>CAVYUJ010000014.1:0-350612 GCA_963771675.1 uncultured Actinomycetota bacterium | reverse complement strand
AACGGGCTCGCCGACGTCTCCGAGGAGCTTGTCCCGGCCGAGTTGCGGGCGGAGATGTCCAAGCGGCGCACCCAGATCCTCGAAGTCGAGGCCGAGTTCGTCGCCCAGGGGATGCACGCCGGCCGCGCGGTGCGCGACGCGACGTGGCGCCAGACCCGCAACCCCAAGGACTGAACGCGAATCTCGGAGAGGGTGGAACGACGAGATCGTGACGCGCGCTAGCGAGTGGCTGACCCCCGCCGACATTGCGGCCTACCGGGAGATGCCTGCGTTCGAGAACCGCCACTTCCCGTCGCGGCCGTGCAGGCCCGCGCGTTCGGGCCCAACGGCGTGACGGCCACGAGAACACGCTCGAGCGCAAGGACGTCGTGATCGAGGCGCCAACCGCGCCCCAGGGCTCGGTCCGTGGCTCGCGGACATCGACGCGATGGTCGACGCGGTGATGGCTTCAGATCAGGTTGTTGACGTTCGCACCGAGAAACTGCGAGAGAAGATGACCACCTCGAGCTGTTCCAGCACGAGCAGCGGATCATCGAGGTCGCGGTCGAGGGCCGCCGACGGCCGCGCGGTACTCGACGCTGACACCATCGAGCGGGGCCTCGCGAACTTCTACGCCGGCGGGGCGGCGTGAGGGCCGGAACCGCCACCAGCTGAGCGTGCTGCGCGCGGTCGCCGAGACGGCAACGCGATCTCAGCATCGAGGCGCTCGCCGGGTCGGGGAAGACCACGACCGCGGGTGCGATGCGAAGGTGTTTGAGGCGGGCGGATATCCCGCGTTGGCCGCCGGGCCGACCGGCCGCGCGGTGCGAGAGTTCGCCGGCTCGAGGGTTTGAGCGCCCGCGGACGCTGTCTGCTTGGGAGGTCAAGTTCGGGATCGTGGGGCCGAACGAGGTGATCCGCCGGACGTTCGGGGACCCGTCTCGCGGTGCTGTTCATCGATGAGACCGGCATGGCCGACACGCGACTGCTGTCGAAGATCACCACCGAGATGGCGGACGCGGGCGTGAAGGTGGTGCTGATCGGCGACAGCTACCAGCTGACGTCGGTGCGCGCCGGCGGCATGCACGCCGCGCTGTCGCGCCAGCTGGGCGCTACAAGCTCTCGCACGTGCGCCGCCAGCTCAACCGGCTGGAGATCGACGCGCTGGAGAAGCTGCGCCGCGGCCAGGCGAGCGCGTACCTGGCGTTCAAGCAGCACACGCTTGAGAGCTACCTGGAGGAGCGGTTCGGCGGCCAGGAGGTCGTCGATGAGGCGGCCCGCGCGGAGGCGGTCGCGGAGTTCACCCAGGGCCGGTTTGCGGCGTGGGCGGACCGTCCCGACCTTGAGGTGTTCACCGGCGAGCAGGCCAACGAGACGGCGATGGCGCAGGCGGTCGGGGACTTCATGGCGATGCGCGAGCACATGCTTGACCGCGCGCAGCAGGCGGCCCTTGAGGGTCGCGCGATGCCGCTTGAGCATGCGCGCGGGATGAACAGCCTCGCGCTGGTGACCAAGGACAACGCGCGGCGCGCGGCGCTGAACTCGCATGATCCGCGAGCAGCTGACCGAGCAGGGCGTCCTGACCGGGCACACGACGATGGGGCGCTTCGACGATCGAGGACCTTGAGTGGGCGGTCGGCGACCGGGTGATCGCGCGGCGCAACCACAAGGGCTATGACCTGGACAACGGGACGCTCGGCACGATCATCGAGCTTGACGAGAGCGGGATGACGCTCGCCGACGACAACGGCAACACGCGCCAGTTCAACGCCGATGACCCCGAGCACGTCGCCTACGTCAGCGAGCATCTCGAGCACGCCTACGCGCTCACGGCGCACGGCACGCAGGGCGCGACCCTGCAGTGGGCCGGTGTCGTCGGCCTGCCCGGCGAGTTCTCGCGCGAATGGGCGTACACGGCGCTGTCGCGCGCCAAGCAGACAACGCGGGTCTACGTGGTCTCCGGGCATACGCAGGCCGAGGAGGAGCGCAAGGAGTACGCCACCGTCATGGAGCCCGAGATCGACCGCGAGAAGGTCATCGCGCGGATGGCGGCGCGGATGGACACGCGCGATATTGAGGAGGCGGCGCTGCTGCAGCGCGCGCGCGACGGGCGCTCGACCTCGGTGTCGAGGACGAGCTCGACGCCGCGGCCGAGGCCGAGCTGCAGGTCGACATCGAGCGCTACCGCGAGGGGCGCTACCACGTCGCCGGCGAGGCGTTCCACCGGATGCAGCGCGGTGAGCCCGTCGGCGGCTCAAGCTCGACGCCTACGCCGATATGCTCGCCCACCGCGAGGTCATCGAGCGGACGTTCGAGAGCGAGCGTCTACAGGACGCGCTGGAGGCGGCGCAGGACTGGCAGCGGTCGTCGAGATGATCGACGAGCTTCACCGCCAGGCCGGTGGCAACGAGCTGGACTACGGGCAGCGCCAGAGCCTGGAGACGCTGCTGGTCGCGCGCGATGACATCACCTCGCGCTACCCCGACCCGCAGGGGATCCTGAACATGAAGGCCAAGCACGACCAGTCCGTCAGGGCCCTGCACGTGAGACGGTGCGCGCCAGGGCGGCAGCCGTCGCCGAGCACATCGCCGCGCAGCCCGGGTGGGTGACCGGGTCGGCACCCAGCCGCGGGCCGCAAGCTGCGCGAAGCCTGGAACGAGTCGTCGAGGATCTCGCCGGCCGCTACGTCGACGGGCGGGCCCAGCCGGGATGCAGCGGGTACGCGACCCGCGACGGCCGGGCGGCCGAGCCCGCGCGCGCCGCGCACGAGGCCACGGGCGATCGCCTGCCGCCGCGCGTGCGGAGGCCCGCCAGATTCGAGGAGTTGCTGGCGTCCCCGACGACCCGGCGCTGCTGCAGGCCCGTTCGACGCACGGCGCACGGCCGAGCAGATCGAGCTGGAGTCCGCACCACGATGGCTGACCGGCACGCTCGGTGAGCGGCCCGACGATCCCACGCTCGCGGAGCATGGGAGCGGTTGTCGCGCGATGATCGCATGCGCGAGAGCAACGGCATCACCAGCGAGATCGACAACGGCTACAGCCGCGCTGACGTTCCCCTGCGTCACGCGATCGGACGGTTCCGCCTCCAGGTCGGCCTCGACCAGCCGCAGCCGGGCGCGGACATCGACCAGGGGCCAGGGCATCGGCGACTGAGCGGCGCGGACGCGGATGCCGCGCATGCCGCGAATACTTGCCCGCGAGCGACTCCGGCGCCAGGGTTCGGATGGTCTCGATCACCAACGACCCCCGAACAGCAGGGGACCGCGGCGTATGGCTGGATCTGTTCGGAACTAGCAGCGTCGACGTCGGATTCGAGGGGTAGCGAGCGCGCCGGTTCAGGCGTGCAGCAATGATCATTACGTGGCGCTCTGCGCCTGGCGGCGGAAATGCGCGTCATGGGTGAAATGGTCGTTCGTTGACGGTCTTGATGATGGTGCCGGTTGCTGAGCGCCAGATTGCGGTGCTGGGCCAGCCGCCGCGCTGGAACAGGGTTGGGATCGGGATGATGAATACGTTGTTGATGACCTTGCCGGTCGCGTTCAGGGCGGGGAGCTGTCGGCTTCCGTGATGGATAGCGGGAAACTGGAGAGTGACGTTGGCAACGCCCGAGGGGACAATCCCGTCCATCACGATTGGGGAGGGCGGGGTGCCGCCACCGCCGCCGCCGAGCGGTCCGCCCTGCTGGATGGATTCCAGGCTCTGGGCGCCGCCTCCGCCGCCACCGCCGTTGACATTTTCGGCGAGCAGGCCCACGCCTTCGTGGACGGTCGAGGTTTCGAGGTTGTAACGGCCGAGCGCGAATTCGGCGTTACCGTATCGGCGCGTGGGTGCGCGTTTGGAGCGCGCGACGCTGGGCAGCTTGGCTTGGAGCGCGGCGACCTCGAGGCGGTAGCAGCGATTGGCGGCCGCGGCTGACAGGGGGGGTCGTCCGAGGTTGGCGACCGGAATCAGGTAGAAGGTGCGCCCCTGCGCGACGCGCACCCGACGGACGTAGCGGATGTACACGTCGCCGCCCTGGCCGCCGACCAGGAGCGTGAGCCGACCGCCGAAACGTTTGTAGAGGTTGGCGGGCAGGCGGTCGGCGCTGGTCGCGGCGCGGCGCATCTCCGGCAAGGCTGAGAGCATCGCCGAGCTCGGCGTTGCATTGGTCACCCCGGCGCCGGGCCCTTGTCCGCCGGCGGGACGACACGCGGGATCTTGACGCCACGCGGTGTTCCAGGATGCCGCGACCACCGCGTCATCGACGTTGTCTGGAATGGGTCCCGGGTCCGGGGGCGCCGGCCCGAAACGGGAGCCATGGTGCGTCGTCGCCGGCGGTGTGGGTGTCGGGGAGGGCGAGCGACCGTGGTGCAACACGACCAGCGCGATCACCGCTACCGCCAGCACCGCCGCGCTACTGAGCGCCATGATCAGCCCTGAGAGACTGCGGGACCATGACCACGGACGCCGCCTGGGTGCCCTCGGTCGTGCGGCGGCGCGCCTGACGCTGGCCCGCAGTTGGTGTTCGAGCTTGTCGTGTGCGCTCATGACGTCTCCCTCAATCGTTCGCGCAGGCGGCTCAGCCCGCGGTGCACGCGTTGGCGCACGACTGCTTCAGAGCACTCCATCTCGCCTGCGATTTCTGCATACGAGCGCTCGTCCAGGACCCGCGCGCGGACCGCGTCGCGCTGCGACGCTGGCAGTCGGGCCAACAGGCCATCCAGCCGATCGCGGTCGCCCAGCGACGCGAGCTCCTCGACGCGCCGCAGGTCGTGGTCCTCAAGGACCAGCGGCTCATGGCCCAGCCGCGCGCGCGCGGCGCTCTCCACCCGCGCCCGGCGCCTGCTGTCAAGCAGCTTGTGCTCGGCAATCTCAAACAACCAGGCGGCCGCCGACCCCCGGGCGGGATCAAAACGCCGAACGTCAGTCACAAGCGCCGCGAACGTCTCCGCCGTCAGATCAAACGCGAGTTCGCGCGAACGGGTCCGCCGCAGGTGATAGCCGGTCACCAAGGGCAACCACCGGCGATAAAACTCCGCAAAGGCACGATCATCACCGTTGGCCGCCGCCAGCAACAACCCCGCATCATCGGAATCTGCGCGCCGCACACCACCTTCTTCGCACGAACACCGTCCCTGTGACAAGAAAATTAGGCCCGAGCATCGGCCCCACAGACTCCGGCTGGCCCGGAGGGGACCCGCCACCAGGATGACCGCTGCAGTCTGCACCACGGCCGGCGGCGTCTCAGAAGCCAACCGCTATTGAGACGGCGGGTGCGAGACGGGTCCCGTCGCGATCTCAGCACGGCGGCGGCGGACCGCAACGTTTTTGCCCCATTTTCCGTGGCGACTATCGGATGCCGGCCGACGCGTGCTTACCATAAGTGCGTGGCATCGGGCACAAATACGACCTCCTCTAGCAGTCGGTGGCTAGAGATGGAGCTACTGGTCCTTGTCAAGGCGTATCCGTCCGTCTCGACGAAATACGGTGAGGCCGTATGTGTGGCTGGCGTTCGTTTGGATACTCCCCGACCCGAGTGGGCGCGCCTTTTCCCGGTGGGCTTTCGCGACCTACCCGAGGAGCATCAGTTCAAGAAGTACGACGTCATCAGCCTCCGTGCGCAGAAGCATTCCACGGACCGGCGTGCCGAAAGCTATAGGCCTGATCTCGATTCCATCCGCGTCGGCCAGCATTTGAAGGCGAGTGGCGCTTGGTCGGCTCGGCGGCGCTGGGTCGAACCGTTGCTGGGGCCGACGATGTGTGAGCTTTTTCGCGGACGCCGCGGCGGCGGCTCGGGCCCGTCGCTCGGAGTAGTCCGTCCTCGACGCGTGCTCGACGTTGTGGTCCGCGAGCGCGAGCCCTGGTCGCAAACGCAGCTCAGCACGCTTCAGCAGGGCAATCTCCTAAGCACCAAGAGCCTGCTGGAACGTCCGGCGCATGCTTTCGCTTACAGCTGGGAATGCGAGTCTCCGGGATGTCGTGGCCATGAGCAGAGCATCGCTGACTGGGAGGTGGGGCAGGCCTGCCGCTCGTGGGAGCGGGGCGGTTACGACGTCGTCGACGCTGTCCGCGAGAAGTGGCTGTCGTTTATGTGTCACGAACGGCGCGAGACGATGTTCTTCGTCGGAGATCAACATCTGCACCCAGGGGCCTTTATGGTCCTCGGAACGTTCTATCCCGAGTACCGTCCCGACGCTGGTCAGCTCACCTTGGACCTGGCGGCCTAGGGATCGCGATGCCTTGCGATGTGTTGACTATCTGAAGTCCGGCGCTGACCACCAGGCAGTCGTGGGGTCTTAGAACCGAACGCCCACCGGACGTCCGGCATCGCGCGCCGGCGTGTCAGATGGACTCTTCAATCGACAGGGCAACGCGTCATCGGTGCTGCACCTCGGCCACACCGACGGTAGATGCGCTCAGCTCTAGCTCCTCAGCCAGCGCCAATCAGGCCGGCTCCAGGGCGTCCAGCCATCTACGCGTCGTTGGAGCCGGCGAACGATTGAGAACGATGCTCTGATTCGGTACCGCTGCGATGGTCTGATTCGGTACCACCCCGTCCGGCTGGCGGCTGAGGATCTTGCGCTCATCGAGCGTGGATCGGAGGCGCCGGAAAGTGGGGTCCAGAGTGGAGTTGTTTGAGCAGATCAGACGGGACAAGGACCGTGAGGACTTGTCGGAGCGGGCGCTCGCGGCGCGGTATCGGGTCGGTCGCGGGACGGTGCGTCAGGCGTTGGAGTCGCCGGTCCCGCCGCCGCGCAAGCGGCCGGAGGGTCGACCGGCACCGAACCTGGGCGAGTACCGAGAGCTGATCGATGAGTGGCTGATCGCTGATCTGGTCGCGCCGCGCAAGCAGCGGCACACGGCGAAGCGGATCTGGAAGCGCCTTGTCGATGAGCACGGTGTCGAGGTGGCGGAGGTGACGGTCCGCCAGCACGTGCACAAGCGCCGGCGCGAGCTCGGGCTGACGACCGGTCAGGTGTTCGTGCCGCAGGTCCACGCGCCGGGCCGGACCGCCGAGGTCGATTGGGGCGAGGCCGATGTCGATCTCGCCGGCGCCCTGACGAGGGTGCACTTGTTCCATATGCGCGCGTGTTTTCCGGCGCGGCGTTCTCGATGGCGTCACCGGTCGAGACCCAGCAGGCGTTTCTGGAAGCACATACGCTCGCGTTTGACTGGTTCGGCGGCGTGTTTGGCGAGGTCAGATACGACAACTTGGGGTCGGCGGTGAAGGAGGTGCTCCGCGGCCGGCGGCGGGTCGAGACAGACCGGTTCGTCGCGATGCGGTCGCACTATCTATTCGAATCGTTGTTCACGACGCCGGGGATCGAGGGCGCACACGAGAAGGGCGGCGTGGAGGGCGAGGTCGGCCGCTTCCGTCGCAACCACCTCGTTCCGGTCCCGGTGGTCGGGTCCATCAGCCAGCTGAACCGGCTGCTCGTTGACGCGTGCGAGCGGGATCTCGACCGACGGATCGTCGGCCGGCCGGCGACGGTCGCTGAGCAGCTCGCCGCAGAACGCCCGCTGCTGCGGTTGTTGCCCATACCGTTTGACGCGACCGAGATCACCACGGTTCGTGTCGACGCGAAGGCGCTGGTGATGGTGCGCCAGAACCGGTACTCCGTGCCGGTCGCGCTCGCCGGGCTGCGCGTGTCGGTGGCGATCGGGGCGACCGAGATCCGCGTCAGCCACCGCGACCGCCAGGTCGCTGTCCACGAGCGGCTGCACGGCAAGCACCGGACGCGCGCGACGCTCGATCACTATCTCGAGCTGCTCGCCCGCAAGCCCGGCGCGCTCGCCCGGTCGCTGCCGCTCGCCCAAGAACGCGACCGCGGGAACTGGCCCGTCACGTTTGACGAGCTGTGGAGCGCACTGCGAGCCAGATGGGGTGAGTCTGAGGCCGACCGGCAGATGGTCGACGTGCTGATGCTGTGTCGCGAACACGGACCCGCGACCGTCGAGCTCGCCGTTCGTGGGGTGCTGGCCGCGGGCGCGATCGACGGTCGAGCGGTCAGCGTGCTCGCCCGCCGCACCAGCCCAACCGCGCCCGCGCCGCGACTGGACGGGCTCGACGCACGCCTCGCGGCGCACGACCGACCCGAGCCCGATCTGGCCGGCTATGACCAGCTGATCGGCGGTGCGCGATGACCGCGACCAAGAACGCGCGGACCGCGGCGCTGGAGGCGTTGATCGACGCGCACGCCGTCGAGCTGAAACTCCCAACCGTCCGCCGCCGGTTTCGCACCATGGCCGAGGAAGCCGTCCGCGAGCAACAGACACCCGTGGCCTACCTGGCCGCGTTGTTGGAGGCGGAGATGACCGAACGAGCCGAGCGGCGCGAGAAGCGCCGGCTGATCGACGCCCGGTTCCCGCAGATCAAACGACTCGAGGACTTCCACTTCTCAGACAACCCGAAGATCCCGCAGACCACGATCGCTGCGCTCGCCGAGGGCTCCTGGATCGATGACCGCGACTCAGTGATCCTGATCGGCGACTCGGGGACCGGCAAGACACACCTGTGCATCGCCTTGGCGGTCTGCGCCTGCCAACAAGGACGACGCGTCCGGTTCACCACCCTCGCCGCTCTGGCCAACGAGCTCCAGGAGGCCGAAAGCCGCAAGGAGCTCGCGCGCGTCGTCGGCCGCTACGCCCGCACCGAGGTCGTCTGCCTCGACGAGCTGGGCTACCTCACCCTGCCCGACGGCGCCGCCGAGCTCGTCTTCCAAGTCCTCTCCGAACTGCACGAACGCGGGTCGCTGATCGTGACCACCAACCTCCCGTTCGGGGAGTGGACCAAGGTGTTCCCCGACGCCCGCATGGCCAAAGCCGTCGTCGACCGCGTCACCCACCGCGCGCACATCATCGACACAGGAACCGAATCCTGGCGCTTTCGCCACGGCCTCGCCCGACGAAAGCAGACCTAACCCCAACCCCCCGAAGGGCGCGCACGCGGCTATCGCCACTGCGCTCGCCTACGGCTCACTCCGCGACGACAGCCGCGTCACCCACCCCGATCCGTCACCATCCACAACAACATCAACCAGCGACCAGGTGGTCCCAACTCAAGCCATCGCGCTGGTCCCGAGCGAAGCCATCGCTCTCAACGATAAGCCAACCAGCGGCGAGGGAACCTCCCCAGACAAGACAGAGGGCGATTCGCCGACCTACGTCACCCGTTGCGCGGTTTCAGCCGCTATGTGGGCTAACCCGCCCCACCAGTACCCGGTGACTCTCTTGGTTTCGGTTCTGCGAACACACAGCGGGTCGCTTGGGACCTGCAAGCTGCCGCCGACATTGGTGAGCTGTGAGTTCCTGAGCCGGTCGTGACGTGCACGGTGGTCGGCCAGCTGTCACCCGGCCACCAAGCGAAATACCAGCCGTTCTGAACGGTCGCTTCAACTGTGCTCCCATCCGCGAACGCGAAGCTCACCGCCGAGACATCGCTGCCGGCCAGCCCATGCACGTCCTCTTCTTGGTTTGGCGTCGTCGAGCCGTCCGAGGCTGGGAAACCCGGGGCACTCCCACCGCCGCCGGAAGGATCGCCGAGCTGATCGGGGCCTGGAGCCGCAGAAGGACGCAAGGTCCTGCCGTCGTCCGTCGTAATACCGGTGGCGGTGTGTTGGCCGTTCGATATGCAGATGTGCGCGACGTCGCCGTTGACATAGATCGCGGCGGTATAGCTCCCGCGACCATCCGTGAGGACCGGCGTTCCGGTCAAGGCCGGCGGGCTATTCCGAGCGTTCACCCAGTTGCACGCCCTGGTCGCGGCCGCGACAGCGGCAGCCGATGGTGCTGTCGGGATAGGTGTCCAGCCCTCCGCAACCGACGCTCCCGACGAGAGCGTCAGGATCGCCGCGACCACCCCACCCGCCAGGATCGTCCCGCCCGTTCCCATCGCAGCCCAAACCCTGCGATGCCGGCGCGCACGTGAGCGATATTCAAAGGCGCACAAACGCGCCTCCCGGTCCGGGGACACCGTCTCCAGCCGCGCGGCAAACGCCGCCCGCAGCTCTGACTCAAGCAGATCACTCATGGCTCACAAACCTCGGTCTCGGATGTCGAAGGTGAAAGCAGCGCTCGCAGACGCGCTACGCCCCGAGACGCGCTGCTCTTGACGGTGCCTGTGCTGCATCCCAGAAGGTCGGCGACCTGAGCTTCCGACAGGTCCTCGAAATAGCGGAGCACCAGCACCGTCCGCTGCTGCGGCGTCAGGTGACCGAGCGCGTCGACCAGCTCAGACCGCTCATTCAACGAGTGCAGCAGAGCCTCAGCGCTGAGATCGACATGCTCGTCCGGCCCGCCCGCGCTCACGTCGTCGTGCTCGCGCGCGGCCAGCTCGAATCGGCGTCGGTAGCGGCGAGGGCGGTCGGCCAAGGCAAGATTGACGAGGACTCGCCGAGCGTAGGCGACAGGCATGTCCATGCCCTGGACGCGGCGCCAGCGTACCGCTACGCGAAGCAGGCACTCCTGCACGAGGTCCTCAGCTTCGGCGTCATCCCAGGTGATCAGGACTGCCGTCCTCAGAAGCGCGCCCGCATTCGCGCGGACGAACTCCTCAAATGACGGCGTCGAAGAACCCATCTACTTCATATAAGTAGCCCCGAAGCGGAAAGGTTGACGCGCGAGCGGCCCGACTTCGCCTCGCCCTGACCGACCTCGCTTCGTCTTTTCGTATCGCGTCAGGCCATTCGGGCGCCACCAAGCCCGGCGTGACGGTGTAGTCCCGCACCGCGTCGTGTTGCGCGAAGGCGAGCTTGCCGGTGTCGCGACTTGGTGAGACCCGACAGAAGGGATCCCTCAGCGCAAGTTCCCAGATCGTCCGAATGGGAACGCTGAGCGAGCGGCGGCGGGTCGGCGGGCCCCGGATCTGGCGAATAGGAGGTGCGCGGCCACCGGGGGGTCGAGACGCTTTTCGCTCCCGCGCGAGCATCCGGCGCGAGCCCCCTCCGGTTGCGCGCGTAATGGGACGGTGTGTCAACACGACCCCTCGGTCTTCGCGAAGTGCAGCCTCGGGCGCAGACCGCAGTTACACCGGTAGGCTAAGAGCATGGCAACAAAGGTGCGCGAAGTCTGGATTGAGCTCAAGAGGCGGCCTTCGAAAGAGCGCTGGCTGTGGCTGGCGCTCTTCGGCTCAATCCTCTTGCCGCTCCTCGGTGCCCTGCTTGCGCTCGTAGGCCAGCTAACGCACACGTCGTGGTTGGCGATCCTCGGGGTTGTACTAGTCGTACTTGGTGGTGCGAGGCGCTTGATCTTGCAAGCCATCCCGCGGATCCACGCTTGGAGACAGACCAGATCGGGGCGCTAAGCAGCCGCACCCATCACCGTTCCGCACCGCACGCCTTCGTCAGACGACACAGGACCTCGGAAGACTGATGAGCCGGGCCGGGTTTCACGGAGACTGGGTTTGTAGGTCGTTCTCGATTTTGTTGTCTGAGTGAGTGAGTGTCTCAGCACCGTCGTTCGGAGACGACCCCGGAGGGGTCGTATGCCGTTCGGGGTGGCCGGCTTCGAACTCGACGGGCGGGATGTCTGCGAGCGCCTGGTGGAGGCGGTCGTGGTTGAACCAGCTGATGTACTCCACGACGGCCAGCTCGAGCTGGGCCCGGGTGCGCCAGACGCGATCGGCGATCAGCTCGGTCTTGAAGCTGTCGACAAAGCTCTCGGCCATGGCGTTGTCATAGGCGTCGCCGACTGAGCCGACGGAGGCGAGGACGTGGTGGTCGTCGAGGACCTGCGTGTAGGCGGCCGAGGTGTATTGGCTGCCGCGGTCGGTGTGGGCGACCAGTCGGAACTCAGCGCCGGGCTCGCGGGTCCCGAGCGCCATCCGTAGCGCGTCGAGCACCAGGTCGGTGCGCATGTGACTGGCGAGCTGCCAGCCGATGACCCGCCGGCTGTAGACGTCGAGCACGAACGCGAAGTAAACGATGCCCTCCCAGCAGCGCAGATAGCTCAAGTCCCCGACCCACAGCCGGTTGGGCTCGGTGGCGGTGAAGTTGCGCTGCACGAGGTCCGGCCGTCGCAACGCGTTGGGATCGGGCACGGTCGTGCGCCACGGCTTGCCGCGGCGCTTGGCGCCCTGGATGCCGTGAGCGCGCATCAGCCTCTGCACCCGACAGCGCGGCGCGGTCTCTCCAGCCCGTCTGAGCGCCTTCCACGTGCGCCGGTAGCCGTAGGCCTCATAGTTGGCCTGGTGGATCTCGCGGATACGCTCGACCAGCCGCTCGTCCTCACGCTGGCGCGCTGAGCGGGCGCCAGTGGCGCGGTGGTAGTAAGCGGACGCCGACACGCCCAAGGTGCGGCAGATCGGCTCGACCCCGAAGCGCTCACGATGCCCATCGATAAACGTGGTCACTTCGTCCGGTCTTGGTCGAGCTCGGTCGCGAAAAACACCGACGCGGCCTTCAAGATCTCGTTCGCGCGGCGCAGCTCGTAGTTCTCCTTGCGCAGCGCCTTGATCTCCTCGCGCTCCTGCGTGCTGGGCAGATCCGGCCGCAGCCCGCCGTCGGCCTCGGCCTGGCGCACCGCCTTGCGCAACGTCTCGTGATGAATCCCGAGATCAGCCGCGACGTGACGCACCGGCCGGCCCGACTCGATAGCCAGCCGCACGCCGCGCTCGATCAACTCATGTGGGTACTTCCGTCCTCGTGGCATCGCTGGAGGGTCTCCTGTCCCGAGGACGGATCGTCCTCGATTCAAAGCCTCCGCGAAACCCGGCCTGGCTCATGACGAGCTCGTGGCCACGCGGTCAAGCAGCTCTACGCGGCCACCCGCTTAGCCCCGCGCGACACGCATCGTGATGATTTGCCTCACCGCTCCGTAACGCGCGGTGGATGTCGCACAAAGCGTTTCGACCGCCGAGGGCGATCTTGACGGAAGGGGGCGGCGGCTCGGTCGCTTCGGCGGTCGGGCCGAATCGGTCCCCGTGCATCGCCTCAGGTGGCTAATGCGGCTTCGTGGCGGTGCAGCTTGGTGAGGTTGTGGCTCATCAGGACTAAACGCCACTCGGTTCTGACAGCCTGTCTGCCGCGATAGTTGAACCGGTAGATCTGCCGGTTGTGTTTGGTGTGTCCGAACACCGGCTCGATCGCTGTTTGTCGCTTGCGGTAGAGCTCTTTGCCTAGTTCGGTGGTGAGGACTCGTCGCATGAAGGAGAACCGGCCGCCGGTCCAGCCGGGCCGTTCGCCGTCGCGTTTGCCGCCGTCGGGCGGTATCAGCACCGGGATCCCGTGGCCAGCGATCAGGGTGTCCATGTGCTGCTCGTTCCAGTACTGGGCGTCGGCGACCACGACCGACGGCTTGTCAGTCACACCGGCGTGCTGGAGCTCGTCGAGGGCGGTCTCGATCATCGGCCCGAGCTGCGAGAAGTCGCCGGCGGCGGTCGTGATCTCGGCGGCGATCGCGATCTGCTGCTCGTTGACGACGGCTTGGGCGTTGTAGCCCTGGATGTAGCGACGGTTGCCTTTCATCCGCCGCGAGTCCGGGTCGGTCACGTTCACCTCGCCAGCCGGGATCGGCGGCGGTGTGTAGGGCTTCGTCGGGCCGCCGAGCCGGCGCTTGTCGTGCCGCCGCCGCTGCTCACGCATCGCCTCATATGCACTGTTCCCGCGGCATTCCGCATCCAGCTCGTCCTCCAAGCAGCCGGCCGCCAGCCGCAACCGGTCAGCTCGCGAGCGCGGAACCGGCTCGGCCCTCAGCCACCGCTGCGCCTCGAGCTGGCGGTGCGCTTCGCGCAGCCAACCACGCCGACCGTTGGGACCGATCCGCTCAACATCGAACCCTTCGATCGGATCGGTCAGAGCGCTCCCGGCGGGCTCGTCCCCCGCCTGGTCGCGCGCGAGTTCCTGTGCGAGCCACTCCCGCCGGCCGGCCTCGGTCCGAAGCTCCGGCGGGAGCTCGTCACCGCGCGCATCGCCGTGCTGCTCATCCTCGGCCTCATCGGTCGCGATCGCGTCCGCGATGATCTCCCGCGCGATCCGGTCATAGTCAACATTCGAATCGCTGCTGGCGCTCGCGGTCACCTTCGTCCCATCGACCGCCACCACCCCGGACCCGACCAGCCCGGCTCTCGCGCACAACCTCAGCACCGACGTGAACAGGTCAGCGAGCGCCTGCTGGTGACGAACCTGGAACCTCGCGATCGTCGCGTGATCAGGCACCACGTTCGCAGTGATCACCCGATACGCAATGTCCTGACGACAGTGGCGCTCGATCGCCCGCGAGGACCGGACATTTGTGCAATACGCGTGCAGCACCAAGCTCACCATCATCGACGGGTCATACGCCGCCCGCCCATGCCCGTCCGCCCGATAGGCGGCGAAGAACGCCTCAAGATCGAGCCTGGCGACCGCGTCGAGCACGAACCACGCGAGATGATCCTCCGGCAGCCACTCACGCAACGACGGTGGCAACAAAAACGCCTGCTCACGATCACATTCAATGAAGTTCTGAGCCATCCCGGTATTCAACGACCACGAGCGGACAGACCCCCTTTGTGCGACATCCACCGCGGATAGCGGGTCTCCCTCGTCGCAGAAGCCGATCGTCAGGACCACTGGCCGTCACGCCTTCGAGGCCTCACCTGAGCGGCCAATCGTGGGCGCTGTCGAGCCTGCGCCGTGGTCCACGACACCGGGCGATCAGGCGCGTCGGTGCCGCGCGTTTGCGACTAGCGGGATCAAGGGGCTCAACACGGTCACGGCGAACACGCCAGTCCATAGCCAGGTGCGCTCGATACTCGCCGCAACGCCAACGCAGACCCAGATAAGCAGAATTGCGGCTCCGTATGCCGCGTTGCCGGCTGGCGGGGTGAACCGTCCTGGGTTGGTTGGAGACTCTTGGCCTTGGAATATCAAGGACGGAGTTCATGCCTACAGATCGCACAGCTGGGAAGCCGACGACGCGGCGGTACTCGCCGGAGGAGAAGCAGGCGGCGGTGAGGATGGTCCGCTCGTTGCAGGCCGAGACGGGGATGACGCACGGGGCGGTGCGGAGGGTCGCTGAGCAGCTGGGGTATGGGGTTGAGTCGGTGCGGTCCTGGGTCAAGCGGGCCGAGGTTGACGACGGGGTGCGGCCGGGGGTAACGACCGCAGAGTCAGAGCGGGTTCGGGATCTCGAGCAGGAGGTCCGCGAGTTGCGGCGCGCGAACGAGATCCTGCGGCGCGCGGCGACTTTCTTCGGGGCGGAGCTCGACCGCCAGCAGCGCAGATAGTGGCGTTCATCGATCAGAACAAAGACGATGTGGTGGACGGTCGGCGGCTCGGGGTCGAGCCCATCTGCGAGGTGTTGCAGGTGGCTCTGAGCAGCTACTACGCGGCCCGGGGCCGGCCGCCCTCGCAGCGCGCGCGGCGCGATGCCGAGTTGACGCCGCGGCTGACTGAGATCTGGAAGGACAACTATCAGGTCTATGGGTCGCGGAAGCTGTGGAAGACCGCGCGGCGCGCGGGGATCGAGATCGGCCGCGATCAGACCGCGCGGCTGATGCGCGCAGCCGGGATCCAGGGCGTGCTGCGTTCCAAGCGGGTCCGCACGACCCGCCGCGACGCCAGCGCGGGCCGGCACCCGGATCTCGTGGGGCGCCAGTTCACTGCCAGCAACCCCAACGAATTGTGGGTGACCGATCTGACGTTCGTGGCGACGTGGGCCGGGGTGGCCTACGTGTGCTTCATCGTCGACGCGTTCAGCCGGATGATCGTCGGCTGGCGCGTCGCTGCTCACATGCGCACCCCGATGGTCCTGGACGCGATCGAGATGGCCCGCTGGAACCGGGGTCTGCATCATCCCGGGCTGCGCTGCCACTCAGACGCCGGATCGCAGTTCACGTCCATTCGCTACGGCGAACGGCTCGCGGAGATCGGCGCGACCCCGTCAATCGGCACCGTCGGCGACAGCTATGACAACGCGCTGGCCGAGACCGTCAACGGCTACTACAAGGCCGAGCTGATCCGCGGCCCAGCCCGCACCGGCCCGTGGAAGACCGTCGAGGAGGTCGAGCTGGCCACCTTGAGCTGGGTGCACTGGCACAACACCCAGCGGCTGCACGGCTACCTCGGTGACCTGCCGCCCGCCGAGTTCGAAGCCCTCCACGCCGCCCGCGGCGAGCTCCAGGGCGCCGATCCGGGCGACCGATCCGTCAACGGTGCTGCTCGCAGGGCCGCAGAACGCCTCCCAGCGCGTCAACCCGAACCCGTCGACGGCGGAATCGGCCCGGATCTGCATCAAGCCGCACCGCAGCCTCTCCTCGCTGCCCTTCATGCGGCGCCCGCAAGCTCGAAGGACGCTCGACAGAGATGAGGGATGGCTCAATCAAGAACATCAACATCGACATCAACAACCCACCCCACGACACCTCTACGCTGTCCCCAGGACCGACCAGCCGTCGGCCTGTTCACAAAACGCCAGGGTCTCCATCAAACCCAGCACGATTCAGGGAACCTATGCGACGCCTCTTGCGCCGTGCTGCAATAACGAGCGCGCACCACAGCGCTAACGCTGCCCAGGCACCGACAAGAATGACTGTCATGCGTGTGACGTGTACCCGTTCGCGCGTAGCTAAACACCCGGCTGGATTCGAGCGGACAGCTCGGATTCGCCACGCTAACCCGGGGTTGCCCAGGCTCCGAGACGTATGAACTTGCCGTCCGCTGAGCCATCCACCACCGGACGCATCGGGGTTCGCCCGGGTGTGACTCTGGACCCGCAGCGCATGCCGTCGCAGTAGACCCGTCCGCTGAAGATTCGCGCACGTGGGGGCTAAACGAACACGTCGCCGTCATGCCCGCGGCCACACGAATGCGGGCCAGGGCTGATCGCGCCAGTCAGCCGGTGTCGAGAATCGCTTTTCGGGAGGACCGGCAAGACTGCTCCTTTCACGCAACAGGAGCAGTGTGGTGGGCTTGGGCGTAGCGTGAAGTCGGCATCCGCGAACTTGCGCCGCGCCGTAACAGTCAAGCGCAAGGATCGCGATGCCTGCCTGACCTCACGCAGACGCGCATCTGCCGGCTTCGGGCGGCGGCGGTCGGCCGGTAGGTGGCGGGGCCCATCCGAGAGCTGGCGGCTCGAGCGTGTGGCTCCAGCGGCGTCGCGGTTTTGCGCGCCGATGGTACGGCGCCAGGGCGCCGTGGGTCGGGGGGCTGCAAACCGCAACCCCGAAGGAGCCACGCATGTCAGCAATCCAGAAACCGACCAATGTTGAGAGCATTGAGGCGCCCGGCCGCGATGCCGCGTCGGCGGTGTCACCCGGCGGCGACAGGAGCGTCTCGGCGCGGGTGTATGAAGAGCTGGGCTGGCTGGCCGAGTTCTTGCCCGAGCGATTCCGCGAGGTGTTCTACTTTCGGTGGGGGCTGGATGGTCATTTCATGCATCTCGGGTCCCAGGTCGCCCGCAGGTTTGAGTTTCCCCGGGGGACGGTGGATCACATGCTGAACCGATGCCTGTGGAACGTTGCGCGTCACGCGCGCATGTTCGAGTTGCCCGCTGTCCGCGAGTTGTTGGGTGAGGATCGGGAGCGGTGGGCTGAGCGTGCGTGGGCGCATGCCGAGCGACGGTGGGGCAACCAGGACTCCGAGTTCTCAGAGACGGTGCTGCTGCTGTCAGTGGCTGGCCTGGATGTGCCCGAGGCGCATCGAGTGGCGCGCCAGCACATGGTCGACATCGGTCTCGGGCGCGGTAACCGGTGGGGGAGACGCATGACCGCCGGTGAGCGTGCGGACGCGTCGAGGCAGGCGGTGGACCGGATGTTGGCGCACGTGATCTGGTCGTCCAACCCCGCGGCGCTGTCCGATCTTGATGCGTTCAGCTGCAGCTGCCGCTTCCGGCGTGGGCGCCGGCGCGGTCCGGTGTGTTCAGGAGCGAGAAGCTCGACCGGCTGGTGCAGTTTCACTCCGAGCTGGAACTGGTCATCCTGCGTCAGCTCGACGCCGACCAGCGGGTCGTCGGCTACCAGGAGCAGCCGGTCACGATCCCGTACGTGCTCGACGGGGAGGCGCGCGAGTACACGCCCGATGTGATCGTGCACCTCGACGACGGGCGGGCGTTCATCATCGAGGCCAAGCCGCTGGTCGGGTTGGGCGATTTCATGAACTGGATGAAGTGGGCGAGCCTCGCTCGCTGGTGCGAGCGGTCCGGTCTCGGCTTCTGGATCGGCAGCCCGCAGCGCTCGATTACCGAGCATCGATGCGCGCAGCCGGACCCAGAAGCACAAGGGCTCGTCGCCGACGAGGTCCACGCGCGGGGGGTGACAGGAGGGGACTATGAGGCGCTCCTGGGGCTGGTGGGACAGGAGCAGCTCGGGCTCATCACGACGGCCGACCTTCTCGATTGGCGTGCCGACATCGGGCGCGTACGGCACGCGGCAGGTCCCGACCGCGAGGAAGCACGACACCTCTGGGCTCTGATCGACAAGCAGCTCGGGGCGCTACTCGCTACATCGTGCCGCGAGTACCGCCGCGGTTGCGCGTCTCAGTGATCATCGGGCTGGGCCGGATGGGCCGAGGCCGGGGCTCCGGAACGGGCCGCGTCTCCAACCGGTCGACCGTCACGCTCAGACCGCGCTCTGCCAGCAGACCGGTCAGCTCGTGGCAGTGCGCGTAGACGCACGAGTCGGGCCGGTTGACCGGGTCGATGATGCCCGAGGCGTCCTCGCGCGTGACGACGTGGGGACGCCGGCCCACCGGACCGAGCAAGAGATGGGTGGCCTGCGTGGGAACGGCGCTGTGCCCGACGAACGTGGAGTGAAGCTCGACCGCAAGGCCGCGCTGCGGCATCACGGTCTGCAGGACGAGCACGTACGGACCTGATCGCACCAGGTGGGTGATGCTCTCAACGGGCTCGCCGTCCAGCGAGAAGGTGATCGGGAGGAGGTCGCGCATCGCACCCGACGTTACCCGCGCATGCCGATGCGGGGTCCCGGTAGGCACCTGAGGCGCTGCAGGCGGGATCTAAAATTCAATGTGATGACCGACCGCTACCAGCAGTTCCTCTCGGCCCTCGGCTCGATGCGCCTCGAGGGTGCCGAGCCGGACCCTGAGGTGATCGCGCTCGGCATGGGGTGGGTCCGTGGCGAGCTTGACGAGGACGACCTCGCTGCCTACGCCAAGCAGTCAGCCGCCGGCCTCCCCCTCACCGGACGGGCCACCGCTGCCGACCCAGACCGAGAGTAGTCCCCGGGACTCCGATGCCATGACCGATCGCTACCAGCAGTTCCTCTCGGCCCTCGGCTCGATGCGGCTCGCGGGCGCCGAGCCCAGCCCTAGGGCGATCGCGCTCGGCATGCGGTGGGGGCGCGGTGAGATCACTACCGCCGAGCTCGAAGCCGCCACCGACCGGATCGCTGCCACCGCCGCGAAGCAGGCCGCCGCCGGCCTCCCCGTGACCGGGTGGGCTAGCGGTGACGAGCCTCAGCGACCGCGCCCGACGGACGTCTGAACCCCGCCGTCGGACCCCTCCAACCGGGCGCCAGGAGCACCGGCTCGAGGCGCGGGCTCGGCCTCGTGCCGCGACGGCCGTCCGAACAATCTCCGAACACCAGGGTCGTCGCAGCGGGTGTCCCGGCGTCACCGGCTTAGGGCCAATATCCGTAAAAGCGGGGACTTAGCGACGGTGGTGCACGCTGGCCGACGCTCGGGGGTTCCCTTCTAATCCGTTGGCCGCAGGTTCGAATCCTGCCGGGGGCGTGGAGGTGGGTGGGCTCCTCCATCTGTCGCTGGTAGATTCAGCTATCCCACGGTGGGCGTAGCTCAGTTGGTAGAGCTCCTGGTTGTGGTCCAGGCGGTCGGGGGTTCGAGTCCCCTCGCTCACCCTCTCAGAAGATGGCGATTAGCAGGAACTTCGCCATCACTATTTATTAGGCTCCGTAGTTACAAGGCCCGTTGTACCACTTCGTTGTACCACTCGGCCGATGAGGGTGGTGGCCGAGGCCGTCAATCGCGGAGTCACGGTAGCGATCATGCGAGTCGCCGCGGGCGTCTCGCCGATCCGGGCGTGCTTGTGCTGCGGCGGTTCGTTCCTCTGCCAGGGTGGACTGTGGAGGCAGGCCGCATAGAGTGTTTTAGATGGAGTACATCGCTCGCGTCCCAGCTCCGCCGCTCGACCGCTTCGTCGACGACGTCTACTGCTTGGACGGAGCTCCGCGTCACCGGCGCCTAAATGTTCCGCCGATGCCGTCGGCCCACCTCTTCATCAACCTGGCGGGGCCTGTTCGGCTGTATGACTCTGAGCCTGCGGTGCGCCCGGCACTGTTGACCGGTGGCTGGTTCATGGGCGTGTGGACCCGTCGCTTTCTCATCGAGCACCAGACTTCTGTGCGGCTCGTTGGAGTGCACTTCAAGCCGTGGGGGATTTCGCCGTTCCTCGACGTTCCCGCGACTGAGCTGCGGGACCGATGGGTGCCGATCGAGGCGATCTGGGGACGGTCGTTCGACCGGACGTACGACCGGATCGCCGGTGCAACGTCCAGCGCGGAGAGCCTGGCGATACTTGAAGGTGAGCTGCGCTCTCGGCTGGCACAGGGGACGTCGTACGGCCGCGAGCTGGTCGGCCACGCGGCGGCGCGCCTTGAGGCGTGCTGGGGAGATGTCCCGGTCCGGGCGCTGGCTGACAGCATCGGCGTGAGCACTGACCATCTCGCCCGTCAGTTCAAGTACCACGCCGGACTCACGCCGAAGCGACTGGCGCGCATCTACCGCTTCGCGCGGCTGATCCTCTCCGTCGACGGTCGGCAGCCGGTCGGCTGGGCCGAGCTCGCGCAGGCGGCCGGCTACTTCGATCAAGCGCACTTCAGCAAGGAGTTCAAGGCCTTCACGGGCCACACCCCGACTGCCTATCTGGCGCTTCGGCGCCGCTTTCCGGCCGACAAGGCGTTCCCGCCGGACAACGGTCCGATGCCAGCCGATTGATTTTTTACAAGACAAGCCGTCCTGGGGTCGGCAGGATCACGGACAAATGCCACGAGACAAAGGGAGATCAGTGGGCACGGTGATCATGCATGACGTGGTGTCGGTCGACGGCTTCATCGCTGACGAGAACGACGACGTCGGGCAGCTGCACGACTGGTACTTCAGCGGCGACACCCCCATCCGCGAACGCGACAAGGAGGAGTACGACCATTCCGGAACGGGGGATGCCTTCAAGGTCTCCAGCACCTCAGCCGAGTACGTGCGGCCCATGTGGGAGACGATCGGGGTCATCGTGATGGGCCGCCGCCTCTTCGACCTCGTAAACGGCTGGGAGGGCCAGCCCCCGGCCGGGGACCACGTCGTCGTGGTATCCCATCGCCCGAAGCCTGAGGGATGGCACCCTGAAGCGTCGTACCACTTCGTCGATGACGTCACCGCTGCCATCGCCCAGGCGCAGGAACTGGCCGGCGATCGAACCGTCGCGGTCAACGCCGGAGAAGTCGGCAGCCAGATCCTCACAGCCGGACTCGTGGACGAAGTGGCCATGGACATGGTGCCCGTCGTGTTCGGGTCCGGCAAGCGCTACTTCGGCAACATCAACGGCCAGCATCTCCTCGAGGATCCCCACGTGGTCATCCAGGGCAATCGAGTGCTGCACCTCCGGTTCAAGGTCCGCCGTTAGATCGCTGAAGGATGGGACGGAACGCCATCCTGATCGGCTGCTCGCGCCGCAACCGGGACCAGCCGCGACGCCTGCTGCTGATGCTGACGGGAAAGCAAGTCTCGCGTCCGGGAGTGGGCATCGACCTCCTTTTCGCCGGAACCAGGGCCCACGTCACTGCCTGCGGCGCCAGCCAATTGCCTGAGCAGAGTCGGTCGAGAGGCGCCGGCGCCGCGGCCGAGCTGAGGGTCGCTGAGCCCTATCGCTCGCCATCGGAACGTCGCCACAGCGATGGCCGGGGTTCACATGTCGGTGAGACGAAAGGGATCGCCCGGCTAGGCGAGGTGCCGAACGCGCTTGTCGCCGAGCGAGTCAGCGGCGTTCGCCGCCAATCCGGAATCACTGGTCATCAGGATCGCGCCGTCGAGCGTCTCCGCGAGGGCGAGGTAAAGCGCGTCGTAGGCCGACAATTTGTCCCGGAGCTCCCAGACGCGAGATCTGAGTGGGGCGTGCGGATATCGGATCAGGCGCACATCCTCAAGCTCCAAGACCGCGCGGTCCGCTTGCACGGCATCGAGGCTTCCGTTGCGCAAGAGTCGCCGAAGCGCGTTCAGGACCTCGGGCTCGATCAGGTCGGGCGCGTGGAGTGCCTCGTCGAGGCTCCCAGAGAGCTCGCGAGTGACGGCATCGATCACGTATCGGCGACCTAGGAGGAACTCCAGGAGAACCGACGCGTCAACGACGATCAACGAGCGTCCCGGTCCTCCCGCACGAGGGGCGCGATGGACGGACCCTTAAAAGGCTCTCGCTGCGAGATTCGCGCCGCGAGCTCCATCAATGATGGCTTGCCCACAAGCTCAGCCTTCGCCTCAGTCATGGTCGCCTCGATCGTCTTGGCCATGTCTCAATGCTACCGGGAGACTCCGTCGACCCGTCACCATGCGGGGGCTGCAAATTGCCGGATGGTCCGGCGCCTGATTGAGCCTCCTGTCCGGTCAAGCTGGCCGCGTCGGCGGCACCACGACGCCCGAGGTGATGCCTCCGACCCCCTGGCCCGCACGCCGCTGCTTCGTCGCCAATGCCATCGCGCGACGCGAGTTGCCGGGACGACGAAAGCGATCGTGGCGGACCATGGCGCCGGCGCTCGGGACAGGGGCGAAGACTAGGTGTCACATCGCGGCGGCGGGGTCGCGAGCGCTCTCTACGGGCGACACCGAGCGACAGAGGCGTTCACCTCTCAGCCCGTGCCCCACACCCCAGCTTTGGGATCCCAGGTGCCGACCGCAGTCCCCTCAAGGAGAGGGTCAAGAAACGGTCGGACAGCGGCGAGAGCTTCGTCGAGCGTGTGCGCGGTAGCAAGAAGCGAATCCGAGGCCTCCCTCGCGTAGCCGCGCTCCCACAGCGAGCGGTCTGGGACATCGAAGCGAGTAGGGAGTCGAATGCCGCGGCGCCGGGCCTCAGATGCGAGCGCCTGTATCTGCTCCGCCGCGGGCACGGACGCGCCGGTCGCGATCGAGACAAGATCGACGAGATCGCGATAGCGAGTGGACGGCGTTCGTTGCTCGCCGTAGACGTCGAACGTCGCCACAACCTTGTCCGCTACGTGATCAATCAAGGGATACACGCGATACCCGTGTTGCTCAACTGAGGGCATCGACACGCGAGCGATCGCGGGCATGTTCTCCGGCTGCCCCGTCATCCTTATATCGGCTCCGACGAGATCGACATGAAAGCTCGCCCACACCGTGTCGCCGATGTACGCCCGGACCGGGAGACGGATGCCGGCCGCTCCGTCGGTGACAACTCTACGCTGGCCAATTTCGAAGCGAAACCAATCGCCGATGTCTCGCGATGCAGCCTGTCGTAGCTCTGCCTCGACGACCTTACGTTCTCCGTCTCGATACACGTCGATGTCCAGTGATGCGCGAACGCCGAGGTCGCGCGCTAGCAGCGCGACGGCACCCTTCACGATCCAGCCGTCGTCAACCATGTACAGCCGCTCAAGGAGGCGGTCGTACGCCATCTGGCGCTGCAGCTGCGTGAGTTCCCATTTCGTCTTCTCAGCCAACGCGCGAAGCTTGTCGGTCAGCGCACGACGAAACGCTCCGGGCGTGCTGTACGCGCCGCGCGTGGTCATGGCGCTAGCTGCGGGGACCGCTGCGGCGTTGGCGCGCGCTCTTCATCCTGGGTTGGCTCATCCTCCGTGCGCGCCTCTCTCACCCACACATCGGTGTCCGGATCGCCGACAAGATCGAGCAGCCACTTGAGGATGGCGATGCCGTCACCGCGACGGAAGCCAAACCGAGCCGCGTGGGGCGAGAGCGAATCCGCGAAGGTCCCCGGATAGTCGTACCCCTCTCTAATCGAATCAGCGACGATCTGCGCCACTGCGCCTGGGTCTTCGTTATCGAACAGAAGGTCCGACGCGATTCGCGATGGCCGCGTGACCGGAAGGCCGCGAAGCACGATCCACTCCCCGTCCTCGAGATCGCGAGAATGAATCCGAACATCGGGTCGCCGGGACTGACGCCGCTTTGCGACCGTGAACTCATGCCGATCTGCCGGCTGGTGGCCAAGCCCATACATGTCCGCCGCCGACCGGTGCGAGACGACCCCGTCTGCGGCCTTACGGTCCCAGGCAAAAACATCGGGCGCGAGCTGCAGCCATGCGGCACGCAGCGAAAGATGGTCTGGCTCTGGCGCGCCGATCAGCTGATACACGCCGTGCGCGACGCGGCGGACAGACGCCTGGCCGGCGCCAAGGCGATCAAGGGTCCTCGGAGAAATCCCCGCGTCATGCGCTTGGCGGCGCGTGATCAGACCCCATTGGTCCTCAGCGATGTGACCCAGGCGTTCAACTGTCGATTGGCGAGGCACTACTTCATTATACGTCGTTTATGGCGGTTTTTGAAGCAAGATGTGCGTCGATTACTGCGAATACCGCCAATTATGGCGGGCTTTGCAGCTGCTCACAGCGACTGCGGCTTCCTGATCAAGCCCCCCATAGCCTCCGCGGCAGCCTCCCCCTACGCCGTACGAACACAAAGGCTTGCGGGACTGGGCGGAAGAGGAGGGACAAGACGATGATCAGTGCGAGCAGGCTCAGCAATGAGACGAAGAACAGCGTCGAGAACAAGATCATCACCACCACCGTCAGGAGCACGAGCGCGACGACGACCAAACCCACGATCGCGACGACAACCGCGGCCACGACCACGACCACGACCACAACCACGACAACGACAAACGTGGCCCCCTCGCTCGCTCGCACGGCGTTCGCATCCGCTTGAGACTGCCGACGCACATTGCGCGCGGACAGGAGTCGGATGCAGCTACCGCGTCTGGGTGTCCCGATTGCAACCGATGCGCTGGCGCTCAGACAATCCCAAGGTCCGCCACGATCGCTTTCGTCGTCCCGGCAACTCGCGTCGCGCGATGGCATTGGCGACGATCCGCTGCAACGGCGCGGCCGTCGTCGCCGGCCGGCGGACGATCGCTTTGACCAGCCCGGGAGCGGCGGCACGCGCTTCTGCTTGGCCACGATCTGGATCGCCAGGGCCGGCTCTGCCGCGCGAGTGCGTTCGCCGATCCCAGCGCTCGCCACCTCGCCGTGTCCGCCGACCGATGCCGGCAGCTGCATAGGTATCGTGCCCCTTCCGGCGACCTTCGCGTCCGCCCTGCAATCGGCGAGATGCGGGACGGCGTCGCAAGTCCCCATGGTGGCCGCGTGAACTTGACCGAGCGCGAGCGAGGTCGATAGCGGGAGCCGGCGCAGCCCGCGGTCTCTGTCGCGCGGACCGCAGCGCCGCTGGTGACCGTGCCGGTCCTCGTGGCTGTCGCTAAGAATGGACAGGCGGTCGGGACTATCGCTAGGGCGTGAAAGCGCCGGGCGGCAGCTCAGTCTCGCGCCGGCGCCGCCAGCCGCGATGCTGACGATCGCATCCGTTCGCCGGGTCGCGACGGCGCTGGCGATTCCTTCGGCGACGGAACGGGTGCGGCATTCGGAAGCTATGGGCAGCTCGCGTGCTGGCCGAACATCCATCCCTCGACCGAGCGAATCGCGGGATCGTCGGGCAGTTCGGGTTCGACGGCGCGACGCAGAGTGTCGATCATCCCGAACAGTCCGACGACGGCGTCGAACGGATCCTCGCCAGAGGAGGAAGGGCCGAAGCCGTCAAGGATTTGCTCGGTAAGCGGCTCGTCGGGCAGGACGGCGCGGTCGGCGCACCAGTCGAGGAGCCGCTTCGCGTCGGCACGGCGGTCTTCCTGTCGCCTCTTTGAGGCCCCAGGGTGGCCGATCGAGAGTCCGAGCTGTAGGTAGACATCGGCCGGGTACGTCTCGACGAGCACCGCGTCCGAGGCCACAAGCAAATCCTGTAACTGGCCATCGAAGGGCCAGACGCTGAAGCGGCGGTTGGGATCCCGTAGCGCGGGGCGCAGCGTGTCCCGCCACCCGGAGACCGTCGCCTTGCCGACGCCGCTGGCCCCGAGGCACCAGAACATCTCCGAGGAAGCGTTGCGGGTGCAGTGCTTGCGATCGCAGCGACGCAGCACGTCCTCGGCGGAGAGCCCAAGCGCTTCGCGGAACTGTGACTTGATCCCGGGGCTCTTGACCGTGATGTTCTGCGGGAAGAACGGTCGCGCGGGCGAGACGTCGGCGATGTCTGCGGCAACGTCGAACAGCGGCGTGTCGTTGGGCATCGATCGGAGCCAACTGACGTAGCTGCTCGCGCGGGCCCGCGCGGCGTAGGCGCGCGGGAGTCCGATCGGGAAGTCGAACCCGAGCAGCGTCGTCCCCTGGCGGCCGTGGAGCCCCATGTCGTCGAGCAGCCGCCCGCTGTTTCCGAAAATCGAAGGGGCGTGGGCTCGAAAGGCGCCACCTCGCAGCTCCGCCGACGCCACCGCCCGCTTAGCGGGTGCGCTCCCCCAGTCGGCGTGCGCGACCCGGTCAGGCAGCCACGGCGGGCTGTGCCCCGCGACATCGAGCGCTCGGCGAACTCGGCTCGCGGCCTCCTCGGGGTCCACCGCGATGGGCTTCGAGTACACCACGGGGACGGTCGGTCGTGCCAGGCCGGCGCGCCGGACCGCGGCACGACCGCGTTCCTCGCCCGCCGAGGTGACGGGCACGTCGCTGGCGGCACGGTTCGCGGCGGCGAGGATCGCAGCGTCGTCACCCGGCTTGAGCGTGATCAGCGTGCCGTAGAACAGCGCCGTTTTGTTGGTGGCCGCGCCGGCTGCCGTCGTGAGCCACGCGGACATGATCGGAACAGGTGCCGACCAGGTGTGGACGTCACGCAGCCCGATCCCGTGGTCGAGGTTCATCCATCCCGGCCGGCGCGCTCGCTCCTCCTCGTCGAAGCGGTGATACCCGGTCTCCACCATGGCGTCGGCCACGAACACACGGTGGGGACTCCCAACGGTGACAACCACCAGGTCGCCCGGACGGATCCGGTGGCGCAGCACTGCCGTCGACGGGATCCCGTACAGACCCCGCCGCACCAGATCGCGTGCCAGCTCCGGCATCTGACCGGGCGCCGGGACAGACCCTTCGTGAAATGCAGCAGATAACTGGCCACGGCGCGAACGTACCGGCTCACGCCAACCCGCGTCGGAAATATCCGCGAGCAAAGGCGCAACCGACTCCTTCCGAGACCAACAGCGGCGAACGCTGGCCAACGCCCCAGCTCGCCAGCGATCCCTTTCGTCCTCCACGAGCTCAACGGCGAACTATTGCTCCGGCGCAACCCGATCGCTGCGGAGCTGCTCTCGACACCAAGGAACTGGGCAGCGCGACGAGTGAGCTCTGCGTAGGCAAATCGCGCGATCTGGGTGCGGCGCTCGCCGCCCTGCTCGGCGACTGGCGCGATTTTGGTCGCCCAGCGAACTGCCCTGGCGTGACCAGGTTTGTCCCGAAACCAGTGGCGGACGCCGGGCGTCGGGTGGCCGAGATGGTGTCTTCTATGCATGGAAAGGCGGAAGGCACGACTGTAGGATCGGTGCGTGTCGCATCCTGATCCATCTGCTGCGCCTGACCTGCGTCCGATTGAGCTTGTGCGAGGTCCTTGAGAATCCAGTCACACGCGAGCGGGCCGTGATCATCGAGCTGCCATGGCAGAACGCGCAGGGCCGCGCCATCGCGGAGATGACCGCGCTCCCCGGCGCGCGGGTGGTGGGCGAGCATCTGCACCCGGCGATCCATGAGAGTTTCAGCGTCCTGCAGGGTGAGCTGACCGTGATTCGTGATGGGCAGCGCTCCACGCTGCGTGCAGGGGAAAGCGCCGACGTCGAGCCCGGGGTGTGGCACGACTGGTTTAACGAGGGTGCTGTCGACGCGGTCGTGCGGGTGGAGGTCACGCCGGGGGCAAGGTTCGCTCACATGATCGAGACTCTGTTCGGACTGGCGCGGGAGGGGCACGTCAACGCAAAGGGGATGCCCGACGTGCTGCAACTGGCGGTGACGGCGCAGGAGTTCTCCGACGTCATCGTGTTCCGCAAGCCCCCGCCGATGGCGCAGCGCCTCGTGTTCGGCGCGCTGGCACCGATCGCACGCCGGCGTGGGTACCGAGCGACTTACCCGAGCCTCTCACGCACAACACTGGCGCCGAGAGCCCCGAGCCCCGCAGCCGACTGACCACGGTTCAGGCGTCCGACGGCTCGTTCAGCGGCCGGCCTAAGCCTCGGCGTGCGCTTCTACTTCACAAGCCAAGCGGCGGTCGGCCTGGTGTGGCCGGTAAGGCGTACCGCGGCCAAAGGTGCCGGCCAAGCGGTCGCTTGAGACTGCCACCGGAGCCGCCCACAGCGACGCTGTCTATGCGGCGCCAAAGGTTCTGGGCCCTGAGCCAGAGCCCTGCCATCGGGGAACAGCAGGGCGGCGTCACAGGTCTCCGTGGTCGTCGCGTGAACCTGACCGAGCGCGAGCGAGGTCCCCAGCGAGAGCCGGCGAAGCCGGCGGTCTCTGTCGCGCGGACCCTCGGGCCGCTCACACACCGCGCCGCGCTTCGTGGCTGTCGTTCGGGGCGGCTGGCGGTCGGGGTCAGGGCGCGCGCCGGCCACCCGTGAGCGGGAGCCGGCCTGCAGCGGTCTCGGCGGTCGCGGCCTGACGATCGCATTCGTGCGCCGGCGAAAGCGCCATCGGCATCCAATCGGCGAGACGATGCAATCGTCCGCCGCCTCGACGCCGCGCCATCGCTTGGCCACCGAGACACTCGTCCCTCGAGCGCGTGGCGAGCCGATCGGTGGTCCCGCAAGGCAGCCGGGGGCGACGGCGTTGATGGTCGCAATGCCGTGGCTGTGGAGAGGGACGCGACCGTGCGCTGGTATCGGCGCCGAGAGGTTTCCTTACCTGGGGAGGGTGCAGTTCAGCTCGAGTTCGGCGGCTCGCGTGAGCAGTTTGAAGACGCGGTCCTGGGACATCTTGGCGGGATCGAGGAGGGTCCGGATCGCGAGGCCCTCGATCACTGCGGCGAGCCGATCGAGTGCGTCCCGGGGTGGGTCGCTGGGCGTAAAGGCGCCCTCCTTGATCCCGTCGGTGACCGCCGCCATCAGGGCGCCGCGCCACTTGCTGTAGATGATCTCGTACTGGTCGCGGAAGCGCTCGTTGCGATGGGCGAGCGCCCAGAATTCGACCCAGATGGCCCATCCGATGTCTTCCCAGCCGGGTCGGCCGTAGGCGGCTAGGCGGAACATCGCGCTCAGCCGCTTGGGCGCGTCGAGTTCGAGTGCCGCGGTGGACTCCCAGTCGTCAACCGACGCGTCGTTGACCGCCTCGAACGTCGCCGCCAGCAGCTCCTCGCGCGCAGGGAAGTAGTGCTGCACGTTGCCGATCGACACGCCTGCCGCTCGCGCGACGTCAAGCAGGCGCGTCTGATCCACCCCGCGCTCGGCGATAACGTAGACGGCCGCGTTGAGGAGTCGTTGGCGCCCCTCCTCGTGGCTGGCCCGCGCCCGACCGGTTTGCGCCGGCTTGGACATCTGCGGCCGTAGGGTAACGATCCCAATCTTCTCGGAGGAGCGCCTGGTGCGTGGCTCGGGTCGCTGTTTGGCCATGGGTGTCAGCGCGTGGTCAGCTGCAGGATGGTGTTGAGGATGACCTCGCAGGCCACGGCCGCATCGGCCGGATCCGCAGACTCTTCCGGGGAGTGGCTGATGCCGTTCCGGCACGGCACGAACACCATCGCGCTGGGTGCGCGCTCGGCCACGACCGCCGTGTCGTGAGTCGCACCCGACACCATCCGGCGGTACGCGACACCGCTGTGGCGCGCCGCCGTCTCAAGCCCGTCCAGGAGCGTCTCGTCGAGCAGTGTCGCGGCAGACGTCTGGCGCTCTGCGTAGCGCGCCGTCGCGCCCCGGCGAGCCGCCACCTCCTGCGCGAACGCCTCGATCGCGCCTGCCACCCCGCGATACGCCTCCTCCTGGATGCCCCTGATATCCAGGGACACGCGCGTGCGACCCGGGATCACATTGATCAATCCCGGTTTGACGTCCAACTCGCCCACGACGCCGACTGTGCCCTTCCCCGCCGCGGTGGCCAACCGCTCGAGCTCGAGGGTGATCTCGGCCGCCGCCGCCATCGCATCGACGCGGTGCCCCATCGGGGTGGCACCGGCGTGGTCCGCCCGGCCGTGCAGTTCGATGTCGGCGTGGACATACCCGGCGATGCCCTCGACGAGGCCGACGGACTCACCGGCGGCTTGAAGCACGCGCCCCTGCTCGATGTGGCACTCGATCCACCCCGTTAGATCATCGAGCACCGCTGCGCACTCGCGCCATCGCTCAGGCTGGTGCCCCGCCTCCAGCGCGTGCTCCCACAGGGTGCGGCCGTCGTCAAGGGCGGTGAACTCGGTGCGGAGCTGTGATTCGGTGAGTCTCTGCCCGCAGGCGCGGCTGCCCAGCAGCAGTTGCCCGAAGCCCGACCCTTCCTCCTCGAGGAAGGAGATCACCCGCAGCGGGAGATCCAGACCGGCGTCCGCTGCGAGCCGGCACACCTCGAGCGCCGCTACGACGCCGAGGGTGCCGTCCCATGGGCCGCCGTTGCGATTGGAGTCGCAGTGCGAGCCCACGCCGAACACGGGGGTCCCCGGAGGACGGTTCTGGGCCACGAACGTACCCAAAGGGTCCTCCCACACCGTGAACCCCAGCGCCTCGAACCGCGCGCGGAACCAATCGAGCGTCCGGCGGTACTCGCCCGTGTAGGCGTAGCGGCAGATCGCCGTCTCAGAACTCGTGAACGCGGGCTGCGTGAGCGTGACGACGTCGTGCTCGATCCGGCGCCGGCTACTTTCCCGATGGATCGCCAGATACTCGCGCTGCCCGTGGCTCATGCCTCGAGATATGCCTGTGTCAGCTTGACACGGAAGGCGGGCGGGTCGCCCTGCACGCCCTTGAGCTTCGGGCTACCCACCCAGGGAGAGGTGGTGTCGGCCGGAATCACATGCCCCCAGTCGTTAGCGAGCATCCCGTACACGTTCTGAGTGATCGAGATCTGCTTGGCGCGGTCACCAGTGCGCATGATCTGGTCATACGCGGCCGCGACCGGGTTGAGCTTCAGCTTGGCCTCGTTGTACTGCGCATGCGGCCCGTAGACGTACCAGAGATAATCGGGCGGGTATGGGGTCGCCCAGTAGGTGGTGTAGAAGGGCTTGACGAGCCACACCTGGTCCCAGTAGGTCGAGGCCGCCCACTGCGAGGTCTTGACGCGAATCCCCGCCGCCGCCGCACTCTGCGCGAAGGTGACGGCCAGCTGTGGCATGCCGCTGACCACCGATGAGGTGAACATCTGCATGTCGACGCCATTGGGGTACCCCGCCTGGGCCAGAAGATGCTTGGCCTGCTCGGGGTCGTACGCGCGGACCCCGAGGCCCTGCGGGTAGTAGGGGTCGGTCGGGGGGAGGGGGAGGTCAGAGGTGGGCACGGCGAAGTTGGCGTACACGGCATCGACCGCCGTCTTGCGATTCATCGCCAGCTTGAAGGCAAGGCGGACGCGCGGATCGGTGAATGGCTTGACGCTGCAGTCCATGACGATCAGGCGGTTGATGCCCTTCTGGAATGGCAGCACGGCGATGCTGCTGTTCGACTTGCTGGCGCGCGCGGAGCTGTAGTCGATCTCCTCGGCGAGCTGGAACTGACCGGTGACCACGCCCTCCAAGCGGGCGGCCGACTCCGAGTTGACCACCATGTCGATGCCGTCGAGGTACGGCAGGCCCGACTCCCAGTAGTTGGCGTTGCGGCTCACCTTCCAGCTCGTCGCCGCCTGCCACGCGTCGAGCTTGAACGGACCGGTGCCGGAGGTGGTGGTCGGCGTGAACTTCGTCTGGCCGGTGGGCACGATCGACAGGAACGGCCGGGCCAGCAGGTTGGGGAACTGCGAGTCCGGACGAGTGAGCTTCACCAGGACCGTCGAGGCGTCCACCGCCTTGGCCGAGTCGGGCGTCAAGGACATCTTGGCGCGCACCGCGGCGGCCGAGGCCACCTTTGGGTTGAGCTGGCGAGCGATCGACCACACGACGTCATCAGCGGTGAGTGGCTTGCCGTTGTGGAACTCCACACCCTTTCGCAGCTTGATCTGGTACTGCGTGAAGTCGTGGTTGGGCTCCCAGCTCTCGGCCAGCGAGGGATGCAGGCTCCAATCGGCGATGTCGGCGGTGATGAGGGTGTTGAACAGCAGGCCGGCCAGCACGAACTGGGTGGACACGGCAGCCGTCGCCGGGTCCAGCGTCTCGCTCGCCTCGGTGTCGGTGAGCGCCAGGGATAGCGTGCCCCCACGACGAGCGGGCCCTGAGGACGTCGCGCTCGAGGAGGCGGTGGCGCCCGTGGTGGGACCTGACGTGGATCCGCACGCGGCCAACAGCGAACCCATCGTGCCCATCGCCGCGAGGCTGGCAGTGCCTCTGAGGAGGTCTCGCCGGGTCAGCGAGTCCAGCAGGTTCTGCACATGTCCATCGTTGTGATCTTGCGTCGACATCACTGGCTCCTCGTGGTCTTTATGGACGTGCGTGCGCGGCCGCCGGCGCGCCGTCCACGGACGCGTCGCTGGCCCCGTCGGTGATGAGGTGAGGGCGAGCGGCGGGCTGCTCACCGTCGCTGGTCTGCGCGCCCTGGCGGGCGATGACGACGCCCGCGAGCAGGTACAGGATCACGTAGACGATCACCCGGTACTGCACTGCAGATCCGGGTGGGATGCAGATGAAGGAGAACCCGTCAACGCCGCGCAAACCGACTTCGTGGGCGATCCGGATCACCTCGTAGTCAGACATGCCGATCGGCTCGGCGAGCTCTCCCAGGATGTCGCCTGGGGCTGGCCCGGCTCCGCCCAGGACGTCCATGTCGAAGTGGGCGTAGACCCGCGATGTCCCCTTATAGGCGGCATCGAGGTCGGCGCAGATCGCCTCGATCCCGCGGTGGCGCACCTCCCAGGCGGAATGGAAGCGGACCCCGCGGGCGAGGAGCTCCCGGATCCCGGCCTTGTCCTCAAGCATTCCGCGGGGCCCGATCTCGATCACGTTGGGGGCGTTGACGTGCTCGAGGTCAAGGGTGTGGCGCAACCAGCAGGCGGGCCCGGCGATCGACGGGTCTAAGGTGATGCGGTCAATCGGCTCGACGTCCCAATGGCAGTCGAGGCTGACCACGCCCATCGGGCCATCGGTGTGGGCGTTGATGCAGTTGGCGATGGCGAAGGACGAGCAAGGCGAGTTCTGCCCGATGACCACCGGCATGGCGCCGGCATCGAGGGCCGCTTTGACCTTCTCCTCCACAGCGGCCTGCGCGCGGCGGATCATGTCGACGGTCTGGCTGCTCGCCACCTCGGGCGGTAGCTCCGCGTCGCCGTAGTCGACGACGCGCAGGTGCTCGAAGACATCGAGGTCGAAGTCCTGGATGTACGCCGTCGGGTAGCGCACCGACTGCTGCCGCACCCGCTGCGGGGCGGCCGTCCACTCGGACTTGGGTACACCCGCCCACTCGTCGGTCCAGCTGGTGACGTAGGGACTGCCGATGATGACGACGTCGGCCCCCTTGAGGTCCTCGGGCCCGGTCGCGTGGGGGCAGCCCATGAACGTCGGCGTCTCGGCCGCGATCTGCGGAAACCGGCGTCCGTCGATCCAGTAGGAGGCCAAGAACTCCTGCCAACCTGGGTATGTCACAGACCTCTTCCTCTCTCCGTCATGAGATGTCGCTTGTGTCTCGCCAGCCGAGCGGTGTCAGATTGCGCCACTGGTGACGTTGGCGCCGGAATCGACTGATGGTCGTTGCCGCGGCAGTCCAGGGATCGCGCTGAGCAGCTCCTGGGTGTAGGCCGCGGCGGGATGCGCAAACAGCTCCGTGGTCTCGCCGGTCTCCACCAGCACTCCGTCCTGCATGACGAGCGTGCGGGTGGCGGTGGTGCGCACCACCGCGAGGTCGTGGGACACGAACACGACCGCGGTCCGCGTGAGGCGGATCAGGTCGGCCAGCGTCTCCAGGACCGATGCCTGGACCGACACGTCGAGCGCCGATGTCACCTCATCGCACAGGAGCACCGCCGGCTGTGCGGCGAACGCCCGCGCCAGCGCAACGCGCTGCTTCTGGCCGCCTGACAGCTCCCCGGGATAGCGGTGGAGCACGGTGGCAGGCAGCCGCACCATCTCAAGCAGTGACCGCGCCTCCGCCTCCTCGTCGGAATGGGACACATCGGCGCGGAACAGCCGCAGTGGCCGGCGGATGGCGTCACCGACGGTCGCGCGGGGATTGAGCGAGGATTCGGGGTTCTGGAAGACGAGCTGCACCGCGGCCAGCACCGGCTGTGCGCGATGACGCGCAAGCGGCGCCAATCCGGCTCCGCGGAAGGTGATCGAGCCCTGAGTGGGGGCGAGCACCCCGGCGATCGCGCGCAGCAGCGTCGACTTGCCGCTGCCCGATTCGCCGACGATGCCGATCGTCTCGCCCTCGGCCAATTCGAAGCTGATCCTGTCCACCGCCGGGCGGGTCGCGTGCGGATAGACGAGAACGAGCTCATCGACCGCGAGCACCGGCTCACCCACCTCAGGAGCGGCTGCGGTGGCGATGCGCTCGTGCGTCCACGCTGGCAGCTCGTTGAAGCGCAGGCACCGGACCCGCGTCCCGGTCCCGGCCGCCTCCAGCCGGGGCGCCCGCTGGCGACAGAGACTGGTTGCGGCGCGACAGCGGGGAGCGAAGGCGCAATGGTCCCGGACGACGCTGGTGGGCGGCCGACCCGGCAGCCCGAGGACGCGCCGCCCGTCGCTCACGCTCGGAGCCGCGGTGAGGAGGGCCTGGGTGTACGGGTGTCGCGGGGTGCGCAGCACCTCCTCGGTCAGACCCTCCTCGACCATCTGCCCCGCGTACATGATGGTCAGGTGGTCCGTGACCGTGGACAGGAGCGCGAGGTCGTGGCTGACGTACATCGTCGCCGCCCCGCTCTCGGCCAGCTTGACCTTGAGCAGTGAGGTGATGCGGTCCTGGGTGGTGACGTCCAGGCCGGTGGTCGGCTCGTCGAGGATGATCACCTCCGGGTTGCCGGAGAGCGCCATTGCGATCGCGATGCGCTGCTGCTGGCCGCCGGAGAACTGGCGCGGGTAGCGGCGCAGCGCTCGCTGTGGATCCGGAATCCCCACCTCGTCCAGGAGCTCGGCCTGGTGGCGCGCGGAGTCTCCGCCTGCGACGCCGTAGATCTCGAGGAGCTCCCCGAGCTGGCGACCGATGGTGAGGGCGGGGTTCAGCGCGGTGGATGCGCTCTGACCGACGTATGCGACGCGATGGCCCCAGACTCGCCTCAGCTGAGAGGTCTTGAGCCGCAGCAGATCGAGCTCACCCAGGTGGGAGGTGCCCTCAGCCACGGTGGCCATCTGGTCCACGTAGCCGATCGCCGCCAGCGCGAACGTGGACTTGCCGCACCCTGACTCTCCGGCGACCCCGTGGATCCGGCCCGACTCGAGGGAGATGCCGGCCTGCCAGACGACGGTGTTGAGCGCGCCCCCGGGCCGACCGTAGGCCACGGTGAGGTTGTCCACGCGCAGCGCCGGGGCGGTCATATCCCCATCCCGGCACGGTCGGTTCCGCGCGCGAGTTGGCGATTGACCGCGTCCGCGAGCAGCGTGAAGGCCACGGATATCGCCGCGATCCCAAGGGCGGGGACGATCGTGGCCCAGGCGTTGAACGAGATGAACGTCCGGGACTGGGCCACCATCAGCCCCCAGTCAGAGCTCGGCGGCTGCGCCCCGGCCCCCAGGAAGCTCAGCGTCGCGACGAAGATGATCCCGTACGTGAGATACAGCGCGTAGGAGGAGAGGACGGTGCCGGTGATGCTTGGCAGCACCTCCTTACGCAGGATCCACGCGGGCGACTCGCCGCGCAGCTCGGCGGCCACCACCCAGTCACGCGTGACCACGTCTCGGGCCGCCCCTCTGGCCAGCCGGCCTAGGCGCGGGATGTAGACGAGCGCGACGGTGAGGATGACGACGCCCCCCGAGGTGCCCAGGCCCGCGATGAGGACGAGCGCGATGAGCAGCGGTGGGATGACGAGCAGGACGTCGAACAGCCGGGTTATCCCCGCGTCGGTCATTCCGCCCCGGTAGGCGGCGAGCAGACCGAGGGCCACGCCAATGACGAGGGCCACAGTCACCGCCGCCAGCGGGACCAGCAGCACGGTGCTGCCTCCGTAGAGGAAGCGGCTGAACACGTCGCGGCCGAGGTCGTCGCAGCCGAGGAGGTGGGCTGACGACGGCCCGGCCAGCGACGGACCCGCGTTGATCGCGGTCGGTGAGTACGGCGCAAGCAGTCGCCCCACTGTCGCCAGTAGCAGCATGAGGATTCCCAGCACCACGCCGATGCGCCCCTCGGTGCTGCGAAACACCGCGCGGACGAGCGATGGAGGGCGCGTCGTGGCGAGCTCGTCGACCACCAGACCCGGGTCGGCAGAGACCACGGCGCTCACCGGTCGGCGCTCCGCGTGGCTGGGTTGAGCGCCGCGGCGATCGCGTCGGTGGCAAAGCTGACCACGATGAAGATCGCGCCGAGCAGCATCGCGACTGCCTGGACGGTGATCGTGTCGCCGGTGCCCACCGCCGAGACCAGGTCCTGGCCGAGGCCGGGGAAGTCGAAGACGTTCTCCACGACGATCACGCCCGCCAGCAGGTAGATGACGTTGATCGCCACCGCGTTGAGGATCGGGCTGGCCGCGTTGCGCACCGCGTGGTGCCACACCACCCGGCGGCGTGGGACGCCGTGCAGCACCGCGGCGCGCGTGTAGGGGGCGGCCAGCGCCTCGCGCACGGCCACGCGTGTGTTGCGCATGATGAACGGGACAGACGTGATGACCAATGTCAGCGCCGGCAGCACGTACGCCTTGATCTGCTCGGCGACGGTGCCGAAGGCGAGACCTTGGCCGCTGTCGACCCGCAGCCACTGGAGGTTGACCGCGAAGATGATCAGCAGCAGCAGGCCGATCACGAACTCCGGGAAGGCCGAGACGACGACCGCGATCACGTTCATCGCCATGTCTTGGCGCGTGCCCCACCGCCGGGCAGATCTGACGCCCAGGGCCACGCCCAGCGGGACCGCCACCAGCAGCGTAATCAGGGTGAGGAGCACCGTGCGCTTCAGCCGCGGGCCGACGTCCACGCTGACCGGGCGATGCGTGATGTAAGAGGTGCCGAACTGCCCACGGACCACGTTGCCCAGCCAGTCCACGTAGCGGACCACCAGCGGTCGATCCAGATGGTTGGTGGCGATGAACGCCTGAGCCTGGCCGGGGGTGATGTAGCGGCCCAGGGATGCCTTCGCGAGCTCCTCGGGGCTCTTGAGACTCGTCCCGAAGAACGTGATCAGAGAAATGACCAGCAGGGTGGCCAGCGCGCCAAGGACGTGGCGCAGCATGTTTCGGCGGGCGGCTGACCGGATGCTGACGCGCCGTCGCGGCGGCGCCTCGGAGAACGCGACCTCACTCACCGGCGCTCGTTGCTGCCCCGCGGACGACCGCGCTCGATCCGACGACAAGCCGTACAACAATATCGCATTATGGTAGACCCTAGCCTGGCACCACCCGCGCGTCAAGCAGCGGCTGACTTGTGGGCGCGCGGTGGCTCGCGTCTCGCCGGAGCGCTGTGATCTGCGATCAGGGAAGAGTTCGGCGATCGGCTCACCAAGCGGCTGCCGGCCATCGGGGGGGTGTATCGAGGGAATTCATCGGATCGGTCGTCAGGGGCTACCGGCTGATCCGCGATGACCTGGAACCCCCTTGAGCCCATCGCCGACGAGCCCTCGCGCACACTTGCCGTCCTTCGAGACAGCTTGGTCGAGGCCAACGGCGGTGCGACGCACCATGCGCGATCATCAGGCCATCCCAAGATGGGGCTGCATCTCATCGAGGCGACGGCCACGCCAAGTGAGCCGGCAGCCCGAAGACGGTCGCATTCGCAGTTGAGCCGCTTGCGGCGCCACGATCCCCTCGACGGCGAAGGACTCGTCCGCTCAGGATGACGCCGGACGATCGCAGCGCCACGGTTGCGCGCGTCAGCTGCCTGGGAGGTCTTGCATCGAGCCGTTGAGCACTGAGGTCCTGAAGAACACGACTGACAGGGCCATTGGCGAGAGTGCGCTGGAGGCGCGGACCCGCGATCAGCGGGCGGCCACCGGGACCTCATGGATCGGTCCCTCGACGACGCGTCCCTCGTCATCGGCGATGAACAACGCGACGTCGTCGGCTGCGTCGGGCTCGGCGGCGACCATCGCCTGGAGCGCGGCGCGCGCCTCTGCCTCATCGGTGAACGAGTCGGTCAGGTTGCCTGCGCTGCTGAACAGGGAGTAATCCATCAAGGCGCTCCTACGGGGAGGATATCGGCGACGCACGCCAGCAACTGCAGGCCGTCCCCAGACGGTCCGGTGCACGCGTGCCCCGGTCTGGGCGACGCGGAACCCCTGGCCGGGCTCCAAGCGGACGCGGGCCACGTGAGCCCCGAGTGCCGGCCATCGGTCCGCGCGATCGGCAGCGGCCTCGAAGGTGATGAGCATCGAGAGGCCGAAGTGGACGAGCGCCGATTCGCGCTCGATCCCGCGCGGCGGAGCATCGCGTTCGTAGTGGAGCGAAAGGACTCGAGCACCCCGGGCGACCCGCGGCTCGCGCCCCGGACGATCCGGAACAGGTCGACGGGCTCATCGACGTGCCGAGCCAGGAGATCGAGGTCGGTGAGGCTCACGTGGGCGCCCGGTCAACGACGTCGGCGGTCGTGGCCCGGAACGCCTGCTCGACCCATTCCGCCTCGCGCTCGCTCGGCGCGTAGCCGGCATAGATCAGGGTGGTCTTGAAGCCGCGGTGGCCCATCAGCTCCTGGAGGACGCGCATCGGGACGCCCCGGGCGGCCATCCGGGTGCCGAACGTGTGGCGCAGGTCGTGGAAGCGCAGCTCGCGGATCTCGGCCCGGCGCAGGGCGGCCTTGAAGCGCTTGAGCAGCTTGGAGCGATCGATCGGCTTGCCCGTCGCGGGGTGGGCGAAGACCAGGTCGTCGTCGCCCGCGGGCTTGGACTGCTGAAAGAGTTGCTCGAGCTCCGTTGCGACCCGGGTGGCCAGGGGGACGTTGCGCGTGGAGCGCTTGGACTTGGGCGTCCCGAACTCCCCGCGCACGAAGTTGCGGCGCACGCGAATCCGCCGGGCGGTCCAGTCGATGTCGCGCCAACGCAGCGCGAACAGCTCGCCCTGGCGCATCCCGGTCATGGCGGCGGTGAGGTACATGACGCGCTCGACGCGGCCGAGCGGATCGTCGGGCACCGCGCGCAGCAGTGCCTCGACCTCCTCGGTCTCCAGGAAGTGGATGTCGGGGTCGGTCTCGGCGACCGCCGGCTTGGCGACCCGTTTGACCGGGTTCTGGCCGGTCATCCAGCCTTCGTCGAGCGCGAACTCGATGAGCGAGTGCAGCGCCCCCAGCGCGTTGGCCCGCGACTTGGGCGCCAGGCCCTTGCGCTCGAGGGCCGTCGCGAAGTCCCGCACGTCATCGCGGGTGATGTCGCCCACCGGCTTGGGTCCGAAGAAGTCGATGATGTGGATGCGCAGCCAGTAGGAGTAGCCCTCGATGGTGCTCGGTTTGCGTCCGGCAGCGCGCTTGGCCGCGATGAGCGACTCGCCCACGCGGGCCAGCGGCCGGCGCTTCTCCTCGGCGGCGCGCTTGGCCTCCGCCTCGCGCTCGGCGGCGCGCTGCACCGCCACCTCCTGGCGCAGCCGACCCAGCGCCGCCTCGGCCTCAGATCGCGTCAACCCCTGCGGGTGAGCGTTGCAATGCACGAACCCGAGCCCGCGCTGGATCTGGCGGCCACCATCGCGCCATTTCGCGATCCACGTGTCACCCTTCGGCCCGCTCCGGCGAACCAACGTGCCGCTGCCATAGCGCGCGCCGCGCTGCGTGCGGGGGACTGCTGCTCGGTTGTCGCTCGCCTCCGCCATCACCCTCCGGAATGCTCATTCCGTTGTACCACTTCGGCCGGAAGTCGTCTCAACTCAGCGCGACTCGGGCGCACTCAGAAAACACCTTTTTGCAGCGAAAATGCTGACAATCAGAGACTGGCGGAGAGTCCGGATAGCCGTTTTGTGGTCCAGGCGGTCGGGGGTTCGAGTCCCCTCGCTCACCCTTATAAAGCCCCTGCAGACAGCCGTCGGATGGCCGGCTCGATCTGATGAGCATTCTGACCGAGGTCCCCGCCGGCTGCGCCGGCTCCTGCTATCGCCCTCGCTGACGCTCGGTCAGCCGCGATGGTCCGGGCACCGGGTGCTGTCCGTGGGCTGAGGTGGGTTCGTGTGCGCGAGTGCGAGGTGAGTGGCGAGCGAATCTGCCGCGAGATCGTGTGCGGGGTGCGACCTGTCCGAATGCTGGCCACATGGTGGTGTTTTCTGGTCGCCGGACGCGGGAGCCTGCGCCGGAGATGCGGTCACGGGCGAGGCGTGGAGTCGGCATGGTTTCTCCATCGTGGTCACCGTTTCTGAGACGATCGTGGTCGAGTATGGATGGGGCGGGCCCACTGATCGGACGCGAGCGCGAGCTCGTCGAGGTGGAGCGGATGTTGGGGTCCGCGCGGTTGGTGACCGTGACTGGCGCGGGGGGGTGCGGTAAGACCCGGCTCTCGCTCGAGGTTGCTCAGCGGCCGGTTTCATCTGCACTGCCCGGTTCGGCGGTTGTAATCGAGGTTGCGGGCGCGGCCAGCGAAGAGCAGTTGGTCGATGCGGCGTTGCGTGCCGTTGGTGCTCGCGAGCGGGTTGGCTGCCATCCGTTGCAGGTGTTGCTGGAGCACCTCGCCGAGCGTCGCCTACTGCTGGTGTTTGACAACTGCGAGCATCTGGCGGCACCGGCCGGGCGTGTCGTGCGAGAGCTCCTTGACGGGGCTCCCGGACTGCGGGTGCTGGTTGCGAGCCGAGAGCCGTTGGGGATCGTGGGCGAGGAGGTGTTCCGACTCGGGCCGCTGAGTCTGCCTGAGCCCGGGGGTGGGATCGGGGCGGTGGTGCGCTCGGATGCTGGGCGGTTGTTCGTGGACCGGGCGGCAGCCGCGGACGCCGGGTTTGCCCTGACTCCCGCCGTGGCCAGAGCGGTAGCGAGGATCTGCCATCAGCTCGACGGCCTGCCGCTGGCGCTGTGCCTGGCGGCGGCCCGCGTCGGTGCGGTGAGCGTGAGTGAGGTGGCCGAGGGATTGACGCGGCGCGGTCGTTTGGAAACGATCACCGCGGATGGCGGCTCGCCGCATCACCATTCGGTGCGTGCCTCCTTCGATTGGAGCTATCACCTGCTGGAGGCTCGTGAAAGGGAGCTGTTGCGGTGGCTGTCGGTGTTCGGCGGCGGCTTCACCGTCGCTGGCGCTCATGCAATCGCGGGGCCTCTCGCGGACGGGGGCGAGGTGCGCGGGCTGCTGGACTCGCTGGAGGCGAAGGGGCTGATCGTGTCAGTCAGGGCCAGAGGGCCGGAGCGTTGGGCGTTCCTCGAGACAATCCGCGAACAGGCTTTCGAGCTGCTGTGTCTGGAGTCAGACGATGACGAGGCCGAGGATCGCCGGTTGGTGTTCTTCCGTGCGTTCGCGGCGACCGCGGATGAGCTGGTGTTGGAGAGCGACGGGCACGCAGTGATCGACGAGGAGGCCGCCAATCTGCGTCGCGCGCTGGAGTGGGCGGTCGAGCGCGACATCGACGGCGCTACAGGCATGGTGGCGGACCTGATGAACCATTGGGTGCTGGCCGAGCACTTCGAGGAGGGCCGGGCGGCGTGCGCTGCGGTGCTTGCGGCGACACCGGGCAGCGATCCGGGCGGACGAGCGGTTGTCCACTGTGGCGCCGGGGTGATTGGGATGCTCTCTGGAGACTACGCCGGGGCGATCGCCGACACCCAGGCCGGGCTGGCTCTGCTGGAGGGTGTCGCGGACGTCGAGGCGCAGGTCCGTTGTCTACGGATGTCGGCGATCGTGCTCACCCTGACGGGCATCGACATGGAGCAGGGGCGACGGAACGCCTACCAGGCGGCCGAGCTGGCCCGTGCCAACGGGGACTGGTTGGGGACGGCGTGGGCGCTGTGCAATCTGGCGGTGGTGGAGGCGACGAGTGATCGTTTTGATGCCGCCCGCACCGCGTATGAGGAGTTCCTGACGATTCCGAGCGCCTCCGAGCACGTCAGGCTGCGTACGTTTGCCGAAGTCGCCGCGGCCTGGATTGAGGTGATCGCCGGGTCACCGGAGCGAGCGCTGGCACATGCCGATCTCGCGCTAGCCCTGGAGGGCGATTGGCCCTCGATGACCCATTTCCAGATCGCAGGCTTCCGGATCCACGCCCTTGCTCTCCTGGGTCGGACCGAGGAGGCGCTCAGCGAAGGTGCACGCGAGATGAGACGCGCCCAGGAGTTGGGGGCGCTCCAGGCGATTCCGGCGATCGACCTGGCCCTGCTGATTGCTGACCTGGCTGTCGACGACCTAGACGGCGCCGAGGCCCGCGCGCTGCGGTTGCTCGAGGTACCACAGCAGCACACGCTCGCGTTGGTCCGCGAGGTGCTGGGGCGGATCGCGCTGGCCAGACACGACGCGGCCGAGGCCGAGGCCCAGGCACGCGAGCTCGAGGCGGTGTCGAGGCGAACGAAGAGCGCGCGTCACGGTGCGATCGCCCAGTTTCTCTACGGCGGTGCCGCGATGCGCGCCGGGAACCTCGATCACGCCCGAGATCTGCTTCAGACGGCGCTGGCGACCGACGCGGAGCTGGGCCTCGAACGGGAGGCAGTGGACGCCTTGCACTGGTTGGCGCTGCTCGCGGCGCGGACGGGCGACACGCCGCGGGCCGCTCGTCTGGCTGCGGCCGCGGAAGCCGAGCGGGCGCGACTGGGCTGCGTGGTGTTGAGATCGGCGCGGGAGGGGCTGGAGGCGGCCCGCGCGACCTCGTTAGAGCGCGGCGCCGAGGACTGGGATGTGGCGTGGGCGGAGGGTGAGCAGCTCTCGCTGGCCGAGGCGATCGCTTACGCCCGCCGACGCCGGGGGCGGCGCGATCGCGCGCCGGCTGGCTGGGGAAGCCTGACGCCGGCTGAGCTCGATGTCGCCACCCTCGCGGCGGGTGGCCTCTCAAATCCGCAGATCGCCGCGCGCCTGTTCGTGTCGCGCGCGACGGTGAAGATGCATCTCTCCAGCGTGTATCTGAAGCTACGCGTGGCCAACCGCACCGAGCTCGCCGCCGTGATGGCAACGCACGCGCCACCGTCACCTTCACCGGCGACGAGCCAGCCGGTTCGGGCCTGAGCCGCCAGGCCCTCGGCTCGCGGGTCCGCCGGCTATCCCGAGTCCGGCTGGCGGGGCGCCGAAGAATGGCCAGGTGGCCGTAGTTCTGGACTGCCGCGAGGCAGACGATGGCGGCACGCCGCTTCACGGCGCGCCCGTGCACTCGAATGTAGGGCGGGTGGGCAGCAGCGGCTAAACGAGATCGAAAGGAGACCTGGTGGCGGCACGAGCCGAGACTTCCCTCCAGCAGGCGGTCAGCCGGTTGCTCGAGCACTTGGACGCGATGGAACTTGAGGCGCTCGGTGGGATGGTCGACGATGAGGTTCAGGGCGTCGATGAGATCGCGCGCAGGTGGATGCGCGGACGGCCGGCGCTCGAGGGTTACTTCACACAGCTCAAAGAGACCGTCTCAGACGTGCGCTCTCGGATGAGTGATGTTCATGAGGACGCCTGGGGTGACGCTGGCCTGGTCACCTTCGTCCTGGATCAGACCTACACGCTGGACGGGCAGCAGCAGACCATCTCCGCTCCGACATCGATCGTCTTTCGGCGCCGAGGGAGCGACTGGAAGATCGTTCTCATCCACACCGTGCCGCTCCCCGAAGAGGCCTAGGCATGACCGCAGTGACGTCCGTCACGCCGGGTCGTGCGAGCGATCGGACGATTGCACGCATAGTCGCGTGGCGCATCCGGCGGGTTCGAACTCCTGCATCGTCGCGGCGCCCGGGGCTGGTGCCAGGACGACGGGGCTCGCCCGAGACTGATGAAAACCGTCGCGGACCGGCGTTGCGCTTGGCCTGGCGGCGGCGCAGACTCGCGACGGTTCGGGGACGGACGGGGGAGATCGGGAGCTACGCGCATGGGACGTGGGCGGTGCTGGTGACCACGGCGGTGATGTGTAGCGCCTGCGGAAGCGCGGCGCAGAGCAGCACACCGAGGCTGCCTCTGAGCGCCTACCTGGTCCGAGCGCATGAGGAGACGGGGATGCAGCGGACCGGCCCGGCGACCGCGGACCTGACCCCCGCACAGTGGACCTCCGGCGGCGTGCCCGACGCCGCCGCCGAGAACAAGCGCCTGGCCAAGGAGGGCTTTCGCGAGGCGATAAGCGTCCAGACCAGTCAGGGCGTCTCCTGGGCCATGCGGCTGGGTTCGGCGTCCGCGGCCGCGCGAGAGGAAGCCACGGAGTTGAACGAGTTCGCCTCCGGGCCGCAAGCGCCGGCGAACACGACGCGTTTCACCATCCCCGGCGTCCCCAGCGCGGACGGATGGGTCTTTCCGAACGCCGATGCCAACGTGCTGTTCACTGAGGGCCCCTGCTTGATACTCGTCGGCGATGACCTAACCACGAGCGACAACAAGCTCCCAGTGGTCGCCGCCGCGCATGCCATCTGGACGCGCACGCACGGCAAGCCTGGCCCCTGCGCGACCTGAGCGGAACATCACAGGCCGTAAGGCGCCGGGCGTCCTGCGGCCCGCCCCACTGTCCCTCGGGCAGCCGATCGACCGTCCTGAGTATCGCGGCGCGTGGCCGCTCTCGGGCAAGCCCGGTCACGCGGCTCCGATCGGTCCGGGCCGCCGGTCGCGCAGTTCGCCGGAGGCAGGGCGCAGGCCACAGGGCGCAGATCGGGCGGCTGGCCAGTCCCACGGCCCTGGCGGCATACGCCGCGGCGCCAAGGCATGCGCACTCATGTGAGGGATTGCGGCGGCCTGCCCCGCCGCTCGGGCGGCAGCAGCCGCTGCCGGGTCGCTCACCTCACGTGCGGCGCCGCCGCCGGGGAACCGGCGCCAATCTCCTCTCCAACGTCAAGCTCGCCCCGGCCGAAGGCCCGCGTTCTCGCGACGGCATCGCGGGGGGCATCGCCGGGAGCTCCCGCCTCGAACGGTCCGAGCACAATCAGCCGCCCCCACGGCAACGATTCGTCGTTCGGCTTCGCTCAGCGTCTGCGGTGAGCCCACACACAGACTCTCCCCTCCGTCTGCGCCGGGGCACGCCCACCAGCTTTCCGTCGCCGCCCGGCATTCAAACGGTCATGGGCCGAGTGCTGCGTGGCGCGGAAAGCTCGCTTGGGCTCAGCGGTGCGTGCCCGCGGTCGGCGGGATGGTGAGGTCGAGTTGCTCCAGGCGCTCCGGGTCGAGAAGAACATCGATCTGGGCGACCGTCCCGTTCGTGACGGTGAAGGCCATGACCGAGAACACGCCACCGGGTGGCGCCACCACGGCCCCGGCGGCGCCGTTGACGAGGGCGGGTCTGACGAACGGGTAGAGGTTCGAGTAGGTGGCCGTGTGGGCGGCCACTGCGTCCGCGCCGTGCAGCACGAGGGAGGCCTCGGCGCGCAGGACGCCGCCGTCGATCCGCAGCTCCACGCTGGGGTCAAGCACCTTGAGCAGGGCATCGAAGTCGCCGTCGCGCGAGGCGGCGAAGAACGCGTCGACGACGCGTCTCTGCCGCGCGAGATCACGGTCGGGCTCCGGCGAGTCGCGCACCCGCCGACGGCCGCGGCTGGCGAGTTGCTGGGCGGCAGCTTCGGAGCGGCCGAGCGCGGTGGCGATGTCGGCGAATGGCACGCCGAACACGTCGTGGAGCACAAACGCGAGTCGCTCGGCGGGACTCAGCGCGTCGAGTATCACCAGGAGCGCCAGACCTACGGACTCGGCCAGGAGCGTCTCGCGTTCGAGGTCATCCTCCTCAAAGGCGACCACGGGATCCGGAACGTGCACCGCAAGCTCTTCGCGTCGCGCTCGGCGTGAGCGCAGCATGTTCAGACACACCCGGCCGACGATTGTCGTCAGCCACGCCCGCATGTCCTCAACGGTGCCAGGATCCTGGTCGCGGATCCGCAGCCACGCCTCCTGCAGGGCATCGTCAGACTCGCCGACCGACCCGAGCATCCGATAGGCGACCGCGCGGAGCTGGGGCCTGTGCTGCTCGAACCGTTCGGTCAACCACTCGCGCTCGTCCATCGTCAGCTTCCCGCCGCCGCGGTCATGTCCTCACCAATGGTTGTGGTACCCAACGCTCGTCGCCAGCGCCGCCACCGCCAGCAGCAGGAAGAACACGGCTCCGCCGATCTGGTGGTCGCGGACCCGTAGGTGAGCGGTGACCGCGCCAATGAAATAGATGACCAGGCCGATCGCGGCAGCCGTCCCGAGCCCCGGCGCCACCAAGCCTGCCAGAAGTCCGACCGCCGCCGAGGCCAACACGGCGCCGAGCGGGACCATCCACCGTCGGGAGACCCGTACCCGGTCAGCGACGACCTTCACCGACTCGGCGCCAACGAAGTTCAACGACGCGGCACAGGCGTTGGCGAGCGCCGCCAGGATCGTGGTAACGAGATAGATCACGTGCATGCCTCTTAGACACGCGAGGCCCGAACAACCTGACAGCCGGCGATCCAGGCCTCCCGCACGACGGATCGTCGACCGGCATCCGCGTCCACCTGACAGCGCTGCTCTGCTCCCGCTACGCGCATCTCAGCGACCGGCGGGGGTCGTTGCGCACCGGCCGCCGAGCCCCAGGTCATCAAGCAGCCGCCCACCGCTGCCAAGCATCGATGGCGCGTGAGCTCGGAACGCGCCACCATGCAGTTCGGCGGATGCCACCGCCCGTTTGGCCGGTGCGGTCCCCCAGTGGGAGTACGTGATCTATCCCGGCGCGCCCGGCTGAGCCCGGGTTTGCGCCTTCGACCCGCGTGTCGCTCTAAAGACGTGGCCTGAACGATCTAAATAGCCGGGCGACGAAGTGGGCGTTTGACCGATGTGCGGACGTCACCGCCGTGTCACGCTCGGCCCTGTCGTCACCGAGCGCCACCGGCCGCAGCCGGCCGGCGTGGCGTCACGCGACATCGCTCACACGCCATCGAAGGGGGATACGCCATGAGAACATCGCCGAGAGCCGCCGGCCGGGAGCGCCGGCACATCGGGCACCGGTCGCTGGGGTGTGGTGCGGTCGGGATCCTCGCCGCGCTGGCGGCGGTCACAGCGCCGCCGGCGGCGGTCGCCGCCACGACCCAGACGTTCACCACCCCCGGCACATCGGTGTACACCGTGCCCGGCGGGGTCACCCAGCTCTCCATCGCCGCCGTGGGCGCCGCCGGCGGCGGGTGGTGCACGAACGGCGGTGGTGGACGCGGAGCCTCGGTCTCCGGCACGTTCCCCGTCTCGCCCGGCGAGCAGGTCACCGTGAGTGTGGGCGGCGTCGGAGGCGTCTGCACCCCCGCTCCGAGCACCAGTCCGGGCGGGATCGGCGGCGGCGGCGCCGCGACGGGGTATGCCGGCGCGGGCGGCGGCGCCTCGGGTGTGAGCGTCGGCACCGGCGCGGCGACGCCCGGATCGGAGCTTCTCGTCGCAGGGGGCGGCGGTGGCGCGAGCCTCGGCGGCGGCGCCGGAGGTGACGCGGGCGCAGCCGGTTCCACCCCCATCATCGGGGCTGCCGCCCAGCCGGGTACCCAGAGCGCCGGAGGGGCCGGCGGCGTCGATGGCAGCGGCGCCGGCGACAACGGCGCGCCCGGCGGCTTCGCCGTCGGCGGCATGGGCGGCGGCCTCATCTCCGGCCAAGGCGGTGGCGGCGGTGGCGGTGGCTACTTCGGCGGCGGGGGCGGCGCCGGCGGGCTGCTCCCGCCCGACGGGGGCGGCGCCGGCGGCTCGAGCTACCTCGCGCCGGAGGCGACGAATACGAGCGGCCCGACGGTCACCAGCGACGCCGCCAGCGTCACCGTCACGGTGGTCCCGGGCCCGCCGGCGAGCATCAGCGCGAGCTCGCTCAGCCTCGGCTCTGAGCCCACGGGCTCGGTCGGACGCGAGCAGACGGTCACCGTCACCAACAACGGCGGCTCGCCGCTGAACGTCGCCGGCGTGCAGCCGGGCGGCGCCGACCCCGGCGACTACCTCATCATCGACGGCTGCGTCGCTCCCGTGCCGGCGGGCGCAAGCTGCCAGCTCGGCGTGCGCTTCGCCCCCCAGGCGACAGGGGCGAGCTCAGCGACGCTCACCATCGTCAGCAACTCCGCCAGCGCGCTCGCGGTGAACGTCTCGGGCGCCGGGACCGCCCCGACCACGGGTCCGGCCGGGCCGGCGGGCCCACAGGGTCCTGCCGGACCGCGGGGGGCCACCGGACCGGCCGGTCCCGCGGGCACGATCGTGTGCCGCAACACCGTCGCGGCCCGCGCGCTGTGCACCCTGGAGTTCGCGCCCGGCACGTTCTCCACGGCGGCCCGCTCGGACACACGGTTCACCGTCAAGCGCGGAGGCCAGGTGATCCGCACCGCGGCGTTGCGCATCACCCGCCAGGGCAAGGTCGTCCGCCTGGGCCTGGGACGCCTGCCCCGCGGGCGCTACACGCTTGCCGTCACCACCGGGCGCGGCCGGCACCTGGAGACGGTGCTGCGGCTGGCCTTCCGGGTGAGGTAGCGCGCGGTCATCGCGGGGAGCGATCCTTCGCTCCCCGCGGTGACTAACATCGCCGCTCCGTGCCGCACATGCCCCTCCCGCGCTGATGCTCGCGTTCGCATGTCCGGTGTGCTCCCGGCTGGTGACGTTCGAGAGCACGACGTGCCTGCATTGCGGCAGCGAGCTCGGCGTTGACCTGGAGAGCGCGAGCCTGCGCAAGGTGGGCTCCACCTCGAGCGACGGCGGGACCTTTGACCGGTGTGCGAACGCGGTGGTCGCGGCCTGCAACTGGCTGGTGAGAGCAAGCGGTGAGCTGTGTGTGAGCTGCGCGCTGACGCGCACCCGGCCCAACGATCACGATCCCGATGGGCTCGGTGGCCTGCGGGTCGCGGAGGCGGCGAAGCGCCGGCTGGTGTTCGAGCTGGGTGGGCTCGGCCTGCCGCTCCACGGGTTTCGCGATCGCGAGGGCGGACTGGCCTTTGACCTGCTGTCCAGCGACAGCGAGGCGGTGAGCACCGGTCACGCCGACGGCGTGATCACCTTGGATCTCGACGAGACCGATCCCGCCCATCGTGAGAAGATGCGCGTGCGGCTCGGGGAGCCCTACCGCACCGTGCTCGGCCACTTCCGTCACGAGGTCGGCCACTACTACGAGCCGATCCTCGTCGCCGACGGCAGTGACGATCAGCGCCGCTGCCGATTGGTGTTCGGCGACGAGCGCGCCGACTACCAGGAGGCGATGGACCGCTATTACCGAGACGGGCCGCCGGCGGGGTGGGAGCAGTCGTTCGTCAGCGCCTACGCCGCCATGCATCCCTTCGAGGATTGGGGCGAGACGTTTGCGCACTACCTGCACATTCGCGACACGCTGCAGACGGCCGCGGCCTACGGCCTGCGCAGCGATGGCCCGCAGATCGCCACCGCCGACGGCCCTCCACTGCATTTCGCGCTCTCGGACGCCACCATCGGCGACGTGCGGAGCATGCTGGACGCCTGGCTGCCCCTCACCTACGCGCTGAACGCGGTGAATCGCAGCATGGGCGAGGGCGACCTCTACCCCTTCGTCGTGACCCCGGAGATCGAGGCGAAGCTGTCCGAGGTCGATGCCCTGATCCGGCAGGCCGCGAGGATGCGATGACGGCCGGCGCGGGACCCGTGGCGGCGCGGCGGCCTCAGCTCAGGGGCGCCGCAGCAGGCTCGTCCGCGGGCTGCTGAGACATGATCCTCGGCAGCGATCCGAGGTCCATGTCCTGTGTAACGCGATCAGATCTCCACCGCCGCCGGCTCGTCTCCTCGCCACGCCCGTCGGGCGCGGGCGGGCCTGGCGGCTGTGGCTGAGTGGGCCGTCATCCGCCAGACGGCGACCGGCCGCGGCACGCCGCGCAGCCCCACCTCGTCGGGGCAGCACAGCGCGGTCCGGGCACCGTCGTCGGCGATCGACTGGGTCACGTCGCTGACGATCGCCTCGTTGGGCTCGGCCGCGTCCGCCAGGCGCGCGGCCACGTTGACCGCGCTTCCGAACCAGTCGCCGTCGTGCATGACGGCCGGCCCGGAGTGGGCGCCGACGCGGACCGGGAGCAGGTCGGGCCGCAGGCCGACCTCGGTGAGGGTGCGCTGCGCGAGCCGCACCGCCGACCCGGCGTCGGGGACCCAGATCATCGCCCCGTCGCCCATCGACTTGACGTGGCAGGCGCCGTGCTGTCGGCTGAGGACGGACATGGCTCGGCGAAACTCGCGGGCCACGTCCGCCGCGGCCTGGTCGCCGGACTCCTCGGTGAGCGACGTGTAGCCCACCAGGTCGGCGAACACGAACGTCGGTGAGGGGTGGCGGGCCATCTGGTGCCGTCGCCGCGCGAGCCCCATATGACGGGCCCGCGCCACGAGCGCGCCGGCCACGCATCCGGCGACCAGCTCGATCCCGATGGCCTCGAGCGCCAGCATCCTCAGCTCGCCACCGGATCGGGGTCGCGCCGCATCACCCGGTCGAGGTCGAGCGCGAGCTCGATCTCTGTCCCGGAGCTCGCCCGGGCCTGGAACCCGGTGCTGCGCATGAGCGCCCGGGCCGGCCGGTTCTCCCACAGCGTCGTCGCCGTGAGCAGGTGAAATCCGTTGGAGTGGGCGCAGGCGATGAGCCGGAGCATCAGCGCGGTGCCGATCCCCCGCCGCTGCACGTCGTCGGCGACGGCGACGGCCGTGTCGGCCTCGCCGGGACGGCCCTGGTGCTCCACGTAGCGCGCGATGCCCAGAATCGAGCCGTCACGCACGTCGACCGCCGCCATCGCGGCGTGCTCGATCCGTCCCACATCGGTGAGGAACGTCACCTCGCGCTCGCTCAGCGAAGGCTTGGGGGAGAAGAAGCGGCGCAGGCGCGACTCGGGGCTCAGCCGTGCGAACAGCCCCGTCACCGTCGCGCGATCGCCAGGCCGCAGCGGCTCGATACGGATGAGCGTGCCGTCGGCGAGCACCTCGGTTCCGGCTCGGGCGCACGGCGCCACGACGGGCGCGGCCGCAGCTCGGGCCATGATGTCAGACGTCTGATGTTCCCGGTCCATGACAGCTGAGACGCTGACCAGGTGGGATTTCTTCCCGGACGACTGGAACGTTCCAATATCTGGAAAAATGGTGTGGCTGGGGGGAAGGTCGGTGGGGGTCATCGGCGGTGGTGGTGATACGGCCCGCGATCCGTGACGGTTCGCCGGCCGGCCGGTCAGGAGCCGTCGAGCTGCGCCTTGGCCTGACGATGGGCGGCGACGGCGGCGTCGACGCCGCCCTGCGCCTCCTGGACTGCGGCCTGCGCCCGGCTGAGCGCCTCGGCGGCGCGTGACTCCCGCTCTTGCGCGGTGCGCAGCGCGCGCTGGGCGCGGTCGACCTCTCGGGCGGCGTCGCGCTCGACGACGCGCGCCTGCTTGTGGGCCGCCTCGCGCTCCCGGCGCTCGGCGGCCTCGGCCTCCTTGCGCGCCTTGACAGCGTGACGCTCGGCCCGAGACGCCGCGCGCCCCTTCGCTGCGGGGCGCTCCGCCGCAGAGGCGGCGCCCGCCTGGGCCGCGGGGCGCGGTGTCGCGCCCGGATCCCCGAGCCCGGCGCCCAGGCCGACATGGCGCAGCTCGCGCACGAGCCGGCCCTCGGTCACCTGTGCGCGCGCGCCGTCGTCCAGAGCCGCCGCGTGGAGTGTCTCGGCCACCCGTTCGACGGTGGCCGCGCTCAGCCCGTGCCCGCCGGAGCTGAGCAGCCCCCGTGCCAGGTCCACCAGCGCATCGACGGCGGCGCGCTCGCCCTCGGCGGCCGAGCGCAGGTCCCGGGCATCCGCGCTGCCACCCAGCACGCGCGCCTGGACGTCGCGGAGGGCGTCGCCGGCCGCCCACAGCCCTTCGACCTCGCGCCGCTGGCTGCGGGTCAGCTGGTTGACGGCCCAGGCGGCGACCGACGGCTTGCGCAGCGCGGCCGCGACGGCCGCCCGCTCGCGCTCTCCGCCTGACCGCAGCTCCCGCACCAGCGCCGCCCGCTCGGGGATGAAACGGTCGAGCGGCAGCCCGTACAGGTCATCGAAATCCACGGTCACCATTGTCGGGCAACCCACCGTCGGCTCCGATCACGGTGTGGCGGCGCGTCAGGCCAGCCGCAGGCGCGGCAGGCGGATCCGGCGCCGGCGACGCGGCGCCACGTGGGACAGATGATCGGCGCGCATGCGCAGGAGCGACACCGCGTGGGCGCTGGGCACGAACGGATTGGCCACCACGCGCTTGTCGTCGAGGGCGATCGCCGCCACCGCGTCGCCGCCGACGATCGCAAGCAGGACCGGGCCTTCGAGCGGGCGGGCATCGTCAAGGGCGGCCAGCTCGCGGACGGCGCCGTCGTCGTCGGCGCGCGCCGGCCGCAGCTCCACTGCCGGTCCCGACCGCCACAGCGGCCGGCTCGGGACGTCGTTGTAGCGGGCCGCTGCTCGGGTCAGGTCTGAGAGGTGCTCCTGGGCCATCACTGCACTGAGGGGGGCGTTCATCGTGGGCTCCTTCGAAGATTTGACGTGATGCCATGATGCGCCTAAGAGGGCCCCCGCACATCCGGCAAATGCAGCCGGTTTGCGGGCTGTGCCCCTTACCTGGCGCGGGGTGGGGCCTTACCTGGTCAGGCCCTGCGTCAACGCCCCCGCGCGCGTGGTCTCACCCCGCCCGGGCCGCGCGCGGGGTGATATGACACCGGGCATGTCCAGAGCGACTGCGCCTCTGCCGGGGTCCGCATCGGTGGTGATCGTCGGCGGGGGAGTGATGGGGACCAGTGCCGCCTTTCACCTCGCCGAGGCGGGCGTGGACGTCGTCCTGGCCGAGCGCGCGCAACTCGGCAGCGGGTCCACCTCCCGCGCGGCGGGCGGCGTGCGGGCGCAGTTCTCCGACGCCCTGAACATCCAGATCGCCCAGCGCAGCCTCGAGGCGTTCGACCGCTTCGCCACTCGGCCGGGCTGGGAGATCGACCTCAAGCGCAGCGGCTACCTGTTCGTGCTCAGCAGCCAGGCCGACGTCGCCGCGTTTGAGGCGAACGTCGCTCTGCAGAACAGCTACGGCGTGCCCTCACGCATGCTCACAGGCGACGAGGCTCGCGCGCTGTGCCCGCTGCTGGCCGGAGATGACATCCTCGCCGCCTCGTTCTCGGCGCGGGACGGCCACGCCACGCCTGAGGCCGTCGTACAGGGCTATGCCACCGCGGCGCGGGCCCTCGGCGCCCAGGTGCGCACCGGGTGCGAGGTCACGGCCATCACGACCGCCGGCGAGACCATCACCGGCGTCGAGACGAGCCACGGCCCGATCGCCACCAACGTGGTCATCTGCGCCGCCGGCGCATGGTCGCGCGCCTGCGGCGAGATGGTGGGGGAGGCGCTCCCGGTCACCCCGCTGCGTCGGCAGATCCTCTTCACCGAGGCGATGGACGGCCTCCCGCCGGATCTGCCCTTCACCATCGACTTCGCGTCGAGCTTCTACTTCCATCGCGAGGGGCCGGGCCTGCTCCTGGGGATGTCGCATGCGGGCGAGCAGCCGGGATTCGCCCTGGAGACCACCGACGATTGGGTGCCGGACCTGCTCGACGTCGCCTCCCGTCGCGCGCCGCGCATCGCCGAGGCCGGCATCAAGGGCGGCTGGGCGGGGCTTTACGAGGTCACGCCCGATCACAACGCCATCATCGGCGAGTCCGAGCGCGTCAGCCGCTTCCTCTACGCCACCGGCTTCTCGGGCCACGGGTTCCTCCAGGGTCCGGCCGTCGGCGAGATCCTGCGCGATCTCGTGCTCGGGCGCCGGCCCTTTGTCGACATCGGGCCGTTGAGCGTCAACCGCTTCAGCGATGCCATGCTGCGCCCTGAGTACAACATTGTCTAGCGCCGACCCGCACATCCAGCCCACTGGGGCCGCGGTGCCCCCCGCCGGGCCCGCCGGCGCCGAGCCGACCACCGCCGCGGTCCGCATGGTGCAGGCGCTCGAGCGCCTCGGCGCGTCGGTCGCCTTCGGGCTGCCCGGCGTTCACAACCTCGCGATCTGGAAGGCGCTGTCGGAGTCATCGATCCGGCTCGTCGGGGTCCGCCACGAGCAGGCGGCCGTGTACGCCGCCGACGGCTACGCCCGCGCCACGGGTCGCCTGGGCGTGGCCGTTGTCACCACCGGGCCGGGCGCGGCGAACACCCTTGGCGCCACCGGGGAGGCGATGGCGTCGGGCTCGCCCGTGCTGGTCATCGCCACCGACATCCCCGCCGCCATCCGCCGCCCCGACACCTATCGCGGCAGCCTGCACGAGACCCGCGACCAGACCGCGATGTTCGCTCCGGTGACCAAGGCCGCGACGCTGGTCGACACCGCCGCCCAGGTGGGAGACGCCGTCGTCGCCGCCGCCCACGCGGCCCTGGCGGCGCCCAGCGGCCCCGTCTACCTCGGCGTTCCCACCGACCTCTTGGGGCGGCCCGCGCCCGGGCTCGCACCCCAGCTCCCGCCGGCGCCGCACCCGCCCACGTTCGACGGAGACGGCCTGGAGGAGGCCGTGCGCCTCATCGCCGCGGCGCAGCGCCCGCTCATCTGGGCCGGGGGCGGCGCGCTGCGCGCCGATGCCGGTGACGCCGTCGGGGCACTGGCGCACAAGCTCTCCTGCCCGGTCATCACCACGTACATGAGCCGGGGTCTCCTGGCGCCCGATCACCCGTGCGCCGTCGCGGGCCCCGTGCACGCCCCGGAGGTCGGCGTGCTGTGGGACGAGGCCGACCTGGTGCTGGGGATCGGGACCGACTTCGACGGCGTGATGACCCAGAACTGGCTCATGCCCCAGCCGCCGCGGCTGGTCTGCATCAACGTCGACCCCGTCGACGCGAGCAAGAACTACGCCGCCGACGTGACGCTCGTCGGGGACGCCCGCGAGGTCACGCAGAGACTCGCCGCCGCGGTGGGCGCCCGCGACGGCGCCGAGGTGATGCTGGCTCGCCTGGAGCAGGTCCGGGCCGGCGTGGCGGCCTCGGTGCTGGCCGACGACGCCGACGCCGCCGGCTTCCTGGCGGTGATGGACCGCGCGCTCCCGCCCGATGCGGTGGTCGTCGCCGACATGTGCATCCCCGGCTATTGGCTTGCCGGCTACCGGCGGGTGCCCGCGCCGCGCAGGTTCGCCTACCCGATGGGGTGGGGGACGCTGGGGTTCGCCTTCCCCGCGTCGCTGGGCGCCGCCCTGGCCGACGTCGGGCCCGCGGTGTGCGTCTGTGGCGACGGCGGCTTCCTGTTCGCCTGCGGCGAGCTGGCGACCGTCGCCCAGACCCAGATCCCGCTCACGGTGGTCCTCGTCGACGACGGCGGCTACGGGATGCTGCGCTTTGACCAGGAGCTGGCGGGCGACGCACCGTTCGGCGTCGACCTCGTCGGCCCCGACTTCGCGGCGCTCGCGCGCTCGTTCGGCATCGGGGCGAGCACCGTGCGGGGGTTCGGCGCCGACTTCGAGGCCACCCTGAGGCACAGCGTGACCACGCCGGCGCCGTCGCTCATCGTCGTCAAGGCGCGCCTGCGGCCCCCGCCGACCACCTCTCCGCGGTGGTACCGCCGGGAGCCGGCCCGGTGATCGCGCGCCGGCGCGCTGAACGAGAGGCGAGCGTGGGTGCGGCTCAGTGGTGGCTGCGCGACGCTCGCACCAGCAGGCGCACGCTCACCGTCTTGCCGACCTTGCCCGAGGCGCGCGGGGTGACGTCGAGGCGGTAGGTGCCGGGGCTGAGCCTGTGATGGAGCAACTGGGCGAGCCGCAGGCTGAGGCGGCCCGCCGGATCGGTGTGCATGACGCTCGAGATGACGACGAAGTGCGTGCAGGTGCGGGCGCGGCCGTGGCCGGACCGTGCGACGCAGCGGCTGCCGCGGCGCACGCCCTTCTCGGAGCGCAGCAGCGTGACCGTGAGGCCGCCCGCCTGCGACGCGGTATAGCTGAGCGACAGCCCGAACGAGCCACCGGAGATGATGTGGCCGTGGGCATCGACGGTGACCGTCGAGTGCGACAGCTTCAGTCCGTGGATCGACGGAGTGGAGCTGTTGGTCTTGGTTCCGCCGCCGATGCCGCCGGTTGTGTGGGTGTTGCCGCCGCCCTGGCCGCCGCCGCCCTGGGTTCCACCGCCGCCGCCCTGGGTTCCACCGCCACCGCCCCCGCCACCGCCGGACGGCGACGTGGGCTGACCGGGCGGCTGGGCGGGCGACACGAGCCCGGCGATCTCGCCGGCGCCGAGCGTCCGGTTCCACACCGCGACGTCGTCGATGGCGCCCAGGAACTCATGGTCGGCGCATCCCGGGTAGTTGCCGATGTAGAAGTCGTTGGAGTTGGGGAGCAGATACTCGAGTGAGCCTGCCCACGGCGTCCCGCTGCCGACCTCGACCCCGTCGAGGTAGAGGCGGATGGTGCTGCCGTCGTAGGTCCCGACGGCCAGATGCCACTTGCCGTCCCACACATCCTGGCCGGCGTCGGGCGAGCGGGCGTAGATGGAGCCGTGGCCCTGGGAGACGTAGAACTCCAGGCCCCCGTCCGGCCCGGAGTACAGGCCGTACGACGCTGCGATGCACCCATTGGCGCCCTTGGCGACGACGTAGCGGAAGGCTCCGGGGCTGCCGGCCTGCTTGACCCACGCGCTCACCGTCACCGTCGAGCGAGGTTCCAGCACCGTGTTGTCTGCGACCCTGACCTCGCCGGTTGAGCCGTCGAAGGTGAGTGCGCTTCCCGAGACGCCGGGAACCCATGACACCCCGCCTGAGAGCACGCCGTTGTTGCCGTTGCCCGAGCCGTCGGCGACGTGAGTCCCGCTGCCCTCGTCAAGCGTCCACAGGCCCACGGGTGCCGTGGTGGCAAGCGCGGGCGAAGCGATGATCGCGGCCGTGAAGAACACGGCGGCTACGAATGGAAGGCGTTTGAGCATGGGCGGCATTACCTGGACTGAACATTTGATCAACGGGCGGCTTCGGGGGGGAGCTTCTGCCCTGGACGAACGTTCGACTCGATTCCGTCCTATGGTGCGTTCATGACGGTTGCCGGCGCCCATACGCGGTTGGCTCAGCGTGCCGGCTGAGCCGGCCACCGGGCACTGCCTCTGTGGCGCCGTGGCCTACGAGGTCCGCGGGCCGCTGCGCGAGGTCCTCATCTGTCACTGCGAGGAGTGCCGGCGATGGCACGGTCACGTCGCCGCGTGTACCGCGGCGCGGCGCGAGGACCTCGTGTTGACCGAGGAGCGGGGCCTGCGCTGGGTGCGAAGCCCGCAGAGTGACGCCGGGGCGCGGCGGGGATTCTGCGCCGAGTGCGGCTCGGGCCTGTTCTGGGACCCGCCGCGCCGGGACACGATCAGCATCGTGGCGGGCACGCTGGATCAGCCGACCGGGCTGCGCGTGGCCGCGCACTGGTTCGTCTCACAGGCCGCCGACTACGACACCCTGCCCGACGACGGCCTGCCGCGCCACGAGCGCAGCGCCGAGCAGGAGCAGGGCGGCGCCGCCCCGTAGGACGGCGCGACGGCCTCAGGCCGGGTGAACCGGGGCGGCGGGCGGCTCGGGCCACCGGCGGCCGGCGACCTCGAGCTCGCCGACCTTGAGCGTCCCGATCTCCACCTCGCCCGCCTGCAGCGTGCGGATCACGGCGCGGCCGATCGCGACCCGGCCGATGGCGACCGCCCCGACCGCCATGACCGCGATCGCCAGTGGGCCCATGCTCGTGGGGCTCGTGAGCCGGGCCCCGGTCACATCAGCGCCGACGGCGCGGAGACCCGTCGTCTCGGCGTGGGCGTGACGGCGTGCGAGCATGGGCCTGAGGCTACCGCCTCGGACTTCAGTCGGGGATGTGTGCGAACTCGTCGGGGTTGGGTCCCGTGCGCCCGTCCTCGCCGCGATCCAGGGCGTCGATGGCGTCGATGTCGCGGTCCTCGAGCTCGAAGTCGAACAGCGCGAAGTTCTCCTCGATCCGCGACGGCGTCGTGGACTTGGGAAAGACGATGCTGCCGCGCTGCAGGTGCCAGCGGAGCACCACCTGGGCCGGCGTGCGCTCGAGCCGGCCCGCGATCTCCACGATCGCGGGATCATCGAGAACGCCGCCCTGGGCGATCGGAGACCACGCCTCGGTGCGGATGCCATGGTCCTCGCCGTAGCCGCGGACCTCGTCGTTGAGCAGGTAGGGATGGAGCTCGATCTGGTTGACGGCGGGCGTGACCTCCGTCTCGGCGGCGAGCCGCTCGAGATGAGGTACCTGGAAGTTGGACACGCCGATCGAGCGTGCCCGGCCCTGCGCCTTGAACTCCTCCAGCACCTTCCACGTCGAGACGTAGTCGCCGTTGTAGAGGGTCGGGAGCGGCCAGTGGATGAGGAACAGGTCCACGTAGTCCGAGCCCAGCGCGGTGAGGGTGTGCTCAAACGCCTTGCGGGCGTCGTCGGGGTGATGGCAGGCGTTGGAGAGCTTGCTGGTGATGAACACCTCGTCGCGGCTCAGGCCCGAGCCACTGATCGCGTCGCCGACGCCGGCCTCGTTGCCGTACATCTCGGCGGTGTCGATGTGGCGGTAGCCGGTCTCGAAGGCCGTGCGCACGGCCTCGGCGGTGTCGGCGGGCGGGATCTGGAAGACCCCGAAGCCCAGCTGCGGGATCTCGTTGCCGTCGTTGAGCGCGACGGTGGGAACGGTGGAGACGGTGCTCATGGTGTCGATCCTCCTGTGATTCGGGGTCGGACATCCAGTGTGCTCGGGCCAGCCCATAATTTCAAATGATGATTTTCGCGTTTCGATAGTCTATGACTATGGATCCGCGCCGGGTGCTCACTTTCCGCGCCGTGGCCCACGAGCGGTCGTTCTCGCGCGCGGCGCGCCAGCTCGCGCTGTCTCAGCCCTCGGTGTCCAATCAGGTTGCGGCGCTGGAGCGAGAGGTCGGCGTCAAGCTGTTCGAGCGGCGCCCCGGTGGCCTGCGCCTCACCCCCGAGGGCGAGATCCTGCTCGAGCACGCCGACGCCATCGCCGATCGCTTCGGACTGGCCGAGACCCAGCTGTCCGGAGCGGCCGAGCGTCAGCGCACCCGTCTGCGGATCGGCGCTCTGCCCAGCGCCCTGGCCGGGTTCGTGCCGGCCGCGATCGCCCGGGTGCGCGACCAGCATCCCGACACCCGCGTCACCATCGACGAGGGGACGAGCGAGGAGCTGGCGGCCCGTCTGGCCTCCGGCGAGCTCGACCTCGCCATCGCCTACCAGGACACGACGTGGTCGCGCCCCGAACCCCCGGGGGTCAAGCGCCACCACCTGCTCCACGAGGAGTTCATGGTGGCCATGGCGCCCGACCATCCCCTGGCGGCGCAGCGCGAGGTGAGCCTCGCCGACCTGCGCGACGACGACTGGACCGCCGCCCTCACCGATGGCGTGATCGTGCGGGCCTGCCGTGCCGCCGGCTTCGAGCCGCGGCTGGTCTCCATCACCCACGACCAGCTCGCGATCCGCGGTCTGGTCATCCGCGGGTTGGCGGTGACGCTCGTCGCAGAGCTGCTCGCCGATCCGTTCAAGGACCTGGCGCTGCGGGGCATCGCCGGGATGACGGTCGCCCGCGATGTCTACGCGCTGCTGCCGCCCGGTCGCCGCCACCCGCTCGTCGCCCCCACGCTGGAGGCGCTCGACGAGGTGGCCGTCGGAATGCGGCGGGTGCGCTCCTCAGTCGGGCCGGCTGGGGTGGCCGGGGCCGGGCCACGGGGCCAGGCAGAGCAACAGCCGTGAGTCGGTGACCGCCTCGACCTCGTGGCGTTCCGCCGGCTTGAAGTGGACGAGCCCCTGCGGGCCGAGCCGCTCCTCGGCCGTCCCGGCGCGGATCACCACCTCACCGTCGAGCACGATGGCGAGAGCGTGCTCGTGGACCTGATGCTCTGAGAGGCGCTCGCCCGCCGGCAGCGCCAGCAGGATCACCCGGGTGGCCTCGTCGTCTGAGTGCAGGACGCGCGGCGCGCGCGGCTCGATCTGCTCAGCGTCCAGGCGCCAGAAGTCCACGGGCGGATCATACGGCGGTGTGTGCAACGCTGTCGGTATGGAGCTCGGCACCATCGGCGTGTGGACCGCGTACCCCGCCATCGGCGAGGAGAACGCCGGCGAGGCGGCCGCCCTCGTCCATGACCTGGGATTCGGCACCTTCTGGCTGGGAGGTTCGCCCCGCCTGTCGAGCGTGCGCCCGTTGCTTGAGGCCACCGCGTCGCTGACGGTGGCCACGGGCATCGTCAACGTCTGGGCCTACCGGCCCGAGGACCTCGCGCGGGAGTACGCCGAGCTCAGCCCCGAGTTCGGCGATCGCCTGCTGGTGGGGATCGGGATCGGGCACCCGGAGGCCACCGGTGACTACACGCGCCCACTGGCGTCGACACGGGCCTTCCTCGACGGGATCGACGCCGCTCGCACCGCGATCCCGGCCGACCGCCGCGCGCTCGCCGCCCTCGGGCCCAAGATGCTCGACCTGTGCCGCGAGCGCTCGCGGGGCACGCTCACCTACTTCGTGCCGCCCGAGCACACCCGCGCGGCCAGGGCGCGGCTCGGCGTGGACCCGCTGATCGCCACCGAGCTCGCCTGCGTGCTCGACGACGATGCGCAGTCGGCGCGCGCCACCGCCCGCCGCTACGCCGAGATGTACCTCGGGCTGCGCAACTACACCCGCAACCTGCTGCGCTACGGCTTCACCGAGGAGGACATCGCCGACGGCGGCTCGGACCGGCTGATCGACACGATCGTTCCCCACGGGAGCGCAGAGGAGATCGCCGCCGCCGCCCGGGAGCATCTGGAGGCGGGCGCCGACCACGTGTGCCTGCAGCCGGTGGGCGTTCGCGGGATCCCGCGCGCGCAGTGGACCGCGCTCGCGGCCGCGCTTGAACTCGGCTGAGGCCGGGCGCGCGCTACTGACGCTGCTGCTCTTCGACGGTCAGCTCGGCCGTCGGGCGGGCCTCGAGCCGGCCGTCGGGGATCGGCTCGCCGCTGAGGATCGACAGCCCATAGGTGCCGTCCTTGAGCCGGGCCTCGGCGCGCTCCACCGCGGCCAGGTCGGCCTGCAGGTCAGCACGCCGGCCGGCGTCCATCTCGTCCTGGTAGAGATCCTCGGACCCCTCGTCGCCGGGCTCGACGTTCTCGTCTGACTCCAGCGACCCGCCGCTGTGCAGGCCCAGCGCCTGCTCGATGCGATCGCGCTCGCGGGCCAGCAGCTCTCTGGCTCTCTCGGGCTCCATGGGCGTCAGCCTACCCGTTCACCGCGGGCGGGAGGGCTCCGGGTCCCCGGGCGGAGGGCTCCGGGTCCGCGGGCGGGCGGGTTCCGAGTCCCCGGGCGCGGACGCTGGCGGTCCAGGCCAGGGCGATGAGGGCCGCGCCGGCGACCAGCGCCAGCCACGATCCGAGGTCGACCGAACCCAGCGCCGAGCCCGCCTGGGGCCTCGCCACCGCCGCCGGAGGGGTGAGGCGGTGCCCGGCGGTCACGGCCAGATCCTCCACGGCGCGCATCGCCGCGGTCACCAGCGAGCCTCTGCTCCCCGCCAGCCCGGCCGCCGGCGCCTGGGCGCCACCTGTGCCGACGTCGTACGCGCCGACGCCCGCCGGCATCGCCACGACAAGGCGCCCACGGTAGACCTGCGCGAGCTCCTGGCCCAGGAACTGGGCGTAGCTCTGTGGCTTGGCCCACAGCTCCGTGACCGAGCCGAGGTCGGCCTGGGTGGCGATCAGCGCCACCCGGATGGGCACCCCGGCGCGGCGCGCCTCCGCGAGCAGGCCGGTGAGCTGGGCCGTCTGGGCCGGCGCGAAGTCGCCGTCGCCGGGGACGTAGACCAGCTGGGAGGCGAGCACGTCGCTGGCCGGATCGCCATCGGCGAGCGCCCCGGGCGGCGCGGCGGCCGCCACGACCAGGGCCACTGCCGCGCACACGCACGCCCAGCCCGGCGCCGGGCGCCGGAGCGGGGGACGCGAGCCGCGCGGCCGGCGCGCCCAGCGCGTCCGGCGGTGGGAGTCGAGACGGTGCGTAGAGTCTGGCAATGGATATGGGAGTGTGGCGTCAGCGCGGGCGATTGACCGGGGCGCTCATCACGATTGTGGCGGCTCTGGCGCTGCCGGCCACGGCCGCTGCCCACGGCCCCGTCGACCCGCCGGCGTCGAGCTACCTGGCCCGCCTGAGCCAGGTGCCGGCCGGTCTCACCGCCAAGGTCATCGACGGCGACCAGCGCCTGTGGCTGCGGGTCGATCCCCGCCGTACCGTCGTGGTCCTGGACTACCAGGGGGCGCCATATCTGCGCTTCTCGCGCCGGGGGGTTCAGGTCAACCGGGCCTCGGCGATGTTCTACCTCAACCAGGTCCCGGCGCAGACGCCCCCGCTGCGCACCGGCCCGCGGGTGGCGCCGGTCTGGTCGCTGGTCAGCAGCGGTCACGCCTATGGCTGGCATGACGGTCGCCTGCACGCGCTGGCCACGACCGTGCTGCCTCCGGGCGGCGGCTACCTGGGCCCGTGGCGGGTCCCGCTGCGCGTCGACGGGGCGCCGTCGGCGATCGCCGGTGGTCTCGACTACGCGCCCAGCCCCTCGATCGTGTGGCTCTGGCCGATCCTGGTGGCGCTGGCATGCGTGCTGGCGGCGCGGCGCGTGCGCCGGCCCGAGCTCGACGAGCGCGTCGCCCGGGGGCTGGCCGCCACCGCTCTGGCGGCCTTTGCCGTCGCCGTGACCGGCCAGCAGCTGCACGGCCGCCCCTCCGTGTCGGTCGGGCAGGCGATCGTGCTGGCGCTGGCGCTGGCCTTCGCGGGCTGGGGCGCCTGGCGCCTGCTGCGCCGCCGCCACGGCTGGTTCACCTTCTTCATCATCGCCGCGGTCGCGATCTGGGAGGGAGCGTCGCTGATCGCGGTCCTGCTCGATGGCTACGTGCTGCTCGCCCTGCCGGCGGCGATCGCGCGGGTGGCGGTGGTGACGTGCCTGAGCGCGGGCGTGGCGCTCCTGCCGGTCGTCTTCGCGCTGGCCGAGCGCCCGCGGCGGCGCCTCGCGGGAGCGGCCCTGGTCAGCGCGCTCGCCGCCGTGGCCCTGGCGGGCTGCGGCGCGTCCGCCGCGCCCTCGCCGTCGCAGGCGGCGCCCGCGGCGCAGGCCATCCCGGCGGCGCTCATCGCCCAGGCGCGCCCGATCGGACACGGCGCGGCCTTTCACCCACCGGCTCGCGGGCCGGTGGCGGGAGCCTGCGGGGCGACCCTGGGGCCGCGCGACGGGGTGCACGTGGAGCTGTTCGCCGCCAATCGCGTCGTGCTCGTCGCCGCCGGGATCGGTGTGCGCGGCCCGGTGAGGCGCTCAGGAGGCCGGATCACCGGCGCGCGCTGCTTCGGCGACCTCGTCACGCTCGAGCCCACCGGCGTGGTGCTGACCCGTCCGGGCGCGCGGCTGACGCTCGCCGACCTGTTCCGGGGCTGGGGCCGCTCGCTGTCCGCGCGTCGGCTGCTCTCGTTCAGCGGCCCGGTGAGCGTGTTCGTCGACGGCCGCCGGCGCCTGGGCGCGCCGCAGGCCGTTCCCCTCACCCGCCATGCCGAGATCGTGCTCGAGGTGGGACCGCACGTCCCGCCGCACCCCGCCTACCACTTCGCACCGGGCGTGTAGGACCCAGCGAGGCCGCGTCAGGCGATCTAGCCCAGCGGGCCGGCGCCGTGTCCGCTGGGGTCGGCCGACTCCACGCGGTTGCGGCCCTGTGCCTTGGCCATGTACAGCGCGCGATCGGCCTTGCGCACCAGCTCGTCGGGGTCGACGGCGTCCTCGGGGAGCCCGGCGACGCCGAAGCTGGCGGTGATCGGGCCGGTCTGGACCAGCTCGGTGCGCTCGATCTGCTTGCGGATCTTCTCGGCCAGCTCGATCGAGCCCTGCCGGTCGGTCTCGGGCAGCAGCAGCATGAACTCCTCGCCGCCGAAGCGGGCGGCGAAGTCGCTGGCACGGATGGTGGCGGAGAGCAGCCGGGCGACGGCCGCCAGCGCCTTGTCGCCGTGACTGTGGCCGTGCAGGTCGTTGAGCACGCGGAAGCGGTCGAGGTCGAGCAGCACCACCCCCAGGGGGCTCAGCGACCGACCGGCCTGCGCCACCATCCGCCGGATCGTCTCCTCGGCGGCGCGGCGGTTGGGCAGCCCGGTGAGAGCGTCGCTGACCGACCGCTCCTCGGCTCGTGCGATCTCCCGCTGGCTGGCCAGGATCGGGGCGGCGCGCCGGGCCGAGTCGCGCAGAGCGGCGTGCTCGCGGTCGGAGATCCGCCCGGCGTGGGCGACGAGCAGGGTGCCGATGATCTCGCTGCCGGACACCAGCGGCTCACAGGCCATGTCGGCATCGATCGCCCCGCAGACGCCGCAGGGTGCGAGCGGGCTGCGATCCTGGTCGCGCTCGTGGCTGCGACCGAGCCGCATGGCCAGGCAGGAGCGGGCGCCGAGGCCGTCGGTGCGGATGCCGTGCAGCGGCGTGTGATCCACGGCGACGCCCAGCGTCGGCGCCAGGCGCTCGCCGCCGTCGGCGACGAGCAGGACGCCGCAGCCGGCGCCGGGGAGGATCCGCTCGGCGTTGTCGATGAGCAGCCGCTGTGACTCCTCGGCGGAGCCCGAGGACTGCAGCAGCTCGTCCAGCTCACGCCCGGCGTCGTCGAGCGCGCGCTCGCGGCGCACCAGGGCGCGCGCGGCGGTCACCGCGATCACGGCGCAGAGCACGCCCAGCAGGGCGACGGCGCCTACGATCAGCCAGGCGTCCAGGCCCCCGCGGTGGGCGTCGAGGCCCGCGGCGAACGCGTCGCCGGTGAGCAGCAGCGCCGCAACGGTTGCGGGCAGGGCGACACGGCGAGCTGTGGGGCTCTTCATGCGCAGCACATCGGCAGGTCTTGTGGTTTGCTTGAGGACGGCGGGTACGCTTGGACCGTGGCCAGCGTGGAAGTCGAGTCCGGTGAGCTGATCGTGCGGCTCAGCGGGATGGAGCGGGCCGCGGCGATGCGCCGTGAGGTCCGTGTCCCGCTGTCATGCGTCACCAGCGTGTGTGCGGAGCCGGATCCCTGGGGCGCCCTGCGCGGGATCCGGGCACCGGGCACGGGGATCCCCGGAGTGGCGGCCTACGGGGTGAGGCGCATCACCGGCGGTGCGCCTGACTTCGCCGCCGTCCACGGCTGCGGGCCCGCGGTGCGGGTCGATCTCGCACCGGGCGCGGCCTTTGGGCGAATCGTGGTGACGGTTGACGACGCGCAGCGGACGGTCGATGCTGTTCGCGCGCTGACGCACACGTGATCCGCGAAGGCGAGTACGTTGTGACCGCGCCGTGGTCCGCCATGCGGGCGACGCAGCCGCAAGCGTGAGGAGGGTGGGTGCATATGGCCGTCAAGGCGGGTGATCTCGAACAGGACCTGATCGAATCGCTGGGCCAGACGGTCGGCCACCAGCTGGCCGAGCAGTCGCCGGCGTCCTACCGGGAATTCGTGCGCCAGTACTACCACTGGGTCCCGGCCAAGGATCTGGCCGACCGCGACCAGGCCGACCTCTGTGGCGCCGTCGTCGCGCACTGGCGCACCGCCCGTCGCCGCGACCGCGGCGAGGCGAAGGTCAACGTCTACAACCCGGACCGCGAGCGTGACGGCTGGACCTCCCCGTACACCGTGGTGGAGGTCGTCTCCGACGACATGCCGTTCATCGTCGACTCGGTGACGATGGAGCTGGCCCGGCAGGGCTGCAACATCGAGCTGATGATCCACCCGGTGATGCGGGTCGTCCGTGACGCGGAGGGCGAGCTCACCGAGGTCCTGGAGCCCGGCGGCGTCGCGTTCGGGTTCGTCACCGAGTCGGTGATCCACGTCGAGGTCGCCCACGAGCCGGATCCCGAGCGGCTGTCGGTGCTGCGTGCCGGCGTCGAGCTGGTGCTCGAGGAGGTGCGCGCCGCCGTCGAGGACTGGGCCGAGATGCGGGCCAAGACGACGGCGCTGGCCACCGAGCTGCGCCGGCAGGCCCCGCCTTCAGAGCCCCACGAGCTCGCCGAGACGCAGGCGTTCCTGGCCTGGCTGGCCGACGAGCACTTCACCTTCCTGGGCTACCGCGAGTACGTGCTGGGCCCCGGGGAGGACTCGGCCGAGCTGAGCGTCGTCGAGGGATCGGGGCTCGGGATCCTGCGCGGCGCCTCGCGCGCGCCCTCGAAGACGCTCACCGGCAAGGCCCTCGCACTGGCCCGCTCGCCGCATCCGCTCGTGCTCACCAAGGCCAACTCGCGCGCCACCGTGCACCGCCCCTCCTACCTGGATTACGTCGGGGTCAAGCAGTTCGCGCCCGACGGCACCGTGCTGGGCGAGCGCCGCTTCCTCGGGCTCTACACGACGACCGCCTACAAGACCAGCCCGCAGGAGATCCCGCTGCTGCGCGACAAGGTGGAGCGCGTGCTCACGCACGCCGCCTTCCCGCCCGACAGCCACGACGCCAAGGGCCTCATCGACATCCTCGAGTCGCTGCCGCGCGATCTGCTGGTCCAGATCGACGCCGACGATCTCTTCGAGATCGCCATCGGCATCCTGGGCCTGGGCGAGCGCCAGCGGGTGCGGCTGTTCGTCACCGCCGACCAGCTCGACCGGTTCGTGGCCTGCACCCTGTGCCTACCGCGCGATCGCTTCAACACTGAGAACCGCCAGCGGGCCGGGCGGATCCTGGCCGACGCCTTCGGCGGTGACCACGTCGACTGGCGTCTCCAGCTCTCCGAGTCGCTGATCGTCCGCGTCGACTATGTCGTGCGCACACCGGCCGGGGTTCCCGGCGCCTACGACGTGCCCGAGATCGAGGCGCGGATCGCGGAGTCGACCCGGGCGTGGACCGACCAGCTCCGGGCCGTGCTCGTCGCCGCCCACGGCGAGCAGCGTGGGGGAGAGCTCTTCGCCCGCTACGGGGAGGCGTTCCCACCCGGCTATCGCGCCGACCGCAGCGCCGAGACGGCCCTCCTGGACGTGGACCGCGTCGAGGAGCTGATGGAGGCCGGGCACCCGATCATCGACATCTACCGCCGGCCGGCGGAGAGCGAGAACATGATCCGCTGCCAGCTGCTCAGCGCCCGGCGCGTGTCGCTGTCAGACGTCGTCCCGACCTTTGAGCACATGGGCGCCAAGGTCGTCGACGAGCGCCCCTACGAGGTGAGCCCATCGGGCACCAGCCCGGTGTGGATCTACGACTTCGGCCTCACCTGCGACCCCCAGGGCCTGGCCCGCGCCGGGACGTCGTTCGCCGACGTGATCATCGCCGTCTGGTCCGGCCGCCTCGAGGACGACCGCCTCAACGGGCTGGTGATGGGGGCCGGGCTCACCGGGCGTGAGATCACGATCATCCGCGCGGCCCTGCGCTACCTGCGCCAGGCGAGCGTCGCCTTCTCGGACTCGTACATGACCGAGACGCTGCTGCGCCACCCCACCATCGCCGTGGGCCTGGTGCGCCTGTTCAAGGCGCGATTTGACCCCGAGCACGTGGACGCTGCGCGCACCGAGGCGCTGACCGAGGAGATCGCGGCCGCGATCGACGAGGTCCAGAGCCTTGACGAGGACCGCATCCTGCGCAGCTTCCTCGCCGTGGTGCTCGCCATGCTGCGCACCAACTACTTCCGCCTGGCCCCCGGCACCGACCCGCCCAAGCCGCTCGGCTACCTGTCGTTCAAGCTCGACCCGTCCCGGCTCGACATGCTGCCCCGGCCCCGGCCGCGCTTCGAGATCTTCGTCTACTCGCCGCGGGTCGAGGGCATCCACCTGCGCGGCGGGAAGGTCGCCCGCGGCGGCATTCGCTGGTCTGACCGGCGCGAGGACTTCCGCACCGAGGTGCTGGGGTTGATGAAGGCGCAGATGGTCAAGAACGCCCTCATCGTCCCCGTCGGCTCCAAGGGCGGCTTCGTGGTCAAGCGGCCGCCCACGGGGCAGGGGTCCGATGCGCTGCGCGAGGAGGGCATCGCCTGCTACCGGACGTTCCTGTCCGGGCTGCTGGACCTCACCGACAACTACGCCGGCTCGGAGGTCATCCCGCCCGAACGCGTCGTGCGCTACGACGATGACGATCCGTACCTGGTGGTGGCCGCCGACAAGGGCACGGCCACGTTCTCGGACATTGCCAACGAGGTGTCGGCCCAGTACGGGTTCTGGCTGGGCGACGCCTTCGCCTCCGGCGGCTCGCACGGCTATGACCACAAGGCGATGGGCATCACCGCCCGCGGCGCCTGGGAATCGGTCAAGCGCCATTTCCGCGAGCTCGGCACCGACGTGCAGAGCGAGGACTTCACGGTGGTGGCGATCGGGGACATGTCGGGCGACGTGTTCGGCAACGGCATGCTGTGCTCGGAGCACATCAGGCTGCTGGCGGCCTTCAACCACGCCCACGTGTTCCTGGACCCCAACCCGGACACGGCCGCCAGCTTCGCCGAGCGCGGGCGGCTGTTCGCGCTGGGACGGTCATCCTGGAGTGACTACGACACGGGGGTGATCTCCTCCGGCGGTGGCGTGCACGCGCGAAGCCTGAAGTCGATCCCGATCACCCCGGAGGTCAGGGAGGCCTTCGGCATCGAGGCCGACCGGCTCTCACCCACTGACCTCATCCGCGAGCTGCTGCGCGCCCCGGTGGACCTGCTGTTCAACGGCGGGATCGGGACCTACGTCAAGGCGGCCGACGAGACCCACCAGGACGTCGGTGACCGCGCCAACGACGCCGTGCGCATCGACGGGGCCCAGCTGCGCTGCCGCGTGGTCGGCGAGGGCGGCAACCTCGGCTTCACCCAGCGCGGGCGGATCGAGTACGCCCTGAGCGGCGGTCCTGACGGCTCCGGCGGTCAGATCAACACCGACGCCATCGACAACGTGGCCGGCGTCAACTGCTCAGACCACGAGGTCAACATCAAGATCCTCCTGGGGGAGGTCATCGCGGAGGCCGAGATGACCGACGACGAGCGCAACGCGCTGCTCGTCCAGATGACCGACGCGGTCGGCGCGCAGGTCCTCTACGGCAGCTACACCCAGACTCAGGCGCTCAGCCTGGCCGGCGCCCAGGCGGTGTCGATGGTCGACGTTCACGCCCGCCTCCTGCGCCGCCTGGAGCAGGTGGTCGGCCTGGACCGCGAGATCGAGTTCCTGCCCTCCGAGAAGACGATCGCGGCGCGCCGCAACGACCGCCGCGGGCTCGTCTCCCCGGAGCTGGCGACGCTGATGGCCTACGGCAAGATCTTCCTCTACTCAGAGCTGGTGGAGTCGGACTTCCCCGACGACGCCTACCTCCTCGGCGACCTCGAGCGCTACTTCCCCGCGCCCCTGGGCGAGCGCTTCGCCGAGCACATCCGCCACCACCGCCTGCGCCGCGAGCTGATCGCCACCATCGTGGCCAACCAGCTCGTCGACCGCGCGGGGATCACCTTCGCCTTCCGACTGGCCGAGGAGACGGGAGCCGGGGCGCCCCAGCTGGCCCGCGCCTACGCGGCCGCGCGGGAGGTGTTCGACATGCGCAGCTTCTGGGCGGCGGTCGAGGCGCTGGACAACCAGATCGAGGCCGGCACCCAGCTCTCGATGCTCATCGAGGGGCGCCGGCTGGTCGAGCGCGCCGCGCGCTGGTTGGTGCGGGCGGGCCCGCGCGCCGGGATCGACGTCACCGCGATGACCGAGCGCTTCGCCCCGGCGGCGCAGGTGCTGGCGGCCGCGCTGCCCGACGTTCTGAGCGGGCTCGACCGTGAGCAGTTCGACGAGCGGCGGACCGACCTGGAGGAGGGCGGGGTGCCCCCCGAGCTCGCTCACCGGGTGGCCAGCATGCAGTCGCTGCTCTCGGTGTTTGACATCGTCGTCGACGCGGGGCTGACGGGCTCAGAGCAGCCGGCGGTCACCGACGCCTACTTCGCCATCGGCTCCCGTCTGGGCCTGGACTGGCTGCGCGACCGCATCCTCGAGCTCCCGCGCACCGACCGCTGGCAGTCGCTGGCCCGCGCCGCGCTCCGTGACGACCTCTACCGGCTGCACCGCTCGCTGACCCGGGAGATCCTGCTCTCCGCGGTCGAGTTCAACGCCCGGGTCCCGGTCGACGACTGGCTGGAGCGCAACGCCACCGCGGTGGAGCGCGCCGACGCCGTGCTCGCCGACGTCAAGGCCTCCCGCACGTTCGACACCACCACGCTGCCGGTGGTGCTGCGCGAGCTGCGCAGCCTGGTGGCCGACGCCGGTCAGTTCACCTGAGCCCGGCGCGCGTCGCTGAGACTGAGACGTGTCAGGAACCGGCGGACCTTGAACGGTCACATCGCACGTTCGGGCTCTGGGCGCTGTGAGGTCTGTCAGTTCAGCGGGCTGGACGCACAGATCGCACGCCGACCTAGCACACGCCGTGCGATCTAAGCGTTCAAGACCCACGGGGAATTCGACCGCAACGCCCTGGCGAGCCCCTTCCCAGGCCCGCCGTTGACGTGCGCTGATATCTCGAGTCACGCACCGACACCGGCAACCGACACCGCAACCGCGCCGCCACGGCGCGGCGGGTCAGCTGACCGCAGCGGTCCGGCTGTAGAACGGCTGCCCGCTGGGGGCGGTCCAGGCCAGCCGCACGCCGCCGGCGGAGGGCAGGCTCACGTGCGTGGTGAAGTAGCCCTCGGCGTCGGTCGGCCGGATGGTGGTGATCGTCGTCCACGTGCCGGCTCCCTGGGGCTCGAACTGCAGCTGCGCCACCCGCGCGGCGTCGGTGGGACGGATCTGGCCCCAGACCAGCACATGACCGCCGTGCTCGGGCCTGGGCAGCCACAGGGGGAGCTCGAACGCGTTGTAGGCCGGCTTGGGCGCGCGCGTGGGATAGAACAGCAGCCCGGACTGGAAGGTGGCCCAGTAGGGCTTGGAGCCCTTCTTGTACTTGGTGTTGGGCGCGGCGTCCATCAGCAGGAACTGGGAGAACGCGGGCACCCGGGGGTCGCTCCAGGCCATGTACTCGCCCTCGTTGAGGAACTCGCCCTGCTGGGCCTGGGTGAAGGGCTGGTATGGGCTGGGCCCGCGGCTCTGCACGCCCCACTCGGTGATGTCGATCGGCATGCCGCCGCGGCCGCCGTAGGCCCGCTGAGAGCGGTCCAGCGCGCTTTCGATCCGGCCCAGCGAGGACAGCGAGGCCGAGTTGGGATCCGGGCGGACGAAGCTCGGCGGGTGCTGGAAGTCATAGGGGTGATGCGCCCAGCCCTGGGCGTCGAGCAGGGCCGGGTGGGCCCGGGCGAACGCGCGGCGGCTGCCCGACGCGGGGCACCCGATCGCGGTGGCGGCCGACCCGGTGAGCGGCCGGTAGTTGGCGCCGACGCAGTAGAGACCGCGCAGGAAGACGAGCGGGTCCATGCTGGCGCCGTAGCCCTTGTGGCTGGCGCCGTAGGCGGCGGTCTCGCCGATCATGATCGTGTCGTGGCGATGGCCGCTGCGGGCCAGGCCCGTCCACGCGGCGTCGAGCATCCCGCGGTAGATCGCCGCGGAGGTGGGGACGAAGGCGCCGTGCACCTTCGTCCACTGCGGGGTCATCCAGCCCCCGATGTTCGGCTCGTTCCAGATGCCCCAGGCCCGGACCGCGGGCAGAGCGGTCGGCGTTCCGTCGACGGAGGTGGTTGTGGCGTGCCCGTTGTAGCGCGTGCCCACCGCCTGGACGAACCGGCCGAAGTCGGTGGCGTTCGGGTCATGGGTGTAGCGGTAGCCCTGGGCCAGCTGGCGCGGGGGCGTCGCCCACGTGGGCGCAGGGGCGGTCGGTTGGAAGTAGACCTGGAGTCCGTCACGGTGGGCGAGGACGTCGAGCAGGTCGTAGCGCGCCCACGCGCCTCCGGGATAGGCGTTGGGGTTGGCGGCGTTGAACTTCTTGGGCTTCTTCGCCGAGCCGGGCGCGGGCGCCACCAGCGACCACACCACCGATACGCGGATGCGGTCGATGCCCATGCCCTTGAGCGTCTGCAGTGTGGAGGCCACCTGCGACGGGGGCGAGTAGATCAGCAGCTGGTCGTCCTGCAGCGTCATCGTCTGGCTGTGGGACGCCAGGGCGGAGGGAGCTCCGCCGAGCGCGACGGCGATGATCGTCGTCAGCAGGGTGAGCAGCGAGCGGACGGTCATCGCCCGAACACCTACCCCGTCCCCGCCGGTTTCATCCGCGCCGGCGGCGCGGACTCCACCCCCGCCCGCTGCGCGCCGAGGCCACCGCGTAGGTCAGGACATCGAGCACGCCGCCCAGCAGGAACGCCACCGGACCGGTGACCAGGCGCGCCGCAATCCGCTCAGCCATGACCACAGTGTTCCGGTTCAGGGTGCCTCGAATGCGTGCGCCCTCCTGAATCGGGACACAGGCTATCGTCTGCGCGACCGTGGCCACCCTGAAGACAAACGTCACCGAGCTCCCGGAGTCGCGCGTACGCGTGGACGCCGAGGTCCCGGCCGAGGAGGTTGAGCGCAAGCTGCAGCAGGCGGCGCGCAAGCTCGGCGGCCAACTGCGCATCCCCGGCTTTCGCAAGGGCAAGGTGCCGCCGCCCGTCGTCATGCGCCGCCTCGGCCGCGACGCCGTGTTCGACGAGGCGCTGCGCTCCTCGCTGAGCGAGTGGTACATCGACGCCATCGACACGGCCGGCATCGCCCCCATCGGCGAGCCTGACATCAACTTCGCCGAGGAGGTTCCCGGCCAGGGCGAGCCGCTGGCCTTCTCGATCGAGATCGGGGTGCGGCCCACCGCCAAGCTCGGCTCCTACAAGGGGCTGGAGGTCGGCCGGCGCGAGCCCACCGTGGCCGACGCCGACGTCGACGCGGAGGTCGAGCGCCTGCGCGACCGGCTGGCCACGCTGGACACCGTCGAGCGCCCGGCCGAGAAGGGCGATCACGTCGTGCTCGACTACCTGGGCAAGGTCGACGGCGAGCCCTTCCCGGGCGGCGAGGGACGCGATCAGCTCATCGAGCTGGGCTCCGGCCGGCTGATCGAGGGGTTCGAGGAGCAGCTCATCGGCGCGTCGGCCGGAGACGAGCGCGCGGTCAACGTCACCTTCCCCGACGACTACGTGCCCGAGCTCGCCGGCAAGGACGCGACCTTCGAGGTCAAGGTCTCCGAGGTCAAGGCCAAGCGCCTGCCCGAGCTCGACGATGACTTCGCCTCGGAGGCCTCGGAGTTCGACACCCTCGCCGAGCTGCGCGAGGACATCGCCGGCAAGCTGCGCCACTCCGATGAGCACGCCGTCGAGCGCGAGTTCGAGCAGGCCGTGCTGGAGGCGGCGGCCAACGAGGCCGACGTCGAGCTGCCCGAGAAGCTGATTCACGCACGTGCGCACGAGATGCTCGAGCAGACCTTCTCGGCGCTGACACGCCAGGGGATCGGCAAGGACACCTACCTCAAGATCGCCGGCAAGGACGAGGAGGAGCTCGCCCACGAGGCCGAGCCCGACGCCGCGGCGGCGCTGCGCCGCGAGGCCGTGCTGGCCGCCGTGGTGGCGGCCGAGCAGATCGAGCCCTCCGACGAGGAGGTGCTCGAGGCGCTCACGCCGGCCGCCGAGCGCGACGGGGCGGACCCCGCCGAGCTGATGGAGCGCCTGCGCAAGGCCGGTCGCCTGGAGGAGCTGCGCCAGGACGTGGCCACGACCCAGGCGGTCGAGCTCCTGGTGCGCGAGGCCACCCCGATCACGGTGGAGCAGGCCAAGGCCCGCCAGAAGCTGTGGACGCCCGGCAAGGGCGACGGGGAAGGCGACCCCGCGGGCGGGGAATCGTCCCCCGCCTCGAAGCTCTGGACCCCCGGCAGCTGACGCTCACAGCGTTGTCCGCGGCGGCCAAGGCGGCTGTCGTCAGATGTCCAGGATGGCTGCGCTGAGGGGTGACCGCCGGTTGCTACAGTCGGCAGGATTCCGGCGCACGACGCGAAAGTTGTGTTCCGATCCGTAACGACGAAGCGAGGACGATGAGCCCACTCGTACCGATGGTCGTCGAGCAGACCTCCCGTGGGGAGCGCGCGTTCGACATCTACAGCCGTCTGCTCAATGAGCGGATCGTCTTTCTCGGCACGCCCGTGGACGACCAGATCGCGAACCTGATCGTCGCTCAGCTCCTGCACCTGGAGTCTGAGGATCCCGACAAGGACATCTCGATCTACATCAACTCTCCCGGCGGCTCGGTCTACGCGGGGCTGGCGATCTACGACACGATGCAGTTCATCAAGCCCGACGTGCAGACGATCTGCGTCGGCATCGCGATGTCGATGGGCGCGCTGCTGCTGGCCGGTGGCGCCGAGAACAAGCGCATGGCGCTGCCCAACGCAAAGATCCTCATCCACCAGGTTTCCTCAAGTTTCCAGGGTCAGGCGACCGATATCGAGATTCACGCGCGCGAGATCATCGACGTTCGTCGTCGCCTGGATGAGATCATTGCCAAGCACACGGGTAAAGACCTTGAGGAAGTTCGGCGCGATACCGAACGTGATTACTTCATGAGCTCAGAGGAGGCCAAGGAGTACGGAATCATCGATCGCGTGATCTCTCAGCACTAGGCCATTAGGCTCTAGGGCTGGAGAACGCCGACCGAGTCGCCGCTCTGGGAGGGGATTCATGGCACGTCCGACTGACTCCAACGAACAGCTTCTCTGCAGCTTCTGCGGAAAGTCACAACGGCAGGTCAAGAAGCTGATCGCGGGCCCGGGCGTCTACATCTGCGATGAGTGCATCGATCTCTGTAACGAGATCATCGATGAGGAGCTGACCGCTCCGCCGAGCTTTGACATCGAGAACCTCCCCAAGCCGCGGGAGATCTACGACGTCCTCAACGAGTATGTGGTGGGCCAGGAGCAGGCCAAGCGATCGCTGTCGGTCGCGGTCTACAACCACTACAAGCGCGTCCAGATGATGCAGTCCGATGAGCACGACATCGAACTGCAGAAGTCCAACATCCTCCTGCTGGGGCCGACCGGCTGCGGCAAGACGCTGCTGGCCCAGACGCTGGCCAAGATCCTCAACGTCCCGTTCGCGATCGCCGACGCCACCGCCCTCACCGAGGCCGGCTACGTCGGCGAGGACGTCGAGAACATCCTGCTCAAGCTCATCCAGGCCGCCGACTACGACGTCAAGAAGGCCGAGACCGGGATCATCTACATCGACGAGGTCGACAAGATCGCCCGCAAGGCCGACAACCCGTCGATCACCCGCGACGTCTCGGGCGAGGGCGTGCAGCAGGCGCTGCTGAAGATCCTGGAGGGCACCACCGCCAGCGTGCCGCCCCAGGGGGGCCGCAAGCACCCCCACCAGGAGTTCCTCTCCATCGACACCACCAACGTCCTGTTCATCTGCGGCGGGGCGTTCGCCAACCTCGACCGGGTGATCGAGCGCCGCATCGGCCACCAGGGCGTGGGCTTCGGCGCCGCCATCCAGTCCAAGGAGCAGCGCGACACGGGCCAGATCTTCGAGCACTGCCTGCCCGAGGACCTCATCATGTACGGCCTCATCCCCGAGTTCATCGGCCGCCTGCCGGTGATGTCGGCCATTCACCAGCTCGATCGCCACGAGCTGATGAAGATCCTCACCGAGCCGCGCAACGCGCTCGTCAAGCAGTTCCAGCGCTTCTTCCAGTTCGACGGCATCGAGCTCGTGTTCGCCGACGAGGCCCTGTCCTCGGTCGCCGACAAGGCGCTCGAGCGTGAGACCGGCGCCCGCGGTCTGCGCTCGATCATCGAGGAGGTCCTGCTCGAGGTGCAGTTCGAGCTGCCGTCCCGCCGCGACGTCCAGAAGTGCGTCGTGACCCGGGAGACGATCGAGAAGGGCGTCTCGCCGACGCTGGTCACGGTCGCCGCGCCCGACGAGGACGAAGCCGCCGCTTAGCTGAGTCCGGTCTGCCGGCGCAGCCGGCGGATCACCTCGATCTCCTCCACGTCGACGAGGTCGCGGGGACGGCCCGCGGCGCGCTTCATCGCCTCCAGATCGTCCAGCGAGGCCACGAGAACGGCGATGTCTCCGAAGGTGACGCGCTCGGCGCGTTCGCGCAGTGCGGCGTAGGGCGGGGCGCCCGACGGCGCCGCCAGCAGATCGATCCAGCCGTGGTCAGTGTCGAGCGTGAGGACCGCCGTCCGTCGCAGGGTTCGACCGTCCGGCACGAACGGGACCGGCTCGGGCACGCCCCGCAGCCGGGCTCGGAGGTCCACGAGCGCCGCTCCGAGCACATCCAGGTTGGCGCGATCGGTCGCATAGCAGATGTCGAGGTCACGGGTGACCCGCGCCGATCCGTGCGCGATCACGGCGATCCCGCCGACGATGACGAAGTCCACGCCGTGCGAGACCAGCGCCCGCAGCAGCGACTCGAGGTGGAGCTCAGGCCACTTCGCCAATGGAGAGACGTGCGGCCAAGGCGAACTCCCGCACGTTGTCATAGCTCGACTGAAAGGCCCGAAGCCGTTGCTCGGGCGTGAGCTTCAGGTTCTCGAACACCATCGTCTCGTCAATGCTCGACCTCGGCTCACGGGCGGTCAGGGCCAGTTCACGGCCGCACGCTCGCAGGGCACGCTCGACCGTCGCCACGCGAGGGCTGGAGCGGTCCGACTCGAGCCCGGCGACCGCCGATTGCGTGGTGCCCATCCGGCTCGCCAGCGCCTGCTGGCTGAGGCCCGCGGAGCGGCGGGCGTCACGTACGAGCCGTCCGGGGGTCATCGCAAAGATACGATAACAGACGATCTCACCGTCAATCGGCGATACGCGCCGATTGGATCTACACTCGCCAGTCCATGTCCGACCTCCAATCCACGACCCGTTATGACCCCACCGAGGTCGAGCCGCGGATCGTGGAGAAATGGCTGCAATCGGGGCTGTTCCATCCCGCTCCGGAAGGCACCCCGCAGGAGAACTACTCGCTCGCGATCCCCCCGCCGAACGTCACCGGCGTGCTGCACATGGGCCATGCGCTGAACAACTCCATCCAGGACTGCCTGGCCCGCTATCACCGCATGCGCGGGCAGCGCACGAAATGGATCCTCGGCACCGACCACGCCGGCATCGCCACCCAGACCCAGGTCGAGCGGGCGCTCATCGCCGAGGGGACGCACCGGCGAGACCTCGGACGCGAGGCGTTCGTCGCGCGCGTGTGGGAATGGCGCGCGCAGTACGGCGGCACCATCATCGAGCAGCTCAAGCGCCTCGGGGCCTCGGCGGACTACGACACCGAGCGCTTCACGCTGGACGACGAGTACGTCAAGGCCGTCCTCAAGGTCTTCGTGTCGCTGTACGAGAAGGGCTACATCTACCGCGACCGCTACATGGTCAACTGGGACCCGGGCAGCGGCTCGGCGATCTCCGAGCTCGAAGTCGAGCAGCGCGAGGTCAGGGACACGCTGTACTACATCGACTACCCGCTGGACTCCGGCTCGGGGTCGATCACGGTGGCCACCGTGCGGCCCGAGACGATGCTGGCCGACACCGCCATCGCCGTCCACCCCGACGACGACCGCTATCGCCGGCTGATCGGCGAGAAGGCGATCCTGCCCCTGGTCGGGCGCAAGCTGAAGATCATCGCCGACGAGTACGTCAGGCCCGACTTCGGCACCGGCGCGCTGAAGATCACGCCGGCCCACGACCCCAACGACTTCGAGATCGGCCGCCGCCACGGCCTCGCCCAGCCGTCGGTCATCGGCGAGGACGGCCGCATCACCGCCGAGGCCCCGGAGCGCTTCCGCGGCATGACCGCCGCCGACGCCCAGAAGGCCGTGGTGACCGAGCTCACCGAGCAGGGGCTGATCGACCACACCGAGCCCTACGAGCACACGGTGCCGTTCTCCCACCGCTCGGGGCAGCGGATCGAGCCGCTCATCTCCCTGCAGTGGTTCATGGCCATGGACGAGCTGGCCAAGCCCGCCATCGAGGCGGTCACCAGCGGTCGCGTGCGCTTTCACCCCGCCAACCAGGCCAAGGTCTATCTCGACTGGATGGAGAACATCCGCCCCTGGTGCATCTCGCGCCAGCTGTGGTGGGGACATCAGCTCCCGGTCTGGTACCGCGACCTGGACACCTACGTGGGCACCAAGCCGCCCAAGGGCGAGGGCTGGCAGCGCGACCCCGACGTGCTGGACACCTGGTTCTCCAGTGCGCTGTGGCCGTTCGCCACCCTCGGCTGGCCGGAGGACACCCCGGAGCTGCGCGCGTTCTATCCCACCGACGCGCTGGTCACCGGGCGCGACATCATCTTCCTGTGGGTGGCACGGATGATCATGATGGGCCTGGAGTTCACCGGCACCGAGCCGTTCTCCGACGTCCACATCACCTCGATCATCCAGGCGCCCGACGGTCGGCGCATGTCCAAGTCGCTGGGCACCGGCATCGACCCCATCGACCTCATCCAGGGCGGCCCGCGGCCGCCGGTGTTCGCGCAGGGCAACAACCCCCCGGGGGACTTCCCCGCCTACGGCGCCGACGCGGTGCGCTGGGGCCTGTTGGCCATGTCCAGCGGCCAGGACGTACGCTTCTCAGAGGACAAGGTCGCGCAGGGACAGCAGCTCACCAACAAGCTGTGGAACGCCGCCCGGCTGATCCTGACGGGCGTCGACGGAGCTGGAGCCGCCGCCGGCGCCCAGCCGGCCACGCGCCCGGCGGCGATGCCCGCGCCAGTCGAGGATCGCTGGATCCTGTCGCGGCTGGAGCGGGCCCGGGCGGAGCTGTCGGCCGACATCGAGAGCTTCGCCTTCTCTCACGCCGCGCTCGGCCTCTATGACTTCGTCTACGGCGAGCTGTGCGACTGGTACCTGGAGCTGGTCAAGCCCCGGCTGCGCGCCGGCGATCGCGAGCTCTCCGCGACGCTGCTGCATGTCCTCACCGAGACGGTCGCCCTCGCGCACCCGCTCATCCCGTTCGAGACCGAAGAGATCTACTCCCACATCCCCGGCGCCGAGGGACTGCTGGCCGCGCGCCTCTCGGGTGGGGGGGCCCGCGAGGTCGACGAGTCCGCCGAGACGGCCGTGCAGCACGCCATCGAGGCCATCCAGGAGCTGCGCCGCTGGCGCGACCTGACCGGCGTCAGGGCCGGCGCGACGCTGGACGCCCGGCTCGAAGCGCCAGGCTACGAGGACACGGTGGAGCACGTCGGCCGTCTCGCGCGCCTCAGCCTCGACGGCGCCGCCAATGGCGCCGAGCCGGTCGCAGCGGTGCCGATCCCGGGTGGCCAGGTCCAGATCTTCGCCGGCGCCGAGGTGGATGTGGCGGGTGCCGCCGCCCGCGTGGCCGAGCGCCGCGCCAAGCTCGAGGCCGAGGTCGAGCGCGCAGAGCGCAAGCTCGCCAACGAGAACTTCGTGGCCAAGGCGCGCCCGGAGGTGGTCCAGGCCGAGCGCGACAAGCTCGCACGGCTCCAAGCGGAACTGGAGGGCCTGTGACCCCCGCGCACACGGGGCACGGCCACTCGTTCACCCCGGAGGAGGCCGAGCGCTACATCCTCTCGCTGGAGCGGTTCGGCATGCGCTTCGAGCTGGATCGCATGCGGCGGATGATGACCGCGCTGGGCCACCCCGAGCGCGCCTTTGCCTCCATCCACGTCGTCGGCACCAACGGCAAGTCCTCCACGACGCGCATGATCGCCTCCATCCTCGGCCACCACGGGCTGCGCACCGGCACCTATCTGTCGCCGCACCTGGTCTCCTTCGGCGAGCGCATCCGGATCGGCGAGCGCGATCTCACCGCCACCGAGTTCGCCGCCGCCGTCACCCGGGCCGCGCACGCCGCCGACCTGGTCAACCGTGCCCTGGACGCCGACGACCGCGTGACCCAGTTCGAGGCGCTCACCGCCGCCGCCTACTCGGAGATGGCGCGGCGGGAGGTGGAGTGTGGGGTGATCGAGGCCGGGCTCGGCGGGCGCTACGACGCCACCAACGTCATCCCGTCGACGGTCCAGGTGCTGACCAGCGTCGGCCTGGAGCACACGCGCTGGCTCGGACCGACCTTGACCGACATCGCCGGGGAGAAGCTCGACGTCGTGCAGCCCTCGGGGACGCTGATCCTCGGTAGCGGGCTGGCGCCGGAGGTGGTGACGGTGGCCGAGCGCGTGTGCGCCGAGCGCGGTGCCCGCATCGTGCGCGCCGGCACCGATCCGGGCGTGCCGGTGGTCGGCGCCGCGGGCGCCTACCAGCGCCGGAACTTCGCCCTGGCGCGCGCGGCCGCCGAGGTGTATCTCGAGCCCACCCGCACGCTGGATCCGGTCGCTCTCGCGGCGGCCGCGGCCGAGATACGGGTCCCGGGACGTCTGGAGCAGATCGACACCGACCCGCTGACCGTGCTCGATGTCGCCCACAACCCGGAGGGCATGCGGGCTCTCACCGAGTCGCTCCCGGAGCTCTCGCGCGGGAGCGGGCCGGTGGTGGCCGTCGTCTCGGTGCTCGACGACAAGGACGCGGCGGGCATGCTCACCGAGCTGATGCCGGCCTGCGACCGGCTGGTGCTGACGGCGACGCAGAACCCCCGGGTGCTGCCTCCCGCGACGCTGAAGTCCCTGGCTGCGCAGCTGGGTGGACCGCCGGCCGAGGTCGTCGGTGATCCATGGCGGGCGCTGGCGCGAGCGCGGGCGCTGGCCGAGCCCGATGGCCTGGTGGTGGTGACGGGGTCTCAATACCTGATCGGCGACCTGCTGGCGGGCGGTCGCCGTGAGCGCGCCTCCAGCCTCTGACCGGGCATGGAGAAAACGACGATGAACGACGACGATCAGCCCAGATTCCTCGCCATGATCGGCCTGGTGGCGCTGATCGTGGCGGTCGTCATCCTGGTCTTCTTCGGGATCGGATATCTCTTCGGGCGGGCCTTTCTGTAGCAATATCGGCTACCGGAGACAAGGAACCGGGTAGTTGACGGCGTATTGATATGAGCCGGACAGTCGCGGTGCCCACTACACTCGCCCCCTTCATATGCTGACTTTCGCAATCTTCGGCATTCACAACAGCGCACTGCGCCTCGCCGTCGAGCTGGTGATCCTCTTCCTGGTCGTCATCTGGCTGGCGCTCATCTACTGGACGTACGCCGATGCGCGGCGCCGGATCGCCGATCCGCTGCTGGTCGGCTGCGCGACGCTGGCGTCGGGCTTCCCCTACGTCGGCACGATCGTCTACATGATCGTGCGCCCGCCCGAGTTCCTCGACGACGTCCGTGAGCGCGAGCTGGAGATGCAGGCCGCCGAGGCGCGGCTGGCCGAGCTCGGCTATCACCTCTGTCCGCACTGCGACTACGAGGTGGAAAAGGACTTCCTGCGCTGCCCCAACTGCATGCGCAAGCTCAAGGACCCGTGTCACGCGTGTGGTCGGCCTCTTGACCCGATGTGGAAGGTCTGTCCCTTCTGCGAGGCCGAGATCGGCGTGCCCGCGACACCGGGCGGCCGGACACCGGTTGCTCGCCGACAGCGCCGCCGGGCCGAGACCCCCGAGCAGCCCGCGGCCGAGCAGCCCTCGACCACCTGACCTGCTGAACCCCTGAAGGAGGCCCGCCGTCGTGGAGCGCACGCTCATCCTTGTCAAGCCCGATGCCTTCGCCCGCAATCTGACCGGGGAGATCGTCGCCCGGTTCGAGCGCAAGGGTCTGCGCCTGGTCGCGATGCAGCTGATGACGATGACGCGCGAGCTTGCGGCCCAGCACTACGCGGAGCACGAGGGCAAGGGCTTCTACCAGGAGCTGGTGGACTTCATCACCTCGGGTCCGCTGGTGGCGATGGTGCTGGAGGGCGAGTCGGCGATTCGCGCCGCCCGCCAGGTGATCGGCGCCACCAATCCGCTGGAGGCGACGACGGGGTCGATCCGCGGTGACTTCGCGACCTCCGTCGGACAGAACATGGTCCACGGGTCCGACGCGCCCGAGTCGGCCCAGCGTGAGATCGGGCTCTTCTTCGGAGATCTGAACTAGCTGGGTGCCGGCGGCGCGCCTGATCCTCGCGTCGGCGTCACCGCAGCGGCGCGCCATCCTCGAGCAGATCGGGGTGGCCTTCGAGGTCCGGATCCCCGCCGTTCACGAGCTCTCCGAGGGGCCCGCCGCCGAGGTGGCGCTCGAGAACGCCTATCGCAAGGCCGCGGCCATCGCACCCGCGCCGCTCCCGGTGCTCGGAGTCGACACGGTGGTGAGCCTGGGCGCGCAGAGCTTCGGCAAGCCCCGCGACGCCGAGCACGCCGCCGAGATGCTCGCTGTGCTCGGCGGCGCGCGCCACATCGTCGTCAGCGGCGTCTGCCTCATCGACGGAGACCGGGTCCGCACCGCCGCGGCGCAGACCGTGGTGGAGTTCCGGGCGCTGGATCCTGCGGCGATCGACGCCTACGTGCGCACGGGGGAGTGGGAGGGCCGCGCCGGCGCCTACGCGATCCAGGGTCGCGGCGCCACGCTCGTCCAGCGCCTCGAGGGTGACTATCTCAACGTGGTGGGGCTGCCGGTGGCCACCCTGCTCGACCTCGCCCCGGATTTGGTTGCCGGCTGAATCTGGTGGTAGGGTGCGCGCGCCTTGCACCGGTCCCGACCTTGGAGGAGGAGGGGAAGTGTCTGAAGCGAGTGTTCCGCCATCGGCGGCTGCGGCCAGCACCACGCCGAAGCTGTTCGTGCGCCAGTCCTCGGGTCTGGTGCGCAACGTCAGCGTCACCAACGCGCTGTTCTTCAACGTCGCGGCGTTCGTCGGCGTCGGCCTGACCCTCTATCCGATCTTCTATTCGCTGCCGTTCGAGCCGATGTGGAAGGCCGGCCCCTTCTCGGCCTACGGCTGGGCGGCGATCATCGCCGGGCTGTTCTGCATCCTGCTGGCGCTCATCTTCAGCTCGCTGACGTCGGTGATGCCGCGCTCCGGCGGTGACTACGTGTTCACCAGCCGGATCCTGCACCCGGCGCTGGGGTGGATGGAGTCCTGGACGCTGGTCATCGCCTCGGTGCTGATCATCGCCTTCGAGGTGCCGCTGGTCCTGCGCAACCTCCAGATCACCGCGCGGATCATCGGGATCGGCGCCGGCGGCTTCGGCGGCGCCAACGGGTGGTTCACCGACGCCACCGGGGCCATCACCGGGACGCCGGGGTTCATCGGGTCGGTGATCGTCCTGCTGGCCATCGGCGGCATCTGCGTGCTGCCGACGCGCAGCTTCCACCGCGTGGTGACCTTGCTGGCCGGGTTCGGCGTCGCCTGTTTCGTGGCCATGTTCGTCTTCGGCCTGCTCTTCACCCACAAGAGCAGCTTCGTCGCCAATCTGCCGCATCTCGACGGCGGCGTGAGCGCGAGCAAGATCGCCGCGACCGGGACCGCGGTGGGCGTGCTGGGGGCGCCTCCGCAGAGCTTCCTCGCGCGGATCTTCTCCACCGGGGCGTTTCCCATCATCCTCTCGGTGCTGCTGTTCCAGTACATCGGCTTCCAGTACTCGGCCTACATCGCCGGCGAGGTGCGCGGCAACGTGCGCCGCGGGGTGCTCATCGCTCTGCTCGGCGCGTTGGTCATCGGCGTGCTGGCCAACTCGGTCTACGTCGACACGATCTCCAGTCACTTCGGCTTCAACACCAACGTGGCGTGGGGCGCCGGGTACTGGGGCTGGCCTCACTCGATCTCCCCGCTGCCGCTGGGGCAGCCGAATGCGATGCCTCTCCTCGCGGTGGTGGCCAACAAGAGCCTGTGGCCGCTCTGGGCCCTGATCAGCCTGGGCGGCGTGGTCTTCCCGTTCCTGCTCTGTCCGGTCTACATCAACTTCATCAGCCGCATGCAGCTGGCCTGGAGCCTGGACCGTCAGATGCCCGAATGGTTCGGCCGCGTCAACGAGCGCCTGCGCGCGCCGCTGAACGCCATCCTCGCCACCCTGGCGCTGACCGCCCTGTTCCTGTTCTTCCAGAGCTACAAGGACCTGCCGACGTTCCTGGCCACGGCCGATCACAAGCTCAACCTGGCCGGGACGGCGTGGTTCTCGATCGTCATGGCGCTCTTCACCTGGTGTCTGCCGGGGATCAACGCCATCCTCGTGCGCTGGCGCCGGCCCGATCTCGTGCGCAACGCGCCGTTTGGCTCCAAGCTGCCCTGGATCGGCCTGGCCTGGCTGGTGTTCCCGCTGTGGATCTACATCTTCGCGGTGATCAAGCCGATCGTGAACGCGCTGAAGGCCGGCGGCGCGCTCACCTACCTGGAGACCAACGGCATCATCGACGCGGGCTGCTTCTACGTGATCGGGCTCATCATCTTCTTCATCATGCGCTACCGCGCCCGCGCGGCCGGCGTGGACGAGAAGATGCTGTTCACCGAGCTGCCGCCGGACTAGGACCCCACCCGCTCCGCCCGTGACCACCCGCCTCTACATCGCCTCAGACCTCCACGCCGCCGAGAAGGCGTGGCGCAAGTTCGTCAACGCGATCAAGCTCAACGTGTACAAGGCCGACGTGGCGCTGCTGGCGGGCGACCTCACGGGTAAGGCGATCGTCCCCATCGTCCAAGCCGATCGGGACGGGCGCTATGAGACCGATCTGTTCGGCGTGCACCGCACGGCGCGCGGGGACGAGGAGCTGGCCGCGCTGCAGCGTGACATCGCCGACGTCGGCTACTACTCGTTCGTGACCAGCCGCGACGAGGCGACGCGGCTCTCCGGTGACGAGCCCGCCCGCGACGAGCTTCTGCACCGGCTGATGAGCGAACGGGTGCAGGAATGGCTCGCGCTGGCCACCGAGCGCCTCACCGACAGCCCGGTGCCGCTCTACCTCATCCCCGGCAACGACGACGAGTTCGGGATCGACGAGATCCTCAATGCTCCCGGCCACGGCCCGGTCAACGCCGACGGCAAGGTGCTCGACATGCCCGGGGGCCTTCAGCTGCTGGCCTGCGGCTGGTCGAACCACACCCCCTGGCAGACACCCCGCGAGGAGTCAGAGGACGAGCTCTACGCCCGCCTGGACGCGTTGGCCAAGCAGGTCGCCGACCCCCGCCGCGCCGTGTTCATGATCCACGTCCCGCCCCACGACTCCGGCCTGGACACGGCGCCGATCCTCGACGAGAACCTCCGGCCCACCATCTCGGCCGGCGACGTCCTGCGCGGGCCGGTGGGCTCCACCGCGGTGCGGCGCATCATCGAGGACTACCAGCCGGTCCTGGCCATCCACGGTCACATCCACGAGTCCGGGGGCGAGCGCAAGATCGGCAAGACCGTCTGCATCAACCCCGGCTCGGAGGCCAACCACGGGATCCTGCGGGGGTATCTGGTCGACATCGGCAAGAAGGGCGTCGAGCTCACGCAGCGTGTGGAGGGGTAGCTGCGGCGGGCCCCCCTTTGACGTCCCCGGCTACACCGGCGAACGTCAACGGCCGCTATCGAGTGGGGAGCTGGGGGGCGGTGTCAGCGTTTCCGGTGTCCCTGGGCGGGGTTGTGGGTGATTTTGGGCCTGTGAGGCCCATTTCCTCCCAAAACCCCCTGCATAGGACCCAGATTCTCGCCGCTGCGCCGGCACCCCCACCTCCTTCCCAAGCAGGCGGTTGACGTGCGCCGATAGCCTGACAAGACGCCTCAGGGGCGCCAGCGACCACCGCAAGCGCTACGAAGCCACCCCGCAGAACCGCAGCGCCGCCACCGCCAGCGCCTGGGCGCACGAGACCAGCCCGTCGACCGGCACGTACTCGTCGATCGTGTGGGCCACCGTGGCCCCATCCGGATCAAAGCCCGGGGGCCCGTAGCCGATCGAGGGGATGCCGGCCAGATGCGTGTAGGTGGCTCCGTCATACCAGGAGTCCAGGCCGCCCAGCTCGCGCCGCAGGCCGAGATCGGCGCTCGCCTCCAGCATGGCGCCGACGATGGGCGAGGACTCCGGGATCTCCATCGGCATGACCCCGTTGCTCCACCACTGCACGGTCGGAGGGTGCTCGGCGAGCCAGTCGTCGCGGGCGCACTCGCGGACGATCCAGTCCTGGACCTCCTCGCGCACCAGGGAGCCCCAGCCGTCGGCGTCGGCCTGGACCGGGAGGTACATCACGGCGATGGTCAGGTCGCACGAGGAGGGATAGGTGACCGGCCATTCGCCGCCGCTCACCACCGTGGGCAGGAGCGAGGGCGGCGAGAGCACCGGGTGGCCGAAGCGCTCGTCGGCGGCCCACCGCGCGCGCAGCGAGGCGATCGCCTCCATCACGACCCCCGCCTTCTCGATGGCGTTGACCGCTCCGCCCCGGCGCCAGTCGGGGTGGCGCACCTCCGCATGCCCCGGCCGGCCCGGCACCCGGACGACGCCGTACTCAGAGCCCCGGCACGCCACCCACGTGCGGAAGTCCGTGGGCTCGGTGACGATCCCGGCGTCGGCGCGCAGCCCGCGGGCCACCAGCGCGGAGCCGCCCGCGCCGGAGGACTCCTCGTCGGTGTTGGTGGCCACGATCAGGTCCCCGGCCAGGGTGATGTTGGCCGCCGCGATGGCCTGGGCGGCGTAGGCCATCGCGGCCACGCCGCCCTTCATGTCGCAGGCGCCGCGCCCGTAGAGCCGGCCGTCGCGCACCTGGGGGGTGAACGGGTCGCTGGTCCACTCGGTCTTGGGCTCGCCCGAGACGACGTCGATGTGGCCGTTGAAGAGCAGGCTCCGGCCGCCTCCGGAGCCGCGCAGCGTGGCGATCAGCTGCGGGCGCCCGGCGAAGTCCAGCCCGTCGGGCACCAGCGGCGCGCCCGCCATCGCCACGGCGTCGGGCTCGAACAGGTCGATCTCGGCCCCATAGGCCCGCAGGCCCTCGGCGAGGTAGGCCTGCAGCGCCGCCTCGCGGCGTGGGGGGTCGCCCACCTCACGGGCGCTGGTGTCGAACGCGATCAGCGCCGAGGCGAGCTCCACCAGCTCGTCCCGGCCGTCCGCGATCGCGTCGCAGACGCTGCGTTCGAGGTCAGACAGTGGCACGGTGGCGGCACCCTAACAACCCCGGCAACCCGGTCGTTTAACGTACCCACGAGATGACCGAGACCTCAGCCGAGACCGACCTGCAGCGCGAGGCTCGCCGCCTGATCGATCTGGCCGGCGATCGCGGCATCGTGCTGCGCCTGCTGGGCGGGCTGGCGATCCAGATGCTCACGCCGGCGCTGCCCCCGCGCACCCGGGCCGGTCAGGATCTGGACTTCGGCTCGGTCCGCTCCAGCCGCAGGGGACTCACCGAGCTGCTGGCCGAGGAGGGCTACGTCGGCGACCGCAACTTCAACGCGCTGTACGGCGACAAGCAGCTCTACTTCACCCACGGCGAGAGCGGCCTGGCCATCGACGTCATGATCGACCGGCTGCACATGTGCCACACGGTCGAGTTCGCCGAGCGGGTGACGGTGATGCCGTACACGCTGTCGCCCACCGACCTGCTGCTCTCCAAGCTCCAGATCGTCGAGCTCAACGCCAAGGACCTCGATGACTGCCTGCGGCTGCTGGTCACCTTCGAGCTGGGCGACGCCGACGATCCGGACGTGATCGACCTGCGCGTGATCCGCGCGCTCGTCGGCGACGACTGGGGATGGTTCAAGACGATCTCGCTCAATCTGGGGCGGATCGGCGCGGCCGTGGCCGACGGCGCGGCGCCCGACGGTGGCCGCTTTGAACCGGCGGCGGCGGTGCAGACGCTGTCGCGCATTCTCGAGGAGACCCCGAAGAGCCGGCGCTGGAAGCTGCGCGATCGCATCGGTGAGCGCAAGCGGTGGTACGAGCTGCCCGAGGAGACGCCTCACCACTGACGATCACCGTCCCGGCGGGGCCGTGATCGGGACGCAATCGCTGCAGGTTTGCGCCCAGGAGCGCCGCTCCGGCTGGCTCACCGATTTTCCAGGGTTTTTTTGTGTGATGCGGACGCCGCTAGCCTCGTGGAGAGACGGGTCTTCGATACACTCGACCACGGACGAAGCTGGCAAATCGGTGAGGGACCGTCTGCAACTCGCCGCTTCGACCACCCGCTCCCCGCTACCTCCAATATGGGCTTCTTTACGTATCTGACCGGTTTCGGCGGCCGTGACATGGCAGTCGACCTGGGCACGGCCAACACGCTCGTCTACGTGCGTGGGCGCGGCATCGTGCTCTCGGAGCCCAGCGTGGTGGCCGTCGACTCGCGCACCGGCGAGGTCCATGCCGTCGGCATCGAGGCCAAGCGCATGCTCGGGCGCACGCCGGGCACGATCTCGGCCATCCGGCCCCTGAAGGACGGCGTCATCGCCGACTTCGAGGTCACCGAGGAGATGCTGCGCCACTTCATCCAGAAGGTCCACCAGAACCGCTGGGCCCACCCGCGGGTGGTCGTCTGCGTCCCCAGCGGCGTGACCGGGGTGGAGAAGCGCGCCGTCGAGGAGGCATGCCTGTCGGCGGGCGCCCGCCAGGCCTACCTCATCGAAGAGCCGATGGCGGCTGCGATCGGCGCCGGCCTGCCGGTGGGCGAGCCGACCGGCTCGATGGTCGTCGACATCGGCGGCGGCACGAGCGAGGTCGCGGTCATCTCGCTCGGCGGCATCGTCGTATCGCAGTCGATCCGCGTCGGCGGCGACGAGCTCGACGAGGCGATCATCAACTACGTCAAGCGGGAGTACAAGCTCTTGATCGGCCAGCAGACGGCCGAGGAGGTCAAGCTGGAGATCGGCTCGGCGCACAAGATGCCCGAGGAGGTCCAGGCCGAGATCCGGGGCCGTGACATGGTCTCCGGGCTGCCCAAGACGGTCATCCTCACCAGCGAGGAGATCCGGGGGGCGCTGGAGGAGCCGGTGTCGCAGATCATCGACGCCGTCAAGCAGACTTTGGACCGGACGCCACCCGAGCTGGCCTCCGACATCATGGATCGTGGCATCATGCTCGCAGGAGGGGGGTCGCTGCTCCAGGGTATGGAAGAGCGCCTGCGTCACGAGACGCAGATGCCGGCACACCTGGCGGAGTCCCCGCTGACGTGTGTCGCGGTCGGCTCAGGACGGTCCCTGGAGGAGTTCGAAGCGATCCACCGGTCCAGCAAGAATTCGCGTAATCGCCACCGTCGGTATTAGCTTTCAGTCCGGCGCGTGCGAGGCAACCCTTTGGAGACACGTACACCGTGCATGACAAACAGGTTCGACGGCGCAGAGCGGTGCTCGCGCTGCTTGTCGTCGTCTCCCTGATCCTGCTCACAGCCTATTTCGGCGAGTCGCCGCAGAGTCCCCTGCACAGCGTGCAGCGCGGGATCGTCCAGGTCTTCTCACCGGTCCAGGCCGGCGCGAGCAAGGTCCTCTCCCCGGTGCGCGACGTGGCCAACTGGGTCTCGGACACGCTCCGGGCCAAGTCCAAGGTGGACAAGCTGATCCGGCAGAATCGGGCGCTGACGGCTCAGCTGGCCACGCTCAAGACCGAGCAGCTGCAGAATCAGCAGCTCACCGCCGAGGTCGGCCTCGCCCAGACGATCGGCGTGCGCAACTACCACCCGGTCGGCGCCAACGTCATCGGGCGCGATCCCACGCTCTGGTACCAGCAGGTGGAGGTTGACTCCGGCTCCGGTGACGGCGTGCAGCTCAACGACCCGGTCCTGGCCGACGGCGGCCTCGTCGGAGACGTGACCACGGTGGACGCGTCGATCTCGATCGTGACCCTCATCACCGACGCCAGCTACGCGGTGGCCGCCCAGGTCACCGACGGCGCCGGCGACACGGGCATCCTGGCGCCGTCGGTCGGCAACCCCAATCAGCTCCTGCTCCAGGACCTGCCCGGCCAGGCGCAGATCACGGCGGGACAGCAGGTGGTGACGGCGGGCTTCAAATCCGGCTCACTGACCTCGCTGTACCCACCCGGGCTGCCGATCGGCACCGTGACGAGCGTCAACCGCAACCAGTTGTTCAACAACAACGAGGTCCCGGTCTCGCCGACCGCGGACCTGCGCCACTTCAGCTCGGTCCAGATCCTGACCCGGCCGCATGCCGCCAACGTCCGGGCCCAAGTCCCGTGAGTGTTCCCTCGCCGCGACTCCTCCTGCGCCTGGTGCTGCTGGCCCTGGGCACGGTCGTGATCCAGGAGGCCGCGGTATCCCAGATCTCCATCTTCGGCATCAGCGCCGATCTCACGCCGCTGATGGTGATGAGCGTGGGGCTGCTGGCGGGCTCGCTCACCGGCGCGGTGATGGGCTTCGCCACCGGGCTGCTCGTGGACACGGTGCTCGTCCAGACGCTCGGAATCACCTCGCTGCTCTACATCGCCATCGGCTACTGGGCCGGGCGCCTGCGTGAGCTGCGCGACCCCGCCCACGGGCTGGTGCCGCTGGCGGCGGGGGCGGCGGCGACCGCGGTGGCCGGGGTCGGGATGACGCTCATCCAGTTCCTGCTCGGGGTCGACGCGCCGGTGAGCCTGCTGCTGTTCCAGCAGATCTTCATCACGATCCTCGTCAACACGCTGATCTCACTGCCGGTCTACGCCGCGGTCCGCCGGATCGTCCACCCGGCGCTGCCCGACGATCCGCGCCGCCGCCGGCGCCGCGCCTACACCACCGGCGGCCTCAGCCCGCTGCAGAGCTCCTCCAAGCGGCTCGGCCAGATCACTCGAGGAGGCGGATAGTGCCCGTCCCACCCGAGGAACGACGGCCCCCGCTGACCCCGCAGCTGGCGCTGCGCGTCGCCATCGTCGGCAGCTTCGCGCTGGGGCTGTTCGCGATCATCTTCTTTCGCCTGTGGTTCCTGCAGGTGCTGTCGGGCGATCAGTACGTCAAGGCGGCCACGGTCAACCGGGTGCGCAAGGTCAACATCGCCGCGCCCCGCGGGGAGGTGCTGGACGCGAGCGGGACGGCGCTGGTCGACAGCGTCAGGACCCTGGCCGTCCAGATCTCGCCCGAAGACCTTCCGTCCCCGGTGACGCTGGACAAGCTCGAGACGCTCGAGCATCCACCCAAGGCCGACGCGATCGTCTACAACCGCCTCGCCCACGTGCTGGGTCTCCCCACCAGACGCAGCCGCTGCACGCTGCACATGGCCTCGCCCAACGTGTTCCCGCTGTCGCCGATCGCCTGCGCGGTGGGCAAGCAGGTGACGCTCCAGGCCTACGCCAACGTCACCGTGCGCTCCGGCTCGGTGGTGACGCGGATCATGCAGTTCTACCTGGCCGAGAATCAGCGACTGTTCCCGGGAGTTCAGGTCCAGAAGGTGTACGTCACCCATTACCCCTACACCACCCTCGCCGCCCAGGTCCTCGGCACCGTCGGGCCCATCACCGCGGGGGAGATCGCGGCCAAGTCCTATCCGGGCGCGGCCAAGACCGACATCGTCGGCCAGGCCGGCCTGGAGGCCGAGTACGACAGCTTCCTGCGTGGCAAGGACGGCTATCAGCAGGTGCAGGTCAACGCGCTCAATCAGCCCACCGGCGACCTGCGGACCTATCCACCGGTGCGTGGCCACAACCTCAAGATCTCGCTCAACGCCCAGCTACAGCGGGCGGGCCAGCAGGCGCTGGCGCAATCGATGAGCCTCAACGCCTCGCCCGGCGGGTCGTTCGTGGCCATGAACCCCGTCACGGGGGCGGTCTATGCCATGGGGTCGCTGCCGAGCTTTGACCCCTCGGTGTTCACCGGCAACCTCAGCCAGGCCAAGTACGACCAGCTCACCAACCCCAACAGCGGTGATGCGCTGCTCAACCGCGCGACCCAGAGCGCCGGGCCGACAGGGTCGACGTTCAAGCCGATCACCTCCGTCGCGGCGCTGTCGAGCGGCGAGTGGACGACCGACAGCATGTTCGACGACACCGGCACGTTCTGCGTCGGCACCGGCGCGGCCACCCAATGTCGCCACAACGCCGGCCACGCCGTCGACGGGTCGCTCAACCTGGTCAACGCCCTGCGCGTGTCCTCCGACGACTTCTTCTACAACCTGGGCGCCCGGCTCAACGTCGACCCCGGCAAGGCACCCACGGGCGGGCCGCTTGACCAGACCGCCAAGCAGTTCGGGATCGGGCGCTCCACCGACGTCGATCTGCCCGCCGAGGCCACCGGGACGCTGCCCAGCCCCCTCTGGCGCGCGAGTCGCAACCGGCTGGAGGCCGAGTGCGACAACGCCACCGGCCAGTTCAAGTGGACCGCTCCCGACGGGAAGCACACCAGCTCCCATCACCACAAGGGCTGGGTCCGCTCCAAGAAGCACGCGCCGGGCGGGTGCGGGATCGCCGACGGCACCAACCGGCCGTGGTCGATCGGCGACAACGAGAGCCTCGCGGTCGGCCAGGGCGATGTCCAGGTGACGCCGCTCCAGCTCGCCGTGGCCTACTCGGCGCTGGCCAACGGCGGCACGATCGTGCGCCCGCACTTCGGCGCCGATGTCCAGGACCAGGACGGGACGGTGCTGCAGACGATCAACCCGCCCAACTCCCGCCACATCGCGCTCAATCCCTTCTACCGCTCGACGATCCTCCAGGGCCTCAACGAGGCCGCCCAGTCCAGCGGCGGCACGTCGTATGACGTGATGGGCAACTTCCCGATGAAGGTCTACGGCAAGACCGGAACCGCGCAGTACACCAACCAGCCCGACTACGCCTGGTATGCCTGCTTCGTGGTCGACAACACCAACAAGCCCATCGTCGTGGTGGTCCACGTCGAGAAGGGTGGCTTCGGCGACGTCGCCGCCGCCCCGGTGGCGCGCCAGATCCTGTCGCAGTGGTTCTTCGGCAAGCCCGGCAAGTACGTCGCGGGGACCAACTCCTCCCTATGAGCGTCACGCCGATCCAGCCCGCCGACGAGACGGTCGTCCCGCGCGCCCGGACGCTGCCGTTGATCGATCCGATGCTGCTCCTGGCGGCGATCGGGCTGATGGTGTGCTCGCTGGAGACCCTCAAGGGGGCCACCTCGCACGCGGTGGCGGGCCACCCGCTGTTCTATGTCCAGCGCCAGGCCCTGTTCGGCGGCATCGGGCTGTTTCTCGCCATCGTGCTCAGCCGCATCGACTACTCCCGGCTGCGGGAGTTCAAGTACGCGCTGTTCGGGATCATGGTCGCGCTCAACCTCGTCGTCTACGCCATGCCGCCGATCCAGAACGCCCGACGGTGGATCCCGCTGCCGCTGCTGGAGTTCCAATCCTCGGAGTTCGGCAAGGTGCTGGTCATCGTGGCGCTGGCCGGCTTCGCCGTCGACCGCGCCCGCCGGATCCACGAGTGGCGCACGACGGCGCGGGTCATGCTGCTGGCGATCCTCGCCGCGCTGCTCGTCATCCCCCAGCCCGACCTCGGCACCGGCATGGTCTACGTGGCCGTCGGCTTCAGCATCCTGTTCTTCGCGGGCACCTCGTTCAAGCAGCTCACGGCGCTGGTGGCGATATTCGTCGCCTCGATCGCAATCGTGCTCGCCGGGGCCCCCGCCATAGGGGTGCACGTGCTCAAGGGCTACCAGGTCCAGCGGCTGACCGCATTCCTGCATCCCAACGGTTGTCCCCAGCCCAGTCCGCAGAACCCCGTCGACCCGTGCTATCAGCTACAGCAGTCCGAGATCGCCATCGGCTCGGGACAGAAGACCGGTCGCGGCAACAATGCGACCCAGACCAAATTGAATTTCCTCCCCGCCAACGACACCGACTTCGTCTTCGCCGCCGTAGGAGAGACCTACGGATTCGTCGGAGCCGTCGTCGTCCTGTCGCTGTATGCACTGCTGATCTGGCGTGCTCTGCGGATCCTCACGATGAGCAAGAACCTCTTCGGCACCCTCATCGCTGCCGGCATCCTGGCGATGCTGATGTTCCAGATCTTCGTGAACGTGGGTATGACCATAGGAGTCATGCCAATTACCGGCGTCCCATTGCCCCTCCTCAGCTATGGAGGGTCCTCGGTCATCGTGACCTTCATCGCCGTCGGGCTCCTGCAATCGATCTACGTACAGGCCCGAATGGCGGCCAGTGGGAAGCCTCGCACCCTGATTTCATAACGCCGCGCGACCAGATCCGCAGCGGCCTTAGTTAGCAAAGGACTGAAAACAATTGAAGAAGCAAGTGTTGGTCAGCGTTGACCGCGGGGAGACCCGTGTGGCGCTGCTGGAGGCCGCCGGAACCGTTCCGGCTCGCAGGTCCGCATCGACGACCGCCTCGCGGCGGCGTCGTAAGGGTGGGCGGGGATCGGATTTGAGTGAGTACAAGGTCGCCGAGCTCTACCTGGAGCGACGAGGCAGCCGCTCCATCGTCGGCAACATCTACAAGGGGCGCGTCGACAACGTGCTGGCGGGCCTCGAGGCCGCCTTCGTCGACATCGGGCTGGAGAAGAACGGCTTCCTGCACGTCGACGAGATCGTGCTGCCCGGCGTCGAGGCGCCCCGGCGCGGGCGGGGCGGTGGCCGCGACGGCCGCAACATCACCGACATGCTCAAGCCCGGCCAGGAGATCGTCGTCCAGGTCGTGAAGGATCCCCTCAAGACCAAGGGCGCGCGCCTCTCGATGGATCTCACCATCGCCGGGCGCTACATGGTCTACGCGCCCTACGGTGAGGGCGTCGGCGTGTCGCGCCGGCTGGACGACAAGGAGCGCGAGCGCCTGCGCAAGGAGGCCGCCAAGCTCGATCTCAAGGGCGCCGGCGCCATCATCCGCACCGCCGCCCAGGGCGCCAAGCGCGCCGATCTGGAGCGCGAGATGGTGTATCTGTTCAAGCTCGGAGAGGTGCTCGAGAAGCGCGTCGCCGAGACCCAGGCCCCTGCGCTGGTCTTCCAGGAGGCCGATCTCTCGGTCCGCGTCGTGCGCGACATCTTCTCCGCCGATTTCGAGCGCGCCGTCGTCGACGATCCCAAGCAGCACCACCGGCTGGTGTCCTTCTTCAGCCGTACCGCGCCCGAGCTGGTCGAACAGGTCGAGCTGTGGGAGGGCGAGGAGGAGACGCTGTTCGAGGCCTACGGGGTCGAGGAGGTCCTGGACTCGACGCTGTCGCGGCGGGTGGACCTGCCCAGCGGCGGCTACCTGATGATCGACTACGCCGAGGCGCTGACGGTGATCGACGTCAACTCCGGCTCATTCATCGGGCGCGGCAAGGGCGCTCGCCTGGAGGACACGATCACCAAGACCAACCTCGAGGCCGCCGACGAGGTCGTGCGCCAGCTGCGCCTGCGCGACATCGGCGGGATCATCGTCATCGACTTCATCGACATGGCGCGGGCACGCAATCGCGACGCCGTCCTCAAGACGCTGCGCAAGGCGCTGGACGAGGACCGCACGAAGACCTTCGTCGTGGAGATCTCGCCGCTCGGCCTCGTGGAGATGACGCGCCAGAACGTCACCGACGGAGTCCGCGAGATCATGACCCGGCCGTGCCCCACGTGTGACGGCGAGGGCGTGATCAAATCCGAGGAGACGATCGCCATCGAGTTCGAGCGCCGCATGCGCGACCTGGCCAAGGAGACGGAGGCCGAGGCGATCCTCATCCAGATGAACCCGCGCGTCAGCGCCGAGTTCACCGGCAACGAGGCCCGGGTCCTGCACGCCGTCGAGGAGGAGACGGGCAAGTGGTTTCACTTCGAGGGCTCGGAGGGCCTCCCGCTCGACCACTTCCGGGTGCTCCTGGAGGGCGACCGCGAGCAGGTGCTCGAGCGCGCGCTGCCGTTCCGCGAGGGCGAGGAGGTCCACGTCGAGATCGTGGAGCCCCACATGTACAGCCCCGGCGACGCGGTGGCCAAGATCGACGGGTACATCATCTCGATCACCGGCGGGACCAAGTACGTGGGTGAGAAGCACCTGGTGCGCATCGACGAGGTGGGGAGGACCGCCGCGGTGGCCTCTCTGCTCGACGTTCCGGCCGCCGAGAACGGTGCCTCTGACGATGAACTAGAATCGAAGCCTCGGCGTCGTGGCCGCAGAGGCGGGCGACGCCGTTCGGGCGCCAAGGCCGCATCGGCCGCGGGCTCATCCGATTCGGACTGAACATGTACGCGATCATCAAGACAGGCGGCAAGCAGTACCGCGTCCAGCAGGGTGAGTCCCTGCTGGTCGAGCGCCTGCCCGACGACGACGGCGCGACCGTCAAGTTGGTGCCGCTGCTCTACGTCGACGGCGAGAACGTGGTGGACGGCGACGACCTGGCCAAGGTCACCGTCGAGGCCAAGGTGCTTGCCCACGAGCGCGGCCCGAAGCTGCGGATCGTCAAGTTCAAGCCCAAGCGGGGCTACAAGCGCCGCAACGGCCACCGCCAGGAGCTGAGCCGGATCGAGATCACCTCGCTGAAGCTGGGATCGGGTCGGAGCCGGTCCAAGGCCAAGGCCGCGTCCGCCCCCACCGACGAGCCAGCGACCGCGGAGGCAACCGATGGCGCATAAGAAAGGTCTGGGATCCAGCCGCAACGGCCGCGACTCCAACCCCAAGCGGCTCGGCGTCAAGGTGTTCGCCGGGCAGGCCGTCACCGGCGGCGAGATCATCGTCCGTCAGCGCGGAACCCGCTTCAAGCCCGGCGAGGGCGTCGGGATCGGCCGCGACGACACGATCTACGCGCGTTCGGCCGGCACCGTGCAGTTCACCACCGGCCGCCGCGGCCGCGTGATCTCCGTCGCGCCCTCGGAGTAGCTCCTCGCCTCAGGCGCGCGCCTCGCCGATCTCCGAGGTGCACAGGGGACAGCGCCGCGCGCCGAGCGGGATCGCGCTCGTGCATTCCGGGCAGTCCTTGGTGGTCGGGTCCTCCTGCGTGCGCCGGGCCATCAGCGCGTTGTAGGGCTGGACGATGAAGAAGAACACCGCGAACCCGGTGGCGACGAACGTGAGCGTCGCGTCGATGAAGTCGCCGTAGGCGAACTGGCTGCCGTTGATCGAGAACGTCAGGCCGCCGAAGCTCGTGCCGCCGAAGATCGCCGAGATGATCGGCGTGAACAGGTCACCGACGAGCGCCTTCATCAGCGCGGCGAACGCGGCGCCCATGACGAACGCCACCGCCAGCTCGACGAGGTTGCCGCGGAACAGGAACTTCTTGAAATCCTCGATGATCTTCGCCATGGGGTCGGTGTTTGACCCCAGGGGCGCTATCCCTCTTGCGAGGTGGCCCTGATGAGGATCTCGTTGACGTCGACCGTCGGCGGCTGGGAGACGGCGTACATGATGGCCCGGGCCACGTCTTCGGCGACCAGGGCCGTCTTGGGCTGGTTGTCGAAGAACGGGGTGTCGACGGCGCCCGGCTCGATCAGCGTCACCCGCACACCGGTCCCGTTGAGCTCCTGACGCGCGCCCTCGCCCATCGCGGTGACCGCCCACTTGGTGGCGGAGTACAGCGACCCGGGCAGGGCCCTGCGCCCCGCGACCGATCCGGTGAGCAGCAGGTGGCCCTGGGAGGCGGTGAGCGCCTCCACCGTCGCGCGGATGGTGAGCGCCGCGCCGTAGACATTGGTGAGCACCATCGAGCGCCAGTACTCCGGCGTCTCTGAGAGAAAGCCGCGCTTGGCGCCAAAGCCGGCGTTGGCGAAGGCGACGTCGAGCTGCCCGAAGCGCTCGAGCACCTCGGCCACCATCGCCTCCTGGTCGGCCCACTCGGTGACGTCGCATTTGATGGCCAGCGCGCGCTCCTCACCGCCGAGATCGGCGGCCAGCGCGGCGAGCTTGTCCACCGAGCGCGCGGCCAGGGCGAGGCGATAGCCGGCCTCGGCGGCGGCGCGCGCCGTGGCCGCGCCGATGCCGGAGGAGGCGCCGGTGATGAGAAAGACAGGATCGGACATAAGCTCACAGCATGCACGATCGCGCACGCATTCACGTCCAGGCCGGCGGCGGCGGCGACGGAGCCCTCAGCTTCCGCCGCGAGGCCCATGTCCCCAAGGGCGGCCCCGACGGCGGCGACGGCGGTCGCGGCGGCGACGTCGTGCTCGTGTGCTCTGACTCGCTGCGTGACCTGGAGTCGTTCCGCCGGATGGGTGGGCACGTTTTCAAATCCCGGCGCGGTGGCCACGGGGAGGGCTCGCTGCGCCACGGCGCCGACGGCCCCACGCTCGAGCTGCCCGTCCCGCCCGGCACGGAGGTGCTGGTCGAGGCCGACGGGACCCGCTATGACCTGGTCCGCGGCGGCCAGCGCGCCGTGGTGGCCCGGGGCGGGTCGGGCGGCCGGGGCAACAAGCGCTTCGCCGGTCCCACCCACCAGACCCCCCGCTTCGCCGAGCGCGGCCTGCCCGGCGAGGAGACGTGGCTGGAGCTGCGGCTCAAGCTGCTGGCCGACATCGGGCTGATCGGGCTGCCCAACGCCGGCAAATCCTCCCTGCTGGCCCGGCTCACCCGCGCGCATCCCAAGGTCGCCGGCTATCCGTTCACGACGCTCTCCCCCGTGCTGGGGACCCTGCAGACCGAGACGCGCCAGCTCGTGCTGGCCGACATCCCGGGGCTCATCGAGGGCGCCAGCGAGGGCGCCGGCCTCGGCCACGAGTTCCTCGCCCACGTCGAGCGCACCCGCCTGCTGGTGCACGTGCTGGACCTCAATCCGCTCGACGGCTCCGATCCGGTGGCCAACCACGCGACCGTGGAGCACGAGCTGGCCAGCCACGACCCCCGCCTCGCCGCGCTGCCCCGGATCCTCGCCCTGTCCAAGGCCGACCTCGTCGACGCCGACACCGCCGCCGCCGCCCGCGCGGAGTGGGAGGGCCGGCTGGGAACGCAGGTACCCGTGCTGGTCACCTCGGCGGTGAGCCGGGCCGGACTGGGCGAGCTGGCCGCGGAGCTCGTCCGGCGCGTGCCGGAGGTCACGGTCGACGACGACCCCGCCGCCGACGGCGAGCGCGATCTCGCCGTCGACATGGCCGAACATCAGGTGTTTCGCCCGGCGGCGCCGCGGGCGTACGAGGTGCGGCGCACGGGGGAGGGGAGCTTCACCGTCACCGGCGCGGGGGTCGAGCGGCTGCTGGCGCGCTACGACCTCGACAACGAGGAGGCGCTGGCCCACCTCGAGCGGCGCCTGCGCGGGATCGGGGTGCTGAGCGCGCTCGAGGCCGAAGGGTTCGAGGCCGGCAACGACGTCGAGATCGCCGGCGTGGCCTTCGACCTCGACCCAGACGCCTGATGCTCACAGACCGCTAACAGAACCGCGTGCCGCGGGTGAACGCGATGTGTAGGATCGGCCGCCGTCGGATCGGTCTGTTGCTGCTGCGAAGGAGAGGAACGCTATGCGTCGTGCCGTCATCGTCGCCGCCGTCCTGGGTGCCTGTCTCGCCACGGCCGCCGCGGCCGGAGCCAAGGTGCTGAGGGTCGGGTCCTTCCACGGGGTCAAGGGGCAGTTCACCTCGATCCAGGCGGCGGTGAGGGCCGCCAAGCCCGGGGACTGGATCCTCATCGGGCCCGGCGACTACAAGACCTCACATGTCGTCACGCCCAGGGGCGCGCCGCAGTTTCCCGCGGCGGTGCTCATCACCACGCCCAATCTCCACATCCGCGGTATGAGCCGCAAGACCGTGATCGTCGACGGCACCAAGCCCGGTTCGGCGAAGTGCAGCAACAAGGGCTCTGCCCAGAACTTCGGTCTGCGCGGCTCGGCCTCGTCCTCGGCCGGCAACCCGTACGCGGCGGCCACGGCGGCCAAGGGCTCCTCGGGCGTCAACGGGCTGATGGTGTTCAAGGCCGCCAACGTCTCCATCGAGAACCTCACCGCCTGCAACTTCCTCGGCGGCTCGCGCGAGGCCGGCAACGAGATCTGGTGGAACGGCGGCGCCGGGAGCGGCAAGGTCGGCGGCCACGGCTTCACCGGCCAGTACCTCACCGCGACGAGCACCTACCTCAAGAGCCAGTCCGCATCGGGCGAGTTCAGCGCCGCCCAATACGGCGTGTTCTCCAGCAACTGGAGTGGGGGCACCTGGAACCAGATCTACGCCTCCAACTTCAACGACTCGGGCTTCTACATCGGCGCGTGTCGCCAGGTCTGCGACCAGACCGTCAACCACGCGTGGGCGGAGTTCAACGCGCTGGGCTACTCGGGCTCCAACTCGGGCGGCCGGATGCTCATCGAGAACTCGCAGTTCGACAACAACGAGGACGGGTTCGACACCAACAGCCAGAACGGCGACAACCCGGCTCCCCAGAACGGCGCGTGCCCCCCGGGCGTCTCACCGCCGGTCAAGGGCGCCCACTCCTGCTGGGTGTTCATCCACAACAACGTCCATGACAACAACAACCCCAACGTCCCGGCCGCGGGTTCGGCGGCGGCCGGCCCGGTCGGCACCGGCATGTCCGTCTCGGGCGGACGCAACGACACCGTCATGGACAACACGTTTGCCCACAACAACGCCTGGGGCGTCATCCTCGTCCCGTTCCTCGATAGCGGCAAGCCGTGCGACGGCGGCGTCTTCGGGGGCGTGCTGGGGCCCCAGAGCTGCCTGTGGGACGACTACGGCGACGCCCTGGTCGGCAACACGTTCTCACACAACGGCTCCTACGGGCACCCGACCAACGGCGATTTCGCCCAGGTCAGCTTCCTGACGGATCCGGGCTCAGACTGCTACAGCGCCAACCACGAGGCCGGCGGCGCAGCGCTCCAGCCCGCCAGCGCTGCGGCGATGCAGACCGCGATGCCCACCTGCGCCACCACGACGACCCAGCCGGGCTCGAGCGACGGTCACTTCCTGGGCGAGGTCCTGTGCGACTCCCAGGTGCAGATCAGCCCCGGGACGCCGGCCAGCTGCCCGAGCGGCAACTACCCGCGGGTGAGTCACATCGTCATGCACTCGTTGCCCAAGAGCCTGAAGTCCATGCCCAACCCGTGTGCCGGGGTGCCGTCGAACCCGTGGTGCAAGCTGCGCCACGGGGGCGGCTGAGTCGTTTGCGCTGACGCCGGGGCGTCTGCCCTGGGCACATAGCGAGCAACGACGGCAACGAAGGGGCGGGCGGGGCGCTCCGGGCGCTCGCGGCGTCTCTCGGCGGGGGTAGTGGGTGAAAGGGTTCTGTGACGACCTTTATCTACCAGAACCCCCTGCAAGGCCGCCAATCGCGTCCCAGCCCAACCCTTGCCATGCCCGCCCTCGACGGTCGCCACGCACCCCGCTCAGACGCCCGGGCTCCCCGCCGCCCGTACCCTTCCACACAGCCATGGGACCCCTGGTCGTCAAGCTCGGCTCCAGCATCGTCGCCAACGACAACGGCGCGGTGCGCACCGACGTCCTCGGCCGCATCTGTGACGAAGTCGCGGCGCTCCATGCACAGCGCCGGGCGCTGATCATCGTCACCAGCGGGGCGATCGCCCGCGGGATGGGGGTGATGGAGCTGCCGGTGCGCCCCCGCGCGATCGACGAGCTCCAGGCCGCCAGCGCGGTGGGCCAGGGCAAGCTCTACCAGGTCTACGACGAGCTGCTGCGCGCCCGGGGGGTGCCGACGGCGCAGGTGCTGCTCACGTTCTTCGACATGAGCGCGCGCACGCACTACCTCAATGCGCGCCAGACCCTGCGCAAGCTGCTGGAGTGGCGGGTCGTCCCGGTGATCAATGAGAACGACACCACGACGACCGACGAGATCTCGTTCGGCAACAACGACTTCCTCGCCGCGCAGGTGGCGATCCTGCTGGGCGCCGAGCGGCTGCTGCTGCTCACCGACGCCGGTGGCGTGTTCACCGCCGATCCGCATCTCGACCCGGCGGCACAGCTCGTCACCGAGGTCACCGACTTCAGCGCGCTCGATCCGCTGGACATCGGCCAGACCGCCTCGCCGCTGGGCTCCGGCGGGATGCGCTCCAAGGTGGTGGCCGCCGAGATGGCGACCGCGGCCGGGATCCCGACGGTGATCGCCAGCGGCCTGGAGCCCGGCACGATCGCCGCCGCGGCCAACGGGACCGCCACCGGCACCGGGTTCCCGGCGCGGGAGGGCCGCTACTCCAGCTTCAAGCTGTGGCTCAAGTACGCCAAGCCGGTCCGCGGGCGGGTGCTCGTCGACGCCGGGGCCGCCCGGGCCCTGCGCGGCGGCGGCGCCAGCCTGCTGCCGGTGGGGGTGGTCGATGTGACCGGGATGTTCGAGGCCGGGGACGCCGTGGAGATCGCGTATGAGGAGGCGACCGTCGGCAAGGGGATCTCCAACTACTCGGCCGCCGAGCTGCGCCAGGTGCGCGGCCTGCAGTCCGGGGCGGTGCGGGCGGTCCTGCCCCGCGCCTCCGAAGAGGCCATCCACCGCGACTATTTCGTGCTGGCGTAGCCTGCGGATACAGTCCCGCCTGGCATGCCGGGGACGCGGACCGAGGAGTCGGCTGAGACGCAGGTGGAGGTGGCGGCAGCGGACCTGCGGCCTGCCGGCCGCGGCCTGGATGCCGGCGATCTCAGCCCCGCCGGCGTGCTGGCGCTGCAGCGTGCGGTGGGCAACCGCGTCACGCGGCGCATCCTGGCCCGCGAGAAGAGCCTCGACGACCAGGTCGCCGACATGCAGGCGAAGATCTCCGCCGCCGGCACGGTGAGCGATGCCCTCAAGCAGGAGGCCAAGGCGCTGGCCGCCAAGTGCTGGGCCGGCAGCGCCACCGACGCCGCCGCCGCCCGCGGCCAGGTCAAGCGGATCGTCGGCTCCCTCATGGCCAACAACGCCGAGGACGCCGGCATCGATGTCGCCGCCGCCACCAAGGACGGCGAGGTGGAGAAGTCCGCGTTGGCCCAGCTGGGCAACAGCTCGATCCCCGGCATGGAGAACTATCTGGTGAAGATGGCACGCCTGGCCGGGGTCACCATCGCCGCGCCCGGCGCCAATCAGAAGGTCACGGCGTGGCTCGATGCCAACACCGACAAGATCGGGCAGGCCCTGGTCAAGCTCCAGGGCCAGGGGGTCACGGGCTTCAAGCAGACCGATCTGGAGCAGGAGGTCATCGGCCAGATGCTCACGGTCTTCTTCCGCGCCGCCACCGACGCCGAGGGCGACATCAAGCCCGACCCGCTGGGCAAGCTCGCCAGCCTCGGCGTCGACTCGAGCACCGGGGAGATCATCGCCGACTGTGACGTGTGGGCCACCTACGGGGCGCGGCTGTTCCGGGCGATCGGGTGGACGACGGTCGCCTACCTGAGCGTCGTCCCCGACGAGAAGGACCCGACCGATCCCTCCACCGACCGCGCCGCCCACGCGGTGGTCCTCGTGCGCCACGACACCGGCGGCACCGCGAGCTTCGCCGGGGTCAGCGACTTCTACGTCAAGGCGTTCGCCGCCACCAGCGAGGCCGCGGCCAGGCAGGAGCTGCTGGACCTGGCGCTCGACATCTACTCGGCCAAGGGCCTCCCCAGGAAGTACCGGTCCTACTACCTCGCCGCGGGCACCGGCGGCGCCTACGACGTCAAGATCCTCGACCCGGTCAAGAACGGGCTCACGCCGTGGAAGACCGTTCCCTGATCAGGCGGCGCGGCGCCCTCGATAACCTTTCACGCCATGGCCAGCACCGCTCTCTCGATCGCCGAGACGTGCCAGACCGCCCAGCGCGCCTCGCGCGCGCTGGCCATGCTCGGCTCCGGGGTCAAGGACGAGGCGCTGGAGGCGATTGCCGTCGCGCTGGAGGAGTCGACCGAGCAGATCCTCGAGGCCAACGCGCGCGACCTGGAGGCCGGGGAGGAGAACGGGCTGTCCGCCGCGCTCCTGGACCGCCTCGCGCTGGATCGGAGCCGCATCGCCGGCATGGCGGCGGGTGTGCGCAAGATCGCCGCCCTGCCCGACCCGGTGGGAGAGGTGATCGACGGCTCGACGCTGCCCAACGGCCTGCAGATGCGGCGTGTCCGCGTCCCGCTCGGCGTGATCGCGGTGGTCTACGAGGCCCGTCCCAACGTCACCATCGACGCCGCGGCCCTGTGTCTGAAGTCCGGCAACGCCGTGGTGCTGCGCGGCTCGAGCTCCGCCGCTCACTCGAACGCCGTGCTCGCCGCGGTCGCATCTGACGCGGCGACGGCCGCGGGACTGCCGCCCGGAGCGATGTCGCTGATCGCGGGTGGCGGACGCGAGGAGCTGGGCGAGCTGGCCACCCAGACCGGCGTCGTGGATCTCATCATCCCGCGCGGCGGCGAGGGCCTGAAGGCGGCGCTGAAGGGCGTGGCCACCGTCCCGGTGATCTACGCCGCCTCGGGCAACAACCACGTGTACGTCGATGCCGGCGCCGATCTCGACGCGGCACGCGCGATCGTGCTCAACGCCAAGCTCCAGCGGCCCGGCACCTGCAACGCCGCCGAGAAGCTGCTCGTCCACGCCGGCGAGGCCGACCAGTTCCTGCCCGACATCCTCAGCGCCCTGCGCGAGGCGGGGGTGACGTTGCACGGCGACGAGCGCTCTCGCCGCGCCGCGCCCAGCCTGCCCATCGACGCCGCCACCGACGAGGACTGGGACACCGAGTATCTGGCGCTCGAGATGGCAGTCGCGGTCGTCGATTCCGTCCAGGACGCCATCGCCCATGTCAACGCCCACGGCAGCGGCCACTCCGAGTCCATCATCACGCCGTCAACGGCCGCCGCGCGCGCCTTCCAGCTCGGCGTCGACGCCGCCTGCGTCTACGTCAACGCGTCGACGCGGTTCACCGACGGCGGTGAGTTCGGCATGGGCGCGGAGATCGGCAACTCCACTCAGAAGCTGCACGCGCGCGGACCCATCGGGCTGCGCGAGCTCTGCACGTTCAAGTACCTGGTCGAGGGCGCCGGGCACGTCCGGGCCTGATCCGGCCCGCCCGCTCACTCGCGGCCGCCTCGATCGACCATGCGCACAGGGATCCTCGGCGGGACCTTCAATCCGCCACATCTCGGTCACCTCGTCGCCGCCCAGGAGGCGTACCGTGAGCTCGACCTGGACCAGGTGATGCTCATCCCCGCGGGCATTCCCCCGCACAAGCCCGTGGACGACGAGCCCGGTCCCCAGCACCGCCTCGAGCTCTGCCGGCGGGCCGTGGGCGACGACGAGCGCTTCACCGTGTCCGACCTGGAGCTGCGCCGCGACGGCCCGTCCTTCACGGTCGATACCCTGGAGATACTGAGATCGCAATCGCCCGCAGACGACCTGTTCCTCATCCTCGGCGCTGACATCGCCGCGGGGCTCCCGAAATGGCATGAGCCTGAGCGGGTGCTGGAGCTGGCGACGGTGGCGATCGCCAGACGCCGCGGGACGGCGAAGGCGGCGGTCCAGGACGCCCTGGCGCAGGTCACGGGCGGCGAGCGGGCGCGGTTCTTCCAGATGCCCCGGATCGGGATCTCCTCGACGATGGTCCGCCGCCGGGTCCGCGCCGGGCAGCCGATCCGCTACTTCGTCCCCGACGGCGTGATGCACTACATCGAGACACACGGCCTCTACGGCCCTGCAGGAGGGAAATGACCCAAGCCAACCCCACGCACGACGAGCCGCGTCAGCTCAACCCAGAGGAGATGGTCACCGCCGTCGCGGACCTCGCCGCCGACCGCAAGGCGCTGGACATCGTCCAGCTCGATCTGCGGGGCATGATCGGCTACGCGGACTACTTCGTCATCGCCAGCGGCCGGACCGACCGCCAGACACGGGCGATCCACGACGCCATCCATGCCGGCATGAAGGCGCGCGGCATCCTGCCCCGGCGGGTCGAAGGGGTCACCGAGGCGCGCTGGATCCTGATGGACTACCTCGACGTGGTGGTGCACGTGTTCACGCCGGACACACGCGAGTACTACCGGCTCGAGCAGCTGTGGGGCGAGGCGCCGTCGATGGCCGTCGAGGTCGCGTAAGCGACCTCCGCCGGTCCGCCGGTCCGCCGGCCCGTCCGCCGGCCCGCGCGCCCCGCTGGCCGGTCCGCGCCCCGCTGGCCGGTCCGCGCCCCGCTGGCCGGTCCGCGTCCCGCTGGCCGGCCCGCCCCGCCCTCAGAGCGCGGTCATCAGCTTCGGCGCGACTTCCTTCTTGCGGCTCATGACCCCGGGCAGCTCGATCACGCCGTCTGACTGCTCCACGCCGAAGCTGCGAGCCACCGCGCCGACGTCGCCGGCGACCAGCATCTCGGTGCCCTTGTCCATCACGTCGGTGACCATCAGCGCGTAGAGGGCCAGTTCGCGGTCCTCGCGCTCGTGGCGCATCGCGTCCAGCAGCTCGTCGGTGCGCTCCATCAGCGCCTTGCCGACGACCTCGACCTGGGCGATGCAGATCTCCTGCCCGCCGCGCACCTGATAGCGCTTGGCGTCACGCGTGACGATCTCCTCGGCGCTCAGGTCAGAGACGTCGGAGGTCGCCTCGAACATCTCCCGGCCCAGGGCGGAGGCGTCGACGGCCAGGACGCGCTCCAGGTACTCGACGACGGCGTGGTCGCGCCGGGTCGTCGTGGCGGAGTTGAGGATCACCGTGTCGGACATGACGGCGCCCAGCAGCATCATCGCCGTCGGGCGGCTGGGCTCCATGCCGGCGTGGCGGAACCGCTCGACGACCAGCGTGGCGGTCGAGCCCACCGGGTCAAAGGTGGCGGTCACCGGGATCCGGGTCTCGATCGAACCGATGTGGTGATGGTCGAGGATCTCCAGGATCTCGGCCTCGTCGATCCCGACCGCGCTCTGCGCCTGCTCGGCGTGGTCGACGAGCACGACGCGCCGGCGAGCCGGGGCCACGAGGTCTGAGCGGGTGACCAGGCCCACCGGGCGGTCGTCGGCGTCCACCGCCACCGCCGCGCCGTAGTGGCTCTCCTTGATCTGCTCGGAGATGTCGTCGACGAGGAAGTCCGTGTTGACCGTGAGCGGGTCTGACTCCATCAGCGCGCTGCACGGCGCCGCGAGCGTGATCATGCGACCGGCCACGTAGCTGTCCAGAGGCGAGACGACGATCGCGGTGCCCCGCTCGCGCGCGGCCGACAGCGCCTCGGGCGCCGGCGTGGCCGAGTTGGAGAGCACCACCAGCGCGGCGCCGAGCTCGATGACGCGCAGCTGCGCGTCGGGGCGGTTGCCCACGACGACGATGTCCCCGTCGGAGATGCCGCTCGGCGACGCGGGATCCATCGCGTACACCCACACGCGCCCGGAGAGCTGGCGCTCCTCGCCGCAGACCAGCTCGCCCTCCAGCACGGAGACCACGGCGCTCACATACGTCGGCGCCTCCTCCAGGGTGGAGGTGCGCAGCGAGTCGCGGACGTAGCGGCGGGCCAGGGCGCGCTCGGTGAGCACGCCGGTGAGGGCGCCCGTCTCATCGACGATCGGCACCAGCTCCAGGTCCGCTTTGGCCATGGCTCGCCCGGCCTCGCGCACCGGCTCGTCCTGGCGGCTGATGGGGAAGTTCTCCTGCATGACGTCGGCGGCGCGCAGCATCACATGGGGCAGGTAGCGCGGCTCGGGCGCCTCGCTGCGTGCCAGCAGCCACCGGGTCTGCGAGTTGAGGTCGCCCAGCCGCACCGGGACGTAGTCGTTGTTGGGATCCAGGCGACCTTTGAGCTCCGCGTAGCCGATCGCCGAGGCGATGGAATCGGTGTCCGGGTTGCGATGGCCCGTGATGTAGATGGGGCGCACACGGCGATTATCGCGGGCGCGATACCGTCCCGTCCGAAACCGGGGCCCACTCGCGGCGCCTGCCGTCCAGCTGCCATCAAATCAGGAGAGGCGATGCCGACCGCACCAACCATCCTTCCCACCCAGATCACCCAGGGAAGCGCTCCGGGTCTGAACTACCGCCTGGAGGGCGAGCTGGTCCCGGTGCTGCACATGGCGCTCAGCGGTCAGGTCCCCATCTACTTCGAGCACCACGTGCTGCTCTGGAAGTACCCGGCGATGCAGATCGGGCTGCACCCGCTCAAGAAGGGGCTCAAGCGCCGGGTCTTCGGCGGCATGCCGCTGCTGCTGCTCGAGGCCCAGTCCGCCGGCGAGCTGGCCTTCAGCCGCGACGCGCCCGGGCACATCGCCGCGCTGCATCTCCCGCCGGGCCAGGGCATCGTCGTGCGCGAGCACCAGTTCCTGGCCGCCACCGGAAACGTTCAGTACGACTACAGCCGGATCAAGGGCTTCGCGAACATGCTCTACGGCGGCGGGTTCTTCGTCGACGAGTTCTTCGCCGCCGACCAGGAGGGCGTCGTCTGGGTCCACGGCTACGGCAACGTGTTCGAGAAGCAGCTCGACCCCGGCGAGACGATCGACATCGAGCCCGGCGGCTGGGTCTACCGCGACCACTCCGTCTCGATGTCCCAGGAGGTCTACGGCTTCAAGACCGGGTTCCTCGGAGGGGGCGGCAACCTCGTGTTCAACCGCTTCACCGGACCCGGCCGGGTCGGGCTCCAGAGCGCCTACTTCCATCCGCCGGTGTCCGAGGGCGCGGGCGGCAACGCGCAGCGCGAGGGCGGCGGTGGGCTGCTCGGCGGGATCGTCGGCGGGCTGCTGGACAACTGAGGAGACCCGCCGACATGCCTCACGAGCCAGGCCACCTGCAGGCCAACCCGCTGCCGCCCGGGATCGTCGGCGCGCTCGGCATCGGCGGCTACCAGCTGCTGGCCGACGTCGCCGGCGTGGGGGCGGGCCGCATCGGATCCCACGTGTTCCTCCTCGTGGCCCCGGACCCCGATCCCTCTCTGCCGGACGCCGGCACGCAGATCGCGCTGCACCACGCCAAGCTCCGCAACGAGGCCGACGTGGCCGCCTTCACCCAGCTCGCGGCCCAGCTCGGATACCTGCGCCTGTCGGGATACCGGATGACGCTGGAGCGCCACGGGTTGCGCAGCAAGGTCGGCGTGCTCAACCCGGCGACGGGGGCGATCGTGGCGACGATCCCGGACAAATACGGCCCGCCCACCCGGCTGTTCGGCGGCGGTGGCAGCGCGTCCAAGCTGCTCGCCGCGGTCCGGTCACTCCCGCCGGCGGGCGCCCCGCCGGACCTCCAGAACCCCGAGATGCTGCGCCAGGTGCTGCTGGCGCTGGCCCTGCGCGACGAGGACGTCTCTGGTGCCGATGCGGCGGAGCTCGCCGACCGCGCTCTGCAGCTGACGCGCGGCGACGCCGCGCTGGACCCGCCGGCCGCCATCGAAGCGGCGAAGAACCTATAGGCATTTCGCCGAATGACCTCAAGGTGACCGGATTCCGGCCGATAGTGGCGGCATGGTCATCCACGTCGTCACCGGCGCTGGGCGCGCCGCGCTCTGATTTCAGGACGAGCGGGTGCCCGGCGCGCATCTGGATAGTGATCAGCGCCTGTCGCTGATCCTGGAGACCCAGCAGGTCATCGCCGCCGCCGGCGATGACCTGGAGGGTGTGATGCAGATCGTCGCCGAGCGCTCGACCGCCATCCTCGGGGCCGACGGGGCCATGGTGAACCTCATCGAGGGCGACATGCTCCACACCCGGGCGGCGAGCGGCACCGCCACCGAGGTCCAGGACGTGCGCCGTCCGATCTCCAACTCGATCGCGCGCTACGCGATCGGGAGCGGCGAGCCGCTGCTGGTCGAGGACACCCGCACCGATCCCCGCATCAATCAGGAGCTGCGCAGCAAGGTCGGCGACACCTCGCTGATCTGCGTCCCGCTGTTCAGCGGCGTCGAGGTCATCGGGACGCTCAACGTGATGAGCAACTCCGAGACCGAGCGCCTCTCCGAGGAGGACCGCAAGACGCTCGAGATGCTGTCCGTCGTCCTGTCGGCCGGGGTGAGCCGCGTGGCCGAATTCGAGGCCCGCCGCGCCCAGGCCCAGGCCATCGCCCGCTTCCGCACCCTGTTCGACGGCGCGTCGCTGGGCATCCTGCGCCTCGACGCCGAGGGCGTCGCCGTCGAGGTCAACCCCGCGCTCGAGCAGATGCTGGCCGCCGGCGCCGAGGAGCTGATCGGCTCGCGCTTCAGCGCGCACCTCATCGCCGAGCACCGCCAGACCGTCGAGGAGCTGCTGGCCGAGACGGTGGCCGGCGAGCGTGAGTCCTTCGTCCTGGAGGCGCGCTGCACCACCAAGACCGGCGGCTCGCTGTGGGCCCACGTGCGGGCGGTCGCCGAGCAGCGCGAGGGCGACGCGCCACTGCGGGTGGTGGCCATGATCGACAACATCACGGAGCGCAAGCGCGCCGAGCAGGAGCTCATCCGCCAGTCCCAGCTCAACGAGCACCAGGCCCTGCACGATCCGCTCACCGGGCTGCCCAACCGGCTGCTCTTCGGCGAGCGCATCAGCCAGGCCATCCGCCACGCCGAGCGCAGCAACACCAAGCTTGCCGTCGTCCTCATGGACCTCGACCGGTTCAAGGAGGTCAACGACTCGCTCGGGCACTCCGCCGGCGACCACCTGCTCATCAAGGTCGGCGAGCGCATGCGCGACGCCGTCCGGGCCTCGGACACCGTCGCGCGCCTCGGCGGCGACGAGTTCGGGCTGCTGCTGCCGGAGCTGAGCGACGGGGAGGGGGCGTTGCCGGTGATCACGCGCATCCGCGCCGCCCTGGAGCGCCCCGTGTACGTCCACTCGCTGCCGCTGGCCGTCGAGGCCTCGATCGGGATCGCCATCTACCCCGACCACGGCACCGATGCCCAGTCGCTGATCCAGAGGGCCGACGTCGCCATGTATGACTCCAAGCGCGACAACGCCTCGCACACCTTCTATGACGAGGGCTCCCACGAGTACGACGTGACCCGCCTGACCCTGGTCGCCGAGCTGCGCCGCGCCATCGCCGGCCGCGAGCTCATCCTCCACTATCAGCCCAAGGCGGCGCTCGAGAGCGGCGACGTCCGGTCGGTGGAGGCGCTGCTGCGCTGGGTGCACCCCGAGCGCGGCATGGTCTTCCCGGACTCGTTCATCCCGATCGCGCAGGAGACCGGGCTCATCGGTCCGCTCACCCTCTACGTGATCGAGGAGGCGCTGCGCCAGGGCCGCCAATGGCGCGACGCGGGCCTTGACCTGTCGATCAGCGTCAACCTCTCGACGCGCAACCTGCTCGACCGTGATTTCCCCAACCAGGTGGCGGCGCTGCTCAAGCGGTGGGGGATGGGGCCCGAGTGGCTGGAGCTGGAGGTCACCGAGTCCTCGATGCTCGCCAACCCGACGCGTGCCAAGGCGGTGCTCAACGAGCTCCACGACCTCGGCCTGCGCCTCTCCATCGATGACTTCGGCACCGGCTACTCGTCGCTGAGCTACCTGCGCCAGCTGCCCGTGGACGAGATCAAGATCGACCGCTCGTTCGTGATGGGGATGGGAGAGCAGGCCGGCGACGCGGTGATCGTTCGCTCCACCGTCGATCTCGGCCGCAACCTCGGCCTGGAGGTCGTCGCCGAGGGCGTCGAGACGCTGGCGCTGTGGAACACCCTGCGCGAGCTGGGCTGCAACACCGCCCAGGGCTACTTCCTCTCCAAGCCGGTCGCGGCCGAGGAGCTCACGGCGTGGCTGAGCGCGCGCCCGGAGGCCCAGCCCGAGGCCGAAGCGGCCTGACCCGCGGCCCGTCGCGGGCGCGGCGGATCCGCGGTAGACCAAAAAGAAGACCCCGCAGTCGCGGGGCCTTTTGGGAGTGGAGCTAGTCGGGCTCGAACCGACGACCTCTTGCATGCCATGCAAGCGCTCTCCCAGCTGAGCTATAGCCCCGTTGGGTCTGATCGAGAGGTTAGTACATGGACGGCGAGGGTGCGGGCGCTCGCGCCCAGCCCGGGGAAGACCCGGCGGACCCGGGGGTGGACCCGGGGTGGGGCCGCTCACCTGGGCTCGCAAAGTAACCTCAGGCTGCAATGGAGCGTCGCTACAGACCGTCTGAGATCGAACCGAAATGGCAGCAGCTGTGGGCCGACGAGCGCACGTGGCAGGTCGCCAACGATCCCGACCACGCCGCCGGCACCTCCTATGTGCTCGAGATGCTCCCCTATCCCAGCGGTGAGCCTCACGTCGGGCACCTCAAGAACTACGCCCTCGGCGACGCCATCGCGCACTACCAGCGCCGCACCGGTCACCGCGTCCTTCACCCGATGGGCTACGACGCCTTCGGACTGCCGGCCGAGAACAACGCCATCAAGACCGGCGTGCACCCCCGCGTGGCCACGGACAAGTCGATCGCCTCCTACCGGCACTGGTTTCACCGCTGGGGCATCTCGATCGACTGGTCGCGCGAGCTCAGCACCCACGAGCCCACGTACTACCGCTGGACGCAGTGGATCTTCCTCAAGCTCTTTGAGCGCGGGCTGGCCTACCGCAAGGAGGCGGCGGTCAAGTGGTGCCCGTTCGACCAGACGGTGCTCGCCAACGAGCAGGTGATCGACGGGCGCTGCGAGCGCTGCGGTCACGAGGTCGAGCTGCGCCAGCTCGAGCAGTGGTTCTTCCGCATCACCGACTACGCCGACCGCCTCCTCGCCGACCTCGACACGATCGACTGGCCCGAGCACGTCAAGGCGATGCAGCGCAACTGGATCGGCCGCTCCGAGGGCGCCGAGGTCGCGTTCCACTGCGACGCGGTGGACGTCGACTACACCGTGTTCACGACGCGCCCCGACACGCTGTTCGGCGCCACCTTCTTCGTCATGGCCCCCGAGCACCCCGACGTGTTCAGGCTCGCGGCCGGCACCGACCACGAGGCCGCCGTCCACGAGTACGTCAACCGGGCGCTGAACGAGTCAGCCGAGACGCGCGGCGACGCCGACAAGCCCAAGACGGGGGTGCCGCTGGGCCGCACCGTCACCAACCCCGTCAACGGCGAGCAGCTCCCGATGTTCGTCGCCGACTACGTCCTCATGGAGTACGGGACGGGCGCCGTGATGGGCGTCCCCGCCCACGACCAGCGCGACTACGACTTCGCGACCGCGTTCGAGCTGCCGATCCGGGCCGTGGTGGCGCCGGCCGACGTGCAGGACCCCGACATCTCCGAGCAGGCCTTCACGGCCCACACCGAGCACGAGCAGCTGATCAACTCCGGGGAGTTCAGCGGCATGGACGCGGTCGCGGGACGCGATGCGATCGTGGCCCAGCTCAATGGCCAGGGCCGAGGCCGCGCTTCGGTGAACTACCGTCTGCGTGACTGGCTCATCTCCCGCCAGCGCTACTGGGGCTGTCCGATACCGGTCGTCTACTGCGACGACTGCGGGCTGGTCCCCGTCCCGGAGTCCGAGCTGCCGGTCAAGCTGCCCGAGATCGAGGACTACCAGCCGCGAGGGAAGTCCCCGCTGGCGGCGGCCGAGGACTGGGTGAACACCACCTGTCCGCGCTGCGGCGGTCCGGCGCGGCGGGAGACCGACACGATGGACACCTTCGTGGACTCCAGCTGGTACTACCTGCGCTACTGCGACGCCCGCAATGACACGGCGCCGTGGGACCGGCGGGTGCTGGCCTCCTGGATGCCGGTGAACAACTACATCGGCGGGGTGGAGCACGCGATCCTCCATCTGCTCTACAGCCGCTTCTTCGTCAAGGCGCTCGCCGACATGGAGCTCGTCGACGTGCAGGAGCCGTTCCAGGCGCTCTTCACCCAGGGCATGATCCTCGGCGCCGACGGCAACAAGATGTCCAGCTCCAAGGGCAACGTCGTGGCGCCCAGTCAGATCGTCGAGCGCTTCGGCGCCGATGCCGCCCGCTGCTACGTGCTGTTCATCGGCCCGCTCGAGCAGGACGCCGCGTGGTCAGACACGGGGGTGGAGGGCGTCTACAAGTTCCTGGCCCGGCTGTGGCGCCTGGCCGACGAGCTGGCCGACCCGGAATCCACCCAGCCCGCCGAGCAGCCGGACGCGCCCGAGGGCGCCGCCCTCACGATCGTACGCAAGGCCCACTGGGCCATCGACAAGGTCACCCGCGACATCGGCGGGCGCTACTCGTTCAACACCGCCATCTCCGCCGTGATGGAGCTGGTCAACGAGGTCTACCGGCACCTCGACGCCGATGTGGCCGCCCGGCGCTTCGCCGTGGCCACCGCCGCGTCGCTGGTGTTCCCGTTCGCCCCGCACCTGGGCTCCGAGGTCTACGAGCTGCTCACCGGCACGCGCGTGTGGGAGCAGCCGTGGCCCACCGCGGATCCCGCCATGCTGGTCGAGCCGACGTTCATGCTCGTCTGCCAGGTCAACGGCAAGGTGCGCGATCGGGTGCAGGCGCCCACCGGCGCCCCGCGCGAGGAGCTGGAGCAGCTGGCGATGGCTGCTCGCGGCGTGCAGGCGCACCTCAACGGCCACCAGGTGGTCAAGGTCATCGTCGTGCCCGACAAGCTGGTCAACATCGTCGTCCGCGCCTAGCGGGTCGCGTGGCCGCCGGCCCGTACATCGCGGTGGTCGGCGCCTCGGAGCCCTCGCCCGAGCAGGAGCAGGCGGCCGAGGACATCGGCCGTGGGCTCGGCGCGGCGGGCTGCGTGGTCATCACCGGCGGGCGCGGCGGCGTCATGGCCGCCGCCAGCCGTGGCGCCCACGAGGCGGGCGCCACCGTCATCGGGATCCTCCCCGGCACCGACCGCCGGGAGGCCAACGAGTGGGTTCAGATCGCGCTGCCCACAGGCCTCGGCCACGTCCGCAACGCGCTCGTGGTCGCCACCGCCGATGCCGTCATCGCCGTCGGCGGGGCGTTCGGGACGCTGTCGGAGATCGCCCTGGCGCTCGACGCGCGCGTCGGCGTCGTCGGGTATGACACGTGGGCCATCGAGGGCATCGAGCTGGCCGACACGCCCGCCGGCGCGGTGGAGCGAGCGCTCGAGCTCGCCGCCGACGCCGAGGCCGCATGAGCCGCTCCACCCGCGCGTAGACTCGCTCGCCATGGCGCCGTCGTTCAAGCCCGCATACCTGATCCACGGCGACGACCACGGTCGGCTCGCCGAGCGCCGGGCTCGCCTGCGCGAGCTCGCCGAATCGATCAGCGGGGCCGAGGGCGTCGAGCTGCTGGAGGGCGACGAGGCCACGGCCGAGCGCGCGGCAGCCGCGCTGGACGCGATGACTCTGACCCTGAGCCGGCGGTTCATCATCGTCGACGGCGCCGAGCGGTGGAAGGACAAGGAGCTCGACGCGCTGGTGGGGTCGCTGGGCGCGATGCCGCCGGAGACGACGATCGCGTTCTTCGCACGCGAGGAGAGCCGCGCCAAGGCGCCGGACCGCCTGCACGCAGCGGTCCGCGACGCGGGCGGCGACATCAGCCCGGAGGTGAGCGTCAAACCCTGGGAGCTGCCCAAATGGGCGACGGCACGCGCCCGGGAGCTGGGTGTGGAGCTCGAGCCTGACGGTGCCCGCGCGCTCGTCAGCCACGTCGGCGATCGTCAGCAGCGCCTGCTGCGCGAGCTCGAGAAGCTGGCGCTCGGCGCTGAGGACGGCGCCGCCGGTGAGCCCTTCGACGCCGATGCCGTCGAGCGGCTGACGGCCTCGTCGGCAGAGCGGCGAGCGTGGACCGTGGCCGATGCGATCGTCGCGGGAGAGGTCCGATCGGCCGTCGGGGCATACCTCCAGCTCCGCCAGCAGGGCGAGCGCCTGCCCGGGCTGCTCTACTGGATCTCACAGCGGGTCCGCAGCGCCCACGAGGTCGCCGTCGCGCTGGACGAGGGCGAGGCCCCGGCCCAGATCAAGCGGCGGCTGCGGATGCCCTCCCGGGCCGCCGACCGGCTCATCGCCGACGCCCGCCGGGCCGGCTCTGACCGTCTGGCCGAGGCCATCTGCGAGATCGCCGACCTCGAGCTCGCCTCGCGTGGCGGAGGGGTGAGCCGGGGACGAGTCCGCGGCGAGGACACCGCCGCGCTCATCGCCATCGGGCGTCTCGCGAGCTGACCGCCCGCCCCGCGGCGCGCCCGCGCAGAACTTGCGGATGCGTGTCCTAGTGCAGCACGGTCGAGTGCAGCACCATCCACACCGCCGCGATCACACCGCAGAGCACGAGCAGCGCGAGCAGCCGCCCGAACCACCAGGTGCGATGACGCAGCGACGGGTTGATCGGGCGCAGGCGCTCGGCCGTCGGCGGGTTCCAGCCGGAATCCTCGACGGCCTGATGGCCGGAGCGCCGCGGCGCGGGCCGGGGCGCCGGAGCGGGGGAGGTGACGGTCTCGAGCTCGTCGTCCAGCGCCAGCACGTCGAAGGGCTGGGTCTGGGTGGGGTCGCGGTCACGAGGCTGGGCCGCGGCGCGCGATGTCGCCCGGCGCGAGGGGCGCGACGCGCGGGGCTCGTCGGCCGGGGACGGCGGGGCCGCCGGCGCGCCCGTCGAGGCCGCGCCGGGCCGCTGACGCGTCTCCTGGGCCTGCGTGAGGCGGTTGCGCAGCCGGCCGGCCTCGGCCCGCTCGGCGGCCAGCGCCTCGCGCGCGGACTCCAGCGCTCCGGTGTGCTGCTGGAGCTCATCCTGGAGCGCGGCGTGCGCCTGGACGACATCGTCGTGGCGGCGCGCCAGGTCCTGCGTCTCCTGCGCGTGGCGGCGGGTGAGCTCCTGGCTGGCCTCCTCGTGCCGGCGCTGCTCCTCTCGGAGCTCCCGGCGCGTGGCGTCGAGCTCCTGCTCCATCGCGGCGGCCTCGGCCCGGGCCGCGGCCGCCACCTCCAGCTCCACCCGCGCCTGGCCGAGCTCGGTGCGCAGCTGGCGGATGAGGGTGCGCTCCTCCTCGAGCGTCTTGGCCAGCGCGGCGCGGCGCTCGCGCTCCTGCTCCAGGGCGTGGTTGGCCGAGGCCAGGCGGGCGCCCAGGCGCTCGAGCTCGGCCGACGGGGAGGATCGTCGCCGCGGCGCGGGCGCCGGTTCAGCGGCGGGCGACGGGTCCGCCTCCGTCACGGGGGTCTCCGCCGCAGCCGCGGGCGCGGGCGCGGGCGCGTGGTCGCGCTTGAACCGCGGCGCGCGGGCGGCCGCGCCGGCGGCGAGCGTGTCGCCGGGCTTGGCCAGCTTCTTGCCCTTCGGTCGCAGCTCCACCACGATGTCGGGCGCGACCGAGAGCTCGATCTCACGGGCTCCGTCCAGCCCCTCGTCGACGCTGAAGGCGGCCAGCCACACCTCGCCGTCCTGCGCCGCCCACGGCTTGTGCTCGAGGTCGGCGAGGGCTCGGACCTCGGAGCCGCGGTGGCTGAGGGTCAGCGTCGGGCGGACGAACCGGCGGCCGCGCACGCCGAACCAGCGGCCCGCCACCTCCACGCGTCCTTGGGCGGAGGCGTCGATGCGCTCCACTTCGAAGCTGATTGAATCGGGCTGGGCAGACAGGAGCGCGGGGGTCTCGGTGACGCCCGCCGGCTACGCGCCGCGGCGCAGCCGAGCTGCGCGAGACTTCTTCCGGGCGCCGTTGTTGCGATGGATCGCCCCTCGCTTGACGGCCTTGTCGATCGTCCTGACCAGCACGCGGTGCTCGGCCTCGGCGACCTCGTCGGAACCGTCGGCGACGGCAGCTTCCAGCCGGCGGAAGTAGGTCTTGATCGTGGAGGTGTAGCGGCGGTTCTCCAACCGCTCACGCTCCGCGCGCAGGATTCGCTTCTTCTGTGAGTGGATGTTGGCCATGACAAAAAGCGCGCGGTGACCGCAGCGACGGCGCGTACTATAGCGCGCTCGTGACCACCGAGAGCACCAGCGCGGGGGCGCAGACGACGGCTCCGCCGCCCGGTCGGCCCCGCCGCCGCCTGGCCCTGAACACGGCGATCTTCGCGGTCGCGACCGCCCTGTCGCGGATCGCGGGCCTCGGTCGCGAGGTCGTCCAGGCGGGCTACTTCAACACGAGCGGTCCCGGGTCGGCGTTCACCATCGCCTCCCAGGTCCCGAATCTCTTCTCCAACCTGTTCTCCCAGGCGGCGCTCGGCGCGGCCTTCGTGCCCATCTTCACCGAGTTGCTGCAGGCGGGCAAGAAGCGCGAGGCCTTCCGCCTGGCTTCGTCGCTGTTCTGGCTGATCCTCACCGCCCTGGGCGCGCTGACGCTCATCTACATGGCGATCGCCGGCGTGATCACGCCGCTGTTCACCGGGACGCTGAGCCACTCCAACACGGTCCTCACCGCCGGCCTGTCGCGCGTGCTGTTCCCCGTCGTCCTCCTGCTCAGCCTCACCGGGTTGCTGGTGGGGATCCTGCAGTCCTACGACGAGTTCTCGATCCCGGCGCTCGCGCCGGCCCTCTGGAACGTCGTGATCGTCGTGCTGATGGTGGTCCTGCACGGGCACTTTCACGGTGCGAACGCCGTGTACTCCTACGCCATCGCCTGGCTGGTGGCGACGGTGGTGCAGTTCGTGCTGATCGCCTGGGCGCTGCGCACGATCGACTTCCGTCTCGCCTTCGCCTTCGACTGGCGCGATCCCCGCATTCGCGAGGTGATGATCCTGTTTCTCCCGGTGACGCTGAGCATCGGGATCATCAACCTCGACATCTTCATCAACGCCGGACTGGGCGCCCTCGTCTCCGAGCACGCCCCGATCGCCATCAACGACGCCTTCCGGATCTACATGCTGCCTCAGGGGATCTTCAGCGTCGCCGTGGCCACCGTGCTGTTCCCCACGCTCAGCCGGATGGCCAGCGCCCGCAACGCCGTGGGCATGCGACGCACGCTGGGCAACGGCATCCGCCAGATCAACCTGCTGCTCATTCCCTCCGCGGCGCTGCTCGCGGTGCTGGCGGTGCCGATCACCCGCCTCGTCTACCAGCACGAGACGTTTCACGCCGGCTCGACCGACCTGGTGGCCAAGGCGCTGTTCTGGTTTGCCTTCAGCCTTCCCTTCGCGGGCATCAACCTGCTGCTCAGCCGGACCTTCTTCGCTCTGCAGCGGCCCTGGATCCCCACCAAGCTCGCGGCCATCAACGTCGTGGTGGACATCATCGTCTCGGTGGCCCTGTACAAGCCGCTGGGGATCGCCGGCCCGGTGATCGGCACCGTGGTGGCCAACGTGGTCATGACCGGGCTGCAGCTCCGGCGCCTGCGGATCGGGTTCAACGGGCGCCTCGAGGGCGCCCAGACGACGATGGTGACGGCACGGATCCTCGTCGCGACGGCGCCCGTCACCGCGCTCGCGTACTTTGTCTGGAAAGGGCTGGACGGTGTCCTGGGGGTTTCGCTGGTGGCACAGATCATCTCCATGGGAGTCGCGCTGGCGCTGGCCGGGGTGCTCTACGCGCGGCTCGTCCTGGTCATGCGCATCCCAGAGGCGCGCCAGATCGAGCAGCTGATCGTCAGCCGCCTTCCCGGGCGTTAGCCGCGCCCTTCGTACCCTTCGGTACGACGACGCCATGACCGACCAGGCCCACATCCGCAACTTCTCGATCATCGCCCACATCGACCATGGGAAGTCGACGCTGGCCGACCGCATCCTGGAGCTGACCCACACCGTCGATCCGCGGTCGATGCGCGCTCAGCTCCTGGACTCCATGGACCTGGAGCGCGAGCGCGGCATCACGATCAAGGCCCAGGCCGTGCGCGTGTTCTACGAGTCCGCCCACGACGGCCAGACCTACCAGCTGCAGCTCATCGACACCCCCGGCCACGTGGACTTCACCTATGAGGTGTCGCGGTCGCTGGCCGCGTGCGAGGGGGCGCTGCTCGTCGTCGACGCGTCGCAGGGCGTCGAGGCGCAGACGGTCGCCAACACGTACCTGGCGGTGGAGTCGGGCCTGGAGCTGATCCCCTGCCTGAACAAGGTCGACCTGCCCGGCGCCGAGCCCGAGCGGGTGGCCGAGGAGGTCGCCGACCTGCTGGGCGAGCCCGCCGACCAGGTCCGGCGGATCAGCGCGAAGACGGGGGAGGGGATCAGCGACGTCCTGGACGAGCTGATCGCCCGGGTACCGCCGCCCAGCGGTGACCCCGACGCCCCGCCGCGCGCCCTCATCTTCGACTCGGAGTTCGACCAGTACCGGGGCGTCATCGCCTACATCCGCGTCGTCGACGGCAGCTTCACCAAGGGCGAGGCGATCCGGGCCATGCAGGCCGGGACCGAGGCCGAGATCGACGACATCGGCTTCTTCACGCCGCAGATGACGCCGGCCAAGGCGCTGCACGCCGGCGAGGTGGGCTTCCTCATCACCGGGATCAAGGACGTGAGCGCGCTGCGCGTCGGCGACACGCTGACCACCAAGCGCAGTGCCGCGACCGAGCCGCTGCCCGGCTACCGCGAGGTCAAGCCGATGGTGTTCTGCGGCCTGTTCCCGATCGAGTCAGACGACTACCCCGACCTGCGCGACGCCCTGGAGAAGCTCACGCTCAACGACGCCGCGCTGAGCTGGGAGCCCGAGACCTCCGAGGCGCTGGGGTTCGGCTTCCGCTGCGGCTTCCTCGGCCTGCTGCACATGGACATCGTCCGCGAGCGGCTGGAGCGCGAGTACGACCTCGAGCTGCTCACGACGATGCCCAGCGTCGAGTACGAGGTCACGCTCACCGACGGCACGGTCCTGCCGATCCACAGCCCCAACGACTTCCCGGATCCCGCGCGCGTCGCCGAGGTCCGCGAGCCGTTCATCCGGGCGTCGATCCTCACCCCCAAGGAGTTCGTGGGCCAGATCATGGAGCTCTGCCAGGAGCGCCGCGGCGAGCACGCGGGGATGCACTACCTGTCGGCCGAGCGCGTGCAGCTCACCTATGACCTGCCGCTGGCCGAGATCGTGCTCGACTTCTTCGATCAGCTCAAGTCACGCACGCGTGGCTACGCGTCGCTCGACTATGACCTCATCGGCCTGCGCGACTCCGACCTGGTCAAGCTCGACATCCTGCTGGCCGGCGACCCGATCGACGCGCTGTCGATGCTGGTGCACCGCTCCAAGGCGCAGGCCGCGGGACGGACGCTGACCGAGAAGCTGCGCGAGAAGATCCCGCGCCAGCAGTACGACGTCCCCATCCAGGCGGCGATCGGCAGCCGCATCGTCGCCCGCGAGACGATCAAGGCCTACCGCAAGGACGTGATCGCCAAGTGCTACGGCGGCGACATCAGCCGCAAGCGCAAGCTGCTGGAGGCCCAGAAGAAGGGCAAGCAGCGGATGAAGCAGGTGGGCCGCATCGAGGTGCCCCAGGAGGCCTTCCTGGCGGTGCTCGAGCTTGGTGACAAGGGCTGAGCGGGCCGGTGGGGTCGTGGACGGCGCAGCTCGGGGACACACGCTGAGCGCGCCGGTGGGGTCGTTCACCGCCGAGCTCGTGGCGCAGGCCGACCCCGAGATCGGCCGCGAGGTCATCCGCGTCCGCCATCACGACGGCCGCGTGGAGGAGCTGCGCCTGCACGACTATGACCGCCTCTACGCGCTGCCGGGCGTCTACGAGCAGATCGTCCAGGACCGCCTCGGCTGCCGGTCACCGGCGGAGCTGGCCGGGATGCTCGCTCAGGCCGCCGACGGACTGGGCTGGGCGCGCGAGCGCCTGCGCGTGCTCGACATCGCCGCCGGCAACGGCGTCTCGGGTGAGGCGCTGGCCGCCGCCGGCCTGGAGCCCGTGCTCGGCACCGACATCGTGCCGTCGGCTCGCGAGGCCGCGCTCCGTGACCGCCCCGGGCTCTACGGCCGGTACCTGACCCTCGATCTCCTGGCGCTGACCGACGACGAGCGCGCCCAGATCACGTCTCTGCAGGCCAACGCCCTGTGCTGCGTGGCCCCGGTGGGCGCCCACAGCTCCGAGCTGCCGCCGGAGGCGCTCGTGGCCGCCGCGGGCCTGCTCGCGCCCGACGCGCTGGTCGTCTACATGCATGACCCCCACGGCGCGGTCGAGGACGCCGTGACCGCCGGGCTGTGGTCATCGCGCCTTGGCGCGGGCACCGTCGCCGAGGAGCTGACCCGGCGCCGCTACGTGCACCGTCACACCGTCAACGGACAGCCGTTCGAGATGGACGGCGTCGTCTGGCGGCTGCGCCGCGCTTAGGGTCGAGCCGGGCTCAGGCCCAGTAGCTGCGGGCCCCGCCCCGCCGGGGCGGCCCGAAGCCGCGCCCGCGGCGCGTGTACATCCAGGGACCGCGCGGCCCGCGCGGCCGTCCGCCGAGCACCATCACCACGGCCATCAGCACCATCCAGATGATCGCCGCGGCCAGCATCATCGCCAGCGTGACCGCCACCACCGGGATCGCGAACAGGATTAGCATCGGGTTGGCCCGCACTCCCGCCAGCGCCCAGCCCATCGGCGTGCGCCGCGCGGGCGCGCGCCGCGAGCGCGGCCGCGGACCGGGCAGATCGGCCACCGTCTGCTCCAGCTCCCCGTAGGTCTGGGCCTTCAGGGCGTGGGCCACGCGCTGCTCGAGCTCCTCGGAGAGGATCCGGCCCTCGGTGGCGGCCTTGTGCAGCCGCGACACGACGTGGTCGCGATCGGCGTCCGATGCCCTCAGATTTGCGCGCTTTTCCACGCAATGGAGGTTACAGGGCGCGCATGTCGGCCGCAATGGGCTCGACAGATGTACCGCTCAGTGCGAGCGGCGCACCCCCACCTCGTCGAGATGGGCCAGCAGGTCGGCCGGGTCCTCGAAGACCCGGTAGGCGCCGGAATAGAAGAGCTCCTCGCGTCCATAGCCGCCCGACAGCAGCCCGATCCCCAGCGCCCGCGCGCGCTGGGCGGCCAGCAGGTCCCACACGCTGTCGCCGACCACGTTGCTGTTGCGGATGTCCACCCCGATCTGCCGCGCGGCGGTGAGGAACAGGTCAGGGTCGGGCTTGGCCCAGCGCACCTGGTCGCGGGTGATCATCGGGGTGTCGCCGGGCAGCGACAGCAGCTCCCGGGCCAGCCCGGCATAGCGCTCGGGGCCGCTGGTGGCGATCGCCCACGGCACCTCGTGCGCAGACAGCGTGCTCAGCAGCTCGCGCGCGCCGGGCAGCGCCTGGACCGAGTCATAGCGGCGGATGAAGGCGTCGGCGTGCAGCTCGGGCAGCGCGGCCAGGGTGTCGGCGTCCAGCGGCGTCTCGAGCTCGCGGGCCAGCGCGTTGACGAAGAGCCCGCCGCTCATCCCGATGCGGCGGTGGATCTTCCACACGGCCAGGCTCACCCCGACGCTCTGCAACGCCTCCCGCCAGGCCAACACGTGCTGGTAGACGCTGTCGATGAGCGTCCCGTCGAGGTCGAACAGGAACGCGGTGTGGCCGGGGCTGTCGGGGAGGGCGTCCATGGCGGTGGGGTCAGCGGTCCTCCGCGAGCGCCCGCGGCACGATCGCGGCGAACCCGATGATCATGAACCCGAACAGCGCGAAGACGCCGATGAGGTGCGCCCACCCGGCGTCGGCGGCATTGAGGAAGCCGACGCCCGCGATGAGGAGCGCCACCGCCACCCGGGCCTGAAGCGGGGTCGAGCGCGGCGCGCGGCCGAGCACGATCGCGGCGGCCCCGCCGCCCGCTCCCGCAGCGTCCGCCGCGCCATGGCCGCCGAGCTGCCCGCGCAGCAGCAACCCGAACAGCAGCCCCAGCGACGGGAACAGGATGGCGCCGCCGGCCAGCACCGCGATGACCACGGCGACCAGCGTGTCGTGGGGCGCGGCCGCCTGGCTGACGGTGAGCCCGGGCAGCAGCACCGGGTAGCGGGCGAAGGCCCACCCGGCGACGACCGCCGCCACCGCGAGCGCGGCCACGAACCGGGCCGGCTCGAAACGCCGCGTGGCGACCAGCCCCAGTGCGGCGCTCCCCGCCAGCAGGGACACGATTAGCACGGCCAGCGCCGCGCCGTGCACCAGCTCGGAGTACAGCGAGTGCGCGTCGGCGTGGAGCACGACCAGCCCCACGATCGACAATGCGCCCGCCGCCACCCCGGCGCCCAGCGCCCGCAGCCGGTAGGCCTCCTCGAGCTCGCTGTCGCCGTGGCGGGCGGCATCGGCCGCGAGGTACACCGCGGCCAGATAGGCCGAGAAGACCACCGCCAGCACGCCGATGAGGACCGGGACCGCGCCGGTCCAGCTCGAGATCAGGCCTCCGGCGGCGTTGCCGACCGGTACGCGCTCGGCGGCGATCGCCCCCGCCATGGTCCCCAACGCGAACGGGGTGACCAGCGAGGCCACCGCGAACGCCCCGTCCACCGTCCGCGACTCACGGCTGGTGCTGGCGGCCGAGCGCAGCGCGTAGCTGGCGCCGCGCAGGATGATCCCCAGCGCGGCGATGAAGAAGGGGGCGGCCAGCGTCGAGGCGGCCGAGCCGAGGAACGTCGGGTAGGCCGTCCACGCCACCGTGATGACGAAGATGAGCCACACGTGGTTGGCCTCCCACACCGGGCCCATCGAGTGGTGGGCGTGGTCGCGGATGCGCTCCCCGCGCTCGCCGCCGCCGGCCCCCAGGCGCCACATGCCCGCCCCGAAGTCGGCGCCGGCCAGCACGGTGTAGAGCACCAGGCCGGCCAGCACGAAGACCAGGGGCAGGGTCTGCAGGAACATCAGGCGGGTTGCACGGTCGAGTGGGGCGGCGCGTCGGCGCCGGGCAGGTCGAGTGGGGAGCGGGCCAGGCGCCGCAGGATCCACACCACCGCGCCGCCCACCGCGACGTAGGTGATGACCAGCGCGGCGTAGCCGACCGGGATGCCGCCGGCGCCGGTCACCGATTGGGCCGTCGTCATCACGCGGTACACCACCCACGGCTGGCGGCCCACCTCGGCCGTCACCCACCCGGCGATGAGCGCGACCGTGGCAGCGGGGCCCGAGACCACCAGCGCCCAGTAGAACCAGCGCCACGTGGGCAGGGACCGGTGGCGGATGCGCACGAACAGGTACACCACCCCCAGCAGCGCCAGCAGCGTCCCGATCCCCACCATCGTCTGAAACGAGAGCCGGGTGACGTTGATCGGCGGCCGGTCAGCCGGCGGCACCGTGTCCAGGCCGGTGACCTTGGCGTTCCAGCTGTGGAAGGCCAGCAGCGAGAGGAGGTGGGGGATGCCGATGCCGAACTTGATCTGCCCGTTCGTGTACCAGCCCAGCACGTGCTCCGAGGCCCCACGCGTCGTCTTGGCCAGGCCCTCGATGGCGGCCAGCTTGATCGGCTGCTGGATGGCGATCACCCGGGCGATCCAATCGCCGACCAGGACCTGCACCGGCGCGGCCAGGCAGCCGATCGTCAGCGGGATCGTCATGGCCACGCGCTCGTAGCGGGTCCAGCGCCCGCGCAGCCGCGAGACGGCGTAGGCGCCGGCCATGCAGAAGCCCGTGACCATGTAGCCGGCGATGTACATGTGGACCAGCTCGGACCACAGCATCGAGTTGCCGAACAGCGCCGACCACGGGTTGACGTCGACGACCTTGCCGGCGACGAGGCGAAAGCCGCCGGGATGGTTCATCCAGGCGTTGACCGCGATGACCATGAGCGACCCGGTGAAGCCCGTGATCACGATCGGGATGCCGCTGAGGAGGTGCAGGCGCGGCGAGAGCCGATCCCAGCCGTAGGCGTAGATCCCGATGAAGATCGCCTCCAAGAAGAAGGAGAACCCCTCGATCGCGAACCCCAGGCCGAACACGCTGCCGAAGGTGGCGGTGAAGTTGGGCCACAGCAGCCCCATCTCGAAGCTGAGGATCGTGCCCGTGATCACGCCGACCGCGAACAGCGCCAGCACGATCCGGCTCCAGCGCCGCGCCACGGTGCGATAGACCGGGTCGCCGGTCCGAAGCCCCATCCACTCGGCGAACAGCACCATCGCGGGAAAGGCGATCCCGAAGCACACGAGCGGGATATGCACCGCGAAGGACAGGGCCTGCATCTGCCGGGCCTCCAGCAGGTACTGCTGGTGCACCGGAGACAGGGCCGCCGCAAGGGTGCTCATGGCGACTCCGACGGTACCGGTCGCGTCCCGATCTGACCAAGACGGATTCACCTAGCGACTCATCACGCCCGCGACTGGAACAATCCGCCCCCGATGGATCTCGGCCTCACAGACCGCGCGTGCATCGTCACCGGCGGCTCGCGCGGCATCGGCCTGGAGGTGGCCCGCCAGCTCGTCGCCGAGGGGGCACGTGTCCTGCTCGTCGGTCGCGGCGAGGACGCGCTGAGGCAGGCGGCGCAGCGGTGCGAGGGCGACACGCGCACCGTCTCGTGGCTGGCGCTCGACGTCACCGAGCCCGACGCCGGCGAGCGCGCCGTCGCCACCTGCCGCGAGCGGTTCGAGACCGTCGACGTGGTCGTCAGCAGCGCCGGCATGAGCCAGGTGAGGCCGCTCGAGGCCCTCACCGACGAGGAGTGGCAGGCGATGTGGGAGATTCACGTCATGGCCCCGATGCGCCTCATGCGCGCCGCGATCCCGGAGATGGCCGAGCGCGGCTGGGGCCGCATCGTCAACGTCTCCTCATCGTCGGGCAAGCGCCCGGGCCAGCGCAACGTCGCCTACTCCGTGACCAAGGCCGCCGAGCTGTCGCTGTCACGCGCCTACGCCGACGCCTACGCGCAGTTCGGCGTGCTCATCAACGCGGTCACCCCGGGCCCGGTGGCCAGCGAGCTGTGGCTCGAGCCCGGCGGGCTCGTCGACCAGACCGTCGCCGCCCGCGGCGGGACGCGCAAGGAGGTGCTCGACGCGGCGGCGGCCGGGCTGCCCATTCGCCGCCTGGCCGGTCCGGAGGAGATCGCCGCCGTGATCGTGTTCCTGTGCTCCGCCCAGGCCTCCGATGTGGCCGGCGCGGCCTGGTCGGTGGACGGCGGCGCCGTGCCGGTGATCATCTGACCGCCGGGCAATTCGCCGTCCCCTCGGCCTAGACTCCGCCGCCATGACCGTCAACACCGACGCGATCGGCAAGTCCTACCCGCAGACGCTCTACGCGGTGGGGCGGGAGAAGATCAGGGAGTACGCGTTCGCCGTCGGCGAGCAGAACCCCATCCACCTCGACCCCGAGGCGGCCCGGACCGCCGGCTTCGCCGACGTCGTCGCGCCCCCGATGTTCGCCGTCGTCTACTCCAACGCGGCGATCCTGCCCGGCCTGTTCGACCCGGAGGTGGGCATCGACTTCGCCCACATGGTCCACGGCTCCCAGGAGTTTCGCTGGGGGCCGCTCGTCGTCGCGGGCGACGAGATCACGACCACCGGGACGATCACCGACATCTCCGAGCGTGGCGGGATGGGCTTCTACGTCTTTGAGACCGACAGCCGCAACCAGAACGGCGAGACGGTCTGCGTCGGCACCTGGACCAACATCGTGCGGACTTAGGGACGGTCCCTGAGGTGAGCACCATGGACGCCGGCGACACCTTCGAGCTCAAGGTCACCCCGGACCGCTACCTCACCGTGCGCTACGCGGGCGCGTCGGGCGATTTCAACCCGATCCACATCGACGAGGGGTTCGCCCAGCAGGTCGGCCTGCCCGGCCGCATCCTCCACGGCCTGTGGACCATGGCCCAGGTCGCCCGTGCCCACACCGAGGCCCTCGGCGGTCCGGACAAGCTCGAGCGGCTCTCGGTCCAGTTCCGCGGCATGGGCGTGATGGAGGAGGAGGTGGTGGTGACCGGCACGGTGCGCGAGATCGACTCCGAGCACCAGCGCGCGGTCGTCAGCTCCGAGGCCACCCAGGGCGGCAAGCGGATCATCCGCAACGGCGAGGCCACGATCCGCCTGTAGCGCCCGCGCGCGGGGCCCTCAGGAAACCTGCGGACCCCTACCTACAATCTCGAAGGATGCTGTCCGAACGCCAAGAGCTCGTCCTGCGCCGCCTCGTCCAGGAATACCTCGACGAGGGCGTGCCCGTGGGCTCCAAGGCGCTGAGCACCGCGTTTACGTGGGGGCCCTCGACGATCCGCCACGAGCTGGCCACCCTCGAGGAGCTGGGCCTGCTGGCTCACCCGCACACGAGCGCGGGCCGCGTCCCCACCGAGGCGGGCTATCGCTACTTCGTGGACCGCCTGCTCCCCGAGACGTCGTCGGGCCCGTCACTGTCGCTCACGCTCGTGCGCCGCGAGCTCGACGAGGCCATGCGCGTGACCACGGAGGCCCTCTCCCAGGTGACCAACCTGCTGGCGATCGTCACCGCGCCGCCGATCGAGACCTCCACGATCCGCCACGTCGAGGTGCTGGCGCTCCAGCCCCAGGTGCTGATGGTGGTGGTGATCACCTCCACCGGCGGGGTGACCAAGCGGATGTTCACCTTCCCGCGCCCGGTCGACACCGGCCTGGCCGACTGGGCCGCCAGCTACCTCAACGAGCGGCTGGTCGGCCTGGGCCTCGGCGCGCGCATGCTGCACCAGCGCCTGCACGATCCCGAGCTGTCGGGCACCGAGGCGGCGTTCCTCGACGCGCTGTCGCCCGTGTTCACCGACCTCGAGGAGTCCGCCCAGGCGATGCTGTACGTCGAGGGCACGGGCAAGCTGCTGGCCCTGGGCCGCGTCGGCGACGTCTCCGAGCTGAACCTGCTCATGGAGATGCTCGAGCGCCGCGTCACGGTGCTGGGCATCCTGCGCTCGGCGCTGTCGACGGGTCATCCGCTCGCCGTCCGCATCGGGGCCGAGAACGAGGCGCCGGCCCTGCGCTCGCTCGCCCTCGTCGCGGCCAGCTACGGCCTGCCCCAGCGCAGCCTCGGCGCGGTCTCGGTGATCGGGCCGCTGCGGATGGACTACGGCCACGCCATCCGCACCGTGCAGGAGGCCGCGGCCCAGCTGTCCACCTTCGTCGCCGAGGTCTACGACGAGCGATGAGCGCAGCCAAGACGCCACGCGACTACTACGAGGTGCTCGGCGTATCCCGCGACGCGCAGGACGGGGAGATCAAGAAGGCGTTCCGGCGCCTGGCCCGGGAGCTGCATCCCGACGTCAACTCAGAGCCCGACGCCGAGGACCGCTTCAAGGAGGCCGCCGAGGCCTACGAGGTGCTCTCGGACTCTGACCGGCGCGCCACCTATGACCGTTACGGCCACGAGGGCCTGCGCCAGGGCGGCTACGCCCCGAACTTCGAGGGCTTCGGCTCGGTGGCCGACATCTTCGAGGCGTTCTTCGGCGGCGGCGGCTTCGGCGGCGGCGCGTTCGGGAGCGGGATGTTCGGCGGCGGCCGGGCCGGCGGGGCCGTCCAGGGCGGCGACGTCGCGGTCGGCGCCGAGATCACCCTCGTCCAGGCGGCCCACGGGGCGCCGATCGAGGTCTCCTACGACGCGGTCTCCACCTGCGAGCACTGCCGCGGCAACGGCGCCGAGCCCGGGACCCCGATCGAGACCTGCACCAACTGCGACGGGGCGGGCCAGCTCCGCGTCATCTCGCGCACCCCGTTCGGGCAGGTGGTCCGCGCCGCCGTGTGCGACGTCTGCCACGGCGACGGCAAGGTGCCCCAGAGCCCGTGCCACGAGTGCGGCGGGCGCGGGCGCAAGGTGGAGCGGGTCAAGGTCTCCGTCGACGTGCCCGCCGGCATCGACGACGGCCAGCGAATCCGGATCACCGGGCGTGGCCATGCCGGTGAGCGGGGCGGGCCGGCCGGGGACCTCTACGTCCAGATCCGCGTCAAGGAGGACCCGCGCTTCGTCCGCCACGACGACGAGCTCGTCACGGTGGTGGACGTCGCCGCGCCCCTGGCGGCGCTGGGGACGACGGTGGAGGTGCCGACGCTCGACGGGACCACGGAGGTCGAGATTCCCGCCGGCATCCAGCCCCACGAGGCGATCAACATCCGCGGCGAGGGCATGCCCGCGCTGCGCGGCCGCCACCGCGGCAACCTCCGGGTGATCGTCAACGTCGTCATCCCGCGTCATCTCAAGAAGGAGCAGAAGGAGCTCCTCGAGCAGCTCGCGGACAGCCTCACCGAGCACAACCTGCGCACCGACGAGGGCGTGCTGGGCAAGCTCAAGCGTGCCTTCGGCGCGTAACCGCGGGGCGGGGAGACTCCGATCATCCGGCTCGCCGTACGCGTGCATCGCCGCCAGGCCGAGCTGGTGCTGGCCGAGTTGCTCGAGCTTGCCCCCAGCGGGGTGGAGGAGGTGGAGATCTCGCCCGAGGTCATCGAGTACGCGGTGTACGGAGCCCCCGGCGAGCTCCCCGCCGTCCCGGACCTGCGCGCCGCCGCCGGCGGGGCGTACGTGAACGTCTCCACGCAGGAGATCGCCGACGACTGGACCGAGCGCTGGCGCAGCTTTCACCGGCCCCTGGTCATCGGGGACCGTCTCACCGTGCGGCCCCCGTGGGAGCCGCCCGGCGCCACGACGCTCGATGTGGTCGTCGATCCCGGGCAGGCGTTCGGAACCGGGTCGCACGCCACCACGCGGCTGTGCCTGGAGCTGATGCTCGACCTCGAGCTACCGGATCGCGCCCGCTCATTCGTCGACGTCGGCTGCGGCTCGGGCGTGCTGGCGATCGTCGCCGCCAAGCTCGGCTTCGCCCCGGTGATCGCGCTCGACTATGACCGCGCCGCCACCGCCGCCACGGGCGAGAACGCGGCGCGCAACGGCGTCGACCTCGACGTGCGCGGCTTCGACATGCGTCATGAGCAGGCCCCAGCTTGCGATTTGGGGGCGGCAAACGTGCTCGGCGGCCCACTGGTCACCTGGGCCGCGTCCCAGCGTGAGCTGCCGCCGGTCCTCATCCTCAGCGGCCTTTTGGCCACCGAGGCCGACCGCGTCGCCGCCGCCTACGCGCGGCGAGGGCACGCCGAGCGCGAGCGCCGGTTCTCCGGCGAGTGGGCCGCGCTGCGCGTTGAGCGGACCTGACGCGCGCGTGGATACCGCCCCGGCGCGAATCTTGTCCACGCGGCCCATGTCGCTGCGGCGCCCCTGGCGCATCCTTCTCAGCGTCGCTTGTGAATCCAGAACCGGAATCAAAGGAGGTGAACAGTTGCCAAACCCACTCGCGATCGGAGTGACACTCGGTGGCCTGCTCCTCGACGTCGTCGCGCCCCGGCCCAAGCCTCGGGCTGGCTTATGCGAAGAGCCCTCTCTCCTCTCGACGCGCGCTGTCTCGAGGACACCGCGGCACGACATCGCCGTCGAGGAGTACGAAGGTCCTCCCGTCGCGAGCGGCTATCGCAGCTGAGCCGCCGCCCGCCGCGACCCCCCGAGTCGCGGCGGGCGCAACACGACCCCGTCCCGCCCACCCACGCGCTACCTTCTCCGGCGCGTGGCCTCGTTCGCGGTCAAGTTCCTCGGTTGCAAGGTCTCCCAGGCGGATGCGATGCTCGCCCGCCGCGCCTTGCTCGCCGCGGGTCACACCGAGTCGCCGGAGGCGGACGCCGAGCTGCACGTCATCAACACGTGCTGCATCACCGGCGAGGCCGAGGCCAAGTCGCGCCAGTCCGTGCGCCGGTCGCTGCGCTCGGCCCAGCGGGTGTTCGTGGGCGGCTGTGCCGTCAACCTGAACGCGGCGCAGTTCGGCGACATCGACCAGCGGGTGACGCCGTTCGTCGGCACCGCCGACGACGTCGCCGCCGCCATGGGCGCCCAGGGTGCCCCGAGCTGCGTCGATCTCGACCATGACGTCCTGGCCCGCGAGCGCACGCGCGGCGACGGCGCCCCGGCCGGGCGCACGCGTGGCTTCATCAAGGTCCAGGATGGCTGCGACGGCCAGTGCGCCTACTGCATCATCCCCACGGTGCGCGGTGCCGCCCGCTCGCGCCCGGCGAGCGCCATCCTGGCCGAGGCCGCCGAGCGGGTGCGTGCAGGCCAGCCCGAGATGGTGATGACCGGGATCAGCGTGGGCGACTACCGCGACCCCGAGCAGGGGCTGGAGCTGGGCGAGCTGATGATGGCGGTGGCCCGCGTCCCCGGCGTCGAGCGGGTCCGGCTCTCCAGCGTCGAGGTGATCCACGTGCGCGACTCGCTGCTGCAGGCGCTGGCCACCGAGCCCAAGGTGTGCCCCCACCTGCACGTCCCGATGCAGTCCGGCGACGACGACGTGCTGCGGGCGATGGGCCGCCACTACAGCCGCGCGGAGTACCTGGAGCACATCGCGCGGGTGCGTGCGGCCGCGGGTGGGCGGGGCGGGATCAACGTCACGACCGACGTGATCGTCGGCTTCCCCACCGAGGACGAGGCCGCGTTTCAGCGCACCCTGGACGCCGTCGACGCCGCCGGGATCACCCGGGTGCATGTCTTCCCCTATTCGCCCCGCCCCGGGACCGTCGCCGCCGATCTGGGCGACCGGGTCGACCCGGCCGAGTGCAAGCGCCGCTCCCAACAGCTGCGCGGGCGCTCGGAGCTGCGCTCCAGGCTGCATCGCTCCGCTCGCCTGGGCTCGCCCGAGCGGGTCCTCATCGACAAGGTCGCCGACACCCAGTGCTCGGGCTACACCGCGGACTACACGCGCTGCTACCTGCCGGCGGGGGCCGGGCCCCGCGGGGCGCTGGTGGACGTGGAGTGCCTGGACCTGCAGGCGGACGGGATTCGGTGCGCGGTGAGATGAGGGGCGAGCCCATCCGGGCGGCACGGGCCACGTGCGAGGTCCGGGGGCGCCGAGGGCTATCCTCATAGGTGGACCCATGACCGTCACCGAACAGCTTCGCAGCGACATCACCGGCGCCATGAAGGCGGGCGAGAAGGAGCGCGTGGGCGCGCTCCGTCTCGTGCTGTCCGAGCTCCAGAAGGCTGAGAAGGAGGGCGGTGACGACGAGCTGACCGTGCTGCGCCGCGAGCGCAAGCGCCGTCTCGACGCCGCCGCGCAGTTTCGTGACGGCGGCCGCCCCGAGCTCGCCGATCAGGAGGAGTCAGAGGCGAGGCTGATCGCCGGCTACCTCCCCGCGGAGCTGACCGACGAGGAGCTCGACCGCATGATCGCCGCCGCGGTCGCGGAGACGGGCGCCTCGAGCCCCAAGGACATGGGCCAGGTGATGAAGGCGGTCATGGCCGCGTCGGGCGGTCGCGCCGACGGCAAGCGGACCTCCGCGCGGGTGCGCGGGGCCCTCGGGGCCTAGTCGTGGGCTCGGTCCCGACGGTGGTCTGGGGAGCCGCGCGGCGATAGTGCGTCGCACGATCGAGCTCGACAACGCGGTCGCGGCCGAACTGGCCGGAAGCCAGGACGCCGTGCTGCGCACGCTCGAGAGCCATCTCGATGCCGACGTCTTCCTGCGCGGCAACGTGCTCACGCTCGAGGGTGACGAGGCCGCCGTCGAAGCCGGTGCCGCCGTCGTCCGTGAGCTCTCTGACCTGATCGCCCAGGGCCACGACATCGCCCCCGGCACCGTCGAGGCGGTGACGCGTGCGCTGGACGAGCACGAGTCCCCCTCGGAGATCCTGGAGGACGTGGTGTGGCGCCACCGGGCGACCCGCGTCGCCCCCAAGACCGTCAATCAGAAGCGCTACGTCGATTCGATCCGCACCAACACCATCACCTTCGGCATCGGTCCCGCCGGGACCGGAAAGACGTTCCTCGCCGTCGCGCTGGCCGCGGCCGCTCTCAGCCGGCGCGAGGTCAACCGGATCATCCTCACCCGGCCCGCCGTCGAGGCCGGCGAGCGCCTGGGCTTCCTGCCCGGGGATCTGATGGCCAAGGTCGACCCCTACCTGCGGCCGCTGTTCGACGCCCTGCACGACATGCTCGATCCCGAGCGCGTCTCCCAGCATCTCGAGCGCGGAGTCATCGAGGTGGCGCCGCTGGCCTTCATGCGCGGCCGCACGCTGAATGACAGCTTCATCATCCTCGACGAGGCCCAGAACACCACGCCCGAGCAGATGAAGATGTTCCTCACCCGCCTGGGCTTCGGCTCCAAGATGGTGGTGACCGGCGACATCACCCAGGTCGACCTGCCCCGCGACCAGGACTCGGGGCTGATCGTCGTCGCGGACGTCCTGCAGTCGGTGGAGGGAATCGATTTCGTCCGCTTCGGCGACGAGGACGTCGTGCGCCACAAGCTGGTGCGCAGGATCGTGGCCGCCTACAACGAGCACACCCAGCGCTCGGCGCCCGAACTGCGCCCGCGCAAGAGAGCCTGACGAGATGCTCGACATCGAGGTGATCGGCATCGAGGTCGCCTCCGACGGTGAGCGCCCCGCCCATCCGCCCACGGCGGTGGAGCTCGAGGAGCTGTGCGCGCTGGCGCTGGCCTCGGCGGGGATCGAGGAGGGCCACGTGGCGATCGAGTTCGTCGGCGAGGCGCGCATCCACGAGCTCAATCGCCAGTACCGGCAGATCGACGCGCCCACGGACGTGCTCTCGTTCGGCGTCGACGAGGACGGCGCCAGCGCCGGCCCGCGTGAGCTGGGCGACATCGTCATCTGCCCGCCGCGGACCGAGGACCTGCGCGAGGCGGTCATCCACGGCGCGCTGCATCTCAGCGGCATGGACCACGAGACCGATGACGGCGAGATGCTGGCCCTCCAGGCGGAGCTCATGCGGTGGGTGAGTTGACCCGTTCGGGCTTCGTGGCGCTCGCCGGGCGCCCCAACGTCGGCAAGTCGACGCTGGCCAACGCCATCGTGGGCGCCAAGGTGGCGATCGTCTCCGACAAGCCCCAGACCACCCGGCGCGCCATTCGCGGCGTCGCCAACGGGCCTGACTGGCAGCTCATCCTCATCGACCTGCCCGGCGTCCAGCGCCCGCGCGACGCGCTCACCGAGCGGATGCAGCACCGCGTCGAGCGTGAGCTGGCCGATGCCGACGGCTGCCTGCTCGTCGTCAACGCCCAGCAGGGCCTCGGTCCGGGCGATCGCTTCATCGCGGCGCTGCTGCGGGGCGCCGACGTCCCGGTGACGGTGGCGGTCAACAAGGTCGATCGCGCCGAGCAGGCACGCGTCGCCGCCACGCTGCACGACGCCGAGGCGCTTGACATCGCCACGGAGATCTTCCCCGTCAGCGCCCGCACGGGGGCGGGCGTCCCCGCCCTGGTCGACCATCTCGTCGGCCTGCTGCCCGTGGGGCCGCTGTACTTCTCGGCCGCGCAGCGTTCGGACCAGTCGCCGTCGGTCCTCCTCGCCGAGCTGGTGCGCGAGCAGGTTCTGGCCCGCACCCGGGAGGAGATCCCGCATGCGGTGGAGGTCGAGGTCGAGGAGATCACGCATCCCCGTCCCGACCTGGTGCGGATCGAGGCCGTGCTCCTCACCGAGACCGAATCTCAGAAGGGCATCCTCATCGGCTCCGGCGGGCGCATGATCAAGGCGATCGGCACCGCGGCGCGGCGCGCGATCGAGCGAGAGCTCGACAGCCACGTGCACCTGGAGCTGTCGGTGCGGGTGCGCCGGCACTGGCGTGCCGACGAGCGCGTGCTGGACCGCCTCGGCATCGAATAGCCCGATCCGCGGCGCAACAAAGCGCCCGGAAGTAGAGGTTCGAGCGTCACTTTGCGGAACTTTCCGCGCAAAGCCACAGCCATGGCTCAGCTTCACTCGGGAAACCCCGATTTTGGCGTCGGACCACCCTCGTATGGGAATCGCGACCGACCACGCGCAGGCGCACGCCGACCCGGCGCCGCAGTCATCGGAGGCGGCCAACCGGCCGGTTCGCGTCCTGCTGGGCGGCGACCCCGCGGTCGCCGAGCTGGCCCGCAGCGGGGAGCGCTACGCACTGGCGGTGCGCGCCGCCAACGACGGGATCTGGGATTGGGACCTCGTCGCCGACACGCTGCACCTCTCGCCCCGGTTCTCCGCGATCCTGGGCCGCCCCCATCCCGACGGCGAGCTGCCGCCGGCGGCCTGGTTCGAGCTCGTCCACCCTTCGGACTCAGAGCGCCTGAGCGCCGCCATCTCAGAGCACCTGGGGGGCCGCTCCCCCCAACTGCGCGCCGAGCATCGCATGCGCCACGCCGACGGCGGCTGGCGCTGGGTGCTGACCCGCGGGCTGGTCACGCGGGGCGCCGACGGCCGTCCCACCCGGATGGCAGGGTCCATGTCCGACGTGACCGACCGCCGCCTGGCCCAGCTGCGCCTGCAGCACGACGCGCTGCACGACAGCCTCACCGGCCTGCCCAACCGGACGCTCTTCATGGACCGGGTGCACCAGACCCTCCAGCGGCTGCGGCGAGACGCCCGCGCCACGTGCGCGGTGCTGTTCATGGACGTCGATCGCTTCAAGCTGGTCAACGACAGCCTCAGCCACGCCGTCGGCGACAAGCTCCTGGTCGCGCTGGCGGCTCGGTTGGCGACCGCCGTGCGGCCCGGGGACACGGTCGCGCGGCTCGGTGGGGACGAGTTCGCCGTGCTGCTGCAGGAGATCGACGACCGCGCGGAGGCGATGCTGGTGGCCGGCCGGATCCTCGATGACCTGCGGCCGTCCTTTCACATCGACGGCCACGATCTGTTCTCCTCGATCAGCATCGGGATCGCGCTCAACGGCTCCGGATCCACCCCCGCCGATCTGCTCTCCAACGCCGACATCGCGATGTACAACGCCAAGCGCCGCGGCCGCGGCCGCTCGGCGGTGTTCGACGTGGCCATGCGGCGCCGCGTCGTGGACCGGCTGGCGCGCGAGACCGAGTTGCGCGAGGCCGTGGAGGGTGCCCTGCTCGACATCCACTACCAGCCCATCGTCAGCCTCGCCACCGGCGACATCTGCGGGATGGAGGCGCTGGCCCGCTGGCCGGCCGGCTGGGGAAAGGTCGCGCCCTCGGAGTTCATCCCCATTGCCGAGGACACCGGCCTGATCGGCAGCCTGTGGGCACACGTGCTGCGCACCGCGCTGACGTCGCTGGGGCGCTGGCGTCGCGACGGCCTCATCACCGATGAGGTGTGCATGAGCGTCAATCTGTCGGGCCGCCAGCTCGACGATCCGGACCTGGCCACCCAGCTGCACGCGGCGATCGAGGCCACCCACGTGCCGGCCGCGGCGCTGAAGCTGGAGATCACCGAGAGCACCCTGATCGCCGAGCCCGAGCACACCCGTGACGTGTTCGCCCAGGTCTGCTCAGGCGGGGTCGGGCTGCACCTCGACGACTTCGGGACCGGCTACTCGTCGCTCTCGTCCCTGCACCGCTTCCCGGTGGACGCGCTGAAGATCGACCGCAGCTTCGTGGCCGCGCTGGGCGCCGAGGACGAGGCCGGCGAGGTCATCATCCGCAGCACCATCGCGATGTCGCACAGCCTGGGGCTCCCGGTCATCGCGGAGGGCATCGAGGCCCCCGCCCAGCTGCGGCGGCTGCGTTCGCTGGGCTGCGAGTTCGGGCAGGGCCACCTGTTCTCAGCGGCGCTGAGCTCCGGCGACATGGCCGCCCTGCTGGCGAGATGGAGCCCCGCGGAGATCAGCGCGCTGTTCACCGCCGCCTGACCCGCCGCCACCGGGCCGCCAGGCTCGCCCGCCTAGAATCCGCCGCGTGGACGACGCCGACGTGGCATTCGACGAGCGCGGGCTCGTCCCGTGCATCGTGCAGGACTGGCGTAGCGGCGAGGTCCTCACTCTGGCCTGGATGAACGCCGAGTCGCTGGCGCTCACGCGCCAGACGGGGGAGGTCCACTTCTACAGCCGCAGCCGCCAGGAGCTGTGGCACAAGGGCGCCACCTCCGGCAACACGATGGCGGTTCGCGCGATCCGCTACGACTGCGACGGCGACGCGCTGCTCGCCCTCGTCGAGCCCGCCGGGCCGGCCTGCCACACCGGCGAGCGCACCTGCTTTCACCGCGGTGACCTCGAGCCCCAGGCGCCCGGAGAGGTGCTGGGCACGCTCGAGCGCACCATCGAGCACCGGGCACGGACACGGCCCGAGGGCTCCTACACCGTCACCCTCCTCGACGACCCTGCGCTCGCCGGCGCCAAGGTTCAGGAGGAGGCCGAGGAGGTCGTCCGCGCCGTGCGGGAGGAGTCCGACGAGCGCGTGGCCGAGGAGGGCGCCGACGTGCTCTACCACCTCGCCGTGCTCATGCGCGGGCGCAACCTGAGCCTGGCCGATGCCGAGCGGGTCCTCGATGGCCGTCGCCAGCGCTGAGGGCCGCGCGGATCGGACCCCGCCCGGGGCCGGGCCGGCGCCGTCGCTGGCGCAGGTCCGCGAGCTGGCGCGCCACCACAACCTCATTCCGCTGCACCAGACGTTCATCGATGACTGCCAGACCCCGGTCTCGGCGTATCTGAAGCTGCGCGACCCCACGCACCCCTCGTTCCTGCTGGAGTCCGCCGAGCAGGGTCGCGTCGGGCGCTACTCGTTCATCGGTGTCCGGCCGCGCAAGGTGCTGCGGTGGTCGCTGGGCGACGACGGGGATCCCTACGCCCTGGCCGCCGAGGAGCTGCGCCGCTTCTCGGTCGCGCCGCTCCCCGATCTGCCTCCGTTCGCCGGAGGCGCCGTGGGCATGTTCGCCTACGACCTCGTGCGCACCGTCGAGCCGCTGGGCGAGCCCAACCCCGATCCGGTGGGGGTGCCCGACCTGGCCCTGATGCTCACCGATGCGGTCGTGGTCTTCGACCACCTCAAGCGCACCACCACGGTCGTGGCCAACGTGTACGCCGACGAGGACCTCGAGGGGTCCTACCGTCAGGCCGTCGAGACGATCGCCGAGGTCCGCTGGCGCCTGGCGCGCCCCCTGCCGATGCCCCTGCACGCTGACGCCCGGGCCGCCCCGCGCTTCGTCTCCAACATGCCGCGCGAGGGGTTCGAGGCGATGGTGTCCCGGATCATCGAGTACATCTACGCCGGCGATGCCTTCCAGGTGGTGCCGTCCCAGCGCTGGTCGGCGTCCGTCCCGGTGGAGGCGTTCTCGATCTATCGCGGCCTGCGGGCCGTCAACCCCAGTCCGTACATGTACTTCCTGGACTTCGGGGACTTCGAGATCGCCGGCGCCAGCCCCGAGCCGCTGATCACGGTCACCGGCCGCAGGGTGTCGACGCGGCCGATCGCCGGCACCCGGCCCCGCCAGGGATCGCCCGAGGCCGACGCCGCCATGGCCGAGGACCTGCTGGCCGACGAGAAGGAGCGGGCCGAGCACGTCATGCTCGTCGACCTGGGCCGCAACGACCTGGGGCGCGTATGCGAGTACGGCTCGGTGGAGGTCGAGAGCTTCATGGCCGTGGAGAACTACAGCCACGTCATGCACATCGTCTCCAGCGTCGTCGGGACCCTGCGACCGGGCGTCGACGCGCTGGCCGCCCTGCGCTCGGTGTTGCCCGCCGGGACGCTCTCGGGGGCGCCCAAGGTCCGCGCCATGCAGATCATCGACGAGCTCGAGCCGGTCAAGCGCGGCGGGTACGGCGGGGCGATCGGCTGGGCCAGCTACACCGGCGAGCTCGACACCTGCATCCACATCCGGACCGTCGTGGTCAAGGACGGCGTCGCCCACATCCAGGCGGGCGGTGGCACCGTCGCCGACGCCAAGCCCGACTATGAGTTCCGCGAGTCCGAGGCCAAGTCACGCGCGGTGCTGGAGGCCATCGAGCTGGCCGTGGCCCAGCCCGAGTGGCCGTAGGCCGACGCGTCGACACTGAGGTACGGTTGCCCACGTGCGGGTCCTCGTCGTCGACAACTACGACAGCTTCACCTACAACCTCGTCCAGTACGTGGGGATGACGTCCCATCCCGCCCCCGAGATCGAGGTCGTCCGCAACGATCGTGCCACCGTGGAGGATCTGCTCATCCGCGGCTATGACCGCGTGATCGTCTCGCCCGGCCCGTGCACCCCCGACGAGGCCGGCATCTCCCTGGAGGCGGTCCGCCGCTTCCCCGAGGCCGGCATCGCCACGCTGGGGGTCTGCCTGGGTCACCAGGCGCTCGTCCAGGCGTGGGGCGGACGGGTGGTCACCCACCACCCGGTGCACGGCAAGACCGCGCGGATCGAGCATGACGGCCGCACGATCTTCCGCGGGCTGCCGTCGCCGCTGGAGGTCGGGCGCTACCACTCGCTCATCGCCGAGCCGTCGCTGCCGCCCGCGCTGGAGCAGAGCGCCGCCGCCGAGGGCATCGTGATGGCGGTGCGCCACCGCGAGCTACCCGCCGAGGGCGTCCAGTTTCATCCGGAGTCGATCCTCACCCAGCACGGACGCGAGCTTCTCGCCAACTTCCTCGCCCAGCAGCCGCCGTCGGGCGCCGCGCCGCAGCCGTGGCCCGACCTGGAGCCCGCCGACCCCAGCCTTCCATGGTGAGGATGACCTCTGACCTGTTGACCCGCTCGGTCGACGAGCTGGCCAACGGCCGCGATCTGAGTGCCGAGCAGACCGCCGCGGTGCTGGCGGAGATCATGTCGGGCAACGCTTCGGAGGTCCAGATCGCCGCCTTCCTGATCGCGTTGCGGACCAAGGGTGAGACGGTCGAGGAGCTCGCCGGGCTGGCCCGGACGATGCGGCGGTTCGCCGCGACCGTGACGGTGTCGCGCGACCGCCTGCTCGACACCGCCGGCACCGGGGGCGGCCGGCGGACCTTCAACGTCTCGACCACCGCGGCGCTGATCGCCGCCGGCGCGGGGTGCACCGTGGCCAAGCACGGCAATCGCTCGGCCACGGGCCTGTCGGGGTCCGCCGACGTGCTCGAGGCGCTCGGCGCGCGCATCGACCTGGCGCCCGCCGCGGTGGCCCGGTGCATCGAGGACGTCGGCTTCGGCTTCATGTTCGCTCCCGCCCATCACCAGGCCACCCGGTACGTCATCCCGGTCCGGCGCGAGCTGGCGGTGCGCACGATCTTCAACTTCCTGGGCCCGCTCACCAACCCGGCGGGCGCCACGCGCCAGCTCATCGGCGTCTCGGACGCCGCCTACCTGGAGAAGATGGCGGGCGCGCTGGCGGCGCTGGGGACCGAGCATGCGCTGCTGGTGTCCAGCCACGATGGCCTGGACGAGCTGAGCATCTCCGCTCCCACGCACGTCGTCGAGGTCGTCGACGGGGTGATCTCGAGCTATGACGTCGCGCCCGCCGACGTCGGCCTGACGGTCGCCCCCGCGCACGAGGTCCCCGGCGGTGACCCGCAGGAGAACGCCGACACCGCCCGGCGCATCTTCGCCGGGGAAACCGGCCCCACCCGCCCGGCGCGCGACCTGGCGGTGCTCAACGCGGGGGCGGCGATCTACGCCGGCGGCGGGGCTCAGAGCCTCGCCGAGGGGGTGGCGGCAGCACAGGAGGCCATCGACTCGGGGGCGGCCGCGGCCGCCCTGGAGCGCTTCGTGACGGCGACCCGGCGGCTGGCCCCGGCCGCGGCACCGGCGCCGTGAGCGCGATGCCCCCGCCCAGCGCGCCGGCGCGATGAACGCGTTGACCCCGATCATCGAGCGCACGCGCCAGGACGTGGCCGCGCGCGTGGCGGCCACGCCGCCCGACGCGGTGCGTCGCGCCGCCGAGGCCCGCCTTGCCGCCGACCCGCCGCGCGGGTTCGCCGCCGCGCTGTCCGCGCCCGGGATCTCGGTCATCGCCGAGCACAAGCGCAGCTCGCCTTCGGCGGGCGCGATCCGCCACGACCTCGCGCTCACCGACGTCGTCGGGGCCTACGAGCGCGGCGGCGCGGCGGCGCTCTCCGTCCTCACCGAGGAGCACAGCTTCGCGGGCCGCCTCGAGGACCTGACGGCGGCGCGGGCGGCGGCCCGGCTGCCGATCCTGCGCAAGGACTTCATCGTGGACCCCTACCAGGTGGCGGAGTCGCTGGCGCACGGCGCCGACGCGATCCTCCTGATCGTGGCCGCGCTCACGCCCCGGGTGCTCGAACAGCTGCATGCCGAGGCGGTGTCCGCCGGCCTCGACGTGCTCGTCGAGGTGCACGATGCCGCCGAGCTCGAGGCGGCCCGCGCGCTCGGGGCGGCGGTGATCGGCATCAACAACCGGGACCTGACCACCTTGGTGGTCGATACCGAGCGGACCTTCGAGCTGCTGGAGGCCATACCGAGCGGCGCCCTGGTCGTCTCCGAGTCGGGCTGGCGCACGCGCACCGACCTCGATCGGCTCGCCGGGGCGGGGGTCGCCGCGGTGCTCGTGGGCGAGGCGCTGATGCGCTCCCCGGACGTCGAGGCCGCCTGCCGGGCGCTGGCGCGGCCGCGACCGGCCGGACGCGTTTAGCTGACGTTAGGCGGTGGCGCGACACTCGTGCCCATGGGTCGCCTGCTGAGGTCGCATTTCCTATCGGCGGTGGTGGGCGGCCTCGTCGTCGGCGGCGCGCTCCTCGCCTCGGGGGTGGCGGGTCGCAGCCACACCGAGACGATCGTCGACCAGGCGCCCCTGGTGGCTCAGAAGGCAGCCGACCCGGCCCGCGGCGGCCAGACCGCGCTGCAGATCTACCAGCGCTACGCCCCCGGCGTCGTCTTCGTCCGCGCCAAGCTCGTCGAGCAGGTCGACAGCCCGTTCAACCTGTTCCACGACCGGGAGAGCCAGACGTCGACCGGCACCGGCTTCCTCGTCGACCGCCTCGGCGACATCCTCACCAACTACCACGTCATCGACGGCGCCGATCGCACCAAGGGGATCTCCGTCGAGTTCGAGAACGCGCTCGTCCGCGCCGCCAGCGTCGTCGCCGTGGACCCCAAGAACGATCTGGCCGTGCTGCGCTCCGACATGCACGGCGTCGCGCCGGTCGTCCCCCTGACCCGCGGGGACTCGACGTCGGTCCGGGTCGGCGACCCGACGCTGACGATCGGCAATCCGTTCGGCGTCGACCGGACGCTCACCAGCGGCATCGTCTCCGCGCTCCAGCACAGCATCGAGGCCGTGGACGGCAGCACGGTCAACAACGTCATCCAGGTCGACCAACCGCCCGACGCCGGCAACTCCGGGGCGCCCCTGATCGACGGCAACGGCCACGTCATCGGGATCAACTCGCAGATGGCCACGGGCAGCGGTGGGGCCCTGCAGCAGCTGGCCTTCGCCGTCCCCATCGACACCGCGGACACCATCCTCTCCAGGGTCAACCGCCAGGCGGCGCCGAAGGTCGCCTACCTGGGCATCGCGCCGCCCTCCAAGCCCAAGGCCCGGTCGGGAGCGCTGGTGGGCGTGGTGACCAAGGGCAGTCCGGCCCAGGACTTCGGGCTCCGCGTCGGCGACGTCATCCTCAAGGTCGACTCGCTGCCGGTTCGCTCCGTCGCCGACGTCCTGGCGATCGTCTCAACCCGCAGCCCGGGCCAGCCGCTGCCGATCACGTTCCGGCGCGCGCACCGCCTGCACACGGTCCCGGTGACGCTGGGCAGCCGGACCGTGGCGCCCTCCTCTGAGAAGTAGCGTCCCCGCCGTTCGTACGATGTGGGTGTGGATTCCCACGCCACCAAGATCAAGTTCTGCGGTCTCACCGACCCCGACGACGCCGATGTGGCGATCGCCGCCGGCGCGTGGGCGCTCGGCGTGATCCTGTGGCCGGGGTCGCCGCGCCGGTGCCGGCCCGAGGTGGCGGCCGAGATCGCCGCCACGCATCGGCGCCACGCGCAGATCGCCGGCGTCTTCGTCAACGCCACCCTGGACGAGGTCGCGCGCGCCGCCGATCAGATCGGGCTGACCCTGCTCCAGTTCCACGGCGATGAGGGCCCGGTGTTCTGCGGCGAGGCGGCGCGGCGGACCGGCTGCCGTGTGATCAAGGCCGCCCGGGTCCGCAGCGGAGCCGACATCCAGGCGCTCAGCGCGTTCCACACCGACCTTCACCTGCTCGACAGCTACCGCAAGGGCGTTCCCGGCGGCACGGGCGAGACGTTCGCCTGGGAGCTGGCGCGGTCTCATCCGTTGAACGTCCCGGTGATCCTGTCCGGAGGCCTGACGCCCGACAACGTGGCCGACGCGATCGCCGCCGTGCGGCCCTACGCGGTCGACGTCGCCAGCGGCGTCGAGACCTCCCCCGGCCGCAAGGACCACGACAGGCTGAGGGCGTTCGCCGCCGCGGTGAGCGCGAGCAACGCGGCTGCGACCCCGCCGGTCGGCGTATGAGCGTCGTCGAGCACCGCTTCGGCCCCTACGGCGGCCAGTACGTGCCCGAGACGCTGATGCCGGCGCTGGCCGAGCTGGAGCTCGCGTGGGTGGCGGCGCGCGAGGACCCCTCCTTCACCCAGGAGCTCGACGGGCTGCTGCGCGACTACGTCGGGCGCCCGTCGCCGCTGTACTGCGCGCGCCGCCTCTCGCAGGCCGCCGGCCACCCCATCTATCTCAAGCGCGAGGACCTCAACCACACCGGCGCCCACAAGATCAACAACGCCATGGGCCAGGCGCTGCTGGCGACCCGGATGGGCAAGCGGCGGATCATCGCCGAGACCGGCGCCGGCCAGCACGGGGTCGCCACCGCCACGGCGTGCGCCCTGCTCGACCTCGAATGCATCGTCTACATGGGCACGGAGGACATGCGCCGCCAGAAGCCCAACGTCGAGCGGATGGGCCTGCTCGGCGCGCGCGTGGAGCCGGTGCAGGACGGCGCGCGCACGCTCAAGGAGGCCGTCTCGGCGGCGATTCGCGACTGGGTCACCAACGTCGGAACCACGCACTACATCATCGGCTCGTGCGTCGGCCCGGCGCCGTACCCGTCGATGGTGCGCGATCTGCAGCGGGTCATCGGCGACGAGGCCCGCGCCCAGATCCTGCAGGCCGCGGGGCGCCTGCCCGACCGCGTCATCGCGTGTGTCGGGGGCGGTTCGAACTCGATCGGCATCTTCGTCCCCTTCGTCGCCGACGAGGACGTCCGCCTCATCGGCGTCGAGGCCGCGGGGGAGGGGATCGAGACAGGCCGTCACGGCGCGCCGCTCACCGCCGCCGGGCTCCCGGGCGTTCTGCACGGCGCCTTCTCGGCGATCATGCAGGACGAGGACGGCCAGATCCTCGAGGCCCACTCGATCTCGGCCGGGCTGGACTACCCAGGGTCCGGGCCCGAGCACGCCTGGCTGCGTGACCGGGGCCGAGCTCAGTACATGGCCATCACCGACGGGCAGGCGCTGGATGCGTTCGAGCGCACGGCGCGCCTGGAGGGGATCATCCCGGCGCTGGAGAGCTCCCACGCGATCGCCTGGGCGCTGGCTCACCCGGACTCCGAGCTGGACCTCATCTGCCTGTCGGGCCGCGGGGACAAGGACCTGGCCGAGGCGCTCGAGGCACTGCGGGCCCGCGGGGATCGCTGATGTGCCCGGGCGACGCGGTGACCGCGTGACCACGATGCAGACCCCCACGGGGATCGAGACGATCGCCGAGGCCTTCGCCCGCGCCCGGGCCAACGGCCGCCGCGCGGCGCTGATGCCCTATCTGATGGGCGGCTACCCGGATCTGGAGACCTCGCGGGCGATCGGGGTCGCCTACGCCGAGGCCGGCGCGGACCTCGTCGAGCTGGGCGTGCCGTTCTCCGACCCGCTGGCCGACGGACCGGTCGTCCACGCCGCCGGCACCGTGGCGCTGCGCGCGGGAGCCACGCTCCCGGGGGTCCTCGACGTGGCCCGCCACATCGCCGCCCACGTTCCGGTGGTGCTCATGTGCTACTCCAATCCGATCCTGTCCCAGGGACTCGAGCGGTTCCTGGACGCGCTGGTCGCCGCCCGGGTCAGCGGCCTGATCGTCCCCGATCTCCCGCTCGAGGAGGCCAGCGACGTCCGCCCGGCCTGCCGCGAGCGCGGGCTGGCCCTCGTCCCGCTCGTCGCCCCCACCACGCCGGCGGAGCGGCTGGAGCGCATCGGCGCCGGGGCGAGCGGCTTCGTCTACGCGGTCTCGCTCACCGGCACCACCGGCGAGCGCACCGAGATGGCCGGGGGGCTGGCCACCATGATCGAGCGCGTCGCCGCGGCCACCAGCGTCCCCGTGGCCGTCGGATTCGGCATCTCCACCCCGGAGCACGCGTCGGCCACGGCGCGGGCGGGGGCTGACGGCATCATCGTCGGCAGCCGGCTCGTGCGCGCCGCCGGCGAGGCCTCAGATCCCGTGGCCGCGGTCCGCGAGCTCGTCGCCGGCTTCTCCGCAGCGCTATCGCAGACCCCGCTCGGTTAGCATCTGCGATCCCATGGGCCTGATCCTCACCGCCACCGCCGGCCTCTGCATCTGGATCGTCGTGTGGGCGCTCAACGTCAGCGGCCTGGACGCCATCATGATCGCCATCGTGATGGTGCTGATCGCCATCGGCGTGCGCAACCTGCTCCCGTACCTGCCCGGCCGGCGGGACTAAGCGCAGACGCGATGCTGGGCGCGTCGTCCGTCCGGCCGCGTGCGGCGACCGCATGCGGACTGCTGTCCGCGCTGGCGCTGGCCGGCTGTGCCACGCAGACCAACTCCGCGGTGACCGTCTCGGGCAAGACGCTGACGATCTACGCGAGCCGGGCGCCCGGCGGGACCGGCGGCCAGACCGCCGCTGACGTGCTCGACGCCGAGCAGCTCGCGCTCTCGCAGACGGGCACCACCGTCGGCAAGTACACGGTGAAGCTCGTCACGGTCCACGGCAAGGAGGTCTCCGACAACGCCCGCTCAGCGGTCCAGGACTCCTCCGCGATCGCCTACCTGGGCGAGATCGAGCCGGGGACCTCACAGGATTCGGTCCAGATCACCAACGAGCTGGGTCTGCTCGAGGTCAGCCCCACCGACACCGCGGCCTACCTGACCCAGACGGTCCCGGAGGTGGGCGGCTCGCCGACGACGTTCTATCCGTCGCGGTCGACCTACCACGAGACGTTCGCCCGCGTGGTTCCGACCAGCGCGCAGGAGGCCACGGCGATCGCCGCCGAGATGCACTCGCAGGGCGCGACCAAGCTCTACATCGCCGAGGACGGCACGCCCTATGGCGCCACGATCGCCGCCGAGGTCCGCGCCGCCGCCACCAAGCAGGGACTGAGCGTCGTCCCCGCCGCCGCGAGCGCCGATGCCGTCTTCTATGGAGGCAACACCGCAGCGGCGGCCACCAAGGCGCTCGATCAGGCGGCCACCGCCAGCAGCAGCGCCAAGCTCTTCGCACCGTCCGCGCTCTACGACAACGCGTTCGTCGCCGGTCTGAGCGCCGCCGCGCAGAAGAACCTCTACGTGTCGGCACCCGGTTTCACGTCGTCCACGCTCAGCCCGGCCGGCCAGCAGTTCGTCACCGCCTTCCGCAGCGCCTATCACCACGCGCCCGTGCCGCAGGCGATCTTCGGCTACGAGGCCATGTCCGCCGTGCTGGCCGTCCTGCGCCAGGCAGGAGTGGGAGCCGGCAGTCGCTCCGTCGTGGTCAACGACTTCCGCACCCTGCACGGCCGTCAGTCCGCGCTGGGCACCTACTCCATCTCCTCGGGCGACACCAGCCTGGCCCCGTTCGTCTTCGGCCGTCCGCGGGGCGGCCAGCTCGTGGCGGGCGCGCCGAGCTGACGCGAGCGATGAGCGGCGGGTTGCGCCGGTGCGGTCAGGGGTTTAGTTTCTGTTAAGAGGGGCGGCGCGGTCGCTAAACAGGGATCTCGAGGTTGTTGGGATCCGGATGCGCGACTACTCTCCCGCAATCGAGGGCACCGACAGCCCGGTCGACCATGAGGAGGACGACTTTTTTATGAGTGTTCGCGCAAAGGCGGTCAGCGTATGCCTGATCGTGGGATCGCTGCTCCTGCTTGCCGCCTGCGGCAGCAGTAACAGCTCCAGCAGTAGCAGCAGCAGCGCCCCCGCCGGTGCCCCCGCGAGCAGCAGCTCGTCGGCGTCGGGCGGAGGCGGTGGCAGCACCATCGACATCTACTCCAGCCTGCCGCTCCAGGGCGCCTCCACCGCCCAGACCGACCCGCTGGTCAACGGCATCAAGCTCGCGCTCTCGCAGGCGGGCAACAAGGCCGGCAGCTTCACCGTCAACTACCAGTCGCTGGACGATTCGACCGCTGCCGCCGGCAAGTGGGACCCGGGTCAGACGGCGGCCAACGCCCGTAAGGTGGCGGCCGACCCGAAGGCCGTGTACTACATGGGCGAGTTCAACTCGGGAGCATCCGAGGTCTCGATCCCCATCCTGAACCAGGCCGGGGTCCCGATGGTCAGCCCCGCCAACACCTATGTCGGTCTGACCACCAACCTGCCCGGCTCAGCTCCCGGTGAGCCGCAGAAGTACTACCCGACCGGCAAGCGCAACTACCTGCGCATCGTGCCGATCGACTCCATCCAGGCCGCCGCTGACCTCATCGCAATGAAGCAGGCCGGGTGCACCAAGGTGGCCGTGGCCAACGACAAGGAGGCCTACGGCCAGGGTCTGGCCACGCTGCTGGGTCTGGAGAAGGGCTTCTACGGCGTGACCATCACCTCCGACACCGGCATCGACCCCACGTCGCCGAACTTCCGCTCCTATGCCTCGACCATCCAGGGCCAGGGCGCGGACTGCTTCTTCTTCGCGGGGATCGTCTCCAACGGCGCGGTGCAGATCACCAAGGACGTCCATGCCGCGCTTCCCAAGGCCAAGATCTTCGGCGGGGACGGCGTCTGCACGGACTCCTACACGGCACAGAAGAAGGGCGGCGTCCCGGCGGCCATCGATCCGCTGATGGAGTGCACCGTGGCCACCCAGGACCTCGCGGCCTACCCGGGCGGCAAGGACTTCCTGGCGGCCTACAAGGCCAAGTACGGGTCGGCCAACCCGGACCCGTACGCCATCTACGGCTATGAGGTGATGAAGCTCGGGCTGGACACCATCGCCAAGCTCGGTCCCAAGGGCAACGACAAGTCCGCCGTCCTCGCCGCGCTGTTTGCGACGACGAGCCGTAGCTCGGTGCTGGGCACCTACGGATTCGACAAGAACGGGGACACGACGCTGAAGTCCTACGGCCTGTACAAGGTCGCGGCCAACGGCGAGCCGGTGTTCTTCAAGACGATCACGCCGACCAAGACGGTCGGCTCGAAGTAGCCACGGTTGTGTGAGAGAGGGCGCTTTTGGCGCCCTCTCTCCATATGCTTCGCAATTCTTCGTGGAAGCGCACTCGTTCACGCCTCGCCTGCCGGCACCCGCGGCGCGTCCGCTGGGCGCGATCCGGCGGTTCTCGGGCCGGTGGGGATTGGTCATCGCCCTGCTGGCGCTGCCCATCTACTACGGCGTCCGGGACCTGTCGCACGGCTATCAGGCCGGGCTCATCGCCGGCCACCCCATCGTTCACCACGACCTCTCCCGGCTGGGCTTCAACTTCGCCCAGGGCCTGTCCAACGGCGCGATCTGGGCCCTGATCGCCATCGGATACACGCTGGTCTACGGGATCATCGAGCTCATCAACTTCGCCCACGGCGACGTGTTCATGGTCGGCTCGATGACCGCCGTCGGGCTCTGGGGCACGCTCGGCCTGGGCCTCAGCACCGGTCCGCTGGGTCTGATCCTCGGCCTCATCGTGACGCTGATCGTCTCGATGTTCGTGTGCGGGTCGCTCAACGTGCTCATCGAGCGCGTCGCCTACCGGCCGTTACGCGGGGCGCCGAAGCTGGCGCCCCTGATCACCGCCGTGGGCTTCTCGTTCATCCTCCAGAACGTCGGACTGCTGTGGAACGGCGGCTCGCCGTTCGGCGTCAACGACCTCATCCATCAGGGCCAGACGGTGTTCAACCTCTCCGGGGTGCCGATCGTGCGCGGCTACCTGCTCGCGCTGGCGGTGATGATCCCGCTCGTCTTCGGGCTCGCCTGGTTCATCAACAGCACCCGGTGGGGGCGCGCGATGCGGGCCACCGCCCAGGACCCCGAGGCGGCGCGGCTGATGGGCATCAACGTCAATCAGACGATCTCGCTCACCTTCCTGCTCGGCGGCATGCTCGCGGGCGCCGCCGGCCTCGTCTACGCGCTGTATGAGACCAACGTCTGGTACTTCCAGGGCTTCAAGGCGGGCCTCATCGCCTTCACCGCGGCCGTCATGGGCGGGATCGGCAACGTCCGCGGCGCGGTCCTCGGCGGCCTCATCATCGGAGTGATCCAGGCGCTCGCCGACGCGCGCATGGGCCCGCAGTGGACGGAGGCGGTCGTCTTCGGCTACCTCATCGTGATCATGATCCTGCGGCCGCGCGGCCTGCTGGGCGAGGAGACCAGAGAGGCCGGATGAGCCCTTCCGGGACCCCACCCCACCAGACCAACGGGTTCGGCGAGCTGCGCGCGCAGGTGGCGGAGTGGCGCGCCGGGATCGAGCGCCGCCTGCCGCCGTGGTGGACGCGGGGACTGGCCGGGGCGCTGGTCGTGATCGGCATCGTCGTGCCGTTCCTGTTCACCAACAACAGCGGCTTCATGAACGCCACGATCATCGCCCTCGCCTTCGCGGTGATGTCCGTGGGCCTCAACGTCGTCGTCGGCTTCGCCGGACTCCTCGACCTGGGGTACGTGGCCTTCTACGCGATCGGCGCCTACTCGCTGGGCTGGTTCGGCTCGGACTTCTTCTTCAAGGCCAAGGTCCATGTCGGGGTGCACGGAGTCGCCGCCACCGAGCAGGGCATCCACCTGAACTTCATCCTCATCCTCATCGCCGCGGCGCTCATCTGCGCGGTCGCCGGGATGATCATCGGCCTGCCGACGCTGCGGCTGCGCGGTGACTACATCGCCATCGTCACCCTCGCCTTCGGGGAGATCATCGGCGTGGTGGCCGTCAACGGCCAGAGCGTCAACCTCGGCGGCGGGATGACGCTGACCGCCGGCAACCTCGGCATCAGCGCCGTCGACGCGCCCTACTTCCCGGGGATCGGCCAGTTCAACCTGCTCGACCTCAGACCCTGGTACTGGCTCATCTTCGCCATCCTCCTCGTCGTGGTGGCCGTGAACCTGCGGCTGCGCGACTCTCGGCTCGGCCGCGCGTGGGTGGCGCTGCGCGAGGACGAGGTGGCGGCGATCTCGATGGGGATCCCGTCGGTGCGGACCAAGCTCTCCGCCTATGCCATCGGGGCGATGTTCGGCGGCATGTCCGGGGCGTTCCTCGGCACCTACTACACCACCGTCAACGCGGGGCAGTTCCAGTTCGGCTTCTCCATCTTCATCCTGGCCATGGTCATCATCGGCGGGCTGGGCTCGATCTGGGGCGCCCTTCTCGGCGGGATGCTGCTGGGCTACATCAACAACTGGCTGATCCCCGACGTCCTCAACGACCTGCCCCAGAAGCTCGGGCTCAACTTCTCCATGACCGAGATCGAGTACGGCATCTTCGGCTTCCTGCTCGTCCTGGTGATGCTGATACGGCCGCAGGGCCTCATCCCGGAGCGCCGGCGCAAGCTCGAGATCACCGCCGAGATCGCCGCCGAGGATGCCCAGCTCGTGGAGGGCGCGGCGCCGTGACCGCCGTGGCCATCGAGCCCGGTGCGGTCGCCGCGGCCCTCAGCGTCGATCGGGTGTCCAAGGTGTTCGGCGGCCTCGTCGCCGTCAACGACGTGTCGCTCGACGTCCCCGTGCAGTCGATCGTGTCGCTCATCGGTCCCAACGGCGCCGGCAAGACGACGCTGTTCAACATGCTCACCGGGCTCTACAAGCCCACGACCGGCCGGATCCTCCTCGGCGAGCGTGACATCACGCGCACGCGGCCGGACCGCATCACCGGGCTCGGCGTCGCCCGCACCTTCCAGAACATCCGCCTGTTCGGCGCCATGACCGCGGAGGAGAACGTGATGATCGGCCGCCACGCGCGGATGCGCGCCGGCCTGATCGGATCGGTCTTCCGCCCACCCAGGGTCCGCCGCGAGGAGCGCGAGACCCGGGACCGGGCGCGCGAGCTGCTCCAGTACGTCGGGTTGCGCAAGGGTGCGATGGACCAGCTCTCCACCCACCTCTCCTACGGGGACCAGCGGCGCGTGGAGATCGCCCGCGCGCTGGCCTCAGACCCGAGCCTGCTGCTCCTCGACGAGCCGACCGCGGGCATGAACCCCCAGGAGTCGGCCCAGCTCACCGACTTCATGCGCCAGTTCCGCGACGACCTCAAGCTCACCATCCTGCTCATCGAGCACGACATGAAGGTCGTGATGGGCGTGTCCGAGCGGGTCTGGGTCCTGGACCACGGCGAGAAGATCGCCGAGGGGGAGCCCGCCCAGGTGCGCGAGGACCCGCGGGTGATCGAGGCCTACCTCGGTAAGCAGGACTGAGACTTTTTCATGCCGCTGCTCGAGGTCTCGGACATCCACACCCATTACGGCTCGATCGAGGCGCTCAAGGGCATCTCGCTCAACGTCGAGGAGGGCGAGGTCGTCACCCTGATCGGCTCCAACGGCGCGGGCAAGTCCACCACGCTGCGCTCCATCTCCGGGCTGACCCCCGCCAGCTCGGGCCGGGTCCATTTCGGCGGCCAGGACATCACGCGCGTCCCCGCGCACGAGATCGTCAGCTACGGCATCGCCCTGGCCCCGGAGGGCCGCCACTGCTTCCCGCGCATGACCGTGCGCGAGAACCTCGACCTCGGCGCCTATCACCGCCGCGGCCCGGAGATCGCCGCCGACCTCGACCGCGTCTTCTCCCTCTTTCCGCGCCTGCACGAGCGCGAGAAGCAGAAGGCGGGGACCATGTCAGGCGGCGAGCAGCAGATGCTGGCCATCGGCCGCGCGCTCATGGCCCGCCCCAAGCTGCTGATGCTCGACGAGCCCTCGATGGGCATCGCGCCGATCCTCGTCCAGCGCATCTACGAGACGATCGGCGAGATCAACAAGGCCGGCGTGACGATCCTGCTCGTCGAGCAGAACGCCAACTATGCGCTGGACGTCTCCAAGCGCGGCTACGTGCTGGAGACCGGCCGCGTCGTGCTGGCCAACGACTCCGACCTGCTGCGCGACGACCCCGAGGTCCAGCGCGCCTACCTGGGGACCTGATGTTCCTGCTCGCCACCATCGGCGCCTCCGCGCTTTACCTGCTGTTCGTGTGGCTCCTGTCGGCCGCGGCGGCCGCCTGGCTGGCCGACCGCAAGGGCTACACGGAGCGGGTGGGGCTGATGTTCGGCCTCATCCTGTCGGCGGTGGGCTTCCTGATCGTGCTCCTGCTGCCGGCCCGCCCCGGCTCGGCCTGGAAGGTCGAGGGTCCGCTGCCCAACCCGGGCGCGCGCCGCCCGCTGGGCATGGCCGCAGCCGGGCCGGCGGCCGACGCACCCGCGGCCCTCGGACCCGCGCTTGGCGACACCCCGCCTGCCGAGCCGGCCGCGGCCCCAGACCCGGCTGGGCCGGCCGCCGGTGCCGCCGGGGAGTCTCAGGCCGGCGGGCCTCCCGCCGGCGACGCGCCCGCCGCGGGCGACGGGCCCGCCGCGGGCGACGGGCCCGCCGCGGGCGACGGGCCCGCCGCGGGCGGCCCCGCCGCGGGCGACGGGCCCCCCGGCTGAACCTCCCGGGCCAGGTCCGCCACCAGGGCGTACGGCTCCGCCTCCAGCTGCCACCACGTGGTGCGCATGGCGGTCACCCCGGCCTTGCGCAGATCGTTGTCCTTGCGCCGGTCGCGCTCGAAGGCCCCGCGCGCCGAGTGGAACTGAAAGCCGTCCATCTCCAGCGCGAACCGCTCCTTTGGCCAGTAGAAGTCCACCTCGTAGCCGGCGACGCTGGCGTTGACCAGTGGCTCGGCCAGCCGCGCCGCGCGGATCAGCGCCAGCACCCGCTCCTCGGCCTCTGACCGCGTCATCGTCGTGCCCGCGGTCTGGCGCGCGAGGACGGTGGCCAGCCGCTTGCGTCCCCGGTGACCGCCGGCGCGGCCCAGCACATCGGCCACCTCCGCCACTCTCAGGACCCGCCCCACGATCCCGCGATCGAACGCGCGCTCCAACTGCCGGTAGCCGGCCTCCGGGGCGATGTCCAGCAGGGCCCGTGCGGGGGAGACCACGGGCAGGCCGAGCTTGATGCGGACGTCTCGGGGTTCCAGGATGCGGCTGCGGTGGACGCGGATGCCCGGGACGCGGGCCGAGTGGCCCTGGGCCACGACGATCTCGATCTCGCCGCCCTGTGCGCACAGACCCCAGAGCCCGGCCGCGGTGAAGTGGCTCAGCGCCGCTCCTTCTCCCGCGGCCAGCAACGCCTCGGTCTCAGCGGCGAGCTCAGCCGGGGCAGCGTGACCGACGGCAAAGACGCCGCGCCGACGGGGGATCAGGCGGTGCTGTGCCCGTAGCCATCCGATCGTGCTCGAGCTCACTCCGGCCGCGAGAAGCTGCCGGCGCGCCACCCGGCCGCGCTGAAGCCCGGCGATCCGCGCGATCCGCTCCTCGACCGTGCCCGTCACTAGCAGTTCTGCACGCACACCAAGCACTCTGACGCGGTGCGTGCACTTTGATCCGCCATGTTGGCGCGATACGCCCCGCGCCTCCTCAGGTGGGGGTGTGTGTGCGAAACCGCCAGGATTCTGCGCAGCCACGGCCCCAGTGTGAGGCCAACGACCGTGCCCGACCCCTCGCAAGCCCGCCTTTTTTGCACATCCGTGACAGTCGCCCGAAACACGTCACACAACCCGGTCCGGAGCCCGCTCGGGCCGGCCCGGCCGCCCCGCCGCTGCTACCGCCCCTGCAGCAACTCCTCGGCCGCGAACCCGTGCTCGGAGTGCGTATCGGCCAGCCCGCTGTCGCGCGCCTCGTCCGCCACCGCCGCGGCCACCGCGGGCGCCACCTCGCGGTTGAACACCGAGGGGATGATGTAGTCCTCGCGCAGCTCGTCGCCGGACACGATGTCGGCGATCGCCCGGGCCGCGGCGGTCTTCATCGTCTCGGTGATGTGCGCCGCCCGCACGTCCAGCGCGCCTCGGAAGATCCCGGGGAAGCAGAGCACGTTGTTGATCTGGTTGGGATAGTCCGAGCGGCCGGTGGCCAGGATCCGCACGTGGGGCAGGGCCTCCTCGGGGGAGACCTCAGGGTCCGGGTTGGCCATGGCGAAGACGATCGGATCCGGATTCATGCCCTGAAGGGCCGACGTGGGCAGGACGCGGCCGCCGCTCAGCCCGATGAACAGGTCGGCGCCCTCGACCACGTCCGCCGGCCCCCCGGACCGCCGCTCCCGGTTGGTCCGCTGCGCGAGCTCGCGCTTCACCGGGGTCATGGTCCCGTCCAGGTAGTCCTCGCGCTCGGTGTGCACCGCCCCCCGCGAGTCGCACCCGATGAGATGGCGCACCCCCGCGGCGAGGAGGATGTCGGACACCGCGACCCCGGCGGCGCCGAGGCCCACCACCACGACCCGGATGTCCCCGATCCGCTGGCCGGTCAGCGTCAGCGCGTTCAGCAGCGCCGCCAGGACCACCACCGCCGTCCCGTGCTGGTCATCGTGGAAGACCGGGATGTCGAGCTCGGCCTGCAGCCGCGACTCGATCTCAAAGCACCGCGGCGCCGAGATGTCCTCGAGGTTGATGCCGCCGAAGGTGGGCGCGATCGCCTTGACCACGGCCACGATCTCGTCGACGTCGGTCGTGTCCAGGCAGATCGGGAAGGCGTCGACTCCCGCGAACTCCTTGAACAGCATCGCCTTGCCCTCCATGACGGGCATGGCCGCGCGGGGACCGATGTCGCCGAGGCCCAGCACCGCCGTCCCATCGGACACGACCGCCACCGAGTTGCGCTTGATCGTGTACTGAAAGGCCTTGTCGGGATCGTCGCGGATCGCCGAGCACACGCGCGCGACGCCGGGGGTGTAGGCCATCGAGAGGTCATCGCGGCTCTTGACGGGGTGCTTGTTGGTCACCTCGATCTTCCCGCCCATGTGCACCATGAAGGTGCGGTCCGTCGTGTCCAGCACGCGGGCGCCGGGCACGCCGTTGACGGCGTCGGTCAGGCGGGGCCAATCGGCCGCGTCGCCGGTCTCGACGGTGATGTCGCGGATGGTGTGGGGTCCTTCGACCGTCACCAGGTCGACGGCGCCGATCGTCCCCCCGGCCTCGCCGATGGCCGAGGCGACCTTGCCCAGCATCCCGGGCAGGTGATCGATCTCCACCCGGAGGGTGAGGCTGTACTGCGCGCTGGGGCTGGAGCCCGCGGAGTCGTCGGTGGGGGTCGCCATCGTCGGCGCATCTTATGCCTCACACCGCCGCCCCGGCACCGGGTCGCACCGGTGGGAGAGATAGCCTGAGGTTTGATGGCGGACGAGCTCTTTTTGATCGACGGCAACAGCCTGGCCTACCGGGCGTTCTTCGCCCTGCCCGAGTCGATCGCCACCTCCACGGGCGTGCCCACCAATGCGATCTTCGGGTTCGCCTCGATGCTGGTGAAGATCCTCACCGACTACGGCCCCAAGTCCACCGTGGTCGTCTGGGACGCCGGGTCCAGCGGCCGCAAGGAGGTCTACTCCGAGTACAAGGCCCAGCGGTCGAGCCGCCCCGACCTGCTCAAGGAGCAGTGGCCCCACCTCGAGCCGCTGGTGGAGGCGTTCGGCTACCGCAACATCAAGGTCGACGGCTACGAGGCCGACGACGTCATCGCCTCGCTGGCCGAGGTGGCCAAGACCCAGGACCCGCCGATCGAGGTCATGGTCGTCACCGGTGACCGCGACGCCTACCAGCTGGTCGATGAGCAGGTGCGGATCATGACCACGTCGCGCGGGATCACCGACACCAAGGTCTATGACCGCCAGGGCGTGATCGACCGCTACGGGATCCCGCCGGAGCTGGTGCCCGACTTCATCGGCCTCAAGGGGGACACGTCGGACAACATCCCCGGCGTCCCGGGGATCGGGGACAAGACCGCCGCCGACCTGCTCCAGCGTTTCGGCACGCTGGAGAACGTGCTGGACAGCGTCGACGAGATCAGCGGCGCCAAGCGCAAGGAGAACCTCACCAACCACGCCGACGACGCCCGTGTCTCCAAGCACCTGGCGACCGCCAAGCGCGACATCCCCCTCGACGGCCTCGACGTGGCGACATTCGTCTCCCAGGCGCCCGACCGCTCCCGGCTGCGCGAGGTCTTTCGCGAGTTCGAGCTCCGCGAGCCGCTGCGCCGCCTCGAGGAGGCGCTGGGCTCCGCCGACGCCGCCGCGCCGGCCCCCACCGCGGAGCACACGCTCGGCGCCCAGCTGCGCAAGGGCTCGCTCCGCGACGTCGCGCGCCTGCCCCAGGCCGAGGTCGCGGTCGCCGTCCGGCCGCCGATCGTTCCCGAGGGCGCCCTGTTCGCCGAGACCGAGAACGAGTGGCGCTTCGCCATCTACGCCGATGAGGCCAAGGACGTCCTCATCGGCACCGTCCCGGACCCCGAGCAGCTCGTCGCGGCCCTCGGCGATCGGCCGGTCATCGCGCATGACGCCAAGTCGCTGGGCCGGGTGCCGGAGAACCTCGTCCATGACACGGAGGTCGCCGCCTACCTCCTGGAGCCCGCCGCGCGCGCCTACCCGTTCCGTGAGCTGTGCGAGGACCGCGGCCTCGCCGCCCAGGTGGATGATGAGACCGGCGCCGATGCCGTCCTGTGCCAGGCGCTGGCCGCCTGGCAGCGCGACGAGATCCGCGCCCGCGGGCTCACCGATCTGCTCAACGACGTCGAGCTGCCGATCGTGAGGATCCTCCGGGACATGGAGCTGGTGGGGGTCAAGCTGGACACGGAGCAGATCAAGGAGATCTCAGAGCGCGTCAAGGCCGAGGCCAACGGCCTGGAGTCGGAGATCTTCGAGCTCGCGGGGGAGGAGTTCACCCTGGGCTCGCCCAAGCAGCTGGAGGAGATCCTCTTCGGCAAGCTCGGACTCTCGCGCGGACGGCGCGGCAAGACCGGCTACTCCACCGATGCCCGCGTGCTCCAGGCGATCCGCGCCGAGCACGAGATCATCCCCAAGATCGAGCGCTGGCGGGAGCTGACCAAGCTCGCCCAGACCTATCTCGACGCCCTGCCGCTGGTGGTCGACGAGCGCAGCCGTCTGCACACGACCTTCAACCAGACCGCCGCCACCACCGGCCGGCTGTCGTCCAACAATCCCAACCTCCAGAACATCCCGATCCGCACGCCGCTGGGGCGGGAGATCCGGGCCTGCTTCGTGGCCGACGAGGGGAACCTGCTGGTATCGGCCGACTACTCCCAGGTCGAGCTGCGCCTGCTCGCCCACATCGCCGGCGAGGACGTGCTCAAGGAGATCTTCCGCCGCGGCGAGGACGTGCACACGGCGACCGCCTGCCGGGTCTTCAACGTCACCCCCGATCAGATCGATCCCGGGATGCGCTCCAAGTCCAAGATGATCAACTACGGGATCGTCTACGGCCTGTCGGCCTACGGGATGGCCGATCGTCTCGACATTCCCCAGGAGGAGGCCGCCGAGTTCATCGAGCGCTACATGGCCGGCTTCCCGGCGGTCAAGCGGTTCATCGAGGAGACGATCGAGCAGGGGACCGAGCACGGCTACGTCTCGACGCTGTTCGGCCGCCGCCGCCAGGTGCCCGAGCTGCGCTCCCGCCGCTGGGACCTGCGCAAGCAGGGGGAGCGCTTCGCGGTCAACATGGTCATCCAGGGGACCGCGGCGGACGTCATGAAGATGGCCATGGTCCGCTGCGACCGTGCCCTCACCGAGGCCGGTCTGGAGTCCAGGCTCGTTTTGCAGATCCACGACGAGCTGCTGTTCGAGGGGCCGGCCGCCGAGGCCGAGCGCGTCGAGGCCATCGCGGTGCGCGAGATGGCCAACGCCTACGAGCTCGACCCGCCTCTGGCCGTCGACGCCGGCATCGGCTCGGACTGGCTGTCGGCCAAGTAGCGGGGGCCGGTCCGCGGGGGCCTGCGGACCGGTGTGTTTGGGCCTGTGGGCCTGCGCGCCCGCGCACGTACGCGCACGCGGGCGCAGAGACCATGACCCCTACATCAGGTGGAAGATGAAGTCGTACTCCTTGCCACCGTTGCGCGACTTGAGGTCCATCTGGCCGCGCGCGCCCTCGTAGGCACCGGTCCCGCCGGTGATCGAGAGCTCGCTGTTGCGGGTGTCGTAATACGGGCCCTGGACGGTGATCTGGCCGCCCTTGAGGAACGTCGTCCACAGGCACTCCCAGATGCCCAGCTTGACCTGGAGACGGGTGCAGAAGCCCTCGTCGTGCCCGACCTGCTTGGTGTTGGCGGTGTTGAACACCGGGTTGTTGAAGGTCAGGATGTTGCCCTTGACGTCCTTGCCCCCGGTGCCGGGGACCTCGGTGTCGGTGATGGCGTGCTCGATGACGTGCACGGTCCTGCCCGATGCATGCGCCGTCTTTGCGTAGCTCGGTGCGGCGGCCACGAGCGCAGTCAGTGCCAGCGCGGCGATGGCGGCGGCGACCAACACGCTCAGGCGGATGTCTGCCGTCCGTTGTGGCATGGCGAACCCTCCTCGTAGGGGTGAGAAGCGGCCGATCCTACGCTCGCCGGTATGCCGCGTCCATGTCCGCGGCGGCGGAGGCGGCGCCCAGGCGGCTGCCGGCGCGGCGCGGCCGGTGGACGAGGCGGCTCAGGCGGCTGCGAGCGCGGCGCGGGCGGCGGCGCGTCCCGGCGATCCGCCCGCCGCGGCGAACGACGGATGCGCGACGTTGAGGTAGTGACCGAAGGACCAGTCGACGAAGCGCTTGGCGCCCATCGCCTGCAGGGCCGGCGCCAGCAGCCGCGGCGCGACGCGCGGCACCAGTCGCTGCACGCGAAGCATCCAGCGGAACGGGACGGCGTGGCTGGCCGAGAACTGGTGATAGCGGGCCAGCGCCTGCTCGCGGGTCTGCTCGCCGCGCACCACCCCCGCCAGCTCGCGCCCACAGGCCAGGCCGAAATACAGCGCGGTGCGGATGCCCTCGGCGGTCAGCGGCAGGCAGTGCCCGGCGGAGTCGCCGACGAAGAACACGCCCCCATCGGTGGCCGGGCGCAGGGCGTGGGGGATCCAGTTGCCCTGGTAGCGAACGGTGTCGGCGCGGAGGTCCTCCGCCAGGCGCACGGTGGGCTCGCGCACGTGAAAACGAGGGTCGAAGGATCCGATGCCGATCCGTACCTCCTCGCCGGCCGGGAAGCTCCAGCCGTAGCCGGCGGGCACGTAGCCGCGGTCGATCCACACCTCCAGGTCGCTGCCACCCCCGAACGGGTGCACCTCGAGCCCGCGGGAGAGGAGCGCGTCGGGGGGCTGCACGTTGTCGCCGGTGCCGAGCACGCGGCGCCAGCCCAGCGCATCGACCACGATGCCGGCTCGGATCGTCCCGCGGTCGGTGACCACGGCATCGGAGCCCTCGCGGCGCTCGACCTTGGCGGTCTCGAAGGAGAACGACCCCTGGGCGGCGAGAAGACCGCAGAGCGTCCGGTAGTCAAACGTGGAGAACGTCCACGGCAGGCGGTAGCGGACCGTCGTGTGCGGCGTGTGGATCACGAGCTCGGGGAAGGTCTGCTGGAGAGCACCCTCCAGACCCAGCGCGGTCAGCCACGTCGTGGGGATGCCGCACGCCGACGTCTGGCGCTCGCCGATCTCGTATCGATCGACGATCATCACATCGGCCCCGGTCTCGGCCAGCTCTCGCGCCACCGCGAGACCGGCGAAGCTCGCACCGCAGATGAGGACGTCGCAGTCGCGGTCCAGGGGAGTGCGGTCGAGGCCGCGTTTGGTGGCGCGCGTGGGCATAGCCGCGTCGATGATAGATACGGCCCCGCCCATCTAGAGGCGGCACCAGGGCTAGAAGGCGGCTATCCTCCGGGAATCCATGTCTTCAACTTCTACCTTGACGCCCCCCACCGATCCTGATCAGCCTTTCGCCAACGCGAAGGTGGTCGAAGGCTCAGACGGCCTTCTCCTCGAGATCGATGGCCAGATCGTCCCCAATTATGACGCCACCATCCACCCCTTCCAGGAGGGTGATGTCGTCACCGGCCACGTCGTCCGGATCGACAACGACGAGGTCCTGGTCGATATCGGCTACAAGTCCGAAGGGGTCATCCCCGCCGGCGAGCTGTCGATCCGCAAGTCCGTAGACCCGTCTGACGAGGTCTCACTGGGCGAGGAGGTCGACGCGCTGGTCCTCACCAAGGAGGACCAGGACGGCCGCCTCATCCTCTCCAAGAAGCGCGCGCGCTTCGAGAAGGCCTGGCGGCGCATCGAGGCCGCGGCGGAGTCCGGCGAGCCGGTGAACGGCAGCGTGATCGAGGTCGTCAAGGGCGGCCTGATCATCGACCTGGGCGTGCGCGGCTTCCTGCCGGCGTCGCTGGTCGACATCCGGCGCGTGCCCAACCTCGACGAGTACATGGGCCAGACGATCGAGTGCAAGGTCATCGAGCTCAACCGCTCGCGCAACAACGTCGTGCTCTCGCGCCGCGCGGTGCTCGAGGAGCAGCGCAAGGAGGACCGCGAGCGCATCCTGGACCGGCTGCAGCCCGGCCAGATCGTCGAGGGCACCATCTCCAACATCGTCGACTTCGGCGCCTTCGTCGACCTCGACGGGATCGACGGCCTCATCCACATCTCCGAGCTGTCGTGGTCGCACGTCAACCACCCCTCGGAGATCCTCAGCATCGGCGACACCGTCAGCGTCAAGGTCCTGGACATCGACCGCCAGCGCCAGCGGATCTCGCTGGGTCTCAAGCAGACCCAGGAGGACCCGTGGCAGCGCGTGGTCGACACCTACAACATCGGCGACGAGCTCGAGGGCAACGTCACCAAGGTCGTCACGTTCGGCGCCTTTGTCGAGATCCTCGACGGCGTCGAGGGTCTGGTCCACATCTCCGAGCTGGCCCAGCACCACGTCGACAACCCGCGGGAGATCATCCAGCCGGGCGATCCCGTGCGCGTCAAGATCCTGGAGATCGACTCCGAGCGCCGGCGCCTGTCGCTGTCGATCAAGCGCGTCGAGGGACAGGTGCTCCCCGTGCGGCCGATCGAGCCGCCGACCGAAGGCGACACCTACGACGACGTGCCCGAGCTGGGACTGTCCGAGGACGTGTTCGCCTCCAGTGAGGACGCGGCCCCGGCGGCTGTGGCCGACCCGGAGTTGCTCGATCCCACGGAGATCGCCGAGGGTGAGATGTCCGCCACACCTGATGCCGACGTGCCCGAGGCTGCGGCGCCGGATGCCGAGGCGACGCCCGAGGTCGAGGCATCGGCTCCCGCCGCCGACGCGCCCGCGTCCGCCGAGGAGCCCGTGGCCGCCGACGAGCCCGTGGCCGCCGAGGAGCCTGTAGCCGCCGACGAGCCCGCGCCCGCCGAGGAGCCCGCGGCCGACGAGGAGCCCGCGGCCGACGACGAGCCCCCGGCCGACGACGCCGACCGCCCGCCAGCCCTCGGCTGACCGCTGACCGTCCGACCTGACGCCGTGGTCCCCTGGATCGGGCTCACGGGCGGGATCGGCGCCGGCAAGTCCACGGCGCTCCAGGCGCTGGAGCGCCTGGGCGCGGTGTGCCTCTCCACGGACAGGGTCGTCCACGAGCTCTATGAGTCGCCGGAGATCCGTGACGCCGTCGCGGATCGCTTCGGTCCCGAGGTGACCAGGGACGGACGCGTCGACCGCCCGGCCCTGGCCCGCGCCGCGTTCGCCACCGAGGAGGGGCGCGGCTGGCTCGAGCAGCTGCTGTGGCCGCGTGTGGGGGAACGCGTGGCCGCCTTCCGCGAGGCGGCCGCCGCCGCCGACCCGTCGCCGCGCGCAGCCGTGGTGGAGATCCCGTTGCTGTTCGAGTCGGGCTCAGACCACGGTTTCGACGCCACCATCGCGGTGATCGCCGACGAGGAGGTCCGCGCGCAGCGCGCCGCCGGCCGGGGCCATGAGGCGCTCTCCGAGCGGGCTGCCCGCCAGCTCAGCCAGCAGGAAAAGTCGCAGCGTGCGACGTACACCGTGATCAACGACGGCACCGAGCGCGAGTTGCAGGATCGGCTGTCGGCAATCCTTGACATGCTGGCACCAGCAGATTCCTGATCCCCCGTGACCGTGACCGCACCACCACGCCGCCGGACCCAGCGCAGCCCTGTCGCCGCTCGCCGGCGTGCGAAGGTCAGGCGCAGGCGGCGTACGGCCTTCGGCGCGGCGATGGTGATGGCCGCGCTCGCTGCTCTGCTGCTGGCCCTCCCGCTGGCCAAGCGGGCGGTCAACGCGCTCGGGCTGCCCCTTCAGTACTCGTCGGTGATCCGTCAGGAGGCGAGCGCCAAGCATCTGGATCCGGCTCTGGTCGCCGCCGTCATCTACGCCGAGACGAAGTTCGACGCCCGCACCTCGCCGGCCGGAGCGGTCGGCCTGATGCAGCTCATGCCCCAGACGGCGACGTTCCTGGCCAAGCGCTCGGGCGCGACCACGTTCACCACGGCCGACCTGGCGACCCCGGGCGTGAACATCGCCTACGGGAGCTACTACCTGCGCTACCTGCTCAACGAGTACCACGGCGACACCGTCTTGGCCCTGGCCGCCTACAACGGCGGCGAGACGAACGTCGACGACTGGGTCCGGTCGGCGCATGCGGACGGGCAGCGCTTCCGCGTCGGCGACATCCCGTTCCCGGAGACCCGCGCCTACGTGCAACGCGTTCTCAGCGCACGCGCCCAGTACCGCACGACCTACGCCTCCGCACTGGGATACGGCTGACGGCGAACCCCCGCGGGCGGCCGTGAGATTGCGGTCAGGTCCTGGCCGCATGCGCTCTCTGGCGGCCCTGCGCGGCCGCTAGATTCATACCGAGCACCATGCCCCTGTTCGAGCTCGATAGCGCCTTCTCACCCACCGCCGATCAGCCCGCGGCGGTCGAGTCGCTGGCCCAGGGCATCGAGGCCGGCGAGCGCTTCCAGACGCTCCTGGGGGCCACCGGCACCGGCAAGACGATGACGATGGCGGCGACGATCGCAGCCGTCCAGCGCCCCTCGCTGATCATCGCCCACAACAAGACGCTCGCGGCCCAGCTGTGCAACGAGTTCCGGACCTACTTCCCGTCGAACTCGGTCGAGTACTTCGTCTCCTACTACGACTACTACCAGCCCGAGGCCTACGTCCCCTCCAAGGACCTCTACATCGAGAAGGACTCGGCCATCAACCAGGAGATCGACCGGCTGCGCCATGCCGCCACCGCCGGCCTGTTCGCCCGCCGCGACGTGGTCATCGTCGCCAGCGTGTCGTGCATCTTCGGTCTGGGCTCGCCGCAGACCTACGAGATGAATCTCCAGACGCTCAACAAGGGCGAGATGATCGACCGCGAGAAGCTGCTGCGCAAGCTCGTCTCCATCCAGTACAACCGCAACGACACCGCCCTGTCGCGGGGGACGTTCCGCGTCCGGGGTGAGACGCTCGAGGTCTTCCCCGCCTACGCGGAGACCGCGTACCGGATCGTCCTCTTCGGCGACGAGGTCGAGCACCTCCAGCACTTCGACCCGGTCACCGGTGAGCTCATCGAGGATGACCTGGAGCACGTGGCCATCTGGCCCGCGTCGCACTACAACGTCCGCGAGGGGATGATCGAGGACGCCGTCGCCGAGATCGGGCGGGAGCTGAACGCCCGCTGCGCCGAGCTCGAGCAGCAGGGCAAGCTGCTGGAGTCCCACCGCCTGCGCCAGCGCACCCAGTACGACATGGAGATGCTGCGCGAGATGGGGTTCTGCTCGGGCATCGAGAACTACTCGCGCATCCTCGACGGGCGCAACCCCGGAGACCGGCCGTACTGCCTGCTGGACTACTTCCCGTCGGATTTCGTCTGCTTCATCGACGAGTCCCACCAGACCGTGCCCCAGATCGGCGGCATGCACGCGGGTGACCGGTCACGCAAGCAGACGCTCGTCGATTACGGCTTCCGCCTGCCGAGCGCGCTGGACAACCGCCCACAGACGTTTCAGGAGTTCCTGTCGATCACGCCGCAGATGGTCTTCGTGTCGGCGACGCCCGGTGAGTACGAACGTTCGCACTCACCGCGGATCGTCGAGCAGATCGTGCGGCCGACCGGGATCGTCGACCCCGAGGTGGAGGTGCGCGAGACGCGCAACCAGATCGACGACCTGATGAATGAGATCCGCGTCCGCGTCGACCGCGACGAGCGCACGCTCGTGACGACGCTGACCAAGAAGATGTCCGAGGATCTCACCGACTATCTCCTGGAGATGGGGTTCAAGGTCCGCTACCTGCACTCGGAGATCGACACGCTGGAGCGGATCCAGATCATCCGCGAGCTGCGGCTGGGCGAGTACGACGTGCTCGTCGGCGTCAACCTGCTGCGTGAGGGTCTCGACCTGCCCGAGGTCTCCTTGGTGGCGATCCTGGACGCCGACAAGGAGGGGTTCCTCCGTGGCGAGACCTCGCTCATCCAGACGATCGGACGCGCGGCCCGCAACGTCGAGGGCAAGGTGCTGATGTACGCCGACAAGGAGACGGCGGCGATGAAGGTCGCGCTGAGCGAGACCGATCGCCGCCGCGCCATCCAGCGCGCCTACAACGAGCAGCACGGGATCACCCCGGAGACGATCGTCAAGGGCATCTCCGACATCGCGGAATTCCTCATGTCTGACTCCAAGGTGCCCAAGTCACGACGGCGCCGGCAGCGTGCCGCGTCGTCGATGCCGCCCGCTGAAATCGAGCGTGCAATCGTCGAGCTGGAGGAGGAGATGCTCGCCGCCGCGGAGGATCTGCGCTTCGAATATGCCGCGAAGTTGCGCGACGAAATCCGAGACCTCAAGCGCGAGCTAGATCAGGCCGTAGCAGCAGGATGACTCGCGTCGTCCGGGCTCGGCGAGACTGGATGCCGAGCAGGACAACAGCGAGAGTAGAGATGCTCCGGTTTCCTGAGCTTTAACGATTGCAAGAGTGCGCCCGTGTAGCAGACGTTCGCTACGCTCGCCGTGCTCCTTCACTTCATCGTCGTGATCCCTCGGAGGTACAGGCGTGGCTCTGGACAGGCACAACATCGAGAAGAAGGACTTCCCGCTCGGGCAGCGCGGGTACGATCCGGACGCCGTTGACGCCCACCTCTCCGCGCTCGCCGACGAGCTCGGCGCATTCAAGGAGGAGGCGCGGCGTCGCAGCGACACCGTGGCATCGTCGGCGTCAGACCGTGTGCGCACGATCGTCGAGGCCGCCGAGCAGTCCGCCGCCGAGATCACTCGCGCCGCGGAGGACGACGCCCGCGAGACCCGCGAGGAGGCCAGCCGGGAAGCCAACGCCACGCGGGAGAACGCCCAGCGCGAGGCCCGCGAGTATCTGGACAAGGTCTCCGCCTCGACCAACGCGATGATGGAGCGCCTCAGCGCGATGGAGCAGGAGATGGCCGCGATGATCGAGTCGGTGCGCACCGGCTCCCATCGCCTCAACGCCGACCTCGAGCAGCTCGAGGCCGGCTTGACCGACGTGTCGGGCGCGATTGCCCCGCGGCCCGAGTTCGTCCCCGACGCACCGCCGGCCGCCGACACCTTTCCGGCGCCCGCGACCGGCCTGCAGGAGCCGGCTCCCCTGCACGGCGATGCCCCCGATTCGGAGCTGCACGCCGACGGCCTGCAGGAGCCGCAGTTCGCAGCGGGGTTTCAGCCCCAGCCCGTGGCCGAGGAGCCGACGGCGGACGCGGCCCCCGAGCCCGAGGCGGCCGAGCTGCAGAGCGTGGCCGGGGATGGCGGCCACAGTAACGGCTTTGACCAGCCCCAGCCCGTCCAGCGCGGCGGCGACGCCGAGGGCGCGAGGCTGATCGCTCTCAACATGGCCCTCAACGGCACCCCTCGGGAGGAGACCGCGCGCTACCTCAGCGAGAACTTCCACCTCTCCGACGCCGGTGGCCTGCTCGACGAGGTCTACGCCAGCGTGGAGAGCTGAAAGAGCGATCTATCTAGCGGCCACGGCGGTGGCGGCGCGTGCCGCCGCGCTGGTCACGCTGCAGACGCTTCTGCCGATGCGCGTCCAGCTGCGCCTCGACGGCGTCGAGGTCCGGGGCCGGTCCGTACAACGCCCACCCGTTGCGGACCAGGCTGAGCAGGACCACCAGAAGCACCCACACGGGCCAGAACTGCCCGTGCGCGCCTGACACGGCCCAGATCACGGTGCAGACGACGAACGCCCCGAGCGAGCCGCCGCTCTCCTGGATCATGCGCCGCGTCAGCTGGCGGCGGCGCTCGGCGTGCTGGAGGGCCACGTGCCTGCTCGGGACGGGCAGGTCGCTGCGCAGTGCGTCGAGCTCGCCGGTGGTCGTCGCGGTGTAGGCGGCCTTCACGCGGCGCTCGAGCTCGTCGGTGTCCAGCCGCCCGGCCACCGTGTGCTCGTTGAGCTCGGCGATGAGCTGCTCGCGGTCCTCGTCTGACGCTCGCACGCCTCGCGCGGGGCGCCCGGCCGGTCCCGGCGAAATGTGTTCCTCGCTCATAGCGGGAACTGTAGGCGAGACCAGGGCCGGGGGCGGGCCTCAGAGGCCATTTTCGGATGGGAACGTCTGTTCGGTCAACTAGACTCGGATGAGCATGGACAAACTGGTCGTCTCAGGCGCGCGAGAGCACAATCTCAAGAACGTGACGGTGGAGATCCCGCGGGATTCGCTGACCGTCATCACCGGCCTTTCGGGGTCCGGGAAGTCGTCGCTGGCCTTCGACACCATCTACGCGGAGGGCCAGAGGCGCTACGTGGAGTCGCTGTCGGCCTATGCCCGGCAGTTCCTGGGCCAGATGGACAAGCCCGACGTCGACTCGATCGAGGGGCTCTCGCCGGCGATCTCGATCGACCAGAAGACGACGTCGCGCAATCCCCGGTCGACGGTCGGCACGGTCACGGAGATCTATGACTACCTGCGCCTGCTGTGGGCGCGTATCGGCCACCCTCACTGCCACGTGTGCGGCCGCCCGATCACCGGGCAGTCGGCCGAGCAGATCATCGACCAGGTCATGGAGCTGCCCGAGCAGCACGCGCTTCATGGTGCTGGCGCCGATCGTGCGCGGGCGCAAGGGGGAGTACGGCAAGCAGTTCGAGGAGCTGCGGGCAGAGGGCTTCGGCCGGGTCAAGGTCAACGGCGAGCTGCGCCGCCTCGACGAGGAGATCGTGCTCGACAAGAAGTACAAGCACGACATCGCCGTCGTCGTGGACCGCCTGGTCATGAAGCCGGACCTGCGCAAGCGGCTGGCCGACTCGATCGAGACCGCCGTCGCGCTCGCCGACGGGCTGGTGGAGATCGAGCTCGTCGACGCGCCGTCGTCGCAGGACGCGTCGAGCGCCGGCAAGATCCTCACGTTCTCGGAGAAGTTCGCCTGTCCCGTCCACGGTCCCAGCCTGGTTGAGCTCGAGCCGCGGATCTTCTCGTTCAACGCTCCGCACGGCGCCTGCCCGCGCTGCACGGGGCTTGGCTCCCAGATGGAGATCGACCCCGAGCTCGTGGTCCCGGACCCGACGCTCTCGATCGGTGAGGGCGCCATCGCCCCCTGGGCGGCGAGCGCCTCCTCCTACTACGACCAGCTCATCCAGGCGATCGCCGAGCGCTTCGACGTCGACCTCGACACGCCATGGGAGGACCTGCCGCCGGACTCGCAGGAGTTCTTCCTGTACGGCACCAACGGCGAGCGCATCCAGGTCTCGTATCGCAACCGGTTCGGTCGCCGCCGCTCCTACGCCACCCAGTTCGAGGGGATCGTCCCCAGCCTGGAACGCCGTTACCGGGAGACCGATTCGGACTACTCGCGGGAGAAGATCGAGGAGTACATGACCCTGCGGCCATGCCCGGACTGCAAGGGTGCGCGGCTGCGCCCCGAGTCGCGGGCGGTGCTGGTGGGGGGGACGGCGATCCACGAATTCACCGCGCTGCCCGCCCGCCGGGCGCTGGACTGGATCCGCGAGCAGGAGTTCTCAGAGCAGGACCGGCGGATCGCCCGCCTGGTGCTGCGCGAGATCGAGGAGCGCCTGCAGTTCCTGGAGAACGTCGGGATCGGCTACCTGTCGATGAACCGGGCCTCGGCCACGCTGTCGGGCGGGGAGGCCCAGCGGATCCGGCTGGCCACGCAGATCGGCTCGTCGCTGGTCGGGGTGCTCTACATCCTCGACGAGCCGTCGATCGGATTGCACCAGCGTGACAACGACAAGCTGATCGCCACCCTGGAGCGGCTGCGCAACCTCGGCAACACCGTGCTCGTCGTCGAGCACGACGAGGGCACCATGCGCGCCGCCGACCACATCGTCGACATGGGCCCGGCCGCCGGGGAGCACGGCGGCCATGTGGTGGCGGAGGGGACCGCCGAGGAGGTCGGCGCGGTCGCGGACTCGCTCACCGGGCAGTTCCTGACGGGCACCCGGCGCATCGACGTGCCCGCGCGGCGGCGCACCCCGTCCGGCTACGTCGGGGTCCAGGGCGCCGCGGAGAACAACCTGCAGAAGATCGACGTCAAGTTCCCGCTGGGGGTGCTGTGCAGCGTCACCGGCGTGTCGGGCTCGGGCAAGTCGACGCTGGTCAACGAGGTGCTGCTCAAGGCGGTCTCCAACCACCTGCACCGCAGCCGCCAGCGCGCGGGCTCGCACAAGCGGATCACCGGCCTGGACCAGCTGGACAAGATCATCTCGGTCGACCAGTCGCCGATCGGGCGCACGCCGCGGTCCAATCCGGCGACCTACATCGGGCTCTTCGATCAGATCAGGGACCTGTTCTCCAAGACCCAGGAGGCCCGGGCGCGCGGATACAAGCCCGGGCGGTTCTCCTTCAACGTCAAAGGCGGCCGCTGCGAGATCTGCCGCGGTGACGGCCAGATCAAGATCGAGATGCACTTCCTGCCGGACGTGTACGTGCCGTGTGAGCAGTGCCACGGCAAGCGCTACAACCGGGAGACGCTCGAGGTCCGCTTCAAGGGCAAGACGATCGCCGACGTGCTGGAGATGCCGATCGAGGAGGCGCTGGAGTTCTTCGCGCACATCCCCAAGATCAGGCGCAGGGTGCAGGCGCTCGTCGACGTGGGCCTCGGCTACATGCGGCTCGGGCAGCCCGCGACGACTCTGTCCGGTGGCGAGGCCCAGCGGGTCAAGCTGGCCGCGGAGCTGAGCAAGGTGGCGACCGGGCGCACGATGTACATCCTGGACGAGCCGACGACCGGCCTGCATTTCGCGGATATCCAGCGCTTGCTCGAGGTGCTCGACCGGCTGGTGGAGGCGGGCAACTCGGTGGTCGTCATCGAGCACAACCTCGACGTCATCAAGGTCTCAGACCGGCTGATCGACCTGGGCCCGGAGGGCGGCGACGAGGGCGGCCAGGTGATCGCCGTCGGCACGCCCGAGGAGGTGGCCGCCGAGCCCGGCTCCTACACGGGGGGGTTCCTGGCGGGGATGCTGGAGGTCAAGGCCAAGCGCGGGCGCAAGCCGGCCGCGCGCGCCAAGACGTCCGCGAACGGGTCGGGGACCGCCCAGGGGACACGGACCGCCAAGAGGTCCGCGAATGGGTCGGGGACCGCCCAGGGGTCCCAGACCGCCAAGAGGTCCGCGAATGGGTCGGGGACCGCCAAGGGGTCCCAGACCGCCAAGAGGTCCGCGAACGGAGGCAAGAGCGGCCCGACCACGGCGAACGGCTCTGGCAACGGGTCGAGCACGCGTCGCCGCGCCGGCGCGGGCAAGCGCTGAGTGACGGACTCACCCGAGCCCCCGCCGCGGGTGCCGTCCAGGGCCGAGCTGAAGCTGTGGGCGCAGAAGTGGCGCTGGTATGAGCGCAACACGCTCCCGTGGAACCGCGCTCGGATCCACTGGGAGCTGATGCGCCGGGGCGCATTCGCCCGCTGGCCGCTGCACGGCAACGTGCTCGAGGCGCTGCGCGAGGGCCGGATGGAGGTCGGGGCCGGCGCGCTGTTCGAGCCGGGCGTGTGGATCACCGCGCCCGCGCCGGCGCGGGTCCGCATCGGCGCCGGGACGTTTCTCAACCTCGGGGTCATGGTCGCGGCCATGGAGCTGGTGGAGATCGGGGAGCACTGCATGTTCGCCAACGGCTGCTTTGTCACCGACGCCGACCATCGGTTCGATGACCCGGATCGCCCGATCACGTGGCAGGGGTTTCAGAGCAAGGGGCCGACACGGGTCGGTGACAACGTGTGGTGCGGGGCCAACGTGGTCATCACCAGCGGGGTGACGGTGGGCGAGCGATGTGTGATCGGGGCCAACTCGGTCGTCAGGAGCGACGTGCCGCCCTACTCGATCGCGGTGGGCGCCCCGGCCCGCGTGATCAAGCAGATCACCTATCCGGAGGCGTGACCGGCGCTACTTCCTGGGCAGGTGCAGGTTCCGGATCTGCACCGGGACCTTCGTCTGCCTGCCGCGCGCGTCCTTGACCAGCACGGTCAGCTTCAGGCTCTTGAGCCTGTGACGGCGTGCCTGTGACTTCAGGCTCCCGGACTCGGCCAGGGCCTTGCTCGACAGGCTGACGATGACGTTGGCGACGGCATGGCGCAACGTGATCACCAGGTGGCCGTGCGACAGCACCGCGGACTTGAGCTTGGCCCCGGCCAGTGACACGCCCTGCAGCCTCAGCTTGCCGTGGACGCGGTGGCGGACGAAGCGCAGGCCGCGCGGAAGCTCCACGGTGAGCGCGCTGAGCTTGCCCGCGCCCTTGCCGGCGACCGCCTGGAAGACCAGCGACGGCCTGCCCGTGGCCAGCCCGGCCGCGGAGGTCCCGTCGATCTTCGGAGGCTTGCCCTTGGCGCCGGTGCCGGAGCCCGACTGTCCGGGCGCGCCGGTCGCGGTGCACGGGGAGATGGTGAACGGAGCCGTCGCCTGCTTGGTCTGGTCGCCGTTCTGGGAGGTGAGGGTGGCGGTGGCCGAGCCGGACGGGGGCCGGCAGGTGGCGTTGAACACCGAGTTGCTCCCGCCGTTGAGCGACACCTTGAGGTCGGTCAGCGGGAAGTCCGGGATGCCGTTGAACGTCGTCGAGTTGCTGGCCAGGTTGACCTCGCCGGTCAGCGTCTGCGAGAACGGCGCGCCGAAGACGATCGTGAGCGACGGCGCGGCGAACGAGCCGGTGAGATAGGCGCTACCGAACAGGGGGGTCGGATACAGGGGGGTGACCGCGGCCGCGCTGCCGACGGACTTGCACGTCCCCGAGGCGGGGTTGGCGCACAGCGCGCCGATCACGTTGACGTTCGGCACCAGTGCGTTGGTGGGGAAGGCCAGGGAGACCGAGCGGCTCGTCGCCTGGTCCGCGGTCTGGGTGACGTCGGTGGTGACGCTGACCCCGTCGTCGGCGGCGTCCTTGGTCACTGACACCGCGAAGGCGGGCGCGTAGGGAACCGAGCCGCAGCCGGTGATGGTCAGGGGCGCGTGCGCGGTGACCGGAGTCGGGTCGCTGTAGGAGTCGGCGGTCACGGTCATGTTCACCGGGGTGGCCGGGCAGCTCGACGGGTAGCGCAATCCGTCAAACGTGCCGTTGATCTCATCGAGCTGGATCGGCTGCTGGTCGAACGTGTTTGGAATGTTGGCGAAGGCGATGTTGAGACCGACGCCCGCCGGATCGGTGGCCGGGCGGATCGTGACCGCGGCGGGCGTCCCGAGTTGCGTCGGCGCGTTGCCGTTGAGCGGGTCATCGACGACCACGGCTAGCCCGGCCAGAGCGTTTCGGCTCGGCGGCGCGACCAGATAGAACGCGGCGCTGAGTGAGGTCCGCACGGGTAGGACGCTCAGCAGGGTGGTTGTCGCGGTGACCGTGCCGCTGCCCACCTGGCAGGCGGCTGTCGGCGTCGCGCTCTTCAGGCACGCACCGCCGTCGACGTCGGCGTTGGCCAGCAGTCCCGGCGGCAGCCCGAGCGTCAGGTCCTTGGTCGAATCACCGCTGCTGGGGCTGAAGGTGATGTCGGTTCCGAGGTTCTGGGTCGAGGCCGCGGTCGCCGAGCTGGGGCTCAGCGCCAGGCCCACGGTCCCCAGCGATGCCTCGGCCGCCGGCGCCATCGCCGCCACCGCGCCCACCACCACTGCACACAGAGCGATCCGTCGCCTCATCGTCGCGAGATTCTTCCCCGCGAAGCCGGAGCTCAATCCGCCTCGACGCTGAGCCCCCTCGCCCGGCACCATGAGACCCATCACGAGTTCTTGATGACGATGCCCTCGATGATGTTGGCCGCGCGCTCGGCGGCGTCGATGGCGGCCTCGAGGCGCTCGAAGATGTCCTTCCAGCGGATGACGACCATCGGGTCGATCCCGCCGTCGAACAGCGAGGCCACCGCTTCGCGCGTGATCCGGTCGCCCTCGTTCTCCAGCCGGTTGACCTCCACCGTGTAACGGCTGATGTCGCGAAAGCCGCGCAGGTGGGGGATGGCCTCGGCGATCTGGCTCGAGGCCTCCTTGAGGACACGGGCCAGCCAGATCGCCTGGTCCATCGGCGCCTCGATCTTGTAGAGCCCGAGGTAGTCGGCGACCTCCTCGGTGTAGTCGACGATGTCGTCGAGCGCCGAGGCCAGCGCGAGGATGTCCTCGCGGTCGATCGGGGTCACGAACGTGTGGTTGAGCCGATCGATGATGTCGTGGGTGATCCGGTCCCCCTCGTGCTCGAGGTCCAGGATCTCGCCCGCCAGCTGTTTGTTGTCCGGGTAGTCCGTCAGCAGGTCGTAGAGCAGCGTGGAGGCGCGCAGCATGTTCTGCCCCGCCTCCTCGAACAGCTCGAAGTACACGCGATCCCGCGGGGCGAACACCTGGGCGAACCGTGCCATCCGCCCGGATCCTACTCAGATCAAGGGCGTTCTCTAGGCCAGACCGGCCCGAAACTCCGCAAGCTGGTCCTCGTCGATGGAATAGCAGTGCTCGGGCGCCGGAAATGCCCCGCTGCGCACCTCGGCGGCGTACTCCGCGACGCCGGCCACCATGTGAGCGCGCACGTCGGCGAACCGCTTGGCAAACCGCGCCACGTGCCCGTCGTAGATGCCGAGCAGATCGTGGAACACGAGCACCTGCCCGTCGGTCGCGGGCCCGGCGCCGATCCCGATCACCGGAACCTGGACCCGGGCCATGATCTCCTCGGCCACGGCGGCGGGGATCGCCTCCAGCACGATCGAGAAGCAGCCGGCCTCCTCCAGGGCGATCGCGTCGCGGGCGACGGCGATCGCCTGGTCGGCGGTCCGTCCCTGAGCGCGGTAGCCGCCCAGAGCGGTCGCGGTCTGGGGGGTGAGCCCGACATGGCCCATGACGGGGATGCCCGCGGCGACGATCGCCCGCGCGCGCTGGACGCTCGTGCCCCCGCGCTCGAGCTTGACGGCGTCACAGCCCGCCTCCTTGATGAAGCGCTGGGCGGTGGCGATCGCCTGCTCGTCGGACGCCTCGTAGGAGCCGAAGGGGAGATCGCCGACCAGGAAAGGCGTACGCAGCCCGCGCCGCACCGCCGAGGCCAGCATCAGCATCTCGTCGATGGACACCGGGATCGTCGACGGGTAGCCGAGCACGGTCATGGCGCCCGAATCACCCACGAGCACCACATCCACGCCGGCCTCCTGGGACACCTGTGCCGACGGGTAGTCGTAGGCGGTGACCATCACGATCGGCTCGCCGAGGCGCTTCTTCTCCGCCAGGCGGGGCAGCGTCATCGGTACCGGGCCGTCCAGGCTCTTCGGAACTGGGGTGTGGGGGGTCGCAGACATGGCTTTCGCCTCCTTAGATGGTTGGCGCCCCGTGCGGGGTCGCCACCGTGGTGTGGGTACTGCTCAGGGTGCGTCTCATGACGGTTATCGGCACGTTGTCGATCAGGCGAACGGAGCCGACGCGGGCGGCCACGGCCACCACGACGTCGCCCTCGATGGACGTGAGCGGCTCCATGGTGCCGGCCGCCACGATCGCCAGGTACTCGGGCTCGATCCGGGCCGCGGCCAGCTCGGCGTGACCGGCCGCCGTGGCCGCCTCCGGGTCGCGCTCTCCCGCTGCCACCGCGGCCTGGACGGCCCGCAGCGCGCGATACAGCGCGGTCGCCTGCGTGCGCTCGTGCGCTGACAGCAGCACGTTGCGACTCGACAGGGCCAGGCCATCATCGGCGCGGACGGTGGGGCAGACCTCGATGCGGACCGGGAAGTTGAGGTCGCGGACCAGTCGCCGGACGACCGCCCCCTGCTGGGCGTCCTTCTGGCCGAAGTAGGCGACGTCCGGTCCCACCATGTTCAGCAGCTTGCTGACGACCGTGGTGACGCCGTCGAAGTGGCCGTGGCCACGGTGTGCTCCCTCGAGCCCATCGGTGAGCCCTCGCACCGCCACCGAGGTGGCGAAGCCTTCGGGATAGACGTCGGTGACCTCCGGGGCGAACAGGTAGTCCACGCCCTCGCGCACCGCGAGGCTCGCGTCCTGGTCCTCGTCGCGGGGATAGACGTCGAGATCGGCCGCGTCGTTGAACTGCGCGGGGTTGACGAACAGCGAGACGACGACGACGTCGCAGGCCTCCCGGGCCCGGCGCATGAGCGACAGGTGGCCGTCGTGGAAGGCGCCCATCGTCGGAACGAGCCCGATCGTGCGCCCGCCGCGCCGGGCGTCGGCGAGATGCCTGCGCAGCTCTGACACCGTGCGGACGGTCCTCATCGAACCAGCGCTCCGGCGGTGGCGAGCGCGCGCGTCGCGTCCACCATCGTGTCGAACAGCGCAAGCAGGTCGGGGGTGCGCTCGGCGATGGCCTGGCGCTGGGCGGCCACGGTCCGTTCGTCGCCGCGGGCGACGGGACCGGTGAGCGCGCGCTCGGCGCCCAGCCGCGACCAGTTGTCGACCGTCGCCCGAACCAGCGGCAGCAGGTCCTGGCGTTCCATCCCCACGCTGGCGGCCAGCCGCTCGGCGGCGGACTCCAGCGTGACGAGGAAGTTCGATGCGATCGAGGCAGCGGCGTGGTAGGCGGCACGGTCGCCGGGAGCGATCTCGATCGGCCGCATCCCGAGCCGCTGAGCCAGCGCCCGCGCCAGCTCCAGCATCGCCGGGCTGCTGCCGGCGACGGCGGCGCCGGCGCCGGCGAACGTCGTTGCCGGCGAGTCGGCGGTGACGGCCATCAGCGGGTGCAGGGAGAAGACCTCGTGCCCGGAGCCGGCGAGCACGTCGAGCCCGGTCGCGCCGGAGCAGTGCCCGACGGCGAGCCCGGCCGGCACCAGGTGAGCGGCATTGCGGATCTCGCTGTCCGGGACGCAGAGGAGGACCGCGTCGGCCTGCTCGGGCGTCGCGTCGCGTGCCAGTGGGCCGCTCACGTCCACGCCGGCGGCGCGCAGCGCACGGGCCAGGGCATTGCCCAGTCGGCCGTTGCCGACGATCGCCACCCGCTCAGGGGTGGTCAGGACGGGTGCAGTCGATGGCTGAGGAAGCCGGTCCAGTTCCCGCATGTGAGATACCGGTCGGAGATTGGGAGAAAAACGTGGGTGTCATCGGATCCAGCCCTTGTCGGTGCCGGCCACGCGGCTCAGGATACCCCGTCTGGTGGCCTCTCTAGCATGGAGATCCGTGACAAGCCCCACAGAGCGGCGCGAGCAGCTCAAAGCGGTCTACGAGCAGGCAAGGACCTGCACACGCTGTCCGTTGCACCAGACCCGCACGACCGTCGTCTTCGGCTCAGGCAACGCCGATGCGGACCTCATGTTCGTGGGCGAGGCGCCCGGGGCCAACGAGGACAAGCAGGGCCTGCCGTTCGTGGGCCAGGCGGGCAAGCTGCTGACCAAGCTCCTGGCCGAGATCGGGCTGGATCGCGACGAGGTGTTCATCTGCAACACCGTCAAATGCCGCCCCCCCAACAATCGCGACCCGCATCCCAACGAGATCGAGTCCTGCAACGAGTACCTGCGCCGCCAGGTCGAGCTCATCCAGCCCACCGTGATCTGCACGCTGGGCAACTTCTCGACCAAGCTGCTGCGTGGTGACAACACCGGCATCTCCCGTCTGCACGGCCAGGCCGAGATGCGCACGATCGGCGCCCGCGCCATCCGGCTCTACCCGCTCTACCACCCCGCCGCGGCGCTCTACACCCCGTCGACGCTCGAGGTGCTCCGGGCCGATTTTCACCGGATTCCGGACCTTCTCGCCCAGGGCGCCCCCGAGCAGCCCGCAGTCGCCGACGAGGAGATCCCGGAGCCCGCCGAGGCGGCGGTCGCGGAGCCGGCGGGCGAGGCGACCGGGCGCGCCCATGAGGTCTCGGAGCCGACCCCCCACGCAGCCGAGTCCGACCGGCGTGAGGCGGACGCCAACGGCTTTGCACCGGAATCAGGTGTCGAGATCGACGGCTCGCCTGAGACCGTCCAGCTGGGCCTGTTCTAGGCCTCCGGTCGGCAGGTTTTCTCGCCCCTGAGGGGCGGGCGTCCAGAGTTTCTGGACGCATGCCGCAAAGCCTGATTACGGCTCAAGCACGGGGGATTGGGGGTCGATAGGCAGACGATGAGCCTTCGTCGCCACCCCCAGATCGTCGTCGTCCTGGTCTTCGCCGTCGCGACGCTGGCATCCCTGGGTCCGCATCTGCTGATGCTGGGCTATTCGGTGGCGGGCGCCAAGCCGCCGGCGGCGCTCCTGCTCATCTGCCCCCTGCATCGGCTCGACCCCCCGCCCGCGCACCAGTTCGTGCTGAAGGCCAAGCCGCTGTCATGAGCACCGCTCCACGCACGCCGACCCGGTCGCCGGCCCCTGAGGGGCGCGGGCTGTCGGCCCGCGTGCGCGCCGTGCTGCCCCACGGAGGATCTCTGCCCGACGAGGACTGGCACGGGCGCCACCGGCTGATCGGGCTCCTGCTGGCGGTGATGATCGTCGTGGTGGGAGTCTTCGCCGTCGCCGACCACGGTGCCCAGGCGATCCGCTACCTCCCCGAGATGCTGTCGATGCTCGCCTTCGCCGGGCTCGCCGGCTGGAGCGGCGCGTCGCGCAAGTGGCGCTCGGTGTCCGCGTCGATGGGCCTGCTCACCGGCTCCGCCGCGCTGGTGGACATCTCCGGGGGCCTCATCGAGATGCACTTCACCTTCTTCGTCGTGATCGTGGTCCTCACGCTGTACGAGGACTGGGTCCCGTTCCTCGTCGCGGTGGCCTTCGTGCTCATCCATCACGGGGTCATGGGCACGATCGATCCCCGGGCCGTGTTCGACGAGGCCGCCGCGCGGCGCCACCCGTGGGCCTGGGCCGGACTGCACGCCCTGTTCGTGGCGCTGGCGGGTGCCGCCGGCGTGACGGCGTGGGGCCTCAACGAGCGGGTGCGCGACCGCATGCGCGAGGCCCAGCGCCAGCTCGAGCAGCTCGGCCTCACCGACTCGCTGACGGGGCTGGGCAACCGGCGCCAGCTCATGGGCGACCTGGAGCGGGTGATCGTGGAGGGCCGGCCGGCGGCCCTGGCGATCTTTGACCTCGACGGCTTCAAGGACTACAACGACCGCTTCGGCCATCCTGCGGGCGACGCGCTGCTGGTGCGTCTCACCTCCGCGCTACGGGACTCCGTGGCGGGCAGCGGGAGCGCCTACCGTCTCGGGGGCGACGAGTTCTGCGTCCTCGCCGACGGGGTGGCGGGCAGCGCGCTGGACCTACGCCTGGCGGAATGGACCGGCTGCTTCAGCGAGCGAGGCGAGGGCTTCTGCATCAGCGCATCCAGCGGCGGGGCGCTGATTCCGGACGAGGCCGCGGACCCATCGGCCGCCCTGCGGCTCTGTGACCGGCGCATGTACGCCCGCAAGCACAGCCGTCGCGCCACCCCTGCCGCCCAGACGCGGGATGCGCTCGTGGCCACGCTCGCCGCCTGCCAGGAGGACCTGCATGAGCACGCCAGCGGCCTCGCGCCGGCGGCCGAGCGCGTGGGCGCGCAGCTCGGGCTCACCGGTGTGTGGCTGCAGGATGTCGGCCACGCCGCCGACCTGCATGACATCGGCAAGGTCGCGCTCCCGGCGTCGATCCTGACCAAGCCCGGCGCTCTCACCGACGAGGAGTGGGAGTTCGTCGAGCGCCACCCCGTGATCGGCGAGCGGATCCTGGCGGCCGCCCCGTCGCTGGCGAGCGCCGCCCGCATCGTCCGCTCGACCCACGAGCGCTACGACGGCACCGGCTATCCCGATCGCCTCGCGGCCGAGCAGATCCCGCTCGAGGCCCGCATCATCTCGGTCTGCGATGCCTACCACGCGATGACCAGCGACCGCCCGTACCGAGGTGCCGTCGCCCACTCTTCAGCGCTGGACGAGCTGCGGCGGTGCGCCGGCGGCCAGTTCGACCCCACGGTCGTCGAGGCGTTCGTGCGGACGTTCGCGGATGGCCCTCCCGGCGACCAGTTCGTCGAGCCGCTGGAAGGCGACGAGCCCGCCGCCGCCGCGGCGTTCTGACCCTGCCGCGCCCGCAGCCGCGGCGCTCTGACCGTTGCCGCGCCCGCAGCGCGGCGCTCTGATCAGACCGGCTCGGGGATGCGCGCCTCGGCCACCCGCTCCGGCGGGCCGGGGGGCGGCAGCTGCGTGCGATCCGGTCGCAGCGCGCAGGCGAAGGCGACGACCGCCCCGACCACCTGGATCGCCAGCACCACCGCGGCAAAGCTCTTGGGCCGATGCGACGCGTTGAGCAGGAGGATCGGCTCGGCCACCGCGACGGCGGCGAGCAGCACCAGGAACCACGTGCGGCGCAGCGCCAGCATGTACTGGATCGCCAGGTAGGTGCAGGCCAGCACGGTGAACGCGAGGCCGAGGACGAGCAGCGAGTTGGAGGCGCTCGCCTTGGAGGCCTTGAACGCCGCCGTGATGAGCGGGTGGGCGGCCACGGCGAAGATGAGCAGTACCGGGACCGCGCACACCGCGATGATCCCCAGGGCCCGGGCCAGGATCGGCCGTGGGTCCTCGCCGTTGGCGCGCCGACGCGAGACCTCGGGCACCAGGTAGAAGCCGGCGCCCATCGCCACCCAGATGAGGACCTTGGCGGCGACGGCGACGGCGCTGTACGAGCTCGCGGTGTGGGTGTTGAACTGATGCTTGGCGGCGATGATGTCGATGTTCTGCAGGACGGCGATGATGATGAGCCCGGCGATCGGCGCCCAGGCGCGCTTGACGTGATCCCACAGGCCGAGCGTCGCCGACGGCGCTGTGGCCATCGCGGCCCGGGGCTGGCGCTCCACCTCCTGGACGTGGCGGTACAGACGATGAGCGCAGTACCCGCCCATGGCGATGAAGGACAGCGGCGTGCCGAGGTACGCCCCGGTCACGCCGAGGCCGGCCGCGGCCAGGAGCGCGCCGGTGATGAGCCGGGCGCTCTGCTCGCCGATGAGGCTGAGGCCGACGCCCTTGTAGTCCCCGACCCCCTGCAGCACGCCGCGCAGCACCGAGAGCTCGAGCCACAGCCCGGCAGCGGGGAGGCCGAGGGCCGCCGCCCAGGGGTCATGGGTGACGTTGAGCGCGCGTGCGATCGGGTCGCGCAGCAGGACCGAGACGATGGTGAGCGCCAGGGTGAACAGCAGCAGCCCGCGCGTCCAACGCCGGACCGTGGCCATGAGGCTCGCACCGACGCCGAGGTGACCGAGCACGGCCTCGCGGGCGGTGGCCACCTGCATCGCCTGGCCGACCACCGAGAGGATGAGGAAGTAGCTGACCAGCGCGGCCAGAGACCCGTAGCCGCCGCCCTGGTTGTCGGAGAGCAGCCGGGTGAAGACCACGGTCGATCCCAGGGCGATGACGTTGTTGCCGATCATCGCCGCGGCAAGGCCCGCCGCCTTGGCCGTCTCTGAGCCGCGCAGGTCGGCCAGCGAGGTCGGAACGTCCGCGCGATCCCCGACGACACGCTGCACGAGCAGCGCGATGCGGCCCGGAGAGCTGGACGAACCGTCGGACATGATGCCCTGACGGTAGCGGAACCAGCCGTCGTGACCGCTCTACAGTTCGCCCTGTGCAGGGCCGGTTTCAGTCAAACGACGCGGCCGAGACCGAAGCTCTCGGGGGCCGCCTCGCGTCCGAGCTGGGGCCGGGAGACGTCGTGTTGGTCGAGGGCGAGCTCGGGGCGGGGAAGACCACGTTCGTCCGCGGCGCCGCGCGCGCCCTCGGCGTGACGGTCCCGGTGACCAGCCCCACCTTCACGATCGGACACCTCTATCGCGTCCATGGACGGGCCCCGGTGGGGCACGTCGACCTGTACCGGCTGACCACTCTGGCCGGTGAGGATCCCGACCTGCTCGCGGACTACGTCGGCCCTGACACCATCGCGTTCGTCGAGTGGCCGGCCGCGGGAGAGCGGGAGCTGGCCGAGCTGGGACATGTGGCCGCACGGGTGCGGCTCGAGCACGCCGGCCGCGATGAGCGCCAGGTTGTGATCCGGTGAAGGTTCTGGCCTTTGACACCGCGACCCGCGCGACCACCGTGGCGCTCCTCGACACCGAGCGCGGCGACGCCGTCGAGCGTCGCGACGATCCGCCGCCGGGCGCCCGGCCTCGCCACACGACACGCTTGATGGCGCTGGTGGTGGACGTGCTCGGCGCCGCGGGCCTGGGTTGGCCCGAGGTCGACCGGATCGCCGTCGGCGTGGGCCCGGGCACCTTCACCGGGCTGCGGATCGGCGTGGCCACCGCCCACGCGCTCGCGCGGGCGCGGGACATCGACCTCGTCGGGGTGTCGACCCTGCACTCGCTGGCGCGCGGGGCGCTCGCCGGCACCGCGGCCGCGGGCGGCGGCGACGAGGGCGTGATGGCGGTGATCGACGCCCGGCGCGGAGAGGTCTTCGCCGCAGGCTGGGCGGCCGCGGACGCGGCACGGGCCGGTGGTGCGCCCCTGTTCAGCGCTCGCGCGCTGGCGCCGGACGCGCTGGCCGAGGCCATGCGTGCCGACGGTCGCGCGTGGTTGGCCGTGGGTGACGGGACGGTAGAATTCAGAGCGGTTCTCGAGCATGCGGGAGCGCGGATTCCCGAGCCGGATTCAGAGCTCAACCGGGTCAGCGCCGTCGAGCATTGTCGGCTGGCCACTGCTCTGCGGCCTGAGCCTCCTGAGCACATCCAGCCGCAGTATCTGCGTCTGCCGGACGCCGAGATCAGCCTTCGCACCGCCCGGTAGCCATGACTCCAGACAGCGTCACGATTCGGCCTCTCGGCTATTCCGACCTCCCCCAGGTGATCGCCATCGAGCGGCGCGCGTTCACGACGCCGTGGTCGCTGGCGATGTTCGTGCTGGAGCTGTCCAAGCCGTCGGGGCTGTGCCTGGCCGCTGTCGGTGACCAGAACGAGCTGCTCGGCTACCTGATCTGCGCGCGCTACGACACCGTGTGGCATCTCATGAACATCGCGGTCGACCCGGCGCTGCGCCGCCGCGGCATCGCCCGGATGCTGCTCGAGCAGATGATCGAGCGGGCGGGCGCCGACCGCGAGTACACCCTCGAGGTGCGGACCTCCAACGCGCCGGCGATCGCTCTCTACGAGCGGTTCGGGTTCCGCTCGGCCGGCACGCGCCCCCGCTACTACCGTGACAACGGCGAGGACGCGGTGATCATGTGGCGCACGCTGGAGACGACGTCCCCGTCGGGGGCAGCGGGGTGATCCTGGCGCTCGAGACCTCCTGTGATGACACGTGTGCCGCCGTCGTCACCGGCGATGGCGCGATCCTCTCCAACGTCATCTCCTCCCAGGGAATCCACGACCGCTACGGCGGCGTCGTGCCGGAGATCGCCAGCCGCCATCACCTCGAGCTCGTCGGGGCGGCCGTGCAGGACGCGCTGCACCAGGCACAGACCGCGCTCGCCGACATCGAGCTGGTGGCCGTCACCCGGGGGCCGGGCCTCGTGGCCGCGCTGCTCGTCGGACTGGCGACGGCCAAGGCGATGGCCGCCGCCCATGCGCTGCCGCTGGCCCCCGTCGACCACCTCCACGGCCACATCGCCGCCGGCTTCTTGGCGCCGTCGGCGCTCGAGCCTCCGTTCCTCAGCCTCATCGCCTCCGGCGGCCACACGTTCCTGGCTTCGGTCACCGACCATGGTCCCGGGTACGAGGTGCTGGGCCAGACGCTCGACGACGCCGCCGGCGAGGCCTTCGACAAGGGCGCGCGCCTGCTCGGCCTCGGCTACCCGGGTGGCGCGGCGCTGGAGCGGCTGGCGCGCGACGGCGACCCCGCGGCCTTCGACTTTCCCACCGGCGCGCGGATGCCCGGGCTGGATTTCTCCTTCGCCGGGCTCAAGACCGCGCTGCTCTATCGCGTGCGGGAGCTGGGGCAGACCGAGGCCGAGCGCCGGCGCGCCGACCTCGCCGCCTCCTACCAGCGGGCCATCGTCGAGGCGCTCGCGCTCCGCGTGCAGCGCGCGCTCACGCAGACGGGAGCCGGGCAGCTCGCGGTCGGCGGCGGGGTGGCGGCCAACGGCCCGCTGCGCGACCGGCTGTCGGCGCTCGGGGTGCCGATCGACATCCCGCCGCGCGAGCTCTGCACTGACAATGCCGCCATGATCGCCAGCGCCGCGCGCTACGTGCCCGCCCAGCCCTTCCCGGAGTACCTCGACGTCGACGTGTACGCGACGGGGGAACGGGCGCTGGTGCGATGACCGAGGTCGTCCTCTACGGCCGCGGCGGATGCTGCCTGTGCGACGAGGCCCGCGAGGTCCTGGAGCGCGTGCGCGTCACGCACCCGTTCGCGCTGGTGGAGCGCGACATCGACGCCGACGAGGGGCTGCTGCGCGCCTACCTGGAGCGGATCCCGGTCGTCGTCATCGATGGGGTGGAGGTGTTCGAGCTGTTCGTCGACGAATCCGCGCTCACCGAGCGGCTCGCGAGCGTCGGCTGCTCGGGACCGACTAGAGTGGAAAACAGATGAGCTACACGGTCGGCCGCGGTACCGAACCGGCGGGCCCGGGCCTCGACAAACCGAGTGAGAAGCTGTCGCTCGGCGTTGCGGCACGACTGTCGCGGTACCTGCAGGTACTCACCCAAGCGCGAAAGATCGGCAAGGAGACGATCTCCTCTCAGGAGCTCGCCGACTACACGCACGTCAACTCCACCCAGATCCGCCGCGACCTGTCCGGCTTCGGCAAGTTCGGCAAGCGGGGCGTCGGCTACAACGTCGAGTCGCTGGTCAGCCAGATTCGCAAGATCCTGCGCACGGCCGGGCAGCACAACATCGCGCTGTTCGGAGCCGGCCACCTCGGCACGGCCATCGCCACGTCGGACATCTTCGCCGACCACGGCTTCCGCGTCGTGGCCATCTTCGACATCAACCACGACCGAGTCGGTACCCGCATCGGGCCCATGACCGTCCGTCACAACTCCGAGCTGCGGACGGTGGTCGACGAGCAGGACATCGTCGTGGCGGTGCTCGCGGTCCCGTCCGCGGCGGCCCAGAGCATCGCCGACGACCTCGTCGACGCCGGCGTCAAGATCATCTTCAACTACTCCGAGGCGTTGCTCCAGGTCCCGCCCGAGGTGACCGTGCACACGTCGAGCCCCGCCGTCGATCTGCTCTACGCGCTGTACTTCTATCTGACCTAGCCCGTCTCGTCCGTTCGCCGTGGAGCTCGACATCGACACCGCGCGTGCAGCGTTTGACGCGTCCACCGACTTCACCGTCGGCTTGGAGGAGGAGTTCGCCGTCCTCGATCCCGACAGCCTGGAGCTCGTCGGCCGCTTCGAGCAGCTCCGTGACGCCGCGGCCGAGGACCCCGTGCTTCATCCGGCGATCGCCGGGGAGCTGATCTCGTCGGAGATCGAGATCCGGTCGGGCCGCGGGGAGGACCTGGCCGCCGCCCGGTCCGCCCAGCGCGAGATGCGCCGGCGCCTGTTCGCGGTGGCCGCCGCCCAGGAGCTGGTGCTCGGCGCCACCGGGACGCATCCGTGGTCTGACTACCGCCGCCAGCACATCATCGACACGCCGCACTATCACCGCGTCGAGGACGGGCTGAAGTACGTGGCGTGGCGCAACAACACGTTTTCGCTCCACGTCCACGTGGGGATCCGCGGGGCTGACCGTGCGGTGCGAGTCTGTGACCGCCTGCGTCCGGTGCTGCCGGTCCTGCTGGCGATCTCGGCCAACTCCCCGTTCCTCGACGGCTCGGACTCCGGCCTGCACAGCGCCCGGACCCAGACGTTCACCAAGAGCTTCCCGCGCTGCGGCGTTCCCGATCCCTTCGGTGACTGGGCGACGTTCGCCGACTACATCGACTTCCTCACCCAGACACGCTCGATCGTCGAGTACACCCAGGTGTGGTGGTCGATCCGGCCCCACTTCGCCTTCGGGACGGTCGAGGTCCGCATCTGCGACGCCCAGCCGACCGCCGCCGAGTCCGACGGGCTGGCCGCGCTGATCGTGGCCTGCGTGGCCCAGGCGGCGCGCGACGTCGACGAGGGCCTCGCCTTCACCGACCTGCCCCACCGGCTGATCGAGGAGAACGTGTGGCGCGCGCTGCGCTTCGGGCTCGACGGGGACCTCCTCGACCTCGAGCGGCGCGAGCCCTATCCCGCCGCCGGTGCCCTGGACCGCCTGCTGGAATGGACCGCTCCGGTCCGGGCCGAGCTGGGCCTCGAGGTGAGCCTGCCGGCGGCCAACGGCGCGCAGCGTCAGCGCCGGATGCTGGAATCCGGGATGAGCCTGGCCGAGGTCTATGCCGCAGTGCAGGCCGAGACCCGGGAGACATACTCCGGCGTGTTGGAGCCCCACTGCCGGTGAGCAGCCACGTCCGAGCGGAGAGGAGCGCATGAGCACCAGCGACCAGCCAAGCGAAGAAGAGCTTCGGGCCGCGTACGAGGCCGAGATCAAGAAGATCCGGGTCGAGCAGATCCTCCTGGACCAGATCGTGTCGCTGATCAACCTCGGCATGCGGCGCACCGGGCTGTCGCCGGGCACCGAGGACGAGCGCGACCTCGGCCAGGTCCGGCTCTCCATCGAGGCCGTGCGCGCCCTGGCGCCCCTCATCGAGCAGGCTGCGCCCTCGCAGGCGGCGCCGATCCGCGACGCGCTGTCCCAGCTGCAGCTGGCCTTCGTGAGGCTGGGCGGAGCAGCCGACCCCGCCTCCGCGCCCGGTGGGGGACCCGCCGGCCCTGGGGGACCGGCCGGCCCTGGGGGCCCCGCCGGTTCTGGGGGCCCGGCCGGTTCTGGGGGCCCGGCCGGTTCTGGGGGCCCGGCCGGCCCCGGGGGCCCCGCCGGTTCTGGGGGCCCTGCCGGCCCCGGGGGCCCCGCCGGCTCCGATCGACCCGAGTCGCAGGCCCCGCCGCCCGCTCCCGGGGCACCCGAGCCGGAGGCGCCCAAGCCCGGCGAGCCGGGGCCCGCGCAGCGCAGCGGCCGCCTCTGGGTGCCCGGCCAGTAGCGCTGCGCGACGCTCCGCGCGGCGGTGTATCGCCCGTGCCGGGGCCGTTTCAGCCGACGTTCTTCCGGCGTGCACGCTAGACTCGCGCCGGGCTTATGCCGGGGTCTCCGCACGATCTGAGCGCGGAAGGCCCTTTTTGACGTTGTGCTCGCGCGATCTGATCGCGGTTCCGAATTAAGAGCTTCCCCGGAGGACCTTCTTGTCTAGCTTTCTGACGCACCATGGCGTCGTGATCGCGCTCGTGTGCGCGGCCTGCGCTATCGGCTACGGCTTTGTCACCTCACGGTCACTGCTGGCGCTGTCACCCGGCAACGAGCGCATGCGCGCGATCTCGGCAGCGGTCCAGGAGGGGGCCTCGGCGTACCTGACGCGCCAGTACACGATCATCGCCGCCGTCGGCGTTGTGGTGTTCATCCTCCTGATCCCGCTGCAGAACATCCGCGTGGCGATCGGCTTCCTCATCGGCGCCGCCCTGTCGGCCAGCGCCGGATTCGTGGGCATGAACGTGTCCGTGCGTGCCAACGCCCGCGTCGCCGAGGCGGCGCGTGGCGGTGTGTCGCCGGCGCTGAAGGTCGCCTTCCGCGGCGGCGCGGTCACCGGCATGCTGGTCGTGGGCCTCGCCCTGATCGGCGTCGCCGGCTACTACGGCGTCCTCACGTGGATCATCGGCGAGACCACCCGCCAGGCCGTCGACGCGCTCATCGGCCTGAGCTTCGGCGGCTCGCTGATCTCGGTCTTCGCCCGTCTGGGCGGCGGCATCTTCACCAAGGGCGCCGACGTCGGCGCGGACATCGTGGGCAAGATCGAGGCCGGCATCCCCGAGGACGACCCCCGCAACCCGGCCGTGATCGCCGACAACGTGGGCGACAACGTGGGTGACTGCGCCGGCATGGCGGCCGACCTGTTCGAGACCTACGCCGTCACCGCCGTCGCGGTGATGCTGCTGGGGGTGCTCACCTTCAGCCAGCGCACCTCGGTCGCGGTCTACCCGCTGGTGCTCGGCGGGATCTCGATCATCGCCTCGATCATCGGGACCTTCGCCGTGAAGTCGCGCTCGGGCAACGTCGAGCGCGCCCTCTACCAGGGCCTGATCCTGTCGGGCGGTCTGGCCGCGCTCGCCTTCCTGCCCGTCACCTACTGGCTCATGCACGGCCTCACCATCGGCGGAGGCGCCGCGCCCAAGTGGTGGCACTACTACCTGTGCGCGCTGATCGGCCTCGTCATCACGGCGGCCCTGTTCGTGATCACGGACTACTACACGTCCACGCGCTTCTCGCCGGTCAAGAGCACCGCCCGGGCATCGCAGACCGGTCACGCCACCAACATCATCCAGGGCCTCGCCCAGGGCTATCAGGCCACCGCGCTGCCGGCGATCGTTATCGCGTTGGGCATCTTCGGCGCCTGGAAGCTCGGCCACGGCATCTACGGCATCGGCGTCGCCGTGATGGCCCAGCTCTCGCTCACCGGCCTCATCGTCGCGCTCGACGCCTTCGGCCCGATCACCGACAACGCCGGTGGTATCGCCGAGATGGCCGAGCTGCCCGAGGAGGTGCGCAACGTCACCGACCCGCTCGACGCGGTCGGCAACACCACCAAGGCCGTGACCAAGGGGTACGCCATCGGCTCGGCCGCCCTGGCCGCCCTGGTCCTGTTCGACGCGTTCAAGCAGGAGATCGGCACCTCGACGCGCTTCGACCTCTCCAACCCTCCCGTCCTCATCGGCTTGCTCGTCGGCGGCATGATGGTCTACCTGTTCGCCGCCCTCTCGATGGAGGCCGTCGGCCGTGCCGGCGGCGCCGTGGTGGAGGAGGTGCGCCGGCAGTTCCGGGAGAAGCCCGGGATCATGGACGGCACCGAGCAGCCCGAGTACGGCCAGTGCGTGAGCATCGTCACCGCGGCCGCGCAGCGGGAGATGATCCTCCCGGCGCTCATCCCGATCGTCATCCCCGTGATCATCGGCCTCATCTCGGTCCAGGCCCTCGGTGGGCTGTTGATCGGCGTGATCGTCGTCGGGTTGTTCATGGCGGTGTCGATGACCGCGGGTGGTGGCGCGTGGGACAACGCCAAGAAGCTCATCGAGGACGGCGCCTTCGGAGGCAAGGGCTCCGAGGCCCACGCCGCGGCGGTGACCGGCGACACCGTCGGCGACCCCTACAAGGACACCGCCGGGCCGGCCATCAACCCGATGATCAAGGTCGCCAACATCGTGGCGCTCCTCATCATCCCGCTGATCACCTGAGCTGAGCGGCCGTCGCGGCGCGTCCAGCGGGCGCGCCGCTGGATGGCTGGTCCCACGACCCCGCGTGCCGGATGAATCCGGATGATCTACGCCGGATCGGCGTCCTCGGGCTTGCCCATAGATCCAGTATGGGCTTCGCCCTGCGTCCTTGACCGGCTTGATCCCCGAATCCCCCGGCAACCACGCGGCCGCGGGACCGACCATCTAGCCTCTGCGGCGCGATGTCGCTCTCCGTGCAGCTCGGCCTCGTCCTCGCGCTGCTGACCGCGTTCGGGTCAGTGGCGGGGTTCCTCTACAAGTTCCGCGGGGCCCGCGAGGCCCCGTCGGTCGAGTTGACGCACCCGTGGCGCAGCACGGTCGAGCTGTTTCGCTCCCCGATGTACTCGCTGGGAATCGCCATCGCCCTGGGCTCGTGGGGCTTTCACGTCGGCGCGCTGGCGCTTGCCCCGATCTCCCTCGTCCAGTCGGTCATCGCCGGCGGGTTGGTCCTGCTGACCGTCGTCGCCGACAAGCTGTTCGGCATCGAGGTCACGCGCCGCGAGTGGGTCGGCGTCGGGCTCACTGCGGCCGGCCTTGCCTTCCTGGCCGCCACGCTCGATGGTGACGCCGGCAGCGCGCACTCGCGCTATGACCCGCGGACATTGGCCGTGTTTCTGTGCGCCACCGGAGCCGTCGGCCTCCTGCTGGCGCTGCGGCCGCGCCGGCCCGGGATGCTCGCCGTCTCCGCCGGCCTGCTCTGGGCCACCTCGGACACCTCGATCAAGGCGCTCAGCTCTCACCTGCATGCCCTGGGCCTCGGCGTCGTGCTGCACCCGCTGGCCCTGATCATCCTCGTGGCCTCGCTCGTCGGGCTGCTCATCTCGGCCCGCAGCCTCCAGCTCGGCGATGCCGTGCCGATGATCGCCCTCACCAGCGCCGCCGCCAATCTCACGACGATCGCCGCCGGGCCGCTCGTGTTCGGAGAGCCGATGCCGGCCAGCCGGCTGGGGGTGGTCGTCCGGGTGCTGGCCTTCGCGCTCGTCATCGTCGCCGCGGCGCTCACGCCTCCCCCGCGGGCGGACGGCGTCAACGCGTTGTGAACACACCGCCGCGTGGGTTAAGCCCATCGACGGGTATCGGTCTCGATGTGACGCCATTTATCGCGGCGAGGACCTAGAGTCCCGCCCATGTTCATTCTGATCGTCGGTGCCGGCCGCGTGGGGTCGGCGGTAGCCAAGCGCGCGTTGGACGCCGGACACGACGTTTCCGTGCTTGACAGCGACCCGCTGTCACATGAGCGGCTGGACAAGGACCAGTCGATCAGCTGGGAGGACGCCGGCGGGCGATTCACCGTCGGAGCGGCCCTGGAGGTGGACGGGCTCATCGAGGCCGGGATCGAGAAGGCGGATGTGTTCATGGCGGCCACCCGCGGCGACAACACCAACCTGGTGATCGCCCAGCTGGCTCAGCGCCGCTTCAACGTGCCCCGCGTGGTCGTGCGCGTGGCGGACCCGGCTCGGGCCGCCTGGTACGGAGAGCAGGGGTTGCTCACGATCTGCCCCACGCAGCACGCCATCGACCAAGCCGAGCACGTCGTCCTCGAGGCCTAGATGGGTGATTCCACGACCCCGCGCGCCGGATGAATTCGGATGACCTGCGCCGGTCTGTGTCCTCGGGCTTGCCAATACATCCAGTATTGGCTTCGCCCTGCGTCCTTGACCGGCTTGCGGGCGGGTGGGGGCCGGTCCCCGGCATCACGCGGCCGCGGAACCAACCATCTGACGGGAAGGAGCCATTGGCCACATGTACGTGATCATTGCGGGAGCGGGCAAGGTGGGGTGGAACCTCGCTCGGGAGCTGATCGGCAAGGACAGGGAGGTCACGCTGATCGAGTCTGACCACCGACGCTTTCGCGTGGTGGAGGAGGAGCTCGAGCACGCCGTCCAGTACGGTGACGCCACTGAGCTGTGGGTGCTCGAGCGCGCCGGCATCCAGCGCGCCGACCTCGTCATCGCGGTCACCGGCGACGACGAGGACAACATCCTCATCTGTCAGGTGGCCAAGGAGAAGTACGGCGTCGACCGGATCGTGTCGCGCGTCAACAACCCGCGCAACATGGTGCACTTCAAGACGCTCGGGATCCAGCCGGCCGTCTCGGCCACCGACCTGATCCTGCGCCTGATCGAGCACGAGGTCCCCGAGTACGGCCTCGTCCAGCTCCTGGCGCTGGAGGAGGAGCACCTGGAGATCATCGAGCTGGAGGTGGGGGAGGGCTCCACCGCAGCCGGCCAACGCGTCCAGGAGGTCCCGCTGCCCGAGGGGTCATTGATCATCTCGGTGCTGCGCAACGGGGCCGGGTTCGTGCCCAAGGCCGACTCGGTCATCCAGGCCGGCGACCAGGTGCTGCTGATCCTCGACCCCGGCCTGGAAGGCGAGATCACGCCCCGCTTTGCGCCCGAGGGCTCAGAGCTCCCGGCCCGCAACTAGCGTCGCCCTCGATGGCGGACCGCAACGTCGACTTCCTGCTCATCGGCGGCGGCCTGGCGGCGGGCAACTGCGCCCGCTGGCTGCGCCGCTCCGGTGCCGATGGCTCGATTCTGCTCGTCGGACGCGAGCCTGACCTCCCCTATGACCGCCCGCCCCTGTCCAAGGGCTACCTCAAGGGCACCGAGACGCGCGAGGACGCGCTGTTTCAGACCGCCGACTGGTATGCCGAGCAGCAGATCGAGGTGCTGACCCGGACCTCGGCGATGAAGCTCGACCTTCAGCAGCGCACGGTGAAGCTGTCGAGCAGGGAGGAGGTGGGGTTCGGCAAGGCGCTGGTGGCCACCGGGGCCAACGTGCGCCGCCTCAACGTCCCCGGGGCCGAGCTCGAGGGCATCCACTACCTGCGGACGTTCGGCAACAGCGATGCCATCCGCCAGGACGCCGCCGGCAAGCGGGTGGTCCTCATCGGCGGCTCCTACATCGCCTCAGAGGTCGCGGCGACGCTGACCGAGCTCGGCAGTGAGTGCACGATGGTCATGCTCGAGGAGCGTGCCCTGATCCGCTCGTTCGGTCGCGAGGCCGCGACGTACTTCCATGACCTGTTGGCCGGCCACGGCATCACGCTCCACGGCGAGGATGAGCTCGACCGCTTCGATGGCGCCGACGGGCGCGTCACCAGGGTCGTGACCAAGGCCGGACGGGAGATCTCCGCCGACGCCGTGATCATCGGCGCCGGCGTCAATCCCGACGTCATGCTGGCTCGCAGCGCCGGCCTGGAGCTGGGCGAGAGCGGCGGCGTCCGCGTGGACACCCACCTGGAGTCCAGCGCCCCCGGGATCTTCGCCGCCGGCGACATGGCCGAGTACGAGAGCGTGGTGCACGGCGGCCGCCGCATCCGCGTCGAGCACTGGGACGTCGCCTTCAACCACGGCAAGACCGTGGCGCTCAACATGCTCGACAAGGACGTCGCCCACGACGTCGTCCCCTACTTCTTCTCGGACCTGTCGGATTGGGCGGCGATCGAGTACGTCGGACCCGCCTACGAGTGGGACCATGAGGTCATCCGCGGCTCCGTCGACGACGGAGCGTTCTCGGTCTTCTACCTCAGCGGCGGCCACGTCGCCGGGGCGCTGTCGGTGGGCCGCTCCGAGGATCTCCAGCACGCCCGCCGGTTCATCGCCGGGCACACCGAGATCGGCGATCGCGCCGATGCGCTCGGCGACCTCGCGACGGACCTCGAGACGCTGACCTAGCGCCTGCGCGGCCACCCCCAGTCTCCAGCTGCGGGGCAAGGACTCGAACCTTGATAACCAGCTCCAGAGGCTGGCGTCTTGCCATTAGACGACCCCGCACTAAGGGTCAGAGCATAGCCAAACGAAGGCTATCCGTCCGGCGCAAATGCGAACATATGTTCCCTGATGGCCACGGAACTCCACGATTGGGAAGCAATCCGCCGGTTTTTGCGAGGGCGGGTCAGGCGCAGGCTACGCGGCTGCCAGCGCGGCGTGGCGGATCTCCGAGGGCGTCGCCCCGAACTCGCGCTTGAACACGCGGGAGAAGTGGGCGGCGTCGCAGAAGCCCCAGCGAAAGGCGATCTCGGTGACCGAGCCGCCGTTGGGCTGCTGGAGGTCCTCCAGGCAGCGGGCCAGGCGCTCGCGGCGCACCAGGCCGGCAACCGACGCGTCGACGTCCTCGAACAGCGCGTGCAGGGTGCGCACGGACATGGCGTAGGCCCGGGCGATGGACGCCGGTCCGAGCTGGGGGTCCTGGAGGTGGGTGCGCACGTAGCGGGCGATCTCGGCGCGCATCGCCGCCCGGGTCGCCGCGCGGTCGCTGGGCAGGGCGGGCTCGACCGCGGCGCGCAGCAGCTCCAGCGCGGCGTTGGCGGCGGCCGCGCCGGCCGCCGCGTCCAGCGTGGGCATCTCCACGGCGAGCGCGTTCATGAAGCGCACGAGCAGGCGCGCCGAGGCGCTGCCCTCCAGCGACGGGAGCGCCTCGAGTCCGCCCAGGCGGGGACAGACGGCCAGGACCCGCTCGCGGGGGAAGAGGAGGGTGCGCTTGTAGAAGGCCTCGGCGATCTCGATCTCGGTCGGCTGCAGGCCGTCCCACAGCACCATGTCGCCGGGCTTGAGCGCGAGCTGCCGGTCGCCCTCGCGCACCAGCTCCATGCCCTTGAACACGAACTGGAAGCCGAGCACGTTCTCGTGGCCCGTATCGGCACCGGAGCCGATCACGGCCTCGTCGCGATGGCCGAGGAAGGGAGAGGCGACGCAATCGAGCAGCATCAGGTCGCCGATCGTGCGCCGGGTCACCGCGGCCTGGAAGCGCGGTGGCGTCCGCCAGGTGGGCTTGACATCGAACGCCAGATGGGTGGCGGCGAGGATGTCTGACCAGGAGCGCAGCCGGGCGGCGGAATCGGTGCCGCGCGGGCTCCACCGCTCCAGCGGCGGCTCGTGCGGTGGCGCTTGCGCTACCGCCATCTCGTCACGTCCTGTCACTTTCCCTGGCGATGACCGTCAGCCTCTCTCGTCCGCTCATTTTATTGGAGCCTGGGCCGTGCGCTCGGCGGCAAGCGCCACAAAGGCGTCGAGCGCCCCGGGATCGGCCAGGGCGTCGCGGCTGGCGACCTTCTCGGCAGCCTCGCCGCGCAGGATCCGCTTGACCGGCGCCTCGAGCTTCTTGCCCGTCAGCGTCCGCGGGATCCCGGTCACGACGACGATGTCATCGGGCACGTGCCGTGGCGAGAGCTCGCCGCGCAGCGCCGCGCTGACGCGCCGCAACAGCTCGTCGTCCACCGTCGCGCCGGGAGAGGGCACCACGAAGAGCAGCAGCTCGCCCATCCCGCCCTCGTCGTCCTCCAGGTGGACCACGAGCGCGTCGGCGAGCTCGGGGAACTCCTCCACCACCGAGTAGAACTCGCCCGTGCCCAGGCGCACCCCGCCGCGGTTGAGCGTGGCGTCTGACCGCCCGGTGAGCACGCAGCTGCCGCGCGGCGTGAACTTGATCCAGTCGCCCTGCCGCCACACGCCCGGATAGCGGTCGAAGTACGAGGCGCGGTAGCGCTCGCCGTCCTCGTCGCCCCACAGGGCCACCGGCATCGAGGGCATCGGCGAGGTGATGACCAGCTCGCCCAGCTCGCCCACCACCGCATTGCCGTGCTCGTCAAAGGCCTTGGCGTCGACGGCCAGCGACGCACACGAGATCTCACCCTCATAGACCGGCGCGCCCGGGCAGCCCGACACGATGCCGGTGCACACGTCGGTCCCGCCCGAGCCGTTGACCAGGCACACGTCGGGTCCGAGCTGCTCGTAGACCCACCGGTAGCCCTCGGCGGGGAGCGGCGAGCCGGCGGTGCACAGGACCTCGATCGAGCTCAGATCGAAGTCGTCGCGCAGGTTGAGCCCCGCCTTGCGGCAGGCCATCAGGTACGGCGGCGAGACGCCCATCACGGTCGGCCGGTAACGCTCGGCCAGCCGCCACTGCTCGGCCACGTCCGGCCACGCCGGATCGCCGTCGAGCATCACGATCGAGGTGCGCAGCAGCAGGGCGCTCACCAGGGCGTTCCACATCATCCACGCGGTCGTGGAGAACCACTGCAGGCGCTTGCCGGGCCCGAGGTCCCAGCCGAACCCCTGGTTCTTGTGATGCTCCACGAGCTGGCCGCCGTGGCCGTGGACGATCGCCTTGGGCAGGCCGGTCGTCCCGGAGGAGAACAGCACGTAGAGCGGGTGGTCGAAGGCCACCGGCTCGAACTCCAGCGGCCCCGGTGAGCCGAGCAGGTCAGACCACGCCACCGCGTCGGGCACCGTGGCCTCGCCGTAGGGGACGCCCACGACGTGCGCGAGGCTCGGCAGCCGCCCGCGGATCGCCTCGACCTCGGCCAGCCGGCTCACGTAGCGGTCGCGGAAGCCGTAGCCGCCGACGGCCAGCATCACCTTGGGCTCGATCTGCGCGAAGCGGTCGATGACGCTGCGCGCTCCGAACTCGGGCGCGCAGGCGGCCCAGATGGCGCCCAGCGAGGCGGTGGCGATGAAGGCGACGAGCGTCTCGGGGATGTTGGGCATGTAGGCGACGACGCGGTCGCCGGGGCCGACGCCGAGCCGCTGCAACCCGGCACGGGCCCGCGCGACCTGCTCGCGCAGCTCGCCGAAGGTGACCTCGAACTCCGGGCGGGTCTGGGAGTGGGCGACGACCGCCACCTTGCCGGTGTCCCCGTCACGGCCCACCAGGTGCTCGGCGTAGTTGAGGCGAGCGCCCGGAAACCACACGGCTCCCGGCATCTCACGCGAGGCCAGCACGCGCTCGAACGGGGCGTGGGCGCGGAGCTCGAAGAACTCCCACACCGACCCCCAGAAGCCATCGAGATCCTCTACCGACCACCTCCACAGATCGTCGTAGCCGCGGAACTGCTGGCCGCAGCGACGCTCGGCGAACTCCATGAAGCGACCGATCTGCGTGCTCTGGCGCAGATCGGCCGGCGGCTGCCACAGGACCTCCCCGATCATGTCTCCTCCGTACCGTCCGACGACTGGGTGGGTCTGATTCTTGCATTCCCATTCCCGCGCTCGGCGCCGGGGATCCAGCGCGGGGCGGGGAGTGCGCTCTCCTGCAAGTCGATGGCCGCGGACGCCAGTCTCGCGTCGTGCCCGCGGGGCGCGATCAGCGAGATCCCCGCCTCCCAGGTCACCGGCAGCGCCGCTACGGGCATCCCGGTCAGGTCCCAGATGGCGGTGAGCGCGATCATCGGGTCGCCGGGACCGCCGGCGTGGCCGCGGTCATAGCCGGGCCCGCGGCCGTAGGGCACGATGGGGAGCGTCGGCTCGAGCACCAGGTCGATCCCGCCCTCGGCAAACCACCGCTCCCACGCGGCGGCGCCGGCGGCCCGGCGCTCCTGAGCAGCGAGATACGCGGCCGCGCCGGTGAAGTTCTGCGCGACCTCGACGAACTCGGCGATGGCCGGCCGGTAGAGCCCCGCGCGCTGCGCAAACTGCCCGTGATAGGCCCACACGTCGGTGAGCAGCAGGCAGCTGAGGTCGTCCCAGTCCTGATGCCACGGGGCGGGGGCCGACACGATGCGCGCTCCGAGCCGCTGGCAGGCCTGGCGCGCCGTGTCGAGGGCGGCGGCCACCTCGGCGTCGAGCGGCATCTGGTCGGTGCGGTCGGTGAGCGCGATGGTCAGCCCCTCCAGGGGACGCGAGCCACGCGACGGCCCGACGGCCAGCTCGCCCAGCGCAGCCGGCGGGGGCACCGTGGGGTTGACCGGCGAGCCGCCGGCGGCCATCGCGGTCAGCAGCGCCGCGCAGTCGGCGATGCTGCGCGCCATCGGGCCCGGATGGTCGAGCGTGGGGGCGAGGGGGATGATCCCGTCGAGGGGGAGCAGTCCGTGGGTGGGCTTCAGCGTGCTCGTGCCGCAGCACGACGAGGGGATGCGCAGCGAGCCACACGTGTCCGAGCCCAGCGCGGCCGGGGTCATCCCGGCGGCCAGCGCCGCCGCGCTGCCGCCGCTGGACCCTCCGGCGACGCGGTCAAGCGCCCAGGGGTTGCCGACCTGGTCGGTGGTGCCGCCCGCGGCGAATTCGTGGGTGTGGGTGTGCCCGAGCGGCACCATCCCCTGGCGACGCAAGCGGGCCCACACCTGCGCGTCGGCCTCCGCCACGTTGCCCTCCAGCACGCGGCTGGACGCGGTGAGGGGAAGGCCCGCCATCCCGTACAGATCCTTGAGCCCCAGCGGGATCCCGCACAGCGCGGGCGCATCGCCGGCAGCCAGGCGTTCGTCGGCCGCGCGCGCGGACTCATGGGCCAGCCGTGGATACAGACGGACCCAGGCGTTGACGGCGTCCGGGGAGCCCTCGAAGGTCGGGGCCCCGCCATTGCGCTCCTCGATCCGCGCCAGGCAGGCCTCGGTCAGCTCCACCGCCGACAGCGCGCGGTCGCGCAGCAGCGACGACGCGTCCATGACGCCCAGATCGGCGGGGTCGGTCGCGGCCGCGATGCCCTCGGAGGCGCTCATGCCGTCTCGCCCCCGTCGATCGGGAACACGGCGCCGGTGATGAACGTCGCCTCGTCTGAGAGCAGAAAGGCGACGAGCGCCGCGACCTCGTCGGCGGTCCCGATTCGCCCGACCGGCAGCACATCCCCGACGCCTTCCCGGAAGCCGCTGTCGAAACGGTCGAACAGGGGCGTGTCCACCGGGCCGGGGGCCACCGCGTTCACGCGGATGCCGCTGGCGGCGTTCTCGATCGCCGCCGCGCGCGTCAGCCCGATGATCGCCGCCTTGGTCGACCCGTAGGCGCCGAGCTGGGGCACCCCGTGCAGGGCGGTGCCCGACGAGGTGTTGACGATCGTGGCCCGCGTCCCGGCCCTGCGCGCGGTGCGGAGCATCTGGCGCAGGTTGAAGAAGATGCCGTAGTAGTTGATCCGCACCAGGCGCTCGAAGGCCTCGGTCTCGAAGTCCGCCAGCGGCGCCAGCGGGCCCTCGATGCCGGCGTTGTTGTGCAGCGCGTCGACGCGGCCGAAGTGCTCGACCGCGGCCGCGAAATAGCCCTGGACGTCCTGCTCGGAGGAGACGTCGGCGGTCAGCGGCAGGACGTCGGAGCCCAGTTCCTCCGCGACGGCCGATGCGGCCTCACCGTCGATGTCGACCAAGGCGACGCACGACCCCTCCGCCACCAGCCGCGCGACCGTGGCGCGGCCGATGCCCGAGGCGCCGCCGGTGACGATCACGACACGATCCTTCAGTCCCTTCAGCGACACAGACTCTCCTTGACTCTCGCGGAAAACGTGCCCCGCCCGGCCTCTCCCAGAGCCACGACGTACGCACTGTGACCGATTGTTCTCAAAGCGTACGTGATAGCGTTGGCCGCCGGGAAGCGCGATTAACCGAGCCAAGGCATGATCGAGCAAGCGCAACGCACCGCCATGCCCGCAGCAGACGAGCGAAATCAGCCGGGCACCGCCACTAGAACCGTGCGCGATGCGGTCTTCGACGTGATGCGGCGGTTCGGCATGACGACGATCTTCGGCAACCCCGGCTCGACCGAGATCCCGTTCCTCACCGGCCTCCCGCCCGACATCCACTTCGTCCTCGGACTGCACGAGGGCTCCGTCGTGGGCATGGCCACCGGCTACGCGCTGGCGCGCCGAGAGCCCTCGCTGGTCAACCTGCACACGGCTCCGGGCCTGGGCAACGCGATCAACGCCATCGCCAACGCCCGCGACATGCATGCGCCGCTGGTCGTCCTGGTGGGACAGCAGGACCGGCGCCAGCTGGCCTATGAGCCCTTCCTCACCGGCCGGGCGCTCGAGCGGCTGGCCGGCGAGTATCCGGTCTGGTCGAGCCTGCCCGTCCGCGCCCAGGACGTCCCGGGCGCGATCGCCCGTGCCTACAACGAGGCCGTGGCCGGCCAGGGCCCGGCGCTCGTCGTCATCCCGATGGGGGACTGGACCGAGCCCGCCGACGAGTACGCCGCCGGCTGGCCCGAGCGCACCCTGCGCAGCGCCGTGGCGACGCCGGGTGAGGTCGGTGAGCTGGCCGACATGATCGACCGCGCCGTCTCCCCGGCCCTGGTCGTCGGTCGCAGCGACGACTGCGAATCCTGGGAGGCCGTCATCGGGCTCGCCGAGCGCCTGCGCTGCCCCGTGTGGCAGGAGTCGTTCGCGCGGGCGGCCGGCTTCCCCCAGGACCACCCCCAGTTCGCCGGGCACCTGCCGTGGCGCCGGCGCCAGATGCGCGAGACCCTGGCGCCCCACGATCTCGTCATCGCCATCGGCACCAACGCCTTCCGGCTCTACATCCTTGACGACCCGGGACCGATGGTGAGCGAGGGCACCCGCGTCGCCGTGCTCACCGACGACCCCGGCGAGGCCTATCGCAGCCCATGCGCGCTGGCGATCGTCGCTCCGGTGGCCTCGGCCTGCGCCGCCCTGCTGGAGGAGGTGGGGCAGCGCGACACCGATCCGCCGCCCGGTCTGCGGCGTCCGCCGGCGCCGGCGCCCCCCGCCGCGGGCGATCCGCTCCTGCCCGGCCATGTCTACGCCGCGCTGGCCGAGCGGCTGCCTCGCGAGGCGGTCATCGTCGAGGAGACCCCGTCCAGCCAGCCCGAGCTCTACCAGCGCGTGCCCATCAGCCGTCCGCGGGGTTTCGTGGCGTGCGGCAACGGCGGCCTGGGCTTCGGCGTCTCGGGGTCCGTCGGCCTGCGCATGGGCTACCCGGACCGCCCCGTGGTCGGCGTCATCGGCGATGGCTCGTCGATGTACGCGATCCAGGCGCTGTGGAGCGCCGCCCACTACGAGGTCGGCGTGCTGCTGCTGGTCATGGCCAACGGCCGTTACGCGGTCATGGACGGGCTGGCTCGCGCCGCGGGCGCGCCGGCGGCGTGGCCGGCGTTCGGCTCCATCGATATCGCCGGCATGGCGCGCTGCCTGGGGTGTCCGGCGGTCAACATCGCCACGCACGACGAGCTGCTCCAGACCTTCGATGAGGTTCTCCCGGACCTGGCCGCGCGCCGGGAGCCGCTGCTCATCGAAATCGCTCTCGCCTGATCGTGGCGCGGCCGCCCGGGCGTCCCACGCGCGGGCAGATCGTGCTGCTCGCCGCGCTGTCGGCCTTCGGGCCGCTGTCGCTGGACATGTACCTGCCGGGCCTGCCGCCGCTGACCCGGGACCTGCACACCACCGCCTCGGCCGCCCAGCTCACGATCACCGCGTGCATGATCGGCCTGGGCGTGGGGCAGGTGATCGCCGGGCCGCTCAGCGACGCCCGCGGCCGGCGGCGGCCGCTGCTGGCGGGGATCATCGGCTACACCGCGTCATCGGTGGCCTGTGCGGTGTCGCCCACGGTCGGCGTGCTCGCGGTCATGCGGCTCATCCAGGGGATGGCCGGGAGCGTCGGCATCGTCATCGCCCGGGCGATCGTGCGCGACCTCACCGGCGGGACGGTGGCGGCGCGTCTGTTCGGGGTGCTGATGGGGATCACCGGGGTCGTGCCGGTGGCCGCGCCGCTGATCGGCGGCCAGGTGCTGCTCGTCACCTCGTGGCGCGGGGTGTTCTTCGTGCTGGCGGCAATCGGGGTGCCGCTGGTGGTGGCCACTGCGGTGATGCTCCCCGAGACGCTGCCCGCCCACCAGCGCCACGAGGGTGGCCTGCGCGCGGTCCTGGACCGCTTCGGCGTGTTGCTGCGCGACCGGCGCTACCTGCCGTACGCGGTGGCGTTCTCCCTGTCGTTCGCGGCGATGTTCGGCTACATCTCGGGTTCGTCCTACGTGCTGGAGAACGTCTTCCGGATCTCCCCGCAGCTCTTCAGCGTCATCTTCGCGGTCAACTCGGGCGGGCTGATCACGCTGTCGTTGCTCGGCAGCCGGGCCGTGGGCCGGCGTGGATCGGCATGGCTGCTGCGGCGCGGGCTCGTGGGCACCGCCGTCGCGTCACTCGGCGCGCTGTTGGTCACGATCACCCACGCCGGCCTGTGGCCGCTGCTGGTGTGCTTCTTCGTGCTCCTGTGCGCCAACGGCGTGGTGCTGCCCAATGGCACGGCCTCGGCGATGGCCTCCCACAGCGGATCGCTGGGCGCGGCCTCGGCGCTGCTGGGCCTCGGGCAGTTCGGCTCGGGCGCGCTGGTGGCGCCGCTGGTGGGAGTGGCGGGCAGCCACGACGCGCTGCCGATGGCGATCGTCATCGCGGTGACCGGCACCGCGGCGCTCGCGGTCGATCTGACCTTCGCGCCCGGCGGCTCGCCCGTGCCCGCTGCGTGACACAAGTAAACTAATAACTTTAGTGCAAACGGCAAGCGGCAAGCGGCAGCCGGCAGCGGCCGGCGGGCCTGGTGGCCGGCGTTCACAGGCCGTCGGCGGCGTCGCGGACGAAGCGCGCCCCGGCGTGCAGGGCCTCGAGCTCCGCGGCGCCGAGCTCCCACGCCTCGATCGCCCGTGCGCCCCCGCCGCCGAGCCGCACCGGCACGCTGAGGCTGACCCCCTCGAGTCCGTACTCGCCGCGAAGCATGATCGACGCGGGCCACAGCTCGTCCCCGGCGGGGTCCAGGCACGCCCGCACCATCCGCGCGATCCCCAGCCCGGAGGTCCACGTCGACGAGCGTGGGTGGGCGGGGTCGTGTAGGGCCACATGGCGCGCGTACCAACCGCGCACGAACTCCATCACCGCGGCGCGCCGGCCGTCGTCGAGCGCCACGGCGGCGCCGTCGAGGGCCACGTGGTCCCACAGCGGCACGGCCAGGTCCCCGTGCTCGCCGACCATCCAGGCCTGTACCCGCCCGGGGGCGACGCCCAGCACCCGTCCGATGCCGGTCCGCAGGCGCAGGGAGTCGTTGAGCGTGTAACCGAGCAGCCGCGTGCGCTCCAGGCCCGTCCGCCGCTGCGCCCATGTGCCCAGGGGGTCCACCGGGTTGGTGACGAGGATCACCGTGCCCGGCCATCCCGATGGCAGACCGTCGAGCAACGGCGCGACGATCGCGGCGTTGTCGCGCAGGTAGACCATCCGCGAGCGGTTGACGGTGAGCGGTGCGGCCGCCGTGATCACCAGCACATCGGCGGCCGCGATGTCGTCGACCCCGCCGGCCCGCACCGAGCCGGGCCGGGCGGTCTGCTCGAGCACCTGCTCGAGGTCCCACAGGTGCGAGTGCACCATGTGGCGGCGCTCGTCGAGCATCACGACCTCGCCGTCCAGCGGCGACAGCAGCAGGTTGAACGCCAGCGAGGCGCCGACGCCGCCACCGGCGCCGGCGATCACCACCCGCACCGTCGTTACGCCGCGCCGGACACCGAGACGCGCCCACCGGTCTCGAAGTAGCCGTGCTCGCCGCCGCCGAGATACGCCGCCAGCCGGCTCGCCAGTGACATGATCGTCAGCGAGGGGTTGACCGACAGCGTCGTCGGGACGACCGAGCTGTCACCCAGGAACAGCCGCCGGACGTCGTGGGATTCCGCGTGAGCGTCGACGACCGAGCGCTCCGGGTCTGAGCCCATGCGGCAGCCGCCCTGGACGTGGGTGCTGCACTGGCTCGACGGCAGGACCCGCCGCGCGCCCGCGGCGAGCAGCGCCTCGCGGGCGAATCGCCACGAGGCCTCGTCGCGTTCGGACTCGACGGCGTTGAACTCGTACGAATACCGGTCACGACCGTCCTCGTCGATCCAGGCTGTGCCGTTGTTCTGGTCGGTCACCATCGTCAGCAGCCCGCTGAAGTACCGGTAGCGGCGCACGGTCTCTGAGAGCTGACGGCCCCACATGGGCACGCCGTCCTCGTCGCAGACCATGACCGAGAACCCGATCGGGTCCTGGATCGTCGCGGCCTCGACGACGTAACCGCCGGCGTCGTCGTTCTGGAACTTCATGCAGTGGGCGCTGATGGGGTAGACCCGATGCGCGTCCTGCGGCTCGTCGAACAGCCCGGCGATGATCCGCGCCGGATGCCAGCCGATGTTGCGCCCGATGAGCTGGGAGCTCGGCGAGTTCCCGGCCGCCTCGCGGATGCCTGAGCGCAACAGCAGGTGTGAGGTGCCCATCGCACCCGCGGCCACCACGACGGCGTTCGCCTCGGCGGTGTGGGCTTGGCCGCCGGCGTCGACGTACTCGACGCCGGTCGCCTCCAGCCCGGATCTGCGGTCCTCGATGCTCACGCGGGTCACCGTGCATTCGGCGCGCAGGGTCAGGCGCCCCTCCGCCCACGGGGGATGGATGTAGACGTTCATCGAGTTCTTGCCCGCGTTGGTCGGACAGCCCTGAAGACACGAGCCGCAGCGCATGCAGTTGGCATCCGTGTAGGACATGACCGGCTCCAGCGCGGCGCCCATGGCTTCGAAGCCGGGGGCCACGGTGGTGATGCAGGTCTGCCAATCGGACCGCTCCCGCACCCCGAGTCGCGCCTCGACCCGCGCGAAATGGGGCGCCATGTCCTCGGCGCAGAACGGCTCGCCGCCCTCGCCCACCAGACCGGCGGCGGCATGCCACTTCGCGTAGTCCTGATCGGAGGGCCGCAGCGCCACCTTCGTGTTGACCGTGCTCGTCCCGCCCACGCAGCGCCCGCGGATGACCACGAGCGGCGGCTTGCCCTCCGCCCGGGGCTCCACCAGGGTCGGCGCGAACCAGATGTCGTGGTTGGCGTGCGCCTCCCACCGCGTGAAGTCGGCCGCGGTGCGGTGGGGCCCGGTCTCCAGCAACAGCACGCGGGCGCCCGCGTCGGCGACCTCGCCGGCCACCAGCCCGCCGCCCGCGCCCGAGCCGACCACCACGACGTCAAATCGCTCATGAGCGCTCACGATTGGACCCCCAGATACGACCAGTCCTTCTTGACACGATCGGCGAGCGGGAAGCGGAAGTCGATCTCGTCGTACGCCCCCGGGCCGGCCACGCCGGGAGCCACGAAGTCGCTGTAGTACGCCTCGCACGCCATCGCCCGGACCGCCCCGAACTCGGCGGTGAACTGGCGCTCTCGCAGCGCAGCCTCACCGCCGCCGACGCAGTCGGCGAGCGCCTCGAAGCACGCGATCACGCCGGCCCGATCGCCATCGGGCATCCGTGCCAGCAGGGCGTCGATGTAGACGTCGGCCCCCACCCGCTCACACCCGGGGACCACCAGCTCACACAGCGCCCGCACCAGCGTCGCCTGGCGCTCGTCGAGAACCTGGGCCATCACACCACCCCCGCGGTCGCGGCGGCGGTACTCCCGGACCGGATGAGATCGGCGGCCTTCTCGGCGATCATGATCGTCGCCGCGTTCGTGTTGGCACGAGTGATCTCCGGCATCACCGAGGCGTCGGCGATGCGCAGCCCCTCGAAGCCGTACACGCGCAGGTCCGAGTCCACGACCGAGCCCATCGAGCACGACGAGGTGGGGTGGAACACCGTCATGCCCTCGCGCCGCGCGAAGGTCAGCAGATCCTCCTCCGAATCTGACTCCGGGACCCGGAACGGCTGGTCGATCACGGCGCGCAGCGCCGGCTGCTCGGCCATCTCCAGCGCCATCCGCAGGCCGGCCACCATGCTCGCCCGGTCCTCCTCGGTCGTCAGGAAGTTGCAGAGCACCCGGGGCTTGGCGAGGGGCATGGGGGAGCGGAGCATCACCTGCCCGCGGCTCGTGGGCTTGATCACCACCGGGCCATAGGCCATGCCGGGGGCCTCGGGCGCGGTCAGGCCGCCGTCGTAGAGCATGCCGGGGGCGAAGTGGAACTCGACGTCGGGCGCATCCACGCCGGTGCGCGCGCGGAAGAAGCCGGCGGCCTCGGGGATGTTGGAGGTGAGCGGCCCGCGTCCCTCTGACTCGAACAGCGCGAAGTTCTCCGGCGAGACGGCGTCGAACAGCGACGGGCCGTTCGTCGTGTAGTTGAGGTTGCACATGCAGTGGTCCTGGAGGTTCTCGCCCACCGGCAGCGACTCCCGGACCTCGATCCCCAGCTGCGTGAGCTGGTCGGCGGGGCCGATCCCCGACAGCATCAAAAGCTGCGGGGAGTAGTAGGCGCCGGCGGAGACGATCACCTCGCGCGCGGCGCGGATCTGGAGGGTGTCGTCCAGCCGCAGGTACTCGACGCCGCCGGCGCGCCGGCCGTCGAACAGGAGCCGGGTCGCGTAGGCGTGCGTGATCACGGTGAGGTTGGGCCGCTGACGGACCGGGTGCAGGAAGGCGTCGGAGGTGCTCAGGCGCCTGCCGTCGCGCTGGGTGAGCTGGAAGCGGCCGACGCCCTCCTGGCGGGCGCCGTTGAAATCCGGGTTGTGCTCGTGGCCGGCCTGGCGTCCGGCCTCGAGCATCGCGTCCACCAGCGGGTGCATCGAGCGGCTCTCCGAGACGGTGAGCGGGCCGCCCGCGCCGTGGAAGTGATCCTCGCCGCGCTCGTTGTCCTCGGAGCGCTTGAAGTAGGGCAGCACGTCGTCGTAGCCCCACCCGTCGCAGCCGGCGGCGGCCCAGCCGTCGTAGTCCAGCCGGTTGCCGCGGACGTAGATCATCGCGTTGATCGAGCTGCAGCCGCCGAGCATCCGCCCTCGCGGCAGGTAGAGGCGGCGGTGGTCCATCCCGGGCTCGGGGTCTGAGAACAGGTCCCAGTCCAGCTCGGTCTTGAACATGATCGGGAAGATCGCCGGGATGCGGATCTCCGGCGCGGTGTCCTCGCCGCCGGCCTCCAGCAGCGCGACGCTCACGTCCGGGTCCTCGCTCAGGCGGGCCGCCAGCACGCAGCCGGCCGAGCCGGCGCCGACGATCACGTAGTCGAACTGCTCACTCATCTCGGATCACCACCTTCATCACCTCTGTCGGATTGCTCATGGCAAAGCGCATCGCCTCGGGCGCCTGGGCGAGCGTGAACTCGTGGCTGATCAGGCGCGCCAGCGCCTCCGCGTTGCGCTCCACGACGCCCACCGCCTCCGCGAAGTCCGCGCTGGTGCAGCAGCTCGCCCCCAGGAGGTCGAGCTCCTTCTCGGTGAGGCTGCCGATGCGGATGGGGGCGTCGTCGGTGGACATGCCCACCTGGACCGCTCGGCCGGCCGAGGCGACCATGTCGACCATGGCCCGCACCGCCGCCGGGACTCCGGTGGCGTCGACGACGACCGGAGGCCCGCCCGCCCCGCCCCACTCGCGGCCGTAGGCGACCACCTCGGCGGCGCTGGTCCACTGCAGCGTCTCGGCGCCCAGCCCCTTGGCCAGCTCGAGCCGGCTCTCCTGGAGGTCGACGATCAGCACCTCGGCGCCGAGCTCGCAGGCCACCGCCGCCACGCACTGGCCGATCGGCCCGGCCCCCAGCACGACGACGCGCTCGCCCGAGCGGACCTGACCGCGATGAACGGCGTGGACGGCCACGGAGACCGGCTCGGCCAGCGCCGCCAGAGCGCTGTCGGAGGCCTGCACCGCGAACACCTGCTCCTGAGGGAGACAGAGCAGCTCCTGGAGGCCGCCGTCGGTGTGGATTCCGACCAGCGAGAAGTTGTCGCAGGCATTGGGGCGCCCGACGCTGCACGGATAGCACGCGCCGCAGGCGCTGATCGGCAGCATGGCCACGCGCTGGCCGGAGCTCAGCTCCGCTCGGCAGCCGGGGCCGACGGCGGCGATCGTCGCGCCGACCTCGTGGCCGAGCACGCGGGGGAACAGCGAGCCGCCGGCCGCCTCGGAGAGATGGCCGGAGAAGAAGTGGTAGTCCGAGCCGCAGATGCCCACCGCCTCGGGGTGGACGAGCACCTGCCCGGGGCCCGGCTCGCCCGGTTCGGGGCGGTCGACCACCGCCATGACCCCCACGCTCTCGGTGACCGCGGCGCGCATGCGCTCACGACCCCCATACTGCGGCCGCCGTCTGCACCACCAGCTCCAGCTTGGCCTTCTGGTCGTCGTAGGTGAGGGCGTTGCCCTCCAGCGTCGACGAGAAGCCGCACTGGGGCGAGAGGCAGAGCTGCTCCAGCGGCACGTAGCGGGAGGCCTCCTCGATGCGGCGGCGCAGGTCGTCCATGCTCTCCAGCTGCGGGCGCTTGGTGGTGACGAGCCCCAGCACGACCATCTTGCCGGGCGGGACGAACCGCAGTGGCTCGAAGCCTCCGGAGCGCTCGTCGTCGTACTCGAGGAAGAAGCCGTCGACGTCGAGCTGGCCGAACAGCGTCTCGGCGACGTACTCGTACCCGCCCTCGGCGGCCCACGAGGAGCGGAAGTTGCCACGGCACAGGTGGGTGGTGATCGTCAGGCCCTTCGGCCGACCGGCGAGCGCGTTGTTGATGTTGCGCACGTACGTCTCGTGCAGGTGCGCGGTGTCCTCGCCGCGATCGGACAGATACTCGCGCTGGGCCGGGTCGTTGAGGTAGGCGAGGCTCGTGTCGTCGAGCTGGAGGTAGGTGCAGCCCAGCGCCGCGACGGCGGCGATCTGCTGCGCGTAGGCGGCCTGCAGATCGGCCCAGAACGGCTCGATGTCGGGGTACACGTCCGGGTTCAGCGCGGCGCGCCCACTGCGGTAGTGGACCATGTTGGGCGACGGGATCGTGAGCTTGGGCGTGAGCTCGTCGCCGGCGACGCTCTGCAGGAAGCGGAAGTCCTCCTTGAAGATCGTGTGGTCCAGGCGCACCGGCTCGTTGACGGCGATGGCGGCGGGCTTGAAGTCCACCGTGCCGTCGGCATTGCGGAAATGGACCTCGATGTCACCCTGGACCTTGTCGATCCCGCCGAGCTGGTAGATGAAGTCCATGTGCCACGAGGCGCGGCGAAGCTCTCCGTCGGTGGCCGACTGCAGCCCGACATCGCGCTGCATCGTGACGAGCTTGGTGATCTCCTCGTCCTCGATCGTCCGCAGCTCCTGCGCGGTGATGCTCCCCTTGGCCAGGTCCTCGCGGGCGTCGAGCAGGCGCCGGGGGCGCAGGAGGCTGCCGACGTGGTCGGCCCGGAACGGCGGCGTGGTCCGGCGCCCGCCGCCGACTGAGGTTTCCGCGGTGTGCGCCATCTCTTACCTCCTGTGGACGTTGATCTCGACCCGCAGTCCGTCGGGGTCGTCGAAGAAGAACTGGCGCGGACCGCCGGGCACCTCGTTGCGCACCGGCACGATCCCCGCGAGGGCCAGGCGCTCGCTCACTGCGTCACAGTCGCCCGCACTGAAGGCGATGTGGTCCACGGCGCCGGCGCCCGGGGAGCCCGCCTCGGCGACGCCGAGCCCCATCGTCCGCGCGTGCGCGGCGTACTGCGCGCGGTCGGCGACGTGCAGGCACGGCGTGTGACCGGCATACAGCCAGTAGCCGTCGAACTGCAGCGGAGGGCGGTCTCCGGTGCGCAGGCCGACCGCGCGCTCATAGAACTCGCGTGCCGCCTCGATGTCGTCGCTGAGCACCAGGACGTGCTCGAGCTCGGACACGGTGCTCATCCGCCGGCGGGCAGGCTCTCGGTCGACGCCGGGACCGAGTCTCCGGCGACCGTGCGCAGCAGGTAGGCCGAGTGCAGGCGGCTGGGATCGTCGCGCAGCTCCTTGGCGCTGCCCGAGTACTGGATCCGCCCGCCCTCCATCACGTAGGCGCCGTTGGACAGCCCGAGCGCCACCGTGGCGAACTGCTCGATCAACAGAACCCCGATGCCGGACTCGGCGACCTCGCGGATGGTGGGGATGAGGCGCTGGACCACCACCGGGGCCAGCCCCAATGACAACTCGTCGATGATCACGAATCGCGGCTTGGACACCAGCGCCTGGGCCAGCACCACCATCTGCTGCTCACCGCCCGACAGGGACCGCGTCTGGGTGGAGAGGCGCTTCTGCAGCTCGGGGAACAGCTCGAGCGCGTGCGCTCGGCCCTCGTCGGCGGCCGAGCCCTTCAGCGCATAGGTGGCGACCTTGAGGTTCTCCTCCACCGTCAGGTCGGCGAGCAGGCGGCGTCCCTCGGGGACGATCGCCACGCCGGCGTGGCGGATCTTCTCGGGGCGCCGTCCGGCGAGCTCGCGGTCTCCGATCGTGATCGACCCGGCTTTCATCGGCAGCACGCCGCCCACGGCCAGGACCATGCTGGACTTGCCGGCGCCGTTTGGGCCCAGGAGCGCGGTCACCTCACCCGGCGGGATCTCGATGGTGACGTCGCGGACGACGTCGCGGCCGCCGCGGGCCACGGTCAGCCCGCGCAACGTCAGGATCTCGCCGCTCCGCGCCGCGGTGGCGTCGCTCGTCGTGGGCGTCTGCTCGCTCATGCCGCCTCCTCCGCGCCCAGGTAGGCCCGGACCACCTGCTCGTTGCGCAGCACCTCGGCCGTCGGGCCGGAGGCGATCATCTTGCCGAAGTCGAGGACGGCGGTGTTCTCACAGCAGGACGAGACGAGGCTCATGTCGTGGTCCACCAGGATGGTCAGCGCTCCGGTGTGAGCCGGGATGCCGCGGATGACCTCTCCGAGGTGGGCCGTCTCGGCCTCGGGCAGCCCCGCGGCCGGCTCGTCGAGCAGCACCAGCCGGGGCTTGCCGACGATCGCCCGCGCCACCTCGACCAGCCGGCGCTGGCCCGCGCCCAGGGTCCGGACCTTCTCGTAGGCGACCGACTCCAGCCCGACGATCCCGATGGCGCCGAGCACGTCCTCGCGCCGGTCCGATCCGGAGATCTTGGAGTGCTCATGGATCATCGCGACGTTGTGGTAGACGGAGAGGTTCTCGATCGCCTGCTCGGTCTGGAACGTCCGACGCACGCCCCAGCGGGCGCGGCGGAAGTGGGCCATGGAGAGCAGGTCCTCGCCGTAGGCCTTCACGCTGCCGGAGGCGGGGCGCACGAAGCCCGACAGGACGTTGAAGAACGTCGTCTTGCCGGCGCCGTTGGGACCGATCAGCCCACAGGTGCCTGACTCGAAGGTGACGTTCATGCCGTCCAGCGACGTGACGCCGCCGAAGCGCACGGTGAGCCCGGAGACCTCGATCACGGGGCCGATCCCTGGTTCGCCGCCGACCGCCGGCTCGCGCCGCTGATGAACCTGAACAGGCGGGCGATGTCCCGCGGCAGCTGGTCCACGATGCCCGTCGGGGCGGTGGTGAGGACCTGCAGCACGCCGATGCCGAACAGGATCACCAGCCAGTCGGGCGAGACCCCGAGGTCGTTGAGGATCGCCGGCAGGAGCTGGAGGAGCAGGCCGGCGACGATCGCGCCCCAGATGCTGTAGGCGCCGCCCATGAGGACCACCGCCAGCAGCGTGATCGAGTCCTGGGTCTGGAAGTCGATGGAGTACAGGTAGCGGACCGCGCCGGCGTAGACGCCGCCGGCGACGCCGGTGACGAACGAGGCCAGGGCGAAGGCCCACAGCTTGTACAGGGTGGTGTTGATCCCGGCGGCGAGCGCGGCGGGCTCGGACTGCCGGATGGCGGCCCACGCGCGCCCAGGCTTGGTGCGCACGTGGATGAGCACGATCAGGAACATGACCACCGCGGCGATCACCGAGTAGCGGAAGTACGCCGGGTCGGTGGTGGCGATGCCCGGACGGCGGACCGGCGGGATGTGGAGCAGCGCGCCGTTGTAGCCGCTGAAGCCGTGGCCGCCGTTGGGGAAGTTCAGCGATGCCAGCACGACCGTGATCGCGCCCGCCAGCATCAGGGTGATGAGGGCCAGGTACAGCCCGCGCATGCGCAGGGCCGGCAGACCGACGAGGGTGCCCAGCCCCATCGTGATGATGCCCGCCAGCAGCAGCACGACCTCGTAGGGGAGCGAGGTGGCGAAGAGCAGCCGGGCGGCCACCCACGCGCCGATCGCCAGCACGGCCGCCTGGCCCAGCGAGATCAGCCCGACGCGGCCGACCAGGACACCGAGCCCGAGAGCGACGATCGAGTAGATCGCCACCTGCGTCATCGCGTCGATGTAGTAGAGGCTGAGGATCTGCGGCAGCAGGATGATGACCAGCAGCAGCGCCACGCCGATGATCACCGCGCGCGTGTAGAAGCCCCGCTCCACCCGCGGCGGCGCGGCCGGCGGCGACGTGGTCTTGGCCTCGGAGGCGAGCTCGGCGGTGCTCATGGCTCTAGAACTCCTGTCGCGCCAGCGACAGCACGCGCCGGCGGTTGAGGAACCCCAGCGCGATGGCGGCCAGGACGAACGGCGTCATGTCGCGGTAGTTGGTCAGCGACGTGATCGGGGTCACGCCTGCATCGACGACGCCGATCACGATGGCGGCGACGAAGGTGATCCAGATGGAGGACAGCCGGGCGATCAGCGCTGCCGCCAGCGACGAGATCACCAGGAAGGTCAGTGTGGTGGCGTCGAGCGCCACGAGGTCGGCCAGCAGGATCCCGGAGAGACCGGCCACGATGCCACAGCCGAACCACGCCGACGCCTCCACACGCCGGACCGGCACCCCGAGCGTGGCCGTGATCTCGCGATCGTTGGCCATCGCCCGCATGGCGGTCCCGAGTCTGGAGTAGCGCAGGAACGCCGTCGTGAGTACGGTGATCACGATGCCCACGGCCAGCGCGATGACGTCGGTGGTCGTCACCTGGATCTGACCGACCATGAAGCCGTGGTTGTCGGTGGGCAGGGAGATCGACCGCGACGCGCCGCCGTTGGACGTCCACAGCAGGTCCATCACCCCCAGCAGGATGAGCGTCAGGCCGAGCGTCGCCGTGGACTTGACCAGGGGGTCACGCCCCGCCAGCGCTCGGCCGAACACCATCCCGTAGGCCAGCGTGATCACGCCCCCGAAGAGGACGCAGACCAGGTACGCCAGCCACTGGTTCATTCCCGACTTGGTGATGAGCTGCCATGAGATCAGGGCACCGAACGCACCGACCGCTCCGAAGGAGAGGTTGAGCACCCCGGTGGTCCGAAACAGCACGATCATCCCCACGCCGGAGAGGGCGTAGACCCCTCCGAGCGCCAGGCCGGTGACGAGAAACGGCTGCTCGTCCTGCCAGCTGGGAAGCGACAGTGCCAGATGGATCAATGGATGCACGTTCAGCGCCCCGATCTCATAGTCGTCTCAGTTCATCCCTTCACTTACGAGATCCCGGCCGCCTTCGCCGCGGACCGGTACTGCGCGATCTGCGGGTCGGCTGCGGAAATCGGTGTGCAGCCCTGAGCCGTCACCATCTTCCCATTATCGGGGGTCACGGTGTAGTCGGAGTTGTTCGGGATGTGGAGCGCGACCTTGCCGTAGGTCCACGGCAGGCAGAGCATCTCGGACTTGTAGTCCTTGATCCCCAGGATCGCCTGGTTGACGCTCTTGACCGTGTAGTCGCCCTTCACCGTCTCCAGTCCCTGCACCAGGAACTTCGCCAGCAGGTAGCCGAACTCGCTGAAGGAGCCGATTCCGCCGGCCACGTTCTGGCCGTACTTGGCCAGGATCGCCTTGTAGTTCTGGATCTCCGGGCCGTTGTGGTCGTCGGGGTCGACGGCCTCGGAGTTGACGAACAGCTTGTGGTTCCACTTCGGTCCCAGCGCCTTGGCCAGGAAGTCGGTGTCGCACGGCGTCGAGCAGCCCCATGACTTGACGCGATCCTCGACGCCCAGCTTCTGGGCGGCCTGGAGGATCACGAGCGCCTCGGGCGGGGTGAAGTTGAGGATCACCGAGCCGTTGGGGCCCGCGTCGTTGACCAGGTTGAGCGCCACCGAGTTGGCGTCGTTGATCGGCACGTTCTCGGTGAGCTCCTGGATTGGGACGTTCTTGGACTTCGCGATCGCCGACGGGCCGGCGGCGATGTAGCCGGTGCCCGGGACGTTGGACTGAACGAACACGATCTTCTTGGCGCCCAGCACGTCAAGCGCGTACTGCACCGCTCCGTCCGAGCTGTAGCGCGGGCCCATGTTGACCGCGGCGCTGTTGGGGGTCGACCAGCACTCGGGGGCAATCCCGGCGTCCATCTCATAGATGCCGAGCTGCTTCCAGTAGGCCTGGTCCAGCGTGCACTCCAGCAGGTCGAACACGCCGTCGATGGCCACAACGTGATCGGACTGGATCAGCTTGTGGGCGGCGGCGGTGATCTGGGCGGGCTGCGTCTGGTCGAGCTGCACGAACAGCTTCAGCGGATGGCCGTTGACGCCGCCGTTGTCGTTGACGCAGTTGAAGTACGCCTGGATCATGTTCGGGCCGTCGGTGAAGTCCGTGCCCGGCTGATGGGTGTCGATGGTGCCGATGTTGATCGGCGTGCCGGTGGCCTTGGTCCCCGGCTTGGGCCCGCACGAGGAGACCGCGGCGGTGGTGCCGCCGCTGCCGCTCGTGCCGGTGCTGCCGGCACTCGTGCCGGTGCCGGCCGCGCTGGACGTTGCTGCGCTCGAGCTGGTCGCGCTGCCGCTACCGGCGGCGGAGCTGCTACTCGAGCTGTTGTTGCTACTGCCACATCCCGCCAGCGCAAGCAGCGCGACGGCAGCCACCGATGCGAGTCCGATCCGCATCCGTGGCATGAGGTGATAACTCCTCACGGCTCTCCTCTCCTCAGGGTGTCTCGCCGGCCCCGAGATCCGCTCGAGGCTGGGCGCATACTAATTGTGCATGCAGCTGCATGCAAGAAGCGGCTAACACACCCGCAATCCTCTGCTTTGACCGGGTTTCGGCTGTTTCTTGCATGCAACGACTCTCCCGCATTAGACTGCCCCCGCCTCAGACGGTCTGCCGGGCGTATCCGCCCGTTCTGACAGGCCCTGCCGGGCACGGCGATCGAATTGGCCAGGCCAGCCCACCGAACCCAAATCACGAAGGCGGTCCTTCGCCTGCGCGAGTTGATCTTCAACGGCCGGTTCTCGCCGGGTGAACGAATGTCGGAGCTGCCGCTCGTCGAGCTGCTGGGCGTCAGCCGCACCCCGCTGCGCCTGGCCCTGGCCGAGCTCGAGCATGAGGGCCTGCTGCGCGGCCTGCCCGGCGGTGGCTACGTGGTGCGCGAGTTCACCCAGGGCGACGTGCGTGACGCGATCGAGCTGCGTGGCGTCCTGGAGGGCACCGCGGCGCGGTTCGCCGCCGAGCGCGGGGCCACGGCGCGCGACCTGGCCGCGATGCGCGCCACCAACGAGACGATCAAGACGCTGGTGCACCGCGCCGACTACGAGTCGTTCGAGCGCTATCTGCGCCTCAACGAGGCCTTTCATGCTCGGCTGCTGAAGATGGCGCGCAGCCCGCTGCTGGTGCGTTCGCTCGAGGGGATCGTGTCGCTGCCGTTCGCCGGCCCCAGCGCGCTCGTCTTCACCCAGGCCGAGCTGCCCGCATCGCGCGACATCCTCGTCATCGCCTACCGCCACCACACCGGACTGATCGACGCGATCGAGCGCCGGCAGGGCGCGCGCGCCGAGAGCCTGGCCCGCGAGCACGCGCGGCTGGCCCTGGCCAACCTCGAGATCGTCGTCGAGCACCGCGAGGTGCTCGAGCGGATGCCCGGCGCGGCGCTGATCACACTGCCGGACCCGTCCGAATCCGGCCCGGCGCCCGAGCCCGAGCCCGAGCCTGCCTGACCGCGCGCCGCTCATTCGGCTCCGCCCACGCCGGCCTCGCTGACCGGAACCGGTTCCTCCACATCGGCCCAGTGCACCGCGTGGCGCGCGGCGGCGTAGATCTGATCGCTCTGCGGGCGGTAGCCGTCCTCCAGCGGTGGGCTGAGCGGCACGGGCATGAACGGCGCACCGACGCGCTGGACCGGTGCGTCGAGGTAGTCAAAGGCCGCTGACTGGAGCTCCGCCGCGAGCTCGGCCCCGAATCCGCCGGTGCGCACCGCCTCGTGGGCCACGACGGCCCGGCCGGTGCGGCGCACCGAGGCGGCGATCATCTCGAGGTCCAGCGGCACGAGCGTGCGCGGATCGATGACCTCGGCCTCGATCCCGTCCGCGGCCAGCCGCTCGGCCGCCGTCATCGCCTCACCGACCAGCCGGGACAGGGCGACGATCGTCACGTCGCGTCCGCGGCGCCGTATCTGCGCATGGCCCAGGGCCACCGGCTCGGGCGCGTCGGGCACGGACTCGCGCCGGAAGTACAGCGACTTGTTCTCGACGAACACCACGGGGTTGGGATCGGCGATGGCCGAGCGCAGCAGACCGGCGGCATCGGCGGCGGTGGCGGGCATGACCACCTTGAGCCCGGGGATGTGGGTCAGCCACGCCTCCAGGCTCTGGGAGTGCTGGGCCCCGGCACGGCCGCCCGAGCCGCCCTGCGTGCGCAGGACCATCGGCACCGAGAGCTGGCCTCCGGACATGAAGTGGGCCTTGGCGGCCTGGTTGACCAGCTGGTCGAGCGCGAGGGTGATGAAGTCGATGAACATGATCTCCACCACCGGGCGCAGGCCGGCCTGGGCGGCGCCGACCGCGATCCCGCACACCGCGCCCTCGCTGATGGGGGTGTTGCGCACACGTTCGCGGCCAAACTCCTCAGAGAGGCCCTCGGTGGCCAGATAGGGACCGCCCTCGGCGACGTCCTCGCCCACCACGATCACGCGCTCGTCCTCGCGCATCGCCTGCGCCAGGGCGCCGTTGATGGCCTTGACGTACGTCGTCTCGCTCATGAGGCGTAGACCAGCTCGGCCGCCTGCTCGGGCGACAGGGGCGGGCTGTCGCGGGCGAAACGCACCGCGCGGTCGACCTCGGCGTCCGCCTCGGCGGTGAGGCGCTGCGCGGCCTCCGCGTCGATCCACCCCTGCTCTGACGCCCGCGCCTCGAGCCGGGCGATCGGGTCCAGCTGCGCCCACTCGGCGTCGGCCAGGGCATCGCGGTAGCTCTGCTGGTCGCCCTCGTAGTGGCCGCTGCGGCGATGGGTCGAGCACTCCAGCAGGAACGGGCCGCGTCCTGATCGCGCCTTGGCGAGGTAGTCGCCGAACGCCGTCCAGACCGCACCGACGTCGGCCCCCTCGATCGTCCGGCGCTCGAAGTCATACGGCGCCACGACGTCGGCGACGCTGGCCACCTTGGTGTGCGCCGAGCGCGGCGTGAACTCGGCCATCCCGTTGTTCTCACAGACGAAGATGAGCGGGAGCTCCCACAGCGAGGCGAGGTTGACGGTCTCGTTGAAATGGCCCGCCTGCACGGCCCCGTCGCCGAAGAAGACGACCGTGACCCGGTCTGATCCGCCCAGCCGGGCGGCCAGCGCGTCGCCCGCGGCCATCGGCAGGTTGCCGCCGACCACACCGGTGGCCCCCATCAGCCCGTGCTCTGTGTCCACGAGGTGCATCGATCCACCGAGCCCCTGGCACAGCCCCGCCGAACGGCCCATCAGCTCGGCCATCACGCGGTCCATCGGCGCGCCCTTGGCCAGGGCGTGGCCGTGGGCGCGATGGCCGCTGTAGACGGCGTCATCGTCGCGCAGCCGGCGGCACACGCCCGCGGCGACGCCCTCGGAGCCGATGCTGAGGTGCACCAGACCATGGACCTGGAGGCTGTGGTGCAGCTTGGCCACGCGCTCCTCGAAGCAGCGGATCCGCCACATCGTCCGCAGCAGGTCGAGCGCCTGCTCGGCCTCCAGGCGGGCGGGCGGGGCGGGGTCGGTCACGTCACGCCACGGCGGATGCCGTGCCGAGAACCTCACGGACGGCGCCCGCGACCTTGGTCTCGTCAGGCAGGACGAACGCCTCCATCGGCTGGCTGTAGGGGATGGTGGCGTCGAGCGCGGTCACCAGCTTGATCGGCGCCTTGAGCGAACCGAACCCGTGCTCAGCCACCTCGGCGGCGATGATCGATGCGGCCGATGCATGGCGTGTGGCCTGGTCGACCAGCACGAGGTGCCCGGTCTTCTCCACCGAGGCGAGGATCGCCGGCATGTCGAGCGGCTGCAGCGAGCGCGGGTCGATGACCTCGGCGTCGATGCCCTCGCCGGCCAGCGTCTCGGCGGCCTCCAGCGCCCTGCCCACCGTCCAGCCGGTGGCGACGATCGTGACGTCGTTGCCGGGCCGGCGGATCGCCGCCTCGCCGATCGGCACCACGTGCTCGCCCTCGGGCACGTCGCCGTGCTCGAGCACCAGCAGGTAGTGCATGAGGTAGACGACCGGGTTGTCGTCGCGGACGGCCGACGCCATCAGCCCCTTGGCATCGGCCGGGGTCGAGGGCAGGACCACCTTGAGCCCCGGGATGCCGGCGAACATCGTGTAGATGGAGCCCGTGTGCTGGCCGGCCCACCCGGCGGTGAACCCGTAGCCGGCCTTGAGGACGAGCGGGACCTTGACCTGGCCGCCGCTCATGTAGCGCAGCCGAGGGGCCTCGTTGGTCACCTGGTTCATGGCCACGAGCATGAACTCGGCCATGAGCAGCTCCACGATCGGCCGGTACCCCGCCAGCGCGAGGCCGACGGCCATGCCGATCTCGGCCGTCTCGGAGATCGGGCTGACCCGGACGCGGTCGCGCCCGAATGACTGGACCAGCGGGTCCTCGTCTGAGGGGGCGACGTCCTGGCCGTAGAACACGACGGTCTCGTCGCGCGCCATCTCCTGCTGGATCGCCTCGTTGACGGCCGCGATGTAGGGAATCTCTCGTGCCATGGTCTCTCTCCTGGCGCTCTAGGCGTAGACGAAGTTGGTGGCCGCTTCGGGCTCGGGATAGGGGCTGTCGAGGCCGAACTGGACGGCGGCTTCCATCTCGTCCGTGACCTGCTTGGCGAGCTCATCGGCGCGGGCGGCGTCGAGCGTGCCCTGCTCGACCAACCGCGCGCGGAACCGGGGCACGGGGTCGCCGCGCAGGGCGGCCTCGTACTCCTCGCGGTTGCCGAACACCGTGATCGCCTCGTGCTCGGGGTAGTGCAGCGGCACCCCGGGCGGCGCGATGAGGTTGCCGTGGGCCGACAGGCGGTAGACCTTGGACTCGATCAGCGTCGGCCCGTCGCCGCCGCGGGCCCGGTCGACGGCGACCTTGACGGCCTCGTAGACGGCCAGCGGGTCGGTGCCGTCCACGGTGACCCCGGGCATGCTGTAGGCCTTGGCCTTGACGCTCAACGGCTCGCCGTTGGCGGCGTTGGCGTCCTCCTGCTCGGAGTGCGTGGCCACGTTGTAGCCGTTGTTCTCCATGATGTAGACGACCGGCAGCTTCCACAGCGAGGCCAGGTTGAGCGACTCGTGGAAGGCGCCCTGCTTGGAGGCGCCGTCGCCGAAGAAGCAGAGGACGACCTGGCGCTGCTTACGGATCTGGTCGGCGAAGGCGACGCCGGTCGCGTGGGGGATGCCCTGACCGACGATCCCCGACGTGCCGAGGAAGCCGCGGCCGGGGTCGCAGAGGTGCATCGAGCCGCCGTAGCCGCCGCACAGCCCGTCCTTGCGGCCGTAGATCTCGGCCATCATCGCCTTGGTGTCGGTGCCCAGCGCGATCGGGTAGCCGTGGCAGCGATAGGTGGTCATCAGCTGGTCGCCGTCGTTGAGCGTGGCCAGCGAGCCGACGATCGACGCCTCGGCACCGTCGGCGAGATGGGTGTGGCCGCGGATCACACCGGGGTGCTCCTCGAACGTGCGCTTGACGCGCTCCTCGAACTCCCGGATGCGCAGCATCTGGGTGAACATCCAGATCAGGCGCTCGTCGCTCAGCTCGGCGGTCGTCATCCTCGGTCTCCTCTCACTCGACGCCGGCGCGGACCTGCGCCAGCGTCGTCTCATAGGCACGGTCGAATTCCTGCTCGATGGGCAGGTTGCGCAGCTTCTCGGACAGGATCTCGGCGCCCCACGGCCCGGGGTAGCCGGCCCGGTGCAGCGCGCTCACGTACCCGGCGATGTCGAACTCACCCTCGCCGGGGAGCTCGCGGTGGTTGATGACCTCGTCGAGCTTGTCCTCCATGTCCTCCTGCCGGCCGTCGGACAGCTCCACCCACGCGATGTGCTCGGCGGGGATGCTCGCCAGCCGCTCGGGGTCGATCCGCAGCTTGCCCATGTGCCAGGTGTCGATGGCCAGCCCGCCGTTGGGTCGTGACGCCTCGCTGACCAGGCGCAGCCCGGCCTCGAGCGTGCCGACGTTGGGGTCGAACGGGATGATCTCGTAGGCGACCTTGGCGTCGGTGTGGTTGGCGGCGTCGTCGCACAGCGCCGCGTACTCCTCGATGACCCGGTCAAGCTCACACGGCGTCTCGGGGATGTTCCCGACCTTGATGTGGTGGGCGTCGAAGGCCGCCGCGGTCTCGAACAGCTTCCGGCGCTGCGTGTCTGACGCCCGGCGCGCGTCGCTGCCCTGGGGCGCGAAGAAGTCGGCCAGGAACTCGACCTCCAGGTACTTCAGGCCGTGGTCGCGAAAGACCGTGGCCATCTCGTCGAGCGTCGTCGTCTCCAGCTGGTGCTCGACGTCCGCGTGCCACAGGCCCAGGCCGGTGAAGCCGACCCGCTGGGCGTGGGCGCAGCGATCCTCCCAGCTGAACGTGCTCCACTCCCGTCCGAAATGGACCACCACCGGACCACTCACCGTCCAGTAGGTGACCATCACCTCGATCTCGCCCACCGGCCCTCCTATTCCTCGTTGCCGGGCCGCAGCCAAGCTACCGCCGGGCGGTGAGGGAGTCCAGTGCCAGGGCGCAGGGTGTCTTGCCGATGAGCGCGCGGCCGTTGGACTCGGTGGCGCCGGCGGATAGGTTTGGCCCGTGGCCGCCGTGGTCCGCTCCGGGATCTCCTCGTCCGCCCTCGACGCGGCGCTGGGCGAGTTTGAGGGCGTGCTCGGCGACGCACGGATGATCACCGACGAGGAGGGCCTGCGCGGCTTCCGCGATCCGTTCCAGTTCGCGACCTGGGAGGACAACACCGCGTCGGCCGTGCTCTCGCCCACCACGGTCGAGGAGATCCAGGAGATCGTCCGTATCGCCAACCGCCACCGGGTGCCCCTGTGGACGCACGGGCAGGGCCGCAACAACGGCTACGGCGGCCCGGCGCCGCGCGTCTCCGGGTCGGTGATCGTGTCCCTGCGCCAGATGAACCGGGTCCTGGAGATCGACGGCGACCTGGCCTACGCCGTGGTCGAGCCGGGCGTGCGCTGGTTTGACCTCTACGAGGCGATCCAGGCGGGCGGGCACAAGCTGATGCTCTCGATCGCCGACCTGGGGTGGGGGAGCGTGGTCGGCAACACCCTGGACCACGGCGTGACCTACCTGCCCTACGGGGTCGACATGGGCATGCAGTGCGGGATGGAGGTGGTGCTGGCCGACGGCTCGGTGATGCGCACCGGGATGGGCGCGATGCCGGGCAACCGCTCCTGGCACCTGTACAAGCGGGGCCTGGGCCCGACGCCCGACCAGCTCTTCATGCAGTCCAACTTCGGGATCGTCACCAGGATGGGCGTCTGGCTGATGCCGATGCCGGAGACCTACATGCCGCTGTGGCTGCGGGTGTGGAACGACGACGACCTGGCCCCGATGTTCGAGACGCTGCGCGCGCTGATGCTCGACGGGACGATCCGCATGGTCCCCCAGGTGATGAACACGGTGCTGTACGGGGCCGTGGTGGCGCGGCGGGCGGACTTCTGGACCGGGGAGGGGCCGATCCCCGATGACGTGCTGGACCGGATGGCGCGTGAGCTGGACATCGGCCGCTGGCTGATGCGCTTCGCGCTCTACGAGGACGAGGCCATCGCCGACGTGAAGTTCGCCAAGATCAAGCGCGCCTTCGAGACGGCCATCCCCGGGGCCGAGGTGTGGGGGACCAAGTACGCCCCGGAGCAGATCCCGGACATCGAGAACCCCGCCGAGAAGATCCAGGGCGGCATCCCCAACCTGGACTGGAACGCGATGACCGCGTGGTACGGGGGCGAGGAGGGCGGCCACATCGGCTTCTCGCCGGTGGCGCCCCTGACCGGGCCCGACGCGCTGGCTCTGCGCGACCTGCTGCGCGGGATGGTCCACGGCGCGGGCCTGGACTACATCGCCGGACTGCTGCCGGTCAACGCCCGCAGCTTCATCCACATCACGATGGTCATCTTCGACACCAAGGACGAGGCCCAGGCACGGGCCGCCTACGACGTCAGCCGCCGGCTGGTCGTCGAGGCGGCCAAGCTCGGCTACGGCGAGTACCGCGCCCACCTGGACTTCATGGACCTCGCCGCCGAGCAGTACTCCTTCGGCGATCACGCCTACCGGCGCTTCTGCGAGACGCTCAAGGACGCCCTGGATCCCAACGGGATCCTGTCGCCCGGCAAGCAGGGGATCTGGCCGGCGTCGATGCGCGATCACTAGCCCACCCGGCGGTTGTAGATCTCCATGAGCCGGTCGGCCTCGTAGGCGGGATTGAGTTCCAGCCGGTCCGTGGTCATCCGCATCGTCGCCAGCCCCTGCTTGAGGTTCTCGGTGTCGCGTTCGCGGTCGTCCCTGAATGCGTCCTGGTCGTCGTGGAACTCCAGGCCGTCCAGTTCGACGATGAGGGTCGCCTCCGGATAGAACACGTCGACCTTCCGTCCGTGGAGTGAGATGTTGCTCTGCGGGATCGGGAGGTTGTACTCCTTGACGAAGGCCAGGAAGGCGTCCTCGAAGGGGGAGTCGGTGGGGTTGCGGGGGTTCTCCACGAATGGCCTGAGCACTTTGGTGCCAGGGTGCAGCGGGTTGCGGTCCAGGACGTCTTTGAGCGCTCGTGGGCGTACGTAGCCCTCGCGGCGTTGGTCGTTGACCAGGCGGGTGAGCTGTTTGGCGGTGAGGCGGGGCGCGAGGTCGAGCAGGGTGCGGGCGCGGGTGGTGGTGGGGACGGCGTGTTGGTGGGTGAGGTCACGGGGCGCTAATGACGGGCATCGATGGGTGAGGATGTGGCGGGGGCGGCGATCCCCGGTGGGCAGGCTGAGCTCCGGGGGTGGCTGGTAGTGGGGGAGGAATCCCCACAGCCACGCCGCGGAGGCGTGGCTGGCCACCGCGGTCGGGCCGCCGGCCAGGACGGCCGCGTGGATGAGGGCCTGTGCGTCCTGGCGGGCGGGGGCCTGGCAGTAGACGCCGTGGTAGCGGGCAGCAAACGTGCCGGTGCGCAACCGCGCCTTGATCGCCTCACTGCTGAGGCCAATCACCAGCAGCTGGGCCCGTGTGAAGTTCCCGGACTGCCGCGCCGCCAGTTCCCGCATGCCCGCATCCACAGGGTCTTGGGCGATTTTGGTTCTGTGAGGACCATTTGCTCCCACTATCTATTGAGAGCCTGCAGCAGAGGGGTTTTCACCCCCCTCCCTCAAAAGCCATGCCGTTCAACCCCGCCGGCACCCCCACCCGCACGGGACCCGAACTACGCCGTTAGTGCCCCAGCCACCCGGTCCAGCGCGCGCACCAGCTCATCGGTCCGCGACAGCCACGGCGAATGATCCGTGTCGATCTCGATCACCGGGTCACAGCCCGCCCGCGTGTACATCAGCCGCTGCAGGGCGGGCTTGATCGCCCGGTCCTGCAGGCACGTCACGTAGGCCCGCGGGAGCCCCTCAAACGCTTCAACCTCCCCGTCGGAAAGGGTGAAGGGCTGGGTGAAGGGAATCACCGGCTGACCGGCCCGCTGGGGCAGGGCCCAGTCGATCCGCTCCTGCGTGCAGCAGTGATACAGCGCCTCCGGGGCGGCCGCGGGCGGCATGGTGGCCACGGGCGGATCGCCGTCCACCACGATGTTGGCCTGCACCGAGTCGCCGGCCGCCTCGGGGAGGTGGGTGATGTCGATCAGCGCCTGCCCGGGCTCTGGCAGGAACGCGGCCACGTAGGCCAGGCCCGCGAGCCTGTCCGGGCGCCGGGAGGCGGCCTGGGTGATGACCATGCCGCCCATGCTGTGGCCGGTGAGCAGCACCGGCCCCTCCATGGCGTCCAGGGCGTCGCAGACGGCATCGGCGTAGCGATACAGGGTGATCTCGGTCAGCGGCGTCGTGTCGGAGCCCTGGCCGGGGAGGTCGATGGCGACCGCGTCGTGCCCGGCCGCCTCCAATCCCGGGATGACGGGCTCCCAGCACCATGCGCCGCCCATGGCGCCGTGGACGAGGAGGAAGGTGGCCATGGCGGCGGGCACCCTATCGCGCCCGGCCGGCCGTCGCACAAATCGCGCGCCGTCTCGCAAGCGCCGCTGCGCTGACGGGCAAGCCGGTTTGACTTGTCCTGACGCGGTCCCGTATAAGGCAAGTCCATGCCGTGTCTCGAAGCGCGGCCGAGGAGGGATTCCACGCATGACGACCACGACGGCACAGACCGGCTCATTCCCCAGCCCATACGAGATCGCGACCCCCGAGGGGTGCGAGGGCTGGGAGGAGATGTACCCGTACTACGCGCTCTTCGACGAGCGCCGCCGCGACGCGGACGAGAACCGGTTCTGGTTCTGGAACTCGATGCATTTCCCGATCCCGCATCCGGCGTTCGACGTCATCTGCATCGACTCGCCCTATCAGGCGGTGGGCTCGTGGCAGAACCGTGTGTTCGCCGTCCCGCCCGCGATGGGCATCGACTACCGGGTCGTCAACGGCTACGTCTACATCTCCGGCAATCCCGTCACCGATCCGGCCAAGATCGCCGAGCGGGCCGGCTACTTCCAGAAGCGCGCGGGCCACTACTTCGCCAATTGGGCGGAGCTCTACGACAAGTGGAAGGACAAGATGCGCGCGCTCATCGCCGAGCTCGACGCGCTCGAGGTCCCCGGGCTGCCCGAGTATGAGCCCGACGAGGTCGCGTTCGACGCGGACCGCAACACCGCCTTCTACGAGGTGCTCAACGCCTACGGCCGGTGCCTGCGCCTCGGCGACCTCATGTGGCAGAACCACTTCGAGTTCCTGCTGCTCGGCTACGGCGCCTACGCCACCTTCGTCGAGCTGTGCAAGGCCAACCTGCCCGACATCCCCGACCAGCACATCGCCCAGATGGTGGCGGGGATCGATGTGCTCCTGTTCCGCCCCGACGCCGAGCTGCGCCGGCTCGCCGGCGTGGCCATCGAGAAGGGCGTCGACGGCTCCTTCGTCGAGGGCCGCACGCCGCAGGACATCGAGGCCGAGCTGTCGGGTTCAGACGCCGGCCGCGAGTGGCTGGCCGAGCTCGAGAAGGTCAAGGACCCGTGGTTCAACATGGCCACCGGCGACGGCCTCACCCACTACTACCGCAGCTGGCTGGACGATCCCAGCATCCCGTACGCGTCGATCATCGGCCACATCAGCGCGCAGCATGCCGGCGCGCCCGCCGAGCGCCCGACGGAGGAGGTGGCGCGTGAGCGCGACCGTCTGGCCGGGGAGTACGGGGCCCTGCTGTCCGACGAGGTCCGCGGCCCATGGACCGATCTGCTCAACCTGTCACGGACGGTGTTCCCCTACGTCGAGGAGCACAAGTTCTTCTGCGACTACTGGTTCCTCACCCGCTGGTGGAACAAGGTCCGAGAGTTCGGCGCGCTGCTGGCCGAGGGCGGCTTCTTCGAAGAGGCCGAGGACATCTTCCAGCTCGGGCGACACGAGGTGTCGGTGGCGCTCGACGAGCTCGTGCTGTGCTGGGCCACCGGCGGCCAGCCGCTGGGCCCCAAGCACTGGCCGCCGATCGTGGCCCGCCGCAAGGAGCTGCTCGAGCGCCTGGCGGAGTGGACCCCGCCGCCGGCGCTCGGCGTCGCCCCGGCCGAGATCACCGACCCCATGACGATCATGCTGTGGGGCGTGACCACCGAGCGCGTGCGCGAGTGGGCCCGGCAGACCGAGGGCGGCTCTGAGCTCAACGGCGCGCCGGCGTCGCCCGGCACGATCGAGGGCCCGGCCCGCGTCGTCCGGTCCGTCAAGGAGATCGCCGACGTGCGCGACGGCGAGATCCTCGTCTGCGGCAGCACCTCCCCGGCCTGGGCGCCGATCTTCTCCAAGATCAAGGGCACCGTCACCGACGTCGGCGGCGTCATGTCCCATGCCGCGATCGTGTGCCGCGAGTACGGCCTGCCCGCCGTCGTCGGGACCGGGCGCGCCACCGCTCTGATCCACACCGGTCAGATGATCCGAGTCGACGGCTCGGCGGGCGTGGTGACCCTCATCGGGGAAGATTGAGGGCATGACGGCGGCCGAGGCTCAGCAGACCCGTGGGCTGGACGAGCTTCGAGCCGCGGACGCGGACCGCTTCGGCGGCAAGAGCGCCAGCCTGGGGGAGCTGCTCCATGCGGGCATCCCGGTGCCGCCGGGCTTTGCCATCAGCACCGAGGCGGGGGAGGAGCTGACCGACATATTGCGCCGCGATATCGCGATGCGATACGGGCGGTTGGGGGGCGAGGGCCCGAACGCGACGCGACGTGACGGGGTGGGGGGCGACGCGCCGGTCGCGGTGCGCTCGAGCGCCCTGGGCGAGGACAGCGCCGAGGCGACGTTCGCCGGCCAGCAGGACACCTACCTGTGGGTGCGCGGGGTCGACGCGGTCTGCGCTGCCGTCACCAAGTGCTGGGCGAGCCTGCACAGCACCGAGGCGGTCGCCTACCGCCGGCGCTTCGGCGTCGAGAATCCCGCCATGGGGGTCACCATCCAACTCATGGTCGACGCCGCGGTCTCCGGCGTGATGTTCACCTGCAACCCGGTGAGCGGGGACCGCAGCATGGTCGCCATCAACGCCAGCTGGGGCCTGGGCCTCGCCGTCGTCGGAGGCGAGGTCACGCCCGATGACTACCTCGTCTCCAAGGTCACCGGCGAGGTCGTCAGGCAGACCATCAACGACAAGGCGGTCGAGTACGTCCCCGCCGCCAACGGGACCGAGCGCGTGGACGTCGACGAAGTCCGCCGCAACGCCCCCTGTCTCGACGCCGACGCCCTCACGACGCTCGTCGCGACCGCCAAGCGCGTCGAAGGGCACTTCGGCGCCCCCCAGGACATCGAGTGGGCCTTCGACCGCGACGGGGAGCTGTTCGTCCTCCAATCGCGCCCGGTCACGGGCCTGCGCAAGCCCGAGCCGTCAGCCGCCCCCGCGCCCACATCCGCCATGTCCATGATCTTCAACAAGTTCGGAGCCACCGGCTGATGGCGCTCACCGACGACGACGTCCGCGAGATCCTCCGCATCATCGACGAATCGGACCTCGACGAGCTCCGCATCGAAACCGAAGGCTTCAGCCTGCATGTACGTAAGGGCTCAGCGGCGGCGGAGGATGCACGGTCCGAGACTGATCGTGTAGCACGAGTCCCGGAGCGTGCTCCTCTGCCGGTCGCGCAACCGTCCACGCCACAAACCAACGGACTGCACACGATCGCGTCTCCGATGCTCGGCACCTTCTACCGCGCCGAGGCCCCTGGCGCCGCTCCGTTCGTCGAGGTCGGCGCCACCGTCGGGCCCGAGACCACCGTCTGCATCATCGAGGTCATGAAGATGATGAACTCGGTGCCGGCCGGGGTGAGCGGGACGATCGCCGAGATCTGCAGCGAGAACGGCCACCTCGTCGAGTACGGCGAGCCATTGTTCCGCGTCACACCCGACGGATGAGGCGCGTCTTCATCCCCAACCGGGGCGAGATCGCCGTCCGCATCGTCAATGCCTGCCACAAGCTCGGGCTCCAGGCCGTCGTCGGCGCCTCCGAGCCCGACATGAAGGGGATGGCGGCCCGGATCGCCGACCGCGTCGTGTGCATCGGCCCCGGACCCGCGTCGGAGAGCTACCTGCGCGCCGACGTCGTGGTCCACGCCGCGCTGAGCACCCGCTGCGACGCCATCCACCCCGGCTACGGCTTCCTCTCTGAGAGCCCGCGTCTGTCCGACCAGGCGCGCGAGCACGGGCTCACCTTCGTCGGCCCGCCGACCCACGCGATGCAGCTCGCCGGTGACAAGCTGGCCGCTCGCGCGGAGGCGGGGCGCGCCGGGGCTCCGGTCCTTCCGGGCGGAGAGGTCGCCAACGGCGATGCGGCGCGCGCGCTCGCCCATGAGATCGGCTACCCGCTCCTGGTCAAGGCGGCCGGTGGGGGAGGGGGCCGCGGCATCAAGCGCGTGCACGACGACGACGAGCTCGACACCCTGCTCGGGCTCGCGCGCAGCGAGGCCGGCGCCGCGTTCGGCGACGACCGCGTCTATCTGGAGAAGCTGATCGAGTCCGCCCGGCACGTCGAGGTCCAGATCGCGGCCGACCATCAGGGGGCGGTGCTCCATCTCGGCGAGCGCGACTGCTCGGTGCAGCGCCGGTTTCAGAAGGTGGTGGAGGAGGCTCCGGCCCCGGCGCTCTCTCAAGAGACGCGCCGCCGCCTCCAGGAGTCGGCGGTGGCGTTCGCCAAGCGCATCGGCTACCGCAACCTCGGGACGGTGGAGTTCGTCATCGACGCGGCCACCGGCGATCCGTACTTCCTCGAGGTCAACTGCCGCATCCAGGTCGAGCACCCGGTGACCGAGGCCATCACCTACCTCGATCTGGTGGCCATGCAGCTCCAGATCGCCGCCGGGGATCCGCTGGAGATCGGCCAGGACGATGTCTCCTACCACGGCCACGCCGTCGAATGCCGGCTGAACGCCGAGGATCCCAGCCATGGCTACGCCCCGAGCCCGGGCCGCCTCTCGCTGTTCGCGGTCCCCGAGCGCGAGGGGCTCCGGGTCGACACCCATTGTCAGGCCGGGGCCCTCGTCCCGCCCTACTACGACTCGCTGCTCGGCAAGTTCATCGCCCACGGCGCCGATCGCGAGCACGCGCTCGACACGCTCGTGGACGCGCTCGAGGACCTCGACGTCGAGGGCGTGGAGACCAACCGGACCCTGCTGATCGGCATCCTGGGCCACCCGGACTTCCGCTCCGGCCCCGTGACCACCGACTGGCTCGAACGGGCGCTCCGATAGCCCCATGACCAGGACGATCGGCTTCGTCGACACCACCACCCGTGACGGCAACCAGAGCCTGTGGAGCGCCACCGGGCTGACCACCCCCGACGTGCTCGCCATCGCGCCGGTGCTGGATCGCGTGGGATACCACGCTCTGGACTTCACCTCGAGCACCCACATGGCCGTCTCGGTGCGCTTTCACCAGGAGGACCCCTGGGAGCGGATCCGCCTCGTCTCCCAGGCGATGCCCGAGACCCCGCTGGGGATGATCACGACCGGAATGCGCTTCATCTCCTGGGTGCCGGCCGACGAGGAGGTCATGCGCCTCTCTTACCGGCTCGCGGTGCGCAACGGGCTGCGCCGGGTGCAGATCGCCGATCCGTCCAATCATCCCGACCGGGTGCAGCGGATCGCGGCGATGGCCAAGGCCGAGGGAGTGGAGGAGGTGGTGATCGGGCTCACCTACTCCATCAGCGAGGTCCACACCCACCAGTACTACGCCGGCGTCGCTGCCGCCCTCGCCGACTGCCCCAACATGGACGTCCTCTATCTCAAGGACCCCGGTGGCCTGCTCACTGTCGACGCCGTGCGCGAGCTCGCGCCGCCGCTGCGCGCCGCCGCCGGCGAGCGCCCGCTCGAGCTCCACAGCCACTGCACGATCGGCCTCGCGCCGCAGGTCTACGTCGAGGGGGTGAGAGCCGGCTTTGACACCGTGCACACGGCCGCGGGGCCGCTGGGCCGCGGCACGTCACAGCCCGAGGCGCTCAGCACGGTCCGCAACCTCGAGGCCGCCGGCTACGCGCATCCGCTCGACCTCGCAGAGCAGGAGCGCGTCGCCGAGCACTTCGCCCAGATCGCCTCCGCCAAGGGCCTGCCGGCAGGCGCCCCCCGCGAGTTCGATGCCGCCTACTACCGCCATCAGCTGCCGGGCGGGATGGTCACCACGACGCGGCGGATGCTGACCGAGCTGCGCCGGCCCGAGCTCTTCGAGCAGGTCCTGGAGGAGGTGACCCGGGTCCGGGCCGAGATGGGCTATCCGATCATCGTCACGCCGGTCTCCCAGTTCATCGCCAGCCAGGCGGCGCGCAACGTCATCGACTCAGAGCGCTGGGCCAACGTCTCCGACGAGACCGTTCGGTTCTTCCTCGGCCACTACGGCGACCCGCCGGCCCCGGTCGACCCGGCGATCGCCGACAAGGTCCTGGCCCGCCCCCAGGCCAGCAAGCTGGCCCAGCTGCAACCCATCACGCTCGAGGGCGCCCGCGAGAAGTTCGGCCACCGCATCTCCGAGGAGGACCTGCTCCTGCGTCTGACGATGCCCGCCGAGCAGGTCGACGCGATGGTCGCGGCGCGCGACGGCGACGGTGCCGGCGGCCGGCCGCGCGCGCCGCTGCCCGCAGCCCGCCCCGGCCGGTCACCGCTCGTCACCCTGCTCTCAGAGCTCGAGCGCCGCCCGTCGCTGACCCATGTCGAGATCCGCACCGACTCAGAGCAGGTGGTCTGGCGCCGTGGCTGACAACGGGCGCGGGTTGCACCTCGACGACGCGCGCGCCTTCATGTTCGACATCGACGGCACGCTGCTGCACCGCGGCCCCGACGGCCGCGGCCACCCCCAACCCGGCGCTGTCGACGTGCTCGAGCGCATCCGGGCCTCGGGCCGCCGGCTCGTGCTCTTCACCAACGGCAGCCACGTGCCCTCGCCCACCATCGCCCGGGGGCTGCGCGAGGATGGCCTGCACGTGTCAGACGATGAGGTGCTGACCCCGGTGGACAGCGCCACCGCGTGGCTGGTCAAGCACCCACGCCGCCACCCCGTCCACGCCTTCGGCACCGAGTCGGTCCAAGCCCACATGCGCAGCCACGGCATCGCCCTCACCGACGGCGAGGACGCCGGCGCGGTGTTCGTCGCCCACCTCCAGGACGTGCCGCTGGCCGAGGTGGAGCGGGCGGCCCGCGCCATCACCACCCGCAACGCCCCGCTCTTCACCTCCAGCTACGTCCGCGGCTATGCCGGGGCCAACGGGATCATCTTCAGCCGAGGCGCCATGATCACCGCCGCCATCGCCAAGGTCTCGGGCGCGCGGCCCCGCGTGCTGGGCAAGCCGTCGCGCGCCGCCGTCACCGCGCTCCAGGACCGCCTCGGCGTCCCGGCGAAGAGCATCGCGGTGATCGGCGACGACCTGAGCATGGACATCGCGCTGGGCAAGATGGGCGGCTCTCAGACGATCCTGGTCCGCAGCGGCATCAGCGGCACGCTCGACCTCGCCACCGTCCCGGCCAAGCGCCGCCCCGACGCCGCCATCGACGGCGTTGCGGATCTGCTCGATCTCCTCTAGGCCCGCCTCACCAAGGGCGCGGGACGGCGCCCGGCGCTCAGGTGCGGGCCGGCGCAACGGCGCCCGGCGCTCAGGTGCGGGCCGGCGCAACGGCGCCTGGCGCTCAGGTGCGGGCCGGCGCAACGGCGCCTGGCGCTCAGGTGCGGACCTGCGCGCCGGCGACCTTGGCGTCCCGGATCGCCTGCCACACCGTCTCGCCGTTGGCCGGCATCGAGAGGTGGCGCACGCCCAGGTGCGACAGCGCGTCGATGACGGCGTTGTGGACCGCGGGCGTGGCTCCGATCGTCCCCGACTCCCCGATGCCCTTGGCTCCGAGGGGGTTGACCGGCGTCGGGGTCTCCATCTCGACGCGCTCGAAGGAAGGCAGCTCCGCCGCCGTCGGGATGCAGTAGGTCACGAGATTCCCGTGCTGGGGGTTGCCCTCGGAGTCGTAGCGGACCTCCTCGTACAGCGCCTGAGCGATGCCGGCCGCCAGGCCGCCGTGCACCTGCCCGTCGGCGACCATGGGGTTGATGAGGCGCCCCGCGTCATCGCACGCGATCATCCGGATCAGGCGGACCGAGCCCGTCTCGGCGTCGACCTCGACCACCGCGACATGGGCCCCGAAGGGGAAGGTGGGCGTGTCGGGCTTGAAGTCGGTCTCCGCGCTCAGCTCGGCCAGGCGACCATCCTGGAGCAGACGTCCGGCGAGCTCGGCCCAGGCCAGCGACGGCTGGGCCGAGCCGGTGACGTGGAAGCTGCCGGTGTCCAGGTCGAGCACCATGTCCTCGGGGCTGGCCTCCAGCGCGTCGGCGGCGAGCTGCTTGGCCCGGTCGACGAGGATCTCCGAGGCCTGCCCGGCGGCGGCGCCGCCGATCTGCGTGGACTTGGAGCCGTAGGTCCCGGTTCCGCGCGGGACGCGGTCGGTGTCGCCGGCGACCACCTGGATGTTGTCGAGGTCGATCCCCGTGCGCTCGGAGACGATCTGGGCGAACGTCGTCTCGTGGCCCTGGCCGTGGGAGAAGGAGCCCGTCCGGACGATGGCGCCGCCGGCCTCGGTGATCTCGACGGCGCCGAACTCGCCCTCGCCGATCCCGTTGGTGATCTCCACGTAGACCGCGATGCCGATCCCGAGCAGCGTGTTGGAACCGTTGGCGCGGCGACTCTCCTGCTCGCGGCGCAGCTCGTCATAGCCCGCCTGCTCCAGCGCGCGATCCAGGGCGCCGGCGTAGTCCCCGACGTCGTACGTGGCGCCGGCGGCGGTCTGGATGGGGAACTTGTCGTTGGGGATGAAGTTGCGTCGCCGCAGCTCGGCCGGGTCCATCCCGATCTCCACCGCATACATGTCGACGGCGCGCTCGATCATCTGGGTCGCCTCGGGGCGGCCCGCGCCGCGCACCGGGCCGACCGGCGTCGAGTTGGAGACGACCGCGGTGATGTCGACCTCGATCTTGGGGATGTCGTAGACGCCGCTGGACATCATCTGGGTCAGCACGGCGAGGAAGGCCCCGATGCCGGGGTAGGCGCCGGCGTCCTGGAGCAGCTTGACCCGCAGCGCCTTGAACGTCCCGTCCTTGGTGCCGCCGAGCTCGAAGTCGGCCCACTGCGCGCGGCCGTGGTGCATGGCCACCATGTGCTCCGAGCGCGTCTCGGTCCAGCGGACCGGGGCGGGTGGGTTCATCTTCTGAGCCAGAGCGCCCATGAGGATGTCCTCGACGTCAAAGCCCTTGCCGCCGAAGCCGCCGCCGACGTCGGGGGCGACCACGCGGACCTGTTCGGGCTGAAGCCCCAAGGTGGCGGCGATGCCCGCCTTGTCCTGATGCGGCGTCTGGGTCGAGAGATGGATGGTCAGCTTCCCGTCCTCGAACTCGGCGACGGTCGAGCGGGGCTCGATCGGCAGGGCGAGCAGGCGCGGGCTCTCGTTCGAGCCCGTGATGATGGTGTCGCAGCCGGCGAAGAAGTCCTCCTCGCCCGCGCCCGGGATCCGCAGGCACGTGTTGGAGCCCGCGGGCTCGAACAGCAGGACCCCGTCCTTGACGACCTCACGGATGTCGGTGACGACGGGCAACGTGTCGTAGTCGACCACGACCAGGTCGGCGGCGTCGACGGATGCCTCGCGCGACTCGGCGACCACCGCGGCCACGATCTCCCCGACGTAGCGGACCCGGTCGGACGCCATCGGCGGCCGGAACATGCTCTCGTGGACCTGGAGCATCGGCGGGGGCGGGGTGGGGTGCAGACCGAGGTCCTCGGCGGTGAACACCTGGACCCCCGGCAGCGCGCGGGCCTCGTCGGCGTCGATGGAGGTGATCGCGCCGTGCGCCACGGAGGAGCGCACGAACGTCACGTACATCGCGTTCTCGATCTTGGTGTCGTCGACGTAACGCCCGCGTCCCAGGAGGAATCGCGGGTCCTCCCGGCGGCGAATCCGCTGTCCGATTCCAGTGGGCATCAGGCGTGTCCTTTCCGACGGGGCCGAGCGTGTCGGCAGCATTCTTACCAGCTTGGGCAGCTGTGGCCCAGTCAATGCACGCAGGCGTCGTTGTCCGCGGGTGCAGGTCGCTTGCCGATTGCGCGACGGGTGCGGTCTGTGAAAGGTTGTGCGCTCACATGAGAATGAGCCGATGACCGACGCGATCCATACCGACGTCCTCGTCGTGGGCACCGGGCCGGCGGGGGCCACCGCCGCGCTGAGCCTGGCCACGCTCGGGGTCGAGCACATGGTGGTGACCAAGTACCGCTGGACCGCCAACACGCCCCGCGCCCACATCACCAACCAGCGCACCGTCGAGATCTTCCGTGACCTCGGGATCGAGGACGACATCACGGCCAACGGCACCCCCCAGCACCTGATGGGCGACACCGTGTTCTGCACGAGCCTCTCAGGCGATGAGATCGGGCGGGTACGGACGTGGGGGACCCACCCGGCCCGCCAGGCCGACTACACGCTGGCCAGCCCGTGCACGCACTGCGACCTCCCCCAGACGCTGCTCGAGCCGATCCTGGTCGGCCACGCCGCCGAGCGTGGCTCGCGGATCCGCTTCGACACGGAGTACCTGGGCCTGACCCAGCGCGACGACGACGTCGAGGTCCGGGTGCGCGACCGCCTCTCGGGCAGCCAGTACACGATCATCGCCAAGTACGTGATCGGCGCCGACGGCGGACGCAGCCAGATCGCGCGCGATGTCGACCTGCCGCACGAGGGGCAGATGGACGTGGCCGGCTCGATGAACATCGTCTTCTCCGCCGACCTCAGCGCGAAGGTCGCCCACCGGCCGAGCGTCCTGTACTGGGTGCTGCAGCCCGGCTCGGACATCGGCGGCATCGGCCTGGGCCTGGTGCGGATGGTGCGGACCTGGAACGAGTGGCTGATCGTATGGGGCTACGACATCTCAGAGCCGCCGCCCGAGCTCGACGACGAGGCCGCCACCGCGATCGCCCACAACCTCATCGGCGACGACACGGTGCCGATCACGATCCGCTCCACCTCGGTGTGGGGCAACAACAAGTGGTACGCGACCCGCTACCGCGCCGGCCGCGTGTTCTGCATGGGCGACGCCGTGCACCGTCATCCGCCGTCGAACGGGCTCGGGTCCAACACCTCGGCCCAGGACGCCTACAACCTCTGCTGGAAGCTGGCCTACGTCCTGCGCGGTCAGGCCGGCCCCGGCCTGCTGGACAGCTATGACCCCGAGCGTTCGCCGATCGGCAGGCAGATCGTCCTGCGCGCCAACAAGTCGATCGAGGAGTTCGGCCCCATCTTCGAGGCGCTCGGCATCACCGACACCAGCGACCCCGAAGTGATGAACGAGCGCATGCGGGCGCGTGCCGACGACAGCGCCGAAGGCGCCGAACGCCGCGAGCGGCTGCGCAGGGCGCTCGAGCTCAAGGACTATGAGTTCAACGCCCACGGCGTCGAGATGGGCCAGCGCTACCGGTCCGGCGCCGTCGTCTCAGACGGGACCCCGGAGCCCGAGTACACCCGCGATCCCGAGCTCTACTACCACCCGACGACGTGGCCCGGGGCCCGCCTGCCCCACTGCTGGCTGGGCGATGACGGCCACAAGGTGTCCACGCACGACCTCGCCGGCAAGGGCCGCTTCTCGCTGTTCACCGGCGTCGCGGGCCGGCGCTGGGCGCAGGCCGCGGAGGCCGTGGGGGCCACGCTGGGCATCGAGATCGCCGCCCACGTCATCGGCCCGGGCCGCCGCTACATCGACCTCTACGACGACTGGGCGCGCCTGCGCGAGGTCGGCGAGGATGGCTGCGTCCTGGTCCGTCCCGACGCCCACGTCGGCTGGCGCGCCGCGGCGATGCCACAGGACCCGGGCGCCGAGCTCGAGACGGTCCTGCGCGCGATCCTCGACCGCCCCCAGGCCTCGGCCGGCGGCGCTCAGGAGGGGTCGGCGAACTCCGCCGGCTCCTTGGAGAACCCGGCGGCCACGGCGGCGAGCTGATTGGGCGAGCCGATCAGCGCCAGCTGAAGCTCGGCCTCCAGCGCCAGCGTGCGCTGGGCGTCGCCCGTCCACGACTCGTCATACAACCGCTTGGCCGCGCGCACGGCGTCCGGCGAGCGCCCGGCGATCTCGGCGGCCAGCTCCCGGGCCGCCGCCAGGGGATCGTCGCTGAGGCGGGTGACGACGCCCAGGCGCGCCGCCTCGTCGCCCTCGAACACGCGCCCGGTGAAGGTCAGCTCCTTGGCCACGTCGATGCCGACGAGCCGGGGCAGCGTGCGTGTGATCGACATGTCCGGAACCAGGCCCCACTTGACCTCCATCACCGACAGCCGGGTGCTCGGCGCGGCGATGCGGATGTCGGCGCCCAGCGCGATCTGCAGGCCGCCGCCCAGGCAGTTGCCGTGCAGAGCGGCGATGACCGGCATCGGCAGCTCCAGCCACGCGTGCGCGGCGCGCTGAAACCAGTTGGGCACCTCACCGCGCACCCGCTCCACCAGACCGTCGAGCCCGTTGCCGGCGGCCATGATGCTGACGACGTCCAGCCCGCTGCAGAAGCTCGGCCCCGCCCCGTGGAGGACCACCGCCCGGACGCCGGACTCGCCGGCCAGGCGGTCCGCGGCGCCCACGATGGCCTCGAACATGGCCACGTCGAGCGCGTTGTGCTTGTCGGCCCGTGTCAGCGTGACCGTCGCCACGTGATCGGAGACCGCGACGCTGACCCGCTGTCCCTCGGCGCTCATCGCACCACCTCCACCGTGTCTCCGACATGGACCGGCCCGCCCTCGAGCACCTCGCCGTAGATCCCGAAGGGCAGGGGCTCCTCGCTGGGGTGCTCCTTGCGGTAGGCGGCGAGGAGGTGCAGCGTGGGGAACGTGACCTCCCCGCTGTCCGGATCCCGGGTCGTGGTGGCGCACCGTCCGACGTGCCCGTGCCACTCCACCAGCGCGGGACCGACCCGTACCTGGTGGCGGACCCAGTCGTCCTCGGCGTGGGCGCCGACGCCCTCGACCTCGATGAGCATGCGAAAGCGCCGCCCGTCGACGGGCTCTGAGCCCGCGACCTCGGCGAGCTGGCGCAGCGAGGCCCGCGACATCAACGACACGGACCCGGCGCGCCCGCGGTCGGCGCCGACCCCCGGCGACGCCACCAGACGCACCGGTTGGTCCATGAACTGCGACAGCGCGTCGGCCCAGGGTCCGACGACCTCGCGCGCGAGGTGGATGGAGCCGAAGTAGTTGGTCTGGATCTCATCGCCGAGCTCGACGCGTCCGGTCACCACCTCGCCCGCCGGGAAGGCGAAGGTGAGCTCGCCCGCGCCGACGTCGAAGTCCGGGACGACCGCCTGCATCCGCCCGGCCCCCTTTCCGTTCATGAGCCGCCGTCTCTCGTCGATGACGTAGAAAGCCCGGTTGCCGTGCGCGCCGAGCTCCGAGAGCTCGACGGCGTCGACGGATCGCAGGCGCATCCCCTTGACCGGGGTGACGGCGAGGGCGGTGACGGTGATCGGCACGCGTTCAGTGTGCCGCGTCAGGCGGCGGTCGGTCGTGCGCCCGCCCGCTGTCCAGGCTCGCCTGATCGGGCGCCGACTGACGTCATCCGGATTCGGCCCAGTCGCGGTAGAGCTGCCAGTAGCGGCCCTCGGCCGCCAGCAGCTCGTCGTGGGTCCCCTGCTCGACGATCTGGCCGTGCTCCATGACCAGGATCCGGGCGGCGTGGCGAATCGTGGACAGCCGGTGCGCGATCACGATCGAGGTGCGCCCGGCCACCAGGCGCCGCAGGCCCTCCTCGATGAGGCTCTCGGTGTGCACGTCGACGTTGGCGGTTGCCTCGTCGAGGACGAGGATGCGCGGATCGGCCACGAGCGCCCGCGCGAAGGCGACGAGCTGGCGCTGGCCGGCGGAGAGCTGGACCCCGCGCTCGCCGACCTCGGTGTCATAGCCCTGGGGCAGCGCCATGATGAAGTCGTCGGCGCCCACCGCCCGCGCGGCGTCGCGCAGCCGCGCCTCGGTCGCGTCAGTCCGGCCGAAGGCCAGGTTGTCGCGCACGGTGCCGCTGAACAGGAAGCCCTCCTGGGGCACCATCCCCATCTGGGAGCGCAGCGAGTGAGCGGTGACGGCGCGCAGGTCGTGGCCGTCGACGCGGACGGCGCCCTCGGTGGGGTCATAGAAGCGGGCCACGAGCTTGGCGAAGGTCGACTTGCCGGCGCCGGTCTCGCCGACGAGGGCCACCGTCTGGCCGGGGGCGATGGTGAGGTTGATGTCGCGCAACGCCCACGGGCCCTCGTCATCGGACCCGTAGCGGAAGGACATGTGGTCGAAGATCACCTCGCCGCGGATCTGCCCGAGCTCGATCGCGTCGGGCGCGTCGACCAGCTCGGGCTTCTCGTCCAGCAGCCCGAAGATCTTGTCCAGGGCGGCCATGCCCGACTGGTAGGTGGTGTAGAGCTGCGAGAGCTGCTGAATGGGATCGAAGAAGTTGTTGAGCGCGGCGATGAAGCCGAACACCACGCCGGTCAGCGTGTGCCCGTTGATCGCCTCGTAGCCGCCGATGAGCAGGATCTCGACCGTGACCAGCCCCGAGAGCAGCTCCACCCCCGGGAAATAGGCGGCGTTGAGCTTGACCGTGGTCATGTTGGCCCGGCGGTTCTCCTCGTTGAGCGCCTTGAACTCCGCGATGTGGCGGCGCTCCTGGCCGAAGGCGCGCACCACGCGCATGCCCGACAGTGTCTCCTGCAGGTAGCCGGTGATCGCCGCGATCTTCTCGCGGGTGAGCCGGTAGGCGTCGGCGGAGGCGATCCGGAAGGCCAGCGCGCCGAGGCCGAGGATCGGCAGCGCGATGAACGTGAGCAGCGCCAGGTGGAAGTCGAGCACGAGCAGGATCGCCACGACGCCGAGCAGGGTGAGGCTTGACTGGATCAGCGTGGCCAGCCCGTCCTCGACGAGCTGGTCCAGCGCCTCCACGTCGTTGGTCATGCGGCTGATGAGCACGCCGGCGCGGTTGCGCGAGTAGAAGCCGATCGACAGCGACTGCAGGTGGGCGAACAGCTTGAGCCGCAGGTCCTGGAGCGCGCGCTGGCCCACCCAGCCGACGAGGTAGGTCTGGGCGTAGGTGGCGATGCCGTAGATGACCGCCGAGACGAGGAAGGCGACCACGATCAGGTCCAGCGCCCCGGTGTCGCGGCGGCGGATGCCCTGGTCGATGGCGAGCTTGGCCAGCGGCGCCGGGGCCAGCGCCGCGGCCGTGGCGGCCACCAGCGCCACGAACATCGCCGCCACCCGCCAGCGGTAGGGGGCCAGCAGCTCGGCCAGGCCGCGCAGCTTGCGCCCGCGCCCGCCGGTCTCCTGCAGGCGGCGGCGCAGCTCCGTGCGTCGGTTGGTGACGGCGCTCACAGGCCCGCCACCTCACGTTCGGTGGGGTTGCGCGTGAGGAAGACCTGGTCGGGTGAGCGGGCGGGGTTGGACTCCACGATCTCGCGATACAGCTCGGACTGCTCCAGGAGCTCGTCGTGGGTGCCGTCGGCGGCCACCCGCCCGGCCTCGAGCACGACGATCCGGTCGGCCAGGGAGATCGTCGACAGCCGGTGGGCGATGACGAACGTCGTGCGGCCGGTGAGCACGTCGCCCAGAGCGCGCTTGATCTCACCCTCGGTGGAGGTGTCCACCGACGAGGTCGCGTCGTCGAGGATGAGGATCCGCGGGTCGGCCAGGATCGCGCGGGCGATGGCGATCCGCTGGCGCTGGCCGCCAGACAGCGTGAGGCCGCGCTCGCCCACGCGGGTGTCATAGCCGTCGGGCAGGCGCGCGATGAACCCGTCGGCCTGCGCCGCCACGGCGGCGCGCTCCACCTCCTCGCGGGTGGCGTCGGCCCGGGCGTAGGCGATGTTGTCGTGGATCGTGGCGCTGAACAGGAAGGGGTCGTCGTTGACGACGGCGATGGCCTGGCGCAGGCTGTGCACCTCCACCGAGCGCACGTCGGCGCCGTCGATCTGCACCGCGCCGTCGCTGACGTCGTACAGCCGCGGCAGCAGCGACACCAGCGCCGACTTGCCCGATCCCATCGCGCCGACGAGCGCCACCACCTGTCCGGCGGGAACGTCGAGGTCGATGTCGCTGAGCGCCGGGTGGTTCGCGCCCTCGAAGGTGAGGGACACCCCGCGCAGGGACACGTGGCCACCGCCCGCCGGCAGGGGCGGGGCGTCGGGCGCGGACTCGATGCGGGGCTCGCGGTCGAGCACCTGGAAGATGCGCGCGCCCGAGGCGGTCGAGCGCTGCGAGGCGCCCAGCATGTACCCGAGCGTCCGCATCGGCGAGATGAGCATGAGCAGGTAGGCGTAGAACGCGGTGAACGCGCCCAGGGTGAGCGAGCCGTCGATCACCTGGCGCCCGCCGAAGAGGAGGATGGCGGCAAGACCGAGGTTGGGCAGGAAGCTGAGGAGCGGGTTGAACAGCGCCTGGATGCGGGTGGCGACCATCTGCTGGTCGAAGACGCGCTGGACCGTGTGGCGGAAGCGCTCCAGCTGGCGCTCCTCCTGGGCAAAGGCCTTGACGACGCGGACGCCCGAGACGTTCTCCTCGGCGTCGGCGGTGAGCTCGGCGATGCGCTGCTGGGCCTCCTGCATCGCGGGCCGCGAGCGATGGCCGTAGCGGTTGGCGATGAGGACCACGAACGGGACCGGCGCCAGCGAGATGGCGGCCAGGCCGGGCTGGAGGATGAACATGGCGACGGCGGCGAGCAGGATCGTCACCACCGCCTGGGCGATGAAGACGAGCCCGTAGCCGAGGAAGAAGCGGACGGACTGGAGGTCGACGGTCGCGCGGGACATGAGCTGGCCCGTCTGCTGACGGTCGAAGAACCCGAGCTCGAGGCGCTGGAGGTGGCCGTAGAGCGTCTCGCGCAGGTCGACCTCGACGCGCAACGACACCTCGCCCGCCACCAGCCGCCGGAACACGCTCAGGACGAGACGGCCGAGCGCGGCGGCGAGGATCACCAGGGTCAGCACGACCAGCCGGTGGCGGTGGTGGCCGCTGATGGCGTTGATCGCCAACCCGGTGAGATAGGGGATCAGGACGGTGGCGCCGAGCGCTCCGAAGGCGAGCACGAACGACCAGATCACCCCCTTGCGGTAGGGGCGCAGAAACGCGAGCAGCCGCCAGAACGTGGACATACTTCATTTACTGTAGTAACCCGGCGCCACGGCCCGCAGCGCCACGAGCCGGTTTACGCGCGGGCCTCCCCGAGGCGCTCGCGCACGTAGGCGCCGAGCATCAGGCGGCTCTCGGCCAGGAGCTGCTCGTCGCCACGGCGCGAGGTCCGGAAGGCCTCGCGCAGAAGCCCGTCGCCGGCCACCACGACCATGCGGGCGGCGGCGGCGCGGTCGCGGGCCGAGGCCCGTGGCCAGTGCACCGCGAGGATCCGCTGCACCGAGGCGGCGATGGCCTCCCGGGTCGGGCGGGTGGCGTCGCGGATTCGCTCGGTGCGCAGACCCCCGTACCACAGGGCGAGAAAGCCGGGCCGTCCGCGGAATGCCGCCGCCAGGGCTTCGAGCACGCCACCGGCCGGGTCGGGCATGGGGGAGTGCTCGTCGAGCTCCGCGGCCGCCGCGACGAGATCGGCGAACTCGCTCCAGTAGCGGGTGGCCAGCGCCTCGACGATCGCCTCCTTGTCGGGGAAGTACCGGTAGACCGAGCCCACCGGGACGCCTGCCACGCGCGCGATCCGGGTAGTGGTGAACGCACCGGCGCCGTCGCGGGCGAGGACCTGGTCAGCGGCGTCGAGCACCCGGCGCAGCCGCTCGCGGCTGCGGGCCTGGGTGGGCACGTTGCGCAGGCGGGTGTCGAGCTGGGGTCCCATAAAAGTTGAAACTGAGTACAACTTCATGTTAGCGTGGGTGTCATGACGACGCAAATGCTCGACGCGGCCCGCGAGGCCGTCGCCGCCGCGGCCCGGCGCGTGGCGGCCGAGAAGCTCGTCCTGGGCACCGCGGGCAACATCTCCGCGCGCGCCGGCGAGCACGTGGCCGTGACCCCCACCGGCGCGGTGCTGGCCGAGCTCGAGCCCTCGCAGGTCGTGGTCGTCGACCTCGACGGCAGGATGGTGCACGGCGACTACGCGCCGACCTCCGAGATCGAGCTGCACCTCGGCGCCTACCGCCGCTTCCAGGCCGGCGCGGTCGTCCACGCCCACAGCCCGGCCGGGACGGCGCTGGCGTGCGTCCTGGACGAGCTCCCGCTCGTCCACTACCAGATGCTCGTGCTCGGCGGGCCCATCCGGGTGGCGGCGTACGCCACGTTCGGCACCCCGGAGCTGGCGCAGCTCACCCTCGACGCGCTCGAGGGCCGCGCCGCGGCGCTCATGGCCAACCACGGGATGATCGCCATCGGCCCCGATCTCGATGGCGCGGTCGGCAACGCCCTGCTGCTCGAATGGGCCTGCGATCTGTACTGGCGCGCCGCCGCCGTCGGCCGTCCCCGTACGCTCGACGCCGGCCAGGCCCAGGACTTCATCGATGCCATCGCCGCGCGCGGCTACGGCACGCTCCAGGACCGCAGCGAATGACCGCTCCGATGCGGGTGGTGGCCCTCGGGGTCCATGTCCTCGACGTGCTGGTGCGCCCCGTCGAGGCGATTCCCGAGGGTCAGGGCGGCCAGCTCGTGGACAGCATCCGCATCACCGCCGCCGGCCCGGCCGGCGGGACCGCGCTGACGCTGGCCAAGCTCGGCGCCGAGGTGCGCAGCGCCGGGGCGATCGGGTCGGACGCCCTCGGCGATGTGCTCGTCGACCTGCTCACCCGGGCCGGCGTGGACCCGGAGCTGCTGGTCCGCCGGACCGAGGCCGACGTGCAGACGTCGGCCAGCGTGCTGCCCATCCGCTCCGACGGGTCGCGCCCCGCCTTCCACGTCGTCGGCGCCAACGCCACCTACACCGCGGCCGACGCCCCCTGGGATGCGATCGCGGCCGCCACCCATCTGCACCTGGGCGCGCCGGAGTTCATGGGGGGCGAGCAGGCGGCGCAGATCCTCTCCTTCGCTCGCGAGCACGGCGTCACCACCTCCGCCGACATCCTCGCACCCGGCGACCAGGCGGCGGCCATCGTGGACTGGATCGCCCCCGTGTTCGCGCACCTGGACTACCTGCTGCCCAACGACGAGCAGGTGCTGGGCCTCACCGGCGCCGACGACCTGCCGGCCGGATGCCGCGCCCTGCGCGACCGCGGCGTCGGCTGCGTGGCGGCCACCAGGGGAGCCGAGGGCGCGGTCGTCGTCGACGGAAGCGGCGAGTGGGCGGTCCCGGCGTTCGAGGTCGACGTCGTCGACACCACCGGATGCGGCGACGCCTTCTCCGCCGGCTTTCTGCGCGGCCTCGCCGTCGGCCGCGACCGCGCCCAGGCTGCCGCGCTCGGCTGCGCCTGCGCCGCGCTGGTGGCGACCGGCCTGGGCTCTGACCACGGGAGCTTCGACCTGACCGCCGCCGACGCCTTTGCCAGACAGACCCCGACCAGGAGCACCGTCCCGTCATGACCCCAGACACCGATTCAGGCCAGAGCCCCATCACCCGCCGCCGTTTCGTGGCGGGATCGCTCGTGACGGGGGCCGCCGTCGCGGTCCCGGGGGCCGCCGAGGCCAAGGCGAAGAAGCCCAAGCCCAAGCACCATCCGGCCAAGCCCACGTCGACGGTTCACCAGGCCGACGTCGCCGTCGTCGGCGCCGGGCTGTCGGGCCTCACCGCGGCCCGCCAGGTCGCCGCCGCGGGCAGGTCCGTGATCGTGCTCGAGGCGCGCGGCCGCGTGGGGGGTCGCTGCTTCAGCCGCTCCATCGGCTCCGGCGCCTCAGACGTGGCCAACATGGGCGCGACGTTCGTGGGGCCGACCCAGACCCAGATCCTCGGCCTGATGTCCGAGCTGGGCATCGGCAAGTTCGACGTCTACTCGACCGGCAACCTGCTCTGGTATGAGAGCGGCAAGCTCACCCCGTACACGGGCCTCATCCCGCCGGCCAGCGATCCCGCCGCGGTGATCGAGCTGGGCGAGGTGACCCTGCCCCAGATCGATCAGATGGCCCAGACCGTCCCGCTGGATGCGCCGTGGACCGCGCCCGACGCGCTGCCGTGGGACTCGATCACCACCGACACCTGGGTGAGCCAGAACATGAAGTCCAAGGACGGCCCCAAGCTCTTCTCGCTCGCCGTGGATGCGGTCCTCTCGGTGCTCCCGCGCGACGTGTCCTTCCTCTACTTCCTCTTCTACGTCCACGCCGCGGGCGGCATCGAGCCCCTCGTCGACAACGCCGGCCAGGGCAGCGCGCAGGACTTTCGCGTGAGCGGCGGGACCCAGGGCATCGCCATCAAGCTGGCCGACCAGCTCGGCCGCAAGCGGATCCTGCTCTCCCAACCGGTGCGCCGCATCTCCCAGGGTCCCAAGAGCGTCTACGTCTACGCCGACAAGGCCACGGTCAAGGCCCGGCAGGTGATCGTCGCGATTCCGCCCCACCTCGCGGGGCGCATCTTCTACGAGCCCGGGGTCCCGGCGGTGCGCGATCAGCTCACCCAGCGGATGCCGATCGGCTCGCTGATCAAGACGATCGCGGTCTACGACACTCCGTTCTGGCGCGCGCAGGGCCTCAACGGCCAGGTGACGAGCGACACCGGGCCGGTCACCGTGATGTTCGACGCCTCGCCCGCCAGCGGGACGCCCGGCGTGCTGCTGGGGTTCATCGACGGCGACGACGCCCGGTCGCTGTCCGATCAGTCCGACGCGGCGCGCGCCACGGCGGCGCTGAAGTCCTACGCCACCTATTTCGGCCAGCAGGCGGCCAGCCCGCGGATGTACTTCGACCAGGTGTGGGACAAGGAGATCTACACCGGCGGTTGCCCCGTCGGGCTGATGCCTCCCGGCGTCATGATCGAGTACGGCCAGGCGCTGCGGGCCCCGGTGGAGCGCATCCACTGGGCCGGGACCGAGACCGCCACGGTGTGGACCGGTTACATGGACGGGGCCGTGCAGGCCGGCAAGCGCGCCGCGTCCGAGGCGCTGGCGCGCCTCTGATCCATACTGTCCCCCCCGATGACCACGAGGAGGTGCGATGACGAGCGTTCGTGAAGCCACGTTCGACCTGTTCCGGGCCCACGGCATGACGACGATCTTCGGCAATCCCGGCTCCACCGAGCTGCCGATGCTCGCCGACTTCCCGGACGACTTCACCTACGTTCTCGGCCTCCAGGAGCTGGTCGTGATGGGCATGGCCGACGGGTTCGCGCAGGCCAGCGGCCGCCCCACGCACGTCAACCTGCACACCGCGCCGGGCGTGGGCAACGCGGTCGGCGGGATCTTCAACGCCCAGGCCAACAAGTCGCCGCTGGTGATCACCGCGGGCCAGCAGGTCCGCCCGCAGATCACGATCGAGGCCAACCTCACCAATCGCGACGCGACGGTCGGCCCCCAGCCCTACGTGAAGTGGAGCCACGAGCCGCCGCGCGCCCAGGACGTTCCCGGGGCCATCGCTCGCGCGATCCACCACGCCTCGCTGCCGCCCAAGGGCCCGGCGTTCGTCTCGATCCCCATGGACGACTGGAACGTCGAGGCCGACGACGACCGCGCTCGCGCCGCCATCGCGCGCCGCGTCGTCGGGCGCACCGCGCCCGATGAGGCCGCCCTCGCCGATCTGGCCGAGCGCCTGGCCGGCGCCCTGTCGCCGGTGATGGTCGCCGGCCCGGACATCGACGCCGCCGGCGGCTGGCATGCCGCCGTCGCCCTGGCCGAGAAGCAGCGGCTGCCCGTGTGGGCCAGCCCCGCCACCGGCGGGTCTCGCCTGGGCTTCCCCGAGCGCCACCCGAACTTCGTCGGGGTGCTGCCGCCGGCGATCGGAGCGGTGTCAGAGACGCTCAAGGCCCACGACCTCGTGCTGGTGGTCGGCTCCTCGGTGTTCCCGTACTACCCCTATATCCCGGGGCCGCTGCTGGGCGAGACCACCGAGCTGGTGGCTCTCACCAGCGATCCCGGCGAGGCCGCGCGGGCGCCCATGGGGGAGGCGATCGTCGGCGATGTGGGGCTGGCGCTCGAGCGCTTGGTGGCGCTGGTCCCCGAGGGCGAGCGTGACGCGCCCGACCCCCGCCCCGACCCGGGCGACCCGCCCGTCGCCGACCCGCCCGAACGGCTCAGCGGGTCGCAGGCGATGGCGGCGCTGGCCGATGCCGTCTCGGACGACGGCATCATCGTCCTGGAATCGCCGTCGTGCACGCTGTCGCTGCGCAACCGGCTGCGCATCTCGACGCCCGGCAGCTACTACTTCTGCGCCAGTGGCGGCCTGGGCTTCGGCATCGCCGCGGCCGTCGGCGTGCAGCTGGCCCAGCCGGCGCGGCCGGTGGTGTGCGTGCTGGGCGAGGGGTCGGCGCAGTACGGGATCACCGCACTGTGGAGCGCGCTCGCGTACAAGGCGCCCGTCACCTTCCTCATCCTGCGCAACGACGAGTACATGATCCTCAAGTGGTTCGCCATGCTCGAGCAGGTCACGGGCGCGCCCGGACTGGACCTGCCCGGCCTCGACGTCGCCGCGGTGGCCCGCGGCTATGGGCTCCCGGCCCAGGACGTGAGCGGGCGCGAGGAGCTGACCGAGGCGCTGCGCGCGTCGATCGCCGCCGACGACGGTCCCCGCGTCATCCAGGTCCCGGTGGCGTCGGGGATGTGGCTGGAGTAACGGTGGGCCTCCCGGTGACCGCTCACGGCGAGGATCACTAGTGGCCGGCACCGCCACCGCCACCGACCCGGCGACGATCGTTCCCGAGCCGCCCGGTCCGGCGCCCGACCGGGCACCCGACTGGGTCGCCGCGGGCACGCCCGAGCCGCTGCGTTCCCGATTGGTCGCCTCCCTCGGCGCCGACAGGGTCCTCACCCGTGCGCTCGATCTGATCCGCTACGCCTCGGACGCCAGTCCGTACAGGCTCATCCCCCGGGCGGTGGCGGTCCCGCGCGACGTGACGGACATGGCGGCGTTGCTGCGCTGCGCCACCGAGCTCGGCGTGCCCGTCACCTTCCGCGCCGGCGGAACCAGTCTCAACGGCCAGAGCCAGACCGATGCGATCCTCGTCGACGTCCGCCGCCACTGGCGCCGGGTCCGCGTCGAGGACGACGGGGCGCGGCTGCGGGCGCAACCCGGGGTCGTCCTCGGCCACGCCAACCGCCTGCTCGCCCGGCGCAGCCGGCGCCTCGGGCCTGACCCGGCGTCGACCAACATCGCCTGCGTCGGCGGCGTGATCGCCAACAACTCGGGCGGGATGCGCTGCGGCGTCGTCGCCGACTCCTACCGCACGGTGAGCGCGATGACGCTCGTGCTCGCCAACGGCGCGGTCATCGACACCGCCGACGGCGACGCCGAGGAGCAGTTCGCCGCGGCGGCGCCGGAGCTGGCCGCCGGACTGCAGGAGATCCGCGACCGCATCCGCTCAGACGGCGAGCTGTCGGCGCGCATCGCCCGCAAGTTCGAGATCAAGAACACCACCGGCTATCGCCTGTGCGCGTTCCTCGACGCCGACACGCCGCTCGAGATCTTCCGGCGCCTCGTCGTGGGCTCGGAGGGGACGCTCGCCTTCGTGGCCGAGGCGGTGTTCGACACGGTGCCGCTCGGCCGCCACACGACGCTGGCGCTGGCGAGCTTCGAGGACCTCGCCGCCGCCGCCGGCGCCGTCGGCGAGCTCGTCGACGCGGGGGCGACCGCCACCGAGCTGATGGTGGCGCCGACGCTGATCGCCGCCGCCTGGAACATGCCCGGCACGCCGCTCGCGTGGAGGGAGCTGCCGCCGGCCTCCGCGGCGCTGCTCGTCGAGTTCCGGGCCGAGACGCCCGAGGAGCTCGGGCCGCTGGAGGAGGCTGCCGGTGCCATCCTCCGCGCGCACGGCGGGCGCGACCAGGGCGCCGAGGACGCCGATGCCGGGCGCGCGGCGCGCTTCTCCCGCGAGGCCCAGGACATCGAGATGCTCTGGCGCGTGCGCGAGGGAATGCAGGGCCTGTTGGCGGCGATGCGGCCGCCGGGGGTCACCATGATCATCGAGGACGTGTGCGTGCCGCCCGCGCGCGTCGCCGAGGCCGCCAAGGATCTCCAGGCGCTGCTGCTCCAGCACGGCTTCCTCCCGGGCCTGGCGGGCCACGCCTCGGCCGGCAACCTGCACTTCATCCTCACCGCCGAGTTCGGCAAGGAGGGCGAGCTCGAGCGCTACGACGCGTTCATCTCCGATCTCGTCGAGCTCATCGTCGACAAGTACGACGGCTCGCTCAAGGCCGAGCACGGGACCGGGATCAACATGGCTCCGTTCGTGGAGCGCGAGTGGGGCCCGGAGGCGACGGGGCTGATGTGGGAGATCAAGCGACTCGCCGATCCCGCCGGCGTCCTCGCTCCCGGAGTCGTGCTCAACCGCGACCCCGGCGTGCACCTGCGCAACCTCAAGACCGTGCCCGAGGTGGAGGAGAGCGTCACCAAGTGCATCGAGTGCGGCTTCTGCGAGGCCGTGTGCCCGTCACAGAACGTGACCACGACGCCCCGCCAGCGGATCGTGCTGCGGCGCGAGATGGCGCGCCAGCCACCCGGGTCGCCGGTCCGGCTGGCGCTGAGCGAGCAGTACGAGTACGACGGGATCGAGACCTGCGCCGCCGACGGCTCCTGCATGTCGGCCTGCCCGGTGGCGATCGACACGGGCACGCTGATCAAGGACCTGCGCGAGCGTGACCACGGTCCGCGCGCCCAGCGTGCCGCCCGTCGGGTCGCGCGTCACTACGCGGTGGCCGAGCGCGTCGCCCGCGCCGGTCTTCCGGTGGCGCGTCGCGTGGCCCGGGCCCGCGGCCGATCGATGCCACCCCCGGCGCCGGCCGGGCTCCCGCGCACCCAGCGCCAGGGCGCAGCCGCGGTCTACCTGCCGTCGTGCCTGAACCGGATCTTCGGACGGGCGGGCGGGGCAGGATCCCAGGGCGCCGATCGCCCCGGCGTCAGCCTGCCCGAGGCGCTCGTGGCGATCTCGGCGCGGGCGCAACGGCCGCTGTGGATCCCCCCGGACGTGGCCGGCCACTGCTGCGGCACCCCGTGGAGCTCCAAGGGCTACGCCGACGGCCTGGCCGAGATGGCGGCCCGGACCACGGCGTCGCTGCGCCGCTGGACCGACGGCGGCGAGCTGCCCGTGGTGATGGACGCCAGCTCATGCACGCTCGGCCTGCGCGACAACCTCGCCCTGGACGGCATCCAGGTCATCGACTCGGTGAGCTGGGTCCACGATCACCTGATCGAGCGGCTCGAGATCACTCACCGCCTGGGCTCGGTGGTGCTCCATCCCACCTGCGCCACCGGGCACCTCGGCGTCTCGGGCAAGCTCGCGGCGGTGGCCGGCCGGCTCGCCGACGAGGTCGTGGTGCCGGCGGCGACCCGGTGCTGCGGCATGGCCGGCGACCGCGGCTGGCTTCACCCTGAGCTGCCCGCCGCCGCCCTCGCCGACACCGCCGCCGAGCTCGAGGGCCGGACCTTCGACGCCTGCCTGTCGAGCAACCGCACCTGCGAGATCGCGCTCCAGCAGGTGACGGGGCGTCGGTACGAGTCGCTGGTGCTGACGCTGGAGGAGCTCACGCGCTCATGACGCGGAGCGCACCTGACGGCCCCCGGGAACGCCGCCCGGCCGCCGGGCTCTGTGACACCTGCCGCCACCAGCAGGTCGTGCGCAACACGCGCGGCTCCGTGTTCTCGCTGTGCCGGCGCTTCAAGAATGAGCCCGACCGCTTCCCCCGCTACCCGCGGCTGCCGGTGACGCAGTGCCCGGGCTACGAGCGCGCTACTGAGGCGGGAACGGATTGAGGACGATCAGGTCTGACCCGTCCTGAGCCTGCTGGAGCGACTCGGTGAACAGGCTGCGCGCGGTGAGCTGGTCGACGAGCCCGGCCTCGGGCGCATGCGGCATCTGAGCCACCGACGGCGGCGTCTGCTCGGGGAGGATGTCGGCCAGCGGATGCTTGAGCAGCGGGCTGAGCTCCTGGCGGACGAAGAGCACGGCGATGTCCACCGGCTTGGCGGGCGCCTGTGCGCTGGTGGCCTTCGGAGGCTTCTTGCTCACGGTCGGAGTCTTGGTCGGCTCGGCGTGGCCCGGCGGCAGGATGGCGACGACGTTCTGGGTGCCGCCGATGTACCGGAACGTGTAGAGGGCGAGCTCGAGCGCCTCGCGGCGCAGCAGCAGCAGCCGGTCACTGGAGGGTTGGCCAACGCCGATGGCGCAGTTCTTGCCGCCGATCCCGCACAGGTTGTAGGCGATGGTGTTGCCGTTGAGCAGCGACACCTGGCTGGAGGTGGGGCTCGGGCGGACGGCGACCTGCAGTCCGCTGGTCGTGCTGTTCGCGGTGGTGCCGTTGGCCGCGGCCTGCTGTGCCGCGGCCGCCGCGGCCGCGCTCTCCAGGTTGACCACGGTCACCACGGAAAGCTGGTGGACGCTGTCGATGCGGTAGAACGGCGCGACGAAGTCGGCGATGTCGCGCGCGCCCAGCGTGCCGCTGTCCGGCGGCTTCCACTCCGACCACTTCGCCGCGGCCGGGGCCGACTGCCTGCCACCGACGGCGACCGACACCGCGACGACGATCGCGCCGATGCCGAGGGCCACCAGCAGCGCGGTCACGCTGCGAAAGCGCCCGGCGTGCGGCGAGACCTCCGCCTCCTGGTGGCTGCGGCTCGAGTCACTGCGGGTGGAGCGCGCCACGCCGGCGCCGGCGCCGGCGCCGACGGCGCCGTCGTCGGCGGAGCGGACGACGTCGTACGGCTCGTTCATACTTCGGGCCAGGTGGCGGGATTCATCAGGTCGAGGTCTGGCCTGCGCAGCTGGATGGTGTCCAGGAGCTCGCCGACCTCGTCGCCGTGGAGCTCCTTGTGCTCCACCAACGCGTCGGCGATCCGGTCCAGTCCGTCGCGGTTGGCGTCCATGAGCGCGTAGGCGGTCACGTAGGCCTGGCCGAGGATCTGGGCCGCGGCGCGCTTCTTGTCCTGGTTGCGCAGGACCGCCCCGACCGGATCCGAGTCGAACATCGCACCGCCGCCTGCGCGGTTCATGATCGTGGAGCCGATCTTCTCCAGGCGCTTGAGCACGGCCTCGGCTTCCTCGGAGAGCTCCATGCTGCCCCCGATGTGCACCGGGTCAGGGCCCATCGCCCACATGCCGACCATCGCGGCCGCGGTGGCGGTGGCGCTCTGCACATCGCCGGCGACGCCCTGGGAGTTCTCGCCGTAGAACACGTGCTCGGCGGCCATCGCGCCGAGGGTCATGATCAGCCCGCCCATGACCCGGCCGCGGAAATGCGAGAACCGCTCGTCCTTCTCCATGCTCTGGTAGTGACCCAGTGAGCCACCGCGCTTGCGGATGGACAGGCGGGTGGATTCCACGTCCTTGCCGAGGTAGACGTGGCCCGCGGCGGCGTGACCGGCCTCGTGGATGGCCACGGCGCGGGTCTCCTCCTGGATGTACTCGATGTTCTGGGCGGTCCCGGTCTCCACCGTGGTCATCGCCTCGACGATGTCGCGCCACGCGAACTCGCGCCGGCCCTCGGTGTGGGCGATGGTCAGCGCCATCGAGCAGCACTGCTCGATCATGGAGGGCGAGTAGCCGTTGGTGATGCGCGCCAGCTCGTCGCGACGGCGGTCGGTGTCGAGGTCGGGCTCGTGGTCCACCTTGCCCAGGTACAGGTCCAGGATGTCCAGCCGGTCGTCCTTGGTGGGGGTGCGGAACCAGATGTGGCGTCCCATGCGGCCCGGACGGGTGAGCGCCGGATCCAGCACCTCGATCGGGACGTTGCAGGCGCCGATGAAGTAGATCTGCTCCGAGCGCGGCTTGGGCGGGGCGAGCCGCAGTCGCAGCTTCCCGATCCGGCTCGGGATCACGAACATCGCGTCGAGGAACGTGTTGAGGCGGTTGGTGAGGAACTTGCGCATCAACGGCGGCTCGTCGATGCCGTCCATCACCACCAGCAGCTGGTTGAGCGCCTGGCCGCCCATGCCGCCGCCCATGCCGAAGCCGGGGTAGTAGCGCGCGATCCGCTCGTTGATGCGCTGGGCCACCGTGGGCGCCCCGGTGGTCCCCTCGGCGCGCGCCGCGAAGAGCCGCTCGCGCCACTCGCGTGACTCGACGATCACGTCGCCCGACGCGGTGATCGCACCGCTCGGGCCGTAGAAGCACAGATCATGGATCGAGGTCGCCGACGCGGGCGAGGCACCGGTCATGCCGCTCCCCAGCGCCTGGCGGCGCATGCCCACGGCGTCGATCTCGTCGATGAACACGATGCACTGACCGCCCCACTTGGCCGCGAGCTTGCGCGCCTTGCGCGCGAGGAACTGAACGGTGATGGCATCCATTCCGATGAACATCCCCGCAAACCCGGAGCCCGGGATGGTGACGAAGGGGCAGTTGAAGTTGGTGGCGATCGCCTTGGAGATCATCGTCTTGCCGGTACCCGGGGCGCCGAGGAAGAGCAGGCCGCGCTCGCGCTTGCCGCCGGCCTTCTCGAACGCCTCGCCGGACTGCCACAGGGAGATCACGCGCGTGATCTCCTCCTTGGCCTCGGCCTGCCCGCGGACGTCGGCGATCTTCACGCCCCAGCTCGCGTCCCCCGGCTCATAGCCGCGAATCTGGCGCACGGCGAAGAACAGGAACGGGCCGAAGAAGATCGCGAAGTTGACGAAGAACAGCAGCGGCAGCTGGACGAACACCAGCCCCAGCTGCGGCAGGGTGTCGGGCGGGAAGATGGTGCGCAGCCCCTGGAACGGGTTGAAGAAGGGCGCGCTGACGCCGGCGAAGGAGAAGAACACCTGGCACAGGCCGAGCAGCGCCAGCACGATCAGCGCGTAGATGGGCAGCCGCCGGAACTTCCCGCGCCAGTACCAGTACCGGCGCCGCGCGACGATGTCGGCCTCCTTGAGCGAGGAGTCCGCGCCGTACAGGCTGGGGGAGGGGATGAGCTTGCGCACCAGCACCTCGACCAGGCCACGGAACATGACCACGGCGATCGCCGTGATGATCAGCGACGCGGCCAGACTCCAGTGGTTGGAGTCAAACAGGACGAGAAAGAACGCGGGAGCGGTCAGCAGCGCGACGAACGTCGCCGCCCGCGTGAGTCGCCGCCACTCCGTCGCCAGCGCGGACGCGTGCTCGTTGATCGAGCCCGTCTTCCCCGGTCTCTCCTGTGCATAGGCCATGCGTTGGCTGGAGGGTACAGGGCTCTCAAAGTGGGCGGGCCGGCTGAGATGGCACCGGCTGGCCCCCCGCGCGGCCACCACGAGCACACGCCGCTACCCCAGCCGGGGTACCCATACCTCTAAGCCCCCACATACCCAAAACTCATCATTTCGAACATATGTGCGCTATGCGAACAGATCGTTGATCAACTGCGAGTGACCCGCGGACGGCAGATCGGCGTCCGGTGCGGCGACTGTCAGGTGGACGCGTGTGCCGACGCGTCCGGCTGTCGCCGGCGCATCGCGGCGGTCAGGAGCACCGGCACCGGGAGGATGAACAGACCGACGGTCATGACGCCCACCAGCGCCTCGACGATGACGACGCCGATCGCGGTCCAGGCCAGCGGCGCGGCCCACCGGGCGCCGGAGTGCCGCGCGCGGATCGCCAGCAGCACGATGATGGACACGAGGGCCGGGATCGCCATCAGCACCAGCGCCCGGATCCCGTTGACCTGCACCAGCGTCGAGTTGGTCAGCGTCACCCCGTTGACGTCAGACGACGTGGACGTGCCCGAGTACACGGGCAGCGCCAATGCCGCGACCACCAGGCCGATCGACCATGCCAGCGCGCCGGCGGTCAGCCGAGAGGCGACGCTCCAGCCGGGCGCGACCGTCGAGGCGCTCATGCGGCGAGGGTAACCGCTCACCGCGCCCGTCTAACCCTGGGCGACGCGGTCGGCTGACCGCGGCGCCCGTCTAACCATGGGCGACGCGGTCGGCTGACCGCGTCGCACCGCGCACCGTTACAGGTTGACGGCGACGTACTTGGTCTCGAGGTACTCCTCGATCCCCTCGTAGCCGCCCTCGCGCCCGAAGCCCGACTGCTTGACGCCGCCGAACGGCGCCTGGGCGTTGGAGACGATGCCCTGGTTGAGGCCGATCATCCCGGTCTCGAGCCGCTCACACACGCGCAGGGCGCGCTTGAGGTCATTGGTGTACACGTAGGCCACCAGGCCGTACTCGGTGTTGTTGGCGGCGGCGATCGCCTCGTCCTCGTCGGTGAAGCCCTTGACCGGGGCCACGGGGCCGAAGATCTCCTCCTGCAGCAGCTCGGCGTCATCGGGGATGTCGGTGAGGACGGTCGGCTGGTAGAAGTAGCCGGCGCCGTCGCGCTTGTGTCCGCCGACCACGGCGGTGGCTCCCCGGCCGATCGCGTCCTCGACCAGCTCCGCCACCTTGCCGCGCTGGTTGTCGTCGATGAGCGGGCCGACATCGGTGCCCTCGTCGACCCCGCGTCCGAGGGTGAGCGCGCCCATCTTCTCGGCCAGCTTGGAGGCGAACTGGTCGGCCACCGCGCCGGCGACGTGGAAGCGGTTGGCCGAGGTGCACGCCTCGCCCATGTTGCGCATCTTGGCCAGCATCGCGCCGGTCACGGCGGCGTCGATGTCGGCGTCCTCGAAGACGATGAACGGGGCGTTGCCCCCGAGCTCCATCGACAGGCGCAGCAGCGTCTCGGACGCCTGGCCCATGAGCTTGCGGCCGACCTCGGTCGAGCCGGTGAACGACATCTTGCGCAGGCGCTGATCGGAGATGAGCGGCCCGGTGGTCTCAGCGGATGACGAGGCGGTGATGAGGTTCAGCACGCCCCCGGGGAGCCCGGCCTCCTCCAGGATCTTGGCCAGCGCCAGCATCGACAGCGGCGTCTGCTGCGCGGGCTTGACCACCATCGTGCAGCCGGCGGCGATGGCGGGGCCGACCTTGCGCGTGCCCATCGCCAGCGGGAAGTTCCAGGGGGTGATCATCAGGCAGGGCCCGACGGGCTGCTTCATCGTCAGCACCCGCCCGGCGCCGTTGGCGGCGACCGCGTAGCGGCCGTCGATGCGGACCGCCTCCTCGGAGAACCAGCGGAAGAACTCCGCGGCGTAGGCGATCTCGCCCAGTGACTCCTTGATCGTCTTGCCCATCTCCAGCGTCATCAGCAGGGCCAGCTCGTCCCTGCGCGCGGTGATCATCTCGAAGGCGCGGCGCAGGATCTCGCCGCGGTCGCGCGGCGCCATGGCGGCGAACTCGGGGCCGGCGTCGACGGCGGCGTCCAGCGCGGCCCTGGCGTCGTCCACCGACGCGTCGGCGACATCGCACAGCGGCTCTTCGGTGGACGGGTCCTCGACGCTGAGCGTGCCCTTGGCGCCATCGCGCCACTCGCCGCCGATGTAGAGCTGCTTGGGGACCTGGTCGACGACCGACTGTTCTTGGGAGGGGGTGATCGTGGTCATGCCCGTCAACCTACTACTGCGGGCTCGCGGGGCTGAGGAAAAGGCGCCGACCTGTGCGGTCGGCGCCCTCTCCTCCATGCGTTGTCGGGTAAGCGTGGTTCAGGCGGTCGCGGGCTGCGGCGCGGGCTCCAGCGCCACGTTGAGCACCTCGTCGATGGTCATCGCGACGTGGAACGTCATCTGCTCGCGGACCTCCTCGGGCACGTCATCCAGGTCGCCCCGGTTGCGCTCGGGCAGGACCACATCGGTCAGGCCCGCCGCGTGGGCGGCGAGGACCTTCTGCTTGAGGCCGCCGATCGGGAGCACGCGACCCTGCAGCGTCACCTCGCCGGTCATGCCGACGGTGTGCTTGACGGGCCGCTGCGTCAGCAGCGAGGTGAGTGCGGTCACCATCGTCACGCCGGCGGACGGGCCGTCCTTGGGGATGGCTCCGGCCGGGACGTGGACGTGGAACGCCCGGTCCTCGAACTGCGCGGGGTCGATGTTGAGGTCGGCCGCGTGACCGCGGGCATAGGAGAGCGCGATCTGCGCGGACTCCTTCATCACGTCGCCGAGCTGTCCGGTGAGGGTCAGCCCCGGCTTGCCCGGCATGGCGGTCGCCTCGACGAACAGGACGTCGCCGCCGGTGCCGGTCACCGCGAGGCCGGTCGCGACTCCCGGGACCGCGGTACGGATCGCGGACTCCTGGAAGTGACGCTGCCTGCCCAGGGCATCCCGGACCGCGTCGACATCGACGTTCACCGGCGCGGTGGCCTTGCCCGAGGCGATCTTCGTGGCGGTCTTGCGCAGCAACGTCCCCAGGTCACGCTCGAGCTGGCGAACGCCGGCCTCGCGCGTGTACTCGGTGGTGACGGTCTCCAGCATCACGTCGGAGATCTCCACCTCCTCGGGCCTCAGGCCGTTGCGCTCGAGCTGGCGCGGCCACAGATAGCCGCGGGCGATCGCCACCTTCTCAGAGGTGGTGTAGCCGTCGAAGCGGATGACCTCCATGCGGTCCAGCAGCGGGCCCGGGATGGTGTCGGCCACGTTGGCGGTGGCGATGAACATGACGCCGGAGAGGTCCAGCTCCAGGTCGAGGTAGTGGTCACGGAACGAGTGGTTCTGCGCCGGGTCCAGGACCTCGAGCAGCGCCGCCGACGGATCGCCGCGCCAGTCGGCGCCGACCTTGTCGACCTCGTCGAGCATGATCACCGGGTTCATCGTCCCGGCGTCGCGCAGGGCACGGACCAGCCGTCCCGGCAGGGCGCCGATGTAGGTGCGCCGGTGGCCGCGGATCTCGGCCTCGTCACGGACGCCGCCCAGCGACATGCGCACGAACTTGCGTCCGGTGGCGCGCGCGATGGACTCGCCGATGCTCGTCTTGCCGGTACCTGGGGGTCCGATCAGGGTGAGGATGGCGCCGGAGCGCTTGTCCTCGGTGATGCCGCGGTCGACCCGCAGCTTCTTGACCGCGATGTACTCGACGATCCGGTCCTTGACATCGTCCAGGCCGGCGTGGTCCGCGTCCAGCACCTCACGGGCATGGATCGGGTCAAGCTTCTCCTCGGAGTTCTCGGACCACGGCACCGCGATCAGCCAATCCAGATATGTCCGGATCACGCTGGACTCGGCGCTCTGCTCGCCCATCTTCTCCAGCCTGCCGAGCTCCTTCTCGGCCTGCTCGCGAGCGTGCTCGGGCATGCCGGACTCCTCGATCTTGGTGCGGTACTCCTCGACGATCGAGGCGTCGTCCTCGTTGAGCTCCTTGCGGATCGAGTCCATCTGCTTGCGCAGGAAGTACTCGCGCTGCTGCTTCTCGGCGCCGGACTCCACGTCCTCGCGGATGCGCTTGCGCACCTGCAGCTCAGCCAGCCGCTCGCGCTGGTAGCCCAGCGCCAGCTCCAGCCGCTCGCTGACGTCGAGGGTCTGCAGCAGCTTGACCTTCTGGTCATAGCTCAGGTCGGGGGAGTAGCCGGAGGTGTCGGCCAGCGTCCCGGGCTCCGAGATGGAGCGCAGGAACGCGCTGATGCGGCCGTCGTCGCCGCGGACCTCGAGGATCTCCTCGACCACGGCGCGGTACTCACGCTCCAGGTTGCGGGTCTTGCCGTCGACGGGAACGTCGTCCGGCCGCTCGTCGACCTCGACGAACAGCCGCCCGTCGGGCAGCGTCTGGGCGGCACCGGCGACCCCGCGGTGCAGGCCCTGCAGCTCGAACGCGCGGCCGCCACCGGGCAGGCGCACGCGGTTGGAGACGTCGGCGACCGTGCCCACGGCCGCGTATTCCTGCTCATGACGGGGCACCAGCAGGACGCGCTCTTCATCGCCGGCGTCGATCGCCAGCGTGAGCGACATGCCCGGGAAGACCACGACGTCCTCCAACGGGACCAGGAGAAGGCGACTCATCAAGTCTTCACTTTCAGTAGGTACTTACGAATGATAAGTAGAGGATACCACCCGCCCCGGCGGCCCGGTCCTCGGATCTCAGTGCGCATGACTGAGATTATCAACAGGGTTTCGCCTCAGGGGCTCGGTTGCGCTCTGCCATCGCCCGAGATCTGGGATCATCGATGGGGATGCCATCCCCCCGCCGCCACGACGACGACCCGGCCCACGACATCCTCGCCGCCGAGGAATTCGGCGTCCCCGCCCGGGACCCGCGACTGCATCGCGACGACGCACATGACGTGCTGGCGGCCGAGGAGTTCGGCATGCCCGCCCGGGACCCGGCCCTGCACCACGGGCCCGTGCTGCTCCCCAGCGACCCGACGGGGATCGCCGAGCCCCACGACGTCCTCGCCGCCGAGGAGTTCGCGATGCCCGCGGGGCGGCGATCCGGGACGCTCGGGGCCTCAGCGCCGCGGCCGCGGGCCCCGGCGTTGCTGGCCGCCGCCGCCGCGCTGGCGCTGATTGCAACGTTCCTGTTGCACAAACGTCGCACTTAAGTTCCAGACGCGTCTTGTGTCGTCACGTCGGGCGGGGCCACCATCCCCCCTGTGCAAGTTTGGGCTGCTCAGCAACCACCAGATGACACACGTCTGGCGAAGCTGGCGGGACACCAGCACGGTGTGGTCTCCCGCCGCCAACTGCTGGCCCTCGGCTTCTCTTCCCAAGCCATCAAAACGCTGGTGTCGCGGGAGCGGATCCACAGACTCCACCGCGGCGTGTATGCCGTGGGCCATCCCCGCCTCCGGGCCCAGGGTCGCTGGATGGCGGCGGTCCTCGCCTGCGGCGACAGCGCCCTCCTCAGCCACCGCGATGCCGCCGCCCTGCACGACCTGCGCCGGATCGGCAGCGGCAAGACCGACGTCTCGGCTCCGTCACGCCACAACCTCCCGGGGATCCGCGCCCACTACTTCCGCACCCTCCACCCGCAGGACGCCACCACCGTCGACGGCATCCCGGTCACCACGCTGGCTCGCACCTACCTCGATCTCGCCGAGATCCTGACCCACGGCCGGCTCATCGATGCCCTCGAGGCGGCGCAGCGCCAGGACAAGCTCGACGCCGGCGCTCTGCACGACGTCATCGCGCGCAACCCCGGCCGCCACGGCATCGAGCCGCTCACAGCGGCGATCGCGGAGCTCGGGGACGAGCCGCCGCTGCTGCAGTCGCCCGCGGAGCAGGCCTTCCGCCGGCTCATCAGGGCCCACCACCTTCCTCAGCCGCAGTTCAACGTCTACGTCGAGTGGGATCTCGTGGACGTGGTGTGGCGCGGCCAGCGTCTCGCCGTCGAGGTCGACGGCTGGGAGTTTCACCGCGCCAAGCGCGCCTTCGGCAACGACCGCAGACGTGATCGCCGGCTCATCAGGGCCGGGTGGCGCGTGGCCCGCTTCACCTCCGACGAGGTGACCTACGAGCCAGAGGCGGTGGCGGCCGAGCTCAGCGAGCTGCTGAGCGACGGGCCTTGGCTGCCGCCGGCGAGCTCAGCGAGCTGCTGAGCGACGGGCCTTGGCTGCCGCCGGCGAGCTCAGCGAGCTGCTGAGCGACGGGCCTTGGCTGCCGCCGGCGAGATCAGCGAGCTGCTGAGCGACGGGCCTTGGCTGCCGCCGGCGAGATCAGGTCCGTGATCGACCCGTCCTCGAGCTCCGCGGCGAAGGCGACCGTCTCTGACAGCGTGGGGTGCGGGTGGACGGTGAGGGCGATGTCCTCCGCGTTGGCGCCCATCTCCAGGGCATGCACCGCCTCGGAGATGAGGTCGCCGGCGCTGACCCCGACGATCCCGGCGCCCAGCAGACGATGGCTCTCGGCCTCGAAGAGCAGCTTGGTCATGCCCTCGTCGCGGCCCAGCCCCAGCGCCCGGCCCGAGGCGCTCCACGGGAAGATGGCCTTCTCGTACTCGACGCCGTCGGCCTTGGCCCGCGTCTCGGTCAGGCCCATCCACGCCACCTCGGGGTCGGTGTAGGCCACCGACGGGATGGTCTTGGCGTCGAACTCGACGTCCAGCCCGGAGATGACCTCCGCCGCCACCTTGGCCTCGTGCGTGGCCTTGTGGGCCAGCAGCGGCTCGCCGACGATGTCCCCGATGGCATAGATCCCGGGGACGTTGGTGCGCATCTTCGAGTCGACGGGGATGAAGCCGCGCTCGTCGACCGTGACGCCTGCGGCGTCGGCGCCGATGGCCCGGCCGTTGGGCGTGCGCCCGACGGCGACGAGGACGCGGTCGAACATCCGGGACCCGGCGCCGGAGATCTCCACCTTCAGCCCGTTCTTCTGGGCCTTGATGCTCTCCGCCCGGCTGGACAGGAGCACGTCCTCGTAGCGGGCGCCGATTCGCTTGGCCAGGACGCGCACCAGGTCCGAATCACATCCCGTGAGCAGGTGGTCGAGCATCTCCACCACGGTCACCTTGGCGCCGAGGGCGTCGTAGACGCAGGCCATCTCCAGGCCGATGATCCCGCCGCCGATGACGAGCAGGCGCCCGGGAATCGACGTCGGCGACAGCACGCCGGTGGAGTCGATGATCCGCTCGTCGTCGGGCAGCCCCGGGATCGTCGCCGCCTGCGATCCGGCCGCGATGATGAGGTTCTCGAACGTGATCTCGCGCTCGCCCACGGTCAGCGAGTTGGGGCCGGTGAGCGTCCCGACGCCGTGGATCACCTCGACCTCGCGTCGCTTGGCCAGGCCGACGAGCCCGCCGGTCAGCTTGTCCACCACGGACTGCTTCCACTCGATCAGCTTGGGCAGATCCACCTTGGGCTTGCCGAAGGCGACGCCATGAGTGGCCATCTCCTGGGTTTCGGTGATCACCCGCGCGGCGTGCAGGAGCGCCTTGCTCGGGATGCATCCGACGTTCAGGCAGACCCCGCCCAGGCGCTCGTCGCGCTCGATCAGCGCGGTGCGCAGGCCCAGGTCCGCCGCCCGGAACGCGGCCGTGTAGCCGCCGGGCCCCGAGCCGAGCACGACCACCTGGAAGTCGCGGTCACCGCCGTCGGAGGAGGGCGGGGGAGGGGGAGGCGGTTCGGAGGTGACGGCGGCCTGCGTGTCCTCCTCCTGCGCCGCGCCGTCGTCCGAGCCGGCGGAGGCGCCGTCAGCCGAGGCGGCGCCGTCGAGCTTGAGCAGCACCGATCCCTGCGAGACGCGATCACCCACCGAGACCACGAGCTCCTTGACCACGCCGGCAAACGGCGCGGGCACGTCCATGGTCGCCTTGTCTGACTCGAGCGTGACCAGCGGGTCCTCGACGGCCACCTCGTCGCCGACCGAGACGAGGATCTCGATCACCGGTACGTCGTCGAAGTCCCCGATGTCGGGGACGGTGACGTCGGAGACCGCGCTCACAGCAGCGCCCGGCGCAGATCCGAGAGCACGCCGACCAGGAACGCCACGAACCTCGCGGCCGCAGCGCCGTCGATCACGCGGTGGTCGTAGGAGAGCGAGAGGGGCACCATCAGCCGCGGCACGAACTCGGAGCCGTTCCACACGGGCTTCATGGCGGCGCGCGTCACGCCGAGGATGGCCACCTCGGGCGCGTTGACGATCGGCGTGAACGAGGTTCCGCCGATGCCGCCCAGCGAGGAGATGGTGAAGGTGGCGCCGCGCATCTGATCGATGGACAGCTTGCCGTCACGGGCCAGCCCCGACAGCTCGGTGAGCTCGACGGCGATCTCCTTGAGGCCCTTGCGATCCGCGTCCTTGATCACGGGGACCAGCAGACCGCCCGGCGTGTCGGCGGCGAAGCCGATGTTGTAGTAGCGCTTGAGCACCAGCTCGTCGCCGTCCAGCGACGAGTTGAAGTTGGGGAACTGCTTGAGCGCGGTGACGCACGCGGCCACCAGGAAGGAGACCATCGTGAACTTCACGCCCTCACGTGAGTGCTCGTCGTTGAGCCGCTTGCGCCAGGCCTCCAGCTCGGTGATGTCGGCCTCGTCGTTGTGGGTGACGTGGGGGATCATCACCCAGTTGCGCGCGAGGTTCGGCGCGGAGATGCGCTGGATCCGCGAGCGCTCGACGCGCTCCACCGGGCCGAACTTCTCGAAGTCCACCTTGGGCCACGGGAGCAGGTCGAGGCCCGCCACACCGCCGCCGCCGCCGGTGGTGCCGCCGCTGCCCGGCGCGGTGGCCGGGGTGCCGGCGCCCTTGCCGTCGGCGAGGCTCTGCACGTCCTCCTTGGTGATGCGACCCTTGCGCCCGCTGCCGGTGACCGCGCGCAGGTCGACGCCCAGCTCGCGGGCCATGCGCCGGGCCGAGGGGCTGGCGTAGATCGGCCCGCCGCCGTTGCTCTTCGCAGGCGCGGGGGCCTCCGCGGGCGAGGGGGCCTGCGCGGGCGGAGGAGCCTCGGCACGGTCGGGCGCGGCCGCAGGGGCCTGCGCCGCGGGCTGGGGCGCCGGCTGCGAGGGCGCCTCGACCGCCTCCGCCGGCTGCGAGGGCGCCTCGACCGCCTCCGCCGGCATCGTCGTGGCCTCGGCAGCCCGATCGGCGGCCGCGGCCTGCTCGGCCGGCTCACCGCCACCGGCATCGCCGTCCCCGCCCTCCAGGCTCATCAGGACCGAGCCCTGAGACACCCGGTCACCCACGGACACGTCGATTGCGCGCACCACGCCGGCCAGCGGCGCGGGCACGTCCATGGTCGCCTTGTCTGACTCGAGCGTGACCAGCGGGTCCTCGACGGCCACCTCGTCTCCGACCGAGACGAGGATCTCGATCACCGGTACATCGTCGAAGTCCCCGATGTCAGGGACTTCCACCTTCGTCAGTGTCGCGCTCATACCGTCGTCGGTGACGGGGCGTCCGTGTCGATCTCGTACTTCTTGATGGCCTGGGCCACCAGCTTGGCGTCCACCGCGCCGGTGTCGGCGAGCTCCTTCAGCGCCGCGACCGCGACGTAGTGGCGGTCGACCTCGAAGAAGCGCCGCAGCGCGGTGCGGAAGTCGCTGCGGCCGTAACCATCGGTGCCCAGCGTCCGGTAATTCATCCCCGGCACCCACTGGCGGATCTGGTCCGGGACCGCGCGCAGGTAGTCCGTGGAGGCGATGACCGGTCCGCGGCTCTCGGAGAGCTGCTGGCTCACATACGCCTCCCGCGGTTTCTTGCCGGGATGCAGCATGTTCCAGCGCTCGACGTCCATGCCGTCGCGGCGCAGCTCTGAGAACGAGGTCACGCTCCACACATCGGAGAGCACGCCGAAGTCCTCCTCCAGCAGATCGGCCGCCGCCATCACCTCACGCAGGATCGTCCCCGACCCCAGGAGCTGGACGATCGGCTTGCGCGCGCGCTTTGACGCCTCACGCAGCCGATACATGCCGCGCAGGATCCCCTCCTCGGCGCCCTCGGGCATCGCGGGGTGCACGTAGTTCTCATTCATCAGGGTGACGTAGTAGAAGACGTCCTCCTGCTCGGAGAGCATCCGGCGCAGCCCGTCCTGGACGATCACCGCCAGCTCAGATCCGAACGCCGGGTCATACGCGCGGCAGTTCGGCACCACGGAGAACAGCAGGTGGCTGTGGCCGTCCTCGTGCTGCAACCCCTCGCCGTTGAGCGTGGTCCGCCCGGCGGTGCCGCCCAGCAGGAAGCCCCGGGTCCGGCTGTCGCCTGCGGCCCACACGAGGTCCCCGACGCGCTGGTAGCCGAACATCGAGTAGTAGATGTAGAACGGCACCATCGGTACGTTGTGGGCGCTGTAGGAGGTACCGGCGGCGATGAACGACGAGATCGAGCCCGCCTCGGTGATCCCCTCCTCGAGGATCTGCCCGTGCTCGTCCTCCTTGTAGAACATGAGCTGCTCGGAGTCCTGGGGGCTGTAGCGCTGGCCGAAGGGGGAGTAGATCCCGACCTGGCGGAACAGGCCCTCCATGCCGAAGGTGCGCGACTCGTCGGGGACGATGGGCACGATGTGGCGGCTGAGCTCCTTGTCACGCAGCAGCGCCGCGAGGATGCGCACGAACGACATCGTCGTCGAGATCTCACGCTCCCCGGTGCCCTCGAGCTGTGACTTGAACATCTCCAACGGCGGTGCCGTGAGCGACGCCGACTTCGGCCGGCGCATGGGTAGCGAACCGCCCAGCGCCTCGCGGCGCTCGCGCAGGTACTGCATCTCGGGCGAGTCGTCGGGCGGCTTGTAGTACTCCGCGTCGTGGACCTGCTGGTCGGTGAGCGGCAGCTCGAAGCGGTCGCGGAAGGCCAGCAGAGCCGCCTCGGTCATCTTCTTGGCCTGGTGGGTGATCATCTGGCCCTCACCCGAGACGCCCATGCCGTAGCCCTTGATCGTCTTGGCCAGGATCACCGTCGGCTGGCCGGTGTGGCGCACGGCCGCCTGGTAGGCGGCGTAGACCTTCTGCTGGTCGTGGCCGCCGCGGTTGAGCAGCCAGATCTCGTCGTCTGACATGTGGCTGACGCGCTCGAGCAGACGCGGGTCGCGCCCGAAGAAGTGCTCGCGCACGAACGCGCCGTCGCGAGACTTGAACGTCTGGTAGTCGCCGTCGACACAGTCCTCCATGACCTTGACCAGGGCGCCGTCGACGTCGTCCTGGAGGAGCGGGTCCCAGCGGCTGCCCCAGATGACCTTGATGACGTTCCAGCCGGCGCCGCGGAAGTCCGACTCCAGCTCCTGGATGATCTTGCCGTTGCCGCGGACCGGACCGTCGAGGCGCTGCAGATTGCAGTTGACCACCCAGATGAGGTTGTCGAGCTGCTCCCGTCCGGCCAGCGCGGTCGCGCCCATCGACTCCGGCTCGTCCATCTCGCCGTCGCCCAGGAACGTCCACACCTTGCGCTTGGCCGTGTCGGCCATCCCGCGCGCCTGCAGGTACTTCATGAAGCGCGCCTGATAGATGGAGGTGATGGCCCCGATGCCCAGCGACACGGTCGGGAACTGCCAGAACTCCGGCATCAGCCAGGGGTGCGGGTAGGAGCTCAGTCCACCGGGCACCGAGACCTCCTGGCGGAAGCCGTCGAGCTGCGCCTCGGTCAGGCGGCCTTCGAGGTACGCGCGCGCGTAGTTGCCCGGCGAGGAGTGGCCCTGGAAGTAGACGAGGTCCCCGCCATGCTCGTCGGACGCGCCCGCCCCGTGCCAGAAGTGGTTGAAGCCGACCTCCATGAGCGTCGCGAGCGACTGGTAGGTGGCGATGTGCCCGCCCAGCTCCGAGGAGATCTTGTTGGCGCGCACGACCATGCAGATGGCGTTCCAGCGCACGATCGACCGCAGCCGGCGCTCGATCTTGAACGCCTCGTCGCCGCCCGGGAAGGGTGGTTCGAGCGCGCGCGGGATCGTGTTGACGTACGCGGTGTTGAGGCTGGCGATGGGGCCGGTCCCGGCGTGCTGGGCGCGCTCGATGACCCGCGTGAGCAGGTGCCGCGCGCGGTCCGGTCCGTCATGGGAGACGACCGCATCCAGCGCCTCAAGCCACTCGGTCGTCTCTACGGCGTCGGGGTCGACCGCCTCGGGCTCGGCTCCGTTGCCATTCGTGCTCGGTGTCTGTGTATGGACTCGATCAGTCATGGCCTATGGGGAGTAGGGGGCAGGGGCTCGACTATACCTCCGTGCTGGTGCCCGCACGGGCGCGGCCTGGCAGCTCGGTTTGGCGTAGCGTGAGGGCATGACCTTGCGCAAGGAGGAGGGCCTGCCCGGCGCCCCATGGGAGCGTCCGCTGGCCGGCATGTTGGACCGGATAACGGTGCACTCGGAGGTGCTGGAGGACAACCCACTCGGCGATCCGGCTCGCCGGCCGCTGTACGTGTATCGCTCTCCCGGGACGATCGCCCCGGGGCGGGAGCGCTTCCCGGTGGTCTACGTGCTCCAGGGCTACTCGGGCCAGGTGGACATGTGGGTCGGGCGCTCCGCGTTCGAGCCCACCAACGTCGAGCGGATCGATGAGATGTTCGCCGCCGGGGATTGCCCCGAGGCGATCGTCGTGTTCGTCGACGCGTGGACGTCGCTGGGCGGCTCGCAGTTCCTGAACTCCTCCAGCACGGGCCGCTACCTGGATTATCTGTGCGATGAGGTCGTCCCCTTCGTCGATGAGCGCTATCCGACGCTGCCCGGCCGCGAGCACCGCGGGGTGGCGGGCAAGTCCTCGGGCGGCTACGGGGCGATGGTGGTGCCGATGCTCCGTCCCGACGTCTTCGGTGCGCTCGCCTCCCACGCCGGCGACGCGCTGTTCGAGTACTGCTACCTGCCGGAGTTCCCGGCCATCGCGCGCCGCCTGCGCGACGACTTCGGCGGCTCATTCGACGAGCTGCTGAGGGCGATGCGCGAGGCCCCCAGCTTTGACTGGGGCCGCTTCGGCGACGCGTTCTCGATGTACGCGTACGCGTGCGCGTACACGCCGGATCCTGACCGCCCCGGCAAGCCGCTGCTGCCCTTCGATCCGGCCACCGGCCGTGTCGACGACGAGGTCTGGCAGCGCTGGCTGGCGCTGGATCCGGTCCGGATGGCCGAGCCGCATGCCGACGCCCTGCGCAGCATGCGGCGGATCTATCTCGACGCCGGGCGCCAGGACGAGTTCTTCCTGGACCTCGGCGCGCAGGCGTTCTCCGACGAGCTCACGCGGCTGGACATCGCCCACACGCTCGAGCTCTTCGACGGCAAGCACGGGGGGATCTCCTACCGATACCCTGGCGCCATCCGGCAGCTGGTGCTGTCGCTTCGCGAGCCGTGACCACCGCCGCCCACACCGATCTCGCCTTCGCCGGCCCCGGAGCCCTGGCCGCGATGGTGCGCGCCGGGGAGACGAGCCCTCGTGAGCTGGTGGAGCTCTACCTGCGCCGGATCGAGACGCTGAATCCCCGGCTCAACGCGTTCCGGGTGCTGCGCGCCGAGCAGGCGCTGGCCGAGGCCGACGCCGTCGACCGCTCAGCCCCGCTGGCCGGGGTTCCGATCGCCGTCAAGGACGACATCGACCTGGCGGGCGAGGTCGCCACCCGCGGCTCGCGCAGCTTCGGCCCCCCGGCGACCGCGGACGCCGAGCCGATCCGCCGCCTGCGCGCCGCCGGCGCGATCCCGATCGGGGTCACCAATGTCCCCGAGCTCATGATCTTCCCCTGGACGGCGACCACCGCCAACGGCGTCACCCGCAACCCCTGGGATCCCGCGCGCACGACGGGCGGGTCATCGGGGGGCTCGGCGGCTGCGGTCGCAGCCGGACTGGTGGCGGCCGCCACCGCGTCTGACGGCGGCGGCTCGATCCGCATCCCGGCCGCCGCGTGCGGGCTGGTGGGGATGAAGCCCAGCCGGGGCCGGGTGAGCGGCGGCGGGTGGCTGGGGCTCTCGACGTACGGCGCCCTGGCCCGGACGGTGGCCGACAGCGCCCTCATGCTCGACGTGATGCACGGCGCGCTGCCGGGCGATCCGCATCACGCGCCGGCCTTCACCGGAAGCTACGCCGACGCCGCGGCGACGCCGCCTCCGCGGCTGAGGATCGCCGTGTCGCGCAAGCTGCCCCCCGGGCTGTTGGGGCGCGTCTCGGGCGATCAGCGGGGCGCGTGGGAGCGGACCGGCGCGCTGCTCAGCGCGCTCGGCCACGACGTCGTCCCTCGCGATCCGGCCTACCGGATGGCCCAGGTGGAGTTCCTGCAGACGTGGGTCCGCGGCGTCTACGAGGAGTCGCTCACCGTTCCCGACCGGTCGCTGCTGGAGCCCAGCACGCGCCAGATGGCGGGAGCGGGCCGCTACCTGGTCCCGCCCCGTCGCCGCGAGGCGGTCCTCGCCGCGCGGGCCCGGACGACCGCGCGCATCACCGCGCTGTGGGAGGAGTTCGACGTGCTCCTGACCCCAGGCCTGGCCAAGACCGCGATCGCCGCCGAGGGCGGGTACGGCAAGCCGGCGCCGGTGGCGATCGACATCGCCGGCCGCTTCACGCCGTTCACGCCGATCTTCAACGTCACCGGACAGCCCGCGGTCTCGATCCCGGCGGGCGTCGGCACCGATGGACTGCCGCTGGCCGTGCAGCTTGTCGGTAGGGTGGGCGCCGAGGACACGCTGTACTCGCTCGCCGGTCAGATCGAAGCGGCGGCGCCGTGGGCCCAGCGCCGTCCGACGGTGTCATGACGCGTCGCCTTCCCGCTCTCCGTCTCCTCTCGGCCCTCGCCATCACGGCGGCCCTGGCCCTCGGGGCGTCGGGCACCGCCTCGGCCAGAACGGTATGGCTCTGCCAGCCCGGGCACTCGCCGGACCCCTGCAACGTCGGCCTGGCCACCACCGTGTTCTCGCCGACGCTGCACAAGCTCAGAGTCATTCATCCCGCCCGCGTCAAGAAGCCGGCGATTGACTGCTTCTACGTCTACCCGACCGTCTCTGACCAGAAGACCACGCTGGCCAACCTGCACGTCGACCCCGAGGAGCGCTCGATCGCGCTCTACCAGGCGGCGCGCTATTCGCAGTACTGCCGCGTGTTCGCCCCGATGTACCGGCAGGTGACGGTGACGGCGCTGCAGTCGGGCAACAACGAGTCGCCCCAGCAGCTGGCCACGCCGCTCAACGACGTGCGTGCCGCCTTTGCCACCTACCTGCGCAAGTACAACCACGGGCGGGGGTTCGTGCTCATCGGCCACTCCCAGGGCTCGTTCGTGCTCGAGCAGCTCATCGCCAAGGACGTGGACAACAAGCCCGCGGTCCGCAAGCGGCTGGTCTCGTCGATCCTGCTCGGCGGCAACGTGCTGGTAAAGCGCGACCAGCGGGTCGGCGGCAGCTTCCGGCACATCCCGGCCTGTCGCTCAGCCACTGAGCTGCGCTGCGTGATCGCCTTCTCGACCTTTGACCAGCCCCCGCCCGCCAACGCCCTCTTCGGCCGCACCACCGTGGCCGGGGAGCACGTGCTCTGCACCAACCCGGCGGCGCTCGGCGGAGGGGCGGCCAAGGTGGATCCGGTGTTTCCGTCGCAGCCCTTCGCGCCGGGCACGCTCATCGCCGCGGGAATCAGCCTCCTGAAGATCACGCAGCCCGCGGCGTCCACTCCGTGGATCTCGGAGCCCGGCGCCTACCGCGCGCGGTGCTCGTCGGCCGGCGGGGCCAACCCGCTCCAGATCACGGCACTGGCCGGCGCCCAGACGGCGACGCCCAGCCCGGACCCGACCTGGGGCCTGCACCTCCTCGACGCCAACATCGCGCTGGGCAACCTTCTGTCGGTGGTGCACAGCGAAGCCGGCGCCTACGCGGCACGCCCGGCCGCGCCCCTGGCGCCGACCTCGCGCTAGCCGCCGGGACGCATCGCGGGCGCCGGCGTCGCAAGATGCTCGGCGGCGCGGCGCGGCGCGGCGCGGCGCGGGACGTGTGTCATCTGAAGCGTCGTATGCGCGCTTAGTTTGCGCGGCGGGGTCTGGACGGGTGCGGTACACTCTCGTACCGTGAGCGCGGTCGCCCAGATCCCACCTTCCACCGAGGCGCCCGCAACGCGCGGCGGAGCTCCACCCTCCCACGCGGGCCCCGTCGACGCGAGCGCCCCGATCCACATGCCGCCCGGGCTCGGGCTGCCCGCCGCCCTCCAGGGTCTGCGGTTCGCGCGGCGGCCGATGACCTTCGCGCTCGGCGCCCAACATCGGTTCGGCGATGTGTGGCAGATCCGCGTCCCCACGCGCGCTGAGGCGTTCGTCGTCACCTGCCACCCGGACCACGTCCGCTCCCTGCTCAAGGCGGATCCCGCTGACGCGCCGTCGCTGACCGGGGAGTCGCCGCTGCGGCCGATCCTCGGGCCCAACTCGGTCCTCACCTCGGTCGGGGCGCGCCACCTGCGCCAGCGCAAGCTGCTGCTGCCGCCATTTCACGGGGAGGCCGTGCAGCGCTACGTCGAGATGATCGCCGACGTCGCGCGCCAGGAGATCGACCACTGGCCGATCGGCGCTCCGTTCGCACTGGCGCCGCGGATGCAGGCGGTGACCCTCGAGGTGATCATGCGCGGCGTGTTCGGCGTCGGCGTCGCCTCGGTGAGCACGCCGGCCGAGCGCCGCATGCGCCAGGCGCTGCGACGCATGCTCGCCGCCTCCATGTCGGCTCTCTACTTCCTGGTGGAGCTGCGCAACGCGCGTCACCTGGAGCCCAAGGGGGTGCTCGCGGCGGTGATGGCGATGGTCGACCGCCATATGTACGCCGTGATCCGGGAGCGCCGGGCCGCCGGGGACGCCGGCCGGCGCGGCGACGTGCTCTCGCTGCTGCTCGCCGCGCGCGATGAGCAGGGCGAGCCGCTCACGGACCCCGAGCTGCGCGACGAGCTCATGTCCCTGGTGCTCGCCGGCCACGAGACCACCGCCAACTCGCTGGCGTGGACGTTCGAGCGGCTGTTGCGCACGCCCGCCCCGTATGCGCGGCTGCGCGAGCTCGTGCGCGGCGCAGGAGACCGGACCGAGGGCCAGGAGTACGTCGAGGCCACCATCCACGAGGGCATGCGCAACCGCCCGGTGATCCCGATGATCGCCCGGCTGGCCATGCGCCCGTGGCGCCTCGGGGAGTACACGGTGCCCGCGCGCACCCCGGTCGGCGTCAGCATCATCGCCCTGCACCACCGCCCCGACGTCTATTCCGACCCCCACGCGTTTGCCCCGGAGCGGTTCCTGGACACCAAGCCCGGGACCTACACCTGGATCCCCTTCGGCGGCGGGATCCGCCGCTGCCTGGGGGCGAGCCTGGCGATGGCCGAGCAGCGCGTCGTGCTGGAGGCGATCGCGCGCCGCACCGACCTCGTGGCGCCGGACTCCACGCCCGAGCCGCCGCGCATGCGCAACGTGACGATGATCCCCCGCCGCGGTTGTCTGGTCACGCTTGCGCACCGCTATCCGGATTGAGCGCGTCTATGGTCCGGTTGATGTCTGTGTCCGATGCAGAGGCGCTCGCCGCCGAGCCCGCCGGCCACCGCGAGCGGCTCATCGCCGCGATGGCCACCTCGATCGAGGAGAAGGGCTACCGGGACACGACGGTCGCCGACGTCGTGCGCATCGCCCGCACGTCCCGGCGCAACTTCTATGAGCACTTCGCCGATCGCGACGCCTGCTTTCTGGCGCTGTTCGATGCCACCAACGAGACGATGATGCGTGAGATCGCCGACGCCGTGCAGCCCGACCGCCCGCTCGACGAGCAGGTCGACCGCGCCGTCGACGCCTACATCGACAACGTCACCGCCACGCCGGCGCTGTACCGCAGCTTCGTGCGCGAGCTGCCCGGCCTGGGCCAGACCGGCTCTGACCGGGGCCTGGCCACGCTGGAGCGGTTCGCGGCAATGCTCGTCGGATTCGTCGAGTCCGGGCGCCGAGCGCAGCCCGAGCTCAACCTCCGGCCGCTGACGATGGACACCGCGATCATCATCGTGGGGGGCCTGCGCGAGCTGCTGGTGATCGCGCTGCAGCGCGGGCGCGACATGCGCGAGCTGCGCGCCAGCGCGGGGGAGACGATCAAGGCGATCCTGGGCGGGGCGCTGCTCTGAACCCGCTGGTCGCGCCACGATATCGTGCCACGATATCGGGGTGCGATATCGGGGTGCGAGGGTCAAGGTGTGACCGTGGCCGTTTGGGGCGCCGCGATCGGTGGTATGGTCACGTACCACACGCGGTACGGCAGCGTACCGAGCCACGACCAGGAGACGGCATGCCCGACACCGAGACCCGTGACGTTCAGATCGCCATTGCCGGCGCCGGCCTCTCGGGCCTGGGCATGGCCATCGCCCTGCGCCGGGACGGGATCGAGGACTTCGTCGTGCTCGAGCGCGCCGACGACCTCGGCGGCACGTGGCGTGACAACAGCTATCCCGGCTGCGCGTGCGACATCGCCAGCGTCCTGTACTCCTACTCGGACGAGCAGAACCCGGCGTGGACTCGCGCCTTCGCCCACCAGCCCGAGATCCACGCCTACATCCACGACGTCGCCGCCCGCCACGGCGTCACCGGCCACATTCGCTACGGCCACGACGTGCTCGAGGCGAGCTGGGACGAGGATGCCGATCGCTGGCAGATCCGCACCTCGGGCGGCGACTTCACGGCCGAGATCCTCATCTCGGCGGTGGGCGCCCTGGCCGATCCGTCGATCCCCGACCTCCCGGGCCTCGACACCTTCGAGGGCACGGTGTTCCACTCCGCGCGCTGGGACCACGACCATGACCTGACCGGCCGCCGCGTCGCGGTGATCGGAACCGGCGCGTCGGCGATCCAGTTCGTCCCCGAGATCCAGCCCCAGGTGGGTCACCTCGACCTCTTCCAGCGCACCCCTCCGTGGGTCCTGCCCCGGGGCAACCCCGTCATCCCCGTGAGCTGGCGGCGGCGCTTCGCGCGTCATCCCCGCCTGCTGGCGTGGCTGCGCAGGTCGGTCTTCTCCCTGTACGAGTCCTTCCACTACGGCTTCCAGCACCCCGCCGTGATGAAGCTCGCCGAGCGGCGAGCGCGCGCTCAGATCGAGCGCCAGGTCGCCGACCCGGAGCTGCGAGCCAAGCTCATCCCGGATTACCGCCTCGGTTGCAAGCGCGTGCTCGGCTCCGACAGCTGGTACCCCGCCCTCACCCAGGACAACGTCGACGTCGTCACCGCCGGGATCACCCGGGTCACCGCGGACGGCATCGTCGATGCCGACGGCACGCACCACGAGGTGGACACGATCATCTTCGGCACCGGGTTTTACGTCTCCGACGTCCCGGTGAGCCACCGGATCCGTGGCCGCGCCGGCGAGCTCCTCGCCGACCGGTGGCAGGGCAGCCCCAAGGCGCACTTGGGGATGAGCGTCAGCGGCTACCCCAATCTGTTCATGCTCCTGGGCCCCAACACGGGCCTCGGGCACAACTCGGTCCTGCTGATGATCGAGGCGCAGATCGCCTACCTGCGCCGGGCGCTGCGCTATCGCCGCGAGCAAGGCCTCGGCACGCTGGAGCCGACCGCCGAGGCGCAGGCCGCCTACATCGCCGCCGTGGATCGCGACACCGACGGCAGCGTGTGGACCGCCGGCGGATGCCTGAGCTGGTACGTCGACAGGACCGGGCGCAACTCGACGCTGTGGCCGGGTAGCGTCCGTGCGTACCAGCGCCGTCTCGCCCGGTTTGAGATCGGCGACTATGACGCCCAGCTCCCGCGCCATCTCCCGGAGCGCGAGCCGGCGTTCGTCTGAGCCACAGGAGAGCTGATGAGCAAGCAGAAGGTCCAGGTCGACGGCCGCACCGCCTTCGTGTCCGGAGCGGCATCGGGGATGGGCCGGGCGGTGGCGCTGCGACTGGCCGCCCACGGCTGCCCGGTGGCGATCGTCGACCAGAACGAGGAGGGCCTGCGCGAAACCGCGGAGCTGATCGGAGGCCCGGTGCTGGCGCGGAGGCTCGATGTCCGCGATCGCCAGGCTCAGATGGCGTTCGCCGCCGAGGTGGCCGACTGGGCGCCCACGCCGCTGGGCATGGTCCTCAACAACGCCGGCGTCGCCACCTCGCAGAGCGTCGCCGAGGGATCGCTGGAGGACGACGAGTGGGTCCTGGACATCAACCTGGGCGGCGTGATCAACGGCACCCGCGCCTTCCTGCCCATCCTCCTGCGCCAGGACTCAGGCGTGATCGTCAACACCTCGAGCGTGTTCGGCCTCGTCGGCATCCCGTTTCAGAGCGCGTACTGCACCTCGAAGTTCGCGGTCCGCGGCTTCACCGAGTCACTGCGCCACGAGCTGCGCGGGACCGGGGTGCGCGCCGTCACCGTCCACCCCGGCGGGGTGAAGACCAACATCGCGCGCAACGCCCGCTTCCATGCGCATCCGACGCGGCCGGACCTGTCGCACGAGGAGGCGGCCCGGCAGTTCGACTCGCTCGCGTTCACCACTCCGGAGCGTGCCGCCAGGATCATCCATGAAGGCGTCAAGGCCGGGCGCAGCCGCGTCCTCGTCGGACCCGACGCCTATCTGTTCGACGCGCTGGCGCGTCTCATGCCCACGCGGTACTTCGACGTGCTGGCCCTGCTGGACGGGCTGGCGGCGCGCCGCAGCTGAGGCGCGGCGCGCAATCGCACGCGCGCCGCAGCCGCAGCCGCGTCGAGGACAGGAGTCCCTGCAGATCAGGAGACGGTGAGCGTCCCCACCATGCCACCCGCGCGGTGCCCGGGGACGCTGCAGAAGAACGTGTACGTGCCCGCCTTGAGGGTCAGGCTCACGCTCTTGGTGCCGCCCTGGAACGTGGGTGTCGAGCCGAGGACGGCGCCGTTGGTGCCCTGCTGGATCGTGATGTTGTGACCCACGGGCGACATGTTGGTCATGGTGATGGTGACCTTGCCGGCCTTCGCGCTCAGCGTCTTCTTGTCATAGGCGAGCTGTCCGCTGGGATTGGCCGCGATGGTCAGCGCACCCGATCCCCCCGCGGCCGCCGCGCTCGAGGTCCCGCTCGCGCTGGTGCCGGTCCCCGCGCTCGCGCTGGTCCCCGTCCCACTGCTCGTGCTCGTGCCGGTACCGGCGGCGGCGGACGTCGTCGCCCCGGACGCGCCGGTGCCGGCGCCCGTGGAGCTGGAGCTGCTCGAACCACCGCCGCAGGCGGCGACCCCGAGCGCGAGCGCGGCGGCGCTCAGGAGGAGGGCGGAGTGCTTGAACATGGCGGTGTTCTCCTTACACATTTCGGTGTCTGCCGGGACGGTCTGGAAATCGGTCGAAGCCGGTTGGGTCTTCGGCGAGCAAAGACGCCGCCAACCTCGTTTCCTTCCTCGCCCGCGGTCTGCTTGGATGCTAGGGCAGCGTCAGGGAACGATCCGGCAAAGGAGCAACCTGAGATGACCGCCACCACCCCGAGGGAGATTCGTCCCCACGACTTCCTCGGCATCGATGACCTCCTCGACGACGAGGAGCGGATGATCCGCGACACGGTGCGGGCGTTCGTCACCGATCAGGTGCTGCCGTACGTGGGCGACTGGTTCGAGGAGGCGCGCATCCCGCTGGAGCTGGCCCCGGCGCTGGGCAAGATCGGCGTCCTCGGCATGCACCTGGACGGCTACGGCTGCGCGGGGGCCAGCGCCACCGCGTACGGCCTGGCCTGCCTCGAGCTCGAGGCCGGCGACAGCGGGCTGCGCAGCCTCGTCTCGGTCCAGGGGTCCCTGGCGATGTTCGCGATCCACCGCTGGGGCTCTGAGGAGCAGAAGCAGGAGTGGCTGCCGCGGATGGCGGCCGGCGAGGCGCTGGGCTGCTTCGGGCTGACCGAGCCCGACGCCGGGTCAGACCCGGCGGCGATGCGCACCCGAGCGCGCCGCGACGGCGACGACTGGATCCTGCACGGCTCCAAGATGTGGATCACCAACGGATCGGTGTCGGAGGTCGCGGTGGTGTGGGCGCGCACCGAGGACGGCGTTCGCGGCTTTCTGGTCCCGCGCGGGACCAAGGGCTTCACCACGCAGGACATCCACAAGAAGGTGTCACTCAGAGCGTCGGTGACGAGCGAGCTGCTGCTCGACGACGTGCGCCTGCCCGCGGCCGCGATGCTGCCCGAGGCGACCTCGCTGCGGGGACCGCTGTCGTGCCTGAACGAGGCCCGCTATGGGATCGTGTGGGGCGCGATCGGCGCCGCCCGCGCCTGCTATGAGGCGGCGCTGGCCTACGCCAAGGAGCGCATGGCCTTCGGACGGCCGATCGCCGCGACCCAGATCCAGCAGCAGAAGCTCGCGATGATGGCGCTCGAGGTCAATCGCGGCGCGTTGCTGGCGCTGCATCTGGGGCGGATGAAGGACGAGGGCCGATTGCGCCCCGAGCACGTGAGCATGGGCAAGCTGGGGAACGTCAACGCGGCGCTCGACGTGGCACGCACCGCCCGGCAGGTTCTGGGGGCCAACGGCATCACGCTCGAGTATCCGGTCATCCGCCACATGAACAACCTCGAGTCGGTCGTCACCTACGAGGGCACCGCCGACGTCCACGCCCTGGTCGTCGGTCAGGCCATCACCGGCATCAACGCCTTCCGCTGATATGACGCCCAGCGAGAAGCCCACCGTCGAGGTCCCCACCGACCAGGCGCCCTCCTACCAGCTCGAGCTCGAGGACATCGAGGTCGGCGACGGCGACGAAGCGGTCTCGGGCAAGGTCGTCGAGGTCCACTACGTCGGCGTGTCCTGGCAGACCGGCAACGAGTTCGACGCCTCCTGGGACCGTGGCGACACCTTCAAGTTCAAGCTCGGCAAGCGCCAGGTGATCGAGGGCTGGGACCAGGGCGTGCAGGGGATGAAGGTCGGCGGGCGGCGGCGGATCACGATCCCGCCCATGCTCGCCTACGGCAAGCGCGGCGCGGGTGGGGTCATCGGCCCCGACGAGACGCTCGTCTTCGTCGTCGATCTGATCGACGTCCGCTGAGCTCAGGCGGCGTGGCCGGGCGTCCCGACGACAGCGCCCCGGCCGCCGAGGCGCCGGCCTTCGACGAGGAGCTCCTGCTCTGGCTCGGCGACGAGCGTCCGGAGGTGCGCGACGCAGACGCCGAGCGCGTGCGCGATATCGCCGCGGAGTTCGCCAAGGGGTTCGCCGCGCTGTCGGGCGTCACCCGCGCCGTCACCATGTTCGGCTCCGCGCGGACGAAGCCCGATCACCCCGACTATGCCCTGGTGCGCGAGGTGGCCGCCACTCTGGGCGGCGCGGGCTTCGCGATCATCACCGGCGGCGGCCCCGGGCTCATGGAGGCCGCCAACCGCGGGGCCCGCGACGCCGGCGCCCTCTCCGTCGGGTGCAACATCGAGCTGCCCCGTGAGCAGGGCCTGAACGCCTACCTCGACATCGGCCTGGAGTTCCGCCACTTCTTCGCGCGCAAGGTGATGTTCGTGCGCTACGCGTCCGCCTTCGTCATCTGTCCGGGAGGGTTCGGCACGCTGGACGAGCTGTTCGAGTCGCTGACGCTGATCGAGACCCGGACGATCCGAGACTTCCCGGTGATCCTGCTCGGGGCGGGGGAGTGGGACGGCCTGCTGGAGTGGCTGCGCGAGGGGGCGCTGGCCGACGGCCGGATCGGCCCGGACGACATGAGCCTGCTGCTGCGTGCCGACGACCCGGCCGAGGTGCTGGAGCTGGTGCGGGAGGGCCACCGGCGCCAGCGCGCCCAGGCGGCCATGCCGCGGCGGCGGGCGCGGGCGTGAACGCGCAGGGGCATGCCGCGCGCGCCGTCCGTGCCTACGCCGCGATGCGCCGCGAGTTCCTGCGCCGCGACGGCCTGTACCGGCGCGACGGCCGGCCGCGGCTGCCCGGCACCGCCGCGCACCTGTGGCCCACGGCGCGCGCGCTCGCCGGCGCCGTGGACCTTCTCGGGGTCAGGCGCGACCTGCTCATCGGCTTTGACGCCGACTCCGCGGTGAACGCCCACCTCGCCGCCCTGGAGCGCTATTGGGACGAGGGGTCGGGGTTGCCCGCGTATGCGTCCGACGTCATCGGCAGCCACTTCGGCGGCGACCTCTACTACGACGACAACGCGTGGGTGGGGTTGGCGCTCGTCCAGCTCGAGCGGCTGCGCCCGGGCCGCGGTCACGCGCAGCGCGCCGGGGAGCTGTTCCGGTTTGCCGCGGCCGGATGGGACACGCGCGCGGACGTCCCCAGCCCGGGCGGCGTGTTCTGGGTGCAGCAAGACCGGGGCGCCGGAGCGGCCAACCACGATCGCAACACGGTCTCCAACGCCCCCAACGCGCAGCTCGGACTGCACCTGACCGAGCTCTCGCCTCACCGGGGCGATGCCCCCCGCTACGCGCGCGCCCGGGACATGTATGCCTGGGTCAACGTCACCCTCGATGCCCGCGGGGACGCCGGCGTGCCGGCGACGGGACTGTTCTTCGACAAGCTGCGCGGTGACGGCACCATCGACCGCACGCTGTGGACCTACAACCAGGGCAGCATGATCGGCGCCAACGTCCTGCTCGCCCGCCGCGCCGGCTCTGAGGAGCGCTCGCCGTACCTTGCCCGGGCCGAGGCTATCGCGGCCAGGGCCCTGCGTCATTACGCCGGCGCCTATGAGGAGCAGCCGCCGGCCTTCAACGCCATCTTCTTTCGCAACCTGCTCCAGCTGCACGCGGCGACCGCCGATCCCCGGCTGCGCCAGCGGATCCGCGCCGCCATGCGCGCGTACGCGGAGACGGCCTGGACCGCCCGCCGCGACCGCCACGATCGCTTCCGCTTTGCCCGCCGTGGGCCGACGCTGCTCGACCAGAGCGCGATGGTCCAGGTCTATGCGCTGCTGGCCTGGGACCCCGAGGACTACGGCGCGCTGGCCTGAGCGGCCTCGCGGACGAGCGTCCCGCGAAACGCCGCCGCTTCGCTCCCGAGGTCTACGGCTCGACGATGGCCACGTCCCGAGTCTCGGGCGCAAGTCTGCGGACGCGCAGCAGGTGCAGCGCCGGGGTGAACGTCGCGAGGTCGCCGTCGAGCAGTGAGGCGGTGACGACGAAGCCGGCGCCGGCGGCGAGCTCGAACGAGCCGTAGGGCACGCGGGCGCGCCTCACTACGGCGCCGGTGGCGGCGTCCACCTGCTCGACAGTCCGTCCGTAGCCGCTGGCCAGGTATGCGTAGCGGCCCAGAAAGGCCACGTGCTGAGGCGGCGCTCCCACGGGCACGCGGAACAGGAGCCGGTGATCGCCGGCGCGCAGCACGGCCACGTCCGGGCCGGCGGCCGAGGTCACCCACACCTGACGGCCGGAGGGTGAGAACGCGAGATCGTGCGCGGCGAACCCCGGGTCAAACGAGCTGATCACGGTGGGCCTCTCGAGGTGCTGGGTGTCCACGATCACGATCGTGCGCGTTGATTCGCCCAGCGCAACCCACACCCGCTGCTGGTTCGGCGAGGAGGCAAGGTGATGCGCGCCGTGGCCGACGAACACGGTGCCGGTCACCCGGTCGGTGGTGAGCGTGATGACTGAGAACGTGCCCCGCCGATCATCGGTCACGTACACGTGGTCGCCGTCGGGGCTCAACGCGACGATGTGCGGCGTGGCGAAGCGCCGATCGGCTCGCGTCACGTGCCAGTGCGGACCGGCGATGATCGAGACCGTTCCCGCCTGCGGGCTCGACACGGCCCCGAGGGTGACGACGCCGCCGACATACTCCGGGCCGCCCGGGACGGGGATGCGTCCCACCACGCCGCCCGTGCGGAGGTTCACGACGATCACGCGATCGCGGGTCTCGGCGGTGACGAGCGCCTCAGGTGCGCGAGTCGCGGCGGCCCTCGGAGGCCGCCCCGTGACGGCGACGGGGACGATGGCCCGGCGGTGGGCCACCGGCCGCCGCAGGTGATGGCGCTGTTGCGCGCCACCCCCGCAGCCTCCCAGCGCGGCCACCATCAGCATGAGTGCCGTCCGGACTGCGCGTCTGCGCATCCCCATCACCCGTAGCCGGCGTGGAGGTATCCGATCCCGGCGCGCGTCGCCGCGGTCCCGTCGGCGAAGTAGGCGGTGACGCGCACGCGCGGGTGCACCGGCGGCTCGCCGTACCAGTAGCCGTGGCGGGCGCGGACGGCCAGAGGCCCGTGGCGCGGGCCCGTGCCAAGGAGTGCGCCCTGCCACAGATCATCTCCCGGATCGGGCGGCGGGCTGAGCGTCACGAGATGTCCGTCCACCCGAACGGTGACGAGGATCGCCGGGGGACGCAGGTGCACGCCGATCCGGATGCGATCGCAGCGGGCCCAGTTGGCGATGTGGCATGCGATCCCGAGATACGGGAACGACGCCGACGGCAGGCGCTCACCGGCCCGAGGGCAGCCCGCGCGGCTGTCGGCGAGCGTGAGCAGCAGCGGTGCCGCCGGAAGTCCCGGCGCGCTCACGTGCATGCCGGCGCAGCCGCGCGCATGGAACGCGAGCCCCCCGCCGATCGACTCACGTCCGGGGCAGGGCGGGAAGCGCACCGCGCTCAGCCCCGGCCCGTAGCCGCTCATGTCGGTGAACTGGAGTCCGACGCGCCGCCGTGAGGCCGCGTCGACGCGGAGGATCACAGAACGTCGGCCGCTGACCGTCACATAGCCGGCGACGCCCTTGCCGGCCGCCCGCGCCTGCGCCAACGAGACCTGGGCGAGGTCCCGGTCGAGCACCAGTGTCAGCGGTCCGGCGTGAAAGACGCCCAGAGTGTTCGGGGTCACGTTGGGCGCAGCGGGGCCACCGAGGCACCGTGCCTGCGCGACCGGCGCGCTGCGCGTCGGCGACGCGGCCGGCAACGGCGCCGCGGCCGGCGACGGCGTCCGCGACGCGGCCGGCGACTCCGCCTGGCGGCCGGTGCCCCCGCATCCCGCGGCCACCGCCGCGCTCGCCGCCAGGGCCGCCAGGGTCACCGGATGCGCACGTGAAGGCACGTCTGAACTACGGCGCGGGCCGCCGCGAAGGTCCCGGAACGAAACGGTGCGCCATTGAGGGACCTCTTGCCAAACCCCACCCGTACCAGGGACGATGCGCACAGCCCATGTCCCCTGCCTCTGAAGCGCTGGCAGGTCCGGTCGAAAGCGTAGTGGCGCCCGGTCGCCAGTCGCGCGTGGGTCGTGTGCGCGCGCGAAGCGAGCAGGCGCTCATCCAGGGCGCCACCGCCGGCTCCGAGGAGGACCTGGAGCAGCTGTTCCGGCGCTTCTGGCCCCGCGCCTACCGGATCGCCTTTCTCATCGCCCATGACCACGCCGCCGCCGAGGACATCGCCCAGGAGGCCTTCGTCCAGGCGATTCGCCGGCTGGACCGGTTCGACCGGCGGCGGCGCTTTGCCCCATGGCTGGGGGCGATCGTCGCCAACCGCGCGATCGACTGGACGCGGGCTCGCGCCGCTCGCCGGGAGTCCGAGCACGAGGCGCCCGAGCCGGTGGCCAGGCCCGACCTCCCGACGGGCCGCTACTCCGAGGAGGTGATGGCGGCGCTGGCCACGCTCACCCCTGAGCACCGCGCCGTGATCGTCCTGCGCTACGTGCTCGAGTACACCCCCGGGGAGATCGCCCGCGCGCTCGACCTGCCGCGCGGCACCGTCAACTCCCGACTGCGCCGCGGGCTGGATGCTCTGAAGGCGAGCCTGGCGGCGGAGGCGGAGCCGCGATGACCGACCGGCTCGAGACGACCGCCCGGCGGGCGCTCACCGCGGTGCGGGCCCCCGACGAGGCCGCCGCGCAGGACCGCGCGTGGGCGACGGTGCGCGGCGCCTACCGCGATCGTCCCGCCGTGGCCCCGTCCCGCTCACGCCGCCGCGTGGCGCTCGTACCCATCGCGGCGGTGCTGGTGGGCGCCATCGCCTTCTCGCCCGCCGGCGCCACGGTCAAGCGGTTCATCAACCGGGCGCTGTCGGCACCGCCGATCGCCCACGCGGCGGCACTGTCGCTGCCGGCCCCGGGCCGGCTCCTGCTCTCCAACGCTCGCGGGACGTGGGTCGTCTCCGCCCACGGAGCGGTGAAGCGCCTGGGCGCGTGGACGCAGGCGAGCTGGTCGCCTCGCGGGAAGTACCTGGCCGTGGTCTCGGCCGGCGCGCTGGCCGCGGTCGACCCCAGCGGAGCGCTCGCCTGGCGGCTGCCCGAGCGCGCGGCCAGCGATCCCCAGTGGTACCGGCCCAGCGGCTACCGGGTCGCCTACCGATCGGGCACGGATCTGCACGAGGTGACCGGCAGCGGGCGCGCCGACCACCTCGTGGCCACGCAGGTGGCTGCGATCGCGCCGGCGTGGCGGCCGGGGCATGACTTCCAGCTCGCCTACGCGACGCGCCGGGGCGCCATCGTCGTCCGCGACGGCGACACCGGCGTCATCGCCTGGCACAGCGGTCCGCATCCGGGGCGGCCCATCGCGCTGAGCTGGTCGCCGAAGGGGACGGAGGTCGTGTTGGTCACCTCGGCCGGTGCCTGGCTCTACTTCCCGGGACAGACTCCGCCCCTGCGCATCAGGCTGGCCGTTCAGGGGCCGGTGATCGACGCCACGGCATCGCCCGACGGGCGGTGGCTGGCGCTGGTGCGTGGCGGGAGCAGCTCGAGCCGCCACGGCGGGGCGAGCGCCCCGCAGCTGCAGATCGCCGACCTGACCACACCGGCGCGACCCGCCCGCACCGTGCTGTCGGGGATCCCCGTGAGCCAGCCCACCTGGGCCCCGAACTCGCGCTGGCTCCTGGTCACATGGTCGGCCGCCGACCAGTGGTGGTTCGTGCGCGCCACCGGCCGGCCGCGCATCATCGCCGAGTCGCGTGTGGCGGCCAAGCTGGGCCGCGGCGGTGAGGCCGGGCCGCTCCAGCTCGACGGGTGGTGCTGCTCTCAGTGATGCATCCCACACCCAGGTGTGTCGCTTTACACCCCGGCGCGCTTGACTTTCGCCGGGCCCGCGACTACCGTCGCACCATCGGATTTCTGCTCGGATAGCTCAAATCCGGAGCGCCGCAGGATGGCAACCGGCGCAGGGGTAGACACATGGGCAATGGAACATCGCGAGTTCGCGTCGAGGGCGGCGTGACTCTGGGGCAACCACTACCGAACCGATGGGGGCATTGGTGAGGGACTCGCTGGGCATCTACATCACCGTGCTGCTGGTCGTCGCTGTGGCGATCGGGCAGCTCCTGTATTGGAAACTGGTCATCGCGCGTGACGACGTCGCGTGCGAGGACATCCCCGAGGTCCCGGATATGGACTGGCTGCGTCAGCCGGTCGATGCGTGGGTGGGGTTCGAGGCCGACGAGGCAGAGCCGGCACGGGTGGGCGATCCGGTGCTGGTGGGCGTCTGAGGACGCAGCTCGTGGGCTGATACCCACACACCCTGGACGGTCAGCGCAGCGCGCGTGACCGCGACACGATGCGGCGGTGGCGCGTGCGCGCTGACCTGTCTGGGGGCTGGGGTCCGAGTGATGGGTGACCAGTGCGCTAGTACGTCGCGCGCCCCCCGCTGATGTCGAACACCGCGCCGGTGGAGAACGTGCACCGGTCCGACACCAGCCAGGCGACGAGCTCGGCCACCTCCTCGGGCTGACCGACCCGCTTCATCGGGATGAGGCTCGTGATATGGGCCAGGACGTCGGGAGCGGTCGTGGCGTTCATCTCGGTGGCGATGACCGCCGGAGCGATGGCGTTGACCAGGACGCCCGTCGTCGCCAGCTCCTTGCCCAGGGACTTGGTCAGGCCGATCACGGCGGCCTTGGACGCCGAGTAGGCGCTGAGATTGGGGTTGCCGTCCTTGCCCGCCATGCTGGCGAAGTTGACGATCCGGCCCCACCCGCGCTGCCTCATGCCGGGGACGAGCGCGCGGCACAGGCCGACCGTGCCGTGCACGTTGACCGCGAAGGTGGCGTCCCACTCGGCGCGCGTCGTCTCCCACAGAGGCGTGTTGGGCCCGACGATGCCGGCGCTGTTGAGCAGGATGTCGATCGGCCCGAGCTGGCTGACGACCTGGGTGATCGCGGCGTCGTCGGTGACGTCGAGGCGCACGTCGGCGCCCTCGGCGATGTCGGCGGTGATCACCTCGTGGTGATCGTCGCGCAGCCGGCGGGCGCACGCGCGGCCGAGGCCACTGGCCCCGCCGGTGACCAGCGCGCGGCGGGGGGGCTTCGATTCAATGCGACTCACGGGTCACCTCAGCGCCGCTGGCACCGACCAGGAAGTTGAGGTCGGCGCCGGTGTCGGCCTGCTGCACGGTGTTGACGTAGAGGCTCTGCCAGCCCCGTGACGGGCTGGCGTAGGCCGCCGTCGCCGCGGGGGCGGGTGACCGGGCGGCGAGCTCGGCGGCGGGGACGTCGATGTCCAGGCGGCGCGCCGGCACGTCGAGGATGACCGGGTCGCCGGTACGGATCAGGGCCAGCGGGCCACCGGCGGCGGCCTCGGGGGAGACGTGCAGGACGACGGTGCCGTAGGCGGTGCCGCTCATGCGCCCGTCGCAGATCCGCACCATGTCGCGCACGCCGCGCTCGAGCAGCTTGGCCGGCAGCGGCATGTTCGCCACCTCGGGCATCCCCGGGTACCCCTTGGGCCCGCACCCGCGCAGCACGAGCACGGAGTCGGCCTCGACCTTCAGGTCGGGATCGTCGATGCGGGCGTTGAAGTCCTCGATCGAGTCGAACACCACCGCCGGGCCGCGGTGGCGCAGCAGCTCGGGCGACGCCGCCGCCGGCTTGATCACCGCGCCGGTCGGGGCCAGGCTCCCGCGCAGGACGGCGATCCCGGCCTCGCCCTGGAGCGGCGCCGATCGCGTGCGGATGACCTCGGGGTCCCAGATCTGCGCGCCGTCGAGGTACTCGACCAGAGGCCGGCCCGTGACCGTCAGCGCCTCCGGATCGAGGAGGTCTGAGACCTCCCGCAGTACCGCCAGCACTCCGCCGGCGCGATGGAAGTCCTCCATGAGGAAGCGGCCGGCGGGCTGGAGATCGACGAGGAGCGGCACCGAGGAGCCGACGCGATCGAAGTCGTCGAGCGTGAGCTCGATCCCCAGCCGGCCGGCGATGGCCAGTAGATGGATGACGGCATTGGTCGACCCGCCCACCGCCGCCAGGGCGACGATCGCGTTGAGGAAGGAGCCGCGGCTGAACAACCCGCTGGGACGCCGGTCCTCGCGCACCATCTCGATGACATGGGCACCGGCCGTGTGCGCGGCCTCGAGCAACCTGGAGTCGGCCGCCGGGGTTCCGGCCAGGCCGGGGATCGTCGTGCCCAGCGACTCGGCCATCACCGCCATCGTCGACGCCGTGCCCATCGTGTTGCAATGCCCGCGGCTGCGGATCATCGAGGACTCCGAGCGCAGGAAGTCCTCACGCGACAGCGTTCCGGCGCGGACCTCCTCCGAGAGCCTCCACACGTCGGTGCCGCAGCCGAGCGCCACTCCGCGAAAGGTGCCGCTGAGCATGGGGCCGCCCGGCACCACGATCGCCGGCAGATCGACCGATGCCGCCGCCATCAGCAGGGCCGGGATCGTCTTGTCACAGCCGCCGAGCAGGACCAGGCCGTCGATCGGGTTGGCGCGGAACATCTCCTCCGCGGCCATCGCCGCCATGTTGCGCCACAGCATCGCGGTGGGGCGGACGTTCGTCTCGCCCAGGGACACCACCGGCAGGTTCATGGGGATCCCACCGGCCTCGTAGACGCCCTGCTTGACGCTCTCGGCCACCTCGTTGAGGTGGGCGTTGCAGGGGGTCAGATCCGAGGCGGTGTTGGCGATCGCGATCTGCGGGCGCCCGTCGAAGGCGTGGCTTGGGAGCCCGCGCCGCATCCAGGCGCGGTGGATGTAGGCGTTGCGATCGTTTCCGGAGTACCAGTGTGAGCTGCGGTGGGTGGGCATCGGCACCTCGAGAGGATGGGCGGCGTGACCACATACGATCACATTCCCGATGAAGGTGTTCACCGCCACGGTCGCCTGCGAGGGCCGGTACGAGCTCGGCGAGGGTCCCGTGTGGGACGAGGCCCGGGAACGCGTGCTGTGGGTCGACATCAACGCCGGGACGGTCTACGGCGGCCACCTCGAGGGCGGCTTCGTCATTCCGGACACCGAGATGCGCTTCGACGAGACCGTCGGGGCGGTCGTCTGCGATGCCGGCGGGCAGCTGCTTGTGGCCGGGGCGCGGCGCTGCTACCGCGTCCTCGGGGACGCGCGCGCCACCGTCCACGCCGAGCCGGTGCCCGCGGACAAGGTCAGCCGGCTCAACGACGGCGCCTGCGATCCCGCCGGGCGCTTCCTGGTCGGCAGCCTGGCCCTGGATGGCCGCCAGGGCGAGGAGTGCCTCTACCGGCTCGAGGACGACGGCGAGGTCACCGTGCTCGACCGGGACCTCACGATCTCCAACGGGCTGGCGTGGTCGCCCGCCGGCGATGTGATGTACAGCGTGGACACGATCCCCGGGGTGGTGTGGTCGCGCCCCTACGATCCCGCGACGGGTGCGTTCGGCGAGCGCTCGCAGCTGCTCCGCCTCGGCCACGGCGGCTGGCCCGACGGCCTGTGCGTCGACACCGAGGGCAACCTCTGGGTCGCTATCTGGGGCGGGGGCGAGGTTCGCTGCTACACGCCCGCCGGGGAGCGGCTCGCCACCGTCAGCGTGCCGGCGCCGCACACGACGAGCGTGGCCTTCGTCGGCCCCGACCGCGACACGCTGCTGATCACGACCGCCACCGATCAGCTCAGCGTCGCCCAGCTCGAGGAGTTCCCGCTGTCCGGGCGCCTGTTCACCGCGCACGTCGGCGCTGTCGGTCAGCCGATCACCCCGTGGTCGGGGCGGTGAGGGCGTTCGTCGTCACCGGCCCGGGCGAGTGCTCGGTCCAGGACGTCGAGCCACCCTCGGCGGGCCCGGGCGAGGTCGTGGTCGACGTCGCTCGCGTGGGGGTGTGCGGGACCGACGTGGAGTTCTTCACCGGCGAGATGGCGTACCTGCATGACGGCAACGCCGCCTACCCGATGCGGCTGGGGCACGAGTGGTGCGGCGTGGTCAGCGCCGTGGGCCGCGGGGTGGAGGCGGCCTGGCTCGGGCGTCGCGTGGCCGGGGACACGATGCTGGGCTGTGGCCACTGTCAGCGCTGCCGGTCCGGACGCCAGCATCTGTGCGAGGACCGCTTCGAGGTCGGGATCCGGGGCGGCAAGGCCGGCGCCCTGGCCGAGCAGCTCGCCGTCCCCGCCGCCTCGCTGGTCACGCTCCCCGACGCCGTCGACGACACCGCCGGTGCGATGGTCGAGCCCGGCGCGAACGCCCTGCGCGCGGTGTGGGCTGCCGACCTGCATCCGGGGGACCGCGTGCTGATCCTCGGGCCGGGGACGATCGGCACGCTCGCGGCCCAGTTCGCCCGGGCCGCCGGCGCCGAGGTGCACGTGCTGGGGGAGCGCGAGCCGTCGCTGGGCTTCGCCCGCTCGCTGGAGCTCGACGGCGTCTGGACCGCCGCGGATCTGCCGCCCCTGGCGTTTGCCGCGGTGATCGACGCCTCGACCGCGGCGTCGCTGCCGGCACTGGCACTGGAGCTGGTCGAGCCCGGCAAGCGCGTCGTCTACATCGGCATCTCCGGCACCCCGAGCATGATCGACACCCGGACCATGCTGCTCAAGGACGTCACCGCGGTCGGAATCCTGTCGGGCTCCCCCGCCCTCACCGGCGCCGTGGAGGCCTATGCGCAGGGGTCGGTCGACCCCCGGCCGCTGGTCGCCGCGACCGTCGGGCTCGCCGAGGTCGGCGATGTGCTGGCAGGCCACCGTCCGGCCGGCGCCGGCACCGGACCCAAGATCCACGTCGACCCCCAACGAGGACCAGCCCATGACTGACTTCACCGGCCTTGTGGCCATCATCACCGGCGCCGCCAGCGGGATCGGCGCCGCCACCGCGGACCTTCTCCAGCAGCGCGGGGCTCGCGTGGCGCTGCTGGACCGCAGTGTCATCGCACCGGACGGGCCGGACGGACCGGACGGACCGGACGGGCCGGACGCCGGCTCGCCGCTCGCCCTGCGCTGCGATGTCACCGACAGCGTTCGCGTCGAGGAGGCCGTGCGCGAGGTGGCCGAGCGGCTCGGCGGGATCGACGTCGTCATCAACAACGCCGGCATCGGGGCGGTCGGCGACATTGCGGCCAACAGCGACGAGGAGTGGCATGCGGTTCTCGACGTCAACGTCGTCGGCATCGCCCGCGTCACCCGGGCCGCCCTCCCGCACCTGCGCCGGTCCACCCACGCCGCCATCGTCAATACGTGCTCGGTGGCGGCGCCCGTGGGGCTGCCGCAGCGGGCGGTGTACGCCGCCAGCAAGGGCGCGGTGGCCTCGCTGACGCTGGCCATGGCCGCCGACCACGTGCGCGAGGGCATCCGTGTCAACGCGGTGACCCCGGGCACGGCCGACACCCCGTGGGTGGCGCGGCTGCTCGCCCAGGCCGACGACCCCGGCGAGGCGGGCCGCGCGCTGCGGGCGCGCCAGCCGATGGGACGCCTGGTCAGCGCCGAGGAGGTGGCGCACGCGATCGCCTACCTGGCCAGCCCACTTTCGGCATCGACCACCGGCACCCTGCTCGCCGTCGACGGCGGCATGTCGGGCCTTCAGCTACCGCATTAGGCGGGACCCAGGCCGGCCAGGAAGCCGGTCAGGACCTCGCGAAAGGCGTCGGGCGCCTCGAGCGGCGCGAGATGGCCGGCGCCGGCGATGATGTGATGCGACGCGTGGGGGAGGGTATCGGCCAGGGCACGCGCACTCCAGACGAAGTCGGGCATGTCGTTCTCGCCGGCCGCGACGAGGGCCGGCACGGCGATCGCACCCAGCCGTCCGGGCTTCTCCTCCAGCGGGTCGTCCGGCTGGGGCATCGTGCCCTCCGGATCGAGCTCGAAGGCCCGCCGCTGCATCGTGGCGACGAGGTCGCGCAGCTCATCGGGGGCATCCGGGGCCAGCCACGCTGTCACCACCGCGTCCACGGCGGCGTCGATGTCGCCCCGCTCCATCGCGTCGCTCTCGGCGATCCAGGCCGCATCGAGCTGCGCCGAGGGCTCGAGGCCCGGAGCCGGCGAGGAGATCATGGCCAGCGCCCGGACGCGTTCCGGTGCGGTGACCGCGAGCCGTAGCGCCACCGCGCCCCCGAAGGAACAGCCGACGACCACCGCCTGCTCCACGGCGAGCTCGTCGAGCACGTCGCGCAGAAAGTCCCAGGGCGCCGGAGGGTCCGCCGAGGGGAGGTGCTCGCCGAAGCCGGGGAGATCGGGCGCGATCGCGTGCCATCCGTTGGCGGCCAGCCACGGGACGTAGTAGTGCCACATCCGGCGATCGGCGATGCCGGCGTGCACCAGCATGACAGCGGGTCCCTCACCAGCATGATCAAACAGCGTGTCGGTCATCCGGCGAGCCCGTGAGTGTATGCGTAGTGGACCGCCTGGGCACGATCGCGGGCGCCGATCTTGGCGAAGACGTGATTGATGTGGGTCTTGACCGTGGCCTCTGAGACGAAGAGCGCCGACGCGATCTCGCGGTTGGACAGGCCCCTCGCCACCAGCGACAGGACCTCGGCCTCCCGCGGGGTCAGCTCGTCGGGGAGGCTCGCCGATGGGGCCCCACCCGCCGGCCGGGGCGGGCGGGCTCCGGCACTCGCGGCCTCGATCAGAGCGCTCTGCGCCACGGGATCCAGCACTGCCTGGTGGGCGGCGGCGGCGTGCACCGCCCGTGAGATCTCGGCGATTCCCGCATCCTTGGTGAGGTAGCCGCGCGCGCCGGCGTGCAGCGCGTCGAGGATCGAGGCCTCGTCGGCGTGCGTGGTGAGGACCACGATCTCCGTCTCCGGCCGGGCCGCGCGGATCTGCCGGGTGGCCTGCACGCCGTCGAGCACCGGCATGCGCAGGTCCATCAGGATCACGTCGGGCCGGTGACGGGCGGCCAGCCGGACCGCCTCCTCCCCGTCGGCCGCGGCGGCCACCGGCGCGATGTCGGCCGCGGCGCCGAGCAGGGTCATGAGGCCCTCGCGCACGAGCGCCTGGTCATCGACCACCATCACCCGGACCGGCCCGGTCACGCGCCCTCACCCGCCGGCGGACCGCTCGTCCGCCCATCGCCCGAGGTCGCGGTCGCGGCCGCCGGCGCGGGCAGGTGCAGCTCGACGCGCCAGCCGTCTCCGTCGGCGCCGGCGCTGAGGGTGCCGCCCAGTCCTCGGGCCCTCTCGCGCATGCCCTCCAGGCCATAGCCTCCGCCCGTGGCGGCCAGGGAGCTTGGCCCCGTCCGCCCGGGGGCCAGGGCGGGCGCCGTCGGGCGGTCCTGCACGACGACCACCACCTCGTCGCCGGCCTGCACGCCCGCGTGGACGGCCACTGACACCGCCGCTCCCGGGGCGTGCTTGCGCACGTTGGTGAGGGCTTCCTGGACGACGCGCAGCACCGCCTGCCCGGTCGGGCCGGCGAGCCGGTCCCGGTTGCCGTCGATCGTCAGCTCCGCGGGCGCGTCGGCCCCGGTGCGGTACTCGGCCACCAGCGCCTCGACCGCCCCCGGCGCGGACACCGTGTCGCCACGCAGGGCGCCGACGGCCAGGCGGGTCTCGCGCAGCCCCTCCTTGGCCAGCTCATGCGCGCGACGGACGCGTGCCAGCACCTCGTCGCGGTCCGCGCCCCGCTCGATCAGCGCGCTCGTCGCCTCCAGCTGGATGGTGAGCCCGGCGAGCGCGTGGGCCAGGACATCGTGGATCTCACGCGCGATGCGGGTGGACTCCTCCAGCCGTGTCGTGCGCAGCTGCTCCTCGTGCGAGCGCTGGGTCTGGGCCAGCAGCAGCTCGGCCTGCTCGGCGCGCTCGACGGACTGCCGGCTCGTGTTCGCCGCCAGGATGCTGGCGGCGAAGCCCAGGGTGTAGGCCAGCAAGCCGATCCCGACGTTGCGATAGATGACGTCGCTCACCGCCAGCGTCACGACGCCCAGGACCGCGACGGCGGCCGCCTCGCGGAGCTCGACTCGCACTCCGGCCGAGACGACGGCGATGAACACGAACGCGCTGGCCGCGGTGTTGGGCGCCGCGCCCGACAGCAGGCCGCCGGCGCCGGCCATGACCCAGAGGTCGGGTGTGATCTCGTGCTCGTTGACGGGACGTACCGTCCACCACAGCCACGAGAGGATGGCCGCGGCCAGCAGCACGGTGACGACCAGGGCCCGGCCGTGGCTGCCGGGGTGATGATCGGAGTGGAGCACCGACCAGCAGATGAGGATGAGCCCCGCGAGGCGCACGAGCGTCGCGGAGCGGCGATCCAATCGGGTCAGGAGCACGAAGAACACGGTACGGGTCCGGGGCGCGGCAACTCAAGGCGCTCGCACGCGGAAGCGGGACCCGCGCTGTGCGGATCCCGCTGGCCGGGGAGTGGGGGCGGAGCTCATGCCGGGTCGAGGGCGCCGACGGGGCAGGGCTCAGGCGAGCTCGGGGATGCCGACGCCCTGGAGCTGACGGCGGCGCAGCGCCAGGGCGAGCGACCGGCCGACGACCTCGCAGACGGCCATCCCGAGCAGCGCGTCGGTCCATGCGGCCCCGCTGGTGATCGAGTGCGCGGCGCTGAAGCTGGCGATCGACGAGGAGCCGCCGTGGCTGATCCAGACCAGGAAGGCAAAACGCGAGCCCATGCCCAGCACCCAGAAGAACGCCGAGGCCCAGCCGGCGCGGGCGAGGACCTCGCCCTCGGCGCCGCGGCGCATGCGGACGGAGACGGCGCTGGCGACGCCGATGCTCAGGCCGGTGAGCGCCAGAGCGGCGATGAGGACGAGGTCGTTGCCGGCGGTCGGGATGCTGTGGAAGTAGTTGGCGACGGCGACGCCGACGATGACGATGGGGCGGAGGATGGCCTTGGTGGTGAGGGGGCGCTCCTTGAGCTGGAGCAGGACGAGGAGGACGAGGGCTGAGTCGATGAGGTAATCGGTGGTTGTCATAGGAGCATGGTCGGTCCAAACGGCCGCGCGCACATCGGCGTACGGGTCGATTCGCGGGTGGAGATCGCGGTCGCTCTCCACCCCCGGGTGGAGACCCGCGACCGGACCGCTCGGCTTGCCCCGCCGCCATTAGGATCGAGCCGATGAGCGAGCTCCCCGAGCACGTCCGCCGCAACCGCGCGCAATGGGACGAATGGGCCGCCGAGTACGTCGAGGACGGCGAGCGGGCCTGGCGCAAGGAGGACCCGAGCTGGGGCATCTGGGGCGTGCCCGAGTCACACCTGGGCGTGCTGCCCGAGACGGTCGACGGCCTCGACACGATCGAGCTCGGCTGCGGCACCGCGTACGTCTCCGCGTGGCTGGCGCGCCGGGGTGCCCGCCCCGTCGGGATCGACAACTCCGAGTCTCAGCTGCGCACGGCCCGCGTGCTGCAGCGCGAGCACGGTCTGGACTTCCCGCTGTTGCACGGCAACGCCGAGGCGGTGCCGCTGCCCGACGCGAGCTTTGATCTGGCCATCTCGGAGTACGGCGCCAGCATCTGGTGTGACCCCTACCAGTGGATCCCCGAGGCGGCCCGCCTCCTGCGTCCCGGTGGCCGGCTCATCTTCCTCGTCAACGGCGTGCTGGCCATGCTGGCGCTCCCCGACGAGGAGAACGGCGCCGCCGGCGACCGCATGCTGCGCCCGTATTTCGGCATGCACCGATTCGAGTGGTCAGACGACGACTCGGTCGAGTTCCACCTGCCCCACGGGCAGATGCTCGCGCTCCTGCGCCGCTGCGGCTTCGAGGTCGAGGAGCTGATCGAGATCCAGCCACCGGAGGGCTCGACCAGCCGCTACCCGTTCATCACCCTGGACTGGGCGCGGCGCTGGCCCTGCGAAGAGGTGTGGAAGGCGCGGATGTGAGGTCCACCACGTGGTCGGCGAGGGCCAGCAGGCGCTCGTCGTGGGTGGCGCACAGGACGGTCTGACCGTCGTCGCGCGCGGCGGCGCTGAGGAGCTCGGCGGTCATCGTGGCGTTGGCCTCATCCAGGCGCGACGTCGGCTCATCGACGATGAGCAGACCCCGTGCGCTGGCCAGGGCGCGGGCCAGGGCAAGCCGTTGTGCCTCGCCCGCGGAGAGACGGCCGGCGCGCTGGCGCGCACGCTCGGTCAGGCCCACGCGCGCGAGGGCGCGGGCCGCCTGGGCGCGGGCCTCGGGCTCGTCCCAGCCGCGTGTCCGCAGGGCCAGCACGATGTTCTCCTCCGCGCTGAGGAAGCGAACGGGTGCCGGCTCCTGGGCCAGATAGCCGATCCGCCGGCGCCGCAACGCGGCCAGCGATTCGGCGTCGTCGGCGGCCAGGTCGTGCCCGTCGAACAGGATCGCGCCGCTGTCGGGGCGATCGAGGCCGGCGACGAGCCGCACCAGCGTCGTCTTGCCCGATCCCGACGCGCCTGCCACCGCGTTCACGCGACCGGCGGCCAGGCACTGGGTGAGGCCGCGCAGCACCGTCCGCTGCGCCCGGCCATGGCCACGCGTGCGCACGATGTCGCGCAGCTCGATGGTGGCCGGAGTCCATGAAGCGGGGGCGCTGGTGGGCAGCGATGGCGGCGCGGTGACCGTTTCCCCGGAGGGCGTGGTGCCGGCCGCGCTCACGAGCAACCCGCCCTCGGTCATGCGCACCTGGGCCCGCTCGTCGATGCCGGCCTCGCGCAGCAGTGCCGGCGGCAGCGAGAGCCAGCCGCTGCGCCCCACGACGATCCCGCCGCCGCCGGGTGCATCACCGAGCTCCTCCACGATGCGGCCGTCGCGCATCCGCACGCTGCGGTCGGCCGCCGACGCCGCCGCCGGGTCGTGGGAGGCGACGATCACGGTCGTGCCCTCGGCGCGGGCCAGCTCCCCGATCAGACCGAGCATGGCCTGGCCGTTGGCCGCGTCGAGCTCTCCGGTGGGCTCGTCGGCCAGCAGCAGTGCGGGCCGATGGGCGATCGCCAGGCACAGCGCGGCGCGCTGGCGCTCACCGCCGGACAGGGCATGGGGCAGCGCGCCGGCGCGGTCGAGCAGCCCGGCCGCCTCCAGCAGCTCCGCGGCCCGCCGACGACGCTCGCCCCGTCGGGCACCGCGTACCGCGAGGGGCAGGCCCACGCAGTCGCGCAGCGCCAGATCGGGTGACAGCGCGGATCCCGAGTGCTGTCCCAGCAGACCCATCGACGCGTGGCGGATCCGGGCGCGGGTGCGCGCCGAGGCCCGGCCGATGTCCTGCCCGAGCACCCGTACCGCTCCGGCCGACGGTGTCTGCAGCCCCGCGATGACCCTCAGGAGGGTGGTCTTCCCCGCGCCGCTGGGGCCGAGCACGCAGAGCGTCTCCCCACGGATCACGGTCAGCGCGGCGCCCTGGAGGGCCGCGGCATCGCCCTCGTTGGTGCGGTGCACGCTGAAGACATCGCGCAGCGCCACCACCTCGGTCACGATCGCGCTCCGCCGGCCCGGCCCGCGGTGCCCAGCCAGGTCGCGAGCGCGAGCGCGGCGAGCCCGGCCACGCTCCACACGATGAGCTGGCCCGCGGGGTCGATGGTCACCGGGGGCGGCGCTCCGCTGGTCAGGGCCGCGACGGCGCGAATCGTGTCCGCGGCCAGCCGCGCCAGGATCAGCGCGATGGCCGCCCCGGCCACCACCCCCAGCGCGCTGGCGATCACCGCCTCGAGGCGGAGCTGGCGGCGCACCGCGCGGGGCCCCGCGCCCTGGTCGACGAGGTCCTTCTCCGTCCGTGCGTCCCGGCCCGGTCCCAGCAGGGCGGCGTAGAGCCCGACGATGGCCAGCGCCGCCGACAACGCCGCGGCGGCGATGAGGGTGCCGAGTACGGCGCGCTCGACCGGGGCGTCGCGCAACCCGCGCTCGATCGTCTGGCGATACTCGGCCTGGACGCTGGCCAGCGCGGGGGTGTCGAGCGCCGCACGCAGCGGCGTCAGGTTCCGCGAGGAGAGCCACAGCTCATCGGCGCGCCCCTGCCCGGGCAACTGCGCGTCCAGCGCGGCGGCCAGCGTCTGCTCGTCGGCCACGACGAAGCCGGCCGAGCCAGCCGGGACCGTCGGGAAGCGCGAGGCGACGCCGGCCACGCGTGCGCTGACCGGCTCGCCGTCCACCGTCACCGCGAGCGTGCCGCCTTGGCCGGCAGCGGCTGCGGTGGCCGGATCGACGAGCACCGGGACCGGCCGCGTGTCGCTGGGTTGCGCCGGGCGCACGATCCCGGGCTCTCCGGAATCGGAGAAGGCCACGCTGAGAACGCCGCCGCGCGTCGCGCGTGATCCCGATGCCGCTCCGACGCCGCGCCAGGCCGCCGGGCTGACGTGTGAGATGACTGCGCCGGCGGCATCGAGAAACGCGATCGTCCCGAGCCTCACCGAGCCGGTCGCCTGTGTCCCGGCGGCGATGTTCTCCCCGTTCTGATGGCCGTTGGTGGCCTCGAGCCCGGCCGGCTCGTCGAGCTCGAGCCCCGCCAGCTCCCACGGCCCGTGCCTGGACGCGGGCAGCCGCGCCCGCAACGCGTGCGACCTGGCTTCGCCCTCGCCGAGCGTCACCTGGTCGATGTCGTCGCCGGCGTCGCGCAGGTCGGCGGTGACGGTGGCGGGGATGCTCGCGGGTCCGGCATCCACCGAGATGAACCGCGCCTGGGGCGGCACCACCGGACCCGGCGCGCGGACCGGTCCGGCGGGGGCGATGCGGCTCGCCAGGGTCCGCAGGGGCACCGACGCGTCGGATGCGCGCCACCCGTGCACGCGCGCCAGCGCCGTCGCGGGCACGCCGAGCGCGGGGACGGTGACCGACGCGTCGCCGCTGACGAAGGTGGCCTGGCTGCGCCGGACCGGCCAGGCCACGCCCCGCGCCAACGCGTCCCAGCGGCTCAGGGAGGCGAGCGTGAGCGGGGTGGCGAAGCTCGGGCCGGGGGAGACGATGGCGTCGAGGGGCACGGCGGCGGCCGCCTGGTCAGAGGCGCTGCGCTGCAGCGTCGCCCGATAACAGAGGGCAAAGCCGCCCAGCCCGACGGCCACGGCGACAAAGGCGACCCACAGGGACGGGAGCGCGGGCCGGCGGGCGAGATCGACGAACGCGACGCGCACCGCCACCGGTCCGCGCCGGGCCGCACGCTCCCCGGCCATCAGGGCCAGGCCGGAGACGCGCGCCACGATCACGCCGCCGGCCAGCGCGCACAGCGGCGCCAGCAGGATCGTCTGCGCCGTGCTCTGGGCGCTGCTGCCGGCCAGCACCAGCGCCAGCGCGGCCACCGCCGCGATGGCGGCGACGTCGGCGATCCGTGCCCGCGCGGGGACGGTCACCAGCGCCGCGATCAGGAGCGTGGTCACCAGCCAGCCGCCGGCCAGAGCGGCCAGCCCGCGCCAGGTCAGCAGGCTGTGGGCCAGGATTCCCGCGACCGGCTCATGCGCGGCGCCGGCGAGCACCGCCGCCGCGCCGACGGCCACGACCGCCCCGCCGGCGAGCGCCGCGCCGCAGGTCAGGGCGCAGTCGGCGACGACGAAGGCCGCGATCTGATGGGAGCGGGCGCCGACGGTGCGCAGCCGCTCGAGCTCGTCCTGGGACTCGCGGCGCATACCGCCGACCACCAGCATGAGAAAGAGGGCCAGCGCCGCGATCCCGCCTCCGGCGACGAGCAGCAGCCGGCGCGGGGCGCCGTCCGCCTGCGACCGGGCGCTGCCAAGCCCGGCGAAGGGCGCGGCCATGCTGAAGCCGGCGGCCTGGGAGAGCAGCGTGGCCTGGCGTCGCTGCAGGCGGCGCTGAAGAGTCGCGAGCTGCCAACCATGAAGCCCCGTGACCGGGAGCACGGCGAGCCAACTCTCGGTGCGGTAGAAGGAGCTCAGCCCCGCGAGGCGCTCCAGCCGCGCAGGGTCGCTGCCCAGCACGACGGGGGGCCCGGGCGCCTGGCCCGGCACGAAGCCGAGCGGCGCGGCGGAGCGCAGCGCCGCCGTGCCGACGATCGCCAGCCGCACGCCGGGGGCGGCCAGCGTCCGGCCCGCGCCGATGCCGGTCCCGTCAAGGAGCATGGGGCAGCCGCCGGCCGAGCACGGGCCCGGGGAGCGCACGCCGGCGGTGATCCACGGGCGCAGCGGGGCGATCGCGGCCGGGCGCACGACGTGCCCGTTGAGGCGGACCGGGTTGAGCAGGGTGACGGTGGTGGTGGGGCCGAGTCCCAGTCCGGACAGGGCGGCGCGGGCGCGACGCTCCACGGCGGGGGTCGCGGCTCCCTGCCAGGTGATCGTGACCGCGCGCTGGGCCGGTGTCAGGCTCGACAGCGTCGCCCGCGCCGCCTGCTCTCCGGCGATCGTCCCCTCGGCCCACACGGCTCCGACGAAGGCGGCCGCGAGGGCCAGGCCCAGAGCGGGAGCCACCGCGCGCCAGGGGCGGCGCCGGGCGCGGGCGAGCGCCACCGTCAGCGCCGGGCCCACCGTGCTCACCCGCGCCGCTCCTCGCCTCGGGGTGGCGCCCCGCTCACCCGCGTTCGTCCTCCTGGCGCCGGCGGTGATAGTGCGCGCGCGCCTTCACGCGGCCGCCGCACACCGACATCGAGCACCATCGCCCGCTCTGGTTGCGCGAATGGTCGTAGAACGCCCACCCGCAGTCGTCCCCGGGGCAGGTCTTGAGCCGCTGCCAGGTCCCGTCGAGCATCGCGGTCCCGGCGATCGCCAGCACCACCCCGAGCGCCCCGTCGAGGCCGGAGCCCGTGGCCGCAAAGCGCGGCCCCTGCGCTTGGAGGAGCACCTCCACCCGCGCGCCACCGGCGGCGGCGTTGACCTCGGCGAGGCTCGCGGCGGTGGCCTGCGCGGACGCGCCGTTGTTGCCCGCGGCCAGCCCGCGCAGGCCCTCGCGGACGGCGATGGCGCGGTTGCGGTCCCGGGTCCGAAGGACGCTGCCGGCGGGGAGCAGCCCCCGGGCGCCCAGCCAGGCCGCCAGCCGGTCGGGCGTGGCGAACAGGTCGGCGCCCCACTCGACCTCCAGATCGAAGAAGGAGTTGATGAAGGCCTGGACGAGCACGAGCTCTCCCGGCGCGGGCGTGCGTCCCCCCGGCTGCACCGCGTTGCGGTCGTCCACGTTGCCCTCACCGGTCACCATGGTGTGGCTGGTTAGGCTAGCGGGCGGGTGAGCCGAAGGCGCCCGCGATCACTCCACCGTCGGTGCGGCGCACCGGCGCCACAGCCGCGCCGGCGAGGGCTGCGGTCACCGCAAGGGCCAGGACGCGGGGAAGAGCCATGTCCGGCGATCCTAGGGCCAGAGGTCGTCCGGGACCGCCCCGGTGTGGTGAAATGCGCCGACCCATCGGGGCGAACGGAGGGAGAGCGGCATGGACGGACCAGTGGTGAGGTACGGGGACCGCGAGATCCCCCACGACGAGTTGCGCATGCAGGCCGCGCGGACGGCGGCGGGGCTGGTCCAGGCCGGGGTGGCGCACGGGGACCGCGTCGCGTTGGTCCTGCGCAACGAGCCGACGTTCCTCTCCCTCAGCGCGGCCTGCGGGCTGATCGGGGCGGTTCCGGTGCCGGTGAACTGGCACTGGCATGGATTGGAGCTGCGCCACGTCATCACGCACTCCGAGTCGCGCGTGGTGTTCGCACACTCGGACTTCGTCGCCAACGTGGAGGAGATCCTGCCCGGGGGGGTGCCGCTCGTCGAGGTCCCGGTCCCCGACGAGCTGACCGCGTACTACGGTCCCGCGCCCATCACCGGGCGCCGGCCGCTCTACGCCGACTGGGTGGGCGCCCACGAGCCCTACGCCGAGCCGCTCGACGCGGCCCCGATGAGCCTCATCTACACCTCGGGCACCACCGGGCTGCCCAAGGGCGTGATCCGCGATGTGATGACGCCCGAGCAGTCGCGCGAGGTCGCCGCCGCGACCCTGCGCGCCATGGGCCTGCGTCCCGACATGCACACGCTGGTCACGGCGCCCATGTATCACTCCGCGCCCAACGCCCAAAGCCTGTTCGCGCTCGCGCTGGGGATCGAGCTCACGGTGATGCCGCGCTTTGAGCCCGAGGCGTTCCTGGCGCTCGTCCAGGAGCAGGCCATCACCCACGCCCAGACGGTGCCGACGATGTTCGTACGGCTGCTGGAGCTGCCTCCAGAGGTCCGCGAGCGCTACGACCTCGGCTCGCTGGAGTGCGTCGTCCACGCCGCCGCTCCGTGCCCGGCGCACGTCAAGCGGCGGATCATCGACTGGTTCGGTCCGGTCATCCGCGAGTACTACGGCGCCACCGAGATCGGCGTGGTGATCGTCTGCGACAGCGAGGAGTGGCTGGCCCACGAGGGGACCGTCGGCCACACCTTCGGCGGCTCGGACATCCACGTGCACGATGCCGACGGCCGGCTTCTGGCCACGGGCGAGACGGGCGAGATCTTCGTCCGGCCGCCCGACTACTGGCCCGGGTTCACCTACCTGGGCCAGGACGACAAGCGGCGTGAGATCGAGCGCGACGGCTACATCTCGATCGGCGACGTCGGTCACGTCGACGACGAGGGCTACCTCTACCTGTCCGATCGCGCGCGGGACATGGTGATCTCGGGCGGCGTGAACATCTATCCGGCCGAGATCGAGGCATGCCTGCTCGAGCTCCCGGGCGTCCGCGACGTCGCCGTCTTCGGCATCCCGGACGACACCTTCGGCGAGGCGCTGGCCGCCCACGTCGACGCCGAGCCCTCCGCCGACATCAGCGAGACCGCCGTGCGCGAGCACGTCCGGTCCCGGCTGGCGGGCTACAAGGTGCCGCAGGTGGTGGTCTTCGACTGCGACCTGCCCCGCGAGGAGTCCGGCAAGATCTTCAAGCGCCGGATCCGCGAGCGCTACTGGGAGCAGGCCGGACGCAGCATCTGACCCCAACACAACAGGAGGACCGTCCATGAGCATCCGCTACGCATTCGTCGTTCAGATCGAGGCCAAGCCCGAGAAGGCGGAAGCGGTCGCCGAGTTGCTGACCGGAGCGCTGCCGCTGGCTCAGGCCGAAGAGGGCACCGTTGACTGGTACGCGCTCCGGACCTCGGAGACGTCGTTCTGGATCGTCGACACCTTCGAGACCGAGGACGCCCGCCAGGCGCACGTCAACGGAGAGATCGCCGCGGCTCTGATGGCCAAGGCCGACGAGCTGCTCGCCTCCCCGCCGAAGATCATGCCCGCCGACGTGCTCGCGGCCAAGTAGCCGCTGATTGCCACCGTCACCGTCAGCGGGCGCGATGGCACCGTTTGAGGGAGCGGCCTCGGCCCACCGGCGAGGCTGTGTGAGGGTTCAGCTACCACAGCCCGCCCCGATCGGCCGACCGAGCCGCCCAGAGTGGAGGTCTTGGGAGATCGTGATTCTCCAGCGAGGAAGATCTCCCAAACCCCCCGCAGATACCCCACCTCTGGATAGGAGTTGCCTCTCACAGGCCTCAAAAGCCCACCGACAGATGCGCCCGATTCCCACGCCGCCCTCCGCAGCCAATGCCGTTGAGCGCGCCGGTGTCGCCACCACACGGGACCGCTCCGACCAGCGCCGGGCTAATCGCCCGCAGCCTCGCCCAACAGCTTCTCGACGAGCACGCAGTCCTTCCATTCCCCGTCGAGACGGCCGTGGCGGTACTGGATGCCGACCTCGCGGAAACCCGCCGCGCGGTGGGCGGCACGGCTGGGGTGGTTGTCGGTGAAGATCCGGCTGGTGAGCTTGTAGAAGCCGCGCCGCTCGGACTCCGCGCACAGCGCCTCCAGCAGGCGGCGGCCGAGACCCTGGCCCCGGCCGTCGGGGTGGACGTAGACAGCGTGCTCACCCACGCCCTCGTAGACGCAGCGGTCCGAGTAGTACCCGGCCCGCGCCCACCCGAGGACGCGCCCCTCGCGTTCGGTGACGACGAACGGACGGCCGTCGGTCAGCCACGCCGCGACGTCGTCGGGCGTGCGCAGCCGCGTCTCCAGGGTCGCGACGCGTTCGCTGATCCCGGCGTTGTAGGCGGCGACCACGTCGGCGAGGTCGTCCTCGGTGGCGAGGCGAATGGTGGTGGTGGCAGACAGCGTCACAGGGCCGTGACTCTATTCATCGGGCGCGGCCACCTCGGTCGTCCACGCGTGCGGGTACGGATCCTTGGCCGAGCGGTCCTCTGACAGTGACTCTCGCGAGCTGGTGACCAGCTGCTCGATCGCGTCGGCCAGGTGAATGGGGGCGATGTTGTAGTCGCCTCGCTGCACGCGCAGGCGGTGGGCGGCCAGCAGGACCTCGGCGTGGGTGTGCCCCGCGGGCGGCTCGAAGCGGTAGGAGGCGAGCTCGATGAGCAGCCCGAGCGGGTCGGTGAAATAGATCGAATCCATGAACCCGCGGTCCTTGACGCCGCTGTGGTGAATACCGCGCTCGTCGAGTCGCTCGACGGTCTGGGCAAACGTCGCCTGCGAGAGCGCGAAGGCGAGGTGATGCACGCACCCCGGGTCCGTGGGGGTGCGCTCCGGGTCGGGCGTGCGTTCCTCGTCGGTGAAGACGGTGACGAGGCGCCCGTCGCCCGGGTCGAAGTAGAGGTGGCTCTCGCCGGCGTTGTCGAGGTTGGGCTGCTCGAACACGAACGGCATCGCGAGGACTCCCTCCCAGAAGTCGATCGAGGTCTGGCGGTCGGCACCGACGAGCGTGATGTGGTGCACGCCCTGGCTCTGGATCTTGCGCATCTCGGTCACCGTCCTGTCTGATCGGGTCAGGTTTGCCGTCACGCCGGGCGTTGAGGCCCTCGGAGGATTCTTACGAGATCTATGTATACGTAGACCGCCGCCGTGGGTATGCTCCCGCCCAGCGATAGCCCGATCGGCGGGCGAGAGTAGGTGGCACCCGTGCCGCCTCCACGACCACGCCGCGCCCAGGCACCGCGGGCTGCCGCTCCACAACACAATCTCGATCTCTTCATCGGAGTACTCATGACCCCGAAACTCTCGCCCTGGCGCGAGGTCCTAGCCCCGTTCGCAGTGCCGTGCGTTCGCCGTGGCCTGCTCGCAGTCGCCACCTCGGCGGTGCCCTACCTGGCGCTCTGCGTTCTGATGTACCTGATGCTCAGCGTCTCGCCCGTGGTGACGCTCATCCTGGCGATTCCGGCGGCGGGCTTTCTGGTGCGGGTGTTCGTGGTGTTCCATGACTGCGCTCATGGGTCACTGCTGCCCTCCAAGCGCGCCAATGCCTTAGTCGGCTCGGTCCTGGGCCTCTTCGTGCTGTCACCGTTTCGTCGCTGGCGTCACGACCACGCCGTTCACCATGCGACCTCGGGAGACCTCGACCGGCGCGGCGTGGGCGATGTCATCACGCTGACGGTCACCGAATATCAGGCGCGGACGCCGCGGGGCCGGCTTGCCTACCGCCTCATTCGCAATCCGCTGGTGATGTTCGGCTTGGGCCCGGTGTTCGCGATGGTCATCGGACCGCGGCTCGTGGCACGTGGGGCGCGGCGGCGCATGCGCAACAGCGTGCTCGGAACCGACGTCGCGCTCGTGGTCGTGGTCGGCGCGGCGTGCTGGCTGATCGGGTGGCAGGCCTTCCTGATCGTGTGGGCGCCGTCCGCCCTCCTGGCGGGCTCCGTAGGGATCTGGCTGTTCTACGTGCAGCACCAGTTCGAGGATGCCTACTGGCAGTCCAGCGCGGAGTGGAATTACGCCGACGCGGCCCTCCGCGGGAGCTCCTACCTCAAGCTGCCCCCGGTGCTGCAGTTCTTCACCGGCAACATCGGGCTGCACCACGTGCATCACCTCAACGCGCGGATCCCCAACTACAACCTCCCGCGCGCCCACGAGGCAAGTCCCATGTTCGCCGCCGTGCCCACGCTGTCGCTCCTGGATGGCCTTCGCAGCGTCCGGCTGAAGCTGTGGGATGAACAGGCAAATCGCCTGGTCACCTTCGCCCAGGCGCGCCGCGCTCTCGCGGCAACGCCTGCCGGCCTCGCGGCAACCCGTTAGCCGTCCCGGGGCAACCCGTCAGGCGTTCCGGCGCAACCTGCTAGTTTCAAGAGCGTGGTCGACGTCTGTCGGCCGCGAGGCAGCTTGCTCGGGTCCCGCACGCAGCGGTTTGGGTCAGTCGTCTCAGCCCAAATCGTACGCGGCCGACTTCGCCGCCAAGGAGTTATGCATGTCCACAGGATCATTCGCTGATCTCGGTGTCTCGCGCACCGTCGTCAGTGCCCTCGCTCAAGCCGGAATCGTTGAGCCCTTCGCCATCCAGAGCGCGGTGATCGGCGACGCGATCGCCGGGCGCGACGTGATCGCCAAGTCACCCACCGGCTCGGGCAAGACCCTCGCCTTCGGGATCCCGCTGGCCGAGCGCCTCAGCGCCGAGGACCGTCGTCCGGCGGCGCTCGTGCTCGCCCCCACCCGTGAGCTGGCCACCCAGATCGTCGATGACATTCGTGCCATCGCACACTCGCGGGCCCTGCGCGTGACGGCGGTCTACGGCGGAGTCGGTCTGGTCAAGCAGGCCAAGGACGCCGCCGCCTCACACATCCTCGTGGCGACCCCCGGGCGCCTGGAGGACCTGCTGGCGCGCGGCGCCTTCAGCCTCGACCGGATCCGGATGCTCGTCCTCGACGAAGCCGACCGGATGCTCGACATGGGCTTTCGCCCGGCGATCGACCGAATCGTCGCCGCCTGCCCGCAGACGCGCCAGACGCTGTTCTTCTCCGCCACCCTCGACGGCGAAGCCGGTCGGCTCGCGAACCGCTATGCACGCGACCCGGCGACCCATCAGTTCGGGCCGACCGCGCGTCGCGCCAGCGCCGAGATCGAGCACCGCTTCGTCCAGGTCTCCCACGAGCACCGCATCGAGGCGCTGGTGCGTGAGCTCCGCGTCGATCGCGACCTCACCCTCGTCTTCGTGCGCACCAAGCGCGGCGCCGACCGGCTGGTCAAGCGGCTCGCCGCCCATGGCGTCAAGGCCGTCGCGATGCACGGCAACAAGTCACAGCGACAGCGCGAGCAGGCGCTCGCCCGCTTCGAGTCCGGCGCGGTCGACACCCTCGTCGCCACCGATGTCGCCGCGCGCGGGATCGACGTCGAGAGGATCTCGCACGTCATCAACTTCGATCCGCCCGCCGACAGCGAGACCTATGTCCACCGGATCGGCCGCACCGGTCGCGCCGGCCGCCAGGGCATCGGGATCACCCTGCTCTCGCCTGATCAGCACCGCGACGTGACGCAGCTCGCGACCCAGCTGGGGATCGAGCATGGCCTCCAGCGTGAGCACCCGCGGCGTGCGGCCTCCGATCACGGGGTTCGCCCGGCGGCGTCCGCCGATCACGGGGCCCGCCCGGCTGCGGCCGGCGGCCGCTCCTCGCATCGTCCGCCTCGCCGGCGGCGACGCCCCGCGACGCGCGCCTGACCTGACCGACGCTAGCTCGCCGGCCAGAACAGGCCGGTGAGCTCGAGCAGCTCGATGAGCTGACGCACCTGGGGTGCGAGCATCGCATCGAGCTCGAGGCGCCGACCGTCGCGGCGGGCGTCAGAGACGGCTCGGACGAGCTCTCCGAGCCCGCTGCTGTCGATGAACTGCAGGCGGTGCAGGTCGAGCAGCACCGGCTCGCCGGTCCGGGCGAGGGCCTGGAGGCGTGCCTGGAGCTGATCGGCGCCGGCGACGTCGAGCTCGCCGATCAGCCCGAGCCGGATGCGGCCGTCCTCTTCGGCGTGCTCCTCCATCGAGAACTCCCCGTAGGGGAGCTCCCCGCCCTCGGGCGCAGAGGCCACTGGATTCTCGCGCGAAGGCTCGGGCTGGGTCATCTGGTGCTGTCGATTGAGAGCTTGGACGGCGACAGTGCTGAGGCCGTGGAGCCTGGCGGACCGGGCGCATGCTGTCAACCGGCAGCCGACCACGGAGCGCTCGGCACGGCCTCCGTGCGTTTTGCGCCCCTGGGCCCGGGTAGTCGCTTTGCCGTGCCTGCGTTGGCCCTCACCTTCGACGACGGTCCGGACCCGGTCTGGACCCCCAAGCTGCTCGATCTGCTCCGGGCCCTGGGCGCCCGGGCCACGTTCTTTCCGATCGCCTCGCGCGCCGCCGCGCACCCGGCGATCACGCGGCGGATGCGCGCCGAGGGGCACGTGATCGGGCTGCACTGCGACGAGCATCTTCGCCATAGCGACCGCGACGTCGCGTGGCTGCGACGCGACACCGACCAAGCCCTACGCCGCCTGGCCGGGCTCGGGGTCACGCCGGCCCTGTGGCGGACCCCGTGGGGCGATACGGCGCCCTGGTCGGCACAGATCGCCTCAGAGCGTGATCTGCGGCTGGTCGGATGGACCGCCGACACGCACGACTGGCGCGGGGACTCGGCCGCCGAGATGTTCACAGCCACGCGCGACGCGCTCACCGACGGCGCCATCGTGCTGGCCCACGACGGCCTGGGCCCGGGAGCCCGCCGCGAGGACCCGGCCGCGACGCTCGAGTACGTCGGCCTGGTCGGCGAGCACGCGCGGACGCGCGGCCTCGGCCTGGAGGCACTGGCAGCGCGATGAGCACCGCCAGCCCACCCCAGCTCGATGTGGCAAGCCTCGACGATGCCCTGGTCCGGGTGGCGGCCGGCGCCGGCGATCGCGATCGCGCCGCGGTCCCCTCGTTCCCCGAGGAGGCGATCGCCGATCTGGAGGCGGTGGGCGCGCTGGCCTGGAACGCCCAGACCGGGGCGGACCGGCCCCCGGCAGCGGCCGAGCTGGGCCTGGTGCGCAGCGTCGCCCGTGCCGACGGCTCGGTCGGCCGGATCCTCGACGGGCATCTCAACGGCGTCGAGCGCCTCGCCGTGCAGGCACCCGCTGCGCTGCGCGACCACGAGCTGGCCGCGGTGCGCGCCGGGAGGTTGCGGGTGGGGGTGTGGGGCGGGGACCCGCGTCCGGACGAGGGCACGCCGGCCACGGTGGCCACGGTGGGCGACGGCGAAGTCCTCACCGGCGTCAAGACCTTCTGCTCGGGTGCCGGGGGGCTCGATCGTGCCCTCATCCTGGCCCGCGATCCCGACGCGCCCGCGCCGGTGGCTGTCTGGGTCGATCTCACCGACCCGGCCACGGTCGCCATCGACGAGAGCTGGTATCGCGGCGCCGGGATGCGCGCTTCGGTCTCGCACCGGGTGGTGTTCGAGCGCGCGCCGGTGCTGGCCCGCTTCGGCGGTCCCGGCGCCCTGGCCGAGCAGCCGTGGTTCGGCCGCGACGCGCTGCGCACGGCGGCGAGCTGGGCGGGCATGGCGGATTGCGCGGTGGACGGAGCGCTCGAGGTCATCGCCGCGCGCCCGGACTGCGGACGACTGGAGGAACTGGCCACCGGGCGGATGCTCACCGCCCAGGAGACGATCTCGGCGTGGCTGGCGCGGGCTGCGCGCGCCATGGACGGCGCGTCCGACGACCTGGCGGACGTCGCGCTGCACGCCCGGGCGGCGATCACGCAGGCCGCTCATACGATCGTGGCCGAGGCCGAGCGCGCCTGCGGCTCCCACCCGTTCGCCACCGCCGGCCGCTTGGACCGCGCCCGGCGCGATCTGGAGCTCTTCCTGCTCCAGCACCGCCTGGACCCCGCCCTCGCCGCCGCCGGCGCACGCGCGCTGGCGACCCACCGCACCACGCGATGACCGCCGTCGACCACTTCGAGGCCCAGTACCGCGCCGACCCCGACCCGTGGGGCTATCGCACCAGCGCCTACGAGCAGGCCAAGTACGCGGCGACGCTCGCCGCCTGCGGGCCCGGGCCGTTTGACCATGCGCTGGAGCTGGGCGCGTCGATCGGCGTCTTCAGCGCCCGCCTCGCGCCGCGCTGCCGGCGATTGACCACGATCGACTACTCGCCCACCGCGGTGCGTCGCGCGCGCGCCGCTCTCGCGGGGCAGCGCCAGGCGCGGGCCCTGCTCGGCGCCATCCCCGACGATCTCCCGGAGGGCTCGTATGACCTCGTGGTGGCATCAGAGACCCTGTACTACCTGGACGCCGACGCGCTGGACCGGACGCTCGAGATGCTGGAGGGCCGGCTGGCGCCCGGCGGGCGGCTGGTGTGCGTGCACTGGCGCCCCGCCGGACCCGAGCGGCCGCTGACGGCGACACAGGTCCACGAGGCCGTGCGGCGCCAGCGGTGGCTGCGCGAGCTGCAGACCACGTGCAGGCCCGAGTACCTGCTCGATGTCCTGGAGCGTCCATGAGCGAGCCCTACGCGCTGCTGGTCATCGGCGGCGGTCCCGCGGGTCTGTCGGCGGCACGCGCCTACCGCGACGCGGGCGGTGATGGAGGAGTGGCGATCGTCGCCGACGAGGGGCGGATGCCCTATGACCGCCCGCCGCTGACCAAGGACCTGCTGCGCGGGGAGAGCGTCGAGGCCGACCTGCCGCTGGAGGACGAGGCGTGGCTCGACGAGCGGCGGGTGGATCTCATCTCCGGCCGGGCGGTCTCGCTGGATCCCGACCGGCGCCACGTGCGGCTCTCGGGAGGCCGAGAGCTTCACTACGTCTCCTGTCTGATGGCCACCGGCGCCGAGCCGACCCGGCTACCGGTGCCGGGCGCCGATCGCCCGTGGGTGCACGTCGTCCGCACGATCGAGCACCTGCGCCGTCTCACCGATCGGCTGGGTGAGGGGACGCGCGCGGTGGTGATCGGGTCGGGCTTCATCGGCTGCGAGATCGCCGCCTCGTTGCGCGCGCGCGGGCACCCGGTCGATCTCGTCAGTGACGAGCCGCTGCCCAACAGCGGCCGTCTCGGTGACGCCCAGGCCGGGATCCTGCGCGACTGGCTGAGCGAGGACGGGGTCACCACCCACCTGGGCGCGCCCGTCGACGGCATCGCACGTGCCGATGGCGCCGTGGCCGTGATCACCGACGCCGAACGCGTGGTGGGCGACGTGGTGGTCATGGCGACCGGGGTGGCGCCGCGGTCTGAGCTGGCGGCCCAGGCGGGCCTGGAGCTCCAGGACGGGGCGATCCCGGTGAGCGCCGCCATGCGCGCCGGCCCCGACGGTCTGCTCGCCGCCGGCGACGTCTGCCTGGCCGACAACCTCGCCGCCGGGCGGCCGTTGCGGGTCGAGCACTGGGGCGACGCCCTGGGCCAGGGGGCGATCGCCGGGCGGACGGCGGCGGGCGAGGATGCCGCGTGGGATGAGGTCCCGGGGTTCTGGTCGACGATCGGGTCGCGCACGCTGAAGTACGCCGCGTGGGGCGACGGCTTTGACGCCACCCGCCTGCACCGCGACGACGACGGCGCCTTCGTGGCCTGGTACGGCAGGGAGGGCCGCATCGCCGGCGTCCTCACCCATGAGCGCGACGACGACTACGACCACGGGCGCGATCTGATCGCCCAGGGGGCCCCATGGCCCCCGTGAGCGTCGTCGTCATCCCGGCGCGCGACGAGCAGCACACGATCGCCGCCTGCCTGGCCGCGCTCGCGCGCCAGACCGTGGGGCGCGAGGCGTTTGAGACGATCCTCGTCGCCGACGCCTGCACGGATGAGACCGAGGCGGTGGCACGGGCCGCCGCCCGTCGCCTCGGCCTCGCCCTCACCGTTCTGCACGGGCCGGGGGCAGGGTCGGGGCCGGCGCGGGCTCTGGGGATGGATGCGGCGGCGGACCGGCTGGACGCGCTGGGACGCAGCGACGGCCTGATCGCCACCACCGACGCCGACTCGGCCCCGTCCCCGGATTGGCTGGCCCGGCAGCTGTCCCATCTCGCGCAGGGCGCCGCGGTGGTTGCCGGCCTGATCGAGCTGTCTCCCGACGACATCGCGGGCATGCCCGGAGCGGTCCGCGGGCGGCGCGAGCGCGACGCTCGCCTGCGCCTGTCGGAGGTCGCACGCCACGATCCGCGGGCGGAGCATCATCACTTCGCCGGCGCGTCGCTGGGCGTGACCCCTGAGACCTACCGGCGCGTCGGGGGCCTGGACGGATGCGCGGCGCTGGAGGACGAGGCCTTTGGCGCCAAGCTGGCCCGCCACGGCATCCCGGTGATCAGGCCCGCCGACGTGCGGGTGCGGACCTCGGCGCGCACCGACGGACGGGCTCGCCGCGGACTGTCGGTGGATCTCGCGGTGTCGACCTGGCGCGAGCAGCGGCACTACCGCGCGTCCGCGTTCACCCTCGACGGCCTAAGCGCCGCCAAGCAGACGACGACGGTGTCGGTCGTGCTCCCGGCCAAGGAGTGCGCCGGGACGGTCGAGCGCGTCCTGACGACGACGGTCGCGCCCGCATTGGATGCCGGCCTGGTCGACGAGGTCATCGTCGTCGATGCCGCGTCGCGCGACGGCACCGCGGCGCGCGCCGCGGCCCTCGGCGCGGTCGTCCTGCAGCAGGACGAGCTGCTGCCCGAGCACGGGCGGGCGCTGGGGAAGGGCGACGCCATGTGGCGGGCCGTGCATCACTGCCGGGGCGACGTGGTCTGCTTCCTGGACGCCGACACCGAGGATCCCCATCCTCATCATCTCCTCGGCCTGCTGGGACCGCTGCTGCACGAGCCGCAGGTGGCGCTGGTCAAGGGGGCGTTCGACCGTCCGTTTCGCGCCGGGGGCCAGACTCTGGCCCACGAGGGGGGGCGGGTGACCGAGGTGATGGCGCGACCCCTGCTCAACCTGCACTTCCCGCTGCTGGCCGGGTTCAGCCAACCGCTGGCGGGGGAGTTCGCCGGCCGCCGCGAGCTGCTCACCCGCATCCCGTTCCCGGTGGGCTATGGGGTGGAGGTCGCGGTGCTCATCGATGCCCTGGAGACCTGCGGCCTGCCGGCGCTGGCCGAATGCCACCTCGGAACCCGGCAGAACCGTCATCAGCCGCTACGGGCGCTGGGCGAGATGGCCTTTGCGGTGCTGGCGGCGGTCGAGCGGCGGCTCGCCGGTCCGCGCAGCCCCACCGGCGGCCACTATCTGCGTCCGTGGGAGGACGGCGCGGTCGTTCGGGTCCCGGTCGACGAGCGGCCACCGCTGGACTCGCTGGCGGCCGCGGCCGCGTGACGATGAGATCGCTGGCCGGCTTCTGCGTGGGAGTCCTCCTTGCCGCCGCGTTCTACATGGTCCTGATCGACACGGTCGACCTGCCCGAGCTCTACGCGGCGATCGGCGGCGTCCTCCTGGGCGCAGCGGCCTACCAGGCGGCGCGCCACCAGGGCATCGCCGAGGCCCGGCTGTCACCGCGGTGGCTGGGCCGGGGCCGGCGGGTGATCGCCAGCATTCCCCGCCAGATCGCCTGGGTCTCCTGGCAGGCGCTCGCGCAGCTGGTGACACGGCGCGAGACCCGCGGCACCCTGCGCGCCGTGCCGTTTCGGGCCGGCGGCGACGGCTCGAGTGACGTCGGGCGCCGGGCGTTGGCCGAGGGACTCGGCTCGCTGGCTCCCAACACGATCGTCATCGGCATCGACGAAGAGCATGACCTGCTGTTGGTCCACCAGCTGCGCCGCAGCGGTGGGCGTGAGGAGCTCGACGTGCTGGAGCTGGGATGAACCGCTGGGAGATCGCCGCGCTCGTGATCATCGTCGCGTTGCTGCCGTGCGTCGCCGTGGCCGCGCTGGCCAGCGCCGCTGCGGCGCTGGCGGCCGTCGAGGTGGCGAGCGTGCTGGCCGTCACCGCGCTCATGGTGCTCTCGGAGGGATTTCACCGCCAGCCCTTCATCGATCTCGCCGTCGTGCTGGCGCTGGTGTCGACGCTGGGGTCGCTCACCTTCGCGCGGATGATGGAGCACGACCCGTGAACGGGATCCGTCACGCCGTCCCCACCGTCCTGCTCGCCGCCGGGGTGGCGCTGGAGCTGATCGCGGTGCTCGGCGTCAGCGTGATGCGCAACGTCCTGGACCGCCTGCACTACGTCAGCCTGGCCGGGTTCGGCGCGCTGCTGGTCGCGGTCTCGATCCTCTGCGCCGAGTCCTTCTCGCTGATCGGCGACAAGGCCCTGGTCACCGGGGCCCTGCTCGTCCTCATCGGCCCGGTGCTCGTCCACGCCACGGCGCGCGGCCTGCGCACGCGAGCGCTGGGTGACTGGCGCGACGGCATCGAGCAGCACCGCGAGGAGGACGGGTGACGGCGCTTCAGGCGGTCGCGCTGCTCGTCGTCGTGGTGGCGGGGACCGCCATCGTGTTCGTGCCCGACCCGCTGCGCCAGGCGCTGGTGCTCTCGATCTTCGGCCTCGCCCTCACGCTGCTGTTCTTCGTCGTCCAGGCCCCGGACGTCGCCCTCTCGGAGCTGGTGGTCGGCGGCGTCGGTATGCCGGTGATCATCCTCGCCGCGCTGCGCAAGATCGCCCGGCACGACGCCGAGCGCCAACGCGAGGAGGAGGGCGCGGAGTGAGCCGGCGTGGTCGTCTGCTCCTGTTCGGATGCGCCGGCCCCGGGCTGCTGGCGGTCCTGGTGATCGGCCTGCACGGCCTGCCCTCGTTCGGTGACTTCCACGGCGCCTACGGGCTGCTCATCGATCGCCTGGAGCCGGGCCGGCGTCACGCGACCGACATCGTCACCGCGCTGAACTTCGACCTCAGGGCCTTTGACACGCTGGGCGAGGAGTTCATCCTCTTCGCCTCCGTCTCGGGCGTCGCGCTGCTCCTGCGCCACCTGCGCGAGGACGATGACGGGTCGCAGCGCAGCCGGAGCCTCGCCGACCACCAGTTCGCCGGGGCCAGTGACGCGTTGCGTGTCATGTCCCTGGTCCTCATTCCCCTCCTGGTGTCCCTCGGGGTGTATCTCGGGCTGCACGGCGCGTTGACTCCGGGCGGCGGCTTTCAGGCGGGAGTCGTGCTCGCGGGCGGGCCGCTGGCGATCCTCCTGGCGGGCCGGTACCTCGCGCTGAAGCGCGTCGCTCCGAAGTGGGCGCTGGAGGCGCTGGACGCGGCCGGCGCGGCGGCCTACGCGTTGATCGGCCTCGGCGGCCTCATCTTCGCCTCGGTCTACCTGGAGAACTACCTGCCGCTGGGCAGCCCCGGGCATCTGCTCTCGGCCGGCATGATGCCGCTCAACAGCATCGCCGTGGGACTCGAGGTGACCGGCGCATTCCTCCTCACCTGGACGGAGTTCCTCGACCAGGACCTGCTGGTGGCGCGCGGCGAGCTGTGATGGCGTTCGCACCCTTCGCCGCGGCGGCGTGGCTGTTCGTGATCGGCCTCTACGGGGTGGTCTCCAGCCAGAACCTCGTCCGCACGGTGCTCAGCCTCACCGTGGTGCAGTCCTCGACCTACCTGGTGCTGCTCGGGGTGGGCTACCGGCACGGCGCCAAGGCGCCGATCGTGGCGGACATCCCGACGACGTCGCGGCTGGTCGACCCGGTCACCCAGGTGCTCGTCCTCACCGATGTCGTCATCGAGGCGACGGTGCTGGCGCTCCTGCTGGCGCTGGTCGTCCAGGCGCACAAGCGCTTCGGCAGCGTGGACCCCGCCCGGCTGCGCGCCCTGCGCGACTGACCGCCGTGTCGCACCTGAGCTCGCTGCCGGTCGTCATCCCGTTCCTGGTCGCTCCGCTGCTGGTGTTCGTCGGGACGGTCGTGCCCCGCTGGTGCGAGGACGCCGCGGCGATGACGGTCGCCATCAGCGTGATGACGATCTGCCTGTTGCTCGCCGTGCACGCCGGCAGCCGGCCGTTCGCGTATTGGATGGGGGGCTGGCGGCCCGAGCACGGGGTGGCGATCGGCATCGCGTTCTCGATCGACCCGCTGGGCGCGGGCATCGCCGCCTTCGCCAGCATGATGGTGCTGGCGGCGCTCACCTACGCGCTGCGCTACTTCGACGCCGTCGCCGGCCTGTTTCACGGGCTCATGCTGCTGTTCCTGGCCGGCATGGTCGGCTTCTGCCTCACCGGCGACCTGTTCGACCTCGTCGTGTTCTTCGAGCTCATGAGCGCGGTCGCCTACGGACTGACCGCCTACCGCATCGAGGAGCGGGCGCCGATCCAGGGCGCCATCAACTTCGCGATCACCAACAGCATCGGCGGCTACGCGATGTTCATCGCGGTGGCGATGCTCTACGCGCGCACCGGCCAGCTCAACATGGCGCAGATCGGTGCGGTGCTGGACGGCCATCACGCCGACGCGCTGGTCATCGTGGCCATGGTCCTGCTGCTGCTGGGGTTCCTGACCAAGGCGGCGGCGGTGCCGCTGCACTTCTGGCTCGCCGATGCGCATGCGGTCGCCCCGATCCCGGTGTGCGTCCTGTTCTCGGGGATCATGGTGGAGCTGGGGATCTACGCGGTGGCGCGGATCTACTGGGTCATCTTCGCCGGCGCGGTGGCGCCCCATGCCGGAGCCCTGCGCGCGATCCTCGTGGCCCTCGGGGTGACCACCGCCCTGCTGGGCTCGGTGATGTGCGTCCTGCAACGTCACGTCAAGCGCCTGCTGGCCTTCTCCACCATCGCCCATGTCGGCATGTTCGTGTGCGGCATCGGCCTCCTGGGGGCCAAGGCGCTCGCCGGCGTGGCGGTGTTCATCGTCGGGCACGGGCTGACCAAGGCCGCCCTGTTCATGATCTGCGGCGTCCTCATGCACCGCTTCCGGACCGTCGATGAGTACGACCTGCACGGCCGAGGGCGCGCGGTCCGGGTGGCGGGCGTGCTGTTCGCGGTGGGCGGGGTCCTGCTGGCCGCGCCGCCTCCGTTCACCGAGTTTCAGGGCAAGTCGCTGATCGAGAGCGCCGCCACCGAGGCGGGCTACGGGTGGCTGCTGGCGGTGTTCGCGGTCGTCTCGGCGCTCACGGGGGGCGCGGTGCTGCGCGTCGCCGGCCGGGTGTTCTACGGCTGGGGCCCGAGCGAGGGTCCCGATCCGCGCCAGGCGCGCGCCGCCCACGAGCGCGTCGACGAGACGCGCGAGGACCAGGATCACACGCCGCCGTTGATGCTCGTCGTCCCGGGAGTGCTGCTGGCGGCCAGCGTCGTCGCCGGGATCGTCCCCGGGGCGATTCCCTGGGTGGCGAGATCCGCGGCCCGGTTCGTCGACCACCCGGCCTACGCGCAATGGGTGCTCCACGCTCGCAGCGTGCACTGGCCGCCCGCACCGGCCACCAGGGTCGAGACGCTCGATCTGATCATCGGCCTGCTGACGCTGGCGGCCGCGTTCGCGGTGGCGAGCGCGGGCCTGTTCGGCCGGCCGCTGCTGGCTCGCCTGCCGCAGAGGGTTCATGCCGGCGGGCGGGGGATGGTGCTCAGCCTGCGGGGCCTGCACTCCGGGCACATCGGCGACTACATCGCCTGGTGGACGACGGGGGCGGGGCTGCTGGGGGGCGTATGCCTGCTCGCGCTCCGTTAGTCCGGTGACGGACGGCCACGGGACCGGGGTGTTTTCGGCATCCTGCGGTGGGATATAAACGAAGGCGATGCCAACCCGGGCGCAGGTCCTCGAGCTGCTGGACGAAGGACACAGCTATGAAACTGTGGGGCGGGTATTGCACATCCCCCCGGGCCAGGCGTTCATGATCGCCACCGGTCTGCCCGCCGACGGCAGCGACACGCCGCACCCCGACGAGCTGCGCGCCACGCCCGCACTGCCCGGCAGTGCGCAGCACCTCGTCAATCCGCCGGCGCTCAACCCCACGCGTGACGAGACCGTCATCGCCTGGGTCAAGGCGCGAGCCGCCCGTGACCTGGAGCCGGGGTCGTGACCCCGCCGGAGCTGCCCTCGCCGCAGCGCTGGCCGCTGCTGCGCCAGCTGCGCGGCGCCGACACGCTCGGACGTGGCGCGGCGGCCAAGTCTCGCGGGTCCGAACGCCTGCAGGCTCGCACCCGCGCCGCCGACCGCGTGGTCAAGTCGGTGTGCCCGTATTGCGCGGTCGGCTGCGCGCAGAACGTGTTCGTCACCGACGACGCCGTCGTCCAGATCGAGGGCGATCCCGATGCGCCGCACAGTCGCGGCCGGCTGTGTCCGAAGGGCTCGGCCTCGCTGCAGCTCACCACCGGCTCCTCGCGTGAGGAGCACGTCCTCTACCGCCCGCCGCACGCCGCCGAGTGGCAGCGGCTGGACCTGGAGACGGCGATGAACATGGTGGCTGACCGGATCGTCGCGACGCGGCGCGACGGGTGGGAGTGGGAGCGCGACGACGAGCGCGTCCGGCGCTGCATGAGCATCGCCGCGCTCGGCGGGGCGACGCTGGACAACGAGGAGAACTACCTCATCAAGAAGCTGCTCACCGCGCTGGGGATCATCCAGATCGAGAACCAGGCGCGCGTGTGCCACAGCTCCACCGTCGTCGGGCTGGGCACGTCGTTCGGCCGCGGCGCCTCGAGCACGCTGCCCGGCGATCTCCAACACGCCGACCTCATCGTGCTGGAGGGCTCGAACATGGCCGAGGCCCATCCGGTGGCGTTCCAATGGGTGGTGGAGGCCAAGGCGCGGGGGGCCACCGTGATCCACGTCGACCCGCACTACAGCCGCACGAGCGCGCTCGCCGACATGTTCGTGCCGCTGCGCGCCGGCACGGACATCGTCTTCCTGGGCGCGATCATCAACCACGTCCTCACCACCGAGTCGGACTTCCGCGAGTACGTCCTGCACTACACCAACGCGCCGACGATCATCCGCGAGGAGTTCGAGGACGCGGGCGCCGACGGCCTGTTCTCAGGGTGGGATCCCGATCTGCGCGGCTATGACCCCGCGAGCTGGCAGTACGAGGACGCGTTCGTCGCCGCCGCGGCGGGCCAGCGCGACCAGGAGGGCAACCTGCCCAGCCAGGGCGAGGGCGGCGAGGGCCAGCGCCGGGACGACGCGCGCGGCAAGCCCGAGCTCGATCTGACCCTCCAGCACCCGCGATGCGTGTGGCAGATCCTCAAGCGCCACTACGCCGGCTACACGCCCGAGATGGTGGAGCGCGCCTGCGGCATCCCGCAGGACGTGTTCGCCAAGGTGTGCGATCTGTTCGTGGCCAACTCGGGGCGGGAGCGGACGACCGCGTTCGTGCACGGCGTCGGTTGGACACAGCACACCATCGGCTCGCAGTACATCCGGGCCGCCTCGATCCTGCAGCTGCTCCTGGGCAACATGGGACGGCCCGGCGGCGGGGTGATGGCGATGCGCGGCCACGCCTCGATCCAGGGCTCAAGCGACATCCCGACCCTGTTCGACACGCTGCCCGGCTACATCCCCATGCCCCACGCCCACGCCCACGCGGACCTGGACGAGTTCATCGCCGGCAACGCCGCCGACAAGGGGTTCTGGGCCAACATGCGCGACTACACCGTGAGCCTGCTCAAGGCGTGGTGGGGCCAGGCGGCGACCGCCGAGAACGACTTCTGCTTCGACTACCTGCCGCGTCTCACCGGCAGCCACAGCACCTACGACACCGTGATGGAGCAGATCGCCGGCACCGTCAAGGGCTACATGCTGTTCGGGCAGAACCCGGCGGTGGGATCGGCCAACTCCAGGATGCAGCGACTGGGGATGTCCAAGCTGGACTGGCTGGTGGTGCGCGACTTCTCACTCATCGAGAGCGCGACGTGGTGGAAGGACGGGCCCGAGATCGACACCGGTGAGATGCGCACCGAGGACATCGCCACCGAGGTGTTCTTCTTCCCGGCTGCGGCGCACACCGAGAAGGACGGGACGTTCACCAATACCCAGCGGATGGTGCAGTGGCATCACAAGGCGGTGGAGCCGCGCGAGGAGCAGCGTTCTGACCTGTGGTTCATCTACCACCTCGGCAACCTGATTCGCCGGCGGCTGGCCGGCTCGAGCGATGAGATGGACCGTCCGGTGCTCGACCTCACCTGGCAGTACCCGACCCACGGCTCGCTCGATGACCCCAAGGCCGCGGCGGTTCTGGCCGAGATCAACGGCTGGGGCGCCGACGGCGAGTTCCTGTCGGCCTACACCCAGCTCAAAGATGACGGCTCGACCTCGTGCGGGTGCTGGATCTACTGCGGCTGCTACGCCGACGGGGTCAACCAGACGGCGCGGCGCAAGCCGGCGCGCGAGCAGAACTGGACCGGCGGCGAGTGGGCGTGGGCGTGGCCGGCGAACCGCCGGATCCTCTACAACCGCGCCTCGGCCGACCCCGAGGGCAAGCCGTGGTCAGAGCGCAAGGCGCTGGTGTGGTGGGACGCCGAGCAGGGCAAATGGACGGGGCACGACACCCCGGACTTTCCACTCGACAAGGCACCGGACTACCGGCCCGTGGAGGACGCGGTCGGCCCCGATGCGCTGTCGGGCACCGACCCGTTCATCATGCAGGCCGACGGGCGGGGCTGGCTCTACGCGCCCGCGGGGGTGGCGGAGGGGCCGCTGCCCACACATTACGAGCCCCAGGACTCGCCGGTTGCCAACCTGATGCACCGCCAGCAGCGCAACCCCTCGCGCCAGGTCTACGACCATGAGAACAACCGCTACCACCCCGACCCCGGCGCCCCGGGCGCGGAGGTGTTCGGGATCGTGGCCACCACCTACCGGCTCACCGAGCACTTCACGGCGGGGGGGATGTCGCGCTGGACGCCGTATCTGTCCGAGCTTCAGCCGGAGTTCTTCGTCGAGGTGTCGCCGGAGCTGGCCGCCGAGCGCGGCCTCGAGCACGCCCAGTGGGCCACGATCGTCAGCGCCCGCGGCGTCGTGGAGGCTCGCGTGATGGTCACCGACCGCATGACGCCCCTCCGGGTCGAGGGGCGCACGGTGCACCAGATCGGGATGCCGTACCACTGGGGTCCCAACGGCTACGCGCGCGGGGACTCGATGAATGAGCTGTCGGCGATGTCGCTGGACCCGAGCTCGCACATCCAGGAGGTCAAGGTGCTGACCGTCGACGTCCAGCCGGGCCGGCGGCCGCGGGGCCCCGAGCGCGAGGCGCTGGTGCGCGCCTACCGTGAGCGGGCAGGGATCACCGCGGAGACGGGAATGGCGCCGTGAGCGAGGGCGGTGGTCTGCTCGACGTGATGCTGCGGGGCGGCGATCCCGCCACCCAGGCCGGCTACGAGGACGCCCCGCCGCGGATGGGCTTCTTCACCGATACGTCGGTCTGCATCGGCTGCAAGGCCTGCGAGGTGGCGTGCAAGGAGTGGAACGGCGTGCCCGAGGACGGGCTGAACTGGACCGGCTGGTCGCACGACAACTCCCAGGGGCTGGGCGCCGACACGTGGCGCCACGTCGCCTTCATCGAGCAGCGGGCGCCGCTGGGCGGCCATACGACGAACTTCCAGCGCGAGGACGACTTCCGGTGGCTGATGTCATCGGACGTCTGCAAGCACTGCACCCACGCCGCCTGCCTCGACGTCTGTCCCACCGGCGCGATCTTCCGGACGGAGTTCGGCACGGTCGTCGTCCAGGCCGACGTGTGCAACGGGTGCGGCTACTGCGTGCCCGCGTGCCCCTACGGGGTCCTGGACAAGCGCGAGGACGACGGGCGGATCTTCAAGTGCACCCTGTGCTACGACCGGCTCGAGGTGGGGCAGGAGCCGGCGTGCGCCAAGGCCTGTCCCACCGACTCGATCCAGTTCGGCGAGCTCGAGACGCTGCGCGCGCGGGCCGGCCGCAGGGTGGAGCAGTTGCACGAGGCGGGGGTGAGCCAGGCGCGGCTCTACGGTCACGACCCCGATGACGGTGTCGGTGGCGACGGGGCCTTCTTCCTGCTCCTCGACGAGCCCGAGGTCTACGGCCTGCCGCCCGATCCCGTGGTCACGACGCGTGACCTGCCGGCGATGTGGGCGCGGGTGGGGGTCGCGGCGGGGGCGATGCTGGCCGGCGCCGTGGCCTGTTTCGTGGGGGCCGGCCGGTGAGCGAGCCGGCGGGCGCGGGGCGCGGCTCCTACTACGGCAACGCGATCATCAACCCGCCGGTGTGGGCCGAGCGCGACATCGCCGGCTACCTGTTCGCCGGGGGCCTGGCGGGCGCGTCGTCGCTGCTGGCCACCGGCGCTGACTTCACCGGGAGGCCCCGGCTGGCACGCCGCGCCAAGCTGTGCGCGAGCGCCGCGATCGCGGCCTCGCTGGCCGCCCTCATCAACGACCTCGGGCGTCCGGCGCGCTTTCTCAACATGCTGCGGGTGTTCAAGCCGACGTCGCCGATGAGCGTCGGCGTGTGGATCCTGTTCGCCTACGCGCCGCTGAACCTCGCCAGCTCCGCCAGCGAGCTCACCGGGATCGCGCCCCGCACCGGACGGGCGGCCGGCGCCGGCGCGGGGCTGCTGGGGCCCGCCGTGGCCTCGTACACCGCGGCGCTCATCGCGGACACCGCGGTCCCCGCGTGGCACGAGGGCCACCGCGAGCTGCCCTTCCTGTTCGTCGGCTCGGCGGCCAGCGCCGGGGCCGGGTTCGGCCTGCTTGCCGCCCCACTGATCGAGAATGCGCCGGCGCGACGGCTCGCCGTGATGGGCGCCGTGGCCGAGCTGGTCGCCGAGCAGCTGCTCGAGCGCCGTCTCGGGATGGTGGCTGAGACGCTGCGCACGGGAACGGCGGGCCGGCGCCTGAAGGCGGCCAAGGCGCTCACCGTGGCCGGCGCCGTGGGGGCAGCGATGGTGGCGCGGCGCCACCGCGGCGCGGCCGCGCTGACGGGCGGGGCGCTGCTCACGGGGTCGGCGCTGACGCGGTTCGGGATCTTCGCGGCCGGCATGGCGTCGGCGCGAGACCCGAAATACACCGTCGAGCCCCAGCGGGCACGACGGGGTGATAAACGGTCAGGCGGGGTACGTAATGAGTAGATGGTGGGAAAGGACGAGACGCTCATGGCGCTCACGCTCCCGTGCGCGCCGAGTGCCTCGGCGGCCGCAAGGGAGGAGCTCAGTCAACTCGACGGCCTCGGGTGGATTCTGGGCGACGTGATGCTGGTGGCCGGTGAGCTGATCAACAACGCCGTGGTGCATTCGGGCTGCACGCCGCATCACGACATCGAGGTCTGCGCCTCCCGAGACGGCGGGCGCCTCACGATCAGCGTCCGTGACCCTGGGCTCTCGGGTCACGATGCGGTGCTCCGGGCGCCGAGCGACCTTCAGGTGGGGGGATGGGGCCTGCAGATCATCCAGGCGCTGTGCGAGCGCTGGGGCGAGGACCGTGCCGATGGCCACCGCGTGTGGGCGGAGTTGAGCCTGCCGTAGGACTTCAGGGGTTGCGCGCGCGCCCAGCGGGTAGGCGGACGGTGATGGCGACCGCTGTACTCGATATCGATGGCACGCTGGTGGACACCAACTACCACCACGCCATCGCATGGTTTCGGGCGTTCTCAGACCATGACCTCATCCTGCCGATCTGGCGGATCCACCGTCACATCGGGATGGGCGGCGATCAGGTCGTGACGGCGCTGTGCGGCGAGGACGTCGAGAAGCGGCTCGGTGATGACATCCGCGACGCCGAAGGTGAGCACTACGCCGCACTGATCGGCGAGGTGCGCACGATGGAGGGTTCCCGCGAGCTGATCGTGGCGCTCAAGGACCGCGGGCATGTCGTCGTCCTGGCCAGCTCAGCCAAGGAGGGCGAGGTGGAGGCCTACCTTGATCTTCTCGATGCGCGCGATCTCGCCGACGCCTGGACGACGTCGGCTGACGTCGAGTCCACCAAGCCCGCGCCTGACCTGGTGCACGCCGCGATGTCCCGCGTGGACAGCGATCCCGCCGAGGCCGTGATGGTGGGCGACACGCCGTGGGACGTCAAAGCGGCGGCCGGCGCCGGCGTCCCGACGCTGGCGGTGATGACGGGAGGGTTCTCCGACGCCGAGCTGCGCGAGGCCGGAGCCACGATGATCTATGAGTCGGTCGCAGAGCTGACGGAGCGGCTGGACGAGTCGCCGCTACGCTGAGGCGCCGCCGCCCGCCCGCCGGCGGGCCGAGCGCATCTGAGAGCAGCCTCCCCCCACATGACTGACCGCGCGCAAGACGCAGAGGCCGAACGCGACGAGAGTCAGCCGCAGCGCCTGGATCGCAACACCGTCGAGCTGCTCAACGAGCTGCGCATCGCCGGCACCGGGATCCAGGTGATGTTCGCGTTCCTGCTCATCCTGCCGTTCAACGTCGGCTGGAAGCAGGTGGACGGCTTCGAGCGCACCGTGTACTTCGTGACGCTGTTGGTCGTCGCCCTGGCGGCGTTCCTGCTCATGGCGCCGCCGATCCACCACCGCCTGCTGTTCCGTCACGGCGAGAAGCCGTTTCTCATCCGGATCGGCAACTACATGGCGATCGGCGGGATGGTCTGCCTCGGCCTCGGGTTCATCGGCATCCTGGTCCTCCTCTCCGATGTCGTCGCCGGCGGCGCGGCCCCTGTGATCGTCGGCGCGCTGGCGGCGGCCGTCATCGCCGGCCTGTGGTTCGTGCTGCCGCTGATGCGCCGCGAGGAGGAGTGAGCCCTTCAGACGTTCGCCCACGGCCCGACCGCGGAGTCAACATCGAGCGGTGGATGCCGATCTACTGGTTGTGAGAGTGCAACCAGAAGTTCATGATTTCCGGATCGGCCTGAAGGTGGGCTGGCCGTTGATCGTCGCCGCGTCGCTGTATGTGGCGCTGACCTGGCACGCGCCGCACCGGGGGGTGATGGCGGTCCTGATCGGCGTCGGCGCCGTGCTGGCGGCCGCGGTGCTGCTGCCGCAGCTGCGACGGCTGATCGAGCGCGGCAACGCCGATGTGCTGATGACCACCTGGTGCTGCGCGTTCGTCGCTCTGGCCACCACCCTGTGCCTGCTCGACCGGGAGCTCGCGAGCCCGTTCGTCGGCGTGCTGTTCGTCTCGGTGGCCTTCGCCGCCTTCTCCCTGCCCAAGCGGCTGGTCATCTTCGTCTCCGCGCTCAACGTGCTGGCCCTCGGCCTGGTCGGACTCGATCAGGCGCTCGACGCCCGCACCGACATGTCAGCGTTGGTGCTGTGGGCGGCCGGCCTGATCGCCACGGCGCTGGTGGGCTCCAGCGTCTCCGCGGACCGCGCCGCGCGCGCCGCCGCGCTGCGCCAGTCCCAGGAGGAGATCGTGCACCGGCTCGCGCGGGTCGTCGAGTTCCGAGACAGCGACACGGGCGGCCATGTCGAGCGCATGAGCCGCTACAGCGTGCTCATCGCGCGGGAGCTGGGGTGGAGCCCTGAGCAGTGCCACGAGCTGCGGCTCGCCGCGGCCCTGCACGACGTCGGCAAGGTGGCCGTGCCCGACGCGATCCTGCTCAAGCCGGGCCGCCTGACCGCCGAGGAGCGGCGGATCATGCAGCGCCACTGCCGGGCGGGCTTCGACATGCTGACCGGCTCTGACAGCACGTTGCTCAACCTCGGTGCGGAGATCGCGCTCACCCACCACGAGCGCTACGACGGTGCGGGATACCCCTCGGGGCTGCGTGGCCAGGACATCCCCCTCGTCGGGCGTATCGTCGCCGTCGCGGATGTGTTCGACGCGCTGACCAGTGCCCGCGTCTACAAGGAGGCCATCGCCATCCCGGACGCGGTCCAGATCATCGCCGAAGGTCGCGCCACCCAGTTCGATCCGGCTGTCGTCGACGCGTTCCTGCGTCAGATCGACCGGGTCAGCGCGCTGCACGAGGAGGAGCCCCTCGAGGGCGACGCGGCCGACATGGCGCGCGAGCTGGTCCCCGTCCTCTCCGGCGTCTGAGCCTCACCCCTGCGCAGTGAGGGCTTGCACCCTCACCCCTGCGGGGCGACCCAGAGCACGTCGACCAGGATCGTGATGAGCGAGAGGATGGGCACGGCGATGATGAGCCCGAGCAGCCCGAACACCTCTCCCACCGCGACGACGCCGATCGCGATGACCGCCGGGTGCAGGCGCACGGCGCGCGCCATCACCAGCGGGCCGATGACGTTGGCCTCGATCTGGTGCACCAGGATGTAGATGATGAGGACCACCACCGCGCGCGTCGGCGAGATGGTGAGGGCGAAGGCGACCGGGGGGATGCCGCTGGCCAGCGCGCCGAGATACGGCACCACCTCGGCGCACGCGCTGAGGACGGCGAAGACCAGCGCGAACGGGAGGCCGACGATGAGGCCCAGCGCGACATAGAGCATGACGCCGATGAGCGCCATCGAGGCGGCCAGCCCGCGCAGCCATCCCAGCCACGCCGCGCGGATGCGTTCCAGCGTCGCCTCGGCCTCCCGGCGCGTGTCGGGGCTGAACAGGCTGAGGAGCCCGTTGCGCAGCGGGTCGGGCTGCGCGGCGATGTAGTAGGCGGTGATGATGCCGATGACGACTCCCCCGATGACGCTGGCCACGCTGGCTCCGATGGTGGTGATCGGCCCGAGCAGCCGGGACGGGTCGTGCACGAGAGTGGTGAGCTCATGCTGGAGCTGGGCGGCGACGTGGCCGGGGCGGTCGCCGGTCACCGAGCTCAGCTTCACCTCGGCCGCACGCACCAGCTGCGGCGCATCGTTGATCAGGGTGCGGCCCTGGTCGATGAGCGGCGGCAGGAGCAGGGCCAGCCCTCCGGCGACGACGCCGAGACCGGCGGCGAGGCCGATGAAGGCGCCGAGGGGGCGGGGCACGCCCAGCGGCGCGAGGCGCTCGGCGCTCACCGTCATCGGCAGGCTGGTGATGATGGTCAGGATCGTCACCAGGATGAGCGAGGCGAGCTGCTGGGCGACCAGGCCGGCGACGACGAGGAGGGCGCCCAGGAGGATCGCGCCGTAGATGGCTCGCTCGCTGCGGGTGCGCCGGCGAGCCACCACGTTCCCGCCGGGCGCGGCGGCGGTGCTCATGGCGCCGCGGTCGATCTCCTGGTCCCTCACGCGGCCTCCTCTCCGGGGTCGTCGAGCGGCCCGCTCGCCGATCCGTGGGGCTTGACCCAGATCTCATCGATGAGGATCAGCGTGACCGAGATCAGCGGCACCGAGATGAGGAGCCCGACGATCCCGAACAGCGTGCCGGCGATGAGGACGCCGACCGCGATGACCGCGGGGTGCAGGCTCACCGAGCGTCCCATGATCAGCGGGAGGGCGACGTTGCCCTCGACCTGGTTGACGATGACGTAGACGATCGTCACCAGCACGCCCTCATGGAAGGAGCGCGTGAGGCCGTAGGCGATCGGAGGAATGGCGCTGATCACCGACCCATAGTTCGGGATCACCGTCAACAGAGCCGAGAAGATCGCGAAGCCCGCGGCGAACTGCAGGCCGACGATCTGCATGCCGAGGAACAGCAGGCCGCCCAGCACCAGCATGTCCAGCGCGACGCCGCGCAGCCAGGCCAGCCAGGCGACGCGGATCCGCTCCAGGGTGCGCAGCACGTCGGGACGGCGGGGCGGGGGGAACAGGCGGGCGAGCCCGTTGACGAGCGGGTCGGGGCTGATGGCCATGTAGAGCGCGCTGATGATCACCACGACGATCGCTCCCACGGCGGCGGCGATCGAGACGCCGATGGTGGTGAGCGGGCCGAGCAGGACGGCCGGGTGGTGGGTGTAGCGGTCGACGAACTGGGTCACCGCCTTGGTCGTGGTTCCGCGGCGCAGCCCCAGGAGATGGTTGATCTGACGCTCGAGATGGGCGACGGTGCTCGGCAGCTGCGTCACGAAGTCGTTGACCTGTCTGACGAACGTCGGCACGACGAAGGCCAGCAGGACGCCGGCGACCGCGGCGCCGGCCAGCAGGGAGAGGACCGCGCCGATGGCACGCGGGATGTGGAAGCGGCTCAGCCACGTCGCGGACGCCGCCAGGGGAACGGCGAGGACGAGGGCGATCGTGACCAGCATGACGATCTGGACCAGCTCCTCGAAGAGCAGGCCGGCGGCGAACAGGCCGAGCGCGAGCACGACGGCCCGATACGCGACCCGTGGGTCGAGCTCAGGGCGCAGCGGCGCCGCCCCTCCGGCGCTCGCGCGCTGCCCCCGCTGCGCAGTTGAAGCCATCGCTGTGATGCGACTAGCCGAAACCGGCGGTCCGCAAACCCGGCCGGCCCAGCGGCGCCCGTCAGGCGCCGTCCTAGATCAGCTTGATTTCCTGCCGCCCTTGCGGCCGGCCGCCTGCTTCTGGGCGCGATTTCCGCCGCTGCCGGGACCGCTGGACTTGCGGCTCTGGCTGCTGCCGCCGCTGTGGGAGTTCTCGCCGCCCTTCTTGGAGGCGTCGGGGGTGTTGGCGATCGCCGCCGCGCGGGATTTGCTCATCCCCTTCTTCCGCAGCCCCTCGTACTGCTTGTCGTCCTTCACGCTCGGTCCATGGTCCTTGGCCATCGCCGCACCTCCAACGATCGTTTTCCCTCGCTGATTACCCTCCGCGCCGCCCGACTCACAAAAACCCCACGCTCCTGAGCCGGTACTAGGGGCTGACGACGAAGGACAGATGGCGTGCGGCCGAATGGCGTCGCGCCGCGGTGGCCACGGCGGTGACGGTGATGCGGCCGCTGGGCAGCCAGCCGAGCGAGGGCAGGTGGCCGCTGAAGCCGACGCTGTTGTGACCGGTGCGACCCTGGAGCACCAGGGCCCCCAGCGTCACGGTGCGCTGACACCTCGCAGCGCGACCGATGGCCGGGCGCGGAGTGACACAGGCGCCTCTCACACGCCGTCCCATCACCTCCCGAGTGAAGGACAGGGTGACGCGCGCCGGCTCGCTGAGGGTGAAGGAGAACGTGGTGACGGGCCGGCGGGGGTTGGACCGGGCCTCGCGCCAGGTGGCCGCCGATTCGCGCAGGCGGGTGAGCACCGGGGGCGGGGTCACCTGCGGACGGCCGGCCCCACCGGCCGGGGGATCCGGCGGCGGTGGTGGGCCGGCCGGCGGTGGGCCGGCGGGAGCGACGATGGTGATGGGGGTCGATCCCGGTTCCCGGTGGTAGATACCGAGGGTCTGGCCGTCATAGCCGGGCAGATACACGTTCGCTCCGTCGGGGCTGACGGTCGGGTCATAGATGCCGACCAGGGCCGGTCCGCCGTCGGCACAGGCGCCGGCCACGCCGGCGGAGGTGCCGTCGCCGGTGATGCACCCCGCCGAGCCGGGAAGCTGCGTGGCGGCGCCCGTCGTGGGGTCCAGGGAGAAGATGGCCACGCCGTCCGCGGCCTGGTTGAGGTCGGCGATCACGTAGAGCGAGCGGCCGTCGGGGGAGATCGTGATGCCGAACGGGAAGCCGAGGGCGCGCCCCGTGGCACACGAGACGCCACCGACGCCATCGCTGCCGCTCAGCGTGATGCAGCCCGCGCTCCCTGACAGCTGCGAGAGCGAGCCATCGCCGGCGACGTGGAGCACGGAGACGCCGTGATCGGTCGACGCCGCCCCGTACAGAGTGTCGCCGTCGGGGGAGATCGCCACCGCGCTGGTGGCGTTCAAGGCGCGGCCGAGCGTGCACGTCGACGCGCCCGTGTCATCGTTTCCCGTGTCGGTGATGCACCCGGCGGGCCCCGGCTCCTGGGTGAGAAGGCCGGTGACGGGGTCACGGTCAAAGGCGCTGATCCCGTGGAGATCGCTGGAGTACGCGTGCCGGCCGTCAGGCGAGAGCACCACGGACTTGGACTCGCCGAGCACCCGTCCGGTGCTGCAGCCGGCGGGCGCCGGCGCCTCCGACAGACACTGCACCTCGCTCAGGGCGCCGGTCCCCATGTCTCGGGCGAAGACGTGGATGCGGGCCGGCACCGCCTGGTCGGTGACGTAGATGAACTTGTCGTCGGGGCTGATGGAGATCCCAAAGGGCCGCCCGAGGGTGCCGAGCGTCTGGCAGGTGCCGGGGCCGTCCTGGCTGCTGCCGTCGGTGCTGATGCAGCCCGCGGACCCCGGGACCTGGCTCAGCGCGCCCGTGGCCGGATCGCGCCGGAGCAGCACGACCCCCGCCGTTGGATCCGAGGACTGCGCGTGCTGGTTGACGAGGTAGGCCCATTGCCCGTCGGAGGTGAACACGAGGTCGCGCCCGTCGCCGACCCCGAACCCTCGCACCGAGCCGCAGGTGCCCGGCCCCAGCGCGCTGGACCCGTCAGCGGTGAGGCATCCCGACGCTCCGGGGAGCTGCGTGACCGCTCCGGTCGCCGTATCGCGAGAGAAGACGGCCAGTCCCTCTCGGCTGGAGATGGCGTAGCTGGCCAGGTAGAGGTTGCGCCCGTCGGGGCTGATCACCGCGCTCGACGCGCCGTCGACGCCTCGAGCCTGCGCGCACGCGGCGTTGCCGCCGATCGCGGTGACGCATCCCGCCTGGCCGGCGAGGGCGGTGAGGGCCCCGGCCGGGGGTGTCGCGGCGGCGGCGGTGGCCGACGCGGCCAGCGCCAGTGTTGCGATCATCACCGCGAGCAGTCCTCGGCGCGGCCCTGGGGTCAGGCGGGGGACACGGACGGCAGACGACAGGTGGTGTGTGGCGATCGACCTCACGGCTCAGGCTCCATGTGCGTTGACATTGGGCCTGCAGTCCGTCGAGGCGGCCGGGCGTTACACACGCCGTCACAGCGACCTACCGAAGCGCTCACCCCCCCGGTTAGACTGGCCGCGTGACCGTGGCGGAGGCCAGTGAGGAACGGTTGCTCGCGCGCCTGCGGGCCGGCGACGAGACGGCGTTCCGGGAGCTGGTCGTGCGCCACGACCGGGCCATGAAGCGCATCGCGCTGACCTTCGTCAGGACGCCCTCGGTGGCCGACGAAGTGGTGCAGGACACCTGGCTGGCGGTGATCAAGGGCCTGGAGCGCTTCGAGGGCCGCTCGTCACTGAAGACGTGGATCTTCCGCATCCTCGCCAACCGGGCCCAGTCGCGAGGTGCCCGCGAGCAGCGGACCACCCCGTTCTCGTCGCTGGGGCCGTCCGAGGACGAGGACGGTCCGACGGTTGACCCGGATCGGTTCCTGCCCGCCGAGCACGCCGCGGCCGGGTACTGGAGCGTGACCCCCAGCCGCTTCTTCGAGCTCCCCGAGGACCGCATGCTCGCCGCGGAGACCTCGGCGCTGGTGACCGCGGCCATCGAGCAGTTGCCCGAGCGCCAGCAGCAGGTGATCACGCTGCGTGACGTGGAGGGGTGGGCGGCCGAGGAGGTCTGCGAGTCCCTCGAGCTCTCGGCCGCCAATCAGCGCGTCCTGCTTCACCGGGCGCGCTCGGCGGTCCGCGCCTGCCTCGAGGAGTACTTTACGGAGGTGGTGAGCGTATGAGCTATGAGGACCTGCCGTGCGTCGACTTCGTGGAGCTGGCCACGGAATACCTCGAAGGCGCGCTGTCGGTCGATCAGCGTCTGATCGTCGAGCGTCATCTCGCGTTCTGCTCACCGTGCGTCGACTACCTCGAGCAGATGCGGGCCGTCATCCGGGCGACCGGCACCCTGCGCGAGGAGGACGTGCCCGCGCCCGTCGCCGAGTCGCTCCTCGAGGCGTTCCGGGCCCTGTCGGGCAGCCCGTGACGCAGCGAGGCGGCCGGGTCAGCCGACCAGCCCCGGGTCAGCCGACCAGCCTGAGCTGATCGCGCAGCCAGCGCGCCTGCCGTGCGCGCTCCCGCAGGAAGGCGGCGTCATAGTCAGGTCCGGCGCGCGCGCCGCTGTCACGTTCTCCGGCGAGCAGCGCGGTGAAGTAGCCGGCGGGAGCCGCGCCCGCCCAGCTCAGCGTGTGCTCGACCTTGGTCACCAGCCCGGCACCTTCGGGGTAGCCGTCGGCGAGCTCCCGCGCCCGCTCCAGGCACGTCTCGGCAAACCGCCCGCGCATCGGCTCGTCCCACGCGTCCACCCTGCGCAGGAGGCGAGCCTCCGACGCCACCAGGGCGGCCTCATCCTCCAGGATGTCGCCTCCGAGCTCGATCTCCCAGAGCTCGATGCCGAGCCAGTGCGGCAGCTGCTCAGGGGTGGAGGCGTGGATCCCGTTGACGCAGAGGCCGATCGGTCCCGCCGCCCGCACCCACGCACCTGGCTGCTCCCCGTCCGGCAGCGGCCACCGCACGCCGGTGAACTCGGAGCGGCCGTCACGGAGGACCTTGTAGGCATGCATGGCGATCGTGTGCGCGGGATCGGGGAGGGGCTCGGCGCGGCGCGGGAGTCTACGCCCGCACGACCAGCGTCAGCCATGCGGCGGCGCGGGCCGCGGGCCGCTCGAGGTCGCGGAGGGGGATCAGCAGGCGGCCTCGCCCGGCCTGCCGCGGGCGGCCGGTGATGGCTGTAACGGCGGCGGCGCTCGCGGGACAAGAGGGCGCAGTGGGCTTCCCCCGCCACCCGCGACCCCAGCGACACCGCCACCACCTGACAGAGAGGCAGACCGATGAGCATCACCGCCGCCAACGAGGACATCGCCAGCCTGATGGCCGAGCTCGCCACGCCGGCCGGAGCGGCCGATCCGTACCCCATCTATCGCCGGATGCACGCGCTGGGCGACGCGGTGAACGCGCCCGACGGCACGGTCGTCGTCACCGGATACCGGGCCAGCTCGGCCGTGATCCGCGACAACCGCCTGCGCAAGTCCCCCGGTGCCGTGCTCACCGCCGCGGGTTACCCCGACTGGGAGCGGCGGCCGTCGCTGCGCATGCTCTTCGGCAGCATGCTCATGCTCAACCCGCCCCAGCACACACGGCTGCGCCGCCTGGTCTCGCGCAGCTTCACCGCGCAGCGCGTCGCGGGGATGCGTGAGGCGATCACGCGCCTCGCCGCCGAGCTGTGCGATCCGCTGTCGGGCACCGTCGAGTTCGTCGATTCCGTGGCTTTCCCCTTCCCGGTGACGGTCATCGGCGAGCTGCTGGGCATCCCGGCCGCCGACCGCGCGATGTTCCAGCCGCTGGTCAGGGAATGGACCGCCGTGCTGGAGATCCTCAATCCGCTGGCGGTCGACAGCGCCGACGCTGCCGCGGTTCAGATCCAGAGCTACCTGCACGAGCTGGTGCGCGCGCGCCGCGCGCGGCCCGCCGACGATCTCATCTCCGCGCTGGTCGCCGTCGAGGACGACGAGCACCAGCTCACCGACGAGGAACTGGTCACGATGGCCGCCCTCATCCTCGCTGCCGGCTTCGAGACGACCACCGGGGTGCTGGCCAACGGCCTGCTCACCCTGCTGGACGCGCCGCACCAGGCCGATCGGCTGCGGCGCGAGCCCGCGCTGGCCAAACCGGCCGTCGAGGAGCTGCTGCGCTACGACGCACCCGTCCAGATCCTCTACGGCCGCACCGCCACCGAGGACATGGTCGTCGGCGACCTGCCGGTGCGTGCGGGACAGCGTCTCATCAATCTCCTGGGCGCGGCCAACCGCGATCCGCGCCAGTTCTCCGAGCCCGACGAGCTGCGCCTGGACCGTGACGAGGGACCCGGCCTGTCCTTCGGCGGCGGCATCCACCACTGCCTCGGGGCCGCGCTGGCTCGCCTCGAGGCCCAGGTGATGCTGCCCATGCTCGTGCGGCGCTACCCGAGGGCGGCGGTGGCGGGTGAGCCCGTGCGCCGCGGCGGGCTGATGATCCGCGGCTACACCTCCCTGCCGATCGCGCTCGGTGGGTGACGGCAGATGACCGCCACACGACGTTCCCTCTCCACCTCGCGCGGCCCGGGCTCGTACCGCTCCCAGCAGGAGAAGTCCAGAGTCGACCGAGCGCTGCAGGCCGTGGCCAGAACCCGCCTCGGCGGCTGGCTGTTCGTCAATGTCTTTCCCGCGATCGACCGCCGGCTGATCCCGCTCTCACACGGGCGGCTGAAGGTCGCCCTGGGCCAGCCGATCCTGCTGCTGCACACCCGGGGCGCCCGCTCGGGACAGGCGCGGACGACGCCGCTGCTCTACACGCCACACGCCGGCGGCTTCATCGTCGTCGCCTCCAAGGCCGGCGCGGCCCACCACCCCGCCTGGTACCACAACCTCCTCGCCCATCCCGACGATGTCGCGGTGCAGATCGGGGAGCCGCGGATACCGGTCCGGGCGCGCGTCGCCGACGGTGCCGAGCGCGCCGCGCTGTGGGCGCGCGTCAATGACAACTACAACGGCTATGACACCTATCAGGGGCGCGTGCCGGGGCGGGTCATCCCGGTGATCGTGCTCGAGCCGCGGGGCGACAGCTCGCCGGTCACGGGTCGCGAGGCGGGGTGAGCGCCTCCGGGGCCAATGTCACCTCAGGCGGCGGGGTCGTGACCCGGGCGGTCCTGTGCCTCGTGTGCCTCCTGTGCGTCCTGTGACGCGGCGGCGGTGGCGACGTCGCCGGGGTAGGTCTTGATGGCGCGCAGCAGGAAGACGCCGGCCGCGACGACCGCGCTGAGCATGATGAGGAACGTGATCTCCAGCCCCCGAGCCGTGGAGGGCGAGACGATTCCGGCGTGGGTGCCCAGTGGCGCCTGCGCGGGAGCGATGCCCGCGATCAGCTGGGACAGGCCGCCGAACACCAGCGGCGCCAGCGCCTGGCCCAGCGAGCGCAGGAAGGTTCGGGCGCTCTCCGCGCGGCCCCACAGACCCGGGGGCATGATGTCCAGTCGCGCCGCATCGAGACCGGGGTTGGCCGCCGACAGCAGCGCGGCGCCGGCGACGTCGAACCACACCGCGGGCGTGAGCGTGCTGCCGAGAAGTCCCGGGATGAGCAGGACGGCGGCGCCGAGGTAGCACACGGTGGGCACGTAGACGCGCGCGGCGACCACGCCGCGGCGCAGCAGCGCGTCGGTGAGCCTGCCGGCGACGAGCGTTCCCACCAGCGCTCCGGCGACGAGCAGTGCGAGGACGAGCTCGGCGGTGGCCTGACTGGCGTGGTAGCGACCTCGGACGAACAGGAGAGCGAAGGTCTGCAGGCCGGCGAAGAAGAAATACCCGAGCGCGGAGCTGATGATGAGGTGCGCGTTGGTCGGAATGCGCAGCGTGTAGCGGGTTGCGTCGATCAGTCCCATCTGCTGCGCGTCCTCGTTGAGCACCAGCTCCGGATCGGGGCCGATCCCGCGTTGCCGGACGGTCTCCCGGACCAGTTCCTCGGGCGGCCCGGGTGTCGCGTCCGCCGCGTCGCCGGCGGGGTCCGCGCGGGTGGGGCCGGCCCTGACGGCCTCGTGGAGGTCGAGGACGCCGGGATTGAGATGGCTCTGCCCACCGCGCTGTGGCTCGGGCACCGTGCGCCACAGGGTGCGGGCCAGCCAGAATCCCGGCAGCGCGAGCAGCACGAACGCCGCGCGCCACGAGATGATGCTGGCCACGGTGCCGCTGATGATGAACCCGGCGGCCGTCCCGGCCACCTCGCCGCCGAGGATGTAGGCGTACACCCGGCCGCGCTCACGCGCCGGAAAGTAATCACCGGTCAGCGACGCGATCGCGGGACCGGCGGTCGCCGTCACCGCGCCGAGCGCCAGCCGCGTCAACAGCAGCTCGCTGTAGCTGTGCGCGAAGGCGCTCAGCAGGGACGCGACGCTCCACAGGACGATGGTGATCGAGAGCACCGGGATCCGCCGGAAGCGGTCCACCAGCGGCCCCACCGGAATCACGAACAGCGCCCCCACGAGCAGCGCCACGGAGCTGAGCAGGCCGATCTTGGTGTTTCCGATGTGCAGCGCGTGCTCGAGCTGCGGAGCGACCGCCCCGACCGTGCTGCCGTCGGCGCCGTTGAGGGCCAGCACCCCGCCGAACAGGGCGATCACGCGGGCCCGAGCCGGACCCCCGACCGCAAGCACCACACGACCGCGAGCCGCGCGCCCGGCGGTCCCGACGACCCGAGCCGTCGCTCGGCCCGCTCGTCGCGCGCGAGGGCCCCCTACCGAACGCAGAAGCTCGCCGAGCTCTGGTTGAAGCAGAGCAGCCCGCGCAGCGTCCGGCCGTCCTCGTCGAGCACGACCAGGCGCGGCTCGCGACTGCGGTCGAGCAGCTCGACGGCATCGGCCAGCGGGGTGGCCGGCGTCACGGTGGCGACGTCGCGACGCGCGAAGGACACGGCCGGCGCGGTGTCGGACGCCTCGGGATCGAGGGCATCTCGGTCGATGGCGCCCCGGAAGGTCGAGCCGTCAGCCAGCAGGACCACACGCTGGCTGGACTGCTGAAACGCCCGGCGCACCTCGCCCACGGTGACCTCGGAGCCGAGGGTCTTGGGGCGGGCGATCATGACCTCTCCGACGCTCAGCGGGAGCGCCTGCTCGCGTGGAATGCGGTGCCGTGATCGATCGCCGGTGACCACGAGCCAAATCTTAGGGGGCGGGCTCGCGCTGGTGAACTGCGTGGCCGCGCATCGGCTTGGCCTAGCATCGCCGGTGTGTTCCAGGCCGGCGCGATCATCCTGGCCGGCGGCAGGTCCTCACGGATGGGCTCGCCCAAGGCGGCCCTCGAGTGGCATGGCTCGACCCTGCTGCGACGGGTCACGGGCCTGGCGCAGCGCACCGTCGACGGCCCCGTCGTGGTGGTGCGCGCGCCCGGACAGGAGCTGCCGGAGCTCCACCCGTCGATCGAGGTGGTGTCAGATGCGCGCGAGGGGCGTGGGCCGCTGCAGGGGCTCGCCGCCGGGCTGGAGGCCATCGGTGACCGCGCCGAGGTCGCCTATGCCTCATCGACGGACGTGCCGCTGCTGCATCCCGCGTTCATCCGCCGCGTCATCGACGGGTTCACCGCGGATGTCGACATCGTCCTGCCCGAGGTCCACGGCTTTCGCCAGCCGCTGTCGGCCGCGTATCGCACGCGCCTCGTCTCCGAGGTGGACGAGCTGATCGCCGCCGACAAGCTCAAGCCCGCCTTTCTGTTCGAGCGCTGCCGCGTGCTGCGCCTCGACGACGCGGCGATGCTGCGCGACGCGGCTCTGGCCGCGGCGGATCCCGACCTGATGTCGGTGCGCAACCTCAACGAGCCGGGCGACTACGCGACGGCCCTTGCGCTGGCCGCGCCCGAGGTCGACGTGCGCCGCTTCGGGACGCTCGCCGTCAGCGGTGCGCCGCGCTCCCAGCGCGTGGCCGCCTGGAGCCTGGGGCAGCTCGCCGACGCGATCGCGCTGGCGCTCGACGAGCACGTGGTCGCCGCGCTGAACGGCGATCAGATCACCCGGGATCGCGATTTGCCCCTTGCCGCCGGAGATACGGTGGGTTTCATGGTTGCCGACGCCGGCGGTTAGCTGCCGGACACCCTGCTGAGGGCAGGGGACGCGTCGTTTAGGATCGGGGGATGACCAGGCCACCGGGTGGCTATTTCGGCTGCGCGCTGGTGATCAACCTCACCACCGGCCAGAGCAGCGTCAAGACCATCGACGAACCCGTGCTGCGGTCGTTCGTCGGAGGCGCGGGTCTGGGGGCGTGGCTGATGCACGAGTGCTGCCCGCCCGGCGTCGATGCCCTCGCCCCCGAGGCGCCGCTGATCTTCGTGTTCTCTCCGCTGGTCGGCACCCCGCTGACCACCAGCGCCAAGTTCGCGGTGGTCGCGAAGTCCCCGCTCACGGGCCGGCTGACCGATGCGCTGGCCTCCAGCCACTTCGCCATCGCCGGCAAGCTCACCGGGCATGACGCGATCGTCGTGCGCGGCTGCTGCGCCGAGCCCTCGGTGCTGATGATCGACGGCAGCTCGGTGTGGACGGCGCCGGCCGACGACCTGTGGGGTCTCCCGGCCGCCGAGACCGAGGCACGGCTGCGGGAGCGGATGGGACCGGCGTGGCGTGTGGCGGCGATCGGGCCCGCGGGCGAGCACGTGGTCCGCTACGCCACGATCTCCCACGACGGGCGGCACGCCGGCCGCGGTGGCCTCGGCGCCGTGATGGGCTCCAAGTGGTGCAAGGCGGTCATGGTGCGCGCCCGGACCAAGGTCGCCTCGGCGGACCCCCCGGCGGTGCTGGCCGCCGCCAAGGAGCTGCGCCAGCGGTCGTTCGGCCAGGCGACCGCGAAGTACCGCGAGCTCGGCACGATGGCCAACCTCCTGGCCTTCAACGCCATCTCCGCGCTGCCGACGCGCAACTTCTCGGCCGCGTCGTTCGACGGGGCCGAAGCGCTCAGCGCCGAGCGGGTCGCCGAGCTGCGCGAGGTGGCGCGCAACTCCTGCGCGTCGTGCTCGATCGGCTGCGAGCACCTCTACAAGGGTCGCGGCGACAAGAAGGTCCGCATGGAGTACGAGAACGTGTTCGCGCTCGGACCCCTCTGCGGCGTCAACGACCCCGACATGGTGATCGCCGCCAGCGGACGGTGCGACGAGCTCGGGCTGGACACGATCTCCACCGGGGGGACGATCGCATGGGCGATGGAATGCGCGGAGAAGGAGCTGATCGACGCCCCGTGGCTGCGGTTCGGCGACGGCGAGGCGCTGCTGCGGGCGATCGATGAGATCGGCGCCCGGGAGGGGATCGGCGACCTGCTCGCCGAGGGCTCCCGCTTCGCCTCCCGGATGGTGGGCCGTGGGTCCGAGGCGTTCGCCGCGCATGTCAAGGGCCTGGAGCTGCCGGGATATGAGCCGCGTACGCTTCAGGCGATGGCCCTCGGCCTGGCGGTCAACGCGCGTGGGGCCGACCACAACCGGTCGGGCGCGTATGAGTCTGACCTCTCGGGACAGCACGACCGTCTGCACGGCGGGGAGCCCCACGTCCGCGGGGCGATCGAGACCGAGGACCGGGCGGCGATCATGGACTCGCTCATCCTCTGCAAGTTCCTCCGTGGCGTGTTCGAGGATCCGATGTCCGAGTGGGCGCGGCTGCTCAACACGGTCACCGGCTGGGACACCGACGCCGCCGAGCTGTCGCGGACCGCTCAGCGCATCGTCATGACCAAGCGGCTGTTCAACCTGCGCGAGGGGTGGACCCGCGCGGAGGACTGGCTGCCCGAGCGGTTCCTGTCCGAGCCCGTGGCCCTCGAGTCGGGCCGGACGGCGACGCTGAGCGCGGAGCGTCTGGAGTCGATGGTCAGCTCCTACTACCGCGGCCGCGGGCTGGAATCGACCGGCCTGCCGTGCCGCGAGACGCTCGACGACCTCGATCTCGTCGGACTCGGGACCGGTTCTGGACAAATAGGTCTAGGCAAGGGAGACTTGGGCTGATGGCCACAACTTCGGCGACGCAGCCGACCCCGATCACCAGGAACCTCTCGCTGCGGATCGACGGGCAGGAGGTGACCGTCCGCGAGGGCACCACCATCCTCCAGGCCGCCGCCCAGCTCGGGATCACCATCCCGGTCCTCTGCCACGACGATCGCTATGACCCCGTCGGTGTGTGCCGGCTGTGCGTGGTCGACGTCGGCGCACGCGCGTACGCGGCGGCCTGCGTCCGCCCCTGCGAGGAGGGGATGGAGGTCACCACGACCGGTGAGCGGCTCGATCGCCATCGGGCGACGCTGACCGAGCTGCTGCTCTCCGACCAGCCCGATCCCGCCGCCGATCCCAAGGAGACGACGACGGGCGACAACGAGCTGCTGGTCCTCGTGCGCCAGTATGGCGTGGAGAAGGACACCGATCAGCTGCCCCAGGGCGAGGGCCGCGGCATCGACGACTCCAACCCGGTGATCGCGGTCAACCACGACGCGTGCATCCTGTGCGACCGCTGCGTGCGGGCCTGTGACGACATCCAGGGCAACGACGTCATCGGCCGCAGCGGCAAGGGCTACTCCACCCGGATCGCGTTTGACCTCAACGACCCGATGGGGGAGTCCTCCTGCGTCACCTGCGGCGAATGCGTCGCGGCCTGCCCTACCGGCGCGCTGACCAACAAGCCGCTGCACGATGTCCCCATCCGGCCGCGCTCCGAGCTGCGCCAGGTCGACACGGTCTGCCCGTACTGCGGGGTGGGCTGCGCGCTCACCTACCACGTCGACGACGAGCGCCAGGCCGTCGCGTTCGCCGAGGGCCGCGACCAGCCCGGCTCCCAGGGCCGGCTGTGCGTCAAGGGCCGCTACGGCTGGGACTACGCCCGCTCGCCCCAGCGCCTCACCACGCCGCTCATCCGCCGCGAGGACGCCTATCCCAAGGGGCCGCTGTCGGGGGATGTGAAGGGCGAGGGCCGCGGGCGGCGCAAGCCCGGTGGCCTGGTCGACTACGCCGAGGTCATGCCCCATTTCCGCGAGGCCACCTGGGAGGAGGCGATGGACCTCATCGCCGGCCGCCTGGTCGGCATCCGCGACGAGTACGGCCCCGGAGCCATCGCCGGCTTCGGCTCGGCCAAGTGCTCCAACGAAGAGGCCTACCTGTTCCAGAAGCTCATCCGGGCCGGCTTCGGGACCAACAACGTCGACCACTGCACCCGCCTGTGCCATGCCTCGAGCGTCGCCGCCCTGTTCGAGGGCGTCGGCTCGGCGGCGGTGTCGACCACCTACGGGGACATCATCAACGCCGACGTCGCCATCATCGCGGGCTCCAACACCACCGCCAACCACCCGGTCGCCTCATCGTTCTTCAAGCAGGCGCGCCGCCGGGGCACCAAGCTGATCGTCGTCGACCCCCGCCGCGAGCGCGTCGCCGACCACGCCGACATCTACTGCCAGATCAAGCCGGGCACCGACGTCGCCTTCTACAACGGCGTCATGCACGAGATCATCGAGATGGGCCTCGTCGACGAGGAGTTCATCGCCAAGCGCACCAGCAACTACGAGGCTCTGGTCGAGCTGCTCACGCAGTACTCCGCCGAGCGCGCCGGCCAGATCTGCGGCATCTCGCCGCGAACGCTGCGCGACGTGGCGCGGATGTGGGGCGAGGCCGGGTCGGCCGTCGTCTACTGGGGCATGGGGATCTCCCAGCACACCACCGGCACCGACAACGCCCGCTGCCTCATCGCCCTGTGCGCGATCACCGGTCAGGTCGGCCGTCCCGGTTCAGGGCTGCACCCGCTGCGCGGCCAGAACAACGTCCAGGGCGCCTCCGACTCCGGGCTGATCCCGATGTTCTATCCCGACTACCAGCCGGTGGACCGTCCCGCCGCCTGGGAGCGCTTCGAGCGCGCCTGGGGCCGCGAGCTCGACCACGCTCGCGGGCTGACGGTCACCGAGATCGTCTCCGCGGCGCTGAACAAGGGCGTGCGCGGGATGTACATGATGGGGGAGAACCCGTTCCTGTCAGACCCCAACATCAACAAGGTCCGCAAGGCGCTGAGCGCGCTGGACTTCCTCGCCGTCCAGGACATCTTCCTCACCGAGACCGCCGAGTTCGCCGACGTCATCCTGCCCGCCTCCTCCTATCTGGAGAAGGACGGCTCCTACACCAACACCGACCGCCGCGTTCAGCGCGGGCGCAAGGTGCTCGACCCGCCCGGGCAGGCACGCGTCGACTGGGAGATCATCCAGGACATCTCAAATCGGGTCGGCTACGAGATGAACTACAGCTCGGCGGAGGAGATCTTCGACGAGCTCGTCTCGCTGATGCCCAACTACACGAACCTCACCTACGGCAACCTCGGACCGACGGGCAAGCTCTACCCCAACGCGGACCCCGAGAACTCCGACGGGACCATCGTCCTCTTCCAGGATCAGTTCAACACCGACGACGGGCTCGCGCATCTGGTGCCCGCCGAGTGGATGCCCGCCCGGGAGCTGCCCAGCGAGGAGTTCCCGTTCGTGCTGAACACCGGTCGTCTGCTCGAGCATTGGCACACCGGCTCGATGACGCGGCGGTCGTTCGCGCTTGACTCGATCTCGCCCAAGGCGACGGTGTTCATCAATCCGATCGACGCGGAACGGCTCGGCATCGCCGATGGCGAGTTTGCCCGGGTGACCTCGCGACGGGGCATGATCGAGCTCGAGGCGCGCGTGTCGCACCGCGAGACGCCGGGCAGTTGCTTCATCCCCTTCCACTTCCGGGAGGCGGCCGCCAACCTGCTCACCATCGACGAGATCGACCCCTTCGGGAAGATCCCCGAGTTCAAGTTCTGCGCCGTCCGGGTCGAACCGGCCACGGGGGCTGTCGAGGCGTGGTCATGAGCGTCGTGAACGGCGCCGTCCCCGGGCGGGAGGCGCGCGCCGGGAAGTTCAACGGTCCGAGCCTCATCCCCTCGCTGAACGTCATCCAGCGCGACCACGGGTGGCTGCCGCGCGAGGAGCTCGTGCGCCTCAGCCGGGAGACCCGCCGGCCGCTGTATGAGATCGAAGGGCTCATCTCGTTCTATCCCCACTTCCGCGTGCAGCCGCCGCCCCGTGTGGAGGTCACCGTCTGCCGCGATCTGTCCTGCTGGCTGCACGGCTCCGAGGAGCAGATCGCTCAGGTCCACGCCCGTTACGGGGACGACGTGGAGATCGAGGTCCGCGAGGTGTCGTGCATCGGGCGCTGCGACATCGCGCCCGCCGCCACCGTCCAGGAGCATCCCGTCCGCGCCGCCGATGTCGGGGCCGCCGTCGAGCGCGCTCTGGCATCTGGCGAGGCCGACGGGGCCGACGAGGCCGACGGGGCCCACGCGGCGGGCACGGGCGCGCTCGAGCCGCGGACCTGGCCCAACGACCCCTACGCCGGCCTGCAGGTCGACGCGCGCTACGCGAGCGTGCGCGCGATGCTCGCCGGCGAGCTCGATGCCGAGCAGGTGATCGCCGTGCTCAAGGACTCGGGGCTGCGCGGCATGGGCGGCGCCGGCTTTCCGACGGGCTCCAAGTGGGAGCTGGTGGCGGCCCAGGAGCCCGAGCCGAAGTTCGTGATCTGCAACGCCGACGAGTCCGAGCCCGGCACCTTCAAGGACCGGCAGATCCTCGCCGAGCAGCCCCACCTGGTGATCGAGGGCATGCTGCTCGGCATGCTCGCGGTCGGCGCCGAGCAGGGGTGGGTGTTCATCCGCCACGAGTACGGCATCGAGGAGGACGCGGTGCGCGCCGAGCTTGCCCGTGCCCGTGGGGCCGGGCTGCTCGGTACAGACGTCCTGGACTCCGGCCGCCAGCTCGAGATCGACGTCTTCACCTCGCCCGGCGGCTATATCCTCGGCGAGGAGTCGGCGCTGATCGAGTGCATGGAGGGCCATCGCGGCGAGCCGCGCAACAAGCCCCCGTTTCCCGGCGTCAGCGGCCTGTGGGGCAAGCCCACCCTGATGAACTCGGTTGAGACCTTCGCCGCCGCCCCCGTCATCCAGCAGCGCGGCGCGCAGTGGTGGAAGGACCAGGGCGTCAACGGCGGGACGGGCCTGAAGTTCTTCGCAGTCTCCGGGCACATCGCCCACCCCGACGTCTACTGCGTGCCCATGGGCACCACCGTCCGGGAGCTCATCGAGCTGGCCGGGGGAATGGCCGACGGCGCGACGCTCCAGGCCTTCCAGCCCGGCGGATCGTCCTCCAACTTCCTCGGCCCCGAGGAGCTCGACGTCCCGCTTGACTTCAAGCCCCTGGCCGACGTCGGCTCGATGCTCGGGTCGGGCGCCGTCGTGGTCATCGACGATCAGACCGACCTCCTGGCGGCGGCCACCAACGTCCTGCGCTTCTTCCGCAACGAGTCGTGCGGCAAGTGCGTGCCCTGCCGCGTCGGATCCCACAAGGCCCATGCGATCCTCGCTCACGCGCTGGCCGAGGGGCTGGGCCCCGACGCCATCGACACGCGTATCGATCGCCTGGAGGAGACGCTGCGGATGACCTCGATCTGCGGGCTGGGACAGGTCGCCCTGGGGCCGGTGATGAGCGTCCTGCGCCGCGGACGGGCCGGCGCCCCGCGCTGAGCGACGTCATGGCCGCCACCGGCCGCGAATTCTTCACCGCCCGGACGGTGGCCGAAGCGCTGGCCGACTTTCGCCCGGCCCGCCGCACCGCCACCGAAACCGTCGCCCTCGATGAGGCGGCCGGCCGCATCCCCGCCGCCGACATCGTGGCCGGCGAGGCGCTGCCGGGCTTTGACCGCTCCAGCGTCGACGGCTACGCCGTCCGCGCTCAGGACACCTTCGGTGCCTCCGAGTCGATCCCGGCGTACCTCACCCTGACCGGAAGCGTGGCCATGGGCGCGCCCGCCGGGCTCGCCCTGGCGGCACACAGCGCCGTCGCCGTTCCCACCGGCGGCGCGCTGCCCGACGGCGCCGACGCCGTCGTGATGATCGAGTACACCCAGGAGGCGATGGCGGGCACGATCGAGGTCGTCCGGCCCGTCGCGCCGGGAGAGGGCATCGTGCGCGCCGACGAGGACCTCGCGCCGGGACAGGCCGCGGTACGTGCCGGAGCGCCGCTCAGAGCCCAGGACATCGCCATGCTGGCCGCCCTGGGCATCACCGCGCTGAAGGTGCACACGCGGCCGCGGGTGACGATCCTGGCCACCGGCGACGAGCTCATAGCGCCCGACGCCGGCCCGGTGGGCCCCGGGCAGGTGCGCGACGCATTGAGCAGCTCCGTCGGCGCGCTGGTGGGCGAGGCGGGCGGGCGACCGCACCCGCCGCAGATCGTCCGCGATGATCCCGGTGCGCTGCGCGACGCCCTCGGCCGCGCGCTCACCGGCAGCGACGTGGTGGTCATCTGCGCGGGATCGTCGGTCGGCGCGCGCGATGAGACCGCCGCCGCTGTCGCCGCCGTCGCGGGGACGGAGATCTGGTGTCACGGCCTGGCCATCAAGCCGGGCAAGCCGACGCTGCTGGCCGAGAGCGACGGGATCCCCATCATCGGCCTGCCGGGCAATCCCCGTTCGGCGCTCGTCGTGTTCCGGCTCATCGGCCTGCCGCTCGTGCGCCGCGCCGGCGGATGGACCGCCGAGCACCCGGCGCCGTCGACTTCGCGGCGGCTCTCGCGCGACCTGCCGTCGGCCGCCGGGCGTCTGGACGTCGTCCAGGTCCGGATCTCGGGCGAGGATGCCGAGCCGATCTTCGGCCCGTCCGCGTTGCTGTCGGTCCTCACCGGCGCCGACGGCTACGTCATCGTTCCCGAGGACGCGAACGGCCTGTCGGCGGGCGAGACCGTCGAGGTGGTCCTCTATCGCTGAGCGCACCACACCGTTTCTGCGTGACGTCCCGCTGGCCCGCGCACAGCAGGAGTGGGCGCGGTGTCGCGAGGTGACCGGCTGCGCGTCCCGTGTCCCGGCGATCACGGTGGCGCTCGACGAGGCGGTCGGGCGGGTCACCGCTCAGCCGATCTGGGCGTCGCGGTCGTCGCCGCCGTTCGACGCGGCGGCGATGGATGGCATCGCGCTGCGTGCTGCGGACACCCGGGGCGCGAGCGAGACCACCCCGCTGGTGCTCGCAGCGGGTGCGTTCGCGGTCGTCGACACCGGCGATCCGCTCCCGGAGGGCTGTGACGCCGTGGTGATGCGCGAGCACGTCCACTACGTCGACGGGCGGGCCGAGCTGCGCGCCGCGGTCGCGCCCTACCAGCACGTGCGCTCCATCGGCGAGGACATCAGCGCCACCGAGCTGCTCCTGCCCGCCGGCCATCGCCTGCGCGCGGTCGACGTCGCCGCGGCCGCGGCGGCCGGCGCGTCCGAGATCGTGGTCCGCCGCGCGCCGGTGGTCGCGATCCTGCCCACCGGCGACGAGATGCGCCCGGCCGGCTTCGAGCTCGCCCCCGGTGAGCTGCTGGACACCAACTCGCTCATGCTCGCCGCCCAGGCTCGTGCCGTCGGCTGCGAGGCGATCACCTTGCCGATCGAGCCCGACGACCAGCAACGGATCGCGGCCGCGATCCGCGACGCGGTCGGCCGGTGCGATCTGATGATCGTCATCGCCGGCTCGAGCGCCGGGCGCGACGACTACACCGCCCAGCTCGTCGAGCGGCTCGGCGCCCTCGCCGTCCACGGCGTCGCCGTCCGTCCCGGGCATCCCGTCGTCCTGGGCGCCATCGAGGCCACCCCGGTGATCGGCGCCCCCGGCTACCCGGTCTCGGCGTCGCTCACCTTCGACATCTTCGCCGCGCCGCTGCTGGCCGAGCTGGAGGGCGCCGTCGCCATCCCGCGGCCCCAGACGCGGGCCCGGCTGGCGCGCAAGGTGGTCTCGGTGATCGGCTCTGACGACTGGGTCCGGGTCCGGCTGGGCCGGGTCGGCGACGGGCTGGTGGCCTCGCCGCTGCCCCGCGGCGCCGGCGTGCTCACCTCGCTGGTCCGCGCCGACGGGCTGCTGGTGATCCCCACCGAGGTCGAGGGCCACCACGCGGGCGAGGAGGTCGACATCTCGCTGCTGCGCAGCCTGCCTGAGATCGAGGGCACCGTCGTCGCCATCGGCTCTCATGACCCCATCCTCGATCTGGCCGCCTCCGAGCTGCGCACCCGCGACCCCAGGGTCACTCTGGCGTCCAGCAACGTCGGATCGCTGGGCGGGCTCATCGCGCTGCGCGACGGGCTGTGCCATCTCGCCGGCTCGCACCTGCTCGAGCCCGGCACCGGCGCCTACACCATCCCGTACGTCGAGCAGATGCTGCCCGGACGCGACATCGCCATCGTCCGGCTCGTGCACCGCGAGCAGGGACTGATCGTCGCCCCCGGCAACCCGCTCGGCCTCGGCGCGATCGGCGACCTCGCTCGGCCCGGGCTGCGCTACGTCAACCGCCAGCGCGGCGCCGGCACCCGTGTCCTGCTGGACTACGAGCTCCAGCGCGCCGGCGTCGACGCCGCTGTCCTCAGCGGGTACTCACGCGAGGAGCCCACGCACCTGGCCGTCGCTGCGGCCATCGCCGCGGACCGGGCCGACTGCGGCCTGGGCGTGCAGGCCGCGGCCCGAGCCTTCGGGCTGGACTTCGTGCCCCTCGCTCAGGAGCCCTACGACCTGGTGCTCGAGCGGGCCACCGCCGAGTCAGAGCGCCTGGCGCCGCTGTGGGCGCTCATGCAGAGCGCGGATTTCAGCGCCGCGGTGGAGGCACTCGGCGGCTACGACACCGGCGAGATGGGCCGTCGCATCCGCTGACGGCTGGGCTCAGCCGCCGCCCATGCCGGTGCTGAGCACCACCTCGGCGGCGTCGACGGGAAAGTCATCGCCCTCCACCGGCGCGAAGAAGGTGCCATCGCTGCGCACCGCCTCGTAGTCCTGGCCGATCAGGTCGCGATACACGGCCTCGGCCTTGGCCATCGATTCCGCATCGTCCGTCGACCATTCGGCCAGCACCTCATCACCGTCGGCTGTCCTGCGCATCAGCTTGCCCATGGCTCGATGCTAGTGGGCCTCCCGGAGACGACGCCTGTCCAGCCCCCGCGCGCCGGTGTACACGCTGACCGGCGCCGTGTCACTGAGGTTCCGGCTCCGGCCGGCCAAGTACGTCGCCGAGCCGCTGCCCAGCGGGCTCTAAGGTTGGCGGTCACATCACCGTCTGTTTGCCGAGGAGAGCCTCATGTCTGACTTTGCCGCCGTGAATCTGTTGGAAGTCGAGGACTCCGTCGGCGATCGGGTTCCCGGGATGGAGGGCCGGTTCTCTCGCAAGCATCTGGATTCCCGGGATCTGGGGGTCAGTCTGTTCCGCTACGCCGCAGACCTGCGCAGTCCGATGGCCCACAGTCATCGCGAGCAGGAGGAGGCGTACGTCGTCGTCGCGGGCTCCGGGCGAATCCTTCTCAACGACGAGGTGCACCCCCTCCGCCAATGGGATGTCGTGCGCGTGGCCCCTGAGGTCGTGCGCGCCTTCGAGGCCGGCCCAGACGGACTTGACATCATCGCGATCGGCGGCCCCAAGCCCGAGGGTGGCGACGGGGTGCGCGCGACCGCGGCGTGGCCCGAGGAGCAGTAGCCCAGGCCCACCGTGGCTACGACCGAGGACCTGACGCCCTTCACCCCAAGGACGGTATCAGCGCGGGGCAGCAGCGGCGTGACGTGAACGGCCGCTCGATATGCTGGCGGCAGTGGACGTGGGACAGCCGATCAGCTACCAGGTGCTCGAGAAGGGCACGCCCGTGTACAGCGCGGATGGGGAGAAGATCGGAGCCGTAGGGCATGTGTTGGCGGTCGAGGCCGAAGACGTGTTCGACGGGATCGTGATCTCGGAGCATGCGGGGTCTGCCGGGCATCGCTTCGCCGACGCCGACGAGATCGCGCAGATCGGCGAGCGCGGCGTGATCCTCAAGCTCGACGCCGAGCAGTGCCGGGCGCTCCCCGAGCCGTCGGCAAATCCCGCCGTCATGCGCGACGACCCGGCGGAATCCCGCTCAGAAGCGCGGATGGACAAGCTTCGCCGCGCCTGGGACTACGTGTCGGGCAAGTACTAGCGCTGACCGTTTCCGGTCCGCGCACCCGGAAGGCGACAATGGGGGAGATGACGACGACCGCCCCGTCCGGTGATGAGGTGACGCGTGGCGGGCCGGGGCGGCGTCGCGCCGAGATCGCCTGCGTGACGGGCATCGTGGCCAAGACCGTCTTTGCCCTCGTGCTCCTGCCGCTCACGCCGTCCCTCATCGGGACCGATCCCGTGCTCCTCGAGGCGCTGCGCGGGTCGACGTCGGCGATGGCGTCCGCCGGAGCATTCGCCCGAGTGGGGGAGGCATCGCTCGGGCTCGCCGTTCTCGCCCCGCTGCCGACGCTGCTGTTCGCCACGCCGTTCTTCTGGTGGGCGGGGAAGTTGTGGGGGCCGCAGCTGGCGGCCACGCTGGGTGGCGGGCACCCGAACGCGGGGAAGTGGGCGCAGCGCTCCGGCGCCCACCTGGAACGGTTCGGCGGCCTCGCGGTCGCGTTGGCCCCGTTCCTCCCGATTCCCTCGTCGTTCGTCTACGCAGCCGCGGGGTGGACGGGGATGAGCTTCCGTCGTTTCATGGTCTTCGACGTCCTCGGCATGCTCGCGTGGATCGGCCTCATCGTCGGCCTCGGCTACGCGGTCGGACATCCCGCGGTCCAGGTCGCCAAGGCGATCTCCCACTACGCCCTGCTCGTCACGATCGGGGTCGTCGCGATCGGACTCGCCATCGGAGTGCTGCGTGCCCGCAGGGCCGCGGCCAGGGCGGCGACGGACGGATAGGCGCATCTATCGACTGAGCAGGTGGCGGCTGCGGAAGTCGACTGCCGGAACGGGCCAGGCGTCTGTGGGCGCTTGCCTCGGCGACTACACTCGCGATGACGATGCAGACCGGGAAGTCGGTGCAAGGCCGACACGGTCCTCGCCACTGTAACCAGGGAGCTCGAACCCCACGGTAGCCACTGGGCCCAAGGGCCTGGGAAGGCGGAGTGAGAGCGCTCGACCTGGGAGTCAGGAGATCGCCTGCATCGTCCGCCCGGTAGTGCCGATCCACGAGTGATGGAGGGAGCAACATATGCCCGAGTCCACCCCTGCCGCCCCGAGCGGAAACCTGACCGAGCGCCTTGATGCCGGGCCGGTGATCTGTGCCGAGGGCTTTCTCTTCGAGCTCGAGCGCCGCGGCTATCTGAGCGCCGGTGAGTTCGTCCCCGAGGTCGCCCTGGAGTACCCCGAGGCGCTCCGGGCGCTGCACGTCGACTTCCAGCGAGCCGGCTCCGACATCGTCGAGGCATTCACCTACAACGGCCACCGCGAGAAGATGCGGGTCATCGGCAAGGAGGATCTGCTCGAGCCACTGAACCGCGCCGCACTGCAGATCGCCCGGGAGGTCGCCGACCAGCGACCCGGCGATCTGATGGCCGGGAACATCTCGAACACCAACATCTGGGACCCCGAGGACACCGCCCGGCAGGCCGAGGTGCGGGCCATGTTCGAGGAGATGGTGGGCTGGGCCGTCGAGGGCGGCGCCGACCTGATCATCGGCGAGACGTTCTACTACGCGGGCGAGGCGCTGGCGGCGCTCGAGGTCGCGAAGGCCACCGGTCTGCCCGTTGTCCTCACCATCGCGCCGATGGCGCTGGAGGAGATGGCCGACGGGGTCGGCATCGTCGAGACCTGCCAGCGTTTGGAGCAGGCCGGCGCGACCGTGGTGGGCATGAACTGCTTCCGCGGCCCCGAGACGATGCTGCCCTGGCTGAAGCAGATCCGCGCGGCCGTGTCGTGCCACGTCGGCGCGCTGCCGATCCCCTACCGGACCACCGCGGAGGAACCGACGTTCTTCAACCTCTCAGATGACCGTGCGCGGGTCCCGTCGCCGCACGGCCGCACCTTCCCGACCGCGCTGGACCCGCTGTACGCGAACCGGTACGAGATCGGCGCCTTCGCCAAGGCGGTCTACGACCTCGGTATCAACTACATCGGCGTGTGCTGCGGTGCCTCGCCCATGCTGGTCCGCGAGACCGCCGAGGCCGTCGGGAAGTCCACCGAGGCCAGCCGGTTCTCCGAGAACATGCACAACCACTTCATGTACGGCGACAACGAGCGGCTCCCCGAGCACATCGTCGCGCTCGGCGACGAGGCTTAGCCGGGTCGCCGGTCGGCCGGCAGCCAGTTGGCCGGCAGCGCGGCGGGAATATCGGGATAGTCGGGTACGACCCGGCGTGCGAAGGCCATGGCGGGGCGTCCGGCCACCAGGCGGCCGGCGTCCTCCATGGCGAGCAGCATGCGGACCGAGGACCCGATCTGGAAATCGGCTGCCCCGAGCTCCGGGCCCCCGATGACGCCGGTCTCCAGCAGCCGGTCGACCTCATCGAGCAGTGTCGGCAGCGTCTCCAGATCGTGCCGCACACGCTCGTCGGTGGCGTGCGCCTGCCACACGAACGCCGGAACGAGCGGGGTGAGCAGCACGCTCATCACCCCAGGCGCGGGCAGCGGCGTCGCGACATCGGCAAACCAGCGGCGCTGCCGCAGGTGGTGGCGCAGACCCCCGCGGATCAGGCGACGCGGAATCGGCTGCAGGACCTCCTCACCCCAGCGCTCGGCGCTCTGAGCCGCGGCGCGCGCCGCGGGCTCGGCCGGATAGAGCGATGGGTGGGGAGCGAACTGCTCGAGCGCTTGGGCGATCCCAAGCGAGCCCTGCACCCGCCGGCCGTCGGGAAGCCTCATCGCCGGCACCGTGACGCCCCGAAAGCCGATCGCGAAGAGGTGCACCGGGTGGGTCCCCGCGAGCATCTCGACGTAGCGATAGGGAAGCCCCTTGTGTTCGAGCATCCCGCGCGCAGCCAGGACGGGGTGCGACAGCGCGATCCCATAGAGGCGGATGGATGGCTCGGACACGATCGCGCCGCCCGATCCCGTCGTCGAGAGCCGGAGGCCTGTCCTCGCGCTAGCCGGCTGGGGGAGTCAGCTCGCCCGCGGCGCTCGTGGCGGCGCGTTGGGCGCGGCGATCGGCCGCTTCCCGCTTGAGCTCGGCCTGCTGGGTGGACAGCAACACGATGCTCGCCGCGCGTCGTTCCGCGGTGGTCGGCCGGTGAGCCGTCGGTTGCGTGGACACGGTGACCTTCTGCTTGGCTCTCATCAATCTCTCCTCGGATGTTCCCGGACGCCCGCACCACATCAATTAGCAGGTCGACGACTCACGGGGCGGCCGTCCAGGCGATACTGCGTCATAAAGGACTGTGTGACTGTGGGCGCCAACGTGATCATCTCCTATGACGGAACCGAGAACGACGACGACGCGCTGGCGCTGGGCAAGATGCTCGCGCCGGCCGGTTTCACGCTGGCGCTCGCCTATGTGCGCCACTCCCGTGAGTTCGACCCGCGCCGGGAGGAGCTGGCCCAGCATGACGCCGACCGGCGCCTCGAGCGAGGCGCCGCCGCGTTCGGTGATGCGGCGATCGCCCGCCACGTCATCGTCGGTGCCTCGACGGGAGCCAGGCTGGGGCAGTTGGCCGAGAGTGAAGGAGCGTCGGTGGTGGTGTTCGGCTCGGACTACCGCACCACACCCGGTCACGTGGAGCCCGGCACGTCCGCTCAGCACCTCCTCGACGGTGGTTCGGTAGCCGTTGCCATCGCCGCCGCCGGTCTGCGCACGCAGCTCGACAACGCCATCAGGTCGATCGCTGTGCCGCTCGCCGGTCCGACGAACGAGGTTGCCCGCGAGACCGCGAGCGCGCTGGCCGCGAAGCTCGGGGCGACGGTTCGCGATTCGGGGGCCGAGCCGGCGGACCTGATCGTCGTCGGGTCCCAGCCCGGCGCACAGGCCAGCCACGTGGTGATCGGCGGTGACGTTCGCAACGAGCTGAACCGCGCACGCAGCTCAGTGCTGGTCCTCGCGGCCGGCGTGCCAGTCATCCCCTGACGGCTCGCGCCGATCGGCGGCGCGGCGGTGAGCAGCTGTCGCTACGGTGCCGGCCAGGCGAGCAGCAGCCCGTCGCCGACGGTCAGGAGCACGTTGTGGAGCCGCTCGTCTTCCTGCACCCGGCGGGCGAACTCGACTACCCCGCGGGTCCCCTCGTCGTCGTCGGCGGGCGGGAGGGTGGCGCCGCCGCGGAAGAGGTTGTCGGCGACGATGATCCCGCGCGGCGTGAGCTTGGGCACCACCAGGTCGAGGTAGAGCGGGTAGTCGGTCTTCCAGGCGTCGATCCAGACGAGGTCGAAGGGTCCCGGTAGGCCCGGGAGCGTCTCGCGGGCGTCGCCCTGGATCAGCTCGATCCGGTCGGCCAGCGAGCTGGCGGCGATGTGGCGCAGCGCCACCGCTGCGTTGCCCGGGTCTCGCTCCAGGGTCACGACGCGGCCGCCCTCGGGCAGCGCGGCGGCCATCGCCAGCGCGCCGACCCCCGTGAACGTTCCGAGCTCGAGGACGGAGCGGGCGCCCGAAACCACGATCAGGGCCTCCAGGAGCCGCGCCTCCGGCAGGCCGGCCATCATGCCCGGCCACGACGTGTTGGCCAGAGTCCAGTTCGAGGCTGCAGCCAGCGCGCCGTCAAACGGGGTGGTGTGCGCGGCCGCGAACTCCTCGGCCGCCTGTGAGATCAGCTCAGCCATCAAGGGGAGACTAGCTCCGGACCGCGCCGGCGCCGGATGCGTCGACGCGCGGCTAGTGCGCGCGGGGTGCGGTGGGGCGGGGGCGCTGAGCACCGACGGTCGGGCGACGAGGGAGATCCGCCCGCGCCGCCGACGTCAGCCGCTACACGCCGGAACGGCGTCCGAGCTCCGCGCTCGCCGCCGAGATGAAGCCCTGCGCCACCGAGTTCCCGACATCGCCGAGCGGGAGGAAGCGTGGGACATCGAGACTTGCGTCGAGTTCGAGCGCGAGGCGGGTGCTCTCCCCGTCGCTCAACCGCCAGACGACGTCGAACTTCGCCGCTCCACCGACCTTGGCGAGCTTGACGGTGCCGGGTGGCTCGGTGGTGACCGCCATGAGCACGTCGAAGTCCTTTGTCATCGGCCCGACCGACACGTGCAATTTGGTCTGTGCCCGGGTGGGCAGGCCGCGGGCGTCGCGCTCGAGCACCTCAACCGAGCGGACGACCTCCGGATACCAGTCCGGGTATCCGTCGACCGCCTCGACCAGAGCAAGGCACTGCGCCGGCGACGCCGGCACGACCGCTGCAGCGGCTCCTCGTAGCTCTTTCATGCCTTCAATCTACGCGTTGGCGGCGCTGACCGGGACGCCGAATCCCGCTCATCTGTTGACGTTTGCGATTCAGCACACCGTCATACGGCCGACGGTCGCCAAACTCATCGCTAGAGGCTTGAGAACGGGGCGGCGTACCGAAACGCGCCGGTGACCGACGGCGGACAGTCGGTCAGCCGCCGAACCTGAAAATGCGCGCCCCACTCGGGATCGGGAGCGTCGATCGCGAGCTGGGACGCGGCGATGAAGCCAAAGCGGCTGTAGAAGCCGCGATCCCCGAGGAGGGCGATGAGCGGTTCGCCGGCGGCGTCGGCCGCGCCGATGATGGCGTGCATCAGCGCCTGACCGATTCCCCGCCGTTGACAGGACGGAAGAACGCTGATCGGTCCCAGGCCGAGGGCGGCGGTCTCACCGATCCGTCCGCGGGTACACACGACGTGGCCGACGATCCGCTCGTCGTGCACCGCCACCATCGAGAGCGTGCGAATCCATCCGCTGTCGCGCCGCAGCGATCGCAGCAAGCGTGTCTCGGGCGGCTCCGGACCGCCGTCGCCAACAGCAAACGCAGCCGAGGTCACGGCCTCGACGGAGGCGATGTCCTCAGCGATCTCCCGACGGATGATCACGGCTCAGCGTGGCGCCTGGGGGGGCGTGTGAACGAGGGGGCGCGGATCTTCTACCAGCCGCTGGCAGGAGTCAAGGCACCCGCTCGCACGTGCTCAGCCACTCGTGCAGCGTAGTGGCCAGGGCCACCGGTTGGTCGAGTTGGACAAGGTGCCCGGCAGCCTCGATGAGCTCCAAACGAGACCCGGGAATGAGATCGGAGAGGCGGTGAGCGCGATCGACCGGGATCCAGGTGTCGTCCTGGCCCCAGACGATCAGGACGGGAAGGTCAAGCTCGGAGTAGCGCGACTCGATCTCGTCGGTGTAGGCCTGATCGGCCTGAGCGATCTGGCGATAGAACGCCTGCTGACCGTCGGGTCCGAGCCACGGCGCGACGAGCATGTCCGCCTGCGCCTGGGTCAGACCCCTCTGGCTGGCGCCGGCGACGTACGCACGGACGGCGCCCTCGTGCACGCCGGCAGGAAGTGCGCCGAAGACGTCGGCATGCTCGCGCACCAGGCGAAAGAAATCTGAGCCCCACGGCGCCAGCGCGACGACATCGACCAACGCCAGCGACGCGTAGCGGGCGCCGTGGAGCAGGTGCGCGCGCAGCCCAACCGCGCCTCCGTAGTCATGAGAGATCACGTGCGGCGAGTCGACCTCCCAGTAGCGCAGCAGTTCAGCGAACACAAGTCCCTGCACGTCGAGTGAGACACGGCCGTCAGGCCCGGGACGCGATGACCCGTACCCGGGCATATCCCAGAGATAGGTCGTGAATCGCGAGCTCAGCGCCTCGGCAAACGGCGCCCACAGCCGTGACGACCACGGTGTCCCATGACAGAAGACGACCGCGGGTCCGCGACCGAGACGGCTCCACCGGATCCGACGCCCCTCCCATTCGTGCTCCTCAGTCAACTCCACGACCGCGAATCATCGCTCACAGGAGCAGAACGTCCAGTGTGGTGGGGTAGCGTGGCGCGTGTGAACGGAGCGTTGGTCAGGGCAGTTGAGCTGGTCGGTGCAGAGGACCCGGCCGAGCGCGCCGGACACCCGTGGGGGCTGCCCGTGATCCGCGGTCTGGAGCAGGGACTGCAGTTGCATCCGAAGGTGACCTATCTGGTCGGGGAGAACGGCAGCGGCAAGTCGACTCTGTTGGAGGCGATCGCGGTCGCGGCGGGGATCAACCCGGAGGGCGGCACGTCGAATTTCGCCTTCTCCACCCGCGACTCTCACTCGCGGCTGGGGGAGGGCATCCGGCTGATCCGCGGGACCAGACGTCCGGCGACGGACTTCTTCCTGCGCGCCGAGAGCCTCTTCACCGCCGCCACCTACCTGGACGAGCTCAGTGACGATGACGGCTCGGCGCTGGGCGCCTACGGCGGTGTCTCATTGCATGAGCAATCCCACGGCGAGTCGTTCCTAGCCGTCATGCTCAACCGGTTCGGACCGAACGGGTTCTACGTCATGGACGAGCCAGAAGCCGCCCTGTCGACCCAGAACTGCCTGACCTGCCTGCGACGAATCCACCAGCTCGTCAACGACGGCTCGCAGTTCGTGATCGCGACCCACTCCCCGATCGTCCTCGCCTACCCCGACGCGACGATCTACGACTGCTCCGAGGACGGGCTGACGGAGATCGCCTACGAGGACGCCGACGCGGTGCGGCTCACCCAGAGCTTCCTCGCCGCGCGAGAGAGATTCCTCGAGCAGCTGCTCGCCGATTGATCAGGTTGCGCAGCGCGCGACGGGCCGGCGGATCGCAATCAGGCCAGGATCACGGTGATCGGTTACGGTCGTTTGATGCCTGTGGACTTCGAGCGGCCAGATTGGGAGACGGCCAAATACCCCGGTCGCCACGTCGCACCCGTGGGCGCTCAGGCCGGGGCTCGGGAACTGGCCGCCAACGTCTACGAGCTCGACCCGGGCGCCGTCGGCTCGCCGCTGCATGTCCATCACGCCAATGAGGAGCTCCTGTTCGTCCTCGCCGGGACGCTCACGCTGCGCGGCCCGGACGGGACGCGGCTCCTGACGGCCGGCGCGGTGGTCGCGTTCCCTCGGGGCCCGGCGGGTGCTCACAGCCTGGTCAACCGCTCCGACGCTCCCGTTCGTTACCTCGTGGCCTCGACGACCAACAGCCCCGACGTCGTCGAGTACTCCGACACCGCCGCGACGCTTGTCGTCCTCGCCGAGCAGCGCCTGGCCTATCCGCGCGGCGCTGACGCGGACCAGAGGTCCGTGATCGCCGAAGCGATGCGGGCGGCAGCCGACCGAGAGGCCTGACCTGGCCGAGGGTGCCGATGAGTTCACCGGTGCGCGGCGGTCTATGTCCTGAGACCGACGCGCGCCTGGACGACATCGTCGCCAGGGCCGACCCAGCCACTGCCAACCCCGAGGACAGAAGCCCCCTGATGACGATCCCCCGCACAGAGCTCGACACCCGCTTCAGCGATCCGGCCGCGCAGCCCACCAGGTGGGAGGACACACGCGAGGCGATCGAGCAGGCCGAGCTCTTCTGGATCTCGACCGTCCGCGCAGACGGTCGGCCACACGTCACTCCGCTGGTCGCCGTCTGGCTCGACGACGCGCTGCACTTCTGCACGGGCCCGGAGGAGCAGAAGGCGCGCAACCTCGCCCGCAATCCGCAGGTCGTGTTGACCACGGGCGCCAACGACTGGCAGAGCGGCCTCGACGTGGTCGTCGAGGGCGAGGCGATCCGCGTCACTGACGCAGAGCAGCTCGAGCGGCTCGCGGCAGCCTGGGCGCAGAAGTGGGACGGGCGATGGGAATACGAGGTCAGTCCGGACGGCTTTGGACAGGCTCTCGTGTTCGCTGTCCGCCCAGCGAAGGTCCTCGCCTTCGCCAAGGGCGCCTTCGGCCACACCCGACATCGCTTCTGAGGCGCCCACGGCCACATGGGACCGACACCCGCTCGTCTGCCGTGAGCCGAGCCCTGGGACGGGCATCGAGGGGGCGACGGCTTGGCGCGCCCGGGGTCGAGAGCGTGCCGGTGCGCTCGGTCGCAATCGCCGGCTACCCGAACGTGAACACGTACGCCTCCGCACCGGGCTCGAGGACGTCACTGCCGTCGAGTGCCCAGTGCTTGAGGTGGAGGCCACATTAGCGTGGTTCCTCCGCGCCGCGCCGTCCACGAGGAGAATCGTTCGCTGCGCTCGTAGCCCAGATAGGTCTCGGGCGTGTTGACATGTCCCAGTCGGCCGGCGCCTCGATGCCGGCCGTTTCGACGTGACGATATCGGCCTTCACCCCGAGCAGCTGCTGAATGTGCCTCCTTTGCTCGTAGCGTCCTCCGAGCTCGGTGGGGCCGAGTGGCTGGGAGTTCAGCCCTCGGCCGCCCCGGCGAACGGGGGCATATGCACACGCTCGGACACTGGGCGAGGCTCACGGTCGCGCGTTGAGTCGGATCCGTGCCCAGGAGTTATTGACATAGCCCTTGGTGTTCCAGACACTTTCCGGACGTTCTGGCTGGAGGTTCGCGGCGCTGTCCCAGGCACGCGCCATGAGCTCGTGCTGGCCGGCTGAGAGCTCCAGGGTGGCGCGCCAGAGTCGCCAGGCCCAGCGCCCTTGGTCTTCGAGCAGTTCGGCTTGGGTCCAGGTCTGGCCACCGTCGGTTGAGATGTCGACGCGACTGATGCTTCGCGTGCCGCCGGCGAAGGCGTAGCCACCGACGCGGACCGGTCCGGCACTGACGGTTGTGCCGTCGCCGGGATAGAGGAAGTCGGAGTTGAGGGCGACCTCGCCAAGCGCCATGCCGTTCCCGGGTCCGGGTTCGTGCCCGGGGGGTAGGAGCCGGTAGGCGGTCTCCTGGAAGTATCCGTTCCAGGGCTCGCGGCGAATCTCGATGCGCTGAAGCCATTTCACGCTGCGCGCGCCGATGTATCCCGGAACGATGACCCGGACCGGTGCGCCGTGCACGGCCGTGAGTGCCTGGCCGTTCATCTCGTCGGCAAGGAGCACCTCTGCGCTGAGCGCCTTCTCAATGGGGATCGAGACTCCGTAGAGCTGGGGTGGCTTGGCCTCCTCAGAGCGGTCGGCACCCACGAAGGCCACATGGGTCGCGTCGGGCAGAGGCTCGGCTTGCGCGAGGACCTCCTGCAACGAGATGCCTCGCCACCGAGCGGTGCCGGTCGCGCCGGGTCCCCAGGGCGCCTCGCCAGGGATGTCGCGCACCTCGATCAGGCCGCTGCGTCGGTTGCCGGCGCATTGCAGTGTTGCCACGACCTCGGCGCGGGAAAACTGATGCCCGTGCAGGTCATCGAGGCTGAGCGTGAGCTCGTGCCCGACGAGTCCTGCTCCTGCAGGGTCCAGCGCGCGCGGTCCATCTCGCAGATGGGCCGTGGCCGCGAACGTAGAACGTGTCCAGCGGCGTGATCGCCGACCCGGCCAGCGCACTGCGCGGCGGCTCGGCATTGAACGGGTCCTCTTCATGGACCAGCATGTCCTCTCGTTTGTCGTATCCGGGCATGGACTGCTCCTTGTTCATTGGCGTATGCAGAGGGCTGTAACCAGGCCCAGCAGGACGACGATCAGCCAGAATCGCGGGCTGTAGCGCGCGAGGATCCCGCGGCCGGTGACACTGGGTTGCGGGGAGAACCACCGGCTTTTCGCCGCCGTCGCGGTGCCGAGCGATCGGGCAGCGTCGGCGCTCATCCTGTGTCGGTCGCGCGTGTCAGCTTCAGGTTGCTGCGGTGCCGGACTCGAGTGTCATGCCGAGCTCGCGGAGCTTGGGTACGCCGCTGTTGACGACGTGGATGACGTGCC
>CAVYUJ010000013.1:0-585191 GCA_963771675.1 uncultured Actinomycetota bacterium | reverse complement strand
ACCACCACGCGAGACACCGCAGCAGGCACAAGCGACCCTGAGCACCGGGTGCTGAGGCGCGACAGGCGCCGGTCCGCCGCCGGTGGGCAGCCCCCGGGCCTGAGGCGGCCGGCGGCTTCGCCGCTGCCGACCGGCACGCGCGCGCCAGAATGACAGGGCATCACAACCGCAAGCCGAACGCGCCCCGGTTCAGGACGAGCACTCCACGCGCGCGAACTCAGAGACGTCCTCTTCGACGCTGAGGCGATGTCGCGTTCCGGCGGACAGGGTGCGCCCAGCGAGGGTCTATGACTGCAGCCAGTCGCGGTCCCGGCGGAAATGCAGCGAGCGGATCTCCGCTTCGCGTCTTGCCGACGAGGTCGCCCTCGCACACGAGGATCTCGTCGGCGTACCAGGTCATCGCCGCGCCCTCGGTGCCGTCGCTCCAGCGAACGACCGCGCGGCGGGTCCCTGCCGATCCAAGCGGCAGGTCCTCGAACCGCAGGACCTCTTCGACGATCGGCTCAGACGCGCGGGAGCTCATGGCGCTCAGCCTACCTGTCGCCGCCGGCGGATCGACTTCAGGCTCGTCGATCAGCGAGTACAGAACGCCGTCCGGCGCTCGGTAGCGGTCGCCGACGCTCGACCAGCGCGGATGTCATCTCGTCGACGATCCGATCGCGCAGGGCGTCGCGATGAGCCTGGTCGGGCGACTCGAGCAGATCGGCTCCGGCGTAGCCGGCGATCGTCTCGGCCTCGGCGTGTGATCGCGTCGGCGAGCGACTCCTGCCAGATCTCGTCCCCGACGTCGTAGGACGCTGCCCCCTGCAGGTGGACCTTGAGGATCATCGCCGCGCCCCTCCAAGGTTCTCGCTCCGCAGTGCCGGTCAGCGGCGAGACGGCCATGGGCACGTCGTCGAGCAGCTCAGCCTGCTGCACGTAGTCGGCGACCAGCGCCTTGCAGCGCGGCGTAGCCGTCCTGCTCGAGCTCGCGCTCGACGAGGTACGCGCGGCCGCGGCCGCGCGCCGGGACGTCGGTGACTCGGACGACGCCGTCGACGCGCTGCCCGTAGAGGATCCGCTCGCCGGCGGGGACGGTGTAGCGGGCGAGCTCGACGCGCTCGCCGACGCGGTCGCCGTGGCGGCGGGTTTCGGTGACGGTCGGGGTGGTCATGACCGCTGGCTCCAGGTCGCGGTCGATCCGTAGCCGACGACCTCGAAGCCGTGGATCGCCGCGGCGTCCTGGGCCGCCTCGATCGCCTGCGTGTCGCCGAACCGCTCGATCGCCCGCTCGAGCTCGGCTGCTGGGCCGCGTGGTCTTCAGCCGCTGGATCTCACGGCTGGCCGCCGCGGCACTGTGCGGGCCACGGGAACGTCTGGCCGGTGCGCTCGGCGAGGGCCTTGAGGTAGTTGAGCTGCCTGCGGGCTGGGGGGCTTGTCGGGACATGCGTCGCCTCCTGGTCTGGGGTGGTGGGCATGCCCCAGCGAAGGCCGCGACCGGCGGCGGCTGTCCAGCATTTGAACCGGACTCCCGCCGTACGCCGTCGTGGATCCCCGTCGTTGACCAGATCAGGACGGCGGGCCCTCAAATGCTTGACCGGCGCCGCCGGGTGTGGCTCGCTGACGGGGCTGTCCCGCCACCCCTGACCGGGAGCTGCGCTGGCTTCATCCGCGTGCCGCAGGGCCGGCGGGCCGCGAGCCCACCGGCCCCGCGGCAGCCGCGTCAGGCGGCGATCACCAGCTCCAGCGCGCGGGTCTTCTGCGCCCCGTCGTCGACCGCCCGCGCGAACCGCTCCCCGCCCTGGCGGATCGGCCGGTGCCAGTCGCCGTACTCCACGATCGCGTTCACCGCCGCCCACTTGCTCCCCGGCGCGTTGCCCTGCGTGTCGCCGCGCAGGAACAGCTCGACGATCCGCTCCTTGACCTGCTCCCGGCCCTTGCGCGTCCGGTCGGTCAGCCGAGTCCTCGGTGCCGGACGGGTAGAGCTCGTCGAGCACCTTCTGCAGCTGCCGCTCCGAGCAGCGCTCGGACGCGAGCTGGTTGCCGACGGTCCTGAACTGCGCGTAGTAGTCGATCGACAGGTCGAGCACCCGGCGCGCCTCGTGGACGCGGCGGCTGATCTGCTCGGTGTGGCGGATCGAGAACCGCTGCCGCGCCCGCTGCAGCCCCCAGTTCAGCGTGTTCATGCAGACCACCCTGACCGGCGTCGTCGCCGCGATCACCGCGGTCGACCCGTCGTGGCTGTTCATCAACAGCACGTACGGCCGGACCGGGTCGCCGCCGACCTCGACGTGCTCCGGCAGCGTCGCGAGCACCCACACCCGGCGGCCGCCGTTCAGGCTGCCGGCGGTCTCGAAGTGCAGGCTCGAGCCCGAGCAGCTGGTCGACGAACTGCAAACGCCTCCTGGTTCTGGACGATCCGGTAGCGCTCCCCGACGATCCCGAGCACCGCGCGGGTGTCCTGCCGGACGGTGGCGTAGTAGCCGGGGATCTCCTCGCACCGCGGCTCCCACCAGTCATCCACCGTCGCCGCGTCGCCGCGGTCGACCGCGATCGGCTCGCGCTCGACCCGCCACCCCAGGCCCGACGCCTCGATCGCCTCCGCGATCGTCGCCGGCGGCCGGTCCAGAACCGCGCCCAGGCCGTGCCACGGCGTCTCGCGGACGGAGAACATCGAATCGCTGCTGGTGATTCCTGCGGGCATGACTGCCTTCCCTTCTGTCTGTGGCCCCGCTCGGTGCGGGGCCGGTCGCGGCGAGGGCCGCACGCCCGGACGGCGTGCGAAACTGGCCCCGCCCGCCGGCTCCCGCACCGCGCACGACGCACGAGCGAGCACTTGCGTGCAGCGACCGTCGGCGAGGTCATCGACGCCGGACCGCCAACGGCGATCGTGAACCTCAGGCGGGGAGCGAGACCGGTTACGCCGGTCGCGTGACCCGCTCGAGGCCGTCGAACGCGCGCTCGCCCGGAACGTTGACCGCGGCGCGATGGCCGAGACCGGACAAGGACCTCGATCAGCTGTTGCGCGTGCTCATACGCGCACGCGCGCGGAGCGTAGGTCGGATCCAGCTGTCCTCGTCGTGATCCGCCGACGTAATCGTCGGCTCGCGCCCAGGCGGCCCGAGCGTCAGATGGACCACGTGCGTCGGCACGCCGGAATGCCCCACGAACGTCGAATGCAGCTCGAGCGCCAAGTCCGCGCGCGGGATAACCGTATGGACGGTCAGCACGTGAGCGCCCGCCCAGGTACACGTCGTCTCGCTCAGCGGTGGATCGACCGTCGACGGTCACTTCTAGGTCGATCACTGGACGCGAGGCCACGGATGCACGGTATCGCCCCAACCCGTCGACCGCGGGCAAGCGACGGCCGCTCAATCCGAGGTGATGTCGGGGCGACCAGTGGCGGCCACGCCGACGGCCGGTTCGCGACCGCTCTCGCGAATCTCACGAGCGCGAGCACCGAATCGTGTCCTCCTGCTTCAGCGAGTCTGCCGGTCCGCTGCGGGGCTCCGGCGCAAACGCAGCCGGCCGCGGCCAGGAGGCTCGCGCAACGTGGCGAAACACTCATCCCCTTGGAGTGCCGGTGAGGAATCCCGCTGGGCGAATCCGCTCGTCCAGGCGGGCCCACTCGGGCTGGATCTGGAGTGCATTTTTGACGCCAACCAGAAGCCGGCTCGGCGTCACTGGCGATGAGCGAAGCGATCGTCCCGGCTACCCGGCCTGAGCCCTGGTCATCGCCGAAACCAGGGTTGTCAACCAGAGTCCGCAGGCGCGGCGTTGCATACGCAGTCGAGCAATCTGCACCGCTCAGATCCAAGGTCTGAGGCCGAGGGTTCTGCTCGAGCGGGACGAAGGGGCGGATGTGCGCGTGGTGGTTTGGCTCCCGCCTCGCTGTGCCGATATCTCGCGTGTGCTCGAAGACTCGCAGCGTGATCAGCTGAACAATCTACGACGCGAACTGCGGGGGATCACCGCCACTGCGCCACCGATACGGACAGCGCCGGGTGAGCGTCGCGCCCGTCGGGTGTACGTCATCCAGGTGCGGGGTCGTGAGCGTGAGTCGCCCCTGGGAGCGCTGTACGTCGGGCAGTCGAAGCTCGCTCCGGAACACCGGTTGGGGGAGCATCAGCGCGGCTTCCGTGGAGCTGTCGGCCTCAGAGGCAACTGCTGGCGGTTGAGACCCGAGCTCTTCGACGACCTGCCTCCACAACCTTCGCAAGACGCGGCTGTGCGTTTTGAGTGGGACCGCGCCCGAGCCTTGGCCGACGCAGGATTCCGGGTTCAGTGCAACGGCTGCAACTATGCACCAGCGCGCCGCGGGCAGCGCAAACTGTTCGGAGTTGATTACCTCGCCACCCTGTCGCCTACATTACGTCGCGACCTCGTCCGTGGTGTTGTGGCGACAGGCGCCCGCGCGCGTAATCCCGAAATCGTCAACGCACTCCGCTGGCGCCGGGATCCCGACTACGGCGAGTTGCCGGCGGAGAATTTGTCCAGGAGTTCGTCGGCCGCCTAGCGCACGTGGAGATAGACGCCGTCGCTCGGATGGTGGGCCGAATTCTCGGGCCCGACCTTAGCTGAGCTCCTCGGAACGGGCTTCAGCGCGAGCGACCGTGCCTGTCCCGGACGCGAGCGAACCGTTCCAGCGTGAGAATCAGTGAGGCACTTTTCACCCCAACCCCTTCGCCGAGCGCAGGGCGCTCGTCACGGGTTCCGGGTCATGGCCTATGCCTAGGTAAATAAGGTCACGTCAGTCTCGGTCTTGGCGACACTCAAGGCTGCGTGCGCCGGCCCGGATGCGTCCTGCTTCGGTGTTTCCGCGAGTATCGCGGCAGTCGACCTTCGGGCGCGCACGGAGAGCGCAAACGCGGCGGGGCGCTCATGTGGTGCCGGTGAGCGGCACCATCGAGACGTCGCCGATGCAGTCGCGCGCCGAAGCCGCTGTCGAACCACAGCGATTTCGTGTTAGGCTCGCGCGCATGTTCAGGGGATGGCGGTGCATCTTGATCGCTTTCGCGTCACTGATGATCGGCGTCGGCGCAGCGTCCGCACTGACGACGGTCACGGTCAAGCGCTGCGGCTACGCGGCCAAAGGCTTCTACGGCAAGGACGCGATCTATCCGTGGCACATGTCATGCGCGCGGGCCCGGACAATTCTTGCCGGCGCCATCAACCCACACGCTAAGCACATTAACCTGACCGCGGACGGGGCCGCCACCGGCGACGCCGGGCCGGTACTCATTGACGGCCGCTGGTGGGTGTGCGGCGGTCGTATGGGGTCCTACTTCTGCGGCTATCCCTACCGCCCGGCCTACGTCTCGGGGACCGGCGGCGGAACTACTTGGAAGGGTCCCTTCACAGAAGAGTCCGCCTACAACGCGTGCTCGGCCGGGGGCACCTGCGGTCCCCGAGATGTGGTCTATCTGCCGCACTGAGCGGCATTGCGCTGGAGACAGATCGCCGAACACCGGACAGTCCCGAACCTGACCGGGGGAGATCCCGGTGGCTGGGCGACGCCCGGTGGCACGGCCCGAACGGGAGTCCCGAGACCGTCCGAGGCGAGTGCCAGCCTCGTCTCGCGTGCTCGTCGTCCTCGCTGACTCGTCGCCGAAGCTGACCGACTGGCTCACCGCGCTCGGCGGGGTCGGCGCTTTCCTCGCGACGGCCACGCTCGCCGTCGTCGCGTTCATACAGATGCGGAAGCTCGACTGGCAGGCCAGATCGCAGGCGGCATCGACCAGCGATCAGATTGCCGCCATGCGCGAACAGGTCGACGTCCTCCGGGAGACGTCCGCGGCAGAGCGCGCAGTCGTCGAGCGTCAGGTCGAGGCAGCGGTCGAGCAGGGCCGCTCCATTCGAGACGCTGCGCGAGCAGAGCTACAGCCGGTCGTCTTCGCTCACGCGCTCCCCGTCAAGTACGGCCCTGACGACGACTACTCGATCGCCGAGGGCCAGATCGCGTTCGCCTACTTCATCGCGAACGAGGGACTGGGATCGCGCTCAACGTCCGGCATGGTGTCGAGATCGACGGCCACGACTTCGAGTTCGGCCAGGGGATGCAGACGCGGGTTCTCCGCCCCGGCGAGTCGCTCCCGATCCGCGACGCGACGACCGGCGGCCTCATCTGGCGAGCCGCTCTCTCGGTCGTCCGGCGACGGGATCAGATGATCGAAGGTTGGGAAGGCCGGGGGCGGAACTACTGGGCGAGCTTCGAAAACGTCTTCGGCGAGCGGTTCGAGACCCGCAATCCCACGTCGCCCAATGTACCCGCGGTCTTCCGGAAGCTCGACGGGACCGAGATCGGCTATAGCGAGCCCGCGCCCTTGCCTGAGTGAGACATGGCGAGCGACCGACGCGGCCGCGCCTCGATCACCGAAAAGGGACCCCGTCAAGAAGAGCGGTAGCGGATCGTCGCCGGCGAGCATCGGGTTTCAGCCGTCGTCGGCACGATTGCTTTCGTCCCACGCTCTGCTCGACATCGCGCGATTCGATTGGCGACAACTCGCTCGCCGTGCCACCTGCCTCCAAGCGCGCGTCCGCCCTGCATATGCACGCGGTCGGTTTCGCCCAGGTCCGCGGGAGCCCCGGTTTCGGCGATAACCCGGTCCCCGCATCGCGGGCTCGTGCGATCGTTTCGTCCTCTCGGCTGGCGTCCTAGTGGGCGAGCCTTAATGCGCCGCCAGCGAGCGTCGGGGTTGGACGCTGCCGCGGGCCCCGTGGCGACGTCCCGTGCTGCTTGGGAGCCTCGGCCCCGCTTTGGCGCGGGTTGGCCTCAAACCACGCATGACTCGTCACCGTGGCGGCACGGAAATGATCTCCCACGAATCGTGTCCCTTAGCGCTGTTTTCGCATAGGGGCTTTACGTCCTCGGTGCTGGCCGATACGCACAATCGGCGGGTTGAGTTCGGAATTGTGGCGGTCACTGAGCGCAACACGTCGCCGTTTCCGTCGGGCGACCAGCGAGCGCTGAACAGCACGTGGTCGTGCGTCGGGTTCGGCCTAATGTCGGTCAGTCGGATCGCCGCAAATCGTCCGACGATGCCGTACGCCGACGCCGAGATCTTGAGACCTCGCGCGCTGTGCTTTGGGTCAACCCAACTTGCAATGAGTTGAGAGGTCTCGGCGGGCCGCAGAATCGCCAGCTCCGTGCAGCCTGAGGTCACAGCGGTCTGCGTCGCGTCAGAGGGATCAGCGATACAACTCTTGGGTCTGCTCCCCGTCCATGCTTGTAGCTCCACGTTGTCCACAGGCGCTGGTGGCAGGGCGAGATCTCCCGAGCGGTCGACGGTTCCGTCCGAGCTCGGTCCGAGTGAGGCGCTGTAGAGAGGCACGGCCGTCTCAGGTTGGCCGCCGCCTCCTGGCGTGAGAGCACTTACGGCGAACAACATGTGTTTGTTGGCCCGAACGCCAGTCGCCTTCACGTCGAAGTGGAGCGTGGAATTCCCGTGCACGTCGGTCGAGATCTGCGCTGTGAGGCTGGGGCCCGGACTTCTCTCGCTGAGACGATTCCCGTCCAGACCGCGGCGAGCGCGGCGAGTAGAAGGAAGATCCCGCTGGCTCCAAGTCGAGTCTTCTCAAGTGTCGTGTTGTCCGTAAACCAGCCGGCAGATGCCCCGAAAGCACCCCCAACGAACAGAAGGCAAAGGGTTGCTGCGGCTTGAACCGGGTGGTTCGCGAGGACGTGAGGCAAGTCCCCTGTGCGGACCCCGACCCCAGTGAACAGCAAGCCCGCGGTGCTAACGACTCCGACGAGCCAACCCGCTTGCTTGTTCGGGGTTTCGACAGTGGGCTTCAGGTCTTTCAGAGCCACTATGGAAAACCTATCCGAAACGATCACTGTAGTTGCACCAATATGCAGGACCGCCACGTTTCGCCTGTCCAAGGAGAACGCCCTTGGAGTCTCCGAGCGTGTCGCGGCTAGCCGCCGGCACGAAATCGCGACCGCGGTTACCGTAAGTGTGCAGCCGCAGCACCTACGTCGGACCCCGGACTTCGGACGCCCGCACGTGCGCCCTGCTCCCGGCGATGACCAGGGCTCAGGCCGGGGTGGCCGGCACGATCGCTTCCCCCGCCAGTGGCGCTGAGCTGGCTTCTGGTCTGGCGACGTTGCGTGTGCGCCGCCCCGTCCGGTCGTGTAGATAACGGCTGCGGCTCAGACCAGCGCGCGCGGCGCCCGGCCACGCACGGCCGTCACGGCCGTCACGGCCCGCGAAGCTCGCCAACGAGAACGCCACCAGCCGCTCGCCAGGTCCTCGCGCGCCAGCGCCGCCGCGATCGCCTGGCGACTCACGAGCCACCGCCCGCGCACGGTCGCGTACAAACGTGTCCCGCGCCCGTCCCCCGCGTTACGCTCTGCAGCCAGTACTGATCTGCTGCATGACCACGGAACGCCGGGGCCACCCGGCGCTTCGCGTTTGTGGGCAAGGATCACGGCGGCCCCCGCGGTCGCAGAGGACCGGATTGCATCGCGATCGAGCCGCTACGCCGGTGCCAAACGAGCCTTTCGCCGGGGCAGCGTCACGGCCGCACCGAAGCGTCCTGACAAGGCGCCGAAGCTCCTCTCGGGAAACTCGTGTACCCCACGTGTACCCTCGGGCCCGAGATTTGGCTCGTCGGTGCCGCCGCATCCCTCCGCCAGAATATGACCTTTAGCTGGGCCTTTCTACGTAAGCCGACGCGGGGACTCGAACCCCGGACCCCTTCATTACGAGTGAAGTGCTCTACCAGCTGAGCTACGTCGGCGACTTCGGGGGCCAGTGTATCGGCGTCCTATGCGCCGGTCATGCTGGGCGCAGCGCGTCGCGGCGTGCCACGCCGGCGCCGCGCTGCGGCTCATTCATCCCCCAGCTCCCACACCGGCTCGGCGTAGAGCAGCTCGCCGGCCTCGTCGGTCTCAGCCTCGATGATGTGTGCCATCGACCGCGTCCACGCGGCGTCGACGTCGTTGGCGGCCAGCCGCCGAAACGCCTCCCGGCCGTCGCCCTCGCAGTCGGCGAACGCGAACACGTCGGTGCCGCGGCGAAACAGCATGTAGCGGCGGATGCCCGCGTCACGGATGGCGCGGGTCAGCTCGGGCCACACCTCCGCGTGGCGCCGGTCGTACTCCGCCTCGGTCCCGGGGCGGATTCTCAGCACGAAGCAGACGTGACCCACGGCGCCCCCCTCAGCCCCGGCCGACGGCGAACAGCCGCGGCGAGGACGGGTGAGGTCCAAGACGTGGATGCGTGCGTCGCAGAACCGCGGCGGGTCGATCAAGCTCCCATCCCCTCGGGCCTCTCATTACCAGCGGACCTTACGCCCCACGCGCGTCTGCATCTTCAACTGGCTGGTCTTGGGCGCCTCGGCCGGCTCGACCTCATTGGCGGAGGTGAGCACGCCTTCCCCGTCGTCGGCGCCGAGCCGGCGAGCGCGCCGGTCGGGCGTCCGCCTGCCGATGGACGCTCTAGAAGGGTCCGTCGGGCCGGTCGGGCTCGCCGGTCCGCGCGCGCCACTCCTCGACCAGGATCGCCCACCGCTCGTGATCGCGCCAGCGTCCGCCGATCTTCAGATAGCGGGGAGAGAACCCCTCGCGGCGGAACCCGGCGCCGCGCGCCAGGGCCAGCGAGTTGGCGTTGCCCGGCTGGATGTTGGCCTCGATGCGGTGCAGCGCCAGCGTGGTGAAGGCGTGGCGCAGGACCAGCTCGATCCCCTCGCGCATGTAGCCGTGTCCGGCGAAGGGCTGCCCGACCGCATAGCCCAGGTAGGCGCTCTGGAGCCGGCGGCGGACGATCTGGGAGAGGTTGAAGAAGCCCATGATCGCGTCGTCCTCCGTGCGGCACAGGAGCATCGCCTCGAAGTCGGCGCGCCGGGCGTCGGCGAGGTAGGCCGCGAAGCGCTCGTCGTCGGTCGGCGCGGTCGCCCACGGGCTGTGAAACGCCCGGCTGAGGCGCATCAGCTCGGTGAACTCCGGGCGGTCAGAGCGTGCCGGCGCGCGGAGGTACACGCGCGCCGCCGCGGTCATCTGCGCAGCGTCTGTTCCAAGCGGTATGCCAAGGCCTCGCATGCCAGATCCTCCGACACATTAAGCAAGAAGCGCTCCCGAGTGTCCTCCACCAGCTCCATGGCGTGTCCCAGTCGCGCCGGATCAGTCCCCGCGTCCGTCTGAAGCTCACCGGCGCGGTCGCAGTTTCGCACCAGCTCGCCGGCGCCGTAGGCCACACACGCGAGGTCGGCGTACCACAGTGACACGAGCTGGAGCCCCAGGTCCAGCGCGCCGGTCTGCACGCGCCGCCGGCTGCGCCGGATGCGTTCTGACCACTCGGTCTCCACGCGCTTGCGGTCCTTGCGCGCGGTCAGCTCCAGCTCCGCTCCGGCCAGTGCCTCGAGCTCCGCTCCGGTGGCCTCGCCGCGGGCGCGCACCGCAGAGAGGAGCTCGGTCCAGGGGCGGGTCTCGGCCATCGCGCCGCTGATGGCGCAGCGCGCGTAGCGCTCAGCCGCGGCGCGCAGGATCTGGCCCTCGGCGCCGGCCAGCTCCCGCGCGCGGTCGTCATCCTGGAGCGCGAGGCGCACGCAAGCCAGGGCGGTCTGGGCCGAGACGCCGAGCTCCTGCAGCGCGGCGGCGGACTCCTCCTCCGGGGGCGCCTCGAAGCGCACGGTCTGACAGCGAGAGCGGATCGTCGGGAGGATCTCCCCCAGGCGATCGGTGAGCAGGATCAGGTGCACGAACGCGGCCGGCTCCTCGAGCGTCTTGAGCATGCGATTGGCCGCCTCGTCGCCGAGCTCATCGGCGCGCTCGATCACGAACACGCGCCGGCTGGACTCGAACGGCGTCCGGCTGGCCGCCGAGATCACCGGCGCGTCGATGTCCGAGACCAGGATCTCGTGAGCGCCGGAGGGCACGACCCAGGTGAGATCGGGGTGCGCGCCGCTCATGACCCGGGCCCGGGCGCTGTCCGGATCGGCCTCGCCCTCGGCGAGCAGCTCGGCCGCCAGGGCGCGGGCCGCCGCGCGCTTGCCGGCGCCCCCCGGTCCGTGGAAGAGATAGGCGTGTGAGGGCCGTGCAGGCGTGCCGAGGGCGGGGGCGAGGACCGCGCGCGCGTGGGGATGTCGTTCGAGCTCGGCGAGCACCAGATCCGATCCTAGTGGTCGATAGTGTCGGGCTCTCACAGGCATGGCACGCGGCAGGCTGATCACCATCGAGGGCATCGACGGAGCGGGCAAGTCAACGCTGGCCGCGGGCCTCGTCGACGCGCTCGACCGCCGCGGCGCGCAGGCAACGCTCCTACGTGAGCCGGGCGGCGTGCGCACCGCCGAGCGCATCCGCGAGCTGGTGCGCGACCCGGAGGCGACGATCGGGGCGCGGGCCGAGGCGCTGCTGTACGCCGCCGCTCGGGCGCAGCTGGTGGAGGAGGCCCTGGAGCCGCTCCTGGCGGCGGGCAAGCTGGTCCTGCTCGACCGGTTCGTGGACTCGTCGCTCGCCTACCAGGGGGCGGGCCGCGACCTCGGGATCGACGCGGTTGCCGCCATCAACGCCTTCGGCACCGGCGGGCTGGTCCCGGACCGGACGCTGCTGCTGCGCCTCGACCCGGCCGCCGGCCGAGCGCGCTCCGCCGAGCGCGGCGTCGCGCCCGATCGCCTCGAGCTGCAGCCCGACGCGTTCTTTGCGCGCATCGCCGCGGCCTACGACGCTCTCGCCCGCGCCGACGGCGACCGCATTCGCGTCATCGACGCCGACCAGCCGCCGGCCGCCGTCCTGGCCGAGGCGCTCGCGGCGATCGAGGATCTCGTCGCCTCAGTCGCCTGAGTCTGAATCTGAATCTGTGTAGCCCTGGGGGTGGGCCTGGGCGAAGGCCCACGCGTCGCCGATCATCTGCTCGAGCTCGGGCTTGCGCGCCTGCCACCCCAACTCGGCTCCGATCAGCTGTGAGGCGGCGACCAGCGCGGGCGGGTCGCCCGGCCGCCGCGGCGCTTCGCGCACCGCGATCTCACAGCCGGTCACGGCGCGTGCCACGTCGATCACCTCGCGGACCGAGAACCCGTTGCCGCTGCCGAGATTGAAGATCCGATGGGCGCCGGCCGTGGCGCCGTCGAGGGCCAGCAGGTGCGCGTCGGAGAGATCCTCGATGTGGATGTAATCGCGGATCGCGGTCCCGTCGGGCGTCGGGTAGTCCGTGCCGTAGAGCTCCACCTGCTCGTTGCGGCCCTGAGCCGTGCGCAGGATGTTCGGGATCAGGTGGGTCTCGGGATAGTGGTCCTCACCCGCGTCGCCGCTGGCGCCCGCGACGTTGAAGTACCGCAGGCTGACCGCGCCCAGGCCGTGGGCCCGGCAGTAGTCCGTGATCATCATGTCCACGGCCAGCTTGGAGGCGCCGTAGGCGTTGGCGGGTCGCGGTGGCGCGGACTCCGAGATCGGCACCTCGTCGGGCTGTCCGTAGACGGCGCACGTCGAGGAGAAGACCAGGCGCGGAACCCCGGTGGTGCGCATCGCGTCGAGCAGGTTCATCGTGCCCACCACGTTGGCGTGGTAGTAGAGCTCGGGGTGGTCGACCGACTCGCCGACAAGTGCCAGGGCGGCGAAGTGCAGCACGCCGTCAAAGCCCTCGGACACCGCGTCGGCGATCGCATCGGCGTCGCGCAGGTCGGCGTGGACGAACCGCGCCTCGGGGGCGACGGCGGCGCGATGGCCACGCTCCAGGCTGTCGAGGACGACCACCTCGTGCCCGGCCGCGAGCAGCTGGCGTGAGACGATCGAGCCGATGTAGCCGGCGCCTCCGGTGACGAGAAGCTTCACGGCGCGGTCCTGCGGTTGGCGAGACCTCCGGGCATGCGCGCCGAGGATTTCACAGACCTAGAATCGAGGGCGTCGTGACGGACGCGTGGCAATCGCTGGCAATCGGAGAGTTCGAGCATGTGGCGGCGGGTCCGTCCGTGGTGCTGTTGCGCGTCAACGGCAGATCGTCGCGTCCTCGCCCGAGCCCTGACTGGCGACCGACGCTGATCGCCGACCACGGTAGCGGCCCCGAGCGCTTCGAGGCACTGCAGTCGCCACCCGATGCCGAGGGGGTGCTGCGCGCCGCCTACTCGGTTCCGACCGCCCTCATCACCACCGAGGCGCGCTTCTGGCTCGAGCTGCAGGACGGCGAGACGGTCGATCTCGGGACGCCCGCCGCCGGCACGCCGCGTCGGACCGGCGAGCACGGCGACCGGCCGGCCGAGGCCCCGGAGCAGAGCGCCACACTCTCCGCCGCGCTCGCCGAGGCGCGCGATCGCGCGGCCCAGCTTCAGGGTGAGAACGACACGCTGTCGGCGACGCTGGCGGAGCTCGAGATCTGGCGCGGCGAGCTCGAGCGACGCCTGGCGGACACGACCACGGAGCTGGCCGAGGCCCGTGCCCGGCTCGCCCAGGCGCACTCCGCAGCGAAGATGGAGGCCCTGGTCGCCCGCGCCGAGGCCGACGCCCTCGAGCAGGCGGCACGCGAGCTCGCGCTGGCCGCCGAGAGCGCCCGCTCAGGGGGCTGACGCCGGACGCTCAGGCGGTCCGGGCGCCGGTTGCGCCGCCGGTCGGGCGCTGGGTCCGTGGGGGTCGAGGGTCGCGGCCCGCCGCGCCGCCGCGGCCGCCTCCGCGCGGTCGCCACGGGCGACGTCGGTCACGGCCAGCTCCTCCCAGGCCTGTTCGTCTGAGGGCTGTCGCCCGACCGCTGCCAGCAGGTCAGAGCGCGCCGTGGCGAGATCGCCGCGGTGGATGGCGATCGTCGCCGCCGCCCGCAGCCCGGCGTCAGACAGCGGATCAAGCTCGGTGGCCTGCCGCGCGTCGGCGAGCGCTCGGTCAAGCGCGGCGGGAGTGCCCGCCGAGGCCTCGACGAGCGAGCGCGCCGCGTCGGCAGCGGCGATGCGGGGCACCGCGACCGAGGCCGCGAACGCGACCAGGCAGACCGCCGACGCGGTGACCGCAGCGGGCGCGCGCAGGGCGGGGCGCGGGGGTACGGCTGTCGCCGCGCGATCGCGCCGGCCTGCCGCGCTCGCGCCCCCCAGCACTCCCAACGCGATGAGCGCCGGCAGGGTGACCGCCGGGATGTCCCAGTCCCAGTCATAGAGGGCGTGCAGGCAGTAGGCGGCGCCGACGGCCAGCAGCGCGGCCGCCGCGGCGCTCGTCCGCGGGTCGCACCGGCGTACCGCGGCCACCCCGGCGGCGAGCAGCAGCCCCAGCGACCCGAGGCCCAGCCCGGCGCCGACGAGGCCCGTCTCGGACAGGAGCTGGAGCGCCAAGCTGTGGGGCTGCTGGACGGCGAGCGCGTCCCGGCGATAGAGCAGGTGCACGACGGCGAAGGACCCCGCCCCCCAACCCTGGATCGGCCGGTCCCCGAAGGCGCGGGCGGCTTCCTTCCACCACACCCAACGGTTCTGGGAGTCGGCCGAGAGCAGGCGGCTGGGGTCGGTGACGCTGGTCGCACGGGTGGCGGTGAAGCTCGACCATGCGTGTGACACCGTGCCGGGCAGACCGCGATGCGAGACCGCCACGGCGAGGAGCGCCGCAGCGACGGCCACGGCCACCGCGGCCAGGAGGCCGCGCCCGACGCGCCGGACCTGCGCGGCGGAGAGCCGGCGGCGCCGTCGCTCGAGGCCGATCAGCCGGTGCGCGGCGGCGACCATCAGCGCCAGGCAGGCGGCAAGCAGGACGAGCAGGTCGGCGCCGGCCGCCTCACGCGCGGAGAGCGCGACCCCGGTCGCGGTGAGGGGGTGGCTGTTGAGGCCGACGACGAGGACCGGCAGCGCCGCGGCGACGACGATCGAGAGCCACAGCAGGCAGCGCAGCCAGACGCCGCCGGCCGCCACCAGGACCGCGAGCGCGACCACCAGAGCCAGGACGCCGCCACGCGAGTAGGTGAACCCGATCGTCACGATCATCGTCGTCGCAGCCGCCGCGGCGGCGAGACGGACGGTGGCGCCCCGGCGAGGGTCGATGAGGATCGCCAGCGCGCACGGGACCCCGAAGGCGACGAGCAGCGCGAGCGCGTTCCAGTAGCCCAGGGGCTGTTGGAGTCGCGGCAGGGCACCGGTCTGATCGAGGCTGAACAGGCCGCTCACGTGCAGGCCCGGGACCAGCTTCTGCGCGAGCGCCGAGACCGCCACCGCCGCGCAGACGACCAGCAGCCCGTCGGCGATGCGCGCCACCGAGCGCCGGAGCGAGGCACCGGCGCACATCGCCAGGGTCAGCACCAGCGCGTAGGTCATCACGCGGTTGCACTCGGTCCAGGTGCGGTCCGGAGCCACGCTCCACAGGACGGTGATCCCGCTCCAGAACGCGAAGGCGGCGATCAGGCCCAGCGCCAGCCAGAGGCGCGGGGGCGCGCGCAGGCTCAGCCGGCGGCGGGCGCAGGCGACGGCCGCCCCCAGGGCCGTCACGGCGAGCGCGAGCTGCAGGCGCTCCTCGTCTGCGGAGGCCACCGCACCGTGGGCGAAGGCGGCGTACAGACAGGCCGCCAGCAGCGCGACGGCCAGCGCAGCCGGGGCCACCCGCGACCCCACGGTGAAAGCCGCAAAGTCCGCATTGCCGGCGCCGGCGGAGGCATCCGTCACCGCCCGCTGCAGGCGCGCGCTTGGCATCGGGCGCGACGCTACCACGGCCGCCTCACGGCCCGATTTCGCTGCTTGCGCCTAGTAAACTGAAGGGTCCAACCACTCCCGAATCGCCGCCCCGCTGCAGGGGTGGGCGGGGATCGTTTCCGTCCGGGCCATTCGCAAGCATTCCCTCCCCCCGCTCGGCCGCCACGGAGCCGAGATCGGATAGCCGAGGCAGGCGGAACGAGAGGAGCAGTACTTGATGTCGCAGGCACCGCAAACGCAAATCAGCTCAGATCCACAGGCGGTCGACGGCCTCTCGGTGCGCCGTTATTTCACGACCCCCGGGACGCACCCGTTCGACGCCGTCGAGTGGGAGCGTCGCGATGCGCGGATCGGGCACGGCGACAAGGTGTCGTTCGAGCAGCGCGACGTCGAGTTCCCCAGGGCGTGGTCCCAGAACGCGACCAACATCGTCGCGCAGAAGTACTTCCGTGGCCAGCTCGGATCGCCGGCGCGCGAGAGCTCGGTCAAGCAGATGATCGGCCGCGTCGCGGGAACGATCTCCACGTGGGGCCGCGAGCGCGGCTACTTCGCCACCGCGGAGGACGCGGACGCGTTCGAGGCTGAGCTGACCCACATCCTCCTGCACCAGCTGGCCGCGTTCAACTCGCCGGTCTGGTTCAACGTCGGGTTCGAGGAGAGCCCGCAGTGCTCAGCGTGCTTCATCCTCTCCGTGGAGGATGAGATCGAGTCGATCCTCGCCTGGAACACCAAGGAGGGCAAGATCTTCCGCGGCGGCTCCGGGTCGGGCATCAACCTCTCGAAGATCCGTGGCTCGATGGAGCCGCTGTCCAAGGGCGGAACCGCCTCGGGTCCGGTGAGCTTCATGCGCGGAGCCGACGCATGGGCGGGAACGATCAAGTCGGGCGGCAAGACGCGCCGCGCGGCCAAGATGGTCGTGCTCGATATCGACCATCCCGACATCCGCGACTTCATCTGGTGCAAGGCCCGCGAGGAGGAGAAGGCCGCCGCGCTGCGCGATGCCGGCTTCGACATGTCGATCGACGGCGAGGGCTTCTTCTCCATCCAGTACCAGAACGCGAACAACTCCGTGCGGGTGTCCGACGCGTTCATGCGCGCGGTCGAGAACGACGAGGAGTGGCACCTCACCGCCCGCGTGACCGGTGAGCCCATCGGTGAGCCGATCCCCGCGCGTGAGCTGATGAAGGACATCGCCGAGGCCGCTTGGCGCTGCGCCGATCCGGGCGTCCAGTACGACACCGTCATCAACCAGTGGCATACGTGCCCGGCGTCGGGCCGCATCAACGCGTCGAATCCGTGCAGCGAGTACATGCACGTCGACGACTCGGCCTGCAACCTCGCCTCGCTCAATCTCATGAAGTTCCGGCGCAGCGACGGCACGTTCGACGTCGAGTCCTTCGAGCACGCCGTGGACATCATCTTCCTGGCGCAGGAGATCGTCGTGTCTCCGTCCAGCTACCCGACCGAGGAGATCGGCGTCAACGCGCGTGCGTTCCGCCAGCTCGGCCTCGGCTACGCCAACCTGGGCGCCTATCTCATGGCCGACGGCGTCCCCTACGACTCGGATCCCGGGCGCGGGACCGCCGCCGCCATCACCGCGCTGATGACGGGTCGCGCCTACCTGGGCTCGGCCCGGGTCGCCGCCGCGATGGGGACCTACGAGCGCTACCCCGAGAACCGTGACGCTCATAACGCCGTGATGCGGATGCACCGCGAGGCGTCCTACGCCATCCCGGTGGAGGACTGCCTGGACACCGGGCTGCTCACCGCCGCGCGCAGTGCGTGGGACCAGGCGGTGGAGACCGGCGATGAGCACGGCTACCGCAACGCGCAGGCGACGGTGCTCGCCCCCACGGGCACGATCAGCTTCCTCATGGACTGCGACACGACGGGCGTGGAGCCCGACTTCTCGCTGGTGAAGTTCAAGGAGCTCGTCGGCGGCGGTCAGATGACGATCGTCAACAAGACGGTGCCGCTCGCGCTGCAGACGCTCGGCTACTCAGACGAGCACATCGAGCAGATCGTCGCCTACGTCAACGAGCAGGGCACGATCATCGGGGCCCCGGGGCTCGAGGCGGAGGATCTCGCGGTGTTCGACGTGGCCGTCGGCGAGCGCGCCATCTCGCACATGGGCCACATCAAGATGATGGGCGCGGTGCAGCCGTTCATCAGCGGCGCGATCTCCAAGACCGTGAACATGCCCCAGACGGCGTCGGTCGAGGACATCGCCGACGCCTACATCCAGGCCTGGCGGCTGGGCGTCAAGGCACTTGCGATCTACCGCGACGGCTCCAAGACCGCGCAGGCGCTGCGGACCGACGCCCAGACGGACAAGCCGGCCGAGCTCGACATCCAGGCCGAGATCGACAGGGCCGTCACCGACGCCCTGGCCAAGGTCGGGCCCAAGCGCCGCAAGATGCCGCGCGAGCGCCAGTCGATCACCCACAAGTTCTCGATCGGCGGTCACGAGGGCTACATCACCGCCGGGATGTACGAGGACGGCACTATCGGGGAGATCTTCCTCACCGACATCGGCAAGGAGGGCTCGACGCTGCGCGGAATGATGAACTCGTTCGCGACGGCGATCTCGCTCTCCCTCCAGTACGGCGTGCCGCTGGAGACGCTGGTGCGCAAGTTCAGCTACATGCGCTTCGAGCCCGAGGGCATGACCTCCAACCCGGAGATCCCGTTCTCGAAGTCGATGCCCGACTACATCATGCGCTGGCTCGCGTCGCGCTTCCTCGACACCGACCTCCAGGAGGAGCTCGGCATCCTCACCAAGGAGGTCCGCGCGCGCCAGGCAGCGCAGGACGCCGCGAGCTCTCATCTGAGCGATACCGCCGGACCCAGCGCACCGGTGAGCCCCGCACGGCCCGCCAGCTCGGCGTTCACCGATGACCCGCCGGTGCTGCCGGCGGTCCGCCGCGGCCTGGACCTGGGCCCGGCGTGCCAGCAGTGCGGCGGGATGATGCAGCGGACCGGCAGCTGCTACACGTGCGGAAGCTGCGGGTTCAACACCGGCTGCGGGTGAGCGAGCTGACGCCCGGGCGGCCGGGCCACGGACCGCCCGCTCAGTCCTCCGCCTGACCGCCGTCGGGCGGGAGACGGCGACTTCGTCTCGGGGCCTCGCTCACGCGGGGCCCCGTCTCGTTGTGGGCCACGTGGGAGGATGGCGGCGTGACAGTGACGCGGCTGATCACCGTCGGCGACGCTGAGGCCCTCGCCGAGCTCCAGCAGGCCAACCGGGAGTTCCTGGCCCCGTGGAGCCCAGAGCGGGCGCCGGCGCATTTCACCGTCGGCGGGCAGCGCCGGGCGATCGCCGATGCGCTGGCACAGCACGAGCGGGGCACCGCCCTGCCCCACGTCATCGTGTGCGACGGCGCGCCCGTGGGACGCGTGACGCTCAGCGACATCAAGCGCGGGCCGGCTCAGACCTGCCATGTGGGATATTGGCTGAGCCAGAGCCACAACGGCAGGGGTCTGGCCACGGCGGCGGTCGGTGAGATCCTGGACATCGCCTTCGGCGAGCTGGGCCTGCATCGCGTCGAGGCCGGGACCGTGCCGTCCAACCTGCGCTCACGGGCGGTGCTGGCGCGCAACGGCTTCGTGCAGTACGGGTTCGCCCCCTCCTATCTGAAGATCGCGGGCGACTGGCAGGACCACGTCCTCTACCAGGCCCTCAGCGGATCGCGGGACGGCGGCGCGCGAGCCGCGGCGCGCGCCGAAACCGCCGAGAGCTCCGCGGCCTCGGTCGTCGACGACTTCTATGCCGTCCAACGGCGCTTCTACGCGGGCGAGCTCGTCGACGACGAGCTGGCCGGGCTGCTGACGCCGGACATCGCGTGGCACGTCCCCGGACGCAACGCCATCGCCGGCGACTACTCCGGCGTCGACGAGGTGATGGCGTACTTCCGGCGTCGCCGCGACCTTGCCGATCGAACCTTCGTCATCACTCCCGGCGGCACGCTGGGCGACGCGACGCGCGTTGTCCACTTCGCCGACGGCGAGGTCATCCGGGCCGGCAAGACCCGGCGCTGGAGAACGGTGGGGATCTTCGAGGTGACCGAGGGTCGGATCGCGCAGTGCTGGCTGCTCCCCTTCGACCAAGCGGCGTTCGACGAGATCTGGGACTAGTGCACGCGTCCAGACGCCGTCGAAACGCGCAGAACGTGCGGAGGCATGTACTACAGCCAGCCCATCTCCGACGCGCGCAGCACCGCCTGGGCGCGATCGGCGACCTCGAGCTTGGCGTAGACGCTGTGCAGATGGGTGCGCACCGTGCTGGTGGCGACGCCGAGGTCCTCGGCGATGTCCTTGTAGACCTTGCCCGCGGCCAGCTGCCGTAGCGCGGCGGTCTCGCGGTCAGACAGCGGGGAGGGCATGGAGCGCCTGCGCTGACCGCCGCCCTGGGGCAAGCCGAACAGCGCGTCGCGCAGCGCCGGACCGCGGACACCGAGGATCGCCGCGAGTCTCAGCATGATCCGGCGATCGACGGCGTCGCCCATCGCGTAGTGCGCGACGATGTCCGCGAGCCGCAGGAAGCTGGTGAGGCTCGCCTCGGAGTCGGACCGATGGTGGCCGCCGATCGCCTCGCACAGTCGCTCGGGCAGCCCCCAGCGCTCGGCCAGCACAGCGCCGAGACATGCGTGATCCAGGATGGCGAGCCGTCGCTCCTCGCAAATGCGCTGCTCCGGCGTCGTCTGGCGCGTGTCCACGCACCAGTTGGCGTCCCCGATGGCCATCGCGAACACGAGCTTGCCGACATCGTGCAGCAGGGCCGCGCAGTACAGGTCGTCGCGCTGCTCGAAGTTGACGCCTTCGGCGAGGCGGTCGGCGGCGAGGGCCACGGCCTGTCCGTGCACCCTCAGGTCCTGGATCAACGCCTCCTGCGTCGTGCGCCACGGGAACGCCGCGTGCGGGACCTTGTCGATCACCGCGCGGATTTCCTCCGGTGCCAGCTTGGTGACCGCATCGGGGACGTTGGCGATGGGACGCCGGGTGGCGGCATGCTGGGCGCGGCGCAGCACGGCCACGGTCAGGCCCGTGTCGGACTCGACCGCCGCGATGAGGTCGGTGAATCCGGCGTTGCCCGCGTCCAGGGCCGAGAGCGCGTGCTCGCACGCGGGGGTGAACGCCGGCAGCTCCTGCACGTGCGCCATGACCCGGCCGATGCCGCGGGTGCTCACCGTGGGTCCCGCGTCCGCTAGATCGACGGTGAGCAGCGAGGAGGTGCCCGCCTCCGTGTTCAACATGAGCTCATCGCTGCGCGTGCCGACACGTGCGCGTACGAGTCCGGGATCAACTGGGGCCGGGTGGGACGGCTGAGGAAGTACCCCTGCCCGTAGGGCACCCCGAGCTCTCGCACGGTGTCGAGCTCGGCGGCCGTTTCGATCCCCTCTGAGACGACCTCCGCCCCGATGTCGCGGGCAAACGAGACCAGCGCATGGGCCAGGGACCTCCGGGCCGGATCGCTGTCGATGCCCCGCGTGAACTGACAGTCGAGCTTGATGAGCTCCGGGCGCAGGTGCAGGATGTGGCCGAGGCTGGAGAAGCCCGCGCCGGTGTCGTCGACGGCGAGCCGGGCGCCCCGCTCTCGCACGCGGCTGAGGCTGTCGAGGAGACGGTCGTAATCGTCGATGCGGACGTGCTCGGTGAGCTCGATGATGATCCGCTCGGGGTCGACCAGGTTCAGGAGGTCCAGCAGCTCGGGGCTGGCCAGGACATCCGGCCCCACGTTGAAGGTGAGAAAGGCCCGCGTGGGCAGCAGCCCGGCCAGCGCCACCGCGCGCTCGACCACGGCGAGCTGGAGCTGGGCGCCCAGCCCGACGCGCTCCGCGTCGTCGAACCAGGCGTCGGCAGGTCGATGCGTGCCCGGGAAGCGGGTGAGAGCCTCGGCTCCGACGACCTCGCCGGTGCCCAGTCGGACGATCGGCTGACAGCGCACCGCGAACCGCCCCGCGGACAGGATCTCTTCGACGCTCTGCCTGACGGCCACGTCGGGGGACATGCCGGAGTGGGTGATGCCGGCGTGGATGGCGTGGCGGGACGTGGTGTCGGTGACACCGCCCGGGTGGGTCACCTCGACCGAGGCCGCCGCGATCCGGACGGCGCTGGCGATGAACTGGTTGACACGGTCGCTCACGCTGGCCTGAGCGCGCGAGCCCTCACCGGCCATCGTCATCATGCTGGCCCCCAGCGCCTCGCCGGCAGGGCCCGGGAGATCCCACATCGCCCCGGCCACTGTGCTGATGAAACCGGTGAGGCGCGCCAGCGCCGCCTGGTCCTGGCTGGTCAGAGCCTCCGTGGACGGCACCAGGTCCACCGCCTGATCGATGATGCGCTGCATCGCGACCGACGGGTCATCGGGCGATCTCTTGGCCACCGGGGGCTTGGGCGCCTCGAGCATGGTGCTGTCGTCCCTTCCGTCCACGTCGCTGCCGTGGGATGGACATGAAAATTTGATCAACGTGCTCTGGGCTACCCAGTTCCTCGATAGGTTGGTTAGCGGTGCAACGGAAATGTCCGCTAATGCACACGTTGAGGGCCAAGTCGGATGCGAATTCCGCACGTGTGCGCGTTCTCAGGGAGAGGTGCACCGGATCGGCCATGGTGGCGAACCTCCGCAAAGCTCCCACTTGGTGATGGGCGGCGCGGGCCGCCGAGCTCGAGGATGCGCGACTATCCGACCGTGAGCCAGGACCTCTTCGACCTCAGCGGTCGCACCGCGCTGGTGACTGGCTCGTCGCGCGGGATCGGGCTGACCCTGGCGCGCGGCCTGGGCCGCGCGGGTGCCCGGGTCGTCCTCAACGGCCGGGACGCCGACCGCCTTGCGGCTGTCGCCGGGGAGCTGAGCGGCGAGGGGCTGGACGCATCCATCGCGCCGTTCGACGTCACCGACGAGGTGGCGGTCGACGCCGCCGTGGCGCGGATCGAGGGCGAGGTCGCGGCGATCGACATCCTGGTCAACAACGCCGGCATGCAGCTGCGCCGCCCGCTCCAGGACTTCTCCCACGCAGACTGGCATCGCCTCGTGGAGACCAACGTCACCAGCGCGTTCCTGGTGGGGCGCGCGGTGGGCAGGCGGATGCTGCAGCGGGGCGGCGGGAAGATCATCAACGTGTGCTCAGTTCAGAGCGAGCTGGCCCGGGCGACGATCGCTCCGTATACGGCCACCAAGGGTGCGTTGAAGAGCCTCACGCGAGGGATGTGCGCGGACTGGGCGCCGCACGGGATCTGCGTCAACGCGATCGGGCCGGGCTACTTCAACACCGAGCTCAACGCCGCGCTCCGGGCCGACCCCGAGTTCGACCGCTGGCTCAGGCGCCGGACGCCCGCCGGGCGCTGGGGCGAGCTCGACGAGCTCGTCGGCGTCGCGGTGTTCCTGGCGGCGCCGGCCTCTGACTTCGTCCACGGGCAGATCATCTACGTGGACGGCGGCCTCACCGCGGTCGTCTAGGGCAGGTTCCTCGGAGCGGTGGCGCCGGCCGGGCGCCGCCGTGAGGACACTCTGAAATTGAGTACGAACGGAGGGTGTGGGGCGCCCGGCCGGCGTCAGCGCTTGGCGGCGCGGCGGGGACGAGCCCGGCCGTCGCGCTGCACCGGAAGCTGCGCTCCGCCGCTCTCGAACAGCATCATCACCAGGCCGGCGTCCAGCTCGGCGTCGGCATCCTCGGCGGTCGTCTCCAACCGCTCGGCGCTCTCCTTCTCGATGTCCTTGATGCGCTCGAGCAGGCCGTTGAGCTCAGCGGCGAGCTCGGTGAACCCCTGCTGGTCGAGCAGCATCTCGCGCCGCGCGACCACGGCGTCGCTGCGATCGAAACCGCCGCTGGACGCCGCCGCCCCGATGACTCGGCCGGCCTGATCCAGCGTGGCGCTGATCATGCCGTTCTTCACCACCTCGGGCACCTGGGCCCACGCCTGGTCGGTGACGCTCACGCGGCCGACCGCGCGGTAGTAGTGCTCGACGGCTCCGCGGCGAGGCTTGGTGCTGGTCAGCTCGATGAGGCCCACCCGCGCCAGGAAGCGCACGTGGTAGCTGACGTTGCCGAGCGGAGCCCCAATCTCCTCGGCGATCTCCGACGGGCTGGCGACGCGCGTCTCCAGCACCCGGAGGATGTGGATCCGCAGCGGATGGGCGAGGCCCTTGACGAGCCGCGGATCATCGATCTCGGTTATCTGCATCATGCGTTTGAGCACCGCAAAGCCTTTGCGGATCCCTTCCGCCTCACGGCACGGGCCAGGGTTTTCACGTCGTTCGCCGGTGATGCCGGTGACGAATCGGCCCGGCGAAGTCAGTGCGAGCGCTTATCTTAGTCAGCAAGCGGACATTGCGTGTGAAACCGTTTCCGCTGGCCTAGGTTTGCGCCCCGAACACTCACATTTTGGGTATCGGCCGATCGGACAACGTGATTCTCTTCCTGCACCATCGCTATCGACACGCCGGCGGCGAGGAGCAGGCGGTGGACGACCTGCGGTGGCTCGTACGCACTCAGCTGGGCGAGGATGCCGAGTTGCTGGAGCGCGACTCGACCCGGGTCGGGAGGGCCCGCGCGGCCGGCGGTCTGGTCCGCGGGGGCCTTGATCCCGATGAGGTGGCCCGGGCCGTACGCCGCACCGGCGCGCGCATCGTGCACGCCCACAACCTCCACCCCACGCTCGGCTGGCGCGCCCTCGCAGCGGCGCGCGAGGCCGGAGCGCGGGTGGTCCTGCACCTGCACCAGTACCGGCTGGTGTGCGCGATCGGGGTGTGCTTTCGCGACGGCCACGAATGCCTGCGCTGCCACGGGCGCAACGCGCTCCCGGGAATCGCGCTCAACTGCCGCGGCTCGCGGGCCGAGGCGGCGGCGTACGGCGTCGCGCTCATGGCCTGGCAGCGGCGACTGGCGGCGCAGGCCGACGCGTTCGTGGTGCCCAGCCACTTCGCCGAGGCGCGGCTGCGGGCGCTGGGTGCGCCATTGGGCCCGACGTTCGTCGTCCCCCACGTCATCCGCGCCTTTGCCGACGCGCCGCCGTCGCCGCCCGGCGACCACGCCCTGGTCGTGTCGCGCCTGGCCCCGGAGAAGGGGGTCGAGGTGGCGATCGAGGCCTGCCGGCTGGCGGGGGTGCCTCTGGTCGTCGCCGGCGACGGGCCCGAGCGTGACCGGCTCGCCGGGTCCGATGGGCCGGTCCGCTTCGTCGGCCGGGTCTCGGCGCCGGAGCTGGCGCGGCTGCGCAGCGCCGCGCGCGTGGCGCTGGTCCCGTCGCTGTCAGCCGAGACATTCGGGCTGGCGGCAGCCGAGGCGATGGCGGCCGGCCTGCCGGTCGCGGCCTCCAGGGTCGGTGCGCTGCCGGAGCTGGTCCCGGAGCAGTGGCTGGCGCCGCCCGGCGACGCTCACGCGCTCGCGGACGTCGTGCGGCGGCTGAGCGACGACGCCGCCGGCGAGGGCGCGGTGGCCCTGGAGCGGGTGCGCGCCCTCACGGCTCCCGAACGCGTCGGACCCGCGCTGGCGACCGTGTACGAGCGCGCAATGAGCGGGCGCTGAGCCCGGAGACGGTTGCCACCAACAGCCCCACCAGGACGAGCAGCACCCCGGCGAGCTGAAGCCCGCTGGGGTCCTCTCCGAAGATGAGGGCAGCCAGGCCGAGCGTCCCGATCGGCTGCACGGTGAGCAGGAGCGACGTCATCGCCGCGGGCAGCCGCGGAAGCGTCGCGCCGATGATCATCCAGCCCAGGACCTGTGAGCTGAAGGCGAGCGTGATCAGCCATCCCGCCCCCGGCCAGCTCGGGACCAGCCGCGCATCACCGATCACCAGGCCGGCGGCCACGCACAACACCGCGCCGACCGCCGTCGCATCACACAATGGGCCGGCGGGCCTGCGCAGGTCGGCGCCACCCCGGCGCAGCATCAGCAGGAAGCCGACGTAGGCCACCCCGGCGCCGATGCCGAACAGCGCTCCACGGGTCGGATTGCGTCCATACGCGCCCTGCTCGAGCACGCCGGAGATGAGCAGCACGCCCACCAGCGACACGGGCAGGGCCAGGAGCACCCGCCGGCCCGGCCGCTCGGAGAGCAGGGCCCACGCCACCAGCGGCAGGAGCACGACCTGGATGTTGGCGAGCACCGTGGCCAGCCCCGCGCCGACGTCGGCGATCGAATGGTGCCAGAGCAGCAGGTCGGCGGCGAAGAAGACGCCGGCGAGCAGCCCCGCCCGCCGCTCCCGCCATGAGCGCGGGCCGAAGCGGCGATCCTCGTTCCAGGCCAGCAGGCCCAGGATGGGCAGCGCGTAGACGCAGCGGAAGATGGCTGACGTCGACGGCGAGGCGTGACTGAGGCGCACGAGGATGCTCGAGAAAGCGATCGTGACCGCGCCCATGAGGGCATACGCCCGCTCGTGCCCCGTGATGGCGAGGCGAGCGGGCATCCGGAATCGCATCGCTGACGCCGTCACACCTCCCGGTCTACCACTTCATGCACACCGCGACGTCCTGCCAATCGGTCAACGCTCGCGCGCGCACTTCGACAACCTGGAGGGCCCGGCCCCAGCCGGCTCGTGTGTGCTCGGGGCCCTGAAAGGCCAGCCCATACTCGCGGCCGACCCCGGGCAGGTCGCCGTCGGTCCAGAACGATCGGCGATATGGCACAAACACGAACTCGCCGGCGCCCAGCGGCCCGCGCCGGAACACCTCGGGCGAGCACCACGACGTCGTCACCGCGCCGCTGCGGAACTGCTCGAAGGCGTGCGGGCCGTGCACCGAGAGCAGAGCCAGTCCGCCGGGTGCCAGTACGCGCTGCAGCTCGGTCAGCCACATCGCGGCCAGACTGCGGTCCAGATGACTGAACACCGAGATCGCGTAGACGAGATCGAAGCGCCCGGATTCGTAGGGCAGCGGAGGATGAAACGAGGTCAGCGACCACCCGAGCGCGCGATGCGCACGCGCCGCCCAGTCGATCGCGGCCGCATCGACGTCGCAGCCCACGCACGCGGCCGCCGGGGCCAGCGCGGCGAAATGGGGCAGCACCCGGCCCGGCCCGCAGCCGAAATCCAGCACCGAGCGCAACTGCGCCGGGTCACGGCCGGCGGCGCGGACGAGCCCGGCCAGCTCGGCGGCGGCCTGGCGCCCGCCCTCGGCGAACGCATAGGCGCCGGAGGCGCCGGCACGCGCCCGGAGCCGGCGGGGCGGCACCGTGCACTCGCGAGCCGGCCCGCCCACGGGCGCCGTGCCGCCACCGGGCAGCGCCGCGCGCCCCTCGCCCAGGAGCGGGTCGGCCAGCTCGCGCGTGCGTCGCAGCGCCCACCCCACTGCCGGCGGCGCCCGCCAGGTTCGCTTGGTGATCTGCACCCCTCCGTGTGCCCGGGACATGTGCCGTCCCGCGATCGGTGACAGGATGGCCCACCGGATGTTGGCAGAGTCAGAGCGAGAGCTCGTCCGCCGGCGCTGCCAGTCCGTGCTGCGCCAGAACTGGCGCGAGGGCACCCGAGCGCGGGACGGGCAGCGGTACGCCTTCACCTGTCCCAGTGCGGGCCGCTACCCGTGGCAGTGGTACTGGGACTCCTGCTTTCACGCGATCGCCTGGCGGCGCTTTGACCCGGCACGCTCACGGCGCGAGCTCGACTCGCTGCTGGCCGCGCAGCGGCCCGACGGGTTCATCGGCCACACGATCTTCTGGCAGGAGCCGCTGCGGGGAGGCCGCCGCTACATCTACAACGTCATCTCGCCCGACGATCCGATGACCTCGAGCATCCAGCCGCCGCTCCTGGCCTGGGCCTGGCGGATCGCGGTGGGCGACCCGGCCGCCGAGCCGCGGATCGCGCGCCACCACGACTGGCTGGAGGAGCACCGCACGCTGGACGGGGACGGGCTGCTGTGGATCGTCGCCCCCGACGAGTCGGGACTCGACGCCTCCACCCAGTTCGACGCCATCTGGGGCCACCGCGCCCACGGGCTGCCCGGCTACCTCGGGCTCGTGCAGCGCAACCGCCGCCTGGGCTTCGACCTGCGCCGGATCGCCGCCACCGGCGCGCCGGTGTGCTGCGAGGTCGTCACCAACGTCCTCTACAACCTGGCGCGGCTGGCGCTGGGCCGCCCCTCGTTGACCCCCGCCCTGATCGCGCGCTGCTACGACGAGAGAACGGGGCTGTTCATGCCGCGCTCGCGGCCGGAGGCGGAGCACACTCCCGCCACCACCATCGCCGCGCTGGCGCCGCTCGCGCTCCCCGACCTTCCCGAGGCCATCGGCCGGCGCCTGGTGGAGGAGCACCTGCTCGACCCCGAGCGGTTCTGGACCGCGGTGCCGCCGCCGTCGGTGTCGCTGCGGGACGCGAGCTTCAGCGTCAACGACCGCGGACTGCTGCGCCAGCGGCGCTACTGGCGCGGACCGACATGGGTCAACACCGCCTGGCTGTGCTGGCTGGGCCTGGTGCGACTCGGCTATGACCGGGCCGCAGCCGACCTCGCGCAGCGGCTCGGCGCCGCGGTGGCCGGCGCCGGGCTGCGCGAGTACTACAACCCGCACACGGGAGCGGGGATGGGCGCGCGTGAGTTCGGGTGGTCGAGCCTGGTGCTCGAGCTGCTGGACCCCGACCTCGCGGGCGCCCGCACGAGCCACCTCTCCGGAGGTCTAGCATTTGAATCATGGACACAGACAGAGAGATGAACCTGACCGAGGAGCAGTGGCGCGAGCGCCTGACCGAAGAGCAGTTCGAGGTCCTGCGCCACGCGGCGACCGAGCGTCCCTTCACCGGGGAGTACGTCAACGTCAAGGACGACGGCACCTACCGATGCGCCGGCTGTGGCGCGGAGCTGTTCAGCTCGGACACCAAGTTCGAGTCCGGGTCGGGCTGGCCGAGCTTCTATGAGCCTGCGGTGGCCGAGAACGTCGAGCTGCGTGAGGACCGAACCCACGGCATGGTCCGCACCGAGGTCACCTGCCGGCGCTGCGGCGGGCACCTGGGACACGTCTTCCCCGACGGGCCCCAGCCCACCGGTCAGCGCTACTGCATGAACTCCTGCGCGCTGCAGTTCGACGCCGCGGGGTCATAGGGGCCGGACCGGCGAGGTCGTCGGGGCTGCGCGGCCGGCGAGGCCCCGCGGCCGGGGCCGTCCAGGCCGACCGCTCAGGCTGATCCGAGGTCGTCGCCGTCGGGCTGGGGCTCTGCCTCGTCCGCGCGCTCGGCCCGCAGAGCCTTCCGAGTCTCGCGCTCGCGCCGGCGCTTGCGCACGTGGTAGTAGACGTAGGCGAAGAACAGGATGAGCAGTACGCCGAGCGCGTAGAGCCCGAAGGTGGAGATCGCATCGGCGGCGGCGCTGCCCGCGAAGTAGCCGACCAGCCCGTAGGTCACCCCCCAGCTCAGACCCCCGAGCGCGTTCCAGAAGAAGAACTCGCGGAAGCGCATGTGGTTGATCCCCGCCAGCCAGGCGGCGGCGAAGCGGACCAGCGCGATCCAGCGGGCGAAGAAGACCGCCTTGGGGCCGTGCTTGTCGAAGAAGCGGTCGCCGGTGGCGATGAGCTCGAGCCGGTGCTCATGGAAGGGCCCCTTGGCCTCCAGCACGTCGCGCCCCAGCCGCCGGCCCAGGGCGTAGCCGAGGTTGTCACCGACGATCGCCGAGCTGACCCCGATCAGGATGACGAGCCAGATCTGGAGCTTGCCCTGGCTGGCCAGGACCGCCGCGAGGACGAGCGCGGTCTCCCCCGGGGACGGCACCCCCATCGATTCCAGGCCGATGATGGCCGGCAGGCCGTACCCGAGGCTGCTGGTGACGTTGATGATCGCGGCAAGGGCGAGCACGCTCACCCGGCCGGCGGCCGCCGCAGGACCGCCAGCAGCGACAGGCCCATCGGCAGTGTGCGCCCACGCGCCAGCCAGCTTGCCTCCAGAGCCATCGGGCGCTCGAGCACATCGTTGAGCCACGCCGGGCCGACGTCGAGGTCGGTGCTGTGGCCGTTCTGCCCGCGCCGGCGCCGCTGGGCCAGCCGCACCGCGGCGGCGGGGGCGAGCAGCAGGCTGTTGAACGAGCTCATGCGCTCGATCTGCCACCCGGCGGAGCGCGCCGCCGTGCGCAGCGCGGCGCGTGAGTAGCGGCGGTAGTGGTGATTGGCCTCGTCGTGATGTGACCACAGTGACTGGTAGGCGGGCACGGTGACCAGCAGCCAGGCCCCGGGCCGCGCCACCCGCCTCAGCTCCACGAGAGCGGTGACATCGTCGGGGACGTGCTCGATCACGTCCAGACAGGTGATGAGGTCAAAGGTCGCGTCGTCCCACGGAAGCTCTTCGAGCCGGCCGACCTGGACCTCGCCCAGCCCGCGCCGGCGGGCCAGCTCGGCGGCGCCGGTGTCGAGCTCGACGCCGCTCACCTCGCCGCCGTAGCGGACGAGCTCCGCCAGGGTCCGTCCCGAGCCGCACCCGGCGTCGAGCACGCGCGCCCGCACCGGCAACGGCAGCCGGTCCAGCTCGGCGCGGATGACCCGCCGGCGGCCGCGATACCACCAGTGGTGCTCGTCGACGGCGAGCGTCGCTTTCATCATCGTCTGGTCCATGCGAGCGGATGCTAGTCAGGTTCAGGCCACCGCCACCGGGTCGTTCTCCGGGGCGTGGGCGCCCGGCAGTCGCAATGTGAAGGTCGCGCCCGAGGCGGGGCCGTCGTCCAGGTACAGCGCCCCGCCCATGCGCTCGGCCAGCTCCCGGCCGATCGCCAGGCCCAGCCCGAATCCCGCCTGACCGGCGGTGTCTCGCCCGCGGTGGAAGCGCTCGAAGATGGCCTCACGCTCGTCGTCGCGCACGCCGGGCCCCTCGTCGCAGACGCTGATCGTGACGATCGGATCGCGCTTGAGGACGACGCGCACCTCGGAGCCGGAAGGGCTGGCCCGCACGGCATTGTCGAGCAGGATGCGCAGGATCTGGGCGATGCTGCCGGGGTCGCCCAGCGCCCACACCGCGCCGTCCATGTCGTCGAGCGTGGAGCGGATGTCGCCGCGTTCGGTGCCGACCTCGAACTCGGCCAGCACGGCACGGCTGAGCTCACCAAGCTCCACCGGCTCGGAGCGGAGCTGGACCTGGGCGTCGATGCGCGAGAGGTCCAGCAGGTCGGCGGCCAGCCGGCCGAGGCGGCGAGACTGGGCGTGCGCGCGCTCGACCAGGGCCCGGGCGTCCTCGAGGTCGGGGTCCTCGTCTGACAGATCGTCGCGCAGGAGCTCGAGCATCCCGTCCAATGAGGTCAGCGGCGTGCGCAGCTCGTGCGAGGCGGTGGCGACGAACGCGCGCCGTGCCTCCTCCTGCTGACGCAGGCGCTGCTGCATCGTGGCCAGCGTGCGCGAGAGGTCGCCGACCTCGTCGTGAGCGCGGTCCACCGGGACCTCGACCGTCGGCCCGCCCTGGGCGAGCTCCAACGCCGCCTCGCGCAGGCGGCTGAGCCGGCGCACGAGCCGCGCCGACAGCGGGATGCCGAGGATCAGCGTCAGGGCAAGACCCGCCAGGGCGGCGTCCAGGAAGGCCCGGCGCACGACACCCACCACATCGGGGATCTCGCTGATGGACTTGCGCACCGCCAGCACATAACGCTGGTGGTCCCTGTTGACGAACGGGATTGCCGCCCGCGCGTACTCCTGGCCGTCGATGAAGCCGAACGTGTAGCGCGGCTTATTGGTGCGGAAGACGGTCCTGACGTCGTTGAAGGAGTCGTCCTGATCGCCGGGATCGCGGGTGGGCGCGACGATGTCGGCACTGGCGCCGGGAGGCCGCAGGACGTCGACGAAGCGCGCGTCAAGCCGCTTGGCGAGATTGTTCTGGGCGGTGAGGAGGTGATCGTGTGCCGGCCCCTTGGCCTCCACGCGGTCCAGGGAGGCATTCACGAAGACGTTGAGCGCGCCCTTGCGGCTGAGGTCGGTGCGCAGCGTCGTCTTCTCGGCGTTGCGCAGGCTCTGCTCCAGCGGACCCAGCAGCGCGAGCGCCGCCACCGCCAGGGTGGCCACGGCGGTGACGAGAACCACGCCGACGATCCGACCGCGCAGACCGAAGGCGCCATGCCCCGGTAGGCGCGACATCGCTACGTCGTCCTGCTCCCCGCGGGGGCCACGCTACGGTCCTCGGAGACGGTAGCCGGCGCCGCGCACGGTGAGGATGTATCTCGGCTTCTCCGGCTCGGGCTCCAGCTTCTCGCGCAGATGACGGATGTGAACGTCGATCGCGCGCGGATCGCGGTAGGCGCTGTCGCCCCAGATGGCGCGCAGCAGCTCCTGGCGGTTGAGCAGCCGGCCCGGATCGGCCATGAGCGCGTCGAGCAGCTCGAACTCGGAGAAGGTGAGCTTCACCGGCTGGCCCTCGATCGTCACCTCGCGCTGAGCGCGGTCCAGCGCGATCGGGCCCACGACGAGGACCTCGTCGCCCATCGCCCTGGTCCCGGCCCGTCGCAGGACGGCGCGGATCCGGCTGCGCAGCTCGGCCAGGCCGAACGGCTTGGTGACGTAGTCGTCAGCCCCGGCCTCGAGTCCCAGCACGGCGTCGGCCTCGGAGTCAAGCGCGGTGAGCATGATGATGGGCACGACGTTGCGGCGGCTGCGCAGCGTGCGGCACACCTCGTACCCGTCGGGTCCGGGACCGAGCGCGACGTCGAGCAGGACGATGTCGAAGCTGTCGGTGCTGGCGCGATCGATGGCCGCGCGGCCGTCGGACACCGCCATGACGCGGTGACCCTCACGGCTGAACGAGCGCGTGAGCATCTCGCGCAGATCGGACTCGTCGTCAACGACGAGGATGCTCAGCGAGGCGTCAGCGCCGCGCGGCGGTGCCGGCGCGCGTACCGGAGCCGATGTGGGGTTATCAAGCGACATCGGTGTCAGCCAGGATCGTACCGACAGCGGGGGCCGCACCTGCGCAATCGGGCCTGCGCGGCCGCGGTGAGACTTCTCACACCGCACGAGTCCGGGGCGCGGGCCGTGGGTACGCGCCTCATCATGACCACAACGCACACACAGCTGAAACCCCCCTACGTGCATGCGCACGCATATGACTCGACGGCCGCATCGGCGCGCCGCTCCCCCACCCCCTCGGTGGGATGGACGGGCACGACGGTGCGCATCCTCTTCGGCGCCATCTGGGCGATCGACGCCTTCCTGAAGTGGCTGCCCGGCTACCGGCACACCTACATCGCCAACCTGAGATCAGCGGCCCAGGGCCAGCCCTCGTGGCTGCACGGCTGGTTTCATTTCTGGATCAACCTGCAGTCCAGCGCGCCGACGCTGTTCGCCACGCTCACCGGCCTCACCGAGACGGCCCTGGCGGTGTCGCTGCTGTTCGGCGTCGCTCGCCGAGCCGGATACTCGCTGGGCGCGGTGTACATGCTGATGGTCTGGGCGGTCGGGGAGGGCTTCGGCGGCCCCTACGTCGCCGGCGCCACCGATGTCGGCACCGGCATCGTCTACTCGATGCTGTTCCTCTGCCTCCTCGTCTTCGCGCCGCCCGCCCGCCGGGAGCGCCTCAGCCTCGACCGTCTCCTCGAACGGCGGTGGGCATGGTGGCGCCACGTGGCCGAGCCGCACGCGGTCGACCGCGTTCACGGCGCTCCGCTGGTGGAGCCCGTGGTGATCGGTGAGGTCGCGCCGCCGCTCGACCGCGCTGCCTGAGCGCCCGGCGCGTGCACACGGCGCGCGCAGACGGCGCCAGTGCCGGTCTACACGGCCTCGAGCTCGCGGGAGGCGGGCGGGCGTGACTCGCCCGCCCCCACCGCGACGCGGCGCGGCGCCAGGCTGCCCTCGATCGCCCACGCCCACAGGATCACCAGCCAGGTCACCGTGGCCAGCGAGACGTGCACCCACACCATGTCGGTGGGCAGGTGCAGCTCGTATTGGACGCTGCCGACCAGACCCTGCGCCGCCAGGAGCACTCCGAGCACCGTCAGCGGCTCCAGCGCGTCGGCGCCGGCGCCCCGGCGACGGCGCAGGAACCAGACCCCGATCACGGCCACCCCGAACAGCGCCGCGATGGCGGCATGCTGGTGCACGGCCCAGGTCAACGTGTCGGCGCCCTTGAAATGCAGGCGATGGACAACCTGTCCGGTGAAGCCGCCCGAATGCGGACCCGACGCGGTGGCCAGGGTCCCCGCGAAGATGGTCAGGCCGCCGAGCGGAGCGAGCGCGCGCACCGACCACACGGCCACCCTATCGGTGGAACGCGGTCGCGCACCGGGCTCGAACGTCGCGCGCCAGGCGAGCGCGAACGCCGCCACCAGGATGAGCAGCGACAGGCTGAAGTGGGCCATGACAAAGCCCGGGGCCAGGTGGTTGAGCACCGTGAAGCCGCCGAGCACCGCCTGGGCCACCACGCCGAGCGGGAGCAGGACCGCCAGCCACGCCAGATCACGGCGGAACGGTCGCCGCGTGAACGCCAGCACGGCGGCGATCACGGTGATCACGCCCACCACGCCTGAGATGGCACGGTTGCCGAACTCGATGAGCGCGTGCGAGCTGAGGGGCGGCAGCGGCGTGCCGCCGCACTTGGGCCAGTTCTCGCAGCCCAGGCCGGAGTCGGTCAGCCGCACCGCGGCGCCGGTCATGACGATCACGGTCAGCGCGCCCAGGGTGATGTAGGCGACCCGGCGGAACTGCAGGGGAGTGACGCGAAGGCGGTCAATCATCGGTGTAGACGAACGGCAGCGAGGCGGTGCATTGAGCCAGGGTCGGAGCCGAGCGATCACGCTCGGACGGGACGAGCTCCGTGTCGGTTGGCCAGCGGATTGCTACCTCCGGGTCGTCGAAGGCAAAGCCGCCCTCGCGTAAAGGATCGTAATAGGCGGAGGTCTTGTATGTGACGTCCGCCATCTCCGAGAGCACGCAGAACCCATGGGCAAAGCCATCCGGGCAGTAGAGCTGATGGTGCTCGGAATCGTCGAGCACGAAGCCCTCCCACTCCCCGAACTGCGGCGAGCCGCGCTGGATGTCGACCACGACGTCGAGGATCGCTCCGCGCACGCAGCGGATCAGCTTGGCCTGACCCGGCTGGTAGTGCATGCCGCGCACGATCCCGCGCCGCGAGCGCGAGTGGTTGTCCTGGACGAACTCGTCATGAATCCCCAGGTCGGCCAGGGCGCTGCGTCGGTAGGACTCCAAGAAGAACCCGCGCTCGTCGCCGTGGACAGTCGGAGCCATCAGGATCGGGCCGGAGAGCGTGGTCGGGAGCGTCTGCATCACGCGGAGCGGTTCTGACGATACCGGCCGGCCTGCGCGGTGCGCTGCTCATGCGCAGCGGGCCATCAGCCAGCGCACCGCAGCGGCGAGGTCCGCGGCTACGTGGTCCGCGTCGGGGGCGTCCGCCGCGGCCTGCGCACCCACCAGTACCCGCAGGGCGCCGATGCGCCGGGCGGCCTCCATGTCCGAGGCGCTGTCACCGACCATGGCGGCCTCACTGAGGTCCAGGCCCAGGTCGGCCGCCGCCTGGCGGAGCATCCCGATCTCGGGCTTGCGGCACGCGCAGGCCCCCTCGTGGGGGCAGTGGTAGATCGCGTCGAGCCGCCCACCCGCATCGGCCACCGTGGCACTCATCCGGTTGTGGATGTCCTCCAGATCCGCCTCGGTCAGCCGTCCGCGCGCAATGCCCCGCTGGTTGGTGACGACGACGACCGGCACCCCCCACTCGGCGAGCAGCCGCAGTCCTCCGAGCGCCTGCGGGAGAAAGGCGAACTCGGCCCACGAGGTCACGTACTCGCCCTCTGGCGCCTTGCGGTTGATCACACCGTCGCGGTCGAGGAAGACCGCGCTCAGGTGAGTGTCTGCTCGACCAGCTCGCACAGCACGTGACCGATGAGAATGTGGCCCTCCTGCACCCGGGCGGTGACGTCGGAGGGGACGCACAGGCAGACGTCGACGAGGCCGGCCAGCTCGCCGCCGCCCGTGCCGGTGAGCCCGACGGTTGTCAGCCCCAGCGACCGCGCCATCTCCGCTCCGGCCAGAACGTTGGCTGAGCGGCCGCTGGTGGAGATCGCCAGGGCGATGTCGGGCGGACCGGCCAGCGCCTCGAGCTGGCGCGCGAAGACACGCTCGAAACCGAAGTCGTTGGCAATCGCGGTCAACGCGGAGTTGTCAGCCGACAGCGACAGAGCAGGCAAAGCGCGCCGGTCGCGCATGAACCGGGCCACGAACTCGGTGGCGATGTGCGATGCGTCGCTGGCGCTGCCGCCGTTGCCGAACACCACGAGCTTGCCGCCCGCTGAGAGCGACGCGCTGACGAGCTCCGCCACCCGCACGATCTCCGACACGCGGTCGCGCTCGAGCAGCCGGCGGCCCAGCGCCACGTTGTCCTCGATCGCGCCGCGGGCGACGGATGCGGGATCAGCTCCCATCGACCCGCCAGGTCCGCAGGCCCGCGCCCTCGAAGGCGAAGTCGTCGACGACCGCGCCCAGAGCACGCACCCGTGCCGCGATCTCGTGCTTGCGATCGTGCCGGCAGTACAGGAGCAGGTACCCGCCCCCTCCGGCCCCGGTGACCTTGCCGCCGATCGCGCCCGCGTCGCGCGCGGCGGCGTAGAGGTCGTCGATGTGGCGGTTGGAGATTCGATCGGACATCCGCTTCTTGGCCTCCCAGGCGGCGTGCAGCAGATCGCCGAAATCGCTCAGCCGGCGCTGGAGCAGCGCGTTCTTCATATCGACGGCGAGCTGTTTCTGCGCCTTCAGCCCAGCTGTGGCGTCGGCGTTGCCGGCTACGTAGCGACCCATCTGATCATCGATGATGTGGTCGCTCTGGCGGGTAGTCCCGGTGTAGCAGAGCAGCAGGTTGTGCTCGAGCTCCAACACGATGTCCTGGGGGATGCGCAGCGGGTTGACGACCACGTGGTCGCCCTTGATCTCGATGAAGTTGAATCCACCGAAGGTGGCGGCGTACTGGTCCTGGCGCCCGCCCTTGATCCCCAGCTCCTCGCGCTCGATCGAGTGCGCCAGCTCAGCGAGCTCGTAGTCAGTGACCGGCAGGCCGCGGAATTCCGCCAGCACGCCGATCAGGGCGACCATCATCGCCGAGGAGGCGCCAAGGCCCGAGCCGGGGGGCGCGTTGGAGTGCAGGAGAAGATCGAACCCGGATTCGCTGCCCTCCGTGAACCGGGAGATGGCCGCCTTGGCGAGATCGAGCTTGCCGTCGAACACGGGCGCCTCGTCGGGCGCCAACTCGACGCGCGAGTCGTAGTCATAGGAGTGGATCGTGATCGTCCCATCTGACCGCTGGCGCAGAGTCCCGTACGCGTAGCGATTGATGGTGGCGTTGAGCACCAGGCCGCCCTCCCGCTCGGGAAACGGCGGCACGTCGGTGCCACCGCCGGCGAACGAGATGCGCAGGGGTGCCTTGGCCCGGATCAGCATCGCCGCCAGCGTACTGATGGACCCGCAGACCGTCATGTCACCCGATCCGCTTGGATATGGGCCGTGACTGACCAATCCGCCATCCGTGCGCGTGCCGAGCTGCTGGTCGAACGTCTCCGGTCGCGAGTTCCCGCGGTCCGGGGCCGCCTTCTGCGCCCGCTGGTTCGCTTTCGCGAGATGCGCTTTCCCACGTTCGACGCGAAGATCCACGAGTCGATCACGGCGTCGGACGACTACTTCCGCTACACGACGCTCGGTCTCGCCCTGCAGCGCGTGCTCAACGAGGACATCCCCGGTACCATCGCCGAGGTCGGGGTGTGGCGGGGTGAGACGAGCGCCTTCCTGCACCGGGTGGCGCCACAGCGCCGGCTGTATCTGTTCGACACCTTCGACGGCTTCCCCGAGCGCGACCTCCCCACCGGCTCGGTCGATCGACGGTTCCGCGACACCAGCGCGGCCGCCGTATCGCGCCGCGTGGGCGCCTCGCCCAACGTGATCATCACGCCAGGCTACGTCCCCGAGACGCTACAAACTGTCGCTGATGAACGGTTCGCGTTCGTGCTGCTGGACCTCGACCTCTACCCACCCACCATGGCCAGCCTGGAGTTCTTCTACCCTCGGCTGGCCCCCGGCGGCTATCTCGTCATGCACGACTACAACAGCCCTGAGTCTGAGTGGGCGTGCAAGCGGGCCTTCGACGCGTTCCTGGCCGACAAGCCGGAGCGGCTGACCGAGTGGGGCGACGTCTGGGGCTCGGCCTCGATCCGCCGGGCCGATTAGCGATGCGCCTGCTGCACCTCACGCCTGAGCTTCCCTTCGAGCCGGGGGGAGGCGGAGGCCGTGGCCGCGAGTACTTCCTGTGTCGCCACCTCGTGGAGCGCGGCCACGCCGTGCTGAACATCTCGCCGGTCACCCCCGACGAGGCCCCGCACGCCCAGTCGCTGCGCGAGGCGGGCGTCGAGAACTGGGTGCTGGCGCGGCCGGCATCGAAGCGAACCGAGGTGCTGAGCGCCGTGCGGACCGAGCCGCAGGTGCTCGCCACCGCCGTGCTGGCGCCGATGCGAGCGCTCGAGATGCGCGTGTTCTGGGTGGGGATGCGCGCGCTGGCCCAGCGCGCCGTGCGCGAGTGGCGTCCTGACGTGGTCATGGTCGGCCACGACATGGCCGCCGGTTGGGTCCGGTCGCTGCCCCCGTCGCTGCCGGCGGTGCTGACGCTGCACAACCTCGTCTGGCACTGGTACCTCTCTCGCGCCCGCCTTGCCTCCGGGCTCCCCGCGGCACTGCTGCGCGCCGAGGCCGCGCGCTACCGTCTCCATACGCTGCGGATGCTCAAGCGTTATCAGGCGGCAGTGGCGGTCTCGACGTTCGAGGCCGAGGAGGTGCGCCGCAGCGCTCCGATCCCCGTGTCCGTGATCCCGACCGGGGTCGACACTCGGGAGCTGACCCGGGCATCCGACCCGGAGGGGCCGCCGCGCCTGGTGTTCACCGGCACACTGGGCTACCCGCCCAACAGCCAGGGGATCGCCTGGTTTGCCGACCATGTCTGGCCCGAGGTGCTCCGGACGGTCCCCGACGCACAGTTGGACATCGTCGGCCGCGCGCCGCCGCCGAGTGTCCTCGCTCTGGGCCAGCGTCCGGGGATCACGGTCGTCGGCCCCGTGCCGCTCATGGGGCCCTACTACGATCGGGCCCACGCCGTCATCGTCCCGATCCTCACCGGGGCCGGGATTCGGGTCAAGATCGTCGAGGCGCTCGCCGCAGGGCGCCCGATCGTCTCCACCTCGCTGGGCTGGGAGGGGTTGCCCGACGTCGTCGCGGGTGAGCACCTGCTCGTGGCCAACGAGCCCGCCGAGTTCGCTGCGGCGACGATCCGGCTGTTGCGCGAGCCCGAGCTGCGAGTCCGGCTGGGCGAGAGCGCGCGCGCCCTGGCCGAGCGCCGGTATGACTGGCGCGGGCTCGGCGAGGAGCAGGAGGCTGTGCTGATGAGCGTCCTCGAGGCGCACGCGCGATGAGGTCACTAGGCCCCAGGGAGCGTGAGGCGGTGCGCCAGGTGGCCACACGCGTCGGCCTCGAGGTCCCCTTGCGGACCGTCTGGGAGTGGATGCATCCGATGGTCCGGCGGGACCGCGTCGACAACGAGCACATACGCCTGCTCATGGCGTTCACCCTGCGCCAGGACGCGAACTGCATCGACATCGGCGCCCACGCCGGCACAATCCTGCGTGAGATCGTGCGCGTTTCCCCTCAAGGACGGCACATCGCCTACGAGCCGCTGCCCGAGTTCGCTGCCCGCCTCGCCGCTGAGTTCCCCGGGGTCGACGTCCGCAACGCCGCCGTCTCGGACGAAAGCGGCGAGGCCGTCTTTCACCGGATGGTGGGAGGCGAGATGCAGAGCGGGCTCAAGTTGCGGACCGGCACGCCGGCCGAGGCCGGCCAGCCGTTCACGGTGCGGGTCGACCGGCTCGACGACGCCCTGCCGCCCGACTACATGCCGGCGCTCATCAAGATCGATGTCGAAGGCGCGGAGCGGCAGGTGATCGAGGGCGCGATGGAGACGCTGACGCGCCATGCCCCGATCGTCATCTTCGAGCACGGCCCGGGCGCCCAGCAGGAGTACCAGACCTCGCCCGAGCAGGTCTACGACCTGCTGGTCTCCGGCGCCGAGATGCGCATCTTCGACATCGACGGCGCCGGGCCGTATTCACGCGCCCAGTTCGTCGACGTCTACTTCGAGCCGATGTGGAACTTCGTGGCCCATCGCTGACCGGCGCGGCGGCGCGGCGGCGCGGCGGGAGGGTGTCAGGTAGTGAGCTCGCGGATCTGCTCCAGCGTCATCTCCCGCATGTCGGCTCCGGCTTCGAAGCCCTCATACCAGCGCACGATGCTCTCCAGCGCACTGTCGAGCGATACCGCGGGACGCCATCCCAAGCGCTCGCGGGCCCGCGAGGAGTCAAGCTTGAGATAGTGGGCCTCGTGAGGATGGGGCCCGTCATCGGGGCGCCACTGGGGACGTCCGCCCCACTTCCCGCGCACGCGCTCCACCACCCAGCGCACCGGCCGCGCATCGTCGTCGGGGGGCCCGAAGTTCCACCCGGCGGCGTGCGCCGATGACTCCCACAGCGCCTGGGCCAGCAAGAGGTAGCCGCCGAGCGGGTTGACCACGTGCTGCCAGGGCCGGACCGCGGTCGGGTTGCGGATGTGCAGCGTGCCGCCGTCGAGCGCGGCCCGGACCAGGTCCGGCAGCAGGCGCTCGGCTCCCCAGTCCCCCCCGCCGATGACGTTCCCGGCCCGGGCCGACGCGACGGCGGCCGCGCCCTCCCCGGAGAAGAACGAGCGGCGGTAGGCCGCGGTGACCAGCTCAGCGGCGCCCTTGGAGCTCGAGTACGGGTCGTGGCCGCCCATCGGCTCGTCTTCGCGGTAGCCCCATTCCCAGCCGTGGTTCTCGTAGCACTTATCGGACGTCACGACGACCACCGCTCGCAGCCCGTCCACCCCGCGCGCCGCCTCCAGCAGGTTGACCGTCCCCATCACGTTGGTAGCGAACGTGTCACGCGGCTCGACGAAGGAGAGGCGGACCAGCGGCTGGGCCGCGAGGTGAATGATCACCTCCGGATCGGCGCTGCGCACCGCGGCATCGAGCGCCGCCGCGTCGCGGATATCGACCTCGGCCTGCCCGGCCATGTCACGGCCGACGTCAGCCACCTCGTAGAGCGACGGGGTCGTCGGCGCCGGCAGCGAGATCCCGTGAACCCGGCTGCCCAGCGACTGCAGCCAGAGCGCCAGCCATCCGCCCTTGAAGCCGGTGTGCCCGGTGAGCAGCACCCGCCGCCCCCGCCAGAACTCGGCGTCGATCATCGCCACGTGCGCCACGGCGCGGTGCCGCCCTCCCACAGGGCCTGGAGGTCGTTGCGGTCGCGCAGGGTGTCCATCGGATGCCAGAAACCGTCGTGGCAGAAACAGGCGAGCTGGCGGTCGCGGGCCAGCGAGCGCAGCGGCTCCTGCTCCCACACGGTCCGGTCATCCGTCAGGTAGCGCGCCACCTCTGGGGAGAGGACGAAGAAGCCACCGTTCATCCAGCTTCCGTCCCCGCGCGGCTTCTCCTCGAAGGCGTCCACCAGCGCGCCATCGACGTGCATCGCCCCGAAGCGGCCCGGCGGCTGGACAGCGGTGACGGTGGCGATCCGTCCCTGCTCGCGGTGGAAGGCCACCAGCGCCCGGATGTCGAGATCGGTCACCCCGTCGCCATAGGTGAAGCAGAACGCGCTCTCGCCCTCCAGGTACGGGAGAACACGCCGCAGCCGACCCCCGGTCATCGTTGTCTCACCGGTGTCCACGAGCGTCACCCTCCACGGCTCGGCGGCGGAGCGGTGCACCTCCATCCCTCCCCCGGCGAGGTCGAAGGTGACGTCGCACGTATGCAGGTAGTAGTTGGCGAAGTACTCCTTGATCATGTAGCCCTTGTAACCCAGGCAGACGATGAACTCGTCGATGCCGTGGGCGGCATAGATCTGCATGATGTGCCAGAGGATCGGCTTGTCGCCGATCTCGACCATCGGCTTGGGCCGGCTGACGGTCTCCTCGCTCAGGCGCGATCCGAGACCACCGGCCAGGATCACGGCCTTCATGGGCGCGCGCCCCTGATGTTGGGTTCGGCGGGCATACGGCCGAGGATTATTGCGTCATCGGGTGGCCCGGCGGTTGGCCGCTGTCCGGCCCGGGCGCCGCGTCACCCGCCCCTACCATCTGTCCGATGAGCTCATCTGGGCCGGCGACCCCGCCCGTCGTGGAGGAGTTGGAAAACACGGGCGATCTCGTCGACTCTCCCGACGCCGGCCCGGCCGCCCTGCGGGGCGGCCTGCTCTCCAGCGGCGGTTACGTCGTCTCCATCCTGCTGTCGGTGGTCTCCGCCCCTCTCCTCATCCGCCACCTCGGCATCGCGGACTTCGGGCGCTACAGCACGGTGGTAGCCCTGGTTACGATCGTGGGCGGTCTCACCGACGCGGGACTGGTGGGCATCGCCCTGCGCGAGTGGTCGACCCACAGCGGAGATGATCGCCGGCGGATCATGAGGAGCCTCCTCGGACTCCGGATCCAGCTCAGCAGCGCGGCCGTGCTCGTGGGCGTGGCGTTCGCGCTGATCGCGGGCTACGGCAAAACGATGGTCATCGGCACGTTGCTGGCCGGCGCCGGCATGGCGCTGCAGGTGATCGCCAACCTGCTCACCGCCGCGCTGCAGGGAGAGCTGCGGTTCGGCTGGTCGACGATCATCACGGTGTCACGCCAGGTGGTCCTGGTCATCCTCATCGTGGCGCTGGTCCTCGCCGGAGCCGGCCTGCTGCCGTTCCTGGCGGTGACGATCCCCGCCGCGCTGCTGACGCTTCTGCTCACGGCGTTCGTCGTACGTGACATCACGCCGCTGCGCCCGGCGATGCGGGGGCCCGAGCGGTGGCCACTGCTCAAGGACACGCTGCCCTACGCCGCCGCCATTGCACTGAACTCCATGTATTTCCGGGTGACCATCGTGGTCATGTCCCTTGACGCCGCGGCCCAGCAGACCGGGTACTTCGCGACGTCGTTCAAGGTGACCGAGGTTCTCGTCGGCGTGCCCAGCCTGGCGATCGGCGCCGCCTTCCCGATCATCTCCCGAGCCGCGCGCAACGACACCGAGCGATTCGCGTACGCCACCGGGCGCATCCTCGAGCTGGCGCTGATCGTGGGCACCTTCTTCGTGCTGCTCGTCGTCCTCAGCGCACCGTTCGTGATCGATGTGCTCGCCGGGCACGCCGGAGCCCCGGCCGCTCCGGTGCTCCAGATCCAGGGCCTGTCCCTGGTGGCGACGTTCATGTCGGTGGCGACCGGCTTCGCACTGCTCTCGCTCCGCCAGCACTCCGCGCTGCTGATCAGCAACGCGGCCGCGCTGGCCGCGAACATCGTCCTCTCGCTCGTCCTCATCCCCGTCGCCCAGGCTAAGGGGGCGGCGTATTCGGCCGTCATCGCGGAGACCTGCCTGGCGCTCGGGCAGCTCACTCTGCTGCTGCGCCACGAGCACGTGCGCATGAACCTGAGGGCGGTCGCCTCGGTGACGGTGGCGGGTGCCGCGGGCGCGGCACCGCTCCTGCTCCCCGGGGTCCACCCGGTCATCGGGACGGTGATCGGGCTTGCCATCTACACCGCCGGCCTGGCCGTGACCAGGCGCCTCCCCCCGGAGCTGACCCACCTGCTCCGCGGCAGGCGCCGGGCACCCCTCCGCTAGGCTGCGGGCCCATGGATCCCCGCTGCCGCTTCTGCCACGCGCCCCTGTCAGAAACCTTTGCCGACCTCGGGATGTCGCCGTTGTCCAACAGCTATCTGACGGTGGAGCAGGGCACCGCGATGGAGCCGTTCTACCCCTTGCACGCGTTCGTCTGTTCCTCCTGCTTCCTGGTCCAGCTCGAGGAGTTCGAGACGCCGGACCAGATCTTCTCCGACTACGCGTACTTCTCCTCGTACTCCACCAGCTGGTTGGAACATTCCGAGCGCTATGCCGAACAGGTCATCGCCGCCTTCGGACTCGGAGCTGGCTCACACGTGGTCGAGCTGGCGTCCAACGACGGGTACCTGCTGCAGTTCTTCGCCCGTGCGGGCATTCCCGTCCTGGGCATCGAACCCGCCGGAAACGTCGCCGAGGTGGCGGTCGCCAAGGGGATCCCAACTCGGGTGCAGTTCTTTGGGCGCGAGACCGCGCGCGAGGTCGCGCAGGAGCTCCACGCGGATTTGCTGATCGCCAACAACGTGCTGGCTCATGTGCCTGACCTCAACGACTTCGTGGCCGGGATGAAGGTCCTGCTGGCCGCAGAGGGCGTGGTCACCGTCGAGTTCCCCCATCTGATGCGTCTCATCGACGAGAAGCAGTTCGACACCATCTACCACGAGCACTTCAGCTACTTCTCGTTCCTCACCGTCCGCCAGGTGTTCGAGGCCCACGGAATGCGCCTGTTCGACGTCGAGGAGATCCCAACCCATGGTGGGTCGCTACGGATCTATGGCTGTCACAAGGACGCCGCCCATCGCGAGAGCAAGCGGGCGACCGAGCTCGCCGCCCGCGAGCGTGACGCCGGCTACGCGGCGATCGACGTCTACCGCGGCTACGCCCGGGAGGTTCCCCGGGAGAAGCGGGAGATCCTGTCGTTTCTGATCGACCTCAAGCGTCAGGGCCTGTCAATCGCCGGCTACGGCGCGCCGGCCAAGGGCAACACGCTGCTGAACTTCTGTGGCGTGGGCACTGATTTCATCGACTACACGGTCGACCTCAACCCGCACAAGCAGGGCCACCTCCTGCCCGGCAGCCACATCCCCATTCGCTCGCCCGAGCACCTCAGAGACACGCAGCCCGACGTCGTCCTCATCCTGCCGTGGAACCTTCGCGGCGAGATCATGGAGCAGCACGCGTATGTCCGCGACTGGTCTGGCCGATTTGCGGCGCGCGCGCCGGAGATGCGCCTGCTCGACTGACCCGCGGGGTCAACCGCGGGCCCGCTCATACAGCTCGACGACGTAGCCGCGCCGCAACCAGTACGGGTAGCGCTCGATCAGCGCAAAGCCACCCACGGCATCGACCGCCTCTGCCACGTTGACGTGTCGCAGGTTGTTCCCGTATGGCGGCCGGCTCTCGTGGTTGATGCTGAGAAACAGCTTGGTGGCGACGGTGCCCATCCACCGCAGACACCCCTCGAGGGTCTCACGATCCATCTCGGGCATCGAGTCCTGATTGACGACCAGGTCGAACTCGGAGCCGTCCAGCTCATCGATGGCATGGTTGGGCCAGACGGTGATCGTCGCCGGCTCGTCACCTCCGTCGGCCTCTCCGTACAGGCGCACGCGCTCGTCCGGCAGCGCGCGGAGGAGGTAGTACCCCTGCACCACGTTGACCGCAGGAAGGTCGATGATGGTGTGAGAGCCGAGGCCTAGCCGGCGGCTCCAATACGCGACCCGGCCCGACCCGGCTCCGATCTCACAGACGCGCGGCTCACTGAACCGCCGCGCGACACTCCGCAGCAGCCATGCGGTGAACACGGCATTGATGTCACGCTCACCGAAGTCCCCCTGGCGGGCGTGCAGCTTGAACAGGCCACCATCGATGTCAGGTGGAGTGATGTCTACGCCGATAGCCTCCGAGATGCCGTTCACCATGGCACTCACGTCACCGTCGGCGCGACCCCAGGGCCCCTGTTCGGGGTTCTCCACCTGCAATGCCCGGACGGCCTCGGCCAGTGACACGAGCTTGTCGGTGACCATCGCGGTTAGGAACCTGCGGTAATCGGCGTCCTCGCTGATGCGGAGGTACTCGGCGTCACCCTGGACGATGCCAATCGGAGGCATCGTGGCGAGAGACGTTGCACAGGTAGGCGGCGAGACCCTCCGGGTCGCCGTCCGCCATCACTGCGGCGAACGTGGCCTGCCGGGCGGAGATCATCGTCCAGATGTCCTGGCGCGAGCGCCCCGGGTCGGCCTGCGCTGAGGCGTAGCCTGCGTCGTAGGCGCGCAGGAGTCGGCCGGCGATCTCGACGTCGCGGTCGTCGGGGGACCGGTCGGGCATGAGCCCGGCGATCGCGTCCGGACGGCGTCCCGCGGGGTGCTGGAGCACCTCGGCGCGGCGCCGGTTGCCCGGCAGCATCGGGGCCACGCCGGGGAGACCGCGCACCAGCCGCACGGCCCGGCGCAGCGTGCCGGCCCAGCTGCGGGGCGGTGCGGCCGACGACGGCCCCGGACGGCGCAGGACGAGCGTGTAGGTCGCCGCGTTCTCGCGGCGGCGCTCCACCGGTGCCACCAGCCGGGTGACGACGGATCCGGCGAACCGGAGCAGGCGGCGGGCCCGCTCATCGCGCGCGTAACCGGCGAGCGACTCGCGCCACCCAAACCAGTTCCATCCCACCGTTCCGGTGTCGCGCGTGGCCACCATCGCGACCTCGAGACCCAGGCGCTCGGCCAACGCAGCGAGGGCGCGCGCCGGGATCAGCGAGCGGTGTCGAGGGGCGTCGATGTGCGCCCACCGCACGCCGAATACCCGGAACTGGAGCGCCTCGGGATTGGGCACTGCGATCACCAGGATCCCGCCGGGCGCGAGCGCGGACGCGGCGGCCTCCAGCACGGACACGGGATCGGCGAGATGCTCGAGAACCTGCCACATCGCGATGACGTCAAAACGGCCATTGTTGCGCAGCGCGGTCGACGGGTCCGCGGTTTCATAGACCTCGATGCCGACCACCTCGCGCAGAAACCGGCAGCAGTCCGCGTCCATCTCGATTGCGCTGGTGTCGTACCCGGCGCCTTGCGCGTGGACGGCAAAGCCGCCGATCGCCGGGCCCACCTCGATCAACCGGCCTCCGGGCGCGAACGTGCGTATGAGGTCGAGCTTGTAGCGCTCGGACGCGGCGCTGACCATGAGCTCCTCGCGGCTGGAGGGCAGCGCGTAATACTCGTGCGGGTAGTAGCGGCCGATGTCGTCGGGCACTGCCGCGAGGCCGAGCGTGCCGCACGCCTGGCACCGGCGGTACTCGAACCGCTCATCCGAGATCCGACGGTTGCGGTCGGTGGCGATGAATGCCGGCACCGTGGCACCGCCACGATACACAGATGACACAGGCCGGCGCGCTCACTGATGCGCCGAGAGCGTCCGGGCCGAGACCGAGTCAAACACCTCGAGTGCGTCACGGTAGCGCCCCACCTCACGCTCGGGCTGCTCGCCCCCCCCAGGGAACTGGCGCACGATCCGGTCGTAGATCCCGCCGAGCATGCGGCGGACCGAGACCGGGCTGTGGCGCAGCAGCGCACCACCGAGCGGCCCCAGAATCGTCGCGGCGATCCGCTCGACCGGCGTCAGCGCCGTCGCGGAGACTTTGAGCTCGTCGCGCGTGATCGTCTGATGTAGGTAGTGGGCCTGCAGGCAGAACAGGGCCTGGAGGCGCTGGTAGCGCTTGTAGTCCGGTCGCATGTCCGGCGGTGACCCCAGGCGGCGCCAGAGCGCCTCCATCGCCAGCAGCCACGACGTGTTCATGTTGGTCCCGGGCCTCAGCACCGGTCCGAGATCGTGCCGGATGTCCGGATCAACGTTTGCCGTGTTGAGCAGCGCCAGTGCGTCGGATTCGCGATGGTTGAAGTACAGGAAACCGTGGGACGCAGGGGTGATCCCGATGAGCACCCGAGGCTGGGGATCCACGCCGATCCGGGGAGCCATGGCGAAGACGAGGTTCATGGCATAGAAGTCGGGGAACGGCGAGCGGAAGAACTCCCCGCCGGCGGCCAGCGCATTCATCGTCTCGCGCTTGAGCACGACGTACTGCATGTTGAACGCGTAACGGGCCCGCATCCCCACGGCGTCAGCGGCGAGCCGACGTGCCGCGCCAGAATCGAGCAGGAACGGTTCGCTGGCGCCGGCAAAGAACGGCGCGGCATGCTGCACTTCCAGATAGCCCTCCGGAGCGTTGGGAAGAACGCCGGGGTAGGCGTAGAGCACGGCAGCGGTGTAGATGGCATCGGGCTGTGCCAGCCGCTCGATCGTCTCCGACAGCGCCGAGAAGTAGCCGGGAAGCAACGCATCGTCGTTGCCGAGCATCACCACGTAGTCGCCCGTGCTGTGACGCAGGGCGTTGTTCCAGTTGTCGGTGACCGGAATGAACTCCTCGGTGCGGATGTAGCGGATCCTGTCGTCGCCGACGCTCGCGACATAGCCGCCGATGTCATCGGTGGAGTGGTTGTCAGAGATCACCAGCTCCCAGTCGCAGTGGTCCTGACGCAGTACCGATTGCACCGCGTAGCGCAGAAACTGGAGCCCGTTGTAGCTGGGCAAGAGCACGGAGAACCGCATCAGCGCACCTAAACTAGCGGTATGCCCGACCGCCGCGCGCGCCGCCTGTGATCTTCACCGAGATGACGGTGCCGGGGGTGTGGCTGGTCGAGCCCGAGCGCATGACCGATGAGCGCGGCCACTTCGCTCGCGTATTCAGCGCCGGTGAGTACGCGAGCCGCGGCATGAATCCGGCGATCGAGCAGTGCAGCACCTCGTTCAACCGCCGCGCTGGGACCCTCCGCGGGCTGCACTACCAGGCAGAGCCCCACGGCGAGGCCAAGCTCGTGCGCTGCACTCGCGGCGCCATCTACGACGTCGCCGTCGATCTCAGGCCAGAGTCGACCGGCTACCTGCGCTGGTGCGCGGCAACGCTGGACGAGGACAACGGGTGCGCGCTGTTCATTCCGCGCGGCTGCGCCCATGGCTTCCAGACGTTGCGCGACGACACCGAGATCTACTACCAGATCTCGGCGCCCTACCATGCCGCCGCCGGCCGTGGCGTCCGCTGGGACGACCCGGCCTTCGCCATCGACTGGCCAGAGCCGCCGGCGCACGGCCGGACGATCGCCGAGCGCGACGCCACCTACGCGGATCACGCGTCGTGAGCCGGGTCCTGGTCACCGGGGCAACCGGGTTCATCGGCGCAGGGACGCTTGACCCGCTGCTGCGCGCGGGTTTCGAGGTCCACGCCGTCAGCTCACAGGGCACCACCGCGCTCTCGCCTCGGGAGGTGTGTTGGGAGCGGGCCGACTTACACGACCCCGCGCAGACCGAGCAGCTCCTGGCGCGCGTGGCCCCGACGCACCTGCTGCACCTCGCGTGGTACGCCGAACCGGGGCTGTTCTGGCGCTCGCCCGAGAACGTGCGCTGGGTCGAGGCCAGCCTGCGGCTGCTCCGGGCCTTCGCTGAGTCGGGAGGACAGCGCGTGGTGATGGCGGGGACGTGCGCCGAGTACGCGTGGGAGGCGCGCACCGTCTGCGTCGAAGGCGAGACGCCGTGTGATCCAGCGACGCTGTACGGCGCCAGCAAGCATGCGTTGCGCTTGATTGCCGAGTGCTATGCCCAGGAGGCCGGGCTGAGCTTCGCCTGGGGCCGGGTCTTCTTCGTGTTCGGGCCGCGCGAGGCGCCATCGCGGCTGGGCGGATCGGTGGCCCGGGCCATCGCCCTCGGCGAGCCTGCGCTGTGCTCGCACGGCGAGCAGGTGCGTGACTTCCTCTACTCCGAGGACCTCGCCGACGCGTTCGTGGCCCTCCTGCGATCGCCGGCGGCCGGCCCGGTCAACCTCGCCTCCGGACGCCCGGTGCGCATCCGCCATCTCGTGCAGGCGCTCGCGGAGGCCGGTTGCCGCCCCGATCTGCCCCGGTTCGGGGCGCTCGAGGCCTCGGCGGCCGAGCCCGCAGAGCTCAGCGCCGACGTCACCCGGCTCCGTGAGGAGGTCGGGTGGGTGCCGCCGGCGACGCTCGAGCAGCGCGCGGCCGACACCATCGCCTGGTGGCGGGCAGCGCTCATCGCGCGTCCAGCGCCCTCAGGAGGCGCGACACCCGGCGCTCCAGCGCCCCCGCCCGACGGGGCCCCAGCAGCCGCCGAATCGTCTCCGCGCCGGTGAACCGCGCCAGGATGAGCGCCGCCGCGGCGCCCGCCACCAGGACGCGGGTGAGGCGGCCCATCGTCCGGTAGGTGCCGGCCCCGGTCGCGATCTGACGAGCGACGGCGGCGGCGACGAAGGCGTGCGACTGGCGCGCGACGATGCCGCGCAGGCCGAAGTCGGCGGCCAGGCGCGAGGCATCGGAGCCAAGGCCCGTCATCGAGCGGTGGATGTGGACGTCGGGCAGCGTGCGGACCCGGCCCAGCGCCGCCAGCGAGGACACGAGCATCCAGTCACCACCGATCACCGGCGGGAACCCGATCGGCACCAGGTCGCCGCGGGCCGCCACGCCGAACATCGGCCCGTTGAGGCTGACCCGGGCGAAGTAGTGCACCAGGCGTGCCGCAGCGCTGCTCTGCGTCAGGTTGATGGCCCGCTCGTCGAGGACGTGCTCCCCGTCGCGGTGATAGCGGCCGGCCCCGCAGACCAGGACGGTGGCGGCATCCGCCCGCAGCACATCGACGCACCGCCGCACGTAGGCCGGGTCGATCCAGTCGTCGTCTGACAGCCACATGAAGAAGTCGCCGCGCGCGGAGTCCAGCAGCCACTGAAAGTTGAATTCGTGCCCCCGGTTCTCGCCATGGCTGACGAATCGCACCCGCGCATCCTCTGAGGCCAGCCGTTCCCCGACGCGGCGCACATCGGGATCGCTGGACCCGTTGTCTGAGATGAGGACCTCCAAGGGCGCGTAGTCCTGTTCCAGGACGGAGCGCGCAGCCCGTTCGAGCTCGGCCGGCCGGTTGTAGGTCGGGATGCCCACCGTGACCAGCGGGGGGGTCAGTTCGTCGTTGAGCCCGGCGACAGGCAGCGCTTCCGACGCCATCCTTACACGATAGGGCGGCGTTATCATGGCCGCAGTGGAGGCGGAACTCGCCAACGCGTACGCGGGTCGCTCGACCAGACGGCGCCCGATCAGCACCGCCCGCACGTGGACCGCCGTCAACACGCCGACGGGCTGGCTGTGGCTGGCGGTGATTACCTTCGTCGCCGTGTCCGCATGGTGGATGACACAGGACAACCGGGTCCCCATCTGGGACGCCGGCAACCACATGAACATCGCCTACTACGACGGCGTGATGCTGTCGCACGGCAGGTTCTGGATGCCGTTCGAGATCTACACCACGTACCCGCCGCTCGTGCATCTCGTCGGTGGCATCTCCTACGTCCTGGTCGGTATGCACCCGATCGCGATGATGCTGGCCGCCAACATCGTGTTCGTCCCCCTGCTGGCGTTCGGCTGCTATGGCACTGCAGCGATCGTCGCGGGGCCCCGCGCCGGGCTGCTGGCCGGTCTGTTCGCGCTCGGCTCGCCGATGGTGCCGTCGATGTTCCACAGCTTCATGGTCGACACGCCACAGGCGGCGATGGTGGCCGTCAGTGTCTGGGCAATCCTCGCTTCTCGTCGGTTCGAGCGGGTATGGGTGTCGATCGGGGCGGGAGCCCTGTGCGGTCTCGCCATGCTCACCAAGGAGACGTCAGTCGTGTTCCTGGCTGGGATCCTCGCCGCGGTGTTCCTACGCGGAGGGTGGCGGAACTGGCGCGGCGTCCTCGGCCTGGCGCTCGCACTGTTCGTGATCGCCGGACCGTGGTACATAGACCACTGGTCGGAGATGACTGGCACGTTCACGTCGATCGGCCAGCTGTACGTCAATCCGATCCAATCACCGCCTCGGTGGTCGGTGCGGAGCTTCGGCTGGTACTTCTGGAACCTCGTCAACCAGCAGATCGGGCTGCCGCTCACCATCGCGTTCATCGTCGGGACCGCGATCGCGATCGTCCGCAGCGTCCGCGATCGGCTGTCCACGCAGAGCTTCCTGCCAGACCTCCTCGTCGGGGGCCTCGTCTCCTACCTGGGGGTGACCTATCTTACCCACAAGGACCCCCGCTACGACCTTCCGGCGCTCATCTATGTGGCGGTGCTCGGGACTTTCTGGCTCCCCGGGATCAGCCGGCGCGGGTGGCGCATCGCCGCAACCTCGGCCGTGGTCGCAGTCGCCGTGATCAACTTCGTCGGGATGTCCTTTGGCATCGGCCACAACAGCCGGATCGCGCTCTCCCTCCCCGGCGCCCAGAACAACTTTCTCTACACGTGGAAGTTCACCCTGTACCAGGACCAGGGGTGGCTGCGCGGCGGCCCGGAGCACGACGCCGACGTCCCGGCGCTGATCCGTGGATTCAGCGAAACGGGCGTCACCCGGATCGCCGTGGACCCGGTCTCCGCGGACGGAGTCGACTTCAGCGCACTCGGGGTCCTGCCCTACGGGGACATGATGAGGATCTATGTCAGCGCAACGACTGACCAGAAGCCCAACTCGCTGTTCATGTTCGTGCACAGTCCGCGGCCGGGGGATCCCGCTCCGTGCCAGCGTCTGAGTCTGGAGGGGGGAGCAGGAATCTATGCCGTCCGTGGGCTGGCGGCCGGCCTGAGCCCCAAGACGCTGAGCGACCCAGCCAACCCGGCCGTCCAATACGCGTTCGTCTGCCCTGGCCGCAAGCCGCGGATGTGGCCACCCCGAGCCAGTTGACCTGGGCTGGTGGCGGCGGGCGCCTGGCGCACGTCGGACTCAATCTCCTCTACCTCGTGCCCGGTGACACCGGCGGGACCGAGACCTACGCGCGAGAGCTGATTCCGGAGCTCGTCCACGCCGCGCCGGACACTCGGTTCACCGCCTTCGTCAACCGGGAGGCCGCGGCGGCGGACGGCCCGTGGTCACAGCTGATCCCCTCGGTCACGGTGCCGGTGCACGCCCGCAACCGGCTGGAGTGGGTCCGGGGCGAGCAGCAGCTGCTTCCCTCTCTGGCCCGCCGCGCAGGCGTCGACCTGCTCCACAGCCTCGCCAACACGGGCCCGGCGTGGGGCCGCTTCGCCCGGACGGTCACGATTCACGACCTCATGCACCGCATCGCGCCCGAGGCCCATCTGGGCGTGCTCGGGCTCGGGATGCGCGTCGTGGTGACGCTGGCCGCGCGGCGTTCGGAGCGGGTCATCGTCGACGCGCAGAGCACCCGAGAGGACCTCCATCGGCTCCTGCGCCTGGACCCGGAGACGATCGACGTGGTGCCGTTGGGCATGGGCGCGCGGCTCGGATCCGGCGCACCCGAGCCGGAGCTCCGGCGAACGCTCGAGGCCGGCGATCGGCCCATCGTGCTGAGCGTCTCGGCCATGCGTCCGCACAAGAACCTGGCCCGGCTCGTGGAGGCCCTGGCCCTGATCCCCGCTCAGCGCCGCCCCCTGCTCGTCCTCGTCGGCTACCCGACCGCCTACGAGCAGGAGCTGCGCGGGCATATCGCGGCGCTCGCCCTGACGAATGACGTTCGTCTGCTCGGCTGGGTCGACGGCGCCATGCTCGAGGGGCTCTACGCGGCGAGCACCGCGTTCGTGTTCCCGTCGCTCTACGAGGGCTTCGGGCTGCCCGTGCTCGAGGCGATGGCCCGTGGTCTGCCGGTGGCGTGCTCGACCGCGGGCGCGCTGCGCGAGGTGGCCGGGGACGCCGCGCTGACCTTCGATCCCCACTCCGCACGGGAGATCGCCGGGGCCGTCGAGCAGCTGCTGACCGGCGGGGGACCGGTCGAGCGCCTGCGGGCCGCCGGCCGGGAGCGGGCGGCGCGCTACACCTGGGCCGCGACCGCGGAGGGGACCCTCGCGTCCTACCGTCGCTCGCTCGGCCAGTCGCCCTGACGGCGGCGGCTATTCTCGGCCCGGTGCACCACGAAGAGCTCTCGGGGGCCAACCCCCGGGGCGGCGACATCAACCTCCGCTCCGGGCCGCAGATGGAGGAATACCGCGCGATCGTGCGCCGGATCCGGGCTGACAACCCGGCGAGCGTGCTCGACTGGGGCTGCGGCTACGGCCAGGTGACGAACCTCCTCGACGAGGCGGGGCTGGACGTGACCGCGTTCGACTACCAGCCGGACGTCGGCGAGGGACCCCGGCCGATGGAGCGCTATCCGCACCTGTCCGTCTATCTCAGCGGGGAGCCGTGGCGGCTCCCGTTCGCCGACGGCGCGTTCGAGGCGGTGCTCAGCTGCGGCGTGCTGGAGCACGTGATGGATCCCGACGCCAGCCTGGAGGAGATCCGGCGGATCCTCGCTCCCGGTGGGACCTTCTACGTCTTCAAGCTCCCCAACCGGACCTCCTACCTGGAGGCGATCGCGCGGCGGACGGGCCTCTACTACCACGGCGCCTGCGAGCACGACAAGCTCTATGACCGCCGCACCGCGACCGCGCTGCTGCGCCGTCATGGGTTCGAGGTCTCCGAGGTGCGGCGGATGAACATGCTCCCGCTCAGCCTCACCGCCGAGTGGGCGAGCCGCGCCGCCCGTCTCATCTGGGACTGCAACCGGTGGCTGAGCGCGGTACCGGGGCTCAATCTCCTCGCCACCAACATCGAGCTCGTCGCGCGGGCCCCCTCGCGCCCCGGCGCTCCCGCGGCCTCCGCGGCCGGTCAGCCGGCGCGCACCGGCCTCTCGTAGACGCCGAGCACGATCTCCAGCGACCGGGCGAGGGAGACCCGCTCGGCGTTCTCGGCAAACCAGGCGGCCGTCGATTCCCGCAGTGCCTGCCCGCCGTGGGCGACCGCCTGCACCGCGTCGGCCAGATCCCGCGGTGAGTCCGATGCGGCGATGAACCCGTTGACCCCCTCGCTGATCAGCTCGACGGCGGCGTTGTCCTCCCCGGCCACAACGACGCTGGGCGTGCCTCGAGCCGCCGCCTCGACCACCACCAGGCCGTAACCCTCGCGCTGGGAGGGCAGCAGCAGGCACAGGGCTCGCGCGATCGCCTCTTCGACGACCTGCGTGGAGACGAACCCCGGAACGTCGATCGCGCCGGCGAGACCGTGCGCGGAGACGCTGCTCTGGACCTCGCCCCGCTCCGGTCCGTCCCCGAGGATGAGCGCCCGCAGCGCCGGCGAGCGCCGGCGCAGCTCCGCCATCGCCGGCACGATCGACGGAACCCGCTTCTCGGGGATGTGACGACCGGCGAACACCACCAGCGCCTCGGCCTCCCGAACCGGCTCGGGCGTCAACGGGCCGTCGTAGGCCCCGGCCAGCATCGTGATGTCGCCACGCAGCCCCTCGTCGCGCAGTCTGCGCGCGTACAGCCTCGAGAAGCAGAAGGCGCGCTGCCTGACCCGCACGCAGAGGCGCTGCACCAGCCAGCCGACGTCCCCGGCGCGGCCGAGATACCCCCGCCAGTAGCTCCGGCTCCACACCTCGAACCAGTCGGCGGCCACGCCGTAGCCATGCAGTGGCGCCGCCAACGCCGCGGCCAGCAGCGAGAAGTAGGGGAACGAGCAAGTGTGGACGACGTCGTAGCGGCGACCGTGCCGCAGCAGGTGCCACAGCACCCCGGCGCCGAAGACGAGCGGCGGGAGAACGCGCCGGTGGCCCGGCGCGTCGTAGAGCTGCATACGCGGCCCGACGACCCGCACGTCGACGCCGGCGACCCCCGGGTCCGTCCCTCGATCCCATTGGCGCAGGGTCAGGTAAGTAACCTCATGATCGTCTGCCGCCAGGCGCTCTGCCAGACTCCGGTACCAGCGCTCGGCTCCTCCCACGGTGTGGGGAAACAGGCAGTCGTAGACAAGACAGATCCGCATAGGCAGTCCGCAGATTCCCATATCCTCGTTTCGGGGACCTAGGCGAAAGCGCGACCATTGCCGGCGATCGTCGTTAAATCAGATGCTGACTGATCCCAAATGAGCGCAATCGAGCACGAGACTGCGGAACCCACGACGTTCGCCGCCGGCGAGGGCCTGATCGTCTCCGTCGTCATTCCCTGTCTCAACGAGGAGCAGAACATCGACGAGTGCGTTCGCCGGGCCTCCGCCGTCCTCGACACGAACAGCCTCTCGGGCGAGATCATCGTCTCCGACAACGATTCGGAGGACGACAGCGCGCGCCTCGCGGCCGCGGCCGGGGCGATCGTGGTCCATGAGCCCGAGCGCGGCTATGGCAACGCGTACATGGCGGGCTTCGCGGCAGCTCGCGGCCGCTACATCGTCATGGCCGACGCCGACCTCACCTACGACTTCGAGGAGATCCCGCGCTTCGTCGCCGAGCTCGAGAACGGCGCCGACATGGTCATCGGGAACCGGATGCAGAACATCCACCCCGGGGCGATGCCGTGGTTGCACCGCTACATCGGCAACCCGCTGCTGTCGGGGTTCCTGAACCTGCTCTTCCGGACCGGAGTCGACGACGCCCACTGCGGCATGCGCGCGTTGCGGCGCGATGTCCTGCCCCGCCTGGATCTGCGCACCACGGGCATGGAGTTCGCCTCGGAGATGGTGATCCGCGCGGCCAAGGAGCGTCTCGTGCTGACCCAGTTCCCGATCGAGTACCACCCCCGCGGAGGTGACTCCAAGCTCTCGAGCTTCCGCGACGGATGGCGGCACCTGCGCTTCCTGCTGCTGCATTCTCCCAACCACCTGTTCATCTTCCCCGGGGCCGTGATGGCCGCGATCGGCGCGCTGGTGGAGTTCATCGTGATCGCTCACCTCGGCATCTTCGGCCGGGAATGGGACATCCACGCGCTCATCGGTGGAGCGCTCCTGGCCGTGGTGGGCACGCAGGTGGTGGCGCTGGGGGTCTGTGCCCACGCCTACGCGACCTACTTCATGGGTGAGAAGGATCGATGGTTCGATCGGATGCGAGCCCGCTTCACCCTGGAGCACGGGCTCGCGCTCGGCGGCGGGATCCTCCTCGCCGGCCTGATCGTCGGCGCCTTCATCGCCATCGACTGGCTGGATCACGGCTTCGGCAGGCTTGCCGACGAGAACCTTGCCGTTCTGGCGGCCACCCTGATCATCGTGGGCATCCAGATCTTCTTTTCGTCGTTCCTGCTTTCCATCCTCGGGCTGCGCCGCCGGCGCTAGCACGCTCGAGACCCTTCGTCGCAGCCCCGCATGATCGCCGCCTGGCTCCTGTTCCCGCTGGTCATGCTGGTGGTCTGCCTCGGCTGTGGGCTGGCGGTGGACTGGGCGACGGGCTCGGATCTGCCCGGGGCGATCGTCATCTCGCTGGGGCTGGCCCTGATGATGGTCGTCGCGACGCTGACGACCGGGCACGACGCGACGGCACCGCTCACCACGCCTGTCGTGCTCGTCATCGCGGTCGCGGGGTACGTGTTGAGGCGCAAGCGCCTGCGGGGCATGCGGCCGGACGGCTGGCCGGTGGCCGTGGGCGTCGGCGTGTTCTGCGTGTGCGCTGCGCCCGTGGTGCTGTCGGGCAACGCCACCTTCCTCGGCTACTACGTCCTCAACGACGGCGTCTTTCACTTCTCGCTCATCCACCAGCTCCTGGCTCACGGCCACAACGTCGCGGGCCTGACGCCATCGTCGTACTCGTCGCTGCTGACGACCTATCTGAGCTCGTCCTATCCGACGGGCGCCGACCTCCCGATCGGCGCGCTGCGCCCCCTCGTCGGGCAGGACGTCGCCTGGCTCTTCCAGCCCTACATGGCGGTGATCATGGGGCTCGGCGGGGCCGCGATCTACGAGCTGCTGCTGGGCGTCGTCGCCTCACGCCCGCTGCGCGCGCTGTCGGCGTTCCTGGCCGCCCAGGCGGGCCTTCTCTATGCCTACTACCTGCAGGCCAGCATCAAGGAGGTCGCGACCACGTGGGCCATCACGGTCACCGTCGTGCTGGTCGTCACCATGCTGCGCCGGCCGCTTCGCTGGCGGATGGTGATCCCCCTGATCGTGATCACGATCGCCGGCGTGGACCTCCTCGGCTTCGCCATCGCACCGTGGGTGGCGCTGCCGCTGGCGGTGTTCGTCCTCGCCGTCGCCTGGCGCGTCCGCGGCGCGGTCGCGCGCATTCCACGCAGGCGCCTGGCCATCGCGGCACCCACCGCCGTCGTGGTGCTCGGGGCCCTCGGCGTGATCGTCGTCAACCGGGCGTCGACCTATCTGACCATCGCGCAGAGCGTGCTCACGCAGCCGGGCGATCTCGGCAATCTGGTCAGCCAGCTGCCCAAGTGGGAGATGTTCGGGATCTGGCCCGTCGGGGACTTTCGCTTCCCCGTCCTGATCCACTACCGCCTCGCCTATGCCCTCATCGGCGTCGCGGTCGCCAGCGGGGCACTCGGGACCATCTGGGCGATCAGGCGTCGCAAGCTCGCGCCCCTTCTGCTCCTGGCCGGCGACGGCGTGGCGGTCGTGTACCTGCTCAGCCGCGCCAACCCCTACGCCGGCGGCAAGGTGATGATGATCTTCTCGCTGACGGCGATCGTCACGGCCATGCTGGGTCCGGTGGCGCTCCACGACTCCGGACGGCGCATCGAGGCCTGGGGGCTGGCGGCGGTGATCGCCGCCGGGGTGCTCTGGACCAACGCCCTGGGCTATCACGACGCCAGCATCGCCCCCCGCGCCCGCCTGCAGGAGCTGTCCTCGATCGACACCCGTTTCAGCGGGCAGGGACCTGCGTTCTACAACCTCTCCGACGAGTACGCGACTTACTTCCTGCGTGATCTGGCCCCCACCGATCCGGCGCTCGGGCCTCCGGTCGCGCGCAGCGCCGCCGTGACGCCTTCCGGACGCCAGCCATGGGACACCGACGCGCTGAACTTCAGCTTCCTGCAGACGTTCCGTCTGCTGGTGATCGGCAACGGCGCGCTCACCTCGCGGCCCCCGTCGGACTTCCGGCCCGTGTATCAGGGGCGGTTCTACGACGTCTGGAAGCGCGTCGCATCACCGCAGGTGCTGGCCCACATCCCGCTGACCGGCCCGCTGTATCCAGCCGCCGTGCCACGGTGCAATGTGGTTCGGTCGGTGGCGGCGCAAGCCCGCCGTGACCGCGCCCAGATCGCCTACGTCGCCCGCCGCCAGGTGCCGCTGCTGGTGCCGGTGTATGCCAGCCGGCCGCCCGACTGGGGGGAGGTGGCCGGCGACCCGCTGGGCCTCATCCCGCGTGGCGACCCGGGCGTGGTCACCGGGAACATCAGCGTGCCCACCGCCGGGCGCTATACCGTCGCCGTCGACGCCAGCATCAGCCAGAAGCTCGACTTCCTCGTGGATGGCCGTCGGGTCGGGTCGCTCTCCGACGAGCTCGGACCGCCGGGGCAGATCACCCGCGTGGGTTCCGTGACGCTCAGCGCCGGGGTGCACCGGGTGACGATCGTCCGCCCGGCCAACAACCTCACCCCGGGCGACGGCGGCACGGGCCGGTTGCTGGGACCGGTCGCGTTCCTGCGGGGCAACACCCTCGGCTCGGTGTCGACGATCCCGCCGTCGCAGGCACATCAGCTCTGCGGACAGTCGCTGGACTGGATCGAGATCGTGCGCTAGTCAGAGCCGGCGCGGCGGCCCGGCCGTGCGCTAGGTGGAGCCGGGGCGCGGCGCCCGGGGCGGTCCTCGGCGTCGGCCAGCCGCCGCTCCAGCTCGTCGATCCGGTGGCCCTGATCCTCCAGCTGCGCCTGCAGCCCGAGCAGGTCGCCGGCGTTGCGCACCTCGGCCAGTATCCGGGCCAGCTCGGCGGCCGACTCATGGCGCACATCCGAGAGGCTGTCGCTGAGCTCCCTGAGCGCATCGGCGATCTGCCCGTTGACGGAGCGCTGATAGATGGTGTACGGCCGCATCGCCCGCAGCGCCATCTTGCGTGCGTACTCGCGAGCGGGATTGCGCTGCTGTCCGCTCAGCTCGTTCGGCCCCTGGTGCACCTTCAACGGCAGCGCCGCCAGGGCCGGCGAGCGGGTGTACGTCGACCAGCCTCCCGGGCGCGCGCGCCCCGTCGCCCGAATGAGCTCGAGCCGCTCGGCGAGGACCTTCCCCGCCGCGGCCGCCGAGTGCGTCCGGCGGATGTCGGTGGCCGCGGTCGCGCCCAGGCCCGCGGCGAACTCGCGGTCGTCGAACACCCGACGCATCAGCGCCGCGGCGTGCTCCACGCTGGGCTGTGCCCACACCCCGTCGGGGGGATACGGATCGAAGCCGACGCCGATCGGCACCAGCTCATGGTCGACGAGCAGGCTGTTCTCGGCGGTCATGAAATCCAGGTTGCCCGAGTAACCCGTGGCGATGACGGGCTTGCCGTTCCACATCGCCTCGGCCATTCCCAAGCCGAACCCCTCCGCGCGATGCAGGGACACGTAGCAGTCACACGCCGCCGAGAGGCTGCGGTTGTCCTCCGGCGACATGTACCCGTCGATCAGGCGCACGTCGGGGTGCGCCGCCACCGCCGCGCGCACCCGAGAGTGGTACTCGGCGTTGTGCTCGCTGTTGATGCACTTGATGACCAGCTGGGCTCCTTCGCCGCCGGTGAAGGCGGCTCGGAAGGCAGCGATCACGTCGAGTGCGTTCTTGCGCTCCGCGACGCTCAGGTAGTCGAAGCTGAACAGGAACAGGAACGGGCCCTCGTCGAGCCCGAGCTCGGCCCGGGAGCGAGGCTGGACGGGCGCCGGGGCCACGGGCATGCGCACGGTCGTGACCGGAATCGTCGCCTGGGCCTGGAGCGCGGTGGCGATGTGGGCCGTCGGCGCCCACAGCTCCTCCAGGAGGGAGAACGAGTCACGCCAGCGCGCCGGGAACGGCTCGACCTCCCAGAACCACATCCCGATCGAATAGCGGCCGGCGAAGAACTCCGTCCCGGCCTGGCGGGCGAACTCCGGGAGCATGTCGGCGTTCATGCAGATGAGGTTGACCGGGAACGGGGCCTCCTCGGGCGTGGCCGTCTCGTACGGGTGGCTCTGGCGGCTGAGGGGGATCGTCTGGCCATGGATCGGCAGCAACGGGATCCGCTGCGCGTCGAGGGCCGAGACCATCTGGCGCGCCGCCTCCCCCGTCCCGAGCTCAGAGCGGAAATAGCCGACCACGTTGACGCCGAACGGCTCGCGGTGCAGAGGCCCGGCGGTGTCACGTGGCTGTGACGCCGGCGTCTGCTCGCGCGCGGCCAGCAGCCCGGCACGCACCTGGGACGGTGGCGACGCGGGAACGCTCTCGCCCGCCTCGGGTGGGCCGGGCGGCGTTCCGTTGGCGTGGGACATCAGATGGAAGATGAGTGGCTCCTCGGCCTCGCCGTAGTCGCGGGCCCACCGCAGCAGGCCCGGCCCGTCGACCCCAGAGGGCGTGGTGTAGGCGCGCCCGAGGTCGGGACGTCGCTCGTAGACATGTAGCAGCGCCCGGCTGACGCCGGCGGGGGCGCTCGGCGCCTGGCCCTTGACCCAGGCCTCGAAGGCGCGGGCGCCGGTCAGCGTGAACGGCGACGGCATGTCCGCGTCGTGCTCGGCGACGAAGTCGTCGTAGAGGCTTCTCAGCGTCGCGTCCAGTCGCGTTCCGTCACCCAGCGCCCCGTATCCGTACGGCCAATGCCGGCTGTCGGCGTGGCCCTCGCCCAGCACCTCCGCGGCGTACTCCCCGAGCAGCCGGCGCAGCACGGGATCGGCGCTGACGTCGGTCCGGTCCTGATGGCGGCTGAGGATCAGCGGATGGGCGGGATCGAACCCGCTGAAGTGATAGAAGGCCAGCGGCCGGCCGTTCACGGTGTAGCCGCCGTCGGTGTGCGCGAGGCGGCGATCGTGCAGGTTCCAATACGCGACGTTGTATTCGGGCTCGCGCACGATCGCGAGGTCCGAGACGAAGCCGGGGGCCAGATCGAACCAGCGCTGGTCCACGAAGTAGCCCCAGACCGGGTCCACACGGCAGTCGCGCTCGAGCCGGTCAGACCACCAGCCGAGCAATCGCTCCACCTCGGGCCGCCGTGACACCGAGACGTAGCCGAGGTTGTAGATGCCGGCGATCATCACGTCGACCTGGCTCGGCGACCGGCCGTCGGCGGGAATGGGGACGCTGTTGTGGGGGATCAGCGCCAGGCCGTGCTCGGCGGCCAGCTCGTCGAGCCGGGTCAGCGAGCCGAAGACCTTGATGTCCGGGTCCAGGTAGGTGACCGGCTCGCCGGTCTCGGCCATGAGGTGGCGCAGCAGCCAGGGCTTGACCGCGGTGGACAGCTCCAGCACCGAGTAGCGCAGCGCCATTGCAATGAACGGCTCACACCCGATGTCAGCCGGAGTCAGCGTGGCAAACGGCTCCTGGTCCGGATCGAGGTAGCCCTCGAAATCGTCGATCACGAGGGTCCAGAGGCGGCTGCCCGGATGAGTCGCCGCCAGCGATCGGGCCAGGACCCGCGCGTGGGCCACGTAGTTCTTGGCGATGATCGTGCAGACCTGCAACGCCGGGCAAGCTAGCAGCCGTGTCGCGGGCGCCTTCAGTCCGGCTGGGGGTCCGCGCGATCACCGCGGACCAGCTTGCCGGTGTCCAGATCCAGGTAGCGCCCGGGGGCCTCATCGGGCGGATGGCGTACCCCTCGCTGGTAGTAGTTGGGCGTCCCGCGGACCGCGACCTCGTCGGCGGCCGGGAAGGCGTCGCCGTCGAGGTCTGAGCGGACGAAGAACGCATTGACCGCAGAGAGGTCGGTGTGGATCAGGCGATAGCCCTTCTCCACGGCCAGGGACGCGAGGGCGCCGAGCGATGCCCCGTAGTAGTCGGTCCCGCTCCACCCATGGCCGGGTTCGTCGGGCTGGACGAGCCGCCTTCGCGGATCCAGGGCGCTGTTGTACTCGATGACCACGACCCGCGGCCGGTAGCTCGCGATCGCCTGCCACAGCCAGTAGTCCTGGCCGTCGACGTCGATCGAGATCACGTCCGGCTCAGCCGGGACGTCGGCCTGCGCGAACAGCCGCTCGATGTTGTTCGCGGTCACCTCCGCGCGGAGAGTGTGCACGGCGGGCGCGGCAGCGTACTTGTCGGCGAGCCGCCCGTACATCTCCTCCTCGGCCTCGATGAACAGGCCGCCCCACCCGGCGACGTCGGCCAGATAGACGCAGTTGCCCTCGCGTCCGGATTCGACCCCGAACTCGACGAAGTGGCGACTGGGCGCGCCGGTCCGGCGCAGAATCTCGGCGAGCAGGCCGTCCTCGCCGTTCTGTGAGAACACCCGCAGCTCGTGGGCGGTGAGGCCGCGGTCGGCCGGCGCTTCGCCGGGCCCGGGGCCGATCAGCGCATGACGCTGGGCAAGCTGGGCCAGCGCGAGGTAGAGGCTGCGATCAGACGTCTGCGTCAGCAGCTCCTTGATCTCCGCGATACCCGCGGCCCAGCCCGCACTTCGGTCCGACGCCAGGGTGAGCTCCCGGGCCGCGGCGGTCAGCTCGCTCAGCACGGCGGCCGTCTCGTCTCGCGAACGGATGAGACCGCGGCCGAGCTCGCTCAGCGCGGTGACGAGCTCGGCGTTGACGCTCTGCTGGTAGGTGGTGTAGGGCTTGATGGCGCGCAGCATTCCGTCGCGCAGCTGCCCGCGGGGGCCGCCCGCGCCCGCGGGAGCACCCGCCGCCACCCGTCCGGGCAGCCGCCCCAGCGCGGGCGACAATCCGGCGAGGCCGTCGGCCGGCGTGGCGGCCCCGCCGTCGGTGCCATCCGCATCGGGGACCGGCTTCTGGAGTCGCGCCAGGACCGGCTCCTCGACAACGCCCGATTTGGCGGCCCAGGCGAGCAGCGCCGCGCGGTCCTGGCCCACCGGATCCGGGAAGGCGTCACGCAGGTCCGGGCGGGCCTCGTAGACCCGGTCCAGCGCGCGGGAGATGTCCGGCAGGCCGTCGGGCGCGGGCTCGCGCAGCCACGCGTCGAACGCGGCGGCCCCGTCGGGCGTGAACGGAGACGCGACATCACCGCCGTGCTGAGCGGCGAACTCGTCGAACATCACGCGCAGCTTGTCGTCCACGATTCGCGGAACGTATCAGCCGGTGTCGGGCCCTTCGGTTGCTACCGTCCCGGCCGTGAGCGCGATTGCGAGTACGGAGCGTTCGCCTGATCGAGAGCCGATCGCACCGTCCGCGCGCCCGGCGATCTCGGTCCGCAACCTGAGCAAGTCGTTCCGCCTGCCCCACCAGCAGTACCACACCCTCAAGGAACGGGCTCTGCACCCGTTCCGCTCGCGCAGCTTCGACGTGCTGCGAGCGGTCCAGGACGTCAGCCTCGACGTCGCCCCCGGCGAGTTCTTCGGCATCGTGGGGCGCAACGGCAGCGGAAAGAGCACGCTGCTCAAGTGCCTGGCCGGGATCTACGACATCGACGACGGCGAGCTTGAGATCAACGGCCGCCTGTCGCCGTTCATCGAGCTCGGCGTCGGCTTCAACATGGATCTCACCGCGCGCGACAACGTGGTCATCAACGCGATCATGCTGGGGCTCTCGCGCAAGCAGGCCCAGGATCGCTTCGACGACATCATCGCGTTCGCCGGCCTGGAGGAGTTCATCGACCTCAAGCTCAAGAACTACTCGTCGGGGATGTACGTCCGCCTGGCCTTCGCGACCGCCGTGCAGGTCGACGCTGACATCCTCCTCATCGACGAGGTGCTGGCGGTCGGCGATGCCGCGTTTCAGCAGAAGTGCTTCGACGAGCTCACACGGCTCCAGAAGGCGGGGCGCACCATGCTGTTCGTCACCCATGACATGGGCGCCGTGGAGCGGTTCTGCGATCGGGCGATGCTGCTGGAACGCGGGCGCATCGTCTCCATCGACGACCCGAGCTCGATCGCGCGCCAGTACAACCAGCACAACTTCCGGCTGACCCGGCAGGAGGCCGGCGTCGCCGCCGAGGAGGTCCCTCCGGAGCATCCGGCCGTCGAGGTGCTCAACGCGGTCTTCGAGTCCTCCACGGGCGAGCCGGCGATCACGACGGCGCAGGGGGAGCCGTGCACGGTGCGTATGGACGTGCACTTCACGGAGACCGTCGAGAATCCGATCTTCTCGCTGGCTCTGGTCACCGAGTCCGGGCACGTCGCCTTCACCACCAACACCGACGCACAGCACATCGTCACCGGGACCTTCGAGGCCGGCACAGGCGCCTCGATCAAGCTCCAGTTTCAGAACTTCCTCTCCCCCGGGCGCTATCAGCTCATCGCCTCGGTGGCCCGCGCCGGCCTCGGCGCCGACATCTTCGACGCCCACATGTCCAACTCGATCATCGTGACCCCGGACAAGCCCGGGGGCGGCTTCACCGATCTCCCGCACACGCTGGAGATCGAGCGCAGCTAAGGGCTAACGCCGCCCGCGGCGCTGGGAGGCCCGGTATCCGGCCTTGATGGCGGCGATCACCGGCCGGGCCAGCTGCGGGCGCACCAGCAGGGCGAGCAGCGGTCGCTCCAGGTCGCGCGGCAACGCGCCGCCCGGTCCGACGAGGCGGATCGCGTCCTCGCTGAGCCCGCCATCCATCAGCCCTGTGGTGCGCTCGATCGCGGCCGCCGGGGTCGGCGGCCGGTCACAGGTGGCTCGATAGGCCTCGACGAGCCGGCGACCCGTGGCCGCCCAGCGCAGGGCCGCGCCCGCCTCAAGGATGGCGCTGACGTTCTCCGCCCGAGCCGACTCGTCGCGGATCAGCACGAGCGCCCGCTCGGCGGTGGCCGCCGCGTCCCACGGGACGATCCCGGCCGCGCTATCGGGCAGCAGCTCGCTCAGCGCGGTCCCCGCGGCCCACAGGCACGGGACTCCACGCTGCGCGGCCTCGTAGGGGATCAGGCCGAAGCCCTCGTGGACGGTCGGATACACCACCAGTGTCGCTCGGCGCAGCAGCCATTCGCGCTGCGCGTCGCTGACCTCGCCGATCTCGACCACGGCGGCGGCCAGCGCCGGATCCCGCTCCAGCACGGCGCGCTCGTCGTCGCGCGAGGATCCGCTCTGGACATGCGGCCCCGCGAGGACGAGCCGGCCCGGCCACCCGTGGCGGCGCAGCAGCTCGGCGACGACGCGCAGCGCGAACACGCGGTTCTTGTGGCGAAAGTCCGTGCCCAGGCAGAGCACGACCTCGGCCGCCTCGGGCAGAGCGGCGGCCTCGGGCGGAGCGACAGGCGAGGGTTGCGCTCCGACCAGGGCATGGTCGACGCCGATCGGGATCACGTCGGCGCGGTCGGGCTCGACCAGCTCCTCGGTGAGCGCATCGGCGCGGACGTGCTCGGAGAAGAACAGGACGCGGTCGGCGACCCCGAGCGCCCGGCGGGTGAGATCGCGGTATCGCTCCCACGCCGGCTCCGACGCGAAGTAGGCCGGGTTGTGGAAGCTGATCAGGTCCTGGTGGGTGACGACCAGCCGGTCGGCCAGTCCGGCCAGGAAGGCCAGGTCGCCGGGCGCCGAGACCTGGTGAGGGCGGTGAACCACGTCCGCGCGCAGCGGCGCCGACCGCGTCCCGGCCGCGCCCGGCGTCACGAGCGTGACGCCCGGCAGCCGCTCCAGCGCCGATCGCGCCTCCGGGGGGATGGTGGCCGGCACCAGGGCGGTCACCGACGCCTCACCGGTGGCGGCGACCGCCCCGATCAACTCGGTGACGTGGACGCGGGTGCCGTCCAGTGACCCGCCGAGTGTCCGGGCGTCGATGACGACCGACAGGCGGTCCAGCGCCCGTCGGGCCACGCCGATCGCCCGCGAGACCGGCGCCGAAGCGGGCTCATGCACAGCGGCAGGCCCATACGCAGGGCGGGCCACGCGCAGCGGCGGGGGCGGCCGCCTGGACCAGGACGTCATCGGCGAGGACGTGCCACAGCCCCTGCGCCCGGCAGTCGGCGGCGAATGACGGCGCCGTCGGGTCGTCCGACCAGCTCGATCGCGGCGCGGCGCACGTAGACGCACGGTGCCACCGGCGCGGGCAGCCGCGGGCGGGTGAGCCCGGCCGCGGCGGCGACCCGTGCCGCCGCCGCGGGCAGCTCGTCGCGCTCCCAGCTGCCGACGGCGAGGCGATCGGACATCGCGCTGGCCGTGGCGACGCCGATGTCGCCCAGCGCGGCGGCGCGCATGCGCTCCAGCCACCCGGGCGCCACGGTGGCACCGGCGCTGACGAGCACGACATCGCCGGGCGCCGCCGCCCGGATCGCGACCGCCAGGTCGGGCGCCTGCCAGACCCGTGCGGCGCCATCACCGGCCGCGTCGGATACGACCCGGTCGAGAATCGCCACCGGTCCGGCAGCGCCGTGGATCACCACCTGCGTCGGCGCCGGGGCGTGCCTGACGATGCTGCGCAGACAGGTCACGAAGTCCTCGAGTCGACCGGCAGCGGCCACGCAGACGACGACCTCTCCCCGCGCGGTGCCCAGGTCCTCCTCGCCGTCGATCGAGCGCACCGTCACGCACGCGATTATCCCGACGGGCCGCTCGAAACCCCGGCGCAGAGCAGAACGACTGCTAGCTTGCTCGCCGATGAGCGCTCGCGTCGCCAACGTCTACGGGCCTTCGGCGCTGGGTGGCGACGCGCGCCGGTTCTGGGAGCTGACCACGACGCTGGCCCGGAGCGAGTTCAAGCTGCGCTACTTCGGCTCGGTGCTCGGCTACGTGTGGTCGCTGATGCGCCCGCTGCTGTTCTTCGGGGTCCTCTACCTGTTCTTCACCGAGATCCTCGATGTCGGCGCGGGCGTGCCCCACTACGGGGTCTATCTGCTCACCAGCATCGTCCTGTGGAACTACTTCGGGGAGGCCACCGGCAACGCCGTCGCCTGCCTGGTGACCCGCGAGCCGTTGTTGCGCAAGATCCGGTTCCCGCGCATGGTGATCCCGCTGTCGGTGTCGCTGACGGCGACGTTCAACCTGGGCATGAACTTCATCGCCGTCTTCATCTTCGCCATCGCCAGCGGGGTCTACCCACACGTCAGCTGGCTCGAGCTGTTCCCGATCACGCTCGCGTTGATCGCGTTCGCGACGGGGATCGGGATGCTGCTGTCGGCCGCCTACGTCCGCTTCCGAGACGTCGCGCCGATCTGGGAGGTCCTGGTGCAGGCCTGGTTCTACTGCACGCCGATCATGTATGTCGCCTCACGCTACACGGGGCCCAAGGCGGTCAGCCGCTTCGGCACGGGCCTCGTCCACATCGCGATGATCAACCCCGCCGCGATGCTGCTGACCCAGATGGGTCACGCCTTCATCGGCGGCCGGTCGTTCCCGTCGGCGGTCGTGGTCGGGGGATGGCCGTCGGCCATCGCCGCGGGCGCGATCATCGTGGCCACGTTCGTGCTCGGCTGGTGGTTCTTCACGCGGGAGGCACCCCGCGTGGCCGAGAACCTCTAGCCGGCCGATCAGAGTCCGGCCAGGATGGTGCGCAGCCCCTCGCGCAGCGGCACGCGCGCCTCCCAGCCCAGCTCGGTGCGGGCACGGCTGACGTCCAGGCAGCTGCGGCGCACCTCGCCGGGGCGCTCCGGGGAGTGCTTAGGAGCCGGCAGGGGCCGGTCCGGTGAGACCTCGTTGAGAGCGTCGACGAGGTCGCGCACGGACGTCTCCTGCCCGTGGCCGATGTTGACCGGCCCCGTGATCGTGGCCTCGCCGGCCAGCAGGTTGGCGCGGACGACGTCGGCGACGTCCACCCAGTCGCGCGTCTGGCCGCCGTCGCCGAACACCGTCGGGGCGGTGCCGTCGATCAGATGGCCGCAGAAGATCGCCACCACGCCGGCCTCGCCGTGCACGTCCTGGCGCGGCCCGTAGACGTTGCCGTAGCGCAGCGACACCGTCGACAGCCCGTGCAGGCGCGTGTACAGCGCGCAGTAGCCCTCGGCGCCCAGCTTGCTCTGGCCGTACGGCGCCAGCGGCCGGATCGGGCTGTCCTCGGGCGTGGGCAGCACGTCGGCGTCGCCGTAGAGGCCCCCGCCGGTCGAGGTGTTCACGATGCGCCGCACGCCGGTGCGCCGCGCCGCCTCCAGCACGTTGATCGTCCCGAGCACGTTGGTCTGGGCGTCATCGACGGGACGGGTCACGGAGTGGCGCACGTCGATCTGGGCAGCGAGATGGAAGACCACCTCGGGGTCCGACGCGCCGAACACGGCGCCCAGCGCGTCGGCGTCGCGCACGTCGACGGTCTCGAGCACCGCTCCGCCGGCGAGGGCGCCCGCCAGGTTCTCGCGCTTGCCGGTGACGAGGGTGTCGATGACCGTCACCCGGTCGCCGCGCTCCACCAGCGCGTCGACCAGGTTCGATCCGATGAAGCCGGCGCCGCCGGTGACCACGCAGTCCATGGGCGGGGGAGGTTACGAACAATGCGTTTTTGGAACAGCCTCCCCGGCGGGTATGAGGGTCTGTGCACGCGACGCTGCACGCCGATGCGGGACGATCAGGTCGATTTCGTGGCGTTTGCAACTTTTCTGACGTTCGTCCAGTAATGGACCAAACGTCGTAACTTGCGAGCATGATCCTCGTTCCTACGCATAACCTCTGAGAGATCCAGTCTCAATGCGAGGAGATCTGACCACATCCATGCGCCCCCAGGGTTCGCTCGAACCACAGCCCAGCACGTTCGTGACTCCGCCTGATACGGCGGACATCCTCGGCGTGCCGTTGGGGCTGGTCGACTACGACGGCGCGCTTGACTGGATCGAGGAGATGGTGCGGGCTCGCCAGCAGGGCTACGTCTGCGTATGCAACGTCCACGCCGTGATGGCCTCCGCCGAGGATCCGGCGCTGCGCTCGGCGCTCATGGGCTCCTCCGTCAATGTCCCGGACGGCCAGCCGCTCGTGTGGGCGCTGAACCTGCTCGGGCACTCGCTCGACGACCGTGTCTACGGTCCGGAGCTGATGGCCCGCTACTGCGCCCGCGCGGTCACCTCCGGCCAGCGGATGTATCTCTACGGCGGGCGCAACCAGGGCGCGCTGGTCCAGCTCGCCCTCAACCTGCGCCAGCGCTACCCCGGCGTGCGGATCGTCGGCGGCTACTCCCCGCCCCACCGTCCGCTCACCGATGAGGAGCGCGAGGCGGTGACCAAGGAGATCAACGGGTCGCGGGCCGACGTCGTCTGGGTCGGGATCGGCGTCCCCAAGCAGGAGAAGTGGATGGCCGAGATGCGCGCCGAGCTCGACGCGCCGGTCCTCGTGGGCGTCGGCGCCGCCTTTGACTTCCACGCCGGCCTCGTCCCCCAGGCGCCGAATTGGCTGCAGGAGTCCGGGCTGGAGTGGGCCTACCGGCTGGCTCACGAGCCCCGCCGCCTATGGCGGCGCTACACGCGCTACAACCCTCGCTTCGTCGGCGCGTTCGCGCGGCAGCTGCACCAGCATCGCCAGCAGGGCCGACAGGCCCGCTGACCTCGGGCTCGTCCCGGACGGTGCCTCAGGACTGCGCAGCGCGGGGTGACGGCCGCACCATGGCGCGGCGCGGCCCGAGCACCCGCGTGAGCGCCTGCACCACGTCGTCCTGGTCGCCCTCGGTGAGACCGGGGCCGAGCGGGAGGCTGACCGTCCGCTCCGACAAGCGGGTCGCGACCGGAAAGTCGCCGGGCGACAGCGAGTACCGGTCGCGATAGTACGGGTGCAGATGAACTCCGCGGTAGTGAACCCCCGTGCCGATGTTGCGTTCGTGGAGGGCCTGGATGAGCTCGTCGCGGCCCAGCGGCGCGCCACTGGTCAGCTGCACCTGGTAGAGGTGACGGGCATGGCGGGTGTGCGGCAGCGCTGGCGGGGGCGTCTCGAGCGCCAGACCGTCCAGCAGCTCGTCATAGCGCTCCCACAGCTCGCGGCGGCGCTCGATCCAGCCGTCGAGCTGGGGAAGCTGGATCAACCCCAGCGCCGCCTGGACGTCGGTCATGTTGTATTTGAACCCCGGCTCGACCGCCTCGTAATGGCGGAATCCACGATCGGTGAACCGTTGCCACGCGCCCGCGCTCAGCCCGTGCAGCGCCAATCGCTCCACTCGCTCGGCCAGGCCGGCCGACTCGGTCACCACCGCGCCACCCTCGATGGTCGTGATGTTCTTGGTCGCGTAGAACGAGAACGCCGTCAGGTTGCCCCACGACCCGATCCGTCGGCCGCGCCACTCGGCGCCAATCGCGTGCGCGGCATCCTCGATCACGTGCAGGCCGTGCCGATCGCGCAACTGGGCCAGCCGGTCGAGGTCAACCGGCCGCCCGGCGAGATGCACGGGCATCACCGCTTTGGTGCGCGGCGTGATCGCCGCCTCGACGGCGTCGAGATCGATGAGCCCGTGGCCCGGCTCGCTGTCGACGAGGACCGGTGTCGCCCCGGTGTGCTCGACGGCATTCGCGGACGCGATGAACGTCATCGCCGGCACCAGCACCTCATCGCCGGGCCCGATGTCGAGCACCTTGAGCGACAGCATGAGTGCCGCGGTGCACGACGCCAGGCAGCGCGTGTGCGGGACACCGATGTACTCCGACAGCATGCCCTCGAAGCGGTGCACCTTGGGACCGGTGCCGACCCAGCCCGAGCGCAGCGAGTCCACGACCTCGGCGATGTCGGCATCGCCGATCGTGGGACTGCCGAAGATCAGAAATTTGTCACGCATGCTGTGGGGTGCCGGGCAGCGGGTGTCCGCCCGGCGGCCCGCTCGCCCCTGGATCCTGCCGGTGCGCCCAGGGGATGGCGAGCCAGTGTGGTCAAGCGTATTAGAGCGGACGGCTTCCGAGCATTCGGGACCCCCTAACCTCTCCCGCCTTCATGGACGCCGCGCATGACCAGCCGATCGCCTCGATCGTCATCCCTGCCTACAGAGCCCCGGAGTACCTGGACGTGACGCTGCGTTCGATCACCCCCCAGGCGGCCGCTGCCGGAGCCGAGGTGATCGTCGTCAGCGACGGGCCCGATGCCGCCAATACCGCCGTCGCCGAGCGCCACCGCGCACAACTGGTGACGCTCCCCACCCACACGGGCCTCAACAGCGCGCGCAACGCCGGCATCGCCGCTGCCGCGGCTGACCTCATCGTGTTCGTCGATCAGGACGTGGACGCCCCGGAGGGCTGGCTGGATGCCGTCATCGCCGGCGCCGCCCGCTACCCCGATCTCGAGGTGTTCGGCGGGCCGATTCGCGCTCGCCTCGGCACGGTGCTGCCGGCGTGCGACCGCCACGCCGCGCCGATCACCACGCTCGACGCCGGCCCCGTCGATCGCGACGTGGACATGGTGTGGGGAGCGAACATGACAATGCGCCGCAGCGCGTTCGAGCGCGTCGGCCTGTTCGATCCACGCCTGCTCGGGCGCGGCGACGAGGAGGAGTGGCTCATGCGCTACACCGCCGCCGGCGGGCGCATCCGCTACATCGCGGCCGCCGCGATCGACCATCGGCGGACCGCGGCCGACTCACGCCTGAGCGTGCTGGCGAAGGCGGCCTACGGTCAGGGCCGCGAGATCCGCCACCACGATCGCCGCAGCGGCAAGGCCCGTTCCATCTCCGCCGAGTTGCGCACCCTCACGGGCTGTGCCTGGCACACCGTGCGACGACGATGCGCCTACGGGATCGTGATGGGCGCGCGTACCGCCGGCACTCTGCGCGAGGCGCTGGCGGAGCGCCGTGGCTGAGCCGGCTGACGACTTCCTCTCGGGCACCAGCGGGCAGGTGTGGGGCATTCGCGCCACCACCCGCGCCCTGATCGCCGACGTGGTGGCGGATGCCTGGGCGACGGCGCAGCTTCAGCCGTGGCGCCTGCAGCGGGCCGCGGCTGCGGCGCCGCGCCGCCGCGTCCTCGCGCTCGCCGTGGAACGTGAGGGTGAGCCCAACCTGCTCGCCGCCGCGCAAGCCGAACTGCTGCGGTCTCACCACGACGTCCGTTTCGCGCGTATCGGGGTGGGCGACCGGGGCAAGTTCGAGAATCTGAACGCGCTGCTCGAGGACAACCCGCCGGCGGGACACGATTGGCTGCTGATGCTCGACGACGACGTCGCCTTGCCGCGCGGCTTCCTCGATGCGTTCCTGTTCCTCGTCGAGCGGTTCGGACTGCGCATGGCTCAGCCGGCCCATCGCGCCCTCTCGCACGCCGCCTGGCAGGTCACCCGCCGCCGGCCCGGCGGGCTGGTGCGACAGACCTTGTTCGTCGAGATCGGCCCGGTGGCCGCCTTCCACGCCGTCACCTTCGATTCGCTGCTGCCGTTCCCCCCGCTGCGCGCCGGCTGGGGCCTGGACGCGCACTGGGGAGCCATCGCACAGGAGCACGGCTGGCCGGTCGGGATCGTCGACGCGACGCCGATTCGCCATCACGCGCGCCGGATCGCGGCCGCCTACGATCGCGACGATGCGATCGCCGAAGGACGGCGCTTCCTGGCCGGGCGATCCTATGTCACCGCGTCGCAGGCGCAGCGGACGGTCGTCACCCACCGGCGCTGGTGATGAGGGTCCTGATCGTCGCCGAGTACTACCCGCGGGCCTCGGACGCGACCTTGGGCGTGTGGGCCCACCGTCAGGCGGTGGCCGCGCGTGACGCCGGCGCCGATGTGCGGGTGCTGGTGCTGCACCGGCCGCTGCCGGCGCTGGCCGACGTGCGCCGGCTGCGGGTCCGCGCGCTGCGCGACGCCGCGGGCCAGCCGGCCCGCGAGGTGCGGGACGGCATCGGCGTGGACTACCTGCGCTACCTCTCACCGCCGCGGCCCTGGAGCTATGCCTCCTGGGGGGCGTGGGCGGCGCCCGTGCTCGGGCGCGCGCTGCGGCGCCTGCGGACCGAGTTCCCCTTCGACCTCATCCACGCGCACTACGCCGTCCCGGCCGGGGATGCGGTGCGCCGGGCGGCCCCCCGGGCGCCGCTGCTCGTCTCCGTTCACGGGGGCGACGTCCACGGAGGCCACGCCGGCGCGTCCACCGTGCGCCGCACCCTGGGCCACGCGCGGATGGTGCTGGCCAACAGCGCCGGCACCGCCCGGCGCTGCGTGCAGCGCGGGGCGCACGAGACGCGGGTGATCCATCTGGGGGCCGACCTGCCGCCCGTCATGGCCGACGCCCCGCCGGTGCCGACGCTGGTCTCCGTCGGCAACCTCATCGCCCGCAAGCGCCATGCCGACGTCATCGAGGCGCTGGCACTGCTGCGCGATCAGCGGCCGGACCTGCGCTACATCGTCGTCGGGGACGGTCCCGAGCGCGACGCGCTGCGGGCCCTGGCGGCAACGCGCGGGGTGGCCTCGCGGGTGGAGTGGCGCGGCCGGCTCCCCCATGCCGAGGCGGTGGCGACCGCGCGCGCCGCGACCTTGTTCGTTCTGCCCAGCGTCGACGAGGCCTTCGGGGTCGCCTACGTGGAGGCGATGGCCGCCGGCGCTCCCGCCATCGGGTGCCGCGGGGAGGACGGGCCCGAGGAGATCGCCGGCGCCGGCGGCGGCATCGAGCTGGTCTCAGCGGGCGACCCGAGGGGGCTCGCCGACACCATCGACCGCCTCCTGGCCGATCGCGGCGGGCTGGCGGCGATGCGCCGCACCGCCCGCGAGACCGTGGCCCGAGCGTTCACGTGGGAGCGTTGCGGCCGCGAGACCGTCGCCGTGTACGGGGAGGTGGCCGGTGGCTGACGCGCCCGGGACCCTGGCCGACGGCTCGGCGCCCTACGACGCCGACAACCTCCTTGACCGCCACAGCCGCCGCTCGACGCTCGAGCTCAACTACGCCCATATGATGGAGCGGGAGCGCGCGCTGGTGGATTCAGGGCTCGGCCTGCGCGGCGGCGATGTCCTCTCGGTGGGGTGTGGCTGGCATCCCGGCCGTCACCTGTTCGAGGCCCCGGCGTTCCGGCTGGTGGGCGCCGATGCCGACCCCGCCAAGGTGGCCGGGGTGCTCGAGACCGGGCGCGCCGACGACGGCGTGGTCGGCTACGCCGGCCGGCTCGGGCTCGCGCCGCGGTCCTATGACGTCATCCTCTACCGGCTCGTGCTCCACCACCTCGTCTTTCAGGGACCCCTGAGGCCGTGCTTCGAGGAGGCGGCGACGCTCCTGCGTCCCGGCGGCGCGCTGATCGCGGTCGAGCCGGGACTGTGGCATCCCGTCGGCGCGGCGCTGGCGCTGGCCAACCGCACGGGCCTGGCCACCCGCATGCACGGGACTCCCGACGACGTCCCGCTCTCGCCACGTCGCCTGGTCGCCGAGGCGCGGGCCGTGGGCCTCGAGCCCCGGGTATACGCCGTCACCTACACCTGGCGGCGGCTGCCCCCGGCGCTTCAGCGCGCGCTGTGGGCCCTGGACGAGCTCGGCTCCCGGCCGCGCGCGGCTCAGCTCGGTCACACCCTCATGCTGATCGCCCGGGCGCCGGGGTAGGGCCCGTTAGGCGCGTGTTGTCATGGCCCCAGAGCGCAGACCACGGTTGGTAGCCTCAGCTCCCGTGTCGACTCTTACGCCGGCGCCGCAGGGCGTCGGGGTCCGAGCACCGGCGCCGTCTCCTCGGCCGACTGCCACGGCCGCGATCACCCGTGACCTGATCGGCGGCCTAAGTGTGGCGGCCGCGCTGGTGGCGCTCGTGTTCCTGACCAGCAGCAGCATCGATCAGACGGTGACCGGGCCGGGCACATGGTCGGAGATCGCGGTCACCCTGCTCGGCGCAGCCGCGTGCGCCGCCGTCGTGCTCACCGGCGGCCCCGGGCGGGCCTGGGGGGCGGCCGCCGTCGGTCTGTTCGCCGCGTTCACGGCGTTCGCCGCGCTTTCCATTCTCTGGGCCGTGCAGCCCGATTGGGCCTGGTTCGGAGCCGACCAGCTGCTCTCCTACCTGGCCGTGTTCGCGGGAGCGGTCGCCCTGGGCCGCCTGGCGCCCCAGCGGTGGCCCGCTCTTGTCGGCGGGGTGGCGACGGCGATGACCGCCCTGTGCGCGTACTCGTTGCTGGCCAAGGTCTTTCCCGCGACGCTCGCCCAGGCCAACACGTTCGGCAGGCTCCAGGCCCCGTTCGGCTACTGGAACGCGATCGGGGTGAGCGGGGCGCTCGGGCTCGCCCCCGCGCTGTGGGCGGCCACCCGCCCGTCGCGCGGCATTGTCCTGCGGGGGCTCGCGGTGCCCGCGATGACCCTGATGATCAGCGTCATCGCGCTCTCCTACTCGCGCTCGGCGCTGCTGGTGGCCGTGGTCAGCATCGCCGCGTGGGTCGGGTTCGTCCCGCTGCGACTGCGCTCCGCGCTGATGGCCGGGCTCGCCGCCCTCTGCGCCTTACCGATCGTCGTGGTGGCGCTCCACAGCCACAACCTCACCGGCGACCTCATCTCCATGCCGGCGCAGGACGCCGCGGGGCACGCCTTCGCGCCGGTGCTGCTGACGGTGCTCGTGGTGGCCGCGGCCGTGGGCCTCGTCGCCAGCCGCGCGATGGACCGCGTCGCGCCGGCCGAGGCGGTGCGCCGGCGGATCGGCGCCGTGCTGCTGGGGGGTGTCGCGCTCCTCCCGATCCTCGCGGTGATCGCGATCGCCGCCTCCAGCCGCGGGCTGACCGGCGAGATCTCTCACGCCTGGCACTCGCTGACCAGCTCCGACAGCGTCGTCCGCGACCAGCCCGGGCGGCTCACGCAGCTGGGCTCGACGCGCCCTCTCTACTGGCACGAGGGCCTCAGCGTCGGGACCCACGCACTGTTGAAGGGCGCCGGCGAGCTCGGCTACGGGGTCGCGCGGCTGCGCTACACCACCAATGCCGCCAAGGCCGACCAGGCTCACAGCTATCTCGTGCAGACCTTCGCCGACCTGGGGCTCGTGGGTCTGGCCCTGACCCTCGCGCTGCTGGCGGCCTGGGGCCGCGCCGCCGCCCGTCCCCTGGCCGTCCATGCACGGTGGCGGTCGCTGAGCGAGGCACAGGCGACCGAGCGACGCGGATTGGTGCCGCTGGCGATCGTCGTGGCCACCTTCGGCATCCAGTCCGCGCTGGACTTCACCTTCTACTTCCCGGGCGTGGCCATCCCGGCGCTGCTCTGTGCGGGTTGGCTCGCCGGTCGCGGCCCACTCTCGGCGCCCGTCGGGCGACGACCCGAGGGACGCATCTCCGTGGTCGACCGGCCGGGCGCGGGTGCGATCATCACCGCGCTGGTCGCCGTGGCACTCGTCGGCGGCTGGCTGATGTGGCAGCCGCTGCGGTCCGCCCAGGCGATGAACGACGCGGAGAACCATCCCGCCAGCGCGTTCGCCGACGCCCGGGCGGCCTCTCACCGCGACCCGCTGTCGATCGAGCCGCTGTACCTGCTCTCCGTGCTCTATCAGGGGGCCGGGGACCCAGCGGCGGCCCGCGCTGAGCTGGTCAAGGCGACCCAGGTGCAGCCCGAGAACCCGCGGACGTGGCTCTGGCTCGGAACGCTCGAGTTCCAGAGCCGGCAGCCCGCCGCCGCCCTCGCCACGCTCAAGCGCGTCCTGGCGCTCGACCACGCCAGCACGCCCGAGGCACTCGCGGCGGTCAGGATCATCGGGCAGTCGGCGTACGAGCTCAACGCCCGGCGCGCCGCCGCGGCCCGCGTCAGCTCGCGAAAGCGGGCCCGGGCTCGAGCAGGGCGTCGGGCAGGGACCCGGGGCGCGCGGCCTCGTAAACCTCGGTGAGCAACCGCTCGTACTGATCGGTCACGGCCTCCCACGAGAACTCCGCGGCGCGGCGCCGGGCGCGCGCCCGGTACTCGGCGACGAGCCGCTCGTCATCCAGGAGGCGGCTGAGCTGCGCAGCGAGGGAGTCCACGCCGCGGCGGCCCGAGAAGTAGATCCCCGCGTCGCCCACGGTCTCCGCGTTGGGCGGGTGGTCGTTGACCAGCACGCAGTTGCCGGCGGCCATGGCCTCGAGGATCACCGGGTGCGTGCCCCCGACGCCGGTGGGGGCGCAGAACAGATAGGCATGGCGCTGAAGCTCCCAGTAACGCCGCCCGAACACGTAGCCTCCGAACACCACGCGCGGATCCGCGGTCCGGCGGACCTGGCGGATGTAGTCGTCGGCGTAGGGCGCCCCGCCGACGATGGCGAGCTTCATCCCGCGCGCCCGCCGGCTGTCGATGCGTGAGAAGGCCTCGACGAGGAGATGCGGGTTGTTCTCCGGCTCCAGCCGCCCGACGAACAGGACGTACCGTCGCGGCTCCAGCCCGAGCTCGTCGAGGGCCTGGCGGCCGTCGTGGCCGGGATCCGCGACACCGTAGGGGACGACACCGATCTCGTGCCCGTAGCGGCGCGTGAACGTGGCCGCCACCGCGTGGCTGTCGGTGATGGCCTGATCGGCGAAGCGCGGCGCGGCGCGCTCGGCGAAGCGCAGATAGGCCTTGGCCGGCGCCGGCCACTTCTGGCGGTCGGAGTCCAGGCCGTCGATGTTGATGAGGGTGGGAATCCCCGCCGCGCGGGTGATGCGGCACAGCGGCGAATTGCCGGCGATGAAGAACAGCGCGACGTCGGGGCGCAGGACGCGAGCCGCATGCCACGCCGACAGCAGGGTGTGGACGAACGTGTCCAGGTACTTGTTCTGGATGGTGGGCAGGTGCACGAGCCGCGCCCCCTTGTAGGCGGCGAGCTTGCGGTCCACGACGTGCGGGCGGCAGTAGACGATCACGTCATGGCCCCGCTGTGACAGTCGGCTGGCCAGCTCCTCGGCGGCGGTCTCGAAGCCGCTGTAGGCGGCCGGGATACCCCGGGTGCCGAGGATCGCGATCTTCATCGAGCAGTCACTGTCCTGAAGCACGAATTCGCATCAGAGCACGAGAGAGTAAGCCTTCAGGTGAGCCCGCGCTGACAACCGCCAGGAAAACAGTGCAGCGCGCCGGCGCCCGCGCTCGGACAGGTCTCGCCGGACGGCCTCGCTGCCTCCGACCGCCGACAGTGCGCCGGCGAGCGCGGCCGGGTCCCCCGGATCCGCGTAGCGGACGGCGTCGCCGCAGACCTCGGCGATCCCCGGGGACGGCGCCGCGATGACCGGCGTGCCGAGCGCCATCGCCTCCAGGGCGCTGAGACCGAACCCCTCGTGCAGCGCCGGGTGCACGAGCGCCGCGGCGCCCGCATGCAGCTCGGAGAGTCGCTGCGGGCTGGGGCTGGGTTCGATGAGCACTCCGGGGTCCGCGGCGCGGGCCGCGCCGGCGAGGATGAGGCTGAGCGGTCTCGGCGCCGCCGCGGCGTACCGGCGGTAGGCCTCGAGCAGGCCCGCTACGTTCTTGCGCGGCTCGTCGTCGCCGACGTAGAGAAAGTGGGCCGGGGCCTGCGCGCGCGGCGTCGCGACGAGCTCCTGGCCCGGACCGTGCAGCGCCACGACGATGCGCTCAGGGGGCACGCCCCACCGGGCGATGACGTCATGGGCGGTCGCCTGGCTCACGCACACGACCGCGTCGGCGCTCCGCGCCGCGGCGCGGTGGACGAGGTGCGCGTAGCGGCGGTAGGCGGGCGAGAACAGCGACGGCAGAAGCTCGAAGGCGAGGTCATGGACGGTGACGATCTGCGGCGGTGTGCCGGGCGCGTAGGCGTGCGCCGGAAGCGGGTGGTGGACGAGATCGGCGCCGGCGGCGCGCGCCCGTCGCGGCAGCTCGTACTGGGTCCAGCGCTGATCCTCCACCGCATTGGCGGCGCTCCGCATGCCGCCCGCGCCCGGAGCGTGCCGGCGCTCGTCGGCCACCGTGTGCAGGGTGATGCCGGGGAGCGCCCGCAGCGCGGAGGCCAGACGCTCGACGTACACCGCGGTCCCCGAGCGAGGGGCGCGGCGTGCGTAGGTGGCGTCGATGACGACCCGCACGGTCAGCGCACCGCGCGGGCCAGGAGCAGGCGGCGCGCCAGCGGGAGCCCGGCGGCCCCGTGCACGGAGACCTCACCGAAGCCGAAGGCGTCGAGCAGCTCACGCAACGAGCGCGCCGTGTACAGGTGCAGATGGTCGCCGAGCGGCTCCGAGAAGCGCTCGATCCCTCCGAGCAGCAGGCGCACCCGCCCATGGCTGGGCGTGGTCAGCAGCAGCCGCCCCCGCGGCACGAGGACCCGGCGCACCTCGGAGAGCCAGCGGGCGGTGTCGGCGACGTGCTCGATGACCTCGCTGGACCACACCACGTCAAAGGCGCCGTCGGCGAACGGGAGCGGGCCGTCGATCGGCACGAGCTGGAGGTCCAGGGCCGGGTGGCGCCCGCGCGCGCGGGCCAGCGCCGCCTGCGCGACATCGGCGCCGGTCACGTGCGCTCCGGCGGCGGCGAGGTCCGCCGCCAGATCGCCCGTGCCGCAGCCGAGGTCCAGGACCCGCTCCCCCGCCGACACGCCGGACAGCGCGAACCGCCGCCGCGTGGCGAGATCGGGAGGGTCGAGGTCCGCCGGCAGGCGCTCCCACAGCTCGTCGTAGTACTCCTGCACCACGTGAACGTACCGGGGCGCCGGCCGGACCGCGCGCGGGGCCGCCGCGCGGCTGGACACGCGCGGCGCCGCCGGGGTACAGTGCCGCGCGGGGAACACCGAAGTCCAGCTCATGCCCACCGCCACGGTCAGCGAATCGGACCCGGTCACCTCGGCCCCGCCGCTGACCGGGGATTCACGCGGGGCCGGCCGCCTCCTCGCCGTGACCGCCGTCACGCACCCCGGCGGCGCCGAGACGACGCTGCTACGGCTGTTGACACGCCTGCGCGCGCGGGGCTGGGACGTGACGCTGGCCACACCCGGTGACGGTCCGCTGCGCGCCGCGGGAGAGTCGGCGGCTGACCGGTGCCTGTCCCTGCCCGTCGGCGGCCTGGCCGCCGGCGCCGGCGCTCGTGCGCTGGCCTCCTGGCCACGCGCTCGCCGCCTGGCCGGCGCGGCCGACGTCGTCTATCTCAACGGCACCGTGTGCGGCCGCCTGCTGCCGGCGCTGGCGGGCGTGCGGGCGCGGCGCGTCCTGCATGTCCATGACCTCGTCGCGCGCGTGCCGCGGATGTGGCGCCTGGCCGATGTGGTCCTGGCCGCGTCGGGCGCGGTCGCCGAGCGCCTGGGATCGATCGGGTCCCATGTCGTCTACGGACCCGTCGACGCCGACCCTGAGGCGGTCGCGCCGCCATGGACACCCGACGGCGCGCCGATCGTGGGCTTCGTCGGCCGCATCGAGCCGCGCAAGGGAACGCTCGACCTCGTGCGAGCGGCTCCGGCCATCCGCGCCGGCGCTCCGGGTGCGCGGGTGATGGTGGTGGGCGGTGATCCCTACGGCAGCGAGCCGGCCTACACGGCGGCGGTCACCGGCTCGCGTGAGGTCGAGCACTACGGCTGGGTCGCCAACGCGCCGGGCCTGATGCGCCACCTCGACGTGCTCGTCCTGCCCTCCTACGAGGAGCCGTTCGGGACGGTCCTGGCCGAGGCGATGGCCGTCGGCACGCCCGTCGTCGCCACCCGCGTCGGAGGCCTCGCCGAGGTGGTGCAGGACGGCGTGACGGGCAGGCTGGTGGCGCCGGGCGATCCCGAGGGCCTGGCCGCCGCGGTCCTGGAGGTTCTGCACGACCGCGACCGGATGGGCGCGGCCGCCCGCGAGCGGGCGCGGCGGTTTCACGCCGACCGCTACGCCGAGCACGTCGAGCGGCTCTTGACCGCATGAAGCTCGCCTTCGACAGCCGGCCCGCGCCCTTGTGGCACGGGATCGGCCGCTACGCCAGCTGCCTGCTGGCGGCGCTGACCCAGACCCCGCGCGGAGAGATCGTCGAGAGCCAGGACCCACGGCGTGGCGACGTCTTTCACTCGCCGTGGATCGAGGGGGCGCCGCTGCGCTCGCCCGTCCCGTCGGTGGTGACGCTCCACGATCTCATCCCGCTCAAGCGTCCCGGTGACTACCTGCGCACCGGCCTGCGCTTCAAGCTGCGCTACCTGGCCGTCCAGCGCGCGACGCAGGTGATCGTGCCCACCCAGGCGGTCGCCGACGACGCGATCCGGACCCTGGACATCCCCGCCCAGCGGATCGTGGTGATCCCCGAGGCGCCGGCCCCCCCGTTCTGGTGCCGGCCCGACCATGAGATCGCGGCGGTTCGCGAGTGCTATGGCCTCCCCGACCAGTACCTGCTGTGGGTCGGGACCATGCGCCGGCCCGATCCCCGCAAGCGGGTGGCGGCGCTGGCCCGCGCCAGCCGCACCATGCCGCTGGTCCTCGTCGGGCCGGTGAGCCGCTGGGCCAAGGAGCTGGCCGGAGTGCAGCTCACCGGGGCGGTCCCCGACGACGAGCTCGCCGCCATCTACAGCGGCGCTCACGCGCTCGTCTTCCCCTCCGACGAGGAGGGCTTCGGCCTGCCCCCGGTCGAGGCCCTGGCCTGCGGCACGCCGGTGGCCGCCTGTGACGTCCCGGCCCTGCGCGAGGTGCTGGCCGACCGCATCACCCTCACCGACGTCGACGACCTCGACGGGCTCGTCCGCCACGCCGAGGGGCTCTCACGCCCGGCGCCGTCGCCGCCCGAGTGGACCTGGGACGACGTCGCGGCGGTGACATGGGACGTGTACGAGCGAGCGCTGACGGCACCCACACCGGGCCGTCGGCGTGCTCATGCCGGGGCACGCAGCCCGAACGCCGCCGGCCCTCAGCCCGGCGCGCGCAGCCCGAACGGCGCGGCGCGGACCCGCCGGGACTGAACGAGGCGGCGCCGGCGCCACGCCCCGTGGCGCAGTGCCCACGCCTCGCGGTACCCACCCAGCAGGTGGCGCTCGCGCAGCAGGACATGACCGAGTGCGAGCAGCTCGTAGCTCGCCACCCACGGCGCGTCGCGTAGCAGTCCCGCCGGCGTGTCGTTCTTGAGGATCATCAGGTAGCGGTTGCGAAACTGCAGGCGCCGATCGGCCTCGCTCATCCGCGCGCGCGTCGACGGGCTGTAGGTGCGCACGTGCTCGGCGACCGCGGCGGGCTCGTACACGGTGCTCCAGCCCAGCAGCTGCGCGCGCCAGGCCAGGTCGGCGTCTGAGGCCCACAGCGCCATGTCCTCGTCGAGCACCTCGCGGCCGTCCACGGCGCAGTCGGTGAGCGTCTGGCGGCGATAGAGCGCCGCCGCGCCGTCGGCGCCGAAGGCGGGCGCGCGATGAGCGTAGGCCCCGGCGGGACGGGCGTGGCCGACCAGGCCGTTCTTGCGGCGGCGGTCGATGACCATGCCCGCCGTGTCGATCTGGAGCGACGGCGAGGCGCCGCGTGCGGCGGCGACGCGTGCGGCGGCGACGCGGACCAGCTTGGGCGCGACCGCGCCGACGCCCGGGGCGGCCAGGTGCGCCGTCGCCGCCGCCAGGAAGCCGGGAGCGAGAAAGCAGTCCGCGTTGAGGAGGAGCACGGCGTCGCCCCCGGTCTGCGCGATCGCCTCGTTGATCGCGGCGGCATAGCTGCGGCGCGGCTCGAGTCGCAGGTGGCGCGCCCCGTGCTGGGCCGCGATCTCGGCCGTCGTGTCCGACGACGCGTTGTCGATCACCACCACGTCCGGCCGCGGGTCCTGGGCGACGGCAGCGGGCAGCGAGCGCTCGAGCATGGGCGCCTCGTCGACGCTGAGGATCAGCACCGTCACCTGCACTGCGGGTATGCAATCACCGCCCCCGGTTGCGCGGACGTCGGTGGGCCGCTCCGGGGCGGGCACAACCTCGGCGCGGCCGCTGTGGGATCATCGGGTCACATGAGGACGCGCGCGGTGGGGACCGTTCTCGCGCTGGCGCTCTGTGCGCCGGCCGCGGTCGCCGGGCCTGCCCTGGCCGCCCCGCCCGCACACCAGGCCGACACCGTGCTCATGGAGACGGCGCACAGCGGCGGCCACTACGGCGCCACCGACACGACGTCGTCGGGCGGCGGGATCTACCAGGACGTGGCGCTCAACACCACGGCCGGCCAGCTCGTCTGCGCGTCGGCGTGGCTGCGCACGCAGCTGCCCGCCACCGGCGCCGCGGGCAAGTTCTCGCTCTATCTGCGCGGCACCTCGGCGGTGAACGCCGGGGCCACCGCCTACGGCGGCCTGGGCAACCTCGGCAGCTGGACGCAGGCGCAGACGTGCGTGGAGGCCACCGGCAGCCACAGCTCGCTGCGCATCCAGCTCTACCCCACGCCGGGCTCGCCCACGACCGAGGTCGACGACGTCAACGTCAGCGTCTCGCTGGCCGCCAACGGCGGCTTCGAGGACGGCTCCGGGCCCTGGGAGCCCTACCCCGGCACCAAGTCCAACTACGTGGTCTACGCCGACGCCCCCGGAGCCCCGCCGGCCTACTCGGGCTCGCACTTCGCCGCCACCAACACGTCGTCGACCGGAGGCGGGCTCATCGAGGATGTCCCCCTGAAGACCACCGCCGGCCAGACCGTGTGCGGCTCGGCCCGCGTGCGCACCGAGTACCCGAGCACGGGCGCGTCGGGCGGCTTTGCCCTGTGGCTGACGGGCACCTCCACCCACGACGGCTCGAGCGTCCGCTACAGCGGCCTGCCGGACGGCAGCAACTGGTCACTGGTGCACACCTGCACCGAGGCCACCGGCACCCACACCACCCTGCGCGTCCAGTTCTATCCGGCCGTCGGGTCGCCGACCGTGGAGATCGACGACGTCAACGTCGACAAGTCGCTCGCGGTCAACGGCGGCTTCGAGAACGGCGGCGGGCCGTGGACGATCTTCCCGGGCACCAAGTCCAACTACGTGGTCTACGCCAACGCTCCGGGCGCACCCCCCGCGTACGCCGGCACGCACTTCGGCGCCACCAACACCGCCTCCGGCGGCGGCGGGATCATCCAGGACATCCCGCTCACCACCTCCGCGGGCCAGACCGTCTGCGGCTCGGCCGAGCTGAGAACGGAGTACCCGGGCACGGGCGCGGCGGGCACGTTCGCGCTGTGGCTCACCGGCGGCGCGGCCCACGAGAGCGGCTCCACCGCGTACGCCGGCCTGGGCAACGGCGCCGACTGGGCGCCGGTCCAGGCGTGCGTGGAGGCCACGGGAAGCCACACCAACCTCCGCGTCCAGTTCTATCCCAAGCCCGGCGCACCCACGACCGAGATGGACGACGTCAACGTCGACGAGTCCCTGGCCGCCAACGGCGGCTTCGAGCACGGCGGGGCCCCGTGGGCCGTCTATCCCGGCACGAAGTCCGACTACCGCGTGTACGCCAACGGCCAGGTCACCGAGACGGTCGCACCGCCTCCGGCCCCGGTCCAGCCGACCCCGCAGCCCACTCCCATCCCCACCCCCAGGGGCAGGCACGCGCTCAAGATCAGGCTGCTGATGAAGTGGACCTGGCGCTTTGCCACCACCACGCTTCGGTTCACGCGGATCGGGCGCTTCCCGCACAGCACCCGGCTGACGGTGTCCTGCAAGGGCCGCGGCTGCGGTCGCCCGGCAAAGATGAGCGCCGTCGGGCCCAAGGGCGTGCACCGGCTTCTGGCCCGCCTGCGGGGCCACCGCTACCGCGCCGGCGACGTCCTGACGATCACGTTCTCCGCCCGGGGCTGGAAGCGCGAGCGCGCCCGGATCACGATCCGGGATCAGGCGTTGCCGCGGGTGGCGCGCGCCTGAGTCGCGGGTCGCGCCGGGTTTCCGGCGCCTCGGCAGGGACGTGAGTCATCTGATGGTTGCTCAGCAGCCCTAACTCGCATCACCCCTCCGGGGACCTGTCTGCGAGGCCGGCGCTCTCGCTCCCGCCCTCCCCAGCTGTCGTTTGCGCCCGAGCCTCAGAGCAGCTCGCGGTAGACCGCCGCGGTCTGGGCCGCGGTGCTCTCCCAGCTGAACCCGCGCGCCCATTCCACCCCTCGTTGCGCCAGGGCGGCCCGCCACTCACTGTCACCCAGCAGCGCCGAGAGCTGCCGCTCCAGGTCGCCGGGGTCTGACGGCTCGAAGTAGGCGGCGGCGTCACCGCCGGTCTCGGGCAGCGCGCCGGCCCGGGCGGCGAGCACGGGCGTCCCGCGCGCCATCGCCTCCAGCACCACGAGCCCGAAGCCCTCATACGGGCTCGGATGCACCACCACCTCGGCCCCGCACAGCAGGGCGTCCAGGCGCGCGTCGGAGACGTAGCCGGTGTAGGTGACCGGGGCGTCGCCGGCCAGCGCGGCCAGCCGCGGCCCCTCGCCGGCGTCGATCCCGGCCAGCACGAGCCGGTGCGGAAGCCCGTCCCGGCGGCGCGCGGCCACGAAGGCGCTCACCAGGGCCGCCAGATTCTTCTTGGCGCGCAGGTCGCCCACGGCGAGCACGTACGGGTTCGCCACGCCGGCGGCGCCCCCACCGGCGGCGGCCACGCCCGCGGCGCCCCCACCGGCGGCAGCCCCACCGGCGGCGCCCCCGCCGGCCATCGGCAGCGCCGGCGCCTCCGGGATCACCCGGACCTTCTCTGCGTCGACCCCGTAGCGCCGGCAGACGTCGCCGGCGGTGAACTGTGACGGGCAGATGACCCGCTGGGCCGAGCGCGCCGCCGCCCTCGCCAGCACCCGGTACTTGGCTCGGGTGCGGGGCGCGAAGTCCCCGGGCCACGTCTCGAAGGCCAGATCATGGATGGTGACCACGCCCGGGCACGGCCGGACCAGCGGCAAGAAGCAGTTGGGTGCGTGCACCAGGGCCGCTCCGTGGCGCGCCAGCGCCGCCGGCAGCCAGATCTGCTCGAAGGCCACCTCGGGTCCCAGCCGCCCCAGCACGCCGGCCCCGCCGCGGTCGGTCACGGCGACGATCGGCAGCCCGCCCGGCTCCCCGGAGCTCAGCCCCCGGACGAGCTCGCGGGCGTAGCGGCCCCACCCGCGCAGCGGAGATCCGGCGGCGTCGCGCGCATCGATGACGATTGCCCCCATGCCCGGTGCATTGTGGCCAGCTCAGGGCGTACGATGCGCCCAAGGTGTCCGTGCCCGTGTTCCGCGAGCCGCTGGTCAGCCCCCCGCGGGCGGCGTCGCCACTGCCCCGCCCGTCCGCGTCGATCTTCGACATCCCGATCGACCTGGGCCAGCCGGTGGAGCTGCTGCGCACCGTCGCCGGGTGGGCCGGCGAGGGACGCACGCGGCGGGTGATGTACGTCAACGCCCACGTCGTGAACCGATCGCGCGTCACTCCGCGCCTGGGTGACGCCCTGCGCCGCGCCGATCTCGTCTACTGCGACGGCTATGGCGTGAGGCTGGCCGCCCGCGCCCTGCACCGCGACGTGCCCCACCGCATGACCGGCGCTGACTGGATCTGGGACCTGGCGACGCTGTGCGAGCTGTCGGGACTGTCGATCTACCTGCTCGGGTCAGAGCCACCGACCGCCCAGCAGGCCGCGGCCCGGCTACGCCGGCTCTACCCGCACCTCAACGTCGTGGGCGCGCACCACGGCTACTTCGACATCGGCTCGCCCCACGCCGAGCGCGTCGTCGAGGACATCGTGGCGCGGGCGCCGCGAATCGTGCTGGTGGGGATGAGCACGCCCAAGCAGGAGCTGTGGGCCGACCGATACGCTGACCGGCTCGGCGGGGCCCTCGTGTGGACGGTGGGCGCGCTGTTCGACTATGTCTCCGGTCACACGCCGCGCGCTCCCCGATGGCTGGCCGACAACGGACTCGAATGGATATTCAGACTCGCGATCGAGCCTCGCAGGATGTGGCGCCGGTACCTGATCGGCAACCCGGTGTTCCTCTCCCGGGTGCTGGCCGAGTCAAAGCACCAGCCGCAGCGCACCCGCTGAGCCGGCTCAAGGGCCTGATCCCGCCCGCCCGCGGCGGCCGGCTGCTGCTCATCGCATTGGCGATCGCCCTGATCGCGCTCGCCTGGCACGCCAACGCCAAGCCGCGCCACGAGGCCTTCTCCGCCGTGCCCGACGCGCTCCGTGCGCTCGCGGCAACCGCCGTGGCGTTCGGCCTCGGCGGCTTCGGCCTGGTTCGCCTGCTCCTGCCCGATGCCCTGCGCGCCTATGAGCCGTTGTGGATCCTGCCCACCGGCGGGTGCGTGGTCGGCCTGGCGCTCACCGTGCTGGGCTTCGCCCATGTTCCGTATGCCCTGGGGCTGGCGCTCGTGCTCGCGGGCGGCGTCGCGCTCGGTGCCGTCGCGGTCCGCCGGCGCGGCTGGCCGCAACTGCACCTCGCGGCGCTCGGATGGCCGGTGCTGCTGGCCGCGGTGGTGACGCTCGTCGCGCTGGTGCCGATGCTGCTGGTCCAGCACTACGCCGCTCCGATCGGCACCGGGTCAGACGCGCACGTCGCGGCCGGCACCGCGCAGTTTCTCAAGCACGCCTATCCGACGAGCGTGGACGTGTCGCAGCCGATCAACCAGATGCCGCCGACGTGGCAGTCCAAGTACCCCATCTACTACGCGTTCGCGGCGGTCTCCTCGCTCTCGGGGCTGGCCACCTGGCAGGTGCTGGCGACGCTGGCGGCCGCCATGCTCGGCCTGGCCGCGGTCGGCATGTTCCTCGTCGCGCGCAACGTGCTCCGCGCTCCGACGGCGGCGGCGCTCGTCGCAATGGCGGTGGCAGGGCTGGATCGAGAGGCGCTGCACACGATCCTCAACCCGTACTTCAATCAGACGTGGGGCTTCTTCGCCATGCCGTTCACGCTCGTCCTCGGGTGGTGGGTGGTCCAGCCCGGCCTGGGGCGGCGCCCGCGCCAGGCGACGACGGGCCTGCTGGCGCTGTTTGCGCTGGTGCTGGTGTTCGCCTACCCGCTGGCGGCGCCGATCCCGGCAGTGCCGATCGTGGTCTTCGTGTGGCTGCAGTGGCGGCGCAAGCTGCGCGCCGGCGAGCCCGTGTTCCATCCGCGAGATCTGTTCCGCAGCCGGCGCAGCCTGCTGTGGCTGATCCCGGTGTGCGCGCTGCTCGTCGTCCCGGCCATCGGCGTCGAGCAGAAGGTGGCGGGCGCGGTCAAGGTCCTGGCTCCCGGCCACTCGCTGCAGGCGTGGGCGGGCGACCTCCCCGGCTTCATTCCCTTCAACTACTTCGTGTCGCTGCCCGGCTCGCTGGTGTTCCTGCCCGCCACCGTGGTGGTGTTCGGCCTCGCCGCCTACGGCCTGCGCCGCTCGGACCGGGCCTTGGCGGTGGGCCTCGGCGGCCTGATGGCGATCGGCGTCGTGCTGGCGATCTACCTGCGCCATCGGGCCTACGGCTACTACTTCCATTTCAAGCTGCTGGCCTTCGTCGGGCCGCTGGTGATGGTCATGGCCGCCGCAGGCGCGGCCCGCCTGCCCCGCGCCGGACCGGTGCTGCTGGCGCTGCTCGTGGTGGCGACCGCGGGCAGCGCCGTCGCCGAGCTCGATGCCACCGGCTCGCAGCTTCCCCAGGCCACGATCCAGCTCGCCGACTGGGCCCGGTCGCTGCCGGCCGGTGCATCGATCCGCCTGGACATGTGGCCGCCCGATGAGCTGTGGGGGGCCTACTTCCTCTCCTCACACCGCCTGTGCTCGCAGACGCCGCTGCTGGACACCGACTATCCCCACGTGATGCTGGGGCGCAAGGCCGACTACATCGTGGCCACGATCCCCACCGGCCGCCCCGCCGACGCCGTCGGCCCGGTCCTGCGGCGCAACAGCGGCTATCGGCTGTTCCGCGAGAATCCGGCGGTGCCCGGGCCCGATACGTGTACGCAGCGCCGCTTTGACCGCATCTACACCGGCATAGGCTTCAACCCGAGATGAGCGCCACCGACCCCCGCTTCCGTCGCGTCGGCCACAGCATCATCAAGGCGGGCGGCGACGTGGAGGAGCTTGCGCAGCGGCTCGAGGGCGCGGGCTGGGACATGGTCGAGCTCGACGTGCTGGCGCGCGGCGAGGAGCTCCTGGTGGCCCACTCGCCGGTCGACCTCGACCATCCCCGTCCGCTCAGGTTCGCCGACGCGCTCGTCGCCCTGCGCGATCTGCTGCCCGAGAGCGTCGAGCTCAACGTCGACATCAAGGGCACCGGTTACGAGCACGCGGTACTCGACACGCTGCGCTCGCTGAACCTCGTCGGGCGCACGCTCGTTTCCACGATGGAGCCGTCGACGCTGACGGTCCTGCGCGCCGCCGCTCCGGAGCTGCGGTTGGGCCTGTCGGTGCCCAAGGCCCGGCGCGACTATCTGTCCAACCCCCTCACCCGTCCCGCCGCCTACGTGATGCTGGCCTACCTGCGCCGGGTGCTGCCCCCGCGGGCGGCGCGGGCCGTGCGCGGCGGCTTGGCCGAGGCGATCATGGCCCATTGGGGAGTCGTGACGCCGTCGCTCGTGCACGCGGTGCACCGAGCGGGCGGCGAGCTCTACGTGTGGACGGTCGATGACCCGCAGCGCCTGCGGTCGCTGCACGCGCTGGGTGTCCGCGCGGTCATCACCAACGACCGCGAGCTGTTCGCGCGGGCCGGCCTGCAGCCGACCTGATCAGTCGCCCGGGTGGCGCGCCGGAAGCGCCAGCGCGTGGGCCGACGCGCCGGCGTCGCGCATGGGCACCGTGCCCTCGAGGTTGATGACGCGGTAGCCGCACGCGTCCATCGCCTCGACGAACGCCGCGTGGGTGTCGTGCAGCTCGCAGATGATCGCCGGCTCGTGCGTGGCGATCGTCTCGCGCATGCCGGCCAGCACGTCGAGCTCCGCGCCTTCGACGTCGATCTTGACGACCGTGGGCGGGGGCACCCGTCCGGTGCGCACCAGCTCGTCGATGGCCACGCAGGTCACGTCGATCACGCGCTCGGTGAAGGGGTGCTCGCCGTACTGCACGAGCTTTGACCAGCTCTGGTCATCGACGACCTGCAGCTGAGCCGAGCCCGAGTGGTCGGTCACCGCCGCGCAGATCACGTCGACGTTGGCGATCTGGTTCAGCGCCGCGTTGGTTCGGATCGCCTCCGCGTTGTCGGGCGCCGCCTCGAACGCGATCACGCGCCCGGCGTCCAATCCCGAGAGGTGCGCGCCCAGCAGCGAGAAGAACCCCAGGTTGGCCCCGATGTCATAGAAGACCCCGCCGCGCCCGAGGTGGCGGACCATCGCCTCCTGCACCCCGCTCTCCAGGTTGCCGCCCGCGATCGAACCGAGGTGCGCGTGCGAGATCGGCAGCCAGCGCATGTCGAAGGCCAGACCGCCGGCGTAGCCCTGCGGGACGCGCAGCACGCCAGTCTCCAGCCAGCGCACGCACACGCGCAGCGCACGCGCCTTCGGACCGTGCCCGCTGACCGCCTGCGCCCGCAGCTCGCGCAATCGCGGATGACCGAGCCGGACGAGGCGGCGGATGAGCATCGAGCGGTTGAGCCCGGCCCGGCCCAGCCATTCCCGGACGCGCATCATGCCGCCGCCATCTCCTCCACCGCGCCGCGCACCATCTGCCCGGCACGCTCGAAGTCATATCCGGCGAGCCGCTCCTCGCCGCGGCGGGCCAGCTCGACGCGCAGCTCGACGTCGGACATCACGATCGAGAGCAGCTCGGCCACCACGGACACCCCGTCGCTGGCTGCCAGCAGCACCCCGGCGTCCGCGACCACCTCCCCCACCGCCCCCGCATCGCGCGCGATCACGGGCAGCCCGAAGTGGAAGGCCTCCAGCAGCGGGATGCAGAAGCCCTCGTGCTCGGACAGGCACAAATAAACGCCCGCGTCGCGGTAGCGGCGCCACAACGCGGCCGCGCTCAGCGTGCTCTCAAACGACACCGCCCCCGGCGCGAGCTCCTCGGCCAGACTCCGCAGCGATGCCGCGAACGCGGCCGACAGCGGCGTGCCCACGAGTACCAGCCGCGCGCCCGGGGCAGAGCTGCGCCAGCGGGCAAAGGCGCGGATCACCAGGTCCTGGCGCTTGTGCGGGACCAGCCGACCCACGAACAGGACCACCGGTGGCGGAGCCGCATCGTCGCACGTCACCGTCGGCAGCAGGGCGCGGTCGAACAGGATCGGGATGACCCGGGCCTCCCGGCCCGACAGCTCACGGAGCTGGGAGGCGTTGTACCGCGACACCCCCACGAGCTCACCCGCGGCGGCGGCCAGCCGCCCGAGCTGGTCGACCGCGAGCTGGCAGCGCACGGCTTCCCCGGGGTCGTGCGACCAGAAGTACCGCGGCGGAGTGACGTTGTGGGAGACGAGCACGGTGTGGGGGCAGCGCGCGATGAGCTCCTCCAGCCCCGACGCGTAACCGGAGTAGTGGATCACCACCCGGTCCGCGCGGGCTGGGCGTAGCTGGTGCAGCGGCGTGATGGTCCCGGCCGGCAGCCCGGCGGCGATGACGGGGGCGTAGTCCTGACCTGACCAGCCCCAGCGCGCGAACTGCCGGCGGTACGCGAGCGCCTGATTGGTGACGGCATCAACGGGGCCCGCCGCGCAGAGGATCTGGTCCACTCTCACGGCGCCGAGCCGCGCCGCTCGTCCTCGGCGCGCTCCAGCTCGGCCACGCGCTCCTCCAGACGCACCACATGAGCGGCGACCTGGGCGTTGAAACGGCTCTGCTGAGCGGAGACCTGCCCGATGTATTGGCGCAGCAGCAGGACCAGCCCGCGCTTGACCGCTGTGATCGGCCTGCCGTAGCGGCGCGTCGAGTAGACCTGGCCCGCGTCGGGCTCGATGATCGCCCACCGGGCCAGGCGCCGCGCGGAGTCCACCGGCGAGCCCTCGCTCCACGGGGCCTCGTCGCGCTCGGACCCACCGGACCCACCGGACCCACCGGACCCACCGGACCCACCGGACCCACCGGACCCACCGGACGCGCCGGACGCGCCGGGCTCACCCGACTCAGCGCGGCGGGCGGCGCGGCGGGCGGCGGCCAGGGCCTCGTGCGGATCTCTCACGGCGCCGCCTCGATCGCCGCCGGCCCGGACTCGGTCCCCATGAGCCGGTGGTAGAAGCGCATCCCCTCGGCCGTGGGACCGTCGAACACGACGCGACCGGCCTCCAGGACGACGACCCGCTCGCACACCCGCTCGATCGCCGCCGCGTCGTGGGAGACGAGGACGACGGTCGTTCCCGCCGCGATCTGCTCGGAGATGCGCCGCAGGCACTTGCGCTGGAACGCCTCGTCGCCCACCGCCAGCACCTCGTCGATGAGCAGGACGTCAGCGTCGAGATGCGCCGCGATGGAGAAACCCAGGCGCACGAACATGCCCGACGAGTAGGTCTTCACCGGGATGTCGATGAACTCCCCGAGCTCGGAGAAGGCGATGATGCGCTCGATCCGCCGGTCGATGTCGGCCTTGCCGAGCCCGTAGAGCGCGCCCTGGAGGTAGACGTTCTCCCGGCCCGAGAAGTCACGGCTGAAGCCGGCGGCCAGCTCCAGCAGGGACACCACCCGCCCGCCGCAGCCGGCCCGGCCGGCGTGCAGCGGCACGATCCCGGCCAGCACCCGCAGGGTGGAGGTCTTGCCGGCGCCGTTGCGCCCGACCATCCCGACCGTCTCGCCCGGCGCGATGGTCAGCGTCACGCCCTGGAGCGCCGGCACCGCTCGAGGCCCGGCGGCGCGGCGGCGCAGGAACAGGCCCTTGAGCGTCCGGGCCGGGTCGGCGCGGACCTCGAACGAGCGCGTCGCGTCGCGCAGGACGACCTCGCCGCGACGCAGGTGCAGCGGCTCGGCGGACCGGCGGCCCCTCACACGACCACCGCCAGGTCGCCCTCCATGGCGCGAAACACCGCGCCGCCCAAGGCCAGCGCCACCGCGGCCGCGACGCATACGTAGGCGATCCGCCCCAGGCTGGGCGCGGTGCCGTGGTAGAGGATGGAGCGGAACGCGTCGACGAAGGGCGCCATCGGGTTGACCCAGTCCAGCAGCGTCCCGACGAAGGGGTGGCGCTGCACGTACGGAATCGTGGCCGGCTCGAAGAAGATCGGCGTGATGAAGAACCACGGCAGCAGCGCCGCCGAGACGATCGGTGCGACATCCCGGAAGTAGGCGTGCAGGACCGAGACGATCAGCGCGCAGCCGAGGGCAAAGCAGAACAGGAGCGCGACGAGCACCGGGAGCAGCAGCAGCGACGCCGGCTGCGTCGAGCCGCGCAGGGCCAGGCTGAGCGGCGTGAGGATGACCAGGATCGCCGCAAACGTGGCCAGCTGCACGGTCACCGCCGCCGCCGGGATCGTCTCCCGGGGAAAGCGTGCCCGGCGCACGATGCCGCCCTGATCGATGAGCGACTCGGCCGCGGCCAGCAGCGATTGCGCGAAGAACGTCCATGCCATCAGCCCGATCATGAGGAAGATCGGGAAGTCCGCGAAGTGCTGGAGGCGGAACACGTGGCCGAACATCAGCGTGTAGGCGCCCAGCAGGACCAGCGGGTTGATCAGGTACCAGAGAACCCCGAGCGACGAGCCCTTGTACTTGCGGCGCAGCTCGCGGCGGACCAGCTGCGCGAACAGGTACCGGTGGCCGGACACGCCCGCAATTATCGGGTTTCCAGGAGCAGCGTCACAGGACCATCGTTGACGAGCGCGACGGCCATGTGCGCGCCGAACACGCCGCGCTGCGCGCCGGTCAGCTCGCAGAAGCGCTCGTACAGCGGCTCGGCGAGCTCCGGCGGGGCGGCGGCGACGTAGCTGGGCCGGTTGCCCTTGCGCGCGTCGCCGTAGAGCGTGAACTGGCTGACACAGAGGACCTCCCGCTCGCCCAGTGGCTCGTTCATGCGCCCGTCGGCGTCGGGGAAGACGCGCAGGGCACGGATCTTGCCGGCCAGCCATTGCGCCTCGGCGTCGGTGTCATCGTGGGTCACCCCCAGCAGCACCAGGAGCCCCGGGCCGATCGCGGCCACCCGTTCGCCGGCGACGTCGACCGAGGCGCTGCTGACGCGCTGGACCAGCGCTCTCATCAGTGGCCGTCCCCGCCCATGCGCTAGTCGCGCAGCTCGGCCGCGGCCTGCTCGGGGGCGACGATGTTCAGGCCCACGCCGGTGCCGAGCTCGAAGCCCGCCGGCTCCGTGAGCCGCGGGACGATGTCGATCCGCCAGCAGAAATGCTCGGCGCCCCGCGGTGCGGTGCGCACCCACAGGTTGACGGCGGCATCGCGGCCCAGGCGCCGCCGCAGCCGGGTGAGCGCGTCGTGCAGCAGGGCCGCCGCCGTGGGACCGTCCTCCTCGAAGCGCATGCGCGGCCGGCGCGGGACGATCATCAGCTGGTAGGGCACGCGCGCGCCCCAGGCGGCCAGGAGCACCGCATCGGGGTCGATGGCGACGATCCGCTCGCGCCGGCTCACCTCCTGCTGGAGCAGGTCGGCGAGCAGGTTGCCGCCCATGGTGCGCGTCGCGTAGGCCCCGAAACGCTCCCGTTCGCGTGCGATCGCCGCCGGCACGAAGTCCAACGCGAAGAGCTGCGCATGGGTATGGGAGATCGACGCTCCGGCGGCGGGCCCCTCGTTGACCATGAGATGCAGGCAGGCCGCATCGGCGTGGACGCGCATCCGCTCGCGCCAGACGTCGGCGGCCAGCGCCACCTGCTCGGGCGCGAGCTCGGCCAGCGAGGCGACCGGCTCGGGCGCGTTGACGATCACCTCATGGGCACCGCGCGCCGCCCCAGACCAGAACAGGTCCGGGTTCGCGGACGGCGGCGGATCCGCGGCGTCGGGATCCAGGGCCGGGTAGAGGTTGGGCACCACGCGCACCCGCCAGCCCGGCGTGTCCGGGGCGCTGTCTCCGGGGCGGACGGCGTACAGCTCGGGCGCCGTGCTGGCCTCGTTGCCCTCGGCGAACGGGTCGTCCGTCCCGCCCGGCGCCCGCGAGGGCGCGGTGACCGGGGCGTCCCGGCCCGTGCCCACCGCCGTCAGGCCGCTCCCCGGGCGGGCCGCGCGCACCTCGGCCAGGATCGCGCGCTGACCGGTCACGGGGTCGATGCGGATCTCGGGCACGGCGGGGACGCTAGCGGGACCTGCCGCGGCGGCGCCCCGTGCTCAGGCCAGGTGCTTCTCCATGGCGATGTGCTCGATCCCGGCCTCCATGAAGATCCGCCCCCGCGGCTCATAGCCGTGGGACTCATACAGAGAGCGCGCGTAGGTCTGGGCGTGCAGGACGAGGCGGCGCGCGCCGCCGGCGCGGGTCTCCTCGTCGGCGAGCTCGAGCAGCGCGGAGGCGATGCCCTGGCGCCGGGCCGAGACGCGCACCGCCAGGCGGCTGAACTGCACCGTGGGCCCGACGAACAGCAGCCGGCACGTGGCCAGCAGCGTGCCGTTGGAGACGGCGACCAGGTGCACGCCCTCGCTGTCGCGGCCATCGAGCTCCTCGTAGACGGGCACGCCCTGCTCGACGCAGAAGACGTCGTGGCGCAGCGCCAGCGCGGCCGCCATCTCCTGCTCGCCGCGGACGCGGCGGACCTCGTAGGTGAGCACGTCGGTCATTGCAGCGCGTAGCGCCGGATGTCGGTCTCCAGGGCGGCGGCGGTCTCATAGGGGCCGGCGTGGGTGTAGACCTGCGTTCCCCGGGCGTTGAAGTAGACCGTCTGGGGGACGACGCCGACCGCCTGCAGGACGCTCCCGATGCTCTGTGACGGGTCCACGTAGCTGGGATAGCTCACCGGGAAGCGGCGCAGGAAGGCGTCGGCGGCCGCGTTGATGTCCTTGCTGTCGAGGCCGATGAACGCCACCTGGCGCCCGTAGTGGACCGAGACGCGCTGGAAGACGGGGAACTCGCTCTGACAGGGCTCACACCACGACGCCCACTCGTTGACCACCACCGGGTGGCCGCGCAGCGCCTTCAGACGGGCCTTGAACGCCGTGGGGCCTCCGGAGAGCAGCTGATTGCCCTGCGCGTGCAGCGCGGCGAGCACCGCGGGCGAGCCCGCCAGCGCGGAGGAGACGGCGGACCTGGACAGGTTGGCGCTGCGTGGGGTGCTGGTCTTGGGGTGCACGATCAGGACGGCGACCGCGATGACCGCTACGAACAGGACCACCAGCGCTGCCAATCTCTTGCGCGGGCTCACAGCGGACAAGGTTGCCACACGCCCCACCGATGGTTGCCGTAAACCCGTTGCGGGCATGCCATTAGGGGCAGTCCGTTAGATCTGCTTAAATAACCGTTATCCTTCGGACACGAGGCCGGGGGGACGCTTCTGAGGAACTTCGCCGTGCTCGGCCTCGTGCTGAGACTGGCTGAGCCGCCACGACTTCATGCCGCGGCTCGCTCATCCTGACGCAACCGCTTCAACCACTGATGGGTGATGCCCACCCCCTTTCCAAGCCCTGACGCGATCGCGCGCGCCGAGTTGCTGACGCACGAGCGCTTCGTCTATGACGGCGAATCGCTCGAGGAGGCCCTGGCCCCCGGGTCAGCCCGCCGCCGCGCGCTGGACGCAGCCGTCGCCGAGGTCGACGCCGGCCACAAGACACCCTCCGTCGCCTGGCGGCGGCAGTTCTCGCTGCTGCTCGGGCTGGAGCGGCTGCTCTCCGATGAGGAGCCCCGGCTCGTCGACGGCACCGTGCTCTCCGCCCACCAGGTCGACGCGCTGTCAGGGACGCTCACCGCGCTCCTGGCCGAGGCCCAGCCCGCCAACGGCTCGGCACCGAGCGGCTCCGGGGCCAACGGCTCCGCCGCCAACGGCGCCGGGCCCAACGGCTCCGGGTCCAGCGAGGTCGTCCCCGAGGACGTCGTGGCCCGCGGCGGGGCACCCCTCCTCGAGCCGGTCGAGAGCTCGGACGACGAGGAAGAGGACGATGGTGACCTCGTCGACCTCGACGACGATGAGGACGAGGACGACGAGGAGGAGCTCGAGGTCGAGGAGCCCGAAGACGAGGAGCCTCAGGACTGGCAGGACGAGGAGGACGAGGAGGACCAGCAGCTCGAGGAGCAGCCCGAGGACCCCAACGCGGCCAAGCGCTTCTGGTTCGAGCACGCCACCGGCGCGGGCAAGACCGTCGCGGCGCTCGGCTTCGTCGAGGCGTCGCGCACCGGCGGCGTCCTGATCCTCACCCACCGCCGCAACCTCGTCGACCAGTTCCACGGCGAGCTGCGCGACCGCGGCTACCGCGACCGGATCAGCGCTGCGCTGCTCGACGGCCACGACGCCGCCAACGGGCCCGTCACCGTCGAGACCTACCAGTGGTTCGTGCGCAACGCCGGCCGGATCTCCGACGCCTACAGCATCGTCATCTGCGACGAGGCCCACACGGCCCTGGGCGAGAAGACCTCGGCCGCGATCCGCGCCTGGTCAGGCCCGATCTTCATCGGCATGACGGCCACGGGGGCGCTCATCGCCCGCCACGTCACCGACCTCTTCCCCACGCAGACCAGCCGGTTCGATCTGGCCCAGGCGGCACGCCGGGGCGTGATCTCGCCGCTGCGCTGCATCCGGATCCCGCCCGGGCCTGGCGTGCGCACCATCGCCAAGGTCCCGCTGCGCCGTGGCGAGGTGGACACCGAGTTCGACCAGGAGATGCTGGCCCAGTTGCTGGACCAGACCCCGTTCAACCTCGCCATCGCCGACCTCTACAAGACCCGCTTCAACGGGGTGCCCGGCGTCGTCTACGCCGCCGGCGTCAAGCACGCCTACAACGTCGCCCAGGCGTTCCGCGACCTCGGCATCAAGGCCAAGGGGGTCTCCGGCGAGACGCCCAAGCGCGAGCTGGCCCGGATCCTGGCCGACTACGAGTCGGGCAAGATCGACGTGCTCATCAACGCCCAGCTGCTCGCGGAGGGCTGGAACAGCCCTCGGGCCACCATCTGCATGCACCTGGCTCCCACCGCGTCCAAGCGCATCTACCAGCAGCGCGTGGGCCGCGTGACCCGCCGCCATCCGGGCAAGGAGGCCGGGATCGTCATCGACTTCGTCCATCCGGCGACCAAGCACGACGACCCAGTCGTCACCCTGCATTCGCTGCTGGACCGCGACGTCTACCGCGGTGGCGCGATCGTCGTCGGCCCCGTGCGGCGCGGGCGAGGCCGGCGCGTCCGGGTGGAGCGGCGCGTGCTGCCGGTGACGCCCGACGCCGACCGGCGGGCCGAGGTCTTCGAGCGCGAGCTGTGGCGCATCGCCGTCGAGCACCTGGACTACGGCGAGCAGCACGTGTGGGCGGCGCTCGCCGGTGCCCGCGTGGCCCCCAACGGCTGGCGGCGCGCCAAGGCGATGCTGCACTTCGACCGCGGCGGGGAGCTCAAGCGCCGCTTCCTGATCACGGCGGTCCAGCGCAACCGCAACGCGCAGCTGCGGCTGCGCGCGCTGCAGGAGATCGCCGCCAGCCGGGACGCGGAGGCGTTCGACACCGCCATCGACATCATGGGCGCCTGGCCGCGCGACGAACGGCGCGAGGGTGTGAAGATCATGCTCCAGGCCCTGGCCGAGCGACGGATCGGCCGTCGAGACCAGGCCAACGCGTGGATCTGGCGCATGGCCGAGTACACCCGCGAGGTGCATGAGGAGTACGCCGTCCAGCGCTGGCCCGAGACCAAGCGCCTGCTGGGCCTGCTGGTCAACTCCTCCGGGTCGGCGCATGCGCGCAACGCCCGGCGCCTTGTGCACGCCAGCCGCAAGGAGGATCGCCGCCTGTCGGCGGCCCTGCTCGCCGCAGCCCTGGCTCACACGCCCGAGGCGGAGGAGGCGCTGCGCGGAGCCCGCACGCGGATGGCCCGCAAGCCGGCCGCGCTGGCCCGCGAGCTGCTGCGCAACTTCCCCAAGGGCCGCCGCGGCTCCAAGCGCCGCCGGCGCAAGTCGGGGGCCGCCGCGGGTCCGGAGGCCGCGGACGCCGCCGAGACGCGGCAGACCAAGCTGACGACCGGCGACACGGACGAGCTGGAGGTGGCGGCTGCCGCCAACGGCGCCGGGGACGAGGACGAGGACGACGACCGTGACCTCGACCTCGACACCGCCGATGACGTGGACGGTCTGGACGACGCCGACGACACCGCCGACGCCGACACGGACGACACGGACGACACGGACGACACGGACGACACGGACGACACGGACGACGACGTTCAGCCTGTCGCCGAGTCCGAGTCCGAGCCTGTCCCCGAGCCGGAGCCGGAGCCGGAGCCTGCGGCCGAGCCCGTCGCCGAGGAGGAGGAGGTGAAGCCGGCGCCCAGGCGCCGCACGCGCGCTCCCCGCAAGAAGCCCGCGACCAAGACCGCCGATGCCGCCAAGACCGCGGATGCCGCCAAGGCCGTCGAGGCCGCCGCGGCGGCGGTCGAGGCCGCGGCGAAGGCCGAGGCCGAGGGCACGGTCGATGAGATCAAGCCCAAGCGCCGCACGCGGGCGCGCCCGGCCCAGGACGCCGAAGAGGCCGCCTAGGGCTTCTCAGCTCGCGGCGGAGACCGCGAGCCCTGCGGCCGCCGACGCGAGCTCGCCGGAGGACGCGGTCACGATGTCTGACTCGATCGGGTCACTCGCCGGCGAGGGCCCGTCGCTGGCAGCGACCACCGGCAGCATCGCCTTGACCACGGCGGGGTCGAACTGCGAGCCGGTGTGGAGGATCATCTGCTCGGCGGCCGCCTGGTAGGACATGGCGCCGCGATAGGGACGGTCGGTGCGCATGGCGCTCCACGAGTCACAGCACGTGATGATCCGCGCCTCGAGCGGGATCGCCTCGCCGGCCAGCCCGTCGGGGTAGCCGCCACCGTCCCAGCGCTCGTGGTGAGCGCGGACGATCTCGCCGACCTCGGTCATGAACCCGCCGACGCGCTCGAGCATCCGCTGGCCCTCGGCCGGGTGGGTCTTGACGATCTCCCACTCCTGCGGGTCGAGCTTGCCCGGCTTGTTGATGATCTCCTTGGGGATGGTGATCTTGCCGACGTCGTGCAGCATGGCGCCGAACTCCAGGTTGCGGCGGCGCTCGGGGTCCAGGCCGAGAGCGTCGGCCACGGACAGGGCCAGGCCGACGACCCCCTCGGAGTGCTCGCCGGTGTAGTTGTCGTCGGCCGTGATGACGTCGCCGAGGAGCAGCGCGGTCCCGCGGTAGGTCTCGTTGAGCTCGAGCAGCTTGCCGAGCCGCGCCTGGCGCTCATCGGCGAACATCCGCAGCAGTCCGAGCAGCGGCAGCACCGCCAGGACCACGTAGGGCGCCGTGTGCAGATCCTCGGCGATGACGAGCCCCACCACTGAGAGCGCTGCGTCGATCAGATACACCCAGAGGCTCCCCTTCAGCTGCGAGCGCATGCTCACTCGCTGCGCGATGGTGAAGTACACCGCCGCGGCCAGGAAGTCGCCGACGAACTGGGCCAGGAGGGCGACCAGCAGCAGCAGCGGCCCGGCGGCGTCGGGTCGCACGTCGGCGATCGCGAACACGAGCGCCGGCCCCACGGCGAACCACGAGTTGGCCAGGCTGCGCAGCAGGCGGACCGGCCCGATCTTCCCGGACAGGACCCGCGGGAGGATCGATGTCGCCAGGACCGCCGCCACCGCGAGCGGGAGGAACGCCATCGGAATGGCGAACAGCATCGGGACGAAGGCGAGCTGGCTGGCCACGGTGAAACCGAACGGGGTGTCGAAGCGCACCCGGACCGCCAGGGACATCACGATCACCGACAGGACCGCACCCACGGGGCTCCAGCGCTGCGGGGAGGGCAGAACGAACAGGGCCGCGACGACGACGATGAAGGCGAGGTTCACCCCGAGCTCGACGCGCAGGTCGCCGCGGGCCTTCTTGACGTCCGCACGGCGGCGCGTCTCGGCCAGCATCTGCTGCTCTTCGAGGGTCGGTTCCTTGGTCATTATGCGGACAGTCCGTGGGTCATCCTGCGCGCAGATATCGGCGGTCCGGGCGCCCACCCTTAGACATGGGCGCCAACACGGACGGACTGCGGACGGATCGGCCCCCGTCAAACATGCGTCCAGAAAACGGCTAAAGGAATGAGCAAGCGGGTCAACAGCCCGATGCCCTTGGCGTCAAACACAAAAACTGAAAAGGGCAAACCTGGCGTGAGTCAGGGACGCAAAGCTAGAGGTCTCATCGAGATAGCTCGGCTGCCAGTGCACACCACGGAAGGTGCGTACACATGTTGCAGGGCCTTTTCAGCCGCCATACCCGTCTCGTAGGTGCCGTCGTTTCGGTCCTCGGGATCGCTGTGCTGTCCGGAGCTCCGGCTCGGGCGGCGCTCATCACCACCGACGCGTGTGATAACGCTGCGCTCTCGCAGCCGTTCTCGCAGTGGAACGACTCCAATGAGTACAAGCTCATCCCGGGTGGTTCCTTTGAGAACGGAGCGTCGGGATGGACTCTCAGCCACGGTGCCAGCATCGTGAATGGGAGTGAACCGTTCGGCGCAACCGGCTCTGTCGGAGCGTCGTCGGTCTCCCTGTCCGCGGGGGCATCGGTGACGTCGCCGTTCACATGTGTGGACGCGGCCTATCCGATCTTCCGCTTCTTCGCACGCAACAACGGCTTGCTCTCGACCGTCCTCGTGTCGGTCGTCTACAAGCCGCTGCTGGGGATTCCCGTTGCGGTTCCGGTCGGGACCGTGGCGCTCACCCCCAAATGGGCTCCGTCGATGCAGATGCTCACCGCATCGGTTCTGACGGGCCTGCTCCACGGAGGGACTGCGCCGATGGCCGTTCGCTTCACAGCGGTCACCGGTAGCTCGCAGATCGACGACGTGTTCGTCGATCCGCACATGCACGACTGATCGCCCGGGAGCACAGACACGTCGGAAACGGGCCCGCGTCTCGCCGATGGACTGGCGGGGCGCGGGCCCGACCCGCGTCGTGGGCACGAAGGCACCGGGGACGAGGCGCGGGGCGCGGGGCGCCGGGCGCGGAGCGCGGAGCCGTGGTCATTTTCCAGCCGGCACCGCCTCACCCCGCCCTGCTGGCTCGCTTCTGCCCGGCACGCGGTCATTTTCGAGCCAGCACCGGCTCATTCCGGCGTGCTGGCTCGCTTCTGCTCGGCCAGTGGGCGTCTTCGAGCCCGGTGGCGGGTGGCGGGGGCTGCCGGCTCGATTTCCCCCGGCCCGCAGGTCGCCTACCGGCGTCGGGCCCGCGATCTGCGCTCGCCGAGACCTCCGAGGTGCACCTCGCCCGCGTTGAGCGCCTGACGGCCATCGCCGGTGTCGACCACGAGGCGCCCGTGCTCGTCGATGCCCGCCCCGCGCGCGGTCCCGCCGGCCCAGGTGACCGTCTGCCCGAGCAGCGCGTCGCGCGCGCGGACGGCATCGACCATCTCCCGCGTGGGGGCGGCCAGCCAGCGCTCCAGTGCCGCCAGCAGCCGTGCCAGCAACGGCTCGATCGCCTCGGGCTCGAGGCCGAGCGTCCCCGCGCTGGCGGCCAGCTCGGGCGGGAACGCCTCCGGCGCCACGGCGACGTTCACGCCCACGCCGATGATCGCCCACGCCTCCTGGGGCCGTCCCTCCACGAGGATGCCGGCGACCTTGCGCCGGTCGACGTAGACATCGTTGGGCCACTTCAGCCGCGCCGCCGGGCCGACCGCCTCGGCCGTCGCCACCCCGGCGAGCAGCGACACGAGCCGCGGGGGGTCACGGACCACCACCGAGCACAGCAGCGACTGGCCGGCCGGCGCCGTCCAGGTCCGGCCCTGGCGCCCGCGGCCGGCGCTCTGCGCGGCGGCGGTGACGAGGGTGCCGTGCGGGGCGCCCGCGGCCGCCAGCTCCCGCGCACGCGTGTTGGTCGAGTCGGTGAGGCGGAGGTGGAGCCGGGGCGTGCCGAACGGCGCGGTCGCGCTCATCCCGGCCGGATGCGCAGCTCGTCGTCCACGGCCAGACCCAGGCGCTTGGCGGCGTCACCGTGGTTGACCGCGACGGCCAGGCGGCGCTGTGCGTCCTCGTAGAGCAGCAGCTCATCGGGAACGGCATCGGCGAACGTCCGGACATAGTGGACGGGGTGCGCGCTGCCGTCGCCGGGCTCGATCGTGGCCGCGCGTCCCAGCCTCAGGCCCGACTGGCCGAGATCCTCGTGGCGCACGTTGAGCTGGAGATTGCCGAAGCGGTCGATGTAGCGCACGTGGGCCACCACAGCCCCGTCGCGGACCTGGGCCGCCGGGAGGTTGACCACCACGAGGTCCGCCGCATCGATGGGGGTGCCGGCCTCCGTCAGCGTCCGGCCGCCGGCCAGCGCGGCGGCGATCGGCGCGAAGATGTCGCGCCCGTGGAAGGTCGCCGAGACCGGCTTGAGGCGGAACGAGCTCTGAGCGATGTCCACGACCTCGACGATCCCGCCCGCCGCCTCGGCGGCAACGGACAGCAGGCCGTTGTCCGGGCCCACGAACCTCCGGCCATCCCCCGTGCGCAGCGCGACCGCGCGGCGCTGCGCGCCGACGTCGGGGTCCACGACGGCCAGGTGGACGCCGACCGGGACGTAGGGGATCGCCTCGGCGAGCAGGATCGCCCCCGAGCGGACGTCGTGGCGTGCGATCCCGTGGGTCAGGTCGATGATCCGGGCCTGGGGGCACGCGGTGGCGATGACCCCGTGGCAGATGCCGACGAAGTCGTCGGCCAGCCCGTAATCGGACAGAAAGGTGATGACCGGTGACTCCTGTCGCGTGCTGGGCATCTCGCCTCTACTCCCTCCTGGCGGGGATCCTCTGACTCGCATCTTCCACGATCGCGTCGACCAGCCCGTCGATGTCGTGGCGGGTGGCCTCGACATCGGGGTCGCGGCCATGCTCGCGCAGGGTCTGGCTGGTGACCGGCCCGATGCTGACCAGGCGCGCCCTGTCGAGCGCGTCTCGGTCCAGCGAACCGAAGAGGAAGCGCACCGTGGAGGACGAGGTGAACGTCACGTAGTCCGCCCCCGCCACCGCCTCACGCTGGCGATCGGACATCGGCTCGGCCACCGTCTCGTAGAGCTCGACGACGTCCACCTCGACGCCGCGGGCGCGCAGCGCGTCCGGGAGCACATCGCGGGCCTGGGTGGCGCGGGCGATCAGCGCTCGCGACAGCGGCACGTCGGCCAGCGCCTCGACCAGACCCTCGGCGATGTAGCGCTCGGGCACCACGTCGGCGATGAGGCCGTGCTCGCGCAGAGCCGCCGCGGTGCCGGGGCCGATCGCCGCCAGCCGGGCATCGCCGAACGCGCGGGCGTCGCGCCCCGCGCGGTGCAGCCGCTCGAACAGCAGCCGCACGCCGTTGGGGCTGGTGAGGCAGACGACGTCGTAGAGCGACGGATCGGGGGCCGGTCCCTCCAGCTCCTGGATGCGGATCGCCGGCGCCTCGACGACGACGGCCCCGAGGTCGCGCAGCCGTGCCGCCAGCCCGCTGGCCTGGGCCCGCGCGCGGGTCACCGCGACGGTCCGGCCATTCAGCGGCCGCGACTCCAGCCAGGCCAGCTCCGAGCGCAGGGCCGCCACCGGCCCGAACACTGAGATCGCCGGTGCCTTGACCCCGGCCGCGGCCGCCACCCCGGCGATCGTCTCCAGCGTGCCCGTGACCACGCGCTGGTCGGGAAGCGTGCCCCGCTGGATGACCGCCGCAGGCTCGGCGCCGGATCGCCCGCCCTCCATCAGCTCCCGCGCGATCGCCTCCAGCCGCCGCACGCCCATGTAGACCACGAGCGTGCCGGGGAAGCGCGCCAGGGCCGCCCAGTCCAGCGAAGAACCGGTCCCGCCGTCCGGGGCGAACTTGGCCGGGTCCTCGTGCCCGGTGACGAAGGCCACCGCGCTGGCGGCGTCGCGATGGGTGACCGGGATGCCGGCGTAGGCGGTCGCGGCCACGCCCGCGGTGACGCCGGGGACGACCTCGAACGCGATGCCGGCCGCGTGCAGCCGCTCGGCCTCCTCGCCCCCGCGCCCGAACACGAACGGGTCCCCGCCCTTGAGCCGGACGACCTTGCGGCCGGCCGCCCCACGGTCCAGCAGCAGGGCCTCGATCTCCTCCTGGGAGGCCGAGGGACCTCCGCCCTCCTTGCCGGCATAGAGGATCTCGGCGTCGGCGCGCGCGCCGTCCAGGGCGGTGGCCGGAATGAGGCGGTCGTGGACGATCACGTCGGCGCTCGCGATGAGCTCGAGTGCCCGCGCCGTGAGGAGCCCCGGATCGCCGGGCCCGGCACCCACGAGGTAGACGGTCACGCGGCCACCGTCTCGGCCTGGAGGAGAAGCTCGGCGGCCCCGGCCGCGAGCATCCGCTCGGCGCAGACGCGGCCCACCTCGGCGGCGTCGCCGGTGACCTCGTCGCGCAGCCACGCCGAGCCGTCGGGCAGACCGACCCAGGCGCTCAGCGTCACCCGTCCGTCCTCCAGGACGTGGGCGTGCGCGCCGACGGGGGTGTGGCAGGTGGCGCCCAGCGCATGGACCAGGGCCCGCTCTGCGGCCACGCACGCCGTCGCCTCGGCGTCTGACACGGCGACCAGCCGCTCCGGGGCGATCGCGCCCGAACGGGCCTCCAGCGCGAGTGCGCCCTGACCGGCGGCGGGGACGAACTCGGTGAGCGTCCCGCCGGCCTCGCCACCCCGGCCCAGGCGATCGAGCCCGGCGGCGGCGAGCACCGCGGCATCGACCTGTCCCTCGGCGAGCTTGCGCAGGCGGGTGTCGACGTTGCCCCGCAGCTCGTGCACCTCCAGATCGGGGCGGACCGCGCGCAGCTGGGCGGCGCGGCGCAGGCTGCTGGTCCCGACCCGGCTTCCCGCTGCCAGCGCGGCGAGCGAGGGCGCGCCGCAGATGACGTCATAGGCCACCGCCCGTTCGGGGATCGCCACGAGCGCGAGTCCTGAGGGCAACTCCGTGGGAACGTCCTTGGCCGAGTGAACGGCGACGTCGATGCTCCCGTCGAGCAGCCGGTTCTCCAGCTCAGAGACCCAGCGCGACTTGTCCAGCGTGGCCGCGCCGCGGTCGCCCAGCGTCGTGACCTCCACGATCTCCACCTCCGGCCCCAGGCGCTCGGCCACCCATCGCGCCTGGATCAGCGCCAGCGCACTTCCCCGCGTGCCGATGCGCATCAGGCCTGCCGGCGACCGCGGGCGGGCATCTCGATCACCCGATTCCCGCCCACCCCATCCGCGCCCACCCCATCCGCGCCGGGCTCGTCCTCGGCGAGGGCGTCGTCGAGCGCGTCGCCGGCGGCCATGCCCTCATCCACGGTCAGCCCGAAGAGATCGCGGATGACGGCCATGCGGGCGTGCACCCGGTCATCGTGCATCACCTTCATCTGCAGAGTGGGCTCGTGCAGGAGGCGGTTGACGACCGCGCGGGCGACCGCGTCGATGCGCTCGAGGTCGCGCGGCGAGGCGGACTCCCACTTGCCGCGGTTCTCATCGACCACCTGACCGGCGATCTGCGCGGCATGGGCGCGCAGGGCCGCCAGCGTGGGCAACACCTCGAGCGAGCCCAGCCAGGTCGCGAACTTCTGGATCTCCTCCTCGATGATCCCCTCGGCGCGGCGCGCCTGCGCCTGGCGGACCTTGCGGTTGCGCATGGCGATCGCCTGGAGGTCGTCGATGTCGAACAGGGTCACCCCGTCGAGGGCCGCACAGGCGTCGTCGATGTCGCGGGGCACGGCGAGGTCGATCATCAGCAGCGGTCGCGCCTCCCGGGCGCGCATCACGTCGGCGATCTCGCGCACCTCCAGCAGCAGGTGTGGCGAGGCGGTGGCGGCGACGACGATGTCGGCGGTGACGAGCGCCTCGGGGAGCTCATCGAGCGGGATGCTCGTGCCGTGATAGCGCCGCGCCAGGCTCAGGGCCCGGTCGCGCCGGCGGTTGGCGACGAACACGGTGTGGACGCCGCTGTCGGCCAGGGCCCGGCCGGTGAGCTCGCTCGTCTCGCCGGTGCCGATGATGAGCACGCGCCGGCCGCCGAGGTCGCCGAGGTGCTCGCGCGCCAGGGCGACCGCCGCACCGGGGAGGCTGAGCTGGCCCTCGCCGATGGCCGTCTCGGTGCGCACGCGCTTGCCGGTGGCCAGCGCCGCCCCGAAGAGGCGGTTGGTGAGGGGGCCCGTGGTCTCGCGCGTCAGCGCCGTGTCGTAGGCGCGCTTGACCTGTCCCTGGATCTCGGCCTCGCCGATGAGCATCGACTCCAGGCCCGAGACCACGCGGTACAGATGGCGTGCCGCGTCGCAGTTGCGGTGCGAGTAGATGGCGCCGGCCAGCTCGGTGGGGCGGATCCCGGCCTGCCGGGCCAGCATGGTGAGCACCGTCGACTCCGCCTCCACGGGATCGCCGACCACCAGGTAGAGCTCCGTGCGGTTGCAGGTCGACACGGCCACCGCCTCCTGCACCTCGGCCCCGCCGCGCAGGTCGCGTAGGAACTCCGTCGCCCGCGCCTCGGGCAGGGCGAGGCGCTCGCGCACCTCGACCGGCGCGGTCTTGTGCGACACGCCGATGGCCAGCAGCTCGCTCACACCATCGCCTCGGTCTCGTGCTGCGCGGCGTCGGTCGCGGCCCTGGCGGCCTCGACGTCGCGGCGCAGCTCGTCGAGCTCGGTCTCCAGCCGCTGAGCGCGGAGCGCCATGATGGCGACGTAGATCAGGATGAGGACGACGAAGACGATGTACGCCGCGGCCACGTACTTGCCCGACGTGCCCAGCGGCAACGCGGGAGAGGAGGCGATGAGCAGGCTCATGACGGCGCCGCGCTCCTGCCCACCGGCCGGATGGCGTCGTCGCCGAGCAACGTCCGGCGTAGCCGGCGCACCTGCGAGCGGGCGTTCTTGGCCGCCATCTCGAACTTCCACAGCGTCACGTAGAGCAGCGCGATCCCCACCAGGGAGACGAGGAATACGAGCCCCATCGAGGCCGGCAGGTTGGCGCTGTCGAGGGTGAGGACCCGGGGGTGCACGTAGGCGGTGGCGACGGAGACCGCAAGGTAGTTGAGCGGCACGAAGGCGCCGGCGACCACCGCGAACACGCTGGCGTAGCGTGACTGGCGCTCGGGATCCTCGATGGAGAAGCGCAGCGGCTGATAGGTGGCGAACAGCAGCAGCACGATGAGGAACGAGACCAGCGTGGGCTCGTTCCACACCCACCAATGGCCCCATGACGCCTTGGCCCAGATCGAGCCGGTGATCAGGCCGCCCACGCCGAAGATCAGCGCCATGTGGATCGCCACGTAGGAGCGCATGTCCCACGCCCGGTCGCCCGTCCGCAGGTAGCCGATGGCCAGCACGCCGCCGAAGATGAACCCGCCCAGCGACACGATGGCCAGCGGCACATGGATGTAGAAGATCTTCTGCACGAAGCCCTGGCTGGCGTCCAGGGGCGCATAGAAGAACACCAGCGCCAAAGCGGCGCCGAGAGTGACGATGGTGGCCAGCGAGAGGGTGCGCAGGCCCTTGCCGTAGGTGGTGGAAGAAATCGCTTAGTCCTCGAGGAGGAAGTCGAACACCGCGTACGCGATCAGCCCGAACACCACATCATAAAGACCGAGGATGAGCAGCCACTTCCCTGGCGGCAGTGACGACGCGTGCGTCGCGGCCAGCAGCGGCCCGGCCGCCCGAGCGGTGGCGATCAGCGCGGGGACGAGCAGAGGGAGGCCCAGCATCGGTCCGATCAGGTCCCGCGCCCGGGTGTGGATGGCGATCGCCGAGACGAAGGTCCCGATCACCGACAGGGCCAGGTTGGCCAGCACCAGCAGCAGGATGAGCCCGGGGAGCGCGTGACCCAGCGGCGGGCCCAGCAGGAACAGGCCGAACGCGGGCACGGCCACGACCTCGAGCACCGCCAAGAACAGGAACAGCGCGGTCGACTTGGCCACCAGCAGCGCGGTGCGGTCGACCGGGGCCAGCAGGAAGGCGTCGAAGCCGCCCTGCTCGCGCTCGGCCACGAACAGCCGGTTGATCCCCAGCATCGCCGCGAAGAGCAGCGTCACCACCAGCACCCCGGCGGCGAGCTGGCCGTCGATGGTGGCGCGGTTGAGGCCGAAATGGAAGATGACGAAGGTCACCAGGGCGAACAGGACCATCGCCGGGACGGTCTCCCACGTGCGCATCTCCAGGCGCAGGTCCTTGCGCAGCACCACCGCCGCGGTCCTCATCTCCGCCGCTCCGCGGTGCTCGGCACCCGTGGTGGCCTCATGCGTACAGCGCCCGCAGCCGGTCGTCGCCGAACTGGGCCGGCTCGCCCACGAACGCCGGCCGGCCGTCCTTGAGCGCGAGCACGATGTCGGCCTCGGCCAGCACGGACCGCGGATCGTGGCTGGTGAGCACGCGGGTGCAGCCGCTGGCGCGGCCGATGAGCGGCTCGATCAGGTCCGAGGCGGCGGGATCGAGGTTGGCCCGCGGCTCGTCGAGCAACAGCAGGCGCGGGCGGTGCAGTACTGCCCGGGCCACGGCCAGGCGTTGGATCATGCCCCGCGAGAGCAGGCGGACGGGATCGGACGCCCTGCGCTCCATCTGCACCGCCTCCAGGACCTCCTCGACGCGCTCGAGCTCGATCCGGTGCAGCCGCGCGTGGTACTGGAGGTTCTCCCGGCCGGTGAGGTCGCGGTAGAGCAGAGGCTCATGGCCGAGCAGGCCGAGCTGCCCGCGCACCGCGTGGGCCCGTGCGGGCAGGGGCTCCCCCAGCAGGTGGACCTCGCCCGCGTGCGGGCGCAGGAGAGACGCCAGGATCCGCAGCAGCGTCGTCTTGCCGGCGCCGTTGCGCCCCAGCACGGCCAGCGTCGCGCCGGCCGCAACGGTCAGAGAGACGTCGCGCAGGGCGGTCCGCTCGCCGAAGTGGCGTGCGAGCCCGCGCAGCTCAATGGCCGGGGGTCCGCTGACCACGCTCACGTTGCAGCGTCGCGACGACGTGCTGGAGCGTCGGCGCGATCACAGGGAAGAGCTCGCCGATCGCCTTCGGATTGCCGGGGAAGTTGATGATCAGTGAGCGGCCCGCGATCCCCGAGACACCCCGCGTCAGGATGCCCATCGGCGTGTGGCGCACCGCCTCGGCGCGCATCGCCTCGGCAAACCCCGGCGCCGCGCGCTCGATCACCGCCTCGGTGGCCTCGGGGGTGACGTCGTCGTCGGTGAGCCCGGTGCCGCCGGTGGTGAAGATGAGCGACGCGCCGTCGGCGGCCTGGCGGCGCAGCCAGTCCTCGATCGCGGCCTGATCGTCGGGCACGACGTCGCGCGCCACGACCTCCGCGCCCGCGGCCCGGGCATGCTCGGCCAGCGCCGCGCCGGAGCGATCCTCGGTCTCCCCGGCGGCGACCGACGTGGACACGGTGAGAATGGCGGCCTTCATCAGCGCAGGAGCATAGGCGGGCCGCAGGTCCCCGGTCCGCCGGCACTGACCGCGGCGGTCAGCGCTGCCAGTGCCCGGAGCGTCCGCCGGCCTTCTCCAGCAGGACCACGCCGGCGATCTCGGCCCCGCGCTCGACGCCCTTGACCATGTCGTAGACGGTCAGCGCCGCCACCGAGGCCGCGGTGAGCGCCTCCATCTCCACCCCGGTGGGGCCGGTGGTGCGGGCCTCGGCGATGAGCTCGATCTCTCCCGCGTCCACGTCGATGGCGCCCTCGACGCCCACGTAGGAGAGCGAGAGCGGGTGGCACAGCGGGATCAGCTCAGACGTGCGCTTGGCCGCCTGGATCCCGGCGATCCGCGCCACCCCGATGACGTCGCCCTTGGGGGCGTTGCCGTCGCGTACCTTGGCCGCGGTCTCCGCGGAGACCCGGACGACGGCCCTCGCACGGGCGCGCCGCTCGGTGTCGGGCTTGTCGGAGACATCGACCATGACGGCCTGGCCGGCGGCATCGAGATGGGTGAGCTCGCTCATGAGCGGCGGCGCCGGGCGGTCACCCGGCGACGGGGGCGTGTGCCCGCTGGGCGGCCTCGATCAGGTCCCGGACGCGGGCGGCCTGGCCGCTGCGCAGCAGCTCGATGGGGTCCGGGTCGCCGTTGACGATCGACTCGAAGAACTCCTTGCGGTCCTGGTAGGTGGGCAGCGTGCCCTTGGCCCAGCCGCGGGCGTCGTTGAGCAGCACCGCCAGGTCCGCGTAGGGCTCGCCGAACAGCTCGGATATCTCGCGCTTCATCCGCTTGGCCAGCGCGGGCGAGGCGCCGGCGGTCGAGATCGCCACGGCCAGCGGGCCGGTGCGCACGATCGCCGGCAGGATGAAGTTGCACAGCGGCGGGACGTCGACGACGTTGACGAGCATCGCGCGGCGCTCGGCGTCGTCGAACACCGCGATGTTGACGTCGGTGTTGTCGGTGGCGGCGATGGCGATCAGGCAGCCGTCGAGGTCCCCGGCCTGATACTCGCGGGCCTCCCAGCGGATCGAGCCCTCGCCGGCGAGCTCGCGCAGCGCCGGGTGCGCCTCAGGCGCGACGACCGTCACGTCGGCGTCGCAGGCGAGCAGCCCCTCCACCTTCTCCAGGCCGATGTCGCCACCGCCCACGACCAGGCACCGCCGGCCCTTGAGCCGCAGGCAGGCGATGTAGAACGGCGTGTCGAGCATGTCGCGCACGCAGCTCTGGTCACAGATCCCCTTGCGGAACTGGCAGACGCATTCCTTGCCGCTGTAGGCCTGGGCGGGCATGGGATAAGCGTAGCCCGCCCGCCCTCCCGGCCGCTCAGCTGCGCTTGATGGCGTCCTTGGCCAGGCGCCCACCCAGCCGCATCAGCGGCACCGCCCCGTCGCGGAGGGCCGCGGCGCGGATCGACGGCCGCCCGTAGAGCACCTTGGCGGTCTGGCGCAGCGCCTTGCCCAGCGTCTCGTCATAGGGGTGCCACCACGGGTTGCGGATCGCCGAGGGCTCCCACACACGCAGCTTGACGTTGACGCACTCGTAGAGGCCGAACTTGGAGTGCGTCCGGCCCAGGCCGGACTCCTTGACCCCGCCCCAGGCGCATTGGCAGGCGCCGTGGCTGAACATGTGGTCGTTGATCCAGACCATGCCGGACTGAAGCTCGCGGGCGATGCGCTCGCCCTTGCTGCGATCCGACGTCCACACCGACGCGCCGAGTCCGAACTGCGAGTCGTTGGACAGAGCCAGCGCCTCGTCCTCGGAGTCGACGGTGACGATCGGCAGCACCGGCCCGAAGATCTCCTCCCGCATGATCCGCATGTCGTGCGTGACGCCGGTGAGCACGGCCGGCGCATAGAAATCGCCGGCCAGCCCGCCCGGCGCCTCGACGGGGCCGCCGCAGTGCAGCGTGGCCCCGGCGGCGACGGCGTCATCGACGAGCTCGCGGACGATCTCGAACTGCTCGCGGGACACCATCGGCCCGATCTCCGTGTTCCACCCCATCGGATCGCCGACCCGTAGCGCCTGCGCGCCCGCGACGACCCTGGCGATGAAGCGGTCGGCGACGTCGCGCATCACGTAGACGCGCTCGATGCCCGAGCAGGTCTGGCCCGCATTGGCAAACCCGCCCCACAGGGCGCCGGCCACGGCGTGCTCCAGGTTGGCGTCGCCGAGCACGATCATCGGATCCTTGCCGCCGAGCTCCAGCACCGAGCCCTTCAGCCGGCGCGCGCACTCCTCGCCCACGCCGCGCCCCGTCTCCACCGACCCGGTGAAGAACACCTTGGCCACGCCGGAGGCCACGACCGCCGACCCCGTCCCGGGACCGTGCACGACGCGAATCAGCCCCTCGGGCACGCCGGCCCGCTCGAACACCCGCGCGATCCGCTCACCGAGGAGGGGCGTGAGCGACGCGGGCTTGAGGACCACGCCGTTGCCGGCCATCAGCGCCAGCGCCACCTCGCCGAAGGGGATGCTCCAGGGATAGTTCCACGGCGAGATGACCCCGATCACGCCCAGCGGCTCATAGGTGAACGCCGTCTGCTTGGTCTTGAGAAACAGCTGCGGCATCGGGACGGCCTCGTCGGCCAGGATCCGCTGACCCTCGCCCGCGATCCAGTGCAGGGCGTCGATCGTCGGCAGCACCTCCATCGAGAACGCCTCGTTGCGCGGCTTGCCCTGCTCGGCGACGATGAGGTCGCGGATCTCGTCTGACTCGTCGATCAGCACCTGGCCGGCGCGCTCCAGGTACCGGGCGCGGTCGCGGAGGGTGAGCTGGGCCCAGAACGGCTGCACCTGGGCGACGCCCGCGACGACCGCCGCGACATCGTCGGGGGCGGTGACGGCCACGGCGCCCAGCCGGGCGCCGGTGGCGGGGTTGAACGACTCGAGCTGATCTGTGGCGGAGGCGGTGGCGGTCATGCCGCCGAGCGTACCGCCGCGGGGTCGGGCCGGTGAGGGGTCAGGCGGCGCGGGCATTGGCCAGCGCCGTGGCGTGCGCGACGAGCGCGTCCGAGAGCAGCTCGTCCAGCCCGTCTGTCTCGTGCTCGTCGACCACCAGCAACGTCGGCTCGCTGGGGCGGTCGAGCTCGATGGCCCCCACGCCCAGCACGGTCTCGCGAGCGTCGATCAGCGCGGTGGCGCACAGGACGAGCATGCTCAGAAGGTCAAAGCTCACCAGCCGCGCCAGGGACAACTCGGGCACCGGGATCTCCTGGCGCGCGTACAGGTCTGAGATCGCCGCCAGGTCGCGCCGGCGGACAAGGCGCAGGCACACGCGAGGGCCTCGCGGGAGCGGGTGGTAGTGGGCCAGCAGGGCCCCGGGATCGTGACGTTCCGACACTTCCTACAGGGTAGTAGCTTCGTCGGATCGGGTGACGGCCGCGTCAACCGCAACGACCCCGATGAGCAGGTGTTTCCAGCTAATGGCCCGGCTCTGCACGACCGCGCCCACGCCGGATCTCGGCCAGTCGGTCGCGCAGGGCCGCCTCGGCGTCGTCGGGGTCGTAGAAGCGGGCCCCGATCGCCGGATCGGGCAGCAGCTCCTGGGGGCTGAAGTGGCCCGGCCGGCGGTGCGGGTTCTCGTAGCCGCCGTCGCTGCGGGTGGAGGAGCGCAGGTAGGGCGGCGGCGCGGTGGCGCCGTGGTGCGCGATGTAGTCGCGCGCCGCGAACACCGATCGCTTGGCCGCGTCTGACTTGGGGGCCAGCGACAGGTAGATGGCCGCCTGGGCCAGCGCGAACTGGCACTCGGGCAGCCCCACGTGCTCGACGGCGGCCGCCGCGGCGGTGGCCACCGACAGCGCCTGCGGATCGGCGTTGCCGATGTCCTCGGAGGCCAGGATCACCATGCGGCGCACGATGAAGCGGGGATCCTCGCCGCCCTCGAGCATCACCGCCAGGTAGTAGAGGGAGGCGTCGGGGTCAGAGCCGCGCGTCGCCTTGATCCACGCCGAGATCGTGTCGTAGTGGTTGTCGGCCTGGCGGTCGTAGAGCAGCGCCCGTCGCTGGAGGGCGTCCTCGGCGTGGGCGAGGGTGACCCGGCCCGGTGGGCGGGCACCGTCTCCCCCACCCGCCCCCGCGGCCTCGCACGCCAATTCCAACGCGTTGAGGGCCGTCCGGGCATCGCCGCCGGAGCGCTGGGCCAGGAAGTCCAGCGCCGCGTCGTCCACGTCCTCGGGGGGGCCGCAGTGGCCCGCCGCCACCGCGCGCTCGAGCACGGTCCGGATCTGGGGCGGTCCCAGGGCCTCGAGCTGGTACAGGTGGGTCCGGGAGATGAGCGCCGAGTTGACCTCGAAGTACGGGTTCTCGGTGGTGGCCCCGATGAGCGTGATCACCCCGTCCTCGACGGCCGGCAGCAGCGCGTCCTGCTGGGCCTTGTTGAAGCGATGGATCTCGTCGAGGAAGAACACGGTGCGCCGCCCGCTGCGCAGGCGCTCGCGCGCGCGCTCGATCACGGCCCGCACCTCGGCGCGCCCCGCCGCGACCGCACTCTCCTCCTCCAGCGCCGCGTCGGACGCGTGGGCCACCAACCGCGCCAACGTCGTCTTGCCCGAGCCCGGCGGGCCGTGCAGGATCATCGAGTGCGGGTGGCCCTCCTCGATCGCGCGGCGCAGTGCCGAGCCCTGCGCCAGCAGCCGCTCCTGCCCCACGAGCTCGTCGAGCGTGGTCGGGCGCATGCGGGTGGCCAGGGGCACCTCGGCGCCGTCGCGCACCGGGCCTGCGCCGGGCTTCGACGCGCCCGGCGCCACGTCCTCGCCGAACAGTCGTTCCATGGCCTGAGTATGAACCGGACTCCAGCCGCCACGGCCCGGGCCCGGTGCTACGTGCCGGCCAGGATCCCCCGGGCGGCCTCGTGGACGAGGCCGTTTGAGGCGATTCCGTCACCGCCCGCCGCGCTCACGCCGCCCCCGAAGTCCGTGAAGCGGCCGCCGGCCTCCTCGACGACGACCATCGGCGCGGCGACGTCCCAGACCGCCACCGCCGGGTCCAGGGCGATCTCGGCGGCGCCCTCGGCGACGAGCATGTACTGCCAGAAGTCGCCGTAGCCACGGGTGCGCCAGCACCTCTCGGACAGCGCCAGGAGCGCGTCCAGCCGGCCGGTCTGCCGCCACTCCTCAAAGCCGCCGAAGCACATCTGCGCGTCGCTCAGCTCCCGGATGCCCGAGACCCTGATCGGTCGCGGCTCGCCTCCGGTCACCTCCGAGGTGAACGCCCCTCCGCCCCGCGTCGCCCACCAGCGCCGGCCCATCGCGGGCGCCGAGACGACGCCGACGACCATCTCCCCCTCGTCCTCGAGGGCGAGCAGCGTCGCCCACACCTGCATGCCGCGGACATAGCCCTTGGTCCCGTCGATGGGGTCCACGATCCAGCGCCGCGGGGGCGGGTGGATGGGTGGGTGGGGACCGGCTCGTTCGGGCTGGTCGCCACCGCCGTACTCCTCGCCGAACACCGTGTCCTGCGGCCGCCGGGAGGCGAGGTGCACGCGCAGCGCCTCCTCGACGGCGCGATCGGCCTCGGACACCGGGGTGAGGTCGGGCTTGGTCTCAACCACCAGATCCTCGGCCCGGAAGCGGGCCATGGTGATCGCGTCCGCGACGTCGACCAGCTCCAGCGCGAGGGCGAGGTCGTCAGGGGCGCCGGGCACCGCGCCCATCCTACGCCGATAGTCTGGTCTCCCACGATGACCTCCGACGACCTCGAGCGCCACTGCGTCACGCTGCTCCAGGAGCTCATCCGCTTCGACACGGTCAACCCGCCGGGCAACGAGCGGGTGGCGATCGAGCATCTCGAGCGCTACGTCTCGGCGGCCGGCTTCGCCACCGAGATCCTGGCCGCCGACCCCGAGCGTCCCAACCTGGTCGCCACCCTCGCGGGAAACGGTCCCGCCCACCCCGACGGTCCCGTCCTGGTCCTGCTCGGCCACGTCGACACGGTCCTGGCCGATCCCTCCGAGTGGCGCCATGACCCGTGGTCGGGGGACCTGGCCGACGGCTTTCTGTGGGGCCGGGGCGCTCTGGACATGAAGAACCAGGTGGCGGCCGAGGCCGTCGCCGCGGTCAGCCTGGCCCGGCAGGGGTGGCGCCCGGCGTCGGGCGCGCTCAAGCTCGTGTTCGTCTCCGACGAGGAGACCGGTGGCGAGGTCGGCGCCGACTGGCTGACCCAGACCCACCCCGACAAGGTCCGCTGTGACTTCCTGCTCAACGAGGGCGCGGGCGAGGTGTTCCACTACGGCGGCCGTCGCCACTACGGCGTCTGCTGCGCCGAGAAGGGGATCTTCCGCTTCAACGTCACCGCGCTGGGGACCGCCGGTCACGCCTCGATGCCGCGCCTGGGCGACAACGCGCTGCTCAAGCTCGCCCCCGTGCTGACGGCGCTCGCCTCGCAGCCGGAGGGCTTCGAGGTCACCGAGGCGCCCGCCGCGTTCCTGCGCCGGATCGGCGAGGATCCGGACGACCTCTCCGGCGTGATGGCGCGCATCGAGGCCGAGGAACCCCACCTGCGCACGCTGCTGGAGCCGATGTTCGGGGTGACGCTGACCCCGACGATGACGAGCGCCTCGACGAAGATGAACGTCATCCCGTCGCGCGCCCAGGTCCGGATCGACTGCCGCGTCCCCCCTGGGTTGGGCGAGGAGGCGGTGTGGCGGCGGATCCACCAGGTCCTCGGCGAGCCGTCGGACCAGCTGCGCATCGACTTCACCGAGCAGGTGGTCGGCAACGGCTCTTCTCCCGAGAGCCCGCTGATGACCGCGATCGACGAGTGGATCACCGCCAACGATCCCGGCGCGGCCACGGTGCCGGTCATCCTGCCCGGGTTCTCGGACTCGCGCTGGTTTCGCGAGGCGTTTCCCGAGTGCGTGGCCTACGGCTTCTTCCCCCAGCGCCACCAGACGATGCTAGAGGCCGCCCCGCTGATGCATAACGCGGACGAGCGGATCGACGTGCGCGACCTCGGCTTCGCCACTGGCTTCTACCGCGACATCATCTCCGAGCTGCTCGGCTGACTCGTCGACGGTGAGCTCGCGCGTTGCGCGCGGCACCATCGCCACGACGAGCATCGCCAGCGCGACGGCGGCGCCCACGGCGAGCACCGTGCGGGCCCCCACCGCGCCCGCCAGCGGACCGGCGATGGCAAAGCCCAGCGGGAGCAGGGCCAGCGACCCCATCCAGTCATAGGCACTGACCCGCGAGAGGGCCTCCGGCGGAATATGGCGGACGAGGGCGGTCGACCACCACACCTCGAACAGGGTGAAGCCCAGGCCGGCCCCGAAGGCCAGCACGACGACGACCGCAAGCGGGGACGCGGCGGCGAACGCCAGCGACTGGATGGGCCAGATGAGCGTCAGGAGCAGGCCGACCACCATCGGGCGCCGCGGCCGCCAGCGCAGGCCGACGAGCGCGCCCACCACCGCGCCGGCGCCGGCGACGCTCTCGAGCAGCCCGAAGATCCCCCCTGAGCCGTACAGCTGCCTCGAGACGAGCGGCGCCAGGGCGTACCACTGCGCGTAGGCGCACAGGACCGCGACGGTGAACGCCGCGATGGTCGCCCACACCCAGGTGCGCGAGCGCACCTCATGCCAGCCGGCGCGCAGCTCGGCGATGACGGTCGTGCGCTCCTGGCGCGGCGCATCGCCCCGTGCGCGGGGATTGATGTGGCGCAACAGCTCGGCACTGAGCAGGAACGTGGCGGCGTCCAGCGCGAAGGCCGCGCCCGCGCCGACGGTGAGGACCATCCCCGCGCCCAGCGCGGGGCCGACGAGGAGGGCCAGGTTCTCGGTGGCGGAGGACAGGGCCCGGGCGTCCTGGGCCTCCGCGTCGGGGATCGTCTGGGGGAGCAGGCCCGAGTAGGCGGGCTGAAAGAACGCCCGCGCCGCGCCGAACAGCGCCTCGATGACGATCATCTCGGCCACGCCGGCGCCGCCGAGCACGATCGAGGCCGCGAGAACGCCGTGCAACAGCGCCCGCGCGTAGTCGGCGGCGGTCATGATCCGGTGGCGCGGGAGGCGGTCGGCCCACACCCCGCCGAACAGGACCAGCGCGATCAGCGGCAGCGACTGGGCGGCCAGCACGAGGCCCAGGTCAGTGGGCGATCCCGTGCGCTGGGTGATGTAGAGCGCCAGCGCGACGATCACGACCTGATCGCCGACGGCGCTCGCCGACTGGCCGAAGAAGAGGAACTTGAAATCTCTGTGGCGCAGAACGCGCAGGTACTGACTCATGACACACACTCACCGAAAGGACGGAACGACAGGGCACGCGGCGGGCGACCTTCAGCGGTCGCGGCGCGTAGCGGGGGAGGCCGTCAGCAGGGTGGTGTGATGCTGAGCATCGTCGCCGATCGTACCAGCCTCAATAGACTCTGCGCATCTCCACGCAGGTCTCCAACCGCCTCGACCCCGCGATCTTTCGGCTCCCGGTGGACCGCATCCGTGACGGCTATTACTCCGACGCGTACTTCGTCCTGACCAAGTCGCTGCTGGAGGCCGAGGGCGAGCACCCCCACGTGACCATGCAGGTCTTCCAGAAGGAGGACTCGATCCTCGGCGGCATCGACGAGGCGATCGCGGTGCTCAAGACCTCCGCCGGGCACTACGACGGCAGCGAGTGGATCGCGGGCTGGGACCGCCTCCAGGTCCACGCGCTCAAGGAGGGCGACCGCATCGCCCCCCGCGAGACGGTGATGACGATCGAGGGCGACTACTCCGTGTTCGCCCATCTGGAGACCGTCTATCTGGGGTCGCTGGCGCGGCGCTCGCTGATCATGCGCAACGTCGCCGAGGTCGTGGAGGCCGCCCGCGGCAAGCAGATCTTCTACTTCCCCGCCCGCCACGACCACTGGCTGGTCCAGACCGGCGACGGCTGGAGCGCCCACGTGGCGGGCGCGATCGGCGTGTCCACCGACGCCCAGGCATCCTGGTGGGGCGGGCGCGGGATCGGCACCGTCCCCCACGGGCTGATCGCCGCCTACGGGGGCGACACGGTCAAGGCCGCGGTCAAGTTCGCCGAGCACTTCCACGCCGACATGAACATCACCGTCCTCGTCGACTTCGTCAACGATTCGGTGACCACCGCGCTCGAGGTCGCCCAGGCGCTGCAGGGCAAGCTGTGGGGCGTCCGCCTGGACACCTCCGAGCTGCTCGTCGACCGCTCGCTGTGGGACGAGATGGGCGCCTTCAAGCCCACCGGCGTCAACCCCCGCCTCGTGGAGAAGGTCCGCGGCGCGCTCGACGGCGCCGGCTTCGCCGACGTGAAGATCGTCGTCAGCGGGGGCTTCACCGCCCAGCGGATCGGCGAGTTCGAGGCCGCCGACGTGGCGGTCGATGCCTACGGCGTGGGGTCATCGCTGATCCGCGGCCAGAACGACTTCACCGCCGACATCGTGCTGCTGGACGGACAGCCGTGCGCCAAGGTCGGCCGGGCCTACGCGCCCAACCCGAGGCTCGAGCGCGTTCAGTAAGCCGCCCGCCGGGCCCGCCGGCGTCCTGACCTGCCAACCGCGCAAACCGGGTCGCCGGCGCGCGACCACGCCCACTGCGACCGCCAATTCGTCCAGACGCGGACAGAAACCGGCACCCCGCACCGATAATCAGTCAGCTGATGCTCTTCCCCGGCACCTTCCTCGGCGAGCCCGACCTCATCTCCTGGGTCCATGACTGGGTCCCACTGATCTTCATGGGGCTGCTCGTCGTCCTGGTGTTCATGACGATGCGGCTGGTCCCGCGGACCAAGCCCGCCGAGATCCGCCCCGAGACGACCCCGCCGATCGCGTGGGACGACATCGCCGGCGCCGAGGAGGCCAAGGCCGAGCTGCGCGAGATCGTCGACTACATGCGCGACGCCAAGCGCTTCCGCGAGCTGGGCGCCCATCTGCCCGCCGGAATCCTCCTGCACGGCCCGCCCGGCACCGGCAAGACGCTGCTGGCCAAGGCCGTGGCCCACGAGTCGGGCGCAACCTTCTTCTCCCAGTCGGCGTCGTCGTTCGTGGAGATGTTCGCCGGCCTGGGCTCGGCCCGGATCCGCCGCCTGTTCAAGGAGGCGCGCAAGCACGCCCCCGCGATCATCTTCATCGACGAGCTCGACGCCGTCGGCACGGCGCGCTCCGGCGGGGCGGCCAACCGCGAATATGACCAGACGCTCAACCAGCTCCTGGTGGAGATGGACGGCTTCGACGGCAAGAAGGACGTCGTCGTCATCGCCGCCTCCAACCTGCTGGAGAAGCTCGACCCGGCGCTGCTGCGTCCCGGCCGCTTCGATCGCCACATCTTCGTCTCGCCGCCTGACGTCGTCGGGCGCGAGCGCATCCTCGAGGTCCACTCGCGCCAGAAGCCCGTGGCGGAGAGCGTCGACTTCGCCATCCTGGCGCGCCAGACCGCCGGCCTGACCGGCGCCGACCTGGCCAACATCTGCAACGAGGCCGCCATCACCGCCGCCCGCCGCGGCCACGACACGATCGACGCCACCGACTTCGACCAGGCGCTCGAGCGCGTCGTCGCCGGGATGCAGTCGCGCCGGCGCCTCAACGACCGCGAGCGGCGCGTCGTCGCCTACCACGAGGCCGGCCACGCTCTCGTCGCGGAGCTGCTGCCCTCCGTCGACGCCGTGCATCGCGTCTCGATCATCCCCCGCGGTCGCGCCCTGGGCTACACGCTCAACCTGCCCGCCGAGGACCGCTACCTGCGCACCCGCGCCGAGCTGGTGGACATGATGACCATGCTGCTGGGCGGTCGCGCCGCCGAGTCGCTGGTCTTCGGCTCCGTCACCAACGGCGCCACCGACGACCTCAAGCGCGTCGCCGACATCGCCTACTCGATGATCCACGACTACGCGATGGGGACCGGCTTCACCTCGCTGCGGGTCAACCCCGAGCAGCTGTCGGAGTCCACGCGCCGCGTCCGCGACGCGGAGGTCCGCGAGCTCGCCGACGAGGCCTTCCGGGCCGCCGGCGACCTCCTGCGCACGCACCGCCCCCAGCTCGACAAGCTCGCCCACGCGCTGCTCGCCGACGAGGTGCTCGAGCGTGAGCAGATCGACCGGATCATGGCCGGGACCCCGGTCACCGCACCGGACCGCCGCGCGGGCATCCACCTCGGCCTCGCCGCCGCGTCCACCGAGGCGCAGCCGGCGCCGGCGCCTCCGCACCTGCCGTAGCCGCGCCGTCGCCCCCGGCCCGCCGTGGCCGATCGATATGCTCGGCGACGCCATGCTGTCCGCGATCGACCACGTGGGCGTCGCCGTCGAGAGCATCGACGACGCGCTCGCGCTCTACCGTGACCAGCTCGGCATGCCACTCGTCCACCGCGAGACGGTGTCGGAGCAGGGCGTCGACGCGGCGCTGCTCGATGTCGGCGACAGCCACATCGAGCTGCTCCAGCCGCTCGGACCCGAGACCGCGGTCGGCAAGTTCCTGAACCGCCGGGGGCCAGGACTCCACCACGTCGCCTATCGCGTGCCGTCGGTCCAGGCCGCGCTGGACGCGTGTGCCGCCGCCGGCATGCGCGTCATCGACGAGGTGCCGCGCACCGGGATCCGCGGCTCGCGGGTGGCCTTCCTTCACCCCGCCTCGACGGGCGGGGTCCTCACCGAGATCGTGCAGCCAGCAGAGGAGCCTCACTAAGTGTCAGACGACGACAAGCCTCAGAAGATCAACATCGGCTTCCTGGGCGGTCCGGTGCTCTCAGCCCGGGTCGCGCCCAAGCAGCTCGAGAAGCTGCGTGAGGCCCTGGGGACCACCGGCTGGCACGCCCTCAAGGCCGAGGACGGCGAGGTCTCGCTCGACCTGGGGAAGGTCGTCTACGTGCTGGTGGACACCGAGGCCCACCGGGTCGGCTTCGGCGGCTGACGCCACGCCCGCGCGGGCGTGGCGGACGCGCTCCGCGAAGGCCATGAAGTCGCGGATCGACGGCGGGCGCCCCTCGGGGTGGCGCCGTCTCACCGGGTGAACAGAGTGGAGAGGACGACCTCGGTGACCGTGCGGATCACGCCCTGGGTGGCCCGGATGCGCTCCAGCGCCAGCTCGAGGCTCTTGGTGTCCTCGGCCATCACGTGCAGCAGGGCGCTGGCCTCGCCGGCCACCGTGTGGGCCGACACGACGCCGGACTCCCTGCGGACGGCCTGCTTGATCGCCGACCCGGGCATGTTGCCCTCGCAGTAGAGGTCGACGAACGCCTCGGCGTGCCAGCCGAACGCCTCCGGATCGACGACCGCGGTGTACCCGAGCACCACACCGTCGCGCTCGAGCCGGTCGAGGCGGCGCTTGACCGCCGGCGCCGACAGGTGTACATGCTTGCCGATATCCGAGAACGACCGGCGGGCGTTCTCACGCAGCAGCGCAACGATTCTTCGGTCCGTGGCGTCCATTTCCGGGCTAAAAAACGCGGCGACACAACGTACCGGCCTTGAGATGCCGCTGCAGGCTCCGGATCATTGCACAGGTAAAGATCGAAACGCTGCAGCGCCGCCGCCACCAGCCGATCCCGTTCCCCGCCGACGGCCCCGGTCAGGTGCCGGAGGTGCCCGGCGGGTTCTTCGCCGAGCGCGACGATGACTCCCCGGCGCGGCTGTCGGCCGCGCGGTCGGTCCCGCGCTGAGCCGGGCGGGCGGGCGCCACCGCGGCGGATGACGCCGACAGCGCCACGGCGCGCGGTCCGGTCGCCTCGCGACCGCGCTCGCCCCGGCGATCGGTGAACTGGACGGCGACGATCGCGATGTCGTCGCGGTGCGCGTCACCGGGCTGGGTGGCGTAGCGCTCCAGCGTGTCGGCGAGCTGGCCGGCCCCGGCTCCGCTCGCGCGATCGCGCAGCGCCTCGGCGGGGCGGCGCTCCGGGCCGGGACCGGGGTCTGATACGCCATCGGTGTAGAGCACGATCGTGTCCCCATGCTCGAGCGTGAGCTCCATGATCTGGAGCCTGATGTCGGGCCACACACCCAGCAGGGTGCCCCGCGAGGGGAGCTCCCGGGGGTCGCCCGACGACGGCACGAGGATCGGGGGCGGATGTCCGGCGCAGGCCAGCGACACGCGGGCGATCCCGTTCTCGAGCGTCAGCAGCAGGTAGGCCACGGTGATGAAGCGCCCCTCCAGCCTCTCTCCGAGCATCGCCCGGTTGAGGAAGCGCAGCGCCTCGTCGGGGCCCACCGACCACGAGGCGAGGCTGCGCAGTGTCCACCGCGCCATCGCCGTCACCGCCGCCGCTTCGGCCCCCTTGCCGCACACGTCCCCGACGATGATCGCCCAGCGCCCGTCGCTCACCGCGAATGCGTCATAGAAGTCTCCGCCGACGAGCTCGGCCGCCTGGGCCGGAAGGAAGCGGACGGCCAGCTCGCAGCCCGGGATCGTGGGCAGCGACGTCGGCAGCAGGCTCTGGCGCAGCACGTCGACGGTGCGCTCGCTGCGTTCACGGGCTCGTTCCCGCGTGAGCACCAGGTACCCGAGGAACACCCCGAGCAGGCCCGTTCCGGCCGTGAGCAGGATGAGGACGATGATCGCCTCGACGGTGGAGTGGCTGGCCTCGGTCTTGGCCGCGTCCTGGCGGGTGCCCTCCCGCGCCGAGACCCCACGCTCGAGGGTCGCCGCCCGGTTGCGGACGCTGTCGACGAGCTGCTTGCCCTGCAGGGTGGTGGCATAGGTGCTGGCGGCGCGGCGGTCGTGACCGGCCAGGGCGAGGATCTTGGGCAGATAGCCCGTCATGTACGCATCGGCCGCGGCGGTGAGGCGATCGGTGTCGCCCCGGAGCGTGCCGTCGGCCCTCGCGGCCTTCCCCAGCGCGGCCTTGGCCTGGGCGAAGCTCTGCTGGGCATCGTGCGTCGGCTCCAAAAACAGGGTCCGGCCCGTGATCACGTAGCCCCGCACGCCGGTCTCGGCGTCGACGACCAGCCGCTCGAGGTTGATCGTCGCCACCAGGTAGTCGTCAGAGCGCCCGGTCGCGTCCGCGGACCGGTGCAGCTTGACGGTGTTGACGAGCAGCAGAGTGACGCCGAGCGCGACCAGCAGCGCCCCGGCTCCCACCACGAGCGCGATCCGGGCGGGCAGCCGGCGGATTCTCTGCATAGCACGAATTTACGGACTGTTGGGGTCGTCTACCAGTGACGGGCCCTTGCTTCGTAGAGTCAGGGCGCATGCCGATGCTTAATGCGCTCGATCGCCGGCTCCTCGTGGCCGCCCGCACCCGCGGTCACGGGCCGCGGCGCGAGCGCGCGATCCTGGCCTATTCCCGGCTGGGTGAGCACGCGGCATGCTGGCTGGCCCTCGGGGTGACCGGCGCGGCGCTCGATCCCGGCCGGCGAGCGCTGTGGCTGCGCGGCGCGGGCCTCGTGGCCGGGGCCTACGCGCTCAACTATGCGGTCAAGCTGGCCGTGCGCCGCCCGCGTCCGCAGCTCGACGGGCTGCCCGCGCTCTCGCCGGTCGTGTCGGCACTGTCGTTCCCCAGTGCCCATGCCACCACCTCGTTCGCGGCCGCCCGGGCCTACCGGGGGCTGGTGCCGCCCGGCATCCTGTACGGCGCCTCGGTGGCGTTCGCCCTCAGCCGGCCCTACCTGGGCGTGCACTACCCCTCAGACGTGGTGGCCGGAGCGCTGCTCGGCACGGCCCTGGGCTCGGCCGCCCCGGGAGGTGGTGCGCGGTGCCGATGAAGGTGGGGATCGTGGGCATGCCCAACGCCGGCAAGTCGTCCCTGTTCACCGCGCTCACCGGCGTCGCCGCCGAGGCCGCCAACTACCCGTTCACCACGATCGAGCCCAACGTGGCGATCGTGCCGGTGGAGGATGAGCGGCTGAGCACCGTGGCCGGGATCGTCCGGGCCTCCAAGATCGTGGCGGACACGATCGCCTTCCATGACATCGCCGGCCTGGTGGCCGGCGCGCATCGCGGCGAGGGGCTGGGCAATCAGTTCCTGGCCAACATCCGGGAGACCGACGCGATCGTCCATGTCGTGCGCGCGCACACCGACGACAGCGTCGTGCACCCCGAGGGCAAGGTCGACCCCCTGGCCGACATCGAGACGATCGAGACCGAGCTCGTCTACGCCGACCTCGAGCAGGCCGAGCGCCGGCGCGACCGCGTCGTGCGCACCGCGCGCGGCGGCGACCGGCACGCCGTCGCCGAGGCCGAGTGGCTGGGGCGGGTCATCGAGGCGCTGCAGGCCGGCCAGCCCGCCCGCACCGTGCCACCGCCCACCGATGCCCTGGACGCGATGAGCCTGCTCTCTCCCCTCACCGCCAAGCCGGTGCTGTTCGTCGCCAACGTCGAGGAGGGCACCGCCGAGGTCCCACCTGAGATCGCGGCCCACGCCGCCGCTCAGGGCGCCGAGGCGGTGGCCGTGTCGGCCCGCCTGGAGGCCGAGCTGGGGGAGCTGTCCGATGAGGACGCCGCCGCGATGCGCGAGGACCTGGGGCTGTCGGAGTCCGGGCTGCAGACCGTCGTGCGCGGGGCCTTCTCGCTGCTGCACCTCGTCGCCTTCTTCACCGCCGGCGAGGACAAGCCGGCCCAGTCCTGGCACCTGCGCCGCGGCCTGTCCGTGTGGCACGCCGCCGGGCTCATCCACTCCGACATCCAGAAGGGCTTCGTCCGCGCCGAGGTGGTGTCCTGGGACGCGCTGCGCGACGCCGGTGGCTATGCGGGAGCGCGCGACCGCGGGACGCTGCGCCTCGAGGGCCGCGACTACGTGGTGGCCGACGGCGACGTGATCACGGTGAAGTTCACGCCCTAGTGGAAACCCACTAGAGGTCCGCGAGCGAGTCCGCGTTCTCCAGGCGCTCGGCGAGCCGGTTCATCCCCAGACCCCGGGCCGCCTCGGCCCCGCCGGCCAGATTGGTCTCGGCGTCCTCGGGCAGCGCGACGTCGGCGGGGCGCAACGTCGCGATGTCACGGAAGGCCATGAGCTCTGAGGCGTTGTCGCGCAGCGACGCGGCGATCCGCGGTCGCTGATCGCCGGCGGCGGCGATGACGGCCTCCAGTGAGCCGTAGCGGTCCAGCAGCTCCGCGGCGGTCTTGGGCCCGATCCCGGGCGCGCCGGGCAGACCGTCGGAGGGATCGCCGCGCAGGGCGATGAAGTCCGGGACGAGGCTCGGCGCCACGCCGTAGCGGCGGTGCACCTCCGCGGGGTCGACCTCGTCAAAGCCGGCCGAGCGCTGCTTGAGGTAGACGACGCTGACCTTCTCGCCGGCGCACTGGTACATGTCGCGATCGCCGGTCATGATCAGGGCCCGGCCGCCGGCGTCGACCTCGGCCTCGGCGAACGCGCCCAGCAGGTCGTCGGCCTCCAGATCGTCCGAGGACGCGGTCATCCAGCCGAAGGCGGCAAACAGCTCGGGGGCCTTCTGGAACTGCCAGTCCAGCGCGTCGGGCACCGGTGGGCGATCGGCGTGGTAGGCGGGATACAGCTCGGTCCGGTAGGCGGCGGCCTCGGCGCCGAAGCAGACGACGATCACCCGCGGACGGCAGTCGGCGGCGATCCGCAGGATCAGGTTGGCGGCGCCCAGCAGTGCGTTGACGGCATGGCCGTCCCCGTCCGTGATCGAGTCCGGGAGCGCGAAGAAGGAGCGGTACAGGACGAACGGGCCGTCGATGGTCAGCAGCGGGCCGGGCACGCCCCGCAGGCTATCCGCCCGCCCCGGTCAGGGGATCGTCGTCGCGGGACCGGCCAGCGTCCCGTCGAGGATCCGGTAGCGCCCGGAGGGCATCTGCGTGCTGTAGGCGCCGGCGGCCGACACCCGCGCCTGGCCCACGGTGTGCCACGCCCCGGTGCTCTGGGCCTGGATCGCCACCAACCCGCCGGCGGGCGCCGGGAACACCGTCCCGCTGAGTGTGCCCAGCGGATCGGTGGTGGTGATGCTGGTGAACGTGGCCCAGGTGTCATCGAGCCCGAAGAGGCTCTGGAGCTGCGTGCCGCTCACGGTCGTGGTCCCGCCGGTGCCGACGACCTGCCCCTGCAGGATCCGGGGCGAGACCCCGTGGCGCGTCACCGCGATGCCCACGAGGCGGCCCTTGACCAGGCGCCCGAGCTTGCGGGCGGCCGCCGACAGGCTCATCTGCCAGCCCCAGCTGTGGTACGGGTCCTGGCCGGCGTTGTCGTAGGGATCGGGGACCCCGCGCAGCCACGGCTCCGGAGTCGCGCCGGTCCAGACGTTCTGGATGCTCTCCGTGTAGCCGCCCGAGGAGGCGAAGAAGTAGGTGACCGCCGGCCTGCCGTCGTAGGTGACGATCTGCCCGCTGGTGGCCGCCACCGCGGCGCTGGTCGACGGCGTCTCGGCCGTGACGCCCCCGTACATCTGCGAGCGGGTGTCGGAGTAGAGGTCGTAGCCGTTGCCGCCCACCGTCGTGGTGATCGCATAGGTCCGGGCCGCGACGGCCTGCGCCTCGAGCGCCGCGGTGGCCCAGCTCGACGGCATCTCGGCGGCCACGACGCCCTTGACGTAGTCATCGAGGCCGACCGCGTCGACGGTCTGCACGGCGCCGCCGGCGGCTGAGAACTGCAGCGATCCGCGATAGCTCCCGAGGCCGGGCACGGTGAGCGGCGCGGAGGGGTGGGTGGAGTTGGTCACAGTGACGGGCGTTGCGAAGGTGCCCACCGGCCGGCCCGCCGAGGTCGTGATCGTCAGCCTGGATCCGGCCGCCTTGACGGTGTAGGTGGTGGCGGGAGTGAGGCGCGTCGCGGAACCGGACACGCCCGTCGCCCCGCTGAACGACGCGCGACCGGTGGCGAGCAGGACCCGGACGGTCTGGCGCGGGTTGATGGTGCCCAGCGCGGTGCCCTGGTAGTAGTGGGCCAGGATGGCCTGGTAGTCGGCGCCGTGCAGCGCGTAGCCGTAGGCGCCGTATTGGCTCATCCCGATGCCGTGGCCGTCGCCGCCGCCGCGGATGAAGAACGTGCCGTCGGCGCGCGCGGCGGCGCTGAAGAGGGTCAGCACGACGGCCGCGCTGAGCAGGGCCCGCAGACCGCGCAGGCTCCAGCGACCGCGGGTCACCGCGGCGACCGGGGTGTCCGGGGCGGTGAGATAGGGTGGCGGGATGAGCGAGCGCAAGGCGTCAGAGGTCTTTGTGGAGTGCCTGGAGGCGGAGGGCGTCAAATATGTGTTCGGGATCCCAGGTGAGGAGACGCTGGACCTCAACGAGTCCCTCGCCGATTCCTCTATCGACTTCGTGCCCGTCCGGCATGAGCAGGGCGGCGCCTACATGGCCGACGCCTACGGGCGGCTGACCGGGCGCGCGGGGGTCTGCCTGGGCACGCTGGGGCCGGGTGCGACCAACCTGGTGACCGCGGTCGCCGACGCGTTCCTGGATCGTGCCCCGCTGGTCGCGCTGACCGGCCAGTCCGATCTGGAGCGGATGCACAAGGAGTCACACCAGTACATCGACCTGCTCGCGATCATGCGCCCAGTCGTGAAGTGGAATGCACGGGTTTCCAGCCCCGAAATCGTGCCCGAAGTGGTTCGCAAGGCGTTCAAGGTGGCCGAATCCGAGAAGCCCGGCTCCACCCACCTCGAGCTGCCCGAGGACGTGATGATGCGCCCCCTGGACGCGTCGCCCCTGCCCCGCCACACTCCCGTCCAGCCCGAGCCGGGCATGAAGGAGCTCCAGCGCGCCACCGAGGTGATCATGGCCGCCGAGCGCCCCATCATCCTCGCCGGCAACGGCGCCATCCGCACCCATGCCAGCCGGGCCCTGCGCGCGTTCGTGCACACCACCGGCATCCCGGTGGCCGAGACCTTCATGGCCAAGGGGCTGCTCGACTACGAGGACCCGCACGCACTGGGCACCGTCGGGCTGCAGGCCCGTGACTACGAGCTGGCCGGGTTCGAGGACGCCGACGTGGTCATCGCCGTCGGCTACGACCTCGTCGAGCACAAGCCCGAGCACTGGAACCCGCACGCCAACAAGAAGATCGTCGTCATCGACACCGTGGCCGCCGAGATCGACGAGTTCTTCATTCCCGAGGTCGAGCTCATCGGCGACATCGCCCACGTCCTGGCGCGGCTGGCGGCAGGCTGCAGCCGCAAGAACGCGTCGGGGGGCGGGGACGGGTTCGACCGGCTGCGCGAGCTCGTGTCCGGCGCGCTGCGCGACGCTCGCTCAGACGACCAGTTCCCGATGCGCCCACCCCGCGTGCTGTCGGACATCCGCCAGGCGCTCCGGCGCGGCGACCTGCTGGTCTCCGACGTCGGGCTGCACAAGCTGTGGATCGGCCGGATGTTCCCCGCCCATGAACCGGGCACGGTGCTGATCGCCAACGGCCTGGCCGGGATGGGGTTCGCCCTGCCCACGGCCATCGCGGCCAAGCTCGTGGACCCCCATCGTCACGTCGTGACGGTGTCGGGCGACGGGGGCTTTCTCATGAACTGCCAGGAGCTCGAGACCGCGGTGCGCCTCAAGACTCCGGTGGTCAACGTCATCTGGGAGAACGGCCAGTACGGCTCGATCGTGTGGAAGCAGGACAAGAAGTTCGGCCGCCACTTCGGCGTGGACTTCGGCAACCCGGACTTCGTCAAGCTCGCCGAGGCGTTCGGAGCGCCCGCGTGGCGCTGCGCGACCGCGGACGAGTTCTCCGAACGGCTCACCCACGCGCTCACGCTCGACGTGCCCTCGGTGATCGTGATCCCGATCGACTATTCGGTCGACGTGGCCATCTCGCGCGAGCTCGGCGCCGAGACCGTCGCCACCTGACGGCTTAACGGCAACGGCTCGCCCGGCCGGTGGGGCCGGACGAGCCGTTCTGAGGAGTTGCGACGCACCTCAGGCGCTCAGCGCCAATCCATATTCCGAGCGGCTTGGAGAAGCGGCGGGATTCAATCACGCCGCAACGGGCGTGCGCGCCGATGGGTAAAGGTTGCAACGGATCGCCGGCTTGGAGGCGATCCGCGGCAGATTGTCAACGCCCGATTAGGTATTGCCGCGGGCCATCGCCCGCAGGTCCATCGCCTTGTTGTACGTCTCCTCGTCCACGCCCTTCTCGTAGGCCACGTCGCGCAGCAGCCTGCCCGACGTCGCCGCCTCCTTGACGATCTCGGCCGCCTTGTCGTAGCCGATGTAGGGATTGAGGGCCGTGGCCGCCGCCAGGGTCGACTCGGCCGAGCGGTGCGCGCCGTCCTCGTTGGCCTGGATCCCGTCGACGCACTTCTCGGCGAAGATCTTCGCCGTCGCCGCCAGCAGGCCGATGGACTGCAGCAGGTTGCGGGCGATGAGGGGCACCCGGACGTTGAGCTCGAAGTTGCCCTCCAGCCCGCCGATGGTGATGGCCATGTCGTTGCCGATCACCTGCGCCGACACCTGCAGGACGACCTCCGGGATGACCGGGTTGACCTTGCCGGGCATGATCGAGGAGCCCTTCTGGAGCTCGGGGAGGAGCAGCTCGCCGATCCCGGCCCGCGGCCCGGAGCCCATCAGCGCAAGGTCATTGGCGATCTTGGTGAGGGACACGGCGATCACCTTCAGCGCCCCCGACAGCTCCACCAGCGCGTCGCGGTTGCCCTGGGCCTCGAACGGGTCCTCGGGCGCGCGGATCTCCAGGCCCGTCTTGTCGGTCAGGCGGGCGCGCACCCGCGTGGCGAACTCCTGGTGGGTGTTCAGGCCGGTGCCGGTGGCGGTGCCGCCGAGCGGGATCTGCGCGACCTGGGGCAGCGCGTTGCGCACCCGCCGCGCGCCGAGGCGCACCTGGGCGGCGTAGCCCGAGAACTCCTGGCCGAGGGTGACCGGCACCGCATCCATCAGATGCGTGCGGCCCGCCTTGACGATGTCGTGGAAGGCCTCGGCCTTGGCCTGGAAGGCCGCCTCGAGCTGCTCGAGCGCGGGCAGCAGCTCGTGCTCGGTGCGATCCAGCGCCGCGAGATGGACCGCGGAGGGGAACACGTCGTTGGAGGACTGGCCCATGTTGACGTGATCGTTGGGATGGGCGGCGGCGGCGGAGTCGTCCTGATTGGCGAGGTTGGCGATGACCTCGTTGGCGTTCATGTTCGTCGAGGTCCCCGAGCCGGTCTGAAAGACGTCGATCGGGAACTGGTCGTCGAACTCCCCGCCGGCAACCCGGTCGGCGGCGGTGGCGATCCGCTCGGCCAGGTCAGGCTCGAGGAGGCCGAGCTCGGCGTTGACCCGAGCGGCAGCGGCCTTGATCTGGGCCAGCCAGCGGACGACCCCGATCGGGACGGTCTCGCCGGAGACCGGGAAGTTGGCGACAGCCTTCGTCGTCTCGCCGCCCCACAGCTGTTCTTTCTCCTGCAGGCTCATGACGTCCTTTCACGATTTCGTTCACGCGCGATGCGATGAACGCTAGCGCTCGGGTCCGTCCGGTCCGCGCGCCCGCGGGTCCGTCAGCCGCAGAAGGAGATGAGCTCGCGCGCCACCGCGACGGGATCGTCGTAGGCGATGAGGAAGCCCGTTTGCGGCAGCGTGCGCAGCTGGGCCTCCGGGAGCAGGTCCAGCGCCTCGGCGGGCGCGTCCAGGGGGTGGGCCAGATCCTCCTCGGCCCACAGCAGGAGCACCGGCATGCGCATCCCGGGATAGGCGTCGAGCAGCTGGGTCTGGGCCTCCACCGGCCAGCGCCGCGCGAACTTGGCCCAGGACCGGGCGCGGTTCCCGTTGCCGCCGACGTCGGCGAAGGCATGACGGATGAGGTCGCGTGCCGCCGAGTTGCCCTGGATCGACAGTCGCTCGCCCACGGTGGGGCGAAAGACGAGCTTGGCCGCGTGGGCCATCAGCCGGTCCAGCCCGGGCAGCGCGGCCACCCGGCAGGACATCCGCCATGCCGCCCGCGTGGCGCCGAACTCGTCGCGGCGGTGCAGCCGGTTGGGCATGAGCACGAGCCGGCTGGGCTCCAGGCGCCCGGTGCTCACCGCCAGCAGGGCGAGCTCGGCCCCGAGGTCGTGACCGGCGACGATGCACCGTGGTCCCCCGGCCTCGCGGCAGAAGCCGGCGATCACATCGGCCAGCCAATCGGGCGAGTAGGGGTGACGCGGCCGGTCCTCGGAGTCGCCGTGCAGGGGCAGGTCGGGGAGCAGGACGCGGAAGCGCGTCGCCAGCGGCGCGACGATCGGCTCCCACTCGCGATGCGACAGGCCCAGGGAGTGCAGCAGGACCAGCGCAGGGCCCGCCCCGGTCTCCCGGTAGGCCACCCGCGCGCCGTCTTGATGGTGGTAGAGGCGAAGTCGCACTGCAGGGATCCTGTCAGCCCTAGGCTCCACCAGACGTCCACGAGATGATCCGAAATGAGGATCGGTGGGTACCTTTGTAGACATGTCCCCGCTGCCTTATGACCGACTTTTGGATTATCAAGGCGGCAACGACATTGATTTGCCGTTAAAAGGTTGTGCAATTGCTGTGCTTGCCTGATTATCGTTGCGCAAAGAGCGCTGAAATGGAGCCATGAGGCAAATTCACGGAAGCCCGCTGGGCCTGTCTACGTCACAGGCAGCTCAGGCGCTTGGCGTCTCGCTGGGAACGATCCGACGTTGGTCGGACATGGGCTATCTGCAGTCCTACCGCACGCCGGGAGGACAGCGGCGCTTCAGCCAGGAGCAGATCGACAAGTTCGTCGGCTCGCTGGAGCAGCAGAGCTCCGATCCCATGCTCGACCGTCAGGTCAGCTGAGCTCCAGCTCCTGAACAATTCGGGCGGACCGGCCGGCCTTGGCGGAGCCGCCCTCAACAGCCACACCTGCCGCTGTGAGACAGCGCGCTTGCCGGCGTGTCGTGTCATTCGGTGAGGTATGGCCAATGCGATACCGGGTGTACCGGTGCCTACCCTTGTGTGCGGGTCACTCCGCGGGCGGGGTTGGGCGCCGGGCCAGCCCGGGCCGTTCGCTCATCCGCGGCACCGCGCCGCGGTGAGCTACTCGCTCAGCCGCCCGCGCCGGCCTGGTTGATGCGGCGCTCCATGTCGAGCTCCGCGTCGAAGTCGGCCATGTCGGCGTGCCGGTACTCGACCCCTTCTCCGCTGAGCAAGCCGGCCAGAACCTCCACATAGTGTGAGTCGACCTGGCTGCCCGCCACCCGCCGCAGCTCGTTGAGCGCCTCGAACGAGCTCATCTGCGTCCGGTAGGTGTCTGACGCGGTGAGCGTGTCGTAGACCTCGGCCACCGAGATGATCTTCGCGATCTCGGGGATCTCGTCCTCGCCCAGGCCCGCGGGGTAGCCGCGGCCGTCGATCCGTTCGTGATGGGCGAGCACGATCTCGGCCACCGGTCCGTACATCCCAAGGTCGCGCAGCACGTCGGCCCCGAGCTCGGGATGGCGCTGGATGGCGACCCAGTCCTCCTCGGTGAGCGTGCGACCACGCTCGGCGACGCGGTCTGACAGCGCGAAGCGGCCGATGTCGTGCAGCAGCCCCGCGGTGTGGGCCAGCTCGCATTCGGCCTCGCTCATCCCCACCGCGTTCGCGATGTCCTGGGCGAACCGCGCGACCGCGGCCGAGTGGCGCGCGGCGCGCTGGTCGCGGATGTCGAGAGAGCGCATCAGGCCGGCCAGCACGCCCCAGGACAGCGAGACGTACTGCTGGGCGCGGTGACGCGACTGGTTGAGCAGATGCGCCATGTAGGAGAAGGCGAACACCGCGGCCAGCGCGAACGCGATCCCCCCGTTGCCGAGCTTGAACTTGATGCTCACGCCGGCGACCGCCACGAGGATGCTCAGTGCCTCCGTGGGAAGGAACGTCAGCATCACGTCGAGGCCGAGCTGCGGCTGGGACGGATAGACCAGGCGACGCAGCAGAGCCGTCATCGCGAAGCTGACCAGGAGCGCGGTCACTCCGCCCGCGGCCACGGCAGCGTAGAAGCTGGCCGAGTCCGTCGGTCCCGAGATCGCCCGGATGACGACAGCCGCCAGCACCGGCGCGAGAACCGCCGTTGCCAGGTTGGTGAGAACGACCGTACGCCACCGGGTCTTGACCATCACGGCGGCGGTCAGCTCGGCGATGACCGCCGCGATAGCAGCGGATGCCGGGCCCAGGAACGCCGCAGCGAGGACGCTGACGATGAACGAGCCGGTCACCGAGTTGCCCTCTCGATCGAGGGCGACGGTGAGGCCGGCGCCCACGGCGGCGACGCCGAGGATGATGCTCAGCGCATTGACCCGATCGGGCCGGCTGAGCGCAACCACCAGCACCCCGACGGCAAGGCTCACGACGGTCAGAGACCACGCGAGCGGGATCCGCCAACGGTCACCCAGAGCAAGTCCCGCGCGTCCGCGGAGCATTTTATGGACGGTAGCGTGAAAAACGCTGTGTTACCAGCGTTGAATCATCGGGTCAGACGCCATTACGCCAGAGCATGTTCCCTCCCTCCGAGAAGATCGAGACCGAAGGCAGCCACCCGCCAATACCGGGGGCGGCGAGCTGATGCGACGACGCGTGCAAGGCTCTGGACGGTCCTTCCGGTCGCGTTCGGTGCGTTGCGTAGCTCCCAAATCGCGTCAAAATGGACGCAACTTCCCATACGCTTTGCACAGATTTTTGGTTGGTAACTCGTGCAATTTTAGATGTAGCAGGGGTATTCCGCAACGTTCCGGGCCACCTTTCTGATCAAGTGCGCTACCTGAAGACCAGCGAAGCGGCCGCGCTGCTAAACGTCAGCCCGAATACGCTGCGCGCGTGGGAACGGCGGTTCGGCTTTCCCAAGCCGCAGCGATCGCCCGGCAAGCACCGCCTGTTCACGCACGGCGAGATCGCCGCGTTGCGCGACGCGCTGCAGGAGGGCCTGTCCATCTCGTCCGCCGTGTCTCGCGCGCGTGAGGGATTGGCGGCCGACGCGAACTCGCTGGTGGGCGCGCTCGTGTCGTATGAGGGCGAGCGGGCAGACGCCGCCATCGAGGCGGCCCTGGCGCTCCGGACGGTTGAGCGCTCGGTCGAAGAGGTCCTGCTCCCCACCTTGGACGAGATCCTACGCCGATACGGAAGCGAATCGGCGGCGTGGGCTTTCGCGTCGCATTGGGCGGCCGATTGGCTGCGACGAGCGACGCGCCTGTCGCCGCCTCCCGTGCGGCCGGTCTCCATCGTCTTCGGCGACGCCACGCGCGATGAGCTTGACCCTGATGCCCCGTACCTGCGGGCACTGGAGCTGTTCTGCGTGCGCGCCGGGATCGACGTGCTCAGCCTGTCGGCCCGCGGCGTGGCCGGCATCGGCGACGCCGTCGCGGTGCATCGCCCCAACCTCGTGGTCGTCGCCGGCTCGCACCTCGACGATGACGCCGTCGCGCGCTGGGCCTACGCCATCCGCCTTGCCGGCGGCGCCGTCCCCGTGGCCGTCTACCGGCGCGGCTCCGATCGCGGCCGCGTGCGAAGCACCGGGACGCGCAATCTGCCACCAGGCTCAGGGGCGGCCCAGCGGCGGATCTTGGAGCTGATCGAGGGCGAGCTGCTCGCCGTGGTGGCTCCGCCGAGCAAAAGCAGTCACCTCGCGCCGCCCCGTAGCGCCAGCGCCTGAGCGCGCCTCGCGCCGCTCCGAGTCCTCGTCGTCGTCCTCCCCCTCGCGGGGTCTCCCGGACACCGCCTGGCGCCCCTTTGAGGGGTGATCGAGCCCCGGTGCGGGGTGATGGGGCCCGGTGAGGGGTGATCGAGGCCCCGGAGCCAGGTGTCAGGATTGTGACACGTCATACGGCGCGTTCTCGACCAAGCGTCCACCTCCGCACGCGCCCGTCCGCGCGAGTCGCGCCGTCTCCGTTACCCCAGCGCGCGTACGACGGCCGCCGCCGGACTCCTTCGCGCCGCATGAGAGCGGTCAAAGTGCAGCGAACGTTGCGATCCTTGCTTATCTCTCCCAACGACGAAATAACTCCCCTATGAACGGAATCCGGACGAATGCGGCCGCGGTCATGCTCGGGATCAGTCCGAACACGCTGCGCAGCTGGGAACGCCGCTATGGCTTCCCCAAGCCCCAACGCTCGGCCGGGGGACACCGCCAGTACTCCCTGACCGAGATCGAAGCCCTGCGGCTCACCTTGGCGGAGACCCACAACGTCTCGTCGGCGATCTCGCTCGCGCGGGAGCGCGGCGAGGGCCCGTCGACGCCGTCGCGGCTCACCGGCACCTTCACCAGCTTCAACGAGGACGGCGCCAACCGCCTGCTGGAGGAGAGCCTCGGCCTGCGCTCGGTCGAGCGCACGATCGAGGAGGTCCTCCTCGACGCGGTCACGGCGCTGTTCGAGCCCGGGCCCAGCAGCGCCGAGTACGAGTTCGCCTGGCGCCATGCGGTCGGGTGGCTGTCGGCACAGCGTCGTCTGGCCCCACCGGCCAGCCGTCGCGACGGAGTCATGATCTTCGACGCCTCCGCCCCGTGCGACCTGGACGCCCTCCACGCCCAGGCGCTCGAGGTGGTCCTGCGCCGCGCCGGCCTGCGCACGCTGGCGCTGACCCCCGCGATCGAGCTCACGCGCCTGGGCCGCGCTCTGCGCGCGCTCAACCCGTCGGCCGTGATCCTCACCGGCCGGCGCGTCTCGCTGGACTCGATCGGTCGCCTGGTCTACGCCGTGCGCTCGGTCGTGCGCGAGGTCGTCGTCTTCGACTACCGCAGTGCGGTCCCCGATACCGGGGCCAGCACGGTCTTCCGCCTCGGTGACAACCCGGTGGCGGCTCGCGACGCGCTCCTCGCGCGTCTGGAGCAGCGGACGGCGCAGAACGTGCCCCGCCCGGCGCCGGCCGTGGCGCCGCGCTCCACCGCACGCGCCGGGGCCTAGGGGGCGGGCGGGAACCGGTCCACGGGCCGGGGCCTTCCTAGAATCCCCCGCCCATGAGCAGCCCGCATCGCCCCGTCGATCCGCACGCCTCCTTCCCCGCGCTGGAGGAGGCGGTGCTGGAGCGCTGGCGCGAGCGCGACGTGTTCGCAGAATCGGTCCGCCGGCGCGCGGGCGCCCCCCAATGGGGCTTCTACGAGGGCCCGCCGACGGCCAACGGCCCTCCGGGCACCCATCACGTCCTCAGCCGCGTGTTCAAGGACATCTTCCCGCGCTATCGGACGATGACCGGGCACTACGTGGAGCGCAAGGCCGGCTGGGACTGCCACGGCCTCCCGGTGGAGCTGGCACTGGAGGCCGAGCTGGGCTTCACCTCCAAGGACGACATCGAGCGCTACGGCATCGCCGAGTTCAACGCCAAGTGCCGCGAGAAGGTGCTCAGCCACGTCGCGGAATGGAACCGGCTGACCGAGCGCATCGGCTTCTGGGTCGACCTCGACGGCGCCTACCGCACGCTCGACCCCAGCTACGTGGAGTCGGTGTGGTGGGCGCTCAAGACGATCCATGACAAGGGGCTGCTCTACGAGAAGCTCAAGGTCGTGCCCTACTGCCCGCGCGACCAGGTCACGCTGTCAAGCCACGAGCTGGGGCAGCCCGGCGCCTACCAGGACGTCGTGGACCCCTCGGTCTACGTCCGCCTCCCGATCACCCGCGTCCCGGACCCGACCAGCTCAGCGCAGCCCGGCGACGAGCTGCTCGTGTGGACGACGACGCCGTGGACGCTGGTCTCCAACGCGGCCGTGGCCGTCCACCCCGAGCTGACCTACGTGCGCGCCCGCTACGACGCCGGCCGGATCGCGATCCTCGCTGCCGCGCTCGTGGAGAAGGTGCTCGGCGAGGACGCCCAGGTGCTCGAGAGCTTCCCCGGCGCAGAGCTCGTCGGCATCGGCTATGACCCGCCCTTCCCGTACATCGCCGCCGAGGCGTACGGGCCCAAGGGCCACACCGTTCTGCCCGCCGAGTTCGTCACCGCGGTCGACGGCACCGGGCTGGTCCACACCGCCATCGCCTTCGGCGAGGACGACTTTCGCCTCGGCGAGCAGGAGGGACTGACCGTGGTCAATCCCGTGCGCCTGGACGGCACCTACGACGAGCGCATCGGCCCCTACGCCGGGCGCTGGGTCAAGGACGCCGATCCCGACCTCATCGAGGACCTGCGCGGGCGCGACCGGCTGCTGCGCTCAGAGAACTACGAGCACTCCTATCCCCACTGCTGGCGCTGCAACACGCCGCTGCTCTACTACGCCAAGCCCTCCTGGTACATCGCCACCAGCCAGATCAAGGATCGCCTGCTGTCCTCCAACGAGGGCGTCAACTGGCACCCCGAGCACGTCAAGCACGGGCGCTTCGGCAACTGGCTGGAGGGCAACGTCGACTGGGCGCTGTCGCGCGAGCGTTACTGGGGGACGCCGCTGCCGGTGTGGCGCTGCGTCCACGGCTGCACCAAGGTGATGGGCTCATTGGACGAGCTCGAGCGCGAGTCCGGCGTCAGGCTCGAGGACCCGCACCGCCCGTTCGTGGACGACGTGGTCCTGACCTGCGACAACTGCGGCGGCGACATGCATCGCGTGCCCGAGGTCATCGACGTCTGGTTTGACTCGGGCTCCATGCCCTTCGCGCAGTTCCAGGCCCCCCACGACAACCTGCACCACTTCGAGGAGCGCTTCCCCGCCGACTTCATCTGCGAGGCCCTGGACCAGACGCGCGGCTGGTTCTACTCGCTGCTGGCGATCGCCACGCTGCTGTTCGACACCTCATCGTTCAAGAACGTCGTCTGCCTCGGCCTCATCCTCGACGAGGACGGCCGCAAGATGTCCAAGTCCCAGGGCAACGCCGTCGAGCCGTGGGAGGTCATCGACCGCTACGGGGCCGACGCGCTGCGCTGGTACTTCTTCACCTCCAAGCAGCCGTGGGACGGCTACCGCTTCTCGCTGGAGACGATCGGCGAGGCGGTGCGCCAGTTCATGCTCCAGCTCTGGAACACCTACGGCTTCTATGTCCTGTACGCCAACGCCAACGACGTCTCGCCCAACGGCACCCCGGCGTCGGCGGTCGCCGGCGACCTGGACCTCTGGGCTTTGTCGCGTCTGCAGGAGACGGTGGAGATCGTCCGGGACCGGCTTGATGACTTCGACGCCACCACGGCCGGGCGGGCGATCCAGACGTTCGTCGACGAGCTCTCCAACTGGTACGTGCGCCGCTCGCGGCGGCGCTTTTGGGAAGGCGATCCGGCCGCCTTCGCCACCCTGCGCCAGTGCCTGGTCACGGTGGCGCAGCTGCTGGCTCCGTTCTGCCCGTTCGTGGCCGACGAGCTCTACGACAATCTCGACGGCGCCGAGCCCAGCGTGCACCTGTGCGACTTCCCGGTCCCCGGCGCCCGCGACGCCGAGCTCGAGCAGGCGATGGACGTCGCCCGGCAGACGGTCCGGCTGGGCCTGGCCGCTCGCGCGCAGGCCAAGATCAAGGTCCGCCAGCCGCTGCGGGCCGCGGTGATCGTCGCCACCGGCCGCGAGCGCGCCGCCATCCAGCGCCTCGAGTCGATCGTGCGCGAGGAGCTCAACGTCCACGAGCTGCGCTTCGTGTCAGAGGCCGATGAGCTCGGCCAGACCGAGGTCAAGCCCAACTACCGCACGCTGGGCCCCCGCTTCGGCAAGCAGATGCCGATGGTGGCGGCGGCGATCGCCGGGCTGGACCCGGGCCACGTCGCGGCGGCGCTGCGAGAGGCGCGTACCGTGGCCATCACCGTCGGGGGCAACGACCACGAGCTCACCGCCGAGGACCTGTTGATCACCATGAGGCCGCTGGAGGGCTACCTGGTGGAGCGCGAGGGCTCCCACGCGGTGGCCCTGGTGAGCGAGATCGACGACGCCCTTCGGGTGGAGGGCTGGGCGCGCGACATCGTGCGCGCCGTGCAGAACGCCCGCCAGGGCGCCGGCCTTCAGATCTCCGACCGGATCCTGCTCAGCTTCGACGGCGACGAGGAGCTGCTCGCCGCCGCCCGGGCCCATGAGGACTACATCGCGGCCGAGACCCTGGCCACCCAGGTCAGCTACGAGCCGCTGGACTCAGAGCCGGTCATGATCGATGACCGGCCCCTGCGCATCGGCGTCGCGCTCGCGACCTGACTACGCGGACGGCGCGAGCGCCGGCTCGAGCTCCTCTTCGATCTTGCGCTTGGGGTAGGCGCCGATCACGGTCTTGGCGACCTCGCCGTGCTTGAACAGCATCAGCGTCGGAATCGACATGACGTTGAACTTGACCGCGGTCTGCTGGTTCTCGTCGATGTTGAGCTTGACGACCTTCAGCGAGTCAGCGCGCTCGGAGGCGATCTCCTCCACGACGGGAGAGACCCGGCGGCAGGGACCGCACCACGGCGCCCAGAAATCGACCAGGACGGGAACATCTGACTCGACGACCTCGGCCTGGAAGTTGTTGTCGGTCACATCTGTCACGGCGCCTGCCATCTCGGTCTCCTTGTGCGTTTACTTCAGAAAGTATAGCGACGTCACGAAGCTAGGCTAGTACCCATGGCGGACCCGACGAACTCGGAGATCGCAGCGGCCCTGGACGAGCTGGGCGACCTCTACGAGCTCGACGGGGCGGTCATCCATCGGATCGTGGCCTACCGCAACGCCGCCAAGGCGGTGCGCGACGCGTCGGTCTCGGTGACCGCGCTGGCGCGCGAGGGCCGGGCCACCGAGCTGCCGGGCATCGGCGCGATCATCCAGGAGAAGGTTCTGGCCCTGGCCGACGACGGCGACATCCCGGCGGCGGTCAAGCTCCGCGCCAAATTCCCGGTCGGCCTGCTCGAGATCACGCGGCTTCCCGGCCTGGGCCCCAAGCGGGCACGACGGCTGTTCGAGGAGCTGTCCGTCGACTCGCTGGACGCGCTGGAGGCGGCCGCATCCGCGCAGCAGATCCGTGCCCTCAAGGGCTTTGGCCCCAAGGCCGAGGAGAGCATCCTCGCGGCCGTCGCCGCCCGCCGCGCCGAGGAGGCCGACGGCAACGGCGGTGGCCGGCGCGTCGTCCTCAACCGGGCCCTGGCCGTCGGCGAGCAGCTGCTGGACGCGCTGCGGGCCCACCCGGCCGCCGAGCGGGTGGAGCTGGCCGGCTCGGCCCGGCGGATGACCGACAGCGTCAAGGACCTCGACATCATCGCCACCGCGTCCGATCCGCTGGCGCTGGCCCGCGCCGCCGCCGAGCTAAAGCTCGTCGAGATGGCCCAGAACCCGAGCGAGGCGGGCGTGCGGCTGCGCACGCACACCGGGCTGAAGGTCGATGTGCGCATCGTCGCCCCCGACCTGTTCGGCAGCCTGCTGCAGCACTTCACGGGCTCCAAGCAGCACAACATGGCGCTGCGCGAGGCGGCGGTGCGCCGGGGGCTGCACGTCTCGGAGTACGGCGTGCTCGACGACAGCACGGGCGAGACCCATCGCTGTGAGCGCGAGGAGGAGGTGTACGCGCTCCTGGGGCTCGAGTACATCGAGCCCGAGCTGCGCGAGAACCGGGGGGAGCTCGACGCCGCGGCGAAGGGCCAGCTGCCGGCGCTCATCACCGTGGACGACCTGCGCGGCGACCTGCACAGCCACACGACCGCGTCGGACGGCACCGCCTCGATCGAGGAGATGGCGCTGGCCGCGCGCGACGCCGGCTACGAGTACCTGGCCATCACCGACCATTCCACGTCGGTGGCGGTGCGCATCGACGCCGCGCAGCTGTCCGACCACGTCGCCCGGATCCGCGCACTCTCGGGCACCGACGCCGTCGGTGGCATGAAGCTGCTCGCCGGCTCCGAGGTCAACATCCTCCCCGACGGCTCGCTGGACTACGACGACGCGGCCCTGGCCCAGCTCGACTGGGTCGTCGCCTCGGTCCACTCATCGATGGCCATGGACTCGGCCGCCATGACCGCCCGCATCGTGCGCGCCATCTCCAATCCGCTGGTGGACGTCATCGGCCACCTCTCCGGGCGCAAGATCGAGCGCCGGCCGCCCTACCACTTCGACTTCCCGGCGATCGTCGCGGCCGCCGCGGAGACGGGAACGCTGCTGGAGATCAACTCCAGCCCGGACCGCCGCGACATGGACGAGGTCCACGCCCGCGCCGCGGCCGAGGCGGGGATCCCGATCGTCATCAACTGCGACGCGCACCGGGTCGGTGGCTTCGAGGTGGCTCGCTACGGGGTGGCCACCGCCCGCCGGGCGTGGCTGGGGCCCGACGCGGTCGTCAATACGCGGCCGTGGGACGAGGTGGCTGCGCTGCGGCCGCGGGCGCGCGCGGGCGTTTGAGGGTTGCTGTAGGGGTCCCGTGTCGCGGGGGCACGGACGCTGGTCAACGGCAGGGCTTGGGAAGGGCCGGCTGAGGCGTAATTGTGGCTCTTTGCAGAGGGTTTTGGGAGATAGTGGGCCTCACAGAACCATAATCTCCCACAACCCCGTCCAAGGCCCGCCGCCCCTGCGAGGCCGCCCACACCTTTCTCCTCCTAAGCCAGTCGTTCAGCCGGGTCAGTGTCGCCGCGAGCGCCCCGACCCCTTCCGAGGCGGTGGCGGTGGCGGCCGGCGCCCCGAACCCCCGCCCGCACGCGCACCCGCAGCAGCCCCCGAACCCGAACGCGACCCAGAGCCGCCGGACGTCGCCGCCGCCGCACGCGGCAACCCCAGCCCCCGCGTCGGCCCTGCCGCCCGCGCGCCCTCCGAAACCACCTCGGCCGGCGTCACCCCCCACCCACGCCACCCGCGTTGCAGCGCCACGAACCACAGCAGCCCCATCAGGCACAGGACCAGGGCGACGAAGAAGTTCAGGCGCAGCCCCAGGATGTGGTTGGAGTAGTCGGTCCGCTGGGTCTCCTCGAAGACGCGAAAGCCCGAGTAGCCCGCCACGTACAGCGCGAACAGCCCCGGCGCGCGGATCTTGCGCCGCGATCCCAGCCAGACCAGGAACGAGGCCAGCACCAGGTTCCAGATGAGCTCGTAGAGGAACGTGGGCTCGAAGGTGGGGACGTTGAGATAGCCGGGCGGCCGGTGCGCGCGGGAGATCTTCAGCGCCCACGGCAGCGACGACGGCGCCCCGAACAGCTCCTGGTTGAAGTAGTTGCCGATCCGCCCGATCGCCTGGGCCACGAGCAGGCCCGGGGCGACGGCGTCCATCAGCCGCAGCAGGTCGGCGCGGCCCAGCCGCCGGTGGGCGATCCACAGCCCCACGCCGACGCCGCCGGCGATGCCGCCCCAGATGCCCAGGCCGCCCTGCCAGATGGCGAAGATCCCCCACCAGTGGTCGGGGATCTGGCCGGGCGTGGTGATGTCGAAGTAGATCCGCCCGCCGATGAGCCCGGCGGGGAAGGCCCACATCGCGATCTCGTAGCAGAGCTCCGGATCGCCGCCCACCCGGCCCCAGCGCCGGCGCGAGATGTAGATCGCCGCGGCGACGGCGAACACGTAGGCGATCCCGTACGCGTGAAAGAAGAACGGCCCCACGCCGAAGCCGTTCGACGACGGGCTGGGGATGGCTCCCAGTGCGATCACGCGCCCCATCCTGCCAGCAAACGCGGCAATACGTGTTGGCTCAGGGTTGTCGTCACCGCCTCCCGGCTGAACGGGGCCACCAGCTCCGCCGCCCGGGCGGCGTACCCAGGCACGGGACCGTCGAGCGCCGTCCGCAGCGCGGGCGCGAGGTCCTCGGCCACCAGCCGCGGGTCCAGCTCGCGGGCCAGCGCCAGCGCCGGGTAGGGGCCCGGCGCCGGCGTGGTGACGAGCATGGCGCCGTCGGCCAGCGCCTCGAGCTGGGCGATGCCGAAGTCCTCGCGCCGCGAGGCGGCGACGAACACCCGGGCTCGCCGCAGCAGCGCGCGGAACTCGTCGGGGGGCAGGCGACCGGTGAAGCGCACCCCCGGGGCCTCGGACACGCGATCGGTCCCCGTGACGACCAGCGTCTCGTCGCCCCTGCGGGCGCGCCGCCAGGTCTCCAGGATGAAGTCCAGCCGCCGCTTGACCGGGTCCGCGGCGTAGGCGACGACGTCGACGTCGCGTATCGGGGCGGACGCGCCCGAGCTCTGCACCGCCACCGGCACCACCACGGAGTCCGGCCGCCCCGCCGCGGCGCCGAGCGGGGCGAGCGAGTCGGGTGCCATCGTCAGCACCAGCGGAGCGCGGGCCAGCCGCCGGCGCTCGACGACGCGCTGCCACACCCCGTGGCGGCCCGGGCGGTTCTCGGCCGCGAGCGCGTCCAGCCAGATGACCCCGGGCGCCGGCCACAGCAGCGCGGCGGTGATCGAGCAGTAGACCACCACCCGCGGGCGATAGCGGACGATCCCATCGGCAGCCGCCCGGCGTGCCGCCCGTGCCTGCACCAGGTCGGTGAGCATGAACGTCCGCACGTCGCGGACGGGACCGGTGTCGACGGTCACCGTACGCGCGCCCGCGCCCGTAAAGGCCGCGCCGAGCTCGCGCGCCGCCGCCCGCCACCCGGTGGTGGCGCCGACGGAGACGATGAGGACATCGGTGGCCCCGTCCGGGCCCGGAACGGCCATGACGCCGTCAGACCTGCGGGCGGGCCGACCGCGGCGCGGACGAGCCGTTGAGCTCCAGGAGGTTGGTGCGAAAGCCCGGGGTGCGCACCAGCTGGATGGGCCGCAGCGGCGACGTGCGCTCGACGTAGAAGCGTGCGCCGTCGCGCTCCTCGATCGCCGTCACCGCGCGAGACTGCCGGCGCCATGCCAGCGCCCAGATGATGGCGAAGCCGGCCGCGATCGCCGGCACCTGGGGCAGGACGACGCCGAGCGCCCCGGCGCCGAGCGTCGAGAACAGCAACGGCCACAGCCGGTTGAGGACCACGCGCGGCGGGTTGACCTCGGGGAGGGAGGGCTGGCTGCGCGCGCTGGCCAGCAGCGTGGCGATCGGCGAGGAGGTCTCGGCGCGGCGCCCCAGCCACAGGCCGGCGATGCCCGCCACCACCCACCAGCCGGCGGCGATCGGCACGACCAGCGGATGCTCGCCACCCACTGCGCCGGCCAGTGTCACCGCGGCGAGAGCACTCGCCGCCGCGGCGCTGATCAATACGGTGGTACGCAGGAACTCAGCGAACCTCACCGGCGCCTACTTAGGGCCCGTCAGGGGGACCGCTGAGCAGGGAGAGCAGCTCGCGCACGCCGTCGGGACCGTCCACGAGGAGGTCGGCTTCGTCGCGGATCTCCGAAGGCCCCTCCTCTGACCGGACCCCCACCCGCACCGCCCGCTCCAGCCGCCCCTCCTCGACCAGCGAGCCCAGCGCCCGGAAGGCGTCGATGTCGGTGGTGTCGTCGCCGACGTAGAGGGCCATCTCGATCTCGGGGCCGACCTCGTTGAGCAGGCGCAGGATCCCCGATCCCTTGTCGATCTTGACCGGGGGCCGCACCTCGAGCACCTTGCGGCCCCAATGGGTGCGCAGGCCGGCCGCCTGGGCGCGCTGCGCGATGGCGTCGACCGTGGTCTTGGCGGCGTCCTCGTCGGGCGCCCCGCGCCAGTGGAAGGCGACGATGGGGCCCTTGTCCTCGAGCCGGACGCGGCGCTTGCGGGTCTCGGCGGTATCGCTCTCGCGACCGAAGTCGTGGATCCGGCGCACCCAGTCGGCGACCCCGGCGTCGAGCACCGCCTCGGTCCACCCCGCCCGCAGCAGCTCCACGCCGTGCGACCCGACGTAGTTGATCGAGCCGATCGAGACCATGGCGCGCGCCTCGGAGGCGCGACGGCCGGTCACGCACGCCACCAGGCCGTAGCTGCGGGCGACCACGATGAGCAGCTGACGGGTGGATTCAGGAACGTGCGCGTCGGAGGCGTGGTCGACGATCGGCGCCAGCGTCCCGTCGATGTCGAACATGACCGCAGTGCGCTGGGGGTTCTGGCGCAGAGGAGCGAGCGCCTCTGATAGGAGCGCTGAGGTCACCGGCCTAGTATGCCCCCTCCCGCCGGTCCGGGCATGCCGAATGGGGCGTTGGCAGATACCATGCAGCGCCTGCGATGAGCGACGAAGAACCCAACGCGCCCACCCAGGCCGGCTACGCGGTCTCCCATCTGGACGCGATGGGCGACGGCTTCGGGTTTCGCAAGGTCCGCCGCGAGCTCGGAGTGACCGCCTTCGGTATCAACGCCCTCGTGCTGCCGCCTGGGTACGCGACCGGGCTGCACTTCCACGAGCACCAGGAGGAGACGTACTTCGTCCACCAGGGCCAGGTGGAGTTCCGCTTCGGCGACGGGTCCACCCACCTCGTCGGTGCCGGCGGGATGGCTCGGGTCGATCCGGCCACTCACCGCGGGATGCGCAACGTCGGGCAGGACGCGGCGATCGTGGTCGTGGCCGGCGGCAAGGACGGCTACGTGGGGCGAGACGGGCAGGCCGTGGGCGACAACCCCCGCGGCGGGGCCCCCGGCGCCTGAGCGGCGCCGACCGCCTCGCCGCCTGCAGCGCCGTGACGCCGGTCGCGCCCCCCACGGTGTTGCTGCTGCACGGCCAGCCCGGGGGCGCCGCGGATTGGGACGGGGTCATCGCGGGCGTGAACGGCCGCGCGGACATCGTCGCCGTCGACCGGCCCGGCTGGGACGGAGTGACCGGCCCGCGTGACCTGGCCGGCAATGCCGGTGCGGCGCTGGCGGCGCTCGACGGGCGCGGCGCCGAGCACGCGGTCGTCGTCGGGCACAGCCTCGGTGGTGCCGTCGCCGCATGGCTGGCGGCGACGTGGCCCGATCGGGTGGCCGCGCTCGTGCTCGCCGCCCCGGCCGCCAACCTGGCCGCGCTGTACCCGCCCGACCGCTGGCTGGCCGCGCCCGTCGCCGGTGACCTGGCCGCCGCCGGGGTCCTCGGCGGGCTGGGCCTGGCCTTGGCGATCGGCCCCGTGCGGCGGCGCATCGCCCACGCGGCTCACCTCGACGAGGCCTATCTGCGCATCGCGGGCGCCGCCGTCCGTCGCCCGTCGGCGTGGCGCGCGTACGCCGCGGAGCAGCGGGCGCTGGTGCGCGACCTGCCCGAGCTCGAGCGCCGCCTGGACGCGATCAGCGCCCCGACCACGATCATCGCCGGCGTACACGACCGCATCGTCCCGGCGCATGCCACCCGGAGACTGAGCCTGCAGATCCCCGGAGCGCACCTCCAGCACAGCACCTCCGCCGGCCACCTGCTCCCCCAGCGCGACCCCGGGCTCATCGTGGCGGCGATCCTGGCGGCGCTGGGCCGCTGATGGACGCTCTACTCTGGGGTCGGATGTCAACGCGTACGCCGGCAGCCTGCAGAGGGGTGGCCATCGTCGTGGAGCTGTGCGTGGTCGCCCTCGCCGTGCCGTCGGCGGGGCTGGCCGCGCGGCTCGCCGGTGGCCCCACGCAGCGCGCGGTCGCCCGCGCCTTCTCGGCGCAGCGATCGCACCGGGGCCAGACGATCGTCTCGATCCGCACCTCGAGCGTGAACGGCACGTGGGCGGTCGTGCGCGCGGTGACTCCCCAGGCCTCGGGTCAGACGCGCTCGGGGGCGACACCGGCGTTGCGCAGCACCTACTACCACCTGGCGCGAGGGCAGGCGCACCCGGCGCCGCCGCCGCGGGCGGTGAGAGCCGACCTCGCCCGCGACTTCCGCGTGGAGGTCGTCTTCACCGGGTCTGGCCGCGAATCCATCAACTACAAGCAGAGCTACGGCAGCGTCTGCGCCGGCGCGGGCCCGTTCGTCGACGCCGAGACCGACATGGTGAGCCCGATGGCCTGGAGCGTGCGCTATGTGGTGGATCTCGACGATCTGCTCTCGGCCGTGCACGGCTCGGGCGGAACGACGCTCGTCCCCCACGTCACCTTCGACGCGACCGGCTCACATGTCACCGCCACCGAGATCGTCAGCCGCTCGGTCCAGGACATGGGCTGCAACGGCAACGCGACGACGTTCACCTGCACGACGACGTTCGTCGCGGGCGGACCGGATCCCGGGGGCCAGCTCTCGTTCCCGGCCCGCTCCGGCGTGGAGGCGGGGGTGCCGATGGCCGCACGCCGGCGCGGTGCCTGTGACCCCGACAACTTCACACTCGGGCCGTCGCAGTGGGACAGCGGCAACGCGACCGCGATCGCCGGCCGGCTCGGGTTGCTCGGCGGAACCCTGCCGGCCCGGCCCTACGCCCCGGTCAAGGTGTCATGGCCCGCCGGCGCATCCCAGCAGCCCCCGGGCGCTGCCGCCAGCCCCTGTCAGGGCGACACCGCGGCCTGCACCGACGCATTCCAGTGGCACGGGACGGTGTCCCTGGCGCCGGCCCCCGCCGGCTGATGAGCTCGGTCCGGAGCCCGCTTTTGCAGGGCCGTCATACGCCGTTCTTACCTCTGGGTACATAGACTGGCCCGCCGTGGAAACACTTCCTGAATCAGCCGAGCCCTTCAGGGAAGACTCCGTCGGAGTACCGGCGATCGGCGAGCTGGAACTGAGCGCCGGCGCCGCGACGGTCGCCGAGCAGCCCGTGCGCCTCCGCGCGGCCGCCCGCCGGCGCGCGTGGCCCCGTCTATCGGCGGCCGCGCGCCAGGAGCTGCTGTGGATCACGGTGCTCTACCTGGCGGCGCGGGGGCTGCTGCTGCTGGTCGCCTATCTGAACGGCACCTTCGGGCACCACAACTTCCTGCACGAGCTCGCCAACTGGGACGGCCTCTGGTACCGGTCGCTGGCCAACCACGGCTACCCCGACCACGTCTCCTACGCCCAGACGAACCTCGGCTTCTTCCCGCTGTTCTCGCTGGCCATCTACGCCCTCGAGCAGCCGCTGATGCTCATCACCAACCACGACGCGGTCTGGGCGTCGACCGTGGCCGGCGTGCTCATCTCCGGCGCGGGCGGCCTGGTCGCCACCGTCATCGTCCACCGCCTCGCCGAGGGCTGGTGGGACCGCGAGACAGCGCGCCGGGCGACGATCCTGTTCATCGTCTTCCCGGGGTCGGTGGTGTTCTCGATGGTCTACTCCGAGGGGCTGCTGCTGCCCCTCGCGGCCGGCTGCATCTATGCCCTGGAACGGCGCCGCTGGGTGCTGGCCGGGATCCTGGCCGGCTTCGGCACCGCGGTGCAGCCGGTGGGGCTGGCGCTGGCGCCGGTGTGCCTGCTCTCGGCGCTGCTCGAGTGGCGCCGCTGGGGCTGGTCGGTGCGGCCCGCCCGGCGGGCGTTCCTGGCCCCGATCCTCTCGCTCACCGGCCTGGGCGCGTTCATGGCGTTCCTGTGGGCGTGGACGGGGAACCCGCTGGCGACGTACCTGGCCCAGCACCACGGCTGGAGTGAGACCACGACGCCGCTGTCGCTGTGGCGCATGGCGGAGAAGCTGGCCAACGAGATCGACTTCAACCACTTCAACCAGCCGACGATCAACCTCAACCTGGTCATCGGGCTGATCGGCGGGGTGGTGCTCGCGCTGTGGCTCGGGCTCGTCTACCTGTCCCGGCGTGAGATCTCGCCCGAGGCGATCCTGTGGACGCTCGCCATCGCGTTCCTGGCCTATACGTCGTCCAACGTGCCCCCGCTCCCGCGCATGCTCATCACCGCCTTTCCGGCGCTGATGGTGGTCGCGCGCTACGCCCGGGGACGGTGGTTCAGGGTGATCGTGTGGGGCAACGGCGTGCTGCTGGCCGGGCTGAGCATGCTGACCTACTACGGCTTCACGCTGCGACCCTGACGGCCCTGACGACGCCGCGCGCCCGGCATCAGCTCGACGTGGATGACCGAGGCGTAGCCGTACTTGCGCACCGGGCCTGAGCCGAATCGCCGCCGCAGCTCGCCCGCCAGGCGAAACCACCGCGCGCGATGAGCGCGCGCCGGCGCGGGCCCGTTGGGCTGGCCCTCGTGGCTTGAGATCAGCCACATCCGCGTACAGCCGGAGCTGCGCCGCGCCAGCGTCGCGGGCGACGGAACGGCGTAGTCCTCGACGAAGGGGCGCACGACGCCCCAGGGGAGGACCGGCAGCACCGCGCGCGGCGCCCGGCGGGTCGCGGCCCCGGTACCCACGTAGTACTGAAACGCCATCCGCGCGTCCGCCGGGTAGAAGGTGGCGCAGTCACCGGGCCGGCTCTCGGCCAGCACGCGCGCCGTCACGTCGTGCCACGGCTCGGGCGACACCCCGTAGGCGCGCACGACGGGGATCGCCCGAGCGGCCAGCATCGCCACCAGGAGGAGCGGGGCGAGGTATCGCGGCCAGCGGCCGTCGCGGAGCACGGGAGCGACGGCGAGCGCCACCGCGGGAGTGGACATCAGGACGTTGCGTGGGACGAAGACGGGGTGCGAGATCACCGAGTACAGGAACGTGAGGGCCCCGGGCAGCACGCACCACATGAGCACCAGTCCCATCCCCCATACCGCGTCGCCGCGGCGCCATCGCCACACGGTGTCGGCGACCAGGGCCACCACGGCCGCGACGGTGATCCACATCAGCGCCTTGGTGGTGAAGCTGTGGTGGAACACCGGCTGAAGGCCGGCGGAGGTCAGCGACTGGAGCACCTGGGTGTCGACCATCCGGCTCGGCGGCTGGACCCAGAACAGCTGACCGGAGCCGCGGCGGACCGCCAGGACGGCCAGCGGTATGCACAGCACGGCGACGGCCACGAGCGCCGAGGCATACCGGCGAGCCGCGCCGCGGCGCGCCAGCACGGCCAGCACCTGGACCGGGATCACCAGGGCGGCGACGAAGCTGCAGTACATCGCCAGCGTCATCGCCGCCACGAGGCCCACCCAGGGGCCTCGCCCGGCCCGGGGGTCACGGGCGCGCACGGCCGCGCGGGTGCTGCCGGCCGCGCCGCCGGAGTCGACGACGACGATGAAGGCGAGCATCGCCGCGCACACGAACGCCACCATCGGGGCGTAGCCGCGCGCCGTCTGGCCCCAGTAGACGAGCGGGAGGCTGAGGGCGGCCAGGACGCCGGCGGCCAGCGTCACCCGCCGGTCGGCGAACAGCCGCTGCGCGATCACCGCGATGAGCCCGACGGTGGCCACCGTGGCGATCACCGACGGCAGGCGCAGCACGAACAGGCTGTTGCCGAAGACGCCGATGAGAACGTGCATCACCAGGTAGTAGGCCGACATGTTGCCGCCGTCGTGGGCGATCGCCCGCCACAGCGCCGCGCCGTGCTGCGCGGCGATCGAGGCGGTCGCGCCCTCGTCGAAGCCGAGGCTGCGTCCGGACAGGCCGATGAGGGAGAGCACCGCCGCCAGCAGCGCCGGCCCGGCGATCACCCCCCAGCCGCCCACGTCGCCGGCGCCCGCCCGTGCGGGCGCCACGCGGCCCGGTCGCTGCAGCACGCGGACGGACACGGTCGCTGGCCTACGTCCCGGCCAGCGCGGACGGGGTGCTCTCACGAACGGCCGTCGGGCTCGGGCGCAGGCGGCGCCGCCGGCGGCCCCGCTGCCACACCGCGGCGCCGATCAGCAGATAGACGGCCACGACCGCCGGGGCCGACTGCAGCGGCAGCGCGAGGATCCCGTTGGGCTTGACGACGAACACCGACACCGCGATGGCGAGCGCCACGCCCACCGAGCGCTGGGGCGCGCGCAGCGCGCACAGCAGCGCCAGGCCCCACATGAAGTACCACGGCCACGCCGCCGGGCCGCCGGCGGCGGCGATGACCAGAAACGCGCCGAGCCACGGCACCAGCCGGGCGACGCGCACGCGATACAGCAGTACCGCGCCGGTCACGGCGGTGAGCCCGAAGGCGACGGCGCCGAACGCGCCCTCCAGGCCGCGGTGCGACACCCCGACCCCGACGTCGGAGAGCAGCGAGGCCACGGTGTAGCCGAGGCCGGTGGCGGGGGTGATGGCCAGGCGGACCTTCGCCGGGGTCGAGAACAGCGACGTCGAGAGCCAGTCGACGCCGACGCCGACCACGAGCGTCACCACGCCCAGGACGACCAGCGCCAGCAGCGCCGCCGCGCCCATGAAGCGGAGCTGCGCGCGACGGCCGAGCTCCTCCCTCCCCCACGCCACCGCGATGAACGCCGCGGCGGCGAGGGCCGGCACCTTGACCGTCGCGGCCAGCGCGCAGATGGCGACGCCGAGCAGCGGGCGCCCGTCGAGCGCATAGGCGACCCCGGCGGCCAGCATGCCCACCATGAGCAGGTCGTTGTGGCCGGCGACGATCAGCTCGAGCGTCACCAGCGGGCTGAGCACCGCCAGCCACAGCGCGCGGCGCGCGTCGCTGCCCATGGATCGGGCCAGGCGGGGCACGTAGACGGCCAGCAGGGCGGCGCCGATGAACTCCAGCAGCCGCGCGAGCAGCACCCCGGCGACGAGGTGGCTGCCCACCACCGCGCTGATGATGCTGAGCAGGCCCAGGAACAGGGGCCCGTAGGGCGCGGTGGTGTGCCGCCAGAAAGGGGACACCGCGTCGAGCACATGCTGGTGTCCCAGGCCCGCCAGCGCCGCCGGAGCGGTGTGATACGGGCTGTGGCCGAGGTGGAGGATCAGCCCCTGAGCCAGGTAGCTGTAGACGTCGCGGCTGAACAGCGGCGGCGCCAGCGCCAGCGGCAGCATCCAGGCTGCGGCGATCGCCAGCAGCGCCCCTCGCGACGGCAGCGCGCGTCCGAGCCCCAGCCACCCACCGCACAGCGCCACCATGCCGATGTAGACGAGCACCAGGCTGTGCCCCCGTCCGGTCGGAGCGCTCGGCATGTACCACCACCCGACGACATGGTCGGCGACGGCGCGTGGCGCCGCGTAGGCCACGAGCACGGAGCCCACCAGCCCCATCGCGGTGTAGGACCAGACAGAGCGCGGGGAGGGCGCGGAGTCAGTCATGCGCGCCGGGTCAGCTCACAGGGAGGCGTACAGCGCGGTCTCGAAGTCCTGGGACAGACGCATCGCCTCCGGGACCAGGAACGGCAGCGCCTGGGTGTAGATCGCGCCCGTCACCCCGGCGGCCGGGTCGACCCAGAAGAACGTGTTGAACAGCCCCATCCAGCCGCCGCTGCCCGCCCGCCGCCGGCCCGGCTGGTCTGTGGTGTTGAGCAGGAGCCCGTGGCCCCACTTGTAGCCCGGACCGAGAGCCAGGCCGCACGCCGACTCCGGATCGGCGGTGGGGATCTCGGCCGGGAAGTCCAGGGCGCCGATCTGGTTGGAGAACATCGCCTCGACGGTCGCCGGCGTGAGCACCGTCGTCCCGTCGGGGGCGGTGCCGCCTCCGAGCAGCATCCGCTGGAAGGTCAGGTAGTCGTGCGCCGTCGAGTACAGCCCGCGGCTGCCCGAGACGTACTCGGGCGCGGACGGGAGCTCGATCTCACTGGCCCCCCAGCCCCCGCCGGGCCCTCTCAGGTGCACCGGCACGAGCCCGGCGCGGGCGCGGTCGTCGAGCGCGAACCCGGTCCGGGTCATGCCCAGCGGCTCGGTGACGATCGCGGTGACGGCCTCGTCGAGCGAGCGCCCGCACACGGCCTCGACGACCAGGCCCAGCCAGTCGGTGGCGGGGGAGTACATGAACGCGCTGCCGGGCTCGGCCACCAGCGGGGCGTCGAGGACGGCGCGCAGGCCCGTCATCGGCTTCGGGGCTCCGACCGCCTGCTCCCAGGCCAGGACGTCCGCGTTCCAGAACCAGTAGCCCAGCCCCGACGTGTGCGTGATCAGCTGCTTGACGGTGACCTTGCGCGACGGCGCGCGGAGGACCGGGCGGCCGTCCTCGATGCGTTCCAGCAGACCGATCGACGCGAACTCGGGGCAGTACTCCTCCACCGGGGCGTCGATGTCCAGCTTGCGCTGCTCGGAGAGCTGGAGCGCGGCCACGGTCACCACCGGCTTGGTCATGGACATGATCCGCAGGGGGGTATCGGCGTCCACGGCCGAGTCCTCGCCCGGGGTCCGCGGCCCCACCGCGCCCTCGTAGATGACGCCCTCACGGTCGGCAGCGACCGCTACGACGTTGGGAACGGCGCCCGAGGCGACCGCATCGGCCAGCACGGCGTCGATCGCGCGGCACCGGGTGGATGTGCTCATGGCGCCCGAGCGTAGCGACGCCGGGGGCCGTCAGGAGGCGCGCCGGGGGCCGTCAGGAGGCGCGCCGGACGCCGCCGCGGGCGGTCAGGAGGCCTGCCGGGCGGCGCGCAGGACCCCGGCGCCGTGGCAGCACGTCCGGTTGCGCCCGGACTGCTTGGCCTCGTAGAGGGCGCGGTCAGCCATGCGATACAGCGCGTCGCCGTCTGAGGGGGTGGAGACCAGGCCGACGCCCGCGGACATCGTCAGGCTCCCGGCGCGCCCGAACGGCTCAGAGGCGATCGCCGCCCGCGCGCGGTCGGCCGCCGCGACCGCCTCCTCGGCGTCACAGGCGGGCAGCAGCCAAGCGAACTCCTCGCCGCCGACGCGCGCCAGCACCTCGCCGGCACGCACGGTGTGCTCGAGGCGGCGCGCCACCTCCACGAGCACCGCGTCCCCGGCCGGGTGACCGAAGCCATCGTTGACCTGCTTGAAGAGATCGAGGTCGAGCAGGACGAGCGCGAGCTGCTGGCCGTCGGCCGAGCGGCGCGCCGCCTCGCGCACGAGCGCCTCCTGGAGCACGTGCCGGTTGGCGAGCTGGGTGAGGCTGTCGGTGCGGGCCAGGCGCTCGAGCTCGCGCTGCTGGCGCTTCTGGACGCTGACGTCGCGCAGCGTGCTGACAAAGCCGATGGCGCGGCCGTCCTCCTCACGCGCGGGGCGGGCGGTGATCTCGGCCTCGAAGCGCTCTCCGTTGGCGCGCATCAGGGTGAGCTCATGCATGCCGCCGTTGTTGCCCACGACGTCGGCCAGGATCGCGGCGATCGTGGCCTTTTCCTCGGGCGGCCAGAACGGGTACGGGGGCCGAGCGCCGATCAGCTCGGAGGCGGAGAATCCGGTGAGCACGCAGAGCGCCTCGTTGATGGCCTTGATCTCGCCGTCCATGGTCAGGGCATAGCCCTCGCCCATGGCGCTGATGATCGCCGTCGCATGATCGCGCTCGGCCCGGGCCTCGGCCTCCGCCTTCTGGAGGCGGCGCTGGGCCTCCTTGCGCGCGGTGATGTCCTCCACCTGCACGATGAAGTGGCGCAGGGCGCCCGCGCCGTCGCGCACCACCGATACCGACACCTCCGCCCAGATCTCCGTCCCGCCGCGGCGGATGTAGCGCTTCTCGAACTGGTAGCCGGGGATCTCGCCCGCCAGCAACCGCGCGATCAGCTCGTCGTCGGCGCCGGCGTCGTCGGGATGGGTGATCTCCTGAATGGAGCGCTGGATCAGCTCGCTCTCCGGCCAGCCGGTGATGACGCACAGGGCACGGTTGACCTTGAGCCAGCGGCCGTCGGGCGCGATCAGCGCCATCCCGATGGGCGCGTGTGAGAACGCGGTCTCGAAGAGGTCCTGGGCGTGGGCGTCGCCGAACGGGCGCTCGTTGCGGTGCCCGTCGTGACCCCATGATGCATCGGTGCAATCCATGCTCAGTAATTGTCGGCGCAATCCGACGTGACCTTAAGGCAGTTTTATATGGATTTTGCAAGGAATTGTCTACGTCATTTGACCCACCGCGATGCGCTGCGATCATGGATGGCATGGCCTCGGTCGCCCCGATCCCACCCCACCTGACCACCGTCACCCCGCGCCTGGTGGTCTCGGACGGCGCCGGCGCCATCGACTTCTACGTGGCGGCGTTCGGCGCCGAGTCCGTCGGCGAGCGCCACACCATGCCCGATGGGGCTCTCATCCACGCCGAACTGCGCATCGGCGACGCCATCGTGATGCTCACGCAGGAGACCGCCCCGCCCACCCACGGGTCCCCCGCGCGGTCGGCGGAGGCCGGCGGCGCGGGCACCGTGATCCTGGCCACCTACTGGGAGGACGTCGACGGCGCCTGGGAGCGCGCCCTGGCCGCCGGAGCCGAGGTGATCTACCCCCTGGCGGACCATTTCTACGGCGAGCGCGGGGGCCGGCTCCGCGACCCGTTCGGGCACCAGTGGATGCTCAGCCGCGTGACCGAGGCGCTGTCAGCCGACGAGATCGCCCGCCGGGGCGCCGCGCTCTCCTAGCGTGGGCGCCCCGCGGTCGTAGCTTCGCTTCAGCGGCCGGATTCGAGGTCGGGCGGCTCGAGGCCGGCCAGCCAGCTGCCGGTGTCGCCCGGCTGGGCCTCCGGCCTCTCGTCCCGGTCGTCCCGGTCGTCCCGGTCGTCCTCGTCGTCCTCGAGCACGCTGAAGGCCTGGGTGGCGTGGGGCTCGGGCTCCTCCCAGATGGCGTGCGCGGGCGCGGCGACCGCGTGGAACGAGCCCGCCGACGAGGCCGGCTCGGCGGCGGGGAAGCGCTCGGAGGCCTGATTGGCGAGGTTGGCCAGGGCGGCTGACACGACGCGCACGTCCTCCAGCAGCCGCTCGCGCTCGCGCCACACCGCGTCGGTCTCCGCGTCGAGCTCGCGCAGCTTGGCCTTGGCCTCGGCGGTGATCTGGACGGCGTTGGCGGCCGCGTCGGCGACGCAGCGCTCGGCCTGCTCCTGTGCCAGGCGCGTGGTCTCATGAGCCTGGTCGTGGGCGACGACGAGGATCGACGCGGTCTGCTCGCCGATCCGCTCGAGCTCGTCGGTGATCGATGCCGCCGGCGCTTGCTTGATGCGCAGGTCGTCCAGCTCGCGCTCCAGGCTGGCGAGGTGCTCATCGACCGCGCTGCGGTTGTAGCCGAACGGGGCCAGCGGGAAGCGGGTGGAATCCTCGCCGCCCGACGCGGCCGGCGGCTCCTCGCGGTCGCGTGTCACGGGCTCCCGCTCCGGCGCGGTCTCGTCCATGGGCAGCCGTTCGGCGCCCGTCATCCAGTTGGCGAACCGCCCCGCGAGGTCAGAGAACGGGGATCGAACGGCGTCCTCGGGGGCGTCTGCCTCCTGCAGCCCGCCGTGGGGGCGATGGAAGTTGTTCATGAGCTGGCTCCTTGGCTGGCGATCACGAGGCTGTTCGGCGCCGCCGCGCACTTCCCTGTCGCACCGGCGCCGCCGCCACGGATCTTGCGCCCCGACGCCGCCCACCGCCCCGCCGCCCGCGGGTGCGCCCCGCCCGCCGCGTCAAGTAAACTTATGAGTTTACTTGCTGCGGTCTATGACGCCGGCACGGCCAGCCGCCGGGCCGCGGCGCGCGCCAGGGCGGCGTGGTGGCGCGTGGCGCCGCCCAGCAGCGCCCGATCCACCTCGCCCCGCTTGTAGAGCCAGTGCACATCGGCCTCCCAGGTGAAGCCGATGCCGCCGTGGGCCTGGATCGCCGACGCCGCCACCTCCCGCGCGCCCGTCGCCGCGGCGGCCGCGGCCAGCGCCGCCGCCTCGCCCAACCGCGTGGGCTCGGCGTCGGCGGCCCACGCCGCGTAGTAGGCGGTGGAGCGCACGCTCTCGGTGTGCAGCAGCATCTGCGCGCAGCGGTGCGAGACGGCCTGGAAGGACCCCACCGGGACCCCGAACTGCTTGCGGTCCTTGACGTACTCCAGAGTCATCTCCAGCGCCCGCTGGCACACCCCCACCACCTCGGCGGCGATCGCCGCGCGGGCTCGGTCGGCCGCATCGGTGGCGAGGGGCTCGCCGTCGCCGCGCACCGTGGCGAACCGGCGCGTGGGATCGATTGCCACCAGCGGTTCGATCTCGGCTCCCTCGCCCGCCACCAGGCGCGCGCCGTCATCCTCGAGCAGGACCACCACGTCCGCGCCGTGGCCGTCGACGACGAGCTCCGGGGCGCCGAGGCCGGCGCGCACGTCGCCGCTGATCAGTCCGGGCAGCCAGCGCCGGCGCTGTTCGTCGGTGGCGCCGGCCTGGATCACCGCCGCGGCCACGGCGGTGGACAGGAACGGGGTCGCCGCGCAGGCGTAGCCCAGCTCCTCGAGCAGCACGGCCAGTTCGACGGCTCCCAGCCCCTGCCCGCCGTGCTCCTCGGCGACGGCGATCCCGGGCCATCCCAGCTCCACGATCTCGCGCCACAGCGCGCCGTCGTACTCGGCGGCCTCGGCCGCCTCGCGGACCTTGGCCATCGGGGAGCGAGCGGCGAGAAGCTCCCGGGCGACGTTCTTGATCTCCCGCTGGTCCTCGGTCAGGTCGAAATCCATGTCAACCCTCCTAACGGGCCTTGGGGAGGCCGAGCACGCGCTCGGCGACGATGTTCTTCAGCACCTCGGTGGTGCCGCCCTCGATCGAGTTGCCGCGGGCGCGCAGCAGCTCGTAGGACCAGCGGCCGCCGGCCGTGAGCGCCGCGGGTCCCAGCAGGTCGGCGGCGAGCTGGGTGAGCTGCTGGTTGGTCTCTGACCACATCCACTTGGTCAGCGAGCCCTCGGGGCCCGGCTGTCCGTACTTCTCGATCGCGGTGAGCCCGCGATAGGCCGTCAGGCGCAGGATCTCCGCCTTGAGGTGCAGCTCGCCGAGCCGGTCCGCGATGACCGGATCATCCAGCTGGCCGCGCTGCGCGGCCTCGGCGATCAGGCGGTCGAGCATCTGGCGCAGGCGAACCTGGAGGAAGAAGGCCAGGCCGGCCCGCTCGTTCATGAGCGTGGTCAGCGCCACCTTCCAGCCGTTGCCCTCCCCGCCCAGCACGTTCTCGTCGGGAATCCGGGCCCCGTCGATGAACAGCTCGTTGAACTCGCTCTCACCGGTGATCTGGCGCAGCGGCCGCACCGTCACCGCCTCCTGCTCCATGTCCATCAGGAAGTAGGTGAGGCCCTTGTGCTTGGGCGCCTCGGGGTCGGTGCGCGCCACCAGCATGCACCACTTGGCGTACTGGGCGGCGCTGGTCCACACCTTCTGCCCGGTGACCACCCAGTGGTCGCCGTCCTTGACCGCGCGCGTCTTGAGGCTGGCCAGATCGGAGCCGGCGTCGGGCTCGGAGAAGCCCTGGCACCAGATCTCCTCGGCGCTGAGGATCGGCGTGAGGTAGCGCTCCTTCTGCTCGGGCGTTCCCCACGTCATGATCGTCGGTCCGGCCAGCAGCAGGCCGAGCACGTTGGCGGGCAGCGGCGCTCCCGCGCGGCCCAGCTCCTCGAAGAAGATGGCTGATTGGGTGAGGGTTGCGCCGCGGCCGCCGTACTCGGGCGGCCAGTGCACGGCGGCCCAGCCATCACGAGCGAGAGCCTGCTGGAACTCGACCCGCCAGGCGTAGTTGGCGTCCTCGGCGTCGGGCTCGCGGCCGGGGTCGTGCTCGGCGAGCCAGGCGCGCAGCTCCTCGCGAAAGGCGAGCTCGGGCTCGTTGAAGGTCAGGTCCATGGGGTCTCCTTCAATGGGACATACAGGCGACTGTGTCTCAATTGTCCGTCACCGCGATGCTGAACGCGGTGCGGTACTCGTCGCCGGGCGCCACCAGCGTCAGCGCGCCGCCGTCCTCCAGCGCGTTGGTCGGCGCCGTCATCGGCTCAAAGCAGATGAAGTCCTGGCCCTCGGGAGCGAAGACCTGGGCGTAGGCAAAGCCGTCGTCGAAGGTGACCGTCACGGTCTGCGCGCCCGCCGACACGCTGAACTCCGGCGGCGACGCCAGTCCGGCGAGGCCGTCGTCCCAGCTCTGGCCGTCGAGGGCGAAGCGCCGCGACTCCAGGGGCTCGGTGGCACCCGTCGGGATCATCTGGTCGTCGAGCACGAGCCGCTCGGACGCACCCAGGGACACCTGCCAGTCCGCGCGCGGCGCCTCGCCCGGCGGGCACAGGTACGGGTGGTAACCGAAGGCCACCGGGACGGCGCCGGGGCCGGTCGGCCGCAGTGTCGTGACGAGCTCCAGGCCACGGTCCCCCGCGAGAGCGTCGAGCCGCAGCTCGTGGGCGAACGGGAACAGCTCCATCAGCTCGGGTGCGCTCCAGTCCAGGCGGGCGCTCACGCGGTCGCGCGCCCCGGTCTCCAGCACCTCCCAGCGCAGGAGCCCGGGCAGCGCTCCGTGGATGGGCAGGCCGTTGGGATCAAGGCCGTAGCGGCCGTCGGGAGGCGGGAGCGTCACCTCCTTGCCGGCGGCGGCATAGCCGGACCGCGACAGCCGGTTGGCCCAGGGATGCAGCAGCGGGATGCCCATCGTCTTGCCGTGCTGGGCGTAGGCCTGCACGCCGCGGCCGGGGTGCAGCAGCTGCACCCCGTTGAGGGTGAGCGAGTGACAGAGCATGTTGGCGTCGGGGACGAAGTGCGCCTTCAGGGCGCCGCTCTCCGAGGCGATCCCCACCGTTGCGAACCCGTCGACCGAGGCCATCGGCGCAGAGGATCGCACGCGGGGGCGCCCGCGCGCCTGCTCCTGCGAAGATGGCCCGGCCTGACCCCACACCGCCGCGCCATGCCCTCCCCCAAGATCATCATCGTCGGCGCCGGCTTCGGCGGGATCGCCGGCGCCATCGAGCTACGCCGCCACGGCTTCGACGACATCACGATCCTCGAGGGCGCGTCCGACCTCGGCGGGACGTGGTTCTACAACAGCTATCCGGGGGCGGCGTGCGACGTTCCCAGCCATCTGTACTCGTTCTCCTACGAGCAGCGCACCAGCTGGTCACGCCTGTGCTCACCGCAGCAGGAGATCCTGGAGTACCTGCGCGACGTCGCGCAGGACCACGGCGTCACGAACCTGATCCGCTTCTCCCAGCGCGTCTCTGACTGCACGTTCGACCCGGCCGGCGGTCGCTGGACCGTCCAGACCGAGTCCGGCGACACCCACGACGCTGACGCGCTCATCCTCGCCACCGGCCAGCTCAACCGCCCGTCGGTCCCGGAGCTCCCCGGTCTGGATCGCTTCGGCGGTCACAGCTTTCACTCGGCGCGCTGGGACCACGACCATGACCTGCGCGGCACGCGCGTCGCCGTGGTCGGGACCGGCGCCTCGGCGGTCCAGTTCGTGCCCGAGGTGGCCCAGCAGGCCGCCCACCTCAGCGTGTTCCAGCGGACCGGCAACTGGTTCCTGCCGCGGCACAACCGCGTCTACCCCCCGGTGGTGCGCGCGGCGATCCGGCACATTCCCGGCATCCAGCGCCTGCGGCGCCGCTTCCTGTTCAACTACTGCGAGAGCCTCACGCTCGCCATCCGTCACCCGCGTACCGTCGGCCGGCTCGCCGGCATGCGCTCGGCCGCGTTCATGCGCAGCCAGCTCCCGGACCCCGAGCTGCGTCGCCGCGCCTGGCCGGATTACGCCTTTGGCTGCAAGCGGGTGCTGTTCAGCTCGCACTACCTGCCCACCCTCGGGCGCCCCAACGTCGAGCTGGTCACCGACCCGATCACCGAGGTCACCGAGACGGGCCTGCGCACGCAGGACGGCCGGCTGCACGAGGTCGACTGCATCATCTGGGGGACGGGGTTCAAGGCCACCGAGTTCGTGGCCCCCACGCGCGTGGCCGGCGCCGACGGCCGCACGCTCGACGAGGTCTGGAGCGACGGCGCCCACGCCCATCTGGGGCTGACGGTGCCCGGCTTCCCGTCGATGTTCCTGATGTACGGCCCCAACACCAACACGTCGGGCGGCTCGATCATCTTCTACCACGAGGCCCAGGCCGCCTACATCCGCCAGGCGCTCGAGCACCTGCGCGCCGGCGGCTACCGCAGCCTCGACGTCCGGCCCGACGTGGAGGCGGCCTCAGACCGCGAGCTCCAGGCCCGGTTCGCGGGCACGGCGTGGACGGGCTGCGACTCGTGGTACCGCGATCGCCACGGGCGGATCGTCACCAACTGGCCCGGCTACATGCGCGAGTACCTGGAGCGCACCCGGACCTTTGCGGCGTCCGAGTACGTGTTCAGCCAGTAGCGCGGCGCGGTTGTGGGCGCGCGCGGCCTCCGTGTGGCGAGCCACGGCACCACGCTGATGACGAAAGCGCTGCGCGACGACGCTTTGGTCATCACCGTCCCCAACGTGGATGGTGAATCCGCTCTGTGGGGGCGGATTTGCCATCCACGTCGTGCCCGCCGCTGCCATTCGAACCCTGCTCCTCGACAGCCGCCGTTGACATTGCGCCGATGCTCAGCGGCAACGCCGACGGACGATCGCCCGACGGCGACTAGGCGGGAGCCTCGACCGCCTGCGGCCTGAGCGTCTCCAGCCGGTCCACGTCGGCGAGCGCCGGGAACAGGTGGCGCCAGCTGATCGCGATCAGGATCGTCATGGCGCCGCCACCGACGACGGCGGGAATCGTCCCCACCAGGGCCGCCGCCAGCCCTGACTCGAAGTAGCCGAGCTGGTTTGACGCGCTGATGAAGACCATCTCCACCGCGTTGACGCGGCCGCGCAGGCGGTCGGGGCTGGCCAGTGCCACGGTGGTGGAGCGGATGTTCATGCTGTAGAGGTCGACGAAGCCGCTCACTCCCAGGGCGACCAGTGACAGCGGGTAGGACCGCGAGAAGCCGAACACGACGATGCACCCGCCGTAGACGAAGACGACGGTGAGCAGGAGCCGGCCGGCCCGTCCCGCGATGGGCCGCCGGGTGATCACGGCCGCGCCGAGCAGCGCGCCCACCGCCGGCGCGGCGCGCAGGACACCCAGGCCGGTGGCGCCGACGTGGAGGATCGATTTGGCGAAGATCGGCAGCAGCGCCACCGCCCCGCCGAACAGGACCGCCAGCAGGTCGAGCAGGATCGCGCCCAGCAGGATCGGGGTGTGGCGCACGAAGCGAAGGCCCTCGAGCACGCTGTGCAGGTCGGCGCCCTGGCGCGGGGTGCGCGCGCCATCCGCCCCGTCCGCTCCGTCCGCTCCGTCCGCCTCGTCCGCCCCGTCCGCCCCGTCCGCCCCGTCCGCCCCGTCCGCCCGGTCCGCCCCGCCCGCGCGCTCCTGCGCGATGTCGGGCGCCACGTCGGCCGCCTGCGCCGGGCGCATCGCCATCACCAGGGCCGCGGCCACCACGCACGCCCCGGCCGCCAGCAGGTAGACCAGCGACGGGGAGACGCCGTAGAGCAGGCCGCCCAGCGCCGGCCCGCAGACCTGACCGGTCTGGGTGGCGATCGATCGCAGCGTCATCGCGCTCTGCAGCAGCTCGGGTCCAACGAGGGTCGGCGGCAGCGCCCGGGCGGCGGGGGTTCCGAGCGCCATCGACGTGCCCGCGCCGGCGGCCAGGGCCAGATACGGCGCGACCGCGGTGTCGCCGGACCCGCTCACCAGCGCCAGCCCGACGCCCACGCCCGCCCCCACCAGCAGCGACCCGGCGAACACGACCCGGCGCGGCGCGCGGTCGGCGAGCTGCCCCGCGGGCAGGGCGAGGACGAACATGGGCACGAACTCCGCCAGCCCGATCCACCCGAGGTCCAGCGCGGACCCGTGCTGGGCGTAGACCTCCCAGCCGATCGCCACCTCGAGCATCTGCAGGCTGAGCCACATGAACAGCACCGCCAGCCACCACAGACGGAAATCGCGGACCTCCAGGGCTGGGCCGATGCGTCTCACTCAGAGCCGAGCCTAGTAACCGCTAAGCAACCTCTAATGTGGCCGCTGTGACCGCGCCGCCGCCCCTGCGCACCGACCGCCTGACGCTGGAAGCCTGGACGGAGCCGGACTTCGCGCTGCTCGGCAAGCTCGCCCGCACGCCCGCGGTGATGCGCTACATCGGCGACGGCACGACCTGGACCGACGCCCGTATCGCGGATGTCGCCGCCCACATCTCAGAGCACTGGCGTCTCCACGACTTCGGATGGCGGGTGGCGCGCGTCGACGGCGCCCCGGTCGGCTTCATCGCGCTCAACTTCGCGGGCGACGGCGCCGGTGTGGACCCGCGCGAATATGAGATCGGGTGGTGGCTGGACCCGAGCGCCTGGGGCCGCGGGCTGGCCCGCGAGGGCGCCGCCGCGGTGCGCGACGAGGCCTTCGAACGCGTCGGCAGCGCCGAGCATCCTGGCGCGCGTGTCGCCCGCCAACGCCGGCTCGCTCGCGGTCGCCGCAGCGATCGGCCTGCGCCACGAGACCGAGAGCACCGGTCGCATGGGCGAGCCGATTGCGGTGCTCCGCCTCGACGCCGATCGCTGGCGCGACGAGATCAGCGGGTCGGGCCCCGGCTCGCCTCCAGCAGCTCGGCCAGGCGAACCAGCTTGACCCGCGGGCGGCCCATCGGCTCGCCCAGCGACGCCTCGTAGGCGTCGATCATCTCCCACCCCGCCCACGTGACGTGGCCCGGAGCGCGCTCGGTCAGCCACGCGGCGACCGCCCGGGCGTCTGAGAGCTGCGGATCTGGCTGACTCAGCGCGCCGGACTCGGCGTCGGCGAGGATCTTGGCCACGGTGTCGGCGGCATCCTTCTTGTTGGTCCCGATCACGCCGGTGGGCCCCCGCTTGATCCAACCGACCACGTACTCGCCACGACATACGCCGTCGTCTGAGACGACGCGGCCGTCCTCATTACGGATGAGGCCGTGGCGATCATCGAACGGGATCCCGGCCAGCGGTGTGCCTCGGTAGCCGATCGAACGCAGCACCAACCCGCACTCGATCTCCTCCGTCTCCCCGGTCGGCTCGGCGCGCACCCGGCCGTCCTCGCCCGCGACGAGCCGGTTGACGGCCAGGCGCACGCCGCTGACCGGACCGTCGTCGCCGTCGCCCAGGATCTCCAACGGAGAGCGCAGGAACCGCAGCTCCAACCGGTGCGACTTGCCCGACGGCGCGCGCTGCGCGTAGTCGCGCAGGATCTCGACATTGCGGCGCTTGGTCGCGTCGCCGCCCTCGGGGACCTCGACGCCTTCGAGCTGCGCCGGGTCCACGATGACGTCGGCGCGCTCCAGCTCGCCCAGCTCGCGCAGCTCCGGGTTGGTGAAGGCCGCCTCGGCGGGCCCGCGGCGACCGAGCAGGACGACCTCGGTGACGCCCGCCATCCCGAAGGCCTGCAGGGCATGATCGGCGGTGTCGGTCGGCGCCAGCTCCCTGGGATCGAGCACCAGCATCCGCGCCACATCGATGGCGACGTTGCCGTTGCCGACCACCACCGCGCGCCCCCCGTTGAGGTCGAACATGCGGTCGGCGTAGTGCGGGTGGCCGTTGTACCAGGCCACGAAGTCGGTCGCGGGATGTGACCCGGGACGGTCCTCCCCGGGGATCCCCAGACGGTTGTCGGTCGAGGTCCCGACCGCATAGATCACGACCTGGTAGCGGGCCAGGAGGTCCTCGCGCGAGATGTCCATGCCCAACGACACCCCGCCGAAGAACCGGAACGACTCGTGCATCGCCGTCTTGGCGTAGACCCGGATGACCGATTTGATCTTGGGATGGTCGGGGGCGACGCCCGCGCGCACGAGCCCGTAGGGCGTGGGCAGCGCGTCATAGAGGTCGACGGCGAAGCCGGCCTTGAGCAGCTGGTCGGCCGCGTAGAACCCGGACGGTCCGGCTCCCACGATCGCGGCGTGGTTCATCGGGGAGCGACGGTCTCCGTGCCGAGTGCCAGATAACGGCGGCGCAACTCCTGATAGTCCTCCACGGCCATCTCCGACCAGCGCGCCGCGGATCCCGAGAGCGCCTTGCGCTCGGTCACCGGCACGCCCGCGGCCAGCACGCCGGGGGCAACCGTCATCCGCTCGGGCACGACACCGCCGGCGGCGATCATCGTGCGCTCGCCCACGCGGGCGTGCTGGAGCACCGACGCGCCCATCCCGATCACGGCCCCATCCTCGATCGTGCAGCCCTCGAGCAGGGCGCCGTGGCCGACGGTGACGCCATCACCGATGATCGTGGGCAGGTCGATCGCGCAGTGGATCACCGCGGTGTCCTGGATCGAGCATCGCTCCCCGATCTCGATGCGGCTCAGGTCACCGCGCAGCACCGCTCCGAACCAGACGCTGGAGCGGTCCCCGATGTGCACGTTGCCGATGAGGACGGCGGTCGGGGCCAGGAACACGTCCTCGCCGATGGTGGGTGCGATCCCGTCGAGCGCGATGAGCTGTGCCATCAACCGCGAGGCTAGTGGGTTTCCCGGGAGCGTTGTGCCTGAAAGGGCGAGGTCCGGGGGCCGTCAGGCAAGGACGCAGGATCGAAGGTGTGCCTGTGGCACATCGAGATCCGAGGACACAACATGACGGAATCGGACCCGCCCGCCCCGCCATTTCGGGTGCAACGTTTGCGGGAGGCCCACCAGCGCTCGCTACTCGGCTGCGGGCGCCACGGCGGCGCTCTCGGCCGCGGGCGCGGCCGGCGCCACGGCGACGCTCTCGGCCGCGGGCGCGGCCGGCACCGCGGCGGCGGCCTCGGCACCGTGCCGGCGCGGGCTCCAGCGGACCACCCCCACCCCGGCCAGGCAGAGGATCCCGCCGGGAACCGCCACCAGCGGCGGCACCTCGCCGAGCATGATCCAGCCCAGCAGCACGGCGATCGGCGGGACGAGATAGGTCGTCGAGCCCAGCTTGCCCGCGTCGGTGCGCGCCAGCGCGTAGGCCCAGGTGGAGAACCCGATCGCCGTCGGCACAACGCCGAGGTACACCGTCCAGGCCACGGCCGCGCCGTGCACGTGGCCGAGCTGGCGCACCAGCTCCGGGGCATAGGGCAGACAGCACACGGCGCCGATCGCGCACGCCAGCCACGTCACGGCGAGCGGGGAGCCGTAGCGCAGCGCCGGCTTCTGGGCGACGACGCCCACGGCGTAGACGGCGGCGGCGATGACGCACAGCGCGGCGCCCCATCCGGCGCTGAGCCCATGACGCGACGTGCCCAGCGCGATGAGTGCCACCCCGCTGAACGACACCGCGCAGCCGCCGAGCACAAGCCGGCCGATCCCCTCCTTGAGCGCGCGGCCGGCGAGGATCGCGATGAACAGCGGAGCGACGTTGACCAGCAGCGAGGCCGTGCCCGCGTCGACCGCGGCGCTCGGCGGCGTTGAGGGCCACGTTGTAGGCGCCGAACCACAGCACCCCGCAGATCACCACCCCGCGCAGCCCGGGTCGTTGCACCATCGGGGGGCGGCGGATGAGCATGATCGCCCCCAGCGCGACGCTGGCGACGAGCAGCCGGGCCAGGGCGAGGGGACCGGGACCGAGCTCACGACCCGCATAGCGGATGCCGACGAAGGCCGAGGCCCACAGGCACACGGTGAGCAGCGCGGCGGCCAGCGCGAGCCGGCGGGCGCTGTCCGGCACCTCGGTGGGCGGGCGAGCCACGACCATGCTTGCCATTGAACGCTACGGCCCCCTGGAACGTGACATGCCCAGGGGGGATAATCGCGGCGCAGAGCCGGCAGCCGCCGGCCTGAATACGAGGAGGGCACATGACCGTACGCCGCCTATCCGGTCTCTCCCCGCGGTTCACCCGCGGCCTGGTCGCGCTCAGCACCGTGGCCGCCACGGTGGCCGCGCTGTCGCTGGCGGGTGGTCCCGCCGGCGCCGCCACTCGCGCCTCGGCCGCCGCCACCCCCGCCTGCCAGACCGGCGGGCTCGTCGTGTGGATCAACACCCAGGGCAACGGGACCGCGGGAACGATCTTCTACACCCTGAACTTCACCAACCTCTCGGGTCACCCGTGCGTGCTGCGCGGCTTCCCCGGGGTCTCGGCCGTCAACCTGCGGGGCGGGATGCTGGGCCGGGCGGCCAGACGCGACACGGGCCAGACCGTGAGGTCGGTCACGCTGACCAACGGCCACACCGCGCACGCCGTGCTGGGAATCGTCGACATCGGAGCCCTGCCGACGACGTCGTGCCCGCCGACGACGGCCGCCGGCCTGCGCGTGTTCCCGCCCAACCAGAAGGCGTCGAAGGTGATCCCGTTCCCGTTCCCGGCGTGCGGGCGAGCCGGCGGCCCGGCGTTCCTGCGGGTCCGGCCCGTGACCATGTAGGGGCTCAGCCCCCGGTGAACCCCTACGTGACCATGTAGGGGCTCAGCCCCCGGTGAACCCGAGGATCAGTTGCGCGGTCTCGAGCGGCACGTCGAGCTGCGGACAGTGGCCGATGTCGTCGAGCACGACCCAGTCGGCGGTGGGCAGCAGCTCGCGGTAGCCCACCGCCGCGCGCGGCCACAGCAGCAGCCGGTCGGCTGTGCCCCAGACGAAACGCACCGGGCACGTCACCCGCTCGGCGTTCATGCTCCAGCCGTGGGTGAGGCCGTACTCGATCAGCGCCCCGGCCGCGACGCAGCCGGCCGCTCCGCGGATCTGGTGGGCGATGAGCGCGGGCGGGATGTGCTCGTAGTGGGCGGTGATGAACTCGGTGGCGCGCCGGCGCCCCTCGGGCGAGGCGGCGATCGCCTCGGCGTGCGGCGCGGCGGCCCTGACCAGGTCCTGGGTCGTGCTGAAGTGACGTAGCGTGTCCTTGTAGCTGTCGTCGCCCTGCGCCCAGCCTCCCGCGGGCGCCAGCGCCACCACCGTGCGCGCGCGCCCTTGCGCCGCGAGCCTCAGCGCGGTGTAGCCGCCCAGCGAGTTGCCCACCAGGTGCGCGGTCTCAAAGCCCGCGTCGTCCATGGCGCGCTCGACACCGGCCGCCAGGGTGTCGTCGGACAGCACGCCGTCGATCTCCGGGCCGCCGGCGTGGCCGGCCAGCGTCACCGCCAGCACGTCGTGCCGGGCCTCGAGCGCGGGCAGCACCAGCTCCCACGTGCGCCACGTGTCGGTGAAGCCGTGCAGCAGGACGAGCGGCTCGCCCGCCCCGCCACGGTGCTGGGCCGTGAAGGCGACGTCCATGAGCCGCGAAACGCTACCTGTAGCCTTGACCGTGCACGGCGCCCCCGACCATGACCGACGCTCCGCCTCTCTCGATCCGCCTCCTCATCTCGTGGCTGACCAACGCGCTGGTGCTGGGCGTGGTGGCGGCGGTCCTCTCGAAGGTCCACGTCGACAGCGCCGGCTCGCTGCTCTTCGCCGCCGCGGTGTTCGGGGTCCTCAACACGATGTTCAAGCCGCTCCTGCGGCTGATCACCCTGCCCGCGGCCCTGCTGACGTTCGGGCTGGCCTGGTTCTTCGTCTCCATGCTCATGCTGGCGCTCACCCGTGACATCGCGTCGGGATTCTTCATCCACGGCTTCTGGACCCTGGTGTGGGCGGCGGTGATCGTCTGGGTCGTGAACCTGGCCCTGGACTTCACGCCGGGCCCCTGGCAGATCGCGGGCAAGCGCGGGCGCATCAACCGGCGCCGCGGGCGCGGCCCGCGCCGGCTGCCGAGCTAGACCTCAGCAGCCGTCGACGCCGCAGGCCTCGCCGTCAGGCCCGAGCACCACGCCGACCGGCGGCTTGCGCTGAGCCCATCCCTGGCGCAGCAGGCCGAGCAGCTGCTCGGGCGGATGGGCCCCGGACGCGCCCAGCTGACGGTCGACGACGAAGGTCGGCACCGCGCTGATCCCGAAGCTGTGCGCCGTGCGCTCGTCCTCGCGGACGTCGGCGGCGTAGCGGTCGCTCGCCAGCGTCTCGCGCACCTCGTCCTCCGGCAGCCCGACCTCCACGGCCAGCCGAGTCAGCGTGTCCGGGTCTGAGATGAGCTCGCCCTCGCTGAGGTACCCGTGCAGCAGCCGCTCCTTCATCGCGTCCTGGAGGCCATGGGCCTTGGCCAGGTGCACCAGCCGGTGGCCGTCGAAGGTGTTGCCGGCCCGCGCGATGTCAAAGCGGAAGTCCAGTCCCTCGCCGGCGGCGGTCTGCGTCATCTGGGCCTCGGCCTGCTGGGCCTGCTCGAGGCTCATCCCGTACTTGCTCGCGAGGTGCTCGGCCCGGTCGCCCTCGCGCTCGGCGGGCGCCTCAGGGTCAAGCTCGAAGCTGCGCCATGTGATGGTCACGTCGTCGCTGTGCTCGAACTGCTCCAGTGCGGCCTCGAAGCGGCGCTTGCCCACGTAGCACCAGGGGCAGGCGACGTCTGACCAGATCTCGACCTCCACGGTGCCTCCTGACGTCGGAAAGTTTGACTGCGCAACTTATTTTAGCGAGCGGGGCGCGGGTCTCCCCTCGCGCGCCGGACCCGAGCCCGCTCTCAGTCGGCGCCGAGCCCGTGCTCCAGCGCGCCCTTGATCCCCGCGTCCACCGCGTTGAGCCGGTAGAGCGCCAGCGCCTCGGTCGACGCGAAGCGCCCACCCGGCGCCGAGGCCGGCCCGTGGTGGTACAGCACGCAATGCAGCAGCGCCAACTGCCGGGTCTCGTCCAGCGCGCCCGCGCTGCGCTCGGAGATCATCCGCTCGCCGATGACCAGGTGGCCGAGCAGCCGTCCCTCGTCGGTGAGGCCGATCTCGGCGCCGTAGGTGAACTCCCGCGTGCGGCCGAGATCGTGGACCAGCGCGGCGCAGATGAGCAGGTCGGAGTTGAGCCCGGCGTGCAGCTGACAGGTCTCGTGGGCGAGCGTGGCCACGGCCACCGTGTGCTCGAGCAGCCCGCCCAGGTAGGCGTGGTGGCCGGCTCGGCTGCAGGGCGCGCGGCGCCACTGCGCTCGCAGCGCGTCGTCGCCCAGCAGGCGGCGCAGCAGCTCGGCGTACCCGCGGTCGTACACCTCGCCGGCGAGATGCTCCAGGAACCCGTCGAGCTCGTCGACGTCGCGGTAGGCGGTGGGCAGGAAGGCGCCGGGGTCGATGCCGTCCTCGGCGGCGATCCGGGCGATGTCTGAGACCTCGAGGCTGAGCGCGTCGCGAAACCGCTCCACCCGTCCGCGCACGCGCACCAGATCGCCGCGTTCGAAGCGTCCCGCCAGCGCGTCGGCGCCCTGAAACGCCCGCGCCGAGATCGCCCCGGTCCGGTCGCGCAGCTCGAGGGCCAGATACGGCGCGCCGGTGCGGGTCATCAGGCGGTCCTTGCGGGTGCACGCGAACACCCCCTCGACGTCCTGGCCGGGGCGCAGAACGCTGATCGTGGGAGCGGTGGTGCTGTCAGACGCCATCAACGCATCATGTACGGTGGTTCGGATGCAGCCACTGCAATGGGAGCACCGTCCCGACGGGCTCCGTGCCCCGGCGCTCATCTGCGCGTTCAAAGGCTGGAACGACGCCGCCGACGCGGCGTCGAGTGCGATCAGCTACGTCGGCACGGCGCTGGGCGCGGAGCGCTTCGCCACGATCGACCCGGAGGAGTTCTACGACTTCCAGGCCACGCGGCCGCGGGTCAAGATGGTGGAGGGCCAGACACGCGAGATCGTGTGGCCCGCCGTGGAGCTGTTCGAGGCCCGCGTGCCCCGCGCCCCGCGCGACCTCATCCTGGTCACCGGGTCTGAGCCCTCGTTCCGCTGGCGCACGTTCTGCAAGATCGTCGTGGAGCTCGCCGAGGCGCTCGGCACCCAGCTCGTGGTGACGCTCGGCGCGCTGCTCGCCGACGTACCCCACACGCGCCCGGTCTCGGTGACCGGGCTGAGCTCAGACCCGGCGCTGGTCGCCCGGCTGGGCCTGGCGCCCTCCTCATATGAGGGCCCGACCGGGATCGTCGGGATCCTCCACGCCGCCTGCCAGCAGGCTGGCCTGCCCTCGGCCAGTCTGTGGGCCGCCGTGCCCCACTACATCGCCGCCACGCCCAACCCCAAGGCCGCGCTGGCGCTGGTGCGCAAGCTCGAGGGTCTGGTGGGCGTCGCCGTCGACGGCTCTGACCTCGAGACCGCCTCGGCCGACTACGAGCGCCAGGTCAACGTCGCCGTCCAGTCAGACCCCGACGTGCAGGCCTTCGTCGAGCGCCTCGAGCAGGCCGCCGGCGACGAGGTCGACGAGTCCCCCGGGACGCTGCCGTCCGGGGAGACGATCGCGCGCGATCTCCAGCGCTTCCTGCGCCAGCGGGGCGGCGAGGCCCCGCCCGCGCCCTGAGCTGACCCCCCGGAGCTGACTGCGGGGCGCGGCCCCACCGGCCCGGCCCACGACCGCGGCCGAGGCCGCGCTCAGCGCTCAGCGCTCGGCGGCCGGACAGGCCAGCCGGTAGTCACAGATCGAGCAGGCCGCAAACGACGGGGTCGGCTCAAACCCCTGGGAGAGGATGCCCGCCGCCACCTCCATCGCGACCTCCTGGACCCACTCGGCCCGGTCGCCGTTGTCGGCGGGCACCTCCACCTTCTGGTCGTCGAGCAGGTAGTAGTAGGCCTGCCGGGAGGCCTCCAGCTGCCAGGCCTCACGCGCCCCCACGGCGTAGAGCGAGAGCTGGACGTCCTCGGTGAGCTGGGCGGCGGACTTCGGGCGGCCGGTCTTGTAGTCGATGAGCTCGTACTCGCCGTCGGGCAGGCGGTCGACGCGATCCACGCGCCCGCGCAGCAGGTGGGGCCCGAGCTTGAACGTGAACTGGCGCTCGAACCACACCGGCTCGGCCTCCTCGGAGCGGAAGCGCTCGTGGTAGCGGGTCAGCGACGACGCCGCCTTGCCGCGGAGCTGGCGCTCCTCCTCGGAATCGCCGAAGCCGCCGCGCCGCCAGCCCGCCTCCAGCAGCCCCAGCAGCTCGGGCAGCCCGGCCGGGGCCGAGTCCCGGCCGGCGGCGTGATAGCGCTCGAGCACCTGGTGCACCAGGATCCCGAAGCGCTGGTGCAGCGTCGGCTCCTGGGGGATCCGGAACACCCGGGCGAACTTGTACTTCAGCGGGCAGGTGCGGTAGGTGTCGATGTCGGTCGCCGACAGCACCACGCCGTCTCCGCGGCGCGGCAGGAACGGCTCCAGCGAGGGCTCGTCGCGCGCCGCGATCGCCCGGGCCCGCCGCCGGGCGTCGCGCTCGGCGTCCAGCAGGTAGTCATCCAGGGCCGAGGACTCGAAGATCTCGCGCTGCTCGGCGGTGACCGCCTGCAGGATGCGGGAGTTGATGTCGCGCAGCGACTCGGCCACGCTCGGATTCTCGTCCCACCCGCCCCGTGCGATCAGCGCCGCCACCTTGAGCAGCTCCAGGTAGCGCACCACGGCATGCGAGACGTCGAGGTCGGTGTCGAAGCGCAGCTCGCCCAGCCGCCCGCCGGCGCGCGTCGTCCCCTCCAGCAGCTCGTCGCGCAGGAGCCGGTAGGTCGAGTGCAGCGTCTCGGCGGGGCCGAACAGCTCCTCCTCGCGCTCCTGCCACACCGCGCCCAGGGCGGCGCGCGCGGTCTCGATCGCCGGGGCCGGCGCCAGCGGCGCGCCGCGATCGTCGGCGCGCGGGAACGAGAGCACCAGGCGCGAGCGGGCGCGGCTCAGGGCCACGTACAGCTCCTGGTCAAGCGCCGCGCGGTGCGTCTCCTCGGTGTCGGGCGGCAGCTCCTCCGACAGCAGCGAGTCGGGAATCCGCTCGGGCGCGCCGGCGGCCACGCCGTCGTGCAGCCCGATCACGTAGACGTGGTCGGCCTCCAAGCCGCCCGAGGCGCCGAGCGTCAGCACCTGCACCGTCGCCGAATGACCCAGCTCGGGCTCCTCCTGCTCGCGGAGCCCGAAATCGGCGACCGCGGCGATCGAGCGGGCGAACTCGCGGGCGGTGGCCTGCGGCGTGCGCGTCACATAGGCGGCGGCCAGCTCGCCGAAGCTGGCCAGGGCGCGCAGTCGCTCGACGACGTCTGACTGCGCGGCGAAGAGCTGCTGGCGGCGCAGCCCGAGCCGCTCGATCAGCCGGTGGACGTAGAGGTCGGGGCGACTGGTGTCGATCGCGCCCATGCCGGCCTTGTAGAGCTTGAGGAACACGCGGATCCGCTCGCGGGCCTCCGGCGGGACCTGGGGCGCCTCGATCGCCGCCGCCAGGGCCGAGACCATGTCCAGCTTGCGCCGGCGGGCGATCTGGGTGCAGCGCGCGATGTCGACGGAGCGCAGCTCGATCGGCGGGCGGGCCAGCGCGCGCACCACCGCGCCGGCGTCGGTGGGGTTGGCCAGCAGACGCAGCCACGCCAGCACGTCGCGGATCTCGGCCCGCTGGAAGAACGCCGCCTCACCGATGAGCCGGTGCGGGATCGCCCGCTCCTCCAGAGCCACGCTGACGGCCTGACCCTCGTGGGTGATGTCCGGAACCAGCACCGCCACCCGCCCGGGGGTGGTCGCGTCGCGCGCCAGCAGGCGCTCGATGTCCACGGCCACCGACTGGGCCTGGGAGCGCTCGTTGGCGCAGCGCCACAGCTCGCACGCCCCGCTGGTCGCGACGACCGGTGACCCGCCCACCGATGCCGGTGGGTCGTCGCCCGGCGGCTCGTGCGTGAGCACGGAGGCCGCGGCGCGCCAGATGCGTTCGGGGCAGCGCTGGCTGCGCCCCAGCACCATCACGCGTGCCTCCGCGCCTTCGAAGCTGCGCATCCGCGCCGCGCCGGCCCCGCGATAGCGCCGCAGGCCCGCGTCGGGATCGCCCGCGATCGTCACCGCCCGGCGGGCGGACACCTCCATGGCCAGCGTCGCCGGCGCCAGGTCGAGCTCCTGGGCGTCGTCGAGCAGGAGGTAGTGAAACCGGCGCGCGAGGCTGGGCTGGGCGCGCGCCAGGTCCAGGGCGGAGACGATCAGATCGCCGTCGTCGCGGGCGCTGGCCTCGGCCAGCATCCGCTCATGAGTGCAGTAGATCTGGGCGAACTCGCGCTCCAGCTCGGCGTCGGGCGCATCGTCGGGCAGCGACTGCGCCCACGTGACGTAGGCCTCGGCGGTGACCAACTCGGCCTTGAGCCGGTCGATCCGGCGCACGAACCCGCCGAGCAGCGTGTTGGGGCGCCCGCCGAAGTCGTGGTGGCGCAGCGACAGCTCGTCGATGCGCTCGACCAGCATGGCCAGCCGGTCGCCCGGGGTGAGCACCGATTCGAACGGGTCGGCGCCGGCGCCGGCCGCTCGCAGGACGAGGCCGGCGAGCTCGGCCGGGGTGAGGACGTAGAGCTCGTCGTAGCCCCGGCGCAAGCGGGTCTCGATCCGCGCCCGCAGGGCCGCGGCGCGCGCGGCGGTGGGCACCAGCACCGCGATGCGCTCGGGATCACACCCCTCGGCGACCAGCCAGCGAAACCGCGCCTGCACCACCTGCGTCTTGCCGGTTCCCGCCGCCCCGCGCACGACCACAAGCGCCTCGGAATGGGTGACCGCCTGTACCTGAGCGGGGAGCAGACCGTCCAGCGGGCGGTCGGACGCGGTGGCGCCGGCGAGCAGGTTCAAGCCCTCACCAGACTCACCGCGTACGTTCTTGAGGCTCACCGTCTGACAGCATAGGTTGCAGGATGGGCACCACCGGCACGGCATTGGACGCGGATTGGCTGGAGCTGTGCCGGCGCTCGGTGGAGGGCCTGGCCGGCGTTCTGGCCGCCACGCCGACGACCGTCGAGCGCGCTCGCGAGACGGGCACGCGCGGCAGCGGCGGCGACCGGACGCTCGAGATCGACAGCTCGGCGGAGTCGGTCGTCTTCGACCACCTCCGGGCGCTCCATGACCAGGGTCACCGCTTCTCGGCGATCAGCGAGGAGCGCGGCGAGGTCGACTTCGGCGGCGGTGGGGTGTATGTCATCATCGACCCCATCGACGGCTCGCTGAACGCCAAGCGCGACGCCTGCCACTACGCGCTTTCGCTCGCCGTCGCCGACGGCCCGACGATGGCCGACGTGGCGTTCGCGTTCGTCCACGACTTCGGGGCCCGCGAGCAGTGGTGGGCGCGGCGCGGTGAGGGCGCGTGGCGCGATGGCGTGCGCCTTGACCCCTCCCTGCCCGAGCGCCGCTCCCGCGACGGCCGCCTGGAGCTGCTGGGGATCGAATCCTCCGATCCGCAATGGGTGCACGCGGCGATCGAGCCCCTCACCGCGGCCACCCGCCGGTTGCGGGCCCTGGGGACGATCGCCTCCACCCTGTGCCAGGTCGCCGCCGCCCGCTTTGACGCCATGGTGACGCTGCAGCGCTGTCGCGGCGTCGACGCCGCCGCCGGCCAGCTCATCGTGCGCGAGGCCGGCGGGTTCGTCAGCTTCCCCGACCTCGCCGACCCGCTCGAGGCGCCCTTGGACGCCACTCCGAGCTCCCGTCTGGTCGCCGCCCGCTCCGAGGAGACCCTGCGCGAGCTCGAGGGGGTGCGCGCCCGCTCATGACCGTTATCGACTGGATCCTCGCCGAGAAGATCGCCGGCTACCTCGCCGGCCAGGGCGATGCCGCCGCGCCGCGCTCCGACCTCCCGGCGCTGGCCGTGGAGTCCGAGCGGCGCGTCACCGCGTACACCGGGCTGGCGCCCGCGCGCCCGCTGCCGCCCCCGGAGGGAATCGGCCGGCGCGAATGGGTGCAGACGAACATCAAGGCGATGCGCAGCCTGCTCGACCCGGTCCTCGAGCGCGCCGGGGACGGCCTGGGCCCGCTCAAGCCGGCGGCCAAGCTGGCGCTCGGCGTCGTGGTGACGACCGAGGTCGGGATCGTGCTGGGCTACCTGGCCCAACGCGTGCTGGGTCAGTACGAGCTGGTCCTGCTCGACGAGGCCGAGGCGTCCGCCCCGCCGCGGCTCCTGTTCGTGATGCCCAATCTCGGCCAGGCGGTGCGGTCCTTCGAGGCCCAGGAGGACGAGTTCATGACCTGGGTGGCGCTGCATGAGGTCACCCACGCCGTGCAGTTCGCGGGCGTCCCGTGGCTGCACGCCCACGTGGCCGGCCTGGTGCGGGAGCTGCTGCGCAGCGCCGAGCTGCGCATGGAGACCGAGCGCAAGCTGCGGCTGCCGACCGTGGCCCAGATCAAGCGGACGTTCGAGTCACTGCGCCACGGCGACCTCATCTCGATCTTCACCAGCGACGTGGAGCGCGAGACGCTCAACCAGGTCCAGGCCGTGATGGCGGTGATCGAGGGCCACGCCGAGCACGTGATGGACGCCGTGGCGCCGGACCTGCTGCCCTCGCTGCCCAAGCTGCGCGCCGGACTGGACCGGCGGCGCGCGTCCCAGTCGGGCCTGTCGCGCCTGCTGGCCAAGCTCCTGGGCCTGGAGCTCAAGCTGCGCCAGTACGAGCAGGGCAAGTTCTTCTGCGATGCGATCGTCCGCGCCGCGGGCACCGAGGCGCTGACCCGGGTCTTCTCAGGACCCGAGGCGCTGCCCACGCTCACGGAGCTCACCGAGCCCACCCGCTGGCTCCGTCGCGTGGGCTTCCCTCAGCAGCTGCCGCAGCGCTCCGGCGCGTAGCGCTCCCAGGTTCGCCCCCGTTTGGAGCGGGAGTCGACGGGAGGCGGGGCCATTGATCGGCACGAGGTCGCGGGCCCCGGCCGGTGCGGTCTCGACGACCTGGTAGGCGATGCCGGCGTCGCCGCTTGCGCGTCGTGGGTGGTGGGCGAGCTCACCTCTGCTCGATGGGAAATGTAACCGGGCGGCTATGGTGGTTTACAAACATGTGTTCGATCATCGCAGGCGAACTAGCTAAGATCTTCACTACGAAGGAAGAGAGCCAGAGAACCCATGGCAGACACCCCCAACACCACCGGCCAGAAGGCCGCAGCCACTAGAAAGCGCAACCAGACGCGCCGTGCCGCGTCGGCCACGGGCGCCAACGCCCGCCGCACGGCGAGCAGCGCCAAGACCACGGCCAGCCGCACCGCGTCGGCCGCGCGCAGCAACACTCGCAGCGCCAAGACGACGGCCAGCCGCTCCTCCGCGGGCGCCAAGGGCAACGCCCGCCGCACGGCCAACACCGCGCGGGCGACCGCCTCCAGCGCCTCCAGCGCCACCGGCGCCGAGACTCGGCTGCGCGTGACCCAGGTCCAGCAGATCGCCGAGCGCGCGGTCCTCGTGCCCGTGGGCGCCGGCCTGCTGGCTCGCGACGAGCTCGTCTCGACGGTCAAGGGTCTTGCCACCAGGTACGGCACCCGGACCTCGGTCGAGCGTGAGCTCAAGCGCTACGAGCGCCGCGGCGCCAGCGCCCGCAACCGGTTCGAGCGCCAGGTGCGCCGCACGCGGACGAAGTTCGAGCGTGAGCTGCGCCAGCGTCGCAACCGCGTCGAGAAGACGGTCAAGCAGAACCGCCGTCGCGTCGAGCGCGAGGTGCGCTCGGTCCGCCGCGACCTGGAGAAGCAGTCGGGCCTCGTGGGCTCCCGCGTCGAGAAGCTCGTCGCCGAGGCCCAGGATCGCCTGACCTCGATCTCCTGAGCATCCCCTTCACCCGCCGGGCGCCGAGGAGAGCGTCGCAGGCGGGAGAGGTTCGCCGGCCTCATATCCTCGCCGGCGAACGAAGCACCCTCTCCTCCCTCAACCGCCGGGGCGTCACGAAAGTGGCGCCCCGTCGGTCTTTAAGTCCCCAGCTACGCTCGATCGGGAACCGACAGCGAGAGGGGTGGGACGAGTGGATCTGTGTCTGATGATCGAGGGCCAGGAGGGCGTGAGCTGGGAGCAATGGGTGGCCCTGGCCACCGGGTGCGAGGAGCACGGGATCCCCACGCTGTTTCGCTCCGACCACTACATGAACCTCGACGGCCAGCACCCCGAGCGCGGGTCGCTCGACGCGTGGGCGACGCTGAATGCCCTGGCCGCCGTGACGACCACCGTGAGACTCGGCACCATGGTCTCCCCCGCCACCTTCCGCCACCCCTCGGAGCTGGCCAAGGTCGTGGCCACCGCCGACCACGTCTCGGGCGGCCGCGTGGAGCTGGGGCTCGGAGCCGGCTGGCACGAGCGCGAGCACGAGGCCTACGGCTTCCCCTTTGCCGACACCCGTGCCCGCGTCGACGTGCTCGAGGAGCAGCTCCAGATCGTGCTCGGGACCTGGACGCAGGCCCCGTTCTCCTTCAGCGGCGCGCACTACACGCTCAAGGACCTCGACGCCCAGCCCAAGCCGGTCCAGAGCCCGCGTCCGCCGCTCATCATGGGGGGCTCCGCGGGCCCGCGCAGCGCCAGGCTGGCCGCGCGCTACGCCGACGAGTACAACACGCCGTTCGCCACGCTGCAGGACGTCTCGACGCGCAGGGCAGCCGTCACCGAGGCCTGTGAGGCCGCCGGGCGCGACCCGCTGCCCTTCAGCATCATGACCGGCTTTCTCGTCGGGGCCGACGAGGGCGAGCTGCGCGACCGCGCCGCGCGGCTGGGCGAGCGGATCGGCTCCACCGCCGACGCGCTCCTCGACGACCCGCCCGAGGGCTGGATCCTCGGCACCACGGACCGCGCGGCCGAGCAGCTCGCCGCTCTGCGCGACGCCGGCGTGCACCGCGTCATGTGCCAGAACCTGCTCCACGACGACCTCGACGTGCTCGCCCTCATCGCGCAGCTGGCCCCCGGCGTCGGCTGACGGACAGCCCCGGAAAGCGGGCCGATCCGACCTGCTTGAATGACCTGTATGCCCACTTCCGAACAAGTCACAGAAGCCCTCCGATCCGTCATCGACCCCGAGCTGCGGCGCGACATCGTCGAGCTGGAGATGGTGCGGTCGATCGACGTCCACGCCAACGGAGTGGTGGACGTGATGGTGTCCCTGACCACCCCCGGCTGCCCCATCCGCAGCCACTTCGAGACCGGCGTGGCCACGGCCATCCGCGCGCTCGACGGGGTGACGGGCGTCAACGTCACCTTCGACGTGCTCTCCGGCGACGAGAAGGCGGCACTGGGCCGCAAGCTCGGCCGCGGCGGCCTGCCCGAGGGTGCGCTGGCCCAGGTCAAGAACGTCATCTGCATCGGCTCGGGCAAGGGCGGGGTCGGCAAGTCCAGCGTCACCGCCAACCTCGCCGCGGCCCTCGCCGCCGACGGCAAGAAGGTCGGCGTGCTCGACGCCGACGTGTGGGGCTACTCGCAGCCGCGCATGCTCGGCGTGGGCGGGGAGCGACCCAAGGTCAACGAGGAGCGCAAGCTCATCCCCATCACCGCTCACGACGGCATCACCGTGATGTCGATCGGCTTCTTCGTCGAGCAGGACGCCGCCGTCGTGTGGCGCGGCCCGATGCTCCACAAGGCGCTGCAGCAGTTCCTGGAGGACGTCGCCTGGGGCGCGCTGGACTACCTGCTCATCGACCTGCCGCCCGGCACCGGCGACGTCTCGATGACGCTGGCCCAGCTCCTGCCGCAGGCCAAGTTCCTGATCGTGACCACGCCGCAGCCCGTGGCCCAGAAGGTGGCCGCCCGGTCGGCCGAGATGGCGGCCAAGCTCAAGCTGGAGATCGCCGGCGTGATCGAGAACATGTCCGGGTTCGTCACGCCGAGCGGCGAGCGCTTCCAGATCTTCGGCGAGGGCGGCGGGCAGCTCCTGGCCGAGCAGCTCGACGTCCCGCTGCTGGCCAAGATCCCGCTGACGATGCCGCTGCGCGAGCAGTCAGATTCGGGTCTGCCGCTCGTCATGGCCAATCCCGACGACCCGGCCGCCCAGGCGTTGCGCCACGGCGCCCGCGGTCTCATCGCGCTCTCGCCGATCGAGCTCCCGGTCATGCAGGCACCGTCGCCGGCCGCGGCCCCCAAGCCCGCCGGGATGTCGCTCCCGATGGCCTGAGCGCCCCGCGCGGCGGCCGCGAAATCGCCCGTCGCGCCCCGCGCGGCGGCCGCGAAATCGCCCGTCGCGCCCCGCGCGATCGCCCGTCGCGCCCCGTGCGGCGGCCGCGCCATCGCCCGTCGCGCCCCGCGCGACGGGCGCCGTCAGGCGCCGTTCTTGTAGTAGTCCGAGTTGATCTTGATGTACTTCTGCCACTCGTCGGGGAGCTGATCCTCGGCGAAGCACGCGTCGACCGGGCAGGCCTCGACGCACGCGTCGCAGTCGATGCACTCCTCGGGGTCGATGTAGAGCATCTCGACGTTGTCGTAGTCGGGCTCGTCGGGCGTCGGGTGGATGCAGTCGACCGGGCAGACCTCGACGCACGAGTTGTCCTTGGTGCCAATGCAGGGCTCGGCGATTACGTAGGCCATGTGTGTCGGATTCCTCTAATCGGTTGCAAGTGCGCAGCCGCCATCATCGCAGCGGGAAGGCGCATTTTACGGACACGCCTGACAAGCGGCGGGTACCCTCCCGGCGGTGCTGCTGCTCACCGGTGCCACCGGAACCGTCGGGCGGGCGCTGCTGCGGCCGCTCATCGACGCCGGCACCCCGGTCCGCTGCCTGGTGCGCGACCCGCGACGGCTGGGAGCCGACCGTGTGCGGGTGCAGATCGCCCTCGGGGACCTCGGGGACCATCTCTCCTTTCGCCATGCGCTGCGGGGCGTGGACACCGTCGTGCATCTGGCCTCGGTCATCCGCGACCAGCCGCACGGCTCCATCGAGGAGCTCTCGGGCGTGGCCACCTGGCGGCTCGTGCAGGCGGCCGAGCGCGCCGGCGTCCAGCGCTTCGTCTTCTTCTCCACGCTCGGCGCCTCCACGCGCAGCCGCGGGCGGCTGATGCGCGCCAAGGCCGTGGCTGAGAGCGCGGTCGTCGCCTCCGCGCTTGAGCACACGGTGTTCGCGCCCTCGATCATCTACGCGCCCGACGACCCGTACCTGCGCCTGCTGCACCGCATGTCGTGGCTGCCGGTCATGGCGATCCCCGGCCCCGGTCGCGCCGCGTTTCAGCCGATCAGCGCCGACGACGTGGCCGCCTGCGTGATGGCGGCCCTGCCCGGCGGACCGGCCGCCGACGCCTCGGCCAACGCGCGCTACGAGCTGGCCGGGCCCGAGACGCTCACCCACCGCGAGATCGTCGCCCTGGCGCTGCGCTCCTTTCACCGGCGCCGGCGGATCGTGGGCGTCCCCATGCGGCTCACGCGGCGGATCCTCGGCACCGCCGAGCTGCTGGGTGGACCCACGGCGTTCGCCACCTGGGACGAGGCCGAGCTGCTCGAGATACCCCTCATCTCCGCGAGGGGGACCGCCGACGCACAGGCGCTGGGCGTCACCCCGCGGGCGATGGCCGAGGTCCTCGGGATCGCCTGAGCCGGCCGCTCCCCTACGCAGCCAGGTCCGGCATGCGCTGCGCCCACGGCAGCGCCCGCTCCAGCTGCGCCCCCAGCGCCAGCAGCAGCTCCTCGCGCTCCGGCGGCCCGATGAGCTGCACCCCGGTGGGCAGGCCATCATCGCCGTGATAGAGCGGCAGCATGATCGCCGGCAGCCCCATCACGTTGACGATCGCCGTGTAGGGGGTGAAGGCGCCCGAGCGCCGGTAGTGGCCCCACGGGTCGGGGCCACGGCCGTGGATCTCGCCGGTGGGCACCGGCCGGCGCCCCAGTCCCGGCGTGACCACGACGTCGAACCTCGACAGCTCGGCCACCAGGCCGCGGGCGATCCGCTCGAGCTTGCCCTGGGCGGCCAGGAGCGTGATGGTGTTCTGGTCGCGGGCGTGCTCCCAGATCTTCCACGTGAGCGGCTCGACGTCGTCCTCGCACGGTTCGCGGCCGGCGATCCGCCCTCCGGCGAACGTGGTCATCGCCGTCGCCGGACCGAACGCTCGGGTGAAGTCGGTGAGCAGCCCGCGGCCTGACCAGGGCGCCTCGAACTCCTGCACCCGGTGGCCCAGGGACTCCAGCAGGGCCGCCGCGTCACGCGCGGCCGCCTCGTTGACCGGGTCGAGCTCGGCGTCGTCGAGCGGCGGGTTGAGCACCAGCCCCACGCGCAGCTCGGCGGGCTCGGGTGTCATCAGCTCGCCGTAGGCGGCGGAGGGCGGCGCCGCCCACGTGGCATCGCCCGGCTCATAGCCGGCGAGCACGTCGAGCGCGGCGGCGGTGTCGGCCACCGTCCGGGTGAGCACGCCGTCGGTGACCAGAAAGCCGTGACCGGCGTCGGGCCCCAGCGACACGCGTCCCCGCGCCGGCTTGAGCCCCACCAGCCCGCAACAGGCCGCCGGGATCCGGATCGATCCGCCCCCGTCATTGCCGTGGGCGATCGGGACCATGCCGGCGGCCACGGCCGCCGCCGACCCGCCGCTCGAGCCGCCGGGCGTGCGGTCGAGCATCCACGGGTTGGCCGTGGGGCCGAACCGGCGCGACTCGGTGGTGGGCAGGATCCCGTTCTCGGGCAGGGTCGTCTTGCCCACGATCACGAACCCGGCATCGCGCAGGCGCCGCACCAGGTACGCGTCGGCGGCAGCTTCGTAGTCGCCGAAGAGAGCGCTGCACATGGTCAGGGGCATCCCGGCCACGGCCCGGTTGTCCTTGATCGCGATCGGGACCCCGGCGAACGGACGGGAGTCCCCGGCGGCGATCATCCGCGCCGTCGCCAGGGCCGGCTCGTGAGCGACGTGGGTGAAGGCGTTGACCGTGGGCTGGAGCGCGTCGATCCGATCGAGGGACGCCTGGACGAGCTCGAGGGCGGACAGCTCGCCGGACCGGATGAGCGCGGCCAGCTCGATGGCGGGACGCGTGAGCAGCTCCGACACGGGGCGCACCCTATCGCCCGGCCCGCCTGCGCCGCAGTGCAGGGCGCCCCGCCGCGACCATCTAGCCTGTAGCCCACCTGAGCCCCCTCCCCAGGAGCCACACCTTTTATGAGTGCAACAGCGGAAGTTCAATCTGGCCTCGAGGGCGTCGTCGCGTTTGCGACCGAGATCGCCGAGCCGGACCGGGAGGGTGGCGCCCTGCGCTACCGCGGCGTCGATATCGAGGATCTGGTCGGCGCCGTGCCGTTCGAGCAGGTGTGGGGGCTCCTGGTCGACGACGCGCTGCTGCCGGGCATGCCGCCCGCCGAGCCCAACGCGCTCAGCGTCCACTCCGGCGACCCTCGCGTCGACGTCCAGTCGGCGCTGGCCATGCTCGGACCCCAGTGGGGGTTCAAGCAGCTGATCGACATCTCCGACGAGGAGGCCCGCGACAACCTGGCCCGCGCCTCGGTGATGGCGCTGTCGTTCGTCGCCCAGTCAGCGCGCGGCTTCGGCCAACTGCCGGTATCCCAGCGTGAGATCGACAAGGCCACCTCGATCCCCGAGCGCTTCCTCATCCGCTGGCGCGGTGAGGCCGACCCGCGTCACGTCAAGGCGATCGACGCCTACTGGAACTCCGCGGCCGAGCACGGCATGAACGCGTCCACGTTCACCGCGCGCGTCGTCGCCTCCACGGGCGCCGATGTCGCGGCCGCGCTCAGCGCGGCCGTCGGGGCCCTCAGCGGCCCCCTGCACGGGGGCGCGCCGTCCCGGGTGCTCAAGATGCTCGACGACGTCGCCGAGATGGGCGACGCCGACCGGTACGTCAAGGATGTCCTGGACCGCGGCGACCGCCTCATGGGCTTCGGTCATCGCGTCTACCGCGCCGAGGACCCCCGCGCCCGCGTCCTGCGGCGCACCGCCCATGAGATCGACGCTCCGCGCGTCGAGGTCGCCGAGGCCCTGGAGAAGGCCGCGCTGGCCGAGCTCAAGGCCCGTCGCCCCGACCGCGTGCTCGCCACCAACGTCGAGTTCTGGTCAGCGGTCGTCCTCGACTTCGCCGAGGTGCCGCCGGAGCTCTTCACGCCGATGTTCACCTGCGCGCGCACCGCCGGATGGTCGGCTCACATCATGGAGCAGAAGCGCGAGGGCCGGCTCATCCGCCCCACCGCCAAGTACGTGGGCCACGGCCCCCGTCCGCTCTCGGACGTCAGCGCCTGATCCGTCGCGGGCCCGGCGGGCGGCTCAGCCGCGGTACGGGCCCTCGACGTACTGGGCCAGCATCCGGCTGGCGCAGAACATCGGTCCCAGCGTACGCAGTGACGCCCGCATGAGCTCGACCCAGCGGCTCGGGATCCCCGAGTGGTCACGGTCGTAGAACGCCGGCAGCACCTGGTCGTCGAGCAGGTGATGGAAGGCGGCGGCGTCGCGCTCGTCCTGGGCCTGATGGTCGTGATCGACCTCGCCGGAGATCGCCCAGCCGTTGGAGTCGTCGTAGGCCTCGGCCCACCAGCCGTCGAGCACGCTGAGCTGCAGCCCGCCGTTGAACACGCTCTTCATCCCGCTCGTCCCGCTGGCCTCCAGCGGCGGGCGGGGCAGGTTCAGCCACACGTCGCAGCCGCGCACCAGCGCCTGACCGGACGCGAGGTCGTAGTCGTCGAGGAACACGACGCGCTCCCCCACCACCCGGGCCGCCTTGAGACCGAACACGGACTGCAGCGTGCGCTTGGCCTCCTCGTCCCGCGGGTGGGCCTTGCCGGCGAGCACGACCTGGACCGGCCGGTCGCCGTCGAGCAGCCGCAGCGTCCAGTCCGGGTCACGGGTGAGGATCTCGAGGCGTTTGTAGGTCGCCACACGGCGGGCGAAGCCGATCGTCAGCACGTCGGGATCAAACGCGCGAGCGGCGGCATCGACGTAGCCGCGCAGGTCCCCTCGGACCAGGCGGTCGGTGACGCTGCGGGCACGCACGAAGGTGATGAGATCGGACCGCTGGCGGCGGCGGGTCTCCCACAGCTCCTCGGCGGGAATCTGGTCCACGCCCACCCACACCTCGGGCTCGGTCGCGCGCGCGCACCAGTCCGGCGGCAGGTGGCGGTCCAGGAGCTCGCGCATGGGCCGGCCGATCCACGAGGGGACGTGGACGCCGTTGGTGACGTGGCCGATCGGCACCTCGTCGAGGGGGCGCTCGGGCCACAGCGACTGCCACATCTCGCGCGCCACCTCACCGTGGCGGCGGCTGACCGCGTTGGCGCCGCGGCTCATGCGCAGCGCCGCCTGGGTGACCCCGAAGGGAGCCCGGGCGTCGGCGCCGACATCATGGCCGAGGTCGAGCAGCTCCTCGGTGGAGAACCCGAGCTCGCCGGCCAGGCGGCTCACGGCCTCCTCGATCTCCTCCGCCGGGTAGGAGTCGTTGCCCGCGGGCACGGGCGTGTGGGTGGTGAACAGCGTCCGGCTGCGCGCCAGATCCAGAGCGTCTGATTGAGAGAGCCCGTCAGCCTCGCGATAGCCGCGGGCGAGCTCGAGCGGCGCCAGCGCGGCGTGGCCCTCGTTGAGATGGATGACGCCGGGCTCATAGCCCAGCGCGCGCAGCGCCCGGATCCCGCCGACGCCGAGCAGCGAGTACTGGGCCAGGCGGGTCTGGGGGTCGCCGTCGTAGAGACGGCCGGTGATCCAGCGGTCCATCGGCCCGTTGTCGGGGCAATCGGTGTCCAGCAAGAAGAGGGGGATCCGCCCGACGTCGACGCGCCAGATCCGGGCCACCACGTCGTTGTCGCCGATGGGGACGGTGACCGTCACCGGCAACGAGTCCGGGCCGGTGACGAGGGCGGCGGGGAGACGATCGGGGTCGGTGTCGATCCAGTACTCGTGCTGCCAGCCCGAGGCGTCGATCCGCTGGCGGAAGTAGCCCTTGCGGTACATCAGCCCGACGGCGACCAGCGGGACCGCCTGATCGGAAGCCTCCTTGAGCAGGTCACCGGCCAGCGCTCCCAGCCCGCCCGAGTAGACGGGCAGCGACACGTGCACGCCGTACTCGGCGCACAGGAAGCCGACCGGATGAGCGGGCTCCAGCGGCGCGCCGGTGTACGGCCGCTCCAGGTCAGCGGCGATCTCGGCCTCCAGGGCCTGGGCGCGCGCGACGAGATCCCGGTCCTCGGCCGCGCGCTTGAGAACGCGCGCCGGTGACTCCTGGAGCAACCGGACGGGGTTGCGCATGCAGAGGTCAAAGCGCTCGGAGTCGACGCCGCGGAAGACCTCGGGGCCGCCAGGAGCCCACGCCCAGCGGTAGTTGTAGGCGATGCGGGCGAGGGGGGCGAGCGCGTCGGGGATGCGCTCGGCCAGATCCTCGGCGGCGGCGACGATGTCGATCTGGCCGTCGTACTGCGTGGTGGCGTGATCCAAGAGGCGATTATCTGACATTGGCGGCGATCAGGCGCTCAGCCTGGTACGTGGCGGGCAAACACGAGCACTGCACATATGACCCCAGGGCGCAGGCGCGAAACCTCGCGGGGTCTCACCGGCAATAGCATTGGCCCGTGTACAGCCGCGAGCCGAGCGAGGAGCGCGCCGACGAGGCCGCCATCAGGGTGGCCGCCGGTGTCGCCGACCTCGCCGCCACCCCCACGGCCGCGAACGGCGCCTTCGCCGACCGGATCCTGGCGCTGCAGCGGACCGCGGGCAACACCGCGGTGCATCGGATGCTGGCGCGCGGGGTCCTCCATCCGCCGTCGCTGCCGGCGCGGCGGCTCGCCCGGGACCTTCCTGTGCCAGCGGCCGGCGAGGCCGCGGCGGCGGTCGCAGCGGCGGCGGCCGACTGGGTTGTGGTCGTGCCCGACGCTCAGGACACGGTGATCACGGAGTTCGACGCGGCAGCCAAGAGCCAGAGGGTGGTCCACCACGCCGCCAAGGGCGCGGCGGCCCCGGGACCGCTGGATCCGGCGGTCCAGGCGACCGTCGACACCGCCTGCGCGGCCGTCGTCTCCTACCGCGACACGTTGCCTCAGCCCGTGGTCACCAGCGGCATCACCAACAGCCAGGGCAAGGCGTGGACCGGCACCTCGTGGACGCGGTACTCGGGCCTGCAGGCCGGCGGTCCTCTGCGCCCTGCGCCCGCGCCGACCAAGAAGAACCCCAACCCCTCAGATCCGCGGACCGACGCCCAGAAGCAGGCCTACGAGTCGCAGCGCAGCTACATCGACTGGACGAGCCACGAGAGCGCGGCGATCGGGACCATGACCGCCCCCGCGGCCGGCGAGGACACGACGGCCTACCGCAAGTGGCTGGGGGACCGGCTGTACTTCGACATCGGCAGCATGGAGGGGGGCTTTGACTCGATCAACGTCTACGACAGCCAGATCGTGACCTGGGGCGCGGGCCTCGGCGGCGCGTCGGGGTTCGTCGCCGACGCGATGAGCAACATGGCGCAGTCGACGCTCAGCGGCGGCGGCAAGGTGGTCGGTGAGGAGGTCACGAAGATCCTGCACGCGGCGGGCATCGCCTTCGAGGGCTTGAGCGGCGGCCGGCAGGGATTCGTCGTGCTCGATCCGGTCAGCCAGCGCAAGTACCACGGCACCAGCGCCCTGCACCTGATCAAGGCGGACAACCGGTTGCTGATGCTGTTCACCAACCTCGCGCGCGGCGAGCTGCCCGGCCTCGACGTCGACACGGCCGCTCCGGATTCCGGCGGTCAGGCGGGGACGACGCTCAAGGAGGCGGCTCGCCGCGCCGCCTTTGAGGGCCAGCGCCACGTGTTCCTGGACATCTACGGCGGGTCGGGCTTCAAGAGCGCTGTCAACACGCTGGGACCGACCTGGCCCTATGACTCGCTGATGATGGTGCTGCACCTGCACTGGTGGGGCCTCACCGGCTGGCAGACCTTCAAGGACACCGGCGGCGACATGAGGGCGATCATCAAGAAGACCTACACGCTGGGCAAGTACGTGACCACCCGCAACGGCGCCAACATCGCCGTGCGCGATCTGGCCAAGCATCTGCAGGACTTCGGCGGTGCCTCCAGCAAGGCGCTGTGGGGGGCCGAGCAGCAGCTCTCGGCCGATGCGCTCGAGAGTGGCGCCTACTACGTCGAGACCGTGCCCGAGGTGGTGGCCGCCGACGCCGTCGCCGACACGGTGAAGGACGGCAAGGTGGTCAAGAAGGGCAAGGCCGCCGTGGCCCATCAGGACCCCAAGTACCGCAGGCTCCAGTAGCCCGGCTCGGTGAGCTCAGCCACGCAACGGTCACCGACGGACGATCGCCGGCTCGGCGTCCTGGCCTTCGGCGACTCGATCACCAACGGCGGGGGCGAGCTTCAGTGGGGCGTGGCGCTGCAGTCGTGGGCGCAGTGGACCGCGCGGGCGCTGGGCCTGGCCTACACCAGCTACGCCACCGACGGAGCCCGCGTCGACGATGTGCGCCACCAGCAGATTCCGGCGTTCGCCCAGCGTGCCGCCCACCCCGACGCCCGCTACGACGTGGGCTGCCTCTACATCGGCGTCAACGACGTGCGCGGCCTCGACTGGGATGCGCAGGCGTTCGCGGCCGACTTCGAGGCCTGTCTGGGATACGTGCGCGACCGCTGCGAGCGGGTGGTGACGCTGACCGCCCCGCTGACGCTCGGTCTCCCGCCGGCGGGGCCCAAGGTCGCCGAGCTCAACGCGGTGGTGCGTGAGACGGCCGGACGGGTGGGCGCGCTCGTCGTCGACCTCAGCGCGTTCGGAGCCCGCAACCACGTGATGGCCGACCGCGTGCATCCCACCGCCTTCGGCCAGATCGCGATCGCCGAGCGCGCGCTGGCGGTGCTCGCGGCCGACGGCCTGCCGGCCATCGTGGCGCCGTCATCGCTGATCCGATACGAGACGACCCGCGTCGGGCGCCTGCGGGGGGACATGAGCTACGTCTACCGCGACCTCAAGCTGCGGGCCCACGCCGCCGTGTGGCGCGCGCGGCTGCGGCTGCGGCGGTGATGGGAGGCCGCAGGTCCGCGCCGCCGAGGCGACGCTGCGCAACGCCCGGGACCCACGGCATCCACGACCCGGCCGACTGGAAGTACCACCACGTGGCCCCGTACGAGGTCAACGGGGTGCTGCCACCCAATCACGCCCAGCTGTAGCGGTGCGGTTGCCGGGTTGCTGTGTGGGTCCCGTGTGGTCGGGGCACGAGCGTTGGTCAAACGGCTCGGCTGAGGAAGGGCCGGCGGAGGCGTCGAAGCGGCCCGGTCGCAGGGGGTTTTGGGAGATAAAGGTCGCCAGAGGACCATTTGCTCCCACAACCCCCGCCGAGGGACGCCATCAGCGCCGAGGTCGCCCCACCCACCCACTCGATAGCCCTGTCGTTGACCAACGCCGGTGCCTCAACGACGCATGTCCCCCACCGCAACGTCAACCAGAGCCAGGCAGCCGCCCGGACTCCTCGGTCGCCTCCCGCAACCGCGCGGCCAGGGCTGCCGTCAGCGCGCCGCGCCGCATCTGCCACCTCCAGCTGCCCCCCGCGCTCCCGGGGGCGTTCATGCGCGCCTCGGATCCCAACCCCAGCGCGTCCTGGGCCTGGATCATGGCGATCTGGGCCGGCGAGGAGAACGTGTAGCGGATCAGCCCCCACCAGGGCCGGCGCCGGTCCGTGAAGTGCAGCCGCGCGATCTCGGAGTCCAGAAACGCGCGGGTGCGGCCATCGAGGGATTCCAGCCACCCCCGCGCGGTGTCCTGGTCATGGGTGGAGGTGTAGACGACCCGGTCGGCGGTGTGGTTGGCCAGGCGGTGCGTGCTGCGCGGCTCATCGGGATCCATGCCGAACTGGATGACCAGCATCCCGGGGAGCCCCACCTGCCGGCGCAGCCGCTCGACGGGCTCGGTGATGACGCCCAGGTCCTCGGCCACCAGGGGCAGCGACGCGCGCCCTCGCGAACCCAGCTCCCGTTCCAGGGCCCGGAACAGCGCGATTCCCGGCCCGCGCTTCCACGAGCCTCCGCGCGCCGTACGCGCCCGCGCCGGCACCGCCCAATAGGCCACCAGCCCGCGGAAGTGGTCGATGCGGGCCAGATCGAACAGGTCCAGCGTGCGCCGGACGCGCTCCACCCACCATCGGTAGCCGCGACGCTGGAGCGCCGGCCAGTCATAGAGGGGGTTGCCCCACAGCTGGCCGGTGCGGGAGTACGCGTCGGGCGGTGCGCCGGAGACCAGCCCGGTCTGGAACAGCTCGGGGTGGAAGCGGTGATCGCAGCCGCCGGGCGAGACGTAGATCGCGACGTCGCCGAGGATCCGCACGCCGCGCTCGGCGCCGTAGGCGCGCAGTGCCCCCCACTCGCGGTCGAACCGCACCTGGTCGGCGACGGCGCCGCGGCCGGCGAACTGCTCCCAGTCCCTGATCCAGTACGCGTGACGCTCACGGAAGGCGGAGATCTCGGCGGCGGAGACGGGCGACCGCGGATCGGCCAGCAGCCCCGGCCACGCGGCAAAGGCGCTGCTGGACTTGTACGGAGACCGGTAGCGGTCGGGCGGCCCCAACGGCAGCACCTGCCACCACGACTGCCCGGCGGCGGCCAGCCAGTCCACGAATCGGAACGCCTCGCGGCCGAGCCGGCCGTCCGGGAGCGAGGTGATGTGGAGCTGGACCCCGCTCGATCTGGGCCACTGGTTCACAGGCGTTTCACGAGCTGAGGTTTACCCGATGGCGCGGGATGGATACCTTCCAGACGAGTGAGCATCCGGACTTCAGACACCGAGGCTCGTCCGGCCCCCGCCCCGCCGGCGCCTGCGGCGGACGCCGCGCAGCAGGCGCCGCGCCGGATCGTCATCCAGTTTCCGCAGCCGTCCGTCGATGGCGGCCGCTACCCCGCCAAACGGTGCGTCGGGGACGTCGTCGACGTCGAGGCCGACGTGTTCCGGGACGGCCACGAGCTGATCCGCGCGGTCATCCGCTATCGCGGCCCCGATGATGAGCAGTGGCAGGAGGTCGGGCTGCGCCGGATCGACGCGCACCTGGGCGGCGTGCGCTGGGCGGGCCAGTTCACCGTGGACCGGCCCGGTGCGTGGCAGTTCACGATCGAGGCGTGGACCGACGTGTTCGGGACCTGGCGAGACGAGCTGCAGCGCAAGGTCAACGCCCACCAGCACGACCTCAGCGGCGAGCTGTCGGAGGGCCGCGTCCTGCTGGAGGCGGCGGCCAAGCGCGCCCAGGATCCCGCCGGGCGCACGCTCATCGAGCACGCGGTGGCCCAGCTCTCGGACGCCAACGTGCCCGAGTCAGCCCAGCACGACGTCGCGCTGGGCGAGGAGCTCGCCCTCGCCGTGGAGCATGAGCAGGAACGCCACGGCAACGTGACGCTCGATCAGCCGCTGACCATCGAGGTCGACCGGCTGCGCGCGCGGTTCGGCGCCTGGTATGAGATGTTCCCCCGCTCGTGGGGCGGGCTGCGGGGGGTCGAGGCCGAGCTGCCCGGGCTGGCCGAGCTCGGCTTCGACATCATCTACCTGCCCCCCATCCACCCCATCGGGCTCACCAATCGCAAGGGCCGCGACAACGCGCTGACCGCGGCGCCCGGCGATCCCGGCTCCCCCTGGGCGATCGGCGACGCCACCGGCGGCCACGACGCCATCCACGGCGATCTGGGCACCGAGGACGACCTGCGCTCGCTCACCACGGCCGCGGCCGGCTTCGGCATCGACATCGCGCTGGACTTCGCGGTGCAGTGCTCGGCCGACCACCCGTGGCTGACCGAGCACCCCGAGTGGTTTCACCGCCGCCCCGACGGAACGCTGAAGTACGCCGAGAACCCGCCCAAGCGCTACCAGGACATCTACAACGTCAACTGGGAGACCCCGGACTGGCGCAACCTGTGGCAGGCGCTGCTCGACGCGATGCTCAAGTGGGTGGACCTCGGCGTCAAGGTCTTCCGCGTCGACAACCCGCACACCAAGCCGTTCGCCTTCTGGGCGTGGGTGATCGACGAGGTCCACGCCCGCGACCGCGACATCATCTTCCTGGCCGAGGCGTTCACCAAGCGCGCCGTCATGCGCCATCTGGGCAAGCTCGGCTTCAGCCAGTCCTACACGTACTTCACCTGGAAGAACGCGCGGTGGGAGCTGACCGAGTACATGACCGAGCTCGCGCAGTCGGGCGAGCAGGAGTACTTCCGCCCCAACTTCTTCGCCAACACCCCGGACATCCTGCACGAGTACCTCCAGCACGGCGGCCCCGCGGCGTTCGAGTCACGTCTGGTGCTGGCGGCGACGCTCAGCCCCACCTACGGGCTGTACTCCGGCTATGAGCACTTCGAGAACGAGCCGGTGCGGCCGGGCTCTGAGGAGTACCTGCACTCCGAGAAGTACGAGATCAAGCAACGCGCCCTGGACGGGCCGCTGCTGCCGATGATCGCGCGCCTCAACCGGATCCGCCGGGAGAACGCGCCGCTCCAGGAGCTGTCGAACATCACGTTCCTGGACACCCACAACGAGGCGCTCATCGGCTACGCCAAGCAGACCCGCGGCGAGACGATCGTCTGCGTGGTCAACCTCGACCCCCATCAGGGCCAGCAGGGTGTGACGGTGATCCCGGCGAGCCTCGGGCTGCCGCCCACCTTCACCGTCCACGACGAGCTCTCGGGCGAGCGCTACCAGTGGCGCATCGGCCAGAACTACGTCGCGCTGGCGCCGGGCGTGCGTCAGGCGCACGTGCTCCGGGTCGAGCGATGAGCGTCTCCGGATGATGTCCGACGCCATTGCAGCCGTTGCGAGCCCGGAAGGCGAGCAGCAATGAGCGTCGGACCTTCGACGCTCTCACACCTGCTGGCCCGCGAGCCGCGGCGCGCCACCGCCGGCAACGGCACCGCCGCAGCGTCGACCACCGCACCCAACCAGGCCTACCAGTGGTTCGAGGCCGAGCCCCTCTGGTTCAAGCGCGCCATCTTCTACGAGATCCACATCCGCGGCTTCTTCGACGGCAACGGCGACGGGTCGGGCGACTTCCGCGGCCTCACGGACAAGCTCGAGTACCTCCAGTGGCTGGGGATCGACTGCATCTGGCTGCTGCCGTTCTACGAGTCCCCCCTGCGCGACGGCGGCTATGACATCTCGGATTTCACCCGCGTGCACCCCGACTACGGCACCGTCGACGACGTCCAGGAGCTGATCGAGGCCGCCCACGCCCGGCGCATCCGCGTGATCGCCGACCTGGTGATGAACCACACCTCCAGCGACCACCCGTGGTTTCAGGAGAGCCGCACCGGCGGCCCCGACGGCCCCAAGCGCGATTGGTACGTGTGGTCGGACACCGACGCGCGCTACCAGGACGCGCGCATCATCTTCACCGACACCGAGGTCTCCAACTGGACCTATGACCCGGTGGCCGGCGCCTACTACTGGCACCGCTTCTTCTCCCATCAGCCCGACCTCAACTACGACAACCCCGAGGTCCACGAGGCGATGTCCGGCGTGCTGCGCTTCTGGCTCGACATCGGCCTCGACGGCTTCCGGCTCGACGCCGTGCCCTACCTCTACGAGCGGGAGGGCACGATCTGCGAGAACCTCTCAGAGACCCACGCGTACCTCAAGAAGGTCCGCCGGGAGATCGAGGAGAGCTACCCCGACCGCGTGCTGCTCGCCGAGGCCAACCAGTGGCCCGCCGACGTCGTCGAGTACTTCGGCGACGGCGACGAGTGCCAGATGTGCTTCCACTTCCCGGTGATGCCACGGATGTTCATGGCGGTGCGCCGCGAGGAGGCCACGCCGATCTACGAGATCCTGGAGCGGACCCCGGCCATCCCCGACAACTGCCAGTGGGGCCTGTTCCTGCGCAACCACGACGAGCTGACCCTGGAGATGGTCACCGACGAGGAGCGCGACTACATGTACTCCGAGTACGCCAAGGACCCGCGGATGAAGATCAACCTCGGCATCCGCCGGCGGCTGGCGCCGCTGCTGGACAACGGCCGGGACGAGATCCAGCTCATGACCGCGATCCTGTTCAGCCTGCCCGGGTCCCCGGTTCTCTACTACGGTGACGAGATCGCGATGGGAGACAACATCTTCCTGGGCGACCGCGATGGCGTGCGGACGCCCATGCAGTGGACCGGGGATCGCAACGGCGGCTTCAGCCGCGCCGACTTCGCCCAGCTCTACGCCCCGCCGCTGATGGACCCGGTGTACGGCTTTCAGGCGGTCAACGTCGAGGCGCAGCTGCGCACGCCCACCTCGCTGCTGCGCTGGGTGCACCGGTTCATCGCGCTGCGCAAGGAGCACCCGGTGTTCGGACTGGGGACCTATGAGCCGATCCAGACGTCGAACCCGCGGATCTTCGCCGTGCTGCGGCGCTTCGAGGAGGACCTGGTGCTGTGCGTGCACAACCTCGCGCGCTCGGCCCAGGCGGTGGAGCTCGACCTCTCGGCCCACGCGGGCCGCTCTCCGGTGGAGCTGTTCGGTCGCAGCCGCTTCCCCCGGATCGGCGACCTGAACTACCTGCTGACGCTCGCCCCCCGCGGCTTCTATTGGTTCCAGCTCGTCGGAGAAGGGGAGGACGCAATCGGATGACCGAGAACGTCACCAACCCGGCACGGGCCGAGATCGATCGCCTGGACCCCGCTGACGTGGCGGCGTGGCTCGAGGGCCAGCGCTGGTACGCGTCGAAGTCCCGCCACGTCACCGGCCTGCAGGTGGAGGAGAGCGTGGCCATCGCCGACGCGCCGCCGCTCATCCTCAACCTCGTGCAGGCGCGCTTTGCCTCGGGCAGCCACGAGCTCTACCAGCTCCCCTTCGCCCTGCTCGGCGCCGAGCAGGTGGGCAAGCGCCCGGTGGTGTGCACCACCGAGGACTGGACGGCGGTCGACGCCGTCGCCGATCCGGAGCTGGTGCGCGAGCTGCTGCGCCAGATCGACGCCGAGCGGACGCTGGACGGTGAAAGCGGCACCTTCCGCTTCCAGCGCGTCGAGCTGAGCGGCCCGCTGCCGCTCGATGAGCCGGTGCGCCCCATGGGCGTCGAGCAGTCCAACTCGTCGATCGTGTTCGGCGACGAGACGGTGCTCAAGGTGTTCCGCCGTCTGGAGCCCGGCATCAACCCCGAGCTCGAGGTGCTGCAGTTCCTCACCCGCCGCGAGTTCGCCAACATCGCCCCGCTGCAGGGGTGGTACGAGTACGAGGGCAAGTCGTTCGGGGCCACGCTGGGCGTGGCGCAGCGCTTCTTCCCCGACGCCGTCGGCGGCTGGGAGCTGGCGCTGGACCAGATCGCCACCGATCCCGCCGCATTTCTGCCCGAGCTCGGGAGCCTGGGCGCGGTCACCGCGCAGCTGCACAACTGCCTGGCCTCTGACCCGAGCGACGCGGCGTTCAGCCCGGAGGAGCCCAGCGCCGAGTCCATGTCGCTGCTGACGGCGACGATCGACGAGGACATCGAACGCGTCTTCGTCCGCCTGCCCGACGACGAGCGCGTCGCTGCCATCGCGGGGCGGGGCCAGGACGTGCGTGAGCAGATCGCCATGCGGGCCCAGACCGGCGCCGGCGGCCGGGCGATCCGCACCCATGGCGACTACCACCTGGGCCAGACCCTCCGGATCGGGGAGCCCTCCCACCACAGCTGGGTCATCATCGACTTCGAGGGCGAGCCGGCCCGCCCGCTGTTCGAGCGCCGCCAGAAGCGCAGCCCGCTGCGCGACGTGGCCGGGATGCTCCGCTCGCTCGCGTACGCCACCTCGGCCGCCGAGATCATGCGCGGGATCCCGGCGCCCGGGCAGTTCGAGGAGCAGGCGCGCACCATCTTCCTCGAGAACTACTTCGCCACCATCGATCGGGCGCTGCTGCCCGGGGGCGACGCGGCCATCGGGAACATGCTGGCTATCTTCGAGCTGGAGAAGGCCATCTACGAGCTCCAGTACGAGCTGGACAACCGACCGGATTGGTTGCCGATTCCCGTGGCGGGTATCGCGCGCCTCTTGGAGGCAGCATGAGCACCATCGCCCAAAACGATCTGGAAGCGCTCGTCCGACGCGAGCATCCCGAGCCACACGCCATCCTCGGCGCCCACGCCTCCAACGGCGGCGTCGTCGTGCGCGCCCTGCGCCCATCCGCGGACTCCGTGGCGGTCAAGCCCAGCCGTGGCAAGAGCGTGCCGATGACCGAGATCCACCCCGGCGGCGTCTTCGAGGCCGAGCTCGAGGGCGCGCAGCTGCCGCTGAAGTACAAGCTCAAGGTCGACTACGGCTCGGGCGGCAAGTTCACGTTGTCCGATCCGTACGCGTTCGGCCCGACGATCGGCGAGCTCGACCTGCATCTGATGGGCGAGGGTCGCCACGAGGAGCTCTACGAGCGCCTCGGCGCCCACGTCATCGAGCACGACGGCGTCCAGGGCACCGCTTTCGCGGTGTGGGCCCCGGCGGCCCGCGCGGTCAGCGTCGTGGGCGACTTCAACTCCTGGGACGGCCGCCTGCACGCGATGCGCTCGTTGGGGTCGAGCGGGATCTGGGAGCTGTTTCTCCCCGACGTCGAGGCGGGGCAGCGCTACAAGTACGAGATCCTCACCCAGGACGGCGAGATCCTGCTCAAGGCCGACCCCTACGCCCAGGAGACGGAGGTCCCGCCGAAGACCGCGTCGGTCATCCACACCCCCGGCCACGCCTGGAGCAAGAAGGACGCCAAGTTCCTCGGCGACCGGGCCAAGAGCGAGCCGCTCTCAGAGCCGGTGTCGATCTACGAGGTCCACCTCGGCTCGTGGCGGCTGAACTCCCTGGAGGACAACCGCCCCCTCACCTACGCAGAGCTCGCCGACGAGCTCTCCGACTACGTGCAGGACATGGGGTTCACCCACGTCGAGCTGCTGCCGGTGATGGCGCACCCGTTCACCGGCTCCTGGGGCTATCAGGTCACCGGCTACTACGCCCCGACCCCGCGCTACGGATCGCCGGATGACCTGCGCGCGTTCATCGACAAGATGCACGCCAAGGGCATCGGCGTCCTGCTCGACTGGGTGCCGGCCCACTTCCCCCGCGACGAGTTCGCCCTGGCACGCTTCGACGGCACCGCGCTCTACGAGCACGCCGATCCCCGGCGCGGGGCGCACCCGGACTGGGGCACGCTGGTCTTCAACTTCGGGCGCTACGAGGTCCGCAACTTCCTCATCTCCAACGCGCTGTTCTGGCTGCGCGAGTACCACGTCGACGGGATTCGGGTCGACGCGGTGGCATCGATGCTCTACCTGGACTACTCGCGTCGCGAGGGCGAATGGGTCCCCAATCAGTTCGGCGGCCGCGAGGACCTCGACGCGGTGGCGTTCCTCAAGGAGCTCAACGAGGTCATGTACGGCCGCGAGCCGGGGATCATCTCCGCCGCCGAGGAGTCCACGGCGTGGCCGGGAGTCTCACGCCCGACGTACCTGGGCGGCCTGGGCTTTGGCTTCAAGTGGAATATGGGCTGGATGCACGACACCCTCGCCTACTTCCAGCAGGACCCGATCTACCGCCGTTACCACCATCACGAGCTGACCTTCAGTCTCATGTACGCCTTCTCCGAGAACTTCGTGCTGCCGCTCTCCCACGACGAGGTCGTCCACGGCAAGGGCTCGCTGTACTCCAAGATGGGTGGCAGCGATCACTGGCAGAAGCTGGCCAACCTCCGCGCGCTCTATGCCTACATGTGGGCGCACCCGGGCAAGAAGCTGCTGTTCATGGGCTGCGAGCTGGCCCAGCAGGCGGAGTGGAGCCACGAGCGCTCGCTGGACTGGCACCTGCTCGAGCAGGCCGAGCATGCCGGCATGCAGTCCCTGGTGCGCGACCTCAACCGCCTCTATCGCTCCGAGCCTGCGCTGTACGAGCTCGACTCCGATCCGGCCGGCTTCTGGTGGCTCGAGCCCAATGACGCGGACAACAACGTGCTGGCCTTCGCGCGCCAGTCCCGCGAAGGCGAGCGCGTGGCGGTGTTCGTGGCCAACCTGTCGCCCGTCCCGCGTGAGAGCTACCGCCTCGGTCTGCCCCGGTCAGGCCGCTGGCGCGAGGCGCTCAACACGGACTCGGCGTTCTACGGCGGCAGCGACATGGGCAACCTGGGCGGCGTGGTCCCCGAGCCGATCCCGTGGCACGACCAGCAGTTCTCGGCCGAGGTCACCCTGCCGCCGCTGGCCGCACTCTGGCTCGTCCCCGAGGAGTGACCCGATCCACCGCACGCTCCGCCCGCACACGGCGGACTAGCCTCATGCGCCATGTCGATGTCTAGCGAGGTCGAGCCCGACGAGCCGTACCCCTGGGAACGCCCGCTCGGCGCGCGTCAGATCGACGACGAGCGCGCCGAATTCCGGGTCTGGGCACCACGCGCCTCGTCCCCGGTGGTCAAGGTCGACGGCGCGCGCCACGCCATGATCGACGCCGGCCTCGGGATGTGGGAGGCGATCGTCCCCGCCGGCCCGGGCAGTGACTACGTCTACGTGATCGACGGCGAGGAGCTGCCCGATCCCGCCTCGCGCTGGCAGCCGCAGGGCCTGCGCGGGCCCTCGCGCGTGCTCGACACGCGCAAGCTGGCCACCGGGCGCCGGGGCGGCTTCATGGCGCCGGCGCTCGACGAGCTGCTCATCTATGAGCTTCACATCGGCACGTTCACGCCCGGGGGCACCTTCACCACCGCGGCCGAGCGTCTGCCCGACCTGGCCGATCTCGGCGTCACCGCGGTGGAGATCATGCCCGTGGCCGAGTTTCCCGGCGAGCGGGGCTGGGGCTATGACGGCGTCTACATCTCCGCCGCCCAGTCCTCGTACGGCGGCCCGCTGGACCTCGCGGCGTTCGTCGCCGAGGCCCATCGCCACGGGCTGGCGGTGATCCTCGACGTCGTCTACAACCATCTCGGCGCGTCGGGAGCGGCGGCGATGGAGGCGTTCGGGCCCTACTTCACCGCCAAGTACGAGACGCCCTGGGGCAAGGCGATGAACTTCGACGACGCCGGCTGTGACCCGGTACGCGAGTGGGTGTGCCAGAGCGCCGAGGGCTGGGTGCGCGACTTCGGGATCGACGGGCTGCGCCTCGATGCCATCCACTCCATCTTCGACCAGAGTCCCGAGCACATCGTCGCCGCAGTGGCGCGGCGCGTGCACGCCGTCAATCCACGCCATTACGTGATCGCCGAGTCCGGGCTCAACGACCCGATCGTGATGCGCCCGCCCGAGCGCGGCGGCTGGAACTGCGACGCCGCCTGGGCCGACGACTTTCACCATGCCCTGCGCACGCTGATCACCGAGGACCGCGACGGCTACTACGCCGACTTCGGCTCCGTGGCCCAGCTGGCCAAGGCCTTCCACCGGCCCCACGTCGACGACGGCGAGTACTCGCCGTTTCGCGACCGGCGCTTCGGCGCGCCGGCCGAGGACGTCCCGCCCGAGCGGTTCGTCGTCTTCTCCCAGAACCATGACCAGGTCGGCAACCGCGCCTACGGCGACCGGATGCCCGCCGCCGCCCGGCCGCTGGCGGCATTCTGCACGCTGCTGTCGCCGTTCATCCCGCAGCTGTTCATGGGCGAGGAGTACGGGGAGCTGGCACCGTTTCAGTACTTCACCAGCCACATCGATCCGGACATCGCCGAGGCGACCCGGGAGGGCCGGCGCAGCGAGTTCGCCGCCTTCGCCCAATTCGCGGCCGAGGTGCCCGATCCCGAGGACCCGCGCACCTTCGAGCGCTCCAAGCTCACCCGCCGGGCCGACCACGGGCTGGCCCGCCTGTACCGGGAGCTGATCGCGGCCCGCAAGCGGCTGCCCCGCGGGACGCCACGGGAGATCGAGTACGACGAGCGCTCCCGCTGGCTGGTGGTGCGCCGCGGCCCGTTCGAGCTGGCCTGCAACTTCGGCGCGGGCCCGGTCAGCCTCCCCTGTCACGGTGAGACGATCGAGCTGAGCGCCGGGGGCGACGCGCATCTGAGCGGCGGATCCCTCAAACTCCCGGCCATGGCGGGAGCGCTGGTTCAGTGACGGAGCTGTGGCCGGGCCGGCCGTTCCCGCTCGGGGCCATCTGGGACGGGCAGGGGACGAACTTCAGCCTGTTCTCCGAGCACGCCGAGGGCGTGACCCTGTGCCTGTTTGACGACGACGGCAACGAGACCGCGATCGAGATCACCAACCGGCGGGCGCACAACTGGCACTGCTACCTGCCCGGCGTCGGGCCCGGCCAGCGCTATGGCTATCGGGTGCACGGGCCCTATGCGCCGCAGGAGGGCCACCGCTTCAACCCCAACAAGCTCCTCATCGATCCCTACGCCAAGGCGATCGACGGCGTGGTCGACTGGGCCCACGACGCCAACGTCCTGCCCTACGTGCCGCCCGACAGCATCGAGAACGCCGAGGAGGCGGACCTGGAGCTCGACGACGAGGACGACTCGGGCGCCGTGCCCAAGTCCGTGGTCATCGACGACAGCTTCGACTGGCAGGGAGACCGCCTCCCTCAGACTCCGTTCGCCGACACGATCATCTACGAGACCCACGTCAAGGGCTTCACGATGCGCCATCCCGACGTGCGTGAGGACCTGCGCGGGACCTACGCGGGACTCGCCTCAGAGCCGGCCCTGGCCTACCTCAAGGACCTCGGGGTGACCGCGGTCGAGCTGCTGCCCATCCACCACATCTGCGACGAGTCGTTCCTGCACGAGCGGGGGCTGCGCAACTACTGGGGCTACAGCACCATCGGCTATCTCGCGCCGCACTCGGAGTACGCCGCCACCGGACGCCGCGGAGAGCAGGTGCGCGAGTTCAAGGGCATGGTCAAGGCGCTTCACCAGGCCGGCATCGAGGTGATCCTCGACGTCGTCTACAACCACACCGCCGAGGGCAACCACCTGGGCCCGATGCTCTCCTTCAAGGGCGCCGACAACGCCTCCTACTACCGGCTGATGCCCGATGATCCGCGCCACTACATGGACTTCACCGGCACGGGCAACTCGCTCAACCCGGTGCACCCGGCGGTGCTGCGCATGATCATGGACTCACTGCGCTACTTCGTCATCGACTGCCACGTCGACGGGTTCCGCTTCGACCTGGCCTCGGCGCTGGCGCGCGAGTTCTATGACGTCGACCGCCTGTCGGCGTTCTTCGACACGATCCACCAGGACCCGGTCCTCTCCCAGGTCAAGCTCATCGCGGAGCCGTGGGACGTCGGTCCCGGCGGCTACCAGGTGGGCAACTTCCCCATCCTGTGGTCGGAGTGGAATGGCGTCTACCGCGACACCATGCGCGACTTCTGGCGCGCGTCGGCCAGTGTGGGACAGTTCGCCGAGCGTCTCTCCGGCTCGGCCGACCTGTACGAGTCAGACGGCCGCGACCCGTTCGCCTCGATCAACTTCATCACCGCCCACGACGGCTTCACCCTGCGCGACCTCGTCTCCTACAACGAGAAGCACAATGAGGACAACCAGGAGGACAACCGCGACGGTACCGACGACAACCGCTCGTGGAACTGCGGCGCCGAGGGCGAGACCGACGACCCTGCCGTCAACGAGCTGCGCCGCCGCCAGCAACGCAACTTCCTCACCACCCTGTTCGTCTCCCAGGGCACGCCGATGCTGCTGGGCGGCGACGAGCTGAGCCGCAGCCAGGGCGGCAACAACAACGCCTGGTGCCACGACGACGAGATCAGCTGGTACGGCTGGGACACCGACGAGGACGCCCGCGAGATGCGCGCGTTCACCCAGCGTCTCATCCGCCTGCGGCGCGAGCACTGCACCTTCCGGCGCGAGACGTTCCTGCGCGGGCGTGCCGTCAACGACGCGCCGCTGCCCGACGTGTGGTGGTTCCGCGTCGACGGGCGGCGGATGACCAGCCGGGATTGGGAGCACGGCGAGGCGGTGCTGGGCATGTTCCTCAACGGCGAGGCCATCCCCAGCCCGGGGCCCCACGGCGAGCCGGTCGAGGACGACTCGTTCGTGCTGCTGTTCAACGCCCACGGCGAGGACCGCGAGTTCAAGCTCCCCCGGCGGCGGATGGGCGCGCGATGGGAGCTGGAGCTGTGCACAGCCGACCCGACGGCCGAGGCGGGCAGCACCTCCTACGGCGCCGCGGAGCTGATCAACGTCACCGCCCACTCGATCACCATCCTCAAGCGGGTGGCGTGACGTGAGCGGACCGGTTCCGCTGCGCGCCACCTACCGCCTGCAGCTGACGCCAGACTTCGACTTCGCGGCGGCGCGGGCCCGCATCCCGTACCTGCGCGACCTCGGGGTCTCGCACCTCTACCTGTCCCCCTCGCTGCAGGCGCGACCGGGCTCGACCCACGGCTATGACGTCGTCGACCCCACCCGGATCTCCGAGGACCTGGGGGGCGAGGCCGCGTTTCGCGAGCTGGCGGCGGCGGCGCACGCGGCCGGGCTGGGGATCGTGCTGGACCTCGTGCCCAACCACATGGCCACCGACGACGCCAACCGCTTCTGGGCCGACCCACAGCTGCGCGAGCAGTTCTTCGACATCGACCCGGCCACGGGCCGCCACCGCCGCTTCTTCGACATCGACCACCTGGCCGGCGTGCGCCAGGAGGACCCCGAGGTCTTCCAGGCCACCCATGCGCTGGCCCTGGGCCTGGTGCGCGACGGCGTGGTCGACGCGCTGCGCATCGATCACCCTGACGGGTTGGCCGACCCGGCCCAGTACTTCCAGCGCCTGCGCGAGGGCGGCGCCGCGACGGTGTGGATCGAGAAGATCCTCGAGCCCTCCGAGGCTCTGCGCGACTGGCCGGTCACCGGCACGGTGGGCTACGAGTTCCTCAACGACGTATGCGCGCTGTTCGTGGATCCGGCGGCCGAGCCGGCCTTCACCGTGCTGTGGCAGGAGCTCTCGGGCGACCCGCGATCGTTTGCCGAGGTCGCGGAGGAGGCCAAGCTCGAGCAGGCGGTCGGGGCCTTCGCTCCGGAGATGGAGCGGCTGGCCGGGGCAGCGGACGGCGCGGCTGCCGACGCCGACACGCTCGCGCGGGCGGTCGCCTCGTTCCCGGTCTACCGCACCTACGTGGAGCCTGAGGCGGGCGTCGTCGCCGACGCGGACCGTGAGGCGGTGGCCGCCGCCGACATGCCCGCCGAGGTCGGCGAGATGCTGCTGCTCGACCGTCCCGCTCCGGCCGAGTTCGTCACGCGCTTTCAGCAGACGACCCCGCCGGTGGTGGCCAAGGGAGTGGAGGACACGGCGTTCTATCGCTACGCCCGGCTGCTGGCCCTGTGCGACGTCGGCGGCGACCCGGGCCGCTTCGGGATCGGCGCGGCGCGCTTCCACGAGGCCAACGCGCAGCGCGCGGACCGGTTTCCGGAGGCGATGCTCACGACGATGACCCATGACACCAAGCGCTCGGCCGACGTGCGCGCGCGGCTCGCCGCGCTGACGTGGGTGCCCGAGCGCTGGGAGGAGTCCGTGCGCCGCTGGCTGGCGCTGTCAGAGCCGCTGCGGACCGCGGGCGCGCCCGACGACGCCGAGCGCTACCTCCTGTTCCAGACGCTGGTGGGCGCGTGGCCGATCGAGGCCGAGCGCGTCCGGGAATACATGGAGAAGGCGCTGCGCGAGGCCAAGCGCCACACGAGCTGGACCGACCAGAACGGCGAGTGGGAGCAGGCCGTGATGGCCTTCATCGACGGGGTCTACGCCGACCGCACGCTGCGCCACGAGCTGGACGCCTTCACCCGTGAGCTCGAGTTCGCCGGGGACTGCGTCGCCCTGCGCACGGTGGCGCTCAAGCTCACCGTGCCGGGCGTGCCCGACATCTACCAGGGCGACGAGATGCCGCTGTTCGCGCTCGTGGACCCCGACAACCGCCGGCCGGTCGACTGGCATTGGAATCAGACGATGCTGGGCCGCCTGGCCGGGGGCGCGCAACCCGAGCCGGCCATCCGCAAGCTGTGGCTGACCGCCCGGCTGCTCGGTCTGCGCATCCGCCGGCCCGAGGCGTTCGCCGGCGGCTACGAGCCCCTCACCGCGCCCGACGCGGCCGTGGCCTTCGTGCGCGGCGGCGACGTCCTCGTCGCGGTGGCCACCCGGCCCGGTCCCCCCGAGGGGGCGCTGCAGGGCGCCGAGGGACGCTGGCGCGACGTGCTCTACGGCGACGAGCGCGTACTCGACTCCTCGGTGGCGCTGGCCGAGGTGCTCGACGAGTACGGGATCGCCGTGCTCGAGCGCGCCTGAGCGCTCTCCCCACCCGATCCGGTGTAATGGATCCGTCCGTGATGGACAGTTCCTGAGTGGTGGACCCTCAAGCGCAGTTCGAGCAGCTGTACCGCGACCACGCCGACCGTGTCCATGCCTACGCACTGCGACGCACGAGCCCGGGCGCGGCGGATGACGTCGTCGCCGAGGTGTTCCTGGTCGCGTGGCGCCGGCTGCGCCGGGTTCCGGATGAGCCGCTCCCGTGGCTGCTCGGGGTCGCCCGGAAAGTGCTCGCCAACCGGCGCAGGTCCGAGAGCCGCGCCGCCGCGCTGAACGAGCGCCTTGCCGACCCCGGGTCCCGCGCGTACGCGCTGCCGGTCAGCCCGGAGGTCGACGATCGCCTGCAACGGGCGCTTGCCGCCCTGGGCGAGCGCGACCGCGAGCTCCTGCTGCTAATCGCGTGGGAGGGCCTGCGCGTCAACGAGGCCGCGCAGGCGCTCGGTATGCGCAGCAACACGCTGTCGGTGAGGCTGCACCGCGCCCGGCAGCGGCTCGCCCGCGTCCTGGCCGAGGAGGATGTCGAGATTCAGATGGAGGAGGTGCAGCAATGACCGTCGACGCTCTCGAGTATCTGCGGACTGAGGATCCGGTGCCGCATGGCAGCTCGGCTCCTCCGATCGAGTGGGTGCTGGCCCGGATCGAGCGAGCGCAGGCGCAACCCGGGCGCCGGCGACTCGCGATCGCGCTCGTGCCCACGGTGGCCGTTGCCGCTACGCTGGCGGTCGTCGCCGCCGTCGTCGTGCTCGCGGTCACCCACCGGGGGCCGGCCCCGGCGCACCTCCCGCCGGCCAACCGGAGCACGCCCGCTGTGCCCGCGGTTCCGTCACCCGGCTCACTGATGCCACGCGGCGGGATGCCCGGCCTGCTGTCCATCGCGGGCGTCGCGTCGTCGTCACCGAACCTGGCTCAGATCGATTTCAGCCAGTGTCAGCCCTGCTACAAGGGCGGCGACGGTCGTGGCTCGACGACCTACGACTGGCGAGCTGACACCACCGACGGCGGCGTGACGTGGCACGTCGGGCGCACATCGGCGAGCCTCGACGCCTTCGGCTTCGCCTTCGCCGGCGCCGACGGCTGGAGCGAGGGCCTGCGCTCCGCCGGCCACAGTGGTGGTGGCGTGTTGGCCTTCTTCGCCAGCCACGACGGCGGGCGAACGTGGCACATGGCCTCGAGTGAGGGGCGCGCTTCGGGCACCGGTGGCGTCTCGATCGCCGGCGGAGACGTATGGACGCTCGGCAGCCACTGTGCCGGCACCTGCAGCGGCTCCGCCGCCCCCGTCGACGTCGTCCTGCGCGCCCCGGCCTCGGGCGACCGTCTGGCCATGACGGTCGGCCAGCCGCCTCTGGGCGACACCACGAACGTCAGCGTTGTCGCCACCAGACGCGCCGAGGCCTACGTGCTCACCGACGACTACGGCACCGTTGACGGCGCCGCGACGATCACCCACACGCGGCTGTTCGCCACCCGCGATGGTGGGCGCACCTGGCAGCGCATGCCCACGCCGTGCCCGCGCCTGGCCTTCGGTCGCCTGTATGCCGGAGGACCGGACGTGCTGTGGGCCACATGTGAGCCACAGCACGGCGCCGCCGAGCTGCGGCGCTCGACCGACGGCGGCCTCACTTGGACCGCTCTGCCCGCGAAGCTCGCCGGGGTCCAGCTCCAGCCCGTCTCGGCGCAGGTCGCGTGGGCGGTGGTCTCCGGCGCCCGGGTGGTGCGCACCGGCGACGGCGGTCGCACGTGGAGCCAGGTGTGGTACGGCGGACGTCCGGAGCCGACCGTCCTGGCGGGCAACACCCCCGTCCTCACGGTACAGAGCGCCACGACGGCCACCGTGATCGCCGTGGTCACCCGCGGGCGCGTCGACGGCCACGCCGCACGCACGGACTTCGTGACCTACCGGACCACCGACGGCGGGCGCACCTGGCGCCCGACCGTCGTACGGCTACCGCCCGGATGACAGGGCGCAGCGCAGGCGCGGGGGGCGCGCGGCGCGGCGTAGGTGGGCAAAATCGAGCCAGCATCCCCCGAAACCGGTCAGCTGGCTCGATTTCCACCGCCTGGCGGGTATTTGCGAGCCAGGACGCCCGAAAGCGCGGTTGCTGGCTCGATTTCACCCACCGCGGTCCGCCCTCGGGGAGGACCGCGCCGCCCTAGCTAATAGCTAGCTCTCGTGGAGGATCACGCCGCGGACGTTCTTGCCGGCCAGCAGGTCGTGGTAGCCCTCGTTGACCTGCTCCAGGCTGTAGCGCGCGGTGATGATCTCGTCGAGCTTGAGGTGGCCTGAGCGGTAGAGGCCGAGCAGGTTGGGCATCTCATAGATCGGGTTCGCGCCGCCGGCCAGCGACCCCTGGATGCGCTTGTGCCACCCCACCAGCGGGGAGCCGGTGAGGCTGACGGTGTGCACGTCGGCGCGGCTCACCGAGGTGAGGATCACCCGCCCGGCCTTGCCGATGAGGCTCACCGCCGCCTCGGTGATCTCGGGCTCCAGGACGCCGACGGTGACCACGCAGAGGTCCGCCATCTGCCCGCGGGTGAGGTCGATGAGCTCCTCGCGAGCCTCGTCGACGTCGGTGAAGGCGTGGGTCGCCCCCAGCCGCTTGGCCGTGTCGAGCTTGAACGGGTTGGGGTCGATCGCCACCACGTCGCGCGCCCCGGCGTACGCGGCTCCCTGGACCGCGTTGATCCCGACCCCGCCCACGCCCATGATGACCACGGTCTCGCCCGGCCGGGTCTCCCCGGCGCGGACCGCCGAGCACCAGCCGGTGGTGACGCCGCAGCCGACGAGGCAGGCCACCTCGAAGGGGATGTCGTCGTCGATGCGCACGCACGAGTACTCCGAGACGACGGTGTGGTCAGAGAACGTGCCCAGCGCGCAGAAGCCGCCGTAGTCCTCGCCGTTGCGGTGAAAGCGGAAGGTCTCGTCCTGCAGGCAGCCGACGCCGGCATACAACCCCCGGTCGCACAGGTTCTGGTGGCCGGTGGAGCAGTAGCGGCACCGGCCGCACGCGGGGATGTAGGAGGTGACGACGTGGTCGCCGGGCGTGACGCGCGTGACGCCCGGACCCACGGCCTCCACGACGCCCGCGCCCTCGTGGCCCCCCACCAGCGGCATCCGGATGTGACTGCCGCCCTCGGCCCGGATGTGCTCGTCGGAGTGGCACAGGCCGGCGGCCTTGTAGCGGATGAGCACCTCGAAGTCCCTGGGCTCGTCCAGGTCCAGCTCGGTGATCTCCCAGTCGGTGCCGGGCTGGTGCAGCACCGCGGCGCGGGTCGTCATGCTCGCCATCATTCCTCCTTCAGCTGCGGGATCACCTCGGCGCCGATGAGGCGCAGGTGATCCAGATCATCGATGTCGAAGATGTGCAGGTAGGCGCTCTCGCACCCGTCTCGGGCGAATGACGCGAGCGCGTCGACCACCTCTGACGGGGTTCCGACCACGCCGTTGGCCAGCATCCGCGCGCCTGGGGCTCCCAGGCGCTCGAGCCGCCGCTCGGCCTCGGCCCTCGTCGTCCCGCAGATGACCTGGGTGGTCACCGACATGCGCAGCGTGTCGGGGTCACGACCGATCTCCTCGCACACCCGGCGCACGCGGTCGATCCGCTCGGCCGTCCCGCTGCCGCCGCCGCTGTTGAACTCGTCGGCGTACCGGGCGGCGGCCAGTGGCGTGCGGCGCGGACCCGTCCCGCCGATGACGATGTCGGGGCGCGGGCGCTGGACGAGCTCTGGGAAGTTGGCGCACTGGTCGAGCTGCCAGAAGCGCCCGTCGAAGCTGAACGTCTCACCCGGCGGCGTCGTCCACAGGCCGGTGATGACCTGGATCGCCTCCTCCATGCGGTCAAAACGCTCACCCATGGACGGGAACGGGATGCCGAACGACCGGTGCTCGCGCTCGTACCACCCGGTGCCGATGCCCAGGCACACCCGCCCGCCGCTCATCTGGTCCACCGTGGCCACGGAGATCGCCACCACCGCCGGGTTGCGAAAGGTACCGGCGGTCATCAGCGTCCCCAGCTTGATCTGGGACGTGTCGCGGGCGAGCCCCGCCAGGGTCGTCCACGAATCGGTCGGCAGGTAGTCCGGATCGCCGGCGTCGATCCCCAGGTAATGGTCGCCACGGAAGAAGCCGTCGAACCCGGCCTCCTCGGTGGCGCGGGCCATCGCCAGGATCCGGTCATAGGTGGCGCCGTGGCGCGGTTCCATCAGCACACGCAGCTTCACGCGGTCTCCTCCCGTGTCGCGTCCTCGGGGCGGGGCAGGGGGAACGGCGACGCCCCACCGCCGTCGAGGACCAGCATCTGGCCGGTCATGTACGCGGCGCCGTCCGAGGCGAGATAGGCGACGGCCGCCGCGACATCCTGCGGCGTGCCGACCCGACCGACCGGCAGCCGGCTGCCGCGGCGGGCGAGCTCTGCGGCGACGTCGAGGTCAGGGTCCGTGCTGAGCACCGAGCGGCTCGTCCCCAGCGCGCCGGGGCTGATCGAGTTGACCGTGATCCCCCACGCGGCGACATCCATGGCCAGCGCCCGCGTGAGGCCGATCACGCCCGCCTTGGACGCCGAGTACGGAGTGGAGAAGGGCGCGGGCACGGCGCCGGCCATCGAGGCCACGTTGATGATGCGCCCCCAGCGGCCGCGGCGCATCGCCGGCACCGCCGCCCGGCACATGAGCCACGTGCCGCGCAGGTTGATGCGCAGCACTTCGTCGAAGGTCTCGATCGGAACCTCGTCGATGACGGCGCGGTCAAGGCCCTGCGGCGCGGCGGCGTTGTTGACGAGGATGTCGAGGCGGCCGTGACGCTCGAGCGCCACCTCCACCATCGCCTCGGCATCGTCCGGGTCGCCGATGTCCCCCAGGGTCGCCGTCGCCGCCCCGCCGGCGGCTTCGATCTCGGCCACCAGCGTCTCCAGCCCGCTCCACGACGCCGGCTGCTCGGAGCCCACGATCTCCTGGCGCCGGTTGGGCACGCCGGTGGGCCGTCGATCGGTGACGATCACCGCGATGCCGTCGCGGGCGAGCGAGCGCGCCACGGCCTGGCCGGCGCCGTCGGGCTTGCCGCAGCCGGTGACCAACGCCGCGCGCGCGGTCACGGCGCCTCACCCTCGGCGGGGTAGTGCAGGTCGATCGCCTCCGCGGGCACCGCCAGCGACTTGCCCAGGATCGCCCGCATGACGTCGGGCGGCGCCAGGCAGTCCTCGCAGGCCTCGGGCGTGGCGGTGATCGTCACCACCACGCGCTCGTCCTCCTCGCGGGCGTCGAGCTCGTAGCCGTCGGCGGCCAGCGTGGCCCGCATCGCGGTCAGCCCCTCTGCCGAGAACATCAGCCGGCCTCCACCGCGGCCGCCGCGGCGGAGACCGTCGCGGGCGAGGACTCGATCGCCACCGACGAGTTCGACCATTCGCCGAAGACGCGGAACACCATCGAGATCGCCGCGTTGCGCGCGCCCGCCACGACGATCGGCACCGACTCCCGGCCGGGCAGGAACGGCGAGAACGTGTCGGCCGCGACGCGCTCGGCCTCTGACGCCGAGCGGACCCCGTGGCCGCTCTCGGCGACGCCGTCCTTGCCCGCACGGCGCAGGTCGGCCTCGACGCGCCCGCAGTGCTCGACCAGCCAGTCCTTGACTGCGGCCTTGGAGAGGCCCGCCCCGGCCAGCATCTGGGCGTGCTCGGGGCAGAACACGATGCCGGCCGACTGGGAGCGGAAGATCATCACCCCGGTGCGCGAGATGGTGTCGGCGAAGTCCCACAGGAGCTGCTCGGCGTCCTGGGTGTGGCGGTTGTCGACGAACTCGTAGGTCCGCGTCAGCGTCACCGACACCGCGTTGGGGTGGGCGGGATCGGATAGGCCGGTCTCGGCCGCCAGGGGCTCCCACGGGCTCTCCTCCTCGTTCTCGCCGAAGCAGATGGCGAAACGACCGGGGATCCCCTGCGTGGTCTGGTCGAACACGTGCGGCACCAGGCCGAACGCGTTGCGCAGCATCAGTCCCAGCGCCCGCGGGATGGTGGCGTTGGGCCGAAAGCCGCCGGCGAAGATCCCGCCGGTGCAGTTGAGCCCCAGCTGGTGGCGGATCGGGCCGTTGACCACGATCAGAGGGGCCGGGCCGCTCGTGCTCTGCCAGCCGCCGCCCTTGGCGGCGCGGTCGCGCATCACCGCGTCCCAGGCGGCGAGCACCACCGGGAAGTACTCGGGGCGGCAGCCGGCCATGGCGGCGTTGATCGCGGCCGTCTGCACCGTGCACTCGGTCCCCAGGTGCTCCATCCGCCACAGCACCTCGTCGGGGGCGCGGCTCGTGTGGGCCAGGAACCGGTCCACCAGGGCGCGGGACGCGGGGACAACGGGGAGCCCGTCGGTCCAGTCGTGCTCGTAGCAGTACTCGATCGCGTCCCGGGCGACGTCGGGGTCGGGCTCGGGGCCGGGCTCGGCGGCCATCACGCGGCTTGCGCGCCCTGAGCCGCGGCCAGCAGCTCCGCCACCTGGGAGGCGACCTGCTCGGCGCGCTCGTGCACCTGGGCGGGGGTGAGCCCCGCCACCGGATGCGGCGTGGTCACGTAGCCGTAGCCCGGGGCCTCCTGGACCTGCGCCATCGCGTCGGCGGTGGCGATGAATGCGTCGGAGCAGATGACCGCCGCCGGCGTGCCGCTGCGCTCGAAGAGCACGCCGTCGGCGATCGCCGAGGCGCTGCACGAGCCACAGTCGCCCACGCCGATCACCACCACATCGGAGGCGTGGCTCATCTCGTCGACGAGCTCGGGCGGCGCCGGCGCCGAGAACACCTCCTTGCGCCGCAGGGTCGCCTCGCCCACGCCGTAGCGCTCACGCAGCACGCCCGCCACCTCCTCCAAGAACAGCGCCGCGTTCTGCTTGCCGTTCTCCAGCAGGCCGACGGTCACGCCGGACAGGTCGGCGCGCCGCGGGGCGAGCGCCAGGCCCGCCGAGGCCTCGGATTCGGCCCGACCGGTGGGATCCATGATTGCGCTGGTCATGTCACTCCTCCTGTTAGTGCTCGTGGATGAGGACGCCGCGAATGTTGCGTCCCTCCAGCATGTCCTGGTAGCCCTGGTTGATCTCGTCCAGGCGATAGCGGTTGGTGATCAGCTCCTCGAGCTTGAGCTGGCCGGCCCGCCACAGGCCCAGCAGCCGCGGCATGTCATAGAGCGGGTTGGCGCCGCCGAAGAGCGAGCCCTGGATGTTCTTGTGCCAGCCGGTGACCGGTGAGCCGTTGATGGCGATGGTGTGGTTGTCCGGGCCGCCGCCGACCGCGGTGACGACGACGCTGCCGCCCTTGCCGATCGCCTCCACCGCGTTGCGCAGCACCTGGGCGTCCATCACGCCGATGGTGATCACGGCGTGGTCGGCCCCCTCTCCGCGGGTGACGTCGCGCACGTACTCGAGTGCCTCCGCGGGGTCGCCGGTGGTGAAGGTGGCGCCGAACTTGCCGGCCATCTCCCGCTTGTAGGGGTTGGGGTCCACCGCCACCACGTGCTTGGCCCCGGCGTAGGCCGCCCCCTGGACGGCGTTCATGCCCACGCCCCCGGTCCCGTAGATGACGACGGTCTCCCCGGCGCGCGTCCCGGCGGCGTAGACGGAGGAGCCCCAGCCGGTCGTGACCCCGCAGGCCACGAGCGCGGCCACCTCGAAGGGGATGTCCTCGTCGATGGGCACGCACGCGTTCTCCGAGATGACGATCCACTGGCTGAACGTGCCCAGCACGCACATCCCGCCGATGTCGGTGCCGTTCTCGTGAAAGCGGAAGGTGCCGTCGAGCATCATTCCGGTCCCGGCGTTGAGGCCGTCATTGCACATGTTCTGACGGCCGGTCGAGCAGTAGCGGCAGTGGCCGCACACGGGAATCCAGGAGGTGCAGATGTGGTCGCCCTCACGCACCCGGGTGACGCCCGGCCCGACCTTCTCGACGATGCCCGCGCCCTCGTGGCCGCCGATCATCGGATAGCGGTAGGGGCCACCCTCGCGGACGTGCTCGTCGGAGTGACACAGGCCACAGACCATCACCCGGACGAGCACCTCGTGCTCCTTGGGCTCGTCGAGGTCGAGCTCGGTCACCTCCCACTGTTCGCCCGCCCCTCTGACGACGGCTGCGCGTGTCTTCACGGTGTCACTCCTTCAGTCGCGGTACCCGCCCCCGCACTGACCGGCTGCGGGGCGTTCACATCAAGGAAGCGGAACGTGTTGTGCCAGGTGATGTCCTCGAGCTGGTCCGGTGGCAGGTCGAGCGACTTCAGCGTCCGCGCGCACGGCTCCTCGCGCGCCATCGCCGGGAAATCCGAGCCGACGAGGACCTGCCGGTGGCCCATCATCTCGATGAGGTGGCGCAGCGTCCGGTGGTCCATGACCAGGCCGTCGTAGTAGAAGCGCCTGGCCAGCTGCGCCGGTGAGATCCCCTCCCCTTCGGCCGACGGCTCCTCGTTCCACGTCTTGCCCCAGAAGAAGTTGGCGCGCGGGAGCATGCACGGGAAGCCACCGGCGCCGTGGCTGAAGGCCAGGCGCAGGTCGGGATGGCGCTCGGCCACGCCGCCGGCGATGATCGAGGCCGCCGCCAGGGCGCAGTCGGCGCCGACCGCGAAGCCGGCGACGGCGACCAGCCCCGCCGGCACGCGCCCGCCGAGGTCGCCGGGCATCCCGTGGACGAACACCGGCATCCCGAGCCGCTCGACCTCGGCCCAGAACTCGGCGAACTCGGCCTCGTGCAGGGAGCGGCCCATGACGTTGGAGGTGATCTCGATCGCCACCAGCCCGGCGTCACGCACCCGGGCCAGCTCGGCGCAGGCCAGCTCCGGCGCCTGCATCGGGACCATTGCCATGCCCAGCAGCCGGTTGGGGTCGGCCTGGGTCAGCTCGGCGATGAAGGCGTTGACCCGGCGGCAGAGCTCGAGGCCCTCGTCGCCCGGAAGGCTGAAGTCGAGCAGCGGCGGCATCGGGGAGACGACCTCGGCGTCGAGGCCGGAGCGCTCCTGCTCCTCCAGGCGGCGCTGCGCCGAGTAGAACGCGTCTGACGCCTTGAACTGCATCCGGTCTGACTCGAGCAGCCGGGTATGCGGGTCATCGCAGGGCCCGACCCGCGGGCCGAGGTGGCCCTCCCGGGTGCCGCAGGCCTCGAGCGCGCCGGGTATGACGTGAGCATGCATGTCGACGAGCATCAGGCGCTCCTTCCATTGGGACAGACGCAGACGTGGACCGCGTCACCGTCGGCCAGCGACTGGATCGCCGCCTCGGTATCGGCCAGCTCGAACGTCCCCGAGGACAGCTTCTCCAGCGGGAAGCGCCCGGACTCGATGATCCGGATCGCCTCGATGTAGGCCTCGGCGTTGACGCCGAAGGCGCCCTTGACGGTCAGTCCCTTGTTGATGAGACGATCGGTGACCAGCGAGATCTCCTTGCCCCCCTTCAGCCCGGCGAGCACGATCCGCCCCGAGTGCCGGACGGCCTCCACCGCGTCGATGATCGGCTGGGCCGCCATCGGCGTGAGCTCGAGCGCCACATCGGCCATCGCCCCGTCGGTGATCTCGGTCACCCGCTCGACGACGTTCTCCTCCTCCACGTTGATCGTGTGATCGGCGCCCAGCTCGCGCGCCAGCGCCAGCTTGCCCGCGTCCTTGCCCAGGCCGGTGACGATGATCGTCCCCGCGCCGCGGGCGCGCGCCGCGATCACCGAGGCCAGGCCGCGCTGCCCCGGCCCCAGGATGAGCACGGTCTCCCCCAGTCCCACCTCGCCCAGGAACGCCGCCCAGCGCACCCCCGCGCCCAGCGGGTTGAACATCACCGCCAGGTGGGGCGGCAGGTCCTTGGAGACCTTGTGCAGGATCGCCCACGGATGCAGGTACAGCAGCTCACCGAAGCCGCCCCACAGGCCGGGCTCACGCGAGAGCGGGGTCATCCCGTAGGCGCCGTCGCGGTGCGGGCAGGACATGTAGCGCCCGGTGAGGCAGTAGTCACAGGCGCGGCACGGACGCAGGATCTCGACCGCGACCCGGTCCCCGGGCGCCACCCCCCAACGCTGCGCCGCGCGGTCGCCCACCTCCTCGATCACGCCCAACGGCTCATGGCCGGGGACGAGCGGGAACATCCCGGGACGGACGAGGTGCCCGCGGTACTGCTCGACGTCTGAGCCGCACACACCGCATGCCTCGATCCGCAGCAAGCCGTCGTCGTCACCGATCCGCGGGCGGGGGAGCTCCCGGATCTCATAGGCCTCCGGACCGGTCTGGACGGCAGCGCGCACCCTCTCTGATGAAGAAGCGGTCACCGTCAAAAACCTCCCGGCGCGGTCTCGTCGTCATAGAGCGGGATGAGCGGCGCGGGCTCGGCCTTGTCGGCCGGCGGGTTGTAGCCCCAGTACTTGGCGCGGGCGCCGCCGTCGATGACGAAGTCACAGCCGGTGATCAGCCGCGCGTAGTCGCTGCACAGCCAGGCGACGCAGTGACCGATGTCGGTGGGCGTCGAGGGCGCCATCGGCATGTTGGCGCGGACGTCGATCCTGCCCACGTCGCGCCACCAGTCCGGACGGTCCCCGGGCGGCTGGAAATGGCGGCGCAACCCGCCCGACTCCGGCAGCTCGGCCAGCAGCTCGGGGTTGTCGGGCCGGGGCGCGGTCGGCGAGTAGGAGTTGACGCGGATCCCGTAGGGGGCGAGGTCCATCGCGGCGGCCCGGGTGAAGTTGGCCAGGCCGCCCTTGTGGAAGGCGTAGGCGATGACGCCGGGCGCGCCCTGCCACGCGTTGGAGGAGAGGACGTTGACGATGCTCCCGCGGATGTCGCGCTCGATCATGGAGATCGCGACGTGCTTGGTGTTGAGGAACGTCCCGGCGCCGGCGACCTCGATGGCCCGGTTGAAGAACTCGAGGCTCTCCTCCAGCACGCCGCGGCCGCCGAGGACGGCGGCGTTGTTGATGAGGATGTCGATCCGCCCCCAACGGTCGAGCACGTCACCGACGTAGCCTGTGACCACCGCCTCGTCGGTGATGTCGCCGGGGATGGCCATGGCCTCGCCGCCGTGGCGCTCGATCCGGTGCACGCACGCGGTTGCAGCCTCCTCGGACAGATCGTTGCAGGCCACGTTGGCGCCGTAGCGCGCCAGCGCCAGTGCGATCCCGGAGCCGATGTTGGGCCCCGCGCCGGTGACGAGGGCGACCTTGCCGTCCAGGGAGACGTCCATGCCCACGGCTCACACCCGCCCGTCGATGATCACGGTCTTCACCTGGGTGTAGTCAAGGATCGACTCGGCGCTCACCGTCCGCCCGAAGCCGCTGGACTTGTAGCCGCCGAAGGGGGCGCCGATCACACCGCCCGACCACAGGGTGTTGATCGATACCTGGCCGGCGTCGATGCGTCGCGCCAGCCGGATCGCCTTGCCCACGTCACGCGTCCACACCGAGGAGACCAGCCCGTAGCGCGTCCCGTTGGCGATCTGCAGCGCCTGCTCCTCATCGTCGGCGGTGAGCACCGACAGCACCGGCCCGAAGATCTCCTCCTGGGCGATCCGCATGTCCGGAGTCACCCCGTCGAAGATCGTCGGCGCCACGAAGAAGCCGTCGTCAAGGCCCGGGCCACTGAGCTTGGCGCCGCCGGTGACGACCGTCGCGCCCTCCTCGCGGCCGGAGTCCAGATAGCGCAGGACGCGCTGCTCCTGCTTGGCGCTGATCAGCGGCCCCATGTCCACCTGCTCGTGCCACGGCCCGACGGTCACCTTGGCAAAGCCCTCCGCCAGCGCGTCGACCACCTGGTCGCGGATCGCCTGGTCGACCACCACGCGTGACCCGGCGGCGCAGATCTGCCCCGTGTTGAGCGTGATGCTGCGCACGATCGTGGGGATCGCCTTCTCCAGCGGCGCGTCGCGCAGCACCACCTGGGGGGACTTGCCGCCGAGCTCGAGGTGCACGGGCACCAGGTTCTCCGCGCACGCCTGCATGATCGCGGTGCCGGTCTCCGGTGAGCCGGTGAAGCTCATCCGCCGGATGCCCGGATGATGCGACAGCGCGCTGCCCGCCTCGGCGCCGTAGCCGGTGACCACGTTGATCACCCCGGGCGGGATACCGGCCTCGTGGGCCAGCTTGACCATCAGCAGCGGCGTGAGCGGCGCGTCCTCGGCCGGCTTGAGCACCACCGTGTTGCCCATGGCGATCGCCGGCCCGGTGTCCTGGGCCGTCAGCGGGCCCGGGGCGTTCCACGGGATGATGCTGGCGCACACCCCGTAGGGCTCACGCAGGGTCATCCCCACGACGTCGGGGAACATCGCCGGCAGCGTCTGGCCGGTGGCCTTGTCGGCCAGGCCGGCGATGAAGGTGAGGATCCCCGCCATCGGTCCAGGGGCGGGTGGGGGCGGTTTCGGCCGGCCGACCTCCATGCGCTCGAGCAGGTCGAGCTCGGCGCCGTGCTCGCGGCAGAGCTCGGCCCAGCGCAGCAGGAGCTGGCCGCGCACGCTCGGGCTCGTGTCACGCCACGCCGGGAAGGCGTCGGCGGCCGCGGCCACGGCGTCGGCGATGTCGTCGCCTGAGCCCCGCGGCACCGCGGCGAGCGTCTCGGCGGTGGCCGGGTTCATCACGTCAAGCGTCTCGCCGCTCCGTGCGGCAACCCATTCGCCGCCGATCAGGTGCCTGCCGGCGGGGAGCAACGTCCCGACGTCAAGGGTGGTCTTCTCGGATTCACTGACGGCCATGGGGCCTCCTTTAGTGGCTCATTGCGGTCGCCTCGGGTGTCGGAGCGTCGACGGTGACCGGGAAGTGACAGGCGGCGTAGTGGCCGTCGGCGAGCCGGCGCATCGGCGGCTCCTGCGTCGCGCACAGGTCCTGGGCCCGCGGGCAGCGGGTGCGAAAGCGACACCCGCTCGGCGGGTCGATCGGCGACGGCGGCTCGCCCCGGATCGTCCCGGTCACCGGCTCGCGAGGGGCCGTGGGATCCGGGCTGGGGATCGACGCCAGCAGCGCGACCGTGTACGGGTGAAGGGGCGCGCGGTACAGCGATTCGGCCGGGCCGACCTCGACGAGCTTGCCGAGGTACATCACCGCGACGCGGTCAGAGACCTGCTTGACCAGCGCCAGGTCGTGGGCGATGAACAGGTAGGCGAGGTGCAGCTCGGTGCGCAGCCGCTCCAGCAGGTTGAGCACCTGCGCGCGGATGAGCACGTCGAGGGAGGAGACCGCCTCGTCGCAGATGATCAGCGATGGATCGAGCGCCAGCGCGCGCGCAATCGCCACCCGTTGGGCCTGGCCGCCGGAGAGCTCGCGAGGGCGCCGGTTGCCGTAACGCGCCGGATCGAGCCCGACCAGCTCCAGCAGCTCGTCCGCACGGCGGCGCCGCTCCGCTGCCGTGCCGACCTTGAACGCCACGAGCGGCTCCTGCACGAGCTGGGTCACCTTCCAGGTGGGATCCAGCGAGCTGAACGGATCCTGGAACACCAGCTGCACGTGGCGGCGGGCCGCGACCAGCCGCCTGCCTCGCAGACCCACCAGCTCCACGCCGCGCAGACGGACCGAGCCGGACTTCGGCGCCGGCGCCTGCAGGATCGCCCGGGCCACGGTCGACTTGCCCGAGCCCGTCTCGCCCACCAGCCCGAGGCTCTCGCCAGGTGACAGCGACAGCGACACGCCTGACACCGCGTGCACCACGCCCGCCTTCACCCCGCCACGGTCGCGGACGGTGAACTCCTGAACCAGGTCTGTCACCTCCAGCAGCGGCTCGTTCACCGGGGCACCATCCCGCTCGTTCACGCCGACACCTCCGCGGGGACTGAGTCCTCCAGGCCACACGGATGCCAGCACGCCCAGAGATGGCCGGGCTCCTGCTCCTCAAGCGGTGGCGCGGTCTCGCGGCATTTGTCGGTGGCATCGGGGCACCGGGGGGCGAACGGGCAGCCGGGCGGCTGGGAGGCGAGATCGGGCGGCTGCCCCGGAACCGCGGTGAGTGTCGTGTGCGGCGGGTTCTCCAACCGCGGGATCGCGCCCAGCAGCGCCCGTGTGTAGGGCATCCGCACCTGCCCGAACAGCGTCCGGGTGCCGGCCCGCTCCACCGCGCGCCCGGCGTACATGACCAGCACCTCGTCGGCGTAGCTGGCGGCGAGGCCGAGGTCGTGGCTGATCATGATCAGCGCCATGCCCAGGCGCTGCTGCAGGTCGCGCAGCAGCTCCATGATCTGCGCCTGGGTGGTGACGTCCAGCGCCGTCGTGGCCTCATCGGCGATGAGCAGGTGCGGGTCCCCGGCCAGCGCGATGGCGATCATCACCCGCTGGCGCATCCCACCCGAGAGCTGATGCGGGTAGTGGCGCAGGCGCTCGCGCGCCGCCGGCAGCCGGACCAGCTCCATCAGCTCGACGGCGCGGTCCTGCGCTGACGCCTTGGACACCTTGCGGTGCATGTGAATCGCCTCGGTGATCTGCGCGCCGATCCGCAGCGTCGGGTTCAGCGACCGGGCCGGGTCCTGGAACACCATGGCGATCTGGTTGCCGCGCAGCGCGCGCATCCGCCGCTCGGGAAGGCCGAGCAGCTCCTCGCCCTCGTACCGGATCGAGCCGGTGACGCGGGCGGTCTCGGGCAGCAGCCCCATGATCGCCCGGGCGCTCACCGTCTTGCCCGAGCCCGACTCGCCGATGAGAGCCAGCGTCCGCGCCCTGCCGGCCTCGTAGCTGAGACTGTCGACGGCGCGCACCACCCGCCCGCCCGCCCGGAAGTCCACGCGGAGGTCGTCCACCTCGAGCAGGGGCACCGTCATGGGGCTGACCACCGGGCCCGCAGACTCTCGCCCAGCAGGTTGAGGCTGACCACGGTGATGAACAGCGCCGCGCTCGGCAGCAGGACGAACTTCGGCTGGGCCGAGAGGATCCCTTCGCCCGAGGCGATCATGTTGCCCCAGCTCGGCGCAGGGGGCGGAATGCCCAGCCCCAGGAAGCTCAGCGCGCCCTCCAGGACGATGATGATCCCCATGCCGAGCAGCCCGAAGGTGACGAGCTCGGGGAGGATGTTGGGCATGACGTGGCGCACGAGCGTGCGCACATGACCGGTGCCCGACAGCCGCGCGGCGACGATGAAGTTCTGCTCGCGGATGCGCAGCGTGGCGGCGCGCGCCAGCCGCCCGAAGGCAGGCACGCTGAAGAACGTCAGCGCCCAGATGGCGTGCAGCTCCCCGGGCCCGAGGCGCTCGGCGATGGCCACCGCCAGCACCAGCGCGGGGAAGGCGATGAGCACGTCGAGAAGCCGCATGATCACCCCGTCGCGCCAGCCGCCGACGTACCCGGCGAACGCGCCGAGCATGCCGCCGATGACCAGGCCCAGGGCCGTGACCGCCAGCGCCACCTCCAGCGATGCGCGCCCGCCGTAGAGCAGGCGTGACCATTCGTCGTTGCCGGTCGCGTCGGTCCCGAAGAGGTGACCGGGCGCGAACGAGGGGTCGTTGGAGTCCAGGATGCTCCCGCCCGTGGGGCCCGGCACCGGCCCGATCAGCGGCCACACGAAGCAGAGGAAGAAGATCGCCGCGACCAGAAACGTGGGCAGCCAGATCCCGCCGAGGGCGCGCAGCCGGCCGAGCCGGCCGCCCTCGCCCGGCGGCGGCGCGATGACCGCGGGCTCGAGGACCCCGGGGACGATGCTCTCAGTTCGCGCTGCCATATCTCACCCTCGGGTCGAGCGCCGCATACAGCACGTCGGCCAACAGGTTGGCCAGCACCACGATCAGGCCGAAGACGAAGACCGCCCCCTCCACCACCGGCAGGTCACGCGAGTTGATGGCCGAGAGCAGCTCATGACCGATGCCCGGCAGGCCGAAGATCTGCTCGATGATCACGGTGACGCCCAACAGCGTCCCCAGGTTCAGCGCCACCGAGGTGATGAGGCCGAACACGGAGTTGCGCAGGACGTGGTGCAGGATGATCCGCCACGGCCCCACGCCCTTGGCGCGGGCGGTGGTGACGTAGTCCTCGGTGCGCAGCTGCTGGACGAGATCGGCGCGGAGCTGGCGCGTGTAGAAGCACAGTAGTGACAGCGCCACGGACACCGCCGGCATCGTCAGGTACTTGATGTTGTTGCCCAGGCCCTTGTCGGGTGGCACCCAGCCCAGCGCCGGCAGCCAGTTGAGCTTGACGGCGAAGAGATAGACGAGGATCAGGGCCAGGATGTAGTTGGCGATCGACAGCCCCGCCATGCTCAGCACCATGCTGATCCGGTCGAAGATCCCATTGGGACGGCGCGCCGCCAACAGCGCGATCGGCACCGCCAGTCCGAGCGAGATCACGAACGCATAGGCGATCAGCTCGAACGTGATGGGCAGGTCGGCCCCGAGGATCGACGTGACGCTCTGCCCGCTGGCCAGCGAGTGGCCGAGGTCCCCGCTGACCAGGTGACTGAGCCAGGTGCCGTACTGGCTGAGGAGAGGCTTGTCCACCCCGAGCTTGACCGCCAGCTGATGGACCTCCTGGGGGGTGGCGTTGATCCCGAGCAGCTGCTGGGCGGCGTTGCCGGGGAGGTGGTTGAGGACCACGAAGGTCAAGAACGTCACGCCCCACAGCACGGGGATGGCGATGAGGAGCCGGCGACCCAGGAACCGCAGGAGCGGCGAACGGGCCACCCGGGTCAGCGCTCCTGCCCCCGCCCGAGGCGGGGATGCGGACAGGGGCGCTGACGCCGTGCTGCTCATCGGTGGTTAGCGGCCTTCTTTCAAGACCCGGAGACGTCCTCCCACAGGACCTGCGGGTTGACCGCCACCGAGGGGATGGCATTGGTCAGGCCCGGGCCACTGACGCCGTGCGCGGCGACGTTCCAGGTCGCGACCGGGAACAGGAACGGCCCGTAGGCGTTCTGGGCGATGTACTCCGCCGCCTTGTCGTAGAACGACTTGCGGGCCGCGGGGTCCGTCGCGCCCTGGCCCTGGGCGAGCAGTGCGTCAAGCTTGGGATCGTGAACGCCCGAGAACGGTGAGTGGGAGTTGAAGCGGAAGGCCACCCCGACTCCGCCCCCCGGATCCCAGGCGCCTGCGGTCTGCAGCGCCGCCTGCCACTTGCCCTGGAACTGCTGGATCAGGGTGGCCAGCGAGTAGAAGTGGATGGAGGCGTTGATCCCCGCCTGCTTCCACATCTGCTGGAGGGCCACCATGAAGTTCTGGGTGGCCGGCTGGGTGATGGTGAAGAAGTTGACGGTCAGCCCGCCGAGCTGCTTGACCAGCGCTTTTGCCTTGTTGAGGTCATAGCCCGGGTAGCCCGGAACCGTCGGGTTGTAGAACAAGCCCGCCTGGGCCGTGAAGGACTGCGTGTTCGGATAGATGTTGCCGAACAGCTTCTGGTTCAGCAGCTGGGTGTCGGTGGCGTAGTAGATCGCAAGCCGGGCGTTCTTGTTGTTGAACGGCGGCACCGCGGTGTTGAGCTGGATGTCGTACGGCGACGTCGACGGCTCGGGCGTGATGGTGAACTTCCCCTTGAAAGACTGGACGAGCTTCGGGGTGTTCATGCCCTCGTAGGCCTGGGCCTGCCCGGACTGCATCGCCTCCAGCGCCGTCTCGTCGCCAGCCGTGGTCTTGAAGGTGAGCCCGTCCAGCATGGGCTTCCCGCTCTCCCAGTAGGTGGGATTCTTCTTGAGCACCAGCTGGTTGCTCAGGGTGTCCGAGACCACCGTGAACGGGCCGGCGCCGACGGGCTTGAGCTTGAATTGCTGCTCGCCCATCTTCTTGAAGGCGGCGGGCGAGGCGATCCAGGAGAAGTTGGAGTCCTGGAGCTGGTTGACGAAGGCACCGTCAGGCGCCGTGAGGTTGACGACCACCGTCGTCGGGTTCGGCGCCGTGATGGATTTGACGACGAAGTTGGTCGGCTTGCAGGTGCACGGCGTGGCCTCGTCGCGCTTCCAGTTGAACACGACTGCGGCGGCGTTGAGCGGCGTTCCGTCCGAGAACTTCACGCCGGGGCGCAGGGTGATCGTGATCGTCGCGCCGCCATTGGAGAACTTGTATCCCGTAGCCAGATCGGAATGGAGCTTGCCGTCGTTCCCCAGCTCCCATGGCTCGCCGAAGATCGCGTCCATCTGACTCTGGTCGGCGGCGCCATTGGTGTTGGTCGCCGGGTCCAGGCCCGTCGGCCAGTCGCCGGCGAAGCCGGCGCTCTCCAGCACGGTGAGCGACCCGCCGGCCTTCGGCGTGGCCGAGGAACTGGTGCCCGTGCCGCTGGCCGAGCTCGAGGCCGAAGAGCTGGTCGCGGCCGGAGTGGAGCTGGACTTCGAGGAGCTGCCACAGGCCGTCACCGCCAGGCAGGCGCAGACGGCGAGCAGACTGGCGCCACAGCGCCGTCCTCTCAGCCGGGCAGGGCGACGCCCCGCGCGCGGTCGACTCAGAGGGCTCTCTCCGGTGGATGCGACCATATCTCCTCCGCTTTCCAGACAGCTGGAACCGGTCGGCGCGGTTCCCCGTTTTTGCACAGGGAGCTCCCGCAACCCGGTGGTGAACGTGATGTGACCGGGGCCGATCATGGCACGTCATAACGGCACTGGGGTGCGAAATTGATGGTGCGCGCATGGAGACTTGACGGCTAGCGCACTGAGTGTCAAAAATCGGCGTCAGAGCGACAAGCCGCCGTCCACGGCGACCGTCGATCCGGTCACCGCGGCGGCCGCCGAGCCGGCCAGCCACACGATGGCGTCCGCGACCTCCTCGGGCCGGATCAGCCGCGCCAGCGGCTGCTGCGCCGAGAACGCCTCACTCGACTCCAGGCCGTAGAGGCGGGCACTCTCATCCAGGATCGGCGTCTGCGTGGAACCGGGGCTGACCGCGTTGGCGGTGATCCCCGTCCCGCGCAGCTCGGCGGCCAGCGCCCGCACCAGCCCGGTCACGCCGGCCTTGGCGGCGCAGTAGGCGGCGAGCATCGGCAGCCCGCGCGTCGCCGCCGCCGAGGCGACGGCCACGAAGCGTCCCGAGCGCGGCTCCGGACGACGCAGCAGCGCAGGGATACCCACACGCGCGGCGACGAGCGCCGAGCGCAGGTTGCCGTCCATCACCGCGTCCTGCTCGGTCACGGGCATCTCCCACAGTGGAACCCCGCCCGCGATGACTCCCGCCACCGCGATCACGGCGTCCAGCCCGCCGAACTCGCGCTCGGCGCAGGCCACCGCCTCGGCCATGTCCTGAAGCGACGCCGCGTCGCCGACGAGCGATCGGACCCGCTCGCCGTTGCCGACCAGCTCCCGCGCGTGCGCCACCACCGCGTCGAGATCCTCGGGGGTGCCCAGCCCGTAGGGCAACCGGGGATCGTCGGCGCAGCGGTCGACGGCGACGACGCTCCACCCCGCGGCGGCCAGGCGCGTCACGGTGGCGGCGCCGATCCCGCGCGCGGCGCCGGTGACCACGGCGACGCCGCTCATCGATCGCCCCCGCGGGTGGGTAGGAGCGGGCGGATGGTGCGCGCGCGCAGGCAGCCGTCCCACGTGCCGGCGAGAGCGACGAGCTCGGCCAGGACGCGCAGCGCGGCATCGGCGGGCAGCGCGCGCAGGTCACGAGTGCTCCGGGCATCCTCGATGAGCGGGAGCGCGAAGGCGGCGAGCAGCACGGCGCGAGCGCGACGTGCGCCCCTCCCCCGGCGCGCCGCCAGTGCGACCACCGGCGGCGCCCACGCGCGGCGGACCGCGTAGCCGAGGCCCTGACCCGTGGCGGCCAGCCCACGCGCCACACCGGCGGACGCGAGCTTCACCGGGGAGACGTCCCCACCCACCCGGCGCAGCTTGGCGCGGTAGCGCACGATCGTCCAGACGGCTGAGGCGAGCGCCGGGCGCGGCCGTCGGGCCAGCAGGAGCGCCCACGGCAGGGCGAGGCCGGGGCTCACCCGCATCGCCGGCGCCGCACCCGGGTGCCGGCGGGCCAGCGGGCCCAGCGAGCGCGCGTACCACCAGCGATCGGCGACGAAATCGCGCAGGCGGACGCGGTGGTCGTGCCAGATCGGCACCTCTGACGCATAGCGCACCCGCCACCCGGCCCGGCACAGCCGCCACACGAGATCGACGTCCTCACCGACGCGCAGCTCCGCGTCGAACCCGTCGCCGATCGCGCCGCGGCGGGCGAAGAGCACCGCGCTGGGCACGTAGGAGACCGGCCGGCCCGGTGCCACCAGGCCGCCCCGCGGACCCATGTCCAGCGCCGAGCGCCTCTCCTGAAAGGCGCCGATCACCCCGCGCGCCGGCGGCAGGCCGCGCACCCGCGGCGCCACCGCGCCCACCGTCGGATCGCAGAGATGGCCGAGCAGGCGCGCCGCGGCGCCGGCGGTGAGGACGACGTCGGAATCGACGAAGCCGACGAACGGCGTGACGCAGACGGCCAGGGCCGCGTTGCGCGCCGCGCCGGGGCCCTGCGGCTGCTCGTGGCGGATCACCCGCGCGCTCCGCGCCGCGCAGATTGCCCGCACCGGCCCGGGATCGCGCGACCCGTCGTCGACGACGATGATGTGCGCGTCCAGGCAGGTGTCCCGGACTGCGTCCAGACAGCGCTCGAGTTGCGCCGGACGGTCACGCACGGGCACCACCACGGTGAGGCCGGCCGTCGACTCGGCGGGCGGCGGATGGGGGGTGAGGATCCCTGCATCGAGCAGCCGGCGAGCGAGGCGCCGCTCCGCAGATCGCTCCCCGATCGGGGATGGCGCGCCCGGCCCCCGCCAGCGCGAGACGACGCGGGCCCCGCCCTCGGTGAGCGAGATGAGCCGCACCGGCGTGCCGCCGGCCAGCACGCGCCCGCCGGCGCTCACCCGGACCCCGGGGTCCAGCGCCACCGGCAGGGTCGGCGGCGCACTCATCGGGCGACAGCCACCGGCTCGGTCCGCGCCAGGAACGCGGCGAGGTCGGTCACGAGGCTCGCCAGCAGGGTTCGGCCCTGGGCCGCGGACGCCTCGCGCGCATCGCCGAGCACGCCGCTGGGCGACACCGCCTGCACCCCGTGCTCGCGCAGGACCGGCATGAGGTCAGACAGCGGCTCGGGCGGACCCACGGGCCGCGCGTCGCCCACCATCTCCGGCGCGATGGCCAGCATCAGCGATGTCTCGATCCACCCGGCGTGGGCATCGGTTCCGGCGCCGGGCAGTCGCGGCTCCCAGCAGCACACCGTGCGGCCGTCATCGCGGCTGCGCGCCACCGCCCGCCTCACCGCGACGGCGTTGCCCCCGTGCCAGGAGACCAGCACGACGTCGGCGAAGTGATCGGCGCTGCGGACGAGCTCGACCAGCGCGATCTCGGTGACCCGGGCGCCGAGCGAGAGCGTGCCCGAGAACCCGGCGTGCTCCCCGCTGGCGCCATAGGGCAGCGCCGGGGCCACCGCCACGTCTGACCGCTCTCGGGCCACGCCCTCGGCCACCGCGGATGCGATCACGGTGTCGGTGGCGAGCGGGAGATGGGGGCCGTGCTGCTCGGTGGCTCCCAGCGGGATGAGCAGGCGCGGCGGAATGCCGTGATCGAGCTCAGGCCAGGTGCAGGCGCCGAGTCTCACGCCGCGTGGCGGCCGCTGGGGGCGCGCGACTGCAGGCCGGTGGGCGGACGCGGCTCGCCCAGTCGGCGCGCGAAGCCGTCGGGGACGAGCAGATCATCGGAGCTGAGCTCGCTGATCGACCCGTGTCCCAGGCCCAGCAGGGCCGAATCGATCCCGGCGCGCAGGACGTCGAGCACGTTCTCGACGCCGGCCTGCCCGTTGGCGGCCAGGCCCCACAGGGAGGCGCGGCCGATCATCACCGCGCGGGCGCCGAGCGCGACCGCCTTGACGACGTCGCTGCCGCGGCGGATCCCCCCATCCAGAACCACGTCGAGCTGATCGCCGACGGCCTCGGCGACCGCCGGCAGGGCGCGGATCGTCGCGGGCGTGCCGTCCAGGTTGTTGCCGCCGTGGTTGGAGACCGAGATCGCGCTGGCCCCGATGTCCACCGCGCGCCGGGCGTCGTCGACGCGCATCACTCCCTTGACCATGAACGGCCCGTCCCACTGGTGGCGCAGCCAGCGCAGGTCGTCCCAGCTCGGCGGCGGGGTCATCATCCACTCGCCATAGGCGCCGAAGAACGTCGGGGCCGGCCCACCGGGCGGGGCCATGTTGGGGACGGTGAGGTCGGGCGGCCCACCCGCCCTGGCCCAGTCACGCAGCCACCGCGGCCGGCGCAGCGCCTCAGGCGCGAAGCGCAGCATCGTCTTGACGTCCATCTGCTCCGGGATCGCCGGGCTGCCCCAGTCACGCGAGTGGGAGAACGTCCAGTCCAGCGTGAGGATCACGCCGGTGACGCCGGCGGCCCGCGCCCGGTCCAGGCGCTCGCTCATCTGCTCCCGAGACCCGGCCCAGTAGACCTGGAACAACGTCTGAGCGTTGACGGCGGTGACCGCCTCGACCGGCTGGGAGGCAAACGAGCTCAGGCCCATCGCCGTCCCGCGCGCGGCCGCCGCCCGCGCCACCGCCACCTCGCCCTCCGGATGCACGGCCTGCACCCCCGTCGGGGAGATGAGCACCGGCAGGGCCAGCTCCTGGCCCATCACACGCGTCGTCAGGTCGCGCTGGGACGACAGGCCCGCGACGTGGGGGGCGAAGCCGAGCTCGCCGAAGGCCTCGACGTTGTCACGCAGGGTGAGACCCCGTTCGGCGCCGGCCCAGATGGCCTTGGCGACGCTGGAGGGCAGCCGGCGCTCGGCGCGCCGCTGCGCCTCCGCGACGGACTCGAACCATTCGGCAGCCATCAGCGGATCACCTTCAGGCCGGCCAGCGGATCGTCATCACACGCGCGGGGCGCCGGTGCTCGGCGCGAGTGGTCGACGGCGGGCGCCGGGATCCGTCCTGGCCGCCCGGCCTGCGCCAGCAGTGCCTCCCCGTGGCCGAGGACGCACTCCGGATCGGGTCCGTCCAGAGGCAGGCCGGTGAAGAACTTGGCCGCCATGCAGCCCCCGCGGCAGGCGTCGAACAGGCCGCACGACGCGCACGCCCCCGCCGTCTGCGGGCTGCGCAGCTCACGGAAGAGCTCGGACTCCCGCCACACGCCGGCAAAGCCGCCGGGGTCGCGCACGCTGCCGGCCAGGAACGTCTCATGGATGGCAAAGGGGCAGGCGTACACGTCACCGACGGGGTCGATCAGGCACACGACGCGTCCCGCGCCGCACAGGTTGAGCCCGGGGAGCGCGTCGCCGTACCCACCCAGGTGAAAGAACGAGTCCCCGGTGAGCACGCGCTCGCCGCGCTCCATCAGCCAGTCGTAGAGCAGCCGCTGCTGGGCCGCCGTGGGATGCAGCTCGTCCCACACGTCGGCGCCCCGGCCCGAGGGCCGCAGGCGCGTGAGCCGCAGCTGCGCGCCGTAGCGCTGCGCGATCGCCTCCAGGGCATCGAGCTCGGCCACGTTGTGGCGCGTGACCACCACCGAGAGCTTGAAGTTCTCCATTCCGGCCGTGGCGAGGTGCTCCAGGGCGCGCAGGGCGGTGGCGTAGGAGCCAGGTCCGCGGACGGCGTCGTTGACCTCGGCCGAGGCCCCGTCGAGCGAGACCTGCACGTCGAGGTAGTCGTTGGCGGCCAGCATCTGGGCGCGCTGCGGCGTGATCCGGCTGCCGTTGGTGGAGAACTTGACCCCGACGTCATGGGCGGTCGCGTAGTCCAGCAGCTCCCAGAAGTCGCGGCGCACCGTCGGCTCGCCGCCACCGATGTTGACGTAGAACACCTGCATGCGCTGGAGCTCGTCCACCACCTCGCGGCACTCCTGCGTCGTGAGCTCGCGCGGGTCGCGCCGACCCGAGCTCGACAGGCAGTGGACACACGCGAGGTTGCAGGCGTAGGTCAGCTCCCAGGTGAGGCAGATCGGCGCGTCGAGGCCGGCCTCGAAGTGGTCGATGAGGCTGCGGCCGGTCGCCGCGGTCGCGCTCATGGCCGGTCTCGTTCGGTGACCATCCCGGACGCGGCCAGCGTCTCGAGCGCACGGGTGTAGGCGGGGAGCTCCGCGCCGTCGACCCCGGCGACCCGGCACGCCTCCCGCCCGCTGGGGTGCTCGGCGAGCGCCTGCACCACCGCCAGCAGCTTGCGCGACTTCAGGAATGAGAGGCGGCGCGTCCCGAAGTGGTAGGCGAGCGCACCGAAGCGCTCGGGCCGGATGGCGACCTGGCCGTCCAGGCGCCACGGGCGGTCGATGTCAAAGCTTCCCGGTGCGTTGATGGCCATGGGTCAGCGTCCTCTCCTAGTAGACGCCGCACATGCCGTCGATGGACACGTCCTCGACGAGGAGGTCGTCCTGCACGAGGTCATCGGCCGGCCGGGTGACGGTCCTCGCGGGCGCCGGCGCAGGCGACCGCATGGGCTGCGTCGTCGCGGTCTCGATCGACGCCGGAGTGGCTCCGGGCAGGGGCGCGACGTCGGCGATCTGCGTGTCTGGCTGCGTCATGGTGCTCCTCGCGGTGGGTGGTGAGATGCGCTCATGATTTATCGCACTCGGTGCCAGATATCAAGGGCTGGGTAGATTATCGGTCAGGATGTCAACCTCGGCGCTTCGCCAGTCAGACGCCGGCGCCCCCGCGACGCGCGGCCGGCCGCCCCGGACGAGCCACGATCAGCTCTCCAGCACGGCGCTCACCCTGTTCGTGCGCGACGGTTTCGACGCGACGACGCTCGATGACATCGCCACGGCCGTCGGCGTGGGCCGCCGGACGCTGTTTCGCTACTTCTCGTCCAAGAACGACCTGGTCTGGGGCAACTTCGACGGGGTCCTGGAGCGGCTGCGCGTCGAGCTGGCCGCCGCCGACCCCGGCGAGCCGATGATGGAGACGCTGGGGCGCGCCGTCGTCGTCTCCAACACCTATGAGGGCGAGGCGCTGGAGGAGCTGCGGCTGCGCATGACGCTGATCACCAGCGTCCCCACGCTTCAGGCCCATTCGATGGTGCGCTACGCCGACTGGCGCCACGTGGTGGCCGAGTTCGTGGCCGAGCGCCGGGGTCAGAGCCCGGACGACCTCATCCCGCTCACCGTCGGGCACATGGCGCTCGGGGCGTCGATGTCGGCCTTCGTGCGCTGGGTCAGCCACCCCGACGAGGATCTCCTGGCCCACCTGCGCACCGGCTACCGGCACCTGGCTCGAGCGTTCGAAGATCCCAGGTAGAGTCCCGCGCTCCCCGCCCGATGCGCACCCTGACGTTCTCCTGGGAATACCCGCCCGTGATCGAGGGCGGTCTGGCACGCCACGTGCGCAAGCTGTCGGAGAACCTGGTCGGCGAGGGCGTCGAGGTGCACGTGCTCACCCGCGGCTCAGAGCACCTGCCGGCGCGCGAGGAGCGCCACGGCGTGATCGTGCATCGCGTCCGCGAGGCGCCGTTCCCGCGCGACGTCAAGGCGTTCATCCGCTGGGTGGCATCGATGAACGAGGACATGGCCCAGGCGGGCGCCGAGCTCGACGCCGAGCTGCGCTTCGACCTCATCCACTCCCACGACTGGCTGGTGGCCGGGGCCGCCGAGCGCGTCGCCCGGCGCGCGCCGCGGCCATGGATCGCCACCGTGCACGCCACCGAGTACGGGCGCCATCAGGGCTGGGTCGACAAGTACCCGCAGTCCCACATCCACGCCGCCGAGCGCGACATGGTGCGCCGCGCGGACCGGGTGATCACGTGCAGCCGCTACATGCGCAGTCACGTCGCCGACGTGTTCGCGATCCGGGCCACCAAGGTCACCGCGATGCAGAACGGAATCGACCCGCGTGACCTCGAGCCCGTCGCCGACGACCTCGATGGCCTCCGGGCGCAGTACGCCAAGCCCGACGAGCGGCTCGTGCTCCTCGTCGGCCGCCTCGTCTACGAGAAGGGGTTCCACCTGGCGCTCGACGCGCTGGCACCGGTGATCCAGCACCTGGGCAACGTCCGCTTCGTCGTCGCCGGGACGGGCACCGCCGAGGCCGAGCTGCGCCGCCAGGCGTGGCGGCTGGGGCTGCATCGCAAGGGGGTCTTCCTCGGCTGGGTCGGCGACGACATGCTGCACTCGCTCTATCGCATCGCCGACATGAGCATCGTCCCGTCGATCTACGAGCCCTTCGGGATCGTGGCGCTGGAGGCGATGGCGTCGGGCTGCCTCTGCGTCGTCGCCGACACCGGCGGCCTGCGCGAGGTCGTGCCCGACGACGGTACGGTCGGCCTGCGCTTCCCCTCGCGCGACGCGGCCGCGCTGCAGGAGATCCTGAAGCGCGTCCTCACCGACGACGCCGAGCGGGCCCAGCTCGTCGCCGAGGCGCGTGAGCACGTCCTGCGCTTCGACTGGGCCGAGGTGGCCCGCCAGACCCTGGGCCTCTACCGCCGCGAGCTGCGAGCCGCGGCCGCGCGAGCGGTGACGCTGAGCGGCTCCTGAGACTCGCGCCACCGGCCTTAACGGCGAAGGGCCCGGCACGCGCCGGGCCCTTCGAACACTTCTCTGCCAGTCAGGCGGTCTACATCATCCCCGACATGTCGGGCATGCCACCGCCGCCACCGCCGGAGCCATCCTTCTCGGGCACCTCGGCGACGATCGCCTCGGTGGTGAGGATGTTCTTGGCGATCGACGCGGCGTTCTGCAGCGCGGAGCGCGTGACCATGGCCGGGTCGATGATGCCCGCCGCGATCAGGTCGACGATCTCGCCCGTGGCCGCGTTGAGGCCGTGACCCTTCTTGGCCTTGCGGACGTCGTTGACGACGACCGAACCCTCCAGGCCGGCGTTCTCGGAGATCTGACGGAGCGGCTCCTCGAGCGCCCGGTACACGATCCTCGCGCCCGTCTGCTCGTCGGGGAGCTCGATGGCGTCGACGTTGAGCGCCTTCTGAGCGACCAGCAGCGCCACGCCGCCGCCCGGCACGATGCCCTCCTCGAGGGCGGCGCGGGTGGCCTGCAGCGCGTCCTCGACGCGGTGCTTCTTCTCCTTCATCTCCGTCTCGGTGGCAGCGCCGACCTTGACGACGGCCACGCCGCCCGACAGCTTGGCGAGGCGCTCCTGGAGCTTCTCGCGGTCGAAGTCGGAATCGGTGGTCTCGATCTCGGACTTGATCTGGTTGATCCGGCCCTTGATCGCGTCTGAGTCACCGTTGCCGTCCACGATCGTCGTCGTGTCCTTGGCCACGACCACGCGACGGGCACGGCCGAGCTGGGAGAGCTGGGTGTTCTCCAGCTTCAGGCCCATCTCCTCGGTGATGACCTCGCCGCCGGTGAGGATGGCGATGTCCTCCAGCATGCGCTTACGACGGTCGCCGAAGCCCGGAGCCTTGACGGCCACACCGGTGAACGTGCCGCGGAGCTTGTTGACGACCAGCGTCGCCAGCGACTCACCCTCGACGTCCTCGGCGATGATCAGCAGCGGCTTGCCGGACTGGATGGTCTGCTCCAGCACGGGCAGCACGTCGCGGACGGAGCCGATCTTCTGGTTGGCGATGAGGATGTAGGGATCCTCCAGCGTCGCCTCCATGCGCTCCTGGTCGGTGACCATGTAGGGCGAGATGTAGCCCTTGTCGAACTGCATGCCCTCGGTGAACTCGAGGTCCATGCCGAACGTCTGGCCCTCCTCGACGTTGACCACGCCGTCCTTGCCGACCTTGTCGATGGCATCGGCGATGACGTCGCCGATCTCCTCGTCGCCGGCCGAGATCGTCGCCACGCGGGCGATCTGGTCCTTGCCGGAGATCTCCTTGGACTGGAGCTCGATGTTCTTGACCACCTGGTCGACGGCGCGCTCGATGCCGCGCTTGAGCGCCAGCGGGTTGGCGCCGGCGGCGACGTTCTTCAGACCCTGGCGCACGATTGCCTGGGCCAGCACGGTCGCCGTGGTGGTGCCGTCGCCGGCCACGTCGTTGGTCGCCGTGGCGACCTCGCGGACGAGCTGGGCGCCCTGGTTCTGGAAGACGTCCTCGACCTCGATCTCACGGGCGATGGTGACGCCGTCGTTGGTGATCGTGGGGGCGCCGAACTTCTTGTCAAGGACGACGTAGCGGCCGCGCGGGCCGAGGGTCACCTTGACGGCGTTGGCTACCGCGTCGACGCCCTGCTCGAGCGCCTTGCGAGCCTCCGCTTCGTACTTCAGTTCCTTATGTGCCATGTGTTCTCAGGTTCTCCTAGTTGGCGAAAAGCGTGACTACTGGACCTTGGCCAGCACGTCGGACTCGCGGAGGACGAGCAGCTCCTCGCCGTCCACCTTGATCTCGGTGCCGCCGTACTTGCTGTAGAGGACCTCGTCGCCCTCGGCGACGTCAAGCGGGGTGCGCTTGCCGGTGTCCTCGTTGACCTTGCCGTCTCCGACGGCGAGGACCTTGCCCTTCTGGGGCTTCTCCTTGGCGGTATCGGGCAGGACGATCCCACTCGCTGTGGTCTCCTCCTCCTCGATGGCCCGTACGATCAGGCGATCGCCGAGGGGCTTGAGCTTCATGTGATCCGACCTCCGGTAGAAGTGTGCGAACTACGGCGCTTGGCACTCGCGTGCACAGAGTGCCAGCGCGGCCACCACTATAGCTCGCGCTGAGCGCGATTCAAGACCAAATTGGCACTCTCATGTTAAGAGTGCCAGCGATCGGGAGTGTGGGATCCCGTGGGCAGCGCGATACCGTCCTCGGCCGTGGACAAGGTCTTCGGCAAGCACTCGGTCAAGGCGGTCCTCCTGGCCCGCCCGGAATCGGTGACCCGGTTGGTGCTGGCGGGCAAGGAGTCCTATCACCGCGATCTCATCGCCCTCGCCCGCGAGGCGGGTATCGATCCCGAGTTCCTTCCCTGGCCGGAGTTTCGCCGCGTCGGCGGGGTCACCGACGACGACAAGCATCAGGGGATCCTCGCCATCACCACGCCCCGCCCGCTGCGCACCGAGGCGGACCTCGACGAGCTGTCAGACGCGCAGGTGGTCCTGGCGCTCGACCAGATCTCCGATCCCCAGAACCTCGGCACGATCCTGCGCAGCGCCGCCTTCTTCGGCGTCGACGCGCTGCTGCTGATGAAGAACCGGGCCGCCGAGGTGTCGCCGCTCGTGGCGCGGGTGGCCGTCGGCGGCGCCGAGCTCGTCCCCACCTTCCGCGTCACCAACCTGGCCCGCAGCCTCGAGACCCTCAAGGGGCTCGGCTTCTGGATCTACGGCCTCGACGAGCGCGGCCAGGGCACCCTGGCCCAGACCGAATTCGACGCCAAGACCGTGCTCGTCATCGGCGCCGAGGGCGAGGGGCTGCGGCAGCGCACGAAACAGCTCTGCGACGCCCTGGTGCGCATCCCCGGCGGCCGCGCCGGGCTCGAGAGCCTCAACGCCGGGGTGGCCACGGCCGTCGCGCTGGCCGAGGTGTTCCGCGGCCGCGAGCCGCGATCGGGGCCCTAGGCGCGCGAGAGGTACTTGCCGGACCGGGTGTCGACCCGCACCCGGTCACCGATGTTGACGAACAGCGGCACCTGGACCGCGGCGCCGGTCTCCAGCGTGGCGGGCTTGCTGCCGCCGCCCGATGCGGTGTCGCCGCGCAGGCCGGGCTCGGTCTCGGTGACCTCGAGGTCGACGGCGGTCGGGAGCTGCAGGCCACCGGGCTGGCCGTCGATGACGAGCAGCTCCACCTCGTCGTTGGGCTTGGTCCAGCGCAGCTCCTCCTCGAGCTGGGCCTGCGGGACCGTGAGCTGCTCGTAGCTCTCGGAGTCCATGAAGTGCGCGTCGACCCCGTCGGAGTAGAGGAACTGCATCCGGCGCACCTCGGTGCGGATCGAGCGGAACTTCTCCCCCGCGCGGAAGGTCTTGTCGATGACGTTGCCGTCGGAGGCGCGGCGCAGCTTCGTGCGCACGAAGGCGGCGCCCTTGCCGGGGTTGACGTGCTGGAACTCGACGACTTTGTAGACGACGCCGTCGACCTCGATGTGGTTTCCGTTCTTGAGCTGGTTGGTGCTGATCATCGCCCTCAAGCCTACCCACCACCCGGGGGGTCAGGCGTCGCGGACGCGGGCCGCAGGCCCCATGGCCCGCCTATCATGAGCCGATCGTGAGCGAGGGATCATCCACCGGATCCGGCGCCGGAGGCGCACCCCCGGAGCCCGCAGCGGCTCCGGCGCCCGCCGACGAGCCCGCTGCCATCGCTCCGGACCCGCAGCCTGCCGCCGCCGAGACACCGCCGCCCGCGGCGGCCGCGGCGGCCGCCGGGAGCGTCGCGGGGTGGGTGGGGCCGGTCGCCAGGATGCGCCGCTCCCCCACCGTCCGTCTCGCCGCCGCGGGCATCGCCGCCGTCGTGGTTCTCGGGCTCGTGGCGCTCTCGATCGGCGCGGGACCTCTGGGGCGCCCGCCGGCCGCGGCCCAATCACCGGCCTCGACGGCGCTGAACGCCCCCGCGCAGCACCATCGCCCGCGCCACCGCGCCGCCAGGCATGCGGGCGCCCATGGCAAGGGCCGCGGAGCGGCGAGGCCCACCGCGACCTTCGTGGCCGCGCGAGGCCGGACGACGGCCGCCCGAGCCGCGCGGGGCGGGACCGCCGCCGGCGGCCGCCGCACCACCGCCACGTCGACCGGCCGCCGGCGCACGAGCGCGCGGCACTCGGCGGCCACCCGGCGGCGCTCGACGGGCACGCGCCGCCGGACACCTGCCACGCCCGCCGCGCCCACGCAGACGACCGCGCCGGCGACCCCCAGCCCGCCGGCTCCGATCCCCGCCGCGACGTCACCCACCGCCTCGGCCGGGAGCACGGTGGTGGCCAGCGCGCCCACGCGGACCCGGCCGAGCCGACGTGACCGTCACCAGGCCGCCGCCCGGAACCGGCACGCCGCGGACGGGCACCGCAGCGGGGCGGACGGACACCCGAGCGGGGCGGGCGGGCAAGGCGACTCGTCAGGTGGGCATCACGACCAGGGGCACGATGGTGGTGCGCCCCGCGGCCATGCCGGCCACGAGGGACAGGGCGGCTCCGGCGGTTCCGGTCACCCGGACGGGCAGGGCGGCCCCGGCGGCGACGGCGGCCCCGGACCCCCGGGCGGGCAGGGCGGCCCCGGCGGCGACGGCGGCCCCGGACACCCGGGCGGGCAGGGCGGCCCCGGCGGTCCCGGAGACCCGGGCGGGCAGGGCGGCGACGGGGGGCACCACGGCCCCGGCGGCCCCGGCGGCCCCGGCGGCCCCGGCGGCCCTGGAGACCCGGGCGGCCCCGCAGGAGACAGCGGCCACGACGGGCACGGCCACCACGGCCACTAGCCCCCCGCCTGCGCTCAGCGCCTGCGGCAGTTGTCCAACGACCATTTGACGACAAATCGGCACCGGCTGACCTGATTTGCCCGGTGGAGGTCGCGTGGCGACCACTCCGCGCCAAATCAGGTGGCGCGATCCTGATTTGTCGCGAATTGGCTGTCAGGTCCCGGGCTCGCCGCCCACCCGGGTCCCCCTTCCTCAGCCGCAGTCGACGTTCGGCCCCCAGACCACCTCATACGCCAGCCAAGGGCACCCAGACGCGCATGGCCCGCACCCCACGGTTGGCCCACGCGTGGTAGGGGATGGCGGTGAGCCTGGCCGGGGTCACCGCCCTGGACTCGCCACGGCGTCGGTACCCCGCGGGCACAGACCCCTCCTGCGCTGATTGCGCTGACCCGGCCGAGGCGGACCCGTCGTCGCGCCACCCGCCGTCGAGCTCCACCACGCCGACCCCGCCGAGCAGATCCGGCCGCCAGCTCACGGTGGCGTGCGCGCCGTCCAGCACGATGTCGTCGACGCTCACGCCATCGGGCTGATCGTGGTCCTCGAAGCAGTACACGAGCGGCCCGACCTCGACGGCCCCACACCCGCGCACGGCGTCGACGCGCTCGTCGGGGACGGTGATGCGGACGTCCATCGGGAGCTCGAGGACGACCCGGTCTCCGGCCGCCCAGGAGCGCGCGAGGCGCAGGTAGGTGCCCGGCATCCTGGCGGCTCGGGGCTCGGCCTCGGCGCCGTTGGATCCCTCGACGGGATGGACCGTCGCGGCGGCGCCCTCGCACCAGGCGGGGATGCGCAGATCCAGCGCCCATTCGTCGCCGGGCGCCGCGAGCACCTCGATCTCCACCCGCCCGTTCCAGGGGTAGTCGGTGGTCACGCCAAGGCTCACCTCGCCGCCGGCCAGCCCGGCGCGCAGTGAGCCGCCGGCGTATTGCTGGAGCTGCACGGAGTCCTCGCCGTGGGTGGCCAGGTAGCCGCTCAGCTGCGCGACGGTGCGCATCACGTTGGGCGGACAGCAGGCGCAGCTGTACCAGCCATGGCGCCCCTCGGCGGGGTTGCGGTGGTCATCGGCAACGGCGCCGCCGCGGACGCGCAGCGCATTGACGTAGAAGAACTCGTTGCCCTCCAGCGAGGTACCGGAGGCGAACCCGTTGAAGAGCACGCGCTCGATCAGGTCCGCGTGGCGCGGCTCGCCGGTGGCCAGCAGCAGGCGCCAGCTCCACTGCACGGTGGCGACCGCCGCGCAGGTCTCGCAGTAGGCGCGGTCCGGGGGCAGCTCGAAGGCGTCGCCGAACGCCTCCCCGTCCCACCGCGAGCCCGTGCCGCCGGTGAGGTACATCCGCGCGGCCACCATGTCGTGCCAGACGCGGCGCTGGGCCTCCTCCAGGCGCGCGGCGTCCGGCGCCGGGAGCTCGACGGCGACGTCGGCGACGCCCGAGGCGAAGTAGAGGGCGCGCACGGCGTGGCCCTCGATGTGCGTGGCCTCCTCGGCGGGGACCCGATCGCAGTAGTACATGGGCCCGCGGCCATGCCCGGAGAGGGATGCATGGCCGCGGGCGAGCACAAAATGACGAGCCAGGGCCAGATAGGCCCTATCGCCCGTCTCTCGGTACAGCTCGACGAGCGCCATCTCGACCACGGGGTGGCCGTCGAGGCCCGGGTTCAGGTCGGGGCCGAAGGTGGCGACGAGGTGGTCGGCGGCCCGTCGGGCGACGGCGAGCAGGTCCGGGTAACCGGCGGCGCGGTGGGCGGCCACGGCCGCCTGGATGAGGTGCCCGTAGCAGTACAGCTCGTGCCCCATCGCCTGGTCCTCGTAGCGGCGCGCGGGGTCGCCGCCCGCCTGCACCCAGGAGTTGAGGTAGCCGTCGTCGTCCTGGGCCTCGGCCAGCGCCACGGTCCATTCGGCGAGCTCGGCCGCCAGCTGCGGGTCATGGGCGCGCCCGAGCTCCCAGGCCACCGCCTCCAGCCACTTGTAGATGTCTGAGTCCATGAACACCGGACCCACGTAGGACGCGCGGGCATCGCCCGGCCGCGCGCCGAGACGCAGGTTCTCCAGATTGCCGGCATCGCGCAGGCGGCGGCTGCCGATGGGGATGGAGGTCACTCGGTTGCGCTCCTGCCGGGCGCCCCAGAAGCCACCGCTGAGCACGGCGTCGCCGTAACCCACCGGGCGCACCGCCGTGCGAGCGCCCGAGGTGGGACGCACCGGGCCCGCATGATCGTGGCCACGAACCCTCGTGGACGATTGCTCTGCACTTCCGACGTTCACTCCTGTCATCTAAGGCCCTCAGTCTCCTGCTCGATGTTCCAAGTTGTCTGTCGCACCACGCCCCGGTGGTTCGCGTTGCGCCGCTACAGCGCCGGGACCTCCACGCGTGCGCCCTGCTCACGGGGCAGCGTCAGACCCGTGTCGGGATCGAAGAAGTGGAGCCGCTCGGCATCGAGGGCGAGCGTGAGACTCTCCCCGGAGGCCACGCGGACTCGCGGCTCGACGCGCGCGACCCCTTTCCCGTTCGACGTCCCGGCGAAGCGCGAGGCCACCGCGTGCCCGGAGTCGCTGGCCAGCCGGATCCCGCCGGCGCGGAAGTTCTCGGCGTCGATCGCGAAATGCACCAGCTGCTCGTTGCCGAGCGCCTCGACGAGATCCACGTCGGCGACGATCTCGCAGTCGCTCTCGCCCCCCGCCTCCGCGCGCTTGGCCGCGGGCACCAGATCCTCGGGCCGAATGCCGACGACCACGCTGCGGCCCGTGAGCTGATGCAGCGCCGACTGCTTCCCTGCGGCAAGTGGGAGTCGCTGCGACCCGAGGACCACCTCCAGACGGTCGCCCGCCGCCGCGATCGCCGCGGAGAACAGGTTCATGGCGGGCGAGCCGATGAAGGAGGCGACGAAGACGTTCGCGGGACGGTCGTACAACTCCTGAGGCGGGGCGAACTGCTGGAGCACGCCCTTGCGCATGACCGCGACGCGATCGCCCATCGTCATGGCCTCGGTCTGGTCGTGCGTCACGTACATCGTCGCCGCCCCGAGGCGGCGTTGGATGTGCATGACCTCGGTGCGCATCTGGACGCGCAGGCTGGCGTCGAGGTTGGACAGCGGCTCGTCCATGAGGAAGATCGCGGGCTCCCGGACGAGAGCGCGGCCCATGGCCACCCGTTGGCGCTGGCCGCCCGACAGCTGCCGCGGCTTGGCATCCAGCAGCTCGAAGAGGCCCAGGAGCTTGGCCGCCTCGCGGATCTTCTCGTCCCTGACGGACTTCGGGACCTTGCGCACCGACAGCGAGAATCCGATGTTGTGATGGACGTTGAGGTGCGGGTAGAGCGCGTAGTTCTGAAACACCATGGCCACGTCGCGCCGCCCCGGTGACAGGTCGTTCGCCGGCTCACCGTTGAGGCGGATGGTCCCACTGGTCACATCCTCGAGCCCGGCGACCATGCGCAGCACCGTGGTCTTGCCACACCCCGAGGGACCCACGAGGACGACGAACTCCCCGTCGTCGACCGACAGGTCCACGCTCTTGACCGCCACCACGCCGTTCTCAAAGACCTTGGTGACCTGTTCGAGCGCTAGCGTCGCCATCTTCTCACTGTCCTCCTTGGTGTGGGTGACGTCTCGGGTGCATCAGCCCTTGACCGCCCCGGACATCATTCCCTGCACGTAGTAGCGCTGGAGCGCGAGGTACAACACGACACACGGCACCATCGCCAGCACGACACCGGCCGACAGGTACGCGTTGTTGATCGAGCCGTACGTCGACGTCGTCACCTCGTAGAGCTTGGCGGGCAGGGTGAGCTTCTCCGGGCTCTGGACGAACGTCACCGCCTGCAGCAGCTCGGTCCAGGCGTACAGAAAGGCGTACATGGCGCTGGTGGCCAGCCCCGGCAGGATCAGCGGGCGCATCACGCGCATCAAGGTGAACATGAACCCCGCGCCGTCGACCCGCGCGGACTCCACGAGCTCCTGGGGTACCTGTTGAAAGGTGTTGCGCATCACGAACACGCCGAACGGCAGGTTGAAGGTGCTGTACACCAGGATGAGGCCGAGGAGGTTGTTGGTGAGGTGAAGGTCTGAGAGCTCGAGGTACAACGGCGTGAGCACAGCCTGGAACGGGATCATCAACGCGAGCAGGATGATCCCGAAGACGATGCCCGATCCCCGGAAGCGGAACTTGGCCAGGCCGTAGCCGGCCAGCGTCGCCACCACCGTGGTGAGCAGCGCGGTGCCCAGGCCCACGATCACGCTGTTGACGAGGTTGGGCAGGACGTCGTACTGCCCGTGGGAGACCGCGCTGTAGTTGGCCGTCGTCATGTGGGTGAAGTCGGCGGACTGCGGAGCCTGGCTCGACAGGCTGGCCGGCTGGAAGGAACGCAGGACCGCCCAGATGATCGGCAGGATGAAGACGACCGCCAGGGAGATCGCCACGCCGAGGTAGGCCCAGAACCCGGGACCGCGGCCACGGCGGGGCACCGGCACCGGGGCGTCCACGACCTCGTCGTGGTAGGTGGCCATCTCGGTCATAGCTCGGTGTCATCTCGCAGGATCAGGAACTGCGCGGTCGTCACCAGGGCGATGACGACCACCAGGCAGATCGCCATCGCGGTCGCGTACCCGACCTGGAAGCGCGTGAAGGCGGTCTGGTAGATCCATTCCACGACGGTCTCCAGCCCCACGTTGTTCTGCGCCAGGATGTAGAACTGGTTGAAGGCCAGGAACGACCCGATGATCGAGATGATCAGGGCGAGCGCGATCGACCGGCGCAGCATGGGAAGGGTGATCCGCCACTCCTTCGCCCACCACGACGCCCCGTCGACATCCGCGGCCTCGTAGAGCTCGGCCGGGATGCTCTGCATGCCCCCGGTGAGGATGAGCATGGTGAGACCCGAGGCGAACCAGACCACGATCACCGAGATCGCGATGAGGGCGCTGGTCTGGTTCACCGTCCAGGCGTGGCTGTCGGAGACGATGCCGAGCTTGGAGAGCAGGAAGTCCACGCCCCCCGAGTTGGGCTGGAGCTCGATCTCGAACATGAAGCTGACCGTGCTCAGCCCGACGACGAAGGGCAGGAAGAAGATCGTCCGGAAGACCCTGGCGCCGAAGCGGTTGGCCCGGAGCAGCGCGGCGAGCCCGTAGCCGACGATGAAGATCGGGGGCGTGACGATCGCGGTGTAGGTCAGGGTGAAGACGACCGAGTGCTTGAACCCGCTGTCGTGCAGCAGCTGCTCGTAGTTGGCCAGTCCGACGAAGTGGTAGGGCCCGAGCAGCGGCCAGTTGGTGAGCGAGATGTAGACCGCGTAGCCGAGCGGAAACAGCACGAAGGCGATGATGAGCGCGACGGCGGGCGACACCAGGAGCGCCCCGGTGCGCGACGCGCGCCGGCTCTGCGCGCTTCGTGCCGCCCGCCCTGGCCCTCCGCGACGCGCGCGAAGGGCCAGGGGCGGCTTGTCAGCGAGGATTCCCACGTCGGATCAGGGAGCGCCTCCGCTCGGCGCGCTAACTCCCCGAGCTGGTGGAGGACAGCAGTTGCTGGAACCCGCTCTGCGCGGCCTGCAGCCCACCGTTGACGTCGCCGTTGTAGACCGCGTCGGTGAACAGCTTGAACCACGGCGAGTTGGGCTCGTTGTAGGCCTGGTCATAGATCAGGGTGGTGGGCGCGTACCCCGTCTTGAGCGCCTTCAGGGCGACCGCGTCGAACGGGTTGGCCTTGACGAAGGTCGGCGTGAGCGTGCTGGTGACGATCGGCGTGTAGCCGTACTTCGGGTATTGCGCCTGCTGCTGCGGTTGGAGCATCCACTTCACGAACTCCCAGGCGCCGGACGCGTTCTTGGCGCCATTGGGGATGACGAAGTCGTCTCCTCCGTCGAACGTGGAGCCGGCGCCTCCGTTCTGCCCCGGCAGCGGCGCGATCCCGAAGTCCTTGATGTGCCCGCTTTTGACGAACACCGGGTACTTGCCGTAGGGCCCGGGGTAGAGGCCGATCTTGCCGGAGGCGAAGTCGTCGCCCCAGGTCGCACCGGTGTCGGTCTGATCGTTGGCGGGGGCGTCGCCGTTCTTCCACATCGTGTGGTACGCGTTCATCAGCGCGGTGAGCTCGGCGTTGCCCTTGATGTTGACGCCCTGCTTGGGGAGGTCGCCCGTGATCATGTAGTTCTTGTCCGCCCACAGATCCGGCTCCATCACGAAGCCGAGGCAGCCCTGGCAGTCGCCGGCGAATGACACTCCGTGCACGCCGGGGAGGCCGAGCTTCTGGATCGCGTCGGCATCCGAGACCATGGCGGCGAATGACGTCGGCGGGCCGCTCAGGTGGGCCTTGGCGAAGAGGGCCTTGTTGTACCAGAGCACCGACAGGTCGGCGAGGTACGGCACGGCGTACATCTGACCCTGATAGTTACCGAGGTTCAGGTGTCCCTGGCTGAGGTCCTTGAGCTGGGGGAGGGCCTTGATGTACTGCGTCAGGTTCATCAGCGTGTGCTCGCTGGTGAACTCCGGAACGTCGATGTCGTTGAGCCCGACGAGATCGGGTGGATGACCGGCGCGAATCGCCGTCGCGAGCGTCGAGGTGTCATTGTTGGGGGAGGTCTGGACGATCCGCACCTTCAGACCCGGGTGTGTGGCGTTGAACTTCGGCACCAGGGCGAGAGCCACCCCATTGGTGGCGGCGCGCTGGTAGAAGACGACCGTCCCCTTGGCGTTGACACCGAAGCTCGCGGCGCTGGCCGCGGACGTTTTCGAGCCGCCGGAGCTGCTTGAGCTTCCGCAGCCGACAGCCAGCATTGCGAGCGCCGCGCAGGCGGCGCCCATCGACAGCCTCTTCATTCTCTCCTCCGTCGCGGGCTTCGAGAGCCCGCAGTCGCCGAGCAGCTGTGAGCCGGCGCTTGGGATCTCAGCCGGTAAGGTGCGCTTCACGTACTTTCCCGGCCTGAGGCGCCAGTTATGATTTGTTATCGAAGCGCTTCGACCCGGCGAAGCTACCATGACCATGCAGAGGAGTCAAGTGGGTGTCAGAGAGACAGTCCCAACGGGTGGCCAACGGCGTAAGGTGCACCTATGACTGACACAAAGCCTCCGACGATGGCGCAGATCGCCGAGCGCGCGGGCGCCGCGCTGAGCACCGTGTCCTACGTCCTCAGCGGGAAGCGACCGGTGTCGGAGGACATGCGCCGACGGGTGCTCGCCGCGATCGAGGAGCTCAACTACCGGCCCCACGGCCCGGCCCGCGCCCTGGCCAGCGGCGCCTCGCACACGATCGCGCTGTTCCTGCCCTCGGCGAACTGGGACCTCGTGCCGGTCCAGCAGACCTTCGTCGCCGGAGCCACCCAGGCGACGAGCGCCCGGGGCTATGGCCTGCTGCTGTCCACCGCCCCCACCGATCCCGGGACCATCGTCGAGCTGATCCGCGACCATCGCGCCGACGGGGTGATCCTGATGGAGACCCTCGCCGACGACCCGCGCGTGGACGAGCTGCGGGCCGCGGGCCTGCCCTTCTCACTCATCGGCCGGACGGCCGACACCTCGGGACTGAGCTATGTCGACCTGGACTTCGGCGCCGCGGTGCGGGTCGGCCTGAGCTATCTCGCCGAGCTCGGGCACCGCTGCATCGCGCTCTTCAACTTCCCCGAGGAGCAACTCGCGGCCGGCTATACGTCGGCGCTCATCGCCCAGGACGCATTCGAGAAGGGCTGTGCCGAGGCCGGCGTCCGTGGCATCCATCTGAGCTGTCCCCACCCGCCGCACGAGGCCCACGCGGTGGCGGCCCAGCTCCTGGCGTCCGAGCCCACCTGCACCGCCGCCATCACCACCGGCGGCCAGTTCAGCGGTCTCCTCGCCGCCCTGCGCGAAGCCGATCTCCGGGTCCCCGACGACTTCTCGGTCCTCTCGGTGATCGCCTCGCAGTACGCCGAGATGCTCACCCCGGCGCTGACGAGCGTCGAATGGCCCGCCTTCGAGGCCGGCCGCCTGGCCGCGGAGATGCTCATCGAGCAGTTGCGCGACAGCGCCGCCGCGCCGCAGCAGTCGCTCATCGGAGGAGATCTGACCGTGCGGGAGTCGACCGGGCCGGCGCCGCGGGTCAGTTCCGCGCGCCGCCGAGACCGTGGATCCGGTCGCGGAGCTGCTCGGGCGGCTGCTCGATGATCTGAGAGAAGCGCACGACGGTCACAGTGTCGTCCATCGACACCTTGCGGCCGTAGATCTGCTCGAGGAAGTGGACCATCTCGTCGACCCGGCGGAACTCCGGGTTGTCGTGCTCGATCTCACGCGGGGAGAGATCCCGGACGCGCTTGACCTCGACCTGGTCGATGACCGCGTAGAAGATCTTCTCCCGCGGAGAGTGCTGGTAGCCGATCGTGACCAGGACGCACTCGTTCTTGTGGTACTTGTGCGACTTGTCGCCGAGCCGGATCGTGGCCGTCTTGCGGCCGCGCCGCAGCTGGTCGGCGAACACCGAGGAATAGAAGTTGAGCACTCGCACGGCTGCGCAGCCTACCGATCCTCGGCCGATTGCGACAGCGCGCGCGCCACCATCTCGCGTTCGCCCGCGTATGTGAGCTCCCGGGCGGCCTGCTCGAGCGGGATCCAGCGGGCCTCCTCGATCTCATGGTCGTGGTCCTCGACGCTCCCAGAGACGTAGCGGAAGAGGTAGAAGCGGACGGTCTTGGCGATGCGCCGGCCGCGCCGCTCGTAGCGGTAGCTGACGTCCCCGAGCTCCTCCACCAGCTCCGCGGTCACGCCCGTCTCCTCGGCCACCTCGCGCCGTGCCGCCTCCTGCGGGGTCTCGTCCCCGTCGAGGTGGCCCTTGGGCAGCCCGAGCACCTGGCGGCCGTCGGCGGCGCGCTTGACCGGAACGATCACCACGACCTCGCCCCCTCGGACCACGACGCCCCCCGCCGAGAACTCGTCGCCTCTGTCCGATGCGCTAATAGACGTATCCCTCCAGCCGGCCCGGGTCGTGGACGGTGAGCTTGCCGCGCCCCTGGCTGATCACGCCCGCTCGCTCCAGCGTGGCCAGGAAGCGGCTGGCCGACTCCCGCGATGAGCCCGCCAGCTGCGCCAGGTCGGTCTGGGTGGCGGTGATGAGCACGTCGGTCTCCCCCGCGCCCTCGGCGCGCGCCGTCGCCACCAGCTCCGCGAGCGCGGCGGCGACGCGGCTCTGAACCGTCTGGAAGGACTGGCGGGCGAGGCGCTCGTTGGTCTCGCGCAGCCGCCGGCCGAGCGCGCCCAGCAGCTTGACGGAGATCTCAGGATGGGCGCGGAGCAGGCGCCGCATGTCCTGGCCCAGGATGGCGCAGACCTCGGTGTCCTCGAGCACCTCGATCGTCGCGGACCGGCTCTCATCCTCGAACATGGCCAGCTCGCCGAAGATGTCACCGGCGCCGAACGTCGCCAGCGTCAGCGTCCGGCGGCCGCTGTGCTCGCGCACGGCCCGCACGCGCCCGGAGCGCACCACGTAGCACGTGCTGCTGCTATCGCCCTCACGGAACACCACGTCGCCGGCGTCGAAATGCCGGGGCACGGTCACTGCCGCGACCTCGGCGAGGTCCTCGTCGGACAGCGTGGCGAACAGGGGGACGCTGTGCAGCAGGACGATCGTCTCCTCGCTCGTCGCCGCCATTGTGTGATGGATAGCACACAGCGCGGGCGCGCCGGCCCCAGCTCACCGTGACGGGCACGGGGACCGATCGCGCCCGGGCGCGGGTCAGACGAGGTCGAGCGCCTGGTCGCGGCGCCGCCGCCGGACGGCGAAGCCCACCCAGGCCAGCAGTGCCGCCACCAGCCCGACCGGGACCATCACCGCAAGCACGATCAGCGCCACGCCGGCAACGACCACCAGCACGCGGCCGGCGTCGTGGGCCGCCCTGCCGATGGTGAACCCGCCCGAGTGGTGCCTGACCGGAGCCGGCGCGCCGGCCGATTCGAGGTTGACCTGGATCTTGCTGTAGGCCACCTGGCGCTGGAGCCCCCGCAGGGTCGACAGGTCCGAGGCGATCGAGGCGTTGGCATCGTGCAGGCGGGCCTGGATGCTCGCGACCTGCTCGGAGGTCGTCGCGTTGGCCAGCTGCTTGAGCAGCGAGCTGCGCAGGGCCCGAGCCTCGGCCAGCTTCTGCCCGGCCCCGCCGACCTGGCCGGTGATGTCGTTGGTCTGGTCCGTCCGTGACACCACGCGTGCGCCGCGCAGCCGCGAGAGGTCGGTCAGCGTCGCCGCGAGGTTGGCGCTGGGCACGCTCAGTTGGAAATACGCGCTGCTGCCGGGCTCGCCGGTGGAGGTGACGTTGGAGCTGTTGACGTACCCCTTCTCCTGGCCGACCACGTTGAAGATCTGCTGGGAGACGTCATCGATCTTGGCGGCCGGCGCGCTCAACGCCAGCTGGGCGGACTGGACGACCTGGCGCTGGCCGGGGATCACCGGGTTGGGGATGACCGCCTGTGGGGCGGAGGACGACGATGCCGCGCCGGAGGACGCCGACAGCGACTGAGCGGAATGCGTCGACGGCGGCGATGTCGAGGAGAGCTTGTGCGGGACCGCCGCCCGCTTGACGTCAGGGCTGACGTTGCCCGAGGCGGCCGCGCTCGCCGCGGAGGACGTTCCGGCGGAGGCCGACGTCGAGCTCACGGCCGGAGCCCCCTGAGCCGCCGCGCTGCTGGACGAGGCGCCGCCCGCGCTGCCGAACGTGGCGACGAGCCCATTGTGGGTGGCGCCACCGCCCCCGCCGGCGATCACGATGACCAGCGCCGTCGCGGCCCCGGCCGCCGCCAGACCGGCCACTGAGCCGAACAGCCACCGCCGAAGGCCCGTCCCGCGCGCCGCCGGCGCGGGACGGGCGAACCGGCGCTGCACCTGTTCGTCGAGGCGCGCAGTGAACGCGTCACTGGTCCTGGGACGCTCTCGGCGCAGGATCAGCGCCAGCTCGGCGAGCTCGGCGTATTCGGGGTCCACGGGGTCACCGGCAAGCGTGGCGTCGACCGCCATCAGCGCGCCTGCGATCTCGGGGCCCAGGGGGTCGCTGTCAGGTCCTCGCATCGCAGGCCTTCCTCAGTTTCTCCATGGCTCGATACAGCAGGGTTCCGGCGGCGGTTTCGCTGACCCCCAGGACGCGGGCCAGCTCGGTGTTGCGCAGCCCGGCTCCAAACTTGAGCGCGATGACCTCTCGGTCGCGCGGTGCCAGCTCCGCCAGTGCCGCGCGGACCGCGGTGCGACGCAGCGCCACCTCGGCGCCGTCGTCATCCTCGGTCTCGGACACGGCTTCGGGATCCACGGTGAGCGACGCCAGGCGCTTGCGCCGGCGCAGCTCGTCGAGGGCCGCGTTGCGGGCGATGCCGAACAGCCACGCCCGCTCCTCACCGCGGCGGCGATCGAAGGTCATGCGGCGCCGATAGGCCCGCTCGAAGGCCAGCGCGGTGATGTCCTCAGCCGCAGCCCGGTCGCCCAGCAGCGTCGTCACGTAGGCGAAGATGTCGTCCCGGCTCGAGCGATACAGCAACTCGAACCGCTCCCAGGAGTTCTGGGTGGAGCGACGCCCGCCGGACTTCGGATGCGCCTGAGTCTCGATCACCACCCTCACTACGCGACCGTATGGCTTCCATCACCACAAAGGCTCGATATCTTCGTCCCATGCGTGCCGCGCTGGTGACAACGGTACTGGCGGCAGCAGTCCTCGTCGCGGCCGGGCCCGCCTCAGCGGGCGTGGGCCCGGGGCAGATCGCGCGGGCTGTGCGCAAGGCCGAGCAGTCGCACTCGCTGTGGGCGACCGTCAACATCTGCGATGCCCGCAGGTACCGCCACGACCTCGGCGTGCGTGGCCAGATGCCGACGCTGGGGTTCTCCTCCTCGCTGTTCATGGTCGTTCAGGTCAACTACTGGTCCCAGGGCCGGCATCGATTCCTCCCCATCCAGAGCAATCTCGCCACCACGCGGCTGTCGCTCGGCGCCAGCGCCAACGGACTGCAGCAGGACGGCGCGGTGTTCCCGTTCACCGCCCACACCGGCCTGCTCAACGCCACCTTCACGTTCATGTGGACGCGCGGAGGCAAGGTGATCGGCCAGACCGTCCGCCGTACGACCGCCGGCCACAGCGACGCCGACCACGGCAGCCCGCCGCACTTCAGCGCCGCGCAGTGCCGGATCAAATAGGGCGCGCGACTGGGCGGGCGGGCGCGGGGTCGCGCCGGGCGCGCGTCAGCGCTGGCAGCCCGGACACCAGAACGTGGTGCGGTTGTCGTCGCCCTGCCCCCGGGCGCGCACCGTCCCCCCGCACCGCGGGCAGGGCCGCCCGGCCCGGCGAAACACGCGCGGCTCGCCGTCCATGCGCCCGTGCCGCGCCGAGTGCCGCATCCGCGGCCGCACCGCGGAGACGATCGCCATCGCCTCCTCGTTGCTCACCGAGGAGACCGGGCGCCACGGGTCCACCGCCGCCTCCCAGCAGCCCTCGCACTTCCAGATGTTCCCGATCCCGGCCACGTTGCGCTGATCGAGCAGTGCGTCGCCGATCCCGCGCGTGGGGTCGTCGGCGCGCAGGCGGGCGAGGAACCGCTCGGCATCGAACGCATCGGCCAGGATGTCCGGCCCCAGCGCGGCCAGCCGCTGATCGAAGCGGGTGCGGCTCTCCGTCATCAGCTCGAGCAGTGGCCCGTTGAACTGCACCACCTGATGGCCGCCGCGCTCGAGCACCAGCCACGCCCTCCGCGGTGACCGGGCGGGCGGGATCCGGTCTCCCGGGGCATAGACCCCCCACGTGCCGGTCATGCGCAGGTGCGAGTGGATGACCAGGTCGCCGTCGAAGACGAGGAACAGGTGCTTGCCGTGCGTGCGGATCTCGGTGACCGCACGGCCGCCCAGCCGCTCGGGCCAGCGGTCCATCGCGTGGCGGGGGTGCGGGGTGCGGATGTCGTCGGGCACATGGCCCTCCAGCACCGGCCGCATCCGGTGCGCCGCGTAGGCGATGGTGTCGCCCTCAGGCATGACCCGAGGGTGTCAGGCGGAGAGGGTGAGCCGCCGCGGGCCCTCCTGGAAGCCGAGCGCCAGCAGCGCCGGCCCCAGGGGCGAGGTCATCGCCGACTCGCCGTCGACCTTCTCCAGGCCGACGCGCTTGATGGCGCCGGTGCGCACGTGGTCGACCAGCGCCGACAGAGCCGCCTCGATCCGCGCGTCCCCGGCGGCCACGAGCGTCTGCAGGGCGCGGCCGCCACGCTCGAGGTACACGATCGGGTCTCCGCTCACCAGCACGACATAGGCGCCGGCCACGCGCGCCGGCCGCCGCGCCGAGCGGCCGGGGTGAGCGGGATCGTCTTCCCCGGGGCGCTTGGGCCACGGCAGCGCCGCCCCGTAGGGCTGGGCCGGATCGACCGCGGCGAGCACCAGCGGCGGAGCGACCTGGCCGCCGGAGCCGCCCGAGCCGGCGCCCCCGCCCGAGCCGGCGCCCCCGCCCAAGGCGCCGCCCCTGCCCGAGCCGGCGCCCCGCGCGCGCAGCCGCTCGACCGCGCCCGGGAGCGCGAACTGGGCGCCGCCCAGCCCCTCCAGGAAGTAGCCGCGCCGGGCCACGCCCAGCGTCTCGAGCTGGGAGAGCTCGGCGTAGATCGCCGAGAAGCCGCCGGGGATGCCTTCGGCCAGGACCTGCTCGCGGGTGACGATGCCGTAGCGCTCGAGCAGAAGCTCGCCCAGCGCCCGCCGGCGCGCGACCTGATCGACTCCGGGCCCGGAGCGGGTCAGCGGCTCGGTCAGGGACCACCGGCCCTGGACCTGCGCCCCAGCGCCACCGCGCCGGCGCGCTGCGCCGAAGCGCCCACCGCGCACCGCCGGTGGGCGGGATCGGTAGCTCACCTCGCGCTGGGCGCGCGCCAGCGTCAGCCGCGGTGCCCGCAGCGGCGCATAGGCGTCGTTGGTGACCACGCCCGCCCATGCGAGGTCCCAGAGCGCCTCCTGGATCTCCTCGGGGCTGAGGTCGACGTCGACGAGCAGGTCGGTGAAGAAGCACGCGCCGGCGGCCAGCCGCTCCCGGAGCGCCCGGTGCGCCTCGTCGTCGCGAACGTCCCCGCGAAACGGCGGCGGCCCGAGGAGCTCCAGGTCCTCCCGGAAATACAGGGCCACGCGCCCCGAGTTGCGACCCAGCGCCCCGGCGCCGATCCACACCACCTCGCCCGCGGCACAGAGCTGATCCATCCACGTCGGCGAGTAGGCGCCCACGCGCCGCGGCAGGATGTCTCGCTCCCACACCTCGGCGGGGAGCGCCAGCCCCTGGAGGGGAACGAGCGTCTCGCGCAGGCGGTCGATCCCGGCGCCCGAGGCGGGATGGCGGTCGATCCCCTGCCAGGACGGCAGGAAGCGCGCCAGCTCCCGCGCCTCGGCGGGCTCGATCTCCTTGCGCAGCACGGCCAGGGAGGCCCGGCGCAGACGGCGCAGCACCTCGGCGTCACACCACTCGCGCTCGGAGCCCCCGGGGCGCAGCTCGCCGCGGACGAGGTCGCCGGAGCGCTCGAGCTCACGCAGCGCCGCCGAGCCGTCGATCCCGTAGCGGGCGCGCACGTCGGCGGTGGTGAAGGGGCCGTGGGTGGCGGCGTAGCGCCGCAGCAGCCGAGTGAGCGCGTCGGGCACGTCCTCCAGGAACGCCGCCGGCAGCCCGCCCGCCGGCGCGGCGCCCAGCGCGTCGCGGTACAGGCCCGCATCCGCGGCGTCGATCCAGCGCTCCTGCGAGTTGATGCGCACCCGGGCGGCGCGGCGCTCGCCGCGCAGGTCCGAGAGCATCGCCTCAGGGTCCAGTCCGTCGAGCACCCGCGCGGCGACCTCGGCCACGGTCAGGTCGCCCACGCGGCGCAGGACGTCGAGCAGGCCGTCGCGGTTGGCGGCGCGCGCCGGTGCGGACAGGCACTGCAGATCGGCCTCCACGCGCGCCAGCGCGCCCGGGTCGATGAGGTCGCGCAGCTCGTCCTGGCCCAGCAGCTCGCGGAGCAGGTCGCGATCCAGCGACAGGGCGGCCGCGCGGCGCTCGGCGTTGGGCGTGTCGCCCTCGTACATGTAGGTGGCGACGTAGTCGAACAGCAGCGAGGAGGCGAACGGCGACGCGGTCGCCGTCTCGACCTCCACCAGCGTGATCTCGCGCCGGTGCAGCCGTGTGAGCAGCTCGACCAGGCCGGGGACGTCGAGCACGTCGCGCAGGCACTCGCGATAGGTCTCCAGGATGATCGGAAACTCGCCGTACTTCTTGGCCACCTCCAGCAGCGACTGGGACTTCAGCCGCTGCTGCCACAGCGGCGTGCGCTTGCCCGGGCGCGCCCGCGGGATCAGCAGCGCCCGCGCCGCGTTCTCGCGAAAGCGCGCGCCGAACAGCGCCGAGGACCCCAGCTCGGCGACGACGAGGTCCTCGATCTCGTCGGGCTCGAGCAGCACGAGGTCCGCGCCCGGCGGCTCCTCGGCATCGGGCAGGTGGACGATGATCCCGTCGTCGGAGTAGATGGCGTCGGACTCCAGCCCCACCCGCTCACGGATGCGCGACGACAGCGCGAGCGCCCAGGCGGCATGCACGCGGCCCCCGAAGGGACTGAGCACGCACAGCCGCCAGTCGCCGATCTCATCCCGGAAGCGCTCGACCACGATCGCCCGGTCAGACGGGACCACCCGCGTCGCCTGCTGCTGCTCGGTCAGGAAGTCGATGAGGTTGGCCGCGGCCCGGCGGTCGAGGTCGTAGTCACGCTCGAGCGTCTCGGCGGACTGGTCCACCGCCCAGCGGGCGAAGGCGCCGATGGCCTCGCCCAGCTCCCGCGGGCGGCCGATGCTGTCGCCCTTCCAGAACGGGATGGCCCCGGGCACGCCGGGGGCGGGCGTGACGATCACCCGGTCGCGGCCGATCTCCTCGATCCGCCACGTGGTGGCGCCGAGCAGGAACGTCTGGCCCGGGCGAGCCTCGTAGATCATCTCCTCGTCGAGCTCGCCGACGCGCCGGCCGTCCGGCAGCGTGACGGCGAACAGCCCGCGGTCCGGGATCGTGCCCGCGTTGGTGACCGCCAGCTGGCGGGCGCCCTTCCGCGCCCGCACCGTCCCGGCCACCCGGTCCCACACGATCCGCGCCCGCAGCTCGGCGAACTCGGACGACGGGTAGCGGCCATCGAGCATGTCCAGGACGTTCTCCAGCTGGGCGCGGCTGAGCTCCGCGTAGGAGTGGGTGCGGGTGACCAGGGCGAACAGGTCGTCGACGGCCACCGTCGCGTCGTCGCCGGCCGCCGCGGCGATGGCGACGATCTGCTGGGCGAGGACGTCGAGGGGGTTGCGCGGCACCACCGTGGTCTCGATCTGAGCCTCGCGCATCCGCCGGGCCACCACCGCGCACTCGAGCAGGTCAGAGCGGAACTTGGGGAAGATGCGCCCGCGGCTGACGTCGCCCACCGAGTGGCCGGCGCGGCCGATGCGCTGCAGCCCCCGCGCCACCGACTTGGGCGACTCCACCTGGATGACGAGGTCCACCGCCCCCATGTCGATGCCGAGCTCGAGGCTCGAGGTGGCGACGAGGCACGGCAGCTCGCCGGCCTTGAGCATCTCCTCCACCACCGTGCGCTCCTCACGCGCGAGCGAGCCGTGGTGGGAGCGGGCCAGCTCGGGCACCGCGGACGAAGTCCGTGGTCCGGCCATCTCGTTCAGGCGCAGGGCGATCCGCTCCGCGCTGCGGCGGTTGTTGACGAACATGATCGTCGACTTGTGGGCCCGGATGAGCTCGAGCAGCTCGGGATAGATGGCCGGCCAGATCGAGCGGCGCGTCGCCTCCCCGCCGGCCAGCGGATCGAGCTCCACCCCCGGCGTCGCATCCAGCTCCACCATCGACTCGACCGGCACCTGGATCTGGAGGTCGAGCTCCTTGCGCACCCCGGTGTCCACGACCCGGCACCGTCGGTGGGGCCCGACCATGAAGCGCCCGACCTCCTCCAGCGGGTTCTGGGTCGCCGAGAGGCCGATGCGCTGCACGTCCTCGCCGGCCGCGGCGGTGAGCCGCTCCAGGGTGAGGGCGAGATGCGAGCCGCGCTTGGTCGAGGCCACGGCGTGAATCTCGTCCACGATGCACCAGCGCGTGCCCGTAAACAGCTTCTGAGCCTGCCCGGTGAGCATCAGGTACAGCGACTCGGGCGTGGTGATGAGGATGTCGGGCGCCTCGCGCAGCATCTGCTGGCGCTCGCGCTGGGGCGTGTCTCCCGTGCGCACCGCCACCTTGAGATCCGCGCCGATCCCGCGCAGCGGCGTGCGCAGGTTGCGGTCCACGTCGTAGGACAGCGCCTTGAGCGGCGACACGTAGACCAGCCCGATGCGGCGGTCGCGGGGATTGGATGGCGGCGTGGACGCGGCCAGACGATCGATCGCGTACAGGAACGCCGCGAGCGTCTTGCCCGACCCCGTGGGGGCCGAGATCAGGACATGCTCGCCCGAGGCGATCGCCGGCCACGCCTGCTCCTGGGCCGCGGTCGGCGCCTCGAACGCGCCCTCGAACCACTCGCGCGTGCGCGCGCTGAAGACGTCCAGGGACATGGAATTGAGGCTACTCGCGATTGAGGACCGGTTCTGTCCGCGGGCGGCGGCCGCGCCGGCCCCGGGCCAGGGGCCCGCCGGCGCCGGGCCAGGGGCCCGCCGGCGCCGGGCCAGGGGCCCGGCCGGCCTCCTACTCCGGGTCCATGAACGCGATCCGGGGCGAGAGCCCGGCACCCTCTGACAGGGTGGCGATCTGCCGCCCCGGTTGGACGGCGTCGCGGATCTCGCCCACGTGAGGCGCCAGCCGCGCCCGCACGCCCACCAGGTCGGCCACCGTGACCACGAGGCCCCAGAACCGCGCCGGGCCCGCCGGCATTCGCGGCGCCTCGACGATCTCGAGGATGGCGGGTCCGAGCCGGCGAAAGCCCTGCCGAAATCCGCCCGCATCTCTCACGCGCCGCAACCCGATCCCCGCGTCCTCCAGCGCCGTCGCCGTCCGGTCGAAGTCGGGCGTGGTCACGACGAGGTGATCGATGCCGATGGCGCCGTTGACGTGGCCGGTCTCAGGTGCGGCCGGATCGGTGGTCACGCCGGTGGGCAGGCCGTCGACGTCGTGGTGCAGGGTGATCCGCCGCAGAGTCCATCCGGTGATCCCGCGCCCGGCGGAGTCGAGCCACAGCTCCACACCGCCGAGCACGAGCACTCCGTCCGGGGACACGGTGAACCCGAGCGCGCTCCACGCCTCGGCCGGGTCGGCGATCTGCAGGGCGGCCAGCTCCGCCCGCGGGGCGGGGGTGCTCACCCCTCCGACACGATCAGGACGAGCTTGCCGCGCGGATGGCCGCTCTGCGAGATGCGATGGGCCTCGGCGATCTCCGAGAGGGGGAACGTCCGGGCCACCGGCAGCCGGAAGCGGCCGGCCTCGATGAGCTCGGCGGCCTCGGCCAGCGCGTGCCAGGCGCGCTCGGGGCCCATGCCGCCGCTGAACGGGACGCCGGTCTCCTGAGCGCCCTGGTAGTCCGCGATCGTGACCACGCGCTCGGGCGAGCCGGTGAGCTCCACCAGCGCCGGCAGCGCGCCCCCGCCCGCGGCGTCCAGCGCCCGGTCCACGCCATCGCCCGCGAGGGCGCGCACACGCTCCACCAGCCCCTCGCCGTAGGTCGTGGGCTGCGCCCCGAACTCGCGGACGTAGTCCTGGTTGGCCTCGCTGGCGGTGCCGATGACATGGGCGCCGCGCGCGAGGGCGCACTGCACCGCCGCGATGCCGACGCTCCCCGAGGCGCCGTTGATGACGATGGTCTGGCCGCCGGTCACGCCCAGGACATCGAGCGTGCGCACCGCCGTCTCGACCGCCACCGGGAGGGCCGCGGCACCGACGAAGTCCAGAGACGCCGGCACGCGCGCGTAGTTCTCCACCAGCGCGTACTGCGCCGCCCCGCCTCCACCGGCGGCGCCGCCGAATACGGCCTCGCCCACATCGATGCCCGTCACGCCATCACCGAGCTTGTCGACGACGCCCGCCACCTCCTGGCCCGTACGCTTGGGCAGGTCGCCGCCCATCGCGCCGCTGCGGACCTTCCAGTCGATGGGATTGACGCCGGCCGCGCGCACCGCCACCCGGACCTGGCCGGGGCCCGGCTCCGGATCGGGGAGCTCGACCAGCTCCAGCACCTCGGGGCCTCCAAACTGGGTGAACTGAATCCCTTGCATCGCTCTCGCTCTCAGGTCGTGTCCTTGGTGCAGCTTGCCACGGTGCGCAGCACGACCCCACCGGGGGCCGTCCAGTCCAGGCCGCAGGGCGTGGCCAGCAGCGACGGGTCGTTGACGATCCAGAAGTTGTGGCGCACACGGGCGCGCAGCGGGCTCCCCGTCGAAAAGCGCAGGATGACCCCGGCCACGCCGTCGGGAGCGAGGCCGAACCCGGGCGAGCCCGGGCCGAACAGGAACGGCGCCACCGTCCCGGGCGCGGGCTGACACGTGGGGCTGGCCTGGGCGGCGTAGACGACCACCACGCACAGGCCCGCGTGCGCGTACTCGCTGCGCAGGCTCGGTAGGAGCGCGCGCTCCAGCGCCCGCTGGGACCGCGGCTCGCAGCCCACGGGCTTCAGCGGCGAGGCCAGCAGGTGGCGGCCGGGCACCAGGTAGACCCGCCCTCCGTAGGCCGCGGCGCCCAGGTACCGGATCCCGGCGGGCAGGATCCCGCTGAGCGGCAGCGCGCCGAACCGGCGCACCGCCACGCGGTCCGCGCGCCGCTGCGGCCGTCCCAGGACGCCGTACTGGGCGCGCAGCACCGAGGATGCGCTGCCGGCACTGGTCGTCCCCGGCCGCGGAGACGACGCACAGCCGGGCGCTGGATGCGCGGACGCCGCCAGCGCCGCGGCGACGACCAGCGCCGCCGCGGTCACTTCTTCTTTTTCCTACCGACGATCCCGCTCGGCCGCTTGCGCGTGGGCTTCTTCTCCTGCTTGGGGAAGGCGGCGGAGAGCACCGGCACCGCCTTGTCGGTCGAGGCATTGCAGTTCAGGCCGTTGCCCGCCCCGGGCTGGGCCAGCTTCGGCTTGCCGTCGTTGGGCTTGGCGGCGAAGTTGAAGGCGCTCGTGAGGTCGCCGGTGACGCGCCGGCGCCACGCCGACAGGTTGGGCACCTCGACTCCGAAGCGCGTCTCGACGAAGCGCAGCATCGAGGTGTGGTCGAACGTGTCCGAGCTCACCAGGCCGCCGCGGGTGAACGGGGAGACGATGAGCATCGGCACCCGGAAGCCCAGCCCGATCGGGCCGCGGATCCCGTTGGCCGCCGCCGGCAGATTGGCCACGGTGAGGTACTCGCCCTTGGTGCCCTTGGGCGCGGCGGGCGGCGCGACATGGTCGAAGAAGCCGCCGTTCTCATCCCAGGTGATGAACAGCGCGGTCTTGCCCCACACCTTGGGATTGGACATGACCGCCTTGACGATCTGCGCCACCGCGATCTCCCCGGAGATGGCCGAGGAGAACCCGGGATGCTCGGTGGCCGCCAGGTTGGTCAGGACCCACGACACCGAGGGCAGCGTGTTGTGGTGGATGTCGGCCATGAAGTCGTTGGGGTAGGTCGTGCCCAGTCCGCGGTCGGCCAGCTCGCCCGGCTTGTTGTAGGCGGCGAAGTAGGGCAGGACGTTGTCGAAGATGCCGCCCTGGGGATCCATGTAGACCTTCCAGCTCACGCCCTGGGACTGGAGGCGCTCGGGCATCGTCGTCCACGTGAACTTGCCCTTGAAGTTGTTGCGCGTGCCCACGAGCGTCTCGACCAGCGGGCCACCGTTGGCCCCCGCCGGATCCAGCGAGGCGCTCATCGACATCAGCCGGTTGGGGTCGGTCGGGCCGATCACCGAGCAGTGATAGCCGTCGCAGATCGTGAACGCGTCGGCCAGCGAGTAGTAGAAGCTCAGCTCCGAGCGGGTGTAGTAGCCCATCGTCTCGACCCCGGCGGCGGGGCCGTCGCCCCCGTTGGTGGTGGCCTCGTGGACCTTGATCCAGTCGTTCATGTGGCCGTTGTTCCACGAGCGGTGCTGGGGGCCCCAGTCGTGGGTGATGTCCGGCATGCAGTACTGGACCCCGCCGGAGGGGAGCTTGAACGGAATGACGGTCTGGCCGCCGGCGTCCTTCTGGCGGAATGCGGCCGCGCCGCGCTTGTCGCCGAAGCCGCGCACGCCGCTCAAGGTGCCGAAGTAGTGGTCGAACGAGCGGTTCTCCTGGATGAGGAAGATGACGTGCTCGATGTCCTTGAGCGTGCCCTTCGCCGGTGCCGCGGCCGCCGCGCCGGCCAGCAGCGCCTCGAGCCCTCCGCCGAGCCCGGTGAGCCCGAGTCCCGCAGCGCCCATGCGCTGCAGCGTCTGACGCCGTGTGAGTCCAGAGCTGTGGTCCATGCCTGCCTCCTCCTTCGATGCCTTGCCGCGCCGCAGCGTACCGGCCGCTATCGCGTGACCAGGATGTTGGCCATCATCCCGGCGTCCTCGTGGGCCAGGATGTGGCAGTGGAACACGGTCTCGCCGGTGAAGCCGGTGAAGCTGACCCGCATCACCACATACCCGTGGGGCGGAAGCACGATCTCGTCCTGGTAGCCGTCGAAGGTCGCCGGGACGCCGTTGACCGAGACGAGCTGCATCGGGTAGGTGTGCATGTGGAACGGATGCGTCTCCTCGGTGTGGTTGACGATCGTCCACTGCTCGACGGTGCCCAGCTTGGCCCGGAAGTCGATCTTGGACGGGTCATAGGCCTGGCCGTCGATGAAGAACACGGTCCCCGCCGGGTTCTCGGAGAAGACCACGACCCGCCGGCGGCTCACGTGAGCCCGGCGCAGGTCGACCGAGGCCCACGAGACGACGCTCGGCGGGGGTGACGGGCGCACCGCGCGACCGGTGGTGACCAACGTGGCCAGCGTCGTCACCGGATAGTTGTCGTCGCCCTCGTGGTAGAAGAGCGTCTTCAGAGCCGTCGTCCCGCGGCGGTCGCCGCGCACCAGCACGTCCCAGCGCTTGCCCGGCGAACGAGCCGTTGTAGACCTTGGCCAGCACGTGGCGGCCCGCGATCGTCACGCGCTTCTCCGACGCCACCAGCGTCACATCGAGCACGCCGTGGCGACTGACGTAGAGGGCCGGCTGGCGCAGAGGCCGCCCGGCGCCGCCCGGCGCCGGGCGCAGCGGGGAGCCCGGGGTCGGCGCCGTGGACGGTGACCGGGTCATCGTCGGGGTCGTGGCCGCGACGGCACCGTCGTCGTGGCGGGCCCCGAGCACCAGGCCCGCGACCATCGACGCGCCCACGATCAGACAGGCCATGCCGCTCGCCCGCCATCGCGCGGGACCGCCCCGGCCCCCGGTGTTGGGGCTCACCCTGCCGCGCTCAGCTGGCGCGCGCGCTCAAAGATGGTGTCGAGCATGTTCTCGGTCAAGCGGCCGGTGAACGTGTTCTGCTGGCTGGGATGAAAGCAACCCAGGAGCGTGAAGCGACCGGTTGCGGCCTCGGCGCCGTGACCGAAGCGAGGCCGCGGCCGCAGCCGCTCATGGCCGGTCGCCGTGAGGATGCGCAGGGCGGCGTCCCACGCGAACGCGCCCAGGCACACGATGACCCGCGCGCCGGCGAGGAGCTCGAGCTCGCGGATCGCGTAGGGCAGGCAGGTGTCGCGCTCGGCGGGCGTGGGCTTGTTGGCGGGCGGAGCGCAGCGCACCGCGGCGGCGACCCAGCAGTCGGTCAGCGCCAGCCCGTCGTCGCGTGACACCGAGGTCGGCTGGTTGGCATAGCCCGCGCGGTGCAGTGCGGCGAACAGCCAGTCACCCGAACGATCCCCGGTGAAGACGCGCCCGGTGCGATTGCCCCCGTGGGCCGCCGGGGCCAGGCCCAGGATCACCACCGACGCCGCCGGGTCCCCGAAGCCGGGGATGGGCCGGCCCCAGTAGGTCTCGCCGGCGAACGACGCCCGCTTGACCCGGGCCACCTCCTCCCGCCAGGCGACCAGCCGGGGGCATCTGCGGCACGAGATGATCTCCCGCTCCAGCGCCGGCAGGCTGTCGCGAGGGCTCACCGGGGCTCGTCGAGCAGACCGAAGATCAGCCGGTCGATGACCGGCGCCAGGTCCAGCATGTGCTCGGGGACCCCGAGGCGCACCTGGCGCGAGACCAGCTCCGTCACGGCGCCCACCACCGCGAAGGAGTCATGGGGGGAGCTGAAGCGCCCCATCAGGCCGCGGCGCGCCGCCGCGGCGTTCTCGGCGTCGACCACGCCGGCGAAGGCCAGGAGGATCTGGTCGCGGCGCTGGGCGGCGCGCGGACCTGCTCCGATGATCTCCACCAGCAGCGTCTGCGCGAACTCCGGGTGCTCGGCCAGCGCGCCGAGGAACGCGCGCGTCCCGGCGCGGAGCCGCTCACGCGCGTCGCCGACCGGCGCGTTGCGCGCCGCCTCGGCCATCGCCGCCTGGACGAGCTGCGCCCCCAGGTCGAACAGCGCCAGCATGCACTCCTCCTTGTTGGCGAAGTGCTCATAGAACGTCGCCTTCGACATCCCGGCCCGGCGGCTGATCGACTCCGACGAGGCGCCGGCATAGCCGCGCTCGGCGAACTCGCGGGCGGCCGCGCGCAGCAGACGTTCGCGTTGCAGCGGGAGGCGGACCTCCGGCGGCGGCGCGTGCCGGCCCCGTGCGGTGGTCACGACCCCAGGCCCGACGCCTTGAGCGACCGGCCGTAGTGGCGCTCGTAGTAGTCGCGGTAGGCGCCCGAGCGGATGGGCTCCCACCACCACGCGTTCTCCCGGTACCACGTGACGGTGCGCTCCAGGCCATCGCCGAACCGGGTCTGCGCGCGCCAGCCCAGCGCGGCGAGCTTGTCGGCCGACAGCGAGTAGCGGCGGTCGTGGCCAGGGCGGTCGGTGACGTACTCGATCAGTGACTCGTCGGCCCCGGTCAACTCCAGGATCCGATGCACGACTTCGATGTTCTCGCACTCGTCCGGACCGCCGCAGTTGTAGACCTCACCGGGCTTCCCGTGGGCCAGGACATGGCCGATCCCCCGCCCGAAGTCCTCCACGTAGAGCCAGTTGCGCACGTTGCGGCCATCCCCGTAGACGGGAAGATGGTCACCGGCCAGGGCGTTGAGGATCATGAGCGGGATCAGCTTCTCGGGATACTGGCGCGGCCCGTAGTTGTTGGAGCCCCGGCACACCAGCGTCTGCAGGCCGTAGGTGTGGAAGTAGCTGAGGACGAGCAGGTCGGCCCCCGTCTTGGTGGCGCTGTAGGGGCTGGACGGCTGCAGTGGTGAGGACTCCGTGAACGAGCCGGCCTCGATCGAGCCGTAGACCTCGTCGGTGGACACCTGGACGTAGCGCAGGCCACGCTCGCGCGCGGCCTCGAGCAGCACGTGCGTGCCCTGCCCGTTGGTCACGCTGAAGGCGAACGGGTCGGCGATCGACCGGTCGACGTGGGTCTCGGCGGCGAAGTTGACGATCGCCTCCGCGTCGCCGATCGCGGCCGCCACCGCCTCCGGGTCCTGGATGGCGCCCTTGACGAAGCGGATCTCGGACGAGACGTCGCTGAGGTTCTCCTCGCGTCCCGCGTAGGTGAGGGCGTCGAGGACCGTGACCTCGTCGCCGTGCTCGCGTACCCGCAGCTCCACGAACGTCGAGCCGATGAACCCGGCCGCCCCGCAGACGAGGAGCTTCACGCCCGCACCCCGGCGAGCTCGGACATGAACTGCTCCAGCCCGGCCCGCCAGTCCGGGAGAACGGGGGCGCCGCGCTCGCTGACCAGGACGCTGTTGGCCGGACGGCGCGCGGGCAACGGATACTCGGAGGTGGCGATCGGGCGCACCGAGCAGTCCACGCCGGCCGCAGCCACGATCGCCGCGGCGAACTCACACCAGGAGCACTGACCCCGTCCGGCCGCATGCAGGACGCCGGGCGTCCGCTGCGCCGCCAACGCGACCAGCACGGGCGCGAGATGGCCCGTGAACGTAGGACAGCCGATCTGGTCAGCGACCACCCCCAACTCGGGGCGCTCGGATGCCACCCGCAGGATCGTCTTGGGAAAGCACTTGCCGCCAGCGCCAAACAACCACGAGGTGCGGACGATCGTGTGGTGCTCCGGGGCCGCGGCGGCGACCGCCAGCTCGCCGTCGAGCTTCGAGCGCCCGTAGGCCGATACCGGCGACGTCGGGTCGGACTCCACGTAGGCGGAGGGCTTGCCACCGTCAAAGACGTAGTCGGTGGAGACGTGGACCACCCATGCAGCGGCGGCCGCGGCGGCCGCGGCGACGTTGCCGGCGCCCGCGCTGTTGACAGCTGCGGCATCCTCCTCGCGGGATTCGGCTCCGTCCACGTCGGTCCAGGCGGCGCAGTTGATGACGGCATCCACGTCGCCCGCGACGGCATCCATGACCGCCGCGCGGTCGGTGATGTCTAATTGTGACCGCGTCAGCGCAAGCGCCTCGTGGCCGGACTCTTCAGCCGCCCGCTGCAGGTCCAGACCGAGCATGCCGCCCCCGCCGGTGATCAGAATCCGCATCGCCGCAAGACTAAACGGCAGGCCGCGACCTTGACTCTCGCCGTGAAACCGTTGCGCAGCACGCGTGTCATGTTTTTGTAAGGTGAGGGACGGTTTACGGGCCGATGTTTTGACGTGGCAGAACTCGTTTCGCGGCTCTCTGGGCGATCAGAATGGTCCGTATGGGCGCGCAGATCCGGTTTCTGTCGATTCGGCAGACGGCCGCAGCATCGGTCACGGTGCTTGCCACGCAATCGGTCCTCTTCGGGATGCACGACGTCACCACGCACGTGCACCGGAGGCTGGGCGCGACCGCGTATCCCGGTTTCCCGGTGGGCCGCCACGCGCTCGAGCTGATCCTCGGCGCCGCGCTCCTGGCGCTCACCCCCGGCCTGTGGCGCGGCACGCGCACCGCCGTGTCGCTGACGATCGTCGGGCTGGTGGCCCTGGCCGCGCTCAACGGCAGCCACCGGCACTTCAGCGAGGCGATCGTCGAAGCCTGCCTGGCGCTCATGCTCACCGCGGGCCGCGGCGCGTTCCGGTTGGGGTGCTCCAACCGTCCCCGCCCGGCCATCGCGCTGGCGGCCCTGAGCTCGTGGGGCCTGGCGGCCGGGGCGATCCTCAGCGCACCGGCCGTCCGGCACACCGCGGGTCACGTCATCGCCCGCGTCCTTCACCACCCGGCGACCCACGCCCTCACGGCCGCCTCCACGCCACGCCTGTCGGGCGAGTGGGACGTCCTCATCGACATTCTCAGCGCGGGCGCGGCGGGGATCTCGGTGCTCGCCCTGCGATCGCTCGTGCGGCCCGCCACCTCGAGCAACCGCCATCTGGAGCACGAGTACCGGGCCGCGCGGGCGATCATCGAGGCCCACGGCACGGACTCGCTCTCGCCGTTTCTGCTGCGGCCCGACAAGGCGCTGGCCTTCGCCGCGGGTGGCGTGCTCGCCTACCGGGTGATCGGGGGCACGGCGGTGATCTCAGCTGACCCGGTCGCGCCCGGCGGCGCCGCGGGCGAGGTGCTCTCCGCCTTCCAGGACCAGGCGCGGCGGCGCGGCTGGCAGATCGTGCTGTGGGGGGCGGCCGAGACGCACCTGGAGACCTACCGCGCACTCGGGCTGCACGCGATGTGCGTCGGCGAGGAGGCCTTCGTCGATCCCGCCACGTTCACGCTCGAGGGGCGCGCGGTGCGCAAGCTGCGCCAGTCGGTGCACCGGGTGACGCGGCGCGGGTGGACGATCTCCGCCCACGACGGGCGCGAGATCGACGCCTGGCTGGAGTCCGAGATCGAGCTCGTGTCGGCCCGGTGGCGCGACGACCACCCCCGCGTGCACGGCTTCGCCATGGGGATGGGCGGCTTCACCTCCGAGCTGCGGCCCGACGACCTCTACGTGCTGGCCCGCTCCCCGGCCGGTGAGCTCGGCGGCGTCATGCGCTTCGTGACCTGTGGCGAGACGCTGTCGCTCGACACCATGCAGCGGGTGGGCGAGACGCCCAACGGCCTCAACGAGGCCCTCGTCGCTCGGGCGCTGGCCGAGGCGCGCGAGCGCGGGGTCGCCGAGGTGAGCCTGAACTACGCGGGTCTCGCCCATCTGATCCGCCGCGAGCCCAGCCGTAATCCGGTGGCGCGCAGGCTCACCCGGGTCGCGCTCGCCCCGCTGCACCGCCGCTTCCAGATGGACCGGCTGGTGCGCTTCAACGAGAAGTTCTCCCCGCAGTGGCGGCCGCGGTACCTGGTCTATGAGTCGCGTGCCGCGCTCGGACTCACCATCGCCCGCGTGCTCCAGGCCGAGGGGTACCTCCCCCACCGGGAGCGCGGCCGGTGGACCGAGGCGGTGCGCGAGGGGCTCCCGGAGGTCGTCGCGGCGCGGCTGCGACCCCCCGGGCCAATCGGCCAGGCGAGATGAGGCTGCCGGGCCTGCGCCCGCTGGTCGCGCTCGTGGCCGCGGGCCTCATGGGCGTGGGCCTGATCGGGGCCTACAGCTACTGGGAGTCCTATTACCAGCACCGCGGCTTTGCCACGGTCGCCTTCCTCCCCCATGCCCGGCCCGGGCACCTTCAGACGGTCCATTTCTACGCGCCCGCGCTGCACCGGGTGGCCGACTACATCGTCTACACGCCCCCGGGCTATGGCCAGGGCAGGGCGCGCTACCCGGTCTACTACCTCCTGCACGGGAGCCCCGGGCGCCCGGTCGTCTACACCGACATCGCCCAGCTCCCCGTGCGCATGGACAACCTCATCAGCCGGCGCCGGATGCGCCCGATGATCCTCGTCTTCCCCGACGGGCGGATCGGCGGCAGCACCTATTCGGACTCCGAGTGGGCCAACACCCCGTCGGGACACTTCGCCGGCTACGTGCTCAACGTGGTGCGCGACGTCGACCACCGATTCCGCACGCTGGCCCGCCGCAACGACCGGGTCATCGCCGGGTTCTCGGCCGGCGCCTACGGCGCCACCAACATCATGCTCCACAACATCAGGACGTTCGCCAACCTCCAGTCCTGGAGCGGCTATTACCTCGAGACCCGCACCGGGGTGTTCGCCCGAGCCGACACGGCGACGCTCGACGCCAACAGCCCGCTCGATTACGTACACCGGCTGAAGAGGTCGATCGCCGTCGATCCCGTCCGCGCCTTTTTGTTCGTCGGCCGCGACGACAACGACAGCCCCCAGACCGGACCGATGGCCTCGGCGCTGGCCGCCGCCGGGGGCACCGTCACCTGGGCGCTGTACCACGGTGGCCACGACTGGGAGCTGTGGCACGCCCACCTCGACCAGATGCTGATCCTCGCCTCGCGGGATACGAGCATGCCGCCGCCGCGCTCGCACAGCGAGGCACGGTCACTGACCCCCGGCGTCGTCCCCATCCCCCACGGCGCGGGTCGCCGTCACCACCGTCACGCGACCGGGCGAGCCGATCGACGTAAGGCTCGTCACGGTCACCGTGAGGAGGGTCGCCGATCCCGGGTGCCTCCCACCCGGTGATCGGCGGCCTGCTCTTGGCGCTGGGCTCAGCGGCGCTCATCAACCTCGGGTTCCTGCTCCAGCACCGGGGGCTGGCCCACGTCACGGCCGCCGGTGGCGCCCTCAGCCGTCTGCGGCGGTCGCTGCGCAACCGGGTCTGGCTCTCGGGACAGGCGCTGGGCTGGCTGGGCTTCGGCCTGCAGATCATCGCCGTCGCCATCGCACCGCTGGCGCTCGTCCAGGCGTTCGCCGCCGGGGGCCTGGCCCTGTCGGTGCCGCTGGCCGCCGGGGTCTTCCATCATCGCGTGACCCGCCGCCAGGTGCTGGCGGTGCTGCTGATGGCCGCCGGGCTCGCCACGTTGCCGATCGGCTTCTCCACCGCCGCCGACCACCTCGAGGCCGCGCGGTTGGTCCCCGCGCTGATCACCGGGGCGATCCTGGCCACGGCGCTCGGGCGTGTGCGGGCAGCCGCCGCGCGCGCCGCCGCCGCCGGGATCTTCTACGGGCTCGCCGACGCCGCGATCAAGGCGGTCTCGCTGGAGTGGCACCGCCATGGAGCAGCGAGCCTCGCCAGCGGGTGGGCGCTTGTCGCCGTCGCCGGCACGTTCGCGGGCTTTGTCTGCTTCCAGTCGGCGCTCGAGGACCGCGCCGCCGTGCCGGCCATCTCACTGATGACCGCGGCCACGGCGCTGGTGGCGCTGGTCGGCGGCGTGTCGGCCTTCGGCGAGTCGCTAGGCGCGGGCGCCGCCGCGAGCGTGATGCACGGGCTCGCGATCGCGGTCGTGCTGGCGGGAGTTCCCGCGCTCGCCGCCGCCCACACCGCGATCGTCGAATCCGCTGATCACCGAGATGAGCGACCGTCGCCGCACCCCCTCGCGCTGCCCGCGGTCGAGCCGCCGCGGTAGCCAGCACCCCAGCGCGAAGGCACAGGCCTCCAGCACCGGCCCCAGACCGGGGGTGCGTGAGAACACCGTCGAGGAGAAGGCGACGTTGCGCGCCAGCGCGTAGGACGCCTGCGACGCGACCAGCAGCACCAGGATCGCCAGGACGAAGGCGAGCGTCGCCCGGCGGTGCGGAGCCACCTCGGCGAGGGCCACGCCGGTGAGCGCGCCGGCCAGGATCCACGCGATGACGACGCGCACCACCGGTTGACCGTCGGAGGCCGCGAGCGCGAGCAGCGGGAGCGCGTCGGAGATCCGCGGGCCGATGGCCAGCCAGTGCAGCCCGCGCAGGACGTAGAGCCAGCCCGTGCCGGCCAGGAGCCCGGCGACGACCACGACCACCGACGCGGACGCCCCCCCGCCACGTCGCAGTGCTGCTCCGCCGCCGCGCTTGAGGATCCCCCATGTGAGTGCTCTCACGAAACCCAGACTACGGCCCCTGACGATGTGTTTCCGTAGGTGGATTGTTTGTGCTGCTTGAACCTCGGTCGGGGTGAACCGCCGTCTGCTGATCGCCGGCATCCGGCGCGGTCGCCCTAACTGCTCCCGGCCTCGCCCGGCAGCTGGACCGGCGGGCCGCCCCCGTCATCCTCGTCGTCGTCCTCGGCGCAGTCGCCCAGATTGCTCTTGATGGAGTCGAAGATGCTCAGCCCCTGGCCGACGAGACCGGCGGCGAGCTGCCCCAGCCCGTCGGCGCCGTTGAGCTCGCTGATGTTGGCATTGGCCAGGCCGCCCGCCGCCTCGCGCACGATGAGGGGGAGCTGATCGATGAGCATGCGGTCCAGCGCCACCCGGTCACGACCTTGAACGGCGTACCGTTCTGGCCCGACCGTCCGCCCGAGATGAGCATCGCCTCATCCGGTGCGGGCACGCGAAAACCGGACATCAGTGACTCCTCTCAGGTATTACCGGTCTCAGCCCGTCCTCACCCCGCGTCGCGACGATCACCGTCCCGGTGCATCCCACTGGCGACTCATCCGGTGCCACGCCGACGTTGTATCGGGCGGAGGCAGAGGGTATGGAGCCGTCATGACCGGGAGCAACCGCGCGGAGCGCGGCTGAGGTGGCGCCGATGACGGGCAAGGTCCTCGTGGCGGTCGACGGCGCGTCGGGCGGCCGCGATGCGATCGCGCTGGCGCGGGTCCTGGCGCCGCCGTCGGCGCGAATGGTGCTCACCAACGTCTACGGCGTGGGAGCCGAGAACGAGGTGGATCCCGCTGCCGCCGACCGGGGCGCCCGCCCCGGCGTGCTCGCGGGCCGGGCCCTGCACCGGCTCGCCCGCAAGGAGTCCGCGGCGCTGCTCGTCGTCGGCTCCAGCCACCGCGGCCCCACCGGCCGCACGATGCTCGGCGGCCAGACCCTGGCGGCGCTCAACGGGTCGTCGTGCGCGGTGGCGATCGCGCCGCGCGGCTACGGCTTGGCCGAGCCGGTGGTGCGCACGGTGGGCGTCGGCGACGCCGGCACCGCCGAGAGCGAGCTGGCGGTGCGCACCGCACAGGAGCTGGCCGCGCGTCATGGCGCGGCCCTGGAGGTCCGGGCGGTGACCGGCGGCGACCCGGCGCAGGAGCTGGCCAACATGGCCGAGCACCTCGACCTGCTCGTGCTCGGCTCGCGCGCCTACGGCCCGTCGGGCCGGCTGCTCAGCGGCAGCACGTCGATGCGGCTCGCCCGCCGCACCGCCTGCCCGCTGTTGGTCGTGCCGCGGCCGTGATTTTCGTGGCGCTTTCCGCCCAGCCGGGTGAAAGTTCGTCCATCACTGATGACAAACCGCGCTCGAAATGCCACCCTGCTCTCATGACCTCCGCCGTGTACCCCACCATCCGCATCGACCATGAGCGTCACGGCGCCTGGGAGGTGGAGCTTCCCGATGAAGGCTCCCCCGTCCGGTGCAGCACGCTCGATGAGGCTCGCCGCCTCGCCTACCGCCACGCCGCCCACCGCCAGCCCTGCGAGCTCGTGATCTGCGACGCCTACCATCGCGTCGCTCATCGAGAGCTCGTCAACCACTAGCCGCTCTCGCCGCCGGGGCGGGAGCTATTCGCCCGCGGTCAGCTCAGCGACCCGCTTCACCAGGTCGTCAGGACTGAACGGCTTGACCAGCAGATTCACGTTGGCCTCCTCCACGCCGCGGTGCACGAGGCGGCTGTCGTTGTAGCCGGACATGAACAGCACCTCCAGCCCGGGGCGCATGGCGCGGAGCCTCTGCGCCAGCTCGGGCCCCGAGAGGCGCGGCATGACGACGTCGGTGAGGAGCAGGTCGATGTCGCCGCGATGTCGCTCGGCCAGAGCGATCGCGTCCAGGCCGTTCCCGGCCTGGAGCACCAGGTACCCCTCCTCCTCGAGCATCGTGACCACAAGGAGCCGCAGCGCCGGCTCGTCCTCCACCAGCAGCAGCGTCGGGCGGTGTGGGTCCTGCAGCGGCGCCTCCTCGGTGGGCTCGCCCGCCGTGGGCAGGAGCACGGTGAACGTCGTGCCCTGGCCGACGGTCGAGGTCACGTCGATCCAGCCGTCGGCCTGATCGACCGTGCCGTACACGGTGGCCAGCCCCATCCCCGTGCCCCGCTCGCCCTTGGTGCTGAAGAACGGCTCGAAGATCCGCTCCACCGTCTCCGGGGTCATCCCGGTGCCGGTGTCGGCGATGGAGAGCTCCACGTAGTCACCGCCCTCCAGCCCGTGCACGGCGGCCTCCTCCGCCGGCACGAGGCGCTGCCGCGTCGTCACCCGGAGCGTGCCGCCGGCCGGCATCGCGTCCGAGGCGTTGATCATCAGGTTCATCATGATCTGCTCCAGGCCCGTCCGGTCCATCATCACCTGGGCCATCCGGGGCTGGAGCTGGAACTCGAAGACGATGTCGGCGGCGAGCAGCCGGCGCAGCATCGGCTCGAGCTCGCGGGCCAGCGCCGAGACGTCGATCAGGGACGCCGTGGTGTGGCCGCGGCGAGCGAACGCCAGCAGCTGACGGGTGAGCTCCGCCGCTCGGTCTGAGGCGAGCAGGATCTGCTCCAGGTCCGGGTGCGCCGCGGCCAGCTCCGCACGCGCGGTCAACCGGCGCGCGTACCCCGAGACGATCGTCAGGAGGTTGTTGAAGTCATGGGCGATCCCGCCGGCCAGCTGCCCGACGGCCTCCATCTTCTGTGCCTGGGTGAGCCGCGCGGCGACCTCCTGCCGCTCGGTGATGTCGGTGATGACGCCGCGCAGGCGCTCGATGCCGCCCTCGGGACCGCGCGTGACGGTGACGATGTCGCGCACCTGCCGGACGTCGCCTTCGGCCGAGATCATCCGGTAGAGCAGCTCGAAGTTCTCGCTCTCGCTGGCCGCCTCGACGAACGTGAGCGCCGCCAGGCGATCCTCGGGGTGCACCAGCGACATCCAGAAGCCGGGCTTCATCCACTGGTCGCGCGGATAACCCAGCAGCATCTCCTCGCGCCCGCCCAGATACGTGAGCGACTCCCGGTCGGGCGTCGTGGACTCCCAGACGATCGCGTCCAGCGCGCCGACGATCTCCTCCACGGCGTGGGCGTGGGCGTAGCGCACCCGCTCCTCCTCGAGGCGGTGCTGCTCGGTCGCCTCGCGGACCACCGCGACGAACGACCGCTCGCCCTCGAAGGACATGGGAGACAGGCTGACCTCCACCGGGATCTCGGCGCCGTCCCGGCGCAGGCCCTGCAACCGCAGGCCCTGGCCCATCGGCCGCGGCTCGGGGTGCTCGGCGTAGGTGGTGCGTTCGGCGACGTGAGGCTCGCGCAGGTGGCCCGGGATGAGCTGCTCGACCGCCGCGCCGATCAGCTCGTGGCGTTCGTAGCCGAACAGCTCCTCGGTCGCCCTGTTGACGTATCGGATCCGGCCGTCGGACCCCGCCATCACGATCCCGTCGGGCGCCGCGTCGAGCATCTGCGCGAGCGCGCCCTCGGGCAGCCGCTCCACGCTCATGGTCTGACCGCGGATTGGCGGCGCATCGGGGTCACGGTGTGGAGGGGCGGCATCGGCATGGACGGTCATCGGGGCGGCGGCGGCCTTCGCAGTATTCCCGGGTCGGCACTTTCATAAGAACGCGACACGAGCCCCAGGGTTGGCGGAGAATGAAAATGTGCGCACGCGAGGCATCGACGTGGCCGCGGAGCTGCTCGAATCGCTCCCGGATCCGGTGATCGGCTGCGACACCGAGGGCACCGTCGTGTTCTGGAGCAGGGCGGCCGAGGAGCTGTACGGCTACCCGGCGGCCGAGGCGCTGGGCCGGCGCGCCGCCACGCTCCTGCACACCCGCTTCCCGGCGCCGCTGTTGGAGATCACCGAGGAGCTGTCAGACCTCGGGCGCTGGCAGGGACCCCTCGAGCACCGGTGCAAGGACGGGCGGGTGGTCCGGGTGGACAGCCGCTGGGTGGCGCGCCATGACCGGCACGGCGCGCGCGTGGGCAGCTTCGCCGTCGACCGCGCAGTCGGGGACGGGGCAGCGCCGGGTGGAGCGGCGCCCGAGCCGGCGGGGGAGCCGGCCGGGGCGGCGGGGGAGCCGGCCGGGGCGGCGGGGGAGCCGGCCGGGGCGGCGGGGGAGCCGGCCGGGGCGGCGGGGGAGCCGGCCGGGGCGGCGGGGGAGCCGGTCCGGGGCGCGGACCCATCGATGCGCGCCTTGGCCCATGACCTCAACAACGCCCTGGCGATCATCGTCAACTACACCTCGTTCGTCACCGCCCAGCTCGACGCGCCGCAGGACGCGCCCCGGGATGTGATGCGCGCGGACCTGCACGAGATCGCGACGGCCGCCGAGCGCGCCCTCGAGCTCACCCGCCGGCTGGTGCCCTAGCTGGTGCCCTAGCTCGTGCGCCGCTCGCGCACCACCATCGCCACCGCCTGCACACGCGTCCGCGCGCCCAGCTTGGAGGTGGCGTTGCGCACGTGGGTGCGCACCGTCTCAGGCGAGAGGAACAGCCGCTCGGCGATCATCTGCCCGTTGAGCCCGTCGGCGAGCAGTTCCAGCACCTCCAGCTCGCGGGCGCTGAGCGCGTTGAGCAGCTGCAGCTCGCCGTCCTCGGCCAGCTGGCCGGCCAGCTCCGGGTCGACGTAGGTGCCGCCCGCCGCCACCGCGCGCAGCGCGCCGGTCAGCCGGGGAGCCGGCGAGGTCTTGAGCACAAATCCGCGCGCCCCGGCCCGCACCGCCTCGTGCAACATCGACTCTGAGCCCGTGTAGCCGGTGTAGAGGACGATCGGCGCCATCGGATCCTCGCGCAGCAGGTCCTCGAGCAGGCCCACCGAGCTCTCCTGGCCGAGCTGCACGTCGAGCAGCGCGACGTCGAACCGCCGGCGCGCGAGGATGGCCCGAGCCTCGTCCAGCGTGCCGGCCACGCCGGCGATGCGGAACCCGGCCTCGCGGAGGAGGAGCTCGATGCCCCTCCGCATGGCGAGGTGGTCATCGACGACGATCACCTCGAGCTGCTCGGAGTCGGAGTCGATTGCCTGCACGGATCCGGTCAAGATCTTCTCACCGCTGCCAAATGGCCGTCGGCCGGGCCCCGATGCCCTGCTCGTACCGCATTTCGGGTAATCGGGGGTCCGCGTCCCGGTCAGGCCGGACGAGTTACCGCATTTCAGGGATGAGCGAGGCGCCCGGGTCGCCGAAGCTCATCTGGCCGGCACAGATGCCGCGCCCGTCAAACTCGATCCCAAGGTCACGCCCACATGGCAACCACCACCACACCCAAGCGCCTCTCCTCTGAGCAGGCGATCGACCTGTGGACGGAATACAGGCGCACTGGCAACCCCCGCCTCCGCGACCGCCTGGTGCTCACCTTCGCCCCCATGGTCAAGTACATCGTCTACCGCAAGGCCCGGGAGATCCCGGCCCGCTGCGAGGTCGACGACTTCATCTCCTGCGGCCTGGAGGCCCTGATCAAATCCATCGACCGGTATGACCCGGACAAGGGCGCCTCGCTGGAGCGCTACGCCTGGACCCGCATCCACGGCGCCGTGCTCGACGAGCTGCGCCGCAACGACTGGGCGCCGCGCTCCCTGCGCCGCTGGGACCGTGACCTCACCAAGACGCGCGAGGACTTCATCCGCCTGGAGGGCCGCCGGCCCACGCACGGCGAGCTCGCCGACGCCATGGGCGTCACCCCGGCCGAGCTCCACCAGCGCCTCGATCAGATCGCCCGCACCCAGGTGGGCTCGCTGAACACCGTCGTGGTCGCCGAGGACGACACCCAGATCGAGAAGATCGACACGCTGCCCTCCGACGACCGTGACTGCGATCCCGAGACATCGGCCACCCGCAGCCAGGCCAAGGAGCGCCTGCGCGCCGCCTTCGACACGCTGCCCGAGCGGGAGCGCAAGGTCGCGGTCCTGCTCTACGTCTACAACCTGACGCTGCGCGAGATCGGCGACATCCTCGGCGTCACCGAGAGCCGCATCTGCCAGATCCACCGTCAGGTCCTGCGCAAGCTGCGCACCAAGCTCGAAGCCCACGAGCAGCTGTTCGTGGCCGCTGCTGCCGCGTAGCCCTCCGCGGGCCCCCGACCCCCCACGGGCGGCCCCCGACCCCCGCAGGCGGCCCCCGATCCCCGCAGGCGGCCCCGATCCCCGCGGGCGGCCGCCGCGCCGCCCGATGCGCCCCCACTGAGGCCCCGGTCCTTCTGGTCCGGGGCCTCAGCTCGTTCCGGCCGCGAACGCCGCATCGAGCACGCGCTTGAGGTCCTCGGCCTTGTAGGGCTTGAGCAGGAACGCGTCCCCGGCCGGCATGCCATCCAGGACCGCCGCGGGGTTCGTGTGTCCCGACGAGTAGACGACCCGCAGCCCCGGCCGCAGCTCCAGCGCCCGCCGCGCCAGCTCCCCTCCGTGCAGGTCGCCCAGGCCGATGTCGGTGAGCATGAGCTCGACCTCGGTGCCGGGGGCGGCGAGCGTCGCCAGCGCCTCGGCGCCGCTGCCCGCGCTGAGGACGTGGTAGCCAGACCCCGCCACCAGGCGCTCGAGCAGCAGGCGGACGTGCAGGTCGTCCTCCACCAGCAACACGGTCCGCTCGGGCTCAGCCGGCATCGGGCCGGACCCTACCGACCCGGCCGGGCGTTGGGACTCCATGGGGACAAATGGCGGCCCGTCCGGTTGTCCCAGTGCCGATGGCGCTCGCCTGCGCGAACGGGTACACATAGGGCGGGTGACCGACACCGAGACGACTCCGCTGGACTACCGCATTCCCGACGGATGCTGTGATGAGCTGCTCGACGCGGACGGACGGCCACTGCCCCACGCGGCCTCCCTGATGGCGGCGCTCGAGCGGCTGGGCCACGAGGAGCTCGATGCCGCCGGCAGGCGCCGCGACACCATCTTCATGCAGCAGGGGATCACCTTCGAGGTGGCGGGCTCCGACGGCGAGCGCCGCGACCGCGCATGGCCCCTGGATCTCGTCCCGCGGGTCATCACCGCCGCCGAGTGGACGACGATCAAGCGCGGGCTGGCCCAGCGCATCCGCGCGCTGAACGCCTTCGTCGACGACGTCTACCACGCCCATGAGATCGTCCGCGCCGGGATCGTGCCGTGGTCGCTGATCGTCAGCCGCCCCAGCTTCGCCCGCCCCGTCCACGGCGTCCGCGCGCCCGGCGGGGTCTACTGCCACGTCTGCGGCTGTGACCTGGTGCGTGACGGCGGCGGGCGCTGGCGCGTGCTGGAGGACAACGTCCGGACCCCGTCGGGCATCTCCTACGTGCTCGAGAACCGCGTGGCCATGACCCGGCTGATGCCCGAGCTGTTCGCGGGGCACCGGATCCGCGCGGTGGACAACTACCCCTCGCTCCTGCTCGACGCCCTGCGCGCGGTCGCCCCGGCGGCGGAGAGCCATCCCACGGTCGTGCTGTGGACCCCCGGGGCGATGAACTCCGCCTACTTCGAGCACGCCTTCCTGGCGCGGCAGATGGGCGTCGAGCTGGTCGAGCCCAGTGACCTCGTCGTGCGCGACGCGGTCTGTTACATGCGGACCACCTCGGGCCTCCAGCGCGTGCACACGATCTATCGCCGCCTCGACGACGACTTCATCGACCCGCTGGAGTTCCGGCCCGACTCCATGCTCGGCGTGCCCGGGCTCGTCCGCGCCTACCGCGCCGGCACGGTGGCGATCGCCAACGCCATCGGGACCGGCGTGGCCGACGACAAGGCGATCTACTACTACGTCCCGGAGATGATCCGCTTCTACCTCTCCGAGGAGCCGATCCTCGACAACGTCCCCACCTACCTGCTCTCCGACGAGACCCAGCGCCAGCACGTGCTGAGCCGGCTGGCCGAGCTGGTGATCAAGCCGACCTCCGAGTCGGGCGGCAAGGGCGTCTTCATCGGCCCGCAGGCGTCCGAGGCCGAGCGCGATGCGCAGGCGCGGATGATCCTGGAGGACCCGCATCGGTTCATCGCCCAGGAGCTCGTCCACCTCTCGACCGCTCCCACCGAGGTCGGCGGCGGCCGGCTGGCGCCGCGCCACGTCGACCTGCGCCCGTTCGCCGTGTTCGGGGAGGAGATCCGGATCGTGCCCGGCGGCCTCACCCGCGTCGCGCTTCGCGAGGGGTCGATGATCGTCAACTCCTCCCAGGGCGGCGGCTCCAAGGACACGTGGGTGCTCGACGAGGAGACCGAGGCCGACGTCGGCGCGCGCGACGGGATCACGCCGCTGCAGCGGCGGCCGCGCCTGCCCGACGTGCGCTACGGCGGATGGCAGAGCCAGGCCCAGCAACAGCAGCAGACCCGCCTCTGATGCTGGCGCGGATCGCCCAGGAGCTGTTCTGGCTGGGCCGTGACCTGACCCGCGCCGAGCACACCGCCCGCATCCTCGACGGGGCCTTTCACGCCGACGTCGCCGGCGCACCCGGCGAGCGCGGCGTCGCGCTGAGCTGGGAAGGGGTGCTGGCCACCATCGGCGCCAAGTCCCCGGCGCTCGGCGAGGAGGAGCCCGCGGTGGCCGAGGACGCCGGCCCGGCGCCCGTATTCGCCCCGCCCACCCGAGCCCAGGTCGCCCGCCTGCTCACGCTGGACACGGAGAACCCCGCCTCGGTCGTCTCCTGTGTCGCCCGCGCGCGCGAGCGCGGCCGCACGATGCGCGACGTGATCTCCACCGAGATGTGGGAGGCCCTGAACTCGTTCTACCTGCTCCTGGGGCGCTACGACCTCCAGGCGGCGCTGCAGACCGGTCCGTACTCGTTCTACCAGGAGGTCAAGGAGCACTGCGCGCTGTTCTGGGGCCTGCTGGACCGGACGCTGCTGCGCGACGAGGGCCGCGCCTTCCTGGAGGCCGGCGGTCGCATCGACGAGGCCGACATGATCCTGCGGCTGCTCCGGGTCGCCATTCCGGCGGGCCCGTGGGACGGCAACCCGCCCGCGCACGAGACCGAGGCGCTGGCACTCCTGCACGCTGTCGGCGGCCTGCAGGCCTACCGGCGCGCCGTGCGGGTGGCGCCGACCGTGGAGCCGGTCATCCGCTTCCTGCTCTTCAACTCGGCCTACCCGGGGTCGGTGGCCTCGTCGGTGGAGGCGCTGGCGGCCGCGCTCACCGCGGCCGATGCCCAGCCCCGATCCTCTCCGCCCGTGCTGCGGCTGGGGCGGCTGATCGCCGACCTCGAGCTCCAGCGGCGCGCCCCCGACGCGGGCGGAGAGTTGAATCAGATCCTGGAGCGGGTACAGGACGAGCTGGAGCTCGTCGATCGTGACATCGACGCCCGCTATTTTGCGATCGCCGCGCTCGCCGCCGTTCACGTCTGACGGCGCCCCGCTGCGCCGACGGCCGCCATGAACTTCGCCATCCGCTATCTCACCGAGTACGAGTACGACTCCGAGGTCGTCGACAACCTCAACGCGCTGCGCGTCAAGCCGCTGGGCAACGGCCGCCAGCGCTGCGACGAGTTCGGCGTGCGGCTGAGCCCCGAGGTCCGGCTGCACCGTCACACGGACTACTTCGGGACCGAGGTGGTGGAGTTCGAGATCTCGCGACCCCACCGCCAGCTCTCCATCGACGTGCGCGCCCGCGTGAGCACCAAGCCGTCGCCCGAGCCGCCCCGCGCGACCTGGGAGGCGCTCACCGACCCCCACTACCGCGAGGCCGGCGGGGAGTTCCTGCTCCAGACCGACGACGCGCCCGACCATCCGGCGCTGCGGGAGCTGTTCTCGGCCGCGCGGGCGGCCACCTCACCGCTGGCCGCGGTGACCCTGATCTCGGAGCTCATCCCCGACCGGTTCGAGTACCGCCAGGGGGCCACCTACGTCGACTCGCGGGTCATCGACCTGCTCCAGGCCGGTGCCGGCGTCTGCCAGGACTTCGTGCATCTGGGCCTCGCGCTGCTGCGCCACCACGGAGTCGCCGCGCGCTACGTCTCGGGGTACCTGTTCGCCGCCGGGTCGGGCGACGGGCAGGAATCGGTCGAGGTCGACACCCACGCGTGGCTGGAGGCGCTGCTCCCGGTGGCGGATGGCGGCGATCCGGTGTGGGTCGGCGCGGACCCCACCAACCGGGTGCTCTCCGGAGAGACCCACGTCAAGATCGGTCACGGCCGCCACTACGCCGACGTCCCACCGATCAAGGGCGTCTACCGCGGGTCGGCCAGCGCCAAGCTCGCGGCCAGCGTCACCATGACGCGGCTGGAGCGCACCGACCCGGCCTCGATCGCGCGCTCCTGAGCCGGCGCGGGTCCGGCCGCTGTAGCGCCCGCCCACCGGTACTGCCGCGGGGCCCGGCGCATGTGCCGGGCCCCGCGTTGAGTTGCCCCCGCTGTTGATTCGCCGCTAACGCACGCGGACGTACCGGGTCACAGACCCGACGCGCCCTCCCGCGTCGATCGACAGGCGGATCACGTACCGGCCGCCGCGTGACTGGCGACCGAGGGACAGCGTGAGCTTGACCCGGTTGTGCCTGACCAGCCCAGCCGTGTTGCTGACCAGCTTCCTGCCCTGGTAGAGGCGCGCGCGGATCAGGGTCTGAACGTTGGAGCCGCCCTTCGTCGTGGCGGTCAGCACCAACGAGTGCTTGCCCGTGCGAACGTACTTCAGGCTGACGTTGGGCAGCCTGATCACGGCCACGCTCTTGGGCAGCGTCACCGCGTGGCTGCCGGTCGAGCTCGACGGGGAGCTGCTCGGGGAGCCGGTGTCCGACGGAGCCGGCGCAACCGACGTGCTTGAGACCTGGCCGTTGGGCTGGATCACCTTGGTTACCTCACCCGTGTTGTCGTCCAGGATGACCGCCGGAGCGTGTCCGAACTTCTGGTTGAAGTCGAACGCGTTGTCCAGGTTGCCGGCCGCCGAGTCCGCGGACCCGTTGCCGAGCCGGCCGAGGTTCCAGTTGTCCTCGATGAAACGCAGGATCGACGCCTGGTCGGTGAACGTGTTGTCGACGAAGTTCTGCTTCGCCCACGGTGAGAGGACCAGCAGCGGCTGACGCGGACCGACGCCGCAGCGGTCGTTCTGGGCCGGCGGGGTCGCCGCCGAGCCGCACTTGCCGGGCCCGTTGAGCGTGTCGGCGGTGTCCTGGGACTGACGGATGATCGGCCCCATCTGGTGGTCGTACCAGCCGTCGGAGTCGTCGTAGGCCAGGACGATCGCCGTGCTCGACCAGTCCTTGGACTGCTCGATCGCGTTGACCTCGTCGACGATGAAGCGCTGCTCGTCGAGGGGGTCGGAGTAGCCGGCGTGGCCGTCCTCGTACTCCGGCGCCTTCACATACGACACGGCCGGCATGTTCCCGTTCTTGACCGCGGCGTTGAACCAGGACACGTCGTACTGGTGGTCGACCGCCTGGGTCATCGGGGTGCCCGCCGGATCGCTCACGCCCACCTGCGACAGCGAGGTCGGGGAGACGTGGTCGGGGTTGGCGGTGGAGGCGTAGTACTGGAACGGCTCGTGGTGGGGCGAGTAGTCCGCCGACGGCGAGTTGCCGATGTTGTTGTGCGATGTCGCGCAGATCGCCGTCCCGCTGGAGAACGACGAGGGCGTGAACCCACCCTGGAACCAGCCCCAGGTGATGTTCTGGCGGTTGAGCAGGTCGCCCACGTTGGGGCCGCTCATCGACGCGGTCACCTTGCCCGGCGTGCTGCCATTCGAGCACTGGTCATACGTCGGATCGACGTCGCCGATCATCGTCCCGTTGACGACCGCGGAGCTCGACCCGCCGTTGGCCGTGGCGCCGTTGGTCTGGCCGCTGATGAGGTTCAGCGCTCCCGGCGTCGAGGGACCGAACTGGGTGCTGTAGGAGTTGTCGTTCAGCGTGTAGTGCTGCGCGTAGTTCCACAGCGCGGTGACGGTGTTGCCGTCGTAGTAGTCCATGACGATCCCGTTGGGGCCGTAGTTGCCCTGGTCGGGGAAGGTCGTCTGCGTGCAGCCGCCACCCGTGGTCTTCTGGACGAACTGGTCCATGAGCCCGCCGTCGAATGCGCTCTGCTCGGCCGAGTAGCCGTGATTCTGGTCGCAGGTGAGCGCCTGGCTGCGGTCCAGACGGGCCGGGTCGTCGAGGTTCGGGTTGGCCGTCTGCAGCGCGTCGTTGAGGCCGTTGACATTCGGCGTCCCGGGCGCAGCGGTGAACTGCGGCTCGTTCGCCGGGTTGGTGGCGAACGGGTAGGTCCCGAAGTAGTGGTCGAACGAGATGTTCTCGCCGAAGATGACCACCACGTGCTTGATCGGCGTGGTGGTCGCGACGGTCGTCGCGTCCTGGCTCGGCGAACTGGCCGTGGACACCGAGAGACCGATCGCTGATGCCCCGATGGCGGCAACGCCGACCACCGCAGCGATGAGTTTCTTGCGCAGGTGCAAGTGAGCTCCTTTGCTCAGTTGGCGGACGGCGGCATGGGTTGCGCCACGGCCGCCCTCGTGGCGACAGCGGCATCCTCCGGCCTGGGCCGCGCGCTGATGTGAACCTGCCGTCACACACTCGTGTCCATCGTGATCACGACTCGGCCACCGGCTGGTAACAACCGGTGGCCGTGGCCCCGGTTAGGTTGCCTGGACGGCTGCGTCCTCGTGCTGCCGTGACACCACACCCATGGCAGGCTCACCGATCAGCACGGAATCGCTACGGGGCGGCGTCGGCGGAGGCTCGGGCCGACCCACACCGGCGCGGCCGCGACGGCTCGCCGTGTGGCTGGCGGGCATCGCCGCACTCGCCGTGGTCGCGCTGGCCGCCGCCGCGCTCATCCCCGGCTCACACTCGTCGCCCGCTCGTTTCAGCCAGCTCGTGACCGCACCCCATGGCTCCGCCGCCAACCAGCTGCGCGCGCGCCAGACCAAGGTGTTCGGCTCCGACATCGCCGCCAGGGACTACGGGACCCGGATCTCCCAGCAGGAGAACGGGATCGGCCCCAACGGCCAGGTCGCGTCCGACCTGGACCCGTTGGCGCCCAGCGCGTTCAGACGCCCCGTCGCCGGCTACATCCATTACGCCGTCGGCGTGTCGAGCCGGCTCGGCACGGCGGTGTCGGCGCTGACGGCGCAGCTGCGCGCGGGCGACCGCGCCGGCGCCGAACGGGCCTGGGACGTGGCCTTCGCCGACTACCTGCACCTCGGCGCCGTGTACGGCCTGCTCCCCGGAGACCTCAACGACCGGCTGGCCCAGGTGCCGACGGATCTCACCCAGACCAGGTTCACGGGCCTGCACCGCGTCGAGAAGGGGCTGTGGCAGGGCGCGCCGTTGCGTTCGCTGGTGCCGGTGTCAGAGGCGATCGGCGGCGCGGTGGTCAGCCTCAGGCGCACGCTGCCGCGGACCAGGATCGATCCGCTGGACTACGCCGCCCGTGCCCATGAGATCCTCGAGGACGCCCAGCGCGACCTCCTCAGCGGCAGCCAGGTGCCCTGGAGCGGCGAGGGCGTGCTCGGCACCGCCGCGGGCGTGACGGCCACCCGCGAGGTGGTGCGCACGCTCGCCCCGATCATGCAGGGCCGCGACAACACGCTCGTCGAGGTGCAGAACTGGCTGCTGCGCGTCCAGTCCGCGTTCGACGCGGTCCGCCGGCGGGACGGCAGCTACCCCACCCTCGATCAGCTCACCATCCCCCAGCGGGAGCGCATCAACGGGACCCTCGCCGGGGCGCTCGGCGCGCTCCAGGACATCCCGGGCACGGTCGAGACCGCCGCGCTGCCCGTCATCCCGACGATCGCCGGCCAGGCGCACGCCAAGTGAGCCCGGTGAACCGCCGCAACTTCCTCAAGGGCTCGCTCACCGCGCTCGGCGCCGGTGGGGCCGGAGCCGCTGTGGGCCTGGCCGGCGCTGATCGCGCCCACGCATCGGCGGCGCCGGCGGACCTGGCCGTGGCCTCGCGCGCCGTCGGCGCCCGAGAGCTGGCCGCCCGGGTCCCCTTCGATGCCTATCACCAGAGCGGGATCATCACCCCGAAGGCCGCGCAGGCCACGATGATCGCCCTCGACAGCATCGCGCCGACCACCACCGCGCTGTTCGAGGGTCTGCAGGCCATCTCCACCGAGGCGCGGCAGCTCTCCCAGGGAGAGCCCGTCGGCGTGGCCGAGATCGACGACCCGCCGCCCGACTCGGGCATCCTCGGCCCCTACAACGCGCCGGACTCGCTGACCGTCACGGTCGCCTACGGCGCGTCGCTGTTCGACCACCGCTACGGCCTGGCGCCCAAGCGCCCGCCGCACCTCACGGCGATGCCCGCGTTCGCGCTCGACGAGCTCGACCCCACGCGCACCGGCGGCGACGTCCTGCTCCAGGTCTGCGCCGGCCAGCGCGACACCGTCGTGCACACCGTGCGCGAGCTGCTGCGCGCCGTCGCCGGACACCTCACGGTGCGCTGGATGATCGACGGCTTTCAGACCGCGACGCGCGACCGCAGCCCCAAGGCCAACACGCGCAACCTGTTCGCCTTCCGCGACGGCACGGCCAACCCCGAGGTCAGCAACCCGGCGCTGATGGATCAGCTGGTCTGGGTCCGCGCGGCGGCCGGCGAGCCCGCCTGGACGACCGGCGGGACCTACATGGTGGTGCGCACGATCCGCCAGCACGTCGAGTTCTGGGATCGGGTCGGGATGCTCGAGCAGGAGCAGATGATCGGCCGCGACCGCGTCACCGGAGCGCCGCTGGGCGGCACCGACGAGTTCGAGGACCCCCGCTATGACCTGGACCCCCAGGGCAAGCGCATCCCGCTGGATGCCCACATCCGCCTGGCCAACCCGCGGACGCCCGCCACCGCCGACCAGCGCATCCTGCGCCGCGGCTACAACTACCAGCGCGGGATCGATTCGGCCGGCAACCTGGACCAGGGGCTGGTCTTCGTCGCCTTCAATCAGGACCCCGAACGCCAGTTCGCGACCGTCCAGCGCCGGCTGGAGACCGAGCCGATGACGGACTACATCACGCCGGTGGGCGGGGGTTACTTCTTCGCCCCGCCGGGGGCGCGCGGCGGTAGCGACTGGGTCGGCTCGGGGCTGGCCGTGCGCGCCTGATCCGGCCGCGCGGCCGCCCGGAGACACCCGTGGGCGTGACGTGGATGGCAGATCCCCCCTCTGAGGCCGGATTTGCCATCCACGTCGCAACTCGCGTTCCTTCCAAGACCCGTCGTCGACGTTCCTCCGTGAGCGCCCTCTCAGGTTCACCGCAGGGCCTTTGAACGACCCCGGCGCGGTGGTAGCGTCGCCGCATGGGAGAACGCACGCAGCACACACCCGGGACGTTCAGCTGGACCGACCTGAACACCACCGACCAGGACGCGGCCAAGACCTTCTATTCGGGCCTGTTCGGGTGGGAGATCACCGACATGCCCGCCGGCGAGGGCGTCGTCTACTCGATGGCGGCCATCGGCGGCAAGTGGGTGGGGGCGATCTCGCCTCAGCCCCAGCAGCAGCGCGACGCGGGGGTGCCGCCCTCGTGGAACTCCTACGTCACGGTGGCTGACGCCGACGCGACCGCCGCCAAGGCCGCGGAGCTCGGCGCCACCGTCCACGCGCCGCCGTTCGACGTCATGGACGCCGGCCGCATGGCCGTCATCCAGGATCCCCAGGGCGCCTGGTTCCTCATCTGGCAGCCCAATCAGCACCAGGGCGCCCAGCTGGTCAACGCCCCCGGAGCGCTGTGCTGGAACGAGCTCGGCTCACCGGACCTCGACGGCTCCGCCGCCTTCTACGGCGGCCTGTTCGACTGGACGACGAGTCCGATGGAGGGCGACATGCCCTACCTGGTCATCGCCAACGGCGACCGCTCCAACGGAGGCATCCGCCCGCCGATGCCGGAGGGCACCCCGCCGTTCTGGATGGTCTACTTCGCCACCGACGACCTCGATGCCACGCTGGCCAAGGTCTCCGAGCTGGGCGGGAACGTGCTGATGGGCAACACCGACATCGGGATCGCCAGGATCGGAGTGGCGCAGGATCCACAAGGGGCGGTCTTCGCCCTCTACGCCGGCCGCCTGGACGACTGAGCCCTCAGCGGCCCTGCACGACCCCGGGCGCGGCTGACCGTCGCGCCCGGCCTGAAGCGTCCGGCATACTCGGCGGGGTGCGTACGCGCAGGATCACGATGATCGCGTGGACGGCACTGACCGTCGCCGTCGCCCTCGCCGCCGCGGGGTGCGCGGGCCAGTCGGACCCCAACGGCGCAACCGCGTCATCGGCCACCTCCGCGGCCCCCCTTCCCCAGGGCCATCCCCAGGTGGTCCAGCCGGTGGCGGGCGCGTCGGCGAAGATCGATCCGGCCTCGGCGCCGGCCACCGCGGGCGTGAGCGTCGGGCCCGCGGCGCCGTCCCTGCCCCAGCCGCTCTCGGTGACCGACATCCGCAAGGAGCTGGCCCAGAGCGGGATGAGCGCGTCGACCACGCAGGCGACGCTCACCCCCGACGGCCTGGCGGTGGCCCCGGTCGCCGCGCCGGCCGCGGTCCAGGCGGTCATCGCCGCCGGCAACCAGATCGCCCGGCTGCCCTACCGCTACGGCGGGGGCCACATGACCTACGAGGACAGCGCCTATGACTGCTCGGGCTCCATCAGCTATGTGTTCGCCGCGGCCCACCTCCTCGACCACACCGTGGTCTCGGGCGAGCTCGAGCATTGGGGCGACCCCGGGCCGGGCAAGTGGATCACCGTGTTCGCCAACGCCGGGCACACGTTCATGTACGTCGCCGGCCTGCGCTTTGACACCGTTGCGCTGGCCGAGACGGGCTCGCGGTGGTCGGACCGGTCCGCCGACGAGCCCGATCTCAAGACCTTCTCGGTACGCCACCCGCCCGGGCTCTGACCCCGCTACGCAGCGGATTTGCCACGGCAGGTCGTCCGGAGCCGCCTCTATCTTCCTCCGCGATCATGCAGGTTCGAGAGCTTCGGGAAGGAAGCCGGGTCGCAGGGGTGCTCCTGCTGCGGGCCGTCGACGTGCGCCGCCGGCGCGAGGGCGAGGAGTACCTCAAGCTCACGCTCGGCAACCGCACCGGCGCCCTGCCTGCCGTCGTGCTCGATGACGTCGCGGCCGCCCGGGCGGTGTGCCACACCGGGGAGGTCGTCCACGTCGTCGGGGGGTTCTCGGTGCACCCGACGCACGGGGGACGGCTCGTCGTCGAGGCGATCCGGCGCGCCGAGCCCGACGAGTATGACCCGGAATCCCTGCTCGACGGACCGGTCCGCCCGGTCGCCCAGATGGAGGCCGACCTGCGCGAGCTCGTCGCCACCGTCCAGGACCTCGACCTGCGCCGCCTGCTGGAGGCGGCCCTGGGCGACGGCGCGCCGGCGTGGCCGCACTTCCGAGACGCCCCCGCGGCCAAGCACTATCACCAGGCCTACCGCCACGGCCTGCTGGAGCATTCGCTGACGGTCGCCCAGGCGGTGGGCGCCATCTCGGCCACCTTTCCGGGCATCGATCGCGACGTTGCGGTGACGGGCGCACTCCTGCACGACATCGGCAAGCTCGACGCCTACGAGCTGCGCGACGGCACGATCGAGATGTCTGACCAGGGCCGGCTCTACGGCGAGATCCCGCTGGGGTACTACCGGGTGCGGAGCCTCATCGAGGGCATCGACGGGTTCCCGGAGCGGACCGCCCAGGCAGTGCTCCACATCATCCTCAGCCACCACGGCTCGCTCGAGCACGGCAGCCCGGTCATCCCGTGCACGCGCGAGGCGACGCTCGTCCACATGGCCGACAACCTCGGCGGCCGGCTGGGCAGCTTTGACCGGATCGAGAAGGCGCTCCCCGCGGGCGCGCAGTGGTCCTCGTTTGACAAGGGGATCGGGGGCGGCGCCTATTTCGCCGCGCCCGCGCCCGCGCCCCCGCCGGCGGTCGAGACCGACCAGCGCCGGGCCGCCTGATCGACCGTTGCGCCGGGCCGCCTGATCGACCGTTGCGCCGGGCCGCCTGATCGACCGTTGCGCCGGGCCGCCTGATCGACCGTTGCGCCGGGCCGCCTGATCGACCGTTGCGCCGGGCCACCGGATCGCCCCTCCCGTGGGTACGGCCGCGTTCGCGAATGGCCCACTCGACAACCGTTCGGGCACACCTGTGACGCCCTGCGCCAAAAGTGCGCAAATTCCGTGTGATGGAGCCCAGGCCGGTTCGCCGTCCCCGGCCCCCGGCTAGAGTTGCTGCGGGGATGGCCAAGGACACCGAGAAACTGATCCGTCAGCTCTCGTTGATCTCGTACCTGATGGCCGAGCGCCGGCCGGTGACGGCGCCGGAGATCAGGCGCGACGTCGAGGGTTACAGCGTCATGAACGAGGATGCGTTCGCGCGGCGCTTCTACGCCGACCGCTCCGAGCTGGAGGCCCTGGGGATCGTGCTGGCGGTGGAGAAACCGGTGGACGGCCTGGTGGAGCAGGAGAACTACTCGCTGCCCCCGGAGAACTTCCATCTCCCCCCGATCGCCTTCACCGACAAGGAGCTCGCCGCGCTCCACACCGCTCTTCACCTGCTCGACGGAGAGTTCGCCTACGCCGAGCCCCTGCGCCTGGCGCTCCAGCAGATCTCGTGGGGGCGGCCGAGCCCGCTCTCCATGCCGGAGCAGAGCACGGTCGCGCTCGGGATCACCGGCTCGGCCGGCGGCCACGACGTGTCCCAGCGCCTGGCCAAGATCGAGACCGCCATCTTCCGCCGCAAGACGATCGTCTTCGAGTACCACACGATGGAGCGCGACGAGGTCGGGGCGCGCCGCATCGACCCCTACCAGCTTCTGTACCAGGGCGGCCAGTTCTACGTGGTCGGCCGCTCCCATGAGCGCAACGCGATCCGGGTCTTCCGCCTCTCGCGCATCCGCGGCAAGGTCGGGTATGCCACCAAGGCCGAGCACGACTTCCAGCGCCCCGACAACTTCAACCCGCGCGCCTACGCCAACCGGATCGACTGGCAGTTCGGTGAGCCGGTGGGGGTCGCCGAGGTCTGGATCGGCGGCCGCATCGCCTGGCAGATCGAGCGTCACTTCGGCCGCTACGGCGAGATCCGACCGGTTGGCGAGGACGACGACGTGCTGTTCGTCACGCCGTACGCCAACTCCCGCCAGGTCATCGCCTGGGTCCTGGGCCTGAGCGACAACGCCCGCGTGATCGGACCGCCCGAGCTCGTCGAGGAGCTCCGCGAACGCGTGGGGCTGCTGGTGGAGCGCCATTCCGGAGAGCCCCAGATCGCCGAGCCGGTCCCGTCGTCCGGCGGCGCCGAGACCGCCGACGAGCCGGCTCCGGCCGACAGTGCCCGCGCGGCCCGTGGCCGCGGCGACGGCGAGGAGTCCAACGGCCACCGCTCCGACGCCGCCATCCGCCCCGAGCGCTTCGCCCGTCTGGTGACCCTGGCCAGCATCCTCATCGACGCGGGCCGCGCGGGCCGCCTGCTCGACGCCACGGAGCTGTGCAGCGCGCTCAAGGTCTCAGATCAGGAGCTGCGCGAGGACATCTCGGTCCTCAACGTCGTCAACTTCGGCGCCGGCACCTACGTGCTCTACGCCGAGATCCACCCCGACGGCTCGATCGAGGTGGACCCCGAGCCCTACGGCGACTCCTTCGCGCGCCCGGCGCGCCTGCTCCCCGTCGAGGCCAAGGCGCTGATCGCGGCCATCGATCTGATCGGCGAGCACATCCCCGAGGGGTCGCTGACCTCCGTGCGCCGCAAGGTCGTCGCTGCGCTGGGCGAGGATCCCATCCACGAGGGCCTCCAGTTCTCCGCTCCCGGCGGCGACAACCTGGAGATCGCCGGCGTCGTCTCCAGCGCGATCGCCAAGCGCCGCCTGCTGAGGTTCGAGTACTACAAGGAGAACGAGGACGAGTTCAGCACCCGCCTCGTCGAGCCCTACGCGCTGATCAACGGCCGCGAGGGCTGGTATCTGGCCAGCTTCGATCCCACGCGTGACAGCGTCCGCCACTTCCGGCTGGACCGCATCAAGTCGGCCTCGGTCACCGACGAGGGCTTCGACGCTCGCCCGGACGTCGACCCCGCGGCCGACGTCGATGGCTGGCCCAAGACCGGCGAGGTCCCCGCCTCCAGCCGCGCCCGCGTCTGGATCTCCCCGGAGCGGGCGCGCTGGGCCCGCGAGGAGCGCCATGTGGTCTCCGAGCTCCAGGACGGATCGCTGATCGTGGAGCTCGGGTTCGCCGGCGTCGACTGGCTGGTCCGCGAGACGCTCAAGGAGGCCGGTGACGCGGTGATCCTCGAGCCCGCCGACGCCCGCGACGCGGTCCGCGCGTCCGCCGAGGCGATCGGCGCCGGCGCTCAGCTCGTCTCGCGTTAGCGTCTCGGGCGGTCTCCGCGCGCGGCGCGGACTAGTACGTCCCGCCCAGCTTGCGGTGATCCCAGGTCACCGTGCGCGAGATGACGAACCGCAGGCCGACGCGTTTGGCCGCCTGGGCACGGATGGCGTCGTTGACCTCCAGGGTCGTGCCGTCGCCGTAGCGTCCCAGCAGCTCCGACCCGAGCGCGGCCACCACCTCGACGTCCCGATGCAGCTCGGCGGTCGCCTCGAGCATCACCCCGCGGAGCTGGTCGTAGGTCTCGCCCGCCTCGATCTGCAGCGTCACCCGCGGATCGCGCTCCAGATTGCGCACCTTCTGTGACTTGGCGTACGTCCACGCCCAGATCTCGTCCCCGCGGACGACGAACCACAGCGGCATCAGGTGCGGCCAGCCGCGGGCGCCGTTGGTGGCGCAGATGAGCGTGCGCTGATCGTCCAGGAACGCCTGCAGCTCGTCGTCGCTCATCGTGATCTGCGCGCGCCGGCTCATCGACCCATCACAGCACACCCAGGGGTCACCGGCTAGATTGGCGCCCATGCCCCCTCTCAAGGGCCTGATCCTCTCAGGCGGCAAGGGCACGCGGCTGCGGCCGATCACCCACACGAGCGCCAAGCAGCTGGTTCCGGTGGCCAACCGGCCCGTCCTGTTCTACGCCATCCAGGCGATGGCCGACGCCGGCATCGAGGAGGTGGGGATCATCATCGCCCCCGAGACAGGCGATGAGATCCGCGAGGTGACCGGCGACGGCACGCGGTTCGGCGTGCGGATCACCTACATCGTCCAGGACGAGCCGGCGGGCCTCGCCCACGCGGTCCTCACCGCGGAGCCGTTCCTGGCCGACGCGCCGTTCGTGATGTACCTGGGCGACAACCTGCTGCAGGGCGGGATCGGAGACCTGGTGCGCGCCTTCAGCGAACAGGCGCCCGACGCCCTGATCCTCCTCACCGAGGTCGCCGATCCGGAGAACTACGGGGTGGCCGAGCTTGCGGACGGCGTCGTGGTGCGCCTGGCCGAGAAGCCCGCGCAGCCGCGCACGAACCTGGCCCTGGTCGGCGTCTACATGTTCACCCCCGCGGTCCACGCCGCGGCCCGGGCGATCTCTCCGTCGGCCCGCGGTGAGCTCGAGATCACCGACGCGATCCAGCACCTCGTCGACACCGGCCGGCGTGTCGACCCCCACATCGTCAAGGGGTGGTGGAAGGACACCGGTCGCCTGGAGGACATGCTGGCCGCCAACCGGCTTGTCCTGGACACGATCAGCACGCGCGTCGACGGCGAGCTCGTGGACTCCCAGGTCGATGGTCGCGTCATCGTCGAGGCGGGGGCGCGGCTCGAGCGCACGTCGGTGCGCGGCCCGGCGATCATCGGCGCCCGCGCCCAGCTCACCGATGCCTACATCGGGCCCTACACCGCGGTCGGCGAGGACTGCGTGATCGCCCGGGCCGAGGTCGAGCACTCGATCCTGCTCTCAGGCTCGGAGGTCCGCGACCTCGACGGGCGCATCGAGTCCTCGCTGCTGGGGCGCAACGTCAAGATCGGCCGCGGCGATCGCCAGCCGCGCGCCTACCGCTTCATGGTCGGCGACAACTCGGAGATCGGGATCCTCTAGCAGCGTCGCCAAGTAAACTTATGAGTTTACTTGTGTGGGCGGCCGGGGCGGCCGGGGCGGCCGGGGCGGCCGGGGCGCCCGGGGCGGCAGGGGCGGCCCGGGGCGGCAGGGGCGGCGGGCGGCGCCTCCGCGTCAGAGCCGCTTCTCGCCCCAGAACACCGCCACCGGGTTGCCGTTGAAGTCGGGCACCTCGACGTACCCCTCGTCTCGGTAGAGCCCCTCGGCGTTGCCCTGCTTGGGCCCGGTGTCCAGCCGCGCGATCGGATAGTCCAGCCGCCGCGCGACATCCTCGAGCTCGCGCAGCAGGGCCCGGGCCACCCCGCGCCCGCGCATCTCCGGGACCACGTACATCTTCTTGATCTCGCAGCGCTCGTCGTCCAGGCGCTTGACGCCCCCGCAGCAGACCGCCACGCCATCGTGGTAGCCGACGACGAAGGCCCCACCCGGCGGGCTGAGCTCCTGCGCGCCCGCCTTGGGCATGGTGTCCCCGTCGAGGTCGAGCCCCTCGTACATGACCGCGATCTCGTCGCGCATGGCCTGGGCCAGCGCGCCCCCGTCGCCGGAGTCAACGCTGCCGGGCCGGAAGGTGATGTGCGCGCGCGGTGCCATGGCCACGGCAGACGCTACCGGGCACGCCGGTAGGCTTGGACCGCGATGTCCGTGCCGCCCGCCGAAGTCTCCGAGCGCCTGCTGACGGCCTGGCGCGGGGAGATCCTCGCCGGCGCCGTCTACGCTCTCATCGCGCGCCGCCTCGAGCCCCGCGAGGCGGAGATCATGCGCAAGATGGCCGACGCCGAGGGCGCACATCGGCGCCGGCTGGAGCAGCGCATGACCGATCTGGGGATGACCATCCCCAACCCCGACTCCGTCCGCGTGCCGCTGTGGCTGCGCCTCCAGGCCCGCGTGGCCCCGATCGACCGGCTCCTGGCCGCGCGTGAGGCGGCCGAGGACGAGGAGGTCGACGACCTCTACAAGCGCTCCACCGGGGACCCGGTGACCGACCAGCTCCTGCGCGAGATCCGCCGGGAGGAACGGTCCCACTCCATGGCGGTGGCCGACATGCGCGCGGGGGGCGGGCGGGACGCCGGCGACGGCGCGCTGACGGCCCCGCCCGCGTCCCCACCCCCGGAACGAGGCGACGGCCCCGTCGTGGCCGTTCCCGGGGCACAGGCACGCCTGGACAAGATCCTGGGCCGCGAGAAGTGGCACCGCAGCGGCGCGAGCTGGATCTCCGGCGCGATCTACGGAGCCAACGACGGGTTGGCCGCCGTGTTCGGGATCGTCGCCGGCGTCTCGGGCGCCACCAACGGCTCCAGCGCCGTGCTCACCGCCGGCCTCGCCGGGGCCATCGCCTCGGCGCTCTCGATGGCCACCGGCGCGTTCCTGGCCGAGCGCTCCGAAGCCGAGGTGGCGGCCGCCAACCTGGATCGCGAGCGCCAGGAGATCGCGCAGCACCCCGAGGAGGAGAAGGAGGAGCTCTCGCTCTTCTACCAGCTCAAGGGGGTCGACGAGGAGACCGCGGACCAGCTCGCCGAGCAGATGTCACGCAACCCCGACGCGATGCTCCAGGCGCTCGCCGCGGAGGAGTTCGGCATCACCAGCGCCGGCGGCGGCGACCCGGTGCAGGCGGCGGTCGCGGCCGGCATCTCCACCGGGCTGGGGGCGATCGTCCCGGTGATCCCGTTCATCTTCACCACCGGGACGGTGGCGATCCTCGTCGCCGCGTTCGTCTCGCTGGTGGCGCACTTCCTGGTCGGCGCGGCCAAGTCACTGGTGACGCTGCGGACATGGTGGGCGGCCGGGCTGGAGATGACGCTGGCCGGCGTGATCGTCGGCGGCGCGCTGTATCTGATCGGCCTCGCGCTGCCGGGCTGAGCCGGCCTACTCGAGCAGGTCGGCGAGCTGGGCCTTGAGGTCGGCGACCTCGGCCTCCAGCGCGGCGACGCGCGCCTCCAGCGCGCCGTTGTCATGAGTGTGCGCGACGGGCGCCGGCTCGTCATAGGAGTGCTGCGCAACCACATGGACGCCCGCGGCGGCGACCGGCTCGTCAAAGCCACCCGCGGCGATCGGCTCGTCAAACCCTCCCGCCGCGATCGGGCCGCCGCCGCCCTCACTCGTCGTGCCCCCGAGCAGCTGACGGAAGCGGTCCTCCTTCTGGCCCGGGCGCCGTCCCATGCGCTCGGCGTAGCCCTTGTCGGCGAGCTCGCCCAACACCCGCTCGACATCGGCCAGCGCCGGCAGGTGGGCCATCCGGTCGCTGCGCGTCTTGAGCTCGCCCGGCGTCTGGGGTCCACGCAGCAGCAGCACGCACAGGATCGCCAGCTGCTCGCGGTCCAGCCCCAGGCCCTCCTCGGCGAGGTGGCGGTACTTGGTGGCGCGCGAGCCGGCACCGCTGGCCAGGCGAGCCAGCCCGTACTTCGACAGCCGCTGGGCGGCGTCGCGGACCTGGCCCTCCTCAAACGCCGTGACCGGGTCCCGGTTGGTCGACTGGTTGCACGCGAGGCGCAGCGCGTTGAGCGACAGCGGGTACTGGTCGGGCGTCGTCCAGCGCTTCTCGATGAGACAGCCGAGGACGCGCTGCTCGACGTCTGTCAGCTCGGCGAAGTGCACGGCGCGAGCATATAGACCAGCCCATTCGGGCTCCGCTTACCGGGCGGACACGGTGACGTCGCGGCCCTCGGGGAGCTCCCACTCCCCGGCTCGCCACCGGATCGTGCTCCCGTCGGCCAGGCGCGCCGCGGTGTGGCCGAGCCGCGGCGTCCCCCACAGGGTCGCGTGCAGCGGGCGCTCAGACTCGGGCCGCCCGCCCCCGTCGCCCAGGCCGGCGGCGACCTGCTCGGCCGGGTAGGTGACCACGATCGAGCCGGCCCGCACCCACACCGGGATGCGCTCGATCGGCGCCGGGACCACCACGTCGTCGCCGCCGCGGACGGTCTCGCCCGACCAGGTCTCGACCCACTCGCCGCGAGGCAGCGGGACCTCGCGCTCGCGCATCCCCTGCTCGAGGACGGGGGCGACCCACAGCGCGGGCCCGAACCCGTAGGCGTCGGTGATGCTCCAGCCGCGCGGGTCGGACGGATCGGTGAGGCACAGCGGGCGGATGATCGGCACGCCGGTGCGCGCCGCGGTCAGCGCCGCGGCGCGGATGTAGGGCACGAGCTGCTCGTGGCACAGCACGTAGGCGCGGTAGAGGTCGAGGACCCGGTCGCCGTAGTTCCACGGCTCCTGGGGCATCCGCGCGTGGGCGTGCATGAGCGGGGTGAAGCAGCCGAACTGAAGCCAGCGCACCAGCAACTCCGGCGGGCAGCGCTCGACGAGCCTGTGGCCGAGGTAGCCGCCGATGTCGTGGGAGAAGTTCGAGACGGCGGTGCAGGCGCCGGTGAGCGCTGCCACCACCAGCACGCGCAGCGACCAGAAATCAGACACCTGGTCACCGCCCCACGTGTGCCCGACCGCGTGCTGACCGGTCCAGCCGCTGCGCCCGAACAGCACCCCTTCGCCGGGGTGGACCTCGTCGAGCGCCCGCTGGAGGCACTCGCGGTGCATCCCGCCCAGCGCCCACGCCGCCTGCGCTCCCCGCCGTCCGTCCGCGAGCCTGACCCGGTCAGGGATGTAGTAGCCGTCGCCATCGTCGGCCTTGATCCCGGCGACGCCGAGCTCGAGCACCCGCTTGGCCGACTCGCGCCACCACGCCTCCGCGGCGGGGCTGGTGAAATCCACCACCGACCCGGTGCCCATCCACCACTTGGTGACGAACGGCTCGCCATCGGTGTCGGTGACGAAGTGGCCGGCTGCCGCCGCCGGGGCGTAGTTGGGCGCGGGCTGGGCGTGCAGGCGCTCGGACGCCGGCTGGGGCGGAATCTGCCCGTCGCGCGAGTCGAGGTTGACCCACGGCGTCACCCACACGACGGTGCGGACCCCGTCGGCCCGCATCCGCGCCACCATCCCGGCGGCGTCGGGGAACTGATGGGGGTTGAAGGTCCACGTGTTGTACTGCGTCGCCCACGGCGAGTCGATGACGATCGCGTCCAGCGGAATCGCGTTGCGGCGAAAGCCCTCGTAGTCATCGAGGACATCGTCCTGATGCTCGTGGACGTCGCGGCTCTTCCAGAAGCCGTAGCCCCACTCGGGCAGCTGCATGGGAAAGCCGGTGAGGCGGCACAGCGCGCGCAGGTTGGCCGCCGGCGTGCCGGCGCACATGACGTCGAGCACCAGCGGGCCGGCATGGGCACGCGCGGACACCGAGATCCGCTCCCCGGCGAGGTCGAAGCAGGTCCCGTTGGCGTCGCTGCGGCAGAGGATCCCGTAGCCGCGGCTGGAGAGCAGCCACGGCACCGGGGCGCAGTCGCCCTGGGGGATGCCGCCCTCGGCGAGCATCTCGGCGGGGCAGTCGGGGCCGGTGTAACGGCGGTCGGCCCCGAGCTGGATGTCGCGCCCGGCCTGATCGAAGCGGGCGTGATGGCGCAGGCCGAGACCGGCCAGGTGCTCCTCGGCGCGGCGGTCCCAGTCGAGGCCCAGGCGCAGCGGCTCCGGGTCGCCGTGCAGCGTGAGGCGAACGCGGTCGGGCGCGGTCACCTCGATGCGCAGGTGCGCGGCCCGCCCCCCGTCGAGCCGGAAGCTGAGGTACACGCCGCGGTCGGTGGGGCGCATCAGGATGGCGTGGCGCGCTCGCTGAGCCGGTGAGCGCTCCTCGTGCGCGATCACCCCCTCGGTGAACTGCACGAACTGGTCGCGGATCTCCCCATCGGCAAGCCATGCCCCGCCGGCGCGGACCAGCCGGCGCCCGTCGCGGCGGATGGTGAACGAGAACGGCCGCAGCGTCACCTCCACCTGCAGACGGCCCGCTTTGAGCAGCGCAGAGTCGCTCTGGGCAGCAATCGACAGCTCCGGCGGCACCATGTGCCCCATGGTTCTCGCCCGGCGCGGACGTGCATGCACCGGTTCACAGGATCGTCACAGGATGTGTGCGCCTTCTTCACGGGCAAGGATGACCCCGGGCCAATGCTGTGGGCCATGAACGAGAACAGTCGCGCCGACATGCATGTCCACTCGACGGCGTCGGAGCTGTCGAAGCTCGGGATCCAGCGGTCACTGAGCCTGCCCGAATGTGCCACGCCCCCCGAAGAGGTCTATGAGCTGGCCAAGCGCCGCGGCATGGACTTCGTGACGATCACCGACCACGACACCATCGAGGGCGCCCTGGCCATCGCCCATTTGCCCGACACGTTCATCTCCGAGGAGCTCACGGTGTGGTTTGCCGGCGAGCCCCAGGCGGTCCACGTCCTCTGCTACGGGATCACCCCCGAGGACCACGAGTGGCTCCAGGCCCACAACGACAGCGTCGAGAACTGCGCGGCCTACCTCCAGGAGCACGGCGTGACCACCGCTCTCGCGCATCCCTTCTACGCCGTGGAGGCGCCGCTCACCGCGCGCCACCGTCGCCGCCTGGCCCAGCTCTTCCCCATCTGGGAGACCCGCAACGGGTCCCGGGCCAAGGAGCTCAACCTGCCGGCGTTCGTGTACATCGAGACCCATGGCGGCACCGCCATCGGGGGCTCCGATGACCACGCCGGAATCGACATCGGCCGCACGTTCACCGAGACGCCGCGCGCTGCGACGCCACGGGAGTTCCTGGCCCACGTGCGCGCCGGCCATGCCGAGGCCCATGGCGCGCAGGGCTCGGCGGCCAAGTGGACCCACGCTGCGATGTCGCTGGCCATCCGCAGCCTGGCCCCCACCACTGACACGACGTCGGGGGGGCGGGGGCCTAATCCGAAGGCGGTCCTCCAGATCGTCGAGCGGGTCATGCGCGAGGGCGACGTGCGCCGCGGCCACGCCGGCACCGACCTCGGCCCCGACGACGCGCGCGCCCTCCTGCGCGCCTGGCTGGTGTCGATTGATGTCGACCCCGCCCACCCCATCGACGAGGCGACGCTGCTAAAGCTGCTCCAGGAGGGCGAGCTCAGCCACCCCGACCTGTGCCGCCGGGCGCGACGCATCCACGAGCGCAAGCTGGCCCAGGCCGTCCACGACATCGTCGCCGACCCGGAGGCGACCGCCCGCGATCTCGGCCGCCACGCCACCGCGCTCTTCGACGCCTGCATCCCCGGCATCCCCTACGCGGCGGCGGCGGCCTTCCTCGGGCGCGAGAAGTTCAAGCTCACCCGCTCGGACGGCGACCGGCCGCGCGTGGCCCTCGTCGCCGACGGCCTGGGCGGGATGCACGGGGTCACCCACACCATCCAGCAGATCCGCGAGCGCGGCGTCCCCGGCTACGAGGTGGAGGTCATCGGGACCGACTGCGACGTGGACCGGCGGCTCAGCGCGGTGGCCGAGATCGACATCCCCTTCTACCGCGGGCTCCAGGTCGGGGTGCCGAGCCTGCCGGCGATCGTCGAGACACTGGCCGAAGGCCGCTACGACCTCGTGCACCTCACCTCACCGGGGCCCTCGGGCATCGGGGCCTGGCTGCTGGCGCGGGTGCTGGACCTGCCGGTCATCGGCAGCTACCACACCGAGCTGGCCGCCTACGCGGGCCTGCGCTCCGGCGCCGCCCACCTCGAGGCCATCGCCGGCGTGGCGCTCGGCGCCTTCTACGGCGCCTGCGACGTGGTCCTGTCCCCGAGCCCGGCCAGCGACGAGCGCCTGGCCGAGCTCGGAATCGCTTCGACTCGGATCGCCCGCTGGGACCGCGGCGTCGACCTCGCCCGCTTCGACCCCCGGCTGCGCGAGGCCGAGATGTTCGGCGGCAAGGTCAACGTGATGTACTGCGGGCGCCTCACCAGGGAGAAGGGCGTCGACCTGCTCGCCGACGCCTTCCTGCGCGCACTCGACGAGGATCCGCGGTTGCATCTGGTCCTGGCCGGCGGCGGACCGGAGGAGGCCGCCCTGCGCGAGCGCCTCGGTGACCACGCGACGTTCCTGGGCTGGCTCACGGGGGCGGAGCTGCCCCGCGCCTACGCCTCCGCCGACGCGTTCCTGTTCGCCAGCCGGACCGACACCTTCGGGCAGGTCATCCTCGAGGCGCAGGCGTCCGGCCTGCCGGTGATCGCCGTCGCCGAGGGCGGCCCCACGTCGCTGATCGCCGACGGCGAGACGGGGCTGTTGACCGAGCCGGCGCCCGAGGCGCTGGCGCAGGCGCTCCTGTCGGTGGTGCGCACGCCCGCGCTGCGCGAGCGTCTGCGCAAGACCGCGCTGGCCACGGTGAAGGAGCGCACGTGGGACGCCTCGCTGCGCCAGCTCGGCTCGGGATACCGGTCCGCGCTGCTGCGCAGCGCCGCGCCGGGCCGCGCGCAGGCCGCCTAGAACGCCGTCGCCAGGGCCAGCGGGATGACCCGCTGCGCCCCCGCCATGCGCAGCTGGCCACCGGCCATGGCCAGCGTCCACCCCGACCCGCGCCGGTCGTCGAGCAGCACCCCGGGGCCGGGCGGAGGCGTACCGGCGACGCGGAAGGCGCCGCGCACGTTGGCAGCCTGCTGGACGGCGTTGGCCATCTCCGACTGCGGCGGGCGCTCCTGCACGCGGGCCAGCAGCGGCAGCACGGGCACGCCGAGCGCGGCCGCCACCTGTTGCGCCAGCCGCTCGAGGATGCCGCCGAGCCGCACCGACGGCACGAACGTGACCCACGCCGGCGCGACCCCGCCGGCGACCGCGCCCGCGCGCACCGCGTCGGCCAGTGCGGCCACGACCTCGTCCTCGAAGCCGTCGCCCCTCAGGCCACGCTGCACCGCCGGCCACCAGCCGCCGTCGCCGAAGCGGGCCAGCGCCCAGCCCGGCTCGACGCGCACGTCGTCGGGGATCTTGCGCATCGCACCCGACGCGTCAGGCGCCATCTTCTTGACCTCGAGCTCGATCGGCGCCGAGCGCAGGTGACGGCCGGCCAGCTCCACCAGGGCGGGATCCGGCGGCGCCGCGAAGCGCGGGGCGGTGCAGACCGCGCAGCGCCCACAATCGGCGGGCTCGGGATCATCGAGCTCTGACTGCAGCACGCGCATCAGGCAGCGCCCGTCGGCGCCGAAGCTCTCCATCGCCCGCTGCTCCTCACGGCGCAGGGCGGTGACGCGCGCGTAGCGCTCGCCGTCGTAGGTCCAGTCCGAGTCCTCGGCCGACAGCCAGCGCGAGCCGTCGCGGCGCAGCGCCCCCTCGACGTCGAGGATCTTCAGCATCGCCTCCAGACGGCCCTTGCCGATGTTGACCACGCCCAGCAGCTCCTGCGTGCTGCGGCCGCCGTCGCCGGCGGCGCGCAGGTCCTCGAGCACCGCCGTCACCCGCTCGCGCGACGGGAACGACTGCTCGATGAAGAAGTCCTGGATCCGGCGGTCCTCGACGCCGCGCAGCAGGACCACGTCGGCGTGATCGACGCCGCGCCCGGCGCGGCCGACCTGCTGGTAGTAGGCCACCACCGAGCCCGGCGCCTGGTAGTGCACGACGAAGGTGAGATCGGATTTGTCATAGCCCATGCCCAGCGCGCTGGTGGCGCAGATCGCCTTGACCTCGTTGGCCAGCAGCCGATCCTCGGCCACGATGCGGTCCGCGGTGTCCTGGTCGCCGCTGTAGGCCAGCGCGCTGATCCCTTGCGCGTTGAGGAAGGCGGCCACCTGATCGGCGTCGCGCTTGGTCAGCGTGTACACGATCCCGGAGCCGTCGAGCTCCGGCAGGTGCTCGGCCAGCCAGGCGAGCCGCTGGGCGGGGCGGGGCAGGTCGACCACCTCCAGCCGCAGGCTGGTCCGTGCCAGCGGACCGCGGTAGGCCCGCAGCGGGGGGTGGCCGCAGGCGGGTGGGCCGGCGGCGGATTGGGCGGCCAGCTGCTCGGTCACGTCCTGCACCACCCGGTCGTTGGCGGTCGCCGTGGTGCCGAGCACGGCGACGCCCGCGGGCAGCAGCGCCAGCATGTCGCGCACCCGCCGGTAGTCGGGGCGGAAGTCGTGGCCCCAGTCAGAGATGCAGTGGGCCTCGTCGATGACCAGCAGCCCCACCGACGCCGCGAACAGCGGCAGCATCTCGTCGCGGAAGCGCGGATTGTTGAGACGCTCCGGGCTGATGAGGAGCAGGTCGATGCTGCCCTGTGCCAGCCGGTCGCGCACTGCGTCCCACTCGTCGCGGTTGGTGCTGTTGACGGTGTGGGCCGAGAGCCCGAGCCGCTGCGCGGCCGCGATCTGGTTGCGCATGAGCGCCAGCAGGGGGCTGACGATCAGCGTCGGCCCGGCGTTCGCCTCACGCAGCAGAGCGGTGGCCACGAAGTACACGGCCGACTTGCCCCACCCGGTGCGCTGGACGCACAGAACCCGGGCGCGGTCGGCCACCACGTCGCGGATGGCCTCGAGCTGGCCGTCGCGGAACTCGGCGACGGGATCCGCGGTCAGCGCGCGCAGCCGCTCCAGGGCGGTGGCGGCGAGCGTCTCGGTGTCAACCGGGGTGGGGGTCACCTCTCGATAGTGGCAGCCCCGCCAGCCGGACCCCGGCGCGGCCTCGCGCCGGACCGGGCTCAGCCCCCTCCCCCGCCCCCCAGGCCGAGGCTCTCCTGCAGCTGCTGAGGCGTGAGCACCCGGCCGTCGGACATCGTCACGCTCCACACCGCGTCAAATGCCGGGCGAGCTGTGTGCGGCGGCACCTTGATGACGTAGACGTTGTTGACCGCGTTCGAGGTGAGCGCCCTATTGGCCAGCGTGGATCCCGGCGACGGCGCCGGACTGGCCGGCGGGACCGGTTGGTGGACGTTCCCGCCGCCGGCGGGGGGCGTGGCGTGGTGCCCGGCCACCCGCTGGTGCAGGGCGGCGAGCCCGACGGCGACGACGGCAAGGGCCACGGCCACCGCGAGCGCGAGCCCGGCTCGCCGCGCGCCGTTCAGCGCCCAGCGTCCCGGCCTGCGGCGATCGGTCGCGGCACCCGCGCCCTGCACGGCGGCCGTGCGCATGTGGCCGGCCAACAGCTCGCGCAGATCCGCCAGGATCGGCAGATCGTCGAATCCATCCTGCTCACGCCTGGTCATCGCGACTCCTTTCAGGATCGCCGCCCACCGCACGCCGCAGCGCGCGCAGACCGCGGCTGACACGCGCCCGCGCCGCCTGCTGGCTGACGCCGAGCTCGCGTGACACCGCCTCATGGGAACGTTCATCGAGCCCCCGTGCCCGGACCGCCAGACGCTGCTCATCGGAGAGGCCCGCCAGCGCCTCGGTCAGGGCGCCGCCCACGTCGTCGGCCTCGGCGAGCCGCTCGATGGCTGACAGCTCGTCGGCGGTCGGGGCGCGCAGCGCCGCCCCCAGCCGCGCGGTGGCGCGCCGTTCGATCGCGCCGCGCTGGTGGTCATACAGCGCCAGCACGCCGTCGGCATCCATGGTCCTGCTCTCTGACCGTGTGACGACCGACATGTCCCTACAGATGGACAACGCCGCCGGTTTGTGACGCTGCACGGTGAATCCTCGCCCTCACGCCCGAGGGTCGCCGGTGCACTAGCCTTCCGCCCCGCAACCCGTGTCGACCCCTCGCGACCCCGCCTCCAGCCCCGCCGCATGAGCGCCGCCGGCGAACGGAACCTCGGCCTGCTCGCGCAGCGGTCCTTCGAACGCCGGGGGGACTACCCGGCCCTGCTCTTCGAAGGGCGGTGGCACCGCTCCGGAGAGCTGTGGTCGCGGTCGCAGCGCCTGGCCGCCGGCCTCGCCGAGCTCGGGGTGGCGCCCGGTGAACGTGTGGTGGTGTGCATGGCCAACTGCCCGGAGGTGTCGATCGCCTACCAGGCGCTGTGGCTCGCCGGGGCCGTCGTCACCCCGGCCACGTTCCTGCTCCCCGCCCCCGACCTGAGACACGTCATCGCCAACGCCGAGGCCAGCGCGGTGATCACGACTCCGGAGTTCATCGAGAAGGTCACCGAGGCCATCGACGGCCTCGACCATGTGCGCTCCGTGATCTGCACCGAGGCGACCAGCGACGGCGACGGCGTCGTGGCGCTGTCCGAGCTGGAGCGCGCCGACCCCCGACCAATCGTCGCCCGCTCGGACGACGATCTCGCCGCGCTGCTCTACACCGGGGGCACGACCGGCCGCGCCAAGGGCGTGATGCTGTCGCACGCCAACCTCTACTTCTCCGGCGGCCAGGCCCACGACGCCGCCCACGTGCCCGGGGTCAACCGGCAGCTCACCACGCTCCCGCTGTCCCACGCCTACGGGCTGCTGGTGACGATCGCCGCGATGCACAACTCTGAGCAGGGCATCAACGTGCTGCTGCGCTGGTTTGAGCCCGCCACGTACCTCACCCTGATCGGCGAGCATCGGCTCCAGCTCAGCGCCGTGGTGCCCACCATGCTCCAGATCCTGCTCGGCATGCCGCTGGAGGACTATGACCTCTCCACGCTGCAGTGGCTCAGCTCCGGCGGCGCGCCGCTGGCTCCCGAGGTGGAGCAGGAGTTCTGCCGCCGCGTTCCCTCGGTCTCGATCCGCCAGGGCTATGGCCTCACCGAGAGCGCGGCGCTCATCTCCACCAACCCCACCGGCGCCGTGAGGCGCGGCTCGGTCGGTCGCCCGGTGCCGGGGACCGATGTCGAGATACGCGACGGCGACGGCCGCCCGCTCCCGCCCGGCGAGCCCGGCGAGGTATGCGCGCGCTCGCCCGGAGTCATGCAGGGATACTGGCGCGCCCCCGAGGCGACGCGTGAGGCGCTCCACGACGGGTGGCTGCAGACCGGCGACATCGGCTACCTCGACGCCGAGGGCTACCTCTACATCGTGGACCGCAAGAAGGACCTGATCATCCGCGGCGGATTCAACGTCTACCCGCGTGACGTCGAGGACGCGCTGGTCAAGCATCCCGCCGTGCAGATGGCGGCCGTCGTCGGCCGGCCGTCAGAGCGCCACGGCGAGGAGGTGGTGGCGTTCGTCAGCGTCGCCGCCGATGCGGAGATCACCGGCGACGACCTCGTCGAGTGGGCCCGAGAGCACATCGGCGGCTACAAGTACCCGCGCGAGGTGCACCTCGTCGACGCGATCCCGCTCACGCCGGTCGGCAAGATCGACCGCAAGGCCGTCCGGGCGTCAGTCCACGAGCAGATCAGCTGAGCCCAGCCTCAGTCGATCGCCGGGCTCGAGACGGCAGCGTACGACGCGCGTACCGTTGACGCGCGTGCCGTTCGTGGAGTCCAGGTCGCGCAGCACCCAATGGCCGTCGCGGAAGCTCAGCCGGGCGTGTTTGCGCGACACCGACATGTCGCCGACCACGACATCGCAGGCGTAGTGGCGACCCACGAGGAGCTCCTCGCAGGCACCGGACCAGTCGAGAGCGAGGAGGGGCGGCTGGGTCGCCCGTGCCCGGTCGGCGACCGTGCGGCGCAACGATCTCATCACGCGCTCTCGGATGTGTGCGAGAGAGCTCGGGCGTGGGCGGAAGGTGAGGTCGCCTACGACCCCGGCCGGGTCCACCAACTCAGATCCGAGAACATATGCAGGCGGTGCAGCAGCGTGCGCTGGCTGACCAACCCATCGCCGTAGGCGGCGTTGAGCGTCCGTTCCAACCGGCCGCGGGCATCACCGGAATACCGCATGCGCGCAGTGTCCCGCGCCGGGTCCCCGTTGTCCACAGAACAGGATCGGCGCCGACGCCGACGAAAGTGAGCCGGCATGGGGACAAACCGGCTGGAGTCGTTCTCCGATGGGGTGATCGCGGTGGCGATCACGCTGCTGGTGCTGGGGATCACCGTCCCCGACCCGGGCAGGACCGCGAGCCTCGCCACGGCGCTCGGGCACAACTGGCCGGACTACGCGGCCTACGCGGTGTCGTTCGTGACGATCGGGATCATCTGGATCAACCACCACGCGATGATCGGCCGCCTGCGAGAGACCGACCATTCGATCCTCATCCTCAACCTGCTGCTGCTGATGGCGATCGGGATCCTGCCCTTCGCCACCGAGCTGATGGCGACCTATCTGCGCGACCCTCACGGGCGTGCCCTGGCGGCCGCCATCTACAGCGGATCGCTCCTGCTGATGTCGGTCTTCTTCGCCGCGCTCAACCGCCACATCCTGCTCGACCGGGCGCACATGCTCACGAGCGAGCTGCCCCTTCAGGTGCGTCGCCACGTGCTGTCGCGCTCGATCACAGGACTGGCCCCCTACGTCGTGGCGACGGCCCTGGCGCCGGTGTCGGCCTACGCGACGTTGGCGATCTGCGGCGCGGTGGCGGTGTACTACGCGCTGCCGGTGGCGAGCGGGCAGCGCGCGCAGGCGTAGCATCCGCTCCATGGCCGTCTCCGCTTCCACCTCCGCCGCCAAGGAGCTCCGCACGCTGTTGGGCCCAGACAGCGTGCTGCCGGGTGAGACGCGCGAGTACCTGAGCGACTACTCAGAGACCCACAACCTGCGCGGGCGCGCTGACGCTGTGGCGCTGCCCCGGGACGCCGCTGCCGTCGCGGCCACCGTCGCGTGGTGCGACGCGCACGACGTGCCGATGATCCCGCGCGGCGGCGGGACGGGCCTGGCGGGGGGCGCGGTACCGCTTGACGGTGGCGTCGTCATCAGCCTCGAGCGCCTCAGCGGCCCGGTGGCGCTCGACGCGGAGCTGTGGCGGGCCCACGTCCCGGCCGGCGTGCGCACCGGCGATCTTCAGCGCCGCGCCCGCGAATCCGGACTGTTCTACGCCCCGGACCCCGGCGCACTGGAGCAGTCGCAGATCGGCGGCAACATCGCCACCAACGCCGGCGGCCCCCACGCCTTCAAGTACGGCGTCACCGGCACCTGGGTGCGCGGCCTCGAGCTCGTGCTCGCCTCCGGTGAGCAGATGAGCATCGGCGGCCCCGTGCGCAAGGACGTCGCCGGCTATGACCTGCGATCGCTGATCGTCGGGTCCGAGGGCACGCTGGCGATCGTCACCGCCGCGTGGCTCAGGCTCGTGCCCGCTCCCGACGTGGTGCTGCCGGTCGTGGCCTTCTATCCCGACGTGCGCGCCGGCTGCGAGGCCCTGGCCACGGTGATGGGCTCGGGCCTTCAGCCCGCGGCCCTCGAGTATCTGGACGAGCCGTGCGTGGCGGCGGCGATCGGCGCCTTTCCCGCCGACACGCCGGCCGAGCCCGCGTTCATGCTCCTCGCCGAGGCCGACGGCTCCGCCGAGGAGGCAGCGCGGCTGCAGCGCGACCTGCTCGAGGCGATGGGGCACGGCGCGCTGAGCACGTACGCGCCCGAGGAGCGCGGCGCCATCCGCGAGCTGTGGCGGTGGCGCGGCGGCGTGGGCCCGGCGGTGACCACGGCGCGCGGCGGCAAGGTCTCAGAGGACATCGTCGTGCCGCTCGAGCACCTCGCCGACGGGATCCTGGCCACCCGCGAGATCGGCGCGCGCCACGACCTGCCCGCGTGCAGCTGGGGTCACGCCGGCGATGGCAACCTGCACTCGACCTTCATGCTCGACCCCGACGATGAGGCCGAGGCCCTGCGCGCCGAGGCGGCGGTTCAGGAGCTGTACGCGCTCGGCGCGTCGCTGGGCGGCTCGGTGTCGGGCGAGCACGGGCTCGGCGTGGCCAAGCGCGGCGCGCTGGCGCTCCAGTGGCCCGAGCCGGCGCTCGATCTCCACGAGGCGATCAAGCGGCTGTTCGACCCCAAGGGCCTGCTCAACCCGGGGAAGAAGCTGGCGCGCGGGTGAGCGGCCCGTAGGCGTCGGGCCGCCGCGTCGTCAGGAAGGGGAACAGCTCCAGCCAGTCACGACGCTGGTCGAGGTCCAGGTCGGCGACCAGCACCGCCGGGCGGTCGCGTGGGGCCTGCGCGAGCACGCGCCCGTACGGGTCCGAGATGAAGCTCGAGCCGTAGAAGGCGAGCGGCTCCTCGACCCCCGTGCGGTTGATCGCGACCATGAACGTGCCGTTGGCGATCCCGTTGCCGACGATCACCTGCTGCCACAGCGGCTGGGTGTCGAAGTCCGGGTGATCGGGCTCTGACCCGATCGCCGTCGGGTAGATGAGGACCTCGGCGCCCTCCAGCGAGTAGGCGCGGGCCAGCTCCGGGAACCACTGGTCCCAGCAGGTGGGCGCCCCGAGGCGGGCCGCGGGGTGGGCGGGGTCGTCGCCCAACGTGATCAGCGGGAACGCGTCGCCGCCGGGCGGCCCGGGGCGGAAGTAGTGGTCCTCGTAGTAGCCCGCGGTGACGGGGATGTGCAGCTTGCGGGTGCGCGACACGAGCGTGGTGTCCGGCGCGACCACGACCGCGGTGTTGTAGCCCAGGCCGTCGGGCCGTCCGCTCCGTCGGCCCGCTCGTAGAGCGAGGCGTGGACGTAGACGCCCGATTCGGCGGCGGCGCGGCGCGCGAACGACACCGTCGCCCCGGACTCCAGGTCCTCGGGCTCGGCGCCCGCCGCCGCGGGTCCTGAGTCCGTGACGGCGAAGTACGGCGAGAGCGTCAGCTCCTGCAGGCAGACGATCGTCGCCCCCTCCCCGGCGGCCATCCGGATGCCTTCGGCCAGCGCGGCCTCGTGCTCGGCGGGGTCCGGATGCCAGCGCTCCTGAACCAGGCCGAGGCGCAGCGGCGCGCGCTCGGGCGGGCGGGTCCGCGCCGGCGAGGGCGGCGGCGGGAAGGCGGTGATGAGGTCAGGCGGCGTCAAGGAATCAGGTGGTGGAGCTGGCGAGTGGCTGGGCGTGGCTGACGTCGTCCGCCCGACCCGATCGTACCGGGGGTCCGTGAGGGAGGGCGGGCGGCGTCAGGCGCGTCCAGACGCCGCCAGACCCGCCACATCATCGCTTGACGCGCCTGAGGCGGCGTCAAGGAATCAGGTGGTGGAGCTGGCGAGTGGCTGGGCGTGGCTGACGTCGTCCGCCCGACCCGATCGTACCGGGGGTCCGTGAGGGAGGGCGGGCGGCGTCAGGCGCGTCCAGACGCCGCCAGACCCGCCACATCATCTCTGACGCCGCCTGAGGCGCCATCGGTCAACGGTACCTGCTGGGTGATGCAGTGCGGGCCTCCGCCGCCGTAGGCGAGCACGAGGCCCGGCACGGGGACGACCTCGCGGCCGGGGTAGCAGCCGGCGATGATCTGAAGCGCCGCCGCGTCGGTGTCGGCGCCCGCCACGGGCACGATCACCCCGCCGTTGCAGAGATAGAAGTTCAGGTAGCTGCCCGCCACCGTCTCCCCCGCCACCGTGGCGTAGGGCAGGTAGGGCAGCTCCACCACCTGTACCCCAGAGGACACCAGTACTGAGTGGTTTTTTAGGCAGTGGGGGTGGTTCGGGTTGTCCTCGGGCACGGTCTGCAGCAGCACCTCGCCGGGCTGGGTGAACGCGGCGATGAGGTCCACGTGGCCGTCGGTGTCACGGTCCTCGAGCAGCCCCATCCCCAGCCACAGAAACGAGTCCACCCCCAGCCGCTCGCGCAGCGTCGCTTCGATCTCCTCGCGTGACATCGACGGATTGCGGTTGGGGTTCAGCAGGCACTGCTCGGTGGTGAGCAGCGTGCCGGCGCCGTCGGTGAGGATCGAGCCGCCCTCCAGCACCATCCCGCCGTCGACCACCGGATCGCCCAGGTGCTCGGCGATCAGCCGCCCGACGGCGGCGTCGCGGTCCCACGGGGGGAACTTCTCACCCCACGCGTTGAAGCCGAAATGCACCGCGGTCCGCGCGGCACCGTCGTCGTCGACGACGTAGATGGGGCCGCAGTCGCGCAGCCACGAGTCGTCCAGGCCCAGCTCGACGATCTCCACCCCCGCGGTGCATGCGGCCCGCGCATCGGCCGCATCCCGGCCGGCGTTGGCGATCATCGTCACCGGCTCGAACGCGGCGATCGCGTTGGCCACGGTCGCGTAGTCGGCGCGCGCCTGGTCCATCGTCTCGCCCCACAGGTCGGCGCGGCACGGCCACCCCATCAGGGTCCGCTCGTGGGGCTCCCATTCCGCCGGTGTGCGCACGGGCGACAATCTAGTGGCCGCGACCGGCCCCTGGCCGCCCGGCGCGAACACTCGGGGCACCGGCGAACGTCAACGGCGGCTATCGAGGAGGAGCTGGGGCGGCATCGGCCCTGATGGCGGACCCTCGGCGGGGCTGTGGGCGATAGTCCCTCTCTGAGCGGGTTTATCTCCCAAAGGTCCCCGCACACCGGCAGTTTTGGGAGAAAATGGTTCTGAGAGGCCCACTATCTCCCAAGACCCCCTCGCGGCGGTTCCCAAGACCCCCTCGAGGCGGTTCCCAAGACCCCCTCGCGGCGGTCGCCAAACCGCCCGGTCCACTCTCCCCAGCCCGCCGTTGACGTGCGCCGATACCCAGCGCACACGCCCCGAGGATCGCCGGCGGAGCCAGCCGCCCACTACGCCAGATGCAGCCGGTGCGCCACCGCGGCGGCCTGGGTGCGCCCCTGGACCCCGAGCTTGGCGAGGATCCGGGAGACGTGAACGCTGGCGGTCTTCTCGGCCATGTACAGGGCCGCCCCGATCTGGCGGTTGGTGGCGCCCTCGGCGAGCAGCGCGAGCACCTGGCGCTCTCGCGGGGTCAGCCCGAAGGGGTCCTCCGCGATCGCCCCGGCGGACCCGGCGCCGGCGCCGTCGCCGTCGCCGCCGCCGTTGGTCGCTCCATCGCCATTGGCCGCCCCGGCGCCCGGCCCGGTCCCTGACCCAGACCCAGACCCAGACCGCCGCCGCCGCGACCCCACGCAGGTCGAGGCGCGCCCGCTCGGCGAGCGTGCGCACCTCGCGCGCCAGCCACTGCGACCCCAGCTCCTGGGCGATGACCAGCGCGGCGGACGCCGCCTCGGCCGCGCCGGCCCGGTCGTCGGCGCCGGCCAGCGCCTCGGCCTCGCGCCAGCGCGCGTTGGCCACCGGGTAGGGGCGATCGATCTTCTCCCAGGCCGCGGCGGCCCGGCCCCACTCGCGGGCCGCGCCACGTCCGCGGGCCTCGGCCATCTCGGCCTTGCCCTGCGCCAGCCGGGCGCGCTCGACCGGGCCGCCGTCCTGCGCGGCGGCGCTGAGGCGGTCGAGGTGGATCCGCGCGCGCGCCAGGGCATCGCGCCGCTCGGCGGGCTCGCGCAGGTCCCGCGCGCGCTGGGCGCGCTCGGTCTCGACGCGCATGCCGACGCAGCTGATCCGAGCGATCCCCATCACGTCGTCGGTGCACACCTCCAGCCGGTCCAGGGCATCCTGCACCGCGCGCTGGGCTCCGGCGAGGTCGCGCCGGCGGGTGAGCAGATCGGCGCGCAGCGCCCCGTAGAGCGCAATCCACTGGGGCTCCGAGGTCACCGCCACCAGGTCCTTGGCGGCGTCCAGGCAGACCGCGGCCGCATCCTCGTCGCCGATGCCGAGCTCCACCTCGGCGCTCACCAGTTGACGGAAGACGAAGAGCAGTCCGGAGCCGCGGCTCGGGGTGGGCCAGAGCGCCTTCTGCGCCGCCCGCCACTCCCCCGCCGTGAACGACGTCTCGGCGACGGTGAGCGTGATCCACAGATGGCTGCGCACGTGGTGACTGGGCGTGGCCGCCAGCCCCTTCTGGGCGGTCTCGAGGGCCTCGCGGGTCCGGCCTGCAAGCTCGTACATGTCGGCCAGGTTGGAGTACGCGGTGCTGAGACTGTCGAAGTCATCGTCCGCGCGGGCCAGTGCGATCGCCCGCTCCAGCGACATGACGCCCTTGTCGACGTCACCCAGCGACACGTACGCCATCCCCAGTGTGTTGAGCAACTCGGTCTCGGCGAACCGATCGCCGGCCGCGATGGCGACCTCCAGCGCGGCCTCGCCCTCGCTCGCCGCATGGCGGAAGCGGCCCCGCAGATAGCGGGTGCGCGCCAGCCACGCCAGGAGCCGCGGCCGCACCCCTCCCGGATCGTCGGCGGGCAGCATGGCCTGTGCGCGCTCGGCGATCTCCAGCGCCTCCTCGCCCCGGTTCAGCGCCCAGGTCATGCGCGCCTGCTGGGCCAGCAGGCCGGCGTAGCGGGCGGGCTCCACGTCGGGGTCGAGCTCGCGCAGGGCCTCGTTGATGAGGACCACGCTGCGCATCCGCTCGTCCATGATCTGATGGGCCCGGGCCGCCATCGTCAACAGGGTCACGTGGTCCAGCCCCGCCACGTTCTCCGGGCCATCGACGCGCGGCCACAGCTCCAGCGCGCGCTCGGTGAAGTCCGCGGCCTCGCCGTAGGCGTAGACCGTGTGCGCGGCCCGCGCGGCGGCGATGGCGCCGCGCAGCGCGTGGGGCTGATCCCCGGCGGCGCCGTAGTGGGCGGCGATCGCCGAAGCGCGCTCGAGCTCGCGATCGTCGTCGGCCCCGCAGCGCTGCTCGAGCTGCTGCGCCAGCGCGATGTGCAGCTCGCCGCGCTCGCCGGGCAGAAGGTCGTCGTACAGGGCCTCGCGCAGCAGCGCGTGGCGGAAGCCGAAGCTCCCGTCGGCGCCGGCGACCAGCACCTGCTCGGCCACCGCTTCGCGCAGCGCGCCCTGGAGAGCGTCTCGGTCAAGACCGGTGACCGCGGCCAGCATCGCCTCGTCGGCGGAGCGGGCCACGGCGACCGCGCGCGCCAGCTGCTGGGCGGCCGGCGAGAGGCGCTCGATGCGCACGAGGAAGGCGTCGCGCAGGCTCTGCGGAGCCGCGCCGCGGCCGTCGAGCCCGGCGGCGAGGAGCTCCTCGGTGAAGAGGGGGTTGCCCTCGCTGCGGGTGAAGAGCCGATCCAGCAGCGCCCCGTCAGGCTCGGCGCCGAGGATGTCGGCGAGGGCCTCGCTCATCTCGGCACGATCGAACGGCTCGAGCAGGATGCGTCGGGCGCGCTCCAGCCGTTCGAGCTCGGACAGCAGCGGCCGGAGGGGGTGACGGCGGTGCAGCTCGTCGGCGCGGTAGGTGAGGATCACGCACACGCGCTCCTGGCGCAGGGTGCGGGCCAGGAACGCGGTGAAGGCGCGCGTCGAGCGGTCCGCCCAGTGCATGTCCTCCAGGATGAGGATCAGCGCCGCGGTGCCGCTGAGGCAGTCGATCAGCTCCAGCACCGCCTCGAACAGCCGCAGCTGGTCGTTGGGGGTGCGAGGCTCGTCGGTGCGAGCCGATTCCTCCAGCCCCGGGAGGATCGTCGCCAGCTGCTGGCGACCACCGGGGCTGAGGTCCTGCAGCGCGGGATGGCGCTCGCGCACCAGGGGGCGCAGGGCACTCAGCAGCGGCGCGTAGGGCAGTTCCCCGTCAGCCTGCTCCACTCCGTCGCCCCGCAGGATGAGGACCCCATCCACCCCGTCGTCGCGACCCGCCGACAGGCGGTGCTCCAGCTCGCCGACAAGGCGGGTCTTGCCGACACCGGAGTCACCGCCGAGCAGGACGAGGGTGGGCCGGCCGTCGCCGGCCTCCCGGACGGCGAGCTCCAGCTCCGCCAGCTCGCCGACTCGACCGACGAAGTGGTTGCTCGTCAACCGGGATGGCATGTAGGAAGTATTGCCTGAGCGCGGACCCGACCCGCGGGAGGGTCCCGCGGGCCCGGGCGCGCTCGGCCGCGAGCCGGAGCTCCTGGTTCCGGCTCTCGGCGATGATGGCGCTGAGCTGGTGATGCATGGCGCGTGCCTCTCGATCGTTGACACCGTGCATCCCAGAGTGGACTGAGGCGCGCGGGCGCACATCGGGAGAACGCAGCGCATTGACCGCTGACACCCCTTACCCCCTCACGCGCCCCCCTTAGCCCGGATCCGCCAAGTGGATCGGGCCGCGGGGCTCACGCTCGCCGGCGGCTGGAGAATCGCACCTCGGGCACGAACGCCCGCGCGCTGATCACCTCCAGCTCGCGCAGCCTGAGGCGCAGCGGATCGTCGTATGAGTCGCCGCCCGGCGTCTCGGCCAGCGTCTGCACCGAACGGTCGCGGGCCAGCGAGTCTGACACCAGCAGCTCCTGCGTCTCCTGCGCATTGCGCCCGCTCACATCGGATCGGCCCGGCGGCAGATACCACAGCTCGGCCTGGCCATGGTGCCCGCACAGCGCCAGGGCGAGCGGGTACTGCGCGGGGTGGTAGAGGATGACCACCCGCAGCGTTCCGGGCAGCCGCAACCGCCGGGCCTGGCGCATCGGAGCGGCATTGCGCAGCCACGAGGGGGTGCGCCACCTCGACGCCTCCAGCGCGACCACCCGCGGAATGGAGAGCAGGCTGCGCGCGTGCTCCTGTCGCTCGAAGGCCTCGAGCGGGCCCGGGAGCAGCAGGATGGCCATCGACTCCCGGTCGGTCGGGGGCATCCCCGTCACGACGGCGGCGGGAGGTCCGGGCCCTTGGGCGCGACCTTCAGCGCCGCCAGGGTGACCGCCCGGGCCAGCGTCACCTCGGCATTGCCGTGACGGCGCCTCCCGCTCACCTTGATCGTGACGTAGCTCCCGCCCAGGCTCTGAGTGCCGTTCGTGGCGAACAGCAGGCGCTGCGCGGGGACCCAGCCGATGAGGACGCCCGGCGCGTTGACGACCTTGGGGATCTGTGCGGCCTGATGGACGTCACTGGCACCGTAGGCCTGGAGCAGGTGAGTCTGGGTGGTGTCCCATTCCGCCCAGGCCCGCGGCGACTGCTGGGCGACGAGGTCCAGCCGTGTCCCGGACCCGCGCAGCAGGCACTCCACGTTGGTGGGGTCGCGATCGGTGATCCGCAGCGTCGCCGGGTGCCCGAGCGCGGCAACGGCGGCCTTGTGCGCGCTGGCACAGACGACCTGCGCCGCGTTCGCGGGGGCCGGGGTGAACGTGCTCGATGAGCTCGAGCCGCCACCGCAGCCCGCGGCCGCGCCGCAGCACGCCATCGTCACCAGGACCGTCCGGGTGCGCCCGGCAGCCCTACGCCTGGTCGCTGGTCCCGGCGTCGTGCGCCTCGCCTGCCGTCGCCGTGGCGTCCGGTCGCTCGCCGCCCCGGCTTGGCCCCGCGGACGCGCCGTTGCTCGTCGGCATCTCCTCACCCGAGCTCAGCGGGCTCAGCGGGGAGCGCGTCGCAGCCGAGATCTCCGCAGCGGTGACGTTGAGGGGGTGATGGCAGGCCGCAACGTGGCCGTTGGCGTACTCGGCCAGCGGCGGCTCGGCGGTGCGGCAGATCTCTGTGGCATACGAGCACCGGGTGTGGAAGCGACAGCCCGACGGCGGGTTGATCGGGTTCGGCGGCTCGCCGCCGAGGACGTTGCGCTCGCGCCGGCTGTTCTCCTCCGGGTCCGGAATGGGAATGGCCTCCAGCAGCGCCTCGGTGTACGGGTGCATCGGCTTGGTGTAGAGCTCGCGGGCCGGCGAGAGCTCCATCAGCTTGCCCAGGTACATGACCGCGATCTGGTCAGAGACGTGGCGGACCACCGACAGGTCGTGCGCGATGAAGACATAGGACAGACCCATGTCGTCCTGGAGGTCGTCGAGGAGGTTGACCACCTGCGCCTGGATGGAGACGTCGAGCGCCGAGACGGGCTCGTCGAGCACGATCAGCTGCGGGTCCACGGCCAGGGCGCGCGCGATGCCGATGCGCTGGCGCTGGCCGCCGGAGAACTCGTGGGGGAAGCGGTTGATGTGCTCCGGGTTGAGGCCCACGCGCTCGAGCAGGTCGCGCACCCGCTCCTCCACCTTGCGCCCCTGAACCCCGTGCATGCGCAGCGGGGTCCCCACGATCTGCCCGACCCGCTTGCGAGGGTTCAGCGACGCGACCGGGTCCTGGAAGACGAGCTGGACCTCGCGCCGCATCGGATCAAGGGCCTTGCGGCCGAGGTGGGTGATGTCCTTGCCGCGGTAGCGCAAGACGCCGTCGGTCGGCTCCAGCAGCCGCACGAAGCAGCGCGCCAGGGTGCTCTTGCCGCACCCGGACTCGCCGACCACGCCCAACGTGTCCCCCTCGTAGAGCCGGAGCGACACGTCGTCGACGGCGTGCACGTGCCCGACGGTACGGTCGATCAGCACCCCCTGCTTGATCGGGAAGTAGAGCTGGACGTGCTCGGCTTCCAGCAGCGGCGCCTTGCCGGTGGCCGAGGTCTCGGGCGCCGTGGTGGTGGTGTCCGTGCTCACGCCGCCACTGATCCCGTGCCCAGGCCGATACGGCCCTCCTCCACCTCGCGCCGCGTGCGCTTCTCGGCGAGGTCGAGCCAGCACCGGTCGAGGTGCCCCGGGTCGTCGGTCACACGCGACTGGAGCGGCGGCACCTCCCCGCACTTGTCAAACGCGTGCGGACAGCGGGGCCGGAAGTGGCATCCGGTGGGCGCGTTGACCAATGACGGGGGCTGACCGGGGATGGCGGGGAGCCGATGCGGCGGCTCGCGGTCCATCCGGGTGATCGAGCCGAGCAGGCCCCAGGTGTAGGGGTGCTGGGGGTCGTAGAAGATCTCGTTGAGGGTCCCCTGCTCCACGACGCGACCGGAGTACATGACCACCACGCGGTCGGCGATGTCGGCGACGACGCCGAGGTCGTGGGTGACGAAGATGACGCCGCTGTCGCTCTCACGGCTGAGCTGACGGATCTCCTCCAGGATCTGGGCCTGGATGGTGACGTCCAGAGCGGTGGTCGGCTCGTCGGCGATCAGCACGCTGGGCGAGAGCGACAGGGCCATCGCGATCATCGCGCGCTGGCGCATGCCGCCGGAGAACTCGTGCGGGTAGGCCCGCGCGCGTTCCCTGGCCCGCGGGATCCCGACGCGCTCCATCAGCTGAACGGTGCGATCCAGCGCAGCGGCCTTGGAGACCTTCTCGTGGGCCCGGATCTGCTCCACGATCTGGTCACCGATGCGGTGCACGGGGCTGAGCGACGAGATCGGGTCCTGGAAGATCATCGCGATCTCCTCGCCGCGGATCCGCCGCAGCTCGTCCTCCGGCATGGTGACCAGCTCGCGGTCGCGCAGGCGCGCTGAGCCGCCGAAGCGTGAGTTGGGCCCGCGGGTCAGTCCCATCAGCGTCATCGCGGTCACGGACTTGCCCGATCCCGACTCGCCCACGATGGCCACGACCTCGCCGCGATCGAGCGTGAAGGACACGCCGTCGACGGCCTTGACGACGCCGTCCTCGGTCACGAACGACACCTGCAGCTCATCGAGTTCGAGCAGGCGCTCGGCCATCAGTGGTCCTCTCCGCGAGCGGTCATGATCATCCGGTGAGCCGGACCCGGGGGTCGAGCACGGCATAGAGCACGTCGACGATCGCGCCGAAGAGGACGACGAAGAACGCGGTGAAGATGGCGCCGACCAGGATCGGCGGAACGTCGAGGTTGCCGATCGCGCCGGCCTCGAACTGCCCGATGCCGGGAAGGTTGAACACGGTCTCGGTGACGAGCGCCGCGCCGCCCAGCAGGAGCGCGAAGTCGAGGCCGAACAGGGTCACCACCGGCATCAGCGAGTTACGCAGGACGTAGCGGACGAACACCCGGCGCTGCGACAGGCCCTTGGCCCGCGCCGTGCGCACGAAGTCCTGGTTGACCGTGTCGAGCAGATTGGAGCGCAGGACCCGGGAGTAGAACCCCACGCTCAAGGTCGCGATCGAGATCCAGGGGAGGATCAGGTGGTAGGCCCATTGCGTCGGACTGGTGCCGAAATGCGTGTATCCGGTGTTCGGGAACCAGGACAGCTTGTAGGTGAACAGGTAGAGGAGCAGCTCGGCGAGCAGGAAGATCGGGACCGAGACGCCGATGATCGCCGCCACCATCACCCCCCGGTCGGTCAATCGGCCCACCCTGAGCGCGCTGATGGAGCCGAGCAGGATGGCCATCGTCAACCAGATCACCGCCGCCGGGATGACCAGCGACATCGTCACGGGAAACCGCGACTTGAACTGGTCGACGACGTTGAGGTCGTTCTGGTAGTCGACCACCTGGCCGGTGAAGATCAGCTTCATCGTGTTGGCGTACTGGATGTAGAACGGCTTGTCGAGGTCGAACTTCTTGGCGACCTGGTTGACCGTGTCCTGGTTGGCGCTGCGCCCGGCGATGGCCCGGGCCGGGTTGTAGTTGGGGATCAGCTCGAAGAAGCTGAAGACGAGAAACGAGGTGGCGAGGAGCAGCGCGATCGCCGAGATCGTGCGCCGGACGATGAACCGAGCCATCAGGTCTTGATCCGCACCTGCGCCCGCGGGTCAAGCGCGTCGCGTACGCCGTCGCCGACGACGTTGATGCTGAGCACCGTCAGCACCAGCATCGCCCCCGGGATCAGCGAGAAGGTGGGTGTCGTCGAGATGTAGGGCAGGCCGTCTGAGATCAGGGTGCCCCAGGATGCGTTGGGCGCCTGCACTCCGGCCCCGAGGAACGAGAGGTAGGCCTCGAGCAGGATCGAGTTGGCCAGCATGATCGGCACGAACACGGTGATCGTGGACGCGGCGTTGGGCAGGATCTCGGAGATCATGATCCGCCAGGGGCTGATCCCCACCACCCGGGCGGCGTCGACGAAGTCCTGCTCGCGCAGGCGCAGGACCTCGCCCCGGATCGGCTTGCCCAGGTAGGGGACGTAGATCGCCCCGATGATGATGGTCGGGATGAGGATCGAGTTGCCCTTGATGGGGCCGATGCCGCCGAAGTCCAGGGCCGTGCCCACGACGACGCCGAGGATCACCGGCGGGAAGGACCAGATCAGTTCCATGAACCACCGCAGGACGGCGTCCACCGGGCCCCGCAGGTACCCGGAGAGGAGGCCGAACAGCGTGCCGAAGACGATGATGATGATGGTGGCGATCCCGCCGATGAACAGCGATGTGCGACCGCCGTAGAGGAGGCGGACGGCCAGGTCGCGGCCGTTGGTGTCCGCCCCGAAGAAGTAGTGGCGGGTGAACGTCGGACCGATCGGCAAGCCGTCGAGGGACACCACGTTCTCCGAGTGCCCGCGGACGTTGATCGTCCCGGTGACGTTGTTGGTGTTCGGACCGATCTTGGCGATGTCGTGCGAGTAGACGGGCGCCAGCAGGCACATCGCGATGAGCACGATGAACAGGGCCCCAAAGGTCAGCGCGAGCTTGTTGCGGCGCAGCCGCCGGCCGGCCAGGCGCCAGGGTCCGATGGCCGGCGCGTGGTGCCCCTGTGACCACGGGTCCTTCTCGGGTGCCTCGGCGACGAGGATCCCACCCGCCCCGTCAGGCGGTACAGCCGCTACCTCCGGATCACCAGATGGGGAAACGGGTTCGAGAGCCATTGAGTTGCGGGGAGCTTACCGCCGGGAGCCGGCGAGCGGGGCCGGAAGGTCGCCAGGAATGGCGGCCTTCCGGCCGGTCGCCCGCTGCTACTTGAGCTCGAGGCTCGTGATATCGAGCAGGTACTCGACGGACATCACGCCCGCGTTGAAGTTCAACTTGTCCGAGTAGAACTTGACCTTGCTCTCGTGGCCGTACGCGGCGTAGTACGCCTTGCTGACCGCGTAGTTGTCAAGCGCGGCCCACTGGCTCGCCACCTTCGGCGTGGGCTGCGCGCTGAGCGACGCGATCTCCTTGTTGAAGTGCGGATCGTTCACGTAGCCGTAGTTCAGTGACGATCCGGCGTTCCCGGCGAACAGCTGCATGAAGTCCCAGGGCTCCGGGAAGTCCTGGTTCCAGTCGCCGAAGCCCATCTGCGGCTTCAGCGTGGGAGCGCCGATCGTCGTGAAGTAGACGCCGGAGTTGACGACCTTCTCGGTCGCCTTGAACCCGAGCGAGTTCAGAACGCCGGCGAAGTAGTCCAGGTACTGGCGGCGGGGGCTGCGCTCCTCGCCGTAGATGGTGACCGCCTGTCCCTTCATGCCGGACTTGGCCATCAGCTGCTTGGCCAGCGTCATGTTCGGCGGGCCGTTGGGGTTGTGGAACGGGCATTGCGAGGGGCTGGAGTGACCCGGGATGCCGAATGGGATCAGGTGGCAATCCGGCGTCATGAACCCGGAGTCCAGGCGTGACAGCGCCCGGTCATCCATCGCGGCCAGCACGGCCTCACGGGCGTAGATGTTGTTGAACGGCGGCTTCTCGACGCCGAACCAGAAGTACCAGCTGGAGTTCAGCGGGACCGTCTTGTAGCGGCCGGTCGCCGAGGTCTTGATCTTCTGGAGGATCGACGGCGGCAGGGTGTCACCGGGGTCGAACACGTCGGCCTGGTTGTTGAGCACCTGCTCGGCGTTGGCCAGGACGTTGGAGTTGACGTTGTAGATGACCTTGGCGACGTGCCCCTTGGGCAGGCCGGGGACGTCGAACTTCGGATTCTGGACGAGCACGTACTGGTGCTCCGGGGAGATGCTTGACCACATGTAGGGACCGTCACCGATGGTGCCCTTGGACGCCAGGTTCTTGGCCGGTGTGTTGGACGGGACCGGAGCCGTGCCCGGCAGCGCGAAGATGTCCACGATCGGGGAGAACGGCGCGACCAGGTTGACCGTGAGCTTGCCGGACGAGTCGTCGGCGGTGAGGCCCGAGATCGTCTTGGCCTTGCCCTTGGCGTAGGCGTCGGCACCCTTGATGTAGCCGCTGAGGAACGAGGCGGCCTGCCACGGGATCTTCAGGTCGCGCTCGACCGCGGTGATGACGTCTGAGGCCTTGATCGCCGTGCCGTCGGAGTAATGCAGGCCCGACCGCAGGGTGAAGGTGTAGGTCTTACCGCCGTTGGAGGCGGTGGGCAGAGCCGTGGCGAGGGCGGGGATGATCGTGCTTCCCGCGGCTCCCTCGACGCCGCGCTTGAAGGTCAGCAGGGGGGTGTCGATCACCGATTCGAGCTCATTGCCCTGGGTGGTGAAGTCAAGGCCCGGGTCGGCCGACAGAGGCGCCGTGCCCGAGTCGATGGTGACCGTGCCACCGCTCTTGCCGGCGGCTGCGCTCGTGCCGGCCGACGTGCTCGTGCCGGAGCTCGAGCCGGTGGCCGCGGGGCTCGACGACGAGCCACTGCTCGACGACGAGTTACTGCCGCCGCAGGCGGCGATGGCGCCCGCGGCAAATACCGCGAGCAGCGATGCTGCCCACGGCCTGACGTATCTACTCACTGATCCTCCTCCAGAGGTTCGTGTTCCCAGAGCGCACAGCCTAATCCCATCGGCGCTTCGATGCGAGCGGGTGGGCGTAGCACGTCCCGACGCCTAATCAACGCGCAACAACGATGACGAGACGGCCTGACGAGGGCCTGACGACGGACTGACGAGAGATTCCCGTGCAATCCGGGTACTTACCCGCCGGTAACCCGATGCGCCACTTACCGGGGCGCTGCGACGAGGGAGTGTGAGATGGGACTCGCGAGCAGAGCGTGCAAGAGGCGATTCACGCTGACGGCGGCGGCGATCGCCGCGATCGGCGCGATCGGCGCCACGGGCGCCGCGGCCGAGCCGCCGACCACCTTCGATCCCATCGTCGAGGCCCAGAACTTCTCCATCACCCAGCAGCGCCAGGCGATCTACGACACGCCGTCCTACCAGAGCCGGCTCGCCGCCGACAGTGCCGCCTCGACCGCTCAGGCGCTGGCTGCCGAGGCCGCGGACCCGGGGCGATTCTTCACCGACGACCTGTGCTGGAACCTGGCCAACGGCTGCGCCGGCGACATCCGCCTGTATGACTGGGCGTCCAAGGGCTACGGCATCGTCCGCCCCGTCCTGTTCACCGCCCGCGACGGCGCGACGCTGTCGGGCCACGTGTGGGCAACCATCGGTTCCCGCCCACCCCAGGCCAAGCGACCCGGGATCGTCCTCACCGACGGGTCGGTCCAGGCTGACGAGCAGCTCTACTGGTACGCCGCGCAGACGCTGGCCAAGGACGGCTATGTCGTGCTCACCTTCGACCCGCAGGGCCAGGGCCAGTCAGATACCTTCGGCGCGTCCCCGGATCAGAGCGAGGGCGTCCCCGCCCAGACCGACGGCCGCCCGTTCTACGACGGGACCGAGGACGCCATCGACTTCCTGCTCTCGACGCCCCAGCATCCCTATGAGCCGGTGCCGAGCTGCAGCAGCGGCACCAGCCACGATGCCAAGCAGAACCAGCGCGTCGCCGCCGGCTTCGACGCCGCCTATGACCCGTACTGGCAGCTGCTGAACCGGTCGGAGATCGGGCTGGTCGGCCACTCCTACGGGGCCGCCGGCGTCTCCTACATCGGGCAGTGGGACAAGCGCGTCAAGGCCATCGTGGCGCTCGACAACCTCGGCGGCCCCGGCCCGAGCGCCGGCGCCGTGCCCGGCAGCGGGCCCTCGCCGCAGGGCTCGATCGGCGAGTCGGGCTGCCCTGCGGACCCCGCCGACCGCGCCACCGTCCCCATCACCAAGCCGGCGCTGGGCATCTCGGCCGACTACGGGCTGCCCCCGACCCCGAACACCTCGCTCCCGGACCCGAGGTTCAAGGAGAGCGAATCCGTCGCCTACTCCAAGGCCGGGGTGGACTCCGGCGAGATCGTCATCCGCGGCGGCTCGCACCTGGACTTCAGCTTCATCCCCAACCAGGCGTTCGGCGCCTCGCTGCGCGGGCCCGATATCACCGACTGGTACCTGACGGCCTGGTTTGACCGCTACCTCAAGGACGCGCCGGGCGCCCAGAACCGGCTGCTGTCAGAGCGCTGGCGCGATGACCCGGTCGAGGCGGGCGTCGACCCCAACCACGACGGCAACGCGTTCTCGTTCTACTACTACTCCCGCCTCGACATCGGCCTGACGAGCGGCGGGCGCTTTGACTGCGAGGATCTCCGCGACGGCTGCCCGGGCATGGTCCCCACCGCCGGCGATGGCTTCAACGGCGACTACTCCTACGTGAACATCGACACCTCGCCCGATGCGGTCCGCGGGCCGGGCGCGGCGTTGGGCGGCGCCCGATCGTCGCTGCGCTGACCGGGCGCGGAGCTCAGTCGACGGTGAGCACGGCCTTGCCCGCCACCCGGCGCTCCAGCAGCGCCTGGATGGCGGCGGGCGCCTCGGTCCACGGGAGCGTGACGTCGATCTGGGGGTCCAGACGCCCCGCGGCCACCAGGTCGGCCAGCCGCCGCAGGTCGGTCGCCGCGGTCCTCGTGTGCTCGAGCTCGTCGAAGATGTAGAGGCCGTGCAGCTGAGCCCCGGGCGCCCGCGCGAACAGCTCCCGGGTCGGGAAGCTGACCGGCTCGCCGACGGTGGCGGCGAAGCTGATCACGCGGCCCCACGGCGCCACGCGCTGGAGCGCGGCCCCCAGGACCGGCCCGCCGATCGCATCGAGGATGACGTCGAACGTCTCGCCGCCGCTCGACAGCTCGGGCAGGACCTCATCGGCGCCCAGCTCGGCCAGCCCCTCGCCGCGACGGGCGACGGCGGTGACATGGGCGCCCGCCAGCTTGGCGAGCTGGATGGCAAAGCGCCCGACGCCGCCGCTTCCACCGGTGATCAGCACGCGCTTGCCCACCACGTAACCGCCGATCTCCAGCGCGCGCAGGGCGGTCAGTCCGGCGACGGGCAGCGTCGCCGCCTGCTCGAACGAGATCCCCTGGGGCAGCTCGGCCAGGTAGGCGGCGGGAACCGCCACCTGCTCGGCCCAGGCGCCGACGAGCTTGAGGCCCACGACCCGGGTTCCCACCTTGGGGCCGGTGCCGTCGGTGGCCGCCCAGCTCACGGTGCCGGCCAGATCCCAGCCGGCGATCGTTCCCGGCGCCATCCGCTCGAGCCGCCGGACCTCGCCGCGATTGAGGCTCATCGCCTTGACCGCGACCACGGCATGGTCCGAGCGCGGCTCGGGTTCGGTGACCTCGGCCATCTCGACGTACGGGGACTCTTGGTGGGAGACGAGCGCGCGCATCGTGTCGGTCGCCGATACTACGCGGCCGTGGACGCCTTCACCGCCTTGTCCTCGCAGCTGCGGGGACCCACCCCTGACGGCCTGCGTGAGCTCTCCGATGACGAGCTCGCCGACCTCGCGGCCGCGGTCGCCGACGCCCGGCATCGCCAGGCGGCCGCGCTGAGCGAGGCCGGTGATCGGGCGCTCAGCCACATACCGCGGCTGTTGCGGGGCCCGATCAAGCGCGTGGTCGGATGAGCCGGGCCGCCGAGCTTCTCCAGTCCCACGCCGAGGTGCTCAAGCTGGCCCGTCTGCTCGGCCGTGAGCCCGGAGAGCTCGCCTACCTCGAGCGCCTGTCACCGAGTGACCTGCGCGCGCTGCGCGACAGCGTCACCGAGACGCTCTATGACGCCAACGGCAGTGCCCTGGGCCGGCTGGCCGCCGCCAGCCGGCTCCTCCCCGCCGGCGTGACGGCGACGATCGGCCAGCGCGCGTTCGGACCCCTGCTCTCGGCCCGGCTGGCCGGACTGCTCGAAACGGCCAAGGCCGTCGACGTGGCCACCAAGATGCCGCCGGCGTTCCTGGCCGACGTCGCCGTCGAGCTGGACCCGCGTCGCGCCTCAGATCTCATCGGCTCGATCGCTCCGGCGCTCATCGGACAGATCACCGCCGAGCTCGTGGCGCGGCGCGAGTACGTGACGATGGGCCGCTTCGTCGGCCACCTCAGCGACGCGGCGATCGCCGCGTCGCTGGCGACGATGGACGACGGGGCGGTGCTGCAGGTCGCGTTCGTCCTGGAGGACCGGGCCCAGCTCAAGCGCCTGCTGGGCAGGCTGCCCAAGGAGCGCTGGGCGGGCGTCATCGCCGCCGCCGAGCGCGAGCGCCTGTGGCTGGAGGCGCTCGACATGCTCAACCACCTCTCCAAGCGCCAGCGCAAGGACATGGTGCTCGCCGCCCTGGCGCTGGGCGAACCGGCGCGCGAGGCGATCCTCGTCGCCATCGTCGAGCACGAGCTGTGGGAGGAGGCGCGGCTCATCGCCGAGCACGACGACTCGATCGAGGAGCGCTTGGGGCGGCGACTCGACGCCTAGTGGGTTTTCCGACTACTAGCTCGCTAGGGCGTGTAGTCAGAGCTGTGGCACGGGGCGCCGCCGCACACGTTGGTCACCGTCCCGCTGGGCTGCAGGAAATCCGAGATCTGCTGCTGGGCCGCCGGCGTGTTGCGCGGATCCTCGTGCGGGTCCTGGTTGGCCGGGGTGTTGGCGGGCGCCGTGTTGGTCAGCGGGGGCGGCTGCGTGTGACCGGGGCCGCTGTCCCAGATCTCGATCGCCGAGCCGTTGAACGGGTAGCTCTTGATCGTCGGCAGCCCGTAGAACAGGTTGCGGTCGCGCGAGCGGTTGGTGCCGAGGTCGAGCGCCGGCTGATACGCCGATGCGCCGACCGTCCGCGCCTCGACCGCCCCCGAGTACATCGACACCTGGTGGTCGCCGTAGGCGATCTGCATGAGCACCTGATGCGACGGCGTCCCCGGCAGCGGATGTGTCGTCATCTGCTCGGCGTAGCCGTCGGGCTCGCCGCGGTCCCAGAGCTGCTGCAGGAGGTCGAGCACCAGCGGGTGCACCGAGTCCCCCGGGTAGGCCGGGTACAGGATCGCGCCGAACGGGGCGAAGTCCGTGCTGCGCTGGACGAGCAGGTTGGCGTAGTCGATCCCGGTGACCCCGAGCACGGCATGACGCACGTCGGGCGACAGCGCGGTGACCATCCCGCCCTCGATCCCGCCCTGGCTGTTGCCGTCGTAGTAGAGGTTCGAGGTCTCGATGACCGGCTGGCCGGCGATCCGGAAGGCGGCGTTGGACGCCAGCCCCGCCGGGTTGAGCATCAGCCGCCCCAGATACAGCGTGTTGAGCGCGCCCTGCTGCAGGCGGTCGATCACTGCTCCGAACAGGTTGATGTTGCCCAGCGCCGCCGCGTCGTTGGCGGTGTCGTTGCTGGCCAGGCCCCAGAAGTCCGTGGCGCAGAGCACGATGTTGTGCCCGGTGGCCAGCGACTCCTCGGCACCCGAGGTCACCTCGTCCTCAGAGCCGAGCAGGCCATGGCCGTAGAGGGAGATCCGCGCCGGCGTCAGCGGGGTGGCGGTGCTGGGGACGATGCACTGAAACGACGTGCTGGCGACATTGCCCGGCGTCTGTGTCGGCGTCGCGTACAGCGACGCCGATCCGTAGTGGAAGCCCGGCTGCGTCGACGACCCGCAGACCGCCAGGTAGCACGGGACCTGCAGCGTGCCGTCCACCTGGGTCAGCGCCGCCCCCGTGGAGGAGACCAGCGGCTTGGTGTCGGTCACGGTGAACGCCGGCGCGTGGCCGGAGTCGACGGAGTCGGCGAGGTTCGAGTCGCCGAGCTGGGCGAAGGCGTCGTTGCGGATCGCCAGCATCCGGCCGGTCAGGCTCCGCTCCGATTCCACGGTGAAGTTCCACGCCTCGTACAGGCTCCTGTCGGCGGCGATTCCGGCCCGCCTGAGCGCCTTGAAGATCGGGGCGTAGCGCGTCTTCTGGGAACGCTCGGCCGCGGGCAGCTTGCCGCCGTCGCGCAGCCGCGCGAACCACCGCGGCGCGGCGATCAGCTTGCCGGCCTTGGTGCGCAGGTCGCGCAGGGCGACGATGAACGTATGGCCGTCGGCGAGCAGCTTGGCGGGGTGGATGAGCAGATCGGTGTTGGCCGCGCCCTTGGCGTTGGCGTCCAGCTCGGCCCAGATGAGCTGGCGCCGGCCGGTCGCCTGGTCGATGAGGACGATCGCCTGGCGCTTGGCCAGCGACTTCGCGATGTCCGTGATCGGCACGGCCCCCGTCTTGGCCAGCGCGGCCGCGTTGTCGAGGCCCGGGATGTGGAGCACGATCGTGCTCCCGGGACTGAAGCCGTCGTTGCGGTCAAAGGGCCCGGGCGTCACCCGCACGCCCTTGGCGTTGACCGGCATCGCCGCCGCGGGCAGGTTGACGCGCAGCTTGGTGACGCTCGCGCGGTCGGCGCGGGTGAGCCGGTTGTCGGGGAACGGAAACAGGCAGGGCCTGCCCGAGAAGGGCTGGCACGAGGCCGCCGGAGCCTTGGCCATCGCGGGCCCGGCGAAGGCCGCGAGGACCACCGCGGCAACCGCGGTCACGGCCGATGGCAGAACGGTCCGGGCCCACGGTCCGAAACCCGGGCGCGCGCAGCGCGCAGCTAAACGGTCAGCCATCGTCAACGTCCTCTCTCTTCTGCCGCCGCGGGGCCATCTGGCCCCACGGCTCACGCTGGGGCGTCGTGCAGACTAACCGCTGGCGACGGCGGAGCGTCGGGTGATGTGGGGACGAGCGCGGCGGGGATGGTCACCCCGGGCCACGGAGCGGCCGGGCGGCCCAGGAGGTAGCCCTGGATGAGGGTCACGCCGAGCCGGCGCAGCGTGTCGAGCTCGGCCTCGGTCTCGACGCCCTCGGCGATCAGGTGTCCGCCGGTCTGGCGCACGTACCCGAGCATCGCCGAGACGAGCGCGCCCCGGTCAGGGTCTGAGTCGATGCCGCTGATGAGCGAGCGGTCGAGCTTGAGATAGCTCGGGCGCACGGCCGTGATCTGGCGCAGCCCCGAGTAACCCGCGCCCATGTCGTCGACGGCGAAGTTGAGCCCCTGGCCGATCAGGCGCTCGATCTCGACCACCACGCCCGGGGTGTCCTCCAGGAGGCTGTTCTCGGTGATCTCGAGGATCAGGCGATCGAGATGCGGGGTGTTGCGCAGCAGCTCGCTGGTGCGGGGATCCAGCAGCAGCGGCCCGGACAGGTTGACGCTCAGCCGCGTGCCGGACGGCAGGTCGCCCAGCAGCCTCAGGCCGGCCCGCAGGCAGGCGAGCTCGAGCCGGTCGCGCACCGCGAACTCGTCGGCCAGGGCAAACCAGTGCAGCGGGTCCGAGCTCGAGCCCAGGCGGAAGCGAGCCAGCGCCTCGTAGGCGTGGACGGTGCCCTCGGGCACGGACACGATCGGCTGGACCGCCATCTCCAGCCCCTCACCGCTGATCAGGCGCTCCAGCGCGTCGTGGGCGCCGCCGTGACCGCGCCCGGCGATGGGGTCGCCGGCGTAGACGGACAGCTGGCTGATGCCGGTTCGCTTGGCCACGCGCAGCGCCACGTCGACGGCACGCAGCAGCGACTCGGCGTCCTCGCCGTCGCGCGGGAACTGGGCCATGCCGATCGACGCGCCCAGCGCGGGCCCGCTCTCGGGCTTGGCGATGATGTCGGCCAGTATCCGGCGGGCCACCTGCTCGGGCACGGCCCCGGTGAGGATGACCGCGAACTCGTCGCCGCCCAGGCGCCCGACGATGCCGGTGTCAGCGGCCACCCGAGCCAGGTGCTCCACGACCCGTCGCAGGGCCGTGTCGCCGGCGGCGTGACCGGCCGACTTGTTGATGGCGCCGAAGTTGTCCAGGTCGAGCAGGAGCACAGCGCCGTCACCGCCACGGGCCAGGAAGAAATCGAGCGCTCGGCGAAATGCGGCCCGGTTGAGCGCACCGGTGAGGCCGTCGTGGTCGGCGTCGTGGCGGGCCCGGTCGAGCATCGCGCGCAGCTCCTGGGTGACGCGCCCGCAGACCAGCAGCAGGGTGATCGCCGCCACACAGACGCAGGCATAGGTCAGGGTGATCCGCCCGTCGCGCACGATCGGGAGCGCCAGCGAGGCCAGCAGCATGGCTCGGCCGACCCAGAAGACGCGGCCGCCGCGGGCCAGGACGCCGCAGGCCACCGCGACCAGCCACAGCAGCCACGGTGTGGTGATCCGCTCGGGGCCCAGGCCGACGATGAGGATCGCCGACACGGGCGCCAGCGACTCCTCGATCTTGATCCACTCGGTGCGCGGAGCGATGAGCTGGAAGAGCGCGGTGGCGAAGATGATCGCAAAGCCGATCAGCATCGGCACGGGCCGCTGGGCGTGATGGTGCGTCACCGGAGAATCGGCGACGGCGATGAGCGCCCCGGCGATGGCCAGGCCGGCCCGCGCCACTGCGGCCGAGCGGCGCGCCCGGCGCAGCCCAGCGGGCATCTCCACCGTAGGAACCTTCGCGGAATGAGGTGACGGAGCTGGCGAGTGGCCGGGCGTGGCTGGCGGACGGCGATGATCCGAGCCGTACCGGTGGTCCGGCGCGATCATCGCCGTGCGTCAGGCGCGTCCAGACGCCGCCAGAACGTCACATCATTTCGCGACGGTCCCTTTGGGTGCATCTAGTGGTTGTCGGCACGGTGGCGGCGATCGTTGAGCCTCGGCCACTATGTTCAATGGGAGATGCCTGAGCCCGCCCTGACGCGCATGGCCGACGACGGCGCCGGCCATGCGGACACGGCCGCGCCCACCCGCGGGATCAGCCGCGGGCTCGTGCTGCTGCTGGCGACCGCCTGCGGGACCGCCGCCGCCAACCTGTACTACGCCCAGCCGCTGCTGCACACGCTGGCCCGGGCCTTCGGCGTGTCGGACGGCACCGCGGGCCTGCTCATCACGATCAGCCAGCTCGGCTACGTGCTCGGGCTGGCGTTGCTGGTCCCGCTCGGGGACCTGCACGAGCGGCGCGGGCTGATCACCGGCACGATGCTCGTCACCGCCGCGGCGCTGGGGCTGGCCGCCGCCGCCCCTGCCTTTGCCGTCCTGGGCGCGGCGCTGGCGGTGGTGGGCGTGACCTCGGTGGTGGCTCAGATCGTCGTTCCGATGAGCTCCTCGCTCTCGGCCGAGCACGAGCGCGGCTCGGTGGTGGGCACGGTGATGAGCGGCCTGCTCATCGGGGTGCTGCTGGCGCGCACGGTGAGCGGGCTGATCGCCGCGGCGCTGGGCTGGCGCGTGGTCTTCGTGTTCGCCGCGGCGGCGATGGTGCTGCTGGCGGCCACCCTGCGCCGCGCGCTGCCGCGCATCGCACCCACCACCGACCTGTCCTACGGGGGCCTGCTGCGCTCGGTGATGACCCTGGTGCGCGAGGAGCCGATCCTCCGCCAGCGGATGGTGGTGGGCGCGCTGAACTTCGGCTGCTTCAGCACCCTGTGGACCGCGCTGGCCTTCCTGTTGTCCGGAGCCCCGTACCACTACGGCAACGCCGTCATCGGCCTGTTCGGGCTGGTCGGAGTCGTCGGCGCGATGGCGGCGTCAGCCGCCGGGCGGCTCGCCGACCGCGGCCACAACGGGAGGACCACCACCGGCTCGATCCTCATCATGCTCGTCAGCTGGGGGATCCTGGCCCTGGGCCGCACGTCGGTGGTGGCCATCATCGTCGGGATCGCCGTGCTGGACCTCGGGATCCAGGGGCTGCACATCTCCAACCAGAGCGCCGTCTACGCGCTGCGCCCAGAGGCCCGCAGCCGGCTGACGACCGCGTACATGGTGGCCTACTTCCTCGGCGGCGCCGCCCTGTCGGCGATCACGTCGACGCTGTACGGATCAGACGGCTGGGGCGGCACCTGCGTGCTCGGCGGCGCCACCGCGCTGGGGGCGCTCGTCGTGTGGGCGGTGACCGAGGCGGCGGCGCGCCGCCGGTCGTCGGGGACGTGATCCGGGAGGACGCGATGGCGGGTGGGCGGGCGTGAGCGCCGGCGGCGCCGACGGCGCCACCGCGACCGCCGCCGAAGGCCGCCGAAGCATCACCGTGGTCTTCGTCGGGTTGATGCTGGTGCTGCTGATGGCGGCGCTGGACCAGACGATCGTGTCCACGGCGCTGCCGACGATCGTCGGGGACCTGGGCGGGCTCAGCCACATCTCGTGGGTGGTCACGGCCTACCTGCTGGCCCAGACCGCGGTCACCCCGGTGTACGGGAAGCTGGGCGACCTCTACGGACGCAAGATCGTGCTCCAGGTCGCCCTGGTGGTCTTCCTGATCGGGTCGGCGCTGTGCGGCGCCGCGCAGACCCTCACCGAGCTGATCGCCTTCCGCGCGTTGCAGGGCCTCGGCGGCGGCGGGCTGATGGTGGGCACGATGGCGGCCATCGGCGACGTGGTCCCGCCGCGCGACCGTGGCCGCTACCAGGGCATCTTCGGGGCCGTGTTCGGGCTGGCCAGCGTCATCGGGCCGCTGCTGGGCGGGTTCTTCACGACGAGCCTCACGTGGCGATGGATCTTCTACGTCAACCTGCCGATCGGGGTGGCGGCGTTCGCCGTGCTCGCCGCGACGCTCCCCTCTCGCCAGGACGAGACCCACCACCGGATCGACTACCTCGGCGCCGCCGTGCTCGCCGCCGCGCTGACCGCGCTGGTGCTCACCTGCACGCTGGGCGGGACCGACTACGCGTGGGGCTCTCCGCAGATCGTCGTGCTCGGGGCGCTTGCGCTGGTGCTCGTCGTGACCTTCGTGCGGGTGGAGCAGCGAGCGGCCGAGCCGGTCCTGCCGCCGCGCCTGTTCCGCGACTCCGTGTTCAGCGTCACCAGCGCGATCGGACTGGTGGTGGGCTTTGCCCTGTTCGGCTCGGTCACCTACCTGCCGCTGTTCCTGCAGGTGGTGCTCGGCGCCAGCCCCACCGGATCGGGACTTCAGATCCTGCCGTTGATGGGCGGGCTGCTCATCACGTCGATCGGCTCGGGCCAGTTCATCAGCCGCACCGGCCGCTACAAGCCGTTCCCGATCGCCGGCACCGCGATCATGGTCGTGGGGCTCTTCCTCCTGTCCACGATGGACCCGCAGACGACGCGGATCGCCGCCTCCGCGTTCATGTTCGTGCTCGGGCTGGGCCTGGGGCTGACCATGCAGGTGCTGGTCCTCGTCGTGCAGAACGCCGTGGACTACAAGGACCTCGGGGTGGCCACCTCGGGCGCGACGCTGTTTCGCTCGATCGGCGGCTCGGTGGGGACCGCGGTGCTCGGCTCGATCTTCTCCAACCGCTTGGCCTCCGAGCTGACCTCGACGCTGCCGCGTTCGGCCGGCGGATCGCTGGGGACCGGGGCCAGCCTCAACACCGCCGCGCTGCGCAAGCTGCCGGCGCCCATCCACCACGCCTACCTGACGGCCTTCACCAACGCCCTGTCGACGGTGTTCATCGTCGCCGCCTGCGTCGCCGCCGTCGCCTTCCTGCTCAGCTGGGCCATCCAGCAGCGGCCGCTGCGCGAGACGATCACCGCCAGCACCGGGCTCGGCGAGTCCTTCGCCGCGCCCAGGCCGACCGACTCACTGGCCGAGGCCTCGCGCACGATGAGCGTGCTCATCGGCCGCGAGGGTCGCCGCGCGCTGGTGGCCCGGCTGTGCGAGCGCGCCGGAGTGGACCTCTCGCCCGCCGCGGCGTGGCTCGTCGTCCGCCTGGCCGAGGTGGATGACGCGCACCCCGCGTCGATCCCCCAGCTGTGCGCGGACTTCGACATCCCGATCGACGCGGGGCAGCGGGCCGTGCGGGAGCTCGACGAGCGCGGGCTGCTGCGCCGTGACCCTGCCGCCGGCGAGGACCGCGGGCGCGTCGTGGGGCTGACGCCCGCGGGCGCGCAGATCGCCGGGCGACTGGTGGACGAGCGGCGCGCCAGCCTGGAGCGGGTGTGCGCCGGGTGGCAGCCCGAGGACAACGAGGAGCTGGCCGGGCTGTTGACGCGGTTGGCGCGGGAGCTGGCGCCGGATGAGGTTGCCGCTGACGCCGGGGCACCGGCGGCTGCGGTGTAGCGGTCTCCCCGCGTCCCCTCGACGAGGGTGAATCGCACGACTATGAGGCCATTCGCCCTCGTCGACGGATCCGGCGCGGTCCGCGCCGCCTTCGATAGCGCGTCGTTGACGTTCGCCGCGTGCCCTGCCAACCGCGGCACGGCAGACCACCAACGGCAGCTCAGCGACGCAACGACCGCGAGTCAGACCCCGTCGCGCGCCGCAGGTCCGTCTCGATCGCCACCGCCGCGCTCTGGGCCAGCGGCAGGATGTCGCGCCGCAGCGTGGTCATCGTCCCGCGGCTGGCGTGGACCGACACGTTCAACGCGGCCACGACGGTCCCGGAGGCGTCGCGGATGGGGACGGCCAGCGACCGCAGGCCGTCCTCGAGCTCCTGGTCCACCGCGGCCCAGCCCTGCCGGCGGACCCGCTCCAGCACCGCGCGCAGCGCGTCGGGGTCGGTGATGGTGTGGCTCGAGAGCGGGCGCATGTCGATGCGCTCGAGCCGCGCCGACAGCTCCGCCTCGGGCAGGGCCGCGAGCAGGATGCGGCCCATCGAGGTGGCGTAGGCCGGCAGGCGGGTGCCCACCGACAGGGTGATGCTCATGATCCGGCGGGTGGGCACGCGGGCCACGTAGACGACCTCGGTGTCGTCGAGCACGGAGATCGACGAGGACTCGTTGACCTGGGCAACCAGCGCCTCCATGTGGGGCTGGGCGACCTCGGGCAGGCTGAGCGAGGACAGGTAGGCGTACCCGAGCTCCAGCACGCGCGGCGTCAGCGAGAACCGCCCGTCGTTGAAGGTCACGTAGCCGAGCTTGGCCAGCGTGAGCAAAAAGCGGCGGGCCGCGGCGCGGGTGAGGCCCGAGATGCGCGCCACCTCGCTCAGCCCGAGCTCGCGATGCTCGGCATCGAAGGCACGGATGACCAGCAGCCCACGCTCCAGCGACTGGACGAAGTCGGCACTCCGGGGACGGTCTTCGCTCACGATCTCCTCAGGGGTCAGCATGCGCAAACTACCCGAGAAACCGCATTGGGTTTATGCTGCTTTCGTGGACAAAATTGTCGACAATGATCCGGCCGGCGAAACGGACGCCCCCGAGCGGCCCGAGGACCAGCTGAGGGCGGCCATCGTGGCGGGTCGCCTGCGCCCCAACGAGCGCTTGGTCGAGGCCGACCTGACCCGTCGGCTCGGCGTCGGGCGCTCGGCCGTGCGCACCGCGCTGGCCCGCCTCGAGCACGAGGGTCTGGTGGAGCTCGAGCCCCACCGCGGCGCCCGGGTCCGGCTGGTCGGCGTGCCCGAGGCGGTCGAGATCCTCCAGGCCCGTGCCGCGCTGGAGGGGCTGGCGGCCAACCGCGCCGCGCGCAACGCGACCGAGGGCGACGTCGCGGACCTCAAGGCGATCCTCGCCGAGATGCGCAAGCTGCTCGACGGCGGCGATCTGCTCAAGGCCTCGGACGCCAACGCGGTCCTGCACCGCCGCCTGCTCGAGATCGGCGGGCACGCCACCGCCACCCGCCTCATCGACGGGCTGAGCTCACAGCTCGTGCGCTTCACCTACCGCACCATCCTCCTCCCGGGACGCAGCGAGCGCTCGTTCGCGGAGCACACCGCGATCGTCGATGCCATCGCCTCCCACGACGGCCCGGCCGCCGAGCGGGCCATGCGCCGGCACCTGTCCCATGTCGCCGATGCCCTGCGCAACAGCCAGGAGCACGAGTGAGCGACGACGACGCGCCCGTCCTCGTCTCAGACCGCGCGCGGACGCTGCTGCGCGGCGCCTACGACACCCACATCCACGTCGCCCCGGACGTCGTCCCCCGGATCGTCGACGACGTCACGCTGGCCACGCGGTTCGCCGCCCTCGGCATGGCCGGCTTCATCCTCAAGTCGCACTACACCTCGACCGCCGAGCGGGCGAGCGTGGTCCGGGCCGCGGTGCCCGGGATCGACGCCCTGGGCGCGATCGTCCTCAACCGCGCCGTCGGCGGGATGAACCCGCTGGCGGTGGAGGTGGCCGCCCGCGAGGGCGTGCGGACGGTGTGGCTGCCGACCGTCGACAGCGTCAACGAGTCCCATGAGCGCGACGGGGCGGGTGGGACCGGGTCAGCCAGGGTCCCGGTGTGGGTCAAGCTCCAGCTCGAGCTGCGCGAGCAGGGCATCGAGATCCCGCCCGTCCCGGTGGTCGACGACAGCGGGGCGGTCCTGCCCGAGACGCGCGCGGTGTTCGAGCGGATCGCCCACCACGGGCTGCTGCTGGCGACCGGCCACCTGGCCCGCGACGAGATCTTCGCCGTCGTCGACGCGGCGCTCGAGACCGGCGTGACGCAGATCGTCATCACGCACCCGGAGTTCCCGGCCCAGAACCTGAGCGTCGAGGACCAGACGGCGCTCGCCGGCAAGGGCGCCCTGCTCGAACGCTGCATGACCACCCCCCATACCGGCAAGATCGCCTGGGAGGAGTGGATCGAGCACATCCGCGCGACCGGGCCCGAGCACTCGATCCTCTCCACCGATCTCGGGCAGGTGTTCAACCCGCCGGTGGAGGACGGGATGGGGATCATGGTCGACCGCTTGCTCGACGCCGGGTTCAACGACGAGGAGGTCCAGGTGATGGCAGTGGCCAACACGCGCCGGGTGGCGGGAGCCGACCCATGGTGAGCGAGTCCGGCGAGCCCCGGCGGATGCTGGTGATCGGCGCGCACTCGGCCGACTTCGTGTGGCGCGCGGGCGGCGCGCTGGCCATGACGACGTCGACGGGAGGTGTCGGCCGGGTGATTGCGCTCTCCTACGGCGAGAGGGGCGAGTCGGGCGAGCTGTGGAAGGACTCGGACCCCGCCCACCCTCAGACGATCGACAACGTCAAGAAGATCCGCCACGGCGAGGCCGAGCGCGCCGCGGGCCATCTCGGCGCGGACTTCCGCTGCCTGGACCTCGGCGACTACCCGCTGCAGATCGATGCCGACGCGCTGGAGCGCATCTCCGACGAGATCCGCGAGTTCGCGCCCGACGTGCTCATCACCCACACCGACACCGATCCGTTCAACCCCGATCATCCGGTCGCGAACACCGCGGTGGGCCGGGCGCGCAGCCTCGCCGCCGGCGCGGGGGTGCAGAGCTCGTTCAAGACCGTCCGCCCGCCCGAGTTCTTCCTGTTCGAGCCCCACCAGCCCGAGCTGTGCAACTTCTATCCCACCACCTTCGTCGACATCACCGCGGTGATGGACGCCAAGCGCGCGGCGATGGCCGAGATGAAGGCCCAGAAGTACCTCCACACCTATTACGCCGAGCGCGCCGAGCACCGTGGGAACCACGCCCGGCGCTCCTCGGGCAACCAGGACATCCGCCAGGCCGAGGCCTTCCAGCGGGTCACCCCCCAGGTGGTGAGCAGCCTATGAACGATGCGATCGCGGAGCTGGCAGCGCTGGGCTCCGCCACCGTCTACGAGGCCGGTGGCCGGCGCGGCTACGTCGACCTCGATCTCATCCAGGTCCTCGCGGGCACGCGCGTGGCGGGTCCCGCCCGCACCGTGATGTGCGGTCAGGACGACAACCTCATGGTCCATGCCGCCATGTCCGAGGTCCAGCCCGGCGAGGTGCTGGTGCTGACGATGCCCGAGCCGCGACCGGTCGGCATCGTCGGCGACCTGCTGGCCACGCAGGCCAAGGCCCATGGCGCCGCCGCCATCCTGATCGACGCGGGGGTGCGCGACATCGAGACGCTCGCCGAGCTCGGCCTGCCCATCTGGGCGCGCTGGGTCCGGATCAAGGGCGCGACCAAGGACATCCCCGGAACGATCGGCGAGACCGTGCAGGTCGGCGGGGCCACGATCCGCCAGGGCGACATCGTCGTGCTCGACGCCGACGGCGCCGCCGTGGTGGAGGCCGAGCGGATCGACGAGGTGCTCGAGGCCTCGCGCCGGCGCGAGGACAGCGAGCGGGTCAAGCGCATCAAGCTGCAGGCCGGCGAGCTCTCCTACGATCTCGACGGCCTGCGCCGGCGCGTGGAGGGAGCGTGATGGCGATGCCCGAGCCGCCTGATCTCGCCCACATCGCTCACGCGGAGCTGCTCACCCCGTTCCCCGACGAGAGCCTGCGGTTCTTCGTGGAGCTGTTCGGGATGCAGATCGAGCACCAGGAGGGCCAGTCGGTGTTCCTGCGCGGCTGGGGCGAGTACCAGCCCTACGGGCTCAAGCTCACCGAGTCAGAGCTGCCCGGGCTCGGCCACGTCGCCATCCGCGCCTGGAACCCCGCGGCGCTGGAGCGGCGGGTCAAGGGCATCGAGGCGACCGGCCTGGGTGAGGGGTGGATCGAGGGTGACCACGGCCACGGAGCCGCGTACCGGTTCAGCGATCCCGACGGGCACCGCTTCGAGCTGTTCTATGAGCAGGACCGCTATGTCCCGCCGGAGGAGCTGCGCCCGCGCCTGAAGAACGTGCCCCAGCGCCATGTCGACCGCGGCGCGTCGGTCAAGCGCATCGATCACGTCAACATCCTGGCCGCCGACATCGCGGCCAACCGGCGCTTTGCCGAGGAGCAGCTGGGCTACCGGACCTATGAGCAGGTGATCCTGGACTCCGGCGAGGAGTCAGGCGCATGGATGAGCCTGAGCATCGCCGCGCACGAGCTCATCTACACGGCCGACCATGCCGGCGGCACCGGCCGGCTGCACCACCTGGCGTGGTTCGTCGACACGCGCGAGGAGTGCCTGCGCGCGGCGGACCTGTTCGTCGACGCCGACGTCCCGATCGAGGCCGCGCCGTCCAAGCACGCAGTGGCCCAGGGCATGTTCCTCTACGTCTATGAGCCCGGCGGCAATCGCGTCGAGGTGACCACCGGCACCCACTTCATCTATGACCCGGCGTATGAGCCGATCCGCTGGACCGAGGCCGAGCGCGCCCGCGGCCAGGCCTGGGGCACCAAGACGATCGAGACGTTTCACACCTACGGCACCCCGCCGATGGACGGCACCGTCGGGCCGCCGATCCCGCCGACCAGCCAGATCCGCGGCGCGTCCGTCGCATGACCGACGACGCCCGGCAGATCCGCGATCTGGTGGAGAACTGGGTGGTGTGGCGCGACGCCGGGGACTGGGAGCGCTTCGCCACCCTCTGGCACGACGACGGCGTGATGATGGCCACCTGGTTTCAGGGGCCCGCGGCCGATTTCATCCGCGTCAGCCGTGAGGGCTTCGAGCGCGGGGTGCGCATCCTGCACTTCCTCGGCGGCACCTCCGTGGACGTCGCCGGCGACCGCGCCATCGCTCAGACCAAGATGACGATCACCCAGCGCACGACCGTCGAGGGCGTCGAGTGCGACGTCGTGTGCACCGGGCGCTTCTACGACTTCCTCGAGCGCCGCAAGGACGTCTGGGGCCTGTGCCTTCGCCAGCCGATCTACGAGATCGACCGCCTCACCCCGACGACGCCCCCGCCCGCGCCCGGACCGGAGCTCGATCACGGGTTGCTGGAGCAGTTCCCGTCCGGCTACCGCCATCTCGGCTACATCCAGGCCAAGATCGGATACGACGTCAAGCGCGACATGCCGGGACTGATCGGCCCCGAGGTGCAGGACCTCTACCGTCGCGGCGCCGAATGGCTGGCGCGGGCGCCCGGCTGATCGCGGTGTCCGGCCGGGGAGGGCGCCCGGCTAACGTTGACGGCATGCGCACGACGCTCTCCTCTCCGGCAACCGTCCGCCGGAGCTGAGGACCGCTGTGGGGCCCGACCGGAGGGCCATCGCCGCCGAGGTGTTCGCGGCAGGGCGCGACTACGACGCGGCGCAGCCCAACCGGCTGAACCGGCTGCGCAACGTCGAGCCTGAGACCGCCGAGCTGCTCGGTGTCCTCGTGCGGGCCACCCGCGCGCGGCGCGTGCTGGAGGTCGGGACCTCCAACGGCCACTCGACGGTGTGGCTCGCCGACGCCGCCGAGGCGGTCGGCGGTCACGTCGAGACGCTGGACATCGATCCCCGTCGCACGGAGCTGGCGCGCGCCAACCTCGAGCGCGCCGAGCTGGCGCCGATCGTGGAGTGCCGCACGGTCGGCGCCGCTCAGGCGCTGGCCGAGTATCCCGACGCGGCGTGGGACTTCGTGTTCCTGGACGCCGAGCGGCCGGAGTACCCGGGCTACTGGCCCAACCTGCGCCGCGCGCTGGCCCCCGGGGCGACGCTGGCCATCGACAACGCCATCTCCCACGAGTCAGAGCTTCAGAGCTTCAACCGCCTGCTCGGCGACGACCCGCACCTCACCAGCGCGCTGGTGCCGATCGGGGCCGGGCTCATCGTCGTCGCGCTCGACGCTTAACGTTCACCGAGCGTAAGCGGACCCGTCGGTCCGCTACGATGTCCCGATGCCCGACGGTGCCGCCACCGCCCGCCCCCAGATGGAGCCGCTCGATCGGCAGACCTGGATCGTCGCCGGGGTCGTGATGCTGGGCGCGGTCATGTCGATCCTCGACACGACCGTCGTCAACGTCGCCATCGACCACCTCTCGGTCGCCTTCCACGCCTCGCTGCCCACGATCCAGTGGGTCATCACCGGCTACACGCTGGCACTGGCGACGGTGATCCCCGTCACCGGCTGGGCCGCGGACCGGTTCGGCACCAAGCGCATCTACCTGACCTCGCTCGTGCTGTTCACCGCGGGGTCGGTGCTCTCGGGGCTGGCCTGGAGCGCGGGCACGCTCATCTTCTTCCGGGTGCTCCAGGGCATCGGCGGCGGCATGATCATGCCGGCGGTCATGACGATCATGACCAGGAAGGCGGGGCCGCATCGCATGGGCCGGGTCATGGGCGTCCTCGGCGTCCCGATGCTGATCGCGCCGATCATGGGACCGATCCTCGGCGGCTGGCTCGTCGATGACGTCTCGTGGCGCTGGATCTTCTTCATCAACGTGCCGATCGGGCTCGTCGCCTTCATCCTCGCGTTCATCGTGCTGGAGCCCGACGAGCCCCAGCACGCGCACAAGCTGGACTGGCTGGGCATGGCCCTGCTCTCGCCGGGGCTGGCGGTGTTCATCTTCGGGCTGGCCGAGTCCTCCACCTACGGCTTCGGGGCGCTGCGCTCGTGGGGCCCGACGCTGGCGGGCGTCCTGCTCATCGCGGCCTGGTTCGTCCACAGCTGGCGCGCGCCCAACCCGCTCATCGATCTGCGGACGTTCACGCACACGCGCGCGGGCGCCGCGGGCGGCACCTTCCTGCTGTTCGCCATCTCCGTGTTCGGCTCGATGCTGCTCGTGCCGCTCTACTACCAGGCGGTCCGCGGCCAGTCGGCACTGGACGCCGGCCTGCTGCTGGCGCCCGGCGGGCTGGGTGCGATGTTCCTGATGCCGATCGCGGGCAAGCTCACCGACCGCTACGGGCCGACGTGGCTGCCCGCCACCGGCCTGCCGCTGGTGGCGATCGGGCTGATCCCGTTCGCGTTCGTCGGCGCCCACACCTCGTACGTGCTGTTGTGCGCGGGCAGCTTCGTCCAGGGCCTGGGGATGGGCCTGGCGATGATGCCCAACATGACCGCCGCCATGCAGGCGGTCCCGGCGGCGGCGATCGCGCGCACGAGCACGGCGATGAACATCATCCGCCAGGCGGGCGCCTCGATCGGCACCGCGATCCTGTCGGTGCTGCTCGCGTCGGCGATCGCGAGCAACCTGGGCGCGATCATCAGCAGCCACGGGGGCTCGAGCTCCGGCGGGCTGGCGACGCTCCAGCGTCTCCCGGCCACCGCGCACTCCCAGATCGCCGCGCCGCTGGCGCACGCCTTCGCCACCACGTTCGTGTGGGCGCTCGTGCTCATCGTCGTCGCCTTCATCCCCGCCGCGGGCATGGCACTCTCGGGCTTCCGCCGCCCGCTGCGCGCCCCGGTCGGCGAGCGCCCGCTCGTTGTGGAATAAGCTCTCCCGGCGCTGCCGCAGATCGCCTACACCCGCGGACTCCATGAGCTCGGCGACGGGCTCTACGCCTACCTGCAGCCCGACGGCGGCTGGGGCTGGAGCAACGCCGGCCTGGTCACCACCGACGGGACCTCGCTGCTGGTCGACACGCTCTATGACCTCACGCTGACCCGCGCCATGCTCGAGGCGATGGCGCCCGTCACCGAGCGCGCGCCGATCGACGCGGCGCTCAACACGCACGCCAACCCCGACCACTGCTTCGGCAACGAGCTGCTCCCGACCGCCACCGAGATCTACGCCTCCGCGGCCAGCGCCGAGGAGATGGGACAGCTGTCGCCCGAATTGCTCCAGGGGCTGAAATCCGCACCCGACATGCCCGCCGACCTCGCCGACTTCGTCGACCACGCCTTCGGTCCCTTCGACTTCTCCAACATCACCTTCCGAGCGCCGTCGCAGACCTTCACCGAGCAGATGCAGTTGAGCGTGGGCGACCGCGAGGTCACGTTCCTGGAGCTCGGGCCCGCCCACACCGGCGGCGACACGATCGTCCACGTCCCCGACGCGAGGACGGTCTTCACCGGCGATCTCCTCTTCATCGACGGCACCCCGATCGTCTGGGCGAGCCTGCGCAACTGGATCGCCGCGTGTGACCGGATCCTCGAGCTGGGCGCCACCACGCTCGTACCCGGCCACGGCCCCGTCACCGACGCCTCCGGCGTGCGCGACGTGCGCCGCTATCTGGCCTATATCGCCGACGAGGCCGGCCGGCGGTTCCGGGCGGGGATGGACCCGGCGCAGGCCGCCGATGACATCGACATCTCCGACTTCGCTGATTGGGGCGACCCTGAACGGATAGCCGCCAACGTGATGGCCGCCTACTCAGAGCTCGACCCGTCACTGCCCCGGGCGACGCCTCCGGAGCTGTTCATGCGGATGGCCGCCTGGCGCGCCGGCCATTGACCTCACCACGACCGAAAGGATCTCGCTGACGATGGCCACCAAGCAGACCGTCGCCGTGCTCGGTGCCGGCGGCCTCATGGGGTTCGCCATGGCCGGCAACCTGGCCCGCGACGGCTACCCGATCCGCGCCTGGAACCGCTCGCGGGAGAAGGCCGAGCCGCTGGCCGGCGACGGCGCGGAGATCTTCGACACCCCGGCGCAGGCGGCCGAGGGCGCCGACGTCATCCTCACCATGGTCGCCGACACCGACGCGGTGATCGAAGCGATGAACGGCGACGCCGGGGCACTGTCGGCCGGACACGGCGGTGACGCGATCTGGCTGCAGATGAGCACGATCGGCATCGAGGGGACCGACCGCTGCGTCGCGCTGGCCGACGAGCGCGGGATCGCGTTCGTCGACGCGCCCGTGCTCGGCACCAAGGCGCCGGCCGAGCAGGGCAAGCTGGTCGTGCTGGCTTCCGGACCCGACGAGCTGCGCGAGCCGGTGCAGCCGATCTTCGACTGCGTCGGGGCGCGCACGATGTGGGTGGGCGACGCAGGAGCCGGGTCCAAGCTCAAGCTCGCGGTCAACGCGTGGGTCCTCACCGTGCTGGAGGGCACCGCCGAGACGCTGGCCCTCGCCGAGGGCCTCGGGCTGGATCCCGCAGCTGGTGCTCGACGCCGTCAAGGATGGGCCGCTCGACCTGGGCTATCTGCAGCTGAAGGGCAAGGCGATGATGGCCCGCGACTTCGAGCCGTCGTTCCGGCTGCGGCTGGCCGCCAAGGACGCCGGCCTCGTGGAGGAGGCCGTCGAGCGCCACGGGCTCGACCTGCCGCTGGTCAACGCGATCAGGCGGCGTCTGGACGAGGGCGTGGCCGAGCACGGCGACAAGGACATGAGCGCCACCTACCTGACCAGCGCCCCCACCTCCTCCGGCTAGACCGCGATCAGCACCAGGAGGTGGCGGGGCCCGTGCACGCCCTCCACGCGGGAGAGCTCGATGTCCGAGCTCGCCGACGGCCCCGACACCAGCGTGATCGGCCTATGGCCGTCGCGCACGGCCGGCGCCACCGCGGCGACCGCCTCCGGGACGAGCTCGACGATCTGCCCGGCCAGCACGATGCAGATGTGGTGATCGGGGACGAGCGTGAGCACGCGCCGCCCGCAGATGGGCGAGCCGTCGAGCACCAGCGTCCCCGTCTCGGCGATCGCCGCCGCGCACCCGGTCACGGCGCCGTCGACGGCGTCCAGCTCGGCCGCGCTGAGCTCCGTGTCCTCGATCAGCTCGACGTCGCGCGGCCGCCATGGCGCCGGGACGCCGGCCGGCACGACGACGCGGCGCAGGCCCATCTCCGCGCATGCCGCGGTGACGGCGTCGGTCAGCTCGCCGGCGGCCACGAGGCGCACCTGGGCCGCGTAGTCGGCCACACGCTCGGCCAGGCGCTCGATGAGCTGCTGACGGGTGAGCTCTCCCGTGCGTCGATAGTCGCGGGCGACCGCGACCTGCTCCGGGCGCTCACCGTCGGGGACGTCGTCAAGCGCCGCGCGGATGCGGCCCAGGATCTCAGCGCGGGCGCTGCTCACGGGGCGCCGCCGCCCGGGTCGGTGGCGGACGAGCGCTCCCGCCACCAGTCGCGGAAGCTCTGCGCCGGCACGGCGGGCAGATCTCGCGCCGAGGTCCACCCCGACAGCGGCCCGGGCAGGCGCCGGATCGTGCCCCCGCGGACCAGCGGCCACTGCGACAGCCGGCCCGCGCGCTGAGCCGCCTCGTAGAGCCGCCGGCTGGCGAACACGCGGGCCAGGGCGCGCATGGCCACGTGCTCGGGCGCCAAGCGCTCGCGCACAGACGGTGCGCGCGCCGCCTGGGCCACCTCCTGGTGGCGCAGGTGGACGAGCACCTCGGGAATGTTGATCTTCACCGGGCACACCTCGTAGCAGGCGCCGCACAGGCTCGACGCGTAGGGCAGCGACCCCGCCGCGGTCATCCCGCTGAGCATCGGCGTCAGGATGGCGCCGATCGGCCCGGGATAGGTCGAGCCATAGGCGTGACCGCCGGTGCGCTCGTACACCGGGCAGACGTTCAGGCAGGCCGAGCAGCGAATGCAGTTGAGCGCCTGGCGCCCGATCACATCGGCGAGCACGTTGGTGCGGCCGTTGTCGACGAGCACGAGATGGAACTCGCGCGGCCCGTCGGGCGGGCGGGACTGGCTCACGCCGGTCCACAGCGACGTGTACGGATTCATCCGCTCCGCGGTGGACGAGCGCGGCAGCAGCTGGAGATAGACCTCGAGATCCTCCCAGGTCGGCACCACCTTCTCGATCCCCATGACGCTGATGAGCACCTCGGGCAGCGTGGTGCACATCCGCCCGTTGCCCTCGGACTCCACCACCGAGACGGTGCCGGTGTCGGCCACGGCGAAGTTGACCCCGCTGATGCCCACCCGCGCGGCCAGGAACAGCTTGCGCAGGTGCGTGCGCGCCGCCTCGGCCAGCTCGCGCGGGTCGTCGGAGAGATCGGGCGGGGCGTCGGGCAGTGTGCGGGCGAACAGCGCCCGGATCTGCTCGCGGTTCTTGTGAATCGCCGGCACCAGGATGTGCGACGGCGTGTCGTCTGAGAGCTGGATGATGAGCTCGGCCAGGTCGGTCTCCCAGGGGTGGATGCCCCGCTGCTCCAGAGCCTCGTTGAGCCCGGTCTCCTCGGTCGTCAGCGACTTGGCCTTGACCACCTCGTTCACGCCGTGCGACGCGACGATGTCGCCGACGATCCGGTTGCACTCCGCCGCGTCGCGCGCCCAGTGCACGACGCCGCCCGCGTCCTGCACCGACTGCTCGAGCTGCTCCAGGTAGGCGTCGAGGTGGCGCAGCACCCGTTCCTTCAGGGCCCGGCCGGTCTCGCGCAGCCCCTCCCAATCGGGGACCTCGGCCACCGTCGCGGCGCGCTTGGCGCGGATGGTGTGCGTGGCATGCCCGAGGTTGTGGCGCAGCTGGGTGTCGGCCAGGGCCGCGCGGGCGGCCTCGGGGAACGGCAGCGCCTCGGTCATGCCGGCGCCCCCGTCTTGGTCTGGGCCAGGATCTCGGCCAGGTGCATCGCGCGCACGCCGGCCCGCTGACGTGACAGCGCGCCCCCGATGTGCATGAGGCAGGAGTTGTCCGCGCTGACGCAGACCTCGGCGCCCGTGTCGAGGATCGTGCGCACCTTGTCGGACAGCATCGCGATCGAGGTGTCGGCGTTCTTGACCGCGAACGTCCCGCCGAAGCCGCAGCACTGGTCGGCCTCGGGCAGCTCGACGACGTCGATGCCCCGCACCGCTCGGAGCAGCCGCAGCGGCCGGTCGCCCACGTGCAGCATGCGCAGGCTGTGGCACGTGGGGTGGTAGGTGACGCGCCGCGGGAAGTACGCGCCCACGTCCTCGACGCCGAGGCGGTCGACGAGCAGCTCGGAGAGCTCGAGCACCCGGGGCGTGAGCGCCTCGACCTCCCGGGCCAGGCCGGCGTCACCCGAGAGCTCGGCCACGCGCGCGTAGTAGTCGCGGACCATGCCCACGCAGGAGGCCGACGGAGACACGACGAGCTCCGCATCGGCGAACACGTCGACGAAGCGGCGCACGAGGGGGATCGTCTCCTCCGCGTAGCCGGTGTTGAAGTGCATCTGGCCGCAGCACGTCTGCTCCAGCGGGAAGTCGACGGCGACGCCCAGGCGCTCCAGCACCGTGACCACGGCCCGGCCGGTCTGCGGGAACATCGTGTCGTTGAAGCACGTGATGAACAGCGAGACGCGCGTGGGCGGCGAGGCGGTGGGCAGGCGCGCATCATCGACCATTGCCGACCATGATCGCCGATCGGAGGTTGCTTGCGCACGCAAGCATTCCCTGTTATACTTGCGCTAGCAAGCTAAGCCGACCCCTGCAACGGCCATCCCCGCAATCACGGGGGCGCCAGGGAGGAGCACCGACCACATGAATCCGATCGAAGGCATCCACCACATCACCCTCATCACCGGCGACGCCCCCGGCAACGTCGACTTCTACGCCCGCGTGATGGGCCTGCGGCTGGTCAAGAAGACCGTCAACCAGGACGACCCCGGCGTCTACCACCTGTTCTACGCCGACGAGAACGGCTCCCCCGGCGCGGACATCACGTTCTTCGAGTACCCCGGCGCCGCTCCCGGTCGCGCCGGCGCGGGGATGATCTCCCGCATCGTCCACCGCGTGGCCTCCGAGGAGGCGCTGGACTTCTGGCAGCAGCGCCTCGGCGGCGAGGGAATCCCCACCGAGCGCGAGCCCGGTCGGCTGCTGTTCTCAGACCCTGAGGGCATGGGCCACGAGCTCGCCGTCATCACCACCAGCGACGCGCCGCTGACCGCGGCCAGCCTCGAGGTCCCCGCCGCGTTCGCCCTACAGGGCTTTGAGGCGGTGCGCGCCAAGGTGGCCGACCCGGCGCGCAGCGAGGCCCTGCTGGCCGAGGTCCTCGGCTTCTCCGAGCTCGCGGCAGACGACTGGGAGGCGCGCGGCTCCCACCGCGGAGGCCGCATCGTCTTCGAGCAGTCGAGCGAGCGAGGCATCCCCGGCGCCGGCACCGTGCACCACGTCGCCTGGGCGGTCCTGCGCTCCGAGATCGAGGAGTGGCAGCGTCACGTCCGCGCGGCCGGCGCCCACGCCACGCCGGTGATCGACCGCTTCTACTTCCAGTCGGTCTACTTCCGCGAACCGAGCGGCATCCTGTTCGAGCTGGCCACGCTCGACGGCGCCGGCTTTGCCTCTGACGAGGCGCCCGAGGAGATGGGCCAGGGCCTGTCACTGCCGCCGTTCCTCGAGTCCCACCGCTCACAGATCGAGCCGCGGCTGACTCCGCTGCCCGACACGCGCGTCTGGCGTCCCGCACCGGCCCGCGCCGGGAGCGGACGATGAACACCACCACCGGGCTGGGGTTCGAGCACGTCTACATGCCCGGCCCCAGCGACTGGACCCTCCTGCTGCTGCACGGCACGGGCGGCGACGAGCACGACCTGATCGGGCTCGGCCGCCGGCTGGCGCCGGAGGCGGCGCTGCTGTCGCCGCGAGGCAAGGTCCTCGAGTCCGGGATGCCGAGGTTCTTCCGCCGCCTGGCCATCGGCCAGCTCGACATCCCCGACCTGCTGGTGCGCACCGACGAGCTCGCCGAGTTCGTCGGCGCCGCCGCGCGGGCCTACGGGCGCGACCCCGGCAAGATCGCCGCGCTGGGCTTCTCCAACGGGGCCAACATCGCGGTGAGCGTGCTGCTGCGCCATCCGTCGCTGCTGGAGGCGGCCGCGCTGCTGCGCCCGATGCTGCCCTACGAGCCCGAGGGCGAGCCGCGACTGGACGGCACCCACGTCCTCATCGCCGCCGGAGAGGGCGACCCGTACTCCTCGCCGGCGCAGACGCAGCGTCTGGCCGAGGTGCTGGACGCCACTGGTGCCGCGGTGTCCGTGCACGTCGAGCCGGGCGCCGGGCACAACCTCGGCGCCGGGGACCTGCGCGCGCTCGAGCGCTGGGCAGCGGATCTCGGCGGCCCGGCCGGGGCCTCGACCTGATTCGCGCGCCCTACGCGTCGCCGTCGCCGGTGCGGTCGCCGTCGACCGTGCAGCTGTCGGCGGCGCGCGGCGAGAAGCGGCCGAACACGGCCGCGAGCGTGTCGAGCTCCCCGGGCGCCAGCGTGTCGAAGAACCGCTGCTGGACCGAGGCGAAGTGCGTGTCCTGGGCCTGGCGCATCAGCGTCAGGCCCGCGGGCGTGAGGTGGGCCTCCACCGCGCGCGCGTCCTCGAGGCAGGGCTTGCGCTCGATCAGCGCGCGCGTCTCCAGGATCACCGCGATGCGCGAGACCCGGCTGAGGCTGAGGCCGGCCTGCGCGGCCAGCGCCGAGAGCCGCAGGCAGCGATCGGGAGCCGCCGCCAGCCGCGCCAGCAGCTCGAGCCCGCTGAGGCTGAGCCCGTAGCGCGACTCGAGCTCTGCGTCCAGGGCGCGGGTGAGCTGCTTGTGCGTCTCCAGGAGCCCGATCCAGGCGTCGGCGTGCAGCTGTGACCACTCGGCGACGCCGTTGGTCGACACGCGGTACGGGGCTGTGGGTGTGGTGGCCATCTCCGCCCATTCTAGCGCACTACTTGTTAGCGCAAGCACTCCGGACGCCGGCGCCGTGTGCTTGAGTAGCGCGTGGGGGGAGGTAGGTACCCAGATCAAAGGAGCGCCCATGGAATCGCACCCCAATCCCGGACCTCGCCACGAGCCCGACCGCCTCTACGAGCGGGCCTCAGACCCCGCCGAGGCGGCCGATCGCCCGCTGGAGCCCAAGTCCTCATCCGAGGAGCTCGCGGCTCGCGACGAACCCCGCCCGCAATCGGACACCGACCCTCATCACTCGCTCAACACCCCGGTCGGGACCCCCGATCCGGACGCCGACTCCGACCCGTATCGCGCGTCGACGGCCGATGATGACGCCGACCGGGCCTCGGGCGTGAGGGGCAGTGGGGAGCGCCCGGAGCGCTGAGTGAAATCCGCCGACCACCGATTGCGCGGTGGTGCGGCAATACTGAGGGCATGCGAGTGGTCGACCACAGCGGCGGTATGCCCTTCGAGTCCCCGTACGCCCACGGGTTCGTCCGTGTAGCGGCGGCGGTCCCGCGCGTGAGCGTGGGCGACCCCCGGTTCAACGGCGCCCGCACGATCGAGCTCGCCCAGCGTGCCCATGAGGATCACGCGGCGCTCGTGATCTTCCCCGAGCTGGGGCTGGCGGCCTACTCCAGCGAGGACCTGTTTCACCAGGGCGCGCTCCTGGACGCGGTCACGGGCGCGATTCAAGAGATCGTGCGCGCCTCGGAATCGCTGCGCCCGGTGATCGTCGTGGGCGCGCCGGTCCAGGCCGAGGGCGGCCTGTTCAACGCGGCGGTGGTCATCCACCGCGGGCGGGTCCTGGGCGCGGTCCCCAAGAGCTACATCCCCGAGTACCACGAGTACTACGAGAAGCGCCAGTTTCGCGCCGCGCGCGACCTGGTCGGCGACGAGCTGCGCCTGCTCGGCGAGACCGTCCCCTTCACCCCGGAGATGATCTTCGCCTGCCGCGACGTGCCGGCGTTCGTGCTGGGCGTCGAGGTCTGCGAGGACCTGTGGACGCCGGTCCCGCCCAGCACCTACCACGCGCTCGCGGGCGCGACGGTCCTGGCCAACCTGTCGGCGTCCAACATCACCATCGGCAAGGACGGCTACCGGCGCATGCTCTGCGAGGCGCAGTCCGGGCGCGCCATCGCCGGCTACGTCTACACCGCTGCGGGGCTGGGCGAGTCGACGACCGACATGGCGTGGGACGGCCAGGCGCTCATCTATGAGAACGGGCAGCTCGTCCGTGAGTCAGAGCGGTTCGCCGACGAGCCGGAGCTGATCATCGCCGACCTCGATCTGGACCGGATCCTCTCTGACCGGATGAGCACGAGCAGCTACGGCGACTCGATCCATGACCTGCGCGACCGCGCGCGCCAGATCCGGCGGATCGAGTTCGACCTCGGCGCGCCCACCGAGGCGTTCGCGCTGGAGCGGCGGATCGAGCGCTTCCCCTACGTTCCGGCGGACCCGGTCAGCCGCAACGAGCGCTGCGAGGAGGTCTACAACATCCAGGTGCGCGGGCTGCAGACGCGGCTGATGGCCACGGGGATCCAGAAGATCGTCATCGGCGTCTCCGGCGGGCTGGACAGCACCCACGCGCTGATCGTGGCGGCGCGGGCGATGGACCGCCTGGGGCTGCCGCGCGCCAACGTGCTGGGGTACACGCTGCCGGGCTTTGCCACCAGCGCGCGCACGCTGCGCAACGCTCACGCCCTCATGCAGGCGCTCGGCGTCAGCGCCGCGGAGATGGACATCAAGCCCTCGGCCAATCAGATGCTGCGCGACATCGGCCATCCCGCCGCCGACGACGGCGCGCCGCACTACGACGTCACCTACGAGAACGTCCAGGCCGGGGAGCGCACATCGCACCTGTTCCGCCTGGCCAACTACCACAGCGCGCTGGTCCTCGGCACGGGCGACCTCTCCGAGCTGGCCCTGGGCTGGTCCACCTACGGCGTGGGCGACCAGATGTCGCACTACAACGTCAACGCCTCGGTGCCCAAGTCCCTCATCCGCTTCCTGATCCGATGGGCGATCGACACCGGCCAGTTCTCGGGGGAGGCCAATGCGGTGCTCGCCGACATCGTCGAGACCGCCATCTCCCCCGAGCTCATCCCGGTCAGCGCCGAGGCCGACCACGACGGGCCCGAGCAGCACTCCGAGGACACCGTCGGCCCCTACGAGCTCCAGGACTTCTTCCTCTACTACGTGCTGCGGTTCGGCTACCGCCCGAGCAAGGTCGCGTACCTCGCCCTGCACGCCTGGGGCGACCGCGACCGCGGCGACTGGCCCGACCTCATCCCCTCCGAGCGCCACCACGAGTACTCGCTGGAGCAGATCCGCCACTGGCTCGAGGTGTTCGTCCAGCGCTTCTTCCAGACCAGCCAGTTCAAGCGCTCGGCCCTGCCCAACGCTCCCAAGGTCGGATCGGGCGGGTCTCTGTCACCGCGGTCGGACTGGCGGGCGCCGTCTGACAGCCAGGCCACGGCGTGGCTGCAGGAGCTGCGCGCCCGCGTGCCCGAGCGCTGAAGATGAAATAGTTGCCTCATGGATCCACGGCCGATCTCCCTGTTCGACGTCGTCAAGCGCGCCGCCGACATCGTTGACCCCGACGACGACGACGCCGTGGTCGGCGACTTCGAGCGTGCCTTCGAGGACGACGACGAGCCGGTCGCCGGGCTGGACGTCGAGCAGCGGGTGGCCGAGGTGCTCGCCGACCTCGACCCCGCCGTCAACAACGGCTCGCTGGCGGTCGCCGGCGCGCTCACCGTCTATCTGAGCTTTCGCCGCGACGAGCTCCACCAGGACCCGCGAGAGCTCATCCGGCTCGCCGTACGCGCCGAGTGGCAGGGCGAGCCGCCGGGGACCGTCGCCGACTGGCTCGACGACCACAACGTGACGCTGTAGTCCGCGCCCCGCGCCCCGCGCCCCGCGCCCGCGCCCCGCGCCCGCGCCCGCGCCCGCGCCCCGCCGCCCCGCGCCCGCGCCCGCGCCCGCGCAGTCGGGTGCTTGACCCTTCCGGTTTTGTTGTCACAGAACCCCGCGGTTGCGCGTCAACGCTCTGGGACCGCGAATCCTTGGAAAGGAGCACACGATGAGAGTCCTCGTTGCCGGTGCGAGCGGAGCGATCGGACGCCAACTGCTGCCGCTGCTGGACGCGGTGGGGCACGAGACCATCGCGCTCGTGCACCGCACGCCGGTCGAGGTCGCGAACGGCCATGTGGTGAGCGCCGACGCGCTGGACCGCGACGCGCTGACCACGGCGGTGTCCGAGTTCGAGCCCGAGGTGGTGGTCAACCTGCTCACCGCCATCCCGGCCAACCCCAATCCCCGCAAGTTCGAGCGGGAGTTCGCCAAGACCAACCTGCTGCGGACGCAGGGCACCACCAATCTCGTGGTGGCCACCCGCGGCGTGCGGATGATCTCCGAATCGGTCGCCTTCGCCTACGCCCCGGAGGGCGGGCCGGTGGCCGACGAGAGCAAGCCGCTGTGGGAGCACGGCCCCAAGCCGTTTCGTCCCGCGGTGGAGGCGCTCAAGGAGCTCGAGCGGATCACCGACGAGACCCGCGGCGTCACCTTGCGCTTCGGCAGCCTCGTGGGCCCGGGCACCGGCTTCGCCCCCGACGGGACGGTGATCGGGGCGCTGCGCAGCGGCAAGCTGCCGATCGTCGGGGACGGGTCGGGCATGTTCTCGTTCGTCCACACGCACGACGCCGCCACCGCGATCGTGGCCGCCCTGGAGCGCCCCGAGGTCCTCGGTGCCGTGAACATCGTCGACGACGAGCCCCTCGCCGCCCGTGATTGGATGCCCGCGCTCGCCCGCATGATCGGGGCGCCGAAGCCCCGGCGCATCCCCGAGTGGCTGGCCCGGCTGGTCGCCGGAAGCTGGGGCGCCGCGTTCCTCAACGGGCTGACCGCAGCCACCAACGCGCGCGCCAAGGCCACGCTTGACTGGCGGCCCCGCTACTCCCGGGTACAGGAGGCGTGGGCGGCGGACCTCGGCGCCGTGATGGCACCATCGGTGGCGGTGTGACCAACGATCACCCCATCAGCGGCGCGCCCGGCACGCCCACCCGGCCGGCCGGCGACGCCGACGACGGGAGCGCGGAGTTCCGCGCGCTGCGCCCCCGCCTGCTCGGCATCGCCTACCGGCTGCTGGGCAGCATGTGGGACGCGGAGGACGTCGTGGCCGACGCCATGGTCCGCTGGCTGGGCACCGACCGCAGCCAGGTCCGGGAGCCGGCGGCTTTCCTCACCACGGTGGTGAGCCGCCTGGCGCTGGACCAGCTGCGCTCGGCGCGGGTCACGCGTGAGACCTACCCCGGCCCGTGGCTGCCCGAGCCGGTGATCGCCGACGAGACCCTCGACCCCCTCGACAGCCTGGTCAAGCGCGACACGCTGTCGCTGGCGACGCTGCGGCTCATGGAGGAGCTCACGCCGCCCGAGCGCGCGGTGTTCGTCCTGCGCGAGGCCTTCGACGTCCCCTATGACCAGATCGCCGAGATCCTCGACGTCTCGCAGAGCAACGCGCGGCAGCTCCTGCACCGCGCCCAGGCCCGGCTGGACCAGGGACGCCGGGGCGCCGCGGCCGACGAGGGCCGGCACGCCGAGCTGCTCGAGCGGCTGTTGTGGGCGGCCGGGGAGGGCAAGCTCGCAGAGCTCGAGGAGATGCTGGCCGCCGACGTCGTCTCCTACAACGACGGCGGCGGCAGGGCACGCGCCGCGCTGGTCCCGGTCATCGGGCGCACGAAGATCATGGCCTTCCTGGGCGGACTGCGACGGCGCTTCGGGCCCACCTCCTCTCCCCGCATCCTCCAGGTCAACGGCCAGCCGGCCGCCCAGTTCTCACTGGGCGGCCAGGACGCGCTTGCTGCTCTGGAGGTCCGTGACGGCAAGATCGTCTCGATCCTCACCGTGCTCAACCCGGACAAGCTCTCCTATCTGCACCAGCAGGCCGGCGGCCGGCCTCACGCCGCCTCGGAGTAGAGCCCGTCGCCCAGGTGCCGCGCGTCCTCACGCTCCGCGACCTCCGCGGGTGCCTGGCCGAGCGCTCGCGCCGGGGCGAGCACCGCGACGCCGACCACGATCGCCGAGATGACCAGGCCGGCTCCGATCAGGAGCGCCAGGTGCAGCCCGCTGGAGATCGCGTCCGCCGAGCCGGCACCGGAGGCCAGGACGTCCTTGGCGCGGCTCGCCGACAGCGTCGCCAGCACGGCCAGCCCCAGGGCACCGCCCACCTGCATCGACGTGTTGACCAGCCCGGAGGCCAGACCCGCCTCGTGCGGGTCGGCGCCGGACATGGCGATCGTCATCAGCGACGGGAAGCTGAGGCCCGCGCCGACGCCGAGCAGCAGCATCACCGGCAGCAGGCGCGTGACATAGTCCGCGTGCACCGGCGCCGCGGCGAACAACAGCAGGCCGACCGCCATGAGGGCCAGGCCGGGCAGCAGCGTCGCCCGCGGCCCGATCTTCATGTTGAGCTGCGGGGCCACGAACAGGGACACGGCTCCGATCGAGACCGCCACCGGCAGGTAGGCCAGCCCGACCTGGAGCGGGTCATAGCCCAGCACCCGCTGCATGTACACGGCGCCCAGGAAGAACATCCCGAAGATGCCGGCGATCATCAGCATCTGGACCACGTTGGCCCCCGAGACGTTGCGGCTGCGGAAGATCCGCAAGGGGATGAGCGGTGTGCGCGCCGTCGCCTCGCGGGCCAGGAAGGCGGCCAGGACGGCCACGGCCACCGCGCCGAGGATGAGCGTGTGCGCCGAGCCCCAGCCGTAGTCGCTGGTCTTGACGATCGTGTACACGGCCAGCATCAGCGCCGCGGTCACCAGGGTCGCTCCGGGCAGGTCGGCGCCGGCGCGGACGCCGATGCCCTGATCGGTGCTGACGACGCGCACCGCGGCCAGCGTGGCCAGTGCCCCAATGGGCAGGTTGACGAAGAAGATCCAGTGCCAGTCCAGCGCCTGGGTCAGGATGCCGCCGGCCAGCAGACCGATGGAGGCGCCGCCCGAGGCCACGAAGCTGAACACGCCCATCGCCTTGGCCTGCTCCCGCGGCTCGGGGAACATCGTCACGATCATCCCGAGGATGACCGACGAGGTCATCGCCCCGCCCGCCCCCTGGACGAACCGCGCGCCGACGAGCAGCGCCTGGCTGTCCGCCAGCCCGCACAATGCCGAGGCCGCGGTGAAGACGCTCAGGCCGATGAGGAACACCCGCTTGCGTCCCACCAGGTCCCCGAGGCGGCCGGCCAGCAGCAGCAGCCCACCGAACGCGATCAGATACGCGTTGACGACCCACGCCAGGCTCGAGGTGGAGAACTTCAGGTCGCGCTGGATCGAGGGCAGCGCCACGTTCACGATCGTCTGATCGAGAACGATCATCAGCATTCCGACGCACAGCACCACCAGCGCGATCCAGCGGGACCGGTCACTCGGTGGCGCCTGCGCCTGCTTGAACTCCGTCACTGACATCCCAAGACTCCTCTCGACTTGGCGCAACTCGTTTGCTGTGAGATCACACCGTATCAGATAGTTCTGTACAAGATCATCTTGGTGTGTTCTTTCGCTGCCGTGCGTGGGCGGCGACGCCCGATGTGGTGCATATGTCAGTGCGACGAACGAGGGGGCGCGAGATGGACACGCGTGTGCCGCAGCTCCCCCGGGGGCGGGCCACCCCACCGCCACGCCCTCGCCGTCCCGCCCCCGCCGACCCGCTCACTGATCAAAGCGCGCGATTTTTACGCGATACGCATAAAAATCGCGCGGATCACCGGAGGACGCCAAGCGCCGAGGCCGCCAAGCGCCGAGGCCGCCAAGCGCCGAGGCCGCCAAGCGCCGAGGCCGCAAGGCCGGGGCTGGAGAGCCGGGCTAGGCGCGCTGCTCGCGCCGCCGCAGCGGCGGAACGCACTGCGGAGCACTCGAGAGCCGGCCGGCGACGAGCTTGGTCAGCGCGGCCACGAACGCCCCCCGCTCGGAGAGCGGCAGCGAGTCGAGCACGTCGTTCTGGACCCGCATGATGATCTCCTGGCCCTCGGCGACCATGGCCCGCCCCGCGTCGGTGACCTTGATCACGCGCGCGCGGCGGTCGGTCGGCGAGGGGAGGCGCTCGGCGAGGCCCTTGCCCTCGAGCTCGTCGACGGTGACCACCATCGTGGTCTTGTCCAAGCCGATCATGCCGGCCAGCTCGGTCTGGGTGAACTCGGCGTCGATCGCCGCCGAGAGCACACAGAACCCACGCTGCCCGAGCCCGAGCGGGGCGAGCGCGCCCGCGACCTCGGAGCCCAGGGCGTGATTGGCCTGGTCCAGCATCCACCCCAGGTTGCCCATGAGGCAGTTGCCGGCGGGCTCTGAGGCCTCGCCGGTCGCCTGGGGTGCCTGAACATCGGTGGCCATGCCCATCACGATAACACGCGATGTGACAGACGCCCAATTATCTGCTACGAGAACTTCGCATGCCAAAGGTGATTTCGGGCCTCTTCGCGGCGATGGGCCCTCGGTTAGGCTTCGCCCTCTGAGCCGAACGCTGATACCTCGTCTGATCACGGCCAGCTCGGTGGTGGGGGCCACAACCGCCTTCCGGGTCAGCGCCGGGTGCGCACAGCTGCTGCGCCGGCGATCCGGCCCGATCGTCAGCCTGGCCGTGCGGGCGTCATTCGGGTCGGACACGCAGGCCGCCGAGGCGACCCTGCGCGACGAGCTCGTGGCCCTCGCCCGGGAGTCGGCGGAGCTGTCATGGCGGGAGCTCCGGCGCGGCGTCGACGCCCTGGACGGCTACACCCGCCCCATCGACGCGCCGCGCAGCCAGCAGCCCCGCCGGCCCTACCGGGTGAAGTCGTGACGACGAGTCAGGTCTCCAGCGACGACGTCATCGCCCAGCTCGACGCCACCGCGGACATCACCAGGCTGCGGCTGAGAATCAACCGATGGCTCGAGGAGGAGGTGGACCCCGAGCTGCGCGAGTCGCTCACGTGGGCGTTCTCGGGCACGCCCAAGCACTTCCGGCCGCTCACCCTGTTCGCCTGCGACCACGCCGTGCACGCCACGCCCTCGCCCGACGCCGTGGAGCTGGCGTTCTCCATGGAGCTGATGCACAACATGTCCCTGATCGTCGACGACGTGCTCGACGGCTCCCCCGAGCGCCGCGGCATCGCCACCGTCCAGGAGCGCTTCGGGGAGCTGCAGGCGCTGATGGCCTCCGGCTACCTGGTGGCCGACGCCTTTGCCGCGTTTGCCGGCGACGCGTTCGCGGTCACGCACCTCGCCGAGCTGTTGCGCCGGCTCGGCGCCGCCGAATGCCTGCAGTGGCGCCTGCGGCGCCAACCCCTCGGCGTCGAGGACTGGCGGCGCATCGCCGGCGAGGACACCGGCTCCATGTTCGAGATCTGCGCGGTGCTGGGCGCACGCTCGGAGCGGCTGCGCCAGTACGGGCACTTCCTCGGCGTCCTGTACCACGGCTGTGACGACGTGGGAGACCAGCGTGGCCTGGAGGCCCTGGGCGGTGGCGGCGAGGAGGACATCCGCGACGGCATCCTCACGCTGCCGGCCGCGCTGGCCATCCGCGACCCGCGGATCCGCGACATGTTCGAGATCGACGACGACGACCCTGAGCGGCTGGCCACGCTCGCCCGCGCGTGCCGTGCCCAGCTTGACGAGGCCGAGGCCGTGCTGGATCGCATCGCCGACTCGGCACGCGCGGAGGCCCACGAGTTCGCGCGGCGCCCCGAGCCGCTCCTGGCCCTGGTGGACCATGTCCGCCAGCTCTCGCGCCGCTGAGTCAGCTCACCCAGCGCCGGCCCTCGGCGTGGGACCCCGTGCGCGGGTCGAGGGGCGGCTCGCGCTTTGACCCGCTGCCCGGGCGCTTGATCCACTGCAGCCCGGGCACACGCAACCCGGACCCGCCCACCCTGGCCAGCCACGGCAGCCCGTTGCCGCCCGACCGGCCACAGCCGTCGGTGAGCAGCGTCAGCAGGCGCGACCAGAAGCTGGCGGCGAAGGCGTAGGGCAGCCAGGCGTAGCTCAGCCACACATACGAGGCATCGGCGAGGATGCTCTTGTCCGGCGGGATGACCGTCACCGGCTTGCCGTGGCGGTTGCGCCTCACGATCGCCTTGGCGGCGGCCAGGCCCGTGGTGACCGCCGATTCGATCGTCGTCATCCCCACGTCGTTGTTGCAGAAGTCACCCGCCACGTAGATGTTGGAGATGTGACTGCTGGACGCGTCCGGGCGCCAGGCGTCGGTGCCGGTCTGATTGATGAACAGCTGGGAGTCGGCGTTGGTCTCATAGACCGTGTGATCCCAGTCGATGTCGGGCGAGTCACCCCACTGCGTGCCGGGGTCGAAGGGGAGGTACTGGGCCAGCTCCATCAGGATGGCGTAGCCGTCGGCCTCCGTGTCGGTGCCCGGCAGGCCCCCGGTGTCAGACGAGGACACGGCCAGGACGGTGCGGCCGGCGAACGCCGGCACTCCCTCCCAGGCCTGGGAGATGTCCGTGAACGCCAGCGAGAGCGCCGAGCCCGAGAAGCCGACGGGCTCCTTCGGGATTCCCCTGAGCTTGCGCTTGAAGTACAGGTAGATGAGTGGAACCTGCGTCGCGCGCAGGCGGATGATGCCGGCGATGTCAGGTGCGGCCTGGACGACGCTCTGCTGGCCGCGGACGACCGGCTTGCGAATCAGCGCGGACAGCGTTCCCGCCGGCACGGCCAGCAGGAGGTTGTCGACGGCCTCGGTCCGCCGGCTGCCCCGTACCCCCACCCAGGTCTGCGTCGCCTTGTCAAACCGCGTGCGCTCCAGGCCGATCTCGGTGACCCGGCCACCCGCGCATGAGACGCCGGTGATCTGGGTCTTGGGGACGATCTTCACCTTCAGGTCCGTGAGCGCTTTGACGATCGGCTCGATCACCGTCGTGTACCCCGAGCCGGTGGGCAGCCAGAACGCCGGGGATGGGTTGAGCAGGCAGTATTGGAGATAGCGGCGGAAGTCCGGTGCGGAGGCGAGGTAGCTCGGAACCGCCCACACGCGGGTGATGAAGCTGTCAAAGGCGTCCGACGCCGCCCTGGTCATGTAGGGACGCGTGTTCAGGAACGCGTTGACGTCGACGTTGTCGAGGTCCATCATCGGGTTGAAGCCCGCGGCGAGCAGGTCGATGCTGGCGTAGCCGAACACGAACATGTCAGCCGGCGGCCCCACCCCGGAGAACAGGTTCTGGATGAGGTGCCACGGTGAGTACATGTCGGTCAGGCTGGCGAACCTGGGGAACGCGCCCTTGGCCAGCTGCTTCACCGTGGAGAACGGCTCAAAGCTCTCCTCCTTGCGCCGGTGGGTGACATCCTCGAGCATCGCCCAGAAGTTGTGGTACCAGTCGAGGTACATGTGCGGGTACACATCGAGGTACTCGCCGTCGGGCTGGCGGCGCGACCCCAGGTTCCCTCCCATCAGCGATTTCTGCTCATAGAGCGTGATCGCGTAACCCCGCTGCGCGAGCTGCAGGGCGGCGGTGAGACCTGACAGCCCCCCACCCGCGATCGTGACGGCTGGTCCCTCGCCGGTCATGACGGTGTCTGCTGGACGCTGAGCAGGCGGCGGGCCCGCATGATCTCGGGGAGCTGTGACGCCGACCCGGCCTGCCCGAACCAGTCACAGAGCTCGGCCACTCGCTCCAGCGCGGTCGCGTCCTCGCCGGTGCGGCCCTGGTGGACGGCCAGCCCGGTGACCGCGCGCAGCTCGAGCAGCTTGGCGTTCTGCTCGGCCGCGGCCGCGATCGCCTGCTCGTACGCCGCGGTGGCGGCCTCCGGGTCCGGGGCGTCCCCGGTCATCAGCGCGCGGCCCATGAAGCGGAACAGCTCAGACTCCGAGAACCGCTCACCGGTGTCGATGATGTGCGCCCGGCCGGCGCGCAGCGCCTCCAGCGCCTGCGGCTGGTCACCGGCGGCGAGCCGCAGATCGGCGAGCAGGATGTAGAAGTGCGGGAGGCTGAGGCGCGACCCCGACGCCAGGTAGGCGTCGATCTGCTCCTCCAGGACGGCGACGCTCGAGCGCAGCTGGCCGGCCCGGCCCTGCTGCCAGCCGGCATGAAGCAGGGCCACGGTGTGCCAGTAGCCGATGTTGAGGTCGGCCGAGTGCGCGCGCGTCTTCTCCGTCCAGTGACGCAGCTCCACGGGCTCGCCGCGCGCGAGGTGCAGGATGCTGCGCATCCCCCACGCCTGGGCCTTGGTCACCGGGCCGCCGACCTCCTCGGCGATCTCCAGGCTGAGATCCGAGCGATCCCGCGACTCGTCCGCATGACCGAGGTTCCACAGGATCAATGCGAGGTAGGCCAGCGCGGCGGACCCCATGTCGCCCTGCGCCTCGTAGATCTGGGTGAACTGGTCCGAGCGCTGGTAGCGGGTGAAGGCCTGGTTCAGATGCCCGCGGGCCACGTCGAAGTTGGCCAGGTACATGTGCACGAGACCGCGGTACAGGTGGCCTTCGGCCAGGCGGAGATCGTCACCGGCCTGCTCGCCGAGGGCCAGCATCTCGTCTCCCAGGGCCAGGGCCTGGCCGTACTCGGCCCGCAGCAGGTGATAGCTCCACTCGCCGCGGTTGACGGAGACCAGCCGCTCCTCGGCGCGGGTGCGCTCGCACACGCGGCGCGCCGCGGCGTAGGCGTCCTGCACCCCCGCCGCCGCGTAGCCGTGCGCCGCCTGCAGGGACGCCGCCCGGTAGGTGAGCAGGTCGACGCGCTCGAGGTCGCCCGCCTCGTCGACGCCGGCCAGATCCAGGGCCTCCAGACCACGCCGGAAGTGCTCGGCGGACTCGAGGAACGCCGCACGCTCCAGCGCGCGCATCCCGGCGGTGTGCCAGTAGCTCACCGCCTTCTCGGGCTCAGCCGCCGAGTCCCAGTGCCGGGCGACGATCTCGGGCTCGCGCTCGACCAGCGTGGAGAACCGCTCGGTGAGGACGCCGGCCACGCGGCCGTGCAGAGCCTGCCGTCGCCGCCGCAGGATCCGGTCATAGGCGGCCTCCTGCAGCAGCGCATGCGAGAACTCGCAGCGGGCGCGCTCACCGGGGACGGGACGGAGCACGTCCTGCACGGCGAGCTGGGCCATCGCGGGCTCGAGCTCGGGACCATCGGATGGCCACAGCGCCACCAGCAGGTCGCGATCGAACTCCCGGCCCAGCACCGCGGCCACGTCGACGACGCCGCCCAGAGCCGGGAGCCGGTCCAGGCGCTCGGTGAGCAGTCCCTGCAGCGTCGAGGGCACGTGGGTCAGGCTGTCCCGGCCGTTGCCCGGGCTGAGCTGATCGGCGTGCTCGAGCATCTTCAGCGTCTCCTCCACGAAGAGGGGCACGCCGTCGGCGGTGGAGTCCACCCACTCCAGCACCGCCGGGTCAAGCGGCTCGACGCTCGCCCAGGCGGCCAGCGCACGGACGTTCTCGGAGCTCAGCGGACCCAGGTCGAGCCTCAGGACCGGGCTTGACTGCGTCCACGGTGGTTCGAACTCCGGTCGGAAGGTCAGCAGGCACAGCACCGGGACGTGCGCCAGGTCGGAGACGACCCGGTGCAGCAGCTCCACCGTCGAGGGGTCGGCCCAGTGCACATCCTCCACGACCAGGAGCAGCGGGTGACGCGCCGGGTTGGCGATCAGCAGCGCCTCGAGGATGTGCAGCGTTGCGGTGCGGACGTCGCGCGGGGTCAGTCCCGGGGTCGCCTCGTCGTGCTCGCCGCGAATGGCCAGCAGCCCGGCCAGGATCGGAACGGCCTCGGCCGCGGAGAGCCCGGCGGCCTCGACCGCTTCGCCGAGCACCCGCAGCTGCTCGGCGGCCGGTCGGCCGGCATCGAGCGCCAGCAGCCGTTCCAGGTAACGGATGACCGGGTGCAGCGTGGTACCCCGGTGGTGCGGCGAGCAGCGCCAGATCTGCGCCTCGCCGACCTGCGGGTTGAGCCGATCCAGAAGCTCGCGGACGATGCGGCTCTTGCCGATCCCGGCCTCGCCGGTGAGGTGGACGATGGCGCCGTGGCCGCGCTTGACCTGCTGCCACGCCTGCGCCAGGCGCGCCAGCTCGTGGTCACGGCCGACCAGCGGCGTCAGGCGGCGCTCCCCGGCGACCTCGAGGCGGCCGATGGCGCCGGTCGCGCGCAGGACGCGGTGCACGCCGATGAGTCGCGACACGCCCTTGAGCTGCTGCGCGCCCAGTGACTCGGTGACGAAGTAGCCCTCGACCAGGTCCTTGGTGGCATCGCTGATCACCACCGTCTGGGGCCTGGCGATCGACTCCAGCCGAGCGGCGATGTGCGGCGTCTCGCCCACGATCGCCATCCGCTCGCGGGTCTCGCCCACGCCCATCTCCCCCGCGACCACTATCCCGGTGTGGATGCCGATGCGCACCCGCAGCGAGATGCCGTGCTGGTCACGCAGGCCGACGTTGAGTTCTTCGAGCTCGTCCAGCACGGCCAAGCCCGCGTGCACCGCGCACTCGGCGCTGTCCTCCCGCGCCTGGGGGTATCCGAAATAGACGACGATGCCATCGCCGGCGTACCGCGCGATGTAGCCGTGGAAGCGCTCGGTGGCCCGGGCACAGGCCTGCTGGTAGCCGGTGAGGATCTCACGGAAGTCCTCAGGGTCGAGCGTCTCGGCCAGCGGCGTGGACCCCACGATGTCGCAGAACATCACCGTCATGTGACGGCGGTGAGCCGCGCCGGGCCCGTCGTCGGCGGTCGCGCCCGGTTCCTGCAGCGGGACGCCGCAGCCGCCGCAGAACCGCATCCCGTCGGGATTCTCCAGGCGGCAGTTAGCGCAGATCATCCTGCTCGCGACCCCACAAGCAGCTGGAATTCACGTCCCAAGGATAAGAGATAACCCACCGCCGGACCGGCGGGGGGCTCGGAGGGGCCCGGCAGCACGGGAAGCGAACGGTGAAGCCAACCGTCCTATAAGGGGAAAAGCGCCCCGTGCACCGCACGGTCGCACTGGTCGCCGTCGCGCTCATGCGGCCGAGCGCCGGTGCTCCGTCCCTGTCGCAGGCCGCGGACCGAGCGCGTCGGGGGTGCCAGGTCGCGGACCAGGCGCCGGCGGCCGCGGTGCAGCCGCGTGGTGATCGTCGCCTCCCGGACGTAGCGGCGGTCGGGGTGGCCGCCCAGCCGCTCGGGATCCAGCTGGCGCCCCAACGTCACGAGCCGCTCCAGCAATTGGAACGTTTGGGGAAGGATCGCCGTGCAGACGCGTCCTTTGAGCCATGTGAACCTTGATGCGCCTGGCGTTCACCCCCGCGCCACCAGGGAAGGCGTGTCAGAGGGGGCGCCCGCGGACTGCGGGCGCCCCCGTTTTATCGAGAGCGCGAGGCTGTCTCACAACGGCCGCCCGGTCTCATGGCGGCAGCCTCGTGCCTGGAACCGGCCCCCGGTGAGTGTCTGACGAGAGGCGCCCGCCCCACGGTGTGTGCGGCGGGCGCAGAGAGCGGTCTCGGATACCGGTCTGGGCTAGTAGCCGGGATAGGGCGACGTCGGGGTGGTCGACATCGTCGACGTGCTCGTCGTCGTCGCAGTGGTCGAGCTGCTGGTGGCGCCCGGGTCCTTGACGACGTGCCAGATGCCCTTGAAGCCGTTGATGCCCTCGCCGGTGGCGTTGTCCTTCCTGCTGTCGTTGGCGAAGGTGTAGAGCGGGTGTCCGCCCAGCGTCACCTGGATGATGCCGCTGCGCCTGAAGGTGCCGAGCTTGCCCGGCACGCCGGCCGCCTTGCTCAGGTTCTTGGCCGACGACACGGTGACCGGGGGCCAGAACGCGAAGCAGCCGTTGGCCTTGGTGCATTTCTGATGCGTGGTGGTGTCGCCGCTGAGCGTGTACACGGCGCGACCCTTACTGTTGACGACGATGTTCTCGGTCTTGGTGGACTGGGACTGATTGGTGACCGAGGCTCCCTTGGCGACCTGGAGCGTCAGCGTCTTGGCCACCGCCAGGCCCACCAGCGCGGCGCCGGCGAGGCCCGCGAGGGAGGCGACGACGATCGCGACGTGGATGCGACGCAGCCGGCGGTGGTGAAGGAGTCGAGCCATGTAGCCCCCTTGGGGTCGTGGACGTTTCCCAAGCAGGGACGCCGAAGCCGGCGAAACCTTCCCGGGGTCGGCCCTGCGTCACAATGCGGGTATGGCCGAGGACCGATCCGCCCCACCCCCCGATCGCTCCGGCGGCGCGCAGAAGTCCGTGCCCCCGGCGCCGATGCCGCGCGACAAGCATGGCTGGCGCGTCGCCCCCGCCCCCGACGGGCGCGGGCTGCCCGACCAGCACAAGCCGACCCCACCGCACCGGCTGCGCGGCTTCTGGATCTTCGTCATCGTGCTGCTGGCGATCAACTGGCTGTCGGTGCTGCTCTTCCAGCCCGGCTCGGAGCCCCGGGTGAAGGTCCCCTTCAGCCCGTACTTCCTGCAGCAGGTCCAGGCCAAGAAGGTCAAGTCGATCACCACGACCGGCAACACCGTCGACGGCACCTTCACCGCCAAGGTCACCTACCCCGCCACCGACAAGACCGCGGTCCCCACGACGCTGTTCGAGACCGAGGTCCCGACGTTCTGGAACCACGATGCGCTGACCACCCTGCTTGAGCAGAAGGGGGTGCAGGTCAACGCGAAGTCCACCGCCCAGCACACATCGGTGCTCGCCGAGATCCTGCTCGGCTTCGGGCCGACGCTGTTGCTGGTGGGGCTGTTCGTCCTCCTCGCCCGTCGCGCGCAGGCCGGCGCCGGAGGGGGCCTGGGTGGGCTGGGCAACTTCGGGCGCTCCCAGGCCCGCCGCGTCGACCCCGAGAAGATCCGGGTCACCTTCGACGACGTGGCCGGGATCGACGAGGCCAAGGCGGAGCTGACCGAGATCGTCGACTTCCTCAAGACGCCCGAGCGCTACCAGAAGCTGGGTGGGCGGATGCCGCACGGCGTCCTGTTGTTCGGCTCGCCCGGCACGGGCAAGACGCTGCTGGCCCGCGCGGTGGCCGGTGAGGCTCACGCCGCGTTCTTCTCGATCGCGGCCTCTGAGTTCATCGAGGCCATCGTCGGCGTCGGCGCCGCCCGCGTCCGCGATCTGTTCGCCAAGGCCAAGGAGGCAGCGCCCTCGATCATCTTCATCGACGAGCTCGACGCCATCGGCCGCTCGCGCCAGGGGTCGGCGGGGATCACCGGCGCCAACGACGAGCGCGAGCAGACGCTGGATCAGATCCTCACGGAGATGGACGGCTTTGAGGGCAACGACGCCGTCGTCGTGCTGGGCGCCACCAACCGGCCGGAGATCCTCGATCAGGCGCTGCTGCGCCCCGGGCGCTTTGACCGCCGCGTGGGCGTGTCGCCGCCGGACCGAGACGGGCGCAGGAAGATCCTGGAAGTCCACACCCGCTCGATGCCGCTCGCCGACGATGTCGATCTGGGCGTCCTGGCCTCCACCACCCCGGGCATGGTCGGCGCCGACCTGGCCAACCTCGCCAACGAGGCGGCGCTGCTGGCCGCGCGCCGCGGCCACGAGAAGGTGTCGTTCTCCGATTTCACCGACTCGCTGGAGAAGATCCTCCTCGGCGCGCCGCGCGGGATCATCCTGACCGCTGCTGACCGGGAGCGCACCGCCTACCACGAGTCCGGACACGCGCTGGTGGGGATGCTCAACCCCGACGCCGACCCCGTGCGCAAGGTGTCGATCGTGCCGCGCGGCCAGGCGCTGGGCGTCACGCTCTCCACCCCCGATGCCGACCGCGTCTCCTATTCCCGCGAGGAGCTGGAGGCCAAGATCAGGGTGGCGCTCGGCGGCCGGGTGGCCGAGGAGGTCATCTACGGCAAGATCACCACCGGCGCCGAGTCAGACATCCAGCAGCTCACCAACATCGCGCGTCAGATGGTCGGGCGCTGGGGCATGAGCGACAAGCTCGGCCCGGTGACGCTGCTGCCCTCCGAGGGGCAGAGCCCGTTTCTGCCGGGCGCCTCGGAGACCTCGTCCCAGACCCAGTGGCTGGTCGACCAGGAGGTCCAGGCGCTCATCGAGGACTGCCACGCCCAGGTGACCCAGCTCCTCACCGAGCACCGCGGCCAGCTCGAGGAGCTCACCCACGCCCTGCTCGCCGCCGAGACGCTTGACGCCGAGGACGCCTACGCCGCCGCCGGAGTGCCGATGCGCCGCGCTCCGGTCGACGCCGCGCCCAAGGCCGAGCTCGAGCCGGAGCCTGCGCCGCAGTCGTGAGCCACCGCGTCGTGGTCATCGGCGGTGGCTTCGGCGGGCTCAACGCCATCCAGGCGCTGCGGCGGGCCCCGGTCGAGATCACCCTGATCGACCGGCGCAACTTCCACCTCTTCCAGCCGCTGACCTACCAGGTCGCCACCGGCGCCCTCTCACCGGGGGAGGTGGCCTATCCACTGCGGGCGATCTTCAAGTCAGAAGAGCACGTGAGGGTCCTGCTCGCCGAGGTGTCCGGCTTTGACCTGGAGGCCCGACAGGTGCACCTGACCGATGCCTTGGGCATGGACACCGCGCCTGAGCCGGTCGCCTACGACACGCTGATCGTCGCCGCGGGCTCCAGCTACTCGTACTTCGGACACGAGGACTGGCGTGAGTTCGCCGCCGAGGTCAAGACCCTGGAGAGCGCGATCGCGGTGCGCGCGGACATCCTCCGGGCCTTCGAGGCCGCCGAGGTGATGGACGACCCCGAGGCGCGCCGGGCGGAGCTCACGTTCGTGGTCGTCGGGGCGGGGCCGACCGGCGTGGAGATGTCGGGCCAGATCGCGGAGATGGCCCACGACACGCTGCGGCGCAACTTCCGCGCCATCGACGCGAGCACCGCCCGGGTCATCATGGTCGACGCGCTGGACCGGGTGCTCACCAGCTTCCCGCAGTCCCTGTCGCGCAAGGCGCAGCGCTCGCTGGAGGGACTTGGTGTGACGGTCCTGCTCAACCGCACCGTCGTGGGCATCGACGGCGACTCGGTCACGGTGTCTGACGCCGACGGAGCGACCGAGCGCATCCCCTCCAAGACCGTCATCTGGGCCGCCGGGGTGACCGCCTCCCCCCTGGCGGGACAGCTCGGCGAGCTCTCAGGCGCGGAGGTCGACCGCGCCGGGCGCCTCACCGTGGAGTCTGACCTCACGCTGCCCGGCCACCCCGAGGTGATCGCCCTCGGCGACATGGTGCGGGTGCGCGGAACCGACTCCAAGCCGGTGACCTATCCGGGCGTGGCGCCCGTGGCCATCCAGCAGGGCCACTACGCCGGCAAGCTGGTGGCCGACCGTCTCACGCGGCGCACGACGTCACCGTTTCACTACTTCGACAAGGGCAACCTGGCCACCATCGGGCGCGGGCGCGCCGTCGCTCAGATCAAGTTCCTGAAGCTGAGCGCCCTACCGGCCTGGCTGGTGTGGCTCGTGGTCCATCTCTGGTATCTGGTCGGCTTCCAGAACCGGCTGCTGGTGATGATCAAGTGGTCCATCAGCTTCTTCAGCCATGGGCGCAGCGCCCGGCTCATCACCAACCAGCCGGCCGAGGGCGCACCGGTGCCGGCGCCGGCGCCGGCCGACGAGGCCGAGCACGCCGCCGGCTGAGTACGGTCAGGCCGGTTGCGGCCCCGGTTGGCTGACCACCGGGCAGGAGGTGACGCCCACTTTCTCGACCGTGTTGGTGTCCTCATGTCCCGCCGCGTTGCGCGCCCTGACGACGAAGTACAGGGCCCCGGCGCGTGGCACGCCGGGCGTCGTGTATGAGGTCGCCCCGGGCGACGTCGTGTACGTCGGCTGGGCGTAGTCCTCCCCGCCCGGCTGGGTGGCGACGAAGATGTCGTAGACGATCTGCGAGCTCGGAGTCACCGGATCCGTCGCCGCCTTCCACGTCAGCGTGTAGCTGCTGGGCCGCGGCAGGATCTCCGGTCGCTCCCCGAGGCGGGTGGGCTGTGGGGTCGGCGACGGGCAGGAGGTCACGCTGACGAGCCCCGCGAACGTCGGTACGTCGCCTGCCGGCGACGGGGGCGGGGTGGGCTTGGCAGCGGGCTTGACGCGGAAGCGGAAGCTGGCGATCACGCGCGGCGCCACCACGAGGTCCGGGCACACGCGTCCGGGCGTGGGGCTGCAGCGAAAGTCCTCGCTCTGCACCACGGTGCCGTGCCATTGACCCGCGCACCAGCCGCCACGGCCCTTCGCGGGCCCCAGCCGGAGCGTGATCTTCCTGCCCTTCTTGGCCGGCCTGAGGGTGCGTGTCAGGCGCTGCTGACAGCGTGAACCGCCGGGCCCGCTCATCGAGAACGTGTCGGTCCGGACCAGCGAGCCGAACCTCCCGGTGGCCACGGGGATGCGGAAGCTGAAGGCAAAGCGCGTCTGGGGCGTGCCCGAGCCGGGCTTGATCGTCACCCGTGTCGTCGGGCCCAGCGCGGCGGCCGACGCCGACGCCGACGCCACAGCCACCGCCGCGGCCACAAGGACCATCGCCGGCGCCCAGCGCATCATCCGTCCCCTCATCACGTCACCGCCGATTATCGCTGATGGGAGCCGAAGGGGAGCCTCCAGATCCCTCGCCCGTGGGTGGCCGCGTAGATGTCACCGTCGGGCCCTGGCGTCACATCGTTGACCGACGCGTTGGGCAGGCCGCTCCCCAGCCGCGACCATGACGTGTGTCCGCCGCGGTAGGCCCTGGCGGTGTACATGCCCAGGTCGGTGGCCAGCGCGAGCTGATCACCCTCGATCAGCAGCGCATCGGAGGCGATGTCGGGCAGGTTGCCCGAGATGTCCTGCCACGAGCGCCCGCCGTTGTAGGTCTCGAACACGTGTCCGATGCCGCCGCCGGGGATCCAGCGTCGCGAGTAGCCGTTGAAGACGGCGTAGGCGTGAGCCGGGTCCTGCGGATCCACGGCCATCCCGGCGATGTAGCGGTTGGGCAGGCCGGCGGTGCTGACCTGATGCCAGGCGCCGCCGTAGTTGGTGGCGATGCCGCTGCCGAAGCCGGGGCCCGGGTTTCCGCCCCCGCCCACCCAGGCGGCGTAGATGACGCGGCCGTTGCGCGTCGAGGCCAGCGCCGTCACGGCGTTGTTGGCCCCGGTGTCATAGACGTCCTGCCACGAGCATCCGCTGCTGGTGCAGCTCGTGTTCCAGCCATCGTGGCTGACCCACACATCCTCGCCGCCGGTGATCCAGGTGTTGGTGTTCTGCCCGTCCGGCACCAGTGGCGTGAGGAAGCGCATCGACGGGTCGCATCCGGGCAGCGGCGTCAGACCCACCGTCGCCTGTCCGTCGCAGCCCGGCGAGACGTCGCTGTAGAACGAATGGCCGCCGTCGGTGGAGCGGTACATCGCCCCGTCGGCGTACTCACCGAGCATGCTGTTGGCGTTGTTGGGATCGACGATGACGTCGAAGCCGTCGCCGCCGGCCGGCTCGACCATCTGCGGCTGGCCGGAGGCCAGCAGCGAGGTTCCGTTGTCCTGCAGGCCGCCCCACACGCCCAGGCCGTGGCGGCCCAGCTCGCCGGCGCGTGCGTCGTAGTACTGCCATGACGCGTACGTCGCGTTGAGGTCACTCCAATCCCCGTACTGCTGCGTGTCGGACAGGGGCCGGCTGTAGACGCCGCCGTCGTTGCCGATGACGATCTTGCCGTTGGCCACCATCATCGAGTGCTGGTCGGGGTGCGTCGTGTTGGGGCAGCTGGGGTTGCACGCCAGCCCGTAGTTCCAGTACGGACTGGCCGTGACCCAGCTCGTCCCCGCGTTGGTGGACTCGAACACCTCTTCGAGCCCCGCGTAGACGTGGTTGGGGTTGGTGGGGTCGACGGCGAGATCCTGGTTGTACCAGGCCTGAACGCCCACTCCGTAGCCCGAGCCGACGGCCAGCGCCGAGCCCGACGCGGCCAGCTTGGCCTCGTCGGCGATCTTCGTCCACGGTCCGGCGACGCTCGCCGGGGCACCGCTGGCGACGAAGATGCCCTGCAGCGCGGTCTCGTCGCCCGCGGCCAGCTCGGCCGGGGACTCCACGATCGCGTAGAGCTTGCTGCCGTCGGCCGAGTAGGCGAACGTGGTGCGCCCGATGTCGGAGGCATTGATGTCACCGGTGATGGTGACCTCATGGAAGGTCTGGCCGCCGTCGGTCGACGCATAGAACCCGTTGTTGACGAGGTCTGACGCCACCGTGCCGCCGCGCCACCCGACGGCGGCGATCACCTGCTGTCCATCGGAGCCGGGGACGATCGCCACCGACGTCACATGGTTGAGATACGGCGAGCTCGGGTTCGCGCCGGCCGGAGCCAGCACCTCGGTCCACTGCCCGGCGCTCGCCGCGTAGCGGAACAGGCCGTTGTCGGTGGCGGCATAGGCGTTGCCGCGGGGGTCGAAGGCCAGCGCGTAGATCGTGCGCGAGGTGATCGGGTTCCCGGCGCCGCCGACGAGACGGAAGTTGCTGCTCCCCGCGCTCGCGCGGTACACCCCGGTGCCGGCATACGAGTCCTGGCTCGTGTTGGCCTCACCGGTTCCCACCCAGACCGAACCGTCGGCCGGGTCGACGGCCAGCGCGCCGATCGAGAGGCTCGGCATGAAGTCGAAGATCGCGTGCCAGGTCGCTCCCTGGTTGGTCGAGCGCCATACGCCGCCGTCCGCGGCCCCGGCGTACCAGGATCCGTCGGGCGCCTGCACGAGCGCGGTCGTCCGCCCGCCCACCAGCGAGAAGCCGGCGCCGACGTTGGACCAGAACGGATCGGTGTAGTCCGCGGGCTGAGCGTTGAAGGGCTGCGTGGTCACGTTCTGCCACGGTCCACCGGTCACCGAGAGGCCGGAGGCCGCCTGGCTGGCCGCGATGAGCGCCTGTCCGGAGACGGTGAGGCCGGGCGCCGTCCGCTCGAAGTCGTACTGGGCCTGCTCATCGGCGAGATCGCTGTCGCCGTGGCCGATCACCGACACGTGGGCGTGGCGGAAGCCGTTGCCGTGAGCCCGTGCACGCAGCCGCGCCCGGAACGCCTGCTGGCGTGCCGCCGCTCCATGCACGTGGCGGAAGCTGAGCCGGTGGGCGGAGACCACCGCCGCGGTTCCCAGCAACAGCGCAGCCGCCGTCAGGATGGACAGGACAACCCGCCGCGAAAGCCGGTGCATTGACTCACTCCCTGAAACGGTCGGCGCGCCACCCAGGAATTGCGGCCGCCGACGCAGGCTGGCACGCCCGCGGGGCGAACCTACCACACACGTTTGCGGTGCGCCAGCCGCCGGGCGACCGCCTCTGGGCATAGAGTGCGGCCCCGTGAACTTTCACATTCCGTTCACACGCGCGGCCACTCCGGACTCCGACCCGGCGCGAGCGGACGGCGACCGATGAACGGCCAGCGCCCCGCCGGTCCAGGCGCACGCGGGCTGCTGACGGCGATCGGCGGCCTGCTGCGCGCGCGCGACCAGGAGTTCTTCGACCTGTTCGAACGGGCGGCGGCCAACGGCGCGCGGGCGGCCGAGCTGATGGAGGAGATGCTCGTGGGCTTTCCGGACAGCCGCGGGCTGTCGCGGGACATCCTCATCTGCGAGCAGGACGGCGACCACATCACCCACGAGGTGATCCGGCGCATCAACGAGACGTTCGTCACGCCGATCGACCGCGACGACATCCTGCGTCTCGCGTCGTCGCTCGACGACATCGTCGACTACATCGAGGAGGCCGCCGACTACCTGGGCCTGTACTCGGTGGAGGCGCCGATGATGCAGGCCCAGGCGCTGGCGCACGTCCTGGTCGACGCGACCCGCGAACTCGCGGCGGCCTTCCCGTTGATGCGCGAGTTCAAGGACGTCAGCCGGCACATCGTCGAGGTCCACCGGCTGGAGAACGAGGGCGACCGGATCGTCCGCAACGCGATCGCCTCGCTGTTCGAGGACGGCATCGACCCGATGGTCGTGATCCGCTGGAAGGACATCTTCGAGCGCCTGGAAGACGCGATCGACGCCACCGAGCGCACGGCCTACGTCCTCGAGGGCATCGTCATCAAGAACGCCTGAGTCATGAGCAGCGGAGACGTCATCCTGGTGATCGTCGTGGGGACGGCGGTCGCGTTCGACTTCACCAACGGCTTCCACGACACCGCCAACGTGGTCGCCACCTCGATCTCCACGCGGGCCATCGGGCCGCGCCGCGCGGTGGCGCTGGCCTCGCTGCTCAACTTCGTCGGGGCGTTCGTCTCGCTGAAGGTCGCGGCCACCATCGGCAAGGGCTTCGTGGCCTCGGGGGCGGTGACCACCACGGTGGTGTTCGCGGCGCTCGTGGGGGCGATCGGCTGGAACCTCATCACCTGGTACTACGGCCTCCCGTCCAGCTCGTCGCATGCCCTCATCGGGGGCCTGGTCGGGGCGGTCATCGCCGCGGACGGCTTCGGGGCCGCCAACGGCAAGGGACTCCTGGACAAGCTGATCGTGCCGGCGCTGGTCGCGCCGCTGATCGCGTTCGCCGTCGCCGGACTCTCGATCCTGATCGTGTACCGGATCGTCGGGAGGCTGCGCCCCGGCGCGGTGGGCCGGGGGTTCCGGCTGGGCCAGATCGCCTCCAGCGGTCTGCTGGCGCTGTCGCACGGCACCAACGACGCCCAGAAGACGATGGGCGTCATCACGCTGGCGCTCATCGCCAACGGCAACATCCCGGCCGCGGGGTTCCACGTCCCCGACTGGGTCATCGTCACCGCGGCCAGCGCGATCGCGCTGGGCACCTTCACCGGCGGCTGGCGGATCATCAAGACCGTCGGCACCCGCATCATCAGCATGGATCCGGCTCAGGGCTTCGCCGCGCAGACCGCCGGGGCGGTGGTCATCCTCGCCGCGTCCAGCGTCGGATACCCGCTGTCGACCACCCATGTGATCTCGGGCGGGATCACGGGGGCGGGCGCGGCCAAGAGCGTCTCGGCGGTGCGCTGGGGCGTGGCCGGCGACATCGTCCGCGCCTGGGTCCTGACGCTGCCCGCGGCCGGCGGACTGGCCGCGCTGGTCTACGGCATCACCCGTCTGTTCGGTAGCGGCGCGCTGGGACCGGTCGTCGTGGCGGCCGCCCTGCTGGTCGGGGGGATCGGCCTGATCGCCCGCCGCGCCCAGCCCCGCGTCGCGCCCCCGGTGCCCCAATGATCGTCCTCGGCGCGGCGGCCCTGCTGAAGATGATCTACTCGTCGCTGATCGCCGGGGTGAGCGTGGCCGTGGTCTTCTCGATCGCGGTGTTCGGGGTCATCCGCTCCAGCGACATGCGGCGCGCCAACCGGGGCGGCGCATCGGCCCGCTACGCCACCCTGGGCCTGCTGGCCCTGCTGGCCACGGCGGCGATCGCGATCATCGGGCTGATCATCGTCGTCCACAAGAGCTAGCGGGCCGGCCGGCCGCGGCGGCGGCGCCCCGCCGGCCGCCGTGCTTACCTGCCCGCATGCACCTGGAGCATGTCGCGCTGGTCGTCGACGACTACGACGCGGCGATCGCGTTCTTCGTCGACGCCCTGGGCTTTGAGCTGATCGAGGACTCACCGGCGGTCACGACCGTCGGCGGCCGCCCCAAGCGCTGGGTCGTCGTCCGCCCGCCGGAAGCGAGCACCGGGCTCCTGCTCGCCCGGGCCGACGGGGAGGACCAGGCCCGCGCCGTCGGCGACCAGTTCGCCGGCCGTGTCGGGCTGTTCCTGAGGGTCGAGGACTTCCAGGCGCACTACGACCGGATGCGCGATGCCGGCGTCGAGTTCGTCTCAGAGCCCCGTGATGAGCCGTACGGGCGGGTCGTCGTGTTCGTCGACATCGCTGGCAACCGCTGGGATCTGCTCGGGCCGCGCTGACGTCCGTCCCATTGGACCGGATTCAGTTAAGTCGGCGCGATCGGCGTCCGATGAGGTCCTGAATACGGCCTTGCGGCCGAACCACAGCATGCTCTCAAGCACGTACACCCACTCGGACACCGGCGCTCGCCTCGTGGCCGGCCTCGAGGCGATCATCGATGCCGCGACAGGCATCCTGGCCGCCCAATCTCTGGAGGAGACCCTCCAGGGGATGGCCGACGCGCTCGCTCCGATCGTGCCCTACACGAGCCTTGCCGTCTATGAGGTCGTCTGGGCCGACCGGGTGCTCGCGCCGCTGCTGGCCACGGGGCGCTACGTGCCCGAGACGCTGAGCTCCCGGCCCGCGCTGGACAACTCGATCACCGGGTCCGCCGTTCTGCGTTCTGAGCTGGTGTACCTCGCTCCCGGCGATCCGCTGCTGCGCAAGCACGTCATGCCGGGGACTCCGCAGAGCGACGGCGACGCCATCCTGGTGGCCCCGCTCGTCGTCGGCGAGCACGTCGTCGGGACGCTGAATGTGTGGCGCGAGGATGAGCCCGCCTGGTTCCAGCCCGAGGAGAGCCTGCTCCTGCGCCGCTTCGCGTCGCTGGCCGCCATGGCCTACGCCAACTCGGCCCAGCGCGAGCAGCTTCGCACCCAGACGCTCACCGACGACCTCACCGGCCTGTTCAACCGCCGCCACTTCGAGCGCAGCCTGTCCACGGTGCTCCGGGACGAGCGCGACCGCGGCGGCCCGACCTCGGTCGTCTACTTCGACGTCGACGCCTTCAAGGCCATCAACGACACCTTCGGGCACGCGGCCGGCGACCAGGTGCTCCGCGAGTTCTCCGACGTGCTCCGCGCCGAGAGCCGTCGCGACGACGTTCCCTGCCGCACCGGCGGCGAGGAGTTCTGCGTGGTACTCCCGCGCACCAGCCGCGAGGAGGCCAAGCAGGTGGCCGACCGCGTGGTCGCCGCAGTGCGCGCCGCTCGGCTGGGCCCGCGGCGGAACCTGACCGTCTCCGCCGGCGTGGCGACGTCGCCGGACTCGCGTGGCGACCGGGACTGCCTCGTCCGCCAGGCCGACGAGCACCTCATGCGCGCCAAGCGCGAGGGCCGCGACCGGGTCGTCCTCGGCTGAGCCTGCCGGCGCCTGACGCGGCTGAGCCTGCCGGCGCCTGACACCCGGCTGAGCCTGCCGGCGCCTGACACCCGGCTGAGCCTGCCGGCGCCTGACACCCGGCTGAGCCTGCCGGCGCCTGACGCCCGGCTGAGCCCGGAGGTCCGGAGGTCCGGCGAGCCGGTCTACGCCGCCGCGGCGCTGCCGGGATGCTCGCCGGCCTGCGCCGGCCACAGCTCACCCGAGATCGCGCCGAGGGCGACGATTCGTCCAACGATCGGGCTGACGGCCTGGTCCACGTCCACGGTGCAGCCATCTCGGCGTGCCTGCGCCATCGCGTCGAGGATGGCGCGAATGCCGCTGCAATCGACGAACTCCAGCTCCGACAGGTCCAGCCGAACCCGTCGCCTGGAGCGCTGAAGCTCGTCGAGCCGGGCTTTGAAGCTCTCGGTCGTCGAGATGTCCAGCTCACCCATCAGCGTCATGCGCACGGCGCCGTCAGCATCGTGGCGCTGCCTCACGTCGAACTGGGAATGAAATGGTCCGGTCCCCCTCGGGCCGTCCATCGAGAAGAGCGTTGAATCGACCACGTCCTACCTCCGCGAACGCGTAGTGACCCGCGTGACAGGACCGAGAACGACGGCGGTCGCCGAAACTTGCGCAAACTGGGGCGGCGGATGCGTTTCCCTCAGCGCAACGATCTGGCGACCGCGAGCGCCTGCCTGAGGGTGTGGGTGCCCTCGACGCGAACGGTCAGCCCCCGGTGGTCGAACAGCAGGACATTGCCGGCCAGGCGAACGCGGTCGGCCTGAAGCCCGCCGGTCATGTTCTGGAAGAGCACCTCGTGGGGCGCTGCAGAGAGGTAGACGCCGGGGCCGCCGTCCACGCGCAGCGAGGTGACCTTGGTCCGCGGACCGATCACCTTGAGGACGAGCGGCGTCGCCGTGCCGCGGAACTCGATGATCAGCACCCGTCCGACCAGGAAGGCGATCCGCCCGCCGGGAACATCGTGGCCGACGAACGCGACCGGCGATCCCGGGGGAATCAGGGCGGTGAACCCGGCGGCGTGGCGCGCCCGCGCGATCGGAATGCGCGGGCCGAGGCCGAGGTTGCGGGCAGCCCCTCTGGGGAGCGCGGGGAGGCGCGGCGCCCGCTCGATCTGGACGCCGCGCAGCCCGAGGATGCGCAGGATGGCGTGGCGCGTCGGCGAGGCGGCCATCGCGCCCCCGGCCACCACGAGCATGACAGCAAGGACGACCGCCAGCGTCCGCCGCGCGGGGCGACGGCGCCGCTGACGTGCCGGCAGCCGCGCGAGCACGGCGGGCACCATGTCGGGCGCCGGCGCCACCTCCAGCGCCGCGCCCAGCGCGCTCAGCCGGTGTTCGAGGTCGTTTCTCATGCTGCGGTCTCCATCTCGGCATGCAGGCGGTCGAGCGCGCGCGACAGCCGCGACTTCACCGTCCCGCGACGCAATCCCAACGCGATCGCGGCCTCGGCCTCCGAGAGCCCGAGGAAGTACCGAGCGGCGATGACCAGCTGGTCGTCCTCGCGAAGCCGCCCGACCGCCGAGGCCAGGCGCGCGCGGTCGTCGGCCGCCACCGCCTCGGCTTCCGCCGACGGCGCCGAGTCCGGAGCCGGGACCTCCGGCCCCAGCCGCAGCACCAGCGTCGCCCGCCGACCCGCCCCCCGCCGGCGGTTGCGAGCCTCATTGATCGCGATTCGCACCAGCCATGGGCGAAACGGCGCGTCTGACCGGAACCGCGACAGCGCCAGCCACGCCTTCACGCACGCGTCCTGGGTCGCGTCCTCGGCATCCGCGGCCGATCCCGTGATCAGGTAGGCGGCACGGAACGCCACCGCCTGATGGCGCCCCAGCAATTGCCCATAGGCCCGTTGATCGCCCGCCTTGGCGGCGGCGATGAGCTGTCGATCGTCGGACTGGGCCGAGATGCTCGTCGTCGGGGTCACCTGCGCATGCACTGCCTCCCGGAGGGCTCTCCTCGATCACACCCCCTGCATACACCGGAGAGGCCCGGTCGGTTCCCGGTGAGCCCGAGCGGGACGATGTCCCGGGCACGGCACGGATGCCGACCACTGCAACGATGGCGAGACCGGGACTTGAACCCGTCCGGACGATGTCCCGGGCACGGCACGGATGCCGACCACTGCAACGATGGCGAGACCGGGACTTGAACCCGTCCGGACGATGTCCCGGGCACGGCACGGATGCCGATCACTGCAACGATGGCGAGACCGGGACTTGAACCCGGGACACCACGATTTTCAGTCGTGTGCTCTACCAGCTGAGCTATCTCGCCCTGGCCGGGCGATGCTAGCGACTGGAGGGCGGTGTGCGGCCCCTGAACATCCGTCCGGAAGTGGCGACGGCGGCCTCCGCTCCAGGTACTCTGACCGCTGTGCGTCGCCTGAGCGTCCTTGTCATGACCGGCTTGGCGGTCCTCGTGCTCGCCGCGTGTGGCAGCTCGTCGGCCGGCAGCAGCGGTGCGGGCACGCCTGCGATCCAGGCGCTCTCCTACTTCCCCACCACCTCGCCGTTCGTGATCACAGCGGCGACCAACCCCAAGGCGGACGCGGTCAAACGGCTCCAGCGCCAGAACCCGAGCTATGCCCTCGCGGCCACCGCCGTCTTCGCCCAGCTCAGCAAGCTGGGCATCGACTACAACAAGGACATCCGGCCGCTGTTCGGCAACCCCCTGACCGCCGGGCTGGTCTCGACCGATGGGCTCAGGGGGTCCGGTTCAGGCGCGCAGTTCCTGGTCGTGTGGGTGACCAAGAGCGCGAGCAAGCTCACCGCGCTGCTCGGCAAGCTCCACCTGTCGCACAACGGCACCCGTGACGGCGCGACCCTCTACTCCGCGGGTAACGCCGGGCTGGCCACCTCCGGCGCCACCATCATCCTGGCCCGCTCCCCGGCGGTCCTCGACGCGGCCCTCGATCGCCACGCACACCAGCAGGGCTTTGACGGCGCCAGCTACGCGAAGGCCATCGCGGGGGTCCCGGCCGACGGGATCATCACCGCCTTCGGCGATCTCACCCCGGCACTGTCCGCTCCCAGCGCCGCCAAGGCGCGACTGGTTCCGTGGGTGGCCGCGATCACCGGCTATGCCGCCTCGGTGACGACCGACCAGAACACGACGACGATGAAGTTCCACATCGCCACCGCCGGGAAGCCCTTGTCGGTCAGCCAGCTGCCGATCGCGAGCGGCACGGCGCCCGCCGGGACCTCGGGCTCCCTGCCGATCGGCCTCGGGATCCGCGATCCCCAGCAGATCGTCAGCTTCGTCCTGGACGCGATCCGGCGGACGAACCCCGCCGTCTACGCCAAGTATCTGCGGGAGGCCGCGGCGTTCAAGAAGCGCTCCGGCGTCGACGCCACCACGGTGACCAAGGAGATGACCGGGCAGCTCGTGCTCTCCAGCGACACCCACACCACCCTGGCCCGGGTCGGGCTGGCCAACCCGGCGGTGTTGCGATCGACCCTGGCCGCGCTCGCCAAGACCAAGGGCCCGGGTAACGCCCACGTCACCGCGATCGGCGGCGGCTTCTACAGCATCCACAACGCCAAGACGCCCCTGAAGGTGGGCGTGGTCGGTGACCAGGTCGTGCTCGGCAAGGCCACGCCCGATCAGCTGCGCGCGTTCGCCGCCGCCCCCATCAGCTCTGCGCCGGCCGGTGCCGGGAGCGGCTCGGTCACGTTCCGCATCGCGCTCTCCGATCTGCTGCGCACCACGCTCAAGACGGCTCCATCGCCCATCGCCCAGCAGCTTCTCGGGATGCTCGGCGTGATGACGGGCTCGGCCGAGGCCGACACCAGCGGCCTGACCGGCACGGTCTCGATCCCCTTCAAGTAAGCGCTCGCGGGGCGATCCGGAACGAGTCGAAGTGCCGCGCGGTCTCACCTGAGACGGTGCTGTACACCACCTCGGCGCCGGTGCGCCGGACGCTCACCGTCATGAAGCCGTGCTCGCTGCACTGGAAGGACTCGAGCGTCACGCCCTCCAGCCCGGGAAATGACGCGGGCAGGTCGGGGACGCCCGACCCGACGCCGTGGCGCTCATGAAAGCCGCCGCTGCCCGCCACGAGGTACGGGATCGGGCGGCCGCCCAGCCGCCGGGCGAACCGTTGGTAGTTGTGGGCGTGGCCGGTGAACACCGCGTCGGGCCCGCGGCCGGCCAACGTGAAGCACTCATCCAGCACCTCGCCCAGCGCGAGGTTGGAGCCGTGGACCACGTCAGCGGAGTAGACCGGCTGATGCATGGCGAGGATGAGCGTCGCCTCGGCGGGCGCGTCGCTCAGCTCACCGACCAGCCAGGTGAGCTGGTCGGCGGCCAGCTGACCGCCCTCGGGAACGTTGGTGTACAGGCCGACGATCCACAGCCAGTCGTGGGTGAGGGTCCAGTAGACGTTGGGCTGGGCCACGACCGGCCGCGGGAACGAGAGAGCGGCGTCGCGCAGCGGCGGTGACTCGGAGCAGAACGTCTTGAGGAACCCCGCCAGGGTGCCGGCGCGCGAGGACGGCGTCAGCTCACCGTCGTGATTGCCGGGCACCGCGACGATCGGCGCCGAGTACGCCGCATACGGAGCGAAGAACTGCGAGCGGTATCCGGCCTCCTCTCCGTGGGGGTAGACCACATCCCCCAGGTGGTAGAAGAAGTCGACCGGCGAGTGTCCGTGCAGCTCGTCGACCATCGCCTCCGCCACGCCCCGCTGCGGCCGCGCGTCCCGCCAGCCCCCGGTATCGCCGACGCAGTGAAAGCGCACCAGGCCGGCGCGGTCGATGGCCGCCATCCGATCGCGCGAGAGGATGTCGGCCAGGCGCACGCGGTATGGCGGCGGCCCCGCCGGCTGCGGCAGCGGTACGAAATCCTGGCTCGGTGTCGCCTGACGGCGGCGGGTCACCTGCTCGGTGGCGGTGGGGAGCGCAGGCGCGCGGGCCGGCCGCGCTGAGGCCGGCGTCCCTCCCTGCCACGAGTCGCTGCGCAGACGAATGAACCCATTCTCAAGCGGCTGCGGGACGGGGTCGTGTAGATCCTGTGATCGTCGGGCGCCGCTCAACGGGCGACGGTCATGCGCCGGAGCAGCTCCAGCGCCCCCGCCTTGTGCAGCGGCTCGTTGAGGTTGCCGCACTTGGGCGACTGCACGCAGGACGGGCACCCCGACTCGCACGGGCACTCCCCGATGAGACGCTGCGCGTCGTCCACGAGGCGCTCGAACTCGTCGTAGCCGCGCCGCGTGATCCCGACACCGCCCGGATGCCCGTCATAGATGAAGATCGTCGGGCCTCCGGTCTGCGGATGAGCGTCGATCGACAGGCCCCCGATGTCCCAGCGATCGCACATCGCGATCAGCGGCAGCACGGCGATCTGACCGTGCTCGAGCGCGTGCAGCGACCCCAGTAGAGCCGCCCGCGGGAACTCCTCGGCGGCGATCAGCTCGTCCAGCTCGTACCACAGGGCTCGCGTGGCGAACTCGGTCGTGGGCAGGTCAAGCGACTCGAAGTCGATGACCTCATGGTCCTGGAGTGACTTGCGCTGGTAGCCCACGACGGTCTCCGTGTAGACGACCGAGCCGTAGGAGAGGGCGACCCCGGACGTCAGGCGGCGGTCGGAGAGGCGCTCGATGTAGAGCATGATCTCCCGCTTGGCCTGCGTGAAGTAATCGCCGTCGAAGGGCTCGAGCACGACGCGCCGGGAGCCGAGGTCGAGCTCGGACACGTGGTAGGAGCGACCGAGGTGCAGGTAGACCGCGCCCTGGTGGACCGTCGAGTAGGCGCGGCCCGCCTCGATCGTCCCCAGCACCTCGCCGGAGCTGGCGTCGAGCAACACGAAGCTGTCGGGCGATGACGAGCGCAGCGCGACCCGCGCCGCGGGATAGTCGTCGGCGCGCTTGGGCACGAAGCCGGTGGCGCGCTCGCGCAGAAAGCCCGCCTCGGTCAGCTCACGGGCGCAGTCGCGCCATTGCGGTCCGAGGATCGCGTCGTCGGCCTCGGTGAGCGGAGCCTCGTGGGCGGCGCAGAGCAGATGCTCGGCGTAGATCTCGGGGCTGCCGGGATCGAGAATCGCCGCCTCCACCGGCCGGCCCAGGAACTCGTCGGGGTGACGGCAGAAGAATTGATCCAGCGCGTCCTCACCGGCGATGTAGACGGCCAGGCCACGCCCGCGCCGTCCTGCCCGCCCCCACATCTGCCGCAGGCTGGCCACGGTGCCGGGGAAGGTGACGCACACCGCGGCGTCGAGCTCGCCGATGTCGATCCCGAGCTCCAGCGCGTCGGTGGCGACGACACCCAGCAGCTCGCCGGTGGTCAGCCGGCGCTCGATCTCATGGCGCTGGGCCGGGGTATAGCCCGCGCGGTAGGGCGCGATCCGCTCGCCCAGCTCGGACGGAAGCCGGTCGACCGCGTGCTTGAGGATCAGCTCGATCCCCTTGCGCGACTTCATGAAGCAGATGGTCCGGGCGCCGCTCTGGACCAGCTCGGAGAAGACCTCGGCCGCCTCATACAGAGCGGAGGCCCTGATCCCGAGCGCCTCGTCGAGCAGCGGCGGGTTCCACATGGCCACCCGGCGCTGGGCCCGGGGGGCGCCGTCGTGCTCGACCAGGTTGAAGGGGCGCAGGCCCGTGAGCGTCTCGGCGAGGTCGACGGGATTGGCGATCGTGGCCGACGCCAGCAGAAAGCGCGGCTCGGTGCCGTGGATGGCGGCAGCCCGGCGCAGTCGGCGCAGCACGTTGCCCACGTGCGACCCGAACACGCCGCGGTACACGTGCGCCTCGTCCACCACGACGAAGGCCAGGTTGGCGAACAGGTCCCCCCACGCGGCGTGGTGGGGCAGGATCCCGACGTGCAGCATGTCGGGGTTGGTGATGATCAGGTTGCTGCGCTTGCGGATCGCCGACCGCTCCTGGCGCGGGGTGTCCCCGTCGTAGATGGCGGGCCGGATCTGCTTGCTCAGGCCGAACCGGTGCAGTGAACGCGCCTGATCCTGGGCCAGTGCCTTGGTGGGATAGAGGTACAGGGCGCGGGCCGTGCGATCGGTGGTCAGCACCTCGAGGGTCGGCAGTTGAAAGCACAGAGACTTGCCCGACGCGGTGCCGGTGGTGACGACGGTCGGGCCGTCGAAGGCCTTGAGCAGCGCTTCGGCCTGGTGGGCGTAGAGGTGCTCGATTCCCGCCTGGTCCAGGGCCTGCGCGACCGGCCAGCTGAGCTGGTCCGGGATCGACACCAGCCGTCCCGGCCGCCCGGCGTAGACGTCATCGCGCACCAGGCGCTCATCCGAGCGTCCGGTGGCGAGCAGTGCCTCCCAGGGCTCGGTCTCACGGAGTGCTGACACGCGTGAGTCTCAGTATGGCGGTCGGCTCTGACCTGCCTCGGGCGAGCACGGTGCTACCGTCGCGCCGCCGTGCGCTGCCTCTACGTAGACCTCGATGGAACCCTGCTCGGGCCCGACGCGTCCCTGCTCACGGGTGCCGACGGACGCTTCAGCGCGCTCGGCGTGCGGGCACTGGAGGCCTGCGCCCGGGCCGACGTGGAGGTCGTCATCTACTCCGGCCGGCGCCAGAACAGCGTGTTCGACGCGGCCCGGCTCATCGGCTCGCGCGCCTATGTCTTCGAGTTGGGGTGCGGTCTCGTGGTGGACGGCGAGCTCGAGTGGCTCACCGACGGTGTCGTTCCCTCCGACGAGGGCGGAACGATCTATGAGCAGATCGACGCGTCAGGGGCGCCCGCGCTGCTGCTGGACCGCTTCGACGGCACGCTCGAGTACCACACGCCCTGGTCGCATGGGCGTGAGGTCTCGCACCTGTTCCGCGGCAACGTCGACCTCGATGAGGTGGCGGCGCTGCTGGATGGCGAGGGGTTCGGCTGGCTGCGCCTCGTCGACAACGGGGTCATTCGGGCCGCGTCTGAGCAGATGGCCGGGATGCCCGTGATCCACGCCTATCACCTGATCCCGGGAGGAGCCTCCAAGGCACGGGGCGTCGCCCGCCACATGCAGATCCGGGGCTATGGCCCCGAGGACTGCATCGCGGCCGGCGACTCACGTGAGGACTTGGAGGCCGCTTCGGTGGTCGGCACGTTCTGGCTGGTGGCCAACGCTCTGGAGCGTGACCTGACGCTGGGGCAGGAGGTGGCGGGCCGGCGCGGGGTGAGGATCGCGTCGGAGAGTTACGGCGCGGGTGTCTACGAGGCGGTCGTGACGACGCTCGCCGAGGAACGCGGGCGCTGACTGCGCGCCATCTCGCGCTGAGCAGCGTCGATCACCCTCTGACGTGCCCGCCGCTGGTCAGCTTTGAGCCGCGAGCGCTGGTTGACCTCGTCGGCGTCGCCGACGGCCCATCCCAGACGCTCCACGAGCTGGGATGCGAAATGTTCTGATTCGAAGTCGCTCACGCTCACGCGCTCCCGGAACATGATGGGCGGCTCCGCGTCTTCCGCTGACGCATCAGCGGTCACGATGATCTGAGGCATATCCCTCCCGTCGACATCGGTTCCAGCCCAGCTTGCCACGCTCAGTTTGACCCACGGTAAACATCCTGTAGCCAAAGCCCTATGCGGTTTTCTATTTAGTGGCGTATCACCCGGCGTTTGTGCGCAAACCTGATCTAGGCCGCCCCATGGGCCCGCGAGCGAGACGCGTGCGCGCCCGCATCCTCAACCGCCACGGCGTCCGCGAGCGCCCCTGCCGCCTCGGCGAACTCACCGAACGCGTCGGCGACCTCCGCGGCGCTTGAACCGGTGATGGCATGGTTGAGGGTGGCCACCGCACTGTCGAATCGCTGCCACAACGGGGCCGGCCCGCGCCGGCCCGTGCCGGGGCGCAGCTCATACGGAGGGGCCGCGTTCTCCGCTCCGGGGACCGGGCGCCAGAGCAGACCCGCCGCATGCGCGTGCTCCCACGCCACCTGCTCGTTGCCGGCGGCCTGCGCGAGGTCGCGCAGCCGCGACGCGAACCCCGGGTCGGGTGGGGCCAGCTTGTGGGCGCGCATCGCGGCAGCCCAGTCGTCACTGGCATGCCGCACCGCGCGCATGATCTGGGCCCGTTGTCGGTCGAGGTCGTCCCCGAAGCTCATCCGCCTCCTTCACCCTGGGGCACCGAGGTGGTTGCTGCGGGGGGTTCGGGCGCGGCTGCAGCCGCCGGCGCCGGGCCGGCCGCGACTGCGCCCGGCGTCCGTGGTCCCGGCTCGGCGACGCCGACCGGCTCACCGCCCCAGAAGTCGTCGGCGCTGGGACCGGCGCCCCGGCTCGGCGCCGCCATCCCCGCGCTGTAGCTCTCCTCGAGGATCCGCTCGAAATCGGAGCGCTTGATCCGCACCCGCCGCCCAACCCGCAGCGCCGGCAGCGACCCCTGGTCGATCCAGTTCCGGACCGTCTGCTGATTGAGCTTGAGCGTCTCCGCGACCTCGGCGACGGTCAGATACGTCTCTTCGGACTCACTCGGGGTCATAATTTGTTTACTAATTGAGACAAATTGGGACCAATCAGGTTTATACTGTACCTCGCCACGGAGACGGACTGGCACCCGGACGAAGAAAGGTCTGCAAACCCCGTGGAATCGGGCAATGGGCGAACCGAAGACAGTGGCGGGCTGACTCGGAACGAGGAGAACGTCATACGCCTGCCGCGCGACTGGCTGGGTCCGCCGGAGGAGCTCGTTCCCATCGGTCCCGCCGCCCGAGCGCGTGCGGCACAGCGCGACGCCGGGGAGGCCCCGCCCACTGCCGATGCCTTCTGGAGCGAGGACTCGGCCGCCCTGCACGACGCGGTCCAGGCACCGTCCGACGTCTGCGCCGAGCGACTGGACCCGCCGCTCGACGTGGTCGTCCCGCTGGCTGGGCTGCGGCCCCCGAGACTCCGGCGAGTCCGGTGGGATGGGCCCGTGCGGTGGGTCGGGCGGGCGCCGCGGATCGGACGGGTGCGGTGGGTCGGACGTGGGGCGTGGTCGTGGGGCGCGCTCGCGGTCTCGGTCGCCGCGCTGCTCGTGCTGGCGGTGATCGGCAGCAGCCAGGGCCCGGCGTCCCGACCGGCCGCGACGCGCACGCAGTCCTCGCACCTGGCCGGCGCGCAGGTGGCCTCGAGCTCGCAGGCAACGTCTGGCGCCGATGCGCCAGCAAGGCTCAAGGCCCGCGCGGTGACCCGCCGGCACGTCACCGGACAGCATCACACCGTCAGATCGCACGCGCGCACGCGCGCGCACGCGGGCCATCTCGCGAAGCCGCGCCACTCGGCGGCATCGCATCGCGCCGCGGGGTCCTCACCGCCGACGGTCACCCAGACGGCTGCGTCTCCGACGGCGACGCAGCCGAGCGCGTCCACCCCAGCCGAGACCACCCCCACCGCCTCCGCCGCATCGTCGAGCGCGAGCGCGGGTTCTAAGCCTGCCCCCACCGGTAGCCCTGGCCCGACGGGCATCGGCTCGATCAGTGGCGGCTGCAGCCCCAAGTGCTCATGAGGTTCCTGATCCATGTCGTCGTCTGAAAGGCAGGTGCGTGTGCACCGAGTCATCGCCCACCTACGCAGCAACCTCGTCGGCTGGATCGCGCTGTTCGTCGCGCTCGGCGGAACCGGTTACGCCGCGATCAGCATCCCGCGCAATTCGGTTGGCGCCGCCCAGATTCGGAACCGGTCGATCACTCCCGTGAAGTTGAACCCGAAGTCGATCGGGGGGAGTGTGCGGGCGTGGGCGATCGTGCGGGCTAACGCGACCGTGCTGGCGGGCAGCGGCAAGCCCATCGTCAGTCGCGAGCGCCGTCCCCGGCTCCTACGTGATCGATTGGGGAGTACGCCTCCCGCGTACATGCGCGACCGTCGCCAATGTCGACGTCCGCTCACCCGACAAGACGCCAGTTCAACTGCCCGGCAGTGGCGGCACTGACGTTGTCATCGGCTACGTCAGCAGCGTCAACACGCAGACCGTATCGCACCGGCGGCGGGCGCAAAGTATCCGAGACAAGCCTTAACACGTTCAACCAGTCCGGCCAACCGACCCCGATGACGTTCGACATCGCCATCGTCTGCTGACGCAGGAGAAGGCACGTGGTCGCTCACGCTGCCGATCCATCGTGCCACGACGCAGTCTGTTCTTCGCCACTGACCGCGTTGGGCGTGTCTAGCAAGCGCCGCGACCCGCGCTGCACGCCGCGACCGATGGCTCCGTATCAGGACGTGTACTACGTCAACGGCTGTGTATCACCGACGGCCGGCATCTTCTCGCCGTCCTTCTACGGCGACGATGGCGACTAACAACCGACTGTCCATCCGAGCTCGACATCTACGCTCACCGTCCCCCGCGCGGCAACGGCAGCAGTTCCACCTGGTCCGCGACCACGCCCTCTCCGTCAATCGGCATCGTTGGGGTCATCTCATCCGGCGTCGCGGACTGCAACCTCCACAGCGACGGCTTTTCTGCGGACTACTTCTGGGGCGACAACGGCGTCAACTACGGCTCCCCTCAGATCACGGTCGATTGCCACGGGGCGACCAACCAGAACGCTCCCGCCGGCGATCTCTTCCAGCACATCCAGTCGTCGCGGTACTTCGGTTGGCAGGCCTCGTGCAGCCAGACCACGTGCACGGCCACTGGCGCCGGGATCATCGTCTTCTCGGTCACCGGGATCGAGCTCGAGGCCCAGGAAACCTCCGGTCCGGCACTGGGGGCCGTCGCGTCGAACAACCTCTACCACCAGTCAGGTTGGGTCAGGGGGGCGTTCCCGGCCGATCTGTCGGCAACCGATCCGTCGGGCGTGTGCGGGATGCAGACGACCGTCAACGGGCACGCCATCAACACGTACGCGGACCCGAGCCCGGACACCTCGCAGTGGATGCAGTGCCCGAACAACGAGCTCGACGCCAGCGTTGACACGACGGCGTATCCCGACGGAGCCGGGGCCATCACCCTGACCTACGCCGCCGACAATGCCGCGGGCGCCGTCAGCATGATCTCCAAGGCGATCAACGTCGACAACGTCACGCCGTCGGTGAGCCTCTCCGCCCCGGCGGACACCGCGTCGACGGCGGGCACCCAGACCGTGACCGCGGTCGCGTCGGGCGGCCCGAGCGGGATTGCCGCCATCAGCTGCTCGGTCGACGGCGGGGCGCCCCAGACGTACAGCGGCGCCACCGCGCAGATTCCCGTCGTCGGCATCGGCGGCCACCAGGTGGCGTGCTACGCCCGCAACAACGCCGTGAATGCCAGCGGCGTGACCGCTGTCTCGCCGACCTCGACGCTCGACCTCTCGATCAGACAGCCGACGGCCTCGGCGATCACCTTCGCGCGGATCGCCGACGCGTTGCAGTGCCGGACCACGGTCGAGCGGGTCAAGGTCGCGGGCCCAGTGCACACCGTCAAACGTCACGGCAGGCGCGTCAAGGTGCGCGGCCCAGCCAGGACGGTTCGCAAGCGCGTACGCAAATGCCACGCCCGGACGGTGGTGCGAACCGTCAACGTCGTCCTGCGCCGCCATGGAAAGCCGGTGCTGCGCGACGGCAAGCCCGTCTATGTCAAGCGGCGCGTCCGGCGGGTGCTTCTCCCCCACGCGGTCAACGAGCCGACGCGCCGGATCGGCCACGGCAAGCGCACGACGGTCAGCGGGTTCGTCGGGCTCGCCGACGGGACCGCCCTGGCGGGCCAACCCGTCGTCGTCTACTCGTCGCCTGCCGACAATGCGCCGCGGTTCAGAGCGATGACGACGGTGACGACCAATGCCTCCGGAGAGTGGACGGCCCCCGTCCCCGCCGGCCCGTCGCGGCTGATCGAGGCGGCCTATCCCGGCAATGGCACGACGGAGCCGGCCAGCTCCTCGACGGTCACGCTCACGGTGCCCGCTCGGATCGCGATCGCGATCTCGCCCCGGGTCCTGCCGTGGACCCACAAGATCACGATCACCGGACGCCTGGTCGGGGGATATGTGCCACGCGACGGGGTGGCCCTGCGCCTGCGCGTCCCCTACCCAGGAGGACATTTCCTTCAGGAGCCGTTCCGCACGAACTCGCACGGCGAATTCAGCTTCCAGTGGAGCTATGGGTCAGGGCGCGGCGTCGTCTCCTACCGGTTCGCCGTGGCCACCACGGCAACGGAGTCGGACTATCCATGGGCAGCGGCCGTGAGCCGGGCCGTCCGCGTGACGTTCGGGCGGCCCACGCCGCGCCCCCGCCGACGCCATCGGCCGGGCTGACCCTCATCCGCGCCCCCGGGCCCCCGCGCCCCCGCGACCCGGCCGGCGGCCTGGCTGGCCCTCCCCGTCGCCGCCCTCCCCACCACCCGCAGGGCCGACTTTGTGACGGAAGTGTGACGCCCTGTAAAAAGAGTGTGCCGATTCGGGGCTCGACGCCCAAACGGGTTCGCCGCCGTGCTGTGCTTTCGCCATGCACCGGGAAATCCGTCCGCAGCAGGCTTCGAGCAGAGATTCGTCGTCAGGACGGACCGAAGCCGGTACTCTGGTTAGTCCATGGTCGGCGACATCCTCCAGCCCACGCACTTGGTCTTCGTGCTCGTGGTGGCTCTGCTCGTTCTGGGCCCCAAGAGGCTTCCGGAGGTCGGGCGCCAACTTGGCAACGGATTGCGGGACTTCAGGGCGGCCATCAACGGCGAGCGTCCGGAGCCCGAGGAGGTCCAGGCGCCGTACGAGCAGCCGGCGCCTGACACCACGGACCAGCACGAGTTCGCGCACGCAACGACCGAGACGACCGCGGACCAGCACGATTTCGCGCACCAGCCCTCCGAGGGCACGGCGGGCGAGCACGAGTTTGCGCACCAGTCCTCGGAGGCTGCCTCGAACGGTCACGAGTCCGCGCACCAGGCGGACGCGAGCACCGGCGACGGCGAGACGTCGGCCGGCGCTCACGAGTTCGCGTACGAGACGTCCGAGTCCTCGGACAAGCGCACCGACCCGCTCGCCTGAGCGCGGGCACCGGCATAGCGTGAGCTCGGCGCATGAGAGCGCCGCGCTGGTCGCCCTCCTGCGCCGACGGACTCGTCCGTGGGCCGAGTACGCAGACCTGGTGGAGCGCGCGGGCAGCGCGCTGACGGTGCTGCATGAAGAACTGGCGGGCAGCGGCCCCCAGGCGAGCCTCCTCCCTGAGGATCCGGCGGCCCATCTCAGTCGCGCGGCGGCTGAGATCGACGAATGGCAGCGAGAGGGCTTTCAGGTTCTGACGGTCCTCGACGCCGGCTACCCGGAGAACCTGCGCACCGTCCATGACCGTCCCCCGATCCTGTTCGTGTCCGGGCAGCTGACACCGCAGGACGCGCGCTCGATTGCGATCGTGGGCGCCCGGCGGGCCAGTCAGGCCGGCCTTGCCGCCGCCGCCGGCCTCGCTGACGCGCTCGCGCGCGCCGGATATCTCGTGGTCTCGGGGCTGGCCGCCGGCATCGACACTGCCGCGCACGAGGCCGCGCTGGCGGCGGCCGGGCGCACGGCGGCGGTGATCGGAACGGGACTGCGGCACAGCTATCCGCCGCAGAACGCCGCGCTCCAGCGGCGGATCGCTGCCGAAGGAGCGGTCCTCTCGCAGTTCTGGCCCGAGGCGCCGCCCACCCGCAGGAGCTTTCCGCGGCGCAACGCGGTGATGTCCGGCCTGGCGCTGGGAACGGTGGTGGTGGAGGCCACAGCCAGGAGCGGCGCTCGGCTGCAGTCTCGGCTGGCGCTGGCCCACGGGCGCCCGGTGTTCCTGTGGCGGGCGCTGCTGGACGAGCCGTGGGCGCGCGAGGCCGCGGCACGTCCCGGAGTCCATGTGATCGACGATGCGGCGCAGATCATGCAGACGGTCGCCCGGCTCGACGCCACGGATGCCCTCGTTGAGTAGCCGCCGTGCCCACCTTCGTCGAGCTCAGCGCGCCCTACGCGAACTTCATGCTGCGCCCGCGGCTCGGGCCCGACGTGTGCGCGTCCTGCTTCGACCTCACCGATGGCGCGACGCGCTGCTATCACTGCTCGCGCGACGGTGCGTGGGTCGACGCGATGGCGCCGATCTCGTATTGCGTCGGAGGAGGGCAACTCCATCACGCGCTGGCGGGCTACAAGCGCTATTGCGGAGCGCCGGCGAGGTACCTCACCGCCGGGCTGGCGGCGGTGCTGTGGCGCCACCTCGCCGACCACGAGGCGTGCCTGAGGCGGGCGGCGGCCATCGACAGGTTCGACCTCGTCACGACCGTCCCGTCGAGCGACCGGGGCCGGGACGGCACCCACCCGCTGCACGCGCTCGTCGGCGAGCTCGTCAAGCCGCTGGCGCCGCGGTACGAGCGCCTCCTGCGGCGGAGCGATGCCGCTGTGACCCCGCACCGTTTCGATGTCGAGCGCTATGAGGCGCTCGCGGACCTCCGGTGGCGGACGGTCCTGCTGATCGACGACACGTGGACGACAGGCGCCAACGCGCGAAGCGCGGCAGCGGCGCTGAAGCTGGCGGGCGCCGAGCGCGTGGCGGTGCTGGCGATCGGCCGGTATGTCAAGCGCGAGTGGCGCGACAACGACCGCCGACTTCGTCAGCTACCTCGGCCATTCGAGTGGCGTCGCTGCGTGCTGTGTGAGGGGGCATGACCCCGGCGGCGAAACCGCATGCTTAGCACCCGGAGCGGTAGGGTATCCCCACGCCGTGTCCCCCGTTCGGGAGAGAGTGGGGTCGGCAAGGAGAGAGAGGAAGGGAACGTCGTGCGTCACGTAGGTGCGATCCTGGCAGTGGTCGTTAGTGCGATCGCATTGGCGGCGTGCGGCGGATCAAGTGGCGGGCCGGTGACGATCAACTGGTACGTCTTCCCCGAGCCGTCCGGCTCATTCGCCAAAGCAGCCGCCGGCTGCACGGCGGACTCGGGCGGGAAGTACAAGATCGCGATCAACTTCCTCTCCAACGCGTCCGATCAGCAGCGCCAGACGCTCGTGCAGCGGCTCGCCGCGGGCGACTCGTCGATCGACATCCTCGCGATGGATGTCGACTGGACCGCCGAGTTCGCGTCCGCCGGCTGGATCCGTCCGTGGACGGGCGCCAACGCAGCCGCCGCCTCCAAGGGCGTGCTCGCCGGCCCACTGAAGACCGCGACGTACAACGGCAAGCTGTGGGCGGCGCCGATCAACTCCAACACGGAGCTCCTCTGGTACCGCAAGGATCTCGTGCCGACGCCACCGAAGACCTGGAACCAGATGATCGACGATGCGGTCAAGCTGGCCAAGGAGGGCAAGCCCCACTACATCGAGGAGCAGGGCGCCAAGTACGAGGGCCTGGTGGTGTGGTTCAACTCGCTCGTCGACTCGGCCGGCGGCGGGATCGTCGGTCCGGATGGCAAGGTGACCGTCGGCCCGTCGACCAAGACCGCGGCGGAGATCATGAAGCGCCTGGCGACCACCGCGGCCGCGGATCCGGGGCTGAACACATCGCAGGAGGGTCCTGGCAACAATGCCTTCGACGCGGGGCAAGCGGCGTTCCAGATCAATTATCCGTTCGTCTGGTCAGGGACGCAGGCGACCGCTCCGAGCATCTTCAAGAACATGGGGTACGCGCCGTTCCCCGCGGTCGTTCCCGGGACGTCGCCGAAGGTCTCGATCGGCGGCTACAACCTCGGTGTTTCGGCCCACTCCCAACATCCCCAGCTGGCCTTCGACGCCGTCAAGTGCCTGATCGGGCCGCAGAACCAGATTCGTGACGCGGTCAAGGGGGGGCTGGCGCCGGTGCTCTCGAGCATCTATGACCAGCCGTCGTTCGAGAAGGCGTACCCCTTCCACGCACTGATCAAGGCTCAGCTCCAGGATTACGGGATCCGCCCCCAGACGCCCCAGTACCAGGACGTGACGCTGGCGATCCAAGACGGCCTGCAACCCGCTTCGACCATCGATCCCAACACCATCGTGGGCAAATTGCGCGACGAGATCCAGACAGCTCTCAAGGGGGATTCGCTGCTATGAGCACCGGAGTGGCCGGACCGCCTGCCGCGGCAGCTGCGTCAAGCCGCCCGCCTCATCGCCTGAGCGACCGGGTGAGGGCCGAGCGCAAGCTGGCGTTCTGGCTGGTCTCGCCGGCCGTAATCGTGATGATCGCGGTCACCGCCTATCCGATCGTCGACACGTTCATCCTCTCGCTGCAGAAGGCCAGCCTCGACCAGCCGGGCAAGAACCAGTTCATCGGGCTGGACAACTACGGCTACGTGTTCCAGGCCCACCTGTTCTGGATGGACCTGATCCACACGGCGGTGATCACCGTGGTCAGCGTCTCAGTCGAGCTCCTACTCGGAATGCTGCTCGCGATCGCGATGCACCGGGTGATCTTTGCGCGGGGGCTGCTGCGCTCCATCGCGCTCGTCCCGTACGCGATCGTCGCGGTTGTGGCCGCATACGCCTGGCAGTACTCCTGGTCGCTGGACAACGGCGGCTGGATCCCGCGGCTGCTCGGCCTGAGCGGCGATCCGCTCAGCCATCAGTTCGGCAGCTACATCGCGATCATCTTCACCGAGGTCTGGAAGAACACGCCGTACATGGCCCTGCTGTTGCTGGCTGGGCTGTCGCTTGTGCCCGACGAGCTGCTGGAGGCCGCCAAGATGGACGGCGCGAGTACCTGGCAGCGGTTCACCAAGATCACGCTGCCGCTGATGAAACCGGCGATCCTCGTCGCGCTGCTGTTCCGCACACTGGACGCCTTCCGGATCTTCGACGTGATCTACATCTTCAGCCAGGGCGCCAACAACACCGCGTCACTGTCCCAGCTGAGCTACAGCACACTGCTGGAGCGCCTCAACCTCGGCCTCGGCTCGGCGGTCTCAGTCATCCTGTTCGTGATCGTCGGGTTGATCGCCTTCGTGTTCATCAAGGGGTTTGGCGCAGCGGCGAATCCGGGAGTTGAGAACTGATGAATGTCACGGTCAGGCAGCGGACCGGATGGTCGGCCGCGTTCGTCGTCGTCATCGTCGCCTCGTTGGTGCCGGTCTTCTGGCTGCTCATGCTGTCGCTCAAGACCCCGGCATCGGCGACCGACGGCTCGTTCATCCCACACCACTGGACGCTCGACAACTACCGCGACATCTTCAGCCAGAGCGTGTTCACCGCGGCGCTGCGCAACTCGATCGGCATCGGCCTGATCGCCACCACGCTGGCCGTCCTGCTCGCTTCGTCGGCGGCCTACGCCATCGCCCGACTGGACTTCCCGCACAAGCAGACGATTCTCGCCGTCGCCCTGATGGTGACCCTGTTCCCGCAGGTCTCGCTCGTCGGACCGCTGTACAACCTGTGGCGCCAGATCGGCCTGTTCAACACCTGGCCGGGCCTGATCATCCCGTACCTGACCTTCGCGCTGCCGCTGGCGATCTTCGTGCTGTCGACGTTCTTCAGGGAGATCCCGTGGGAGCTTGAGCAAGCGGCCCAGATAGACGGGGCGACACCGTTTCAGGCCTTTACGAAGGTGATCGCCCCGCTGGCGATGCCGGGGCTGGCGACAACGTTCATCATCGTGTTCTTGATCTGCTGGAACGACTTCGTGTTCGCCATCTCGCTCACCGCCACCAACGCAGCGATGACGGTCCCCGCCGCGATCGCGCAGTTCCCCGGTGTGTCGCAATTCACGCAGCCGATCGGCGACATCGCCGCTGCCGCGATCGTGGTCACCGTACCCGTCATGGTTCTGGTGCTGCTGTTCCAGCGCCGGATCGTCGCCGGCCTGACAGCAGGCGCCGTCAAGGGATAAGGAGAGTCAGCCAATGGCCGAAATCGACATGGAGCACATCACCAAGCGCTACGACGACGGCTTCGAGGCCGTCAAGGATTTCAACCTGGACATCTCCGACGGCGAGTTCATGATCCTCGTCGGCCCGTCAGGCTGCGGCAAATCAACCGCGCTGCGGATGGTCGCGGGCCTCGAGGACATCACCGACGGCGAGCTGAAGATCGGCGGTCAGGTGATGAACGACCGGGCCCCGAAGGATCGCGACATCGCGATGGTCTTCCAGAACTATGCGCTGTATCCCCACATGACCGTGCGCGAGAACATGGGTTTCGCGCTCAAGCTGGCCAAGGTCCCCGAGGCGGAGATCAACCAGAAGGTCGGCGAGGCCGCCAAGATCCTCGACCTCGAGCAGCATCTGGACCGCAAACCGGCCAATCTCTCCGGCGGTCAGCGCCAGCGCGTCGCCATGGGTCGCGCGATCGTGCGTAACCCGAGCGCGTTCCTCATGGACGAGCCGCTCTCCAACCTGGACGCCAAGCTGCGCGTCCAGATGCGGACCGAGATCGCGCGCATCCAGCAGCGCTTTGCGACGACGACGATCTACGTCACTCACGACCAGACCGAGGCGCTGACGCTAGGGGACCGGATCGCGGTCATGCGCGCTGGGATCCTGCAGCAGGTGGGACCGCCGGGTGAGCTCTACGGCGCCCCGAAGAACCTGTTCGTGGCCGGGTTCATAGGCTCGCCTTCGATGAACTTCCTGCCGGGCGAGATCGATGGCGACAGCATCAAGACCCCGCTTGGCACCATGCGGATCCCCGACACGATTCGCCACCGCCTGCAGTCAGGCCCCGGCGGCGGCCGCGGCGGCGTCATCGTCGGCATGCGCCCCGAGGACTTCGAGGACGCGACGCTCGTGGGCGACCAGTCGGGCGGTATCACCTTCAAGACCAAGATCGACGTCCTGGAGTCGATGGGCTCGGAGTTCTACGCCTACTTCGTCGTCGACGCCGACAAGGTCTCGTCGCGGGAGCTGGAGGAGCTGGCCAGCGACGCCGGCGGAGCCGACCTGCCCCGGCAGGAGGGCAGCCAGATCACCGCCCGGCTGGAGCCGGCAAGCACGGTGCGCCAGGGCCAGGAAGCCGAGCTCTGGTTCAACACCGACCACATCCACCTCTTCGATCCCGAGTCCGGCCAGACCCTGCTGGGCACCAACGGCGGCGCCGGCGCGAGCAGCGCCGCCAGCCCGAGCAGCGGCGCCACCGGTTCCAGCGGCGCCGGCGGCACCGGCGGCACCGGCGGCACCGCGCCCCCCGCATAACCCCGCTCCCCCACTACAACCGAGCGACAACAGGGCCGTTTCCGGGCGCCGCTAGAGTCGAGTGCACATGCCCGGTACGCCGCGCTCCACGGGGATGCCCGGTCTCGACGCACAGACGGACTTCCTGCGTGCGCGACGGCGCGCGGCGCTCGGCGCGATGGTGGCTCGGCTCCGTGGCGAGCCCGACGACGTTCGCCACGTGCTGCCCTACGAGGAGGTCGTGGCCGCCCTGGGCTACGTCAGCGAGCACTCGGCAGGCAGCGCGGTCGTCCCCCTCGATGCCATCGTCGGAACCGTCGACCGCGGCCGCGATTTCGATCGCAGCTTCCGCCCCACGACCGGGCGGGTGCGCTCCCGGTGGGAGCACATCGCCGCCGCCATGCGACGCGGGGAGTCGATGCCGCCTGTCGACCTGGTCCGCATCGGCCAGATCTATTTCGTTCGCGACGGCCACCATCGGGTCTCGGTGGCCCGGGCGCTCGGCCGTGCGGACATCGACGCCGTGGTCACAGACGTCGTCACGCGCGTCGGAGCGGAACGCGCGATCACGCTGGACGAGCTGCCGCTCAAGAGCCACGAGCGGGTCTTCTTCGAGCGTGTCCCGCTGCCCGACAACGCGCGGGCGGAGATCAAGCTCACCGATCCCTGGGACTACGCGCGACTCGCCGAGGCCGTCGAGGCGTGGGGCTTTCGGACCAGCCAGGAGCGCGGCGAGCCGGTCAACCGGCGCGAGACCGCCTTCCTCTGGCTGGAGAACGAGTACCGGCCGGTGGTCGAGATGCTGCGGGGCGCCGACCTCATCGGCACCATCACCGACACCGAGGCCTATATGCGTGTGAGCGCCGCGCGCTACCGGCTGCTGCGCACCCACTCCTGGGATGAGGAGGTGCTGGCGGCCGTGGTCGACGAGCTGTCGCGCAAGAACCGGCGTCGCCGCAAGACCGACCCGCCGGAGTAGCGTCAGCGCCACCAGGCGCCGAGGACACGGCGCCAGTTCTCCCAGGCGATGGCCTGCAGCTCTGCCTCGCTGAATCCGGCCTCGCGCAACGCATCGAGCAGCTTGGGCAGGCCGGTGACGTCCCCGAGCTCGGCCGGAATCCTCGTGCCGTCAAAGTCCGAGCCCAGCGCCACGTGCCGCACTCCGATGCGCTCGGCCACATAGGCGGCGTGACGCGCGATCGCCGAAAGCGGCGTGTCCGCGTCGTCCTTCAGATCGGCGCGGACGAACTGGCAGCCGTAGATGATCCCGACGAGTCCGTCCGATGACCCGATCGCGTCGAGCTGCCCGTCGGTGAGGTTGCGCGTGCTGGCGGCAAGCGCGTGGACACCGGAATGGCTGGCGACAAGCGGGCCGGGCTCGGCGCGCGCGACGTCCCAGAAGCCCTTCTCGTTGAGGTGGCTGAGGTCGACCATGATCCCCAGCTCCGCGCAGCGCGCGACCAGAGCGTGGCCCGCAGGCGTGAGGCCGGGGCCGGTGTCGGGACCGGCGGGAAAGATGAACGGGACGCCGTGTCCGAATGCGTTGGAGCGGCTCCACACCGGCCCCAGCGATCGCAGACCCGCCGCGTACCAGTGCTCGAGCGCCTCGAGCTCGGGGTCGATCGCCTCGGCCCCCTCGATGTGCAGAACCGCGGCGGGCGGTCCGTCCTGGTCCTCGTGGACCGCGTCCAGGTCAGAGACCGCACGAGCGATCCTCAGGTGGCCGGCACGCTCGAGCGCCGCGAGGCGGCCGGCCGCACGGGTGGCCGAGGCCGCCGCCTGAACCTGTGAGATCGGTTGCGCAGGCGCGTATTCACTGACCCCGTCGTCGCGGTCCACCAGGGTCCAGTGAAAGTCGGGGGACTCCGTGAACACCGCGAAGATCGCACCGCGCAGGCCCCCTGCGCGCATCCGCGGGAGATCTAGATGGCCGCCCTCGCGGCCGGAGGCGAGCAGGGCATGGTCCTCCCGGGTGAGCGCGTCGTTGTGCCCGTCAAACACAGCCGTCATGGCAGCGACGCTAGCGGTAACCTCCGGCTAGGGAAGCTACACGCGCGTAGCTCATGGCACGCCTCGCCCGCCACCGGATGAACTCGCAGCCGCCCACCGACGCCGCCAAGACCCGCCGACGCTACGCCCCGCGGATGGCGCCGGAGAAACGGCGCGAGCAGCTCATCGACGCCGCTCTGAGCGTCATCGTCGAGCAGGGGTACGAGGGCGTGTCGATCGAGTCGATCGCGCGCGTTGCGGGCGTCACCAGACCGGTGATCTACGACCACTTCTCCAACCTCGGCCGGCTGCTCCAGGCACTCATCGAGCGCGAGGAGGCTTACGCGCTGGCCCAACTCGACGACGTGGTCCCGCCCGCACCGCAGGCGGGTGAACCGCCCGCACTGTTCGCCGCCGGCGTGCGCCGTTTCCTCGATGCGGTGGCCAGCCGTCCCAACACCTGGCGCATCATCCTCCTCCCACCCGAGGGCACGCCCGCGATCGTGCGCGAGCACGTGGAGACCAATCGAGCCCGGCTGCTGGCGCGGCTGACCGAGTTCGTCGGCTGGGCCGCGGAGCAGGCCACAATCGAGGCGGACCTGGACATCGAGATCTGCGCCCGGGCCATCCTCCGGCTCAGCGAGGAGGCCGGCCGGATGGTCCTGACCGATCCCGAGCGCTTCTCCCCCGAACGCTACGAGCGATTCGCCCGCACGGTCATGGAGCTCATCTGGTCAGGCCGCTGACCGGCGCTTAAGACACGACGGGGACCCGCTTCCAGGATCCCCGTCGCCGCCGATCATCCTGTGGAGCGCCCACGGCCGGGTTGGACGCGGCCTCAGGAAGATCACTTGCGATCTGCTCAAACCCAACCCGATGAGCAAAGTTGCGACGATTCGTTCGTGACCAGCAACGCAATCGGCACGAATTGGTCGGGCAACTACGCCTACGGGGCGAGCGCGTTGCACCACCCGGGTTCCGTCGAGGAGCTGCGGGAGCTGATCGCCGGCGCGCGAGCCGTGCGCGCGCTCGGCTCCCGTCACTCGTTCACGTCGATCGCCGACAGCGCCGAGCTGGTCGCTCTGGACCGTCTCCCCGCCGAGATCGTGGCCGACGGGACGGCTGAGACGGTGACGGTGGCCGGCCACACGACGTACGCCGAGCTGGCCGGGGCCCTGAACCGAGTGGGGCTCGCCTTGGACACCATGGCATCGCTGCCCCACATCTCGGTGGCGGGCGCGATCGCCACGGGCACCCACGGCTCGGGTGACCGCAAGGGCAATCTGGCCACGGCGGTCCGGGCGCTCGAGCTGGTCGACGCCGCGGGTGAGCTCCGGAGCGTGACCCCCGGCGATCCGGACTTCGACGGCCACGTCGTCGGGCTCGGAGCCCTGGGGATCGTGACCCGCGTGACGCTGGCCGTGCAGCCGTTCTATGAGATGCGCCAGCGGGTCTTTCCGGGCGTGGGGTGGGACACGCTGTTCTCGCGCTTTGACGACATCTACGGCGCGGGCGAGAGCGTGAGCGTCTTTCACCTGTGCGGCGAGCGCACGGAGCAGGTTTGGGTCAAGCGGCGCGCCGACGCGTCCGGTCGCGAGGACGACGACGACCTCGAGGAGCTGCTCGGCGTCCGCGCCGCGGACGTTGAGCTTCACCCCGTGCTCGGGGGGGATCCCGTCAACTGCACCGAGCAACAGGGCGTGCGGGGGCCGTGGTCAGAGCGCCTCCCCCACTTCCGCTCCGGCTTTACGCCCAGCTCGGGCGAGGAGCTCCAGTCGGAGTTCTTCGTCGCGCGCGAGGACGCCGAGGGCGCTGTTGAGGCGGTGCGTGCGCTGGCCGACGACATCGTCCCCCTTCTGCTCATCTCTGAGCTGCGCACGATCGCCGGCGACACGCTGTGGCTCAGCCCGCATCATGGCCGCCAGTCGTTCGCGCTGCATTTCACCTGGCGCCGCCGGCCGTCAGAGGTCGAGGCGGTGGTGGCGCGCATCGAGGCCGCCCTCGCGCCGTTCGGCGCCCGCCCCCACTGGGGCAAGGTGTTCACGACGCGCGCCGACGCGATCGCGCCGCTCTACCCACGCATGGCCGACTTTCTGGCGTTGAGGGACCGGCTCGACCCCGGGAGGACGTTCGTCAACGACTGGCTGCGCGAGAAGGTGCTCGACGCCGCGTAGGCGTCATCCCACCGGGCTTGGCATACTGATCTTCCCCCTCGGGGGCGTAGCTCAGTTGGTTAGAGCGCCGGCCTGTCACGCCGGAGGTCGCGGGTTCGAGTCCCGTCGCTCCCGCTTCAGAACTCCCTCTGGATGCTGGTGATTTGGCGAGTCGGTGCTGGGATAGCCCCTTCGTCACTCGTCCGGGCAACGGTCCCCGGGCAACGTTTGGCGGTCGCCGGCCACCAGATTCTTCATCTGGTTGTGGTGGGTGCGTCCACGTCGCCGCTGCCCCTCGGCGCCCGTTGGGAAGCGCGGCGCTCGACCACCGCACCCGCGCGGTGCCCGCGTCGACCCTGACGAGGTGGTCGGGCTTGAGCGGCAGGCGGCCGGAGGGGATGCTGGCCCGCGCCGGTCGTCGCACGCTCGATCCGCTGGCCTACGAGGATGCAGCGTCGCGCTTTGAACGAGCCCTCCAAGCGCTCGAGCCGGCGGGCACCGAGGAGGACGGCGGCTCGGTGCTGCTGGCCGCGACACCCCGTGGGCGGTGCTCGTTCCGCTGCCCTCCCCGAGTCCTTACCGACGCATGCGGACGATCGTCTTGCCGTTCAGCCGCTCGGTCGGGTTCAGGGCAGCGACGGCATCGTCGAGGGTCGCGACGATGCCGACGTTGGTCTGCAGTCGTCCGTCGCGCACCCGTTGGACGATCTCGCTCAGTTGGGCACGATCGGACTCGACGACGAAGTCGACCGCCACTCCGTCCGCGGGCCGTGCCTCGGGTGGCCCGACGACGGTCACCAGAGTTCCTCCGGCCCGGATCAGGCCTGCGGACCGCCTCTGGATGTCTCCGCCGATGACGTCGAACACCAGGTCCACACCGCCAACGTCTTCCAGGGCGTCGGCCTCGAGGTCGACGAACTCCTGCGCGCCGAAGTCCAGCGCCTTCTCGCGGTCGGCGGCGCGTCCGGTGCCGATGACATAGGCGCCCGCCTCACGTGCCAGCTGCGTCACCATCGTCCCCACTGCGCCGGCGGCGCCGTGCGCAAGGACGGTCTGCCCCGCCTTGAGGTGGCCGTGGTCAAACAGTCCCTGCCACGCGGTCAGGCCCGAGATCGGCAAGCTCGCGCCCACGGTGAACTCGACGTCGCCCGGCAGCGGCGCGAGGTTGCGCGCCTCGATCGCGACGTACTCCGCCAGGGTGCCGTCGCGATGCCAGTCCGCGAGGCCGAGCACCCGCTGTCCCACCGACACCCCCGTCGTGCCGTACCCCAGGGCGGTGACCACTCCGGCCAGCTCGTGCCCAGGGATCGACGGTGTCCGGTCACGGTTGGCGCGATCGACCCACGTCGAGGGCCACTCCATCTCCGTCGGGACAAACCCCGACGCATGAATCTCAACGATGACGTCGTTGATCGCTGCCGGCGGCTCGGGCCGATCCACCAGCGTCATCCCGGCCGTTCCCGCCGCCTCGTCGCTCACCACAATCGCCTTCACCTCGCACCTCCCGGTGTCGAGCTTTCGCCTGCCGGTGCCGACCAACAATAAGGCCCCAACACCGCCGCAACGTCGCCGAGATGGCACCTTCCGCCAGCGCCGGCCGCTCCTGATCCACACCGGCAGTCTCACCGCCACCAGACCGAGCATCGGCGTTACTGCTCGCGGCCGATCAAACGCGCCACGAGACATGGCAACGTGCCTGCTTTCCCAGGATGGCGGTACTCGCTCAGGCGCGAGTGCCTACGCGGTGGCCAGGCGATCGTTCACGCTTGACGCGGGCGAGCGATTGCTCGCCGCCTTTGCGATCGGCAGTTGGGGCCGGGGCGGACACGGAGGCAATCGCGTCGGCTTTGACGGCCGGCGCCTGACAGCGCCGGCGCGGGGTCACGCCCGACACTCGACAGCGTCGGCGCTAGCGCCCTGGGCTACGGGGCGGGGATGCCGAGCGCCGACAGTAAGCCGGTCACGTTCCCGGCGATCGCGCCGTAGTTGTGCCCGCCGCATTCGTAGGAGGTGAGCCTCCGCGTCGTCTGTCCCACGAGCTTGAGGGCGACGTTGAAGCCGCCCGCGCATCCGCGGCTGCTCGTCGGGCGCCGAGCGGCGATGTGATTGGCCTTCAGCGCCTTGGTCAGCCTGGCCACCTTGGCACGCGTCGTGTAGCGATACACGTGGGGCCGCCCGTAGGGCGGCGGAAGCGAACCGTTCTGCACAGTGATGGTGGCCGAGCGCAAGTGGCTTGACGCCGCCGCCTGAGCGACTGCCACGACGATCGTCGCCGCAGTGACGACAGCGAGCGCGAACACTCCACAGCGGACCCGTAACACGCGCGTGATCCTACATGTCTGAGCGTGACCGCCGGTGACCGGCGCGTCTGCATCGTCGCCCGCCCGCGGCACCGTCGACCAGACGAGCAAGCAGACGAGCGCGAGCCAGCGAACCGCCATCGTCCCTTTGGCGGCGATCTGCGGTGGCGCGACGGTGGGCCAAGTTCGCCGTGGGATTTGCGCTCGCGCTCGCACCGTCCGCCTCGGCGATGTACGTGACGTTCTCAGGGAGCGGCAGCCACAGCGAGACGTACGTGTGGCACAACCAGTTCATCACCGAGTCGACGACTCGCCACGTCACATTCAGCTGGGATGCCGTATTCGGCCGGGGGGTTGCCGCCTACGGTGTGCAGGAGCCGTCGAGCGTGAACCTGCCGCCAGCGGCGACGGTCAACGTCAACCGTAAGACTGGTGGCTGGGCGGGTTCGCATACTCCTATCCCGGCGACAGCCTCCCCGGCGATCTTCGCGGTGAGGCACCGACAACGAAGGTCAAGTTCTCGGCCAAGGACCTGAGCACCCCGACGGTGAAGCGCTCCGTCTCCTCGGGCATCGATGAGGCGTCGCCGCTGCCGAGCGACTGCGGCAACGACTTGTCGAATCCGCCTGCCGAGTGCAGCCAGTCCTACATGTGGACGGGCGATGTCATGGTATGCAACAGCACGGTCCGATGCAGGACCAGCGTCCCGGCCACGCAAGCGCACCTATGCTGGACGCAACCCGGAAAGCCGGACCCGGCCGGCCCAGCTCATTGGAGGTGCGTCGGGCGGCCCTTTGGGAGCGATGCGGGGGCTGGACCGAGCTGAGTGCCGCCGACGCTCGCTTGGAGGCATCCCGCAGGACTGTTCCGCCGGCGTGCTTCACGACAAGTGCGGCTGATCTGAGGCCTCCGTGTTCGGGTGGTGTCCGAGCAGCCGTAGGAACGCTGCGCCGGCTGGGGACGGTGCACGGTCGAGTGCGGTGACGAGCAGCAGTTCGCGTGGAATCGCAGGGTCTGTGGCGATCCCGATCGCGCGGCCATCCGCCATTCGCATCGCCGCTGGCGGCAGCAGTGACACGCCGAGCCCGAGCGCCACGAGCTCGACGAGTTCGGGCAGGGCATCGACCTCGCAGGCGATCTGACGCTGCAGCCCCGCCGCGTGACACGCGCTGTCGATGCTTGCGCGCAACGCGGAGTCCGGGCGGTACTCGATGAACTCGTGGTCGGCCAGGTCGGTGAGTCGGACGCGGCTGCGGTGAGCTAACGGACCGTCTGCGGCGACGGCGAGCTGCAGCGACTCAGTGGCGAGCGTGGTGGCGCGCACCCGGTCGCCCTGCGGTCCGAGCGGCGGGTCAACGATCGCGAGATCGATCTCGCCGTCCGCGGTGCGTCGCACGAGTTCGGGAGCGCCGACGTGATGGAGCCTCAACGTCACGGCCGGGTGCGTGCGGTGAAAGCGGGACACCAGCCCGGGGAGGTTGACCTGGCCAAGTGTCTGAACGGCGCCGATCGCCAGGTGTCCGCGCACGACCCCGCGGACCGCTGCAACGGCATCCCGAGCGTCCTCGGCCGCTGCGACGGCCCGGCTGGCGGGCGGGAGCAGCGCCCGTCCGGCCTCGGTCAGCTCCACTTGGCGGGTACTGCGCACGAACAGGTCGCTACCGAGTTCGCGCTCCAGAGCACGAATCGAGCTGGACAGGCTCGACTGGGTGAGGTGGACCCGTGCCGCCGCACGGGTGAAGTGACGCTCCTCAGCGACGGCCAAGAAATGCGAAAGCTGCCGCAGCTCCATTCAACGATTCTATCACTCAGTCTCATCGTCACTATCGGTTGGACGAATGCCGCGTGATGGCCGAGACTGCAGCGATGAGTAACACCAAGCGTTACCCCTCCCGGCCAGCGCCACCCGCGCCCGTGACGGCAGCCAGGTCCCTGCGCATCCGCCATGATGACCTCCCCGGCCCGCCTGAGGCCCATCGATTCATCGGCGCTCAACACGGCGGGTTACCGATCTCGTTGTTCCTCGTCGACAACCGCCCCGGCGCAGGCCCACTGCTTCATCGCCATCCCTATGCCGAGGTCTTCGTCATCCACGCCGGGGAGGCCCGCTTTGAGATCGACGACCTGCAACTCACCGCGACCGCGGGAGACATCCTCATCGCCCCCGCGATGAGCGCTCACCGATTCACGAACACGGGAAGAGGGGATCTGCGCGTCACCGCGATCCACACCGCGCCGGAGATGGACACCGAATGGCTCCAGCCCGCGAGAGGTCAGGGAGCTCAACATGCTCAATGACATCGGGTCCGCGCTCGCGGGAGTGCTCGCCCTCGCCACCATCTTGATGGGCTTGCGCTACCTGCTCGATCCCACCCCGGCCGCCGCCGGGTTCGGGATTCCCCACGACCGCGGCACCGCTGCCCCTGGCGGCGCGTGGCTTGCCGTCAAAGCCGCGCGCGATATCGCCATCGGCATCGCGTTCGCCGCACTCCTGATCGACGGCGCACACCGACAGCTGGGCTACCTGGTGCTCGCGGCCGCGACAGTTCCCATCGCCGACGGAACGATCGTCCTGCGCGCCGGTGGGTCCAAAGCGACCGCGCTCGGAGTCCACTGGGGCACCGCCGCGGTCATGCTCATCGTCGCCGCGCTGCTCATCGCCTGAACCCCCACCACCTCACGACCATGCCACCACCAAATGGCCCAGACAACCACGACACACGCCCCGGCATCACCGCTCGGTGGCGTTCACGGTGGCTCGTTCCGCTTGTTCCGGCCGCACTCGGGGCCGTCATCCTCATTGCCGCGGCCATGACCGGGCACGCCCTCGGCGGCATCGTGTGGTTCGCGGTGCTCTCGACCGTCGGCGCACTGTCGCCGGTGGCCGCCCGGTTCGAAGCCGCCCGTCGCGGGCGCCGCCAAGACGATGAGCGCGAGGCGGCCATCAACACGCGAGCGATGTCGATCGCCGGCACCGTCCTGGTCATCGCAATCACGGGGTGTGCCGCCTTCGCGCTGGTGCGCGGAGAGAGCAGCAGCCCGTACACCGCGCTCCTGGCCCTCGGCGGGATCTCCTATGCCCTCGCATCGCTGGCACTGCGATTCGACAGGTCATAACCGCCGCAGCCCTCCCCGCAACCGCGCCACGGCCCGCGAGCGCCTCCCCATCGCCACCGCAGGGCAGTCTTCCCGCGCGGCCGCCACGAGGCCGCCGGTCGTCAAGCGCCAGTTCACGGCCGACGAGCCGAACGGGCTGTGGGTGACTGACCTGACGTTCGTGGCCACGTGGACAGGCGTGGCCTACGTGTGCCTCATCGTCGATGCGTTCTCACGGATGATCGTCGGCTGGCGCGTCGCGTCGCACATGCGCACGCCGATGGTGCTCGACGCGATCGAGATGGCCCGCTGGTCGCGGGGGCACGACCAAAACGATCTGCGCTGTCACAGCGACGCCGGATCGCAGCTGACGTCGAATTCGCTACGGCGCACGTCGAGCAGGTCGAGCTCGCCACCTTGGAGTGGGTGCACTGGCACAACAACCACCGACTTCACGGTTAGGACAGGGTGGGACTAGCGTTGCCACAGCCCATGTTCCAGGTTGCCTTGGATCACGATCGCAAAGATGCCTCGGGTGCCCTGACGGGTTGGGGGATAGGCAGTGGTCGCGCCGGACTCCTCGGCCTCTTTCAGTGCCCGTTGAATGTCTTTGACCGCGAAGTACGTCCGCATGATCGGCTGCTCATGCGCCGCCAGCGGCTTCCGGATGCCGACCAAGGCCCCGTCGGCTTGGGTCGCAACCCGGGCCTGCCCGAGATCGGGGTCCGGGGGGCCGAAGGAGAGGCCGTGCACATGCTGGTAAAGCCCAACGAGGGCGTCTACGTCGTTGCTGACGATCTCTAAGTAGTACACGGCCATCTTGGGACTCCTTTCTCTACGCGTCTACATCGGATCGAATCGGACCGACATGTGGACGAAGGCCAGATCAACCGCATCAGCGGTCCGCAGACTGGAGCTACTCGCCAGACTACGTGAGCGCCGCAGGTGCGATGCCTCTGAGTTGGTGTGGCATCGAGTTCACGCTGACTCCCGCGGTTTGGATCTGCTCGAGCAGGCGCCGAGCGCCGGATGCAGGGTTGCCGTACACCTGGATGCTGCGGTTCTCCACGACGTCGAGCGCCTGATGGATCTGGTCGCCGGCCACTGAGAGGTGGTGCTCCATGGACTCCGCGTCAGGGTGGATCTGCACGAGTGCGAGTTGAGTCTGGTCCTCACTGAGGTAGCCGTGGAGTCCTAGGAGGCGCGGTTCGTTGGCGCCGACGAAGGCCATGAACTGATCGTTGAGCGCGAGCAGCTCATCGAGCCTTCCTGGCTTGATCGTGTGGTTGGTGATGAAGATGAACGGCTCTGCCATTGGAGTCTCCCTTCGTGTCTCGGCCAAGCAGGAACATGCTCGGATCGAAGGGGTAGTCTGATGCCTTATGAACGCTTCGCCAAGATGCAATCTGTGGCTGTCATAGGACGATCTTCCGATCACCGAGCAGCGCCACCGGTCTTCCGGTACGAGACGAGACCCGGTCTCCCGCGGGTTCGCATCACCCGCTTGAGCCGCAGCTCGATGGAGCGCATTCACCCCGAACATGCACATGACTTCCTCGTCCTCGCGTACTTCGAGCGCGGTGGCGCGAGCCTGCGGCTCGGTCAGAACCAGTGGTCAGTCGAGGCGGGCGACGCCTACGTGGTCGCTCCAGGAGAGGTGGTGGGCATCGGTACGGATCGCGGCCGGCCCGTGAGCGCCGCAGGTTGGGCGGTCGCCTTCCCGCCTGATGGTGTGGCTCCCGACGCTCCTGAAGCGCTACTCAGCTGGCGGGCTCACCCACTGTTGCTGCCGTTCGCGCGAGGCGGCGCGGCAGGCGCGCAGCGCCTCCATGTGCCCTCAGATCAGCAACCGTGGTGGCGGGCCGAGTGCTCGGCAATCGAGCAGGAGCTACAGCAGCGACGCGATGGCTTCAGCGAAGCGGTCAGAGCGCACCTCACCCTCCTGCTCATCGCCGTCGCAAGACTCGTCGCCGACGTCGTGTCGGACTTGAAAGTCCAACACGAGCCGCTGCTCGCGAGCGTCTTCAGCTTCATCGAGTCCCAGTACCGGAACGGCATCTCACTCAAAGACGTCGCCGCAGCCGTCAGCCTCACGCCCGGACACCTCACCACCAAGGTCAGGCTCAAGACCGGCCGGACCGTGCAGGACTGGATCACGGAACGACAGATGGCGGAGGCGCGACGACTACTCGTCGAAACAGACCACACGATTGCCGAAGTCGGCCGCTCCCTCGGGTATGGCGACGCCGCGTACTTCGCACGTCGCTTCCGGCTAACGCACGGAACGACTCCGCAGGCGTGGCGTCGCGCAGCACGAGCGTGAGCAACGCGCGTCGAACGGCAGATTCCCCCCGTGGCCGCCGCTACGGCGACCAAGGCGTAGTCCGTCAACCGCCCCGCCGTCGGCCCCCACGGCCATCGTGCAGCGGCGGCCTGGTCCCCGTTGCCGGGGACCAGGCCGCCAACCGTGCTCTCGTTGTCGTTCGCTGTCCGGGCGGCGACCATCGTCATCAGCGGTCAGCCGACGCGGCCATGCTCCTGGCGGCCTTGGTGCCCCGGGTTGCCGGGGCCCGCGTCGTCAGTTGCCCGGGTAGGGGCCCGAGTAGGTGTGAGGCCCGACCACGCAGACCACGGCGCCGGTGGTGCCGGTGTTGTCAGCGTTGTCGGTGTTCACGACGACCCTGATGGTCGGATTGGGCGCGCCGGCTCCCGGACCCGGGACACAATCCTCCGCTGCACTCTCGGCCGTCGGCGTGGGGTTGGCGTAGAGGGTGATCTGCTCGTTGATCCCCATCGCGGTGAGCTTCTGGTTGGCCTGAGCGATGTCCTCCTGCCGGTTGAGTTGCACCAACACCGAGCCGTTGTGCTTGGTGATGGCGAACGCAGGCGATGTTGCGGCGGTGCCGCTCAACGTGACCAGGACGGCCGCTCCGACCCCCGCCAGTCCGAGCGAGCTGCCCGCCAACAGCCGTGGCCGTCTCCGCCGCGCCCACATCGTGACTGCCCCGAGAGTGCGCTGCTCAGAGCGCAGGTCGGCCGCGGCGTATCGCTCCAGGCGATTACCGAGCTCTTCCAGTTTCGTATCGATGCTCATCGTTGTTCTCCAGTCATGAGTGAGTGGTTGCGGCGCAGCGCGCTCAGAGCCCGATGGACCCTCGTCCGCGCGTTCTCCGGCGTGATCGAGAGCCGCGAGGCGACTCCGTCGTAGGGGAGGTCCTCCAGGACGCGCAGCTCCAACGCGCTGCGTTGATCGGCCGGCAGCTCGTCGAGCAGCTCGTCGATTCCGTTCAACCAGGTCTGATCGGGCGCGGCGACCGCAGGGTCAGAGCGCTCGAGCATGCCGAGCCGTTGGCGGGCGCCGTCCTCCAAGCGCTGGCGGCGGACCGACTGCAGCAACACGTTGCGGGCGATTCCGTACAGCCACGGCCCCGCGCTACCGGACAGCTCATCGCGGAATGATCGCCGTGCGTACCAGGCCTGGGCGAAGGTCTCGGCGGTGAGGTCCAGCGCGGTCTGCTCGTCACGGCAACGGCGCAGGTGGTAGCCGGTGATCGGCTCCGCGTAGCGGTCGTAGAGGGCGCGAAACGCCGTGGCATCCCTATCGGACGCCACGAGGAGCTGCGCGTCGCTCGTTTTCTCAGGGTTCATGCCCAGTACATGTAACGAGCGCGCGAGAACGTGACAGCCCGAATCATCAGCGAGACCCGTGACCGCGTCAAATCGCGCGCCCGAGGAGTTCGGTCGTGCTTCGATGAACAGCAGCCGTCTGGTTGCATCGAGCTGGCGCCCCGGCGGCCCGTGCTGAGGGCCATTGGAACCGAGGCGGACACTCGGGGCGGCGCGGTCTCGGTCAGTCCGGCCGCCCCTCGCATCAGGGGTCCTCGGGAGCGTCAGTCGACCGCGGTGAGAGTGACGGCCCAGTGGAGCTTGGTCGTCGAGCTGCCGCCAGCCGCGGCATCCTCACGCAGGCGTGGTCACCGATCGGCGGCATCACCTTCTATCGCGACAGCGGCCACAGCAACGCCCTGGAAGATCCGGTCATCACGGACATCGCCGCCGCTCACGGCAAGACGCCGGCTCAAGTGATGCTGCGCTGGGGTCTGCAGCAAGGGCGCTCGGTCATCCCGAAGTCGACCAGGCCCAGCCGGATCGCCGAGAACCTCGACGTATTCGACTTCCAGCTGTCGGCTGAGCAGCTGGCGCAGATCGACGGTCTGGACACAGGCCGCCGGGGCGGACCCGAGCCCGAGGCGATCACACTGGAGGCGTTCGGCCGCGAGATCCCGGAGGCCTAGCCGGCGATCTGAATGCCCTTAGTTGATGATGATCGTCTCCCGCCGGGTCGGCATGCCCGGCGCGTCAGGGTCAGGGTGTAGCGCCCGCGCCGTAGCGGCCGCCGAATCGAGCACGTCGCCCAGCAATGCCGCCTCGGCGGTGCCGGGACACTGCGCGCGCATTTCGCCCGACGATCGTCAACCACCCCAACCGCCTACCGGCGCACCTTTCGGGGCTGACGGACCCCAACGATGCGGCTCATCCAAGCGGCGCGCCGTGTCGCGTCCGACTCCTCCGTACATTCATGTGATGGCCACCCTCCACGCCTCCAGCTCTCACGGCTCAACGGGCCACGTGGCCGTGCGGAGCCTCAAGGCCGCGCGCGAGGCAGCCGTGATCGACCTCCTGGCGGGCAGCTGGGCCGCGCTGCTCGGCGATTGACGACGATGCAGTTCTATCTCGACGGCTACACGCCCGGCGACCCGCTCGTGCACGAGCCGCATCCGGCCGTCTCGGAGCGACCGGCCGGTCTGCCGTCCGAGGTCGATGTCCTGATCGTCGGCTGCGGCCCTGCCGGCCTGGTCCTGGCCGCGCAGTTGGCGAACTTCCCCGAGATCCGCACCACGGTGGTGGATCGGCGCGACGGGCCGCTCGACGTCGGGCAGGCCGACGGCGTGGCCTGCCGCACCGTCGAGATCTTCGAGGCGTTCGGGCTGGCCGGCCGCTTGGTGAGCGAGGCCTATTGGGTCAACGAGGTCTGCTTCTGGCAGCCCGATCCCGGCGATCGCACCAAGATCACCCGGACAGGCCGGGTGCGCGACACCGAAGAGGGGCTCTCCGAGTTCCCGCACGTGATCGTCAACCAGGCACGCATGCTGGCCTACCTGCTCGAGCACATGGAGCGCTCACCCTCCAAGCTCGTCCCCCACTATGGGCTGCAGGCGGAAGCCGTGGAGGTCGACACCGGTGGCGCTGAGCACCCGGTCACGGTGACGCTCAGCCACCTCGAGAACCTCGAGCCGACCGGGGAGTCGTCGACGATCCGCGCCCGGTACGTCGTGGGCTGCGATGGCTCACGCAGCCGCGTGCGCACGGCGATCGGTCGCGAGCTCGTCGGGGATGCGACGAACGTCTCGTGGGGCGTCATGGACGCGCTCACCGTCACCGACTTCCCGGACATCCGGATGAAGTGCACGATTCACTCGGCCGCCGAGGGGAGCCTGCTCATCATCCCGCGCGAGGGTGGCTACCTCGACCGCTTCTACATCGAGCTCGACGCCGAGCGCGATCAGGAGATGCTGACCACCCGCAGCGTGACACCAGAGAGGCTTGCCGACGTTGCGAACAGGATCCTTCACCCGTACTCGATCGAGGTCAAGGACGTCGGCTGGTGGTCGGTGTACAACATCGGCCAGCGCCTGACCGACAGGTTCGATGACGTGCCCGCGGACGAGGTCGCGCAGCGGATCCCGCGGGTGTTCATCGCAGGTGACGCCTGCCACACCCACAGTGCCAAAGCCGGTCAGGGCATGAACGTGTCGATGGCGGACACCTGGAACCTCGGCTGGAAGCTCGCGTCGGTCCTGCTCGGAACTGCCAAGGCGCAGCTGCTCCATACCTATACCGACGAGCGTCAGCGGGTCGCGCAGGAGCTCATCGACTTCGACGTGGAGTTCGCCAGGATGTTCAGCGCCCGTCCCAGGCAGGAGGGCGCAGCGGATGGGGACGGCATCGTCCCGGAGGAGTTCCACCGCCATTTCGTCGAGCAGGGGCGATTCACCGCCGGGGTCGCGACCAGGTACGAGCCCTCGCTCATCACCGCCGGTCCGAGCCACCAGGAGCTCGCCACCGGATTCACGATCGGCATGCGGTTTCACTCCGCGCCCGTGATCCGCCTGGCCGACGCCAAGCCCCTGCACCTCGGTCACGTCGCGCGAGCCGACGGCGCATGGCGCGTGTATGTGTTCGCCGACCGCCCCGGGCCGGCCGCGCCCGGCTCCCGGGCGCGATCCCTGCTGGAGCATCTGGGGTCCGAGGACTCGCCGATCGCGCGTTTCACGCCCGCAGGCTGGGCCCCCGACTCCGTGATCGACGTCCGCGCGATCTTCCAGCAGCCGCACCGCGAGCTCTCGCCCTCCGATCTGCCGCGGATACTGCTTCCGCGCAAAGGCCGATTTGGCCTCATCGACTACGAGAAGGCGTTCTGCCCGGATCCGAGCCGGGACGACATCTTCGAGCTTCGCGGGATCGCCCGGGACAGCGGCTGCATGGTGATCGTGCGGCCGGATCAGTACGTCTCAGGCGTTCTTCCGCTGGCGGCGTACGACGCACTTTCCGCATTCTTCGATCGCGTGCTGGTCTCGAGGCGCGATCAGCAGTCCTAGACCCGCGCGTCCGGGATGCCAGGCACGGTCGACTGGCTGGCCCGACGGCGCGGTGGCCACGGCGCAGATCGTCGACGGCGCGAGCGGCAACATCCCCAGGCTCACCGGGGCCGGCGATGTGGACGAGCGTGTAGCAGTGGTGGATGCAGGCAGGGTCGGCATCCGTCCCGTGATCGTGGACCGTGAGAGCGAGCACGATGGGCAGCACGCCGGTCAGCGAAGCGGCGCCGTCGAACCACACCCAACGATCGACTCGAGTGAGACCCCGCATGGGCTCGCCGACGCTACTGCGCCCGCACCGGGAAAGGTCGCGACCGTGCAACTCGTGCGCGGGCGTCGCAGACGGGGGTCGTGGGTTTTGCCGCATCGGGGCATGGGTACGTTGCCGAGAGAGTCGTGCCGGAGGGAGGTAGAGGTTGATGCGACGAGCAAACGCCATCGGCGCAGGATTCCTGGTCGCGTCGGTTGCCGCGCTGACCTTGGCCGTGGGTACGGCCGGCGCGACCTCCGCTCCCGACGGCCCCGGTGCCCAGTCCTACCTTGACCTGGCTCGCAAGGATTGCTTCGGTACGGCGCGCGACACGGTCTCGAAGGTCTGGTATTCCGTCGCCGACGGGGTTCTTTCTGACACGTTCAGCCCGACGATCGAGAACAGCAACGTCAACACGCTGCAGTACATCGTCACTGACGGCCGCTCGTTCTCCGACCTTCAGCAGCGAGACATGACGTATTCGGTCAGCTCTCCCGACCGCAGCGGGATGGTGTGCCGCGTGACGAGCACCGATGCCGCCCATCGATTCAGACTGATCACCGACTACCTGACCGATCCGGCGCGTTCCAGCGTCGTCATCCACACGAGGCTCGCGCCGCTCGGCTCAACCACGCAGGCCGCGTTGCGCCGTCTCGCGGTCTACGTTCGCTATGACGCGACGATCGACAACACCGGCGGTGGCGGGAAGACCAACGCGCTGCCCAACGATGCGGTCATCGACCGCGGCGCCCTGGTTTCCTCGGACACGACCGAGCCGACCGGGCCCTTCGCCGCCGACGTCGTCGGCGCGCTGGCGGCGAACCGACCGTTCCTGCACGCGTCCAGTGGCTTTGTGGGCACACCCAGCGATGGCCTGAGCCAGCTGGACACGTATCACCGCCTGCGTTACGCCTTCGGCTCGGCGAGCGACGGCAACGTCGTCCAGACGGCGGAGATCAATCGACCCACCCGGCCATTCACGCTGGCTCTCGGGTTTGGGCCCACGACCACGGCCGCGGTCGCCACAGCGCAGCGCAGCGCGGCAGCCTCCTACGACGCCACGTTGAGCCAATACGTCAGTGGCTGGCACGCCTACGACGCGACCCTGCACAGCCCCCGGGCAGGCGACGCCGTCTCCTACTGGCTCTCGGCCAACGTGATCAAGGCAGCGGAGGACAAGACCTACCTCGGCGCATTCGTCGCCGCGCCCGCTGACCCCTGGGGTCAGTCGATGCTGGCGCTCACCACCCACGCCGGTTACACGTACCGCTCGGTCTTCGCTCGCGACAGCTACGAGACATTCACCGGACTGATCGCCGACGGTGACCGGAACAGCGCTCGACAGATGGTCAGCTTCCTCTTCGACCGGGCCCAGCAGCCTGACGGCACGTTCCCTCGCGACTCGCTGGTCGACGGAGCGATAGCCCCGGACACCTACGGTCTGTATGAGGTCGACGAGGACGCCTACCCCTTGCTCATGGCGTGGGAGGCGGGCTTTGCGGGCGACAAGTCGTTCTATGCCGCGCACATCCGGCCCGACGCCGATTTCATCGTCAGCCACGGTCCCGACTACGGCGAGGATCGCTGGGAGGAGCACATGGGCTATTCGCCGTCGACGATCGCCGCCGAGATCGCCGGCCTGACCGCCGCCGCTCACCTGGCTCAGCGGGCCGGCGATCCGGCGCGGGCGCGCCTCTACCAGGCCACCGCCGACGACTACCAGCGCAACGTGAAGTCGTGGACGGTCACCGACACGGGACCGTATGGCGACCATCGCTACTTCATTCGACTGTCGCCGACCGGAGACCCCAACGCCGCCGAGACCTACAACCTCAACAACGGCAGCCTCACCGACGTCGACCAGCGCAACGTGGTCGACGCCGGCTTCCTCGAGCTGACCCGGCTCGGCGCACTCCCCGCTGATGACGCTGACGTCACGGCCTCACTACGCGTGGTCGACTCGATTCTGGAGCGCCAGACGCCGTCGGGACCCGGCTGGCACCGCTACGGGGTGCAATCCGCCGGCTCGACCGACGGCTACGGCGATTGCTATGAGCCAGATCCGACCAGCTGCTCACCCAGCGGAGCGCCGTCATACAACGGCGTCGGCTCGGGTCACCTGTGGCCGATCTTCGATGGCGAGCGCGCCGAGCAGCAGCTCCAGACGGGTGACCGGAGCGGCGCTGACCGCTTTGCGCTCGCGATGAGCAGGATGTCCTGGGGCATCGGCCTTCAGCCCGAACAGGTCTGGGAGGACCCGAACATCCCGGCCGCGCCCTACGGCTCAGATCCAGCCACCGCGTCGATCGGCTTCGTCGACGGCCGGGCGGCCGGCTCCGCGACGCCCCTGATCTGGGCCGAAGGCCAGTACGTCCGGCTGGTGCGCGACCTGCAGACCGGCTCGCTCGTCGACCAACCCGCGATCACCCGGGACCGCTACGTAGTCGCCGGGCCGCCGACGCAGGCGCCCGTCGCGATCACCTCGCCGACCAGTGGCGCCGCCGTCACCGGCTCCACCGTGGTCAGCGGAACCACCACCCCGGGCGCTCAGGTCTCCGTCTCCTCCACCCAGACCGGCGCGACCACCGACAACACCACGGTCGTCGGCACCGCCGCCTCGAACGGCCACTTCGCGGTCACCGTCCCCACGCCGCTCGGGAGTGACACGATCACGGTCGCCGTCAGTCCCAGCTCGCAGTCCTCGGGCTGGGCCCAGGAAACCGTCACCGGCTCCTAGTCCACGTGTCCGGATGCCGGCTGTCCGCCGGCGCAACGGTCGAGCAGCCATTCATGGACGCGACTCACCCGGTTGGTGAGCAGCGAGAGGTGGGCAAGGTCATCGTCAAGTCGTGCCCCTGCCGTTGAAGTAGTTCAGGCCGTCGGCGTCAAACGGACCCAGGCGGTCGCCCCCGTACCGCTAGCGCTGCTTCTCGGCGGTCTGAGCGAGCGCCTCCTCGAGCGCGCCCTTGCCCCCGGGCTTGCCGGTGATCGCCAGCTCCGGGGACCACGTGGGGACGCGGCCAACCAGCGCTGCGGCGCGCTTGCGGCCCGCGACCTCGATCGGCGCACGCTGACGCAGCTGAGCGAGCAGCCGGGTGCTGTACTCCTGCGGTGACTCCTCGGGCGCGATCGCGGGTCGATCGAACTCGAAGAACTCGACCCGCACGTGCGGGCGTGCCTTGGGGAACCGGGGGATCGCCACCGTGTCGCTGCACGCGACTCCGAGGATCGTCGCCTCCGGCACCGCCCGCGCGAGGTGGCCGACGCCGCCGCGGGCGCGTAGCGCTCGGCCGAGCGACCGTGTGCCCTCGGGATAGATCCCGATGCATGCGCCCTTGCGGAGCTCCTCGATCGCGCGATCCAGCGCTCCGCTGTCGCCGGACCCACGCTCGATCGGGATCTGGCCCATCCCCGTCAAGACCGCGCCGAGCGCCCTGTTCTTCCACATCGAGGACTTCGCCAACGCCCTGATCTGCCGACGGTCCAGCGCCGCGATCCCGGTGGCCACGGTGTCCCAGTAGCTGTCGTGGTCACCGACGACCAGCAGCGGTCCCTCCAGCGGCAGCAACTCCAGGCCCGACACGCGCAGGCGCCCCCACCACACCACGCCAGGAGTGGAGGCGATCATCACGCCCCGGTAGGCGGGAGTGATCCGTTCGATCCGATCCGACATCGCCCCGCAGGCTACCTGGGATCAGCGGGTGAGTCTGACGGTCAGCCGGTGAGTCTGTCTGCCGGCCCCGCCGCGAATCGTGACGACGACTGTGATCGCGGAGACGTGTGCGCTGTGGACGAGGTGAGCGGCGTGCCGGTTTGGGATGAGGACGAGCGTCGCCTGGCCGGGCCGCAAGACCGTGGCTCTCGTCGCCGCGAGGGTGTGACCGTTCGCGCCGGCGCGAGCGGTCAGCGTGATCGGTTGGCTGCGAAACGCGAGCGTGCCCGACGCTCTCAGCGCGAGGGTGATGCCGCCCCGGAGGATCCGCTTGCGCGATTGTCTCCGGGCCGTGGTGACGTTCACGCGCGGGGCTGGTGGTGGGGGGAGCTCGGAGAGGAAGTAGGGCGCGGACAGGCCGGTGTCCGCGCCGGTGATCGTCGCCAGTGGCGCCGCGTTGCCGCCGCTTCGGGGCGCGTATTCGGTGACGGTGTTGCTGGCGCGGTTGGCGACGAAGATGTCGCCGGTGAGGTCGAGATCCAATCCGGTGGGGCTGCTCAACGCGGGCGGGGTCCCCGAGAGGACCCGAAGCGGTGCGGTGGTGCCGGTGGCCGTGGCGGCAAAGCTGTCGACCCGCGAGGCCGCGGCGTCGGCCACCACCAGGTTGCCGTCCGGGTCGAAGTTCAGGCCCCACGGTCGGGCTGCGCCGGCGTTGATCGTCAGCTTGCCGGAGGGCGCGGCGTTGCCGGATGCGCCGGGGCGATAGGTGGTGACGGTGCCGTTGCCGTTGGTGACGTGAAGGGCGCCGGCGGCGTCGACGACGATCCCGCGAGGCTGGGACAGCTTCGCGGCCGACCCGGCGATTCTGGCCTTCGGGGCCACGTTGCCGGTCGCGCCCGGTGCGTACTCGGTCACGCTGGCGTTGGAGTTGGTGACGAAGAGATCCCCCTGTGGGTCCAGCGCCAGGTCCTGGGGCTGGCTGAGCTTCGTCAGCGATCCCGCGACGGTGGTCGTCGGCGCGGTGTTGCCGTCGACCTCGGGCGCGTACTCGGTGATCGAGTTGTTCCCCGCGTTGGCGACGAAGACCTTGCCCGTGACATCCACCAGCACCCCCGTGGGAGTGCTGAGACCCGTGCTCGCGCCCGTGAGCGTGAGCGTGGGGGCGGCGTCACCGGTGGCGCCGGTGGCGTACGCCGTGATCGAGCCGCCGGCCTGGTTGGCGACGTAGGTGCTCGGAGCGCTGACCTGGTAGGCGCCGATATCGCAGCGGGTGGCGCCGAGTTGCCGGCGCGAGACTCCCCGCTGGTCGGTCCCGTCACACAGCGTGTTGGAGCCATACGCCGGGCTCGAAGCCGCGATCCCCATCGTCTTGGTCGGGCCGCCGTTGTTCGCCAACGGCTGCAACTTCGGATCGACCCCTGACAGCTCAGTGGGACAGGACGAGTCATCGGCCAGGTCACCGCCGTGGGTGACGATGCTGCCGCCATTCTCTGAGCAGTCCTGCGGCGAGTTCTGGGCGAGCAGCGTCCCTCCGACGTCGATGGTTGCGAAATAGGGAAATATCCCGCCGGAGACCTCCGCTGCGCGGTTACCGGCGATGGTGTCGCCGTACAACCTCAGACCGCCGAAGCTCACGCTGACGCCGGCAGCCGCCGCGGAGCCCTGCGCGACGTTGCCGGCGATGGTGCTGTCGGTGACCGAGCAGCAATACGAATCCACGATGACGGCGACGCCCCCTCCCCCGCTGCTCGGGTCCGGGCCGATGGTGTTGTTGAGAATCGCGTCGCGCGCGGCGTTCAGCGTTCCGCCGAACACGCCGATGCCGCCGCCCGGTCCCGTGGCTTGGTTGTTCGCGACCGTCGAGTCCTGCACCGTCAGCGATCCGGTGCTGAAGATCCCACCGCCGTCACCGGTGGCGAGGGTGTGCCCGGAGGGCGGGTCGCTCGCCGTGTTGAACGTCACCGTGTCGCGGAGCAGGGTCAGATCCCCGGCGTTGTCGACTCCGCCCCCTTGCACGGCGTTTCCGCCCGCGATGGTGAGGTCGGTGATCGCCACCCGGCTGCCTGCGGGCACCGTGACCACCGAACCGGCGCCGGTCCCGCCCAACTCGGTCGATGGCCCCGCGCCTTGGATCGTCACGGGCTCGGTGCTCGGCAGGCGCGGGATCGTCACGTTCCCGCTGTAGAAGCCGGCCGCCACCTCGATCAGAGCCGACGACGCGGCGCCGCTCTGCAGGTCGTGCCCGGCGCGATCGACCGCCGCCTGGACCGACGCGCATGGTGACGCGCACGCCGGATCGGTACCGCCGGGCGCGACCTGCAAGATCTCAGATCCCTGCGCGACGGCCGATGCCGCCGCCGGGCCGAGCGCCAGGCCCAGCGCGCACGCCAGCACCGGCAACGCTCGCACTGCTGACCCACCCCCCATCACACGCCCCATCTGTGCCTCCAACGCGACGACGTCCCAGCGCAGATATCTGGCGCTCGAGCCGGCAGACTCGCAGACACCACCACTCGAAATCAAGGCCTGCCCCAGACCGCGCGGCCGCTCCCGCAATCGGCCGCGGAGCCGGAGCAGCTCGAGGATGGAAAACGCGGGCTGCAGCGATCGGTATGGTCGGTTTTCGGCGACGGCGGATCGCCGGCGGAGGGATCCCGATGCTCACGCGCGAAACGGCCACATTCACAGACGGGGACGGGTGGAGCTGGGAGTTCGACCTGACGTTCATGCTGTCTCACTACGGGTGTATCTGGGGGCAGGGGTGCCCCGACATCACGGGAGAGGGCAGCGCCCGCGGCTGCTGCGTGCTGGGCGTGGAGATCTATCGGGGTGAAGGCGACGGACCCGGCGGCGAGGATCTCGCGATGATCCGCGGACGGGTCGAGCAACTGACCGACGAGGACTGGCAGAACCGGCGCGTGGCGCTGCGCCACGGCGGCAGCGACCCATGGGGCAAGGCGCGGTTCAAGCCCGGGAGCGTCCACACCCGCATCCATCGCGGCGCATGCATCTTCCACAACCGTCCCGACCACCCCGCCGGCGCCGGCTGCGCGCTTCACGTCGCCGCCCTGCGCCGGGGCGAGGACCCGATCGACTGGAAGCCTCAGATCTGCTGGCAGGTCCCGTTGTTCTTCGAAAGCAACACGACCACCAGCACCACTCTGGTGCGCGCGTCGCGGACTGCCGACTGGGGGCAGGAGGGGATCATCGACTGGTGGTGCACCGAGCAGGAGGAGGCGTTCGGCGCCAAACGGCCGGTGTACCTCAGCATGGAGGCGGAGATCCGCCGCGTGTGCGGCGACGCTGTCTATGAGGAGATGGCCGCCTACTGCCGGGCCCGTCGGCGCAGGCGCCGGCTCACGCTCCTCCCCATGGCGCCCTAGTACACGCGCCGCCGGCGTTCGGGGTCGGCCTCTTCGGTCCAGCGGCATCCACGGTTGTCGTAGGTACGCGACACGGCATGCGGCGACCAGGCCCTGGCCCGTCGATGAAGCGTGTAATGAGCCGAAACTTCCTCACACGCCGCATCCGTACCCTCGCCTCCCTGACGTTCGCACTGGCCGTCCTCGTCCCCGCGTTGAGCGCGGCGAGCTCCGCGTCGGCCGCGCCGGTGTGTGCGCAGGCGTTCGGTTCGTTCTCATCCTCGAACTTCCCGTCGGCGTGCTGGCGGCCCTACAGCGCTGACTCGCCGTTTAACCGCGCGCTGCCGGCCAACCCGACGCTGGCGCCCAACTCGGCGACGATCATCCAGAACCTGACCAGCAACGGCGACAACTTCGAAGGCAGCACCGGCCAGTTCGCCTTCACCTCCGACGACGGCCGCGACGGCGTCTACTACGCCCGCACCAGCGACCCCACCATCACCATCCACTGCACCTACTACTGGGGACCCGGCACCTGCTCAGGCACCAACAAGGTCAACATCGACGGCCAGACCATCCACATCCCCGCCGGCGCCATGCCCCAGGACAACGGCTCAGACCAGCACATGACCGTCATCGACCAGACCAACCAACTCGAATACGACTTCGAGCACGCCACCTGGTCCACCGACCACAAGACCCTCACCGTCTGGTCAGGCGCCGAGATCCCCGCCGGCCCCAACCAAGGCACGGGCCTGGGCGGCGGCGGAACCGCCGCCGGATTCTCCACCCTCGCCGGACTGATCACCGAACCCGAACTCGCCAGCGGCACCATCAACCACGCCCTGGCCATCAACCTGCCCTGCACCAACGGCGTCGTCTACCCCGCCCAACAAGCCAACGGCCTGGCCTGCAACCACGAGCCAGGCCAAACCAGCCCCAACACCGCCGCCCCCCTGGGCACCCTGCTCCAGCTCAACATGACCGACACCCAGATCGCCCACTCAGGCGCCCCCGCCTGGGAACAGACCATCATGACCGCCATGGCCCACTACGGCATGTACGTCAACGACACCGACGGCATCGGCAACATCGAACTCGAAGCCGAATCCGACATCTCCTACACCAGCCTCGGCAGCCCACCCCTGCTCAGCAACTACATCAAAGCCAAGGGCGGCTCCTACTACGCCCCCCTCAAACGCTGGATCCTCAGCGGCCGCGGCATCCCCGTCAACCGCCTACGCGTCGTCAACACCTGCTTCGCCCAGGGCACCTGCCCCGGCACACCCGCCCCCAGCTCGAACGCCCGCGCCCGGACCGCCGGCATCGCCAGCGTTCGCCATCTCGCCCGGGGTGGCCACGGCTACATCGCCGAGATGCGCTTCGTCAGCAACTGACGCTGGGCCGGTTAGAGCCAGCCCATCTCGGTGGCTCGCAGGACAGCCTGGGCGCGATCGCTGACGCCGAGCTTCTGATACACGTGGTGGAGGTGGGTCCGGACAGTGCTGGGCTTGATCATCTGTCCCTCCGCGATGGCCTTGTACGCCAGACCGTCCGCGAGGCCTCTCAGTGCGTCGGTCTCGCGCTGCGACAGGGGCGACGGCTCCGCTCGGCGCTGGTGGCTTCCGCCGGCGTGAGGGAGATCGAAGAGGATCTCTCTCAGCGCGAGCGCGCTCACTCCGCACACGTGTGCCAGCGACAGCAGCTTCCGGCGATCGATCGTGTCGCCGTGGGCGTGATGGGCCGCCATGTCCGCCAGACGCACGTGGGTGGCGATTTCGCTTGCGTCTTCCGCAGTGTGGTGCGCGGCGACGGTGGCGGCGAGCCGCTCCGGGAGGCCCCACCGGCGAATGAGAAGACCGCTGACGCTGGCATGGTCCATACCCCAGGTTTGTCTCTCCTGGCGTGTCCGCTCCTCGGGCGAGACCGTCCGCTCCGTCGCTCCGGCGTATTGCCGAGTGCGACTGAGCACCAGCTTGCCGACATCGTGGAGGAGCGCCGCGACGAGCAGGTCGTCGCGCTCCTTGAGGCCGAGCTCCTGCGCAATGCGATCGGTCGCCCGCGCCACCGCTTGCGCGTGCACCAGGGAACGGTGCATCATCGCCTCCATCTGAGAGGTGCGCCACGGGAAGGCGACGCAGGGCACCGTCGCCACGGCTTCGGCGACGCCGGCCGGGCCCAGAGCCACCACCGCCTCGGTGACGTTGGCGATCGGTCGTCTGCCTCGCCGGGGCTGCGCGCGCCGTAGGACCGCCACCGTCAGCCCCGTATCGCTCTCGACCGACTCGACCAGTTGGTTGATCGGCGCGTCGGACGCGGTGAGAGCGAGAACCCGCTCGGCCGCCGGCGCCAGGGCCGGCACGAGATCCAATGCCGCCACCGCAGCGCTGAGGTCAACCCGGCCGTGGCCGCTGTCGTCGGACTCTGTCGCGTTGCCGTTCGCACCATTGACGGCTTTCCTGACCGGCTTCGGGCGCCGACCGCGGGCCAGGACGCTCACGAGCGCGTCGACCGCGGTCGCGTCAAACTGCGCGCCGCTCTCCTGGCAGATGAGATCGAGCGCCGCCTCGGGACCCAGGGCACGGCGGTGCGGGCGATCGGTCGCGGTGGCGGCGAACGCGTCGCAGGTCGCGACGACCCGACTCAGGAGCGGGATATCGTCGCCGCGGGTCCCATCGGGATAGCCGCCTCCGTCCCACCGTTCGTGATGAGCCCGGACGATCGGCGCGGCCGCAGCGACGACGCGCAGCCCTTCGAGCAGCTCCGCACCGACTACGGGGTGGCGGTTGACCAGCTGCCATTGGGCGGGCGACAACGGACTCGTTGTCAGTAGCACGGGGTCGGGCAGGGCGATCATGCCGATGTCACGCGTGCGTACGGCGATGTCGAGCAGGGCACGCGAGCTGCTGTCCAGGCCGAGCTCCTTGGCCACCCGGCCCGCAAGCAGTCCCACGAGCGGCGTCGTCGTCTGTGCGCCGGGAGCGCGGGCCTGCAGGGCTGCTTCCAGCCCGGCGGCCACCCATCTCGGCGAGCCCATCGATGCCGGCGGGCGGCCGGACCGCTGCGTCGCGCCCGCCCCCGCCGCGTCGTCCAGCCAGCTCGTGGTACGGGGGGTTCGGCGGACGCCTGGCCGGGCGGGGTGAGGGCTCTGGGTGGTCACGGGGGTCTCAGCCGCTGAGTCCTGCGAATGACCGGGCTCGAGCCTCCGCCGCCTGTGCGCGGACCAGCGACGCTTGAGCTCGGATCAGGTGCGCCTCGGCTCGCCCACGAGCGGCGACGGCCCGGTCGATCGCGCCCTGTCGCACCAGGTCCTCGCCGGCGGCGTCCGCCGGTTCGCTCGGCGGCAGTTCGAAGACCAATCGCGCCTCGTCGAGCGCCTCCTGGTGTTCGTCGCGTTCCCGCTGCGCATGGTCCAGCGCCTCCTGACCGACATCTCGGGAAAGCTGCTCGCGGTCAATCCGTGCCTGGTGGTGGTCATCCAGGATCGGGTTCGGACGATGACCGGTCGTGCCCGCGTCGTGTCGACGAGCCTCGTCGCGGTGCAGTTGCTCGTGGTTGATGCGGGTCTGGTCTCGATCGCCCACGAGCTGCTCGCGATCGGCGACCGCCTGCGCGAGTTCCATCAGGCTCTGTTCTCGGGCCAGCTCGTTGGAACGCGTCGCATGTTCTGATTGTGCGGGCATGCGTGACTCCTTGGCGGTATGAATGTCATCGTTCCGGGAGCGGGGCGGGAGACCCGAGCCAGTATCCCTGCCCGTAATCGACCCCCAGACGCCGCAGCTCGTCGAGTGTGGCTTCGTCCTCGACTCCCTCTGCGATGGTCTGAATCCGGAACTGCCGCGCGACGCCGATGATCGCCTGAACGACCTGGAGATCGTCGCGACTGGCCGTCAGATTGCGAACGAACTGCATGTCGATCTTCAGGTAATCGACCGGCAGATGCCGCAGGTAGGTGAACGAGCCGTGACCCACCCCGAAGTCGTCAAGGGCGATCGCGCTGCCCAGTCCCCGCATCTGCACGGCGAACTTGTGAGCGGCGTCGAGGTTGCCGGCCACCGCGGTCTCCGTCACCTCGAACACGAGGTTGGCGGCCGGGGCGCCCCCGGCGATCACCGCCGCTGCGATGCGCTTGACGCGTCGGCTGTCGGAGATCGTCTTGGCTGACACGTTGACGGTCACCCGTCGCCCACCGGCCGCCAGCTCGACCGCGCGCTTGACGACCCATTCGTCGATGGGGGCGATCAGGTCAAAGCGCTCCGCGCCCGGCAGGAACGTCGAGGGAGCGAGCAACTCATCGTGGCCATCGGGACTACGCGCCCGGAGCAGCAGTTCGTGCATCCGGGGCTGTTGTGACGCGAGGGGCACGATCGGCTGGCCGTAGAGCACGAGCCGGTCGTGGGCCAGCGCCGAATAGATCAGCTCCGTGCATTCGAGCCGCTCCTGTTTGTCGCGCTCCTCCAGACGCCGCGCGGTGATGTCGGTCGACGCCGTGCAGACGCCGTGGATCTCGCCGTCCTCGTCGCGGAGCGGGAACCTGGTGAGCAGCATCCGCCGATTGCGACCGCCGATCTCCACGATCTCCTCCTCCTGCGTCCGCACGCCGTCGTTGAGCACCGCCCGGTCACGGGCGTGGACCGCCTCGAGCGTCGACGGCGCCAGGATGTCAGCGTCGCTACGCCCGATGATCCATGAGCTGTCGACCCCGAAGTGCTGCTCGAACTCCCGGTTGACGAGCTTGTAGCGGTGGTCCCGGTCCTTGACGGAGATCATCGCCGGGGTGTTGTCGATCACGGCCCGGAGGGTCCGCTCACTGTCACTGAGCAGGTGTTGCGTCGCACGGCGCTGGGTGGCGTCGGTCGTGTGCGAGACGAAGAACACCGGCCTGCTGTTCCGATTGCGGATCAGCTCGACGCGGACGTGGGCCCAAATGACCGTACCGTCTCTGCGCAGGTAGCGCTTGTCGCGTTCCAGCGTGTCGACACCGCCGTCGATGGCCTCCGCGATGAACGCCTCGTCCTCGGGTTGATCGTCAGGATGGGTGACGCCGCGCCATGAGCTCTTGAGCAGCTTCGCGCGGCTGTAGCCGAGCATGCGGCAATACGCATCGTTGACCTCCAGCCAGCGACCGTCCAGATCGGACACCGTCATGCCGCTCGGGGAACGATCGAACGCCGACCGCAGGACATCGTGGGACAACGGGGCGCGCGACTGAAAGCGGGACGTGACTGCCGCCCGTGATGCTGCTGGCGCTGGCGCTCGGCCTCCTGCCCACCTGTCTACTGCCATGCGCTCCTTGCGATCCCGATCGCTCCGGCCGAGACGATGTGATGGGTTGGCCAGAAGCGAACCGGCGACCGGTGCGGTACGCGCAGCAAGCGTTGCGCAATCGACCTCGATGACCACAGATCGAGAGCTTTAATTCACCTATGTCCCTGCATGTGGACGATTCGGGGGCCGATACGCGCTATTTGAGCGGCTCGCGTGCAGAGACCGAGCGATCGCCGGCGGCGCCGGCCGTTCCTGAGTTCCTAGGATGCAGGGCGTGGCAGCGCGAGGACAACGTCGGCGAGCCGGCCGACCCGGAGTGACGGCCCCCGCGCCGTCGGCGGCGCGAACGTAATGGGCGACCATCTCATCGTCCTTCATTCCGCGGTGCGCGCCTGTGCGGGCTACAGCCGCCACGACGCTCCGTCGATGCTGTTGGACGGCTCATCAGTGGCGCGTGACACCGAGCACGGTCGCGCGGTCACCGCCCAGCTGACGCGTCGCCATGGAACCCTCGAGGAGGCCCTCGATGCCGCAGGCTTCGCGCTCAGCTCCGCGGGGCTGCCCAAGAGCGTGCGCCGTCAGGCGCGCGCGGCGTGCGAGGACTACTTCTACAGCCGGCTGGACCTGGCGCCGAGCTACGAGTGCAACGGGGGCGCGGAGAGCGTCGAATCGCTGGAGCTGATGCCCGAGCCGATGTACCGGGCATTGGAGGATGTCGTCGGTCTCGTCGTGGACGGCGAATATGAGGAGCTCCGCGCCGCATCCGGCGATCGGCTCGAAGTCGAGGACCTACGCCGTCGTGTTGAGGACGACTGCCCCGAGTCGCTGGTGCTTCCGCCGCGTGAGATCTACCAGGTCGAGGCGGTCGCCAAATCCGATGATCCGGAGCTGCCGGGCTGGGCCTACTTCCTCGATCTGTGGACCGAGACCGGGCCGGCACGGCTGCACATCGAGGGCGAGCTCGAGGAGTCCGGCGAGGGGTTCACGGCGACGCTGAACGACATCCTGCCCTGACCGCCGCCGGCCGGCGCCGCACAGCGAACAGTGCGGCTGCGGGCCTTTAACGCGGAAAGCCCACCCGTGGGTGGACTCTCGGCCATCAGAAGATCAGGCGGCTTTCGCGGCAAGGGGACGTTCAGATGAAGGTCTCGCCCTCGGGTTGCCTTCGCTATCTGACCCTGTCAGCGTAGCGCACCCGCCGCCGGGCACCCCTGTCGCCGCGCTGGCCCGTCTCAGCGGTTGCAGGATCGTGCCCGAGCGCCCGGCGAGGTTTTTCCGCGCCTGGTTGCGGGCACACACGCCCTAGGAAACGCGTCGGACGCTTCAGCGCGGGACCTGAGATACCGATACCACGCTCATGCACGACGATCCCCTTCAGATCCTCGAGGTCCGCGCCGGCGGAGAGCACCGTTCGGTGACGATCACCGCCGCGGTCACGGCTGGCGCGAGCCGGGCGATCTTCGTCGCGCTCTCCGAGCAGCTTGACCGCCGTCGCGCAGCTCCGACCGCGAGCGTCAGCGATGTGCTGGTGCTGCGTGAGCAGACCGCGCTGGTGGAGCGGTTCGCGCCGCTGGCCACCGCCGGCGCGCACGCGGTCGTCCAATTGACCGATTCAGAGCTGCGCGCCTGCCTGCTCGATCTCACCGGCTACACGGATCGGGTCGACGGGGAACATTTTCAGCCTGTCGAACTGCGCGAGCGCCTGGGGGTGACGTCGCAGATCACTGCGGTCCTGTGGGAGGCCAACGCCGCCGCGGCCGCTGCCGCCGGCGAGCCACTCACGCGCGTCAGTCTGTAGTCGCGTCGGCCATGAAGCCGGCGATCGCAGCGGTGAACGCGCGCCGGCTCTCCTCCCACGCGTAGAACATGTGACCACCGGCGAAGTGGCGGACGGTGAGCCGGCCGGCCATCTCTGAGTCGAGCCGCATGAGGTTGCGCAACCGGTCGCTTCCGTAGTAGGGGGTCACCAGGTCGTAGTGGCCGTGCGTGATGAACGCCTTCATGTGAGGGTTCAGGGCCATGCCGTAGCGAAAGTCGTCAGTCGCGCCGACGGGCGGCGTGAAGAAGTGCTCCGGCGCATCGTTGCGCCACGCCTCGTTGACCTCGTCGCTCAGCACCAGGTACTCGCGATCGGTCTGCACGCCGATGTCAGATCGGAGGTGCCGGTTGATCGCCGTCGTGAACACGGGGCCGATGCCGCTGAGCGTCGGATCCGGACCGTCGAACGCCTCACGATCGGGGAACGGATCCGTGGCGGTGATCGTCGCGTCGTACCTACCGAGCACCTTGCGCTCGTCGCGGAGCAGCTCGCGCGAGAAGGTGGTGATGGTGATGCGCCCCTCAGCCCGGGCGACCATGTCCGCGGGAAGGCCGATGAGGTCGGCGAAATGCTCGAGGATGCGGCCGCGGTCGGCCGCCGGCATCGAGGCCCCCCGCGCGAGCAGGGTGGCGTAGTCGCCGGTGGCAAACGTCTCAGCCGCCTCACGGACGTCATCTGCCGGCGTGCCGGCGGCGAATGCGCGCGAGCGTCCGTGGTACACGGCGGCGAGCGTCATCGTCGGCAGCAGGTCGACCCATCCGAGCACGTCGTAATCGGTGGGGGCGAGCGACGTGATCTCGAGCGCCGGTGAGATGAGCACCGCGCCGTTCAGCCCGACGCCGGTGGTCTCCTGCAACATCCGCACGAGCCGACCGACGCGGTACCCGCCGTAGCTCTCGCCCGCGATGAACACCGCCGAGCCCCATCGGCCGTGGCCGGAGAGCCACCGACCGATGAACTCGCACAGGGACTCGAGATCACGCTTGTAGCCGAAGTATTCCCGCGCCTTGCTGTCGTCGCCATCTTGCCCTCCGCGCTGCCCTCGCCCCTTCTTCTCATCCTTGTCGTCATCGTCGATGACACGGCTGAAGCCCGTGCCCACCGGGTCGACCAGGACGAGGTCGGTGAAGGCGAGCCACGAGTCCTCGTTGGAGACCAGCCGGGGTGGCATCGAAGGCGGCGTGCCGTCGGCCGGGAACGCCACCCGCTGCGGGCCGACCGCCCCCATGTGCAGATAGGCCGATGACGCGCCGGGGCCGCCGTTGAAGACAAAGGTCACCGGACGATCACCGCCGCGGCTGGCAAGGTACGAGACGGAGAAGATCTCCGCCGCCGGACGCTCCTTCTTGCGCAGGACGGTCCACTCCGCCCTGGCCGTGTAAGGGATCGACACGCCCTCGGACGTCCACGTGCCCGTGGTCTCCGCGGCTGCCGGCGGCTCGTGCTCGGCCTTGGCGCCGCTCTTCTCGTCCTTGGCGCTCTCGTCGGCCATGCGCGAACGCTATCTCTAACTGATGATCCCCGGGGGTCCGATGGTCGCCATGCGCCGGCGCCGTCGCTCCCGCGTTCTTGCGTGGGCCACATCGCGCGGTTATGCTGCGCGCTCCAAATCCTCTGCAGGGGCATGGGATCGGCAAGGGAGGAGTCCACATGACGCTCACCAGCGCGCCCGCGCTACAGCCCACCCGGCTGGGCCTCGCCGCACATGTCGCCGCGCCTGCGCCGGCCGAGGCTGCCGAGGCCGCCCCACCAGGGGGCGCGGCGGCCGCCGCTCCCGGACCGCCCCCAGCTGCCATCCCCACGGCAGGTGCCGATCTGCTCAACCTCGCCCAGGAGCAGTACAACCTGGAGGCGTCCGCCGCGGCGACGCTCGGCTTCTCGGTCTTCAGCCTGAAGCCCGACGTCCAACACGACGTGCTCGTCTATCAGGTGGCTCGGTACAAGGACGTCTCTGACACGAGCGGTGCCACCTATCGCTTCGGCATCGCCGTCGAGGCGACGATCGTGGTCACCGTCGAGAAGTTCGAAGGTGGCATCACCCTCCCGTCCGTCGCGGCCAACGTGCAGCTCGACCACTCCACGGCGTCGTCCGATCTCGCCGTGCGCGGCTACGCATTCCCGGCGGGAACGTCGGTCACGCTGCCCGCCTGGGGTTCCTTCGACGTCGACAGCTACACCGAGTTCCAGAAGGCCGTTGACGCGATCGTGGCTCAGGTTCTCTTCGACAACGACAACATCCACCCCGTTCTGTTGGCGACCACCACGGCGCCGACCGCGGCCCCCGACGTGACCCCGCCGCCCCATCGCTTCACCCACCCCTTGCTGGAACGGCTGAAGCATGCCGTCGGCGCTGAGAACGGCGAGGACCCGACGCGCGGGGGCTGAGCAGCACCGTGTCGCCCGGCTTCAGCCGGCCGGCGCGAACACCGTCGCGTCGCTGCCGAGCCGGTCCAGGATCGCCGGGTCGCCGGCATAGGTGACGCCGACGCTCTTGGCGTCGCTCACCCCCACGATCCCGAGCAGAAGTCCCATCACCGGCCGGGGCTCCCCGGTGATCGTCGCATCGGCGCCGGCATCGCCGGCCGCACCCGGCCGCGCCAGAACCTTCCCGTCGCGTGTCTCGAGCCGGATCGGCTGATCGCCGGTCCGCAGCTCGACCGTCACCGGCGCGGCGTCGGGGCGGCGGTCGGTGAGCATGAGCTCGATCGCCCAGGCCAGCCAGTGGCTGCGCACGGCGTCGCCGGTCGTGTCCTCGGTCATGAAGGGCATCCCCCAGCGGACCAGGCTCTCGAGCACGGGCCGGAGCTGAGCGCCGCGCGGCGTCAGCCGGAACAGCGCGGTCGCGACGGGTGGCGGCGCGTCCTCGCGCACCACCAGCCCCTCGTGCTCCAGCTCGCGGAGCCGATCGGCCAGCAGGTTGGTGGCGATGCCGGGCAGGCCGTTGCGCAGGTCGGTGTAGCGGCACGCCCCGCGCAGCTCGAGCTCGCGGACGATCAGCAGCGTCCAGCGATCGCCCACCACGTCGAGCGACTTGGCCAGGGCGCAGTACTCGTCGTAGGACCTCATTGCTGGATGAACTGTAGCAGTTACTTGTTTATCTCAAGCATTAACTTGACTTTCTTGTCTAGACCGTCTAGAACTCCCTCGCCATCACTCCGACGACCGGCCCTCGCAAGGAGGTGCGATGAAACACAAGCCCTGGATCCTCACCTCGCTGCTGCTGGCGGCGTTCGTCATCAACGTCGACACGACGATCGTCAACGTCGCGCTGCCCACGCTGGTGCGCGAGCTGCACGCGTCCAACGCCCAGCTCCAGTGGGTGGTCGACGCCTACAACCTGCTGTTCGCCGGATCGGTGCTGGCCGCCGGCAGCCTCTCGGACCGCTTCGGGCGCAAGGGCATGCTGCTCGCCGGGCTCGCCGTGTTCGGCCTGGCCAGCCTGGCCGGCGGCCTCACCGACAGCCCCGGACAGCTGATCGTCGCGCGCGCCGTGATGGGCGTCGGCTCGGCGATGGTCTTCCCCTCGACGCTGTCCCTCATCTCCAACGTGTTCACGGAACGGGGCGAGCGCGCCCGGGCCATCGGCCTGTGGGGGGCGATCACGGGTGCGGCGATCGCGCTGGGGCCGATCGTCGGCGGCTGGCTCCTCGAGCTCTTCGACTGGCGCAGCATCTTCTTCGCCATGACCCCGGTGGCGGTGCTCGCCGGCGTCCTCGTCGGCCGCTATGTCCCGACCTCTCGGGACCCTCACACCCCACGCGTCGACCGCCCCGGGTTCGCCCTCTCGACCGCCACCATCGCCCTGCTCGTCTACACCATCATCGAGGCGCCGAGCCACGGCTGGGGGAGCGCGCGGACGCTGGCCTGCATCGCCGTCACGGCCGTGCTGGCGGCCGTGTTCGTCGCCTGGGAGCGGCGCACCGAGCACCCGATGCTGGACGTGAGCCTGTTCGGCAACCTGCGCTTCACCGCGGCCAGCGCATCGGTCGCCATCTCGTTCTTCGCCCTCTCCGGATTCATCTTCCTGGTCACCCAGTACTTCCAGTTCCTCAAGGGCTACGGGCCGCTGTCAACGGGCGTCCGGCTCCTGCCGGTGGCCTCGTTCGTCGCCATCGCCTCGATCCTCGGCGCCAAGCTCGCCCTCCGGGTCGGGACGAAGCTGATCGTGGCCTCGGGCCTGTTCCTGATGGGCGCGTTCTACCTGTGGGTCACCAGCACGTCCGTGGCGACCGGCTACGGCACGATCGCGGCGCAGATGGTGATCCTGGGCACCGGGATGGGGCTCACCAGCGCACCCGCGACCGAGGCGATCATGGGCGTGGTGCCCGTCGCCAAGGCCGGCGTCGGGTCCGCCATCAACGACACCACGCGCCTGCTCGGCGGCACGCTCGGCGTGGCGGTGATCGGCAGCGTGTACGCGTCGCTGTACGCCGGCCGGCTCACCAGCGCCCTGCCGGCCGGGCTGCCGGCCGCCATCGCGCGCACCGCCCACGCGTCGATCGGCGCCGCTCTCACCGTCGCCGGCCACCTCGGCCACGCCGGCCGGCCCGCTCTGGCGGCGGCCATCCACGATGCCGCCGCGTCGGCCTTCTTCCACGGCTTCACCACGGCCAACTACCTCGCCGCCGGCGTCGCCATCGCCGGTGGGCTGATGGCCCTGGTGCTCCTGCCCGCACATCCCACGCTCGCGGGCACCGACGACGCACCCGGTCTCCCCGCGCTGCACGCGCCCCGGACCGCGGATGCCCGCAGCTGACCCGCATACCAACCACGCCAGTACACCACTGACCCCCGCAACCACCGAGGACACCATGAGCAACTTCACCCTCACCGCACCCGAGGCAACGCCCGGCGCCGCCCGCGAGTCCACACCGACGCCCGGCATCACGACCGCCCTGGAGCGCAACCGGGCCTTCGCCGCCGCCGGCGGCCACGAGGGGGCGGTCGTCTTCCCCGCCCTGCGCCTGTTCGTCGTCAGCTGCCTGGACCCGCGGGTCGACCCCGCCCATGTCCTCGGCCTCGGCCTCAGCGACGCCATCGTCGTGCGCAACGTCGGCGGGCGCGTCACGCCCGAGGTGATCAACGACGTCGCCTTCATCGGCCAGATCACGGAGAGCGTGCTGCCCGATGGGCCCCTGTTCGAGGTCGCCGTGATCCACCACACGCAGTGCGGGACGGGCGCGCTCGCCGACGAGACGTTTCGCCGCCGCTACGCCGAGCGGATCGGCGTCGCGCCGGAGACCCTGCACGATCATGCCGTCCTGGATCCCGAGGCGACGGTCACGCGTGACGTCGAGCGGCTGCGCACGGCGCCCCAGATCTCGCCCCGCGTCACCGTCTCGGGCCACGTCTACGACGTCGTCACCGGCGTGGTGACGACGGTCCTGCCGGCCGCGGGAGCCTCCGGAGGCGCGCGACGCCCGTAGCCGGGTGGACGCACACCGTGGAGAGATCCCTCGTCACCACCCTGCGCGTCGGCATCGTCTCGGCGCTCGGACTGCCCTTCGGCCTGGCCGGGCTCGCCGCCGCCGTGACCAGCCGCCAGCCGCCACTCGCCGTGATCGTGCCGGTCGCGGCGCTGGCGGCGCTTGTCTCGATCGCCTGCTGGGCGCGCGTGCTCGCGCAGTGGCGCGACCCGGATGTCCCCGATGACGATGATCCGTGGCGGGGCGGCGGCGGCCCGGACGCCGGCACTCCGCCCGGCGGCAGCTCCGATGGCCCGGCGATCGACTGGACGGCGTTCGAGCGGGAGTTCGCCGCCTATGTGGCGGCGTGCGAGAGGATGAGCGAGGGCGTCCTCGCGGCCCTCTCGGCCGCGCTGCGCCCGCCCACCCAGGCGATGGCCTGCGCGTGAGCCGTCACGTGGTCAAGTGGCGGGGTTGACTCGAGCAGCGGCCCGAGATCGCTGAGGCCCAGCACCGCGAGCGTCTCGTCGCGCAGGACGCGCTCGGGCCACAGCTGGGAATCGATCGCGGCGACGATCCGGTCGGAATGCGCCAGCCATCGTCCGGCCGTCTCGGGCGCCACGGCCGCGGCGTAGCGCCCGACCAGCCACAGCGCGAACGCGGCCAGCGGCTGGACGCTGGGCGGACGCATGAGCTCGAGGGCCTCCGCCAGCGCCGGCTGCGTGACGACGCCGTCGCGTGCCGAGCGGCTGAGCAGCTGGGTACCCACGGCGCTGGCCAGCATGACCTCGTGCCCGATCTCCCTCGCCAGCGCGACGCTCAGCTCAGCGTGCTCGCAGGCGGCATCGAGCGAGCCGTCGATGTAGGCGTCGAGCGCGAGGTAGTAGTGCGTCCACCCGCGGGCGCGAGCGCTGGCCTCGGGGGTCAGCAGCACCAGCAGCTCGGGGCGCAGCCGTCGCATCTCCTCGACGTCGCGGGCGTTGAGCGCCTGCGCGAACAGGTTTCCCGTGGCCATGGCCAGCGCTTCGTGATCGCCGATCCTGGCGGCCACCGAGGCCAGCCGCCGGTGCCATGTCTTGGCCGTGGGGCTGTAGTCCAGGTAGGCGACGGCACGGACGAGCGCCACCTCCTGATGGCCGGGGACCTCGAAGCGATCCAGCAGCCGCACGGCGAGCTCCTGGGCCTCCTGGCGCAGCATCCCCGCCAGCCACAGCGACGCGAGCCCAGCGCCAGGGCGACCGCGGCGTCCTGGTCGCCGGCGGCGATGGCGTCCTCGGCCGCCTCGCGCACGTTGGCGTGATCGGCCAGCATCGACGCGGCGAGCTCGCCCGGCGCCTCACCGCCGTCGAACGCGGCAGGTGCTCGAAGTTGTCGATGGCCTGCGGCAGACGCAGCAGGTCATCGACCAGGCCAAGAAGCAGCTCAACAGCACCGGCGCACCGAGCGCCGTCTCCAGTCAGGCCAACAAGCAGCTCGACAAGGCCGCGAAGCTGACCTCGTGCGTGACGGCGGCCGGGACCGATCCGTCGAAGCTGGCGAGCTGCCAGAGCCAGTTCGGGAGCTGAGCACCAGCTGGGCCCGGCGTCGATCAGGCTCCCTCTCGCCTGATCAGGGGCGCGCCGCGAGCCACACCCGGGGGCGATCGGCGGTACGCACATCGGGGACGTTCCCCGACCCCGGTGCGGGGGCACCGCGATCAACGGGGGTTACGCAGGCAGCGGCCCGCACGGCACTTCACGCCGGGCGGGCCGCCCGCCGTGCGCCGGCGTGCTCGGCGTCATCGGCCTCGCGGTCCGTGTCGGTCGGCGCGACGTTGGCAGCGAGCCGGTCGAGGACGGCTTCGAAGGCCACCAGCTCCCCGGCGCCGATCCCGTGGCGCAGGCGCCGGTCAAAGGCAAGGGCGGCATCACGTAGCCGCGCGAACGCCGCCTCGCCGGCCTGGGTGAGCTCCACCAGGTGCACGCGCCGGTTCTGTGGGTCACGGCGGCGCGTGAGCAGGCCGTCGGACTCCATGGCGTTGAGGTGGTGGGTCAACGTCGCCTCGCGGATGCCGACCGCGGCGGCGAGCTCGCGCTGGTTGGCGACCTGGCGGCGGATCTTGAGGTTGAGCAGCACCAGCCACACCGGCATCGAGCCGCCGGCCTCGCCCAGCGCGTCGTCGAAGGCACGGGTGACCGTGCGCGCGGCGGCTGACAGGTGCAGTCCGATCGGCGGGGTGCGCGGCGCCGGCATGACCGCGCAAAGCATACAGCGGGATCAAAGGATTTGACCTCTAAACCTTAGATCTCTATGCTTCACCTCAGGCGCGAACACCGACCGCAGGAGGCAGGCACGTGACCACCCACACCACCCCACCGCACGAGCGCACCGACGAGGACCAGCGGTGACCGCGGCCGCGCCGGGCCGGTATCCCGATCTCGCCGGCCGGGTGGCTGTGGTCACCGGCGGCTCGCGCGGCATCGGCGCCCAGACCGCTCGCGCGCTGGCCGCCAACGGGGCGGCGGTCGCGATCATCGGCCGCGACGAGCAGGCCCTGGCCGGCGTGGCCGGCGCGATCACGGCCGCCGGCGGCGAGGTGATGCCGCTTCGCGCCGACGCCACCGTCGAGGCCGACATGGGCCAGGCGGCCGCGGCGATCGCCGAGCGGCTCGGCCCGGTCGAGGTCCTGGCCCCGTTCGCGGGCGGCAACGGCATGCCCGTGCCCACCACGGAGGAGTCGGTCGCGCACTGGCGGGAGGTGGTGGACTCCGACCTGACGGCTACGTTCGTCTGCGTTCACGCCTTCCTGCCGGCGATGGCCGAGCGCCGCCGCGGCTCGGTCATCACGATGTCCTCGGCGGCGGCCCGCCAAGCCGCGCGCTCCAGCGCCGCCTATGCCGCGGCCAAGGCCGGCGTCATCGCGTTCACGCGCCACCTGGCGGGCGAGATGGGGCCGCACGGGATCCGCGTCAACTGCATCGCGCCCTCGGCGGTGGAGAACGAGCGCATGCGGACGTGGACGACCGAGGAGCAGCGCCGGGAGCTGGGGGCCTCGTTTCCGCTGCAGCGGATCGGCCAGCCCGAGGACGTGGCCGCCGCGGCGCTGTTCCTCGCCTCGGACGCGTCGGCGTGGATCACCGGCGTCACGCTCGACGTCGCCGGCGGCAAGATCATGGTGTGAGGCGCGTCCACGGGTCGCGGACCTCGACGTTGCCTCCAGCCTTTAGGCTCCCGCCGATGGCCACCTTCCTCGTCCTCCAGCACATCGCGTGCGAGCCGCCCGCGGCCTTCGAGGACGAGCTGCTGGCCTGGGGCGCTGCGCTTGACCGCGTCGAGATCGACGAGGGCGACCGGCTCCCCGACTGGCGCGGCTATGCCGGCATCATCGCCATGGGCGGCCCGATGGGGGCCTATGAGGATGACCGGCTGCCCTGGCTGTCGGCGGAGAAGCAGCTCATCGCCGAGGCCGTACGCGCGGGAATGCCGTACTGGGGCGTCTGCCTCGGGGCCCAGCTGCTCGCCGCCAGCCTCGGCGCGCGAGCGTTCCCCGGCCCCGCGGCGGAGGTCGGCATGCTCCCGGTCAGACTCACCGAGCAGGCCGACGCGGACCCCGTATTCGGCACTCTGCCGCGGGAGTTCGTGGCGCTGCAATGGCACGCTGACACCTACGACCTGCCCGACGGCGCGGTCGGCCTGGCCCGCTCAGACGCCTATCCGCAGCAGGCCTTCACCGTTCACAACGCCTACGCCATGCAGTTCCACCTCGAGGTCGACGCGGCCCTGGCCACGGCGTGGGGCGAGGTCCCCGCCTACGCGCAGAGCCTGGAGCGGCTGCTGGGCCCCGGCGCGCTGGGCCGTCTCATCGTGCAGGTGCGTGAGCACCAGACGCAGGCGACCGCGCAGGCCCGGCGGCTGCTCGCCGCGTGGCTCGAGCACGTCGTCGGCCTGGCGCCCGTGGCGACCGCCGCTCAGCCGATCCCACGCGCGACGCACAGCCGCTGAAGCTGCTCCATCGCCTCGGCCGTGCGCGTGGGCAGTGCCTCGAGCGCAGCCGCCGCGACGCGGAGATCGGGGATCGTGGCCGCGCGGGCCTCCAGGGCAAAGCGACCGAGCCAGCGCACGGCGGCGCGCTCATAGCGGTCACGGTCGCCGTCGCGCAGAACCAGACAGATGCGCAGGGCATCGTCGAGGGCGATCTGCGGGAGCTCCCGCGCCGCGCCCAGGACCAGCATCTCGTTGCCGGTCTCCAGTGCCCGGCGAAATCGGGCATAGGGGCTGCCGTCGCTCGTCATCGAACGTATGTTCGCATGTCCGTCAACCCCCGGTTGCCCGTGGCAGGGCCCGGGTAGGACCACAGCGAAGGTGAGTACATTGCCGCGCCCGGTGCCGGTAGGGAACCGGGGCGCCGGACTCCGTGCGGCAACCAAACACACCGGAGGGAGAAACATGATCACAGGGCTCATCGGAGTTCTGGTGGTGGTCGCGATCGTGCTCGTGTTGCTCAAGGTGGCGCTGTTCGGCGGCATCCTTGGGCTTGTCGCACTCGTCCTGCTCGTCCTGCTCGTTCTGGGCAGGATCTGACCCGGCCCCGCGCGGGGACCACACCACACGCGCCGCGCTCGCGCGGCTGACCGCACCCGGGTGCCCGAGCAGGGACGGGCGGGCGGTCAGGCCGCCGGCGGCAGGTCCGGATCGTCGTCGGCGTCGCGCTCGGCGCGCTGGCGCTGCTCGAGCTTGCGCTGCAGGTAGGCGGCCTTCTCGGCGCGGCGCCGGTGGCGATCGGCCTCCGCCGCGGTATCGGACTCGCCGACCTGATCGCGCTCCAGGCGCTCCTGTTCGCGCTGCCGGCGCCGCAGGTTCTCCGCTGACGGATCGTCGCCGCTCATGGACGGAAAGATAACCGCGACGCGGTCCCGCTGACGGCCGCCCGTGCGATACCGTGCCGCGCGTGTTCAACCGGAAGTTCGTGGGGGCGCTGACGATCGCCGCAACGGTGGCCGCCGCCGGCTGCGGGTCGAGCAAGTCGTCCTCGTCGACCAGCCACGTGGACTTCAAGAGCGGCTTTGCCACGAGCCAGAAGGCATTTCGCCAGCTCGGCACGGACATCGCCAAGGACATCACCGGCGCCGGGACCAAGACCGATGCGGAGCTGGCCAAGGAGTTCCGCGCCCTCGCCACGCGCGCCGATCGGCAGGCGACCCAGCTCGCGGCCCTCGCGGCCCCGAGCACGTACACGCAGCGGATGACCAGCCTCGTCGCGGGCTTCCGCTCGCTCAGGGGCGACCTCTCCAAGATCTCGACCGCCGCCACCAAGCATGACGCCTCGACTGCCGGGACGGCCACCCGCGCCCTGCTCGTCGACGCGGCCAAGATCAAGACCGCCGACACCTCGCTGTCCAAGGACCTGGGACTGCCTGCGGCTCAGGCGGCGAGCACCTCGACGACCTCGAGCGTCTCCACCACCAGCACGACCAGCGGCTGACCCCGCCCGCCCTCGGCCGCCGCCGCCCCCGCCGGCCGCCCCCCGCCGGCCGCCGTCCCCCGCCGGCCACCGCCCCCGCCGGCCACCGCCCCCGCCGGCCGCCGCCCCCGCCGGCCGTCGCCCCCGTGGCGCACCACAATCTTGATAAATTCAAGTGAGTTAGTTAGATTTGCGACCATGCCCGTCGACCTTCACCAGCACGTCTGGACCACTCCCCTTCTCGACGCTCTCGCCCGGCGCGACCGTCTCCCCTTCGTCCGCCGCGGCGACGGTCTCACCGTCCTGCACGGCGGCGGCGAGCTGCCCTACGTGATCGATACCGCCGGCGAGTCCGAGGACCGGCGCGCGCAGCTGCTGGCCGCCGACGGGCTCGAGCGAGCGGTCGTGGCACTGTCGAGCCCGATCGGGATCGAGGCGCTTCACCACGACGTGGCCGCGGAGCTCATCTCCGCCCACCTCGACGGCGTGCTGGCCCTCGGGGACCGCTTCGGCGCCTGGGGCCCGATCCCGGTCGACGACCCCGACCCCGCCGACGTCGACGACGTGTTGCGCCGGGGTTGCGTCGGCGTCTCGGTGCCGGCGTGCGCGCTGGCCGGACGCGACGCGCTGGCCGCCCTGGGCCCGGTGCTCGAGCGCGTCCAGCAGCACCGTGTCCCGCTGTTCGTCCACCCCGGCGGCACCGCGGGCGCGCAGGTGCACGAGGCGCCGCTCACCGACCCCCTGTGGTGGCGCGCCCTCACCGACTACGTCTCCCAGATGCAGGCGGCATGGCTGACCTTCGCCACCCACGGACGCCGTGAGCTGCCCGGGCTGACCGTCGTGTTCGCGATGCTGGCGGGCGGCGCGCCGCTGCAGTCAGAGCGCCTGGCCACGCGCGGGGGCCCCGACATCGACCTGCGCGATCCGCTCACGTTCTATGACACCTCGAGCTACGGGCCGGGGCTCGTCGAGGCCATGGCCGGTTGGGTGGCGGCCGCGCAGATGGTCTACGGCTCGGACCGTCCCGTCGTCGAGCCGGTCCACACCGGCCGCGATCGCGCGCTCATGGATAACGCGGCGCGCCTGATGACGACGGCGGAGGTGCCGGCATGAGCCTGTCTCTCGATGAGCTCAAGCGCTTTGCCACCGCGCTGGCCGAATCGCCCGAGCGCTGGCGCCATCTCATCCGCCACGCCGAGGACGTCCGGGTCTACGAGCAGATCTGGGACGACGAGGACGTCAACGCCTGGGTGATCTGCTGGAGCGAGGATCAGGACACCGGCTTTCACGACCACGACGAGTCGGCGGCCGGCATCGCGGTCGTCTCCGGCCGGGTGCGCGAGGACCGCCTGACCCTGGCCGGCGAGCCGGTGTCACGGGAGATCGGTCCGGGCAGCACGTTCACGCTGCCGCCGGTGGCCATCCATCGCGTGCTGCATGCCGGCACCGGGCCCGCCGTCACCATCCATTGCTACTCGCCGCCGCTGCGGCGCACCGGCGCCTACCGCATCGCACCTGACGGCACCCTGGAGCGTGAGTCCCAGAGCTTCGAGGTGGAGCTGAGCGGCGAGCTCGCCGCCGCCTGACCGACTCCGGGCCCCGGCCGGGGCACGCAGCGCATCCGTTAGCGTCCACAGGCGTGTACAAGACGGTGACGCACGACGGCGTGCAGGACGCGGTGGCGCTCGAGGAGCCGCTGGAGATCCGTGTCGACGGCGCTGCGCTGGCGGTGACGATGCGCACCCCCGGCCATGACGAGGAGCTGGCACTGGGGTTCCTCTACGGCGAGGGGCTCATCGACGGCGTCCGCGACGCCGGCCTCACCGAGGACCTCGCCAACAACACGATCGAGGTCACGGGCCCGCTCACGCGCGATCCGGGCGTCCGCCGTTTCTACACCACGTCCTCCTGTGGCGTCTGCGGCAAGGGCGCGCTGGAGGAGGTCGCCGTCCTCAGCGCGCCTGTCTCCGCCGAGCCGACGATTGCCCGCGATCTGGCCGCCGAGCTCCCCAACCGCCTGGACCAGCCGGGCTTTCGGCGCACCGGCGGCCTGCACGCCACCGGCCTGTTCGACGCCGACGGGGAGCTGCTCTACACCCGTGAGGACGTGGGCCGCCACAACGCGATGGACAAGGTCGTCGGCCGTGCGCTGATGGACGGGTACCTGCCGCTGAGCGGCCGGGTGCTGTGCGTGAGCGGCCGGCTCTCCTTTGAGCTCGTGCAGAAGGCCGCGGTCGCCGGCGCCCCCATCCTCATCGGGGTCGGCGCGCCGAGCTCGCTGGCCATCGAGCTGGCCGACGATCGCGGGCTGACGCTGTGCGGGTTCGCCCGCCGCGGCACCGTCAACGTCTACACCCACCCCCAGCGGATCGCCGACGACTAACCGGCCGCGGCGTCCGCCAGCGCGGCCAGCTCCTCCTCAGAGGACCACGCCCCCACCGAGGCGCGGATGAGGCGGTGCGACAGGATGCTGCGCACGACGAATCCGGCCTCGGCGAGCCGCCCCACCTCGGCATCCAGGTCGTCGGCGCGCGGCTCCCAGGCGACGAGCGTCGAGTGCCCGCGGGGACCCACCACCAGGCCGCGCTCCGCGAGGCGCTCGGCGAGTCCGGCGGCCAGGTCGGCGGCACGGGTATGCACCCACTCCCACCCGGCGTCCTCGAACACGCTCAGGGAGGCGAGCGCCCAGGCGCTGCGCAGCCCCGGCGGGAAGCCATGGTCGAACCGGGCGGCGGTCTCGGCGGGGCCCGAGTCCAGCGCGTGGGAGGCGTCGGCCAGCGAGCCGTAGCCGGGCCACGGGATCGTCAGCTCGTCGAGCCGCTCCCGGCTCACGTACAGGCAGCCGCTCCCCTCGGGACCGCACAGCCACTTCTGCCCTGACCCGGCGTAGAAGGCGCAGCCCAGCGCGTGGACGTCGACCGGCACCGCGCCGACGCCCTGCGCGGCGTCGAGCAGGACCGGAACCCCGGTGGCGGCCAGCGCGGATGAGTCGACGACCTGCCCGCTCACCCAGGACACGTGCGAGCACGCGACCAGCCGCGTGGCGGATGTCACCGCGTCGGCGATCTGGGCGAACGGCACGACCGTGACGGTGACCCCGGACAGTCGCCTGAGCCGGCCGAGGGGGGCGAGCAGCCCGGGATGCTCCTCGTCGCTGGTGACGATCTCATCGCCGGGGCGCAGCGAGAGGCCGCCCAGGACGGTGTTGACACCGTCGGTGGTGGAGCCGGTGAGCGCGACGTCGACCGTGTCACACCCGAGCACGCGGGCGTACCCGGCGCGCAGGTCTCCGGCCAGCCCCCGCACCACCTCGATGTAGGCCTTGCCGGCTCGGCCGCCGGTCAGCTCGGCATCGATGCGCTGGGTGGCCGCATCGGCCGCGCGCTGGGGAAGCGGACCCTCGGTGCCGGCGTTCAGATAGGAGACGCGCTCGAGGATCGGGAACTGAGCGCGGAACGCGGCGGGGTCGGTCACGGCCCCCATCTTATGGTGAGCGGCCGGTCAGCCGACCGGCAGCCCGGCTTGGCGGCAGGCCGCGGCGACGGTCTGCGCCGGCACGCCGGTGATCCCGCCCGAGTGGCCGACCCCGCGGCACAGGGACTTGGCGCCCTCGCCGCAGCGGGTGATGTGGTCACCGCCGGTGGAGTAGGCCAGGCTCACCGACACGCACCCGTTCCCCGACTTCGTCTCCCCGGTGGCCAGTGAGATGACCAGCACCACCGCCAGGACGGCCACCACGGCCACGACGCCGCGGATCAACCACAGCTCGCGCGGGGCGAACGCCTGTCGGCGCCGCACCTCCTCGGCGTGCCCCGGAGGCAGGATCATCATCGCCCGCCGAGTCTACGGGGACGACACCCCCCACCCCGCCCGCCGATGGGGCGGGGGGTGGGTGGGGTCCGTTTCACGCCGTGCTGGCTAGAAGGCGCCCGTGCCGTTCGGGGTGCCCAGACCGGTGGGGCCGTCGTAGCCCGCTCCGGCGGTGCACAGGTACGAGCCGCCACAGCTGCCGTTGGAGCCGCTGGTCACGTCGAACAGCGAGCTCGTGTGGCTGTAGGGGTAGCTGCCGTAGGTGATCGAGGCGGTGTTGCCCGCCAGGGCATAGACCGACGCGATCAGCGGCGAGCTCAGGCTCGTGCCGCCCACCTGGGCCCAGCCGTCGAGCCCCTGCGCGACGCCCTCTTCGATCAGGGTGTCACAGGTGCTGCTCGAGCCACAGTTGTTGTAGGTGTCATAGACACCCAGGCCCGAGTTGGGGTCGGCGTCGGCCGACACATCCGCCACCGTGCGCTTGGCGCAGCCTGAGTCGGTCTGCCATGCCGGCTTGGCCTCGAACGAGGAGCAGCCGCTGCCGGCCCCCGACCACGCGCTCTCCGTCCACCCGCGGGCGTTGGAGGCCTGCGTCAGCGTCGTGCCGCCCACAGCGGTCACGTAGCGCGACGCGGCCGGATACTCCACGCCGTAGCCGCCGTCGCCGGAGCTGACGGTGATGGCGACGCCAGGATGGTTGTAGGAGCTGTCGGTCGACGTCTCCGAGGAGGCCTCCGAGCCGCCGTAGCTGTTGGAGATGGCCACCACGCCGGCCGCCTTGGCCGCACTGTTCTCCGCCTTGGACAGAGCCGAGGTGCTGGCCGAGTTGGCCTCCACCAGGAGGATGTGGCACGTGGGGCACGCCGAGGAGACCGCGTCGACGTCGAGGCTCTCCTCCTCGGCCCAGCCGTAGTCGCCGGACGGCAACGGGCTGGTGGCGCCGTTCTGGTTGACCTTCTCGAAGCAGCCGTTGGCCGTCGTACACGCGGGCAGGCCGTAGGCCGAGCGGAACGTGTTGAGGTCAGAGGCCGCGTTGGGGTCGTCGTAGGCGTCGACGAGGGCGACCGTACGGCCCGAGCCGTTGAGGCCGATCAGCTTGTAGGCCGACTGGATCTGGGTCGGGCCCAGTCCGGTCGGGCCGGCCATCACCTCGGGGCCGTTCTGCTTGGCCGGGCGGATCGCCCGTGCAAAGCAGTGGACTGCGCCTGACATCGGAGTCGCGCAGCCGAGGTTCACCGTCGGCCCGCGGACGGGCATGCGAGCGGCGCGCCCAATCCCCGGCAGGGCGCTCGCCCCCGAGACGCCGAAGGTGGCACAGGCACCAGCGACAAACAGTAGGACTGCTGACCGCCGCGCCCAGCGCGCAGCAAGCTTCGTCTCCATCACTTCTACCTCCCGCGGTAAGAAATGGATTGGCTCCACAGTCTAACCGGAAAACAGTGCATCGCAGACGCGGTCAGGTTCGGTGGAGGGATCGACCCCTTACATACCCATCTGGCGCGAGCCGCACCCCCTGGATTGGTGAGCCGTAGCCGGGTCAGATGCGCGCCCGCCGCACCCGGCGCGCCGGCCGCACGCGGGTCAGATGCGCGCCCGCCGCACCCGGCGCGCCGGCCGCACGCGGGTCAGGTGCGCGCGTCCCGGGCCAGCACGCCGGCCGCACGCGGGTCAGGTGCGCGCGTCCCGGGCCAGCACGCCGGGATGGAGCTCGCCGGGCGCGCTGTGACCGCTGAGGCCGATCGTGAGGTCCACCTCGGCCAGCAACGCCCGCAGGACCGCCAGGACGCCGGCCTCACCGCCCACAGCCAGGCCCCAGATGTAGGGGCGGCCCACGAGCACCGCGTCGGCGCCGAGCGCCAGTGCCTTGACCACGTCGGCCCCGGACCGGACCCCGCTGTCGAGCAGCACGTCCATGTCGTCTGCGACCGCGTCGACGATGGCCGGCAGCGCGTCCAGCGAGGCGATCGCCCCGTCCACCTGACGCCCGCCGTGGTTGGAGACCACGACCGCATCCATCCCGTGCTCGCGGGCCGCGCGAGCGTCGTCGGGATGGAGGATGCCCTTCAGGGCGATCGGCAGCGTCGTGTGGCTGCGGAGGAACTCCAGGTCCTCCCAGGTCAGGCGCGGGTTGGTGAACACGCCGACGAACTCGCCCACGGCGGCCGGCATGTCCTCCTCCGGAGGTGCGGCCAGCCGCGCCCGGAAGACCGGGTCGGCCACGTAGTTGGCGATCCCGACGCCCTGCAGGTACGGCTGCCAGGCGCGCTGAAGGTCGCGCGGCTTCCAGCCGGGCAGGAACGTGTCCAGCGTGACGACGATCGCGCGGTAGCCGGCGGCCTCGGCCCGCGCCAGGAAGCTGGCGGCGAGGTCGCGGTCCGTGGGCCAGTAGAGCTGAAACCACTTGGGCCCGTCGCCGGCTGCCGCGATCTGCTCCATGGTCATCGTCGACATCGTGCTCACCGTCATGGGCAGTCCCACCGCCGCGGCCGCGCGCGCCGAGGCCTGCTCGCCGTCGGCGTGGACGATCGCCTGCGCCCCCACGGGCGCCAGTCCCAGCGGCGCCGGGCAGTCGGTGCCCAGCACGGTGGTGGACAGATCGCGGCCCGACACGTCGCGCAGCATCCGCGGGACGATCCGCCAGCGGCGAAACGCCTCCACGTTGGCCCGCATCGTGTCCTCGGTGCCCGCGGCGCCGGCCACGTAGTCAAAGCCCTGCGGGTCGGCGACGCGCTGGGCCTCGGCCGCCAGCTCAGCCCAGCCCAGCGGCTGGCCGGGACGCTCGCCGGCCAGGCCGCGCAGGAAGATCTCGGCCTGGTAGGAGGCGAACGGCGGCCCGTATGTGGGTGGCCCGGCTACGTCTCCTCCGACGCGGACTTGCCCTTGGCGGCCCCGGCCTTCGCGGCGCCCGCCTTGGGCGCGCCCGCCTTGGCCGCGCCCGCCTTGGCCGCGCCCGCCTTAGCCGCGCCCGCCTTGGCCGCGCCCGCCTTGGCCGCGCCCGCCTTGGGCGCGGGCCTGCCGTCATCCTGGTCCGCGTCCTCGTCCTGCTCGACGAGCTCACGCTTGAGCACCTTGCCCGTGGGGTTGCGCGGGAGCTCATCCATGAACACCACCTCGCGCGGGGTCTTGTAGCGGGCAAGGTTGTCCTTGACGTAGGCCTTGACCGCGTCCTCGGAGAGGTCCTTGCCGTCGCGCACCACGACGAAGGCCTTGAGCCGCTGGCCGAACTTCTCGTCGTCGACGCCGATGACCGCGGCCTCCGCGATCGCCTCGTGACCGGCCAGCAGGTCCTCGACCTCGGCGGGGAAGACGTTCTCGCCGCCGGACACGATCATCTCGTCGTCGCGACCGTCGATGAACAGCCGGCCCTTGTCGTCGAAGTGGCCCACGTCGCCGGAGGACATCAGGCCCTTGATCTGCTCCTTGGTCTCGCCGCCGGTGTAGCCCTCGAACTGGGCGCTGTTGCCGACGAAGATCCGGCCGCTGGCCCCGGCCTTCACCTCCTCGCCGTCGTCGTCGAAGATCTTGACCACCACGCCGCGCACCACCTTGCCCACGCTGCCGGGCTCCTCACCCAGGTCCTTGGGCGTGGCGATCGTCGCGTAGGCGATCTCGGTGGAGCCGTACATGTTGTAGACGACGGGTCCGAAGGCCTTAAGCGTTCGCTTGACGAGGTCGACGCTCAGCGCCGACCCCGACACGAAGATGACTCTGAGATGCGACGTGTCGCGGCTGGCCACCTCGTTGTCGGGCAGCTCGAGCATGCGCTGGAGCATCACCGGGACGACGATGAGCGCGGTGGCCTCGTTCTCCTGGAGACTGTCCAGCGTGGCCTCGGGGTCGAAGTGGCGCCGCACGACGAGCGTCGAGCCCAGCGCGAGGCCGAGGGCCATGCCGGCAAAGCCCAGGGCGTGGAACATGGGGACGGCCAGCTCAGTGGTCTCCCGGGCACGGAACGGCACCTTGCTGAGCAGCCCGCCGATGATCCCCAGCGACTTGGGCTCGTCGCGCGGGGCGCCCTTGGGCGTGCCGGTCGTGCCGCTGGTCAGGATGACGATCTTGGGTGCTCGCCCGGCCCGGGGCGGCGCGCCGGTGTCGCCCCCGTCGATCAGCGACTCGAGCGAGTCGTCGACGCGCTCCGGATGATGGGCCTCGTCGTCGACCCAGGCGCGCCAGCGCCCGTGCGGCGGATCGACGCCCTGAAGCACCTCGGCGTACTCGTCGTCATAGACGAGCAGGTCGGTGCCCTCGCGCTCGGCCACCTCGCGGATCTGGGGGCCGGCGAAGGAGGTGTTGAGCAGGATGATCTTCGCGCCCAGCTTGGCCGCCGCGAACACGGACTCCAGGAAGCCGCGGTGGTTGCGCACGAGAATGGCCACCCCGTCCCCGGGCTTCAAGCCGTCCGCGCGCCAGGCGTTGGCCAGCGCGTTGGTCCGCTCGTCGAGCTGGGTGTAGGTGACGTCGCCGCGCTCGTCGCGGATGGCCACCCGGTCGCCGTGGCGGATCGCGCCGATGGTGACCGCGCCCGCCAGCATCCCGTGGCGCTCGAACGCCAGCAGCATCTGGGCCACCTTGTGGGGCAGCTCGGGGCCCACCATCCCGCTGCGAATGCACACCGCGGCGAAGTACGCCTCGTCGCCGAACCGCTCGACCAGCTTCAGGCCGCCGCCGACCAGTGTCCTCGGGTCGAGCAGAGCCTTCAGATCCACTTCTACCATGGGGTTCTCCTCACCTGGGACGCGCAGCCTACGTGATCGGGGATGGGGTGGGTAGCGCCGGCAACTGGTTAGGGCCCGGGGGCCTCGGGTAGCCAATCGCCGTGCTCGGCTCCATCCTTACCCGCCAGTACAGGATCGCCACACGCGGGATCGAGATGACCGTTCAGACGGCCCAACAGGCGATCGGGATCGCCGGCGCGGTCGTCGGCGAGGTCGCGCAGCGGCTGGGGCTGCACCACGGCAACGGCCACGGCGACGCGGACGTCGTCACCGGCGAGGTGGTGGCGGAGCCCACGCCCGCGCCCGCGCCCACCCCGGCTGCGCCCACGCCCGCCCCGCCGCCCGCGCCGGCCACCGCGTCACCCCCCACGCCGCCGGCACCGCCCGCGCCGCCCGCCGCGTCACCCCCCACGCCCCCGGCACCGCCCGCGCCGCCCACCGCGTCACCCCCCACGCCCCCGGCACCGCCCGCGCCGGCCCACGTCTCCACCGAGCCCGAGCTCGTCGAGGAGGTCGCCGAGCCCGGCGCCGAGGACGGCGCCGGAGCCCAGATCCGCATCCGGGAGCCGTGGCCGGGCTACCGCAGCCTCAAGGCCCGCGACGTCGTCGCCCGCCTCCCGTCGGCCACCCGCGAGGAGCTGGCCGCCGTGGAGCTCTTCGAGCTCGCCCACGCCAACCGCAAGTCAGTGGTGGTCGCGGCGCAGCGGGCCCTCAAGAAGGCCTCGCCGCCGCGCTGACTCACCGCCCCGCGGAGTCGTGGTCGATCTTGAAGGAAATAGCTTCAAAATCGACCTCAACCCAGTGCCGCTAGTAGCCGTACGCCCCCGGCACGTACGCGTAGCCGTAGCCGCCCCAGCCACTGTCGCCTCCGTAGCCGCCGGAGTAGCCACCGCCCCCGTAGGAGCCGTAGCCGCCCCAGCCGCCGTAGCCGCCGCCGTAGCCGCCGTAGCCGTCACCCGGATAGCCGGACCCGCCCGAGCCACTGACGCCCGACCCGCCCGACCCGCCCGACCCGCCCGACCCGCCCGACCCGCCCGACCCGCCCGACCCGCCCGACCCGCCCGAGCCATCTGACCCGGAGCTCGACGCATCGCCGCTCCACGCCACGGAGAACGAGGCGCCGTCACTCGACAGTGACGACGGCGTCGCCCCCGCCGAGCTCGAGTACGAGGCGAACTGCGCGTCGCCGTAGCCCGACTGCGACGCGCTGGGGCTGAGCTGCACGGCCGCCGTCTGCCAGTCGGAGTCCGAGATGGTCCCGGTGTGGCCGTCGGTGGTCGTGGCGCTGGCGCCTGAGAACTGCACGGTGCCGAAATCGGCCAGCGACAGCGGCGTGCATCCCGACACGCTCTGGCTGCACGTGGAGGGCGCCTCGGCGATCCACTCGGCGCTGGACACGTCCGGGTCGCTCACCTGAAACGTCTTCTCGAACGAGCCGCCGGTGGTGGCGTTCGCCAGCTGGACGGTCACGTTGGCACCATCCACGGTCACCTTGCTGGTGATGTGGTCTCCGGGATGAACCGCCATACCGACCTTGACGGGCGGAGAGGGCACAAGCTCATACCAGGCGGAGGAGGTGGCCGAGCCGTCGGCGTTGCAGTCGGCCTCGGTGCCCGCCTGCTCCAGGCTCGTCGACGAGCTCGAGCCGGACGCCGCGCCTGAGCCGGACCCCGCGCTCGGGTCAGACCACGAGCCCGCGTCGGACGTCGAGCTCGAACCGTCCGAGCCGCCGAGCCCGACCCAGAAGGAGGAGAAGCTCTGACCGCTGGTGCACTTCGCGGTCGGCGCCACCCAGCTTCCGGAGACGCTCCTGAAACGCGTGGCCGACGACGACCCGCCGACCACGTACCCGGCCCAGTTGGCGCTGGACGCGGTCTGTGCGTCGGTCGAGGCCGACGCGGCCGGGACGGTGCCGAGCGCACAGGCGACGGTCGCGGCCAGGGTGGGAATCACACGCTTTCCAGTCATGCCCCGGAGCGTGCGCCGCCGGGCGAAGAGCCCTTTACGAGAACGCGAAGAGCCGCTTAGGAGAAGACGAAGAGGAAGGTGAGGGCGCACCCGGGCACCCAGCCGGGCGCCCTCGACGCCAGGCGCGCCTACGCGGCGATCGTGGCGCGCACCCGGGCCAGCCGCACCGCCTTGGTCAGCGTGTCGATGTCGTAGGCGTCCTGATGGCGGTGACCGTTGATGAAGAACGACGGCGTCCCCGACACGCCGCTCATGTCGGCGGACTCCACGTCCTCGGCGATGCGCGGCGCGCCCTTGCGCTTGCGCAGGTGCTCCTTGAACCTCTCGATGTCCAGGCCCAGCTCCTGGGCGTGGCTCACGATCTGGCGCAGCGTGAGCTCATCCTGGTGGGCCAGCATCAGGTCGTGCATCTCCCAGAACTTGCCCTGGGCCGCGGCCGCCTCCGACGCCTCGGCGGCGAGCTGCGCGTGAGGGTGCACGTCGTTGAGCGGGAGGTGGCGCCACACGTAGCGCAGGTCCCCGAAGTCAGACAGCAGCTCGCGGATCACGTCCTCGGCCTGGCCGCAGTAGGGGCACTCGAGATCGCCGTACTCCACCAGCGTCACCGCCGCCTCGGCCGGCCCGCGGATGTGGTCGCGCTCGGGATCCACCGCCGGCGAGAGATCCACGATCGTCTCGCCCCGGCCGATGAGCAGTCGCAGCTTGAGCTTCTTGGGCAGCCGGTAGGTGACGCAGATGATCGCCCAGCTCACCGCCGGCCCGCCCACCAGCGTGGTCAGCACGCCCAGCTTGGCCTCGGCCAGGTGCTGGCCGCTGAAGGCCAGCGACGCGATCAGCAGCGAGACCGTGAACCCGATCCCGGCCACGGCTCCCCCGCCCAGCACCGACACCCACCCCACCGGCGGGCGGATGCGGTCTCGGCTGAGCTTGGTCACCAGTGCCGCCGCGCCGGTGACGCCGATCGGCTTGCCCACCACGTAGGCGGCGATGATCCCCAGGGTGATCGCCGATCCGTAGGCGTGCCCGAGAAACGACCCGCTCACCACGAAGCCCGCGTTGGCCAGCGCGAACAGGGGCACGACGACATAGCTGGTGAAGGGATGGAACATCTGCTGCCAGCGCTCGTTGGGGGAGATCGCCGAGCGCAGCCCCGCCCGCGCGGACTGCTGGAGCTCCGAGGTCGGCTGCTCGCGGAAGACGCGGAACAGGTCGGTGGCGCGCTCCAGGTCCTCGCGCGCCGCCGGGTAGGCGATCGTGAGCAGGCCCATGGCCAGGCCGACGACGATCGGGTCGATCCCCGACTGCAGGAACGCCACCCAGGCGATGATCCCCAGCAGCAGATAGGGCCCGCCGTTGTGCACGCCGCGGTTGCGCAGCACCAGGATGAGGATGAACACCGTCACCCCCACCGCCAGCGCCACCGCGTGCACGGTGCTGGTGAACGCGACCGCGATGACCACGAGCGCCACCAGATCGTCGACGACGGCGACGGTGAGGATGAAGGCCCGCAGGCTGTTGGGATAGCGCGACCCGACGAGTGCGAGCATCCCCAGGGCAAAGGCGGTGTCGGTGGACATGGCCGCCCCCCAGGCCCCGCGCGGGGCCCCGCCCGCGTTGATCGCCAGGAAGATGGCGATCGGGACGATCATCCCGCCGAGGCCGGCCACGAACGGCAGCGCCAGACGGCGGCGGTCGCGCAGATCGCCCAGGTCGAACTCGCGCCGGGCCTCGAGCCCGACCACGAAGAAGAACAGTGTCATCAGCCCGTCGTTGACCCAGTGGCGCACGTCCTGACTCACCCCGGCGCCGCCGATCCGCACGCTCAGCACCATGTGCCAGACCTTCGCGTAGGACCCCGCGTCGACGTTGATCCAGACCATCGCCGCCACGGCGCCGACCAGCAGGGTCGCGGCCGACCCGGTCTCGGTCCGCAGGAAGTCACGGAGCGGCGCCTCGAGGTTGCGCGCCCAGGCAGTGCGGCCCGCGAACGGCCCTGACCGGGCCTCGCTCTCGTCGACGGCCTCGCCCTCGCCCGGCTCGATGGGGAAGTCAGCGGCGCTCACTGTTCCTCACGATAGATACACCCGCAAGGACGCCTTGAGAAGATCCGCGCTCGCCGATGCACACCACCGCCCTGCGCAGCCAGGAGTTCCAGATCGTCGTCGACGGCAGACCGGCCGCCCTCAGCGACGTGTTCCCCGGCTTCAGCGAGCACGACCGCCTCGGCATCGTCATCCATGAGGATCTGGGCGCGACCGGCGCGGGCAGCCTCATCCTCGCCGCGGTCACCGCCTTCTATGACCGGCTGCGCGCCGCCGGCGAGGAGTTCTTCGCCTACGCCGACTACTTCGCCTTCCACGTCGGTGCCGACCATGGGACCCTGCGCAAGCTCGACGTCTACCCCGCGCACAAGGAGGTCGTGGTCGCCGGCGACGCCGAGCAGGTCCTCCGGGCGATCAACGACCGGGGCGTCACCCGCCTGCTCGTGCCCGAGGCCCCGCAGGCGGTCCCGGCGCACCCACCCGCGCCAGAGCCCGACCTCCGGCCCGACACGCGCCACAGCGCCCAACGACGCATCCGCACTGCGCTTGTCTACTCACCCACCGGCCAGACCGCCGATCCCGACGTCGTTGTGAGAGGTAGCGCACACAGCGATGCCCATATCGACGCGATGCTTGGCGACCCCCGGGCGCAGACGCGCGAGCCGCGGCCCGCGCAGAGCTTCCGGCGGGTGGATCCCCACGAGGCGCTTGGCTTGCTGCTCGCGCGCCACGGGTAACATTGCAGGCAGGATTTCCGAACACCGTGTCCAGTGTGCTGACACCGCTGACCCCTCCAAGGAGCTGACCCATGGCCGCTACCGAACCGCTCATCTTCGACGCCATCCGCACGCCGCGGGGAAAGGGCAAGGTCAACGGCTCGCTGCACGCCACCAAGCCCGTGGACCTGGTCGTGGGCCTGATGCACGAGACGCTCAGCCGCAACCCCGAGCTCGATCCCAGCCGCGTCGATGACGTCGTGCTCGGCTGTGTGACGCCGATCGGCGACCAGGGCGCCGACATCGCCAAGACGGCCGCCATCAAGGCCGGCCTCCCCGACACCGTCGCCGGCGTCCAGCTCAACCGCTTCTGCGCCTCGGGCCTGGAGGCCGTGAACATCGCGGCCCAGAAGGTCGCCTCCGGCTGGGAGGACCTCGTCTTCGCCGGCGGCGTGGAGTCGATGAGCCGCGTACCGATGGGCTCTGACGGCGGCGCCTGGGCGATGGACCCCGAGACGGCCTACGACACCTCGTTCGTCCCGCAGGGCATCAGCGCGGACCTGATCGCCACCGTCGAGGACTTCAGCCGCGACGACGTCGACGCCTACGCCGTGCGCTCCCAGGAGCGCGCGTCGGCCGCGCAGGCCGACGGCCGTTTCGCCAACTCGGTCGTCCCGGTCCTCGACATCAACGACCAGGTGGTGCTCGACCATGACGAGTTCATCCGGCCCGGCACCACCGTCGAGACGCTGGCCGGCCTCAAGCCCTCGTTCGCCGCGATCGGCGACATGGGCGGCTTTGACGCCGTGGCGCTGCAGAAGTACCACTGGGTCGAGAAGATCAACCACGTCCACACCCCGGGCAACTCGTCGGGCATCGTCGACGGCGCCTCGCTCGTCGTCGTGGGCAACGAGAAGACCGGCTCGGAGCTGGGGCTGCGCGCCCGGGCGAAGATCCTGGCCACGGCGGTATCCGGAGCCGACCCGACGATCATGCTCACCGGCCCCGCACCGGCCAGCCGCAAGGCGCTGGCCAAGGCCGGGCTCACCGCCGAGGACATCGACCTGGTCGAGATCAACGAGGCCTTCGCCGCGGTCGTCCTGCGCTACGTCAAGGACATGGGCTTCGACATGGACAGGGTCAACGTCAACGGCGGCGCGATCGCCATGGGCCACCCGCTGGGCGCCACCGGCGGCATGATCCTGGGCACGCTGGTGGACGAGCTCGAGCGCCAGAACAAGCGCTACGGCCTCGCCACCCTGTGCATCGGCGGCGGCATGGGCATCGCCACGGTTGTGGAGCGTGTCTGAGATGAGCGCGGAGAGCACCACCATCCGCTGGGAGAAGGACGCAGACGGCGTCGTCATCCTCACCCTCGACGATCCCAACCAGTCCGCCAACACCATGAACGCCGCCTACGCGGCCTCGATCCTGGCCACCGTCGACCGGCTGGAGGCTGAGAAGGACGACATCACGGGCGTCATCATCACCTCGGCCAAGAAGACGTTCTTCGCCGGCGGCGACCTCAACGACCTCAAGCAGGCCACGAAGGAGAACGCCGACGAGATCGCCGGCTTCGTGCGCGACGGCAAGGCGGTCCTGCGCCGCCTGGAGACGCTCGGCAAGCCGGTGGTGGCCGCCATCAACGGCGCGGCGCTCGGCGGCGGGCTGGAGATCGCGCTGGCCTGCCACTACCGGATCGTCGTCGACGATCCCAAGGCCGTCGTCGGCTTCCCCGAGGTCCAGCTCGGCCTGCTGCCCGGCGCCGGCGGCGTCGTGCGCACCGTGCGCATGCTCGGGATCGTCAACGCGCTCATGGGGCTCCTGCTCCAGGGCCAGCGCCTGCGCCCGGCCAAGGCGCTCGAGACCGGCGTGGTCAACGAGGTCGTGCCCACGCGCGATGACCTCATCCCCGCGGCCAAGAAGTGGATCGCTGCGAATCCCGAGGCTCAGCAGCCGTGGGACGCGGACAAGAAGTACAAGATCCCGGGTGGCACCCCGTCGACCCCAGCGCTGGCGGCCAACCTGCCCGCCTTCCCGGCCAACCTGCGCAAGCAGATCAAGGGCGCCAACTACCCCGCGCCGCACCACATCATGGCCGCGGCCGTCGAGGGCGCCCAGGTCGACTTCGACAACGCCCTGGAGATCGAGGGCCGCTACTTCGTGGACCTCGTCACCGGCCAGGTCTCCAAGAACATGATCCAGGCGTTCTTCTTCGATCTGCAGCGCGCCACCGGCGACCGCGGCCGGCCGTCGGAGATCGAGACGTTCACGCCGGCCAAGGTCGTGGTCCTCGGCGCCGGGATGATGGGCGCCGCCATCGCCTACGTGTGCGCCAAGGCCGGGCTCGACGTCGTGCTCAAGGACGTCGACCAGGCCGCTGCCGACAAGGGCAAGAGCTACTCCGAGAAGCTCGTGGCCAAGGCCGTGGAGCGCGGCCGCTCCTCGCTCGAGGACGCCGACGCGCTGCTGGCCAAGATCACCGCCACCACCGACCCGTCGGCCGCCGCCGGCGCCGAGCTGGTCATCGAGGCGGTCTTCGAGGACCCCAAGGTCAAGGCCGAGGTGTTCGCCGAGATCGAGCCGCATCTGGCGCCCGACGCCCTGCTGGGCTCCAACACCTCCACCCTGCCGATCACCGAGCTGGCCGGCAACGTCAGCCGGCCGGCGGACTTCATCGGGCTGCACTTCTTCAGCCCGGTGGACAAGATGCCCCTGCTCGAGATCATCCGCGGCGACCAGACCTCCGACGAGACGCTGTATCGCGCGCTCGACGTGGCCAAGCTGATCTCCAAGACGCCGATCGTGGTCAACGACAGCCGCGGCTTCTTCACCAGCCGCGTCATCGGCACCTTCATCAACGAGGGCATCGCGATGCTGACCGAGGGCGTGCCGGCGCCGACGATCGAGCAGGCCTCCTCGCAGGCCGGCTATCCCGCGCCGGTGCTGCAGCTGTCGGACGAGCTCAACATGAAGCTCATGCGCAAGATCCGCAACGCCGCCAAGGAGGCCGCGCAGGCGACGTCATCCGGCTGGGACGGTCACCCGTCCGAGCAGGTCATCGACCGCATGCTCGACGAGTTCCAGCGGCCGGGCCGTCTCGAGGGCGCGGGCTTCTACGAGTACGTGGAGGGCAAGCGGACGCGCCTGTGGCCGGGACTGAGGGACGCCTTCCCCGTGACCGGCGACCCGTCGGAGATCAACCTCTCAGACCTCGAGGAGCGCATGCTGTTCATAGAGGCGCTGGAGACGGTCAAGTGCCTGGACGAGGGCGTGATCGAGTCCGTGGCCGACGCCAACATCGGCTCGATCATGGGGATCGGCTTCCCCGGCTGGACCGGCGGCGTGCTGCAGTACATCAACGGGTATACGCCCCCACCCACCCACCCCCAGATCACCGGCCTGGCCGGGTTCGTCGCCCGCGCGCGCGAGCTCGCCGAGCGCTACGGCGAGCGCTTCGAGCCGCCCGCCTCGCTGGTCGAGAAGGCCGAGCGCGGCGAGATCTACTCAGACGAGGAAGCGCTCGTCACCACGTAGCTACATCCCTACCCCTCCGCGACGGGGGGTGGGTACACCTCGGCGACGTACTCGTCCACCTTCTCGCTGGGGAGCCGGCGCGAGATGGCCACGTAGTAGATGACCAGGCTGAAGACGATGGTGGCGATCAGGCTGCCGATCACGCCGAGCTCGTCCTTGCCGCCCACCAGGACGGTCTTGAAGACGCCGATGCTGCCGATGATCCCGCCGGACTCGCCGTTGGTCCCCAGCCCGAGGTAGGAGATGATCCCCATCCCGATGAAGTACGGGATGATCCACACCGCGGCGCCCCAGTCCATCTTGGGCCGCTTGGGGTTGAGGTTGAACGCGTAGGAGGCCCAGATCAGCGCGTAGCCGATCAACATCGCCAGCATCAGGGTCGAGTACGTCTGCCAGCCGGCCCAGAACACGATGAGCGAGGCGGCGGCGAACGACGCCGGAGCGAGGAACCCGGCGGCCGGCAGCCGGTAGAGGCGCGGCAGGTCGGGCTTCTGGCGGCGCAGCGCCGCCAGCGCCAGCGGGGCGCCGGCGTACATCAGCACCGAGGAGCTCGTCACGACGTTGACCAGCGCGGCCCAGCTGGGGAACGGGAGGAGGAACAGCAGGCCGATGATGGTGGCGACGATGATCCCCCACACCGGCGCCTTGGTCCGCTCGTTGGTGGTCTCGAACACCGACGGGATGAACCCGTTGCGGCTGAGGCCGAAGCTGATCCGCGACGAGGACGTCAGGTAGATGAGGCCGGTGCCGCCCGGCGAGATGACCGCGTCCAGGCGCAGGATGAAGGCCAGCCAGGCCAGGCCCGCGACCTTGGTCACGGTGTAGAACGGGCCCGCGTTGAGCGCCACCACGGAGGGGTTGGTGTTCTTTGTCCCGAGGTTCAGCCAGCTGTGCTGGGAGGCGAGGAGGTGCGGGTCCAGCGCACCGATGAACACGACCTGGAGCAGGATGTAGATCGCCGCCCCGATGAGGATCGAGAGGATGACCGCCTTCGGCACATCTTTGGGATTGCGTGCCTCACCGCCGAGCTGCACCGCCTGCTCGAAGCCGAGCAGGGCGAAGACGATGCCGCCCGCGGGGATGGCCACGAGGATCGCCTTCAGCGCGCCGTGCTTGACGAAGAAGCCGCCGCCGGCGCTGAAGTTGGACCCGTGGAAGTGGGTGAGCAGCAGGATGATGATCGTCAGGATCGGGATGAAGACCTTCCACGTGGTCAGGCCGTTGTTCACGCGCGCCAGCCACCGGATCCCGATCAGGTTGATGATCACGAAGATGACCATGAGGATGATCGCGGCGACGATGCCGCCCCCGCTCAGGGTGCCGGGGCCGACGGCGTGGGAGACGTAGAAGCTCTTGGCCCAATGCGCCGTGGACAGATACTGGATGGCGGCCAGCACCTCGATCGGGGCGACGGTCGCGGCCTGCAGATAGGACGCCCATCCGAAGGTGGCGCCGGCGAAGCTGCCGAACGCATAGTGCGGGAACCGGCTCGTGCCGCCGGTGACCGGGAACAGGCCCCCGAGCTCGGCGTGGACGAGCGCCAGCACGATCACGATGACCGACGCGATCAGCCAGGCGATGATCGCCGAAGGACCGGCGATGGCCGCGGCGGCGAGCGCGCCGAACAGCCATCCCGATCCGATGAGTGATCCCTCGGAGGCCCACAGGAGCCCGAGGAAGCCGACCCCCCGTTCCAGTCCCTCCGCGTCGAGCTGCGCCTGCGGCGCCGCCGTGCGTTGCCGCTCGGCTACCTCAGCCATTTGCAAACCTCCCCTATCGATGTGGGGAGGATCCTGCCCGTGGGACGCTCTGTCAAACCCCCACGGCCGTCTGCAATCGCTCGGCCAGGCGCTCCATCGCACGCTCGTTGGCGCGGCGCAACATGCTCCGCACGACCGGCGACAGCAGGCGCTCGGAGAGCGGGATCTCCTGCCAGCTGTACTCGAACTGGACGTGGGTCCCACCGTCGGGCAGCGCCGACAGGGTGTAGGTGCCGTGCGCGACGCGCTTGCCGCCGGCGCCGATGTTGCGCTCGACGATGCGGGTGGGGCGCTCGGCGTCGACGACCTCGATGTCGACGGTGTCCGTGCGACCGCCGGCGGTCACGTGGACGCGCGCCCTGCTGCCGACCCCGCGATCGGGTCCGGAGTACTCCCAGTCCTTGAGGATGTGGTTGGTGAACGGCTCGTGGTTGGCCATGACATCGAGGAAGTCGTAGACCTCCTCGATCGGCTGCGTGACGTTGGTGATGACTCGTACAGGTTCCATGTACCACATGGTACACTGGCTGGCGTTGACTGACAAGGGCCCCCGCGAGACATTGCTGGAGGGCGCCATCGGCTACGTGGCGCAGAACGGCATCACGGATCTCAGCCTCCGCCGGCTCGCCGGCGCGCTGGGCACCAGCCACCGCATGCTCATCCACCACTTCGGCTCCAAGGAGGGCCTGTGGGTGGCCATCGTGCACGCGGTCGAGGCCCGCCAGCGGGCCGTCCTCGCCGATCTGGTCCCCGCCGCAGATGTGCCGGTCGCCGAGGCCATGCGCGCCTGGTGGCGGCACATCTCAGACCCGTCGCTGTGGCCCAACGAGCGTCTGTTCTTCGAGCTCTACGGCCAGGCGATCCAGGGCCGCCCCCACACCGTGGAGATGCTCGAGGGGATCATCGAGGACTGGCTGGAGCCGGCCGTCGAGATCAACATGGCCTACGGGCTCTCGCGCGGGCAGGCCCGAGCGCACGCCCGGCTCGGCATCGCGGTCACCCGCGGCCTGCTGCTCGACCTCGTCGCCACCCGCGACGTGGAGGCGGTCGACGCGGCGATGGAGGCGTTCATCGAGGTCTACGCCGGCTGGCTGCAGACGCGCAACCCATGAGTTGCGTTAGACTTCCAGCCATGACCTCGGAAGAGCTTCTGCGCACCATGTATGACGGCTTCAACGCCCGTGACATCGACGCCGTCCTGGCTGCGATGACCGACGACGTCGACTGGCCCAACGCCTGGGAGGGCGCCCGCGTCCACGGCCACGAGGAGGTCCGCGACTATTGGACGCGCCAATGGGCGGCCATTGATCCCCACGTGACCCCGGTCGGCTTCCAGACCCGGGCGGGCGGGGATGGTGTCCGGATCGAGGTGGAGGTCGAGCAGACCGTGCGCGACCTCGATGGCCAGGTGGTGGCCTCGGGGACCGTCAGGCACGTCTACGCGATGCGCGCCGGGCTGGTGGCCCGGATGGACGTCGAAGAGGCCTAGTAGAGGCCTTCGCGGCGCTTGTAGCGCGCCTCGCGCTCGCGGTCGTACTCGGCGGCGTCGAAGCTCGGATCGTTGAGCGAGCGGAAGATGGCGCCGCTGCTGGGGAGCTCGGAGCGTGCGATGTGGCGCTCGGGGTTCCACAGCTCGGAGCGGATCATCGCCTTGGGGCACTGCGTGTAGCACTCCTCGATGGACACGAGGAGGCCCAGGCGGGGTGGCTTGCCGTCGACCGTGCTGTCGGCGAGCAGGTCAGGGTCATCGATGATCTCGGCGGTGCCGTTGACGCGGAACGTGTCACCGACCCCGGGGATGAGAAAGAGCAGCGCGATGCGCGGGTCGTGCAGCAGGTTGGTGAGCGTGTCGGCGATGCGATTGCCGGGGCGATCGGGCAGCAGGAGCGTCCGCTCGTCGAGGATCCGCACGAAGCCGGCCGGATCACCGCGCGGGGAGACATCGAGGCCGCCGTCGGGGCTGGACGTCCCCACGCACACGAACGGAGAGCGTTCGATGAACTGCCGCAGCAGCGGGTTCAGGCGATCCGTGATCTTGGTCACCACGAGCGCGGCGGGCTCGCCGATGACCTCACGCAGCTGCGCCTCGTCGGTGATGGCGCGGGTCGTGGCCATACCGGCAGTGTACGGGGACGTCTTGCTAGGTTCCGGACCGCCGTGGCCGACGATGCCGTCCTCACCGAGCAGCTCGACTACTACCGCGCCCGGGCGCTGGAGTACGACAAGTGGTGGCTGCGCGAGGGCCGCTTCGACCGCGGGCCGGAGTCCAACACCCGCTGGTTCGCCGAGACCACCGAGCTCGAGCGCGTGCTGGAGCGCTTCGATCCGCGCGGCGACGTCCTCGAGCTGGCCTGCGGCACCGGGCTGTGGACGCGCCACCTCGTGCGCCACGCCGACAGCGTGACCGCGGTGGACGCCGCACCCGAGGTGCTGGCCATCAACCGCGCCCGCGTGGGCGACGCGAGCGTCCGCTACCTCGAGGCCGACCTGTTCGATTGGTCCCCGGACGAGCGCTACGACGCCTGCGTGTTCGCCTTCTGGCTCTCACACGTGCCGGCCGACCGCTTCGCGGCGTTCTGGGGGATGGTCGCGGGCGTGCTGAAGCCCGGCGGGCGCGTGCTGTTCATCGACAGCGCCCGCACCGAGCGCTCCACCGCGGCCGACCACGTGCTGCCGTCAGATGACGAGGACACGATGACGCGCCGGCTCGACGACGGGCGCGAGTTTCACATCATCAAGCGCTTCTATGACCCGGCTGTGTTGGAGGAGGCGCTGGTGGAGCTCGGGCTGGAAGGCGTCGGTGGGCGCGACGCCCGAGTTCTTCATCTACGGGACTGCCACCCGCTGAGCGTCCGTGTGACGCCCCCCGGGGCACGGGCGAACGCCAACGGGGCAACGAGAGGGCGGTCTGCCGGTGGCCAGGCGCCGGCGGCGGGCTATCGGCGGGGTCCTGGGAGATTTTGGTCCTGTGAGGACCATTTGCTACCAAAACCCCCTCCAAGGGAGGATAAATCCGCCTCAGTCCAACCCTTCCCAAGCCCTGCCGTTTGACCCCGCCCGTGCCTCCGCAAACCGTGAACCCCCACAGCTACATCACCCTCACCGCCCGCCCATAGATCGTCCCCACGAACAGCTGCACCAGCGGCTCCACCACCGTCGCGGCGTCCACGAGCGTCGGATGATCGCCCCCCACCGCCACATGAAACGACCGCTCGGCGGTCCACACCAGCGACGCCGCCAGCGCCCGGGCGTCGGGGCCCCCCGGCGCCGCGCCGGCCGCGCGCTCTGACTCGATCATCCGCGCCAGTCGGGTGGTGAAGTCGCCGAGCATGGCGAACCAGATCTCCTTGAGCTCTGGGATCGCGGGCCACTCCTCGGAGACCGCGGCCACCAGCGGCGCCGCCCGCGACGCGGCGTCCACGAGGTTGCCCAGGCCCAGGGCGAAGGCCTCATCCGGCGAGCGCTCGCCGCGCTCGAACAGCGGCGCGAGCTCGTCGCTCACCTCGTCGTAGAGGTTCTCCATGAGCTTGACCACGACGTCGGCCTTGGAGGTGAAGTGCTCATAGAACGAGGTGCGCCCCACGTCGGCGGCGGCGAGGATATGGGCCACGCTGAGGTCCGACAGCGCCGTGGTCTGCAGCAGCGTCGCCGTGGCCTCGAGCACGGCGCCGTAGGTCCGCGGGCGGCGGCCGCGGCGAGGGTGCTCAGGCGTGGCGTGGGGCGGCACCGGCGCGCCGGCCCTCACACGCCCAGCGCGCGCCCGATGATCTCCTTCATGATCTCGGTGGTGCCGCCGTAGATCCGGGTGACACGGGCGTCGACGAAGGCGCGGGCGATCGGATACTCGAGCATGTAGCCATAGCCGCCGTGCAGCTGCACGCAGCGGTCGATCACCCGTCCCTGCAGCTCGGTCGCCCACCACTTCGCCATCGCGGCGTCCGCCGGAGAGAGCTCTGAGCGGTTGAGCGCCAGCACCGCCTGATCGCAGAAGGCGGTGGCCACCTCGATCTCGGTGGCCATCTCGGCCAGGGCGAAGCGCGAGCTCTGAAAGGACCCGATCGGCTGCCCGAAGGCCGTCCGCTGCTTGACGTACTCCAGGGTGACGTCCAGCGCGCCGCGCGCCGCAGCGACTGCCGACAGCCCGATGCTCAGCCGCTCCTGGGCGAGGTTGGCGGTCATGTAGCGAAAGCCCTGGCCCTCCTCGCCCAGCCGGTTCTCCACCGGCACATGGACATCCTCGAAGAAGAGCTCCGCGGTGTCCTGGGCGTGCTGGCCGACCTTCTCGAGGTTGCGCCCGCGCTCGAACCCCTCCATCCCGCGCTCGAGGATGAGCAGCGAGATGCCGGCGTGGCGCTGACTGGGGTCGGTCTTGACCGCGGTGATCACGAGGTCTGCGTTGATCCCGTTGGTGATGAACGTCTTGGAGCCGTTGACGATGTAGGCGTCGCCCTCGCGCCGCGCAGTGGTGCGCAGGCCGGCGAGGTCAGAGCCCATCTCCGGCTCGGTCATGGCCACGGCGGTGATGAGCGAGCCGTCGGCGATGCCCGGCAGCCAGCGCCGGCGCTGCTCGGTGTCGCAGAGGTCCAGGAAGTAGGGCAGGCAGATGTCGTTGTGCAGCGTGAGGCCCAGCCCGCTGCCGCCCGATCCGGCGAGGCCCAGCTCCTCGCCGACGATCTGGTTGAAGCGGAAGTCGTCCACCCCGGAGCCGCCGTACTCCTCGGGGACCTGCATGGCCAACATGCCCTTGGCGGCCGCCTTGGCGAACAGCGCGCGGTCCACGATGCCGTCGGACTCCCACTGGGCCTGGTGGGGGGTCACCTCCTCGGCGACGAAGCGGCGCACGGACTCGCGGTAGTCGACGTGCTCGGGTTCGAACAGGCAGCGGCGCATGATGGGAACGGTAGCCTGACCGGCGTGTCGGTTGCCACACAGACCCGGGCGCGGACGGCGATCCTCGACGCCACCGAGCAGTTGCTCAAGGAGCGGCCCCTGCACGACCTCAGCGTCGCCGACATCATCGATGCCGCCGGCGTCTCGCGGACCAGCTTCTACGTCTACTTCGCCTCCAAGACCGCGGTCATCGCCGAGTGCCTGCGCGAGGTGATGGATCAGGTGATGGTGGCGGTGCGACCGTTTCACTCGCAGTCGGGCGCCGACGCCGAGTCCGCGATCCGGGTCAGCCTCCTGCAGTGGGTGGAGGTCTGCAAGATCCACGGCGCCCTGCTGCGCACCGTGAGCGAGGAATGGCCGCATGACGCCGAGATCCGCACCCTGTGGTTCGAGACGCTCGAGACGGTCACCGCGGGCACGGCCAGGGTGATCCGCGGCGCCCGGGCGGAAGGGCAGGCCCCGGAGGGCGCCGATCCTCGCGCGCTGGCCGCGTGCCTGATGTGGGGCTATGAGCGGGTGCTGCACGTGGCCCTGGTGGGCGACGCGGTGGGGCTGCCTGACGCCGACGCGATCGTCGAGCCGCTGGTGGCGATGATGATGGGCGGCCTGTACGGGCGCCCGCCCGCGTCAGGCCGATAGATCACCGGCCTGAGCGGCTCAGCCGCGTAGGATGCACAGGTGGTGCGCCGCCTGGACCCGACGTCACTTGGTCAGCATCTTGACGCGCTCTATCGCGCCGCCTGGGCGCTGTGCGGATCCCGAGAGGATGCCGAGGACCTGGTCCAGGAGACGTTCGCCCGGGTCCTCGCCCGGCCGCGCGTGATCCGGGGCGATGAACGCGGATATCTGATGCGCGCCCTGCGCAACACCTTCTATTCGCGGTTGCGCACCGCATCGCGCCGGCCGCAGACGGGCCCGACGCTCGATGACCTACAGCCGCCCGACCCGCGCGGCACCCGCCAGCCGGAGCGGGCGGTCGAGGTGACCGAGATCCTGGAGGCGGTCGCCGAGCTGCCCGAGGACTTCCGCATGGCGCTGGTGGCCGTCGACATCCTGGGCCTCTCCTACGGCGAGGCGGCCAAGGCGCTGGACACGCGGGAGGCGACCATCACCACCCGGCTGTATCGCGCCCGCCAGCGGATCGCCCGCCAGTTCTCCGACGAGCCGGCGTCACCGAACAGCGACAGCCGGGAAGGATCTGGGCCCGAACGGAGTCTTGCCTGATGGACGAAGACATGACAGATGAGCGCAGGCACCCCGAAGGTGAGCTGACGCGTCTCGCCGACGGCTCGTTGCCGGCGGACCGGCAGGCGGATCTGCTTGCCCAGATACGGCAGTCACCTGAGCTGACGGCCGACTTCGCCGAGCAGGAGCGCGCGGTGACGATGCTGCGCGCCCTCGACGCGCCGGCGCCCGCCGCGCTGCGGACGCGCGTCGAGGAGCTGACCGGCGCCACCGCGTCGCGGCCCGCCCCGCGCTGGCGACGCGCCTTCGTTCTGCCCGGCGCCACGGCGATCGCCATCGCCGCGGCCGCCGTCGTGGTGCTGGTCGGCGGAGGCGGTGCCGCACCGACGGTGCCGGTCGCGGCGCGGCTGGCCCTGGCCTCGGCGACGCTGCCGTCACCGACGGTGAATGCCCAGGAGTCCAAGAACCTCAATCTGACGGCCGCCGGCATCCCCTTCCCCGCCTGGGGCGCGAAGGCCGGCTGGACGGTGAGCGGCGCCCGCACCGACACGATCGACGGCCGCAAGATCACGACCGTGTACTACCTGGGCCGCCACGGCGACCGGATCGGTTACGCCATCACCAGCGGGGAGCCCCTGTCGGGCGTGCACGGCAGCACCGTGCGCCGCTACGGCGTGCGCTTCACGCTCCAGCGCTCCGGCCCCGCGCACGTGATCAGCTGGGTGCGCTCGGGCCACACGTGCGTGATCGCGGGGCGCTCGGTCAGCTACTCCACGTTGCTGCGCCTGGCCAGCGCCGACGAGCTCCAGGAGGAGACAGGCTCGCAGGCCGACGTCAACCGCGCCGAGTACCTGTAGGCAGCGCGACCCGGCGCGAGTAGGCGACACTTGGCGCCCATGAGCGCCGAGCGTGACCGCCTGAACGAGGACCCCGGAGGCTCGTCGCCGTGGCGCCGGTGGGGCCCGTACGTGAGCGAGCGGGCGTGGGGCACGGTGCGCGAGGACTACAGCGCCGACGGCAACGCGTGGGACTTCTTCCCCCACGATCACGCGCGATCGCGCGCCTACCGCTGGAACGAGGACGGGCTGGCCGGGATCTGCGACGACCGCCAATACCTGTGCTTCGCCCTGGCGCTCTGGAACGGGCGCGACCCGATCCTCAAGGAGCGGGCGTTCGGGCTGTCGGGGCCGCAGGGCAACCACGGCGAGGACGTCAAGGAGTGCTGGTGGTACCTGGACAGCACGCCCACCCACTCGTGGATGCGCTGGCGCTACATGTACCCCCAGGCCGAGTTCCCCTACGACCGCCTGGTCGAGGAGAACCGGCGCCGCACCAAGAATCAGCCGGAGTTCGAGCTGCTGGACACCGGCATCTTCGACGGCGGGCGCTACTGGGAGATCACCGCCGACTACGCCAAGGCCGCGCCCGAGGACCTGCTCATCCGGATCACCGCGCGCAACGCCGGCCCGGACTCCGCCACCCTGCACCTGCTCCCGACCCTGTGGTTTCGCAACACCTGGTCCTGGGAGGCGGGCGTGCCACGGCCCGAGATCACCGTGTCAGGCGGGGCGCTGGTGGCCGCGCACCACGAGCTGGGCACGCGCACGCTGACCAGCAGCGGCGACCCGGAGCCCCTCTTCTGTGACAACGAGACCCATTCGCGCCGGGTGTTCGGGCCCGAGGCGCCGGAGTCCACGCCCTATCCCAAGGACGGGATCAACGATCACGTCGTCGGCGGCGCCGACACCGTCAACCCGGCCCGCCGCGGCACCAAGGCGGCCTTCCATCACCGCCTCACGGTGCCCGCCGGGGAGTCGGTCACCGTGGAGTTGCGCCTGCGCGAGCCCGACGCGCGCGAGGCCGACGCGCGCGAGGCCGACGCGCGCGAGGCCGACGCGCGCGCGGCCGACGCGCCCACCGGCCTCGGCGTCGGGGCCGGAGCAGGGGAGGACTTCGCGGAGGTCATGGCGGCGCGCGAGCGCGACGCCGATGCCTTCTACGCGGAGCTCACGCCGCCGACGGCATCGGAGGACGAGGCGCTCATCCTGCGCCAGGCCTTCGCCGGGATGCTGTGGTCAAAGCAGTTCTTCCACTTCGACGTGCGGCGCTGGCTCGAGGGCGACCCGGCCTATCCGCCGCCCCCGCCCGAGCGGCTGTCGGGCCGCAACCACGAGTGGACGCACCTCAACAACCGCGACGTGATCTCCATGCCCGACAAGTGGGAGTACCCCTGGTACGCCGCGTGGGACCTTGCCTTTCACTGCGTCGCGCTGGCCCACGTGGACCCCGAGTTCGCCAAGTCCCAGCTCATCCTGCTCTGCCGCGAGTGGTACGTGCACCCCAACGGCCAGCTCCCGGCGTACGAGTGGAACTTCTCGGACGTCAACCCGCCGGTGCAGGCCTGGGCGGCTCTGCGCGTGCACGAGATCGCCGGGGAAGACGACTATGACTTCCTGGCTCGGGTGCTGCACAAGCTGCTGCTCAACTTCAACTGGTGGGTCAACCGCAAGGACGTCGAGGGCGACAACCTGTTCGAGGGCGGCTTCCTGGGGCTGGACAACATCGGCCCCTTCGACCGCTCGAAGCTCCCCGTCGACGGCGTGCTCGAGCAGTCCGACGGCACCGCGTGGATGGCGATGTACTGCCAGGACCTGCTGGAGATGGCGCTGGCCCTCACCAGACACGACACCGTCTACGAGGACCTGGCGACGAAGTTCTTCGAGCACTTCGCCCTCATCGGCTCGGCGCTGAACGAGAAGGGCCTGTGGAACGAGGCCGACGGCTTCTACTACGACGTCCTGCGCACCGGAGGCGACTCGATGCCGCTGCGCGCCCGCTCGGTCGTCGGGTTGCTGCCGCTCGCCGCGGTGACGACGATCGGGCCTGAGACGATGGCCGCCCTGCCCGACTTCGCCGCCCGCGTCACGTGGTTCGTGGAGCACCTGCCGCTCGGGGAGGTCGTCTCACACCTGGAGTCACCCGCTCACGCCGGCTGGAGGATGCTCTCGATCGTCGACGAGGACAAGCTGCGCCGCCTGCTGGCGGCGATGCTCGACCCCGACGAGTTCCTCTCCGACCACGGGCTGCGCGGCCTGTCGCGCCGGCATCTCCAGCACCCGCTGACCATCGAGGTCGGCGGCGTCTCGGAGACCCTGGACTACGAGCCCGGCGAGTCGCGCACCGGCCTGTTCGGCGGCAACTCCAACTGGCGTGGGCCGGTGTGGTTTCCCATCAACTACCTGCTCATCGAGACCCTGCGGGTCTACCACCGCTTCCTGGGCGACGGCTTCACCGTCGAGTTCCCCACCGGGGACGGCGACCAGCTCACGCTGGCCGAGGTCGCCGACGAGCTCGCGGACCGCCTCATCGCCATCTTCCGCCGCGGGGCCGACGGGACGCGGCCCGTGTCGGCCGGCTACCGGCTGCCCCCGCACGATCCCGCCTGGCCGGACCTGATCCCCTTCCACGAGTACTTCCACGGCGATACGGGCGCGGGACTGGGCGCCTCGCACCAGACCGGGTGGACCGGGCTGGTCGCCAACCTGATCGTCGCGCGGGGGCGCTCGTGACGCGGGGGCGCTCGCCGGCCGTGGTCCCCGCCCGGCGGCGCTCGCCGGCCATGGTCGCCACCCGGCGGTGGGCGCCGGCCGTGGTCCTGGCCGCCTGCCTCGTCGCCACCGCGTGCGGCGGGCACACGGTCACCAAGAAGGACGTCGTCGCGCGTGCCAACGCGATCTGCATCAACGCGCTGCGGGCCGTGCGCTCGGTGCCTCCGCCGGCCGGCGCGACGGGCTCGCCGGCGGCCATGGCCGCCTACCTGGAGAAGGTGGCGCCGATCATCGAGACCGAGGCGTCCGCGACCAAGGCGCTCCCCCGCCCCGCCCAGGACCGTGCCCTCCTGAACCGCTACGTGGCCGCCCTGGCCGACGGCGCCACCCAGTATCGCGCCCTGTCCGCCGCGGCCAGGAACGGCGACTCAGCGGGGTTTGCCCACGCTCTGGCGGTCCTGCGGGAGAGCCCGGCGCCGGCCCTGGCGGCGCGGTACGGCCTGACCCGCTGCAACGCCTCGGCGGGGACCGGAGTGCCGTGAGCGGCAGGTTGTGTGTCGCCTTGCCAACCTAGGCATTACATAAGCAGGCTCTATATGCTTGCGCAATGACCCATCCCTTTTCTCCCGCGCGGCGCCCGCATCGCGCCGATCCTCCCGCCCGCCCCGGCCTGCGCCGGCTGCTGGCCATCCCGGCCGTCGGCCTCGTCGCCGCCCTTGTCCTCATGCTGGCCCCCGCGCTCGCCAGCGCCGACAGCGCGTCGACGCTGTCGATCGTCGGTACCAGCGATATCAGCGACTCGGGGCTGATGCCCAATCTGATCCAGCCGCAGTTCCAGGCCGCGTTCCCGCAGTTCGCGTTCAAATACACCGGGTCGGCCACCGGTACCGCGCTCCAGAACGCCGAGAGCGGCAACGGCGGGCCCAGCGTGCTCATCGTCCACGCCGCGGCGCTGGAAGACCAGTTCGTGGCCAACGGCTTCTCGTACCAGAACCAGTACGGGCACGCGATCTTCACCAACGACTTCGTCCTGGTCGGCCCGGCCTCCGATCCCGCCGGCGCCGAGAACGACGAGCACAACGTCGCCAAGTCCCTGGCGGACATCGCGACCGCGGGCGTCGCCGGCACCGCCGAGTTCGTGTCGCGCGGTGGCGGGCAGACGGCCTCCGGAACGACCGTCGAGGAGCATGCCCTGTGGGCGCTCGTCAACAGCGCGGGGCTGACGCCGGCCGGCGTGACGCTGTGCACGGTCAGCGAGGCGGACGGGGGCGGGATGTCCCCGGTCAACACCGGCGCCCAGGGCGCCCCGTGCCCCGACAGCGGGACCGTGGCCAGCCCGCACAACCCGTCGTGGTATGAGATCAACGCCAACAGCTCGCAGGGGCAGAACATGGTGGCGACCAACGCCTGCTCGTTCGCCCCGCGTCCGGCGAACTCGTGCTACACGCTCAGCGATCGCGGCACGGTCGACTTCTTGACCTCCAAGAACTCGCCGTCGGCCGGGACCACCGGGCTGCCCAACCTGAAGATCGTGGCGCGCGACAACGACGCGTCGGCCCCCGGTGGCGCGAACGTGCTCACCAACTACTTCCACATCTACATCATCAACCCGTCGAAGCCTGGCGAGACCGTGAACCTCGCCGCCGCGCAGGACTTCTTGAACTTCATCACCTCGTCGACGATCCAGTCCGAGCTCAAGGGCTATCTCACCGGCACGGTGGGCGACAACGGACGGCCCGTGTTCGTGGCCACGGCGTCGCCGAAGATCACCGCCTCGGGCTTCCCGGCCAGGGTCACCGGGGGCAAGCCCGTGACCGTCACCGGGACCCTCACCAACCTCGAGTCGGGCTATCCCGCGCTCGCCAGTCAGACGGTCAACATCGACGAGCTCGAGGGGCTCGCCAGCGTCCCCGTCGCCAGCGGGAAGACCGATGCCAACGGCAACTACAGCATCAAGTTCACCCCACCCTCATCGGGGTCCTACCAGGCCGCGACGGGGGCCATCTCGCAGGTTGAGATCGCGTCCCTGAGCCCGGCCTACGGCGACATCCTGTCGCCGTCGTCGACCACGGCGGTCCCCGTGGCCGTCAACGGCACGATCACCATCAAGAAGGCCACCGCCTCCACCGGCGGCGTCTCGGTGACGGGGGCGATCGGACCGTCGGCGCCGGACGCCAACGGAACGGTTGACGTCCTGGCCCGCAAGCAGGGCTCCAAGGGCGCCTTCAAGACGATCGGCAGCTCGACGCTGAAGACCGGCGCCAGGACCTACGCCATCAACGGGAACCTCGGAGCCGGCAGGTGGCAGGTCAAGACGCGCTACCGCGACGCCGGTCAGTTCAAGACCGCCACCAGCGGTACGCGGAAGCTGACCGTCTCGGGCAACATGGTCACGGTCAGCTTCAAGAAGGTGACGATCAACAACGGCAAGGTGACGATCAGTGGCGTCATCGGCCGGCCGCCGGCCAAGTCGGGCGGCAAGCTGGCGCTGTTCGCCCAGAAGGCCGGCAGCAGCCGCTTCACGCGTATCGGCAAGGCGTCCATCGGCAAGGGCAAGACCAAGTTCACGGTCAAGGCGACGTTGAAGCGCGGCACCTACGTGTTGCAGCTCCAGTACTCGCACAAGGGCCAGACCTCCAGCTTCTCCAGGCTGAAGACAGTGTCCGTGAGCTAGGAGCGGTGACGCCGCGGCGCACTGGCGTGCCTCCACCACCGAAGCCTGACCGCCGCCGCCCGGGGATCCTCCCGGGGCGGCGGCTGGCTTTGGGCATGGCTGCCTGCGTCGCCGTCATCGCGCTCGGCCCCGGCGGCGCCGTGGCCGACGACTCGGCGCCGGTGGTGCAGGCCACCGTGTACGGGGCGAACGGGCAGCCGACGACCGACTCCGTGTCCCCCGCCGCTCTGCTCGCCAACCCGGGCCAGTGCCCGCCGTACTCCGGCGGGACCTTGATCGAGTACGGGCGCACCGGACCGGAGCCGATCACGCCGAACACCACGCGCAGCTGGACGCTGGGCACCATCCTGCGCTGCCTGCAGACGCCGATCGCGCCCGCCGACGTGACCGGTATCACCGTGATCGGCTCCGACGGGCAGCCGCAGTCCGGCCCCAACTCCCAGATCAGCCCCGCCGATCTCGCCACCCCCAGCGACTTCCTCAACAGCGCTCAGAACCCGGTGGTCCAGTCGGTGGGCTACAACGAATACGACCGGCCGCAGCGCAACGCATCCGACCTCGACTATCTCGATGAGCTCCAGCAGAACGACCCGATCGCGATCGACGTGTTCGAGGGGCCGCCGCTCAGGGTGACCGCGTCGGCCTCGCCGACCACCGTCACGCAAGGCGCCACCATCGGCTTCAGCGCGGGGGTGAGCGGCAACAACGGCAGCGCCCTCTCCTACACCTGGAGCTTTGACGGCGGGGCCTCGCCGTCGACGGAGGCATCGCCGCAGATCCAGTTCAACACGGCCGGGGTCTGGGCCGTCAACGTCGAGGTCACCGACGCCGCCGGCGGTGGCGGCGGAGACCAGCTCACCGTGACGGTCAAGCAGCCCGGCTCCACCACGACGCCCAAGCAGACCGGCCCGCGCACCACGGGCCCGAACAAGGGCAACGGGCCGGCGCCGGGCGCGCCCGCGACCAAGCAGAAGCAGAGCGGCACCGCGAACGGCGGGCGCCACACCCACGGCAAGGGCACGCAGACCACCACGACCCAGAGCCAGACCACCACAACCCGGACGACGACCCAGAGCACCACGACCACGACGCCGCCGTCGGGCGGGTCCTCGAGCGCGGGGTCGCCGTCGGTCACGGCACCCGCGAGTCCCACCACACCCACCACGGCACACACGACCCCGCGAGCCCCGACCCACCGGCCCAGCCCCAAGCCGCCGGTGTCCCAGTCGGGCACCCCGGTCCAGGGCGAGCTGATCAGCGACGTCGTCCCGGTGCCGGCCGACCGGAGTCCCCTCGTCCAGGTCGTCTCGGCCCCGGCCGCCGGCGCCCCCGCCCGAGAGGCTGCGGAGGGTCCCTCTGTCCTCCCGATCGTCGGTGCGGCCCTGGCCGTCCTCGTCCTGCTCGGACTCGGCGCCCAGCGGGAGCTCGGGCGCCCGCGGTGGTGGCCCGCCGTGCATATCGGCCGCTGAGCGCGCCGCCATGGCACCATCGCCGGACCAGTGATGATGATCTTCGCCCTCACCAGCCATTCCATCGACGAGGTGATCTTCCACGTCGCCAGCGTGCTCCAGGTGCCCGTGCTCATCCTGGCCCTCCTCGCGCTGGCCCTGGTCATCTTCGAGCTCGGGAGCTACGCCGTCGAGCTGCGCGGTCGCAGCCGGCGCCGTTTCGCCGCGCTCTCCGAAGGCGCCGAGAAGGCCCGCGAGGCGGTGGCCGCCGGTGACCGAGCCGCCGCGGCCGCGGCCGTCAGCGCGATCCCGCGCAGCCCGGCGATGCGCCGGACGCTGGACTTCATCGTCGAGCATGCGCGCACCGACGGGGGTGACCACCAGCTCAACAAGGCGCTGGCCGACTTCGACTTCGACGCTCAGCGGCGCCTGGCCCGGACCCGCCTGCTCGTCCGCGCCGGCCCGGCGCTGGGCCTGATGGGAACCCTGATCCCGCTCTCGCCCGCGCTCACCGGCCTGGCCAACGGCAACACGGGAGCGCTCAGCCAGAACCTGCGCATCGCCTTCAGCGTCACCGTGGTCGGCCTGCTCATCGGAGCGGTCGCCTTCGGCCTGTCGCTGTCGCGCGACCGGATGTACGGTCAGGACCTGTCCGACCTCGAATACCTCGCCGCCATCATCTCAGACCCACGTCCCGTCGGAGGTGCCACGTGATCACGGTCAACCCTCGTGCCCACAGCCGCGAGGACCGCGCAGGCGACCCGCTCGACGGCCTGGTCAACCTGTTCGACCTGGGCATCGTGCTGTCCGTCGCCTTCCTGCTCGCCGCCCTGTCCTCCTTGCACCTGTCGGGCACGCTGACCAAGAACGGGTTGCGGGCCAACCAGGCCAAGGTGATCCGCATCGAGAAGGGGCAGACGGTCGCGCCGCTGCCCAAGCCGGGTGAGCGGACGATCGGCCGGGGCACCCAGGCGGGCGTGGTGTACCGGCTGACCAACGGTCAGCTCGTGTACGTGCAGTCGGCGCCGAAGTAGCCCGCCGCGTGTCCTACCTGTGGCACCAGATCAGCAGCGCCGTCCCGCTGATCGTGCACGGTGACCCGTACCTGATGGGCCTGCTCTCGGTCACGCTGCGCCTGGCGGCGGTCTCGACGACCGCCGCGGTGATCATCGGCCTGCCGATCGGCGCCGCGCTCGGCCTCGGACGCTTCCGCGGGCGCCGCGCGCTCCAGCTGCTGGCCAACGCCGGGCTGGCCCTGCCGCCGGTGGTGGTCGGCGTGGTGGTCATCATCCTCATCCTCCCCCAGGGCCCGTTCGGCTCGCTGCGGATCGCGTTCACCCTGCAGGCCATGTACGTGGCCCAGACCATCCTGGCCCTCCCCTATGTCGTCGCGCTCACCGCGGCGGCGATCCAGGGGGTCGGGCCGGGCGTGGTCGACCAGGCCAGGGCGCTGGGGGCCAGCCGGGTCCAGCTCGCGCGGCTGGCGCTGCGCGAGGCCAAGATCGGGGTGATCGCGGCGATCATCGCCGCCGTCGCGGCGGTCGTCTCCGAGGTCGGCGCGATCATCATCGTGGGCGGCAACTTCCAGGGACGGACCGAGTCGCTGGCCTCGGCGCTCCTCGCCGAGTTCACCTTCACCCCCAACGATCCCCGCGAGACCGCCATCGCGCTGTTGCTGCTCACGGTCGTCGTCGTGCTGGTCGGCTCGCTCACGGTGCTCCAGCAGCGGACGGGACAGCTGCGGCTGCGCTTCCGGGACGCCTGAGCATGCATCTGGTCCTCGACGAGTTCCGAGTCGCGGTGCCGCTCATCTGGAGCGGCGATCCCTACCTGATGCAGATCATCGGCTTCACGCTCCAGGTGGCGGCGATCGCGACCTCGATCGCGACGGTGATCGGCATCCCCGTCGGGCTGTTCCTGGGCCTGGGCCGCTTCCGCGGCCGCTCGGTCCTGCGCGTGCTCGCCAACTCGAGCCTCGGCGTGCCGCCGGCGCTGGTCGGGGCGATCCTCTTCCTGCTCTTCGCGGTGCCCGCCCCGCTGGGATCGCTGCACCTGCTCTCGACGCGTCGCGCGGTGTTCATCGCCCAGACGATCCTCGCCCTTCCGTACACGGTGGCGCTCACCGCGGCGGCGATCGAGGGGCTCCCTGACGGACTGCTCGTGCAGGCCCGCGCGCTGGGCGCGAGCCGCCTCGAGGTGGCGGTCCTGGCGGTCCGCGAGGCGCGGGTCGGCGTGGTGGCGGCGATCATCGCCGCGCTGGGCACCTCGCTGTCGGAGGTGGCCGCCATCGCGATCGTCGGGGGCAACATCTACGGCTATGACCAGACCCTGGCCAGCGCCACCCTGTTCGAGGTCAGCCGCGCCGACTACCCCATGGCACTGGCGATCGCGATCGTCCTCATGGCCATGATCCTCGTCCTCATGGGCACGGTCGCGCTGCTGCAGCACCAGAGCGGCGGATTGCGCCTGCGCTTCCGGACGGCGACGTGACCGATCAGAGCGGGCGCCCGCCCACCCCAGCGACCTCGCCCACCCCGCACACGCCGGCGACCCCGCCCACCCCGGCCACGCTTCTGAGCGCCCATGATCTCAGCGTCCGCCGCGGCCGGCGCGAGGTGGTGAGCGGGGCCAGCCTGGAGCTGCGGGCCGGTGAGATCGTCGCGCTGCTCGGTCCCAACGGCGCGGGCAAGAGCACGCTGCTCGGAGCCCTCTCCGGGACGCTGACGCCGAGCGCCGGGCAGATCGAACGTCACGGCCGCATCGCCATCGCGCTGCAGGCCGCGGACCTGGCGCGCCGCAGCGTGCTCGCCAACCTGACCGCCGCGCTGGGCTGGTGGGGCGTCCCGCGGGCCGAGCGCCCCCAGCGCGCCCGCCGCGCGCTGGACGCGATCGCGGCGGGGCACCTGGCCGCGCGCCAGGCGCAGACGCTGTCGGGCGGAGAGCGGCGGCGCGTCCACCTGGCCCGGGTGCTGGCCGTCGCGCCCGACATCCTGCTGCTCGACGAGCCGTTCGCCGGCCTGGACGCCGAGGTGCGCGCGGCGTTGCTGGAGGACGCGCTGTCCGCGCTGCGCTCCGAGACGCGCGCGACGCTCGTGGTGGTCCACGACCGTGCGGAGGCGTGGGCGCTGGCCGACCGGCTGCTCATCCTCATCGACGGGCGCCTCGTCGCCGACGGGCCGCCGCGGGAGCTGCTCGAGCATCCCCCCAGCCCGGGGGTGGCGCGGTTCTTGGGCTATGACGGCTCGATCGGCGAGGCCGGCGAGATGGTCCTCACCCGGCCGCCCCACGTGGTCCTGGACGCGGCCGGCCCCCTCGAGGCCACGGTGACGCGCGCGACCCCGCTGGAGGATGGGTTCCGGCTCGAGCTGACGCTGGACACCGGGCGGTTGTATGCGCTCGCGCCCGTGCCGGGCCCACGCGTCGGCGAGCCGGTGCGCCTCCGGCTCGACGGCGGGGTCCGCTTTCCCGCCGCCGGCACCGCCGCCGACCGGGCCCCCGTCCGCGCCCCCGCCGTCCGCGCCCCTTGACGAGTTTGCGATGCTCAGGACATGAGCGACCGGGAACACACCTGCACCCATCTGAACTCCGTGCGCATGACGGAGCTCCCCGCCGCCGTCGACGGCTGCGAGGACTGCCTGCGCGAAGGCGGGGTCTGGCTGCACCTGCGGATCTGCCTGGAATGCGGGCACGTCGGCTGCTGCGATGACTCGCCCAACCGCCACGCCAGCCGGCACGCCGCCACCAGCTCGCACCCCATCATCCGTTCGCTGGAGCCGGGCGAGGAATGGTGCTGGTGCTTCGTCGACGAGCTCGGCATGCTGATCCCCCAGGTCACCGGCGCGACGCGGATTCCGCCGTCGCCGATGCTGACGTAGCCGTCCGTCGTGTCGACGTCTGAGCCTCGCCGCGCGACGATTCTCGCCGTTGACGATGAGCCGACCGTGCTCGCCGCGGTGGCCCGAGATCTCCGTCGCGGCTTCGGTGAGCACTACCGGATCCTGCGCGCCGGCTCGGGCTCAGAGGCGCTGGAGCTGCTCACCGAGATGCGCCGCCGCGGCGAGAGCCTGGCGATGATCGTCGCCGACCAGCGCATGCCGGGCATGGAGGGGACCGAGCTGCTGGTCAAGGCGCGCCAGATCTACCCCGAGGCCAAGCGCGTCCTGCTCACTGCGTACGCGGACACCCAGGCGGCCATCGCCGCCATCAACGAGGTGTCGCTGGACTACTACCTGCTCAAGCCGTGGGATCCGCCCGAGGAGCAGCTCTTCCCGGTGGTGGAGGACCTGCTCACCACCTGGGAGGCGGGGGCGGCGCTGGAATCCGGCGGCGTGCGCGTCGTCGGCCACCGCTTCTCCAAGGACACCCATGAGCTGCGGGATTTCCTGGCTCGCAACCGCATCCCCGGCCGGTGGCTCGACGTCGAGCGCGAGAGCGAGGCCCGCGATCTGCTCACCGTCGCCGGCGTCCCGGAGGATCGCCTGCCGGTGGTGCTGCTGGAGGACGGCGATGTCCTGGAGCGCCCGACGGTGCTCGAGCTCGCCGAGCGCCTCGGTGTCGCCGTGGCCCCGGTGTCTGACCACTATGACCTCGTCATCGTCGGGGGCGGCCCGGCGGGCCTCGCCGCTGCGGTCTACGGCGCCTCCGAGGGGCTGCGCACGGTGATGGTGGAGCGCGAGGCGCCCGGCGGGCAGGCCGGCCAGTCCAGCCGCATCGAGAACTACCTCGGCTTCCCCACCGGCCTGTCAGGCTCCGATCTGGCGCGCCGTGCCACCGATCAGGCCCGCCGCCTCGGCGCCGAGCTGCTGTCGGTCTCCGACGTCGTGGCCCTGAAGGTCGAGGGCGCGGGGCGGATCGTCGAGCTCGCCGGCGGCGTGCAGCTGTCGGCCAACACCGTGCTCGTCGCGTCGGGCGTCTCCTACAACATGATGCCCGCGCCCGGCTTTGCCGACTTCACCGGCGCCGGCGTGTACTACGGCGCCGCACTCACCGAGGCGCGCTCGTGCTCGCAGCAGCACGTCGTCGTCATCGGCGCCGCCAACTCGGCGGGACAGGCGGCGGTCCATTTCGCCGGATACGCCAGCCGGGTGACCATGCTCGTACGCGGCGAGTCGCTGTCCAAGTCGATGTCGGCATACCTGATCGAGCAGATCGCGGGGTACGACAACATCGAGGTGCTCACCCGGACCGAGGCGATCGCGGCCGAGGGCGACAACGGCCGGCTCAAGCGTCTGCGGCTGAGAGGGATGGGCGCCGACGGGGTCTTCGAGCGCACCGAGGACGTCGACGCCTGCTTCGTCTTCATCGGTGCCGCCCCGCGCACGGACTGGCTCGACGGCGTCGTGGCCCGCGACGCGCGTGGCTTCATCCTGGCCGGGTCCGATGCCCGCGAGCGCGGCTGGCCGCTCCAACGCGAGCCGCGCACGCTGGAGACGAGCGTCCCGGGCGTGTTCGTGGCCGGCGACGTGCGCGCCCGCTCGATCAAGCGTGTCGCGTCCGCCGTCGGCGAGGGCTCGATGGCCGTCTCGCTCATCCATGAGTATCTGGCCGAGGCATGAGGACATGAGCCACCCCGCCGTCGCCGACCTGCGCCCCATCGACCTCTTCACCGAGCTCTCGGACGGCGAGCTTCAGAGCTGGTGTGACGCCGCCGTGCTCAAGGACATTCCCGCCGGGACGGTGTACGCCAGGCAGGATGAGACCAAGACCGGCCTCATCCTCATCCTGGAGGGCACGATCGAGGCGCTCGTCCAGGACGGCACCGGCGACGAGCCGATCGGGGATCACGTCGCTCCCACCTGGATGGGCGCGATCCCGACGCTGGTCGGCGGCCCCTCGGCGGTGCGCATGGTCGCGCGCGACGACGTCAGGGCCGCGGTCATCGCCCCCGACGATTTCATCGACCTGGTCCGCGCCCACCGGCCGGTGTTCCTGCGCGTGATGGCCATGGTGCGCCCCGTGACCCGCCGGATCACCCAGCGCGAGTCAAGCCGTGAGCGGCTGGCCGCGCTGGGGACCATGTCGGCCGGGCTGGCCCACGAGCTCAACAACCCGGCCTCGGCGGCCAAGCGCGCCGCCTCGGACCTCGCCGACGCGCTCGACGTGCTCACCAGCACCGTGGGGCTGCTCGTGGAGTCCGGCGTCGAGCGTGAGCAGGCGGCCGAGCTGGTCGAGCTGCAGCGCGAGGCGGCGGCGGCGTGCGCCGGCCACGAGCGCCAGTCGGCCCTCGACGCCGCCGATGCCGAGGACGCGCTCTCAGACGCCCTGGCCGCTGCCGGGATCGACGAGCCGTGGCGGATCTCCGACCCGCTGGTCTCGGGCGGCATCGACCCCGCGTTCGTGGCCCGGGTGGCCGACGCCGCCGGCCCGGCGACCCCAGCCACCCTGCGCTGGATCGCCGCCTCGCTGGGCGCCCGCCAGCTGTCGGCCGAGCTGCGTGAGTCCACCGACCGCATGGGCCAGCTGGTCAAGGCGATCAAGACCTACGCCTACATGGACCGCGGCGAGCTGGTGCAGGTGGACGTGCGCGAGGGCCTCGACTCCACCCTGATCCTGCTCAAGCACAAGCTCAAGCACACCCAGATCACGGTGGAGCGCGACTACGACCCGGCGCTGGGCAAGCTCACCGTGCACGGTGCCGAGCTCAACCAGGTGTGGACCAACCTCCTCGACAACGCGATCGACGCGCTCGGCGACAGCGGCCGCATCACCATCACCACGCGCGCCGACGGCGACTGCGCCGAGGTCGACATCGCCGACGACGGACCGGGCGTCCCGGCCGCCATCCGCGACCGCGTCTTCGAGCCGTTCTTCACCACCAAGGAGGTCGGCAGCGGCACGGGCCTGGGGCTCGACACCGCCCGCCGCATCCTCGTCGAGCGCCATCACGGCAGCCTCACCCTGGAGTCCCAGCCGGGCCACACCGTCTTCCGGGCGCGGCTGCCGCTCAACGGCGCAAGCCGCTGATGGCCGAGGCAGTCGGACCGCGGAAGGAGGTCATCTCAGGACTCCGCGTGTGCGGCTGGCGAGCGCCGGACCGAGCGAGGCGGTGCGGGGTGGATCCGACGCGTAGCAGCGCTACGCGAGGATCCAGACCGTGCTGCATTCGCGACGGTCCGCCGCCGCCAGACGTGCGCGGGGAGTCCTGAGATGGCCTCCAACAAGCAGCTCGCCCTCGTCACCGCGATCCTGGCCTCGGCCATCGCCGCGGTGGACTCCACCGCGGTCAACGTGGCGCTCCCGGCCATCGGCCGCGACCTCGGTGGCGGCTTCGCCGCCCAGCAATGGGTGTCCAACGCCTACCTGCTGACGCTGAGCGCGCTCATCCTGCTGGCCGGCTCGCTCACCGACCGCCTCGGCGAGCGCCGGGTGTTCACCGCCGGGGTGGCCGGGTTCGGGATCGGCTCGGCGCTGTGCGCGGCGTCGCCGACGATCGGTGTGCTGATCGCCGCCCGCGGGCTTCAGGGGGTCTCGGGCGCGCTGCTCACCCCCTCGGCGCTGGCCATCATCGTCTCCGTCTTCCCCAAGGAGGAACGCGGTGGCGCGATCGGGACCTGGACCGCCTGGGGCGGCATCGGCATCCTCGCCGGCCCCATCGTGGGTGGCCAGCTCGTGGACTCCACCTCGTGGCGCTGGATCTTCATCATCAACGTGCCACTGGTCATCCTCGCCCTGGTGCTCTCGCGCGTGGCCGTCCCCGGCCGGGCCCGGGGGATGCCGAACGTGCGCATCGACTGGATGGGCGCCGCCTTCGCCGCCCTCGGCCTGTCAGGAATCTCGTTCGGGCTCATCGAGCAGCCGGTGCTCGGGTGGTCCGATCCCGGCGTGTGGGGTGCCCTGCTGGCCGGCTTTCTGCTCTTCGCCACCTTCATCTGGCACGAGGCCCACACGCGGATGCCGATGCTCCCGCTCGAGCTGTTTCGCCACCGCAACTTCTCGGTGACCAACGCCCAGACGTTCGCCATGTACGGCGGCCTGGGCCTGCTGGGCTTCTTCGTCACGATCTACCTACAGCAGGTGGCGGGCTACAGCGCCCTGAAGTCAGGGGTCACCGGCCTCATCCCGACGATCGTCATGTTCTTCCTCTCGGCGCGGATGGGGCGGCTGGCCGACCGCTTCGGCCCGCGGCCGTTTCTCATCGTCGGGCCGCTGCTCGTCGCCGCGGGCTTCGCCCTGATGGAGCGCTACGGGACCTCCGTGTCGCTGGTCGGCGACGTGCTGCCGGCGCTGCTGGTGTTCTCACTCGGGCTCTCGTTCACGGTCTCGCCGCTCACGGCCACCGTGTTGGCCGACGCCTCGGAGATGGACGCGGGGATCGCCTCGGCGGTCAACAACGCCATAGCGCGGACCGCCGGGCTGGTGGCGGTGGCGGCAGTCGGTGCCGTGGTGGCCTCCTTCTACGGAACCCGGGTGGACGCCCGCCTCGGTCACCGCCTGCCGGCGTCCAGCCAGGCCGCGGTCCGCGCGGCCAAGCGCCACACGTTCGGGACGATCGACGCCGCCGCGCTGCCGGCGGCCGACCGCGCCTTTGCCCGCCGGGCCACCGCCACCGCGGGCGAGGACGCGTTCCACGTGGCAATGGGGATCGCCACCGGCATGCTCGTCGTGGCGGGACTGGGCGGATTCGCGCTGCACGGCCGTCGCCGCACCACCGTGGCCGCAGGTGACTGCGCCGGCGGCCAGCTCGCCGGTCAGCCCCGGCTGGTGGTCGCGGAGCTCCCCACGGCCGAGCGCGCCGTCACGCCCACAGGTCTCGGTACTCCTCGTGCGTCTCCATGAACGACCGCACGAACGGGCACACCGGGCGCACTGACAGCCCGCGGGCCCGGGCGTCATCGAGCGCGCCGCGCACCAGCGTCGAGCCCAGGCCACGCCGCTCGCGCGAGGGGTCGACCTCGGCGTGCAGGAAGGCGATGACGCCGGGCGACTGCCGGTAGGTGACAAAGCCCGCGCGCTCGCCGTCGACCGTGAGCTCGTAGCGGGCGGCATCGGGGTTGTCCGCGACCGTGATCTCCGTGGTCATCAGGCGCTGCGCTCCAGGCCGGCCTCGATCATGTCCACCAGTGTGCCGAAGCTCTCGTCCAGAGACAACGGGATCCCGAAGCCTCCCTCACGCTCGAGGGCCACGAACCCGTGCAGGGCCGAGCGCACGGCACGGACGGCGTGGACCGCGGCGTCGCCGCTGATGCCGTAGCCGTCGAGCACGGCCAGGAACACCCCCACCGCCTCCGCGCCGGCGGCCTGGTTGTCCGGGAGGTCGGAGGCGACCTGCATGGCCGCGTAGGTCCCGGGATGGGCGTGGGCATAGGCACGATAGGCGGCGGCGACGGCCCTCAGCGCATCGACCCCGGCGCGGCCCGCCGCGGCCGCCTGCAGCTGCGCGGCGAGCTCGCGGGCGCCGCGGGCGCCCAGCCGCGCGCGCAGGTCGCCGAGCCCACCGACGTGGGCGTACAGCGACGGGGTGCGGATCCCCAGCGCAGCTGCGAGGCCCGCCAGGGTGAGCCGATCCAGGCCCTCCAGGTCGGCGAGAGTGGCGGCGGCCGCCACCACCGCATCGGCGTCGAGTCGCGCCCGCGGCATCAGCCGGCCGCACGGGCGATCGCCGCATCCATCACGGCGCCGGGCGCGGGCACGGCCGGGCCGTGGCCGACGACGAGCAGCGCGGGGTCCAGCGCGCGCAGGGCCCGGGCCGAGGCCAGATCCTGACCCTTGTCGAACGTGGCCATCGCCGCCAGGGGGAAGCGCCAGTAGAAGTGATTGGAGACGGCGGTGGTCCCGAACGTGGTGTACACGTCGCCGGCGATCAGGGTGCGATCGCGGGTGTCGAGGAAGGCGACATGGCCCGGCGAGTGACCGGGGCTCGGGATGACCTCGAGGCTGCCCACGGTGTCGCCGGCCTGCAGCCGCACGTCGGGGGTGGTGGCCAGCTTGGGCCAGCTGCCGGTCAGCTTGCCCTCCACCACCTTCTCTCCCGCGTGGATGCGCGCGTCGAGCTCGGGCATCAGCACCTGGACCTCGGCGCCGAGCTTGCCCTTGAGGTCGTCGACGGAGCCCACGTGGTCTCCGTGGCCGTGGGTCAGGGCGACGCGGCGGATGGCGCCCCCGGCCGCGGCGGCCGCTGCGATGAGGGCATCGCCGGTGCGGGGCATGGTGGTGTCCACCAGCGTGAACCCGTCGTCCTCGCGGACGAGGTAGGCGTTGACGAAGCCGTAGCGGGTGAGCTGGATGAGCCGGTCGTTGAGCTGGGTCGTCTTCATGGTGTCCTCCGGATGCGGTGCGGTGGTGGCAGTTCCTAACTGAATTAGGAATATACCTAATGCAATTAGGCATGTCAAGGGGACCGGTATTGTCGAGCCGGTGATTCGTGGGCGCGTCACCGCGAGCGTGGCCGTGGTGGCGGCGGTCGTCGGCCTGGCCGGATGCGGCGGCCCCACGTCGACGCCCCAGGCCACGCTGCACAGCTACCTGACCGCGTGGAGCCACGGCGATTGGGCCGCCATGCGCAAGCTGGTGGCGACCCCGCCGGCCACCTTCACGTCCGTCAACGCGGGAGCCTTCAGCGCCCTCGGGGTGAGGACCGCGAGCTTCAGCGCCGGGCGCGTGAGCCAGAAGGGGTCCAAGGCCCAGGCCCGCGTGACCGAGAGCTACGCCCTGCCCCGCGTCGGCGCCTGGAGGACCGCCACCACCGTGCACATGACCCAGCGCAACGGCATCTGGAAGGTCGCGTGGACGCCGGCGACGATCGATCCCGCGCTGAGCGGCACCGAGCGCCTGGCCACCATCGAGAACTGGCCGCCGCGGGCTCAGATCACCGGCGCCGGCGGCGCGTCGCTCATCGCCGCCCAGCCTCTCGTCGACGTCGGCCTCGTCGGCAGCCGGATCAAGAACGCGCAGCAGGTGTCCGCGGACCTCCTCGCCGCCGGGGCCCAGGCCGCCGCGGTGAAGTCCGCGCTGGCCCAGGCCAAGGCCCACCCGAGCTTCTTCGAGCCGGTCTTCCAGGTCTCCCACGCCCGCTTCGAGCAGCTCAAGGCCCAGCCCGGCCCCCACAACGTCTACGCGGTCCCGGGCACGCAGTTTCAGCAGTCCTCCGCGCGCAGCGCCATCACGGCTCAGCTCGCCGCGCACCTGGTCGGCACCGTCGGCCCCATCACCGCCGACCAGCTCAAGGCGCTCGGCCCGCCCTACGACGCCTCCAGCGCGGTCGGCCAGACCGGTCTGGAGTATGCGGCCGAGCGGCAGCTCGCCGGCACGCCCACGACCAAGGTGATCGTCGAAACGGCCGGCGGCGCGCTGGTCCGGACCCTGGCGTCCTTCCCGGGCAGCCGGGGGCGCCCGCTGAGCACAAGCCTTGACCCCCACGTGCAGCGCGCCGCGGAGGCGGCGCTGGCCGGCGTGCACAAGAGCGTGGCGATGGTGGCGATCCGGGCCTCCACCGGCCAGGTGCTGGCCGCGGTCTCAGACCCCCCGTCGGTCTCCTACAACACGGCCTTCCAGGGCGCCTACCCGCCCGGCTCCACCTTCAAGGTGCTCACCTCGGCCGCCCTCATCCAGAAGGGCCTCTCGCCGTCCTCTGCGGCGAGCTGTCCGCCCAGTGTCACCGTCGACGGCGAGGTGTTCCACAACGCCGAGGGCGACCAGCCGGTGAGCACGCTGGATGCGGCCTTCACCGAGTCGTGCAACACCGCATTCATCAACCTGGCGACCTCCCACCTGCAGGCCACGGACTTCCCCGCGGTGGGCAACCTGTTCGGCCTGGGCCGCACGCCCCACCTCGGGCTCACCGCGTTTGACGCCAACGTGCCCGCGCCCCGCGGACAGGCCGATCTGGCCGCCAGCGCGATCGGCCAGGGCCGCGTCACCTTCTCGCCGCTGGGGATGGCGACGGTGGCGGCCGCCGTGGACAGCGGCAGCGTCCGGGCGCCGCGGCTGGTCACCGGGGCACCCGACGATCGCATCGCGCCGTCGCCGCTGCCCGGCTCGGTGGCCGACGACCTGCGGCTGATGATGGGCCACGTCGCGGCCAGCGGGACCGCCGCCGGGACCGGCCTGCCCAGCGGCACCCACGCCAAGACCGGCACCGCCCAGTACGAGGCGGGCGGCAAGCTCAAGCTGGATGCCTGGCTGATGGGCTATGACGGCGACGTCGCTTTTGCGATCGTCGTGCAGGACAGCGGCGGGGTCAACGGCGGGCCGCTGGACGGGCCGATCATGGCCAGGTTCCTGACCGACCTGCATCTGTAGCGGGTACGGCCGCCCGGCGGTTGACCGACGTGCCCGTCTTGGACGATGCGTCCGCGGCTGACATGGGTCTACGCCAACGGCGGGCTTGCGAGGAGGGGTCGCGGGTGGCGGGCGCCCGCGAGACCGGTTGTGGGCGATTTTGGGCCTGTGAGGCCCATTTGCTCCCAAAGCTCCGTGCGTGCAGCATGGTCTTGGGAGATCACCATCACGACGTGACGCTGATCTCCCACAACCCCCTTGACGGACCGCGCGACGCCCGAGCGCCCGCACCCTCGCTCGTCGCCGCCGTTGACGTTGGCCGATGCCGGCGCCACGCCCCGAAGGCGCGCCGCACCCTTAGAGCTCGCGCTCGTAGAAGAAGCTCACGGTCTCCACGCCGCCCGGCCCGTGCTCGGTGTGGCGGAAGCCGAGGCTCTCGTACAGACCCCGCGCGGCGACGTCGGCCTCGCCGGTGCCCAGCTCCATGATGTCTGCGCCCCGCGCGCGGGCCACCGCCATCGTGTCCTCCATCAGCGCGCGGCCGATGCCCTGCCCACGGCGGTGGGGCACCACATAGAGCTCGGCCAGGTAGGCCTCCAGCTTGGGGCTCCACAGCCCCGGCCGAAAGCGCGTCAGCGACAGCGCGCACGGCGGCTCGCCCGCCACCAGGATGACGGTGTCCCCGTACTCGAGCAGCGCGCGGACGCGCTCCTCCATCTCGGCCTGCGGCGGGGCGGGATCGCTGTACTCGATGTTGAACTCGCGCAGCAGCCGCGCCACCACGTCGGCGTCCTGCAGGCCGGCGTGGCGGATCGGCTCGGTCACCTCGGACTCAGCCCTTCCCGAAGTGCTTGCGCACGAAGGACGTGGCGTCCTTGGCCGCGGCCGTCAGGACCCCTCCGTGGGTGGCGCCGGGATAGGTGTGGTAGGCCACCTTGGCTCCGTTGTGGGCGAGCTCCTGGGAGAGCTCCTGGTCGAACGAGGGGATGACCGTGGTGTCGGCCAGGCCCTGCTCGATCAGCACCGGGCCCTTGATCTTCAGGTTGTCGGGATCGTTGAGCGCCAGCTCCTTGACCTCCGGGGTGAGGTCCGCGCTCGGCGAGATGAGCTGGTCGAACGGGAGCCCGCCCAGCGAGTTGGGCTGGTCGAGCTGGCTCAGGCACTTGGTCAGCGTCTGCGGGTACAGCGCCGCGCCCTGCGGCGTGAGGATGGCGTTGATGTCCAGTGCCGGGTCGGCCACCGAGATCCCGCGCAGGATCATCGCCGCCAGACCGGTGAGCCCCGTGGAGGAGACGCTGCGCAGCACCGAGGCCTCCTGTGCCGTGTGGGACTGCGGAGCGAAGGCGACCGTGCCGAGCAGATGCAGGTCCGGGGTGTAGCGGGGCGCCAGCGAGGCTGCCCACAACGCGGCGTGGCCGCCCTGCGAGTGGCCCGAGATGATCATGCGGTTGCTCAGGGTGGGGACGAGCTGGCGGGCGGCGCGCACGATGTCCAGCACGCCGTCGCCCTCGGAGCGGCCGATCAGGTACGGGTGCACGCCGGGGCCCCCGAGGCCCTCGTAGTCGGTGCGCACGACGGCGAACCCGTCCTTGATCCAGGTGTTGAACAGCGGCGCGGTGCCCGTGTCCGTCGAGTAGGCGCCGCTGCTGGGACCCGTGTCCCGGGACGGAGCGCACTGAGGGGCGATGCCGGTGGTGCCGTGGGCCCAGGTGATGACGGGCCAGCCGCCCTTGGGCGCCGTGCCCTTGGGCACCGAGACGATCCCGGAGACCGCGACCGGCTTGCCGGTCACCCCGACCTGCTTGTAGAGGACCAGCCAGTTGGTCGCGTGCTTCAGCGCGGCGACGCCCTTGAACGGTCGCTCCCAGATGAGCGTGCCGTGCCGCCCGGCCGGCAGCTTGCCCGGCGAATAGAACTTCAGGCCCGACGGGCCCACCTTGGGCGCCGGCCGCGTGGCGGCGATGGCGGCGCCGGCGAGGCACCCCACGGCGACGACGATCAGCAACGGCAGGGCAACGCGTCCAGTGCGGCGCTTCATGGCTCGAGCTTCCTCTCTCTGTCCGGCGGCAACGACAGACCTGTGGCCAGGATGTGACCGCCGCAGGATGGCACACCCGCCGCGGCGGCCGTCGCAGCTGTCAGCGAATCGGCGGCCGGCGCCGAGGACAGCGGGTCAGCAGGTCAGCGGGCCGGCGCCTCGGCGATGGCCGCGGCAAAATCCGCGGGCGCCTGAAGCGGCGAGCAGTGTCCGGCGTCGGGGAGCCGGCGCAGCGTGACGGCGCTGAAGAACGAGTCGATCCGGTCGGCCCATTCGATCGGGAACCGAGGATCGTGGCCGGGCCACAGCACCGTCGTCGGCACCGCGATGCGGTCCTCGGGCGCGGGGGCGCGCTCGGCGAGGCTGCGGGCGACCGTTCCCGAGCCCGCCCGAGCTCGCGCACCACGCCGAGCACGCTCGCCGCCTGGCCCGCCGCGGCATACGCCTCATGGTCGTCTGGCGCGGATCAGAGGCGCCGAACCCCCGCAGGTCGGGGACCACGACGGTGGCCCGCCCCTCAGCTTCGAGGAGCGGAACCACCGCGCGCCAGTCCTGATGATCTCCGGGCCGGCCGTGCAGCAGGACCACGCCCGGATCCCCCGCCGCCGGCCCGTGGCGCTGGTAGGCCAGCGAGAACCCGTCGATGGGGGTGGAGCGCTCCATCAGTGGCGCCTCAGCGTACCCCCGGGAGCACGGGCGTACCCTGGATGCGAACCGCCTGCAGGGCGTCGGGGTTGAGCCCCAGCAGCCTGATGACGGTCGGGGCGATCGAGGTCGTCTCCAACCGCTGATCGAAGACGCCGGGGCTCACGGCCCGCGGCGCGAACAGCAGGATCGGGACATCACGATCCTCGGGATCTGCGCCACCGTGCTCGGCGATCTTGCCCTTGCCGCCGGTGTAGACGACACCGTGCTGGACGATCCCCCAGATGTCGGGATGGCGCGGGTCTGACACCGGCACGCCGAAGTACCGGGCCGCCGACGCCCCCGCGAACACCTTGCGCAGCCCGGACTGGCTGAGCGTGCGCGAGCCTCCGTCGGCCGTGTTGCCCGTGGCCGAGTGGGTCAGCAGGTAGGTACGGACGAAGTCGGCCGCCTGCTGGGTCTTGGGGTTCAGCCACATCATCACCGCGTCGTCATCGGTGCCGGCCGCCACGACGTTCGGGGCACCCGGGTGCGCGGCCTGCCAGGCGGCGTTGATGCCGTCGATGATCGGCCCGTCGTCGATCCGGGTCAGGTCATTGGGGTCCTGCGGGGACTGGCCGTGCTTGGCCGAGACGATGATCGCCGTCTCATCCAGCAGGCCCTGCGAGCGCAGCTCCGCGACCATCGACCCGAGCTGCTGATCGACGTAGCCCAGCGCGCGCTGCAACAGCGGCCCGGGGATGGTGGTGCCCGGCTCGTAGCCGCCGGTGAGCCCGTCCGACGTCGGCAGCTTCTCGGCGGTGGACACCGTCTGGAAGTTCATGCCGAAGATCGCCGGCACGCCCACCTTCTGGCTGCGGCTGTGGTTGTAGCCGTCGATCCAGTTGATCACCGCCTGGATCTTGTAGGAGTCGTACTGCATCGTGGCGGCGTTGTCGCCCGTCCAGGCGACGCCTCCCGGGTACGGGGTCCCGTCGGGCTCCAGCGCCGTCGAATCGATCTCGGGATCGAACGAATCGGTGATCCCGTTGCCCTCCGGGCCGTTGAACGAGGTGTAGACCGGGTGCTTGTCGGACCACGCGGTGAGCAGGCCGCTGTCATGGGCGACGTTGAAGATCGTGTTGACCTTCAGGTATGAGCTCGGCGAGATCGGCTTGCACGTCGCCGGATCCACCGGGAACGTCGCCGGGTTGAGCAGGTCCTGCGGCGTCTGGGTCATCTGGAGGATGGTCCCCGGAAGCCCCGAGAGGCCCTGGCCGGCGTCGAGCCGGGTGTCGTCGATGTCGTCAGGCGAGTCATAGATGACATCGGCTCCGGTGGACTGCCCATGGCAGGACGTCGTCCCCGCCTCGAGCAGGGCGTGGTTGTACTCGACGTCGTAGTAGACGCCCGTGGTGCGTGGATCCCCGCCCGTCATCTGGGCGGTCATGCCGGGGTCGGAGTCAGACGGGACCGGCGTCTGCGCGTGGGCGTACTCCGCGCCGCGCGCGGCCAGCGCGGCCAGGGTGGAGTCCGGGTTGTGGCGGATGAACCACCGCAGGTCGGACTGATGCAGGCCATCGACGGAGATCAGCAGCACGTGCTGGATGGCGCCGTGACCGTGGTGGTCGCGGCCGTCGCCGTCGTGGTGGCCGGGACGGCCACCGTCGTGGTGGCCGCTGGGGTGGGCGGAGCTGGCGACGGGCAGCGCGACAGCCGCCACCGCGGCCACCGCCACCACGCCCCCGGCGAGCCTCGAACGTCTGGACAACTCACGGCTCCCTTCTGGGTCAAGAATCGGGTCGCCGTGTTCTATGGCCGCGCCGGTCGGCGCGGGTGACCCCCGTGTGCCCCGTTGATCAGCGTCTTCTTAGAATTCCGAGTCCGAGTCCGGGTCCGAGTCCGAGTCCGAGTGCGGGTCCGGGTCCGGGTCCGGGTCCGAGTCCGCGTCGCGCGCGGCGGTCTCGGCCGCGTCCTCTTCGCGCTGCGCGGCCTCGGCGTGCTCGGACGCCTCGCGCACAAGCGCGGACTCGTCAGCTCCCTCGGCGGCCTCGGCCTTGACCGAATCGCGTTGCATCTGGCGCCGGTGCTCGACGGAGCGGGCCGCGTGGGCGGCCGCCTCCTCGACCTTCTCGTTGCCCTGTTCGTCTTCGGACAAGTGCGGCTCCCTCTGCTCCGTATGGTTGGACGATCAGCTTCCCGTGGACTCCCCGCTGTGAGAGACTTTGAACCAATTGGTGTATAGAGAGGGATGATTTGTCGCGCAACCTGGTCGAGCTGATCCGCCGCCACCACGCCGTCCACGCCCCGACGGCGCTGGAGCTGCTCAAGGCCGCCGTCGAGGATCACGGCGAGGTCACCGACGAGGACCGCCGGCACGCCGCCGAGGTCTCGGGACTGCCGGAGGCCACCGTCTACGGGATCTCATCCTTCTACGACGATCTGCTCGCGCCGCGGGGCGCCCGCCACGTGCGCGTGTGTACGGGCACGGCCTGCTGGGCGGCCACCGGGGGCGCCCACGTCGACGCGGTCAAGGAGGGCCTGGCGCTCGATCTGGGTGAGAAGCGTGCCGACGGCGAGGTGTCGCTGGCCGAGACCGTCTGCCTGGGCTTCTGCCACTCCTCCCCGGCGGTGCGCGACGGCGACACGATCGACGCCGGTCCCGACGCGCCCGCCCGTGCGATCACCGGTCAGACGGTCGCCGCGTCAGAGCCCGAGTGGCGCAGCCTGCTGTCCGAGCCGGTCCTCACCGAGCCCGGTGACTGGTCGGGGCTGCGCCGCGCGCTGACCGAGCTGGGCCCCGAGAAGCTCCTGGACATCGTCGAGGCCGCCAAGGTCCGCGGCCGCGGCGGCGCCGGCTTCCCGGCCGGGACCAAGTGGCGGTTCACGCGAGGGGCCAAGGGCGATGAGAAGTTCATCGTCGCCAACGGCGACGAGGGCGACCCGGGCTCCTACATCGACAAGTACCTCATGGAGCAGAACCCCGTGCGCGTGCTCGAGGGCCTGGCCCTGGCCGGGTTCGCCGTGGGCGCCGGTCATGGCTTCGTGCTCACGCGCTCCGAGTATCCGCTCTCCAAGCCGGCGCTCGAGGCGGCGGCCGACCAGGCGCGCGCCGACGGGTGGCTGGGCGAGAACATCCTGGACTCCGGGTTTGACTTCGACGTCACGATCGTCGAGGGGGCGGGCTCGTACGTGGTGGGCGAGGAGACGGCGCTGCTGGCCTGCCTGCAAGGGCTCCGCGGGACCGTGTCGGCGCGCCCGCCGTTCCCGGCCGAGCGCGGCGTCCACGGCCTGCCCACCGTGGTCAACAACACCGAGACGCTCGCCAACATGCCGTTCGTCGCCGCCGCCGGCGCCGAGGCCTACGCCGCGCTCAGCCCCGGCACCGAGACCACCGGGTCCAAGCTCGTCTGCTTCAACGAGCGCTTCGTGAGGCCGTCGGTGTACGAGGTCCCGTTCGGGATGACCGTCCGCGAGCTGTGCGAGGACGTGGCGGGCGGGCTGCGCGACGGGCGCACGATCAAGGCCATCCAGTTCGGCGGCCCGCTGGGCGGGATTCTGCCGGCGTCCAAGCTCGACACGCCGTTCGACTTCGACGCGCTGGCCGCCGAGGGCTGCATGGTCGGCCACGGCTCGATCTGCGCCTTTGACGACCAGACCGATATGCGCGCACTGGCCGTCCACCTGCTGCGCTTCGGCGCGCACGAGAGCTGCGGCAAGTGCTTCCCGTGCCGGATCGGGCTGCGCCGGGCCCATGACCTCTTCGCCGCCGACGCGCCGGTCGACCGCGCCAACTTCGAGCAGCTCCTGGAGGCGCTGGAGCTCGGCAGCCTCTGCGCCCACGGGTCAGGGATGCCCGCTCCCCTGCGCAGCCTGCTCGCCCACTTCCCCGACGAGCTGGGGCTCTCATGATCACGGTCACCGTCGACGGCGCCGAGATCGAGGTCGCGGAGGGCACGACGATCCTCGGCGCGGCCACGCAGGCCGGCGCCTGGGTGCCCACGCTGTGCTTCGACGACCGCCAAGCACCGTTCGGGGCCTGCCGCGTCTGCCTGGTCGGAGTCGAAGGCTCACCCAAGCCGCTGCCCGCCTGCACCACCCCGTGCCGCGACGGCATGGAGATCGACACCACGGACGAGGCCTCGCGCCGCGTGGCGACGGCTGTCGTCGAGCTGGTCCTCTCCGAGCTACCGCAGGCGCCCGCCGCCCACACCGAGCTCGCCCAGGTCGCCGACCGGCTCGAGGTGTCGATGACCGAGCCGCCCCGGTGGCCCGGCGTCACCCACACCCCCGACCACGATCTGCGCCATCCCTACCTCGCCTTCCAGCACGAGCTGTGCATCTCATGTGGACGCTGCGTGCGGGCCTGTGACGAGGTCCAGGGGGCGTTTGCCCTCACCGCGACCGGCCGCGGCTTTGGCGCCAACATCACGGCCGGGCTCGACAGCGGGTTCACGGACTCCAGTTGTGTGTCCTGCGGCGCCTGCGCGGACACCTGCCCCACCGACGCGATCACGGAGATCAGGCTGATGGTTCTGGACGGCGACGCGACCGGCCGTCTCCCGTTGAGTGAAGGACGCGGGCCGCGCCTCAAGCGACGGCTACCCTCGCAGGAGACCACAGAGAGGTGATGAGCAATGAGCAGTGATCGGTTTGATCGCACCGTCACCACGACGTGTGGGTACTGCGGAGTCGGCTGCCGGCTCGACGCCCACGTCAAGGGTGGGCGCATCCAATCGATCTCGCCCGCGATGGACGGGCCCGCCAACGAGGGCCACACGTGCCTGAAGGGTCGCTTCGCGCACCAGTTCACGCGCAGCCGCGACCGTCTCACCTCTCCCCTGATCCGCGAGGGCGACCACTTCCGCGTGGCCAGCTGGGAGGAGGCGCTGCACCGCATCGTCTCCGAGCTGACCCGGATCAAGGCCGAGCACGGTCCTGACGCGATCGCCGGCCTGGCCTCCTCGCGCGCGACCAACGAGGACTGCTACGCGATGCAGCGGTTGATGCGCGCCGCGATCGGGACCAACAACATCGACAACTGCTCGCGGGTCTGTCACTCGCCCACGTCGTTCGCGCTGCGCAAGTCGCTCGGCCTGTCGGGCGCCACCGGCTCGTTCAGCGACATCGACCACGCCGACGTCGCCATGCTCATGGGGGTCAACCCCACGCAGGGGCATCCCGTCGTGGGCGCACGGATCAAGCAGGCCGCGCTGCGCGGCTGCAAGCTGATCACCATCGACCCGCGCCGGATCGAGCTGGCCGACTACGGCGTGATCCACCTCGCGCCGCGCCCGGGGACGAACGCCGCCGTCGCCCTGGGCATCGCGCACGTCGTGCGCCGCGACGGGCTCACCGATCCCGAGTTCATCGCGGAGCGCACCGAGGGCTACGAGACCGCCGAGGAGCTGATCGACGGCTACACCCCCGACGCAGTCGAGGAGATCACCGGTATCCCCGCCGACGACCTCGTGCACGCGGCCCACATCTACGGGGAGTCCAGCGCTGCCTCGATCCTGTGGGGCCTGGGCGTCACCGAGCACAAGTACGGCTCCGAGGTCGTGCAGCTGCTGTGCAACCTGGCCATGATGACCGGCAACGTCGGCAAGCCCGGCGCGGCGCTGCTGCCGCTGCGCGGTCAGAACAACGTCCAGGGCTCGTCGGACATGGGCGCCCTGCCCGACACCTACACCGCGTACCGCCGGGTCGACCACGAGGAGACCGCCCAGCTCTTCGAGGAGGCCTGGGGCGTCCCGCTGTCACGCAAGGTGGGCTACAAGATCCCCGAGATGTTCGACGCCGCGATCGCCGGCGACCTGAAGGCGATGTACATCTTCGGCGAGGACATCGCCCAGACCGATCCCGACACCGCCCACGTCGTCAAGGCGATGGAGAGCCTCGAGTTCGTCGTCTGCCAGGAGATCTTCGAGAACGAGACGACCAAGCACGCCGACGTCATCCTGCCCGCCTCCGCGTTCCTGGAGAAGGACGGGACCTTCATCAACGCCGAGCGGCGGTTCCAGCTCGTCGAGGCGGCCATCGACCCGCCCGGCGGCGCGCGGACCGACTTCGACATCATCACCACGGTCTCGCGCATGCTCGGTCACGAGATGGGCTGGGAGACGCCGTGGGATGCCCTGGACGAGATCTCCCGGCTGACCCCCCACTACCGTGGCGTGAGCAAGCAGCGGATCGGGCGCAAGGGCGCCCAGTGGCCGATGCACCCCGACGGCTCGGACTCGCCCACCCTCTACGACACGGTCTTCGACAACCCCACCGGGAAGGGCCAGTTCGCGGTGCTCCCCTACAAGGCGCCCGGCGACGCGCCCGACGGCGAGTTCCCGCTGGTGCTCGTGACCGGCCGCGTGCTGCAGCACTACAACGCCGGCACGATGACCCGCCGCACCCACAACATCGACATCGTCGACCGCGACTGGCTCGAGGTCCACCCGATCGATGCCGCCCGGCTGTGGATCTCCGACGGCGAGAAGGTGTCGGTGCGCAGTCGCGTGGGCCAGACCGAGCTCTACGCCAAGGTCACCGAGCGGATCGAGCCCGGCCACGTGTTCACGTCCTTTCACTTCCCCGAGGCGCGCACCAACCTCCTCATCGGGCAGTCGGCGGACGTCAACACCTCGTGCCCGGAGTACAAGGTCGTCGCCGTCGACGTCCGCCCGATGACCGAGCAGCCGGCGTTCACGCCGATGGTCGGCGCCGTCGCCTGAGCCGTCTCGGCGCATAGCTGCGCAAACCTCATAGATGCCGTGTGCAGCGTGTTTGGCTCATCCGATGGCGGGCAATACACCTGATGACGGTGGATGCGCCACCGCTCTGGCTACGGAAGGGAACCGAAATGACCAGCGCTGAGCAGCTCGGTTCCCTGCCTCCCTCTCCACCGAGTCAGCTCAGCGCCTGATTTACGGCGCAGTTCTCCGCGCGGTCCTCACGGGCCGCGCGGCGCAGTTAAGGGCCCGGCTCACGCCGCGGCGCGCCGGGTTGCGCGGCCGACGCCCGCCGGCCGGCGGCGCTTGGCGGCCAGCAGCCGCTCGTCGGCCGCGTGCAGGAGCCCGGAGGCGGTCGTGCCGTCCACCGGATACAGCGCCACGCCGACGCTGCCCGCGACCGACTCGACTCCCACGCTGACGTCACGGACGGCCTGGGACACCTTGGCCGCCAGGCGCGCGATGCCGCGCTCGTCGGTCTCCGGCGCCAGCACGCAGAACTCGTCGCCCCCGAATCGGGCGACGGTGTCCTGGGCGCGCATGGCCCGCCGCAGCGCGCCGGCGACATCACGGAGCAGGTCGTCGCCGGCGGCGTGGCCGAAGCGGTCGTTGAGCGCCTTGAAGCCGTCGAGGTCGAGCATGACCAGCGCAAACGTCTGTCCGGCCCGCTGGTGGCGGGTGATCTCGTACTCGGCGCGCGCGAGCAGCGACCGCCGGTTGGCGACACCGGTGACCGGGTCCGACATCGCGTCGCGGCGCAGCGCGTCGCGCTCACGTTCGAGCGTGACCAGGCGCTGACGCAACGCGCCGGCGCAGGCCAGCGAGAGCGCCACGCACCACCACGCGACCTCACCCCCGGCGGCGGCGGACGCCACGGCGGCGGTCAGGACGCCGATCAGCGCCACGGCGGGCGCCCGCCGGCGCCGGGTGGGCGGGGTCCTTTTCCGTTCACGCGACGCTGGCATCGGGGCGTACATGTTCGCCACGCAGGCGGACGGCCCTGCGTCAGCCATGGTGAGCCTTGGTCAGGCGACCGGGCGCACCGCGGCGACGGGGGACCGCGCCAGGCTGAGGATGGCGATGTCGTCGACCTGCTCGGAATCCCGGAAGCCGTCGATCGCCCCGAGGATGCGGTGAGCCGCGGCGACGCCGTCGCCCAGGGCGCGCACCGTCTCCAGGAGCCTCGCCTCGCCAAAGCGCCCGGTGGCACCGATCGCGTCCAGCACACCGTCGGTGTAGAGGATGATCTGGTCTCCGGGGTCGACGGCAATGGGCGTGCTCAGCACCTCGACATCGTCGACGTAGCCGAGCATCGGGCTGGGCCGGCCCACCGGCCAGGCGGCGAGCCCGCGCCGCAGCAGCGGCAGCGGATGCCCGGCCGACAGGATCGTGACCTCGTCATCGGCGGTGACGACCACTGCGGCCACCGTGCACAGACTGCGATAGTCGTCGCTGCGGTCGCGCAACCGGCGGTTGAGCATCTGCAGCGCGTAGGCGAAATCGCCGCTGGCGGCGACGATCGCCGCCAGCGTATGGCGGGCCAGCGCGGTGAGCGCAGCGGCCTCGGTGCCCTTGCCCACGACGTCGCCGATGATCGCCGCCCAGCCACCGTCGAAGGGGATGAGGTCATAGAAGTCCCCGCCCACCTCGACGGCCCGGCCCGCGGCCCGGTAGGCGCTGGAGAGCTCCCACCCGTGCATGGCCGGCAGCGACCGGGGGATGAGCCCGGCCTGGAGGGTCTGGGCGATGTGGCTCTGCGCCGCCTGCAGCTCGGCGCTGTCGACGATCATCCCCGCCTGGCGTCCGAGGTCTGAGGCCAGCTCGAGGTCGCGCTCGTCGAACCGCCGCGAGGTGGAGGAGACGAAGGTGAGCGCGCCGAGAATCCGCTCGCCGCTGCGGATCGGAGCGATCATGGCGGAGTTGAGGCCGACCTCGCGCAGGATCCCGAGATGCTCGGGGTCCTGTGCGCGACGGGCCAGCATCTCCTCGGTCACCTCGTGGACGAGCTGGGCCTCCCCGGTGGCGATGACGGCCCCCAATCCATCTGACTCGTCGTGATTCGCCGGCCAGCGCTGGTTGAGATACCACCCCAGCCGCACCTTCTCCGGGTCGCGGTGGGCGATCGCCAGGGTGCGGATCTCCCCCGATGCCTCCACCATGTTCACCGCTGCCCAATCGGCCAGGCCCGGCACCGCCGCGTCGGCGATCGCCTGCAGGGTGCCGGTCAGATCGGGCGTCTCGGCCAGCGTGCGCAACGTCTCGGCCATCAGCCGCTGGGCGATCTCGGCGCGCTTGGTCTCGGTGATGTCCTCGATGAGGTTGACCGCCATCAGGATCTCGCCGTCGGGCCCGACGACGGCGGTGGCCTTGTTGAGCAGCCAGCGCTCCTCGCCGGTGGCCTTGACGACGTTGCGGACCACCATCGCCTCGGGCGCTCTCTCGCCCAGCAGCAGGCGGGTTCCGGCGAGGCCGGTGATGTCCACGGGCTCTCCGTCCTCGGTGTAGACGTCAAAGCGGGCCATCAGGCCGCCGGGCGCGTGGGCGAGCACCGCGGCGGGATCGGGGAGCTTGAGCAGGTCGGCGGCCGCCTGGTTGGCATAGACCATCCGCCCGTGGCGGTCTCGGACGGTGACGGCGGCGTCGACCGAGCCGAGGACGACGTGCAATTGCTGCTCGGCGGTCGAGAGCTCCGCGGACAGGACCGCGTTGTCGAGGGCGAGACCCACCCGGCCGGCGAGGGTCTCGGCGTACTCGACGTCGTCGGGGTCCGACAGTCGCGGGCGCGGCGCCCGCGTCCCCAGGACCAGGGCACCCAGCGGCGCGCCGCGGGGGGCGAGCGGGACCGTGATCACCGACTCGATGCCCAGCTCGCCGAGCAGGCGTCGCTCCTCGTCGTCGCGTCCCAGGCCGCGCGCCTCGCCGGCGCTCAGCATGCGGCGGTGCTCGGTGCTCGCCGGCAACTTGGCCTCGCCCGCCGTGGGCAGGGTGCGGCTCAGGAGCTCCCGCGCCTGGCCCGAGGCGCCGGCCGCCGCCCCGGCCAGCCGCCCCACCCGGCCGCCGGGACCGATGATGTCGATCGCACACAGGTCGACCACGCGCGGGACGAGCACCTCGACGACCGCCCGCGCGATCTCGTCGACGGGCCCGTGGGCGATCCCGGAGACGTCGGCGAGCACGCGCATACGGCGCGCCTCCCGCTCGGCCTTGCCGCGGTAGCGGGCCATCACCACGGCGAACACGGAGCCCACTGCGACGACGCCCAGCGGGATCCAGTACCGCGAGGTCGTCACGGCCGGGCCCCAGATGAACGCCACCGCCGCGGCGAGGACGGAGAGCCCGCCGATGCGCAGCGTCGCCGCTGCCGAGACGGTGATTCCGCACAACAGCGGCGCGGCGATCATCAGGCTGGTCACCGCCACCCGGTTGCCGGCGATGAGGATGTCGACCACCACCACCACCGCGACGATCGACAGAGCCACGATCACCGGACCCCGTCCGCGCAGGACGGGCATCGAGGAGGCGCGCGCCATCGCCGCATTCTGCCCCACCGCGCCGCTCAAGGTCCGTCGCACGGACGCCGATTATCCGCTGTGAGCCTGGACGGGTCGCCCCGCGCCGGCCTCCGGAACCCACGACTTTTGCAAGGACCCTCCCCACATGCGTCTCATCACCTCTTCCGTGCGTAGCCAGCTGTTTGCGGCGTTCGCCGCCGTCATCGTCGTGTTCGGCATTGGCGTCGTCGTCTCCATCAACAGCGTCTCCAGCGTGACCGGAACGCTGCAGAGCGGCACCGCGCGCGTGAAGATGGCCGACACCCTGAGCAAGGACACCTACGACATGCAGGGGTCCCAGCTGATGGCGACGCTCAACGGCGGCGCCTCGGTCAACGACCATGAGCGCGACGTCCACAACTTCGCCGCCGAGCTGGGCGCCGTGAAGGCGGGCATCATCACGCCGGCGGACCAGCGCGCCTACGCTGCCATTGAGGCGGCGTTCGCCAAGTGGCAGCGCCTCGACACGCAGGCGATGACGTTCGCCAAGGCCCACAACAAGGCCAAGGCCACCGCACTGGTCACCGGAGCCGCCAACGGCGCGACCGACGAGCTCTCGACCGACGCCGCCAGCCTGGCGACGCTGATCTCCAAGGAGGGCAGCCGGGACGCCGGCTCCAGCAAGAGCTCCGCGACCCTCATCACCATCATCCTCGGACTCGTCGGGGTGGCCCTGGCCATCGCCATCGTGCTGCTGCTCTCGCGCCGGATCGTCGGCGGGATCCGCCAGATGCTCAAGGCCGCCGAGGCCCTGGCCCAGGGCGACGTCGACCAGCACGTCGACGTGCGCGGCCGTGACGAGATCGCCGAGATGGGCCACGCCCTCGGCGACGTGATCGAGTATCTGCACCGCACCGCCGACGCTGCCGGTGAGATGGGCTCGGGCAACTTCGCCGTCGAGATCGAGCCTCTCTCCGAGCGCGACGCGCTGCGCACCGCCTTCGTCGAGATGCGCGACCGCGTCGCCTCCGTCGTGCGCGCCATCTCCGGCACCTCCACCACCCTCAACAACTCCAGCCTCCAGATGGCCTCGACCACCGAAGAGGTGGGCCGCGCCATCGGCGAGATCGCCGAGTCCGTCGGCCAGGTCGCCAGCGGCGCCGAGGAGCAGGTCCGTGCCGTGGACCAGATGCGCGCCATGAGCGAGGAGGTGGCGGCGGCCAGCCGTGCGTCCGCCGAGACCGCCTCTGAGACCGCTCAGGTCGCCGCCGAGGCTCGCGCCTCCGCCGAGGTCGGCGAGCAGGCCGTCGCCAAGGTCGACGAGGCCATGCGCGGCGTCCAGGGCTCCTCCGCCGACGTCAGCGCCGCCATCCGCGAGCTGGGCGACAAGTCCAGCCGCATCGGCGGGATCGTCGACACCATCACCGCCATCTCCGAGCAGACCAACCTGCTGGCCCTCAACGCCGCCATCGAGGCGGCCCGCGCCGGCGAGCAGGGCAAGGGCTTCGCCGTCGTGGCCGAGGAGGTCCGCAAGCTGGCCGAGGAGTCCCAGCAGGCCGCCGCCTCCATCGCCGAGCTGGTGTCGGAGATCCGCACGGAGACCGAGGGCGCCGTGACCGTCGTCGAGCACGGGGTCCGTCAGACCGACGAGGGCGCCCAGACCGTCGTCGCCGCCCGCGAGGCCTTCCAGCAGATCCGCGAGAACGTCGAGTCCATGACCGAGCGCATCGAGCAGATCGCCGCCTCCTCGACCCAGATCGTCGACAGCGCCACCCGGATGGCCGAGAACGTCAGCTCCGTGGCCAACGTCGCCGAGGAGTCCTCGGCCTCCACCGAGCAGGTCTCGGCGGCCACCGAGGAGACCAGCGCCTCCACCCAGCAGATCGCCTCCTCCGCTCAGGAGCTGTCGGCCACCGCCGACGAGCTGCAGCGGCTGGTCTCGCAGTTCACCCTTTCCTGAACCGCGGGGGCATACTCGCGGCAGCGCCCGTCCTCAGTGGCGGGCGCTGTGGTTTAAGGGGCGGCTGCGGGGGCGGTCGCGGAGGGGCGTGTGTCATCTGAGGGCTGCTCAGCAACCACGACTTGCATCGTCCCCGCCAAGAGGCGCTACAGCGCGTTTGCGCGCCGCAGGGCCCGCACCGCACGGACGCGCCGCCCACCCCACCCCCACCGCCGCCCAGTCCCGCCGAGCTGCCGCGCCCGCGCCCGCAGCAGCTCCACCGTGCCCGCCGTGAGCACGAACGGGTCGGCGATGACCCGGTCCTCGGCGAGCGACAGCGCGGCGGTCAGCCGGCCCGAGACCTCGGCGACGAGGATCGGCTCGGCGAGCGGCTCGGCGCTGTCCAGCTGGGCGAGGCGGAACAGGTCCGGGGCGTCGTCGAACACGGCGAAGCGCAGCGTCACCGCCGCGTCTGCGTCGGTCCGGGGCGCGGGCGCAGGGGGCCGGGACCGTCTCATGCCGCCCACTCCATGGCCGCCTGCACCAGCGCCTCGGCGATCCGGTCTCCCGAGCCGCCCGGGTCACGCTCCGGGTGCCACTGCAATCCCAGCGCGAAGCGGCGATCGGTCCGCTCGATCGACTCGACCACCCCGTCCGGAGACGTGGCGGTGGCTCGCAGCCCGCGGCCCAGGCGGCGGATCGCCTGGTGGTGCTCGCTGTCGACGTAGGTCGAGCGTCCCAGCAGCCTGCGCATCGCCGCGCCGGCGTGCGTACGCACCGGATGAGCCCCGGCGCCGTGCTCGAGCGTCGTGGCGCCGTCGGTGACGACGTCCTGGTAGAGGTTGCCCCCGGAGGCGATGTTGAGCAGCTGATGGCCGCGGCACACGCCCACCACCGGCAGGTCCATGGCCAGCGCCGCCGCCAGCACGCCCAGGTCGGTGCGGTCACGCTGGAGGTCGGGCTCGCCGCGGGCGATGCGCGGCACCTCGCCGTAGAGCCCGGCATGCAGGTCGGTGAAGGCGCCGGTGAGCACCAGCCCGTCTGACAGTGCGAGATCGCGCTGGGAGGGGGAACTGCTGAGATGGCGTACCCGCGCTCCGGCATCGTGCAGCCATCGCACATAGGGCGGGGTGGGATCGTCGCGGGAGACGAGCAGGATGAGCGGGCTGGCGTCTCCGCGGGTCCGCCGGTAGGCGCGCAGGAAGGCCGCCTTGGCCCGCGACACGCGCTTGCGCGCCGCCTCCTCACTGGTGTCGAGCAGCCGGGCGATCTCGCCGTGCGTGAAGCCGGCGTCGAAATGCAGCAGGAGCACGAAGCGCTGGTGCGCGGGCAGCCCGGCAAGCGCTTCGCGCGCGGCGTCGGGCGCCCCCGCCTCGTCCACGGCGCGCCCGACGGCGTCGTCGTCGTGCAGCGCGGTCGTCGGGCGCCGCGCGCGGCGGCGCAGCTCGTCGACGGCCAGGTTGTGGCTGGTCCGCTTCAGCCAGGCCCGCTGGCGCTCGGGGCTGAGTCCGTCCGGGAGGCTGCGCCACGCGCGGGTGAAGGCCTCCTGGGCGAGGTCCTCGGCGGCGTGGCGATCCCCGGAGAGCGCGAAGGACAGCCGCGAGGTGAGCTCGTCACGGTGGGCATGGATGAGGGCTTCGAGATCCATCACCTGACAAGACGATGACGGATCCCGAAACCGGACACCGCTCCTCAGCCCAGTTGGGCCAGCGCCTTGCCGACGTACTCCATCAGCGCCGGATCGACCAACCCCCGCGAGGCGCTCTGCGCCCCCTGCTCGCGGTACATCCGCCCCAGTGACTCGCGGATGCCCTCGTCGCCGCCCGTGAACTGCTCGATCAGCTCACGCCAGCGGCCGGCCAGCTCCCGCATCCGGGGGTCGGACGGGTCGGTGCCGGCGGCCTGCTCGGCCCGCACGGCCTCGATCAGGTCCGCCCAGGCGCGCTCGGCAGCGGCCATGCCCTCCTCACCCAGTACCCGGCGCCGTTGGTCGAGCTGCTCCTGCTGCTCGGCCGTGTAGTAGCTCTCGCTCATGATCATCACTCCGATCGCATCGATGAATTCATCCCGGCCGGGGTCGTGCCCGTTGCTGAGCAGCTCCAGGATCCGGGTGAGCGTGACGCGCAGGCGCCGGCCGAGCTCGAGCTGGCGCTCGACGAGCTCGAGATGATCGCGGACCGCCTGGGCCAGATCCGGGCTGGCATCGAGCAGCGCGCCGATCTCCGCCAGCCCCAGCCCCAATCGTCGCAGCGCGACGATCCGGTACAGCCGGCGCACCTCCTCGGGCGAGTACAGACGCCGGCCCGAGTGCGACCGCTGCGCGGGCGTCAACAGGCCGATGGCGTCGTAGTGATGCAGCGTCCGGACGGTCAGCCCGACCGCTGCGGCCAGCTCGCCGATCTGGATGGGAGCCCACCTGCCCTCGTCATCGCTCATGACGGCCACCGTAGACCCTCACGCTACGTGAGGTTCAAGGGCAGCGGCGAGAAGAATTCGGCGAGGCCGTCCACCCGCGGGTGGCTCAGGCGAGCGCCGGGGTGGCGCGCTGCAATGAGGCCAGGAGGCTGGCGATGCGCAGCTGGTCGGCCTCCTGCATGCTGACGAAGCGCACACCGAAATGCGTCGGGGTCTCCCGTGCCAGCACCGCCTCGCAGTGCACGTGCTCGGAGGCGCCGGGCAGGAACAGCTCCACCCGCCACTTCGACACTTCGCTGAGACCTGGGCGCTTGAGCAGCAGGGCACCGCCCATGCTGAGGTTGGAGGTGACGGTGGACACCGTCTGCCCCGCCGTGCCGTCGGCCTCGACCGGAGTCGCCTTGACCGCGGTGACGAGCGGGGTGCGCTCGGCGCTGCGACGTTCGGCCACCTGGATGCCGTCGACGACGACGAACTCGAGCTCGTCACGATCGGCCTCCTTGAGCGCGACGCCGCGCAACGCGACGGGAGCGCGCCCGTGCTCGAAGGTCAAAAAGCACAGCGAGCCCGAGGTCAGCCGCGTCTGCACCTCGTCCGGCAGCTCTCCCTGCGGGATGAGCGTCGCCACCGGGCCCTGAACCGACTGGACCCGGCACTCGATGCAGTTGACCTCCCAGTCGACCTTGGCGTCGAGGTCGACTCGGACCGCCTGATTCTTCACCAGTCGTCGCATTACATGGACGTAATCGGCAGGGGACCCTGTTCTATTTAGCACCGCCAGGACAATTTGAAACCGGTGGGGTCGCCGCGTGCGCCCGGTGCGGATCGTGGGAGGGTGGTGCTGGCGTCAGCCAGCGCGAGCCGGCCGCGATCCATCGGCGACATCGGCCAGGTCCCGGGCCCGCTGGCGCCAGAGATCCAGGCGCGGTCGCAGTCCCAGGCGATCGAGAAGGTCGAGGTCGAGCCCGGCGGCGGGCGCCTCGTCGTCGGCGGCCGGGACGAGCTCGTTGGCCAGGCCGTTGGCGATGTGCACCGCGGCGACGCCATCGAAGGCCAGCCCGTCGACCTCTGACGGATCATGGTGATGGGCCACCGCCTCGACGATGCCATCGGGCAGTCCCCAGAGGGACAGCAGGTGAGCACCGATGTGCGCGTGGGTGACCCCGTCGACCTCCTGCTCGATGACATGGACGGGGACGTTGCGGTCACGCGCCTGCTCGTTGAGCTGGACCCAGCGGCGGTCACCGTCCGAGATGAGGACGAGCTTGCCGATGTCGTGCAGCAGCGCGGCGGTGACGGCCTCCTGCTGCGCCCGGCCCGCGGGCAGGATCGAGGCGGTGATGCGCGCGACCAGCATCGCGTGGGCCTGGAAGTCGTCGAGTGAGAACTCCGCGCTCCCGCGCGGGGCGACCTTGCCGAAGGCCTCCGCCGTCAGCGCCAGGGATCGGATCGTGTCGACGCCGAGGTACATGACGGCGTCGCGCACCGAGGTCACCGTGGAGGTGAGACCGAAGAGCGCCGAGTTGGCGAGCTGCAGCACCTTGGCGCTCATGGCCACGTCGCGCTCCAGCACCGCCGACACCTGGTGGGGCTGCCAGTCCGGGCTGGAGAGAACCTGGTTGAGCTCCATGTAGACGCCGGGGCGCGACGGCAGGGCCGTGGTGGACATCGTCCGGCGGAAGCCCTCGACCTCGCTGGTGCGCTCGTGCAGGGCGGTTGACCGCTTGATGAGAACGCTCAGCTCGTCGACGTGACAGGGCTTGGAGAGAAGCCGGTGCGAGAGGATCGTGGCCAGCCCGGGCCTGGTCGTGCCCGACAGGATCATGCGAATGGTGGTGGGGTGCTGGTCGCGCACCCGGGTCAGCAGAGTGACCCCGTCCATCGGAACCATCTGCTCCTCGGCGACCAGGACGTCAACGGGAGCCTGGGCGAGCGCGGCCAGTGCCGCCTCGCCCCCGGAGGCGTACTCCACCTCCCACGACCCGGCCGGCGAGCTCAGCGCCTCCCGCAGGGCGCCGAACGTATCCGGCTTGGCGTCGACGAACAGGATCCGCTTGGGCGACCCCTCAGCGGAGCTGCCCAAGGTGCTGCTCGGATCGCGCGTGGCAGCCAGACTCATCGTGCTGGCAATATCGTCTGCGGCTCGAGCGTCCTTGACCTCGCAGGCCCCCGCCGCGGGGTCCACAGGCCGTTCGGTATAGCCGCGTACCGCGCCGCTGCAGGCTCGTGGGTCCATTCGGCGTTGTTTCGGCACATTGGACGGTTGATGGATCGCCGGCGAACGTCGGCGCCTCATCCCGGATCCGCCGGCGAGCGGCGACCTCCTCGCTCGCGGGCCGCATCGCCGTCGCGGCGGGCATCGTGAACCACACCGTCTTGCCCGATGGGTTCTCGGGTTCGACGCCCCAGCTGTCGGAGAGCATGTCGACGATCTGCAACCCGCGTCCGCTCGGCTCGTCCGGCCCCGGCGAGCGCATGGTCGGCGTGCCCGAGCCCGAATCGGTGACCTCCACCCGGATCTCCTGCGTCGAGCCGAGGATCGTGATGTGGAAGCTCGTCCGCTCGTGGCGGATGCAGTTGGTCGCCAGCTCGGAGACCATCAGCTCCACCGCCTCCACCGTCGAGGCGGGACTGGTGCTCAGCGTGTCTGTCGCGAACCGGCGCGCCGCATGCACCGACTGCGGGATGGCCGGGAAGGTCCGCATCCGTCTCATGTTGTCGCTCCGAGTTTCTCAGCCAGGCCCATGGCGCCGATCACCCGCCGCAGCAGCGGGGGCGGCTCGCGCAGTTCGAAGTGCTCGACCGCGGTGGCCCAGCGCACCCACAGCGCGATTGCGGAGCTGTCGGCGAAGCGCACGCCGCCGACGTCCACGGTCAGTGAGGTCACCCCGCGGCCGAGCACCTCGTCCACGCGGGCGGCGAGCGGATCGATGCCGCTCATATCCAGCTCACCGTCGATGCTGACGGTGGCGTGATGGTCTCCGTCGATGACCACATCAAAGCTGATCAGCTGGTCAGGCTGCCCCTCTAGCTCTTCCATCTCACCCCTACGATCGCAATGTCATCCTCAGAGCGGCCGTTCGCCATCTCGCTCACGAGCCGCCCCAACAGCTCCGGTAGCCCTACATCATGGCCGGTCGCGGCCGTGCGCAGCCGGTCGAGCCCCGCATCGATGCTTTCCCCGCGCCTCTCGACCAGTCCGTCGGTGAACGCCACAAACGTCGCCTTCGGCGGAATCGCCACGGTCGTCGAGCGGTACACGGTGCCCGCCTCGACGCCGATGGGGAGGCCGACCTCCGCATTGAGGTACTGGCCGCCGCCGTTGGAGAGCAGCAGCGGCGGCAGGTGGCCGGCGCTGGTGACGCTCAGCTCGCGGCTGTTCATGTCGACCGAGGCGCACAGCACCGTGGCCAGCTGGCCGCTCTCCTGGACGTCGACCAGGCGGCTGATCTTGGTGAGGATCTCCGCCGGCCCGTCGCTCTGCGCCGCGTAGGCGCGGATGGCGTAGCGCAGCTCGGCCATCGTCGTCGCCGCGCGCAGCCCCCTCCCCGAGACATCGCCGACCACGAGCAGCAGCCGCTGGTCGTCCATGTCGATCACGTCGTACCAGTCACCACCGACGTCGACGCCCTCCTCGCCGGCCTCGTAGCGGGCGCTGGCCTGGACGCCTGGGATCTGCGGGAGGATGTCGGGGAGCAGCGCATGTTGCAGCGTCTGGGCGATCCCCCGCTGCTCGGCGTAGAGGCGCTCATTCTCGTTGGCCGTGATCTCCAGGCGCCCGGCGAGCTGCTCGGCGCCGCGCCGGCGCTGGCTGAGGCGCAGCGTCATCAACGCCGCCGCGATCGCCAACAGCCCGCCGATCACAGCGATGATCCACGGCAGGTTCCTGGGCAGCGATCCGGCGAGGCCGCCCCTGGAGGACATCACCAGCGTGAGCGCGTTGTTCCCGTACGGGACCGTCTGGGCGTCCGACGGGGAGGGGAGCGGGAGATGGGTGCGGTCGGTGACCAGCAGGGCGTCCGGGGTCTGCTTGCGGCCGAGATAGATCGCGTAGTCGAGACCGGCGAATTGGCTCGTGCTCTGGTAGCGCGAGCGCCGGCTGGCCGGCAGCGGCTTCTCGCCGTAGACGACATACCCACCGGACTCGGTGGGATTGGCGTAGGCGTAGCCGATGCGCAGATCGGGGGACGTGAGCAGGTCGATCACGTTCAGGACCTGACTGTGTGCCGCGGCGGCCAGGACCGCCGACGCGCGAGCGGGGTTCGCGGTCAGCTTGAGCGGCTTCCCCACCACGGCCACTGGGCCGTTGCCGAGCGCGCCGACCTTCCACAGCGACAGCGACAGCCACTGCCCGGCCTTCGTCCCCACCTCGCCGGCGACCAGACGCTGGAACCGCGGGATGCTCCCGTGGGTGAAGTTGGCCTGTTCGACCGCTGCCGCCAACGTGGCCGCGGTGGCCGGCACCGTTTCGCCGAGGATCGCGCCGGCATCGCGGACCCTGAGGTTGAGCAGGCGCTGCTCGTTGGAGACGTACTGGGAGTGCGAGACGACAACGAGCGCGCCGGTCACCAGCAGGCCGATGATCAGCGTGGCCACGGGCAGCCAGTAGACCGTGAGCGAGCGCTCCCGCGGCGCCGTCGTGGCACCCACCGGCTCGGCCGTCTCACCCCGGCGATTGGCCACCGGCGGCCGCTGCACTGACTCGACTGAATTCAACTGCTGCCTCTCTGGCCTTGATAGGCGACTCGGAGAAACGCCTCCCGCAGCGCGCCACAGTCTCGCATACGCCCGCTTTTCGGGGAAGCAGGCGAGAAGTTTCCGGCGCGCTTGCGGTACGCAGGCACTCGCGACGCGTCAGGCCCCGGTCACGGGCGGGCGAAGGAGCGGCGCGCCTCGCCGGCCGGGCCCTGGGAATGGCAGCCGTCCAGGTGGTCGTTGACCAGGCCCATCGCCTGCATGAACGCGTACACCGTCGTCGGACCCACGAACCGCCACCCCCGCCGCTTGAGGTCCTTGGCCAGCGCCGCGGAGTCAGCGGTGTGGGCGAGCTCCGCGAGCGCGGCGCGGTCCAGGCCGCCGGTGCGCCGCGCGGGCTCAAAGCTCCAGATGTAGTGGGCGAGCGAACCCTCGGCGGCGACCAGCTCGATCGCCCGCTGTGCGTTGTTGATCACGGCCTCGATCTTGCCGCGGTGGCGGACGATGCCCGCGTCGTCGAGCAGCCTGGCGATGTCGGCGTCCCCGAACCCGGCCACCTGGTCGAAGTCGAACCCCGCGAACGCCGCCCGGAACGCCGCGCGCTTGCGCAGGATCGTCAGCCACGACAGGCCGGCCTGGAAGCCCTCGAGGCTGAGCTTCTCGAACAGCCGCACGTCGTCGGCGACCGGAAAGCCCCATTCGGTGTCGTGATACGCGCGGTACTCGGGCGCCGAATCGGCCCACGAGCAGCGCGCGATGCCGTCCTCGCCGACCGCGATGCCCTCGGGTGCCATGGCCTAAGTCTGATCGGTCGCGCGGCGGCGTGGCCCACCTAGACTTCCGGGGGTGAGCTTCCTGCGTGGCGTCGACGGCTTCGCCCACAACACGGCCGGCGTCCCTGCCCGGTGGATCCGGCCCGATGGCCCCCGTCGCCGCGACACGAGAGGGATGCGGCTGTGCGATGCGACGCTCGCCTGCGCCCGCTGCGACGCCCCGGTCGCGGCCGGCGAGCACGGGCTGTCCTTGACCCAGCCGCTGGTCTGCCCGTTCTGTGATCACCGGGCTCCGGTGCGCGACTTCCTGTCGCTGGCGAGGCCGACGCGGCCCGCACGCGTGGTGGTCCGCATCAGCCATCCCGGCTGAGCGCTCGCGGCTCGGTAGCGCATTGCCGACCGCAGGCAAGCCGGCGCGCAACGTTCAGGATTCCGGTGGGGCCGCCGATGGCATAGGCCATGTCCCGTTTCTCATTGCGCGCCGCGCGCGCCGTCCTGACCGCCGCCACGCTGACCGCCGCGCTCCTCGCCGGTGCCGCCGGTGCGCGTGCCGCCACGCCGCGTGACGCCACCCCGTACCAGAACCCGTTCACCGGAGAGCAGCCCTACGTCGGGCGCACCGACATGGGCATCGACCTCTGCCTCACTCCCGGAGACCCGATCCGCGCCATCGGCGACGGGGTCGTCACCGGGATCATGCGCAACTGGGCCGGACGCGAGCCCTACGTCTGGTACCAGCTGACCAACGGCCCCGACGCCGGGCGCTACGTCTACGTCGCCGAGCAGATCACCGGCCTTCCGCGCATCGGGCAGCCGCTCCAGCGCGGCGATGTCATCACGCGCTACGCCAAGAGGGGCACCTGCATCGAGACCGGCTGGAGCACCGCGGACGGCGAGACCCAGGCCCAGGCGACCACCGGCTACACCGAGGGCGAGGTCACCGACGCCGGCGTGTCGTTCGCGCGACTGCTCATCTCGTTGGGAGTCCAGGGCGCGTTCGATCTCGTGCCCGCGCACGCGACCCGGGTCAGACCGGGCAAGAAGCACCCGGCGCACCACTAGCCGTCCGAGCGCTTCCGGCGACGCGAGAGAAACGTCAACGGCGGGCTTGGGAGGAGTCGGCGTCGGCGCCCGCAACGCTGCGGCGGTCTCTTGGCGGGGGCGATGCAGGTTGTGGTTGCTCAGCAGCCCTCAGATGACACACGCCCCCTTCGCGCCCCACCGTCGCCGGCTGTCAGGCCCGGGCGGGCAGGAGCGTCACCATCGCGCGCCGGCGCGGCATGGTGATCAGCGTCCGGCGCTGTGATGGCTCGCCCGCGGAGTCCTCGCGCGCGAAGGTCACGTGGCGCAGGATCGTCTGGAGGATCAGGCGCGCCTCGGTGAGGGCGAATCCGGCCCCGATGCAGCGGTGCACGCCACCACCGAACGGGATCCACGTGTAGGTGCCCGGCCGGCTCTCGAGAAAGCGCTCGGGCCGGAACGCCCGCGGCTCCGGGTACACGTCGGCCCGGTGGTGCATCCGCTCGATGTCCGCGGCGATCAGCGCGCCGCGGGGGACGTGCAGGCCGTTGAGGTCATAGTCACGCGCGACGTAGCGCAGGGTCACCGGGACCGGCGGCCGCATCCGCAGCGTCTCCTGCACCGCGGCGACGAGGTGCCGTGTGCCGCCCTCGCGCACATCGCGCTCGCAGCCGGCCAGCGCGTCGGGATGGCGCGCCAGGCGCTCGGCGAGCCAGGCCAGCGTCGTGGCGGTGGTGGCCCAGCCCGCCACCACGAGCACGTGCAGCGCGGCGATGATCTCATCGTCGGACATGGCGGCCTCGTCGTCGGCCAGGAAGCGCGCCAGGCAATCTCGGCGCCGCGGATCCGGGTGCGGACTGGCGTCCGGGTCCGGGTCGGCGCCCGGGTCCGGGCCCGCGCCCGGGTCCGTGTCGGCGCCCGGGTCCGTGTTGGCGCCCGGGTCCGTGTTGGCGCTGGGGTCCGTGTTGGCGCCCGGGTCCGTGTTGGCGCTGGGGTGCGGGCCCGCGCCCAGGGCGCGGCGCTCGGCGATCTCCTCGCGCGCTATCGCGGCGATCTCACCGTGGATGGCACGGATCCGCGGGTACGGCGCCCACCAGCCGCGCATGAGGATCGCCGCCGCAAAGCGCCCGGCGAGCTCCAGCGAGTTGAGCGCCGCATCCAGGCGATCCAGCGCCGCCCCCAGACGCCTGGCCCGGTCGGCCCGGGTGACGCCGAACACCGTGGCGGTGATCACGTCCCGCGCCAGGTCATGGGTGAGGTCCGCGAAGGCCACCGGCCGGCCGAGCGGCCACTCGGCGATCCGCCGCTCGGTCGCGGCCACGATCCCCTCCTCATAGCCCCTCAGCGCGTCCCCGTGAAACGCAGCCGTGAGCTGACGCCGGAAGCGCGTGTGATCCTCCCCGTCCAGCGCGGCGATCGCGTCATGGCCGAACATCGCCTCGTGCGGCGCAAAGCGGCGCAGGCCCTCGCCAAACAGCAGCGCCCCCTCGCGCTCGGTGAACACCGCCCGGCAGTCCTCGGGCGAGCAGGTCAGCAGCACCGGCGGAGCCAGCGGCAGCTCCATGACATAGCGCTCGGGCGCGGCCTCGGTCCAGCCGACAAAGCTCTGGGGCACGAACCACCGCTGCAGCCCCCGCAGACGCCCGCCGGCGCGAGGCACACTCTCCAGTCCCACCGCAGATCCCACCATCATACGTACGTAAGAGTACACCAGTACCAGTCAGTGCACCAGTACCAGCGAGTGCACCAGTACCAGCCAGTGCACCAGTACGGTGCCGTGCACCAGTACCAGCTGGGACAGCAGTACGAGGGGGTACGGTTGGTGGGGTGAGCAAGCTGGCTCAGATCTACACGCGGCGGGGGCTGCCGCGAGGCCGGGGGAGTCTGCCGCCGGAGGATGTGGCCCACGCCCAGAAGCAGCGCATCCTGCGGGCGATGGTCTCGGCAGCGGCGACGCTCGGCTACTCCAATGTGCGGATCGCCGATGTCGTCAACCGCGCGCGGGTGTCGCGCCAGTCTTTCTATGCGCTGTTCGCGGACAAGGAGGAGTGCTTCCTCGAGGCGCACGCCGCGGGGCTCGAGCTGATCGTCGAGCGGCTGGCCCGCTGGACCGTCGATGGTCCCACGGCGGAGGAGGACCCGACGGCCGCGGTGCGCGGAGCCGTGGCGGCGTACCTGCTGCTCGCGGCCGACGAGCCCGAGTTCGCGCGCTGCATGCTGATCGAGCTGCCGGCGAGCGGCCCGGCCGGCCTGCGGGCCCGGCTGGCCGCCCACCGCGAGATCGCCACGCTCCTGCGGGCGTGGCATCACCGGGCGCGCGAGGCTCATCCCGAGTGGCCCGCGGTCCCCGACGGGCGCTATCCCGCGGCGATCGGGGCAGTGCACGACCTGCTGTTCGATGCGGTGGCCTCAGGCGACACCGAGCGGGCGCCGAACCTGCGGACCGACGCGGTCGCCGCGGTGCTCACCCTGCTGGAGATCCCCGCGGCTCCGTAGACACCCCGGCGGCTCCGTAGACACCCCCGCGGCTCCGTAGACGCCCCGGCGAGCGGGCGGGCACCTCGGACGCGGGCTCGGGTGCCAGGCCGCTGGGCCACGGGACGTCGACCAACGCGCCCGCGCGGCCACCTACGAGCCTCCAGGGCCGGGGACGCCGCAGAGATCGGCGAGGACCTCACCGGCGGCGTGCACCGGAAGCGCCCACGTCTGGAGCCCGACGATCCCATCGGCGCTGATGCCCGCCTCGTGCTGGGCGCCGGTGACCGCGGTCGCGCTGTGCGGGCCGAAGATGCCGTCGACGACGAGAACCGGATTGGAGCTGGGGGCAAAGCTGCCGCGGCCCTCGTTCAGCACGGTCTGGAGCTTGTCCACCACGCCGCCACGCGAGCCTTCGCTGAGCGTCGGCGGCTCGGGGCCGTCGCCGCCGAGCGCGCCCCAGGTCGCGGGACCGACGATCCCATCGACGGTGAGGTGCTCGGACTTCTGGAACTCCTCGACGCCGCGCTTGGTGTTCGGCCCGAAGACGCCGTCGATGTCGGTGAAGCTGAGCGTGCGCCGGACGAGCAGGTACTGCAGCCACCTCACGGTGGCCCCGGTCGCGCCTTCCTGAATCGTGGCTGGAGTGGTCATGGACGGTCCCTTTGGTTGTGGATTAGAAGAGGAGCGCGCGCGCGGCGACGGCCAGCGAGCCCGCGGCCAGCAGGACGGCACCGGCACGCGTCGCCTGACGGGGCTTGGGGGCGAGCTTCTCGACGAGGACGAGGCCGGTGATGACGACCATCCAGAATGTCGCCGCCGTCGCGGCCAGTGCCATCGCCAGCATCATGAGCCAGCAGGAGCGCACGCAGGCGGTGCCGTTGCGCATGGCGAAGCGGGCCACGCCCGCGGTGGCGCGATGGCCCGTCGGTGGCAGCGGCGACGGCCGGTGACAATCGCGCAGGGCGCGACGCTTGGGAGCGGAGAGCTGCCAGGCGGCAGCCAGGGCCAGGGCGCACGCGGCCACGGCCGTGCGGTTAAGCGCCGAGAACTCCGGCGCCGCCACCAGCACCAGGATTCCGAACGCAACCCACACCAGCGTGTAGACCGCGGCGAACGTCGCCATCGCGCGCGGGCGTCGGCGGCGCAGGCTGTTGGCGGCGACGTGACGGACCGCGGGCAGCGCGGTGGGCAGCATCATCGCCACCACCATCAGCGCCCACATCTCCACACCGCCCACGGCATCGCCACCGAGCAGCATGGAGTGATGAGCGGCGGGCGCACCGCGGGACGGCATCTCCGCCATGCCCGCCATGCCCGCCATCCCGTGCATCCCCGCCATGCCCGCCATACCCGCCATGCCCGCCATCCCGCTCATGCCGCTCATGCCGGCCATGTCCCCCATGCCGGCCATCCCGGATCCCGCGCCGCCCGACCCGTCGGCCACGGCCATCGCGACGAGCGCGACCCACGCACCGGCGATCGCCGCCAGCAGCCCCGCCATCACCGCCCGCTCACGCGGGCATGCCGCCGGCCGCCACCACAGGCAGCCGGCGGCTGCGCGGATCTGCAGCATCACTCGTAGAAGATCGCGACGCGCCCGATCGTCACCGGCGGATCCGCGTCCGTCACGTCGTCGGGCAGCGCGTGCGTCAGCTCAGGCTGATCGGGGGGGATCAACCCGAGCGGGCGGAACGTGACCTCGACGTGCCGGCCATCCCATTCGCCCTGGGCGGCGAGGCTCTGCGTCAGCTCGGTGATGTCGTGCACCGCCCGCAGGCTGTGCGCATGCTCGTCGCCGCGCGGGTTGCGCGCGCGCTCCACCCCGAAGAACGAGACGTTGCCGGCGTGGTGACTCTCGGCCACATCGGCCGAGGCATCGGCCGGCAGGTTGACGTAGATGCCGTAGACCGTGCCCGGGTTGCGCTCGGCTTCGATGTCCTCCACGCTGAGCAGGATCCGCCGGGGGGCGGTGGCGCCGGTCGCGGCCAGCGCGGCCTCGTGGGCCTGCGGGTCGATGTCCAGCGCCACCGACGCCGGCCCGCCGACGAGGCGGACGGGCGTCTCGGACGCGCCGACGAGCTCGGGCTCGCTCTCAGGTGGCTCAGGTCCGGTCACGGCTTCCTCCGGAGTCGGTGGAACCGGAGTCCCACCCACCCCGGCCGGCGCCGGGGGCGCCACCTCGTACGTGTACCCCAGCTGGCCGACGATGTCGAGGACGTCGGCGGGGGTCTTGGTCACGCGCTGGCCGTTGGCGTCGAAGAATGAGAACGACTGGCCGGTCCAGCGTGGGTCAGTGGCGTTGAGGTGCCGCGGGCTGCTGTTCCAGATGAACCAGAGCCGGTCGATGTTGGCGTGGTGGATCCAGAAGATGGGATCCGCCGCCGCGGCGTCGGGGTCGGCCATCAGGCCGCCGTTGCCTCCGACCGCGTCGTGGATGACGTTGTGCGGCTGGTTCTCCACCTGTCCGGTGCTGTTGGAGAACTGGGCCACGCCCGTGATGCCACCCCCGAACTGGCTGGTGCCGACGAAGCGCGAGGCCCGGAGCGCCCGGGTCGCCGAGGCCACCGCCGGCGAGAGCGCCAGCCCGGAGTTGATCCCCGAAGCGCGCTGAGACACGAACAGCGGGTTGTGGCTGCCGTTGACGGTGGGCTGCCGGAACGCCGTGGGCAGCGTCGCCTGCTGCCCACCCGCGCCGTAGTCCCAGAACGGCAGCGACCAGTCGGCCGAGCCCCCCGCGTGCACGACCGCCGCGCGGACGATCTGCTCGAAGTAGAAGATGAACAGCCGGTGCCAGGCCAGGAAGAACCACGTCCCGTGCTGGCATCCGTTCCACAGCGGCTGCACCGACCGAGCGTGCGTGCCGTGCATCGCCGCCTGGTAGGTCCAGCTCGTCGGATCCTGCGCCGGCCGGCCCTGCATGGTCGCGACGGCTTGTGCGTACTCCTCCACCGTCTGGTCGCCGCTGGGCAGCGTCCAGATGTTCCTGCGCACGTGCGGCGCCGTGGCCGCACTCGCCTGCGGCGCCGTGGCCGCGCTTGGCACACCCATGTCCCCTGATCCCTCCGATCCCGTGCCGGGTGGTGTTCCCCGTCAGACCTAGCTATACCACGCGGCCGCCGGAGCCGTCAAACCACGTGGGTCACATGTGCACCGAGAGTTTTCACTCATGAAACACACATCCCATCAGCATCTCGCCATAACGAGCGACGCACCCCTCCTCCCCGCCCCGCTGGCGGTCACCGGTCATCTCGTGACCTTCGACGAGGCGTCCAGAGATTCAGTGCGCGCCTTCGAGAGCGCCCACCAGTACACCGGCGCCAAGAAGGATCTCGACGAGGGCCATGCCTTCCTCTACCACCTCGCCGAGGGCACGGATCCGGGGCTGATCAAGACTACGACGGCCTGCGTGACCTCGGCTGCCTCGAGCCGAAGTTCATCGGCATCCACTCCACCGCGCGAGCTCAAGGTCGCCGACCTCCACAACAAGCTCGCGCTGGCCGAGCCCGCGGTGGGCCTCGTGCCGGACAAGGCCTGGGACGACCCGGCGACGCATCCCGAGCTGCTCGCCGAGGCGGCCGCCGCCACCATCCACCGCCACCTACTACGGGCTCTGAGGCGTAGCGGCGCCGTCCAGCCGCGCGAAGCTGACGGTCACCGCCAGACCTCCGGCGCTCTGCGGGACCGTATCGATGGTGGCGTCGTGCGCCACCGCGATCGCGCGCACGATCGACAGGCCCAGGCCGTGGTGGCCGTCGGCGGCCGCCGCCCGCCCCCCGCCCAGCCGCTGGAAGGGCTCGAACAGCATCTCGGTCTGGTCGGGGCGCACGACCGGCCCGGTGTTGGTCACCGACACCACCGCGTGGCCGTTGAGGGCGGCAGTGCGGACCTCGACGCGCCCTCCGGGTTGGTTGTAGCGCACCGCGTTGTCGATGAGGTTGGCCACCAGGCGCTCGATCAGCGCCGGGTCGCCGGCCATCGCCGCCGGCTCCAGCGTCGTGTCGAGCTCGATGCGTTGGCGCTGCATGTCGGGTCGGGGCGTGAGCAGCACGTGTCCCGCCATCCGCGCCAGGTCGATCGGCTCGCGGTGGTTGACGGCTCGCTCACTGGAGGCCAGGGTGAGCAGCGACTCGAGCAGGCGCTCGTGCTCGCGGCCGCAGGCCAGGAGCTCCTCGCAGGCCGCACGCAGGCTGGCCTCGGTGGCGTCGGGATCCGCCAGGGCCACCTGGAGCAACGTCCGCTCCACGGTCAGGGGCGTACGCAGCTCGTGTGAGGCGTTGGCGACGAACCGGCGCTGGGCGTCAAAGGAGGCCTCCAGCCGTCCCAGCAACTCGTCGAGCGTGTCACCGAGGCGCTTGAACTCATCGTCGGGGCCCGTCAGGGCGAGCCGGCGGCTGAGGTTGCCGGCCGAGATCGTGCGCGCCGTATCGGTCATGTCGCGCAGCGGCCGCAGCACCCGCCCTGCGGCAAACCAGCCCAGCAGGGCCGAGACCAGCGCCGTGATCACCAACAGGCCCCACGTCGTGGCCAGCAGCCCCGCCAGGTCTCGGGAGGGCTGCGACTCGATCACGCCGCCGGTCTGGGCGATCCGGCGCAGCGGTAGACCGGGAGCGTTCGGCGGCAACGGCGTGATCGTCGTCGCGGTCGGACCGGCGCTGACGACCGAGGCGTGGTTGACCTGGACGAGCTGTCCGCCCGTGGAGAGCAGGAAGATGCCGATGACCAGCGCCGTGCCCAATCCCAGGAACATTCCCGAGTAGAGCAGCGTCAGGCGCAGGCGGGCCGTGCGGCGGGTCGCGCGCAGCCACGACCGCGGCGACAGTGCTCTCAGGATCCGGGTCATGAGACCCGGTAGCCGCCCTCGCGCACGGTGTGGATGACGGCGGGGTCCCCCAGCTTGGCCCGCAGCCGGCTCATCGTCGTCTTGACCGTGCCGGTGAACGGATTGGTCGTCTCGTCCCACACCCGCTCGAGCAGCTCCTCGGTGGAGACCACGCGCCCGTCGGCTGACAGCAGGCACTCGAGCACGGCGAACTCCTTGGGGCTCAGATCCAATGGCCGGCCGTGGCGCGACGCCGTGCGGCGGGAGGGGTCGAGGCTCATATCACCGCAGGACAGGGTCGGCGGCACCGGGGCCACGGCGCGCCGGGCCAGCGCCCGGATCCGGGCCACGAGCTCGCTGAAGTCAAACGGCTTGGGCAGGTAGTCATCGGCTCCCAGCTCGAGCCCGTCCACCCGGTCGCGGATCGTGCTGGCGGCGGTGAGCATCAGAACGCGCGTCTCGCTGCGCTGCTCGACCAGCGCGCGGCAGACCTGATCGCCATGGACTCCGGGCAGGTCACGGTCGAGCACGACGACGTCGTAGCGATTGATCGCCACGTGCGACAGCGCCTCGGTGCCGTCGAAGGCCAGGTCGATCGCCATGCCTTCGCGGCGCAGCCCCTCGGCGAGCGCGGTGGCCAGCCGCGGGTGATCTTCGACAACCAGCACCCTCATCCGTTCACGCTCACAGGATGTCTGAGCCGTCGTAACAACGCGGTCACAGCGGCCGTGACCGTGGTGTCACCCCCTGATCTCTACAACTGGCGGCACACCATCAGCTCGCAAAGGACGCCTGCGTTGACACCGTCACCACCCATCTTCTCATGCTCCTCTCGCCGCGCCACCTCCGCCCTCCTGAGCGCGGCCGCCGTTGCGGTGATCGCCGCGGGCTGCGGCGGCAACTCCCCATCGTCCGGGTCGTTGTCGGGCGCGGCGGCGGCAGCGAAGGGCAGCCCGGGCGCATCGGCCTACCAGTACTCGGCCTGCATGCGCCACCACGGGGTCAGCAACTTCCCGGATCCGGTGGTCAAGTCGTCGGCCAACGGCTCCTCGGTGAGCATCGGCATCAACCCGTCGATCAGCGGCCAGCCCGCGTTCAACACCGCCCAGAAAGCGTGTCAGCACATCATCGGCAGCCCCCGGAACGGGCCTGACGGGAGTCCAGCCCAGCGCCAGGCGAGAACCCAGGCGTTGATCGCCTTCGCCCGCTGCCTGCGCTCACATGGCTTCCCCAACTTCCCCGATCCGGACGCCACCGGACAGCTGTCGGCGGAGATGATCACCAAGGCGGGGATCGACTTCCACACCCCCGCGCTGCTCACCGCCGGCAAGAGCTGCGCCTCGGCCACCCACGGTCAGATCACAGCCGCCCAGGTGGCGCAGGCGATCAACCACGCGACGGCGTCGACCACCCCGAGCGCCACCAGCGCGACGCCGTGATTCCTTGCCGCCACGCGCGGTGGCACCATTACGCCAGCGCGCTCCTGGCGCGTCAGCGAGGAATTCATGGTTGGCGAAGGAGAACCGAGCAGCGCGGGCGTGCGTCCGGCACGCCTTGGCGGTGCCCTGCGCCAAGCGTGGGTGGGCTATCGGCGCCAGCTCGACGCGGAGCTGGCCGCCGCCGGCTTCGGCGACCGCGGCTTCCCCGACGGCCGCGTGATGCGGCTCTGCGGCGGCGCCTCCGACGTGACGATCTCTCAGATCGGGCGTGAGCTCGGCATCACCCGTCAGGGCGCCAGCAAGATCGTCGGCAGCCTCCGCGACCGGGGCTACGTGACGCTCTCGCCCTCGCCGGCCGACCGCCGGGAGAAGATCGTCAAGCCGACCCGGCGCGCGGTCGAGTTCCTGGCCGCGCAGGGCGAGGCGGCGAGGCGCATCGAGGAACGGATCCGCGGCGAGCTGGGAGCCGACGCGCTCGTGGGCCTGTACCGACTGCTGGACGCACTCGGGGGTGAGGAGCAGCCCCAGCTGGCCGATCACCTGTACAGCTCCGTCGGCCTCACCGGGCCCTGGCAGTAGGCCGGGGCCGCGGCGGCCGCAGTGACCAGCGGTGACGGCGCGCGGCTCAGCGCAGGTTGAGCGCGAACTGCTCGAGAAAACCCCGCCGGCCCTCTCCGGTCACCCGCAGCGCGCGGGTGCCGGGAACGCGCGCGACCCACCGCTCGGCCAGCGCGTGCTCGGCGATCGCGGCGCCGACCGCGCCGGCCAGGTGCGGACGCCGCTCCGACCAGTCCAGACAGGGGCGGGTGAAGGCTCGGTGCTGACGGCGCAGCCCCGCCACCTCGACCCCCAGCGATTCGAGGCGGCGCTCGCCCGCCGCAGTCAGCGCGAAGGTGCCGTCCCCGGCCTCGATCAGGCGCTGACGCGCGAGGCTGTCGGTCAGCGCCACCCCGAGCTCCCCGGCCAGGTGGTCATAACAGGTGCGCGCGCCGCGCAGCGCCGCCCCCCGCGTCGATTCGCGCAGGCCGGCGGCGGCGCGGCCGGGCGCGATCGTCAGCATCGCCTCGATCACCTCGGCCACGCGGCGGTCAGCCAGCCGGTAATGGCGCTCGCGGCCCTTCTGCTCGACGGCCACCAGCCCCCCGTCGAGCAGCTTGGAGAGATGAGAGCTCGCCAGCGAGGGCGAGATGCCGGCGCGCGCGGCCAGCTCACCGGCGCTCAGCGGACGCCCACCGAGGAGCGCCAGCAGCATCGTCGCGCGGTGAGCGGTCATGAGATCCGCGATCGTCGAGAGGTCTGCGTCGGCGAGCATGTCACACAGCGTAACGCCCGAACGTTTCAACTGGAGTTGAACATTCGTGCGCCTAACGTCATGTCCATGCCGCCCACCGACAAGCATCGCCGCGCCCTGACGCTGGCCGCAACGAGCCTCGGCTTCGCCGTCGTGCAGCTCGACGTCAGCGTCGTCAACGTCGCCATCAAGCCGATCGGCGCAACGCTGGGCGGGGACATCGGCGCGCTGCAGTGGGTGGTCAATGCCTACACGGTGGCGTTCGCGGCGCTCATCTTGAGCGCGGGCGCCCTGGGGGACCGGATCGGCGCCCGGCGGGTGTTCATCGCGGGGTTCTCCGTGTTCACCGCGGCCTCGGCGATCTGCGGGCTGGCCCCCACCCTGGGCGTGCTCATCGCCGCGCGGGCGGTGCAGGGCACGGGGGCGGCTCTGCTGGTTCCCTGCTCGCTGACGCTGCTCAACCACACCTTCCCTGAGCCCGCCGAGCGCAGCCGCGCGATCGGTCGCTGGGCGGTCGGCGCCAGCGCTGCCCTGTCGGCGGGACCGCTGGTCGGCGGCGTGCTCACGGCGACCTTGGGGTGGCGCGCGATCTTCTTCATCAACGCGCCCATCGGCCTCAGCGGCATCCTCCTCACCGTCCGCTTCGGGTCAGAGACCAGCCGGTCGCCCGACCGCGGCGTCGATACCTGGGGCCAGCTCACGGCGATCGTGTGCCTGACCGTGCTGGCGGCGGCGACCATCCGCGGCGGCGCCGACGGCTTTGAGAGCGCAGGCGTGATCGCCGGCTACGGCGGCGCGGTGGCGGCCGGCGCGGCGTTTCTGGTCATCGAGGCGCGCCGGGCCCGGCCGATGCTGCCGCTGCACCTGTTTCGCCGCGAGGCGTTCACCGTCAACACGGCGATCGGGCTGCTCATCAACATCGCCTTCTACGGACTCATCTTCGCCTTCAGCCTGTTCTTCCAGCGCGCCCAGCACCTCTCGGCGCTGCAGGCCGGGCTCGCCTTCGCGCCGATGACCGGGGCGATCATGGCCGCCAACGCGGTGGCCGGTGGCCTGAGCCAGCGGCTCGGCGCGCGCGCGGTCATCGCCGGTGGAGCGCTGCTGATGGCCGGCGGGGCGGCGGCGCTTGAGGGCATCGGCCCGCACAGCGCGTTCACCACGCTCGTCGTGCAGCTCACCGCCGTGGGGTTCGGACTGGGGCTGATCGTGCCGGTGATGACCGCGTCGCTGCTGGGCAGCGTGGAGCGCTCCCGCTCGGGCATCGCCTCGGGAACGCTCAACACCGCGCGCCAGACCGGCAGCGTCATCGGCGTGGCGCTGTTCGGGTCATTGATCGCCGGTGGCCGGCTCGTCGGCGGGCTCCACATCGCGCTCGTCATCGCCGTCACTCTGAGCCTCGTGGTCGCCGTGCTCGGCGTGCGCACATCGAGGCCGCAAACGTGATTTGCTGACGGCGTGCGTGAGACCGGGGACGACCTCAAGTTGCTGCAGGCGCTGATCGACGCCAGCTACGCGGCGGCCGGGCCGCACCTGCTCTCCATCCATGAGCCGGAGCGGCGACTGACGGCCGAGCAGGTCGCGGAGCGGCTGACGGGCATGTGCCTGCTGTCGTTGGCGACGGTGACCGCCGACTGCCGGCCGATCGTGGGACCGGTGGACGGGATCTTCTTCCGCGGCGCCTTCCATTTCGGCTCGGCGGCGAACTCGGTGCGCTTCCGCCACATCCGCAGCCGGCCCCAGGTCTCGGCCACGTACCTGCCCGGCGAGGAGCTGGCCGTCACCGTCCACGGACGGGCAACGACGATCGACATCGCCTCGCCCGAGCACGCCGCGTTCCGGCAGGCGGTGCTGGACGTCTATCTCCCGATCTACGGCGACAGCTGGGAGCAGGAGTTCCTCGAGGCCGTCTCACCGATGTACGCGCGCATCGACGCCGATCGCATGTTCACCTTCCACATGCCGGCGTCCTGACCGCGGCCGTGTCGCGGGTCGTCCTGATCGACGAGGTCGGCGACGTCGAGGCCGCGCGCGCCGCCCTGGCCGGTCGTCCCGGCGTCGAGGTGCAACGCGCCGACACGCTGCCCGCGGGCGACGACATCGTCGGTGTGCTCGTCGGCACGGAGGTCCCCGTCGGCGCCGGCGAGCTCACCCTGCTGCCGTCGCTCCGGATCGTGGCGGCCACCGCCACCGGCTATGACCACCTCGACCTGGCGGCCATCGCCGCGGCGGGCGCGTGGGCCACGCACTGCCCCGGCTACTGCGACGACGAGGTCGCCGAGACGGCGATCGCCTTCGCCCTCGACCTGCTCCGCGGCGTGACCCTGCTGGACCGCTCGGTCCACGCCGGTCGCTATGACCACCTCGATGCTCCGGGCCGCCGCATCGCCGGTTCGGTGCTCGGGATCGTGGGCCTGGGGCGGATCGGCCGGGCCGTCGCCTGGCGGGGGCACGCCCTGGGCATGCGCGTGCTGGCCGCTGACCCGATGATCGGCGCGGCCGCCGCGGCCCCGGCCGAGCTGGTGGAGCTCGACGAGCTGCTCGCCGTCGCCGACGTGGTCACGCTGCACGCGCTACTCACCGAGGAGACCCACGAGCTCCTGAGCGCCGAGCGGCTGGCGTTGATGCGTTCTGACGCCTATCTGGTCAACTGCGCACGCTCGGCGCTCGTGGACCACGCCGCGCTCGGCGATGCGCTCCGCGCCGGCCGGCTCGGCGGCTGCGCCCTGGACGTGTTGCCCCAGGAGCCCCCGGCGCCCGACGAGCCGGCGCTGCAGTGGCCGCGCACGCTCATCAACCCCCACGCCGCGTGGTACTCCCCGCAGTCCAGCGGCGCGCCATACCGGATCGCCGCCGAGGCGGTGGCCGCGGTGCTCGACGGCCGTGAGCCGGCGGCGGCGCTCGCACGCCCGGACGCGTAACGACCCTCGCACGCCCCGCCGCACCCACACACGCGAATGAGCCCCGCCGAGGCCGGCGCCGTGACCATCGCGGGGTCGTCGGCCGCGACCGCATCCGGCGGCGCGCCGGTGCGCAACGACTCGCGGCGGTAGACGTCGATGGCGGTGCGCCGGGCGATCGCCACCAGCCATGGGCCAAGCTCCCGGTTCTCGTCGAGCCCGGCCGATGCCCGCCACACCTTGACAAAGCACTGCTGCGTCACCTCCTCGGCCAGGCCGCGGTCACCCAGCGCGCGCAGCGCCACCGCGAACACCAGCCGGCCGTACTCGCGGTAGACCGCGCGCACCGCATCGGGCTCGCCATCACGAAATCGTCTTCTCGTGGCCCGGTCCACCACGACCGTGGACGCTACAGGGCTCGGTCGCCCCCGGCCAGTGACGCGGCCGCCTCCTCGAGGCGGTCGTCGCCGAAGAACAGCCGGTCGCCGATGCGCACCGTCGGCACGCCGCGCACGCCGTCGTCCCAGGCGCGCTGGGTGACGTCGCGCAGCTGCTCCTTGAGCTCGGGGACCTGGATGGCCGCGAGCATCGCCGGCGCGTCGAGGCCCGCCTCGGCGGCGCACGCCGCCAGGACGTCGCGATCGGCGATGTCGGCGGCCTCGGTCCACTGGCGGCGGCCCACCGCCCGGGCGAACTCGGCCACCCGGCGCTGACGCGTGGCCCAGGTGGCGCACCGCATCGCGCTCAGCGCGTTGGCGGGCCATTCGGGCGGCCAGTCCATCGGCGGCAGGCCGTACTCCTGAGCGCGCCGCTCGATCTCGGCCATGCCCGCGGCCCGCTCGTCGGTGAGCGCCCAGGAGCCATAACCGCGCCACCCGAAGATCGCGCCGACGAGAATGGGCGTCAGCGTCACCGGCCGCCCCATCACCGATTCGGCCCGTTCCAGCGCCAGGTACGCGTACGGAGAGCCGAGATCGAAATACAGCTGCGGGTCCGAGGGCGTCACGGGTTCTGCACATCGTATGCCCGGGGGCCTTGACCTTGGCCCTGGGGCAGGCCGCACACTGCGTCGCGCAACCATTGATCCACGAACGGAGATGACCCGTTGGAGCTGATGAGCATCGGAGAGTTCGCCGGCCTGTCCCGCCTGTCGCCGAAGGCGCTGCGCCTCTACGACGAGCTGGGACTGCTACCGCCGGCGCGGGTGGACGAGAGCTCCGGCTATCGCTTCTACTCCGTCGATCAGCTCGAGCCCGCCCGGCTGATCGGAACGCTGCGGCAGCTGCAGATGCCACTGGCCCAGATCAAGACGGTCGTCGGCTCTGAGCCGGCGCTCGCCGCCGAGCAGATCCAGACGTTCTGGACCGGCGAGGAGGCACAGCACTCCGCCCGACACCGGCTCGCCGTCTCGCTCGTGGACCGACTGAGTGGAAAGAGGTCGATCATGTATGACGTCAGCACCCGCACCATCCCCGAGCGCCCGGTCCTGTGCCTCAAGCGCCACGTGGCCGGCACGGAGGGAGCATGGGCCCTGGGCAAGGAGTTCATCGGTCTGCTCCGGCACCGCGACGTGCCCCGGCTCGACGGCCGCGAGGGTGCCGCCTTCTGCATCTACTGGGGCGAGGTGTCAGAGGACAGCGACGGGCCCCTCGAATGGTGCCGACCGGTTCCGTCCGGCGCGGCTGAGGCGCTGGCCGCGGCGATTCCCGAGCTCAGCCTGCGGATCGAGCCGTCGCACCAGGAGGCGTTCGTACATCTGGGGCCGGGCGGTGAGACGACGCCCGCCGACTGGCAGCTGGTCTGGGAGTCGCTGCGCGCATGGGCCGATGAGCGCACCGTGCAACCCTCCGCCCTGGGTGCCCGCGTCACGTACCTCGCGAGCCCGCCGATCACCGAGACGAGCCGTCCCGACTGCGACTTCGCGGTACCGATCGCCTCCGCTACCTGAGGTCCGCGCTCCAACGCTCCTCGATCCCGGCGAACCGCCACACGAGCAGCGCGATCGCCCACGTCGCCACGAACAGGCCGACGATCACGTAGCCGAGCGTGTTGATGTTCACCTGGGCCACGGCGCGCCAGAACCCGCCCTTGAGCCCGAGCTCGCCGGCCGCCAGCCCCAGCAGCTCGGTCGTCCCGACGATCAGCGCCACCGCCACCGACAGGCCGGTGATGGTGAGGTTGTAGAACACCTTGCGCACCGGCTCGGAGAACGCCCAGCCGTAGGCGAAGTTCATGAACGAGCCGTCGATCGTGTCCAGCAGCGACATACCGGCCGCGAACAGGATGGGCAGGCAGAGGATGGCGTAGAACGGCAGCCCGGCGCCGGCGGCGCCGGCGGCCAGGAACAGCAGGGCGACCTCGGAGGCGGTATCGAAGCCCAGGCCGAAGAGCAGCCCCAGGGGATACATGTGCCACGGACGGCGCACCATCCGCGCGTAGCGGCCGTAGAAGCGGTTCATGAGGCCGCGCGAGTTGAGCTGGCGCTCGAGCTCGGCCTCGTCGAAGCAGCCACGGCGCATCTCCCGGAACACGCGCAGGATCCCGACGAGCACGGCCAGGTTCAGCGCCGCGATCAGGTACAGGAAGCCGCCCGAGACACCGGTCCCGATCAGGCTGGTCACGTGGTGCAGCGCCGAGCCGCTGTGGCGCACGGGCCCGCTGAGGGCACGGATGCCGGCGGCGAACAGCACCGCCAGCCCGAACACGATCGTCGAGTGCCCGAGCGAGAACCAGAAGCCGACACTGAGCGGTCGCTGGCGCTCGGCCATCAGCTTGCGCGTGGTGTTGTCGATCGCCGAGATGTGATCGGCGTCAAAGGCATGGCGCAGGCCGAGCGTGTAGGCGGTGAGGCCCAGACCGACCGTGAAGGCGCCCGACGACCCCAGCGCGTAGTGATGGGGCGCCACCACCGCGATGAGGATCACGAACCCCACGACGTGCAGGCCGACGACGACGCCGCCCATGCCCGCCAGCGAGCGCCACTCGCGGCGGGTCAGCGCCGCCCGGCGCGCTCTGAATGTGCTGCCTTGCATCTCGCCCTCCAGTATCCCGGCGTTGGCCCCGGGCGCCCGCCGTGATGGCGGGCGCCCGGTGCGTGCGTGTGCTCAGATCAGGAACAGCTCGGTGACCGCGGCCTCGGACACCCTGACCGTCGTCCGTGCCGTCGTCTCGTCGGCCCAGACGATGTAGTCGCCCTCGTCCAGGCTGCCGAAGATCGCAGTGAGCTTCGATCCCGCCCGGGTGGAGCGCTCGTGCACGCCCGTGTGGACGCGGCGACCGTCGCCGTCGACGCGGCTGATCTCGATCTCCGCGCCGCGGTAGCGCTCGCTGGGGTAGATGATGAGCGCACCGCGCCCCGCGCCGATGTCCAGCGCCACGCTGGCGCTGGCGGCGTGGTGAGACCCGAGGTCCGCGGTGTGGTGCTCGTGCACGTGCCCGTTGGTCGTGGCCGTCATCGCCGCTCCTCTCACGCCGCCAGCGGGATCGTGGCGAAGCCGCTCTGCGGCGTCCCCAGGTACGGGAACTGCGACAGGTAGCTCGTGCTGGCGGCGGTCAGGCCGTCAGTGATCGCGTTGACCGCGGCGTCGGGCGTGTAGCTGGGGTTGACCAGGGGATACGTGAGCCCCGCGATAGCCCGCAGCTCGACCGTGACGACATCGTCGAACACGCGCCGCCCGTTGGGGAAGCCGGCCGGGTCGCCGGCGACGAGCCCGAGGGGGTTCACCTTCGCGCTCGGCGTCGGCGGGATGGCCACGTTGAGGCGCAGCTGGTCGGCGTAGGTGGTCCCGGTGAAGTTCTGGAACCCCGGGACGACGCCGGCGGGCAGCCCCGTCAGCAGGATGGCCACCAGATCCGCCCGGGGGGCCTTGAGGGCCGCCAGGTTGGGGAAGGCCCCTGGATAGAGCACCGGCAGGAGACCTGCCAGCTCCGGATGCTGCACGTAGTGGAGGAACAGCTTGTCCTCGGACGCCGGCAGCGCGTTCCAGCGGTCCTTGTCGCCCATGGCGACGATGACCTCGTTGAACAGCGGATTGCCCAGGCGTGAGACCTGGACCCACGGGCCCGCCTCGAAGGTGAACCCGGGCTCGCGGACCACGGCACGCCGGCGCTTGGCCGCCGCCCACACGCCGATGACCGCCTTCGGGGACATCGGATTGGTCGGGGTCGACCTGTCCTTGGTGAGCTGTGAGATCGGGATCTTCAGCGCGATGGAGTGCACGCCGAACCCGTGACTGGCGTCGACCCCGGCGGCCGGCGGGACCATCGAGGCCAGGTGCAGGTTCTGCAGCGGTCGCAGATCCCCGAGGTCGAAGATCGCCCCCAGGTCCACGTAGAACCCCTCCAGCCGCTGACCGGCGAACACGGTGTGACCGCCGGGGACGCTGTGGACCGCCTGCGATGCCAGCGCCTCATAGCCGGGCGTCGACGACGGGCCGATGTTGCACGGCGGGCAGGCCAGGTCGGTGGCCAGCACGCGCCGGCGCCACCGGTCCTCGCGCGTCACCGAGTAGAACTGCCGCCGGTTCCAGTTGGGACTGTCGATCGCGGTGATCGGGCCCGTGTTGTAGAGGAACGTGTCCGGATTGCGCACCTGGGTGGTGAACTCGAACTGGTAGGTGATGTCCGGCCGGCCGTCGGCGTCGTTGTCGATGTGGATCTCGTACAGGACGTCGTCGCCGAACTCGAAGAAGTTCGGTCCCCCGAACGGTGCCTCGAGCGGCAGGTAGTTGGAGATGATCGTCACGGTTCCCGGGTCGTCCGGGCTGACGAATGCGTACGTGTCCGTGTTGTCGGCGACCGGGTCCTTGCTGATCGCCGGCGCCTCGCGATGAGACGACATGCTCTACCTCCGATTGATCTGTGTGAGAACGAGTGCTGCGCGCTGCGATGCGGCGGCTCAGCCCGCGGCGCGCGCGATCGCGGCAGCGAGCTTGCGATCGTGGACGTGCACTTCGCGGTCGCCCGTCAGCACCGAGATGTCGCCCTTGCGGGGGTCCCGGACATAGGCCACGACCGCCGTGTTCCCGTCCTGGCCCACCTCGGTGGGATGCGCGTCGGCGTGCTCTGCGAGCAGCGCGCCGATCACCGTGATGCCAGCCGTCGCCGCCGCGGAGCTCTTGACGAACCCGCGCCTGGTGAGGTCACTCATGGAGTCCTCCTATTGGGTTGTGCGCCGAGCGACCGGTCCATCGCCTCGTTCGCCTCCCACGGCGCCGCGTCGTCGCGGCCCGGGCCAGGTCCTCAGCTCTCTCTCACCTGCCCCTACGGCCCACGCCAATCAGCGGATCACCGTGTTCTCCAAAAAAATCACCGGTGCCCGTGACGGGGCGGCCCGAGCCGATCTCGCGCGGCACGCCCCGCGGCGGTCATCGCCTATGGTCCAGCACGCAATGGCCACGATGAAATGGTGGGGCTGGGGACACGACGGCGTGGAGTTCACGCACGAGGACAAACCCGACCTCGCTCCCTTCATCGAGCGCGTGCTCGGCGTCCGGGTGGGCGCGCCGACCGCCGCTCCGGTGCGCTTCGAGGACCTGCCGGTGCCCGCACCCGCCCTCCCCGACGGGCTGCGCGCGGCGCTCGAGGCCGCGGTCGGCCCCGGCGCGGTCTCCGAGGACCGGATGGACCGGGTCGTGCACGCGCGCGGGAAGTCCCTGCGCGACCTCATCCTCCAGCGCCGCGGAGTGCTCACCCGGGTCCCGGACGCGGTGGTGAGGCCGAGCAGCGAGCACCAGGTCACCGACCTGATGCGGGCCGCGGTCGATCACGACGCCGTGCTCATCCCCTTCGGCGGCGGGTCGTCGATCTCGGGCTCGCTCGAGCCTCCCGGCGATGAGATCCGGCCGGTGATCTCGGTGGACCTGGCGCGGCTGGATCGGCTGTTGGAGATCGACGGGCCGTCGCGGTTGGCTCGCGTCCAGGCCGGCGTCTCCGGTCCCGACCTCGAGGAGCAGCTGGCGGCCCGCGGCTACACCCTCGGCCACTTCCCCGACTCGTTCGCGCACTCCACGCTGGGCGGCTGGATCGCCACCCGCTCGTCGGGGATGCAGTCTGACCGCTACGGCGACATCGCCGACCTGACCAAGGGGCTGCGCGTGGTGACGCCCTCGGGGACGCTGGTCACCCGTCCGGTGCCGGCGATGTCGACGGGGCCCAGCGTGCGCCAGATGGTGCTCGGCTCAGAGGGCCGCCTCGGCATCATCACCGAGGCCACCGTGGAGGTGCGCCGGCTGCCGGAGAAGCGGATCATCCTCGGGTACCTGTTCCCCACCTTCGCCGCCGGCCTGGCGGCGATGCGCGCCATCGCCGACAGCGAGTGCCGCGTCTCGGTGACGCGGGTCTCCGACGCGCGCGAGACGCAGTTCTCCTTCGCCACGCGCAAGTCGCCGACGCTGCTGGACAGGCTCCAGTCGCGGGCGCTACGCGAGTTCCTGGTGCGCCGCCTCGGCTTCGACGTCGAGGCGATGGCCCTGTCGTTCATCGGCTACGAGGGCAGCGCAGCCCACGTCACGCGTGAGCGCAGGGCCGTCGGCAAGATCGTCAAGGCCCACGGGGGCCTGTGCATCGGCTCGGGCCCGGGGGCGCTCTATGACCAGAAGAAGTTCGACACCCCCTACATCCGCGACTTCCTGCTCGACCGCGGCGTGGCCGGCGACGTGTCGGAGACGGCGATGCCGTGGAGCCTGCTCGCCCCGGTCTACGACGCTGTCATCGGCGCCGCCGAGCGCGCGTTCAGCGACGTCGGCGTCCAGGGCTATGTCATGTGCCACCTGTCGCACAGCTACCACGCCGGCGCGTGCCTGTACTTCACCTTTGCCTTCCCGCCCTCGCCGCATGGGGACATGCTCACGCAGTACGACGTCGTGAAGTCGGCGATCCAGCAGTCGTTCGTCGACAACGGCGCCACGCTCTCGCACCACCACGCTGTCGGGACCGAGCACGCGCGGTGGCTCGAGCAGGACATCTCGGAGCCGGGCGTCGAGATGCTCCGGGCGCTCTTTGCCGGCACCGACCCGGGGCGTCACCTGAACCCTGGAAAGATCGTGTAGCGCCCGCCCGAAACGGGGGTGTGTCATCTCGTGGTTGCTCAGCAACCACAATCTGCAGCCCCGCGGCGCGGCCGCCGCTGACGATCACCTGAACCCGTCGGCGTGTCGCAAAACGGACAGTCCCGGCAGGTGCGGGTTTCAGCCCCCCACGCCATGGGTATCCGAAACCGCACCTGATTTGTTAGCGCTCACATGGCGCGGCCAGGTGGGCGGAGAGAGGGAGATCGAAGATGACCGTGTGCACGCCGCGGCGCCGTCCGGGCCGAGTTGTTCTGCGCCTTCTCACCATCGTCGTGGCGGCCGCCGCGATGGCGGTGCCGTCGCTGGCGGCACCTTCCCTGGCGTCGGCGGCCACCGCCACTCTCACCGGCCACTGGACGTTCGACGAGGGCTCGGGGACGACCGCGGCCGACAGCTCCGGCGCCAACAACCCACTGACGCTTCAGAACGGAGCGTCGTGGGGACCCGGGGTCGTCGGACCGCACTCGCTGGCGGTCAGCACGCCCAGCCAGCAGTACGCCCAGAGCGCCGGGCCGGTCATCGACACCACCCAGAGCTTCACCGTCTCGGCGTGGGTGTATCTCACCAGCACCAGCGGCTACCAGACGTTCGTGAGCCAGGACGGCAGCCAGATCAGCGGCTTCTTCCTCCAGCTGCGCGCGGACACCGGTCGCTTTGCCTTCACGCGCCCGGCCTATGACTCGCCCAAGGCGCTGGGCATCGTCGCCAGCGCGCCCAACATCATCCCCCAGCCCAACGAGTGGTACCACCTGGCCGGGGTCTATGACTCGGTCAAGCAGACCATCTCGCTGTACGTCAACGGCGTGCTGCAGCAGACCCAGCCCTACGTACCCAACTGGGGAGCGACCGGGCCGCTGGCCGTGGGGCGCGGGTTCTTCAACTCGGGCAAGGTCGACTTCGTCTCCGGCGACATCGACGATGTCAGGACCTACGCGGGCGCGCTGGGCGCCGGCGCCATCTCACAGCTGTCGGGCCCCGGCCAGATCTCGGTCGACGCCTCCCAGCGCGGGCCGGCCATCAATCCCACGCAGTTCGGCGAGTTCCTCGAGGAGATCAACCACTCCGCCGACGGCGGCCTGTACGCCGAGCTCATCCGCAACCGCGACCTGAAGGAGAGCGCGTCGAGTCCGGTGGCCTGGTCGGAGGTCGGCGCGCCCGGCACGGACGCCAGCATCTCACTGGACTCCAGCCACCCGCTCAACTCCGCCAACCCCATCAGCCTGAAGCTGGCCGTGGGCAACGGTACCTCCGACGGCCGGGTCGGCGTGGCCAACGCCGGCTACTGGGGCATCCCGGTCAAACCCTCGACCACGTACAAGGTGTCCTTCTTCGCCCGCAGCGACGCCGCCAGTCCGGGGCCGCTCACCGTGGACCTGGAGAGCACCTCCGGCCACGTCTGGGCCTCGAGCACCGTGACCGGCGTCAGCGGATCCTGGCAGCAGTTCACCACGACCCTGCACACCAACGGCGGTGCACCCGCCTCGCTGGAGAACCGGTTCGTCATCTCCACGCCCGCGGCGTCGGCGGCTCAGAGCAACCTCTGGCTCACCATCGTCTCGCTGTTCCCTCCCACCTATGACAACACAGCCAACGGGTTGCGAATCGATCTCATGCAGGAGCTGGCCGCGCTGGATCCCGGCTACATGCGGATTCCGGGCGGCAACTACCTCGAGGGTGACACGATCGACTCCCGCTTCAATTGGGAGAACACCGTCGGGCCCATCCAGGACCGGCCGGGCCACTTCAACAGCGCCTGGGGATATTGGTCCCAGGACGGGATGGGGCTCCTGGAGTACCTCGAGCTCGCCGAGGAGCTGCACGCCTCTCCCGTGCTGGCCGTGTGGGCGGGGTACACGCTCACCGGCACCGTCGTGCCCCAGAGTCAGCTGGAGCCCTACGTCCAGTCGGCGCTGGATGAGATCCAGTACGCCACCGGACCGACGACGACCTACTGGGGCGCGCAGCGCGCCGCCGACGGCCACCCGGCTCCGTTTGACGTGAGCATGGTCGAGATCGGCAACGAGGACTTCTTCGACGGCTCGGGGAGCTACAACGCCTACCGCTACCCGATGTTCGCCAACGCGATCCGGTCGGCGTACCCGCAGATCAAGCTGATGGCCACGACACCGGTGACCAACGGCCCCGTGGACATCGTCGACGAGCACTACTACAACAACGACCCGCAGTACTTCGCCGAGAACGCCCACATCTTCGACAGCGTCAGCCGCAGCGGACCGAAGGTCATCGTGGGCGAGTACGCCACCACCAACGGCACCCCGACGGGCACGCTGGCCAACGCCGTGGGCGAGGCGGCCTTCCTCACCGGGACCGAGCGCAACTCCGACCTGGTGCTGGGCGCGTCCTACGCGCCCCTGCTCGTCAACGTCAACGTGCCGAGCTGGCCGACCAACCTGATCGGCTACGACGCGCTGCACAGCTACGTGTCGCCCTCGTACTGGGCGCAGGAGATGCTGTCCACCCAACACGGTGACCATGTCATCGGCTCGCAGGTGGTGGCGGGGAGTGGCACCCTCTACCAGGTCGCCTCACAGGGAGACGGTCACACCTACCTGGCGGTGGTCAACGACGGCAGCGCGCCGGCCAGGATCGGCATCTCGCTGGCCGGCCTCGGCGGCGGGGCGACCGGCGGGACGGCGACGACACTCACCGGCAACCCCGACGCGATGAACTCGCTCGCTCACCCCAACGCGGTGGCTCCGACGACCAGCCGCCTGGGACGCGTGGGCGCGGCCTTCGCCTACCGCTTCCCCGCCAATTCGGTGACGGTGCTGAACCTCACCACCGGGGCCGCGTCCGCGACCAGCGCGATGCGGCGAGCGGTCCGGCAGGCGAAGTTCCGCTTCACGTTCTCGCCGGCCGCGCCGAAGCTGCGGCCCACCAAGCGCGAGCGGCGCTGGCGGCAGTAAGGGCGGCGCCGGGTGATGCAGCGCCGGCGCCGGTAGGAGCGGCGCCGGTGCCGCAGCACCGGCGCCGGGCATCATCGGTCTTCCGTGTCAGCGATTGCGTGCGTCGAGCCGGATCGTCCATGGCTCCAGCGACTCCACCTGCAGGTGCGACCCGCTCCACGGGTCACGCGCGAGGGTCTCTCGGACGGCCGCCTCAGACGGCGCCTGCACGGCATGGACCACGCGATGCTCGTCGCCCAGCGGGCCACCCAGGACGATGAACCCGGCGTCGACCAGACCGTCCATGAACGCCGCGTGCTCGGTCCATCCGGTCTGCTCCTCCAGCGGGCGTCCGTGCCGCCAGTTGGGTCCCGTACGGGTCACGACGACATGGAACATGGCCATGCCGGGGGTCGTCACCATCGACATCCCCCGCCCACTCCGGCTCCTGCGGCCGTTGCTGGTGCGCGCCTTCGCCCACGAGAGCCGCCGCACGCTGCTCGCCCTCAAGGCCTACGCCGACACGCTCGCCTAGCCGCACGCGCCCGCAAGCCGGTGCGCGCGGTAGCGTCGCCGTCGATGGCCGCAAGCGCCTACCGCGTCCTGCTGCGCTCCCCGGCCGTACGCCGGCAGGCCCTCGGCGGCTTGCTGGCCCAGACCACTCAGGGCGCGGGTGCGATCGGGATCATCCTCGTCATCAGGGGCCACGGCGGCTCGCTGGCGCTGGCCGGCGCGGTGGTGGGCGCGTCGTCGATCGCCGGGGCCGTCGCCCGACCCGTCCAGGGCCGGTTCATCGACCGTCGCGGGCCCCGCCGGCTCCTGGCGGCGACCGGCATCGTCCACCCCGCGGCCGTGGGCGCGATCGTCGCGCTGTCCGACACCCACGCCGCGGGCGCCGTGCTCGTGGCGCTCGGCGTGCTCGCCGGCGCCGCATTGCCGCCGGTCTCGACGTGCATGCGCGTGGCGTGGGGTGCCGCGACCCCGGACGGCGACCGGACGTCGGCCTACAGCCTGGTCTACCTCACCCAGGAGCTCGCGATCCTCACCGGACCGCTCCTGCTCTCCGCCGTGATCGCCGCGTCTGACTCGTCCGCGGCGCTCGTCACCGTCGCGGCCGTGACGTGCGGGGGAACGCTCGGGTTCGCCGCCTCACTGCCGTCGACCCTGGAGCGCAGCGCGACGTCGCCGCGCGAGCGCGGCGGGGCGGTGTTGCGCGCTCCCGGCTTGCGCGCGCTCCTCCCCGCGGCAGGGCTGATCGGAGCGGTCGTCGGCGGCCTCGAGGTGGGCGTGCCGACGTTTGCCACCGCGCACCACGCGCCGGCGGCGACCGGGCTCCTCATCGCGATCCTCTCCATCGGCGGCATCGTGGGCGCCGCGATCTACGGGGCCCGGCGCTGGCGGCCGGCTCCCACCGGCCGGCTCCTCGCGCTGCTGGCGACCCTCACCGTCGCGACGGCCATCGCCGTCGCCGCGCCGGGACTGATCGTGCTGGGAGCGGTGCTCGCGCTCGTCGGGCTGCCGCTCAATCCGAGCCTCACCACCATCTCGCTGCTCCTGGACTCGCATGTCTCGCCGTCGAGCGCCGCCGAGGCGTTCGGCTGGCTGTCGACGGGCCTCGCCGGCGGGACCGGCCTGGCAAGCGCGCTCGCCGGGGCGGTCAGCCATCCCGGCCAGCCGCGGCCGGCCTTCGTCGTGGCCGCCGTGGCAGCGGCCACCGCGACCCTGCTGGTGGCGGTGGCGCGCAGGACGCTCAGCTCGCCGGCGCGTTGAGCGCGCTATCGGAAGCGAAGCCCGTCGAGCGCGATATCGAGGATGTGCTCGATCTGAGCGGGCTCGGCGCCCTGGATCTTGGCGATGCCGCCGACCATCTGGATGACCTCTGAGAGGTTCGTGTCCGGCCGCACGACCCCGGCGGCCTGGGCGCGCTCGAGCAGCGGCTCTCCGGCCTCGTACATCATCGACCGGCAGCTCTTGAACAGCGGGGCGTCCCGGTCCATGAAGTCCAGGAGCTCCTGGGCGAGGGCCTGCTTGGTGGCCATGTAGCCGACGAAGCGGTGCAGCCAGCTCACCAGCGCATCCCACGGCTCGACGTCGTCGAGCTCGCCGGCGGCGCGGCACAGATCCTCCAGCTCACCGACGTAGACGGCCTCCAGCAGCGCCTGGCGGTTGGGGAAGTTCCGGTACAGGGTCCCGATCCCGACCTCGGCTCGCCGGGCGATCTCCTCCAATGACGTGGAGGCACCGCCCTCGGCGAAGGCCTCCCGCGCGGCGGCGATGACCTTGTCGTAGTTGCGCCGGGCGTCGGCGCGCTTGGGGCGGGTGGTGAGGATGTCGGTGGGGCTGTCGGTGGCGCTCATGGGGACTTCAAAAATATCGCTTGACAAAACGGAGGGTCCCTCCGCTATAGTAACCGGAGGAAGCCTCCACATAGTTCTGGAGGCGGCCTCCATTTTACCACCAACCCACCCGGCCCTCCAACTTTTTGGATTACATGACCTTCACACCCACATCCATCCCCACCAACGATCGCCGCCGGTGGATGGCCCTCGTGGTTGTCTGCCTGGCCCAGCTCATGATCGTGCTCGACACCACGATCGTGAACGTGGCGCTGCCGTCGATCCAGCACGACCTGCATTTCACGCAGGGGAACCTGACCTGGGTCGTCAACGCCTTCCTCGTCACCTTCGGCAGCTTCCTGCTGCTCGCCGGGCGACTCGGGGACCTCCTCGGCCGCCGGCGAGTGTTCCTCGCGGGGCTCGTCGTCTTCACGGCCGCCTCGGTCCTGTGCGGCGCCGCGCCCAGCCAGGGCTTCCTCATCGCCGCCCGCTTCGTCCAGGGCATCGGAGCCGCCATGCAGGCCTCCGTGATCCTGGCCATCATCGTCACCGAATTCCCGCAGCCGGCCGACCGCGCGCGGGCGATGAGCGCGTACGTGTTCACCGCCGTCGCCGGCGGCTCCCTGGGCCTGCTCGCCGGGGGAGCGCTCACCGAGGCGCTGAGCTGGCACTGGATCTTCTTCGTCAACCTCCCGATCGGCCTCGCCGCGATGGCCTTCGGCCGGATCCTCATCCCCGAGGATCACGGCATGGGACTCGGGCACGGGGTCGACTGGCTCGGGTCCGCGCTGGTCACCATGTCGCTGATGACCGCCGTCTACGCGATCGTACAGGCCACCAGCCACGGCTGGGGCTCGTCACAGGTGCTCGGATTCGGCGCTCTGGCCGCCGTGCTCATGGCCCTGTTCATCACCCTGGAGTCACGGATCGAGAACCCGATCATGCCGCTGCGCATCCTCCGGCTGCGTGGCCTGGTGGGGTCGAGCGCGGTCCGCGGCCTCCTGGTCACCGGCATGTACTCGACGTTCTTCCTGGGCACGCTCTACCTCGAGCATGTCCGCCACTACAGCGCGCTGCAGACCGGCATGGCCTTCCTGCCCTGGACGATCACCGTCGGGATCCTCTCGACCGGCGTCACCGCGCGACTGGTCGAGCGCTTCGGGCAGATGAGGGTGCTCGTCCCGGGAATGCTCAGCGTCATCGCCGGCCTTCTGCTGCTGCAGACCACCGGCGTGCACACGAGCTTCTTCCCCACCGTGTTCTTCGCCTTCTTCGCCATCGGCCTGGGCATCGGCAACGCGTTCATGCCGCTGCTCTCGATCGCCATGGCAGACGTTCCGGCACAGGACGCGGGGCTGGGGTCAGGCATCACCAACGTCTCCCAGCAGGTCGCCGGCGCGCTCGGGCTCGCCGTGCTCGGCACCATCGCCACCAACCACACCAAGGCTCTGCTGGCCCAGCATCACACCGTTGCCGACTCACTGATCGGCGGTTATCACCTCGCCTTCGCCATCGGCGTGGTGGCCGTCGTCGCCGCGATCACCACCGCGGTGGCCCTTCTGCGCACACCCGTGTCCGCGGAGGCCGAGGAGATGGCCGAGGCGGTGGCGCTGGTCACCGAGGAGCCCGCCATGCCCTTCGAGCACCAGGCCGCCTGATGACGAGCACATCAGCCCGTCACCCGAGGCGACCCGGCGAGGTGGTGCCCATGGAGGCAGCCGCCATCGAGGCCGGCCGATGGTTGCGACGCACCGGCAGGCTCAGCCTCCCGGTCCGGTCACGGCGCGCGGACCGGCGTTCGGACCCGGGCGCGGACCGGCGTTCGGACCCGGGCGCGGCCCGCCGGCTCGGAGGCCGGCCGGACCGCCTGCACCCCGAAGGGCCGTAACGCTCCCAGCCTCCCCTCGATCACCGCCGGACCCCCGGATGACAGAGAGGGATTTGGCGCCGCGCTCCGCTCCGGCGGGGCGCGGCGTCCGCTACTCCGCGGGGGCGATGACCGCCTGGGACTGGGTGGTGTGGGCCGGCGGCTCAGGCCAGCGGCTTGGCGAACCAGTGGTCCGCGAAGGGCTCGTCGTTGAAGGCCGGCACCTCGGCGTAGCCCGCGGAGCGGTACATCGCGATCGCCTCGACGAGCGCCGCGTTGGTCTCGAGCTGCGCCACTGGGGCGCCGCTGTCACGGGCGAGGCGCTCGAGCTCGCGCAGCAGTCGCCGCCCGATCCCCAGCCCGCGGGCGGACTCGGCCACCCACATCCGCTTGATGTCGGTCGGCCCGCCGACGCGGTGCTTGACGGCGCCGCAGCCGATCGCGTCGCCGTTGAGGTAGGCGACGAGGAACGCGCCGGCCGGCGGCCGGACCTCGTGGGGCTCGGCGGTGGACCCGTTGCTCGGGTCAAACGGGATCTCCGAGCGCCGGTTGAGCTCCGCCACATAGGCGCGCAGGCAGCGCTTGGCATCGGGATGCTCGGGGTCGACGACGCGGGTCTGCACCAGCGATGCCGTGATCAGCCGCTCGACGGACCGCATCGCCGTCACCAGCTGCTCGCGCTGCGCCGGGTCCAGCGGCGCGAGGATCGAGCGGGCGAGCTCGTCGCTGCGGTGGTCGAGGACCCGCCGCTCCGCCAGCCCCGCCGCCGTCAGCCGCGCCACGCGGATCCGTGCGTCGGCCGAGCTGGGGACGACCTCGACGAGCTCCTCGGCCTCGAGCGCGCGCAGCAGCCGGCTGAGCTGACCGGAGTCCATGTCCAGGCGCGCCCGGAGCGCGCGAACCTCGGCGCCCTCCACCCCGATCTCCCACAGGACCCGGCAGGCCCACAGCGGGCGTGCTCGCGCGAGATAGTGGTCGCTCAACGCACCGACGCGCTGGGTGACGGCCCGGTTGAAGCGCCGGACCTGCTCGACCTCCGCACCCGGATCGGCCGCAGGGCCGCTGGCGAGGGACATCCTCTGATAATAGTCAGAGAGTCAAGCCATACCCGCATCATGCTGCGGCGGCGACCCGCGATCAACCTCGGGCGAGCCGAGCTCGGCGACGGCCTCCAGCAGCCGGTCGACGTCCGCGGGCGTGTTGTAGAGCACGAGGCTGGCCCGCACCGCGCCGCCGGACTCCTGCAGGCCGAACCGGGACATCAGCTCGTAGGCGTAGTTGTCGCCGTTCCACACCGACACCCGGCGCTGCGCCAGGTGCTCGGCGACGGCGAGCGGCGTGTGACCGTCGACGATGAACGACAGCGTCGAGGTGCGGCGCGCCGGCGCGGGAAGCACGCGCACGCCGTCGATCGCGGCGAGGCCGTCGAGCGCGTGACGGAGCAGCCCGGCCAGGTACTCCTCCACCGCGGCCAGCGCGACGACCAGCCGCTCCCGGCGTGAGCCGGGCGCGTCGGTGAGCCCGGCCAGCCAGTCGACCGCCGCGGTGATCCCGGCCAGCAGCTCGAACGCCGGGGTCCCGCGCTCGAAGCGGTCGGGAACCTCGTCGGAGGCGGGCGCGAGCTTGGCCGGCGCCAGACTCTCCAGCAGGGCGGGATCGGCCACGACCGCCCCGGCATGGGGACCGAACAGCTTGTAGGTGGAGAAGACGTAGAAGTCGGCGCCCAGCGCGCGCATGTCGGTGGGCACGTGCGGGGTGGCGTGCACCCCGTCGACGTAGACCAGGGCGCCGGCGGCGTGGGCGCGGTCGGCGATGGCGCCGACCTCGGGCCGGCTGCCGATGGCGTTGGATGCGGCGGTGACGGCGACCAGGCGGGTCCGGCTCCCGATCAGCTCGTCGAACCGCTCCGCTCCGAGCTCACCGGTCCGGGTGTCGAACTCCGCCCAGCGCACGGTCGCGCCGGCGCGCTGGGCGGCGATCACCCACGGCCGGATGTTGGCGTCATGGTCCAGCGAGGTGACCACGATCTCGTCGCCCGGCGACCACGCGACCGAGAGCGCATCGGCGACGTGGAAGGTGAGCGTCGTCATGTTCGGACCCAGCACGACGCCGTCCGCGGCGCCGTTGACGAGATCGGCCACCGCGCGCCGCGCCTCCTGCACGATCGCCGTGCTCCGCTCGCTCGCGGCAAAGGCCCCGTGCACGTTGGCCATCCCGTCGCGCAGGGCCGCCGCGATCGCCTCGATGACCGCCGCCGGGACCTGCGTGCCGGCCGCGCCGTCCAGCGGCGCCCAGCCGCCGTCCAGGCCGGGGAACTCGGCGCGGATGCTCTCGATCGTCCGGTTCAGCTCGCCCATCGGCGCCGTATTGTGCCGACGAGCGACCCCGGCCGGTGACTGGGGCACGCCGATCACCCGCCGGCGCTCCCAATGATGAACGTCACATGAACGGTCCGGCGGCCGCGCGCAGCCGGAGCGCGCCGCCTGCCACGATCCCCGGATGGGCAACGACGGCCAACGGTCCGTTCTGATCGTCGACGATGAGCCGACCATCGTCGAGGTCGTCTCGCGCTATCTCGAGCGGGCCGGCTACGCGACGCGGACCGCCGCCAACGGAGAGGAGGCGCTCCAGGTCGCTGCCGAGCAGCGTCCGGACCTCGTCGTGCTCGATCTCATGCTGCCCGGCATCGACGGGCTGCGCGTGATGCGCCGGCTCCGCGACCAGGCCGCCGAGCCGGTCGGCGTGATCCTGCTCACCGCCCGCGGCGAGGAGTCAGACCGCGTCGTCGGCCTGCGGCTCGGCGCCGACGACTATGTCGTCAAGCCGTTCAGTCCGGTCGAGCTCGTGGCCCGCGTCGATGCCGTGCTGCGCCGGGTCGACAAGCCCTCGGCCGATGAGGTCTCGGTCCTGGACCTCGGCGACATCCGCATCGACCCCGCCGCCCGCCAGGTGTTCGCCCGCGGAGAAGAGGTGCTGCTCACGCAGCGGGAGTTCGACGTGCTGCTCTACATGGCCCGCCACCCGCTGCAGGTGTTCTCGCGAGAGCAGTTGATGGACGCCGTGTGGCAGTACTCGTTCTACACCGACTCGTCGACGGTGACCGTCCACATCCGGCGGCTGCGCGCCAAGCTCGAGGCTGACCCGTCACGACCGGCCCACATCCAGACGGTGTGGGGCGTCGGCTACCGCTTCGCGCCGTGAGCACGCCCTCGAGCGGAGGTGCGGACGGCCGGGCGGTCGCGCGGGCCCGGTCCGCGGCGGGCTCGCTGTCGCGCCAGTTCGCCATCGCCGTCGGCCTGGCCATCGCCCCCGTCCTCATCGCGCTCGTCGTCTTCGGGTGGCTGATGGTCATCTCGGGCGATGCGGTGGCCGAGATCGCCGGCATCGTGATCCTGGCCGGCGCCATCGCGATCGGGGGCGCCCGGCTGTTCGCGCGTCAGATCGCCGGCGATGTCTCCGCGCTGCGCCACGGCCTCGACGAGGTGGCCCGCGGCCGGCGGGATGTGAGGATCGAGACGGCCGCCCGCGACGAGCTGCGCGATCTCGCCGACTCGGCCAACGCCATGATCGCCCGGCTGACCGCCGAGGAGCGGGCGCGCGCGCAGTCCGACGAGGCCCGGCGCAACCTCGTGGCGGCCGTCTCGCACGATCTGCGGACGCCGATCACCTCGCTGCAGCTGCTGGCCGAGGCGATCGGAGACGACATCGTGGACGGCGAGCAGCTGCGCGGCTACGCCGACCGGATGGGCACCCACATCCACGCCCTCAGCTCGCTCATCGATGACCTGTTCGAGCTCTCGCGGCTCGAAGCCGGCGACATCACATGGTCTCTGCACCAGGTCGAGCTCCATGAGCTGGTGGGGGAGACCATCGAGGCGATGAAGGTCCAGGCCGACGCCAAGGGCGTCCACGTCACGGCCACGCTGCCCGCAGAGCTCACCCTCGCGCGGGCCAACCCGGAGAAGCTCCAGCGCGTCCTCTTCAACCTCATCCAGAACGCGATCCGCCACACGCCGGCCGACGGCAGCGTGGTCGTCCGGGCCGAGCCGGCCGGCGGCGGGATCGAGATCGAGGTGGCCGACACCGGCAGCGGCATCGCTCCCGGCGATCGCACCCGCGTGTTCACGGCCTTCTACCGCGGCGGAAGCGACGCGGCGCGCTCGGGCGAGGGCGCCGGCCTCGGGCTGGCGGTGTCCAGGGCGATCGTCGAGGCCCACGGAGGCCGGATCTGGCTCGCGGACTCCTCGCAGGGCACGCGGGTGCGCTTCAGCCTCCCCGCCGCGGTGTCGTAAGACCCTCGTAATCCATTAACGGTCCCTTCCGATCTCGCCCGATCCGGCCTCCGGGCACCGCTGCCGTGGTGCAATGGCGGACACGCCCCGTCCACCAGGGCGATAGGCCAAACCCCCCTCATCTCCAAGGAGAGACATGCATCCTCTGCTGCGCGCTGCGGCGCGCGTGTCCGCGCTCGCCGCCGGACTGACCGTGGCGGTCACCGGTGTCGCCGCCGCCCACGCCTCGCCACGATCCCACGAGCGTCCCAGCCCCGTGGTCGGCCACGTCTATGTCAACGACAACACTGCTCCCGCCAACACCATCGCCGGCTTTGACCGCCACGCGGACGGCACGCTCACCCCCATCCCGGGCTCGCCGTTCGCCACCGGCGGCGCCGGCACCGGAGCGGTGATCGGCTCCCAGGGCGCGCTGCAGACCACCGCGGGCGGCCGGCTCGTGCTCGCGGTCGACCCCGGGAGCAATGACGTCTCCGAGCTCCTCGTCGGCCATGATGGCCGCCTGTGGCCGGTGCCGGGAGGGATCACCCCCTCGCAGGGGACCAAGCCGGTGAGCATCGCCGTGTCCCGCGGGCTCGTCTACGTGGCCAACGCCGGCGCCGGCGGCAGCGACTACGCGGGCTTCGCCTTTGGTCCCTTCGGCCGGCTTGAACCCATCCCGGGCGCCACGTTCCCGCTGCCCGACGCGGCGCAGCCGGGCGACGTGCTGATCAACTCGACCGCGACCAAGCTCGTCGGCACCCGCGTCGGCACCTCCCAGATCGACAGCTTCACCATCGACCGTGGCGGCCACCTGCACGCGGCGGCGGGCTCACCGTTCGCGGCCCAGGGCCCGGGGCCGTTCGGAAGTGAGTTCGACCCGATCGACCCTGACCGGGTGTTCGTCTCCAACGCTCACGGCGGCGCCAACGCGGGCACCGTGTCGGCGTTCGACGACGGCCCGCAGGGCGTGCTGAGCTCGATCGGCACCTCGCCGTTCCCCAACGGCCAGACCGCGCCCTGCTGGGTCGAGATCACCCGTGACGGACGGCATCTGTTCACGGTCAACACCGCCGTCCCGAGCATCTCGAGCTACCGCATCAGGCATGACGGGGCGCTGCGCCTGATCGCCAACACGCCGTTTGCCGACGCCAACGCGTCCACCTTGGGGCCCGAGGACGCGCGGCTGAGCCCCGACGGATCCACGCTGTGGGTCGTCGACAGCAAGGGCGACGCGGTGAGCGGCTTCGCGGTCTCAGGCGGTCAGGTCACCGAGCTGCCGACCCAGACGTCGCTCCCCGCCGGGGCGACCGCGTTCGGCATCGTCGTCAACTAGCCGGCCCGGTCGGGTCGCGGGTACGCCCGCGACCCGGCCCGCGGGCTTGCCAATCCTCGGCACAGGCGTATCTTGGGGGTGTCCCAACGAGGGAGGAGAGCCATGCCGATGAGAAGGACGATCGCGGCGCTGACCGTGCTGGCGATGGCGGCGTGGGCCGCCGCCGCCGCAGCGGCCCCGAGCGCCCACCAGCGGATGCCGGAGATGCACTTCGGCCATCGCATCAACGTCGCGCCCGTGTGCTTCGGCGTCACCAACCCGGCCGGCGGCCAGAGCACCCTGTTCGGGCTGCGCTACATCGATGGCGCGAGCCGGCCGGAGCCATCGGCGCCGGCCATCGTGCTCGTCCACGGGATCGCCTCCTCCACGGAGAACTGGGACTTCTCCCCGACGTGGTCGGTCGCCCGCGCGCTCGCCGCGGCGGGCTACGTCGTGTACTCGTATGACCGGCTGGGCTATGCCCAGAGCAGCTACTTCGACCATCCCGGCGGTGGCCTCACGCTGACCACCGCGGCGCACCGCGCCGAGCTGCACCAGATCGTGGGAGAGGTCAAGACCGGTGGGTACACGATGACCACCGGCACCGACTGCGCGGCCGCCGGCCGCCGCGGCACGGTGCGCAGCCGCCGCGTGGTGATCATCGGCCACAGCGCCGGCGGCTGGATCGTCGCCGGCTATCCGGGTGAGTACCACGATGTCGCCGCGATGATCCAGGCCGACATCAACGGCTCGAACGCCCAGCCGCCCCCCGGGACGCCACCGTCGCCCCCGTCCCAGGGCGGTGGGTTCACCCCGGACCCCAGCCACCCCGACTACTTCGAGTTCTTCCAGACGAGTCAGAACTGCCAGGACTTCAACACCTACCCACCGGGCGAGGTCCCCTACGTCGTCCAGATCGCGTGCACCCCACCGTTCCTGGACTCACCCTTCGGGGAGATCACCGACATCGCCGCGATGTACGCGGAGAACGACGCCTCGATCGCCATGATCGGACCGTCGATCCCGGTGCTGCTCACCTCAGGCGCACAGGACACGACCGATCCGCCGGCGGACGCCGACGCGGACTACGCGTATTACCGGCAGCACTGCGGCTGCGACGTGTCCCAGCTGCTCTTCGCCAACACGGCGCACCTGTTCATGGTCCACCAGTCATTGCCGCTGTGGCTCAACGACGTCGTGGGCTGGCTGAGCTCGCGAGGTGTACGGCCGGATCGGCGCATGCCGCCGGTGCGCTGCACCGAGTGCGTGGTGCCGTTCGTGCGCTGAGGCGTCGGGCTCGGACGGCCTGAGGCGTCGGGCTCAGGCGGCGGCGTGGTCGCCGTCGAGGAGATGCTGGGCGGTCTCGTTGGTCCAGGCCAGGGCCTCGAGGTAGTGCTCGGGGCCGCCCGCGACGAGCTCCCGGGCGCGCCGGAACTCCCCCTCCTCCATGGCCGCGACGCAGTCGAGCAGCCGGCCGGACCCGGACCGGTGCACCAGCGCGTCGCGCATCGCCTGGGGGAACGGAAGCGAGGTCACGACGCTGGCCATCGGCCGGTCGGTGAGGGCGTCGATCACGGAGAACAGCCCCAACGCAAACAGCTCGGACCCCGGACCGTCCTCATCGCGACCGGCCAGCTGACAGAACCGCGCGCGGACGAGCGCGGTGATGAACAGCTCGCGCGGCTTGCCGCCGATCTGGGCGAGGATCATCATCGTCGTCCAGCTGCGGACGTTGTCGATCCCCAGCATGGTCACGCCCTGCATCACCGTGCTCACGGGCTGGCGCAGGCTGAAGTAGGCCGAGTTGATGTAGCGCAGCAACCGGTAGCTGAGCGCGACGTCGGTGGAGATCACGCGGTCGAGCGCGGCGAGGTCGACGGCCGGGTCCTGCACGTCGGCGGCCAGCTTGAGCAGCGCCAGCTTGTTGGGGGCGACCAGGGTGCCCTCGATGATCTCGGGGCGGCAGAAGAAGTAGCCCTGGAACAGATGGCAGCCGGCGGCCAGCGCGATCTCGAAGTCGGCGTGATCCTCGAGCTTCTCGGCCACCAGGGTCAGGCGGTGACGCGAGAGGTCGTGAGCAAGGCTCGTCAGACCCTCGGCGCCGAGCGCGCGCAGGTCCAGCTTGACGATGTCGACCTTGGTGAGCAGCGGCACGATGTCGGGTGTGAGCGTGAAGTCGTCGAGCGCGACCTGGTAGCCGCCGCGGCGCAGCTTGCCCAGCGCCTCGATCAACGCCTCGTCGACGAGCTGGTCCTCGAGCAGCTCGAGGACGACGCGATCGGGCGGGATGGTCTGGGCCAGACCTCCGAGGACGAACTCGCGGGTGACGTTGATCCACGCCCGCCGCGCGTCGACGAGACGCTCGAGATCGATCTCCGTCATCGCTCGCAGCGAGACCCGGGCGGTCGCCAGCTCGTCGTCCCGGACGTCGGCATGGTCCGATGCCGCCTCGCGATACAGCAGCTCGTACCCCACCGCGGTCAGATCCCCGTCGAGGATCGGCTGCCGCGCGAAGAGAACCTCGCTCATGGGTGCCGGATCGGTCATCTCATCCAGGGCCGAATCATGGCCGAAACCGCCCTCGATCCCCCTGTCGGCACGAGCGGGACCGGGCAGGAGCCGATTACTCGAAAACTGGCCGGACGGCCGCGACCCCGCTACTGCGGTCAGGGCTTGAGCTTGTGCCCGCTGTGAAACAGCCAGGCGCTCCAGGCGACGGTGAGCGCCGCCAGCGCCGCTGTGATGCCCAGCGCGATACCGACGGGGACGTCGCTGGTGCCCAGAAAGCCGTAGCGCACCGCCTGCACGAGGTAGAAGATCGGGTTGGCGTGGGAGACCTCGCGCCACGGCGAGGGCAGCGTCGACACCGAGTAGAAGACGCCGCCGAGGAAGCTCAGCGGCACGATCAGGATGTTCTGGACGAAGCCGGCGTGGTCCCAGGTCTTGGCGTAGATGCCGATGACCACGCCCAGCGAGGCGAACAGCGTCAGCCCGAGCGCGACCCCGACCACCAGCACGAGCGGCTCGTTGATCGGCACATGCGTGATCGGCAGCGCCAGCAGCCAGCAGCGCGACCCGATCAGCAGCGCTCGCACCACGCCGCCGAGCGACAGGCCCAGGTTGATCTCCCAGTTGCGCATCGGGCGAGGCGAGCACGTCGTTGAGGTAGCGGTCGAACCGCGACTGGAACACCGACGAGGAGTTGTTGGTGTAGGCGGCCTGGACCATCGCCATGGTGATCAGCCCGGGGACGATGAACTCGCGGTAGTCAAAGCCGTCGACGTGGCGGATGCGCCCGCTCAGCGAGAGGCCGAACACCAGGATGAACAGGAACGAGGCCACCACGGGCGCGGCGACCGTCTGCGTCCACAGCTTGAGTACGCGCAGCACCTCGCGGCCGGCCAGGGCGATGAGCCCGCGGCGGCGGACCAGCAGTCCCGGCTTCGCCGCCGGGCGCGCGGCTCGCTCGAGGGCGTCGGCGGCGCTCATGCCGCCGCCGCCATCGCCTTGACGTAGACGTCGGCCAGCGAATCGGCGTCAAAGCTCTCGAGCAGCCCGGCCGGGCTGTCGCGCGCCAGCAGGCGCCCGCCGCGGATCAGCGCGACGTCCTGGCAGAGCTCCTCGGCCTCCTCCAGGTAATGCGTCGTGAGCAGGATCGTCGTGCCCTGCTCGTGCAGCCGCCGGATGTAGCGCCACAGCTCGATCCGCAGCTCGAAGTCCACCCCGGCCGTCGGCTCGTCGAGGATCACCAGCCGCGGCTCGTGCATCAGCGCACGCGCCAGCAGCAGGCGCCGGCGCATGCCGCCCGACAGGCTCGGCGCCCGGACCCCGGCCTTGGCGCGAAGGTCGAAGACGTCCATCATCTCCCGCGCGCGGCGCACCGCCTCGGCGCGGCTCATCCCGTAGTAGCCGCCGTGGTAGACGAGCGTCTCCTCCACGTCGAGGAAGCGGTCGAGGTTGACGTCCTGCTCGGCCAGGCCCATCATCCGACGCGCCTCGGGGTCGTGGTGCGGCTGGCCGAAGATGTCGATCTCCCCCGAGGTGATCCGGATCAGGTTGCACACGGCGCTGATCAGCGTGGTCTTGCCGGCGCCGTTGGGGCCGAGCAGCCCGAAGAACTCGCCGTCTGGAATCTCGAGGTCAAAGCCGTCCAGCGCCAGCAGGCCGCCGTCGTAGCGTTTGGTCAGGCCGCGCAGTGAGAGAGCAGGGAGGTCGGACATTCGACCACCGAGCCTAGTCGGCGCGGCCCCCGACCGTTTCTGGTTGGGGATGTGGCGCCGGGGTAGCGCGCGCGGGTGCATTATTAAAGGGCTCGCTTCACGAGCTCTCATTGATGGGCTCGCTTCACGAGCTCTCTGCAGGAGGGCAGCTCACATGGCTTCACGCAATCGCACGCCGCTGGAATCCGCGCTCCAGCGTCTCCTACGCGACCGCGACCGCGACGTCGGACCTCCGCGCGCCCCCGGGGTGCGCCGCAGCCGGGCCATGGCCCGCCGGGCACCGATGCGTCCGTCGTCGACCGTCGTTCAGCGCGAGCTGGACTGGTTTCGCCGCGGACAGGCTCTCGCGTACTGGCAGCATGATCGCCGCTCTGACTGATCGCACCGCGGTGCCCACGCGCATCGTGATGGTGGCGCGCGGCGATCAGCGTCGCGCATGGAGGATCATCGATGCCTTCGCGGAGCGCACCGGCCTGGAGGCCCGCCGCAGCGACCGCGTCGCCGAGTTCACGCTCCACGCCGGCCAACGCGACATCCAGGTCGTCGCCACCCTCACCGACATCGATCACGACTGGCGCCACCACCTCGATCTGGGGCCGCCCGATCACGTGTCGGGCGCGGCAGCGCGTCAGCGTTTGGGCGTGTCCCGCAGCGGCAGATAGGGCTCCTGGGCGGCGGGTTGTCCCGCGGCGATCTGCCGCCCCCGTTCGATCTCCGCATTGAGCTCGGCGCCCAGGAGGATCACGACGTTGGTCAGCCACAGCCAGACCAGGAACACCACGACGGAGGCCAGGGCACCGTAGGTCTTGTTGTAGGAGGCGAAGGTCGCCACGTACAGCGCGAACGCCCCCGACACGAGGATCCACAGCACGACGGCCATGACGCCGCCGGGGGTGACCCAGCGGAAGCCGGGCTGGCGCACGTTGGGACCGGCGTAGTAGAGGATGGCCAAGATCACGGCGACGACCAGCATCATCACCGGCCACTTGGCGATGTCCCAGACCAGGACCGCGGAGGACCCGAGGCCGATCACTGCGCCCAGCTTCTCGGCCAGCGGTCCGGTGAAGACCACCGCGATGGCGCTCAACGTCAGCAATGTCACCGTGACCGCGGTCACGCCGAGACGAAGGGGCAGCGTCTTGTAGATCGGTCTGCCCTCCTCGACATCCCACACCACGTTGGAGGCGCGCATGAACGCCGCGATGTAACCGGAGGCCGACCACAGCGCCGCCAGCAGCCCGACCACGAACAGGATCCCGGCCGTCTTCTGATGGCTCTGCACGTTGTTGATCGCGTTGGTGAAGATCGTCTTCGCCGGCCCGGGTGCCACCACGCTCAGGTTGGCGACCAGCGGCTGGGTCACCGACCGGCCGATCAGCCCCAGGACGGACACGATGACGATCAGCATCGGGAAGATCGCCAGGACGCCGTAGTACGTCAGCGCCGCGGCCAGGTCGGTGAGCTGGTCGGCCTTGAACTCACGGAGCGTGCGCCGCAGCACGCCTGACCATGCCGACCTGGGCAGATCGGTGGGCTGATCCGGTGCGTTCTCATCGTCGAGCCGTGCCTCCGGCTCGACGCGGCCCGACTGGGCCGCCTGTGCCTCGGCCATGGTGTCTCCCTCTACCTCGGTGTGCGTCGTACCGCCTACGCTGCCCCGCCCGCAGGCGCGCAAGCACCGGGGCGGCAGCACCGGGGCGGTAGCACCGGAGCGGCGAGCGGCGAGACGAGTGGTCGTGCCCGATTCGTTTTCGCCGCACGACGCGGGGTACTGATCGGCACAACACAGGTGGTAGGCACCCCCGATCCCGCACCCCAGGTGCGGCACATCGACTCTGGGAGGGAATCGATGGCCCAAGACGAACGGCCCGTCGGCGAACTGCTGAGAGAGCTCTCAGAGCAGACATCGACGCTTGTACACCAGGAACTGGAGCTCGCCAAGCTGGAGCTCGCTCAGAAGGGCAAGCGGGCCGGCATCGGCGCGGGCATGTTCGGCGGTGCGGGCCTGGTCGGCCTGTACGCGGTCGGCGCACTCACCGCGGCCATCGTCATGGTCCTGGCGACAGCGATGGCGGGCTGGCTCGCAGCGCTGATCGTGGCCGTCGCCTATGGACTGCTCGCCGGCGGGCTGGCCCTGGCCGGCCGATCGCAGGTGCAGCAGGCGACCCCGCCGGTACCCCAGCAGGCAACCGAAAGCGTGAAGGAGGACGTGCAATGGGCGAGGGCCAAGGCCAAGCAGGCGCGAAGGTAGGCACCGAGCGCGATATCACGCCCGAGGAGGTCCGTGACGACGCCGAACGCGATCGCACGCCCGAGGACGTCCGCCAGGACATCGAGCGCACCCGAGCCGCGCTGGGCGACACCGTGGCCGAGCTGGCCGCCAAGACCGACGTCAAGGGCCAGGCCCACCGAGCGGTCGACAACGCGAAGGCCTCCGTGGCGAGCAAGGCGAGCGACATCAGGGAGAGCGCCGGCGCCAAGAAGGACGAGGTGACCGCGTCGGCTCGAGAGGCGATGCCCCCATCGGCGGATGCGGCTCGCCGCCAGGTGGTGAGCCAGGCGCAGGATCACCGGCTGGCGCTCATCGCCCTCGCGGCGTTCGGCGCCGGACTCCTCATCGGCAGGCGGCGCGCCTGATGGGCCTCATCTTCCGCCCTGTCGGCATTCTCACCGGACTCCTCGCCGGGATCATCGGCAAGAAGATCTTCCAGCTCGTGTGGCGCCTGGTCGACGACGAGGACGCCCCGGCGGCCGAGTACCGCGAGATCGCGCTGGGCAAGCTCGTCGTGGCCCTGCTCCTCGAAGGCGCCATCTTCGGGGTGCTGCGCGGTCTGGCCGATCACGCCGCTCGCCACGGCTTTGCCAGATTGACCGGCGAGTGGCCGGGCCAAGAGCGTCCCGATCGCGACGACGACTGATCATCCCGTGGTCTGCCACGCTGTCAGCGATGGCGACCGAGGGATTCATCGACCCCACCGCGCTGAACCGGAGCCTGGCGGCGCTGCGCGCCAGGCCGGCGGAGGGCGGGCTGATGGCGACGCTCGAGCGCGTGATGGCCGCGACCCGCCACCTCTTCGACGCCACGGGGTGCGGGCTCATGCTCATCGACGACACCTCGGTGCTGGCCGCGGTCGCCGCCACCGACGAACCGGGTCGGCGGCTCGAGGTGCTCCAGCAGGAGGTTGGGCACGGGCCATGTGTCGACGCCCTCACGTTCGACCGCATCGTGACCACAGGAGACCTCGCCGAGGACGACCGCTGGCCGGCCCTCAGCGAACTGCCCGAGGTGGGAGTGCGAGCGGTCCTCGGCGTGCCGCTGCACGCCGCCCACGTGCCGGTGGGATCGCTCAACGTCTACCGCGACCGCGCCCACGACTGGACCGACAGCGAGGCGGCCGCGCTCACCGCGTACTCATCGCTGGTCGAGGGCGTGCTGCAGACCGCGCTCCAGGCACGCGAGCGGGAGCGGCTTGCCGAACAGCTCCAGCATGCGCTCGATCACCGTGTCGCGATCGAGCGGGCGGTCGGGGTGGTCATGGGCCGGGAGAGCATCAACGCCGTGGATGCCTTCAACCGGTTGCGCCACCGGGCGCGCAACGGGCGGCGGCCCGTCGCCGAGGTGGCCGGGGAGCTGCTCGCCGAGATCCCGGGCAATCCCGACTAGATGCGTCGGGACCCGCCGAGGCGAGTATCATCGTGACTCGGTAGGGCCTGCCGTGACCCCGCGGGCCGTTCGCTATCTCCGGAGACGCCAACGGTGCTCGTAGCTCACACGCGTAGTCAGACCATCCCTCCGCCGGCGGCCGCCGGTGCACGTGAGACCAGGGTCTCGTTGCTCAGTGAAGACCCGGAGCTCGCCGAGGCCGTGCCGGCAGACGAGCGCCCGCCGGCGCAGCGGGTGTTGTGGACGGCGGCGCTCACCTTCGACGCCGGGCCCGTCGATCTCAGCGTGGCGACCGTCTCACCCACGGCGTTCGTCCTGCTGGTGATCAAGGGCACGCTCATCCGGCAGACGGGCCTCAGCGATCGAGCGATGATCGAGCTCCTCCTCGCCGGCGATGGGTTGTCGCCCTGGCCTCCGTCGCCCAGCGCTCCCCTGACCGAGACGAGGCTCACCGCGCTGAGCGAGGTACGCCTGGCCATTCTGGATCACACGTTCGTCAAGGCGGCCGCGCAGTGGCCCGGGCTGCTCATCGCCGTGCAGCGGCGCTTTGCCGAGCAGCAGCATCGGCTCGCCATCCATGGCGCCATCTGTCAGCTACCGCGCGTCGAGCAGCGCGTGATGGCGATCATGTGGCTGCTGGCCGCGCGCAGCGGCACCGTCACCGCCCACGGGACCGAGCTCTCGCTGGCACTCACCCATGACGCGCTGGCACAGCTGACCGGGTCGCGTCGTCCCACGGTGAGCCTCGCCGTCAAGCGCCTACGCCAACGGGGATATCTCGCGCGCGGCGACGACGGCGTGTGGCTGCTCCCCCGTGTCCCGAGCGCGGTCGGCTTCGAGGATCTCACCGCCAACCTCTTTGAAGCCTGACGGGCTCGCCGGCGACGCGCCGGTCCCGGACGCTTGGCGGCCTACACCTCGTCGGCCCCGGTCATTTCGCGCAGGCGGGCCGTGGCCCGGCGCTGCAACCGCGAGACCTGCATCTGCGAGCAACCCAGCTCTTGCGCGATCTCAGTCTGCTTGAGAGTCCGCTCCAGTCGCAACGACAGCGCCCGGCGTTCCAGGTACGGCAATCGTGCCATCGCGACGCCCAACGATGCCGTCATCTCCACGAACTCGTACTGCCCGTCCTCGCTGCCGAGCGTGTCCATCAAGGTCCCGGGCTCGTCGCCGTCGACCGCGCCCACCGGCGTACTGAGCGACGTCGCGTAGTGGGCGGCGCGAGCATCGAGACCGGCGACGATCTCCTCTGCGCTCACCTCCAGGTACTCGGCTAGCTGACTCACGCCCGGCGTCCGGCCCGAGTCGGCGGTGATGTCACGGATCGCCTGCTCGATCCGCAGCACCTTCTCCTGTGCGCCCCGTGGCACATGGGCGGACCACCCGGCGGCACGGAAGTATCGCTTCAGCTCGCCCAGGATCGTCGGGATCGCAAAGGCGACAAAGCCGATCCCGCGCTCGGGATCGAAGCGATCGATCGCGCCGAGAAGCCCGATGGCTGCGACCTGGACGAGATCCTCGAACGGCTCATGAGGCCGGTCATACCGCCGCGCCAGCCGACGGGCGAGCGGAAGATATCGATCGAACATCTCATCGCGCGCCCGCCGGTCACCGTCGTCGCGCCAGCGCGCGGCCAGAGTGTTGGTATCCACCTGCGCCGGGGCCGTGCGGGAACCATGGAAGATCGGGTGAACGGACATGACACCTCCTTCGATTGAGCAGTCAGTCCGAAGCGGCCAGGAAACGGCGCAACCGCGACCCGTCAGGCATCGGCCAATCTCATCCTCAGCGCACGTGTCGCTCGAGGCTGTTTTCAACATACGCACGACCGCCCGCCCCGCAAGGGAAATGGTTGTAAACGAACATGCGCTCGAGGTTTGCGCGGCCGCGATGGGGTAGCAGCCCGCAGACCACGATCTTGGAGGCCGCCAGATGAAGGCAGTGACATTTCACGGCAAGCGCGACGTCCGCGTCGACACCGTGCCCGACCCGCGGATCGAGCACCCCACCGACGCGATCGTCAAGATCACCTCGACGGGCATCTGCGGCTCTGACCTGCATCTCTATGAGGTCATGGGCGCGTTCATGGACGAGGGCGACATCCTGGGCCACGAGCCGATGGGGATCGTCGAGGAGGTCGGCCCCGATGTCGTGCACATCAAGCCCGGCGACCGCGTCGTGGTGCCGTTCAACATCGCCTGCGGGCACTGCTACATGTGCGACCAACAGCTCTTCTCCCAATGTGAGACGACACAGGTCCGCGAGCAGAACAAGGGTGCGGCCCTGCTGGGCTACACGAAGCTCTACGGCCAGGTACCGGGGGGGCAGGCCGAGTACCTGCGCGTGCCGCAGGCCCAGTTCGGTCCCATCAAGGTTCCTGACGGGCCGCCTGACGAGCGCTACGTGTACCTGTCAGACGTGCTGCCCACGGCATGGCAGGCGGTCGAGTACGCCGCGATCCCCGACGGGGGGACCGTCGCGGTCTACGGGCTGGGCCCCATCGGCCAGATGAGCGCCCGGATCGCGCGCCACCGGGGAGCCGGACGGGTCTTCGGCGTCGACCTGGTGCCCGAGCGCCTGGAGATGGCCACTCGCCACGGCGTCGAGCCGGTGGACATCCGCGACGGCGACCCGGCCGAGGCCCTGCGCGAGCGCACCGACGGACGGGGCCCTGACGCGGTCATCGATGCCGTGGGTATGGAGGCGCACGGCTCGCCGATGGGCAAGCTCGCGCATCAGATCGCCGGCATGCTGCCCGATCCGGTCACGCGGCTGATGATGGACAAGGCCGGCATCGACCGCCTCAGCGTCCTGCACAACGCCATCGACGCGGTCCGCCGGGGCGGGACGATCTCACTCAGCGGCGTGTACGGAGGCTCCGCAGATCCGATGCCGATGATGGACCTCTTCGACAAGCAGATCCAGCTGCGGATGGGTCAGGCCAATGTGCGGCGATGGGTCAGCGACATCATGCCGCTGCTCGAGGGAGACGATGACCCGCTCGGCGTCGAGGACCTCGCCACCCACAAGCTCCCCCTCGACCAGGCACCCCACGCCTACGAGATCTTCCAGAAGAAGCAGGACGGCGCCATCAAGATCCTCCTGCAGCCATAGATCGCATGCGCATCGGATATTTCCTCTCCAGCGAAGAATGGAGCCCCCAGGATCTCGTAGCCCAGGCGATCAAGGCCCGCGACGCGGGATTTCAGGCGCTGTGGATCTCTGACCACATCCATCCGTGGAACGACACCCAGGGGCACAGCGCGTTCGTGTGGACGACGCTCGGCGCGATCGCCCAGGCGGACCTCGGCCTGCCGGTGTCGACCGCGGTCACCTGCCCGATCATGCGGATCCACCCCGCGATCATCGCTCACGCCGCCGCGACCGCCGCCGTCATGCTCGATGGGAAGTTCAACCTGGGGGTCGGATCCGGCGAGGCGCTCAACGAGCACGTCCTGGGCGACCCGTGGCCCGAAGCCGCGGAAAGGCTCGACATGCTCGAGGAGGCCATCGAGGTGATCCGCACCCTGTGGGCGGGCGGCGTGCAGTCCCATCGCGGCCGTTACTACCGGGTGCAGCACACCCGCATCTATGACCTGCCCACCCGGCCGCCGAAGATCATCGTCTCCGGGTTCGGTCCGCGGGCGATCGATCTCGCGGCCAAGGTCGGCGACGGCTACGCCACCGTGGGCCCCGACGCCGAGAGCGTCGCCCGCTACCGCGATCAGGGCGGGTCCGGCCCGGTTCAGGGCGGCCTGAAGGTCTGCTACGGCGACGACGCGGCCGCGGCGCGTGCCACCGTCTCGCGCCTGTGGCCCAACGAGGCGCTGCCCGGCGAGCTGGCGCAGATCCTGCCCACCCCGGCGCATTTCGAGCAGGCCAGCGAGCTGGTCACCGAAGAGCTTGCCACCGCCGACGTGCCGTGCGGCCCGGACATCGACGCGCACGTCGAGGCGATCCAGGCCTACGCCGCGGCCGGCTTCGACGAGCTCTACGTCAACCAGATCGGTCCGGATCAGGACCAGTTCTTCGCCGCCTACCGCGACGAGGTGCTCCCGCGGCTCTGATTGTCCGCAGGCCAACGATGCCGCACAGGAAAGTGTTCGCGGCCGGTGACCGGGTAACCGGCTCCCGAGACGCGGTGTGCCTACGGCCCGCGTCGACCCCCGTCCGACACGCAAGGGAGTGACACGCATGTCGCAAACTGTGGCCGCCTTCATGCTCGACCGCCTTCGGCAGTGGGGAGTCACCCGCATCTACGGATACCCGGGCGACGGGATCAACGGCCTGCTGGGCGCGTTTCACGAGTTCGAGGACGACATCGACTTCGTCCAGACCCGGCACGAGGAGATCGCCGCCTTCGCCGCCTGCGCGCACGGGAAGCTCACCGGCGAGGTCGGGGTGTGCATGGCCACCTCGGGACCCGGCGCCATCCACCTGCTCAACGGCCTCTACGACGCCAAGCTCGACCATTCCCCGGTGGTGGCGATCGTGGGCCAGCAGGCTCGCATGGCCATGGGATCCAACTTCCAGCAGGAGGTCGATCTGACCACCCTGTTCAAGGACGTGGCCGGCGAGTTCGTGCAGATGTGCATCGCTCCCGAGCAGGCCGCCCACCTCATCGACCGGGCGATGCGGATCGCCAAGGCGACGCGGTCGGTCACCTGCGTCATCGTGCCCAACGACATCCAGGAGGCCGAGTACTCCGAGCCACCCCGCGCCCATGGTGCGGTCCCGTCGTCGGTCGGGTTCCTCGATCCGGTCATCCGTCCCCGTGACGCCGACCTGCAGCGCGCCGCCGACGTCCTCAATGCCGGGGAGCGCGTGGCCATGCTCGTCGGGCAGGGCGCGGTCGGCGCCGAGAAGGAGGTGCTGGAGGTCGCCGAGCTGCTCGGCGCGGGCGTGGCCAAGGCGCTGAACGGGCGCGCCGCCGTCCCCGACGACGTGCCGTTCGTGACCGGTCCCATCGGCCTGCTGGGAGCCAAGCCGACCTACGAGATGATCGACGGCTGCGACACCCTGCTGATGGTCGGCTCGAGCTTCCCCTATTCCGAGTGGCTGCCCGAGCCCGGGCAGGCGCGCGGCGTGCAGATCGACATCGACCCGCGCATGATCGGGATCCGCTATCCGATGGAGCTCAACCTCGTCGGCGACAGCGCCGAGACGCTGCGCGCCCTGATCCCGCTGCTTCAGCGCAAGGAGGACCGCGGCTGGCGCGAGACCATCGAGGGCAACGTCTCGCGCTGGTGGGAGATCCTCGACGCCCAGGCACACGAGGCCGCCGAGCCGCTCAACCCCCAACTGCTGTTTCACGAGCTCAGCAAGCGCCTGCCCGATCGAGCCATCCTCACCAGCGACTCGGGCTCGGGAACGGACTGGTGGGCGCGCCATCTGCGGATGCGCAGCGGGATGAAGGCGGCGCTGTCGGGCACGCTGGCCAGCATGTGTCCCGCCGTGCCCTACGCGTTGGCGGCCAAGTTCGCCTACCCCGACCGGCCCGTGATCGCGACCATCGGCGACGGCGCCATGCAGATGCTCGGCAACCTCGCGCTCATCGATCTCGCGCGCTACGCGGACCGCTGGCCCAACCCCCAGCTCGTCGTCCTCGTCCTGCACAACAACGACCTCAACCAGGTCACGTGGGAACAGCGCGTGATGTCCGGTGACCCCAGGCTCGCCGTCTCCCAGACGCTCCCCGAGTTCCCCTACGCCCAATACGCCGAGCTGATCGGCCTCAAGGGGATCCGGGTCGCCACGCCGGACGCTGTCGGGCAGGCCTGGGACGAGGCCCTCGGCGCGGGCGGCCCCGCCGTCATCGAGGCGATCACCGACCCGGAGGTGCCGCCGCTGCCACCGCACATCACCTTCGAACAGGCGCAGGAGCTTGCCCATGCGCTGCCGGGGGATCCGGCACGAGGCCAGATCATCCGCAACGCGCTCAAGGGCAAGATCGACGAACTGGTCCACCGCTGACATGCGAGCTCTTTCCTCGCGCTCGCCCGCATGGCTCAGCGATGGACCGGCCGTCGGCGTCGCCCGCGCGCTGACCGCCTACACCGGTCCGCGCACACCGGTGAAGCGCTGGCTGTGGAATCTGCGCGCCGGTCGTATCCAGAAGACGCTCGCGACCACCGCGGCGCTGAGCGGGCTGCCCCTCGGCTTCGAGATGTACCTGGAGCATTACAAGGGCTCCTTCGGAGACATCTGGATGTGGAGCCCGATCCTCACCAGCCCGCTGGTCAGCGCCGCCGGCGTGGCCGGCATGCGCTCGCCCGCGGCGGCGCGCACCGTCCTGCCGGCCGCCGGGGCCGTGTACGCGCTCAACGGGCTCATCGGCACCTACACGCATCTCCGGGGCGTGGCGCGTAAGCCGGGCGGCTTCTCCGAGCCGACCTACAACCTGGTCATGGGCCCGCCGCTGCTGGCTCCCGGTTCGCTCATGCTCGTCGGAGCGGTGGCGCTGCTGGCCGGAATCGCCCAGCGGGAACGCTGAGATGGGCTTCGACCCCGAGAGCGCCGACCACCTGCCCAAGCGCCGTGCCGACGGGCAGCCCGCCGACCCCTACGACCTGCCGCGCCAGCGTCGTGGCCGCACCCCGCAGATGCACGGCCGCTATCCGGACTTCGACGTGCTCGAGCAGGCCGGCCACTGGGATCACGTCACCCGCGAGCTCGTGCTCAGGCGGGTGCACGAGGTCCCCGAGATCCGCTTCTTCTCCGCCGCCGAGGCCGCCACCCTGGGCGTGCTGTGCGACCTGCTCACCGCGCAGGACTCAGAGCCGCGGATCCCGCTCATCAGCTATGTCGACGAGAAATGCCACCGCGGCGAGCTCGACGGCTTCCAGTTCGACGACATGCCCGACGACCGTGACGCGTGGCGGCTGGTCGCCCGCGGGCTGGACGAGCAGGCCACGCAGCGGGCCGGGGCCGCGTCCTTTGCCGTCGCCGACGCCGAGGCGCAGCGGGCGATCGTCGCCGACTTCGCCGAGGGCAAGCTCGACGGCGGCGCGTGGGACGAGCTCAACGTGACCCGCGCGTTCGGGCTGGTCATGCGCGTCGTCCTCGCCTGCTTCTACTCCCACCCGTGGGCGTGGAACGAGATCGGCTTCGGCGGGCCGGCCTACCCGCGCGGCTACAGCCGCTTCGGGAGCCCCGACCTCCAGCGCGCCGAGCGCGAGACCTGGGAGGGAGCCGAGCACTATGACCGCGACCCGGTCACCGGCGAGCGCGAGGCGCCACCGCGATGAGCCCGCTGGGCGGCAGCCTCATCAAGGGCGTGACCCGCATGCCCCGCGACAACGACTCGCCGTGGCTGCTTGACCCCCATCGCCGCGGCCTGCGCAACCTCGACCGGATGCGCCGCTACGGCGCCTCTGACCCCGTCGACCTCGTCATCGTCGGCGCCGGCGCCGGCGGGGTCACCCTCGCCCAGCGGCTGGCCCGCGCCGGGTGGCGCATCGTCATCCTCGAGCGGGGGCCGTTCTGGGATCCCGACCGCGACTGGGTCTCGGACGAGAAGGGCGCCGGTCCCATCTACTGGACCGACAAGCGCATCATCGGTGGGGAGAACCCGGTCGAGATGGGCAAGAACAACTCCGGCGTCGGCGTCGGCGGGTCGATGACCCACTTCGCCGGCTACGTCCCGCGCCTTCACCCCTCCGACTTCGAGGTCAAGACCCGCGACGGCGTCGCCGTGGATTGGCCGGTGTCCTACGAGGAGCTCAAGCCCTCGTTCGAGCGCGTCGAACGCGAGCTGCCGGTGGCCGGCCAGGATTGGCCGTGGGGCGATCCGCACACCTACCCCCACGCCCCCCACCCCATCTCGGGCGCCGCCGCCGTCGCCTGGCGCGGCGCGGAGGACTGCGGCATCGAGATGCGCGTCGGGCCGGTCTCGATCACCAACGGCCGCTTCGGCAACCGCCCGCATTGCATCTACCGGGGCTTCTGCCTGCAGGGCTGCAAGGTCAACGCCAAGGCCAGCCCCCTCATCACCCATCTGCCCGACGCGATCGAGCACGGCGTCGAGGTCCGCGCCAACGCGATGGCGGTGCGCGTCGAGACCGACGGGGGCAGCGGGCAGGCCACCGGCGTCAGCTATGTGAGCGACGGCGCCACGCACCTCGTCCGCGCCGACGCCGTCGCCGTCTGCGGCTACGCGATCGAGACCCCGCGCCTGCTCCTGCATTCCACCAGCCGCCGCTTCCCGAACGGCGTCGGCAACGACAACGACCAGGTCGGCCGCTACGTCATGGTCCAGGGGGCCACCCAGGTCGCCGGCCGCTTCCCCGAGGATCTGCGCATGTACAAGGCACCACCCCCCGAGGTCTCCAGCGAGCAGTTCTACGAGACCGACCAGACGCGCGGCTTTGCCCGCGGGTTCTCCATCCAGACCGTCTCGCCGCTGCCCATCGGCTGGGCCGAGCACGTGCACGGCGACGGCCATTGGGGCCCCGCGCTGCGCGCCTACATGCGCGACTACAACCACTGGAGCGTCCTCGGGGTGCTCTGCGAGCTGCTCCCCCAGGCTGACAACCGGGTCACGCTGGCCGACGAGAACGACGCCTTCGGGATGCCGGTGGCAAAGTTCACCCACTCCATGTGTGACAACGACCGCGCCAACATCGCCTACGCCACCAAGACGATGCAGCGCATCTGGGAGCACGCCGGCGCCCAGGACACCCTCACCATCGACCGTTTCGCCCACCTCGTCGGCGGCGCCCGCATGGGCTTCTCCGCCCAGGACAGCGTGATCGACTCGTCACACCGGGTCTGGGGGGTCGACAACCTGTTCATCGTCGACGGCAGCGTCCTGCCCACGCAGGGCGCCGCCAACCCGGCGCTGGTGATCATGGCGCTGGCCGACCGGTGCGCGCGTCTGCTGGCCGAGAAGCGGGTGGCGGCGTGAGCACTCATGAGGACCGCGAGGTCGTCGTCATCACCGGCTCCTCCGGCGGCGTGGGCCGAGCCACCGCCCACGCCTTCGCCAAGCGCGGCGCGCACATCGCGCTGCTGGCCCGCGGCGAGAAGGGCCTCGAGGACTGCCGCCGGGAGGTGGAGGCGCTGGGGGGACACGCGCTGTGCGTGCCCACCGACGTCGCCGACCACAATCAGGTGGAGGCCGCCGCCGCGCGCGCCGAGGCCGAGCTGGGACCGATCGACGTGTGGGTCAACGACGCCATGGCAACGGTGTTCGCCGCGTTTGTCGACGTGACCCCCGAGGAGTACAAGCGCGCCACCGAGGTCACCTACCTCGGCGCCGTCTACGGGACCATGGCCGCGCTGAAGCGGATGCGCGCGCGCAACGCAGGCACGATCGTGCAGGTGGGCTCGGCGCTGTCCTACCGGGCGATCCCGCTCCAGTCCGCCTACTGCGGCGCGAAGTTCGCCATCCGCGGCTTCACCGACTCGATCCGCACCGAGTTGCGCCACGAGCACAGCGCGGTCCACATCACCATGGTCCAGCTGCCCGGCGTCAACACGACCCAGTTCAACTGGTGTCGCTCCAAGCTGCCCGACCATCCCCAGCCGGTGCCGCCCATCTACCAGCCCGAGATCCCCGCCGAGGCGATCTACTGGGCTGCGCACCACCGCCGCCGCGAGCTGTGGGTGGGCTACAGCACGTTGGAGGCGATCATCGGCACCAAGCTCTCGGCCCTCGCCGGGGACATCTACCTGGCCCGCACCGGCTTCTCCGGCCAGCAGATGGCCGACCGGCCCGTCTCACCCGACCGCCCCGACAACCTGTTCGAGCCCCTCCCCGGGAAGGCCGCCACCCACGGCATCTTCGACGACCAGGCCAAGTCACGCAGCCCCCAGCTGTGGCTCTCGATCCACCGCCGGGCCGTGCTCGGCGCGGGCGCGGCCGCGGCCGCCGCCATCGGCGCCGCGGTCGGTGCGGCACGGCGGTGAGCACAGTGGACACGCGCATCGCCGAGGTGCGCGCCACCGCCTACCGCGTGCCCACCGAGCAACCCGAGTCCGACGGCACGCTCGAGTGGGATGCCGTCACCCTGGTCGTCGCCGAGGCCGACGCCGGCGGCCACACCGGCGTGGGCTACACCTATACCGACGCCGCCGCGGTCGCCCTCATCACCGGGACGCTTGCCGGCGCGGTCCGCGACGGCGACGCGCTCGCCACCAACGCGGCGTGGTGGGCCATGGTCCGCGCCATCCGCAACCTCGGATGGCCCGGCATCAGCGCCACCGCCATATCGGCCGTCGACGTCGCGCTGTGGGACCTCAAGGCCAAGCTGCTGGGCGTCAGCCTCGCCGATCTCCTCGGCCGGGCCCGCGACGCCGTCCCCATCTACGGATCGGGAGGACTCACCTCCTACCCCCAGCGTCAGCTGTGCGAGCAGCTCGCCGGCTGGGTGGCGCGCGGGATCACGCGCGTGAAGATGAAGGTCGGCCGCGAGCCCGATGAGGACCCGGCGCGCGTCCGCGCGGCGCGCGATGCGATCGGCGAGGACGCCGAGCTGTTCGTCGACGCCAACGGCGCCTACTCCCGCACCCAGGCGCTCGCGCTGGCTCAGACCTACCACGCGGCGGGCGTCACGTGGTTTGAGGAGCCCGTCTCCTCCAACGACCTCGACGGGCTGCGTCACCTCCGCGAGCGCGCTCCCGCGGGCATGGCCATCACCGCCGGCGAGTACGGCTATGACCCCGGCTACTTTCGCCGGATGCTCGACGCGCAGGCCGTCGCCGTGCTCCAGGCCGACGTCACCCGCGCGTGCGGGATCACGGGCCTGCAGGCCGTGGCCGGGCTGTGCACCGCCTACGAGGTCCCCTTCTCGGCGCACTGCGCCCCCCAGATCCACGCCCACGCCGCGTGCGCCATCGGACCGCTGCTGCACTGCGAGTACTTCCATACCCATGCGCGCGCCGAGCGCCTGCTCTTCGACGGCGTGCTGGAGCCCATCGACGGAGCGCTCGCGCCCGACCCGGCGCGTCCCGGACTGGGTATCGAGCTCAAGCGCGCGGACGCGGAGCGCTACCGGGTGTGAGACGCGCCGACCTCGACGGGCTGGCCCAGATCGGCGTCCCGCACGTCCTGCGCGAATACGCGCTCATCGCCGACGGCGAGCGCGGTGCGCTGGTCGGGCCACGCGGCGACATCTGCTGGATGTGCTTCCCGCGCTGGCATTCGGACGGATGCTTCGCCACCCTCATCGGCGGGAAGGGGACCTATGCGGTCACCCCGCTGGGACGCTACGTGTGGGGCGGGTACTACGAGCACGGACTCATCTGGTGCAACCGGTGGGTCACCGACGACGGCACGGTGGAGTGCCGCGATGCGCTCGCGCTGCCGTCCACCCCCGGACGGGCCGTCATCCTGCGCCAGATCCATGTGCGCGACGGCGGCGCGCGGCTGCGCGTCGTACTCGATCCTCGGGGGGCGTTCGGCGCCGAGCGCATGACGCGACTGCGCCGCGACGACGAGGGACGCTGGACCGCTCGGATCGGCGCCACGCACATGACCTGGATCGGAGCCGGGGACGCCGAGCGCGTCCCCGACGGCCACGGCGGCAAGCCGCTGGTGGCGGTGGCCGAACTGGGCCAGGGCGAGAGCCACGACCTGATGCTCGTGCTGGACGCAGACGCCGACGGCGGGCCGATTCCCTCCCCGGCCGCGGCCTGGAGCGCCACCGAGGCCGAGTGGACCCAGCGCGTGCCCAGCCTGCCGTCGACGATCGCCCCGCGCGACGCCCGCCATGCCTACGCCGTGCTCTCAGGGCTCACCAGCGCCGGCGGCGGCATGGTGGCCGCGGCCACGATGTCACTGCCCGAGCGCGCTCGCCAGGGTCGCAACTACGACTACCGCTACGTGTGGATCCGCGACCAGTGCTTCGCAGGAGAGGCCGTCGCCCAAGCCGGCCCGCTACCCCTGCTCGACGACGCCGTGCGCTTTGTCGCCGACCGCCTGCTCGCCGACGGCGACCAGCTCGCGCCCGCCTACACCGTGGACGGCGACCCGGTCCCGAGCGAGCGCAGCCTCGACCTGCGCGGCTATCCGGGCGGCGCCGACATCGTCGGCAACTGGGTCAACCGCCAGTTCCAGCTCGACGCCTTCGGCGAATCGCTCGCCCTCTTCGCCGAGGCGGCTGCCCACGACCGTCTCGACGCCGACGGCTGGCGGGCCGCGGACGTCGCCGCCGATGCCATCGAGCGCCGGTGGCGCGAGCCCGACGGCGGCATCTGGGAGCTCGAGCCCGATGCCTGGACCCACAGCCGGCTCATCTGCGCCGCCGGGCTGCGGCGCATCAGCGCTCACCAGTCCCAGGGGCGCGCCGCCGACTGGCTGGCCCTGGCCGACGCCATCGTCGCCGACACCGCACGCCACGCTCTGCACCCCGCCGGCTATTGGCAGCGTGCCCCGGACGATGACCGCATCGACGCGGCGTTGCTGCTGCCCGTCATCCGCGGCGGCATCCCGCCCGATGACCCCCGGACCTTGGCCACGCTGCAGGCCATCGCCACCGAGCTGACCGACGACGGCTACTGCTATCGCTTCCGTCCCGACGAACGGCCGCTGGGCGAGTCCGAGGGCGCGTTCGTCATGTGCGGCTTCCTGCTGACCCTCGCCTACGCCGAGCAGGGCGACGCCGTCCGCGCCGCCCGCTGGTTCGAGCGCAGCCGCACCGCCTGCGGACCCGCCGGGCTGCTCTCGGAGGAGTTCGACATCGTCCAGCGTCAGATGCGCGGCAACCTCCCCCAGGCCTTCGTCCACGCCCTCCTGCTGCACTGCGCCCTCATCCTGCGCGACGTAACCTGATCTCCTCCTCCGCGCGCTCGTGGACGCCCTCCACCTGCTCGGCCACCTGCAGGGCGCGACACCAGCGGCGGGTCACGACATACAGCACCGCCGGCACCACCCAGATACCGACCCGGAACGCGAACAGCTGCACGTTGTAGCTCAAGCCCACCGCCACGAAGATCCGGTCGGCCGCGCCGAAGGCGAAGATGAGAAACATCCAGGACAGGAACGCGACCCCGAACGCGGTCCGCCCCGGCGCATCCCGGGGCCGGTCGGCCAGGTTGTGCACGCCTCGATCGCGGGTGAACCGGCGCTCGGCCCAGGGGACCGCCAGAGCCACGCCCAGCACCACCAGCGGAAACAGGATTCCCCCCCAGAACGGGTTGGGAATGACGGTGACGTGCCCGATCGTCACGTCGAACCCCGGCATCAGTCGCAGGGCGCCGATCAGCCACCCCAGGTACCAGTCGGGCTGCGCGCCGTTGGTGCCCAGCCAGGGCTCGAACGGACCCCATTGCCAGATCGGGTTGATCTGGATGAGGCCGCCGAGCAGGAAGAGCAGGCCGGCGACGAAGAACATCAGTGCCAGAGATCGCGGCGCCTGGCCGGGAAACAGCGGCACCCCCACGATCCGCTTCTGCGTGTGGCGCGCGCTCTCGCGGAACTGGGTGTGGTGGCGCGCCATCACCAGGACGAGGTGGACGGCGATCAGCGTGGCCAGCAGCAGCGGGACGAGCAGCACGTGCGCGATGTACAGGCGTGACTCGAAATGGGGCCCGCCGGGAAACGGCGCACCGAAGATCGCCAGCATCGCCGGACCGCCGATCACCGGGATCGACAGCCCGACGCCATACCCGATGGCCAGTCCCATGCCCGAGAGCAGGTCGTCGACCAGCGAGTAGCCCATATAGCCCTCGAGCAGGGCGGTGAAGAGCAGGATCAGACCGACGATCCACGTCAGCTCGCGCGGCTTGCGAAACGCACCGGTGAAGAACACGCGCATGAGGTGCATGAGGATCGCCGCCACGAACACGTCGGCCGCCCAATGATGGGTCTGGCGGATGAGCAGGCCGGCCTTGTCGCTGAAGGTGATGTCCACCACCGACTTGTAGGCGTCGCTCATGCGCACCCCGTCGAGCGGCGCATAGACACCGTGGTACACGGTCTTGGCCGTGCTCGGGTCAAAGAACAGCGTGAGGTAGATGCCGGTGGCGATCAGCACCACGAAGGCGTAGAGCGCCACCTCACCGAGCAGGAACGACCAGTGGTCGGGGAACAGGTAGCGCATGAGCTTGCGCATCTGCGGAGCGGCCGCAGTGCGCTCGTCGATGAAGCGGACGGGCTCGGCGAACGGATCGGTCATGTGCTGGTGGGCTGCTCCCGGACGTTCCACCAGGACGGCCCGACGCGCGCCGAGAAGTTCCCCGCGGCCCGCAGGTGGCCGGTGTCATCGATCATCAACGGCAGTTGGGGCAGCGGGCGCCCGGCCGGCCCGTAGGTCACCGTTCCGCCGGTGAAGGGGTCAAACGTGGAGTAGTGACACGGGCACACCAGCGCCGGCGACGGCTGCACCGCCGGGAACTTCGGGTTGCGATACAGCGCGACCGCACAGCCGGCATGGGTGCAGATCTTGGAGTAGGCCATGATCCCCTCGGGCGCCCAGTCGCCCCGTCCGTGAGGGAGGTGCAGCTTGCCTGGGTTCAGGCGGATGACGACCAGCGAGTCCCCGATGAGCTCCTTGTCGGCACCCTCCGCAAACGCGGTGTAATAGCTCTGGTGGAGGATGTCCGCGGCGCGCAACGGGGCACCGGAGTCATCGACGAGCCGCACGCCGCGCCGCCACGGCGTCTGATCGAGCGGCGTGGTGTCCCATACCGGGCCCAGCGACAGGGCCGGGGTGAGCGCGGCCAGCCCGAGCGTTCCTCCCGCCGCCGCGCCGGCGCCGATGAGCAGCCGCTTGCGGGTGATCCGCGACCCGCTCTCGTGCAGGATCTCGGCCACCTCCCGCTGCTGCTCGGGATGCGTGGACGGGTACTCGTCCTCGAGCTCCTCGGTGACCACCAGCCGCCTGGCCACGACGGTGAGCGCCACACCGACGCACAGCAGGCTCGAGCCGATGCAGATGCCCAACAGCACGTTGGACATGCCGGCCGGGCTGAATTCCGCGTAGGTGACGATGAACCCCAGGGCGAACAGGACGGCGAGCCCGAGCAGGGCCAGGACGAGGTTCTCAGCGGAGCGGTCCGGAGCACCGGCGGGCACGATCCGCGGTGGGGCCTCGGGGTGCTCCTCGTGTGGCGGCTGTCGTCGCAGCAGACGACCGAAGACGAGTGCGAACAGCCATTGCCAGAGCTTCATGGGCGGCGCATCCTCCTTCCAACGGCCAGGCAGGACAGCAGCAGCAGGGGAGCCGCGATCCACCAGGTGACCAGCCCCTCGGGAATCGGTCCGATGTTGCCGATCCCCCACCCGCCGCGGTTGTCCGGGTGACGAGTGCTCAGGACGTATTTGATGATCGAGTCAAGCTGTGCGTCGGAGATCTCGCTGCGCGGGAAGCGCGGCATCAGGTAGGGCCCGATCCGGACCGCCTCGGCGATCTCGGTCGCGCTCACCGTCTGCAGGGGCGGGACCTGTGCTCCGGTGACAAAGCCGCCGCGGGCCAGCTCCTGGTGACAGCCCGCGCAGTTCTCCGTGAACAGCTGCGTGCCGGCCGCGATCGAGCCGGCCCGCGGGTCGGGGTGGGGCACGGCCGGACCCCGGCCCAGCGAGGCCACGTACTGCTCCAGTGAGGTGATCTCCTTGCCTGAGAACAGGACGCGGTCGTTGCCCGGCTGGTCGTGGGGGCTGGAGAGCGGCATGTAGCCGGTGCGCAGGTAGAAGTCGGCCGCCAGCGCCCCGACTCCCCGCAGCGGCGGCCCCTCACCGAGGATGTCGCCCGCTCCGGGGCGTGGCGAGCTGATCCCCGAGCCGGCGATGCCATGGCAGCTCGCGCAGTTGCCCGCGTAGAGCTGGGCGCCGAGTGCGGTGCTCGGGGCAGGCGGCTCGGTGGTGGGGCGCACGATGCCGCTCTGGGGCTGGCCGGCCGCGGACGCGCACAGCGTCGCGCCGGCCGCCAGCCACGCCGCCAGGGCGAGACTCAGAGCGCGGCGCCGGCCGGTCATGACTGCTGGCACACGCGCAGCAGCGGCGCGCCGATCGCGGTCATGACCATGATCGCCAACGCCAGCGCGTTGACGAGCAGGCCGGTGGTGGCCAGGAAGTTGACGCGGCCCACGGGCGGCGGGCTGCCCTCGCCGCGCCGTTCGGTCTCGGCCACATCGTGCCGCCGCCCGTCGTCTCCGTCGTCGATCTCGCGAGTGTCGCGATAGAGGCGCACGCAGACCGCCACGGCGGCGACCCCGACGAGCACCCCGGCGATGGACAGCAGGGACTGCCAGGTCTGCACGGGCAGCTGCCAGCGCCCCGGGGGCGCGTTGCACTGAGCAAACGTGAAGGCCAGACCGGCGACGAACTGTGTCGCCCACGCCAGCGCGCCGCCCAGCACCCCGAACCAGACGAGCGCGGTGCGCGGCTCTTCGGTCACAGCGACGGGGAGAGGACGGTGAACACGACGGCGACGGCGAGCCCGGCCACGACATACCAGTACAACGCGAGCCCCCGGACCCCGATGAGCCAGTAGTTGGTCAGGCCGTGGCGGGCCACCTTCCACAGCACGACCCCGTCCAGCAGCAGCCCCAGCAGCACGTGGGCGTGGTGGGCGAACAGCAGCGTGAAGTAGATCGAGCCGTAGGCGCTGCCCCGCGGAGAGAACTGACGCAGGTCGTGGCGGACGAGCAGCACCTGCGCGGCGAGGTACGCCGCCTGGATGACCATGGCCACCACGATCCAGCGCATCGTGCTCGCGCGCCGCCCGTGCCGTGCCGCCGCCGCGGCCGGGGCCATCAGGGCGACCGTCCCCACCAGCACCGCGGTGGCGATCAGCGGGCCGGCGACCTCGGGGGCCTTGATCGGCGGGGGCGGCCAGCGCCGGGACCCGAAGTTCAGGTAGAAGTAGCTGCCGATCAGCGTCCCGAACAGGGTCGCCTCCGAGCACAGGAACAGCACCATGCCCCACCAGCCGCTGGGCTGCGCCCGGCGGCCCAGATCCGTCGCGGCCGCGGCCCGGGAGCTCGAGGCGTGGGCGGGCCGCGGGACCTCGCCGGCGCCGGCGTCGGTCATGCCTGCTCCTCGTGTTGATGCCATCCCAGCAGCGTCAGACCGCCGAGCGCCAGGAAGCCGGCGGCGATCCAGTAATGGCCCATGACCAGCATGGCGAAGATCCCCGTCAGCGTGAGCGCGGTGACCGGAGGCCACGCGGAGTGCGACGGCATCGTCAGGATCTCGTCGAGCCGGGCGTCCTGCACGGTGGTCGCCGGGGTCTCGTGGCCTCGGTCGAGCAGGCCCTCCCCCTCGGCCAGCCGCCGGTTGTCGCGCTCGCGGTCCTCCTTGTCCCACATCGGGTACGGGCTGGTCACCGTGGGGATGACCGCGAAGTTGTACGGTGCCGGCGGCGAGCTCGTCGCCCACTCCAGAGTGTCACCTTCATAGGGCGGGTCCGACACCGGACCCCGGAAGAAGCTGTAGACGAGGTTGGCGACGATGAGGAGCAGCCCTGCCGTGAGCAGGTAGGAGCCGATCGACTCCATGAAGTTCCACAGCGCCCACCCCAGGCCGGCGGGATAGGTGTAGTTGCGCCGCGGCATCCCCAGGATGCCGACGATGTGCATGGGAAAGAAGGTGACGAACGTTCCCGCGAAGGTCAGCCAGAAGCTGACCTTGCCCGTCAACTCGTGGTAGACGCGCCCTGTCACCTTGGGAAACCAGAAGTACATTCCGCCGAGGATGGGGAACACCGCGGCGCCGAAGATGACGAAGTGGAAGTGGGCGACGATGTAGTAGCTGTCGTGCACCTGCTGGTCGAACGGGATCGCCGCCACCGTGATCCCCGACAGCCCACCGATGATGAAGTAGACGATGAAGCCGACGATGAACAGCAGCGGCGTCTGGAAGTCCGGTGTGCCGGTGACGATCGTCGTGATCCACGCGAACAGCTGGATCGCCGACGGGATGACGATGATGAGGCTCGCCGCGGCGAAGTAGACGGTGGTCAGCGTGGAGAACCCGACGGTGAACATGTGGTGCACCCACACTCCGAACCCCAGGAACGCCACCAGGATCTCGGCGAGCGCCACCAGCGGGAAGAACACCATCCGGCGGTGCACGAACGTGGGGATGATCGACGTCGCGATCCCGAACGCGGGCAGGATGATGATGTAGACCTCGGGGTGGCCGAAGATCCAGAACAGGTTCTGCCACAGCAGCGGCGCACCCCCGAACGCGGCGTCATAGAAGTGAAAGCCGAGCTGGCGATCCAGCTCCAAGAACAGGGCGGCAACGCTCAGCGACGGCAGCGCGAAGACCAGCGCGAACGCGACCGCCAAGAACGCGAAGCAGAACAACGGCATCCGATTGATCGACATGCCCGGCGCGCGCAGCTTGAAGATCGTCACGATGAAGTTGATCGCGGCGATCGTGCTCGAGATGCTGTTGAAGATCAGGCCGTAGCCATAGAAGTCGATGTTGTTGCCGGGATCGAACTGCTTGGAGGCCAGCGGCACGTAGTCAAACCAGCCGGCGTTGGGGGCGTGCCCCTGCAGCAGCGACGCGTACATGAACAGGCCCGAACCCAGATAGATCCAGAACGACAGCGCGTTCAACCGCGGAAAGGCCATGTCGCGCGCCCCGATCATCAGCGGGATGAGGTAGTTCCCGAACGCTCCCGTCGTCATCGGGATCACGAACAGGAAGATCATCGTGATCCCGTGCATCGTGAACACCTCGTCGTAGGCCTGGGGCGTGAGCAGGTGCCCGTTGGGGCCGATGAGCTGGGTGCGAATGAGCAGCGCCTCCACGCCGCCGGCTCCGAAGAAGGCCAGCGCCGTGAAGAAGTACATGATCCCGATCCGCTTGTGGTCGGTCGTGGTCAGCCAGCCGAGCACCCCCGGGCGCTCGGCCCACAGGCGGTCGAGCTCGTCGACGTAGCGCCGGGCGCGGGGTGAGACGACGGTGGCCATCTACCTGAGCTCTCGCAGGTAGGCGACCAGGTCGGCGACCTGGGGCGCGCTCAGCCCCAGGTCCGGCATCAGGTCGCCGGGCTTGATCTTCTGCGGGTCGCGGATCCAGGCGGTCAGCCACGCCGGGGTGTTCGGGATCTCGTCGGAGGCGAGCGTCGTCCGGGAGGCGACATGGGTGAGGTTGGGCCCCACCGTGCCGTGCGCTGCGGTGCCCGCGATGGTGTGGCAGCTCGCGCACTGCGCGTTCATGAACAGGCTGCGCCCGGCGGCCGCCTGGCCCGTCGTCGGGATCGCCGCCGGCCGCTCCTGGCCGGCGAGCCACGCGCGAAAGCGCGCCGGGCGCTGGGCGAACACCTCCAGTGCCATGTGGGCGTGCTGTACCCCGCAGAACTGAGAGCACTGGCCCCGGTACTCCCCGGGCTCAGACGCGTAGAGCAGCACCCGGTTGCGCAGCCCCGGGACCATGTCGATCTTGCGGTTGAGGGCCGGGACCCAGAAGCTGTGGATGACGTCCGCCGAGGTCGCCACCACGTTGACCCGGGTGTCGACCGGAATGTGGATCTCGTTGGCGGTGATCGCCCGGCCGTTGTCATAGCGCACCTCCCACCACCATTGATGGCCGATCACATCGATCGTCATCTTCGTGCTGCTGGGGCTCGGCGGCGCGGTCTGCCCGACGAGGTAGACGTCAGACACCCCGAACAGGGCCACGAGAGCCGCCAGCGGGACCGCGATCCCGAACACCAGGACCATGCCCTGCGACAGGTCCTCGCGCTCGCCGAAGAACGGGAGCCCCGGCCGGTCCCGGCGCCACCACCCGAGGACCAGCAGCGCCACCGCGCCCAGGAAGACCACGGCGGCGGCCGCGAGCATCCACCACCACAACAGCGCGATGTCATGCGCCGGCTTGCTCCGCGTGCTGAGGATCGACTGCTTGCCACACCCGGTGGCCCCGGCGGCCACCGCCAGCACCGCCAGCACCGCCAGCAGACGGGGCAGGCCTGCGGGCCGGATGGGGTGGCCACCGCCGCCCGGCGCTCTCGGCTCAGCCGTTGAGTGACGACGCGCAAACCTGAGCAAGGCGTGCGATGGCTACCCCGGCCAGCGGTGTTCACGCAAACACGCGGGCCGCGTTGTACGCGACCGAACCTTCGGGGTTCTCAGCCCGTCGAATGCCGGTCCGTGTCGCGCGGCGGCTGTCGCGCGCGCCGGCCGCAGCGGCTGCCGCGCGCGCCGGCCTTCCTCAGGCCGTCGCGCCGGCCGAGGCGACCTGGTGCTTGCCCTCGGCGAACTCCTCGACGATCTTCGCGCAGAACGCGGGCAGGTCGTCAGGGTTGCGCGAGGTGACCAGTCCCTGATCCACCACGACCTCCTCGTCGACCCAGTTGCCTCCGGCGTTGCGGATGTCCGTACGCAGGCTGGGGAACGAGGTGAGGGTGCGATCGCGCACCAGATCGGCCTCCACCAGGGCCCACGGCCCGTGGCAGATCACCCCGGCCGGCTTGCCGGCCTTGAAGAACTTCTGCACGAAGGACACGACGTCGTCCTCCAGGCGCAGCCGGTCGGCGCTCACCGTGCCTCCGGGCAGGATGAGCCCGTCGTAGGCGTCAGGCGACACGTCGCCGATCGCCTTGTCCACCGTGAAGGTGTCGGCCGGATTGATGTCGGAGTTCATCGCCTGGATCTCGCCGCTCTCCAGCGAGATCAGCTCCGCGGTGGCTCCGGCGTCCTCGACGGCCTTGCGCGGCTCGGTGAGCTCCACCTGCTCCACCCCGTCGGTGGCGATGATTGCGATGGTCTTGCCCTGCAGTTCCTTTGCCATGCGACGCTCCGATGTTCGCGGGTTGGTAGTCCCTGCTGACTACCCCCGCAATGGCCGGACACGCAATCGATCAGTCGCGCGGGAAGCTGATCCACAGCTCGAGGCCGCCGACCGGCCCGGCGACGTCCTCCCACAGCGCCCCCGGACACAGCCGGAGCACGAGCTGGACGTCATCCGGCATCACGTCGGCGACAACGGCGATCCGGGCATCGGAACGCGCCGAGGCATGTCCGGCGGCCACGCCGAGGATGGCCGCCAGCGTGTCGGCGATGTGGTGCCGGTCGGTCGGGCCCACCCCGTAGGCCTCCACGAAGGCGCCGACGTCGTCAAGCAGGCCCCGGCTGCCCTGTTCGGTGGCGGTCTCCTCAAAGCGCGCGGCGGGCACTTCGGTCATATCCCGACTGATCTGCGCCGTGTCGGGCCCGGCAAACCTTTCTTGTGCGACGGCGACCGCCACGCACGCCGGCCCCTGTCGGTCGCGTCCTGCGCCCCAGCGCCCCCGGCCCCTGTCGGTCGCGTCCTGCGCCCCAGCGCCCCCGGCCCCTGTCGGTCGCGTCCTGCGCCGCAGCGCCCCCGGCCCCTGTCGGTCGCGTCCTGCGCCCCAGCGCCCCGGGCGCGCGGTCGATGGGCGGTACTGGGCTCGAACCAGTGACCTCCTGCTTGTAAGGCAGGCGCTCTACCAGCTGAGCTAACCGCCCGGTGACGGCCGATGGTACCCACGGCTGAGTGGATCCTCACGGGCCGCGACGACCGGCGGAGGTTAGGATCGCTTCACCATGCGCGCCTTCGTCACCGGTGCCAGCGGGTTCGTCGGGCACGCCGTGTGCGCGGGACTGGTGGCCCGGGGCCATGACGTCACGGCGCTCGTCCGCCGGCCCGGGTCAGAGCCGGCAGGGACGACCGCGGTCCAGGGCGACCTGGGCCACGCCGACCCGCTGACCCACCTGCTCGAGGCCGCCGCACCGGACTGCGTCATCCACCTCGCCGCGGAGATCGCCACCCAGCGCGACCTGGTGCCGCTGTGGCTGGCGAGCATCGCCGGCGGCGGCGACCCGGCCCGGGCCGTGGTCCGCTCGGCGCGCAGCTCCAACGCCCACATCAAGCAGGAGCTGGGCTGGGCGCCGAAGTTCCCGTCGGCCGCGCAGGGTGTGCCCGACGCCGTCGCGCACCTCCCCGCCTGACCCGTCACGGGCGATCAGCGCCCGCTGGGGGCGATGTTGTGGTTGAGATGGAAGACGTTGTCGGGGTCATAGGCGTCCTTGACCGCGGTCAGCCTCACCCGCTGGGCGTCTGAGTAGGCGCGGCGCACGCCGGCCGCTCCCTCGTCGCTGAGCGCGTTGACGTATGCGCCGGCGGCGAACGGGTCCAGCTTGGCGGCGGCCCTGCGGGCAGCGCCCATCCACATGCCGTCCTCGCTGGGATCGGTCCACGCCGCGGCCGCGTTGTACTCGAACCGCGTCCGGCGATGGGAGAACGCCGTGGCGTCGTCGTCCACGTCGGCGATCGCGCCCCCGTACGCCTGAAGGCTGACGCCGGGCAGCGTGACGTCGCTCGGATCACGGTCGAGCAGCGCCGCGATCGCGCCGTCTGACAGTTCGGGCAGGTAGTGGCCCTTCCAGTAGCGCCGCTCGCTGTGGCCCTCGACATCGTCGTCGCGCGTCTGCAGGGCCAGGTAGGACAGCTCGCTCACCGCCTCCTCCGCCGGACGGCCGATCGAGCGCAGCGCGGGCAGCAGGGCCCGGCCCCCCGCCGGGTCACCGACCCAGACGTACCCCAGGGTGACGGCGTCACCCGTGATCTCGGCGGTGAGCGTCGCCTGACGCGGCGCCTCGTCGGCCAGCTCGCGCCATCCGCGCATGGGGCCCGCGGCCCGCTCGAGCGGGAAGGTGAGGTCGGCGACGAGGGCCCTGGTCCCGACCGGGTGCAGCCGGAGCTCGAACTCCACCACGATCCCGAAGTTGCCGCCTCCGCCGCGCAGCCCCCAGAACAGCTCGGGATGCTCCTGTGCGGACGCGCGCACGATCTCACCGTCGGCGGTGACGACCGTGCAGGACAGGACGTTGTCGCAGGTCAGGCCGTGCCGGCGGGCGAGCCACCCCATGCCGCCGCCCAGGGTGAGGCCGCCGACGCCGGTGTGCGAGACGTTGCCCGCGGTGGTGGCCAGCCCGAACGCCTGGGTGGCCCGGTCCAGGGCGCCGAGCATGGCGCCGCCCTGAACTCGCGCGCGCAGCGCCGCCCGGTCGACGGTGACGCGGTCCAGGCCGGCGAGGTCGATCATCAGCCCGCCGCGCGGCACGGCGAGGCCCGCGATGTTGTGGCCGCCGCACCGCACGCCGATCTCGAGGTCTGACTCACGGGCGGCACGCACCGCGCGCACCACATCGGCGACCGAGCCGCACCGGACGATCACGGCGGGGCGGTGGTCGATCATGGCGTTCCAGACGGAGCGAGCGGCGTCGTAGCCGTGGCTGCCGGGGGTGAGGAGCTCGCCGTCGAAGTGCGGCCCGAGGGTGCTGCTGATGATGGTGGAGAGCTGATCCGTAGTGGTCATGGCCGCAGATTCCCACGAATCGGTCCCCTTGATAAGGTCCGTTTCCATGGTGCTTTCGGGGACCAATTTGTCACCGGTCTCGGAGCTCGTCGTCGACCTCGATCGCGAGGGCGGAGACGCCCTGCACCGGCAGATCGAGGCGTCGATCCGGGAGCGGATCCGGTCAGGGGCTCTGCCCGCGGGCATCGCGCTCCCGGCGAGCCGCGCCCTGGCCGCGGGACTCGGGGTGTCGCGCGGGGTCGTCGTCGAGGCCTATGCACAGCTGGTGGCCGAGGGCTATCTGACCAGCCGCAGCGGGGGCTACACCCAGGTGGCCACCAGCCCCGCGCCGGCGGTCTCCATACCGGCGGTCGCGCCCCCACCACCTGAGCCGAACATGTCCGGAGCGCCATGGTCGAGGCCGGCCCGGCCCGCGGTCGACTTCGGCTACGGCCGGGGCAACCTGGCGGCCTTCCCCCGGGCCGCGTGGCTGAGATCAGTGCGCCGGGTCCTCACCGAGACCCCCGACGACCGCCTCGGCTACCTCGACGGCCGGGGCGCCGTGGAGCTGCGCACCGCGCTCGCCGCCTACCTCAACCGCGTGCGCGGCACCAACGCCGATCCGGAGACGATCATCATCACCAACGGCTACGCACAGGCGGTGGCGCTCCTGATGGGAGTGCTCGCCGCCCGCGGCGCCACCACGCTGGCCGTCGAGGATCCGTCGGCGGCCGACGATGCCCGGCCGATCGCCGCCGCCCTGGGTCTCGAGTTGGTGAGCGTGCCGGTCGGCGACGATGGCGTGAGCGTCGACGCGGTGGCCGAGCTTGCGGCCGACGCGCTCATCCTCACGCCCTCGCACCAGTGGCCGACCGGAGGCGTGCTCTCCCCCGGAGCGCGCGCGGCCGTGCTCGCCTGGGCGCAGCGCAGCGGAGCGCTGGTCATCGAGGACGATTACGACGCCGAGTACCGCTATGACCGAGCGCCGGTGGGCGCCATGCAGGGGCTGGACCCCGATCGCGTCGCCTACGCCGGGACGGCGAGCAAGACCCTGGCGCCCGGCTTCCGCCTCGGCTGGCTGGTGCTGCCCACGGACCTCGTCGAGCCGTTCGCCGAGGCCAAGCTCCTGGCCGACCGCGGGTCGCCGATCCTGGACCAGCTGACCTTCGCCGACTTCCTCACCCGGGGTGAGTTCGACCGCCACCTGCGGCGGATGCGCCCCATCTACCGATCGCGCCGGGACGCGCTGCTGGCCGCGCTCGGCCGCCACCTGCCCGAGCTGGAGCCGGCCGGGATCGCCGCCGGCCTGCACCTGGTGGCATGGCTGCCCGCCGGCCTGCCCGAGACCGCGGTCATCGAGGCGGCCGCAGCCGAGGGCGTCGCCGTCGCGGGCGTGACGCCCTACCGGATCGCCCCCGCATCGCGCGGCGGGCTCATCTTCGGCTATTCGAACCTCAGCGAGCGCGAGATCACCGACGGGATCGCACGGCTGGGCCGGGCCGTCGCCACGATAGGTACCTAGTACCGTCCTCTCTCGACATGGACTTCGGCTTCGATCCCCAGCGCGCGCTGGACCAGCTCAAGAAGTTCGCCTCCGACGCGCCGGCGCAGATCGCCGAGGGCATCGGCCGTCTCGTGCGCGACACCTCGCCCGAACGCCTGGAGCAGCTGATGAAGTCACCGGCCCGTCGTGCCCTGCTCGACGGGATCTTCTGGCAGATGCCGCGCCAGCTGGACGCCAAGGCCGCCGCCCACATCAGGACGTCGATCAGGTGGAACATCACCGGCCGCAGCGACGACGGCGTCGACACCTACCTGCTGGAGGTCGACAACGGCACGGCACGCGCCAACCGCGGGACCGAGGGCCCGGATCCCAAGCTGACGATCACGATGGACGGGGTGGAGTTCCTGCGGCTGATCAGCGGCAACTCCGATCCGATGGCGGCCTACTTCAAGGGCCGGATCCAGCTCGCCGGCGACATCATGGTCGCGGCGCAGCTCGCCCAGATCTTCAAGATGCCCGGCGGCGGCGCCGGCCCTGCGGACGACGACGAGCCGGGCGGCTTCAGCAACGGCGGCGGCGAGCTCGACGACCCGTCGTCGCACTGACGCCCGCCGCGTCGCGCCCGCGCGCGGCTACCCTCCAGACGGTGGATGAGGAGAGGGCGTCAATCGAGCTGCGCGGGGTGGTCAAGCGCTTTGGCCAGATCACGGCCGTGGACGGCCTGGACCTCGTCGTGCCGCCGGGCGTGTGCTTCGGCCTGCTCGGCCCCAACGGTGCCGGCAAGTCGACGACGATGCGCCTGCTCACCGCCCAGACGCTCGCCGACGAGGGGACGATCGAGGTCCTCGGCTACACGCTGCCGCGCGAGTCCAAGCAGGCGCGGATGGCGATGGGCGTCGTGCCCCAGCTCGACAACCTCGACGTCGAGCTGACCACCCGTCAGATCCTCTCCGTGTTCGCACACCTCTACCGCGTACCCCGGAGCGAGCGGGCGGCGGCGGTCGAGCGGGCGCTGGACATCGCCAACCTCCGGCCGCGGGCCGACACGATCGTCCGCGAGCTCTCGGGCGGGATGCGGCGGCGCCTGCTGGTCGCGCGTGGCCTGATCCACCGTCCGCAGATGGTCCTGCTGGACGAACCCACCGTGGGGCTGGACCCGCAGGTGCGCCAGGAGCTGTGGTCGCTGATCGACGCGCAGCGCGCCGCCGGCGTCACCGTGCTGATGTCGACCCACTACATCGAAGAGGCCGAGCGGCTCGCCGACACCGTCGCGGTCATGTCCGCGGGCAAGATCATCGCCCAGGGAACGCCCTCGCAGCTGGTCAGCAACCACGCCGGACGGGAGGTGCTGGAGGTCTACGGGCCGCCCGCGGAGCTGGCCGAGCTCGAGACGCTGGCCGCCGAGCGCGGCTGGCCCTATCGGCGCAGCGGACCGGCGGTGGCGCTCCTGGAAGCCGAGCGGCTCAACGGCGACGCCCCCGAGGGCGTGCGCCGTCCCGCCAATCTGGAGGACGCCTTCGTGGCGCTGACCGGACAGGAGATCGAATGACCACCGCGCCGCAGAGCGCGGAGGCAGCGGTGGCGCGCCGCCCGCGGCGGGTGCGCCGGCTGGAGCCGGCGGCACTGGGCGGCGTGATGATGCGCGACGTGGTCCTGTTCAAGCGCTACTGGAAGGCGACCACCTTCTCGTCGATCGTGCAGCCGACGATCTACCTGCTGGCCTTCGGGCTCGGCTTCGGCTCGCTGGTCAAGACCGTCGGCCACGTCAAGTACGTCGAGTACGTGGCCACGGGAGTCGTCGCCACCGCCGTCCTGTTCTCCTCGGCCTTCCCGGGCATGTTCAACACGTTCATCCGCTGGAAGTTCCAGCGCACCTACGACGCGCTGCTGGCCGCACCGGTCGACGTGGAGGAGCTCGTCACGGCGGAGATCCTGTGGATCTCGGTGCGGTCGGGCGTCTACGGGGTGGCGCCCCTGCTGGTGGGGTTCGCCTTCGGCCTGAAGGTGGAGGCCGGGATGCTGCTGGTGCCGTTCATCGGCTTTGCCACCGGCTTCGGCTTCGCCGCCTTCGGCGTCCTCATCGCCGCCGTGGCCAAGACGATCGACAACTTCAACTACATCACCAGCGCCGTCCTCACCCCGATGTTCCTCGTCGCGGGCACGTTCTTCCCGATCTCCAGCCTGCCCAGCGCGCTGCACGAGATCGCCAAGTTCAATCCGCTCTATCACTGCGTGGCGCTGGTGCGCGACGTCTCGCTCGGCACCTTCGTCAGTGCCGACCTGGTCCACACCGCGGTGCTCGTCGGGTTCGCCCTGGCGATGTGGCGGCTGGCGATCTGGCGCATGCAGGCCGGGCTGATCGATTAGCGCGCGCCCACGTAGGATCTCCGCTATGGCCACCTCCGCCGCGCAGACCTACGGGACGCAGGAGCATTACATCGGCGGTGTCTTTCGTGCCAGCGCGGCCGCGGAGACGTTCGAGTCGCTCAATCCGGCCACCAACGAGGTGCTGGCGCTCGCCTCGGCGGGCGAGGCGGCCGACGTGGATCTGGCGGTGACCGCGGCGCGGCGGGCGTTCGACGACGGGCCGTGGCCTCGTCTGAAGGCCGCCGAGCGCGCCGCGGCGCTGCGGCGGATCGCCGCTCAGATCACCGCTCGCACGGACGAGTTCATCGCCCGGGAGGTGGCCGACATCGGCATGCCGGTCGCCCAGATGAAGGGGCTGGCGGCCCGCGCGGCGCAGAACTTCGAGTACTACGCGGGCGTGGTCACCGAGCTGCACGGCCGCTCGTTTCAGGTGGGTGACGAGTTCCTCAACTACACGATCCGCAAGCCGGTCGGCGTCGCGGGGTTGATCATGCCCTGGAACGCGCCGCTGATGCTCTCGACGTGGCGGATCGCGCCCGCGCTGGCCGCGGGCAACACGATCGTGCTCAAGCCCGCCGAGTGGTCGCCGCTCACCGCGACGCTGCTGGCCGTCGTGATGCAGGAGGCCGAGCTGCCCTCGGGTGTGTTCAACGTGGTGCAGGGGTTCGGCGAGACGGCGGGCGCTGCGCTCTCGGCGCACCCGGGGGTGGACCTCATCTGCTTCACCGGCGAGACCACGACGGGGCAGACGATCATCGCCGCGGGCGCGCCGACGCTCAAGCGCTCCTCGATCGAGCTGGGCGGCAAGTCGCCGGTGGTCGTCTTCGACGACGCCGACCCGGAGTTGTGCGTGGACGCGGCGCTGGCGCAGATCTTCACCATGAACGGCCAGCGGTGCACCGCGGGGTCGCGGCTGCTGGTGGCGGAGGGTTTGTATGAGGAGCTCGTGGGCGCGGTGGCGGCGCGGGCGTGCAACATCCGGGTGGGTGATCCGACCGATCCGCGCACCGAGCTGGGCCCGTTGATCCGTCCCGAGCATCACGAGCGGGTGATGGAGTACATCGCGTCGGCGCGCGCGGAGGGCGCGCGGGTGCTGGCGGGTGGTTCGCGTCCGCCGGGCCTGGAGGCGGGGAACTTCCTGCAGGCGACGGTCATCGCCGACGTCGACGAGACGATGAGGGTGTTTCAGGAGGAGATCTTCGGGCCGGTGCTGGTGGCGATGCCGTTCTCTGACGAGGCCGAGGCGATTCGCCTGGCCAACGCCACTCCCTATGGGTTGGCGGCGTATGTGTGGACCAACGACATCCGCCGCGCGCACCGGGTGGCGCATGCCATCGACACCGGCATGTGCTGGATCAACTCCCAGAACGTGCGTGACCTGCGCACCCCGTTCGGCGGCGTGAAGGCGAGCGGGATCGGCCGCGAGGGGGGCGACTACGCGTTTGACTTCTATTGCGAGACCGAGATCGTGCACGTGGCGCTGGGCTCGCACCACATCCCGCGGTTGGGACTCGCGGAGGGCGACGACTGATGGGTGCGGCTTCCGCTGCGACCGAGCTCGCCCACACAGCGCCGGCGCCGCCGCCGTTCGACATCATGCGCGCCGCCTTCGCGGAGCTGCAGGTGACCGACCTGGCCGCGTCTGAGCGCTTCTATGCCGAGCTGCTGGGGATGATCGTCTCGGCCCGGACCGACGACGCGGTGTTCCTGCGCGGCTGGGAGGAGCGCCAGCATCACTCGCTGATCCTGCGCCGCGCGGCCGTCGCCACCGCGGCCCGGCTGGGCTTCCGCGTGCGCAGTGAGAGCGACCTGGAGCTGGCGGCTGCGCACTTCGCCGGCCAGGGCCTGACGACGCGGTGGATCGACGCCGGCTCTGACCCCGGGATGGGGCGCTCGCTGCGCGTGTGGGATCCGTTCGGCTATCCACTGGAGTTCTTCTCTGCCATCGAGCAGTTCGAGACCCAGCACCAGCGGTTTGACCTGCACCGCGGCGCGCCGCTGCTGCGCTTCGATCATCTCAATCTGCACTCCCCGCGCGTGGAGGAGACCATCCGCTTCTGGCTGGGGCTGGGCTTTCGCTGCAGCGAGTACATCTCCACCGACGGCGCGGAGGACGAGCGGATCACGGGCGCGTGGATGCTGCGCAAGCCCACCGTCCACGACGTCGCGCTGACCGCCGGCACCGGACCGCGGCTGCACCACTTCGCCTACTGGGTCGGCGACCCCGCCGGGGTGATGCGCGCCTGTGACCAGCTCGCCGGCGGCTACCACACCGACGTGATCGAGCGCGGCCCCGGCCGCCACGGCGTCTCCAACGCCTTCTTCGTCTACCTGCGCGACCCCGACGGCCACCGCATCGAGCTCTACTCCTGCGACTACTACACCGGCGACCCCGACCACAAGCCGATCCGGTGGTCGGTCAACGATCCGCGCTGCCGGTCGTTCTACGGGACCCGCGCCCCCGACAGCTGGTATGAGGAGTCAAGCCTGCTGCTCGGCCCCGACGGCGAGACCGTCCCCATCGAGCCCGCCAACGTCGACGAGCGCGCCCAGCACTCCGAGGTCGCGGCCTGACGTGCCCGAGGCCCAACCACTCACGCTCCCCGAGGGGCTGACCCCCGGCAAGGTCCTCGGGGTCCACCTCAACTACCACAGCCGCGCCGCCCAGCGCGGACGCGTCCCCACCGAGCCCTCCTATTTCCTCAAGCCGACGACGTCGCTGTCGGGCGGGGGCGACATCGTGCGTCCTCGGGGCACCGAGCTGTTGGCCTTCGAGGCGGAGATCGCCGTGATCATCGGGACGCGGGCGCGGAACGTCAGCCCCGAGGAGGCCGCGCGCCACATCGGCTGGTACGCGCCGGCCAATGACTTCGGCCTGCACGACTTCCGCTGGGCCGACCGCGGCTCCAACGTCATGGCCAAGGGCCAGGACGGCTTCTCGCCGATCGGCCCGGCGATGGCGGCCCAGGGCGTGGACCCGGCGAGGCTGCACATCTCCAGCACCGTCAACGGCGAGGTGCGCCAGGACGCCACCGGCGAGGACCTCATCTTCACCTTCGCCCAGCTCATCGCCGACCTGTCGCGGTTCATGACGCTCGAGCCCGGGGACGTCATCCTCACCGGCACGCCCGCGGGGGCCAACGTGGTCGCGCCCGGTGATGTCGTGGAGGTGACGCTGGAGGGAGCCGGCTCGGTGACCAGCACGGTCGTCGAGGCTCCGACCGAGCTCGCGCGCTATGGGGCGATGCCCAGGGCCACCGACGAGGCCCGGGCGTTCGCCACCGGCGTCACCCCGGCCGCGGCCCCGGCGGCCCCGGCGGCCCCGGCGGCCCCGGCGGCCCCGGCGGCCCCGGCGGCCCCGGCGGCCGCGGGTCCGCCACGCCTCTCCGCCGACGCCGAGGCGGCGCTGCGCCGCGTCTCGACGGCGACGCTGACCGTGCAGCTCACCCGCCGCGGCATCCAGTCGACGTTCTTGACGGGCCTGCGCCCCACGCGCCCGGACCTGAGCATGGTCGGCTACGCCCGCACCCTGCGCTACGTCGCCATCCGCGCCGACGTGCGCGAGGCGATGCAGGGCTCGCAGGACGCCCAGAAGCGCGCTGTGGAGTCGGTGGCTGCCGGCGATGTGCTGGTGATGGAGGCGCGCGGAGATATGACGGCGGGCACCATCGGCGACATCCTCGCCGCCCGCGTCCTGGCGCGCGGCGGCGCCGGCATCGTCACCGACGGCGGGGTGCGCGACACGCCCGGCGTCGGCGAGCTGGCCATCCCCACCTACTACCGCGTCGCCAACGCGTCGTCTTTGTGGAACGCCCACATCCCCCTGGACCTGGACGTCCCGGTCACCTGCGCGGGCGTGCTGGTCATGCCCGGCGACGTGATCGTGGGCGACGCCGAGGGCGTGGTCGTGCTCCCGTTCGCGCTGGCCGACGAGATCGCCCACGCGGCGCTGGAGGTCGAGGAGCGTGAGGCGTTCGCGCTGGAGCGCGTCAAGGCGGGCGAGTCCTTCCGCGGCCTGTACCCGCTGTCGGAGGAGCGCCGGCCCGAGTATGAGAACTGGAAAGCAAAGCGAAGCGAGGACCCCCGCCCATGACCAGCCCGTTTGCCGGCGACGCGTCCGCGGTGCGCGGCGCCATCACCCCGCTGATCACCCCGTTCACCGATGCCGGTGAGCCCGACCTGGAGTCGATCCCCCGGCTGATCGACTGGCAGCTGGCCCACGGGACGCACGGCATCTCGGTCGGGGGCTCGACCGGGGAGCCGACCTCGATGACGGTGGCCGAGCGCATCGAGGTGATGCGCACCGCCGCCCAGGCGATCGACGGCCGCGTGCCCTTCCTGCCGGGGACGGGCACGGCCCTGATGGCCGAGACGCTCGAGCTCACCGCCGAGGCCCAGCGCCTGGGGGCGAGCGCCGCGCTGGTGGTCACCCCGTACTACGGGCGCGCCCAGCAGGAGGGGCTGTTCCGGTGGTACTCGCGGGTGGCCGCCGAGTTCCCGGAGCTGCCGATCATCGTCTACAACGTCCCGGTCCGGGCGGCGGTGGACATCACGCCGGTCACGGTGGGCCGGCTGCGCCGCGCGCACCCGAACATCGTCGGCATCAAGGAGACCACCCGGGACTTCGAGCACGTGTCCTACGTGCTCAACGAGGCGGGGACGGACTTCATCGCCCTCTCGGGCATCGAGCTGCTCTGCTACCCGATGCTCTGCCTCGGCGGCGCTGGGCACCTGAGCTGCGTGGGCAACTTCGCGCCCGACCCGGTCGCCCAGCTCTACGACGCATTCATCTCCGGCGACCACGAGCGTGCCCGGGCGCTGCACTACGACCTGCACCCCCTCGTCGACGCCGCGTTCGCGGAGACCAACCCGGTCCCGGTCAAGTGGGTGATGCACCAGCTCGGCCTGCTCAGCTCCGACCACGCCCGCGAGCCGCTGGCACCCCTGAGCGACGCCGGCCGCGACAAGGTCCGGGCGCTGCTGGCCACCAGCCCGCACGTCGACCTCGACGCGCCCGTCAGCGCCCCGGCCTGACGCCCACCCGGCAGCGCGCGGCGGTTCAGAGAGCGTCCGCGAGCGCCCGCGCGGTGGCCATCACGCGCCGCGCCATCGCCGGCTCGTCGCGCTCGCCGATCCACACCGCGCTGACCGCGGCGCCCGCACCCGCCGGCGCCGCCACCCCGGTCGCTCCGGGCAACAGCTCCCCGGTCGACCGTGACCAGCCACGCTCGCGCGCCAGCGTCACCTCGGCGCGCTCCGAAGGCCGCGCCGGGCCGCCGGCCAGGATGGCGATGCCCGAGGCGGCGATGGCCACCGGGTGACGCAGCCCGGGCCGGTAGGTGATGTGCAAAGCGGCCAGGCGCGGCGAGCGGACGTCCAGCACCACCGCCGCGTCCTCGCCGTCACGGACGGTGAGCGCCGCCGTGGCGGTGAGCTCATCGGCCAGCGCCTGCAGGAGCGGCCCCGCGACCTCCCGGAGCCGCGGCTGCACGCGGCTGGCCAGCTCCACGAGCCCGGTGCCGAGGTGGTAGCGATCCTCGCGGCGCGACACCAGGCGCTCGGACAGGTGCGGACCGAGGAGGCGATAGATACCCGCGCGGTGGGTGCCGAGCGCGCCGGCCAGCTCGGAGACCGTCATGCCCTCGGGGTGCTCGGACAGCACCCGGAGCACGCGGAGCCCGCGCTCGAGCGTCAGAGAGGAGGAGGCCGGAGCCACACGGCGCAGTGTACGTTATCTGTGCGCTACGCGCGATAACCGTGCTATAACCGACCGCGCCCACGACAGCGAACAGGAGAGGAACGTCATGGCAGCGCGCACCGGCAGCCAGTACATCGAGCGCCTGGCGGCGTCGAGCCCGACCGTCCAGATCCACGGCGAGACGGTCACCACCGGGATCCCGGACCACCCCGCGTTTCGCAATGTCGTGCGCAGCTACGCGCACCTCTATGACCTCCAGCATGACCCGGAGTACCGCGACGTCCTCACCTACGAGTCGCCCACCACCGGCGACCGGGTCGGCACCTCATTCATGGTCCCGCGCACCGCCGAGGATCTCGTCAAGCGCCGGGAGATGATGAGCACGTGGGCGCGGGTGTCACACGGCTTCCTGGGCCGGACGGGTGACTACCTCAACGCGTGCGTGATGGCGCTGAGCGAGGCCGGCGAATGGTTCGCCCAGGCCGACAGCGCGTACGGGGAGAACGCCAGGCGCTACTACGAGAGGATCCGCGAGGAGGACCTGCTGCTCACCCACACGCTGATCCCGCCCCAGCACAACCGCAGCCTGCCTCCCGCCGAGCAGCTCGGCGGCGAGATCTCGGCCCAGATCGTCTCCCAGGACGACAACGGGATCGTGGTGCGCGGCGCCCGCCTGCTGGCCACCATCGGCCCCTTCGCCGACGAGCTGCTGGTGTTTCCGTCCACGCTGCTGCGCGGGCGGCCCGAGGACGCCCCCTACTCCTACGCGTTCGCGATCAACTGCGACGCGCCGGGCCTGCGCTTCCTGTGCCGCGAGTCCGCCGACTACGGGCGCGGCCACTTCGACCATCCGCTGGGCTCGCGCTTTGAGGAGATGGACGCGGTCGTGATCTTCGACGACGTCAAGGTCCCGTTCGAGCGCTGCTTCATGCTGGGCAATCCCGAGCTGTGCAACGGCCTCTACGCCCAGACGGGCGCCATCAACCACATGACCCACCAGGTGACCGCGCGCACCACCGCCAAGACGGAGTTCATGCTCGGCCTGGTCACGCTGCTCACCGAGGCGATCGGCATCGAGCAGTTCTCACACGTCCAGGAGAACGTGGCCGAGGTCATCGTCGCCCTGGAGGGCATCCGCGCCTTCGTCCGCGCGGCCGAGGCCGACGCGGCGCTCAACGACTACGGCGTGATGACGCCCCGATGGGAGCCGCTCAACGCCGCGCGCAACTGGTACCCCAAGCTCTACCAGCGATTCCCCGAGATCCTGCGCAAGCTCGGCGCCTCCGGCCTGATGGCGCTGCCCACGGAGGCCGACGTCACGGGGCCCGCGCACGACGACGTCGAGCGCTACCTGCAGTCGGCGACGCTCACCGGGCCCGACCGGGTCAAGCTGTTCCGGCTGGTGTGGGACACGTGCATCTCGGCCTTCTCCGGCCGCCAGGCGCTGTACGAGTACTACTTCTTCGGCGACCCGGTGCGGATGGCGGGCGCGCTGGTCTCAAGCTATGACCGCACCCCCTACCGCGAGCGCGTGCAGGCCTTCCTGGACCAGGAATAGGGGACGGGGGGACGAGGAGACCGGACGCCGGGCAGGCCGCACCCGGTTCGCGCTCGACCCGGCGGAGTGGATGTACAACCCGATCGGGTCCGTGCCCGGCGGGCGGGCGCTGGCCACCGCCGAGGGCCGGCTCACGGTGGAGGCGACGGGCAAGCTCATCGCCCACGCCACCACCGGCTGCGTCCTCATCGGCTGACCAGCGCGCTGGGGTGAAGGAACGGCACGGTCGCCGGCTCCCACCCGTCGCGCAGCACCTCGACCAGCGACGGGGGCGTGAGCACCACCGCGGTGCCACCGCGAGGGCGCTCCCGGCGCTCAGCGACATAGCCGGCCGGCGTCCATTCCAACAGCGCGTCGCCCAGGACCAGCCACGGCCGCTCGTCGCAGAGCACGAACGCCCCGTCGGGCAGGCCGCCGAACCCCACCTCCCACCGGCGCTGCCCGCGCGTCTCGGGGTCCACGCGCTCGGCATGCAGCTGCCGGTCCATCGCGTCGGCTCCGACCTGCCCGGGATGCCGCCGCAGCCAGGTCTCGCAGAAGCGCCGGTAGTCCTCATAGCGGCACTCGCCGCACGGCCGGTGACCCGCGGCGAACGCCGTCGCCTCGTCGGTGAAGAACAGCTCGGTGAAGCGGCCGGGCGCCATCAGCGGCCGGCGCCGGCGGCCCTTGAACTCCAGGCGGCACGCGATCCACCGGCGCACCCCCCACCGGCGGCGGATCTCACCGTGGGCGTCGACCAGCACCCCGCGGTTGGCGTACACCAGCCCGCGCGCCGGGTCGGCGATCACATCTCCCAGCGGGGTGGCTCGGTTGCGCAGGGGCAGGGCGTTCACGCTAGCCGCTCGCCGGTCAGCCCAGGCGAGCGTCCTCGAGGTCCAGATCGTGCTCGATGGTGCGCGCCGTCCCGATGCCGATCCGGGCCTCGCGCCGCATCCGCGCCAGCGCCTCGCGCTGGACCGCGACGAGCTCCCGGCGCAGCGCCCGCTCGGCCCCGGCGTCCTGAGCGCCGGCCGTGCCCCCATCGGCCTCGTCGCCCGATTCCAGGCGCTGCCGTCTGGCCAGGTACTGGGCGCGCAGCCCGTCGACGAGCTCCTGCGGACCATCGCCCTCGCCGCCCTGGAGACGATCGAGCACCGCCTGGGCCAGCGCCAGCCGAGCTTCGCGCTCGGCCTCCACCACGGAGGGATGCTCGGTCAGCCGCAGGCGCCGCACGAGCAGCGGCAGCGTCATCCCCTGCCCCACGAGGGTCACGATGATCACGGCGAAGCCGAGGTAGACGATGTCGTCGCGACCGGCCAGCGGGTGACCGGCGTCGGTGGTCTGGGGCACCGCCAGGAGCACTGCGAGCGTGATGGCGCCGCGCATCCCGGCCCACCCGATGACCAGGCGCTGGCGCCACCCGGCCTGGTCGGGCGCGTCCTGCTCGTCGGCGGGCGGCGTCCGGCGCAGCAGCCGCGTCAGCCACCCGGTGCCCTCCATCCAGACCAGCCGGAGCGCGATCACGGCCGCCACCACGGCGAGCCCCGTCGCCACCAGCCGCCCGACGGGACCCCGCGCTTCGGCGGTGAACGTGTGGAAGGAGAGGCCGACGATCACGAACAGCGCGGCGTTGATCAGGAACACCAGCGTCTCCCAGAACGCCTGGGACTGCAGGCGGCTCCGGGCCGAGAAGGCGCTGCCGCCGCTGTGCCACCCCAGGTAGAGCCCGGCCGAGACCGCGGCCAGCACGCCCGAGGCATGCAGCGCCTCCGCGGGCAGGTAGGCGGCGTAGGCGATGAGCATCGAGCCGGCGATCTCGATCGGAGCGTCGTCGATCCGGTTGCGCAGCGACCGGCCGACGACGCCGACGAGCAGGCCGATCGCCGTCCCTGCCACCGAGGCATAGACCACCGAGCCCAGGGCGCTCGGCGCGGAGAAGGTGCCGCTGGTGGCGGCGGTCACCGCGGTGGCGTAGAGGACGAGAGCGGCGCCATCGTTGAACAACGCCTCGCCCTCGAGGATCGTGAGGAGCCGGCGCGGCAGCCCGAGCCGCCGGGCCACGCTCGTGGCCGCCGCGGCATCGGTGGGCCCGACCGCGGTCCCCAGGACGAACGCCATCGCCCACGACAGATGACCGATCCAGTGCGCGACCGCCGCGACGCCCGCCGCCGTGGCCACCACGAGGCCCACCGCGAGCAGGCCGATCGACCGGGCGTTGCGCACGAACGCCGTGGCCGACGACGTGGCCGCGGCGTCGAACACCAGCAGCGGCAACAGGCCGAGCAGCACCGCGTGGGGATCGAGCGACGCGTCGGGGACGAACGGGAGAAAGCCGATGACCAGGCCGGCCACCACGAGCACCGCGGCCGTCGGCACCCCCATCCGCCGCAGCACCGCGACCGCCGGCAGCGTGATGGCCGCGACGGCGAGGATGACGATCAGATGCCCGTGGACCACACCCCCATCGTGCCGGACGCGGCGACGGTGATGACGAAAGCACCGTCACACGACGCTTTCGTCATCACCGTCGCGCGGGGTCGCTAATTCCAGGCGAGCTCGGAGCGCCGCTCCCAGTACTCCTCGGGGTCCTCGACCAGCGGCGCCAGCCGCTCCAGGGTCTCGCCGCCCACCTCTATCTCCAGCGCGCTGAGGTTCGACAGGACCATCGCCACCGTGGAGGCACCGCTCAGCACGACGTCCACCCAGGGCTGCGCGGCGACGCACGCCAGCGCCAGCGCGTCCGCGGTGACGCCAAGGCCAGCCGCTGCCTCGACCAACGCCGGCGCATCGCCGCGATCGGTCAGGCGGCCATTGGCCACGGCCTCCTTGATGATCACGCCCAGGCCGGCCTCGTGGGCCGCGGCCAGCGCCGGGCCCGCGGAGGTCTCCATCAGGTTCCAAGTCGCCTGCACGCAGTCAAAGCCGCCGACCTCGAGGGCCCGCCACACCGTCTCGCCCTGCCCGGGGCCCGTCACCGACAGCCCTGTGAACCAGCCCTCCTCGGCGCGCAGCCGCGCCAGCTCGTCGAGCACCGAGCGATCCTCCAGGACGCCGCTGTCCACGGTGGCCGAGTGGATCTGGTAGAGCCCGACCGCGCCGCCCAGATGCGACCGCGTCTCCTGCTCCTGGCGGCGCAGCGTCGCCAGAGTCAGATCCTTGACCTCGTTGACGTCGGCGTCGAGGCGCCAGTCCGCGGTGTAGGTGTAGCCCCACTTGGAGCCGACGCTCACCGCCGGCGGGGCGAGGGCTCGCTCGGCAAGCCACGAGCCCAGGAACTCCTCGGCGCGGCCGTAGGAGCGCGCGGCGTCGAAGTAGCGCACGCCCGCGGCATAGGCGGCGTCGAGCACCTCGTGGGCTCGGCCCCGCAGCGCCGCCACGGAGATGTCACCGGCCAGATCGCCGGCGTGGCCGACGTTGATGTACGCCGGCCGGCCGAGCGCCGCCAGCCCCAGCCCGATCCGGCTGACATCCAGCGAGGTGCGACCGAGCGGCGCCAGGGCGGGTAACGGAGCCACGGCGGGTAACAGTACCCTCGCAGGCGATGCGATTCACGGTCCTCAAGCGCTTCTCCCCCGATCCCCATCGCGAACCGGCGACGATGACCGACGACCAGCGCGACCACCCGGTCGTCGCCCTCATCCGCCGCCGCCGCGACGAGGGCTCCAAGCCCGGCGCGCGCACCGATGGACGGCGCGTCGCCCTGGTCATCGAGGGCGGGGGGATGCGTGGCGTCGTCTCGGCCGGGATGACGGCGGCGATCGAGCAGCTCGGCCTGCGCGACGCCTTCGACGAGGTCCACGGCGCCTCGGCCGGAGCGTTCAACGGGGCCTTCCTGCTCGCGGGCCAGGCCGCCTACCTGACCGCGCTGTACCCGCACGGGTTCGGGGACCCGAGCTTCGTCAACCTCCGCGACACGCTGATGCGGCGGCGCCCGATCTTCGACATGGACTACGTCGTCGGCGAGGTGTGGCGCCACCAGCGCCCGCTGCGCACCGACGAGATCCTGGTCGGCGGCATCGACCTGCACTGCACCGCCACCGACGTCGACTCCGCGCAGATCGTGGACCTCACCGACCTGCGCGACGCCGAGGAGATCCGCTGCGCCATGCGCGCCTCGGGCCGCCTGCCGTGGCTCGCGGGGCCGCCCGTCGCCTTCCGCGGGCGGCGCTGGCTGGACGCGACCCTGGCCGAGGCGATCCCCGTGCATGCCGCGCAGACCACCGCCACCGACATGCTCGTGCTCCAGACGCGGCCCCACGGCGTGCAGCACACGCCGCTCTCGAGCCTGGTGGCGCGACTCACCGACGGCTACCTCCAGAAGCTCAACCCGGCGCTCGTGGACCTGCGCGTCCACCGCTCCGAGCGCTATGACGAGCTGAGCGCCGACCTCGCCGCGCGCGCCGGCGATCCCACGGCCGCCCCGGCCGTCTGCGTCATCCGCCCGCCGGCCGACGCGCTGCTGGTGGGACAGATGGAGAACCGGGTGAGCGCGCTGACCACCGCGGGCAGCCACGGGCTGCGGGCGGCCTGGATGGCGCTGGAGGGCGAGGATCCCGAGTTGCTCGCCACCCCGCTTGCCTACTCACACGGACGTGCCGGCCCGCCGGCCCACGGCCGTGCCGACCCGCCGGCCGGCACGCGGCCGGACGCCGAGTCGGTGACGTTGGCGGGCCGTCAGGCGGTGTAGCCGGGGGGCTCCGCGTCCTGGCCCTCTGAGAAGCGCCGCTCCTCGTGCTTCTCGGGGTCCTCCTCGGGCAGCTCCTCCTGTCCCTCGCTGAACCGGCCGTGATGGAGCTTCTCGGGGTCCTCCGCGGGCAGGTCCTCCTGGCCCTCGCTGAAGCGCCCCACGGTCTCGTCCTCGGGGAATGCCTCGGGGTTGTCCTCGCCCTCGGCAAAGCCTTCCTGCGGCTGCTCCGGCTGAGCGGGATGCTCGCTGGGGTCGATGGCCATCCGTCCTCCCTTCCCTCGTTGTTGGCGAGCGCCCGGTTGGTCGCGGGGCCGAGCTTACCGTGCCCGGCAACCCGGTCAGCGGTCGCTCCCGCGTCTGCGTGCGGCTCACTTGATAGGGATCTGTAACGGATGTCACGCAGGGGGGTACCTCGGGCGGTGTTGCCCTTCCGCCGTCAGCGCAGCTGGCAGCGCCGCGTCTCCGACGTGGCGCGCAATGCTCCCCAGAAGGGGAGGGAGTTGCGCGCGGCCGCAGCCTCGCTCGATCTGCCGTGGGCACGCTCGGCACCGGCCCGGCTGGTGCGCGAGAACTTCATGCGGTTCGTGCTCAACCCGCTGATGGATTACTACGCCGCGCGACGCGCCACGGGCCGGGAGACGCTCTCCTCGCTCAAGCAGCCGGTCATCCTCGTGGCCAACCACGCCAGCCACATGGACACGCCTGTGATCCTGTCGGCGCTGCCGCGCAAGCTGCGCAAGCGGACCGCGGTGGCGGCGGCGGCCGACTACTTCTACCGCAACCGGCTCGTCGCCTCGATCGTGTCGCTCATCTTCAACACGGTCCCGATCGAGCGCAAGGGCGGCGGCGGCCTGTCCAAGGACGGCAGCCACCTCGACACCCTGCTCGACCAGGGCTGGAACCTCCTGCTCTATCCCGAGGGAACGCGGTCGCGCGGAGGCGGCCCGGGGCGGGTGCGCCGCGGCGCGGCTGTCCTGGCCGCGGCCCACAACCTCTCGATCATCCCGATCCGCGTCACCGGCACCGCCGAGGCGATGCCGCCCGGCCGTCTGTGGCCCCGCCGGCTGCGCGGCAAGCTCCTGTCCAAGCGCCACCGGATCACGGTGGCCTTCGGCGAGCCGATCCTGCCCAACGGCGGCGACACCGCCGCGCTGATCGAGCGGGTGCAGAGCTTCTTCGACAACGGTGACGGCGGCCCGTCGCGCTCGCCCTACCGGCGCTCGGCCCCCAAGGCCGAGGCCGTCTCCGGCCCGCCGGCCAGCTGAGACCCGCCGCCGCGCCGCCGGCCGCGCTCCGGCCACCCCGGCGCCGTCGCGGCGCCACCCCGGCGCCGTCGCGCGGCCACACCGGCGTCGTGGCGCGGCCACACCGGCGTCGTGGTGCGGCCACACCGGCGAACGTCAACTGCGGCAGGGCAGGGAGCGGTTCCGGCGTGGGTGGCGGAGTCGGATCGCAGCGGTTGATGACGTTGCTGCGCCCGTGAAGGGATTGCCTACCACAGGGATCGCCAATAGGGCCATGCAGCCCGCTCTGGCCGAGGGTCGTGGGAGATCTTTCCTCTTCAGCAAGCATTATCTCCCACACCCCCGCCCGGACCAGCCATGTCTGAGAGGCGTGGACTCTCACCGGCGCCGCCCAGCCACCCTTCCCCCGCCCCGCCGTTGAGGCTCGCCGGTGTCGCAGCCACACGGGACCCCTCCCGGCAACGCGGCCCACATGGGACCCTCCAGCACGCGACCCCCGCGGCCCCAGCAGCCTCAGTCGTCGTCGTCGTCGAGCCAGTCGGTGGTCCGCGCCACGGCCTTGCGCCACTTGCGGTAGCCGCGCTCCCGCCGCTCGTGCTCCATGTCGGGCAGCCACTGCGCGGCCGGGTGCCAGTTGGCGCGCAGCGCGTCGGTGTCAGGCCAGAAGCCGACGGCGAGACCTGCCGCGTAGGCCGCGCCCAGCGAGACCGTCTCGGCGACGTTGGGCCGGACGACGGTCACGTCGAGCACGTCGGCCAGGAACTGCATGAGCAGGTTGTTGGCGGTCATGCCGCCGTCGACGCGCAGCGTGCTCAGCGACACCCCGGAGTCCGTGGTCATCGCCTCCACCACCTCGCGCGTCTGCCAGGCGGTGGCCTCCAGCACGGCGCGGGCCAGGTGGCCCTTGGTGATGTAGCCGGTGAGGCCGGCGATGACGCCCCGGGCATCGCTGCGCCAGTGGGGGGCGAACAGTCCGGAGAACGCGGGGACGAAATAGCACCCCCCGTTGTCGTCGACGGTGCGCGCCAGCGTCTCGATCTCCGGGGCCGAGCCGATGAGCGTGAGGTTGTCCCGGAACCACTGGACGAGCGCGCCCGTCACCGCGATCGACCCCTCCAGGGCGTAGCACGGCGGCTCGTCGCCCACCCGGCAGCACAGCGTCGTGAGCAACCCGCTGTCTGAGAGCACGGGCCGCTCGCCGGTGTTGAGCAGCAGGAAGCTGCCCGTCCCGTAGGTGCACTTGGCCTCCCCGGCGGCAAAGCACGTCTGGCCGAACAGCGCCGCCTGCTGATCGCCGAGCGCGGCGGCCACCGGCACTCCCGCCAACTGACCGTCGGCCTCACCGTAGGTCTCGGCCGACGACCGGATCTCAGGCAGCATCTGGCGGGGCACGTCGAGCGCGGCGAGCAGCTCGTCGTCCCAGTCGAGCGTGTGCAGGCCCATCATCATCGTACGGCTGGCGTTGGTCACGTCGGTGAGATGGCGCCCGGTCAGCCGCCAGATGAGCCAGGAGTCCATCGTCCCGAACAGGACCTCCCCGGCCGCCGCCCGGTCGCGCAATCCCGGCACGGTGTCGAGCAGCCAGCGCAGCTTGGGCCCCGAGAAGTACGTGGCGGGGGGCAGCCCGGAGCGCTCGCGAAACCACGCGTCGCCGTGCTCGGCCGACAGGTCTCGGACGATGTGATCGGTGCGGGTGTCCTGCCAGTTGATGGCGTTGTGCAGCGCCTCGCCGCTCTCGCGGTCCCACACCAGCGTCGTCTCGCGCTGGTTGGCGATGCCCAGCGCGACGAGGTCGGAGGCGTCCAGCCGGGCCTCGGCGAGCGCGCGGGCCACCACGAACTCGACGTTGCGCCAGATCTCCTCAGGATCGTGCTCGACCCACCCGGGGCGGGGATAGATGTGGTGGTGCTCCTTCTGAGAGACGGACACGATCCGTCCGGAGCGGTCGAACACCAGACATCGGGACGAGGCGGTTCCCTGGTCGATTGCGGCCACGTATCGCTCTCTCAAAGCCACCTCTCTCTCACCACGGGATCGCGCCGAGCTCGCGCGACACGGACCGGGCCGCCTCACGCACGTAGGCCAACAGCTCCCCGCGCGGCTGACGGGCCACCAGAAGCCGTTCCGGTGGACCGAAGATACCCATCGCGCCCACCGTGAGGCCACTGCGGTCCATGATCGGCGCCGCCAGCGACACCTGCCCCGGGTTGAGCTCGCCGATATCGGCCGCCCAGCCCCGCTCGCGGCTGCGCGCCAGCTCGCGCTCGAGCCGCTCCGGGTCGCAGATGGTCGCGTCGGTGAAGGCGGTCAGGCCGTCGGTCGTCACCTCGGCCATGGCATAGGGGTGATGGGCGAGCAGCATCTTGCCCAGCGCGGTGGCGTGCGCGGGGAGCAGGGAGCCCACGTCCAGGGTCTGGAGGCTGTCGTCGGGTCGGAACACGTGGTGGACGATGAGGACCTGCCCCTCATGCAGGGTGCCGATCCGCACTGCCTCGTGAGTGCGGGCCGCCAACGAGTCTGACCAGTTCAGCGCCCGGGTGCGCAACTCGTTGCCGTCGAGGTAGCTGGAGCCCATGTGCAGCAGCGCCGCGCCGAGCTGGTACTTGCCGGTCTCAGGGTCCTGCTCGACGAAGCCGACGTGTTGGAGGGTGCGCAGCAGCCCGTGCACCGTTCCCTTGGAGAGCCCGAGCTCGCCGGCCAGGTCCACGACGCCGAGCCGGCGCGTCCGGCCCGACAGCAACCGCAGGATCGCGGCCGCACGCTCGATGGACTGAATGTTCCCGGGCACCCAATTGCTCCTTTAGACCCGGCGGAACTATGCCGTTTTGTCGGCGGCATTGACGAACCGGGTCTCGGTATTTTGAACCCGGTTTGACATTGTCGAACCGCTCGGGATAGTATCGCCGCCGTCCATACGTACTGCTCAGGAGGGAGAGAGACTTGAGCATCATTGGGTCTGAATGGATCGGGACTGCAATCCTGATTCTCCTTGGTGATGGAGTGGTTGCCGCCGTGCTCCTCAACAAGAGCAAGGCACAGAACTCTGGCTGGATCGTCATCACGTTCGGCTGGGGCTTCGCGGTCATGGCCGGCGTGTATGCGACGGCGAAGTTCTCCGGTGGCCATCTGAACCCGGCGGTGACGCTGGGGATCTGGATCAACGGTGGCATCACCGGCGGCCAGGCATGGCATTACTGGATCGGTGAGATGCTCGGCGCGATGACCGGGGCCGTCCTGGTCTGGGCCGCGTACTACCTGCATTGGTCAGAGACGGAGGATCCGGGCCTGAAGCTCGCCGTGTTCTCGACCGGCCCGGCGATCCGCAACTACGCGTGGAACCTCGTCACCGAGATCATCGGTACGTGCATGCTGATGTTCGGGGTCCTGGCGATGGGGACCGACACCCCCACGTCGGCCAGCGGACTCGGCGCCCTGTTGGTGGCCTTCCTGGTCGTCGGCATCGGCCTGTCCCTCGGTGGACCGACGGGATACGCGATCAACCCGGCGCGCGATCTCGGGCCTCGGATCATGCACGCGATCCTGCCGATCCCCGGCAAGGGGCCGTCGGACTGGTCCTATGCCTGGGTGCCCGTGCTGGGGCCGCTCATCGGCGGCGCCATCGGTGCACTGCTGTTCGGCGCGTTCTACCCCTGATATCGAGGACACATCAATGAAGAAGCTGATCAACGCGCCCGACGCGGTGGTGGCTGACGCGCTGCGAGGGGTCGAGGCGGCTCACGGGGATCGTGTCCGTGTGACCTTTGACCCCTACTGTGTGGTCCGCTCTGACGCGCCGGTGCAGGGGAAGGTGGGGCTGATCTCGGGCGGAGGCTCGGGCCATGAGCCGATGCACGGCGGGTTTGTCGGGCCGGGCATGCTCGATGCTGCCTGTCCGGGGGAGGTGTTCACCTCGCCGACGCCTGACCAGATGCTGGTGGCGACCAAGGCTGTGGACGGTGGTGCCGGGGTGATTCATATCGTCAAGAACTACACCGGTGATGTGATGAATTTCGAGATGGCCGCCGAGATGGGCAAGGGCGATGACATCGAGGTCGAGACCATTCTCACCAACGACGACGTGGCGGTGGAGGATTCGCTGTACACGGCCGGCCGGCGTGGTGTGGGTGTCACGGTGCTGGTCGAGAAGATCTGTGGGGGCGCGGCCGAGGATCGTCGCGGCCTGCAGGAGGTGGCGGAGCTGGGACGCCGGGTCAACGCTCAGGGACGTTCGATGGGGATGGCCCTGACGCCATGCATCACGCCCGCTTCGGGGGAGCCGAGCTTTGAGCTTGGCGAGGACGAGGTGGAGATCGGGATCGGGATCCACGGAGAGCCGGGCCGCTTTCGGGAGAAGATCGGCCCGGCGTCCCAGGTCGCCGAACGCCTGATGACTCCCATCCTCGAGGACCTGCCGTTCAGTTCTGGTGACAGGGTGCTGGCCTTCGTTAACGGGATGGGCGGCACGCCGCTGCTGGAGCTGTACATCGTCTACGCCGAAGTGGCGAAGATCGCCTCCGAGCACGGTCTCACCATCGAGCGCAACCTGATCGGCAACTACATCACCTCACTGGAGATGCAGGGCTGCTCGATCACGTTGGTCAAGCTCGATGATGAGATGGTCCGCTACTGGGACGCTGCGGTGAACACCCCGGCGCTGCGCTGGGGCGCCTAGGAGCGCTCTCTGGTGGCGATCGATCGCGACAGCACGCTGGACTGGATGACCCGTTTTGCGGGGGAGATGGCCGAGCACCGCCAGGAGCTGGTCCGTCTTGACACCGCGATCGGCGACGGCGATCACGGGACCAACATGAACCGCGGGATGCAGAAGGCGCTGGAGAAGCTCGGGGCGTCTGAGCAGCCTGATCCCGCAGCCGTGCTCAAGACGGTGGCCATGGCGCTGGTCTCCAGCGTCGGTGGCGCCGCCGGTCCGTTGTACGGGACCCTGTTTTTGCAGATGGGCACGGCATTGGCCGGGCAGTCCGTGGTCGATCTCCCGGCGTACGCCGCGGCGTGGCGTCAGGGCATGGAGGGCGTCCAGTCTCGTGGCAAGGCACAGCCTGGCGACAAGACGATGGTCGACGCGCTGCTGCCCGCGGTCGAAGCCCTCGAGCAGGCATCAGATCTCGACGGTGGCCTCCGCGCGGCGGTCTCCTCCGCCGAGCAGGGAATGCACGCGACGACACCACTCGTCGCGCGCAAAGGACGGGCCAGCTACCTCGGTGAGCGCTCCGCCGGTCACCAGGACCCCGGCGCGACCTCCACCTTCTATCTCTTCAAGAGCGCCGCCGAAGCGCTGGCGGACTGAAAGGAAACAATGCCGAAATACTCAGCTGCACTGGATCAGGGCACGACCAGCTCCCGGGCGATGATCTTCGATCACTCCGGCAAGGTCGTCGCCGTAGCGCAGAAGGAGCACGAGCAGATCTACCCCAAGCCGGGCTGGGTCGAGCACGACCCCAAGGAGATCTGGGCGCGCTGCCAGGAGGTGCTCGACGAGGCCATGGACAAGGCCGGCGCCTCCGCCGACGACATCGCGGCGCTGGGGATCACCAACCAGCGCGAGACCACGCTGGTCTGGGACCGCACCACCGGCGAGCCGGTCCATAACGCGCTCGTCTGGCAGGACACCCGGACCGACAAGCTCGTCGACGAGCTCTCGGCCGACGGCGGCCAGGACCGCTTCCGCGAGAAGGTCGGCCTCCCCCTGGCCACCTACTTCTCAGGCCCCAAGGTGTCCTGGATCCTTGACAACGTCGACGGCGCCCGGGACAAGGCGCAGGCCGGGGACCTGGTCTTCGGCAACATCGACACCTGGCTGCTGTGGAACCTGACCGGCGGCACCGACGGTGGCCGGCACATCACCGACGTCACCAACGCCAGCCGCACGATGCTGATGGACCTGCAGTCCCTGTCGTGGGACGCGGATATCGCGTCGACGATCGGCGTGCCGACGTCGATGCTCCCGGAGATCTGCTCCTCGAGCGAGGTCTACGGTGAGGTCAAGAGCGGCGGCAAGATGCAGGGCGTCAAGATCGCCGGCGATCTGGGCGACCAGCAGGCGGCGACGTTCGGCCAGGCCTGCTTTGACGTCGGCGAGGCCAAGAACACCTACGGCACGGGCAACTTCATGCTGCTCAACACCGGCGAGGAAGCCGTGCAATCCAAATCCGGGCTGCTGACCACCGTCTGCTACCGGATCGGTGACCGCAAGCCGGTATACGCCCTGGAAGGATCGATCGCCATCACCGGCGCGCTCGTGCAATGGCTGCGCGACAACCTCAAGATGATCAAGGCCGCGCCCGAGGTCGAGGAACTGGCCAAGTCCGTCGACGACAACGGCGGCCTGTACATCGTGCCGGCATTCTCCGGCCTGTTCGCGCCCTACTGGAAGTCAAACGCCCGCGGCGTGTTCGCCGGTCTGACCCGCTACGTCAACGCCGGCCACATCGCCCGCGCGACGCTGGAAGCAACCGCATTCCAGACCCGCGAGGTCATGGACGCGATGGCCACCGACTCAGGCGTCACCCTCGAATCGCTCAAAGTCGACGGCGGCATGGTCGCCAACGACCTACTCATGCAGTTCCAGGCCGACATCCTCGGCGTGCCCGTGATCCGTCCCGAAGTGGCCGAAACCACCGCGCTGGGCGCCTCCTACGCCGCCGGCATGGCCGTCGGCTTCTGGGACTCAGAAGACGAAGTCCGCAACAACTGGGCCGAGGACAAGCGCTGGAACAGCACCATGGACAAGGACAAACGCGACGAGTACTACAAATACTGGAAGAAAGCCGTCACCCGCACCTTCGACTGGTTCGACTAACCCAAAAGGACCTGTTCTGAGACTGGATGCCAAAGGCGGCCTGCGGGCCGCCCTCGGCGTACGCCGCGGCGTGGCGTCAGGGCATGGAGGGCGTCCAGTCTCGTGGCAAGGCACAGCCTGGCGACAAGACGATGGTCGACGCGCTGCTGCCCGCGGTCGAGGCCCTCGAGCAGGCATCAGATCTCGACGGTGGCCTCCGCGCGGCGGTCTCCTCCGCCGAGCAGGGAATGCACGCGACCACACCACTCGTCGCGCGCAAGGGACGGGCCAGCTACCTCGGTGAGCGCTCCGCCGGTCACCAGGACCCCGGCGCGACCTCCACCTTCTATCTCTTCAAGAGCGCCGCCGAAGCGCTGGCGGACTGAAAGGAAACAATGCCGAAATACTCGAGCTGCACTGGATCAGGGCACGACCAGCTCCCGGGCGATGATCTTCGATCACTCCGGCAAGGTCGTCGCCGTAGCGCAGAAGGAGCACGAGCAGATCTACCCCAAGCCGGGCTGGGTCGAGCACGACCCCAAGGAGATCTGGGCGCGCTGCCAGGAGGTGCTCGACGAGGCCATGGACAAGGCCGGCGCCTCCGCCGACGACATCGCGGCGCTGGGGATCACCAACCAGCGCGAGACCACGCTGGTCTGGGACCGCACCACCGGCGAGCCGGTCCATAACGCGCTCGTCTGGCAGGACACCCGGACCGACAAGCTCGTCGACGAGCTCTCGGCCGACGGCGGCCAGGACCGCTTCCGCGAGAAGGTCGGCCTCCCCCTGGCCACCTACTTCTCAGGCCCCAAGGTGTCCTGGATCCTTGACAACGTCGACGGCGCCCGGGACAAGGCGCAGGCCGGGGACCTGGTCTTCGGCAACATCGACACCTGGCTGCTGTGGAACCTGACCGGCGGCACCGACGGTGGCCGGCACATCACCGACGTCACCAACGCCAGCCGCACGATGCTGATGGACCTGCAGTCCCTGTCGTGGGACGCGGATATCGCGTCGACGATCGGCGTGCCGACGTCGATGCTCCCGGAGATCTGCTCCTCGAGCGAGGTCTACGGTGAGGTCAAGAGCGGCGGCAAGATGCAGGGCGTCAAGATCGCCGGCGATCTGGGCGACCAGCAGGCGGCGACGTTCGGCCAGGCCTGCTTTGACGTCGGCGAGGCCAAGAACACCTACGGCACGGGCAACTTCATGCTGCTCAACACCGGCGAGGAAGCCGTGCAATCCAAATCCGGGCTGCTGACCACCGTCTGCTACCGGATCGGTGACCGCAAGCCGGTATACGCCCTGGAAGGATCGATCGCCATCACCGGCGCGCTCGTGCAATGGCTGCGCGACAACCTCAAGATGATCAAGGCCGCGCCCGAGGTCGAGGAACTGGCCAAGTCCGTCGACGACAACGGCGGCCTGTACATCGTGCCGGCATTCTCCGGCCTGTTCGCGCCCTACTGGAAGTCAAACGCCCGCGGCGTGTTCGCCGGTCTGACGCGCTACGTCAACGCCGGCCACATCGCCCGCGCGACGCTGGAAGCAACCGCGTTCCAGACCCGCGAGGTCATGGACGCGATGGCCACCGACTCAGGCGTCACCCTCGAATCGCTCAAAGTCGACGGCGGCATGGTCGCCAACGACCTACTCATGCAGTTCCAGGCCGACATCCTCGGCGTGCCCGTGATCCGTCCCGAAGTGGCCGAAACCACCGCGCTGGGCGCCTCCTACGCCGCCGGCATGGCCGTCGGCTTCTGGGACTCAGAAGACGAAGTCCGCAACAACTGGGCCGAGGACAAGCGCTGGGACAGCACCATGGACAAGGACAAACGCGACGAGTACTACAAATACTGGAAGAAAGCCGTCACCCGCACCTTCGACTGGTTCGACTAACCCAAAAAGGACCTGTTCTGAGACCGGATGCCAAAGGCGGCCTGCGGGCCGCCCTCGGC
>CAVYUJ010000012.1:0-173603 GCA_963771675.1 uncultured Actinomycetota bacterium | reverse complement strand
CGTCCTCTCACCCAGTGCGCCCCATGCATGGCGACAGCAGAGGTAGTCTGATCTGATGGTGACGCTCAGCACCGAGGTCCTGGTGATCGGCGGTGGCGCAACGGGCGCGGGAGTGGCCTGGGACGCGGCGCTGCGCGGCTACGACGTGGTGCTCGTCGACCGCCGCGACCTCGCCGAGGGCACGAGCGGGCGCTTTCACGGTCTGCTGCACTCCGGCGGTCGCTATGCCGTCAAGGATCCGCGGGCCGCCGAGGAGTGCATCGGCGAGAACCGGATCCTGCGGCGCGTCGCGGCCGACTGCATCGAGGACACCGGCGGCCTGTTCGTCACCACGCAGTTCGACGACCCCGCCTATGCGGACCGCTTCGCGCAGGGCTGCGCCGACACCGGCGTGGACTGCGAGGAGATCAGCACCGCCGACGCGATCGCCGCCGAGCCGCGCCTGAACCCCCAGATCTCCCGGGCCTTCAAGGTCCCCGACGGGAACATCGACGTGTGGAAGACCGTGTGGGCCATGGGGCACGGGATCCAGCAGCGCGGCGGCCGGATCCTCCCCTACCACGCGGTCACCGCCATCCACCGCGAGGGCGACGAGGTCACGGGCGCGCGCGTGCGCGACGCGCGCACCGGCGAGGAGCTCGAGATTCACGCGCGCGTGACCGTCAATGCCACCGGCGCGTGGGCGGGGCAGATCGCCGACATGGCCGGGATCGAGGGCGTCCGGGTGCTGCCGGGCCGCGGAATCATGATCGCCATGAACCACCGCCTGGTCAACACGGTGATCAACCGCTGCCAGATGCCGACCGACGGTGACATCATCGTCCCCATCCGGACGGTCAGCGTGATCGGCACCACCGACCAGCACACCGAGGATCCCGACGACCACACCGTCGACGAGCACGAGGTGAACGCGATGCTCGACGACGGAGAGAAGCTCGTCCCCGGCTTCCGCGGGGCCCGCGCCCTGCGGGTCTGGACCGGGGTGCGCCCGCTGTTCGAGGACGCCAAGGCATCGGACACCGATACCCGTGACGTCACCCGGGCCCACGCGCTGCTCGACCACTCCGAGCGCGACGGGGTCGGCCGCTTCTTCACCATCACCGGCGGCAAGCTGACCACGTTCCGGCTCATGGCCGAGGAGACGATGGACTCCGTCGTCTCACATCTCGGCGAGTCCCGCCCGTGCAGGACGTCGACCGAGCCGTTGCCCGGCTCGGAGTCAGGTGAGAACTACCGCTTGGGCGAGCGGCTCGGACGCAAGGAGGCGAGCCTCATCGACGACCAGATGATCTGCGAGTGCGAGCTCGTCCCCCGCCACAAGCTCGAGGAGGCGATCACCCGCACGGCGTCGACCAATCTCGACGACATCCGCCGTCAGCTGCGGCTGGGCATGGGGCCGTGCCAGGGCGGCTTCTGCATCTACCGGGCCACCGGGATCCTGCACGGGCGTGACGGCCTGAGCGCCGAGCAGGCCGACCAGTCGCTGCTGGACTTCCTCCAGGAGCGCTGGAAGGGCGTGTGGCCGGTCCTCTACGGTGACCAGCTGCGCCAGGTCCGGCTCGACGACTGGATCTTCCAGGGGGTGCTCGACGTCGAGCACCTGGCCGAGAGCGAGCGGAGGCCGTCGCCGTGAGGCGCAGTGAGCTGCACTTCGACGCGGTGGTGATCGGGGCCGGCACCGCCGGACTGGTGGCCGGTACGCGGCTGGCCCAGGGCGGCGCGCGGGTATGCGTGCTGGCCAAGGGCGTGGGCTCGACGCACCTCGCACCGGCGACGATCGACGTGCTGGGCTACGCGCCCGAGCGGGTCGACGCCCCCGGGCCGGCGCTCGAGCAGCTCATCGCCGCCCGCCCCGACCACCCGTACGCGCTGCTGGGCACCGAGGTCGTGGGCGACGCGCTGAGCTGGTTTGCGCAGATCGTGCCCAGCGGACCGCTGCCCGGCTACGTCTACGGCGGCAGCCTGGAGCACAACCAGCTGCTGCCGACCGCGGTGGGCGCGCTGCGCCCCTCGGCCCTGGTTCCCGAGACGATGGCCAACGGGGAGGCGTCGCGGCTGCGCAGCGTGTGCATCGTCGGCACCCCCGCGCTGCGCGACTTCCACCCCAGCCTGTGCGCCGCCAACCTCGAGCGGGCGGGGATCGAGGCGCGCGCCGTGAGCCTGGAGCTCAAGCTCGAGCGCGCGGACATGAACGCGCTGGGGCTGGCGCGCCGCTTCGACGACGAGCAATGGCGCCGCCAGTTCTGCGCCGAGCTCTCGATCATGCTGCGCGCGGAGGAGGCGGTGGGCCTGCCGGCGATGCTGGGACTGCGCGACCCCCACGAGGTGCTCGCCGACGTCGAGCACAGGCTCGGCCGCCGCGTGTTCGAGATCCCCACGCTGCCGCCGTCGGTGCCGGGGATGCGCCTCTACGAGATCCTGCGCTCGGCGCTGCGCGCCGCCGGCGGCCGGCTGGTGCTCGGCGCCGAGGTGGTGTCCTGCGACCGCGCCGGCGACCGGATCACCTCGGTGGCGACGCACGCCGCGGGTCGGGACCTCAGCTATGTGGCGCCGTGGTTCGTGCTGGCGTCGGGCGGCTTTGCCTCCGGCGGGATCGAGCTGGACTCGCGCTGGGCCACTCACGAGCGCGTGCTCGGACTGCCGCTGCGAGGGGTCCCGGCCGAGGGCGAGCCGCGGTTCGTCGCTCGCTACCTCGACGAGCAGCCGATGGCGCGGGTCGGGATCGCCGTGGACGGCGATCTGCGCGCCGAGGGCGCCGACAACGTGGTCGTGGCGGGCGCCGCGCTGCCCGGGGCGATCCCGTGGCGCGAGGGCTCGGGTGAGGGGATCGCGCTGGCCAGCGGCTACCGCGCGGCCCAGGTGGTCGGCGCACACGTGAGCCCGACGGCGGCGACGGTATGACTGATTCGCGCGGCAACGACCTCTTTGTGGCCGAGCTCCTGCGCGGCTCGCTCGACCATTGCGTCAAGTGCACCATCTGCGAGACGGCCTGCCCGGTGTCCAACGCGACGCCGCTGTTCCCGGGGCCCAAGTACGCGGGCCCGCAGTCAGAGCGCTACCGGATCGCCGACGAGCCGTCGGTGGACGCGTCCGTGGACTACTGCTCGGGATGCGGGATCTGCTCGCAGGTCTGCCCGCAGGGGGTCAAGATCGCCGAGATCAACGCCCAGGCGCGCAACAAGCTCAAGCGCCAGAAGGGCTTCCCGGTGCGCGACCGGATCATCACCCGCCCCACCTGGCTGGGCCGGGCGGGCACCCCCGCGGCGCCGATCGCGAACTTCACGATCCGCTTCAAGCCGTTCCGGATCCTGGGCGAGAAGGTGCTGGGCGTGCACCGCGACGCGCCCGCCCCGGCCTTTGCCGGCCGGCGGTTCTCCAAATGGGCCCGCAAGCGAGCGGCGGCGCGGCCATCCGCGTCGGCGGGGACACGCAAGATCGTCTACTTCCACGGCTGCGGCACCGAGTACTACGAGCCGTGGGAGGGCGAGAAGGTCGTCGAGATCCTCGAGCACAACGGCTTCGAGGTCGTCGTCCCCAAGCAGGACTGCTGCGGCCTGCCGCTGCAATCGAGCGGCCTCTTCGACGACGCGCGCAAGGTGGTGCTGCGCCTGGCCAAGGCGCTGCGCGAGCACGTCACCGACGAGGACACGATCATCGTCGGCAACGCCACCAGCTGCACGCTGATGCTCAAGCGCGAGGCCCGCGAGATCCTCTCGCTGGAGGACGACCCGGACCTCAAGTTCGTCTCCGAGCGCACCTATGACATCTGCGAGCTGCTGCTCGAGCTGCACGACCGCGGTGAGCTCAAGACGGACTTCTCCCCCATCAACGAGACGGTCGCCTATCACGCGCCCTGCCAGCAGCAGGGCCACTGGGTGGGCAAGCCGGCGCTCGACCTGCTCGCGCTGGTGCCGGGGCTCGATGTCCGCGAGATGAACGCGCGGTGCTGCGGGATCGCCGGCACCTATGGCCTCAAGGCGGAGAAGTACGAGATCGCGATGGCGGTCGGGCGCGACCTGTTCGATCAGGTCGCCGCCTCGGGCGCGCCCACGGTCGCCTGCGATTCGGAGACGTGCCGCTGGCAGATCGCCCACGGGACCAAGCTGCCCTCGGTGCATCCGATCGACTACCTGCACCGTTCCTACGGCCTGTAGCACGCAGCGGGAGAGCGGGTTGGTCGGGATCGTCGTCGTCTCCCACAGCCAGGTCCTCGCCGAGGGCGTGGTGCGTCTGGCCCGCGAGATGGGCGGCGAGGAGCTGGCCATCGAGGCCGCGGGGGGCATCGAAGAGGAAGGCGTCCTCGGCACAGACGCCGATCGGGTGAGGGGCGCGATCGAGCGGGCCATGTCGCGCGATGGGGTCCTGGTGCTGATGGATCTCGGCAGCGCACTGATGAGCACCGAGTTCGCGGTGGAGATGCTCGAGGACGCCCCCGGGCCGGTGAAGCTGAGCGCGGCCCCCCTGGTCGAGGGCGCGGTGGCGGCGGCAGCCGCTGCCGCCGGCGGCGCCTCCCTGGAGGAGGTGGCGGCCGAGGCGCGGGGCGCGCTGACCATGAAGACGAGCCAGATCGCCGACGACGCCGGTGATGCGCCCGCCGCGGACGGCGGCCCGGTCGCCGACGACGCCGGTGACGCGCCCGCCGCGGACGACGGCCCGGTCGCCGATGCCACCGCCGACCTCGCGGTCGGCAACGCCATCGGCCTGCACGCGCGGCCGGCAGCGCGTTTCGTGGAGCTGGTGCGCAGCTTCGACGCCGAGGTCCGCGTCGCCAAGAACGGGGATGGTCAGTTCGTGCGTGCGGGCAGCCTCACCAACCTGGTGGCCCTCGGCGCCCGGTTCGGCGACACGCTGACCGTGACCGCGTCGGGGCCGGACGCCCAGGCCGCCGTCGATGCCCTGCAGGAGCTCGCGCGTAGCGGGTTCGGGGATGGCATCTCGACGTCGGCTGATGCGTCGGCGGCCGCCCCCGCCGCCCCCGCCGCCCCCGCCGCGTCCTCTGAGCCCGGGACGCCCGAGGCGGCCGAGGCCGTGCCGGCCCCGGTCGCGGGCGCGGTGCTCACCGGCGTCGCCGCCTCGGCCGGCGTGGCCATCGGGCCCGCGCACCGCCTCGGCGGCGTGGCCGACGCGCCCCCGCATCGCGATGCGCGCGACGCCGGCGACGAGACCCGGATGCTCGACGATGGGATCGCCGCGGCGCGGAGCGCGGTCGAGCATGACCGTGAGGTCGTCGCCGGCCGGGCCGGCGCCGGCGACGCGGCGATCTTCGACGCCCATCTCGCCCTGCTGTCCGACGAGGCGCTGCTCGAGCCGGCGCGGCAGGCCATCGGCTCCGGTGCCACCGCCGAGCGGGCGTGGTACGACGCCGCCCAGCAGGTCGCGGCCGTCTACCGCGGCCTCGACGAGCCGCTGCTCCAGGAGCGCGCCACCGATGTGCTCGACGTGGGACGCCGCGTGGTCAACGCGATCACGGGCGCCGACGGACCCGGCGACGGCGGGTCGGCCTCAGCGTCGGGCATCGTCGTGGCCGACGAACTGACCCCGGCCGACGCCGCGGGCCTCGACCCCGGGCGGGTGCTGGCGATCGCCACCGCGCGCGGCTCCACCACCGCCCACGCCGCCATCCTCGCCCGCGCGCTCGGGCTGCCCGCCGTCGTCGGCCTGGGCTCCGGGGTGCTCGGCGTGACCGACGGCACCACGCTCCTGCTCGACGGCGAGGCGGGGACGGTGATGGTCGACCCGCCGCAGGACATGGTGCGCGACGCCCAGGAGCGGCGAGACCGCGCCGAGCGCCGGCGCGCCGCGGCGCGGGAGCGCGCCCTCGAGCCCGCGGTCACGCGCGACGGTGAGCGGATCGAGGTGTTTGCCAACCTCGGCACCGGCGGCGACGCCGCGCGCGCGGTGGAGCTCGGCGCCGAGGGCGTCGGGCTGCTGCGCACGGAGTTCCTCTTCCTCGGTCGCGATGCGCTGCCCGGCGAGGACGAGCAGGCCCAGACTCTGCGCGAGATCGCCCAGGCGCTGGGCGGCCGGCCGCTGATCGTGCGCACTCTGGACGCCGGCGCCGACAAGCCGTTGCCGGCGCTGCCGATGCCGCCGGAGGACAATCCGTTCCTCGGGGTGCGCGGGATCCGGCTCGCGCTGGCCCGCCCCGACGTCCTGGCCACGCAGTTCCGCGCCATCCTGCGCGTGGCCGCCGACCACCCCGTCAAGACGATGCTGCCGATGGTGGCCACGCTGGCCGAGATCACCGCCGCCCGCGAGCTGCTCGATCAGGCGCGGGCCGACACGGGGATCGACGCGCCCATGGAGCTGGGGATCATGGTGGAGGTCCCGGCGGCGGCGCTGGCCGCTGAGCGCCTGGCCGCCCACGTCGACTTCTTCTCCCTGGGCACCAACGACCTCACCCAGTACACGATGGCCGCCGAGCGCGGGGACGCGCGGCTGGCGGCGCTGCTGGCCGGTCCCCAGCCGGCCGTGCTGCGCCTGGTGAAGGCCACCGTCGCGGGTGCCGTGGCCCACGGCCGCTGGGTCGGGGTGTGCGGCGAGCTTGCCGGTGACCCCGCCGCCGCGGTCCTGCTCGCCGGCCTCGGCGTCACCGAGCTGAGCATGGCGGCCGCGCTGGTCCCCGAGGTCAAGGCGGCGCTGCGCGAGGTGTCTCTGGCCGATGCGCGGGCGGCGGCGCAGGCCGCGCTCGAGACCGACGATGCCGACGCGGCACGCGGGCTGGCCCTCCAGTTGCTGTGAGATAGTGTCCTCACTGTGGAGGCGGGTACCCTGACCGCGTTGCGATCATCTCGCGTGCTCGCGGTCGGCACCGGCGTGCGCATCGTGGTCTCTCCGGTGATCATGGCGCTGTTGCTGAGCCACTCCTACACCGCTGCGGCCATCCTCTTCCTGGTGGCCGCCGCGACCGACTGGTTCGACGGCCGCCTCGCCCGCGCGTGGAACGTCACCACCAAGCTCGGGTCCTTCCTGGACACCACCGCGGACAAGCTGCTGGTGACGACGGCGCTCGTCGGGCTGGTGTCGGTCGGCCGCGCCTCCCCCTGGGTGGCGCTCGTCATCATCGCCCGCGAGTTCACCATCCTCGGGCTGCGCGCGGCCGTGGAGGCCGGGGGCGTGCACCTGGAGACCTCGATGCTGGGCAAGTGGAAGGCGACCGTGCAGTTCGTCGCCGTCGCCCTGGCCATGCTGCGCCCCGAGGTGACGTTCGCCGGCGCCTACATCGATCAGTGGGCGATGGTGGTGGCCGCGGTGGCGACCGCGTGGTCGGGCGCCGACTACCTCATCCGCTCCTCCGCCGCCCTGCGCACCTGACCGTGGCTGGACCCGTGAGCACACCTGCATTCGAGCGGTCCAGGCGTGCCCACGCGCCCAACCACTGATGTCCCGCGTGTTCGTCACCGGAGGGACCGGCGTGATCGGCCGCGCTCTGGTGACACGGCTGCTCGAACGCGGCGACGAGGTGGTCGCGCTGGCCCGGTCAGACGACGCGGAGCGCGAGCTGCGCGAGCGTGGCTGCGAGGTCAGGCGCGGCGAGGTCTACGACGAGGCCGCCCTCGCCGAGGGGATGGCCGGTTGCGCGGCGGCCTACAACCTCGCCGGGGTCAACACCCTGTGCGTGACCGACCCGGCGCCGATGCGCCGCGCCAACGTCGACGGCGCCGTGGCCGCGGTGCGGGCGGCCAAGCGCGCCGGGCTGCCCCGGCTCGTCCACACCTCGTCGGCGGCCACGATCGGCGAGGCCCCGGGCGTCGTCGCCAACGAGTGGACCGAGCATCGCGGCTGGTACCTCTCGACCTATGAGCGCACCAAGACCGAGGGGGAGCGCGCCGCGGTGGCGGCCGCCGCCGAGGTCGGGCAGGACGTCATCTACGTCAACCCGTCCTCGGTCCAGGGGCCAGGGCGGGCCAGCGGCACGGGACGGTTCCTGTTGATGGCGCTCGACGGGCGGCTGCCCGTGTTCATCAACACCAACGTCAGCCTCGTCGACATCGCGGACTGCGTCGAGGGCCACCTGCTGGCCGCCGAGCGCGGCGCCGCCGGCGAGCGCTACCTGCTCAGCGGCATCCGCCTCACCGTCGCCGAGGCGCTGGCCCTGGCCGGCGACGTGGCCGGCGTCGAGCGCCACCCGCGGTTCGTGCCCCGCGCGGCGGCGACCACCGCAGGGACGATCGTCGAGTGGCTGTTCCGGCTGCGGCGCCGCAAGCCGCCCGTGTGCCGCGAGATGGTGCGCACGCTGCTGCACGGCCACCTCTATGACGGGTCGCGCGCCGAGCGCGAGCTGGGGGTCCGCTACACCGAGCCGCGCGAGACGGTGCGGCGCACGGTGGAGTGGGCGCGCTCCGAGGGCCTGCTGAAAAACGTCTAGGGCACGTGTCCGGAAGTTCTGCGCGTACTAGACGGTATGGGGCGGCGTCGTTGCCGCCGGTGTAGCTGAGAGCGTCGACGCTCCCGCGCTTCGTATGGCGCGGGCTGGTTACCGCATCGAAGGAAAGGGAGCGTCGACGATGGCTGACGGTATCTGCTTTGTCGGGCTGGATGTGCACGCGCGCAAGACCGCCGCGGCAGCGGTGAGGCTGGGGTCTGGGGAGGTGCTGCGGGCGCAGATCGCGGGTCCTCCGACGGCGGCGGTGGAGTGGCTGCAGGGTTTGGGCGGTCCGGTGCGCGCGGTCTATGAGGCGGGTCCGACGGGGTTTGGGTTGGCGCGGGCGGCACGGGCGGCGGGGATCGAGATGATGGTGTGCTCGCCTGGGGCGATTCCGCGCCAGCCGGGTGACCGGATCAAGACTGATGTGCGTGACGCTCTGAAGCTCGCGCGACTGCACGCAGCGGGGCAGCTGCGCGCGGTACTGGTCCCCGATCCCGAGCTCGAGACACTGCGTGATCTGGTCCGCGCGCGAGAGGACCTGCGCGGGGATCTGATGGCCTGTCGGCATCGGATCAGCAAGCTGTTGCTGCGCCGCGGATTGGTCTGGAGCGGCCCCGGCGAGACATGGTCTGAGCGTCATCTGCGGTGGCTGGCCACGGTGAGCTTTGATGACCCGCTGCTCGCGGTGGTCTTCGGAGAGCATCTCGCCGCTCATGAGGTGCTGCTGGCTCGCCGCCAGCGCTTGGAGGGCCTCATGGACGAGCAGGCCCGGATCGGCGCGTGGGCACCGTTGATCGGTCGCCTGCGGTGTCTGCGCGGGATTGACACCCTGACCGCCGTTGGGCTGGTCGCCGAGATCGGCGACTTTCACGCGTTCTCACACCCCAAGCAGCTCGCGAGCTTCCTCGGGCTGGTCCCCTCCGAACGCTCCTCGGGCGAGCGCCGCCGCCAAGGTGCGATCACCAAGGCCGGCAGCAGCCACGCTCGCCGGTTGCTCATCGAGGCCGCCTGGCATTACCGGCGCCGGCCCGCGGTGTCGTTGACCGTCAGACGCCGCCAACACGGCCAGACCCCGGCCGCGATCGAGACCGCCTGGCGCGCGCAGCTGCGCCTGCACCGTCGCTGGTCACACCTCGACGCGCGCCGCGCCAAAAGACGCACCACCGTCGCGGTCGCCGTCGCGCGCGAGCTGGCGTGCTTTGTCTGGGAGATCGCCCACCAACCCGACTAACCCCAGCCACCCCATCCCGTTGCGGGGTGGGGGTGGCGGCCGACGCGTGCCCACCGGGATCCGCGATGGCGCTATGAGCACCAGCCCGACCCGGGTTCGGCGCGCTCGAAACTAGACCGCGGCCCAGGCACGACGCACAGCCCGTCTTGAGGTAGCCAGCCCTCGCATATCAGCCTGACGTGCCCTCGCGCTTCGACCGCCACCCGCACCCCACAACTACAGCCGACCCCCACCGCGACAGCGACAACCACCCCTACCCCCTTGACAAACGCCGCCCCATATCAGCGCCGCAGGTGCGGCGGCCAGTGCATGTCCTCCAGGCCGGGCGGCGGCTGCGCCCACAGCAGCAGCACCGGGCAGCCGGCGTGGTCGACGACGAACCGGGCGTAGTGGCCGATGCTCTTGGGCTCGCGGCGCGGCTCGCCCTCGCGCACCAGGAGCAGCAGGTCAACGCTGTCTGCCGCCTCCAGCACCTCGCGCTCGATCCGGCCCCGCCTCGCGCTGAGCTGCGCATCGCGCCCGAGGCGCTCACGCGCGCGTTCCAGCAGGGCCTGAGCCTCGGACTCGGCGATCTCGCGCACCGGCGGCCCCGGCGGCGGGCGGCGGCGACCCAGGCGCCCGGGCCCGGGATGACCGGCCAGGTACTCGACGTCGCTGGCGGCGACGTGCAGCAGCGTGACCTCGGCGCCGGTGGGCAGCAGCGCCCCCGCCTGATCGACGCAGGACTGCCACGAGCTCTCGGTGATCCAGATCAGCGCACGCATCAGAAGACCTGCAAAGCCAACCACAACGCGGCGGTACTGGCCACCAGCGTCGCCGGCACGGTGAGCGCCCCGAGCTTGAGGAACTCGCCGAGGTCGACGTCCTCGTCGTGCGCGTGGACGATCCGCCGCCACAGCAGCGTGGCCAGCGACCCGACGTAGGTGAGGTTGGGGCCGACGTTGACCCCGATGAGCATCGCCAGCACCGCCCCGGGCGCGCTGGCCGACACGACCGCCACGATGATGAGCGTCGCCGGCAGGTTATTGACGAGGTTCGCCAGCACCGCGCTGACCGCGGCCACGCCGAGCAGCGCGGGGAGGCTCGCACCGTGCGGGAGCAGCGAGTCGACCACGCTGGACAGCCCGTGGTCGCCGGCGGCGGTGACGACCACCCCGAGCGCCAGGACGAAGACCAGGAACGGCGGCTCGGCAGTGCTGATCAGCTGCTTGATCGAGTCAGGCGGCCGCTGCACGGTGAGGGCGACCGCGCCCGCGGTGGCAAACCACACCGGCGCCACGCCGACGATCGAGCTGATCCCGAAGCCGACGAGGGTGAGCGCGATCACGCTGAGCGCAAAGGTGGGCATGTGCGGGCGCTGCGCGTCGCCGCTGTCCGAGGGCTCGCCGGTCTGGCGCAGCTCGTCGCCGAACACGCGGCTGAGCACCACCCACTCCGCCGCGATGGCCACCAGCCACGGCAGCGCCATCAGCGCCGCGAAGCGGGTGAACGACACGCCGCAGGCGGCGAAGGCCAGCAGGTTGGTGAGGTTGGAGACCGGGAGCAGCAGCGACGCGCTGTTGGCCAGGTGCGAGCACGCGTAGACGTGCGGGCGCGGGCTCGTCGGCAGCCGCGCCGCGGTGGCGAACACGATCGGCGTGAGCAGCACGATCGTGGCGTCGAGACTGAGCACGGCGGTGGTGCCGGCCGCCGCGAGGAAGACCATCGCCAGCAGACGCCGGGGTCGTCGGTGCGAGCTGAAGGCCATCAGCGCTCCGAGCGCGTCGAAGACGCCGGCGCGGCGGCACCCGTCGGCCAGCACGAGCAGGGCGGCGAGGAAGCCGACGGTCGGGCCCAGGCGTCCCATCGCCGTCCGCGCACCATGGAAGCTCAGCGCGCCGACCAGCACCACGACCACCGCCGCCGCGGTGGCGACGGCCCAGTCGGGCGCGCGACGCCAGCGCGCGACCGCGGCGGTGAGGCTGATCGCCAGCGCGACAAGCGCGATCGCCTCCTTCATGAGTGATCGGCGCTGTCGGTGAGGCGCCAGCGCGGCGTACGCCGATGCGTGGCCTCGTCGAGGGCGAGCGTCCACACGAGATCCAGGTGGCGCACGTGCTCCTCCGGGTCGATCCCCATCGCGGCCCTGACCCGCACGCGGACCTCGACCACCGGCGGCACGGCTGTCGCATCCACGCGCGTCACCTCCCAGCGCTCGACGCGCGCATCACGGACGCGGCGGCGGCCGCCGCCGTGCGCCGGAAAGTTCAGCGCGTGGACGCCCTTGCCGGTCGCCACCGCCAGCAGGGGCCCGTCACTGCCCGAGCTGCTCTGCTCCCAGGCCTCGACGATGTGCCTGACCGCCGCCTCGATGAGCATCGGCTCAAAGCGCTCATCGGCGACGGCGAGATCCGTGAGCTGCTGTGGGGGCGGGGCATCGGCGTCGACCAGCTCGCCGGGTGCCGGGCCCCCGCGCCGGGGGGTCTCGGTCAGCTCCTGGAGGCTCGCCTCGCGCAGACGCTCGACGTCATCGCCGGGCGAGGCGATGAGCGTCGACGACAGCAGCGACGCGTCCAGCGGATCGCCGGAGTCCGTGGCCAGGCGCCAGTGGGCCCCGTCGTGGACCAGCGTCCAGCGCGCGTCGATCACCCCGCGGCGCATCGCCAGCGGCACCTCGGGCCCGCGGTCGACGTGGGCGCGCACGCGCACCACCACTCGGTCCTCATTCTGACCTTCCCGGTTGATCACGCTGAGAATGTCCACTCGCGGCCGGCCGGAGAGCCGGCCCCGGTGACCCAGCAGCCGGGGCAGGATCGCGCTCACCGACGCCTCGATGCGCTCCGGCGCGAACGCGCGGTCATCGAGCGCCGCCTCGGTCGCGGCGCGGCGGCCCTGGGGCGCTCGGCGCAGCGCGACGAGACGCAGCCGCCCGCGCAGGCCGCTGGACACCACCGAGCGCACGAACGCGACTCCGATCCCCGCGAGCAGGCCTCCCGACAGCACCCACTCGGCAATGTGGGTTGCCGACACGCAGCGATTCTATGGGCCGGGCGGGCGGGCTACGGGTCGCCGCCGTCGCCGCCGATCCGCACCACCTTGGCGTCCTCGGTGAGCGACAGCCCGGTGTCCATCGAGCCCTTGTGGAAGAAGGACCGGTTGGTCTTGAACTCACACACCAGCATCCAGGCGATGCCGACGATCACCGTGATCGCGCCGACGAACAGGACTCCGCCGACCACGGTGTGCGTGATCGGCAGGGTGATGTCGACATAGCTCTGATTCGGATCGGTGTAGACCTTGATGCTCCAGAACAGGATCAGGAACAGCGAGGCGGCGCCGAGGCCGGGGATGATCACCTTCCAGAAGGCCTGACCGATCCCGGCCGACAGCGCCGAGCGGTAGTGCCAGGTGCATGCGACGGCCGTGATGCCGAGGTACAGGGCGGCGAACAGCGTCGTGGTGGTGACGGCGTCGGCGATGACGTTGCCGTGCGAGACGAAGTTCAGGGCCACGTAGTAGACGATGGAGGCGGCGCCGAACGACACCGTGGAGAACGTCGGCGTCTGGTAGCGCGGATGGATCCGCCCGAAGATCGCCGGGATCGCCTTGTGGAACGCCATCGACAGCGTGGTGCGCGCGTTGGGGAGGATCGTGGTCTGCGTGGTCGCGGCCGCCGAGGTGAGCACCATGAGGATGAGCAGGTGGCTGAGCACGGAACCGAGCGTCGAGTGGCCGAAGATGGCGCCGCCCAGCACCGACAGCACGTCGCCCTGGTGGTTGGGGTTGCCCAGGCCGATCCCGTGCGCGCCCACGCCGGCGAACGCCTGCACGGAGATCGTCACCAGCAGGTAGGTGACGAGCAGCAGGAACGTGGAGATGACACCGGCGGTCCCGGGGATGCGACCGGGCTCGTCGCTCTCCTCGTTGACCGAGGTGGTCGTGTCCCAGCCCCAGTAGATGAACACCATCAGCAGCATTCCGAGCATGAAGGTGTTGAAGGAGGCGATCTTGGAGGGATCGAACCAGCTCCACGACGGGCTGATGTGCCCCACCGGCGCGCTGCCGTCGGCCACCTTGATGAGCGCCACCACCGCCATGACGAGCAGGAGGATCACCTCGATCACCACCAGGACGACCTGGATCCGCGCCGAGATCTCGATCCCGCGGTAGCAGAGGTAGGTGAGGACCACGATCCAGGCGAGGCCGACGATCAGCACCCACACGCTCGTCGGATCGGTGCCGATGCTGTCCGCGCCGACGAGCAGGAACACGTACTGGCCCGCCACCTGGGCGTAGGACGCCATGGCGAGGAAGTCGGCGGCGATCGTCGCCCAGCCCCCCGCCAACCAGCCGGTGCGCGGCCCGAGCGCCCGCGCCGCCCAGGTGAAGCTGGTGCCGCAGTCAGGATCGGCGGCGTTCATCTCCTTGGTCGCCCATGCCGACCAGAACATGGGCAGGAAGGCGAGGATCACCAGCAGCGGCGTCTGCACGCCGACCACGGCCACCACGAAACCCAGCGTGGCGGCGAGGCTGTACGCGGGCGCGGTCGACGCCATCCCCACCGCGGTGCTCGTGGCCAGCCCGATGGCGCCGCGCTTCAGGCCCTTGGGGACGAACTCGTGCGGCGGCGGAACGGCGCCGCGGGTGTCAGGAGTCAAAGCCGAACCCCAGGCGGTCGAGGGTCCTCAGCCACAGGCCGCGGCGGCCATCGTTGCGGTCGGCGGCGGCCAGGCGGTTGCGGGTGAGCGCGATCACGCCGGAGCGCAGGGGCTCGGGCGGGAACGGCACCGGGCGGCGGCGCACCATCTTGAGTCGGGTGGCTCGTGTCTGGCGTCCGTCGAGCAGGTCCAGGGCCGTGCGCGCACCGAAGCGGGTGGCGCCGACCCCGAGCCCCGTGTACCCCATCGCATAGACCAGCCGTCCGCGATGGGCCCGGCCGAAGAACACCGAGAAGCGGGTGCACGTGTCGATCGCGCCACCCCAGCGGTGGCTGAACCTCAGGCCCTCCAACTGCGGGAAGGTGGTGAAGAAGTGCTGTGAGAGCGTCGCGAACGTGGCGTCGTCCTCGTCGCGATGGGGTCCCACGTCGCCGCCGTAGCGGTACACCGCGTCATAGCCGCCGTACAGGATGCGGCCATCGGCGGTCGGACGGTAGTAGTGAAACTGATTGCCCATGTCGCTGATGCCCTGGCGGTTGGCCCAGCCGATCTGCTGCTGCTGGGCGCGCGAGAGCGGCTCGGTCATCAGCGCGTAGTCATAGACGGGCGCGATGTAGCGGCTCACGGCCGGGATGAGCGGCGGGTAGGCGCTCGTGGCCAACAGGACCTTGGGCGCTCTGACGGTGCCTCCCTCGGTACTCACCGTCAGCTGCGAGCCATCGTCGCGGATGGTGCGCACAGGGCTGAGTTCATGGATTCGGATTTCGGCGCGGTCGGCCGCGGCGCGCAGGCCATCGGCCATGCGCCCGGGATGCACGAGCGCCGACCCCGTGCGGTCCCAGACGGCGCCCAGGTACGTCGGCGAGTTGACCTGCGCGCGGGTGGCCTCGGCGTCGAGCAGCTCGACGTCATGGCCGAAGCGACGGGCCTGCTCGTGCTCTTCGCGCAGGTGATCGAGCTCGCGCGGCTCCAGCGCGACGGTGAGGACCCCGGGGGTCTCGTAGTCGCACTCGATGCCGTGGTGGCTGAGATCGGCGCGGAGGCCGGTGAAGTTCTCGGCGGCGAGCTGCTCCAGCGTGTCCATCTCGTCGGGGAAGCGGGTGAGCCCGTTGCCCAGGCCGTGGGTGAGCGAGGCCTCGAGAAAGCCGCCGTTGCGACCGCTGGCGCCGTTGCCGCACCGCGTCGCCTCCAGCAGCACCACGTCGCGCGCGGGGTCGTTCTGCTTGGCGGCCAGCGCCGCCCACAGCCCGGTGTAGCCGCCGCCGATGATGCACAGGTCGGCGTCGGTGGCGCCGGTCAGAGGCTCATGGGGCGCGCGTTCGGGCAGCGAGGTCAGCCAGAACGAGCGCGGCTCGGCGTCGGCGTAGGCAGCCCGGTGGGCGGGAGCCGGCTCGGTCTGGGGCCAGGGGGACGGCACGCGCACACGGTAAGTCATCATGCGCGCACCTGATTGGACAAGACTTGACCGGAGGAGTGGGCGATGGCGATGCAACTGGTGATTGGCGGCGAGCTGGTCGACGGACACGGCACGGAGGCCGACCCCGTGCTCAACCCCGCCAGTGAGGAGGTGCTGGCCGAGATCCCCAGCGCCACGGTGCAGGATGTCTTCGCCGCGGTCGATGCCGCTCGGGCCGCGGGGCCAAGCTGGGGGTCGGCGACGCCGGCGGTCCGGGCCACGGCGTTGCTGAAGCTGGCCGATCTCCTGGACGAGCACACCGATGAGCTCGCCCGGATCGAGGCCGCCAACGTGGGCAAGCCGCTGGCCGCGGCGATGGAGGAGATCCCGCTGTGCTCGGATCACCTGCGCTTCTTCGCCGGCGCCGCACGGGTGCTCGAGGGTCGCGCCGCGGGCGAGTACGTCGAGGGCTACACGTCGATGGTCCGCCGCGAGCCGGTGGGGGTCGTCGGCCAGATCACGCCGTGGAACTACCCGCTGGCCATGGCGATCTGGAAGATCGCGCCGGCGCTGGCCGCGGGCAACACGATCGTGTTGAAGCCGTCTGAGTTGACGCCGCTGTCGACGCTGCGCCTGGCCGAGCTGTCGCTGGGCGTGCTGCCGCCGGGGGTGTTGAACGTGGTCACCGGTCGCGGCGCGACGGTGGGTGAGGCGATCGTGACCCACCCGGCGGTGCGGATGGTGTCGCTGACGGGCTCGGTGCGGACCGGCAAGGCCATCGCCGCGGCCGCGTCGGCGAATCTGGCCCGGGTCCACCTCGAGCTCGGCGGCAAGGCGCCGGTCGTGGTGCTCGACGACGCCGACGTCGACGCCGTGGTGGCCTCCATGAAGGTGGCGGCCTTCTTTAACGCCGGTCAGGACTGCACCGCGGCGACGCGGATCATCGCGACACCCCGGGTCCATGACGCGGTGGTGGAGGCCCTGGTCCCCGCGGCCGCGGGGTTGCGCATCGGCGAGCCGCTGCTCTCCGACGACGTCGAGCTGGGGCCGGTGATCTCCGCCGCGCAGCGGGAACGCGTGCTGGGGTTCGTGGAGCGCGCCGGTGCGTCCGGCGCCGAGGTGGCGTGCGGCGGAGGGTCGTGGGGCTCGCGCGGGTTCTTCGTGGAGCCGACGGTGATCGTCGGCCCCGCCCAGGACTCCGAGATCGTGCAGCGCGAGGTGTTCGGTCCGGTGATCACCGTCCAGCGCGCCGCCGACGAGGCCCAGGCCCTGGAGTGGGCCAACGACACCGACTACGGGCTGGCCGCCTCGGTGTGGACGCGCGACACCGGCGCCTCACTGCGCGCCGCGCGCGCGCTGAACTTCGGGTGCGTGTGGATCAACGACCACCTGCCGTTCCTCTCCGAGATGCCGCACGGCGGCTTCGGGCAGTCCGGCTACGGCAAGGACCTCTCCATCTACGCGCTGGAGGAGTACACGCGCATCAAGCACGTCATGGCATCGCTGGCGTGAGGGCTCTTGCGAGAAAAGGGACACGTAGCGTCCCTTCTCTCGCACGTGGCTACGCGGCGACCGAGGACTCCAGACCCAGCACCTTGCCGGCGTCGGCGAGCACCTCGCGCATCGCGTCGACGATCTCCTCCAGCACCGCGTCATCCGCGACGAGCGGCGGGGCGATCTGGAGCACCGCGTCGCCGCGGTCGTCGGCGCGGGCGATGAGGCCCGCCTCACGCAGGCGGCCGGGCAGGAAGCCGCGCAGGATCCGCTCGCGCTCGTCGGCGTCGAGGCGCTCGTTGCTCTCACCCTTGACCATCTCGACCGCCCAGAAGAACCCGGCGCCGCGCACGTCGCCGACGATGGGCAGCTCCATGAGGGTGTCGAGCAGCTCCTTGAGCTTGGGCTCGCGCGCCCGGACGTTGTCGAGCACGCCGTCGCGCTCGAAGATCTCCAGGTTCTTGAGCGCGATCGCGGCGCACAGCGGATGGCCGCCGAAGGTGATGCCGTGCAGCAGCGTGCGCCCCTCGTCATAGAGCGGAGCGGCGATGTGCCCCGAGACGAACACCGCGCCCATCGGGGCGTATGCCGAGGTCAGGCCCTTGGCGGTGGTGATGATGTCCGGCGAGGCGCCGACGCGCGTGGAGCCGAACCACTCCCCCAGGCGCCCGAAGCCGGTGATCACCTCATCGGCGACGAGCACGATCCCGTAGCGGTCAGCCAGGTGACGCAGGCCCTCCCAGTAGCCGGGCGGCGGCGTGAGGCAGCCGCCGGCGTTCTGGACGGGCTCGGCGATGATCATCGCCACGGTCTCGGGGTCGGCATCGATGATCGCCTGCTCCATCTCCTCCAGGAGCGCCTTGGTCAGCTCCTGGCCCTGCAGCGGATTGCGGAAGGCGTTGGTGTTGGAGACGTGGGTGGTGTCGATGGCCGGGGGACCGAACGGCTCCTTGAAGCCCGGCACGCCGGTGAGCGCGAGCGCGCCGAGCGTCACCCCGTGGTAGGCGATGTTGCGCGCGATCGCCTTGAGCCGCTTCGGCTCCCCCTTGGCGAGGTGGTACTGGCGCACGATCTTCCACGCCGCCTCGACGGACTCCGAACCGCCCGAGGTGAAGAAGATCCGATCGATGCCGGGGGGCGCGAGGTCGGCCAGCCGCTCGGCGAGCTCGAGCGCCGCCGGGTGAGCGGTCCCCCACAGCGTGTTGAAGGCCAGTTTGGACAGCTGCGCGCCGGCGACGGTGGCCATCTCCTCGCCGTAGGAGTAGCCGATCTGGGCGCAGAACAGGCTCGAGAGCCCGTCGACATAGCGGCGGCCGTGCGTGTCGAAGACGTACGGGCCCTCGCCGCGCTCGAGCACCAGCAGCTCGCCGGCGCCGGGGCCAAACGCGCCGTTGCGCGTGAAATGAAGCAGGGCCGAGCCCTGGTCGAGGTCCATGGTGGTGGTCATGGTTGTTGATGTTCGTGGCGGGGCGGCATTCGCGCAAGTGCCGCGGCGTCCCAAAGGGGCGCGCACGGCGCGCCACGCCGCGTTCTTCGGCCGGGGTCGCCGCGTTCTTCGGCCGGGGTCGCCGCGTTCGCCGGCCGCGGTCGCCGCGTTCGCCGGGCCCGCTCGCGGCGCCGCCGAACCCGCTCGCCGCACCGCCGGACCCGCTCGCCGCGCCACCGGGCCCGCTCTCCGCCCGCGCGATTTTTATGCGTATCGCGTAAAAATCGCGCGGGCGTCAGGTGATCGCGGTGCCCGGGGTCGGGACCGCCATCCCCGCGCCGGCGGCCGGGGCGGTGACGATCTTCATGTTGGCCAGCTCCTCGAAGGTGGCGCGGAGGTTGGCGCCATTGTTGTAGTGGCTGCTCGCCCAGCCACTGTTGGCGATGGCCATGATCTGGTTGTCCGGGGGCTGGCCGACCGTCTTCATGATGTCCCGGATGCCGGTGCTGGCCCCGCCCCACTCACCCTTGAGGAACTTGGCGGTCTGCTCGGCCGCGCTCACCGGATTCGAGAATGGGGTGGCGTGGGCGATCGCGCCGGTCCCGCTGTCGAAGTAACCGATGTTCAGCCAGTTGAAGTTCGACGCCGCCTCGCGTCCCTGCGCCGCGCTGCCCGACTCCTCGGCCAGCACCCATCCGGCCACGACCCGGGTGTTGAGGCCGGTCAGCGACGAGAGGTGGGCGACGAACGTCTGTTGTCCACTGGTGAGCATCGACGAGCTCACCGAGATCACGCTGCCCGCCGGTACGGGCGCCTGCGACAGGGCCTCTGCGCCCGCGCCGACGCCCGTGGTCGGTGCGCCGGCCGGTGGGGTCGTCCCGGGCTGGCCCTGCACTTGATCGACCACCGGCTGGCCCGCCACGGGCTGGCCCGGTTGGGCGGTGGTCGGGTCGACGCCGGCCGGGGCGCCGGTTCCGGCGGCCGGGTCCAGCGGAGATCCCGGTGTGGGCTGGACCGCCGGCATGAACTTCACGGTGTTGAGCCGGTGGTGGTGCGGGGGCTCGTGGCCGCCCACGGCCTGGAACTGGGCGGTCCCGGTGGCAGGGACGCCCGCGGCGTTGGGGTCCGGGACGCCCGGGGTGGGCACGGAGGCGGCAGCCGCGGGGGCGCCGGCCGCTGCCGGGGTGGCGCCGCCGGCTGCGGGGGTGGTTGCGGGGTCGACGGCGGGGGTGACACCGCCGGGGGCGGCAGGAGTGCCGGTCGCCGGCGCGCCGGCCGGCGTGGTCCCGGCCACCGGCGTGGTCCCGGCGGCGGGGGCGGTTCCGGCGGGCGTGGTCGCGGCCTGGCTCAATCCGCCGCCTGACAGGGGCACCACCCGTCGCGCTCCCGCGAACTGCGAGGACCAGTACGGGTTGCGGAGATCCGCCATCTGCACGACCTCGCCGGTGCGCGGCGCCTCCAGGAACATGTGATTGCCGACGTACATGCCAACGTGGTCGACATCGCCGCCCCCGATGCGGAAGAAGACCAGGTCGCCCTCCTTGAGGTCGTTGAGCCCCACCGAGGTGCCGACGGTGAATTGCTGGTCGGCGACGCGCGGGAGGTTGATGCCGGCCTGGTGGTAGGCCCACTGCATGAGCCCCGAGCAGTCGAAGCCCGCCTTCGGGCTCTCGCCTCCGTAGAGGTAGGGGACGCCCAGCTCCTTGTGCGCCGCCTCGAACGCCGCGTGGGCGGCGGGTGAGGCGAAGTTGGGGTCGCCGCCCCCCGCGCCGGACCCGGCGGCGGCGTCAAGGACGGTCCCCGCGGGGGTCGCACCGGCCGGGGCTGCGCCGGCGGGCGTGCTGTCGGCGGGCGCGGTGCCGGCGGGGGTCGCGCCGGCGGGCGCGGTGCCGGCAGGCGCGGTGGACGAGGCGACGTTGGCGGCGGGAGCGCCCGGCTGGGCCGCGGTCGGATCGACAGGGCCGGGGACTGCGCCTCCGGGGACGGCGGCTCCTGGCACCGCTCCGGGGACGGCGGCTCCGGGGACGGCCGCGCCCGGGACCGCTCCAGGGACGGCCGCGCCAGGCACCGCGCCAGGGACGGCCGCGCCCGGGACCGCTCCGGGGACCGCGTTCGCGCCCGGCACCCCAGCGCCCGGCACCGCGCCCGCACCCGGGACCTGACCAGCCGCCGGCTCACCCGCATTGGTGCCCGGCATCTCAAACGCCAAATGCAAACTCGCCTGCGAACTCTGATCTGAGAAGAACCCCGGCGACTGAATCGGCCACGGCGTCCCAATCTCATCCGGACGCACACTCGAATCCATCGCCGCGATCTCCGTCACCAAATCACGCGCCGCGAAATTATCCGGACCCACCGGCTGCCCATCCACCGACACGATGTCCAACGCCTGCACATGCACCGGCGAACTCACCGACACCACATCCGCCACCCCCACCGAATGATGCGCCAACACCGAATCCAACACCCCCACCATCCGCGGATCCACACCCCCCGAGGCCAAAAACGCCCGCACCTGCGCCGACGCCTGCAACCCCGGCGCCTCCAACACCTGAGCCACACCCCCACCCCCAACCGGCACCGACCCCACCACACTGCCCGCCACCCCACCAGAACCCGCCGCCGGCACCGACCCCACCACCGCACCCGCCACGCCACCAACACCACCCGCACCCGCCGCCGGCACCGACCCCACCACCCCACCAGCCGCCGCACCCCCCGCCGGCGACCCCCCCGACCCCGGCGCATCCGGCCACGGCAACGACGACCCCGACCCACCCGACACCCCCGCCGCAGCCGACACCGACGCCACCGACCCACCCGACACCCCCGCCACACCACCACCATGCGACACACCCGCCACCGAGCCACCCGACGAACCGACCACCCCCGACCGAACCAGCACCCGACGAGCCCACCGACCCACCCGCCGCCTGCGACCCCGCCCCCGCACCCGAACCCGCCGGCGCAACCTGCGACCCCGGCGCGCCCAGCGCAGCCTGAGACCCCGGCGCAGCCTGCGACCCCGGCGCGCCCGACGCAGCCCCAGACCCCGACGCAGCCGACCCCGACGCATGCCCCGCCCGATGCTCCGCCGCCTTGACCTGACCCTCCACATGATGCACCCGACCCACCGCCTTGTGCTCTAACCCCTGCACCCCCTTCACCACACCCGGCACCCGCACCCCATGCCCAGACCGCCCCGGCAACCGCACCCCATGCAACCCCCTCACCCCATGCTCCACAAACGCCTGCGCTTCGGCCACCGACAACCCCTCCACCGCAGCCGCCATCACCACCCCCGCCAACGACGACCGCGACTCACGCAACTCCAACGTCTCCAACCCCGAACCCACCCCCACACCCAACTCCCGCGCCAACCCCGGCAACCCCGCCGCCACACACGCCCCCACCGGATCCCGCCGAAACTCCCCCCGAAACACCGGATCCACCAACAACCGCTCAATCAAACGACCCGCCAACGCATTCTCATCGTCGGTCATCGGTGGCTCACCCCCTACAGACCCTGCGGGTGAAGGACGTGCTCGAACGTCTTGAGGTAGTCCTCCGAGGGGCGGCCGATCTTCTCCACGCCGCCCCCACCACCCCACGCGCCGTGCATGCCGCCCGACTCATAGAACTGGCCGTTGATCTCGATGATCACGTGCCCGTCATGACCCGAGAGGGCGCGATCGAAGATCGTCACGAACTTGCCCGGGCCGGCTTCGATCCCCGGCTGTGAAGGCAATGCCGTCGTGTCGACCGGATGGGTGAGATAGCCCGCGGCGTGCAGCACCGCGGACACGAACCCCGAGCAGTCATAGCCGGGCTGCACGCTGAAGTCCCCGTGGCCGCCGCCATAGACGTACGGCTTGCCGACCGCCGAGTCGGCGAACCGCACCATCGCTGACAGCTTGGCGCTCGCGGTCGGATCCGCCGCAAGCGAGACCGGGGCTCCGGAGCCGGCGAGCTGCTGTGCCTGCTCTGCGGCGGTCGAGCCGGGGGTCGCGGTCGTGGCCGGAACGCCCGTGGCGGGGACGGTGCCGGCGACGGCAGGCTCGACGGTGCCCGGGACCGCAGTCCCGGGGGCAACGGCGGCGGGATACGAGGCGGCGGCGTACGCGGGAGCCGGATAGCTGGCGGCTCCGGGGACGGCCGCGCCCGGGACCGCTCCGGGGACGGCCGCGCCAGGCACCGCGCCAGGGACGGCCGCGCCCGGGACCGCTCCGGGGACCGCGTTCGCGCCCGGCACCCCAGCGCCCGGCACCGCGCCCGCACCCGGGACCTGACCGGCCGCCGGCTCACCCGCATTGGTGCCCGGCATCTCAAACGCCAAATGCAAACTCGCCTGCGAACTCTGATCACTAAAGAACCCCGGCGACTGAATCGGCCACGGCGTCCCAATCTCATCCGGACGCACACTCGAATCCATCGCCGCGATCTCCGTCACCAAATCACGCGCCGCGAAATTATCCGGACCCACCGGCTGCCCATCCACCGACACGATGTCCAACGCCTGCACATGCACCGGCGAACTCACCGACACCACATCCGCCACCCCCACCGAATGATGCGCCAACACCGAATCCAACACCCCCACCATCCGCGGATCCACACCCCCCGAGGCCAAAAACGCCCGCACCTGCGCCGACGCCTGCAACCCCGGCGCCTCCAACACCTGAGCCACACCCCCACCCCCAACCGGCACCGACCCCACCACACTGCCCGCCACCCCACCAGAACCCGCCGCCGGCACCGACCCCACCACCCCACCAGCCGCCGCACCCCCCGAACCACGCCACCGGCACCGACCCCACCACCCCACCAGCCGCCGCACCCCCCGCCGGCGACCCCCCCGACCCCGGCGCATCCGGCCACGGCAACGACGACCCCGACCCACCCGACACCCCCGCCGCAGCCGACACCGACGCCACCGACCCACCCGACACCCCCGCCACCCACCACCACCATGCGACACACCCGCCACCGACCCACCACCGACGAACCACCACCCGCCAGCCGACACCACCACCCGACGAGCCCACCGACCCACCCGCCGCCTGCGACCCCGCCCCCGCACCCGAACCCGCCGGCGCAACCTGCGACCCCGGCGCGCCCAGCGCAGCCTGAGACCCCGGCGCAGCCTGCGACCCCGGCGCGCCCGACGCAGCCCCAGACCCCGACGCAGCCGACCCCGACGCATGCCCCGCCCGATGCTCCGCCGCCTTGACCTGACCCTCCACATGATGCACCCGACCCACCGCCTTGTGCTCTAACCCCTGCACCCCCTTCACCACACCCGGCACCCGCACCCCATGCCCAGACCGCCCCGGCAACCGCACCCCATGCAACCCCCTCACCCCATGCTCCACAAACGCCTGCGCTTCGGCCACCGACAACCCCTCCACCGCAGCCGCCATCACCACCCCCGCCAACGACGACCGCGACTCACGCAACTCCAACGTCTCCAACCCCGAACCCACCCCCACACCCAACTCCCGCGCCAACCCCGGCAACCCCGCCGCCACACACGCCCCCACCGGATCCCGCCGAAACTCCCCCCGAAACACCGGATCCACCAACAACCGCTCAATCAAACGACCCGCCAACGCATTCTCATCGTGCGGCTCAACGGATGACACGGTTCACCTCGCGAGACCCGAACCGAGCGCGGCTGATCATCGGCATCACCAGGGCGAACACCACCGGCAGCAGCAGCACGATGAAGAACAGGATGAAGGCGCCCAGCACCACGCTGTGGGGCGCCAGCAGGCTCAGCCGGTCGTAGTAGCGCAGGGACAGCACGAGCACAAACCCGACCCCGATCACCGACCACAACAGACCGGCCACCGCATAGCGACCGAGCACGGGTGAGCCCTCCTCCTCACTCATCGCGCCTGACAGGCGCGCCTTGAGTTGCGCTCGTGCACGCTCCTTGAGCCTGGGCACGCGCAGCCACTCCGTGAGGATCTGGTAGCCGTCGCGGTCCAGGAACGGGTTCGCGTTGAAGAATGCGCCGACATACCCGGCGAACGCGAGCTGAAAGAACACGTCGCGCACGTTGCCCTTGGGTGAGATCGCGCAGATGATCGAGAACAGGGCGGCGAGCGAGAAGTCGGTGGCGGGACCCGCGGCGCTGATCACGATGCGGTGCACGCGGGATTCGAAGTACGCCTCGCTGGTGTCGACGAAGGCGTAGGGGAAGATGAACAGGAGCCGTATCCCGGCGCGGCTGGTCCGGCGCTTGTAGTGGGAAAGCGCCAGGCCGTGCGCGAGCTCGTGCAGCGCCACGATCAGGAAGCGCCCGCCGATGAACACCGCACCGCCGATGAGCAGCCGGTGCGCCACCACCAGTGGCGTTCCGTACCGGGCGCCGACGAGGTAGGCGAACACCGCCACCCCGGCCACGGACAGCATTACCAGCAGCGTCACCGTCAACGGCGAGAAGAAGATCCGGCCCCAGTGCCGGTACGCGCGCTCGAAGTAGTCGGGGATCCATCCGAGCGTCTTCTCCCGCGGCTTGAACGCCCGCGCGAGCAGTCCCGGCTCGGGCTCGGCCACGGGCGTGGGCGCGATCCCGTCAAGCATGCCTCGCTCTCCCAAGCCGGCGATCAGCCGTGCCAGCCGGCCGGGACCCGAGGGCCCGACCGCCGTGGTGGCCTGGGTCAGCAGCTCGGCGATGGTGCGCTGCCCGTCGAGCATCTGCAGCAGCGTGGCGTCCTCGGTCTCGATCGTGCGGAAGGTGTCGTTGCGCAGGTCGCGCAGGATCCACCGCTCCTCGGCGTCGCCCTCGATCTGCTTCAACGCCCAGCCGGAGCGCAGCCGCGGACGCAGCGCGCCGTCCCCGGCCATCGGGACGGGCGCGCGCAGCCCCATCTGCGTGGCGTTGACCGGGACGATGATCGTGGCGTTCGGACCCGCGGACAGGTCCCGCCCGGGCGCACCAGTCGCGCCGACGGCGCCGGCGGCCTCGCCCGCGCCCCCCGCGGACGCCAGCGGCGCCATAGCGCTCTCGACGCGCAAGGTGACGTTGCCGAGCCCGATCGAGGCGCCGACGGTCAGCAGCAGCGGCTCGGACAGCCGCCGGCCGGAGACCGTCACCCCGAACCGCGACCCGGCATCGCTGATCATGGGGCCGCCGGGGGTGGCATCGATCCGCGCGTGAACCCGGGACACGGTGCGGTCCTCGAGCTTGACGTCCGCGGTGTCGCCGCGGCCGAGGATCATCGAGTCGCGGATCGGCAGCCGCACGCCGTTGGGCAGCACGAGGACGAGGGCCCCGGGGAGTGCCGGATTGGCGGGGGGAGCGAGGTCAGCCACCGAGCACCGGCTGCCACGCCGGATGGGCGCCGAGCGCAGCCAGCGTGGTCAGGTTCTTGGGATTGGACAGGTCGACGCCGACGATCTTCCCGGTGGCCTGGGGCAGGCACTGGCCGTTGGGCTGCATGACGGCCAGCTCCTGGCTGTCCGAGCGCCAGCTGATCTGGCACGCGGTCACCGGCAGCTCGTCCGCCGTGGTGGGGTTGAAGTCGTTGGGCTTGACGATGAAGAGGTTGAACCCGGCGTTGCCGGACCCGGCCACCAGGGCCATCTTCTTGCCGTCGGGCGAGAACGCGCCGGCGAAGATGCCCTGGCCGGCGACCGAAGCGTCGGTCTCCAGCGTCGGCTGACCCCAGTTGGCGGCCTGCCCGGAGTACGCCACGCTGCTGGAGAAGGCCAGCAGCCCGAAGTTGTGGCCGCCGTTGCGCGTGCCCAGCACCAGGATCGTCATGCCGTCGGGTGACCAGCTCACCTGCCCGCCGAGGGCAAAGCCGGACACGCTGGTGCACGTGTTGGTCTGCGCGAACTTCGTCACCGACACGAAGCAGAGCTGGTGGGCGGCGTTGCCCGTACCTTGGATGTAGGCGACCACGATCGCCTTCTCGGTGGGAGCGAAGGCCGGGTTGCGGTCGCTCGTGCCCTGCGGCGGATGGGTGAGGGTCGCCGGCACAGAGCCCTTGACGCCCGGCTCGACCATGATCAGCTGGCCGTTCTGCTCATAGACGAGATGCTGGCCGTTCAGGCTCCATGCCGGCTCGACCTGCTGGCCGACGCCGGGCGGGAGCTGCGCGGACACCTTGCCGGTGGTGGGATCGATCACGTTGACCTGCGTGCCGTTGTCAAAGGCCAGCTGCGGCGACCCGTTGGAGATGATCAGCGCCACGTGAGCGCCCTTGGGCACCTTCGCCCCCGCCGTCGGAACGGTTCCGGCCACCTGACCCAGCGGCGCCGTCGAGAGCTGCTTGACCGGCTGGGGGACGAGACCGGCGTTGGCGAGGGCCTGCGCCGCCTGAGTGGGATCGGTGGGGACCTTGGGAATGGCGACGGGGCCCAGGCCCGCCTGCGCTTGGACGGGGGCGAGGCTGCTCGAGCTGGACTTCCCCGAGGCGGCGGCGCTGGCGCCGGCCGCGCCCGCGCCCAGGGCGGTCGCGGCGGCCGCGACGGCGGCCTTGGCCTTCGTCGAGCTGCCGGCGGCGGCCGGAGCGGTCTGGAACACGTTGACGGAGAAGCCGCCCGCCACCGAGGTGCCCGCCAGCGGCAGCTGGGAGGAGATCTTGCCGTTGGGGTTGGGCGGTTGCGGCTGGACGGCGCCGAGCGCCAGGCCGGCCTCGATCAGCTTCTGCTGGGCCAGGCCGAGCGTCAGGCCCACCAGCGGCGGCACCGTGACCTTCCCCGTGCCCGTGACGACCACGAGGTCGACGACGGTGCCCTTCTTGGCCTTGGCCCCGGCGGCCGGGCTCTGGTCGATGACGCTGCCGGCCTTGCCCTTGGGGTCCACCTTCGCGGTCGTCTTGCCGACCTTGAGCCCGAGCTTGTTGAGCAGCTTCTGGGCGGCGAACGCGCTGGGCTGGCCCTTGAGGTTGGGCACGACCGTCTGCTTGGGCAGCAGCATGACGATGACCACGGCCAGGGCCGCCACCAGTGGCACCACGAACGACATCCACCACGGCAGCCACGGCCGCTGCCGATAGGTGGCCATCCGCGGCGGCACCGGCCCCTCGCTGCCGGCGGGCGTGGCGGTGAGCTGAAACTGACGGTCGACCGGGCGACCGATCCACTTCTGCTTGGGCGGGAACACGGTGAACGGGCACTCCATGCCGTTTCCGGGCTCCAGGGCGATGCGCGGTTCAGCGAACCGGAAGCCGCATTCCCCGTCGGTGTCCTCGGCGGCGAGGTCCACCTCGGTGCGCGAATTGGCCTTGTTGTGGACCGTGAGCACGTAGCGCGCCTTGAGCCGTCCCGAGGCCCGCTCGGGCCGCAGCTCGGTGCCGAGCTCGGTGTAGGGCTCGATGGTGACGGTGGCCGCTGCCGCCGCCACCTCGCCCCCGTACGCGCGCGACACCGCCACCACCTCAAACGACCACGGACGCGCTTGCGCCTGCGGCGTGCGCGGCGGGTGCAGGTGGATCTGGACCTCCTGCTCGTAGGTCCCCCCGCTGCCGTACGGCACCAGGTAGGCCGTCGCCGGGGCGATCGTCCACCAGCCGTCGGGCAGGCCCCGGACCGAGAGGTCGAAGTTGTCCACGACATCGGACTGGTTGCGGATGAGCCCCAGAACGGTCGTGCGCTGGCCGGGCGCCACCGGCACGGAGATCTGTCCCCCGTCGGCGCCGTCCTCACCGGGCAGGCGCAGCGACAGGGCCGCCGCCCCGGGTGGCGGCGCGCCCCCGACCCCGCCCCCGCCTGGACCGCCCGCCCCACCGGCGGGCAGGATCATCTCCGGGCCGAGCGTGATGTTGGGGTCAAGGTCCTGAGGCGACATGGGATGCCCGCCGGCCGGCGCCGCCGGGCGCGGTGCTCCGGCGGCTCCCGAGGCCGCGCCACCTGCACCCGCCCCCCCGGCCGTGCTCGTCTCAGCCGGCACCGGCGCCGCGACTCCGTTGGCCTGCGCCGTGCCCGCGTCGGGCGCCGCGACCGACGGCAGGAAGTTCGTCGGCTCCCACCGCAGGTACTCGCCGCAGGTGCAGAAGTCGCTCTCGTCGGGGTTCTCGCGCCCGCAGCTGCGACAGATCCTCACGCCGAGCCTCCGGACTGGCGGGGCGACGCCTTGACGCGCAGGCGGTAGGTCACATGTGCCGGCTTGGCCTGATCGATCAGGCGCGCGACCGCACCCGACCGCACCGGCGACAGCGGCACGTCGCAGTAGACGACGAAGGACGGTGGCGCCGGCGTCTCGTCTCCGTCGAGGTCGAGCGACCACGTCACCGCTCCGGTGTCCTCGACGCGGAACGGGACCCCGGGGAAGGCGAGGGAGAGCGCCAGCTCGAGGCCGGCCTTGGTGCCCCGGCGGCGCATGAGCTCGGGCGCCATGCGCACGATCGCCCGGCGCTCCTCGCCCGACCGGGCCTCGTCGTGCTCCAGGCCGAGCCACTCGGTGAGCAGGTCGAGCACGTCGCGAGGGGCGTAGACGGGGTCGAAGTGCTCAGGCAGGTTGTCGAGCGCCGCCACCAGCGGATCGAGCAGCGCCTCGAACCCACTGACCAGGCGCATGCCGAAGTCGCCCTCGCTGTAGATGCCGGGCAGGTTGTCGCGCAGGTAGCGGCGGCCCGAGACCGCCGGCGGCGGTGGGTCGGTACCGACGGCGCGCTCGATCTGGACGGTGCCGAAGCCCCCGCCGATGAACGTCTGGAACAGGCCGGGGGTCTCGCCGTCGTCGTTGGTGATCTGCGACTCGTCACTCACGGTGCGCCGCCTTGACGATGTGCCGGCCGGATGCGATCAGCTCGTCGGGCTCGAGGACCAGGCGGCTGTCGGTCGGCTGGGGAGACTGCTCGCCGGTGCGCACGCTGGTCTCATACATCCTCAGGATGTTCACGAACTCGACGCCGGGGATCCCGTAGACGATGCCGAACAACTCGCCCTGATTGAGCGAGCGCCCCAGCGGCCAACCCTCGGCCGGTCCGGTCGGCGAGCCGCCGATCAGCGGGTTGAGGTAGATGTAGAGCGCGTGGGCCACATCGTGCTGCACGCGGTCGAGGTCGGCGCGCGGCGAGGCGCGCACGTCAACCACGATGCTCACGCCCCGCAGCCGCACGGGCAGCAGCTTGATGCTCGTGCCCAGCAGCCGGTACTCGTCCAGGGTGGCGGCGAGCTCCGCCATCAGCTCGCCGTTCGGAATGAGCTCGTCGGCCTCCAGGAGACGGTCGGCCGGCTCGATCCGCGGAAGGACGTGGACGCGGACGGGGCGGCCCGGGTCTGACTCGTCGGGGCCGACACAGACCGCGCGCGCCACCTGCGGCGATGCCGCCAGCGTCAGCCGTTCGAAGTCCTCGCTGGTCACCGCGCGCGTGCGCGCGCGGATCTCGAGCCGTGCCCGCTCGCGCGCGCTGTCGAGTGACTCGGGCTCGACCCCGCCCGTGGCGGCCACCGCGTTGGTGGCGCTCTCGATGCCCGGCACCGCCCGCGGCAGGATGCTGAGCGCGCGCGGCGCGACGTTGCCGGCGCTGCCGCCGCCGTGCCGGTAGCTGCTCATCCGCAGCATCGCCCCACCCGGCGGAACGGCGCCGTAGCGGCGCCAGCCGCCGTCGGGCTGCCGGATGGCCGGGCCGAACCGGATCTCGCCCCGCGCGGTGTCGAGCTGGAAATGCCGATCAGAGCGGCCGCTGTGCTCGAAGGAGTCCACCTGCTGCCAGGGGACCCACTCGTCGCTGCCCAGCTCGCGGACCTCGACCACCTCGCCCTCCTCGGGCGCCAGCACGGGACGCCGCGGCAGCGGATAGGCCGCTCCGGGAATGCCCTCGCTGGTGCCGAGCAGCTCGCCGGTGACCGTGGCGGCGTGATAGGCCTCGACCGTCCCGCCCGCGATCAGGCCCTGCACGGACGTGATCTCGGGCGACGCCGTGTACACGCCCCGGTCGCGACGACCGCGTTCGAGCACCCGGCAGCGCAGCCAATGGCGATTGACGCCCTCGAGGCGCGCCTCGGCCGCGGCCTCGGGCACATGCACGGTGATCGCGCCACCACCGAAGGTGAAGCCCCCGGTCTCATCGGCCACCACCATCGCCGGCTCCCACTCACCGCCGCCCACCGACGCCTCCCATTGAAGCGGCGGGTCACCCGCGTTCACGGATCCCTCGGCGCGCGACGACTCGATCTGAAGCTCGATGACCAGACCCGCGATGGGCGAGTCAAAGCCGAGCAACAGGGCGTCGCCGGCGGAGGCGGGGCTCCCGAACGGCGCCTGCAGATCGTCCGGTACCCGCCCGCCGCGACCGCCGTCCTTGGCCAGCTGCGTCTTGGCGCCCTTGCGCTGGGTGCCGTAGCTGGTGAGCTTGCACTCGTGGGGCACCACCAGCTCGACGGCCGTCTGGAACACGACGGACTCGCTGCCGGCGGTACGCGGCGACGCGACCTCGGTGCCGGCCGGGACCACGGCCCCGCCCCCCGGCTGGTCGAGCATGAACCGCAGCGGGACGCCGGCGCACTCCGGCGGCCGGGGCTCGACGCCCACCAGCGCGAGCAGTCCGAAGTGCAGGCGCTCCGGGATCCGGTTGATCCGGTAGACGAGCAGCTCGGTCAGCCACGCGTAGAGTTCGATGAGCGTGATGCCCGGGTCTGAGACGTTGTGCTCGGTCCATTCCGGGGCGTGGCGCACGATGCGGGTGCGCGCCTCTGACACCAGTTCCTGGAAGCGGACGTCGTCGAGAAGGATTTCCGGAAGCATGGTGGGGTGGGTGGGTTCCTAGTCCACGTCGCTCAGATGGCCTGCCATTGCAACCAACGGACGGCGGGCGTACAGTCGCACGTCATGCCGCCCCTGGTGAGCAACGGAGCGATGATCAGCTGCTCCTTTGCCATGCCGCCGGTCCCGGTGCCGCTCGCGGTCATCCCCATGGGCACGCCGGTCACCTGCGACACGCCGGCGGCCAACATCCAGGCGTTCGCGCCCATGGTCAACATCCCGACATTCGGAATGTGCGGCACGATGTCCAACCCGACGGTGGCAGCTGCCACCGCGGCCAAGCTCGGGGCGTTCACCCCGGCGCCGTGCATCCCCGTGACGACGTCGCCGTGGATGCCCGGAGCGGCCAAGGTGATGGTCGACGGTCAGCCCGCGTTGCATAGCGGTTGCACGACGATGTGCGCATGGGGCGGCGTGATCAGCATTTCCAGTCCCGGCAACAAGGGGACCGTTCAAGTCAACTGATCTAGCGCAGGTCCGCGTTGCGCCAAGGTGCCGTCGTCCTCCCCCGGTTGTACCGCTGTCCGCACCCGAGGGTAGTGGATTGGGCTGGATCGGTAAAGCCCTTGCGGTCTCCGCGCGGCGGACTTATGCTCGCCTGGTGGACCAGGATGAGCTGCGCTCGGTGGCGCCCGATGTGGAGCGCCAACGCCACCCGGCGGTGGCGGAGCCGACGCCGACCGTACGCCGGGACGAGCCCGAGGCGGCGGTGTCGCGGCTCGGCTCCAGCATGGGCAACCGCGACCTGTCGCGCGTCATCGCCCAGATGCGCGACGGTGAGGGCATCCTCCCCGGCGGCCTCGTTCATCCCGACGTCGAGGCCGCCATCGCCGCCGCCAGCGGGCGCGGGAGCCGGCTGCATACCGGAGTCGCGGAGCAGGTCGGCGGCGCCTACGGCCAGCCGATGGGCGACGTGCGCGTCCATCACGACGACCATGCCGCCGCCCTCTCGCGCGCCGTGTCGGCACGGGCGTTCACCGTCGGCTCGGACATCTTCTTCGGGGCCGGCGAATACAAGCCTGATTCCGCGGGCGGACGCGAGTTGCTCGCCCATGAGCTGGCTCACGTCGTTCAGCAGCGGGGGGCTCCGGACGCCGGGCCGCTGACCGTCTCGCAACCGGGCGACGCGCTCGAACGCGAGGCCGAGGCCGCCGCCCGGAGTCTCGGCTGACGGGCACGGGCGTGTGACGGCGACCGGGACCGCGCTCAACTGGTTTCAGTTCCTCGAGGGTCGCGTGCAGGCCGCGGTACAGGCCGCCGTCGCCGCGGGCAACGACCCCAACGACTCGCTGCGCGGCCTCTACATCTCCGACGAGCAGGCCGTGTCGCTGGCCTCCGAACCGGGGACGCCGACGCCGGGCGCACGGCTCGAGGAGGCCGTGTCCCGTCTCGGGCTCGACGCGCTGGACAGCTCGGTGCTGGCGCTGTGCGTGGCGCCGGAGCTGCAGCCCCGGTACGGCCGCCTGTACGCCTACCTCCAGGATGACGTCACCCGCCGCCTGGCCAGCCCTCGGCTCGCCGCCGAGCTGCTGACGGGCGAGGGGGTCCAGGCCGCCGACGTGCTGACGTGCTTTGAGCCGGGCAGCCGCCTGTCCACCGGAGGCGCGATCCGGCTGGTGGCGGCCGATGCCACGACGACGCTCGCCGACCGCCCGGTCAAGGTGGCCGACCGGCTGGTGGCGTTCCTGCTCGGGGCAGCCGAGCTGGGCAGCGCCGCGGCCGGGACGCGCCTGCGCCAGATCGAACCGGAGCCCGCGGTGGGGCGCGCGGAGTCGGTCGCCGAGATCGCGCCGCTGCTGGCGGCGCACACGCAGCTGCCGCTGGTGGCGTGCGGCCCCGACGGCGCGGCGGTCGTGGCCGCGGCAACCGGCGCCCCCGTGCTCATGCTCGGCGCGCGCGAGCTCGACAAGCCCGAGACGCTGGCCGACGCTCGGCTCGCCGCCGTCCTCGCCGGTGCCCGGCTGTGCGTCGACGGTCTCGGCGACCTGGCGCCGCCCGAACGGACGGCACTGCTGCGCGCCATCGACGAGAGCCCCGAGCGCCTGGTGCTCGTCTGCGCCTCGCGCCGGGAGGCGGCCGCGCTCTCGGACCGCCCGGTGCTGATCGTCGAAGTGCCCCACCCGTCGTTCGCCGAGCGCGGTCGGGCGTGGAGCGGCTTCACCGGCGTGAGCGATTCGAGCGAGGTGGCGGCGAAGTTCCGGCTGTCGATCGAGCAGATCCGCGCCGCCGCCGAGGTGAGCCTGATCACCGCGCGCATGCGCGGAGACGATCTGCCGCTCGCCGCGGACCTCGACCTAGGCGCCCGCCATGCGTCGTCGTCGAAGCTGGGTGAGCTGGCCTCACATCTGGACCCCGCCTACAGCTGGGGCGACCTGGTCCTCCCCGAGCGCCAGCTCGACCTGCTGCGGTCGATCTCGGCGTACCTGCGCCACCGCGATCAGGTGCTGTCGGAGTGGGGCTACGAGGTCACCGTGTCGCGGACACAGGGGCTCAAGGTGCTGTTCGCGGGGGAGTCGGGCACCGGCAAGACGATGGCGGCCCAGGTCCTGGGCGCGCAGCTCGGACTCGACCTGTTCCGGGTGGACCTGGCGACGATCGTCTCCAAGTACATCGGGGAGACCGAGAAGAACCTGGAGCGCATCTTCACCGCCGCCGACGGCTCCAACGCGATCCTGTTCTTCGACGAGGCCGACGCCCTGTTCGGCAAGCGCTCCGAGGTGTCGGACTCGCACGACCGCTACGCCAACATCGAGGTGGCCTACCTGCTGCAGCGCATGGAGGCCTATCCGGGCGCGGTCATCCTCGCCACCAACTTCCGCCGCAACATCGACGACGCCTTCGTGCGCCGCCTGGACTTCCTGATCGACTTCCCGTTTCCCGAGGCGGAGGACCGCCGCCGCATCTGGCGGCTCGTGCTCCCCACGGCGGCGCCCCTGGCCGACGACGTGGACTTCGACTTCCTGGCCGAGCGCTTCAAGCTGTCGGGCGGCGCGATCCGCAACTGCTCGCTGGCGGCGGCGTTCCGGGCCGCCGACGAGGGCTCGCAGATTGAGATGCGCCATCTCGTGCGAGCGGTGGCGCAGGAGTACGGCAAGCAGGGCCGGCTGACCCTGGAGACTGACTTCGAGCGCTTCCACACGATGGTGAGGGACGTCGGGCGGCAGGCCGAGGTCCAGACCGACGGCTGAGGAGCGGGCTTAACACGCCGTCAATTGGTGTGCGCCGCCGTTGGGAGTACGGTACGGCGCCAGACTGGGAGCAAGGGTGAACGGATCGGGGAAATGGCGATGGATCGTGCCCGCGGCGGTTGTCGTCGCGATGGTGCTGAGCGGCAGCGTGTTGGCCGCGCCGGTGGGTCAGATCGCCGAGTTTCCGACCGTGACGGCCAACGCCGGCCCAGAGGGGATCGTCGCCGGACCCGACGGCAACCTTTGGTATGCCGAGATCAACGCCAACAGGATCGCGGAGGTCAATCCGTCAACGGGCGCGAGCACGGAGTTCACCTCTCCGACCGCCGCCAGCGGGCCCGTGGGCGTCGCCCTCGGCCCTGACGGCAACATGTGGTTCACCGAGTTCCTGGCGGACAAGATCGGCGAGATCGACCCGGTCACCCACGCTGTGGCCGACTTCGCTATTCCGACCGCGGCCAGCGGCCCGATCGCGATCGTCGAGGGGTCCAACGGCAACATGTGGTTCACCGAGTCGAGCGACCCGGGGAAGATCGGCGAGATCAGCCCGACCACCCACGCGATCACCGAGTTCCCAGCGCCGACCACGAACGTGACGCCGTTCGGCATCGCCGCGGGGCCCGACGGGGACATCTGGTTCACCGAGAAGGACGTCCACGGGGCGACCATCGGTGCGACGAGCAAGATCGGCTGGATCAACCCGGCCACGGGAACCGGCGGCGACGTCGCGACCACGACTGCGTCGAGCGCGCCGAACGCCATCGCGGACGGCCCCAACGGCAGCCTGTGGTTCACAGAGAGTGCGGCGGCCGTCAGCAAGATCGGTCTGATCAACGTCGCCGCACACTCGATCGCCGCGGAGGTCCCGACTCCGACAGCCATGAGCCAGCCAACGGTGATCGCACCGGGGCCCGACGGCAACATGTGGTTCACCGAGGGCAACGCCGCGGTGAACGTGGCCAACATCGGAGTGATCAACTCTGTGACACACACGATCACGAACGAGTTCCCCACGCCGACCCCCAACAGCGGTCCGGTGGGTATCGCCACCGGCGCCGACGGCAACCTGTGGTTTACGGAGTTGCTGACAAGCAAGGTCGGTCTCGCCGGGGCGGGAACTCCCGGGGCAGTGGTCGCGGCGCCTGCGGCCACCGGTACGCCCCAGCCGGGCCAGACGCTCACCTGCCAGGGAGCGACGTGGTCCGCGTGGGCCGGCCAGCAGCCGGCATTCGAGTCCGGATACGACGGGTTCCAGTGGCTGTTGGACGGCGGCCAGATCTCCGGGGCCACGACCCAGACCCTGACGGTGCCCGCTGCCGACGCCGGCCACCAGCTGTCGTGTCGGGAGACCGCGACCTACCCGCTGGTGGCAGCGACTGTCTCGTCGACGAGCGCAGCGGTCACGGTCTCGCCGTCGCTCGGCGCCTCGCTGGTCTCGATGAAGACGACGCCGACCTCCGTCACCCTGACGCTCTCCTGCCAGGGCCTGCCGAGCCAGCGGTGCACCGGGACCGCGAAGCTCACGTCACATGTGATCACGCAGGGCTCCAAGCTGGTCGCCGTCGCCGCCACATCGAAGAAGAAGCCGAAGCCCAAGCCCAAGCCACCCAAGAAGGTCACGAAGGTCGAGACGGTCGCGTCGGGCTCGTACTCGATCCCGACCGGCAAGAGCTCGACGGTCACGCTGTCGCTCAACTCGACCGGCAGGAAGCTGCTCACGGCCCGCTACAAGGTGCCGGCCACGCTCACCCTCACGGGCACGGCGTCGGCGACCAGGACCGTCACCTTCAAGTACGGCGTGATCCGCCTCTCGCCCTCCTACACCTGGTTCTTCTCCAAGACCTACAGCTACGCGCTCGAGCTCACCGTCAGCCACCTGCCCAAGGGCTCGAAGATCTCCCTGACCTGCCACGGCCACGGCTGCCCGTTCTCCAAGAAGACGTTCTCGGCGCCCAAGAGCGGCAAGCTGGCGCTGGCCTCCGTGCTCAAGAAGCGCCATCTCAGTCCGCACAGCACGGTCTCGATCCAGATCACGGCGTCCAACGAGGTGGGCGAGGTGGTCATCTTCACCATCGCGTCGGGCAAGTCCCCCACCGAGTCGTTCCGGTGCCTGCCGCCCGGCGCTCGGAGCCCCACCGCCTGCGCCTAGAGCGCTACTTGCTCAGCGGCGGGTTGAAGCGGTTGAACTCGGCGGCCATCTCATCGGGCATCAGCACGCCCTTCTTGTCCTTGTCAGGATGCGCGGCCCACCGCTGGAGCACCTGCGTGGCGGCACGGTTGCCGACCGCGCGCTGGAGCGCGATCGCCCCCGCCGTCGCCGGGTGACGGGCGATCGGAGCGTCGGGATGCCGGCTCGCCGCCGGCTTGGCGCCGGGCGCCTCGGTACGCGTACGCTCCGCCATGTGGCAATCCTAATGCGTGCATCCGACCCCGGCAACCGCCCAGCGCCGGTGATCAGATGACGGGAATCGCGGACACCATCCGCCGCGCAGCCGAGGACGTGGAGGAGTTCCGCGGGGACTACGAGGAGCTCGCCGCCGTGATGCGCGAGTCCTGGGATGACGGGCCGAGCGCTCCGTACCTCTACACCGCGGAGCTGCTGGCCGACTGGCTGGGATACCCCGGCGCCGACCGGGCGCCGACGCCCGCGATCTACACCGACGACGGTCTCGTGGCCTTCGCCGCCGGCCTGCCCCGGCAGGTCGAGATCGCGGGGCAGACGCGGCGGATCCTCATCTCGACCTTCCTCACCGTGGCGCCCGCGCAGAAGGCGGCGGGCTACGGCATCGTGGTGTGGAGCGAGCTCATGCGCCGCGCCGCCGCGGCCGGTTATGACGGCGTCGTGAACTACTGCGCCGATGGGGAGGCCATGCACCGGATGATCGAAACCGGCTCGCGCCTCCTCGACCTGCCGCTGACGCGCGTGAAGTCTTTCTCCTACCTTGTCGGGACGCTCGCCCCCGGGGGCCGGGCCGGGAGCGGTGCCGGCGACCGTGTGCCCCCTGCCCGGCTTGTCGGCGCGGCCGCCGCAGACGCCGAGCGTACGCGCGGCGATGACGCGGCCCGGCTGTGGCGGGTCTGGAGCCACGCCGAGGCGGAGTGGCAGCTCGCGCGGGGCGGAGTGGTCTCGGCGGCCGAGGGTGACGCGGTCGTCACCGGGAGCGTCGCCACCGTGGCCGACGCGGCCCGTTCGCGCTATCTGGTGGTGGACGACGTCCTGTGGGGCTCGGCGCCCGACGAAGCTCGCCGGCGGGTGCTCGCCGACCTGCTGGCCCAGGGGGCCGGTGACGGCGCGGGCTACGTCGTGCTGCCGGTGATGGGGTACGCGGACGTGCGGCCGTTTCTCGCCGCCGGGCTGGTGCCCTCCCCGCACACGATGCACGCGTACCTCACGCTGTGGTCTGACCCGGAGGCAGCCCAGACCGTCGAGCGCTACTACCTCGACGTCATCTGATGAAGCTGGCCGATGCCCTGGCGATCGTGCAGCGCCGGGGGACCGGGACCGGGGTGCCGTTCACGGTCTGGTTGGCCTGCGGGTGCGAGCCGCTGCACCTGCGCACGTTCCTGGCCGCCGAGCTCATGGAGCGGCTGCCAACGGCGGCCGTGGAGGTGCAGACCGGACGGTTCGACGACCTGGCCGGCACCATCGAACGGGCGGGCGAAGCCGGCGCCGATCCGCTCGCCGTCGTCGTGGAGTGGCCCGACCTCGACCCGCGCCTCGGGCTGCGCCGGCTCGGCGGCTGGCGGGCCGACCAGCTCGACGAGATCGTGGCCGGGACCCAGGCGGCACTCGAGCGCCTGGAGCGCGCGGTCCTCGCCGTCGCCGGAAGCCGCCGTGTCTTCTGCACCATGCCGGCGCTGCCGCTCCCCCCTGTGTTCCCGCAGCCCCCCGGGCAGGACGGTCCGCACGAGCTGGCGCTCCGGGCACTCGCGGCCGGTACCGCGGCCCGGCTGGCGGCGGAGCCCGGCGTCCGGATGGTGAGTCACCAGAAGCTCGACGACCTCTCCCCGATCGCCACGCGCCGCGACGTCAAGGCCGAGCTCGCCGCAGGCTTTCCCTACTCGCTGCACCACGCCGCTGTGCTGGCGGCGCTGCTGGCCGACATTCTGTGCCCGCCCGTCGCGCGTAAGGGGCTGATCACCGATCTCGACGACACCCTGTGGGCGGGGCTTCTGGACGAGGCGGGCCCGGCTCAGGTCAGCTGGACCGGAGCCGACCATCGGCACGCGCTCTATCAGCAGCTTCTCGCTTCGCTGGCGAGCGCCGGGGTGCTGATCGGCGTGGCCAGCCGCAACGATGGCGGCCTCGTGGCCGACGCGCTCGCGCGCCCTGACCTGTTGGTCGGGGCAGATGTGCTCTACCCCGTGGAGGTGACGTGGGGGAGCAAGGCGCGCTCGATCTCTCGCATCCTCGAGGTGTGGAACATCGCCGCCGATGCCGTGGTCTTCATCGACGACAGCCCGCTCGAGCGAGACGAGGCGCGCGGGCGTCTGCCCGGACTGCTCACCCTCGCGCTCCCCGCCGACGACGACGGCATCCTGCCGTTCCTCGAACACGTGCGGACCCTGTTCGGCAAGGGCGAGCTGTCGGCCGAGGACGGGCTGCGCCTGCACAGCATCCGGGCCACTCAGGCACTGCGCAGCGCGATCGCCGCAGACGACGGATCCGCCGACTTCCTGGCCGGAGTCGACGGCGTGGTCGAGTTTCATCATGGGGCCGCGCACGCCTCCCGCGCCGTCGAGCTCATCGGCAAGACCAGTCAGTTCAACCTCAACGGCCGGCGGGTGACCGAGGCCGAGCTGGCGCGGGCGACGCAGCGCGGAGGGGAGCTCGTCACCGTCAGCTATGCGGACCGGTACGGGCCGCTGGGGGTGATCGCGGCGCTGCTCGTCGCCCCGGGCGAGGCCGGGCCGGCCATCGATGCCTGGGTGATGAGCTGCCGCGCCTTCGCGCGGCGCGTCGAGTACCACACCCTGCGCCACGTGTTCGACCGGTTCGCCGCCGAGGAGGTGGCACTCGCCTTCCGCCCCACGCCGCGCAACGTCGCGGTCCGCGAGTTCCTGGCATCGCTGCACGGAGACGAGCCGCGGGGCGAGCTGCGCCTCAGCCGCGAGAGCTTCGAACGCGGCGCTCCGGCGCTGGTGCACCGGGAGGTCGACGGCGCGTGACCGACGCCGACGACAGGCTGCGCGGCTGCCTCGCCGCCGCCTTTCCCGACCTCCCTCCGGATCAGTTCCGATCAGCGGGCGTCGACACCGTGCCCGAGTGGGATTCCTTGCACGCGGTCGTCCTGGTCGCGCTCATCGAGGAGGCATTCGACACCCGCATACCGGCTCGTGACTACGCGCGCCTGCGCTCGTACGCGGCGATCAGTGACTATCTGCGCGACGCGGCGGCCCGCGAAGGGGTGAGTGAGAAACCGCGCCCGAGTGCCGGTTGACACGCTGTACAGTGCGCACTCATGGCGCGCGTTGTCGATGTTCCGCTCAACACGGCCATCGCCGACCTCGACGAGGCGCTGCGCACGCTGCTCAAGCGCGAGCTCGACAAGCACGGCTTCGAGGGCGTCGAGATCGCCTTCGACGCGCCGGCCAAGGAATGGTCGGGCAAGCTGACCGGGCCGGCGGTGAACCTCTTCCTCTACGACATGCGTGAGGCGCTCGACCGCGCCGCGGCGACGCCGTCAGAGCGCCGGACCAACGGCGTGGCCGTGGTGTCCGACCCGCCGCTGCAGCTCGAGCTGACCTACGCGGTGACCGCGTGGACCAAGGCGGTGGAGGACGAGCACCGGCTGCTCTCCCAGGTGCTGGCGGTCCTCTTCTCCTACTCGAACGTCCCCTCTGACGTGATCGCCCAGAACGCGTCGACCACGCTGGCCCGCGCGGAGACCTCGGTGGGCCGCCCCCGCGAGGAGAAGGCCGACTTCTGGACCTCGGTCGGCGGGCAGTACAAGGCGTCGATCGACTACGTGGTGCAGATCGTCGTCGAGTCCGGCGCCACCTTCGTGCGCGGACCCGAGGTGCGCACCACCACCATCCGCACGCTTCAGTCCGACAGGCCGCGCTCGACGATGGAGGAGCTGCACCGCATCGGCGGCACCGTCGCCGATCCCGACAACGTGCCGCTGGCCGGCGCCTGGGTCGCCCTGCCCGACGCCGGGCGCTGGGCCGCGACCGACGAGGAGGGGCGCTTCACGTTCGCGCGCGTCGCGCCCGGCAAGCACAAGGTCGTGGCCCGGACCACCGACGGGCACGAGGCCGAGGCGACCGTCACGGTCCCCGGGGGGCGATGCGACCTCGTCGCCGCCCCGCCGCGTAAGCGCTCCGCCCGCACCTGAGCTCGGCGGCCGTCCCGCCGCACACGCGCCCCGGCGCGACCTGAGTCCCGCAGCGCTGCCTATTCGGGCTGCCCATTCGGGCAGCCGATCCGGCGCGGCCGCCCTTAAGGCCTCCCAACGCAGGCGTCGCCAATGCTTAGGATTGAAGACTGCTTTGCAGTTAAGGCAATGGGGATGGGGACCGGACTTACAGAGAAACATGCGCTTGGGGGCGACCACGTGTGGCGGGCGCCCGCTTACGGGCGACGCCCCTTCTGGCCAACCCGCTCAACGTCATCGCTAGCTCTCAAGGAGTGACATGCCCACATACCTGACCCCGGGTGTCTACGTCGAGGAAGTCTCGTCGGGGAACAAGCCCATCGAAGGGGTCGCCACCGCGGTCGCCGCGTTCGTCGGGCTCCTGCCCGGCGGGCCGATCAACAAGCCGATGCGGATCTCGAACTGGACCCAGTTCTCGAACATCTACACCGATCCGCAGCATCCGGAGAATGGCCCGTTCATGGAGGGCTCCTACACGGCTCACTCCGTGTACGGCTACTTCCAGAATGGCGGCTCGATCGCATGGATCATCCGCGTCGGCTCTGAGCGCGGGGCGCCGGCAGCCCAGGCGGCGCTGCCCGCCGCCACCGACAAGGACGTCGAGGCGCTGAGGGTGGTCGCCCTGGGCAGCGGCAACGAGCCCGTCAAGGTCGAGGTGTCAGAGGAGCCGGCGGCCGAGGGCAAGGACGGCAGCGATCAGACCTACAAGATGGTCGTCTCCTCCGGGTCCGAGAGCGAGGAGTACGACGGCCTCTCGATGAAGAAGGGCCGCAACTACGTGGCCACCAAGATCAACGCCGCCTCCAAGCTGATCAAGATCGAGGAGACGGGCGCAGCGCTGCCGGACGTGCGCGTCGCGGCGGGCACCTACACGCTGTCGGTGCCCTCGGTGGCGGTCGAGAAGGTCAAGGCATCGGACTTCGAGGGCGACGTCGCCACCCGGCGCGGCATGGGCAACGCCTCAGCGCTCGACGAGGTGACGATGCTGATCATGCCGGACATCGTCAGCCTCAATGGAGACGGCGCTCAGATGCGCGATCTCCAGGGCAAGATGATCGCCCACGCGGAGTTGATGGGCGACCGGATGGCGATCCTCGACACTCCGGACGGCCTCATCGCGCAGGACGTCCTGGAGTGGCGGATGAACACCGCCGGCTACGACTCAAAGATGGCGGCACTCTACTGGCCGTGGATCGAGGTCATGGACCCGCTGACCGGCCGGCCGACGCGCGTCCCGCCCTCCGGTCACGTCGCCGGCGTGTGGGCACGGACCGACGAGGATCGTGGCGTTCACAAGGCGCCCGCCAACGAGGTCATCCGCGGCGCCAACGGCCTTGCCTTCCAGCTCACCCACGCCGAGCAGGGCGAGCTCAACCGCAACGGCATCAACTGCATCCGGGCCTTCCCGGGCCGCGGCATCAGAATCTGGGGGGCACGCACCCTCTCCAGCGATCCCGAGTGGCGCTACATCAACGTGCGCCGGCTGTTCAACTTCATCGCGGAGTCGATCATGATCGGCACGCAGTGGAGCGTGTTCGAGCCCAACGACGAGCGGCTCTGGGGCAAGCTGGGGACCAATGTCGGCAGCTTCCTCACTCGCGTCCACCGCAGCGGTGCGCTGTCCGGCGCTTCGCCCGCGGAGGCCTTCTACGTGAAATGTGACGCAGAGACCAATCCGCCGGAGATCGTCGAAGCCGGCCAGGTCGTCTGTGAAGTCGGCATCGCGCCGGTCAAGCCGGCCGAGTTCGTGATCTTCCGTCTCAGCCAGTTCACCGGCGGCGGTGGCGCAGAAGTCGAAGAGTGACCTTGCGTCGTAGCTAAGAAAGGAACCAAGAATGGGCGCAAATCTGCCTCCAGTACAGACCGTCACTCACATCAGCGTGGACATCCAGTCCGGCGGAGGGGCAATCGCCTCCGCGTCGGACATGGCCCAGTTGCTCTTCAGCTCCTGCAGCCCTCCGCACTGGTCGATCGAAGCTCCAAAGCACATCTTCCACGGAGATCAGGGCAAGCCCGAGACGATCATCTCCTCGGTGCAGAACCCCAGCTACGGGACCATGACACTGACTCAGGGCTGGGATCCCAATGCCGTGCTGGTCAAGTGGATGAACAAGATCTCCGACCCGACGGTGGCCATCGACCAGAAGAAGGCCAACGTCACGGTGGTGTTCATGGACAACAGCGGTCAGGCGCTGTTCCAATGGGTGGGGACCGGTGCCCTGCTCACCAGTCTCAGTCACTCCGCGTCGGAGGCCAGCTCCAACGGGGTACTCACCATCACCGCGACGCTCGACGCCGACACCTGGGCGCTGTGCGGACCGGGTAGCAGCACGCCGTTGGCTTGATGCAGACGCAGATCGAGTTCACGCTACCGCGGGGGATCGTCGACGACACGGGTGAAGTTCATCGAGTCGGCACGATGCGCCTGGCCACGGCGCGGGATGAGATCGAGCCCTTGCGTGAGCTCGAGGTCCGCCAGAACAGCGCCTACCTCACGGTGCTGCTTCTGGCGCGGACGGTGACCCGCATCGGCGACATCACCGAGGTGACCCCCGCCCTGGTGGAGAACCTGTTCGCCGCTGACTTCGATCACCTCCAACGGCTGTACGAACGCTTCAACAGTGACGGGGAAGCGGTCGGAGTGGTGAGCTGCCCAGAGTGCTCGCACCGGTTCGAGGTCGACCTCACCGACATAGAGGACGGGCGCCTGGGGGAATGACGAGGCCGTCTTCGCAGCAACTGCTGTCGGAGGCGGCCGAGCTGGCCTACCACTTCCACTGGCAACTGGACGCCATCCTCGACCTCGAGCACGCCGACCGGCGGCGCTTCCTGGCCGAGGCCCACTCACTCACTCAGATTCGGGAGAACGGAAGCTGAATGGAGGACGTCGGCACAGGGGCAGCCCATCGGGCGCCGCCGGAGGTGCTTCGCCGGCTGGCGCTGGGTCAGCGCATCGCCGCGCGGGCGGCGTCGCACGCGCGCGTCGCTGACGCCGTCCTGCGCCGGCGCGCGCCCAAGCTGCTGAGCGCGTCGACGCGCATCGCGCCGCCCGTGGAGCTGCACCCGCTGGTCGACACCGCCCGGCCGCTGCCGGCAGCGCCATCCGCTCCCGTGACGCCGACGGCTCAGGCCGGGGCGCGCCCCGTCGCCGCGACGTGGCCAGACGCGGCCGCCGAACCACCCGCCGCCGCGCCGCAGGCCGCGCCGCCCATGAGCGAGGAAGCGATGACGTTCCGGTCGATGATGAAGCAGCGCTACGACCTTCCCGACGACGTGTTCGACGCGATGTTCGCCAGCAACACGCCGGTGTACCAGGGCGCGATGCCGGTCCTCCCCACGCCCGCCGCAGATGCGCCGGACATTGCTGAGGCGCCCGGCGACGCGTCGGCTGTGGGACCGACGGAGGGACAGAGAGCGACGCCGGCATCCGGCGCGCCCGCGCGGCCGAGCGCACCCGCTCAGCCCGGTGGTCGCGGCGCGCGGATCCTCGAGGGCCCGCGCGGGGCCGAGGTCCCCGGGCCCCCGCAACGCCGTCCCGCCGGGCGGCCGGGCAAGCGGCTCAGTACGCGACCCGCCGCCGATAGGGCGTCCTCGCCCGACCCGTCGTCGCGGGCTCCGGCAGCGGCACCCGACGCAGCGCCGTCACCGTCGACGCCCGCGCCGAGCATCGAGGCGCCGCCGGCGCCCGCCGTGCAGCGGTCACCGTCCGCGCAGCCCGCAGCCTCTCCTCAACCGCCGGCCTCGGCGCAGCGCGCAGCCTCCGCGCAGCCGGCTCCGCCCGCGCCCGCTCCGCGGCCAAGCCGGCCCGCGCCGCCCGCACCCCCGGTGCCGCCTGCCCCGGCGGTCCCGCGCGTGGTGTCCGCACCCGATCCGGGCGAGCCCTCTGGCGTGCCTCCCGAGACGACGGGGTCCTCCGTGCCGGCCCCACCGCCTCCGGCGCCGCAGCCCTCCGTGCCGGCCCCACCGCCTCCGGCGCCGCAGCCCCCGGCCCCACCGGCGCCGGTGTCTGAGGCCGCGCCCAGCCCGCCATCGCCGCACGCACCCGCCCCGCCCGCCGCGCACGGACCAGAACAACGGGCCGGCTCCGCGCCGCCGCCGACCTCTCCGCCGGCACCGTCCGCTCCGTCCCCGCCGGCGTCACCCCCGCCGGCGTCCACTCCGCTGGCGTCACCCCCACCGGCGTCCACTCCGCCTGCGTCCACTCCGCCTGCGTCGCCCCCGGCCGCGTCGGCCCCGGCGGCCCCGGCGATCCCGACCCCGGTGGCTGCCACCGTCCTGCAGCGAAAGCCGGCGGAGGGCGCCCCCACCAATGCGCCCTCACCTCCCGGGCCCGCCCCACGCCCGCAACCCCTGATGCGGCAGCCGAGCGAGGCGGCCCGCTCCGCACCGCCGCCACGGCCGCGGGTGGACCGTGCGCCACGGCGCGTGGCGCCGCCGCCCGCTCAGGTCACCGCGCCGCCGGCGACGGCTGCCGCCCCGGTCCGTGCTGCCCGGCCGCTGGCCCGCCGCGTCGCCGACGTGTTCCGGCGTAGGCGTGAGCCCTCAGCGCCCGACCTGCCTGCTCCCCCGCCCTCCGCCGCGCCGGCCCCCGCACCCTCGCCGCCGGCGCACCCCGGTGCGCTCCAGCTCTCGCGTGAGCCCACCCGGGTCGCGCCCGTCCGCGTCACCCGGGCGCCGAGCCCGCCACCCGGTCCCAGCCCAACCCGGCCACGGATCCGGCGCCCGCCACTGAGCCGCGCACCGGCGACGCCCGCACCCGGCCCGCCGCCGCATCGCGCGACGGCAACCCTCGCGCGGCGCCCGGACCACAGCGCGGCACCGACCCCCTCCGCCCCCGCAGCACCCGCCGCCCCCGCCGTGCCGCGAATGGGCCTCGCGCGCAGGATCGGGGAGGCCCTCGGCGTGCGCCCGCGGCCGGTCGCACCGCAGGCCACCCCGGCCCCCACTGCGGCTCCGGTGCCGACCGCCACCGCAGCGTCCAGCACCACCGCAGCATCCAGCACCACCGCAGCATCCAGCCCAACCGCAGCATCCAGCCCCACCGCAGCGTCCACCACCACCGCACCGTCCACCACCGCGCCAGCGCCACCGGCCCCTCCGGCGTCCACGACGCCCCCACCGTCTCCGCGCCCCGCGCTGAGCCTCGCCCGCCGGCCCCGCACCGGCGCCACACCCCGCCCGTCATCTACCGCCCCGCGCCCGTCAGCCGCCGCCCCCGCATCACACCCACCGACGCAGGCGACACCGGACGCGCCCCCCGAGCTCTCGGCCACGGCCCAGCTCCTCTCCCGCCTGATGGCGCCACCGTCCGCGGGCCCGCCAGAGGCAAGCCCGCCGAGCGCGGTGGGCACCCTGCCGCCACCCGCCCCCGCGCCGACCATCGCACCCCCACCCGCCCTCGCGCCCCCACCCGCCCTCGCGCCCCCGACCCCCGCGGCGCCCGTCTCTGCCCCGCGCGCCGCCCCCACGGGAGCGCCAAGCCGCCTGCTCTCCCGAGCCGCACTCCCCGCCGGCGCCGCGCCGGCACCCGCACGCCCCACCCGCACCCTCTCCCGCGCGGTGCCGGGGGCGGCGGCCGCCGGAGCGGGCGCAGCCGCGGCAGCCGCCGGCGCCGCACAGGGCGCGACAGGCGGCGGCGCCGGTGGCGGTGGTGGCGGCGGCGGCGGCCACAGTTCAGACCTCATCTACGGAGAGATGCTCCGCCGCGTGCGCGAGGAGCAGGAGCAGCTCGGTCAGCTCATCAACCACCCCTTCTAAGCACGCAAACCCCTCCTGAGCCATGGCCCCCAAATTCGTCCACTACGTCGTTCTCGAAGTCCCCACCATCACGGCGAACTCCTACTTCCTCGGGATCTTCAAGGGCATGGAGGGACTCGAGGTGTGGTTCGACGTGCTGGAGTACGCCGAGGGCGGCAACAACGACTTCGTGCACCGGCTGCCGGGGCGGATGCGCTATCCGAATCTGAAGCTCACGTGGGGGCTGGTCAGCGACGAGAGCCTGCTCAAGTGGTTCATGGCCACGCATACCAAGGCCCAGACCCAGGACATCACGCTCACCCTCACCGCGGCCAAGGGTGACCTGAGCCGTGACCTGCGGAAGTTCACGTTCACCGACGCCTTCCCGGTGCACTGGTCGGGACCGCACCTCCACGCCAACGCGGCCGATCCCGAGACGTGGGGCGAGACACTGGAGATCGCGCACTCGGGACTGAAGCTGGGGCCCTGACATGGCCGTCCCCCAAGGATTTCAGAACGCCAAGCTTCAGATCGAGGGCGGCGACACGATCCAGTGCGCGTTCAACCCGGAGACCTACACGATCTCCAAGACCAACGTCTGGACCTACAAGCCCAACCAGAGCAAGGATTGGCCCGATCCCGAGTTCGGCGGCGGCCTGCCGATGACCTACAAGCTCACCCTGCTGCTCGACACCTCGCTGCAGGGCGCCGACCAGACGGTCAAGGATCAGGCCAACGCGTTGATGAAGGCCATGCACGGCAACGGCTCGGCGCCGAAGTTCGTCACCTTCAGCTGGGGCTCGACCAAGCTGCCCAAGGCGGCGCCGCTGTCCATCTCCATCCAATACGCGCTCTTTCACCCCAACGGCGACCCGATGCGGGCGTTCGTGGACCTGGAGCTCGCGCAGGCCGAAGCCACGTCGCCCCCGGGGCAGGCGCAGAATCCCACCACCCGCGGCACCGCCGGGCTGCGGTCCCACATCGTGCAGGACGGTGACTCCCTGCACTCGATCGCCTACGAGTCCTACGGCGACGCCACGCGATGGCGGCCGATCGCGGAGGCCAACGGCATCGACAACCCGCTCGCGCTGCGGCGCGGGAGCTCGCTGACCATTCCCCGGCTCGACGCATGAGCGCCACCTCGGACCGCAACGTCGCCCTCTACTCGATCCTGGTCGATGGTGCCGAGGTGGACCAGGAGCTGAGCAGCCGGATCCGTGAGGTCCGCATTCTCAGCTACCTCCGACTGCCCGACATGGCCACCCTCTCGATCGTGTACCAGAAGGGAAAGGAGGGCGAGGACCAGCCGATCGACTCACACCCGTTCGACATCGGCAAGTCGCTGGAGGTCAAGCTGGGAGCGCGTGATCAGCTGACCACCACCAGCCTGTTCAAGGGCCAGGTCGTCTCCCAGGAGCTCAACTTCGGAGCGGGCGGCGTGGAGCTGCTGGTACGCGGGTTTGACCGGTCGCACGTCCTCATCCGGGCGCGGAAGGTCAAGACGTACCAGAACCAGACGACCAGCGACATCGTCACCAAGGTCCTCAGCGACGCGGGCTTCACCCCCCAGTGCGACAGCACCGGCGACCCCCACGAGTTCATGCAGCAGGACAACGAGACCGATTGGGACTTCATCTGGCGTCTGGCCGAACGCGTGGGCTTCGAGTTCGTGGTCCAGGACACGAACGCGTACTTCCGCAAGCCGAGCGCCGACAACCCGGTGGCTCTCGAGTGGCCCGAGAGCCTGCGCTCGTTCAGTCCGCGGGTGACCGCGACCCAGCAGGCGCAGCAGGTGACGCTCGCGGCCTTTGATCCCAAGAACAAGCAGACGATCGCCGTCAGCGTCTCCAGCCCGGATCAGGTGGCGCGGATCGGCGTCGAGCGATCCTCGGTGGCCAGCGCGTTCGACGGCGCCGACGTTCACATCGCCAGCGAGCCGGTCAAGAGTCAAGGTGAGGGCCAGGCGGTGGCCCAGGCCCTGCTGGACAAGCTGGCCAACGGCTACATCGCCGCCGAGGGCGTCAGCGACGGGAACCCCAGCATCCGCGCCGGCGCCTCGGTGCAGGTGAGCGGCCTGGGCACCAAGTTCAGCGGCCTCTACCGGGTCGCCGCCGCCACCCACATCCTGCGCGGGGGCGCCACCTACGAGACCCACTTCGCCAACTCGTCGGCGCACACGCTGCTGGGGTCGGTCGGCGGTGACCGCGCGAGCGGGACCGCCGGCCCGGTGTTCGGCGCCCAGCTCGTGATCGGTCTCGTCACCAACAACAGCGACCCGGACAACATGGGCCGGGTGCGCGTGCAGTACCCGTCGCTGGGACCCGACGCCGAAGGCGCCTGGGCTCCCATCGCCTCGGTGAGCGCCGGCAACGCGCGGGGCATGATGATGCTGCCGATGGTGGGCGAGGAGGTGCTGGTCGGCTTCGAACACGGCGACACAACGCGGCCGTACGTCCTCGGCTCCCTGTTCAACGGCTCAGACCTGCCCGGCGGCGATCTCACCCAGAGCCAGGACGGTTCCTTCGCGTTGCTCTCAGACCAGAAGATCGTCGCCACCGCCAAGGACGCGATGAATCTCACCACCAAGCAGTCGCTCACGGTGAGCGCCGACCAGAACATCTCCGAGACCGCGCAGCAGAACTACACGATCGAGAGCAAGCAGGGCGACGTCAGCATCAAGGCCGACATGGGCAACGTCACGATCGAGGGCACGCAGTCGGTGACGATCAAATGCGGCGGCTCCTCGATCCAGATCGGCCCCAGCGGCGTCACCGTCAGCGGCCCGATGATCAGCCTGGGATGAGGACGCGATGGCTGACCTGATCGGTTCCGGGCTCTCCTTCCCGCTCCAGGCTGACCAGCGCGGCGTCCTGGCGCTGGCCCACGGAGTGACCGACATCGAGCAGGCGATCCGGCTCATCCTCGGCACCGCCCCCGGCGAGCGCCCGATGCGGCCCGAGTTCGGCTGCGCGGTCCACGACTTCGTCTTCGACGCCATCGACGCCGAGCTGATCGGTCACATCGAGGCCGCCATCCACACCGCGCTGGCACGTTGGGAGCCTCGCATCGAGGTCATCAGCCTCGACTTCGATCTCGGTGAGTCTGACAACGGAACGCTGCTGATCACGATCAGCTACAAGGTGCTGGCGACGAGCCGGCTCTACAACCTCGTCTACCCGTTCTACGTGATCCCCGCCGAGGAGACCGCGTGACGAGCGCCACCGTCCGTCTCGACGACCGCGACCACCACGAGCTCGTCGCCGAGGCCCGCCGCCGCGTGGCGATCCTGTGCCCGGAGCTGGCGGTCAACGGCGGGGCCGATCCCACCGCGGCGCTGATCGAGCTGTTCACGTGGATGACGGAACTGGCGGTCGAACGGCTGGGGATGGTGCCCGACAAGCTCCATGTCGCCCTCCTGGATCTCCTCGGCATCGAGCTCGACGGTCCGGCGGCCGCCCACACGGAGCTGCGGCTGCGCCTCAGCGCTCCCCCGACCGAACCGCTGGAGATCCGCGCCGGGACCGAGGCGGGGACGCTGCGCACCGCGACACAGGAGTCGATCGTGTTCGGCACCTCCGAGACGTTCATCATCCCGCCGGCGCTTCCCGCCGCCTACCTGGTCCAGCGCGCCGGCGCGGCCAAGGAGATCGGCGTGGCCGACGGCGTGGCCTACCCGACGGGTCCGGACCAGATCCCGTTCAGCCGCCAGCCGCAGACCGGCGACGCGCTCTATCTCGGCTTTGAGGAGAGCCTGTCGCGGCTGCTCATGCGCGTGTCGATGGAGGCATCGATGGCCCGCGGCGCCGGCGTCAAGCCCGACGACCCGCCGCTGCGTTGGGAGGTGAGCCTCGGTGACGGCAGCTGGGCCGAGGTCGCGGTGCTGGAGGATCTCACCGGCGGCTTCAACTACGGCTCGGGCACGGTCGAGGTGCAGTGCCCGCCGGGCTCCGGCACCGAGGCGATCGCGGGGCGGCGCCTGCACTGGCTGCGCTGCCGGATCGCCGAGACCACGCGCGTCACGGGCGAGCCGGCCGTGTTCACCCAAGCGCCCGAGATCTACCAGATCACCGCCGCTCCGACCGGCGCCCTGCTCCCCGCCGAGCATTCCACCGTGGAGACGGAGGAGACGGTGGGCGTGAGCGACGGGGGCCCGGGTCAGACCTTTGCCACGCGCTTTGCGCCGGTCCTCGCCCTGGCTCCGGGCGAGACGCTCGAGGTCAAGACCGGCGACGGCGACTGGGAGCCGTGGGAGCAGGTCGACTCCTTTGCCGGCTCGGACGTCGGCGACCGCCATTTCGGGATCGATCTCGTACACGGGCACATCCGTCTGGGGCCCGAGCTGCGCGACGCCCACGGCGGCGTGACGATGCACGGCGCCATCCCCGCCAAGGGCGCGATGCTGCGCATGTGCCGCTACCGCCACGGCGGCGGGCGCACCGGCAATGTCGACGCCGGTGCGATCTCCGTGCTGCGCAGTGCCCTTCCGGGCGTCGCGTCGGTGTCCAATCCCCGGCCCGCTCTCGGGGGCGTGGACCCGGAGGCCCTCGAGTCCGCGCGACAGCGGTCCGCGCTGCAGATCCGCACGCGCTACCGCGCGGTGACCGCGGAGGACTATGAGTTCCTGGCCACCGAGGCGACGCCGCGGGTGGCGCGGGCGCTGCGCGTCGTCGACGGCCTCCCGGGAGTGACGCTGCGGATCCTGCCCCGCGTGGACCCCGCCGACCGCAAGCTCACCTTCGAGGAGCTGACACCCGACGAGCGCCTGCTGGAGGAGATCCAGCGATACCTGGACGCGCGCAAGCTCCCGGGGACGCCGGTGCGGCTGGAGCCGATGCGCTTCCGCGCGATCTCGGTCGTGGTCAACCTCCAGGTGACGCCGCGCGCCGACACCCACCGCATCGAGCGCCACGTGCGGGACCAGCTCTACACGTATCTCAACCCGATGATCGGGGGCAACCCGGGCGCGGTCGGGAGTGGGTGGCCGCCGGGCCGCTCGCTCAACCAGGGCGAGCTCTACGCGATCATGCACGCCTTCGACGCGGTGGAGAGCGTGAAGATCCTGCGCCTGTATGAGATGGACATCGCAACCGGCGAGCAGGGCTCCAAGGCCGCCGGGCGCCAGGTCCTGATCGAGCCCGACGAAGTGGTGGTCTCCGGAGAGCATGTCGTCCGCGTCGCCCGCCGTGAGGAGTAGCCGGCCCATCCCGTGCAATGGACCACCCGGCGTGCAGCCCTTGCGCCGGGGCCATATGATTCACCCGCTGTAGCGCCGGATCGGGACCAAGCCAGAAACAGAGGTGGGGCGATGCGGGTGTTCATCGTGTTCCGGGACACGATCTACGTAAGCGGGCTACGTACGACGCTGTCGATGACCGCGGGCGTCGAGGCGGTCGATCATGCGCCGTCGATCGCGCTGGCGTGGGAGAGCGAGGCGTTGGCCGAGGCCGACGTCGTTGTGCTCGACTCAGATCTCGGCGGGGCCATGGCCTTCGTCCAGGAGATTGCCGTCCAGACCGGGGCGCGGGTGCTCCTGTGCATGCACGAGGCGAGCCCCGCTGAGGTCCTCGACGCGATCGGCTCCGGCGTCGGGGGCGCGTTGTCGCGCGACCAGCTCACGCCGGACACCCTGCTGGCCGCGGTCAACGCCGTCGCCGCCGGGATCTTCGCCTTTGACTCCAGCGCGCTGCGCCTGCTCAGCGGCTCGGTGACGCCCATCCGGCAGCACGACCGGGCGGTCCCCCAGGGCGCGGGGTTCGCCCCCCGTGAGCAGATGGTGTTGAGCCTCGTCGCGGCCGGTCTGTCCAACCGGGAGATCGCCGAGCGCCTCTCCTACAGCGAGCGCACGATCAAGACGATCCTGCATGACGTGGTGATCCGGCTGGGCGTCAAGAGCCGCTCGCAGGCGGTGGCGATGGCGGTGCGCGAACGGATCATCTAGCGGCGCGTTATTGCCCTGGACAGCTGGTCTACGATTGGGACGGAAATGACACCGGGGGTACGGATCTGATGGAAAGCTCGTTCATCTCTGGCACCGACGTTGCGGCGATCGGAGCCGCGCCTGCGGGTCAGGACATACGCAAGCGCTGGCTGCTGCTGGCGGCGGCACTCGTGGTCGGGCTCGTGGCGGCGTTCGCCATCGGGTCCGCGGTCAAGAAGACGTCGGCGCCGACCGTGACCGGGTCCCTGGCCCAGTCAAGCGCGGACAGCGCCCAGCACGCCACCATCACCCCGTTGACAAACGCCGGTGCCGTTCCCGCGCTGCACGCCCCGCCCAAGAAGCCGAAGGCCAAGCCGAAGTCGACGACGAGCACCCCGTCAACGGCGAGCAGCTCCGTGAGCAGCAGCTCGTCGGTCGGGTCAGGCTCCGTGACCACGACGCCCGCGACGACGGGAGGCGGATCGACGTCGAGCGGCGGTGGCGCCGCACCCTCCAGCGGCGGATCCTCATCGTCCGGTGCCGGATCCGCGTCATCCGGAGGCAGCACCTCGTCCGGGGTCTCCCACGGTGGCGGAGGCGGCGGCTGATCGCCGGCTCCGGTGCGCGGCGCGACTCTCGCTCGCGCCGCCTCGGCTGTGAGCCCAGCGTGTAGCGATCGGCGTCAGCCGATCGTGTAGCCATCGGCGTCAGCCGATCGTGTAGCCATCGGCGTCAGCCGATCGTGTAGCCGGCCTGCTGCAGCTGCCCGAAGCCTGCGTTGAGCGCGCTCTGGGCCTTGCCGATTGCCGCCCCGGCCGTCGCGTAGCCCTTCTTGTTGTTGTGCGCCGCCGCCGTGCTGAGCGCCTGGTAGCCGGTGGCGAGCCGCCCGAGCGCGGCGACGATCGCCTGGCTCCCCTGGACTCCGATCGGGCCGGGCTGGAGCTTGGCGGCCGCGGACGCGGCCTGCTGGTAGGCGCCCGCGAGCGTCTTGGCCGCCGCGGCCTGCGCCTTCTGGCTCGTTGCGCCGGCGAGCTGATGCCCGGCGGTGCCGCGCGCGCCGTTCAGCTTGCCGACGATCTTCCCCAGTGCCGCGGCGAAGGTGGGGTTGGCGCCAAGGGGCAGGACCGGCGCCGTGGACTGCAGCGTCCGGAGGACCCCCTCACACGTGCTGTTGAACGCGGTCGCGCTGGCGGCCGGGAGCACGCAGGCGGCGATCGCCGTCCCGTGCTGGGTCGGCAGCGCGTACACGGACAGGGCCGTCGACGTGTTCTGAGGGACCACATCGACGAAACGCATGAAAGTGTTGGAGCCCAGCTTCACCGGCGCGCCCTGGGCCGCCGTGCCCAAGGACGAGGTGAATGCGGGAGGCAGGAGGTTTGAGCCGACTCCCGTCACCGTGCCGACGACGAGCGCTCCCTGGGCCGAGGACGCTCCGGGACTGACCGTCGTCGGACCGGCGAGCTTCAGCGACGACGCCGCCGTCGGGATGGTGCTGGACGTCTGCCAGCCGGTGGGGAAGTGGAGCTTGAGCGAGCCGCCGGTCCCGGCGGAGGCGACCTGGCTGAGCGGAGCCGCCTTGGGCGCCGCCTTGTGTGAGCTCGGCGCGACGAGAAAGCCGATGGCGGCGCCGATCACGATGGCGATCGCGGCCAGCGCGGCGATCGGGCCGCGCCGTGCCGTCGTCTCGGCGCCCGGACGCGCAGCCGCCACCGGCGTGAGCATGGGCTCGGGGGTCGGGATACGCGCCGGCTCGAGCTGTGGCTCGGGCTCGGGTGCGACGGGCTCGGGCTCGGGCGCCGCGAGGGGCTCGGCCACCGCGGCGACGGGCTCCGAGGTGGCGATCGGCACCGGTTCGGGCTCGGGCTCCGCTTCCGGGACGGTTTCCGGCTCTGGCTCTGGCTCTGGCTCCGGCTCGGCGGCGGCGGGCTCCGGCTCCGGTTGCTCCGGGGGCGGCGGGGGCACGGGCGCGAGGGCCGCCGGCGCGTAGGTCACGAAGTCCGGCTCGCCGGGGGCAGGCTCCGGCTCCGGCTCCGGCTCCGGCTCGGCCTCGGCCTCGGCTTCGGCTTCGGGCTCTGATTCGGCCACCGGCGCGGGTGCGGCCTCCGCCGTCTCCGCCTCGGGTGCTGCCGGCTTCGGTTCGGTGAGCGGCCCGGGATCCACGGCCGGCGGGGCCTCCGCGACAGGCTCGGGGGTCACGATCGGCTCCGGAGTCGCGACGGGCTCCGGGGCCGGCTCGGGGGGCGCCACGGGCCCCTGCGACGCGACGGTCTCATACGCCGACTCGGGCGTGGCGACGGGCTCGACCGCCGGCGGCGTCGGTGTCACCGCGGGCGGAGTCGGTGTCACCGCGGCCGGAGTCGGTGTCGCCGCGGGCGGAGTCGGTGTCGCCGCGGGCGGGGTGGATGTCGCGGGCGGCGGCGGCTGGACCGGGGGCGGCGGCGGCTGGACCGGGGGCGGCGGCGGCTGGACCGGGGGCGGCGCCACGTCGGCCGCGGGCGACGGGTCGAAGGTGACGAACTCGTCGGCGACAGCCGGGCTCGAGGCGGGCGTCGGCGTGCGGATCGACGCCTGGCTCTCGAACGGCGCCGGCGTCAGGGGGACCGCGTTGCTGACGGCGATCTGGTCGTCGAGCAGGCGAGCGTCGCGGCGCCACAGCGGGCCCAACAGCCCGACGATGATGTCCTCCAGCGACTCCCAGGCATCCACGGCGTGGCGCGTGCGCTGAGCCGGGTCCTTGACCAGGAGCTTGTCGATCCATTCAGAGAGCTTGGGGTCGACGTCGGGCCGGACCTCGACCGCCGACGGGATGCGCTCGTTGACGTGGCGCATGAGGATGACCATCGGCGCGTCGGTGTCATGGAACGGGACGTGGCCGACGACGAGCTCGTAGCTGAGCACGCCGACGGAGTACAGGTCGCTCCAGGGACCGATGTCGCCGGCCATCGCCTGTTCGGGGGCCATGTAGGTGGGGGTCCCGACCGTCATGCCGGTCGCCGTCATGTACTGCGTGCCGGCGCGCTGGGTCGCCCGCGCGATCCCGAAGTCCGTGATCTTCACGCGCCCGTCTCCGGTGACCATGATGTTCTCCGGCTTGAGGTCACGGTGGACGATCCCCGCCGCCTCCGCGTGGGCGAGACCGGCGAGCACGCCCTCCAGCGCCCCGGCGATCTGGCCCAGGGTGAGCCGCTTCATGTACGGCCGCATCGAGCCGCGCGGCACGTACTCCATCGCGATGTAGGGGATCGTGGCGTGCTCGAAGTACTCATACACGGTCACGATGTTCGGGTGGTTGAGCGAGCCGGCCATCCGGGACTCGCGCAGGAAGCGGTGCGCGTACTCGGCCGACCCGGCGTGAAAGCGGCTCAGCTCCTTGAGCGCGACCTGCCGGTCGAGGTCCGGCTGGCGCGCCACGTAGACGACGGCCATGCCGCCGCGGCCGATCTCCCGCAGGATCTCGTAGCGCCCGACGATCTGCGGTGTGTGCGCCGGGCCCCCCGGGCCGTCTACCGCCATGCCCCTACGTCCCCGGCCGCTCGCACCGGCAGACCGACGCCGTGCCGCAGCCGGAGTCCATGCCGCAGCCGAAGTCCATGCCGCAGCCGGACGCCGTGCCGCCAGGTCGCTGCCACTTTCCTACGCCGGTCACCGCCGCCCTCCGCATTGTCCCCGTGTGTCCATCGAAGCTCCCGAGCCAGGCATCATACGGAGAGTTGCGGGCATTTCCGAGCCAGCAACCCCCGCGCAGGCGCACCTGGCTCGATTTCACCCGTCTGACGAGCATTTCCGAGCCAGGACCGGGCCAGGGGGCCTTGCTGGCTCGATTTCACCCACCCGGGCGCGGATCAGCCCAGGATGAGCGGCCGCTTGCCGTTGCGGAAGAAGATCCGGGCCCGCTCCTGGCGATATCCGGCCGCGGTGAGCTTGACCGAGAGCACGTCTCCGGCCCGGTAGCGCCGGCCGGCCAGCCGCAACAGCCCGCGGCGCACCTTGCGCGCGCCGGTGACCTTGGCGGCCGAGTGGCGCGGGCAGCCGCCGCCCTGGCAGCTCATCGTCAGCTTGGTGTCCCCCGGCATGGTTCCGACCTTCACTTTGCGCAGGCGGATCGCCGCCCCGTTCCATGTCCAGGAGAGCACGACCTTGACGCGCAGCGCGCGCACCCCGTGCGCCACCGGCAGGGGCGTGGGGACGGGCGTGGTCACCGTCGGACCCGTGGGAGCAGGAGTCGTCGTGGTGGGCGGGGCCGGAGGCGTGTAGGTGACGGTCAGCGTCGGCGCGTGCGCCATCGTGAACGCCGCGCTGCCGCCTTGGAACCCGACGATCTCCAGCTGCCCATACGGCGTGCTCCCACTCACCCACGGCTGGACCAGCTCGGGGATGCTGAACGACGCCGCGCCCGCGCCCGACACGGTGTCCACCGCATGCGGGCTGGCGTTGTAGTCGCCGCCGGCCGTCGCCCACGGGTGCACGCCGTCATAGGTGTTCCACGTCGCGGCGCCCGGTGCGAACGCCCGGGTCATGTCGACCACCGTCGCGCCCGTCGAGCCGAGTGCCCCCAGGACGTTGATCGTGAAGGTGGCGCCGTTCACCGTGGACCCGGCCGGGATGTTGAGATTGGCGAACGAGACCATGGTCCGGTAGAAGAAGCCGTTGCCGTCGGTGCCGACGGTGTCATCGCTGGAGTTCCCGCAGCGCGAGGCGTCGGCCGGCTGGCCGGAGTAGATCGTGCAGTCGGTGACCGCGCCCACCGTGGTGACCACCGCCGCACGCGGCATCGCCCGGGCGGCAGCCCGGGGCGTCGCCGCGCGCGCCGGGGCAGTCGAACCGGATCCCACAAGCAGGCTCACCGCACCCCCGAACACCAGCGCCAGCATCGTGCTGACCACAACGCGCATGCCGAGAAGCGTACCCGGTCGCGTGAACAGCGAAGCCGAGTGCTGGCCGGGGTCTGACCAACTAGAAGGCGAAGCTGATCGGCGGCTGGCGACGGCCCGCGACCCCGCGGGCCACCGCGGGCGCCGAGTACCACGTGCCGACCACGAACCGCATGATCGGCCCGAAGCTGTGCGCCGCCGCCGCGCCCATGAAATGCAGCCCGGGCACGGAGGATTCCAGGCCGGGTCCGAGCACCGGGTAGCCCCCGTCGGCCACCGCGATCGAGCTCGCCACCTCGCCGTCCAGGAACGGGTAGCGCCGGACGTCGACGCGATACCCCGTTCCCACCAGCACGTGGTCGACCGTCCGCGATGATCCGTCGGCCAGTCGCAGCCTCACCTCTCCGGACTGCTCCCGCGCCTCGGTCACCACGACGCCGCAGGAGATCGGCACGTCGCGCAGCCGGCCGCGCAGCCATCCCGAGCCCGCGGGACGGATGCAGCGAAAGGCGACCTCGGGCTGCATGCGCGCGGGCAGGCGGCGGAACAGGTCGGGCGTGGCGGCCGCCCACCCCGTCAGGCGGCCGCCGACGTCGGTGGGCGGCAACGGCACGGTGGGGCGCCACGACCTGCCGGCCGGTGCAGCGACGGGGAGCGTGTCGTCGGGGAGCCAGTGGACCGCCTCGCTGCGCGCCAGCACCTCGACCGCGGCCGCGCGCTCGTGCAGGAGCGCCGCGCACTCCAGCGCACTCTGGCCCGATCCGATCACCGCGACGCGCCGGCCCGCAAATCCGGCGAGGTCGTCGTGCTCGTAGGCGTGCGACATCACCGCGGCCGAGAGCGAGGCCAGCGGCTCGGGCCGGTACATGAACGGCACGAGGCCCGCGGCCACGATCACCCGCGACGCCGCCAGCTCCTCACCATCGGCCACACGCAACCTGAAGCCGCCGCCGCAGCGCGCCACCGAGCTCACTCGGCGGGTGTCGATGTCCGGGACGACCTGCCGCGCGAACCAGCGCCCGTATTCGATGAACTGCTCACGCGTGAGCGACGGAGAACGCAGCGCGCGGCCCTCGGAGCGCTCGTAGTCCGCGATCGTCAGATCCCGCCGCGGATCGGCGATGTTGGACGAGCGCCGGCGCGAGCGCAGCAGCATGCCCTCGGGCATCCGCCGCGACCAGAACTCCAGCGGCTCGCCGAAGCAGCGCACGGCGATCCCCAGGTCGCGCAGGTGCGCCGCCGCGGCCAGGCCGCATGGGCCCGCGCCGATGATCACGACCGGATCCGCCGTCGACGCGCCCGGCGCGCCGCCGCCCCCCCAGACGCACCCCCACCACACGCGCCCCCACCACACGCGCCCCCACCACACGCGCCCCCACCACACGCGACCCCACCACACGCGACCCCACCGCGCCCCCGGCCCGCCCCCCGACCGCGCCCGCGGCGCGCCGCGCCGCCAGGCTCCCCATCTCCAGCGCCCGCGCCACGCCGGGCCCCGGGTCGCCGCGGCGGGCGAACGCGTGCACCACGTTGCGGCGGGGGCTCAGCACTCGGGCGGCGGTGGCCGGGTGGCCGGCGCGCAGCTGCCACAGCCCGTGGCGCAGGTCGGCGTCGGTCCAGCGATAGCGCACGCCCGCCGTCGCGCGCGCGGGCTCGCCCGGATCTCCGAGCACCTGGCGGCACCAGATCGCGGGCAGGTTGCAGCCGGCCCCGATGGCCAGCGCCATCGAGCCGTACGGCCGCGGGTTCATGTCGATCGCGTGCCAGCCGCCGTCCGCGCGCTCGATCAGCTCGAGCTCGAAGAGCCCCTCCCACCGCAGGTCGGCGAGCAGCTCACACACGCGCGAGCGCAGCTCCGGCGCGGCGTCGACGGTCTCCGAGAAGCAGGCGTTGCCGGCGCCCGGCCGCCACGTGCGCCGGTAACGAGACACCGCCTCGCCGAGCAGCCGGCCCGCGGCGAAGACCCCGCCGAAGGACACCACGGCGCCCACGGCGCGCCGCTGCACGAGCGCCTCACCGCCGAAGTCATCGAGGATCGCGCCCAGCTCCGCGGGCCCGGCGGCGAGCTCACTCCCGGAGCGCCGCCGCCCCAGCCCGTTCTCGATCACCGAGCGCAGGGGCTTGACCACCACCGGGTAGCCCAGCTCGCCCGCCGCCGCCAGCGCCTCGCCGGCGCCGCGGCAGACCACCGTCGGCGGCGGGGCCAGGCCGCACCGCGTCGCCGCCTCCGTGAGCTCCATCTTGTCCAGCGTCCGCCACACGTCGGCCTCGGCCGGCAGCCCGATCCGGACATGTGGCTCCAGGCGCGCACGCCCGCGCGAGATGTCCAGCAACGACGCGTCGCTGCCGGGCATCAGCACGTCGATCCCACCGCCGCTCACCACATCGGCCAGCGCCGCGATGAACCCTGGCTCGTCGGTGAGGGGATCCGGAGTCCGGATCCGCCGGGCCACCACCCGTGACCAGTGCGCCGGGGCCACCTGCCCCGGCGGCGCGGTGCACACCACATCGAGGCCCGCCGCGGCCAGGCCGCGCACGGCGGCGACGCAGGCGCGAGTCTCGCCGTCCGTGACAAGTGCGCGCTGACTGCTCATTGCTGGCGAAGATGGCACATAGCTCACAGCGGCACGCAAAGGCACGCGCGAGCGGCAAGAATGACCCGCGACATGCGAGTCTGTGCAGACAATCGATGACCGACCTGGCCGACCTTAGCGCTGTTGCACTCGCCCGGGCCTACGAGGCAGGCGAGTCCTCGCCGGTCGAGGCGCTCGGAGCGGTGCGCGCACGGATCGACGCCTGGGAGCCGGCGATCAACGCGCTGTGGCATCGCGACGACGACGCGGCCGACCGCCAGGCGCGCGCCGCCGAGGAACGGTGGCGCGCCGGGGAGCCGCTGAGCCCGCTCGACGGCGTGCCGGTCACGATCAAGGAGAACCTCACCACCGCGGGGGTGGCGACGCCCCTGGGCTCGAACGCCAGCATCCTCACGCCGGCCGCGCGCGATGCGCCCGCCGCGGCGCGACTGAAGGAGGCCGGCGCGGTGCTCGTGGCCAAGACGACGATGCCCGACTTCGGGATGCTGACCTCGGGTGTGTCCACCAGGCACGGGACGACGCGCAGCCCCTGGAACCCGGAGTGGAACCCGGGCGGCTCGAGCTCGGGCGCCGCCGCAGCCACGGTCGCCGGCTACGCGCCGATCAACATCGGCACTGACATCGGGGGCTCGGTGCGCCTGCCCGCGGCCTTCACCGGAGTCGTCGGCCACAAGCCGAGCTTCGGACGCGTCCCGGTCAACCCGCCCTACTACGCCCGCGTGGCCGGCCCCCTGACCCGGACGGTCGCCGACGCGGCGCGGGCCATGGCCATCCTCTCCCGGCCCGACGACGTCGACTTCATGAGCCTTCCGCCACAGGACCTCGACTGGGAGAACCTGGAGATGCGCGTGGCCGGTGCCCGCATCGCCCTGGCGCTCGACGCCGGCGCGGGGATGCCCACCGATCCCGAGGTGGCCCGCGCGGTGGAGTCCGCGGCGTCGACGCTGGGGCAGGCCGGCGCCCGGGTCGAACCCATCGGGCCGCTCATCACCGACGCGATGCTCGGCGGCCTCGACCGCTTCTGGCGGATGCGCAGCCTCCGGGACCTCCGCGCCCTACCGCCGGAGAACCAGGAGCGGATGTTGCCCTACCTGCGGGAGTGGATGGATGGCGCGGCGGACCGCACGGGGATGGAGCTGTTCGAGGACTTCAGCCAGCTCGAGGCGATCAGCATCGCCGCGCGCGATGCCATCGACGGCTTTGACTACATCCTCTGTCCGGTCGCCCCCGTCGCCACGTTCAGCGCCGACCTGCCCAGCCCCGCCGCGGACCCGGCCCGGGCGCTGGAGCACATCGCCTACACGGTGACGTTCAGCATCTCCGGACACCCGGCGATCAGCGTCCCCTGGACGACCACACAGGACGGACGGCCGATCGGGATCCAGCTGGTGGGCCGGCGCTTCGCCGACGTGGCCGTGCTCGCGCTCGCCGCGGCCTGCGAGCGCCTGCGTCCCGAGCTCCCGCCCTGGCCCGCGCCGCCCGCCGGCCCCTAGCACGCGCATCCGCAAGTTCGGACACGCGCCCTAGCCTGCAGGGGCCAGCGGCACGTCGGCAACCAGCGGAGCGAGCGTGGGCAGCTCGCCGGAGCGGACGATGGCGGCGTAGAACGCGGCGCTGCGCTTGGGCAGACGACGCTGGGTCCCGTAGTCGACGTAGTACAGGCCGAAGCGCCTGCGATACCCCCACCCCCACTCGAAGTTGTCCAGCAGCGACCAGTGGAAGTAGCCGGCGACGTCGACGCCCTCCTCGATCGCGCGCAGCGTGGCGTCGAGGTGACCATGGATGTAATCCACCCGCTCGGCGTCGTTGACCTCGCCGTCGGGGTTGACGTAGTCGTCGGCGGCGCAGCCGTTCTCGGTGATGTACAGCGGCACCCCGCGGGTCTCGCGGTGCAGGCGCATGAGCGTGTCGTACAGGCCGTCGGGCTCGACCAGCCACCCCATCACGGTCCGCGGCCGTTCGGGCGGAAGGTACTCGACGAAGCCCGGGTGATCGGGCACCGGCGACTCGCCGAGCCGCAGGTCAGACCAGTCCCCGGTGCGGACGTAGTGGGGCCGGTAGTAGTTGACGCCCAGGAAGTCGACCGGCGCGCTCATCGCCGTGAGGTCACCATCATGGACGAGGGCGTCGGGCGGCAGCAGGTCCGGGTGGGCCTCCGCGGGGTAGGTGCCGTGCAGCACCGGGTCCATGCAGATCCGGTTGTGGTCAGCATCGAGCTGGGCCGCGACCGCCTCGGCGTCCTCGCCCAGCGCGCGGTATGGGTGCGGATCAAGCGCGATGCCCACCGGCACCCCCGCCGGCAGCGCCGCACGGAGCGCCTGGAGCGCCAGCCCGTGACCGAGGAGGATGTGATGGGTCGCCGCCGCGGCCAGGCCCATGTCGCGATGGCCCGGGGCGTGCGTGCCGACCCGGTAGCCCTGGTGCACCGTCTGCTTGGGCTCGTTGACCGTGGTCCACATGCCGACGCGGTCGCCCAGCGCGTCGGCGAGCACGCCGGCGTACTGCGCGAGCAGCTCGGCCGTGTCACGGCTGGCCCATCCGCCCTGATCCTCGAGCGCCTGGGGCAGGTCCCAGTGATACACGGTCACCACCGGGACGATGCCGTGGGCGCACAGCTCGTCCACCAGCGCGCGATAGTGGTCCAGGCCGGCCTGGTTGACCGGGCCGTGGCCGCTGGGCAGCACGCGCGACCAGGCGATCGAGAAGCGGTAGGCGCCGAGGCCGAGCTCAGCCAGCAGCGCCACGTCCTGTGTGACACGGTGGTAGGAGTCACAGGCGATGTCGCCTGTGTCCCCGCCGCGCACGTTTCCCGGGGTGTGACTGAACACGTCCCAGATCGAGCGCCCGCGCCCGTCCTCGTTGACGGCTCCCTCGACCTGGTAGGCCGAGGTCCCCGCACCCCAGAGGAAGCCCTCCGGGAACCGGCGCGCCCCCGCGGCGCCGTTCGTTGTCAGCCCGTTCACTTGAGTCTCCTTGTGATGGTGAGTGCAGATCGACCCTTTGCCGCGGCGCCACCCCCGCCGCCGCGCGAAGAGCGGCGGGGGTGTGCCCGGAGCGCCGGGGGGTCAGGCGGTGGGTCGAAGGTGCAGGATCACCACCTCGTTGGTGGGCGCATTGGGGCTGCCGGACTCATACGGGTTGTCCTGCGAGGGCCACCCGCTGAACTTGCCGGTGTTGTACTCGTCGAACACCACGCCGTAGACGGTCGGGATGATCGGGAGGTTGTCGGCCACGTACTTCTCGATCGGGGCCAGATCTGACTGCTGGTCAGACACCGAGTTGTCAGCGGCCAGCTTGGTCAGCATCGCGTCGACGTTCGGGTCCTTGAGGCGCTCGTAGTCACCGGCCGCGTTGTTGGTCGCCTGGGCGCTGTTGAGCCAGTCGTTGTAGAGCTGGTACGGAGCCACGCTGGTCTGCGACCAGTGCTGGGTGAGCTGGAAGTTGCCGGTGGCGATGTCCGAGGACCATGCGTCCACCGACTGGCCGACGAAGCGGGCGTCGAGGCCCGCCGCGCGCAGCTGCTTGGCGATGAGGGCATCACCGGCCGCGTAGTCCGCGAACGACGACGGGTTGGTGATGTCGATCGACAGCTTCTGGCCCGATTTGGTCCGGAACAGGCCGTCTGAGCCCATGACGTAGCCGGCCTGCTTGAGCACGGCCTTGGCACCGGCGATGTCGGGATGCGCCGGCAGCGTCGAGGAGGAGACCGCCGGGGACAGGAACTGCTGGAACACCGGGAGGGTCAGGCCGCTGGCATTGCTGACCGGAGGCTCGAGCCCGCCCTCGGCCTGCTGGCTGAGCGCGGTGCGGTCGATGGCCAGGCTGATCGCCTTGCGCACGGGGAGCTGGTTGGTGGGGAACTTGGTGAGGTTCGGTTCCAGGCTGTTGGTCTGGACCGGCGGGAACCACACGTGGTGGGTGGCCTTGCCCGACACGAACACCTGCTGCACGCCCGCGATGAAGTTGCCACCCCAGTCGAGCTGGTCGGTCTGCAGCGCCGCGAGGGCTGCGTTGGACGAGGCGTACGTGGGGAACTCCACCTTGCCCACTGCCGGCTTTCCGCCCCAGTAGCTCGGGTTGGCGCCCAGGGTGAAGCCCTGGCCACTGAAGCTGGTCAGCGTGTACGGGCCGCTGCCGACCGGGTCGGGGTCGGTGTACTTACCCGGGTCACCCACCTTGCTCCACACCGACTGCGGCACGATGTACACCTGCCCGGCGATGTTCTGCAGGTTGGCGTACTGCGGTGAGGGGAAGCTGATCGTCACCTTGTCCCCCGATGCGCTGACACTCTTGATCGCCAGCCCGCTCGTGTTGGCGTCGGGGTACTTCTTGAGCATCTGATAGGTGAAGGCGACATCGCCGGCGGTGAGCGGGCTGCCGTTTGACCACTTCACTTTGGGGCGGATGGTGAAGGTGATCGACTTGCCGCCGTCTGACCAGGTGTAGCCGGTGGCCAGCCAGTTGTAGTAGGTGCCGGGCTTGACCGCGTTGGCCTGGAGCAGCGGCTCGTAGAGAAGGGAGGTGGCGCCCAGCAGGTACGCCGCCGAGGACGGAACGAACGGGTTGAAGCTCTTGGTGATGGCGTTCTGCTGGCTGGACTCCACGGTGAGCACGGCACCGCTGCCGGCAGCCACGGGCGTGCTTGAGCTGTTGCTCGAGCTCTTTGAGCTGTTCGAGCTCGAAGCCGAGCTGGACACGCCACCGCATGCTGCGAGCGCGGCGGCGGCGACGAGAGCGCAACAACTGGCGCTGAGCGTCCTGTATGTCTTGCTTCGCTCCATCGAGCGGGCACCTCCTGATACAAACGTCGTGTCGATATGTGGTGCGCCTGGGCCTCGGCTCAGGCACCTGCATCGCGGGTCATGCGCCCCCGGGTAAGGCCGGGGGCGCTGGCTTCCGGTGGGGGCACTAGCTCATCCCGGGCTCCTCCTTTCCCGGTCGCCGGCCGCCAGCGCAAGCGCCTCGCCGCTTGGCGGCGCCGTGAAGCTGTCGGGGTCCGGTGATGAGGCGATGAGAAGCTGCGTGTACGGATGGGTCGGGTTCTGGGTGAGCTCCTCGGCCGGCCCGCGTTCGACGATGCGACCCGCGTTCATCACCAGGATCTCGTCGGCGAAGTACCGCGCCGAGGCGATGTCATGCGTGATGTAGAGCACCGCCAGGTGAAGGCGGGTGCGCAGGTCGGCGATGAGGTCGAGCACCTCCAGGCGGATGGAGACGTCGAGCATCGAGACCGGCTCATCGGCCAGCAGCACCCGTGGCGCCGCCGCCAGTGCCCGCGCGATCGAGACCCGCTGGCGCTGCCCACCCGACAGCTCGTGCGGGTAGGCGTCGCGGAACTTCTGAGCCGGCGTCAGCGCCACCTGCTCCAGCAGCCGGTCGACCTCGGTGACGCTCGCCGCCCTCCCCGTGCGAGCCGAATGCACGCGTAGGGCGCGGTCGAGGTGATAGCGCACCGTGTGCAGCGGGTTCAGGGACGCGAAGGGGTCCTGGAACACCATCTGCACCTCGCTCTTGTAGGCGCGGAACTGGCGGCGGGCGGACGGATCGATCTCGGTGCCGTCCAGCCGGATGTGCCCGCCGGTGCGCCGCTCCTGGCCGGCCAGCAGCTTGGCGATCGTGCTCTTGCCCGAGCCGCTCTCCCCGACCAGGGCCACGATCGCTCCACGGCGGAGCCCGAACGAGACGTCCTGGACCGCCGAGATGACGGTCGCGCGCCGGCCACGGCTCAGCCGGTAGTCCTTGCTGAGGCTCTCAGCCTCGAGGACCAGCTGGGTGGGGTGGGGATCGGTATCCGTGTCTCCCGCGGCGGCCGCCGCCGGGTCCGGCGGAGGAGAAGACGCCACGCCCGAGGCGGCGACCGCTGGGGAGGGGGAGTCGACTCCGGCCAACGACGCGGCGACGGCCGGCGCTGGGGAGTGGGCGGTGACGAACGGGCAGGCCGTGAGGTGGGCAGGCGCTGTGACGGCCGAGCCGTTGCCGCCGCTGTCGACCGGACGCAGGTTCATGTCGACCTGGGCGCAGGCATCGATGGCGAACGCGCAGCGCGCCAGGAACGGGCAGCCCGCCAACTTTCCGCGCAGGTCCGGCGGCGAGCCGGGAATACCGGTGAGCCGACGGCGCTCGCCGCGCAGGCGCGGGAACGAGCCCAGCAGCCCGCGCGTGTACGGGTGCGCGGCGCCCCTGCGCAGCTCCGAGGTCGGGGCGGACTCCAGCACCTGCCCCGCGTACATGATCACCACGCGGTCGGCGACCTCGAGCAGCAGCGACAGGTCGTGGGTGATGAACAGGACCGAGAAGCCCAGCCGGTCCTTGAGCTCGAACACCTGGCGCAGGATCTCGCGCTGGACCACGACATCCAGCCCCGTGGTGGGCTCGTCCATGATGACCACCTCGGGCTCGACGGCCAGCGCCATCGCGATCATCACCCGCTGGCGCATCCCGCCCGAGAGCTCGTGCGGGTAGCTGCGCATGCGCGCCACCGGGATGCCGACGAGCTCGAGCATCTCCCTGGCCCGGGCGCGGTGCTGCTCCTCGGGCGCCGGAATGTGCGCGCGCAGCGCGTCGAGGAGCTGCTCGCCGATGCGCAGCACCGGGTTGAGCGCGTTCATCGCACTCTGGAAGACGATGGCGATCTCGCGCCAGCGCAGTGCCCGCAGCTGCGGCGCGGTCGCCCCCAGCACGTCAAAGCTGCCATCGGCGATGCGCCGTCCGTGGTAGGTCACGCTGCCGCCGGTGATGACCGCCGGCGGACGCAGGAGCCGGACCGAGCCGTAGGCCAGCGTCGACTTCCCACAGCCGCTCTCGCCGGCCAGGCCGACGATGCTGCCGGCGTGCAGCGCCAGGTCCACCCCGCGCACCGCCCGCGTGTCCCCGTCGGGCGAGCGGTAGGCGATCGACAGGTCGCGGATGTCGAGCAGGGGCGGCGCGGCGGTCATCGCGCGGCCTCCTCGTCGCGCAGGACCGGGGTGGGGTCGGCCGGGCGCCACACGCGGCGGCCGATCCGCAGCTCCCGCCCGGCTGCGCGCAGGCGCGGATTGCCCAGCTCGTCGAGCCCGAAGTTGAGCAGGACCAGGCTCGTGCCCAGCAGCGCAGCGCACACGCCCGGCGGGACGTACCACCACCATGCATCGAGCTGCACGGCGTTGCCGCTCTGGGCCCAGTAGAGCATCGTGCCGTAGCTCCAGGTCGACAGGTCGGCGACACCGAGGAAGGCCAGCGCCACCGAGGTGAGGATCGCGTAGAGCACGGTGCCGACGAAGCTGGCGGCGATGAGGCCGATCTGGTTGGGCAGCAGCTCGAAGACGATGATCCGCCACGCCGGCTCTCCCACCTCACGGGCCGCCGCCACGTAGTCGCGCCGTCGCAGCGACAGCGTCTGGGCGCGGATGACCCGGGCGCCCCACGGCCACCCCAGCGCGCTGAGGACGATGGCCGTGGGGAGCTGCCCCGAATGGGGCAGGTAACCGAGGATGACCACGAGCAGTGGCAGTGCCGGCAGCACGAGGAAGACGTTGGCGATCAGCGAGAGGCCCTCGTCGGCGAGCCCGCCCAAGAATCCGGCCGAGGTCCCCACCAGGACCGAGAGCAGGGTGGCGATGGCGCCGGTGAGCAGTCCCAGCACCACGGTCGAGCGCGTCCCGGCCAGCACCTGGGAGAGGACGTCCTGGCCGGTGGCGGTGGTGCCCAGCAGGTGGCTGAGGGTCGGGCCCTGCGGCAGCGCCTGGCCCGCGGTCGTGGCCGAGGGGTCAAACGGCGCCACCCACGGACCGATGATCGCGATGAGGATGAAGAGACCGAGGATCACGCCGCCGACCTTGGCCTTCAGGGGCAGGCTGCGCAGCAGGCCGCGCCGGCGGCCCACGACCGCGGCGGGGATCTCGATGACCACGCCGTCAGACCCGGACCCGAGCGGTGAGCTGAGCGCCGACATCAATCCACCACACCCGACCGGACGCGCGGGTCGGCGATGACGTACACGACGTCGGCCAGCAGCGAGGCGAGCAGCACGGTGAGCGAGATGACCAGGAAGATCCCCTGCAGCAGCGGATAGTCGTTGGAGGTGACGGCGTTGAAGAGCGTCAGTCCGATCCCCGGGTAGGAGAAGACGATCTCCATCACCAGGGCCCCCGCCACGACGAAGCCCAGCGACAGCGCGAAGCCGGCGATGTTGGGCAGGATCGCGTTGCGCGCGCCGTAGGTGAACATGATCCGCCGGGGGGACAGCCCCTTGGCCTGCGCGACGAGGATGTAGTCCTCCGAGATCGTCGTCAGCATGACGTTGCGCATCTGGAGCATCCAGCCGCCGATGGCGGTGAGGATGATCGTCAGCGCCGGCAGCACGGAGTGCGCGATGGCGCTGGAGATGAAGGTCCAGTTGAACCCGGGCGTAAGGCCGAGGTCGTACCCCTGCCCGAAGGGGAACAGCCGCCAATCCAGCGCGAAGAGCTGGATGACGATCAGGGCGAGGAAGAAGTACGGCGTGGCCTGCAGGAAGGTGAAGGCCGGCATCGCCCGATCCAGCCAGCCTCCCCGGCGCCACGCGGCGACGACACCCAGCAGCGTGCCGAGCGCGAAGCTCAGGATCGTCGCCGTGCCGACGAGGATCAGCGTCCACGGCAGCGTCTGGGCGAGGATGTCGGTGACCTTGGACGGGTACTGCCCGACGCTGAGGCCCAGGTTGCCGTGGGCGACGTCCCCGAGGTAGGAGAAGTACTGGCTGATGAGGCTGCCGTGCGCGCGGGTGCCGAACTCGGCCTCCAGCGCACGCAGCGACGAGGCGTCGAGCTGGGGGAACTTGGCCAGCATCGCGTCGACGGCGTTGCCCGGCATCACCCGCGGAATGGCGAAGTTCACCGTGATCGCGAACCACGCCGCGACGACGTAGAACGCCAGCCTGCGCAGGATGAACCGCACCTGTCCGTCTCCTCTCTCACTCTCTCAGAACGTGCCAACGTCCGCTCTGATGTAAACGGTAACGGAACAATTGCAGCCGTGTCAAGCGCCTATAGGGCCTGACAAACAGTGCCTCTGCGGAAACTCGTAAATCTTCTGCGCGCAACACTTGCCGTAACGTTTCATGATGTGATTCAATCCCGTTCCATGGAAATCGCAGACGACCCAACCGGCAACGGACGCTCGTCCCGGCTGACCATCCGCGAGGTCGCCGACCTCGCCGGTGTGTCGACCGCGACCGTGTCGCGCGTCATCAACGGGCGGGCCGAGGTCTCCGAGAAGGCGCGCAAGGCGGTCATGCGCGTCGTCCGCGAGCACGGCTACAGCACCAACCGCACGGCCCGGGCGCTGTCGGGCGGGCGTACGGGCCTGGTCGGCGTGATGTCGCCCGTCGTGCACCACTCCTACTTCTCGGTCATCCTCGACGGCGCCGGCGAGGCGCTGTATGAGCACGACATGCGGATGGTCCTCTGCCCCACCCACCACGAGCACGAGCGCGAGGTGACACTGCTCGAGCGCCTCATGCACGGCACCACCGACGGCGCCGTCCTGATCCTCCCCGAGGAGTCCAGCGAGGAGCTGTCGGCGCTGCACGAGCACGGCTACCCCTTCGTGATCATCGACCCCCACACCGCGCTGGACGAACGCGTGCCCACGGTGTCGGCGGGGCACACCTCGGGGGCCAGCGAGGCCGTCGAGCACCTGCTGAGCCTCGGCCACCGTCGGATCGCCGCGATCACCGGGCCGCGCGGCTGGATCGCCACCGACGAGCGGCTGCGCGGCTACCGGGCGGCGCTCGCTGCCGTGGGGGTGATGCCCGACCCCCGGCTGGAGGTGGAGTCGGACTTCTCAGATCGCGGCGGCCTGGAGGCGACCGAGGCCCTGCTCGAGCTCCCCGACCCGCCGACGGCGATCTTCGCCTTCAACGACATGCTGGCCATCGGCGCCATGCAGGCCGCGCGCCGGCGTGGGATCCGCATCCCGGAGGACCTGTCCGTCGTCGGCTTCGACGACACCTTCGAGGCGTCGATCGTCACGCCGACCCTCACCACCGTGCGCCAGCCACTGGCCGAGATGGGACGAATGGCGGTCGCGCTGCTCGTGCGCCTGCTCCAGAACCAGCGGATCGAGGCGCTGCACGTGGAGCTGGCGACCAAGCTCGTGGTGCGCGAATCCACCGCCGCGGTGGCCGTGCCCATCTCGGGCTGATACCACCGCGGCGGCGGTTGTTGTGAGGCCTGGCGCGGGCCGGCGGCGGTCAGGCCGCCAACTCGCGCTGGTACTCATCCAGGCAGGCCGCGACCGCGGCCGCCGCCGCATGCCCGTCAAACAGCTGCGGGTACGCGCGGCGCGAACGTCGCAGCATCAGCGCGTAGGCGGCGAACCGGAGCGGTGCCTGAACGAAAGCGGCTGTCACAACGGCAGCCGCCAGCTTGATCTGGAATTCGACTGGCTGATGGTGATGCTGAACCATTTCTCCCCTTCTTCCGTGAAAGAGGTATGGATCTCGGATGCCCCCGAGGATGCGTAGATAGTGCTCCTGCGCAGGGGAAAACACAATGGGCAGAAGCGCTCAGTCGGCGTTCATTCGATGAACGGCATTTTTGGGCATCGGCCGTTCGTCCACGCGGCCCGTCCAGCCCACGGGTCAGCGTTGGGGCCGGCGCACCTGTTCCACGGAGTCCAGCGTGGCCAGATCCTCAGCGTCCAGCGACACCTCGGCCGCGGCCAGGTTCTCCTCCAGATGCGCCACCGACGTCGTGCCGGGGATGAGGAGGATCCGCTCATAGCGAGCCAGCAGCCATGCCAACGCCACCTGGGACGGGGTGGCGCCGCGCCTGGCCGCGACCTCGGCCACCGCGGGATCCTCGGCGAGCTTCCGCGGGCCATCGGTGAAGGCCGAGCCGAGCGGGAAGAACGGCACGAAGGCGATCTCGCGCTCCCGGCAGAAGTCGAGGAGGGCTTCGGCGGAGCGATCCATGACGCTGTAGGCGTTCTGGACCTCGCCGAGCTCGGTCAGCTCGGCCGCGCGGTGCAGGCCGTCCAGCGTCACGTTGGAGATCCCGATGAGGTCGAGCTTGCCCTCCTGTTGCAGATCCTGGAGCATCGCGACCTGCTCCTCGGTGGGCTCGCCCGGCCCGCCGGACTCGTCGGCGACCCGGAGGTTGACGAGGTCCATGCGCTCGACGCGCAGCGAGCGCAGGTTCTCCTCGACGCCCCGGCGCAGCTCCGCCGGTGAGAGGGCGGGCAGCCACGCGCCCTGGTCGTCGCGGCGCGCGCCGACCTTGGTGACGAGCTTGAGGTCATCCGGGTAGGGGTGCAGCGTCTCGCGGATGAGGTCGTTGACCACGTCGGGCCCGTAGTACTGCGAGGTGTCGATGTGGTCCACGCCGAGCTCGATGGCGCGGCGCAGGACCGCGCGGGCGGCGTCGGGGTCACGGGGCGGGCCGAACACCCCAGGGCCCGCAAGCTGCATGGCGCCGAAGCCGATCCGCCGGATGGGCTTGTCGCCGAGAAATGATGTCTGGGTCATGCGGTCCAGCCTAGAACCGCTGAGGCCGGCTCACGCGCGACGGGGCGGCCGGGGGGCGCCAGCGCCGCCGCAGGTCAGCCCAGCGCCGGAATCAGCACGCACACCGCGCCGACCACCAGCAGCGAGGCCCCGGCGAACACCGGCGACGAACGCCAGCTCGCCGGGAAGCGGGAGTCGACGCGGCCCCAGGCGGAGGCGACGCCGAAGAGCTCGTGCAGGAGGAGGTGGCCGAACGCCGCGAGGGTGAGGCCGGCGAGGATGATGAGCTCACGACTGGTCATGTCGTCAATAGTCGGCAGCTCACCCCGAGGTCTTGACCGCAGATCGAACACGGGGTTTTGGGAGTTCCTCCCGTCTCGCCGGAGAGATCTCCCAAAAGTCGGCCCCTGCCCCCACGCCCGGCCCGTCTGAGAAGATCGCGCGATGCGAGGGGTGCCTGACGTGCGTCCACGGGCCCCCGGCGCGTGATGGCGTTCGCCGCGGCCGGGCTCACCCACAGCGCAGATCATCTCGCCGCCGGCACGCTGGTCATCCTGGCGCTGTTCGGCTTCGCCGGGGGCGTCGGCACCACGGCGCTCGGGCCCGGCGGGGTGCTGGTGACGATCGGGCTGTTCCTGCTCTCGGGCCTGCCGCCCGCGGCGATCAGCGGCACGGCGATCGCGACCAACGTGGGCAGCGCCGTGCTGGGCACCGCCGCCTTCGCCCGATCGGGCCAGCTGCGCGGCCGTGACACCCAGCGAATGGCCCTGGTCCTCGTCGTGACGGCCGTGGTCGGCACGCCGCTGGGGGTGCTGGTCAACGCACAGGTGTCGGGCGGGGCATTCGGGATCCTGCTCGGCCTCTGCGTCGCCGCCATCGGCGCGCTCCTGTACGTGCGTGAGCGCCAGCGCCGGCGCACCTCCACGAGCGGGTCCGCGCGCACCGAGACCACGCCGGCAGCCCGCATCGTCCTCCCGCTGGGCTTGGCGGTGGCGATCATCAGCGGCCTGTTCGGGCTCGGGGGCCAGCTCCTGAGCGTGCCGCTGCTGATCTCGATCGGCGCGCCGATGCTCCCGGCCCTCGGCGCCGCCCAGGCTCAGTCGGTCGTCATCGCCGGCGTGGGCACGATCGGCTACGCCCTGCGCGGCGCCATCGCCTGGCCCCTGGTGCTGGTCCTCGGCGTGCCGCTGCTGGCCGGCGCGCTGGCCGGCTGGCGGATCGCTCACGCCGTCCCCACCGAGCGCCTGCGTTCGCTGCTTGCCGTCGTGCTCGTCGCCGTCGGTGCCTACCTCATCGTTCGCAACGGATAGCCCCCTCGCGGTTAGAGTCGCCACTGCCCATGGCACACGACGACGTCGTCCTGGTGGAGGTCGCACCCCGGCGCACCGCGGTGATCGCCGAGACCGTCGCCTGGGAGGACCTTCCCCACCGGTGGCGGCCGATGCTCGACGAGGTCTACACGTTCGTGCGCCGGTGTCCCGAGTTCGCCGCCGCGATCGCGGGCACATCCGGGCCCCACTGGACCAACGTGATGCTCTACCGCGGGGAGGCCCCCAACGTCGAGGTCGGCGTACTCGCGCCCAGCGCGTTCAGACCCACGGGCCGGATCATCGAGTCAGAGCTCCCCGGCGGCCGCGCCGCCACCGCGACCCACCGTGGTGACCCGGGCCGGATCGGCACCACCCACGACGCTGTCCGCGAGTACGCCCGCGCGCACGGCCTGCAGATGACCGGCGTGGTCTGGGAGGTCTACGGCCATCCCGACGACGGCGGCGACTTCACCACTGAGGTGTTTCACCTCATCGCCCCCTGACAGAATCGCCCCCCGCCGAGCCCAACCCAAGGAGAGACCGATGACCGAGGTGTCAGGGACGTGCGACGCGCGGTTTGCGCCCGTGCGTGACGCGCTGGCCGAGCAGCTGGAGAAGGATGAGCTCGGCGCGAGCATCGTGCTGGACATCGACGGGCAGACGGTCGTCGACATCTGGGGCGGGTGGTGTGACACCGGGCGCAGCCGGCCCTGGGAGCGCGACACGATCACCAACGTCTGGTCGACGACCAAGACCGTGACCAACCTCGCCGCGCTGATGCTCATCGACCGCGGCCAGCTCGACGCCTACGCGCCGGTGGCCGACTACTGGCCCGAGTTCGCCGCCAACGGCAAGGAGGCGATCGAGGTCCGCCACATCCTCGGTCACACCTCCGGAGTCTCGGGGTGGGACGCGCCGTTCGTCGTCCAGGACATGTACGACTGGACGTCGTCGACCGAGCGGCTGGCGAGCCAGGCGCCGTGGTGGGAGCCCGGCACGGCCTCCGGGTATCACGCCAACAACCAGGGGCACCTGGTGGGCGAGATCGTCCGCCGCGTCACCGGGCTTCCGCTCAAGCGCTTCGTCGCCGAGCAGATCGCCGGACCGGTGGGCGCGGACTTCCAGATCGGCGCCGCGCAGCGCGACTGGCCGCGCATCGCCCCGGTCGTCCCGCCGCCACCGCTGCCCATCGACCTCGCCTCGCTGCCGCCCGAGAGCCCGATGTACAAGACCTTCACCGGGCCGGTCGCCGAGGCCGGCAACGCCAACACCGCGGCGTGGCGCGAGGCTGACATGGGCGCGCTCAACGGGCACGCCAACGCACGCTCGGTGGTCCGCATCATCAAGGCGCTGTCGCTGGACGGCACCGTCGAGAACACGCGGCTGCTCTCGCCGGAGACGATCGACCTCATCTTCGACGAGCAGAGCCACGGCACCGACCTCGTCCTGGGCGTGCCGCTGCGCTTCGGCATCGGTTTCGCGCTGCCGGAGACCGAGACGGTGCCCTACGTGCCCCAGGGACGGTGCTGCTACTGGGGCGGCTGGGGCGGCTCGGAGATCATCGCCGACCTGGACCGGCGCGTCACCTTCGCCTACATGATGAACAACATGGCCGCCGGGATCATCGGCTCTGACCGCTCCGAGGCCTACGTGCGCGCCGCGTACGACTGCCTGGACTGAGCGCCTCCGACAGCGCGGCGTCCAGCCGGAGCTGGCCACCGCGCTGCAACATTTGTCCAAGGACGGACAAGGACTCTCCGCATCCGCGCATAATTGCGCCGGAAAAGGGACCGCTGACCGGCAGGGAGAGCGTCGGCGTTATGTCAATGCAGAGGTTGTTGGGTCTGGGAGGACACCGTGCCAATGCCGTGGTGGGCGCCGCCGCGCTCGTCGTAGCCGCCGCCCTCGTCGTGCTCGGCGTGTCGCTGCACGCGACACAGACGCATGCGCGCAACACGGTGGCGTCGCGCTTCCAGGACAGGGCGCAGGTCGTCTCGGCGCTCATTCAGGCAGAGGTCTCATCGGTGCCGAGCACGGCGGCGGCGACCCCGGCCTACACGTCGCCGACGGTGAACACCGCGGCGCTGGACAAGGCCACGGCCCAGAGCCATCTGGCGTTCGCCGCCATCCTCGATCGTGCCGGCGCCGTCGTCGCGCGCTCGCACACCACGGCTGGGACCGATGTGTCGCAGGCGCTGCGGTCCCCGGCGTTCGCCCGGGTGCGGGCGGGCGCCCCCGTGTCGCTGTCCGATGTGCTGTCCGGCGGCGATCGCGCCACCGACGTGGTCGACCTCGTCGTGCCGTTGCAGACCTCGGCGGGCCCGCGCATCCTCGTGGCCGGTCTGCCGACGCCGGTGCTCGGCGCGCTGTTCGGCACATATCTGCAGCGGATCCCGCATTCGGTCGGCGCCGCCTACGTCCTGGACAGCCACGGCCAGGTGATCGCCGATGCCGCTCCCTCGACCGCCTCGCCCAGCCCGGTGACGACACGGCTGCCCTCGCTCCGGCAGGCCGCCCGGTCACATGGCGCGTACGGTCACGGCGGCTACTTCGTGTCGGCAGCCATCCCCGGCAGCACGTGGCGCGTGGTGCTCACCACCACGCAGTCCTCGCTGTTCAGCTCGGTGAGCGGGGCGCGCAAGTGGCTCCCGTGGGCCATCTTCATCGCCCTGGGCCTGGTGGCGCTCGGCTTCCTCGCCTTGCTGCGCCGCCTGCTGGCCAGCGGCGCGGCGCTGTCGCGCGCCAACGCCGAGCTGGAGATCGGCAACGCCCGGCTGCAGAGCACGAACGAGCTGCTGCGCCACGCCGCCGAGCTCTCACGATCCAACGCCGAGCTCGAGCAGTTCGCCTCGATCGCGTCCCACGACCTGCAGGAGCCGCTGCGCAAGGTGCAGACCTTCGCCGCCCAGCTCAACGCCAAGGAGAGCGAGAACCTGTCCGAGCAGGGGCAGGACTTCCTGCGGCGCATGTCCGACGCCGCGGGGCGGATGCGCAACCTGATCGATGACCTGCTGGCGTTCTCACGAGTCTCCACCCAGGGCCACCCGTTCACCGCCGTCAACCTCGGCCATGTCATCTCGCAGGTGCTCGTCGACCTCGAGGTCAACATCGAGGAGAACGGAGCGCACGTCTCGGTGGGCCTGATGCCGACGATCGAGGCCGACCCGCTGCAGATGCGCCAGCTGTTCCAGAACCTCCTGGGCAACGCGCTGAAGTTCCGGCGCCTCGACGTCACGCCGGAGCTTCGCATCGACGCCCAGGTCGCCGACCACATCGCCCGGCTCACGGTGAGCGACAACGGGATCGGCTTCGACGAGCAGTACGCGACCCGCATCTTCCGCGCCTTCGAGCGCCTCCATGGAGCACGGGCGTACCCGGGGACGGGGATCGGCCTGGCCCTCTGCCGCAAGATCGTCGAGCGTCACCACGGCACCATCACCGCCACGAGTGAGCCGGACCACGGCTCCGCGTTCACCGTGCGCCTGCCGGTGACCCAACCCGACGACGCGCCCTCTGCGCCGGGGGAGGACCTCCTGTTCCCCGAGACGATCAAGGATGAGATCGCTGGTGCACATGCCTGAGACCTCCGCCCCACGCCGGTCGATCACGATCCTGATGGCCGACGACGACGAGGACGATCGCGTCCTCACCGCCGACGCGCTGAAGCGCAGCCGGCTCATCAACGACCTGCGCTTCGTCGTCGACGGCGAGGACCTGATGCATTACCTGCGCGGCCAGGGGGCCTACGCCGACGGCGGGATCCCCGCGCCCCGTCCCGGCCTCATCCTGCTCGATCTCAACATGCCCAAGAAGGATGGTCGGGAGGCTCTGGGCGAGATCAAGACCGATCCCGATCTGCGCCGGATCCCGGTGGTCGTGCTCACCACCTCGCGGGCCGAGGAGGACATCGTGCGCACCTACGACCTCGGCGTGAACTCGTTCGTCTCCAAGCCGGTGACGTTCGAGGAGCTGGCCACCGCCATGCAGCGCCTGGCCTGTTACTGGTTTGACCTCGTCGAGCTGCCGCAGGAGCGCGGCGATGACCAGGTCTGATCCGCTCCGCATCCTCCTGGTGGAGGACGACGAGGACGACTTCGTGCTGACCCAGACGATGCTGATGGCCAACGGCCGGACCAAGTTCGACCTGGAGTGGGAGCAGAGCTACGCCGCCGCCCTGGATGCGGTGCGCGTCACCCGCCACGACCTGTACCTCGTCGACTACCGGCTGGGCGAGCACACCGGGCTGGACCTCGTCCGCAACGCGTGGGGCGCCGACCCGCCGGCGCCGGTGATCCTGCTCACCGGCCAGGACGACTACGCGGTGGACATGGAGGCGACGGCCCTGGGCGTCACCGACTACCTCGTCAAGGGCACGATCGATGCGCCCAGCCTCGAGCGGACGATCCGCTACGCCGTCCGCCAGCACCAGACGATGATCGACCTGCGCCGCAGCGAGGAGCGCTATGCGGTCGCCGTCCGGGCCACCAATGACGGCATCTGGGACTGGGACCTGGCCGCGGAGCGCGTGCACTTCTCCGAGCGCTGGAAGATGCTGCTGGGCTACGACGACCTGGACGCCGACCAGATGGCCACCTGGTTCGAGCTCGTGCACCCCGACGACCTCGAGCGGCTGCGCCACGAGATCGACTCGAGCGTCGCGGGCCAGAGCCCGTACTTCGAGAACGAGCACCGGATCCGGCGCGGCGACGGCAGTTGGCGCTGGGTCCTGTGCCGCGGGCTGTCCACCTGCGACGCGGTCGGCACGCCGGTGCGCATCACCGGCTCGCTGTCGGACATCACCGAGCGGCGCAATGCCGAGGAGCGGCTGATCCACGATGCGCTGCACGACAGCCTCACCGGCCTGCCCAACCGCACGCTGCTGATGGACCGCATCACCCAGTGCGTCCGGCGCGGCGAGCGGGAACGCGGCGGCTGCGCCGTGCTCTACATCGACCTCGATCGCTTCAAGCTGATCAACGACAGCGTCAGCCACGCTGCGGGTGACCGCGTCCTCATCGAGCTGGCGCGGCGGATGGAGCGTGTGCTGCGACCGTCTGACACCCTGGCTCGCCTGGGCGGTGACGAGTTCGCCGTCGTCCTGGAGGGCATCTCCTCGGCGGCGCAGGCGATGGAGATCAGCACGCGCCTGTGTCAGACCATCGCGGAGGCGGTCCCGTTCGAGCGGCGCGCGCTGCAGATCGTCGGCAGCATCGGGATCGCCCACAACCTCGACGGGATCGTCGCGCCCGAGGTCCTGCTGCGCAACGCCGACATCGCCATGTACGACGCCAAGGGCCGCGGAGGCGGCCGGTGCGCCATCTTCGATCACAGCATGCATCAGCGGGTCGTCGATCGCATGTCGCTGGAGACGCATCTGCGGCAGGCGATCGAGCAGCACCGCCTGCGCACGTTCTTCCAGCCGATCATCGACCTCAGCACGGGCGCCATCCGCGGCCTGGAGGCGCTGGCCCGCTGGCCCGCCGGCGAGCACGACATCCCGCCCGCCCAGTTCATCCCCGTCGCCGAGGAGTCAGGCCTCATCGATCAGCTCGGCTGCCTGGTCCTGGGTGACGCCTGCCGCACACTCAGCGAGTGGCGGCGACAGGGACTCGTCTCACCCGAGGTCACCGTGAGCGTCAACGTCTCGGTCCGCCAGATCATCGACTCGCGGCTCGTCGATCAGGTCCGCGCGGCACTGGCCGACTCCGGCCTGAGCCCGTCGAACCTGGTGCTGGAGATCACCGAGAGCACGTTGATCGAGAACCCGCAGCTGGTGAGCACGGTCCTGCAGCAGCTCCTGGACCTCGGGGTCACGGTCGAGCTCGACGACTTCGGCACCGGCTACTCGTCGCTGACCGTGCTCCACGACTTCCCCGGCCACACGCTGAAGATCGACCGCTCGTTCGTGGACACGATGATCGACCGTCCGGAGTCAGAGACGATCGTGCGGTCGATCGTCAGCCTGGCCCACAGCCTCGGGCTCCGGGTCACCGCCGAGGGCATCGAGGGCACCGATCAGCTCGACGCGCTGACCGCCCTGGGCTGCGAGTACGGCCAGGGCTACCACTTCAGCCGCCCGCTGCCGGCGGGCGACATCGCGGCGATGCTGGCCGCGCCCACCGCCCTGATGTGACGGGTCAGGTGACGGCGGAGCGGGGGCGAGCGCGCTGCACCGCGAAGGTGTGCGCGCCGGACTCGATCTCGGCCGTCGTGCCCTCGCCGTCGGGGAGGATCACCGTGGCCGTCGTGTTGGGCGGGATCTCGACCTCGAGACGGAAGGTCTCGCCGGTCTGGGTCCAGGCACTGGTGATCGGCCCCCGCACCGACGTGTAGGTGGCCCGAGCCGATTCGAGCTCGCCCGGCACCGGGCCGATGATGACGTGCTCGTAGCCGGGGCGGGTCGAATCGGCGCGTATGCCCCCCACGTGCTCGATGAGCCACTGCCCCACGGACCCCAGCGAGTAGTGGTTGAACGAGTTCATGTGAGCCGTCTGGAACCCGTGTTCCTCGGTCCAGCCGTCCCACCGCTCCCAGATCGTGGTGGCCCCGTGGCGGATCGAGTACCCCCAGGACGGGAAGGTGTCGGTGAGCAGCAGGCGGTGGGCGACCTCGGGATACCCGGCCTCGGTGAGCACGGGGCACAGCAGACCGACGCCGACGAAGCCCGTCGTCAGATGCCAGTCATGGGCTTCGATGTCGGCCACCAGTCGCTCGGCGGCACGCGCGCGCAGCTCGGGGGCCACCAGATCCATGTGCAGCGCCAGCAGATACACGGTCTGGGTGTCGCCGTGGATGAAGGCGTCCTCGCCGACGTAGGCGTGGTTGAAGGCCCGGACGATCCCCGCGCGCAGCCGCTCGTAGTACGCCGCACGCTCGGGCCGGCGCAGCACGCGAGCCATGTCGGCCATGAGCCTGGCGTCGTGAGCCCAGTAGGCGGTGGCGAGGACCTCCTTGGGGGTGTCGGCGTCGATCGAGAGCCAGTCCCCGTAGTCGTTGTTGCGCCGCCGGGTCCACAGGAGGTCGGGGTTGTGGCGCGCGAGATGGGCCATGTAGCGCTCCATCGCGTCCCAGTGGCGCTCCACGAGCCGCCGGTCGCCGTAACGCTGGAGCATCACCCAGGGAACGATCACGCCGGCATCGGCCCACGCGGGCGCCCCGTCGCGCTCGGCGATGAGCCGTGGCGCCACATCGGGATAGGCGCCGTCGGGCGACTGGGCGTCGAGCACGTCGTCCCCCCATTTGGTGATGAACGCGCCGAGGTCCATGTTGAGCGTGGCCGTGGGCAGGAAGACCTGGGCATCGGCCAGCCACCCCAGCCGTTCGTCGCGCTGGGGACAGTCGGTCGGCACGGAGAGGAAGTTGCCGCGCTGGCCCCAGCCGATGTTGCGCCAGAGCTGGTTGACGAGCTCCTCCGAGCACTCGAACGTCGCGGTCTGGGGCGCGTCGGAATGCACGACGCGCCCGGTGATCGCCTCCCGGCCCGCACCCTCGGGCAGCCCGGTGGCCTCGACATAGCGGAAGCCGTGAAAGGTGAAGTGCGGCTCGAACGTCTCCCGGCCACCACCGCGCAGCACGTAGGTGTCGACGGGTCGCGCGTCGCGCAGGTTCGCAAGGTGCAATGAGCCGTCGGCCTCCAGCGCCTCGGCGAAGCGCAGGCGCACCCTGCTGCCGCGCTCGCCCTCCACGGCCAGCCGCACCCACCCGACCATGTTCTGACCGAGATCGAACACCTTGACGCCGTCCCCGCGGTCGATCACCTCCACCGGCTCGAGCTCCTGGACGCAACGGATCGGTTGAGCTCGCTCCGGCACCAGCCGCACGTCATCGCGCGGTCGTGCGCGCACGGGACCCCAGTCGCCGTCGTCATACCGGGGCGTCGCCCAGCCATCGAGCTCGCGGCGGGCGTCGTAGCTCTCGCCCATGAGGAGGTCGGAGTAGACGATCGGGCCGGTGGTCGCCGCCCACGCGCCGTCTGACCGCACCACGCGGACACTGCCGTCCGCATGCTCGAGGTGCAGCTCGCACAGCAGCTCCGGGTCGCGCCCGTAGTGCTGGGCCCGGCGCTTGGGGTCAAAACCGACATAGCCCGCGTACCAGCCGTCACCGACGATCGCGCCAAGGGCGTTGGCACCCTCGCAGAGCAGCGCGGTGACGTCGTGGGCGGCGTATTCGATGCGATGGCGGTAATCGGTCCACCCGGGGGCGAGCTCGGCGTCACCGACCCGCGTACCGTTGAGATGCAGCTGCACCACACCGCGGGCGGTGGCGTAGAGCACGGCGCGCTTCACCGGCCCGGGAACGCTGAAGCCGCGGCGCAGGTAGGTGGGCGGGGAGAGCTTCATCCGCGCGGAGTCGTTGCCGCGGCTCTCCTCGGACGGCACCTCCACGCCCGGGTCCTCGGCGTGGTCGCGGGCGATCCACTCGGCGCTCCAGTGCGCCGGCGCGGTGAGGAACGCCGCGGGCTCTGCCCACGGCGACGGTTCACCGCGTTCATCCCAGACCTGCACCGTCCAGTAGATCTCCGCCCCCGCGGGGAGCGGGCGGCCTGCGTACGCGACCTCGACCGTCTGCGCCGACCGCACCTGGCCGGTGTCCCAGAGCGGCGCGCCGCCGGCCGCGCGCTCCGCCGGATCTGAGAGCTCCGCCGGGTCTGAGAGCTCCGCCGGGTCTGAGAGCTCCGCCGGGTCTGAGGCCACCCGGATGCGGTAACCGGCCTGCCGTGCCCCGGGGCGGTCAGCACCCAGCGTCCACCCCAGTCTCGGCGCGGGGTCCTCGACGCACGGCACGTCGGTGCGCTGCTCACAGCGAAGGCTCGTCACGGTCAGCATGGCTCTCCCAACTCTCGCTCTCCCATTCACGCTACCCCACGGTTGGTTTTGGGAAAACATGAGGTGGGTACATCGACTTCGATCGAAAGTGGTCGAAATCGATCACACAACCTTTGAGGGAGGGTTGAGGATGCAGACACAGACCGCGTCTGACGGGTCGGCGACCGATTCATCCCGGCAGCAGTGGAAGAACACGATCCTCGCGGGGTTGGCGAACTACATCGACGCGGGATCGATCGTCGCGGGCGCATCGGGGCTGGTGCTGTGGACGCAGCTCTTCCACATGAGCTCCAACCTGGTCGGGATCATCGGCGCCTTCAGCTCCAATGCGATCTCGGCCGGAGTCGGCGCGCTCGTCGGCGGCTGGTTGTGTGATCAGTACGGCCGCAAGCGCATCTACCAGTGGGACCTCCTGGTCTACGCCTTCGGCCTGCTGTGGATCATCTTCGCCCAGTCGGCGTGGATGTTGGTGTTCGGCTACATCCTCGCCGGACTGGCCGTGGGCGCCGACGTGCCGGCGTCCTGGACGCTGATCGCCGAGACCGCGCCGAAGAACGCGCGCGGCCGCCACGCGGGCGTGGCCCAGCTGCTGTGGATGCTCGGACCGGTACTGGTTCTGCTCATGGCCCTGGCTCTCTCGGGGCTCGGCACGACGGGCACCCGGATCATCTTCGGTCACCTGTTCGTCGTGGCCATCGTCCTCTGGGCGCTGCGGCGCAAGCTGTCTGAGTCCAAGGTGTGGGCCGAGGCCGCCGAGGCCGCCGAGGCCTCGCAGACGCCCGCGGCCGCAGGTGACTCAGCTGTCCGGCAGCGGTCCCTGAGCCTTGCCGCGTTCCGTGAGCTGCTGCGTCCGCCCTACCTGAGGTCGATCGCGTTCCTCATCGGGATGTACGGCCTGTGGAATCTGATGGCCGGCACGAACGGCTTCTACCTCCCGTTCATCCTGCGCACGGTGGGCTCGGAGAGCCAGGCGGCCAGTGTCGGGCTGCAGGCGGGCAGCTTCCTCCTCGTCGCGCTGGGCGTGGCGTTCGTGTTCATGCCGCTCGTCGACCGGGTCAACCAGAAGCGCATGTTCATGATCGGCGCGGTGATCCAGGTGGTGGCCCTGCTCCTGTTCGCGGTGTTCCAGCTCAGCCTGACCGTGGCGCTCGGCTACGTGATCCTGCTCGGGGTCGGGGGCGGCTTCTCCCAGCAGCCGTTCTTCCAGCTCTGGAGCGGCGAGATGTTCCCGACGTTGATGCGCAGCACCGCGCAGGGCCTGTCCTTTGCCGTCGTGCGCATCGGCCTGGGCATCTGGAGCTTCTACGTGCCGACGATCTCCAAGACCGGCTTTCACACCCTGGGCTGGATCCTCACGGGCTTCGTGGCCGCCAGCGCGCTGCTGGGGCTCCTGTTCGCGCCCTCGAACGCCGGGAAGTCGCTCGACCAGCTCGAGTCAGAGCAATCGACCGCGTCGGGTCGGTCGCGCACCCATCGGGTTCCGTCCACCGCCTGACCGCCTGACCGCCTGACCGCCTGGCTGACCGGGCCGGCTCCGCTGCTCAGAGCGCGGCCGGCTCGGGGAGCGGCAGCGCGGCGAGCAGCTCCTCGGTGGGCGCCTCGGTCAGCGCGCTGTGGTCGGTCTCGCCGGCCTCGGAGGCTCGCACGATGTCGATGGCGATGGAGCGCACCTGCCCGGCGATGTCGTTGACGGCCAGGCGCGGATCGCGCTCGGCCGCCGCCGTCGCCGCGCCCGCGGCGCGCAGCGCCAGCCGGAGCACGTCGCCGCTGCGCCACGGCTCGTCGAACTGCGTCGGCAGCTCCCACGCCGCCAGGCCCAGGTCGCGGATCGCGTCGGCCAGCTCGGGGTGCGGGGGGTTGCCGCCGCGGACGTACTGGCGGATGCGGCGCGTGAGAACGGGGATCGCGCGGGCGGCGAGATCGGCGTGGGGGAGGACGCGCGCATAGCGCTCGAGCTGGCCGCGCGACCCGCGGCGCACCGGCGCCCAGCGCGCGGTGTCGCTGCCCGACACGACCGCCTGGCGCAGGGTGGCAACGTGCCGCTCGATCCGGTCGGCGCCGATCATGGCGGCCTCCCCCAGGCGAGCATCGCCGGCGGCCAGCGCCCCGGCGGCGTCACGCAGGACCACGCCGAGCTCTCCGAACACGGCGTTGGTGCCGCGCGACACGTTGGTCAGGGGCTCGGGCGGGAACACGAGCGTGTGCACGATCAGGGCCACGCCGCCGCCGATGAGCACATCGAGCAGGCGCACTTCGGGGGTCGAGGAGAGCGTGGAGACGAGGATCGCCGACACCGCCGCCTCGGTCACCAGCAGCTCGGTGCCGCCCAGGATGACCGCGGCCAGCATCGCCAGCACCACGAGCAGACCGATCTGGGGCAGCCCGGTGCCGATGGCGCGCACGAGCAGGTCGGCCAGGACGATGCCCAGCATCACCCCGCCGATGAGCTGCACCGCGCGCTGGCGGCGCTCCCCGAAGGCCGCGCCCAGGGAGATGATCGCGGCGATCGCGGCGAAGGTGGGGCGATGCTCGACGCCGGCGAGCACGGCGATGTACCACGCGCTCACCGCGGCCACCGCGGTCTGCAGGATCGGCCACAGATGGCCGTGTACGCGCTGTCGTGCCAGGGCGATCATGTCCGTCTTCACACTAGACACACCCTGGCGCGGCGTGGGTGTTACACGGTGGCGCCGCCGGTCACACAGGCATAACAGGACCCCAACGCGGCCGGCCACGGAGATGGGTGGGCAACATCGACGGGTCCTCGCTCCGGTCGCGTTCTCCCAGATGAGATGGCCACGTCGACGGTCGTCCCAACGACCTGCTGGACTTGATGACCACCAATGAGGAGGAAATGACCCTGTTTGCCGATGTCGTCGCCGCCTCCGCGGCCGTCGCCGCGACGAGCTCGCGCTCGGTCAAGGTGGCCACGCTGGCAGACCTGCTGCGCACGCTCGACGCTCACGAGGTCCCGATCTGCGTCGGCTTTCTCTCCGGAGTGCCGCGGCAGGGACGGGTCGGGATCGGCTACTCGGCGCTCCGGGGCCTCGAGCGACCGCCCGCGGACACGCCGTCGCTGACGGTGGCGGACGTCGACCAGGCGATCTCGGCCATCGAGTCGGAGACCGGCAGCGGTTCGGCGAGCCGGCGCCGCGCGCTGCTCGAGGACCTTATGGGCCGTGCCACCGAGCCCGAGGCCGCGTTTCTGGCCGGCCTGCTCACCGGGGGCCTGCGCCAGGGCGCCCTCGCCGGATTGATGGCAGACGCGGTGGCCAAGGCCGCGGGGGTCCGCGGGGAGATCGCCCGGCGCGCGCTCATGCTCTCCGGCGACCTCACCGAGATGGCGCACATCGCGATCACCGCCGGCGAGGCGGGCCTGCGCGCCGTCGGCTTTGAGATCTTCCGGCCGATCCTCCCCATGCTCGCGTCCACGGGCGCGAACGTGACCGAGGCCCTGCAGGGCTTCGAGCGCGCCTCGGTGGAGTTCAAGCTCGACGGGATCCGCGTCCAGATCCACCGGCGCGGCGATGAGGTCCGCATCTACACGCGCAACCTCAACGAGATCACCGAGACGCTGCCCGGGATCGTCGAGGCCGTGCGCGCGCTCCCGGTCACCCAGGCGGTGCTCGACGGCGAGGCCATCTGGATGGACGCCGGTGGCCCGGCGCCGTTTCAGTACACGGTGTCCCAGATCGACAGCGGCGCGCCGCCGGAGGGGATCGTCACCTTCCTCTTCGACGTCCTGCACGTCGATGGCGAGGACCTCCTGGACACGCCACTGGATGAGCGGTCCGCCCGCCTGCTCCAGATCGCGCCCGACCACAAGATCCCGGGGATCTTCACCACTGACCCGGAGGCGGCCCAGCGCGTGCTCGACGAGGCGATCGCCGCCGGTCACGAGGGGGTCGTCGTCAAGGACGCCGCCTCGGTCTACGCGGCGGGACGGCGCGGCAAGGCGTGGCGCAAGGTCAAGCCGGTACAGACCTATGACCTGGTGGTGCTCGGCGCCGAGTGGGGCCACGGCCGCCGGCAGGGGTGGCTCTCCAACCTGCACCTGGGCGCCCGCGACCCCGAGTCCGGCGCCTTCGTCATGGTGGGCAAGACGTTCAAGGGGCTGACCGACGAGCTGTTGCGCTGGCAGACCGAGGCGCTGTTGGCGCGCGAGATCGAGCGGCGCGGCATCGCGGTCATGGTGCGACCGGAGCTGGTGGTGGAGATCGCGCTCGACGGCGTCCAGAGCTCGACCCGCTACCCGGGGGGCCTCGCGCTGCGGTTCGCGCGGGTCAAGCGCTACCGGACCGACAAGGATGCGGTCGACGCCGACGTGATCGGCGACCTCCGCGCCCTGCTGCCCGCGCGGGGCTGGGGATAGGGCCAACGTGGAGCGACCTCCGCGCGCCGGCGCTACCGTGACCACGGCGATGCTCCGGAGCGTGCTCTCACTGCTGGTGTCTTTGGCGGCGCTGCCGCTGGGCTGGCCTCACCACCTGCTCCTCGGCGTCACCGACTCCCCCGGTGACGCCCAGCATCTCGCCCGGCAGGCGCGCGTGGACGCGCGCTACCAGTACCTGTCGGGCGGGGTCAACACCGGCCACGGGTGGTCGACCTGGAATGCCAACGGGACGTTCGCCTCGATGTACGTGCGCGAGTCCATCGCCGCCCATCAGATCCCGGTCTTCACCTACTACCAGCTGCTGCAGTCCTCGCCCGCCACCGGCGGCTCGGAGCAGCAGAAGGACCTCTCCAACCTGCGCGACGCGGCGACGATGCGCGCCTACTGGGCCGACTATCAGCTGCTGCTGCGCCGCGTGGCCGCCTCAGCGGGCACACATCTCGTGGTCATCCACGTCGAGCCTGACCTGTGGGGCTATCTGGAGCAGGCCAACGCGGTGGGGCCGGCTCGCGCGTTCGCCCACCGGCTGATCGCGCTGCGCAACCGGCTGGCGCCCCATGTCACGCTGGCCTGGCACCTGAGCACCTGGGGAACCGACGAGGACCCGACGTACTCCAAGCCGTCGCTGGCCCACATGAGGGCGCTCGGGGACAGATCGGCGGCGTTCTACGAGTCGCTGCACGCCCACTTCGACCTCGTCTTCAATGACATCACCGACCGCGACGCCGGCTACTACCAGTACGTGGAGAACAACCCCAAGACGTGGTGGGGCCCGGCCGATTTCCGCCGCCACGACGCCTACGTGGCCGCCTTCACCAAGCGCACCCACACGCCGGTGGTGCTGTGGCAGCTCCCCCTGGGCGACACCAAGCTCAACAACACCTCGGGCCACTACCAGGACAACCGCCTGCAGTGGTGGCTGGACGACAGGTCGGGCGCGCACCTGCGCGCCACCCGCAACGCCGGGGTGGTCGGGCTCCTCTTCGGCGGCGGCGCCACCGGCACGACCGGCGACCAGACCGACGGCGGGTTCTTCTACCGCCTGGCCCGCGGCTATGAGTCCCACCCGCTGACGCTGAGCGGCGGCCCCTTCTAGGCCCCCGAGGACCACAGACGTGGGCCGGATCGATCCAGACGTCGTCGTCAGCGCCAAGGCGCGCCTGGACCGCCTGACGTTGTACCCGCGCCCGGTGAAGATCGATCGCGTGTGGATCGTCTCGGCGGCGTGGCTGTTCGCGCTGCCGTGGTTTCGCCGCTTTGACGGCTACACGATGTGGAACCTCATCCTGCTGCGCTCGCCCGGGCTCGCCGCGGACGAGGACCTGGTCTGCCACGAGCTGTGCCACGTGTGGCAGATGCAGCACCACCCGGTCCGCATGCCCCTCTCCTACCTGCGCCTCGGCTACGCGCACAACCCCTACGAGGAGGAGGCGCGGCGGGCCGCTAGCTCACGATGATCTCGCCGCCGCGCTCGGGCACGACGACGAGCATGCTGCGCCGCGCCCGCTCGGGCCCCCGCCGGGCCGGCCGGAAGTCAAGCGCCGCCGCCGCACCCAGGACCTCGCGCATCTCCATCTCGGCAAACGGGGCCCCCGCGCAGCGGCGCACCCCGCCTCCGTAGGGAATCCACGACGACGGGTGCCTCGAGGATCCGTCCAGCCAGCGCTCGGGACGGAACGCCCCGGCGTCGGGCCACAGGTCCTCGCGGCGCATGGCCAACCACAGGCACGCCGCCACCTGGACACCGGCGGGGATCGTCCGCCCCGCGATGCGCGCGGGCTCGAGCAGCAGGCGGGGTGCGATCGTCAGCGCCGGCCGCGCCCGCAGGACCTCCTTGACCACGGCGTCGACGTAGGCCGGGTCGCCCTCGCGCAGGCGCGCGCGTACCTGGGGGGTGCGGGCCAGGCGCTCGAACGCCCACGCCAGCGACGCCGCCGAGCTGTCGTGGCCGCCCATGAGCAGGGCCACCAGCTGGTCGCGCAGGTGCTGATCGGTCGGTGGGCTTCCCTGCTCGTCTCGCTGCGCCAGGAGCAGTGAGAGCACCGACGCTCCGTCATCGGGCTCGCGCCGCCGGCGGGCCAGGAGGTCATAGAGCAGCGCATCGAACCGCTCCACGGCGATCCGGAACCGCCCCCACGGGCTCCACGGTCCCAGGTCCTTCATCACCACGGCCATGGCCAGCACGCGCGGCAGCGTGCGCACGCCGTCCAGCGCGTGTTCCACGGCCGCGTGCAGCTGGGTGAACTCCCGCTCGTCGCGGGTGCCGAACACGACGCGCAGCATGATCTCCAGCGTGAGCGCGCGCATGCGCTCCAGCGTGTTCACCCGGCCGTGCCATCCGGCGAGCTCGGTGCGCGCCAGCTCCCCGATCATCGGCGCCAGCGCCCGCATCTGCTCGCCGTGAAACGGCTTCTGCAGGAGCCGTCGCTCACGCAGGTGCTCCTCGCCGTCGATGACGAGGATCGAGTGAGACCCGGCGAACGGCCGCAGGAACTCCCAGCTCTGCCCGGCGGGGGCGATCTCCGCCGGCAGCGCGAAGACCTCGCGCACCGCCTCGGGCCCGCTGAACAGCACCATCGGCTCCTCGGTCCAGAACGTCCGGATCGTGGCCGGATCGCCATAGCGCCGGTGCACCCCCTGCAGGAAGGCGCCGGGCCGGCTCATCCAGGCCAGCGTCTGCCACAGCGCGGGGGCACGCGGCCCCGGCGGGAGCTCGAGGGCCGCGCCGGTGTCGGTGCGTGGCGCGCGACCAGCGCCGCGCGGCCTGACCTATGCGAACCTCTTTGCGCGTTGCCGAGGTCATACGTCCCATGAGGCTCTCATACCGGGTGCGCTTCAAGCTCGATCATGCCTGGGCGCCCGGCCGCATGTCCGACTACCTGGACGGCGAGCTGGCGCCAGGCGGGCGTGGGCGCCTGGAGCGCCACCTGAGCGACTGCCCGGAGTGCGACCGGCTGCTGGCCGGGCTGCGCGCGGTGGTCAGCGGCCTGGGCCACCTGCCCGCACCTGGCGGCGGCGACCCGGCCCGGATCGCCGCCCTCGTGCGCGGCCGTCTGGACGAGCCTCCGTCCTCCTGATGGCGAGCTGAATCGTCTGCGACGATGGACGGGTCAAACCGGGCATGACCGATACGAGCAACATCCAGAACCAGACAGACGCGCCCGTGGAGAAGACCGACCGCGAGTGGCGCGAGCAGCTCAGCCCCGAGCAGTACGAGGTGCTGCGCCACAAGGCGACCGAGCGGCCCTTCACCGGCCAGTACGTCGATGAGAAGCGCGACGGCACCTACCGTTGTGCCGGGTGCGGCGCCGAGCTGTTCTCCTCGGACACCAAGTTCGAGTCCGGCACCGGGTGGCCGAGCTTCACCGAGCCCGCCAACCGCGCCAACGTCGAGCTTCACGCCGACTGGAGCTACGGCATGCACCGCGTCGAGGTGACCTGTGCCGCCTGTGGCGGGCACCTGGGCCACGTCTTCTCTGACGGCCCGGGCTCGACCGGGGAGCGCTACTGCATCAACTCCTGCTCGCTGTCGTTGGACGAGCACTAGCCAGGAGCCCAGCGGGCCGCCGGCCGCGGGCGGTATAACCGCCCCGTGAGCGGCGGCCCGACCTCCGAGCCTGAGCTGATCCGGAGGGCGCGCGCCGGCGACCAGGAGGCGTTCGCCGAGCTGGTGATGGCCCACGCCGAACGCGTCTATGGGGCGCTGCGGCGCTTCGGCCTGGACGCCGGCGACGCCGACGAGGTGGCCCAGGAGGTGTTCCTGCGCGCGTGGCGGGGTCTGGCGCGCTTCCAGGAGCGGGCCCAGTTCTCCACCTGGCTGTACCGCATCGCCTTCAACGAGGCCCAGCGCCGGCTCTCGCGCCGGACGCTTCCGCGCGCGCAGCCCGCCCCTGACGCCGACGCCGCCGATCCGGTGGCGACGCTGCCCGAGCCGGTGCAATCCGGCCCCGAGGCCAGCGCCCTGGCCGGCGAGTTCGAGCGCACGCTCGACGCCGCCTTGGACCAGTTGCCCGCAGACTGGCGAGCCGCCGTCGTGCTGCGCGACGTCGAGGGCCTCTCGACGCATGACGCCGCCGAGGTGATCGGCGTGGGCGAGGCGGCGTTCAAGAGCCGCCTGCATCGTGGGCGCATGCAGCTGCGCGCCCTCCTCGAGCCGTACCTGAGGCTCGAGGAGGGCTGACGCATCGCTGCTCCAGTCAGCGCAGCGTCGTGGCGCACACGGCGCCGCCGTGCTTCTCGAAGTAGCGCTGGTGGTAGTCCTCGGCGTCATGAAACGCGCCGGCCGCCACGATCTGGGTGGCGATCTCCCTGCTCAGGCTCGCCTGGTGCGCGTCGCGTGAGGCGATGGCCTGGCGCTCCTGGTCGGCATCGGCGAAGAAGATGGCCGAGCGGTACTGGCTGCCGTAGTCCCAGCCCTGGCGGTTGACGCTGGTGGGGTCATGGATCGTCCAGAACGTGCTCAGCAGGTCGTCGTAGCCGACCACGGCCGGGTCAAACCAGACCTCGACCGCCTCGGCATGTCCGGTGCCGCCGGAGCACACCTGCTCATAGGACGGGTGGGCGGTCGTGCCGCCGGTGTAGCCGACCGTCGTCTTCAGGACGCCCTCGATCTCGCGGAACGAGGCCTCGACGCCCCAGAAGCACCCGGCGGCAAACGTCGCGCGCTCGGCGCTCTCGGGCAGACCCTCGCGGGAACCCGGACCCCTGTCGATGGAGGCCTTCCTCGTGAAGTTCAGCATGCGGTCCTTTCCATATTCGTGTTCGCACCCACATAGACCCGGTGCGACACGAAAACGGTTCGGGGCCGCACGCCCCCAGTGTGCGGTTTGGTCGAGGGCGCCAACGACCAGTAGGACCACCGCGTTGGGGCGTCGCCGCTGACGGCGGCGGCCCCAGGACGCTGCGGTCAGGCGATGGCGGCGCTGATCTCGGCGGCGGCCGGGGTCTGGCCTGAGGCCTCCCGGCGGGCCCGCGCGCGCAGGCGCAGGAACGCCTCCACGACGGCGGGATCAAATTGGCTCCCCGCGCACGCGCACAGCTCGGAGAGCGCGACCTCCGGGCTCAGCGCCCTGCGGTAGGTGCGGTCACTCGTCATCGCGTGGTAGGCGTCGCAGACGGTGATGATCCGGGCTCCGAGCGGCACCGCGTCGCCGGCGAGGCGGTCGGGGTAGCCGGTGCCGTCCCAGTGCTCATGCGAGGAGCGCACGAGGGGCGCCACGTCGGCGAGGGCGGGCGAGGCGAGGATGATCCGCTCGCCGGCGATCGTGTGCTGGTGCATCAGCGTCCACTCGTCCGGCGTGAGCGGCCCGGGCTTGTCGAGGATCGCCTCGGGTATCGCGATCTTGCCGATGTCGTGCAGCTCGGCGGCGATCCGGATGGCCTCCACCTGCGCGGGATCGCAGCCCAGTGATTCGGCGACGTTCGCGGCCAGCTCGGCGACGTCGTCGACGTGATCGGACAGCTCCGGGTCGCGGTGGGCCAGCGCCGAGAGCAGCGCGTGCTTGACCTCCAGCGCCGCGTTGGCCCGCCGGCCCCGGCTCTTGTGGGCATACATCCGCTGATCGGCGAGCCGGAGCGCCTCCTCGACGTCGCCGGTCTCCTCCGGCAGCCGCACGCTGCCGAGCGACGCCGTGATCGAGAACCCGTCGCCGTGATCTGAGAGCACGCCCAGGGCGGCGCGCAGCAGCGCGTCGCCGACCTCGCCTCCTGGGAGCACGGCGCAGAACTCATCGCCCCCCATCCGGTACACGCCGCCCTCGGCGCCGATGACGGCCTCCAGGCCGGCGGCCAGGCGCTGCAGGAGCGCGTCGCCGGCGGCGTGGCCGTAGTTGTCGTTGTAGCTCTTGAACCCATCGAGGTCGAAGAGGGCGAGGACCGCCGGCTCAGGATCGTCGTCGTCGAGGCGGTCGCTCAGCGCGGCGGCGAAGGCGCGGCGATTGCCCAGGCCGGTGAGCGGATCGGTGAGTGCCTCGCGCGTGGTGCGACGCAGCACGGTCTGGTGGGCGCGGAAGGTCAGCACGAGCCGGAGCAGGACGCAGAGCAGCGCCCCGCTCGCCAGGGCGATGGCGGGGAGCGTCACGTTGATGACCGTGCCCACCACGAGGATGCCCAGGCTGAGGAGGGCCGAGGCGATGGCGACGCTGATCGCCTCCGCGCTACGGGCTCGAGTGGCCCGTCCTCGTGGCTGCATCCACGCCGCTGCGGCACAGCACACGGCGATCGTCCACCAGCCCGGGTCGTAGGGCCCGCCCGACACCCACGTGCCCTCGGCGGCCTTGATGAGGTAGATCGTGTCCGCGGTCCAGAAGCACATGACGCCGGCGGCGATGACGCCGAACCGGCGGTCCAGGCGCCACCCGCCCACGGCCAGGACGCCGGCGATGAACCCGAGCATGATGAGGTCCATGATGGGATAGCTGAGGTTGGTCGCCACCGAGAGGCTGTCGCCGGAGACCGCGGCCAGAACGGGCTTGAACACGATCGCGGCGCTCAGCGCGCCCGCGGCCAGTCCCGCGGTGACGCCGTCGGCCCAGATCGTCTTGGGCAGCCCCTTGATCCGCGTGCGCGCGAGCACGATCAGTCCGACGAAGATGAGCGGCGGCAGCGACAGGTAGCCGCCGTCGGCCGGGGAGGGCACCGGCGGGGACGAGTCGCTCCACAGCACCACGGTGAAGTACAGCTCTCCGAAGACCCACGCCGCCACGCCCAGACCGATGAGAAGCCACGCGGCCCGTTCGCGCGGGCGGACCGCCGCCCGCACCAGGCACAGGGCCGCCCCGATCGCCATGGCCACGAGATGCAGCCACTTCTGGGGTCCGATGGGCAGCCAGCGCAGACCGAGCGCGTGCGCTTCGCACGCGGCGATCCACCCACCGGTGATGATCAGGATGATGCGAATGTGGCGCGGCATTGCGTGTTCTATCGGCGCAAGGTCGGCCCTCGTTTAGCGTTGGGGACATGCACCGTGAGCGTGCTCCCCTGTTCTGCGATACCGCGTTGGCCGAGCGGATCGAGCGGGCCGTGGTCGACTTCATGGCCGCGTGCACCCGGGCGGCCCGCCGGCGCCGCGCGGACGCCGCCGGCTTCGTCATCCCCATCGCCGGTGGAGTCGCCTGCTTCGCCGAGCCTGACTCGCCGTTCAACAAGGTGGCGGGGCTCGGTTTCGCGGGGGTGCCGACCACGGCCGCGCTGGATGCCGTCGAGCGCGCTTATCTCGATCACGGTGGCCCGGTGTCAGTCGAGCTCTCGAACCTCGCGCAGCCGGCCATCGCGACGCTGCTCACCGCCCGGGGCTACCGCCTGGTGTCCTACGAGAACGTGCTCGGGCGGGCTCTCGCCCATGACCTCGAGCGCGCGATCCCGGCCGGGGTCGAGGTGCGTTCCAGCGGCGACGAGGAGCTCGACGCCTGGGTCGACGTCGTCACCGACGGCTTCGCGCATCCCGATGAGCAAGGGGTCCCGTCGCACGAGGACTTCCCGCGCGAGGTCATCGCGAATGCGGAGCGTGATTTCGCCCAGGCCGGCGTCGTGCGCTACGCCGCGCTCCGCGACGGGGTCCTGGCCGGCGGCGGCAGCGTCCTGATCGCCGACGGCGTCGCCCACCTCGCCGGGGCGGCGACCGCGCCCGCCCATCGCCGGCGGGGCGTTCAGACCGCCCTGCTCTCCGCCCGGCTTGCGGACGCGGCGGCGGCCGGCTGCGACCTTGCCATCGTCACCACCCAGCCCGGCTCCAGGTCACAGCACAACGTCCAGCGGCACGGGTTCGATCTGCTCTACACGCGAGCCGTGCTGATGAAGGACCGGCCGCGCACCGGCTAGCTTTGGGGGCATGGGACAGGAGATCGAGAACCCCCTCTTCGCGCGCTTCTTTCACCGCTTCTGCGGGCGCGACCGCGGCAAGGGCGAGCAGGACCTGCGCCGGGAGATGCTGGCGGGCGTGACCGGCCGGGTGGTCGAGGTCGGCGTCGGGAACGGCATCAACTTCCCGCACTATCCCGCGACGGTCAGCGAGGTCATCGCCGTCGAGCCCGAGCCGTACCTTCGCAGCCAGGCCGAGAAGGCTGCCGGCGGCGCGCCGGTCCCGGTGCGCGTGGTCACCGGCGTCGCCGACGCGCTGGAGCTCCAGGACGGCTCGGTCGACGCGGTCATCGCCTGCGGCGTGCTCTGCTCCGTGCCTGACCAGTCCGCCGCGCTCGCCGAGTTTCGCCGGGTGCTGCGTCCCGGCGGCGAGCTGCGCTTCTACGAGCACGTTCGCTCTCGCCGGCCGGGCTTCGCCCGCTGGCAGCAGCGCGTCGACCCTCTGTGGACCCGCCTGTTCGGCGGCTGCCATGCCGACCGCGACACGCTGGCCGCGATCGAGGGCGCCGGCTTTGTCGTCGAGCGCTGCCGTGGCTTCCCGTTTCCCGAGAACGCGCGCTTGTACCCGGTGACGCCTCGCATCCTCGGGGTCGCCCGGGCCGGTTGAGGCGCGCTTTCGTTGAGGTGACGCGAGCGTCCGCGGCCGCCGCGGCGCGTCAGATCCCGCGCAGCGCGCCGCCGTCGACCGCGAGCGCGGCGCCGGTGATATACGCCGCGCGGTCAGAGGCCAGAAACGCGGCGGCCCAGGCCATCTCCTCGGGCCGGCCGATGCGCCCGGCGGGCACGGAGGCCGCTGCGCCGGCCTCCGCGTTCTCCATCGAGCCGGCCAGCGAGGCCAAGCGCTCGGTGGCGATCGAGCCGGTGAGCAACGTGTTGATCGTCACCCCGTCGCCGGCCACCTCGCGCGCCAGGGTCTTGTAGGCGGCCAGCTGGGCGGAGCGCTCGGCGTTGGAGAGGATGATCGCGGAGATGGGCTCGCGGACCGATGTCGACGCGACGGAGACGATCCGGCCCCAGCCACGCTCGCGCATCCCGGGCAGCACCAGCTTGAGCAGCGTCATCGGGGCCAGGACGAGCGTGCGGTGTGCCTGCTCCCACTGCTCGGTGGTGAAGCTGAGCGGATCGGGGTTGGCCGGCGGCCCGCCCGTGTTGGTGACCAGGATGTCCACGGGGCCCACCTCGTCGGCGACCCGCGCGACGAGGCCCGGCGCCGCGTCGAGATCGGCGCTGTCCCAGGCCCAACCGGCGGCCGCTCCGATATCGGCGGCCACCCGGGCGCAGCGATCGGCGTCGCGCGAGGTGACGACCACGCGCGCGCCCTCGGCCACGAGCGCCTCGGCGACGGAGCGGCCGATGCCCTGGCTGGCGCCCCCGACGAGCGCCACGCGTCCCGAGATGCCGAGATCCACGCCGGGGACCCTACCTCTCGGAGCCGGGCACGCGCGCCTTCGTTCGAGGCCCCGTCACAAGCCCACGCACGCGCCGTCGCGCGGACGAGGATCGGCGGCGCCGCAGAGCATGTCGTCACCGGTGACGCGGATCACCTGGGCGTGGCCGAAGCCGTCGTCGGCCGGCTCGTTGCGCCTCACGCGATAGCCCCGGCGGCGCAGGCCGTCCTGCCAGGCGGCGGGCGCGTCATGCTCGAGCGCGACGATCGGGGGCTCGCCGCTCTCCCAGACGTCAAAGCCGGTGGACGCCTCGCGGGTCAGGCTCCACCGCGGCGCGCCCACCGCGGTTCCGGGATCCTGGCCGCTGATCAGCGTGCGCGCGAGGAGCTGGAGCACGATCTGGGGCTGGGCATCGCCGCCCATGCTGCCGATGACCGCATCCAGCGCGCCGTCGTCCCCGGTGACCGCGAGCGGCGACAGCGTGTGCGGAGGCCGGCGCCCCGGCCCCAATTCGGCGGGGTGCCCCTCCCGGACCGAGAACCCCATCCCGCGGTTGTGCAGGAAGACCCCGTGCTCGGCCAGCATCAGGTGTGAGCCGAAGCCGGCGGCGTTGGACATGATCAGTGACACGCCGGCGCGGTCGGCGTCCACGGCGCAGAGGTAGGTCGTGTCCCCGTCGCTGTAGACATCGGCGAGCCCGCGGCCGGCCTGGGCACGGATCGCCTCCGCGCGCGGGCGCAACCGTTCGGGCGAGAGCATGGTGTCGCCGTCCGCGCGGTCGTGCAGCACCGCGATGCGATCGTGAGCGGCCTGCCGAGCCGCCTCCACCAGGACGAACGCCCAGGCATCGTCGTCGGGATCCTCGGGCACGCCGACCTGGTCGGCGATCCATGCGCCGGCCAGCGCGAGATAGCCCTGCGAGTTGGGCGGGATCGTCCACAGCCGGCGGCCGAAGGCCACGAGCGACAGCGGCTGGACCCAGTCGGCCTGGACGGTGCGCAGATCCTCCTCGCTGAACAGGCCGTCGCCCAGCGCGCGCAACGCGCTTCCCGGTGCGGCCTCATAGAAGGCGGCCCGCCCGCCGGCCGCAATCTCGGCCAGCGTCCGGCCGACGCGCGCGAGCACCAGGCGCCGGCCCTGGACCAGCGCGTCCGGAGCGCCGAAGGCGACGGCGCGCAGGTCGGCAGGCAGGACATGCGAGGCCGCGGCCAACGTCGTCGACACGGGAAAGCCGTCGGCCGCCAGTCGAATCGCCGGCGCGAGGACGTCGGCCAGGGCCATGCTCCCGAACCGCGCGTTGAGCGCGACCAGACCGTCGACGCAGCCGGGGACGGTGACGCTGCGGACGTCGTCGCGAAACGGCATCGCGGCCATCCCCTCTGCGCGCAACCGTGCCGGGTCTGCCCCCGAGCCGGCGCGTCCGGACGCGTTGAGCGCCGCCGGAGCCTCACCGGGAGTGACGACGACGGCGAACACGTCACCGCCGAGGCCGCACATGTGCGGTGAGGTGACCGCCATCGCGGCTGCGGCGGCGACCGCGGCGTCGGCGGCATTGCCGCCGCGGTCGAGCATCGACGCGCCCGCCTGGGCGGCGAGATGGTGCGCGGCGGCCACGGCGCCGGTCGGGGCATAGCGAGTGGACATTCCCGCCGCCGCACCCTACAGAGCGGGCGGGTGTCCTGACGCGGTCAGGCGGCTAGATTCAGTGTGGGTGACACCACACCCGACACCACGCCGCGCGTGGCTCATCTTCGTCCTGGCGGTGCTGGCCTACGCGGTGGCGGTGTTCCAGCGCGCGTCGCTCGGCGTGGCCGGGGTCGAGGCGCAGCAGCGCTTTGCCACCACCGCCGCCGTCGTGGCCCTGTTCTCGGTCCTGCAGCTCGCGGTCTACGCCTCGCTCCAGGTCCCGGTCGGCGTGCTGCTCGATCGCATCGGCGCGCGCCGCCTGATCGCCGGCGGCGCGGTGCTCATGGCCTCCGGCCAGCTCGTGCTGGCCACGGCTCACGGCGTGGGCCCGGCCGTGGCGGCGCGGGTGCTGGTGGGCGCGGGCGACGCGATGACCTTCATCAGCGCCCTGCGGCTCGTCGCGGTGTGGTTCCCGCCCGCCTCGGTGCCGCTGCTGTCGCAGCTGACGGGCATCCTCGGACAGGTCGGCCAGATCGCGGCCGCCTACCCGCTGGTGACATTGCTGCAGCGCGACGGCTGGAGCACATCGTTTCTCGTGGCGGCCGGTGCGGGGTTCGCGGTCGCGCTCATGGCCGCCGCGCTGTTGCGCAACGGGCCTCCGGGCGCGCGGGCGACCGGGCCGACGATCGGCGCTCGCGAGGCCGTCCGGCACCTCGGCCTGGCCTGGCGTGAGCCCGGGACGCGGCTGGGCCTGTGGACGCACTTCACCACGCAGTTCTCCGGGGTCGTCTTCGGGCTGCTCTGGGGCTATCCGTTTCTCGTGGTGGGCGAGCATCGCAGCCCTGCCCAGGCCGGCCTCCTCATCACCCTGCTCGTCGTGGTGGCGATGGTCATCGGCCCGGTGCTGGGCCATCTCGCCGGACGGTGGCCGTATCGCCGGTCGGTCCCGGTCCTCTCGATCGTCGCCGCGACGGTCGTCGCGTGGACCGTGGTCCTCAGCTGGCCCGGCCGGGCGCCGTTCGCGTTGCTCGTGATCCTGGTGGTGGTGCTGGCCTCCAACGGCCCCGGTTCGCTCATGGGCTTCGACTACGCGCGGACCGAGAACGAGGCCGAGCGCGTCGGGTCGGCCACGGGCATCGTCAACGTCGGTGGGTTCGTCGCATCGCTGCTCACGATCGCGCTCATCGGCGTGATCCTCAGCCTGCGGTCCAGCGGCGGCCCCTCGAGCTACACGCTCGACGACTTCAGGCTGGCCTTCTCCGTGCAGTACCTGTTCTGGGGCATCGGCCTGGCAGGCGTCCTGCACAGCCGCCGCCGGCTGCGCGCGGCCCGCGGCCTGGACCTCGACCCGTTCCCGCACGCCGTCGTGCGGCGGTGGCGCGGACGCGCAGAGCGCCCGCGCCGGCCGCTCAGCCGGTCACGCTGACCGTCCGCCACCGCCGGAGGGCACACCCCCACCCCGACCGTGACCGCCGTCCGGGCGCTGCATCACCTTGAACGAGCTGCCGAGATGGACCTCGACCCTGGTGCCATTCGAGTCGCTGTGAGACCTACGTCGGAGCCAGGATCTCCGCCAGCGGACGCGTGTTGAGGACATCGGCCGGGGTCGCCCAGCCCCGCCGCGCCGTGGCCACCGCGAACGTCATGTTGGCCAGCCCGAGGGTGGAGTGCGCATCGGTCGAGCAGACCAGCGAGACCCCGGCGCGCAGCGCATCGCGCGCGTGCTCGCCGGAGAGGTCGAGGCGGAGGGGCAGGCCGTTGACCTCGAGCGCGACACCATGCTCGAGCGCCGCGCCGTACAGCTGGTCGAGGTCGAGGGCGTTCTCCGGCCGCCGGTTGATGTAGCGGCCGGTGGGATGACTGAGGCAGCGGACGTACGGATTGCGCACGGCCTCCAGCACCCGCTTGGTCATCTCCGGGCGCGGCATCCGCTGGCCGCCGTGCACGCTGGCCTGGACCCAGTCGAGCTCGGCCAGGACATCGTCGGGGAGGTCGAGCCGCCCGTCGGGAAGGATGTCGCACTCGATCCCGCGCAGCACGCGGAAGGGGGCCAGGATCTCGTTGGCGGCGGCGATCTCCTCACCCTGGCGGCGCACGTCGTCGGGCGTCAGTCCCTGGACCGCACCGACGGCCGGGGTGTGATCGCAGATGGCGAGGTACTCATAGCCCCGGTCGCGGGCGGCCCGGCCCATCTCCTCCACCGTCTGGCGGCCGTCTGACCACGTCGTGTGGCAGTGCAGATCGCCGCGGATCTGCGCCAGCTCGACGAGCGGCGGGGGATCGCCGGTGAACGGCTCCTCGCGCAGCTCGGGCGGGCACCACGGCATCCCCAGCGCGGCGTAGAGCGCCGGTTCGTCAGGCGCGTCGGGCAGCGGCCCGAGCGCGGCCACGTAGGCCGGCGCGCCGGTGGCCCGCACGAGCTCAGAGCCGAACGATGCCGGCGAAGCGACGACAAGCCTGACCGCGACGCCCTCGATCGTGACCCCGGCGGCAGAGCGCTCGGCCTGAGCGATCACCGCCACGATCTGCGGGAGCTGCGCGAACGCAGCGAGGATCGGCGCGGGGTCCTGCGCCGCGCAGACCACCGAGAGCCGGTGGCAGGAGTCGCGCCAGCGTCGGACGTCCCCGGCCGCCTCGCCGCCCAGCGCCGCGGCGATGCCGTGGACCAGCTCCCGCGCTCGGTTGAGCAGGAGCCCGCGTTCCGGCGCGGGCTCCGATTCGCGGGCCAGGGCGCCGAGCAGCCGCGCCTCGGTCTTCTCGCCGATGCCGGGGACCTCGCGCAGCCGGCCCGCCGCGGCCGCCTCGCGCAGCTCCTCGGCGGTGTGGATGCCGAGCGCGCGCGCCAGCTCGATCGACCGCTGCGCGCTCAGCCCCAGGTAGCGCCCGAGTCCGACCAGCTCGGGCGAGAGCTCGCGCTGCAGCTCGGCCAGCTCGGCGATCTCCCCGGTCTCCACCAGCTCGCGCAGCCGCGCCTCGATGCCAGGGCCGATGCCACGCAGCCGGCGCACCCGCCCGGTCGTGACGAGCTCGGCCACGGGAACGCCCGCGGCCCGCACGGTCTCCGCGGCACGACGGTAGGCGCGGATCGTGTACGGGTTGGCCTGCGACAGCTCCAGCAGCGTCGCGAACGCCTCCAGGCGTTGAGCCATCCCAGCGTTGTCCACGGGCCACAGTCTCGCGCCTCGGCGCGGAGGCGGTCGTGGCTGTGCGAGGGCGTTTGGCATCACTATGAGGCCAGACACCCTCGCACTTGGTCTGAACTTCCCAGCGTCCCGCGCGATACTGACGGAGTGGCGGAGCGTGACGACACCGGCTCGTGGTTCCCCGTCCCTGACGAGAGCGAGCTTCCGAGCGACCTGCAGAAGCTGTTCGCCAAGGCGCGTGAGCGCCTGGGCTTCGTGCCCAATGTGTTCCGCGTGTACGCGTTTCGCCCGCAGCGGCTGAGCGCGTGGTTCTCGCACTTCCGCCAGCTTCACGAGCCCACCGAGCAGCTGAGCGCCGCCGACCGGGAGATGATCGCCGTCGTCGTCAGCGCCGCCAACGGGTGCCTGTACTGCCTCGTCGCCCATGGCGCGGCCCTGCGTACGGAGCTGGGCGACCCGGTGCTGGGTGAGCGGATCTCCTATGACTGGCACCGGGCGGGGCTGGACGCGCGTCGCAGCGCCATCTGCGCCTACGCCGAGAAGCTCACGCTGCGACCGCGCGAGGTCACGCGGCAGGACCTCCAGACGCTGCTCGACGCCGGCCTCACGCTCGCGGAGGCGTGGGACGTGGCCGAGATCGCCGCCATGTACAACCTCACCAACCGGATGGCGATGGCCACGAACATGCTCCCCAACGAGGAGTACAGCGGCGAGACCCGTCCCGGCTGACCGGGCCTCCGATCCGGAGCCCGGCATAGCTGCGCCCGGGCTCGGGCTCCGTTTTCCCGGCCGGCGCCCGGTAACGCCTCGGCCTCAGATCACGGGCGGCGGCATGCCAGGATGATGGGGTGAGCGTGCGCGACCACACACCTCGATGGCTCTCGCTGCACGGCGCGGTCAACGCCCGCGCCGTCGTCCCCGGCGTGCTGCTGCGGGCCGACAATCTCCAGGCGCTGAGTCCCGAGGATGTGCGCCGGCTCGTCGAGGAGGAGGGGCTCGAGGTGGTGCTGGACCTGCGCACCGACACCGAGGTGCAGCGCGAAGGGCCGGGGCCGATGACCGCCGCGCCCGGCGTCCGCATCGAGCATCGCTCGCTGTATCCCGACTCCGGGGGCAACACCGATCTGGACGCCGCGGTCAAGCCGTGGGGGCGTGAGGACGAGGACGCCCTGCCCGGCGAGACGCCGATCGTGCGGGCCTACATGAGCTATCTGCTGCGACGTCCGGACTCGATCGTCGCCTCCATCCGCACGATCGCCCGCACCGAGGGGGCGGTCCTCGTGCATTGCGCCGCCGGCAAGGACCGCACCGGCGTCGTCGTCGCGCTGGCCCTGGACGCGAGCGGCGTCGACCGCGACGCGATCGTCTCCGACTACGTGGCCACGGAGGAGCGCATCCACGCCATCTTCGGCCGGCTCACGTCATCGCCCACCTACCGCGATGGGCTCAAGGACACCCACCCCACCACCCACTCCCCGCTGCCCGAGACCATGGGGCGATTCTTCGCGCTCGTCGACCAGGACTTCGGTGGGTCCGCGGGCTGGTTGGCCGCGCACGGCCTCGCCGAGGCCGATCTGGAGCTGCTGCGCCGCCGGGTGACCGGCTGACCGCGCTCAGCTCGCGCCGGCCGTCACCGCTCTGAGCTCATCCAGCGAGTCCCGGATGAGCGCGACGACATCGCGGTCGTTGCTCTCGTCCACCCACCGCTCGAACCCGACCCGGAAGGCGGCGATCCCCGCCTCGGCGGCGAGGCTGGCGGTCGGCTCGGTCACGCCGCGGCGGCGCAGGGCGTCAGCGAGTGCCGCGGCCAGAGACGCCAGCTTGATCAGCTCGCGCTCCCGGAGCTCGGCACTGGCGGCGATGACGGCCTGACGCTGCGTGGCGAAGTCCCGGCGCGCCCCGAGGACCTCGCCGCCGGCTCGCAGCCCGGCGGCGACCGCGTCGATCGGAGCGGCGGAGCCGGGAGCGTCGAGCACCGCGGTCACCATCAGCTCCTGCAGGTCGCTCGCACCCGCGAACAGCACCTCGCGCTTGTCGGCGAAGTGGCGGAAGAAGGTGCGCTCGGTCAGCCCGGCCCGCGTCGCGATCTCGGCGACCGTCGTCTGCTCGAACCCGCGCTCGGCGTAGAGATCGAGGGCGGCCTGCGCGAGGCGGCCGCGGGCGTCTGGCTCCCAGCGACCCATGGCGATGATCATAGGTGATGACAGAGACTGACATCGGTGCTACTGTGATGTCAGTAACTGACATCGGCCCCGCCCGTCGCCCGCTCCGGCGCCCCGCAGGACCATCTCGTCTCCCTGGAGGTTCCTCATGCGTGTTCTTGTCACCGGCGCGTCCGGTTGGATCGGCTCTGCCGTGGTGGCCGAGCTCATCGACGCCGGCCACGAGGTCGCGGGCCTGGCCCGCTCGGACGCCTCGGCCGCGGCGGTGCAGGCCGCCGGCGCCGAGGTCGTGCGCGGCTCCCTCGACGACCTCGACATCCTGGGTCGCGCCGCCGCCGCGGCGGACGGCGTCGTCCACACCGCCTACGTCCACGACTTCTCACAGATGGAGGCCGCGGCGGAGACCGACCGGCGCGCCATCGAGACGCTCGGCGCCGCCCTGCAGGGCTCCGGTCGCCCACTGGTCGTCACCTCGGGGACCGGGGTCCTGCATCCCGGCCGTCCGGTCACCGAGGACGACCGCCACGACCCGTCGACCCCTGGCCACCCGCGACGTGAGAACGAGTCCGTGGCCATCGGGCTCGCCGCCCGGGGGGTGCGGTCCTCCATCGTGCGGCCGTCGCCGTCCGTGCACGGCAAGGGCGACCACGGCTTCGTCGCCAGGCTGATCGACATCGCCCGTGAGAAGGGCGCCTCGGGCTACATCGGGGATGGCGCGAACCGCTGGGCGGCGGTCCACCGTCTCGACACCGCGCATCTCTACTGCCTGGCGCTCGGCCAGGCGCCCGCCGGCTCGGTCTACCACGCCGTCGGTGAGGAGGGCGTGGCCACGCGCGACATCGCCGAGGTCATCGCCCGGCACCTGGACCTCCCGCTGGTCTCCATCGACCCCGAGGACGCGGGCGACCACTTCGGCTGGCTCGGCGCCTTCTTCGGGTGGGACGCTCCGGCCTCCAACGCGCTCACGCGCCAGCGGCTGGGATGGGAGCCCACCCACCAGGGGCTCATCGCCGACCTCGAGGAGGGCTTCTACTTCGAGCCGGTCGGCCAGGCCGCCTGACCCGCGCCCGCCCCGATCGGGCGGCTACGCAGGGCTGCTGGTCTCCGCGAGCGACACATCGAGCGCGGAGACCAGCGTCGGCACGTGCTCGGCGGTGAAGGCCAGCGGAGGGCGGAGCTTGAGGATGTTGCCGGCGCGGCCGGTGGTTCCGATCAGCACGCCGTGATGGCGCAGGCGGTCGCGCACGGCGCGGGCCCGCGCGCCGTCGGGCATTTGCGCCGCGCGGTCGGAGACGATCTCGACCCCGCAGGCGAGCCCGATGACGCGCACGTGACCGATGGGGTCGTGAGCGGCGGCGAGCCCGCCCAGCGCCTCGCGGAGCGCGAGACCGCTCACCTGGACGCGCTCCAGCACGCGCTCGTCGTCGATGACGTCGAGGACCGCGAGGGCCGCCGCGGCGCTGACGGGGTTGCCGCCGAAGGTGCTGAACAGGACCGTGTGCCCGGCGAGCGCCTGCACGATCTCGCTGCGCGTGATCACGGCGGCGACGGGGTGGCCGTTGCCCATCGGCTTGCCCAGCGTGACGAAGTCCGGGACCACGCCCAAGCGGTCAAACGCCCACATCTCACCGGTCCGGCCGTGGCCGGCCTGCACCTCGTCGGCGATCCACAGAGCGCCGGCGCCGCGCGTCTGGCGCACGAGGTCCTGCACGTAGGCGGGGTCGAGATCGTCGATCCGGTCGCTGATGACCAGGCCGTCGAGGATGGCCGCGGCCGGCGCCATCCCCCGCGCGCGCAGCCGGTCTACGGCCGCCGCGAAGGCCGCCCCGTCGAGGTGCTCGCCGCGGTAGGGGTCGGGCGGCTCCCAGCGCTCCACGTGCTCGGGCGCAGGGGTGTCGAACCAGGACTCCGGCGACAGCGCCGCCGTGGCCTCGGTGATCCCGTGGTAGGCGTGGGCGGTGCAGAGCCCGCCGCGCCGGCCCGTGACCGCCGTCGCCATGCGCCAGGCCAGGTCGTTGGCCTCTGACCCCGAGTTGACCAGCAGCACCGTGTCGAGCTCGGGCGGGCACAGGCCCACCAGCCGCTCGGCCAGCTCGATGGCCGCCGGGTGCAGGTAGCGCATGTGCGTGTTGATCCGCCGGCTCTGGCGGGCGATGGCCGCGTTGACGCGCGGATGGCCGTGCCCGACGCATGGCACGTTGTTGTAGACGTCGAGGTGGCGCCGTCCCGCGGTGTCGGTGATCCACACGCCGTCGGCGCGCGCGACCTCGACGGGCACGTCATAGAAGAGCGCCTCCATGGCGGGGCCGAACGCGTCCGCGCGTCGCTGCGCCAGGGAGCGGCCGCCGTCGCCAGGGGACCCGGCCCAGCGGCCGCCGTCACCACGCGGCGCCACCGCGCCCAGCCGGCGCGCCACCTCGGGCCAGCCGACCCCCTCCATCGTCTCCAGCATCCCCGCGCACTGGGCGTTGTAGCGCTGGGCGAAGGCCTGATCCTCCAACCCCTGGGCCACCCGCCAGGAGCTGATGGCGATCGTCACCGCGCTGCGGGCCGCCCACATGACGCCGAGCACGTCGAGCTCTGCGTCCTCGAGCTCCGTGCGCCGCTGAAAGCCGTCCAGGACGAGCCGCGCCAGCCGGAACAGCTCGTCACCCTCGCGGCCGACCCCGAGCGAGTCGAGCACCGACGCCAGCTCGGTCATCAGCGCCGTGTGGCTCATGTCGCCGAAATCGATGATCCCGGTGATGAACCCGCCGTCGTCGGTGAGGGTGTTGTCGACCGAGAGGTCGGTGTGGGCCACCTGGGCGCGCAGCCGCGGCCACGCCGGCGTGACGGTCCGCTCGTACTCCTCCAGGACGCGCGCGACCAGCCCGCGCTGCCGCATGTCGCGGATGTCATCGAGCATCGCCCGTGCGGCGAGGGCGTGCTGGACGTCCCACAGCATCACGCGCCGCGCCCGCGGGTGGGTGAAGCCGCGCAGCGCCTGGTCGAGTCGGGCCGTCGTCTCGCCCCACGCCACGAGAGCCGCGTCGCTCAGCTGCTCCGCGTCGATCCGGCTGTGTCCGGGCAGAACGTCGTAGAGGCGGGCCCAATGGGTCGCGCCGGCGCGCGACCACCGGGCGCGCAGCTCGGTCACCGCGTCTCCCGGCCGCGCCGGGCGGGCGGGGTGGGCGGAGTGCGAGGGGTGCGCGGAGTGGGCGGGGTCCGTGTCCTGCGCGACCCGCCACGGCACCGCCACGCGCAGTCCCGGATCGGCCGCCATCACGTGCAGGGCGGCCTCGGCCTCCATGTCGAGGACCTCGGGATCCTCGGAGGCGTTGGAGACCTTGAGGATCGCCACGGGCTCACCGCCGTCGTCGTGAAGGGCGAACGTCCGGTCGCGCTCGCTGCCGAGGTCGCGGGCGCTCGCAGCGGTCACCCCGAAGCAGGCGAACGCCAGCTCGACCGCCTCCACATCCGTGAGAGCGGGCCGCGACGCCCGCAGCACCGTATCCACGGCGGCGACGCTACCAGCGGCGGGGCGCTAGCTTCCACTTGCACGGCAGGAACGAGACCGAGAGAGGGATTTATGGCCGACTACGCAGTCATCAACCCGGCGACGGGCGAGACCGTTCGCGAGTACCCGACGATCAGCGACGACGACCTGCGCGACGCCATCGGGCGTGCCGACCAGGCGCACACCGATTGGGCCTCGTCCACGGTGGAGGAGCGCGCCGCGGCCATCCGCCGGGTCGGCGAGATCCACACCGAGCGGGCCAAGGAGCTGGCCGAGATCATCGTGCGCGAGATGGGCAAGCCGATCGAGCAGGCCGTCGGCGAGGTCGAGTTCTGCACCGCGATCTACAACTACTACGCCGACAACGGCCCCACGCTGATGGCCGACGAGCCGATCACGCTGCTCGACGGAGACGGCTCGGCGCTCGTGCGGCGCAGCTCCTACGGCACGCTGCTGGGGATCATGCCCTGGAACTACCCCTACTACCAGGTGGCGCGCTTCGCCGGGCCCAACCTGGTGATCGGCAACACGATCCTGCTCAAGCACGCGCCGCAGTGCCCCGAGTCCGCGCTGGCGATGGAGCAGATCTTCCACGAGGCCGGCATCCCCAAGGACGCCTACATCAACATCTTCGCCACCAACGATCAGATCGAGTGGGTCATCGCGGACCCGCGCGTCCGGGGCGTCTCGCTCACCGGCTCCGAGCGTGCCGGCGCCGCGGTCGCCGCGATCGCCGGCCGCAACCTCAAGAAGGTGGTGCTGGAGCTGGGCGGCTCCGATCCGTTCATCGTGCTCGGGACCGACGACATGGACGCGACGGTCGAGCAGGCCGTCGGCGCGCGGCTGGAGAACTCCGGTCAGGCGTGCAACGCCGCCAAGCGCTTCATCGTCGTCGACGAGCTCTACGACGAGTTCACGGACAAGTTCAGCAAGGCGCTGCTCGCGGTCAAGCCCTCTGACCCGACCAAGGAGGGCGTCCAGGTCGGCCCGCTGTCATCGGCGACGGCGACCGAGCGGCTCGCCGACCAGGTCAAGCGTGCGGTCGATCAGGGCGCGACCCTGGTCGCCGGCGGCAACCACGAGGGCAACTTCTTCGAGACGACGATCCTCACCGACATCAAGCCCGACAACGACGCCTACAAGGAGGAGTTCTTCGGCCCGGTGGCGTCGATCTACCGCGTGGGCGGCGAGGACGAGGCGGTCAAGCTGGCCAACGACACCCCGTTCGGCCTGGGCTCCTACGTGATGACCAACAACTCCGAGCAGGCCATGCGCGTCGCGGACCAGATCGACGCCGGGATGGTGTTCGTCAACGCGGCGGGCCTCGAGGGCGCCGAGCTGCCCTTCGGCGGCGTCAAGCGCTCGGGCTTCGGCCGCGAGCTGGGCCGCTTCGGCGCCGATGAGTTCGTCAACAAGAAGATGATCCGGATCGCCTGAGCCGGGCCTGAGCCGGGCCTGAGCCGGGCCCGGGCCGGGGCGGGGCGGGCGCGGTTCGCGCGCCCGCCGGGCGTGGTTCGCGCGCCCGCCGCCCTGGGACGGCCGGACGTAACGAATCGCGCGCTCGCGCGACTGGATCCTGACGACGGAACCGCAAACGGAGGGAGACACGATGGGGACCGCTCTGGATTCACGTCAGGAGGAGCTCTGCGCGGCCTCGCGCTGGGACTTCAGCGACCTGAAGGCGATCTACGTCAACTGCACGCTCAAGCGCTCGCCTGAGGTCTCGAACACGCAGGGTCTGGCCGACCACTCGATCTCGATCATGGAGCGGTTGGGCGTCGGGGTCCAGGTCGTCCGTGCCGTCGACCACGAGATCGCCACGGGCGTCTACCCGGACATGACCGAGCACGGGTGGGAGCGCGACGAGTGGCCGGAGATCTTCGCCAAGGTGATGGCCGCCGACATCCTCGTGCTCCTCTCTCCCATCTGGCTGGGCGAGAAGTCATCGGTCTGCACGCGGATCATCGAGCGCCTCTACGGCAACAGCCACCTGCTCAACGACGCGGGTCAATGGGCCTACTACGGCCGGGTCGGCGGCTGCATCATCACCGGCAACGAGGATGGCGCCAAGCACTGCGCCATGAACATCCTCTACTCGCTGCAGCACCTCGGCTTCGTCATCCCGCCGCAGGCCGACTCCTGTTGGCTGGGCGAGGCCGGGCCGGGGCCGAGCTACCTCGACCCGGGCTCGGGCGGCCCCGAGAACGACTTCACCAACCGCAACACCACGTTCCTCACCTGGAACCTGCTGCATGTCGCGCGGATGCTCAAGCAGGCCGGCGGCATCCCCGCGCACGGCAACCAGGTCAGCCTATGGGACGCGGGCGGCCGGGCGGACTTCGCCAACCCCGAGTACCGCGCGTAGGCATCGCCTCCGTGTGCCGGGCTAGCGAAAGCTGTCGGCGGTGATGCGACTCACCTCGGTCACGACGTCGGCGGGGATTCCCGCGCGCTTGGCCGCGGTGAGGATCGCGTCGGGACTCGGTGCCTCGTAGAGGCAGTAGGAGCGGTGCCGGTCCGCGCTGAGGAACGAGAACAGCCAGCTCACGCCCTCGTCACCGTTGACCTCTTCGAGCAGCTCGACGTCGTCGCTCGTCATCTCGAGCTGCTCCGCGAACCGCCGCTCGATGAGGTAGAGGGGCATGGCCGCGATCCTACCGCGCGTCGGGTCCGCCGAGAAGGGCATGGCGATGCGCGTAGCCCGCCGCCTCGGTGCGGTTCGCCGCGCCGGTCTTGCGCAGGATGCTGCGCACGTGGTTGGCGACGGTGTGCTCGCTGATGTGGAGCTCGGATCCGATGACCCGGTTGCTCTTCCCCTCGGCCACGAGTCGCAGGATCTCGACCTCCCGCCAGGACAGATCGTCGGGCGGGGTCGAGACAGGCTCGGTGGCGGCCCCTCGCGCGCGCGCCCGCGACAGCAAGGTCGGCATCCCGATTCGCTCGGCCAGCGCCGCGGCCTCGGAAAACAGCGCGGCCGCTCGCACGGCGTCGTCGAAGGAGCCGCCGAGGCGGAGGGTCTCGCCGTAGTCATAGAGCGTGTGGGCGGTCCAGGTGATCGCGCCCATCGCGCGATTGACGGCGAGGGCGCGCTCGAAGTGCTCGATGGCCCGCGGGCGGTCCCCCAGCGTGGCGGCGAGCCGCCCGAGGTACCGGTCGGCGGCGCCGTAGCAGGTCACCCCGTGACCGATGACCACATTGCCGCCGGCCAACGGGAGCAGCTCGTCGTAGATCGGGGCGGCGAGCTCCACGTCACCCAGCAGCGTGCATGCGTCGGCGAGATAGGTCAGCGACGCCACCCACAGGCCCGATCGCAGCTCGTCCAGACCGGTGCGGCGCACGTGATCGAGCTCGTGTCTCGCCTCCTCCTTCATCCCCAGCTCGGCGAGCAGGGCGGCGAGACCGGGGCGCCATGCGGCGCGCGAGCGCTCGCTGTCGGTGACCACGCGGGTGAGGGCGGCCAGCTCGTGCAGGCGGCCCTGCTCGCGGCGGATCCCGAACATCTGGATGCCGTAGATGCCCGAGGCGGGACGCCCTGTGAGCAGGCGGCTCCACTCGTGTGAGCGCCGCGCCGCCGCCTCGGCCTCGGCCAGGCGCCCGGTGCAGAGCGCCAGCGTCGCCGCGTAGTGCTCGGCGACGTGCAGCGTGAACGGCTGGCGCATCCGTACCGCCATCGCGTGGACCTCGCCGAGCTCGCGGTCGGCGCCACGCAGGTCACCGAGCGCGATGAGCCCCGCGACGCGCCACTCCATGGCCTCGGTCTGCACGTCGATGGCGCCGATGGTCTCGGCGAGCTCGCGCGCCTCGGACAGCATGTCGAGGGTCTCCTCGAGGCTGCCCTCGCTGTGTGACCAGTACGAGCGCACGAGCACGGTGGCCAGGCCCGGTCGGTATCCCAGCCGCCGCGCCATGGCGATGGCGGTGGCCCGGACCGTCTCGCTGGATGCGTAGTCGCCGAGGAAGGCGTGGGCGCGGCCCAGGCCCGCCAGCAGCATCACGCGCAGCTCGGAGTCCCCGTCTCCCAGGGCGAGCGAGGCCTCCTCGAGGATCTGCACCGCGCCCTGATCGGTGATGCCGGGCCGCCAGCACGCCTCCTCGAAGCCGACCGCGGCCGTGGCCAGCAGCTCGGGATCGTCGAGCTCGCGGCCGATCTCCGCCGCGGCGCGAAACGCCTGGATCGCCTCGTCCGAGCGCCCGGCCCGGAAGTGGGCCGTGCCGAGCGCGAGCTGGGCGTCGGCGTGCCGGTACGGATCCTCGATGCCGAGCGCAAGCGCCGAGGCAAAACGCGCCGCCGCCTCGTCGAACGCCACCGCGCGCAGCGCCGCGTGCCCCGCGAGCAGGGCGTACTCGATCGCGCGCTCGGGACCGTCGATGGGCGCGGCCATAGCGAAGTGGTAGGCGAGGTCGGCGAGGGCGCGACTCTCGCCGTCGGCGAGCCGGTCCTCCAGCCCCTCCGCCACGCGCAGGTGAAACTCGGCACGGCGGAGCCCGGGCATGCGGTCATACAGCGCCCGGCGGACCAGCTCGTGGGTGAACTGAAAGGCCAATCGCGGCGAGGACAGCTCCTGGATCATGCCGTGCGCGATCGCCTGCTCGAGCGCCGTGGAGCGGTCCGCGTCCGTCAGCCCGGCATGCGCGATCGCATCCAGGTCGAACACCGGCCCGGCGACGGCCGCCACCTCGAGCAACGTGGTGGCGGCGGTGCTGAGCCGCGCCAGCCGCTGAGTCACGACCTCGCGCACGCCCTCCGGGCTGCCCAGCTCGGCGACGGCCTGCGCCAGCCGGGCGCCGCCGTCATCGAGCGACGCGGGCTCGCGCTCGAGCACCGTGCGCCACAGCTCGGTCATGAGGAAGGCGTTCCCGCCGGTCAGCTCGGTGAGGACGCGCGCCACCTGGGCCAGGTCCGGCCCGGAGTCGGTCCCGACCGCGCGCCGCACGAACTCGGAGACCTCGTCGCCACTCAGACCTCCCAGGCGCAGCCGCACCACCCCCTCGGAGCGGCGCAGCTCGACCAGCGCCGCGAAGAGCGTCTCGGGCACCTCGGCCTCGGTGTCACGAAACGTCGCCACCACCAGCGCGCGCGCCTCCGCTGCACCACGCGCCAGGTGGCGCAGGAGCAACAGGGTCTGCGTGTCGGCCCAGTGACCGTCCTCGATGATCACGACGAGCGGTGTGTTGCGGCCCACGGCGGCCAGGACGTCGGCGACGGCGCTGTGCAGTCGGTGCCTCTCCGTGTCCGGATCGGCGGCCACCGGGAGCGGTAGCTCGCCCACCCGCCGGGCGAGATCGGGCATGAGCCGGGCCAGCTCCCCGGCCTGGGAGCCCAGCACCGCTCGGAGCGTGTCCTCGTCGAGGGTCCGCACGAGCTGCTCGAGCGCTTCGACGAATGGCCGGTAGGGCCGGCGCACCGCGGAGTCGCACGCGCCGTAGAGCACGAGCGCCCCGGCGGCGTCGGCCTCGTGGGCGAACTCGCGGATCAGGCGGCTCTTGCCTGACCCGGCCTCACCCCCGACCAGGGCGAACCTGAGCCCCTCCCCTTCCACCCGCGGGATCAGCGCGCGCAGCGTCGCCAGCTCTCGCGAGCGTCCAGCGAACGGGAAGGATGGCGTCAGGCGAAGTGGTCCCGGCAGTTTGGCCATGTCGGCCGTTCGTAGCCCCGGTAGTCAGACCTGATCATCGCATCCGCGGAGAGCTTGATCAACCCTCGGCAAAGTGGGTCAGACCGGGTCATGACGGCACGCCCCCGGCCCGGCTAGGTTTGCCCTGGGACGCTCAACCACCACCGAACCGGGGAGATTCACATGACCGTCACCGCATCCCTCGCCGACAACGCGCGGCGAGAGCTGGCCGGCCTCAACGACCGCATCATCGGACCGGGCGATCCCGGCTACGACGACGCGCGCGCCGTTCACAACGGCATGATCGACCGCCATCCCGCCCTGATCGTCAGGTGCGCCGGGCCCGACGACGTCAGCCGCTGCATCGCCTTCGCGCGCGCCCACCAGGCGCCGATCGCCGTACGGTGCGGGGGCCATAACGGCGGAGGGCTCGGGGTCGTCGACGACGGCGTCGTCATCGACCTGTCCGAGATGGCGGACGTCGTGGTCGATCCCGCGACGCACACCGTCCGCGTCGGGGGCGGATGCACGTGGGGGCAGGTCGACCAGGCCACCGCCGAGCACGGCCGCGCGACGCCGTCCGGGATCATCTCGACGACCGGCGTCGGCGGACTCACGCTCGGCGGTGGTCTCGGCCACCTCACGCGCGCCTTCGGGCTCACGATCGACAGCCTCCTCGGCGCCGACGTCGTGCTCGCCGACGGAACGCAGGTACACGCGAGCGCGGACGAGCATCCCGATCTGTTCTGGGCGCTGCGCGGGGGCGGCGGCAACTTCGGCGTCGTCACCTCGTTCGAGTTCCGCACCCATCCGGTCGGCGCGACCGTGATGGCCGGCCCCACCTTCTGGCCGATCGAGCAGACGCCCGAGGTCATGCGCTTCTACCGCGACTTCCTGCCCGCGGCGCCGCGCTCGGTCAACGGCTTCTTCGCGGCGATGACGGTACCGCCGGTCGACCTGTTCCCGGAGGAGCTGCACATGCGCAAGGTGTGCGCGATCATGTGGTGCGTCGTGGGCTCCGAGGAGGAGGCGTCGCGGCTGCTCGCGCCCGTGCATGACGTCGGCACGCCGCTGCTGCACGGCGTCGGTCCCGTCCCCCACCCGGCCCTGCAGAGCCTCTTCGACGGTCTCTACACCAAGGGCCTGCAGTGCTACTGGCGCGCCGACTTCGTCAACGAGCTGTCCGACGAGCTGATCGAGCAGCACCTCACCTGGGGCCAGCGGCTGCCCTCGATGCACTCGACCATGCACCTGTACCCCATCGACGGCGCGGCCCACGACGTCGGATCCACCGACACCGCGTTCAGCTACCGCGACGCGCAGTGGGCCGAGGTGATCTTCGGCGTCGACCCCGACCCGGCCAACGCCGGCGCGATCCGCGACTGGTGCGTCGGCTACTGGGACGCGACGCATCCCTACTCGGCCGGGGGTGCGTACGTGAACTTCATGATGGACGAGGGCCAGGAACGCGTCCGCGCCACCTACCGCGACAACTACGACAGGCTGGCTCGGGTCAAGGCGCAGTACGACCCCGACAACGTGTTCCGCGTCAACCAGAACATCCGGCCCGCCACGAGCGCGTAGGGAGCAGGACCGGTCGCCTCGCGGCGGCGCCGGGGGGCAGACGGGAATGTGAGTGGTGGCCGGCCCGAGCCGGCCACCACGCGCCACCGCGACGTGGGCACAATGCCGACCGATGGCGGCCACGGCACAGCGGAGCCAGACGCAGGGTGCGCCGGACGCTCACCGCATCGGCTACCGGCCGGACATCCAGGGGCTGCGCGCGATCGCGGTCCTGGCGGTGGTGGCGAACCACCTGGCGGGCTGGCCGACGGGGAGCTTCGTCGGAGTTGATGTCTTCTTCGTGATCTCGGGCTACCTGATCACCGGGATCCTGGTGCGCGAGTTCGAGACGCGGCGGACGATCTCATTGCCGGGCTTCTACGTCCGGCGGATCAAGCGGATCCTGCCCGCGGGCCTGTTCGTCATCGGGGCGACCGTATGCGCGACGCGGGTGCTCGCGGGAATCGATCGCTACCACTTCGTGGCCAAGGACGCGATCGCGGCCGTCCTGTTCACCGCCAACTGGCATTTCGCCGCGACCGGCGTCGACTACTTCAACCAGTCGCTCCCGCCGTCACCCCTGCAGCACTACTGGTCCCTGTCGGTCGAGGAGCAGTTCTACTTCGTGTGGCCCTGGCTGATGCTGGGCCTGCTCATGATCGGCCGGCGCCTGCGGCTGTGGCGACACGAGCACACTCGTGTGGTGGCGGGGGTCGCGATCGCGGTGATCTCGGCCGCCTCGCTTGCCTGGGCCTTCGCCGAGACCGCCCGGAACCCCACGGCCGCGTACTTCTCGACCCTCGTCCGGGCCTGGGAGCTGGGCCTGGGCGCGCTCGTCGCGATCGCCGCGCAGCGGATCGCCCGGTGCGACGCGCGGCTGCGGCGCCTCGTGGTGTGGGCCGGCGTGGCCGGCCTGCTCGGCTCGCTGTTCGTCGTCCCGTCCTCGTCCGGGTTCCCCGCGCCGTGGGCGCTGCTCCCCACCGTCTCGACGGCGGCCGTGCTCGGGATGGGCGCCGGCCTCTCGGGCCGCTCGCTGCTGCCGCTGACCAACCCGGTCAGCCAGTACGTGGGCAAGCTCTCCTACAGCCTCTACCTGTGGCACTTCCCGGTGGTCGTCCTCATCGTCACCGTCGTCCCCCAGTACTCGGTGGCGTACTGGCTGGTGGGGCCTGTCCTCATCTTCGGACTGGCCGCCGCCTCGTTTCATCTGCTCGAGGATCCCGCGCGGCGCGGGACGTGGTTTCGCCGGCGGCCGGGACGTCGTGCGCTCCCCGCCTCCGGCTGGCTGCGCTACGGCGCCGCCTGCGTGGTCACCGCACTCATCGCAGGCGGGGCCCTGCTGGCGGTGAGGGCGATCAGCCCGACACGGCTTGTCGTGGGTGCGCCGGTCCTGGTGGGGCACACGCAGGACGCTCCGCACAGCTGCCTCGGAGCGGCGGCGCTGGACCCCCGTCATCACTGCGCGAGGCTGAACACCGGCGACCGGGTCGCGCCGTTGCCCGGCGAGTTGCCTGACGACACAGGTGGCGCGTATGCCTGTTACGCGTATCTGCGCCGGCCCATGCACCCGTGCGCGTACGGGAGCCGGCGCCGTGACGCGATCCGGGTTGCCCTCGTGGGCGACAGCCACGCCGCGGCCCTCCTGGCGGCACTCGAGCCCCAGCTCGACGCGCTGCACTGGCATCTCACGGTGTTCGTCGGTCAGACCTGTGGGTGGCTGCCGCCCGGGCTCTCACCCAACTGCCCCGGACTTCACCTCATCCAGCGCGACCTCGCGCGCAACCACTACGCCATCGTCATCGCCACCGAGCTGCGGCTGTACACCAACTCGGTCGCTGACCATCTCCGGGCGATGACGCCCGTCGCCGCCACCGGCGCGCGCCTCGTGGTCGTCGAGGACGGCCCCGGCATGTCGCCGGCGAGCACCGCGTGCGTGGACCGCATCACCTACAGCCCCACCGGTGACTGCGGCACCCCCGCGTCCGTCGCCTACCGCGATCCCGACCGCCTGGCGCAGGCCGCCCGCCGGATCCCCGGCGCACGCGTCATCACCACCCGGCGGTTCTACTGCCGCGGCGGCTTCTGTCCCTCCACCATCGGCAACGTCCTGGCCTACCGAGACACGGCCGCGCACATCACCGCCAGCTACGCCCACACACTCAGCCCCTACCTCGTCGAGGCGATCGAGCGCGCGCTCCCGCCGGGGCTTCGCTGAGCGTGCGAGAGCTCGCGGACGTGCGGGTGGTGAACGTGTTCGACGCCGAGATGGAGAACGGGCCTCGGCGCGACGGCTGGGTGCCGCGGACCGCTTGCGGCGCCGACGAGACTCGCTGCGGCCGCAGTAGCGCTGCCGTGGTGTCACGCGGCGGTCGCTGCCGGCAATGACGCTGTATGCCCGATCCTGAGTCCCGGCGCGCGCGCTTCGAGGCGCTGTTTCGCGCGCACCATCCGGCCGTGCGGGCCTACGCCCGGCGCCGGGTGCCATCCGACGCGGTCGACGACATCATCTCCGGGACATTTCCCGTCGTCTGGCGGCGGCTCGACGACGTGCCCGAGCCGCCGTTGCCGTGGCTGATCACGGTCGCGCGCAACGTGGCCGGGACCGAGCGACGAGGCGCGGCGCGCCGGCGGCTGCTGGGCGCGCCGGCCCCCTGAGCCGATCCGCTCATCTCAGGTGGTCTTGATCAGGCCGCCGTCGATCACGACGTTCTCGCCCGTGACGTTGCCCAGTTGATCAGACGCGAGCATGACGGCCAACGCCGCGACCTCGTCGGGCCGGGTGAAGCGGCCGGTCGCGAAGCCGCCGATCCCCTCGACGACGCGGGCGCGCGCGGTGTCCGCATCGACGCCGGTCATCGCCGCGACGGTCGCGGCGACACCGTGTTCGCCCAGCCACAGGTCGGTTTCGACCGGACCGGGCGAGATCGCGTTGACGCGGATGCCGGACGGCCCGAACTCCTGGGCGAGCGATTTCGTGAGGTTGACGACCGCGGCCTTCGCGGCGCCGTAGTCGATCGTCGCGCCGTCGGGCTGAAAGAACGCGTTGACCGACGCGATGTTGACGATCGCCCCCCGGCCCTGGTCGACCATCGGCATCAGCGCGGCGCGCGTCATCCGCAGCGTGGTGAAGAAGTTCGTGTCCAGCGCCCACTGGAAGGCCTCGTCGCCGAGCGCGAGGAAGCCATCGAGTCTCAGCCGGACGGCACCGACATTGTTGACGAGCACATCGAGGCGACCGTGGTCATCCATGGCCCGGCGGACGAGAGCACCGGCGGCGTCGGCATCGGTGAGGTCGACCGCGACCGCCGTGACTCCCGCGATGCCGGCAAGCGCATCGGTCGTCCGCGCGCCCGCGATCACCTGCGCACCCTCCGTCGCCAACGCCTTCGTGATCGCCAGACCGATGCCCTTGCTGGCGCCCGTGACGATCGCCACACGATCGTTGAGTCCGAGGTCCATTGCGCGGCCTCAGCGGGCGTTGCGAAGCGCCCAGTCGATCGCGTAGTCGGCGACCTCCTCCCATCCCTCGATTCCGACGTGGAAGTGCGGGCGGCCGGGATACACCTTCAGTTCCGTCACGGCATCGGACTTGTAGTGCTTGAAGTTGGACTCGTTGGTCGACTGGGGAGCGGTGTGGTCGTCGCCGCCGGCGATCAGCAACAGGGGCGCACGGTCGGAGTTGTGGAAGTCCACGTGCAGCGGCGAGTGCGGGCTGAGGTTGGCCAGCGCGCCTTCGAACAGCACACGGCCGGGCCCGGGCACCCAGTAGCGCTCGTAGACCTTCGCGGACTCCTCGTCGCTCAGCGTGTTGGTGAAGGCATAGTGGAACTCCTCCGCCGTGATCGGCACCGCCCGGTGGCGGTTCTTCGGGTTCTTGAGGACCGGGAACCCGGCGCGCACCTGCGAGAGCGGCAGCTTGAGGACGCCCTTGACCGGGCCGGAGTCGATCGCGACGCCCGCCGCGCCGAGGCCTCGGTCCACCAGCACCTGCGTGAAGGCGCCCCCGAACGAGTGACCGATGATGATCGGCGGCTGCTCGAGGTCGTTGATGATCTGCGTGTAGTGATCGAGGATCGCCTCGACCCCGAGATCGTCGAAGGCCGAGGTGTCGCTGCGCAGCGCCTCGATGTCGGCGTCCATCGCCGGCCAGCTCTTGGCGATGACCTTGAGGCCGCGCGCTTCGTAGCGCTCGACCCAGTGCTCCCAGCTGAGGCCGTTGAGCCATAGACCGTGGATCAGGACGACCGTGTCAGGCGCGGTGGGGTGCGGGGTGGTGTTCATGGTGGCCAACCTACCTCCGGCGCGGCCGGGGGTCCAATGCCGATTGCGGCGGCGCTATGCGGCGGCTGCATGACGCGCCGCGAAGGCCGCGAACCCCCTCACCGCTGCCGTGCCCACGTCCGTGCGATGCACGACGTCGTAGTGCATCGATTCCGCTGGGGTGAGCCGCGCACCGACGACGTCGGCCGGGTAGCCGACGTCGATGGAGACTGTCAACGCACCCGCGGCACGCATCGCGTTCAGCGGGACGATGTTCGGCGCCTCGACGTACACCGGCGTGATGCCCGCTCGTGTGAACAGCTCGCGGATCCTGGCGTTGAACCCCGACGTCCTCCCGCCCACACCGCCGGCGAGCGTCACCTCCACGCCCGCGAGGTCGGCGAGCGTGAGCTCGGCACGACCGGCGAGCGGATGGTCCGCGTGCATCCAGACAAGCAGCGGCTCCACGCGGACCTGCTGGTAGCTCAGACCCGGGAGCCGATTGGGCTGGAGCACGATCGCGACGTCGAGCTCGCCGCTGACGACCTGGCGCTGCAGCAGCTCGCTCAGCGCGGTGTGGATCTCGACCTCGACGCGCGGATAGCGGGTGGAGAACGCCTCGGCCAGCCCGAACCAGTGATCGCGATGACCGGCGATCGAGACGCCCAGCGCGAGCCGTCCAGCCGGCTCGGCCCTCTTGCCGATGGTCAGCGCCTGCTCGGCGGCATCCAGCGCCGCGCGCGCCTTGTCGACCAGCTCACGCCCGGCGTCGGTGAGCTCGACCCCCCGCGGCACGCGCACGAGCAGCGTCAGGCCGAGCTCCTCCTCCAGATGCTGGAGCTGGCGCGACAGCGCAGGCTGGGTGATGAACAGCCTGGTCGCCGCCCGGCCGATGTTCCCCTCCTCGGCCACCACCACGAAGGAGCGGAAGTGACGGAGATCGACGGCCATGCGCGCAGCCTAATCGGCGTGCTTGCGATCCCGCTCCCGCCGGCCGGTGCGGGGTGGGCACCAAGCCTCACACGACCCGCGTGACCCGATTCGCTGAGCCCGACCTCACCGTCGACCTCCACGGGCACGCCGGCTGGACGCTGACGCTCCCGGCGCCGCCGAGCTCAGGGGTCGCGATACAGTCCGGCCTGCGGATGTTGAGTTGGCTGGGACGGGGGATTTCGCGCGTACACGTCGCTGGAGGTGGCCATGGGTTTCCTGGACAAGCTGAAGGGGAGCAAGCCGGCGCAGCCCGGTGTCGAGCCGGTCTCGGTCGGTGATCTGCGGTCCGCGCTGCTCGGCCTGAGCCGCGACACCGCGCCGTGGCAGGTCCGTGACGGCGCCGAGGACGGCTGCGATCTGGTGGCGGAATGGCGGATCGTCGACGCACAGTGGCAGGGCATCTTCTTCGGCTACGGCCTCAGCAAGGTGTTCCGGGTCAAGCTGAAGTTCGACGAGGAGGCGCACGAGGTTCGCAACGTCGATGAGCAGGCCACGGTGGACTGGCGCGACGGGATCCCGTACGTGAGCAAATCGTGGTCGCGCGGCCAGATCAACGAGATCCAGTCCGGCCAGGCCATCGGGTTCACCGAAGAGGGCGAGCTCGGTGAGGTCTACAACTACAAGTTCCGCTCCAGCGAGATCAAGGATCCGCTGCGTGATGCCGTCACCGAGCACGGCTGGGGCTGGAAGGCCGTCTCGTTCAAGCTGTGACCGCTTGCGCGTGGCCGCGGAGCGCGCCGCTAGCCGAACCGAACGCTGCTGGCCGCGTCCACGAACGCGGGATCCCACGTGGGCATCTGGTCGACGGCACACGTCCCCGTGAGGTAGATCAGATCCCGCTCGTCCGGCGCCACCGGCCGCGTGGCGGCCCCCGGCGGCTCGTCGAACGGATCCGGCGATGGCGCGAGCAGGCACGCGGTCATCTGGTACAGCGGGCCGCTGTCCTGCAGTCCGGCGTGGGTGAAGGCGATGATCCGCACCTCGCCCGCAGTGCCGGTGACCGTTCGCCCGGGCCGGAGCTGTGCCCCGGGGAGGGCCTTTGCATCGGACTCCAGCCGAGCGGCCAGGGCGTCCAGCGTCATATCCACGCTGACGCGGTTGTGGCCGACGACGAGGTTGGGCGCGAAGCCGTTGGCCATCCCGGCGACCAGCGCCCCGGTGTTCTCCGGCGCCGCGCGTTGCTCCATCTCCTGCGGCGCCCACACCTCGAACGCCGGGCCGCCGTCGGGATGGAAGATGAACAGGTTCAGCCGCACGGCGATCCCTTCTCCATCGCTCTGCGGGGAGCTACCAGTTCCACGGCATCACCTTGTTGACGTCGCTGATGACCTTGGACGGGTCGACCGACACCGAGCCGCCGAGATCGAGGCCGACGCCCAGCGTCGCGCCGACGTTCCAGGAGAACCCGATCTTGTGGGCCGAGACGTCGACCGAGCCGCTGGCCTGAGCGCCGACGCCGGCGCTCACGCCGACGTGCCCGGACGCCGACGCCGGGCCGAGGTTGGCCGACCCGGAGGCGTTGGCCTGGGCGCCGGCGAACACCGAGCCGCTCGCCTGGGCGCCGACGCCGCTCAGGCCGAACTGACCGTTGGCATCGCCGTCGGCCTCAGCGCCGCCGAGCTCGTTGACGGTGCCGGTTCCCCCGAGTTGGCTCCAGCCGAGGTTCCCCGTCACGGTCCCCTGCTCCCCGGCGAAGGCCTGGGCCGAGGCATCACCCTGCACGCCGGTGATGCTGGCGCTGCCGCTGGCCGTCGCTGACGCACCCGCGCCGGCCTGGAAGAGCCCCTGCCAGTTGGCGAGGGCCCCGCCGCCGCCGCCCGCGGCCGAGAACCCGGCGAAGATGGAGGCGGTGTCGGAACCCGACATGCCATTCACGAACGCGTTGACGGCCCCCGCCACCGGCGGGGAGCTGATCGCCACGGCGCCGAGGGCGAGGCCGGCGACGCCCGCTGCCTTCTCCGCCTGCTCCAGCGCCTGGCCACCCTTCTTCTGCCACATCGTGAAATGGTCGGCCGCGTTCTTCAGGTTCTTGGTCGCGGTCGATTCGTCGGTCTCGGCCTTGGCCAGCGCAGTGCGGGCCGCTTGGAGATTGGTCGCCGCCTGCTGGACCGCCCTCACCGCACCGCCCGCGGCCTGTGGCGCACTGGCGGCGTGGTTGGCCGCGACGACCGCCCCCATCGCCGCCTTGACCCGCGCCTCGGCTGCGGCCTTCGCCGCCTGAGCCGCCGCCAGCTTGTCCTGCCAATCGTTGACCTGGTTCATCCAATGGACGGCGTTCTTCAGCGCCACCCGCCCCTCACCCTGGGCGCTGCCCAGCTCCGAGCTGAACCGCTTGAGCGCGTTGGCGACCGAGCGCGCTTCCGCCGCCGTCACCTCGTAGTGGCCGGACATCTCCGCTGAGAGGGTCTGATACTGCTTGCTCGCCTCGCCGTTCCACCCGGTCAGCAACACGCTGGCGGTGGACTTGATCAGCGAGCTGTGCGACTCGAGCGCGCTGGCCAGGGAGTGGTGCCAGCTGCCGGCGGCGGAGATCGTCCCGGGGTCTCCGGTCGGGACGGTCACCCCGGGATCGGTGATCGGCGCAGGCGGCGGAGACATAGCGAGATCATGCCCCGGGTGACGGCCTCTGGGAAGTAGCCCAAGGTATGCACATGACTGTCCCCTTGACCGCCGGCCGCCGGTCACCGTCGACCGTCGCGGCGGGCGGGCCTACTGGTCAGGGGCCGGAATCGGCTCGGCGAGCGCGGCGCGCCCGGGAGACGCCTGGAAGGGGTCGGCGAAGTACTGGGTCTCGTGGGTCACGAGACCGTCGCTGAACTCCATCACGCTGAGCGAGTAGGTGGGCGCGCCGTCGTAGGTGATCACGCACTCGCTCACCCAGAGATCGCCGCCGCCGAGGATCCGGCGGATGGTGAAGTGGCGCTCGGCCGGGTGCCCGCCCCGTTGCGCCGCGATCCGCGACCGTCCCCTGAAGCGCTCGCCGGACTGCGGATAGTCCAGGATCGCGTCCGTGGCGTAGATCGCGTGCTCGGTCTCGCCGTCCCCTCGCTCCGAGGCCTCCCAGTGCTCCTGGATCTGAGCCCGGGTGCCGGCGTCACGATCGTTTGCGCTGGTCATCCGTTGGTTTCCCCCCAACGACCCCGTAGGAATGGCCCTGCCTCGCAGACGGACGTTACCTGAGTGCGCTTCAGGTCCGCAGGCGCGGCCTATCCGCCGGCGCCCAGCACGTCGCAGAAGACGAATCCGTCGCGCGTCACGGTCTCGCCGATCCGGGAGGCGATCGGCGCGCTGAAGATGGGTCCCGCGTGGACGAACGTGTGGCCGAACGCGATCGTCTGGGCGTCGTCGAGTGGCGGCTCGGCCAGCACGCGCCCCATCCGCTGCTCGTAGACGTCGTTGGAGCAGACGGCCGGGATCTCGACCTCGACGAGGGGCAGGCCGGCCGCCCGCGCCTGGCGGTGGCGCAACTCACGCCGGACACCGTGCATCGAGATCCGCCCGTAGTCGGCCGTCACCGTCGTGATCAGCGCGCGCGGAGCCGGCCAGGCCCCTGTTCGCAGCTCGTGCAGCGCAAGCGCCGAGTCCTTTCCGCCGCTCCATGACAGCGCCGCCACGGAACTAGGCACGCAGGTCCAGGCGCCAGTCGTTGCAGGTCATGAACTGACCCTTGGGGTACTCGAACTCGCACGCCTCGAGCCGCTCGAAACCGAGCTTGGCGCAGATCGCGTTGGATGGCGCGTTGTCGACGTTCGGGAACGCGTGCATGAAGCGGTGCCTGTCGTCGCGCGCGGCGAGCGCGACCGCCTGCGTCGTCGCCGCGACGGCGATGCCGCGGCCTTGGAACTCCGGCAGGACCGACCATCCGACCTCGTAGACCTGCTCGTCGCGCCATTCCCTCGTCCAGAAGCCGACCGAGCCGACGTCGGCGCCACTCGCGACGTCGACGATCTTGAACATGCGATCGCCGCCCTCCAGGCGCTCGTAACGCTGCTGGCGCTCGCGGAGCTTCTCCGCGTTCTCCGGGCCGCCGAGGTGCTCGGTCATGACCGGGTCGCCCATCAGCCGCTCGAGCAACGGCAGGTCACCACTGCCCCAGGGCTTCAGGGTCACCGCCGCGCTCACTCCGCGCAGCCTAGTCGACGTCGCGCTCCGTGAGATCGCGGGTGTAGCGCTGCTCCCGGCGACCGGAGCGCGGGTGGATGCGGATGTCGGACTGGGGCTCCCAGCCCATCCTCCGGTACAGATCCACCGAGCGGACGTTGTCGGCGTACACGTAGAGCTGCGCCCGCGTAAAGCCTCGCGCGACGAGCTCATCATCCAGGGCGACGAGCAGCCGGCTGCCGACACCGCCACCCCAGGCCCGAGGCCTCACTCCGAGATAGCGCAGCTCGGCGCACCGCTCCTCGCCGCTGAGCGGTTCGGTCACCGCAAAGCCAACGGGCGTGTGGGCTCGGTCGAACGCGATGAGCAGGAACGATCGGGGCGAGGCGCTGAGGACGGCGTCGATGATCGGGCGAGAGAGCTCGAGCGGAGCCACATCGCGATCACCATCGCGCCCCGCCGTCGCCTCGGCCCAGATCTGAGCGGCGTCATCGAGATGCTCGCCTCGTGTGGCTGCCCGTACCTCGATGTGCCGCATCGCTACCGGTGGTGGTCGGCGCGCTCCGCCTCTAGCGGTCGTTCCCGCCGGCGTCGTAGCCGGCATCCTCGACCGCGGCCTTCCGGGTGGCGAAGCACGGAGGTGGGAACCGCGGCGAGCAGTGGCTCGTGCAGGTCTGGAGCAGCCACAGGGTCGTGTTGTCGCCGCGTACCTAGACCGGCGGGTTCCGCTTTGACCTCCTCACGCGCCTCGGAGGCGGCGTCGCGGCTCAGCTCCCTGAGCCCCTCGAGGTGCGGCCGCTGGACATCGCTCGGTGACGCGAAGAAGTCCTCGACGCTTGACCGCCTGGGCATCGGCATGGCGCCAGCGTACCCCGTCGGATCGGGCGGTCAGGACGCGACCGGCGCGAGGGCGGCGACACGTGCGAGCCGTTTTGCAGGGGTTATTGGGCCCAGTCACCGGGTAGCCGTTGAGTAGTCCTGGAAAGGGGGACTTTGTGGCCACCACGAACAACGCACGCAAACCGGCGAGCCGGAAGGGGACCAGCAGCAAGGCGTCCAGCGCCAAGGCGAGCACGCGAAGCGGCGGTGCGCGCAAGGCGCCGGCGGCGCGCAGCGGCGCCGGCGACAGTGCGACGACGGCGCGCGGGAGCGCAGGCTCGACAGCAAAGAAGACGACTGGCTCGCGCAGGGCATCCGGAACGACCGCCAAGCAGACGACCCGCCCGAGCTCGGCATCCGGAACGACCGCCAAGAAGACGACCCGCTCAAGCCCGGCAACCGCGGCAAAGAAGTCGACCCGCTCGCGCAAGGCATCCGGAACGACCGCCAAGAAGACGACCCGCCCAAGCCCGGCAACCGCGGCAAAGAAGTCGACCCGCTCGCGCAAGGCATCCGGAACGACCGCCAGGAAGACGACGCGCGCGCCGGCTCGGGCGCCGAGCTCGACCAACGGATCCTCGTCCAGCGACGCGCTGCGCAGCCGGATCGTCCGCGGCGCCGTGGGCGCGGTCGTCGGCGGCGCCGCTCTCGGCGTGGCCGCCGGCCGGCTGGCCCAGCGCCACTCCCGACCCAAGCTGCTGGGGCTCCCGATCCCCGACGAGCTCCACCCGCAGCGCCTCGCCGCCGGCAAGATCGCCGGTCAGGTCGACGTCAGGCGGCTGGCCAAGAACATCGACCTCAAGGACGTGGCCCGCCAGATCGGGAACTTCGCCGAGCAGGTCGAGGCCCGCAGCGAGGAGGTCCGCTCGCTGAGCGCCCAGGCCAAACGCCTCAGCCGCCGAGTCGGCTGATCGTCACCGCCTCGGCTCAGCCTCAGCGCGCCGCTTCCTGAGCGCGACGCGGAAGCTTCCAGCCGGGGCGGACGAAGTGGCAGGTGTACCCGTTGGGGTAACGCTCGAGGTAGTCCTGGTGCTCGGGCTCCGCCTCCCAGAACGGTCCGGCCGGCTCGACCTCGGTGACCACCTTGCCGGGCCATAGGCCGGAGGCGTCCACATCGGCGATCGTGTCCTCCGCGACACGGCGCTGCTCATCGTCGACGTAGTAGATCGCCGAGCGGTAGCTCGCGCCCATGTCGTTGCCCTGGCGGTCCTTGGTCGTCGGGTCGTGAATCTGAAAGAAGAACTCGAGCAGGTCCCGGTAGGAAATGCGGTCCGGATCGAACAGGATCTCGATCGCCTCGGCGTGCGAGCCATGGTTGCGGTAGGTCGCGTTGGGCACGTCCCCGCCGGTGTAGCCGACGCGCGTGCCGGTCACGCCATCGAGCTTGCGGATCAGATCCTGGACACCCCAGAAGCACCCGCCCGCCAGGATCGCCTTCTCGGTCTCAGCCATCTCTCTGCTCCTTCTCGTCACGATTCCTCGGCCGCGAGAACATCCGCTGACAACACGTTACCGAGCGCCGCGCCGCGCCTCTGCGATCAGGTCGCCGAACCGCTCATCGCGCCGTGACCCTCGGCCAGTAGGCCGGCGCTGACCAGAGCGGCCTGGGCATCGGCGGGGGATGAGCTGCTCGATCTGCGCGTCGCTCATGTGCGGGGGCTCGGGGAGGCCCTGCGCGCGGCGGCTGTGGCGAGGATGTCGGTGCCGACATGCCCGGGTATCACGACGACGACCCGCACCTGTGGCGCGTTGGTGTGCAGGTCTTCGATCAACGCCTCGGGGCGTCTGCCCCCGCCATGGCCGCCGTCTCTGCGACCGTGTCCGGATTGCGGTCACACGCGGCGACCGAGCACCCGTCTGCGGCGAGCTGGCAGACCAGCTCGCGACCCATCCCCGAGCCGCCGCCGGTCACCACGGCGAGCTTGCCGGCGAAAGATGTCCTCTGCGTCATCTGCCCTCCTCCATCTGAACGCTGCTCCATCCCCAGGTCTGTCACATGTCGTGGCTCCCGTGCGCCTCTGGTGCCATCGGGTACGCTGCGGCCATGTCGGCGATCCGTGAGCTGCGCGCTGATGACCGGGGCGCCTGGAGCGAGCTCTGGTCGGCGTACCTGCGCTTCTACCGTGCCGAGGTCAGCACGGAGGTCACCGAGCAGACCTTCGTGCGGATGACCCAGCGCCGCGACGGGTGCTTCGGACTGGCGGCCGAAGCCGACGACGGCACGCTCGCCGGGTTCACCCACTGCGTGCTGCACCCCACGACCTGGGCGCAGGGCGGCACCTGTTACCTGGAGGATCTCTTCGTCGACCCCGGCCAGCGAGGCACGGGCACCGCACGGGCGTTGATCGAGGCGGCGGCCGAGCAGGCGCGCTCAGCGGGCGCCGAGACCCTCTACTGGCATACCCAGGCATTCAACGGCCGGGCTCGCTCGCTCTATGACACCGTCGCCCGGTTGACCTCCTACGTGCACTACGAGCGCGATCTCGCCTGAGGCGAGTCGTGCCGGCCGCGGCGGCTGGGCTGCCCGCTGCGCCCGACTGCTTGACTGGGATGTGAATGACCGACGAGGCCGAGGATCCGCCGCCCGAAGCGCGCAAGCTGCCGACCGGGCGGATCGCGCGGACAGCCCGAGTCGGCGGCCTCGTCACCAGCCAGGGGGCGCGGTGGGCCGGGATGCGGACCGCCAATCGCATCCGCTCGCCTGAGCGCGCCGCCGCCGCACAGAATGAGCGCACGGCCGCGCTGGTCAACCAGCTCGTCGACCAGCTCGGGCAGATGCGCGGGGCGGCGATGAAGGTCGGGCAGGTGCTCTCGATGGTCGAGTTCGACGGCCTGCCCGAGGACGAGCGCGATGCGCTCCAGTCAAAGCTCGCCGAGCTGCGTGATGACGTCCCGCCGGTTCCGTTCGCAAAGCTCGAGCGGCTGTTGCGCGACGAGTTCGGCGGGCCGCTCAGCCGCGTGTTCTCCGAGTTCGACGAGCGCGCCTTCGCGGCCGCGTCGATCGGTCAGGTGCACCGAGCGACCACGCTCGACGGCGACGAGGTGGTGGTCAAGGTCCAGTACCCGGGGGTCGCGGAGGCAGTCGAGACCGATCTGCGCAACGCGATGATGCTGCTGCCACTGGTCAAGCGGCTCGCGCCCTCCCTCGACGCCAGGGCACTGGCCTCTGAGCTGCGCGAGCGGATCGCCGAGGAGCTGGACTACGAGCTCGAGGCGCAGAACCAGCGGCGGATCGCGCGACTGCGCCGCGGTCACCCGTTCATCTCGGTCCCTGCGGTCTACACCGAGCTCTCGACGCGCCGGGCGCTCGTCTCTGAGTACATCGCCGGTGAGCGCTTCGAGGCCGTGCGCCGGCTCGACGAGCCGCAGCGCGACAGCTATGGGGAGATCGTCTTTCGCTTCTACTTCGGCCTGCTGTACCGCGACCGGATCGCGCTCGGCGACCCCCATCCCGGCAACTACCTCCTGCGTCCGGACGGGACGGTCGGCTTCCTCGACTATGGGCTGCTGCGCGATGCCAGCGCCGCGCGTGTCACCGCCGAGCGGGATATCGCACACGCTGTCCGCGCCCGCGACGCGGCGGCTCTGAAGGCCGCGCTCGTCGCCGGCGGATATCTGCGGTCGGACGGCGCGGACCGGGTCGACGACGAGCTGGTGCTGAAGTTGATGCGGCGGGCGACGCGGTGGTACGCGGTTCCCGGTGAGCAGCGCTTCTCCGGCGATCACGGCCGCCGCGGTCGCGAGCGCCCGCCGGTGGACGAGGAGCGCCAAGCCCAGGTCAAGGACCAGTTGAGCCAGTTCACCCTGCCGGCCGAGACAGCGCTCATCCGACGCATGCACGCGATCGTCGCGGTCGTGCTCGGTCAGCTTCGAGCCGGGGCCGATTGGGGCGCGATCGCGGCCGAGTACCTGCACGGCGAGCCACCCGCCACGGCGCTCGGCGAGGCCGAGGCCGAGTACTTCGCGAGCCGCGGTGCCTAGGTCGTGAGTCGGGGCGCGATGTCCCTGAACCTGTGGTACCCGAGCGCGCAGCGCGGGCCGCACCTGGCGATGGTGGAGGTAGCGCGCGGCGTTGATGGGACCGGGCCGCCGAGACCGGACAACGTCGACGATCGATCACAGCGCACTCAAGGAATGAGCGCGGTAGGCCGAAGACTGTCCTGTCAGATAGCGAAGGCAACCAGCGGGTGAGACCTCCTCTCCGAAAGACGTCCCCCGGCCATGAAACAACCGCCTGATCTTCTGATGCCCGAGGCCTGCGATAGCGGGCCTTCGGCGTTTAAGGAGACGCCCCAGCACCGGTCGGGCGGTTGGTCCACGACTCCCGCCGATGACACAACCGACGCGCCTTACCAGACGACGAAGGTGTCGCTGCCGCTGCTCGTGCGATGGGCCAACCGCAGCCGGCGCACCTCGAGGTGGCGCTGCCCGGGCCTCCACACCGCGACGACGGTGTGCACCGACGGCAATGTGGCCAGGATGACGAGCCGGCCACGCGAAGCCCAGGCCATGCTCGTGGCCTTGAGCAGGACCGCGGCCGGCATCTCCGGAAGGTGACGAAAGCGCCCGGTGCCCGGGTCGAGCAGCCATGCGTCAATCGTCTGGGTGGCGGTGGCTCGGTAGGCGGGATCGCCGAAGTCGAGAGCGATCGTGCGGCCGCCCGGCCCGGCGAGCGCCTCGTCGGTCCGCCCGATCCGCGCCGGCCAGCGCAGTGCTCTCTCCCCGCCCGTGCCCAGCAGTCCGAGACGCAGCGGCGGACCATCGCCACGGCTGAGAAGCGCGCGGCGACCCGCGACGGTCCATACGGTCGACGCCCGGAGCAGAGTCCGGCCGGTGAGCGGATCGATCACGCGGTGTCCGTTGACGACCACCGCGCCCGTGGCACCGGAGGCGACGAGCCGAGACGCGCAGGTGACATCCATCGGCGGGCGAACGGGGGCACCGGCAAGGGTCGTTGCACTGAGCACGCAGCGACCGGACGCCAACCGGCGGATCAGCCACAGGCCATGGCCGCCGTCACCGGGCGCGACCTGTTCTGCCGTCCCCACGAAACGGGCGTGGGTGCTCCCATGTCGCACCACGTAGATCCGGGGGACCGCGTGCGTAGAACGCCCATCGACCCACAGGGCGGCATCGCGGCCGACCGGTTGCAGGGTGAGGATCGGCTGATCGTTCACGGGGACACCGGTGACCCGGGTGATCCGGCCCGAGTCGACGTCGACCACGAACGGCGGATCGGCGGAGACGAGCAGGCGCAAGCCCGAAGACTCACCCAGTCGCACCCCATGCAGGGGAGCGGGCGGGAGCGATCTTCGCGCAGGAGCCACGGCGAGGTCGACCGTCGCCCGGTGCCCGGCCCACGCGACGGTGACCCGCCAGCAGCCTGGGCGCGGCACCTCGAACGACGACGGATAGATCTCCCCCGGCTCGGAGTTCGCCGACCACTGGGCGCGCACGGGTCGCGTACCGGTGCCGGGCTGGACGGCGGTCACCGTGAGCGGCTGTCCGTGACGCGGGTAGCGCATCACCCACAGGATCTTGTTGGCGTCCTTGGCGGATCGCCCGGGGCGCAACGGATCGCTGAAGAGGAACGCCGCGGCCGCGCCGCCACTCGCCACCGCGTAGGGAGGTGCGGCGTCCGGGCTCGAGTCCGCCCAGGCGCCGGCGGTCCAGCGCGGCGGGCGCCCGTGATGGATCGCTGCCGGCACACACCCGGTCGGCCCGGCGCTCGCCTGCCGCGTCGCGCCGGTGCGCGTGTGCCGCGCGCCCGCCCCACCGCACGCCGCCACAGCCAGGACCGTGACCGTCGCCGTAATCGCTGCACGAGCCCTCACGGAGACGCTTACACCGTCCGGCCGGTTCCGGTTCCGCTTGCGGGTCCGGTTCCCGGCGGCGGGCAACCGGTCGGCGCGCCGAGACCACCCAGATCTACGTCAGCGCCGGCAGCCGGCGAAGGTCCGGTGGGCTCCACGACGTGCGAGCGCGCTCGCTGCGGAGCACCTCGCGGGAATAGAAGTGGCCGATGAGATCGCCGTCGAGCAGGGCCGGGTTGCGCTCCAGGAACTCATCGAAGCTGGCGCCGTCCCAGCGCTGGATGTGCACCGCCACGCAGTGCAGCCACGCGCGGGTGATCGTCTCGTGGTACTTGTCGGGCGCTCCATGCGCTCGCGCCACGTGTCGGATGGCGGCGACCATGGCACCGGTCGCCTCGTCGATGGCGTACGCGTGGAGGTAGATCCAGGCCAGCTGAAGGTGCTCGCGATGGCCGAAATCGCCGGCAGCCTCGAGGATCCCCTGCAGGATCCGGCGATCGCGCGTGCGCATGAGCCGACCGTAGCCGCGATGCCGCGACCGTGCAAGCCGAGCGCTCTCACCGACGGCGGCCGCGGTGGGCTCCGCCCCCCGCACCGGACTCCAGGGTCGTGTCCCCAGGGCAAGGTCCGGTTCGTCTAGGGACCAATCGGCCGGTGTGTGAGCCGGCTCGGCAACCGATAGGAGACGCAATGGCGCATCCAGTGGTCCACGTTGAGATTCGCTCGCAGGACCCCAACGCGACGCGGCAGTTCTTCGCCGATCTGCTCGATTGGAAGGTCGCATCCGAGGGTGCCTTCCCGGGCTACACCTTCATCGACACCGGCGCCGACGGCCCGCCCTATACGGCGATCAGCCCGCGTCAGGCTACGGAGGACGAGGTCCTGTTCTTCGTCGCCGTCGACGACGTCGCCGCCACGCTGCAGCGGGCAGAGGAGCTCGGCGGCACGATCGTCCAGCCGGCCCAGCAGGTGCCCGGGACCAGCTTCGGCGTGTTCGCCGACCCCCACGGCCACCGCATCGGGGTGGCCTCCAACTGACTCACACCCGCACTCGTCGGACGCCTGCCCCTCCTCGGGCGTCCGGCGAGACGGACTGCCCGGGTCAGGACGGTCAGTCGCCCGCGAGCGCCGCACCGCTAGCATCGACGGCCATGTCGTCCCTCAACGAGATCCTCGCATCGATCGAGTCCCGCCTCGCCGATCTCCACACTGAGATCAGTTCCCTGCAGGCGGCGCGCGCCGAGCTGCGCAACGGCCATTCGGCGCCGGCGGCGCCGGCGGCGGCTCCTCGAGCCACCGGGCGAAGGAGGGGACCGGCGCGGGCCAAGCCGGCCAAGGCGAGCGCCGACCAGCGCGTCGCGGCGACGCCGGCCGACGCACCGGCCACGCCCGCTCCCGCGGTGCCGGCTCACGATCCCGGTGCGCAGAGCGCGGCCACGACGTCCACGCGACGTTCGCGCAGCGCGACCAGGCGGGCGCGCGGGCGCAAGGCGGCAAAGGTCCTGGTGGCGGGCAGCCTCGAGGCGATGCTGCGCGAGTCCGGCGACGGCCTCAGCGCGGCCGCGATCGCACGAGGGGCGAATGCCCGCGACGGCCAGGTGCGCGACCTCCTGCGTGAACTCGCCACCGCCGGAAGGGTCCGCCAGAGCGGCGCTCGCCGGGCCAGCCGCTGGAGGCTGGTGACCGACGAGGAGCGCATCGCCGAACGCGCAGCGGAACTCGCCGCACGCAGCGCCGCCAAGTCATAGCGGCTTCGCCGCTGCCTACCTGACAGCCCCCAGGTCTGCGCCTGACGCCCCCGGGAGAGGCGCACCGCGATCGGCCTTGACCTCCCCGCGCCCTGTCTAGGAGTACCGCTCCGCGATCGGGGCATCCGGCACGCCGAAGTCGACACCGACGGCGATGCAGAACCTGACACGTGGGCATGCGACGCCGGTCAGGGTGGGGCCGGCGACAGCCTCGAACCTCGCCGGCAGGGGTGGATCGGGGGTGGGCTGGATCGACCACGTCGCGCCGTTCCACCTCTCGGCCAAGGGACGCACGAACGCGACATCCACAGCGCTCGGAGCCGTGGACCCCACCGCGGTACAGCTCACGGCCGACGGGCACGACACCGCACCGAGAAGGATGTCCTGCCCGCCGGCCATGCGCTGCTTGGACCACCGCTCGCCGTTCCATCTGGCAGCGGTGGGCAGCGACGGGACGCTGTTCCCCGGCCCCCAGGATCCGAATGCCGGCCCAACCGCTGTGCATGCCGTGGCCGTGGCGCAGGACACCGCGTCGATGAAGTCACCGTCCACGGACGGCGGCCCGGTCTTCAATGACCAGCTCAGGCCATCCCACAGGGCCGAATACATCCGAAACGGCACCGCTCCCTCACCGACACCGACGCACGCCGTCGCGGTGCTGCACGACACCGACTCGAGGTCCTGCGCTCCCGGTTTCCGCGTGGCCGACCACCGCGACCCGTTCCAGCGGGCCGCGCGGGAGCCACCCACCGCGAGGCACGAGCGCTCGGATGTGCACGAGACTGACAGCAGCTCCCTGAGTGTCGGGGGCACCCGCTGAAGCGACCAGCGCACGCCGTTCCAGCGGGCCGCATCAGAGCCGCCGACCGCTACGCAGAACCGACGGGAGGTACACGACACGCTCTGCCAGCCGGGGCTCGGGACAGCCGGTGCGAGCTCAGCCGTCCAGCGGGTGCCGTTCCAGTGCACCACGGAGCTTCCCCCGACCGCAGTGCACGCCGTCACCGACGTGCACGCGATGGCCGACAGCGGAGCTGTGCCGGCAGGAAGAGCCTGGAACGACCACCGGGCGGCGTGAGCGGATCCTGGGCCTGCCAGCCCCAAGACCAGGACGCCGGTCGCCACGCCCCACAACGTTGCGAGGCGACTCCCGCCACACCGGCGCTCGTGATTGCCTGACACCGTCGCACCTCCGGTCGCCCGCCGCTGGTGCGGTGACCGTAGCCGCGTCGGGCACAACAAGTCAACCTCGACCGCTCCGAATTGCGGTCCGTATTGCCACCGTGCGGATCTGGGGCTTCGCACTTCGTTTGTGGCGATCCGGGACGGGGCAGTAACCCATGCACCTGCCAGACCACAAGGAGGCTGTTATGGACGCGGAAGACCGGGTGTCGATGGACGAGATCGAGGCCGAAGGCGCGGTGTCGCTGCCCAACAAGGAGGTCCTCTCTCTCCTTGACGTCAACGCCAACGTCGACCTGGGACTGGATCTCGCCGCGCCCGTGGATCTGGCCGCGGCCGCCAACCTCAACGTCGCAGCACCGATCGAAGCTTCCGCAGCCGCCAATGTCCTCAGCCCCGACGGGCAGGCAGTGGGCGAGGCCCAACAGCAGGGTTCGATTTCTCAGGTTGACAGCGGCGCGGCACACGCCGTGGCTCCCCAGCACGCTGTCGTCGACCAGAACAGCTCCGGAACGAGCGGGACCGGCACCCCTGGCACCGCGCCCACGACCCCGGCAGGGGCTGACGCGACGACTCCGGCCCAGACGGCTCCCGTCGATGCGACGCATCCGGCCACGCCGGCCGATACGGCGGCCGGTGCCCCCAGCAGCGCGACGCCGGCCAGCGGCGCCGGCGGAGCGGTTGACGGCGCGGCAGGTGCAGCCGGCGGTGCGGTCGACGGCGCAGCCGGAGCGGTTGGCGGCGCGGCAGGTGCAGCGGGCGGCGCGGTCGACGGCGCAGCCGGTGCGGCCGGTGCGGCCGGTGGCGCGGTCGACGGCGCAGCCGGTGCGGCCGGCGGTGCGGTCGGCGGCGCAACCGGCGCAGCCTCCGGCGGCGTCGATTCGCTGCTCAACGGCGGCAGCCTGCTGGACGCCAACATCAACATCCACGCCAACGCGGATCTGGCGGCTCCCGTCGATGGCGCCGTGGCGGCCAACGCGAACGTGGCCGCACCGATCGACGCTGCCGTGGGTGCCAACGTCGGCTCGGAGGGTGCCACCGCCGAGGCCGTGGCACCGCAGGAGGTCGACATCTCCCAGAATCTGGACCACGTGACGTCTGACGCGACGGCCACCCAGGACGCCAACGTCAACCAGCAGTAAGCGCTGAGGCGCGGGGACGCGGAGTCGATGACCGCGACAGCTGAACCCCCCGTCCCCCCGGTCCAGAGCCCGCTCAAGGGCCCGTTGGATCGGGGGGACGGGGTGGAGCTGCTCGGCGACGTCCACGGGTCCGGCTACAAGGAGGGTGCCGCCCTCGTCCGGCGTGCCGACGGTCAGATGGTCCAGCTCGGGCCGCTGATGTACGGCCTGTTGGAGTGCGTCGACGGCGAGCGCGACAATGCGGCGGTGGCCGATGCGCTCTCGGAGCGGCTCGGGCGCCGCCTCGACGCCGCTCACGTCGAGCGCCTCGCGGAGAAGCTCGCGGCGCAGGGGCTGCTCGCGGGAAGCGAGCATCGGGCGCCGCCGCGGCGCAACCCGTTGCTGGCGCTGCGCTTCAAGGTGCTGGTCACCAATCCCGAGGTGACCAGGCGTCTGACCCAGCCGCTGACCATCCTGTTCCGGCCGTGGGTGATGTGGCCTGTGCTCGCGGCGTTCGTCGGCGTCTTCTGGTTCGTGCTCATCCACAAGGGCGTGGCCTCGGCGACGGCGGAGGCGTTTCACAGTCCCGGCCTGCTCCTGCTGGTCTTCGTCCTCGCCGTCGCATCGGCCGGGTTCCATGAGCTCGGTCACGCCGCCGCCTGCCGGTACGGTGGCGCGACACCGGGCGGCATGGGAATGGGGATGTATCTGGTGTGGCCCGCGTTCTACACCGAGGTCACTGACTCCTATCGCCTGCCCCGGCGCGACCGGCTGCGCGTCGACCTGGGAGGCCTGTACTTCAATGCGCTCGTCGCGGTCGTCACGCTGGGGGTGTGGCTCGCCTGGCGCAAGGACGCGCTCCTGCTGCTCGTCGCCCTCCAGGTGCTCCAGATGGTCAAGCAGCTCTCGCCCGTCATCCGGGCTGACGGCTACCACATCCTCTCCGACGCCACCGGGATCCCCGACCTCTACGCCCATATGGTGCCCACGCTGCGCCGTCTGCTGCCCGGGCATCGCAATGAGCCTTCGGCCCTCACCGGTAAGGCCCGCCTCCTGGTCACCGCGTGGGTCCTGATCGTGGTTCCCGTTCTGCTCAGTCTTTCGCTGAGCGCCGTCATCCTGCTGCCGCGGCTGGCCACGAGCGCCTGGGACAGCGGCCGGGTCGTCGCCGGCGCGATCCCCCACGAGCTCGACAACGGCGCGATCCTGTCGGTGCTCTCTTCGCTCGTGCGCCTGCTCGCGCTGTGTCTGCCCGTGCTCGGGAGCACTCTCGTCACCCAGAAGGTCGTCCGCACGACGGCAGCCAAGGCCCGGACGTGGAGTGCCGGCCGCCCCGCTCGTCGCGGCGTGGTGCTCGCGGCCACGGCGCTCATCGTCGCTGCGCTGGCGTGGGCCTGGTGGCCGGCGGGCCAGTACCAGCCCGTCCGCGCCAGCGATTCCGGCACCCTCAGCGGCTTGGCCCGGCTGGTCGCCTCACCGGCGACGGCGGCCCGGCCCAGCGCCGAGGTGGTCCCGGTCCGCCTCTCGCCCGGCACGCACCTGGCCGTGGCGATGATTCCGGTCGGCGGGGCGACCAAGGCTCACCCGGCGATGTACGTGATCCCGGGAGGCAGGGGGCAGAAGCCCGTCGCCGTGCTCGCGAGCTCCAGTCCTGACCCGAGCAACGCGCCGCACGGCACCGGAGCCGGCGGCGCGACAGGCACAACCGCCCCCAACCCGACGACGTCCGCGGCCACCCCCACGCCGGGCACGACGACCTCAACCACTCCCACATCCACGGGGGCCCCACCGTCCGCACCCACTCAGGCGAACGCGTTCCCGTTCCAGCTTCCGGCTGCGCCCGGACCCGGGGACTCGCAGGCGCTGGCGGTCAACAGGACAAATGGCGGCGTGCTCTACGACGTCACCTACTCGCTGGTCACCGTGAGCGACGGCGCGAACGTCACCCAGACCAACAGTGCCTACGCGCTCGCCAACTGCAACAGCTGCACCACGGTGGCGGTGTCCTTCCAGGTCGTGCTCGTTGTGGGACAGAGCCGGATCATCGCCCCCATCAACGCAGCGGGTGCATTGAATGGCGACTGTCCGGCCTGCACGACCACCGCCATCGCCGACCAGATCGTGGTGACGCTCAAGTCACAGCCCTCCGCGCAGCTGCTCGCCCAGCTCCAGGACGCGCTCAAGAAGCTCGACGCGCTGTCCCGGCTCGGAGCGCAGGGCACGCCCTCCGCCATCGCGGCGCAGGTGGCCGCGGTGCAGCAGCAGATCGAGCACGAGCTCGATGACAGCGGACTGCCGACCAACCCGGTCACGCCGACGAGCACCTCGAGCAGCCCGTCACCACCCCCCTCCTCGGGGACGCCGGGTCAGAGCACCTCAACGACGACGACAGCGAGCTCGTCCGCACCCTCCACGGGCTCGCCGACGACCACATCCCCGGGATCGACGGCGACCGCTCCGGCGCCCACCCAGCCGACGACGACGAGTCAGACGGCCACCACCACCACGACGACCACCCCCGCCTCGACGACGAGCACGACCGCCACCGCCACGACCACCGCCACGAGCACCCAGGCAGCGAACTCAGCGACCACGGCCGCCGGAGCGACGACCACCGCTCCCTAGGCCGGCGGCCCTGGAGCCGGCGGCGGGAGCCAGCGGCGGGGAGCTAGCGGGTCGCCCGTTGGAAGCGGCGCTTCCCGCGACCCTTGGCCGACCGCGCCCGCCCGCGCAGACGTATCGCCCGACCCTTGGCCTGGTGCTTTCGGCTCCCGGTGACCTTCCCGATCAGCTCGAGCACCGTGCCGCGGACGCGATCCAGCGCACCTTCCGCCCGGTCGCGCTCTGACCTCTTAGCCATGACGTCTCCTTTCCTTCGTGGACGACCCCCGTGGCTAAGCGCTTCCCGGGACAAACCGCCTGAAACCTCGATGCGCGTGAGGGTGGCAATCCGTCCGGAGGGACGTGCCGGCCCGGCAGGACATCGTCAGCTGCACGTGATGGCGATCTGATGCACCAGCCAATGCCCGGCCGCGCCTGGGACCACATCGACGGTCCCGCTGCAGTGGCGGGTCCCATCGGACTGCACCGAGGTCGTGCGCACGGCGACCGTGGAGGCGTTACCCGCGTGGCTGGTGACCTGCGCGCTGTCAAACGTGATCGAGCGGTCCTTGGCCTGCCCGGCCTCGAAGCTTCTGTAGCCGCCGAGCTGGGCCCGGAACGCCGGATCGGCCAGCGCCCATGCATCGGAGTAACGCCGCGCGGCGGCGAGCTCATAGAAGGACTCGACCGCTGCGACCGGGGAGGTGGCCGAGCCGGGGCTGGGCGGAGCGGCGGCAGAGCCGGAGCCCGCAGCCGAGCCGCCGGCAGGCGTGGTCGGCGCAGGGGCGCTCGACCCGGCCGCGGTGGTGCTCGAGGCGGGTGGCGCCGAGGCGGACGAGGTCGCCGTCGTGCTCCCCGAGGAACTCCGCGTCGTGGTGCCCGACGAACTCCGCGTCGTGCTCCCCGACGAACTCCGCGTCCTGTGTGGCGTGGAGGCCGAACGCGGCTTCGAGGCGTGAGAGCGGCGTGTCGCGCCAGACGCCGCGGTCTTCGGGGGGGACGAGCTTCCGTGGTTGAGCAGCACGACCAGCGCCGCGGCCGCACAGACAAGGCCCAGGGCGAGGGCCGCGAGGACCCCGCGCCGCGGTCCGGCGTGACGGTCAACCACGGCTCCCGGTACGCGCACCGTACGCGGTGGCGGGGCCGGCTGAGGAGCGGGTCGGGTGGCCCGTCTCTCGGGCCGGGCGACGAGTGCCGCCTCCAGCCCGGCCACCAATTCGCCGGCCGCCGCCGGCCGCGCTCTCGGATCGCGCGACATCGCCCGCGCGAGGAGATCGGTCGCTGCAGGCGGAGCCGCCGGCCACACCTCGCCGAGGCTGGGTGGCGGCTTTGTCGCGATCGCATGCGCGAGGGCGACCGGGTTTGGCGCCTCGCGCGCCTTGACGCCCGAGAGCATCTCGAACGCCACCGCCGCCAAGGCGTAGATGTCGATCGCCGGGGTGGCGGGTCCGGCGTCGAGCTGCTCGGGCGCCATGTAGTTCAGCGAACCGATGATCGAGCCCGACGTCGTGATCTGCGTCCTGTCCGGGACAGAGGCGACACCGAGGTCGGCGACCTTGATCGCACCATCCTCACCGAGAAGGATGTTCGACGGCTTCACGTCGCGATGCACGATGCCGGCACCATGGATCGCATCGAGTCCGGCCGCAGCTCCGGCCAGGAGCCGGAGCGCATCGGCCGCGGGGAGCGCGCCCCGGCGGGTCAGGAGCTCGCGCAGGGTCTCGCCCTCGACGTACTCCATGACGATGACCAGCTCCCCGCCCTCCAGCGTGAGGATGTCATAGACGGAGACGAGATTCGGATGGTTCAGCGAGGCGCCGGCGAGCGCCTCCCGGCGCAGGCGCGACAGCCCGGTGACATCAACCGTCCCTCCCATCCGCTTCAGCGCCACCCGGCGGCCGAGAAGGGTGTCCTCGGCGAGATCGACCGTGGCCATGCCTCCCGACCCGATCTTGGAGATCAGGCGATATCGACCGAGATCGGCACCGACGGACACGGGCAATGCATACCCGGCGAGCGCGATCGTGAACGCCGGAGAGCGGGGGCGGCAGCCGGGTTCTGCTCAAGCTCGACGGCGTCAGTGCTCGGTGGACGCCAAGACGCAGGCCGGCGACATCGCGCTGGACAAGTTCGCCTTCGGCGCCGAGGGGACGGTGGCCAGCACCGGGACCGGGGCGGGCAAGGGCATGAACGTGCAGACGTTCGAGTTCGTCAAGCAGATCGACAAGACGAGCGGCACGCTGTTCAACGACGAGGTGAACGGAAAGGTGATCTCCAAGGCTGAGGTCGGCGTCTTCCACGCGACCGGCAAGGGCGCGCTCACCGAGGTCGCGACCTACAACCTGTCGCACCTGGTGATCAAGAACATCACCCACAAGGGCTCCACCGAGACTGTCCTCGGCGTGTTTCAGTCAGTCTCGAGCACCCTGGGCTCGGGTCAGAACAAGGTCTCGACCGGGTGGAACCAGGTCAGCAACAACGGGTGGGACCTGACGCAGACCACGACGCCCTGAGCGCGCCTGGGAGTGTCGCGGGCGCCTACGAGGAGGTCGTCTACCCGGGGTTTGCCTACCCGCACACCCACCCCTCGCGGCTCGAGGCACTCGGTCGTCTGTTTGGTCTGAGCCCGGCCCCGGCGGCGGGCTCCCGGGTGCTCGAGCTCGGCTGCGGGGACGGGGCCAACTCTCTCGGCGATCGCCCAGACCCTGCCCGCGGCCACGGTCGTGGGAGTCGACGCGTCGGCCTCGGCGATCGAGCGGGGACGGGCGCTGGCCGCGGCGGCGGGACTTGAAAACGTGGAGTTGCGGGCCGGGGACTTCGGCGAGGCCGAGTCGCTCGCGGCCGTCGATCCGGTCGATTACGTGATCGCCCACGGCGTGTATTCGTGGATCCCGCCGGCCGCCCGCCGGTCGCTGTTGGATCTGACCCGCCGGCTGCTGGCGCCGCAGGGGATCGCGTTCGTGAGCTACAACGCCTACCCCGGCTCCTACCTGCGCGACATGTCGCGGGACATCCTGGCCTACCACCTCCAGGGCGTCAGCGCGCCGGCCGAGCGGCTCGCCCGCGCCCAGCACCTGATGCGGACGATCGTCTCTGTCGAGTCCCCCACTCCGTACGCCCGCGTGCTGCGTGAGCAGCTGCAGCGGATGCTCGACGGCTCCGACGCGCTGCTCTACCACGACGACCTCGCCGCCGTCAGCACGCCGTTCTACTTCCACGAGTTCATGGAGCACGCCACGGCTCGTGGCCTGCAGTTCCTCTCCGAGGCCGACCTGGCCGACAGCCAACTCCGGAACGTTCCCGAGGGCGTCGGCGAGCTGATCGCCTCGCTGCCGCCGGATGTCGTGGTCCGCGAGCAGCACCTCGACTTCTTCAGCAACCGGGTGTTCCGCCAGACGCTCCTCGTGCACGCAGAGCTGCCGCTCGCGCGGGTGGTCGACGACGAGGCGCTCGAGGGGCTGGCGCTCTCCTCACCCGCCCGGCCGACCGACGACGGCTTCGCCGGTCCGGGCGGGTCGGTCATGCGTACCGCCGACCCGCGGCGCGCCTTCGTGCCGTGCCGGCTAGAACGTGCAGGCGGCGGGCGCCCGCGCCTTCAGGACCTTCTCCTCACTCTCACCGTCGGCCGTGAGCGTCTGCACCACGTGGACGTCGCGCTCGGCGGTGGTGGTGATGGGACCGATCGCGCGCAGCACGAGCTTGATCAGCAGCTCCGTTTCGGTGGCGACCGATGTCGCCGCCGCGCGCTCGGCGGGGGTCGCGCGCGCGGTCTCGAGCGCCACCGCGTCGGCCTCGGTGGCGGGCACCGCGTCCATCCCCAGAGCGAGCTTGCGGACCACCGCCTCGGAGATCGCGACGTCCACCTCGGTCACCGGCTGCCTGGCCGGATCGGCCGAGGTGGGGTCGATCGACCCGGCACGCTGGTGGATCGTGAGGTCGAGGACCTTGGACAGGAAGGGCAGCGTGTCGGAGAAATGGGCGGCGGCGGCGCCACCGAACTCGGCGTGCAGATCGGCGGTGTTCCAGTCGCCTGGCGTCTGCAGCAGGCGCGTCCACACGTCCCGGTGCAGGTCGTCGGCCAGGGCCCAACCGATCCTGAACGCCTCCGAGGTGTTGTGGATCGCCTCCTGGCGCGGCGTCCGCGGCGGGGCCGCACCCGCGGGTGGAGGGGGTGCCGCCCCGCCCCCGACCGGTGGCGGAAGCGCGGCCGGATGGAACGTCTCTCCCGGGTAGGCAAAACCCGCCGCGCCCATGCCGAGCATCCGTCGCGGGACCACCTCGAAATGCGCCGCGTTGTTGAGCTTGTCAGCCTCCTGCGCGGTGAGGAACTCCTCCCGGCGGTAGATGTAGCCGCCGTCGTCGCCGACGTCGGCATTGCCGGCGTGCATCGCCTCATGCATCAGCGTCACGGTCGACCCGCGAGAGTCGGGCTGGTCGAACACCGAGGATTCGACGAGGATCCGGTCATGGGTGGTCGCTCCTCCGATGTGCGCCTCGGCGTTGTAGCCGGATCGATCGGTCACGATCTGCACCGGCGCCAGTGCGAACAGCTCGTTCATCCTGGTGCGACCGTTGGCGTACTTCGTCTTGGCCGCGACGACGTTCGCCGCGCCGAAGACCTGCGCGATGTGGGCGTCGACGGCGCCGCTGGCGATCCGGTCGAACAGCCGATTGGCCGACGCGACGACTGCCGCCAGGTTCGCGGCGTCGCGCGTTCCCGCACGTGGGCCCGTCACGATGTGCGCCGGATCGTGGGTGACGAGATCCGGGCGAACCTGCATCACGGCATCGGCCTCGCGGAGGTCTCGCTCGGAGTCAGAGAGCGCGGCCCAGCTGGCCGCGGTGGTACCGCGATGCGCGATGGTCGTGACCTGCGCCCGTCGCGCCGCCGTCATCTCCTGCTCGGCAAGGCCGGTGAGCCGTTCGATCCCGGCACGGTGCGCGCCGGCGTCGGGGGCATCGGTGACCACGCCGCCCGTGTGCGTGAACAGGAGACGCTCGAGGTGCGCGCGCGGTGGAAGCCGGCGCCGCTGGAGCATCCGCCCACCCGTCGATGCGAGCATGCGGGCGACAGCGCGATTGCCCGCACTCCCCTGGAGCTCCTTCACCAGCGCGGTGATCTCTGTGGCTCCGCCCCCGGCCCGCGCGGCCGCCGGCGGGCCGGCGGTTGGGCCGGTGATGGGCCGCCGATCGGTGGTCCGCCCCGCGGTCATCGCGATCCACGCCAGTCGGTCATCGCGATCCCCGCGCGTCGCTCATCTCGACTCCTGCGCGTCGATCAGCTCGGCTGCCGCGTACCGTCCGGCAGCCGCCGCGAGCTCGGCGGCGGTCCGCTCGTCGGGCAGAGTGGTGATCGTCGTGTCCGTGCGCCGGTCGGCGAGCAGGAGGCGGAGAACGTCGAGGTGGCCGAGCACCGCCGCCCAGTGCAGCGCGGTCTGCCCGTCCCGATCGGTGGCGTTGACCTCGGTCCGGCTGTCGGCGAGGAGACGCTCGACGACGTCCGCATGACCCGCCAGCGCGGCCTGCACGAGCGGCGTCCGCTGCAGCGCGTCGCGCGGGTTGACGTCGACACGGGCGTCGGCCAGGAGCGCGCCGACCACCGAGGCTCGACCTCGGTCCGCGGCCACGTGCAGTGGCGTCTGCCCGAGATCATCGGTGGTGTTGACCTCCAGGTCGTCTCGTCCGAGGAGGTCGGTGACGATGCCCGCCTCACCGGCGTCGGCGGCGACCGTCAACGCCGACCAGCGGTTGTCGTCGTTGCGCCAGTTGACGTCCAGCGGCGTGGCGATGAGTCGTACGACGCCCGCCCGATCGCCCGCGAGCGTCGCCGTGTACAGCGGCGGATACTGCTGAGCTCGCGCGCTGCCGTCCCGAGTCATGCGTCCCCGCTTGAACTATATCCCCAGGGAGCGCCCCTGATGAGCGGCCCGACACGTCGGCGAAGGATCACGTAGGCGATCCCGCCGCCTGCGAGCGGTACGAGCAGCCCGATCGCCTGATGGAGCAGCACGGCGGCGATCGCGGCGTTGTGGCCGACGCCGTAGAGGATCAGCATCCCGGCGATCCCGCCGACCGTTCCGGCGCTGGCCGGCAGGGGAATCGAACCGCCGAGCGCACCGATGATGTAGGCCATGATCACGATCGCGAACCCCGGGACGGGGTGGGCATGGATGGCGAGGAACGCCGTCCACAGGACGAACACGTCGAAGCCGAGGTAGGCCATCACCCCGAGCACGCTCGTCCAGCTGCCGCGGTGGAGCAGAAGCCGCCTGGTGTCATCCACGGCACTCGCGAGCGTGGAGAGCGCAGTCGCGATCTTGGGGTGCTTGGCCCGAAGGTGCTCGGCATGGCCGGCGGCGCGAGCGGCGATGAGCAGCGCGGCGGCGATCCCCGCGGCCGCGAGGGCTGCCGGGAGAGCGGTCAGGAGCAGATTCGTCTCGCCGCTCAAGATGCCGGTGGCGAGCACGACGCCAAACACGATCAGGGCCAGGGCGTCGACGGCGGTGTTCAGGAAGCTGAGGTTGAACTCGCGCTCGGCGATCAGCGAGCTCGGCACGCCCAGCCGGTGAAGGATCAACGCCCCGACTCCCAGCCCTCCCCACGCCCCGCCGGGAAACAGGAGACCGCCCGCCAGCTGGGTCCAGGCGACATCGTTGTCGGTCCGCCGTCCGCGGCCGTCGCGATCGAGCAGTTTCTGGGGGTCGACGATCGCGCCCCAGGCGAGGACGAACCCCAGCTCGGACAGCACCTCGAGGGCGATCGCCCCCAGCAGCCATTCCCAGGACACGTTCTCCAAGCTGCGCAGGGCCTGCTTGAGCGTCGGGATCAGCTTCAGCACCACGTAGGCGGCGACGAGATATCCGAGCAGCTTGAGCGCCGACTTCTGCAGATGGCCCTTGACGTCGTTCAGGACACGCCGGGCGTGGTGCTCCGGCGCGGACCCGTCCTGCGTCGCCGGCGGCAAGCCCTCCACGGTCACGAGTGCTGGCTGGGTACGCCGGCGCTCGCGTTGCCCGGGTCAAGCAGTTCGAGCGCCAGCGCGGACCAGGCGAAGTCCTCGGCGCCCATGCCGCGCCCGTCGTGCGGGTCATAGAACTCGCGCAGCCCCTGCCGCGCCACCGTCTCGGTGATCCCGCGGGCGAGCGTTGCCGCCTGCTGGTCATAGCCCAGGCGCACCAGGCCGCGCCAGACCAGCCACGCGCTGTTGACCCAGGTGGGCCCCCGCCAGTAGCGGCGCAGGCCATCGAAGTGCTCGCGCAGTGAGAACGACGGCTCATCGAGCGATACCGAGGGCGGGGCGACGGCCGTCCAAAATCGCCGCTCGTCCAGCAGGTAGGCGACGAGACGGTGACCGATCTCCTCCGGCAGATCGGGCAGCGCCAGGGGGGCAAACGTGGTCCAGGTGAGTGGGATCCGCTCCGTGACGGCCGGCTGCGCCGCCGGCCGGAACAGTCCGCTCGGTTCGTCATAGCACCGGGCGATGAGCGCCGGCGTGATCGACGGCTGGCCCAGCGCCAGGCGCGACAGTCCATGGATCACGTTGGTCATCACCTCGCAGACGACCGGGTCTCCATCGGCGCGCACGGCATCGATCCGAAACTCGCGCTCGCGGTTGCGCTGCACCAGCTCGACGAAGCCGGGCAATCCCTGCGCCTGGTGGCGCCAGATCGGGTCAAACTGCGGTGAGGCGTCCAAGCCGGACTCATCGGGTTGCAGGATCCACAGCAGCCCGTCGCCCTCGAGGTCACGCAGCTTGCTGACCGCGGCGTGGTGGGCGACGATCCGCGGCTCGCGGGCGGGATCGCCGACCGCGACCGACCACGCGAACGCCAGCGCCGGAGGCTGGATCGTGGCCGTCATCGGGTCGTCGTGACGGATCACGTTGTAGAACAGCCTGCGCGGGCCGCTGACCGGATGCTCCCAGAAGATCGTGTGACCGATGAAACCGTCGGCCCGTGCGGCGGCGAGCAGGGTTTCGAGCTCGGTCCGCGAGCGCGCCGGGTCGACATGCCGCCACGCGATCGCCGCAAAGCACGAGTCCCAATACCACTGCCAGCGATAGCGCCCCGGGCTGGGTCGCGTGTACGTGAACGACACACCATCGCGCTCACCGACGATCCAGTTCTGTTCGAGCGTCTCGCGGCAGCGCTGTGCGAGGGCCCGTTCCACGGGAGCCACGTCCTCAGGCAGCCACGACCTCGAGGCGTTCGTAGCCGAGAACGAGCTCCTCGATCGCGAGGTCACTGGTGCGGCCATGCAGTGGCCCGCCGCGATAGCGAACCGGGCGCGCCCGCACCAGCTTCCAGATCATGACGTGGGTCGCGCGGTCCTCACTCAGCAACGTCACCGCGACGTTGCGCAGCGCCGACTCGCTGCCGTTGCGGACCTCATCAAACCAGTCATACAGCGTCTGTGACCCGATCACGCCCCGCTTGAACGAGATGTCCGCGACGGTGCACAGGCCGGTGATCTTGCGGGGCTCGTTGGTCAGATCGTTGCCGTTGCGGTACTCGATGACATCGACACGCTCCGAGAACGGCCCGCACTCCTCAAAGCCGGCATCAGGGCCGTCCGTGGAACCGGTGCCGAGGTCGACGAGGAAGTTGAAGGCGCCGTAGGGCACCTGCCGGGTCGCTGACATCACGCTTCTCCTGTCTCTGGGTGGTTCAGCCACTGCAATCGTGCGTACGCCAGCTGGACCTGCTCGAGCGCGACACCGGGCGACGACGCGTCGAGCACCGGCCCCGACCAACTGAGCGGCCACGCGTCGTGCAGCACCCAGGTCAGGACCGGCTGCCCACCCGGGGCGTCGAGCAGCTGAATCGTCACGTCGCGCGTGTCGGGCTGGCCGGCGACGACGGCCGACCGCCACGCGAACAGAGCCGGGCTCTGCTCGAGCGCGCGGCGGATCGTGAGCGGCGTCAGCGTCCAGCCCACCACCGGGCTCGGTGATCCCGGGGGGTGCCCGTTGGGGTCGGCCCCGATCCACGGGCCGACGTCGTTGGCCCAGGGGGTCTGGGTCGGAGCGCTCCCGCTCGCTGGGGCGGTGACCGCGTCGGCCGCGGCTGAAGAAGGCACCGTGTGGGACGCGAAACCGCAGACCTCGGCGCAGCCGAGCTCGACCTTGCCGATGACGACTCTGAAGTTGGTCCGCGACCAGACGACACCCGCACCGCTCATGGCGCTCACCGGTCTCCCCTCGTGTCGGCTGATCCTAACCTGTTCGCGGCGGGCCGCTGACACCGCTTTGCCCGCGATCCCTCCCACCTCTACGCCGCGCTCACGCGGCCCGGGATCAGGGGTTCCGGTGGTCGTAGGCCCGCGCGAGAGCCGTCCAGACCTCCGTGGAGGTCGGCGACCCGCCGACGACCTGGAGGTTGGTGGCCACGGCGATCGTGACCTGTCGCGCAGGATCGGTCCAATCCTCCGCCTCAAAGCCGCCGAAGTAGCCGCGGTGTCCCAGCCAGATGTGACCGTCGAACGACCGCTCGCGCATACCGAAGCCGTAGTCGCCGCGGCCGATGTCGGTCATCTGTCTCACCGCCGCCGCCTTGAGCAGGCGGTCGCCGAGCAGGGCGTTAGCGAACCAGGCCACGTCAAGCGAGCTCGAGGCCAGGCCACCGTCGGTGAACACCGGTCCCCACACCGCGCTCGACACGCCGTACCCCGGGATCCACTGGCTGACGAGCGAGCCGTTGCGGTCGAGCAGGTACGGGTGGGCGATGAGCGCCTTGGCCGCCGCGGTGGGGACGAAGGTCGCGGAGGTGATCCCCAGCGGCCGCGCGACCAGCTGCTGAAAGTCGTGCTCGATCGAGTTGTGGGTGATCCGCTCCAGGATCGCACCGAGCAGGATGTAGTTGGTGTCCGAGTACTGGAATCCGCGTCCGGGGGAGAACCTCGGGGGCCCCAGTCCTGAGCCCAGGCCGGTCAGGATCTCATCGACAGTCCAGTGGTGGCGCGGCTCGCGGTCCATGATCGACTCGATCCGCGGGTTGTAGAGGTAGTCGCGAAGCCCGCTGGTCATGTTGAGCAGCATCCGCACCGTGATCTGACGGGCGTTCGGAAGCCAGGGATAGAACTGCGCCAGCCTGGTGTCCAGCGACAGATGGCCGTCCTGGATCTCCTGCATCACCATCGTGGCCACGAAGGTCTTGGCCGCGCTGTTGAGGACGAACAGGGAATCGTTGTCCGCCGGCTGCCCGGAGCGCAGATCGAGAAGCCCGGTCGCATCGGCCCACACCACGCGGCCGCACACCACGACCGCCGCGGTGGCCGCGGGAGCCCGGATGTGGGTGCGCGCCGCTCGCAGCGCCGCATCGAGCGCACGGCTGAGCGCCGACTGCCGCGCAGGCACCGCGGACGTGGTCGTTCCGATGCTGAGCGTCCGTGAGCCGGGCCCACACCTGCCCCGGGGTGCGCGCGGGACAGCTGGCCGCACCGCGGGCTGCGTCGCGCCGCTCCCGCCCTGCGCGCCTCCGGACGCGCCCTGCGTGCCCCCTTGGCCGCCTGACGTCAGCAGCGCGACGACGGCGACCGCGACGATCGCGCTCGCCACCAGCGCTGCTACGGCGCGAGGAAGAGGCACGCGCGACAGGCTTATCTTGCGCGTGAACTCGAGCATCTCGGTCTCCAGGGGGCGTTCGATCCGGGAGCTCGCCGCGGATGGGAACGCTGCCCAGCGTAGGCGTCAGGCGTGGCGCGCCGGGTTGGCCGTGTGCAGCGGTTTGGTTAAGCCATCGGTACTACGTGATCGCTCTCGTCAGGCGTCGGTCGCGCCGAAGGAGTGCGCGGTAGGGCGCGTGGTCGAGCATGTATTCCCGCCGGTCTCCGAACTCCCGCCGTCGCCGGTGGGCCGGGGTGCGCCGCGCCGTCCCGATCACCGAGATCGACCGTCCCCTCGACCAGACCCTCGATCCCGAGCCGATCGGCGAGCACCGCCGAGAGTAAGACGCCCCGCATTCGCGACCACCCGTTCATCGTCGAAGAGCACCCTTCGTCGCGTCCGGCAGACCGTTCACCATGAGGGTGACCTCCTGTTGCAGGCCCGCCGTCGCCCGACACGACAGCTTCCTGCCTGCTCAGGAGGTCATCTAGATCTGCGGTCCGGACGACTCCCCGCCAAACAACGGTGGATCAAGGCTAAGTCAAGGCGCGCGCGCGCAGTGTTCCCTGTGGTCGAGCGGGTGCCGCCAGTCGGCGGCACCCGCGGTGGGCTTACGAGGTCACTGGGGAGGGGTAGGCGACCGGACTGCGGTGGCCCTGGCTGTCGATGGCGCGAACCCCGAACTGGAAGTTGTCCGGGTTCATGCCGGGCAGGGTGACCGTGGTGACGTTGCCGACCTTCAATGCGTGAGTCCACAGTGGGTCGGTGGTGTCGCGCCAGACGACCTCATAGCCGACCACATCAGACTCGGGGTTGGGGTTCCAGGAGAGCGTGACGTTGTTGCTCCCGGAGAAACCGGGCGGAGGGGCGACGTGCTGCTGCGCATTGCTCGGTGTCTGCGGCGAGTTGGCCAGGGCTGCCAGCGTGGACCCGACCACGCTGGTGACGCGGGCGAGGTAGTTGAAGTCGACGAACTGGAGCAGATCGCCGGCCTGGACGCCGTCGACCACCGCCACGTTCTGATCGACGTGGCCGTAGTTCTCGTTGGGCTCGGCGAACCGCACGGCGGGATCCCCCTGCCCCGCGAAGGCGACCTGATCGCTCGGGCGCAGCATGCTCTCGCGCCGGAACACCAACTGGATCTTCATGCCGGTGGCGTCGTTCTGACCGGTCTCCTTGATGTAGCGCGCCAACTGACGCGAGACGCTGTCGTCCTCTCCGCCGATCGCCTGGAGTTGTGCGATCTGGCCGGCGGTGGCGTTGGTCGGCACACCGTCTGAGAACACGCTGACGGTGTGGGACTGATTGACCCCGTTGTCGCCACGCGGGCTACCGATGGTGTTCATGTCCAGGACGCCCTGGATGTTCTGGCCCGCGGCCTTGGCCTGGTTGGCGAAGAAGGTCGAGCCGTAGAGCCCCTGCTCCTCGCCGTCGAAGGCCACGAACTCGATCGTCGCCTTGGCCGGATGCGCCGCCATCACGCGCGCGAGCTCGAGCATCGCGGCGACCCCCGAGCCGTTGCTGTCCGCGCCCGGCGCGTCACTGGTGAAATCGAGCACGTCGGTGACGCGATCGTCGTAGTGCCCACCGACCACGTACACGGCGGATGACGAGGGGTCGGTCCCCTTCAGCGTGGCGATGACGTTCGTCATCTCGGTCGGTACCGGGATGTTGCGGGCCACGGGCTGGACGAAGCTCTGCTCCTGAACGGTCATGGCGCCGCCCGATGTCGCGGCGATCCCTTGCAGCTGGCTGGTGATCCAACTCGCCGCGGCGCCGATCCCGCGCACCGGATCGGTCTGCGATGAGGACGTGTGGCGAGTCCCGAACCCCACGAGCGTGGTGTCGTCGGCCTTGAGATGTGTCGCACTGATCTGGCCCAGCATCGCCCGGACCGAGGCCGGGGGATTCCACCAATTCGGCATCGAGCCGCCGAGACTCTGGTTGGCTCCCGCGCCGCTGACCCCCGCGGCGGCCGCAGCTCCCGAGAGCAGCACCGCCGCGAGAGCCCATCGCCGCCAACCCGTCAACACCAACCGCCTCCTAGGCGTGCCAGCGAACATCCTCATCACCTCGTAGAGATCGTCTCGGCCCTCCCGACCGTGCTACCGCCGCGACCGTACAGAACTCCCGAGCTCCCGTGTGAGTCGTTTTACGCCGTTCCGGCGTGTCGTTGCGCGCGTGCGATCCGACCGCCGCGGGCGCACCGCGACGCTAGCCGGTGCGCAGCTTGGGTGGGATCAGGTCGAGGTGCGCGTGGAGCTTGAGCCCGCCGCCGTGGTAGTTGAGGTTGTGACCCTTGTCGATGTTGGCGGCGAAGCCGATCGATCCGTAGGTCGCCTTGCCGCTGGCGTAGTTCTCGACCGAGTAGTCGTTGTAGATCGCGAAGTAGCGATAGTCGAGCTGATGGGCGGTCGCCTCGATGGCGTCGAACAGCTCCGCAATATTGGAACGCTCGTAGAACTGGTCGGCGGTCTGCTTGCCGTAGTCGATCTTGCGCGTGGCGTCGCGCCCGCTCATCGTGCAGTCCACCGACAAGCCGCGACTGGCCAGCGGCCAGGAGCCGTGGTTGTTGTAGGTCCCGAACACGACGTGCTTGAACGTGTCGTGCAGTGCGTTGCAGAACGTGATCGTGTCGGGGTGCACCAGACCCCTCGGGCCTCCGGTGACACCCCCACTGGCGGTGGCGAGATCGACGCCGGCGGTGGGGTCCTTGTCGAGCCCGGCGGGATAGGCGTCCAGGCCCGCCAGCGCATCCTTGGCGAACATGTTGAACTGGTTCGCGCCCTTGGCCAGGACCTCGGTGTCACGCAACAGCTCCTGCTGGCGGTTGCGCATCCAGGCGTTGGCGAGCGTCGAGACCTTGAGCCCAGCTGCCTGGGGGCTGGTGATGTGCGCGTCCCAGCTGACGGCCAGCGCCTTGAGCCGATCGGCCCGCTGGCCGGCCACGGCGCCGGCGACCTCGGCGGCGCCGGGCTGGGGGACGGCCTTGAGCATCGATGCCTTCAGCGCGGCGGCATCCTTCTTGCTCAGGCCCCCCTCCTTGGCCTGATTGTCGGCGTCGGCGGCGGCTGCCTTGCGAGCGACCTCGTAGAGCGCGGCCTGGGCCTTGGCCCGCGTCGTCTTGCCGTATGTCGAGTCCGATGCGGCGCGGGTCTGGTACTCGTCGGCCAGCACGCCGGCGAAGCGCTGCAGCTCGGTGATGCTGTTGAAGTTCCCGTCGGGCGTGAGCTCGCTGCACTTGCGGTCGTCGACCACCAGCGTGAACGCGACCGAGTCCGGGACCGGAATGTCGGTGACGACCGGCTGGCCGGCGGCCGGCGTCGACGCGGGCGCCTTACCCGGGGTCCAGCACAGGAAGTCCGGCGCGTCCGGGCCCCAGATCGCGGGGTCGCACACGCGGGCGAGGGTGCGCGGTACGCCGCCGCGGGCGACCATCCTGGCGACGGCGGCGTTGCCGGCCTGTCTCTGGAGACGCAGCAACCCGGGGGCGTCCAGTCCGCGGCCGGACGGGGCGACGGAGGCTCGGCCCGCCACGCCGGGCGCGGGAACCTCCGCGACGTCGGCGTCGGCTCGTTCGGCGTGGCCGCCCATACCGATGCCTAGTTCAGCCGATGTCCGGCCGCACGTCAAGCACCGCGCACGCGCGCAGGCCGCGCGAGTCGCCTTGGGAGCTTCCCAAACTCGTTGTCCGCGCGCGTACGTTCTCGCGAGCACAGGCCCCCGTCCCAGGAGCCCGCTCATGGGGTTACTAGGTCAGCAATCAACCCCCCAAGGAGGGCAACATGCTTCTCATCCTCGCGATCGTCCTGCTCATCATCGCCATCGCCGGCGGCGTGATCATTCATCCGTTGCTGTTTCTGCTCGCCATCCTGGCGATTGTTGTCTTCTTCTCCGGTCGTCGCGGAGCCGTCCGCTGATCCCGCGCCGCAGCGCTCGGCTCGTCATACCGAAGCCGAGCGCTGACGGCTCAACCCGCGCCTAGCTCATCATCGCCGCGAGGCGATGATGGCGCAGCTCCTCGGGCGGGGACCCGTGCAGCATCCACGTTCGGTCGTCGCGGCGACTGATATCGCCTCGCTCCTTCAGTGCACCCAGTGCGCGCGTCACTGCGGGGCGATGCGCGCCGATGAGATCCGCGAGCCGCTGGTGAGAAAGCGGCAGCGGAACGGCGATGCCGTCGGGCAGGACCCGACCCCAGCGCTCGGCCAGATGCCAGAGCGTCAGCAGCAACCGGTCATCGACCCGTTGATGGTGAGCGATCGCAAGGGAGACGGCAAGCGCGTGGGCGCGCCGAGTTCCCCGGTTGAAGAGCTCCAGTCCAAGCTGCGGCCACGGGTTCATGCGCACCACCAGGCGGTGATCGAGCACGGCCAGCCGCGCCGGCTCGAGGACGACCCAGCCCACCTCCGCATGAACGTGAGATCCCTCGTCGTCCCAGCTCCACGGGCGAATCACATCGCCCGCCCCGATCAGCTCCACGCACCGCCGCCCCAACACCTCGACCTCGCGGCTGATCAGTCCATCGATGATCAAGAAGCCGCGATGATGACTGTCCGGCTCCTCTGAGGCGGCGACATCCCAGTCGCCCGTCGACAGGCGCCGTACTGCCGTCCGAGTCTCGCGCTGTGCCCGCTCATGATCGCTCGCCGGCAGGAGATCGCGCATCTCAGGGTCGGCGTCGACGATGCTGATCGACGCCGCGGCGGCGTTCACGCGGGCCACACGATCTCGCAGGGACCGAGATCGAGATCCTGTTTCGCTGGGTGGCGCACGTCGAGGCCAGCATATCCGGCAGCTGGCGGGTTCCTATGTGTCCGCGTGCGTACGTTCTCGCGTGTACCGAGTCGCTGGCGTTCGGGCCCCGCCCGATCGTAGCTTCCCCCCGAACATCCAGGGTCACGGTGGGCGCGTGACATCACAAAGGAGCGGTCATGATCACGTTGGGCATCCTGCTGCTGATTGTCGGCTTCATCGCGAAGATCCCGATCTTGTGGACGATCGGTCTGGTCCTGCTGGTCGTTGGGCTCATCCTGATTGTGCTCGGCTCGTTGGGACGTTCCGTTGGGGGACGACGGCATTACTACTGATGTCGCACGGGGCGGCGGCGAGTTGGAGCTCGGCACGGTGACGACGATATGCCGCGGTCCGGCCGTGCGATGCCCGCGCTGCAAGCTCCTGATCGCGCCCCGGATGCCGACGCTCTCGCCCCGGCATTGCCCGCGATGCCTGGCGCGTCATCGAATCGTGATCGAGCTGGAGACACTCCCGTCGCAATGCTCGGGGGATGGCCCGCCTTCGGTGAGGCCGCCTGAAGGGTGATCCGGGCGCCGATTCAGATGTTGCTTCGCGTCGCCATCTCGTCACCCGGCGCGCTCGGCTGAAGCCAACCCCCGGCGAGCGAACACCGACAGGACGACGGCCGTGGCGATGAGACCGGCGAACGCAACTGCGACCCTGACCGGCGATCCCGCCAACAGGCCCCGGCCGGCCTCCAGCACCGGCGTGACCGGGTTCAGGTTGGCGACGTCGTGGATCCAGCCGGTGAGCAGGGTCACCGGCACGTAGACCGGGGCGAGGAACAGGAGCACGAACACCGGCATCTGGATGACGGCCCCGGCCTGCTCGGTGCGAAGGAACATCGCCAGTCCGACAGCCCACAGCGCGGCGACGAGGTTCATCCCGATGCCCAGGCCGAGCAGGCCGACCAGCTGCACCCCGTTGCCGTCCACATTCATGCCGGCGATCAGCGCGGCGATCGTGACCACGACCCCGGTGAGAGCCCACCTCAGCAGCGCGCCGAGCGTGTAGCCGGCGATGATGCCGCTGCGCCGCGGCGCGCTGAGCAGCAGCCGCCGGGCAAAGCCGGAATCGAAGTCACGGGCGACGGCGAATCCGGTGAAGACGCCACCGAAGGCCGCCGACTGCAGGAACACGAACACGAACTGAAACGACGTGTAGCCCGGCGCGTAGTGAAAGTTCGGCACATCGCTGATGCGCGAGAGGCCCCCGGCGAAGGCGATCAGGAAGAACAGCGGGAAGATGATCGACGGGACGAGGATCGCCGGGTTGACGAGAGTGTTGTGGATCGAGCGCCACGCAACCGCCCGGGCGACGTTGACGAACCGTCTCATGTGCGGGTCAGCCTCGACTTCATGGCCGCCCCGGCGAGCCCGAGCGCGATCACCAGCAGAGCGAGCGCAAAGCCGAACCCCAGCGCCAGCGCCCGCGCGTTCCAGCCGGTGATGACCAGGCTGCGCAGCGCCTCGAGCAGGTAGGACACCGGGTTATACGTCGCGACGTCGCGAAACCAGGTCGCCTTGATCAGATTGCGGGGCAGACTGGCGGAGCTGAGAAAGATGGTCACAAACAGGAGCGGGAACACTCCCTGAACCGCCTCCCCGGTCCCGAACCGCAGCGCCAGCAGGATGCCCAGGCTGGCGAACGCGAACGAGATCAGGATGGCGAGGACGAGCAGCACCAGCGCGCCCCCGACCCCGCTGGCGAACGTGACGCCGGTGGCGAGCCCCACCAGCAGGTAGACGATCGCCTGGATGATGCCGAGCACCAACGCCCCGCCGAGCTGCCCGACCAGCAGCGCCTCGGCCCGCACCGGCGTCATCGACAGGCGGTTGAGAAAGCCGCTCTCGATGTCCCGGGCGAGGTCCACACCGGCCGTGATCGAGACGAACATCGCGCCCTGCACGAAGGGCATCGCGATGAGAAAGTCACGGTAGTTGTGGGTCGGGAAGCCCGGAATGCGAGTCGCCGTGCTGAGCGCCGAGCCGTTGATGGCGAACAGGATCAGCGGAAACACCATCGGGAAGATGATCAGCGCTCGCTGACGGGCCGTGCGCACGACCGCGCGCCGAGCGACGGCCAGGGTCTGCTCGACGACCTTCACGTGCGGCGCCGATGGGACGTACGCCCCGCCGACGGCGATCTCAGCGGCCACGCCGTCTCCTGCTTCGCCGGCCACCCTGCGCGGGCTCGGGCGCCCCATCCTCTGGTTGCGCGCCGTCGCCAGAGCCCTCGAGCTTGCGGCCCGTCTGGGCCAGGAACACATCGTCAAGCGAAGGCTGGTGCAGCTGCAGGGTCTCGACGCGCAGGCTCGCGCGGTCGAGAATCCGCACGATCTCGGCCAGCTCGGACTCGCCACCGGGCAGCTGCACCGTCACGCTCCCGTTGCCGTTGCGCCGCATCTCACCGAACTGCGACAGCAGCTCGGCCAGCCGGTCACCGTCGTCGACTTCGGCCGGCGTCACCTCGACGCTGGGACCGCCGATCTCGGCCTTGAGCTGCGCCGGGGTCCCTTCGGCCACGATGTGGCCATGGTCGATGATCCCGATGCGGTCGGCCAGCACATCGGCCTCCTCCAGATACTGCGTGGTCAGGAACACCGTCATGCCCTCGTCGTGGGCAAGCCGGGCAACCTCCTCCCACAGCGCGGAGCGGCTCTGCGGGTCAAGCCCGGTGGTCGGCTCGTCGAGAAACAGGATCCGCGGCGAGTGCACGAGCGCCAGCGCCAGGTCCAGGCGACGCTTCATCCCGCCGGAGTAGCCGCCGACCCGGCGGTCAGCCGCCTCGGTCAAACCGACGCGCTCGAGCAGCGCCTGAGTCCGTCGGCGGCGCTCTGAGCCCGGCAACCCCTGGAGCGTGGCCTGCAGCATCAGATGCTCACGGCCGGTGAGGATCGCGTCGAGCGCCGCCTCCTGGAGGGCCGCCCCGATGGCGGCGCGCACCTGCGCGCCCTGGCGCACGATGTCGAACCCACCGACGGTCGCGCGACCACTGGTCGGCGGCAACAGCGTCGTGAGCACCAGCACCGTCGTCGACTTCCCCGCGCCGTTGGGGCCCAGAAAGCCATAGATCTCACCGGGCGAGACCGCCAGGTCGATTCCGTCAACGGCGCGAGGCCCCTTGCGGAACTCACGCACCAGGCCCTCGACTTCGATCGCCGGCTCGTCGCTCATTGCCAGCACTCTACGGAGGCAGAGACTTCGTCACTCGTCGAGGATGATGCGCCGGCCCGGGAGCGGATCGGCTATCCCAGGGGGGATCTGCTGAAAGCTCGCTGCGTGCTGGCGTGCGCCGAGCGAGAGCTTGCCGGCCGACGAACGGCACCGTTCTCGCGACACGAGGGTCACTCCTCCATGCGGTGAGGCGACGGGCTCGGACGCCCGTCTCTCGCCGCAACTTCCGCGACAGAAGCTCCGGGATCACCCCAGACGTGTTCGCCTCATCACGCGTTCAAGGAGCCGCCCACTGATCCGATGAGCCCTAACGGGGCCGACGTCGATCCGTCAGACCTGGCTGGCGGTAATTCCCGCGGTGATATATCAAGGCCCCGGGAAGCCACAATTCCTGGTGCGGTATCCGATCTCGAGTGCAGACTGGTTCGACTGGGAGTCATTTCTGTGGGTGCCGCCTGAATAGTGACCCACCTGCGCCGGTCCAAAAGTGACCCACCTGGCGCGGGGCTGGTGTTGTCCGGCCGGGTCCGGACCCTCGTGCGATCGTTGGCGATCGGCGAGGAGGAAGGGTGGTCGGCGTGGAGCAGTGGGCGGAGATCCGGCGGCTGGCTCGGGTGGAGGGTGTCTCGATCCGGGAGATCAGCCGGCGGACGGGGTTGCATCGCAAGACGATCCGGCGGGCGTTAGCGGCGACCGAGCCGCCGAGGTACTCCCGGCCGCCGGCGGGGTCGAAGCTTGACCCGTTTAGGGACTGGATCTGCGAGCGGCTGGCGGCGGACCCGAGGATGCAGTCTCAGCGGCTGCGGGAGATGGCTGCCGAGCTGGGGTATGCGGGCGGCAAGACGGTGTTTGATGACTATGTGCGGGAGGTCCGCCCGCGGTTTTTGAGGCCGCGGACGTTTCAGCGGACGCTCTATCGCCCGGGTGAGCTGGTGCAGTGCGATCTGTGGGAGCCCAGTGACCTGATCGCGGTTGGGCACGGGCAGCAGCGTCGTGGCTGGGTGGTGACCTCGGAGGTGTGCTGGTCGCGCGCGATCGCTGGCACCCTGGTGTTCAGCAAGGAAGCGCCCGACATCCTCTGGGGCTTGGCGCGCAACCTCACCCGCCTGGGGGCGCTGCCGGAGAAGCTGGTGTGGGACCGCGAGTCAGCGATCGCCGCCGGCGGGCGACCGACTGAGCCGTTCGCGTCATTCTGCGGTCAGCTGGCGGTGGGCTGGGTGATCCTCGAGCCCAGAGATCCTCAGGCCAAGGGCGCGTTGGAGCGCTCGCACCGGTTCATGCGCACCAACTTCGAGCCCGGCCGGGTGTTCGCTAACCATCTCGACTTCCAGGATCGCCTCGACGCCTGGACCGTGAAGGCCAACGGTCGGGTGCACCGCACCATCCGCGCGGTTCCCGCCGAGCGGCTGTCCGAGGAGCGGGCGCGGATGCGGCCGCTGCCGCCCACGATGCCCGACACCGACCGCCGGCGGGTGCTGCGGGTGCCTGCTCAACCGTTGGTGCGGGTGGATCGCAACGACTACTCGATCGACCCCGCGTTCGCGGGGCGTCGCGTCGAGGTCCGTGTCTCCCAGACGCACATCACCGCGGTGGTGCTGGACACCGGCGAGCTCGCCGCTCGCCATCAGCGCGTGTTCGCCGGCGGGTTGACGATCATCGATCCCGGCCATCAGACCCAGCTCGAGCGTCACCGCCAGCAGCGCCGCCAACGCCACCAGGTCGAGGTCGAGATCCGACCGTTGTCGCGCTATGACGCGCTGATCCCGGCATGAGCAAGCAGGCTGAGCTCGCGCACCTGTTCCGCGCTTTGAAGGCTCCGGCCGCGGCTCGGGCGCTGCCGGTGTTGGCTGACCGGGCCCGCGAAGAGGCCTGGAGCTATGAGCAGTTCGCCGAGGCCCTGCTCGGGACCGAGGTCAGCGCCCGCGACTCGCATGGAGGTGAGGGCCGGATCAAGACCGCGCGGTTCCCGGCGCGCAAGACCCTCGAGGAATTCGATTTCACCTTCCAACGCTCCGTGAAGAAGACGGTGATCGAGCACCTCGGCCAGCTCGACTTCCTCCACGCGCGCGAGAACGTCATCCTCCTCGGCCCACCCGGGACCGGCAAAACCCACATCGCCACCGCGCTCGGCATCCGCGCCTGCCTGGCCGGCCAACGCGTCCAGTTCGCCACCGCCACCCAATGGGTCGCCCGCCTCGGGGAGGCCAAACGCCAAGGCCAGCTCGAAGCAGAGCTGCGGCGCCTGTCGTTCATCCCCCTCATCGTCGTCGACGAGGTCGGCTACATCCCGTTTGATCCCGAGGCCGCCAACCTCATGTTCAGCCTCGTCTCCAACCGCTATGAGCGCGCGTCGATGATCGTCACCTCCAACAAGCCGTTCTCGGCGTGGGGCGAGATCTTCGGCGACGACATGGCCGCCACCGCCATGATCGACCGCCTCATCCACCACGCCGAGATCCTCTCTCTCAAAGGCGACTCCTACCGCCTCAGAGGCAAAGACCTCGACGCCCGCCCCAGCCGCACCGCCGCCGGCTAACCCCAAGCCGCCCCGCCCTCCCCGAACGTCAACAGCGCTGGGGAAGAGCGACACCACTTCCAGGCTCCCCACGGCCCGCGCGACAGAGACCGCGGCTACGCCGCTCCCGCCACCGACCTCGCTGGCGCTCGGTCAAGCACACGCGACCACCCAGGGGGGTCAAAACTCAACCGGCGCTACCTACACACCCGTGGGACACTTTTCAACCGGCGCAGCTGGTCCACTTTTGAACCGGCCTTGACAATTTCCGACCGAGAACGCCGCCAGAGCGCACGCCAGCTGGGAAGAGGTCATCGTGAACGGGGCCCCCGCGAGTAGCTGTCGGACTCGATCATGCGGCCCAGACAGACTCCGACACGAGGACGTTCGTCGCCGGAGCGCTAATTGCGTTGAGCGGGGCGGCGCTCATCGTCGCCGTTCCTGAAGCCCCCCAAGCCAGTGATGGGGACGTGAGGACCCGCGCCGAGCCGATGGGGAGCTTCGAAAGATGACTGAGGACGGACCACCGGCGTCGGTCCCCGTTACACCGCCGGTCGCCGCAGACGGATAGCCGGTCATGATCGCGATCGCTCTCGGATCCGGACTGGCATCCGAGGCGGGACGAACTCGGCGACGTTTGACGCCCCCCTCACGTCGCGCGCAACCTGAGGGAGTCGATGACGCTCGACGGGCTCCGGCTATCTAGGCAGCACGGCCGGCCCACCCGGATGCATCAAGCCAAGCCTCGTCATAGCCGCCGTGCGAAAGCAACCGCGTTGCCGCTTTCGGCGCGACTCGTGGGTGGCCACGAAAGCACACCTGGGCCGCCTGGTTCACGGGGACGGACCAGCCAATGACCACCACGCTCAGCGTCGCAACCGTGGCCAGGCGCTCGTCGACTCAGAACGAGCGGGCGCCACGAATGGGATTGCGGGGACGAGCCGACTCGGAGAGTCGGCTATCCGCGCAAGGGGCCCGGAGAGTACTCCCCGCATTCAAGGACGTGCCTGGGCACGGCTCTCGCCCGGGTGCCACCCGAGGAGAGGCTGCGCCGACGCGTTCACGCAGCGCTCGTCGATGCGACCACGTGCGCCCACTTCATTCGCGACCCAGCCCGCCGCGGCCGGCTGACTACAGGGTCCGACTATCGGTTGCACGACGTCCGGTTCGCGGAGGCCGATCGCGACTGGTCCCGCCCGCTCACGCGCCGGGTGTTGTGACTACAGCGGCAGCAGCGCGTCGCCGCCCAGTGGGGGCACGAACTGCGAGAGGTGGCGGTAGCCCAGGATGAGGCCGTTCTGCTCGCGGCCCATCATCTCCACGATGTCGGCTTCTGAGCCGATGGCGGCGATGGTCTGGGCTGCGAACACCTCGTCCTCGTGCTCGATGTCGAGGTTGCCGTTGTAGCCGATGTCGAGCAGGGCCGTGACGAACTCGGCCCAGTCGATCTCGCCGAAGCCGGGGGCGCGGAAGCGCCACCAGCCGTTGCCGAAGCTGTTGAGCCGGCCCAGCTCCTGGCCGAAGATGCCCAGCCGCGAGAGCTTGCGCCGGTTCACCTCGACGTCCTTGGCGTGGATGTGGAAGATCTTGGAGCCGTAGTCGCGCACGCAGGCGATGTGATCGATCTCCTGGTAGACGAGATGGGACGGATCCAACTGCAGGCCCAGGGCCGGTGAGGGCACGAGCTCGAACATGGCATCCCATACCTCGGGGCTGCGCGCGATGTTCTCGCCGTGGCCGGTGCGGTGGTCGCGCATCGGGCAGTTCTCGATCCCCAGGCGGACCCCGCGGTTCTCGGCGTACTCGCACAACGGCGTGAAGACCTCCTTGAACGCGTCCATGCACTCCATGACCGGCTTGCCCTGGGTCTGACCGACGAAGGTGCACACCGTGTCCACCCCGACGCGCGGCGCGAGGTCGATCACCTTGCGCAGGTAGCGGCGGGCTTCCCGGGCCTTATCCTCATCGACGTCCAGCGGGTTGGGGTAATAGCCCAGAGCCGAGATCTCTATGCCGCGGCCGTCCAGGTCGGCCTTGATCTCCGCGATGCGCTCGTCGGTGACGGTGTCTGCGTTGAGCGTCGAGGACGGCCACGCGGAGAGCTGCAGGGAGGTGAAGCCGACCTCTTGCGCAAACGCCGCGATTGATTCCGAGTAGTCCGTGTACACGCCGATCCTCATGTGGTCACTCTCCTGTCATGGGGCGTTCTGTCGCCGTCTTCTGTCGTTGTCGATGGTTCAGTGGCGAGCTCGACGCGATGGGCGGTCTCGCTTCGTGCCGAGGCCAGCACCGCGTCGCAGACGAGGGCAGCGCGATAGCCATCCTCGAAGGTCGCTCCGTCGGGCCCCACCTCGGCGTCGGTGATCACCGCGGAAAGAAAGTGGTGGAGCTCGTCGATGAAGCTGTGCTCCCAGCCGAGGACGTGCCCCGGAGGCCACCACCCGGCCAGGCCCGGCTGGCTGGGGTCGGTGGCGAGGACGCGTTCCATGCCGCGCAGCTGCCGCGGCCCGTCGCCTCGATAGACCCAGAGCTCGTTCAGCCGCTCGAGATCGAAGGCGAGCGAGCCATCGGTGCCGTTAACCTCGAAGACCAGCGAGTTCTCGCGGCCCGGACACACCCGTGATGCCTCCAGCGTGCCGCTGGCCCCGCCCTGGAACCCGACGATCGCCTGGAACGCCTCGTCGACATCGGCTCGCTCGCCCCGGCGCTCGGGGACGAACGTCTGGGTGGCGCCCGCCACGTACGCAATCTCCCCGACCAGGAACCGGGCTAGGTCGATGATGTGCGAACCGAGGTCGCCGAGCGCGCCCGAGCCGGCATGGTCTGAGCGCAACCGCCAGGTCACCTCGGCGGCCGGGTCCACAAGCCAGTCCTGGAGATAGCGTGCCCGGAAGTGACGGATCTCGCCCAGTCGGCCCTCGCCGATGAGCTCCCGGGCGAGCTTGACCGCGGGGACGAACCTGTAGTTGAAGGCGCACATGTGCTTGACGCCGGCGTGCCGCGCGGCCATGAGCAGGCTCCAGGCCTCCCGGGCGTCCAGCGCCAGCGGCTTCTCGCACACGACGTGCTTGCCGGCAGCCAGCGCGGCCAAGGTCGGCTCAGCGTGCAGGTGGTTGGGCCCGACGTTGTCAAAGACCGTGACCGCGGGATCCTCGACCACCGCGCGCCAATCAGTGACCGGACGAGCCACACCGAAGCGCTTGGCGAACGTCGCGGTGCGGCCCGGATCGCGCCCCGCCACCGCCTCCAGCGACACCGGCGCCGGCAGAGGCTCGGCCATGGCAAGCAGCGTGCGGTAAGCGTGGGCATGCGCCCGACCCATGAAGGCCGTGCCGAGAAGGCCGATCCCAACTGTGCTCGCGGGCGCTGTCATCCGCGCCCGAACAGGAATCGCTCCATCCGCCCGAAGCGGAGGACCAGGAAGAACGCGGCGGCCGCGATCACGATGAACACTGCCGAGCTGGCCCCCAGCGCCGGCGAGATGGTGGCCCGTAGGCTGGAGTAGACGAACACCGCCAGCGTCTGGTCGCCGACGTTGGTCAGCACCTGGCTGACCACGAAATCGGTGAGGCTGAGTACGAAGACGAGCAGCGTCCCCGTCATCACGCCGGGCATGATCAGGGGCAGGCGCACGAACAGGAACTGCTCCACCGGGTCCGCGCCGAGGGTGGCAGCGGCCGGGATCAGCTCCGGATCCTCGTCCTCCAGGGCCGAGGAGACCGCCCAGAGCATGAAGGGGAAGTTGACAATGCCCAGGGCGACGCCGAGCAGCAGGAGGCCGGCGATGTTAAGGCGGCTGAACACGTCATAGAAACCGAACGCGGCGATGATCGGCGGCGCGGAGAGCCCCGCGGAGAGCACCAGCGCGAGGGCGACGCGCATGCGGGCGCCCAGCCGGCTGAGACCGATGGCTGCCGGCACGCCCGCCAACGCCGAGACCAGCGCCGCCACGACTGCGGCCACCAGCGAGTGAGACAGCGTGGTCCATGTCTGGCTGTTGCCGATCACGCTGGAGTACCAGTGCAGGGTGAAGCTAGTCGGCGGGAAGGCGATCTCCCGGCTGTCGCCGAACGAGGAGACAACGACGAATAGCGTCGGGACGGCCAGGATTGCCACCAGCGCCACCGTGACGGTGCGTCTCAGCGGGATGGTGCTGAGCCCGCTCACAGCCCCCGCCGCCCGATCCGCACCCGGCCCAGCGCGATGGTCGCGCCGAAGCCGGCGGCCACGAGGATGAGCAGGATAATCCCGATCGCCGCGCCCAGCGGTGCGTCGCCCAGATTGAGGTAGCGGTCCTGGAGCAGATTCGCGAGGAAGTCGTTACGGCCCTCGCCGAGGATGAGCGGGTCGGCGTAGGAGGACATCGACAGGGCGAAGGCGATGGCCAGGGCGGCGAATCCGGTGACCCTGAGCTGGGGCAGGATCACCGAGAGGAACACTCGGCGCCGCGGGGCCCCCATGGTCATCGCCGCCGCCTCGAGCTCGGTGTCGAGCTGGAGCACGGCCGGGAGAAGGATCACCACCACGATCGGAACCGTCACCTGCACGATGCCGGCCCCGATGGCCCACTCGGTGCCGAGCAGCGTCGGCGTGCCCACCCCGATCGTGTGCAGGAGGCCGTGGATCGGCCCGTGCGGGCCGAGGGCGACGATCCAGCCAAACGTGCGCGTCACGTCACCGGTGAGAAATGGGGTGAACATCGCGATGAGCAGGACCAGGCGCCACCCGCGGCTGCGGAGCCGTCCCAGCACCAAGGTAAACGGGATGCTGAGCGCCACCGTAATCAGCGCGGTCAGCGCCGCCATCAGCACGGTGCGGGCAAGCGTGCTGCCGAACTCCGGATCCTGCACCGCCTGCTGGTACTGGGTGAAGGAGAACTTCCCGGTGGTGCCGAGGAATGTGTCATAGGCATGCAGCGAGCTCCACGCGAGCGACAGCACGCCCGCGACGAGGATGCAGACCAGCAGCAGAGCCGGCACCACCAACAGGTAGGGCGCCGCACGCCGTCCGCCCGGTCGGGCCACCGTGCGGCGCAGCGAGATCAGGATGTCGACGACCGCCCAGCCGGGAGTACGCACGGATACCGTGCCGTCGCTGACCCGCGAGGTGTGCACTACCGAGCGTTTCCTTCCAATACCGGAACGTCGGCGGCATTCCAGCCGACGATCACCGGCTCGCCGACGATGATCCGCTCAGCGGAGCGCGAGGCGGCGTGGACCGTCACCGTCCGCTGGCCCTCGATCTGCACCTGGGCAAACACGCCGGTGCCGTCAAACGCGGCAAAGGTGACCACCCCGTGCAGTTCGTTGTCCCAACCGGGGTTCCCAAGATCGGCCGGTACGACCCGCAGGAGCTCGGGCCGCAGCACGACGGTGGCCGACGACGAGGTGACGTGCCCAGGGATGCGCAGCGTCAGCCCCTCGGACTGCAGGCACCGGTCGCCCTCGGCCCCGCTCACCGCCCCTGCCATCAGCAGGGGGTCCCCCAGGAAGGCGGCGACGAAGGTAGAGGTGGGCGCCTCGAACAGCTCACGGCTAGTGGCGCACTGCATGATCTTGCCGCCGTTCATGACGGCGATGCGCGTGCTGCCCAAAACCGCTTCGCGCTGGTCGTGGGTGACGTTGAGGATGGTGATCCCGACCTCTCGGTGCAGCCGACTGATCTCCAGTTGCATGTCCTCGCGCAGCCGACGATCCAGCGCCGACAGCGGCTCATCGAGCAGCAACAGCCGCGGTTGATAGACCAGCGCGCGGGCCAGCGCGACTCGCTGGCGCTGACCGCCACTGAGCTCGGTGATGCGGCGCTCCCCGATGTCGGGGAGCTGCATGAGCTCCAAGGCCGCCCGTACCTTGGCCGCCTGTTCGCCACGCGCCACCCGCCGCATGCGCAGCGGGAAGGCGATGTTCTGGGCGACCGACAGGTGCGGGAAGAGGGCCAGCGACTGAAACACAACGGCTAGGTTGCGCTCGTCAGGCGGCGTGAGCCGCATATCTACGTCACCGATGAGCAACTGGCCCTCGTCGGCGTCCAGCAACCCGGCGACGAGCCGCAGCACCGTCGTCTTGCCCGACCCCGATGGCCCCAGGAAGCTGAAGTACTCCCCCTCCTGGATGGTCACCGACACGTCGTCGACGGCCGCCACCGAGCCGAACCGCTTGGTGATGTCCACCAGTTGGACCATGGGCCGCCCTGCGGGTGGCACAGTCGGCGGTTGCGGATCGTTCATTGGCTCGGTGGCGTGGAGCTCCGGGATCATGATCGCCTACTTGATCGCGTTCTCGAACGCGGTCTGCCAGGGCAGGTCATTGCGCGCCATCAGCGCGATCGGGGCCTGCACGACGTTGGCGGACTTCTGCTGGGCCTCGGTCACGGGGAAGACCTCGGGCTGCTTGGCCATGAAGTCGGGCAGTGTGGTCCCTGGGACCGAGGGGATCAACGACTGCTCCTTGGCCAGGATCGCCTGGGTCTCCTTGGTGTAGAGGTAGTTGGCGAAGATCTGCGCGTAGTAGTAGTTGGCGGCCGGGATCCCCTTGTGGATGTAGTAGGCGTCGGCGACCTCGTAGAGGCCGTCCTTGGGCGCCACCAGCACCAGGTTGGTGCCCGCCGAGACCGCGTCGTTATAAGCGCAGGAGCAGGTGATGGCCACCTTGCCGGTGCCCTGCGACAGAGCCGTGGTGACGTCGGTGTTGCTGCCGAGCACCACCAGGTTGGGGCGGATCTGCCTGATTCGGTTCCACACCGGGTCAAGGCTGCTCGGCGGGTTGTTCGCCGGGTTGACGCCCATCGCGTGCGCCATCCCGAACGCTGTGCTCGAGTAGATCTGATCGAAGATCAGGGACTTCTTGAACTGCGGCTGGGTGAGGACGTTCCAGCTGGTCAGCGTCTTGGGGTTGACCAGCTTGGGATTGACGATGAACGCGACCGTCACCGAATAAGGATTCATGTACGCCCACGTCGTCGCTGACGCCGGGGTTCCGGGAGGCGTAGCGACCGTCCGGTTGGCGGTCAGCGCGTTGGGGGCGAGCTTGGTCGAGATCGGCAGCGTCAGCCCGCGCGCCGCGTCGAGATAGGCGCGCTGCTGGGCCTGGAGGCTGGCGTCCACATCGGGGCGCTGTCCGGCCCGGATCTCCTGGTCAATCTTGTTAAAGCTGACGAACTCGTCGGTGGTGTCCCAACGCACCTTCACACCGGTCGCCGCCGTGAACTGCTTGCCCGCGGACTTGGCCATCGCGGCCTGATATCCACCCGAGTAGGCGCGGATGGTGATGTAGGCCGGCTTCTTGGCAGGCGGCTTGGTCAGAGCCGCCGGCGGCGACGTAATCGCCGCGACGCCGGTCTTGGGCGCGGACCCGGTGCTGGCGCCGCCGCTCGAGCCCGAGCCGGAGCTGCCGCCAGCGCTCGAGTTGCTGGTGGAGCTGCTGCCACAGCCGGCCAGCATGGCCGCGAGCACGACACAGAGCAGCGCGGCTGACCAAACGGTGGGGCGCGCGCGGAACGTCTTCTTGAGGCCCATATCTCTCCTCCGACAACGACTCTCAGGGAATGTGAAGGGGGCCCAACAGGTGGCACGTGGGCCCTTCAGACGAACGTGGCGGCAATGTATGCCATGTTCCGGCAGAGCGCAAGTCAATTCTGCGTCTAGACGTTAATAAGCAAGGCTACTTTCGTATGGATGGCGACAGAAGTCCGTGAATTGCATCGCTGCCTCGGGGGTTTATGGCACAACCCACCTAGCACGGGCCCTCAATACACGGACTTATGTTGATTACCGACAGAAGTCCACGACCTCTTGTATGGTTCCGGCTCATGGCGACCCCACTGCCGCGCCCGCGCGCTAACCCGTCGGCCCTGACCACGATCCTGGACGCAGTCCGCGTGCAGGGACCGCTTACCCGCAGCGACCTCGGGGCCCGGCTCGGTTTGGCGAGATCGACCGTCTCGCAGCGAGTCGACCTGCTCGTCGAGCGCGGGCTGCTGAGCATCGGCGAGCCCGCGGCCTCCACCGGCGGCCGCCGCGCTGAGACCCTCGTGTTCAACCCCCTGTCGGGCACTGTGCTTGCAGGAGACCTTGGCGCCACGCACTATCGGGTGGCGCTGGCCAGCCTTGCGGGGGAAATCCTGGCCGAAGACGGCGGGGAGATCCAGATCGCCGCGGGTCCGGAGACGGTGCTGGCGCAGGTGGACGAGCGCTTCCGGGAGCTGCTGGCGCAGGCCGGCCGCGGGGCCGAAGAGGTACGGGCGGTGGGCATCGGGCTGCCGGGGCCTGTCGAGTTCGCCACCGGCCGGCCCGTGAGCCCACCGATCATGCCGGGGTGGGACGGCTACCCGGTCGGGGACTGGCTGCGCGAGCGGTACGGCGTCCCTGCCGTGATCGACAACGACGTCAACATCGCCGCGCGCGGTGAACACCAGCTCGTCTGGCCGCACGTCGAGCACCTCCTGTTCGTCAAGGTGGCCACCGGTATCGGATGCGGGATCGTCGCGTCGGGGCACCTGTACCGCGGCCAGCAGGGCGCGGCCGGCGACATCGGCCACATCCGCGTCAGCGGGCGCGACGACATCATCTGCGAGTGCGGCAACACCGGATGCCTGGAGGCGGTGGCGAGCGGGCGGGCGCTGGCGCGCCATGCCACTGAGCTCGGCTTCCCGGCCCGTGACAGCCGCGACGTAGTTGCGCTCGTCGCCGCCCAAGAGCTTCACGTGATCCGCCTCGTGCGAGAGGCCGGCCGGTTGTTGGGAGAGGTGCTGGCGTCGATCGTCAACGCACTCAACCCATCGGTCATCGTCATAGGCGGGGCGCTCGCCGACGCCCATCAGCAGCTCTTCGCTGGTTTGCGCGAGACGATCTACCAGCGTTCGACGCCCCTCGCGACGCAGCGCCTCGAGATCGCCCCCACCGCATTGGGCACGCATGCCGGCGTTTACGGCGCGATCGCGCTCGCGATCGACCAGGCCATGTCACCGGCGTCCCTGGACCTTCACGTTGCAGGCGCGGCCTGACGACAAGACCCACCGTCGACATGACGATTCAGGCGTCGAGCAGTGCGCCGATGGTTCCAATGTGAGACGCGCCCCGTCGCCGCCGCAGGACGGGATGGACCGGTCGCCACCAGGCGACCCTGGTGTGGCAACCCACCCGCCAGCACAGACGCCGGCGAGCAGCCCAGTGCGATCGGCCGATTCGGAGGCCTCCTTGGCTTGCGCCTATTCGAGCAAGCCATGCTCCTTCAGGAAGTCACGGTTCGCCTGGCCGACCTCGATCAAGTGCCCGTCCGGATCGTGCAGATAGCAACGCAGCTCGACGCCGTGGTCGGCTGGCGGGGTCAAGAACTGGGCTCCCTTGGCGCTCCAGTCGTCGTAGATCTCCTGGATGTTGGCGACACGGATGTTCAGGAAGCTGCTTGTCGTGTCGGGATCGGGTGCAGTCAGCGTCACCGCTGGCTTGTCGTCGGTTGGGCCACCGCCTGAGTTGATGATGATCCAGCTGTTCGCGAGCGCGATGACCGCGGGGCTTTCGGAGACGACTTCGCCGCCGAGGACATTTGCGTAGAAGTCTCGCGAGCGAGCGATGTCCTCCGACACGACAAAGCGGGTGAGCAGGATGCCCGTTTCGGGCGCAGGGAACGCCGCCATATCAGTTCTCCCTTTGCCGCTGAGGGCGGTGCCACGCAAGCCGTATTGGAACCGTGGCAACCCCAGCGATGAGTAGTTTCATTGCGTCTCTGGAACCAGTCGGTCAGGTGTTACGCGAGTGTCTTTGAGGTGATGAAACGGTGGATGGCCTCGTTGGCGTGGTCCTGAAACGACGGGTTGGCCAGATCGGGCAAGATGTCCGCTTGGTTGACCAACGGACCCTTCAACTTGTTGGCCGCGCTGGCGTAGAACACGCCGCTGGACAGGGTCGGGTCGGTGACGCCGTCGACGAGCCGCTTCGCTCCCACGTCGAGTTTGTGGGCGAGACCTAGGGCGGGCATGACGTACTTGGCGGCTACCTGCATCGGTAGAGGAAGACCGTCGGGGGCGTGGGTGCCGGTGGTGTTCCCGGGGCTCACGGTGATGAAGCGGCGGTCGGGGTGTTGGCGGGCCAGGTAGGCCATCCAGAGGGCCCCGATGTACTTGGCCTGCCCGAACGCTAGGTTGAAGTCAGCTTTTCTGCTGGCGAAGTAGCTGCCATCGATGACGGTGGCGAGTTCATCGGCGGAGGTTGAGACGAACGATGGCCCTTTCATCCGCAACTTCGGAACTCCGCGGACTGCTTCACTTCCGGCGAGGACCGCAACCTCGCCAAGCCGCTCATCGGCCAAGAGGCCTTCGAGGAGGACGACGTGGCCAAGGACGTTCGTCGCGAACACGGTGGTGACCCCGTCAGCGGTCAAGCCCATCGTCTTCGGGCCAATGACACCGGCGTTCATGACCAGCGCATCGACGGATCCGCTGATGCTCGCCAGGCCGGCGCGGACCGAACCCAGATTGGCGACGTCCATAAGAACGATGTCGAAGATGCGCCGGCCGGTCGCGGCTTCGAGCTCGGTCCTCGCCGCTATCGCCTTGTCCCGGTTCCGGCACGCCAGATAGATGCGGGCGAATTCGGGACGTAGTGCCAGTTGCCGGGCTATCTCCTTGCCGAGCCCTGCGTTGGCGCCCGTGATCAGTACGGTCTTTTGCGGGGTTGTGCTCATCGAGTTCCTCTCACGTTTGAAGGTCCCAGGGTTGGCTGAATGGCGCGCTCAGGCCGCCGGGCAGATAGGACAGCTAGGCCTTGCTTGGCCTGGCCCGCGGCAGCAGCAGCCCCAAGAAGTCGTTTTGCATACTGGATTTCATGAGCCACTCTGGCAGACATTTTATGGAATGGCAAAGCCATTCCTATGGCTATACTTCCTCGGATGCCTTCAGCCAGTTCTGATCGACCGCGATTGACGCGCAAGGGCGAGGCGACGCGCGCGCGGATCGTCGACGCGGCGGCACGGTTGATCTTTCGGCAGGGCGTCGCCCGCACGACGATCGAGGAAGTGCGCGACGGTGCGCACGTGAGCAGCTCGCAGCTCTATCACTACTTCGACGACAAGCCGGCGCTGGTCCGCGCCGTCATCGAGCGCCAGACCGAAAGAGCCATCGGCACGCAGGAGCAGTTTGACCTCAGTACCCTCGACGGCCTACGGGAGTGGCGCGACTTCGTGGTCGATCACGCCCGCGACACGGACGGGCTCGGTGGTTGCCCGGTCGGCTCGCTCGGTTCCGCGCTCGCCGAAACCGAGCCCGAGGCCAGGGCGATGGTTGCGGCGTCGTTCAAACGCTGGGAGGCCAGCATCATGGCTGGTTTTCTGCGGATGCACGCGCTGGGACGCCTTGCACCGGAGGCCGATCCGCGCCAGCTCGCGCTGGCCACGCTTGCCGCGCTCCAAGGCGGTCTCCTGCTCGCTCAGGTCCAGCGTGACCCCGAGCCGCTCGCGGCCGCGCTCGACGCGATGCTCACGCTCATCGCCACCCTCAGCAGCGCCACGAGCGCTTCGCTCAACGGCTGAGCCGACGGTCCGACGTCAGTCGGTGCGCGGTGCGCGGTGCGCACCAGCACGGCCTAGAGGTAAGTCAGCGAAGGCGGCCGCGCCGGCGGGTGATCGAGGTTCTGGGTGTGCCTGTGTCCCGGTGACCACGGTCGAGGTGGATGCAGCCCACACCAAGTCTTCAGAACACGAGCCTGGCCCGGCCGCCAACCTCGCCGGCCGTACCCGAAGACGAGCGCGGAGCCGGCGATCAGACCGTCGAGGCTGCCCTCTAGGCAGAAGCACGTACTGACAGACCGCCCAGCCTTGGATCGCACAGGCCATTTAGATTACAGTCGGTGCCCAGCAAAATGGATTATCTAATCCAACTAATGAAAGGGATGCCGGTTCTGAGTGTGGTCAGGAATGGAGGATCTGGCTGTGGAGGTCGAGCAGCCGGGGCACGTCAGAGGTGTCGACGCGACCCATCCCGCACTCGGTGCAGATCCCCCAGTGGCGAGCTCCCGCCGGGGAGTTGAGCAGCGCAGCGTCGATCTGCTCGATCTGCTCCGCAGTCGTGCCCGGCGCCTGATCATCAGGGTGGTACGGGACCAGGGCGAAATACAGCTCGGTGTCAGAGCCGGCCGTGAGTCCGCCGAGAGGCTCGAAGTAGGCCATGTCGTGGCGACCTTGGGGCACGGTGAAGGAGATGAAATCGACCGAGCGCTGAGCGGCGGAGGTCACGACGTTGACGAGGTCGACCTGCATCTGCAGCGACTCCGGCTGCTTGAAGTGCTGGTGGCCGTAGTCGCCGTAACACAGGTGCATTCCGACCGGGATCCCGGAGGGGACGCGCTCAATGCAACGCACCAGCCCGGGCGAGATCTGGTCGATCGGCACCTTCGGCCCCATCGCTCCCTCCAAGGCCCCGAATTCGACCGCAACGTCCCACTGGACCGCGACCCGGTCGTGCGGGAGCCGCTCAAGCGCGATGTCAAGATCGGCGAACAGCGCCTGCTCGTAGGAGGGTGCGATTGCGGGCAGGTCATCGGGGACGAACGTCCCCGCCATCGACGCCAGCGGCGTCGGATACTGCATCTGGAAGCGTACGCCGGCCGGAATCGCGCCCTCGCTCTGCATCCGCTCGAACGTCGCAAACGACCTCGTGTACTCGTCGGCATAGCCGAGGTTGGGCCATGTGATCATCTCGGCCGATGCGTCCTCAGTGAGGCGAAGCTGCGGCATCGCAGGAGCATCGGGCGCCGTCTCATACGCCTGGCCGACCGATACGGTCTCAAACTCCGGCATCTGCTCGAACTTCCGCGTCTGAAAGCTGATCCAGTAGTTGCGATCTCCGGTCTCCCCGTCGGTCATCCGGCGCACGCCCTTGGGGACCCGTGAGGTGATCTCCCGCATCACGGTCTCCGCGTCAGCCAGGTTGACCGAGCCATTGAAATGAACGCTGGTGGGTGGCATCGCAGTCCTCTCGGTGATTTCTCCGCTCGGCCCTGTCATATCACCACACCGACCCCGAAAGGAGTCGCCAGCTCGTTCATGACCCGGGGCCACTCCTCCGGCGATGCTGCGCTTGCGTCGAGCGGCGTCCCTCGGTCGGCACACGAGTTGGTTGTGCCGTCCCGCCGCTGCCTGGCGCGCTCGCGTTCAACGGTACGCACCGCTTTGCTGACGGAGCACACAGCGCGGCCGGACCCGCTCGTCGGCATCGACAAGCCTGTGCTCTGCCGGGGCAACCCAGCTCCGACCTCCCGACGACGGGGGCCCAGGGTTCGGCGACCGATGAAAGTCAAGGACATGGGGACAAGTTTTCGGGGGTGTGATCGGTCACGTGGCCGGTCCCAAGGGGCTTAGAACGTCTCTTGTGGGCTCGGTTCGGCGGTTGGCGACGGGCGCGACGTGGTTTTCGCCGAATTTGCGTAGTCGTGACTGTCGTCGGCGGTTGTCGGCGTGACGGTGAGCGGTTAGGTTGTCGGGTGGGCGCGAGTGACTGACGTAGCGAAGCGCAGACGTCAGGAGCTTTGAGTCTGCCGCGCGGCTGTGCCCTTCGAGGGCTTGATCCATGCGCGCTCCGGTGTCGCGCTCGCGCCCACTTTCTTGGCTGGCCGTCCGGCTTGTTGGTCTTTGACCAGTTGCGTATAAGACACCTGGGCCTGCTCGGCGAGGGCGCGTTCGGCGTGCAGGATCGCGCGGTTGGTGCTCCAGATCCCCGCGGCGGCCCTGGTGGATCGGGTCGGCCTGGCGCTCGCGATACGCCTCTAGCTGGTGAGCGGCCTCTCGCTGCCAACTGCGCCGACCTTGACGCCGGCGCTCAAGCTGTTCCAGATCGAGCTCGATCCCAGCGTCGAACTCAGGCGCCCCGCCGGCCTGCACCTGCCGTTCGCGCTCGGCCTCAAGACGCGCTTTGGCCTGCGCCAGCGTCTGGCGTCGCTCATCGCGCGACCGCAGCCCGGCCGGCGGTTCATCACCGCGATCATCGCCATGGCGCTGGTCTTCGTCACGGTCGGCCTGCTCGGCCTCAGCCAGCAACTCTTCGACGATCGAGACATAGGAGCACCGCCAGTTGGGTGAGCTTGGTCTCCAGCAGCTCGCGGCCGTGCTGTAGCTCGCCGGGTCGCAGCCCGTCCGCTCGCGAGGTCGGGCGCTTGACGACGTCCGGGAATCCGATGCCCGTGGCGAACGCCAGGTCGTCCTCGAAACCGGCTGCGGAGAGGTCGATCACGCCAGCCTCATGAAGTCGCCGGTAGAAGCGCTGACCGAGCTGCCCTTGGTAGCAGTGGCCAGCCGCGACGGACACCGGCGACGGGTTGATTCCGATCACGACGGCCCGCAGGCCGGGCCGAAGAACGTCGGCCAACGTCTCCACCTGCTCTCCCATCCAGGTCTCCACCGCTCGGTGCCCGGCTCCCTTTCGGCGTTGGAGGCGTGCGGACGGGGCGCGCGAGAGTGGCAAGAACTCCCGCCGGACGCGCGTCGCCGCGGGCCTCAGCTATGGTGGCGGGGCTGGCCGTGCGGGCGCTGGATTCGGCGGCGAGCTGAACCGCCTCGGCCGAGGTGAAGCGGTACCGCGCGCGGTATTCGTGCCCGGCGAGGAGCGCATGGCCAAGAGCCTTCTGCGCCCGGAGCCAGTTGCGGAACTCGAGGCCGGTGACCCCCAAAGACTTGGCGATCTCGTTGGGTGTGACCTCGTCCACGATCACGTAGTCCATCAGAACGAGTGTGAGTTGCACGAGCGTCCGCTGCTCCCCCGTCTGCGAAAGCTCGAGATAGAGCCTCCCGTCTCGCTATCTGAGCTGCGCTGGTCTCGCTCAGGCCTTCGTCGAGACCCATGTCGCCGAAGCGCTTGTGGGGCTCTTGGGCTGCTCAAGAAGAGAACGCGATCGCCGGCGACCTGCACGGTTCCCGGTCGGCAATGGAATGCCGGGTTGCGTCTTTTGGCGAGGTGAGCTCGTCAGCATCCGGCGCTCGACCAGCGCGCCGAAGCGAGCGTGGAGTGGTTCAGGCGTGCCTGTGCACGATCAGCACGGTACGTCCCGAGTGCGCCGCAACGGCGGCCGCCACGCTGCCGAGGAAAACGCCTGCGAGACCGCTCTTGCCGTGGGAGCCGAGCGCGATCAGGCTCGCGTCGCGGTCGACGCGGGCGATCCCCTTCCACGTCGGCGCGTCGGTGAGCTCGAGACTCTCGGCGCGAAAGCCGGCGGCGTGTGCCAGCGAGGCTCCGTGCGCGGCGGTTTGCTCGGCAGCTCTTCTGGCCTCGTCGCTTGCCGCCGCGGCGAACTCGACCCCTGGCGGCAGAGTGCGCTCTCTCAACTTGTGGTCGCGCTGGAGCGCGGGATAATGGGCTTGCTACCTCCGATGATAAGGAGGCTCGCTGGAAGGAGGCGGAGATGGAGCTCAGGCAGCTGCGGTACCTGATCGCTATTGTCGACGAGGGTGGAATTAGGAAGGCGTCGCGCCACCTGTATCTCGCCCAGCCGTCGCTGTCCAAGGCGCTCCGCCAGCTGGAGAGCGAACTCGGCGTCGAACTTCTCCACCGCGGGCCCAAGGGAGTCGAGCTCACAAGCGCGGGGAACGAGTTCATCGCCTACGCACGGGAGATCGTCGAGCGCGCAGCCGCGGCTCAGGGGGCGATGCGCCAGCGGGTCGAGCAGCAGTCGACGACGCTCCGGATTGGCCTGCTGTCCGGGACCATCGCGGCGGGCGACCTGACCGCCCCGATTCTCGAGCACTTTCAGAGGGAGCGGCCCGATATCGAAGTGCAGCTCCACGACATCGGCATGAACGACCAAGCGACGGCCCTCCGCTCCGGAGAGGTCGATGTGGCGATCGTACGGGGCCCTCTGATCGAGCGTGAGCTCGATGTCGTGCCTTTGGCGTTGGATCGGACAGACGTGATGGTGGGCGCCACGCACGAGCTCGCGGAGGCCGACGAGGTCACGCTGGATGACGTCCTGCCGTTCAAGATGACCCCGGCGGTGACGCCCGACTACTTTCTCAGGTTCTGGCACCTTGACGACCTGCGCGGTGGCAGCAACGTCGACCGGTCCCTGCACCCAGCCCGTACCGTTGCCGAAGTCCAGTTGGCCGTGGCGACCGGCCGGGTCATCTCGGCGGCCGTATCGACGATGACCCAGGCCCTACCGAACGCACTCATCCGCACGGTGCCCCTGCGCGACGGGCCGATGAGCACGATCGCAGTGGCGCGGGAGCGGGCCGACCACCGGCAGGTGGTCCGAGACTTCGTCGAGTCTGCCGTGGCCGGCGCGGCGACGGCAATCGAGCGGCTCCCCGGCGCCACCTTGCCGTCCTGACGTCTGCGATCGCGTCAGCGCTCGTCGCGTAGCTGCGGTCTGCGGCGGCAGGCGATAGCCGCGGGCTATCGCCTGCTCACCAACCTCGCACTAGGCAGCTGATGTCACAGGGGGAATCCTTGGCTAACTCCTGAGCTGAGTTCAGTTCGACTCATGCAAAGGAGGTCCGTCCCTCACGGCTTCCGTCCCCACGGCGGCCGACCAGCCTTGGCACTAAGGAGCGCAACCGTGACCTATAGCCCCGCCCAGCTCGCCGACCTTGAGGACATCAAGGCGGCCAGTCATCGCTACGCGATCGCCCTCGACAGATTCGACATCGACGGGGTCCTGTCGCAGTTCGAGTCCGACGCCCTGTTCGACGCCACCGCCTTCGGGCTCAGCCGCATGGAGGGGCACGACGACATGCGGGAGTTCTTCGAACACAACGCGTCGGCGATGTCGGCCCAGATGCACCTGTTTGCCAACCACGTGATCGAGTTCGACGGTCCCGACAGTGCGCGCGGGACCAACTATCTGTACGAGGACGGGGTCGCCAAGAACGGCGCGCGGATCACGTGCTTGGGGCGCAACGAGGACACATACGTGCGGACGCCCGATGGATGGCGGATCGCCACGCGGGTGATCACGCCCCTCGTACCTCCGCAGATCGAGGGCTATTACGAGGACGAGCCCGCAGCGGTCTCGCGATCCGCCCTGTGCCGTGGTGC
>CAVYUJ010000011.1:0-378875 GCA_963771675.1 uncultured Actinomycetota bacterium | reverse complement strand
CTGAAGGAACGACGGCGGGCGGCGTCGAAACAGACGCCTGCCCATGAAGCAGTCATCCACTCCCACCGCCGCTCCCGAGACCCCCCACGGTCACCAGGCGCTGTCGGGCTACATCAAGGCCCGCTTCGACGAGTTCTCTCGCTCCCAGAAGGACGTCGCCCAGTACATCGTCGACCACCTCGACGAAGCCGCCTTCCAGACCGCCGAGGAGCTGGCCCGCCGGGCCAACACCTCGTCGAGCACGGTGGTCCGCTTCTCCCAGGCGCTCGGCTTCGAGGGCTTCCCCGAGCTCCAGCAGGCCGCGCGCGACGAGTACCGCCGCCGCGTCGGCCAGGGTGGCATCGCCACCGAGACGCTCGCCGCCGCCACGCCGCTGTTCTCACTGGACCACACCGAGTTCGAGGCGGCGCTGGCCGCCGATCACGTCAACGTCGAGGACACCGCCCACAAGCTGTCCCGCTCCGACGTGGAGGCCGCCGTGGACGCGATCGTCTCCGCGGAGAAGGTGCTGATCGCCGGCACCGACCAGATGGCCTTCTTCGCCAGCTACCTGCGCCACCTGCTGATGCTGCTCGACCTCCGCGCCGAGATCGTGGCCAGCCCGTCCCAGGAGGCGCTGGGCCGCCTGAGCCGGATCGACGCCACCACGCTCGTCATCGGTCTGTCGGCCGGCCGGCCGCATCCGCTGATCACCCGCACGATGAAGCTGGCGCGCCACCGCAAGGCGCCGACGCTGGCCATCACCGACGCCACCCTGTCCGAGGTGGCCCGGCTGGCCCGGATCCGCCTGTACTACTCCTCCAACACGCCGGCCTTCGTGCGCTCGCACACCGCGCTGCTGTCGCTCATCCAGGCGCTGGCCTACGGCGTGTATGCGCGTGACGCGCAGCAGTACGACGTGCGGATCAAGGCCTTCCGGCTCAAGTAGCCGGGGTCCGCGGACCGACCACCAGCGACTGGATGGCGTGGCCGATGCGGCCGCGCCGGTCCCACAGGATGCTCTCGGCGACGGCGACGCTGCCTGCCTCGACGCGCGTCTGGGCTTCCAGGGCCACCCACTCGTCGACCGGGGGCGCTCGATGTAGAGCGTGAGGTCGGGGTTGATGAACATGTACTCGTCCCAGTCGAGCACGGCGGCGATGCCGTTGCCGAAGTCCCCCGCCGCCGCCAGGCTCTCCAGCGGATGAACCGGCCGGCCGGCGACCAGCGGGTGGCGCAGGCGAAACCAGGCGGTCGCGTCGCCGGGCTCCAGGAACCGCCCCCTGACGAAGCGGATCTCCATGGCGTCGGTGGCGAACCCATCGGCGCTGCCGGCCCTCCCAGTCGTTGCGCTCCCCCTGCTCGGGGCCGGGGAACGGCGGGGCACCGCCGGCGGGCACCCCGACCTCTGACGGGCGCACCAGCAGCGCGCGGGCGCGCGTCACCTCGGTCCCGTCGGAGTCGCTCAGCGACGCGTCGAGCAGCGTGACCCGCCGCCCGGGCCGCACCACCTCCACCGCCACGGCCAGTTCCCCCAAGGGGACCGGCCGCACGAACTCATAGGTGATCCGCGCCAGGCGCAGGCCGTCGGCCACCTCATGGCCGTTGATCGCGTGCACGAGCAGCGCGGCGGGGGCGCCGCCGTGCAGCGCTCCCGGAAACCAGGGCCCCAGCGCCAGGTCGGTGGCACCGAACGTATCGCCATCCTGGACAAACACCGCGTCCACGCTCATCGGTGAAGAACCTAGCGCCCAGCTACACTGGCCCCTATGGACCCCAACGGCGATACCCCCCGGGACGAGGCGACTTTCACCGTCAAGGCCGGTCTGGCCGAGATGCTCAAGGGCGGCGTGATCATGGACGTGGTCACCCCCGAGCAGGCCAAGATCGCCGAGGACGCCGGCGCGGCCGCCGTGATGGCGCTGGAGCGCGTCCCCGCCGACATCCGCCGTGATGGCGGCGTGGCCCGGATGTCCGATCCGGACATGATCAAGGGCATCCAGGACGCGGTGACGATCCCGGTGATGGCCAAGGCGCGGATCGGTCATTTCGCCGAGGCCCAGGTCCTCGAGGCCCTCGAGGTGGACTACATCGATGAGTCCGAGGTCCTCACTCCGGCCGACGAGGCCAATCACATCGACAAGTGGAACTTCAAGATCCCGTTCGTGTGCGGCGCCACCAACCTCGGTGAGGCACTGCGCCGGATCGGCGAGGGGGCGGCGATGATCCGCTCCAAGGGCGAGGCCGGCACCGGCGACATCGTCGAGGCCGTCCGCCACCTGCGGGTGATCCGCGGCGCGATCCGCCGCCTCGGGATACTCGACCCTGAGGAGCTGGCCACCGCCGCCAAGGAGCTGGCCGCTCCGCTGCCGCTCGTACGTCAGGTCGCCGCCGAGGGCCGCCTGCCGGTCGTGCTGTTCTGCGCCGGCGGCATCGCCACGCCCGCCGACGCCTCGCTGGTCATGCAGCTCGGCGCCGAGGGCGTGTTCGTCGGCTCCGGCATCTTCAAGTCTGAGGACCCCGAGCGGCGCGCCCGGGCGATCGTCGAGGCCACGACCCATTACCAGGATCCTGCCCGCGTGGCGGCCGCCTCCGCCGGTCTGGGTCAGCCGATGGTCAGCCTCGAGTCCTCAAAGCTCGAGTCCGAGCAGCTGCTCGCCGGCCGCGGCTGGTAGCCGTGCCCGACCCCTCGGCGCCGCGCGCGCCGCTGGTCGGAGTGCTGGCGCTCCAGGGCGACTTCGAGGCGCACGCCAGGATCCTCACGCGCCTGGGCGCCGCCGCGCGCGAGGTGCGGATCCCCGCCGACCTGAACGGGCTCGACGCCCTGATCATCCCCGGTGGCGAGTCCACCGTGATGACGCTGGGCATCGAGCGCGAGGGGCTGGGTGACCCGCTGCGCGAGCTCGCCCGCTCCGGGACCCCGGTGCTGGGCACCTGCGCCGGCATGATCATGCTCGACCGCACCCATCTCGGCGTGCTCGACATCGAGGCCCGGCGCAACGCCTTCGGGCGCCAGCTGCACTCCTTCGAGGCCGACCTCGACGTCGCCGGCGTGACCGGCGAGCCCGTGCACGCGGTGTTCATCCGCGCGCCATGGGTCGCCGAGACGGGACCCGAGGTCGAGGTCCTGGCCGAGGTCGAGGGCCACCCGGTGGCCGTTCGCCAGGGCAACGTCATGGCGGTCTCATTTCACCCGGAGCTGACAGGGGAGACCCGCCTGCACGCGCTGCTGCTCGCCGCCGTCGCTGGCTGACGCCGGCTCGGCTGTCTGCCGTGCGGCGTCTGCGCTGGGTCTCGGCGCAGGTCAACTGCGGGCTGGGGAAGGGTTGGGCTGGGACGTGGTTGGCTGCGCGTGCAGGGGGCCTTGGGAGATAAACCCGCTCCCAGAGGGACGATCTCCCACAGCCCCCGCCCAGGGTCCGCCACAGTCGCCCCGGCGACCGCACCCTCTCTCGTTGCCGCCGTTGACGTGCGCCGATACCCAGCGCCCACGCCGGAGGACCACCACCCCCCCAGAGCCCAGCGCGCCGCCTAACGGTGCACCGCCACCCGCGGAGTTCCCCATCAGATAGGGGTTTCAGGGCATTTCGCCATGGGTACGTGCGGTGTCCACAACGAGCGGAGTGAGGGAGGACGGATGTCAGAGCGGGTAGCGCGTGTCGTCGGCGACAGGCCGCGGCGGCGCATCGGATTCGGGAGTGCCGGCATGGCGGTCATCGCCGCGCTGGTGCTGTTCATCGCCGGGGTCTTCACGGCCGCACCGTCGGCCAAGACAGATCATCAGCAGTCGCACAGCCAGCCCCGGCTCACGCCCCAGCAGCAGGGGGCCAGCAACTTCGTCAACGGGCTGCTGAGCAGGATGACGGTGGCCGAGAAGTTCGGCCAGCTCGAGATGTCAGGTCCCCAGGGGCCCAACGGGACCGCCGGGGCGAGCCTGCTCGCCGACGCCAAGAACGGACTGGTCGGCTCCATCCTGGACATGGTCGGCGTCGCCAACATCAACCAGCTTCAGCGAGCCGCGCTCTCCTCACGGCTGCACATTCCGCTCATCTTCTCGCTGGACGTCATTCACGGCTACAAGACGATGTATCCGATCTCCCTCGGTGAGTCGAGCAGCTGGGACCCGGCGCTCGCGCGCGCCGACGCGTCGATGGCGGCCGCTGAGGGCGCCGCCGACGGGATCAAGTGGACGTTCAGCCCGATGGTCGACGTGACCCGCGACCCGCGCTGGGGCCGCGTGCAGGGCACCAGCGGCGAGGACCCCTACCTCGGAGCCGCGCTGGCCGCCGCCCGCATCCACGGCTATCAGGGCTCGAACTACGGCGCCCCCACCAAGATGGCCGCCACCATCAAGCACTTCGCGGGCTACGGCGCCCCGGTCGCCGGCCGTGAATACAACACGGTCGACATGTCGACCCAGCAGCTGTTCAACGACTACCTGCCGACCTACAAGGCCGGCGTCGACGCGGGCGTGGCGACGGTGATGAGCGCGTTCAACTCACTCAACGGCGTCCCCGCGACCGCCGATCCGTACACGCTGCAGACGATCCTCCGCGATGAGTGGGGCTTCGGCGGCACCGTCGTCAGCGACTATCAGGCCGTGCAGGAGCTGGAGGAGTTCGGCTACGCCGCCAACGACGCCCAGGCGGCGCAGGAGGCGCTGACCGCGGGCGTCGACATCGAGATGGCGGTCCAGCTGCACAGCCCGAACTCGACCTATGAGAACGCCGGGCCGACACTGCTGGCCCAGCACAAGATCACGATGGCCGAGCTCAACAACTCCGTGCGCCATGTGCTCACGCTCAAGTACCTGGCCGGCATGTTCCAGAACCCGATCACCGACGAGAGCCGGGTCAAGACCGCTGAGCTCACCCAGCCCAACCTGACCCAGGCTCGGACGGCTGCCGATGAGTCGATGGTCCTGCTCAACAACCAGAACAAGGCGCTTCCGCTCAGCACCCAGACGTCGTCGATCGCCGTGGTGGGCCCGCTGGCCGACGATGCCCTTGACCAGCTCGGCCCGGACGTGCCGATCGGTTATGACACGACCCCGGCCGGATTGGCGGCGGGCGGTGCCGACAAGATCGTCACCGTCAAGCAGGGCATCCAGAACGCGTTGCCGCATGCCACCGTCAACTACGCGCCGGGCTGCACCACCTTCACGGTGGCCGACCCCTGCAACGAGACGACCGGGTTCGACCAGGCGGTGACGGCGGCGCAGAACTCCGCGGTGACCGTGGTCGTGGTCGGTGAGCCCTCGGGCGACAGCGGCGAGGCCTCATCGCGATCGATGATCGATCTGCCGGGCAGCCAGCTCGAGCTCATCCAGCGGATCGCGGCCCTCGGCAAGCCATACGTGGTCGTCCTCATGAACGGCCGGCCGCTCACCATCCCGTGGCTGGCCGAGAACGCGCCGGCGCTGCTGGAGGCCTGGTACCCGGGGACCGAGGGCGGAGACGCCGTCGCTGACCTCCTGTTCGGCAAGGTGAACCCGAGCGGCAAGCTGCCGATGTCGTTCCCGCGTGACGTCGGGCAGGTTCCCATCTCCTACAACGAGCTGCCCACGGGGCGGCCCGCGGATCCCACCAACAAGTACACGTCGAGGTACCTCGACGTGGACAACACGCCCCAGTACGCCTTCGGGTACGGGCTGTCCTACACGACGTTCAACGTCGGCACGCCGCATCTGTCCTCGGGCAGCGTGTCGCCCAACGGGCAGCTGCGCGTGACGGTGCCGATCTCGAACACCGGGTCGGCGGCCGGCAGCGACGTCGTCCAGCTCTACCTGCATCAGGACGACACGAGCCTCCTGCAGCCGGTGCGCAAGCTGGAGGGCTTCCAGCGGGTGACGCTCCCCGCGCAGAAGAGCACGACGGTCACGTTCACCCTGAGCCGCCCGAACTTCGGGTTCTACAACGACCAGGGCCAGTTCGTGATCGAGCCGGGGCTGTTCCACCTGTGGGTGGGCGACAGCTCGGTGGGCGGTAACGAGACCACGTTCAACGTGGGCTGATCATGCGACGGCATCTCGCGCTCCTGACCGTGCTCTGCGCCGCCGTGCTCGGCATGGGCCTGTGTGGGCAGGCCGTCGCCGACGGGGGTGGCCCGGGGCTGACGGCCCAGCAGCGCGGGGTGCTGCATGGCATCGCCGCCGACACCTGGCGGTTCTACGCCGCCGACGTCGATCCGGTCACGCACCTGCCCCTGGACAACCTCGGTCCGGGGGCGGTGCGGGGGACTACACGTCGGCGGCGAACATCGGCGTGTACCTGTGGGCGGTCGTGGCCGCCCGCGATATGCACCTCATCGACACCGCCACCGCCCAGCGGCTGGCGACGGCGACCCTGCGCGAGGTGGCCACGCTCAAGCGATACAAGGGTTTCCTCTACCAGTGGTATGACACCACCAACGGCAACGTGCTGCTGAACCCCGGCCAGGGGGACTGCCCCGCAACGCCCCCGACGACGGAGAACAACTGCGGGTTCGTCTCGGCCGTGGACAACGGCTGGTACGCGTCGGGGCTGATCGTGGCCCGCCAGGCGCTCCCCGGCGTGCGCGGCCTGGCGAGCCGGCTCCTGTCCGACATGGACTTCTCCATCTTCTATGACAACCGCGCCCAGACCGACTGCAACACGAACGCGTCGCTGGCCGGCAACCAGCCCACCGGCCAGCAGTACGGCGGCTTCTACGTGTATCCGGCCCCCGCCCACCCGGCCGGCTACCACAACGGCGCGCTGTACTCCGACCCCCGTATCTCCATGTACATCGGGATGGGCCTGCACCAGATGCCCGGCGACGTGTGGTGGCGCACGTGGCGGACGCTGCCGCCCCAGCGCTGCCCCACCGACCCTGACTTCTCATGGCAGGGGCAGTGGCCGGTGCCGGGCTACTGGCAGACGATCACCGACCCGCAGAGCCACAAGCAGTTTCAGGTGTGGGAGGGCCACTACGTATATCCCGGGACGTCCATCACCTTCATCCCCACGTTCGGTGGCGGCATGTTCGAGGGCCTGATGGCCAATCTGGTGGTGCCCGAGACCCAGTGGGGCACCCACAGCTTCGGGCTGGCCGACCTGCGCCTGGCCCAGGTCCAGAAGCGCTACGACACCCAGGTTCTGCACGACCCGGTGTGGGGGATGTCGCCGTCCAGCACGCCCGACGACACCGGCGGATACAGCGGCTACGGCGTCGAGGGCCTGGCCTTCCCGACGGGCGAGGGACTGGCACAGTGCACCACCTGTGCCACCGAGGACGCGGTGACCCCGCACGCGTCGGCGATCGCGCTCCCGGTGATTCCGCAGGCGGCGTACGCCAACCTCGAGACGCTGCGCTCCGACTATCCCGGCATCTACAGCGCCGACGGCGGCTTCTACGACGCCGTCAACCCCAAGACCGGGTCGATCGGCCACCGGCGGCTGGTGCTCGACCAGTCGATGATCATGGCCGCGCTCGACGATGCGCTCAACGACGGCGCGATCCAGCGCGACTTCGCCCGCGACCCCGTGTCGTGGGCCGCGCGGACGTACCTATCGGTTGAGCGGATGTCGATCCACTGAGCTGCCGCCGCGCCGCGCGTACTCGCGGAAGTCGCGCTCGAAGCGCTCCCACTCCCACCACGGCATGCCGTCGGGCTGGGGTGGGGGCTCCTCGTCCACGGGCTCGGAGCCGTCGTCGGGCGGGTCCTCCTGGTCGCGCCCCCGCGACAGCCACGCGGCCAGCGCGGCCACCCCGATCCCGGTGGCGTAGACGAGCCCGGCCAGCGCCGAGTGGTGGGTGAGCGTGGCCAGGCCGCCGACGGCGTAGAGCGTGAGGGCGCAGGCCACCAGGCGGCGCAGCTCGACCGGGTCAGCCGACCGCCGCGGCGCACGGGCACAGGCGCTGGCGGCGATCGCGGCCACGAGGACGAGCGCGAACGCCAGCTTCCAGGCGATCGTTGGCGGCATGCGCTGCATGATGGGGGCGACTGGCCAGTAGGTCAAGGCGGGCGGGGCGGCTTTCGGTCAGACCTCCAGGCCGTGGCGCATGGTGTTCTCGCTCACCGCGCGCTGCTCGACGAACTGGAGCAGGTAATCCGGGCCGCCCGCCTTCAGCCCCGTCCCTGACAGCCGGTTGCCGCCGAACGGCTGACGGGCCACCATCGCCCCGGTGATCCCGCGGTTGATGTAGAGGTTGCCGACGGGGGAGCGCCGGCGCACCTGACGCACAATGGCCGTATCCCGGGTGAAGAGGCCGCCGGTGAGGGCGTAGGCCAGCCCGTCGACGACGTCGCAGGCGTGGTCGATGTCGCGCACGCGCTGGACCGCGAGCAGCGGCCCGAAGATCTCCTCCTCCAGCACCGGTGAGCCCTCCGGCAGGTCGGCGACGACCGTCGCGGGGCAGAACCAGCCCTCGTCCTCCGAGGGCTGGGCCTGGGCGACGATCCGTCCGCCGCGCTGCGCGGCCTGCTCGTAGCGGCGCACCCGCTCCTGGGCCTCGCGCTCGATCACCGGCGGCACGTCGGTGCCCAGCGTCTCCGCCTGTCCCACCACCAGCGTGCGCACGGCACCGGCCAGCCGCTCCAACAGGTGGTCGGCGATCGCCTCGTGGACCAGCACGCGCGAGGCCGCCGAGCACTTCTGGCCCGCATAGTTGAACGCCGAGCCGACGATCGCGGGCACCGCCTCGTCCAGGTCGGCGTCGGAGGCGACGATCACGCAGTTCTTGCCGCCGAGCTCGGCCACCACCTGCTTGAAGTGGCGCTGCCCATCGCGCACCTGGGCCGCGCCGGCCACGATCTCGCGCCCCACGGCGAGCGAGCCGGTGAAGGCGATGGCATGGACGTCGGGGTGGGCCACCAGGGCGGCTCCGGCGTCGCCCTCGCCGGGGAGAAACGAGATCGCCTCGGGCGGGACGCCCCCGGCGCGCAGGGCCTGGACGAGCTGGTGGGCCAGCGCGGGCGACTGCTCGGCCGGCTTGAGCACGACCGCGTTGCCGGCGGCCAGGGCCGCGGAGGTCATGCCGCACGGGATGGCCAGAGGGAAGTTCCAGGGCGAGATGACCGCGACGACGCCGCGCGGCACATAGCGCAGCTCGTTGCGCTCTCCGGGCACCTGGAGCAGCGGCCGGCCGCGATCGAGCTCCAAAGCCAGGCGCGCGTAGTACTCCAGGAAGTCGATGGCCTCGCACACGTCGGCGTCGGCCTCGGGCCAGGGCTTGGCGCACTCGCGGACCTGGAGGGCGGCGATGCGAAGGCGGCGCTCGCGCAGCCATGCCGCGGCAGCGATGAGCGCGGCGGCGCGGTCGGCGGCCGGGGTGGCGCCCCAGGTCGCGCGCCCGCGCGTCGCCTCGGCCACGGCGGCGTCCACGTCGGCGGTGGTGGCTCGCGCCGCGTTGCCCACGACCCGGTCCGGGGCGCCGGGGTCGGTCGAGACCAGCTCGGCGCCGCTGCGCGCGTCGGCGCCGACGAGCACCGGCACGCTCAGCGGCAGCTCTCGATCGATGCCCGCGAGGGCCTCGGCGAGCTGGTTGCGCACCGCGGAGCGGCGCAGCTCGAGGATCGGTTCATTGGCAAACGGCGTGGGCACGGGGGGGACAGCCAGGTTAGAGCCCTCAGAACGCCACGTGGCTGGTAGCGTCGCCGCCGCGATGCGCGGCATCAGCGTGATCATCCGCGTGCGTGACGAGCGGGCCAGCCTCGAGCGTTGCCTGGGGCTGCTCGCGCGCCAGCAGGGGGTGGGGGAGGTGCAGGTCATCGTCGTGGACGCGGGCTCGTCTGACGGGACGCCCGACGTGGCGCGCGCGGGTGGCGCTCGCGTGGTACGTGCCGACTCGGCGGGCGCCGCGTTCAGCTACGGCGGCGCGCTGAACCTCGGCGCCGGTCACGCGAGCCACGAGGTGCTCGCCTCGCTCTCGGCCCACGCGTTTCCGCGCGATGACCGGTGGCTGGCGCGTCTGGCCGAGGCGCTGAGCGCGTCAGATGCGGGCGTGGCCTGCGCCAGCGGTGACGTCTATGACCCCGACGGCGCCCGGTTGCGCTCCCCGATCGCCCAGGATGCGGGGCTGGCGCGCCGGCGCCCGGAGTGGGGGTACTCCAATGCCGCGGGCGCGTTTCGCGCCGAGCTGTGGCGCCGCCGGCCGTTTCGCGCCGACCTGCCGGGCTGCGAGGACAAGGAGTGGGCGCTGCACTGGCTGGACGAGGGCTACACGTGCCGGATGGATCCGGCGCTCGTCGTGGACCACGACCACACCCACGATTCGCTGCGCGCGATCCACGCCCGAGCCCGCCGGGAGGCCCAGGCCTACGCGATGTTCCTGGGCGGCGGCGCGCCGGGGGCCACGAGCCTCGGTGGGCTGGTCCGCGAGTGGTGGTCAGACACCCGCTGGTACGCGTCGCCGCTACGCGCGCGCCTCAGCCACCGCCGCGCGGCGCGGCTCGTAGGAGGCTGGCACGGCCGTTCGCATCCTGAGCACAGCATCGAGGGAGAAGGCGTCGGTGGCGCGGACAGCGCACGGGGCCGCAGCAGCTCAACGTGAGGTGGACGCCTGATGTCCACTTCCGAGGGAGGTGTCGCCCGGCGTTGGGCGCGGCGCACGCTCGTCAGCTACGACGATGCCGACAGCGCCACGCCGGAGCGGCCGCCGAGCGCGTCTACACCGAGGAGCTGCCACGGCGGTTCGTGGACGAGCACCTGAGCATCTTCGACGCGTTGTGCGACGGCGACACCGCGCGGGCGCACAAGCAGCTGAAGCTCCATCTCGAGCACGGCCGCGCGACGATCCTCACGGCCCTGAAGAGCTGACGCGCTGCGGCCCATCGGGTACCCGCTGAGGCCCGGCTCCGCCGGCGAACGCAGACCGCGCGGACGCCGACGCGCAGCTGCCACCAGCCCCAGCGCGACCGGTGTTGCATGTCGATTCCACGTTGTATACGCTGCACAGTGCTCGCACGTGCGACCTTTGGGAGAGGGAGGGTTCAGTTAGCGTCGCGGCCGCGCCAAGTGATTGCCAGAACCCACGGGCGGATGTGCAAGGAGCCTAGATGAGCCAGTTCACGCACTACCTGACGCTCGGGTTTCTGTGGCAAGGATTGCTGATCGCGATCGAGATCTCGGCGGCCGCGTTCGTCGCGGCGCTCCCATTCGCACTCGGCCTCGCGCTCATGCGGATGTCACGCAACCGGGGGGTCCGGTGGCTGCCTGTGCCCTTCATCTGGGTCATGCGCGGGACGCCGATCTTGCTCCAATTGCTGTTCTGGTACAACGTCCTGCCGCTCATCGGCATCCGCACCAGCGCGATGGCCACAGCGATCATCGGCATGGCGCTCAACGAGATCGCCTTCATGGCCGAGATCATCCGCGGGGGCCTGTTGTCGGTGAGGCAGACGCAGCGTGACGCCGCGGCCGCGCTCGGGCTCAAGCGGTGGCAGGTCCTGCAGAGGGTGGTGATCCCGCAGGCACTGCGGACGATCGTGCCGGCGATGTCCAACGAGGCGATCATCGTCATCAAGAACACGTCGCTGGCATCCGTCATCACCGTCGGCGAGCTCACCCTCCGTTCCGAGCAGGTCGTCTCGACGAACTTCGAGTACGTGCCGGTGTTCCTAGCGGCCGGCGTCCTCTATCTGGTCGCCACCAGCGTGATCGTGGTCGCGCAGGGGTGGCTGGAGGCGCGGCTGAACATCGAGCGGCGGTCGCGGGTTGGCGCCCTGCGGGCACTGCGTGCCCGTGAGGCGGGGCTGCTCACGATCGAGCCGGCCACCCCGGCCACCCCGGCCACCCCGGCCACCCCGGCCACCCCGGCCACCCCGGCCACCCCGGCCACCCCGGCCACCCCGGCCACCCCGGCCACCCCGGCCACCTCGTCGGCCAACGGCGTCCTCCCAAGCGCCGACGCTGCGGCGGCAAGCGACTCAGGCAAGCAGCTGATCCGGGCGCTGCAGAGGTCCAAGGAGGTGTACCAGCGTCCGGACCAGCCCTATGTCCAGATCCGCGACGTCCACAAGGGCTTCCACGGCACGTTGGTGCTCAAGGGCGTGACGCTCGACGTCGAGCCCGGCCACGTCGTGTTCCTCATCGGCCCCAGCGGCTCGGGCAAGACGACCCTGCTGCGCACGATCAACCACCTCGAGACTGTGGACGCAGGCGAGATCCTGGTCGGCGGCGAGCACGTCGGCTACCGGCAGACCGGTCACGGCCTGGCGCCGGTGCGCGATCCCGCCGCCGCACGCGCCAAGGCGCGCATCGGCATGGTCTTCCAGCACTTCAACCTCTTCGACCACCTCACGGTGCTGGAGAACATCGTGGAGGCGCCCATCCGCGTCTATCACCGCAAGCCCGAGGAGGCCCGGCAGGAGGCGCGTGCGCTACTGGCCTGGGCTGGTCTGGGCGAGCATGAGAACCACTATCCGCACCAGCTGTCCGGCGGACAGCAGCAGCGGATCGCGATCATCCGAGCCGTCGCCACCCACCCGCGGCTGATGCTCTTCGACGAGCCCACCTCTGCGCTTGACCCGGAGCTGGTCGGAGAGGTGCTTCAGCTCATGCGGCGCCTGGCGGAGGCGGGGATGACCATGGTTGTCGTCAGCCACGAGATCGTATTCGCCCGCGAGTGGGCGGATCGGGTCGTGTTCATGGCCGACGGCTGCATCGTCGAGCAGAACACGCCCGACGAACTCTTCCGCAGCCCGCAGGAGGAGCGCACAAAGGCGTTTTTGAAGATGATCGATGCCCGCATGGCGGGCGTCGCCGGCGAGCGCAGCCGGGCGGGCGAGGAACCGCTCGAGGGGTGAGCGCTCTGGCTCAACGAGGACTTCGTCCAAAGAATCCACAGGAGGAGAAGCAGGTATGAGTAGCTTTGCCACGCGCCTGCGCCTCGGCGCACTTGCCGCGGCCGCCGTCGTTCTCGTCGCCGCCTGCGGCAGCAGCGGCTCGAGCAGCAGCTCCAGTTCCAGCGCCGCGGCGGCCACGACCGGCTCGGGGTCGACCGGTACCAGCACCAGCCAGGCCGCTGCGAGCAGCGGGAAGACGTACGCCATCGCCACCTCGGCGGACTTCCCGCCGTTCAGCTCGCGCGCGGCCGACAATCCCAACGACATCGTCGGATTCGAGCCCGACATGATGAAGGCGGTCATGGGCCACCTGGGCTGGAAGTACAAGTGGGTCACCAGCGACTTCAACGGTCTCATCCCCGCGGTCCAGAGCGGGCGTGTCGACATGGTTGTCTCCGACGTCTACGACACGGCTGCGCGTGAGAAGGTCGTCGATTTCGTCGACTACCTGAAGACCGGCCTCTCGGTGATGGTCAGCAGCTCCAACGGGTCGAAGGTCCACTCGTTCATGGACGTGTGCGGCCACCCGATGGGGATCCTCACCGGGGCCTCCACGGAGCTTCAGTTCGCCCAACAGGCGAGCAGCGCGTGCAAGAAGGCGGGCAAGCCGGCGATCGACATCCACTCCTATCCGGCGGTCGCGCAGGAGGTCCCGGCGCTCGGCAACGGAACCCTGTACGCGATGTTCGAGGACACGATCACTGAGCAGCTCATCGCCAACAAGCGTCCGGGGACTCTGAAGGTCGTCTTCGATGACCCGGCGGCGTCGACCCCGCTTGGGATCGCCGTCAAGAAGGGCAGCACGACCGAGGCCCAGCTGCGCAGCGGTGTGCAGTGGTACCTCGGCACGGCCCAGTACAAGGCCGACGCCAAGAAGCAGGGCTTCCCGACGTCATCGCTGGTCAGCAAGACGTAGTCTCGGGCGGGGCGCCGGCCACTCTGGCCGGCGCCCCGCGTATCACGGCAGCAGCGGGTAGCAGGGGATCTTGAGATCGCGCCGGATCGCCACCGGCACGTGCACCGCGACGCACGCGTCGCTGGTCCCGCTCTGGTCGATCCGCCAGCGGCCGCCGGTGTGGTGCAGCGCCGTCCACGCGGCCCTGTGAAACGCCTTGCACCGCGAGCTCCAGCCGGGAGCCGGCTTGAAGAACACGACGCCCCACAGCGTGTTCACGCTCGAGGTGTAGACCGACCCGCACTGGCGCGGCGCCCGTGCGCCCAGCGCGGCGTGGACCAGCGGGTCCTTGCGGGCGCCGCTCACCCCGACGCGCGCCAGCGCGGCAGCCGGGGCCGCGAGCGCCGTCACGGCGCACAGGATCAGCAGGCCACGCCTCATCGTCACCGGACCTTAGCCTGGATCCGCCGATCCTGGGGTCGTCTCGCCGCCCATATCGGTGGATCCAGGCTTAGCGGCCGCGGCGGACGCTAGCTCAAGTTCCAGAAGAGCTGGCGCACCGGCCCACCGCCGAGCTTGAACGTCTCAGTGCTCTTGTGCGTGAACGGGTTGTTCCCGTGGGTGTAGTGCAGCGTCATCCGCGTGAACACCAGCAGCCCCAGCATCTTGCGCGGCCGGTAGAGCTTGATGTTGACCGCGTGCTCGGAGAAGGATCCGGCGGCGCAGAACGGCTCACAGTTGTTGATCCAGTCGTCCCCATGGCCGAGGGCGGCGCTGCCCGTCCACGAGGTCCAGGCGAGCTTGCCGGGCTTGGGACGGCGCCCCGCCTTGCCCGGACCGGCCAGAAAGCCGCTGCCGTCGCCGGTGTAGACGATCTGCCCGGGGCGCACCAGCACGTTCTTGCCCTGCTTCACGGTGCCGCCGTCGGCGACGGCGCCGGGCAGGGTGGCAGCAGCGGCGGCCGAGGCGACCACCAGGGCGCTGAGCAGGGCAACCATGAGGGCAGGGAGGCGCATGGGGCGCCCAACATACCGATTTCAGGGCGCGGCGAGCAGCTGCTCGACCGGCACCCCGCGCGCCTGCTCTGAGAGGAAGCTCTCGTTGGAGGTGTTCTCCAGCAGCCGGCGGACCAGGTACGCCATCCCGGCGACGAGGTCGCCGACGGGGCAGTAGGTCCGCACTCTGTAGCCGTTGACCGCCAGCGCGTGCTGAAGCTCGTCGCCCAGGCCGCGCAGGACCTGGAGCTCGAGGTCGCGGTCATCGCCGCCGGCCACGCGGTTGCAGGCGATCGCGTGGGCCACCGAGCGCAGGTTGTGCGACGCCACCGCGACCCGCAACGATGGCCGGGCGGCGAGCAGCTCGCGGGTGAGCGCCTCGAAGTTGCGGTCGCACTCGTGCTTGTCCTGGAACACCGGCACCTCCCAGCCGTGCTGGCTGGCCTGAACGAGCTCGTGGTCCCAGTAGGCGCCCTTCACCAGGCGCACCGTCAGCGGAGGCCGGCGCGGCGTCTCCCGGGCCCACGCGATGACGCGCTGGGCCTGGTCCGGCGAGTCGCGCAGGTAGGCCTGGAGCACGAGGCCGGCCGACGGGCCTTCGCGGAACGCGTCCTCGTCGAGCAGGTTGAGCACGAGATCCAGCACCGCCTCGCGGGAGTCCAGTGACTCCATGTCGATGTGCAGGTGCGCGCCGGCGGCGTCGGCGGCGGCCAGCAGCGGGCGCAGCCGGCGGGCGGCGTCGCGCTGTCCGCGTTCGGGGGCGTCGGGGCGCAGCAGCGGGGTGAGTGCCGACACCTTGACGCAGACGTTGGCCCGCGGCAGCGGACCGACGCCGTCGGTCTCCAGGATCTCCCGCGACGGCCACCCCCGCGTGGCCGCTGACAGCTGCTCGATCGCCTCCAGGCACCGGGCGGCGTAGCGGTCGGCCTCTGACTCGGTGACCGTCGCCTCGCCCAGCAGGTCGACCGAGGTGGCCACCCCGCGCTCCCACAGCTTGCGCAGCGTTCCCAGCGCCGCCTGGGGCGACTCGCCGACGATGAAGCGGTGGGCGAGGTGACGCACCCCGCCGGCGGCCGCCGCGCCCAGCGCGGCGCGCCCGGCGCGCGTCCCGGACATCTTCATCGCCACCGACAACGGTGGGGGCGTGTCGGGCACCTCCTCGAGAAAGCCGATGAGGTGGCGGGCCAGGTCGTCGAGCGACCGGCAGGCGGGGACGACGTCGACGAAGCGAAACAGCGCGGCGCGCAGCTCCCGGTCGCTCGAGGCCATCTCCATGGCGCGGGCGTCCAGCGCCTTGAGCGGCTGGCGCGAGGCGCCGGGGAACGAGGCGGCGAGCTGCTCGCCGATCTCGCGCAGCTCGCGCTCGACGGCCGGATCGCCCTCCGTGCTCAGGCCGCCCGCATCGCCCGAGCCGCTCATGCCGCCCGAGCCGCTCACATCGCCCGAGCCGCTCATGCCGCCCGCGCCGCTCATGCCCTCACCTCGCCGACGAAGACCGGATCAGGGACCGGCGTGGCCAGCGTGCGACGCTCGATCTCCTCCCAGCTGACGTCGCGGGCGCGCTCGGCCTCCTCGGCGCCGCCGCCCCCGTTGAGCCCGAACAACCGCTTGCGCCACAGCAGCCACACGACGACGGCCACGTTGATGATGAAGCCGATCACCTTGAGCACCGTGCCCTGGTGGATGATCTCGTAGATCTCCAGCGGCAGCAGGATCGTCGTGGCGATGAAGGTGAGGTACTCGGCCCACCGCTTGGCGTACCACAGCCCGACCGCCTCGACGCCCTCCAGGATCCCGTAGCCGAGCAGCGCCGCGCCGACCTCGTGCAGGGTGCCCGAACGCAGCGAGAACAGGCGATCCAGGTCGCGCAGGATCCCGACGTGCCCGGAACTCTGGACCGGCCCGCCGGCCACGCCGCCCTGGAGTGCGGTGAGGATCCGGTAGTAGGCGTCGTGCAGCGAGGTGCGGTGGGCGGCGAACAGGAGCACTCCGAGTCCGAGCAGCACCAGCACGACGAAGTGCACCACTCGGTCGATGGCGATCAGCCGCAGGACGATCCGGTCGTGCAGCGCCTTGCCCCGCGGCGGTACGGCGATCTCGGCCTGGTCCGGAGGATGGGGGCGCGTTGGATCTGACGGCACCGGCAGCGGGACCCACGTGTCGCAGCGCAGGCAGCGGTGCCAGCGGACATCGCCATGGTCCTGGACGACCAGCCCGTCCTGCGGCCGGGCTGGACCGGCGTCGCGCCCGACGAGCACGTGGCCCGAGACGCCGCAGGTGATCAGCTCCCAGTCGAGGTGGCGCCGGCGGCGGGGGCGCTGCGTGCCGGGTGGGTGTCGTGCGTGGGCCATCAGCTCACAGGATGTTGACGGCTCGTGCCACGACGAGGCCGATCGTCACCAGCGCCGTGAGCGACTGGACGGTCATCAGGGTCTTGGCCATGGGGCTGAGCGGCATGGTGTCTGTGGGGCTGAACGCGGTCGCATTGGTCGCACGACGTGTACAGATAGTCGATGAGCGCAGGGTGCCACCCGCGCGGCGCGAACTCGCGCGCGGTCATCTGGACGAAGAGGAAGTCCGGGTGGGGCTTGCGCTTCTGACGGCGCGCGGTGGGACCGCCGCCGTCCAGCTGCCAGTACCAGACGCCGAACAGCAGCACGTTGGTGACCCACAGCACGACCCCGGACCCGATCAGCGCCCGCCCGTGGGTGTTGACCCCCTGAAGCAGGTAGCGGCAGAGCAGGATCAGCGAGTAGCAGTTGGCGGCGGTGACGACGGCGATCAGCGTGAGTGCGAGACGGCGGCGCAGCACGGAGTCGCGCATACGCGGGTGCGGCGACGCCATGGTGAGGCCGAGCAGCGCCAGCCCCTCGAGCGCCGGGACCAGCCAGCGGGGCCCCAGCGTCACCTTCTCGGCCAGCGCCAGGTCCAGGAGGATCGCCACGCCGATGGCGACCTGGCCGCCCCAGTAGGGGTCATAGCGCGTCAACGTGGCGCGAACGTCCTCGTCCACGACGCGAGCGTCCGCGTCCAGATGCCGCTCGAGATCGCCGGGCACGAACGGATACTGGCACGCACGGAGGCGCCCAACGGGAGGATCCGACCGCGCGGTGGCCGAACATGTCGATGATGCGCATCTCACTCGCCGGCGCCGCCCTTGTGGCCGCCGTCGCGCTCTCAGCGTGCGGCGGCAGCGGTACCGGACCCGCCCACCCCGGCGGACAGACCAGCCAGGGCTCCCAGCCTGCTGCCGCCACCGGGACCCAATCGACCGCCTCCACCGCGACCGGAACGGCCTCGGCCACCGCCTCGGCCACCGGTACTCAGACGGCCACCGCGAGCCAGACCGGCACCGCGACCGCCAACAGCGGCGGGGCCAGCATCGCCGGGGGCTCGAACCGGTGCAAGGCGGCCGGACTGGCCCTGTCCTATCTGGGGGGCCAGGGTGCGACCGGCCACGGAGAGCTGGGCTTCGCGCTCAAGAACACCGGATCGAGCGCCTGCAGCACGGGGGGCTATCCCGGGATCCAGTTCCTGGCCAGTGACGGATCGGCGCTGACCACCACCCCGCAGCACACAACCGACGACTTCTTCGGCCACCTGCCGCTCGCGCCGCTCACCCTCCAGCCCGGGCAGACCGCCTCGTTCCGCCTCGGGGTGTCGCACGGTGGCGGCTCGAGCGCCGGCTGCAGCACCGCCGACGGCCTCCAGGTCATCGCGCCCAATGACACCGCGACGCTGAAGGTCCAGATCCCCAACGGCGCCTCGGAATGCGGGCCGACCACCGTGTCACCGCTGCAGCCCGGAGCCTCCGCGTTTCAGTAGCCACGTCGGCCCCTCGGCCAGCATCCGCGTGATCTCCGCGGCCGGGACCGGCCGGCAGAAGTGAAAGCCCTGGACGAGGTCGCAGCCCAGCCGGGCGAGCTCGGCGACCTGCTGCGCGGTCTCGGCCCCCTCGCCGACGACGCGCAGCGACAGCGCCCGCGACATGGCGACGATCGCCTCGGTGACCGCGGTGTCGCGCGATTCGGTGCCCAGGCCGTCGACGAACGAGCGGTCGACCTTGAGCGCGTCGAGCGGCAGCCGCGTCAGATACGACAGCGACGAGTATCCGGTCCCGAAGTCGTCGAGCACGAGGTGCACTCCGAGGGCCTTCAGCGCGACGAGCGTCTCTGAGAGCTCCTCGTTGTCAGCGACGAGCATGCTCTCGGTCAGCTCGAGAGCCAGACAGGCCGGGTCCAGGCCCGATACGCGCAGGACCGTGGCGACGGCGTCGGGCAGGCCACGGTTGGCGACCTGGGCGGCCGACAGGTTGACGCTCATGGTCAGCGGCGCCGCGTCGGGCCGCGCGCCGTACCACTCGGCCGCCTGGCGGCAGGCGTGCTCCAGCACCCAGCGGCCGATCGGCTCGATCAGGCCGTTCTCCTCGGCGACGGGGATGAAGTCCAGGGGGGAGATCCGCCCGCGCTCGGGGTGGTCCCAGCGCAGGAGCGCCTCCACGGAGACCATGGCGCGGCTGGGCAGCGACACCAGCGGCTGGTAGTGCAGGGTGAGCTCGTCGCGCTCCAGCGCCCGGCGCAGGTCGTTCTCGACCCGCAGCCGTGACAGGGCCCGGCCACGCAGCGCCTCATCGAAGAGCTCGTAGCGCGCTCGGCCGCGCTCCTTGGCGCGGTGCATGGCCGCGTCGGCGTCGCGGAGCAGGTCCTCGGCGCGCTCACCGCCCTCGGCCAGGGCGATGCCGATGCTGACGGTGACGAAGTGCTCGGTGCCGTCGACCACGAACGGGCGGGTGAACACGCCGGCGATCCGCTCGGCCATGTCGATCGCGTCCTGCTCGCCGGTGATGTCCTCGAGCAGGATCCCGAACTCGTCGCCGCTGAAGCGCGCCACCGTGTCGGAGGAGCGCACGGCCTGGCGCAGGCGCGGCGCGGCCGCGGCGAGCAGGTCGTCGCCCGCCCGGTGACCCAGGCTCTCATTGACCAGCTTGAAGCGGTCGAGGTCGAGGACCAGGACCGCGGTGAGCGTGTCGCGGTGGCGGCGCTGGCGCTCGGTGGCCTGGCCGAGGCGGTCCAGGAAGAGCAGCCGGTTGGGCAGCCCGGTGAGCGGGTCGTGCAGGGCACGGTGGCGGATGTCGTCGTCGGTGAGCTGGCGGTCCACGACATCGCCCAGGACATTGGCGAGCGCCTGTACGAAGTCGATGTCCCCGGGCCGGAAGTCACGCGCATGCGCCGAGTGCATGCCGAGCGCCCCGAACGGGCCGTCGCGGCCCTCGATCACCACCACCAGCCCGCTGCGGGCGCCTCGGGCAGCGAGGACGGGAGAGCACGCGAACCGGGTCTCTGCGCCCCAGTCGGCGACGATGGCGGGAGCGCCGCTGAGCAACGCGTAGCCGGCCTGGGACTCGCGGCCGGCGGGAAAGGTGTCGTTGAGCTGCACGCCCGGCAGCCCGCGGATGGAGCGGAAAACGAAGCGGTTGGTCGCGACCTCCAGCTCCACCACGGCGCCGATCTCCAACGCCAGGAGCTCGGAGGCGGCGCGCACCGCCTCGTGCATCAGGTCAGCGAGGCTGGCGCCCTGAAATGCCTGCTGGCCGAGACGCGCCACGGCCGCCTGCTGGGCCGCCCGCAGTGCCAGCTCGGCCTCGGCGTCCTTCTGAGCGGTGATGTTGGACATCACGCCGTGCCAGCGCTTGACGCCGTCGGGACCCTCGCGCATCAGCGCGTCGTCGCGGACCCACACCGGGTGGCCGTCGCGATGCAGCAGCCGGTACTCGATCGGGCTGGTCAGGGTGGCGCCGCCGTCGGCGAAAGCCTGCTCTTCGGCCAGGACCCGCTCGGCGTCCTCTGGGTGCAGCCGTCGGGCCCACATTCCGGGGTCCGCGCACCACTCCGCGGGGGTGAAGCCCAGGATCTCCTCGATCTGGGGACTCACGTAATGCCAGCGGCCATCGCCGCCGGCATCGGCGGTGTAGAGGATCGCGGGGACCCTCTCCAGCAGCGGACCTGAATTGTCGGTGCGTGGCGGCTCGGCGGAGCTGGTCCCATCCATTGCCCCCGCCCGTGAGTGCCCGCCGTGCGCTCGGCGGTCAGACATGTCCCAGTTGTGATCGGCAGCCCTGGTGAGGTTCTGAAGCCGTAGCGACTACGGATCGACGGACGCAAACAGGGTCACCGGACCCGAGTCGTCCTCGGTGGCCCGTCCGTCGGCGATGAGCAGGTCGAGATGGCCCAGGACCTCGGAGATCGTCAGGAATGCCTGGGTGACCGCGACGTTGCCCCACATCTGGCTGGCGAGGTCATACGCGGTCTGCGGGCCGGGCGACAGCAGGCGATGCACCTTGCCCGCGCGCCGCTCGGACATGCGAAACCGCTCGTCGATGAGCGCGGCGTGGGCGCGCACCGGGGGGCCGTGACCGCCCAGGACGAGCCGTGCGGGCATCTCCCGGGTCTGGCGCAGGGAGGCCATGTAGTCGACGAGCGCGTGCGGGCGGTCGGCGGCCATCCCCGATCCGGCCTGGCCCGCGGCGCCGGTCTCGCCGGTGGCCGCGACCTCGCTCGCCCCGGCGACCTCGCTCGCCCCGGCGCCCTCGCCGCCCCGGCGCCCTCGCCCGCGGCGGCGAGTGGCCGGGAGACGAGCGGGTTGGACGAGATGCGCGACAGCAGGTGATCGCCGGCGATGAGGATCTGGCGGCGCGCGTCCCAGAAGACGGTGTCCGATGGGCTGTGTCCCGGCCGGTGCAGGGCGGTGAGCGTGCGATCGCGCAGGGTGAGCTCGGTGCCCTGGCTGAGCGGCACCGTCACCTGACCACTGGATCCGAAGGCGCGGAACGCGCCTCCCACCATCTGCAGGGCGGTGGCCAGCTCGGCGGGAACCCCGTGGCGGCGCATCACCGCCATCGAGAACGCGTCGTCGGCGGTCGCGCTCGCGCTGAAGTCCTCCAGATAGGGCCCGAGGACGTCCAGCGCCGCCACCTCGGCCCCCGAGCGGCGGGCGATGATCTCCAGCAGGCCGAGATGATCCATGTGCTGGTGGGTGATGACGATCAGCCCCAGCTCCTCGATGCGGTGCCCGAGCGCCCCCAGCGCCCGCTCGAGCTCGTCCAGTGACTTACCGCTGTTGGGACCGGTGTCGACCAGCGTCAGCGGATCGTCCTCGATCAGATAGCAGTTGACGCGCCCCACCAGGAACGGCGTCGGCACCGCCATCATGTGGATGCCGGCCGCCCGGGCCTCGGCCAGTGCCTCCTCGGCCTCGGCCTCGGCCCCGGCCTGGCCCTCGGCCGGGCTCACGAGCGGATCAGGCCCAGCACCTCGTCGCGCTTGGCCTCCATGTCCTCCACGGAGACCAGCGACTCCAAGCAGAGCCGCAGCAGCGGCTCGGTGTTGGACGCCCGCACGTTGAAGTGCCAGTCGTCGTAGTCGATGGAGATCCCGTCCAGCCGGCTCTGCCGCGCGTCGGAGTAGCGCTCGGCGATCGCCTCGATCTTGGCGGGGCCGTCGTCGACCGTGCTGTTGATCTCCCCGGAGATGAAGTACTTGTTGCGATAGGGCTCGAGCAGCTCGGACATGCGCACGCCCCGCTGTGAGAGCAGCTCCAGGATGAGCAGCGCCGGCAGGGTGCCCGAGTCCGCGCAGTAGAAGTCGCGGAAGTAGTAGTGGCCCGAGACCTCGCCGCCGAACACCGCGTTCTCCTCGCGCATGCGGGTCTTGAAGAAGGCGTGGCCGACGCGGTTGACCAGGGCCCGGCCGCCGTCGCGCTGCGCCACGTCGGCGACGGCCCGGCTGGCGCGCACGTCGTAGAGGACGGTCGCCCCGGGCTCCTTGACCAGCAGCGACTCGGTGAGCAGCGCGGTGAGGAAGTCGCCGTCGACGAAGTGCCCCTCCTCGTCGATGAAGAAGCAGCGGTCGGCGTCCCCGTCCCAGGCGATGCCCAGATCGGCCTTGCGCTCCACGACCTCGCGCATGATGAACTCGCGGTTCTCGGGCAGCATCGGGTTGGGCTCGTGGTCGGGGAAGTTGCCGTCCGGCGTCCAGTAGGCCTCGCTGAGATCGAGCCCGAGGCGCTCGAGCAGTGGACCCACCATCGGGCCCGCCATGCCGTTGCCGCCGTCGACGACCACCTTCAGCGGCTTGATCGCCGACTCATCGACGAGCTCCAGCGCGGCCTGCTGGAAGACCTCGTAGACGTCGACCTCCTCGACCGAGCCGCCACCGGGCGCGTCGCCCAGACCGTCGAGGACCCGGTCACGTACCTCGCCCAGCCCGGCGTCGCCCGACAGGGCCAGCGCGCCGCGGCTGACCAGCTTGGCGCCCGTGTAGGGCTTGGGGTTGTGCGACGCGGTGCACATCAGCCCGCCGTCGAGGTCCCTCGCGCCGACGAGGTAATAGAGCATCTCGGTCCCGACCATCCCGGCGTCGACGACCTTGGCGCCCTCGGCCACCATGCCCTCGCGGTAGGCCCCGGCCATCTCCGGGGCGGTGAGGCGCATGTCGCGGCCCAGCCCGAGGCGCAGCTCGGACGTCGGGGTGTCGTACATGGCCCCGATGACGCGGGCGAAGGAGCGGCCGATGGCGTGCGCCGCCGCCGGGTCCAGCTCGTCGCCGTAGAGCCCGCGGACGTCGTAGGCCTTGAACACCTCGGGGTGGGTGAGCTCGGACACGCGCTGAGCATGATGCCTGATAATCCGCCCCCGTGAGACCCCGGGGCGATGACGTGAGACCCAAAGTGGTCATCCTCTGCGGCGGGCGCGGCACCCGCCTGCAGGAACACACCCGGTCGATCCCCAAGCCGCTGGTGGAGATCGGGGGCCGTCCGATCCTCTGGCACGTGCTGCAGATCTACCTGGCGCAGGGCTTCCGGCGGTTTCTGCTGCTCACCGGGTACCTGGGCGAGGAAGTGGACCGCTTCGTCGCCTCCGAGCCCTGGCCCGCCGACGCCGAGATCCGCTGCCTGGCCACCGGCGAGGACACTCCCACCGGCGGCCGCATCCATCGGGCCGCCGATGCCGTCGGCGACCGTCGCTTCTGCCTGGGCTACGGGGACGGCCTGGCCGACATCGACCTCGCCGCTCTGCTGGCCGCCCACGCCGAGCACGCCATGGAGGGGGCTGCCGCCACCATGACTGTGGTCCGGCCGCGGCTCCCGTTCGGGGTCGCTCATCTCAACGGCGACGGCGTGGTCCGCGGGTTCACCGAGAAGCCCCGTTCCGACGCGTGGATCAACGGCGGCTTCTTCTGCTTCGAGCCCGCGGTCTTCGACCTGCTGACTCCCGACAGCGTTCTGGAGCGCGAGCCGCTGGAACGGCTCGCCTCCGCGGGCGACCTGCGGGCGTTTCGCCACGACGGGTTCTGGGACTGCATGGATACTTACAAGGACTCGATCGCCCTCAACGACCTGTGGGCCTCCGGCGCCGCCCCGTGGAAGCGATGGACGTAGACCACGTGGGCCGAGACCCGGAACGGCCCGCTGCGCAGTCGGTACTCGTCACCGGAGCGCACGGCCTGCTCGGGGCCTGGCTGACCGCAGCCCTGCTCGATGCCGGCAACCGCGTTGTGTCGATCCGCCGCGACGAACCGGCCGTCTCGACGCTCGAGCTCCTCGGACGCGCGGGCGACGTGGACATCGTTCGCGGCGACGTCTGTGAGGAGGGCCTCGTCGCCCGGGCGCTCAACGAGTACGAGGTGTCGAGCGTGTTTCACCTGGCGGCCCAGACCCTGGTGGGCACCGCGAACCACGCCCCCCGCTCCACGTTCGAGACCAACGTCCGCGGCACCTGGATGCTCCTGGAGGCGTGCCGCGCGCACGGCACGCGCAGCGTCGTCGTGGCCTCCTCTGACAAGGCCTACGGCCGCCAGGCCGAGCTGCCGTACCGCGAGACCCAGCCGCTGCTTCCGACATTCCCCTACGACGTGTCCAAGGCCGCCGCCGACCTCATCGCGCGGTCCTACTGGCACACCTTCGCGTTGCCGGTGGCGGTGACGCGGTTCGCCAACCTCTACGGCGGCGGTGACACCAACCGCAGCCGGCTGGTGCCCGAGGCGGTGGGGGCGGCGCTGGCGGGCCGCGCTCCGGTGATCCGCTCCGACGGCTCTCCCGAGCGCGATTTCCTCTACGTGGAGGACGCGGTGGCCGCCTACCTGGCGATCTGGAGGCTGCTGCTGGCCGGCCAGGGCGGCGGTGAGGCGTTCAATGCCGGGGGTGGGCGACCGCGCCGCGTCTCAGACGTGGTGGACCTCATCTGCCGTCTGGCAGGCGCGGTCGGCGGGTCTGGCGGGTCCGGCGGGTCCGGCGGGTCCGTCATCCCCGAGATCCGCGGCGCCGGGACGCCGCACGGTGAGATCGACCGGCAGTGGGTCGACGCCACCAAGCTGTCAGAGCTCACCGGCTGGGCGCCGGCGGTGGACCTGGAGGAGGGCCTGCGCCGCACGATCGCCTGGTATCGCCGGCACCCTCGGGCGCTGGCCCTGTTTCTATAGTTACCAGGCATGTCCGGTCATTCGAAATGGGCTTCCATCAAGCACAAGAAGGCGGTCGTCGATCAGCGCCGCGGCCAGCACTTCACCAAGCTCAGCCGCGCGATCTCCGTGGCCGCGCGTGAGGGCGGCGGCGACATCGACGGCAACCCGTCGCTGGCGCTGGCCGTCCAGAAGGCGCGCGACGCGTCGATGCCCAAGGACAACATCGAGCGGGCGATCGCCAAGGGCACCGGCGAGGGCGTCGACGCCGACCAGATCGAGACCGTGCTCTACGAGGGCTACGGGCCCGGCGGCGTCGCCCTGCTCATCGAGGCGCTCACCGACAACCGCAACCGCACCAGCGCCGACGTCCGCCATGCGCTGTCCAAGCACGGGGGCAATCTGGGCGAGCCGGGTTCGGTGGCCTACCTGTTCGACAAGCGCGGGGTCATCGTCGTCGACGCCTCCCGCTATGAGGAGGAGGACCTCCTGGTGGCCATCGACGCCGGCGCCGAGGACATCTCGCGTGACGACGACGTCTATGAGATCGTCACCGAGCCCGGTGACCTGGTGGCCGTGCGCGAGGCGCTCACCGGCGCCGACATCGAGATCGAGTCCGCCGACGTGACCCAGCGCCCCAAGTCGCGCGTCCCGCTCGAGGAGTCAGACGCCTCCCGGCTGCTGAAGCTGATCGACATGCTCGAGGAGTCAGACGACGTGGGCGCGGTGCACGCCAACTTCGACGTGGACGCCGACGTTCTGGAGCGGATCGCCTCGTAAGGCCTCCGTTGGGCCGGAGATCGGTCCTTCGCCGCTTCTTCGCCGCGCTCGCTACCCTCGGCCCCCACATGCGAAAGACGACAACCATCACCTGCACCGCGCTCGCGCTGGCTGCCGCCGTCGCCGGCTGTGGCAGCAGCGGCCCGACCAAGGCTGCGGGCGTCGTGACGGCGCCGTCAGCCGGTGCCACCAGCGCCACCAGCACCGCCGCCGCGAGCACTTCGACCACGACCAGCGCCTCGGCGAGCGCAACCAGCACCACGACGAGCAGCACGCCCCTCCCGGCGGCGCTGAAGACCAAGCCCAAGGTGAGCATTCCCTCCGGCCCGCCGCCCTCCAAGCTGGTCGTCAAGGACCTGATCAAGGGCACCGGCGCCGCGGCCACGGCCAACTCGACGGTCAACGTCCAGTACGTCGGGGTGCTCTACAAGGGCGGCAAGCAATTCGACGCTTCGTGGAACGACGGCTCGGGCCAGCCGGTGTCACTGCCCCTGTCGGGCGTGATCAAGGGCTGGCAGCAGGGCATCCCGGGCATGAAGATCGGCGGGCGGCGCGAGCTGATCATCCCGCCGAGCCTCGGCTACGGCGCCACCGCCCAGTCGAAGATCCCGGCCAATTCCACGCTGGTCTTCATCATCGACCTGCACGCCATCTCCTAGCTCTTCGGGTCCTGCTCGCCCTTGTGCCGCGCCCGGTACAGCGGCGTGGGGCCGGACACGCCCTTGAGCTTGTGACGACCGGCCGCTGACCAGCTGAACGCGTCCGCTGCGCCGTCGCGGATCTCCCGGGTGCACAGCACACTGCCGGGCCGGGCGACCCCGGTGACGCGGCTGGCCAGGTTGACCGAGTTGCCGTAGTAGTCACCCGCGCGCAGCAGCGCCGGGCCGAAGGCGATACCCGCGCGCAGGCTGGGGAGCTCCTCCTCGGCGAAGGCGTCGACCAGCTCGAGCGCCACCTCGACGAGGGGCGCGGGCTCGGGGCTGACCAGCATCGCGGCGTCCCCGATGGTCTTGACCAGCCGGACGGGAGCCTTGGTCAGCGACGCCGCGAGGCTGGCCAGGCGCCCGGCCACGGTGCTCAGCTCGCCCACCTCGACCTGGCCGCCCAAGCGCGTGAACCCCACGAGGTCGGCGAAGCAGACGGCCATGTCCTGGGCGCCGGTGAGGTCACCGGTCTCGAGCTCGGCCAGCCCGAGCACCCCGCGCTGGACGCTGTCGCGCAGGTGGGCGGTGAACGCGGCCACCAGGATCGGGGCGAAGGCCGGCGTCAGCTGCTCGGCCAGCTCGGCGAAGCGCAGCGCCACCTCGTCCTCGGTCTCTCCGGCGTCCAGGAAGGTCTCCACGAACGAGGCCGCGATCGTCGCCGCCAGGCGGCTCATGCCCTCACCGAGCACACGGGTGATCTCGTCGATGCGCTCGTCGGCGAAGCCCGCGTCGAGGAACAGCTTCATCGATTTGGCGGCGTCGACATCCTCGTCGCTGAAGGCGCGGTCGTCCTCCTCGGGGGCGGGCAGCCCCTGCTGGCGGCGGATGCGCGCCATGGTCCCGGCGGGCAGCCCGGTGCGCTGCTCGATCTCGTCGGCGCTGTAGGTGCCGCCCAGGACCCGCTCGACGGGCAGCAGGGCCAGGCGGTTCTCCTTGACCGCCCTGACCAGCTCCGCCTCCGGGTAGCCGTCGGCGGCGAGGCGCTCGAGCAGCCGCAGGCGCTGGGCCCTCGCCTCGCCCTCCAACCCCTCGAGCAGGCCCTCGGCTTCGAAGTCCATCGCCGCATCCTCTCTGATGGCGGCGACGTTCGCTAGCATCGACGCGTCCTCGGGGCACCTGACTACTCGCGGTGCCCGTTAGCTGACTACCCCCCGGTACATGCACATGCTGTCGATCCTGATGCCCGTCTATAACGAGCTCGAGCGCGTCGAGCAGGCGATCGCGGAGGTCCTCTCCACCGAGCTGCCGACCGAGTTCGAGCTGATCATCGTCGATGACGGCTCGACCGACGGCACCCGCGAGATCCTGCGCAACGGGAAGTGGGACGAGCGCGTGCGGCTCATCGAGCATGAGCACAACCAGGGCAAGGGCGCCGCGATCCAGACCGCGCTGCGCGAGGCGCGGGGCGACTTCTCATGCATCTTCGACGCCGACCTGGAATATGACCCCGAGGACCTGGCGCTGCTCATGCCGCCGCTCATGGACGGGCGCGCCAACGCGTGCTTCGGGGTGCGCGCATTCGACGGCTACACCAGCCACTCGTTCCTGTTCGTGCTGGGCAACAAGGGCGTGACGCTGGCGTGCAACCTGCTGTTCAACGTCTACCTGCACGACATCATGACCTGCCACAAGATGATCCGGACCGACGTCTTCCAGAGCCTGCCGCTGAGCGCCGCCGGGTTCGCGATCGAGCCGGAGATCACCGCGCGGCTGGTGCAGAAGGGCGAGCGGATCTTCGAGGTCCCGGTCCACTACCGGGCGCGCGCCACCGACGAGGGCAAGAAGCTCACCGCCGCCGACGGCTTCCGGGTCATCGGGACGCTGGTGCGCTGCCGCTTCGACGGTGGTGGCGGCGGGTCACGCGCGTAGCCCGGCGCCGGGCGGGCGCCGGCGCCGCCGCGATCTGCACCGTCGAGCCGTAGATCGATTGGATGGTGGAGAACAGGGGCTGCACCGGGTTGCCCTGAAGGTCGATCTCGCCCTTCTCCACGAACGGCGGGTGGGGGAACGGGTCGCCGCCGCTCCAGCCGGGCTTGGCCGGGAAGTCCTGGAGCGCGAACCACATCGCCGCGGCGACGTAGGGCTTGGACGCGAACACGCCGAGGTGGAAGGCGGCCTGCGCGGTCTGGTACTGGTAGGTGCCGCGCTGCTCGGGCGGTCCGTTCTGGCTGCCCTCGAAGCCGAACTCCGTGATCATGAGCGGCTTGGTGGGGTAGCAGCCGTGCAGGAAATCCAGGAAGGGGCTGAGCTCGTCGGGGTCGTCGGTTCCGCCGCCGCCGGCGTCGAACCAGCCGAAGTAGTCGTTGAAGCCGAGCACGTCGAGCGGCGCGTACGCCGATTGGCAGTCGACGCCGGGCCAGCTGGAGATCGCCATGCCCACCGGTCGCGTCGGATCGAGCTGGTGGGCGATCTGCGTCGCCCCGGCGATGTAGCGCGCCTCGGCGTCGCTGGGCGGCGTCTGGAGCTCGTTGGCGATGCTCCACACCAGGACCGAGGGGTGGTTCTCGTTGGTGAGGATGTTGGTGCGCAGCATGTTGTGGGCGAAGTTCAGCCACCCCGGGCGCGTCAGGTAGCTCGAGTTCACCTGGTAGACGGGGATCTCTGACCAGAGCAGGATCCCGTCGCGGTCGGCCGCCTCCTCGATCTGCGGGTTGAGCGGATAGTGGGCCCGGATGACCTTGCCGCCCAGCTCGCGGACCCAGCCGACCATCGTCTGCAGCTGGGTGGGCGACAGCGCCGCGCCCGACTGGACGTTGAGCTCGTGCAGGTCAAAGCCACGGAGGTCGAGCGCGCGGCCGTTGAGCAGGAGCTGGCCGCCGGCGCCGACGGTGATGCTGCGGATGCCCGAGTAGTCGGTGTAGCCCTCCAGCGGCCGGCCGTGGGCGTCTGAGAGCGTCAGCCCGGCGCGGTACAGGTAGGGATCGGTCGGCGACCACAGATGCGGGACGGGGAGCGTCACCGCCGTCCGGGCCACCCAGGTGGCTCCGGGCAGGAGGGTGTGGCCGCCGAAGTTCAGCGCCGCGGTCCCGTAGGAGCCCCGCAGGGTGACGGTCTGCACCGCGCTGGTGCGGTTGCGCACGGTGACCTGCTCCTGGATCTGCGCCGCGCAGGTCGGGCAGGGAAGGATCGGCCGGATCACCACCGGGGACATGTCCGCGGTCTGCACCGAGCGCAGGTAGACCTCCTGGTTGATCCCGCCGTAGTTCCACCAGCCTCCGTTCCCCGGCGGAAGGTCGCCGTTGTCGCGGCGGTTGTCGACGCGGATGATCAGGCGGTTCACCCCGGGTCGCACGCCGGTGAGCGGGAACTCGAAGGGCAGGTACTCGCCGGCGTGAGCGCCGATCTTGCGGCCGTTGAGCCACACCGTCGCGCGGTAGTTGACGGACTCGAAGCGCACGATCCAGCTGCGAAACCGCGCCGGGACATACCCGGCGAAGGCGTTGGCGGGGATGGTGAAATCGCGCCGGTACCAGCCGACGTAGCCGTTCATCGAGTCGTCCGACAGATCGCCGGCGTTGTAGGAGTTGGGAACGGTGACCGGGCTCCAGCCGTCGGTGGAGGCGACGTCGCGCCACCATCCGGCGGCGAGGCCGGCGTCCGCGGTGTCGGCGCGGTACAGCCACGCGCCGCCCAGCAGCCAGCGGTCGTTGGGGCCGTCGCGGTACAGCGCGCCCAGCGTCGGGGGTGTCGCGGCGTAGGCCGGGCCGGCCTGGGCGACGGCGGGCGCCGCACCGGCCGCGAGTCCCGCCACCCCGAGCCCCAGCACGGCGAGGACCACGGCCGCCACCCGCGCTGCCGCCTTACGAAGACGCCAGGGGCCGCCGCTACAATCGCCCGCCGATGTCAGCCGTCGACTCGCCGCAGCAGCGGCCATCCGCGACCGGCTCCGTCGGCTCCGGGGAGTCTCGCGGAGCCTCACTGGCCGGCTCCCTGCGCGGCGCCCGGCGCTCGCCGCTGCTGCTCGGCGTGCTCGCCTGCGTCGCTCTGGCTGCGCTGTCGGCGGCCATCCTGCCCACCGTCCCGAGCTATGACCCGTGGTCGTGGATCGTGTGGGGACACGAGGTGTTCGATCCGCACACCAGCTTCATCGTCAACGGCGGTCCCTCGTGGAAGCCGCTGCCCATGATCTTCACCACGATCTACGGGCTGCTCGGCGGTGCGGCGCCGACGCTGTGGGTGATCACGGCCCGCGTCGGCGGGCTGCTGGCGCTGTGGGGCACCTGGAAGCTGACCAGCCGGCTGGCCGGTGGCGGATGGCTCGGCGCCTTCGCGGGGCTGCTGGCGTCGATCGGGATCGTGCTCACCGGCCGCCTGGATCAGGCTTGGTACTACTACTTCCTGCACGGCACCTCGGAGGCGATCCTCGTCGCCGTCGCGGTCTGGGCGGCCGATCGTCTGCTCGAGGGCCGTCATCTCCAGGCCTATCTGATCATGGTCGCCGGGGGCCTGATCCGCCCGGAGTGGTGGCCGTTCCTCGGGCTGTACGCGATCTGGCTGTGGTTTCGCGATCCCGGTTTCAAGAGCCCGGCCATGCGCCTGGTGCTGCTCGCCGGACTCGCGGTGCAGCCCATCGGCTGGTTCGTCCCGCCGTGGGTCACCACCGGCCAGCCGTTCCTCGCCGCGACGCACGCGGCGGACTACAACGGTCATCTGGGCTCCGACGTCCTGAGAGCGATCCTGACCCGCGGCGTCCGCGACCAGCTCCTGCCGGCACTCATCCTGGCGGTGGTGGCGGTGGTCATCGGCTGGGTGCGTGATCGCAACAGGGCGATTCTGGCCATCGCCGCCGGCGTCGCGGGGTGGTGGGTGGTGGTCGTCGGCGAGACGCTCGACGGCTACCCGGGCCTGGAGCGCTTCTTTTTGCCCGCGGCGGCGCTGACCACCGTGCTCGGCGGGGTCGGCCTCGCCCAGCTGGCCCGGCTGGCCGGCGGGCTCGCCGGCTCGCTGCGCCGGCCGGTGGTGGCCGGCGTGGCGGTCGTGCTGGCCGCGCTCTGCATCCCGTTCAGCACCGCCCAGATCAACCTCGCGCGCAGCGACGAGCGCTTCGCGTCGCAGGGCGTGCATCTGCTCGACACGCTCACCCGGGCGGTGGCGGCGGCCGGCGGCAAGGCCGCGGTGCTCCCCTGCGCGTCGAGCTTCACCGCGATCAACCATTCTGCGCAGACCGCTCTGGCCTGGAAGCTGGGCGTCACCCTCCAGCGCGTGGGCACCTCCATGCACGCGCCCGGGGTGGACTTCGTCGGGCCCAAGGCCGCGCAGATCGGCGGCCCGGCCAAGATCGACCCGCGTCTCACCCATGCTGAGACGGTGGCCACGGCCGGACCGTGGCGCGTGGTGCGCCTCACCGACCCGAGGCTGGCGCACGGCACCGCCTGCGTCGGGCACTGAGCGGCTGAGGCGGCGGGCGGTCACCGACGTGCCCCGGCCTTCTTGGTCCGCTTGCCCTTCCTGTGCTTCTTGGGCTTGGCCTTGATCTTCAGCTTGTGGACGATGACGGTCCGGTTGCCCGCCCGGTCGGTGAGCGTGATCGTGATCGTGTAGGTCCGGATGCGGGTGTAGACGTGGCTGGCGCTGGTGCGCCGGATCCGCGCCCTGGGCGAGCCGTCACCCCAGCGGACGAACACGGTGGCCACGCCGGAGGCGGCTGATGCGGGCAACCCGGCCGGCGGCGGGTCGGTGTAGCTGACGCGCAGCAGCTCGCGGGTCTTGACGATCGACGGCCCGCTCAGCTTCCACGTCGCGCGCGGCGGCACGGTGTCGACGAACACCGTGGCGGCCGGTGAGTTGGTGCTCACCCCGGCGCGGTTGGTGGCACCCAGCTGGTAGACGTGGCGGCCGTTGGACAGCGCGGCGGGCGCGGCCATCTGGGTGGCCGTCGTCTGGCCCACCGGGATGCCGTCGATGCGCAGGGCGTAGGTGGGCGCGCCCCAGAGCTCTGACGCCGGGGACCATTTCAGGACCGGGGTGGCCGTGGTCACGTAGCGGAAGCCGTAGGAGGCGACGAAGCCACCCGGAGCCTGGAAGAGCTGCGCGACGACGATCGAGGTGCTCGCTCCGCTGCCCTGCACCCAGGCCGCGGCGGCATCGCCGGCCACGTCGCCCGCGGCCGCGAGCCCCTGGTCGGCGTTGGTGGCCCCGAGCGTGGGCGACGAGATGACCTCCTCGGGGCCGAGGTCCGAGCCGTCGGGGGCGTAGCGCAGGCGGATCTCGGACGGCCCCGCGATTCCCGGCGTCTGCTGCCAGGCGATGAAGTTGGAGATCAGGCCGGCGCTGGCCGGGGCGGCGTCCGGCGGGCTGCTGTTGGGGAGGGAGTCCACCCGCTCGGTCTGGCCGCGGCTCTCCCCGCCGCCGAGCGTGGTGGCGTAGAGCATGTGGGTCTGCGCGGTCTCCGAGGTGACGAAGCCGCTGCCGTATTCCGTGACCGCGGTCTGGGGCTGGTCGGCGCCCTCCGGGCCGCCCGTGGTCACTCCGTCGGCCGCCGCCACCGGATCGAACTGGGCACCGTGCAGACGGTCCATGAGCACCCGCGACTGGGTCGCCGAGCCGCTGGCCAAGGTCTCCTGGAAGGTCACCGCCGCGTAGGTCGAGTCACCTCCGGAGGCGATCGACGGACGGCTGGCCGACGTCTCAGACCATCCGCCGAAGCTCGCGGGATCGGCCTGCTCGATGACGGTGCTCGCCGTGGCGCCGATGATGCGGCGCGTGTAGATGTGGCCCGCCTCGCCCCAGGCGACGATCCCCACGCCGTCCCCGGACGCGGCGACGTCCGGGCGTCCCGTGCCGACGCCCGAGGCATCACCGACCCTGACATCCAGGGGGGTCGGCACCAGGCTCCACTGGCCCTGGAGGTAGTAGGCGGCGCGCACGTCCCCGCCGCCGGCGCCGGTGGCCGTGAAGGCCAGGTAGGCCTTGCCCCAGTTGGTCATCGCCAGCGAGGGGTTGGCCGCCCCCCCGAACAGGGCGACGGGGCCGCCGAGCGGCGTGGCCGACGTCGCCGCCTGGGCCACGTACAGCGTCCCCGCGTTGATGAACGCCACCAGCACCAGGCCGCCCTGCCCGGCGGCGATCACCGGCTGCGACGACGGCCCGGCGAGCCCGGCGTCGACCTGGACCGGCGGCTGGAAGATCCCCGCGGCAAGCCGGGATACGAACACGTGGGCAACGCCGGCCACGCTCTTGGTGTAGACCAGCGCGCCGCCGCCGTCCCGGGACACCGACAGCCCGTTGAGGGAGCGGATGTCGGCGCTGGGCCCGTCGACGACAGTGTTGCCGGAAGCGAGCTCGGGCTCGCGTGAGCGGGCCGCGCCGGCGGCCCCCGCGAGCGCGGCGGCGCCGGCGAGCGCGCACGCCAGCGCACACAGCGCTACCTGCGCCCTGCGCCACGCCCCGGTGCAGAGTGGTGGTGAACGATCCAGGCGAATGACATCCGCTAGAACAGCAGACCGAGCGGCGGGTTGCGCCGCCCACGCGCCTTTTGACAGAGATCTAACACCGCGCAACGCGGCGCGTGGGAGGCGTCCGAGCGCCCACGGAGAATGTGTCTCCATGCTCGTCCTGGGGATCGATCCCGGCACCGCCAGCACCGGCTACGGCGTCGTCCGCGGCGTCGGGGCGCGTCTGCGCGCGGTCGATGAGGGCATGATCCAGACCCGCCCGGGGGTGCCCCTGGAGCGGCGGCTGGCCGACATCCACCGGCGTGTGGGGGAGCTGCTCGACGAGCATGAGCCCGACGCGCTGGCCATCGAGGAGCTCTACTTCGGAGCCAACGTCCGCACCGCATTCGCGGTCGGCCAGGCGCGCGGCGTGGTGCTGCTGGCCGCCGGCCAACGGGGGGTGCCGACGCGGGCCTACACCCCGCAGCAGGTCAAGGGCGCCGTGTGCGCCAACGGGCGCGCCGACAAGGCACAGGTGGCGCGGATGGTGACGCGGCTGCTCGGCCTGGCCGCGCCGCCGACGCCCGATCACGTCTCCGACGCGCTGGCGGTGGCCGTCTGTCATCTCAACCACTCGCCGCTGGCTCGCGCGGTGGCCGGGGCGACGGCGTGATCGCGCTCATCTCGGGCAAGGTGGCGGTGCGCCGGGGCGATCACGTCGTCGTGGACTGCGGCGGCGTCGGTTACCGGCTCGCCGTCTCGGCCGAGACGCTCAAGCACGTCCCGGCGGTCGGACGCGACGTGGTGCTGCACAGCCATCTCATCGTTCGCGACGACGCGCTGGCCCTCTACGGCTTTGCCTCAGAGGAGGAGCGCGATCTGTTCCTCATGCTCCTCGGCGTCCAGGCGGTCGGGCCCAAGGTGGCGCTCGCCGTCCTCTCGGGCGCGCCCCCGCGTGAGCTGCTGCGCGTCGTGGCCGCCGGGGACGCGGCCCGCCTGCAGGCGGCGCCCGGGGTGGGCAAGCGCACGGCGGAGCGGATCATCGTCGAGCTGCGCGAGAAGGTGGGCGCGACCCTGCCCGAGGACTCCATCACCGTCACCCGTTCCGACGACCCGGTGACGCTGGCGCGCGAGGCGCTCCTCGGCCTGGGCTACAACGCCACCGAGATCGACGCGCTGCTCGACGGCGCCGCGGGCGAGAGCACGGAGGATCTGATCGCCCACGCCCTGCGGAGTGCGCGGCGGTGAGCGGGGTGGGCGGCATGCGCATCCAGGACCCGGAGGAGCTCCCGGGCGAGGAGGCCGAGCTCGAGCGCTCGCTCAGGCCCCGCCGGCTGGAGGACTTCGTCGGCCAGGAGGCGATCCGCGATCAGCTCGCGGTCTCGATCGAGGCGGCCACGACCCGCGGCGAGGCGCTGGACCATGTGCTGCTGGCCGGCCCGCCCGGCCTGGGCAAGACCTCGCTGGCCCAGATCGTCGCCGCCGAGCTCGACGTCCCGTTCGTGCAGACCGCCGGCCCGGCCCTGGAGCGCAAGGGCGACGTGGCGTCGTTCCTCACCGCCCTGGAGCCCCGGGCGGTGTTCTTCGTCGACGAGATCCACCGCCTGCCGCGCGCGCTGGAGGAGACGTTCTATCCGGCGATGGAGGACGGGGTCCTGCCGATCACGGTCGGCCAGGGGGCGGGGGCGAGCATCGTGACCCTCCCGCTCCCGCCGTTCACCCTGATCGGGGCCACGACGCGCTCGGGGCTGCTCACCACCCCGCTGCGCGACCGCTTCGGCATCCAGCACCGCCTGGAGCACTACGGACCCGATGATCTGGCGCGGATCGTGATGCGCTCGGCCCGGCTGCTCGGTGTGGAGATCGAGGCCGCCGGGGCGGTCGCCATCGCACGGCGCAGCCGGGGGACACCACGGGTCGCCAACCGGCTGCTGCGCCGCGTGCGCGACTACGCCGAGGTGCGCCACGGAGGCCTCGTCACCGAGCCGGTGGCGGCCGACGCGCTGGACCTGCTGCAGGTCGACGAGGAGGGCTTGGACCGGCTGGACCGTGAGATCCTGCGCGCCATCTGCGAGAAGTTCAGCGGCGGCCCGGTGGGCCTGTCGACGCTGGCCGTCGCGGTGGGGGAGGAGCAGGACACGATCGAGGACGTCTACGAGCCCTACCTGCTCCAGCGTGGACTGATCGAGCGCACGCCGCGCGGGCGCGCCGCCACTCCCCGCGCCTACCGGCACCTCGGCCTGGCGCCCCCCGCGCCCGAGCCGGCCCAGACCCGCCTGGTCTGAACCCGGCGGCCTCGTGGTGCGCTGTGAGTTCTTCGGATACTCCTAAGCGCGGATCTCTATCCTCAGGCGCCGATGGCGCGCGAGCACTACTTCATCTGCCCGCATTGCGGCAACCGCTCGATGGGAACCGATCGCAACGCCGGCTTTCGCCGGGAGGCCCGGGGCTGCGAGAAATGCGGCTTCGCCTACCTCTTCGAACTGCTCGACGACTACTACCCGGCGCCCAACGCGGCGTTCTTCGCCTGCGATTCGGACGGGCGCATCGTCGACTGCGGCCGCGGCTCGTTCGAGCTGACCGGCATCAAGACCGAGCAGGCCATCGGCCGCCCCGTGCGCGACGTGCTGGGTCTGCGCTTCGATGACGGTGGCGACCACGTGGGAACGGCGCTGGAGTGGGAGGTGCGCGTCCAGGGCAAGCCGGTGGAGGTCCACGCCGAGCACGATCTGCCCGCCCGCGCCGTCGCAGACATCTTCCCTGCATACGACGATGATGAGGGCGGCGTTCTCGTCGTGCTGACGCCCACCAATCATCAGCAGTGACCTGCTGGAAGGCACCAAGACGCCAGGATCTGTGCAGCAGCCCCCGGTGCGGGGCCAACCACTAGCATCCTGCGTTAGCTGATGTCCGACCGCCAGCGTCACGGCTTCGTCCTGCTCCTCGTGGTGGGCCTGATCGCCGCCTCGATCTTCGTGCTCACCACCCAGAAGACGGTTCTGGGGCTCGATCTCAAGGGCGGTATCGAGCTCGTCTACCAGGGCGAGCCCACCCCACGGACCCCGGTGGTCACCCAGGCCGCGCTCGATCGCGCCGTCGACATCATGCGCTCACGCGTCGATCAGCTGGGCGTGTCGGAGCCGTCGATCCAGACGACCGGCCACAGCCTCATCACGGTCGGGCTGCCCGACGTCCACGACGTCACACGCGCCGAGAACGAGGTGGGGCAGACCGCCCAGCTGTTCTTCTATGACTGGGAGGCCAACGTCCTGACGCCCACCGGCAAGCCGGCGGCCAACGGGTTGTTGACCCAGGATCCGTCCTCGACCACCCTCAGCACCGGGGGGGCGACGGGCCAGCCGGGCGTCCCGGGCGCGGGCGGCATGTCGCTGTATCAGGCGGTCACGCTGGCCTCCAAGCAGCCGCCGGCGCCGCTGGCCAAGCCCAACGGCCCAACCACCCAGTCGCGCAAGGGCCCGGCGTACTACCTCTTCGGGGCTCCGGGCAGCGCCGCCTGCGCCGCGGCGGCCAAGGCGGACGGAACCACGCCGGTGCAGGGCCAGCACTGCCTGCTCAACGGCCCTGACCCGACCACGACCAGTCTGTATGAGGGGCTGCCGCCGGGCGTGACCAAGGCCCAGGGCCAGCTCCTCACCGTGCCGCAGGGCACGGTCGTGCTCCAGGCGGCCAACCCATCGGCGTCTGACCAGATCAAGGCCAGCAGCCCCAACGCGCAGTTCTACGTCCTCAAGGACAACGTCGCGCTCACCGGCGATGACATCACCAACCCCCAGGCGAGCACCGACCAGACCGGCGCCCCCGACGTCACCTTCAGCTTCAACGGGAGCGGGCAGAGCGCCTTCTCGCGCGTGACCGAGACCATCGCTCACCGCGGCTCGAACGTCAGCATCGGCGGCAGCACGCTCAACCAGCACTTCGCGGTGGCGCTCGACGGCCAGCTCATCACCGTCCCCCAGATCGTTTTTCACCAGTACCCCGACGGCATCACCGGCGGCGGCGGAGCGGACATCACGGGCGGGTTCACCAGCCAGACGGCCTCTGACCTGGCCAATCAGCTGCGTCTCGGCGCGCTGCCGATCACCCTCAAGCGGATCTCCGAGGAGGAGATCTCGGCGACCCTCGGGGCACAGGCGCTGCATCAGGGCCTGATCGCCGGCGCGGTGGGCCTGGGCATCGTCGCGCTGTTCCTGCTCGCCTACTACCGCGTGCTCGGCGTCATCGCCGTGGCCGGCCTGGCCGTGTACGGCCTGTACTTCTACGCGCTGATCAAGCTCATCCCCATCACGCTGTCGCTGGCGGGCATCGCCGGCCTGATCCTCACCATCGGCGTAGCCGCGGACGCCAACATCGTCATCTTCGAGCGCGTCAAGGAGGAGATCCGCGCCGGGAGATCGATCCGCGCCGGGATCGCCACGGGCTACAAGAAGGGCCTCACGGCGATCATCGACGCCAACGTGGTCACGATCATGACCGCGTTCATCCTGTTCGTGCTGGCGACCTCCGACGTCCAGGGCTTCGCCTTCACGCTGGGCATCGGGACCATCGTCTCGCTGTTCACCGCCGTCCTCGCCACCCAGGCGATCCTGATGACGATGGGTGACTCGCGGACGATCGCGCGGCCCTCGGCGCTCGGTGCGGGGGGCAGGAAGCACGTCTGGACCTATGACTTCATGGGCGCGTCGAGGTACTTCTTCTCCCTGTCGGGCGTGATCCTGCTCATCGGCGCGCTCGCCATCGGCGGACGAGGGCTCAACCTGGGCATCGACTTCACCTCCGGATCGCGCATCAACATCACCGTCGCCCAGCACACGACCTCGTCGGCGATCCAGTCGGTCGTCGCCGGCGCCGGGGTCAAGTCGCCGGTGGTCCAGGAGGTCGGCACCAAGGGAACCCAGTTCCAGGTCTCGGCCAAGCCGCTGACCGTCGGCAGCGGGGGCATCCAGCAGGCGCTCACCTCCAAGTACGGCAAGCCGAAGTTCTTCCAGGCGACGACGGTCGGGCCGACCTTCGGGCAGACCGTGGCCAACAGCGCGGTGGTCGCCATCATCGCCTCGCTGCTGGTGATCTCCGCCTACGTGGCGTTGCGCTTTGACTGGAAGTTCGCGATCCCGGTGCTGATCGCCCTGATGCATGACGTGCTCATCACCAGCGGCGTGTATGCGCTGACCGGGAGGGAGGTGACGGTCGACACGGTCGCGGCCCTCCTCACCATCTTGGGTTACTCGCTCTACGACACGATCATCGTGTTCGACCGAGTGCGCGAGAACATCCCGCGCATGCCGCGGGCCGCCTTCTCCCAGATCGTCAACCGCTCCATGTCGGAGGTGCTGACCCGGTCGCTGGCGACCACGTCGTGCACGCTGCTGCCGATCCTGGCGCTGCTGCTGTTCGGCGGCTCGACGCTCAAGGACTTCGCGTTCGCGCTGCTCATCGGCGTGGCCTCCGGCGCCTACTCGTCGATCTTCATCGCCTCCCCGGTGCTCACGCACTGGAAGGAGCGTGAGAGCGTCTACCGGCACCGCCGCGAGCGCATCGAGACCGACTACGGCGTCGTCGCCCCGTACGCATCGGCCGGCGCCGACGTCGATCCCGCGCGTGACCGCGTGCGCCGCCGCGCCGGCCGCATCACCGAGCCCGAGGCCGAGGGCGTCTCGGCGGCCGAGTTCGAGCAGATGAAGCGTGATCTGGACATCGAGCAGAACGAGCCGGCTCGCCGGACCTCGACCCTGACCAAGCGCCTGGCCCACACGCCCGAGGGCGAAGGCGGCGGCAGCGGGCCGGGCCGCACCAAGCGCTCGGGTGGCAACGGCGCCGCGGGCGGGAGCGGGGGCCGCACGAGCGGCGGCGGCGCGAGCGGCCGCGGTGGTCGCGCCGGCCGCGGCGGGCGCGCCGCCGGCCAGGCTCCGGGCAAATCGCCGGATCCGGCACAGGGCCCGCCCCCGGCCCCGGCCCCTCCGCCGTCAGGCATCGGACCCATCGACCCCGAGACCCTCGACGAGCCCCTGGCCGGCGAGGGCTTCGAGCACGCCCCCGACGAGGCGGAGGAGGGCGGCATCGCTCGCACGCCCAAGCCGTCTGACCGCTCGCCCAAGCCGCGCCGCAGCAAAGGCCGACACGGGAGACGACGCTGATGGGCATGCTCGCGTGGGTGATGATGGGACTGGCCCTGTGGCACTTCACGATCTGGCTGCCCGACCGCTACTGGGGCGGCATCGTGGGCGCGTTCGTGGGCGCGCTGATCGGCTCCGCGCTGTTCGGGTTCCTCGTCAACGGCCTCTCCATCCCGGGGCGCCATGACACGCACCTCACGACGGCTTTGGAGGCCATTCCCGGGGCGCTGATCGGGATCGGGCTCATCTACCTGGCCGGAGTGCGCCGCGAGGCCGCCGGCCAGGGCGGCGGCGTCAACCTCTGAGCACGGTGTCGCGGCGGGGGCGGGTCATCACATTGCTGGCGATGCTGGCGCTGTGCCTGCCGGCGGCCGCGCTCGCCCGCGGGGACAGCGCCAGCGTCTCGGCCCGCGTGAGCGTCGCGGGCGGGCGGGCGGGGTCCGGTTCCCTGGTGCTGGCGATCACGCGCAACGGCCGCACCGTCTACAACCGTTCCGTCACGGCCCCGGGGTGCGGCCGGCCCTGCCGGGACGTCGCCGTCCCGCCCGGGAAATCGCCGGTGCACGTGCTTGACCTGGACGCCGGCAGCGAGCCCGAGGTGGTGCTCGGTCTCTTCACCGGTGGCGCGAACTGCTGCTTCATCGACCAGGTCTTCACCTATGACCCGGGCGCCCACACCTACGCCAGATCCCAGCACAACTTCCTCAACGCCGGCGCGGCACTCACCCGGCTCGACGGTCACACGGTGTTCAAGTCCGGGGACTCGAGAATCGCCGAGGCGGGCTTCACCGACACCGCGGACTCGGGCACGCCGATCCAGATCTGGCGCTTCTCCCACCGCAGGTTCAGCGATGTCACCCCCCGCTACCCCAAGCTCATCCGCGCCGATGCCGCCATGTGGATGCGCCTGTTCAACCACCACCTGTCCAACGGCGTCGGGCTGATCGCCGCCTGGGCCGCCGACGAGGACCTCCTGGGCCGGTCCGCGCTGGTGAACACGACCCTGAACAGGCTGGCCGCTCAGCACAAGCTCCGCACCCCGCTGGGCCTGCCGCACAACTCGCCGACGCTGTTCGTGACGCAGCTGCAGAAGCTGCTGCACAAGCTGGGCTACACGCACTAGCGCCCGGCCGGTCTGTCTGAGGCGGCGCCTACGCTGCCGCCCCATGGTCCAGGCCGTCGCACTCGCCCAGCCGCTGCCTGCCTCGGGCAACGGATCTGATCCGCCCGCGCCCGCCCCGCTGCGGCTGGCCGTCGACGGGGCGCCCGCCACCGATCCGGCTCCGCGGCTTCACATCGACCCCTACGACGCCGCCCAGGCGCTGGCCCTGCAGCGCGGGCTCGGTGTGGGGCACGTGCTCGCGCAGATCCTCGTCCGCCGCGGCTTGGGCGATCCAGCGGCGGCGCGGCGGTTCCTGGACGCTGGGGAGGCCCACGATCCCGCGGCGTTTGCGGGCATCGACCGTGCGCTCGAGCTCATCCGCCGCCACATCGCCTCCGGGGGGCGGATCGTGGTCCACGGCGACTACGACGTCGACGGGGTGTGCGCCACCGCGATCATGGTCCGGGCCCTGCGCAGCCTCGGCGCCGACGCGAGCTGGTTCCTGCCCAGCCGCATCGACGACGGCTATGGCCTGGCGGCGGCCACGGTGGCGCGCCTGGCCCAGCGCGGCACCGCGCTCATCGTGACCGTCGACTGCGGCATCACCGCTGTGGACGAGGTCGCCGCCGCCCGCGCCGCCGGGGTCGACGTGGTCGTGTCCGACCACCACGCGCCCCGGGCTGACGGCGTTCTGCCCGACTGCCCGATCGTCCATCCCGCCCTCTGTCAGTACCCGTGCCCGACACTGTGCGGGACGGCGGTGGCCTACAAGCTCGCGGCTGCGCTCGGGGCGCGCACCGCCGACGACGACCTTGACCTGGTGGCGCTGGCCACGGTGGCCGATCTCGTCCCGCTCGCCGATGAGAACCGCCGGCTGGTGCGTCAGGGGCTGGCCGCGCTGTCGGCCACGGCCAAGCCGGGGCTGCGGGCGTTGATGGCGGTGTCACGCGCCGACCCCAGCGCCCTGGACACCGGCACGCTCGGGTTTCGCCTGGCCCCGCGCATCAATGCCGCCGGCCGCCTGCGCCGGGCCGACGCCGGGCTGGAGCTGCTGCTGACCGAGGATGCGGGGCGGGCCAAGGCGATCGCGCTCGAGCTCGATGCCGTCAACGCGGAGCGCCGCGCCGTGGAGCAGCGGATCCTGTGGGAGGCCGAGTCCCAGGTGGCCGACCTCGGCCCCCGCGCCGGGCTACGTGCTGTGGTCAGAGGACTGGCACCCGGGCGTGGTCGGGATCGTCGCCTCGCGGATCGTCGAGCGCCACCACCGTCCCACGGTGCTGGTGGCGCTGGACGGCGAGCTCGGCGGCGGCTCGGGCCGGAGCATCCCCGGCTTTGACCTGCTCGGCGCGCTGGACGCCTGCGCGGGGCACCTGCGCCGCTACGGCGGGCACCGCGCGGCGGCGGGCCTCACCATCGACGCCGCGCAGCTCGACGCGTTCCGGGCCGGGTTCGAGGCTCACGCCGAGGCGGTGCTCACGCCGGACCTGCTCGAACGCGTCGAGCGCGTCGACGCCGTGGTGTCAGGGCACGAGCTGGGGCTGGGCCTGGCCGAGGAGCTCGAGGCCCTCGAGCCGTGCGGGATGGGAAACCCGTCGCCGCGGCTGCTGGTTCCGGGCAGCCGCTTTGACGACGTGCGTCCGATGGGCGAGGGTCGCCATGCCCGTTTCTCGGTGATCTCGGGGGGCGTGCGGGCGCGTGCGGTCGCCTTCGGGTGTGACGGCCACGTCGCCGATGACCCCGCCCAGCCGCTGGATGCGACGTTCCGCCTGGAGCGAAACGCATGGAACGGCGCGGTCGAGCCCCGGCTGGTGCTCCGCCACGCCCAGCCCTGCGCGCCGGACCCGATAGCGGTCGTGCCCGGTGGGTCGACATTTCTGGATTCGGTTTTCGCCGAGGTCGACGCGGCGTTGAGCGCCATCGCACGGGAGCGGGTGGGCGGGGGATCCGCTCCCGCGCGGGCGGTCGTCGACTGCCGCGGGCACAGCCCCCTGGCGGTGCTCGTGGACGCGGTCGCCGGCGGCGGTCGCGTGCTGGCCGTGTGCGCCGACGTCGCCCGCCGGCTGCCCGGCCTGCGCGAACGCGTCGGCGGGTTCACGCTTGCCGCGTACGGCGACCTCGAGGCCGACCCGTCGGCCGCGCTCGCCTTCGCCCACATCGTCGCGCTCGATCCGCCCACCAGCGCCGCGGGCGACCGGGCGCTGCGCGCCGGAGCCGGGATCGCCTCGCTGTCGTGGGGCGAGCCCGAGCTGCGCTTCGCCGAGCAGATGCTCCAGCTCGAGTATGGGCTGCGTGACTCGCTGATCTCGGTCTACCGCGCCCTGCGGCCCTCCGGCCGGGCGGACGGCGCCGAGCTCGAGCGGGTGCTGCGCGGCGAGGGCCGCCACGGCCGCTCCGCCCGCCTCGCCGGGCGGGTGGTCCGCGTCCTCTCAGAGCTTGAGCTCGTGGAGCTGGTGCGCGATCCGCCGGCCATGGCCCTCCTCGATCATGCGCCGACGGCACTCGACCTCTCGCCCGCGTTCAGGTTCTATTCTCAGCTGTACGAGGAAGGCACGCGATACCTGAACAGCGCAAATCATCGAGCAGGCGCCTGAGCCGAGCCATCGGCCGCGGTGACGCGGGCGCCAACGGCGTCAAGGGCGACGGGGACGGGGTCTCGACCGTCCTGGCCTCGGACCGCGCGCGCGTGGACGGACTCGCGACCCCGCGCGGCGAGACCGTCGTCCAGAACGCCGAGCTCTCGCCGTTCGAGCAGCGTCTGCTCGGCGACCTGTTCGCGATCGTCGAGGAGCACGCCAGCCAGGCGCTGCCCGTCGACCGCGCCCACGTCGAGGCGGCGTTCGCCTACGCCTGCGTCCATCACGCCGACCAGCGTCGCCTCTCCGGGGAGGAGTTCATCATCCACCCGGTCGGCGTGGCCAAGATCTGCGCCGGCATGCGCCTGGACACCGAGACGCTGTGCGCGGCGCTGCTGCACGACACCGTCGAGGACACGAGCGCGTCGCTGGAGGAGGTGGCCGAGACGTTCGGGGAGGAGGTCTCCGGGCTCGTCGACGGCGTCACCAAGCTCGACGGCCTGACCTTTCAGTCGCGCGACGAGGCCCAGGCTGAGAACTACCGCAAGATGGTGGTGGCGATGGCCACCGACATCCGGGTCATCCTCATCAAGCTCGCCGATCGCCTGCACAACATGCGCACGATCTCGGCGATGTCCAAGCAGAAGCAGCTGGAGAAGGCGCGCGAGACGCTCGACATCTATGCCCCCATCGCGCACCGCCTCGGTATCCACGCCATCAAGTGGGAGCTCGAGGACCTCGCCTTCCAGACCCTGCACCCGCGCAAGTACAACGAGATCAAGGGCCTGGTCGCCCAGCAGCGCGGCGAGCGGGAGCGCTACGTCTCCGAGGCCGGTGAGATCGTGGCCAAGGAGCTGGCCGAGCTGGGCATCCACGCCGACATCTCCGGCCGCGCCAAGCACTTCTATTCCATCTACGCCAAGATGACCAAGAAGGGGCGGGAGTTCAACGAGATCTACGACCTCACCGCGATGCGCGTGATCGTGGACTCGGTCAAGGACTGCTATGGCGCGGTCGGCGTCATCCACTCGCTGTGGAAGCCGCTGCCGGGACGCTTCAAGGACTTCATCGCCATGCCGAAGTTCAACATGTACTCCTCGCTGCACACGACGGTGATCGGACCCGAGGGCCGTCCGTTGGAGATCCAGATCCGCACGCGCGAGATGCACGATCTCGCCGAGTTCGGGATCGCCGCGCACTGGATGTACAAGGAGGGCGCGCCGCGCGACCGGGCCCGCGGCCCCAACGACAACGACGGCAAGCTCAAGTGGCTGCGCTCGCTCATGGACTGGCAGCAGGACATGGCCGATCCGCGGGAGTTCATGGAGAACCTCAAGGTCGACCTCTTCGAGGACGAGGTCTTCCTGTTCACGCCCAAGGGTGAGGTCAAGTCCCTGGCCGCCGGCTCCACGCCGCTGGACTTCGCCTACGAGATCCACACCGACGTCGGCCACCGCTGCGTCGGCGCGAAGGTCAACGGCAAGATCGTCCCGCTCTCCTACCAGCTGCGCTCGGGCGACATCGTCGAGGTGCTCACCTCCAAGCGTGAGCGCGGTCCCTCCCGTGACTGGCTGGCGCTGGTCAAGACGACGCGCGCCCGCAACAAGATCAAGGCCTGGTTCAAGGCCGAGAGCCGGCGTGACACCGAGCACAGCGGCCGTGAGCTGCTGCAGGAGGCGCTGCGCAAGGCCGGCCTTCCGGCCCAGAAGCTCGTCGGCTCGCCGCTGCTCGCCGACGTCATCCGCGAGATGGGCTTCCGCAAGGGCGACGACTTCTACATCGCCCTGGGCGGCGCCAAGGTGTCGGCCACCACCGTCGTCAACAAGGTCATGCAGCGCCTCAAGCAGGGCGAGGCCGCCGAGTCCGAGCCGACCGCCGCCGACGACCTCATCCAGACCAGCCGCCGCCGCACCCGGCCCACCACCTCCTCGTCGCGCTACGGGATCGCGGTGGAGGGGATCGACGAGGTCATGCTGCGCCTGGCCAAGTGCTGCCGCCCGGTGCCCGGCGACCCGATCGTCGGCTACATCTCACTCGGGCGCGGGATCACCATCCACCGCGGCGACTGCCCCAACGTGGCCGTGCTGCGCAAGGATCCGGACCGCTTCACCAGCGTCTCCTGGGACGGCGACGCCGAGACCTCGTTCCGCGTCGAGATCGAGGTGGACGGCTGGGACCGTCACCGCCTCCTCGAGGACATGTCACGCACCTTCGCCGAGGCGGGGATCAACATCCTCGACGCCCACTGCACCGTCAACCACCCGATGGTCAAGAACCGGTTCGTCGTCGAGGTGGGGGACACCCGGACCCTGGACCAGGCGATCAACCGCCTGCGCAACATCGACGCGGTCTTCGACGCGTACCGGGTCACTCCCGGCGCCGGCTGATCCGCGCTTTCGGCGGGGGCGTCCGTCGGCGTTCTGGCTGGGTATCGGCGCACGTCAACGGCGGGCTTTCGAGCGGGGAGCGGGGGCGGCATCAGCGCTCCCGGCGTCCCTCGACAGGGGTTGTGGCGGATTTTTGAGCTATTTCCTTCACTATCCGCCGCGGGTCTCGCCGCGGCGACCCGAACGCTGCCTTCCCCAGCAGGCCGTTGACGTGCGCCGATACCCTGCCACACGTCGCACGGACGACCCCCTCAGCGCTCCGGCCCGTCGCGCTCGCGGGGCGGCGGCGACCGCGTGACCCGGACCCGCCGCACGTCGGCGGTCGGCAGCTTGGTCAGGGCCACCGCATGACCCACGGGCAGGGTCTTGATCTCGTTGGGATGCACGAGGAAGCGCTCGACCTGACGGCGGCTGGCCCGCGGGCCGTTCCCGGGGCTCAGCAGGCCGCGGACGTGTCGCGTCTCCTCCCACACCCACTGCGTCCCGGCCATCTTGGCGATCATCTCCGCGGATTCCGGTACGTCCTGTCGGTGGGCGATTTTGACGCCGACGATGCCCAGCACCTGATCGCGGAAGCCGGGGGCGGCGCGCTGGAGATCGGCCATCTCCTGGGTGGCGGTGAGCACGCTGATGCCCGACTCGCGGGCGCGGGCCAGCAGCGCCAGGACATGATCGTCGCCCAGGGCCGAGAACTCGTCGATCGCGATGGTCGCGGGCTCCGAGGAGGATTTTGCGCCCCCGGAGAGGCGATACCCCGAGGCGCTGACGAGGTCCTGGATGGCCAGCGCGCCCAACTGGGCGGCGAGCTTGCCGTAGACGCTCGCGTTGAGGCTGAACAGGATGACGTCGCCGCCCTCCAGGCCGGCCCGGACGTCGATGGCGTGCTCCGCCGGGCCGCCCGGGAGCAGATAGGGGCCGGCGCAGGACTCGGAGAGCAGGGCCAGCCGCGTCCCCAGGCCCCGCGCCGCGCTCACCTGATCGCCGGTGAGCCCGCTCAGGTAGTCGAGCACCCGCTCGGCCAGCGGCTCGGGCACGCCGCGCAGCGAGGCCGCCAGCCGCCGCGGCTCCATCAGCGCCACCACCTGGTCCAGGCGGGCCGGGGAGGCCGGGGTCCCCTCCCGTGCGTGCAGGGCCGGGGTCCCCTCCCGTGCGTGCAGGGCCGGGGTCCCCTCCCGTGCGTGCAGGGCCGGGGTCCCCTCCCGTGCGTGCAGGGCCGGGGTCCCCTCCCGTGCGTGCAGGATGGTGAGAACGGTCTGGACGTAGCGCTCGGCGGCGCGCTGGTAGTGGGGCTCTGAGAAGCGCTCGGTGGCGATGAGCTTGTCCTTGAGCGCGGTCGCATTGCCGTAGGCCAGCGGGTTCCAGTGTCCCGGGCCGTCGGGCGTGAAGATCCGCACCCGGCGCCCCGCCGCCGCGGCGGCCTGCTCGAGCTGCGCGGCGAATCCCGGCGACCCCTTCATGTCGATGGCGATGACCGGGCGTCCGCGACGGATCTGGGCGTCGAGGATGCTGAGCATCGTCGTGGACTTGCCCGCTCCGCTGGCGCCCACGATGAGGGCGTGCGCGGCGAGCTGGCGATCGGAGAGCGCCACCGCCCGGCCCCGCGGATCGCTTCCCAGCGTCAGGGATCCTCCGGCGCCCTCGGCGAGGGCCCGGGCGTCCGCTCGCCGGGCGGCGGCGCGCAGCAGGGCGGGGACAGCCAGCAGCGCCGCTCCGGCCACCAGCAGCCCGCCGGCCACCCATACCGACGGCGAGACGATCACCGCCAGCCACAGCGCCAGCCCCCCGTAGCGGCGCGCGGCCGAGCTGCGCTGCGCCGGTTGAAAGATCACCGGGCACGCTCCGGTGCGGCCTGTGTCCGAGCGCCCGCCCGCTGGGCCGCCCGTGCCCCCGACGGCCCCGTCCCGCTGGCCGCCATGCTCACCCGCTGCACCCGGACGAGGTCAGAGATCCCCATCCGCGAGGCCGAGCGCTCGATCGCCCGTCCCACCGACGCGTGCTCGACGAGGTAGACCACCGCATCGATCCGCCGGTCGGCGGCGTAGCCGGCCAGGATGCCCTCGCGGCGCGCCACCCCCTTGGTCGAGAGCTCGAGCTCGAATGCCACCCGGTGCCCGGTCTGGGTGACGACGACGAGGTCGGGATAGTGCAGGCGATCGCGCCCGCCGGGCCCGACGCCGCCCAGCCGGACTCCGTAGCGCTGGGCCGCATCGTTGGTCCGACCGTCGTGCGAGCGCATCCGCCGCTCGGAGATGATGCGCTCGAGCGGCCCGAACCGTCCCGCCCGCGCCGTCAGCATCAGCCAGCCCAGCCCGGCGTCGTGGCGGTGGGTGGCGAGGTCAAACCCGCGGGGAGCGGGCAGATCGCTGCCGACGGCCCGCAGCCCCGCCCGCGTGATCTGGTGCCACGTCGGCCCGCGATGAAGCTCGCGGTGGCGGCGCAGGTGACCTCCGGTGCCAAGGCGCCGCAGCCGCGCCTCGGCGGCCGCCTCGCTCACGCCCAGCAGCGCCGCCACCTGGCCGGCGATGACGAAGCGATGCTCGGCCGCGAAGCCCAGCAGGGCGCGATCCGTGTCGGTGATCTGGACAGCTCTCCCCATATATATGGAGAGCCTCGAGCGGGCGGCTTTTCACCCCCCTGCCGGCGAACATTTCGCGTCGGGGGCTGGTGATCAGCGACCGGGATGCGGCAGCGAGCTGGTGTCGACCACTTGGAAATCGCGGCCGGTGAGCCGGTCGAGCTGGTGCAGCGCGTCGTCGTTCCAGTGCGGGCTCGGCGCCCCGGAGATGAACCACGGGCTCCCGTTGTCGGCCAGGATCATCCCGTAGGTCTTGAGCGTCTGGGCGACGATCCGGGCCTGGCGGGGGAGATGGGAGATGTTGACGCTCGCCTTCAGCCGCACCCGCAGCCCCATGGGGGGCGCGCCGGCGCCGCAGCTTCCCGCCTCGTGGCGGGCGGGGTAGACGTAGTGAGCGCTGGTGCACGGCGCGGTGAAGCGCAGCGCGTGGCGGATCGCGCCCGACGCCGCCTCGCCGTAGATGGCCAGGCCGGCGAGAATGGGAAGGCCCGCCGCGTCGGCCGAGGTCCATCCCGCCGGGCGCAGCTTGTCCGAGCGCAGGTTGAAGATCGCTCCCGACCCGGCCTTCCAGTGCGTGCCGCCCCTCAGCGGATAGGCGGCGAACAGCTCGTAGTCGGTGCAGGTGTCCTTGTTGACGACGATCACGTGGCGGTCACCGCTCGAGCGCGGTCCGCCCTCGATCGGCACGTTGCGGGGCAGAGGGTATGCGTGGCCGTCGGATTCCGAGGCGTACTGGAAGCTCACCGGGACCCGCTTGGTCGTGTTGGAGACCACGGCGTAGGGGATCCCGTTGGGAGCGCCGTTGTAGACCGTGCCGAAGTCAGGATGGACGGGGTCGCTGACCCCGATCCGGGCGATGAGCGCGGACGAGTTCGTGGCCACCGGCAGCTTGTCCACGCGCTGGTTCCAGGGGTTGTCGGCCGGGAACACGGGACAGCTCGTACCGGGGAGCGTCTGCACACCGGCGGCGCTCGGCGTGGTCTGGGCGGCTCGGGGGCGCGCGGCGCTGGGCGCGGCCTGGGCGTGGGCGAAGGCCGTCACCGCGGCGAGCAATCCCAGGAGCAGCAGCGGAAGAGACCGGCGGAGCGTCACGACACGACGAGGATGCCCTTGGGCAGACACGTGAAAACCGCCTCGGCCACGTCCCCGATGTAGTCCCCGTCGACCTGGAGCGGGAGCGGGCGGTCGTCCAGGCTCGAGACGCGCACCTCGCTCACGCCGCGGTAGCCGTGGACGTGGCGGTGACCCACCACGTGCGACCGTCCCGACAGCGCCCGCCACCCGATCGACGGGACGTCCAGCGGACTGGCCCGGCGCAGGACGATGCCGGCCAGGTCGCCGCTGTCCAGCGACGCCCCCTCGGCCATCCGCACCGCCCGGTCGCCGAAGTAGGTGTAGGGGTGCGCGTTCTGCACGATCGCGGTGACGCCGTCGATGCTCTCCTCGCCGATCTGCGTCCGCAGCCGCAGGGGGCGCACGAGGTAGCGGCGGTTGAACGTCTTGACCGCGGCCCAGGTGTAGTACCACTCGCCCATCCGGGCCTTGAGCCGGGGGTGCGCGTCGACGATCTCGACCACGCTGGCGTCCAGCCCCGCCCCGGCCGAGAACGTGAAGTAGCGGTCGTTGACGCGGCCGACGTCGACGCGGCGGGGCTTCCAGTCATAGGCCATGCCGAGCAGGTGCTCGGTGGCGTCCACGACGTCGGCGGGGATCCCGAGCATGCGGCAGTAGACGTTGGCCCGGCCGCCCGGCAGGCAGCAGAGCGGGGTGTCGGAGCCGACGAGGCCGTTGGCGGCCTCGTTGACGGTGCCGTCGCCGCCGAACGCGACGACGACGTCATAGCCCTCCGACGCCGCCTGGCGGCACAGCTCGGTCGCGTGGTCGCGGGCCTCGGTGTCCACGGCATGGACGTCGTAGCGGCCGCGCAACGCGTAGACGACGAGGTTCTTGAGGCGATCCGACACCGTCGTCGCGTACGGGTTGACGATGACCAGCATCCGCCGGCTGGGCACGTCAGCCTGCTCCAGGTCGAGCATCGCCTCCAGGCGCGCCAGCGGATCAGACGAGGCGGTGGCCATAGATCGCGGGGGACGGTACCGAGTCCCCGCCGGCACCGCCGCGCGGCGTGGCCCGCCGCGGCATCCCCGTCGTGCCGCCCGCGGCGCCCCCGTCGTGCCGCCCGCGGCACCGGTATACTCGTTCGCCAGACATAGCAGTACGCATCCAGAGGGGTGGAGGGATATGGCCCTACGAAACCCCGGCAACCTCCCGCAAGGGAACGGTGCCAAATCCATCAGGCTCCAACTACAAGGCCTGGGAGATGTGGCAGGGCGGTTTCACTGACCTCCGACCACTGACCCCGGCGGAGGTTTTTTCATATGCCGCCAGAGTCGCTTCGCTGCAAGGAATGCCACACGGTCTATCCGCTTGACGCTCGCTACGTGTGTGAGCAGTGCTTCGGGCCCCTGGAAGTCGCCTACGCGGCTCCGGACAACGTCGATCCCGACGAGCTGCGCCGCCGGATCCAGGCCGGCCCGCACTCGCTGTGGCGCTACGGGGACTTCCTCCCCGTCCAGTCGCTCCCGCAGGGGCACCTGCCCGCCGGGTGGACGCCGCTGCTGCGCGCCGACCGGCTCGCCGAGCGGATCGGCCTCAAGGAGGTGTGGATCAAGAACGACGCCGCCAACCCGACGCACTCGTTCAAGGACCGCGTCGTGTCGGTGGCGCTGGCCCGCGCCCGGGAGCTCGGCTTCGAGACGATCGCCTGCGCCTCGACGGGCAACCTCGCCAACGCCGTCGCCGCGCATTCGGCCGCGGCGGGTCTGGAGTCCTATGTGTTCATCCCCTCCAACCTGGAGGAGCAGAAGATCCTGGCCACCGGCGTGTACGGGACCAACGTCGTCGGCGTGCGCGGCAACTACGACGACGTCAACCGGCTGTGCACCGAGCTCTCCGGCGAGCACGAGTGGGCCTTCGTGAACATCAACATGCGTCCCTACTACGCCGAGGGCTCCAAGACCCTGGCCTATGAGACTGCCGAGCAGCTGGGCTTCGAGCTGCCCGACCGGGTGGTGGCGCCGATCGCCTCGGGCTCGCTGTTCACCAAGATCGCCCGCGGCTTCCAGGAGTGGATCGACGTCGGGCTGGTGCACGGCTCGCTCCCGACCTTCAACGGCGCCCAGGCCGCCGGCTGCTCGCCCGTGGCCAGCGCGTTTGCGGAGGGCAAGGACTTCTGCCGCCCGGTCAAGCCCGACACCATCGCCAAGTCGCTGGCCATCGGCAACCCGGCCGACGGCCCCTACGCGCTGGACCTCGCCCGCACCAGTGGCGGGACGATCGAGTCGGTCACCGACGACGAGATCCGCGAGGGCATCCGCCTGCTCGCCCAGACCACCGGCATCTTCACCGAGACCGCCGGCGGGGTGACCACCGCGGTCCTGGCCAAGCTGGCCCAGCGCGGGGAGATCGACCCCGACGAGCGGGTCGTGGCCTACATCACCGGCGAGGGGCTCAAGACGCTCGATGCGGTCCGGGGCACGTTCGAGACCTGGGAGATCGATCCGCGCGTCGAGGCGTTCGAGGCGGCCAACGAGCGCGTCAGCGCGCTTGCATAAGATGTAGCCGCGATGCCCGTCAGCGTGAAGATCCCCACCCAGCTTCGCTCCGCCACCGAGGGCGAGGCCACCGCGAGCGTCGACGGCGCGACCGTCGGCGAGGTCCTCGACTCCCTCTATGAGCGCTTCGACGAGCTGCGCAGCCGGATCGCCGAGGACGGCGGGCTGCGGCGGTTCGTCAACGTCTACGTCGACGGCGAGGACATCCGTTTTCTCGACGGCCTCGACACCGCCGTCAAGGACGGCGACGAGGTCACGATCCTGCCCGCGGTCGCCGGCGGCTGACCCCGCGGTGGCCGCTCAGGCGGCCGCCGCCTCCACCCCGTAGGCGTCGAGCCACGGGGTGCGGTAGCCGTCGCGCCACAGGACGGGGAAGAAGGCCTCGTCGATCTCGCGCTCGCCCGGCCGGCGGTAGCGTGAGTAGATCGGGTGGTTGTGGGCCGGGTTCCACCGGGTGTCGGTGGAGATGAGGTGACTGATGATCGAGCGGCGCTGGGCGTCGGCCCGTTCGTTGGGCGGGCTGCCATGAAACGTCCACCCGTGATGGATCGCGGCGCCGCCCGCCGGGACCTCGATGGGGACGAGCTCGAGATCGGTCCCCGCGGGGACCGACTCGCGCACATGGCCGAGCCAGTCGTCAGGCGCGTGGAAGGTGCCGCCCAGCCGCGCGTGCGGCCACCGGTGCGAGCCGCGCACGTAGTAGATGGTGCCGGTGTCCGCCGCGGTGTCGTCGAGCGCCATCCAGCAGGTCGTCATGTTGGGGGGGTCGAGGTGATCGAGGTACGCCGCGTCCTGGTGGCAGAGCAGCGCCTTGCCCGACGGTGGCTTCCAGATCGCGTTGTCCTGGGCCAGGCGAGCGCCGGGCAGCTCGGCCAGCCGCGCCGTGAACTCGCCGACCTGCTGAGACAGGGTGACCGCGGCGAGGACCCGGTCGGCCTTCCAGACGTTGCACATCTGACGCGTGAGGTCCGCGGGGGTGACGCCTGGCGTGTAGTTGACCTCGTCGGGCGCGAGGCCGGTCTCCCAGGCGTGCTCGAAGACGGCCATGAAGTGAGCGCGGATCTCGTCGAGCGCGGCCGGATCCAGGAAGCGCTCGACGATGAGGAACCCGTCGCGGCGATAGCTCTCGATCTGCTCGGTGCTGGGCTCGATCACGCGCACAGTCTATGTCTCGCCGTCACTGCGCGGGAGCACGAACGGCGCGTCACAGGACCAGCGTGCGATACCGGAGCGCGCCCCGGGCGATGGCCGCGCATTCCACCGCGTCGTGGATCAGCAGGAACGGGATCGCGGCGCTGCTCGCGCCCTCCCGTCGGGCCCGGCTGCGCAGCGTGATGAGGTGGCGGTGGAGCACCAGGCGGCGCAGCCAGGCAGGACCGGCAGCCGCCAGCAGTGAGCGCCACAGCAGGTAGTGCCACACGTTCCAGAAGCGCCCGCGATAGAGCATCGCGCGCGACCCGGGGTGCTCGGCCAGCACCCTCACCACGGGGCCCCACCGGGCGGCGATGGCCAGCCGTCCGCGCGCGCCGACCCGGTCGACGGCGTGCAGCACCACTGCCGCCGGGGCGAATGCCGTCGGCGCGCCGGACTCGATGGCCCGCCAGGCCAGGTCGGTGTCCTCGCCCGCCGGGCGCAGCCCGAAGCTCTCGTCAAAGCCCCCGAGGCGTTCGATGAGCGCGCGCGGATAGGCGATGTTGCACGTCTCATACTGCGGGCCCAGCCGCTCGATCCGCACGGTGTGCGAGAGCCATCCGTCGCGGTCGAGCTCGGCCGGATCGGGTCGCGTCGGGCCCTGGATGATCGTCCCCGGGTGCTCGGCGGCGGCGCTGACGAGGGCCGAGAGCCAGCCCGGCGTGGGCCGGCAGTCGTCGTCGGTGAACGCGATGAGCGGCGCCCGGGCCCGCCGCCAGCCGGCGTTGCGCCCGCCGGCGGGCCCGAGCGTGACCGGATGGCGCTCACACCGCAGGGCCAGGCGCTCGGCCGCACGTTCGGCCGCCAGCACGCGGGCGGTCTCGGGCCCTGACCCGTTGTCGACGACGACCACCTCGAAGCGCTCGACGCCGAGGGTCTGCGCACGCAACGCGCCCAGCAGCCCGTCCAGCCGCTCCGGGCGGTTGAACGTCGACACCACCACGGAGACGAGGGGCTCGGCCATCGCGTCAGTCGGCCCGTGGCGCGTTTGACAGCAGCAGCCGCCCGACCGCAAAGGCGCACGCCTCGCACACCTCGATGAGGCCCGCGTCCACCGCGTCGCGGTCCCCGCGCCGCGCACCCCTCACCGCCGTCACGCCCGCCCGTCTCAGCCGGCCGGCGAACCCGCGCGCGCCGAGCGCCGAGAATTCGCCCGGATAGCGGCGGTTCAGCCAGGCCGCGCCGCTGCCGTGCTGGGCGACCTGCGTGAGCAGCTCGCCGAGCGTCGCCCGCGTCGGATGCTCGACCAGCGCCGCCGGCCGCTCCTCCAGGCTCCATCCGGCGCGCGCCAGCCGAAAGCACAGGTCGGCGTCCTCGCCGCTGCGCGCCGACTCGTCAAAGCCGCCGATGTCGTCAAACGCCGTGCGGCGGACGGCCACGTTGGCGGCCTGGGCGTAGGGCGTCCCGGCGCGGTCGAGCGTGACCCGCTGGCTCATCTGAGCGCGGCGCGCGGCATGGCGCGCCGCCGAGGAGCGGCTGCCCGGGATGTCGACGATGCCGCCGGCCAGGACGCCGGTCCGGTCGGACGGGTGGGGATCGAAGTAGCGATCGACCAGCTCGGGCACCGGGCGGGTGTCGGCGTCGATCAGCACCAGCCACTCGCCATGGGCGACGGCCGCCGCGCGGTTGCGGGCAAACCCCGGGGCCCGGACGCCGTCGGCGGCGACCACCCGCACCCCGTGCGCAGCCCCTCCGCCCTCAGACCCGGGCCGGTTGTCGGCCACCAGGATCTCGTCGCCCGCGCGCAGGGAGAGCCGCCCGAGGCGGGCCAGGCACGCTCGCAGCTCGTCGCCTGATCCGACGAAGGGGACGATGACGCTCACCGGCGGCCGCGCGGTCACCGGATCGCTCCCGCCGCCACCGCGGCCTCCAGCTCGGCCTCCAGGCCCTCGACGAACGCCCGCTCGCTCAGCCGCCCGGCCGTCGCCGTCCCGCCGCGCACCAGCGCGGCCCGCAGCGCCTCGTCGCCGGCCAGGCGGCGGACCGCCGCGGCGAGCTCGCCGGCGTCGCCGGGGGCGAAGGCCAGGCAGTTGCGCTCAGCCTCCAGGTACTCGGCCGCGCCGCCTCCGGAGCGCGCCGCCACCACCGGGCGCCCGGTCGCCATCGCCTCCAAGGGGACCAGGCCCCACGGCTCCTCCCAGGTCACCGGGAACACGAGCGCGTCACAGCTCGCCATCGCCAGCGGAACCTCCGCGTGGTCTGAGACGGAGAACCGCACGCGCGCGCCCACGCCCATCTCCCTGGCCACTGCGCGCAGCTGGTCGCCGTGGGCCGCGTCGCCGTCGCCGTGGATGGTCAGCGTGGCCTCCTGCGGGAGGAGGGCCAGCGCCCGGACCGCCGTCTCGATCCCCTTGCGCGGATCGACGCGGCCGCAGTAGAGGAGTCTCCATCGCCATGGCTGCGCGGCAGTGGCCGAGAATCGCTGGGGATCCACGCCCGGATGGTGCACCACCGCGGCCGGCAGCCGCCAGCCGGCAGCGCGCGCTGCCGCCAGCGCATGGGTGGAGACGAATGTCCACCGTGCCGCCCGGTCCAGGTCCAGCCTGGCGGGCACACCGGTGAGGCGCTCGGCGATCGGCGCCAGGACGCGCCCGCCCCGGCCCCGCCAGCGCCGCGTCCATCCGTCCACGTGGGGACCGTAGCCGGGCCACTCGTCGCCGACGGCGGCCACCGCCGGCACGCCCGCGCGGCGGACCTGCTCCAGGAGGGACAGCGACATCCCGCCCATGGCCCACCACAACACGGCGTCCGGACGCCACGAACGCAGCGCCGTCGCCACGGTCGCGGCGTTGGTGCGCTCCAGCGCGACGCACTCGCGCAGGGAGCGCTGCGGGAAGCGATGGGCGTGCCAGTACCAGCGAAGCTCGCGGCTCACATCCTCGGGCGCCGGCCCGTCATAGGGGAGGTCGGTGGGGTCCGGCCGCGTGGTGAGCACGTGGGTGGGGTGACCGGCGGCCCGCAGCGCCACGACCGTGGCCGCCCACGTCGTCTCATACCCTCCCACTGACCAGGGCCGGTACCGGTTTCCCACCGTCAGGATCCGCACGCGCGCCGACCTCGGGCCACAGATCTCAGGCCGCACGCCTCAGGCCGCGGTGGCAAGTGGGCGCTCGGACGCCTGAGCTGCCGCCTCGCGCAGGAGCCCGGACTCGAGGTACATCGTGGCGGCGGCGGTGACCACCAGATAGGCGGCCAGCTCGCCGAGGGCCAGCGCCAGCGTGCGCCCCCGCGGCTCGACGAGCCGGGCGGCCAGCACGACGACGACGGCCGGCGCCGTCGGCAGGAAGGCCCGCGCGGCGTGACGCAGGAAATCGAACCCGGGAAACAGCCGGTGCAGCCAGTACGCGCGCATGACCAGCGCGGCGCCCGCCTGCACCGCGATCCCGGCGGCGAACCCGGGCAGCCCGAAGGCCAGCAGCAGCGGGATCCCGGCGACCAGGAACACCGCGGCGGCCGCCACGGTCTCGGTGGCGATCGGGCGGGTGCGGCCCAGGGCACGGAAGTACGCGGTCCAGTTGAACCCCACGTGGTTGACCGCGGCGGTGACGCCATAGACCTCGAGCAGCACCACCGCCGGGCGCCAGCGCTCGCCGAGCACGAACCGCACGAGGTCGGAGGAGAACAGCGTCAGGCAGATTCCGAACGGGACCGCCCACATCAGCGCCAGACGGTTGGACTTCACCAGGGACTCATAGAGGACGTCGGCGCGGTCCTTGACGGCGCAGATAGCCGGGTACAGGGCTCCGGTGACGAGCGTGTCGACGCGATCGGTGAAGCTCGAGATGTTCGCGGCCAGCGTGATCACGCCGACGGCAGCGAGGCCCAGGTCGAGCTTGGCCGCCAGCACCGCGCTCCACGCCATCACGAAGCCGGCCGTGCCGGCCACCAGCAACGGACCGCTGAACGACCCGTAGCTGCGCAGCGTCCCGCGCTCGTAGCGCAGGCGCAACGGAAACGGCGAGCCGATCACCGCCGCCGCCGACGCGGCGCAGGCGCCTGCGGCCAGCCCCCCGACGAACGCCCAGTAGCCGGCGCCCGCGATCGCGAGGGCGACCGAGACGACGAAGCCCACCACCGGGTCCACCGCCTGCAGCGCCCGCTGGTGGACGAAGTCCATCCGGCGGTAGTAGACCCAGAGCGGCGCCTGGAGGACCGAGACCAGCAGCGCCAGGGCGATCACCCCCGCGGGCGCCCACAGCTGGGGCAGGTCATAGATGAGCACGAGCAGCGGCGTCGCCACGGCGATGAGCACGACGCACGCGCCGGTGACCGCCAGCTCCAGGGTGAACGCCTTCTGGAAGGCGGCCTCCTGGTCGAGCTCGTCCTGCGCGACGTACTTGTCGCCGATGCCGGCCTGCTTGACGAAGAGCAGCGTCGACAGGGAGACGGCGATGACTCCCCACACCCCGTAGTCGGCTCGCGTGAGAAAGGCCGCGAGCACCAGGCCCTTGATCAGCGTGAGCGCGCCCAGCGCGACGGTGAACGCGGCATTGACGATCGTCCCCCGCGCGGCCCGGGCGCGCAACGAGCCCGAGAAGGCAAACCGCTCCGGCGCCGAGGACGCCGAGGGCGCCGAGTCCAGCGGCCCGGCTCCGAGCGCGGGCTCAGCCATGGCGCAGCGCCCAGTCGTAGGGGACGGCGTCGCTGATCGGATCCAGGCGCTCGATCTCGGCGGGATCGTGGGGCAGGGTGGCGCAGTTGGCGACCAGCGCCGGCGCGTCGCCTTCGGCCGTGAAGCCGTTGAGCACCATCGGCGGGATCGTGACCAGGACGTAGTTGAGCTCGCCGACGTGGAGCTCCTGCACCACGCCGGCGGTGGGCGAGCCGGGACGGTCGTCGTAGCAGACGAGCTTGACCATCCCCGCGGGCACGGCGTAGTTGAGCGTCATCGCGGTGTGGCGGTGCCAGCCCTTGATCACCCCGGGGTAGATGAGCGAGAAGTAGATCTCGCCGAACTGCTGGAAGTGAGGGTCGTCGGCGCGCAGCATGTGCATCACCGCCCCGCGCTCGTCGGGGATCCGGCGCAGCGGCGTGACACGGAGATCGTGGATCTGGCTCACGGCGGCGGCCTGCGTTCCGGCGCTGACACTACAGCCTGCTCCGGTGATCGAGGCAGAAGCCGACGGTCTCTGCCACGGCCGTCTCCAGCGCCGCCACGGCGGTCACCCCGCCCTCGGCCAGCCGCTGCACCGACACGTGGTATGGGGCATCGCGCTCGGCTTCGGGCGGTGGCGGCGGCGCGTCGAGGGGCGGCCGGCGGCCGGTCCGCTCCTCGAAGGCGTCCTGGACGAGATGGGCCACCTCGCGCACGGTACGCGCCACGCCCGAGCCCAGGTTGTAGGTCCCGGGGGCCACACCGGCGCCGTCGGTGCGCGCCGCGGCCGAGATGGCGGCGCACACGTCATGCAGCGAGATGAAGTCCCGCCACTGGCACCCGGCGCTGCGCAGCGCCAGCCGGCCGGTCACCGCGCCCTGGCGGGCGAGGTCGTTGGTCACCAGCGACCAGCGATCGACGCCGGGATCCAGCGGGGCGCCCACCGAGTTGGTCATCCGCAGGATGACGAGGTCGTAGGCGCCGGCAGCCAGCACGCTGGTCGCGTGCTCGGAGGCCAGCCGGGCCACCGCGTAGGCCGAGCGCGGCTCGGGCCGCATGTCCTCGGTCACCGTGGCCCCCGGTGCCATCCGGTCGCCGTAGACGTGCGCGGTCGACAGGTAGACCAGCCGGGGCACCCCGGCCTCACGAGCGGCGTCCGCGAGGCGCACCGAGGCCATCACGGTGGAGGCGAGCGCTCCCGCCGGGTCGCGCGCGGCCTCGATCTCGTTCTCCCCGGCGAGGTGCACGATCGCCTGCGCGCCCGCGCACTGCGACACCAGGTCGGCGCGGTCCATGGTGGCCAGGTCGCAGGCCACCTGATCGACGTCGAGCCAGGGGACCCGGTCGCGGCCGAGCGCGCGCACCGTGCGCCCCTCGCCCTGCAGCGAACGCACGAGGCGACCTCCGACATAGCCGCCCGCTCCGGTGACGAGTACCGTGGCCAGGCGGCGGACCCTATAGCGAACGCGCGTACAACCGCTCACACAGCGGAGCCAGCGCGCCGTCCCAGTCATAGGCGCGCGCCGTGTCGCGGCAGCGCGCCGCGATCCCCGGCGCCCGGGCCAGCTCGAATCCACGCAGGCAGGCGGCGGCCAGCGCGGCCGGGTCGTGCGGCGGGCACAGCTCGCCCGTGACCCCGGTCTGCACCAGCTCCTGAGGGGCCGAGTGGGTGGTGGTGACCACCGGCGTGCCGCAGGCCAGCGACTCGAGCAGGGACATGCCGAAGGAGTCATGGGTGGAGGGCAGGCACGTGATCCAGGCGCGGCCGTAGCGTTCCGCCTGGCCGTCGATGGCCCCGAGCCCCAGCACGCCGACGCGGCTGCGCACGGCCGGTGGGGCAGCGGCCAGCAGCGGTCCGGCGTCTCCGGGACCGCTCAGCCACAGTGCCACCTCGGGCTCGGCCGCGGCGATGAGCTCGAGCGCGTCGAGCAGCACCGAGACGCCCTTGCGCGGCTCCGCGACGGCGCCGGAGAAGAGGATGGTGGGCACCGGCTCCCGCTGTGGCGCGGGGTGAAATGCCGCGATGTCCACTCCGCCGGGGACCACCACGCCGTCGGCGCGGCCGTAGCTGGCCGCCAGGTGGTCGAGCGCGCTCTGCGACATCCCGCTGTAGACGTCGATCCCGGCGACGACCTGCGCCGCGGCCCGGGCCTGCCGGCGCCCCTGTTGGCGCCACCACCGCGCGTCGGGGAGGCCGAGGTCCGTGAAGACCGTGCGCCGCCCGTCGCGGCGCAGCCTCGCCGCCCGGATCGAGGCCACCGCGTCGTGGCGGCCCAGCGAGTGGACGGCGTCAAAGTGCCCGGTGGCCAGCCGCGGAAGCAGCCGCAGCCCGAAGTCCGCCTCGTGGCGATACTGGGCCGCGAACACCCGGCGCAGCCTGACGGTCTCCACGCCGCGCTCGCGCTCGCGGCTCGGCTCGCGCGCCGCCGAGAAGTGGACCACGTCATGGCCGCGGCGGGCCAGGGCGGCGGCCAGCTCGGGCAGGAACCGCTCCGCGCCACGGCGGACCTCGGGCCAGCAGAAGGCGTGGGTGAGCGCGATGCGCACGGCGCGCCAGCGTACAGTGGCCCGCATGCCGCGGGTGAGCGTGATCGTCCCCGCCCGGGACGCGGGCCGGACGCTGCCCCGCGCGCTGGGCGCGATCCTGGGCCAGGAGGCGGGCGAGCCGTTCGAGGTGATCGTCGTCGACGACGGCTCGCGCGATGACACCGCCGAGCTCGCGCAGGCCTTCGGCGCGCCGGTGACCGTGGTGCGCCAGACCGCCGCCGGGCCTGGCGCCGCGCGCAATGCCGGCGTGGCCCGCGCCGGCGGGACGCTGCTGGCCTTCTGCGACGCCGATGTCTTCCCCGCCCCCGGCTGGCTGGCCGCCGGGATCCGCGCCCTCGCCGCCGCCGACCTCGTTCAGGGACGGGTGCTGCCCGATCCCGCCGCCGCCTGCGGGCCCTTTGACCGGACCCTGTGGATCACCGGCGCGGTGGGTCTGTGGGAGACGGCCAACCTGTTCGTAGCGCGCGAGATGTTCGACGCGGCCGGCGGCTTTGAGCAGTGGCTGGCGCCGAGGCGCGGCAAGGCGCTGGCCGAGGACGTGTGGTTCGGCTACCGGGCGCTGCGCGCCGGTGCCCGCCCTGAGTTCTGTCCTGACGCGCTGGCCCACCATGCCGTCTTCCCGCGCGGATGGCGCGCCTACGCGGCCGAGCGGGCCCGCCTGCGCTTCTTTCCCGCGATGACCGCCCGCATGCCCGAGCTGCGCTCGGCGTTCCTGTATCGCGGCGCGTTTCTCAACGCACGCACGGCGCGCTTTGACCTCGCGGCGTCCGCCGGGCTGCTCGCGGTCGCCCGCCGCACCCCGCTGCCCCTGCTCGCCGCCGTGCCCTACGCGCGTGAGCTGCGGCGTCACGCGCTGCGGGCACGCCGGATACGGGCGAACGGGCCATCGCCCGGCGCCGTGGCCGCCGCCGACCTCGCCGCGGATGTCGTCGGCCTCGTCGCCCTGGCCGCCGGGAGCGCCCGCTACGGGGCGCCGGTGCTCTGATCGCGCCGCCCGAGCAGCGCCATGTGGGGAACGCCCTCGTTGCCGGTGAGGAGCCGCTCGGCCAGGCCGCGCAGGCGGGAGCCGACATCGTGTCCGCGCGGCGGATGGGCCGGCCCGAAGGGGATGCTGTACAGCGCCGATTGGCGCTCGATCGCAAAGCCGGCGGCCCGCAGCATCTGGCGATGGCCGGCGGCGTTGGGGATCCACCACTGCGTGATCCCCGAGGTGCCGTCCAGCCGCACGAGCGGCGCCCGGCGCCGTCCCACCGAGCGCTCGAGGTCCACCTGGTTGGTGCACAGCAGGCGGCCGCGGCACACCGAGCGGATCGCCGCCAGCGCGCGCAGCGGATCGCGCAGGTGCAGCAGCAGGCTCCCGCACACCACCACGTCGAAGGTGCCCAGGCGCTCGGGCGTCAGGTCATAGGCGCTGAGGGCGGCGAACTGCACCGAGGAGCCCCGCAGCTCGCGGGCCACGCGGAAGCCGTCGCCCGTCGATGGCCCGGCGACCGCGCGCAGGTACTGTGGTCCTCGGGTGCCCATATGCGCCTCCCAGTCCCACTGCTCGTGCGCGGCGAGGTCGACCGCGAGCACCTCGGCGGCGCCCCGGCGCTCGAGCTCAAAGGCCAGGAAGCCGTCGGAGGTCCCGACATCCAGGCATCGCAGCCCGCTCACGTCGGGCCACGGGAGCCGGTCGACGATCGGCCGCAGGTCGAACAGCCCGGGGGTGACGACTCCGGGCGCCACCTCGATGCAGTGATACCACCGCTGGACGGAGGCGACGGCGGTGCGGGGATCGGCGACGTCGTGACTCATGGAGAGACGACCGCCCGCCCGGCCGCGCGGCGAACGTAGCATGTGGCGATGGCCCACAACCTGCTCTACGCGCTGGTCTCCGACGTGGCGGCGCGCGTGGAGCTCGCCGAGCCGATCGTCGAGTTCGGCTCGCTCCAGGTCGAGGAGGGTCAGGCCAACGACCTGCGCCCGCTGTTCGCGGGCAAGGAGTTCATCGGGACCGATCTTCGCGCGGGGCCCGGCGTGGACCGGGTGGAGGACCTGCGGGCGCTGAGCTTCGCCGACGGGGAGGTGGGAACGGCGCTGTGCCTGGACACGCTCGAGCACTGCGCTGACCCGATCGCGGCCGCGCGCGAGCTGCGCCGCGTCGTCTCGCCCGCCCACGGCACGGTGCTCATCTCCTCGGTGATGCTCATGCCCATCCACGGCTATCCCAGCGACTACTGGCGGTTCACCCCCGACGGCCTGCGCCTGCTGCTCGACGGCTGTGACCAGATCGACACCGCGGGGATGGGCGACCCCACGATCCCGTTCTGGGTCTTCGGGATCGGGGTCCGCGGGCACCCGCTGGGGCTCACGCTGTCCGAGCTGCCCTCGTTTCGCGCCAGCCAGGACGACTACGACGGCGCCCATGGCCGCCTGCGGCTGGGACCGTTTCGCTACTCGCCGACACAGCTGGGCCGCGAGCTGCTCGGAGAGCTGCCGCGGGCCGTGCTCCAGCGCGCCGGGGCGCGGCTGGGGGAGGCCGGCTCGCGGCTGGGCAGCGGGAAGGACGGCCGGGACTGAGCGGCATCCGCCGGATCGCCCGGCCGCCGTGGCATGCCCGCCGCAGCGAGCGCCGCTTCCTGCGCTGGTCGGCCCGCGCGACGGGCTCAGACCGGTTCGCCGCCATGGGGCCCGGGAGCGTCGTCTACACGCCGGCGCTCATCATCGGCCACCACCTCATCCACGTGGGCGATGGGGTCGTCGTGCATCCCGGGGCCTTCCTGTCGGTGGTCGACGAGCATGCCGGGCGCCGCTATGACGCCGCGCTGCGGATCGGGGACGGCGTGAGGATCGGCCACGACGTGGTCATCGCCTGCTGCGGCGAGATCGAGATCGGCGATCGTGTGCTGATCGCCGACCGGGTCTTCATCGGCGACACCTATCACGAGTACCGCGATGCCGAGCGCGCGGTGATGGACCAGGGGCTGCACGACCCGCGACCGGTCTCGATCGGGCCGGGGGCCTTCCTGGGCGTCGGCAGCGCGGTGCTCGCCGGGGTCACCGTCGGCGCGGGCGCCTACGTCGGCGCGCACGCGGTCGTCGTGCACGACGTGCCGCCCCACACGGTCGTCGTCGGCAACCCGGCGCGGGCGGTGCGCCGCTGGGACGGCGGCGCTTGGGTGGAGGTGCGGTAACCCTGCGCATCGGCGTGCCCGCGGCGCTGCTGGCGATGGAGCCGATGGGCGGCCACGGCAAGGTGTGGCAGCGGACGCTGTCGTGCCTGGCGGACCGCGCGGACATCGTCGAGCTCGGCGGCGGCCGCCGCTGGATGCCGGCACGCCACCGCCGTGTGGACGTCGTGCTCGCCGACGGCCATGACGAGCTCCCGGAGACCGAGGCGCCGGTCGTGGGGGTCATCCACGAGGCCGGCTGGCACACGCCGGAGCTGCGGGCCCTGCTGCACCCCGCGTTCCTGGCCGGGATCGAGCAACGCACGGCCCGCGCCGTCCGCGGCGCCGCTCGCGTCGTCACCCCGTCGGAGTCCTCCCGGCGTGACGTCGTCGCGCTCTACGACCTGGACGCCGCCGCGGTGCACGTCGTGCCCTACGGCGTCGACGCGACGTTCGCTGACGGCGCCTCGCGTGGCGTCCCGGCGATGCAGCCTCCGTACGTCCTGTTCGCGGCGATGCTCCATCCCCGCAAGAACCTGGCGGTGCTGCGCCGGGCCATGGCGCTGCTCGCCGCCGACGGGTTCGACCACCGGCTCGTCGTGGCCGGCCGGCCCGCCGTCGACGGGTCCGACGTGGCCGCCATCACCGACCAGGCCACCGCCGAGCTGCCCGGCCTGCCCGGGCGCGTGGTGTTCGCGGGCGAGCCGAGCGACGCCGACCTGGCCGCGCTGATGGCCGCCGCCGCCGCCTACTGCCTCCCCAGCCTGTACGAGGGCTTCGGGCTCACGGTGCTGGAGGCGATGTCGTGCGCGACGCCCGTGGTCGTCTCCGATCGCGGCGCGCTGCCCGAGGTGGTGGGCGAGGCGGGCCTGGTGGTGGCGCCCGAGGCCGAGGCGGTCGCCGGCGCGCTGCGCGCGATCCTCGCCGATCCGCAGCGGGCCGCCGCGCTGGCCGAGGCCGGCCGCGCGCGGGCCTCGCGGTTCCGCTGGGAGCGCACCGCGGACGGGTGGCTGGAGGTGGCGCGCGCCGCCGCGCGCGCGTCGTGAGGAGCCATACACTCGCGCCCGATGCGGGTCCTTGATCTGCCCCGGTGTCCCGCCTGCGGGGCCGAGAGCTTCGACCACTTCCAGCTCGGACCCGGCGCGCCGCTGCGGCGCTGCACGGGATGCGCCACCGTGTCGGCGGCAACCTACGCCGATCCCGCCGAGGTCTACGGCGACGGCTACATGCTGGGAGGCCGCGGGCGGTTCGGGGTCGACGTGCGCCATCCCGCCTACCAGGCGTACCTGGCCGGCGTCGCCCACCGGCGGATGGCCATGATCGAGCGCGCCACCGGCGCCCGGGGCGGCACGTTCCTGGACGTCGGTTGCGGCTCGGGGGAGGTGCTGGCCGCGGCCCATGACCGCGGTTGGCGCACGCAGGGCGTCGAGCCCGAGCGCACCGGAGCCGAGGTGGCTCGCGCGCGCGGCCTGGACGTCGTCGTGGCGACGCTGGAGGAGTCGGGACTGCCCGAGCGCAGCTATGACGTCGTCAGCGCCCTTCACGTGCTCGAGCACCTCCCCGACAGCCGGGCCTTCCTGGGCAGCCTGGCCCGGTGGGCACGGCCGGGGGGCGCGGTGGTGGTGGAGGTGCCCAACTGGCGGGGGGTGCCCCGGCGGCGCCTGGGCGCGGACTGGCGTGACCTGCGCCCGGGCGAGCATCTCGTCCACTTCACGCCGCGGACGCTCACCGCGGTCATGCGCGCGAGTGCCATCGCGCCGATCGCGGTCCGCACCCCCGCGTACGTCGGCCCGCCTCAGACGCTCGATCACGCCCTCGACGACCTGGTCCGGCACGGCCGTTACCGGCAGCTGGTCGCTCCGCTCAGCCGCCCGCGCACGGTCAACGGCGCGCAGGCGCGCTTCCCGACGCGCGCCGGCTGGGCTGTGCTGCGGGCGACCGAGGCGATCTATGACCGCGCCGGCGTCGGGACGGTCGTGTTCTGCGTCGGCACGGTGGCCTGAGGCGTCGTGCCCACCGCGGCCCCGGTCACGATTGCGGTCGTCTCCTACAACACGCGCGAGCTGCTGTGCCGCTGCCTGCGCGCGCTGGCGCCCGACGCGCGGGAGGGCCGGGCCGACGTCTGGGTCGTGGACAACGGGTCCGGCGACGGATCGCCCGACGCCGCGCGCGCCCAGGCGCCGTGGGCGACGGTGCTCGAGCCGGGCGCCAACCTCGGGTTCGGCCGCGCGATCAATCTCGTCGCGGCGCGCACCGCCGCGCCGTGGCTGCTGTGCGCCAACGCCGACGTCGAGCTCGAGCCGGGAGCGCTCGGCGCGATGCTCGCCGCGGGCGCCGACGGGCGGGTGGGGGCGGTGGCCCCGCGGCTGATCCTGCCCGACGGCCGCACCCAGCACTCGGTGCACTCGCTGCCGACGCTCGGCTTCACGCTGGCGTTCAACCTCGGCCTCCCGGCGCTCAGCCGGCGGCTGGCTGACCGGATGCTGCTCGAGGGCCGGTATGACCCCGAGCGCGCCCGGGCGGTCCCGTGGGCCATCGGGGCGGCCCTGCTCGTGCGTCGGGAGGCCTTCGACGCCGTCGGCCGGTTCGACGAGCGCCAGTGGATGTACGCGGAGGATCTCGACCTCGGCTGGCGTCTGCGCGACGCCGGCTGGGTCCTGCGCTACGAGGCGGCCGCGCGGGCCCGGCACGCCTCCGGGGCCTCGACGGCCCCGGCCTTCGGCGACAGCCGGCAGCGCCGCTTCATGCGCGAGACCTACGCGGTCATCGAGCGCCGCCGGAGCCCGCGCGTGGCCCGCATCACGGCGGCCATGAACGTGGCGGGAGCGGCGGGACGGGTGGCCTGGATGACGCCGCCCGCCGTGCTCAGCCGCCGCTGGCGCGCCCGCCGGCGCGAGAGCGCGGCCTGGGTGAGCGCGCATCGGGAGGGCCTTCGCCGCACGCCCGCCGACCAGGGCGTTCGCCGCATGCCCGCCGACCAGCGCCTTCGCCGCATGCCCGCCGACCAGGGGCTGAGCCGCTGGCCCGGCGCCGACGACATGCGCCGCTGGCCCGGCGCCGACGACATGCGCCGCTTCTGGAATGAGCGGGCTCGTGAGGACGCGTTCTACTTCGTGGACACCCGCCAGCCCTACAGGGCCACCGATCCCGGGCGCTTCTGGGATGCGGAGCAGCTCCTGGACTACGTGCTCGACGGCCTCGGGGTCACGGTGGGCGCCGGTGACACGGTGGTCGAGATCGGCTGTGGCCTGGGCCGGATCACCCGCGTGCTGGCGGCCCGGGCGCGCAGCGTCCTGGCGCTCGACGTGTCCGACGAGATGCTCGCCCGTGCACGGGCCCACAACCCGGATCTGGCCAACGTGGAGTGGGTGCTGGGCGATGGCCGCTCGCTGGCGCCGGCGGCCGACGCCAGCGTCGACGCGTGCGTCTCGGTCGTGGTGCTCCAGCACGTCCCTGACCCCGAGATCACGCTCGACTACGTCAGGGACCTGGGTCGGGTGCTGCGTCCCGGCGGCTGGGCCGCGCTCCAGGTCTCCGACGACCCGTCGATCCATCGCGCGCGCCAGGGCGCCCGGCAGCGGCTTCTGGCCGTGGTGGGCCGCGCGCCCCGGGGTCAGCGCCATCCTGCGTGGCTGGGCTCGCGCGCCGACCTCGACGCCATCGCCGCCGCCGCGCGGGCGCATGGGGTCGAGCTCGAGCGGGTGTGGGGGAGGGGCAGCCAGTACTGCCAGCTGCTGCTCCGCCGCCGCGACGGTTAACCCTCGACCGGCGCCACGCCGATAATGGTTGGAGAACAATTGCCGAGAATGAGCGAGTCCGCGCCCACATCGCCCCGACGTTCCCTGCGCCCGGTGGTCACCGCGCTCGCGGTCCTGGTCCCGCTCGTCCCGGTCCTCATCGCCCTGCTCATGGGCGGAAGCGGGGGGTCGGCGGCGGTGCTGACCAACGCGGTCACGGTCCCGGCTCCCAAGTTCGCGCCCGCTCCGGCCACGCCCGCCACCACGCAGCCGGCGGTCCCGACGAGCCAACCCGCCGGTCTCAAGCTCCCGCCCGGGCCCGGCGCGCTGGTGGCTCTCCTGCGCCACCCGGTCGCGATGCACGCCAAGCCCGCAGGTCGGGTCCTGGCCGAGCTCAAGCTCAAGACCAGCTTCGGCTCGCCCCAGGCGATGTGGGTCGTGCGCCGCTCCGGAACGTGGCTCGGCGTCGTGAGCCCGACCGCGGGCAACAACCAGGTCGGCTGGGTCCCCGCGTCGGCGGTGTCCCTCAGCCGCGTCAACTGGCAGCTGAAGGTGTCGCTCTCGGCCCGCAAGCTCACCGTCCTTCACAACGGGCAGGTCAGGGAGCGCTACACGGTCGCGATCGGGGCGCCCGATGCCCCCACGCCGACGGGCCGCTTCGCCGTGACCGATCGCCTGCTCACCGGGGACCCGGCCGGCCCCTACGGATGCTGCATCCTGGCGCTGTCGGCCAAGGCGCCGCACGCGATCCAGGACTGGAGCGGCGGCAACCGGATCGCCATCCACTCCACCCCGGAGACCGAGACGATCGGCGAGGCCGTCAGCCACGGGTGCGTGCGGCTCACGCTGGCCGAGGGCCAGTGGCTGATCAATCACATCCCGCTCGGGACCCCGACGGTCATCAGCAGCTGAGCGCTCGCACCGGGCGGCGGGTCGCGGTGTGCTCTGGCTCAGCCCGGCTGCGTCTCCCCGCTGATCCTGCGGATCTTCTCGATCGCCGCGCGCAGGAGCCGCGAGACCTGCATCTGAGAGGTGCCGATCCGCAGGGCGATCTCCGACTGGGTCATGTCGCGCCCGAAGCGCAGGAAGAGGATGAGGCGGTCTGAGTCCGAGAGCGTCTCGACGCCCTTGGCGATCATCGTCAGGTACTCGGCCTGCTCCAGGCGCACGTCCTCGGCGCCGAGCACCGCGGCCAGCGACGGCACGCCCGCCTCCTCGTCGTCGGATCCCGCCTCCAGCGGGGCTGCGTGCCGCGCGTGATAGGCCTCGATCGCCTCCAGGGTCTGCTCCTCCGTGGCCTGCATGGCCTGGGCCAGCTCGGTCAGTGACGGCGAGCGGCCGAGCTTGGAGGAGAGCTGGTCGGTGACGGTGGCCAGCTCCAAGGCGCGCTCCTTGACGCCGCGAGGCACGTGCACCGCCCACCCGCTGTCGCGGAAGTAGCGCTTGAGCTCTCCCAGCATCGTCGGCGTGGCATAGCTGGTGAAGGCAAAGCCCCGGTCGGGATCGAAGCGGGCGATCGCCTTGAGCAGCCCGACCATCGCCACCTGGGTGAGGTCCTCCAGTGGCTCGCCGCGCGCGTGATAGCGGCGCGCCACGCTGCGCGCCAGCGGCTCGAAGCGGCGCACGATCTCCTCCAGGAGCACAGGGTCCTCCGCCTGCCGATAGCGACGCATCAGGTCGTCGGTCGAGAGGCCTCCCGGCGGCTCGCGGTCAGCCGTCACGCGTCACGTCACTCACGCCCGCAGACCATGTCGCACCACCTCTGGCACACGCATCCTCCGTATACGAAGCCTGTGCGACGGTCTGCGCCGGCGGGGATCCGTCGGCAGCCTCCCATCGGTTGTTCAGGTTCCCGAGACCGCCGATCCGACGTGCCCCGGAGCCGGCCATCATATCGGCGGTGGCCGGCGCGTCAGCCCCCTAACCCGTTCTCACCTTCGTCCTGCTCGGGCGTGAGGACGAACACCTCCACCTGCAGGTTCTGCTCCAGATCGTTGGCGCTCATGAAGGAGTACACCCGTCGGCCGGTCGTCTGCTCGACCGCGGCGATCATGCCCTGGCGCATCGCGTCCTGAAGGCCGAGCCGGCCGGCGTGGACCACATCGCTCTTGTCATTGGCGGTGAGCGTCTCCTCGGCGCGGGTGTAGCCACCCTCGAGCAGGCAGACCACGAGGTTGCCGTCGATCGTCGTCCGGGAGTTGGTCGGACCACGTCCGACGAAATCCTTGTGCAGGCGGCTGATGGCGTTCGAGATCTCCAGCGGCCGTGAGACCGTGGACTCCGGGCCGCCGGTACCGACCTGGGGTTCAGATTCTTCAAGCATGAGCGTCGGTCTGGTTTTCGAAGGAAGGACGGGTCGGGCGAGTGTACCCCCGACCAGAGCGGTGGTGAACAGGGATTGAGCGCGATGACGGCGGGTAGTCCGCGCGATGACCGTGCCTAGCTCTGTGCGAGCCAGCGGGCAACCTGCGCCAGGTCCTTCACGAACGCGTCCATCGCGATGGTGCGCTCGGCCTCGCCGCGCTGGCGCAGAATGGCTGAGGGATGCGCCGTCAGCGTGACATGCTCGGCCAGGTCGGACTCCATGGCCCGGCCGCGGTCGCGACCGATCCGCACCGAGGAGCCCAGCAGGGCCTGCGCGGCGGTCGCGCCCAGGCACACCAGCACCTCGGGCCTCACCAGCGTCAGCTCTGCGTCCAACCAGGGCCGACAGGCCGCGACGTGAACGCGCTCGGGCGTCTGGTGGATGCGCCGCTTCCCGCGCTGCCTGTAGCGGAAGTGCTTGACGACGTTGGTCACGTAGGTGTCGGCCCGGGTGATTCCGGCACGCTCGAGCCCTTGGTCGAGCACGCGGCCGGCCGGCCCGACGAACGGCTCGCCCTCGATGTCCTCGCGGTCGCCGGGCTGCTCACCGACCAGCATCAGCCGCGCCTTGGTGGGGCGCGCCGCCGAACCCATCACCCCCTGTGTCGCACCCTCCCACAGCTCGCACGCACGGCATTCCTGCACCGCCTCGCGCAGCGCCTTGAAGCTCAGGCGCTGGGGAATGGGAGCCCGACCACCCCCCGCCGGGTGGTTCGGGTCGTCCGGGTGGTTCGGGTCGTCCGGATGGTTCGGGTCGTCCGGGTGGTTCGGGTCGTCCGGATGGTTCGGGTCGTCCGGGTGGTTCGGGTCGTCCGGGTGGTTCGGGTCGTCCGGGTGGTTCGGGTCGTCCGGGTGGTTCGGGTCGTCCGGGTGGTTCGGGTCGTCCGGGTGGTTCGGGTCGTCCGGGTGGTTCGGGTTGTCCGGGTCGTCGAACACGGTCGTCGCCTCCCGGGCGGGGTACCCCGCCGATGAAGGCCGCACGCATTGGCTGCTCGGGCTGGAACTACGCGGATTGGCGCGGTCCCTTCTACCCGCAGGGCGAGCCGCAGCGCCGGTGGCTGGAGCTGTATGCCGAGCGCTTTGACACCGTCGAGGTCAACACCACCTTCTACCGGCTGCCGCGCCGGGACGCGGTCGCGGCCTGGGTCAAGCAGACGCCCGACGACTTCACCTTCACGGTCAAGGCCAGCCGGTACCTGACCCACATCAAGCGCCTGACCGAGCTGGGGCAGGGGATCGCCCGTTTCTATGAGCGGATCGAGCCACTCATCGAGGCCGAGCGGCTGGGGCCGGTCCTGTGGCAGCTTCCCGGCAACTTCCACCGAGACGACCGACGCCTGCACGACTGGCTGGACGCGCTGCCCGATGGCCTGCACACGATCGAGTTCCGCCACGAGAGCTGGTTTGCGGCGCCGGTGATGCGGGCGCTGCGCGAGCGCGGCGTCGCCCTCACCATCGGCGATCACCCCGAGCGACCGTTCCAGAGCCAGGAGGCCACCGCGTCCTGGCGCTTCGTGCGCTTTCACTACGGGCACCGCGGCCGGGCCGGCAACTACTCGGCCACCGAGATCGAGGCGTGGGCGCGGCGCATCGCCCAGTGGCGGCGCCGCACCACCGTCTGGGCCTACTTCAACAACGACTGGCGCGCCTTCGCGCCCGCCAACGCGCTGCTGCTGAGCCGCAAGCTTGGCGTCGTCAGAGACGGCGCCGGCTAGATCCGGCTCTAGATCCGGCTCTGGGTGACCGGAATGCCGAAGCGGCTCTGGAGGGCGTCGGGGTCGACGTCCTCCTTGTAGCGCTGGGCGTCCCCGCCGTGGGCGAAGACGAGGATGCGATCGGCGGCAAACGTCTTCAGGACGTCCTCGAGGGCGTCCTCGGGGTCGCTCTCGCCGGTGTCGGCGGAGGCCGCGACGCCCTCGGCGCCGAGCTGCTCGACGCTCTCACGCCGGACCTCGTCAGCGCGCGCGATCGCCTCGTCGGCGTCAGACAGCCAGAAACGGAGCGCGCTCTCGTGTAGTGCCGGCGCGACCACCATCACCTCGGCATCGGTGGGATCGGCGTCGCCGGGCAGCGCATCGCGCAATTGGGCGGCGGATACGGGCTCTGAGGTGAGGACGAGAAGTCTCATGTGATTTCGCGTACCCGGCGCCCGTGTTCAAAAACATGGAGCGTCGGGGGCCGCAGACCGGGTAAGCGGGCAGACATGACCAATCTGACCCCAGCACCCATCGCCGAGGTTCCGTCGCCGACGCCGGTCCCGCCGGCCCCCGAACCTCAGCCGCCGGCGCCGCCGCAGCCGACGACCCCGCCGTCACCTGGCCCCGACCCCGCTCCGCCGCGTCCCGGCCCGACTCCCGGGCCGCCCGACCCGCCGGACCCGGTCCCGGATCCGATCTAGCCCGGGCAAGATCGAGCCAGCAACGCGCCCCATCCCGTTGCTGGCTCGCAAATGCTCACCTGACGGGCAAAAACGAGCCAGCACACGGCCGAGAGGGGGTGCTGGCTCGAAAATACCCGCGCGGGGGCGCCGGGACCCGCCCGGAGCGCGCCGGACCCGCCCGGAGCGCGCCGGACCGGCCCCGGAGCGCGCCGGGACCCGCCCGGGCGCGACGACCGCCCCTACCGCGCGTACAGCGAATCGAACAGGTCCGCGAACCTCTCGTTGACCACGTTGCGCTTGACCTTCAGCGTCGGGGTCAGCTCCCCGTCCTCCACGGTCAGGTCCCGGTCGAGGATCGCGAACTTCTTGATCTGCTCGACCTGGGCGTAGTGCGCGTTGGCGCGGTCGAGCTCATCCTGGACCAGACCGCGGACCTCATCGGCGCTCGACAGCGCGCCCATGTCCTCCGGCAGCCCCCGCTCCTTGGCCCACGGGAGGATCTCCTCAGGATCGAGGGTGATCAGAGCCACCGGGAACGGCCGGCGATCCCCGTGCATCACCGCCTGTGAGATGTAGCGGCTCTGCTTGAGGTCGTTCTCGATGTTGGACGGGGTGAGGTTCTTGCCGCCGGCGGTGATGATGATGTCCTTCTTGCGCCCGGTGATCGACAGGTAGCCCTCGTCGTCGATCGAGCCGACGTCACCGGTGTGCAGCCACCCGTTCACGAGCGTCTCCGCCGTCGCCTCGGGGTTGCGCCAGTACTCGCGGAAGACGTGGGGCCCGCGGACCAGGATCTCCCCGTCCTCCTCGGCGATCCGGATCTCCACTCCCGGCAGGGGCCGCCCGACGGTGCCGAACTTGACGTGCTCCAGCGTGCACACGGTGCCCACGGCGGTCGTCTCGGTCATCCCCCAGCCCTCCAGCACGGGAATGCCGCAGGCGTAGAAGAACTCGAGGATCTCGGATGCGATCGGCGCCGCACCCGTCACCGCCTGGTGGATGTTGCCGCCGAACAAACCGCGCACGCGGGCGTACATGGCCTCCTCGGCCCCGTCGAAGGCGCGCTGCATCTCCTCGGGGATCTCCTCGCCGCGATCGCGGCGGCGGCGGACCTCCACGCCGATCTTGACCGCCTGCTCAAACCGGCCCTTCTCATCCTCTGAGCCCGCCTCGGTCATCTTCAGGGCCGCCGTGTAGAGCTTCTCGAAGATGCGCGGCACCGACGGCAGGTAGGTCGGCTTGGTCTCGATCAGCTCGGGGAGGATCTGCTTGGTGTCCCCGCCGTAGTAGACGATCGCGGTGCCCTGGTCATAGGAGGCCAGCTGGGCGGTGAGCGCGAAGGCGTGGGCCAGCGGCAGGAACAGGTAGGTGGTCTCGTCGGGGGCGATGAAGGCGATCTCCTCGACCATCTCGCACACGCTCATGGCGTTGGCGTGGGTGAGCACGACGCCCTTGGGTGGTCCCGTGGTCCCCGAGGTGTAGATGATCGTGTAGGCGTCCTCGGGGGCGACCCGAGACTGGCGCTCCTCCAGCTCGGCGCGGTCCCGTGACCGCCCGCGCGAGCGCAGCTCGTCCAGCGACAGGTCGCCACCGCCGCCGTCGATCGACACGACGACCCCGAGCTCGGGCAGCTCGTCGCGCACCTCCGTGATCTTGGCGATCTGGCCGTCGTCCTCGCACACCACCGCCTTGGCGCCCGAGTTGCCCAGCACCCAGGCGCACTCCCGCGGCGAGTTGGTCGGGTAGACGGGCACGACGACGCCGCCGGCCGCCGAGATGCCATAGCTGGCCAGCGTCCACTCCAGCCGCGTGTCGGCGAGGATGCCGACCCGGTCCCCGGGCTCGATCCCCAGGTCGGCAAGGCCGAGCGCCACCTCGCCGATGGCGTCCACGACCTCGTGGTAGGTGAGCTCTCGCCACTCGCCGTCGACGCGATGGCGTGCCGCCAGATGGTCGCCGAACCGTTGCGCCGCGGAGCTGGGCAGGGCGGCGACGGTGGCGGCAATCGCACGGGTGCTCTCGGTCATGGGTCTCCTCCTCGGCGCGGCGACGGGTGTCCTGCGTCCTTCAGGGCTCGTGACGAGTTCCGTCACGAGCCTTAACTGTCGCAAAATCCGGGCGCCCCGGATCAGCCGCCGTCGCCGCCCGAGCGCAGACCGGCGGCCACCGAGCTCCACAGCGTCACGTGGGGACGGGGGCGGGCCCGCGACGACGCTGTGCCGGCCCGGCCCGTCGAGATCGCCTGGGTGGCCTCGGGGCTGGTGGCAAAGCGCTGGAGCGCCAGGGCCGCCGGCAGCGCGCGCCCGAAGCCGAGCGTCGAGGCGTGCCACATCTCGAGCATCGGCGTGCCGCGGAGATCGATGCGGGTCAGTGCCCGGCGGCGCAGCTCCTCGATCACCGTGTGGGCCAGCGTCAGCACGACACCGTCGCCCGCCGCCGCCGCCGCGACCGCCGCCGCGTGCGAGGTGTAGCCCACCACCTCGGAGGGGGCGATTCCGAGGCGGGCGAAGAGCAGACCGGCCCCCGTCGTCGGATCGAGCTCGGGCGGACCCAGCAGCCACCGCTCGCCGGCCAGCTCGGCGGGCGAGATGTCAGGGCGACCGGCGAGGGGGTGCCCCGGGGCGGCGACCGCGATCAGCCGGCAGCGCAGAAAGGGCACGGTGGCCACCGTGGCCGCCCGCTCGGGCGCCGGTGGGGGACCGAGTGTGATGTCGGCCCGGCGGTGCTCCAGAAGCTCGGCCATCGAGTCCCCGGCCACGGTCTCGATCGCCACCTCCAGCCCCGGGTCGCGGGCGGTGAAGGCGTCGATGAGCGGCCCGACGTGCTCGGCGACGACGTTGGTCACCGCCACCTGCATGAGCCGTGACTGCCCCGGTGAGTCCTGGACCGAGCGCCGGGCCTGGTCGGCCAGCCCCAGGATCTCGGAGGCCAGCGCCGCGAGCCGACGGCCTCCCGCGGTGAGCGCGATGGCCCGGCCGTCGCGGACGAAGAGCTCATCGCCGAGCTCCCTGCGCAGCGCCGCCACGGCCACCGACACGGCCGGCTCGGTCACGCCCAACTCCGCCGCGGCGGCCTTGACCGAGCCCAGACGCGCGACCAGCACAAACGACTGCAGCTGGGCGAGGGTCATGTCCGGGTTGGCCTAAGCGATCACTTAACTCACAGTTGCACGCTGCCCCTCGTGCCAGCAGAATCCTAGACATGGAGAGAAGGGTCTAGTGCCGCACGCCGCAGTGGCCGGGCCCGGATGTGCGCAGAGGAAAGGACTCCGTGCAGGTCCCGGCACCGTTTGAATACGAGCGCGCCACCAGCGTCGACCACGCGCTCGAGCTGCTGCGCCAGTTCGGACCCGAGGCCCGCATCCTCGCCGGCGGCCACTCGCTGCTGCCGATGATGAAGCTCCGGCTGGCCACGCCGGGCTACCTGATCGACATCGACGGACTGGCCGGGGAGCTGGGCTACATCCGGGAAATCGGCCCGCCGACCCAGCCCACGCGCGAGATCCGCATCGGCGCCATGACCCGCCACCGCGCCCTGCTCGAGTCGCCGCTGCTGGCCGAGCACGCCGCCATCTTCACCGACGCCGAGCGCGTCATCGCCGATCCCATCGTCCGCAACCGCGGCACGATCGGCGGCGCCCTGTGCCAGGCGGACCCGTCCGAGGACCTCGGCGCGGTGTGCTCGGCCATCGGCGCGCAGACCGTCGTGCGCGGGCTCGACGGGGACCGCGTGCTCGACATCGACGAGTTTCACCGCGGGCCCTACCAGACCGCCGTGGAGGACGACGAGATGCTCCTGGAGATCCGGGTGCCGCTGCGGGCGGGTGGGGGCGGGTATGGCAGCGCCTATGAGAAGGTGGACCGGCGCGTCGGCGACTGGGCCGTCGCCGCGGCCGGAGCGTCGCTGAGCCTCGATGAGGAGGGGCTGATCGCCGACGCCGGCGTCGCCCTGGCGGCCGTCGGTGCGGACATCGCCTGCGCCCAGGCCCGCGACGAGCTGATCGGCCGCGTCCCCGCCGATGACGTCCTGGAGCGTGCCGGAGCGGCCGCCGCCGCCGCGTGCTCGCCCGCGGCCGACCAGCGCGGCTCGGTGGAGTACAAGCGCCACGTCGCCGGCATCCTCACCGTACGAGCGCTGCAGCGGGCTGCCGCCCGTGCGCGGCCGGGGTCGGAGGGGTGATGCAGGTGACCGTCGCCGTCAACGGACAGGACCACACCCGCCAGATCGAGCCCCGCATCCTGCTCGTCCACTTCCTGCGCGACGAGCTGGGGTTGACCGGGACCCATTGGGGGTGCGATACGTCCAACTGCGGAACGTGCGTCGTTCTCATGGACGGCGAGCCGGTGAAGTCGTGCACCGTGCTGGCGGCCACCGCCGCCGGCCACCAGATCCGTACCGTCGAGGGCCTCGAGGTCGACGGGCGGCTGGACCCGGTGCAGGAGGGCTTCCGCCAGGAGCACGGCCTTCAGTGCGGGTTCTGCACGCCGGGGATGATGCTGACCGCCCGGGCGCTGCTGGACCGCCACGCGCGGTCCGACACGCAGGACGAGTTGACCGATGGGGAGATCCGCGAGGCGATCTCCGGCCAGATCTGCCGCTGCACGGGCTACACGACGATCGTGCGATCGATTCGCTGGGCGGCGGAGCGAGAGAGAGTGCGTACCAAGGAGGAGGTGTGAGGTGCTTATCGCTGTAGGGGCTTCAAGTGGGTGGACCATCGGGCTGATCCTGGGCGTGGTGGTGGTGATCGTCGCCGCGGCGATCGTCATCACGATCGTGGCCCTGGCCTCGCGGATCGCCAAGCAGGCCGCGGGCGCCGTGGAGGGCGTCGAGGTCGTGCGCTCCCAGACCGACGCGCTCAGCGGCATCGACCAGATCAACGACTCCGGCGTGCGGATCCTGCACTCCGCCCGGGCGCTGCGCAAGGTGGCGGTGGGCAGATGACCGTCTACGCACTCACCAACCACGGAGCCTGGGGCATCGGCCTCATCCTCGGCCTGGTCGCCGCGCTCGCCGTCGCCGCGCTGCTGGCGGTGCTCATCCGCACCGTCCGCGAGATCGACAAATCGGCCACGGCGCTGCTCGAGGTCGCGGGCAAGGTCGCCGGCAACACCGCCAACATCCCACAGCTTCAGGCCACCGCCCCCGTGCTGGGACTGATCGTGGACGAGGCCATCATCCAGGACGGGTACATGAACGCCCTCACCGACGGCTACGGGGGGGTGCCGGCAAGCGGGACGACCCATGCCGCCGACTTACAGGCGAGGCCGGATGCCGAGCGGAGGCGATCAGCATGAGCTCGACCGCCCTGATCGTCCTCAGCGTCCTGCTGGCACTGGTGATCGTCGTCGTGCTCGCGGGGGCGCTCCTGCTCATCCGCGCCAGCCTCGCCTCGACCTCGACGACGCTGGCCACGCTCGCCGGCGCGCTTGAGGGAGTGGAATCTGAGCACCTCGCGCCGCTCAAGCCCGCGGTCGAGGCCATCAACGCCCAGTTCGCGATCATCACCGGGGCGCTGCCCGGGATCGCCGCCAAGGCCGCGATCGTCGCCGAGAGGAGGCCGTCATGACCCTCGAATGGATCGGCGACGTGATCCTGCTGGTGGTCCTCCTGCCCGTCGTCATCTACCTGCTGCGCGGGGTGCTGACCGCCGCGACGTCGATCGTGCCGAGCGTGGAGCGGATCGCCCATGCCGCGCGGGCCGGCTCCGCCGACCTCGACGCCGTGCCACTGCTGCTCACCACCCAGGACCAGGTGGTCAAGACGATCCAGGCCGCCGCCAACTACGGCGGATCGCTGGACGTCATCCTCGACGACGCGGAAGGAGCGTGAGGCGATGTCGGTACCGGCTGCGGGTTGGGTCATGATCGTTGCCGTCGTGCTGATCGTGGCGACGATCGTCGTGTACCTGCTCGCCACCATCGTGGCGCTGCGCAAGATCGCCGCGGGCCTCGACGACGCGATCGGCGGGGTGGTGGAGATCATCGAAAAGAGCGCGCCCGTCGCCGAAGTTGTGGCGGACATCAACGCCAACCTGGACGCGGGCGTCGATCTCCTGGAGGGGCTGCTGGTCAAGAAGGCCGGGCTGAGCGAGGCGGTCGGCCTCATCGACGGCCTCTACCCCGGCGCCGCCGCCGCGGGCCTGCGCAAGTTCCCCGAGGCCAAGACGATCAAGCCGCCGCGGATCTCCGAGGTCTACACGCGGGGCACGCTGACGCTGGCGCGCCTGGGCCGCGAGGCGCCGATCGCCGCCGCGTCGCCCAACGGCCCCGCGCTGCGCAACCCCGCCTACGGCTCCAATGCCGCGCGGACGCTGTACCCGGACGGCCGTGAGCCCCACGCCAAGGCGCTGCCGCGCTCGCCGGTGATCGGGGCCGACTCACCGGTGCAGTACGACCCCGAGGAAGAGGTCGGCGGCCCGCGCCGGCGCATGCCCGCGACGTCGGAGAGGAGCTGACGCCATGCAGACCCCGGCACCATTCAGCTACGAGCGCGCGACCAGCGTCGAGGCCGCGGTCGCCTCGCTGGTCGAGCATGACGGCGAGGCACGGATCATCGCCGGCGGCCACTCGCTGCTGCCGATGATGAAGCTCCGCCTGGCCCAGCCCGCGCACCTGATCGACATCAACGATCTGCACGATCTGGAGTACATCCGGGAGTTCGCCGACGAGATCCGGATCGGCGCCCTCACCCGGCATGTCGATCTGCTGCACTCCGAGGTGCTGGCCAAGCACCTGCCGATCTTCGCCGACGCGGAGATGGTCATCGCCGACCCGGTGGTTCGCAACCGCGGCACGATCGGCGGGTCCCTCTGTCAGGCCGATGCCGCCGAGGACCTCAGCGCGGTGTGCTCGGCGATCAAGTGCTCGGTGGTGATCCGCGGCGCCGACGGCGAGCGGGTCGTCGGCATGGACGAGTTCCACGTCAGCCCCTACGTCACCGCGGTCGGTGACGGGGAGATGCTCACCGAGATCCGCGTACCCCTGCGGCGTGGCGGTGGGTCGGCCCATGAGAAGGTGGAGCGACGCGCCGGCGACTGGGCGATCGCCGCCGCCTCCGCCGCGGTGTGGATCGACGGCGGCACGATCGCGGACGCCGGACTGGCGTTGAGCGCGGTCGGGCCGACCACCGTCCACGTGGCGCGCGCCGAGGAGCTGCTCACGGGGCAGACCCCGTCCGAGGATCTGTTCGCTGCGGCGGGCCAGATCGCCGCCGAGGACTGCTCGCCGTCCGCGGACGGTCGCGGACCGGTGGACTACAAGCGCCATCTCGCCGGCGTGCTGACAACCCGGGCGCTGCGGACTGCCGCCGCCCGCGCGCTGCAACAGGAGGCATGACACGGATGCAAGTGACGCTGAACATCAACGGTCAGGACGTCTCCCGGGAGACCGAGCCGCGCACGCTGCTCGTGCACTTCATCCGTGACACGCCCGGTCTCACCGGGACCCACTGGGGCTGTGACACCTCCAACTGCGGCGCCTGTGTGGTGCTGATGGACGGCAAGCCGGTCAAGTCGTGCACCACGCTGGCGGTGATGTGCGAGGGACACGAGCTCCGCACCGTCGAGTCACTGGAGGTCGACGGCCGTCTCGACCCCATCCAGCAGGGCTTCCATGAGCTGCACGCGCTGCACTGCGGCTTCTGCACGCCGGGGATGCTGATGACCGCCCGAGCGCTGCTGGATGAGACGGCGGCTCGGGGGCGGGCGGGTGGGAATCCGATTCCGTCAGAGCAGGAGATCCGCACCGCCATCTCGGGTGCGATCTGCCGCTGCACGGGCTACAAGAACATTGTGGGCGCAGTTCGCTGGGCGGCCGAGCACGAGGCCGCAAACCGACAGGGCCAGGAGGTCTGAGCATGGCCGTCACCGAGTCACCCAACCTCCCGAGCCCTGGCCATGAGCGGCCGATCGGATTCGGCCGTCTCAAGCGCAAGGAGGATGCCCGGTTCATCCGCGGCAAGGGCACCTACCTGGATGACATCCGCCTGCCGGGAATGCTGCACGGGGCGGTCCTGCGCAGCCCCTACGCGCACGCCAAGATCAACGCGATCGACACCTCGGCCGCGCTGGCGCTGCCGGGCGTGGCCGCGGTCATCACCGCCAAGGACCTCGAGACGCTCGGCCTCGCCTGGATGCCGACGATCTCCTACGACACCCAGGCGGTGCTGGCGGGTGACAAGGTCCGCTTCCAGGGCCAGGAGGTGGCGTTCGTCATCGCCACCGACGAGTACATCGCGCGCGACGCGCTGCCGCTCATCGACGTCGACTACGAGCCCCTGCCCGCCGTCGTGGACGCCCGCAAGGCGCTGGACCCCGACGCGCCGCTGATCCGCGACGACAAGGAGGGCCAGACCGACAACCTGGCCTCGGCCACGTGGGAGGCCGGCGACGAGGAGGCCACCGACCGCGTCTTCGCCGAGGCCGACGTCATCACCACCCGGGACATCATCTACCCGCGCTGTCACCCGGCCCCGCTGGAGACGTGCGGCATGATCGCCGACTTCAACCCCAAGACCGGACAGCTGGACATCTACAACGGCAACCAGGCGCCCAATGTCCACCGCACGGTGTACGCGCATGTGGCGGGTCTGGCCGAGCACATGATCCGCATCCGCTGCAACGACATCGGCGGCGGCTTCGGCAACAAGGTGCCGGTGTACCCCGGCTACGTGTGCGCCATCGCCGGCTCGATCGTGGCCGGCGTGCCGGTGAAGTGGATCGAGGACCGCTCCGAGAACCTCATGTCCACCGGCTTTGCCCGCGACTACATCATGCGGGCGCAGATGTGCGCCAAGGACGGCAAGCTCACCGGCCTGCGCGTCGACGTGATCGCCGACCACGGCGCCTTTGACTCGACCGCGCAGCCGACGAAGTTCCCCGCCGGGTTCTTCCACATCTGCTGCGGCTCCTATGACCTGCAGGCCAGTCACGTCAAGGTCAAGGCCGTCTACACCAACAAGGCCCCGGGCGGTGTCGCCTACCGGTGCTCGTTCCGCATCACCGAGGCCGTCTACCTCGTCGAGCGCATGGTCAACGCGCTCGCCCTGGAGATGGGCACTGATCAGATCGACCTGCGGATGCGCAGCTTCATCGGGCCCGAGCAGTTCCCCTATGAGACGACCACCGGGTGGACGTATGACTCGGGCAACTACGCCGAGACGATGAAGGTGGCGATGGACATCGCCGGCTACGACGACCTCCTCTCCGAGCAGGCCGAGAAGCGGGCCCGCGGTGAGCTGATGGGCATCGGCGTCTCCTTCTTCACCGAGGGCGTCGGCGCCGGCCCGCGCAAGCACATGGACATCCTGGGGATGTCGATGAACGACGGCGCCGACCTGCGCGTGCACCCGTCGGGCAAGGCGGTGGTGTCGCTCAGCGCCCAGACCCAGGGCCAGGGCCACGAGACCACCTTCGCCCAGATCGTGGCCGAGGAGCTGGGGATCCCGCCCGAGGACATCCAGGTCCGCCACGGGGACACCGACAAGACCCCCTACGGCCTGGGTACCTACGGGTCGCGCTCGACCCCGGTCTCGGGCGCCGCGGTGGCGGTCGTCTCACGCAAGGTGCGCGACAAGGCCCGGCTCATCGCCGCCCACATGCTCGAGACCCGGCCCGAGGACCTGGCCTGGGAGAAGGGCCGCTGGTATGTGAAGGGCGACCCGGAGAAGGGGGCGATGATCGAGGACATCGCGGCCCGCGCCTACAGCGGCGAGTCGCTGCCGGAGGGCATGGAGGGCGGCCTGGACGGCCAGGTCATCTACGACCCGCCCAATCTCACCTACCCCTACGGGGCCTACATCGCCGTCGTCGACATCGACCCCGACACCGCGCAGGTGACGGTGCGGCGGTTCATCGCCGTCGACGACTGCGGCGTGCGGATCAACCCGATGATCGTCGACGGCCAGATCCACGGCGGACTGGCCGAGGGGATCGGGATCGCACTGATGGAGGTGATCACCTTCGACGAGGAGGGCAACTGCCTGAACTCCTCGTTCATGGACTACCTCATCCCGACCGCGCTGGAGTGCCCCGACTTCGAGCTGGGGCAGACCGTCACGCCGTGCCCGCACCACCCGCTGGGCGCCAAGGGCGTCGGGGAGTCCCCCAACGTCGGCTCGCCGCCGGCGATCGTCAACGCGGTCATCGACGCCCTGCACCCGACCCACGGGGTGGACCATGTCGACATGCCGTGCACCCCCGCGCGGGTGTGGGCAGCGATGCAGGGGCGTCCCCAGCCGCCGCAGTGATGGCTCCGGACGGCGTCACCACGGACATGAATTCGGATCCCGCACAGGTGGCGAGCGAGATGCGCCACCTCGTCCCCGACGTCGAGACACTGGCCCGGCGGCTGGCCTCGGTCGACTACCTCGTCGACGAGGGGCTGGCCACGTCGATGTTCCTCAGCCTCGCGCTGCCGCAGCCGCTGCTGCTCGAGGGCGAGGCGGGGGTGGGCAAGACCGAGGCGGCCAAGTCCCTGGCGGCGGTGCTCGACACCCCGCTCGTGCGCCTGCAGTGCTACGAGGGGATCGATGCCGCCGAGGCTCTGTATGAGTGGAACTATCCCCGCCAGCTGCTCTCCATCCGCCTCGCCGACGCCCGTGGCGCCGAGCTGTCCGAGGCCGATCTGTTCGGCCCCGATTACCTGATCGCCCGCCCGCTGCTCCAGGCGTTGCAGCATCCGGGGCCTCGGCCCGCGGTGCTGCTCATCGATGAGATCGACCGCGCCGACGACGACTTCGAGGCGTTCCTGCTGGAGCTGCTGGCCGAGGCGACGGTGACGATCCCCGAGATCGGCACGGTGACGGCCACCCACCCGCCGGCGATCGTGCTCACCTCCAACCGCACCCGCGATCTGCACGACGCCGTCAAGCGGCGCTGCCTGTACCAGTGGATCGAGTACCCCACGCCCGAGCGCGAGGTGGAGATCATCCGCCGGCGGGTCCCGGGCGCCGCCTCGACGCTGGCGGTGCAGGTGGCCGATGCCGTCAGCCGCATGCGCGACTCCGACGTGCAGAAGCCGCCGGGCATCGCCGAGGCGATCGACTGGCTGGCCGCCCTCAGCGTGCTCGGCGTCACCGAGCTCGACGAGGGCACCGCGCAGCGGACGCTCGGCTCGGTGCTCAAGTACCGCGAGGACCAGGAGCTGGTCAGCGCCGCGGGGTTGGCCAAGCTGGTGGGCGGGGCGCGGTGATGTTCGGATGACGCGGGCCTTTGCTGTCGAGACCGTGGAGCTGGAGCTGGCGCCGCTGGTCGGCGCCTTCGGGCGCCGCCTGCACGACGCCGGCGTGCCGGTGAGCGCGGAGCGCTCCGCCCGCTTCGCCGCGGCGCTGCGCTCGGTCGGGCGGGTGGGGACGATCTCACGGCGGCGGCTGTACTGGACCGCACGCGCGGTGTTCGTCTCCGACCCGTCGCAGGTGCGGATCTTTGACCGGGTGTTCGCGGAGGTGTTCGGCGCGGGCGCGCGGAGCGGAGATGCGGCGCAGGTGATCGAGGACGTCCGCCAGGTCCCGGCGCAGAGCCCGGCCGACGAAGGCCGGATCGCCGAGCGGCCGGCGGGCGCGGACCGGCGCGAGGACGAGGCGTGGGCGGCGGGCGCGGCGCCGGCGACCTCGCGCAGCGCCACCGAGCCCGCCGAGCAGGAGCTGCCCGTCGGGGTGCTCGCCTCCGACGAGGAGGTCATCCGCACCAAGCGCTTCGACGCGCTGGATGCCGACGAGCTGGCCGCGCTGTATCGCCTGATGGCGCGCCTCACGCTGGCCACGCCGCAGCGGCGCACGCGTCGCGCCCAGCGCCGCCGCCGGGGCGACCGGGTGGACATGCGCCGGACGCTGCGCGGCAGCCTGCGCACCGGCGGTGACCCGATTCGCCTGGCCCACCGGCGCCGCCGCGTCCTGCGTCGCCGTCTCGTGCTCCTGTGCGACATCTCGGGCTCGATGGAGCCCTACGCCCGGGCCTATCTCCAGTTCCTCACCTGCGCCGCCGGCGGCGGCGATCGCCGCACGCGCTCTGAGGCGTTCGTGTTCGCGACCCGGCTCACGCGGCTCACGCGCGCCCTGCATTCGCGCAACCCCGAGCGTGCCATCCAGCGGGCGGCGGCCACCGCCCCCGACTGGTCGAGCGGCACCCGGATCGGCGATGCGCTGAAGACCTTCAACGACCGGCACGGCCGCCGTGGGATGGCCCGCGGAGCGGTGGTGGTCATTCTGTCTGACGGCTGGGAGCGCGGTGACCCGGCGCTCGTGGGCCGCGAGATGGAGCGTCTGTCGCGGCTGGCCTACCGGATCGTGTGGGTCAACCCCCGCGCCGCGGCCAGCGGCTTCGCCCCCCGGGCGGGTGGCATGGCGGCGGCGCTGCCCCACTGCGACGCGCTGGTCAGCGGCCACAGCCTCGAGGCGCTGGAGGAGGTCGTCGACGTCATCGGCGCCCGGCGCGCCGAGGCCGGCGAGCGCCCGGGCGCGCGCGGGAGATGGGCCGAGGGCTGGGCAGGGAGCGATGCTGAGAAGGAGAAGTCCTGGCCCAGCGCCACGCCCGTGCCCGGCAGCTCGGTGGCGATGCCATCGGGCTACGGCCCCTCGCGAGGCCGCACCACCCCGGGATGGAGCCTCGGACGATGAGCCCGCACCGCCCGCTCGGCCCGCTCGGCCCACTGCACGACGACCCCGAGGTACCGGCGCCGCGGGGCGCCGCTGGCGATCGTCCGCCCAAGATCTGCATCTACCCGGGCTGTGAGCGCCCGGCGGTTCCGCCGCACCTGCTCGGCGGCCCGCAGCCGAGCTTCTGCGACCTGGAGGAGCACAACGCGCTCACCGCCCACCAGGAACGCCAACGACTGGCGGCCGAGCCACGTTCAAAGGAGGGAGTACGCGATGGCAGATGAGGCATACCGCGCGGTGTTCCTGCGGGTGCACCCGACCGGCAAGATGGTCCTCAGCCTCACCACCGAGGCTGACGGGCACGAGTCCGACTATGCCCGGCAGGTCGCCGGCGAGCTCGGCATTCCATCGCTCGACGTCAAGGTCGTCCCGGGCGACCTCGATCGCTTCGGTGAGGGGCACGGCTTCAACACCGCGCCGTCGGACGCCACCGCGGCGGCGGTGTCCTCGGCCACCGAGAAGATCCTGGCCAAGGCCCGGCTGCTCGCCGGCATGGCGCTCGACGCGCCGGCGGACGAGCTGAGCTGGGGTGACGGCGTCTTCAGCGCCGGCGAGGACCCCGATCGTTCGCGCACGATCGCTGACATCGCCATGTATGCCCACGGCACCGGCGCGCTGCCGCCCGGTGTGGAGGGCGGCCTCGACGCGCAGACGGTGTACCGCGACTGATGCCAGGCCCCGTCCCCGCCCGTCCTCAGCCCGCGGGTCGCAGCTTGGCGTCGATCTCCACGCCGACCTCATCGGTGACCTTGAGCGTTCCAAACAGGGCCGAGTACGGCTTCATGCCCCACTCGGTCTGCTTGACGGTGGCGGTGCCGGCCAGCCGCCCGTCGCCGGAGACGGTGAGATCGAACGCGATCAGGTTGACGCCGTTGGCCAGCTCGAGGTCGCCGGTGACGTGCAGGCGGTCGTCGCCGTCGGCCCGGACCGAGGTGGACTTGAACGAGATCGGGGTGCCCTTGAGCACGTCCTGGTTGATCGTCTGGGCGATGCCGTCCTTGTCGCCGGCATCCAGCGACTTCACGCCGCCCGTGCCGTCGAGCACCTTGAACGAGGTCGAGTCCGCGGTGAGCTCGAGCACGCTCTGGGCCAGGTCATCGGCAAGCTGTGCCGTGGCGCCCCATCGCTCGACCTCGATGAGCAGATTGTGGCCGGCCTTCGATGCCGCGCCGCCCTTGCCCGTGCGGACCAACAGCTTTCCGTCCTGCGGTCCCAGCTCATACGTTCCCGGCTCTATCGCCATGCTTGGATCTCTTTCTCTCTCGTCACTCGGTTGCACCTCAGAACATACCTGCGAAAGGACCCTTGAACATGGTTGAGCTCGACCATCCGATCACCTCCGACAAGTCGATCGACGACAACTGGAAGCTCGTCCTGGACCTCGACCGCCTCGTCCCCTGCGTGCAGGGCGGCACGGTCAAGGAGAAGGTCTCAGACGAGGAGGTCAAGGCCGAGATCCGGATCAAGATGGGCGCGATGTCGATGCGCTTCGCCGGGACGGTGAGCATCGTCGAAAAGGATGCCGACGCCCATACCGCGCTGCTGCGCGTCAAGTCCCGCGAGGTCGGCGGGTCCGGTCACGCCAACGCCGACGTGACCTTCACGCTGAACGACGGCGGCGGCAACCTGCACACCGCGGCGCAGATCACCGGTAAGGCGGCGTCGATGGGGGAGGGCACCGTGGCCACCGTGCTCGACGCGCTCATCAAGGACTTCGTCGGCAACTTCGCGGCGGCGGCGTAGATCGCGGAGCGCGGGAGCGATGCCGGTGCGCACCATGCGAGAGGTTCAGGCGGGCGAGGTCCCGGTGGACGGCGGCACCGCCGTCCAGGACAACCCCGACCGGCCCGTGTTCCGCGGCAACGGCGAGTACGACTACGTGTGCGCGAGCTGCGGAAACGTGCTCGCCGCCGGCATGGACCCGGCGTACATGACCCGGCGGGTCCGGGTGCGCTGCGGCCGCTGTCGCACCGTCAACATCGCCGCCGAGGTTGCGGTCCAGGCGGCCCGGCGGCCCAGGGCGGGCGGGTAGCGCATGGCGGTGGCTCACGACATCGCGGACGCGGGCCAGGAGCGGCCGATCGGCTTCGGGCGCATGACGCGCAAGGAGGACGACCGGCTCATCCGCGGCCGCGGTGTGTTCGTGGATGACGTGCAGCGGCCGGGGATGGTGCACGGCGCGGTGCTCCGCAGTCCGTACGCACACGCTCGCATCGTCTCCCTGGACACCTCGGCCGCGCTCGCGCACCCAAAGGTGCTCGGGGTCATCACCGGCCGTGACCTCGAAGCGCGCGGCACGGCGTGGATGCCGACGCTGTCGGGGGACACCCAGGCCGTCCTGGCCACCGACAAGGTCCGCTTCCAGGGCCAGGAGGTGGCGTTCGTCATCGCCGAGGACCGCTATTCCGCCCGCGATGCGCTGGAGCTGGTGGAGGTGGAGTACGAGCCCCTGAGCGTCGTGGTCGACCCGCGGCGGGCGCTCGACGCCGATGCGCCCGTCATCCGCGACGATCACCCGGGCCGCACCGACAATCACCTGTTCGACTGGGAGGCCGGGGACGCGGCGCGCACCGCGGCGGTGTTCGCCGACGCCGACGTCGTGGTGGAGCAGGACATGGTCTTCCCGCGCTCGCACCCGGCGCCGATGGAGACCTGCGGCGCAGTGGCCGAGTTCGACCGGAGCAGCGGCAAGCTGACGCTATGGGCGACCACGCAGGCGCCGCACGCCCATCGCACGCTCTACGCCGGGATCCTCGACCTCGACGAGCACCGCATCCGGGTCGTCTCTCCCGACGTCGGCGGCGGCTTCGGCAACAAGGTCCCGGTCTATCCCGGCTACGTGTGCGCCGCCGTGGCCGCGATGAGCATCGGGCGACCGGTCAAGTGGATGGAGGATCGCTCCGAGAACCTCATGTCCACCGGCTTCTCGCGCGATTACCGGATGCGCGGCGCCATCGCCGCCGGGGCCGACGGGCGGATCCGCGCGGTCCGGGTCGACGTCCTCGCCGATCACGGCGCCTTCAACGCCACCGCCCAGCCGACGCGCTTCCCCGCCGGCTTCTTCCACGTGTTCACCGGCTCCTATGACCTCGAGGCCGCCCACTGCCACGTCCGGGGCGTGTACACCAACAAGGCGCCCGGCGGCGTCGCCTACGCGTGCTCGTTTCGCGTCGCCGAGGCGGTGTACCTCGTGGAGCGGCTCGTCGAGATGCTCGCCGCAGAGCTGGGCATGGATCCCGCGGAGCTGCGGCTGTCGAACCTGCTGGCGCCCGAGCAGTTCCCGTACACGTGTCAGACGGGCTGGGTGTATGACTCCGGCGACTATCCGCGGGCGCTGCACGCGGCGCTGGACCTCGCCGGCTACGACGCGCTGCGCGCCGAGCAGGCACGGCGGCGCGAGCGCGGCGAGCTGATGGGCATCGGGATCTCGTTCTTCACCGAGGCGGTGGGGGCGGGGCCCCGCAAGCACATGGACATCGCCGGGCTGGGCATGAACGACGGCGCTGCCCTGCGCATCTCGCCGACCGGAAAGGCGCAGCTCGCCATCAGCGTGCAGACCCAGGGCCAGGGCCACGAGACGACGTTCGCGCAGATCGTGGCCCACGAGCTGGGGATCCCGCCCGAGGACGTCGACGTCGTCCACGGTGACACCGACGCCACGCCGTACGGCCTGGGCACCTACGGGTCGCGCTCGACCCCGGTCAGCGGTGCGGCCGCGGCGCTGGTGGCGCGCAAGGTGCGCGACCGCGCCCGCATCGTGGCCGCCGCGATGCTCGAGGTCTCGCCCGACGACCTGGAGTGGGTCAACGAAGGCCTCGACGCCCGTCCCTCGCGCTGGTTCGTCAAGGGCGATCCGGAGAAGGGGGCCACGATCCCCGAGATCGCCGCGGCCGCCCGCGGCTCGGTGGAGCTGCCGCCGGGGGTGGAGTCAGGCCTGGATGCCGAGACGGTCTATGACCCGCCGAACCTCACGTTCCCTTTCGGCGCCTACATCTGCGTGGTCGGCGTCGACCCCGGGACCGGGAAGGTCCGCGTCGAGCGCTTCGTGGCCGTCGACGACTGCGGCACCCGGATCAACCCGATGATCATCGAGGGCCAGGTCCACGGCGGGCTCACCGATGGCGTCGGCCTGGCGCTCATGGAGATGATCGCCTTCGACGAGCACGGCAACTGCCTCGGCGGGTCCCTCATGGACTACCTCATCCCGACCGCGGTGGAGGTCCCCGAATGGGAGACCGGCCACACGGTCACACCCTCACCCCACCACCCCTTCGGGGCCAAGGGGATCGGGGAATCGGCCACCGTCGGCTCGCCGCCGGCGATCGTCAACGCCGTCTGCGACGCGCTGAAGCCATTCGGCGTGCGTCACATCGATATGCCGTGCACGCCGGGACGTGTGTGGGACGCGATGGGTTCGGGAGGGAATTAGCTGTGCAATCCGGCGAGTGGCTGGGCGTGGCTGACGGCACTCGCTCGCCCTCGAGCGTACTGTTCGTCCGTGAGGGCGAGCGAGTGGCGTCAGGCGCGTCCAGACGCCGTCGGAGCCGCAGATCACGCGTCACGAGCCCTAAGCAAGGGAAGGATTGAGTAGATGATCCAGGGCGACCTCGCCATCCACGTACAGAGCCTGCTCTCCGCGCGCACGCCGTTCGTGCTCGCCACCGTCGTCCGGGCCCGCCGTCCCACCAGCGTCCGTCCCGGCAACGCGGCGATCGTCCTGCCCGACGGGACCATGGAGGGCTTCGTCGGCGGGGTGTGTGCCGAGTCCTCGGTCCGCCTGCACGCACTGCGCGCCATGGAGACGGGCGACCCGCTGCTGCTGCGCCTCGTCCCGCAGGACGGCGACGCCGAGGGCGCCGACGCGATCGAGGGTGCGGTGGTGGAGCGCAACCCGTGCCTGAGCGGCGGGGCGCTCGAGATCTTCCTGGAGCCCCACCTGCCCGCCGCCCGCGTCGTGGTGGTCGGCGGCTCCCCGATCGCCGAGGCGGTCGTGGGGGTGGCCAAGGCCGCGGGCTACGACATCCTGCGCGCTGCGGCCGGCGCCGGCGTGGAGGTGACCGGTGCGGCGGCCGTGATCGTCGCCTCGCACGGCAACGGCGAGGAGACGGTCATCGCAGAGGCGCTGCGCGCCGGGGTGAGCTACGTGGCCCTGGTGGCCAGCCCCAAGCGCGGCGCGGCGGTGCGCGCCGAGCTCGACGTCCCCGAGGAGCTCACCGCCCAGCTGCGCACCCCCGCGGGCCTGAACATCGGCGCCCGCACCCCGGCGGAGATCGCCATCTCGATCCTGGCCGAGATGGTCGAGCGCCACCATGCCGATCCGGTGATGACCCCGCCCGCCCGTGCGGAGGCGTCGGCGCCCGCGCCCGTCGTGGTCGCGGTGGCCACTGACCCGGTGTGCGGCATGCAGGTGGCGATCACCGATGCGGCGCCACGGTTGGACGTGGCCGGCGACCTCGTCTACTTCTGCTGTGACGGGTGCCGGGGCCGCTACGCGGCCGAGCACGCCGAGGACCTGGCGGCCCAGCAGTCGTGAGAGAGCCCGGGAGCACCGACCAGTGGATCAGCGGCCTGGTGCTGGCCGCGGGCGGCTCCAAGCGCCTGGGCCAGGCCAAGCAGCTGCTGCCCTACGGCGGCGCCCCGCTGCTGGGCCACGTGCTCCAGACCGCCCGCAGCTGCCCGTTTGACCAGCTGCTGTGCGTCGTCGGGGGCGCCTCGGCCGAGGTGCGCCGCTGGGTGGATCTGCGCGCGGTCGAGGTGGTGGAGAACGAGAACTACAGCGACGGCTGCTCCTCCTCGATCGCCGCGGCGCTCGAGCATGTCGACGAGCGCTGCGACGTGCTGGTCCTGATGCTCGGCGATCAGCCCGGCGTCGGCGTGGCCAACGTCGAGGCGCTCCTGAACGGGCGCGGCGCTGCGCCGCTGGCCGCGTGCGCCTACCGCGACGGCCGCGGCCACCCGCTGGCGTTCGCGCGCTCGATGTTCGGCGAGCTGGCCGGCCTGCACGGTGACAAGGCCGTATGGAAGCTGATGGACAGCCATGCCGATGAGGTGGCCGAGGTGGCGATGGACGGTCCCGTCCCGCTCGACGTCGACACCTGGGAGGACTACCGGCGAGTGCTGCTCGCCGCCGCCGGCTGACCGGACCGCGGCCGGCGCGCAGGATCTCAGTTGCCGGCGCCGGTGACGGCCGCCAGCGCGTCCTCAGACCCCGCGACGGTGGCGCGCATGTTGCGTTCCATCATCCGCAGCGCCGCCTCGGCCAGATCCTGGTGGATGTACGCGACCGCGTCGCGCGGGACGACGACCTCGAAGTGACGGACGTAGGCGTCCAACGCGGAGTACAGGACGCACTGCTCGGCGACCTGGCCGGTGAGCACGAGCCGCGAGATGCCGTTCTGGCGCAGCAGGTACTCCAGTTGTGTGCCGTAGAAGATCGAGTGCCGTGCCTTGACGATGAACGGGACGTCGCGGGGAGGCAGCAGGGGCTCCACCAGTGCAGGCGCGGCGCCGTCCATCGCCGCTTGGGCGAGCTCCTCGCGACCCGCCGTCCAGTCCCCGTGGTTGTCGTTGACGTAGACGACCGGGATCTCGTGCTCGGGCGCTACGACGAGCAGCAGCCGGCTCACAGATGAGGGTCAGATGAACGACATCGCCGACAAGGCCGACGAAGCGCGTGTCCGCGCTACCGCGCCTGCCGCCCCGCGTCGGTGAGGTCGGCAGGACTGCTCGGCGGAGGACTGACGTTGATATGCCCGGTGCTCGGACCGTGGTTGACGACTACTCATGCGATGAGCGAGAAGACATGCTCGCCGACCTCGGCTTGCGCCGGTGACCCGCGGGGCGGAGGTGTGGTGGGTCACAGACTGCTCTCGGCCTTGCGGTAGGCGATCTGCAACATGTCAGCTCCCGCCAAGACCGTAAAGACGGCGGCAATCCACCGCGTCGGCCGCGGGGCGGCAATCAGCCCGCCGACAAACCCGCCGGCCGCCCACATATCGACGCAGTAGGGGCAGACCAGCAGCTCGCCGACCGCGCGGCGCAGCCCGCGTCCTCGCGCGCGTTCGTCGACCTCGCTGGGACCGGCGTCGTGCTGAAAGCGGGTGAACGGGGCCCGAACCACGCTGGTCACCCGGTCGCGGGTGAGCAGCCGCGCGCACTTGTGGGTGGCCACGGCGCCCAGCAGCAGATCGCCGGGAGCGATCGTGTCCGGCAGCCCTCGCCCGGACCGATGCAGCCACGCGCCGAACCCCACGGACAGGCCGCCGAACGTGCCCAGCAGGGCGCCGTAGCCACCCAGGGGACGCTCCTGATCGGGGCTGTGGCCGGCCAGCAGCCGGAGATCCTCATCGTCTTTGACCGTCACGGTGAGCGCCACTACCCTCCTCATCGACGACAAAACGAGAACGGGCATCGTCCGGCGACGCACACTGCGGATCGGGAGGTCCCCGACCGCGGTGGCCCGAGGTCCGGGAGCGAGGTGGTGGTTACCGCCCCCGCGGACGGGCAGTCGCTGAGCATGAGGATCGTCGTCACCGGCGCGACCGGGAACGTGGGCACCAGTGTCGTGCGGGCTCTGGCCGCCGACTCCGCAGTCGACCAGGTCATCGGGATCGCACGCCGCGAGCCCGGGCGGGGTCTTGATGGCGCCGAGTTCGCGCGCGCCGACATCACCACCGACGACCTCGGTGCGGTGTTCGACGGCGCCGACGCGGTCGTGCACCTGGCCTGGCTGATCCAGCCGGGCCGAGATGAGACGTTGACGCGGCGGGTCAACGTCGAGGGAAGCCGTCGTGTCTTCGAGGCGGTGGTCGCGGCTCGGGTTCCCGCGCTGGTCTACGCATCGTCCGTCGGGGCGTACTCTCCGGGTCCGAAGGACCGCCGCGTGGACGAGAGCTGGCCGACGCACGGCATCGCGACCTCGTTCTACTCCCGTCACAAGGCCGCGGTCGAGCGCCAGCTCGACTCCCTGGAGGCCGAGCACCCGCCTTTGCGCGTGGTTCGCCTGCGGCCCGGCCTCATCTTCAAACGAGAGGCGGCGACCGAGATCCGTCGCCTGTTCGTCGGGCCGCTGCTCCCGCGCGCGTTGCTGCGGTCCTCGCTGGTCCCGCTGTGGCCCGCTGTGGCTCGGCTGTGCTTCCAGGCAGTGCATTCTGACGACGTGGGCGAGGCGTACCGCGCCGCGGTCCTGTCCGATTGCGCCGGCGCGTTCAACATCGCGGCGGAGCCGGCGATCGGTTCGCAGGAGCTCGCGGGGATGTTGGGCGCTCGCTTGGTGACCGTGTCTCCACGAGTCATCCGTGCCGCGGCCGCCACCACGTACCGGATGCGGCTGCAACCGGCCGAGCCGGGGTGGGTCGACATGGGGCTCGGGGTTCCGCTCATGAGTACCGAACGGGCCCGCCGCGAGCTCGATTGGTCGCCGCGGCGTACGGCGATCGAGGCGATCAGCGAGCTCGCTCAGGGCATGCGCGACGGCGCGGATGACCAGACCGCGCCACTGGCGGCCGCGACGAGTGGACCGGCGCGGATGCGGGAATTCCTGACCGGCGTCGGGGCACGCCAGTGACCGGATGCCGGGACCGTCCAGCGCTACCGCGGCCAGGCGCTCCAGAGCGCCGGCCACCGCGAGATCGGAGACCACCGGACGGGCGCGGTCGCGGCCGGCCGCGGGGCACGCCGCTCAGCTCATATCGGCGGGCTCGAGCGCGGCGGTGGCCAGCACCACCAGCCGCCGCAGCGTGCCTCCGGGCGCGGTGCTGTACAGCGGGCTCCACGCGCCATCGCTCAGCACCCGCTGGATCAGGGCAGCGCCCTCCGCGGCGATCGGCTCAGGGCTGTGCAGCCGCTTGACCAGGACGTCGATGACATCCTCGGCGTCGATCACGGCACCGCGGCGAAGGGGCCCGAACGTGACGCGCCTGGGCACCGGGTGCAGAGCCTCGTGCACGGTGCGACGCAGCGAGCGCGCCAGCATCCGGCGACTGCGGTCGCTGGTCAGCTGCCTGGCCCGCAGCGCCAGTGCCGGCGACACGGTCGGGTCGGCACCCTCGGACAGCTCGTGGGTCAGCGACTGGCGATGAGCGGCCACGTGCAGGCGGAGTGCGAGTGATGGCTCGGTAAGGCCGGTGCGGCCGTCGCGCGGAGCGGAGGTGAGCTCGCCCCGCGGCGGGAGGGAAATGGTGGGCATGGATGCGCTCCTGTGATGTCAAAACCGGGTCTGCGTTGCCCGGGCCGTAAACCTTGGGGGACTGGGCCGGGCCGCTTGAAAAGCTCACACCGAGCGTAGGTTCGCCGGTGTGAGGAGCCTGTGAAAGAACCGGCCCGGCGCGTGCAGATTTCGTCAAGGCGCGGCGCGCGGGTTGAACGGGGGAACAGTCTGCGAGCGGCACCGGTCGTCGGGCGCGAACGCCGCGGCGCATCAGGGGAAACGACGTCAAGGCGCGGGGAAACCCCGGATGTGGGAGCGCTCCGGCGCTCCTACGATCGCGCTCAAATCACCCCATAGGAGGCGCAACATGAAAGCCCTCGTCTACCACGGACCCGGTGAGCGCGGTTGGGACTCTGTCGAGGACCCGACGATTCTGGATCCCACCGACATCATCGTGCGCATCGACACCAGCACGATCTGCGGCACCGATCTGCACATCCTCAAAGGCGACGTCCCGGAGACGACGCCGGGCACGATCCTCGGCCACGAGGCCGTGGGCACGGTCCAGGAGATCGGCGCCGGTGTCAGCACTGTCGCCCCCGGCGATCGGGTGCTGGTCTCCTGCGTGAGCTCGTGCGGGCGCTGTCGCTTCTGCAAGGAGGGTCGCTACGGGCAATGCATCGGCGGGGGCGGGTGGATCTTCGGACACCTGATCAACGGCCTGCAGGCCGAGTATGCGCGCGTGCCGTTCGCCGACAACTCGGTGTACAAGGTCCCCGAGCAGCTCACCGATGAGCAGGTGCTGTTCCTGGCCGACATCCTCCCCACCGCATATGAGGTGGGCGTGCTCAACGGCATGGTCTCGCCCGGTGACACGGTCGCGATCGTCGGCGCCGGACCGATCGGCCTGGCCGCGATCCTGACCGCGAGGCTGTACACCCCGGGGCGGATCGTCGCGATCGACCTCGCCGACAGCCGCCTGGAGAGCGCACGCCGGTTCGGCGCCGATGTGACGATCAACAACGGTCGCAAGGACGCGCTCGCACAGGTCATGGAGATGACCGATGGCCTGGGCGCCGACGCCGCCTTCGAGGCGGTGGGCGTTCCGGCGACGTTCGAGCTGGCGGCCGAGCTGATCCGCCCGGGCGGCCGGCTGGCGAACATCGGCGTGCACGGCAAGCCCGTGACTCTGCATCTGGAGAAGCTGTGGATCCGCGACGTGACCGTGACCACCGGGCTGGTGGACACGTTCAGCATTCCTCAGCTGATGAGGCTGATCGCGAGCGGTCGCCTCGACCCGTCACTGTTCGCCACCCATCGCTTCGCCCTGGGTGACACGATGGACGCCTACGACACGTTTGCGGATGCCGCCAACACCGGCGCGCTGAAGGTCGTGTTGAACGGCCCCGAGCGCCACGGCGCCGCCATCCAGCGGGTCGCCGAGACCGTCCTCGCGTAAGGCACCGGCATCTGGCCCGTCGGGAGTTGCGCCCCCGACGGGCCGGGCGTCCTTGTTCAGCGGAGCGGCTGGCGCGGCTGAGGTGCCGCTGGCGCGCCAGGGCGCCGCTGGCCCGCCTAGGGTGCCGTCGCCGACGCGTGGGCCAGGGAGGCCAGCTCGCCCAGCGAGGTGACGATGCCGGCCCTGAGCACGTCGAGGTCGGGCACCGTGGCGCGATCCGCGCACAGCCCGAACGTCGCTCCACCGGCATAGGAGATGACGGCGAGCCCGACGGCGTGCTCGGCCGCCAGCGGCACCACGGGCACCACGTCAACCATCGGGGCGCTGAACGCGTAGAGGCGACGAGGCGAGCCGGGGACGTTGGTGACGGTGATGTTGAAGAGCCGCTTGGCAAACAGCGAGCGCGCGAAGGTCGCGTGCAGCACGGGCGGCGCCAGTCCGCCCAGCGTGGTCACCGCCGACGCCGCGAGCGCCTGGCCGCCGGACTTCTGCTTCTGCACGGCGGCGCGCACCAGTTCATAACGGCGCAGTGGATCGTCCTCGGACACCGGCAGGTCGACAAACAGTGAGGAGACCTGGTTGCCGAGCTCGCCGTCGTCGCCTCCGGTGCGGGTGTTCACCGGCACCATCGCGCGCAGTCCCTGGTGCGGCGGATCCTCGCCGCGCGCGAGGAGCAGCCTGCGCAGCCCGGCGGTGACGACGCAGAGCACGACATCATTGATCTTGCCGCCCAGTCCCGAACGGATCGCATTCAGCGCCTCGAGCTCCACGTGCACGGTGGCGATCCGTCGTGTGGCGCCGATGGGGACGTTGAGACTCGACCGCGGCGCCGCGATCAGCTCGTCATGGACGAGCAGGTCGAGCACGCCCCGCGAGCGCTCGAACGCCGCACGCGGATGGGTCAGGACGTGCGCGCCGACGCGGGCGGCCGCCAGGCCGGCTCCAGCCGTTCGGCGCACGGACTCGGGTGGGTGCAGCAGCCCGACGTGCCGGCCATGGTCCGAGGCGGTCACCGCCGGCCCGGTGCCGGCGCGACGCGGGGGTTCGCGCGGCGCCGGCTCGGCGTCGAACAGGAGGTCGACGACGTTGACCGAGCCGACGCCGTCGACCAGGCAGTGATGGGTCTTCCACACCAGCGCCCAGCGCCCCTCGGCCATGCCGTCGAGCAGCACCATCTCCCACAGCGGCCGGGAGCGGTCCAGGCGGTGTGAGAAGAAGTCCGAGGTCCAGTCCAGGAGATCGCGCTCGTCCCCCGGCGCCGGGAGAGTTGCGTGGCGGACGTGGGCGTCGAGGTCGAAACGCACATCCTCCTCCCAGGAGGGCCAGAACAGCCCCGAGGTGCGCGGCACGTCGAGCTTCTGCCGGTAGCGTGGCAGGCGATCAAGCCGCTCGGCGAGGTGGCTGCGCAGCTGCCCGAGCGTCGGCGTGCCGCCGCCGGGGAGGGGATCGAAGACAAGCGCGCCGCCGATGTGCATCAACGCGCTGTCGTCGGACTGCTCGAGCTCCAGGAACGTCGCGTCGAGCGCCGTCAGCTGGTCGTGGCCGGGCATCGCGGCTCCCGCTCGAGGAGGACGTGGGCGTCAAGGTGGGTGGACATTCGCGCTTTGCTCAGGTCGGTGAAGGCCGAGCCTAAGCGCGCGCCGGCGCCGGCGCATCAGGGGTTGCCACCCACGTGCGCGCGGCATAGTGCTCACACCGGCTCGGCGTTGGCTAAGCGCGCCCGGCAGGATTTGAACCTGCGACCTTCCGCTCCGGAGGCGGACGCTCTATCCCCTGAGCTACGGGCGCTCTGTGATCGGGGAAGATCGCAGGCCAGCTTACCGTGGACATCGCGATCATCTCCGACACCCACCTGCCCCGCGGCTCGCGCACGCTCCCCGACGCCTGCGTCCAGCGCCTCAAGGCGGCCGATCTCATCGTCCACGCGGGTGACTTCAGCGCCCTCGGCGTGCTGGAGGAGATCAGGGCGTTCGGTCCGGTGGTCGGCGTGCACGGCAACACCGACGACGCGCTGCTGCGCGCGGCGCTGCCCGAAGCCGCCCTGGTTCCCGTCGGAGATCGGCGGCTGGCGGTGATCCACGACGCCGGCCCCTCCCAGTCGCGCCTCAGACGGCTGCGAGCCCGGTTCCCGGGCGCCGACGCGGTGATCTTCGGCCACTCCCACATCCCGCTGCACGAGCGCGCGCCCGACGGCTTTCAGATCTTCAACCCCGGCAGCCCCACCGACCGGCGGCGGCAGCCGCGGCACACCATGGGCGTGTGCCGCCTCCGCGGCGGTGCGCTGGAGTTCGAACTCATCGACCTTGTGCCGTGACTGTCGACGTCCAACAGGTTGGACGTCGACAGCCACGACACTTCACTGACAGACTCAGACCGCTCATGGAGTTCTCGATCTTCTTCGCCGGCACCGGGGGCTCGATCCCCACCGCCCGTCGCGGGCTGCCCTCGATCCTCGTCCGCCGTGGTGGTGACCGGATCCTGTTCGACTGCGGGGAGGGGACGCAGCGCCAGCTGGTGAGCTCGGTGGGACTGGCCGATCCCACCGAGATCTTCCTCACCCACTTCCACGCCGACCACTGGCTCGGCCTCCCCGGCATGCTCAAGACGTTCGACCTCCGCGGCCGCGAGGCTCCGTTGACGATCAGTGGCCCGCCCGGGCTGCGGGCGCTGATGGGTCTGGCCCTGCGAATGGCGGGCGCGGTGGGCTTCGAGCTGGCGCTGGTGGAGCTCGAGCCCGGCGACGAGCTGGAGCGCGACGGATACCGCGTCGCACCCGTGGCGGTCTCGCACCGCGGCACCGCGTTCGGCTACGTCCTCTACGAGGACGAGCGGCCCGGCGAGTTCGACAAGGAGGCCGCGCTGCGCCTCGGCCTCACCGAAGGCCCCGAGTTCGGCCGCGTCCAGCGCGGGGAGACGATCCGCGGGGTGACGCCCGCCCAGGTCCTCGGGCCGTCCCGGCCCGGACGCAAGCTGGTGCTCTCGGGCGACACGCGCCCGTGCGAGGCGCTGCGCATCGCCGCCCATCATGCCGACGTGCTCGTCCATGAGGCGACCTTTGCCGAGGAGGAGCGCGAGCGCGCCGCCGACAACGGCCACTCCACCGCCCGACAGGCGGCGACGATCGCCCAGGAGGCCGAGGTGACGCTGCTGGCCCTCAACCACGTCTCCACGCGCCACCCGCTGGGCCAGCTGCGCGACGAGGCGCGCGCGATCTTCGCCAACACCGTGGTGCCCCGGGACTTCGACACCATCGAGATCCCGTTCCCCGAGCGGGGCGAGCCGACGCTCATCCGCTGGAAGGAGCGGACGGCCGACACGCCACCGGCGCCGGCACCGGCATCGTGAGGAAGGCGCTCGCGCCGGCGATCCTGGACACGCCGCGGATGAGCGGCGAGCCGATCGGGCCCGAGCATGAGTCAGAGGTCACCGAGCTCACCCTGGACCCGCGCGTCTACAGGACGCTGTGGCCGTGGGCCACCCCGCCGACCCGGGCCGACGTGCGTGCCGGCCTGGTGGACAAACGCGAGCACTGGGAGCGTCATGGGTTCGGGCTGTGGCTGTTGCGAGACCGGGCCACCGGGCTGATGGTCGGGCGGGGCGGCCTGCAGTACACCGATGCCATCGGCGGGTTCGCGGTCGAGGCGGCATGGGCGATCGCGCCCGAGCGCTGGGGCGAGGGCCTGGCCACCGAGCTGGCCGTCGCCTCCGTCGCCGTCGCCTTCACCGCGCTCGGCCTCCGCGACCTGATCGCGATCACGCTGCCGGCGAACCTCCGCTCGCGGCGGGTCATGGAGAAGGCCGGCTTCGCCTATGACCGCCCCATCGAGCATGTCGGCCTGGCGCACGTCCTCTACCGCCGGGGCCCTGACCCCGGGGGCACCGAGCACCGGGGGGCGGCGACGACCCGGGGGGCGGCGACGACCCGGGGGGCGGCGACGACCCGGGGGGCGCGCTGACCGCCGAGGCCGCTGCTAGGCTCCGCGCCAACAAGTCGCCCGCCCCTTTAACCCGGTCCCGTGAGGCCAGGAAGGAGCCAGTTGGACGCTGTAACGGTCGCTCTCGACCGCGATGACATGCGCCGCACGCTCGTGCGGATCGCCCACGAGATCATCGAGAAGAATCCCGGCGGCCCCATTGCCCTGGTCGGCATTCACCGCCGGGGCGCGCACCTGGCCAAGCGGCTGCAGCCGCTGACCTCGGAGCTGCTGGAGTCGGCCGTCCCACTGGGCTCGGTGGACATCGCCTTCTACCGCGACGACCTCACGTTGCGCTCGAGCTCACCGGTCGTGCACGCCACCGAGCTTGACTTCTCCCTCGACGGACGCACGATCGTCATCGTCGACGACGTGCTCTACACCGGGCGCACCGTCCGGGCCGCCATCGAGGCCATCTTCGACTACGGCCGGCCGGCCCGGGTCCAGCTCGCGGTGATGGTCGACCGGGGGCACCGCGAGCTGCCCATCCGTCCCGATTACGTCGGCAAGAACCTGCCGACGTCGCAGCAGCAGCGCGTCAACGTCCGCGTCGACGAGGTCGACGGCGTCGACGAGGTGACGATCGGACCTGCCAACCAGCCAAGGATCAAAGCCGCATGAGCAGCACCACTACGCGTATGCCTCGCCACCTGATCTCGATCGATGACCTGGATCGCAGCGGCATCGAGCAGATGCTCGACCGCGCCGAGTCGTTCGCCGAGGTCTCCGGGCGGGAGATCAAGAAGGTCCCGGCGCTCCGAGGCCGGACGATCGTCAACCTCTTCTATGAGGCCAGCACGCGCACCTCGAGCTCGTTCGAGCTGGCGGCCAAACGGCTCTCGGCCGACGTCGTCAACATCCGCTCGGCGGGCTCGAGCGTGGACAAGGGCGAGTCGCTCAAGGACACCGTCCAGACGCTCTCGGCCTACGACCCCGCGGCGATCGTCATCCGCTCCCCGCACGCGGGCGCTGCGCAGCTGGTCGCCGGCTGGACCGATGCCGCCGTGGTCAACGCGGGCGACGGCAAGCACGAGCACCCCACCCAGGCGCTGCTCGACGTGTTCACGTTGCGCCGCCGGTTCGGCTCGCTGGATCGCCTCAACATCTGGATCGTCGGCGACGTGACCCACTCGCGGGTGGCGCGCTCGGACATCCTCGCCTTCACCCGCATGGGCGCCGACGTCACCGTCTGCGGGCCGCCGACCCTCCTGCCCCGCCAGATCGAGGCGCTCGGGTGCGCGGCCACGCCGACGCTCGAGCGCATCGACGAGGCCGACGTCGTCTACGTGCTGCGGATGCAGCACGAGCGCATGCAGCAGTCCTTCATCCCCTCACTGCGCGAGTACGCCAGCCGCTACCAGATCAACGACAGGCGGCTGCGCCCCGACCAGGTGGTCATGCATCCGGGGCCGGTCAACCGCGGGGTGGAGCTGTCGGCGGCGATGATCGACTCCGAGCAGGCGCTCATCGGCCAGCAGGTCAAGGCCGGGGTCGCCGTGAGGATGGCCGTCCTCTACGAGCTGCTGGTCGGCTCCCCGGTGCTGGCGGTGGCGGCATGAGTCCAAAGCGGCTGTTCCACGCGGGCCGCCCCGGCGACGACCTGCTCATCCGCGGCGCCCAGGTGCTCGACCCCCGCAGTGACCTCGACGAGGCCCACGACATCCTCATCCGCCACGGTCGCATCGCCGAGCTGGGTGAGCCCGGGGGGCTCGGCGGGCGGGACCTATCGGACCAGATCGAAATCGTCGAGGCCGCCGGCAAGCACGTGTTCCCCGGTTTCGTGGATCCCCATGTCCACCTGCGCACCCCCGGGCAGGAGCACAAGGAGGACCTCGACACCGGGACGGCGGCCGCGGCGGCGGGGGGCTACTGCGCCGTGATGGCGATGCCCAACACCACCCCCACGGTCGACACCGCGGCGGTGCTGGGAGCCCTGATCGAGCGCGCCCAGCGCGAGGCGCGGATCCCCGTCGGCTTCCTGGCCTCGATCACGCGCGGTCTCGCCGGCGAGGAGCTCACCGAGATGGCCGAGCTGCGCGACCTCGGCGCCATCGGCTTCACCGACGACGGCAAGCCGGTGGTGTCGGCCGGGATGCTGCGCAAGGCGCTCCAGTACCAGCGGCTCTGCGGCGGCATCGTCGCCCTGCATGAGGAGGACCCCGCGCTGTCGGTGGACGGGGTCATGCACGAGGGGGCGATCTCGGCCCGGCTCGGGCTCGCGGGGATCCCCTCGGTGTCGGAGTCCACGATGATCGCCCGCGACGCGGCGCTGGCGCTCTACGAGGACGCACGGGTTCACTTCCAGCACCTGTCCGCGGTCGAGTCGGTCGCGGCTCTGGCATCGGCCAAGGAGGCCGGCGCACGCGTCAGCGGCGAGGCCAGCCCGCACCACCTCACGCTCACCGACGACATGGTGCGCACGCTCGACAGCCGCTTCAAGATGAACCCGCCGCTGCGCACTGAGACAGACCGCCAGGCTCTGGTGGAGGGCCTGCGCAGCGGGGTCATCGAGTGCGTGGCGACCGACCACGCGCCCCACGCGGTGCATGAGAAGGAGGTCCCCTTCGAGCAGGCGCCGATGGGGACGACCGGGCTGGAGACGGCCTTTGCGGCGCTCTACACGGAGCTCGTGCTCCCCGGTGAGCTCGAGCTCGCCACTGTGATCGAGCGGATGACCGCCGGCGCCGGGCTCTATGACCTGCCCACGCCGCGGCTCGCCGTCGGCGAGGAGGCCAACCTCTGCCTCGTCGATCTCGACACGACCTGGGAGGTGGGCGAGGACGGCTACGTCAGCCGGTCGGCCAACTCGTGCTTCCACGGCCGTACGCTGCATGGCCGGGTGATGCTGACGCTCGCCGCCGGCGCGGTCGTCTACCGCCGCCCGATGCTGGTCGGCGAGGACCACGCCCGCTCGGGTGCGGGCGCCGCCCGCGGCGAGGACCGGTAGATGACCTCTCAGGCTGCCACGGCCTACGTCCTGCTCGAGGACGGCGCCCGGTTCGACGGCATCGCCTGCGGCGCCGACGCGCCCGCGGTGGGGGAGATCGTGTTCACCACGTCGATGTCGGGCTACCAGGAGGCGATGACCGACCCCAGCTATGCCGGGCAGCTGCTGGCCTTCACCTATCCGCAGGTCGGCAACTACGGGGTGAGCGCGGAGGCGATGGAATCAGACCGCGTCCATGCCCGGGCGGCGATCATGCGCGCCGCCGTCGACCGCGAGGACGCGCCGGGGGCCGAGAGCGGCTGGCTGAGCTGGCTGACCGACTGCGGCATTCCGGCGATCACCGACCTCGACACCCGCGCGCTCGTGCGCCACCTGCGCGACCGCGGCGCGATGCGCGGCGGCCTGTTTCCCGCGCGGATGAGCCCCGCCGAGGCGCGCGCGCTCATCGACGCCGAGCCGGACATGACCGGCCGCGACCTGGCGCGCGAGGTCACCCCGGGGCGGGCCACGGTGCTTGACCCGATCGGCGGCGACACCGGGAACACGACCCCACCCACCCACGGGATCCACATCGCGATGATCGACACCGGGGTCAAGCTCTCGATCGTGCGCCACCTCCGCGCGCGCGGCGCCACCGTCACCCTGCATCCCTGCCACGCCGGCGCCGACGCGCTGATGGCCGGCGAGCCCGACGCCGTGTTTCTGGCCAACGGCCCCGGCGACCCGGGCGCGCTCGACTACATCGTGAGCACCGTCCGCGACCTCGTCGGCAAGCTGCCCGTCTACGGCATCTGCCTCGGGCATCAGCTGCTCTGCCGCGCGGTCGGGCTGGAGACCTACAAGCTGCCCTTCGGCCACCACGGCGCCAACCACCCGGTCAAGGATCTGTCCACCGGGCGCACCGAGATCACCAGCCAGAACCACGGCTTCGCCGTGCTCGGCCCCGGCGGCGCGCGCACCATCGACGACGACGAGCCCGTGCGCTGGGAGACGGACTTCGGCGCCGCCGAGCTCACCCACATCAACCTCTATGACCGCACCGTGGAGGGCCTGACCTTGCGCGACGTCCCGGGCGCCACCGTCCAGTACCACCCCGAGGCGGGCCCGGGCCCGCACGACTCCCTCTACCTGTTCGATCGCTTCGTCGACGCGATCGCCGCCGCGTCGTAGCCATGCCGCGCCGCACCGACATCCACAAGATCCTGCTGCTCGGCTCCGGGCCGATCGTGATCGGCCAGGCGGCCGAGTTCGACTACTCCGGCACCCAGGCCTGCCGCGTGCTCGAGGAGGAGGGGTACGAGGTGGTGCTCGTCAACTCCAATCCGGCCACGATCATGACCGACCCCGAGGTGGCCACCACCACCTATGTCGAGCCGCTCCTGCCCGGGCCCGTGACCCAGGTCATCGAGCGCGAGCGTCCCGACGCCCTGCTGCCCACCCTCGGCGGCCAGACCGCGCTGAACCTGGCCAAGGCGCTGCACGAGGACGGCACGCTCGAGCGCTTCGGCGTGGAGCTGATCGGTGCCGACTACGACGCGATCGACCGCGCCGAGGACCGCGAGCGTTTTCGCGACACGATGACCGAGGCCGGGCTGCGGGTGCCGCGATCGGTGATCGCCCACACCACCGACGACGCGCGGGTCGCGGTCTCCGACCTCGGCCTGCCCTTCATCGTCCGGCCCGCGTTCACGCTGGGCGGCACGGGCGGCGGGGTCGTGCGCTCCGAGGACGACATCGAGCGGATCGTCGGCGGCGGGCTGGCCGCCTCGCCCATCGGCCAGGTGCTGCTCGAGGAGTCCGTGCTGGGCTGGGGCGAGTTCGAGCTGGAGGTCATGCGCGACCACACCGACAACGTGGTGATCGTGTGCTCGATCGAGAACCTCGATCCGATGGGGGTGCACACCGGCGACAGCGTGTGCGTCGCGCCTCAGCAGACGCTCACCGACAAGCAGTACCAGGCGCTGCGCGACCAGGCGATCGCCGTCATCCGGGCGGTCGGCGTGGAGACCGGCGGCTCCAACGTGCAGTTCGCCGTCAACCCGCTCACCGACGAGATCGTGGTCATCGAGATGAACCCGCGCGTGTCGCGCTCCAGCGCTCTCGCCTCCAAGGCCACCGGGTTCCCGATCGCCAAGATCGCCGCCCGGCTCGCCGTGGGCTACACGCTGCAGGAGATCCCCAACGACATCACGCGGGCTACGCCGGCGAGCTTTGAGCCGGCCATCGACTACTGCGTGGTGAAGTGGCCGCGCTTCGCCTTTGAGAAGTTCCCCGGCGCCGAAGCCGACCTGACCACGCACATGAAGTCCGTCGGTGAGGCGATGGCCCTGGGGCGCACGTTCAAGCAGGCCTTCGCCAAGGCGCTGCGCTCACGTGAGCTCGACACCCTGGCCAAGTCCCCGGCCGACGACGAGGAGCTGCTGACGCTGCTGGAGATGCCGGGCGCCGACCGCTACGACCACCTGCTCGAGGCGCTGCGCCGCGGCACCTCGATCGAGGAGCTGCGCCGGCGCACGTCGATCGACCCGTGGTTCCTGCGCGAGCTGGCCGAGCTGGTGGCCGATCCGGAGGCGCCGTTCGCGGGCGAGCGCACCTACAAGGCCGTCGACACCTGCGCCGCCGAGTTCGCCGCCCGTACGCCGTACTACTACTCGGGATGGGAGCGCCCGGGCGCTGACGGCCCCAGCCACGAGGTGATCCGGGGCGACAAGCCCAGCGTCGTCATCCTCGGCTCCGGGCCCAACCGGATCGGGCAGGGCATCGAGTTCGACTACTGCTGCGTGCACGCCGCGCAGACCGTCCGCGAGCAGGGCCGTGACGCCGTCATGGTCAACTGCAACCCCGAGACCGTCTCGACCGACTACGACACCTCCGACCGCCTGTACTTCGAGCCCCTCACGCTCGAGGACGTGCTCGCCGTCTGCGAGCTCGAGCAGCCCGAAGGCGTGGTGGTGCAGTTCGGAGGCCAGACCCCGCTCAAGCTCGCCTCGGGTCTGCACGCCGCCGGCGTGCCGGTCCTGGGTACCAGCATCGACGCCATCGATCTGGCCGAGGATCGCTCCCGCTTCGGGGCGTTGCTCGATCGGCTCGGCTACAGCGCGCCGCCCTACGCCACCGCCGTCGGCTCCGAGGAGGCGCTGGCCGCGGCGCCCGGCGTGGGCTTTCCGCTGATCGTGCGTCCCAGCTACGTGCTCGGCGGCCGCGCCATGGAGATCGTCTACGACGTGGACGGCCTGCGGGACTATCTGCACAGGGTCGACACCAAGCCGGGCGCCACCATCTACCTCGACCGCTTCCTGGAGGACTCGATCGAGGTCGATGTCGACGCCCTGTGCGACGGGGAGACGGTCTGGATCGCGGGCATCATGCAGCACGTCGAGGAGGCCGGCATCCACTCGGGGGACTCGGCCTGTGTGCTGCCGCCCCACACCCTGGGCGGCGACATGCTCGACCGCATCCGCGAGCAGACGACCGGGATCGCCAAGGCGCTGGGCGTCGTCGGGCTGCTCAACGTGCAGTTCGCGATCCGGGGCGATGACCGGCTGTTCGTCATCGAGGCCAATCCGCGCGCCTCGCGCACGGTGCCGTTCGTCTCCAAGGCCATCGGACTGCCCCTGGCCAAGCTCGCCTGCCGGATCCTGCTGGGGGAGAAGATCGGCGATCTCGGGCTGCCGGCCAAGGTGCGCTGCGGGCACGTGTGCGTGAAGGAGGCCGTGCTGCCGTTCAGCCGCTTCGCCGGCGCCGACTCACTGCTGGGGCCCGAGATGCGATCCACCGGCGAGGTGATGGGCATCGCGGCCGACTTCCCGACGGCGTTCGCCAAGGCCCAGGCGGCGGCGGGCGCCAAGCTGCCCAACCAGGGCACGGTGTTCCTCACCGTCGCCGACAGCGACAAGCCGGCCGCCATCGGGATCGCGAGCATCCTGCACGACCTCGGCTTCGAGATCATCGCCACCCGCGGCACGGCGCAGTCCGTGCGGCGCATGGGGATCCCGGCGACGCAGATCAACAAGCTCAACGAGGGCCCCAACAACGTCGTCGACTGGATCGAACGCGGCGCCGTGGATCTCGTGATCAACACGCCGACCGGCACGCGCGCCCGCTCTGACGGCTACGAGATCCGTGCGGCGGCGATCGCGCGCGGGATCCCCTGCATCACGACGATGTCGGGCGGCCTGGCGGCGGCCCGGGCCATCATCTCCGCCCAGCGCGGCGAGCCCGAGGTGGTGTCGCTGCAGGAGCTGCACCGCACCCAATCGGCGACGCCGGGCGGGCGGGTGTCCCTGTCCCCGTGACGGCCGCCGCGACTGACCGCGTCCAGGCGCCCTTCGGCGCGCGCGCGGCACGCGTCCTGGCCGGTGAGCAGTTCGGCGCCTACACCGTGCTGCGCTGCGCCGATCCGACGGGGCCGCGGCCCGCGGCGGGCCAGTTCTACATGCTCAGAGCGGGGACGAGATGGGGGGGAGGCGCCGACGAGCGCCCCTACCTGCCGCGGGCGTTCAGCGTCCTGCGCGCGCCGGCCCAGAGCGACGAGCTGCACTTCCTCATCGAGGCCGTCGGACCCGGCACCGCTCGCCTCTGCGAGCTCGGGTCCGGCGATGACCTGCTCCTGGTGGGTCCCCTGGGGATCGGCTTCGCCCCACCGCGCGACGGCCGCCGGGCGGTGCTGGCCGGCGGCGGCGTGGGGATCGCGCCGCTGGCCATCTGGCAGGACGAGCTGGTCGCGGGCGCGGACGGCGCGACGGCGCCCCCCGTGATCCTCGGCTTCCGCGACGCCGAGCACGCGCCCGGCGCGCAGCTGCTCTCCGGCGCCACCGTCGCCACCGACGACGGCAGCGTCGGTCACCACGGCCTGGTCACCGAGCTCCTGGACGGCGCGCTCGCCGAGGACCCTCATGTCGAGGTCTACGCCTGCGGCCCGCCGCCGATGCTGGAGGCCGTGCGCATGCTGTGCGCGCGACGCGAGGTGCCGGCCCAGCTGGCGCTGGAGTCCGGGATGGCCTGCGGCTACGGAGCGTGCTTCGGCTGCGTGGTGGCGACCGCCGAGGGCTACATCCGCCTGTGCGTCGACGGTCCGGTGATCGACGCCGCGCGCCTTGAGACGGCGCTCACCCCGGGGGCGGGACATTGACCGTCGTCGACTTCTGCGGGATCGAGCTCGCCCATCCGGTGATCAACGCCTCCGGGACCTTCGACGCCATCGCGGCGCGCCGGGCCTTCGGGGACGCGCTCATCGAGAGCTTCCCGTTCGCCGCGTTCGTGTCCAAGACGGTGACGCTCGCCCCGCGCCAGGGCAACCCGCCGCCGCGCCTGTGGGAGCTGCCCGCAGGGCTGATGAACTCCATCGGGCTGCCCAACAAGGGGCTGCACGGCTACCTCGCCCATGACCTCCCCGAGCTCGCCGAGCTGCCGGTGCCGCTGATCGTCAACGTGATGGGGTTCAGCCGCGACGAGGTGGTCCGCCTGGTGAGCGCGTTCGCCCAGCGCGACGAGGTGGCCGCGCTCGAGCTGAACGTCTCCTGTCCCAACGTCGAGACCGGCCTGGTCATGGGCGCCGACCCGGGAGAGGTGGCGCGGCTGATGAGCGCGGTCAGACCGCTGACCAACAAGCCCTTGATCGTCAAGCTGACGCCGAACGCCTCCGACGTGCCCGCGGTGGCGCTCGCGGCCGAGGGGGAGGGAGCGAGTGCGGTGTCGCTCATCAACACGATCCGCGGCATGGCCGTCCACCCGCGCACCGGGGAGCCGTGGCTCGGCGGGACCACGGGCGGGGTCTCCGGACCGGCGGTGCGTGCGATCGCGCTGGCTCAGGTGCGCTCGGTGGCCGACGCGGTGAACATCCCGGTCATCGGGATGGGTGGGGTCGCGCACGGACGCCATGCCCACGACCTGATCGGCGCGGGCGCCACGCTGGTGGCAGTCGGCACCGAGAGCTTCCGCGACCCGTCCGCGGGCACTCGGATCGCCACCGAGTTAGCGCTCGCAGCCGACGCGCCCCACCATTCCGGGCAGGGGCTGGCAGGGCTCCGGCGGTGATCGGGACGACGCGATTTAGGGAGCAAAAACCCCCTGCAAACCGAGCCGAAATCCGAAACCAGGCTCGACAATGCTGAACCTCAAGCTGAGCTTGAGTCGAATTGCGGGATTTGGGCTTGATCGGCCCGCCCCAAGATGTATAGTCGCCGCCCATGCCGCCGGTCAGTGAATCGTTCCCCAAACAGGTCGCAGCGCCGGAGCGTTCACTCGTGCAACGCATGGAAGCGCTGCAGCGAGCGAACGATATCCGCAGCAGGCGCGCGCAGCTCAAGCGTGACCTGAAAGCCGGTCGCACCCCGATCCACGAACTGCTCCTCGATCCGCCCGACTACCTGCAGACCGCCAAGGTGTTCGACCTGCTGCTGGCGGTCCCCAAGTACGGCCGCGTGAAGGTCAACAAGATCCTGTCGCAGTGCCGGATCTCGCCGAGCAAGACCCTCGGCGGCCTCTCCGAGCGCCAGCGCGGCGAGCTCGTCGCGCTGCTGCGCCGCCGCTGAGCACACCGCTCCTCTGCGCCCGGTGGCCAGAGTCTTCGTCATCACCGGTCCGTCCGGCGTCGGGAAGGGAACGCTGATCCGCGGCCTGCTCGAGCGCGTCCCGCAGCTCGGCCTGTCGGTGTCGGCGACGACGCGTCCGCCCCGGCCGGGGGAGACGCAGGGCGTCGACTACCACTTCCTCGGCCCCGACGAGTTCGAGCAGCGCGTCGCCGACGGGGAGTTCGTCGAGCACGCGACCTACTCCGGACGGCGCTACGGAACGCTGCGGGCCGAGCTCGAGGGCCGGCTGCGGCGCGGCGAGCCGGTGGTCCTGGAGATCGAGGTCCAGGGCGCCCGCCAGGTGCGCGAGACGATGCCCGAGGCGCTGCAGGTGTTCATCGCCCCGCCCAGCCGCGAGGCGCTGCGGACCCGGCTGGTGGGCCGCGGCACCGACACGCCCGACCAGGTCGACGCCCGGCTGCAGACCGCCGAGGCCGAGCTCGACGCCCAGTCGGAGTTCAGCCACGTCGTCGTCAACGACCGCCTCGAGGACGCGCTGGAGGAGCTGGTGGACATCGTGCGGGGAGAGGTGGGGGCCTCTCCGTCCTCGTCCTCGTCCTCGTCGTCCGAGTAGCGCTGCCGGCGGGAGGGGGCGAACGTCAACGGCGGCCATCGAAGGGGGCGTGCGGGCTGCTGCGCGGCGGCGAGGTCGCATCGACGAGGGCGAATCGCCTCACTATCGTGCCGTTTACCCTCGTCGACGGATTCCCGGTGCCCTCCGTGCGCCCTGCGAAGGCCGTCGTTGACGTTCGCAGGGCAACCGCGCCGCCCGCCGCAGCCGCGCCCCGCGCGCCCCAACCCTTGCAGCTTCTTGCACATCTCCCGCTAACCTTGAGAACCAACCAACCAGCGAAGGGCCAACCTTGATCTCACCCCGTATCGACAAGCTCCTGGACCACGTCGACTCCGACTACGCCAGTGTGCTCGTGGCCGCCAAGCGCGCGCGGCAGATCAACTCGTACTACCACAACCTCGGCGAGGGCACCTTCGATGAGTTCCCGCCCCCGATGGTCGATACCCGGTCCAAGAACTATCTGACGATTGCCCTGGAAGAAGTGGCGCAGGGCAAGCTGAAGTACCACTACCGTTAGCGACCGCGCGGGTGTAGGAAGCACTCGGCTCAGACGAGAAGGCGGTAGACAGGGTGGCGCGACTGCTGTTCGGAGTGACCGGCGGAATCGCGGCCTACAAGATGCTGGAGACGGCGCGGCTGGCGATCAAGGCGGGCCACGCCGTGCGCGTCATCCAGACCGAGTCCAGCCAGCGCTTCGTCGGCGCGGCGTCCTTTGCCGGCATCACCGGCGCGCCGGTGCTCACCAGCGAGTTTGAGGACGATCCGCTGCGCGGCGCCTATCCGGGCGAGCCCGCCCCCGTCCACGCGCCGATCAGCCATCTCGCCCTGGTCGAGAACGCCGACGTGTATCTGATCGCTCCGGCCAGCGCCAACACGATCGCCAAGCTGGCCCACGGCCACGCCGACAGCCTGGTCACCACCGCGGCGCTCGCCGCTGCGGGGGTGGGTGGGGTTCCCGTTCTGATCGCCCCGGCCATGAACAACCGCATGTACCTGCACCCGGCGGTGCAGGCCAACCTCAGGCTGCTGGCCGACCGCGGCGTGACCGTGATCGGGCCCGGCACCGGGGACCTCGCCTCCCGGGGCGAGCACGGACCCGGCCGGATGTCCGAGCCCGTCGAGCTGCTCGAGGCCATCGAGGCGCAACTGGCCGCGGCCGCGGAGGGTGGGTTCGCGGTGGGCGGGGGCTGGCTCGGCGTCCGCGTTCTGGTCACCGCCGGCGGCACCCGCGAGCCGATCGACAGCGTGCGCTACATCGGCAACCGCTCCAGCGGTCGCATGGGGTTCGCGCTGGCCCAGCGCGCCGCCCGCCGCGGCGCCGAGGTCACCGTGGTCGCCGCCAACGTGGCGCTGCCCGCGCCGACGGGCGTCGAGGTCATCCCCGTCGAGACGGCGGCCGAGCTCAAGGCCGCCTGCGACGAGCGCTTCGACGCCACCGACGTGTTGCTGATGGCCGCCGCGGTCGCGGATTTCCGCCCGCGCGATCCCGTCGACCACAAGCTGAAGAAGACCGATCCCACCCACCCACGCCATCTCAAGCTCGAACCCACTGACGACGTACTGAGTGCGCTGGCCGACCGACGTCGGCCCGGTCAGGTGTTGGTGGGGTTCGCCGCGGAGCACGGGGACGGCGCCATCGACTACGCGCGCGACAAGCTGGAGCGCAAGCAGCTTGACGCGATCGTGGTCAACGACATCTCGCAGCCCGGCATCGGCTTCGACGCCGCCGACAACGAGGTGACGGTTCTCACCAGGGACGGCGGGGAGCATCGGCTACGTAAGTCAAGCAAGGAGCAGATCGCCGACGGCGTCCTCGATGAGGTGGACAAGCAGCTTCGAGCCAAGGAGTCACACGATCGAGCCATCAGAACAGACCCCGCTCGCACCGCAGGAGTCTGAGGCGTTCGCCGCCGTGGGGCGGGCGCTGACAGCGAACATCAACAAGGCGGTGCAGGTCCGCCCGGAAACCCTGCGCCACCTGCTGGTGGCGCTGCTGGCGGAGGGGCACGCACTGGTCGAGGACTACCCCGGCGTCGGCAAGACGGCGCTGGCCCGCGCCCTGGCGCGCTCGATCGACTGCCAGTTCGCGCGCGTGCAGTGCACCTCTGACCTGCTGCCGGCCGACGTCGTCGGCACCAACGTCTATGACCAGCGCGAGCAGCGCTTCGAGTTCCGCCCCGGACCGGTGTTCGCCAACGTGGTCCTGGTCGACGAGATCAACCGGGCCTCGCCCAAGACCCAGTCGGGCCTGCTCGAGTGCATGCAGGAGCGCCGCGTCACCGTCGACGTTCACACCCATGAGCTGGCGCGGCCGTTCCTGGTCCTGGCCACCCAGAACCCGATCGAGTACGAGGGCACCTACCCGCTGCCCGAGGCCCAGGTCGACCGGTTCATGGTGCGCCTCTCGATGGGCTACCCGGACCGCGCGGCGGAGGCCGGGATGCTGGCTGCCCACGAGGCGGGCGACCAGGTCATGGCCTTGCGCCCGGTGGTGACCGCCGCCGAGGTCCTCGCCGCCCAGGACGCCGCCGCCCGGGTCCGGGCCACGGCGCCGCTGCGCGACTACATCGTGCGGCTGCTGTGGCGCACGCGCGAGGACCCTCGCGTCGACCTCGGCGCCAGCCCCCGCGCCGGACTGCTGTTGCTGCGCGCGGCCAAGGCCAACGCGATGATGAGCGGAAGAGACCATGCGCTGCCCGATGACGTCCAGGCGCTGGCCGTCCCGGTGCTCGCCCACCGCCTGGTGCTGGCGCCGGAAACCCCGCGCGCGGCGGCGCGCGACGTGATCCTCGACGCCGTCGGTTCGACGAGAGCGCTGTAGGGCCCATGCAGGCGATGGGGACACCACGGCTGCTCGCCTCACGAGCCGCCTTGGTCGCCGCCTGCGGTCTGGTGCTGTGCCTGGTGTCGCTGGTCTTCGACGCGGCGCCGCTGTTCGTGCCCGCGGTGGGGCTGATCGTGCTGGGCGTGGGCACGCCGGCGTGGGTGTGGCTGGCCGCGAAGGGCGCCGCCACGCAGCGCCACCTTCCCGCCGAGCGCGTGATCGAGGATGAGCCGGTGGAGGCCACCATCGAGGTCCGGCGGGGGTGGCTCGGCCTGCCCGGCGCCGAGGTCGTCGACCCCTTCACCGGCGCGCGATTCGAGATGACCGGCGAGCTCTCGCCGCTCCGAGGCGATCGCACCACCAGCCTGCGGGTGAGCTCGCGGTTCGCCCGCCGCGGTCTGCACCGGCTGCCCCCGCCGTCGCTCACCGTGCGCGACCCGCTGGAGCTGACCCGCGCCGATGCGGTCAGCCGGGTCGGCAGCCAGCAGGTCCTCGTCCTGCCGCGGACCGAGCCGGTCCGCTGGCTGGGCTCCGGCCACAGCCGCCGGCTGCGCCTGCCCGACGGCCACGCCGGCTCCGAGGCGCTCGCCGCCGTGGACCTCGACGGGCTGCGTCCGTATCGCAAGGGAACCCCGGCGAGCCGGATCCACTGGCCGGCGGTGGCGCGCGGCGCCGGCCTGATCGAGCGCCGACTCCAGGCCGATGGCGACGCCCGCCCGCTCGTCGTGCTCGACGCCCGGACTGCCGCCACCGCCGGAGCGGCCGGCGTGGAGTTGGTCGACGCCGCCGTGCGCGCGGCGGCGTCGCTGGTGCTCGAGTTCAGCCGCGCCGGCGGCTGCGGCCTGCTGCTGCCCGGTGAGCAGCGCTCGACCATGATCGACCGGGAGCTCATCTCCTGGCCGGCCGCCTATGCGCGCCTCGCCCTCGTCGAGGGCGGCAGCACCGCCCGTCCGCCGGTGCTGGGCTCGATGTCGGCACGCGGCGGAGCCATGATCTACGTGGCGGCATCGCCGGTCGAGCGCCTGGGCGCGATCCTCGGGGCGCCCGGCGGCGGTCCCACGGTGCTCGTCGTGCCCGAAGCCGACCTGGTCGGCGGCCACCCGCGCGGGGTCCGCACCGCGGCCCGGCCGACGCTCACGGTCTCGGGCTGCCACGGCTTCCAGCTCGGCGCCGGCGCCCGCCATTCCCGTACGCGTCCCGAGGACATGGTGGCGTGAGCGCAGGTCGCCCCGGATGAGCGCGGGGGCGCCCACCCTCGACACCGTCGGACGGCTGCCCCGTCGTCCGCAGTCAGATGCCGCGCCGCGGGTGGCCCAGGCCGAGCGGCCGCTGCTGCGCCTGGTCACGTTCGCCGCGCTGGCCGGATACGGACTGCTGCGATGGGCGACCCTGATGCGCCCCGAGCCCGGCTGGCGCCTGCTCGGGCTGCTGGCGCTGGCGGTCGCGATGGCGGGCGCCGTGCCGCTGATCGCGCGCCAGAGCCGCGTGGCGGCGGCCGGAGCCTCCGTCGTCGTCCTCCTCCTGGCGTTTCCGGTCTCGGGCCTGCGCTGGCACTGGCTCAAGCACATGAGCATCGCGCGCACGGCTCATCGGATCGAGCACGGGCTGACGCTGCTGCCCAACGCCCTGGTGCCCTACCTGGGCGCCAACCGCGACGTGCGCATGGTGATCGTGATGGGCGCGGCCGTGCTCGTCCTCGACGCCGCCGCGGTGCTGGCGTTCGCCGGTGGGGGGGCGGCGATGGGCGACGGACGCCGGGCGGCGGCCGCGCTTCCGCTCATCGCGCTGGCGATCGTGCCCTCGACGCTCATCCGCCCCGAGCTGCCCTACATGCAGGGACTGCTCCTGTTCGGCCTGCTGGCGGCCTTCATGTGGGGCGAGCGGGTTCGCGCGGGGGCGGCGTCGGGCGCGATCGGCGTCATCGCGCTCGCCGGCGTGGGAGGGGCGATCGCAGCGCCGCGCATCGATCAGCGCTCGCCCTGGGTGGACTACCGCGCCTGGGCGGGCACGACCGTCCCGGTCCACGTCGACACGTTCAACTGGAACCAGACCTACGGTCCGCTGCGCTGGCCCCAGAGCGGGCACGAGGTCTTCACCGTCGCCGCCGGCAAGGCGGACGGGGACTACTGGAAGGCCCAGGACCTCGACACGTTCAACGGCTACAGCTGGGTCGCGGGGATCCCGTCGCAGTCGCAGCTGGCCGCGCCCAGCGGCGACGCCCTGGCGCGCTGGACCAAGACCCTGCACGTCTCGATCGTCGGCATGAAGACACCCGATGTGATCGCCGCGGGCGAAGCCAACCAGCCGCCGCCGACGCTCCCAGGCGGCATCGCGCAGGGCACCGATCTCGGGACCTGGCAGTCCGGGACTCCGATGGGCCCGGGGACGAGCTACACGATCTCGGTCTACTCCCCGCACCCGTCGCCCGATCAGCTGGCGACCGCCGGACGCGACTATCCGGCGGCGGCGCTGCAGAACTACCTCACCCTCTCGCTCCCGGCCGAGCCCGGCACGACCGGCGGCTCGGTGGTGCCCGTCACCTTCCCGGTGTTCCACAGCCACGGGCGCCCGTCGGCCGCCGCCACCCAGGTGCCACGCAGCGCCCTCGCGCGGCCCCACGAGGCGGTGGCCACCGCCGCGATCGACTTCTCGCCCTACGCGTCGGCCTACGCGCTGGCCCGGCGCCTCGAGGCCAAGGCCCGCACGCCCTACGCCTTCGTGATGAACGTGCGCAACTACCTCACCACGGCCCACGGTTACTTCTACACCCAGACCCCGCCCAAGCACCGGTTCCCGCTCGAGAGCTTCCTGTTCACCGACAAGCAGGGGTACTGCCAGCAGTTCTCCGGCGCGATGGCGATGCTGCTGCGGATGGGCGGGATTCCGGCTCGCGTCGCCGCCGGCTTCACCCCGGGGACCTACGACGCCAAGAGCGGGCGCTGGATCGTCACCGACATCGACGCGCACGCGTGGGTGGAGGCCTGGTTTCCCACTTACGGGTGGGTCCGCTTCGATCCCACGCCGGCCACCGCGCCGGCCCGCGGCGGCGGCGGACTCGACCCCATCGTCAAGCCGCTGCCGGCCGGCGGAAGCAACGCCGACGCCGCCCAGGGTCGGCGCGACACCGGCAACAGCATCGGAGCCTCGCAGGCGCTCAACCATCGCGCCGCCGGCGGGACGAGCCTGTGGTGGCTGGCCGGGATCGCCCTCGCCCTCATCGCGCTGGTGGCCTGGGTCGTGCGCCGCCTCACCCGTGAACGCATCGCGCGCGCCGATCTGCTGGCCGAGCTCGAGCGCGCGCTGGCGCGCACCGGCCGCCCGCTTCACGACGGAATGACGCTCATCGCCCTCGAGCGACGGCTGCACAGCGCCCCCGAAGCCGAGGCCTACGTCCGCTCGCTGCGGCTCTCGCGCTACGGCGGCGCGGCGGCCACCCCCGACGCGGCGCAGCGACGAGCGCTGCGCCGCGAACTTGGCCGCGGCCTGGGGTTCATCGGGCGCCTGCGCGCGCTCTGGGCGCTGCCGCCGCGGTTGTAGCGCGTCTTAGACTCGTAGGCGTGGAAGACGTCTATGACCTGTACCAGCGGGGGACCGCGCTGCTGGAGGCCGGCCATCACCACCAGGCGGCCATCCCGCTCGCGCGCGCCCGCGACCTGGCTGCCGACAAGACCTCCGTGCGCGAGGCGCTGGGTCGCGCGCTGTTCCACATCCAGCGCTACGAGGAGGCGGCCGAGGAGTTCCGCGCGGTGGTCGAGCGGGCGCCCACCAACGACTACGCCCAGTTCTGCCTGGGCCGCTGCCTCCAGCTGCTGGGGCGCCACGACGAGGCCCGCAAGCCGCTCGCGCTGGCCGCCTGCCTGCAGCCGGGCCGGCCGGACTACCGGGTCTACCGCGATCGCGCCCGAGCCCGCGCCGAGGAGCAGTCGGGTGGCTGAAGACCGTCGGCCAGGCGCTCACCAATACACCGCTCCGGTGCTAACCTGAGGGTCACAGCTTTCCGGCCGGGCGTTCCCGGTGCCGTTTTTGAAAGTGGGCGCTCGCCCGCTTTTTTTATGAGATTTATGGAGGAGACAGTGAGTGCCCTACAGACCGAGATCGAAGCCAGACTTGCCGGCGTCGAGCCTGAGGTCGAGGTGCTGCTCGCTGAAGTCGCAGGCCCCACTCTGCGGCTGTTCATCGACCATCCGGATGGCGTGAGCTTGGCTCTCTGCGAGCGCGTCACAGGCCATCTGAACGAGTACCGGCAGCGCTACGCGCTGGAGGTCTCCTCGCCCGGTCAGGACCGGCCCCTGACCAGGCCCCAGCACTACGCACGTTTCCTCGGCCGCCGTGCTCGCGTGCGGCTGCGTGAGGCCAACGACGGTCACAACCAGCTGACTGGCGAGCTGGTCGGCGCGTCAGACAACGACGTCACGATCGCCGCCGGCGACGGGATTCTCACGATCCCGTACGAGCAGATCGTCCGCTCCAACCTCGTACCCGGAGACTGATTCATGTCCAAGGAGATCGTTGAGGCCGTACGGGGCCTCGCAGCGGAAAAGAACATCTCGCACGAGAAGCTGATGGAGGCGCTGGAAGACGCGCTGCTGTCGGCGTACAAGAAGACCCCGGGCTCAGCGCCCTACGCCAAGGTGGAGATGGACCGCGACAGCGGCGACTTCATCGTGTGGGAGCTGAAGATCCCGCCGGAGCTCGAGGAGCAGCTGCTCATCGAGGCCTCCACCGACCAGCAGCCGACGGTCGACCCCGAGACGGGGGAGATGCGCGACGCGCCCGAGCCTGAGATCGATATGGAGAAGCTCAAGGAGTACGAGGACCAGATCGAGATCGAGGACGTCACGCCCCACGACTTCGGCCGCATCGCCGCCCAGACGGCCAAGCAGGTGATCCTCCAGCGGATCCGCGAGGCCGAGCGCGACATGATGTTCGAGGAGTACCGCGATCGCGTCGGCGAGCTGATCACCGGGATCGTGCAGCAGTCCGACTCGCGTTACACGCTCGTGCAGCTGCGCGAGCGCGTCGAGGCGCTGCTGCCCAAGTCCGAGCAGGTCGACGGTGAGCGCTACGACCACTCGCAGCGGATCAAGGCCGTCATCAAGGACGTCTCGAACTCCACCAAGGGGCCGAGCATCATCGTCTCCCGGCGCGACCCCGAGCTCATCAAGTCACTGTTCGAGCTCGAGGTGCCCGAGATCGCCGACGGCCTGGTGGAGATCACCGGCGTCGCGCGCGAGCCCGGCTACCGCTCCAAGATCGCGGTCGTATCTCACGTGGACGGGGTCGACCCGGTCGGCGCCTGCGTCGGGCCCCGCGGGTCCCGGGTGCGCATGGTGGTCTCGGAGCTGCGCGGCGAGAAGATCGACATCATCCCCTACAACGACGAGCCCGCCCGCTTCGTGGCCAAGGCGCTGTCGCCCGCGCGCGTGCGCGAGGTGCTCGTCGACGACGCCGGCAAGCAGGCGACGGTGATCGTCCCCGACGACCAGCTGTCGCTGGCCATCGGCCGCGAGGGCCAGAACGCCCGGCTCGCGGCCCGCCTCACCGGCTGGCGGATCGACATCCGCTCCGAGACCGAGTTCGCCGCCGAGGAGGCCGAGCACGGCTATGAGGAGGAGGAGCTCCAGGGTCGCTGCGCCGCCATCCTCACCAACGGCCGGCGGTGCCCCAACGCGGCGCTGCCCGGGTCGCGCTACTGCGGCATCGAGGCCCACCAGGCCCTCGCGGGCACGGGCACCGACCAGGTCGCCGGCGATCCCCCGGAGTCCGACGACGACGCGCCGGCGCCCGAGGACGAGGCAGCCCAGACAGAGGCCCCGCAGGGCGACGCCCCGCAGGCCGAAGCAGCCCAGGACGTGGCGCCCGAGCCCCAGGCCGAGGCCCCGGCAGCCGACGCCGACGGCGATGCACCCACAAATGGTGCGGCGGCCGCCGCCACCCCTGATGGCGCGGGACAGGAAGGGACGTAGACTCAGCTAGAGATGAGCAACAAACGTGTCCATGAAATTGCCAAGGAGCGTGGCCTTCCCGCCAAGGACGTCCTGGCCCGCCTCAAGGCGGCCGGCGTCGACGTGAAGGCGTCCTCCTCGTCGGTCGACGAGGAGGTGGCCTCGCGCGTGCTCGCCAACGGGGCACAGAGCCGCTCGGGCTCGGACGCGACCGCCACGGCCAAGTCGAGCGCGACGGCCAAGCCGGCGGCGCCGGCCAAGGCCGCCGCTGCGGCCAAGCCGGCCGCAGAGAAGCCCAAGGCCAAGGCCGAGGATGGCGCCAAGGCGACGGCCAAGTCCGCCGAGCGCCCCAAGGGCGACGCGCCCGCCAAGGCGGCCCAGAAGCCCGCTCAGGCGCCGCCCGCGACCCAAGCCGCTGCACCACCGGCGCAGGCCGCGCCAGCCGCGCGGGCCGCACCACCGGCCCAGGCCGCGCCGCCCGCACAGGCCGCGCCACCCGCCCAGGACGCTCCGCCCGCCCAGGGCGCGGCGGCCAATGGCGAGCAGCACAAGCGCCCCACCCGTGACTCCCTGCAGGGCGAGCGCGCCCCCGGCAACGCCGGCGGCCGCCGCCGCGTCGTCATCGATTCCCAGGCATCGCGCCGCGCCCAGGGTGGCGGCCCGCCCCAGTCCAACCAGCCGCCGCGCCGCCAGCGCCGTGGCCGGCGCCGCCGCGGCGTGTATGACGACGCCGCCGAGTCCCAGCCCTCACGCACGGCCGTCGCCGATCCGAGCGCGATCCAGGTCAACTCCGGATCCACCGTCAAGGACGTCGCCGAGTACCTGGACGTTCCGGTGCCCGAGGTGATGAAGAAGCTGATGGCGCTGGGCGAGATGAAGACGCTGACCCAGACGCTGTCGGACGAGTCGATCACCGTCCTGGCCGCCGAGCTCAACAAGGAAGTGGAGATCGTCCACTCCGAGGATGAGGAGGTCGCCGAGCCGGTGTTCAACGACGCCGCCGAGGACCTCGTCGAGCGCGCGCCGGTCGTGACGATCATGGGCCATGTCGACCACGGCAAGACCTCGCTGCTCGACGCGATCCGCGAGACGCAGGTGGCCGCCGGCGAGGCCGGCGGGATCACCCAGCACATCGGCGCCTACCAGGTCCGCCACGACGATCACCCGGTCACCTTTCTGGACACGCCCGGCCACGAGGCGTTCACCGCCATGCGTGCCCGCGGCGCCAAGGTCACCGACATCGCGGTGATCGTGGTGGCCGCCGACGACGGCGTGAAGCCTCAGACCCAGGAGGCCGTGGACCACGCCCGTGAGGCCGGCGTCCCGATCCTGGTGGCCGTCAACAAGGTCGACAAGGAGGGCGCGCAGCCCGACCGTGTCCGGACCGAGATGACCGCCCTGGGCCTGCAGCCGGTGGAGTGGGGCGGCGAGACCGAGTTCGTCAACGTCTCCGCGAAGACGCGCGAGGGGCTCGACGACCTCCTGGACACCATCATCGTGATGGCCGAGGTCGAGGAGCTCAAGGCCAATCCGGACGCTGCCGCCTCGGGCACCGTGATCGAGTCAAAGCTCGACCCGGGCCGCGGTCCGGTGGTCACCATCCTGGTCAGCCGCGGCACGCTGGAGGTCGGCGATGCGCTGGTGGCCGGCGCCCAGTGGGGCCGGGTCCGCGCGATGCACGACTTCCTGGGGACCCGGATCGGCCAGGCGCTGCCCGGAGAGCCCGTCGAGGTCCTCGGCTTCGATGGCGTCCCCGAGGCCGGCGAGCACGTCCGGGTCGTGGAGCACGAGCGTCGTGCCCGCCAGCTGGCCGGAGAGCGGGCCACCCGTCTGAAGGCGGAGTCCCTGGCCCGCCAGAGCGGCAAGCGCGTCTCGCTGGAGAACATCTTCGGGTCAGGGCTGCAGGAGCTCAACCTGCTGCTCAAGGCCGACGTGGCCGGGTCGCTGGAGGCCATCGAGGACGAGATCGCCAAGCTGCCCCAGGACGAGGTCTCGGTCAACGTGATCCGCCGCGCCGTCGGCGCCGTGACCGAATCCGACGTGATGCTGGCGGCGGCCTCCGATGCCGTGATCATGGCCTTCAACGTGCGCCCGGTCGGCGACGCGCGCGCCGTCGCCGAGCGCGAGGGCGTCGAGATCCGCCACTACTCGGTGATCTACCGCGCCATCGACGAGCTGCGCAGCGCCATGCAGGGCATGCTCGCCCCCGAGGAGGTCGAGGAGGCACTCGGCAGCGCCGAGGTCCGCCAGATCTTCCGTGCGTCGCGCGTGGGCACGATCGCCGGCTCCTACGTCACCGAGGGCAAGATCACCCGCGGCTCCAAGGTCCGCCTGGTGCGCGACGGAACCGTCATCTGGGACGGCGAGATCGCCAGCCTCCGGCGCTTCAACGAGGACGCGCGTGAGGTGTCCTCCGGCTATGAGTGCGGCATCGTGCTGCGCGACTATGCCGACGTCAAGGAGGGCGACGTGCTGGAGACCTACACCACCCGTCAGGTCGAGCGAGAGCTCAGCTAATCGCGTTCCCGCCCACGTGTCCCGGCCACCCAGTGGAGGATTCGTGGCGGTGCTGGTGATCGATTTGCATTTTCCTGACGCCGGGAGCCTCAAGAGCAAGCGCAAGGAGCTGTCGTCGATCAAGGCGCAGCTCTCGGGACGTCTGGGAGTCGCGGTGTCCGAGACCGGGTATCAGGACCTATGGCAGCGCGCGATGCTGACTGCGGCCCTCACCGGTGGGTCGCTGCGCCGGCTGGGCGCCGCCGCCGACGAGGTCGAGCGCTGGGTCCTGGCCCGCTGCCCCGAGGGGGCGAGCGTGGAGCGCTTCGTGGCCTCGGTCGAGGATTTGCGAGGATGAGATATGAGGTCGCAGCGCGAACGAATGTGCGGAGGGTAGGATGCGCGGTGGCCGCATGCGGCGCGTTGATCAGGCGATGAAAGCCGTCCTCTCCGACGCGATCGCGACAGATCTCAAGGACCCGCGGATAGGGTTCATCACAGTGACCGGTGTCAAGACCAGCCCCGATCTTCGTCACGCTCGCGTCTACGTGAGCGTTCTCGGCGCAGAGCCCGAACGCGAGAGCAGCCTCGACGGCCTGCGCTCCGCCCATGGCTTCCTGCAGCGGCGGCTGGCCGCCGAGCTGAGCCTCAAGCACACGCCGTCCCTGACCTTCGAATACGACGGTTCGGTGGACCATGGCATGCGCATCAATCGCCTGCTCGCCGACGAGGCCCGCGAGGAGCAGTCCCGTGACCGGTAACGGCGACCGCTCCGCCCGCGATCGGGTCCTCGCCGAGCTGCTCGACGCCTCCAAGCTGGTCGTCATCGCTCACGAGAACCCCGACGGCGATGCGATCGGCTCCCTGGTGGCGATGCGCGGGATCCTGACCGAGATCGGCAAGGACTGCGTCATGTACATCGACGCGCGCGACCTGCCCCTGCCCCAGGAGTACAGCTTCCTCCCGCTGGACGGGCTGATCTCCGAGCCGCCCGCCGACATGAGCGAGCGCACGATCGTGTTCCTGGACTGCGGGAACATCGAGCGCAACCCGGCGGAGGCCTTCCGCCGCGAAGCCGGGGACGGCCATCACATCCTCAACATCGATCACCACCATGACAACACCCACTTCGGGTCCGTCAACCTCGTGGTGCCCGAGGCCTCGTGCACCGCGGAGATCGTGTGGGACCTGATGAATGCGCTCGGCGTGTCGGCGACGCGGACGATCGCCGAGGCGCTGTACGTCGGGCTGATCACCGACACCGGGCGCTTCATGTATGAGAACACGGGCACCCAGGCCCATCTCATGGCCGCCGATCTGATCGAGGCCGGCGTCAACGTCCACGACATCTACCGCCATGTCTACGAGGGCGTGCCCTACGGCAAGCTGGCCCTGCTCGCTCGCGGCCTGTCCAACGTGCAGCGCTACGACGACGGCCGCCTGACGATCACCGACCTCTCGGTCGGCGACTTCTCGGACTCCGACGCCGAGGAGAGCTACTCCGAGGGCATGATCGACCATCTCCGCGCCGTCCAGGGAACGCGGCTGGCGGCGCTGGTGCGCGACCGGCTGGGTGGTCCCAACGGCCGGCGCAAGGTGTCGCTGCGCGCCGGCGACGACGCGATCGACGTGTCCGCGATCGCGCGCGCCCAGGGCGGCGGCGGCCATCGCCAGGCGGCCGGCTTCAGCACCGAGCTGTCCTACGACGAGCTGGTGTCGTTCCTGCGCGAGCAGCTCGCCGCACAGAGCTGACCGCCGTGGCTCTACCCAGAGCGGGCGGACGGCCGGCGGAGGGCGCGATGAGTACGCCGGACGATCACATCCTGCTCTATGACAAGCCGGCCGGCTCGACCTCGCACGACGTGGTGGCCTCCGTGCGCCGCACCCTGCCGCGCAAGACCAAGGTCGGCCACGCGGGGACCCTGGATCCGTTCGCCACCGGGCTGCTGCTCGTGCTGGTGGGGCGCGCCACCCGCGCCCAGCGCTTCTTCATGGCGCTGCCCAAGCGATATGAGGTGGTGGCGCGCTTCGGCGCGCGCTCGACGACGGGGGATCCCGATGGCGAGATCACCGAGACGGGCGTGGTGCCCGAGGGTGAGCTCGCGCTGCCCGAGGGTTGCGTGACCCAGCGGCCGCCGGCGTACTCGGCGGTCAAGGTGGGCGGACGGCGCGCCTACGAGCTGGCCCGCGCCGGGGCCGAGGTGGAGCTGGCCGAGCGCGAGGTCACCGTGTACCGCTTCGAGCAGCTCTGGCACGACGGCGATCGCCGCGCCTTTGCCATCGAATGCTCCTCGGGCACCTACGTGCGCAGCCTCATCGCCGATCTCGGCGACGCCTACTGCCTGGAGCTGCGCCGCACCCGCATCGGGGCGTTCGACGTCGCCGACGCCGACCCCGAGCGTCCGGTGGCGCTGTCGCAGGCGCTGGCCTTCCTGCCCGAGGTGGCGCTCGCCGCCGACGAGGCACGGCGGGCCGCGCACGGCGTCCGCGTGGACGCGCCCGCCGCTGCCGGCGCCCCGGCCGCCGCTGCCGGCGCCCCGGCCGCCGCTGCCGGCGCCCCGGCCGGGGCGGTCGTCCGCCTCACCGACGCCGACGGCCTCATCGCCCTCGCCGAGCCCGTGGACGGGGGCGCGGGCCTCAAGCCGATCGTCGGCTTCCGGGGCTGACGGCACCCGGGACGGGGCGCCGATTAGGCTTCGCGGCGATGCAGGTGACGATGCTCGCGGACGTCGAGGCCCGCCCGCGCCGCGTGGCGGTGGGCGAGTTCGACGGCGTCCACCTCGGCCACCGTGAGGTCATCGCCGGCAGCGACACGGTGCTGACCTTCGAGCCCCACCCGCTGGCGGTGGTCCGGCCCGAGGCCGCGCCGCGGCTGCTGACCAGCCTCGATGCCAAGGCGGAGCTGATCGCCACGCTCGGGGTCCGCGAGCTCGTGCTGATCCCCTTCGACGGGCGGTTCGCCGCCCAGACACCGCAGGAGTTCATCGATCACGTGCTCGTGGAGCGCCTCCAGGCGACCCACGTGTCGGTGGGGGAGAACTTCCGCTTCGGTCACGGCGCCACCGGGGACACCGAGATGCTCGCCGCGGACCCGCGCTTTGCGACCCGCGTGGTGCGCCTGGTCGAGGTCGACGGGGAGGTCGTGTCCTCCAGCCACATCCGGGCGCTCGTCTCCGCCGGTGACGTCGAGCACGCCGCCCGGTTCCTGGGCTCCCCGTTTCAGCTCCGCGGGGAGGTGGTGACCGGTGATCGGCGTGGGCGAGAGCTCGGCTTTCCGACGGCCAACATCGTCCCCGACGAGGAGCTCGTCTGCCCCGGCCACGGGGTCTACGCGGCCCGGGCGGACGGCCGGTGCGCGGCGGTCTCGGTGGGGGTGCGCCCCACGTTCGGCACCGGGCGCGCCGTGCTGGTCGAGGCCTACATCCTGGACTTCGACGGCGACCTGTACGGACAGTTGCTCAAAGTGGACTTCCTGGGCCGCCTGCGCGGCGAGCGCCGCTTTGACACCGCCGAGGCGCTCGTGGAGCAGATGCACCTCGACGTCGAGCAGACCCGCCGGTTGTGCGGGTGATCTCTGCTAGCCTCACCGGCCGCATGACTCTGACCCACGAACGCAAGCAGGAGCTGATCGAGAAGTTCGGCGACAGCCCCACGGACACCGGCAAGACCGAGGTCCAGGTGGCGCTGCTCACCGAGCGCATCAACCAGCTCACGGTCCACCTTCGCACGCACGCCAAGGACCATCACTCGCGCCGCGGTCTGCTCATGCTCAACGGCCAGCGCCGCCGGTTCCTGAATTATCTGCGCAAGACCGACCTCGAGCGTTACCGCACGGTGATTCGCGAGCTCGGCCTGCGCCGGTGATCTCCGCGGGGACCCCGGTCCCCGAGTTCACCCTGAGGCGCGGCGACGGCAGCCCGTTCACGCGCGCCGATCTGGAGGGCAGGACCACCGTGCTGGTCTTCTATCCCTTCGCCTTCAGCCCCGTCTGCACCGATCAGTTCAACCTCTACGAAGAGGTCCTGGAGGACTTCCAGGCCAGGGGGGCGACGCTGTACGGGGTCTCCTGCGACGCCACCTACTCCCAGACCGCTTTCCGGGAGCAGCTGGGCGTGACGATCGAGCAGCTGTCCGACTTCGAGCCCAAGGGCGCGGTGTGCCAGGCGTTCGACGCCTACCACGAGGGCGGCTTCCCCCAGCGGGCGCTGGCCATCATCGGCCCCGACGGCGTGATCACGTGGTCCTATCAGGCGGCGTCGCCCGGAGACCTGCCCGGGGCGAACCTGATCTTCGACGCGCTGGAGTCCTAGGAGCCCAAGCGGGAGACACCGTGAGCGAGCTCGGCTCGGCTCCCGTCCCACAGCCCTCTGACTCCGATCACCGCCGCGGCTCGGGCCCGGTGGCCATCGTCTATGCCGACTTCGAGTGCCCGTACTGCGCGGCGCTCGAGCTGCGCCTGCGCGAGCTGCCGATCGAGGTGGTCTTCCGTCACTTCCCGGTGCGCTCGAGCCACCCGCGGGCGTGGCCGGCGGCATGCGCCGCCGAGGCCGCCGGGCGCCAGGGTCATTTCTGGGAGATGCACGACCTGCTGTTCGGCGACCAGGCGCGGTTGGAGGACCCTCACCTGTGGGATCGGGCGCGCCGGCTCGGGCTCGATCTGGAGCGCTTTGACAGCGAGCGCCGATCCGACGAGGTGCGCGAACGGGTCAGGAGGGACTTCCGCGCGGGCGTGCGGGCGGCGGTCGTGACGACGCCGACGCTGTTCGCCTGGGGCGACGGGGTCGCCGAACCGCTCGACGTGGCCGAGCTTGGGCGCCGCGTGGGCGCGGTCGGGCCGTAGCCGCGCGGGCGAGGGGCGGGCGACCGGGGTCAGCCGGTAGCGGCCTGCGCGGGCGCGGCCGCGCCCTTGGGGGCCTTGGCCTGCTCGAGGTCCTCGAGCGAGGGCGGCGAGCCACGCAGCGGTCGTTGCGCCCCCGGAGCGCTGATCGCTGCGCGGACGAGGTCGAGCTGGCGCAGCGTCACGTCGGGCTTGACGTGCTGGAAGGAGCCGACGGCCTCGCAGACCCCTTTGACCAGCATCAGCACGTCGACGGCGCTGACGTCGGTGCGGACCGCGCCCGCGTCCTGTGCCCGGCGGACCAGCGCATCGAGCACGCCGATGAGCTCGGCGTGGATCTCGCGGATCTCGTCGTTGGCCAGCCAGGTCTCGGCGATCGCATCGAACAGGGCCCGGTCGGTCTGCGAGCGCCCCACGGACTGCTCGATGAGGTCGAACAGCGCCTGGCCGGGGTCGTCCGTGGCCTCGAGCGCCGCGCGGCCACGGCTGATCGACTCCGTCATCCGCTCGACGACGATCGCGGCGATCAGGTGCTCCTTGGAGGGGAAGTTGCGAAACAGCGTTCCCCGGCCCACGCCGGCCTGCTGCGCGATCTCGCCGACGCCGACGTCCAGACCCCGCTCGCAGAACATCTGCGTTGCGGCGTCCAGGAGCCGGCGTCGGTTGCGCTCGGCGTCCGCCCGCATGGTGCGGCGCTCCTCCATCGGATGGGGATTGTGCTCCATTTGCATGACGAACGCTAGCTCAGACCGTCAGGCGGGCATCGGCTGCACGCCCGCCTCGATGGCCCGCTCGACCTCGCGGATGTGCTGACGGCGCAGGGCCACGGTCATGATCACCACACCGGCGCCGAGCATGATCGCCGCCGCCAGGAAGGCGACGTGGTACCCGGACACGCGGGCGGCCAGGACCGCCGCGGTGCTCGTTCCGTGCAGCACGCTGGTGGTCTGGCTGGCGGCCAGCGTCGAGAGGATGGCCAGCCCCAGCGAGCCGCCGACCTGCTGGGCGGTGTTGAACAGGCCGCTGGCCAGGCCGGCGTCCTCCTCGCTGACCCCGCTGGTGCCCATCAGGGTGATCGGCACGAAGGTCAGGCCCATGCCCAGGCTCATCGGCAGCAGCCCGACCAGGAGGTCAGACACGTAGCTGCCGTGGACCGGCAGCTGGGTCAGGACCAGCATCCCGGCCGAGGCCAGCGCGATCCCGGCGGTGGACACGTTGCGCACGCCCACGCGCTTGATGAGCTGCTGGGCGACACCGGCACCGATGATGATCCCCGCCGTCACCGGCAGGAAGGCCAGACCGGCGCGCAGCGGGCTGTAGCCGAGGATCTCCTGGACGTAGAGGGAGGCGAAGAAGAACATCCCGAACATCCCGGACGCCACGAGCAGCAGCACGAGGTCCGCCACCGCCAGCGCCCGGATCCGGAAGATGCTCAGCCGCATCAGCGGGGCCTTGCTGCGGGCCTCGATGGTCATGAAGGTCGCCAGCAGCGCGACCGCGGCGGCCAGCAGGGCGATGGTCTTGACCGAGCCCCAGCCGTAGGCCTGGGCCTTGACGATGGCGTAGACGAGGACAACGAGGCCACCGGTGACGGTGACGGCGCCGGCGAGGTCGAACGAGCGGTTCTCGACCTCGATGCGCGACTCCGCCACATAGCGCAGCGCCATGGCGATGGTGATGATGCCGACGGGGACGTTGACGAAGAACACCCAGCGCCACGAGGCGATGTCGGTGAGCACGCCGCCCATCAGCAGGCCCACCGCGGCGCCGCTGGCGGCGATGGCGCTCCACACGCCGAGCGCCTTGGTGCGCTCGCCCGCGTCAGAGAACGTGGTGGTGATGATGGCCAGGGCGGCGGGGGAGACGAGCGCGCCTCCCAAGCCCTGCAGCGCCCGGCCGGCGATGAGCATCCCGGAGGTCTGCGCGAAGCCATTGATCAGCGAGGCGACGGAGAACAGCAACACGCCGGCCAGGAACAGGCGCTTGCGCCCGATCAGGTCCGCGGCGCGGCCGCCCAGCAGCAGGAAGCCGCCGAAGACCAGCGTGTAGCCGTTGACGATCCACTGGAGGTTGGCGGGCGAGAAGTGCAGGCCGCGCTGCACCGAGGGCAGCGCGATGTTCACCACGGTGGCGTCGAGGACCACCATGAACTGGGCCATGCAGGCGATCACGAGCACCAGCCACTTGCTGGTGACTCCGCCCGGCGGGCTTTCGACGACGGTGGCGGTGGGGGTGAGGGCTTGGGTTTCGCTCATGTGCGCTCCTGGGCGATCGGCGCTGGACTAAACTGGACCTGTCGGTCCGCTTACGGTATCACAAGCGGACCGGGTGGTCCGTTTATCTGTGGGGCACGTCACTTAAGACCGCCGTCAGAGCCCTGACTCATCGGTGGCCGGTGAGGCGCAGGGCCGGGCCCGCGGCCGGGCGGGTGGGAGGGCACCCGCTAAGATCACCGGGGTTCGGAACGAATAGAAGAGAAACGGACTCCGCCGACCGAAGGGCGGAGCAGAAGGGAATTGAATATGTCTGACGCCGTTACGCGCGTCTCCGTCGAGATCGAGGGCAAAGAGATCTCGTTCGAGACCGGCAAGCTGGCCAAGCAGGCCTCCGGCGCCGTCGTCGTCCGAGCGGGCGAGACCATGGTCCTGTGTACTGCGACCGCGGGCAATCTCCGCGATGTGGACTTCCTCCCGCTCACCGTCGATGTCGAAGAGCGGATGTACGCGGCCGGGAAGATTCCCGGCTCTTTCTTTAAGCGCGAGGGACGCGCGGGGGAGAAGGCGACGCTGACCGCGCGCCTCATCGACCGGCCCATCCGGCCCCTGTTCCCCAAGGGCTGGCGTCATGAGACCCAGCTGGTCGCGCTGCCGATGTCGGTTGACCACGTCAACCCCTACGACATCCTGGCCATGAACGGCGCCTCCGCGGCGCTGATGGTCTCCAACGTCCCGTTCCCGTCGCCCGTCGGCGCGGTGCGCGTCGGCAAGATCGACGGCAACTTCGTCGTCAACCCCGATGAGGAGCTGCTGGTCGAGGACACCGAGCTGGACCTGATCGTCGCCGGTACCGAGGACGCGATCCTCATGGTCGAGGCGGGCGCCAGCGAGATCCCCGAGGCCGAGATCCTCGATGCGCTGGACATCGCGCACGAGAACATCAAGAAGCTGTGCGCGGCCCAGCGTGAGCTGGCCGAGAAGGCGGGCAAGCCCAAGACCGAGGTCGAGATCCCGCAGGTCCACGCCGAGCTCTACGAGCAGATCAAGGCCTCGCACGGCGCGGCCCTGGACGCCGCCACCCAGGTGGAGGACAAGCTCGATCGCCAGGACGCCACCAAGACCGTCGAGGAGCAGATCCTCGAGCATTACTCGGGCGCTCCTGACTCTGAGACCTACAAGGAGTACCGCGCCAACGCGCAGCGTGCCTTCGAGAAGCTGGAGAAGACGCTGATCCGTGAGCGCATCGCCGTTCAGAAGAAGCGCCCCGACGGCCGCGGCACCGATCAGATCCGGCCCATCTCCATCGAGGTGGACGTCGCCCCGCGCACCCACGGCTCGGCGCTGTTCACCCGCGGCCAGACCCAGGCGTTCAGCGTCGTCGCTCTCGGCACCACCCGTGAGGAGATGCGGCTGGACACGCTGGGGCTGGAGACGACCAAGCGCTACTTCCACCACTACAACTTCCCGCCGTTCAGCGTCGGGGAGGCCGGCTTCATGCGCGGTCCCAAGCGCCGTGACATCGGCCACGGTGCGCTCGCCGAGCGCGCCCTGGTCCCGATGATCCCCAGCCAGGAGGACTTCCCGTACACCATCCGCGTGGTCTCGGACATCTTCGAGTCCAACGGATCGAGCTCGATGGCCAGCGTGTGCGGCTCGACCCTGTCGCTGATGGACGCCGGGGTGCCGATCAAGGCGCCGGTGGCCGGCATCGCCATGGGCCTGATCAAGGAGGGTGACGACTACGTCATCCTCACCGACATCGCCGGCGTCGAGGACCACCTCGGCGACATGGACTTCAAGGTCGCCGGCACCAAGGACGGGATCACCGCCCTGCAGATGGACATCAAGATCACGGGCGTGACGTTCGAGATCATGCGCGACGCCCTGGCCCAGGCCAAGGTGGCCCGTGAGTTCATCCTCGGTGAGATGAGCGCCGTCATCGACGCGCCGCGCTCGGAGCTGTCCAAGTACGCGCCGGGCATCTCCTCGGTCAAGATCGACCCGGAGAAGATCGGCCTGCTCATCGGCAAGGGCGGCGAGACGATTCGTGCTCTGCAGGAGGAGTTCGAGTCCCAGATCGACGTCAACGACGAGGGCATGGTCCTGGTCTACGCCGCCAACCGCGAGCTCGGTGACGCGCTCGTGGCTCGGATCAGCTCGATGACCAAGGAGGTCGAGGTCGGCGACGAGTTCACCGGCAAGGTGGTCAAGACGACGACGTTCGGCGCCTTCGTCGAGCTCTCCAAGGGCACCGACGGCCTGTTGCACATCTCCAACGTCTCGCCGGGACAGCGGATCTCGACGGTCGAGGAAGTGCTCAACAAGGGCGACGAGATCGAGGTCAAGGTCGTCGAGGTCGACCGCGAGCGGGGCCGCATCGGCCTTCGCCTCGCCTCCGATCCCGAGATCCAGGGCAAGAACAAGGAGGAGCTCGCCGCCATCGCCGCGGCCGAGGCCTCCCGCTCACGGCCCGACCGCGGGCCACGCGACCGCGACCGTGGGCCGCGGGACCGCGACCGTGGGCCGCGTAACGGCGGCGGGTCACGCGACGGTGAGCGCGATCGTGGCCGCGTGCGCGATCGTGACCCCGAGCGTCCCCGCTCCTAGCCACTCCCGCCAGACGTGGAGCAACAGCACCGCCTGACGACGCTCGAGTCGGGCGTACGGATCGTGACGGAGGCAATGCCCTCCGTCCGGTCCGTGTCGCTGGGCTTCTGGATCGGGACCGGCTCGCGCTATGAGGCCGAGTCCGAGGCGGGGCTCTCGCACCTGCTCGAGCACCTGCTGTTCAAGGGCACGGCCAAGTACGAGTCGCTGCAGATCGACCAGATCTTCGACGGCATGGGCGCCGAGCTCAACGCCGGCACCGGCAAGGAGACCACCTCGGTCTACGCGCGGGTGATCGACGAGCACCTCGCCGACGCCTTCGACGTCATGGCCGACATGGTCTTCCGGCCGGCGCTGGCCGACATCGACTCCGAGCGCGAGGTCATCCTCGAGGAGATCGCCATGTACGAGGACGATCCCCAGGAGAAGGTCTTCGACATGCTCGGCGAGGCGGTGTTCGGCCCCGACCCGCTGGGCCGGGCCATCATCGGGCGCGCGGGCGTCATCTCGAGCACGCCGCCGGCCGACATCGCGCGCTTTCACCACGCTCGCTACCGGGCCGACAACGTGGTCATCTCGGCGGCCGGCGCGGTCGACCACGACGCGCTCGTCGCCCTGGCCCGCGAGCGCTGTGACTTGCCCAACCGGCCCAACGGCGGCGCGCCCGCGGTCCCCACCCCGGCCGATCACGCGGCCGTCCCCGCGTTCCGCCCGGGTCGGCGGTTCGAGCGCAAGGACACCGAGCAGTACCACGTGTGCCTGGGCGGAATGGGCCTGTCGCGCCACGACGACCGCCGCTTCGCCCTGCGCGTGCTCGACACCATCTTCGGCGGCACGTCCTCGAGCCGCCTCTTTCAGGAGGTCCGCGAGCGCCGCGGCCTGGCGTACTCGGTGTACTCGTTCACCAGCGCCTACTCCGACGCCGGCCAGGTTGGGCTCTACGTGGGGACACGGGCCGACAATCTGGTCCAGGCGCTGTCGGTGGTGGGCACCGAGCTTCAGCGCTTCCGCTCCGAGCCGGCCACGGCCGAGGAGCTTCATCGCGCCAAGGAGAACCTCAAGGGGCGCGTCGTGCTGGCGATGGAGTCCACCGGGGCGCGCATGAACCGGCTGGGCTCAGAGATCCTGGCCGAGTCGCCGCTGATGGCGCTCGACGAGGTGGTGGAGTGCATCGACGCGGTGACGCTGGCTGAGCTGGTGGCCCTCACCGAGGAGCTGTGGGATCCCGAGCGCCTGTCGGCCGCCGGAATCGGGCCCGACGCCGAGCGCTTCGACGAGGCGCTGGGTGCGGTGGCGCCCGAGCTGGCCGAGATCCCGGTCGCCTGAGGACTGGGCCGCTCACGTCGATGACCGGCTCGCCGATCAGGGTCGCTGTCGCCGGTGCAGCCGGACGGATGGGGTCGACGGTGTGCGCGGCCGTCGAGGGCGCCGAGGACATGGAGCTGGTCGCCCGGGCCGATCCGGCCCTGGGGACGACGCTCCAGGACGTCCTGTCGATGGCGCCCGACGTGCTCGTGGACTTCACCATCCCCACCACGGCGCTGGCCAACGCCCATGCCGCGGTGGCCGCGGGCATCCACGTGGTCATCGGGACGACGGGCTTTGACGTCTCCGATCTCGACGATCTCCGCCAGGCCAAGGCCAACGTGTTCGTGGCCCCCAACTTCGCCATCGGGGCGGTGCTGATGATGCGGTTCGCCGTCGAGGCATCCCGCCACATGGCCCGCGCCGAGATCATCGAGCTGCACCATGACCGCAAGGTCGATGCACCCAGCGGCACCGCGGCACGCACCGCGGCGCTCATGCGGGAAGCCGGCGGTACCGAGGTGCCCGTGCACTCGGTGCGGCTGCCGGGACTGGTGGCACACCAGGAGGTCATCCTCGGCGACGTGGGACAGACGCTGACGATCCGCCACGACTCGATCGACCGCGTGTCGTTCATGCCCGGTGTCCTGCTGGCGATCCGCAAGGTGGCCGGGCTCACCGAGTCCCCGACGGTGGGGCTCGAGAAGCTGCTGGACTAGCACGCAGGCAGCGACGGATCCGGCTGGGCACTGCACGATATTGGGGATGGACTTCCGGTCCGCGGAAGCGGAGAATTTCCCGTGTGTCAGGAGGACAGGGCGCCAGTGTGGGCGAGTTTCCGGAACCGGGGTTCTCGGCGCCGGAATTCGACGTCGTCAGCGTCGCCCGTGACGACGAAGTGATCGTCGCGCTGCGCGGCGAGATCGATCTCGCCACGGCGCCCCTGCTGGAGCGCGAGTTGTCACTCGGGACCGTCCGCGAGGCACGCGCCGTGCTCGTCGATCTCGAGCAGGTCGCCTTCATGGACCTCACCGGGCTGCGCCCGCTGCTGTCGCTCGTGCTTCCGTCGCGCCCGGGCCATCGCGTCACCATCACCGCCGGGCCCCCTCCGGTGCAGAGGCTGCTCGAGCTGAGCGGCCTGCGCCGCCACTTCAACGTGGTGGCGGCGCATCGGATGTAGCGCCCTGGGGGCTAGCTGTCCCCGACGGTGGCCGTCGAGATCGCCGCGCGCGCCAGTCCCACGTACCAGTTGGCGACGTCCTCACGCGGGACGTCGGGCTTCTTCAGCCACCAGTTGGCCAGCGCCTCGCCGGCGCCGACGATCGCCTCGGCCACGCCCTCTGAGGCCGGCGGCCGCAGGCCCGCCCACGGCGTCTCGTCCGTGCCCTCGAGCATGCGGCGGACCTCGTCGACGACTTCGGAGCGCAGCTGGCTCACCTGCTCGGCGAGCGGCTGGCGCGCGTTGAGCTCGCGAAACAGCACGGTCCAGCCGTCGCTGTGCTCCTGCACGAAGGCGAGGAACTCGTTGATGACGGCGCGCAGCCTCGGTGGCTGTGGACCGGTTCCGGCGCCGCGATCGGCGTTGACCAGCCGCTGGACGAGCTCGCCGCCCGTGCGCTCGATGTAGGAGAGGTACAGCCCCTCCTTGGAGCCGAAGTAGGCGTAGAGCATCGGCTTGGACACCCCGGCCAGCCCCGAGATCCGGTCCATGGAGGCGCGCTCGTAGCCGCCCTCGGCGAAGACCTGGCCGGCGACGCGCAGAATCAGCTGCTCGCGCACGGAGCGCGGCATCCCCTGGGTTCCCGCTCGGGCTCGGCTTCGTTGAGGTGCTGAGGCCTCAGGTTGGGACAAACCGGGTAGGAATCTACTGAAACGGATATTACTCTTGAGTAGGTAGCCATGCCCGAACGCGGAGCCAGACCCAACGTCCACCCGATCCAGCGCCGGATTCTCGGCGCCCTGGCGGCCCTCAGCTCGCCGTTGCTGATCGATGACTACCTCGAGCTGATCAACCCGCTGTGGTCCACGCGGGAGCTGCGCGGGCGCATCGAGTCCATCGACCACGAGACCCCGGACGCCGCCACCGTCCTCATCAAGCCCGGCTATCGCTGGGGCGGTCACGAGCCCGGGCAGTACCTGCGCATCGGCCTGGACATCCAGGGTGTGCGCCATTGGCGCGCCTACTCGCTGACCTCGGATCCCCGGCGTGAGGACGGCCTCATCTCGATCACCGTCAAGAACGTCGACGACGGCAAGGTCTCGCCGTACCTGGTGCGTCGCGGCCGGCCCGGGACCATCGTCTCCCTGGGCGGGGTGGAGGGTGAGTTCGTGCTGCCCGAGCGCCTCCCCGACAAATTGCTCTTCATCAGCGCGGGCAGCGGGATCACGCCGATCATGAGCATGCTGCGCCACCTGGACCAGAGCGGCGAGCTCGATGACGCCGTGCTGCTGCACTCGGCGCGCCACGCCGACGAGGTCATCTTCGGCGACGAGCTGCGCGGCCTCGCCCAGCGCCACGAGCGCTTCGTCCTGCACGAGCAGCTCACCGCCGACAACGGCCGGATGGGCCCGGCGGATCTCGACCGCCTCTGCAAGGACTGGCGCGAACGGGACACGTTCATCTCGGGCCCCAACGAGATGCTCGACGACTTCAGCACCCACTACGAGGAGGCGGGCGCGAGCGAGCGCCTGCACATGGAGCGCTTCCAGCCCAAGCTCGGCCTCGGCGACGGGGACGAGGGCGAGGGCGGGACGATCAAGTTCCTGGTCTCCGACACCGAGGCCGAATCCGACGGCAGCCAGCCGATCCTCGTCGCCGGCGAGGAGGCGGGCCTGGAGCTGCCCTACGGCTGTCGCGAGGGCATCTGCCACACCTGCGTGGGCGAGCTGCGCTCCGGCCGCGTCCGCGACCTGCGCAACGGCAAGGTCCACGGCGAGGAGGGCGAGGTCATCCGGACGTGCATCCACGCCCCCGAGGGACCCATCGAGATCGAGCTCTAGACATGAACCACCACCCCGAGGAGAGAGACCCATGACGACGACCGCCGCTCACAACGGTTCTGGCCCGGCCGCCACGCCGCAGGGGACCGACTCCGAGAACCCGCTGCACCGTCTGACCCCCGAGCAGATCGAAGAGCTGGGCCGCGAGTTCGACGAGCTGCACGAGCAGGTCAAGGCCGACCTGGGCGACCGCGACGCCACCTACATCCGCTCCATGATCGCCTTCCAGCGCAAGCTGGCGCTGATCGGGCGCGCGGAGCTGATCGCCTCGCGATGGCGCGCGCCCTGGCTGCTCGGCGCCAGCACGCTTGGGATGGCCAAGATCCTGGAGAACATGGAGATCGGCCACAACGTCATGCACGGCCAGTGGGACTGGATGAACGACCCGGTCATCAACTCCCGCGCCTGGGACTGGGACACCGCCTCCACGGCCGAGGCGTGGCGCCACTCCCACAACTTCATCCACCACACGTACACGAACATCATCGGCAAGGACCGCGACCTCGGCTACGAGATCATGCGGATCGACCCGGCCCAGAAGTGGCACCCGTTCTATCTGCTGCAGCCGTTCTACAACGTGCTGCTGGCGATGCTGTTCGAGTGGGGGGTCGCGGTGCACGACCTCGACTTCGACGCGATCCGCGCCGGCGAGAAGGACATGAAGCTGGTGCGCAAGGAGCTGAAGGGGATCGCCGGCAAGGCTCGGGCCCAGATCATCAAGGACTACATCGCCTGGCCGCTGATCAGCGGCCTGGTCATGACCGCCATCGAGGCCGGCGTGATCGCCGCCAAGGCCCATGACGAGAGTCGCGCCCAGGGTCTGGGCCGCAAGGCCCGGCGCGCCATGCGCAAGGCGGCGCGCCGCTCGGGCGCCACCGACGGGGTCCTGTCACAGCTGATCGACCGCCGCTCGTTCCGCGAGCCGTTCAAGCGCACGCTCACCGCCAACGTGGCGGCCAACCTCATCCGCAACGTGTGGTCCTACGCGATCATCTTCTGCGGCCACTTCCCCGACCAGACCTATACGTTCACCCAGGAGGAGACCGACGACGAGTCGCGCGGCGCCTGGTACGTGCGCCAGCTGCTCGGGGCGGCCAACATCGACGGCGGCCCGCTGTTTCACGTGATCAGCGGCAACCTCGGCTACCAGGTTGAGCACCACCTGTTCCCGGACATGCCGAGCACCCGCTATGGGGAGATCGCCCCCAAGGTCCGTGAGATCTGCGAGCGCTACGAGCTGCCCTACAACACCGGCCCGTTCCATCAGCAGCTCGGCATGGTCCAGCGCACGATCATCCGCCTGGCGCTCCCCGGGGGCAAGGCGCGGCCCAAGCCGGGTCCGTACCACGGGCCGCGGGTGCGCGGGAGCGGGGAACAGGCCGGGGCGGCGGCGTAGGGAGGCCTAGGCCGGGACGGCGGCGGAGGCGCCCTAGGCCGGGACGGCGGCGGAGGCGCCCTAGGCCGGGGCGGCGGCGCAGGGCGCCGACCCCGTCCGGGCCGCGGCACGCGCTAACCCGCCGCTAACAACTCCAGCCGGTTCCCGAACGGGTCGGCGGTGAAGAACCGCCGCACACCGGGCAGCTCCGAGTCCCAGACCACCGGCGCCCCGGCGGCTGCCAGCCTGCGCCCGAGCGTCTCGAGCGCAGCGACGCTGGCGACGCGCAACCCCGGATGGGCCTTGAGCGCCGGGGCGAACTCGTGCGCCACACCGACGTGAAGCTGGGCGCCGCACCCGAGGGCAAACCACACTCCACCGCGCTGCGCGAGCGCCGCGGGCTTGTCCACCTCGACCAGGCCCAGCAGCTCCCCGTAGAACCGTCGCGCCTGGCCCTCGCACTCCGCCGGGGCGGCCACCTGCACGTGATCGAGCACCGGCAGAGCGTCCTCGTCTCTACTCAAGCGCTTTTCACCTCCGATACGGTTGCGAGCCCATGCCGATCGACGTCACACCCGTGAACGGATTGCGCGACCTGCGGGAGTTTGTCGCGTTGCCGTTTCGCCTGCACGCCGGGACCCCCTGGATCCCGCCGCTCAAGCTGGAGCGCTACGCGTTCCTGACGCGCAAGCTCAACTCGTTCTTCACCCACGGCGAGGCCGAGTACTTCCTGGCCCGGCGCGACGGCCGGGTGGTCGGCCGGGTCAGCGCCCAGATCGACTTCGCCTTCAACCAGTTCCACGGCAGCCGCTGGGGGATGTTCGGCTTCCTGGACTTCGAGGACGACCAGGAGATCGTCGACGCGTTGCTCGTGGCGGCCGAGCAGTGGTGCCGGTCCCGCGGGTGTGACCGGATGGTCGGACCGATGTGCTTCCAGATCAACGACGAGGCGGGGGTGCTGATCGAGGGCTTCGAGCGCGAGCCGCTCATCCGCGAGCCCTGGAACCCGCCGTACTACCAGGCGCGCTGCGAGGCCGCCCCGGGATTGATCAAGGCGATGGATCTGTTCGGGTGGGACCTGTCGATCCAGGACCGCGAGCGGATGAACCCGATCCTGCCCAAGGTCGCCGAGCGCGCCCACACCAGGCACGGGATCACCATCCGCCACATGTCCCGGCGGCGCCTGCGCAGCGACATGGACGAGTTCGCCAAGGTCTACAACGCCGCGTGGTCGCACAACTGGGGCTTCGTGCCCTACTCCAAGGCCGACCTGGACGCCTACACCATCGACATGCAGCTGGTGTTCTCGCGCGATTGGTTCATGATCGCCGAGCAGGAGGGCAAGACGGTGGCGATGGCGATCACCATCCCGGACATCCACCAGGTCTACAAGAAGATGCAGGGCCGGCTGCTGCCGTTCGGCTGGCTGTACTACCTGGCGCGCGGCCGGATCATCGATCGGGTGCGGGTGGGGTTTTTGGGCGTGCTGCCCGAGTACCAGCACACCGGCGTGGCGGCCGCGCTGTACCTGGAGCACTTCGATGTGGCCGCTCGGGCGCGCCAGAACAAGGGCGAGGCCAGCTTCATCCTCGAGGTCAACAGCTCCATGAACCGCGGGCTGGAGGCCATGGGCGGCCGGATGGTCAAGCGCTGGCGCGTCTACGAGCGGCTGCTGGAGCCCGGCGCCGAGCCGTCGGCTCCGTCGGCCGCCGAGCCGCACTGACGCCTCCGCCCCTGCGATAATGGCGCCGATGCCGGTGAACTTCGGTTCGATCCTGACCGCAATGGTCACCCCCTTCGACGAGCGCGGCGCGCTCGACGAGGACGCTGCGGTGACCCTCATGCACCATCTCGTCAACCACGGCTCAGACGGCCTGGTCGTCTGCGGCACCACCGGGGAGGCGGCCACCCTCGACGACGAGGAGCACCTCCGGATGATCGAGCTCGCCGTCACCGAGATGCGCGGGACGTGCACGATCGTCGCCGGGGTGGGCTCCAACGACACCCGCCACGCGGTGAGGCTCACCGAGCGGGCCACCGCGCTGGGGGCCGACGGCCTCCTCTCGGTCAACCCGTATTACAACCGCCCGAGCCGGCGCGGGATCGTCGCCCACTTCCGCGAGGTGGTGCGCGCCACCGACCTGCCGATCCTGCTCTACAACATCCCGCAGCGCACGGGCTCCGACATGCCCAATGATCTGCTGGCCGAGCTGGGCCAGCTGGACAACATCGCCGGGGTCAAGCAGGCCAACGCAGACAACCTGGCCCACGTCGACGGCCTGGTCATCTACGCCGGCAATGACGACATGCTCGTCGATGTGCTCGAGATGGGGGAGGCGGGGGGGATCCTCACCTGCAGCCACATCTTCGGCGACGAGATGCGCCGCATGGTCGACGAGCCCGAGAACCGGCGCGAGATCGACGCCGGCCTGCAGGACGTCTACCGCGACCTCTCGATCGCCCCGCTGGCCTGCAGCAACAAGGCGGCGCTGAACATGATCGGCGTCCCGGTCGGCAAGCCGCGCCTGCCCTATGTCGAGCTCGACGCCGACGAGCAGGCGGTGGTGCGGGTCATGCTGGAGCGCCACGGGATGCTCGCGGCGGCATGAGCGCAGTGACCCCTGTGACCGCGTGAGCACCCTCCGCGTCCTGCCGCTCGGCGGCCTGGGCGAAATCGGCAAGAACATGACGGTCGTCGAGTACGAGGGCCGCATCGTCGTCATCGACACGGGGCTGCGCTTCCCGACCGCGGACATGCTCGGGATCGACCTGGTCCTGCCCGACTTCGCCTACCTGCGAGACCGCGTCCAGGACATCGAGGCCATCGTCATCACCCACGGCCACGAGGATCACCTCGGCGCGCTGCCGTGGGTGCTGCGCGAGCTCGCCAACGGTGACGCCATCCCGGTCCTCGGCGGCCCGCTGACGATCGCCATGGCCCGCTCCAAGCTCGACGAGCACAATCTGCGCGACGTGGACCTGGAGGATGTCGCCCCCGGCGACCAGCTCCAGCTCGGGCCGTTCTCCATCGAGCTCGTCCACATGACGCACTCGATCCCGGACTCGTGCGCGGTCGCGGTCGGCACCGACCTGGGGACGGTCCTGCTCACCGGTGACTACAAGTTCGATCAGACGCCGGTCGATGGCCCGCCGGCGGACGTCTCGCGGCTGGCCGAGCTGGGCTCAGAGGGCGTGCTGCTGCTCTGCGGGGACTCCACCAACGCCGATCGCCCGGGGTTCTCCCCATCCGAGCGCGAGGTGGGCCCGCACCTGGAGGAGGTCTTCAGCCGCGCCGAGGGGCGCATCGTCGTCACCAGCTTCGCCTCCAACATCCACCGCGTGCAGCAGGTGATCGACGCGGCCACCGCGCTGGGCCGCAAGGTCGCCCTGGTGGGCCGCTCGATGCGCAAGAACGTCAACATCGGGCGCTCGCTGGGCCACATCGAGGTCCCCGAGGGCATGATGATCCAGCCCCACGAGGTGGAGGACTGGCCGGACCACAAGATCGTGGTGGTGTCGACCGGCTCCCAGGGGGAGCCGCTGTCGGCGCTGCGGCGCATGGCCTACAACGACCACCGCCAGATCACCCTGCGCAGCGGGGACACCGTGGTCTTCTCGGCCACCCCGATCCCCGGCAACGAGCGCGCGGTCAACGAGACCGTCGACCGCCTGTACCACATCGGCTGCAACGTCATCACCCCGCGCGAGGCCCCGATCCATGCCTCCGGCCACGGCTTCGTGGAGGAGCTCAAGCTCATGCTCAACCTCGTGCGGCCGCGCTACGTGATGCCGATCCACGGTGACCACAAGCGCATCCATCTGCACGCGCAGCTCGCCGACGCGGTGGGGATCGACCCCGAGGCGGTGTTCCAGCTGGAGAACGGCCTGCCCGTGGAGATCGACTCCGCCGGGGCCCGGATCGGCGAGCGCCAGGCCGCCGGGATGATCTTCGTCGACGGCGTCGACATCGGCGACCCGGCCGACGTGGCCCTGCGCGACCGCCGCATGCTCTCGGCCGACGGGATCTTCATCGTCGTCGCCACCGTCTCAGAGCAGACCGGGGAATCCGTCGTCCCGCCCGAGGTCATCTTCCGCGGCGTGCCGTTCATCGAGCAGGCCGACGACCTGGTCTCGGACATCCGCGAGGAGGTGGAGCGCTCGCTGAGCGTCGCCGCCGCGGAGGGGGTGCGCGAGATCGACCTGCTCCAGCAGAGCCTGCACGACGACCTGGCGGCGTTCGTCTACGAGCGGCTGCGCCGGCGCCCGATGGTCCTGCCGGTCGTCGTCGAGGTCTGACCGGCGCCGTTCTCAGCCGTCGGCCCGGCGGTCGGCGTGACCGCCGGCGCGTGCCTGGTGGGGATCCGGATCACGAAGCGCGTCCCCACGCCGCCCTCGGGCGTCTCCAGGGCGACGGTCCCACCATGTGACTGGGCCACCGAGCGCACGATGGCCAGGCCCAGCCCGGAGCCCTTGGCGCCGTCGCGCCCGCCGCGGACGAAGCGCTCGAACACGCGGTGGGAGAGGTCGGCCGGGATCCCCGGCCCGTCGTCCTGGACGACGAGCAGGGCCGCACCGTCCACCGCCGAGGTGGACGCCTCGACGCGGGTGCCGGGCGGGGTGTGGCGCACGGCGTTCTCCAGCAGGTTGAGGACGAGGCGGTGCAGCTCGTCGCGCACGCCGTCGACCATCGCCGGCTCCGCGTTGATCGACAGTCCGTGGCGCTCGGCCATCGGCCCGAGCTCCGCCGCGGCCTCGATGAGGACGTCGCCGAGGTCGGTGGGGCGGTGAGGCTGGACCCGCCGCGCGTCGGCCCGGGCCAGCAGCAGCAGGTCACCCACCAGCCGGCGCATGCGCCGCGTGGAGCGCAGGGCCGCCTCGGCGGTCTCGGCCTGCTCGCCGGACAGCTCCTCGGTGAGCAGGTCGAGGTTGGCCAGCACGCTGGTCAGCGGCGTGCGCAGCTCATGCGAGGCGTCGGCGACGAACTCCCGCTGGCGGTCGAGCATCGCCTCGGTGTCGGTGCGCGCCGCGTCCAGCGCCGCGAGCATCCCGCTGAGCGTGTAGGCCAGCTCGGCGATCTCGTCCTCGGCCTCGGGGTGCGGGACCTCGCGCGTGGGGTCTCGGGTGCGTTCGATCTCGCGGGCGGCGTCGGTGAGCTCGACGATGGGGCGCATGGCCCGCGCCGAGACGAACAGCCCCGCCAGCAGGGCGAGGATCGTGCCCCCGAGCACCCCGAGCAGCAGGAACACCTCGACCCGGCCCAGCGTGTGGTCGACGTCGGACAGCGGCAGTGCGTAGAGCAGCGTCGCCTGGCCGATCGGCTTGACGTTGAGCTGGCGGACCATCACCCGATAGCCGTCCTGGTTGAACGCTCCCGAGGTCACGGTGGGCGCGGTGGCGAACAGCCCGAGCGGGACGGGCGCCTTGAGCCCCTTGATGGTGATCGAGTCCTGCGTGCCCAGGAGGTTGCCGTCGTCGGAGTCGAAGAGGCGGATCTGGGCGTGCTCGGCGGCGTCGTAGTTGGTGAGCGACACCTCGGCGCGGTTGAGGTCGAGGTATTGACCGCCCGAGAAGCTCAGCTTGCCGTTGAGCTCGCCGTAGAGCGTGTTGACCGCCGAGCTCTGCTGGTCGTTGAACTGCGTGCGCACCTGGCGGTTGGTGAGCACGCCGACGATCGCCGCGAAGCTGGCGAGGATGACGAACGTCAGCGCGGCCGAGCCTCCGGCCAGGCGCCAGCGGATGGGGACGCGCCTATACGCGAAGTACGTAGCCCGCGCCGCGGATCGTATGTAGGAGCCGAGGCTCGCCACCGGATTCCAGCTTCCGTCGTAGGTTGGACACGAACACCTCGATGGTGTTCGTCATCGAGAACGGGTCATAGCCCCACACCTCGTCGAGCAGACGCTGGCGCGAGATGACGATCCGCTCATTGCGCATCAGGTATTCCAGCAGCTCGAACTCCCGTTGGGTGAGATCGACGTGGCGGCTGCCGCGCATGACCTCGTGGGTGTCGGGATTCAGCTTGAGATCGCCGACCGAGAGATGGGCCTGGCCGCGCGGCGGGCGGCGCCGCAGCAGCGCCCGCAGGCGGGCCAGGAGCTCCTGGCGCTCGAACGGCTTGACCAGGTAGTCGTCGGCCCCGGAATCGAGGCCCTCCACGCGTGACTCGACCGCGTCGCGCGCCGTGAGGACCAGGATGGGCACGTCGTCGTCGGACTCGCGCAGGCGCTTGGCCACCTCGATGCCGTCCATGCCCGGCAGCCCCAGATCCAGCAGCACGAGGTCGGGCAGGAACGCGTGGGCGCCCTCCAGCGCGGTCGGGCCGTCGCCGGCGACCCGCACCTCGTAGCCCTCCATCCGCAGGGAGCGCTGGAGCACCTGGGCGATGGCATCGTCATCCTCGATGACCAGCACGCGGGGGGGACGCTCGAAATCAACCATTTGACGGGAGATGGTAAGGGTCAGGGGCCGGGGTCAGCGACCGCCTTATCAGACCCTTCGTTTCGGTCACCCGTTCCCCGAGGGACGGCGGCACGGGGCAGGAGGCGGGGCGCCGCCGTCGAAGCCACCACTTCGGACATGGCCACCAGCACGAAGCCTCGCCCCAAGCCCAAAGCGCGGCGCAAGTCACCCCCGCCTCGGGCGAGGCGTTCGATGCTGGCCAGCCGCCCGACGCTGCCCACGGTCGCGCTCGAGCCCCATCACGTCGACATCCTGGCCCTGGCCCTGGTGGCGGTGGGGCTCTTCCTGGGTGGGGTGTCCTATCTGCACTGGGCGGGAGGAGCGCTCGGTGACGGGGCGGTGCGCGCCTGCCGGTTCGTGTTCGGCACCCTCGGCGACGCCGCGCCGGTCGTCCTGATGCTGGCCGGCATGCTCATCCTCATGCGCGAGTGGCGCCCGCCCACGCGGCCGCTGCGCACCGGGCTGGCCTGCCTGGTGGCGGCGCTCACCCTGATGCTGGCGGCCGGCACGCTCGGCATCGGGCCCGGGGCGGTTCCCGCCGCACAGTTCTGGCACGCGGCCGCCTTCGAGCGCCGGGGTGGCGTGATCGGCGAGGCCGAGTTCTGGGTCATGGGCCACCTGCTCTCGACGCTGGGGGCCGACATCCTGGCCGTGTTCCTGTTCATCGCCGGGCTGATCCTGGTCAGCGGCGCCACGCTGGCCACCCTCGTGCGCGTCACCGGCGCCGGCGTGGTCGGCACGGGCCGCGCCGTGCGCCGCTCCACCGACGGTCTCTCGACGACCCTCGGCGGCCGCCGGCCCGCCACCGCGGCCGCCGCCTCGCGGTCTCGCGGCCGGTCGGCGACGCCGAGCCGTGACCTCGACCGGCCGATCACCGCCGACCGACTCCTCGATCCCGATCTGCTCGATCCCGACGGGCTGCCCGAGTCGCTGCTGCCCCCCGAGCCGGACACCGCCGAGCTCATCGTCCGCGCCACGCACGTCGAGGCGCCGCCCAACGCCGCGGCCGACGACGACGCGGCGCCGCCCCGGTTCGATCCCGACGGAGCCGGCGGGGACGGGGAGATCGAGGCCTCCGACGAGCGCGGCGAGGTTCAGCCGGACTCGCCCCGCCCGGTGCGTCCGGAGGTCGACCCCGCCGATCTCACGCCCCAGGGGCGCTACCGCGAGGCCGTCACCGACGACCCCGACTTCGAGTGGCGCCTGCCGGGCACCCGCTTGCTCGTGCGTTCGACGGGGGAGGCGGCCAAGCCCGACACGGCCGGGCAGGAGCAGATCGCCCGCACGCTGCTCGAGACCCTCGGCCACTTCGGAATCGAAGCCCAGGTGGTCGGCCGCGTCACGGGGCCTCACATCACCCGCTATGAGATCCGGCTGGCCCCCGGGATCAAGGTGGCCAAGGTCGCCCAGCTCAAGGACGACCTCGCCTATGCGCTGGCGGCCACCGATATCCGCATCCTGGCGCCGATCCCCGGCAAGCAGGCGGTGGGCGTCGAGGTTCCCAACGCACGGCGCAAGATCGTGCACCTCGGCGACGTCTACCAGGAGCCGCCCGCCGACTGGTCACCGCTCACCGTGTGGCTGGGGAAGGACATCGCCGGGCGCGCCATCGGCGCCGACCTGGCCAAGATGCCGCACCTGCTGGTGGCCGGCACCACCGGCGCCGGCAAGTCGGCCTGCATCAACGCCATGCTCTCGAGCATCCTGCTGCGGGCCACGCCCCATGAGGTGCGGATCGTCCTCGTCGACCCCAAGCAGGTCGAGCTCAACCACTACGAGTCGGTGCCCCACCTGCTCACGCCGGTCATCACGAGCCCCCGGATGGCCGCCAACGCGCTGCAGAACCTGGTCAAGGAGATGGAGCAGCGCTACGGGATCATGTCGCTGGCGCGGACGCGCAGCCTCCCCGAGCTCAACCGCGCGCGCGACAAGCGCGGCGAGCCCCGGCTGCCCTACATCCTGTGCGTCATCGACGAGCTGGCGGACCTCATGATGGTCGCGCCGGCCGACGTGGAGGACTCGATCATCCGCCTGGCCCAGAAGGCCCGCGCCGTCGGCATCCACCTCGTGCTGGCCACCCAGTCACCGCGCGTGGACGTGATCACGGGCATGATCAAGGCCAACGTCCCGTCGCGGATCGCCTTCGCGGTCTCCTCGCAGACCGATTCCCGGGTCATCCTGGATCAGAACGGGGCCGAGTCCCTGCTGGGGCAGGGCGACATGCTGTTCAGCCCGGTCGGGACCTCCAAGCTGCAGCGCATCCAGGGCGCCTACATCGACGAGGAGCAGGTCCTCGAGCTGACCGAGGCGTGGCGCCGCCAGGGCGAGCCCGAGTTCCAGAAGGAGCTCCTGGAGGAGGTGGAGTCCGCCGACGACGGCGTCTCGGGCGACGACGACGCGCTCAGCGCCGACGAGGACCCGCTGCTGGAGGAGGCGATCTTCCTCGTGGCCTCGATGGGCACGGCGTCGACGTCGATGCTCCAGCGCCGCCTGCGCCTGGGCTACACGCGCGCCGGGCGGCTCATCGACATGCTCGAGCGCCGCGGGATCATCTCCGGCTATGAGGGCTCCAAGCCGCGCCAGGTCCTCATCACCGAGGCCGACGTTCCGCGGATCCTCTCGCACCTGGCCGAGGCGGACGGCGGTGGCGGTGGCGGGGGTAGCGCCGCGTCCAAGCCGCCCGCCGCGCCCCAGGCGCCGCTGGACTCATCCGGTGCCGAGCTCGACGAGCCCGGCGCACCCGACGTCTTCGAGGGCTAGCGGCGCCGTGAGGCGCCGGTAGCCTGTTCGGAGCGATGGCAGATATCGGCGCCACCCTGCGGGAGGCGCGGATGCGCGCCAAGATCGACATCAACGAGGTCGAGACGCGCACGAAGATCCGTGCCAAGTACCTGCGCGCGATTGAGAACGAGGAATGGGGCCTGCTCCCCGGCGACGTCTACGTCAAGAGCTTCCTGCGCACCTACGCGGACTACCTCGGCCTGGACAGCCGCCAGCTCATCGATGACTACAAGCGCCGTTACGAGCGTCCGACAGACCACGAGCTGCGGCAGATCGCGCCCCTGGGCCGTGAGCGCGACCGCCAGGGCCGAGGACCCCGGCCGCCGCGGGGGCCGCTGATCCCGTCGTGGGCGCTCGTCGGGGCGGTCCTGGTGGCGATCGTCGTCGCCCTGTACTTCCTGGGCATCCAGGGGGGTGGCACGCCGACCGCGTCGACGCCCACCAGCCAGACGCAGACCACGTCGACCACGGCCAAGGCCAAGCGACACCACACACCGCGTCGGTCGCGCGCGGCCACCACGGTCAGGCTCCAGCTCGTGCCCACCGGCGCCGTCTACATCTGCCTCATCGACGGACGCGGCAAGCGGCTCATCCCCGGCGAGATCTTCAACGTGGGCCAGACGATCCCCACCAAGTCCTCGTCCAAGCTGCTGCTCACGCTCGGCAACGCGTCGGTGAAGATGAAGGTCAACGGGCTGTCGGTGACGGTGCCCTCGACGGGGCGCCCCGTCGGCTTCGATCTCACCCCGGCCGCGCACACGTTGTTGCCCTCCGGCAAGCAGCCCCAGTGCGCATGAGTCCGCCGAGCCGGTCAACTCCACCGCGCGCCGGGATCCTGGTCACCGGGACCGAGGTCCTCACCGGCATCATCTCGGACCGCAACGGCCCCTGGCTCTCCGAGCGCCTGCGCGAGGTGGGCCTCGACACGGCGATGATCCAGATCGTCGGCGACCGCCCCGCTGACCTGCTGGCGACGCTCGAGTTCATGCGCGACGAGGGGATGGCGCTGATCATCACCAGCGGCGGACTGGGGCCCACCGCCGACGACCTCACCGCGGAGGTCGTGGGACGCTTCTGCGGGCGCGAGATGGTGCTCGACGAGTCGCTGGAGGAGCGGATCGCCGAGATCCTGCGGCCGCTGATGGAGCGCTGGCCCGACCTCGACCCCGAGTCCGTGCGCGAGTCAAACCGCAAGCAGGCGGTCATCCCGGACGGCGCCACGATCCTCGAGCCCGTCGGGACCGCGCCGGGCCTGGTCGTCCCGGCGGGTGATGGCGACGGCCCGACCGTGGTCGTCCTGCCGGGGCCGCCGCGCGAGCTTCAGCCGATGTGGGAGATGGCGCGTCAGACCGACGCGTTCGCGGCGGCGATCACCGGGGCGGTCGAGTACCGGCGGGAGATCGTGCGGCTGTTCGGGATCCCGGAGTCAGAGATCGCCAACACGCTGCGCGCGGCGGGGGAGCGGGGCATCGAGTTGGCCCCACTGGAGATCACCACATGCCTGCGCCGGGGCGAGATCGAGGTGGCCACGCAGTTTCAGCCCGCGGCCCAGGAGGCCTATGACGCGTTCCTGGAGTTCGTCCGCGAACGCCACGCCGACACCCTGTACTCGCTGGACGGCTCGACGATCGACGATCAGCTCGCGGGGCTGCTCGCCGGGCGCACGCTCGCAGCCGCGGAGTCCTGCACCGGCGGTCTGCTGGCGGGGAGGATCACCGACCGCGCGGGTTCATCTGCCTACTTTCTCGGGGGTGGGGTCGTCTACTCCAACGAGGCCAAGATCGACCTCGCGGGCGTGGATCCCGAGTTGATCGAGCGCTACGGGGCGGTGTCCACCGAGGTCGCCGCGGCGCTGGCCCAGGGCATCGCGGAGCGGTTCGACGCCGAGCTGGGCGTGGGCATCACCGGGATCGCCGGGCCGGGCGGCGGGACGGCTGAGAAGCCGGTGGGCCTGGTCTGCTTCTCGGTCTGGATGCGTGGTGGTGACGGTCCGTCGCGACGGCTGACGCGCCGCAGCGTGCTGCCGGGCGGCCGATCGGACATCCGCGATCGCTCCGTCACGGTGGCCATGCACATGCTGCGGCGGGTGCTGCTCGGCGAGTCAGACGAGCAGCCCGCCCAGACCGCGGGCGCCGACGCCGCCTCGTGAGCGACGAGCGCGCGCGGCTGTTCGTCGCGCTCGAGCTTCCGGCCGACGTGCGGGCCGCCGTGCACGCGTGGGCCCGCGAGCACGCGGGCGGAGTGCCGCGGCTGCGGCTCGTGGAGCTCGCGTCCCTGCACGTCACGCTGTGCTTCCTGGGCTCGCGGCCGGCCGCGGAGGTGGGGGAGATCGCCGGCGCCTGTCGCGCCGTCGCGGGCATGGCCGCCCCGGAACTGACCGTCGGCGAGTCGCTCTGGCTGCCGCCCCGCCGTCCCCGGGTGCTCACGGTGGCGCTGGCCGACGAGGGCGGGCGGCTCGCCGCGGTCCAGTCCGCGCTGTCCGGCGCGTTGGCGGCCGGAGCCTTCTATGAGCCGGAGGCGCGCCCGTTCCTCGCGCACGTCACGGTGGCCCGGGTGGGACGCGAGGCCCGGCTCCGCGTTGCGGAGCTCCCCGCGCCCGAGCCGACCCGCTTCAGCGCCGACACGGTCACGCTCTTTCGCTCACGCCTGGGCCAGGGCCCCGCACGCTACGAGGCCCTGGCGAGCGTGATGCTGTCTGGCTAGCGGCGCCGTGCTGGACCGGCCGGCGACGGCCGGTGCCGGCCGATTCGGCTAGGGCAGCTGCGACTCGATCCACTGCTCGGCGGCCGGCCCGCTCTCGATGCTGGTGATCAGCGCGTAGCGCGTCCCCGGGCCGTGATGGAAGCCACCGTGATAGAGGAACTCGGAGTCCACCACCGCCTGCTGGTACCTGGGCAGGGCGATCTTGACCTCCGAGGCCCGGGAGAACTGATCCCGGCGGACGACGAGGGCGCTGGAGTCATCGTCGGTCAGCTCCAGCCACGCGCGCACGACCCAGCCGTTCTCCTCGGGCTTGTTGGCCGCGTTGTTGTTGTCCAGGTGCAGGCCCCAGCGGCACTCGCGCATCGTGTTGGGCTTCATCTTGAGCAGCTGGACCCGGCCGAAGCGGGCGCCGATCGACTCGACGTACTTGACGATCGTCGGGCACTTCTTGGCGTTCTCGGTCCACACGCCGTCCAGGTCGGGCTTGCCGTAGGACTCGAAGCCCTTGAGCTCCAGCGCGCCCGTGCAGGAGGTGATCGGCGCGAACGTGGTGGAGTCGTCGCTGGAGTAGGTGGTGTAGGTGAGGTTCTCGTACTCCTCACGCGGGATCTCCGGGCCGTCGTACTTCTTCAGGCGCAGGTAGCCACCATTGGCCTGCAGCTTGGGCATGCGGTAATGCGGCGTCTCACGCTGGGTCAGCGAGGGCCGCCGGACCCCGGTGACATAGAGGATGCGCTTCGTGTGCTCGTTCTTCAGAGCTTCGACGAGAGGGGACACGGTCTCTCCAAAAGGTCGTTTAGTTATGTCTACTGAGTGATTCTCGCAACTAGGGCGGCGGGAGGCCCGGCGCGTGGCGGCCCGGCGCGTGGGGCGCGCGAGCGCGGGCGGCAGGGTCCGCCTCCCCCTGGGCACATTCCATGTAACCACCTTCGGTCCTGCCCGGCCCCTGCCGGTGGGACTGCGAGCTGGTGGCAGGGGTGGGCGGGTGCCGTGGCGACACCGGCGAGCGTCAACCGGCATGGCTTGGGAAGAGCGGTTTCGGCGTGGTTGAGGGGCCTGTGGCGGACCTGTGAGTGGACCGCCCTACCACAGATAGCGCCGACCGGCCGACGGAGCCGCTCAGAGCGGAGGTCCTGGGAGATTTTCACTCCCCAGCAAGAACAATCTCCCACAACCCCCCTCGGCCACCCAAAGCCTGAGAGACATTGTCTCTCACAGCCTCCAGATCCCCCCGCCACGCCGATCCCCACGCCACCTTCCTCAGCCATGCCGTTGAGCTTCGCCGGTGTCGCCGTGACACGGCACCCGCCCACCCCTCTCACCAGCTCGCAGCCCCACCCGCGGGCGCCGGGTACGCGCGCCGGGCGGGCACCCCGACGCACGCCCCTCCCTAGTACACGCATCCGCAAGTTCTGCGCGTTTCGACGGCGTCGGAACGCGCCTGACGCCACCCGCGGAAATCGCCGATGCTCAGGCATCGACTCATTCCACGTGCGACGCCAGATCGCGCCCAGCCACTCGTCGATTCCACGCAGAACTTCCGGACACGTGCACTAGCCGGCCCGCACCTTCGCCAGGTAGGTCTCGGTCTCCGCGGGGTCCAGGCCGCCGTGCTGCCCGCGAAACCACCGCTCGTTGGCCGCCGCCGAGCGCAGCCACACCTCGCGCCCCGGCGCGGCCAGCACCGCCACCTGGCCCAGCCGGGCCGCCAGCCGGGGCCCGATCCGGTCAAACAGCTCCGCGGCGCGGAGGACCCGCGCCCCACCCGCACGACCCACACCACCCGCCCCGTCTGCGACCTCGTCCAGCCGCGCGGGCAGTTCGGCCAGCACCGTGTCGACGTGCTCGGGGCGCACGTGCAGGAAGACGTCGCGTGAGGAGCCGGCGGGTCGCGGCTGGGTCAGCATCGCCGGCAGCTCGGGCCAGAGCTCGTCGAGGTAGTCCACGCGCTCGGGCGACACCTCGACCTGGCCGTGGTCTGCGGTGAGCAGCACGGTGACGTCGCCCAGGGCCTCCAGGCGCTCCTCGATGGCATCCAGCGCGACCCGGGCCGCCTCGTGGAACTCCGGCGAGTCAGGGCCGTTCTCGTGGCCGGCGCGGTCGATCGCGTCCCAGTAGAGCATCGCGTACGCGGGCCCGTCGACGGTGTCCATGAGGTCCGAGAGCGCCTGGACGCCGTCGGCCGGCGTGTCGAACCCGTGCACGCGGGCGCCTCGCGTGGCCCGGAGGGTGAACACCGAGTCCGCGATGGCCCGTGGTTGCAGTACGAAGCACGGGACCTTCAGCGACTCATAGAAGGTGGGTGCCGGCAGCAGCACCGCCGGGTCCAGCCGGCCCGTGAGCTCTCCGGAGATCCTGGAGCTGGCGAGGCTGAAGCGCAGCGGGCAGATGATCTCGTCGAGCTCGGGCTCCAGCACGTTCCACTCGTAGAGGCCGTGCTCCTGCACGGGGAGGCCGGAGTGGATGGTGGTGACGTGCGCGGTGGTGGTGGACGGGAACTGCGCGCGCAGCGGGGTGATCTCGAGGCGCTCCAGAAGGGGGTGGTCGTGGTGGCGCAGCAGGAAGCGCAGGCCGAGCGCGTCGAGCAGGAGCAGCGCAACGCGCTCGCCCTCGGCCACGCGGCGGCGGACCTCGTCGGGGATGTCGGCGAACGAGCCGTCCGGCCTCATGCGCAGAATCGTCACGCATTTGTTCGTGAGTCGTCACGGATGCGTCTTGTTTCGTCACGGGGCCCCGGGCTAGCGTGGTCTTCCGTCCGCTGGCGGACGTACCGTGGTGGGTTCAAACGCGCAAGACAAGGAGCTGGAGCGAGCATGAGCGAGAACGAGAGAAACGCAACCGTCGGCGCGTCTGACCCCAAGGCCGAGGCCAAGCGTCAGGCCGCCCTGCAGGGGGCCCTGACCCAGATCGAGCGGCAGTTCGGCAAGGGGACCGTGATGCGCATGGGGGACCCCGATGCGCGCGTGAACTGCGATGCGATCCCGACGGGAGCGCTGTCGCTGGACATCGCCCTTGGGATCGGCGGCGTGCCCCGAGGCCGGATCATCGAGATCTTCGGCCCCGAGTCCTCCGGCAAGACCACGCTCGTCTACCACCTGATCGCCGAGGCCCAGAAGCTCGGCGGGGTGTGCGCCTTCGTCGACGCCGAGCACGCGATGGACCCGCTCTATGCCCAGAGGATCGGCGTGGACATCGACGAGCTGCTCGTCTCCCAGCCTGACTACGGTGAGCAGGCGCTGGAGATCGTGGACATGCTGATCCGCTCCGGCGCCGTCGACCTCGTCGCCGTGGACTCGGTGGCGGCGCTCACGCCGCGCGCCGAGCTGGAGGGCCAGATGGGCGACCAGACCGTCGGCGCGCAGGCCCGGATGATGTCCCAGGCGATGCGCAAGCTCGCCGGCAACCTCAACCGCGCCCAGACGCTGTGCGTGTTCACCAACCAGATCCGGGAGAAGGTGGGCGTGATGTTCGGCTCACCCGAGACCCAGCCCGGCGGCCGGGCGCTTAAGTTCTATGCCTCCCAGCGGCTGGACATCCGGCGGATCGAGACGCTGAAGGACGGGACCGAGGCGGTGGGCAACCGCGTACGGGTCAAGGTCGTCAAGAACAAGGTGGCGGCCCCGTTCAAGCAGGCGGAGTTCGACATCGAGTTCGGCAAGGGCATCTCCACCTCGGGGTGCCTGCTGGACTACGGCATCGAGCACAACATCGTGACCAAGTCCGGCTCGTTCTTCTCCTACGGGGATGAGCGGCTGGGGCAGGGGCGCGGCAACGCCAAGGCCTTCCTGGACGAGCATCCGGAGATAGCCGACGAGATCCAGGACAAGGTCTACGCCGCGCTCGGGCTCGGCCGGGACCTGGTCAAGGAGATCGTGCACGACGACGCGCCGCTGGCCGCCGTCGCGCCCGCGGCCTAGTCGAGCCGGCGGCACAGCGTCCTGAGCGCACGCGGCGTCATCTCCGAGGAGGAGCGTCTCCAGAAGGCGCTTGACCTCGGCTACGCCTACGTCAACCCGCGCGACCGCACGGTCGATGAGGTCCGGCGCCATCTCGAGCGCCGCGGGGTCGCCGAGGACCTGGCCGAGACGGCGATCCGGACCCTGGGTGACCAGGGCCTGCTCGACGACACCCGGTTCGCGCGGCTGTTCATCACCGACAAGCGGACGCTGGAGCAATGGGGCAGCGAGCGCATCCGGCGCGGACTGCGGTCGCGCGGCATCGACCGCCATCTCGTCGAGGCAGCACTCGACGAGGAGACCGCCGCCGGCAGCGACCACCACGGCATCGGCGGCGACGAGGGGGTGGGCGGGTCCTTATCAGAGCTCGACCGCGCGCTCGCGCTGCTGCGCCGGCGCTTCCCCGAGCCGCCGCAGGACCGGCGCGACCGCAACCGCGCGCTGGGCATGCTGCTGCGCAAGGGCTATGAGTCAGAGCTGGCGCTCGACGCCCTGTCGGCCTACGCCCGCGGCGACTGAGAATGGACCGCGCCGAGCTCGCCCGCTGGATCGAGAGCTACGAGCGGGCCTGGCGGACCGCGGGGACGGCGATGCTGGCGGGCCTGTTCACACCGGAGGCCACGTACCGCAGCGCGCCGTTCGACGACGCCGTCGTGGGACTGCCGGCGATCGCGTCGTTCTGGGAGGCCGAGCGCGAGGGTCCCGACGAGCCGTTCACCATGCGGTGGGAGGCGGTCGCCGTGGACGGCAACGTCGGGGTGGCGCGCGTCGAGGTCGCCTACCACGGGCCGCCGCCCCAGCTCTACCGGGATCTGTGGATCATCACGCTGCAGGCGGGCGGTCTGTGCAGTGCGTTCGAGGAGTGGCCCTACTTTCCCGGGCAGCCGCTCAGCGCTGCCGAAGCCGGGTGACGGCTGTCATGCAGTTCGCGCCGTCTGTTACGAACGCGTTGCGCCCGCAACACAGCGGTACTACGATTGAAACAGTGAACGAACGGTCCTTGCGGCCGCAAAAAGCCAGCAAATACCCGGATATGGAACACAGAGATCTTCTCGTTGACGGCAATCCACAACGGACCGGTGCGACGGTCCCGACAGGTGTCGGGCTGCTTGGGCTAGCTGGTTAGCCGGATCGCTAAGTGCTGCTGTGCCTGGGATGGCTGTCCCGTGCCTCCGCACGGGCCGCTCGGTCGCTCTCAAAAAACATGAACAGTTGGATTGGCCCGGAGTTGGCTTGGGCCAGATGAGAGGAAACGACCATGGAAATCATCGGTGCCGCAGCGCTCATTGCGGTCGGAATCGTGGTGGCCGCGGTTCTCTACGGGCGCGCGCACGGCGCCAGCCCGGCGGACGCGGAGCGCGACACCGCGGCCGCGGCGGCGCTCCAGGCGGCGCTCACCGAGCGCAGCTCGGCTCTGGAGCGGCGCGAGGACGGGCTCGAGCGGCGTGAGGGCGAGCTTGCCACCTCGCGTGAGGAGCTGACGCGTGAGCGGGCCGAGGTGGCGAAGAGCCTCGAGCACGTGGCCGGCATCTCCGCCGCGCGCGCCAAGGAGCTGCTCCTCCAGGAGATCGAGGAACAGGCCAGGCATGACGCGGCGCGCAAGATCCGTCAGATCGAGGAGGAGACCAAGCGCGAGGCCGAGCGTCGCGTGCGCAACATCCTGTCGGTGGTGATGCAGCGACTGGCGGCGGGCCATGCGGCCGAGACGACGGTGTCCGTCGTGCAGCTGGCCGCCGACGACATGAAGGGGCGGATCATCGGCCGGGAGGGCCGCAACATCCGCGCCCTGGAGAACCTCACCGGCGTCGACTTCATCATCGACGACACCCCGGGCGCCGTCGTGCTCTCGGGCTTTGACGGCGTGCGGCGCGAGATCGCGCGGCTCACGCTGGAGAAGCTGCTCCAGGACGGGCGCATCCACCCCGCCCGCATCGAGGAGATGTACTACCAGACCAAGTCCGAGCTCGAGGGCCACATCGTCGAGCTGGGCGAGCAGGGCGCGTTCGATGCGGGCGTGCAGGGACTGCATCCGGAGCTGGTCAAGCTCCTGGGGCGCCTGCGCTTCCGCACCAGCTACGGCCAGAACGTCCTCGCTCACTCGATCGAGGTCGCGCAGCTCGCCGCGATGATGGCCCAGGAGCTGGGCGCGAGCGCCAAGACGGCACGCCGCGCCGCGCTGCTGCACGACATCGGCAAGTCGGTCACCCACGAGATCGAAGGTCCGCACGCCCTCGTCGGCGGCGACATGGCGCGCAAGTACGGCGAGTCGGCCGCGGTGGCCCACGCCATGGAGGCCCACCACAACGAGGTCGAGCCGCAGACGATCGAGGCCGTGATCGTCCAGGCCGCCGACGCGCTCTCGGGGGCCCGCCCGGGCGCTCGCGGCGAGTCACTCGAGCAGTACGTCAAGCGCCTGCGCGACCTCGAGCAGATCGCCACCCGTCACAAGGGGGTGGACAAGGTCTACGCCATGCAGGCAGGGCGCGAGATCAGGGTCATGGTCGCCCCCGGGGACATCGACGACGACGCGGCCACCCTGCTCTCCTATGAGATCGCCCGCGAGATCGAGAAGGAGCTCGAGTACCCCGGCCAGATCAAGGTGACGGTCATCCGCGAGTCGCGGGCCGTCGAGTACGCCCGCTAGGACCGCGCACTCAAGCGATGGCGGCGACGCCGGAACCCCGGCCACGAAAGCCTAAGTCTCGTTAAACAGCAGTGTTCACTGGACCGTATCCGGGTAGACCCCCGGATACGGGCCAGAGACGGGAGGCTGGCGGCTTACTGGGCCCGCGCCGCCTGGAAAGGACACTCATGTTTCAGGGTTCTCGGCCGTTCGGCGGACGGCTGTCGGGTCGGCTTGCGGCGTCGGCGACCGTTGCCTTGGCGGCCGTCGCGGTGGGCGCCGGCAGCGCGAGTGCTGCTGGACTGACCGCCCACGGCCAACTGCTGCACCCGGCCCCGGGCCTCAAGCTCAACGCCAACCAGAGCAGCAACTGGTTCGGGTACAGCCAGGGCACGCTCGAGCAGGGCAGCAAGCTCTTCAACTCCATCTCCGGCGACTGGACCGTTCCGGCCGCCACACAGCACACCTCGGGCCAGGCCGAGGCGTCGTCTGACTGGATCGGCATCGGTGGCGGCTGCGTCGACGCGGGCTGCACGGTCACCGACTCGACGCTCATCCAGACCGGCACCGAGCAGGACGTCGACTCGACCGGGGCTCCCTCGTACTCGGCGTGGTGGGAGCTGGTCCCGGCCCCGTCGATCTCGATCAGCAACATGACGATCGCCCCCGGCGACCACATGCACGCTTCGATCTCCGAGGTCGTCAACGACTCAGACGCATGGAACATCACGATCCAGGACGTCACCAAGGGCGAGTCGTTCTCCACCACCGTTCCGTACCCGTCCACCCACGCCACGGCGGAGTGGATCGAGGAGACCCCGCTGGAGATCGGCACCAACGCCGGCTTCGCGGCGCTCCCCAACCTGACCAACCCGGCCTTCAGCTCCGGCACGGTCAACGGCGCGGCGGTCAAGCTGACCACCTCGGAGGAGATGCAGCTCATCGACTCCAACAGCAACGTGATCGGCACCCCGTCGGCGCCCAACGCCGCCGGCAGCGGTTTCGACGCCTGCACCTGGGCCACCAGCTGCAGCTAGTCGCTCCGCTCCAGACCCTCACGCAGGCACGGCGCCCCGGCTCACCCCGGGGCGCCGCCGCGTTAAGCGCCCGCGCCGCAGGGTCCAGGCACTACCCTTGGCCACGATGAAGCGCTATCACGTGACCACCTTCGGGTGCCAGATGAATGAGCACGACTCCGAGCGCATCAAGGGGATGCTCGAGTCGCTGGGCTACGCCGAGGCCGGCAGCCGCTCAGACGCCGACCTCATCCTCTTCAACACCTGCTCGATCCGCGAGGCCGCCGACAGCCGCTTCGTCGCCCACCTCGGGGAGGCCAAGCGGCTCAAGCGTGAGCACCCCGACCGCGTGATCGGCGTGGGGGGATGCTGGGCACAGTCGGTCAAGGAGGAGGTGTTCGCGCGCTTCCCGTTCGTCGACGTCGCCTTCGGGCCCGGCCAGGTGCACAAGCTGGCCGAGTTCCTCACCTCGGACTCGCTCACCGCCCAGGGCTTCTTCGAGTTCGAGGGCTTCACCGGCCACCTGCCCGCCAAGCGCGCTCGCGACTTCCAGGGCTGGGTGCAGATCAGCGTCGGCTGCAACTCCGTGTGCTCCTACTGCATCGTGCCCTCCACGCGCGGGCGTGAGGTGAGCCGGGCGCCGGGCGAGCTGGTGGAGGAGGTCCGCCGCCTCGCCGACGACGGGGTCCGCGAGGTGACGCTGCTGGGCCAGAACGTCAACTCCTACGGTCGCGACCTGCCGCGCGACTCCCGCATCACCTTCTCCGAGCTGTTGCGCGCGGTCGACGCCGTCCCGGGCATCGAGCGCATCCGCTACACGAGCCCGCACCCCAAGGACATGCGTGAGGACGTGATCCGCGCTCACGCCGAGCTGCCGGCGCTGTGCGAGCACATCCACCTCCCGCTGCAGTCGGGCTCGAGCCCGGTGCTCAAGCGGATGCGCCGCACCTACACCCGCGAGCGCTACCTGGACCGGGTGGCGCTCATCCGAGAGCACGTTCCCGACTGCGCGCTGACCACCGACATCATCGTCGGCTTCCCCGGCGAGACCGAGGCTGACTTCGCCCAGACCCTCGAGGTCGCCGAGGCGGTCGGCTTCGACGGCGCCTTCACCTTCATCTACTCGCCCCGCCGCGAGACCGAGGCGGCCACCATGCCCGACCAGATCCCGCACGAGATCAAGGTGGCGCGCATGGAGCGCCTGGTCGAGGTCATCCAGCGCCGTGCCCGTGAGCAGGCCCAGCGGTTCGTCGGCCGCACGGTCGAGGTGCTGGTGGAGGGCCCGTCGCGCAACGATCCGACTCGGCTGCGCGGACGCTGCCGCCACAACAAGGTCGTCAACTTCGACGGCCTGGGCGAGCCGGGCGACCTCGTCGAGGTGGAGATCACCGCCGCCACCAGCCAGACGCTGAGCGGCGAGGCATCGCTGGTGGCCCGCGCCGCGGGCTGAGTCGCCCGCGGCGCGATCGGGTTCGTCGCCGTGCACACGCGCCCGGCCGGTCAGGCCGGGAGGCGGTGTGCCCGGTCAGGCCGGGATGCGGTGTGCCCGGTCAGGGTCAGGCGTCCCGGGCCCGGGTCCGCCAGGCGCCGGCCAGCTGGGGGATGAGCAACCAGGCGCAGATGACCACCAGCGCGGTGCCGGTGGCCATGATCACCGAGTTGTCGCCGGAGCCGAAGGTGACCGGCTCCAGGTTGGTCAGGGCGGGGGTCAACAGAGCGTCGCGCACGGAGCCCAGCGAGGGCACGTTGACCAGCACGTTGGTGAGGATCGCCTGCCAGCCGATGACCGCCGTCAGGGTCAGCGCCCGCGAGCCGGTGAGCGAGCCGACGCCCACCGACAGCGCCACCACGACCACGTTGGCCAGGGCGATCCAGCCGGCGCCCTGGAGAATGACGCCGAGGCCGGGGGTGGGCGTGCCGTCGGCGAACACGAACGTCGCCAGCAGCACCACGGCGTAGGCCACCGCGCTCAGGCACAGCGTGACGATCGCGGCCGCGGGCAGGCGCACGCCGAACAGCGCCAGGCGCGAGCGGCCGGTGCTGACCAGGTCGCGGAAGACACCGCTGGAGAGATCGGCGGTCCCGACCTCGGCGCCGATGAGCACCGCCGCGAGCATTCCGAAGAACTCCCCCAGATCGCGGATGCCCCGGTGCATCCCGAGAGTGCCGCCGGCGGGCTCGTTCTGCAGTGGGTTGGAGGCATGCCGGATGGCGACGTAGCCGTACATGAGCACGATCGCACCCACGGTGAGCAGCAGCGCGAACGCCATGACGCTGCGGTTGCGCCGGACCTTGAGGATCTCGGCGCCGATCATCTGACGGGCCACTGTGACCGTCATGACTCACCTCCGACTCGGGACGTCATTTCCAGGAAGCGCTGCTCGAGTGACTCGCGCACCGGCGCCAGGCGTGACACCAGCACTCCGCCCGTGACCAGCCGGGCGTTGATGGCGGCGGCGCCGTCGATCCCGGCCAGGGTCACGCGGATGCCGTCCGGCGTGGCGAACGCGGTCGCCACGGCGGGGTGGCCGTCGAGCAGGTCGATGGCGGCGTCACGGTCGTCGCAGCCGATGTCGAGCTCGTTGTGCTCGTCGGCCACGAGCTCTGAGATCGGGCCCTGGGCGATGATCCGCCCTCGGTCGATGACCGCGGCGGCATGGCAGGTCTTCTCCACCTCGTCGAGGAGGTGAGAGGAGAGGAACACGGTGCGGCCCTCCCCGGTCAGCTCGCCGATCATCGTCCGGAACTCCAGGATGCCCCCGGGGTCCAGGCCGTTCATGGGCTCGTCGAGGATGAGCAGCTCGGGGTCGGCGAGCAGGCAGCGCGCGACGCCCAGGCGCTGGCGCATGCCCTGGGAGTACGTCTTGACCCGGTCGTCGGCTCGGTCGGCGAGCCCGACGCGCCGCAGCGCACCGTCGATCCGCCCGCCCACCTCGGGGCCGCGGACCGCGGCGACCACCCGCAGGTTCTCGCGGCCGCTGAGATGCTGGTGAAAGTGCGGCTCCTCGACCATCGCGCCGACGCGGGCGAGCACCGTGGCTCGCTCCTCGGGCACGGGCCGTCCGGAGATCCGCATCGTTCCGGCATCGGCCTGGGTGAGGCCGAGCAGCATGCGGATGAGCGTCGTCTTGCCGGCCCCGTTGTGGCCGAGGAACCCGAAGGCCGATCCGCGCGGGACCGTCAGGTCGAGGTCGATCACCGCGGGCCGCGCGCCGAAGCGCTTGGTGACCCCGCGGGTCTCGATGATGTTCGTGGTGATTGGCATGCCGAGATGATCGGCGTGCCGGCCTTCGCTGTCGTCGGCCGGTGGTGCGATTGGTGCCTCCGGCGCGCAGCGGACGCGCGGCCGCGCCTCCGCCTTATGGGGGAGGCGGTCTGTGGGTGAGGCGGCCGGCGGCGGAGGCGGCTTACGCGGGAGGAGGCTCGGTGCCGGTGCCGGGCTTGACCAGCCCGATCTCGTAGGCCAGCACCACGGCCTGGACGCGGTCGCGCAGTCCGAGCTTCATGAGCACGTTGGAGACGTGCGTCTTCACCGTGGCATCCCCGACGACGAGCGCGTCGGCGATCTCGGCGTTGGACATGCCGCGGGCCAGCAGCTCCAGGACCTCGCGCTCGCGGTCGGTGAGCTCGGCCAGGGATTCGGGCGTCTGGCCCACCGGGGCGGGCAGCCGCCGCGCCACCCGGTCGAGCAGCTGGCGCGTGACCGCCGGGGTGAGCAGCGCTTCGCCGGCGGCGACGACGCGCACCGCGCGCACCAGCTCGTCGGTGGGAACGTCCTTGGTGATGAAGCCGCTGGCGCCCGCGCGCAGCGCCTCGACGATGTACTCGTCCAGGCCGAACGTGGTGAGGATGAGGATCCGGTGGGTGGGCAGGCGCCGGATGGCCTCGATTCCGTCGAGGTTGGGCATGCGGATGTCCATGAGCACGACGTCGGGCTTGGTGGCCCGCGCGGCGCTCACGGCCTCCAGGCCGTCGGCGGCCTCGGCGACGACCTCCATCTCGCCGGTGGCCTCGAGCACGGCGCGAAAGCCCGCCCGCATGAGGGGCTGGTCGTCGGCGATGAGCAGGCGGAGCTTGGGCATCAGCGGGTGGGCAGGGATCGGGGAGCGGGCACGGGTCAGTGGGTGGGGATGAGGGCGCGGACGCGATAGCCGTTGCCGTAGGTCCGCCGCCCGGTCTCCAGTTCGCCGCCGAACAGCGCCACGCGCTCGCGCATCCCCACCAGCCCGTGCCCGCCGTGGCCGTGGTCGCCGTTGGGGCCGGTCCCGTCGTCCAGCACCGTCACCTCGAGCGCGTCCGGCGAATACTCCAGCGTGACCGCCGCCTGCCCGGCGTGGGCATGGCGGATGACGTTGGTGAGCGCCTCCTGGACGATGCGGTACACCGACAGGTCCACCGCGGCCGGGAGCTCGCGCGCCGCTCCCTCGACCGTGAGGCTGGCCTCCAGCCCCGCCTGGCGGGTGCGGTCGATCAGTGTGGGCAGGTCGCGCACACCGGGCTGGGGCTCGAGCTCGGGCGCCCCGCCGTTCTGCAGGCGCAGGACACCCAGCATCCGGTGCATCTCCGACAGGGCCTCGCGCCCGAGGTCGGCGACGTGGCCGAGGGTCTCGTGCTGGGTGTCCTGAGGGCCGGTGGCGGCCAGCGCCTGCGCCTGCACGACCATCAGCGAGACGTTGTGGGCCACGACGTCGTGCAGCTCGCGGGCGATGCGCACCCGCTCGTCGCCGACGGCCTGCTGGGACAGGAGCTCGCGCTCGCGTTCCAGCCGCTCGGCGCGCTCCTTCAGGCCGTTGATGTAGTCGGCCCGCGCTCGCAGGTAGAGCGCGACCGCGACGGCCAGGCCGATGACGACCAGGCGAGAGCCGACGGTGCCGGTGGTGATCTGGGTGTGATGAACGACGAGCGTGGCGATCGTGACCACGCTCGTGACCGCGGTGGCGGCGATGACGACCGTGCGGTCGGTGTACTCGGCGACGTTGAAGATGGCCAGCAGCACCGGGAACAGGGCCACCGGGCCCCAACCGGTGGCGAGCTGGAGCGCCAGGGTGATCCCCAGGACCACGAGCGGCGCGCCGTGGCGAAAGAGCAGGGCGGCGGTCGCGATGACCAGGCCGACGAACAGCGCCCCGTGGCTCGCGTCGCCCACGACATGCTTCGAGGCCAGCGCCGCCGAGCCGACGAGGAAGATGAACGCCACCGGCCCGATGTCGAGCAGCCACCACGGCAGCCGCCAGCCCAGCGCGGTCGTCAGCGGTCGTTCCGTGCGGCGAGACACGACTTGAGGGTAGGCCCGGCCGGGGCTCCGCGCCTCCGCCCCGGCGGGGAAGCACCGCTCATCCGCAAGGGGGAGAGACCGTGCGGCGGCGTCCATCCGGCGTGTATGCGAACATATGTTCGTGCGCTGGGACAACCTGAGCATCGAGGAGGAGGAGCGGACCCGCCTGCCCGGCTACCGCGACGACGCCGTGATCCGCCATTTCGAGGCGCCGGACGCGGTCCCCACCCGTTTTTACGAGGTCCGCGCCAAATCGATCCTCAACCGGGTGCCCGAGGCGTCGCAGATGCCGTTCCGCTGGACCATCAATCCGTTCAGGGGATGCAGTCACGCGTGCTCATACTGCTTCGCCCGCCCGACCCACAAGTACCTGGACATGGACGCCGGCCGGGACTTCGAGCGGGAGATCGTCGTCAAGGTCAACGCGCCCGAGCGGCTGCGGGCGGAGCTGGCACGGCCGTCCTGGAAGGGGGAGCACATCGCGCTGGGGACCAATACGGACCCGTACCAGTGGGTGGAGGGCCGGTACAAGCTGATGCGGGGGATCTGGCAGGCGATGATCGACGCGCGCAATCCCGGGTCGATCCTCACCAAGTCTCCGCTGTTACTGCGGGATTTGGATCTGATGAAGGAGCTGGCCTCTCGGGCGGACTTCGGCGCGGCGCTGTCGATCCCGACGATGGAGGAGAAGGCGTGGCGGGCGACGGAGCCGCACACCCCGAATCCGCGAGCGCGGATGGAGGCGGTGGCCGAATTGACCCGGGCGGGGATCAGAACGGGCATTCTGATTGCCCCGCTCATGCCGGGGATCAACGACGATCCGGCCCAGGTGGCGAAGATCCTGGAGATGGCCGGCGAGGCCGGGGCGGCCTATGTATCCGGCATTGCCCTGCACTTGAGAGGCGAGGTGCGGGGATTGTTCATGGAGTGGCTTGCCGAGCACCGTTCTGACCTGGTGCCGCGCTATCGTGCGCTTTACCGCAGTGGTGCCTACGCGCCGGTGCGGGAGCGTAGGCGCCTGGCCGAGTTGGTCCACGGCCCGGACCGGACGCCGTCGGAGCGTGGAAGGGGCGCCTTCCTCAAGGCGCCCGAGCCACCGCCTCTGGCGCGCCAGCCGCAGCAGGAGTCACTATTTGAGCTACACGGCTCGTCGTGAAACCGCCTCCGGCACCGTGTTGTGCAATCACCCCATTCCGACCACGCTTAGGAGCCATGCCGAGGCAATTCAGGCCACGTAGAGATCAACTCAATCTCGATCGGATGTTCGAGACCCGGAGCGACGCCTGGGAGAAGGTGGGGCTGTCGTTCGAGGTCAACACGCGCGAGGTCAAGAAGGCTCAGTGGCGGGCGCTGGTGTTCCTCGTCGGCCTGATCGCGGTCAACATCGCGCTGCACATCCTCCTGAACAAGAGCCACTTCAAGAGCAGTTGCACCAGGCCTCCCGACTGCGCGCACGTATCACTGCTCTACAAGTGGGGCGTCGGTGACCTCGAGACGGTCGTGCGGGTCATCGCCGTCGTTCTCGTCCTCGCTCTCGGCTGGGGCCTGGCCCGCTCGATCGGCCGCTTCGTCGGACCCACGTTCATGCGCCGCATGGACCCGGCCACCGCAGGCACCTTCGGCTTCCTCATCCGCCTGATCACGATGGGCGTCGCGCTCATTCTGGCCCTGAGCGTTGCCGGCGCGTCGCTGCAGTCGCTCGCCGTCGGTGGTGCCTTCACCGCCGTCATCGTCGGTCTCGCCGCGCAGCAGACGCTGGGCAACGTGATCGCGGGAATGGTCCTGCTCAGCGCGCGGCCGTTCCGCGTCGGCGAGCGGGTGCGCTTCCAGGCGGGGGCGGTCGGCGGCCAGGTGGAGGGCATCGTCAGCTCCCTCGGGCTGCTCTACACCGTGCTGACGGCCGGGGCCGACCAGATCATGATCCCCAACAATGTGGTGCTCGCGGCCGCGGTGGTGCCGCTGCGCGAGCCGGACTCCGTCGACGTCAAGGTGCGGCTCACCTCGGGCGTGCGCCCGAGCCAGGTCCAGGCCATCCTCGATCAGGAGCTCTCGACGGCCACCCGCAACGGCGCCTCCGTGCTGCTGGAGGAGGTCGACGGCGACGACGTGGTGGTGCGCATCCAGGCCACGCCCGAGATGTCCGACGAGGGCGCCAAGCTCGCCGATGAGATCATGGTCGCGCTGTCGTCGGTCACCGGCGAGCACGCGGCTGTGGACACCGCTCACCGCTGACTAGCGGAATGTCCGCCCGACCCGCGGCACCGTGGAACGGGCGCCGCGGAGCCGCGGTTGAGCCGCGCGTTCAGCCCTGGTGGCGGCGGTGCCCGGCGTCCATCTCGGTGGCGATCCTCGCCGAGCCCAGCTTGCTGCTGACCCATCCCGCGGGCCCCGGGGCCACCGACGCCAGGGCGGTGCCGACCCGCACGCCGAACGGCGCGACGTCGGTCTCCGCCCGGTTGCCCTCGACCGCCCGGATGACCGCGGTGGCGACATCCTGCGGGGATCGCGTGCCCACGCCGGGCGGGAGCTTGACGCCCGTGTTGGCGAACATGCCCGACTCCCGGATGAAGCCCGGGGCCACCACGGAGACGCCGACGCCGGTCCCGCGCAGGTCCTCACGCAGGGCCAGGCCGAAACCTCGCAGGCCGAACTTCGTCGCCGAATACAGCGACGACGCCGGCTGAGCCGTCTTCCCCGACAGTGACGAGATGAACACCAGGTGCCCGCGCCCGCGCGCGACCATTGCCGGCGCCAGCGCGCGCGCCAGGACGATCGGGGCGCGAAGGTTGACGGCCAGCATCTCGTCGATCTCGTCCTGGCTGAGCGCGGCCAGCATGCCGGTGGCCGGATGCGCCGCGTTGGCGACCAGTACATCGACCCCAGCGTCCAGCGCTACGGCGGCCAGGCGCTCCACATCGCCGGCCACCGCGAGATCGCAGAGCACCGCCTGGGCGCCCAGTTCCTCGGCCCGCTGCGAGAGCTCGGTCTCGCGGCGCCCGCTGAGCAGCAGCCGGACTCCACGCGCCCCGAGCGCGTCGGCGATCGCGGCGCCGATCCCACCGGTGGCCCCGGTGAGGAGCGCTGTGCTGCCGGCCAGCTGAAAGCGTTCGCGTCGCGCCACGGCCGGCAGTCTAGGCGCCCGCCCACGGCCCGGCGCGCCCGCCCACGGCCCGGCGCGCCCGCCCACGCCGCGGCGCGTCTGCCCACTTCCCGCGCCCGCGGCGTGCCGCGCGCCCCGGTCAGCCCGGAAACACCGCCAAGGTCGCCGTGAACCCGTGCAGGAAGCTGCGCCCACCCACGGGCCCGATCTCGCCCGCGGCGAAGAACCCTGCCGCCGGAACACCGCCGAGCTCGTGCTGGACCAGGCTCGCGTCGTGGTCGCGCGCGCCGAACATCCCCTGCCCGCGGCCGTTGCAGGAGAACACGAGGGCGCCCGCCGGCCGCTGACCGCCGATGGCGGCGGCCCGCAACCGCAGCTCGCGGCGCAGATCCTCATCGGCCGAGCGCGCGTCGCGCGCGTGCAGCCGGACCACCTCGCCGGGCGTGACCGTCGCGCCCACCGTGATCGCGCCCGTGGCCGGGTCTGCGCCGGTGACGCCGCGGACCAGGAAGTCGCCCTGCTCATACTCCGGCTTGCCGCCGTCGATGACGATCCCGATGAGCAGCCCGGCGGCGACGAGCGCCCGCTCGTGGAGGGGCAGCTCGGCCACGGTCTGCTCGATCGCCTGAACGGCCGGGCGCCCGGCGAGCTCATAGATGACGTTGTCCTCGGCGGCGGTGACGGTCATCTCGCGGCCCAACGGCGCGGCGCCCTGCGAGACGCACGGCAGGAGTTCGACGCCGTTGAGACAGACGCCGACCGCGCCCTCCTCGACGACGCGGTCATCCACGAACAGTGCCGCGTCGCCCAGGGGCGTGCGAGCACTGGACAGGCCCCCGAGCACCGGCACCCCGGGAGCGGCGTCCGCGATGCCATCGAGGACCGCGTCGGTGGGGAAGGAGTAGGGGTCGGAGAGGATGATCATCGCGGCGTCCGAGCCGATCTCCGGCATCCCGTCCAGCACGCCGACGTCATCCCTGCGGCGCACGGTGGCGTGAAACGATCGCGCCTCGCCGTCCTGGAGCGCGGCCGCCCAGACGGCCACGCCGGTTCCGGTCTCGAGCTCGCGCCCGCCACCGAGCACGCCGCCGGCCCCGCAGCCGACCAGCGCTGCCGGCGCGAGCTCGGCGTGGATGGCGGCGAGCATCTCCTCGGGGGCCGCCAGGTGCGCTCCGCTGGCGAAGACGAGCGCGAGATCGGCCTCGGCGCCGCCCAAACCCTGCGCCGCCGCACGCGCGGCCGCCGTCGCGCCCGCCTCCGCGTCCAGGACGTCGGAGAGCCCGGTGCCCACCCTCATCGCGATCCCCCTGCACCCACGCTCATTCCTGCACGATACTGGGGAGCGTGGCCACGGCTGAAGTCATCGCCCTGTTCGGACCGACCGGCGTCGGCAAGACCGACGTCGCGATCGCGCTGGGCCAGCGACTGAGCGAGGTGGCGGAGTCACCGGTGGCGGTGTCCGCCGATGCCCTGCAGGTGTACATCGGGCTCGAGACGCTCACCGGCGCCGCGGGCCCGCACGAGCGCGCCCAGCTCGAGCACCGGCTGCAGTCCTTCCTGCCCGTCAACGCCACCTTCAGCGCGGGCCAGTACGCCGAGCTGGCCCACGCCGAGATCGACGGTCTGCTGGCGTCAGGGCGGCGCCCGATCGTCGTCGGCGGCACCGGGCTCTATCTCCGCGCCGCCCTCACCGAGCTGAGCCTGCGCCCGGTCCCCGCCGAAGGCGTGCGCGAGCGCTGGATCGCCGAGCTCGAGGCCCGCGGCCCCGTCGCGCTGCACGCGGTGCTCGCCCGCCGCGCCCCGTGGGCCGCGGAGTCGATCGAGCCGACCGACCGCCAGCGGATCGTCCGCGCGCTCGAGCTGCTCGACAGCGGCGACCTCGAGCCGCCGTCGGGTGAGTCAGAGCTGTGGACCGCCGAGACGCGTCACCGCACGCTGCTCATCGGCCTGGTCATGGACCGCGAGCAGCTCTATGAGCGGATCGACGCCCGGGTCGACCAGATGCTGGCCGACGGGGTCCAGGACGAGGTCCGCCGGGCGCGCAACGCGGGCGCCTCGGACACGGCACGCAAGGCGCTGGGCTTCGAGGACCTGCTCGGCGGCGATGTCGAGCAGATGAAGCGGCGCACGCGCAACTACGCCCGGCGGCAGCTCACCTGGATGCGCAAGCTCGCCGGAGTGAGCGTCATCGACCGCACCGGGCGCTCCGCGCAGGACGTCGCCGGCGAGATCTTCGCCGCCTGGCGCTCCGGGGACGCGCCCGCTCCGTCTGCGGCCGCACCCGCTCCGTCTGCGGCCGCTCCCGCTCCGTCCGGCGCCTCCATGCTCAGAACGCAGCGACGAACGGATACATGAGCACCACCGCGACGAGCACTCCGAACGCCCACACCCCGATGAGCCCCCGCAACCAGGTGCGACCCAGCCGCCAGCCCAGCACGGCCGCATAGGTGGCCGAGACGTAGATGCCCGGCATCACGATCACCATGTAGTAGAGGTAGCTGGTGCGCTGGTCGACCAGGCTCAGCACCGCGAACGGCACCCAGGTGCCGAGGAACCAGCTCACGGCCAGCATCGCCAGTTGCTGGTCCTGGGGAGACTGGCCGGGGCGACGGCGGCGCACGACGCGATACAGGGCGAACGCCAGCGCCGGCATTCCCAGCGCCATGATCACCGGGCTCGGCATCCCCCAGAAGGCGGTCACCGGGTGGATGGCGTGGAAGTCCTGGCCGGGGAGCGACGGGTTGATGCGCAGGTAGAGGATCGGCTTGAGGTCCACCAGCCACTGCCAGGGATAGGACGCGATCCCCTGCGGGCCACCCGGGCTCACCTGCTGGGCCGCGTAGCTGAACATGTGGGCGATGTGCTGGAAGGGGCCGCCCGTGATGAGCTTGGCCTCGGCGTCGGCATACGGGGTGGCGACCAGCCCCATGATCCCCAGCAGGCCGACGAACACCCCGACGCTCGTGAACAGCATCGGTACAAAGCGGCCGATCACGCCGCGCAACCCCCACTCCGGTGGGCTGCCGGGGTTGCGCCAGCGCACAAACATGCGTCCCAGCTCGATCAGGCCCAGCGTCGCCCACGCGTAGGGCCCGACCAGCTTGAAGCAGAAGCCGATGGCCAGTACGACCCCGGCGAGGACGGGGCGGTCCTGTAAGTAGAAGGCGACCCCCCAGATCATCATCGCCACCACGTAGATGTCGAGCGTGAAGATGCGACCGTGGACGAGCAGCAGGTTGTCGGTCGCCATCAGGGTCGCCGCCCCCAGCGCCGACCACCGGCCCGCGCCGGCGCTGCGTACCAGCACGTACATGCCCAGCAGCGCGATCGACCCGAAGATGAGGCTGCCCAGCCGCCAGGCGAACGGACCGTCGCCGAAGACCTCGATCGATGCCGCGACGATCAGCTTGGCCCCCTGCGGATGCTCGGCGTTGGGGTCGGTGCCCAGCGGCGAGTTGTCGTAGTGATCGCCCTGGGGCGGGTGGATGCCCACGATCACCCGCGCCGCGTTGACGTAGTAGGCCTCGTCGAAGATCATCGTGTGGTCGTTGGCCGTGTTGCAGGGCGACTGGCAGGGCTCGTCGAGCATCAAGGCGCGGGCGCCCAGCGAGAACAGGGAGACGAGGATCAGGCCGATGATCGGCGCGCGCGCGGAGGCCTGAAGGCGCGCGAGCACGCGTGGACGGGTCGGCTGCCTAAGCATGGCCGGGGCGACGGTACACATAGACTGCGCCCGCGTGTACTTCGAGAAGTGGCATGCGCTGGGCAACGACTATCTCATCGTCGAGGCCGACGCGCTCCCGTTCGTGCTGACCCCGGCGCGGGTCCGCGCGATGTGCGCGCCGCACACGGGCGTCTTCGCCGACGGCGTGCTGCTGCTGTCGGCGGCCGATGAGCCCGGCTACGTGGCGCGACTGCGCATCTTCAACCCGGACGGCTCGGAGGCCGAGCTGTCGGGCAACGGCGCCCGCGAGGCGGTCCTCTACCTGCGCCGCCGCGGCTGGGCGACGACGGACACGTTCTCCATCCAGACCGCCGCCGGCGAGATCCGCCCGACGATCACCTCGCGGACGACCGCGAGCCTGGACATCGGCCGAGTGCGACTGCGCTCGGCCGACTACCCGTCCGGATCAGAGGACGGGACGGGCACGCTCACCGCGGACGGGCGCGACTGGCCCTTCCGGCACGTCCAGGTCGGCAACCCCCAGTGCTCGATACAGGTCTCTGACCTCGCCGCGCTCGATGCGCTGGACCTGCCCGGCATCGGCGGCGCGATCGAGCACCACGCGCTGTTCCCCAACCGCACCAACGTCTCCTGGTACACGGTCCTGGACCCCCGCCGCATCCGGGCGCGGATCTTCGAGCGCGGTGTCGGGGAGACATCAGCCAGCGGTACCGGCGCCACGGGCGCGGCCGTGGCCCACGTGCTGGCTGGCGGCGAATCCCCGGTGACGGTCGTCCTCGACGGCGGCGAGCTGGAGGTCGAGGTGGGGGAGGACCTCCACGTTACCCTGAGCGGCTGGGCGGTGCCGGTGTTCTCCGGCACGCTCGCCGATCATTTCGTCAAGGAGCTGCATGAGACCGAGTAGTCGCCTGGACCGGATCCCGCCGTACCTGTTCGCTCAGCTGGAGCGCAAGATCTCCGAGAAGCGTGCCGCCGGCATCGACGTGATCAGCCTGGGCATCGGGGACCCCGACACCCCCACCTACGCGCCCATCGTGCAGGCGGCGCAGCGGGCGGTGGCCGACCCCAGCACCCACACGTATCCCAACAACCGCGGACGCGCCGAGTTCCGCGGTGCGGTGGCGGCGTTCTACGAGCGCCGCTTCGGGGTCACGCTGGATCCCGACACCGAGGTGATGGCGGCCATCGGGGCCAAGGAATGCATCTTCAACCTCAGCCTTGCCTTCCTCGACGCCGGCGACGTGGCGCTCGCCTCCGATCCCGGATACCCGGTCTACACCGGCGGGCCGATCATGGCCGGTGGCGAGCCGGTGCTGATGGGACTCAAGCCTGAGCTGGGCTTCGCCCCGGACCTGGGTGCGATCGACGCCGATCACCTGCGCCGGGCGCGGCTGATGTTCATCAACTACCCGAACAACCCGACGGGCGCGGTGCTCCCCGACGGCCTGTTCGAGTCCGCGATCGAGCTCGCCCGGGCCAACGACCTGCTGGTGGTCCACGACAACGCCTACAGCGAGACCACCTACGACGGCTACGTCGCGCCCTCCTTCCTCGCCACGCCCGGCGCCAAGGAGGTCGGGGTCGAGGTCTTCTCGCTCTCCAAGGGCTACAACATGACCGGCTGGCGGTGTGCCGCGATCGTCGGCAACGCCGATGCCATCGCGCAGTACTGGCGGCTGAAGTCCAACATCGACTCGGGCAACTTCGAGGCGGTCCAACTGGCCGGCGCGGCCGCCCTGCAGCCGGAGATCGATGCCGAGGTCAGGGCGATGAACGAGGTCTACGCCCGCCGGCGCGACCTGGTGTGCGATGCGCTCGCTCAGGCCGGGGTCAACGTCACCCCGCCCCAGGCCACGATCTACATCTGGGCGCCGGTGCCCGCGGGCTTCGCCACCGCCGCCGAGTACTGCGAGCACGTGCTGGAGGAGGCCGCGGTGGTCATCTCCCCCGGCGGCGCCTACGGCCCCAACGGGGAGGGCTTCTTCCGCATCTCGCTCACCGCACCCGATGACCGCCTGCTGGAGGCCGTGCAGCGCCTGAGCCGTCTGTGACGCCGGCGGACCCGGTTGTGGATGGGCCGCAGCGCCTCCGCACGGGGGCACGGGGTGGTTGGGCGGTGGGCGGCGGGGTCGTATCGGGCTACCATCTGTCCTAGTTGGGTCAGAGCAGAGTCACCGATAACGGAAACCGCGCGGCGAGCCAGGATGGTCAGCGCCAGCGTGGCCGGGCGCGTCAGCGGGCCCTGATGGTGGCGGCGGTCCCGGCGGGCCAGGACGACCATCTGGCCGAGCTGGAGGAGTTGCTGCGTACGGCGGGCGTGGCCGCGGTGGGCGAGATGGTCCAGCGCCGCGAGCAGCCCCATCCCAACACCTACCTGGGCGCGGGCAAGCTCGACGAGGTCAAGGCGCAGATCGCGGCGTCCGACGCCAATCTCGTCGCCTGCGACGACGAGCTCTCGCCGCGCCAGGAGCGCAACCTGGAATCCGCCCTCGGCGTTCCGGTGATCGATCGCACGGCCGTCATCCTCGACATCTTCGCCGCCCACGCCCATACCGCCGAGGGCAAGCTCCAGGTCGAGCTCGCCCAGCTGGAGTACAACCTGGCGCGGATGCGCGGGCTGTGGTCTCACCTGGAGCGTCTCGGCGGCGGCATCGGCACCAGGGGCCCGGGCGAGACGCAGATCGAGACCGACCGCCGTCTCGCCCGTGACCGGATCGCCGCGCTCAAGCGCCGCCTCGCCCACGTCCGCTCGACGCGCTCGGTGATGCGCGCCGAGCGTGAGCGCGCTCACCTGCCCCAGATCGCGCTGGCCGGCTACACCAACGCCGGCAAGTCGACGCTGCTCAACGCGCTCACCGGCGCCACCGTTCCGGTCCGCGACCGCCTCTTCCACACGCTGGACCCCACGACGCGCGTCCTGAAGGCGGGCGGCCGCGACTATCTGCTCACCGACACCGTCGGCTTCATCCGCAAGCTGCCCCATCAGCTCGTGGACGCCTTCGGCGCCACGCTGGAGGAGACGGTCCGCGCCGACCTCATCCTGCATGTCGCCGACGCCTCCGTCGAGGAGGAGGAGCTCAACGAGATGACCAAGGCCGTCGACGACGTGCTGCACGAGATCGCCGCCGACGACGCCCCGCGCCTGCTCGTGCTGGCCAAGGCCGACCGCATCGACGCCGACCGCCGCGCCGAGCTGGCGCACCGCCATCCTGGCGCCCTGCTCATCTCCGGGGTCACCGGCGAGGGCATCCCGGCGCTGATCGAACGCGTCCAGGTCGAGTTCGCCCGCCGCCTGTCCGACGTCGAGCTGCTCGTCCCCTACGAGGAGGGCGGACGCCTCGCGGAGCTCCACGAGCTCGCGGGCGACCTCGAGCGCGAGGACACCCCCGACGGCGTCCGCGTCTCCGTCCGTCTGCCCGCCAGCGTCGCCGCTCGCTACGCCCCCTTCGCGCTGTCGCCCACCAATCAATGAACCTGCGCATCGCGCGCCTGGACGAGCGCGCGCGGCTCCCCACGCGAGCGCACGACGGCGACGCGGGTCTCGACCTCTATGCGCTGGACGATGCCGTGCTGGGCCCGGGCGAGCGCGCCTCGGTCCCGACCGGGATCGCGGTCGAGATCGCGCCCGGCCACGCGGGGCTGGTTGTGCCTCGGTCCGGCCTCGCCGTGCGTCATGGGATCTCGGTGGTCAACGCTCCGGGGCTCGTCGACGCCGGCTACCGCGGCGAGGTGAGGGTGCTGCTGCTCAACACTGATCGCGAGCAGCCGTTTCAGATCACCGCCGGGGACCGCGTCGCCCAGCTCGTGCTCGTACGGGTCGAGCTGCCCGAGCTCGTCGAGGTCGACAGTCTCAGCGACAGCGAGCGCGGCAGCGGCGGGTTTGGCTCCAGCGGGAGCTGACGCGCTCAGGGAGTCGGCGGCGTCAGCAGGCCATGGGTCTGCAGGAACTGGCGCGCCACGGCGGCGGGGTCCTGGCCGGCGATCGAGACGGCGTAGTTGAGCTGACGGATCGTGGTGATGTCGAGCATGTCGTCGACGCGCTGGATGGTGTCGGTGAACGCCGAGCCCTCCGCGGCGACCGCCTTGGCCGACACCACCGGGACGACGTTGCCCCAGCCGAGGGCCCGGCGCGGATCGCGCATCAGCACGTAGTCGCCGGTGGCGAGCTGCCCGTCGGTGGTGTTGACATCGGCGGCCTGGATGGTGCCGTTGTTCAGCGCGGAGTACTGGTCGCCCACGGCCATCGCGCGGTAGGCGATGGGGATGAAGCCGTAGGCGATGCTGAGGTCGGGCAGGCCGGGAGAGTCCGTCTGGAACTGGGGCGGGCCGCCGACCGTCAGTCCGGTGAGCACGCGAGTGAGGTCACCGATCGTGCGCACGCGGTTCTCGGCGGCATAGGCGACCGTGACCGCGAGCGCGTCGGTGTCCGAGAACGGGGTGGGGGCCAGGACCTGCATGCCGTGGGCCAGCGCGTAGTGCTGAGCGCCCTGGTAGGCGTCCAGCAGCGTGTGGAAGTCGTGGTGATAGCCGGCGATGACGGTGTTGAAGGTGTTGAGGTACTCGGGGTAGACGGTGAGCGAGCCGCTCTGGAGGGCCTGCACCGTGACATCGGTCGGCCCGATGTTCTGGTTGACGTTGACGCTGTACCCCTGGGCGCGCAGGGCCTGGACGTAGAGTTGCCCGAGCACGAACTGCTCGGCGAAGTTCTTGTCGCCGACGGTGATGACCGGCTTGCCCGCGCCGGGGAGGGCGGCGGTGGTCGTCGCGGCGGTGGTATCGCTCGTGCTGGTGGTGTCGCTCGTGCTGGTGGTGGAGGTCGCGGCGCTGCTGGTCGAGGTCGTCGTCGTCGAGGTGCTGGTGCTCGCCGTCGGCGATGAGGTGGTGCGCGAGCTACCGCAGGCAACGCAGACGCCGGCCACCAGGACGGCAGCGGCCAGATGTGCGGCGGTTGTGGCAGAACCGGGGAAGCGCATCGAGAGGCGGCGAGGCGATGCTAGAGCCCAGCGGCTCGTCGCGCCTCCGCATGCGCCGCGTCCTCGAGACCGTCGTCGAGCGCCGCCAGCGGTCCGGGGAGGCCGAGCGCCGTCTCGATCAGCCAGTCGGCGAACCACGCGTTCTTGGGCAGAAGCGGTCCGTGCATGTAGGTGCCGATGACGTTGCCCGCCCGGACGCCCTCGTACCCGTCCCCGCCGTTGTTGCCGTGGCCCTTGAGGACGCGGCCGAGCGGCTCGGCGTCGCCCAGGAACGTGCGCCCGCCGTGGTTCTCGAAACCGGCGAGCACCCGGCGAGAGGCAGCGCCGCCGGCTCCGCTCGCCCCGCCCGGTCCGAGCTCCACCTCGATGGCGACGTTGCCGATCAGGCGCGCGTCGTCGCTGCGCACGGTGTGCAGATCCACCAGGCCCACGCCGGGCAAGGTCTCCGAGCCCAGCTCGTAGGAGTGGCCCAGCAGCTGATAGCCACCGCACACAGCGAGGATGACCGCCCCGCGGCCGGCGGCGGCGTGGACGTCGTCTCGCTTGCGCTCGGCGAGGTCGTGGGCACAGAGCGTCTGGTCGCGGTCCTGGCCTCCGCCCATGTAGTAGATGTCGGCGCCGTCGGGATCCAGGGGCTCGCCCAGGCCGGCGGAGGTCAGTGCGAAGCCGATGCCCCGCCACTGGCAGCGGCGCTCGAGCATGATGAGATTGCCCCGGTCGGCGTAGATGTTCATGAGGTCGGGGTACAGGGCGCACACCCGCAGCGTCCGGCCGGTGTCAGGCACCGAGCATCACCACGGTGCTCCCGACGTAGTCCTCGGTCGGCGCGATCGCCACTCGCCTGGCGGGGCGCAGGCCGGCCGCCTCGCCCTCGGCCTCCATGGTCTCGGCGTCGACGCGATCGAGGTGGATCAGGTCGCGCTCGGTGCGGAGCTCGCCGTCGGTGGTGACCGTCTCGCGCCGGCGCTCGAGGACGAAGCCGTCGCCGTCGGCGCGCACGGCGACCGGCCGGCTGCTGTAGACGACCCCGTCGTGCTCGGCGACGTCGGGCAGCGGTCCGGGCTCCGTCCCGCCGGTGACGTCGAACAGCTCGAGGTCATCGGCGATGGCGATGGCCAGGACTCCGGGCGACTGGAGGTGCCGGGCGGCGCACTGAAGGAACGCGGCGCGCCCCGCCGCTCCGCCCAGAAGCTGGATCGTCTGCATCGGCACGATCACCAGCGGAAAGGTCAGGCCCAGCGAGAACGAACGTGCATCGGCGGCCACCGCCGTCACCGCGAGGCCCCTGGCGCGGCGGCGCAGCTGCCCCAGCAGGTCGTCGTCGCAGTCGATCGCGGTCACCTCGTGGCCCTCGCGGGCCAGGGCGAGCGCCGTGCGCCCGGTCCCCGCTCCGACGTCGAGCACCGGGCCCCCGACGCGCTGCGCCAACTCTCGCCAGAACGTGAGATCGGCGGTGTAGCTGCCGCATTCCAGGTCGTGCCAGATCGCCTTGGTCACAGGCGCGCCTCCGCCGGGGCCTCGCGCGCCCAGAAGGCGTCGACGTGACCGCGGCGCTGCAGCTCCTCGCGGAGCTCCAGCAGCGCGGTGTAGGTGGGCAGCGCGAACAACCGGCCGCCCGGGCACGCGCCCAGGGCGGCGTCGAGCGCGGCGCCGAGCGGCGGGATGACGGTGAGCCTCTCGCTGGGCACGCCCGCGTATTTCAGGCGCAGAGCCAGCTCGGCCGCGCGGGTCCCGGCGCAGGTGACACGCCGCGCTCGGCCGGCCAGCATCTCGAAGTCGGCATCCCAGACCCATGAGATGTCGCGGCCGTCGGCGATGCCGTCGTTGAGGATGGCCAGGAGATCCAGCTCGTCGGGCTCCAACACCAGGGTGCGCAGGATCTCGTTGGCGCCGGCCGGGTTCTTGATGAGCAGGATCGACAGCTCGTGGGTGCCGATGGTGACCCGCTCGGCGCGGCCGAACGCGGGGCTGACCTCGGCCAGGCCCGCGGCAATGGTGTCCAGTGACACCCCGAGGCCCAGGCACAGCGTCGCGGCGCCCAGGGCGTTGTAGACGTTGTAGAGGCCGGGGAGGGGGAGCTCGACGTCGACGCGCCCGTCGCCGACGTGGAGGACGAAGGTGGCGCTGCGCGTGCCGTGCAGCCGGATGTCATGCGCCGAGACGGTCGGCTCGGGCCGGCGCTGGCCGCAGTCGGGGCAGTGGTAGATACCGAGGTGACCCAGATAGATCGCGTCGTACTCATAGGCGTGACCGCAGCGCCGGCAGTGCTTGGAGTCCGAGGCGTGCTGCATCTCCGCCGTGGCCATCGCCGGGTCCTCGACGCCGAAGTAGCGCACGCCGTGATGCTGGCGGCCGAGATCGGCGATCAGGGGGTCATCGGCGTTGCAGGCCAGTACCGCCCCGGCCGGAAGGCCGCTGACGGTGGCGGCCCACCGGTCGGCGATCGTCTCGAGCTCCCCATAGCGATCGAGCTGATCGCGGAAGAGGTTGCTCAGCAGCAGCGCCCGCGGGCGCAGCTGAGGGACGACGCGGTCGAGCCAGAACTCGTCGAGCTCGAACAGCCCGAGCTCGCCGTCGATCGTGCTCCCGCGCCGTGCCGCCTGCAGCAGGGTGGAGGCGACGCCGCCGGCCATGTTGGCGCCCGCGCGGTTGTGGACCAGGCTGGTGCCGGTGCGCCCCAGGATCGCCGCGGCCATCGCCGCCGTGGTCGTCTTGCCGTTGGTGGCCGAGATGACCGCACAGCCCTGGGGCAGGCGGCCGGCGAGGCGCTCGATCGCGTGCGGATCGAGGCGGGTGAGGACCTTGCCCGGCAGGCTGGTGCCGCCGCCTCGGCCGGCTCGGCGCGCCAGCTCGCCGACGGCACGGGCCGCGACGATCTTGACGTCCAGCACGATCACGCGGCGGCGGCCGGAGCTGCGGTCATCGTCGTGGGTACGAGCGTGTGCACCGCCCCCGGCAGCACGCCGACGGTCACGGGCAGCTCGGCGATCGGATCACCGTCGGCGTACATGGTGAAGGGCCGCGACGCGGCGATCTGGATCGTGCGCCCGCGCAGCAGCTCGACGTTGTCCAGGCGCACGTGGGCGCCGGTGAACACCGCCGGAGCCTTGCGCAGGAAGCGGAGCTTGGGTGTGTCGAGGATCAGCACCAGATCAAGGATGCCGTCCTGGAGGGTGGCGTCCGGAGCGAGCATCATGCCGCCGCCGTAATAGCGGGAGTTCGCCGCCGCCACCGTGTACCCCGACACCGTGCGCGGCTCGGCGCCGTCGACGGTGACCGTGAACGTCGCCGGACGCCATCCGGCGAGCGCACGCAGCAGTCCGTAGGCGTATACGAGCCGTCCGCGGACGAGGGTCGTCTCGTTGGCGATGCGGTTGGCCACCGAATCGAAGCCGCAGCTCGCGATCCCGATGAACGTGCTGTCGCCGATGACGCCGAGATCGAGCCGGCGGACCTCTCCGTGGGCCAGGACCTCACAGGCCGCCACCGGGGACCCCGGGATCCCGAGCATCCGCGCGAAGTCGTTGCCCCGACCGCCGGGCAGGACGGCCAGGACGCCATCGGTGTGGCGCAGCGCGTCGGCGACCGCTCCGATGAGCCCGTCGCCGCCGAACGCGACGGCGATCTCACCCGCTCCGGCGGCGGCCCGCGCCAGCTCGCGCGCGTGGTCGAGGCTGCGCGTGTGCTCGACGTGGTGCTCGAGGCCCAGGCGGCGCAGGCTCGCCTCCACGCCGTTGAGCTCCCGGGCCGCCCGGCCGCCACCCGCGAACGGGTTGATGATCACCGCCAGCGTCACCCGGTCACCAGCGCGTACAGGTTCTCGGCGACGGCGACCGGCGCGGGATCGTGCGCCGCCTCGGCCTGCTCGCGGGTCGTCACGCCGGTGAGCACGATGGCGCCGTCGATGCCGGCGGCCGCGGCGCCGCCCAGGTCGGCATCGAGCCGGTCGCCCACCATCAGCGCCGGGCCCGGGCCCAGACGGTCAAGGGCCGTCTCGAACAGGAGCACGTCGGGCTTGCCGACCGAGCGCGCGGTGCGCTCGGTGGCGTATTCCAATGCGGCCAGGATCGCGCCCGTGGCCGGCCAGTAGCCGTCGGCCTGGGGGAAGGTGCGGTCGCGCCCGGCGGCGATCATCTCGGCACCGTTGAGCACGGCCTGGGTCGCCGTCCGCAGCTCCGCGAAGTTGAACGCGTCGTGGCCTGCCACCACCACGATGTCGGCGCTGGGCGCGCGGTCGGTGCCGTTGACGATGCGCTGGCCCGCGTCGGCCACGTGGCGGAAGATCGCCGCCGAGCCGATGACGAACGTCGGCGTCCCCGGCCGGCGGTCGGCGAGCACGTACTGGATGGCCGAGCCGACCGTCACGATCTCCTCCAGCGACGCCTGCAGCCCCATCGACCACAGCTTGCGCACGTACTCCTCGGGGGCCAGGCGGCTGTCGTTGGTGACGAAGGCGAGGGTCTTGCCGTGGTTGCGCAGCTCGGCCAGGGCCTCGCGCGCGTTGGGCGTCGCGGTCTGCTCGACCCAGACACATCCGTCGAGGTCGAGCAGCACGTGCTCGTAGTTGTCAAACAGAGGGGAGAGGGACATGGAGGAGGCGGCGGACGCGGCTCGGATTATCCAACGCGCCGGGTTATGACTCGTAGCGCGCGGACCACACCGCAAACTCCGTAGATCCTACGGACTCCGCTCCGCAGTCCCTGCGGTCAATGCCGCCGGCGCGGCGCCGATATGTGTCGGGCTTCCCGATTGAGCGACCCCTCTTCAGGAGGAAATCTTGAAGCCCAGCACCACAAGCGGACGCATGTCCCAGGAGGCTCTCCTCAGCCTCTGGCGCACCTACAAGGACACCGGGGACACCAAGGCACGCGACCGCCTGGTGTTCTCGCTGGCACCGGTCGTCAAGGCGATCGTCTATCGCAAGGTCCGCGAGATCCCGGCCTACCGCGAGGTCGACGACTACATCTCCTGCGGTCTCGAGGCACTGATCAAGTCCATCGATCGCTATGACCCGGAGAAGGGGGCCACGCTCGAGCAGTTCGCCTGGACCCGCATCCACGGTGCCGTGCTCGACGAGCTGCGGCGCTTCGATTGGGCTCCGCGCTCGCTGCGCCGGATGGAGCGGGAGATGAACCAGGCTCGTGAGCGCTTCAACGCGATCCACGGCCGTGCCCCGAGCCGGACCGAGCTCGCCGAGCTGCTGGCGATCTCCCGTGACGAGCTCGACGCCCTGGTGGCTGACCTGGACCGGGTCGAGGTCGGCTCGCTGAACACGACGATCACCGGGGACGACGAGAACCCGGCCGAGCGCATGGACGTGGTGCCCAGCAGCGACCGCGACACCGACCCTGAGAACGTCGCCATGCGCGAGGGCGCCGTCGCCAGCTTCCGCGCCGCGTTCGAGCAGCTGCCCGAGCGTGAGCGCAAGGTGGCGGTGCTGCTCCACGTCAACAACCTGACGCTCCGTGAGGTCGGCGAGGTCCTCGGCGTGTCCGAGAGCCGCGTCTGCCAGATCCACGGCAGGCTCAAGCGCGGGCTGCGCGAGCTGCTCAACGCCGACGAGCTGCTGTTTCTCGAGGTCGGCTAGGCGCGCCGGCGATCGGCCTAGTTCATCCGCGCAGGCGAGAGGGGCCCGAACCCGCCAGATGGGCGTCAGAATTCAGACTGCGAGGGCGGCGAAGCTCGCTCTGCAATCCGGTGCTGCGCGCAGGGCACTAGACGGGTGAAACCCATCCGCTATCGGCGTTCAGTCCCCTGAACTCAACGGGACCAAACACCCACTGGACGAAAGTACTAGTCCGTGGGGACGTCGGAGCTATTGATTACCCGCAGGATCGCAGGCACAATCCCGTGCGGAAAGTTGACGCCAGGCCCGAAATGCCCGGCGTCAACCATGTCTCTGAAGTTGGATACCCATCAGCCCCTTCGGGGAAAGGAGGACAACATGGGTTATCGTCCTGGCTTCTAAGTCGTAACCAGGAGGGGCTCGCGTGGAAGGCGGGCCCCTCTTCTTTTTGCCTGTCGGGGCTTGATATCGGCGTCACGCGCCAAGGCTTGAGAAAGTGTCCAAAACCTCTGGACACCGGTTCAGGTCGGTCATGCGGCGGCCGATGTTGAGGCCAAGATGTCCGACTCGGAGACACGGATGGCTCCGCGCGTCCACACGCCGGCGCCCGCCCTGATCGTGCTGCTGGCGCTCGCCGGCGCTCTCACGCTGGTCGCGTCCGCGACGTCGTGGGTCAACGAATCCACGTTGTCCTGGCCGCTGGTGTTGGTGGTCGGCGTCTTCGTGGTCGTCGCCGACCTCACGATGGTTTCCGCCGGCCCCAAGCTGAGCGTGTCAGGCAGCTTCCTCGCGCTGGTCGTCGCTGCCGTCGTCCTCGGTGCCGGTCCAGCGGCGCTCCTGGGGGCGGTGTCAACCTTCGCCGTCGTGCCACGTTACCGGCCGCGCGCGCATTTCGTGGTCAGCAATGTCGCCAATTACGCGGCATTCCCGCTCGCGGCGGGGATCTTCTTTCACGAGGTCGCCCACATCGCCGGCCTGACGCCAGATCGCGCGGGGTACTACCTGTTGGTCTTTGCGACCTTCGTCCTCGCGCTCGCGATCAACTTCGTCCTCGGCGCCGGCTACATGTGCTGGCTGGACGGCGTGTCGTTCGCGCACAAGGTTCGCGAGTCGCTGATCCCGCTGCTCTCGGCGGAGCTCTTCTCCGCTCTGCTTGCTATCGCGGCCGTGTATCTGACGCTGCGGCTTGGAGTCACGGGCTTCGTGCTCTTCGGGCTGGTCCTCGTGATCTTCCAGTACCTGATCGGCGAGCTGCTCACGTCCAAGCGGCGCAGCGACAAGCTCCAGCGCATCGCCACCACCGACGAGCTCACCGGCCTGGGCAACCGCGAGGAGTTCCACGCCACGATCGCCAAGCGGATCGCCGCGACACCGGATTCCGACGGCCACTTCGCGGTGCTGCTGATGGACCTCGACCGGTTCAAGGAGATCAACGACACGCTCGGCCATCACTACGGCGACGTCCTGCTGCGTGAGATCGGCCCGCGGCTGACCGCCGCGATCGGGGAAGGCGGCTTCGTCGCGCGCCTCGGCGGCGACGAGTTCGGGATCCTCCTCGGCGAGGACACCGACGACGCGGCGGTGCTGGATGTGGTGATGACGCGGCTGTTCAAATCGGTCAGCCAGCCCTTCATGATCGACGAGCTCTCCCTCGAGGTGGGCGCCAGCGTCGGCGTGGCCCGCTTCCCGCAGGACGGCGAGGACTCCCACGCGCTGCTGCGCTGCGCGGACATCGCCATGTACGCGGCCAAGGAGACCCAGACCGAGTACAAGCTCTACACGGCCGAGCAGAACCAGCACTCCAAGCGCCGGCTGGGCGTGCTGAGCGGGATCCGCCATGCGCTCGTCCAGGACGAGATCGTCGTGCACTTCCAGCCGATCATCGACCTCGACCACGGTCGGGTCCGCGGCGCCGAGGGCCTGGTGCGCTGGCAGCATCCCGAGCACGGACTCATCCCGCCCGGCGCCTTCGTGCAGACGGTCGAGCAGACCGGCCTCATCGGCCCGCTCACGCGTCACGTCTTGGAACGGTCCATCGCCGAATGCGCCGCTTGGCGCAAGGACGGTCGCGAGATGTCGGTGGCGGTCAACCTGTCGGTGCGCAACCTCCTGGACCACGATCTGCCCAAGGAGATCGAGCGGCTGCTCAGCACCTACGGCCTGCCGCCCGAGGCGCTCCAGCTCGAGATCACCGAGAGCATGATCATGTCCGACCCCGAGCGGGCGCTCGCCACCGTGACCCGGCTGAGCCGGCTCGGCGCTCGCCTCTCCGTCGACGACTTCGGCACCGGCTACTCATCGCTGGCCAACCTGCGCAAGATGCCGATCGACGAGCTGAAGATCGACCGGTCGTTCGTCTCGCCGATGCTCCAGAACGAGAGCGACCTGATCATCGTCCGCTCCACGATCAACCTCGGCCATGACCTCGGACTCAACGTGATCGCCGAGGGCGTCGAGGACAACCCGACGCTCGAGCAGCTCGCCGTGCTGGGCTGCGACCTCGCCCAGGGCTACCACGTCTCAAAGCCGATGTCGGCAGATGCCTTCAACGACTGGCTCACCGAGACCACGCTCCACCCGGCCGGGGTCAACGGCAACGTCAAGGCGTCTGAGTTCAAGAGCGCCCCCGCCTCGGTCGCGCGCGGCGCCGTCGATCTCGGCGGCCTCACCTTCGCCGCTCCCGAGCAGTAGACCCGGCCCGATCCGCGCTAGTCGGCCTCCCGCTAGAACAGCGCCTCTTGGCCGCTGGGCGCCGGTGGCGCCAGGCACTCCGGGCCGTCGTAGCGGGCGTCGTTGACGGCGAAGCCGACCTCGGTCACACCGGTTGACGCAGCCGGGAGGCCGCGGAGGATCTCGCGCAGCTCCGAGCGTGGGGTGGAGATGTCCAGCCAGGAGGACTCGGCCCCGGGCTCGAGGATCACGGGCATGCGATCGTGCAGCGAGGCGATCGCCGAGTTGGCCGCCGTGGTGAGGATCGTGCACGTCCGCAGGGTCGTCTCGTCGTCGGCGTGCCAGATCGACCACAGTCCGGCGAAGGCGAACACCTGGCCGTCGGTCCGGGTGATGTGAAACGGCTGCTTGGGCCCTCCGGTCGGGCTGGGGCCGCGGCGCCACTCATAGAACCCGTCGGCCGGGATCAGGCAGCGGAAGCGCTCGAACGCCCGCCGGAACGCCGGCTTCTCCGGCGCCGTCTCCAGCCGGGCATTGATCATCTTCAGGCCGGTGTCGGGGCTCTTGGCCCACGACGGCACGAGCCCCCAGCGCAGGGCCTCACCGCGGGGCCGGCCCTCGCGATCGGTGGTCACGGCCAGCACGTCGTCGCCGGGTGCGACGTTGTAGCGGGTCCTCACCTCGACCGCCTCACCGATCGGAAAGCGGACCCGCAACGAGCCCGGATCGGGCGTGGCCAGGCTATAGCGTCCGCACACGGGGCCGGAACCCCGGCCGGCTCAGCGGCCGCGCGCCGCGATCTGCTCGGCGCGCTCGGTCTGGGCCTTGCGTTGTCGGCGACGTCCGAAGAAGGCCAGCACGCCGATCGCCACGACCACGAGCACGAAGCCCCAGAAGATCCGCAGATCCAGCGACATGCCGCCGGCGACGAGCGCCACCAGGCTGACGATGCCGAAGCCCAGCAGCAGGATGCCGACGACCAGCGCGATGATGATCAGCACGCCGCGGACGCGGGCCAGGGTGCCGGCGCTCTTGGGCGGCGCGACCAGCCCCATGAACCTCAGCCCGCGCAGCTGGCGGTTGGACGGCGCCTCGACCCCGAGCCGCTCAGTGGCCTTCTTGAGATCGTCGGCGCGCCGCTCGGCCAGGGCCAGCGATGCGTCGGCCATCCGCCTCAGCTGCAGGCGCTCCTGCGGACGCGCCGCGGCGATGGCCTTCTGGAAGTGGCCGCGGGCGGCCTTGGCGTCGTAGCGCTCGGCCGCGCGGGCGCCCAGGATGGCCTGCGCGGCGGCCTTGAACTTGGTCTCGGCCGCGAGCTCCTCGTCGCTGCGGCTCTCCATCTGCTGCATCGCGGCCAGCTGGCTGCGCTGCTCGACACGCATCGTTCGCTGCTGCTTGGGCATGGCAGTGAGTCTAGTGCCAGCGCCTGGCCTTGATCACGAAGATGCGCTCCCCGCTGAGCGACTGACCGATGTCCAGCGCGCTCGACGGCGGCGGCCGGTAGACGTCGATGTGGCGGCCGTTGATCGCACCGCCCGTGTCCTGGGCGACGAACCAGCCACCGTAGCCGTCGTTGCGATATGCGGGGACGTACACGCGGCTGCCGAGAGGGATGACCTTGGGGTCCACCGCGATCGACTGGTAGTAGTGCAGCGGCAGCGAGGACCCGGCGGCGAAGCTGACGGCACGCAGCGGCACATACTTGGCGCCGCGCCCGTTGGACCAGCCGCCGGCGCTGAGCGGGAAGGTCACGCCGCGTCTCCTGTTGCGCCAGTATCCGCCCGCGCGCCAGTACGGTGCACCGGCCGACCACCCGTTGGACGGGGAGGTCGAGGCGCCCGTCGCCGTCACCCAGCCGCCGTTTCCGAGGGCATTGATGTGGTAGGCCTGGCCGTCCAGGCCGATGCCCGAGCCCTCCATCGACATGCCGGTGGCCGAGTACAGCCAGTCGATGCGGTGCAGGCCGGGGAGTCCGGGCGCCGTCACCAACCTCCCGACGAACCACGACTCCGGCGCGGGCCAGTACTCCGTGATCGCGACGCCCCTGAGCCAGCTGCCCTTGGCGTGCTTACTCGGCGGGGGAGGGATGTGGGTGGGCGTGGATGCCACCGGGGCAAGGCCACCACCCAGGATCGGCACGCCACCCGAGCCGGAGCTGGGCGGCGGCGAGGACCCGACCGCGCTGCCGCCGCCTCCGGCGCCCCATGCGGGGAGGGCGGCTTGACATAACACGGCGGCGCCGATGATGGCGGGGGCAAGGAGACGGGTGATGGCGCGTTGACGGAGGGTCATCGGGCGTGGACGGACTCGGGGCGCCGGGGCGCTTGGGGTGCCGGCGCCGCGGCGGGGCGCCAAATGCACGCGCGCAGCCTATCGCCTGGGTTCGTCGGCGCGCTGGTCTGACCTGCTCAGCCACCACGGCCCGACGCCGCGCGCGTCACGACGACGCTGCGGGCGGCTGGTCGATGCGCACGAGGTTGCCCGACGGGTCACGCACGGCGAAGTCGCGCGTGCCCCAGAACTGGTCGGTCGGCTCCTGCACGATCTCGGCGCCCGAGGCGCGCACCTTCTCGAAGGTGGCGTCGAGGTCATCCGATTGGAAGTGGACGCCGTTCATCGCGCCCTTGGCGACCAGCGCGGCGATCGCGTCGTCGTCAGCGGGGCTGCCGTTGAGATAGTTGGTGAGCACGATCGCCACCTCGGGCTGGGAGGAGGCGCCGACGGTGACCCAGCGCGAGTGCTCCTGAGCGACGTCGTTGCGCACCTCGAGTCCGAGCGTGTCGCGGTAGAAGGCCAGCGCCAGGTCGGGGTCGTGCACCTGGACGAAGCAGCGCGAGAGGATGACGTTCATGCCTTCAACAGTACGGAGCCTGAGTCCCCGCCCGCTTCTCCGATCCTGCTCGGTTTGCGCGTGGGGCGCGTGAGGTCCCTGGCGACGCAGCCCGGCACGTCGGCCAGCCCGGCGTGGTCGCGGGCCCGGTACGCCGTCGGCGTCTCGCCGACCAGCTCGGTGAATCGCGCGCTGAAGGAGCCCAGCGAGGTACACCCGACCTCCAGGCAGACCTCGGTGACCGACAGGTCGCCCCGGCGCAGCAGGGCCTTGGCCCGCTCGATCCGCCGCGTCATCAGGTAGGCGTAGGGCGTCTCCCCGTAGGCGGCGCGGAATTGGCGCGAGAAGTGCGCGGGCGACATCAGGGCGGCACGGGCGAGCGCGGCGACGTAGAGCGGGCGCGCGTACTCACGGTCCATCAGGTCGCGGGCCCGGCGCAGATGGGCGAGGTTGGCGAGCTCCTCCGGTGTCACGTTCGCAGAGTAGCGGCGGGACCGATGAATGTGGGCGGGTGTCCCGGTCTGAAAGGGTGCGGACGCGGGCTCGCGTCACACACCGACCCAGAGGAGATGACATGGCCAAGCTGATCTACGCCGCGATTGCCTCGCTTGACGGCTACGTCGAGGATGCCACCGGCAGGTTTGAGTGGGCGGCGCCCGACGACGAGGTCCATGGCTTTGTCAACGACCTCGAGCGGTCCGTGGGCACCTATCTGTACGGGCGCCGCATGTACGAGACGATGATCTTCTGGGAGACCGTGAGCCCCGGGGCCGATGAGCCGGCGGTGTTCGGGGACTACGCGACGATCTGGCGGGCCGCCGAGAAGGTCGTGTACTCCCGGACGCTCGAGTCGGTCTCCAGCGCCCGGACCCGGCTCGAGCGGGAGTTCGATCACGACGCGATCAGGGAGCTCAAGCGGACCTCCCAGTCGGACATCAGCGTCGGCGGCGCCGAGCTGGCCGGCGAGGCCATCGCCGCCGGGCTGGTGGACGAGCTCCACCTGCTGCTGTGCCCGATCCTGGTGGGCGGTGGCAAGGCCGCGCTTCCGGCCGGCGCGCACGTCCCGCTCGAGCTGCGCGACGAGCGCCGCTTTGCCGGCGGGGTCGTGTTCCTGCGCTACGCCGTCAGCGGCTGACCGTCTGGTTGGGCGGCACGCTCGGGCTGTAGTAGCACTCCTGGCCGTCGGGGACGCCGCTGTCGGCGTTGTCGGCAACCCAGGCACCGTAGTGAGCCGGGCATTGCCTGGGCATCGGCTCCCACCACTCGACCCAGTGCGCGTCGGCGTAGGCGTCAGACAGGCCCGGACAGCTGCTGGCGGGCTGGCCGGTCAGTGCGCACAGGCTCGCTCGCGGCTGACCGCCCGCGTCCACCATCGCTGAGTCCCAGCTGTGCAGGAAGGGCAGGCTCTGCCCGCTGGCGTAGACGACGCCGTCGGCCAGCTGGCACGGGTCGCTCGGCGTGCAGGTCATCGCGCTCAGCGCGAACTGGTACCAGAACAGCTGGGTGACGTGGACCGCACCATGGCTGGTGGGAGCGCCGACGCCGGCGAGCGCACGCCAGACCTGAGCGCCGCGAGCCTGAGCGGCCGGATTGCCGTTGACCAGGCACCCGAACGTGTCGTCGGCGCCCAGCGGCGAGTGGCAGGTGACCCCGCCGGGATGGTTCGCGTCCTGGCGGGTGCCGGCGTCCAGGTGCACTCCGGACTCGGTGATCCAGACATCGGCGGCCACCCCGCCGGCGTAGCGGTCGTTGAGGCGCGCGAGCGCCGTCACGAACTCATGCAGGTCGGCGGTGCCCTGGGCCGTCGGGTCGGTGTAGTCGTGCACGGCCCAGTCGGTGGGCATGGCCGTCGGGTTGGCGCCGGGCTGCCGGCAGCCTCCATATCCCGGAGCGCAGTGGACGATCTCGTACAGCGACTGGTAGTAGCCGGGGTACAGCGATCCCTGCGAGGTTGAGAGGCTCGCGCGTCCGGCGTCGAGGTAGGCCAGCTTGTCCGGGGCGCCGAGGGTGAGCGCAGCCACCGTCACGCTCGGGAACCCCGGGGTGGATTGACGCAGCCCGTTGGCCTCGGTCTGGGCCAGGTACCACAGCATCGCCGCGCGCCACGGGTCAGAGCAGGACGTCGCCGCCGTTGCGGGCGCCGGGCACGGCTTCGGGTTCCCGGTCGCGGCGCGGTCGTAGCCGGTGGTCATGTCGGGCTCGTTCCAGGCCTCCACGTCCACGGGCATTCCGGTCGTCTGGCGCGCCGCCCACAGGGCCTGCAGCGCGAGGTCGACCCCGCAGGCGTAGTCGGCCGCCTGTGCGGGGTCCGCCGGGTCCGGGACGGTGGGCGTAGCACCGATGCCCGTTCCGACCTCGAAGACGAGCTGTGGCACCAGCCCGTCGGCGCGAGCCTGCGCGAGCTGTGCCACCAGTTCGTTCCATGCCGCCGCACCGGAGGCGTAGGCGGGCGACGCCACGCACGCGGACCCGTTGAAGGAGCCGCGGGCGTCGTAGGGGACGAAGAACCGCACGCGACCGCGCGCACCGAGGACATGGGACGCGAACAGCCGCGCCGCCGGCGTTGCCGCCACCGCCACATAATCGGATGAGATTCCGAACTGCGAGGGCCCGGGCGCCGGGGCCGGCGGTCGCTGGGCAACCCGCGGCTCGCGCACGCGATGGCCGCCGCCGGCGACCGAGGCCGGCGCCAGCCCGGCAGCCGCGACCACCGCCGCCACGAGGCAGCAGCGAACCGCCGAGGCGGGCGTCATGACGCGGCGACCGTTCCTGACCCGAGGTCGGCGTCCGGCTGACGGGGCACGCAGAATCGCCCTTGTGGAACGTCGGTCGAATGACGGTGGCCTTCTGGCAGCGAACAGGCGTTCGCCTCCCCGGAGGGAAAGCTGCCCCGAGGGAGTCGCCGGCGGGCGGCGAGCGACGTCGGAATCGAGTGGTAGCGAGACAGCTGCGTTCGCCCCACGATCACCCTCGCGGCCGCGACCAGCGGTGGTGCGCGCAACGACCGCCGCTCTCACGGCGCGAAGTCCAACGCTTGGTATTTGTCGCCAATCAGATTCCCAGGGTCGCAGCGTCGTCTCCTTATTCCGTTTGAGCGATTGGGCCGGCTGAGCGGCCATATAGATGCTGTGAAGATCGTTGACGCATCGCACCTCGTCGGGAACCGACGGGTCGGGGTTCGCAACGACCGCCTTCGGTCCCGCGGCCCCCGCCGGTTCTTCTCAGGCCACCGCCCAACCAGCCGGCTCGGGGTTCTACGCCTGCGAAGATGGAGCGAAGGTAGACACCGTAAACAACGGGGCAAAGATGCATGGTGAGGGGTTCTCAACCTGCTCCGCTCCCGTCACCAAGCAGTACGTGTACGTCAACCTCGACTCGTATTGGACTTCCACTAAGAGTTGGCATACGGAGAACACAGGCGCAGCCTGCGGCGGGAACGCATGCCCGGTGGGTGGGCCGTGGTACGCGAACACCTACTGGACCTGCAATATCTTCGCGTTGCGCGACTGGACCCAGCCGGGGATCAGCGGCACAGCAACGATCGGGATTCGACAGCCCTCGAAGGTAGAACATCGGCCCCGCTCTCATCGGCAAGTGGACATAAGCCCGATTATCGAGCGTTGGATATATGAATCCGGGATGCTCAGATCCGTGCCCCCCGCGTGTAGGAGCTCCCTAGAACGTCGAGGAACCGTCCGGACTTGACGCGGAGCCGACGAGCGTTCCCCTAGCCTCAGCTGGCGGCGTGACCCACGGCAAGCCCTCGGCTCTCATCACACTGGTTCTGGTCGTGCTCGCGCTACCCGCGACCGCCCTGGCGCTCGGCCTGCGCGCCTCCGCCGCGAAGACCCCGGCGAAGGCCAAGCCCATCCCGGCGTCGCGGACGTCCACCGGGGTCGCCGACATCGGCCCTCTGTACGCGAGCGCGCGCGCGACCGCGCACGCGTGCACCGCGAGCGTCGTCCACAGCACGACCGGCGACACGCTCATCACCGCCGCGCATTGTGTGTCCGGCAGCGGAATCGGGATGGTGTTCGTGCCCGGCCAGCGCGGCGCGCAGGACCCCTACGGCCGCTGGACGGTCACGGCCGTCCACCTCGCCTCTCGCTGGACCACGCGCCAGGATCCCGACGACGATGTCGCATTCCTGACGGTGGCCCCGCAGACGATCGGCGGCACGCGGACCGAGATCGAGCGCGTCACGGGTGCCTTCGCGCTCGGTGTCACCCCTCGACGCGGCATGCGCGTCACCGTCACCGGCTATCCGGCGGGCGCCGCCAACGATCCGATCACCTGCGCCACGTCGACCTACGTCACGCGCTCGTTCCCGTCGTTTGACTGCCGGGGCTACGTCGGCGGCACCAGCGGCTCCCCGTGGCTGCGGACCACGCGGTCGGGCACCGAGATCGTGGGTGTCATCGGCGGCCTCAATCAGGGCGGGTGTCATGACTACACCTCCTACAGCTCTCCTCTCGCCCGGGACGCCGATGACTCCTACCGGCGCGCGTCCAGGCACGCCGCGCCGGATGTCGCGCCGCAGGCCGCCAGCGACGGCTGCTGATCGCGCGCGCCACCGCTGAGGTCTCGCACCACCGGCGCGCCCACGCCTCGAGCCTGGGCCCGCGTAGTGTCCGCGTGAGCGGCGCGCCCCCAGGCCCTGAACCCGCGCATACCTGTTGACAAGACTTCTTGTGACAAGTAGTCTTGTGACTGTTGCTCGTTTCCAAGGAGGCGCTGTGCATCCCAACCCCGCGTTCGCACAACTGCTGGCCAGAGACCGCGTTGCCGACCTCCGGCATGCCGCACAGACCGGCGCCGCGCGCCGCGACGACGCCCGCCGAGCGCGCGTGCTCCAAGCCGCCAGGCATGGCGCCGGTTGGCTCCTGGTGGACGTCGGTCTTCGGCTTGCCCTGCCTCGCGGCGCGCTGAAGCCCACAGCGCGCGCCCACCGCTGACGCGCGACCCCGGACCGGTTCACGTGACCACTCCCCGCACGCCGCCCGGCAGGACAGAGCCCATACGGCGTCAGGCGATCACCGACGCGCGCGCGATGCGCGCGCTTGCGCACCCGTTGCGCGTGGCGCTGCTCGAGGCGATGCGCCGCGATGGGGAGATCACCGCCACCCGAGCGGCGGAGCTGTTGGGTGAGAGTTCCGGGAACATGTCGTGGCACCTGCAGACCCTCGCCAAGTACGGCTTTGTGGAGGAGACGGGCACTGGCCGCGGGCGCAGCCGCCCCTGGCGGGTGACCAGCGAGTCCCGAAGCTTTGAGACGGGCGTCACCGCCGACCCTGAGGAAGCGACGGCCGGCGAAGCGCTGGAGCGCACCTATGCCGAACGCACCTACAGCCAGATGCGCGAGTGGTGGTCGCGACGCCTGGCCTACCCGCTGGAGTGGCGACGGGCGGCATTCATGGCCGACACGGTCAGATACCTCACCGCCGAAGAGCTCGCGGAGGTCCTGGATCAGATCCAGGAGATCTTCGACCGCTATCGGGACCGCAACGACAAGCGCCATCGCCCGGCGGAGGCCCTGCCGGTCCATCTCCACGCCCACGGGCACCCCCTCCCTCCCACGCCTTCGGGCAACTAGGGACGCACACCTGATTTGGGTGTGGCACACCCAAATCGCTACCATGACCGGCCGTGAAGACGATTCAGATCCGCAACGTGCCCGATGCCGTCCACGCAACCCTCCGTACGCGTGCGGCCGCCTCGGGCGTTTCGCTGTCGGACTACGCGCTGGCTGAGCTCGAGCGGGTTGCCGATCGCCCGGCTGTCAGCGACGTGTTGCGGCGGGCGGGATCGAGGTCCGGTGGCGTCGCGGCCGCGGACATCGTTGCCGCCGTGCGCTCCGCCCGCGACCGAGGGTGACCCTCGATGCTCACCGTCGACACCTCCGCGGTCCTCGCGGCACTTGTCGAGCGGCCGCACGACAGTGCGCTCGTGCGGCGCCTGTCCGACGACGGTGACCTTCACGCCCCGCATGTGATCGACGTCGAGATCCTGCAGGCGCTTTGTGGTCTCGTGCGCGGCGGCAAGCTCAGTGCGGACCGCGCCGCAGACGTTCGCACCGATGTCGCGGACCTCGCGATCACCCGATATGGCCATGGACCGCTCGCCGACCGCGTCTGGGCCCTGCGGGACAACCTCACTGCCTACGACGCCGTGTTCGTCGCGCTCTCCGAGGCGCTCGACGTCCCCCTCATCACCTGCGATGCACGGCTGGCGGCGGCGCCGGGGATCGTGGTCGAGCTGTACCCGCGCGTGTGAGGGCCAGTCAAGAACCCTCAGCGGCGGCGCCCGCGCGCTACGGAGCTGCGGCGGGCAACGGCCGGCCGTTGGCCACCAGCCACTCGCGGTAGCTCTGATGCTTCTTGGTCTCAAAGACGGTCTCGGTGCACAGCGACACCGGCACCGGCCCGTCCTCGACGGCGATCTGGACCGGTAGCCACGCGTCGACGTCGGGGTTCGCCCACGCCGCGGGGTCGGTGAGCAGGACGCGCTCGTAGCGCTCGCCGAAGATGGTGAGGTTGCCCACGCCGGGCAGCGCGGCCGACGGTGACAGGACGCCGCGAAAGCCGGCGCTGCGCAGCTCCTCGCCCAGCCCCTGGCTCGCGGCGTGGTCGCCGACGGCGATGGCCGGATCGAGCCCGCAGGCGTCGTAGCGGTCAAAGCTCGAGAGGTCGGCGATGAGCGTCTCGCGCACGACGATCATCCACAGGTTGCGTTTCATCTCGCGCGCCTGTTCGGTCGAGCGGACGCTGAAGTAGCGAGCGCACTCAGCCCATGCCCCCAGCGGCGTCAGCGCGAGATACTGGGCGTAGCCGCTGCCCCGACGGTGCCAGCGGCCGCTCTCCTGGTCTGGAATCGGCGTCCCGGCGTTGTGGTAGAGCGCGGGCCACTCCGGCGAGGTCTGGCGAAAGCAGACCCACTCGCCGGCGACGGCCGCCGGCTCAGCCCGCCAGCTGGCCACGACCCCCTCGGGCGTAGGAGACCAGCGGCTCCCAGGCCCCGCTCACCGACTCGTCGAGCAGTGCCAGCGGCGAGCGTCCGCCCAGCGCGTCGGCCGGATTGTCGAACCAGATGGCCAGGCCGGTCGGGGTCATCGAGTAGCGCAGGTAGGACACGAGCTGGGCGACCAGCTTGACGCGATCTGCATTCTGCTTGACCGGCTTGCCCGAGCGCCACACGCTGACGGTCTTGGTGGAGACGCCGAGCAGGCGAGCGAGCTCCGTAGCGCCGACGGAGCCCAGCTGCGCAAAGACGTAGCCCGCGGCCTCGTCGGCATCCTCGAGCGCCGCGTGCTCGAGCCGCCGCTCCAAGCGCCGCGCGATGTCGCCCACCTGCATGGCGGCGAGTTGCACGGTCGAGTCGGCGTCGGACGCGGCCGCGTCGGACTCGACGGCACGGCGCAACGTCGTCAGGAACACGAGCAGCTGGCGCGCCTCGTAATCCTCGACCCCCGCCGGCAGCGCCTGGACGAGGTCGCGCACAGAATCCTCCAGGCCCAGGTACCACTCCCAGCGCCGCGAGAGCCGTTGGGTGAGCTCCTCGCCGCCGGAAGGGATCTCCTCGACACCACGGCCGACGAGACCCTCGACGCGCCCGGCCTGCGAGCGCAGGCTCTCCCGTGTGTCAGGGTCCAGCAGCGCGCTCGTCATGATCGCCTCCATCCGGCCCCGCAATCTTGTCCGCTACGGTTCATCTTCAGGAAGAAGAGTAGCGGACCCCTAGGACCGATGCGAGAGCGAGCCGCGGCGTGGCCGGTTCCCCTCCGTGGCACCCGGGACATGTGGCAGGATGTGGCCCGACTGCAGCCCGCGCATGGGCCGCGGCCTCGCATCAAAGGGAGCTGAGGGTTGGGGTTCTTCAACCGCGGAGATGGCGAGGACCGGGAGCAGGACGAGTCGCTCAGGCGCATCGAGAGCGGCGGGATCCCGCTGGGCGCCGAGCAGCGCCTGCGGGGGCTGGGCGCCGACGGCGCGATGTTCACCAGCGGCCTGTCGGTGAACGAGTTCGCGCTGCTGCGCCGGATGGGGCCGCAGCCCATCGCTCAGGTGATGGGCGCCAGCGTGGTGCGCACCGGCTACCAGTACCTGCCGGCGCTTCCCCCGGGAGAGATCGTCACCTACAACACCGGGCGGGTGTCCTCCTTCTCGACGCAAGCGGCCGGCTCCATCAACCGCTTCACCGAGCCGTCCATCTGGCAGGTCCGCAACTACAAGTGGCATGCCACCGAGATCTGCGAGCTCGACACGCTCGGCCAGGCCTGGAGGACGGCCCGGCGCCGCGCGCTGGACCGCCTGTCTGAGGAGGCGATGCAGGTCAACGCCGACGTCGTCGTGGGCGTGCGTCTGCATCGCAGTGACCACGATCTCGGCCAGGGAACGATCGAGTACGTCGTGACCGGCACCGCGGTCCGGCTCCCCGGCTCGACCGCGGCCAACATGCCGATCCTCACCGACCTCTCCGTCCAGGACTACTGGCGTCTGCACGAGGCCGGTCAGGAGCCGGTCGGCTTCGTGGCGACGACCGCGGTCATGTTCGCCTCGCCACCCGTCGACGTACGTCTGCAACGCACGCGGACGCGGTGGACCAATCAGGAGCTCACCGAGCTCAGCAAGGCCTTCCGCATCGCCCGTGAGACGGTGCGCACACAGATCGAGGGCCAGGTGTCAGATGCGCGCGGCGCGGGCGCGGTGGGCGTGACGCTGTCGCACTCCATCCACCGCGACAAGCTGGCGGTGGCGTCCTCGCTCCAGACCGCCCCCTACCGCGGATGGAATCGCGGGCGCCTGGGTCTCCCCTACTACGTCTCCGGTCGCGGCGACGCCGAACGACGCGGTTGGGTCATCACCATGCACGCCGCCGGCACGGCGATCCGGCCGCGCTCGGGACCGTCGCGGCTGCACGTCAAGCCGGCCGTCCGAATGGGAGCCACATGAGCGAATACGAGCCAGGATCACTCGAGGGCGTTCCGGAGTCCGGCCGCGAGCGGCTGGAGCAGAACCGCCAGGGCCTGTACACCTCGGATCTGAGCGTCAACGAGTTCCTGCTCGTCACCGAGGCGGGCTTCGATCCCGTCGGCCTCGTCGTCGGCAGCTCCATCTTCCACATCGGCTTCCAGCTCGCCGGCCCCACCACGAGTCGCGAGCTCGACGTGCTCTCCCAGGCGATGTACAGCGCCCGTCACCTGGCCATGACCCGGATGGAGGAGGAGGCCGATCAGCTCGGGGCCGATGGGATCGTCGGCGTCCGATTGGACATCGGCCGCTACGAGTGGGGGGCCAACATGGCGGAGTTCATCGCCATCGGCACCGCGGTCAAGCACCGCGACGGCGTCCTGCATCGCGCGCCCAACGGGCGGCCGTTCCAAAGCGACCTGTCCGGGCAGGAGTTCTGGACCCTGCTGCGGACCGGCCACCGGCCCGTCGGAATGGTCATGGGCGTGTGCGTCTACCACGTGGGCCGTCGCGGGCCGCTGCGCACGATGTCCCAGACCGGCAAGAACGTCGAGCTGCCGAACTTCACGCAGGCCCTGTACGACGCGCGCGAGCTCGCCATGCAGCGCATGCAGACCGAGGCACAGGAGCTCGGGGCGGAAGGGATCGTGGGCGTGACCCTCTCGGAGAAGAGCCACGGGTGGGGCAGCCACGTCATCGAGTTCTTCGCGCTCGGCACCGCGATCATCGCGACAGAGGGTGGCTCGAACGTCGAGCCGCCGATCACGGTGCTCGATCTCAACGACTGAGCGACGGGGGCGGACGTCCCGATACGGTTCAGGACGTGTTCGACGGCTTCGAGGCCCGCGACCTCCCCACCGAGCGCGGCACCATCCACGCGATGGTCGGCGGGGACGGTCCACCGTTGCTCCTGCTCCACGGCTATCCGCAGACCCATCTGATGTGGCACGCCTCGGCCCCGCTGCTGGCCGAGCACTTCACGGTCGTCGCTGCCGATCTCAGCGGCTACGGAGACTCGTTCCGGCCCGCGCCCGCCAGCGATCATCTCCCCCACTCCAAGCGCGCGTTGGCGCTTGACCAGGTCCAGGCGATGGCGTCCCTGGGACACGAGCGATTCGCCGTCGCCGGCCATGACCGTGGCGGCCGCGTCGCCTACAGGATGGCGTTGGACCACCCCGACCGGGTCAGTGCCCTCGCGGTCCTGGACATCGTCCCCACGGCCGAGGTATGGGCACGTGCCGACGACAAGCTCGCCCTCGGCTACTGGCACTGGGGCTTCCTGGCCCAGCCCACCCCCCTGCCCGAGCGCCTGATCGGCGGCGACCCCGACGCCTACTTCGACTACCACCTGCTCATGATCGGCCTCGGCACCGATCCGGACATCTATCCCGACGAGGTCATGACCGTCTACCGCCGCCAGTTGGACGATGTCACCGCGGTCAACGCGATCTGTGAGGACTACCGCGCCGGCGCGACGATCGACCGTCAGCTCGATGAGGCCGACCGGGGCCGCGAGATCGCGTGCCCGGTGCTCTGCCTGTGGGGCGCGCGAGGCGCCCTCCCCGTCTTCTACGGCGATGTGCTCGCGGTGTGGCGTCCGTGGGCGCCTGGAGTGACCGGACGAGGCATCGACGCCTCCCACTTCCTGGTGGAGGACCAGCCACGCGAGGTGGCGACGGAGCTGACCTCCTTCTTCGGCGGCGCCTGAGCGCCCCGCCAATGGGAAGGGCGGCGGCCCGGCACGCCGGGCCACCACCATGTCCTCCCCGGTGCGGGTCGGGCATCCCCCGGCTCTGCGCGCGCCTGGCTCCCGGGTGTGGGGGCGGGGCGAGATGCCCACCCGGGGGGTGCGGCACGGTCCGAGTCCGGGGGAGCCGGACCCGCCCGACTGGAACTACGACTGCGTCGGGCTGGTGCTGGTGCTGCTGTTGATCAGCTCGACCTCGTCCCAGAACGCGCCGGCGCCGGTGATCCTCAGCTCGGCGTTGCGGACCGACATCCCCGGCGTGATCGTGCACATGCCGTTGTTGTCGTTGCCGCCGCGATCGCCGATGTCATCGCCGTTGTCGCCGCCACTGGGGCCGTGATCTGAGACCCGGTCGCCGTGCTCGACGTCGTTGTTCCCGCTGTTGTCCACGGCCTCGGGGTTCTCGCACTTGACTTCCGTGTCGTTGGTGACCTCACCGCTGACCGTGTTGCCGTTGGTCAGCGTGATCGTGAGCACGTTGTTGGCAAACGAGGTGACCGTTCCCGCCGTCGGCTCGTTGGCGTCGCCCGGGTTGCCGCCGTTGACGTCGCCGGCGTGGCGATGGGCGACGAACTTCTCGTGACCCACCCGCGCGTCGTGGTGGCGCTTGTGGTGATGATTGCGCTGGCCGGCGTGGGCCAGAGCCACCGCCGGTACCGCAACGAACATCGCGGTCGCCGCCAGCATGGTGAACAGAGTCCTGCGCATCGAGGGTTCCTCCTTTTTCGCCGCCGCGTCCCGGCGGCGACACATCTGGGGGTTACGAGGAGGAAGAGTGCGGCGAGCCGGAAACGTCACGCGACCCGCTGGAATTCTCTGTGTCGCCCGACCCGCCGCCCGAGCTCCCGCCGCCGTCGCCGGTCGCGGTGCTCACCGTCCCGCCATCGCCGCTCGATTGCCCCGACCCATGCCCACCGTCGGACGAGCCGCTTGCACCACCTGAGCCGGAGCCGGAGCCCGAACCGGAGCTGGGCGAGCCCGTGGCCGAGCCGGAACCGGATCCCGACTCGTCCTGGTGACCGCTGCCCGAGCCAGACCCGCTCGACCCGCTCGAGCCGCTGCCCGATCCGTGACCGTCCTCGCCCGAGCCAGAGTTCGAACCAGAACCAGAGCCGGCTCCCTGGCGCCCGCTCCCGGAAGTGCCGCCCCGCGAGCGTCCCGATCCGTCGTCGCCGCGCCTCGCCGCCGACCCATCGTCCCCGCGGCCCGCTCCTTGGCCACGGCCGGACCCGGGCCCGCCGCGACCACCGGGCCGGCCGTCCAAGAGGCGTCCCGGCCCGCTGTGGGGGAGACGATCCGCTCGCGTCGCCGTCGGCCCGTGCTCACGCAGACGCAGGCTGGTGGCCACCGCCGCCGGGGCGCTCGTCGCGACGGACGCCGCTTGGACACCTCTGCTGACGCGGTTGTGCGCGAGGTGGTGGCGGGTGCCGTGCGCGGTCGCGGGCGCAGCATGACGTGACGGGAAGGTGTGGGTGACGGCGATGCCGGTGGCGACGACGCCCGAGGCCAGCAGCGCGCCGACCTTGATCGCCAGACCGCCGGACACGGCGGTGCCGGCGCCGAGCGCAGCGTCGGGGGTGGCGTCCACGCCGGAGCGGGCCGCTCCGAACAGCTTGAGCAGCGGGAACGGGATGATCGCGGTCACCGCCTGGCGCATGTGCAGACGCGCCCGGTGCACCAACTGGCGCACCGCGCCCTCAGACAGCCCCATGGTGCGCGCGACGTGTGCGCGCGGCAGGCCGAAGACGGCCGTCCCGAGGAGGGCATCGCGCTGACGATCGGGCAGGGAGCTGAGCTCGGCCAACGTGGCGCGGGCGGTGGCGCGCCGCTGCACCGTGTCCTCCAGCGGCTCGCCGTACGCGACGGCCGCCTCGAGCGGCGCGTCGATGGGCAGGCGCGCCCGGGCCACCTCGTGGCGGAGGATCTGATGCAGCCAGCCACGGAGGTGGCGAACCTCGCTGCCCCGCCGCAGTGCCGCGAACGCGTTGAGGAACGCCTGCTGGACCGCGTCCTCGCCCCGTCCATCTGATGTGAGCCGGCGCGCCTGCGCCTGCAGCTCGCGCTCGTAGCGCCGGACGATGGCGGCGAAGGCGGCCTCCTGGCCGCTCTGGACCATGCGCACGAGGTGCGCGTCGGGCTCAGCATCCAGGAGCCGGTCGCTGCTCTCGAGCAGCCGGTCAGAGATCACCACGGCCATCTAACACCCCACGACGCCCTCATCGCGGCGATCCTTCCCCGCACACATGGGTGCATCGCCTCCACAGTCGGCGAGACGGCGCGGCTACTCGGTCGGCCGCGTCATGCGAAAGACGTCCTCGACCACGGTGTAGTCCGCCGGGCCGCCCAACCGCGCCACCGGGCGCAGGCGCGCGGTGTCGACGGAGCCGTCGACGATCGCCGACTCGTCGAGATGGACTCCCACCACCTGTCCGATGACCAGGTGCTGATCGACGCTGCGGCCATCGACATCGCAGAGCTCGACCGCGTGGACCACCTTGCATTCCATCGCGCAGCGCGCAGCCGCGACACGCGGCGGTGCCACGAGCCGAGACGGCGCCATCTCCAGTCCGGCGCGCGCGAACTCGCTGTGGCCACGCGGCAGCGGGGCGGAGGTCTCGTTCATCTGCTCGCGCAGGTCGAAGGTGACGAGATTCCAGACGAACTCGCGCAGCTCGCCCGCGAACGTGGCCGAGTCCTTGGCCCCGCTGCTGGAGAACGCCAGCATCGGGGGCCCCTCGCCGATCGCGTTGAAGAAGCTGTAGGGAGCCAGGTTGATCGAGCCGTCCACCGCCATCGTCGAGACCCAGCCGATCGGCCGTGGCGCCACCAGCGCCTTGAACGGGTCATGGGCGAGAACGGAGCGATCGCGGTTGCCGGGTTCGTAGAAGATCACGGGCGACAACCTATCGAGTGCGACCCAGAGCCCCGCTCTGCGCGCAACTTCCGACCGTCCGGCGGTATAGAAAGCGCAGAATTCCGCGAGGAGGCATTTGAATGAGGCGCACTTTGCAGGTGCTTGTCCTGTCCATGGTCGTTGGCGCGTCGATCGCCGGCATCGCACTCGCTGCGGGGTCGCCGGCGGTCGCGACCGGAGGGGCGACCAAGATCGGCAACACCACCGCCGTGCTCAACGGCACGATCAATCCCAACGGCCACGCCACCCAGTACAGCTTCACCTACGGTCCCACGACCGCCTACGGGGCCACTACGACGTTGCACACGGTCAAGGCGGGCACCAAGCCGGTGGCCATCACGGTCACCATCGCCGGACTGCAGCCGGGCACCGCCTACCACTACCGCCTCAGCGCGACCAGCGCCGGCGGCGCGGCGGCCGGAGCCGACCGCGTCCTCACGACCACGGGCCATCCGCCCGCGGCCGTGATCACCGGCGGCACGGTCAACGTCGGCAAGACGGTGGCCACGCCGACCGGCGTCATCAACCCGGAGGGCGTGACCACCACCTGGGTCATCCAGTACGGCACCAGCGCGAGCTACGGGATGCAGAACTTCCCGGGAACGCTCGGCGGGGTGACCACGCCGGTCCCGGTCTCTGCAGAGCTCACCGGCCTGGCTCCCGCCACGCTGTTTCACTACCGGATCGTGGCCTTCCACGGGACGAGCGTCGTCTCGGCCGGCGGCGACGCCACGTTCTTCACCGAGCCGTCGAAGCGGCCGACCCCGAGGATGACGGCCCATACCTCACCGGGGCGCGATAAGCGCTCGCCGTATTCGTTCACGACCTCCGGGACCCTCAGCGGGGCAGGCTTCATCCCCGCCGCCCAACGCTGCACGGGCAACGTCGGGGTGCGCTTCTTCAACGGCCGCCGGCAGTTGGCCTTCGTGGTGGCCCCGGTGCAGCCGACCTGCAAGTTCTCGGTCCAGGCCAGCTTCCGGCGCCTGCACGGCAAGGCCCCGGCGGCACTGAAGGTGACCGTGGACTACCGCGGTAATGGCTACATCGCGCCGGTCAACCGCGTCGATCACGTGACCGCCGGCTGATTTAGGTCGCGGGCGCCCGGCCCACCGGCCAGGCGCCCGCCCGACCGGCCAGACAGGCGCGCGCCCCAGCGGCCGCGGGCCAGTGGTCCGTGCTGTACGGAGCGACCACTAGTCTTGCCCGCCATGCCGCAGAGAGGGCCGCGTGTCTCGCCGGTGGAGACGGTGCTGCTGGCGGGCCTGACAGCCTGGGCGCTGTTCCCGCTCGTCCTGCTCCTGGTCCACACCGGACAACTCCATGCCCGGTTCACCGGCGCCGACGGCCTCATCGGCGCCGACGGCGTCCTGGGCGCCGACCAGCTCCAGTACCTGGCGTGGGCACGTGACGCCGGCGCCCACGGCGGCCTGGCGTCCGACCTGTTCAGCTTCTCCCAGGGCGGCCACGTCTACCTCCAGCCGCTGTTTGCGATCACGGGCGCGCTGTACCGGCTGGGCGTGTCGCTGCCGCTGGCCTATCTGCTGTGGAAGCCGCTGGGGATCCTTGCCCTGGGACTGGCGGCAGTGGCGTGGGCCCGTCGCTTCTTCGGCGACCAGCCGGCATCGCGCGCGGCGGCGGTGACGATCTCGCTGTTTCTCTGCACACCGCTCGCCGCGCTGTACAGCTGGACCCAATGGGCGTCGAGCTCATTTCGCTTTTCGCTGTATCTGCTGGGCGACGAGCTGCTGGCCGCCGACAAGCTGTGGGGCTACGTGCCCAGCGCGCTCGGCCTGGCCCTCGTACCGGTGGCGTTGCTGGCCACCGAGCGCGCCCTGGCTCCCGCCACCGGCGCCTCCGCGGCCCCGAGGGCGCGGCGACGCGCGGTCGCAGGGCGGCCTCCCGCTGTCGCGTGGCGGCCGCTCATCCTGGCGGCATCGTCATCGCTGCTGGCCTCGTGGCTGCATCCCTGGCAGGGCATCACGCTGGGCCTCATCTACGTCGGCCTCGCCGTGGTGCGGCGGCTGCGGAGCTGGGCCGCGCTGGCGGTGCCCGCGGTGAGCGCCGGGCTGCCGCTGCTGTACTACTACCTGCTCTCACACCACGATGCGGCGTGGAAGCTGGCCGGCCGGCACGAGGTGATCGCGCGCCTGCCGGCGATCGTGCTGCTCGCGGGCTTCGGACCGCTGGTGCTGATCGCCGCCTGTGGCGTGCGACGGCCCGACGGTGAGCTCATCGAACAGGCGCTGCTGCTGTGGGTGGCCGGGTGCGTGGTGACCTACTTCGCCAACGACTCCTTCGCGCCGCATGCCCTCCAGGGCCTGAGCCTCCCCTTCGCCATCCTCGCGGTACGCGGCTGGCGCCGCCTGCGCCTGCCCGCCGTCCTGGGGGTGGCGGCACTGGCGCTGATCACCGTCCCGGGGCTGGTCTTCAACGCGCGCAAGTTCGTGCGTACCACCAACAGCCCCAAGCTCGTGCAGTACTACCTCCCGGGGTCAGACGCCCAGGCGCTGGACTGGGTGACCGCGCACGCCCCGCCCGGCGGCATCCTGGCGCCGACCCCGTTTGCCGCCGTCGTTCCCTCACAGACCGGGCGGGCGGTCTGGGTCGGTCACGGGTACTGGAGCGAGGACTACCCCGAGCAGGCGCACGAGGTGGACCGCCTCTTCGGCGGCCGGATGTCACGGACGGCGTCCCGCGCCTTCGTGTCCTCGACGCGCGCCACGATCCTCGTCTCTGACTGCCGCCACCCCGCTGACCTCACCCGGCGGCTGGGATCGCAGGTCAGCGCCGTGCACCGATTCGGGTGCGCGCGCGTGTACCTCGTGAAGCCGGGCTAGCGTCACGACTCAGACGCTCACCGGCCACGGTCCGCCAGCCGGTAGACGAACCGCAGCCCGGACCACGTGGCGTCGATCGCGCACACCTTGTTGTCAACCAGCCCGCTGGCAAGGCCCAGCTCACGCACCGCCCCCTCCCCGAGGTCCGTGGCCACGCCCGAGCTGCGCTTGGGCCATGCCACCCACAGCCCGCCGGCCTGATCGAGCGCCTGCGTGAGCGCCGGAAGCCGGCGTTCGAGCTCGGAGCGCTTCTGCACGAAGATGAGGAGCACGTCGAAGCTCCCCCGCACGCGCCGGTGCACGGCCACGCCCGGCGGAAGCTCGCCCAGCACCTCGTCGAAGTCGTGCGGCGCGCCGATCAGCCCCACGCGCGCCTGCGGCTTGATGCCCAGTTTCCGCGGCAGCGGAGTGCCCGAGTAGCCCTCGGTGGTGGTGCCCGCCATGACGTGGGAGCCTACGCCGCGGCCGCGGCCCCGGGCAACCGCCGGGGAACCTTCGCAGACGCGCGGAAATCGCGGTCCGCATCACGCTTGCGCGGCCGCGATCAGGGGTAGAAAGACTCGGCCGATGATCAGGTCTGCCGCAGCGCCTCCCGAGTTCTCCGATCGGATCGACCCGCCCGCCACGCCGCAGGCCCGGTTTGCCGCGGCGATGCTCCTGGCGATCCCGCCGGCTGTCCGCCAGGCGCTGCGCGACGCGGTCGCCACCAGCCTCGGCATCCCGATCGACTGCTACGGCCCCGACGCCGACATGGTGGATCCGGCGCTGCAGGCGGCCTACGACTCAGACGTCGACGATCTCTTTGACTGCTGGGTGCGCAAGCACGTCTTCGACTCAGCCGATGACGGGCTGTTTCGCCGCGCGCTGCGCATCGCGCCGGTCCCGGAGGGCACTCAGCCGCCCCAGCCACAGTTGCCGTTGCCGTTGCCGCAGTAGCGGGGGCGGGTCACAGGCCCGCCTCCGCGACCACCTCGGCGATCAGCCCCGACAGCTGGCTGCCCTGCCACGCCACCGGCGAGCGACCCGGCTCGTCGGTGATGAGACGAGCGTCCGGGATGGCATCGGCATAGGCCTCCCCCACCGCCTGCGGGTGCTCCGGATCGGCCTCGTCGTTGGAGGCGACGACGACGGTGGGGACCGCGATCGCGCCCAGGTCCTCCAGCGCGTCAAACGGCCGTGACCGCGGCACCGCGCGCAGTGCGTCGGCCACCGCGTCGGGATGCTGGTGTGCCGCCAGCCGCTGCCGGATGACCTTGATCACCGTCTCGCGCCAGCGCTCGGGGAGACCACCCCGCCCACCCCCATCGTAGGCGGCCACGAAGCCGTCGATCCCGCCCTGGCGCAGGCCGTCTGAGAGCGCGTCCCAGTGGGCCAGGCGCTGCGGGTCTGAGTCCTCGGTCCCGCTGAAGGCCGGCGTGATGATCACCAGGCCCGCGACGCGCTCGGGTCGCTGGAGGGCCAGCCACACCAGCGTGTGGGCGCCCATCGACGCCCCCGCGAGGACCGCCCGCTGGGCGCCGGCGTGATCGAGCACCGCCTCGAGGTCGGCGCCGAGGTCCTCGTAGCGATACGCCTCCGGGCGCTCGGCGGGTGATGACACGCCGTGACCGCGCGCGTCGTAGGCGAGCACGCGGTGTCCGCCGCGCGCAAGCGCCGAGGACCCCATCACGACGTAGCGCCGGGTGGCGGTGAGCCCGTGCGCCAGCACGACGGGTGGTCCGTCACCCGCGTCGGTGCCGGCGAGGGTCACCTCGCCACGGGTCACGGTGAACTCGCTCACGCCCCCGTATCTAGCAGCCCCAAGCAGCTCGGGACCGATGGCTACCATCTGAGACCCACCATGGACGTCACCGACAGCACATTTGAATCGGCGGTTCTCGAGCGCTCGCGCACCGTCCCCGTGGTCGTGGACTTCTGGGCCGAGTGGTGCGGCCCGTGCCGGCAGCTCGGACCCGTGCTGGAGCGCGGGGTGGCCGCCCGCGAGGGCAAGGTCGAGCTGGCCAAGATCGATGTCGACGCCAACCCGCGGGTGGCCCGCACGTTCGCGATCCAGAGCATCCCGGCGGTCAAGGCCTTCCGCGACGGCCGCGTGGTGGCCGAGTTCGTCGGCGCTCAGCCCCCCGCCTCGGTCAACAGCTTCCTGGACTCGCTCCTGCCCTCCGAGGCCGACGGCCTCGTGGCCCAGGGCGACGAGGAGTCGCTGCGCCGCGCGGTGGAGCTCGAGCCCTCCCGGGCCGATGCCGTCGTGCCGCTCGCCCGTATCCTGCTCGCCCGCGGCGACGCCGACGAGGCGCTGGCCCTCCTCAAGGAGGTTCCGGGGAGCTTCGCCGCCGATGGGCTCGCCGCCCGGATCACCCTCGAGCGCCGCGACCCGGCCCTCGACCTCGGTGACGCGTTCGCTGCGCTTGACGCCGGAGATCACGAGCAGGCACTCGATCTCCTCATCGGAGCCCTGCCCAGCGCCGACGGGGCCAAGGACGACATCCGCCGCGTCGTGGTGGGCATTCTCGACGAACTGGGTGTCGAGAGCCAGCTCGCGCGCGACTCGCGCCGGCGCCTGGCCAGCGCGCTGTACTGAGGCGCCGCGCGCGGCTACGTGGCGCCTCCCGCGGCGGGGAATGCGGCCCCTAGAGGGCCAGCGTCAGCTGCTGGGCGTCCGTGGCGCTCGCCGTCTCCAGCCCGGCGACGCGGACCCCGAGCAGGCGCACCGGCCGCGGCGCATCGAAGCGGCGCAACAGATCGAGCGCCACCGGCAGCACCCGGTCCACCGACGCCACCGGCTCGGCCAGCGTGCGCGCCCGCGTGTGCGTCGAGAAGTCATCCAGACGCACCTTGATCCCGATCGTCCGGCCGCGGCGCTCCTGGCGCGTCAGCGTGGCGCACAGTTGCCCGGTGAGCCGCTCCAGGACCTCCTCCAGCGCGGCCGCGTCTCTGATGTCGTAGTCGAACGTGGTCTCGCGCGACTCCGAGATGACCTTGCGCTCCTCGGTGACCGGGCTGTCGTCCTCGAAACGGGCCCGGCTCTGCAGCGCGGTGGCGAACCGCGCGCCGAAGCGGCCGGCGAGCTGCTCGGGGGACGCGGCGGCCAGCTTGGCCAGCGTGTCCAGCCCTGAGCGCTGGAGACGCTCGGCGGTCTTGGGGCCGATGCCGGGGATCAGCCCACACGGCGACTGGGCAAAGCGCTCGCGCGCCTGCTCGGCGGTCAGGACGACGAACCCGCGCGGCTTCTCCGCGTCGGAGGCGACCTTGGCCACCAGCTTGTTGGGCCCGATCCCGATCGAGCAGTGCAGTCCCGTCTGGGTGGCCACCTGGCGCACCAGCCGCCGCATCTGCGCGTGTGGGGCGGGCAGCCCGGAGAGGTCGAGATAGGCCTCGTCGAGCCCGATCACCTCCACCTGATCAGAGCACGCCCGCACCAGCGCCATCACCTCGCGCGACGCCTCGCGGTAATAGGGGAAGTCGGGCGACAGGTACACCCCATCGGGGCACAGGCGCCGCGCCCGCGCCGCGGGCATCGCGGAGCCCACGCCGAAGCGACGCGCCTCATAGGACGCGGTGGTCACCACCGCCCGCGGCCCGCTGCCGGCCACGATCACCGGCAGCCCGCGCAGCTCCGGTCGCCGCCGCAGCTCGACGGACACGTAGAACGCGTCCATGTCGACATGGGCGATGCAGCGCGCCGCCATCCCCGAGACAGTAGGCCACGTCCCAGACAGCCAGGCGGGCGCGCCGCGGGCCGTGGCCTTCCGGCGCAGACGCCAGAACGCCCCCGGAAACCGCCACGAGGACGGGGCCGGGGGCGTCTTGGCATCGCGCGACGCGGCTACTGGCTCGACCAGACAGTGCCCACGCCGCCGAAGCCAAGCGCGGACGCGGTGTTCTGGTTGAGATCCCACGTGCGGCCGCCCGCATAGGGCCCGCGATCGTCGACGACCGCGGTCACGGTCCGGCCGCCGTAGCGCAGCATGACCTTCGTGCCGCACGGCAGGGTCCGGTTGGCGACGCCGAGACCGGCGTGAAAACCGCACGCCGTGCTGCCGGCATCGTCATACCAGGACGCCAGCGCCGGGTGCAGCACCGCGACGGTGCCGGCCGGGCGCGCGGCGGGGGCGTTGCCGCCATCGCCGTCGAACACCATCCGCAGCCGCTGGCCGTCGGCGTCGCCTGGCGTGAAGCTCAGGCGATACCCGCCCCGGGCGGCGGTCCGTCCGCTGCTCAGGGTGTGCCATCCATGGGCGCCGCGGGCCTGCAGGCGGACCCGCCGGCCGGCCAGGGCCGGCAGCAGCTTGCCGCCGACGTGGACCGGCCGGCTGCTCAGGACGGCCGAGGCGTGACGCGCCGGGGTGAACCGGGCGCCCACCGTGACCGAAGGCTGCGGGCTCGGGGCCGTGCCCGTGGCAGGGCTCATCGACGGCGTCCGGTCAGCGGACGTCGCGGCCGGGGTCTCCTCGACCGCGCGCAGCAGACCCGAGCGACGCGGGATGACGCGTGCGCGGAACGTGCCCGCGGGGCCGATCGTCGTCGTGGCCAGCGAGCGCCATGACGACTGGCCCGCGGCCGCGGTCTGAAGCAGCACGCGCCTGCCGGCGTCCGCCGGCGTTGCCGTCCCGCTGATGGTCACGGCCTCGCCGAACTTCACGTGGCGGGGACTGACCTGTAGGTTGAGGGGGGTCTGGACTGGATTCTGGAGTGACTGAGCCGACTGCGCCGTCACGCCACTGAAGGCGAACGCCGAGGCCGGCACGGCCAGCATGATTGTTGCAATGATCACATGTACTGAGCGCATCCGGCGCAGCGTGAATCTGGGCCTCAAGACGAGGACCTCCTTGGATTCGACCGGGTGCCTACGGGGTTAGCTGTCGGGCTCGCGGCCACCGCGAAGCGCCAAGTACGGCAACGCTTCTCGAGAGGTCGCTACGGTCGCGGCTGGGTGCGCCAGGCGAACGATTCGCCCCGGGCCGGGTGCGGTACTGCCATCCGGCGGTGGGTCCCCCGCTCATCCCCGCACCGGGCAGAGACGATTCGGCAGGTCGTTTGGGAATCGGCCAGGCTCGCAGGACCTTGAACGAATTTGTGTGAGGGTCGTCACACTCAGTCGCGTGTCAGAATCAGCGCGTGACCAATCGCGACCGCCTCACGGGGCTCGACAGCTCCTTCCTGCACCTGGAGCGCGACGCCGCCCACATGCACGTCGCCGGATGCATGGTGTTCGACGGCGCGGCGCCGGCCTATGACGAGCTCGTGGAGCAGATCTCCAGCCGGCTGCACCTCGTCCCGCGCTATCGCCAGCGTCTGGCCTTCGTGCCCTTCAGCCAGGGTCGGCCGGTCTGGGTCGACGATCCGCACTTCAACATCGCCTTCCATGTCCGCCACACGGCGCTGCCGAGCCCGGGTGGCGAGGAGCAGCTCAAGCGCCTGGCCGGGAGGGTGTTCTCACAGGCGCTGGACCGGTCGCGCCCTCTGTGGGAGATCTGGCTCGTCGAAGGGCTGTCCGACGACCGCTTCGCCATGCTCTCCAAGACGCACCACGCGCTCGTCGACGGGGTCTCGGGCGTGGACATCTTCACGGTTCTGTTCGACACCTCGCCGGATCCGATGCCGGTCGCACCACCCGATCACGAATGGGTGGCTCGGCCCTTGCCCAGCGGCGCGCAGCTGCTCGCCGACGCGCTGCTGGAGCGCGCGACCGTCCCGGCTGAGATCGCGCGCGGGGTCAGAGCCACGCTGCGCGGCCCGCGACACGTGGCCAGCCGCCTCGGACGGGCCGTGGGCGGGATCAGTGCGATGGCGCGGGCGGGCCTGCAGGCGGCCCCGCCGAGCCCCCTCAACGTCCGCATCGGACCCCACCGCCGCTTCACCTGGGTGCGGGGAGACCTGCAGGAGTTCAAGACGATCAAGAACGCCCTGGGCGGCACGGTCAACGACGTGGTCCTGGCGGTCGTCGCCGGGGCGCTGGGGCGGTACCTGCGGATGCACGGGGAAGCCACCGACGAGCTGGTGCTGCGGGCGATGGTCCCGATCTCCGTCCGTGCCGAGGTGGAGCGAGGCGCGCTGGGCAACCGCGTGGCCGCCATGTGGGCGCCCCTGCCGATCGGGGTCAGCGACCCGGTGCAGCGCCTGCTGACGATCAGCCGCGACATGGACGGGATCAAGGAGTCCGGGCAGGCGGTCGGAGCGCAGGTGCTGACCGAGCTGACGGGGTTCGCGCCGCCGACGATCATGGCCCAGGCGGCACGGCTGCAGGCGCGCCAGCGCCTGTTCAACCTCGTCGTCACCAACGTGCCCGGGCCGCAGTTCCCCCTGTACATGCTCGGCCGCGAGCTCGACGGGATGTTCCCCATGGTCCCGCTCGCCGAGAATCAGGCGCTGGGCATCGCCATCATGAGCTACAACGGGCAGCTCAACTTCGGCCTCAACGCCGACTACGACGCGATGCCCGACCTGGAGGCGCTGGCCGACGAGCTGCGCGCCTCGATCGAGGAGCTCGCCGCTGCCGCCGGCGCTGACTCTGCCGACGCAGCTGGCGGCCGGAGCCGACGTCGCGTGCGCTCGGCGGAGTAACCCCCGGCGACTCAGCCCAGCTGATGCCCCGCCTGATCGAGCGCGTGCTCATCGTCGCCGCTGCGTTTGCGGTGGCCATCGGGGTGATCGCCCTGCTCTCGGGCGGCCTGCTGGCGGGCCACGACAGTCCCGGCGTATCGGGCGCGGCGAGTGGCCCCGGCGTCGCCTTCCCCGACCAGGGCAACGCCCGGCTCAAGTCCGGTCAGGCGCGCCCCAGGTATGACTCCGAGCCCCCGACGAGCGGCGCGCACCTTCCCGCGGCGACCGATCGCAACGGCGCCCAGCTCACCGACGATCAGCTCCTGCAGGCGCTGTCGGTCGGCGACGTCGTGCTGATGTACGGGTCGCGCAAGCCGCCGACGGGCCTGGCCGCGATGGCCGACGGCATCGCGCCGGCGGCGTTCAGCCCCGCGCTGGCGGCCACCGGCCAGGCGGTCGTGCTCGCCTACCGGCCGGGCACCACCGGAGTCTTCGGGCTGGCCTGGGCCCACATGGTGCACGTCCGCTCCCCCACCGACCCGACGCTGCGCTCCTTCGCGCAGTACTGGCTCGGTCGCGGGGCGCCTCGCGGCGGCGGCGGCGCCCTGCCCAAGAGCTGAGGCCCGGGCCCTAGCTGCGTTGCGGGCGCACGGCCACGGTCACCCGCGTCAGCGCGCACAACCGGCCGTCGTCATCGGTGAGCTCGACCTCCCACACCCAGGTGGTGCGGCCCCGATGGCGGGCGCGCGCCACGGCGTGGATCGACCCCGCGGTGACCGGACGCAGGAAGCTGGTCTGGTTGGAGAGCCCCATCGCGGTGTTCCCGCTCTCGAAGACCTTGGCCGCCGTCCCGTTGGTGGCCAGGCTCTCTGAGATCGCGGCATAGACGCCCCCGTGGACCAAGCCGGCCGGCTGCTTGAGCTCATCGCGGACCTCGACACGGCCGCGGACCAGCCCATCGGCGATCTCGTCGATCTCCAGGCCGTAGACGCGGTCGAATCCGAGCGTGGGCTCGAAGGGAAGCTCGAGGGTCATGAGGGTGCGCACCTTAGCCCTTCGCCGCGCGCAAGCGCCCGGTCACCTCGGGCATTTCTCAGCGCCCTCATCTACGCTAGGAGCGACGATGCCACCATTGGACAACCTTCCGGGGGATCAGCGCGCGGTTCTGGAGATGGTCCTCAAACGGGGCCGCAGCTACGACGACATCGCCCGGCTGCTCTCGCTTGACCGCGCCGCAGTACGCGAGCGCGCGCAGATCGCCCTGGACACGATCGGCCCGCACACGGAGGTCGCGCCCGTGGACCAGCACCGGATCGCGGATTACCTCCTCGGCCAGCTCTCAGATGCCGAGGCCGCGGAGGTGCGCGATCTGCTCGCCGATTCGCCGAGCGACCGGGCGTGGGCCCGTGTCGTCTCCTCCGAGCTGGCTCCGCTGACCGGCGAGATTCCCCTGCCCGAGATCCCGGTCGAGCGTGCGGCTCCCCGAGCGCCCGACGCAGCGCCGGCCGCCGCGCCCGAGTCGCCCCCCATCGCTGCTCCCGCGGCCCAGCCGTCGGCACCGGAGCCGCTCGCCGCCCCGCCGGCGCAGGCCCCGGTATCGGGCCTGGGCCCCGCTGCGCCCGACGGCGAGCCCAAGCGCCGGCGTGGCCGGCGCCGGGGCCGCGACGACGGTGTGGCGGGGGGTGGGAGCGACCCAGGGGCGCGTCGCAGCTCGCGCCTCGGCGGTGCGCTGGTGATCCTCGTGGGCCTCATCGCCGTGGGGGCCGTGCTGTTCTTCGTTCTGCGCGGAGGGCACTCCAAGAAGCCCGCCGCCTCGACGACCTCGGTCCCGGCGGCCAGCGCGACGTCGACCGCCACCGCGTCGACGCCGACGAGCCCGACCACCACCACGACCGGGACGAGCGCCAGCGTGGTGGCGCAGATCAACCTGACGCCGCCCTCGAGCGACAAGAAGAGCAAGGCCGCGGGGATCGCCGAGGTTCTCAACGAGGGCAGCGCCGACGGGGTCGCCATCGTCGCCCAAAACGTGCCGGCGAACGCCACCAAGCCGCCCAACGCCTACGCCGTGTGGCTCTACAACTCCGCCCAGGACGCCAAGATCCTCGGCTTCGTCACCCCCAGCGTCGGTAAGAGCGGCCGCCTGCAGACGGCCGGGCGGTTGCCCAGCAATGCGTCGCACTACAAGCAGCTGATCGTGACCGTCGAGACGACGGCGAAACCCAAGACGCCTGGGAGCATCGTCCTCGAGGGCGCCCTCTCGCGCCTGTAGGGCCGACGCCGCGCTCAGGCCAGGATCCGGGCCAGGCCGTCCAGCGCCTCGTCGAGCTTGGCCGCGGTCGCCCGGCGCAGCATGAACCCCCCCGTGCGCGAGTAGCCGCGCAGCTTCTGCTCGTGCGAGATCGTGACCTCGGTCCCGGCCGAGGTGGGCTCGAGCCGCACCTCGATCACCGACGCGGTGAGCACGCCCTCAAACGGCGTACCGGCGACCTCCTGCTCCCACGAGCGTGCGCTCGGCGGCTCGGAGCGCAGGACGCGGAAGTCAGCGCGGACCGGGCGGCCGCGCTTGGTCTTGAACACCTGGGTGAAGCGGTCGGGCTCGACGCCCTCCATCCGCTCCACGCCGGGCCACCAGCGCGGCATGTGGTGCGCGTCGGCGATCAGCTCCCACAGATCCTCCGGGGACGCCGGCAGCGTGCGACTGCGCTTGGCGCCCGCCATCCCCGCTCACTCGGAGTACTCGATGACGGAGTACACGTCGTGGGGAGCCAGCCGCTCGCGCCCTCCCAGGAAGGTGAGCTCGACCAGGAAGGCGCAGCCGACGATCTGGGCGCCGAGGTCTGCCACGAGCTCGCACAGCGCCCCCGCGGTGCCCCCGGTGGCCAGCAGGTCGTCGTGCACGAGCACGCGGGCGCCGTGGGCCAGGGCGTCGGCGTGGACCTCGAGCGCGTCGATCCCGTACTCGAGCGTGTACTCGGCGCTGATCGTCTCCGCGGGCAGCTTGCCCGGCTTGCGCGCCGGCACGAAGCCCGCGCCGAGCTGGCGGGCCAGGGCCGCCCCCAGGATGAAGCCGCGCGCCTCGGCGGCGACGATGAAGTCCACCTGCGCCGCGTGCACCCGCTCGGCCAGAGCGCCCACGGCGGCGTCCAGCGCCCCCGCGTCGAGCAGGAGCGGGGTGATGTCGCGAAACAGGATCCCGGGCCTCGGAAAGTCGGGGATGTCGCGGATGAACGCGCGCAGATCCAGGTCCGTCATGATCGACGCGCGGCGGTGCTCAGGTCGCGATCTTGCGCAGGTCGCGAATGAGGAGCAGGTGCTTGAGGTGGGTGGTGACCGACGCCAGGTTCTCCAGCGCGTCGATCGCCTCCTTGCGCCGCTCCGGGTTGCGCGAGCGCAGCGCCGGGGCCAGGATGCTCTGCAGGAGCTGCGCCTCCCGGTCGGCCGAGGTCCGGAACACACGCAGGTTGCGCCCCCCCACGCCGTAGCGCGCGAGCTCGGACACCGCCCGGATGATCTCGCGCTCGGTCTCGTCGTAGTACTGGACCCCACCGCGGTTCTCGCCCTTGATCACGCCGAACTCCACCAGCTCACGGACGAGCTTGGGATCGGCGCCGGTGTCCTCGACGACGTCTTCGAGCGAGAACAACGAACCCGAGTCGCGCACCCGGACGCCGGCGCGACGGGGCGCGGAGCGCTCGCCGGCGGTCGGTATCGGATCGTCGTGTTCGGCGCGACCGCCCGCCAGCTCCTGACGGATGACCCGCAGCGGCAGGAACTCGTCGCGCTGGAGACGCAGGATCGTGCGCAGGCGGGCGATGTCGGACTGGGTGTAGAGCCGGTAGCCGCCCTGCGTGCGCCGGGGGGTCAGGAGCTTCTGATCCTCCAGGTAGCGGATCTTGGAGATCGAGATGTCGGGGAATTCCTGAACCAGCGCCTTGCAGACCGCGCCGATGGTCACGGCCTTCTGGCGGGGGCGCTGCTCCTCGGGGTCAGGCGGCTCCGGGAGCTCCAGCTCGGGTGCGGGGGTGTCGGTGCTCATCAACGACTGAGGAAGGCCAGCTTGTACTTTCCGATCTGCAGCTCGTCCCCGTCGACGAGCTTGTGGGAGTCGATCCGGCGGCGGTTGACATAGGTGCCGTTGAGCGAGCCGCAGTCGTCGAGGTGGTACTCGCTGCCGCGGCGCACGATCACGGCGTGGTCACGCGACACGGTCACGTCGTCGAGGAAGATGTCGCTCTCAGGCCGCCGGCCCACGCTCATGCGGTCGCCCTGCAGGGGAAAGCTCTCCCCCGCGCGCCCGCCACCGGCTCGGATGACCAGCGCGGCGCCGCGACGGACCACGTCCTCGAGCTCCACGACCTCCAGCTCTCCCGTCTCGCCCACCTTGTAGGTAGCCGTCGAGACACCCGGCGACTGCTCGCTCTGGGCCAGGAACGCACCGCAGCGCTGGCAATAGCTCGCGCCGTCGTCGTTGGCGAATCCGCACTCGGGGCAGTGCTGGGCCATCGGGCCTGACGGCCGCTATTCGGGCTGGTCGGCCGGCACCCTCCCCGCCAGGATGTCGGTCAGCTGCTGCACGTCGGCGCCGGAGATGATGAGCTCCCCGCCCTCGTCCTTCTTGCGCAGGCGATTGACCAACTCGGCGCGGAGAATGTCGATCTTGCCGTGCAGGATGCGCCGCCGGTAGGAGATCTCCATCTCCTCCTCGGTCAGCTGCTTGATCAGGTCCTTCAGCTCCTGGTCGGTCAGTGACCCGAGGTCTGGAAAGGTGTCCATGCTGTTCGTTCCCTCTCGTGTGTAGGTCCGCGAGTATAACCTCGTCTCCCAGAGGGTCAAGCTGAGCTTGAGAGTCTGGCCCGCGCGGCCCCGAGCGGGTTGGGAGTGGGCGACCGTCCTATAAGCGTGTGCGGCGCCGGTGCTCAGGCGCCGTTCTCCGCAAGCTTACGCGCTTGCTGGACTCCGCTGCGGACATACAGAGCGCTGGCGAGCAGTGCCAGCGCGAGGCCGACGTAGAGCATGATCAGCGCCAGCCAGTGGACCGAGGCCATGGCAAAGAACGGGGCGCCCATCGTCGGCGCCACGCCGATGCGCCCCGCCCAGTTGATGGTGATCTCCACCCCCCGGGACAGCCCGTAGCGGCTGAGCGCCAGCATGAGCAACTCCCGCGCGACGACGAGTGCGATGGCCCACCGGGGGAGCAGCGAGAAGTCCCAGCACACGACCATCCCCGAGACGACCAGGAGCCTGTCGATGATCGGGTCAAGCAGCGCGCCCAGCCGGCTGTACTGGCCGGTGAGCCGGGCGGCGAACCCGTCCAGGTAGTCCGCCCACCCGATCACGGCAAACATGACCGTGGCCGCCGTGGAGTGGCCGTGGGCGCTGGACAGCGCCAGGATGAGGAACAGGGGGATGCCGGCCAGGCGGGCGAACCCGATGGCGTTGGGGATCGTCCACGGGTGCAGCGGCTGGTCAGAGCGCGTCTGCGTGGGTGCGGGGCCCGACCGGTCGATCCCGAACAGGCGTCGCTTGGTGATCCGAGAGCTCACGATCGCGCTACCTCAGCTGCGGCGGCCCGCGCTCCCCGGCCGCTCGCCTAGCCGGCCACCGGGCGGGCGCTCACGGCAGCAGCCGCCACAGCTCGGCCACCGCCTCCGCGGCCCCCGCCACCGGGACAGTGCGCGACTCCCGCCCGCGCCGGACCTGGACCTCGATCTCGCCGGCGGCGAGCGTGCGGCGCCCGACGGTGAGGCGCACCGGGCAGCCCAGGAGCTCGGCGTCGGTGAACTTCTCCCCCGGCCCGGCGTCGCGCTCGTCGTAGAGCACGTCGAGCCCGGTGGCCTGAAGGTCGCGGTACAGGGTGTCTGAGAACGTGCGCTCCTCGGAGCCGGGCTTGCCCAAGGTCACCAGCTCGACATCGAAAGGAGCGATCGTGCGCGGCCACGAGATCCCCTCCGCGTCGGAGAACTGCTCGACCGCCGCGGCCGCCGTCCGGGCGGGCCCGAAGCCATAGGAGCCCATCCAGATGTGCTGCGCCTTGCCGTTCTCATCCAGGTAGGTGGCGCCGAGCGGGTCGGAGTAACGCGTGCCCAGCTTGAAGATGTTGCCCACCTCGATCGCCGGCTCGATCCGGATCGCGCTGCCGCCGACGGTGTCGCCGGCCACCACCGTGCGGACGTCCACGGTCTCATAGTTGAAGTCGCGTCCCGGCTCCACCCCGCGCAGGTGCGCGTCGGGCTGGTTGGCGCCGACGACGTAGGACCCGGCGCCGTTGGCGGTCACCGCGGCGTCGAGCAGAACGGGGAGCTCGGCCCCGACCGGCCCGATGTAGCCGGGCGGCCCGAGACGCTGCTCGATCTCGTCGGCGCGGGCGGCGCGAAACGGCTGGCCGAGGGCGTTCTGGAGCTTGATCTCGTTGACGCGGTGATCGCCGCGGACGACCACCATCTTCATCGCGCCATCATCGACGATCACCGGGAAGGCCTTAAGCGTGGCGCCGGCGGGGATGCTGAGCGAGCCGACGAGCGCGTCGATCGTCGTGGCGCCGGGTGTCTGGACCAGCTCCGGGGCGGCGAGCCCGGCGGGCAGCGCCACCGGCTGGGCCTCGGCGGAGGCGACCTCGACGTTGGCGGCGTAGCCTGGGGCAAGGGCCACATCGTTCTCGCCCGCCGCGCAGGGAGCCATGTACTCGTCGGCGCCGTGGCCACCCATCATCCCGACGTCGGCGGCGACGCGGTACCACTCCAGGCCGGAGCGGTCGAGCATGCGGGCGTAGGCCTCGGCGTGCTTGTCGTAGGCGACGTCGAGCCCCTCGCGGTCGCGGTCGAACGTGTAGGCGTCCTTCATGATGAACTCGCGGGTGCGCAGGACACCGGCGCGGGGCCGCGGCTCGTCGCGCTCCTTGACCTGGAAGTGGTAGAGGATGAGCGGCAGATCCCGGTAGGACTTGACGGCGGCCGCGACGTGCCCGGTGACGATCTCCTCGTGGGTCATGGCCAGGACCATGTCGGCGCCCCTGCGGTCCTTGAGCTTGAACAGCTCGTCGATGTCGTAGCGGCCGGTGCGCCGCCACGGCTCGGCCGGATGCATCACCGGCATCAGCAGCTCCTGGCCGCCGATCGCGTTCATCTCCTCGCGGACGATCTGGACGATGCGCTGATGGATGCGCCACCCGGCGGGCAGCCATGACCACAGGCCGGAGCCGACCTGGCGGATGAGCCCGGCCCGCACCATGAGTTTGTGCGAGACGGCCTCGGCGTCGGCCGGGGGGTCGCGCTCGGTCGGCAGGAAATAGGTGGAAAGCAGGGTCACCGAGGCCCAAGCGTACCCGCCCGCCGGGTCCTCCAGCGTGGAGCTATGTTCTGATAGAACGCTCGCAACTTGCGGCTGAGAAAAGGAGCTTTGTGATGGCGTATTCCGTACCGCCCCTCCCCTACGACTACAACGCGCTGGAGCCCACCATCGACGAGGCGACGATGAAGCTCCACCATGACAAGCACCACCAGGCCTACGTCGACAACGCCAACAAGGCGCTGGACGGCACCGAGTGGGCCGACAAGGACGTCGTCGAGGTCCTCAAGAACCTCAGCTCCCTCCCCTCCGACAAGCAGGGCCCCGTGCGCAACAACGCCGGCGGCCACTACAACCACTCGCTCTTCTGGGAGTGGATGGCCCCCAACGCCGGCGGCGCGCCCGACGGCGCCCTCGGCGACGCGATCAACTCCGCGTTCGGCTCCTTTGACGACTTCAAGAGCCAGTTCAAGGCGGCGGCCGTCGGGCGCTTCGGCTCCGGCTGGGCCTGGCTGGTCCACGACGGCTCAGGGCTGGCGATCGTCTCCACGGCCAACCAGGACAACCCGGTCTCCGACGGCAAGACCCCGCTGCTCGGGATCGACGTCTGGGAGCACGCCTACTACCTCACCTACAACAACCGGCGTCCGGACTACATCGACGCCTGGTGGGACGTGGTCAACTGGGCCAAGGTCGCCGAGGGGTTCGACAGCGCCTCGTAGCTGCTTCGGCGTTACCAGCCTTCTTGGGCCTCGGCGTGGGCGGCGGTGGATCGTCGCGCGCGCCGGGGCCTTGGCGCTTAACGGCGGCGTCGAGTAGGGGTTCGGGCGCTACCAGCGCTCCCGGCGACCTTCCGGCAGGGGTTGTGGCGGATAGTCGAGGAAATAGCTCACAAATCCGCCGCACCCCCCTTGCGGGCACCGGGAACCGACAGCCCACCCTCCCAAGCCCGCCGTTGACGTGCGCCGATACCCCGCTGCAACGCCACACGGACGCCCCAGCCCGAGCCCCCAGCCCCAGCCCCGGGCGAAGCTAGGCCCGCGTGAACCGCCGCCCGGCCACGGGCGACTCCGACTCATCGAGTCGGACGCCGGACTCGACCCGGCGCATGATCCCGGCGTTCTCCTCGCCCGCCGCGGCCGCTTCCATGGCGGCGAGCCGCTCGGGCGTCATCGCGGTGGCGTCCTCGTTCTCGGCCAGCCAGGCCCGGGCCTCGGCGGCCTCGCCCTCGTCGCGCACGACGGTCTTGCCGCGCTCGTAGTAGCGGTCGATCTCGGCGAACAGCTCCTCGACGAGCCTCTCGGTCGGGACCTTCTTCAGCGGCTCGCCGCGCGAGTAGATCATCCCCATGTCCTTGGCCCCGGTGATCCCGAAGTCGGCGTGGCGAGCCTCGCCGATCCCGTTGACCGCGCACCCGAGCACCGAGACCTCGATCGGGTCGTCGTAGGCCTCCAGGCGCCGCTCGACCTCGGAGACGACGCTGTCCATGTCGAACTGGAGGCGCCCACAGGTCGGGCACGCGATCAGGACCGGGCCGCGCTCGCGGAGCTTGAGGGCCTTGAGGATCTCCCAGGCGACCTTGACCTCCTCCTCGGCGTGGAACGTCGACAGCGAGATCCGGATCGTGTCGCCGATGCCGTCGGCGAGCAGGGTGCCCAGGCCCACCGCGGACTTCAGCGAGCCCGACCACTTGGTCCCGGCCTCGGTGACCCCCAGGTGCAGCGGGTACGGGATCCGCTGCGACAGCAGGCGGTTGGCCGCGATCGTGTTGGGCACCGAGGTGGACTTCATCGAGACCTTGAAGTTGGTGAAGTCCAGGCTCTCCATCAGGTCCACCGTCTCCACCGCGGCGGTGACCAGCGCCTCGACGGGGTCTGAGTACTCGAGCTCACGCAGGTGCTTGGGCAGCGAGCCCGAGTTGACTCCGACCCGCAGCGGCGTGCCCAGCTCGTTGGCGCGCTTGGTCACCTCGGCGACCTGCTCGGGGGTGCCGATGTTGCCCGGATTGAGCCGTACGCAGTGCGCACCGGCGTCGAGCGCCTTGAGGGCCAGCGTGTGGTTGAAGTGGATGTCGGCGATGACCGGGATGGGCGACTCGCGCACGATCGTGCGCAGCGCCTCGGCGTCCTGCTGGCGCGGCACCGCGACGCGCACGATGTCGGCGCCGGCCTCGGCGACACGGCGGATCTGGGCCATCGTGGCGGCCAGGTCGGCCGTCTCGGTCTTGGTCATCGTCTGCACGGCGACGGGAGCTCCGCCGCCGATCAGCACGTCTCCGACGCGGATCTGGCGCTGAGAGGGCATGCCCTGAGTGTAGAGCGGGCTCTCGGGCTATTCCGGCGGCGGCGGCGTTGGCGGGGTGGGCGGGGTCCCCGCGGGGGGATCGCCGTCGTCGGATGACGGCGGCTCAGCGGCGCCGGGGCGATCGCCGTCGTCGGGCGCTGCGCCGCCGCCGGTGCGCCGCCGGCGCACGGCCAGGGCCCCGAACGTCAGCACGGCCAGGATCAACACGACGAGGATCACGATCACGGGCGTGGGCAGAAACGAGCCGCCCGAACTGCCGCTCGGCGCGACCAGCTTGCCCGACCTGACCTTGGCCACCGCCGCGGCGATCGCGTCCTGGCAGTCGCCGTACTGCTTGAAGGAGGCCGGCATGATCGCCTGCGCGTGACGCAGCTGCTGCAGCGTGAAGTTGTGGGTGATGACCCCGTGGGCGTTGCAGTCGGCGAGGACCGGGTTGCCCACGATCTTCGCCCCCAGTGCAGCCGGGGTACCGGCCGCGCACACCAAGGCGCCGGCCAGCGCTGTCACACAAAGCCAGCGTCTCACGGGCGCACAGGTTAGCGGCCGGCCGACTGGATCAGGACCGCCGGAACACCCGCCGCGGGACCCACCCACCTCGCCGCCTGCTCCCCGATCTGCTGGGGCGTCACCGCGCGCTCTGGGCGGCGCAGCGCAAAGCGATAGACCAGGTAGTCGTCCACCCGGCGCGAGGACTCCAGGCGCACCCCGGCGGGCAGGTGAGGCGTGACGCTCTGGCCCACGTCGCCGACGACGTCGAGCTCGCCGACGGTGACGGGCGCCTGGCTGACCTGGGGGGTCTGGTCGGGACCCGTCCAGGCCACCCCGGGCAAGGTCACCGCCAGTGGGGCCGTCGCGAAGGTGCCGTCGTAGGCGGCGATGGCGCGCGTGCCGTGCGCCGGGCCCAGCGCCGCGGCCACGCCGCTCCAGTTGTTGCGCTGGTAGCGGTGATCGCCGGTGATCTTCACCGCGGCAAAGACGAACAGCGCACACAGGACCGCCGCCAGAGCCGCCCCGGCGACGCGCGCGCCCGGCGCCGCGCAGGCCGCCCCCATGGCCACGGCCAGCGGGATGACCGCCGGGATCAGGGCCCGCGGCTCGTAGTAGTCATGACCCACGAGGGCGAGCACGAGCGGGATGAGCAGGACGCACGCCGCGAGTCCGGCGGCCATGCCCGCCCCCCGCAGCTCCGGCCCGTCGGCTCCGACCAGCAGCAGCACGATCATCGCGCCGGCGAGCGCCGCCGCGCCCAACAGGCCATAGCTGAGGGCGGTCTGGCTCTGATACTGAGGGCTGAAGCCGAAGGCGACAGGCACCTGGCGGATGCGCACGGACAGCCGGAAGTTGTCGATCCAGCCCGCGGGGTGTGACTGATGCGCCACCAGGTGCGGAATCAGCGCCGCTTCCACGAGCGCCAGCGCCACGAGCGCCACCACGACCCCGGCGTCGCGCCTGCGATGCAGGAGCAGGAGCGCCTGCGCCCCGATCAGGAACAGGGCGAAGTACTGGGTGAGCAGCGCCAGTCCGGAGAACACGGTCCACCAGATCAGGTCGCGGCGCCCCGATGGCCTGCGCCACGCGCGGGCGAAGAACAGCAGCGAGGCCGCCGACAGCGCCGCCAGCAGCCCGTACTCGCGGGCCTCCTGCGAGTACCAGATCATGAACGGGCTCAGCGTGACCAGGGCCGCGGCGAACAGGCTCGCCCGCCGTGACACGAGCTCGCGTCCGGCGAGGTAGACCAGCGGGACGGTCGCGGTCCCGACGACCGCCGAGAGCGAGCGCAAGCCGGCCGCCCCGGCTCCGAAGATGTGGGTCCACAGCCACCCCAGCACGAAGTACAGCGGCGGGTTGGGTTCGTTGGCGCTCCAGGTGTGCAGCATCGCGCCCAGCGACAGCCGCATCTCATGGACCGCCTGGGCCTCGTCGAACCAGAGGCTCTGATGGGTGAGCGTCGCGAAGCGCAGCGCGGCGGCGGCCATGGTCAACCCGCCGACCACGAGCCACCCCGCGTCGACGCGGACCCGGCCTGGCCGGGCAGACGGAGGCGTGGCCACCGCCCCCGGCGGGGAACTCAGATCCACACTCACAGCAGGCGCGACTCTAGCGGGAGACCCACCGTCATCACGCGGGATTGGCCGTTGCAGCACGGGGGTAAAACGGTTCGCTAACCGGACCGTTCCGCCGCCGACGCCGGAACCTCTGGCCAATCCTCTCGTTACAGTCGTCTGCTTGCCAGGACCTGCCCCCCAACCTGGATCACGCTTCTCGCCGCGCCTGCTCGCAGGCGCGGTTGTGCTGCTGGTGGCCATCGTGGCCGCGGTGGTGATCGTGGTCGCCGGCGGCGGCTCGAGCAGCCCGAAGGTGGCCGTGCTCCCGCCGACGATGAACCGCGCCGGGCCCGAGACGATCTTCACCCCCGGGGCGGCGCTGAAGACCAATCCGAGCGCCACGCTCCAAGGGCTCGAGAAGCTGGGCGTCACCCGGGTGAGGGTCTTCTTCACCTGGAATCAGATCGCGCCAGACCCCACCTCCACCAGGGAGCCTGCTGCGTTCAATGCCTCCGATCCGGCGGCCTACCCGGCCGCCAACTGGGCGCAGTACGACACGATCATCAAGGGGGTGGAGTCCCACCACCTGGGTCTGGACGTCGTCCTCGGGCCCCCGCCGCCGCGCTGGGCGGAGGGCAAGGGGGCGCCCGACCCCACCATCCACACCTACTGGAAGCCCAACCCGCGCGCCTTCCAGGACTTCGTACACGCGGTGGGGACGCGCTACAGCGGCCACTACACCCCGCCCGGCGCGTCCAAGCCGCTGCCCCGCGTGGCGTTCTGGTCGATCTGGAACGAGCCCAACATCGGCGTCTCGCTCGCTCCTCAGGCGGTGGACCACAACGCGGTCGAGGAGTCCTCACGGCTCTATCGCCAGCTCGCCGATGCCGCGTGGAACGGGCTGCAGAGCTCGGGGCACGGCAGGGACGTGACGCTGCTCGGCGAGACCGCTCCGGCGGGCGCCAAGGCCGCCCCCGGCGAATTCAATGCGATGGCGCCCCTGCGCTTCCTGCGCGCGCTGTACTGCGTGGACGCCAACTACCGGCCGCTGACCGGCTCGGCCGCCACCGTCCGGGGCTGCCCGGCGACCGCGGCCGCCTCCGCGCACTTCGCGGCTGAGAACCCCGTGCTGTTCAAGGCCTCGGCCTTCTCGGATCACATGTATCCACAGGGCCTGCCGCCGAACATCTCGACTCCCAACGAGCCCGACTACGCCGAGCTGGCATCGGTTCCGGAGCTCATCAGCGCGCTCGATCGGCTCCAGGGGGCCTATGGCTCGCACAAGCGCTTTCAGATCTACGACACCGAATTCGGCTACCAGACCGCCCCGCCCGACACCCAGGGGGGCACGGTCAGCCCAGCCGTGGCCGCGGGCTACCTCAACTGGTCGGAATATCTGCACTGGCGCAACCCGCGGATCGCCTCCTATGACCAGTACCTGCTGCTCGACCCGGCGCCGCCCACCGACGGCAAGCCCTACACCGCCTTCGCCACCGGCCTGATGACCTACCAGGGCGCCGCCAAGCCGACGCTGGCCGCGTTCACGATGCCGCTCTACCTGCCGGCGACCCGGACCGCGGCCGGCCATCCGCTGGAGGTCTGGGGATGCGTGCGACCGGAGACGACGGCCGCGCGGACGACGCATCGCCCGCAGGTCGTGGAGGTGCAGTTCCGGCGCGGAACCACCGGGTCGTTCGCTACGGTGGACCGGGTGCGACTGCCCAAGGCGTTCTGCTATTTCGACATACGCACGACGTTCCCGGGCAGTGGCTCGGTTAGGCTGTCCTGGTCATATCCGCACGGCCCGGTCATCCATAGCCGCATCGTTGCCGTCACGGTCGGGTAGCACGCCGCCAGGCGCCGCAGCCCCCGAGGCCCTCCCGCGAGGGCGGCCGCAACTTCTGTAAGCCGCGACCTGTTCTAGCCACCATGCCCACACCCTCACGCATCACGACGCGGCTGAGAGCACGCGTCTTCACTGTCGTCACGCTGACGGCGTCCGTGATCGCCGCCGCATGCCTGGCGCTGCCCAGCGCGGCCAGCGCGAGCAAGACCCAGCTTCAGATGTTCCAGGACGGCGGCCAGCTTGCGGCTGATCCCGCCGGCGCCATGGCCAAGTTCCGCGCCCTCGGCGCGAATTCCATTCGCGTGGTGGTGTTCTGGTATCAGATCGCTCCCAGTCCCGGCAGCAAGAAGAAGCCCAACTTCAACGCGACCGATCCCAACGCGTACCCCTCGGCGAACTGGACGATCTGGGACTCGATCGTCCGCGACGCCGCCGCCGACGGCATCAAGGTCGACTTCACCGTCGCCGGTGGGCCCCCCATCTGGGCCGACGGACCGGGAGCCCCCAGCGCCTACCTGAAGAACACCCACTGGGCCTGGAAGCCCAGCGCCGCGGACTACGGCCAGTTCATGCAGGCGATGGGCAAGCGCTACAGCGGCACCTTCACGCCCAAGGGCCAGTCCACACGCCTGCCGCGCGTGAGCATGTGGTCGCTGTGGAACGAGCCGAACTTCGGCGAGGACCTCGGGCCCCAGGCCATCAACGACTCCAAGGTCCTGACGGCGCCGATGTACTACCGCGGTCTCGCCAACCAGGGCTACAACGCGCTCAAGCGGACCGGTCACGGCCGTGACACGATCCTCCTCGGCGAGCTCGCCGTCGAGGGCTTCGAGCCCGGTCCAAACCCCAAGCGCACCGGGGGCCTGCCCGGAGAGGCCGGGCAGACGCGCCCGCAGCTGTTCCTGCGCCAGCTCTACTGCGTGGACAACGGGTTCAAGCCGCTGACCGGGAGCACGGCGAAGGCGGTCGGCTGTCCGACCAACGCGGCGGCCAGCCGGAGGTTCCGCACCCAGAACCCGGGCCTGTTCAACGTCAGCGGCCTGTCGATCCACCCCTATGCCCAGAACCAGTCCCCGGTGAGCAAGGCCGGCGACAAGCCTGACTTCATCCACTTCCCGGACATCCCGGCGGCGGAGGCGGAGATCGACCACCTCAACCGGATCTACGGGTCCAGCAAGCACTACGCCATCTACAACGATGAGTACGGCTACATCACCAACCCGCCGGTCCCGAAGTCAAGGGCCCACAACTACGTGAGCCCGGCCACGGCGGCCTACTACATCAACTGGGCGGAGTACCTGAGCTGGAAGAACCCGCGGATCGCCAGCTATATGCAGTTCCTGCTGCTCGACCCGCCGCCCAGGACGGGCCCGTACGCCGGCTTCGCCAGCGGGCTGTACTTCTCCGACGGCAAGCCCAAGGCGGTCCTGCCCGCGTACCAGCTGCCGGTCTACATGCCCAAGACCAACCTCAGCAACGGCCAGTCGGCCGAGGTGTGGGGCGAGGCCCGGGCGAGCAGGTTCATGCAGACCGACACCAGTCAGCCCCAGCCCGTGCAGATCCAGTTCCAGCCCAACGGGCACGGAGCCTGGACGACGCTTCAGACGATCAACACCGCGGGATACTTCGACGTTCACGTCAAGATCCCGAGCAACGGCAACCTGCGCCTGAGCTACACCTATCCGCAGACCGATCCGTTGCTGCCCCTCGCCTTCGCCGGCTCGGCGGTCGAGAGCCGGACGATCAAGATCACCTGAGCAGGCTGATCCGGGATACTGAAGGGCGATGCCGTCCGGCTCGCCCGCAGTGATCTCCCGTCTGCAGGAGATTTGCGGTCGCGAGTTCGTGCTGACACACCAGCATGAGCTCGCGACCTATCGTTCTGACGGCCTCCTGCACTACCGCGAGGTCCCCGTCGCCGCCGTCCTGCCCGGAACCGCCGACCAGGTGCGCCAGGTGGTCCAGGCCTGCTTCGAGGCGGAGATTCCGTGGGTGGCGAGGGGGTCGGGCACCGGCCTGTCGGGCGGTGCCCTGCCGGTGGCCGAGGGCGTGCTCATCGTGCTCAGCCGGCTGCGGCGGATCCTCGCCATCGATCTCGACAACGGCCGGGTGGTCGTCGAGCCGGGGGTCACCAACGTCAGCGTGACGCGTGCCGTCTCCCCCACCCACTTCTATCCGCCGGACCCCTCCAGCCAGATCGTGTGTTCGATCGGCGGCAACGTGGCCGAGAACTCCGGCGGGGCGCACTGCTTCAAGTACGGCTTCACCACCAACTACGTGACCGGGCTCGAGGTGGTGCTCTCCGACGGGACGATGGTGACGCTCGACCGTGACACACCCGGCTATGACCTCCTCGGCGCCTTCGTGGGCTCCGAGGGCACGCTCGGCGTGGCCACCAAGATCGTGCTGCGGGTCATCCCGGCGCCGGAGAGCGTGGCCACGATGCTGGCCTTCTTCGATGACACCGGCTCAGCGGGAGACGCCGTGTCGGCCATCGTCGACGCGGGCATCGTCCCGGGCGCCATCGAGATGATGGACCGCCTGTCGATCGAGGCCGCCGAGCAGTCCACCGGCGCCGGCTATCGGCTCGACGCCGGGGCGGCGCTCATCATCGAGCTCGACGGCCCGCGGGAGGAGTGCCTGGTGGGCCTGGAGCGGCTCACGGAGCTGTGCGCGCAGGCGGGAGCGCTGGACGTGCGGATCGCCCAGTCAGACGCCGAGCGCGACCTCATCTGGCGCACGCGCAAGGCCGCGTTTGCGGCGATGGGCCGGATCGCCCCCGCCTACTACGTCCAGGACGGCGTCATCCCCCGCACCCGCCTCTCGGAGGTGCTGCGCCAGATCGAAGGGCTGGCGGCCGACTACGACCTGCGCGTCGCCAACGTGTTTCACGCCGGCGACGGCAACCTGCACCCGCTCGTCTGCTACGACTCGGGCGTGAAGGGCGAGGCCGCCCGCGCCGAGGAGCTGGCCGGCCTCATCATCAAGGCCTGCGTCGACGCGGGCGGCTCGATCACCGGCGAGCACGGCGTCGGCGTCGACAAGAAGGCCTACATGCCGTCGATGTTCTCCGAGCCTGACCTGGATGCCTTCCAACGCCTGCGCTGCGCCTTTGACCCCCATGGCCTGGCCAACCCGGGCAAGGTCATGCCCACGCCACGGTTGTGTGGCGAGGTTCCGGGCCCCTACCGCGAGCACCCCCTCGAGCGGGCCGGCGTGGCCGAGCGCTTCTAGCCCCGGACATGGCCACAGCGAGCACCCTAGCCCCCAGCAGCTTCGACGACGCCGCCGCGGCGCTGGCGGCCGCCACCCAGGAGGGGCGAACCGTACGGATCGTGGGCGCCGGGACCAAGCTGGGCTGGGGCAGCAGCGACGTGAGCGCCGACGTCGAGCTGCACACACGCGCGCTGGACCGGGTGGTGGCCCACGACGCCGGCGACCTCACCGCCACCCTGGAGGCGGGCGTCCCGCTCGAGCTCGCTCAGCGCACGTTCGCCGCCGCGGGCCAGATGCTGGCGCTCGACCCGCCGCTGGCCGCGACGGGCGCGGCCGACTCGGCGACCGACCCCGACGCCCACCCCGGCCCGACGATCGGCGGCGTCGTCGCGACGGCCGACTCGGGACCGCTGCGCCATCGCTACGGCGCCCCGCGCGACCTCGTCGTCGGCGCGACGGTCGCCCTCAGCGACGGCACCATCGCCCAGGCGGGCGGCAAGGTGATCAAGAACGTCGCCGGCTATGACCTGGCCAAGCTGTTCAGCGGAGCCTTCGGGACGCTCGGGCTCATCCTCTCGGTCAACGTGCGGCTGCACCCGCTGCACGAGACGAGCGTCACGGCCCTCGGCGCCGCCTCCGATGCCGCCGTGCTGCGCGCCGCCGCCGTCGCGCTGGCCGCCGCTCCGCTCGAGTTCGAGGCCCTCGACGTCGCCTGGAAGGACGGCCGCGGCGGCCTGCTGGCGCGCTGCGCCGGGCGGGAGGCGACGCGGCGCGCGCATCGCGCTGCCCGGCTGATGCGCGACGCAGGGCTGACCGAGGTGGACGTCACCGACCAGGACGGCCAGCTGTGGGAGCGCCAGCGAGCGGGCCAGCGCTCCCCGGACCAGGCCATGGTCCGGGTCGCGGCGGCGCCGACCGAGCTGGGCGCGGTCCTCGCGGCCGTCGAGGCGTTGGACGGCACGCTGGTCGGGCGGGCGGCGCTGGGCGCGAGCTTCGTCGAGGTGGCCCCGGATGCCGTCGGCCGCCTGCGCGGCGCCCTGCCGCAGACCGCGCGCGCCGTGCTGCTCGACGCGCCGCAGGAGCTGCGCGCCGGGGGAGAGTCGTGGGGTGCGCCATCGGGCCCCGAGCTCGAGCTCATGCGCCGGGTCAAGGCCCGCTTCGATCCCACGCACACATGTAATCCAGGTTTGTTCGTGGGAGGGATCTGATGACGGCGTTCGATCTGCACCGCCCGCCCCAGCAGGAGATCGTCGACGACTGCGTGCACTGCGGGTTCTGCCTGGAGACGTGCCCGACCTACGTGCTGTGGGGGGCCGAGGCCGACTCCCCCCGCGGCCGGATCGTCCTGATCAACGACGGGCTGAACGCCGAGGGGCCGATGTCCGATGAGATGGTCACCCACTTCGACCGGTGCCTGGGCTGCATGGCCTGCGTCACCGCGTGCCCCTCCGGCGTCCGGTATGACCGCCTCATCGAGCGGGTGCGCCCGCAGGTCGAGCGCCGTCACCGCCGCACCCCCGGCGAGCGCGCGCTGCGCAAGCTGCTGTTCGAGACCCTGCCTCACCCCAAGCGCCTGCGCGCCCTGGCGCCGATGCTGGCGGCCAGTCGCCGCCTCGGGGCCGAGCGGGCGCTGCCCGCGCGCCTGGCGGCGATGGCCAAGGTCGCGCCCCAGCCGCCGGTGGGCCGCGCCGCCAAGGCCGGTGTGCCGGAGCTGACCCCGGCGACGGGCACGACCCGCGGCCGCGTCGGCCTGCTGCTCGGCTGTGTGCAGCGGGTCTTCTATCCCAACGTGCATCGCGCGACCGTCCACGCGTTGAGTGCCGAGGGGTTCGAGGTGGTCGCCCCCGTGCATCCCGACTGCTGCGGTGCCCTGGAGTTCCACAGCGGCGCCGAGGCCGCGGCGGCCCGTCGGGCCCAGGAGACCATGGCGGCGTTCACGCAGGCCGGCGTGGATCACGTCGTCGTCAACGCCGCGGGTTGCGGCTCGGCGATGAAGGAGTACGGCGATCTGCTGGGGACCGCGGAGGCGCGCGCGTTCGCCGAGAAGGTCCGCGACGTCTCCGAACTGCTGGCCTCGGTCGATGCGCGGGCCCCGCGCGGCCCGGTGCCGCTGCGCGTGGCCTATCACGATGCCTGCCACCTCGCCCACGCGCAGGGTGTGCGCACCGCGCCCCGCGAGCTGCTCCGCGCGATCCCGGATCTGGAGCTCGTCGAGGTGGGGACCGAGCGCGACGTGTGCTGCGGCTCGGCCGGGATCTACAACCTCGTTCAGCCCGAGGCCGCCGCCGAGCTGGGAGCGCGCAAGGCCCGCAACCTCATCGAGACCGGCGCCCAGGCGATCGCGGCCGGGAACCCCGGCTGCACGGCGCAGCTGGACCTGCACCTGCGCCAGCTCGGCTGCCCGCTGCCCATGTACCACCCCGTGGAGCTGGTCAGCCGCTCCATCACGGCGGCTCGCGGCAGGTAGTCGGTGCGGTTGTGGGCCAGCGCAGCCGCGGGGCTGCTGGTGACGCTCGCGCTGGGCGCGTGCGGGGTCGGCACCAGGCCGTCCTCGAGCTCGGCCACCGCGCCCGGGGCGGCGTCCACTCAGGCGACGTCGTCAGGGGCCACCGGTACGGGCACGTCCGCGTCCGGCACCGGCACCGGAACGACGGGCGCGACGACGGCCACCTCGCCGACGACCACCACGTCGGGCTCCCAGCACGGCCGCGGCAAGAAGGGCACGAGCGACCTCCCCGCCGGGCTGGCGCAGACGGCCGGCTATGGCACCTATGAGCGCTGCCAGGGCACCTGCACCGGATCGGTGCCCACCGCTCTGCGCCTCCCCCTCCACCTGCCCGACGACGACGGCGGACCGTGCCCGATCACGGTCAACGCCAACGGCCCGGTGTCGCCCCACGTGCTGCCGGCCGGGGTCGGGTTTCGCAGCGTGAACGCCAGCCAGTGGCTGATCGCCGAGGTCACCTGGACGGTGTCAGGCTCCTACACGGGGCCCCTGCTCATCCGGGGCGCCATGGTGGGCGGCAGCGGTGGGCTGGGGTTCGGGACGGCCACGGTCCCCTACGACGAGCTGCAGCTGCTCGACCCCGGACAGGGCGCACCCCGCATCGCGTCGGGCGGCCGGGCCTGGATCACCTATTCGCGGGTGCGCTCCGGAGGCTGCTACGCCTATCAGGTCGATGGGCGCGGCTTCTCGGAGGTGATCGTATTTCGCGCCGTCGCCTGAGCGGCCACGACCTATGGCCGGCGGTGCTCGTCGGTCTGCTCTGTCTCGCCGTGGCGGGGTTGGCCGATGCGGTGATGCGCCATGAGACCGGCGCCACGGGGGATGAGCCCTTCTACATCCGCATGGCGACGCACCCGGGCGGCCCGCACAGCTTCCCTTACGCCTATCGCGTCGCCGTGCCGTGGCTGGTGCACGTGCTGCCGTTCTCCCAGGTGGCCTCGTTTCAGCTGCTGGCGCTGCTGGCCATCGGCGCCGGCGGCGCGGCTCTCTACGTGCTGCTGGGCGAGTTCGAGACCGAACCGTGGCTGGCGGTCGCGCTGGCCGTCGCGCTGGCGATCTCCCCCAACCTGCTGGTCGTGCTGCTGCGCCACGGCCGCGGCATCGACCCCGCCGTCACGCTGGTGATGATCCTCGGCTGCCTGTTCATCGTCCGCCGCCAGCGGCTCGCCCTGGCCGTCACGATCCTCCTCGGAGTGGCGGCCAAGGAGACCAGCCTGTTCCTGGTCCCGTTCGCCTACGCGGTGTGGGCACGCACGCCGATCGACCGTGCCGCGCTGCGCGACACCGTGGCGGTCGGGGTCGGCGGGGTCGCCGCCTACATCGCGCTGCGCGTCCTGCTCACCGCCGTGGGAAGCCAGTACCTCCCCGGCTACGCCGGGCCGTTTCTGTCGACCCGCCTGCATGTGCTGCGCCAGGTCTTCACGGGCGTCGAGCTCAGGCGGCTGGCCTACGCCTTCGGCCCGTTGTGGCTGGTGGCGCCGTTCGCGCTCCGCGACCTCCCCTTCGCCCGGCGCGGGCTGGTCCTGGTGGGGCTCTGCGTGGCGGCGATGACCGTGTCGTATGACGCGGGGCGGATCATCTTCCTCGCCGCCCCGGTGTTCTACGTCGCCGCGGCCTGGGTCGTGCGCAGCCGCCGGCGCCTCGCGGTGATCACCGTGGCTGCGCTGTTCGCCCTCGACGTCGGCTACGCCATCTACATGCAGGCCTACGGGGTCCAGCACGGCATCGACACCACGCCGGCCAGTCCCATCCGGGTGTATTAGACCGCTGTGGGTGGTGGGCTTGGGGTGTGGGGCTGGAGTTGGTGGGAGGGGTCCCGTGTCGCCGCCACACGGGACACCTCCCACCAACTCCAGCACCACCAGGCCCAGCCCCAGCGGCAGGCCCTAACTACCCGTACATCCGCTCGATGGCGTCGGCGTACTTGGCGGCGATCGGCTTGCGCTTGAGCTTGATGGTGGGCGTGAGCTCGTCGCCGCCGGGCAGCCAGTCGCCGCGGACGATCGTGAACTTCTTGATCTGCTCCACGCGGGCGAGCCGCTCGTTGGCCGCGTCGATACCCGCCTGAACCGCCTTCACCATCTCGGGTGTAGCGGCCAGGTCCTCCAGCGACCGTTCCCCCAGCCCGTGCTGCTGCGCCCACACGGGGGCGAAGTCCGCGTCGAGCACGATGAGCGCGGTGTTGTAGGGGCGCGCGTCGCCGATGCAGCACGCCTGCCCGATGAGCGGGCTGCCGGTCTTGATGGCGGCCTCGATGTTGGCCGGGGACATGTTCTTGCCCGCGGCGCTGATGATGATCTCCTTCTTGCGGTCCACGATCGTCAGGAAGCCGTCCTCGTCGATCGTGCCGATGTCGCCGGTGTGCAGCCAGCCGTCGGCGTCGAGCGCCTCGGCGGTCTTCTCCGGCTGGTTGCGGTAGCCGCTCATCAGGAACTCGCCGCGGCACAGGACCTCGCCGTCGTCGGCCAGCGTGATCTCGACGCCGGGGGACGCCGGCCCCACGCTGCCGATCTTGACCTGGCCGGGCCGGTTGCAGGTCCCGGTGCCGCACGTCTCCGACATGCCCCACAGCTCGGCCAGCTCGATCCCGATGGCGTGGAAGAACTCCACCACCTCGACCGGCGTCGGCGCGGCGCCGACGTTGACGGCCACGATCTGGTCCAGCCCGAGCATCTCCCGCAGCTTGGAGAACAGCTCCTCGTCGGCCTTGGCCACCTGGGCTTCGAGCTCGGGCGGCACCGGCTTGCCCTGCTGGCGCAGGCGCACTCGCTCGGTGGCGGCCGCCAGGGCCGCCTCGACCGGCTTGCGCTGCTCCTCGGGCTGGGCCGCCTGCATCGTCTCCAGTCCGGCCTTGAGCTTCTCCCAGATCCGCGGCACGGCGAAGAACCAGTTGGGCCGCACGCCGGGCAGGTAGGACAGGACCTCACGGGGATTGGGAGCGCACGTGACCGTGCCGGCGTAGATGACCGGGATGTAGTGATGGGCCATCCGCTCGGCGATGTGCGCCGCCGGCAGCCACGAGATCACGCGCGATCCCACCGGGAACTCGATCACCTGGCGCACCCCCTGGGCGGTGAACATCACGGCGTGATGGGTGAGCTGCACGCCCTTGGGGTGCCCGGTCGTCCCGGAGGTGTAGATGAGCGTCGCCAGGTCGTCCCCGGTCACCTGCGCCGACGCGGCCGCGCCGTCGAAGTCCGGGTCTGAGCCCTCCACCTCGCCGAGGGCCAGCACGCCTTCGCCGGCCTCGCCGTCGACGACGATCACATGCTCGAGCTGCGGGAGGCTCTGGCGTGCCTCGAGGATCACGGGCAGGAACGCCTGCTCGACGATCGCCACCCGCGCGCCGGAGTCCTGGATGAGGAACTCGATCTCGCCGGCGGGATAGGTGACGTAGATCGAGAACGGCGTCGCCCCCAGGGTCACGGTCGCCAGGTCGGCGATGTGGAACTCCGGCCGGTTGGAGAGCATGATGGCCACGCACTGCCCCCGTTCCACGCCGAGCCTGGCCAGGCCCCCGGCCAGCGCGTCGACGCGCTCCAGCAGCTCTGACCATGTCAGAGTCACGCTGTCATCGGGCGTGCGGACAGCCACCAGGTCGGGGTGGTTGGTGGCGGTGCGGCGCACCGCCTCGGCCAGCGTCGCGGCGTCGACGGCAGACTGCGCCGTCGTGATCGTCGTGCTGCTCTCCATCGTCTCCTCCTGGTCCCCGCGTGGCGTCCGGATGCGGGGCTAAAGCTAGCGCAGCCCGGCGGCCTCAGTGGATGTTGAAGCCCGGCCCGCTCAGCGTGGAGATGTCGTTGGACAGCCCGATGACGAACAGCAGCACGATCAGGGCGAACCCCACCACGCTCGCGCGCTCCATCACGCTGAACGGGATCTTTCGCCCGCGGACCTTCTCGGCCACCGCCCAGAACACGTGCCCGCCGTCCAGGGGCAGGAACGGGAACAGGTTGATCACGCCCAGCGACAGCGAGATGAGGGCCAGCACCTGCAGCGCGAGCGTCGCGCTCGAGGCAAACGCCTCCTGGGTCACCGTGTAGCCGCCCACGACGCTGTTGAGCTGCTTGCGCTCCTTGGGCTCGAAGATCCTCCCGATCGTCGACACCGTCTGCGTGGTGACCGACCACAGTCGCGACACGGCCGTGCCGGCCGCGCCCGTGACGCTGGGGTAGATGGTGCCGGCCACGCGGCCGCCGAAGTCGAAGCCCAGCTCCGGATGGCCCGACGTCTGCTTGGGACGGACGTGGTAGGTGATCAGCTTGCCCTGGCGGCGTATCACGACCGTGGCGGGCGTCGCGGCGGTGCAGCCGTCCACCTGGGCCGTCGCGCAACGGTGGCTCATGATCTGCCGGCGCAGCGCCTCCGTCGCACCGCCCACGCCGTCGATGGACACGAGCTGATCGCCCGGCTTGAGGAACGTCGCCGCCGGGGTCCCCTTGACGACCGCGGCCACCTGCTTGGTCGGCACCACCACCTGCTGGCCCTGGGAGAACAGCAGCGCCCACGCGATCCCGAACGCGATGAGGATGTTGACGAGCGGGCCGGCGAGGATCGTGACCACCCGCTTCCAGACCGGCTGGTTGTAGTACGCACGGGGCGCGACCTCGGGCGAGAGCTCCTCGTTGGGGTTCATCCCGGTGATGCGGACGTAGCCCCCGAGCGGGATGATGCCGATCCCGTACTCGGTCTCTCCCCAGGTGCGCTTGATCGGCATCGGCCCGAAGAACAGGGAGAACCGCTCCACCCGCATCCCCACCGCCTTGGCCGCCAGGAAGTGGCCCGCCTCGTGCAGGAAGATGAGTGCGGCGAAGCCGAGGAATGCCAGGACGTACGACATGTGCGCGCGTCCGAGTGTGCCAGGCGTGCCTAAGAGGCGATGAAGCGGCCGCCCGTGGCGGCGACGTCGACCCCTAGGCCGGGGCGAGCGACGTCGACCCCTAGGCCGGGGCGAGCGACTCCACCAGCTCGGTGGCCAGGCGGCGCGCCTGGCCGTCGGCGTGGGCCAGCGAGTCGAACGAGTGCACCTGCTGCTCGGGGAGCCGGGTCAGCGTCTCCTCGATCACCTCGGCGATCTGCAGGAAGCGCAGGCGGCCGCCGAGAAACGCGTGCACGGCGATCTCGTTGGCGGCATTGAGCGTGCACGGCGCGGTCCCGCCGGCGATCCCGGCCTCCCGCGCCAGCCGCAGGCAGGCGAAGGTGTCGGTGTCGACGGGCTCGAAGGTGAGCGCGCCCAGCTCGGCCAGGTCCAGCCGCCGCACCGGCACGTCGACGCGCTCGGGGTGGTGCAGTCCGTAGGCGATCGGCACCCGCATGTCCGGATAGCCGAGGTGGGCCATGGTGGCCCCGTCGCAGAGCTGAATGAGGCTGTGGATGATCGACTGCGGGTGCACGATCACCTCGATGTCCGCGTAGGGGGTGCCGAACAGGTGATGGGCCTCGATCAGCTCCAGCCCCTTGTTCATGAGCGTGGCCGAGTCGATCGTGATCTTGCCGCCCATCGACCAGGTGGGGTGCGCGAGGGCCTGCTCCACGGTCACCGCCTCCAGCTCCTGGGCCGTGCGGCCGCGAAACGGGCCGCCAGAGGCGGTGAGGATGAGCTTGAGCACCGTCCCCGGGCGCTCGGCCCCCAGCAGCTGATGCAGCGCCGAGTGCTCGGAGTCCACCGGGATGATCGCGGCTCCGGTGGCCTCCGACAGCTGCATCACGAGATCGCCGCCCACGACCAGCGACTCCTTGTTGGCGAGCGCCACATCGATCCCCTCGGTCAGCGCGGCGACCGTCGGGACCAGACCCGCTGAGCCCACGATCCCGTTGAGCACGAGGTCACAGCCCGTCTCGGTGATGAGGGAGACGATGCCGTCGGTCCCGGCCAGTACCTCGCCGTCGGTCCAGGCCTCGGCCGCTCGGGCGGCGGCGTCGGGGTCGGCCAGGGCCACCCGCTTCACGCCGTACGCGCGGGCCTGCTCGATCAGCGTCTCCCATGCGCTGCCGGCGCTCAGTCCCACCACCTGCAGCTCATCCTCGCCGCTGCGCGAGACCACGTCGAGGGCCTGGACTCCGATCGAGCCGGTTGACCCCAGGATGACGAGCCGGCGCGCCACGGGGCCGATTGTAGGCGCCGCCTCTGCGACCGCTCAGCCGCGGCGCACGATGCCCTGGGCGCTGACGCGGATGAGGCCGCGCTCGGCGAAGCGCAACGTGGCGATCGTCACCTCGGTGTCGACGCGCGCCTCGGGCGGGCCTACGGCGAACCGCAGATCGGCGCGACCCGGCGCGTAGCGCGCGGCGAGGCCGAGCGTCGTCGTCGCGACCCGCGGCTGACCCACCGCACCGTGCAGCTCGAGCTCGCCGCTGGTGAGGTTGCGCACGAACGTCTGCAGGGCGTCTCCGACGATCAGGATGTCGAGGCGAAAGAGGTCGTCGGCGAGCAGGAGCATCGCCCGCACGCCGGGCTCGAGGTCCTTGGAGGCCGAGAGGACCACGCCGCCGGGGCCGGCGATCGCCTGCGCCACGGCCACCGGGCCAGCGTCCGAGGGCTCGACGGTGACGATGACGGTCACCGCGCGTGAGCGGTCGGCGGGCAGGATCAGCAGCTGCAGGCGAGCGCCCTCCGGCGCGGCGGCGAACGGCACGGCGACACTGCCATCGGCCGCGACGATGACCTCACCGGCGCCATCGCCGGTGACCGTCAGCGCGGCGGCGGTGAGGTTGTCGATGACCAGCGCCACCTCGCGGTCTGCAGGGGTGATCGCCAGGTCGGCGACCTCGGGCACCGACAGGAGCGGCGTGGCCGCGTCGCCCGCGGTCACGGTGACGGCGCCTGAGATGACGACAGTCTCGGTCACCTCGACATCTCCGAGACCACCCATCCCTGCGCGACGTGGCGGCGGTGCTCGGTGAAGCCGCAGGCCGCGTAGGCCTGCACCACGCCGTCGGCGTCCTCGGGCGCGAAGCCGGAGAGAAGTCCCACCCGGGGCTCGGCTGCGTCGCGCCAGCTGGCCGCGATCCCCGCGTGGACGAGCGGCGGCACGTTGGCCACGAACGAGACGGCAGGCGGCGCCGGCTCGACGCTGAGGTCGGCCACGGCCGCGTTCACCTCGACCCCGGCGCGCGCGGCGTTCACGCGCGTCGCCTCGACGCTGCCCGGCTGGATGTCGAACGCGGTCAGCGGCGAGAACCCCAGCAGGCCGGCCAGGATTGCCAGCACGCCGCTCCCGCACCCCAGATCGGCGAATGAGCCCTCCGGCGTCATGGCCAGCATGAGCTCCAGGCAGGTGCGCGTGGTCGGGTGGGTCCCGGCGCCGAACGCCCCGCCCTCCTCCAGGACGATGTCGATCACACCGTTGGGCGGCGCCGGTGCCCACGGCGGCCGGACGATCAGCCGGCCGGCGATGGGGCGCGCCTGGTAGTCGGCCAGCCGGCGCTCGCGCCAATCGTCGGGGACCGCGCGCTCCGAGATCTGAAACCCGATCCCGCCCACCCCCGGGCGCACCGCCTGGGCGATGTTGCGCAGCGGCGGCAGGTGGGGCCCCAGCATGTGGAGCTCGACCTGGCCGCGGGGCGCGGGGGCCTCGCGCACCCCGTCGGGAACGACCGGCAGCAGCCGGTCGAGCACATCGTCGAGCGCGTGTGCCGGGAACCGGACGATGACTTCTCGCATCAGTGCTCGTCAGACAAAGCGGGCGCTAGACGTGAGGGAGCGCGACCCAGACGTAATAGCCGGCCACCACGGTGAAGATGACTGCGTCCAGGCGGTCCAGGGCGCCGCCGTGAGCGCCGAACACGCTGCCGGCGTCCTTGATGCCGGCGTCGCGCTTGATCAGCGACTCGAACAGGTCGCCGATCGGCCCGATCACCGCCACCGTGATCCCCAGCAGCAGCGCGTCGCCCTGGGTCAGCCAGGTCTGTTCGAGGCCGGCGACGAACACCGACAGGATCGCGATCAGCATCCCGCAGAACAGTCCCTCCCAGGTCTTCTTGGGGGAGATGCTCGGCGCCAGCAGCCGCCGGCCGAACAGCCGGCCACCGATGTAGGCGGCGGTGTCGCCCAGGAACGTGCCGACGAGGATGTCGATGAGGATCCCGCTGCCGTGGTCCAACCGCCGCAGGAGCACCGCGTGCGCGAAGGCCAGGCCCAGCCAGAAGATCCCCAGCAGCGTGCCGGCGATCGACACGCTCGGCGTGCCATCGCCGCCGCGGCCCATGACGGCCAGGAATGTCACCGGAATCGAGGCCACGGCGACCTCCATGACGTCGCGCTCGGTCCCGAACTGCGCGGCGAGCACCATCGCAGCAGCGGCGGCGAAGCCGACGACGGGCGTCGGCTTCCAGCGCGGGAGCATCCGGTAGAGCTCGTGGAGGCAGACCCAGCTCAGCGCGAGCATGAACAGCGCCCACGCCGTGCCCCCGAGGTCGACGAACACGATGGCCACCACGGCCGCCGGCACGCCCACGAGCACGCGGGCCAGCAGGTCAGAGCTACGGCGCGGCGGGCGCTGGCCGCGGCCGCGGGCCTGCGTGGGCCGGGCCGACCGGCGCTGCGCGGCGGTGGAGCGGTTGGCGGGCGGCCTGTCCCGGCTCGGCCGTCCGGAGCGCGGCGCCGGGGACATCAGCGGCCCCCGAAACGGCGCCGGCGGGCGGCGTACTCGTCCAGGGACTCCTCGAACGCCTGGCGCGAGAACTCGGGCCACAGCTCGTCGCGGAAGACGAACTCCGAGTAGGCGGTCTGCCACAGGAGGTAGTTCGAGACGCGCAGCTCGCCGCTGGTGCGGATCACGAGATCGGGATCGTGCATGTCAGGCGCATAGAGATGGCGGCGGAACTCCTCCTCGGTGGTTCCGGTGAAGGTTCTCGCCGCGTCGAGGATCTCCGCCCGCCCGCCGTAGTTGAAGGCCACGAACAGCGTGATGCGCGTGTTGGCGGCGGTGAGCGCCTCGGCCCACTCCATCCGCCGCACGAGCGACGGCGCCACCGGGGCCGAGCGACGGCCCAGGAAGCGCATCCGCACGCCCTCGGCGTGCAGCTCGGGGGTCTCGAGCTCGATGCGCCGGCCGAACATCTCCATCAGCCCCGCCACCTCGGTCTCGTCGCGCGACCAGTTCTCGGTGGAGAACGAGTACACCGTGAGCTCCTCGATCCCCAGCTGCACCGCGTCGCGCAGCCGGGCCTTGACGACGTCGGCGCCGGCCTCGTGTCCCGCGATCACCGGTAGCCCGCGCCGCTGGGCCCAGCGGCCATTGCCGTCGGTGATGATCGCGACGTAGCGAGCCTGTCCACCCGGGCCGCCGGACTGCGAGGGCTCGGCCGATTCCTCCTGTCCGGCAATCACAGGGTCACTACACCTCGAGGATGTCCTCTTCCTTGTGCTTGAGCAGCTCGTCAAGCTCGGCGATGCGCGCGTCCGTGACCTTCTGGAGCTCGACCTCGGCGCGGTGCTCGTCGTCGGATCCGGCGTCGCCGGCCTCCTTGAGCTCGCGCAGGTCATGCATGACGTCACGGCGGATGTTGCGGATCGCCACGCGCCCCTCCTCGGCGATGTGTCGCACCACCTTGACCAGCTGCTTGCGCCGCTCCTCGGTGAGCTCGGGCACCACGAGGCGGATGAGGTTGCCGTCATTGCCCGGGGTGAGGCCCACGTCGGACTCCAGGATGGCCCGTTCGATGGCCTTGATCGAGCTCTTGTCATAGGGCTGGATGGTCAGCATGCGCGCCTCGGGGGCGGTGACCGTCGCCAGCTGCTTGAGCGGCGTGACGGCCCCGTAGTAGTCGACGCTGATCCGATCGAGCAGCGCCGGGCTGGCCCGCCCGGTCCGCACCGACCCGAACTCGTGGCGCATCGCCTCCACGGACTTCGCCATCCGCTCGCGCCCGTCGGCCAGCAGCTCGTCGATCATCTCCGAATCGCTCATCTGAAGACCCTCCGCTCTGACGACCCTACGCCCACCCTATCTCAGCCGCCGACGGCGAACCGGGAGAAGCGGCGGATGACGATGTTCTCCCGGGTCTCGGCCGACAGCGCCAGCCGGAGCTCCTCGATCGTCTTGCCTCCGTGCTTGTCCTCGTTGACGTGCTTCTGGCGCAGCAGCACGACCTCGTCGAGCCACTTGTCCAGCTTGCCCTGCACGATGCGCTCGCGCACGTTCTCGGGACGGTCGGCGGCCTGCTCGGTGGCGATCCGGATCTCACGCTCGCGATCCTCGGCGGGGACCTCGTCGTCGGTGATGGCGATCACGCCGGGCGCCGCGGCCACGTGCAGGGCCACATCACGCGCGAACTCGACGAACTTCTCGTTGCGGGCGACGAAATCGGTCTGGCAGTCGACCTCGACGAGCGCGCCGATCTTGTTGTTGGCGTGGATGTAGCTCTGGACCGCGCCCTCGGAGGCCTCGGCCCCGGAGCGCTTGGCCGCGGACGCCTCGCCCTTGGCGCGCAGGATCTCAACCGCCTTGTCGATGTCCCCGTCGGCCTCGGTGAGGGCGTCACGGCAGGCGAGCATGCCCGCGCCGGTGCGGTCGCGCAGCTCCTTGACCTGCTTGGCGGAGATCGCGCTCATGACTTGTCCTCCGTCCCGGCGCTGTCGGTCGCGGGCGGCTCGTCCTCCGGCGGAGCGTCGGCGGCGCCCGCCTCGGCGGGCTCGGCCGCGGCGGCCGGCTCTTCAGGTGCGGGTGATGGCTCGGGCTCGCCCGCCTCGGGCTCGGGCGGCGCGGCAGGCGCCTCAGCCTCCGCGGCCGGCGCTGCGGGAGCTTCGGCCGGCGCGGCGGGAGCTTCGGCCGGCGCGGCGGCAGGGGCCTCAGCGGCGCTCGCCTGAGGCGCGGCCGGTGTGGGCGCCGGTGCCGCCGGCTCGGGGGCCGGCGCGGATGCGGCCGGTTCAGTACCGGACTGCGGAGCGGCGGGCGTCGGTGCTGCCTCTGCCGCCGGAGCAGCCTGCGCGGCGGCGGCCGCTGCCGCTGCCTGCTCGGCCTCCCGGGCGGCCTGCTCCTCGGCCTCGCGACGGGCCTGCTCCTCGGCACGGGCCTTTTCCTCGGCCTCGCGACGAGCCTGCTCCTCGGCCTCGCGACGAGCGCGCTCCTCGGCCTCCTGGCGCTCGCGCTCCAGGCGCGCGGCCTCCTCCTCGGCCCGGAACGTGTTGTGGCCCTGGGCCACGACGTCGCCGATGGCACGGGTGATCGCCGCGCAGGACCGGATCGCGTCGTCGTTGCCGGGGATGACGAAGTCGATCCCGTCGGGATCGCAGTTGGTGTCGACGAGCCCGATGATCGGGATGCGCAGCCGCTGTGCCTCACGCACGGCGATCGCCTCGGTCTTCAGATCGATGACGAACACCGCATCGGGGACCCGCTGCATGTTCTTGACCCCGCCCAGATTGGCGCGCAGCTTCTCCAGGTCGGCCTGAGCCGCCATCCGCTCGCGCGTGGGCAGCAGCTGGAGCTGGCCCTCGGTCTCATAGCGCTCCAGGTCGTGCAGGCGCTTGATCCGCAGCGAGATCGTCTGGAAGTTGGTGAGCAGGCCACCGAGCCAGCGGTGGTTGACATACGGCATGTCCGCCTCGGTGGCGATGTCCCTGACGGCGTCGCGCGCCTGCTTCTTGGTGCCGACGAACAGCACGGTGCCGCCCCTGCGCGACACATCGGCCGCGAACCGGCGCGCGTTGTTGAGCAGCGCCTCGGTCTGCAGCAGGTCGATGATGTAGATGCCGTCGCGCTCTCCGAAGATGAAGCGCCGCATCTTGGGGTTCCAGCGTCGCGTCTGGTGACCGAAGTGAACGCCGGCCTCCAGCAGCTCTTTGATGCCGATGTCAGCCACTTACTGCTCCCTTGTGATTGTTGTGACTACTGCCCACCGGGCGGAGGTGCGCCTCCGGCCAGTGCCGGAGGAGGGTCGCAATCCGCGATCGACGGGGTTGAAGGAATTTCTTCGAGTCTACGCAAGTTTCTCTGGGCGCGGTCGTTGAAGGGGTCAAGCGAGTCGTCGTCCCCCTACCACCGCGACGACTCGTCAGCGCGAACCGAACCTCCCTTCCCCTACCTCCGGTGGTCGGTTCGCCAGCATCATCGGCGGGGCGGCTTTGGACGGGCCGCCCCGCCGTTTTTTTCAGCCTCCCTGTCCTTCAGCCCCCGCCCGGGCCAGCGCGGCCACCAGGTCTGCAGGCAGCGGCGACCTCGCGTCCACTGCCTCCCCGGTCACGGGATGGGTGAAGGCCAGCCGGGCGGCGTGCAGGAACTGGCGCTCCAGGCCGTATTGGCCGGCCGTGCCGTACTGGGGATCGCCGCAGACCGGGTGGCCGATCGCCGCCATGTGGACCCGGATCTGGTGCGTGCGCCCGGTGTCCAGGACCACCCGCAGCAGCGTCGCGCGCGGCAGCAACTGCTCGACCTCGAAGTGGGTTCGCGCCTCGCGCGGCTCGGCCGTGTCGATCGACATCAGCACCCGGTCGTGGCGATGTCGGCCGATCGGCGCGTCGATCGTGCCCGTCCGAGCCGGAGGGCGCCCCTCGACCAGCGTCAGGTACTCGCGGTGCAGTCCTCGCGCGGCCAGCAGCGCCTTCAGCGCTCGGTGCACCTCATCTGACCTGGCCACCACCAGCAGGCCCGACGTGTCCCGGTCCAGACGGTGCACGATCCCCGCGCGAAACGGGTCCTCGCCCCCGGCGGCCCGCCCGGACAGAGCCTGGGCCAGCGTGCCGGTGCGATGGCCCCGCGCCGGATGGACCACCAGGCCGGCCGGCTTGTCGACCACCAGCATGTGCTCGTCCTCGTAGGCCACCGTGAACGACACCGCCGGCTCGGACGGCGCCGAGGGCGGCGGCACGACCGGCTCCACCACGATCACCTCACCGGGAGTCAGCGTGTGGCTCTTGGGCCGCGAGCGCCCGTCCACGCGCACCCGGCCGGCGTCGATCAGCGCCTGGGCCTGGGCACGTGAACCCAGCGGCTCAGACAGGAAGCGGTCCAGCCGCATCCCCTCGGCCGTCTCCGGCACGGGAAGCGTCAGCGGCGCGTCGGCCACGCGCGCGGCTAGCCCGAGCGCCTGGAGGGAGCGCCCTCCAGCACGTAGAGCAGGCTCAGGACCCCGACGGTGATCGCCATGTCAGAGAGGTTGAATGCGGGCCACGCCGGGAACTTGATGAAGTCCGTCACGTAACCGTGCACCAGGCGGTCGATGAGGTTGCCCAGCGCGCCGCCCACGAGCAGTCCCGTGGGCAGCCAGAGCCACGGTCGCGTCGGGCGCAGCAGGAAGTAGATGACCAGTGCGGCCAGCGCGGTGAGGGTGAGGATCAGCACGACGGCCCCGCCGCCGGAGAAGAAGCCGAAGGCCACCCCGCTGTTCTCGTAGTGGACGAAGTTGATGGCGGGCAGGAACTTCTGCGTGGTCCCCACCGGAATGTCGGCGATCACGGCGTGCTTGGTCAGCTGGTCGAGCGCCAGCACCAGCACGACCACGCCGGCCACGCGGGCGAAGGCCACCGCCCGCTGGGCCCGAGTCGACTTGACCGCAGCGCGGTTGGACATCGTCGTGACGATCGGCTCAGCCGCGGATGGCATTGACGAGCAGCGACTGGACGATGTAGAGCAGGATGATCGCGATCATCGGCGAGAAGTCGAAGGCGCCGATGGGCGGGATGAACTTCCGGAACAGCCGCAGGTAGGGCTCCGAGCAGTCCCGCAGGAAGTTGAGCAGCACGTCGCTCCAGCGTGCGTACGGCAGTCGCATCCCGAACGAGAACAGCAGGTTGAGCAGGATGTAGGCGAAGATGAGGACGATGTAGACCTCGAACAGCGCCTGGACGTAGTCGGCGACATTGCCGCGGGTGAGCGCCTCGATCAGCATCTAGGTGTCCCTCATTAGCTCGCCACCTGCAGCACGCCGTCCATCGCGTCTGAGAACGCGGCGCGGATCCCCGCGCGCTCCAGGGCATCCAGTCCCCGGGCGGTCGAGCCGGCCGGCGAGGTGACCTCGCGCCGGACGGTCAGGGTGTCGTAGTCGCGGATCCGCAGCAGCTCGGCGGTGCCCGCCATGGTCTCGGCGACCAGCTGCGCGGCCACGCCGGGCTTGAGGCCGTGGCGCACCGCGGCGTCCACCTGGGCCTCCAGCAACAGCGCCTGGTAGGCGGGTCCGACGCTCGACACCCCCAGGGCGACGCCCAGCAGCCGCTCCTCGATGGTGACCACCGTGCCCAGTCGCTCGAACAGCGCGACGACCTGACGCTCGAGCTCGCCATCGATCGTGTAGCCGTCGTGGCCCGAGTGGGGCGCGTAGGCGCTGACCCCGCGGCGTACCTCGACCGGCGTGTTGGGGATGAGGCGGAACACCTGCGCGCCGGTGTAGGCGGATCGCAGCTGCCCGGTCGGGATCCCGCCGAGCACCGAGACCACCGTCTTGACCTGATCGGCGATCTCGGCCGCAACCTGGCCGAGCTGGTAGGGCTTATGGCAGAGGATGACGAGGTCGGCCTCGGCCGCCACCTCGGCGTTGCCGGCGGCCCGGCCACCGAGCTCGTCGGCCAGCGCCTGGGCGCGCCCGGAGCCCGAATCCGAGCACAGCACCGGATCGCCCCAGCCGCGGGCCATGGCCCGCGCCATGTTGCCCGATCCGATGAGACCCACTCGCATCAGCTGAAATCTACCTGCGCCGAGTGGCGGACCCGCCGCCGGGGCAGGAGAACTCGGTTACGACTGGTTGAAGAAGCCCTTCTCCACGAGCCGCGCGCGCTCCTCGGCGGAGACCTCGACGTTGCGCGGAGTGAGCAGGAACACCTTGTCGGCGATCCGCTGCATCCCGCCGTCCAGGGCGTATGTCAGCCCGGAGGAGAAGTCGATGAGCCGCTTGGAGAGGTCCGTGTCCGTGCCCTGGAGATTGAGGATCACGGGGATCGTCTCCTTGAACTTGTCAGCCACGTTCTGCACGTCGTTGAAGCTCTTGGGCGCGACGACGTGCACCTGCTGGTCGCCCCCGGCACGCCCGTTGGCGGCACGGCCGCCGCTCACGGGACGCAGCGACGTCGTGCGCCGCTCGCTCGAGGATCCCTCATCGGCGAAGATGTCGTCGAACTCGTCGCGACGGCGCCGGCCCAGTGGCCTGACGTTGGGGCGCTCGCGGTAGCTGTCCTGAAGCTCGGCCTCATGCTCGTTGTACTCCACGTCCTCGTCGTCGTACGCGTCGTCCTCGGCGAGGCCGAAGTAGACGAGAGTTCGATGCCAGCTGTCGCGGAAGGCCATGTGCGGTTTCAGGGTTCGCGGAATCCCGGCGATTCCCTGCCGTGATTATGACGCGCTCTCAGGTGTTGTCGCCAAACAAGCTCGTACCAAGGCGCACGATCGTCGCCCCCTCCTGCGCTGCGACGACGTAGTCCTGGCTGGTCCCCATCGACAGTTGGGGCAGCCCATGAGCCTCGGCCAGGCGCCGCAGCGCGGCGAAATGGGGCCGGCTGTCCTCCGGCGCCGCGGCGAACGGCGGCATCGTCATCAGGCCCACCACGGACACGGGACAGCGGTCCAGGAAGGCCGGAAGCTCGTCGGGGTCGACGCCGCTCTTGCCCGGCTCGCCGGCCACATTGACCTCGATGAGCACCTGCGTGTCGGGGCCGCCGTGGCGCTCGAGCTGGGCCAGCGCCGAATCCGAGGCGACCGAATGGATGTAGCGGACGACCGGCAGCACATCCTTGACCTTGCGGCTCTGGAGCTGTCCGATGAAATCCCAGGTGAACCGGTCGGGCACCGCGGCGGCCTTGGCCGTCAGCTCCTGGGCGCGGTTCTCCCCCACCAGGGTCACGCCGCCGTCGGCGAGCGCCGCGAGCTCCTCGACGGGCAGGTACTTGATCGCCGCGAGGATCTCGACCTCGTCCGGGTCGCGGCCGGCCGCCGCGATCGCGTCGCGGGCACGCTCGAGGTTGCGTGCCACCACCTCCGCCCGCAGGCCGTGGATCAGGTCAACCACGCCACGCCCGCCTGACGGCCGGTGATCCCGCGGTCGCGACGATGGGAGAACAGCAGCCCGGGATCTGAGCAGATGGTGCAGATGCCGATGTCGACTACGTGCGCCACGCCGGCGGCGCGCAACTGGTGGCGCGCGACGGCCTTGAGATCGAGGTGGCGGCCCCGGTGGGCCTCCTCGATGGCCGCGAACTGGGCGTGGACCTCCTCCCCCGCCTCGTAGCAGCACGGGCCGGCGCCGGGCCCCACGGCCGCGCTCAGGTCCCCGTCGGCGCCGAGCTCACGCATCGCCGCCACGCCGCTGGCGATCATCCCCGTCGCCAGTCCCCGCCAGCCGGCGTGCAGCATGGCCACGGCACCACCCCCGGCCAGCGCGATCGGCAGGCAGTCGGCGGTCAGCGCACACAGCGCGACGTCGCGCTGGTCGGTGGCCTGGCCGTCGACGCGCGGGCGTTCCGGCGGACTCGAATCCCGCCCGCCGCGCGGCCCGTCGCCGGTGATACGCCGCACCTCGGCGCCGTGAACCTGGTGGACGAAGCTGAGGGAGGGGGCGCCGAGCGCATCGCGCAGCGTCTCGCGGTTGCGCGTCACCGTGCGACGGTCGTCGTCGGTGAGCCAGCCCAGGTTCAGGCTCTCGTAGGGACCGCTCGAATGGCCACCGCGCCGCGTGGAGAAGGCGACGCGAGCCCCGGGGAGGTCCACGGCGAAGTGATGCCCCAGCGCGTAGAACGGCTCGGCGAGCTCCATCGCTCCCAGCCTACCCCTGGTCGCGGGCGGCCCGGAGGGCCTCGGCGAGCTCGGCCTCGCGGCCCACGGCCAGCCCGTCGAGCTTGGCGGCGCGCGCCGCGGCCAGTCCGGCACCGACGGCCGGTCCGGGCTCCAGGCCGGCGGCCAGCAGATCGTCGCCGTCGATCTCCAGGCGCACGCCGCGCAGATCCTGCAGCCATCGCCGGGCTGGACCCTCGGCGCCCATCGCGCCCGCGAGCGCCACCAGCTCGGGCGCTCCCGAGCCGACCGCGGCAGCGATCTGCGACGGCTGGGTGGCGGCGCCGAGCTGTCTCGCCAGCTTGGAGGCCCGCGCGGCGGCGGCGGTGATGCGGTCGCGGCGGCCGGCCGGAAAGGCGAACCGGGCGAGCAGCCCCTTGAGCTCCTTGGGGCGGATGTCGAGCATCGCCACCGCGGTGACGAGGTCGGCCGGCTCGCCGTCGGGCGGCAGCAGCCGCAGCGCGCGCCGGGCCAGCTGCGCCCGGTCATCGCCGCGGATCCCGAAGCCGGGGGCGAGCGCCTCGTCGACCCCGAGCTCGGCGAGGATGCGAAAGCCGCGGACCGGATCCCCCTGCCCGGCCAGGAGTCGCAGCTCGGCGCCCAGGCGGGGACCGCTCACCGTGTCCGGGGTGCGGATCGCCACGGCCGCCTCGGCCAGCTGCCGGGTTGCGTCCTCGATCGTGAACCCCAGGCGTCCCGCGTAGCGCGCCAGACGCAGCAGCCGGGTCGGATCGTCGATGAAGCTGCCGGCGTGCAGCACCCGCAGGCGGTGCGCCGCCACGTCCTCGAGGCCGTGCGGGGCCTCGAGCAGACGGCCGCGGCTGGACCCGGCCAGGCCCAGGGCCAGTGCGTTGGCGGTGAAGTCGCGGCGGGCGAGGTCCTCCTCGATGGCCGCCGGCGCGACGGTGGGCAGCGCCCCCGGGTGGGCGTAGGTCTCGGTGCGCGCGCGGGCCAGGTCGTAGGTGAAGCCGTCCAGTGAGATGGTGCGGGTCTCGAAGCGGTCGTGCACCTTGTCCGGCGTGCCCAGCAGCGCCGCCACGGACTCCAGCTCGCCCTCGATGACCAGGTCCAGGTCAAGCGGCTCGCCCCCCAGCAGCAGGTCGCGGACGGCTCCTCCGACCAGGTACACGCCATCGGCCTCGGCCAGCCGATCGAGCAGCGGGCCGGCGGCGGGCAGCTCGGAGAAGCGGCTGAGCAGGACGTTTGGGATCGGTTGCGCCATCGCCGGAGATCATGTCGCGCGCCGCGGCGCGCCGGGGCAAAGCTCCGTCTACGATTGCCGCCCATGCCCCCCGTCTCACGGCGTTGGCTGTGGCGCGGGCTCCTCGCGGCGGCAGTCGCCTTGGTGATAGCGGGCGCGGCGGTGGCGTTCGTGCTGACACACGCTCCCGGCAACGTCTCGCACCCCAATCTGGAGTTCACAACTCCGACGACGTCCACCGCGCCGGCGCCCCGGCCTCGTGCCAAGAAGCAGGTCAACAACTTCCAGTGGCCCTGGTACGGGCTCACCGGTGGACGCACGCGCTTCTTCGCCGCCCCGGCCAACCTGGCGCCGCCCCTGCACGTGGGCTGGCGGTTCACCGACGGGGCGCTCCTGGAGTTCCCGCCGGTCATCTATCACGAGACGATGTTCGTCCTCGACGACGACTGCTCGGCGCGGGCGATCGACATCCGCACCGGTCATGTGAAGTGGTCTCGGAAGATCGGCACGCTGTGCGCCGCGTCGCCGGCGATCGCGCCCCAGGCGGGGCTCGTGCTGATGCCGGCGCTGTCGCAGACCGGCCACTCGCCGGGCAACGGGCGGTTCGTGGCCCTCTCCATGGCCAACGGGCACATCGCCTGGTCACGGCCGGTCGGCGCCGGCACCGAGTCCTCGCCGATCGTGCACGGCATCACGGTCTACTTCGGCGACCAGGGCGGGAACCTCTACGCGCGCAATGCCGCCAACGGCCATCTCTACTGGACCTACCACGCCAGCGGCGCCATCAAGGGCGGCCCGGCGCTGTCGGGCGGCATCCTCTACTTCGGCGACTACTCCGGGCGCGCCTACGCCGTCAACTCGGTGAGCGGCCGCCAGGTGTGGGCGGTGGGGACCAGCGGCACGCACTTCGGCTTTGGCAGCGGCAACTTCTACGCCACGCCCGCGGTCGCCTTCGGGCGGGTCTACATGGGCAACACCGATGGGCGGGTGTACTCGTTCGGGGCCCGCAACGGTGCGCTGGCCTGGGCGACGTCGACCGGCTCCTACGTCTACGCGTCGGCCTCCGTCGCCGACCCCAAGGGCCTCGGTCCCACGGTCTACGTCGGCTCCTACGACGGCAACATGTACGCCTTCAACGCGCAGTCGGGCGCGGTGCGCTGGAAGCACGCCGCCGGCGGCCGGATCTCGGGCTCCTCCACCGTCATCGGCGACGTCGTCTACTACTCGGACCTGGGCTCCAAGACCACCGCCGGCCTCGACGTCGTCACCGGGCGCCAGGTCTTCTCCTTCCCCGACGGCGCGTTCACCCCGATCATCGCCGACTACCACGCGCTCTACCTCGACGGCTACCTGCGCATCTACCAGCTGCTCCCGGGCGCGACGCCCAAGCCCCACGCCAAGCGCAAGCCCAAGTCGCATGTCAAGCGCAGGCACAGGCACCCCGCGGCGCGCCACCGCAAAGCCGCCAAGGCCAAGCCCGCCGTCCGCAAGGCGAAGCGCAAGCCTGCCGTCAAGAAGAGGAAATAGCCCCGGAAAACCCCTGCAGCGGCGCCCGTTCGGAGCGCGTCAAAACCTAAGGCCCCAACCCTGCGGGGCGCCTAATCCGCCGCTAATACGGCTCGATGCAGGGCTTCTTGCTATCATTATACGTCTATGCGTTGTCGTAGTGGAAGTCACTGTACGCAGCCGGCCGAGAAGGGCCGTCGGTTCTGCGCGGAGCACGCGGCAGAGCTCGATCGCATGCGCGAGGAGCTCAAGGATGCCGCTGCCGCCCGCATCGGTCGGGGCCGACCCAAGCGTTCCTCGACCTGTTGCCGACCCGGCTGTTACGAGCCGCGCGTCCCGCCCGCCGCGTATTGCGATACGTGCAGCGCGGCGGGTTACGTCGAAGAGGCCGCGTAAGCGCGCGGCCGTTCGCAGCTCGGGTCCCCCACCAAAACTTCATCGAACTTCGGCGGTCACGTCATGCGTGGACGCTGTCAGGCGCCCCGCTCTGGCCGGACCGCGACCCCGCTGTCGGCCAGGAAGCGCTTGACCTCACCCACCGTGTGATGGCCGTAGTGCAGGATCGACGCCAGCAGGACGGCGTCAGCTCCCGCCTGCACGGCATCGGTCAGATCCTGGAGCCGGCCCGCGCCGCCCGAGGCGATCACGGGTACGCCGACGGCCTTGGCCACCGCGTGCGTGAGCTGGAGGTCGTACCCCGCGTTGGTCCCGTCGCGATCCATGCTGGTGAGCAGGATCTCACCGGCGCCGCGGTCCTCACCCTCCCGCGCCCACCCGATGGCGTCGCGCCCGGTCGGCGTGCGGCCGCCGGCCAGGTAGGCCTCCCAGCCGGCGGGCTCCGAATCGGTCTGCTTGGCGTCGATGGCCAGGACCACGCACTGGGCGCCGAAGGTGTGCGACAGCTCGTCGATCAGCTCGGGCCGCTGCAGCGCCGCCGAGTTGACCGACACCTTGTCGGCGCCGGCATCGAGCACCGCCTGGGCGTCGGCCACCGACCGGATCCCGCCGCCGATGGTGAACGGGATGAAGAGCTCGTCCGCGGCTTGCCGTGCCAGCTCGACGACGGTGTCGCGCTTGTCCGACGTGGCCGTGATGTCCAGGAACACCAGCTCGTCGGCGCCGGCGGCGTCGTAGCGTGCCGCCAGCTCGACGGGGTCGCCGGCGTCGCGCAGGTCCAGGAAGCCCACGCCCTTGACCACGCGACCCCCGTTGACGTCCAGGCACGGGATGACGCGCTTGTAGTGCATCGCCGGGTCCCCTACTCCGGGTCCCAGCCGTCGCGCCCTGCGAGCGCGGCCTGAGCCTCGGCCACGTCGAGCCGCCCCTCGTACAGCGCCTTGCCGACGATCACGCCGGCCAGGTTGACCTGCCGCAGGCCGGCCAGCGCGCGCAGATCCTCGACCGAGGAGACGCCGCCGGAGTAGACGAAGGTCCCGCGGACGGTGTCGGCGATCCGGCCGACCTCGTCCAGATCGGGCCCCGAGAGCATCCCGTCACGCTCGATGCTCGAGTAGACGAAGCGGGTCACGCCACGCTTGCCCAGCGTCTCGATGACGGCTCCGGCGGGGATCTCGGTCTGGTCGGTCCAGCCCGAGGCGGCCAGCTTGCCGTGGCGCGCATCGACGGAGACCACGATGCGCTCGCGGTGCGCCGCCAGCGCCTCGTCGAGGAAGTCGATGTCGGTGTAGGCAGCGGTTCCGAGGATCACGCGCGTCACCCCCACGCGCAGGGCGGCGCGGACCGCCTCGATCGTGCGCAGGCCCCCTCCCAGCTGCACGGGCACCGAAACCTCGCGGACGATCCGCTCGACGTGGTCCAGATTGGCCGGCGTGCCGCTGCGCGCGCCGTCGAGGTCGACGACGTGCAGGGCGCGCGCCCCGGCAGCCACCCAGCGCCGCGCGGCGTCCAGAGGGTCGGCGTCGTAGTCGGTGCGCTGGTCGAACTCCCCCTGCGCCAGGCGGACCGCCTTGCCCTCGAGGATGTCGATCGCCGGCAGGAGGATCACCGGTGGTCCCTCCGCTCTGCGCGTACGGGGGCGGCCAAGGGTGCACGCATCCGGAAGTTCGGCGCGTCCAGACGCCGTCGATTCGCCACCGAACTTCCGGACACGTGCACTAGGACGCCGATCCCGCCGGCGCCGGGTCGCGGCACAGAGTCACGAAGTTGCTGAGCAGCGCCAACCCGTCGCGCGATGACTTCTCGGGGTGAAACTGCACGCCGAGCACGTTGCCGTGACCGACCACCGTGGCAAACCGCTCCCCATACTCGGTGGTGGCGATGACGTCGGCGGGATCCGCAGGTCGCGCCGCCAGGGAGTGCACGTGATAGAAGGCGCAGCTCTCCCCCGGCAGTCCGGCGGTGAGTGGCGACGGCCGCTCGAACCGCACGTCGTTCCAGCCGATGTGCGGGATCCGCAGACCGCCGCCGTGCAGCGGGCTCACCTCGCCCGCCAGCAGGCCCAGGCCCTCGGTGAGCTCGTGCTCCGTGGAGCGCTCGAAGAGCAGTTGCATGCCCAGGCAGATCCCGAGGATCTGCTTGCCGGCCGCGGCGGCGGCACGAATCCGCTCGTCGAGGCCGAGCTCGACGAGGTTGCGCATCCCGTGGGGAAACGCCCCCACTCCGGGGACGACCAGCGCGTCGGCCTCCTCCAGCGCCGTCGGGTCACGCGTGATGTCGGCCCGCGCGCCGACGTGCTCCAGCGCCTTCTGCACCGAGCGACGGTTGCCCATCCCGTAGTCGACCACCGCCACCGTCGTCACGTGAGCGTCCCCTTGGTACTGGGCACCCCGTTCTCGGTCGGGTCCAGGGCCACTGCCGCGCGCAGCGCCCGCGCGCACGCCTTGAAGCTCGCCTCGATCACGTGGTGGGCGTTGGTGCCCGCCTCGACGGTGAGGTGCAGCGTCAGCTTGGCGTTGGCGGCCAGCGCCCGGAAGAACTCCTCCGTCAACTCGTGGTCGAAGTTCCCGATCGCCCCTGGCGGCAGGGGCGAGGAATACACCAGCAGACCGCGGCCGGAGATGTCCACGGCGCATGACGCGCGGCTCTCATCCATCGGGATCGTGGCCTGCCCGTAGCGGTGGATGCCGGACCGGTCGCCCAGCGCCTGGTCCAGCGCCTGACCCAGGCAGATCCCCACGTCCTCCACGGTGTGATGGGCGCCCGTCTGCAGGTCGCCGCTCGCCTGCACGAACAGGTCGAAGCGCCCGTGGCGCGCCAGCAGGTCCAGCATGTGGTCGAAGAACCCGACGCCGGTGTCGCGCTGGCCCCGGCCGTCGCCGTCCAGCGTCAGCGTCAGGTGGACGTCGGTCTCAGCGGTCCGGCGTTCGATCTCGGCGGCACGTGCCATCACGTGCCATTGTCGCTAATGCGAGCCTCCAGGGACCTGGCGTGCAATTCGAAGCCCTCGGCCCGCGCGATGGGAGCGGCGGCCCTGGCCAGCGCGGCGGCATCTGAGCCGATCCGCACCTCGGTGTAGCGGCGTCGGAAGTGGATCGGCGACAGCGCCGAGGCAAACCGCGCCGCGCCGTTGGTGGGCAGCACGTGGTTGGAGCCGGCGATGTAGTCGCCAAAGGCGGTTCCGCTGGCCGGTCCCACGAACACGCAGCCGGAGTGGCGGACCTGCGGGGCGAGGGCCTCGGCGCCCGCGCCGATGAGCTGGAGGTGCTCGGGGGCAAAGGCCTCGGCGATGGCCAGCGCCTGCTCGAGCTCTGAGACGGTCACGAAGCGGACCACGGCCTCGGAGTCGGGTTCGTCGGAGACCTGCCCGGCGAGCGCGTCGATGAGCTCGGTGGAGTTGGAGATGGCCACCACCAGTGACCCCGCCCCGTGCTCGGCCTGGGCGAGCAGGTCCAGGCCCAGTGCCGCGGGATCGGCGTCGCCGTCGGCGATCACCATGAGGTCAGACGGGCCGGCGAAGCCGTCGATCCCCACCGTCCCGAACACCTGGCGCTTGGCCTCCTGGACGTAGAGGTTGCCCGGGCCGACGATCACGTCCACGGCGGCGACCGTCTCGGTGCCGTAGGCCAGCGCGGAGATGGCCTGCGCGCCGCCCATCCGATAGACGACCGACGCTCCCGCCAGCCGGCAGGCGCCGAGCACCGCGGAGTTGACCTCGCCGTCGGCGCCGGGTGGCGCGCACACGGCGATCTCCTGCACGCCGGCGACGCGGGCGGTGACCACGCCCATGATCACCGTGCTGGGGTACGGCGCACGGCCGCCGGGGACATAGACGGCGGCGCTGTCCACCGGCACCTCGCGCAGCGACACCTCGTGACCTTCGAAGGCCACGGTCTGCTCCGGGGCAAGGCCGGCTTCGGCGACCCGGGTGACGTTGTCGATCGCCAGGCGCAGGCCATCGCGGAGGGTGTCGTCCAGGCGGGCCTCGGCGGTGTCGAGCTCCGCCTCGGGGACACGCAGCGCGGCCGGTGTGGTGCCGCCGGTGTCGTACTCCCGTGTATAGAAGCGCAGCGCATCGTCGCCGCTGGCGCGCACGCGGGCGATGATCTCGGTCACCTGCTCGGCGACGGCCTCGGGTGCCGCGATGAGCCCGCGCAGCTCCTGAGCCAGCCCGACGGGGTCGCCCGACAGATTCAGACGCTCATGCTGCACCGATGCGCTCCAGAAGCTGATCGATCACGGGAGCCCGCAGCTTATGCGCCACCGGGTTGGCGATGAGTCTCGCCGTGCACACCGCGATGTCCTCGCGGACCACCAGCCCGTTCTCGCGCAGCGTCGTGCCGGTGGCGGTGAGGTCGACGATGGCCTCCACCAGGCCCGTGAGCGGAGCGAGCTCGACGGACCCCTTGACCTCGACGATCTCGGCCTGGCGGCCCGTGTTGAGCAGGTGAGCGGTCGCGATCCGCGGGTACTTCGTGGCGATCCGCACGACGCCCAGCCGCCGCAGGGCCTCGGCGGCGCGGTCCTCCCCCGCCACACTGGCCAGCACCATCTGGCAGCGCCCGTAGCCGAGGTCGACGAGCTCGTAGACCTCGCGCTCGGACTGCTCCATGAGGACGTCCTTGCCGGTGATGCCGATGTCCGCGGCGCCGGCCTCGACGTAGGTGGGCACGTCGGACGGCCGCATGGTGATGATCCCCACGTCCTCGAAGAGCAGCTTGCGATCGTTCTCGCGCACCTCTCGGGTGTCGAGCCCGAGGCGATCCAGGAGGTCGAGGGTGTCGCCGAACAGGGCCCCGCGCGGGACGGCGATCCGAAGGTCGGTCACCGCTGGCCCCGTTCGCGCGTCGGCTCAGCGGTCACTGGGCGCGGCCGCTTTCCTCGCCGGTGAGCGCGATGTGCACCCGCTCGACGTTGAGCGCGAACCCCACCGCGGGGAGCGAGCGCCCGAACGAGCCCAGCAGCTCGTCGTAGCGGCCGCCGCCGCCCAGGGGCACACCGTAGGCGGGGTCGTAGACCTGAAACAGCGGGCCGGTGTAGTAGCCCAGGCTTCGCACCAGTCCCAGGTCGAAGATGATCCGGTCGGCGACCTCGGGCGCCAGCAGGGCGTGGACCTGGCGCATGTGGCTGAGCGCGTCGTGCAGGGCCCCCTCCAACCCCTCGAGCACCTCGGGACCGCCGCGAGTGTGCGCCAGGCGCAACAGCAGGTCGGCCTCGGCGTCGGCGAGGCCCAGCGCGCGGACCTCGCGGTCCACGCCGACGAAGTCGCCCGCGGCGAGCTCGGTGAGAATGAGCTCGCTGCGCTCGGCGTCCACCGCGAAGGCCTCGAGCAGCGACGGGTACAGCGCCGCGTCACCCAGCCCCACCCGGTAGTTGTCCAGACCGGCCGCGTCCAGCGCGGCGCAGAGCACCCCCAGCACCTCGGCGGCGCCCTCCGGCCCGGGCACGCCGATGAGCTCCACCCCCGCCTGCAGGAACTCGCGGCTCTGGCCCCGCTGCGGGCGCACCCCACGGTAGGCGTGGGCGACGTAGCAGAAGCGCAGGGGTGGCTCGGCCTGGGCGTAGCGGGTCGCGACCACGCGGGCGATGGGAACGGTCATGTCCGGCCGGAGCACCAGCACGCTGCCGTGCTCGTCGAAGATCCGGTAGGCGGGGCGGGCGCCGCCGACGTTGCCCCGTTCGAAGGTCTGCTCGTACTCGAGCGCGGGCGTGTAGACCTCGCCGTAGCCCGCGCGGTCGAACACCTCGCGGATGCGGTCGGTCATCGCACGCAGCTCCCGCATCTCGTCCGGGAGGACGTCGCGGGTACCGCTGGGCGTCCTGTCCACCATCGCTTCGAGGCCGCCGGCGCGGGTCGAGCGGGCGGTGCTCACGCCGCTACGGGAGCGTCTTCCAGCCGGGTGATGCGGGCACCGAGTTCACGCAACCGCTCGTCGATCCGCTCATAACCGCGGTCGATCTGGCGGATGTTGCCGATCTCGGTGACCCCGTCGGCGCACAGCGCGGCGATCAGCATCGCCATCCCGGCGCGGATATCAGGGGACTCCACGCGCGACCCCCGCAGCGGACGCGGCCCGTTGACGATCGCGCGATGGGGGTCGCAGATGGTGATGGAGGCGCCCATCCCGACGAGCTTGTCGGTGAAGAACAGGCGGTTCTCGAACATCTTCTCATGGATCATCACCGATCCCGACGCCTGAGTGGCCAGGGCGAGGGCGATGCTGGTCAGGTCGGCCGGGAACGCGGGCCACGGGCCGTCTTCGACCTTGGGCATGTGATCGCCGTGGTCGTTGCGGACGACCAGCTCCTGGTTTCCGGGGACGATGATGTCGTCGCCGTGGACCTCTGAGCGCAGACCCAGGCGCTCGAACACCAGCCGGATCATCCGCAGGTCGTCGGGCCGGGTGTCCTTGACCACCAGCTCGCCGCCGGTGACGCCGGCGAGCGCCATGAACGACCCGATCTCGATGTGGTCGGGCGCGATCGTGTGGGTGCATCCACGCAGGCGCGCCTGGCCGTGGACGGTCATCACGTTGGAGCCGATGCCATCGATGTCGGCGCCCATCTGCTCGAGCATCCGGGCCAGGTCCTGCACGTGGGGCTCGGAGGCCGCGTTGCGGATCACGGTGGTGCCACGCGTGAGCGCGGCCGCCATGAGCGCGTTCTCGGTGGCCATCACCGAGGGCTCGTCCATCAGGAAGTCACAGGGGCTGAGGCCCAGCGGCGGCGCCTTGAGGACGATCTCGTCCGGCCGGTCGTCGACGGTCGCGCCGAGGGCGCGGAACGCGTCGAGGTGGGGATCCAGGCGCCGGCGCCCGATCACGTCACCGCCCGGCGGGGGCATGTGGGCCGAGCCGAACTTGGCCAGCAGCGGACCCGCGAGCAGGAAGGAGGCCCGGATCCGCTCGGAGAGGACGCGATCCACCTGGGTGCTCTCCACCGTGGAGCTGTCGATCACGACCTCCGCGGCATCGGTCCACTCCACGCGGGCCCCCAGGACCTGAAGCAGGCGCACCATGTCCTCGACATCGGAGATCCTGGGCACGTTGCGCAGGATCACCTCATCCTCGGTGAGCAGGCAGGCGGCCAGAATCGGCAGCGCCCCGTTCTTGTTCCCGGCGGCGGTGATGGTGCCGGCCAGCGGCACCCCGCCTTCGATGACGAACTTCTCCAGTTTGATCGACCCCGCAGTGGTGGTGGGTGGGCGGTCGTCGGTCAGCGTAGCCGCTACCGGTAGTGACTGTCTCGCGGGCGAGACGGGGGCCGAGCGCTGAGCTAGGGTAACGGCCATGGCAGCAGAGATTTCGCGGGCGCAGGCCTGGGACCTTCTTTGCGAATGGACCCAATCAGACTCCCTGCGGCGCCACATGCTGGCCGTGGAGACGGCCATGCGCGCCTACGCGCCCCGCTTTGACGGCGACGTCGAGCTGTGGGGCCTGACGGGACTGATGCACGACCTGGACTACGAGCGCTATCCGTCACTCGAGGACGGACACCCCCGGTACGCGCTCTCAGAGCTCGAGGAGCGCGGGTATCCGCCTGAGCTCGTCCGCGCCGTGGCGTCGCACGCCACCTATCTCGGCGTGTCACGGGACTCACCCATGGAGAAGACGCTGTTCGCCGTCGACGAGCTGTGCGGGTTCTTGTTGGCGTGCGCGTACGTACGTCCCGAGGGGCTGGTCGGGATGACCCCGAAGTCCGTGAAGAAGAAGATGAGGACACCCGCGTTCGCCGCCGCGGTCAGCCGCGAGGACATGACCCAGGGCGCGGTCGAGCTGGGCGTGGACTTCGACGAGCATCTGGCCTTCGTGATCGCGGCCCTGGCCGAACGCCGCGACGAGCTCATGCCCGCCGCGGCCGCGGCGGACGGAGACTGAGGCAGCGCGCGTGGCTTCCGTCGCGGTCGTGGTGCTGGAGGGCGACGAGACGGGCCAGGAGCTGCTCGAGCAGAGCCTCCGGGTCCTCGACGGCGACCTGCTGGGCCTCGAGCTGGAGCTTCAGCGCTTCGACCTGTCGCTGGAGAGCCGCCGGTCCACCTCCAACGGGATCGTCGACGAGGCCGCGGTCGCGATGCGCGAGGCGGGCCTGGGCCTGAAGGCGGCGACGATCACCCCGGAGGGCGCCGGCGACGTCGGCTCGCCCAACCGCATCCTGCGCGAGGAGGTCGACGGCAAGGTCATCGTGCGCACCGGGCGACGCCTGCCCGGGGTGGCGCCGCTGGCCGGCGTCTATCACCCCATCTCGGTGGTGCGGATGGCCGTCGAGGACGCCTACGGGGCGGCCGAGCGCCGCGAGGGCGACGCCGGCGCCCCCGACGAGGTCGCCTACCGGATCGAGAAGATCACTCGCTCCACCTGCCGCGCCGTGGCCGAGTTCGCGTTCCGCACCGCGGCGAAGATGGGCGCGCGGGTCTACGGCGGCCCCAAGTGGACGGTGTCACCCGTGTATGAGGGGATGCTCAAGGAGGAGATGGACGCCGCGGCGGCGCGCCACCCCGACATCCCCTATCAGCCGGTGCTCATCGACGCCACCTACGCCGGCCTGCTGTCGGGAGCGACCGACGCGCCGCTGGTGATCCCCGCGCTGAACCGCGACGGCGACTGCCTGTCTGATCTGGTGCTGCCGATGTTCGGGTCGATCGCCGGGGCCGAATCGGTGCTCCTGGCCTTTGACGACGAGTACGACACCACGTGCGCGATGGCCGAGGCGCCGCACGGGACGGCCCCGGCCCTGCTGGGCAAGGACCTGGCCAACCCGCTGGCGATGATCCTGGCCTGCGGAGCGCTCCTGCGCCACGCCGCCGACCGCCACGGGCCCGCGTGCGAGCGCGCCTCGCGCGCGATCTACGAGGGCACGCTCGAGACGATCGCCTCGGGCACCAAGACGCCTGACCTGGGCGGCCACGCCGGCACCACGGAATTCACCTCGGCCGTCGTGGACCGGGTCCGGACCAAGCTCGACGTCTGGTCCTCGCTGGGCTCCTGAGCGCGCCCGGCGGGGGCGCCGATGGCCGGATCCCCAGTGCCGACGGGGCGTCCTGCGGGCCCTGTGCAAAAACCCTTGCAGACGGGTGGGTGGGAGCCGATTCCGTCCGCGCCCCACCGTACTCTTACGAACATATGTTCCAGGCATCCGGAAAGAGAATCCGCGCCCTGCTGACGCTGCTCGACGACGTCCTCGGGGACCCCGAGCTCCCGGCCGCACCGCACCCTCACCGCCGGCCGGTCCGGATCGAGCGGGAGCGGCGCCCCGGCACAGTGGCCGCCCGGCCCACGCACTGCCTCTCCCCCGTGCCCGGCCGCCCTGCAACGGCCCGGCCGGCGCGCGAGCGGGTCGGTTAGTCCGGGCCGGCACGCCGGCGCGGTCACCGCGGCCCGCCCCGGCCGGCACGCCGGCGCGGTCAGCGCGGCCCGCCCGGGCGAGCGGGTCCGCGTCAGCTCTTGTAGTCGCGCAGGCCGGTCCAGTCCAGCCGCCGGCACAGGCGGTCAAGGCGCCACAGGACCAGGGCGATCGCGACCAGGAGGACCCCGTAGCCCGCGAGGTTGCCGAACGCGCTGCCCACGATGGGCACGAGCGCCATCAGCCAGCACCACAGCGCAAACCATGCGAGCGGTCGCCACGGGAGATGCCAGCCCCGCGGCGGACGTGACGGCTCCTTCTCGCTGGGAGGCTCCCAACTGCGATCCTGGAGCAGAAGCATCGCCCGCTAAGCGTAGACCCCGCCGTCGCGCGGCTCGCCGCTTGAGTCAGCGCCCTAACCGAGCAGCGCGCCCGCGATCGCGATCACGCCCGAGGGCTCGCCGCTGGGGGTCGTCGTGCCCGACTGAACGAGCGCGACGAGGACCGCGATGAACGTGCCCAGGCCCAGCACGACGCAGATGACCAACAGGACGAACACCTGCGGGTTGGCGCGAAAGTACTTGGTCATCGCTCGCATTCCCCGGTGATGGTGCCATGAGCCGGCACGGGCGGTGGAGGCAGGTTTGCCAGAATGCTCAGATGCCAGAATCCGAAAACGATGGCGAGCCCATCACCGAAGAGGGCCTCGCGGCCCTCAAGGCTGAGATCGGTGAGCTCGAGACCGTCGCGCGCCGTGACATCGCGGCCCGCATCCTCACCGCCCGCGGCCACGGCGATCTGAAGGAGAACGCCGAGTACCACGCCGCCAAGGAGGACCAGGCGCACCTCGAGACCCGCATCCTGCGCCTGCGCCAGCGCCTGCGCAAGGCAGTGGTGGTCGACGTGGGCACCGAGATAGCCAACGCAGCCTCCACCTTCGCCTTCGGCCGTTCGGCCGAGGTCACCGACGAGGCCACTGGGGAGACCCACACCTGGACCATCGTCGGCGTCACCGAAGCCGACCGGGCCGCCGGCAAACTCTCCGCGGAATCCCCCGTAGCACGGGCACTTCTGGACCAGCCGGCCGGCGCGGTCGTGTCCGTGGTCACGCCTCGCGGGACCCGGCGCCTGAAGATCGAGAAGGTGCTGTAGAAAGGTTGCGGTTGGGGTGCGCGCCGGGCCCGGCACCCCGCGACGTGCGGCGGTGCCGATGCCGGCGCCGCTTGGCTTCCGTTGTCGCGGACTCTCGGCACCGAGCACGTCGGGTGTGCCGACCCGACGTGCACCCACGGACGCGTGTGTCATGACGCCGGCAAGCGTGGCGCTGACACATGGCGAGCCGTCACACCAAGAGGGCGCGCCGGCCGCGTGGTCCCTCGTTGGCAAGCGGGAGTCACGGATGCGAACCGGGGGCACGCTACAGGGGCACACGGGCACCCCCAGTTGCTGTGCTCGAAAGCCACACCCCACACCCCCGCCGACGCCACACAAGTCAAGCGCACAGCAACGGGGGGTGCCCGGGTGCGCCTGCCACGCAGAAAGCCGCGCCAAACACCGACAGAAAACCCCGCCTGCAATAGCAAGCGGGGTTTATAGAAGAACCGGCGGCGACCTACTCTCCCAGGCCCTTGCGGGCCAAGTACCATCGGCGCTGAGGGGCTTAACGGCTCTGTTCGGAAAGGGAAGAGGTGTTTCCCCCTCGCCATAGCCACCGGAAACTTGTCAAGACCGCGTGGCCCCGCCCGAGGGCGAGGACCGCTCTTCGCGGGCCTTCAAAACTACACAGTGCCAATGAACGGATATCAAAATATCCGTCAAGCCCTCGACCCATTAGTACCGGTCTCCTACGAGTGTCACCACTCTTCCAGATCCGGCCTATCAACCTGGTGATCTTCCAGGGGTCTTACTCTCTCTAGGAGATGGGAGAGCTCATCTTGAGGTCGGCTTCCCACTTAGATGCTTTCAGCGGTTATCCGATCCGCACGTAGCTAACCTGCGGTGCCCTTGGCAGGACAACAGATACACCAGAGGTGCGTTCATCCCGGTCCTCTCGTACTAGGGACGAATCCTCTCAACTCTCCAACGCCCACGGCAGATAGGGACCGAACTGTCTCACGACGTTCTGAACCCAGCTCGCGTACCGCTTTAATGGGCGAACAGCCCAACCCTTGGGACCTACTTCAGCCCCAGGATGCGACGAGCCGACATCGAGGTGCCAAACCGGGCCGTCGATGTGGACTCTTGGGCCCGATAAGCCTGTTATCCCCGGAGTACCTTTTGTCCGTTGAGCGACGACGCTTCCACTTGCTATCGCCGGATCACTAAGGCCTGCTTTCGCACCTGCTCGACCCGTCGGTCTCACAGTCAAGCTCCCTTATTGCCTTTGCACTCTACGCACGATTTCCGACCGTGCTGAGGGAACCTTTGCGCGCCTCCGTTACATTTTGGGAGGCGACCGCCCCAGTCAAACTACCCACCTGTCACTGTCCGGTGCCCCGATTCAGGGCGCACCGTTAGAGATCCAATACACCAAGGGTGGTATCTCAAGGATGGCTCCACGCCAGCCGCAGCCGGCGCTTCCAAGCCTCCCACCTATCCTGAGCGAAATGGATCGAACCCCAATACCAAGCTGTAGTAAAGGTTCACGGGGTCTTTCCGTCTAGCCGCGGGTACTCGGCATCTTCACCGAGACTGCAATTTCACCGAGCCCCTCGTTGAGACAGCGTTCAAGTCGTTACTCCATTCGTGCAGGTCGGAACTTACCCGACAAGGAATTTCGCTACCTTAGGACCGTTATAGTTACGGCCGCCGTTTACCGGGGCTTAGTTTCGGTGCTTCGAGCCGAAGCCCTAACACCTCCACGTAACCTTCCGGCACCGGGCAGGAGTCAGCCCCTATACGTCGTCTTACGACTTAGCAGAGACCTGTGTTTTTGGTAAACAGTCGCTTGAACCTATTCACTGCGGCCCTCTCGGGCTCCACTCGCGAAGAGTTTCACCCTACTGGGGCGCCCCTTATCCCGAAGTTACGGGGCGATTTTGCCGAGTTCCTTAACGAGGGTTATCTCGATCACCTTAGTGTTCTCCACTTGCCCACCTGTGTCGGTTTTGGTACAGGCACGCGCGACCTCCCTAGAGGCTTTTCTTGGAGGCATGGCTTCCGGGACTCGCCGGCTTAGAGCCAGCTGGCATTGCACCTCAGGTTATGCGGCTCCGGATTTGCCTAGAGCCACCCCTACATGCTTACCCCAGGACGACCATCGCCTGGGATCCCATAGCCTTCCCCGTCCCCCCTTCGGTCAGACGGTCACGACGTGGTACGGGAATATCAACCCGTTGGCCATCGACTACGCCTTTCGGCCTCGCCTTAGGTCCTGACTAACCCTGAGCAGACGAACTTTACTCAGGAATCCTTGGGCAATCGGTGGAGGGGATTCTCACCCCTCTTTCGTTACTCATGCCGGCATTCTCACTTCCGTCGCCTCCACAGCTGCCTTACGGCGCTGCTTCACTGGCGGCGGAACGCTCTCCTACCGCGCGATCCGAAGATCGCACCCGCAGCTTCGGTGACTAGCTTGAGCCCCGTTACATTGTCCGCGCCCGAACACTTGACCAGTGAGCTGTTACGCACTCTTTCAAGGGTGGCTGCCTCTAAGCCAACCTCCTGGTTGTCTGTGCATTCGGACATCGTTTACCACTTAGCTAGTACTTAGGGACCTTAGCTGGCGGTCTGGGCTGTTTCCCTCTTGACGCTGAAGTTTATCCCCCAGCAACTGACTCCCGGAGTAACCGTGACGGTCTTCGGAGTTTGCCTGAATTCGGTAACCTGGTAGGGCCCCTAGTCCAAACAGTGCTCTACGGCCGCCACGGAATTTATCCGAGGCTATACCTAAATATATTTCGGAGAGAACCAGATATCACTGAGCTTGATTAGCCTTTCACTCCGACCCACAGGTCATCCGCCCAGTTTTTAACCTAGGTCGGTTCGGTCCTCCACGAGGTCTTACCCCCGCTTCAACCTGCCCATGGGTAGCTCGCTCAGCTTCGGGTCTACCGCCTACGACTATGTCGCCCTATTCGGACTCGCTTTCGCTACGGCTCCGCTCATCGCTTAACCTTGCCGCAGACGAGTAACTCGCCGGCTCGTTATGCAAAAAGCACGCGGTCACAGAACAAGTCTGCTCCCACCGCTTGTAGGCACGCGGTTTCAGGTACTATTTCACTCCCCTTCCGGGGTACTTTTCACCTTTCCCTCACGGTACTAGTCCGCTATCGGTCACCAAGGAGTACTTAGCCTTGGAGGGTGGTCCCCCCAGGTTCAGTCCGCGTTTCACGGGTGCGGACTTACTCAGGAACGTCTGCGGAAGGTCATGCGGTTTCGTCTACGGGACGATTGCCCTCTTTGGTGCGCGGTTCCACACGCTTCGACTACCACATGAATTTGTAACTTCCGCCGAGCCGGTCACAGCTCGGACCAGACGCCCTACAACCCCTGCTACGCAACGCGTGACCGCTTACACGTAACAGGTTTGGGCTGATCCCCTTTCGCTCGCCACTACTCGGGGAGTCTCTTTTGATTTACTTTCCTCGGGGTACTGAGATGTTTCACTTCCCCCGCTTGTCTTCACCGCGTCTATGTGTTCAACGCGGGATAACGCCGCATTACCGACGTTGGGTTTACCCATTCGGAGATCCGCGGGTCAATGGCTATTCAGCGCCTAACCGCGGCTTATCGCAGCCGTTCACGTCCTTCATCGACTCTTGGTGCCAAGGCATCCACCATGTGCCCTTACTATCTTGACGGTGATCTTTGATGGGAGAGAACGTTTCCGTTCTCACCCGGTGATACCCGTTTCATTGGCTACTGTGCAGTTTTCAAGGTCCGCGAAGAGGTAAGCGATGCCGGTCGCCGATCAGGGGCCGAAGCCCTCTGAGCGCCGGCGGCACGCCGGTCTCTCAAAACTCAACAGCATGCGACCTCGCTCGCTCGCACCACAGGGGGCACGAACGGCTTGGCCGGCCAGGTTCGGTCGACATATCTAGTGACCGGATGCGCTCAGAGCTTCGAACGCGGGGAGCTCCGAAGAGCCCCAGGGCGTTCGCCTCCGGCATCCGGTGCCCTCGCTATGGAGGGCTCCCTAGAAAGGAGGTGATCCAGCCGCAGCTTCCGCTACGGCTACCTTGTTACGACTTCACCCCAGTCACGAGCCCCACCTTCGACGGCTCCCTCCCAAAAGGGTTAGGCCACCGGCTTCGGGTGTTGCTCACTCCCATGGTGTGACGGGCGGTGTGTACAAGGCCCGGGAACGTATTCACCGCGGCAATGCTGATCCGCGATTACTAGCAACTCCGCCTTCATGCAGGCGAGTTTCAGCCTGCAATCCGAACCGAGACGCGCTTTAAGGGATCCGCTCCACCTCGCGGTATCGCAACCCTCTGTACGCGCCAATGTAGCACGTGTGTAGCCCTGGACATAAGGGGCATGATGACTTGACGTCATCCCCACCTTCCTCCGGTTTGTCACCGGCAGTCTCGCATGAGTCCCCAACTAAATGCTGGCAACATGCGACGGGGGTTGCGCTCGTTGCGGGACTTAACCCAACATCTCACGACACGAGCTGACGACAGCCATGCACCACCTGTGATCCTGCCCCGAAGGGAAACCGTGTTTCCACGGCGGTCAGGAACATGTCAAGCCCAGGTAAGGTTCTTCGCGTTGCGTCGAATTAAACCACATGCTCCGCTGCTTGTGCGGGCCCCCGTCAATTCCTTTGAGTTTTAGCCTTGCGGCCGTACTCCCCAGGCGGGGCACTTAATGCGTTAGCGTCGGCACGGAGGGAGTCGACACCCCCCACACCTAGTGCCCATCGTTTACAGCGTGGACTACCAGGGTATCTAATCCTGTTTGCTCCCCACGCTTTCGCGTCTCAGCGTCAGTACCGTCCCAGCGAGCTGCCTTCGCCATTGGTGTTCCTCCTGATATCTGCGCATTTCACCGCTACACCAGGAATTCCACTCGCCTCTTCCGGACTCAAGCTTGACAGTTTCCACCGGCTTTCCAGGGTTGAGCCCTGGACTTTTACAGCGGACTTACCAAGCCGCCTACACGCTCTTTACGCCCAATGATTCCGGACAACGCTTGCCCCCTACGTATTACCGCGGCTGCTGGCACGTAGTTAGCCGGGGCTTCTTCTGAAGGTACCGTCACTCCAGACGGCTATTCACCGTCGAAGCTTCGTCCCAACTGAAAGGGGTTTACAACCCGAAGGCCGTCTTCCCCCACGCGGCGTTGCTGCGTCACGCTTTCGCGCATTGCGCAAGATTCCCCACTGCTGCCTCCCGTAGGAGTCTGGGCCGTGTCTCAGTCCCAGTGTGGCTGATCGTCCTCTCAGACCAGCTACCCATCGTTGCCTTGGTGAGCCGTTACCTCACCAACAAGCTAATGGGCCGCGGGCCCATCCCGATGCGGAGGCCGAAGCTTCCTTTCCCCAGAGGCCTTACGGCCGGAGGGCACATTCGGTATTAGCCCGAGTTTCCTCGGGTTGTCCCGATCATCAGGGCAGGTTACCCACGTGTTACTCACCCGTTCGCGGCTTTGCCCCGGGCCGAAGCCCGGTTCGTCGCTCCACTTGCATGTGTTAGGCACGCCGCCAGCGTTCGTCCTGAGCCAGGATCAAACTCTCCGTGAAGAACTTCCACAAAGAGTCGTCAGGAATTCTCGAAGCCCTCGAGCGGCCGCAAGCTTTGTCGCGACCGGCGACGGCTCCGAATCCTGGGTCCGCCCCTGGTGGGATCGGACCCTTGCGCTCACGGTCCGCCGTCGGCACGAGGCCGGGACGGATACCGCATCACCCACCGGCTAGGCCGGCGGCAACTGGAGCCCGATGTACACAGAGGGCTCCGAAGCGCAAGACGGGGTCAATTCTGGCACCGCCGTTCGAGATGCTCCCCGAAAGGAGCCTGCTCCCCGAAAGGAGCGTTCGAGCGACGGCGTCGAACCTGGACACACTGTCTCGACCGATTGCTCGGTCGAAGAGTGTGCATGCTGTTGAGTTTTCAAAGACCGTCGCACCTCTTCGAGGAGGGGAATCCTCCTTAGGGGCGCGCCCGGGGCCAAATGACCGGTCCCGGGGCGGACCGACGAGTATAGCGCTCAGCACCGGTGTCGTCTCAAGACGACGCAAAAGCTGCGACGCGTCCCTCGTGCGGAGTGCTCAGCTTAGAACCTGGACGCTCACCGTGCGTTCACGTGCCCGATCGTCGAAGTCGATGAGCACGATCTGCTGCCAGGTTCCCAGCGCCAGACGGCCGTCGAGCACGGGGATCGTCTCCGACGGTCCGATCAGCGCCGCCCGCAGGTGGGCGTGGGAGTTGGTGTCGTGGTTGAGCCGGTTGTGCTCGTAGTCACCGGCGGCGGGGATGAGCCGATCGAGCAGCGCCTGGAGATCCGCGACGCCCCCGGGCTCGTACTCCATCGTCGTCACGCCCACGGTGGCGCCGATGGCGAACACCGTGACCAGCCCCCGGTCCACGCCGCTGGTGGCGACGATCCGTTCCACGCCCTCGGTGAGGTCGACGATGTCGCCGTTGCCCGGCGTCTGCAGCCGCAGCATCCCCCCGCTGACGGTCATCGACGCGGCGGAGAGCTCACGGGGCGGGCGGGACCGCGTCGGTGAACGTCACACGCGCGAAGCGCCGCTTGCCGAGCTGCAGGACGCGGTCGGCGAGCTGCTCGGCGGGGACGTCGAGCGCCTCGGCCGCGAGCACCTGGCCATCGACGCGGACCGCGCCCTGCGCGAGATTGCGCCGGGCCTCAGAGGTCGAGATGCCGAACGCCTGCGCCAGCAGGGCCGGCAGGTGCACCGTCGCCGAGCCGTTGAGGGTCCAGGGCACCACGGGGACGTCATCCGGCACCTCGTGGCGAATGTGCACCCGGTCGAATGCCTCCTCGGCCGCCTGAGCCGCGCCGGTGTCGTAGAAGCGCTCCACCAGCGCCCGGGCCAGCGCCCGCTTGGCGTCCCGGGGCACCAGCGACGGGTCGGGCTCCCCACCCAGCAGCAGCGCATACCAGGCGGGCAGCGCCGGGTCCGGGATGCTCAACGTGCGGCCGTACATCTCCTCCGGAGCATCCGCGACGCCGATGTGGTTGCCGTAGGACTTCGACATCTTGCGCTCGCCGTCGACGCCGGTGAGCAGGGGCAGGGTCATGATCACCTGCTCGGGCTGCCCGTAGGCGCGCTGGATGTCTCGCCCCAGCAGCAGGTTGAAGGTCTGGTCGGTCCCCCCCAGCTCAACGTCGGCCCGGATGGCCACCGAGTCATAACCCTGCAGCAGCGGATAGAGCAGCTCCAGCACGGAGATCGGCTCGCGGGCGGCGTAGCGCTTGGCGAAGTCGTCGCGCTCGAGCAGCTGGCCGACGGTGGTGGTCCGCGTCAGGCCGAAGAGCTCCTCCATCGACATGTCCAGCCACTCGCCGTTGAAGCGCACCTCCAGCGAGCTCGGGTCGAGCACCTTGAGCGCCTGCTCCTGATAGGTGCGCGCGTTCGCTTCGATCTCTGCTCCTGACAACACCGGGCGCAGCGTCGAGCGGCCGCTCGGGTCGCCGACGCGCGCGGTGTAGTCCCCGATGATCAGCACGACGGTGTGGCCGAGGTCCTGGAACTCGCGGAGCTTCTGCAGGACGACGGTGTGACCGAAGTGGATGTCAGCCGCGGTGGGGTCCACGCCCAGCTTGACGCGCAGCGGGCGCCCCTCCGCCAGCTTGCGCTCCAGGCCTCCCTGGGGCAGGCAATCGACCGTGTTACGGGCAAGGAAACGCGCCGTCTCGGCGGCGCCGCCGGACGTGTCGAAGCGGGCTTCAGCCATGTGGTCCGATGCTAGACTCTCGCCGCCGCCTGGGAAGCCCCGTCCGTCCTGTCGTTACGCTGGGCTCCTCATCCGCAGCGCCAGCGCCAGCGCCCTCGCCACGGTCGGCCACCGGCGCCGGCTTCGATCGCATGAGCGACGACGACGACAACATCAGCGAGCCGCGGGATCCGAGAGCTCCGATCCCGTTCGCGCCGCCCAAGCGACGGCTGCGGCGCCGTCGCGACGGTCGCCGGCGCAAGCCCAAGGTCCGCAAGCTGCGGCTGTTCTGGATCCTGTTCGGCCTCGGCGCGCTCGCCGTCGTCTCGACGGTCTTCGGGATGATGATGGCGGTCGCGTCCGATCTGCCCCAGATCGAGAACCGCGCCGAGTACAAGCACCTCGGCGCCAACTCCTACCTCTACGACGACCACTGGCGCAAGATCGGCATCCTCGAGCCGCCCAACAACGAGGTCATCGACAACTACGGCCAGCTCGGGCCGATGATGCGCGACGCGATCGTCGCCGTCGAGGACAAGCGGTTCTGGTCAGACCCCGGCGTGGACATCAAGGGCATCGCCCGCGCGTTCGTCGCCGACGTCACCGGCGGTGCGCGCCAGGGCGCCTCCACGATCGCCCAGCAGTTCGTGAAGAACGCGCTGGCCGCCGAGGGCAACCGGACCGTGTTCGAGAAGCTGCGCGAGGCGGCGCTGGCCTATCACCTGACGCGCGAGTGGCCCAAGTGGAAGATCCTCGAGGAGTACCTGAACTCGATCTACTTCGGCAACGGGGCCTACGGTGCCGAGTCCGCCGCGCGCGTGTACTTCGGAAGCGCCCATCACTACAGCCCCAACGCCGGCAGCGCGGGGACCCAGAGCGGCTGCGGGGACTCGCCCCTGCCGTCCTGCGCCTCCCAGCTCAACCCGGCCGAGGCCGCGCTGCTGGCCGGAATGGTGGCCAACCCGTCGGCGTTCAACCCGCTGCAGCCCGAGACCCGGGATGCCGCCAGGAAACGGCGCGACCTGGTGCTCCAGGACATGATCGGCCGAGGCATCACGCGGGCGCAGTACAACCACTACAAGAACTGGCCGATGCCGACGGCCGCCCAGATCGAGCAGCCCGAGGAGCCGCCGGCCGCCCCGTACTTCACCAGCTGGGTGGGGCCCCAGGTGGTGGCCGCGATGCAGCGGGGCGGGGTCTCTCCGAGCGTCGCGGGCTACCGCGCCTACTACGGCGGTCTGAAGATTCGCACCACCATCGACCTGCCGATGCAGCAGGCCGCACAGCAGGCGATCTCGCAGGACCTGCCCAGCGGCCCCGACATGCCCGCCGCGTCGCTGGTGGCGATCGACAACCGGACCGGCCAGGTGCGCGCGATGGTCGGCGGGCCCCTGGTCAACGGCCAGGAGGACTTCCAGAAATACCCCTTCAACCTGGCCACCGAGGGCTTCCGCCAGCCCGGCTCGGCGTTCAAGCCCTTCACCCTCGCCGTGGCGCTCCAGCACGGCTACGGCCCCAGCTCGGTGTTCGACTCCAAGCCGCTTGACCTGATCGTGCCCAACAGCGGCGGCAAGGAGCACTACATGGTCAAGAACTTCGGCAACGAGTACTCCGGGCCGATCAGCCTCGCCTCGGCCACGATCGTGTCGGACAACAGCGTGTTCACCCAGCTCGGGCTCTCCCCGGGCGTCGGCACCCGGAGGATCTCGCGGATGGCCACGGCGATGGGGATCCGCTCGCCCGTCTCGACCAACCCGGCGATGATCATCGGCGGCCTCAAGCAGGGCGTCACGACGCTCGACATGGCCCACGCCTACGAGACGCTCGCCACCGGGGGCCTGCGGGTCTACGCGCCGGGACTCGGCGCCCCCAAGGAGGGCCCGATCGGCATCGCCCAGATCATGTGCGCGGACATCAAGTGCCGCGGCAAGCGCAACCTCTACGCCACCCCGCACTATCACCGCGTGCTCCCGGCCGCGACCGCCGCGGTCATCCACGAGATGCTCCAGGGCGTGGTCCAGCACGGCACCGCCACCTCGGCGGCGATCGCCGGGGTCGACGTCGCCGGCAAGACGGGCACCACCTCCAACTACGGCGACGCGTGGTTCGTGGGCTGGACGCCCCAGATCACGACCGCGGTGTGGGTCGGCTATCCCAACAAGCTGATCCCGATGACCACCCTCTACAACGGCCAGCCCGTGGAGGGCGGAACGTTTCCGGCGAACATCTGGCACGACTTCATGGTCCAGGCGCTCCAGCTCGAGGCCACCGAGGCCCTCCAGTTCGGCAAGCACCCGCACAAGAAGGCGTCGGGCTCGACCGGAACCGGCACCGGCACGGTCAGCTCGGGTGCCGCCGGGACCGGCAGCACGCCCAGCGCCCCGACGGGCGGTGGCACGGGGACGACCGGCAATGCCGGCGGCGCCACGGGGACGACCCCCAACACCGGCGGCGGGACCGGTGGCGGCGCCACCGGCGGCGGAGCCGGCGGTGGCACGGGCGGCGGAACCGGTGGCGGCACCGGCGGCGGCACCGGCGGCGGCACCGGCGGCGGAGGGGCCGGTGGTGGCACCGGCGGAGGGGCCGGTGGTGGCACCGGCGGAGGGGCCGGTGGTGGCACGGGTGGCGGCACCGGCGGCACCGGAGGAGGCAGCGGCGGCGCCGGCCTCGGGGGCGGCGGCGGGACCGGTTAGCCCGAGGGCGCTGCGCGCGCCGCGCCGACCGGACCTCGCTCAGGGCACGGCGACGCGCCGCACCGGCCGCGACACGTAGCGGTTGCCGGCGGCGAGAAAGCGCCAGGGCAGGTCGGCCGCCTTGGTGATGCCCACCCGGACGTCGACCTCGACGGCGACGTCGCGCCAGGACCGCGGCCGGTCCGAGACCACCACGGGCCCGCGCAACAGGTCGGTGTCGTTGAGCTCCAGCCCGATCCCCAGGGCCTGCGTGAGCTTGCCCGGCCCCGAGCAGAGCTGGCGCGCCGCCTCCATCCCGCGCCGCTCACGCATGTGATCGATCCCCTCCACCGGCTCCAGTGCGCGGATGAGGACCGCCGCCCCCACGCCCGCCGGCTCGCACACCGCGTTGAGCATCGAGTGCATGCCGTAGGAGAAGTAGACGTAGGCGCGACCCGGCGGGCCGAATAGCGTCCGGGTCCGCGGGGTCACCCCGATGAAGGCGTGGCAGGCGGGCTCGGAATCGTGGTAGGCCTCGGTCTCGACGATGACCCCGGCGGTGTCGCCGTGGCTGACGACGCACCCCACGAGGGCGCGCGCGACCTCCAGCACGGGCCTGTCGAAGAAGGCGCGCTTCACCGCAGCGCCGCGCGGGCGCGCTCGAGCTGCTCGCGCACCCGTGCAAGAGACGTCCCGCCCTCCGATACCTTGGTCTCCAGCCACGCCCCGTCCTGGAGCAGGCGGTAGAACTCCTCGTCCAGCGAGGGCGACTGCGCCGTGAGCTCCTCCGGAGTGAGGTCGGAGAGCAGCTTGCCGGCGTCGAGCGCCTGGCGCACCAGGCCGGCCACCACCCCGTGCGCCTCGCGGAACGGGACGCCGCGGCGCACGAGCAGGTCGGCGATGTCGGTGGCGGCCAGGAACTGGTCCCCCGCGGCCGCGGCGAGCCGCTCGCGCTTGAAGGCGATCGTCTGAAGCATGCCGGTGGCCGCGTCGAGGCAGAGCTCCAGCGTGTCGGAGGAGTGAAACAGCGGCTCCTTGTCCTCCTGCATGTCCTTGTTGTAGGTGAGCGGGAGCCCGTGCATCACCCCATGCAGGGCCACCAGGTTGGAGACCAGGCGCGGCGCCTTGGCCCGCAGCAGCTCGGCGGCGTCCGGGTTCTTCTTCTGGGGCATGATCGACGAGCCCGAGGCCCAGGCGTCGGAGACCTCGCAGAATCCGTACTCCTCGGTCGACCACAGCACGATCTCACCGCCGAGCCGCGAGAGGTGGGTGGCGCACGTCGCCGCCGCGGCCAGGTAGTCGAGCACGAAGTCGCGGTTGGAGACGGCGTCGACCGAGTTCTCGGCCACGTCGGTGAAGCCCAGGGCCGCGGCCACCGCCCGCCGGTCGGTGTCGAAGTTGACGCCGGCCAGCGCGCCGGCGCCCAGCGGCAGGCGGCCCGTCGCGGCGATCACGGCCTCGAAGCGCCGCATGTCGCGCTGCACCATCCAGAAGTAGGCCAGCAGGTGGTGGCTGAGATAGATCGGCTGGGCGCGCTGCATGTGGGTGTAGCCGGGGATCGGCCAGTCGAGATGGCGCTCGGCGAGCTCCACCAGCGTGTGGCCGAGCCGTCCGAGGCGCTCCAGCGCCTCGTGGGCGTGCGCGCGCACGAACATGGCGACGTCGGTGGCCACCTGGTCGTTGCGCGACCGTGCCGTGTGCAGGCGGCCCCCGACCCGCCCGACGATCTCGGTGACGCGCCGCTCGATCGCCATGTGGATGTCCTCGTCGCCCTCGTCGAAGACGAACGTCCCGTCGGTGAGCTCCTGGCGCACCTGCTCGAGGCCGCGCCGCAGCTCGGCGCCGTCGGCCTCGGAGATGATCCCCTGGGCGGCGAGCATCGACGCGTGAGCGATCGACTGGTCGACGTCGTACGGGCTCAGCCGCCAGTCGAACCCGATCGAGTCGTTGAGGCGGCGAAAGGCGGCGTCCTGGGGCTCGGCGAAGCGGGAGATGCCCGCATTATGGACCGGCGGGCGCCGGTCGCGCCCCGTCGCCGGGGCCATGAACGCGGGACCGGCGACGGTCGCTGGAACCGGCCCGCGGCCGCGGGGGCTCGGCCGGATCTGAAGAATTCTCAAGAAACGCTCACTAAACCCGGACGAACGACCGATACACACCATGCAGCAACCAACGACGAGGCCAGCAGCACACCGTGCGCCCGAGGTCAAATCCTCTCAGCGTGAGTGGCCCCGCTTCAAATCTGACACCCAGGAGTGTGGATACCATGAAGTTCAGGATCACGGCGCCTTTCGCGACGGCGATTGCGACCGCTGGATTGCTGCTGGCAGTGGCTCCCGCGTACGCAACCACGGCATCTGAAACATTGACGGCAGGCTCGCTTGGGTTCGTGAGCACCCCCGGCAGCGTCTCCTTCCCGGGGACCACGCTGGACGGCACCAACAAGACCGTGACGTTGGCGCAGGCGTTCGACGTCGGCGACGCCACGGGGTCGGGCTCGGGCTGGAACATCACCGGGACCTCGACGACGTTCGCGGCGGGCCTCAAGACGCTGCCCATCGGCGCGACGACGATCGCATCGGCTCCGGCGGCGCCGACCTGTGATGCCAGCGTGACCTGCACGCAGGGCGGAGCGACCGCCGTCTCCTATCCGTACACCCTGCCGGCGGGGACAACCGCTCCCACGGCCACCAAGCTGTACAACGCGATCGCCAACACCGGCATGGGCAACCAGACCGTGACCCCGACCTGGGCCCTGGCGATTCCGGCCAACAGCTTCGCGGGCAGCTACTCGTCGACCTGGACGCTGTCGCTCGTCAGCGGGCCGTAGGCCCCATGCGGCTCCGCCTCGCCCTCTCGATGCTTGCGGCGGCCCTCGTGGCCGCCGTCGGCGCTCCCATCGGTGTGGCCTCGGCCACCTCGATCGGCGGGTTCGGCGCCCGTCCGGCTCACTTCGATGCGGCCGTACCGGCAACCCGCGCGTACTTCATCCACACGCTGCCGCAGGGCGCCTCGTTCCGCGACCAGGTCATGGTGTTCAACGACGGCGCGGCACCCCTGGCCTTTCGCGTCTACCCGGTCGACGGGCTGACCGGAGCGACGTCGGGCGTCGTGTACGGCAATCGCCAGACCCGCCTGACGGCGGCCGGACGGTGGGTGGTGCTCCCGCGGTCCGTCGTGACGGTGCCCGCACACCATCAGATGCCCGTGGCGTTCACCGTTCGGCTCCCCGCTCACGTCAAGGCAGGAGTCCATCTCGCCGGGCTGGCAGTCGAAGTGGCTCATCCGCACAGCTCAGGCGGCCGGTTCTCGGTCACCGAGGTCCTGCGCACGGTCGTCGGCATCGAGATCAAGGTGCCGGGCCCCACCCATGCCGCAATCGCTCTGCACAGCGTCGCACTGGCAGCGGCGCAGCGCTCGGCGACGGCCGGACTCCTGGTGTCGCTGACCAACGCCGGCGGCCGGCTGTGCAAGCCCCGCCTCTCGGTCCAGCTCTCCGGCCCCGGGGGCGCGGAGCGGATCAGCCATCAACTCGACACGATCCTCCCCGGCGACACGATCCCGTACCCGGTGACATGGCCGCGGGCACTCGGCGTGGGCAAGTACGGCGCCGTCGTCACCGCGACGAGGTGCGGCAAGGCCACGATCCTGAACGGCAGCGTTGCCGTCAGCCACCGCCTGAAGGCGGCCGGCGCGGCTGCGGCCTCAAGCACCGGGCCCCGGACCACGGGAACGCCCTGGTTGTTGCTGGCGCTGTTCGGAGTCGGCGGCATCGCGGTCGGCGGCATCGGATTCGGCGTGGCGCTCCGGCGCGGCCGCCGGCGGGTCATCCTTGAGCACTAGAACCACGTCGCCGGCGCTGCGCGCTCGTCGCCATCGCGGCATCGCCCGCTGCGCCCCGGTGGCGACGGCAGTCGCGCTGCTCTGGCTGCTGGTGGCCCCCGGGATGGCGGCAGCGGCGGCGAGCTGGTCGGCGGAGACGTCGCCCACCGCCAACGCCCTGCTGGACGTCGCCTGCCCGGACGTCAACAACTGCTGGTCCGTCGGCGGCACGGCCACCGCCTCGACGATCGTTCACACGGCCAACGGCTCCACGGCCGGCCCCACGTGGTCGACCCAGACGTCGCCCACGGGCGCCACCGATCAGTACAACGGCGTGGCCTGTGCGTCCTCCAGCACGTGCTGGGCGGTCGGTGGGCTCGTGTCCACAAGACCGCTCATCGGCGCGACCACCAACGGCGCGACGTGGACCGCGCAGAGTCCCCCGGCAGCGGCTACGGCGGCGCTCCAGGCCGTCTCCTGCCCGAGCACGGCGATCTGCTTCGCGGTCGGCGGCGTGGTCAGCGGCCACCCGGAGATCATGGAGACCATCAACGGCGGCACCACCTGGATCGCCAAGACGGCGCCCACGGCCACCGTCAACCAGCTCAACGGCATCGATTGCCCCAGCACGACCGTCTGCACCGCGGTCGGCGGCACGGCCGGCACCGCCAACATCGTGACGACCGTCAACGGCGGAACCACCTGGACGGCTCAGACCGCCCCGTCGGGAGCGACGGTGGCCCTCAACGACATCACCTGCACCAGCACCAGCACTTGCTTCGCCGCGGGCAATGCGGTCTCCAGCAACGGCGAGATCGTCGCCACGACCAACGGCGGCTCGACGTGGACGCTCCAGACCGACGGCGTCAGCCAGGCCTTGGCCGACATCTCCTGCCTGACTGCGACCGCTTGTTCGGCCGTCGGCGCTGCGGGGACCATCGTGGTCACCGCCAACGGGACGAGCTGGTCGGCCCAGACATCGGGCACGACCAACCAGCTCAGCGGCATCGACTTCAACAGCGCGGCATTCGGCAAGGCCGTCGGGGTCTCGGGGACCATCAGGGGCTTCAGCGGCTGCGGCGGCGGGGGACTCAACTTCACCCCTCCCGGCACCTTGTCCTGGCCCAGCACCACCTTGAACGGCCGTGATCAGACGGTGGGGGCCACGTTGACGCTGGCGCCGGACGACGAGACGGGCTCGGGCAGCGGATGGAACCTGACGGCAACCTCGACGACGTTCAAGGCCGGCATCAACGCCCTGCCCACCACCGCGGCGACGATCACCGCCGGAGTGGCGACGGCGGGCACGAACAATTGCACTCTGCCGGCGAACTCCGTCGCCTATCCGCTCACCGTGCCGGCGGCCACCACCGCGCCCACAGCGGTCAAGGTCTACAACGCCGCAGTCGCGGGCGGCGCCGGGCCGACGAATGTGGCGCTGACGACGAACCTGGGGATCCCCGGCAACGCGAAATCCGGCGCCTACACGTCCACCTGGACGATCACCCTCGCCAGCGGGCCCTAGGACCTACCCCCCGGTCCGCCTCCGGCCCTCAGCGGCGGAGCACCGAACCGAGCTGGACCGCCACCCGCTCGACCTGGCCCTCGGTCATCGTCGGGAAGAACGGCAGCGCGATCGACCGCGCGGCCACGTCCTCACACACCGGGAACTGTCCCTCGCGGTGGCCGAACTGCTCGCGGTAGAACGACATGAGATGGATGGCGGGGAAATACGGCTTGCTCGGGATCGATCGCTCGGCCAGGGCACGAACGACATCGTCGCGCTCGACCTCCCGCGGGAGCTGGACGACGAACACGAACCAGCCGCGGCGGTTGCCGTCCGCGTCCGGGCACGGCAGCTCCAGTCCCTCGATTCCCGCCAGCGCAGCGCGGTAGTGCTCGGCCACCCGCGCTCGTCCGGCCAGCATGTCGTCAAGGCGCTCGAGCTGGGCCAGGCCCAGCGCGCAGGCGATGTCGCTGAGGCGATAGTTGAAGCCCAGCCGATCGTGGTCCAGCCACCCCATGTCCGGGGCACGGCCCTGGTTGCGCTCTGAGTCCAGCCGCTCCTTGACCGCCGCGTCCGATGTGGTGACCACGCCGCCCTCGCCGGTGGTGAGCTGCTTGTTGGCGTAGAAGCCGAACACGGCCTGGTGGCCGCGGGCGCCCACCGAGACCCCGTCGGCGTAGGTGGCCCCCAGCGCCTCGCACGCGTCCTCGACGATCGGCAGGCCCAGCCCCTCGAGGGCCACCATGTCGGCGGGATAGCCGAACACGTGCACGGGCAGCAATGCGGCGGTGCGCGGCGTCACCGCGGCGGCGACCGCGTCGGGGTCGACGTTGAGCGTCACCGGATCGATGTCGGCGAACACCGGGCGTGCTCGCTCGTACAGCGCCACGTTGGCCGAGGCGACGAACGAGAACGGCGAGGTGATCACCTCATCGCCGTCGGTCACCCCCACCGCCCGTAGCGCCAGGTGAAGGCCCGCCGTGCCGCTCGAGACCGCGATGCCATAGCCGGCGCCCAGCCGGGCGGCGAAGGCCTGCTCGAACTGCCCCAGCAGCGGCCCGAGCGAGAGATGGCCGGAGCGCAGCACCGCCAGGACCCGCTCCTCCTCCTCCTGGCCGAGGATCGGGCGGGCGAGCGGGATCTGCTCCAGGTCGGTCGCGCTCACGAGCTCTGCGGCGCGGCGGCGGCGCCGCCCGACACGCGCCCGCGGCTCGCCGGCTGCATTCCGTACTCCAGCGAGTCGACGAGCGCCTCCCATGAGGCCTCGATGACGTTCTCCGACACGCCGATCGAGCCCCACACCTTCTCGCCGTCGGACACGTCGAGCAGCACCCGGGTGACCGCATCGGTGCCCTTGGTCTCGTCGAGGATGCGGACCTTGAAGTTGACCAGCTCGATGTCGCGCAGGTGGGGATAGATCTCCACCAGCGCCTCGCGCAGCGCCTTGTCCAGGGCGTGGACCGGGCCATTGCCCTCGGCGGTGCGCACGTAGCGCTCCCCGCCGACCCAGATTTTGATCGTCGCCTCGGTCTCGACCCGGCCATCGGCGCGCTTCTCCACGATCGCGCGCCACGACTCCAGGCGGAACAGCGGCTCGTAGTCGCCGGTCTCCTTGCGCAGAAGCAGCTCGAATGAGCCGCCGGCGGCCTCGTAGTGATAGCCGCGGTGCTCGAGGTCCTTGACGCGCTCCACCAGGTGCGCGGCGACCGCATCGTCGAGCTCGATGCCCGCGTCACGCGCCCGCGACTGCACCGTGCCCTTGCCCGAGAGCTCGGAGATGAGCATCTCGCGCTGGTTGCCGACGATCTCAGGCTCGATGTGCTCGAACGTGGCCGGATCGGCGGCGACGCCGGCGACGTGCATCCCGCCCTTGTGGGCGAAGGCGTTGCGGCCCACGTAGGGCGCGTCGGGATCGGGCGTGAAGTTCAGCAGCTCGGCGATGTAGTGCGCCGTGGGGGTCAGCGAGGCCAGCTGTGAGTCGGTGAGGCACTCATAGCCCAGCTTGAGCTGGAGGTTGGGGATGATCGAGATGAGGTTGGCGTTGCCGCAGCGCTCGCCGTAGCCGTTCATCGTCCCCTGGACGTGCGTGGCGCCCGCCAGGACGCCGGCGAGCGCGTTGGCGACGGCGCAGCCGGCATCGTCGTGGGTGTGGATGCCGATGCGGACCGCGGAGCCCGCCGCCGCCACGACGTCGGTCATCGCCGCGCCGATCACGTGCGGCAGCGCGCCCCCGTTGGTGTCACAGCACACCACGGTCTCGGCGCCGGCCTCGGCCGCCGCGCGCAGGCACCGCAGCGCGTACTCGCGATCGTCGCCATAGCCGTCGAAGAAATGCTCGGCGTCGTAGATGACCCGCTTGCCCTGCGCGACCAGGAAGGCCACCGATTCGGAGATCATCCGCAGGTTCTCATCGCGGTCGACCTTGACGACCTTCTCCAGGTGCAGCGCCCATGTCTTGCCCACCAGCGTGCACACCGGGGCAAAGCAGTCCGCGATCACGCGCAGGGCCGGGTCGGCGTCGGCCGCCACCCCGCGCCGGCGGGTCATCCCGAAGGCGCAGATCTGAGCATGGGTGAAGGACTCGCCCGCCAGCAGTCCGAACAGCTCGAGCTCCTTGGGGTTGGAGCTGGGAAACCCGGCCTCGATGAGGTCCAGCCCCAGCTCGTCGAGCCGGTGGGCCACCCGCAGCTTCTCGCCCGCCGACAGGGACATGCCCTCACCCTGCATCCCGTCGCGCAGGGTGGTGTCATAGAGCTCGATCCGGGTGCTCATGGGGCGGCGCTGCGGGAGGGGACCTTCACCACGTCCAGCCACTCCCGGTAACGCGCGTCGCGACCGTGCAGGGCGTCCATATAGACCGTTTGGACGGCCCGGGTGACCGACCCCGAGACCCCCTCCCCGATGCGGTGATCGTCGATCTCGCACACCGGGACCATCTCGGCCGCGGTGCCCGACATGAACACCTCGTCGGCGAGATAGAGCTCGGCGCGGGCCAGGTCGCGCTCGACGACCACATAGCCGAGGTCGTGGGCGATCTGGAGAATCGACTTGCGGCTGATGCCGTCCAGGATGCTGGCGGTCTGCGGCGGGGTGACGATCACGCCGTCACGTACGACGAAGATGTTCTCGCCCGTGCCCTCGCACACGAAACCACGGTTGTCGAGCAGGATCGACTCCTCATACCCGGCCTTGACCGACTCCACCTTGGCCAGCACGCTGTTGAGGTACTGCCCGGAGGCCTTGGCCTGCGGGATGAGCGAGTCCGAGGAGATGCGCCGCCAGCTCGACACCTTGGCGCGCACGCCCCGGGTGGCCGAGTCCGCGCCGAGATACGCCCCCCACGGCCACACGGCGATCGACACGCTCACCTCGCAGTCGAGCGGGTTCAGGCCCATCTGGCCGTAGCCGCGGTAGACGATCGGGCGGATGTAGCAGGCGGGCAGGCCGTTGGCGGCGATCAGCTCATGCGTCGCGGCGCGCAGCTCCTCGAGCGTGTACGGGATCGGCATGTAGTAGAGCTCCGCGGACGCGAACAGCCGCTTGAGATGATCGTGGTGGCGGAAGATCGCCGGACCCTCGGGCGTGTCGTAGGCGCGCTCGCCCTCGAACACGCCGGTCCCGTAGTGCAGCCCGTGCGTCAGTACGTGGATCTTCGCGTCCTCCCAGGCAACGAGTTCTCCGTTGTGCCAGATGAAGTCGGCTTGTTCCACGACTGACCTTTCGGTTTGAAGACGATGCGACGCGGGCGCTACAGGTGCTGAAGGACTTCCCGGGTGGCTTGCGCGGTCGTCGCCTCGCCCCCCAGATCCGGCGTGCGCAGCCCTTCGGCCAGCGCACGATCGACCGCCGATTCTACCGCCGCAGCCTCGTTTTCCAGGGCGAAGCCGTGCCGCAGCATCATCGCCGCCGACAGGAACATGGCCAGCGGATTGGCGATCCCCTGGCCGGCGATGTCGGGGGCCGAGCCGTGGACGGGCTCGAAGACGCCGGGGGTGGCGTCGGGGTGCGTGGGTGGGAGCGTATTCCCCAATGACGCACTGGGGAGCATGCCCAGGGAGCCCGTGAGCATCGCCGACTCGTCGGAGAGGATGTCCCCGAACATGTTCTCGGTGACGATCACCTCGAAGTGCCGGGGCGCCGACACCAGCTTCATCGCGGCGTTGTCCACGAGGAGGTGCTCGAGCTCGATGTGGGGGAACTCGGCCGAGTGCAGGTCGCGGATGACCTCACGCCACAGCCGGCTGGTCTCCAGCACGTTGGCCTTGTCCACGCTGGTCACGCGCGAGCGCGCGGCGCCGAAGGCCACCCGGCCGATCCGCTCGATCTCCGCGCGCGTGTAGACGCAGGCGTCCGTTGCGCTGTCGGCGGTCCGGGTCTTCTCACCGAAGTAGATCCCTCCGGTGAGCTCGCGGACGACGAGCATGTCGGTGCCCTCGATGATCTCCCGCTTGAGCGGACTGGCGTCGTAGAGCGCGGGCAGCGGCTTGACCGGGCGCAGGTTGGCGAACAGGCCCAGACCCTTGCGCAGCCCCAGCAGCCCCTGCTCGGGCCGCGGCTGGTCAGGATCGGTGGTGTCCCACTTGGGTCCGCCGACCGCGGCGAGCAGGACCGCGTCAGACGCGCGGCAGGCGGCGAGCGTCTCGTCGGTGAGCGCGGTGCCGTGGGCGTCGATCGACGCCCCGCCGAAGACGTGCTCCTCGTACTCGAAGCGGCCTGGGACCACGGCGTCCAGGAGCTCGAGCGTCGGCGCCATGATCTCAGGGCCGATCCCGTCCCCCGGCAGGGTGACGATGTGGTTGACGTCGGTCATGATCGAGGCGGGGACCCTACCGATCGCGCCTGGCATCCGATCGCTCGCGCGGTCATGTTCAGGCGCACGTAGTCCAGGACCACGGGCGTGTCGTAGCGCTCGAGCACCGTGTCGATGAACCGGTCGCGCAGCTCGGCGGGCAGCGGATCGAGGTGGCGCACCAGGCACACCGTGCTGACGAAGGCGCGGGGCTCCTGGAGCAGCGTGGGCTTGTCCTCGTGCCAGGTGGAGATCTCGGTGAAGCCGGCGCGCTCCAGCCGCTCCGCGGTCTCCTCGGGGGTGGCGTAGTTCCACGGACGCACCCAATCGGCGAAGTAGGGAGCGAAGGGGTCCTCGAAGGCGACGGCGTCGGCCAGCTTGCGGAAGCGGTCGATGTTGCCCTTGCCGCCGCACTGAGCCAGCAGGCGCGCGCCCGGCTTCATGTTGCGTGCCAGCGCCGCGAAGAGGGCGTCGTGATCTCCGATCCAGTGAAACGTGGCGTTGGAGAAGACGACGTCGACGGGTTCGGGGAGGCTCAGCTCGGTCAGGTCCTGGCACAGCGCGGTCGCGCGGTCCCCGACGGCCTGGAGCGTGTGAGCGACCATCGACGGCGCCGCATCGACGGCGTAGACCCGGCCGCGCGGGACGCGGCGGATGAGCTCCAGGGTGATCTTCCCGCTGCCGCAGCCGGCGTCGACGACCACCTCGTCACCGGCCAGGTCGAGCCGGTCGAGCTGCTCGGCCGCCCACGCCTGCTGGGGCGCGGAGACGCGGTCATAGGTGCTGGCATCCCAGTCTCTGGTGCCGGCCATGGCTCTCAGCCCTCCTTCTGTGCGATCAGGACGGCGAACCGCCACGACTTGTAGATGCAATCGGCGGTGGCAAAGCCGCCCTCGCGCAACCACCGAAGCTGCGTCTCGACGTCGGCGCAGCGGTCGTGGCGCATCCGCTCGCGCGCGGCGTCGATCTCCGCCTCGGCGGCGCCCAGGGCCCGGCAGTCCTCGGCCCACCGCTGCTCGTAGATCGCGGTGAGCTCCGGCGTGGGCGCGTCGACCTGCTCGGCGTTGACGAACACGCCCCCCGGCCGCAGCGCCGTGTGCACGCGGGCCGTCAGCGCCCGCTGGTCAGGATGCTCGAGGTGGTGGATGGCCAGCGCCGAGACCACGGCGTCAAACGGGCCCGCCGGCAGCGCGCCGCACATGTCCGCGACGTGGACGGCGTGCACGGCGCCCCCGAGCCGGCGCCGGGCCTGCGCCAGCATCGCCTCCGAGGCGTCGAGCAGATCGATCTCGGCGTCCGGGAACGCGCCGGTGATCGCGGCGCTGAGCAGCCCGGTTCCGGCGCCGAGGTCGAGCACCCGGCCCACGTCGCCGGCGACGCGCTCGAGCACCTCGACCGCGGCCCCGTAGAAGCCGTCGTAGCCGGGCACCAGGCGCCGGCGCAGCGCGTCGTACTCGGCGGCGTGGGCCGAGAACGTCTCGGATGACGCGACGCCCGTCACCGCGCTCACAGCACGCTCGTCGAGGGCCCCGACCGCTCGCGCTCGCGCTCGTAGGCGGCGATGGCGTCGTCCTGCTCGAGGGTGAGCGCGATGTCGTCCAGGCCGTTGAGCAGCCGGTGCTTGATCTGGGGGTCGATCTCGAAGCGCGCCGTCCCCCCCGGCCACCGGACCTCCTGCCCGGCCAGGTCCACCTGCGCCTCCCCCGCCTCGGCGATCGCGGCGCACTCCTCGCTGGTCAGCTGGACCGGGAGCAGCCCGATCTTCGTGCAGTTGGAGCGGAAGATGTCGGCGAAGCTCGAGGCGATGACCGCCTGGAACCCGTAGTCCTCGAGCGCCCACGGCGCGTGCTCGCGGCTGGACCCGCACCCGAAGTTGCGCCCGGCCACCAGGATGGGGTTGGACGGGAGGTCCCAGTCGGGCTCCTTGGCCCAGTCGTAGAACAGGAACTCCCCGAAGCCGGTCCGCTCGACCCGCTTGAGGAACTGCTTGGGGATGATCTGGTCGGTGTCGACGTCGTCGCGGTTGAGCACGCTGACGGGCCCGGTGATCGTCTCGATGGCTTTCATCGGTGGGCTCCCTCCCATTCGCGGATGTCGACGAAATGACCCTCGATCGCCGCCGCGGCCGCCATCTGAGGCGAGACGAGGTGCGATCGGGCGCCGCGCCCCTGACGGCCCTCGAAGTTGCGGTTCGAGGTCGAGGCGACCCGCTCGCCGGGGGCGGCGATGTCCGGGTTCATGCCCAGGCACATCGAGCAGCCGGCGCCGCGCCAGTCAAAGCCGGCCCGGCGGAAGACCTCGTCCAGGCCCTCCTGCTCGGCCTGGGCCTTGACCTGCTGGGATCCCGGGACGACCATGGCGTAGACGCCGGTGGCGACCTTGCGTCCGTTGACCACGTCGGCGGCCGCGCGCAGGTCCCCGATCCGGGAGTTGGTGCACGAGCCGATGAACACGCGGTCGAGCGCGATCTCCTGGATGGGCGTGCCCGCCTCCAGGCCCATGTAGTGAAGGGCCCGCTCGTCCCCGTCGTCCTGGGGGTCGGGCACCGTGTCCGCGACGCCGACGACCATCTCGGGGTTGGTGCCCCACGTGACCATCGGGCTGATCGCCCCGGCGTCCACGGTCACCTCCTTGTCGAAGGCGGCGCCCTCGTCGGTCTTCAGGGCGCGCCACTCGTCGGGCACCGACGCGGGCGCCGCGGGCCGTCCCATCACCCACTCCGAGGTCGTGTCGTCGGGCGCGATCATGCCGGCGCGACCGCCACCCTCGATCGTCATGTTGCAGACGGTCATGCGGCCCTCCATGGTCAGCGCCGCGATCGCCGGGCCAGCGTATTCGACGACGTGACCCACGGCGCCGTCAACGCCCATCTGGCCGATGGTGGCGAGGATGAGGTCCTTGGCGGTGACGCCGAAGCCGAGCTCGCCCTCGTAGCGGATGATCATCGACTTGGGCTTGGCCTGCACCAGGCACTGGGTCGCCAGCACGTGCTCGACCTCGGAGGTCCCGATGCCGAAGGCCAGCGCCCCGAAGGCGCCGTGGGTGGCGGTGTGAGAGTCGCCGCAGACGATCGTCATCCCCGGCTGGGTGACTCCGAGCTCGGGCCCGATGACGTGCACGATCCCCTGACGGTCTGAGCCCAGCGAGTACACCGGGATCCCGAAATCCTGGCAGTTGCGCTCCAGCGTCTCCACCTGCACCCGGGACAGCTCATCCTTGATCCGCGCCGCCACCGGCGTGCCGTCGGTGGGCACGTTGTGGTCGGCCGTGGCGAGCGTGCGGTCCGGACGGCGCAGCTTGCGGCCGGCCAGGCGGAGCCCGTCGAAGGCCTGCGGGCTGGTGACCTCGTGGACGAGGTGCAGGTCGATGTAGATGAGGCCAGGGGCCACCTCGTGGGCCTCCCAGATCTTGTCGAACAGGCTCGTGGGCATGAGTGGTTCTCTAGCTCCTCCTGAGGCCCGCGCTCACCACTGCCAGGAGCACGGCCTCGTCGGTTCCGGGGTTCTCGAAGTGATGGGGCAGGTCCGCGTCGAAGGTGACGCAGTCGCCGGCGCCCAGCTCGTGGCCCGCGCCATCGCAGTGCAGGATGACGGTGCCCTCCTGGACGAGCGCGGTCTCGCGGCTGCCCGGCTCGTGCATCGGCGGGTCGCCGGGACCGCCGGTGACCGCGCCCGGTGCGAGCGTGTGGCGTGACAGCTCGGCCCGCTGGCCGGGCAGGGGCGGCGTGAGGATCTCATAGGCGTGACCGGACGCGGCGGCCGGTCCGGTCCGGCGCTCGCCGCTGCGCACGACCGTGACCGCACCGCCCTCGTCGAGGCGCAGGAGCTGGGAGAGGCGCAGCTCCAGACCGTGGGCGATCCGTGTGGCCACCTGGAGCGTCGGGCTCGTCTCGCCGCGCTCGACCTGGGACAGCATCGGCGCGCTCACCCCGCAGCGCAGCGCCAAGTCGCGCAGCGACAGGTCCATCGCCTCGCGCAGCGCTCGGATGCGGGCGCCCAGGCCTTCGGGCGAGGTCAGATGCGGTTCGGCCAGCGCCATACGCTTGTACGCTATCACGTACACGCGACTGCTGGAGATCGCACGTGTGGGCCGACCGCCGGGGCGATTGCCCGGCTAGCCTGGGGGTCGTGCGGACGCGACCCGATGTCCTGGTTCTCGGCGGCGGCGGCGTCCTCGGCGAAGCCTGGATGATGGGCGTCCTGGCGGGGATCGAGGACGGCGCCGACCTCGACCTGCGCCAGTGCGAGTCCTTCGTGGGCACCTCGGCGGGCGCGATCGTGGCCTCCCACCTGGCCGCCGGCAACGCGCCACGGCGCCCCTCGTCGGTGGGCACCGAGCTCCAGCTGGCCGACGGCGGCGCCAGCCGCGGTCTCGCCGTGGCCGCCGTCGCCGCGGCCCGGCGCGCCGGTCAGGCCGCCCTGGCCGCCAGCGCGACGTTCGCCCCTCTGGCGCTCGGCATGGCCGCACCCGGCGGCGCGATCGTCAGGGCGCTGCTGCTGCGCGGTCTCCCCCGGCCGCCCGACACGCTGGCCGGCCTGCGCGCGCAGATCGAGCGTGCGGGGGCTCGCTTCGACGGGCGGCTGCGGGTCACCGCGGTGGACCGCGCCAACGGACGCCGGGTCGTGTTCGGCAGCCCCGGCGCGCCCGTGGCCAGCGTCGGCGAGGCGGTCGAGGCGTCGTGCACGGTGCCGTGGCTGTTCGCCCCGGTGCGGATCGGCGGCCGCGAGTACGTCGACGGCGGCGTCTGGAGCCCGACCAACCTCGACGCCGCGCCCGCCGGCCGCGACACCCACGTCCTCTGCCTCAATCCGACCGCCAGCCTGGCCACCCGCCACACGATGCTGACGGTCATGCGCAACGTGGCCCGCTCGGCCGTGTCGATCGAGTCGCTCGCCCTGCGCCGCCGGGGCGCCCAGGTGCGCACGATCGCCCCCAACGCGGAGTGCGCCGCCGCCATGGGCTCGAACTTCATGGACCAGGAGCCGCGTACGCGGGTCCTCTCGGCCGGCTACCGCCAGGGGCTGATGGTGGCCGCCGACGCCGGCCGCTGATAGGGCGCCCCCGGCCGCGGAGCCGGTGCGCCCGACCGCGACGGCGTTCCCTATGGGGCGCGGACGACCTCTGGCACGGGCGCGTCGGCCGCGGCCTGCTGCTCGGCCAGCGCGCCGTGACGGCGCACCGCGTTGGAGAGCGCGCGCACGTAGGCGCGCGCGCCGGCCTCGAGGATGTCGGTGGAGACGCCCTGGCCGGCGCCGGTGACGCCGCCGACCTCCAGCACCACCGACGTCTCTCCGAGAGCGTCCTGGCCGCCGGTGACCGCGTCCACGCGGAATTCGCGCAGCTTGGCATCGACGCTGGTGGCCGCGTTGATGGCGTGGAAGATGGCGTCGACCGGGCCGTCGCCGGTGAACGAGCCGACCAGCTCCTCCCCGTCGGGTCCGCGCACCGCGACGGTGGCGTGCGGAGGCCGGCGGGTGGAGGCCTCCACGTCGAACCACTCCAGCGTGTAGCCGGCGATCTCCTGGCGCAGCTCGTCGGTGACCAGCGCCTCGAGGTCCAGCGCGGTGACCTGCTTCTTCTTGTCCGCGATCTCCTTGAAGCGCTTGAAGGCCGTGTTGAGCGACTGGCCCTGCAGCTCGAAGCCCAGCTCGGCCAGTGCCTGGGCCAGGGCGTGGCGGCCCGAGTGCTTGCCCAGCACGATCGAGTTGGCGTCCAGGCCGACCGTGGTGGCATCCATGATCTCGTAGGTGGTGCGCTCCTTGAGCACGCCGTCCTGGTGGATGCCCGACTCGTGGGCGAAGGCGTTGCGGCCCACGATCGCCTTGTTGGGCTGGACCACGTAGCCGGTCAGGCGCGAGACCATGCGGGAGGTCCGCGCGATTTCCCGCGTGTTGGCCCCGGTGAACAGGCCCACGTCGGCCTGGCGCGTGTGCAGGAGCATGATGATCTCCTCGATCGCCGCGTTACCGGCCCGCTCGCCGATGCCGTTGACCGCGCACTCCACCTGCCGAGCCCCGGCCTGCAGCCCCGCGAAGGAGTTGGCCACGGCCAGGCCCAGGTCGTCGTGGCAATGCACCGAGAGCACCACGTCGCGCAGGTCGGGTACCGCCTCGTAGAGCCGGCGCAGGAACTCGGCGTACTCGTGGGGCATGGTGTAGCCGACGGTGTCGGGGATGTTGATCGTCGTCGCGCCCTCGTCGATGGCGATCTGGCACACCTCGGCGGTGTACTCCAGGTCGGCGCGCGTCGCATCCATCGGTGAGAACTCCACGTCATCGAGGTACTGCTTGGCGTGGGCCACGGCGGCGCGCGCCTGCCCCTTGACGTCCTCGCGCGTGCTCTGCAGCTGATGCTTGATGTGGATGTCCGAGGTGGAGATGAAGGTGTGGATGCGCGGGTGCTCGGCGTCCTTGACCGCGTTGTAGGCCGCGTCGATGTCGCCCACGTGCGTGCGGGCCAGGCCGGCGATGACCGGGCCCTGCACCGTGCGCGCGATGGTCTGGACGGCGTCGAAGTCGCCCGGCGAGGTGATCGGGAACCCCGCCTCGATCACGTCGACGCCCAGGCGGGCCAGCTGCTGGGCGATCTCCAGCTTCTCCTGCGTGTTCAGCGAGATGCCGGGCGACTGCTCGCCGTCACGCAACGTCGTGTCGAAGATCAGTACTCGGTTGGGATCGTCGGGTGGTGCCATGTCGCTCTGTTCCTTTGCTCGAACTCGGGCTGCTTCTCGGTGCTGTTGTTTGCGGCTACGTGCGGCCGCCCACGCGCTATTCCCCCCGGAGGGGGAGGAGAAGAAGTCGAAGATCGAGGCGCTGCGACATTCGACGCACAGCGTAGCAACGCCTTCCAGTCCGCGGCCGCGTCAGCTGCCGTCCCCGATCAGCTCCACCGCGGCGAGGTCCCACCGGTCCGCGGTCGGCGCCGCGTCAGAGACGGTCACCACCGAGCCGGCGGGGCTGATCGGAACCGACGTGTACTGGGTCCACGACGTGTCCCCGGCCCCGGTGTCGAGCCACTGGTCGAGCATCGTCCAGTTGGCCGGCAGGGTCCGCGCGACCGCGTTGTCGTAGTCGTGACCGACGGCGAACACCAGCGACGGGGCGCCCTGCGTGGTGAGCTTGAGGCTCGGCGCCCCGCTGGCGCCGGACCCGGTCGCCGATGCCCCGACGCCGTCGACTCCCTCCATCGCGATGACGGTGAGATCCTCGTCGAAGCCGCTCTTGGCCGGCGTCGAGGTGACGGTCGCCGCGGGGAGGACGGCGGGAGCGGTCGCCGCCCAGATCTCACCGTCGCCCGCCTGTCCGTTGGCCCGCTTGACCAGCGTCCAGGTCAGACCGGCACCACTCACGGTGACCGTCTGCCCGTTGGCCTTGGCGGGGCCGTCGGAGGACACGAAGGCGAGCAGCGTCTCACCCGCCTCGCCGGTGTGGAACGGGGGTGTCGTCACCTTCCCGTTGCCCCGTACGTTCGCCTGCGCATCCATGACGAAGCACGTCATCGGCGGGGCCGGATTCTGCACGTTCACCGTGACCTGCTGGGAGGAGCCGACGTTGCCGCTGGTGTCGGTCGCCTGGGCCGAGATGACGTGCGTGCCCGAGGCCACCGTCGTGCTGTCCCAGTTGATCGCGTACGGAGCCGACGTCACCGGGCTGCCCACCTTCTGCCCGTCGACCGAGAACTGCACCGACGCCACCGCCACGTTGTCCGAGGCGTTGGCGGCCAGCGGGATGGTCGCCGAGACGGTCTCGTTCTGCGTCGGGTTGGTGATGCTGATCGTCGGCGGCGTCGTGTCACCTCCGCCACCTCCGCCGCCACCCGAGACGACGGTGACGGTGATCGGCGATGCCGTCGCCACGTTGCCGGCCGAATCGGTCACCCGCGCACTCAGGGTGTGGGTGCCCAGCGGCGTGCTCCCCACGGTCCAGTTGAACGTGTAGGGCGCCGAGGTCACCGGGTTGCCCAGCGGCTGGCCGTCGAGCAGGAACTGCACCGAGGTGATGGTGTTCGAGCCGCCGGCCACCGCCGACGCGGTGAGCTTGACCGTTCCCGACGCGTCGGACCCGTCGGCGGGGCTGGTCATCGCCACCGTCGGTGGCGTCGTGCCGGGGTTGGTCTGCGAGAGCACGGTCACGCTGTTGCCGGAGATCTGCAGTTCGGTGTCGACGACGTCGTTGCTGGGATCGCTCTCGGTGAGCACGTGCTGGGGATCGACGCTGCCCTGCAGGATGTAGGTCCCGTCCGGGATGCCGGTGAGGTCGATCGGCTGCCCGTCGTCGGTCTGGTCGTACTCATCGCCCCAGCCCACCGACCATCCCAGCGGCTTGTTGGGGTCGTCGCAGTTGGACTCGGGCGGCGTGGTGCTGTTGGGAGCGTTGGGGACGCCGCCGACGAAGGTGTCGCCGGTGATGCAGTAGTCGGTCTTCGGGCTGGTGGCGACGACGCTGCCCACGGAGCCGTCGGCGTTGACGGTGTTGAGGGTGAACCTGGTCAGCGGGAACTGGTAGTCCGACGGCGGATCGAACACGCCCGTCGCCGCGACCGGGACCTTGTGATCCAGTGTCCACACGCCCGGCTTGCTCATCGCGTAGATGGCCTGCATCCAGGTCGCGGTGCCGGTCTGGGCGTTGTAGGACGGATCGATCTCGAACGGTCCCGCGCCCGCATCCCACGTGATGTGGGTGAACTGGAGCTGGCGGTCGTGGGTGGTCGCGTTGGTCGCGACCGAGATGGCGCTGGTGGGGACCAGGATCTTCATGTCCGGGAGCGTCACGTTCGCGGCCATCGTGGCGAACGTGTTGTCGCCCGACGTGGCCGTGTTCGACGAGCTCCCGGTCGACTGGACCGCGAAGTGATAGCTGGTGCCGGGCGTCAGGCCGGTCAGGGTCTGGCTGTGGCCCGTCACCTGGGTGGCGTCGAGCGCCGTGGATCGGTTGTAGGTCGGGCTGGTCCCGTACAGGACCTGCGAGCTCGACGGGATATCGGTCGTCCAGCTCACCGTCGCCGAGGTCGTGGTGACCTGGCTCGTGGCGATCTGGGAGATGACCGGCGGTGTGGCCGATGCCGCCGGAGTCGTCACACTGGCGGGCGCGGACGGCGCCGAGACGTTGCCCGCCGCGTCCAGCGCCTCCACCGTGTACGTGTACTGGGTGGACGGGCTGACGGTGTTGTCCAGGTACGTCGTGCCGGTCGCCGTGCCGATCACGCTGCCGCCGCGTAGCACGTCATAGCCGGTGACGCCCACGTTGTCGGTGCTGGCAGACCAGCTGAGCTGGACCTGGTTGGAGTTGGGCGCCGTCGCCTGAAGGCTGTCCGGCGCGGTGGGCGGCGAGGTGTCGGGCACGCCGGCTCGGATCTCGATGGCCGCCAGGTCCCACCGGTCGGTCGTGGGAGCGGTGTCGTTGAGCGTCACCTTCGCGTTGGCGGGGTTACCCGGAGCGGTCTGGCTCTGCGTCCAGTACGTGTCTCCGCTGCCGGCCAGGAACTCGTCGAACTTCGTCTGCCCTGCCCCGACGGTCCGGCTCACCGCCCTGTCGTAGTCGTCGCCGACCGCCCACACCCATGAGCCGGAGGTGGTCGTCGTCAGCGAGACCGACGGAGCGCCGGTGGCGGCGCTGGCGGTGCCGACCGCGCCGCTGGTGGTCGTGTCGGCCCCGGAGAAGGCGACGACGTCGATGCTGCCGCCATATGAGCCCGAGCTCCGCGTCGCCGTGACGGTCGCGCTCGACAGCGGGTGGGCGGCCACCGCGGTCCAGATCTCGGCGGTGCCCGGCTGGGCGTTCGTCCGCTGCACCAGCTTCCAGGTCAGCCCGCCACCGGTCACCGATGAGAAGGTCTGACCTCCGCTGCGGCTCGGTCCGTCGGAGGCGATGAACGCGACGACGAGATCGTTTGCCGACGTCGTCGAGATGGCTCCGGATGTGATGGTGCTCGAGGCGGAGGACTGATGGGTCGTCACCGAGCCGTCGACGATCAGCCCGGCGGCTGACGCCGGGCCTGCGCTCACGAGACCCACCGCCATCGTCGCGAACGCGAGCAGCATGCTGACGACGCGCCGAGACGGCGCGGACCCGGTGACCATTGCTCGTAACTCCTCCGCTGGCTGGACGTGGCCTGGCTGGATGCCGGCCCAGGCGACCCTCTCCGACCCGATGTGGCGGCAGCGTCAGCTCGCCGTTACTGAACAACGGCGAGCGTCAAACCTGCACAAGCCGCGGCAGCTTTCGAGGTGCGTCTCAGAGCGCGACGGTGTGACCGGCGACGAAGCCGTCGCTGCTGACGATCTGCGCCACCACGTCGGCCGGTACGGGTGATGCGGTGGTGATCGCCATCGCCGCGAGATGACCCTCGTCGTCGGAGCGCTCGTCGGGCAGGCGCCCGACGGCCGCGGAGATGATGTTGACGCCGTGCTCGCCGAACAGCGTGCCGACCCGGCCGAGCATGCCCGGCAGGTCCTGATAGCGGAACAGCGTGATGTGCTCCTCGAGTTGCACGTTGAACCGGTGGCCCCACGCCTCGAGCAGATGCGGGCGGTTGCGCTGGCCGAACAGCGTGCCGGACACGCGCACGGTGCGGCCGCTGGCGGTCACGACCACGCGGACGAGATCGGTGTACTCCCGCGCCGTCGAGTGCTTGGTCTCCACCAGCCGGATGCCGCGCTCCTCGGCCACCACGTGGGCGTTGACGGCGTTGAGCTCCTCCTCGGTGTGGCCGGCCAGCGCGCCGAGCAGTGCCTGGATGGACAGCAGCCGCGTGTCACGATCGGCCAGTCGCCCGAAGTACTGCGTCTCGATCCCGTCGACCGAGCCGCCGTCGGCGATCGCCAGCGCCACTGCGATCCGGCCCAGCGACTCGCACAGCGCGACGTAGGGGCCGAGCACCTCGAGGTCCTCGGCGGGGATCGCGGGCACGTTCACCGCGCTGGTGACGACGCCGCCGGCCAGCGCAGCCACCACCTGCTCCGCCGCCTGGTAGCCGGCCCGGTCGGTGGCCTCGGCGGTGGACGCGCCCAGGTGCGGCGTCACGATCACGTTGGAGTAGCCGAACAGCGGATGATCGGTGATCGGCTCGGAGCGGAACACGTCGAGCGCGGCGCCGGCCACCTTGCCGGAATCGAGCGCGGCCTTGAGATCCTCGTCGACGACCAGCGGCCCGCGGGCCACGTTGAGGATGCGCACGCCGTCCTTGCACTTGGCGAGCACCTCGGCGTTGAGCCAGCCCTCCGTGTCAGGCGTCTTGGGCAGGTGCAGGGTGATGAAATCGGCCGCGCCGTACACGTCGTCGGGCGAGGCGGCCTGCTCGACGCCCAGCTCGCGGTAGCGCTCGGCCGACACGTAGGGGTCAAACCCGACCACGTGCATGTTGAAGCCGCGGGCCCGCTGGGAAACGAGCTGCCCGATGCGGCCGAAGCCGAGGATCCCCAGCGTCTTCTCATACAGCTCCACGCCGGAGAACTTGGAGCGCTCCCACGCCCCGCCGGTCAGCGACGCGTGGGCCTGGGGGACGTTGCGGGCCAGCGCCAGCAGCAACGCCATGGTGTGCTCGGCGGCGGTGATGACGTTGGATTCGGGAGCGTTGGCGACCACGATCCCGCGCTTGGTCGCCACCGGTACGTCGACGTTGTCCACACCGACGCCCGCGCGTCCGACCGCGCGCAGCCGGGTGGCCTTGGCCAGCAGGTCCCCGTCGAGCTTGGTCGCCGAGCGGATGAGGATCCCCTCGTAGTCGCCGATCCGCTGCTCGAGCTCTGAGCGATCCCAACCGACCCCGACGTCGACCTCGAAGTGCTCGCGCAGCAGGTCCACCCCGGAGGCGCCGATCTTCTCGGCGACGAGCACCCGCGTCACGACCGCTCCAGGACCCAGTCGACGCAGGCGGTGAGCGCCTGCACATCGGCGGGATCGGTTGCCGGGAACATCGCGACGCGCAGCTGGTTGCGACCGAGCTTGCGGTAGGGCTCGACATCGACGATCCCGTTGGCGCGCAGCGTCGCCGCCAGCGCGGCGGCGTCGACGGCCTCGTCGAAGTCGATCGTGCCCACCACCAGCGACCGCTTGGCCGGGTCGGACACGAACGGGGTCGCCGACTCGTGCGCCATCGCCCATTCGTACAGGTGCGTACTGGAGGCCGTGGTGCGCTGCACCATCGCGTCCAGCCCGCCCAGCTCGAGCATCCACTCGAGCTGGCTCTCGAGCATGAGCAGGGTGACGATCGCCGGGGTGTTGTAGGTCTGATCCTTGCGCGAGTTCTCAACCGCCGTGGGCAGCGACAGGAAGTCCGGGATCCAGCGCCCGTCGGTCCCGGCGGACAGGTCCTCCACGCGCTCGAGCGCCGCCGGGCTCATCGCCGCCAGCCACAGGCCGCCGTCGGAGGCGAAGCCCTTCTGCGGAGCGAAGTAGTAGACGTCGGCGTCGGCGGCGGTGAGCGGGAGGCCGCCCGCTCCAGAGGTGGCGTCGATGAGGATCAGGGCGCCGTCGGAGCCCTCCGGGCGCGTGACCGGCACCATCACGCCGGTCGAGGTCTCGTTGTGGGCCCAGGCGATGGCGTCGATGGCCTCGGCGCCCAGCCCGTCGCCCGGCGTGGGCGCGTCGCCGGGCTCGGCCGTCACCACGATCGGCTTGCGCAGGAACGGGGCCGCCTTGGTGCAGGCCGCGAACTTGGAGGAGAACTCGCCGTAGGCGAGGTGCAGCGAGCGTTCGCGGATCAGGCAGCACGTCGCGGCGTCCCAGAACGCGGTCGTGCCCCCGTTGCCCAGCACCACCTCGTAGCCCTCGGGGAGGCCGAGCAGGTCGGAGATGCCGGCGCGGATACGGCCGACGAGCTGGCGGACGGGCTTCTGTCGATGCGAGGTGCCGATGACGGCCGCGCCCGGCCCCGCGACGTACTGGAGCTGCTCGGGGCGCACGCGGGAGGGCCCGGATCCGAAGCGTCCGTCCGCGGGCTTGAGCTCGTCAGGGATCCTGAGGTCGGTCGTGGTCTGGGTCATGTGGCCTGGCTGGGAGAGGGCTGGGATGGGGTTGCCCACGGGGGGCGGGAGCTACTCCTGGAAGTCCGTGTCGATCCAGTCCATCTGGGCGCGCAGTTCCTTCCCCACCACCTCAACCTGGTGGCCGGCCTGCTCCGAGCGCATCCGCTTGAAGTTCTCCTGGCCGGCGCGGTTCTCGGCGATCCACTCGCGGGCGAAGTCGCCGTTCTGGATCTCCTTGAGTACCTGCTTCATCGCCGCGCGCGTCTCCTCGCCGATGATGCGCTGGCCGCGCGTCATGTCGCCGTACTCGGCGGTGTTGGAGATCGAGTAGCGCATGCCGCTGATCCCCTTCTCATACATGAGGTCGACGATCAGCTTGAGCTCGTGCAGGACCTCGAAGTAGGCCAGGCGCTCGTCATAGCCGGCCTCGGTCAGCGTCTCGTAGCCCGCGCGCACGAGCTCGGTGACGCCGCCGCAGAGGACCGCCTGCTCTCCGAACAGATCGGTCTCGGTCTCATCCTTGAAGCTCGTCTCGATGACGCCACCCCGGGTGCCGCCGATGCCCTTGGCGTAGGCCAGCGCCACCCCGAGAGCGTCGCCCGAGGCGTCCTGCTGGACGGCCACGAGGCAGGGCACGCCCGAGCCCTCGGTGTACTGGCGCCGCACGAGGTGACCGGGACCCTTGGGGGCCACCAAAGCCACGTCGACATCCGGCGGAGGGACGATCTCGCCGTAGTGGATGGAGAAGCCGTGGCCGAACATGAGCATGTTGCCGGCGGCGACGCCGTCCTTGAGGCCGTCGTCCCAGATCTGGCCGTGGAGCTCGTCGGGCGCGAGCAGCATGATGATGTCGCCCTCGCTGGCGGCGTCGGCGGGTTCGAGCACCTTCAGGCCGTGGGCCTCCGCCTTGGCCACGCTGCTGGAGCCTGATCTCAGGCCGACGATGACGTCGACGCCGGACTCCTTGAGGTTGAGCGCGTGGGCGTGGCCCTGGGAGCCGTAGCCGATGATCGCGACGGTCTTGCCGTCGAGCTTTGAGAGGTCTGCGTCGTCGTCGTAGTACATATGGCTCGCAGGCTACAAGGCGCAGCCTGCGAACCCGGTGTCCGGCGGGAAAGAGTCCCGCCCGCCCGCTACCCGCCGCCGAAGCGCTGGCGGAGCGCCAGGACGTTGTTGACGTAGGCCTGCGTGTCGGGATAGAGCCCGTGCGCCCGGACCGAGGACAGGCCCTGGTAGTAGCCGGCCACGGCCATCGCCGCATTCCCGCCGGTGTCCGAGAGCAGCGTGTGCAGCAGCAGCGAGCCGGCCCGGATGTTGTCGGCGGCCGAGGTCGTCGACAGCGGCGGAGGCCCGGCCAGGTTCTTCCCGATCCAGCTCCAGGTCGACGGCATGATCTGCATGACGCCGACGGCTCCGGTGGACGAGACCATGCCGTTGTTGAAGCCGCTCTCCTGGTAGCCGATGGCCTCGGCCAGCGACGGCGACACGCCCTCGCCCGCCGCGATCGAGCCGACCTCCGACGGGCTCACCACCTGGCTCGTGGGCTGCGCGCCCGTCCCGGTCGACGAGGATGTCGACACCATCTCGGTGCTGGCCGGCGCGGCGCTCGAGGTTGAACCGCCCGCGGCGTGCAGCGTCGTGCCGGCGATGAGCAGCTTGGACGGGTCAAGGCCGTTGGCCGCGGCCAGCGAGTCGACGCTGACGCCCAGCCGCGCCGCGATCGCGCTCAGTGTGTCGCCCGGCTGCACCTCGACGCCGCCGCTCCCGCTCGACACGGACGTCGTGGCCCCGGTGGCCGAGTCCGATGCGGAGCCCGATGCGGCGTGCAGCGTCGTGCCGGCGATGAGGAGCTTGGACGGGTCAAGGCCGTTGGCCGCGGCCAGCGAGTCGACGCTGACGCCCAGCCGCGCCGCGATCGCGCTCAGCGTGTCGCCCGGTTGCACCTCGATGCCGCCACCCCCGCTCGACACCGCCGGCGACAGCGTCCCCGACGCCGAGCCGGTGGTCGACGAGGACTCGGCCGACTCCCCGGCCGAGGCGTCTTGGGGCGGGATGGCCAGGGACGAGCCGGCGACGAGCTGCGTGTCGGCCGACATGCCGTTGGCGGCCGCCAGCTGGGAGACCGTGAGCCCGTCGGCGGCAGCGACGGAGCTCAGCGTCTCACCCGTGGCGACGACGTGTTGAAAGGCGGCCGAGGCGGTGGCGGGCGCCCACGCGGCAGCGGCGACGGTAAGTGTCAAGAGCAGGGATTTCCATGTGCGCATGAGCGACAGTGTCCCCGGTGGCGCACACGCGGGAAAACCCTGCAATTGGCCGCCCAAGGTGCAACATCGCTGTCACGCCGTGGCGCGCTTCAGCGCCTGCACGGTACGTTGCGGCCCGCGCCGCGCTCACGCACTGGCGCGCGCGACCAGCGACACCCCCGGCACCGTCACTGTGCCGTCCTCGCCGGTGTACTGCCTGGCGCCGGCAGCGATGTGAGCCGTGACCCGTGCCCGGTCCTCGGGGCCGAGCTCCCGCCAGCGGGTGCTGAAGCTCGGGGAGACATCGGCGCTCTCGGCGACGATCTCGTGCGCGGACGCGTAGCGGCGCGCCAGGGTCACGGCAACCACCTCGACATCGCTGAAGCCGGCGTCCTCGAGCACCTCGGCGAGACGGCCCTCCTCCGCGAGGGCGAACGGGCCGGGGAGGCTCGGATCGGGAGGCTCAGCCAGTCCCAGCTCGAGGAGCGCGTTGCTCGGGAGCGTTGCCCACGGGTTGCGCTCGCGCAGATCCCACACCGCCAGCGCGGCGTGACCCGAGGGCCGCAGCACCCGCCGGATCTCCCGCGCCGCCGCCTCGGGGTCGACGGTCAGCATGATCCCCCAGCGCACCAGCACGGCGTCGACGCTGGCGGTCTCGAGGTCGATCCACTCGAGCTCCAGCTGGCGGAACTCCACGTTGTCGATGCCCAGCTGCGCGGCGCGTGCGCGAGCGACCTCCACCATCGGCTCGGCGCCGTCTGAGGAGATGAGGATGCCGCCCGGGCGCACGAGCTCGGCGGCCAGAAAGCCGGTGTCCCCCGGGCCGGCGGCCAGTTCGAGCACCCGCTGGCCGGCCTGCAGGTCCAGCGACTCGACCATCGCCAGTGAGACGGGCATCCCCCAGTCCCGGACGCGGTCGGCTTGTCTGCCCCATCCGCCGGCCGCGACCTCCCACGTCTCCCGGGTGGCGGCGCGCAGCTGATCGGGGTCGGCCGGGGTCACGCCCGGCAGGTTATCTCTCGGTCCCCTCCGGCGGCGCCGGCGCCGTCCCCTCGGCCGGCGGCGCCAGCGCCGTCCCCTCGGCCGGCGGCGCCAGCGCCGTCCCCTCGGCCGGCGGCGCCAGCGCCGTCCCCTCGGGCGGCGGCGCGAGCTGCTGGATGCGCTGGCCGAAGGCCGCGTCGATCTGGGCACTCATCCGGTGGCCGAATATCGCCACCAGCGCGTCCGTGGCCACGGGCCGCAATCGCGCGATCGTCTCGTCGATCTCGGCCCAGCGCTCGGGCGGCATGCCGGACGCCTCGAAGGGCTCCCACACCTCGCGCATGAACAGCGAGACGAACGCGCCCGAGACCGCGTCGCAGTGCAGCTCCACCTGCTTGAAGACGGTCAGCGCCTCGTTGAGCGAGACCCCGCGTTCCACCACCTGCTCGGCGACGGCCAGCAACGACGGGCTGGGGACCTCGTAGCGGCCCTCGCCCGCGGCGACGAGCACGCCGAGCGTCTCGGCCCGGCTCAGCACGGTGGGCGCCTGATCGGCGCTCACCCGAAAGCGCCGGCCCAGCTCCTCCACGGTGAGCGTCTGGGAGGCCTCGGCGGTCTCGCTCAGCGCCTGCCGAAAGCGACTCAGGCGCTGCGCCGTGGGCTGATCGTCGTCGAGCAGCCGCTTGATGCCGGCGAGGTTGAACCCGTCGTCCTGGAGATCCTGGATGAGCTTCAGCCGCGCCACGTGCTCGGCGCCGTAGTAGCCGACCCGCAGCCGCACCTCGGGCGGGTCCAGCAGACCCCGCGCCTGATGGGCGCGAATGTTGCGCACGGTCATGCCGGTCTCGGCGGCGAGCTGCTCGATCGTGAGGTCGGCGGGCATGGGCCGATGATACCGCCGATTGATGTTACGTCAGATGATGTGACATATGTTGGGTCAGCGCAGCTCGCGGCGCAGCAGCTTGCCGGTGACGCCGCGCGGCACCTCGCTGACCGGCTCGAAGCGCTTGGGGACCTTGAACGGGGCGAGCCGCTGCGCACAGTGCTCGCGCAGCGCCTCCGGCGCCACCGCGACGCCGTCGGCCAGCACCACCTGAGCGACGACCGCCTCCCCCCACTCCGGATCGCTGCGACCGAAGACGGCGGCGTCCACCACGCCCGGATGCTCCAGCAGGATGGACTCCACCTCGGCGGGGGCCACGTTCTCGCCCCCGGTGACGATCGTGTCGGCCTTGCGCCCGGCGATGACGAGCCGGCCGGCCTCGTCGGTCGTGCCCAGATCGCCGGTGTGCAGCCACCCGTCGGCGCCGAGTGCGCCGGTGGCGACCGTCCGCCCGCGCACCAGCACCTCCCCGTCGTCGGCGATCCGCACCTCGGTCCCCAACAGCGGGATGCCGTCGGTGGCGATCTGCGAGCACGCCTCGGTCATCCCGTAGGACGGAGACACGTTCACGCGCGCGGCCCGGGCGCGGGCGAGCAGCGCCGGAGCGATCGGACCGCCCCCCAGGAGCACGCGGCGCAGCGCCGGGGGCTCGCGCAGCCCCGCGTCCAGCAGACGCGAGAGCATCGTGGGCACGAGTGAGACGAGGGTCACCCGCTGCCCGGGGTCCATGAGCGCGGCCAGCGCGCGCTCGGTGTCAAAGCGCTCGTGCAGCAGGACCGTCGTGCCGTAGACGGCCGAGCGGATCTGGATCGACAGACCGCCGACGTGGGCCAGCGGCATCGGGCACAGCCACGTCTCCTGCGGGTCCAGACCCAGCGCCAGCGCCGAGCCCAGCGCGTTCCACAGCCAGTTGTCGTAGCTCAGCGCCACCGGCTTGGGGCCCGCCGTGGTGCCCGAGGTGAACATCAGCGTCGCGGTGGCGTTCGGATCGATCTCACGCGGGCCGCGGACGGGAGCGCGGTCCTCGGGGCCGTCGGGGAGCGAGTCGAGAACCAGCGAGGCATGCGCGGCGCGCAGCGCCTGCTCGGCCTCGGTGAGCCTGAGGTCGATCGGCACCGCCACGATCCGGAGCAGCAGGCAGGCGTGCAGCGCCACCACGAGATCGGCGCTGGGCAGCGCCAGGGCCACATGATCGCCGGGGGCCACGCGACTGGCCTGGAGCGCGCTGGCGACGGCGCTGGCTCGGTGATGGAGCTCGGCGTACGTGGTCTGCGCGCCGTCTGCGGTCTTCAGCGCGGGGCGCTCAGGGTGGATGCGGGCGGCGCGGGTGAGCCAGGGTTCCATTTTCGTGTGGAAGGCTAGTCCGGTCCGCGCCGGATCCGTCGACGAGGGTGGATGGCCTCATAGTGGTGCGATTCACCCTCGTCGAGGCGACGCCGCCCACGCACGGCAACGCCCGCGGCCCCGCGATGGCCGCCGTTGACTTCGCCCCGCGTCGTCCGAAACGCCTACCGGCGCTCGAGTGTGGCGACCCTCGCCGGCGCAGGCGCCGCCGGTGGCGCGCTCGGGCGCTTGGCGCTCTCGGAACCCTCGGCGCCCCGCCGCCGCGGCCGGCGCACCCGCAGCTCCTCGGCCAGGAAGTACGACCCGACCACCAGTACCGCCGCCACCACCTGAGCGACCACGGTCTCCACGTTGGGGAACACCGCGAACCACAGGCCCATCCAACCCGGGATGGACACGTTGATCGGGGTGGTCCCGATCCAGCCGGCCTGCTGGAGCTCCTGGACGGACTCGCCCACCATGACCAGCAGCACGACGCCGAGCATCACGCCGGTGGCGACCAGCATCTTCTTGTAGGGCAGCTTGCTCTGCAGCCCGAAGGTAAGCCAGCCGATGGCCCCCACGAACACCAGCCCGACGACGACGCCCTCGAGCACCACGCCCGAGCCATAGCGCAGGCGCAGGTTCTGGAGGAACAGCACCACCTCGAAGCCTTCGCGGTACACGGAGGTGAAGCCCAGCAGCACCAGGCCCAGGATCGTGCGCTGGACTCCCACCGAGCCGGCCTCGCCCATCAGCGACCTGCGCCGGCGGTTGTGGCTGGCGATCCAGCCGGTCCAATAGACCTTGTGAAAGAACCAGTTCATGACCACCAGCAGCACCACGATGGCCAGCAGCCCGGTGGCCGCCTGGAGGTCGAGGCTGCCGGGACCCACGGCATCGGTGACCGCGATCGCGATGAACCAGGTGACCACGGCGGCGCCCAGGGCGGTCAGGCCTCCGAGTGCCAGCGGCTTGCGGTAGACGCTGTTGTCGCCACGCATGCTCGCGGTGAGCACGGCCAGCACCAGGATCGTCTCCAGCCCCTCCCGCAGCACGAGGATGCCACTGTCGAGGACCACCGCCAGGTGGCTGAGGTGGCTGCTGGGATCGGTGGGATCCGGAGTCCCGCCCGCGGCGCCGACGAGCTGCCAGATGAGCAGGCCGGCGACGGCGACCGCCAGCAGGCCCCAGCCGAGGCGTGTGCGCGTCGCGCGGGCCATTAGGCAACCCTAACAGACAACGGGCGAAGGCCCATATCACGCGCCACGGACGTCACGGGTACCCGGCTTGGTTCCCGCTCGGGGCCGTGATGCCTGCACCCGCGACCTCCGGCCCGGCCACTCCCCGGCCGTCACGGCGGCCGCACGATCCGCCATCTAGAGTCCCCGGTCGAGGGCCACCGTCCCGACCCCCGATAGGAGCACGAGTTGAGCACCAGCTGGCAAGCCGACGGCGAGTACGGCGACATCCGCTACGAGCTGGCCACCGGCGACGACGCCGGCATCGCGAAGATCACCATCAACCGGCCCGAGGTCCGCAACGCCTTTCGCCCCGAGACCGTCGTCGAGCTCTCGGACGCCTTCACCCGCGCCCGCGAGGACCCGGCGGTCGGCGTGATCATCCTCACCGGCGAGGGCCCGGACGCGTTCTGCTCCGGGGGCGACCAGCGCGTGCGCGGCAGCCGCGGCGGCTACGTCTCGGGCGCGGATCCCGCCGACGCCGGCCGCCAGCAGGCCGTCGGGCGCTTCGAGGTCACCGACCTGCACATCCAGATGCGCCGGCTGCCCAAGCCGATCGTGGCCATGGTGGCCGGCTACGCCATCGGGGGCGGCCACGTCCTGCACGTCGTCTGCGACCTCACGATCGCCGCCGACAACGCCCGCTTCGGGCAGGTGGGCCCCAAGGTGGGGTCGTTTGACGGAGGGTTCGGGGCCAGCGTGCTCTCCCGCCTCGTCGGCCCCAAGAAGGCCAAGGAGGTCTGGTTCCTCTGCCGTCAGTACACCGCACAGCAGGCTCTCGACATGGGCATGGTCAACACCGTGGTGCCGCTCGAGCGCCTCGAGGAGGAGACCGTGCAGTGGTGCCGCGAGATGCTCGCGCTCTCCCCCTTCGCGCTGCGGATGATGAAGGCCAGCTTCAACGCCGACGAGGACGGCCTGGCCGGCATCCAGTGGCTCGCCCACGACGCCAACCTGCTCTTCTACATGAGCGAGGAGGCGCAGGAGGGCCGCGACGCCTACCTGGAGAAGCGCCGGCCGGACTACGGGAAGTTCCCGCGCCGCCCGTAGGCCGCAGGCGCGTCTCACGATGAGCGGTTTCCGGATCTGGCTGATGGCGGCGCGCCCGCGGACGCTGCCCGCGGCGATCGCCCCGGTGCTCGTCGGCACCTCGCTCGCGGGGTTCGCCCACGTCTTCCATCCGCTGCGGTTCGCCGCCGCGCTGCTCGGCGCGCTCTTCATCCAGGTGGGCACGAACCTCTCCAATGACTACTCCGACGCGCGCCGGGGCGCCGACGCGGACGACCGGCTCGGCCCCGTCCGGGTCACCGCGGGCGGGCTCGTGCCGCCGCGCCAGGTGCTCATCGCCACCTACGTGAGCTTCGGGCTGGCCGTGCTCTTCGGCGTGTACCTGATCGTCGTCGCCGGCTGGGAGCTGCTGCTCGTCGGCGCCGCGTCGATCCTGGCGGGCGTCGCCTACACCGGGGGCCCGAAGCCGTACGGCTACGAGGGCCTGGGCGAGGTGTTCGTCTTCCTCTTCTTCGGCGTCGTGGCCGTGGTCGGCTCGTTCTTCGTGCAGGTCAAGGCGCTGCACTGGGAGGCGTTCGCGCTGGCGGTGCCGGTGGGGCTGCTGGCCGCCGCCATCCTCGTCGTCAACAACGTCCGCGACATCGACTCCGACCGCCGCGCGGGCAAGCGCACCCTGGCGGTCAAGCTGGGCCGCGAGCGCACCCGCGCGCTCTACGCCACGGTCGTCTACGTCGCCTACCTGCTGACGCCGGTCACCTGGCTGTTCGGCCCCACCACGGCGTGGGTCCTGCTGCCCTGGCTCACGCTCCCGCTCGCCACGGCGGCGGTGCGGATCGTGCGCACGCGCACCGACGGGCCGGCGTTGAACGGCGCGCTGGCCCAGAGCGGCATGCTCCAGCTGGCCTTCTGCATGCTGCTCTCCGCTGGGCTGCTGCTCAGCCGCTGACCTCGAGGAGGGTCATGAAGCTCACGGTGACACCGGTGACCGTCCCGCTGAGGGCTCCGTTCGCCGCCGGCCACGGCACGGTCACCGACCGCGAGCTGCTGCTCGTCGCCCTCGAGGCCGCCGACGGGCTCACCGGGTACGGCGAGGCGGCGCCGCTGGAGTCCTACGACGGCGTCTCGCTGGCCGAGGTCCGCGCGGCGCTGAAGGCGTGCGAGCCGGTGCTGGCGGACTACCGCGACGCCACCCCGATCGCCGATGTCCTGGCCCGCTGCGCCGAGGCGACCGTACTGCCCCAGGCCCTGGCCGCAATCGACCTGGCCCTGTGGGACCTGGCCGGGCGGCGCACGCGCGAGCCGGTCTGGCGGCTCCTCGGCGCCCGCCAGGCGGGGCCGGTGGCGGTCAACTGGACCATCGCCGCACGTGACCGGTCGGGCGCGGCCCACGAGGCCGCCACCGCCCGGGCCGAGGGGTACGGCACGGTCAAGGTCAAGGTGGCGATCGGCGACGACGCGGGCCGGCTCGCCGCGGTGCGGGCGTTCGGCGGTCCCGACATGGCGATCCGGATCGATGCCAACGGGGCCTGGTCGCTGGACGAGGCGGCGGTCGCGCTGCCCGCGCTGGAGGCGACCGGCATCGAGCTCTGCGAGGAACCTGTCACCGGGGTCGAGGCGATCCGCGCACTGTGGGCCACGGGCCAGCTCGACTACGCGCTCGCCCTCGACGAGTCGGCCGCCGACCCCGACGCCTTCACGCGGCCCGCGGCCGACGTCATCTGCCTGAAGATCGGGCGCTGCGGCGGGATCTCGGGCACGATCGACACGGCCGCTCGCGCCCGCGCCATCGGGTACGACGTGTACGTGGCCTCGACCCTCGACGGCCCGCTGGCGATCGCGGGCGCGCTGCACGCCGCCGCGGTCATCCGGCCCACCCGTGCCTGCGGGCTGGCGACGCTCGGGCTGTTCGCCGGCCGCCCCGACCCGCTCCCCGCCGTCCGGGGCTCGATCCTGCCGCCCGACGGCCCCGGGCTCGGCCCGCAGCTGCGCGACTGGTACTGAGGGGGCCACCGGGCTCCGCCCCCAAGTGCGTGCCCGGTGCCAGGCAGCGCCCACGACTGCGCGACCGGTGCTAGGCGCCGCCGGCGATCACCTCGGCCACCGCCGCGGGCGCCTCGAGGTGCACGGCGTGCCCGGCTCCGGCCACCACGTGCACCCGTGCATCTGCCAGCGCGGCCGTCATCTCGCGCGCCACCGCCTGGAACTTCGCATCGCGCTCGCCCACCACCAGGTCCACCGGCACCGCCAGCTCGCCCAGTCGCTCCCACAGCGACGGCAGCGCACCCGTGCCCAGCCCCCGCAGCGCGGCGGCGAGGCCGGCCGGAGTGTTGCGCAGCCGATCGGCGTGCACCGCGGTCTGCACCGCCGCAGGCTGGTCGGCCAGCACCGCGGTCTGCGCCCAGCGCTCCGCGAACGCCTCGATCGTCATCTGCTCCACCTCGGCGGCGAGTCCGTCGTCGGCTGCCCGCCGTTGCGCGCGCTCGGCGGGATCGGCGATCCCGGGGCTGGCTCCGATCAGCACCAGACGCCGCACCCGGCCCGTCAGGGCCAGCGCGACGTGCAGCGCGATCCGCCCGCCCATCGAGTACCCCACGAGCTCCACCGGCTCGCCCGCCGCCGCGCCCACGTCACCCACCACCGCGGCCAGGGACACCGGACGCGCGCCTGAGGCGGCTCCGTGCCCGCGGATGTCGGGCGCCAGCGGCCGGTAGCGTTCCGGCAGCGCCCCCACCACCTGGTCCCAGCTCGCCCCCGTATTGGTGAAGCCGTGGAGCAGCACGAGGTTGGGCGCCATCGCCTCATCATGACCGCAACCGACACCTACCTCCTCCTGCGCGCCTTCTGCGACGAGCTGGCCCGCTGTGGCCTCGAGCACGCCGGCACCTCCCCGGGATCGCGCAACACCCCGCTCCTGCTCTCACTGGCGCGGGAGCCGCGGATCCGCTGCTGGTCGCACATCGACGAACGGTGCGCGGCCTTCTTCGCCCTCGGCGCCGCCAAGGCCGGCAACCGTCCGGTGGCGCTGACCTGCACCTCAGGGACGGCCGCCGCGAACTACGCGCCGGCGGTGGTGGAGGCCTGGCACGCGCGGGTGCCGCTGATCGTGCTCACGGCCGACCGCCCGCCCGAGCTGCGCGACGTCGGCGCCGGCCAGGCCATCGATCAGCTCAAGCTCTACGGCGACGCGGTCAAGTGGTTCGTGGAGGTCGGCGTCAGCGTCGCGACGCCCGACACGCTGCGCTGGATCCGCCAGCTCGCCTGCCGCGCCTACTGGACCGCGAGCTCCGGCCGCCCGGGTCCGGTGCACCTCAACTTCCCCCTCCGTGAGCCGCTCATCCTCGATGAGCCGCTGCCCGAGGACCCCGTGCCCGGTCGCGCCGACGGACGCCCGTGGGTGCGACGCACGGCCCGCGACGATCACGACGCGCCGGCCGCCACCGGGCCGACGGCCACAGCGGGCCCCACCACAACAGCCCCCGCCGCCAGCGCCTCGCCGCCCGTGCGCGGCGTGATCGTCGCGGGCCGCAGCGAGCGCGGACCCGGCCTGGGAGACGCCGCCGCCCGCGCCGCCGAGCGCCTCGGCTGGCCGCTGCTCGCCGACCCGCTGTCCGGCGCGCGCCACGGCGCGACCGCCATCGCCACCTATGACCTGCTGCTCCGCGATCCGGGCTTTTGCGACGGCGCCGCGCCGGACCTCGTCGTACGCGCCGGGGACCTGCCCACCTCAAAGCCGCTGCGCGCCTGGCTGGCCTCACTGTCCGGCGTGCCGCAGCTCGCGCTGGACCCCGAGGCGGCCTGGCAGGATCCGGCCGCCGTGGTGACCGAGGTCGATCCGGGCGATCCGGTGACGGCGCTGCACCTGCTCGCCGGCCGGCCCGCCGCCGATCCGGGATGGCAGAGCGTCTGGACCGCCGCCGACGCGGCCGCCGCCGACGCCCTGGCCACCGAGCTCGGCGACGAGCTCTCTGAGCCGCTCACCGCCCGGCTGCTCGGAGAGTCGCTGTCTCCCGACGCCACGCTGATCGTCGCCTCCTCGATGCCCATCCGTGACGTCGAGCTCTACTTCCCCGCCCGGCGGCCCCTCCCCCGCGTCCTCTCCAACCGCGGTGCGAACGGCATCGACGGCACCGTATCCACCGCCTTCGGCGCGGCTGCGGCCAGCCGCGGCCCGGTGACGCTCCTCGTCGGCGACGTCGCCCTCGCCCATGACATCGGCGGGCTGATCGCCGCGCGGCGGCTCGCTCTTGATCTGCGCATCGTGCTGCTCAACAACGACGGCGGCGGCATCTTCCACTTCCTGCCGGTCAGCGGCGAGGCCGACGCGTTCGAGGAGCACGTCGCCACGCCCCACGGGCTGGAATTCGCCAGGGCCGCGGCGCTCTACGGCCTTGACCACACGTCCGTCGACACCGCTGGTGGGCTCGCCGAGGCCCTGCGGCGGCCCGGCATCATCGAGGTGCGCACCGACCGCGCCCAGAACCTGGCCCTGCACCGCCGCGCCGCCGACGCGGCGCTGGACGCGGTCCGGGCGCTCAGCCCGAGAGCACCGGCAGCATCACCTGCAGCTTGACCTCGGTCTCGGCCAGCTCGGCGCCGGGCTCGGAATCGCGCACGATCCCGCAGCCCGCGTAGCAGCGCGCCAGGCGGCCGCGCAGCAGCGCACAGCGCAGCGCCACCAGGAACTCGCCGTCGCCCGACGCGTCGGTCCAGCCCACGGCGCCTGCGTACCAACCGCGGTCAAAGCCCTCCAGCGCCGGGATCACGCCCAGCGCGCCGTTGGGCTCGGCCCCCACGGCCGGCGTCGGGTGCAGGTGGCCGACGAGCTCGACGGCGTCCATCGGCGCGGCCAGCTGGGCGCGGATGGGCGCCGCGAGATGCTGGATGTTGGCCACCTTGACCACCATCGGCTCGGGCGCCGCGGTCACCCACACGGAGAACGGGTGCAGTGCGCGGGCGATCCGGCGCGCGACGATCGCGTTCTCCTCGCGGTCCTTGTCCGAGCGCATCAGCTGCTCGCCCAGGTGGTCGTCGACCGCCGGGTCCGCGCTGCGCCGGGCGGATCCGGCCAGCGCCACGGTCGTGGCCCGCTGGCCCTGGCGCCGGATGAGCAGCTCGGGGCTGGCGCCGATGAACGTCGCCTCGCCGCGGCCGACCGCGTAGACATAGGAGCTCGCAAACGCCTGGCGCAGCAGACCGAAGACCGCGCCCGGATCATGCGCCGCCGGCGCGTGGACATCCACCTCGCGGGCCAGCACCACCTTCTCGAACTCGCCGGCGCGGATGCGCTGCACCGCGCGCGCCACCGCTTCCTCGTAGTGGGCGGGCGGCATCGGGCTGGCCACCTCGTAGCGTCCGGTGGGATGGGGATCGAACAGCGGCAGGGGGTCGGCGCGCAGCGACCGCAGTCGCTGCGCCATCCGCGCCGTCACGTCCTCGGCCGTGTCGTCGGGGGCGACCTGGGCGTTGACCGTGAGCCACGTCGCGCCCGATTGGCGGGCCAGCGACACCTCGGGCACGATCATCGACCCCGGCGCGTAGCCGTGCCAGTCGGGCGATGCTCCGCCGTCCGGGGCGAAGGCGAACCCACCGAAGGCGGCCAGTCCCGACCCCGGGGGGCCGTCGAGCGTGTCGATCTCGGCGTCGGCGCGCAGCTCCTGCCAGCGCTCGGATACCCCGGTGAAACGGCCCGCGCCGCCGGCCTCGATGGCCTCCACGCAGCCCAGCCCGGCGATGGCCAGGCCATCGCGGTCGGGCTGCTCGAGCGCGAACCACGGGTCGGTGGCGCGGCGTGACGCCGCGATCGTCGCCACCGGGTCGGTGAACTCGGCGGTCGGGGTGGTCACGCTCACCAGCACGGTGACGCCCCGGCCGCGGGCGCGGCGCCCCGCCGCCCGCAGATGGCGCGCCAGCCGCCGGAGCGCTTCGGGGCCGAGCTGGTCGAGCGCGAGCGGCTGCAGACGGGACGCCTCGGTCATATGACGCTCAGGCTACCCCGCGTCGATTAGCGTTGGTCAGAGCGTGGTCAGCGTGATCATCCCCACTCACGATCGGGCGCCGGTGATCACCCGCGCGGTCGACAGCGTCCTGGCCCAGGACGGGGCCGACCTCGAGGTGATCGTCGTCGACGACGGGTCCACCGACGACACCCGCCACGTCCTGCGCAGCCGGTACGCCGGGGACGATCGCGTGGTCTGTGTGTTCCAGGAGCAGGCCGGCGTCGCGGCGGCCCGCAATGCCGGCCTGGCGCGCGCCCGCGGGGAGCTCGTGGCCTTCCTGGACTCCGACGACCGCTGGCAGCCCGGCAAGCTTGCGCTGCAGCTCGCCTGCCTGGCGCGCGTACCCGAGGCGGGGATGATCTGGACCGAGATGCGCGCCGTGGACGGCGCCGGCGACATCGTCCCGGGTTCGTCGCTGCGCAGCATCTTCACCTTCCGCGCGGGGTTCGAGGAGCTCTTCGCGCACCGCATCCCGCTGGGGGAGATCGTGGACGGCGCCACGGGCACGCTCTACTGGGGCGACGTCTATGACGGGATGGTTGTGGGCAACCTCGTCCTCCCCTCGGCGGCGATCCTGACCCGCGCCCGCCTGGCGGCCGTCGGCGGCTACGACGAGAAGCTTGCCGTCGCGGGCGAGGATTTCGACTTCTTCCTGCGCACGTGCCGCGCCGGCCCGGTGGCCTTCATCGACGTGCCCACGGTGCTCAAGCAGGGCGAGCGCGCCGACGCGCTCACGCACCCGTCCAAGCGCCTGTACCTCGCCCGCAACTACGTGACGACGATGGAGGGCGCGCTCGCCCGTGACGCCGGCCGCATCAAGCTGGACCCGGAGGTCGTGCGCGGCGCCCGCGCGTATGGGCACGCCTGGATCGGCCTGAGCTATCTCGAGTCAGGCGACGCCGCGGGGGCACGCCGGCACCTGCGCCGGTCGCTGCGGCTGGCCCCGGGCAATCCGCGGACGTTCGTGCTCCTGGCGCTGGCGCTGCTGCCCGGGCCACTGGTGGCCCGGGCCATCCACAGCGTGCGACGTGCGCGCGCCCGCCGGCGGACGCGCGCGCGGTGATCCCGTTTGCGGGAGGCCCACTAGGTCTCGCTGCGCCCGCGTGAGATCGCGATCTCGCCCGTGCGGGCCATCTCGATGAGCCCGAACGGGCGGACCAGCGCCTCGAAGGCATCCACCTTGTCGCAGACGCCGGTGACCTCCACCACCACAGAGCGCTTGGTCACGTCGACCACCTTGGCGCGGAAGATCTCGCAGATCTGCATGACCTCGGCGCGCGAGGATCCGTCGGCTGAGATCTTGAACAGCGCCAGCTCCCGAGCCAGCGTCTCCCCCGGCTCCAGGTCGCGGATCTTCAGGACGTTGATCAGCTTGTGCAGCTGCTTGGTGACCTGATCGATCGGGTGCACCGCCCCGTCGAGGGTGAGCGTGATGCGGCTGACCGTCTCGTCGTCGGTGGGACCGACGGCCAGCGTGTCGATGTTGAAGCCGCGCCGGGCGAACAGGCCGGCGATCCGGGTCAGGACGCCCGGCTTGTTCTCCACCAGGATCGAGAGGATGTGCTTGCGCCCGGTACGCAGACCGGACACGGCCTCCAGCTGATCCAGCGACAGGATCTCCTTGGTCCCCGGCTCACCCATGTCGCACCGTTCCCTTCACGCGCGCGCCCACCGCTCAGCCCACCATGTCGCGCGCGGCCTGGCCCGGCGCGATCATCGGATAGGTGTTCTCCTCGCGGGTGACGCGCACGTCGACCAGGACCGGGCCCTCGGTGGCCAGCGCCTCGCGCATGTCGGAGACCAGCCTGGTCTTGTCGGTGAGCCGGATGCCGGTGGCGCCGTAGGCGTCGGCCAGCTTGACGAAGTCCGGGTACTGGCCCATGTCGACCTGGCTGTAGCGCTTGTCCCAGAACAGCTCCTGCCATTGGCGGACCATGCCCAGGTAGCCGTTGTTCATGATGAACACCTTGATCGGGATCTTCTCCTCGGCGCAGGTGGCGAGCTCCTGCATGTTCATCTGGACCGAGCCGTCGCCGGCCACGCAGACGACGGTGTCGTCCGGGCACCCGACCTGAGCTCCCATCGCCGCCGGCAGCCCGAATCCCATCGTCCCCAGGCCGCCGGAGTTGATCCACCGGCGGGGCTTGGCGAAGTGGAACCGCTGGGCGGCCCACATCTGGTGCTGGCCGACGTCGGAGACGACGATCGCGTCACCCCCGGTCGCCTCGTAGAGCGCCTCGATCATGTACTGCGGCTTGATCTCGGTGTCCGTGGAGTCCGTGTAGGTGAGCGGGTGGCGCTCCTGCCACTTGTGGATGCGCGTCCACCACTCCTCCAGGCGCGCCGGATCAGCCTCGAGCGCCCGGTACTCCGCGGTGAGCCGCGGCATGATGTTCTTGGCGTCGCCGACGATCGGGATGTGGGCCGGCACGTTCTTGGAGATCTCGGCCGGATCGATGTCGATGTGGATGAACTTGGCTCGCGGGGCGAACTCCGACAGCTTGCCGGTGATCCGATCATCGAAGCGGGCTCCGATGGCGACGATCAGGTCGGCCTCGTCCATCGCGTAGTTCGCGGTGCGCGTCCCGTGCATCCCGAGCATGCCCAGCCAGTGGCCATGCGTGCCCGGGAAGCCGCCCAGTCCCATCACCGTGCAGGTGACCGGGAACCGGTCGACGGTGGCCAGCTCGGTCAGCTCGGCCGAGGCGTTGGCGGAGATCACCCCGCCCCCGGCGTAGATGACCGGACGCCGGCTGTTGGCCAGAGCCTTGGCGGCGAGCTTGATCTGCTTCTGGTTGCCGTCGGTGGTCGGCTGGTAGCCGGGCAGGTGGACATCGTCGACCGGCTCGTAGGGGATGTCGGCCCGGCTGAGGTCCTGCGGGATGTCGACCACCACCGGCCCGGGCCGGCCGGTGCGGGCCAGATGGAACGCCTCGTGGATCGTGCGCGGCAGCTCCAGCGGGTGCTGGATCATGAAGCTGTGCTTGACGATCGGCATCGTGATCCCGATCGTGTCGGCCTCCTGGAAACCATCGGTCCCCAGCAGCTCGGTCCGCACCTGTCCGGTGATGAACACCACCGGCACCGAGTCCATCATCGCGTCGGTGATCGGCGTCACGAGGTTGGTCGCGCCCGGCCCGCTCGTGGCCAGCGAGACCCCGACCTTGCCCGTCGCCTTGGCGTAGCCCTCGGCGGCATGGCCGCCGCCGGCCTCGTGGCGGACGAGGATGTGGCGAATCCCGGCGTCGTAGAACGCGTCGTAGGTGGGGAGATTGGCCCCTCCCGGGAGGCCGAATACCACGTCGACACCTTCCGCCTTCAGACATTCCATCAGGGCGTCCACGGCACGCATTGCGCTGGCCTCCTTTCGGTGAATTCGTACGACAGCGCGCCCGCGCACGGGCGCAGGCGAGAGCCGAGTGTAAGGGCTCGCGTCAATAATCCCGACATGAGCCCTCGCCCGCCACGTGTCCCCGGCTGAGGGCCATCCAGGCATGAGCCTCCGCGTCGGCCTCGACCTCGTCTCCGTGCACACGGTCGCGGAGTCTCTGCGCGTTCACGGCGACCACTACCTGGAGCGGGTCTACAGCGCGGGCGAGGTCGCGGACTGCCGCACCGGGGACACCGTCGACCCCGAGCGACTCGCCGCGCGGTTCGCCGCCAAGGAGGCGGCGTTCAAGGTTCTCCGGGTCGGCGACGAGGCCGTGGCCTGGACGGATGTCGAGGTTGTGCGCGATCGGTCGGGATGGGTCGGCTTGTCGCTGTCAGGCCGCGCGGCTACCCTCGCAGAGGCGGCGGGGATCTCTGAGCTTGCCTTGAGCCTCAGCCATGAGCACGGGTGCGCCGCCGCAGTCGTCCTTGCCGACATCCACAAACCTGCCGATATCTGAGTTGATGAACGAGTTGATTCGCAAGGCCGTCGAGGACCACGCTCGGCTTCCCGTGCCCGTCGCCACCCTCGCCGACGATGCCGACCTGTACCAGGCGGGTATGACCTCCCACGCCTCGGTCAACGTGATGCTGGCCCTCGAGGACGCCTTTGACATCGAGTTCCCGGACCGGATGCTCAAGCGCAGCGTGTTCGAGAGCGTCGCATCGATCCAGGCGGCTCTCACCGAGCTCCAAGCCGAGATCGTGTCATGAGCGTCGCGGTCGACCGCGAGCAGGAGCTCCTCGCCGGAGTCCGCACGGTCGCCCGGGACATCGCCGCGGTCCACGCCGACGACGTCGACCGCGACGGCCGCTTCCCGGTCGAGACGATCAGCGCCCTGCGCGCAGCGGGCGCGCTGTCGGCCCCCGTGCCGGAGACACTCGGCGGCGGCGGGGTCTCGCTGGGAGCGATCGCGGCGTGCTGCCTGGAGCTGGGACGCTCGTGCGGGGCCAGCGCCATGGTCTTCGCCATGCATCACATCCAGCTGCTGACGATCGTGCGCCATCTTGACCGCGACAGCTGGTTCGAGGCCTACCTGCGCCGGCAGGTGGCCGAGGGCCGCCTCATCGCCTCGGTCACTTCGGAGATCGGCACCGGCGGGGACATGGCCCGCTCGATCGCGGCGGTCACCCCCGCCGAGAACGGGCTCGTGAGCTTCGAGAAGCAGGCGCCGACCGTCAGCTACGGGGTCCACGCCGACGACCTGCTCACCACGCTGCGTCGCGCCCCCGAGTCCGAGCCCGGCGACCAGGTCGCCGCCCTCACCCACTCAGACCAGCACTCGCTCGAGGCCACCGGCACCTGGGACGTGCTCGGGATGCGGGGCACGTGCTCTCCGGGATCGATCGTGCGTGCCGAGTTCCCGGCCGAGCAGGTGCTCGCCACGCCCTTCGCCACGGTGGCGGCCGAGTCGATGGTTCCGATCTCGCACATCCTGTGGTCCCACCTGTGGCTCGGTATCGCCGAGGACGCGTTTGACCGGGCTCGGGCGTTCGTCAAGGCCGCCGCCAGGCGCACGCCCGGGGTCACCCCGCCGTCGGCGCAGCGGCTGTCGCGCCTCTCGGGAGAGGTGGCGCTCCTGCGCGGCCTCGTCACGTCGGGGCTGCACGACTTCGAGGCCTGCGCCGAGGGCCCCGCGCGCGAGCAGCTCTCCACCCTGAGCATGGCGCTGCGCTTCAACAACCTCAAGATCGCCGCGTCAGAGCAGACCCGCGATGTGTGCTTCGGGGCGCTCGACGTATGCGGGATCATGGGCTTCAAGAACGACACCGCGTTCAGCGTCGGCCGCCATCTGCGCGATGCCCTGTCAGCGCCGTTGATGATCGCCAACGAGCGCATCCACCAGACGAACGCCGGCCTGCTGCTCATCGCCAAGGAGGTGTAGACGTGCCTGAGTTTCGTGCGGGGAGCCCAGAGCAGGTGGCCTATCTCGACGAGCTCATGGAGGCGGGTCTGCTCGCTTCGACGGGCGTGCACGGGCTCTACGCGCGCGGAAGGATCTTCGAGCACGTGCGTCTGAGGTTCGATGCCCTCGTGACCCGCACGGCCGCGCCCGAGTCGCCCGAGCCTCTCTGCTTTCCCCCGGTGGTCCCGCGCGAGCAGCTCGAGACCAGCGGATACCTCGGCTCCTTCCCCCACCTCGCCGGCACCGTGTTCGCCTTCGAGGGCGACGAGAAGCAGGCGGCGGCTCAGCATGACCTGGCCTCGCGCCACGAGGACTGGAGCGGCTATCAGACGATGAGCGAGATGGTGCTCACCCCGGCGGCCTGCTACCCGCTGTACCCCGCCGTCGCTGCGCGGGGACCTCTCCCCGAGGGCGGGCTCACCCTCGACACCGGCGACGCCTACGTGTTCCGGCGCGAGCCGTCCAACGACCCGGCGCGGATGCAGATCTTCCACATGCGTGAGATCGTCCGCATCGCCGACGCCGAGACCGTGGTGGCGTGGCGCATCGCCTGGCGCGAGCGCGCGGAGGAGCTGCTGCGCGGACTCGGGCTCGAGCTGGAGCTCGACATCGCCAACGACCCGTTCTTCGGCCGCGTCGGGCGCCTCCTGGCCGCCCAGCAGCGCGAGCAGGAGCTCAAGTGGGAGCTGCTGGCCCCGGTCGCCGGTGACACGCCCACGGCCATCGCGTCGTCCAACTATCACCAGGACCACATGGGCCACACCTACGGGATCACCACCGCCGACGGCGGACCGGCGCACACCGGGTGCATGGCCTTCGGCGAGGAGCGGGTCACGCTGGCCCTGTTCTCCGCACACGGACTGGATGTGGGCGGCTGGCCGGCGGAGGTCCGAGCGCGGCTGGAGCTTGACTGATGGCGAACACCTCCCGGGGCGAGGTGTCGCTGTGGGGGCTGGATCCCGCACGCTACACGCCCCACGTGCTGCACCAGCCGCCGCGCACGTATCTGGAGACCAACTGCTACGCCGACGCGCTGATCGAGCTCGTGCATGCCTGCGGCGACGAGCCGCTGGCCATGTTCGGCTTCATCCTCGCCACCGACTGGGAAGGTGATCAGTTCACCTACGCCAAGCCGCCCTACGCCGACCTCACGGGGCTGTACGGGATCGAGGTGCACGAGATGCTTCCCTACCGCTCGCTGCCCGAGCACATCGAGGAGCAGCTGGCCCACGGACGCACCGTTCTGGTGGAGATGGACGCCTGGTATCTGCCTGACACGGCGGCGACGAGCTACCGCACCGAGCACCTCAAGACGACGATCGTGCCCGAGGCTATCGACCGCGGTGCGGAGCGGATGCGCTACCTGCACAACGCGGGCCTCTACGAGCTCAGCGGGGAGGACTATCGCGGGTCCTTTCGGATGCTCCCTCACTTCACGCCGGACGTCATGGACCCGTTCACCGAGCTCGTGCGCTTCGGCGTCGGGCCCCGGCTCAGCGGCGATGATCTGCACGCGGCGGCGCTTGAGCTGATGCGCCGCTACTTCGCCCTGCGGCCCAGGCGCAACCCGTTTGAGGCCTGGGGCGAGCGACTGGCCGAGGATCTCCCCCGACTGCTGGACGGCGACGCCGCCGACTACCACGCCTACGCGTTCGTCACCGTGCGCATGGTCGGCTCCTCGTTCGAGCTGCTCGCCGACCACGTCGACTGGTGCCTGGGCCAGGACGGCGCGCCGGTGGCGGCGAGCTTCCGCGAGATCGTGGAGGCCACGAAGGTCCTCTCCTTCCGCATGGCCCGCCGCCGCACGTTCGACCCCGCCGAGACGCTGAGCAGCCTGACCGGGGCGTGGGCGCAGGCCATGTCCGCTCTGGGACGCATCCTCTAGTGGTCGCTCCCGTAAGTACGTTCGCACCGAGAGGTGCGACTGGTGGATGCCGGGCGAGGACGCAGGACCCGACGTGTAGCCCTGCTACACGAGGGTCCGAGGACAAAGCCTGGCGCCGCCAGGCGTGCCTCGAATGCGATCGTATTTGCGGGAGAGGCCACTAGCGCGTATGGATCTCGATCAGGGCTGGGAGGTCGCCTCCACGTCTGCGGGCCGCTGCGCACGTCCGGAGGACCTGGACGGCGCGGCGCTCGAGTGGACGCCGGCCGCGGTGCCGGGCACCGCAGCGGGCGCGGTCGGTGCCGACGGCCGGGACTTCGATGCGCACGACTGGTGGTTTCGCTGCCGCTTTGCCCCCGGCGGCCCGGGCTCCGCGGCGGAGACGGAGCTGCGCCTCGACGGGATCGCCACCGTCGGCGAGGTCTATCTCAACGGCGAGCTCGTGCTGGAATCCGAGTCGATGTTCGCCGCGCATCGGGTGGACGTCGGCGGGCGGCTGGGCGCCGACAACGAGCTGGTCATCGTCTGCCGGGCCCTCGCGCCGCTGCTGGGCCGCCGCCGGCGCCCGAGCGCGCGCTGGCGGACGCGCGTGGTCAACGCCGGGAACCTGCGCTGGTATCGCACGATGATGTTCGGGCGCTCGCCCGGGTTCGCCCCCGGGCCCGCGCCGGTCGGACCCTGGCGGCCGGTGTCGCTGGCGGCGCCCGATCCGCTGGCCGGGCTCACGGTCCGGACCTCTCTCCCCAACCGCGAGGGCATCGTCTCGGTGACGGCGCCCGAGGCCGTCTACGCCGCTGGCTACGTCGTGCGCATCGGCGACGTGCAGGCGCCGTTGGCCGGGCCCTCCGTCATCCAGTTGCCCGATGCGAGGCCGTGGTGGCCCCATACCCACGGGGAGCCGGTGCTCCACGACCTTTCGGTGCTGCGCGACGGTGAGACGGTCGCGCGCCGCCGGGTCGGGTTTCGCGCGCTGGGCTGGGCCGAGGACATCGCGCGCGACGGCCTGGACCTGCACGTCAACGACGTTCCGGTGTGGGTGCGCGGCGCGGTCTGGACCCCGGCTGACCTCGTCTCCATGGCCCCCGGAGAACCCGAGCTGCGCGCCCTGCTCGAGCACGTCCGCGACGCCGGCATGAACATGGTGCGCGTGGTCGGGACCGGCGCCTACGAGACCCCGGCGTTCTTCGATCTCTGCGACGAGCTCGGCATCCTCGTCTGGCAGGACCTCATGTTCGGCAACCTCGACTACCCCGTCTCAGACCCCGAGTTCCGCGCGGGCGTGCTGCGCGAGGCCGGCGATGTCCTGGCCACGCTCGCCGGCCGGGCCTGCCTGGCCGTCGTCTGCGGCAACAACGAGGTCGAGCAGCAGCCGGCCATGATGGGGCTCGACCCCCAGCTGGGACGCGACTCGCTGTGGGACGAGGAGCTGGCGGCGCTGGTGCAGAGCCTCGATGCCGGCTGTGCCTACGTCCGCAGCACTCCGTGCGGCGGGGCGCTCCCCTTCCACGCCAACGCCGGGGTCACGCACTACTTCGGGGTCAGCGGGTACTTCGAGCCGCCCCCGGCCGCCCGCCGGGCCGATGTCCGCTTCGCGGCCGAATGCCTGGCCTTCGCCAACGTGCCCGACGAGGTCGAGGTGCCGGTCCACCATCCCGACTGGAAGGCCGGCGTCCCCCGGGACGCCGGGACGGGGTGGGACCTCGGCGCCGGCTGGGACTTCGACGACGTCCGCGACCGCTACCTGCATCTCCTCTACGGCGTGGATCCGGTCGCCCTGCGGCGCTCGGACCTCATGCGCTACCTGGAGCTCTCGCGCCACGCCTCCGGCGAGGTCATGGCCGAGCTGATGGGCGAGTGGCGCCGCGAGGCATCGCCGTGCCGGGGGGCGCTCGTGCTCCAGCTCAAGGACATGCGCGCCGGCGCGGGGCTGGGCGTGCTGGACCACCGGGGCGCCCCCAAGGTCGCCTACCACTACCTGCGCCGGGCGCTGGCGCCGGTGGCGGTCTGGCTGACCGACGAGGAGGTCAACGGCGTCGACCTGCACGTCGCCAACGACCGTCCCGCCGACCTGGCCGCCCGCCTGCGGCTGGGCCTGTACCGCGACGGGGCGGCGCGGGTCGCCGAGGCCGAGACCGAGCTGTCTTTGGCCGGCCGCGAGACCCGCCGCCTCAGCGTGGAGGGGCTGCTGGGCACGTTCGTCGACGCCGCGTGGGCCTACCGGTTCGGCCCGCCCGCGCAGGACGTGATCGTCGCCACGCTGACCGCCGGCGACGACCTGCTCTCACAGGCCTTCCTCTTTCCCGCAGGCCGGCCCACGGCGCGCCGGTCCGCCGCCGAGCTGGGCCTCCGGGTCAGCGCCTCCGGAGATGCGCTGCATCTCGAGGCGGACCGAGTCGTCTACGGCGTCCGGATCGCGGCGCCGGGGTTCACCCCGCTCGACGACGCGTTCTCGCTCGAGCCGGGTGCCGGGCGCACCGTCGCCCTGCGCGCCACCCGGCAGGGGGACACGGGGTCGCCGGCGCAGTCTGCCGTGCTCACCGCGATCAACCTCTCGGGCCAGGTGCGGGCAACGTGACCCAGCCGCTCTACCTCGACGTCGACGGGACGTCCTCGTTCTGCGTTCTGCACCGCCCCGATGGCGCCACCCGGGACACGGCCGTCGTGTTCTGCCCGCCGTTCGGCTGGGAGGAGGTCTGCTCCTATCGCATCCTGCGCGAGTGGGCGGGGCGCCTGGCCGGCGCGGGCTTTCCGGCGCTGCGCCTCACCCTGCCCGGCTGCGGTGACAGCGGCGGTGACCCGCGGGACCCGGGCCGCCTGCAGGCGTGGACCGCCGCGGTGACCGCGGCCGCCCGCGCGGCGCGCGTCCAGAGCGGCGCGAGCGCCGTGGTCGTCGTCGGCCTGGGTCTCGGCGGGATGCTCGCCTGCCGCGCCGCCGAGGCGGGCGCGCCGATCGACGGGCTCGTGCTGTGGGCCTCCCCCGCGCGGGGGCGCGAGCTCACCCGCCAGCTCAAGGCCTTCGCCCGGCTCGAGGCCTCTCAGGTGTTCGAGGGCCTGCCCGCCCCTCCCCCGGCGGCGGAGGGCGAGCTCGAGGTCGGCGGCTTCGTGCTCAGCGCCGACACGCAGGCGGAGCTCGGCGCGGTCGATCTCAGCACGCTTGCCCTCCCCGGCGGGCTGTCGCGCGGCGCGCTGCTGCTCGAGCGCGACGGGATCGGGGTCGACGAGCGCCTGCGTGACGCGCTCGCGGCTCAGGGCGTGAGCGTCGAGGTCCGCGCCGGCGCGGGCTATGGCGAGATGACCTCGCATCCGCAGCAGAGCCAGGTGCCCGAGTCCGTGGTGGACGAGGTGATGACCTGGCTGGCCGGCGGCGAGGCCGCCGCCGCCGCGACGGCGGTCGGTTCCGCCGCGGCGGACCTGGCACCGGGGATCGATGCCGCCTCGGCCGCCGAGCCGGTCGCCATCGCCGAGTCGGCGACGCTTCAGATCGGCGGCGCCGAGATCGTCGAGACCCCGCTCAGCATCCCCCAGGACTTCGGCGACCTGTCGGGCGTCCTCACCACGCCCACCGAGGGCGCGCAGCCGGTGTGCATCGTCATGCTCAACGCCGGCGCCATCCGCCGCATCGGCCCCAACCGCATGTGGGTGGAGGCCGCGCGGCGGTGGGCGGCGCGCGGCGTGCCGTCGCTGCGCCTCGACGTCGAGGCGATCGGCGACGCCGACGGCTCCGTATCGCCCTACGCCGACGACAACGCGCTCTACGTCGACGACCTCATCCCCCAGGTCAAGGCGGCGATCGCGTTCCTGGCCGAGCGCGGCGTGGCCGAGACGTTCGTCACCGCCGGCCTGTGCGCGGGCGCCTACTGGGCCATGTACGCGGGGCTGGAGGACCCGCGAGTGACGACGGCGCTCATGTTCAACAGCCGCGGGATCGTGTGGGACACCGGCCTCTCGGCCTCGCGCGATCTGCGCCGGGCCTTCTCCCAGAAGCTGACCTGGGCGCGCATCCGCCACAACGTCACCGGTCCGCGCCTGAAGGCGGTGGCCCGCTGGCTGCTGGGGATGCCGGCGCGCTGGCTGACCCGCCGCCGCGGCGGCGACGACGCCGGCTCGATGAAGGACCGCGTCGACGAGGTGATGGGCCGGCTGCGCGCCTCGCCGCTGCGCTCCGTCTTTCTGTTCTCCGCCTTCGAGCCGCTGGAGGAGGAGCTGCGCAACGGGGGCTGGCTGCCCCAGATGGAGGACTGGCCCAACGTGACGGTGGCGCGGGTCGCCGTCCGCGACCACACCCTGCGGCCCCTGATGGCCCAGCAGGAGGCCCACGCGGCGTTCGACCGCGCCGTGGCGGCCGAGCTGGCGCTCGCCGCTACGGCTCGTTAGGCGCGCGGCGCCCGGGCCGCGTCGGCCAGACGCTCCTCTGGGTATCAGCGCACGTCAACTGCAGCTTTGGAGGGTGGGCTGCGGGTTGCCGGGGGCTCGCGAGGCGGGGGTTGTGGCGGATAGTGGAGTCATTTCCTTCACTATCCGCCACAACCTCGTCGAGGGCCCGACCGGAGCGTTGGTGGCGCCCCGACCTCATACCCGATAGCCGCAGCTGACGTTCGCCGATGCCCCGAGTCACGCGCCGGGGCCGTCAGGCCTACTGCTGGCCCGCCGCCGCGACAGCGGCCGGATCGTCAGCCGGCCGGCGAGTCCCGATGACCACCGCCGGGTTGCCGCCCACGATCGCGTACGGCGCGACGTCCTTGGTCACCACCGCGCAGGCGCCGACGATCGCGCCCTCCCCCACCACCTTGCCGGCCAGGATCGTCGCCCGCAGGCCGATCCACACCCCGTCCTCGATCCGCGGCGGGGCGCGCTCGGTGAGCCCCTGCCAGCCGATCGGCTCATCGAGGGAGTCGAAGCGATGGTTCTCAGACAGGAAGGCCACGTCGGGCCCCACCATCACCTCCTCGCCCATGATCAGGCCCCCGTAGACGCGGCAGCCGCGTCCCAGGCCGGAGCGGTGCCCGATCGTGATGTTGGCGCCGGTGCTCAGATGGACGTCGGGGCCGATGTTGATGCGCTCACCGCAGGCGTCCAGGAACAGGCGGCACAGCTCCTGGCGGATCCACCGCGACGGCTCGGCGAGCGGGCCCCTGCCCGGGAGCTTGTTGGCGATCCCGTAGTACAGGCACAGCGCGACGTACCGCTTGGTCCGGCCCAGGCTCATGGGCACCTGATCCTAGTGTCCGGAGACCGCGGTACCGGCACGCGATGCGGCCATCGCCGCCTCGCTGGCCAGCGCGTACTCGGGGAACTCCAGCTCCTCGCCGCAGCGCACGCACACGGCGTCGTGGAGCTTGATCACCTTCCCGCACTGCGGGCACTGCCGGCGCAGCTCGCGGTTGTCCCAGCGATACAGGACCGCGCAGACGAGCCCGATGAACGGCACGCAGAACGAAATCAGGAACCACATGAAGAACGAGCTCCCCTTCATGCGCCCGACGATCCCCCCGGCCATCCCGAAGAAGAACAGGATGACGATCAGGCCCATACCGGCCATCTCAGCCGCCTACCAGACGATGGTCTTCAGAGCCCAGAGCACCGCCAGGATCGCGGCGACGACGACGACGGTCCAGAACACCGCGGCGACGACGCCGATGATTACCTTGACCAGCACCGCGGCCGCGATGACGAGCACGAGCCCGGCGGCGGCTTTGCGAACAATGGGAGGGCGGGAGCGGGTTTGCTCCATGTCAGAGCGCATGGGAGAAATTGTACCGCTGCGCCCAGCCCGCTCCGCCGGTCTACCCGGCGGTAGCAGAGCTGGATGGGTGATTCCGCGGACCTAGGGGCGCTTCGAGCGCGCCAGCCGCGGCGCGCCCGCAGCCGCCGTGGGACTCACGCGAACCCGCGCGAGGCGGTAGCGGCGCACGACCGGTGCCGGCATTCCGGCCTCGGCCTCGCTGCGCCCGCTGGCCACCAGGAGGACTCGGGACGATCTGTGGGAGTTGAGCATGGCCGGAACTCTCCCAGCGCGAGCCGGTCCTGCCATTGGCCCTGCGGACAAACATCGCCCCCCGACGCCCTCCGCGCGGCCGGAACTCGGACATTCGGCCACCCGGCAGGGACCCGCGGAAGTGTTTGGAACCGCCCCCCGATGGTTTGAGTAGTTTATACGGCGCTACTTAAAGCTCTCTGAACCGATTAAACACGTGTGTTCTGTACCCAAACAGGCCCACTGATGCTCCCTAATCTGGATGAAGAGTGATGACGCCTCATCAAAGTGCCGCTGCCGAAGCACACACTCCCTTTGAGTATTCCGACCCAAACCCTGCCGATAGCTCCCATTCCGACGGTTCGGGCAGTATGCTTACCGATCACTGGCAGCGAATCGCCCAGCAGCCAGGGGGTGGCGGGGCGCTGGATATCCAACGCGTGCCGTCCAGGGGTCGCAGGGGTAAGCCCCAGGGTCATCTCGGTCGCGAATCACGCATGAATTACCTTCCTGCCAGCTCTGGCGTGGCAACTGCGCCTCTTCCCGCGCGGACTCGATCCGTGCGCGAGCGTCTGTGGGCGCAGCTGGTGGGCGCGCAGCAGTGGTCGCGGCTGCGTCTCGCCGTCGACGCGACGCTCCTCAGCGTCACCGTCGCGCTCTCGCTCCTGGCAGGCCCCGCGGTCGACCGCTCCTACTCCGATAGCTGGGGGGCACTGCTGTTCGGCGTCGCCGTCCTGGCCATGCTCCACGCCCGCCCCGCTCCCGACGATCGGCTGAACGCGTCGGGGCTCGAGACCTTCAACAACGTCCTCGGCATCGTCTCGCTGGCCTCGATGCTGACGATCTCCATCGATTCGATCCTCGGCGGCACGCACCCCGTGGCGCTCGCCACCCGCCTGTGGCTGTTCACCGTGGTCTACCTCGGCGGCGCCCGGGTCTTTCTGGTCACCAGCCGGCGCGAGGCGATTCGCCGCGAGGGCCTGGCCACCCCGACGCTCATCGTCGGCGCCGGCATGATCGGCTCGCACCTGGCCCACCGGCTCATCTCCGAGCCGTCCTACGGGCTGCGGCCCGTCGGCTACCTCGACGCCGATCCGCTGCCCCATCCCCAGCCGCGCGACACCCGCACGATCCCGGTGGTGGGCACGCCCGACGACCTCGAGGAGGCGATCGGCTTCACCGGCGCTCGCCACGTCATCCTCTCCTTCTCCAATGAGCCCGACCACGTCCTGGTCGAGAAGGTCCGCCAGTGCCAGGCGCTCGGCGTCAACGTCTCGCTGGTGCCCCGGCTCTACGAGTCCATCAACGAGCGGGCCACGCTGGACCACGTCGGTGGCCTGCCGCTGCTGACGCTGCACACGGTCGACCCCAAGGGCTGGCAGTTCGCCGTCAAGCACGCGCTCGACCGCAGCGCCGCGCTCCTCGGGCTCATCGTCATGTCACCGGTGCTCGCTGCGATCGCCGCCGCGGTCAAGCTGACGTCGCAGGGTCCCATCCTCTTCCACCAGCAGCGCGTCGGGCGCGACGGGCGCACCTTCGACGTCCTCAAGTTCCGCACGATGACCGCCGCGTCCCCGCAGTCGGGATTCGAGCTCAGCGACGGCCTGGCGCCCGGCGGGGTCGAGGGCCTCGACCGCCGCACGCGGGTCGGCCGCGTCCTGCGCGATCTCTCGCTCGACGAGCTCCCGCAGCTCTACAACGTCCTGCGCGGCGACATGAGCCTCGTCGGCCCTCGGCCGGAGCGTCCCGAGTACGTCGTGCGCTTCGCTCGCGACGTCGCGCGCTATGAAGATCGTCACCGCGTAAAATCCGGGATCACCGGTTGGGCCCAGGTCCACGGATACCGTGGCCAGACATCGATCGCCGACCGGGTGGAGTGGGACAACTACTACATCCAGAATTGGTCGATCTGGCTCGATCTGCGGATCATCTTCATGACGATTGCCGAAGTGCTTCGATTTCGCGGCTGACGAATCCATACAGGATTCGCCAGGTCTGATCAGAAAGCTTCCCTGATGTCCGCCAGCCCGATGCTGTCACGACGTCGTTCCGAGAACGAGCCCGGCGTGCTGCGCTACTACCGGACGCTGCGTGAGCACATCAGGCTCATCCTCGCCTGCGCCGTCCTCGCGCTCGCCGTCGCCGCCATCTACACGCGCGTGGCGGCCAAGCGCTACAGCGCCGAGGCGCAGATGCTCGTCTCCCCGGCGGACTCGTCCAACGCCGCCCTCTCCACCCTTCCCGTCCTGCACGGCACGAGCGACCCCACCCGTGACACGCTGACCGCCGCCGGGCTGGTCACCAATCCCCAGGTGGCCCAGGCGGTCATCAAGGCCCTGCACCTGCACATGTCCGCCGGGGACGTCCTGTCCCTGGTGACCGCGACGCCGATCGGCCAGAGCAACCTCCTCGCCCTGCAGGCCACCTCGGACTCCGCCACCGGTGCGGAGCAGCTGGCCAACGCGTTCGCCGATCAGGTGGTCGCCACCCGCACCGCCAACCTGGACGCCGCGCTGGCCACGGCCATCCCCGGGGTTCAGGCCCAGATCCAGGCCGAGAGCCCCGCCGAACGCGTCGCCAACAGCGCGCTGACGGCCCAGCTCGCGCAGCTCCAGCAGCTCAAGTCGGGCCCCGACCCCACGATCACCATCTCGGCCCGGGCCGGCCTGCCGTTGGCGCCCTACACCCCCAAGACCAAGCTGGCTCTCGTCGCCGGCCTGATCGCCGGGCTGGTGCTCGGCGTCGGCGGTGCCTTCCTGCTGGACGCGTTGGACCCGCGCCTGCGCCGCGAGGACCAGCTGCGCCAGCTGTTCAATGCGCTCATCCTCACCGGGATCCCGCGCGAGCGTCCCCATCACCGCGCGGCCGGCCCGCTCCTGCCCACGGATCTGTCCTTCGCCGGCCACGAGGGCTACCGCTCGCTGCGCACGTTCCTGGCGGCGCGGGCGGGCAACAAGCCCAAGGCCGTCCTGCTCACGGGCTCGGCGCCCGGCGAGGGCAAGACCACCACCGCCATCGGCCTGGCCACCTCGCTGGCCCAGGGCGGCGCCAACGTGATCCTCATCGAGGCCGACCTGCGCCGCCCCGCCATCGGCACCGCCCTGCAGCTCAACGTCGAGTACGGCACCGAGGACCTCGCCCAGGGGACCGTGGAGCTCGAGCAGGCGCTCACGCCATTGGTGCTCGACGGCGCCGAGCTGCAGGTGGTCGTGGTCAAGCGCCCGAGCGACCACATCGCCGAACGCCTCTCCTTCGAGTTCTCACAGCGGCTCGTCGAGCACGCCAAGGAGCTCGCCGACTTCGTCGTGATCGACTCCCCGCCGATCACCGCCGTCGTCGACGCGCTGCCGCTGGCCAAGTACGTCGACGACGTGCTCATCGTCAGCCGCCTCGGGGTGAGCAAGCTGGCGAAGATCACCGAGCTCTACGACATGCTCATGAACTACGGGGCACCTCCGCTGGGCTTCGTGGTCATCGGCGAGTCGCCGATCCGCGGCTCGCTGTACTACTCGGCCGTCGAGGGCAGGCGTCCCGACGACCTGCGTCCGGGCCGTCCTCCCGTCAGCCTCGAAACCACCGCCGACCAGCGCGACTGACGTGGCCGTCGCGCCTCGCATGCGAGCGCACGCGCCCGTGTCGCCGTTCGCTCGCGCGCGTGGCGAATACGCCGGATGGGCCGCCCTGCTGCTGGTGATGTCGGCCGCCCTCGGGCTCGCCGCCGGGATCAAGCCCTCGATCGGCGTCGCCCTGGCCATTGGGGCCGCCTTCAGCCTGGTGACGATCTCCGACGTTACCGCCGGGCTCGTGCTGTTCACGATCCTGTCGTTCCTGGACGTCCTCAACAGCTCCTCGAGCGGATCGGCGAGCTTCATCAAGGTGGCGGGGCTGCTGCTGTTCGGATCCTGGTATGCCCAGCGGCTGGTCGGCACCGCCCGCACCCGCGGCGCGGTGGCCCAGATCCCGTCCAACCTCGTGTTCTCCCTCGTCGCGCTGGCCCTGTGGTCGGCGGTCAGCGCCACCTGGGCGGAGAGCTCGGGCGTCGCTCTCACCTCGACGATGACCTACGTGCTCAACATGCTGCTGCTGCCCATCGTGATGGTCGCGGTGCGCCGCCGGGAGCACCTCTACTGGGTGCTGGGGGCCTTCCTCGCGGGGGCGATCATCTCCACCGCCTACGGCTTCATCTCCCCCGGGGCCACCGGCGCGGTCCAGGGACGGCTCGCCGGCGGCATCGGGGACGCCAACGAGCAGGCCGCGGTGCTGGTGGCGGCGATCCCGATCGCCATCGCCCTCGGCGTCGCCCTGCGGCGTCCGGGGCTGCGCCTGCTGTGCTGGGGCGGGGGTGTGTTCTGCCTCATCGGCGTCTTCACCACCCTGTCGCGCGGCGGCCTCATCGCGCTCGGCTGCGTGATGATGGCGGCGGTGGTGTTCGGCGGACGCTGGCGGACCAAGGCCGCCGTGCTTCTCGCCGCCACCCTCCTGGGTACGGTCACCTACTACTTCGCCATCGCTCCGCTCGCCGCCCGCCAGCGCGTGACGATGTCCACGACCAGCGGCCGCTCGGACATCTGGCGGGTCGGGTGGCGGATGGTGCAGGCCCACCCCCTCACCGGCGTCGGGTCGGGAAACTTCCAGGAGGCCGCCGTCCACTACGTCCAGGGGATCGGCACCCTCACCAGCGCCTTTCTCATCGTCGACGTGCCCCACGTCGCCCACAACGTGTACCTCGAGGTGCTCGCCGACCTCGGGATCCCCGGGCTGATCGCCTTCCTGGGCGTGATGGCGTCATCCCTGCTGGCCGCCGGCAAGGCCGCGCGGCGCTTCGAGCGCCAGGGCGACGTGCATATGGAGCTGGTGGCACGCTGCCTGGTGCTGGCGCTCGTCGCCTTCATCTCAGCGGACTTCTTCCTCTCGGGCGAGTTCTCCAAGCAGCTGTGGCTGACCTTCGCACTGTGTCCGGCGGTGCTGGCGCTGGCGCAGGCCACGGGTGCCGAGGACGACGAGCCGGCTGGCGCGCCGGCGGGCACGCCGGCTGGCGCGCCGGACACCGCCTACCGCTCCCAACCCGCATACTGACGCCCTCATGACCGGGTCTCGCCGGCGCCTGCGCGTCCTCTCCGTGCTGGATTCCCCCACCGATCAGGGTGGGGCTGAGCGCTTTGCGCTCGGGCTGGTGAGCCACCTCCCGCGCGAGCGCTTCGAGCCGTGGGTCTGCTCTACTCGCTTCGCCACCCCGGAGGCGTCGGAGCTGCTCGCCGACGCCGGTGTGAGCCACATCAGCCTGCGGCGCACGGGCAAGCTCGACGTCCACCGTCTCGGCGGTCTGGCCATGCTGCTGAAGGTGGGCCGCTTCGACGTCGTCCACGCCCACATGTTCGGCTCCAACGTCTGGGGGACGGCGCTGGGCAAGCTGTGCAGCGTCCCGGTGATCATCGCCCATGAGCACAACTGGTCCTACACCGGTGAGCTCATGCGCCGCATGATCGACAGACACCTCATCGCGCGCTACGCCACGCGCTTCGTCGCGGTGTCGGAGTCCAATCGCACCCGCATGATCGAGCTGGAGGGCATCCCGGCCGAGAAGGTCCTCGTCCTGCCGACCGCTTACATCCCCCATCGCGTCACCGTCCCCACCGACATCCGCACCGAGCTCCGGCTCCCCGCCGACGCTCGCATCATCGGCGTGGCCGCCACGCTGCGCGTCGAGAAGGCGCTCGAGGTGCTGGTCAGCGCGATGGCCGAGATCGTCACGCGCTTCCCCGAGGCGCATCTGGTCATCGCCGGCGACGGGCCGTGCCGCGGCGCCCTCGAGGAGCAGGTGAGCCGGCTAGGCCTGACCGGACACGTCCACCTCCTCGGCGAGCGACGCGACGTCACACCGATCCTCGAGACCGTCGACGTCGGGGCCCTGTCGTCCGACTGGGAGGGGATGCCACTGTTCGTGCTCGAGTGCATGGCCACCGGCACCCCGGTGGTCGCCACCAACGTCGGCGGCCTGCCGGAGATGATCGAGCACGACCGCACCGGCCTGCTCGTCCCGCCGCGCGACCCCAGCGCGCTGGCGGCCGCCATCACCGCGCTGCTGGCCGACCCCGATCGAGCCCGTCTGCTGGCGGCCGCCGCGGCGGAGCGGATGCCCCAGTTCACCATCGACGCGGTCACCCGGCGCTTCGCCGACCTCTATGAGCAGCTCGTGGCCGAGACCCTGCCCGTGCCCGACTCCCAGGTGGCAGCCCAGACGTGAACCCGGCGCTTGTCCTCTGCTACCACGCGGTGAGCCCGACGTGGGAGTCGGAGCTCTCGGTGGCGCCCGACGCGCTGGAGCGCCAGATCGAGCATCTGCTGCGGCGAGGGTGGCGCGCCACCACCTTCACCGAGGCCGTCATCGGTCCGCGGGACCGCCGCGCCTTCGCCGTCACCTTCGACGACGCGTTCGCCACCGTGCGCACGTACGCCGCGCCCGTGCTGCGCCAGTTCGGCGTTCGCGGAACCCTGTTCGTCCCGACCTCCTTCATGGAGGGAGAGGGGATCCTGTCTTGGAAGGGGATCAAGGGCTGGCACGACACCCCCGAGGCGGGCGAGCTGCGAGCCATGACGTGGGAGCAGGTCGGCGAGCTCGCGGAGTACGGCTGGGAGATCGGGTCCCATACCCACACCCACCCGCACCTCCCCCAGCTGAGCGACCGCGATGTACGCGAGGAGCTGACGATCTCCCGTGACGAGCTGAGCCGGCGCCTGGGCCGGCCCTGCGACTCGATCGCCTATCCCTTCGGTGATGTCGACGACCGCGTCGAGGAGATCACGCGGGAGGTCGGGTACCGGACGGCGGCGGCGCTGCCCGGGTCGTTCACCCACCTCAACGTCCACCGCTACGCGCGGCTGGGCCTCTACCACAACGACGGCCCGGTGCGGTTCTGGCTGAAGGTGACGCGCGGGACGCGGTGGCTGGGCCTCGGCCGCACCACGGTGCTCTGAGCGGCGTTTGAAATGGCGCGCGCTGCGACCCGCCTGGCGGTGTTCTGCGACTTCTCCTACCGGCGCGACGGCGACCTGATCACCGCCGAGCTCCCGTTCAGCCTGTTCCTGGACGCGCTCGCTCGGCACTTCCGCGCGGTCACCCTCATCGGCCGTCTGGACCCGGCGGGGACGCGGTTTGACTACGAGATGCGGAACATCGAGCTGGCGCCCCTGCCCTACTACGCCAGCGGCGCGGACCTCAGCGCCGTCATGCGGGCGCTGCCGGGTGCCGTACGGCGCTTCTGGGCGGTGCTGGGCCGGGTGGACGTCGTGTGGGTGCTGGGGCCCAACCCGCCGCACGCGATCGTGTTCGCGCTGCTGGCCCTGGCGCGCCGCAAGCGGCTGGTGCTGGGCGTGCGCCAGCAGCTGCCTCGCCTCATCCGCCACCGCCACCCCGGTCGCCCGCACGTATGGCTGGCGGCGTGGGTCCTGGAGCAGATGTTCCGGCTGCTCGGCCGCGTCGCAGGAGTGGTCGTGGTCGGCCCCGAGCTGGCGCGCGAGTATCGCCACTCGCGCAGCGTGCATCCGGCGCTGATCTCCCTGCTCTCCGAGGATGACATCGCGGCCGCCGGCGACCACCGTGACTACGACGCTCGGGAGCTGCGCCTGCTGTCCGTCGGCCGCCTGGACCCGGAGAAGAACCCGCTGCTGACGATCGACATCCTGTGCGACGCGCTTCGCACCGATCCGCGCTGGCGGCTGGAGGTGTGCGGGGATGGCAGCCTGGCCGGGGCGCTGCGCGCGCGCGCCGCCGAGCTGGGGGTGGGCGAGCGCCTGACCGTGCACGGCCACATCGGGTTCGGAGAGCCACTGTGGGACCTGTACCGATCGAGCCACGCGCTGCTGCACGTCTCGCTGACCGAGGGGATGCCGCAGGTGCTGCTGGAGGCGTTCGCCGCGCGCCTGCCGGTGGTGGCGACGGCGGTCGGGGGGGTGCCCGAGATGGCCGGCGGTCGCGGGCTGCTCATCCCGCCTCGGGATGCGACGGCGGGTGCCGCGGCGCTCCAGCGCCTGCTCGACGACCCCGCCGAGCGCGCGCGCCACGTCGAGGCGGGCGTGACCTACGCGCGCGAGCACACGCTGACCGCCGAGTCGGCACGGCTCGCGCGGTTCCTGGGCGGCGCGCCATGAGCGCCGGCGCCGTGGACTGCTCGATTCTCGTCCCCGTCCTCAACGAGGCGCGATTCATCGAGCCGATGGTGGCCGCGATGCGCGCCCAGCGGTTCGACGGACGGCTGGAGTTCGTGTTCGCCGACGGCGGCTCGAGCGATCGGACGCGGGAGATCCTCGGCGAGCTGGCCGGTGAGGACCCCCGCATCCGCGTGTTCGACAATCCGCGTGGCACCGTGTCCAGCGGGCTCAACGTGGCGCTGCGCGAGGCGCGCGGCACGTGGGCCGCGCGGATGGACGGCCACTCCGTATACCCGGCCGACTACGTCGCGCACGGCATCGCCCGGCTCCAGCGCGGTGACAGCAGCTGGATCTCAGGGCCCCAGCGTCCGCGTGGACACAACCCCGTGTCGCGCGCGATCGGGCTGGCGCTGGAGTCGCCGCTGGGGCGGGGCGGGTCACGGAAATGGTCCCCGCCCACCCCGCACACCGGCCCCACGCCGACCACGCCGGCCGAGGACGCGCCCGACGGCGAGTTCGAGCTCGACACGGGCGTGTTCGGTGGAGTGTGGCGGCGGCAGACGCTGTTGGACTACGGCGGCTGGGACGAGCGCTGGGACAAGAACGAGGACTCGGAGATGGCGGCGCGGTTCCTGCGTCGCGGCGAGCGGCTCGTCTGCCTGCCGAGCATGAGCGCCGACTACGCCCCGCGGGACTCGCTACGGGGTCTGTGGCGCCAGTACTTCGACTACGGGCGCTTCCGCGCGCTGACCGCCCGCCACCACCCGCGCTCGATGCGCCGCTCGCACCTGATCGCCCCCGCGCTCGTGGCGGACGCCGCGCTCGCCCTCACGCCCGGACGAGTCGGGACGCTGGCCCGCGTGGGCTGCGCGGCCTACGCGGCCGCTCTGGTCGCCTCCGGGCTGCAGGCCGCGAGCCGCGCCGACCCGGTCGGCGATGCGCTGCTCGTGCCGGCGGTGCTGGCGGCCATGCACGGGGCCCATGGCGCCGGCGAGCTGGCCGGCGCCGCCCGCTACGGGCCCCCATGGGCGGCGCTGGCCCTGGCCGCCGGTCTCACGGGGGCCGCCGATCGCCTCGCTCCGGACGAAACGACGGTGTTCGCGCCGTCGCTGCGTCACGGTCAGCGCGGCAAGCGCTCCGCGGTCCAGCCGCGATAGAGCTCTTCGGCCGACGCCAGGGCGCGATCCCAGCGAAATGCCTCCGCGAGTCTGCGCCCTTCCCGGCTGAGGGCCAGCGATCGCTCCGGGTCGGCCATCAGCCTGACGACCTCGTCGGCGAGCGCCGCCGGCGTGTCCGCGATCACCGCGTGCCGGCCGTCGACGACCCCGATCTGCTCCACCCCGAGCGGGGTTCCGACGACCGGGCGAGCCGAGGCCAGCGCCTCCAGCACCTTCAGCCTCGTTCCGCCGCCATGCCACAGCGGCACCAGCACGACGCGGCTGCCACGCAGGAGATCCGGAAGATCCGACACGAATCCAAGCCGCTCCACGCGCGCCGCACGCTCGGCCTGCGCAGCCAGTCCGTCCGGCATCTCCGGACCCGCGAGCAGCAGCCGCGCAGCCTGATCGAGAGCGGCGAGGCGTGGCCATCCCTCCGCGAGGAACCGCCCGATCCCGTCCGCGTTGGGCGGATGGTTGTAGTTGGCGAAGAACAGGATGTCGTGGTTGTCCGGCACCTCGGCGGGAAGCTCGAAGAACTCGGCATCGACGCCATTGGCAGCGATCAGCACGCGGTCTGAGAACCGCGCGAAGTAGCCGCGGTCATGCTCAGACACCGCCAGGACCGCATCGGCGCGCCGCGCTGCCCGTCGCTCGGCCGAACGCATCGCCAGTGCCCGGTTGGTGAGCCGGGCACGGTCCAGCCCGTGGGCCTCCCGAACGGATCCGTGGAGCATCTCGGAATCCACGTTGTGGGTGCTCAGGACTGACGGGGTGCTGCCGATCGCGTCCCAGTAGTAGGCATTGAGCGGGTGCTCGAACTGCACGAACGCCGCATCCGGCGCGAGCTCCCGCAGCCGCCGGTCCACGCTCGAGAGGTACTGGCCCGGACGTCGTGCGGCGTGCTGGCGCAGCCTCGATCCAAGGCTGGGTGGGGCCTGGACCGGTACGTCGACTCGCCAGTCGCGCGCCCGGAGCTCGTCTGCGGCGCCTGGCTGCCCCCGGTCGACTGTCAGCAGGTGCGGGATGGCGCCCGCGCGCGCTATCGCCTCCATCAGGCGCAGCGTGCGCTTGTGCCCACCCGAGATCGGCGGGTGGGGCATCACGGAGCTGACGATCACAGCAGGCACGGTCGCTGACACGGTCGCCAATGCTAAGGTGCCGACGCGGCCCCACGACCGGACTCGGGGAAGCCGGATGGAGGCTCTGCGTGGACGCTGGGAAAGAGAGCGATGGGGACTTCACCCATGACGCCCCTCCGCTTCGGCGTATCGCCGTTCGCGGCACACGGCTCGCTCTCATCGGCTGGGGGACCAGCCAGGGGCTGACGTTCATCGCGTACATCGTGCTCGCAAGGCTTGCCACTCCGACGGACTTCGGTCAGTTCGCCGCGGCGACCGTCGTCGTCGGCGTCGGCAACCTGCTCGGCGAGTCGGGCATGATGGCCGCGCTCATCAACCGCCGCGACCGGATCGACGAGGCGGCGAGCACGGCGTTCTTCTCGCTCCTGGCCGGAGGCATCCTGCTCACCGTGGGCGCAGCGGCGCTTGCCCCGCTCGTAGGGCTCTACTACCACAGCAGCCGCGTCGGCCTGCTCTCTGCCGCGCTCTCCGCCTCGGTCCTCATCCGCATGTTGACGATCGTTCCGGACTCGCTGCTGCAGCGACGGATGTCGTTCGCGCGACGCGTGGCGGTGGACCCGCTCGGGTCGATCGGCTTCGCGGCCGTCGCGATCGCCGCGTGCGCCGGCGGTGCCGGCGCGTGGGGACTCGTCGCCGGTATGTACGCGTCGCTCATCGTCCAGGTGGTCTTCGCGTGGGGGTTCGCCCGCAAGCGGCCGCGGTGGCGCGAGGCGTCGCGCGAGATGTGGCGCGAGCTCAGCGCCTTCGGCCGGCCCGTCCTGGGGTCGGAGATCCTGCGCTTCATCGCCTCGCAGCTCGACGCGATCACGCTCGGCAAGTTCTCGGGCACCGCGGCGCTCGGTCAGTACCGCAACGGACTGAGGCTCGCTCAGCAGCCCGGGAACGCATTCGTGGACGTCGGGGCCTACGTGCTGCTGCCATTGCTCGCCAGGATGAGCGGGCAGCGCGACCGGCTGACGGAGGCGGTCAAGCGGGTGTTCGGCGTCACCGCCGCAATGGCGCTCCCCGTGTCGGTCGCGATGATCCCGCTCGGCGTCCCCATCGCCGTCCTCAGCCTCGGACATCGCTGGCGGACGGCGGGACACGTCATCGCGGGTCTCTCGTTCATGCTCGTCGGCATCGCCTCGAGCTCGGTCGCGGTGGAGGCGATCAAGGCCATCGGGCGACCGCAGCTGCTCGTCCGGATGAGCAGCGTGTACCTCACCCTGACCGCGGTGTGCGTGACCGCCGGTGCGATCTCGCTCGGGGCGACCGGGGTTGCGATCGGGGTATCGCTCAGCGCGTGCCTGAGTGCCGTCTTCAATCTGTCGGTCCTCACGGGCCAGCTCGAGCTCTCGCGACGCGCGCTGCTCACCACGTGCGCGGGGCCCGCCGTGGCCTCAGCGGTGATGCTCGCCGTGATGCTCCTGGTCGGGTCGACGCTCGACCCGGCGTCGCTGTCTGAGCTGGCGGGGATCGCGGCGACCTGCGCCGAGGCCGCAATCGGGCTCCTCGTGTACCTCGCGGTCCTGCTCATCGTCGACCGCCCGCGCCGCGAGGACATTCGCTCGCTGGCGGGGCGGCTCCCAGGCTTCCCGACGCGCTGATGGTCACTCCCGTGTCGGCGGAGTGACACTCGCGCCGGCCGCTGGCCGCCGGCCGCCGCCGCGGGGGTAGACGTTTGTTCTGCATCGATCCGCCCGGATTGCGCTGCGCGTGGACCTTTTTCTCACCAAGTCTGCGGCAAACCTCAACACTTGATCGAAACCGGTGTAGTCGGCTCAAGTCCCTGGAAGTCCAGCCGATAGCACGGTTAGCCCCCCTCGTCGTGCCCCCTGGATCTCTTGAGTCGCTGCCGCCTACTCACACGTCTCGCTGCGCTTTTTGCGTGCCTGCTCGTCCCCGCGTTGAGCGCGGCGAGCTCCGCGTCGGCCGCGCCGGTGTGTGCGCAGGCGTTCGGTTCGTTCTCATCCTCGAACTTCCCGTCGGCGTGCTGGCGGCCCTACAGCGCTGACTCGCCGTTTAACCGCGCGCTGCCGGCCAACCCGACGCTGGCGCCCAACTCGGCGACGATCATCCAGAACCTGACCAGCAACGGCGACAACTTCGAAGGCAGCACCGGCCAGTTCGCCTTCACCTCCGACGACGGCCGCGACGGCGTCTACTACGCCCGCACCAGCGACCCCACCATCACCATCCACTGCACCTACTACTGGGGACCCGGCACCTGCTCAGGCACCAACAAGGTCAACATCGACGGCCAGACCATCCACATCCCCGCCGGCGCCATGCCCCAGGACAACGGCTCAGACCAGCACATGACCGTCATCGACCAGACCAACCAACTCGAATACGACTTCGAGCACGCCACCTGGTCCACCGACCACAAGACCCTCACCGTCTGGTCAGGCGCCGAGATCCCCGCCGGCCCCAACCAAGGCACCGGCCTGGGCGGCGGCGGAACCGCCGCCGGATTCTCCACCCTCGCCGGACTGATCACCGAACCCGAACTCGCCAGCGGCACCATCAACCACGCCCTGGCCATCAACCTGCCCTGCACCAACGGCGTCGTCTACCCCGCCCAACAAGCCAACGGCCTGGCCTGCAACCACGAGCCAGGCCAAACCAGCCCCAACACCGCCGCCCCCCTGGGCACCCTGCTCCAGCTCAACATGACCGACACCCAGATCGCCCACTCAGGCGCCCCCGCCTGGGAACAGACCATCATGACCGCCATGGCCCACTACGGCATGTACGTCAACGACACCGACGGCATCGGCAACATCGAACTCGAAGCCGAATCCGACATCTCCTACACCAGCCTCGGCAGCCCACCCCTGCTCAGCAACTACATCAAAGCCAAGGGCGGCTCCTACTACGCCCCCCTCAAACGCTGGATCCTCAGCGGCCGCGGCATCCCCGTCAACCGCCTACGCGTCGTCAACACCTGCTTCGCCCAGGGCACCTGCCCCGGCACACCCGCCCCCAGCTCGAACGCCCGCGCCCGGACCGCCGGCATCGCCAGCGTTCGCCATCTCGCCCGGGGTGGCCACGGCTACATCGCCGAGATGCGCTTCGCGCGCGGGTAGCCAGGCCCCGCCCCCCGCTGCGATCACCGCCGCGGCGCCGGGCCGGCCAGCGCCTCCTCGACCACCGTCAGCAGCCGCGTCGCGTAATGGGTGAGCGTCAGCTCCCCGAGCGCGTGCTCCCGCGCCCGGCGACCCATCCGCTCGCGCTCGGCGGGGTCGTCGAGCAGCCGGATGATCGCCTCGGCCATCGCCGCCCCATCCCCGGGCGCGACGATCAGTCCGGTCTCACCATCCTGGATGTAATCGCGCACCCCCGGCGTGTCGGTGACGACGATCGCCTTGCCCCGTGCCATCGCGTTGACATAGGTCGTCTGGCCGGAGCTGCGGTCATCGCGTCCCTGTAGGGGCACCACCACCACCGCCGCGGACCTCAGCATCTCGTCGTACTCGGCTTGGGGCCGGGGCCCGATGGTGAGGTTGGGAGCAGTCGGCCCGAGCTGCGACACGGTCACGCTGGTGGCGATGTCCACCGGCGCGTCGATCCGGCCGGCCGCCGCGATCAGGGGCCCGTAGTCGCGCAGCGAGTTACCTCCGGCGAAGACGCGGCCGTTGTCCGTGGACGGGAGCTCATCCTTGATCGTCACCGCCCACGGGACGAAGCGCACGCGGCTGGAGCGCAGCCGCCACGTGCGCGGGAAGCTCTCGGCTTCGAAGCGAGACGGGACCGCGAAGCTCGTGCGCGGGCCGTCGATCATCCGGATGCCGGCCTGGTTGACGGCGCGGTCCAGCCCGCCCCCGGCCTTCCAGGTCGAGTCGGCGACGACGATCGCGGGCGGGTGGGGCCTGCGCCGCAGCAGTACCGCGGCCACCTGGTCGCGCCGCGCCGAGCCGTCGAGGACGACCGCGTCGTAGCGGCCCGCTCGGCGCATGATCGCGGCGATGGTGGCCGCGTCTCGGCTGCGCGGGGACAGCGTGTCGACGCGCTCCTGCCACACCGGCATCGGGGGATCGGCCGAGAACAGCGTCGACAGGATCCTGCGGCGCCCTCCGGACATCCGGGGCGAATCTATCAGCCGCCCCTCGCCGCCTCTCGGCTGCCATCGACGTTCGTCGTACCCGGACGCCCCGTCGTTCTCGTCATCGCCCCGGTCCGCCGATGAGCTGGGTAGCGCGATGAACCGGGACCCCATCACCAGCCGCATTCCTAGACTGTCCGCACTGGTGCTGCCGCTGGCCGTTCTCCTCTCCGCCCTGATGATCGGTCCGGGATCGGCATCGGCGGACACCTCGGTGTGTGCGCAGGCGTTTGGTTCGTTCTCATCCTCGAACTTCCCGTCGGCGTGCTGGCGGCCCTACAGCGCTGACTCGCCGTTTAACCGCGCGCTGCCGGCCAACCCGACGCTGGCGCCCAACTCGGCGACGATCATCCAGAACCTGACCAGCAACGGCGACAACTTCGAAGGCAGCACCGGCCAGTTCGCCTTCACCTCCGACGACGGCCGCGACGGCGTCTACTACGCCCGCACCAGCGACCCCACCATCACCATCCACTGCACCTACTACTGGGGACCCGGCACCTGCTCAGGCACCAACAAGGTCAACATCGACGGCCAGACCATCCACATCCCCGCCGGCGCCATGCCCCAGGACAACGGCTCAGACCAGCACATGACCGTCATCGACCAGACCAACCAACTCGAATACGACTTCGAGCACGCCACCTGGTCCACCGACCACAAGACCCTCACCGTCTGGTCAGGCGCCGAGATCCCCGCCGGCCCCAACCAAGGCACCGGCCTGGGCGGCGGCGGAACCGCCGCCGGATTCTCCACCCTCGCCGGCCTGATCACCGAACCCGAACTCGCCAGCGGCACCATCAACCACGCCCTGGCCATCAACCTGCCCTGCACCAACGGCGTCGTCTACCCCGCCCAACAAGCCAACGGCCTGGCCTGCAACCACGAGCCAGGCCAAACCAGCCCCAACACCGCCGCCCCCCTGGGCACCCTGCTCCAGCTCAACATGACCGACACCCAGATCGCCCACTCAGGCGCCCCCGCCTGGGAACAGACCATCATGACCGCCATGGCCCACTACGGCATGTACGTCAACGACACCGACGGCATCGGCAACATCGAACTCGAAGCCGAATCCGACATCTCCTACACCAGCCTCGGCAGCCCACCCCTCATGAGCAACTTCATCTCCCAGCAGGGCGGCTGGTACTACTCGCCGCTGAACCGCTGGATCATGGGCGGCCCGAGCATCCCGGTGGGCAAGCTGCGCGTCGTCGATCCGTGCTGGGCCCAGGGGCTGTGCAACGCCTCCGGTGCCACCTCCTCAGACCCGACGCCGCCGAGCACCCCTCCGGTGACCACTCCGCCCCCCGGCACTCCGCCGACGACCACTCCGCCCGCCACCACCCCGGTCTCCACGACGCCGCCGGCCACCACCCCCGTGACCCCCACGCCGACGCCGACCCCGGTCGCCAGCGCCCCGGTGACGCCCAAGCCGGCACCCGTCACCTCGACACCGGCCAAGCCCACGCCCAAGAAGAAGCAGTCCAAGCCCAGGCGGCGGTCGAATATCGCGCACACCGCCTCGGTGAGCACGCGCAGTTGCAAGACCTCCAAGTCACGCACCGCCAGGAAGGGCGCCAAGCGCGCCACCTGCGCGACGCCGGCCACGGCGTCGCCGCGCCGCCCCGCCCGCCGGCGCTGACCCGCGCCGCCGCGCCCGGCTACGGCTCACCGACGTCGTCGACGGAGCGCAGATCGCCGAACGCGTCAGTGATCTCGGCGGGCGGCCGGTCATACCAGGACCACGTGAGCCCGGCGCGCCGGCGGATGGCGCCCAGGACGTTGCGGCCCCGCCGCGCCAGCGACGCTCCGCCCGCCTCGCCCGCGACGATCGCCACCTCGCGATCCGCGCCCGCGCGCCGGTCGCGCAGCGCCCGGCGGGCGTCCTCGGAGGGCATGTCCTCCTCGCGCAGGCCGTGGTAGACGCGCGCCGCCGCCCTCTTCATGGCCAGGATCTGATGCGAGGTCTGCCCGGGGTGCATGCGATAGACGGCCAGTGGGCCTCCCATCCATACGGGGTCAAACCCGGCGACGAGGATTCTCAGCCACAGGTCGTACTCCTCGGAGAGCCGCAGCGACTCGTCGTAACCGCCGACCGCCGCGAGCACCGCCGCGGGCACCGTGGCGGAGGTGAACACGAAGTTGCGGCGCAGCAGGGCCGCCAGGAAGCTCGCGCGATCGGGCGGAGGCGGATCGAGCGCGTCCATGGCCGAGCCCTGCTTGACCTGGCCGCGCCCGGCATGGAACACGTAGGCATCCGTGTAGGCGAAACCGGGATGGGGGGCCGCGCTCAGCGCCGCCGTGGCGGTCTCGGCATAGCGCGGCAGCCACAGGTCGTCTGAGTCCAGGAAGGCCACCCATTCCCCCCGGGCCGCCGCGATGCCCGCGTTGCGCGCCGCCGAGGGGCCGCCGTTGGCGCGGGACACCAGCCGGACGCGGGGATCATCGATCACGCTCACGATCTCGGCCGTGGCGTCACTGGAGCCGTCGTCGACGACGATCACCTCGAGCACCGGCGCGGTCTGGCGCAACGCCGAGCGAACCGCTGAGCGGATGGTGGTGGCGGCGTTGAAGGCCGGTATGACGACCGACAGGCGTTCGCTGGTCATGCGGGCCTCGAGCGGCCCGGAGGCTAGCAACGTCCGGGCTTGAGCACCGGAGCCCTCGCGCCGATGCTTCTGACAACATGGCGGCGTTGCCCGAGCTCAGCCTTGATCCGCCGCTCCTGGGTGGACCGGGGCAGCGGTCCGAATCGAGGCTGCAGGCCCATCTCCGGGCTGGGTTGCCCGCGCTCGTCGCCGTTGCCCTGATGCTCGTCTGGGTGATCCAGAACGGCGGCTTCGACGCCAGCACGTGGTACTGGGGGGCTCTTGTCCTCCTGGCCACGTTCACCGCGGTGTTCGCCGGCATGCTGCGGGGCCACCTGAGGCTGTCGCGGACCAGCGCGATCGCCGTCGGCCTGTTCGCCGGCTACGTCGCCTGGTCCTACCTGTCGATGACCTGGGCGCAGTACCCGGGGATCGCGCTGGATGGCTCGAACCGGGCGCTGCTCTACCTGCTCATCTTCACCCTGCTCACCGCGCTGCCGTGGACCAGGGAGACGGTGCTGGGCGCGCTCCTGCTCTTCGCCGGGGGCGTGGGGGTCGTCGGCGTGGTGCTCATGGTCCGGCTGGCCTCGGGGGCCAACGTCACCGCGCTGTTCTTCGGCGGGCGCCTGGTAGCCCCCACGGGCTACATCAACTCCACCGCTGCCCTGTTCACCATCAACGCGCTCCTCTGCATCGTCCTGGCCTCCCGGCGGCGCCTGGCCGGCCCGGTGCGCGGGCTGCTCATGGCCTTCGCCGCCGTCTCTCTGCAGCTGGCCACCATCGTCCAGAGCCGCGGATGGCTGTTCACGCTGCCGATCATCGCGCTGGTGGCGATCATCGTCGTCCCGGACCGCCTCCGTGTGGCCGCCGCGGCCGTCATCCCCGTGGTGGCGGCGCTCATCCCCGTGCGGCGGCTCTTGCACGTCTACCAGAGCGGCCCCTCGGATCCCCTGCGCGCGCTGGGCATCCACGCCGGCCGGCCCGCGCTGGCGCTGTGCGTGGGCGCCTTCGTGATCGGCACGCTGCTCGCGTGGGCGGACGGCCTGTATCGCGGGCGCGGCCTGGGGCGGATGCAGCGTCGCGCGCTCGGCAGCGCCTTGGCGCTCATCGGGGTGGCGGGCGTGCTCGCCGGAGGCCTCGCCGTCAGCAAGGGCCACCCCTTCCAGTTCATCTCACGGCAGTGGCATGGCTTCGCCCACGCCGAGGCCGTGTACGGCAGCTCGCACTTCACCGATGTCGGGAGTGGCCGCTACGACTTCTGGCGCGTGGCGCTGCACGCCTTCGAGCACCACCCGATCGGCGGCCTGGGCCAGGACAACTTCGGCGACTACTACCTCACCCTGGGGCGTACGGGCGAGGAGCCCAGCTGGACCCACAGCCTGGAGTTGCGCCTGCTCGCCCACACCGGCATCGTCGGCTTCCTGCTGTTCGGCGGCTTCCTGGTCGCCGCGATCAAGGCCGCCGCGCGCACCCGCCGGCACGGGGACGCCGACACGCGGCTCCTCACCGCCGCCCTGCTCATGCCCCTCATCGTCTGGCTCATCCACGGATCCCTGGACTGGTTCTGGGAGGTGCCGGCGCTGAGCGGGCCCGCGCTGGGCTTCCTGGGGGCCGCCGGGGGGCTGGGGACTGTGCTGGACGTCGGGCCGGCGCCCGCGGGGCGGGCCACATCCCGCCGTCGCCTCCCGCGCATCCCCGCCCCGGTCGGGATCGCCACCGGTCTCGTCGTCCTGGCCTGTCTGACCGCCGTGCTGGCCTTCCCCTACCTCTCCGCCCACGAGGTTCAGGTGGCCTCGCGTGCTGACGCCACCAACACCTCCGCGGCGCTCAACGACCTCCGGCTGGCGGCGCAACTCAACCCGCTCAGCTCCGATCCGGGGCGCCTGGCCGGGGCCATCGCGCTGCGAAACGGCCGGTGGACACTGGCGTTACGCCAGTTCCGCAAGTCGATCTCGGCCGAGCCCGGAGGCTGGTTCTCATGGCTGGGCGCCGGCCTGGCGCAGTCAGCGCTGGGCGAGCCCGAGCAGGCGCATCAGGACTTCCTCGCCGCCAGGCGGATCAACGCCCGCCAGCCCGCGGTGCAGGACGCCCTGCAGCGCGTCTTCACCAAGACGCCGCTGACGTCCGACGAGGCCTTCAAACTACTCGTTCTGCTCCAATGAGGACAAATACCCAAACGGCGTTTGCGTAATTTGCCTAACTCCGGGCTAAATAGCCTGTGCTTTTGCGAACTATTGCGCTACGATCCTGTCGGGGTAAGTGATGGAAGCACGGATGTGCGGGCCCGTCACTTGCAAGATCCAGAAAGGTCAGCGGGACAAATGAAACGCATCGTGACGTTGTTTGTGAGCCTCGCGCTCTTCGCTGTTGTCGTGCTGCCGAGTGCGGCCTCTGCCGCCAGCTCAACCTGCCAGAGCTACAACGCCCAGCTCTGCCAGGTGGCCAGCAACACGGCCTCTCGAACCACCGGAACCTCCCCCACCAGCACGAGCACGGCAAGCACTCTGCCGTTCACCGGACTTGACGTCGGTCTGCTCGTCGCAGGCGGAGGCGTCCTTCTGGGCGCCGGACTGGTGGTTCGCCGCTTCTCCCGCGGGGTCCAGTAGCCCGCTAGCGCCCAGGGCGCACACCAAGGAAGGTTTCTCAGCCCCGTCGGCTCCCCGGCGGGGCTGTTTGACGTCGGGCCCGGTCGCCGGCGGGGCTGTTTGACCTCCGGCCCGGTCGCGCGGGCAGCGTGCCCGGGTGCGCTCGCGGTCAGCTCTGGCCCATGCGCTCGGCGATCCGCTCTGGCCCACGCGCTCGGCGTCAGCTCTGGCCGACGCGCTCGCGGATCAGCCGCGTGACCTCGCCCCCGTCCGCCCGCCCCTTGGTCTCGCGCATCACGAAGCCCACGAGCGGCCCGATCGCCTTCATGTTGCCCTCCTTGACCTTGGCGGCGGCGTCAGGGTCCGAGGCGATGGCGGCATCCACGATCGCCACCAGGCCGTTGCCGTCGCCGTCGTCGGCGCTGATCGCGCCCAGGCCCTCGCGCTCGACGATCGCCGCCGGGTCCCCGCCCTCCTCCACCAGCTTGGTGAGGACGTCGCGGGCGGCGTCGCGGCTGACCTCCCTGGCCGAGACCAGCGCCGCCAGGGCCGCCAGGGCCGCCGGCGATACGCGGCTCTCGGCGGGATCGGAGCCCGAGCCGATGCGCTCCACCAGCTGGGGGATCCAGTTGGCCACCTCGACGGGCGTCACCTTGCCCGCCGGCGCCTCGGCCAGCGCTCGCTCGTAGTACTCGGCCAGCTCGCGGCGGAAGGCCAGGTCCCGCGCCATGCCGGGGGCCAACCCCAGCTCGCGCTCGAAGCGCTCCATGCGCGCCGCCGGGAGCTCGGGGATGGCCGCCTGCGCCGCGGCGCGCATCTCGTCGGTCACCAGCAACGGCACCAGGTCGGGCTCGGGGAAGTATCGGTAGTCGTGCGCCTCCTCCTTGGAGCGCAGCGAGGTCAGCCGATCCGTGACCGGGTCGTAGTGCAGGGTCTCCTGGGTCACAGCCTCGCCGGCCTGCACCAGCTTGGTCTGGCGCTCGATCTCCGCCCGCACCCCCCGCTCCAGGAAGCGGAACGAGTTCATGTTCTTCAGCTCGGCCTTGGTGCCCAGCTCACTTGACCCGGCCGGGCGGATCGAGACGTTGGCGTCGCAGCGCAGCGATCCTTCGTCCATGTTGACGTCCGAGACGCCGAGCTGGCGCAGCGTCGTGCGCAGCAGGATCAGCCAGTCGTGCGCCTGCTCGGGGGAGTGCAGGTCGGGCTCGGTGACGATCTCCACCAGCGGCGTCCCGCAGCGGTTGAAATCCACCACGCTGCGGTCAGCGCCGTGGATGCGCCCGCTCTCCCCCACGTGCACCAGCTTGGCGGCGTCCTCCTCGAGGTGCACGCGGTGGATGCGCACGTCGCCGAGGCTGCCGCCCCGGCAGATGGGCTCGTCGTACTGGGAGATCTGATACGCCTTCGGCGAGTCCGGATAGAAGTAGTTCTTGCGGTGAAAGATCGAGCGCGGCGCGATGTCCGAGCCCAGGGCCAGACCGATCATCACCGCGAAGTCCACCGCCCGGGCGTTGATGACCGGCAGCGCTCCCGGGAGGCCCAGGCAGACCGGACAGCAGTGGATGTTGGGCGGATCGCCGAACGACAGCTCGCAACCGCAGAACATCTTCGTCGCGGTCTTGAGCTGGACGTGGATCTCCAGGCCGATCACGGGCTCGTAGCCGCTCATGGCGATCGCCTCCGCTCGGCCGCGGGCGCGCCGGCGCTCATACCCACGCCCCGCTTCCATCAAAGGCGATCGCCTGTTCCAGCGCGTAGGCGGCGTCGATGAGGCGACTCTCTGAGAACGCCGGCCCGGCGAGCTGGAAGCCCACCGGCAGGCCGTCACTCAGACCTGAGGGGATCGAGATCCCCGGAATGCCGGCCAGCGACATCGGAACGGTGCAGAAGTCGTTGAGGTACATGGCCAGCGGGTCGGCGGTCTTGGCGCCCAGCTCGAACGCCGTCCACGGGCTCGTCGGCGTCACCACGAAATCGAACTCGCCGAACGCGGCCCGAAAATCCTCGGAGATCTTGGTGCGCACCTTCAGGGCGGTCCCGTAGTACGCGTCGTAGTAGCCGCTGGAGAGCGCGTAGGTCCCGAGCATGATCCGGCGCTTGACCTCGGGGCCGAAGCCCGTCGCGCGGGTACGGCTGTACATCGTGTCCAGATCGGAGTCGCCGGCGACACGCAGCCCGTAGCGCACCCCGTCGTAGCGCGCGAGGTTGGCCGATGCCTCCGCCGGCGCGATCAGGTAGTACGCCGAGAGGGCGTGGGGCGCGTGCGGCAGATGGCAGGTGTCCACGGTCGCGCCGAGGCTCTCGGCCAGCTTGAGCGTGGCCTCGAAGTTCTCCCTGACCCCCGATTCGACGCCGGAGTCCTCGTCGGCGCCGCCCAGGAGCTCCTCGGGAACGCCCAGGCGGATGCCCTTGAGGTCCTGCGCGGTGGGGAGCCGGATCGCCTCGGGCATCGCCACCGAGGTCGAGTCCCTGGGGTCGTGACCGACCATGTGGGAGAGCAGCAGCGCGCCGTCGGTCACGTTGCGCGTGAACGGGCCCGCCTGATCCAGCGAGGACGCGAACGCGATCATCCCCCAGCGCGAGCACGCGCCGTAGGTGGGCTTGATCCCCACGATCCCGCACAGGGCTGCCGGCTGGCGGATGGACCCGCCGGTGTCGGTGCCGAACGCCCACGGCACCAGGCCGGCCGCGACCGCGGCGGCGCTGCCCCCGGAGGAGCCGCCGGGCACCCGGGTCCGGTCCCACGGGTTGAGCACCGGACCGAAGGCCGAGTTCTCATTGGAGGAGCCCATCGCGAACTCGTCCTGGTTGGTCTTGCCCAGGAGTGTCGCGCCGGCCCGCGTGACGTTGGCCACGACCGTCGCGGTATAGGGCGGCCGGTAGCCCTCGAGGATCTTCGACCCCGCCTGGCTGGGGACGCCCTCTGTGCAGAACAGGTCCTTGACCGCCAGCGGCACCCCGGCCAGCGGCGCGTCGCCGTCCGCCACGGGGGCGTCATCGGCAACCCACGTGAAGGCGTTGAGGTCATCGGCGGCGGCCCGGGCGCGATAGGCCTCGAACAGCTCTGTCGCGTCGATTTCCCGCGCGCGCAGCTTGGCGGCCGCCTCGGCCGCGGTCAGCTCGATGAGCTCGCTCACGGCCGGGCCCGCCAGAGGCGCTGCGATGTCCCGATGCCCCGTGTCATTCCGCGCTCGGGCCCGGGCTCGGGACGCCGAAGCCACCGTCCACGGGCTCCGGGGCCGCCGCCAGGATCACGTCCCGGTCGAGGCATGGCTGCGGCTCGTCGGCGCGCATGACACCGGCGACGTCGACCGCGTGCGAGGTCGGTGGCACCCCGTCGAGGTCGAGCTCGCGAATGCGGGCAACGTGGTCGAGCACGTTGGAGAGCTCGATCCCCATCCGCTCGACCTCCTCGTCGTTGAGCTCCAGCTTGGCCAGCTTGGCCACGTGGAGGACCTGTGCGCGCTCGAGCATGTTGCGAGCGAGTTTAGTGTTGCCCGCGGATCTCGCTCAGCTCGACGGTCTCGATGGGATGGTCGGGACCGGGCTCCCAGCCGTCCTCCTCACGCAGCGAGATGAAGGTGCCGGCGGCGAGCGCCGCGCTGGCCACCAACCCTGCATAGCCGCCCACCACGGGGCTGCCATCCCCGGTGATCAGCCGGATGAGGAGCGCGAGTGTCGTCACCGCGGCGAGCGGGACCAGGACGAGCGCGACGGCCACCGGGAACGCCGGCGCGGGCCGCGTCGCCTGCAGATAGGCCATCAGCAGGCCCAGTGCGCCGCTGATGAGGATCAGCCATCGCAGCGTGGGGAAGCTCCTCCACGCGTCAGCGCTGGTGTGGCCGCCGCCGGGGTTGGTGAACGAGACCCACGGCACCAGGAACACCAGCGCCACCAGCACCAGCGCGCTCAGCGCGGCGATGATCTCGCCGCGGCGAAGGCGTGACAAGCGCACCACCCCGCCGCGGCGATGAGGTTCAGCGGCCGACGTGGATGTTGCCCGCCACCGACACGCCGCTGCGCGTCTGGTAGGCGACCCACACGAGCCCGGCGGTCAGGATGACCCCGAGGTAGAAGCCGAAGCCGAAGTCTGAGAAATGGATGTTGAAGACGAACTTGAGCACCACGAAAAGGGCCGTGATACCGGCCAGGACGAACCGCGTCTGGGTCCGGCTGCCACCGATGTTGGGCAGCGCGGTGCCCGGCGACAGGCGCTCCACGCCCAAATCGGCGATGAGCACGATGGCGGACAGGACGGCCAGGATGCCGAACGCGCCGTCGGGGGCGTCGGTCGCCGTCAACGTGAACGAAATTGGCCCCAGGCTGATGCTGAACCAGGGCAGGAACAGCAGGTCGATCACCAGCAGCAATGCCACTCCAGCCAGGATCCAGTCATCCCGAGATACCGAGTCGAACTTCACGAAGCCCCTCCTATTGATTGGTCACCGATCGTGATGATGCGAACGAGCAATGTGTTCGCCATCTCCTGACGCCCTCCTGCGCACCTCCTTCCCGGAGGTCACCAAAAGACTACAGGCCGGAGCGTCGCGTGGGAAGATGCGGCCGGCGGCGGCGCGCACCACCTGAGCCTGTGGCGCGTACGCGGGCGCGCTGTTCCCGGATCGCCTCGTAGCCACCCCAGGCGATCCCCAGCGCGCACAGCAGTCCGAGGAAGGCGCCCAGCTTCTGGTCGATGACCCGCGTCGGAGCGGGCAGCACGATGAGCACGCGATAGATGAGCAGGACCGCGCTGAGCGCGCCGAGCGCGGCGACGATCAGGCTGGTGTCGGTCTTGTTGCCGTGGGCGCGCTGGGAGGCGTGCAGCACCACCGCCCCGATCGAGGCCACGATCGTCGCCAGCAGCACCCAGCGGGTGACCGTCAGCCCATGCCATCCGTTCTCCGCCGTCGAGACCGCGGGGCGCACCGCCGAGGGGTCGGGCACCCCGGCCACGCCGTACCACTCCATGGCGAACATGATCACGAGCAGGGCCAGGGCACTGGTGGCGCTGACCAGCGCCCCGACCCGGATGCGCGGGGGACGCGTCGGCGGGCCGGCGACGGCCTCGTCGCCGGTGGATGGAGCCTGCTCGTCCGTCGTTGCCGTCGCCATCACCGCCCCACGGTATTGGATCCGCGGCGAGCGCTGAGCATCTCAGCGTTTGGAGATCGGCGCCAGGTCGGCGACGAGCTTGCGCTCAGAGCCGCTGGCGCTGAAGCGGATGACCACGATGCCGCCGGGCTCCAGGCCGGTCACCACGCCCTCGCCGAAGGCGGCGTGCACGACGTCGTCGCCCATGCGGAACGCCGGCGGCGGCGGGTCGTCGCGCCGGGGCAGGTCGGTGCGGGTGGGCGGGGTCGTATCGCCGGAGCCCCACGACGTCACCCGCGCGCGCATGCCGCCGAACGTGCGCGGCGCCTGCACTTCACGATCGGTGAGCTCGGCCGGGATCTCCGAGATGAAGCGGCTGGGCGCTCCGAAGCTGCGCGCCCCGAACACCGTCCGCGTCCGCGCCGAGGTCAGGTACAGGTCGCGCTCGGCCCGGGTGATGCCCACATAGCAGAGCCGCCGCTCCTCCTCCAGGCCGCCCTCGTCCAGCGCCCGGCTGTGCGGGAAGACCCCCTCCTCGCAGCCGATGATGAAGACGATCGGGTACTCCAGCCCCTTGGCGTTGTGCAACGTCATCAGCGTGACCAGGCCCTCGTCGTCCTCACGCGTGTCGGCGTCGGCCACCAGCGCCACCCCCTGCAGGAACTCCTCCAATGACGGCTCCTCGGTCCCGGCGTCGTACTCGACGGCGACGTTGACGAGCTCCTCCAGGTTCTCGATCCGTCCCTGCGCCTCGATCGTGCGCTCGTTCTGCAGGGCCTCCAGATAGCCGGTCTCCGACAGCATCTCCTTGAGCAGCACGGAGACCTCCGGGTGGGTGGGGGCCGACACGCGCTCGGCCAGCACCTCCATCGTCCCCATGAACCGCCGCAGCGATTTGATCGCCGCCGCGCCCAGACCGGGCACCTCCTCGGGGGCGGCCGCCAGCTCCCACACGGTCTCGCCCGTGGTGTTGGCGTGGGCCAGCAGCCGCGACACCGTCGTGTTGCCGATGCCCCGTCGCGGCGAGTTGACGATCCGCGTGAACGCCCCGATGTCCTGGGGGTTGACCAGCACCGTCAGGTACGCGATCGCATCCTTGATCTCCGCCCGGTCATAGAACTTGGTGCCGCCGATCACCTGGTAGCCGATCTCGGCCCGGACCAGCGTGTCCTCCAGCACCCGTGACTGCGAGTTGGTGCGGTAGAAGACCGCGATCTCCGCCCGCGACGTCCCCTCGTCCACCATCCGCTGGACCTCCCCGGTGACAAACCGAGCCTCGGCATGCTCGTCGTCCAGCTCGCGGACCTTGATCGGATCCCCCTGCCCCAGGTCTGACCACAGCGACTTCGGCGTCTGCCCCCGGTTGTTGCGGATCACCGCATTCGCCGCGTCGAGGATCGTCTGCGTCGACCGGTAGTTCTGCTCCAGCTTGACCACATGGGCGTCGGGATACGAATCCTCGAACTCGAGAATGTTGGTGATGTCGGCGCCCCTGAACCCGTAGATCGAGTTGTGCGTCACCAGGCCACTGGCCACGAAGTTGTGGGTGTGGGCGATGTCCAGGTCATACACCGGCCGATCGAGCCTGACCTTCTCCACGGTTTTGACGACGTCGTAGCCGCCCGTCTGGTCGAACATCACCATCCCGGGTCGGACCGACGCCGCAGGCACGAACGGCAGCCACGATCCGCCGCGACCGAACTTGGCGGTTCGGTGTATCGCGACGTCGCCGACCTGTGCGGTGATCCGCCGTGCCGCGCGCTCGACCAGGGCCATGGTCGTCGAGGTGCCCTCGAACTCGGCGCCGTCCGGAGCCGCGCAGCGGATCGCGTGCGTCGGCACGCCCGCAGGTGCCGCGTCACAGAGGGACACCTCGATTCGGGCTCCACCGGCGCCGTGCGATGAAGGCCACCTCTCGTCCCATGGCTCCGCGTAACCGGCAAAGTGAGTGTGCTCCGCAGTGCTGACAATGCGGCGGCCCGACCGGGTGGTGATCGCGATGCCGTCCGTACGCTCAGAACGGTGAACGCGCTCGACCTCGGCACCGCGGAACTCGCCGCTGCCGTAGGCGGAGAGCACCTGCTCGCCGGGGGCGATCGTCTCGATCGCGCGCTGCGAGCCGTCCGCCATCGTGACAGGCGTGCCCTCAACCAGGCACTGGGCGTCGTCCCCGACGACCATCAGGTTGCGGTGCTCCCCGGCGAGCAGCTGGAGCCAGCGGTACTGGGCGTGGTTGGTGTCCTGGTATTCGTCGACCAGGACGTGGCGAAAACCCTTCGCGTAGCGCTCGCGGACCTCGGGGAAGAGCTCCAGGACGTTGACGGCGCGCACGAGGAGGTCGTCGAAGTCCATGGCGTTCATGCGGTGCAGCTCGCGCTCGTAGGAGCCATAGACGTCGGAGACGGTCTGCTCGAAGAATGAGCCCACCATCTGGGCGTAGGCGTCGGCGTCGCGCAGCTTGTTCTTGGCGTCGGAGATCTGGGCGTGGATGGAGCCGGGGGTGAAGCGCTTGGGATCGATGCCGAGCTCGTCGAGGCAGCGCTTGATCAGCCGCCGGGAGTCCGCGGTGTCGTAGATCGTGAACTGGCGGGTGTAGCCCAGCCGGGCGGCCTCGGCACGCAGGATGCGGGCGCAGGCGGCGTGGAAGGTCATCACCCACATCGCGCGGACGCGGCGGCCCACCAGCAGCTCGGCGCGGTCGCGCATCTCCCCCGCCGCCTTGTTGGTGAAGGTGATGGCCAGGATCTCGTTGGGCTTGGCGGCGTCGGTGGCCACCAGGTAGGCGATGCGATGGGTGAGCACGCGCGTCTTGCCCGAGCCGGCGCCGGCGAGGATCAGCAGCGGTCCAGGTCCGTAGGTGACGGCCTCCCGCTGGGGTTCGTTGAGGCCGCTGAGCAGGGCCGGGAGGTCGCTCGTGAGCTCGGTCATCGCGTCTGTCGATTGACGTTAGCGGGAGGCCCGGCGCTCACCTAGGAGGGGACGGCGAGGTGCTGCGCGGCCGTCCCCTCGGCGAGGACGCTCGCGCCACGATCGGTGATGCGCCACAGCGGCGATCGGTTGACGATCGACATCGAGGAGGCCAGCTCGGCCTCCTCGAGCCTGTGCAGCGCTCTGCGCACGCACCCCATCAACTGCAGGGGAATGGTCTGTCCGGTACCGGGAAAGTCCTTCAGCAGATACTCACAGAGCTGTTGAACTCGCAGGTTGCGTCCGGGCGCCGCACTCTCGGGTCCCAGCCCCGCCAGGACCATCACGGCCAGCTCGTCGGTGCTGAGGGCTTTCAGGCGTTCGATCTCGGTCTGCGCCGCGGCCCTGAGGGCCACCTTCTCCTCACTCTTGCGAAACAGGCGGACCATGCATCAAGCAGCGGTCACGGCCCGGCCGGCGGATCGCCGGTCCCGGGCAGCTGCGGGGGCGTCTTGGACTGGGCGAGCTCGGCCTTCATCTGCGCCAGCTCCGCATCGACACCGCCCGCGTCGAGCTGCGCGAGCTGGCGGTCGACGTCAGCGTCATCACCGAGCTGCAGGGAGCTCTCGAACGTGCCCGCCTCCTCGAGCTCGCTCATCGCCCCGGCGCGGGCCCTCATGTCCTCGGTCTTCTCGATCGCGCGCTGCGCCGCCTGGCCGACATCGGCCCCCTGGCCGCCGACGCCCGTGGTCGCCTCCGACATCTGCACCTCGGCCTGCGCCGCCGAATACTGGGCCTTGACGACCTCCTTCTGAGTCCGGAACGCATCGAGCTTGGCCTGGAGCTTCTGCTGGCTGCCGGTCAGCTGCTCCTGCTGGCGCTCGAGATCGGCGACCTGCGCGTCGATCGAGCCGATCTCGCCCTGGACGCCCTGCTTGCGCTCGAGCGCCGCGCGTGAGAGCTCCTCGTTGCCCGCCGCCAGCGCCTGACGCGCCTGCCCGTCGAGCGTGGCGACCTGCTCGCGCAGGGCGTCCTGCTGGTTCTGCAGCCGCTTGCGAGAGGTCGCCACCTCGGTGATCCCGTTCTTGACGTTGGCCATCAGCTCCAGCTGCTTCTCATAGCTGTAGTCCAGCGTCTGCGCGGGATCCTCGGCACGATCCAGCGCCGCCGACGTCTTCGCCTTCAGCACCGTGCTCAGGCGTCCCCGAAGTCCAGGCATCACATCTCCTCTCGTGCCGCGCCGTCGGTCACCGGCCGGTGAGCAACGAGCCGGCGAGCGACACGCATCGCTCCGCCGGCCACCCGATCGATGATAGGCCTCCCTGAGGCGACGACGGCCTTCGTCATCCTGTGATCATGGACGAGCTCCGGGAGGCCTGCGCCGCCGTGGCCGCGCGGGCCCGCAGCGTGACCGTGGTCAGCGAGGCGATCCCTGCCTACGCGGCCTCGCTCGCCCCGCAGCGCGCGTCCCAGACCCAGCCGGCTTCGGACGGCGCCGGAGTCACGGACGACCCCGCCGCGCGCGAGGGCCGCGCCGCCTACTGGCTGACCATGGACGCGATCAACTTCGGCTCGGGCTGGTTTCCGACGCTGCGCAAGCGCGACGGTCTCTCCGGGTACAACACGATCGCCGCCGGCCTGCGAGACCAGTTCGCTGAGCACGGCGGCTGGACCGCGGCCGAGCTCACCCAGCTCGACGCCGAGACGCTCGGCCCCATCCTCGGGCAGGACCCCGCACACGAGCTGATCGCGCTCTACGCCAGCTTCCTGCGTGACCTGGGTGAGCGGGTGACCGGCGACCACGGCGGCCGATTCGCCGCCGTCGCCGACGCGGGCGATGGCTCGGCGGTGGCGCTGGCGCGCGGGCTCGGCGACTGGCCGTGCTTTGCCGACTGCTCGCGCTACGAGGAGCTCGAGCTCGCGTTTCTCAAGCGGGCCCAGATCACCGCTGCCGACCTCGATCGCGCGGGGGTCGTGAGCTTCCCCGACCTGCACCGGCTGACGATGTTCGCCGACAACCTCGTCCCTCACGTCCTGCGCCTGGACGGGATCCTGCGCTTTGACCCTGAGCTGGTCGACCGCATCGACCGTGGCGAGCTCATCGCCCACGGCACCGCCGAGGAGGTGGAGATCCGTGCCTGCGCGGTGCACGCCGTCGAGTTGCTCGTCGCCGTCGTCCCGGGCGACGGGCTCAGCGCCGCGGCCCTGGACCAGCTGCTCTGGCAGCGCGGGCAGCAGCCCCACTACAAGGCCTCGCCGCGCCACCGCTCACGCTGCACCGCCTACTGACCCGCGGCCGAACAGCCGCTCGAGCACCAGCGCCACGCCGCCCTCGTCATTGGACGCCGTCACCTCGTCGGCGATCGCGATGACCTCCACGTGGGCGTTGGCGACGGCGACGCTGCGCCCCGCCCACTCGAGCATGGCCAGGTCGTTGGGCATGTCGCCGAATGCCAGGACATCGGCGCGGCCGACGCCGTAGCGCTCGCAGAGCACCGCCAGGGCCGACGCCTTGCTCACGCCCGCGGCGCCGATCTCCAGCAGCGTGTCGGCGTTGCTCGAGTGGCTGAGCTCGGCGAGGTCAGAGAGGAGCTCACGTGCGTGGGCCAGCAGCTCGTCGCCGGTCAGCCACGGGTGGCGGACCATCAGCTGCAACGGCGGCTCGGCCAGCAGCGCGTCGAGCTCTTCGACGATGGTGTCGTCAGGGACGGGCCAGTGAGGGACATAGCGAGGCTCCCGGGCGAAGGCGTCGTGTCGCTCCATCGCCCACGTCGCGTCGGGCAGCGCACCGCGCAGCCGCGCCACCACCTCGCGCGCGATCTCGACCGCGAAGGGGAAGGTGTCCAGCACCGTCTCGGTGTGCAGGTCGCAGATGACCGAGCCGTTGCCGCACACCGCCAGGCCGCGATGGCCGGTCGACTCCGCCAGCGGGCGCATCCATCGTGGCGGGCGCGCCGTGCACAGCACGACGGGGACTCCGGCCGCTTCCACCGCGGCCAGCGCACGCCGGGTGCGTACGTCGATCGTGCCGTCGCTGCGCAGCAGCGTCCCGTCCAGATCGGTGGCCACGAGGCGGGGGAGCACCGCGAGATCGTGTCAGACTCCCAGGCCCGCAATGTCTTCGCAGATCAACCACGTCAGCGTCAACGCGATCAACCTCCAGGAGTCCGTGGACTTCTACGTGGACCTGCTCGGCGCCGAGCCCATCCCGACGCCCAACTTCGGGCTGCCCGTCCAATGGCTGGCGCTCGGCGACACGCAGCTGCACCTGTTCGAACGCGACATCACCCCCACGAGCCACCATCACCTCGGCATCACGGTGTCAGACCTCGAGCCCGTGTACCGAGCGGCCGAGCGGCGCGACGCGTTTGACCACAACGCCTTCGGCAACCATCTGGTGGAGCTTCCCGGCGATGTCGTTCAGATGTACGTCCGCGACCCCGCCGGCAACCTCGTCGAGATCGACCACCACGGCGTCGACCGTCTGCCGGCCGAGCTCCGTTCCCTGCTCCGAGCGCTCTGGGACCTGCATCCCCAGAGCGACGAGCAGATGCGCGGCCGGCTCTTCGTCAGCGCGCCCTAGTGCGGCGCTAGCCGTCCTCGGCGCGGGTCTTGGCGATCGCCTCCGCGCCGGCCGCGCCGACGAGCAGCTCCGGCCGCATCGTCCCGCTGGCGGCGAGGTCCAGCGCGGGAAAGCGCCCGGCACTGGTCAGCGCCACGTCGAGGGCGATGACGGTGGTCTCGCCGCCGATCGGCGCCGAGGCGGTCGCGATGACCGTCACCGAGCCGCCGTCGACGATGTTGCGCGCGGCGCCCAGCGCCTTGCGAGCCAGCGAGGGGCTGCACCCGTCGAGCGTGTCGATGAACACGACGGCGTCGGCTCCGCGGGCCGCCAGCCGCCGGGCCTGGTCGATGACCGGCTCGATGGCACCGTTGCGGGCGTCCTCGGAGGCGGCGAAGCTGACCGCGGCCGCCGGGGTGACCGGGCCGCTGCTCCATTCCGAGATCTCCTCCGGGCGCACCCCGGCCAGGACGAGCGACACCGTCAGCTCCTCGCGCTCGCCCATCGCCGCGACGAGCCGGCGCAGCGCCTCGGTCTTGCCCGAGCGCGACGCGCCCACGATCGCCACGCGCGACCCCTTGCCAAACGGAGTCAGCCATTCGATCGCCTTGAGCGTCGGGTCGTCGGAGCCGATCTTGAGCCGCTCCTCCGGGAAGGCCGCGGGCAGATCGTCGAAGCGGACGCTGTCGGCCAGCTCGGCCGCAGGGCGGCCGTTGATGGTCTCGATGCGGATCAGCGAGGCGAACCGCTCCGAGCGCCGGGGGGCGCGCTTGGGCCCGGCGATCCGGTCACCGGAGACCAGCTCGCAACGCTTGACCTGCGCCGAGGAGATGTAGACGTCGTCGTCGGAGGGGTCGGGCGGATCGACGCGGACAAAGCCGGACCCGTTGGCCAGGAGCTCGACCACGCCCTCGACGACCTCGTCGGAGTCAGAATCGCCGTCGGCCTCCGCCTCGGGCTCCTGCTGCTCTTCGTCGTCGCCCGAGTCGGCGTCGTCGCGGGACGATGCGCGTCCCCGGCCACCCCGCCGGCCGCGACGCCGGCGCCGGCCCGACGGCTCATCGTCCTCGTCGCCCTCCGCCTCGCTCGCGGGCTCGGAATCGGAGTCCTCCTCAGCATCGGCGTCGGTCTCGGCCTTGGCCTCCGCCTTGGTGGTCCTGGTCGACCTGGACCTCCTGGGCCGCGCAGGCTTGGCGCCGTTGCCGTCCTCGTCCTCGGTCGCCGCCGCGGTCTCGGGGGCCTCGGCTGCCTCGGCGGGGCCGTCGCCGCCCTCCTGCTTGGCCAGGATGGCGTCGATCAACTCGGCGCGGCGCAACCGGCGGTAGCCATCGATGGAAAGCTCTGAGGCGATCGCGTGAAGGTCGGCCAGGGGGCTTGCTTCCAGGGCACTGCGATCAAGGACTGACATAGGGACTCCTTTGGTTAGATCGGTGGGCTCCGGTCGCGTTGGGCCAGCGACCGGCGATTCCTAGACCTGAATCTAGCGCGCTGTGGAGTCGGACACGGGCTGGTCCCAGCGCAACGTGTCCGAGACGCGCAGCGCTGGGTCCACCTCGTCGTCCTCGGTGAGCGCCTGCGCCACGGCGAGGAAATCGGCCGCGTCGGCGACGTCGTGGATGCGCAGCACGTGCGCGCCCGCCGCCACCCCATGCGCCATCGCCGCCAGGGTTCCGGCGAGCCGCGCGCGCGGCGGCCGCTGGGTGAGGGCGCCCACGAAGTCCTTGCGGCTCACGGCCAGGAGGATGGGCCGCCCCAGCTCGTGCAGCTCCGGCAACGCGCGCAGGACCGCCACCGTCTGCGCCGGCGTCTTGGAGAAATCCGGCCCTGGGTCGACCATGATCTGCTCGAAGGCGACGCCGCGCGAGATCGCCAGCTCGATGCGCTCGGCGAGAAAACGCCGCACCTCGGCGACGATGCGCCCGTCGAGGCTGGGATCGTGGTGCTTGGTCTTGGGCGGGGCGATCGTATGCATGAGCACCAGGGCGGCGCCCGTCTGCGCGCAGACGTCGGCCAGCGCGGGATCGCGCAGGCCGCTCACGTCGTTGACGATCGAGGCGCCGGCCGCGATCGCCGCCCGGGCCACCGCGGGCTTGTAGGTGTCCACGGACACGGGCGCTCCCAGGCCGCCTGCGACGGCCTCGATGAGCGGCACCACGCGAGTGATCTCCTCCTCGGCGGGGACCGGCGGCCGGTTGGTCACGCCTGACTCCCCGCCGATGTCGATGATGTCGGCCCCGTCGGAGAGCAGCGAGCGCGCCAGCTCCACGCGCGCCTCGAGCGTCTGGGCCAGGCCGCCGTCGGAGAAGGAGTCCGGCGTCGCGTTGACGATCCCCATCAGCAGAGCCCGGCCGCCGAGGGCGAGCTCGCCGCGGCTGGTGGCCAGGGTGCGCGCGGGCGCGCTCACGACCCGGAGGCGGCGCCGGCCACAGGGTCTGAGGGCACGTCCGGCGACGCCCAGGCGCGGTAGCACGCCGACGCCTCCAGCATCGCCGCATGCGCCTGCCGGCAGCCGCGGCAGTGGCCCAGGTGCTCGATGAGCCAGTCGTCGTCGGCGGCGAGGACGTCCTCGCCGTCCTGGCGCCGGGCGATGGTCCGCAGCGCGCGGTCGCGCTCGTCGCAGTCAGGTTGTGGCTCCCCGGCCCCTCGCAGCTGTGCCCGCAGGTCCAGGCGCGCCTGCGCCAGCAGCGGCGCGATCGCATCCTCAGTGACGTCGGTGGCCTCGGCGAGCTCCCGGTACGGGAGCCTCAGCAGCTCCCGGAGGGCCAGTGCCTCGCGCTCGGCCATCGGCAGCCGGGCGGTGGCGGCCGCGAGCTCGCGGGCGATCGCGTCGGGCAGGGCGTCCGGGTCGGTGGGACGCTCCTCGGCCTCGGCCCCTGTCTCGGTGTCGGGTGCCGCCGGCGCGTTGGGCGCGGGCTCCGAAGCGGGCTCCGATCCCTGGCGTACCGCGGCCACGGCGGCCCGCAGCATCGCACCCCGCTCGGTGTCCCCGCCGGGGCCCGCGGCCTGGAGCGCGGCGCGGGCGTCGGGGCCCTCCCCCAGCATCCGCACACAGAATCGGGCCACGTCGTCCATCGCAGTGCGAGCTTACGCAACCGCGCTCGCCGCGGTCGCTCCTCCATACGTCTTGGGCCGATCTCACGCTGCTCCCAGGCAGCGGGCCGATCACCTGAGCATGCAAGGCGAGATCCCCTCGGCCCGGGCCTCGGCGGCAAAGCGCTCGACCTCGGCGTCGACCCGGGCGCCGTCCCAGCCCAGCGCCGCGCCCATCGCCTCGGCGACACGGCGCGGGGCTGAGGCGTCGGGAGTGCTCAGCTCCCGTCCGGCCAGCAGCCCGAGGCGCGTGCGGCGCAGCAGCACGTCGCCGACGGTGCGCGCCTGCTCGTGGCGAGCGGAGAACGGCGCCTCGGCCAGGAGATCGGGCAGGTCGCCGACGATCGGCGCCGCCAGGTCAGGGTCGGCGGCCGCGGTCTGGAGCACCCGTTCCGCGACATGGCCGTATCGCCCCGCCAGCATCGCGTACGCGCTCTCGGCCACGCCGTCGACGCGGGCCAGCGCGGCCGGCTCGACCGGAGCGCCGAGGGGGATCTCATGCGTGCGGCAGGGCGCCTCGCGGCCGTCGCGCTCGACGATGCGGTCCACCACCAGGCGCGCCATCCGGCGCCAGGTGGTCAGCTTGCCGCCGGTGATCGTGATCAGGCCACTCGAGGTCTCATACAGCTCGGCCTTGCGCGAGATGTCGACGGACTTGCGGCTGTCCCCGCTCGAGATCAGCGGCCGCACCCCGGCGTAGGCGCCGGTGGCGTGACCCGCGTCCAGCGAGACGCCGAAGAAGTCGTTGACCGCGCGCAGCAGGTACGCGATGTCCTCACCCGACGGCCGGACATGGTCGACGTCGCCATCGTAGTTGTTGTCGGTGGTGCCGATCAGGGTCCGGCCCAGCCACGGCAGGGCGAAGATCGACCGCCCGTCACCCACCGGGACGATCGCGCACGCGTCGAGCGCAAGGTCCTCGCGGCGCAGGAGGACGTGGCTGCCCCGGCTGGGGGCGATCCGCGGCAGCTCGGCCTCCTCGTGCAGCTCCTCGGGGCGGAGGCGGTCCGCCCACACGCCGGTGGCGTTGACGACGTTCTCGGCGCGGACGGCGAACGCCGCGCCCCCCTCGCGGTCCTCCACGGCGGCCACGGTGCCCGATCCCCGCTCGCGGCGCACCTCGGTGACGCGCAGCCGGTTGGCGCAGATCGCGCCGAAGCGCTCGGCCTCTCCCAGGACGGTGAGCACGAGGCGAACGTCGTCGGTCTGGCAGTCGTAGAACAGGTAGCCGCCCGTCGGGCCCCGGTGCGCGATCGCCGGCAGCAGGCGCGACACCTCCTCCCCGTCGATGAGCCGGTGGCGCGCCGGGCTCCAGTCCGATTCGCCGTCGGCCACCGCGGCGCGGCGCGCGCTGCGGCGCCCGCGCAGCGACGGCGCCGCCATGACGTCATACATGTTGAGGCCGATCCCGGTGAGCCGGTCAGGGCGAGACCCATGAAACGCCGGCAGGACGAACGGCAGCGGGCGCACCAGATGGGGGGCCAGCCGGACCATGAGCTGGCGTTCGAGCAGGGCCTCGCGCACCAGCCCCAGGTCGAAGTTCTGCAGGTAGCGCAGACCGCCGTGGACCAGCTTGGAGGACCGGCTGCTCGTGCCCGACGCGTAGTCGGCCTGCTCCACCAGCGCCACGCTGTAGCCGCGCGAGGCCGCGTCCAGCGCCACCCCGGCGCCGGTGATGCCGCCGCCGATGACCAGCACGTCATAGGGGTGCTCGGCCAGCGCGGCCAGGGCGTCGTCACGGGTGCGCATGGGCGGGTGAGCCTAATACCTGATCCGCGCCGGGGGTGAGGCAAGTTAGGGCTGCTCAGCAGCCCTCAGACGACACACGTCCCCCCTGCGCGGGCCGGGGAGGCTACTTGTGGGCCTGGTGGTAGAGCGCGGGCCGGGGAGGCTACTTGTGGGCCTGGTGGTAGAGCGCGGGCCGGGGAGGCTACTTGCGGGCCTGGTGGTAGAGCCCCAGCACGACCTGGTACCAGGCCGGCGAGGTCTCCTGGTAGCCCGGGCAGCACGGCGGGCCGCCCGGCGCGCTGATCCCGATCTCCACATGGGGCGCCGAGGAGATGCCGACGTCGCCGCAGCCGAGCTCGGCGATGGGCTCGCCGGCGGTCACGACGGTCCCGACCGGCACCAGCGCCGGCTGGGCGTGGCCGTAGTAGATGTAGCGGCCCCTGTAGACGCCGCTTGACACCTTGAGCACCGGGGCGGCGGGGCCGAAGCCGTCGATCCCCTCCTGGACGATGGTCCCGGGGGCCATCGCCACCTCGGTGACCTGCGCGCCGCAGGCGTTGTTGACGGTGCCGATGTCGATCCCCTGGTCAAGGGTCCAGTCCTTGGGCGGCAGCACTCTCGACAGGGGGGTGAGCGGGAACACCAGCCCGCTGGGGCCCCCGGACGAGCCGGGGACCGCGGTGGTCTTGGTCACGCTCTGCACCACCGCCAGCAGCATCGACGAGGTGCGGTCGCCCACCGTCCCGCTGGCGGGATACAGGCGCTTGGACAGCTGGAAGCGCCTCACCGCCCGCTTGGTGACGCTGTCGAAGCTGCCGGTCACCGGGACCACATAGCCGGCGTCGGACAGCCACGTCTGCAGCGTGGTGACGTCCGCGCCACGGCAACCCACCCGCAGCGTGCGGGCGAAGACCGCCTTGGCGTCGGGGTTGACGATGCCCGTCGGATTCGACGAGCCGACCAGCCCGACACCGCCCACCCCACCAGAGCCCGCGGCCGCGGCGGTGCCCGCGGCACCGAGCACCGCCAGCGCGGCCACGAGCAAGAGCCGACTGACCAGCCTCATCCCACCTCGGAGTTCGACACCGGGCGCTCCGCATCCTGGCCAGGATGCGGTGTGGGGGCGCTGCGCTCGGTGGAGTTGGCGGATGTGACCACGGCCAGTCAGCCCCGGTGGGGGCGGTCCTGTACATCAGTTGCCTGATGCCTGCGGGGTTAGCTGACGGGCTCGCGCTCTTGACGAAAGCGCTTCTCACGGATCACCGTGAGACTCGCCCCAACTACATGGGTTCCCCGCTCTCCGGTACGGCGATCCGGAGATTCGGCGTGGCGGCAACCTACCAAAAACGTCCGACGGATGGTGGGAAAAACGACCGGCTTTAGCCGTCTTTATGTGCGGGATCCGCAATCCCGCTGCGTCGCCGCTCCTCGATCGTCGCCTTGATGCGGTTGACGGTGTCCTCGGACATGCGGCGGATCTCCCAGTGCGTGAGCTTGATCAGCCGCATAGGGGAGCTGGCGATGACGTCGGCGTTGCGGGGCCTGCGCTCGAGCAGCCCCATCTCGCCGATGAGGTCGCCGGCCTTCAGCGACGCGATGATCTTCCCGCCCTGAAGCACGTCGGCGGTCCCCTCTTCGATCGCAATCAGCTCGACCGAATAGTCGCCCTCCTTCATGAGCATCTGCCCCTCGGCGGCGCTGGTCTCCGAGGCGAACGCGGCCAGGCGCTTGGCCTCTTCCGCGGACAGCTCAGAGAAGATGGGGATCGCGGTCAGCCGGGCTGGGTCCATGGCTCAGGTCCTTGTGTCAGGGTGTCAGGGCGACTGTGTCAGGGTGTCGAGCGACGGTGTCAGGGTGTCGGAGCGACGGTGCGACTCTAACCGGACGGGCCGCACCTGTAACCGCCCGCACCGGGATTCTGACTACAGTGCCTGCACCTCGGCTGTGACCTCGCTCACGGAGGCCTTGGCGTCGCCGAACAGCATCGAGGTCTTCTCCTCGTAGAACAAGGGGTTGTCGATGCCGGCAAAGCCGGAGGCCATCGACCGCTTGAGCACGATCACCGAATGGGACTTGTCGACCTCCAGGATCGGCATGCCGTAGATCGGGCTGCCCGGCTCGTTCTTGGCCGCCGGGTTGGTGACGTCGTTGGCGCCGATGACCAGGACGACGTCGGTGCGCGGGAACTCGGGGTTGATGTCATCCATCTCGCGCAACAGGTCATAGGGCACGTCGGCCTCGGCCAGCAGCACGTTCATGTGCCCCGGCATGCGCCCGGCCACGGGATGGATCGCGTACTTGACGGTGACGCCCTTGGCCTCCAGCGCGCGCTCGAGCTCGCGCACCGCGTGCTGGGCCTGGGCCACCGCCATGCCGTAGCCCGGCGCGATGACCACCTGACGCGCGTAGGAGAGCTGGATGGCGACATCCGGGGCGCTGGTGGAGCGCACCGTGCCGCCCGTCGCTCCCGCGCCGCCCACCGGCGCGGCCACGGCACCGCCGAAGCCGCCGGCCACGATCGCCGGAACCGACCGGTTCATGGCCTTGGCCATCTGGTCGGTGAGGATCGTTCCCGACGCTCCCACGATCATCCCGGCCACGATCATCACCGGATTGCTCAAAGCGACACCGGTCGCCGCCGCCGACAGCCCGGTGAAGGCGTTCAAGAGCGAGATGACCACCGGCATGTCGGCGCCGCCGATCGGCAGCACCAGCATGTTGCCCAGGAGCGCCGAGACGAACAGGATCCCCAGGATGAACAGCGCCTGCGAGTGCGTCCCGGCCGCCAGCACCACCGCACTGATCACCGCGATCGCCAGCAGCGCCCCGTTCATCACCGTCTGCCCGGACCCGGGCAGCTTGATCGGGCGCCCCGGAAGGATCTCCTGGAGCTTGCCGAAGGCGATGTTCGAGCCCCAGAAGGAGATCGACCCGACGATCGCTCCGAACAGCTCAAAGCCCTCGGAGCGCAACGGCCAGCCGCCGCCGAACGCATGCCGGTACTCGACCCAGGCGATCAGGGCCACCGCGCCGCCGCCCACGCCGTTGAACAGCGCCACCATCTGCGGCATCGCGGTCATCTTCACGTTGCGCGCCGCCGGCACGCCGACGGCGGTGCCGATGACCAGCCCGACGATGATCAGGATCACCGTCCCAGAGCCGTGAAACTCACCCTTGCGCAACAGCGTGGCCACCACCGCGACCGCCATGCCCACCGCGGCGGTCTGATTGCCGCGCACCGCGGTGCGCGGCCCGGTCAGCCCGCTCATCCCGTAGATCATCAGCCCGAAGGCGACGATGTAGCAGGCATCGATGAAATCGACGCTCTGCAAGAACACGGTGCCCAGGCCGTTCACGCCGCGCCCCCCTCCGACGACGAGGACGAGGACGAGGACGAGGATTCAGCCTCGATCTCCTCAGCCTTGGGCGGATCCTTCGCCTTGAACATGCCGAGCATCCGGTCGGTGACCACAAACCCGCCGATCACGTTGATCGTCCCGAACGCCACCGCCACCACCAACAGGATCTTCTCCAGCACCCCGCTGGACTCCGCCATCAGCAGCAACCCGCCCAGCACCACGATCCCGTGGATGGCGTTGGTGCCCGACATCAACGGGGTGTGCAGCGTATTGGGCACCTTCGAGATGACGGCGAACCCCACGAACCCGGCGAGCACGAGCACGGCGATATCGATGACGAGTCTGTCCATGGGTCTGAGATGCCTCCCGAGCTAAGGGCTATGCGGCCGCGGCGGCCTTGGCGCCTTCGTGAACGATCTCGCCGCCACGCGTGATGCACGCGCCGGCGATGACCTCATCTTCGAAGTCGAGCGACAGCTGTCCGGATTCGTCGACCATCAGCCCCAGCAGCGCCTGGATGTTGCGCGCGTACAGCTGCGAGGCATGCTCGGCCATCGTCGACGGCACGTTGAGCGGGGCCAGGATCTTGACGTCGTGACGGATGACGGACTCGCCGGGCTCAGACAGCTCGCAATTGCCGCCCGCCTCACCGGCGAGATCGACGATCACAGAGCCCGGCTTCATCAGCCGGACCGCCTGCTCCGTGACCAGGATCGGCGCGCGGCGCCCCGGCACCAGCGCGGTGGTGATGACCACGTCGACCTTGCCGATCGCCTCGGCCATCAGCTCCTGCTGGCGCGCCTGCTGCTCGGCGGTCAGCTCCTTGGCATAGCCGCCCGCGCCCTCCAGATCGCCGCCGAGATCGAACTCCAAGAACTTCGCTCCCAGCGACTCGACCTGCTCCTTGACCGCGGCGCGCACGTCAAAGCCCTGGACCACGGCACCGAGCCGCCGCGCCGTCGCGATCGCCTGCAACCCGGCCACACCGGCGCCCAGCACCAACACCGTCGCCGGCCGGATCGTCCCCGCCGCCGTCATCAGCATCGGATAGAACCGCCCGAGCTCCTGGGCCCCGATCAGCGCCGACCGGTAGCCCGAGATATTCGCCTGCGAAGACAGCGCATCCATCGACTGCGCGCGGCTGATGCGCGGCACCGCCTCCATGGCAAAGCTCGTGGCCCCCGTCGCGGCGATCGCGCGCACCCCCTCACCGTTCGTCAAAGGGCCCAGGAAGCCGATCAGCACCGTGTCAGATCCCAGCCGCGAGATCTCCTCCGCGCTCGGGGCCGCGACCTTGACCACCACGTCACAGTCAAACGGCGCCTCGTCGACCAGCTGCGCGCCGGCCTCGGCAAACGCCTCGTCGGGAATGAGAGCGCCCTCCCCGGCACCGCGCTGCACCAGGATCTCCGGCGCAGCGCGTCCTCGCCGGCGGCGCGCGTGAGCTTGCCGACGACCTCGGGCACCATGGCCACGCGCCGCTCGCCTTCAGTTGTCTCCTTCGGGACTCCGATCCGCATGCGGGCGGTGCAGCGTACCGGGTACCGCGCCGTAAGGAGGTCCGGGTGGCCCCGGATCCCGCGCTCAGCCCAGTCCGACCGGGGCCAGCGCCAGTGCCGTGATCACGCCGATGGCGTGCGCGAAGTTCCCTGCAAGAACCTGATTTCTGGCTATTGAGACGGGCGCGACGAGGAGCGGATGCTGTGGCCGCGGCCGGCCGGCCCCTGTGTGCGCAGCCGCACTTTTCGACGTCGCGGGCCGCGACGGCGCGACGTGCGGGGTGGTCGCCGTGTGTGTGCTTGCCGCGGGGCGCGCCGGCGTGGATGGCGCCACGGGCGCGGCGGGCGCCGCGATGGGAAGCGGCTTGCCCTCCATCGCCATGAGCGCCTCGCCGGTCACCCACACCGGGGTCTGGGTGACACCGCGGCTGTAGCGCACCGCACCGTTGGCGCCCACCAGCGCGTCGAGGTAGGCCAGCGGCGAGCCTGCCCCACCGCGGTGCAGCGTCGCCGGCGGACACGCCGGCCGCTTGGAGCCCCTGGATCGCCCACGCCGTCGACTGGGCGTTTGAGCCCATGCCGGGCTGGGAGGGAAAGCCGCCGTCGCGACCCTGTTGGCGGCGCAGGAACGCCACCGCTCGGGAGATCACCGATGCGGGGGCGTGCTCGCCGGCCAGCGCCTCCAGCGCGGCGCCCGTGTCGTCGACATCGCTCGAGCCCTCGCGACCGGCGAAGCTGAAGCCACCGTCGGAGTCCTGCTGGTGCGCCAGCCAGCCCAGCGTCCGCCCGCTCGGAGCCAGTCCGTCGGCGTGCAGCGCCAGGATCGCGAACGCGGTGAGGTTGACCTGGTCTGAGATCGATCCGTCGCCTTTGACGTGACTCTGCAGCGCGGCGATGAGGTCCCGGCCGCCGAACGACCGCGGGGAGCGGCCGGCGGCCCGGACGACGAGGATGGTCCGCTCCAGCGCCCCGACATCGTGGGTGCCGGCCCCGCGTGCGATGTAGCTGACCAGGCTCTCGGCATCGCCGAGCTGGTTGAGATCATGGCCGGCGGAGGCCAGTCCCAGCGCCGCCCAGCCGGCATAGAGCTGATCCGAGGGCTGTCCCGGGGCCGAGCCGAAGCCCCCATCGGCGTTCTCAGAGCCGAGCAGATAGTTGGCGGCGGCGGTGGTCAGCGACGACGGCGACGTCGCCCCCGCGGCGCGCGCCACCGCGATGCGGGACCCCAGCGCGCCCAGGGCGAGCGCGGCGACGAGCAGGGGAGCGATCACCCGCTCGGGCGCAATCCAGGTCACCGTGATGCGCCGGGCGAAGCGCTGGATGGAGCGGGTCAGCACCGGTCCGAGAGCGAGCGCGAAGGCCAGGCACCCGGCGGCGTGCACCGCGTCGAAGCCCAGGCCCTGTCCCACGTAGGCCGCCAGCTGGGCCGCGCTGTGATCGCTGAAGGACACCCAGTCGCCCACGTCCTGCACGACCGTGAAGGCAAAGCCCGCCGCGCAGCAGGCGATCGCCAGCGGCCACCGCCCCAGCGGTCGCGCCTCCGCGGCGCCCGTACCCCTGCGCATCCCCCAGGCCAGCGCGGCGCCGAGCACTCCGGTGGCGCCCCAGGCGGCCATCTGCCACGGGGTCCACGGCCCCTGGCCGAAGAAGAAGTTCGAGGTCAGCGCAGCCAGCGCCCCGACGGTGAACCCGGGCGCCCCGCCGAGCGCGTAGCCGGCGATGAGCACGATGTCCGTGGTCGGCTTGACGTTGGGGACCGCGGCGAATGCGATCCGGCCCAGCGCGGCGAACGCCGCCAGCGTGCCGACCAGGGCGACGATCCGGGCGTCGGGCCGCTCGCGCTCATACCAGGCAAAGCCCGCGGCGAGGGCGAGCGCCAGCAGACCGAAGGCGCCGACCTGCCAGCTCATACGATCGCCTCCCGCGCCGCCGACCGCCGCGTGACGAGCGCCGCCCCATCGGCCGGGGTCAGCGCCCCGCCGGCGCCGCCGAGGATCCGGGCGGTCTCGGTGGCGAAGTAGCTGCCGCCCGCCAGGACCTCGCTTGCGCTGGCGTCGGCGATCGGGGCGCCGTCGGCCAGCAGCACCACCCGTTGGGCGAACGTCGCCGCGAACTCCGGATCGTGCGTGGCGACGATCACCGCCGCGCCCAGCCCGGCCAGGAGCCCGGCGAGCTCCTGCTTGTGATCGCGGTCCATGCCTCGCGTGGGCTCATCCAGGCACACCACCGCGGGAGACGCCCCCACGTCAGCGGTGTCGCCCAGCACCACCGCCAGGGCGAGCCGCTGCTTCTCCCCGCCGGACAGATCGCGCGGATTGCGGGCGGCAAACCCATCCCCGCTCAGCCCCACCGCCGCCAGGGCCCCCGCCGTCGCCTCGGCGGCGACCGTCTCATGGACGAGATAGTCGGTGGGGTTCTGGAGCAGCAGAGCGACGCGGCCGGCGCGGCGCACCGTGCCCCGAGTGGCCGTCATCAGGCCCGCGGCGTGGCGCAGGAGCGTCGACTTGCCCGCGCCGTTGCGCCCCATCAGCGCCACTCGCTCGCCCGGCGCCACCGTGAGCGAGACGTCGCGCAGGATCGCCGGGCCCGACCGCAGCTCATGCCACACGTGCTCGAGCGCCAGCGCCGGAGCAGGCGCCGCGCTCGCGGCACGCCGGCGGGCATGCCGGCTGACCCGTGCCGGCGGCGACCAGCGCTCGGCATCCGCGTCGCCCGGCGCCGGCAGCAGGCCGGCCCGGCGCAGCGTGCCCCGCGCGCGCTTGACGCCCGGCACCGGCGGTTGTCCCACCGCCGCCAGCAACCGCGCCCCCGGCGTCTGGAGGTTGGGCGCCTCCCGGCCGGCCCACTCCAGGAACTCGGTCGGGGCCGCGTCACAGACGATGCGCCCGCCGGCGAGGGCGACCACGCGGTCGGCCGCGCCCAGACAGCGCTCCAGGCGATGCTCGGCGAGCAGGATGGTCGCGTCGGAGTCGTCGTTGACGCGCCGCAGCAGCCCGATCAGCTCGTCCCCGGCGACGGGGTCGAGCTGCGAGGTCGGCTCGTCGAGGACGACCACCCGCGGGCGCCCGGCCAGCGCCGCGCCGAGGGCCACGCGCTGAAGCTCACCGCCCGAGAGCTCGGCCGTGGAGCGGTCCAGCAGCTGGTCGATGGCCAGCGCCAGCGCCGCCTCCTCCACCCCGCGCGCCACCTCGGCCGGCGACAGGCCCCGGTTCTCCAGCCCGAAGGCCAGCTCGGCCCGCACGGTGCCGGTGACCACCTGCGTCTCTGGGTCCTGGAAGAGCGTGCCGACCGCCTGGGCCAGCTCACCCGGGCCATGGTCGCGCGTATCCATCCCCGCGATCGTCGCGCGCCCGGCGAAGGTGCCGCCGTGGAAGTGTGGGACCAGACCGCTGATCACCCTCAGCAACGACGACTTCCCGGACCCCGAGCCGCCGGCGACGATCACGAGCTCCCCGGGCGCGATCTCCAGCGAGACGTCGCGCAGCGCCGGCGCCGCGGCGCCCGGATACGTGTAGGTGATCCCCTCCAGCGAGACCGCGGTCATCGCGCCACCCCCCGGCGGTCGGCGAACGGGGCCAGGGCCGCCACCACCAGCGCGCCGGCCGGCACCAGCGCGCCCGGACCGGCGGCGACGTGCAGCACGGGGTAGGCCGAGAACGCGGCGGCGTGGCTCACGCGCGCCACGATCGACACCGCCACCACCACGACGGCGGCGACGGTGAACGCGATGTCGTGACGCGAATACGCCGTGCGGTAGGCCGGCGGCCGGCGGGCGGCGCCGTAGCCGCGGACCTCGAGCGCCGCCGCAACGTCGAGCGCGCGGTCCAGCACGCCCGTGCAGGCCGCGCGCATCAGCGTCAGCCGCGACGGCGGTGGCCCGGGACGGCAGCGCTGCGCCTCGGCCAGGCGCCGGCCGTCGCGGACCAGGATCGGCACCATTCGCGTGGCCAGCGTCGCCGACAGCGCGGAGCGAAACGACACCCGCCGGAACATCCGCAGCACCTCATCGGGGTCGACGGCGAGGGTGTAGAGCAGAGCCGCAGAGGATGAGCGCGACGGCGCGCAGGCCGAGGATCGCGCCGTAGACGGTGGCCTCGAGCGTGATGTCGGTGTGGCCGAGCAGCGGCAGGTCGCCGAGGCGGATGACGACCGTCAGCCCGTTCGCGGGTGACAAGCGCGTTGATGACCATGATCATCAGGGCCACGGGCACCCCCCACAGCGCGGCGCGCACCAGCGGGCGCCCCACGCCCGCCGCCGCGGCCGCGGCCAGGACGGCGATCGCCACCGCGGCGAGCACCATCGGGTTGGAGGCCATCAGCGCGGCGATGCCGAGCGCCAGGCAATACGCGCACCCGGCGCCGGCGCGCGCGCCGTGCAGGGGGCTGGCGCGCCGGCGGTAGATCATGGCGACGCCGCGATCGGCACGGGCACCCGGGTGGTGCCGTCGACGGCCAGCGCGAAGTGGTTGTGCAGCGCACCCGGGGTGAGCGCCCGGGCGGCCGCCAGCACGCCCGCCGGATCGGTGCCCGTGATCATCCAGGTGGGCACCGAGGACATGTCCGCGGTGGCGGCGATCAGGCCGGCGCCGGCCCCCAGTGTGCGTGTCACCCTCCCATCGGGATCCAGGAGCTGCAGCGCGTCGCCGCGGGGCCCCGAGAAGCGGGCGTAGACCCCGCTGGCGCCGGGACCGTGGGCGACGAGCTCCGCCGCCACCTCGGCATGGATCTCGCTCCACGTGCCGACGACGAGACCGAGCGTCGCCGGTCCTGACCCCGTTCCGAGCAGCTGGCTGGAGGCGGCGACGTGCTCGGCCTTCAGAGCATTGGTGACCTGGGTGCACGCCGCGCCCACGTCGGAGCCGCACTCGAGCGTGACCGGATAGCGCTTGCCGCCGATCCCGTTGGTGAACGGCTCGGGGAAGGACCCGACGACCGCGGGGACGTTCTCGGTGGCGCTCCAGTCGTGCAGGTCCCACCAGATGTGGTCGCCCGCGTGCACGGCGGTGGTGGCGGCGCCCTTGGACGCCTGCACCCCGTTGACGTAGTAGAACCAGTCCGAGCGCCCGCCGCTCGGCGCCAGGCCGTCGATCGACTCGACAAAGCCGCCGCCGTAGCGCGTGGAGATCTTGAAGGAGCGCTCCAACATGCGCATGACGGTCTCCGAGCCGGGCACCTTGCTGCGTGAGATCGTGGAGACCTGACGGTCGCCGAACTGGCGCGTCACCGTGAGGCTCACGCCCTTGGTCGGCGCTCCGGGACCCAGCCCGCAGCCGCCGCACGCCAGCACGGCGGCCAGCGCGGCGACTGCGGTTGGGACTCGAAGCCTCACGGCAGGGGGCGTCCTTCGCCGGCTACTTGGTGACGTTGACCGTCGCCTCGGCGCGGATGTCGCCCTTGAGCGTGGCCACGAGCGTCACCTTGCCCGCCTTGGCGACCGTGACGGTCGTGTCCCCGTTGTGGTCGGTGACCGCGCCGGCGTCGGTGACCTTGACTCCCGGCAGGGCCTTGGCCTTGCCCTTGGCGGACTTGAAGTACCCGGCCGCGCACCGAGAACGCGTGGCCGGCCTTGGCGGTCGCCGGAGCGCTCAGCACGATCGGGTACGCGGTGCCGCTGCCGGGCGCGGGTGCGATCAGCAGCTGGTCGCCGGGCTTGAGCTTGAGGTCGCAGAGACCGGCGGAGGCGAACCTGTCGTTGACCCAGATGCCCCAGTAGAAGCCCTTGGCGCTGAACTTGTGGGTCTCGCCCAGGACGGTGGAGACCTCGACGCCGAGACCGCTGGAGTAGCTGCCGCCCCACTTGTGATGCGTGGCGGAGTCGAAGTAGCCGATGGCATCGCTGCCCGGGCAGGATCCGGCCGGCGCCCCGGCCCTGGTGACCGAGCCCGACTCGGCGTGCGCCACGGTGGCCGGCAGCAGGGTGCGCTTCACGCCTTCGACGCGAACGGTGATGCCGGTGCCGGCGCCGAGCGCCGGAGCCGTGAGTGCGAGAACGGATGCGGCGAGGACCCCGCCGAGGATTGCGAACTGTCTGTGCTTCAAGAGGGCCACCCCTTTCCACGAGGGCTTTTGGCTGGATGGTCGGAGGTTGGTCTCCTGGCTCCCGGGCCTATCAGGCACGCCTTCCCGGCGGGATTCCCATCCGGCCAGTGGCACGTCGTGCACTGACGTCCCCGGTCACAGTGGCGGGTCCGCGCCGGATTCGCACCGGCTTCCCATGGCCACCGACCTTGAACGCGCTGATCGTACCGTGCCCACCGACGGGATCGTCAGGGTGGGCACTTAGACTCAAGACAGCCAGAGCGATGACCGTCAACCTCACCCGCATCTACACCCGCCTCGGCGACGGCGGCGAGACCCACCTCGGGGACATGAGCCGCGTGGCCAAGACCCATCCCCGCATCGAGGCCTACGGGACCATCGACGAGCTCAACGCCCAGATCGGCGTGGCCCTCACCATCGAGGACATGCCCGGGGGCTACCGCGACTGGCTGGCCCACATCCAGAATGACCTGTTCGACGTCGGCGCCGACATCGCCGCCCCCGAGGATCCGCAGTCGACGCGTGAGCGCCTGCGGGTGCTGCCCGAGCAGACGACCTGGCTGGAGGAGCGCTGCGACGAGGTCAACGCCGCGCTGGCGCCGCTGAAGTCCTTCGTCCTGCCCGGCGGGACCAGGGCGGCGGCGCATCTCCACGTCTGCCGCACCGTGTGCCGGCGCGCGGAACGCGCCGCCATCACCTGCGGCGACGACGTGAGCGCCGAGGTGGTCCGCTACCTCAACCGCCTCTCAGACCTGCTGTTCATCCTCAGCCGCGGCGCCAACGACGGCGATGAGCCGCTGTGGGAGCCCGGTCGCTTCCGCCGGTAGCGCTTCGGCCTCGCCGGCGGGCCCGTGAGTGGCCTGCCCTGACGACTAGTTGCGGCGCAGCATCAGCGTCAGCCCCGACGCCAGCAGCATGCCCAGCGCGCCGATGGTGCTCGCCCCCAGGACGAACGCCTCATGGTCGCGCGCGTAGGCGATCACCTCGTGCGGGCGGGCGAGGACGATCAGCCCGATGAGCACGGCGACCACCGCCGCCATCGCGCCCACCGGCGCGAGCGCCTCGCCCACTGAGAACGCGGCGCGCCGCGGGCGAGCGACCTCGGCGGGGGTCCGCTCCGACCGTGCCTGCACGATCGACAGACCGGCGATCCCGAGCAGCGTCCACGTGCCGGCGACGAGGAAGCCGCCCAGGACGTCTGAGGGGTAGTGCCAGGCCAGCTCCAGGAACGAGTAGCTCACGGCGATCGCGAATGCCGCCATCGCCGCCGCCACCGCCGGCCGGCGCCGCGGCGGAGCGGCGATCACCGAGCACAGGGCCAGCGACATCGCCGCGGTGGCGTGGCCGCTGGGCCAGGAGGCGGTGCCGAGGACCACCCACTGGACCGGGTCACGTGGGCCGGCCAGCAGCGGCTTGAGCAACTGCGTGGTCTCGTTCGCGCACAGCAGGACCACGGCGATCATCGCCGCCACCTGCGGCCGGCGCCGCACCAGGGCGACGAGCACCGGCAGGGCGGCGAGGAAGACGTACTGCCTCGGATCGCACAGCGACGCGATGAAGTTGGTGACGCGGTCCAACCGCGGGCGGGTCAGCTCGGAGAAGCCGTGCAGGACCGACGCGTCGACGGACCGGCCGAGGCTGACGTAGTGCGCCACATACCAGGTGAGGGCCAGCAGGACGACCCCTGCTCCCGCCCCGATGAGTGCGGTGCGCGCGCGTCTGGGCATGGACGAAGCGTAGCCGCGCCGGCCCGCGGTTATCTAAGAATGACGCCCGTTGCGTGGCGCCCGGGCGCCCCAGCGCGTCAGGCGTCCGGTGCGGCTTCCGACGGCGTGCCCGAGTCCTCTGGCTCGGCCACCTCGGCGCCCGCGGTCTGCGACTCGGCCAGGTCGGCATCCGCGGCCGGTGAGTCCGCGTCATCGGCGCGCCCGGCCGTTGACTGCGGCGCCTCGGCACTCCCCTCGTTGCGCGTGACCTTGAACTCCGGGACGGTCCCGGTGCGCCGCACGTGGGAGAAGTGCTCCAGGTCCTCGGGCGACGCCACCTCGACCGAGACGCCGTCGGCGACCTCGAACCGGTTGGCCTCGTAGAGCAGCTCCTGATAGCGGGGCGCACGCGTGCCGTGCTCGATCACCGGTGAGTGACCGCTGCTCCGCGCCCCGGCGGCGCGGGCGCCGGAGCCCTCGATGTCCAGGTCGAACTCGCCGAAGCGCAGCATCCAGCGCCGGCCGCGGGAGAGCTTGTCCGGCGTCAGCTTCACCGACACCGCGTCGCCGCGCTCACCGGAGCCCGGCAGGCCCCGATCGCTGCGCAGCCCCGCGTGCTCGGCGACCAGTGCGCGCGTGAGCCGGTCCCAGTTGCGGCTGTAGGGCGCGGGCACAATCGCGACGGGTCCCTTGGCGGCCTGGTCGCCACGGATGGCGTGCGCGACCGGGCCGACGACGACATAGTCCACGTGGCCGGCGTTGAGCCAGCGCAGAACGGCGATCGATTTGCGGTCGAGGTGCTCCAGCCCGGCACGCGGCTGCACGGACTTGGCGTCGATCCCCGGCGAGCGATGTTTGAGGAGCATGCTCGTGCGTTTCGCGCCGAGCACCCTGACTCCTTCCTGCGCGGGCGCTTAAGGCGACGCCCCCGCCTCCGTCTGCAGCGCGAACTCGGCGATCCAGGCGGCCACCACATCAGGCTGGGCGTGCGGCGCCCAGTGTGACCCGGACAGCTCGCGCCGCCGCAACCCCGGCGCCACCCGCGCGGCCGCGTCGTAGTAGGACGGGGAGATGAACCGGTCCCGGGTCGGCACGACGAGCTGCACCGGGGCATGCGCCGGCGCCAGCGGATTGCGGCCGATGAGACGGTGCGGGATGTTGGCCCGGTACAGCTTGGCGCCGTGCCAGCCGTCGCTGGACGCCGTCGGCGCCGGGTAGGACTCGTCGACGGAAAGCCCCTCCACGACGGTCAGCCACCGCCGCCAGCGGCCGCCGGCGAGCACCACCTTCCACATCAGCGTCGGGCCACCCGGCAGGCACAACGGCACGATGTACCAGGAGCGCCGGGCGCGATCCAGCGCGCGCAGCATGTCGCGGCGGCTCAGCGCGGCGCGGGTGGCGCTCAGCGCGTGTCCCAGCGCGGGCCCGGCGATGCTGGTGAACGAGGCCACGCGGCCGGCAAAGCGGGGGCGGGTCACGAACTCCCATCCCTGGATCCCGCCCCAGTCGTGCCCGACCAGGTGCACCGGGCGGCCGTCGACCCCCGGCGTGACCGCGCGGCAGACGGCGTCGAAGTCGTCGGCGAGGCGCTCGAGGCGGTAGGCGGCACGGCCGCGGGGAGCGCTGGAGCCACCGGCGCCACGCACGTCGTAGGTGACCACGTGAAAGCGCGTCGCCAGCCGCTCCACCACCGGCGCCCATGCCATCTGCGTGTCGGGGTAGCCGTGGATCAGCACCACGGTCGGGTGGCCGCGATCGCCCGCGGTGCGCACCAGCAACGCGACTTCGCCCGAGCGCACGGTCCGAGTGTCGGTTGCGGTCGGCACCCCGTGGCAATCTATAGGCTCGATCGCCGATGGACGCTGAAGAACTACACAGGCGCCGGGAGGAGCGCGCCGCCGCGCGCCGCCGCCGGCGCATCCGCCGCAGAGCCGGGGCCGGCGGCACGCTGGGCGTCGTCGTGATCGCGGTGGCCGTGGTCATCGCGGCGGCCAGCGGCAGCGGCGGCGCCACGAACCCCCCGGCGGTACGGAGCACCTCACCCACCAAGACCACCACCCATGCCGCAGCGCGGACCCCGCACGCGGCCGGCAGTCAGACGCGCGGCGAATCGACCGCCGCGATCCTCGGGCCGGGGACCGGCGTGCGCGGCACGACGCCGGTGCCGGTGCTCATGTACCACGTGATCGCGCCGCCGCCCGGCGGCGCCCCCTTCCCCGGCCTGTACGTGCAGCCCCAGGAGTTCGCCGCCCAGATGCGGGCGCTCAAGGCCGCCGGCTGGCACGCGGTGACCCTGGACCAGCTGCGGGCGTACTGGACCAGGGGGGCGAAGCTCCCCGCCGGCAAGCCGATCGTCATCACGTTCGACAACGGCTACCACTCGCAGTACGCGGCGGCGCTGCCGGTGCTGCGCAAGATGGGGTGGGTCGCCGACGAGAACATCCAGCTCAGCGGCCTGCCGCCGTCGCAGGGCGGCCTGACCAACGGCGAGGTCAAGGCCATGGTGAACGCGGGTTGGGAGCTCGATACCCAGGGCATCAGCCACGCCGACCTCATCACCCTCGACGCCGCCCAGCTGCACTACCAGATCGTCACCGCCCGCAAGACGATCCAGCGCCGCTACGGCGTGCCCGTCAACTGGTTCTGCTACCCGTCGGGCCACTACGACACGACCGTGATCGATGCCGTGCGTGCCGCCGGTTACGTCGGCTCCACCACGGTGATCCCCGGCTGGGCCGGCCCGTCCAACGACCCGTACCGCCTCCCCCGCCTGCGGGTTCTGGGCGGCACCAGCCCCTCGGCCCTGCTCACGCAGATCGCCGACAACCGCACGGCCTCAGCGCCGCCGGGCTCCTACGGAGGGGCCTGATGGCCGAGGAGGGCCACCAGTGGCGCTCTCCGCGGATGAACCCTGCGATCCGCGGTTGGACGACGCAGCTGGGCGCCGCCACCCTCCGCCACCAGCGGCCGCAGCGCAGCACCGGGGTCGTGGCCGCGGTCGTCTCGGTGGCGATCGCGACGCTGGCCATCTTCTTCCTGCGCAAGATCGCCCCGGTGGTCTCGCTGAGCGTCGTCTATCTGCCCGCGGTGCTGCTCGTCGCCACCTACTGGGGCATGACCCTGGGGCTGCTGACGTCGCTGTTGAGCGCGGCCTCGTTCAACTTCTTCCATATCCCGCCCACGGGCAAGTTCACCATCGTCGACGGCCGCAACTGGGTGGCCCTGGCGGCGTTCACCATCGTCGCCCTGTTCGCCAGCGCCCTGGCCGAGCTGGCGCGGTCGCGCGCTCAGGAGGCCGAGCGCCGCCGCGCCGAGGCCGACCTGGCGGCCGCGCTGGCCCACGAGCTGCTGCTGGGCGAGGACACGCAGGCCGCCCTGTCCAGCGCCGCACGGCGGGTGGCCGAGGCACTGGGGCTGGCCTCGGCGGCCATCGAGCCGCGCCCCGCCCAGCCGGCGACACTGGACCCGCACCGCACCCTTCCCCCTCCGCCGGACCCGCGGCGGATCGCGTTCCCGCTGCGCGGCATCGACGGCGAGCAGATGGCCACGTTGCTCGTCCCCGCCCACATGCACGCGGACACCGAGGAGCGCCTGCGCAGCCAGGTGGTCCCCACTCTGGAGGCCCTCGTCGCCATCGCCCAGCGTCGTGACGCCATGCAGGCCGAGCTGGTGGAGACCGCCGCGCTGCGGCGCTCCGACGACATCAAGACCGCGCTGCTGCGTGCCGTCAGCCATGACCTGCGCACGCCGCTCACCGCGGTGGTGGCCGCCGGCCACGCGCTGGGCGCCGACTCGCTCACCGATCAGGAGCGCGCCGAGCTCAGCGCGGCGGTGGTCGAGGAGGGCACCCGCCTGGCCGGGCTGGTGGACAACCTCCTCGCCCTGTCGCGCCTGCAGGCCGGCAGCGCCACGCCTCGCTCTGACTGGGTCTCGATCGAGGACCTCGTCTCGGCGGCGGCCGAGGGCCTGCGCGGTGATCCGATCGATGTCCGCGTCACCGTCGACCCCGACGTCCCCGAGGTCCGCGCCGACGCCGCGCAGCTGGAGCGCGCCTTCGCCAACCTGCTGGAGAACGCCGGCCGCTATGGGGGTGGCTCACCGGTCGTGGTGCACGCGCGGCGCGGCGGGGGTCCCGCCGGCGAGGGGGTCCTGGTCAGCGTCACCGATCAGGGACCGGGCATCGCCACCGCCGAGCAGGACCGGATCTTCGAGCCCTTCTACCGGGGGCGCAACTCCCGCTCGCTCACGGGGACCGGGTCGGGCCTGGGCCTGGCCATCGTCAAGGGCTTCGTCGAGGCCAACGGCGGCTCGATCTCGGTGCAGTCGCTCCCCGGCCAGGGGACCACGTTCTACGTGCTGCTGCCGGTCGCCGAGCGCGCGCCCTCCGAAATCGGCGCCGCGGCCGCGTCGACACGACGATGACCGCGACCGGGAAACCCAAGGTCCTCGTCTGCGACGACGAGCAGCAGATCCTCCGCGCGCTGCGCGTGATCCTCCGCGACAACGGCTTCGAGGCCCTGCCCGCGAGCACTGGAGAGGAGGCCCTCGACGTCGCCGCGGTGTCGCGCCCCGCCGCCGGCATCCTCGACCTGGTCCTCCCCGACATCGACGGCGTCGAGCTCTGCCGACGTCTGCGCGAGTGGACCGACATGCCGATCATCCTGCTCTCGGCCGTCGGCGACGAGGACGCCAAGGTCCGGGCGCTGGCCGCCGGGGCCGACGACTACGTGACCAAGCCGTTCGGCCCCCGGGAGCTCATCGCGCGGCTGGAGGCCAGCCTGCGCCGGGTCGGCCCCGAGCAGGAGGAGACCCTGATCACCTCCGGCGACCTCAGCGTTGACCTGGCCTCACGCGTCGTCACCCTCGCCGGGGAGGAGGTCCACCTCACCCCCACCGAGTTCGACCTCCTGCGGCTGCTGGCGCGCAACCGCGGGCGCCTGATGACCCACCGCGAGCTGCTCACCACGGTGTGGGGCGCGGGCTACGCCAACGACACCCAGGTCCTGCGGGCCCACATCGCCAATCTGCGGCGCAAGATCGAACCCGCGGACGCCGAGGGGGGCGCGAGCGGCCATCGCTACATCCGGACGGATCCCGGGGTGGGCTACCGCTTTGCGGGGTAGGTTAACCTGAGCTTGCGGACAGGATGCCCAGGCGGGACGATCACCGTCATCTCCCCACGCCCACGCCGCGCGGAAACGCGCCGCTATCGTGGATCTTTCACGTGCAGATAACCCCTAGGGGCACACCACATGGCCGGGCCTGAGCGCGGCTCCAAGAGCGGAGTGACGCCCACCCCGGGTCGTCGCGCGCTGTCGGAGGGCGCCCACAAGATCGCGGCGCCGCCCACCGACGGCACGGACTCCCCACCGCAGGTCAACGGACCGAGAACCGGGGTCAAGCGCAACTTCAACGAGGCCGCCCACAAGCTCGGCTACTGGCCGGTCACCGAGGCGCCCCGCCCGGAGAAGGGGCCGTCGGCCGCGATCCGCGCCGCATCTGACGACGAGCGCGACGTCGTCGCCCACGCCGGCAAGGCGATCCTGGCCCTCGGCGCGCTGGGGATCGTCTTCGGCGACCTGGGGACGAGCCCGCTCTACACCGAGCAGGCGATCTTCACCCAGCACGGGAACGCCGCCCACCCCAACGTCGCCGGCGTGTACGGCATCTCCTCGCTCATCTTCTGGGCCCTCGTCATCGAGGTCTCGATCAAGTACGCCGGGTTCATAATGCGCGCGCACAACCGGGGCGACGGCGGGATCATGGCGCTGAGTGCCCTCATCCAGCGCCGCAAGGTCCCCCGCGCCGCTGCGCTGGTGACCCTCGGCCTGCTCGGCGCGGGCCTCTTCTTCGGAGACGGCATGATCACGCCGGCGATCTCCGTCACCTCGGCCGTCGAGGGACTCAAGGTGGCGACGCCCAGCGTGTCGAACCTGGTCATCCCGATCTCGCTGGCGATCCTCGTCGGCCTGTTCGCGGTCCAGCGCTACGGGACGGGCGCGGTGGGCTGGATGTTCGGCCCGATCATCCTGGTCTGGTTTGTCGTCATCGCCGCCCTCGGCCTGCACGAGGTCGCCGGGCATCCCGGCGTCGTCAAGGCCCTCTCACCTACCTACGGGATCCAGTTCCTGTTCGATCACGGCGTCGACGGGTGGCTGACCCTCGGCGGGGTCGTCCTGTGCGTCACCGGTGCCGAGGCCCTGTACGCGGACCGCGGGCACTTCGGCGCCGGGCCCATCCGCGCCACCTGGTTCTCCATCGTGCTGCCCGCGGTGCTGCTCTCCTATCTGGGCCAGAGTGCCTACGTGCTCGGGCATCCCGGCGACGTGACACACGCCTCATTCAGCCCGTTCTACCTGCTCGTGCCCTCGTGGGGGCGGCTGCCGATGGTGTTCCTGGCGACGGCAGCCACCATCATCGCGTCCCAGGCCGCCCTCACCGGCTCCTTCTCGGTGGCCAAGCAGGCCGTCCAGCTCGGCTTCCTGCCCCGGCTGAAGATCGTGCACACCTCAGAGCTCGAGGGTCAGATCTACGTGCCGCTCATCAACTGGGCCCTGTGCGCGGGAGTCGTGACGCTCGTGCTGGTGTTCAAGAGCGCCGAGCACCTCTCGGACATCTATGGCGTGGCCGTCACCGGCACCTTCATCCTCGATACGACCCTGTTCCTCGCCGTGGCGCGATCCCTGTGGGGCACGGCGAAGTGGAAACTGGCACTCCTGGGCGTCGTGTTCTACGCGATCGAGATCGCTTTCTTCAGCTCCAACCTCAGCAAGGTCAGCCACGGCGCCTGGCTGCCCCTGTGCGTTGGCCTGGTCGTCGCCACCGTCATGGTCACCTGGCGCAAGGGCCGGGACATCGTCACCCACAACCGCACGGTCCACGAGGGCTCACTCGATGAGTTCCTGGACGGCCTCTGCAACGCCAAGCCGCCGATCGTGCGCCTGCCGGGCACGGCCGTCTTCCTCAACCCGGGCAAGGAGACGTGCCCGCTCGCGCTCCGCGCGCAGGTGGAGCACAACCACGCCTTCCACGAGAAGGTGGTGATCTGCTCGATGGTCCCGGTGAGCATCCCGCGCGTGGACAAGACCGACCGGTTTGTCTCCGAGCGCCTGGGCAAGGGCCTGTTCAAGATCGCCCACGTCACCGTTCGCGTCGGCTACCACGACAGCTGGAACGTGCCCAACGCGCTGGCCGAGGCCCGCAAGCACGGGTTCCTGGACCGCAACCTCGACCTCGAGCACGCCTCCTACTTCGTCTCGCGCATGACGATCGTCCCGACCAGCGCGTCCGGTATGGCGCGCTGGCGCAAAATGCTGTTCATCGGGATGGCGCGCAACGCCACCAGCCCGATCGACCACTTCCGCCTGCCGAGCCCCCGCACCGTGATGACGGGCTCGCAGGTCGAGATGTGACGACGCCGGCGATGCGCGTGGTCTGACCACGCGCCGCCCTCGCGTCTTCACAACATCTTGATGGGGGCCCTCGCTTCCTGCATAGGTCCTTGACGCGGGCCCGCCGACGATGAGGGCATGGAAAGTCGGCGGACTCTGTCTGAGGGTGCCCAAGAGGTCGATGGCGCGACGTCAGCCACCGCCGCCCCGCCACGCCCGGCCAAGCGCAACTTCAATGAGGCTGCCCACAAGCTCGGCCATTGGCCGGTCACACCCGAGGCCCCGAGGGAGCGCGCGCCGTCGGCCGCGATGCAGGCTGCCACCGACGACGAGAGAGATGTCGTCGCGCATGCCGGCAAGGCCGTTCTGGCGCTGGGGGCGCTCGGGATCGTCTTCGGCGACATCGGCACCAGCCCCCTCTACACCGAGCAGTTCATCTTCACCGCCCACCGCGACGCGGCTCACGCCACCGTCGCCGGCGTCTACGGGATCGCCTCCCTCATCTTCTGGACGCTGATGATCGAGGTCTCGCTCAAGTACGCCGGCTTCATCATGCGCGCCCACAACCGCGGTGACGGCGGAATCATGGCGCTGACCGCGCTGGTCAAGCGCAAGCGGATCGGCCGGACGTTCATCCTGGTGACGCTGGGCATCTTCGGGGCCGGGCTGTTCTTCGGCGACGGCATGATCACCCCGGCGATCTCGGTCACGTCGGCCATCGGCGGACTCAGCGTGGTCAGCCCGGGCCTGGCCCACCTCGTCGTGCCTCTCTCGCTGGCCATCCTCGTGGGGCTGTTCGCGGTCCAGCGCTTCGGCACCGGCGCGGTGGGCTGGCTGTTCGGGCCCGTGATCCTCAGCTTCTTCGCCGTGATCGCAGGCGCCGGGCTCAATCAGGTGATCCAGCATCCGGGCGTCGTCCAGGGCCTCTCGCCCGTGTGGGCGGCGCGGTTCATCGTCGACCACGGCGTCTATGCCTGGCTGACCCTCGGTGGGGTGGTGCTGTGCTGCACGGGCGCGGAGGCCCTCTACGCCGACCGCGGTCATTTCGGCGCCTCCCCCATCCGCATGACGTGGTTCGGGGTCGTCTTCCCGGCGGTGATGCTCTCCTACCTGGGCCAGGCCGCGTTCATCCTGGCGCACCCACGAAGCGTCAACAGCGCGTCCTTCAACCCCTTCTTCCAGATCATCCCGCACAGCCTGTTGCTCCCGATGGTCGTACTGGCCACCCTGGCCACGATCATCGCCTCCCAGGCCGCCCTCACCGGCTCCTTCAGCGTGGCCAAGCAGGCCGTCCAGCTCGGCTTCCTGCCGCGACTGCGGATCATCCACACCTCCAACCTGGAGGGTCAGATCTATGTCCCCCTCATCAACTGGTTGCTGTGCGCGGGGGTTGCGGCGCTCATCCTCGTCTTCCAGAACTCCAATAGCCTGGGCGACATCTACGGCGTCGCGGTGACCGGGACGTTCGTCCTCAACACGATCCTGTTCCTCGCCGTCGCGCGGGCGCTGTGGCGCACCCCGAAATGGCGGCTGGCCGTTCTCGGCACGCTCTTCCTCACCGTGGAGGTCGCGTTCTTCACCTCCAACCTCGCCAAGATCGCCGACGGGGCATACCTCTCGCTGGCGGTCGGCCTGGTGATCGCGGTCGTGATGATGACCTGGCGCCGGGGCCGCGACATCGTCACCGAGAACCGCGACCGGGTCGAGGGCCCCCTCGACGGGTTCCTGGAGGGGCTCTGCACCGCCGAGCCGCCGATCATCCGGCTGCCGGGCACCGCGATCTATCTCAATCCCGGCAAGGAGACGACGCCGCTCGCGCTGCGCACGCTCGTGGAGCACAACCACGCCATGCACGAGAAGATCGTCATCGTCTCGATCACGCCGGTGAGCATTCCACGCGTGGACAAGCCCGACCGCTTCACCTCAGAGCGCCTCGGCAAGGGGCTGTTCAAGGCCACCCACGTCAACATCCGCGTCGGCTACCGCGACACCTGGAACGTGCCCGAGGCGCTGGCCGAAGCTCGGAAGCAGGGCTTCCTGGACCGCAACCTCGACCTCGAGCACGCCTCCTATTTCGTCTCCAAGATGACGATCGTCCCCACCGGCGCGCCCGGGATGGCGCGCTGGCGCAAGAAGATCTTCGTCGCGCTGGCCCGCAACGCAGCCACGCCGATCGAGCATTTCGACCTGCCGCGCGCGCGGACGGCGATGACCAACTCCGAAGTGGCCATGTAGCGAACGCCCTCATCGGTGGCCGCTGGCGTTCAGTCGCCCGGCGCGCCACAATTACCGCCTCACGGACAGCAGCCGACGGGAGGCTCGATGAGCAGCGACTACATCCTCGCCTACGGAACCCACGCCACCGCGCAGGACGGCCGGTGTGCCATGGAGTGGGTGAGCTACCTCGCCGGGGAGCCCCACTCCGACCAGCCCACGTGCGTGAGCCCGGTGCTGCGGGCGATGTGCATCGCACTCAACGACGGTCTGGACCAGGAGCCGCGCCAGCGCCTGCGCCCCTACCTGACGCGGACGATCGGCACCGCCGAGGACAGCCTGGACATGTGGCGCGGCTGGATGGCCATGGACTGGCTGGCCCGCGCCTACACCCCCGCCTGGCTGCATCTTGCCGGGCTCACCGACCGCGCGCACCGCCTCCAGACCGCCTCCGAGGTCACCGACGCAGCGAGTCTCGCGCAGGCGCTCGAGCTGCTGGAGGGCGCCCGTCGCGAGTCGCGCGCCGCCCGCGCCCGGGCGTTCGGATCTCCGCTGCCCACGGGCTGGGCCGCTGCCGTCGCCGCCGGTGTGGCCGGGCGGGAGGCCGCGTGGGCCTGCGCGGGCGCCGCGGCATGGGCCGCCGCCCGCGTCGGCATCGGTGACATCGCCGGGGACCGTGCCCGGGCCGCGGCGCGCGCCGCCTCCGGAGATGCGGCGGCGATCGCCGTGCGCCAGTCGCGCTCGTCGGCGTGCCACGCCGGGGCGCGAGCCGCCGCTCACGCGGCGCTCGAGCCGACGCTCCAGCGGCTCGCCGACTCGGCGCTCGCGCTGCTCGACCGGATGCTCCCCACCGAGGTCGTACCGGTGCCCGCGCCGGCGGTGGCGCGCCTGTCACCCGCGCTCGCCTGACCGCCGTGCGCCCCTGAGGGCGCGGCCCCGCGTGGGCTTCACACGTTCTGTATGAGGGGCCGCGGTTCCTGTATGCCTCCTTGACGCATCCGGATCCAAGATGAGCGTCATGGACATCGTCGCCATCGCACTTGGAGCCCTCATGTTCGTCATCTTCCTCGCCCTCGTCGCCGGGATCGACCGGATATGAGCGGCCGGACGACTTGCGCCGTGACCTTTCCACCGAGCCCGGAAGGCGAGGGGTCACGATGAGCGCGAGTGATCTCTTCGGGCTGATCGTCTCAGCCCTCGTCTGCATCTACCTCCTCTACGCGCTGCTGCGCGGAGAGAGGTTCTAAGGGGCCACCGTGACCTTCACCGGCTGGCTCACCATCTTCCTCTTCTGCGGGATCCTCACCGCGCTCGCGATCCCGCTCGGCCACTACATGGCCGCCGTCTACACGGGCGAGCGCACGTTCATGGACCGCATCCTGGGCGGGCCCGAGCGTCTGCTGTACCGGGTGATGCGCGTCGACCCCACGCGCGGTCAGGACTGGAAGGCCTACGCCAAGAGCCTGATCCTCTTCTCGCTTGCCGGCTGGCTGCTGCTCTACCTCATCCTGCGCACCCAGACGCTGTGGGACTTCACCGGCCTCAATCCTCAGGGGTTCCACTCGGCGCCGTGGAACGTCACGTTCAACACCACCTCGTCATTCGTGACCAACACGAACTGGCAGTACTACGGCGGCGAGACGACGATGAGCTACTTCAGCCAGATGGCCGGGCTGACGGTGCAGAACTTCCTCTCGGCCGGAGTCGGGATCGTGGTCGCCGTGGCGCTCATCCGCGGGATCGTCTCGCGCAGCGGCAAGAGCCTGGGCAACTTCTGGCAGGACATCGTGCGCACCGTCCTGTACGTGCTCATGCCGCTGTCAATCGTGGTCGCGCTCGTCCTGGTCTCCCAGGGCGTGATCGCGAACTTCACCTCCTACCTCTCGGTGCACGGGATCAGCGGCGTGCCACAGGTGCTGGCGATGGGCCCGGTGGCCGGACAGGAGGCGATCAAGGAGCTCGGCACCAACGGGGGCGGATTCTTCAACGTCAACTCGTCCCACCCGTTCGAGAACCCCACCGGGTTCTCCAACCTCGTCGAGATGCTGGCGGTACTGCTCATTCCCGCCGCTCTGGTGTTCATGTACGGCAAGATGACGGGCCGGCGCCGTCAGGGCTACGCCATCTACTCGACGATGATGATCATGTTCCTGGGGGCGGCGATCGTCTGCTACATCGCCGAGGCGCACGGCTCTCCCGCGCAGCACGCCGCGGGCCTGCACACCGGCGTCGTGCACGGCTCCACCGGCGGGAACCTGGAGGGCAAGGAGCAGCGGTTCGGGATCGCCGGCTCGGCCCTGTTCGACGTCGTCACCACGGTCACGTCGTGCGGGGCGGTGAACAGCGCCATCGAGTCGTTCACCGGCATCGGCGGCGCCATCCCCTTCGCCAACCTGTCGGCCAGCGAAGTGATCTTCGGCGGGGTCGGCACCGGCCTGTACTCGATCCTGCTCTACGTCCTGCTCGCGGTGTTCCTCGGCGGGCTGATGGTGGGGCGCACGCCCGAGTACCTGGGGAAGAAGATCGAGGCCCGCGAAATCAAGCTGGTGTCGCTGGGAATCCTGATCACGCCGCTGGCGGCGCTGTTCTCGACCGCGCTGGCCGTCGCCTCGAGCGCGGGGCGCGCATCGATCGACACCGCGATCGCGCACGGTCCTCAGGCCTTCGGGGAGACCCTGTACGCCTATCTCAGTCAGGCCAACAACAACGGCTCGGCGCTCGCCGGCTACACCGGCTTCATCCAGCCCACTGCCGGCAACCTGGGATCGCACGGTGTCACCTTCGCCGACCTCCTCGGCGGGCTCACCATGCTGTTCGCCCGCTTCGCCCCGATCCTGTTCGCGCTGGCAGTTGCGGGCTCGCTGGCCGGGAAGCGGATCAGCCCAGCCGGGCTGGGCACGATGCGGACGGATAACCCGACATTCGTCGTGCTGCTGATCGGCGTGATCGTCCTTGTCGGCGCCCTCACCTTCTTCCCCGCCCTGCTTCTCGGCCCGATTGTTCAGGGCCTCACCGGACACCTCTACTAATGGCACTCAAGAAAGACATCATCACCTCCGTTCTGGGAATCCTGGTCCTGACGCTGCTGTGCGGGATCCTCTACCCGCTGGTCATCACCGGGGTCAGCCAGGTCGCGTTTCCGGGCAACGCCAACGGTCAGCAAGTACACGTCGGCGGCAAGCTCGTCGGCTCCAAGCTGATCGGGCAGAACTTCGGCGACATCGTCGTCAACACCAGGACCGGCAAACCAAAGCTCGACTCCGCCGGCAACCCGGTCACCACCCCGGATCCGCGCTACTTCCAGACCCGCCCGTCGGGCACGGCGCCCGCGGACAACGCCGCCGGCACCGCGTTCGCCAACTACGGACCGAACGGCACCGTGACCGAGCAGGCGATCGCAGCCAACATCAAGGCCTACATCGCACTCAACGGTCGCTACTACCCCGGCGGGCTGACCGCGGCCAGGATCCCGGTCGACGCCGTGGACACCTCCGCCTCGGGCATCGACCCCGACATCTCGGTTGCCAACGCGGACATCCAGGCGCACCGCATCGCGGCCGTGCGCCATCTGCCGCTCGCCCAGGTGAACCGCATCGTCTCCCGCTACACCGGGGGCCGCGGCCTCGGCTTCTCGGGGGAGCCGACGGTCAATGTGCTCGAGCTCAACCTCGCCCTCAACCGACTGGGAGGTCGCTGATGTCCGTCGCCACCCCTCCGGCCCCCAGCCCGATGCAGCGCCCCGAGCGCCAGGCGATCTCGCTGTTCCGCCCCGACATCGTCCGCCGCGCTCTGCGCGACAGCGTCGCCAAGCTCGATCCTCGCGTCCAGATCCGCAACCCGGTGATGTTCGTGGTCGAGCTCGGCGCGTC
>CAVYUJ010000010.1:0-412919 GCA_963771675.1 uncultured Actinomycetota bacterium | reverse complement strand
CGGCGGCGACGAACTCGGCGCGCAGGAGCAGGAACAGCGCGGCCAGCGCGATGAGGTGGCAGACGAGCGCGAGCACGCTGTAGAACGGGTTGCGCAGCATGACCACCGCCGATCGGCGCCGGCCAGCGCGCCGATCGCGGCGATGAAGAACAGAACCGCGCTCACGTCGCTACTCGCCCTCGCCGCAGCGGCGTGCGCTCGATCGGCTCGGCGAGCAGCATCTCCTTGGTGAAGATCAGGTCCGAGCGGGTGTAGTCCGACATCTCGTAGTCGTGGCCCATGGTGATCGCGTCGAACGGGCACGCGACCTCGCAGTAGCCGCAGAAGATGCAGCGGCTGAGGTTGATCTCGTACACGGCGGCGTAGCGCTCGCCGGCGGAGACGCGGTTCTCGGGCGTGTTCTCGGCGGCGACGACCCGGATGCAGTCGGCCGGGCAGGCGGCGGCGCACAGCGAGCAGCCGACGCACTTCTCCAGGCCGGTGTCCTCGAAGCGGTGGAGCTTGTGGCGCCCGCGGAAGCGCGGATAGACCGGCGTCTTCTCCTCCGGGTACTGGATCGTCGACCGGGCCCTCGACGATCCGCGCGAACGTCGTCTTCAGGCCGCGCAGCGTCTCGCCGAAGACGCGGTAGGCGCCGCGCACCGGGCCGGCGCCGGGCGCGCGCATGACTTCGATGACGTCGGCGCCTGGGTCGTAGGGGGTCATGGTCTCCTCGAGGTCGGTCACGCACCACGATGATCGCGGTGACGAGCAGGTTGAGGGTCGCCAGCGGCAGCAGGATCTTCCAGCCGAACGACATCAGCTGGTCGTAGCGCAGGCGGGGCAGCGTCGAGCGGATCCAGATGAAGAACGTGATGAACAGCATCATCTTGACGACGACGACGATCGGGTCGACCCAGCCGGGCGGATGGATCCCGAACGGCATCAGCCAGCCGCCGAGGAACAGCGTCGTCGCGATCCCGGAGACGACGATCATGTTCGTGTACTCGGCGAACAGGTAGGCGACGAACGCGGTGCCGCCGTACTCGGTGAAGTAGCCGCCGACGAGCTCGGCGTCGGCCTCGACGAGGTCGAACGGCGCGCGGTTGGTCTCGGCGAACGACGCCATCATGAAGATGAGGAAGCCGGCGAACTGCGGGATGAAGTACCACATGCCCCCCTGGGCGTGGACGATCCCGGTCGAGCGACAGCGTGCCCGCGGTGATGACCACGCCGACCAGCGCCAGGCCCTGGGAGACCTCGTAGGAGATGAGCTGCGCGGCGCCGCGCATCGCGCCCAGGAACGAGTACTTCGAGCCCGAGGCCCAGCCGCCGAGCATGATCCCGTAGAACGAGATGCCGCCGAAGGCGAACACGTACAGCGGGCCGATCGAGACGTCGATCCCGTAGAGGCCGACCGCGCTGCCCGAAGATGTGCTGGACGTTGCCGAACGGGAGCAGCGCCAGCGACGACGACCGCGGTCAGGATCGCGATCATCGGCGCGATCCGGAACAGGAAGCCGACCGAGGTGGTCGGCCGGAACGGCTCCTTGGTGGCGAACTTGACGATCTCGGCCAGCGGCTGCATGCAGCCCGAACGGGCCGACGCGGTTGGGGCCGTAGCGGCCCTGGAAGCGGCCCAGCAGCTTGCGCTCGTAGACGATGAGGATCGGCAGCACGGCGAAGATGACGCCGAAGATCACCAGCGCCTTGATGATCTGCACCCACCAGGGCTCGATAGTAGTTGACGTCGGCCGATCACGACGCTCACGGCTTGACGCACCTCGATCGATCGGCTCGGTCGAGGCGTTGGCCGAGTCGGCGGCGAGCCCGTCGGCGAGGAAGGCGCTGCCCGGCCGGCACGCCCGAGCGCACGCACGCCGTGGCGTTCAGCCGCGGTCCCGTTCTGGGCCACCACCACGGCCTCGCCGTGGACGATGCCCAGGCGCTGCGCGTCGTCGGGCGAGAGCTCGACCTGCTGCTCGGGCGATGAGGAACTTGAGCGCCGGCGAGATCTCGACCTCGGGCGAGGCCCAGATCGGCCGGTAGGTGCCCAGCCGCAGGCGGCCGTTGGATCGAGCGCGGCCGCCTCGCGAGGGTCGGGCCGCCGCAGCCGGCAGGTCGCTCGGCGCCGGCGCCGGCGACGCGGGCCTGCGGGCGCGCGGGCCAGCGCACGCCGCGGCCGCCGATCTCCTCGAGCGTCAGCCCCTCGTAGAACGGGACCGCCGCCACCAGCTGGGCGAAGGCTCGCCGGCGCGCTCGCACGCCCGGTGTCGAGGCCGCACGCGCCCGCGATCTCGGCGAGCACCGACCAGCCGGCGCGGACCTCGCCGGGATGGGCGATGGCGATCCGCAGCCGCTGCAGGCGGCCGTCGGGGTGCACGACGCGTGCCCTCCTTCTCGGCGTGGGACTCGGCGGGGAAGATGACGTTGGCGTGCTCGGCGCAGCCCCTCGGTGAGCACCGAGGCGTGCGCGACGACGAGCGCGGCGGGTGCATGCGCGCGCTCCCACAGGGCGCGGTCGGGCAGGTCGCGCACCGGGTCGGTCTCGAACAGGTGAAGCGCGGTGATCTCGCCGCCGGCGGCCGCGGCGCCGATCTCGGCGGCGCTGCGCCCGGCGGTGGTCGGCGGCGGCGTAGCCGGGGCCGGCGTCGGGCACGGCGCCGGCCTCGCGCAGGCCGCGCCCGTTGGCGCCGGCGGGAATCGCCAGCAGCCCGGCGCCCTCGCGCCCGGCCAGGCCGAGGCGGCGGGCGATCGCGCAGCAGCGGCGGCCGCCGCGGCGGCGCCGATCCGCTCGCCGAAGAGGATCACCACGTCCTCGCCGCCGTCGCGCAGCAGCGTGGCCAGCCCGGCGATGTCCTCGGCGACGTCGGTGGCGCCGTCCAGCGCGCGCTCCAGCGCGGCCAGCGAACGCGGCCTCGCCGCCGGGGGCGTAGCGGATGCTCGTGACGGCGTTGGTCTCGAGCGCGCGTCGGGCGCGCGGTGGCGATCGCCAGCTGGACGCCGTTGCGGCGCACGCCCTTGCGGATGCGCAGGTCCAGGATCGGGGCGTCGTCGCGCGGGTCGCAGCCGAACAGCAGCACCGTGTGGGCGAACTCGATGTCGGGCACCGAAGCCTGGAGCGTCGGGGGCGGCCAGCGCCCGGGCGAGCGCGGATCGGAGAAGACGCAGTCGCCGCCGGCCGGCCCGAGCCGGGAGTCGATGTCCGAGGAGTCAAGCGCCTCGCGCGAGCAGCCGCTGCAGCAGGAAGCCCTCCTCGTTGGTGGCCCGGCCGCCGACGAGCGTCCCCACGCGGCCCTTGTGGCGCGCCGAGGCCGGCCGCGGTCTGAAGCGCTCGCTCCCAGGACACCTCGCGCAGCTCGCCGCCGTCGCGCACGAGCGGCCGCGTGATCCGCTCGTCGACGTGGATCGCCTGGTAGGCGAAGCGGCCCTTGTCGCACAGCCAGCCGTCGTCGACCTCCTCGTGATCGCGCGCGAGCACGCGCACCACCTGCTCGTCGCGGACGGTGAAGGTGACGTTGCACTGCGACGGGCACAGCGTGCAGATGCCGGCGGCGCCCTCGATGTCCCACGGCCGTGCGCGGAAGCGGTAGGGCTGCGAGGTGAGCGCGCCCACCGGGCACAGCTCGACGATGTTGCCGCTGAACGGCGCGACGTACGGGTGGCCGTCGTGGGTGCCGACGAACGTGTGGGCGCCGCGCTCGGTGAAGATCAGCTGGTAGTCCTCGGAGACCTCCTGGGAGAAGCGCACGCAGCGGTAGCAGAGGATGCAGCGCTCGCGGTCGATGGCGATCAGCGGCGACAGCGCCAGCGGCTTCTCGAAGTGGCGCTTGGGCTCGATGAAGCGGCTGCGGCCCAGGCCCCAGCCGAAGGTGATGTCCTGCAGCGGGCACTCGCCGCCCTTGTCGCATACGGGGCAGTCGAGCGGGTGGTTGACGAGCAGGAACTCGACGACCGCGTTCTGGGCCTTGCGCACGCGCTCGGTCTGGGTGTGGACGACCATCCCGTCCTTGACGGGCGTCGAGCAGCTGGTCTGCAGCTTGGGGATCCCCTCGATCTCGACCAGGCACATGCGGCAGGCGCCGACCGGGCTGGCCGAGCTTGGGCTCGTAGCAGAAGTAGGGGATCTCGACGTCGCCCTGCTTGGCGGCGTCGACCAGCATCGCGCCCTCGACGGCCTGCACCTCGCGGCCGTCGATCGTCAGCTGGATGGTCTTGTGCTCTGGACGTGGCATGGGGGCGTGGGGTCAGTGGACGGGGATCGGGCCGGCATGCTCGTCGGCTACCCCGAGCGCGACGACGTCTTCCAGCGCCGCGCCGTCGGCGCGCTCACGCGCCGCCTCGATCTCGGCCTCGAGCTCGGTGCGGAACTTCGCGACCATCGAGCCGATCGGCATCGCCATCGCGTCGCCGAGCACGCACAGGCAGTTGCCGATGATCTGCTCCTGGACCGAGGCCATGATGTCGAGGTCCATCGGCGTCGCCTCGCCGGTGTAGATCCGCTGGACCATCTTCTGGGTCCAGTTGGTGCCCTCGCGGCAGGGCACGCACTTGCCGCACGACTCGTGCGCGTAGAACTTGGCCACCTTGAGCATGGTGTCCAGCACCCGCGCGCGACTCGTCGGCGATGATGATGGCGCCGGAGCCGAGCATCGTGCCGGCCTTGGCCATGCGAGTCGAAGTCGTACGGGATGTCGAGGTCGTCGCCGGTGAGCACCGGTGAGCTCGACCCGCCGGGGAACCAGAACTTGACCGCTTGCCGCTCGGGCGGGCCGCCGGCGAGGCCGTAGATGATCTCGCGCGACGGGATGCCCAGCTCGATCTCGTAGTTGCCCGGACGCTTGACGTCGCCGGAGATCGAGATCGAGCTTGGTGCCGGTCGAGGTCTCGGTGCCGATCTTGGCGTACTCGTCGCCGCCCATCCGCAGGATGTAGGGGACGGTGGCGAGCGTCTCGACGTTGTTGATGAGGGTCGGTCCGGCGTAGAGGCCCTCGATGGCCGGGAACGGCGGCTTGAGCCGCGGGTTGCCGCGCTTGCCCTCCAGCGAGTCGAGCAGCCCGGTCTCCTCGCCGCAGATGTAGGCGCCGGCGCCGCGGTGCAGGACCAGTGGCATGGAGAACTCCGACCCGAGGATCCGCTCGCCGAGGAACCCGGCGTTGGCGGCCTCGGCGATCGCCGCCTCCAGGATGTCGGCCTGGAGCTGGTACTCGCCGCGGATGTAGATGAACGACTGGTTGATGCCGCCGGCAAAGGCGGCGATGGCGATCCCCTCGATGAGCGCGTGCGGGCATCTTCTGCATCAGCTCGCGGTCCTTGAACGTGCCTGGCTCGGACTCGTCGGCGTTGCACACGAGGTACTTGGCCATGTCGCCGTGGGGCAGGAACGAGATCTTGCGCCCCATCTGGAAGCCGGCGCCGCCGCGGCCGCGGATGCCCGACTCCATGATCTGCGCCAGCACGTCCTCGGGGGACATGCTCAGCGCCCGCCGCAGCATGTCGTAGCCGCCGCGGCGCTGGTAGACCTCCAGCGTGTTCAGGCCCGGCTCGTCGATGCGGTCGAAGAGGATCGGCTTCATGTCTCGCTCTCGTCGCTTCCAGGAAACTCGAGGGGGGCGCTCGGGCCAGGGCGGTCCGCGGCGACGTCGGCCTCGGTCAGACCGGCCGTGTCGGCGCGGTGGGGATGGTCGGGGGCTGAGAACTCGGTCGGCATCCCCCCCGGCGGTGGGGTCCGCGGAGCGGCGGTAGCGCAGCTGCTTGTCCGAGAGCACGGGGCGCCCGGCGTTGAGGTCCTCGACGATCCGCTCGGCGTCGGCGAGCTCCAGCGGGCCGACGTACTCGCCGTTGACCGAGGCCATCGGCCCGATGTCGCAGGCGCCCAGGCACTCGAACGAGCGCACGTCGATGTCCTGGCCCTCGGCCGCCGCCGCCATCGCGTCGTAGAACTCGTCGGCGCCCAGGATCGAGCAGGAGATGTTCGTGCACACGAATACGTCGTTGGTGTGCTTGGGGTGCAGCTCGAACATGTCGTAGAAGCTCGCCACCGAGGTCAGGTAGGCGGGGGTGAGGCGCATGACGGCGGCGACCTGGTCGATCGCCTCCGGGGAGCACCAGCCGTGCACGGCCTGGGCGGCGTGCAGCGCGGGGATCGCCGCCGAGCGGCGGTCCGGGTACTTGGCCATCGCCGCCTCGATCTCGCGGCGCAGGTCCTCGGGGACCGGCGTCGTCGCCGGGTCGGGGATGACCGCGGGATCCTTGGTGAGGTCGACGGCGTCGTCCCAGCCCGGCACGCGGGAGCCGTGGGCGAAGCGCGGCACGCGACGCGAAAGCGACCCGAGCGCTTCGCGGTGCTCGCTGTGGCGCTGCGCCAGCTCGTCATTGAGGTCTGGCGCGCGTCGATCGCCGAAGCTCATCGGTCGATCCCGCCGAGGATGGGGTCGAGCATCGCCAGGGTGGCGATGAGGTCGGCGATGTAGGCGCCCTGCACCATCGGCGCGAGCGCCTGGAGGTTGACGAAGCTTGAGTCGCGCATGTGGACGCGGGCCGGCTTGGCCGAGCCGTCGGCACGCACGAAGCATCCGAGCTCGCCGCGCGGTCCCTCGATCGGGTAGTAGACCTCGCCCGGCGGGACGCGGAAGCCTTCGGTGACGAGCTTGAAGTGATGGATGAGCGCCTCCATCGAGGTGGCCAGCTCGTGACGCGGGGGCAGCGCGATCTTCCGGTCGGTGGTGATGTAGGGCCCCTCGGGCAGGCCGTCGAGCGCCTGGCTGATGATCTTCACCGACTCGTAGATCTCGGCGTGGCGTACGCGGTAGCGGTCGTAGTTGTCGCCCACGGTGCCCACCGGGATCTTGAACTCGAAGTGGTCGTAGCTGGAGTAGGGCGCCGCCTTGCGCAGGTCCCACGGGTTGCCGGTGGCGCGCAGCAGCGGACCGGTGACGCCGAGGGAGAGCAGCGTCTGCCTCGTCGAGCGGCGCAGACGTCGTGCAGGCGCTCGAACACGATCTGGTTCTTCTCGAGCAGGTCCGCGTACTGGTCTGCGCGGGTGGGCATGTCGGCCAGGAAGGTCCGCAGCTTGGCCGCGAAGCCGCGCGGGATGTCCTCCATGACCCCGCCGACCTGGATGTAGCGGGTGTGCATCCGCTGCCCGGAGGACATCTCGAACAGGTCGAGGATCTTCTCGCGCTCTCGGAAGCAGTACCAGAACATCGAGATCGCGCCGAGGTCCAGGGCGCTGGTGCCCAGCCACACCAGGTGGGACATGATCCGGTTGAGCTCGAGGTGGATGACCCGCAGGTACTGGGCGCGCGGCGGTACCTCGACCCCGAGCAGCGTCTCGACCGCGCCGCAGTACGCCATCGCGTTGAAGTAGTAGGCCAGGTAGTCCATCCGCTCGACCACGGGGATCACCTTCCAGTACGCCTTGTCCTCCGCGGTCTTCTCGATCCCGGTGTGGACGTAGCCGATGATCGGCTTGATGTCGCGGACCACCTCGCCCTCCAGCGTGGCCAGCAGCCGCAGCACGCCGTGGGTGGCGGGGTGGTGGGGGCCGATGTTGAGCGTCAGCAGCTCGTGGGTCTCACCCTGTCCGGCCGGCTCGGCCGAGTAGGTGATCGACTCCTCGCGCTTGCGGTAGTCGGCGGTGCCGAGCGCCATCAGCTCCACTTCCCGTAGGAATTCTCTTCGTTGTAGGTGAAGAGCACCGGCTCGCCGCCGACGGGGAAGTCGCGGCGCTGAGGGAAGCCCTCGAAGTCCTCGGGCATGAGGATCCGCCGCATGTCGGGGTGGCCCTCGAACACGACCCCGAACATGTCGTAGACCTCGCGCTCGGGGAAGTCGGCGCCGGGAAACAGGCCGGTGGCGGTGGCGATCCGCGGGTCGTCGGTGTGCACGCGGGCCTTGACCGTGATCCGGTCCACCTCCTGCATGTCGAGCAGCTCGTAGAGGACGCCCAGGCGCGGCTCGTCGGGGTAGTAGTCGACGCCGTGCAGGCTGGCCAGGAACGTGTAGCCCTGGCTCTTGCAGCGAGGTCAGCACCTCGATGACGTGCGCCGGGTTGACCAGGAGCACCGCGCGGTCGCCCCGGCCGAAGTCGGTGCCGAGGATCGACTCTGCGTTGCGCGTCGCGGAGCTCGTTGGCCGTCAGCTCGAGCCCGGTGGCGTCAGGCACCGGCGGTGTCCCCTCCCGGGAACACGTTGATCGCGCCGTCGCTGGCGCTGGAGCCGTTGGTGAGCACCTCCTCGGTGCCCACTGCGTCATAGCGCTCCCGCCACCCCTCGCGCTCGGTGCCGTGGATCTTCTCGCGCAGGCGCAGGATCCCGTGGATCAGCGCCTCGGGCCGCGGCGGGCAGCCGGGCACGTGCACGTCGATCGGCAGGAACTTGTCGGCGGGAACGAGCGCGTAGTTGTTGAACACGCCCATCGACGAGCAGCACGCGCCCATCGAGATCGCCCAGCGGGGCTCCAGCATCTGGTCATAGATGCGCCGGATGACCGGCGCCATCTTCACCGACACGCGGCCCGACAGGATGAGCAGGTCGGCCTGGCGCGGCGAGGCCCAGAACGCCTCCCAGCCGAACCGGGCGACGTCCACGCGGGCCCCGACGATCGACATCATCTCGATCGCGCAGCAGGCCAGGCCGAAGGTCAGCGGCTAGATCGAGTTGCCCTGCGACCACGCCACCGCCTTGTCGACGGTGGTGGTCAGCACGTTCTCCTTGACGTAGCGCTCCAGCGCCTCGCCCTCCAGGTCGCCGCGCAGCATGTCGCGGGCCTGCAGCTGGCGCGCGCGGAAGTCCAGTGGCGCCGTGGCGCCGGTCCGGCGAGCGGCTCGCGCTTTATTTCCATTCCAGGGCTCCTCGGCGCCAGACGTAGACGAACGCCACCATCAGGAGCACGACGAACACGATCGTCTCGCTCATCGCGAAGGTGCCGAACGCGCGCAGCTGGACCGCGATCGGATACAGGAAGATGACCTCGATGTCGAACAGGATGAACAGCATCGCGATCAGGTAGAAGCTGATCCCGAAGCGGAACCCCCGCTGGATCTCCGACGGCAGGCCGCACTCGTACGGAGTGGTCTTGCTCTGCTGCCGGTGCGTCCCGCGCACCCCGGTGAAGAGGTTGAGGACTCCGAAGAGACCGCCGACGGCAGCGCCGAGTACGAGGAACACGATCGCCGGCAGATAGCTTCGAAGCACAGATCCTCTTATATCACCGACGGTAGGGAAGCTTGTAACACAGTGTTACTTAGTGCGAAATGCGGCTATCTACTCCGTGCGTTTCTCGCCATCCCTGGTCATACCCGCAAGGTACGCGATAACTCGGATATCCGCGTGAGTGTCCCATGAAGCTCGTTCACCTGATCGTGGGGGTGCTCTGCTCGCGCTCATGGGCGGCGCCGGGCTGTGGGGCGCGTGGTGCTGGTACCGGGTGCGGCGCAGTCGCCTGGTTCTGGCGCCTGCTGCGCGCGGGCCAGGCGGCGGTGGTGCTCGAGGCCGCGCTCGGCGGGGTGCTGGTGCTGATGGGCCGCAAGGAGTCCAGCCTGCACCTCATCTACGGGCTGCTGCCGCTCGGCATCTCGTTCGTGGCCGAGCAGCTGCGGATCGCCTCGGCCCAGATGGTCCTCGACAGCCGCGGCTTTGAGTCGACGGCCGCCGTCGGCGAGCTGCCCGAGGACGAGCAGCGGGTGGTGGTGGTCTCGATCCTCCAGCGCGAGTTGGGGGTCATGGTGCTCGCGGCGCTGGTGATCCTGGTGCTCCTGATCCGCGCCGCCGGCACGGGGGGCTAGGCCGGCCGATGGTGCGTTGCCGGTTCGGGGATCCCGGGGAGGTGGGACCCCCCGGCGTCGGCACCTCTGGTTGCCGCCGTAGGAGGACGATCGCGCTGTTGTGAACTGCGGTGGCGAGCGTCACACAAAGCCGGCGCCGGGGGTGGGCATAGCTTCGCCGCGTCCGGGGTGGGTCCTGCAAACGGTCGGTCGCTGTCAGAGAGCGGTATCACCGCGGCGCCAGCGGGCCCGGCAGCCGGGGTCAGCGGACGATCAACGTGCCGTACGCGCCCAGCGCCTGGTCAGACAGGATCGACGAGGCCATCAGGTAGTGGCCGGGGCCCAGCGCGGCGTCGAGCTCCTCGGTCTGGCCCGGGGCGATCGGCTTGGTCGGCGCCTCGGTGCTGCCCGTTCAGGGTGATCACCAGGTCGTGGGTCAGCCGCCCGTAGTTGTGCACGAAGATCGTCAGCAGGCCGGTCTGGCGCGCGCACGTCCTGAGGCGTGACGCGGTACTCGTTGAGCGCGACCTGCAGAGTGCGGTCGTTTCCGACGGTCGGTCGTCCTGCCGCAGGCGGCCGACCACGAGCGAACCAGCGCGAGCGCGACCGCGAGCAGCGGAAGGGGAGGGCGACTCGTACGCACGGCGTCCCGATTATGATCCCTGCCCGATGAGCCGGTTGGCGAAGATCCTGGCGCTCGGCACGGCTGCGATTGCGGTCGCCGCGATCACCGCCGCCTGCGGGACCCAGAAGATCGCGGTCCCCAAGTCGCAGGCCGCAGCTGCACAACGGCGCGGAGCTGTTCCAGCAGCGCTGCTCGGGCTGCCACACGCTCTCCTATGCGGCCGCCAACGGCTCGGCGCCGAACATCCGCACCGCCCAGGCCACCAGCGGCCCGAACTTCAACCAGCGCTGCGAGCGCCCCGTCGACCGCGTGCTCTACGCGATCGAGAACGGCGGCTTCTCCGGGCGCGTACATGCCCCAGAACGTCGTCGTCGGCCAGGACGCCATCGACGTGGCCAAGTTCGTCGCGACCTACGCCGGCCGCCAGGCGCCGCGGGAGACCGGGCTTCCCGTCTGCCAGCAGAAGCCAGATCGGGACGCTGCCGGCGCGGCAGCCAGTGACGCGGCACCGCGTAGCGGAGGCGCGGCCGTTCTCGACATCAGGCTGATCCGCCGCGACCCCGACGCCGTGCGGACGGCGCTGGCCCGCCGCGGCGCCGACGCCGCCGCGGCGATCGATCGGGTGCTCGAGCTCGACGAGCGCTGGCGCGCGCTGACCACCGAGCTCGAGCAGCTGCGCGCCGAGCAGAACGCGGCCAGCAAGGCGCTGCAGGGGCGCGCCCACCCCCGAGCAGCGCGAGCAGCTCGCCGAGCTGGCGGCGCGCGGCCGCGCGCTGTCTGACGAGGAGACGAGCCTGCGCGCCGAGCGCGACGCCGCGCTGGCCTCGCTGCCCAACCTGCCCGCCGACGACGCCCCGGACCAGGACACGGTGCTGCGCGAGGTCGGCGAGGGCCAGCCGAGCGGCCGCGACCACCTCGAGCTGGCCGGCCCGCGGATCGACATGGAGCGCGGCGCGCGGCTCTCGGGCTCGCGCTTCGCCTACCTGCGCGGCGATCTGGTGCTGCTCGAGCTCGCGCTCGTCCGCTACGCGATGGAGAAGCTCGATGGCGAGGGCTTCGAGCCGGTGATCCCGCCGGTGCTCGTCCGCGAGCAGGCGCTCTACGGCACCGGCTTCCTCCCCGACACCGAGCAGCAGATCTACACGCTGCCCGACGACGACCTCTACCTGGTCGGCACCTCCGAGGTCGCGCTGGCCTCGCTGCACCGCGACGAGATCCTCGCCGCCGACGAGCTGCCGCTGCGCTACGCCGGGTTCTCCAGCTGCTTCCGGCGCGAGGCGGGCGCCGCCGGCAAGGACACCCGCGGCATCTTCCGCGTGCACCAGTTCGACAAGGTCGAGATGTTCTGCTTCGTCGAGCCCGACACGGCGCTGGACGAGCACGAGCGGCTGCTGGCCATCGAGGAGTCGATCATGCAGGACCTCGGAGATCCCCTACCGGGTGGTGGCGATCGCCGTCGACGACCTCGGCGCCTCGGCGGCCACCAAGTACGACGTCGAGGCCTGGCTGCCCGGCCAGGGCCGCTACCGCGAGCTCACCTCGTCTCGAACACCACCGACTACCAGGCGCGCCGGCTCGACATCCGCTACCGCCCCGCCGACGGCAAGCCGGCGCACGTGGCCACGCTCAACGGGACGGCGGTGGCGGTGGGGCGGACGATCATCGCGCTGCTGGAGAACGGGCAGCAGGACGACGGGTCGGTGGTGCTGCCCGCCGGCGCTGGCGCGCGTGCGGGCGCGCCCGACGCTGCTGCCCGCCGCGCCCGGGCTAGTCCGGCTGACGCGGCACGGACCGCGACGGTCCGGCTCACGAGCGCATCGAAGGCGCCGCACCGCGGCGCCGGAACCTCAGCGCGGTGCTGGTGACCGCCCGCAGCGCTGGCGGGCGGCCGTTCTCGAGTACGACGAGCGCGGCCCGCGGCGGCCCGCAGGTGGCGATTCGGGCGCGCAGGCGGACACCGAAGGTGTTCCACGGGCGCACGAAGCTGCGCGAGCTGTCGGGGTCCTCGCCCGTCGGCGGCCTGGGCGATCGCGGCGGCGAAGCCGGTGCGGCCTGGGCCTCGGCGTCGGCGGGGACGAGCAGTTCGGCCGACGGGCCGGTCGATCGCGGCCTCCTCGGTGACGCCCAGCAGCGCTGGGCCTCCCGGGACATCGCCTGGACCGAGCAGCGACGGAGTCGACGACCAGGAAGGCGTCCTTGGTCGACGGGACCGCGTCCTCGCGGGCCTCGAGCAGCAGACCGAGCCCGCACGACGTGCAGACACGGGCCGTCGGAGGCGGCGCCGCGCCGTTGGGCGACGGGGCTGCGCAGTGGCCGCAGAACCAGAGCCAGGTGGCGGTGGAGTCAAGCCCACCTTCAACAAGTCTCAGTGCCGGTCTTTGGATCATGGACGTGTGTGAGGACAGAGCGGACCGTCGCCGCTCCCCTGCAGACCTCCCTCCCTTACGGAGGAAGTCTACGAAAGGGATCGGATCGAGCGCAAGGATGATCCGTCTGATCGGTGTGCTCTCGCATTTGGACGGTTGGAGCCAACCTCGCTCAGGCTCAGCAGCGGAGAGGGGGGGATTCGAACCCCCGAACGAGGTTAACCCCCGTTACGCGATTTCCAGTCGCGCCCGTTCAGCCGCTCCGGCACCTCTCCTGGAAGTGGGGCTAGCGTAGCGTGACGGCGTGTCCGGGCCCGTCGCGGCGCCGTCTCGGCGCGCGCTAGATCTGCCAGCTGCCGTCGCGCAGCAGCGGCACCTCGTCGCCGTTGGACAGCAATCCGGTGACGGCGACCTCGTTGCTGCCGATCATGAAGTCGGTGTGGATGTCGCTCTTGTTGGCGCGCTCGACGTCGGCCGGCGTCGCCCACGCCGGCCACGTAGCCGTGGCCGAGCGCGATGTGGCTGGCGGCGTTCTCGTCCAGCAGCGTGTCGTAGAAGACGGTGCCCAGCGGGCCGATCCGGCCCTCGCGGTCGACCAGCGCCACCTCGCCGAGCCGGGCCGCGCCCTCGTCGGCGGCGATCATGCCCGCGCATCACCTCGGCGCCCTGCTCGGCGTCGATCTGGACCGCCCGCCCGCCCTCGAAGCGGACCTTCAGCCCGGTCACGGTCGTCCCGGACGTGAACAGCGGCTTGGTCGAGCGTCACCTCGCCCTCGACGCGCTCCGGGTCGGGCGTGGTGAACACCTCCTCGGTGGGGATGTTGGGCTGGTGCTCGATCCCGTCGGCGGTCTCGAACTTGGCCGCCAGCCAGCGGCTGGACGGCAGCAGCCCGATGCGTCAGGTCGGTGCCCGGGCCCTCGAAGTGCAGGCGGTCGAGCCTGAGCTCGTCCAGCGCGGCGCTCACGCGCTTGAGCTCGGCCAGCCGCGCCTCCCACGCGGCCACCGGATCGGGCTCGTCGAGGCGGCATGACGTGGGCGATCTCGCTCCACAGCCGCTCCAGCGCGGCCGCCGGCTCCAGCCGCGGGTAGACGAGCGTCGCCCAGCCGGCGGTGGGGCACGGGACGATCGTCCAGTTGGTGGTGGCGTCGTTGAGGACCTTCATCGCCTCGGGCACGCGCGGCAGCAGGTCGCAGGCCGATCAGCTCGGGGTCGACGTCGTCCAGCGCGTGGGGGGCCACCGGCCCGGACAGCGAGATCCGCGCGCGCGCGGTGCTCGCCGAGCGCCAGGATCCGCTCGCCCAGCCACGGCGGGACGTAGCCGAGCGTGTCGCGGTCGGCGTGGAGCGCCCGGGCGCGCTTGAAGTAGACGTCGAAGACCGTGAGGTCGACGAACTTGGCCCCGGCGGCGTACGCGGCCTCGGCGATCGCCCGCGCCAGCGCCTCCTTGCCCGGCTCGGAGGACACGGCGACGATCTGCCCGGGCTGGACATTGGCGCCGAAGCCGCACGGCCAGCGTCGGCCATGTGCGGCGTGTAGCGCTCGGCGTCCGTCATCGGCACATCATTCCGGATCGGCCCCTGCGGCTGCGTGCGCCACCCTCGCGGCGCCAGCAGGATCCCGGGGTTGAGGATCCCGGCCGGGTCCAGGGTGCGCTTGACCGCGCGCAGCACCTCGACGCCGAGCTCGCCCGACCTCCCGCGGGTAGAGCCACCGCGATGGTCGGCGCCGACGCCGTGGTGGTGGGTGATCGAGCCGCCCGCGGCCAGGATCGCCTCGCCGGCGGCCGCCTTGGCGGCCTCCCACTGGGCGATCGGATCCTCCAGCTGGGCGCAGGCGACGGTGAAGTACAGCGACGCCCCGGCCGGATACACGTGCGAGATGTGGCAGAGGACCACCGGCGGGGTGCCCGAGCCGGGTGAGCGTGTCGCGCAGCGCGCCGCTGACCGCCGCGTACAGCCCCGGCAGCGCCGCCCAGAAGGTGACCGTCTCCAGCGTCTCGACCAGCGCGCCCGGCGTCCAGCAGCGCGTCGCGCAGGTACGGGCCGCGGTAGCGCCCGGCGGCCCAGCTCGTCGCCCGGCGCCGGGCACCGCGCTCCCCGCCGGCGCCGAGCAGCAGCTCCGCGGTGGCGCGCCGGCGGCGCTCGACCTCCTCGTGCGGCGCCCTCCCAGCCGACGATCGCCAGGCACCCGCCGCGTGGCGCGCGCCCGGCCGCCGCCGATGTCCAGCGGCCGCGCGAGCCCCATCGCGGTCTCGGCCTCGTCGGAGAGCCGCAGCACGGTCGGCCGGGGCCCGTCCTGGGCCAGCCGCCGCACGAGCGCCGACCCGTGCGCGAAGGACGGCAGCATCCAGCCCTCGTAGACCCGGTGCTCGGGCGCCGGGTCGACCGCGCAGCGTCAGCGAGGTGATGACGCCGAGCGCCCCCTCGGACCCGAGCACGAGCTGGCGCAGGTCGGGCCGGCCGCCGACTTGGGCGCGCGACCCAGCTCCAGCGTGCCCGCCGGCGTGGCCACGCGCAGCGCCAGCACGCGCTCGTCGAAGCGTCCGTAGCCGGCCGAGCCCTGGCCGCTGGAGCGCGCCGCGGCAAAGCCCCCGAGCGTGGCGTACTCCAAGGACTGGGGGAAGTGGCCCAGCGTGTAGCCGCGGTCGCCCAGCAGCGCCTCGGCCTCGGGACCGCGCAGCCCGGGCTCGAGCACCGCCAGCCGCGACTCCTCGTCGAGCGCCACCAGCGCGTCCAGCCGCCGCAGGTCGAGCGCCACCGTCCCGGCAAAGCCCGCCGCGTCCGGGCGCAGGCCCGCCCACCACCGAGGTGCCGCCCCCGAACGGGACCACCGCCACCCGCCGGTCGCTGCAGCACTCGAGCACCGCCTGGACCTCGTCGTGGGATGCCGGGGCTGACGACGAGGTCGGGCGCGCTGATCGGCCTCGCCGCCGCGCAGCTCGAGCAGGTCGATCGTCGACTTGCCGCGGGCGTGGCGGGCGCGAGCCTCGTGGTCGCCGCGCGCGTGCTCGGGCCCGACGATCCGCGCCAGCTCGGCGCCGATCGCGTCCGGCAGCCGCGGGCGCGAGCTCCAGGGCCTCCAGCGCGGGCGCGCGACGGCCGTCGCCGGTCGATGCCCAGGGCCCCGCGCAGCAGCGTCTCGAGCGCCTCGGGCAGGGGCGCGGCGACGGCGGGGTCGCCCCAGCCCGACCACGAGATCTCCGGGCGGGGCCGTCGGGTCCGCGTGGCCATCGGGCTGACCGTACCCGCTCGGCGTGACGTCTGGCTCAGGGCGTGCTGCGCCAATGCGGGATCGCCAGCGCGATCAGCCGCAGCTGCTTCTCGGCCTGCTTGGCGATCCGGGCCTCGGCCTCGGCGCTCAGGCTCGTCGGTGCCGGCGCCCCAGCCGGACGCGTCCAGGATCGCGTCGATGGTGGCGATCATCGTGTCCACGAACAGCCCGGCCAGCATCTGCAGGTCGGCGGTCGTCCAGTCGCGCAGGATCGGGAAGCGGGCGAGGTCGGTGGCCAGCTCGGAGGCGAACAGCTTGGTCTCGGAGCGGATGGCGTGACGCAGGACGGCGTTGCCCGACGCCCGCGCGTGCGCCATGAACGCGAAGTGGCGGCGGTGCTCGCGGACGTGGGCGACCAGGATCCCCACCGACCGACCGATCAGCCGGCCCGATTCGGCCCCGTCGCCCGTCCTCGCGGGCCTCGCGCAGCATCGCGCGCAGCGTCTGCACCGACTCCTCGACCAGCGCCAGGCCCAGCTCGTCCATGCTGGCGAAGTGGCGGTAGAACGCGGCCGGGACCACGCCCGCCGCCGCGGGTCACCCGGCGCAGGCTGAGCGAGTCAAAGCCGATACCCGCCGTCCATCTGCTCCAGAGCGGCGTCCAGCAGGCCTCGGCGGGTCTGGCGGCGGCGCTCGGCCTGGGAGCGCCGCGGCGGAGCGGTGCGCCGAGCCGTGCGCGGCGTGGGATCGCCGCACCGTGCTCGTGTGGGTACGCCTGTTCACGCTAGCCATGTGGGGGTGATCACAGATGCCATGTTTGCCCTTGCCATGGCGGGAGCATACCCTCTATACAGTTTGTGAACACTCGTACACTCAATGAGGAGCAAAGGACTCAGACATGGCAACGCTTGCTTCTGACCCGCCTCGGCCCGGCCTGGCCCGCCGCCTGCTCGGCTCGCCGGTGGTGGATCTCCTGCTCGGCCCCCACGGCGTCGATCGCTACCTGGAGCTGATCAGCCCGACGCTCACCGTCGGCGACGCTCGGGCCGAGGTGGTGGCGGTCCGCCGCCAGACGCCGCGCAGCGTCACGCTGACCCTGCGGCCCAACCGCGCCTGGCGCGGCTTCCGCGCCGGGCAGTACGTCGCGCGTCGGCGTCGAGATCGACGGGGTGCGCCGCACCCGCACCTACTCGCCCGGCGGGCTCGGCGCACGCACGGCCGTGAGCTCGAGCTGACCGTCACCGAACACCCTGGCGGCCTGGTCTCCGGCCACCTGCTGCGCGCGGCGCGCCCCGGAGCGATCGTGCACCTCGGCCGGCGCCCAGGGGATGTTCACCCTGCCCGCAGCCGCGCCCCGAGCGGATCGTGCTGATCAGCGGCGGCAGCGGCATCACCCCGGTGCTCTCGATGCTGCGCACGCTCGTGCGACGAGGGCCACGGCGGCGAGATCGCCTTCCTGCACTTCGCCCGCACCGAGGCCGACTGGCTCTACGCGCCCGAGGTCCGCGCGCTCGCCGCGCGCCACCCGCGCCTGCGCGTCGCGCTACCGCGACCACCCGCGGCGCCGGCGCCGCCGCGCGACTCGACGCGCGACGCGCTGCGCGCGCTCGCCGGCGACGCGGCCGACGGCCACCGCGGCCGTCTGCGGGCCGCCGGCCTGGTGGACGCCGCCCGCGGACGTCTGGGCGCAGGTCGGCGGTGACCCCGAGCGGCTGCTCACCGAGACCTTCACCCCGCCCCGCGCTGCTCGTCACCGGCGACGCCGCCGACGGGACGCTGCGCTTCCTGCGCAGCGACCGCGACCGCCGCGATCGGCGAGGGCACCCTGCTCGAGCAGGCCGAGGCCGCCGGGCTCTGCCCCCGAGTTCGGCTGCCGCATGGGCATCTGCCACACCTGCACCTGCCGCAAGGCCGCCGGCGCGGTGCGCAACCTGCGCACCGGCGAGATCTCCGATGAGGAGAACGAGGACATCCAGCTGTGCATCTCGGCCCCCGCCGGCGACGTCGCGCTGGAGCTCTAGGAGCGCACGGCCCGACACCCCTGACACCGGAGGAACCGACACATGACCACGACCACCCACCTGACCCCCGAGCAGATCGAGGCGCTCGGCGACGAGCTCGACGAGCTGCGCGGCCGCACGATCGCCGATCTCGGCGAGCGCGACGCCGACCTACATCCGCAACGTGATCAAGGCCCAGCGCGGCCTGGAGATCACCGGGCGCGGGCTGCTGTTCGCCGGCTTCCTGCCGCCGGCCTGGATCGGCGGCACGACCGCCCTGGCCCTCTCCAAGATCCTGGACAACATGGAGATCGGCCACAACGTGATGCACGGCCAGTACGACTGGATGAAGGACCCGGCGCTGGACTCCAAGCGCTTCGAGTGGGACACCGCCTGCCCGGGCGACCAGTGGCGCCACTCCCACAACTACATGCACCACACCCACACCAACGTGCTCGGCAAGGATCGCGACATCGGCTACGGGATCCTGCGCATGTCCGAGGACCAGCCGTGGCGCCGCCGCGACCTCGGCAACCCCGTCTACGCGACGCTGCTGGCGCTGCTGTTCCAGTGGGGCGTCGCCGCGCACGACCTCGAGGTCGAGCGGATCGAGGCCGGCGAGATCACGCTGGGCCGACAAGCGCGACATCCTGCAGGCGGTCTGGCGAAGGGCCGCCGCCAGGTGCTCAAGGACTACGTGGTGTTCCCGCTGCTGGCCGGGCCCGTCGGCGCCGTTCGTGCTCGCCGGCAACCTCACCGCCAACCTGACGCGCAACCTGTGGTCGTTCATGATCATCTTCTGCGGCCACTTCCCCGAGGGCACTCGAGGAGTTCTCCGAGGAGGAGGTGGAGGACGAGACGCGCGGCGACTGGTACGTGCGCCAGATGCTCGGCTCGGCCAACCTCACCGGCAGCCGGCTGTTCCACCTGCTCAGCGGCAACCTGTCGCACCAGATCGAGCATCACCTGTTCCCGGACATCCCGGCCCACCGCTACGCGGAGATCGCCACCGAGGTGCGCGAGATCTGCGAGCGCTACGGCCTCCTCTACAACACCGGCCCGCTGCACCAGGCAGTTCGGCTCGGTGGTCAAGAAGATCGTCCGGCTGGCGCTGCCGGGTCGCGGTCCGCGGAGCTCGGCATCCGCGACGTCCGGGGAGGCCGGCGCGCACGAGCCGGAGTTGGCGATGGCCGCGTAGCGGGCCGACGCACCGGAGTGGCGTTCCGGGCACCTGCCGCGTAGGCTCATGACAGACGGAGACCGCCAGTCACGGGAGAGAGACATGCGTGAAGGACTGATGATGGACGACTACCCGTTGTCGCTGACGGGGATCGTTGAACGCGCCGAGCGATTCAGTCCCCAGCGCACGGTCGCCTTCCGCCGTCCGGACGGGTCCGTGGGGCGCACCACGTTCGGTGACTGCGCGGCGCGGGCCCGCCGTCTCGCCACCGCGCTCAGCGCCCTCGGCATCAAGCCGGGTGACGCCGTGGGCACCCTGATGTGGAACCAGCCCGAGCACGTCGAGGTCTACTTCGCCCTGCCCTCGATGGGCGCGGTGCTCCACACGCTCAACCCCCGGCTGCACCACGATGAGCTCAGCTTCATCGTCAACGACGCCGAGGACCGCGCCGATCATCGTCGACGAGTCGCTGCTCGAGGTGTTCGAGTCCTTCCACGGGGCCCGGGACTTCGCGCACGTGATCGTCGTCAGCCGCGAGGGACCGGTCCCCGACGGCTACCACGACTACGAGGCCCTCATCGCCGACGCTGAACCGATGGAGTGGCCCGAGGCCGACGAGCGCGCCGCCGCCGCCATGTGTTACACGTCGGGCACCACCGGCCGGCCCAAGGGCGTCGTGTACTCACACCGCTCGCTGGTGCTGCACTCACTGGTGGCGGCACTGCCGGATGCCAACGACCTCGCGTCCCGTGACACGGTGCTTCCGGTGGTGCCGATGTTCCACGCCAACGCGTGGGGCCTCATCTTCACCGCGGCGCTGGTCGGTGCCGGCCTGGTCCTGCCCGGACCCCGCCTGGATGCGGTCAGCGTGCTGGACCTGCTCGCCGACGAGCAGGTGACGGTCACCGCAGGCGTCCCCACGGTGTGGATGACGATGCTCCAGGCCATCGACGCCGAGCCTGACCAGTGGGACCTGAGCAAGCTGCGGATGCTCCTGGTCGGTGGCTCGGCGGTGCCGCGCAGCATGCTGGTGGGCTTTGACCGCCATGGGCTCACCATCGTCCAGGCCTGGGGGATGACCGAGACCTCGCCGCTGGGAAGCGTGTGCCGGCTGCCCATCGAGCTCGATGACGCCACCGAGGAGCAGCAGTACGACTACCGCGCTCGGCAGGGCCGCCCGAGCCCGTTCGTGGAGATCCGTGCCCGCGGGGACGACGGCGAGCTCATCCCATGGAATGACGAGGCCATGGGCGAGCTCGAGGTGCGAGGCCCGTGGGTGGCCGGCGCCTACCACCGGGGCCGCGGCGCGGAGAGGTTCTCCGACGACGGCTGGTTCGCCACCGGCGACGTCGTCACCATCGACGCCACCGGCAACCTGAAGATCTGCGACCGCTCCAAGGACCTGGTCAAGTCCGGCGGTGAGTGGATCTCGTCCGTTGACCTGGAGAACCTGCTCATGGCCCACGAGGGGGTCGCCGAGGCCGCGGTCATCGCCATCCCCGATGAGCGCTGGGGGGAGCGGCCGCTGGCCGTGATCGTCGTGCGCGAGGACCACACGGTGGAGCCCGACGACCTCAAGGCCCATCTCGCGCAGCAGTACGCCAAGTGGCAGATCCCCGATCGCTTTGAGTTCATCGAGGAGATCCCGCGCACCGCCACCGGCAAGTTCAAGAAGACGGCGCTGCGCGACAAGTACGTCGACGCGAAGGTGTAAGGTGCCGGCGGCGGGTGCGCGCGCTGAGCGGGGTCAGGTCATCAACCGCCGCACCCGGAGGCTGCTGACCACGCCCCGGTGACGAGGACGCTCAGCCGGTGACCGTCAGCTCCTCGAGCATCGGCAGCTGTTTGACGACGGTCTGCTTGTTGTTGATCGTCTCCTTGATCGAGATGCCGGTGCCCTGGGTGATCTTCAGGCGCACGAAGCGAACCCCGATCTTGGGGAAGGTCAGCGTGTCGGTCACACGCCTGCGGTGCCCCCTCACCGAGGCGACCGTCACCCACCTGCGCCCGTTGCCCGAGACCTGCAGCAGGTAGGCGCCCGGCCGCAGGGTGCGCACGGGGCGGACCGCCGGGTGCACGTTGGGCTTGGGCTGTGCCGGCCACAGCCGGCCCCACACCACCGTGGCCCGGCCGATCGCGGGATGGCCGGCGCCGGTCGGGGTCGTGAGTGTCGCGGGCACCGACACCGGCTGCCAGCCCGTGGCCGCACTGCCGTCGACGGCCGCCAGCGCCGGGGCGCCGGGCTGGGCGCTGGACCCCTTCGCCGTCTGGCAGCGAACGGCGTCGTTGGTCGGTGCGACGTCCGGCCGTGCGGTGGGGACGCTGAGGCTCCGGCCCGCCGACACCGTGTGCGTGCCCTCCGGCGTCTTCAGCGGAAGCGATGGGCCGCTGCGCAGTGTCACCCTCGTGGCCCGCGAGCCGACGGCGACGTCGAAGGTGCGCCCGCGCCAGCTGAGGTCGTGCAGCACAACGCCCGCGATCTGGCGGTTCAGGCTGGGGGCGAGATGGACGTCGCCGGCTTCCCAGCGCAGGCCGGAGTAGCCGTAGAGGAATTCCTGGAGAAAGCCGCCGATGCCGGTGATGAACGTGAACGCGCCGCCCGTACGGGTCTCCGAGAACTGACGGAAGACGTCGCGGATGAACGGCTCGTAGCTGCGCTGGGTGTAGACGAAGGCCGAGCAGCCCGGCGTCCCGAGGGTGAGGCTGTCGATCTCGTTGACGGCGTCGCTCATCGACGGGCCCGTCGGGTCGGTGCGCGGTACGTAGTAGTTGATGTCGTTCTGCGCCACCGAGGCCGGCATCGGGAACTGCCACGGGTACTGCAGCAGGGTCACGTCCGCCTGCTTGACCAACTGCCCCCCGTAACCGGCGAACTCGGGGTGGATCCGCCTGCCACCCGTGACCGTCGTCGGCACCACGAGGCCGGCGGCGATCTCAGACCACGACGCCGGCGTCGTCTGTCCGAGGGCCGAGGCGGCCGCGACGGCATCCTGCAGCGTCGTCTTGGCGGCGACGTTGGTGAACGCCGCGTCGTTGACGTTGGGGTTCTCCTCGTCGGGGTCGGTGACGCCGTTGATGTGGAAGCGCCTGCCGGCCCTCTGCGTGGCGCGCGACGCCCAGAACGCCGCGGCCCCGGAGATCACCGGCCACCCCTGGGTGGCCAGCCACATCTTGTTGCCGGTGACCAGGTAGTACTGCCACTGGGCCAGCGCGATGTCCCCCGTGACGTGCTGCTCGAACAGGCCCTCGCTGTTGGTGGACACGGGCGGCGGGATCTGCTCGGTCCCATCCAGGGCGCTCTCCCACGGGAAGCGAGCTCCGGTAAAGCCGGTGGCGATGGCGTGTTGCTGGGCCTCGGTGAGCCGGTTGAAGCGGTACGCGTTCATCCCGGCGGCGAGGTCGGGATGTTGGGCCAGCAGGCTCGGATACATCCACGTCTCGGCGTCCCAGAAGATGTGCCCGTCGTAGCCGTTGGATGACAGGCCGGCGGGGGAGATGCTCCAGTGCACGCCGTCGCGCGTGTTGGACCACAGGTAGAACTCGCTCGCGTTGACGTCGGTCGCGACGGTGTCGTTGCCGAGCACATCGATGCGCCCGTTCCACAGTGCCGCCCAGGCGACTCGGTTGGCGGTGAGCGCGGCGTCGTAGCCGGCGGCCTCGCCCGCGGCGGCCTCGGCCTGCGCCGAGGCGACCGGCGTGGCCGTGTCGTGGGAGTCGTCGATCCCGACGTACTTGGTGAAGGTGTAGGTTTGGCCCGCGGTGACCGGGAAGCTGAGCTGCTGACCGATGGTCTGGGGCGTGGTGGCGTCGACCTCGGTGGGCTGGGCGGTCACGTTGGCACTGGTGGCAAGACGGCTGGCGATGGCGGCCTCAACCCCGAGCGTCTGGGTCCTGACGTCCACGAAGGTCTGACGCGCGCCCGGGTCAAACCCCTTGCCGGCCTCGTCGGTGAGCGTCGCCGGCATCCCGTCGATCTCGTCGGTGACCGTCGCGGTCCCGGACCACTGCGGCGCCAGCGTGAGCTGGACGAGGCCGAGGTGGGCGTTGCCCCGGTCGGTGAATACCTGGTAGGTCAGCTTGGTGCTGTGGCCGTTGGGGGCCCTCCACGTCGCGTTGGTGGTGATCACGCCGGTGTGCAGGTCAAGCGACTGGCTCCAGCCGGTGGTGGTTCCCGCACTCAGCGAGAACGGCTGCCCGCCGTCGGCGAAGGTGAGCGTGGACCAGGTGGGGATGTTGGCCCGCTGCTGGACGGCGTCGCTGTCTGACGTGGGCTGGGTCGGCTTGGCGTAGAATCCGGCCAGCTCCGACTGGGCCGAAACGGTGCCGCCGGCATATCCCTGCCCAGTCGCCGGGACGCGGACGCCGAGCAGTCCGTTGCCGGTGAAGGTCGGCGCGTACCTCGAGCCGGGCGCGGTGCTGGTGGCGGTGAGCACGAAGCTCCCGCTCGCCGCGGCCGACGATGTCGCCAGCGCCATCACCGCCCCGGTGACGCAGGCCAGCTTCCACACACGCATCCCAACCTCCCTTGCCGCAGACCTCTACTGGCGTACCCATGCCCGTGCGGCCACAAACGCGGGATCCTGCGGTCGACGTCGCCGCGAGCCCGGGCCGCGCTCAGTCTGTCCCGAGCCGCGCCTTCTGCACCTTGCCCATCTCGTTGCGGGGCAGCTCCTGTAGGAAATGCACGGTGCGCGGGCGCTTGTGGGGGGCCAGCTCGCCGGCCACGTGGTCGCTCAGCTCCGACGCGTCCGCCGACGCCCCGTCGCGCAGCACCACCCAGGCCACCACGCGCTCGCCGAGATCGTCGTCTGCCTCTCCGGTGACCGCCACGTCGTCCACTGCGGGGTGCCCGCGCAGGCAGCCCTCGATCTCCCCGGCGCCGATCTTGTAGCCGCCGCTCTTGATGAGGTCGGTGGCGCGGCGCCCGACGATCCGGATGTACCCCGCGGCGGTGCGGGCGGCCATGTCGCCGGTCGCGAACCAGCCGTCGCGCATCGCCTCGGCGGTGGCGTCGGGGCGGTTGAGATACTCCAGGAACAGGTTGGGCCCGCGGACCTGGATCTCGCCGATGGTCTCGTCGTCAGAGCCCTCGAGCGCTTGGCCGTCATCGTCGACGAGCCGCACCTGCACCCCGGGCACCGGCGGCCCGACGGTGCCCGGCGCCGGGTCGGCGCCGGCGGGGATGGCGGTGTTCATCAGCGTCTCGGTCATCCCGTAGCGTTCCACCACGCCACGCCCGGTCAGCTCCTGGATGCGCGCGTGCTCGGAGGCCGGCAGCGCCGCCGAGCCGGAGACGAGTAGCCGCGCGCTGCCCAGCGCGGCGGCCAGCTCCGCCGACTCGCCGGCGGCGTCGGCCAGCCGGCGGTACATCGTCGGCACCCCGAACAGCATGGTCGCGTGGCCGTTCAGGGCCTCCTGGACCCCGTCGGGCGAGAAGCGGCCGATGTGCACGGCCGTGCCGCCGCGCCGTACCGGGCCCAGGATTCCCAGCACCAGCCCGTGCACATGAAACAGCGGGAGGCCATGGGCGACGACGTCGGCGTCCGTCCAGCGCCACACCTCGGCGAGTGCGTCGAGGTTGGAGGCGATCGCGCGGCGGGGCAGGACCGCGCCCTTGGGCCGCCCGGTGGTGCCCGAGGTGTAGACGATGAGGGCGGGCGCGTCGTCGGGGGGCTCGGTGATCGCCCTCGTCGGGGCGCGCTCGTCGGCGGAGCCGGAGCCGGACCCGGACCCGGAGCGGGGGCCGGGGCCGTCGAGCGCGACCTCAACCCGGCGGCGGCCGGCAAACGCCTCGGGTGCGCCGCTGCCCGGGGCCACCGCGATCGCCTCGGGGTCGGCGTCTGAGACGATGTGCGCGAGCTCGCTGACCCCGGACTTCGGGTTGATCGGGATCACCGGCACGCCCGCCAGCAGCGCCCCGATGACCGCGACGCACGTCTCGATCCGAGGCTCGGCCAGGACCGCCACCCGCGCTGCGCCGTCCAGCTCGGCGGCGACGTTGCGCGCCGCGCGGCGAAGCTCGGCATAGGTGAGCAACCGGTCCGGGAAGCTCAGCGCCGTACGGTCGGAGGGAGCGCGTGAGAAGGCGGGGAAGAGCATGCGTCCACAGTGTGCCCGACGCGCTCACAAGGGCGGGCCGCCGCCGGATCGTGGCTGCACCGGCGGCGGCCTCTCGCCTGGCCTGTGTCAGCTCATCCCCGCTCCAGCTCCACGAGCCAGGTGGCTGGGCCTTCTTGGTTCCGCGCGGCTCAGCGCACCGTGCGCCCGTGTCGGTTTCGGGAAGTTCGCAGAGATATTGCTGCCCGTTTCGCGCCAACCCAAACGCGCCGAGCGCCGACGCGGGAGGCCCCCGTGACCCTGCTGCGGCAGCGCGGTTACCCCCAGAATGGCCGGGTCGGTGGGGCCGGCCCGGCCACCTGACGAAAAGAGGTTGCGCAGGATCGACGCCGGTGCGGGACCACATCGCGATCCCCCCGTCCCGGCGGTGTCCACTGCCCTGGACACCGCCGGTCGCCATCTGCACAATGTCAATGCAGATTATCAGGTTATGCATCGGTCGTCACCGCCGCCGGGGAGGCATCAGAATCAGGGCATGACCGTTCACACAGCATCTGCTCGGATCGGAGACTCGATCCTGGACACCATCGGCGACACCCCGCTGGTCAGGCTGTCCCGAATCGGCGCAGGGCTGCGCCCGCAGCTGGTGGCCAAGCTGGAGGTGTTCAACCCCGGTGGGTCGATCAAGGACCGCGTCGCGGTGGCCCTGATCGAGGCCGCCGAGCGCGACGGCCGGCTGCGCCCCGGCGGCACGATCGTGGAGCCCACGTCGGGCAACACCGGCACCGGCCTGGCCATCGCCGCGCGGCTCAAGGGCTACCGCGTGATGGCGGTGATGCCCGACAAGATGTCTCGGGAGAAGATCGACCTGTTGCGTGCCTACGGCGCCGAGGTGGTCCTGGCGCCCACCGACGTCCCGCCCGACTCGCCCCGCTCCTACTACCGCGTCGCCGACCGGCTCACCGCCGAGATCCCAGGCGCCTTCCAGCCCAACCAGTACGTCAACGAGGCCAACCCCCGCGCCCATTACGAGTCCACCGGGCCCGAGCTCTGGGACCAGACAGAGGGCCGGATCACCCATCTCGTGGTCGGCGTCGGCACCGGTGGCACCGTCTCGGGCGCCGCGCGCTACCTGCGTGAGCGTCGCCCCGGCCTCGTCGTTGTCGGCGCCGATCCGGAGGGCTCCATCTATTCGGGTGGCGAGGACAACGTCCGCCCCTACCTGGTGGAGGGCGTCGGCGAGGACTTCTGGCCCCAGACCTTCGATCCCGCCTCGGTCGACCGGTGGGTCACGGTCTCTGACCGCGATGCCTTCCTCACCACGCGCCGGCTGGCCCACGCCGAGGGGATCCTCGCCGGTGGCTCCGGTGGGCTGGCCCTGCACGCCGCTCTCGTCGTGGCCGCCGAGATCGAGGATCCCGACGCGATGGTCGTGGTCATCCTGCCCGACGGCGGGCGCTCCTACCTGTCCAAGATCTTCTCGGACGCGTGGATGCGCCAATACGGGTTCCTCGAGCGCGACACGAACCTCACGGTGGGCGATGTGCTGCGGCGCAAGAGCGAGGCGGGGGAGTTCCCGACGCTCGTCACGGTGCAGCCGCACTTCAAGGTCCGCGAGGCGGTCTCGCTGCTGCACGAGCACCGCGTCTCCCAGCTCCCGGTGGTGTCCGCCCACGACCCTGGCGCGGTGGTTGGGGCCATCGGCGAGCGCGGCCTGCTCAAGCACGCGGCTCAGGACCCGGCGCTGCTGGACGCCGAGATCGCCGACGTGATGGAGGCGCCGTTCCCGGCCGTCTCCAGTGAGGACCCCGTACGCGAGGCGGTCGAGCTGCTGGCGGGCGACATTCAGGCGCTCCTGGTCACCCACGAGGGCCACGCCGAGGGCCTGGTCACCCGCACCGACCTGCTGGAGGCCCTGGCGACATGAGCACCGACCACTCCCAGGATGCGTTCGCCACCCGGGCGGTCCATGCCGGGCTGAGCCCCGACCCGTCGTTTCGGTCGGTGATCCCGGCGATCCATCAGACCTCCACCTACGCGCAGACCAGGCCTGGCGAGTTCGTCGGCGACTATGACTACTCGCGGTCTGCCAACCCCACCCGGGCGGCGCTGGAACAGGCGCTCGGTGAGCTCGAGGGCGGCCGCGCCGTCGCGTTCTCCTCGGGTCTGGCCGCCGAGCACGCCCTCATCACGGTGACCTGCGAGGCCGGGGCCCACATCGTCCTCCCCGACGATCTCTATGGCGGCACCTACCGCCTGGTCGACAAGGTCCTGGCCCGCTGGGGGCTGCGTTACGACCTCGTCGGGCAGACCGACCTCGACGCCCTCGGCGGGGTGCTGCGCGACGACACGCGGCTCATCTGGGTGGAGAGCCCCACCAACCCGCTGCTCAACGTCGTGGACATCGCGCAGGTGGTGGCGCGCCGGCGCGACGCGCTCGTCGCCGTGGACAACACGTTCGCCACGCCGGCCAACCAGCGCCCGCTGGAGCTGGGCGCCGATTTCGTCGTGCACTCCACCACCAAGTACCTGGGCGGCCACTCCGACGTCGTCGGCGGGGTCGTGGTCACCCGCGACCCGGAGTGGTACGAGCGGCTGCGCTTCGTTCAGAACGCCGTCGGCGCCGTGCCCGGTCCGTTCGATTGCTTCCTCGTACACCGCGGCCTGCGGACCCTGCACCTGCGCATGGAGGCCCACGCGCGCAGCGCCGCTGCCGTGGTGGCCCTGCTCCACGCCAGCCCCGGCGCGCACGACGTGCGCTGGCCCGGGTTCAGCGGCATGGTGAGCTTCCGCCATCCGGAGGCGACAGCGATCGCGGCGCGGACCCGGCTGTTCACCCTCGCCGAGTCGCTGGGTGGCGTCGAGTCGCTGATCGAGGTGCCCCAGGCGATGACCCACCAGTCCGTGGAGGGGTCGGACGCCGCCGTCCCGCCCGATCTGGTGCGCCTGAGCTGCGGGATCGAGGCGCCCGAGGACCTCGTGGCCGACCTGCGTCAGGCGATGGCCGGCTGAGGCCCAGGTCCGCGGGGCGGGCCCGCGGTCGGGCCCACCCGGGGCAGCTCACCCCAGCGCGGCCAGCCGGCGGGCGGCCTCCGCGATGACCTCGGGCCGCTTGCAGAACGCGAAGCGCACCAGGGTCGGCGCGGCGTCCTTGTCGTCGTAGAACACGCTGGTGGGGATCGCGACGATCCCGCACCGTCCGGGCAGCGTCGCGCACCACGCGGTCGAGTCCGCGCTCACATCGGCGTTGATGAAGTAGGTCCCGGCCGGAACCAGTGGCTCCAGACCGGCGGCCGCCAGCCCCTGGCACAGCTGGTCGCGCTTGGCGCGCAGGTCGTCGCGGAGCGTGTCGAGCTCGGCGCGGGGAAGCCGCAGCGCCGCCGCGGCGGCGTGCTGGAGCGGGGTGCCGCCGGCGAAGGTGAGGAACTGCTTGACCGTGCGCGTCGCCGCCACCAGTGCCTCGGGGCCGCTGCACCACCCGATCTTCCAACCGGTGACCGAGAACGACTTGCCGACACTGGAGATCGTCAGCGTGCGCTCGGCCATCCCCGGCAGCGTGGCCGGCGGGATGTGCGCCCCGTCGAACACCAGGTGCTCATAGACCTCGTCGGTGATGCACACCAGGTCGTGCTCGATGCATGCGTCGGCGACCGCCTGCAGCTCGGCGCGGGTCAGCACCCGGCCGGTCGGGTTGTGCGGGGTGTTGACCAGCACGGCGCGCACCCGTCCACGGCCGCCCTCGATCGCGGCGCGCAGCGCATCGGGGTCCAGGGCGAAGTCGGGCGGGCGCAGCGTCACGAACCGCGGCGTGGCGCCGGCAAAGGCCACGCACGCGGTGTAGGAGTCATAGGACGGCTCGAAGACGATGACCTCGTCGCCCGGATCGCACAGGCCCATGACCGCCGCGGCGATCGCCTCGGTGGCGCCGAAGGTGACGAGCGCGTCCTCGGGCTCGAGCCCGTACCAGCTGCGCTGGTGTTCGAAGATCGCCTCGCGCAGCGCGGGCACGCCCGGAAGCGGCGCGTACTGGTTTTCGCCACCGCGTAAAGCGGACACCGCCGCCTCGATCACCGCGGAGGGCCCATCGGTGTCGGGGAACCCCTGGCCGAGGTTGATGGCGCCGGTGCGCATGGCCAGCGCCGTCATCTCGGTGAAGATGGTGGTTCCCAGACCGGCGAGGCGGGCGGCGGCGGGTGACATCGCGCCGGTCAGGCTAGCGGCGCCCCGGCACGTGCGGGGCCGTCGCCGGCCACGCCCGGCCCGCGCTGGTCACCTCGATCCACACCGTCTGACCGGGCTCGAGCCGGAGCTCGCCCGGGATCCGCGCCAGCAGCACCGGCGCGGCGGCCTCGTCGACCCGCAGACGCGCCAGCGCGTCGTGTCCCAGGTATTGGACCTCGAGCACCCGCGCCGCGGTGTCGGCGTCGCCGGCCTCCAGCTTGATCTGCAGCTGTTCGGGGCGCAGCATGACCTGGCAGCCGCCCTGCACCGCTCCCAGCCCCGGCCCGACGATCGGGATCTCGCCCAGCATGGTGCGGGCCGTCTCACCGGTGGCGTGGGCGGGCAGGAGGTTGAACTCGCCGATCGACGCCGCGGCGTTGATGTCGGGCGGGTCGTGGTACAGGCGCCGCGGCGCGTCGGAGGCGATCACCGTGCCGTCCGCCAGCAGCGCGATCTGGTCGGCCATCGCCAGCGCTTCGCCCTGATCGTGGGTGACGAGCACGGTGGTCGTCTCGGCCGCCTGGAGGATGCGCGCCACGTCGCGGCGCAGCTCGCTGCGCAGGGACGCGTCCAGCGCGCTGAAGGGCTCGTCGAGCAGGACCACGGCCGGACCGATCGCCAGCGCGCGGGCCAGCGCGACCCGCTGCTGCTGGCCGCCCGAGAGCTGATGGGGGTAGCGCTTGTCGCAGCTCGCGCAGGCCCACGAGGTCCAGCAGCTCCCCCACCCGGGCGCGGTCGTTGCGGGGCAGCCCGAAGGCGACGTTGCCGCGGACGGTGAGGTGCGGGAACAGCGCGCCCTCCTGCGGCACGTAGCCCACCCCCCGGTGCTGGACGGGCACCGAGCGGCTGCCGTCGTCGACGACCCGGGCGCCGATCTCCAGGCGGCCGCCGTCGAGAGCCTCAAACCCCGCGATGAGTCGCAGCAACGTCGTCTTACCGCTGCCCGAGGCTCCGAGCACCGCCGTGATCGACCGTTCCGGAACGCTCAGATCGACCCCCGCGAGCACCCGGGTGGCGCCGAAGGCCTTGCTGGCGTCGCGAAGCTCGATTGCACTCATGCCGCGCAGTGTGCATTACCGCGAGCGGTCGAACCACAACCCCAGCAACGTCCCGGGGACGACCGCGAGCGCCACCATGACCAGCGCGTAGGGTGCGGCGGCACTGTAGGCGATGTTCTGCTGGAAGGCCCAGAACTGGGTGGCCAGCGTCTGCACGCCGATCGGCGCCAGCACGAGCGTCGCCGTCAGCTCGGTCACCGCGGTGAGGAAGACCAGGCAGAACCCGGCTAGGAGCCCCGGCGCCAGCAGCGGCAGCGTGATGCGCAGGAACACCGAAACCGGGCCGCGGCCCAGTGAGCGCCCGACATCGGTCAGCCGCGGCGGGACGTGGGCCACCGACGCCTTGACGCAGACCAGCGCCAGCGGGAAGTTGAGGATCACGTAGGCGGCGACGAGGAGCGTGCTGGTCTCATAGAGCCCGAAGGCGTAGCGGGTGGCGAAGAACACGAGGCTGAGGGCGATGACCACTCCGGGGAGTGCCTTGGTCACGTAGGTGCTGCGCTCCAGCACCGCACGGGGCACGGTGGAGCGGCGGAACGAGATGAGCGCGACCGGCAGCGCCAGCACCACTGCGACCGCCGCGCCCGCGGCGCTGTAGGAGAGCGTCGTCCACGTCGCGCTGGCCACCGTCGCCGTCGCCGGAAGCGTGGTGTGCTGGCTGGAGGCCATCCAGTACACGATCGTCCCCACCGGGACCGCGACCCCCAGCGCCACCAGCGCGGCCATGGCCAGCATGGCCGGGAGCTTGAGCCTGCGCAGCCGCGTCGGGCGGACGGCCCGCCGTGGCGCCGAGCCGGTGACCATGCGCCGGGGGAGCAGCCCCTCGGCCAGGAGCACGGCCAGGCCGAGCAGCACGAGCGGGATGGCCAGCGCGCCGGCCGCCCGCGAGTCGAACTGGAACTCGGTGAAGATCTCGGTGGTGAAGGTCTGATAGCGGAGGATCTCGAAGGCGCCGTACTCGGAGATGACCGTGAGCACCACGAGCACGCAGCCGCCGAAGATGGCGGTCCGCACCAGCGGGAGGGTGACGCGAAAGAAGGTGGCGACGCGGCCCACGCCGAGGCTGTGGGCCGCCTCCTCCATGCTCGGATCGGCGCGCCGCAGCGCCGCGGCCACCGGGAGGTAGACCAGCGGGTAGGTGCCCAGGGTCATCACGATGCTCGCTGCGACCAGCGGCGCCAGGCGTGGGGCGAAGGAGTGCCACGCGTACCCGACCACGAAGTCGGGGATCGCGACCGGGAGCACCAGGAGCACGGTCCACAGCCGCCGCGCTGGGAGCGCCGTCCGCTCGGTCATCCAGGCGGCGGCGGTGCCGATCGCCGCCGACAGCAGCGCCACGATCGCGGCCAGCACGACCGTGTGGCGCAGCAGCATCGCCGAACGCGACCGGAACAGCGTTCGCTGGATCTCGCCCCAGCCGGCGCTGTGGGCGTCGAGCGCCACCAGCACCAGCGGGGAGAGCAGCGCGACCGCGATGACTCCCGCCACCACCAGCAGCGGAACCTCCCGGGCAGGTCGCCGGCGGCGGGTCGCCCACGTGCCGGCCCGTGGCTCCGACAGCGCGGCCATGCTCAGATCAGCCCGACCTGACGCAGGAGGTCGCGCGCGTCGATGCCGGTGCCGATCTCCGCCGGCGTCACCGGGTTGGGCGTGAGCGTGCTCAGCGGCGGCAGCGCCCGGTTGGGGGCCACGCCGGTCACCAGGGGGTACTCGAAGCTGGCGCTATGGGCGATCACGCTCTGGCCGGTCCTGCTGACCAGGAAGGCCAGGAACTTCTGCGCCGTCGCCGGGTGCGGGGCCGACTTGAGGATCCCCGCCGCCGAGATGTCCTCGACGAAGCCGGGGTCGCGCGGGGCCAACCACGCCAGCTTGGCGTGGAAGGATCCCGCGCCGGTCTCCGAGCGGACCCGGAAGAAGTAGTAGTGGTTGATGAGGCCCATGTCAGCGTCGCCCTTGTTGATGTCGCCGACCAGGGTCTCGTTGTCCGGGGTGTGGTCGTTGGAGCCGGCGTTGGCCTTCAGCCCCTGAAGCCAGGTGAGCGCCGCCTGGCGTCCGCGGGCGCGGATGATCGAGCTGATGATCGGCCAGAAGTCGGTCTCGGAGGGCGCCAGCTCCAGCTTGCCCCTGTACTTCGGGTCGGCCAGGCCGAGGGCGGTGGTCGGCAGTTGGGACGCCGCGAGCTTGCTGGGGTTGTAGATGAGCACGCTGAAGCGTCCCGATACGCCCAGCCACTTGCCGTCGGCGGCGTTGTCCCGGCTGGGCACGCGGGCCAGGGTGGCTGCGTCGACCCCGGCCACCAGTCCCTTGTCGTCGAGCTGCTGGAGCCAGTTGGAGTTCTCCGCGAAGAAGACGTCGGCGGGGGACCGGCTGCCCTCCTGCTCGAGTTGCGCGGTGAGCACGTCCTCGACGCCGTTCTTGAGCTGCACCGTGATGCCCGTCTGCTTGGTGAAGGCGGCCACGATCGCCGCCGTCGTCTCCGGATGCTGGGCGCTGTAGATGACCAGCGTTCCCCTGCCGCCCGAGCCCGAGCCGCCTCCACATCCGGCCAGCGCGACGCACGTGCCCGCGGTCACGAGCCCGGCGGACACGAGGCGTGCGGCGGCGCTCAGCCTGCCGCGCAGGCGGCTGCACAGCTGCATCGGGGATGCTCCTTTTCATCGGGAGGGCCCGCCGGTCAGGGGCGCGGCAAGCCGTGTCTTAGGTAGCCCTAATTAGGCTATCCTAACTGAGCTCGCGATGCGTCGATCCGCCCGGAGGAGAACCGCATCCGGGCAGCTCCGGCGGGCCGCTCAGCGGTGCTCAGCGGCGGCGCGCAGCCGGGGGCGGATGTCCGCGCAGTCGGCGCACACGCTCTCCGGGATGACGCCGGTGCGCGCGAGCAGGCCGAAGATCCTGCACCCCACGCAATAGCCCACGATCGACTCCAACCCGGCGGGCAGGAACAGGACGAGGACGACGTCCGCGGCGGTGTGGTCGCCGGCGATCAGGGCCAGGGCGAGTGCCGCTGTCGACATGACGGCGCCTATCGCCTGGGCGAAGCGCTTGGGGGGTCCGGCACGGGCCGGCGCTCGCCCAGTCGCGGTGCGATGACGTTCTGCGCCGTCCACCCCAGCGGGCTCAGCGTCGGTCCGGTGAGCACGCGCGCCCAGAACCCGTAGGCCACCGGGACCAGCAGCCAGTACCAGCCGGTGGCGAGGATGACCACCACCGTGAGCAGCACGACCCCGGCGACGGTGCGCGCCGCGTTCTCGTTGACCGGGTTGGGGAAGGAGAAGAGCTCCCGCATCGCCTTCCAGTGTATCTCCCACCGAATCAGTGATCTTTGCGTCCCCTCCGACCGCCATGGTTGGGACCTCGAGCTGCCATCGTTAACGCCATGGTGCAGATCGCCTGCCAGTGCATCGGCCACGGGGGCGCCAGCGCGCTGGCCCCGGCCAACACGCTGGCCTCCTTCGATGCGGCGCTCCAGGTCGGCGTCGACATGGTCGAGTTCGACGTGCGCCAGTGGCGCGGGGAGCTGGTCCTGGCCCACACCGTCCTGCACGCCCGGCGCGGTGCTGCCATCCGCCTCCAGGACGCGCTGGCCCATCTCGCGGGGCGGCGTTTCGCGGACGTCGGCCTCAACGTGGACGTCAAGCACATCGGCTGCGAAGCGGCGCTGCTCGACGGCCTGCGCGGCGCGGGCTTGCTCGAGCGGTCGCTGCTGTCCTCCCAGGTGCCGGCGGTGCTGGACCGGCTGCGCGAGCGCGAGCCCCGGGCTCGCCTGGCGATCTCGGTCGGCGGGCGGATGGCCCGCCTCAGCCGTCGCTGGGGTGACTGGCGGGCGCACGTGCTCAACGGCCTCGCGTCGCGCCGCTGGGAGGCGCTGATGGCCCAGCACCGGCTGGTCGACGCGACCCTGCTCGATCACGTCAACGCGCGCGACGGCCGCCTCTATGCCTGGACCGTCAACGAGCGCACCGCGATCCAGTCACTGCGGGGGCTCGGCGTCCACGGCATCACCACCGCCGACCCCCGGCTGTTTGCCCCGGCGACGCTGCCGGGGTCGCCGTGAGCGCCATCACGCCACGGCAGGCTGCCGCCCTGGCCCTCGCGCTGCCCGAGGTGATCGAGGCCGACCACCATGGCCGCCCGTCGTTCCGGGTGAACGCGAAGATCTTCGCCACGCTGCCCGACGAGGCCCATATGAACGTGATGCTCGATGAGCCCGGGATCCGCACGGCGGTGCAGACGCATCCGGCAGCGTGCTCGGAGCGGTGGTGGGGCAAGCGCCTGGCCGCTGTCGGAGTCGACCTCGGACGGGCCGGTCCGGTCCTGCTCTCCGAGCTCCTGGCCGACGCCTGGGAGGGCAAGGCGCCGGCCAGGCTCGCCCGCGCCCTCAGCTCACCGCAGAGCGCGAGAACGCGCGGACCGAGATGAAGCTGAGCGCCGCGGCGAACAGCGCGACCACCCCGAGGCTCAGCCACGCCTCGGTGGTCACGTTGCTCATCCCCCAGATGTCGTGCAGCCCGTGGCCCGAGGGGTCGATGAACCCGTAGCGCAGCAGCGCGAGCGCGTGGGTGAGCGGCATCACCTTGGCGATGTCGGCCAGCACAGCCGGGCATGGCCGCGATCGGGAACAGCGCGCCGGCGAAGAAGAACGGCAGGATCGCCAGCACCGGCGTCGCGCCGACGTAGTCCTCCTCCTTGGTCACGCGGCTCGCCACCGTCTCGGCGAGGCCGTACATGAACACGGTGAACAGCACCGTGGCGCCGAGGAACCAGGCGGCGCCGGTGGCGGTGATGTGGAAGGCCCCGCCGCGCAGTGCCGACAGGCCGACGACGACCAGCGCCTGGAGGGACGAGAGGACCAGCGCGACAACGAGGTTCCCCAGCACCAGGAAGCGCGCGGGGGACCGGCGCGGCAAGCAACTCGCGCTGGGCGCCGCTGTGGCGGTCGACGAACACGCTGAGCCCGGCGAAGACGCAGCTGAGCGGGATGACCAGGCCGACGGCGCCGGTCGCCGACGAAGGAGGTGTAATCGATGTGGGAGTGCAGCCCGCCGGTCGCCTTCTTGAGGGCCGGAGCGAGGATGAGGGCGAGCATCGCGGGCCCGAGCAGCGGAACGGCGATCTGCCGCGGGTTGCGGGAGGTGAGCATCGCGCGGCGGCGGGCGAGCGTCAGCAGCGCGCTCGTCGGCCGTGTGCGGCGGGCGGGCGCCAGCGCGAGCGGGGCGGGTTGGGTGATGGCGGTGGAGGACATGCGTCACGACTCCTGTGTCGTCGGTGGATCAGTCGACGCCGGCGTGCCGGGCGCCGGTGCGGTTGAGGTAGACGTCGTCGAGGGTGGGGACGCGGCTGGCGATCTCCGAGACGAGGATCCGCTCCGCGTCGGATGGCGGCCAGCGCCTCGGAGGCGGCGCGGCCGTGAAGCGGCACCGTGATGCGTGCGCCGACGGCAAAGGCATCGTCGCCGGCGATGCCGGCCGCGCGGAGCGTGGCGAGGCCGGCCTCCGGATCCCCGCCGACGCGGAACTCCGAGGATCTCGTCCCCGAGCCCGGCCAGCAGCGCCCGAGGCGAATCGAGGGCGACGATCGCGCCGAGGTGCATGATGGCGACGCGGTCACACAGCCGCTCGGCCTCGTCGAGGTAATGCGTGGTTATCACGATCGTCATCTCCTCGCGCGATCGCAGCCCGGCGATGAGGTCGAGCAGCTCGTGGCGGATGCGCGGGTCGAGGCCGACCGTCGGTTCGTCGAGGAACAGGACGCCGCGGCGTGGAGACGAGCGCCCTTGCGATCTCCAGACGCCGGCGCTGGCCGCCACTGAAGCTCGACACCGGCCGGTCGATCAGCTCCGCGAGGCCGATCGCGCCCATCAGCTCGCCGATCCGCCGCTTCGCTGCCGTGGCCGGAACGCCCCACAGGCGCGCGTGGAGGTCGAGGTTCTCGCGGCCGCTCAGCGAGCCGTCCACGACCGCCTCCTGGAACACCACGCTCGAGACCCCGCGGGCCAGCAGCGGCTGCCGGGCAACGTCGAATCCAGCGAGCCGTGCGCGGCCGCCGGTGGGTGCCACGGTGGTCGTCAGCATCCCGACGGTGGTCGACTTGCCGGCACCGTTGGGTCCCAGCAGGCCGAACACCTCGCCGGCGCCCACGGTGAAGTCGATGCCCTTCACCGCCTCGACGCCCCCGGCGGTAGGTCTTGCGGAGATCCTCGACCTCGACCACGGGCGCGGTGTTGGTCGCGGTGGCATTCCGAGTGACGGCGGTTGATGTGGTGTCGCTCATGGTGACGGGCTCCTATCAGAATCGATCATTACATAACGAGACAATAGCGTAACGATACAACATAGGTACGTAATATTACGTTCGCCTTACGGCGCTCCCCTGGCGCGTGGTGCCACCCCGCCCGCCGGGTCTGCGTCTGGAAGACTTGCCCTCGTGCCGGCCCCCAGAGGAATCACCGACGATCCCGACGACGTCGTCCGCGCACGGGCGGCCGGCCGGCCCCTGGACGAGGCGGTCGACGCGGCAATTCTCAATGCGGCCTGGCGCCTGCTCCTGGAGGAGGGCTACTCGCGGCTGTCGATCGCCGGGGTGGCTCAGGCGGCGAAGGTGGGACGGCCCGCCATCTACCGTCGCTACAAGGACAAGTCGGAGTTGGTGGCCGCGGTCATCGCCGACAAGGTCTCCAACGTCCCGCCGATCGATACGGGCAACGCGCGCGGTGACCTGGTCGCCCACCTGGAGCTGGCGCGAAGGCGGTTCACGGTGAGCCTCGCCGGAACGCTGATCGTCGAGGAGCGCAACCATCCCGAACTGCTCGAGCAGTTCCGCCGCGAGATGATCGTCCCGCGGCGCGACTCCATTGCCGAGGCGCTGGAGCGGGGCAAGGAGCGCGGCGAGGTCCGAGCCGACCTCGACACCCGGATCGCCTCCCATGCCCTCATGGGCAGCTTCATCTTCTCTTACCTCGCCGGGGGCCGACCCCCGAAGGGGTGGAGCGAGCGCGTCGTGGACGCGCTCTGGCCCGCCTTCGCGGCCTGACGCATCCTCGCCGTCGGGCCTGGATCCGCGGCCGCCGGAACGCTAAACTAAACCATGTGGTTAAGCGTCTCGCGCACGCCCATGAGTTGGATGACGTGTTCTCGGCGTTGTCTGACCCCACGCGCCGAGCGATCGTCGTGCGCCTGGCGGAGGGCGAGGCATCGGTCTCCGAACTGGCCGCGCCGTTCGACGTCTCGCTGCCCGCGGTCACCAAGCACCTGGCGGTGCTCGAGCGCGCGGGGCTGCTCGAACATCACAAGGTGGGGCGGGTTCGCCGCTGTCGGCTGGTGGCGACCCCGATGCGCGCCGCTGACGACTGGCTGAGCACCTACCGGGTGTTCTGGGAGAAGCGCCTGGACTCGCTCAGCGAGCACTTCACGTCCACGAAGGGGAGTCATGAGCACCGAGCAACCCAACGACATCGTGCGAATCACCAGGATCATCGACGCGCCCCAGGAGGAGGTGTTCCACGCCTGGACGGACCCTGACACGATCCGTCGCTGGTTCGGCCCTGGGGAGTTCACCTGCCCCGAGGCCGAGGTCGACCTGAGGCCAGGCGGCACGTACCGCCTGGCGATGCAGCCGACCGCCGGTGAAGCGTTCATCGTCGCGGGCACCTACCGGGAGATCGAGCCCCCAGCCCGGCTCGTCTACACCTGGCGCTGGGAGACGGGCCCGGCGGCCGACGGGAGCGAGTCGCTGGTGGCGGTCGAGTTTCACCCCCACGGCGGCCAGACAGAACTGGTGGTCGTTCACTCGGAGTTCCCGCCCAGCCACGGCCCCGCGCCCTACGCGATGGGCTGGGAGGGAGGCCTGGACAAGCTCGTCAGGCTCTGCACGGAAAGCGGCGTCGATGCCTGAGGCCACCAACACCGTCAAGATCGCGCGGCCACCCGCCGACGTGTTCGCATTCCTCGCCGACGGCACCAACGACCCCCAATGGCGCAGCGGTGTGGTCGATGTCCGCCTGCGGTCCGGGTCGGGCGCCGGCGCGGTCTACGAACAGGGCGTCAGGGGACCGTTCGGTCGCCGGGTCCCCGCCGACTATGAGATCACCGCGTACGAGCCCAACCGGCGGATCGGCTTTCGCGCCATCGCGGGCCCCGTTCGGCCCGAGGGCTCCTACGACCTCGAGCCGGTCGAAGGCGGCACCAGGGTCACCTTCTCGCTGCGCTGCACTCCGAGCGGGCTGGCCAAGCTCATGACACCGATGGTGGCGAGCACGATGCGCTCAGAGGTGGCCCAGCTCGACCGTCTGCGGGAGGTGTTGCAGCGCTGAGAATCGGGTGCAATCTGCGCCGGCGCAGAATTGACGGTTGACGTCAGGAACGAGACCGAGATCCAGCGGCCCCGGGCGGGTCGTGAGCCATCGGCAGCCCCCGCACTAATGTGGTGCGCAGGCAACCGAGGGAGGCACACGTGAGTGAAGACGACCGGCGACGGACCCTGTCCGATGGAAATTCGATCCCCACCGTCGGCCTCGGTGTGTGGCAGGTCTCGGACGGCTCCGAATGCGAGGACGCGGTGCGCTGGGCGCTGCAGGCCGGCTACCGGCACATCGACACCGCCCAGGCCTATGGGAACGAGGCCAGCGTCGGCCGCGCGCTGCGCGACAGCGGCGTTGCGCGCCAGGACGTCTTCATCACCACGAAGTTCTATCCGGCGCGCAGCGACCCGGCGGCCGAGGCGGAGAAGAGCCTGGAGCGGCTCGGCATCGACGTGATCGACCTGTACATCATCCACTGGCCCCAGAAGGACGCCACGTGGGCGTGGCCCGGGATGGAGGCGGCCCGCGAGCGCGGGTACGTGCGCTCGATCGGCGTCTCGAATTTCAGCGTGGCTGAGCTCGAGCAGGTCATCGGCGTCGCCAACACCCCGCCCACCGTCAACCAGATCCAGTTCAGTCCGTTCGAGTACCGCCGCGAGCTGCTGGAGGCCTGCGCGAGCCACAACGTCGCCGTCGAGGCCTACAGCCCCCTGGGCACGGGGCGCCACCTCAACGACCCGGCCGTCGCGCAGGTGGCCGAGCGCGCCGGCCGCACTCCTGCCCAGGTGCTCATCCGCTGGTGCCTGCAACGCGACACCATCGTCCTGCCCAAGTCCACCCACCAGGACCGGATCCAGGCCAACCTCGAGGTCTACGACTTCACCCTCTCCGGTGAGGACATGGCGCTGCTCGATGACCTCGACCAGAGCCACGGCACCGACCAGGCGCGCGAGCGCAAGTGGTGGTGACGCCGCCCGCGTGTCGCGCGCCCGAAGGCGGCGCCGGCGACCCTCAGCCGTCGCGGATGACGCGCAGGATCACAGGACGCGGCGCACGGTCGGCGGCGGCGATCACCGCCGCCAGCTCCTGCTCGCGCAGCTCCTCGGCGGCTTCGACCACGATCTGGCCGGCGGGAATCTGGAGGATGAGCCTGGGGCCGTCGACCATCACGCGGAACGGTACCGACGTCGTCACTCGTCCAGAGCTCTCAGGTCGAGTTGGCGCAGGCGCTCGGGGTCGGCGAGGATGTCGATCTCGACGATCTTGCCGCCCCGGACGGTGATGCCGCGCCACCGAGAACGGCTCGCCATCGCGGAACGCGACGGTGCCGATCGCGCCGTTGATCGAGCGCCGGGCGGTTGAGGAGCTGCGAGCCGCGCGTACGTGAGCGCCCGGCTAGCCACCTCGGCCGCCCCGCGGATCTCGAGCGTCGCGCCCGGGAGACCGGCGGCCGGAGTCGGCGCGCAGCACGACGTCGGGGTCCAGCACCGCGACCAGCCCGTCGAAGTCGCCGTCGCGCGCGGCGGCGAGGAAGGCGTCGACGACCTCGCGCTGCCGGCTCCAGGTCGGCGTCGCGGAGCCGGCGCGCTCGCCCCGCACGCGGCGGCGGGCGCGGCTGGCCAGCTGGCGGGCCGCGTCGGGCGAGCGGTCCGACGATCGGCGCGATCTCCTCGAACGGCACCGCGAACATGTCGTGCAGGACGAAGGCCAGCCGCTCGGCCGGGGCGAGCGTCTCCAGCACCACCAGCAGCGCCAGGCCGACCGAGTCGGCCAGCAGCGCCTCGTGCTCGGGGTTCGATCCCGCCGACCGGGCTCGACGATCGGGTCGGGCACGTGCGCGCCTCGAGCGGCTCCTCGCGGCGCGCCGTGCGCGAGCGCAGCATGTTCAGGCACACGCGCGCGACGACGGTCGTCAGCCAGCCGCCGAGGTTCTCCACCTCGCTCGCGTCCGACGCGGCTCAGCCGCAGCCAGGCGTCCTGCACGGCGTCGTCGGCCTCGGTGAGCGAGCCGAGCATCCGGTAGGCCACCGCCCGCAGCCGCGACCGGTGCTCCTCGAAGCTGCTCGGCCAGCCACTCCTGCTCGTCCATGGTCACGTCCTCATCTCGCCATGGTCATACAACCACCTAGACCTGCGGCCGGGGCGTGATGTGACAGCCCCGCTCGCTACAGAACGCCGGTGGGGCGTCCGTCGCGGCAGGCGCTCCTGTTCTCCGCCTGCACCAGGGGGCCGACGGGCGGGGTCGCGTACACGGTGTGGTGCAGGGCGGCCAGATAATCCGTCGCGTTGTTGGGCGCGGCCTGCAGCCCCCCGTTCTCGCCGAAGTACCCCGCCCAGCACGCCCACGGCTGGGCCTGCACGCTGACCAGGGGCGTCGTGCCGGCTCGGAACGCGAACCGTCCCGACCCGCAGGACAGCCAGTCGGCGGTGGCGTCGGCGGCCACCGCCCGCGGGCCCGGCCCGCAGCCCGGCGGATAGCTCGGATGGCCGCCGAACGCGGCCTGGATGACCGGGTGCCCCTGGTCCAAGGTCATCGCCGAACTGTTCCAGGGGACGAACGCCCCCTCGAAATCGTGGCGCGCCAGATACAGCCATCGCGGCTGCATCGTCGTCGGGTCCAGGAGCACGTCGGCGTGCTCCCAGTCCCCCTGATGAAGGTCGACGTTGCCGCGGTCGCCCGCGAGTGGGGCCTGGTCCATCAGCCCCGAGTCGATCACCGCCGGGTAGTAGTTGTACGGGTAGAAGAACCAGTACTCCAAGCCGACCATGCCGGCGGTGACGCCCGCGGGCACCATCGCCTTCCGCGGCCACGCCGACCGCCGGATCCCTGGTGCGTAGACGAAGTACAGCTGAGCCGAGGCCCACGGATCGAGCGCGCTGGGGTCGCTCAGCCATTGACGGCGGGGGGCGAGCGTCTCACCCAGTCCAGCCAGGAACGCCCGGAACTGCGCATCGGGCCCGGGGTGAACGTCCAGCGCCACCGGGAGCTGGAGATATCCCTTGGGCTGCGAGGTGAGGTTGCCGGCGGTGGCGGGGCAGGTCGCCTTCGCCGGCGAGTCGAGCGGCGGGTGCAGGCACACGGCCTGCCCGCCGGGCCCGCGCTCGGCTAGCACGGCGTTCACCGAGACGGGCCAGTTGCGATCCGCGGCGGTGACGAGCACGGTGGGCTGGTAACGACGTGCCAGCGCCACCACGTTGGCGGGGAGCCGGCTGCCGTCCTGGATCGGTGCCTCACCGTCCAGGGCCCGCCCGTGCGCCGGCGCCGGTCCGGCGACGATGCCGGGCCCGAGGGAGGGATCGGCGACGCCCGGAGGGGTGGCCACCGGCCCGGTGCCGGCGCACGTCGGCTGGGGCGCGCGCAGCGCCGCGCTGAACAGCGTCGGCGGATCGGCCCCGATCCCGAGTGCGTGCAGGGCCAGGCGCGCCAGCGACGGCCGGGCGCCGGTGTCCAGGTAGGCCGTGCCGCCGCCGATGCGAACGACCTGCAGTTCCCGGGCGGGGACGAGCCGCAGCCGGGTGTCGGTGGAGGTGGCGTCGGCCAGCGCCGTGCAGGTGGCCACGTACACCCCCTCGCCGCCCCGTCCCACGTATCCCCCAAGGACATCCCCGGCAGCCGTGCCCACGCTCACCCGGGGCAAGCCCACCGGCCCCATTGCGGAGTAGGCCACCCCGAGGAGCGCGCAGATCCCCAGCACCACCCACGCCACTGGCGAGCGCGCCAGCCCCACGAGCGTGCCCGGCCGGCGCCACCTGGCGATCTGGCGGCCGGCCGTCGCCACCACCGCGCCGGTGAGCAGCAGTACGCCGACCGGGACCGAGGCGAACAGCGCGGCCACCGCCACCGCCACCCAGATCACGACGTTCACGCCGGGCTTGAGCAGCGGCCCCAGCTTGGTGAGCAGGAACCAGGCGGCCGCGAAGGCGATCGCGCCGACCACCACGGCGAGCCAACCGGCGTCGCTCTGCCACGCCCTGGTCACGACCAGCGAGGCCAGCCGCCCCGCACCGATCGCCATCAACCCAGCGACGATGAGGATGTTGAAGCCGGCCACCACCTGCAGCGGCCAGTCACCGGGCGGCGTGGTCGGCTTGGCATCCCTCGCGGCCACGATGCCCTTGGTACCGATGGCCTGCCACGTCTTGCCGTGGGTGCCCCAGTTGCGGCGGGCCGCCAGCCACGCCACCACGCCCAGGACCGCCCCTACGGCGACCATTTCGGCGCTCCACAGGGCCCCGTGGCCAAGAATCTGCCCGAGGCTCATCGCGTCGACGCCGTCCACGGCGGGCAGCTGCGCGGCGGCGAAGCGCACCAGCTCGAACACCCAGCCGACGGCGAACAGGACCGCGGCGGCACCCAGCGCGTAGGCGGCGACTCGCAGCAGCACGCGCAGCCCGCCGGTAAGTGAAGCGCTGGCCCCGACCATGCCCCATCATCTTCGACCGCTGTGGCCGTGTCCACGTGGGTGACACGCCCTCCTCGGGTCGCGGCCGACCACCCGCCGCGGCCCGGCGGGCGGCGCGCAGGAGCGGGACTACTTCGTGGTCACGCCGGGCAGGCTGTTGATCTGGCTGTTGAGCCAGCTGCTGGTGGCCTGGTTGCCCGACAGCGCGGCCTCGAGCATCGCGAACTGCCTCGTGAGGTGCTGCTGCTTGTCATCCAGCGCCGATTGCATGGTCCCGATCCGGCGGGTGAGCGATGCCACCTGGCGGCTGTCGCCGGACAGGCGGGCCTCGATCGTGCCGCCGTGACCCGAGTGGGGGTTGATGACCGACGCCATGTTGTCGGCCCAGCTGCCGATCACCTTCTGCACGCCGGTGGGATTGCTCTTCAGCGCCGCCTCGAGCGCGGAGGTGTTGAGGGTGAGGTTGCCGGCCAGCTCCGACGCCGTTGGGCCGCCGCTGCTGGCCGCGCCGGTGCTCACGCCGATGTCGAGCATGCTCGCCAGTCCGGTCGGGAGCCCGTTCCCGGACTTGACCATCAATGAGCGCATGGAGGCGAGCACACTCTTGAGCTGGTTGTCGCCGTACAGCGATCCCTGCGTCGGGTCGCTGGCCGTGGGCTTCTGGGAGAGCTGGGCCTGCATCGCGGAGAGGGCGGCGTTGTAGTCGGAGATGAACTGGTTGAGCGCGCTCTCCACCTTCGACGAGTCCGCGGCGGGGGCGCTCACGTTGATCGTCACCGGGCCCGAGCTCGTGGTGACGCCCCCGAGGTTGAGTGTCACCCCGGGGATCGCTCCGGCGACGACGTTGGAGCTCGAGGACCCCGGCACGCCGTCGACGGTGTAGGTGGCGTTCTGGCCCGCCTTGGCACGGGAGGCCTGCTCGGAGAGGACGCCGTTGGCTCCGGAGACCTGGATGAAGCTCGGACCGGTGTCGCCCGTGGCGCGGTTGGAGAAGATGAGCGTGCCCGCGTCGGTCGCGGCGGCGTACACCGTGGCCGACTGGTCGCTGTTGATGGCGTCGGCGAGGTCATAGACCGACGCCCCCGCCTTCACGCTGGTGTCGTGGCCGTCGATCGTGATCACGCCGTCGCTCGCCGGGCTGGTGAATGAGAACGTGCGCTGGGCCGCGTTGGCCAACTGCCCCACCGACACCTGGTAGCCGCCCACGCCGGCGCCGGAGGTGGTGGTCGCCGTCACCCGGGTCGAGTCGCTGGAGGCCGCCTTCTGGGTGCCGCGGTAGACCCGCGGGTCCATGAGCGCCAGGGCGTCGTCGTTGACCTTCCTGAGCGACTGCTGGATCGAGGTCAGCTGCGCATTGCGTGCGTTGAGGATCTTCTGCTGATTCTGCAGCGCGGTGACGGGCCGCTTCTGGATGTCCATCAGCTGCGACACGATCTTGGCCGTGTCCATGCCCGACGCCAGGCCGGTGATCTGGATCGGGGCGCCGCTGGTCGCGCTCGTGACGTTCGTGGGGGTGCTCGAGGAGCTGGATGAGATCGAGGAGGTGGACATTTCCACCCTCGTCATCGGCCTCCCGGGCGATCCTGCGTATGGGGTCTAGACCCCATCTTGGCCTGCCGGGCGTCCGGGCCGCTTTGCAGGCGTTTTCGCCGCGGGCGCTACACGACCAGCGTGACCGGATGCTCCAGGAAGCGGCGGATCTCGACGAGAAACGCCGCGGCGTCCGCGCCGTAGAGGATCCGGTGATCGGCGGCGAGCGTCATCGACGCCATCGGCCTGATGACCACCTCGCCGTCGAGGGCGACGGGCCGGTCGCGCACCGCGCCCACGCATAGGATCGCCGACTGCGGGGCGTTGATGATCCCCTCGAAGCGGTCGATCCCGAACATGCCGAGGTTGGAGACCGTGAATGTGCCGCCGTCGAGCTCGGCGGGGGCGAGCTGGCCGGCGCGCCCTCGCTCGATGAGGCGCCGGGTCTCACTCGCGATGGCGCCCACGGACTTCGTGTCGGCGTCGGGCACCACCGGGGTGAGCAGCGACCCCTCGACCGCCACGGCCACTGCGACGTTGACTCGCGGGTGGAGCACGAACCGATCCTCGGTGAAGCTCCCGTTGGCGCGCGGGTGGCGGCGCAGCGCCAGCGCGCACGCCTTGACGATGATGTCGTTCAGTGACGGCGCCGGCTCGGCGACGGCCTTGAGCTCGCGGCGCATCTCCAATGCGCCGGTCATGTCGACGTCGACCTCCAGGGCGAACTCGGGCACGGTGCTGCGCGACGTCGCCATCCGCCGGGCGATCAGGCTCTGGACCCGGGTCAGCTCCTGGGTCTCGCCTCCGCCGTCGGGCGCGGGGTGATGTTCCACGTCGCGGCGCTCGGTCGCCGGCTCAGCGGCGACCTGGCCGCGGTCCCCGTTGCCCGCCGCCGCCATGACGTCGCTCCTGATGACGCGCCCGTGCGGCCCCGAGCCGTGGAGCCCTGACAGTTCCACCCCGAGCTCGCGCGCCACGCGCCGGGCCAGCGGGGACGCCTTGACCCGCACGGCCGCCGGCCGCGCTGCACCGATCTCCGCGATCACCGCCCCCACGGCCACCAGCGCCCCCTCGGGCTCGCGGATCGCCAGCGTGCCGGACACCTCCGCCTCATAACCGACCGTGGCCTTGTCGGTCTCGACCTCCACGATCTCCTCGCCGCGCTCCACCTCGTCCCCATCGGCCTTCAGCCAGCGAAGGATCGTCCCCTCCGTCATGGAGTCAGAGAGGCGCGGCATGACGACGTCAGGCATGGCCGCAGACCTTACCGCAAACGTTTGCAGCGATGGGAATATCGAGACCATCCGAACGTCCGGCGCGTCCCGCACGCGCCGCCCCGCGCCCCACTAGCTCGAGCGACTCTCCAGCGTCTCGGTGAGCTTGGCGATCGCGAACCGCCGCGCCTGGGCCGGCTTGGTCTTGGGCGGGAGCGAGATCTCCTCGGGGTTGGTGGCCACGTCCAGGAGCACCGGCTCGGAGTGGGCGAACGCCGTGGCGACGGCATCGTCGAGCTCGTCGGGGCGCTGAACGCGGATCGCGTGCAGTCCCGCGGCGCTGGCGATCCCGGCAAGGTCGACGGTGGAGAGCTGAGTCCCGAACTCGGGCATCCCCGCCTGCTCCTGTTCGAGCTTGACCATGCCCGGCCGTCCGTTGTTGAAGACCACGAGCCGGACCGGGAGCTCATGGGTGACGGCGTGATGATGTCCCCGAGGAGCATGGTCAGCCCTCCGTCGCCGCAGAAGGCGATCACCTGTCCGGGCCGACCGTCCCCATGCATACGCCCAGGGTTCCGCTCAGCTGTGCCTGGGCTCCCGGCCGCGAAGGCGCCGGCCTCCTCGTGGCGCACCCCGATCCACTCCAGTCGCTCCTCACGGCGGATCGCGTCGGTGATCGGGTTCAGCGCGTCGCCGACCACGCCCCAGATCGACCGCACGCCGAGGTCGGCGATCGCCGTGACGATGGTCTCGCGCGACGGTCGGCATCACCGCTCCTCATGAGATCGCCGCGGCGCGAACGAGTCGGGGTCGGCGCGCTCCCAGTCGGCCTGCCCACGACTCGGGCGGCTCGTCGCAGCAGCTCGCCGGGCGCGAGCCATTCGTACAGCTCGGCGTAGCTGCGCGAGGTCACGTGGTCGATCCGGCGGACGAGATGATGGGGGCCGACCTCGGCCGGCGAGTCCAGACCCATCGACGCGATCAGCCGCTGGGCCTCGGCGACCACCGCGTGCTGGTAGCGGAAGACGCGCTCGGTCTTGTCGGCGACGTCGAGCGCGCGCGAGCGCTTCGGGTCCTGGGTGGCGACCCCGACCGGGCATTGGTTGGTGTGGCAGCGCTGGGACTGGATGCAGCCGACGGCCATCATCATCGCCCGCGCGGCGTTGGTGTAGTCGGCGCCCTGGGCCAGGCGCTTGACGATGTCGCTGCCGGTCGCGACCTTGCCGCTGGCGCCGAGCTTCACCCGATCGCGCAGACCGCATCCGACCAGCGCGTTGTGGACCATCATCAGTCCCTCGGTGAGCGGCGTGCCCATGTGGTCCTCGTACTCGCCCGGCGCGGCGCCGGTTCCGCCCTCGGCGCCGTCGACGACGATGAAGTCGGGAGCGGTCCCCTCCTCGACCATCGCCTTGCAGATCGCCAGCAGTTCGTGGCGCGTGCCGATGCACAGCTTGAACCCGGCCGGCTTGCCGCCTGCCAGCTCACGCATCTGGGCGATGAACCGGATGAGCTCGCGCGGCGTCGAGAAGACCTTGTGCCCCGGCGGGCTGACGCACGTCTGCCCCTTCGGCACGCTGCGCGCCTCGGCGATCTCCTCGGTCACCTTTGCGCCCGGCAGGACCCCGCCGATCCCGGGCTTGGCGCCCTGACTGAGCTTCAGCGATACGCACTTGACGGCCTCGTGGGATGCCTTCTCCCGGAACTGCTCGGGGTCGAACCCGCCGTCCTTGGTCCGCGCCCCGAAGTATCCGGTGCCGATCTCCCACACGACGTCGGCGCCGTTGAGGTGGTACTCGGTCAGGCCGCCCTCCCCGGTGTCGTGGGCGAAGCCGCCCTTGGCCGCGCCCGCGGTTGAGCGCCGTCAGCGCCGCGCCCGGAGAGCGCGCCGAATGACATCGCCGACACGTTGAGCAGCGCCATCTCGTAGGGCCGGGAGCAGTCCGGGCCCGCCGATCGGTCACCCGCGGCGACCTCCTTGGGCGGATCGAACGAGTGGATCGACTGCAGCAGCCACTCGTAGCCGGGCTCCCTGACGTCGCGCTCGGTCCCGTAGGCCTGCTCGTCCTTGACCCCCTTGGCGCGCTCGTAGATCGAGGTGCGCGTGTCGCGGTCAAAGGGCCGGCCGTCGTAGTTGCGCTCGATGAAGTACTGCTGGAGCTCGGGCCGTATCTGCCTCCAGGGCGAACCGGGCGTGCCCGAGGATCGGGTAGTTGCGCAGGATCGAGTGGCGACGCTGGACCACGTCGTGAATCCCGAGCAGCGCGCCAGCGCACCGAAGATCACCGCGACCACGATGAAGCCGACGCCGCCCACCGCGACGGCGGCGATGGCGGCCAGCACGCACACGGTCACCGAGCCGGCGAGGGCGATGAATCTCATCCGGGACGCCTACCCGGGCCCCGCCCCGGGCAAGCAATCGACCAGGCGAGAGGTCCCTCAGCCTGCACGCAGGTGAGAGATCCCTCACGCGCGCATTTGGCTTGCCTCTCCGGGAACGGGGTAACAGACGGGCAGCCGGAGGTTCGATCCACAAGGGAGGAAGCTCGTGGTTGCCCTCGTTGCCCTACTTCTCATCCTCGCCATCTTCGGCGGCCTGGGATTCGCCGTGCATCTGCTGTGGATCGTGCTGGTCATCGCCCTTGTGCTGTGGCTGGCGGGCTTCTTCGTCGGCGGCGCCGGCGCGGCGCTGCAGGGCGGCGGGCGGCGGAGGTGGTACGGCCGCTGACCGGCGGCCATCCTGACCGGCGCCCGGGGTCGCTGATGGTGCGCATCCGGGCGCCGAGCACGTCTACGGGCGACGCTGGCCGCTCTCCAGGTCCTGGAGGATGTGCAGTCGCTCCACGCCCCCGACGTAGGCCTCGAGACGGTGGCTGCCCCGGCTCACGCGGTGGCACGGGATCAACATGGGCATCGGGTTGGCGCCGACCGCGACGCCGCAGTCGTAGGCGGACATCGTGGCCATGATCCGGTCATAGGAGATCGGCTCGGCGTAGGGGATCTGCTGCACCGCCCGCAGCAGCTGCGCCGGGTCGTCGGCCAGCAGGCGCCAGTCGATGAGATCGGCCGGCGCGTTGCGCCCGCCTCCGAAATATCCCGTGAACGTGGTGTTCAGGACGGTGAGCCGATCGCGTCCGGCGACGGAGCCGCGTCGGGTCTTGGCTCGCCTGGCGAGGCTCTCGAAATCAGCGTGGTCCTCGAACGCAACCCGCACGATGCCGTCGGCCGACGCGCCCAGCGCCAGCTGTCCGACGGGGCTCTCCACCCGCAGGCATGACAGTCCGCGCATGACGTCATCGCCGATCGTCGGCTCCGCGACGATGCGCAGTGCCCCGTCGATGACGCCGCGCTCGTAGTCATGGCACTGGGCGCAGATGCCCTCGCCGTGGACGGCCACGGCCTCGATCGTGTATCCCGGCAGCGGGCGAGCGTGGAGGTCCCGGCCGCCGAGATCGACGTCGAACAGCCGCAGGCACAGCCGGCAGCGAAAGTGATCGTGCGGCTCGACGTTCGTCTCGTAGCGGACCGGCTCCGGGCTGCCCACCGACGCCGAGCAGCCCGAGCTCGGACAGCTCGGCCAGCGTGGCGTAGACCGTGCCCCGTCCGATCTCGGGTACGGCCTGGCTCGCCCGGGACAGCACCTCCTCGGCGGAAAGGTGCTCATCGCGCCGTGCCCCGGAACGCGTTGCAGGATCGCCCGACGCTGCGGCGTCACCCGTAGTCGGTGGCGGCGCAGCAGATCTGCGACGTCGTCGCCCAGTCATGACTCCAGCCTATCCACTCTGTACCAGGTTATGAGGAAGCTCTAGGTAGGATTAGTCCTTGGTAGAGCCTGGTTCGGAGAAGCCGGAGCGTCAGCCGCCCGATCTGGGCGCGCATCGCCGGATGCGTTGTGGCGCATCCGCGCGCCGATCGACCCGGGCGCGCGGGACGAGCTCCTCCGCCGCTACCTCCCGCTCGCGCGCAAGCTGGCGGCGCGCTACCAGAACCCCCATGAGCCCTTCGACGATCTCGTCCAGGTCGCCAACCTCGGGCCTCCTGAACGCCGTCGATCGCTTTGACCCCCAGCGTGGCGCGCCCTTCGGCGCCTATGCCACCCCCACGATCCTCGGGCGAGCTCAAGCGCCACTTCCGCAACACCGGCTGGGCGGCCCACGTTCCCCGCGGGGCCCAGGAGCTGGCGCAGCGCGTGCAGCGGGCCGTGGCGACCTCACCGAGCTGAATGGCCGCAGCCCCGAGGTGGCCGACCTCGCGCAGTTCCTGGAGCTCGACGTCGAAGAGGTCCTGCGAGGGCCTCGAGTCGGCCCAGGCCCACTACTCGGACTCGCTTGACGCCCCCATCGCCGACGGTGCGCCCGAGCCGACCACGTTGGGGGACACGCTCGGCGTCGTCGACGACGGCTACGCGCTGTTCGAGACCGTCAGCAGCCTCAGCGGCGGGATTCGCCAGCTGCCCCACCTTGAGCGCAGCGCGTTGACCCTGCGCATCGCGCGTGACCTCAAGCAGACGCGAGATCGCCGCCCTCATAGGGTGCTCACAGATGCAGGTCTCCCGGCTCCTGCGCCGCGCCGCGGATCGTCTGCACGAGCAGCTGCAGGACGGGTAGCCGCAGTCCTCCCCGACGTCATCCTCACCGAGACGTCAGGTCGTGGCTCCAGTCCCAGAACAGCTGTGTGGAGCCCTCGAGGTGGAGGCGCCCCAGCAGGCCTGCGCGGCGCAGCGTCGCGGCGGCCCCGCCGCTGCCGGGCACCACCGAGAGCCGGCAGCCCCCCGCGCGGGCCCTGTGATCGAGGACGGCGATCGCGCTCACCGCCGCCGGGGCGATCGACGTGGTATGGCGGATGTCCAGGAGCAGCCACCGGAAGCCGCGGTCGATCAGACCCTCGCAGTCGCGCGTCAGCTGAGCGGCGGTGCCGGCATCCAGCCGACCCCCGCAGCGGACGCGCACGCGGTCGCGCTCGGGGTCGATCTTGATCCAGGCGGCCTCGCCGGCGCTCGAGCGCCGGATCTCATCGGCTCCAACCACCATCTCTCCTCCGTTCGTGCTTGCCCCAAGATGGGTGTGACTTCGGCGCTCAAGGGTTACCCCGGCTGACGGCACGATCACAAAAAGCTTCGAGCACCGACGGCGTGCGCCCGAGCGCCGGCGGCGATGTCAGCTCAGTCGGGCAGGATCACGGCGGGTTCGTGGCGCGAGATCCACAGCGCGTCCACCAGAATCGTGATCAGCGAGATGATCGGTACGGCCACGATCAGCCCGAGCAGACCGAACACCTCTCCCACGGCGACCACGCCGATCGCGATCACCGCGGGGTGCAGTCGCACGGCGCGCGCCATCACCAGCGGCCCGATCACATTGGCCTCGATCTGGTGGACGAGGATGTAGATGACGAGCACCACGACGGCACGGGTGGGGGAGATGGTGAGCGCGTAGGCGACCGGGGGGATTCCGCTGGCCAGCGCCCCCAGATAGGGCACGACCTCGGCGCAAGCGCTGAGCACGGCGAAGACGAGCGCGAACGGCAGGCCCACGATGAGGCCGAGGGCGACGTAGAGCATGACGCCGATGAGCACCATCGAGGCGGCGAGGCCACGTAGCCACCCGAGCCAGGCAGCGCGGATCCGCCCCAGCGTCGCCTCGGCCTCCGGCCGCGCGTCAGCGCTGAACAGGCTGAGCAGTCCGTTGGTCAGGGGCGTGGGCTGCGCGGCGATGTAGTACGCGGTGATGAGGCCGATGACCACGCCGCCGATGAGAGTGGCCACGCTGGCGCCGACGGTGGTGATCGGGCCGAGTAGTTGGGACGGGTCATGGACCAACGTGGTGAGCTCGTGCTGAAGCTGCGCGGCGACGTGTCCGGGACGGTCGCCGGTGACCGAGCTCAGCTTCACCTCGGCGGTCCTGACCAGCTGCGGCGCGTCGGTGACAAGGGTCGTGGCCTGCGAGACCAGCGGGGGCAGCAGCAGGGCCAGCGCCCCGGCGACGACGCCGATCCCGGCCACCAGCGCGATCAGCGCGCCCAGCGGACGCGGGACGCCCATCGGCGCCAGCCGCTCGGCGGCGACGGCCAGCGGCAGGCTGGCGATGACGGTCAGCATCGTCGCCAGGATCAGCGAGGCGAGCTGCTGGGCGACGAGCCCGGCCGCGATCAGCACCGCGCCGAGGAGGATCGCGCCGTAGATGGCGCGCTCACCTCTCGGCCGCGTCCGGCCATTCATGCGCCCTCGTCTCCGGGGTCGCCGAGTGGACCGTGCGCCGATCCGTGGGGCCTGACCCACAGCTCGTCGGCCAGGATCAGCGTGAGCGAGATCAGCGGTACCGAGATGAGGAGCCCGATGACCCCGAACAACGAGCCCGCCACCAGCACGCCCACCGCGATGACGGCGGGGTGCAGGCTCACCGAGCGGCCCATGATGAGCGGCAGCGCGACGTTGCCCTCCACCTGGTTGACGATCACATAGACGACGGCGACCAGGACGCCCTCATGAAACGAGCTCGTCAGCCCGTAGGCGATTGGAGGGACGGCGCTGATCACCGAGCCGTAGTTCGGGATGACCGTCATCAGCGCGGAGAAGATCGCGAACCCTGCCGCGAACTGGAGGCCGACGATCTGCATCCCGATGAACAGCAGGCCCCCGAGCACCAGCATGTCCAGAGCGACGCCGCGCAGCCAGGCCAGCCACGCCACGCGGATCCGCTCCAGCGTCCGCAGCACGTCGGGCCGCCGAGATGAGGGGAACAGCCGCGTCAAACCGTCCACCAGAGGGGCCGGACTGATCGCCATGTACAGCGCGCTGATGATCACCACCACGATCGCGCCGGCCACGGTTGCGACCGAGACCCCGATGGCCGCCAGAGGCCCGAGCAGCACGGCGGGATGGTCGGTGTAGCGGTGCACGAACTGTGTCACCGCCTTCGTCGTGGTCCCCCGCCGCAGGCCGAGCAGGTGGTTGAGGCTCCGCTCCAGATGTGCTGCCGTGGACGGCAGCTGGTTGATGAAGTCGTTGGCCTGGCTGACGAACGTCGGCACCACGAACGCCAGCAGGATCGCGGTCACCGCGCCGCCGGCCAGCAGCGAGAGCACCGCGCCCAGCGCGCGCGGGACCCGCCAGCGGCTCAGCCAAGTCGCCGAGGCGGCGAGCGGCACGGCGATGACCAGCGCGATGGTGACGAGCATGACGATCTGGACGAGCTCCTCGAAGAGCAGCCCGCCGGCGAGCAGCCCGAGCGCGAGCAGGACCGCGCGATAGGCGACGCGCGGATCGAACTCGGCGCGCAGGGGCGCCGCACCATCAGCGCCCGCGGATGGCGGCGTTGACGCGGTCGGCAGCGACCCCGCAGCCCGACGGCCCCCCTCCGTGTCTGAACCCATGGGTGTGATCCCAACTAGCCCACCGCGGGACCTTCCAAACGACGAACGTCCGCGGCTCCGGCGCACCGGAACTCGGAGTCTTTCGGATCAGACGCGCGGGCTGTGCGTGCCGGCCAGGACCTCAAGCGTCGCCAGTCCGGGGTCGGCGGCGTAGGCGACCCGAACACCGTCGGCCATCGCCTCGGTGAGGGTGGCCAGCGTCTGTTCGGTCACCAGCTCGCCAGGCGCCAAGATCGGTACGCCCGGCGGGTAGAGCGCGATGAGCTCGGCGCTGATTCGCCCCGCCGCGGACGCGAACGGCACGGTGTCCACCTCGCCGAAGAACGCCTCGCGGGGCGCCACTCGCGTCTGTGGGGAGACGATCCAGCCCGCCGCGGCGGTCACCGCGCGCGGGGTCGCGCGCCGTCGCTCGATGGACTGCACCAGTGTCGCGGTGAGCCGCTGCAGCGTCGACGCATCATCGGCGAGGGTCACCAGCGCCACCACCGTGTCCCGGTCGGCCATCTCCACCGGGACGCCGGCGTGCCTGAGATCGGATTCGACGTCGACGCCGTGGGCGCCCGTGCCGGCCAGGCCGACGGTGAGCTTGGCCGGGTCCATCATCGGCCCATCGAGGACGGTGAGCCCGGCAACCGACGCGAGCTCCGCGCGCGCATCGGCCACCGCAGCGATCGCGCGGCCGAGGAGGCGTTCGCCGTCACGCTCGAGGAGCGCCCTCGCCGCATCCATGCTCGCCATGATCGTGCCCGCCGGGCTCGTCGTATGCAGGGCGTCGAATGCGCGCTGGAGGCGGCTCGCGCCGAGGCGTTCGGTGCGGGCGAACAGCCACGCCGCCTGCGAGTACGCGGGCAGCGTCTTGTGCGCGCTGGTGACCATCGCGTCGGCGCCGGCGGCCAGGGCGTGGGGCGGAAGCGCGGGGTGAAACCCGAAATGCGCGGCCCAGGCGGCGTCGACGAGAAGGGGGACGCCCGCGCGGTGGGCGACATGGGCGTGCTCGCGCAGATCGGAGAATGTGCCGACGTACGAAGGGTCTGAGAGGAAGACCGCCCTGGCCTCAGGGTGCTCGGCGAGGGCCACGGCGATCCGCTCGGGGGCATAGGCCAGCGGAAGCCCCGTCGTGGGGCTGACCTCGGGCTCGACCCAGATGGGCAGCAGGCCGGCGAGGACGAGCCCGAGCAACAGCGACCGGTGCAGGGTTCGCGAGACCACCACCACGTCCCCGGGAACGCCGATCGACAGGGCGAGGGCCTGGTTGCAGTGCGTCGATCCGCCGGCCGAGAACCGACACATGTCCGCTCCGTAGAGGGCCGCCGCGCGACGCTCGGCCTCCTCGAGCCACCCGTGCCGCATCTTGATCGTGTCCAGCCCGCCGGCCAGCGGGTGATCGCCGACCACGACCGCCCCGGTCAGCGCGGTCGACCCCTTGTGCCCGGGGGTGTGGAACGGACTGTACCGGCGTCCTGCGGTCCAGGCAGGCCAGATAGGCGCGCAGCAGCGGCGCGTCCTCGGCCAGCCCGAGGGGATCACGCCGATCGGTGCCGCCGGGGCGGCGGGTGTGGCGGCGCGGGTCACCGAGCGCATTCCATCAGACCCACTGGATGCGATGCCGGACCATCCTCGCGAAGGCCCGGGCCACACCGGCCGTCGGCATGATCTGCAGCCGTGGCCGGCCACGCGCGAGATGTCACCCATGTCTGAGCAGATCGCCAAGCGACTCGGATCAAACGAGGAGGCGCTGCTCTCGGCGCTCATCGCCAGCATGGCCGACGCGGTCTATGCGGTCGACGACGCCGGCGTCGTCCCTGTTCGCCAACGGCGCCGCGCTGAGCATCCTCGGCTACGGGTCCGATCGATCACCGGCGCGGCGCGGACGTGGTCTTCCGCGATATCTCCGAGCGCAACCGCGCCGAGGCCGAGCGGCTGCGCGCCGACGCCAGCACCGGCGCCGCGCGGCGTCCGGGGCTCCCGTCGCTCCCCGCTCGAGCGGATGAGGTCGATGTTGCGACGTCACTGAGCCGGAGGTCCGTCTGCACCGGTTCTCTACCATGCGCCCCCCCGATGTCCCTCACCGTCCGCGAGCTGGTGACGCGTCCGCAGTTGCGGCTGCGGGTCGTCGTGGCGGGAGATATGGATCGGGTATCCGCTGGGTGCACGCCAGCGAGATGCCCGATCCGGCGCCGTATCTGCGCGGTGACGAGGTCGTGCTCACCGCCGGCATCTGGTACTGGCACGGCATGGCGCCGGGGGCCTTCGCCGCCGGCCTCGGTCAGGCCAAGGCGGCGGCGCTGGGGTTCGGGACCAACCCGCTGGTCGACGAGGGCCCGACGGAGCTGGTCGAGGCCTGTCGGGCGTGGGGACTGACGCTGTTTCATGTGCCGCCCGACATCTCGTTCATCGAGATCGCGGAGGAGTTCGTCGAGGCCCAGCACCGGCTGCGCGAGCGACCGCTCCTGGACTCGCTGGAGCGCAGCGGGCGCTTTCTGTACTGCCTGCAGCAGGGCGGTGGCCTGGAGGGGTTGCTGCGTGTCCTGTCGGGACTTCTCCCGAGGCCGGCTGCGGTCGTCCAGCGCGGTCGCGGCGTGATCGCCGACACCGGCGCCGGCTCGCTCGTGCGGGAGGTCGCCGAGGCGGTCGATGAGGCGATCGCCGCCGGGGGGCCCACCGCCGATCTCGGCGGCGTGACAGCCTTCGCTGTGCCGATCGCCGCCAGCGACAGCTGCCTGGTCGTGGCCGGGGGCGGCGAGCCCAGGCGGGTCGTTCGTCGGGGTGGGCGGGCTGGCCGAGGGCCCTGCGGATCTGCAGCGCAAGCGTGGTTCAGGCCCGCCACGCGTGCCGGTTCGCGATGCGCCGCCGGGATGCCGGCCACGCCACCCACGACACGCTCGCGTCACACGCGCTGCTCATCGGCCTGCAGGACGATCGCCTGCTCGATGTGTTCCGCGACACCCTGGTGCGGCCGCTGGAGGAGCACGACGCCCGGCGCCGCACGGGCTCGTCCGCACACTGGAGCGGTTCCTTGGGTCCGGTGGTCGCTATTAACAGACGGCGGGCGAACTGCACCTGCACGTCAACACGCTGCGTCAGCGGCTGGCCCGGATCGAGACGCTTACCGGCGGAGGACCAGACCTCGGTGTCGGCCAACATCGACTACGGCCAGCCTCACCGCCGCACCTATGGCGACAACGTCGTCTACACCGACGGGGCCGGCCGCGTCGTGCAGCTCACGGGCGAGATCGACCAGGTCGTCACCGGCGGCCACAGGGACGATCCCCAGCAGCTGTTCGGCCTTGACGGCCAGGGCACTGCCGCGACCGTGCTGGTCCAGGTAGGCCCGCACCGCGAGCAGCGCCGCCTCCTGGGTCCGGCGCCGCGCACACAGGGCGCATGCGGCGCTGTCGGGGTCAAGGCCGAAGCGAAGCGCATCCGCGTGCATCACCGCCGGCGAGCTCGGCCTCACCCGCGGCCACAAGGTCGAAATAGGCTTCACCGACCAGGTGCTCGGTGCTCGCTCGGAGCACCGCACGCTGTTCCCGCTGCAGAGCTTCGATCGCGACGAACGCCAGCGCCTGATCGATGACTGTGTGGTCGGCCACGTGTTCCTGCTCGACGCCGAGGTGGTCGACGTCAGCGCCGCCTGCATGCGCCGGCGGATGATCAAATCGCCCGAGGAGTCGCGGTCATCCGCAACGGGGCGCGGATCGCTGAGCTAGGCGGCGAGGCGGTGGTCGGAAGGCGATCGCCGACGGCGTTCCCGAGTACGAGGTGGCACTGATGGGCACGCAGGCGATGGTGCGCGAGATCGCCAAGACGTATCCGCATCGGAGTCTGATGGACACCTGGGTGTGGTTCCAGCTCGGAATCAACACCGACGGGGCCTACAATCCGGCCACCAGCCGTCGTGTGCGCGCCGCGACATCCCCTGTCGCTTAACTGTCTTCCCTAATGATCGAAGGGCACGCACATGGCCCTGGAGTCGCATCTGTCCTGATCATTGCGACGAGGCATCGCTGGCGCTATTGGCGGATCAATGTCGAGGTGCATGGAGCGTGGCCTGGCGCTTGTCCGCCCGGGTGCGCGGTGCTGCGACATCGCGCCTAGCTCGCCGAGATCTACCAGGGCCACGGGGTCCTGGAGCGCCGCACCTTCGGCTACGGGCATAGCTTCGGCGTCTGTCCGACTACTACGGGCGCGAGGCGGGGCTCGAGGTCAGGGAGGACATCGACACCACGCTCGAGCCGGGGATGGTGGTCTCGATCGAGCCGATGATCACGATTCCTGACGGCGAGCCGGGGGCGGGCGGTTATCGGGAGCACGACATCTTGGTGGTCACCGACGACGGCGCGGAGGACATCACGACGTTCCCGGTACGGGCCCGAGCACAACATCATCCGCGGCTGAACGCCGGCGGGCGAGGGAGAAGAGGACATGGAGACCACCGAGCGGCCGGCCGCTCGCCGGGGCCTGCGCGAGCAGCTGCGCCACGACTACTCGTCCAGCCACGACGGCATCGTCCCGCTGTCAGAGCGGCGCGGCACATGGACACACCACGTGCCACTGTGGCTGACGTTCTATCCGGGCTTCGCGTACATGGCGCTCGGGTTCACGTTGTATGAGATGGGGTTCACGCTGGGGCGGATGCTCATCTGCGTCGCCATCAGCGCCGCCTGCTACCTGGCCTACGCGGTCCCGGCCGCCTACCTGGGCGCCGGCACCGGCCAGACCCACACGCTGCTGAGCCGCTCGATCTTCGGCGCCACCGGCTCGGGCCTGGTGTCGCTGATGGTGATGATCATCCCCCTCGGCTGGGTGGGTTATCAGGCCTACCTGCTCGCCTCGATGTGGCACGGGCTCTACGGCTGGGCGCCGATCCTCACGATCGGCATCTTCATCGCGGCGCTGGGAATCGTCAACAACATCCTTGGCTTCACCGGAATCACGCTTTTCGCCCGTTACGTGGCCGCCCCGCTCACGCTGCTGTGGGTGGTGTGGACGCTGGTCAAGGCGCTGGTCGTCACCCCCGGCCACGTGCTCGCCTCCCACGCGCCGGGGTCCGCGACCCTCGCCGCCGGGGTGATCTTGGGCATCAGCTTCGCCACCTACGGCAACGAGCCCGACCTGTTCCGATACGCGCAGCCGCGCGTGCGCGACTGCGTGACGCCCCTGGCCATTGGGCTCTTCGTCGGCCAGATCGTGCTTCCGACGGCCGGCTGGATCATGGCGGCCCGCGCCGGGAGCGGCGATTTCGGGAAGGTATTCGACACCACTGCCCAGTTCTCGCTGTTCGGCGTCGCGGTGCTCGCGTTCATCCTCGCCACCGCCACCCAGGTCGCCGTGGACGACGCCAACTACTACGAGTCCCTCAACGCCGGCCAGAACGTGCTCGGCGGGTGGCGCCACTGGCGCCGGCTCTACACGTGCATCATCCTGGCCGCGGTCGGCGGGTTCATGGCATGGTGGGTACCGCAGAGCCTGAGCAACTTCTACCGGATCACGACGCTGCTGGCGGTTGCCGTCCCGGGCGCGACGGTGATCATGTACACCGATCAGTTGGTACTGCCGCGCCTACTGGGTATCCGCCGGCCGCTGGACCGGGTGCCGGCATGGCGGGAGGCGGCGCTCGGCAACTGGCCCGCCATCGCCGCGCTGGTGGCGATGGTGCTGTTCGGCAGCTACGGCAACGGCATCTTCCCGTGGCAGGACGGCACCCCGCTCGGCGGCTGGGGCATTCCCACCATCGAGGCGTGGGTACTCGGCGGCGTGGTGTATCTGGCGCTGGCGGCCCTGGCCGCGCGCTCGCCGGCGTGGGAGCGGATCCTCGGCTTTCCTCAGATCGCGATCGTCTCGGGACTCGAGGCCCGTGAGACGCAGAGCGCCGAGACCCCTGTCGCGACGGGGGCGTCGTGAGCGATCGGCCACAGGGCGCCAACGGCCGAGCCCGCTCGGATCGCCGGATCCGGCAGCTGACCGACCTGACCTGGCCGGAGGTGGATGCCGCCGCTCAGCGCGGGGCGGCGGTGATCGTGCCCGTCGGCGCCACCGAGCAGCACGGCCACCACCTGCCGTTGTGCACCGACGCGGCGCTGGCCGAGCACCTGCGGTGACGATCAGACCGTACGGCCGCCCGAACGAGCAGTAGAGGAAGTCGCCGTAGTAGTTGATGTTGTGGTAGCTGGTGAACAGCACCGCGTCGAGGTCGAGCTCTCCCATCAACACCCGCAATGCCGCCAGACGCCGCTCCATCTCCCCGGGCGAGAACATCGGCGTCACCTTCTCGCCGTTGGGCAGGCGCACCATCTGCGGACGGTCAATTGCGGTGCTGCTCACGATTCACACTCCTCGACTGTTGCCTTCACCAGGTCTGCAGCCGAGTATCAGCGGGCCGGTGCGGCGCCGATAGTGTCGAATCCAACGCACTTCGGGCGCAGCCTGGACTCGATGGACGACCGCGTCGACCTCTGGATCGCACTGCGCTCTCGCACACCCGGCTGAGGGTGGAGGACCCTACAGCGCGGACCGCCGAAGTCGAGCGCCCGCCGGCCACACGTTCGTAATCTCACGATCCTCACCGATCCACCACAGTGCTTCGTGATCACCTCCGTCGGCCCCGGCAAGTCAAATCCGGGTCCAGGCGCGCCGACCGGCCACTTCCTGCCCGATTACACGCGCGAGGCCGCGATCTGGTCCTCGGTGCGCGACAAGGACCGCGCCTACGGCTTCGCGGCGTTCTCCCGTGGATCCGGGCGACGGGCCGGGCGGCCCGACCCCGATCGAGGTGACGTACCACCGCGTCAAGGGGTACGGCGGTGACCTCGAGGTCTTCGATACGTTCACGTTGACGCGCCCGCGCAGCGACGGCCGGCGGTGACCGGGCTCAGATTGGGGCCCGCGCGGCGTGATCGGCGCTCGGCCAGCCCGAGCTCGTCACCCACGGCACGCGTGACCCGGGACACGATCTCGGGCCACGCGAGGCGGCCCTTCTCCGCGCTCGCCCGCGTCGCCTTCCACAACGTCCCGCTCCGTGGCACGAAGTCGGTGGGGGCTGGCACCACGTCGTAGGGCGGGTGGCGTCGGGCCTGATCGTCCACGGCGCGGTCAAAGGACACCAGGTCCGGCCGGAGGTGGAGCATGAGCGAGGTCTCCAGGATGCCCGCATGCTCCACGTCCCAGCCGGGAAACTCACCGCCGAACAGGAACTCCATCACCTCCGGTGACAGTTCGGAGAACGCCGCCTCGATGATCATGATCCGCGGGTCCGCCGAGGCGGCACGCTCCCGCGCCAACCAGGCGGCCTCGTAGACGAAGTTGGAGTTCTCGTAGTGCCAGTTGAGCACCACCAGATGCCGGAATCCGCTGGCCGCCAGGCCGACGAGCACCTCCTCCACCAGCGCCATCAGCGTCCGGGCGCTCAGGCTGACCGTGCCCGGGAACGCCTCCCCACCGTCCGACAGCGGCCGCGAGCGGTACCCGTAGGTGATCGGCGGGGACACCAGGACGTCGAGCTCGGCCGCCACCTCGAGCGCCAGAGCGAGAGTTTGACGTCGCGCCGGTGCAAATCGAACTGAAGTAGGCTCACTCGCGACGTAGTAAGCTTACGTCAGTTCAGCTTTCGGGAGCAGCAAGGGAGATCGCGTGATGTCGGATTCAGACTCGATGGTCGACCTCCTGGTCTTCGGCGGCGGGATGGCCGGGATGAGCGCGGCGGCGCGCGCATGCAGCGACGGGGCGAGCGTGATCCTCGTCGAGAAGGGCCCGGCGATCGGCGGCTCGGCCATGTACGCGGGGTTCATCTGGACCGCACCGACGGTCGAGGTGATGCGCGAGGTCAACCCGGACGCGGATCCCGAGCTGTCGGCGCGCGTCGTCGAGCATTACGGCGAGGCACTGGAATGGGTCCGCTCGCTCGGGGTCAGCGTGGCCGACCCGGTGACGGTGCTCGGCTACGGACGCGGCTGTGCGACGGACATGGCGAACTATCTGTTGGCCTGCGAGCGGATCGTGCGCGAGCACGGCGAGCTGCTGGTCGGGTGGACCGCCCAGCGACTCCTGTTCGAGGAGGGGAGCGTCGTCGGTGCCGAGATCGAGCGCGCCTCGGGCGAGCACCGGGTGGTCCGCGCCCGCTCGACGCTGCTGGCCACCGGTGGCTTCGGAGGCGATCCCGCGCTGCGCGCGCGAGCACATCCACCCGCTGGCCGCCGACCTGCCGCTGCGCTCCAATCCGCAACAGCGTCGGCGACGGCCTGAGGCTCGGCCTGTCGGTGGGCGCCGCCTTCGGACCGCCCGGACGCCGGCTTCTACGGCCATCTGATCCCCTCGAAGGTCGCCTACACCAACCCCTACGAGTTCACCGACCTGACCTTCTACCACAGCGAGCACGGGGTGCTGCTCAACCTGGACGGCCAGCGCTTCTGCGACGAGACGATCGGCGACCATCTCAACACGCTCGATGTCCTCGAGCAGCCGGAGGCCCGCGCCCTGCTGGTCTACGACCAGCGCGTCCACACGAGTGGATGATGGCGCCGTATGTCGAGGGAGTGGAGCCGCTCGACAAGTTCCAGCTCGCCTATCGGCGGGGCGCTCGCGCCGCCGTCGCCGACGACATCGACGAGTTCGAGGCCCTGCCGGACGAGTGGGGGTACCCAGGCCCGGCCGCGCGCGACACTCTGCTGGAGTTCAATCGGCAGTGCGAGGCGGGCACCCCCAGCCCGGGCCGGACGCTCGACGCCGTCCCGCTGGTCGACCCGCCGTACTACGTGATCGAGGTCATCCCCGCGATCACCTTCACCTTCAGCGGACTCCGGATCGACCCCCAGGCGCGGGTGCTCGACGAGTCGGGCCACGTGATCCCGGGCCTGCTCGCGGCCGGCGCGGAGGCCGGCGGAGTCTTCCAGCGCGCGTACGCGGGAGGCCTCGCCTGTGCGCTTGTGTTCGGGTTGCAGGCGGGCGTGACCGCCACCGCGGAACGCACAGCCTCGGCGTAAGTCGAGCGAGATGGGCGCCGGCACCTCCGTCGAGGTGGGGATCGTCCTGCGCGAGCACGACCTCGACGCATGGTCGGGCGCCCTGCCTGAGCTGGCGGAGCGCTCCGTGGCGGCGGGTGTCGATCACCTGACCGTGGCCGACCACGTCAGCGGGCGACGACGTCGACTTTCGCGGCCGGTTCTTCAACCTTCGCGGCGCGATCCGTCCTGCGCCGGCGATGCCGATCCGGGTCCTGGTCGGCGGCCGATCCAACGCGGCGCTCGAGCGGACAGGGCAATTGGGGGACGGCTGGCTGGGCCTCTGGGTCTCACCGCGTCGTTTCGCCGAGGCGGTCGGCCACATCGACATCGCAGCCACGCGCGCCGGGCGAGGCCACGTTCCCTGGCAGCACTCCCTTCAGCTCTGGGCCGGCTTCGACATCTCGGGCGCGCGGGCCAGGCAGCGCCTCGCCGCGACCATGGAAGCGGCCTACGGGCTGCCGTTTGACCGCTTCGAGCGCTACGCGCCGTGTGGTCCCCCTGATGTGGTGGCCGAGGCGCTCGCGCCGTACCTGCCGCGGGCTGCCGGCGCTTCAACTTCGTTCCCGAGACGGCGAGCCTGCCGGCCGCGATGAGCGCCGCGGTTGAGGTGAAGGCACTTCTGGCGGCGGGGGTTCGCATAACCGCTTGGCCGGGTTGGCGCCGAGGCGCCGAAACCGCTTAGCGGCAGCCTGCGGCTGGCCCTAGCGGGGGTTAACGCAGTGCAACCTTGACTTCCCGCAGAAGGCTGTCTACGATTCGACTTGAGTTCAATTCACCCCAGAGGAGAGGGTGCTTCATGCGAGACGGTTGCCGCGCCACGTCGGTGCGTCCATCAGGTTGGTCTGACGTCGACGGGACAGCGTCCACCCGTCAAGTGAGGGGGGAGACGCAATGGTGAGCGTGACCGAGAAGGCTCCGCGGCGCCGGAAGTTCAACACCGGTTTTGACCGCTTCAGCGGCCTCTATCTGGGGGCCCTGTTCATCATCGTGTTCGGCATCTGGACGCCGTCCGAGTTCCTGACGACTTCGACGCTCCACAGCGTCGCCGCCCAGCAGGCGGTCACGGGGATGATCGGCCTCGCCGTCCTCATCCCGCTCGCGGCCGGGCTGTACGACCTGTCGGTGGGGGCCACGGCCAACGTGTCCGGAATCCTCACCATCGTGTTGATGAACAACCACCACTGGGCGGTGGTGCCGGCGATCATCGCCGGGATCGTCGTGGCGGTCGCGATCGGCTTCGTCAACGCGTTCATCGTCGTCAAGCTGGGCGTCAACTCGTTCATCGCCACGCTCGGAATGGGCTCGGTCCTCGCGGCGGTTGAGGTGATCGTCTCCTCCAACAGCCAGCCCATCCCGCCGGCGTCGACGGCCTGGAACAACTTCACGCAGACCACGATCGGTGGGTTTCAGATCGTGGTGCTGTACCTCGTCGTCCTGGCCTTCGTTCTCTGGTGGCTGACGGCGCACACGCCGGTTGGCCGCTACCTCTACGCCATCGGCGGCAACCCCGAGGCGGCGCGCCTGTCGGGTGTGCGCATCAAGCGCTATACGACGTTCGCCCTGGTGACCTCGGCGACGATCTCCGGGCTGGCGGGAGTCATGTTCTCGTCGCTGAACGGCCCGTCGCTCAACTTCGGCGCGCACCCTCCTGCTCCCGGCCTTCGCGGCCGCATTCCTGGGCTCGACCCAGCTCATTCCCGGAAGGTTCAACGTCTGGGGGACGCTGCTGGCCATCTACGTGCTGGCCACCGGCGTGCAGGGACTACAGCTCGTGTCCGGCGCCAGCTGGCTGAGCGACATGTTCAACGGCGTGGCGCTGATCATCGCCGTCGCGCTGTCGATCAAGCGCGGTCCCTCTGCTCTCGGGCAGCGGGTCAAGGCGATGTTCCGCGGAGGCTCCGCAGGCCCGTCACCAGGCCTGGAAGAGCCTGATCTCGAGACGGAGGTGACGGCCGAGCCCGTCGCTGCCTCCGCCTCCACCGCCGGCTCCCGAGCCGGTTCCAAGCCCAACTAGAAGAGCGACGCGTCGTCGGGCCGCACGCAGAGTGTGCGAGCTCGGCGGTTCGTGCGGCGAAATCGTTACCACCCGTGAAAACAGGCTGAAGGAGAGACACATGACACACCAACCGAAACTCGATCCCCGGCACGGACGCCGGCCGCGGGGTCGCCAGCTGACAGCGATCATCGGCACGCTCGTGATCTGCCTCGCGCTCGCGGCGTGCGGCTCCTCGAGCTCCTCCAACTCCTCGAGCGCGGCGAGCTCGTCGGCTCCCGCGGCGACGGGCACCAGCTCGGCTGCGGCCACGTCCGCCGCGGGTGCGACCAGCGCGGCTGGAGGTTCCAGCGCCGCCGCGACGGCGCTCAAGCCGTAGATGGCGCTTCCGACGAAGATCAACATCACCACACCGCTCAAGGCTGCGCCGCCCAAGGGCAAGACGATCGTGATGCTGGGGACCAATAATCCGTCGAACGTGCTGATCCAGCAAGGAATGGCGAAGCTGGCCACGCTGGCGCACTGGAACTACTCGCTGGTCAGCTACGACCCGGCCAACCCGGGCACGTTCAACGCCGCGCTGACCTCGGCGCTGGCCAAGCACCCCCAGTATCTCGTGGAGGCGGGCCTGCCCCTGACGGCCTCGCAGCTGTCGACGGCGAAGAACGCGGGCGCGAAGTGGATCCTGGACTCGGTGTATCCGGCGACGGTCACCCCGCCGGTCCTCGCCGTGGTGGACGCCTTTGCCCAGGATGCGCTGATGGGCAAGATCATCGCCGACTTCTTCGTCTCCGACTCGGGCGGCAAGGGCAACGCGGTCATCGAGCACGTGCCGGCCTACCCGATTCTCAACGGCTTCACGGACGGCTTCCAGAAGGAGGTCAAGGCGCAGTGCCCGGCCTGCAAGACCTCGATCACAAACCTCACGATTCCGGACCTGGTGGCCGGAAAGGTGCCCAGCACGATGGTCTCCGCGCTGCGGTCCAATCCGTCGGCGAACTACGTCGTCTCAGATGACGGCCCGTTCTCTGACGGTCTCACCTCCGCCCTCGCGGGCGCCGGTCTCGCCGGCAAGGTCAAGGTCATCGGCGAAGCTGCCGATCAAGCCGGGATCGCCGGCCTCAAGAACGGATCCGAGGCTCGCCTGGACCGGCTTTGATCCCTCCTACCAGGCGTACCTGAACATGGACATCGCGTTCCGCGACGCCGAGGGCATGTCCATCCCGGTGGCCCAGGAGGCGCTGATGCCGACGCAGCTGCTGACCAAGCAGACGATCGGCTCGACGACCAACTGGTCCGCTCCGTCAGACGCCAAGGCCCAGTTCCTGAAGCTCTGGAATATCCAGTAAGCGGAGGTCCAGCACGTGACTCACTCCAGGAGAACGCGATGACCAAAGTGCTCGAAGTCGACACCGTGTCCAAGACATTCACGCGGACCAAAGCTCTGGCGGGCGTCAGCATGACGATCGAGCCCGGCGAGGTCCACGCACTCCTGGGACAGAACGGATCGGGCAAGTCCACCCTGATCAAGATCCTGTCCGGATACCACGCGCCCGACCCGGGTGGTGGTATCCGGATCCAGGATCAGGAGCTGTCGTTCGAGTCACCGGTCCACTCCTACCGGCTCGGATGCCGGTTCGTGCAACAGGATCTCGGCCTGATCCCGACCTTGTCCGTTCAGGACAACATGGCGCTGGGGTCAGGCTTTCCCACCGCGTTCGGGACGATCCGGGGCAAGGCCACCTACGCCCAGGCCAAGGAGGATCTGGAGCGGCTCAGCCTCGACATCGATCCGCGCGCCATGGTGGCGACGCTCAGCGCGTCGGAGCGGACCGGCGTCGCCATTGCCCGCGCGCTGCGCGAGGATCCCGAATACCCGGCCTGCCTGCTCGTCCTCGACGAGCCGACCGCGACGCTGCCGGTCGACGAGGTGGACCATCTCCTGGACCGCGTCAGCGCCATGGCGGCCACCGGGGTCGGCGTCCTGTACGTGACCCACCACCTCGGCGAGGTCTTCCGCGTCGCCCACAAGGTCTCGGTGTTCCGCGACGGCAAGGTTGTCGGAGCGGGCCCGGTGAGCGAGTTCGACCACGCCGGCATCGTTCAGTTGCTCGCCGGCGAGGAGCTGCTCGCCGAGGAGACCGACTCCCGGCGTGGGCGGGCCGCGCGGGCAGCGAGCCGCCAGCAGGAGACGGTGTTCGAGGTCCGAGGGCTGCGCGCCGGAGCCCTGGCCGGGGTGTCCTTCAAGGTCGATCGCGGCGAGATCGTCGGGATCGCCGGCCTGGCCGGCTCCGGCCGTGACAGCGTGCTGGGGGCGAGTTTCGGCGCGCTTCCACGGACCGGCGGTGAGGTGAGGGTGACGGGGAAGCCGCTCCCGTCGGGTCGCCCCGACCTCGCCATCGGCTCCGGTGTTGCGTACCTCGCGCCCGACCGCAAGGTCGGCGGAGGCGTGATGACGATGAGCGCCCGGGAGAATCTGACGCTGCCGGACCTCAAGCCGTTCTGGAAGGGCGGCCTGCTGCGCCGCAAGGTCGAGGCCGCGACGGACCAAGGACTGGTTCGAGCGCCTCTCGGTGAGGCCCGCAAACGCCGTCGACGAGCCGCTCAGCATCTTCAGCGGCGGCAACCAGCAGAAGATCCTGTTCGGCAAGTGGCTGTCCCAGAAGCCGCACGGTGTTCCTGCTGGACGAGCCGACTCAGGGCGTGGACGTCGGCGCGAAGGCCGATCTGCACCGTGAGCTCGTCGCCGCGGCCAGTGACGGCGCCGCCGTCGTCGTCAGCTCGAGCGACCTCGAGGAGCTCGCCGACCTCTGCGATCGGGTCTCGTCATCGTCGACGGCAAGATCAGCGAGTGTGCTCGGAGGGCGCCGAGCTGACCCAGGGGGCCATCACCCGCCGGTTCATGCCGCTGGCCGCGGAGCCGGTCGGGCTGAACGGCGCGAGCTGAGGCGAGGCGTCGGCGATGGGCAAGGTGATCGGCCGCTTCGATCCCGACTCCTTCCCGAACCCCGGAGGAGTGCGAGCGCCACTACACCCGGGTTCACGTCCGCATGGCGCAGGACCTCCTGCGCCCGATGCCCTCGCTGGTCAGCTACCACACGGATCGCGCGGTGGCGCAGGCCGACGTGAACGGCGGGTGGGAGCAGCGGCCGCGGGCATGGCGTTTCGTGGTGCTGCGCTTTGCGCCGGGAGAGACGCTGGCCTTCACGCCCGAGCAGAACGAGATGGTGGCGCAGGACCATGTGAACTGCCTCTATCGCCTGCGCTCGTGCGAGGTGCAGGAGGCCGTTCTCCTCGATCGCCTCGACGGCCAGCTCGCCCTGTCGAAGTTCATGATCGAAGCCGACCGGCACGCCTCGGGGGATCCGGAGGAGGCATGGGGCGCGTTCGCGGCTCTGGCTCAGCGCACGCTGGCGGCGATGCAGGATGCGTTCGGCGCGCGACGGCTGATCGTCAACCGCGTCGTCAACGAGGTCGAATGCGCACCGCTCGACGTCGAAGGCCAGCGGCCGATCGGGCTGCTGAAGGACACCACCCGCCTCGGCTACATCGAGGCGTACTTCGACCACCACCGCTGGGGTGAACGCGCCCTCGGCGTGCTGGCCGCGGGAGGCGCTCTGCGGGACCCTGCCCTGGTCGACGTCAACCTGCTCCGGGTCGAGGAGATGGCGCCGCTCGACACGAGCGGTCGCCCACCCTCGGGCTAGGTGGCCACGAAGCCCCCGTCGATCGGCAGCGCCACGCCTGTGAGATAGGACGACTCCTCCGAAGCCAGGAACACGACGACCGCCGCGATCTCCTCGGGGCGGCCGTCGCGACCGAGCGGGATCTGCGCCTTCATCGCTTCGACCGCCGCCGCCGATGCGCTCCCGGTCATGCCCGTGACGATCAGCCCCGGGCAGATCGCGTTCACGCGGATGTTGTCGGGCCCGTACGACACGGCCGCTCCCCGCGTGAGCCCGAGCACGGCAGCCTTGCTGGCCTGGTAGGGAATCGACCCGCGCAGGCCGACCAGCGCCGCCACCGAGGCGACGTTGATGATCGAGCCGCCGCCGTTGCGCGCCATACCCGGGATGACGGCCCGCATGCCCAGGAACACGCCACGCTGATTGACCGCGATGACCTTGTTCCACTCGTCCTCGTCGGCCTCGATGCCGAGCCGAGCGAACCTGGATGCCCGCGTTGTTGACGAGCACGTCGATCGGTCCGTGGGTCTGCTCCACGGTGGAGACGAGCGTGCGCCACGCGCCCGGATCGGTCACGTCGTGGTCGTGATACGAGCGCGTCGCCGCCCGCGCTGCGCACCTCGGCGGCGAGCTGCTCGCCGGCGTCGAGCGGCGATGTCCGCGATCGCGACCGTGGCGCCCTCGCGCGCCAGCGCCCGGGCGTGCGCGGCCCCCATGCCCCGGGCGGCTCCGGTGATGAGCGCGACCTTGCCCGCGACGCGGCCACGCGCCGTTCATGAGGCAGGCTCCGGCATGATCGGATAGTGTACCTTTTAGCTGACTTCAGTTTTGCTGATGACCTCCGTTCCCTCACAACGGCGTCGTCCCCGTGGATGCGGCCGCGGTGAGCCGACGACGATGCGAGCGGTTCGCCTGACCCAGTGGCAGGCCGACCCCGTCGTCACCGACGTCCCGCGTGCCCGAGCCGCGCGGCTCGGAGGTGCTCGTCGAGGTGGCCGCGGCGGGGCTCTGCCGCTCGGACATTCACATCATGGGCAGCCCGCCGGGCGTGTACCCCTACGTGCTTCCGTTCACGCTCGGCCACGAGACCGCGGGCCGGGTTGCCGCGCTCGGGCCCGGGCGCGTCGGGCGTTGCGCCGGGCGATCCCGTCGTCGTGTACAGCCGGTGGGGCTGCGGGGCCTGTTGGCAATGCGCCAACGGGCGCGACAACGCCTGCGCACGGACCCAGCGCGGACCTCACGGCGGCGGCCTCGGGCGCGACGGCGGCCTGGCGGAGTATCTCCTCGTGCCGTCGGCGCGGTACCTCGTGCCCGCCCCGGGGCTCGATCCGGTCGATGCGGCGCCACTCACCGATGCCGCCCTCACCTCCTACCACGCGGCGAAGCTGTCGCTCGCGCAACTGCGGCCCGGCAGCACCGCCCTCGTCCTGGGCGTCGGCGGGCTCGGGCATATGGCGATCCAGATTCTCAAGGCCATCAGTCCCGCTCGGATCGTCGCCGTCGACGTGCGCGGCGCCGCGCTGGAGTTGGCGCGCGACGGCGGGCGCCGACGCGGTGCTGTCGGCGGACGGCCTGACGCCGGAGGGGATCCGCGCCGAGACCGGCCCCGACGGCGCGACCGTCGCGCTTGACTTCGTCGGCAACGACGCGACGCTGGCGCTGGCCGCCGGATCGGTCGCCCAGGGCGGGGACCTCACCTTCGTCGGGCGCGGCGGCGGCGAGCTGCGCGTGGCGCCCGGGCTGATCCCCTACGAGTGCACCGTGCGCATGCCGACGTGGGGGACCCTGCCGGAGCTGGCTGAGGTGGTGGCGCTCGCCGCGCTCCGGCGCGATCCACTCCGAGGCCGAGGTCTACGGCCTCGACGATGCCTTGGCCGCCTACGACAAGCTCCGGCAGGGCGACGTGCTGGGACGCGCGGTCGTCGTCCCCCGCCCAACTGATTGAACTGACCTCACTTCATGTGATAGCGTCCGGCGGCCTAGGAGCGGTCGCGCACCCTCGGAAGGGAGGACTCCAGATGGGACTCGTTGACGGAAAGGTCGCGCTGGTCACCGGCGCCGGCCGGGGACAGGGGCGCTCGCATGCGGTGCGGCTCGCGCACGAGGGCGCGGACGTGATCGCTGTCGACATTTGCGCGGACCGCGCTCGACACGCTGTCCTACGCGCTGGCGAGCGAGGAGGATCTCGACGAGACCGTCACGCAGGTGCAGGCGACCGGCCGCCGCGCGGTCAAGGCGGTCGCGGATGTCCGCTCGCTGTCAGAGATGCAGGCGGCGGTGGACACCGGCCTGGCGGAGCTGGGGAAGATCGACATCGTCTGCGCGAACGCGGGCATCGGGCTCTGGGCGGTCGTCTGGGAGATGACCGAGCAGCAGTGGAGCGAGATGATCGACATCAACCTCACCGGCGTGTTCAACACCGTCCGCGCTGCGCTTGCCGTCGATGGTGCAGCGCGGCGAGGGCGGAAGCCTGGTGCTGACGAGTTCCACCGCGGGCCTGCGCGCCTATCCGAACACCGCGCACTACACCGCGGCCAAGCACGGCGTGATCGGGCTGATGAAGGTGCTCGCGCAGGAGTGCGGGCCGCACCGGATCCGGGTCAACGCCGTTTGCCCGACGACCGTCCGCACCCCGCTGGTCATCAACGATGCCACCTTCGAGCTGTTTGCCCCTGACAAGGAGAACCCGGGCGAGGACGACGTCCGCGAGGCCGTTCGAGGGCCTGAATATCCTTCCCGGGGTGGCTTGGATCGAGCCCGGTGACGTCTCGGACGCAGTGCTGTTCCTGTGCTCGGACGCCGCCAAGTTCATCACCGGCGTGGCGCTCCCGATCGACGCCGGCAACACCGTCAAGACCTGCTGGCCAGTTAGCAGGCGGTGAGCACCGTGCAGGCGCTGACGCCGGGCGCGCCGTAGACCTGGGTGAAGCCGACGCGGCATCGCTTGGGCACCTGCCGGTCCCCGGCCTCGCCGCGCAGCTGGAGCACGACCTCGTGCACCTGCCGCAACCCGGAGGCGCCGATCGGCTCGCCGCACGCCAGGCAGCCGCCGTCGGTGTTGATCGGGCAGCCGCCCGCCGAGCTCGGTGGCGCCGCTCGCGATCAGCGCCTCCTGCTCGCCGTGCTCGCACAGCCCGGTCTCGGCGAGGTGCATGACCTCTGCGCCGGACTCCGTGTCCTGAAGCTGGGCGACGTCGACGTCGCCGGGTCCGATGCCGGCCTCCTCGAACGCCGCCGCCGCCGCCTCGGTCGTCGCCGAGGGCGCGGACTCGATCGGGATCGACGGGCTGAACACCTCAAACGAACCGAACCGCCGCGTCCGGAAGGTGACCGAACGCAGATAGACCGGGGTCCGCGTCAGCTCCCTGATGCGAGGCCCGCGGGCCAGGACGAGCGCGACGGCGCCCTCCCCGGGCGAGCAGAACATGTACTGGGTCAGCGGGTCGTTGACCATCTTGGAGGAGAGGATCTCCTCCTCGCTGAGCGGCGCGCGGCGCCACGCGTTCGGGTTGCGCGAGCCGTTCGCGAACGCCTTGGCCGCGACCTTGGCCAGCGTCGACGGCGTGATGCCGTGCTCGGCCATGTAGCGCTGGATCTTCATCGCGAAGAACTGCGTCGTGAGCATCAAGCCCGTCTCGCCGTACCAGGAGCCGATGCCCCAGTCCTCGGGCAGCGGGTTGAACGCGCCGCGCGGGTGCTTGTCGAAGCCGACGACGAGCGCGACCTCGGCGGCGCCGGAGACGAGCATCGCGTGAGCCGTGGTCAGCGCCGAGCCGCCGGTGGCGCAGCCGTTCTTGACGTTGATGAACGGCACGCCGGTGAGCCCGAGCATCGACACCGACGTGTCGGCGTTGCCGGCGGCATCCGACCCGCCCGCGGCGAAGTCGACGTCCTGCCATGCGATGCCCGCGTTCGCGAGCGCGCGACGGGCGGCGATGGCGCCCATCTCGAAGCCCGGACACGCCGTCGTGGCGACCGAACGGATGGATCCCGAGCGCCGACGACCGCGACGTCCTCGCCGGCGCTCATCGCCGTGCCCTGGTCGCGAGGGGACGGGCACTTCCTCCTCGACCGGCCGGAAGGCGAAGGTCAGCTTGTCGCTCGCCCCGGGGACGGGGATCAGCGTCAGCTCCATCGGCATCCCGATCCGCAGCCGCTCGGGATCGCTCTCGGTCAGGCGCGCCTCGACGCGGACCTCGCCGGGCAGCTCGATGTACCCCACGCCGTAGGGCTCGAATTCGGCCACGCCGCCTTCGAGGTACGGCGGCGCCTTGGGCGCGAAGCACTGGATCGTCCACGTCCACAGCTCGCCGCGCGTGGCCAGCTCACGCGCGCGGACGTCCTCCGAGGTGCAGCGCGGGCATGACGACTGGCGCGGGAAGGTCACCGTGCCGCACCGGTCACAGGCCGAGCCGATCAGCCGGGGCTCCGCTCGGTGCCCCCGATCAGCGTCAGCGTCGATCAGCCGCGTAGTGGCGCGTCTCGGTCATCGGCTCACGTGCGGGAAGCGCCAGCGCCGGGGACCGCGCCACCATGTAGCGGCGCATCCGGCCCGCCTCGTCGAGTTCGGCGACCGCGAGGAACGTGCCGATGCGCTCGCCCGTGTCCCAGCGGGTCTCGCCGAGCGCGAACTCGACGTCACCGCTGACACCGCTGTGCACGACGTGGTGCGCCCAGCCCTGCGTGTCGCCCGCGTCGATGAAGCCCGCGCAGCTCGTCACAGCCCGCCGAGGAACTGGCTGCTCTTGCGAGAGTCATCCGCGGCCCACTGGATCGAGAACTCCACGTCCTCGGCGACCAGCTCCAGCGAGCTGTGGGGATCGGGGCCGTCGAGCAGCTCGAAGTACCGCTCGAAGAACGTCATCGTGCCCGGCTCGCTCGAGACGTACGGCGTGACTGCGCTTGACCTGAAGTCATTTCAGCAGATCATGATGATACACAACGCCGCCGCAGCTAGGCCGTGACCGCCGAGCGTTCGAGGATCGGCTGACGACGTCGCGCTTGACGACCTTCAGCGATGGCGTCCGCGGGAACTCGTCGAACACCTCGACCGACTCAGGCCAGGTGTACTTCGCCACGCCCTCCTGATCGAGGAATTGCTGGAGCTCCTCGAGCGTCGGCGCCGGCTTGCCCTCGATGAGGATGATCGCGGCGCACGCTCGCTCGCCCAGTCGCTCGTCGGGCAGCGGCACGATCGCCACCTCGCGAACGTGCGGGTGTCGCAGGATCACCGGCTCGACCTCGGACGGAACGATCGTCACGCCGCCGCGCCGGATGATGTCCTTGCTGCGGCCCGACGTAGACGAACTGCGCCGTCCTCGTCGAGGTAGCCGAGATCGCCGGTCCGGTAGCCGCCCCACTCGGTCAGCGACTCCCGCGTCAGCTCGTCGTTGCCGAGGAAGCCGAGGAAGCGGCTCGGGCCGTTGACGATCACCGAGCCGACGGTGTTCGGTGCCACCGGGCTTCCGGCGTCGTCGACGATCCGGATCTCGGTGCCGTCGTACGGGCGGCCCTCGGTGAGGAAGATCTTCTCGTCGGGCTCATGCAAGCCCGTGGGCGGCGTGGCCGGGCACCTCGGACAGACCGTAGTCGCCGAGCGGCGGCACGCCGAACGCCTCGCGCATCGCGATGCGGCGCTCGCGGGTCAGCCCCGGGGCCGCCAGCACGCGCATCGAGGGCAGCTGCACGGTCGCTCTCTGACTTCGCCTTGATCAGGTCCGCTGAATGCGTCGGCATCGACAGGACGTAGGTGCAGCGATGCTCGTCGATCAGCGCGCAGGGCGTCCTCGGCGTCGCCAGCGGTTGACCAGCACGCCGGTCGCGCCGTTGAACAGAGGCGGGAAGTAGCCGAACACCAGACCCCCGACGAAGCCGAACTCGCACACGACGAGGTAGATGTCATCGCCGGTCAGCTCCCACCGCTTGCAGATGCCCTCGGTGGCGTAGCGCAGCGTGTTGCTCGAGTGCGAGATGCCCTTCGGCGTCGAGGTTGTGCCGGAGGAGTGGAGCACCATCGCCAGGTCGTCGGCGTCGCGCGCGACGTGCTCGTCCGGCGGGTCATCCTCGGCCAGACGGTCGACGAGGTCGGGCTCGATCGGGAAGTAGAACCGGACCTGATCGGCGACCCGCTCGCACTTGGCCAGCTCCTTCTCGCCCCCGAACCCGAGCAGCGCGGTGGCGCGCGTCTGCGCGATCAGCGCCGACGAGCTGAGTCTCGTTGAACATCGGCGGCAGCGGCGCGATGACCACGCCGCGGTGCATGCAGCCGAGCATCGCCACCGCAGCCTCGATCGAGTGGCGGCCGAGCAGGATCACGATGTCCCCTGCCTGGACGCCCCGCTCGGCGAGCCGGAGCGACACGCCGACGGCGGCCCGCCGCAGCTGGTCGAAGGTGAACGAGCGATCGTCGAGGATCAGCGCCGGCTTGTGCGGGTGTCTCCGCCGCGCGCCGGGCGAAATCGCTCCACAGATCTCCGTCGCGCCAGTACCCCTCGGCGTAGTAGCGATCAGCCTCGGGCTGGAAGGTCAGGGTCGACATCGCCTTCCTCCGGCTTTGCATGTTGTCAAGTCGTGATCGCCGGCCGTGTCCGCGTCGAGTGGCTCAGGCAATTGCCATGCCTCCGTCGACGCTGAGCACGGTGCCGGTGACGAAACTGCTGCCGGGGCCGAGCAGGAACAGCACGGCGTCGCTGAGCTCGCCCTCGCGACCGCCACGTCCGAGCGGCGTCCGAGACAGCAGGAACTCGGGAAACTGCTCGGGGTCGTCGCCGAGCTCCGCGTCATCTCGGAGGCGAAGAAGCCCGGGGCGACCGCGTTGACGCGGATGCCGTAGCGGCCCCACTGCGAGGCGAGCTCTCGCGTCAGGCCGATGATGCCCGCCTTGGAGGCGACGTACGCGGCGTCGGGGATCTGCCCGATCGAGCGCAGGCCCATGACCGAGGCGATGTTGACGATCGAGCGGCCGCCGCTCCGTCGCGCATCCGTTTCGCCGCCAGGCACGAGAGCGCGAACGGGGCGACGAGGTTGAGATCGAGCACATGGGCGAACGTCCCGGTCGAGGTGCGCAGGGCGGGCGCGGTGGCGCCGGCGCCCGCGTTGTTGATCAGCCCGTCGAGCCGCCCGTGCCGCTCCATGACGCCGTCGATCAGCCGCTGCGCGGTCCGCCTCCTCGGTGACGTCGCAGGCTCACGGGGTCGGCGCGCGGGATCTCCTGGCTGAGCGCAGCGAGCCGCTCGGCGCGACGCGCGGCCAGGACCGGGAATCCCGCCGGCCTCGCCGACGGCGCGCGCGAGCTGGGCGCCGAGCCCGGAGCTTGCGCCCGTGATGATGACGACACGACCATCGAGCACCTGCATCCCGACCCTCTAGTTGAAGTCAGTTCAACTTTATCGCGACGGCGCCGTGAACGCAACCGCAACCCCGCGATCGCGCGATCCACCGCACAGTCTGCGGCCCACACGGCCCAGTACCGCAACCCCACGGGCCACGGCCGCGGCCACTGGTAGAGTTGGTGTCACTTCAATGGAAAGAGGAATCGTGGCCAAGAACGTGCGAACCGGGCGGGTCGGCGGACGCCGCAGTCCAGCGAGTTCGCGCAGCAAGCGCCAGGAGATCCTGACGACAGCGATCGACCATTTCGGTCAGCACGGCTACGAGTACACGAAGTGGGCCGACATCGCCGCGGACGTCGGCCTCGGCTCGACGGCGCTCTACCACTACTTCGAGTCCAAGCTTCACTGCCTGTTCGAGATCCATGCCGAGGCACTCGAGCTCGAACGGGACCAGTTCGAGCGGCTGACGTCGGAAGCGAGGCCATTCGGTCCCGCGCTCGTGCGCCTGCTCAACGGGCTGTTCGATCTCACCGAGCACGAGGTCCTGCGCAACCGCGTGCTCGTCGCCGAGGAGGGCCTGATCGCCGTCGCACGAAAGTCGCCGCGCGAGGAGGAGGCGCGACGGCTCGCCGCGCTCGGCATGCGCGACATCGAGTTCGCCTGGGCCTCCTTCCTGACCCGCGGGATGGAGCAGGGCGCGATCCCGGAAGCCGATCCACGTCTGCTCACGCACGCGTTGCTCGGGTTGTACAAGAGCGTCTGGCACTGGTACCGGCCGGGCGGGGGCCTGTCCCTGGATGACATCCGCGACTTCTTCGTCGCGCGATGCCTGGCCGTGGCCAGTTACGAAGGGCAAGCGTCGGTCCCCGCCGAGCGCGTGCGCAAGCCGCGCGCCGCGCGCCGCGCGGCGTGATCGCGGCCGCGTTCGCCTAGGCGATTCGCACGAGCGTCTTGCCGGTGGTCTCACCCGAGAGCATCCGCACGAGCGCTTCCGGCGCCCGCTCGAGACCGTCGATGATCGTCTCGCGGTAGCGCAGCCGGCCGTCGGCCAGCCACCCGCCCAGCTCGCGCACCACGTCCGGAAGCCGGTGCTGATAGCTGCTGCCGCGAAACCCGCGCAGCGTGAGGTTGTTGGCGACGGCCTGGAACAGATTGCTCGGGCCCGGGCTGGGGCCGACCGATTCGTACTCCGAGATGGCCCCGCAGAGCGCGACCCGTCCCCACCGCCGCAGCGTCGCCAGTGCCGCTTCCAGGTGATCCCCGCCGACATTGTCGAAGTAGACGTCGATGCCATCAGCGGCCGCCTCGCGCAGCCGCTCCACGACGGGGCCGTTGCGGTAGTTGAATGCCGCATCGAGACCGAGCTCGTCGAGCAGGTATCGGACCTTGTCATCCGATCCCGCGCTCCCGATGACGCGGTGACCGCGGAGCTTGGCGATCTGCGCGGCGAGGCTGCCGACCGCGCCCGCGGCGGCGGATACCCAGACGACGTCACCCTCGCGCAGTTCCGCGGCGTCGATCAGCCCGGCGTAGGCGGTCACGCCCATCGCACCCAGCGGCCCCAGATAGCTCTGCGGCGCGGCCACCGAGGTGTCCAGCCGCGCCAGCGTGGCGATGCCGGCCAGTGCCGGCTCTCCGGCGGTCACGACGGCGTAGTCGCGCCAGCCCTTCGCATGCCAGACGACGTCACCGGGCTCGAACCCCTCAGCGCGCGACTGCACCACCTCCCCCACGGCCCAGATGTCGTCCATCGGAGCATTCAGCGGGAAGGAGTTGAAATAGCCGGCGGGACCGCTTTCCCGCAGCCGCAGCCGCATGCCGGGATCGACCGAGGTGAACGTGTTGCGCACCAGCACTTGCCCCGGCCTCGGTTCTGGCACGTCGACCTCGACGGTGACGAAGTGGTCAGGGGTCACCTCACCCGCAGGGTAGTCGACGAGCTGAACTGCGCGACCGCGACCAACCATCACGACGCCGGCCTTTTCACTGTCCTCATCACCCCGCGCTCGCTAGCGCTGGACCTGGTAGCCGACCGTCTCACGGTCCCACACGCCGTCTGCCTCGGTCCCTTCGGCCTTCAGCTCCTGCTTGAGGATCCGCTGGGCGTGTGACTTGGGGAGAGAGTCGACGAAGCGGAGGTACCGCGGCACCGCGAAGTGCGGCATCTTGCCGGCGCAGAAGTCGAGAACCGCTTCCGGGGGTACCGCGGTGCCGGGCTTGAGGACGATCGCCGCCATCACCTCCTGCCCACCGATCGGCGACGGAACTCCGTAGGCCGCCGATTCGAGCACGTCAGGATGGAGCGCGAGCACACGCTCGACCTCCCAGGCGGAGACGTTCTCGCCACGCCGGCGGATCGAGTCGGTCTCCCGGGCCTTGAAGAAGAAGAAGTCGTCCGCGTCGCGGTGGCCGTGGTCGCCGGTGTGGAACCAGAGGTTGCGGATCGACCTGAGCGTCGCCGAGTCGTTGTCCCAGTAGCCCGCCATCATCACGCTCGGGCGCTGCGGGCGAATGCAGATCTCGCCCGGCTCGCCGACTCGCAACCTCGACGTCGTTCTCGTCGAGGATGCGGACCTCGTACCACGGCACGGGGACGCCCATCGAGCCCGCTCGGCGCTGATCGAAGCGATTGAACGTGATCGGGCCGGTTTCGGTCAGGCCGTACACGTCGAGGATCGCCAGGTCGAATCGGTCCTCGAACTCGAGCACGAGGTCGCGCGGGGCGGCGGCGCCGATGACGACTCGGACGGTGTTGTCCGCGTCATCCGGCCGTTCCGGCTGCTTCATCAGAATCCGCAGCATCTCGCCCATGCCGTTGAACGCCGTGACGCCCTCATGCCGGCACTGGTCCCAGAACCGGCTGGCCGAGAAACGGCGGTTGATGATCACCTTCGCGCCCACGACCATCGCGGCGATCGTCGTCATGTACTTGGCGTTGGCGTGGAACAGCGGGAACACCGAGAGCAGCACGTCGTCCTCGTCATAGCCGGCGACCTCGGCCGTGCTCGTTCCCAGGTTGATGTTGTGGTTGTGGGGCAGCACGACGCCCTTCGGCGGCCCGGTCGTGCCGCCGGTGAACAGGATCGAGGCCGGCTGATGGGGCGCGACGTCGAGCGTCTCAACCGAGGCCGGGTGGGCCAGCAGATCGGCGAAGTCGTGCAAGTGGCGGCCCTCCGTTGGCATCGCGCCGGCCGTTCCCCGACCACGACCACGTGCTCGACGCTCGGCGCATCGCCGAGATACGGCTCGACATGGCCGAGGAAGGTGTCCTCCACGATCACCATCCGCGCCCCGGTCGTGTTGAGGATGTGTGAGATGCCGGGACCGCGCGCGGCGTCGTGAATCGGCACCTCGATCGCGCCGAGCTTGAGGATCCCGAACCAGGCGTACAGGAACTCGGACCGGTTTCCCATCATGATCGCGACGCGATCACCCTCGGTCGACTCCCAGGTCCGTCAGGCCCGCCGCGACGTGCCCGGCGCGCTCGGCGACCTGTGCATATGTCACCGTGTCGTCGTCGAAGATGGCGAGCACCCGGTCGCCGTAGCGCGCCGCGTGCTCATCGACCAGCGCCGCTAGATTCATCTCTCCCTCGCGTTCCGACTCACGTGTACAGGTCGTCGTCTGGTCTACGTTCTGAGCAGTAGGCAGGAGGCCAACGGTCCCGCGCCCGCCGACACCGCCGCCACCTTGGCTCCCGGAACCTGGCGCTGCCCGGCGGCGCCGCGCAGCTGCAGGCACGCCTCGTAGAGATGGCCGAAGCTGTGCAGCCGGCCGGCCGAGAGCTGGCCCCCGCTGGTCGCCAGCGGCAGCTCTCCGGTGAGGCTGATGCGCTCGCCGCCCTCGACGAACGCGCCGCTCTCACCTTTGCCGCAGAACTGCAGCCCCTCCAGCCAGTACAGGCTGAGCACGGTGAAGCCGTCGTAGAGCTGGGCGACGTCGACGTCGGCCGGCTTCAGATCGGTCCTCGACCACAGGTGCTTCCCGGCGCCCATCGCCGCGGTCGTCGTCATGTCCTCCCACTGATCCCATGACGCGCGGCCGTGCAGTGCGCTCCCGACCGCCTCGAAATGGATCGCCGGATGCGGCGCGTCGAGCGCGTAGGCCGCGTCCGAGATGACCACCGCGGTCGCGCCGTCGATGGCGATATCGCAGTCGTACAGGCACAGGGGGTCGCTGATCATCGGCGATGACATGTAGTCGTCGAGGGTCAGTTCGCTCGGTCAGCACCGCCTTCGGGTTGAGCGCCGCGTTGCGCCGTGCGTTCAAGCTGATCTGGGCGATCTGCTCACGCGTCGTCCCGTACTCGTGCATGTGCCGGCGCGCGTACAGCCCCATCCAGTTGGGTCCGGAGAAGGCTCCGAACGGCAGGATCCACTGCATCATCCCGTTGACGCCGCCGGGATCGGTGGCGACGCGATCGGTGCTCGCGCGCCACGCCGTGGCCTCGTTGAGAGCGCGGTAGACGAGCACGTGACGGCACATGCCGGTCGCGACGGCCATGCATCCCTGGATGACGGACGCGAGCATGCCCGGGGTCTCGGGACCGCCGTAATGCCAGTTGGTGTTGAGCCGCAGCGCGTCGATGACGGCGTGGACCCCCGGCCCCGATGAGCCCGGGCCAGGCGGGGCGAGGCCCTCGGCCCGCGAGATCGCGCCCGGCCAGGAGACGACCCCATCGATGTCCGCGGGGGTCAGCCCGGCGTCGCCGATCGCCTCCAGGCACGCGTCGAGGGTCAGTGCCATCACGCCCCGCGTCATGCGGCGGCCGACCTCCGACTGGCCGATGCCGGAGATGATGCAGCGCTGCTCGAGGCCCTCAGCCATCGCCGGTGGGCCTGAACACGGGCGCGTACGCGTCGCCCTGCTCGCGGAACTCGACCTGCACCGGCATGTCGATCGGTCACGTCGTCCGGGACCGCAGCCGACGATGTTCGTCATCAGCCGCAGTCCGGGCTGCTCGTCCAGCTCGACGATGGCGATGACGTAGGGGACGTCCAGCCCGGGTGACCAGACCCGCTGGTTGACGGTGAACGTGTAGACGCGCCCGCGTCCGCTGACCGGCTCAGGCTCGACGCTCTCGCTGAGGCATCGCGGGCATCGCGGCGTGGGGGGATGGATGTAGTAGCCGCAGTCACCGCAGCGAGCGATGCGCAACTCGCCGTCGCGCCCACCCGTCCAGAAGGCTCGGTTGTCGTCATTGACCTGCGGTGTCGGCCACACGGCGTCAGCGTCCCACTTGTTGACCTGAATTCGGGTCGAGAGCGTACCAGACCTGATCTGAGACGCAAGTCAAGGGGTCTAGGAGTGGCGGCTGCCCGCGGGATGGGGTTATGGGAGATACCCGTTGCCCCGCGATGGTGATCTCCCAGAACCCACCGGGCCCTCAGACATCCCCAACGGATGCCCGGCCCACCAGCGCATGCGCCCCTACCAGAGCATCGGCAGCTGCGCCCGGGGAGCGCTTGACTCGCCCGCCATCGGCGTTAACATATCGAACCAAGTTCAGGTCAACACCGCCGAGCGATCCCGGCCCCGACGAGGAGAGACCCTTCATGCTGCCCCGCGAATTCCCCAACCTCTACATCGATGGCGGCTGGCTCCAGCCGGACTCCACGGACCGCCTCGATGTCATCTCGCCCGCGACGGGCGAGAAGATCGGCTACGTGCCGGCGGCGTCCGAGACGGACATCGACCGTGCCGTCGAGGCTGCCCGCCGCGCGTTCTATGAGACGGACTGGCCGACGCGACCGGTTGAGGAGCGGGCGGAGATCATGGAGCGGCTGGCCGCGCTCATCGCGCAGCATCAAGCGGAGTTCAGCGAGCTGCATCGTCGACGAACTGGGCCACACCAGACTGACCGCCGACGTCTACCACTCCGTGGCCCCGACGCTGCATTGGAACTACTACGCGAAGGTCGGCCGCGAGCACAGGTTCGCCGAGGTCCGCGAGTCCGATCTGTCCCCGCTGGCCGGCGCCTCGGGCGGTTTGATCATGAAGTTCGAGACCAAGAGCCTGATGGTGCAGGAGCCAGTCGGCGTGGTGGCCGCGCTGTGCGCCTTCAACTTCCCGCTGCCCGGCATCGCCCAGAAGACGGCTCCGGCCCTGATCGCGGGCTGCACCGTGGTGGTCAAGGCCCCGGATCCGGACCCGCTTTCGCTCTTTGCGATGGCCGATCTCGTCTCAGAGGCGGGCTTCCCGCCCGGCGTGATCAACATCGTCGCCGCGGGCCGGGAGGCCTCCGAGCATCTGGTGGCGCATCCCGACGTCGACATGGTCACCTTCACCGGCTCGACCGACGTCGGCAAGAAGATCGCCCGGGTGTGCGGCGAGCAGATCAAGCACTGCGTGCTCGAGCTCGGCGGCAAGTCGGCGGCCATCATCCTCGAGGACGCCGACCTCGACGCCGCCCTCCCGATGGTGGTCGGCTCGAGCGTCGCGACCACACAGGGTGAGAACTGCACGTGCATGAGCCGGATCCTGGCTCCGAAGTCCCGCTACGACGAGATCGCCGGCCGGCTCACTGAGGCGTTCAAGGGGCTCAAGGTCGGCGACCCCAACGATGACGACACGGTCGTCGGGCCTCTCATCACCGAGGCGCACCGCGAGCGCGTGCTCGGATACATCAACCAGGCGGTCGACGAGGGAGCCACCGTCGCGACCGGGGGCGGGATCCCGGCGCACCTCGACAGGGGCTGGTACGTCGAGGCGACATTGCTCACCAACGTCAGCAACGACATGACGGTCGCTCAGGAGGAGATCTTCGGCCCCGTCATCGTCCTGATCCCCTACGAGGACGAAGAGGACGCGATCCGCATCGCCAACGACAGCCGTTTCGGCCTGTCGGGGTCGGTGTTCACCGCCAACCCAATGCGCGGCTTCGAGATCGCTCGGCGCATCCGCACCGGCACGTTCCGCGTCAACACCATGTCCGCGGACTTCAACTCGTCCTTTGGCGGCTACAAGGAGTCCGGGATCGGCCGGGAGCACGGCCCCTACGCGATCGACGAGTACCTGCTGACCAAGACGATCTCGATCGAGCCCTCGGACGAGATTCCCGAGGAGGTCCTTCGCTCGGTGCAGGAGACAACGGCCCCGGTCTGAGGTCACATCGCGCGCTCCTCCAGTCCGCCGCTGGAGGAGCCGCACTCCTGCGCGCCGACTCGGCCCTCACGGGCTGTAGGGAGTCTTCGTCACCAGCGACAGGACCTCTCGGTCGGCGATGTTCGCCAACTGTGCCGACGCCTCGACGAAGTCCGCATCTCGATAGGCCGCGGCGAAGGCGTTGGGCACCGTGTTGGCGTCCTTTACCTCCCACAGGTCATGCACCTCGTGGAGGTCGCCGATGACCGTGCTCCACGCACCAACCAGCTTCCAGCCGTTTTGCTCCATGACCCGTTTGATCGTGATCATCGAGTCGTAGAACGGACCGAGCTGACCGTACTTGACCTTCACGTTGGCGTAGACATATGGCATCGACACACGCTCCTGATGACTGACGACGGCAAGGACATCCGAGGGTTAGATGAACTGAAGTTACCTCAGGCGATGTCGTGCGCGCCATCCCCGTCGGTCAGACGTTAGATTTTCGCCTCCAGGCGTCAGTCGACCAGAACCGAGGGAGGACTCGCTGTGCCAGACCGTGCTGCCATCGTGACCGGAGCCTCTCGCGGCATCGGGCTCGCTCTCGCCGAGACGCTCGCCGGCGAGGGGTTCGGCGTGACCCTGACCGCCCGCAAGCCCGCGGGGCTCGAGAGCGTCGCTCGCCGGCTGCGCGAGGAAGGGGCCGAGGTCGAGTTTCTGGCCGCCAACATGGCCGACGCAGACGCCATCGCGGACGTCGTCAAGCTGCACCGCGAGCAGTTTGGCAGGCTCGACGTGCTCGTCAACAATGCGGGCGTGGGCATCGGCGCCGCGGCTCACGAGCACCAGACGAAATACATCGACATGCAGCTCGACGTCAACCTGCGCGCGATCATCGTCTCCTACCGGGAGTGCCTGCAGTTACTCCGGGCGGCCGGGGCCGAGCACCGCAACGCGCTCGTCGTCAACATGGCGTCGCTCGCCGGCAAGTCCCCCCAGCCGTGGCTGTCGGTCTATGCCGCCACCAAGGCGGCCGTCATCGCCTACACGCAGGCGATGAACAAGGAGCTCAACGGCGATGGCATCAAATCGGTGGCGTTCTGCCCGGGGTTCGTCGATACCGACATGAGCGACTTCATCAAGGGCTCGGTTCCCGCCGCCGAGATGCTGCGGACGAGCGACATCAGCGAGGCCCTGCGGTTCCTGCTCAGGGTCTCGTCCGCCTGCGTCGTTCCGGAGATCGTCTTCCAGCGACCCGGCGAGTCCATTTGATCGCGGTCGCGGGCGGACGCCGCGCTGTCACTCCGCCAACGCCGGGGTATCCCGGCGGTAGCTCTCGCGCAGCCGGCGTTTAAGGACCTTGCCGCCGGCGTTGCGGGGGAGCTCCGGCACAGTGATGACCGCCGAGGGCTTCTTGAAGCCGGCCAGGTGGCGCCGGCAGTGTGCGATCAGGTCGGGCTCGGCCGCCTCGACCCCGTCGTGCAGGACGACGAACGCCAGAGGCGTCTCGACCCAGCGTGGTGCGGAACGCCGATGACCGCGGCGTCGGCGACGGCCGGGTGATCCAGCAGCACCCTCTCGACCTCGGCCGGATACACGTTCTCGCCTCCGCTGACGATCATGTCCTTCTTGCGATCGACGAGCCACAGATATCCCTCCTCGTCGAGCCGGGCCAGATCGCCGCTGTGGAACCATCCGCCGGCGAACGCCTCCCGGGTCGCCTCGGATTGCCTGTGGTAGCCGGCCATCACGCTGGGGCCGCGGTAGACGATCTCACCGACGCTCGCCGGGCGGGACGTCCCGCAGCTCGTCGTCGACCACCCGCAACTCGACGCCCGAGCATGGGTGTGCCGACCGAGCCCATCTTCCGCGTCGAGTCGGCGCCCTTCAGCAGTGTCGTCGCTCCGGACATCTCCGTCTGGCCGTACGCGCTGACGATCGCCGCGTGCGGGAACGTCTCGCGCCATCGCCTCGAGCGTCGCCAGCGGCGCCGGGGAGGCTCCCCACATGGCGACGCGCAGCCGGCGCGGATCGATCTGCGCGACGGCATCGTGGGCACAGATGTCGGCCCACTGCGTCGGCACGAAGATGCACATCGTCACGCCGTGCGCCTCGATCAGGCGCAGGGTGGCCTCCGGGTCGAACGTCGTCGTCGGGGTGAGTGATCACGGTCGCTCCGAGGACGAGAAACGGCAGCAGCCCGTTGATCCCGCCGATGTGGAAGAGCGGCTGACCTGACAGCCAGACGTCGTCCTGGCCGCGCTCGCATCTCGTGGATCCAGCTCAGCGTGCTCGCCACGAGGTTGCGATGCGTGAGCACCGCGCCCTTCGGCCGGCCGGTCGTGCCCGACGTGTAACACATGAGCGCCGCGTCGTCCTCGACGACGTCGGCCGGCTCGGCCGGGGCCGGCGCCGAGGCGACGCGCGGCGTCGTAGTCCGGTCCCACCTCGAGCACGATGCCGGGCGCCTGCCGCTCCGGTCAGGGGTGAATCGCAGATCAGGGCCACCGCACCCGAGTCGGCGAGGATGAAGTCGACCTCGTCCGGGCGCCAGGCGGAAGTTGATCGGGACGGCGACCGCGCGCGAGGCGATGACACGCGAGCAGCGCCTCGACGAACTCGATCCGGTTGTGCAGCAGCAGCGCGACACGATCACCCGCCGTCACGCCGCCCGCGGCCAGCGCAGAGGCCAGGCGCGCGGCGCGATCGTGAAGCTCGGCGTGCGTTCGGACGTCATCACCGAACACCAGCGCGCGTCGGTCCGGATGGGCCCGGCTCGCCCGGCCGGTGAGCTCCGGCAGCACCAGGCGGCGCGACTGGGCAAGTGCGGACCGCCAGTCCGGCGCTCCGTCAGGCCGCCGAGGCGGTCTCCGGCAGCACGCCGGCCACGGCCAGCATGCGCGCGGTGAAGAACTCGGCGAGCGTCGGCAGCAGCAGGGTCTGGTCGGGCCGGTACCAGTGCCAGATGCTGTTGTAGAGACCGAGCATCGCCCGGGCGAGCATCCGGGGGTCGCGCTCCGGGATGGCGCCCCTGCCGCATCGCGTCGGCGAGGAACTGCGCCCAGGCGATCTCCAGCGCGCGCGTCTTCTCGCGCCCCGCCAGCGCGCCTGCTCCTCGCCGCTGGGAGCTCCCGCGTGCTGCCCAGGAGCGCCTGCTCGGCGACGAGGACGCGGTTGCGCAGGACCTCGCGCTCGGACAGCTCGAAGCAGTCGGTGCACACGGCGCGCAGCGCCTGCCGCGGATCGGCGTGGCTCGGCGGTGATCGTGTCGAAGCGCTGCGTGCAGCTCGGTCGAGCGCCTGGTCGAGGATCACGTACAGGCAGTGCTGCTTGGAGTCGAAGTAGTGATAGAGCGCGGTGGGCCCGATGCCGACGTCCTCGGCGATGTCCGCCCATTTCGTGTTCTCGTACCCGTTGCGGCCGAACCGCTCGATGGCCGCGTCGAGGATCTCAGCTCGCCGGACGCCTTCGTCGCGGGACCGCCGCGTCATATCGCGATCGTCTCCCATTAGAGTCCTGATTCGAACTCACGTCAGGCTAACGTTAGCACGGACGGTCACGGAGTGGCAATGCGGTATTCGCGCGTTTTCACATGAAAGAGTGGCGCATGATGCGGCGAACGAAGACGCTACCGCAGCGCCGTCCTGCCTGATACGATCTCAGTTCGATGCAGCTGACCGAGACCCCCACTGAGCGCGCCCTTGCCGATGAGGTCCGCGCCTTCCTCGCCCGCCGAAGGCCTCGTCTCCGCGGAGCTGCCGCGCGCGCTCGATGACCGGATGGCGGTGCTTCGGCGCTGGCAGGCCGCCTGCTACGCGGCCGGCTTCGTCGGACGGGCGTGGCCGGCCGAGTTCGGCGGCGGAGGCCGCCCGGCGGTCGAGCAGATCGTGGTCGACCAGGAGCTGGCTGCGGCGGGTGCGCCGGAGTTCGTCAACATCGTCGGGCTCGACGTGCTCGGTCCCTCGCTGCTGCGCTTCGGCAACGACGAGCAGCGGCGGCGCTACATCCCGCCGATCCTGTCGGCGGAGGAGATCTGGTGTCAGGGCTTCTCCGAGCCGGAGGCCGGGTCGGATCTCGCCAGCCTGCGCACCCGAGCGGTGCCGGACGGCGACAACTTCGTCATCAACGGCCAGAAGACGTGGGTGTCATGGGGTCAGTACGCGACGTGGTGCGGCGTCCTGGCGCGGACCGACGACTCGGTGCCCTCGCCATCGCGGCATCTCGATGCTGATCGTCGACATGTCCTCTCCCGGCGTCGAGGTCCGGCCGATGACCCAGATCACCGGCCATGCCGAGTTCTGCGAGCTGTTCCTCGATGACGTCGTCGTCCCGCGGGAGAACCTGCTCGGCGAGCTCGGCGACGGGTGGAAGATCGCGATGCACACGCTCGGGCACGAGCGGGGGACCGCGGCGCTGCCCCGGCAGGTCAAGCTGCGGACCTGGCTTGACCGAGCGGTGGCGGTCGCGGCCGCAGCGCCAGCTCGACGGTCGTGCCGGTGCTCGAGGATCAGCGAGGCGCAGACGGCGCTGGCCCGCGCCCTGATCGAGATCGAGGTGCTTCGCCACCACGCGTACCGGACCGTCGGGGAGTTCCTCAACGGCGGCGCCGTCGGCCCCGAGAGCTCGAGCGTCAAGCTGCTGATGGCGGAGGCCGAGCAGCGGCTGGCCGCCACCGTCCTGGAGGTCCTCGGGCCGACGCTGCTCGACGGCGATCCGGACCACGTCGCCGAGAACGACTTCTGGTACGAGACGTATCTCTACTCGCGCGCGGCCAGCGTCTACGGCGGCACTCGGCAGATCCAGCGCGACATCATCGCCGATCGCATCCTCTCGCTGCCCAAGGACTAGACCATGGACCTGGAGCTCAGCGACGAGCAGGTCTGGCTCGAGGAGTCGATCAACACGCTGCTGGATCGCCAGTGGCCGCCGCGCGCAGGACGCCTGGCAGGCGGGCGAGGCGGAGCGTGCGCGTCTCTGGGACAGCCTCGTCGAATTCGGGGTCCTCGGCGGGCCCGACGGCCACCTCGGCGCCATCGAGCTCTGTCTCGCCGCCCGAGCGCTCGGAGGTCACCTGGCCTCGGTCCCCTTCCTCGGCAGCGTCGGCGTGCGCTACGCGCTGGCGCCGCTCGCCGCGCAGCTCCCGGACGGCGTTCGCCGCGCTGCTGGACGGCGACTCCCGCGTTTCGGTCGCGCTGCTCGAGCCGGGCGCGCGGCTGGGCCGTGTCGGACACGGGCGACGGTCGAGGAGAGACCGGCTCACCGGCACCAAAGCCGCCGTCGATCATGCCGGCGACGCCGAGCTATTTCGCGGTCGTGGCCCGCGTCGACGGCAGGCCGGGGCTCGCGCTGGTGCCGAGCGCGTCGCCCGGGAGTCGCAGCTCACGCCGCAGCCGGGCCTCGACGCCACGGTGCCGCTCAGCCGCGTGGCCTTCGTCGGTGTCGAGGTCGAGGCGGTCGCTCGAGGCCGAGCTCGCCGAGGCGATCATCGGCCGCCTCATCAGCGTCGGGGGGCTGCTCGCCGCGGCCGAGGCCGTCGGCGCGGCCGCCGAGATCTTCGCCGAGGCGTGTCGCTACGCCTCCGAGCGCCGGCAGTTCGGACGGACGATCGGCAGCAACCAGGCCCTGCGCCATCTCCTGGCCGACCTCCACGTGAGGCAGGCCAGCAGCTGGTCGACGACGCTCTTCGCCGCGGCCGCGCTGGACGACGGGATTCCGGGCGCGCCAGCAGACCGCGTCGGTGGCCAAGGCGTACGTCTCGCGCGCCGCGCGCGAGGTCGCGCACGGTTCGATGCAGGTCTTCGGCGGCATCGCGTTCACCGAGGAGCATCCCGCCCACCGCTTCCTGCGCCGGATCATCGTGCGCGAGCAGCAGTTCGGCGACGCCGCCCACCACGAGCGGGAGCTCGGCCGCAGCCTGGCGGCGGGCGCCGCGCGTCGGCGAGCGCGCGGCCGATCCGCCGCCGCCCATCGTCGAGCGCGATGACGGAACGGGGAGCGGTATGACCTACGCCGAGGAGCTTGGCTTCAACGACGCGACCGCCCAGCGGCTGGAGCGGACCACGACGGGCGCCGATCCGGAGATCGTCGGGCCGATGCTCGCCGACATCCTCCACGACCCACGGTGGCTCACCTGCGACGTCGCGCTCATCTCGGGCGGCAAGTCCAACCTGACCTACCGCATCGCCTGCGACGCCGGCGAGGTGATCCTGCGGCGCCCACCCCTGGGCCACATCCTCCCCACGGCCCACGACATGGGTCGCGAGTACCGCGTCATGACCGCGCTCGCCGATACCGCCGTCCCGGTTCCGCGAACCTTCCACCTTGGCGAGGACGACATCCGCTGGGCGCCCCCTTCTACCTGATGGAGCGCGTCATCGGCCACATCTGCCGCAACGCCCTTCCCTCCGGGTACGCAGACGCGCCGGCCGACCGCCGCGCCATCGGCGACGCGCTGGTCGATGCCCTGGCCGCGCTGCACACGATCGAGCCCGCCGCCGTCGGCCTGGCCGAGTTCGGCCGCCCGGCGGGCTTCATGGAGCGCCAGCTGCGGCGCTGGTCCCAGCAGTGGGAGTCCTCGAAGACCGCGGACCTGCCGTCACTCGACGCGCTCCGCGACGACCTCGTGGCCGCGCTGCCCCGAGCAGCGGGCGAACGCGATCGTCCACGGGGATTTCCGCCTCGACAACACGATCCTGCATCCCACCGAAGCCGGGCAGGATCGTGGCGGTGCTCGACTGGGAGATGAGCACGCTCGGCGATCCGCTGGCCGACCTCGGGGCGATGCTGGCGTACTGGAGCGACGCGGGCGACATCGACGATCCTGCGGCGGGCGCGGATCGTCGCGCCGCGTCACCGCCGCCGAGGGATTCCCCTCCCGCGCCGAGATCATCGAGCGCTACGGCGCCAGACCGGCATCGACCCCTCCGACGTCGACTGGTATCAGTCGTTCGCCTACTTCAAGCTCGCCGTCGTGTGCCAGGGGATCGCGGCCCGCGCCGCGGGCGGCGCCATGGTCGGATCTGGCTTCGACCAGGCCGAGCGCCTCGTCGCGCCGCTCGTCGAGGCCGGCCGGCACCTGCTCGACGGCCGTCCGGCTCGCTGAGAGGCGCGCGGCCCCCGCGCGCGGTCAGGTCGCGACCGGCTGGACCCGGTACGGCGCCGTCTCGCGCCGCGCGATCGCCATGTGATGGACCTCGTCCGGCCCGTCGGCGATCTGCAGGATGCGGGCCACGGCGTAGAGCTCGGGCAGCAGGGTGTCCTGGGCCACGCCCGCGCCTCCGTGCGCCTGGATCGCCCGGTCGATGACCCACGTCGCCACCTCGGGCGCGGCCACCTTGATCGCCGAGACCTCGATCCGGGCGCCGCGGTTTCCCACCGTGTCCATGAGCCACGCCGTCTTGAGCACCAGCAGGCGCACCTGCTCGATGCGCACGCGGGCCTCGGAGATCCAGCGCTGCACGACCCCGTGGTCGATGATCGGGCGCCCGAACGTCGAGCGCTGCGCCGTGCGTTCGCACATCATCTCGAGCGCCCGCTCGGCCATGCCGATCGTCCGCATGGCGTGATGGATGCGGCCAGGGCCGAGTCGCTCCTGAGCGATCCGGAACCCGTCGCCCTCCTCGCCGAGCAGGTTGGAGGCCGGGACGCGGACGTCGTCGTAGATGATCTCGGCGTGGCCGCCGTGAGGTCCGTCGTCGTAGCCGAACAGGCTCGTCGAGCGCTGCGATCTTGACGCCAGGCGTGTCCTTGGGCACGAGGATCATGCTCTGGCGGCGGTGACGTTCAGCCTCGGGGTCGGTGACGCCCATGACGATGAGCAATGTGCAGCGAGGCGACATCGCTCCGGACGTCCACCACTTCCGGCCGTTGATGACGTACTCGTCGCCGTCGCGCTCGATCCGGGTCGCGATGTTGGTCGCATCCGACGACGCGACCTCCGGTTCGGTCATCGAGAACGCCGATCGGATCTCCCCCTCGAGCAGTGGCTCCAGCCAGCTCCGCTGCTGGTCCTCGGTGCCGAACAGCGACAGCAGCTCCATGTTGCCGGTGTCCGGCGCAGAGCAGTTGATCGCCTCCGGGCGCGATCCATGGGTTGCGGCCGGTGATCTCCGCCAGCGGCGCGTACTGCATGTTGGTCAGTCCGCGCGCCGTGTTCGTGGGTGCGCGGGAGGAACAGATTCCACAGCCCGCGCCGTCGGGCCTCCGCCTTGAGTTCCTCGATGACCGGCGGGGTTCCCCACCGGTCATCGCGATCGTTGGCCTCCTGCCGGAACCGCGGTTCGGCCGGATAGACGCACTCCTCCATGAAGGCGAGCAGCCTCCGCTGGAGATCGAGGGTGGTGTCGTCGTAGGCGAAGTCCATGGCGCAGATCGTCGCGTTGCTGTGGCTAGCGGTGCTTCCAGACCGGATCGCGCTTCTCGAGGAACGCCTGGACGCCCTCTTTCGCGTCCTCGGATTGGTGCGCGACGTTGCACGTCATGCTCTCCAGCGCGATCAGCGTCTCGGTGTCGCCGTCGAGGCCGCGGTTGGCCGCCATCTTCGTGATCCGCATCGTGAACGCGCTCTTGTCGAGCATCGGGGCAGCGAAGTCCGCGATCGCCTGATCCAGCTGGTCGGCCGGGACCGACACGTTCGCAAGCCCCCACTCGTAACACTCCTTGCCGGACAGCAGCTTGCCGGTGAACAGCAGCTCCTTGGTCTTGCGCAGCGCCGATGTAGCGCGGCAGGCGGTAGATCGGCCCGGCGCCCCCGAACAGGGCGCGGCGGATGTGGAAGTCGCCGATCTTGGCGTCGTCGGCGGCGATCAGAAAGTCGCACGAGATCGACAGCTCGAAGCCGCCGGCCACCGCGTAGCCCTCGACGGCGGCGATCGTCGGCTTGCCGAGGTTGAAAGCGCGATCGAACGTGCGCGCCGAGACCTGCGCGATCTTGATCGAGTTGGTCGACGTCCCGAGGAACTCCGAGTCGAGCATGTTCAGGTCGGCGCCGGCGCAGAACGTGTGGCCCCGACCGCGGATCACCACGACGCGCGCATCGTCGTCCTCCTCGGCGCGCTCGAGCGCCTCGCCGAACGTCGTCAGCTGCTCCCAGTTGAAGCAGTTCTTGACGTGGGGCCGGTTGAGCCAGATCGTGGCGATGCCATCACTGACCTCGTACTCCACCGCGCCCTCTCTCGCCGTCTCCGGGCCCGTCTGCTCCTGAACCGTCATGGATCTCCTCCTTCGCGTATCCTAAGCTGAATTCAGATCATATCCTGTCACCCTCGATTTGGCGAGCAACTCATCGATCGCCCAAGACGCGGCTGAGAAGTTGACATCGGGGCGCTCCGAGAGCGCCTCCGAATCGGGGAAGTGGGGCGCGTGGTTCTGGTGTGTCATACTGAACTCGGTTCAATTCCGCAGGTTCCCGGCGTCAGCCAGAGAGCAGCGACATGGAGCACACAGTTCAGATCCAAGCACCTCTGCCGCACATCCGGTCAGTCAACATCTGGCTGCTGCGCGGGGCCCGCTGACGCTGATCGACGCAGGCCCGCGCACCGACGAGGCGCTCAGCGCGCTCGAGGCCGGGCTGGGACGGGAGGGGCTGCGGATCGAGGACATCGAACTGGTCATCCCCACCCACCACCACCTCGACCACTCGGGACTCGTCGCCACGATCGTCGCGCGCTCGGGGGCGAGGGTCGCGGCGCTCGACCGGGCCGCCGACTACGGCGCGCGCTACTTCGAGCGGTCCGCGAGCGACCGCGCCTTCTCACGTGAGCTGATGCGCCACCACGGCGTGCCGGAGTCGGTCATCGGATGCCAACGAGGGATTCTGGGACTACATCCGCGACACCTCGGAGCCGTACACGACCGACGTGCGGCTGTCCGACGGCGATCTGATCCGCGCCGGCGGTCGCGACCTTCGGATCCTGGCGCGCCCGGGCCACAGCACGACCGACACCCTGCTCGTCGACGAGCACAGCAGCACCGCGTTCGTCGGCGACCACCTGCTGGCGGGGATCTCGTCGAACACCGAGGTCGTGCCCGGCGGCCGAGCCCGACCGGATCGCGGCCCCGCGCGCGGATCGAGTACCTGAGCAATCTCAGGCGCACCGCGGCGATGCCGCTGACTCGGTTGCTCACCGGCCACGGCGATCCGGTCACCGACCACCGCCGGCTCGTCCGCCGGCGCCTCGCCGAGCACCGCCGGCGCTGCGAGCGCATCCTCGCCGTGCTCGAGGACGGGCCCGACCAACGCCTATCGGGATCGCCGGACACCTGTGGTCGGCGCGGACGGTCGCCGAGCAGCCGCTGCTCGTCGTCTGGGAGGTCCTCGGTCACCTGGACCTGCTGCTCGACGCCGGCGCGGTCTCCGAGGAGATCGCTCGACGACGGCAGCCGCTATGGCAAGGCGTGGTTCTCGTTGCGCGAGCCGGCGCAGCGCCGACTGACCCGCCACCTCGAGCACGATCGATCTCAGAGCCGCTCATCAGCGACCCAGGAGGACAGCGCTCTGCCGAAAGCAACTGACACCGAGCAGGCGCACGGACCGGCTCCGCGACGCCCGTGACCTGTTCGACCTGACCGGCCGCGTCGCGGTCGTGACCGGCGGCACGCGCGGGCTCGGCCTCGCCATGGTGCGCGCGTTCGCATCCGGCGGGGCCGAGGTCGTCGTCGTCAGCCGCAAGCCCGAGGCGTGCGATGAGGTCGCCGCGACGCTGCGGGCGGAGGGAATCAAAGCCGCCGGCTGCGCGTGCCACGTCGGCCACTGGGACGAGCTCGAGCCGCTCGTCGAGGGGATCTACCGCGACTACGGCCGCGATCGACGTGCTCGTCAACAACGCCGGCATCTCACCGCTGTACGGGAGGCTCTCGGACGTCACCGAGGACCTGTTCGACAAGGTCATCAGCGTCAACCTCAAGGGCCCGTTCCGCCTTGCGGCGCTCGTCGGCGAGCGGATGGTCGCCGCCGGCGGCGGCTCGATCATCAACGTCAGCAGCACGGGGGCCGTCCGTCCGACGCGCGACATCGTCCCGTACGCGGCGGCCAAGGCCGGCGTCAACGCGATGACGGTCGGCCTCGCCCACGCCTTCGGCCCGACCGTCCGCGTCAACGCGGTCATGCCGGGCCCGTTCCTCACGACGATCTCGCGGAGCTGGGACATGGACGTCTTCGCCGAGCGCGCGCGGACGTTTCCGCTCCGGCGCGCCGGCCACGCCGAGGAGATCGCCGGCGCCGCGCTGTACCTCGCCAGCGACGCCTCGACCTACACGACCGGGACGATCCTGACGGTCGACGGAGGCGCGCAATGGAGCATGGCCGGCACCGGCGACGGCGCACCGGCGCCTCACTTGAAGTCAACTCATCTCCGCGGTAGCGTCGACTCGCTATGCCAGGAAATCAGCCGCTGTGGCTTCGGGCCGTTCTCAAGGTGGAACGCGCCATCGGTCAGCCGGTCGAGTCGGCGGTCCGCTCCGAGATCTACTTCGACCTCATCAGCACGACGACGCGTGTGCGCCGCAAGGCCGGGGCGCGGCGGAAGGCGTTTCGCGCCGCTGCCTGCACCTGCTCAACCTGCCCGCCGGATCCGACATCCGCCGCGTGCGCCAGCAGTTGGCGCGGATGGAGCGGCGGCTCAACCAGCTCTCCGACGAGGTCGCGGACCAGGACGAGCACCGGCCCCGGGTCGGAGGCAGTGAGATGAACCCGCAGGTGCCGTCGACGCTCAATCCCGCCGACCTGCTCGCGCGTGTCAACCGTGACGTCGAGCGGTCGGTCCTGCGGGCCCGCAACGGCGTCCGCTACCTCCGCGGCATCCATCGGCCCGCGCTCGGGGCGACGCCGAAGGACGTCGTGTGGAAGAGCGGCAAGGCGGAGCTCTGGCGCTACAAGGGCGGCGACCGTCGCTACGGGCCGCCGGTGGTCATCGTCCACAGCCTCGTCAGCCGCAGCTACATCCTCGACCTGCGCCCCGGCAACAGCACGGTCGAATACCTCACCGCCGCCGGGCTCGACGTCTTCATGCTCGACTGGGGCGTGCCCGACGAGCTCGACGCCGACAACGACCTCGAGCGCTACGTCGACTGGTACCTGCCCCGGGCGCTGGCCGCCGCGCGGCGGGCGAGCGGCCACGAGGAGCTGACGCTGGCCGGCTACTGCCTGGGGGGCGTGCTGGCGGCGCTGTATGCGGCCGGCCATGAAGACGCGAACGTGCGCAACCTGATCCTGATGGCGACGCCGATCGACTACGGCGAGATGGGAGCGATGGTCGCGCTGCTACGCGAGGGGCGGCTCAACCCCGACGAGATGATCGACGAGACCGGCAACGTTCCCGCCGACGCGCTCTACAGCGGCTTCTACATGCTCGCCCCGACGACCGAGGTCGCACAGAAGGCAACCCTGCTCGAGAACCTGTGGAACGACGAGTTCGTCGAGGGCTTTCAGGCCATGGCGACGTGGTCGCGCGACCACGTGCCCTTTCCGGGCGCCGCCTTCCGCCAGCTCGTCGAGTTGCTCGTGCGCCAGAACATCCTGATGACCGGGGTCGATCCCGCTCGGGCACGCGGCAGGTGCGAGCTGGCCAACGCTCGGGGGCAACGTCCTCAACGCGATGGCCGAGCGTGACAACGTCGTTCCGCCGGCCGCGGTGGAACCCGTCGATGGAACTCGTCGGAGACCCCGCACGGCGCGAGGAGCTGCGACTTCCCGGCGGCCACGTCACGTTCGGCACCGGCCGGTCGGCGCTCAAGCACACGATGCCGAAGCTGACCGCAATGGATCATCGACCACAGCGACCCGCCGTCCTGACGAAGGAGCAGCATGGAGATTCGACCGATCGAGGCCGGCGATGGGCCGGCACTGTCCCGCTTCTTCGAGCGGATACCCGAGAGCGACCGGACGTTCCTCAAGGAGGACATCGCGGACCCACGCGTCCTCGAGCACTGGGTGCTGCCCGATGCATGCACGCACGATCGCACTGGACGGCGGCGAGGTCGTCGGATCGGTGGCCGTCGTGCCGCTGCACGGCTGGTCGAGCCACGTCGGCGAGGTCCGGCTCGTGGTGGATCCCGACCACCGCGGGCGCGGGATCGGCCGGGCGGCTGGCGCACGCAGGCCGTGCTCGACGCGGTCGACATGGGGCTGAAGAAGCTGGTCGTCGAGGTGATCTCCGACCAGGCAGGCGCTGATCGCGATGTTCCGCGGCCTGGGCTTCGAGCCCGAGGCGCTGCTCACCGACCACGTGCGCGACCAGCGCCGGGCAGATGCGGGACCTCATCGTTCTTGCCAATTCGGTCGATGAGCAGTTTGCGGCGCTGAGCGCCGCCGGCGTAGCCGACCAGCTGCAATGAGGTCGAGCCGCGAAGGGGTGTTTGCCCCGACCCAAATTCAGGTAGATCTTTGCTGTCGCCGGCGGAGAGAGCAATGGACCGGAGACGACAATGGAGGAGGACGGAGATGGCTTTCATGGATGGGAAGTTTGACCGTGCGGTCGACGCCGTGGGCACGGTGGCCAAGACGGCGCTCGTCCCGTGGGGCGGAGCCGAAGCGTGCGTCGACGCATACGAGGCGGCCATCCGCGCCGCGACGGACGCCCAACTGAACGTCGCTCGCGTGATCGGCATCGAGCCGGCTCGTTCGTTCGTCGCATCGTGGGCGGACCTCACCCGTGACATTGGCGCCACCCATCTCTCGAGCGTGCGCTGGATCCTGGACGTGTGACCTCCGGGACCGTCACCGGGCTCGACGGACGGACGCGGCTGCTACTGGGAGAGCGCCGGCACCGGAGATCCGGTGCTGCTCATCCACGGTCTCGGCCTCAGCGGCGGGGCGTGGTGGCGCACGGTCGACGCGCTCGCGCCGAGCATGCGGGTGATCACCTTCGACCATCGCGGGATCGGGCAGTCGGAGTCCCTGACCTACGCGTACACGACCGAGGCGATGGCCGATGACGCCGTCTCGATCCTCGACGCACTGGACATCGACCGGCGTCCACGTCTACGGATTCTCGCTCGGCGGAATGGTCGCCCAGCAGGTCGCGCTCCGTCACCCCGAGCGAGTCCAGTCGCTCGTCCTCGGCGCGACGCACTCCGGCGGCCGGCGGACGAGCGCTTCCGGACGCCGACGTCATGGCGTTCTTCCAGCGGCGCGCCCGGATGCCGTCCGAGGAGGCGGCGTGGGCGTCGGTGCCGTACAACTACGGTCCGCGCAGCCGGGCCGAACAGGCCGACCGGATCGCCGAGGACATCGAGCGCAGGCTCCAGAACCCGTTCAACGAGCGCGCCTACCAGGCGCAGCTGCTCGCGGCGTCGCTGCACAACTGCTACGGCCGTCTCGATCGGATCACGCGCGCCGACGCTCGTCGTCCACGGCGCGCGAGATCGGATCATCCCGGTCGCCAACGCCCACATGACGGCAGAGCGGGTGCCGGGGGCCGAGCTGCAGATCCTGCGAGGACGCGGGCCACCTCTACCCCACCGAGGAGCCGGCGGTGGACGAGGCCATCGGCGCGTTCTTCGCCGCCCACGGATGAGCGAGCGCGTCGCGGCGCGGTCGGCCCTGGCAGCCGAGGCGTCGGTCTGCTTGAATTGACCTCAGTGCAGGTTCTGGAGGAACTTCGGGTCGCGGACGTCGTGCGCGAGCACGCGGCGAATCGACCGGACGTGGTGGCGATCCGCTGCGGCGACGCGCGCGCTGACCTACGCCGAGCTCGACGAGCGCTCGAGCCGGCTGGCTCAGGCGCTGCTCGCCGCCGGCGTCGGCGCCGGGGACCGCGTCGCCCACCTCGACCGCACCGCGCCCGAGGTCGTCGAGCTGCTGTTCGCCGCCAGCAAGATCGGGGCCGTCACCGTCCCGCTCAACTGGCGCCTGGCGCCGGCGGAGCTCGAGACGATCGTCGCCGACGCGGGCTGCACGGTGATGATCGCGGGGCCGGGCTACCGCGAGGTCGCCCGGGAGGTCGCCGCCGGCGTTCCGCAGCGGCTGGAGGTGGTGGAGACCGGCGCGGACTACGAGCGGCGTCTGGCCGCCCATGACCGCGACCGATCCGGGCCATCGCGGCGCGGCCCAGCGACGTCGTCGGTGCAGATGTACACGTCGGGGACGACCGGCCTGCCCAAGGGAGTCCTCACCACGCAGCGCAATCTCGCCGCCGCCTATCTCAGCGCCGACCTGTGGGGCTTCGACGCGGCAGTCGATCAGCCTGACGCCGCTGCCGATGTTCCACATCGGCGGGATCGGCTGGGCGTACCTCGGGCTCGTGAACGGAGCGACGACGATCCTCGTCAGCGAGTTCGACGCGGCGCGAGGTGCTCGATCTGCTCGAGCGCGAGCGGGTGACCAACGCCGTGTTCGTCCCGACGATCCTGCAGATGCTGGCCGCCGTCCCGGGCGCGGCCGAGCGCGACTACTCGAGCCTGCGCTCGATCGCCTACGGCGCCTCGCCGATCACGACGCCGGTTCTGCGGGCCGCGCTGCGGACCTTCCGCTGTCCGCTGTTCGGCGTCTACGGCCTGACCGAGACGACCGGCGGCGTCGTCCAGCTGCGCCCGGAGGACCACGACGCCGACGGCCCGCGCCAGCACCTGCTGCGATCCGCGGGGCGTCCGCTGCCCTGGGTCGAGATGCGCATCGTCGACCCCGGCAAGTCAGCGCGAGTGCGCCGCCGGCGACGTCGGCGAGGTCTGGCTGCGCGCGCCGAACGTCATGGCCGGCTACTACAACCGCGCCGAGGAGACCGCCGCGCGCTGACGCCGGATGGGTGGCTGCGCACCGGCGACGGCGGCTACTGCGACGGCGACGGCTACCTCTTCCTCACCGACCGCATCAAGGACATGATCGTCAGCGGCGGCGAGAACATCTATCCCGTCGAGGTCGAGGAGGTGCTCTCGCAGCACCCCGGCGTCGCCGACGTCGCCGTGATCGGCGTCCCCGACGAGCGCTGGGGGGAGGCGGTGACCGCGCTCGTCGTGCCGCGCGCCCGGGGCTACCGTCGACGCCGACGACCTCGTGGCCTTCGCCCGCGGAAGCTCGCGGGCTACAAGCTCCCGCGCTCGGTGCAGTTCGTCGCCGAGCTGCCCCGCAGCGCCGCCGGCAAGGTGCTCAAGCGCGAGCTGCGCGCGCGGTACTCCTCGCCTGAGACCGTCGTTTGACAAAGGTGAATTGACATCACCTCATTTGCTGTGATAGCTTGTTCTCAGCTAGCGCGCTAGCGCACCTCCACCAGAGAACAAGGAGCCATCATGGCCACGCAGTCCAAGATCGATCCCATCGAAGCCGCCGCTGAGCAGGCCGCCGGCCTGAGCGAGAAGGCCGTCGCCAGCGGCAAGAAGGCGAGCGAGGCGTACCTGGCGTCCTACGAGAAGGCCGTGGTCGTGCTGGCGGATCAGTACGAGAAGACGACCGGAGCCACGAAGATCGACTGGGTCGCCAGTATCGGCACCCTGCAGGCCGACGCGACGCGCGAGATGACGCGCGCGTACACCAGTGCGGTCCGCGAGTTCGTCTCCTGAGGCGTGACGGGTGACCGCGGCGCCCACCGCGTCGCGGTCATCCCCTACCCCGGCCTCACATCGTCGTGAGAGCGCTATGAACGAGCACCGTTGCAGCTATCCGATCGTGGTGCCGCTACGGGCGACACCCGACATCGACGCCACTAGCCCGCCGATCGCCGGCTCTTACGGGCGCCAGAGGCCGGACGCGCCTTCCCGGCCGTTGCCGGCCGCGCCTTTCCGGCCGTCGCCTGAAGCTGTGAGCGATCGCCGTCGGCCAGTTCCGGCGGGAGGCCCAGCAGCGCCAGCTGCCTGCGGATGAAGAACTCGCTGACCTCCTCGAGACTGATCGTGCCGCGCGGGCGATACCAGTTCCAGACGCTGTTGTAGAGGCCAAGTAGGGCGCGAGTGAGCAGCCGGGGATCGGCCTCGGGCAGGACTCCCTGCTCCATGCCCCGCACGAGGAACGTCGCCCAGCTGAACTCCACATCTCGGATTCGCGAGCGAGCGAGCAGGCGGGCCTCCTCCTCGCGAGGCGACGTCCCCTGGACGCCCACGAGTCCCTGCTCCGCCACGAGAACGCGGTTGCGCAGCACGTCCTGATCGCTCAGGTCGTAGGCCCCGCGCAGCACCGCCAGCAGCGCATCGAGGTAGTCCTCGTGCGCGCTCGTGTGATGGTCGAAATCGCTCCGGAACAGGCCGAGTGCGTCCGCCATGATGACGTAGAGACAGTGCAGCTTGGACTCGAAGTAGTGATACAAAGCGGTTGAGCCGATCCCGACGGCTGCCGCCACGTCAGCGAGCTTGGTCGCCTCATAGCCGGTCTCGCCGAAATAGGCGGTCGCTGTCCGCAGGATCTCGTCGCGCTTGCTCCGCGACGACGCGCCGGGGACAGCGGTGTCTCGTCTGGCTTTGGGGCCTGAACGCGGGGGTGGCACATTCCTCCTTGCGACAGCGGATGAGCGTCGTGGCAATCATAAGGGCCGCCACCGGCGCCGGGACCGGCGGGTTGAGTTGACCTCAACCCAGCCTGGGGAATACGATCACCGACACTCGTCACTGAGAGCGTCGCGACGCACACGAGTCGCGGCGGGACACGCGGGGAGGAGGAGATATATGCACACATCGTCGTCTCGGCCGCGGGATGATCGATGGGTCGCGGTGACGCTGAGCCCGGTGCTGGCGAAGGAGGTCGCGCGTGTGCTTCGGATCCAGCTTGCGTGCGCGCTTGACCGGCCGTTCGATGAACCGCTGCCGAGTCGTGAGGATGTCGCGCGTCTGCGGATCGTCGTGGACCGGTGCGTCGACCAGCTCGAGACGCTCGCCTGGGGCGAGCCATCGGGGGACGTGCGGATGAGCGCCCCCCGTCTCGTCCTCGACGCGATCGCTCAGGACCTCCGCGATGGAGGCAATGAGCGCCTCGCCAACCCGGTGAGCGCGAACGCGCTGGAGGCACAGCGCGCTCGGCGACAGGGCCGCTGGATGATCCGCGCCGCCGACGCGATCAAGGAGGCGCTCGCCTCCGAGCCGCAGTACCAGTTGGCCTGGTAGCCCTGCGGCGCTTAACATGCATACATGACGTCACTTCATGCGCTGCGCCCACGCGCCGTCGAGGATGTGCTCGCGCTTGCCGAGGGCGTGAGCCCTGCGAGCCCGGCCCACCTGGCGCCTGACGTGCACACATGGCTCGCCAGCCCCGACCAGGGCCTTCGGGCGACGACCGAATTCGTGCGGGGCGCGGACGCCACCGCCGCGGCGCTGGCGGGCCTCGGTCCGTCACGCGTGACCATCGCTGCCACCGTTGCCGGTGAGCATGCCTGCTGGGTCGAGCTCACCCGTTCCGGCGGCGGTGATCCGGAGACGTGCATTGCCGGTTTGACCTACAACGCCTTGGGCCGCGTCTCTCGACTGGTCTGGCTGCGCGCACCGTTCGTGGCGGCGGCCAAACCCGGCGCGGGCGCGAACGCTCCGGACGGACGGCCGGTCCTGGAGCAGTATTTCCTCGATCTCATGGCGTCCAGATTCCGCGAGGCCGCGGCGCACTTCGCGCCTGACGTGATCTACTCCCATCCGCCGTACGGCGCCGGCGCGGCGCGGGTCCTGTTCCGCGGCCGTGAAGCGCTTCGCCGGGGGTTCGCCATCGAGCGTGGACCCACTCCCGCACGCCAGGTGATCACAGCGCTCTGGCAGCGGCGGGACCGGGTGTTCATCGAGGGCGCGATCGAGGGCGTTGCGCACGGGGGCACGTTCTTCTCCACGGCGCAGATCACCTCTGGGGGTGAGATCGCCCGGTACGTCGCCTTCTACAGCGCTCGGCGGATTCCGAGTTGAACCGGTAACCGAATTGATGTAAGTTCAGCCAATGCGATTTGAGGGCAAGGTGGCCGCGGTCACCGGAGGCGGGTCGGGAATTGGTGCCGCCATCTGCCGGCGGCTCGCCGAGGAGGGGGCGATCGTCGCCGCGCTCGATCTCTCGGTCGACCGGGCACAGGAGATCGTGAGCGACCTGCGGGGCGCCGCGGCGATCCATGCCGACGTCAGCGACGCCGCCTCCGTGGAGGAGGCGCTCACCCAGGTGGAGACCGACCTCGGTCCACTGGCGATCATGGTCAACAACGCCGGGGCGCTGGCGATGGCCCACGTCGCCCGCGTCACCCCCCTCGTCGAGCAACAGCAGGCCGAGGGCGCCGTCGGGCCGGTCCAGACGCCGCTCGACGCCCTCGTGCGGCTCACCGACGAGGAGTGGCGGTTCGTCCTCGCGGTCCATCTCGATGGAACCTTCTACGGCACGCGAGCAGCGGTCAGACGGATGGCCGAGCGCCGCGCGGGTGCGATCATCAACATGGCCTCTGTCTGCGGCATCGAGGGATGCACGGGCCACCCGCACTACTCCGCCGCCAAGGCCGGTGTGCTCGGCTTCACCCGAGCCACCGCGAAGGAGGTGATCGTTCAGGGGATCCGGGTCAACGCGGTTGCACCCGGATTCATCGATACGACGCGGACCAAGGCCCAGGTCGGCGCGGCACGCCAGGTGAATGTCGCCCGCACGCCGGCCGGACGGCTCGGCACACCGGAGGAGGTAGCGGCTGCCGTGGCCTTCCTCGCCTCCGACGATGCCGCCTTCTTCGTCGGCGCAACGTTGAGCCCGAACGGCGGCCTGGTCACCGCGGTCTGATGCCGCGCTCCGCGTCGACACGCTGAGCCAGCGCGGCGATTCGTCGCGCGATCTCCGCCCAGAGGCCGGGTGACAGGTGATGGCCCATCCCCTCGTAGACGACCAGCTCGGCGCCGGGGATGGCGCGGGCGGTCGCCCGACCGCCGCTCACGTCGACGAGCGGATCGTCCGCGCCGTGCATCACGAGCGTCGGCACCGACAACGAGCGCAGCGCCGTGGTCCTGTTGCCCGAAGCCGCGATGGCAACGAGCTGGCGGCCGACGCCGATCGGATCGTTGGATCGGTCATAGGCGAGGCCCGTCCGCCGCCGTAGGTCCGGTTCGTCGAGCTCGAAGCCGGGTGATCCGATGACACGGACGATCGCCACTGTCCGGTCGATCGCCTCGGCCCGCGTCGCGGCCGGCGGGGACAGCAGAGCCTCCAGTGCCCTCGGTGTCGCCTGTCCCACCGAGGGAGCGCCGGTGCTCGACATGATCGAGGTCAATGACCGCACGCGGAGCGGGTGCTCGATCGCGGCGGTCTGGGCGATCATCCCGCCCATCGAGGCGCCGACGAGGTGGGCACTGTCCAGACCGAGCGCGTCGAGCAGCCCGACCGTGTCGGCGGCCATATCGGAGAGCCGGTACGACGCCGACGAGGCGTCGCCGAGCAACGCGGCCCGCACGTCGGGAAGGGGTGCGTCCGTCAAATGCGTCGACAGGCCGATGTCGCGGTTGTCAAACCTGATGACCCGTAGGCCGTGGCCGGCGAGCGTCTCGCAGAACCCGTCGGGCCAACCGAGCATCTGCGTGCCGAGGCCCATGAGGAGGAGCACCGGAGAGGCCTGGGGGTCGCCGAAGGACTCGTAGGCGATCTCGATGCGCGCCGGGCCGGCGGCGCGAGCGATGGTCACTCCCATCGGGGCATCATGGCGCGAGGATCCAGTAGCGCAGGCGGTTGCCGAAGCGGTACGCGCCGTCGACCTGGCGGTAGGGCGCGGCCGCTCCGGTGACGTCGATCTGCGCGCCGGCGATAACGGGATCCGACACGACCGCCGCCCGCGAGAGGGAGGCCTCCAGGGCGTCGGCGTCGCCCATCTCGATCGTCGCCGGGACATCTCCGGTGGCCATGACCTTCACCCGGGTCGCGCGAATCGCATCGTCGACTGGATCGGTCGACGGGAGACGGTCGCCGTGCACGCCGTTGGCGCCAATGGAGGCGAGGAAGATGAAGAACTCGTTCTGCGCCGGCGGCCCCCACTTGCAGATGGCGATGCGACCTCCGGCCCGGAGGACGCGGGAGGCCTCGCCAAGGGCGAGCTCGGGGTCCAGCGCGTACTGCAGCGCGTTGAACGAGGTCACGACATCGAACCTGTCGTCCGGCCAGGGCAGCTGCTCCATCAGTCCGAGACGGAACTCGCCCGTGGGCACCCGGTCGAGCGCCAGCGCGATGGTGTCGGGCTCGGCATCGAGTCCGTGCACGGTCGCCCCGCGCCGGGCGGCGAACAGGCAGAAGCCTCCGTCACCGCAACCGAGATCCAGCAGCGACGTGGCGCCGCCGATGCCCGCGGCATCGGCAACGACGCTCCACGCCGATGCGAACGGTGACGCCTGCACGGTCGCGGGCCTCGACAGGGCCGGCGAGTATCAGGCCTGGGCGACCGGCTCCTCGAGGCTGATGAGCAGACGGTGGTAGTGCACGTTGCCAAAGCCCGCCAGCAACTCCCGCTCCTCGGGACTCGGATCGCCGTAGTAATGAGGCTCTGACAGCTCGACGAGCTCGAGCAGGCGCCCGACAGCCTGCTGATCGATGTTGGCGAAATGGTCGAGGTGGGCCTTGGAGCTCTCGTATTCCTCGAAGACGTGGATCAGCGGTCGGTCACCGTCGTCGACGAAGTAGTGGTAGGTCAGGACGCCGTAGTCCTTTTCCTGAACGTCCTTGATGAACGTCTTGAAGATGCCGACGACCTCGTCGAGATCGTCCTTGTCGAGTGACATGGTCACCGCGGTGCGTACCGAAGGCATGGTTCTCCTCAGGGATCAGGTTGACGACAGGGTCGGGAGTCAGTCGCGTTGCCAGACCTTGGGCCCGCGACCGCCCAGGCCCGCCAGGTAGCCCTCGTCGGCCTTGGACTCACCCCACAGCAGCTCCATGATCCGCTTGCTGATCCGCCAGCCTGCCGGTGTGCGCCGAAGCTCATCGTGGTACCGCGCGACCAGGATGATCGCGGCGTCCGGGTTTTCCTTGAACACCTGATACGAGGTGAGGTACGAGAGCGCGCTCGCGCGATCGCCGTCGATGTTGACCTGGTAGACGTTGAGCAGATGGTGTTGCCAGATGATCGTCGCGGTCGCCTCCGCGATCCACCCCGCCAACGCGTCACCACCCGCCACCGGATCCCCGTTGCCGTACTGGGCCCAGATGTCGTCGGCCAGCGCGCTGCGAACGCCCTCGGTGTCGAACGAGTCGACCGACGCCGAGTAGCGGTACAGGACATCGGTGATGTCATTGCGGTCCTGCAGAGCCTGAAGGCCCGGATGGTCGGCGAGCGTGTCCTTGGTGGCGCTCATGGTCTCCCTCTCGTTGGCGGCGGCTGAGCTTACTTCGATTCAGTTTAAGCGCGCGAGGCCCGGACCGTCAAGGCGCTCCCGATGGCGCATTCGTCCGACTCGCCGCGTGGCCGGGGGTGAGACGGTCTCAGCGGGAGGTGTAGCCGGCGTCGACGGCCAGCACGGCGCCGGTGACATAGGAGGATTGGTCCGAGCACAGCCAGAGACTCGCCTGCGCGACCTCGGAGGGCTGCCCGAAGCGCCCGAGGAGGCTGATCTGCGGTGCGAACTCCGCTTCGGTCATACCAACGGTCTCCAGCGCGCCGCGGATCATCGGGGTGTCAATCGCCCCAGGGCAGACCGTGTTGACGCGGATCCCGCGGGGGGCGTTCTCGAGCGAGGCCACCTTGGTGAGGCCGATGACGCCGTGCTTGGCCGCAGTGTAGGCCGCGTTGTTGGGCTGCGGGCGGAAGGAGCTCACCGAGCCGATGTTCACAATGGCCCCGCCGTCGCGCTGCTCCAGCATCTGGGCGATCTCGTACTTGAGACAGAGCGCCACGCCCTTGAGGTCGACGGCGAGGACGCGATCGAACTCGGGCTCGTCGAGATCGGCGATCGGGTGCGTGTCGGGAGTGACCGCGGCGTTGTTGACCGCGCAGTCGAGGCGCCCGTAGCGCGACACCGCGGCGCGCACCATGGCTGCCGCGTCGGCCGCCTTGGAGACGTCGGTGGCGAAGAACGACGCCGAGCCCCCGTCCTGCTGGATGCGCTCGACGGTCGCCTCGCCCAGGTCCGTGTTGATGTCGCTCACGAGCACGTGCGCGCCGGCACCGGCGAACACGCGAGCCGTCGCCTCGCCCATTCCCATGGCTGCGCCCGTGACGATCGCGACCTTGCCGTCGAGAACCCTTGCGGTCATCGCTCCTGCACCTTTCCTCTCCGTGCCGCGTCGCCACGGCTGCGGCGGAATGCGATCAGCAACTGAAGTCAGCTCGACAACAGACCGCCGAATCTGAGGGCCGCATATTGACAGGTCAGGGCGCACGTTGCTACCTTGTCTTGACCTGAACTTGGTTCGATTTGGTCAGAGGTACGAGAGGGGAAGCGGATGGCTGACTACGACGTCATCGTGTTGGGCAGCGGGGCCGCCGGGCTCACGGCCGCGGTCACAGCGGCGGAACTGGGCGCGCGCGTCGGCCTCTTCGAAAAGGGCTCGACGATCGGTGGGACGACCGTGTACTCGGGGGGAATGATCTGGATCCCGCTCAACCAGCACGAGCCGCCCGAGAAGGGCGACACGCGCGAGCAGGCGATCGATTACCTCCGTGCCCTGTCGAACGACACGATCTCCGACGAGATGGCGGATACGTACATCGACGTCGGCCCGGAGATGGTGCGGTGGCTGGACGAGCGCACGCCGGTCAAGTTCCGCGCGGTTCCCGATTTCCCGGACTACCACCCCGAGCAGCGCGGCGGATTGGTGCAGGGCGGGCGCTCGCTGGAGACGGCGATCTTCCCCTACGGCGAGCTCGGCGAGTGGGGCGAGCGCGTCCACATCTCGCCGTACTACCCGAGCTATCACCTCACGATCGGTGAGACGACGCTCGGCCAGGCGATCCCGGAGGAGCTCACCGCCGAGGAGATGCAGCGTCGGGCCGACAACGACGAGCGTGGAATGGGTCTTGCGCTCGGTGGCAGGCTGCTGAAGGCGTGTCTCGACCGTGGCGTCGAGCCGCAGACGAGCCACCGTGGCGTCGAGCTGATCATGGAGGAGGGCAAGGTCGCCGGCGTCGTGTTCGAGACGCCGGAGGGCCGTCGGGAGGTGCACGCGCCCAACGTGGTCATCGCCACCGGCGGGTTCGAGCGCAACGAGGCCCTCAAGCGCGCGTTCCTGCGCGGGCCGTGCACGCACACGGTCGCGGTCGAGACCAATGAAGGCGACGGCCTGAAGATGGCCATGCGCGTGGGGGCGATGCTCGGAAACATGCGCGAAGCATGGTGGATGCCGATGATCGAGTTGCCGACCGACATCGTGCCGACGGGCCAGCAGCTGCTGACCTACGAGCGGACGCTGCCGGGCGCGATCATGGTCAACCGCGAGGCCAAGCGCTTCACGAACGAGGCGGCGAACTACAACGCGTTCGGGGCGGCGTTCCACGAGCAGGACACGATCATGGGCGTCTATCGCAACCTCCCGTGCTGGCTGGTCTTCGATCAGACGTGGTTGGACAAGTACGGCTTCGCCGGCGGTCTCGGCGGCACCGAGAAGGCCCGGACGGATTGGATCACCTCCTCGGACACCGTCGCGGGCCTCGCCGAGAAGCTCGAGATCCCCGCCGACGCCCTCGAGCAGACCATCGAGCGTTTCAACGCCAACGCGCGCGATAACCATGATCCCGACTGGAAGCGGGGCTGGAGCGCGCAGGACCAGTGGTGGGGCGATCCGACGCTCCGCGACGGGACACCGAGGGCGTCGCTCGGTCCGCTCGAGACGGCTCCCTTCTACGCGATCCAGGTCTTCAGCGGAGCGCTGGGGACCAAGGGCGGCCCGGCAACCGACACCCGGGCCCGCGTGCTCGATGTCGACGGCGACGTGATCGAGGGCCTCTACGCCGCGGGGAACGCGATGTCCTCGCCACTCGGGATGACCTACGGCGGAGCCGGGGGCACGCTCGGACCCGCGATGGTCTTCGGCTACCTCGCGGGACGCGACATCGCACAACGCGCCGGCGTCACCGACCCGGCGGCGCTGGCTGGCGCATCCGGCCGCGTATAACGACCTTTCACGACCGAGGAGAACTAGGGATGGAATCGAGCGTCATCGCGGAGCGGCATGGGACCGAAGTCACGGGCTGCCCGGTCATGCACCACGACTTCTCCAAGACGCGGGAGATGGGCGATTACTGGGCGCTGGCCAACGAGCTGCGCGAGAGCTGCCCGCACTTCTATAACAAGTACGCGGAGGGCGGCTACTGGGTGTTCACGCGTCATGAGGCCGTCAACGACATCTACAAGACGCCGGAGATCTTCTCGAGCGCGTCGATCACGCCGTGGGAGCCGGATCCCATCTACCGGTTCGTGCCGACCCAGGTCGACGCGCCCGATCACATCAAGTACCGCCGCATCCTCAACCCCTGGTTTTCGCCGAAGGCGATGGAGGCCGCGGGGCCGATGATCAGGGAGACGTGCCGGAGTTTCATCGAGCCGATCGTGCCCAGGGGCGAATGTGACTTCTTCGAGGAGTTTGCGCTGCGCTTCCCGACCGCGGCTTTTCTGTCCGTGATCGGGGTGCCGACCTCGTACACGGAGCTGTTCGTGGGGTGGGTCGACGCGTTCTTCGGCGGCTTCGGCGGTGACCCCGAGGGCGCGGCGGGGATGGCCACCGCGCTCGGCGAGATGCGGGTGTTCTGGACCGAGCAGCTGGAGAACCGCCGCCAGGAGGGCCATCGGGAGGGCGACCTGTTCTCGTACCTGCTCAAGTCCACATTCGACGATGAGCCGATTGACGACGAGGTGCTGCTCGACATGTGCACGGTGCTCACGCTCGCCGGGCTCGACACCACTCGCGCGGAGCTCGCGTACATGTTCCACCACCTGGCCCAGCATCCGGAGCATCGCCAGCGGCTGCTCGACGAGCCGGAGATCATCCCGCTCGCGGTCGAGGAGACCCTGCGGTACTACACGATCATCTTCGGCGACGGGCGCAAGGTCACCCGTGACGTCGAGTTCCACGGCGTGCAGCTGAAGAAGGGCGACATGGTCTACGGGCTCGTGTCGGGCGCCAACCGCGACCCCAGACACTGGGAGCAGGCTGACGAGTTCGTCATCGACCGCAAGCGCAACAACCATTTCGGGTTCGCGAGCGGCCCGCATCGGTGCCTCGGAATGCACCTGGCGAGGCGCGAGATGGCGATTGCGGTCGACGAGTGGCTGAAGGTGATCCCCGAGTTCGAGCTCGCCACCGACGCTCAGCTGTTCGAGCGCGGCGGCGGCGCGATGATGTCGCTGAGCACGCTGCCGCTGCGATGGGAGGTGAAGTCGTGAAGCTCCAGATCAACACCGCATGCCAGGGCCACGGTCGCTGTTACACGCTCGCGCCGCAGATGCTCAGCAGCGACGACGAGGGCTACGTGACGATCCGCGGCGGCGACCCGATCGACGTTCCTGAGGAGCTGATCGAGCTCGCCCGGGAGGTCGAGGGCACCTGTCCGGAGAGCGCCATCAGCCTGCTCGACTGACGGCGCCGCGAGCGGCCTCGCGCAGTGCCCCCCACTCGGTGAGCTTGACCCGGGGCCGCCCGGGAACCGACGCCACACCCGCGGCGGTCTCGATCGCATCGATTGCCTGCCAGCCCTCCCAGGTGACCGCGTGCGTGGCCGACGTCGCGATCATCGCCTCGATGTCGTCGGCGACGGGGTGATTCAGACGGCCGGCGGCGGCGTCCTCGAAAATCTTGCCGACGGTGTCCTGCGCGTCCTTCTTGTTCGTTCCGATCACTCCCGAGGGACCGCGCTTGATCCAGCCGGACACGTACTCGCCGACCTGATGGGTGCCGTCGGCGTCGGTCACTCGTCCGCCCTCGTTGCAGATCAGTCCGCGCTGCTCGTCGAAGGGGATCTCGGCCACGGGCTGACCGGTGTAGCCGATTGACCGGAACACCAGCTGGGCCGGGATCTCCTCGAAGGTGCCGGTGCCGCGCGCGGCCAGCGAGCCATCGTCGCGCCGGGCGATCGCGTTGTGCTCGATCCTGACGGCGCGGATATGGCCGTCGGCGTCGCCGAGCAGCTCGACCGGGGAGGCGAGGAAGCGGAAGCGGATCGTGATCGGCTTGCCGGTCTTGGGGCGGCCGGCGTACTCCTGCACGATCTCGACGTTCCGCCGCCGCGTCTTGTCGGCATCCTGGAGCGCGGTCGCCGACAGCTCGTCCAGCTCGGCGCCGACGACCTCGACGTCGCCGCGCTCGAGCTCCCCCATCTCGAGCAGCTCGGGATTGGTGAAGGCGGCCTGGAGCGGTCCGCGGCGCGCGAGGATCGTGACCTCCTCGATCCCGCTGGCACCGAGGACGGCGATGGCGTGGTCCGCCGTGTCGGTGACGACGAGCTCTGCTGGCGCCAGCGCCAGCATCCGCGCGACGTCGATGGCGACATTGCCGGCCCCGATGACCACCGCATGCCTGGCCTGCAGGTCGACCTCGAGGCCCGAGTGGTCGGGGTGGCCGTTGTACCAGGCCACGAACTCCGTCGCGGCGTGCGAGCCGCGCAGCTCCTCCCCGGGGATCCCCAGCCGCTTATCGATCGACGTGCCGATCGTGTAGCAGACGACGTGGTAGCGCTCGAGCAGGGACCGGCGAGTGATGTCGCTGCCCAGCTCGACGTGGCCGAAGAACCGGAAGCGCTCGTGCTGGGAGGTCTTGTCATAGACACGGGTGACCGATTTGATCTTCGGATGGTCGGGAGCCACGCCTGACCGGACGAGTCCGTGCGGCGTCGGGAGGCGGTCGTATAGGTCGACGGCGAACTGCGGCTCGTTCACGGCCAGAAGATGGCCGGCGGCGTAGAAGCCGCTGGGTCCTGCGCCGACGACGGCCACTCGGAGCGGAGAGCCGGTGCTCATCGCCACGGAACGCAAACTGAATTCAGCACGGGTGTCACTCTGCTCGGTCCGGATCCACGAGATGCTTTTGCTTGACAGGAGCGAGCATCTACCTCACAGTTCAAAACTGACTTCAGTTTAGCACCTAGGGAGGATTGATGCATCGTCTCGTCATCGTTGGAGCGTCGTTGGCCGGGCTGCGTGCGGCCCAGGCGGCGCGGAGTGCCGGGTTCGACGGTGAGCTGGTCATGCTCGGTGATGAACGCCACCTGCCATACACCCGCCCACCCCTGTCCAAGGAGCTTCTGGCCGGCGAGCACGCGGTCGATCGTGTCAGCCTCCCATGCGACAAGGTCGAGGCCGAGTGGCGCCTCGGCGTGCCGGCGGCGAGTCTGGACCGCCCTCGGCGTCGTGTTGTCCTCGCCGATGGCGAGGAGGTGGTCTATGACCGGCTGATCGTGGCCACGGGCTCCCGCGCACGATCCTGGCCGGGCGCCGGCGCGGAGCTCGAGGCGGTGTATGTGCTCCGCGACCTCGATGACGCGCTCGCGCTGCGAGCGGCGTTTGACGATCGCCCGCGCGTGGCGATCGTGGGCGCGGGCTTCATCGGTTGCGAGGTCGCTCAGACCGCGCGCAAGGCGGGGCTCGACGTCACGCTGATCGATGTAGCCGCGACTCCGATGCTCCCGCTCGGTCCAGAGCTCGGCGCATGGTGCGCCGAGCTGCACCGTGGCCACGGCGTCGAGCTGCGCCTCGGGACCGGAGTCGCCGGACTGCTCGGCCAGGGCCGCGTCGAGGCGGTCGAGCTCACCAGCGGCGAGCGCGTCAACGCCGACGTCGTGGTCGTCGGTCTCGGCGCGGTCCCGAACACGGAGTGGCTGGCCGGCAGCGGGCTGCACTTGGATCCCGGTGTCGCGTGCGACGCCACGCTCACCGCTGCGGGAGCCACGGACATTCTGGGCGCCGGCGACATCGTCTCGTGGCCCCATCCCCTGGCTGAGGGCGGCGCGATCCGGATCGAGCACTGGACGGTCGCCGCCGAGCAGGGGCAGCTCGCCGGGCGCAATGTGCTGATGGCACCGGATCAGCGCAAGCCCTATGACGCGGCGCCCTACTTCTGGTCAGATCAGTACGACGTGAAGATCCAGGCCCTCGGGCTGCCCGGCCGAGCCGAGCACCTCGAGATCCTCGAGAGTTCGCCCGACCGGTCCCGCGTCGTCTACGCGGGCGAGCGCGACGGACACCTGGTGGGCGTGATCGCGATCAATGCCGCCAGGCGCGTGGGCTCCTACCGGCAGGCGTTCGCCGATCCGCTCCCGTTCGAGGAGCTGCGCGCACGGGTGTCCGCCGACCCGGCCGCGCTGGGTGCGCCGGTGGGCATCGGCTGAACGGCTCCCCGCTGGACGGCTCCCGCGACCGACGGTCCCGCTCGGCGCGTCGGTCCTCGCAGCGCAGGGCTGCATGCGTTGACCGAGTGGCTCGGTGCTGGCCTGGCTGCGGAGGGCGCGGCCGATGACGAGGCGCGGGATCTCGCTGGTGCCCTCGAAGATCGTGGAGAGCTTGGCGTCGCGGGACCAGGTTGGTCACATCTGGAGGCGTCGGGTGAAGAGCCGGACGCCACGGTGGCAAGTGTCGCGAGGAGCACGGTGGTGACGCTGACGTAGGTGATGGGTGCCATGTGTCTGACCGACGGCGCTCCGGCCAGGTGGGTTCGCGCTCAACGTAGCGTTGAGCTCACGATTGTGTTCGTGGCGTCCGGTAGCCCGGGCTGAAGACCGGGCCGACGCTCAAGGAGGAGGCAAAGCTGCCGTAGTCGGTCAGTGACACCTGTCCCAGACCCCCGGTGCTGGAGTCGAGGTTCCACACGGCGATGGCGATCGTGTTGGTGCCATCGGTCCTCAGGATCCCGTTGGGAATCGGGAAGCTGTGCTCGGGTCCGAGGTAGTTGACGTAGTCGCCCAGCTGCCAGCCGTTGACGTAGAGCAGGGCGCGGTAGCGCCGGCTGGGACTGTAAGAGAACGTCACGCCGACGGAGGTGTCCTGGCCGGCGGGCAGGTGCAACGACACGGTCGTGCGATACCACGAGACGCCCGCTCGCGCGTCAGAGGCCGGCAGTTTCACGGGGGTCCAGCGGCCATCGGGGTAGCCCGGCAGGTCCCAGCCTGCGCGCTCGCCGAACAGGCCACCATAGGCCAGCGGGCCACGCACGGGATCCTGGATGTTCTCACCGCCCAGGTTGCCCTGAATACGCCAGGTCACCGCCGTACTCGGAGACCCGATGAGCGCCGCGGCGGTCAGGCCGCGGGCGGTCTTGTTGGCGTCGGTGGAGTTGTAGTCCTCCTCGTGGCCCATGTTGACGGTGAGCACGGAGACGACGTTGTCGCCGCCCTGGCGCAGCGCCCCGGCCGGGAAGACGAAGTCCGCGCTGCCCGTCGTTGAGCTCCCCAGGAACTGGCCGTTGATCCAGGCAGAGAATGCCTGGGCGCCGCCCCCGGAGTCTGAGACGAGATGGACGCCGGACTCGTTGCCGGTGGCTTGGAAATGCCCCCGGTACCAGACATTTCCAGTGTGGAAGCCGTAGTCGTCGGCGTACAGGATCGGCAGTGACTGCACCGGCGTGACGCTGTTGGTGGTCGTCTTGTCCGCCACCTGCCAGCCCGAGTCGTCAAAGGCCGCCGACGCCTCGGGCGATTCCTCCTGATGCCGCCAGTGGGTCAGAGCGGGGAGGTGGACGCTGGCCGCGACCGGGATGGAACCCGCCAGGCTGCCGCTCGGAGTTACCGTGGTCCGCACCGGGCGACCATTCCAGGTCACTTGGTCCGCGGAGCTGAACACCTCGAAGTCGCGATCGGCGCCGTTGTCTCCCGTGAGCGCCAGCTGTCGTCCGCCGGCACTGCTGGCGGCGGTTCGCAGCAGATGCGTGCCGCGGAACAGCACCGGGCCGGCGGAGGTGTCCTGGCGCCAGAACGTCTCGGCCGTCGGCTTGTCCGCGATCAACAGCAGCAGGGGCCGTTGCCCGGAGGGAGTGACGGTGACGCGGATCAAGCCGGTGTGCTGATAGTCGAGGCGCAGATCTCCGCGCTGAGAATCCCAGGTGGTGGTGACCGGGCCGCCGCTGGCCTGCACCCGAGGCTTGGACCCGTAGTGCAGTACCGTCTCGCCGTCACTGCCGCTGTCGCCGTAGAGCACGGCGATGTCGCGACCGGCGATCGTCGCTTCGGTCATGATCTCCGAGGTCGAGTACTGCAGGTGGGAGTCTCCCAGCTTGTCGTTGGCGACGATGATGTGCGAGTCGCGCCCGTCGAGGGTGATCGCGGTTCCGGGCTGCTGGGGCACCACGGGATAGGTCGGGGTGGTCGGGGGCGCGGTGGGGACGTCGATCGCGTCGATGGAGACGTAGTTGTCGGTGGAAGCGCTGCTGTGCGTGCCATCTACAACGATCCTCAGGGTGTGCGTCCCGCTGCTCAGCCCCGTCTTGGAGAACAGCACCGCCTGGTCGGCGTTGCCTGAGCAGTCGACCGTGGTCTGCTTGACCCCATCGAGGTAGACATCCGCGAGGCCGTGGTTATTGGTCTGGGATCCGATCCAGCGCACTGCCGTGCCGGTGAAGGTCACGCTCATCGAATCACCCGCGGTGTTCGAGAACGACTCGGTGTTCTTGTAGTCACCACCGGTGTAGCTCTGGTTGGCGACGTGCGACCAGGTGCCGGTATAGGTCAGGGCCGGATCCGCATCGTCGTAGGTGTAGGTGATCTCCGGGATCGGCTTGGCGTTGAAGTCGATCGCTATGTGCGTGCGGTCAACCGAGGTCGACGTTGAATCGGCGTGGCGCAGGACGTGGAACTGGGTCCCGGTGTCGGGATTGATCCGTGCTGTGTCGACGATCGCTGGGTCGTCGGGGGGCTGGGCGTTGATCAGGTCGGTCTTCGTCAGCGGTGTCACGGCCTGGGTGAAATACCCGATGAGCTTCTCCTCGTAGTACTTGGGATCGAGCTGCCGGGTCTCCCGGATGGCCGCCCCGTAGTCGTAGGAGGTGTAGTTCTCGGGGATGCCCAGCCAGCCCCAGTTGGTTCCGCCGTAGGTCATGTAGAAGCTCTGCGCGGTCGCGCCGGCCGCGATGTTCTGCTTGTAGAAGACGTTTGCGAACTGGTCGTTGATGAGCTGGGCACACTTGTCGTAGCCGGGGCCACCCCACGGGTCGAACGCGCCGCCCTGGAACTCGGGTGAGTACAGCGGCTTGTCGGCCGGATGGTCATAGGAGATGTTCGGGACGCCGTTCCACCGTGACGGGTTGGAGCAGTTGAACCCCTGCGGATAGGAATCGGGACCGTCAACGTTCAGTGCCCCGGTGCCTGAGTTGAAGGCGCCGTTGTTGTTGCCGGTCAGAGGGACCGTGATGCCGTCGGCGCGCGCCTTGTTCTCCAGGTCCTGCATATAGGTGCGCCCGGCCGCGGAGCCGTTGTAGTACTCGTTCTCCACCTGGTAGGCGATGACCGAACCCGTCCCATTGGTCAGCTGATGTCGAGCGATATGCCTGTCGATCTGCGTCATCCACTCATACGCGAACTGCAGGAAGCGAGGGTCGGCGCTGCGGTTGTTCTCGGCCTTCGTCGTCAGCCAGCCGGGCAGACCGCCGGAGTCGACCTCCGCGTTGATGTACGGGGCGGGGCGCACGATCACGTACAGCCCCGCCTGTTGCGCCATGTCCAGCAGTCTGTCCACGTCCCGAACGCCGGTGAAGTCATAGACCCCCGGACGCGGGGAGTGATAGCCCCAGTCGAAGTACAGCGAGACGGCGTTGAACCCCGCCGCCCTCATCTTCTGGAAGATGTCGCGCCACAGAGCGGGGCTCGGCAGGCGGAAGTAGTGGAACTCGCCCGACCACAGGTAGGTGCGCCGGCCGTCGATGATGAACGAGTAGTGGTCGTAGGACACCGTGTGGGTGGTCGCCGTGCGCGACGTCGCGTGCTGCGTCCTCGCCGAGACGGTCGCCGGCAACGCCGTCCAGACCGCGACCAGCGTGGCGGTCAGGGCCGCGAGTCGCCCGATGTGCGTTCGCTGACCGACCGGCCGCGTGCTCGTGCTGGAGCGCATGCCTCTACCTCATCTCTCCGATGAATGACCCGAGTGGCCGGGCGCCTGCGCGCTCAGCCGCGTATGCGATCGGTCCCTGCCCCGCCTGGATACGCGGCACAGCCCTCCCAAAATTGTGAGCGCTCACACCAGCTCTGTCAAGGCTGGCTTTGACCGACGGCGTGCGTGGTTCCGCGCGACCGGATGGCGAGAGCCTTCGGCTGGTGTCCGGATGGGACTATGGCCGGCCATGGACGGCGCCGATTCGCTGACTTGCCGCCGTTTGACTCGCCGGCCGCTTGGTTTCCGCCACGGGTGTGGTCCGATAGGGCTGACTCCCGGGACTTCTAGGACTGCCGAGACCCGCGGGGTTCATGCCTTCGACTGGATCGGTTGTGGATTGGGAACGGGTGATGGTGTCGACGTGTCCGTGGCGCACCGATGGGTCGTGTCGGCGGCACGCTGGTCAGGATGGTGGCGCGTGAGCACGGTCGTGTTTTTGGCGCGGCTGGGCCTGGCCCTCATGTTCGCGCTGGCGGGCGTGGCGAAGCTGGCCGATCTGGGTGGGGCACGACGTGCGGCGCGTGGGTTTGGCGTACCGGCGGCGCTGGCAGGTGTGATCGGGACGGTGCGGTCGCTCGCCGAGTTGGGTGTTGCGGGCTCGTTGCTCTTCCCCGGGTCAGCGCCTGCGGGTGGGATCGCGGCACTCGTTCTCATCGGTGGGTTTGTCACCGCAATCGCCGCCGCCCTGGTGAGGAGAGAACAGGCCGACTGCCACTGGTTCGGTCAGCTGCATTCGGCGCCCGCAGGCTGGGCCACGTTGGCCCGCAATCTCGTCTTCGCGGGTGTCGCGATGATCGTGGTCGCGGCGGGACCTCAGCGGAGTGCGACCGGTTGGTGGGGTCGCTCTCGTCTGGCAGCAGTGGGTGACCGCCGGCGTTCTGGCGGGCGTGGTGGTTGTCACGCCGGCGGCTCTGATCTGGCAGCTGCTGCGTCGTCACGGCTTGGTGCCCCTGCGGTTGCGCAGAGCTGGAGGCTACGTCGGCGCACGGGGTTTCCATCCTCCGCACCGGCGAGGCGGCACCCTCGTTTGACCTGCCCGGCCTCGCCGGCGAGCGCGTATCCCGGGTCCACGGGGCGGACGCAGTGCGCCAAGCCGCGCTTCATGCGCTGGAGGTACTGCGAGCAGCCTGTCACGAGGGTGAGCTCGCGCTTACCAGCCCCACCGTGGGTAAGCGCAGTCAATACGCCAGGCACCAACAAGCCCGCACGCGCGCTCTGGACACGGCGATCCGCACCGTGACCGCGCGGCTGCACGGGGCCGGAGTGACGCGCCTGTGACTCGGGCCGCCCGCCCGCCCATACGCCGACACGACGCCGCGCTCTCGTATCGAACGGCTCGCTCTGCGGATCGCCGAGCGCCGCTCGACGCGTGCGGCAGCGCCAGCACCCGCGGACGGTGACGGAACAGGGCTCTCACGCCGCAAGCTGCTGAGCCGGACCGTGGGCGCCGGCGCGATCGCGATGCTGCCCTTCGGCCTCGCCAACCCCACCGACGCGCGCGCGGAGGGCTACTGCGCTGCTCAATGCCTCGACGCCGGCAAATGCGGCGAACCCCACTGCGGAGACCCCAAGCGATCCGTCCCGGCACAGGGTGCCTGCCAGGGGTGTAGGACAGGATTTCACTGCTGCGTGTGCCGGGATTACAACGACGGCAAGCCGCTACCCAACGTGCTCGTGAATGGCGGCTACTCCTGCACCACTTACTGCACGCAGCTCGGCTTCACCGTCATTAGCGACACGCCCTGCTGACGCGAGCCTCTCGCTGGTGCAGCACACGGCGCGAGACCGCGACGAGGGTGACAGCAGCGCCGCAGGAGCGGCTCCGCGCGATACTTGAACGCGCGGGATACCTGACCCCAGGTCCCTATCCGCCGCGGCTCGCCCAGGTGGCTGAACTCGACAGGGACGCCAGGGTTGCTCTGGACGCCGTCGCGCCGTAGTGAGCACGGACTCCTACCAAGCGAAGCTTCAGACCGGCTTTGCGTTGAAACGCTCCGTATTCGTCGTCGGTGACCTTCTCCCCCCAGTTGGTGGCCGGTTGCCCGCCGGGGTCCTCGGTGATGGCGAGGTGGACCATGAGGCGGTCGGGAGTGGCGCCGTGCCAGTGGTCCTCGCCGGGCTCGAAGAAGACGCGATCGCCGGGGCGGATCTCTTCGATCGCCCCACCGCGTCTCTGGCAGCGCCCGACACCTTCAGTGACGAAGATCGTCTGGCCGAGCGGGTGGGCGTGCCAGGCGGTCCGGGCGCCAGGGGTGAAGTGCACCAGGCCGCCCTGAGTGCGAGCGGGCGCGGGGGCAGCGACGACGGTGTCGACGTACACGTCGCCGGTGAACCACTCCGCGGGTCCTTTCGTGGTCGCGAGTTCGCTGCGCGTGATCTGCATGGGGCCTCCTCAGCGGCGACGATGGGTCGGTTGCAGGGACTGCTGGGTCCAGCCGTTGTCGGCCACGTTGATCGTCGTGCCCGGGGCGACGACCTCGTCGATGCGATCCAGCACGTCGTCGGAGAGCTGGATGTCGGCGGCCCCGAGCTGGGATTCGAGGTGGTCGATTGTGCGCGGACCGATGATCGCCGCGGTCACCGCGGGATGCCGCAGCACGAACGCCAGCGCCATTTCGATGAGGGTGAGTCCGGCTTCGTCGGCGAGCTGCGCGAGCTGGTCGGCGGCATCGAGCTTGCGCTGGTTGGTGGGTTCGCTCATGTCGAAGCGATTGGCAGGGCGAGCCGTGGACGTCGGGCCATGCGTTTCGGTGTCTTTGCGGTAGCGGCCGGACAGCCAGCCGCCGGCGAGCGGGCTGTAGGGGATGACGCCCATCCCGTACTGCTGGCAGGTGGGCAATACGTCGTGCTCGATGGTGCGGGTGAGGATGGAGTAGGGTGGCTGCTCGCACCGAAACGGCAGGTGTCCGCGGTCACGGGCGGTCCACTGTGCCTGGACGATCTGAGAGGCCGCGAACGTGGAGTGCCCGAAGTAGCGGATCTTACCGTCGCTGACCAGGTCGCTGAGGGCCGCGAGCGTCTCGTCGATGTCGGTGTTCGGGTCGGGGCGGTGGATCTGGTACAGGTCGATCCAGTCGGTGTTCAGCCGCCGCAGCGAGTCCTCGACGCCGCGGATGATCCGCCGGCGCGAGCCGCCGCGCTGATGGGGGTCATCGCCCATGGGGAAGCCGACCTTGGTGGCGAGGAACACGCCCTCACGCCTGCCATCGGCCAGGGCCTTACCGACGATGACCTCCGATTCCCCGGACGAGTAGACGTCGGCGGTGTCGATGAAGGTGATCCCGGCGTCCAGCGCGCGGTAGATGATGCGGATGCACTCGTCGTGATCCTTGGTGCCCCACTCGCCGAACATCATCGCGCCGAGGCACAGTTTGCTGACGGGCACGCCTGTGTGTCCCAGATATCGCGTTTGCATTCAGATTCTCCTTGAGTCCGGCGGAAGTGTTGTCAGCCGTCGAGGACGTTCTTGGCCACGCCGATGGCGGACATCGCGCGGGGCCATCCGGCGTAGAAGGCGAGGTGGACGATGACCTCCTTGAGCTCCTTGTCGGTCAGGCCGTTCCCACGGGCGCGCGCGAGATGGCCGCCGAGGCTGATACGTGGACGTGGTCGACGCCGGGGCGTCTCGCGGTGCCCGGCCGTGCGCGGGCCTTGCCTAGCGGGCCCGGGCTGGCGGGGCCACCGAAGCTGCCGAGGTCACGGGCGGGGGATGTCCGCGGCATCCGGCGCCGGTTGTTCTGTGGGGGTGGCGGTCCAGCTTGAGAGCAGGCGCAGCGCCTCCTCGGAGCGGCTGCCCGGTTCGGCGGTGTAGACGTTCAGCGCGAGCCCAACGTCGGCGGCAAGCGCCATCGCCTCGAAATTGAGCTCCATCTCACCAACGATCGGATGATGGATCCGCTTGGTGCCGGTGCGGTGGAAGCGCACGTTGTGCGCCGCCCAGAGCTTGCGGAACTGATCACTACGGGTGGACAACTCCCCGACGAGATCGGTGAGCGCTCGGTCATAGGAGTTCTGTCCCGCCTCGGAGCGCAGGTGAGCGACCAGGTCCGACGCGACGCTGGTCCCAGTCGAGGTAGAACCGGTGGCGGCCGGATCCAGGAAGGTGAAGCGGGCGCTGTTCGCGGGCTGCTCGGAGCTCTCGAACAGCGGCGCGTAGAGCGCGCGGCCGAGCGCGTTTGCGGCCACGTAATCGCCGTAGGCGGCGCGAACGACGGCCGGGGTGTCAAGCGCGTCGAGGATCCGCTGCACGTTGGGCCGTACGCCTCTGTGGCTGCTGCGACGGCGGCGCGCCACGACAGGCCCGGCGGCGCGGGCGAGGTCGAAGAGATGTTCGCGCTCGGCCTCGTCAAGCGCCAGCGCGTTGGCCAGCGCCTCCAGCACAAGGTCAGATACCCCGCTGAGGCTGCCACGCTCCAGGCGCTTGTAGTACTCCACGCTGACCCCGGCCAGCGAGGCGACCTCTTCGCGGCGCAGGCCCGGCACGCGGCGGGTGCCGTAGGTCGGCAGCCCGGCCTGCTCGGGAGTGATCCGCGCTCGGCGCGAGGAGAGGAACTCGGTGACGTCGTTGCTCGGATCCATGCAACTCAGCCTAGAGCCGTTCCCATGCGACTGGGGTGTCTTCTCAGTACCCCTCTGACAGGACCCCCGAACCTCCCCCGCAGGGTGCTTGAGTGGTCTCAGACCGAGAGCCAGCAGGCCGGACTGGGCTTTGATGCGGCCCCCCTCTTCTGAAGGAGATCACCATGAGCACCACCCAGCAGTCAGGCCGCATTGCGGTCATCACCGGCGCGTCCTCGGGCATCGGCGAGGCCACCGCACGCGCGCTGGCCCATGACGGGCATCGCCTCGCGCTGCTCGCCCGCCGTTCCGATCGCATCGAGGCTCTCGCCGCGGAGCTGGGCAACGGGTCGATCGCGATCGAGGCCGACGTCACCGACCGTGACACGATCGCCGCCGCCGCGCGAGCGGGTACAGGATCGAGCTCGGCGGCGTTGACATCCTGGTCAACAACGCCGGCGTGATGCTGTTGGCGCCGTTCTCCTCGATCAACGCGCCGAGACTGCGCCAGATGATCGAGGTCAACCTGCTTGGCGCGATCACCGCCACCGAGGTGTTCCTCGACCAGCTCCGCGCTGGCGGCGGCGACCTGGTCAACATCTCCTCGGTCGCCGGGCGCACCGCCCGCGCCGGCAACGCGGTCTACGCCGCTACGAAGTGGGGCCTGAACGGATGGTCGGAGTCGCTGCGCCAGGAGCTCCAGCCGAACGTGCGCGTGATCGTGATCGAGCCCGGCGCTGTCGCCACCGAGCTGACTGACCACATCACCGCACCCGAGACCAAGCAGGGCGCCGAGCAGTTCTATGCGCCGACCTGCGATCTCAGCGCAGGACATCGCCGAGGTCATCGCGTTCGCCGTCACACGACCCGCGCAACGTGCCGCTCAACGAGATCCTGATCCGGCCCACCGGGCAAGCTCTCTGATGCCGATCAGACGCTGCCGCGAATCGCGCACCTCGACCGAAACGTCAATGAACACCGTGGAAACCCTCACCCTCAACAACGGTGTCGAGATCCCCGCGCTTGGTCTCGGCGTCTTCCAGACGCCGCCCGACGAGACCCGAGACGGCGGTCCGGGCCGCGCTCGACGCCGGGTACCGGCACATCGACACCGCAGCCGCCTACGGCAACGAGCGCCAGGTCGGCGAGGCGGTACACGCCTCCGGCCTGGACAGGTCGGAGGTGTTTCTGGAGACCAAGATCTGGATCAGCGACTACGGATACGACGAGACGCTGCACGGCTTTGAGAAGAGCGCCCGCAAGCTCGGCGTCGACCAGATCGACCTGCTGATCCTGCACCAGGCGCTGCCGTCGGCGTTCGACCGGACACTGGAGGCCTACCGTGCCCTGGAGACGCTGCTCGCCGACGGGAATGTCCGCGCCATCGGCGTCAGCAACTTCATGGTCGAGCACCTGCAAGCGCTGCTCGATCGCGTCGACCGTGGTGCCGGCGGTCAACCAGATCGAGTGCCACCCCTACTTCCGCGCAGCGCGAAGTACAGGACTTCGGCGCCGAGCACGGCATCCTCACGCAGGCGTGGTCACCGATCGGCGGCATCACCTTCTACCGCGACGGCAGCCACGGCAGCACGCTCGACGACCCTGTGATCGGAGACATCGCCGAAAACTCACGCCAAGACCCCGGCCCAGGTGATGCTGCGCTGGGGCCTGCAGCACGGCCGCTCGGTCATTCCGAAATCCACCAAGCCCAGCCGCATCGCCGAGAACATCGACGTGTTCGACTTCGAGCTCTCCACCGACGAGATGGCCGCGATCGACGGCCTGGACACCGGCCGTCGCGGCGGCCCCGAGCCAATCACGCTGGAGGCCTTCGGCCGCGAGATCCCAGAGCCCTGAGAGGTCGTCGCCTCGCTGAGCGCTCGCCGCGCGTCCTCTCCGGCGTCTACCGCCTCGACCCGGTGGTGGTGTACGGAGAGGGGGGATTCGAACCCCCGATGGACCGAAAGGCCCATACCGGTTTTCGAGACCGGCCCGTTCGGCGCGCATCGCCTGTAGATATAGGCGATCGCTGTCCGAGGGAACGGCAAAGGGAACGGCCGACCGCCGCCGGCACGCCACGCGGGTTCGCTGTGGCTCGAACTAATCCAGTCGCAACGCACTGACGAGCGAACGCGATCTCTCTGAACAGCCCCGGCGGTTATGCGGGCGCAATCCTCCTCTTGTGCGCTCCGGTCATGGTTGAGACAGGCTGACGCCGTAGCGACGGCAGACGAGCTTTATGCACGGCGGCCGTCAACGCCGCTCGCGCTCACGTTCGTTTGGCCCTGGTTGGTGCGAAATTTCCGCGGACACCTCAAATGCGACGCCCCAGCGCCGGAGATGGAAGCCGCTCAGTCAGCGCGTCGTGTGCGCCGGTCGATCCCCTCTGAGACGCCGGGCCGTCAGCTGGTCGTCTTCGGCGTGAGGGGGCAACTTCTTCGGCTGCCTTAGCGACAGATCGTCAGCGAAGCGAGGAGCCGGAGCGGTACGCGCTTCTGAGTCGCATCCTTGGCAGTCACTTGGAGGAACGGCTCCTACAACTCTCTTACGTCTTCCTAGCGGATTCTGAGCAAACCACTCCGAGACTCATGGCGTGCCCTCCACTTCTCTCTGGTCCGCAAGCGCGGACGCACCGGCCATCGCCGCCGATTTCACCGCCAGCGACATTCAGCAGCCGTTCATCTCGCCGCGTCGTGGACGGCAGCGGTCCCGCGCCCGGCGTCCCGCTCCGCGCGCGGTCAACGCGATCGCCGCCCTCGCCGGCCTGGGGCTGGGCGCGACGATCGCGTTGGGTCTGAGCGCTGAGACGTGGAGCGCCGTGAACGCCAGCGGAGGATGGGCGACGGCGGTCGGTCGCATGGCTGGGCTGATCGGCGCTTATCTGATGCTCATCGTCGTGCTGCTCGCGGGGCGGGTGCCAATTGTGGAACGCACTCTGGGGCAGGATCGTCTGACGCGCTGGCACCGCCTGCTCGCGCCATGGGCGCTCGTGCTCATCGCGGTCCATGGCGCGCTGATCACGATCGGCTACGCGCAGAGCGCTCGGACGGGCGTGCTTCATCAGTTCGGCGTGCTGCTCGGCTCCTATCCGGGGATCCTGGCGACGACCGTCGCGTTCGTGCTGTTGATGGCGGCGGGCTTCACGTCGGCGCGTATCGCGCGACGGCGCATGCGCTATGAGACATGGTGGGCGGTGCACCTGTACACGTATCTGGCGCTGGCGCTGTCGTTCTCTCACCAGCTGGCGACGGGCGCGTTGTTCGTGGGCCATCCGGTCGCTCGCACCTGGTGGACGGGGTTGTGGATCATGACGGCCGGCACGGTGCTGGCCTACCGGATTCTGCTACCGCTGTGGCGAACCGTCTTCCATGGGCTGAAGATCGTGGCGGTCCAGCCGGTGGCGCCCGGCGTTGTCTCGGTGGTGTGCAAGGGCCGGGCCTTGAGCCGGATGCCGGTCGCTGGGGGCCAGTTCTTTCAGTGGCGGATCCTCAAGCGCGGCCTGTGGTGGCAGGCACACCCTTACTCGGTGTCAGCCCTGCCCGACCCGCCGTACCTGCGCTTCACGGTCAAGGACCTCGGCGATCACAGTGGGGCGCTTGCGCAGCTGACGCCGGGCACACGGCTGGCCATCGAAGGCCCCTACGGGGCGTTCACCCCGGGCGCCCGCCTAGGGGATCGCGTGGCGCTGATCGGCGCGGGCGTGGGTATCACCCCGCTGCGCGCGCTCCTCGAGGACATGCCGCTGCACGTTGATGTCGTCATGATCGCCCGCGCGCACCATCCTGACGATCTCATCCTTCGTGATGAGCTGCGGCTGCTCATCGAGCAGCGTCGCGGTCGTCTGTATGAGCTCGTCGGCCCGCGTACCCGCGTCGCGCTCGACGCCCCTGCCCTGGCCGAGATCATCCCTGACATCGCCGGGCGCGACATCTACATCTGCGGGCCGACCGGGCTCACCGCCTCAGTCCGCGAAGCGGCACGCAGGCTCGGCGTCCCCGCGGAGCGCGTCCATCACGAAACCTTCGCCTTCTAGGAAAGCCACAGATGAAACGTTCACCCATCGTTCTCGCCGGGACAGCCGTCGGCCTTGCCGGCGTCCTGGCCTACAACACCTCCTCCTCGCCGGCCGTGGTCGGCGCCTCCCCGGGCACGACGGCCGCCCAGACCACGGCCAGCACCGCCAGCTCGGCGACGACGGCCACGAACGGCGACGACTCGACGACCCACGCACAATCCACGTCCACCTCCAAGACGACCACGTCAACCGCTGCCAGGACGGCGAAGACCCGGTCAGCGACGGGGCAGGATGTGAGCTTTCGTTATGGCGACCTGCAGGTGAAGGTCACGAAGGTCGGTTCGCGCATCACTGACGTCTCGGTCGTCCAAGCCGATGTGAGCGACCCGCATTCGCAGAGCATCGACCAGGTCGCGATCCCGCAGCTCCGCCAAGAGGCGATCGCCGCACAGAGCGCGAAGATCGACGGTGTGTCCGGCGCCTCCTACACGTCGGCCGCCTACGAGCAGTCGCTGCAGTCGGCTCTGGACAAGCTCGCGTGACCGGCGCGACGCAGGCCGGCGGAGACGTCATCTTCCGCCACGCGGAACCGCGTCATGGGTACTGTCGTGTCGTTCGACGTTCGCCCACGCGGCCTGGCCTACGAGCGCACCCGCGCTGCGCTTCGGCGGGCCTGCGAGGTGCTGCATCGAGCCGATGACGTGTTCAGCCTCTACCGGCACGACAGCCCCCTCAGCCGGCTGCGGCGCGGCGAACTGACGCTCGCCCAGTGCCCGCCTGAGGTGTCCGACGTCCTCGCGTTATGCGAGCAGGCTCGAGAGCTGTCCGGCGGCTGGTTTGATCCCTGGGCACTTCCCGGCGGCGTGGATCCCACCGGCCTGGTCAAGGGCTGGGCGGCACGCCAGGCGGCCCAGGTTCTCCAGGAGGCCGGCGTGGGTGCGGGCATGGTGAACGCCGCCGGGGACATCGTGGTCTTCGGCCAGCCCTCGCCCGCGCGCCCCTGGCGCATGGGGGTGCGCTCGGCGGACGATCCTGACCGTCTACTGTGCGTCGTTGAAGGAACCCGGGCGGTAGCGACGTCTGGCGACTATGAGCGCGGCGAACATGTCCGGGACGTGCGAACCGGCGCAACGGCGTCGCGCCGCGCTCTCGGCGACGGTGTGCGGCCCCGACCTAGCGTTTGCTGACGCGTTCGCCACCGGCTTGCTGGCCGCCGGCGAAGCCGGCTTTGAGGCGGTCACGCTCGCGGGCTACGAGGCGCTGATCATGCTGCCCGGCGGCGGTGGGGTGAGCACGCCGGAGTTTCCGATCTTCAAGGGAGCGCTCAAGTAGTGTGCCGGTTCCTGGTACTCGGAGCCGGGGTTTAGGCACCGCGGGGAGTGACCATGCGCATACTGGTGATTGAGGACGACGATTCGGTGCGCGCCGCTGTGCGGCGGGCGCTGATCCTCGCTGGCTATGAGGTCCTGCTCGCTGTGGACGGTCAGGAGGGCATCTTGCAGGCGCGGACTGCGCTACCCGATGCGGTCATCCTCGACCTCGGGCTTCCGGGAATGGATGGGATGGAGGTGTGTCGGCAGTTGCGCCTGGATGGTGATCGGACGCCGATTCTGATGCTCACCGCGCGCGATGCGGTCGAGGATCGCGTCGACGGATTGGAAGCGGGCGCGGACGACTACATCGTCAAACCGTACGACGTGCGTGAACTGCGCGCACGCCTGCGGGCGATCATGCGCCGCCACGTCGACGGTGCCGACGGGCAGTCGCTGCGCTTTGAGAATCTCGAGCTTGATGCGGACGCTCACGCGGCTCGTGTCGCCGGGCGTACCGTGAATCTGACGCGGACCGAGTACCAGCTGCTGGAGTTGTTCATGCTCAATCCCCGCCGCGTGCTGTCGTCCGAGGTGATCTATGACCGGGTGTGGGGCTATGACTCCACGCTCGCCGGGAACTCGCTGCGCGTCTACATCGGCTATCTGCGCCGCAAGCTCGAGGCCGGCGGCGAGGCGCGGCTGATCCAGACGGTGCACGGAGTCGGGTACGTCCTGCGCGATCGATGAGCCTGCGCACCCGGATCGCGCTGGCGGCGGCGGCGGCGGTCGCCGCGGTTGCCGTCGTGCTCGGGGCGATCGGCTACTTCCCGACCAGGGCGCAGCTCGTCGACCAGGTCCGCCAGCAGCTTCAGCAACGCGCCGCACCGTACCTGAGGAGCCACACCAACGATCACGGTCAGGGTGATCATGGCGGACAGGCAGGCCAAACCTGCGTCTCGACCGATCAGCACCACGTACCGGACGCGGCGCTCGGCGGCGCCCCAGGATACTTCCAATCGATCTGCCCTGGTGGCCGGGTGGTCGCCGACTTGGGGGGCACCCCGCAGCTGCCAGTCACCCCCCGCGTGCTGCTGATCGCCAAGCGTGCCCGCGGAAGCTTCTACTTCACAGCGACGGTGCGGGGCACCCACGTCGAGATCCTGGCCATCGGCGACTCCCCTGACCACAAGGCGATCGAAGTCGCGCTGCCACTGACAGGAGTCGACTCGGTCCTCCACAAGCTGTTGGTCACCTTTCTCGTGCTCGTCGGTGTGGGAATCGTGCTCGCCGGCGCTGTGGGCCTGCTCATCGCGCGGGCAGCAGTGGCGCCGATCCTTCGTTTCTCCGCGAAGACGGAGAAGGCGACCAGCTCGCTGGATCAGCCGCAACGACTCGAGGAGACCGGGGCACCGGAGCTGCGGCGGCTGGCGGCGAGCTTCAATCAGACCCTCGATGCGCTCGAGCGCTCCGTGCAGGCACAGCGCCACCTGATCGCCGACGCGTCCCACGAACTGCGGACGCCGATGGCCGCCCTGCGCAGCAACATCCAGGTGTTCCTCGACGCCGAGCGGCTGCCGGCCGACGAACGACGCGAGCTCCAGGACGCCATCCTCGCCGAGCTTGACGACCTCACCCAGCTGGTCGCCGACGTCCTCGAGCTGGCTCGCGGCTCCACTCCGAGCGAACACACCGAGCCCGTTGAGCTTGACGGCATCGTGCGCGATGCTGTTGACCGCACCCGTCGCCGCGCCCCCACAACGACGTTTGAGCTCGACATCGAGCCCACCGTCATCGACAACTCGCCCGAACGGGTCAGCCGAGCCGTGCTCAACATCATCGACAACGCCCGCAAATGGAGTCCCAACGACGGCACCATCGAGGTGATCGGTGCGCAATGCCGTCTTCACCGTCCGAGACCACGGCCCTGGATTTGCCGAGAAGGACCTCGAGCACGTATTCGATCGCTTCTACCGCTCCGACCACGCGCGGCGCATGCCGGGATCGGGCCTCGGGCTGGCGATCGTCAAGCAGGCGGCCGAAGCCCACGGCGGATCAGCCGTCGCCGCCAACGCCCCCGGCGGCGGCGCCATCCTCAGCGTCTCCTTCGGCCCTGCCAGTCAGTCCGAGGCCCCCGGGACCGCCCCGGACCCGAGCGCCGCACTCAGTGCCTGGCACGCGCCGCGGCGCTGATGACGGCGCTGCTCGAGAGGCAGACCACCAACCGGTGCGGCCAGGCCGGCGACATCACAAGCCGCGCCCGGAGACGCCGTCCTCGCGGCGTGCCAGACGAGCCGCCCGCCGTGCGACGTGGCCATCGCGCTGACACCAGGGCATCAGCTCTGGCTCGGCAAACGCTCCTTCGTCCCCTTGCCGCTTTTCGCACCCCGTCTGGACGGGCGGCTGGTGTCAATATCCGGAGACCAACGCAATGCTCAAACACCTCAGCGCGGCCTGCCGGCCCGGCCCGCTCGTCCTCACCGCCACGATCGCGGCGGCAATCGCGATCGTGCGCGGCTCCCCTGACGCGAACACCGCCAATCCCACCGCCACCGGCCCCACCGCCACGCAGGTGGAAGGCGACGGCGCCCAGCTCGCCGAATCCGGCAGGACCCCGCGATGGGGTGGCCGCGCGATGGCTTCGGCCCAGGCGGCGGCCACTGATGCACCAGGTGGTCAACGGTCGCCCGCTCACAGCAGACGCCGCCCCAAACACCCCGGCAGTCGCGCTAAACCGAGCGGCGCTCTTGGCGATCTGCGGAGCTGTGCTGCTCGCGCCACTCCTGTTGATCGGGCGGGTGGCCAAACCCGCAACAAGCCGTTCAGCGCGTGGGGGCAGATCTTCGGCGACGACATGGCCGCCACCGCGATGATCGACCGGCTCATCCACCACGCTGAAATCCTCAGCCTCAAGGGCGACAGCTCCCGGCTGCGTGGCAAAGACCCTCGAGGCCCGCTTCGCCCACCCCGCCGGCTGACGCTTCAGCCAACAAAGCAACAGCCTGACCCCAACTCCGGGGACGCGTCGGCGGCGTTCGCTGCGCTCGCCTACGGCTCGCTCCGCGAAAAGCCGCCCCAGCCAACTCTCAAGTGGCCTACTTTCGACCGTCGCGGACCTACACACTCGTGAGACGCTTTTGAATCGGCGTGGGTGGTCCACTTTTCGACCTGCCTTGACGTAGCGATCACGCGTAGGCGTTGACGTCGAGCTGACGTGGGCGACCCTATGCATGTGCATTGGGTCCCGTGGGTGCGGCGAGGTCCGACCCGCACCTGGCGCGAACAGGGGGGGCCGGTAGGTCGGGGTGCTGCCAACGGCCGGAGAACGCCATCAGCCGCTGTTCGCAGGGACGTCTGACGTCGGAGCGCTGGGCAGGCGGCGTTGAAGCAGATCCGCAACCTCTTACGTTTCTCTGTCGGGATTCCTAGGTTCCTCAGCGACGATCCGCGCCTCTGACCACATCATCAGAAGGAGAGACACGTGAGGGATCTCAAATCGTGGCTGGTAGCGGGAGCCGTTGTCGGTGCCGCTGTCGGCGGCGCGGCGCTCGCCAGTGCCGCGACCTCCAAGACGTCGACATCTACGCCGCCGACGTCTGCGTCAAGGCTGACCTACCGCGGGCCCGCTCACGGGTCGGCAGCGCACGAGGACGCTGAGAAGCCGGTGACCGGCAACGCCGCGACCGAGGCCGAGGCCGCTGCGGTCAAAGCGGCCGGCGGCGGCACTGCAACGGAGGTCACCACCGATTTCAACGGCAACGGATACGAGGTGACCGTCAAGAAGTCTGACGGCAGCAGCGTCGAGATCCACCTCGACAAGGCCTTCAACCTCATCAACGGCCCCGGCGGCCACCAGCACGGCGGCGCTCCGCCCTCCGGGCTCGCCGCGGGCACCGAGCCGAGCGAGTAGCGCGCGCGGCCCTTGAGTTCAAATAGACAGCCCGCTCGGATCCTCACCTCATTCCTACAGACTCCTGCCGGAGTTCTCATGCGCGGGGTTCAGCCTGAAGTCTTCCAAGACTCTCAACAGGAGGCAACATGCCCAACATCAGACCCTTGCTCGTGACTGGCGCCGCCGTCATGGCTGCGGCGGCCGGTGGCGGAGCGATCGCCAGCGCTGCAACCTCGACACCTCGACGACCTCGTCGCCCTCGAGCTCGAGCGGCGCCAGCACGCACATGCCGTCCAACTTCCCGGCGCATGGCACGCCCGCCCATGAGTCCGCGGAGAAGCCCGTGACGGGCACCGCCGCGCAGAAGGCCAAGGCTGCCGCCGTGAAGTACCTCGGCGGCGGAACCGCGAGCGACGTCACGACCGACTACTCCGGCAACGGGTACGAGGTCGACGTGACGAAGAACGGCACAACCACCGAGTTTCACCTCGACGGGTCGTTCAACGTCGCCGGCGGCGTGAACGGCGCGCACGGCGGCCCGAGCGCGAGCAGCTCGAGCACGTCGGACGCACCGGCAGCCATCGGCTAACGCGCGGACTGTGCGGGGCTCGACCGTGGTTGGTCGAGCCCCGCACGCGTTCCCGCGATTCGGTCAGTCGCTCATGCATCGTGGGGCATCAGAGCGTCGAGAACCACCGCACGCGACGCTTCAACGCGGCCGCGCCGTGACCGCGGCCGCGCCCGTCCGAGACGTCATCTCATTTCTTGAGCTCGAAGAAGTCGCATCGGAGGATGATCGCAACCAAGATTGCCAGTGGCACGACCACCCCGAGCACGACCGGAACCCACCGCGTCACCGCCACCGCGATCAACAACATCAAAGTCGCAACGCCGAAAACACCGCCGAGCCCGGTCAGCCGCGGCGGTTCATGCAACCGCCCTACAGTTCGACGGCGACTCACGGCGAATTCCATGAGCTCGTCGTATTCCGATGAACTGGGGCCAGTCCCCAACATGATCGTTTGGCGAGCTCAACCACCCAAGATCCCAGATCCCGATACGAGACGCGGCACGCCCCGACCCTCGCCCGTCTTCCGCGCGACTCCCCTGGACTAGCGCTAGTCGCAACTGCCCCCATTCCGCACGAACGGGTCGCACAATGACCTCCACTGCGTGAGGCGTAGAGGAGCAACACGAGCCCTACTTCCTGCTGACCATGTCACCGGCCGCCGTCTCGGCCAGATTTGCAACGCGCTGATGCAGGCACGAGGCGGCGTAATCCGTGGCCTCCGCCGTTGCCTAAGCAACCGACGGCCGGATCGGCAACAAGCCCAGCGGAAACCGCGTGACAGGAAGCGTCCGCTCAGCGTTCGGCTTGTGACACGTCTGGATCGGCGGTCGATCGTCATCGGATCAGTCGATCCGGGTACGTTCGTCCATGATGACGAATCCGACTATTGGCGAAACGATCGCGCGGTGGAAGGCCCTGGAGCCATCGACACGCAGACGCTTGCTTACCCACCTTTCAAAGCTGCTCACGATGTTCGCGGCTGCTTACGTGATCGCGGCACTGATTTTTCAATCGTGGTGGTGGCCTGCAGTCGTCGTCGCGGGAAGCATGCTCACTAGCAGCCTCGTTCAACGGTTCAGACGTCGTGCGCACGGCGACGGTTGAGCGGTACGGTCGCCCGGGGCCGAGTTCGCGGGGTCTGAGTCTGCTGCGTCGCGGGACTCGACCCACACGCCTTCGAGACGTGCGCTCAACGATCCTGTTCTGCGAACAGGGCTCCTGTTCGCTGGTTGATGGCGGCCGCGTTGTCGTTGAGAACTGAGTCAACCAGCCTGCGAGCTGTTAGCGGTCGGCGGTGTCGGGCTCGAAGATTTTGAGAGCGCGCCCTTGGGCGTTGCGCCAGATGACTTTCGTGGGGGAGATGGCGAGTTCGGCGTAGGTGTCTGGGAGAGTGGCAATCGCGAGGTTGTGTGTGACGGGGATAGTGATGGTGAGCGGCCGTGGTGTCTGTCGGTGCGCTGTTCGGCTACCGCCCGGGATGTCCAGGGTGATCCGGGCGGGGCCGTCGGGCACTATCGCGGTCAACAGGGTTGTTGTCGAGCCGCCAGCACCGCTGGTGCTCACGGCAGCTCCGGTGAACGCGAGGGTGCTGGGCGCGACGCATGCGGCGATGCCGGTGACGCAGACAGCCCCGGGCGCTGTCTCGAGACGGCGCTGGTAGGCGAGATATTGCCGAGCGATCTCGACAGACGCCAACCGTGTGGCGGCGGGCGCGTGCGCGAGTTCGTGGTTCATGATGTGGAGTTCTTCACGGTCGCAGCGGGCAGGGAGCACGCCGATTCCAGCCTGCCCGACCGGCACGATGTAGTAGCGAACGCCGCCTCGCGTCTCGAGCAAGCGAACGTCGTTGATGTACGGCGCGAATCTCCTCCCGAACTCTGTCGTCACAACCTCGGTCCCGGCGCGGTCGGTCTGGGTGGGAGGGCGTCGTAGGACAGAGAATGCCGCGAGCGCCGCCGGCGGCGGGGACCCGCTTGCCGGCTTGGGGGATCTGCCCAGGCGTGATAGTCGACAGCTGTGGTCGGTCCGCGTGGTCTTCTGCCTTGCTGTTGCCAGATCGGTGAGGATCTCGTTTCGCCGCTTTTGACTGAGGCCAGCCAGCGGTGATCGCGGCGGGGTGACCACCGGCGGGTGGCCCGCCGGCCCTGCGGCGCCCGGGCTGGCGTGCAGCGATGTCAGCGCGACGATCACGATTGCGCTCGCGACGGCGGCCGCAAGGATCGTCGCCAATGCGCCTGCTGAAACTCGGTATCTCGGCCAGCGGCGCCGCCGCCGGGTCGCGCTGGGCGAGTCGACGGTCGTCCATGGCGGTGGGGTCGCGTCCAGGCGCTGCGCGGCCCGAGCGAGGACGTCGCGCAACTGGTCCTCGAGATTGGACGGGTCAATCATGCGGAGAGCTCCTTCCTGAGGCGATCGAGCGCTCGTGACGAGAGCGATTTGACGGTGCCCGGCCGGCACCCGAGCGCGTTGGCGATCTCCGCCTCAGACCACCCGCCCCAGTAGCGGCCGACGATGACCACCCGCTGGCGGTACGGCAGCCCCAGCGCGGCCGCCAGCAAATCACGCGCCGCACCGTCCTCCTGCTCGACCGGCTCGGCAACAGGATCGTGGCGTTCGCGGTGACGGCGCTCGTCACGGTGCCAGTTCTGCGCGCCGTTGACGACCGACCGGCGCAGATACGCAGCCGGGAGGGCGAGACGGTCAAACCGCGGAAGGATCCGCGCGAACGCGTCGTGCACCACCTCCTCCGCCGCGACGCGCGACCCGGTCAACAGCCACGCAAACCGCAACGCGTCACCGTACGCGCGACGGTAGAACGCCTCAAACGGCTCAGAAGAACCAGAACGACCGGCGCCGAGCGCGCGAACCGACGCGTTGCTCACACCTACATGACCCCCGAGCTGACCGATCGGTTCCACGTCGACACGCGGGCTGCTCGATCTCTCCCGGACAGCCAGGCGGGCCATTCCGATCGGCAGTCTGGCACCAACGTCTGACGGGCTCTCGGTCCTGACGCCGACCAGAATCAGATGCTCGTACCAGGGTCGTGCAATCAGATGATCGGATCGGAGGTCGGCCCGCGCTTCGAAGTATCGCCCCAGCCGGTGTCGGACCGGTCGCGACAATGCTGCTGATCGCGCGAGAATGCGCGTTCGGCCACTCTTAACCTGATGAAAACCCGACGACCGAGGAACGTGCCATCGTGGCGGCCCTGGAGCGGGTGACTTGGGGCCGCCGTCGGGTGGTGTAGTGGTTCCGATGTGAGACGCAGAAGCCGGCCATTGAACGTCCGGGGGTCGATCCTGCTGAGACCCAATGAGCTCCCGGGGATGCGCGACCAGCCAAGTCCCGTAGCGGACACCCGCGCGTTGCGCCAGGAGGACGGCTCGATGGGGCGCCCTCCCCACCGTCCTCTACGCGTCGTCGTACTCCTGGTACGCGATGACCCGCTCGATCGGTTGGCGAAACACAAAACGCAGCACGAGAATGCAGACCACCAACGTCCCGACGAAAACCAACACACGCAGCCAGAGCGCGTGACCGATCACACCCGCAAGCAAAAAGGCGAGGGCCAAGGAGCCGACACTCGGCAGGCGCTTTATCAGCGGCGATCTTGTGTAGCCCACCTTCCTGTCGTCGTCGCGGCTAGTCATTCCTCTCGAGACCTACCCCGGTGCCACGAGGCCCAGACCGCCAGTGCGACCGTTGGTGGATGAGATGCTGCCAGCGTCCGGTGAGCGATGGATGTCTTCGGCGGACACTTGGGTTCCGCGCACCCGAACTGTCGTCGCGGTCGGCGAGATTCCTATGCGGCCGGTACACACTCTTTTGCCCGCTCGACCTGTCGCGACTCGTCTCCTAGCGGCCAGAGGCAGACGCGGCCATCCGGCGCCCGCCGGCGCCCGCCCCCGCGCATCGACGTGTGCGCCTGCGGAAGCTGGCGAGGTTCAGTCACGCTGCTTTCCCGTCTGCGCCCCGAGGTTGTGTCGCGAACGCCCGCCAGACAATCGAGTACAGCTCATGGGCAGCGACGAAGTCATCGAGCTCATCAAGCTCCACTCCGCCGTAGGCATCTACGAAGGCCGTGATGAAGGCCTCGCTCGCTCCATAACTGCGGGCGTCGCTGACGAGCCCCGCGACGTCCCAGTGAACAGGACCCAGACAAACGTCCTCCAGGTCGTTCCAGATGAGCCCAGTACCGGTACGGAGAAGGTTTCGTATCGACGCGTCGCCATGGATGGCTTGCACGGGAAGCTGGCTCTCAAAGACGGTAGGCGTCATCTCGTGCAGGCGGGCGCGCAGCAAATCTCTCTCACGCAAGCTCAGCGTCGGCGATGGCCGCAGCCTGTCCAGAAGGCCATCCAACCAGTCACGGATTTCGCTGAGCTGCCCGAGTTCTCCGGGGAAGCTTGCCAGTGCATCGTGCAGCTCTCGGATTGATGCGCCGAGCTCGCGCGCGGACGGCAGAACCGGAGACGGATCGTGCTCAACGAACTCCCACAACGTCATCCAGAAGTCGTCATGCTGGTACGGCCCTGGTGCGAGGACATCACTCGGCGGGACGCCCAATCCCCGTTCCGCCAGGAAAGTCCCCACGGCTACCTCGCGGTCGAGCCACAACTCGACGTCATCGTGGAGCACCGCGGTACTCGTCATCACTCGCGCGACAATCGGAGCAGGTTTGAGATGCACGAGCACGTTGCTGCTGCCGGCCAGCAGAACCGCGTCCTGGCAACGCACCGAGTGGGCACCTGCGACCGCCTGTGCCGCGGCCAATGCTCGTGCGGTACCGGATTTCTGGTCCATGCCCACACCATGCCAGACCGCTGCCGACCAGCACCTGCGTTGTCCTCCTCGATACCGGGGACCCACCGCGGCTCCGGAGGGCACCGGACGATGCCCGGTGGGGCAGAGTTGCGCTTGGAGCGCCTGGCGCGTGTCGGAGACCTCTTGCTCCCGACTGATGAGCTTGGATAAGGAGCTTGAGCTTCTCGGTGGCGAGTGAGCGCGGATTCGTGAGCGGGTCCATCCGGATTAGTCTCTTCGGCCGCACCACAGCCCGCGAGCACCTTCGACGAATTGGCCGACTGCCCGGCGCGGTCGTGGTGTCCGGTGAGCGTTCCCTTGCGGACGCCCTCAGAGCGTCCGCTGGTGGATGCCGCTCGACACGGACCAGACTGCGGATTCGGTCATCTCGGTGAGCGAGGTCTCATGGTTCAGGTCGCTCGGGTCGTTTGTGGGAGCGTTCTCATCGGTGCGGCGGGCTGATGGGGTAGTGGAGGTCCCCAGACCGAGATCGACCGGTCTGATCTCGCCGGACCTGATGCCTCAACTCCTCCCAGCTCCCGCTGACCTCGGGCCCCGTGTGCCATGAGCGCAGATAGTCACGCGCGGTCGCCATCAGAGTCTGCGTCTGCTGCCCCGGCCGGCTCTGAAGCGATAGTGGAACCCCACAGCGGGAATGCAGGTCGCCTGAACTGGCTTCGAGCGGGCGTGTTAGGCGCCAACGATGGGATTGTGTCGGTCGCGGGCATCGTGGTCGGCGTTGCTGGTGCCACGTCGGCCCGGGGTCCGATCTTCACCGCGGGGCTTGCGGGACTGGTCGCCGGCGCCGTATCGATGGCGCTGGGGGAGTACGTGTCGGTCAGCAGCCAGCGTGACAGCCAGGAAGCGTTGTTGGCTCAGGAGACTCGCGAGCTGGCGGATTCTCCGGATGAGGAGTTGGCTGAGCTGGCGGGGATCTATCAGGCCAAAGGGCTGTCGGAGGCGACCGCGCGGACCGTGGCCGCGGAGCTCACCGCCCACGATGCCTCGGCCGCGCATCTGGATGCTGAGCTGCATCTAGACCCCGATGACTTCGCCAACCCGCTGCAGGCCGCCGCGGCATCGGCCGCCTCCTTCATCTTGGGGGCGCTGCTGCCGTTGGTGGCGATCTTGTTGCCCCCGGCCGGGTGGCGTGTGCCGGTGACGTTCACCGCGGTCCTGATCACCCTCGGGATTGCCGGCGCGGTGAGCGCTCGCATCGGCGGCAGCCCCACCCGTCGTGCCGTGCTGCGCGTGGTCGTCGGCGGTGCCATCGGACTGGCCTTCACCTACGGCGTGGGCAACCTGTTCGGCACCGCCATCGGGTAACGCAGCCGATGCCGTATGAGAGGAGAGCCCCTCCCGGTTCGTTCGTCGATGGATGTCTGCGGCGGACACTTGGGTTCCGCGCACCCGAACTGTCGTCGCGGTCGGCGAGATTCCTATGCGGCCGGTACACACTCTTTTGCCCGCTCGACCTGTCGCGACTCGTCTCCTAGCGGCCAGAGGCAGACGCGGCCATCCGGCGCCCGCCGGCGCCCGCCCCCGCGCATCGACGTGTGCGCCTGCGGAAGCTGGCGAGGTTCAGTCACGCTGCTTTCCCGTCTGCGCCCCGAGGTTGTGTCGCGAACGCCCGCCAGACAATCGAGTACAGCTCATGGGCAGCGACGAAGTCATCGAGCTCATCAAGCTCCACTCCGCCGTAGGCATCTACGAAGGCCGTGATGAAGGCCTCGCTCGCTCCATAACTGCGGGCGTCGCTGACGAGCCCCGCGACGTCCCAGTGAACAGGACCCAGACAAACGTCCTCCAGGTCGTTCCAGATGAGCCCAGTACCGGTCTTCGACTGAGAGTGAGCCGGCTCATGACGCCCTCTCATTGGTTGGCGTCGCTCTCCCGTTGGCGGGGTTACGTGGCCGGCTGCGACGAGTCGACGCTGGTGAGGGCTGGGACTTCTGGGTCGCCGATACCGCGGTGCGGCTGATGCCCGATCACCAGTTGGGGCCCCCAGGGAGCCCGATGGTGCTCGATGCCTCCGGCAACCCCTTCGCGGATGAGGGCGACACCGTCTGCTGCGTCGGCGGCTTTCTCTCGACTGGTCCGGTTCAGGGCCAGACTCCGATATTCAGCGCAGGAGAGATCCGCGTCTACACATAGATCAGAGCGTCACCCGAGCTGCGGTGGGTGCAGCCTCCGGCCGCGCGAGCGCCCCAATAAGGCCACGAGCCGGGCCACACCCGGACGGCTGTCCAACGTGGCTCGTCGCAGTCGCGTTGGCTTGTGAGACGGCCGAGACGCCGGAGAGAGGTAGGGAAAGCGTCCGTTGGTCGATCCCATTGAGACGGGCTCCCGATGCCCAAAGCAGTAGCGGAGTCCGGCACTCAGATCAGCCTGTGAGCGTCGATGCGTTCGTCGATCATCTTGACGTTCTGCTGCCATCGGCTGTCTTCGCGCCCTGGGTGCTCAAGCCACCACGCGCCCGCGTCGAACGCCTCGATGTAGGCGTCAACCAAAGCCCCGAGCGTCGGTAGTCCGCGGCGGCGATCGGGGAACTGGAACTCGAGCCTGAACACTCTCGCCGGCGCGTCGGGCGTGCAGTCGAGCATCGTCGGATCCTCAAGCGTGTTCAGCGGTAGCCACTGGCGCCAGAGATCGTGGGGCTCCTTGCCCTCCCAGATGACCTCGCGCAAGGTCAGACACTGCTCAACCGCATCGCTGAGGGGAAGGAAGATTCGGCCCGGCGCGAGCATCGCGTACTTCCCTCCCTGTACCGGGTCGATGAAGTGGGGGTCGGTGCCGTCATGCCACCCCCACCACACGCGCGCCTCCTCGGGCAAGACGATGCCGAGCGGCTCGGTCAAGGCGTCCATCTCCGCGTCGGTGAGTCCGGGCCGGAGATAGTTGAGGACCCCGACCAGGCCGAGCCTCTCCCATCGCAACTTCAACTGCGTCAGGTGATCGACCGTCAGCATCCGTGGCGTCGGCTCGGTCATCTATCCGCCTCCTCTGCAAAGCCCAGGTCGTGTTGACGTCGATCTCCCGTCCCCGATCAGATCCAGCGCATTGAGAGCCGTATCGGCGTCAGTGGTTCCCGACTCAAGACTGGCGCTCTGATCGAGAACCGGAGTCTCCTGGTCGGCCAGCCCCGGCGGAGAATCCAGGCGATGGCCCGGACGGACGCGTTTAGACCGAAGCGGCAGTCTCGCTATGTCCAGAGGAGTCGCGTCGACCCCGCGACCAATCGGCCCGCTTCGCCTGGAATAAAGTTGGCACTCCAGGCGCGTGCGGGTCGACCCAAAAACCTTCACTTGGAAGGTGACGCTTCGCGGACACCGTCGACGCCACGGGCAAGCACTTCCAGCGCATCAATCGCGCGGTTCCGGACACGCTGGTCGACGAGACGTTCGCTCGGCTGGTCGTTCATATCGGCGAGGCTAGGGTGCCTGGGCGGTTCTCGTCTTTTCGAAGCAGACCTGCCTGAGCGGTTCCCCCTTGATCGACAGCAGCAGTCAGCCCGAGCTCGACGACTGTCCGCTGATCGTTGGGGCTCTGAGACGGTCGGCGGTCTAGGCGCTGCGCTCGCGGTCCGCGATGCGCTGCAGTGCTCGATCGAGGGTGAGCAGCGGCGCGTCGTGCATCAGCGCCGTCGCGAGCGACAGCGCGTCTGGTAGGCGGAGGGCGCCGTGGCGCCCTCGCAGTTGGGCAGCTCGACGCGCGAGAGCACGGTCGACATCGACGACGTGCGCGCCGACCGCGGCGAGGAACTGATCAACCGTGCCGTCTGTCCCGTGCTGGAGAGGTTTGACGATCACCTCGGCGTAGACGGTTGCTGCGATGAGGATGTGATCGCCGCCGGCGAGGTGCTCTCTGAGTAGCTCGACGGCCCGTTTGTGTTGAGCGTCTGAAGGGTCCAGGAAGGCGATGACGACGTCGGCGTCGAGCGCTACTCGCGCCATTCGTCGCGCAGCTCATCGAGGTAGCCGTTGGGGTAGGTTCCGGCCGGCAGGCTCCCGGCGAACCGTCGCACGAGGTCGTCGGATCGCTCGATCTCGATGCGTCCATGGCCGCTCGCTCGGATGACGACCTCGTCGCCGGCGTTGAACCCCGCCTCACGCAGGATGCTCACAGGGATGGTGACCTGGTGCTTGCTGGAGAGCTTACTCATCTACTTTACGATCCTACCAGAACGTAAAGCAGACGCGTAGCTTCTTTCAGAGCATCCGCTGGGCCCATTGTTCGTGGGGTGTTCGACCTTCGAACTCACTGGTGTCGGCCACACTGCACACGTGGCGCGGGCAAAGCGCGCCTCGCGGGTATAGGAACCCCCGTGCCTGATGACTTCAGAGAGATCGCCGCCGGGCTCGACGTCCCACTCGGGTGGTTAGTCGGAGCCGTCTTGCTCGGGTTTATCGCCCTTGTGACCGCGGTGACGACACGGAGCATCGCAGCGTGCGCGATCTCCGGTCTCGTCGGAGTTGCCATCGCTGGAGCCGGCCTACGCGCAGTGCTCCGGAGCACCCGGCCATTGCATCTGAGCCCCACAAGCGCAGGTTCCGTACGTCACAACTTCGCGACGGCTGGGCGCCTTCTACGTCCTCGCTGGCCGTGTGGGTAGTGCTGTCCGTGATTTGCGCTCGTCGCCATCGCCTCCGCGTGAGGGGGGCGGAGCTCTGACACCGGGACCTCCTTGTCCGCGCTCCCGAAGTGTGCGGTGCTCGTTCGCCGATTGAGACGCCGGCGGGCTGCGGAGCGTTCGGTGAGCGATCGGCTTCTGTGACGAGGGAGACCCGCTGTCCGCGCGCAAAGGAGGGGAGTGGCCGGCTTTGTCCCGCGTTTCCGTGGCAGTCGCAGACCAGGTCTCGGCAGAGGCCGACGGCGCTGCCGGCTCCCGCCTCGAGCAGCCACTACCTCGGCGCAGGCCGCGTGATTCCTCCTGGTGCGCAGGAGCCACGATCGGCGGTGCCGGGCGCTGGCGCGTCGCCGAATTCCTCGCCGGACGATGCCCCACACAGACCGGCGAGTCGGTGCGGCTGGGTGGGGCTTCAAGGATCACTCAGCTGTTTCGGGAAATGCGTCTTACGGGATTTCGAGGTTTCATATCGTGTGAGCCGCCATTGCGGGGCCGATGGGGCGGATGTCGCCGAAGCCCGAAGCGTGCCCTTCTCCGGTCGTACGCCCGAACGGTCACTGCCTGGGCTAGGGGTTGAAGAATGGGTCGGGCTCGCCCGTCTCGGCGTATTTGCGCAGCGCCAGCATCTTCGTCGCCCAGCCGATCGTCCACGCGCGTACGCCCTCGACATTGGCGAAGTCGTTGTGATCGAAGTTCAACACCACGCCGCCCTCGGGTCGGCCGACGATCTCATAGGTCATTCTCGTGTCGGTCCACTCTGGCGGCCCGGCGAGCACTGACAAGGTGAGCAGCCGCGGAGACTGCGTCCGCTCGACGCGCAGCTGCCAAGGCGCCGGCATTTCGGGGAACGTCAGTAGATGGTGCTCGCCCTCGCCCTCGCCGATCTCGGCCTCGCTCGTGAACCATCCCTGGACGCCTTGGCTTGTCGAGATCGCACGGAACACGGTGTCGGGTTCGGCGTCGATGTTGCAAGCCATCGCGATGTCGGGCACTGAGACTCCTCTCGGGAGGTTGACGTGCAAGCAATACTAACCCATATGGGTTAGTATTGCTTCGAGTCCGTCAAGGCAGCCCAGCCAACCATCGGCGTGGCTCTCACGCGCTCCGGGACTGGCGATCCCGTCATGTGTGACCGCGACCTCGGTGCCCCGAGGGGACCCACGCAACGCGATCGTGACGAGCGAGCGCTCGGGCGGCTCGCTGTCGCCGCGGGTAAAGCGCCACTCGAACACGAGCCGTCGCAATGGGCAGATCTCCACGAATCTCCACTCGAGCACGACCTCTTCCCCGTCGCGGAGCATCGCGATCACGTAGCGCTCGCCGACTCGTAGAACCCCGTCGACGCTGACCACCGTGACGCCCGGTGGTCCCCACCAGCTCAACAGTCTGCCTGGGCTCACCCACGCGTCCCAGACGTCGGCGAGCGGCGCGCGAACCGTTCGAACGATGCGCAGGCCTTCCTCGTAGCGATCGAACACAAGCCGTCTAGGCGTCGCTTGATGGACCGCCGACGTGTGCGGCCAGCGCGTCGAGCTGACCCGTCCAGAAGGCCCGGTAGTCGCTGATCCACGCATCGGCGTGGCCGAGCGGCGCCGAACGAAGTCGGCAAGTGCGGACCCGGCCATGCTTCCGCTGTTCCACCAGACCTGCTCTATCGAGCACCCGCAAGTGCTTGGCGACGGTCGTCAGCGTGATCTGAAACCTACCTGCCAGCTCCGACACCGACGTCTCCTCGCTCGCCAGCACGCCGAGGATCGCCCGGCGCGTTGGATGCGCCAAGGCCGCGAACACCGAGTCCAGCACATCGGCCTGTTGCTGACCCATCCGGGTCAGTATATGCGTCGAAGAGCGTGTGAAGGAGTCACGACCCCGCCATCAGACCGGCCGCGACCCCGGCTGGGTCCCGACACCGGCAGCTACGCCGACGCCGTCAGCCAATACCCGCGGGAGCAAGAAGGCAGGTGTCTTCGCGCACACTGGACGCACCCGCTCGTCGCCAAGCCCGGGGCCAGCCGACCCGCCCCCCGCCGTTCGCTCAGGGCTGGCTTGTGAGATGTCCTGATCGCGGACGCTGACCGGCATCGGCAACGGGGGAGCAGCGTCCCATGGTGGATGGATGTGAGACACCTGAGCGTCAGGGTCGATCGATGCGCTGCGCTGGCTAACGGATGAGTTCGACGTGGATTGGTAGGTCGATCGCAGCCCAGGCCCGGTCGGCCGTGAGCACCGCTGCGGGATCGCTGCGGACGGCCAGCGCGAGGCAGCAGCGGTCTCCCAGCGAGAGTGCCTGGCCGCCATCGAGGGAGCGCATCGCTCCCGCAAGCTCAGCGTCCTCACTCAGTAGCGGCTCGATCACAACTCCGGCGGCGCTGAGCAGGGCACGGACCCGGCTAGCGTCGACACTCGCGTCGACCAGCTTGCCGACGACCTCAGCGAGGTTGACCGTTCCGAGCACTCCGCCGACGAGCGCCTCTGCGACTCGGTCCGCTCCCGGCTCGTTGTGGATCAGTGCGAGGACGGCCGAGGCGTCCAGAACCATTACTCGAGAGCCGCGGCGGCGCGCCGTTCTGCCAGGAGTTCCTCAACCAGCGACCTCACCGGCGGGACAGCTGAGGCGAGCTGCCGCAACTCGTCAGCCGCATCCTGTGGCCGCTCAATCACAAGGCGATTGCCGGCGAGGTGGAGGTGTAATTGATCGCCAGCGGCGAGACCGAGCTGCTCGCGGATCTCAGCGGGGATGACAACGCGACCCTGTTTGCCCATCACAATCGTGGCATCCATGAGCTCAGTCTGCCATATGCCTCTTATCAATGCCACGGGTGGTCATCGATGCGCGACTGAGATGCTGGCGTTCGACCCGCGTTAGGTTGTGAGAGGCCACCTGCGCGTTCGGACAGGAACCGACGGGCGATCATCCCCACAGGTCCGGCAGCCCAGCGCTTAGCGCAATCGTGGTCTATCTGAGATCAGGGGAGTGTCTGGCAGGGCTAACAGCGGACGAGGTCGCCGCGGTTCTTGCCGAGCAGAAACGCCTTAAGCTGCCGTACCTAGATGAACAGCCGTCAGTTAGTGGTGGCCGCTGTGATTGCCGCGATCTTTGTCGTCCTCGGCTTGACGGTCAGTTGGCCATTCTTCATCGGTGCTGCCGTCGGGTCGGTTCTGGCAGTGCTGCCACGCAAGTCGCATGGCAAATCGGCCAGCGCAGGAGCGCCTCACGAGTAGAACCCGTAGGCGAGGTCGACGCCGTGCGATGCGGGTTCGGCTTGCGAGACGGCAGCGGCCACGGCCGGACGTCCGCTGAGCGATCGCTCGCTGGGACAGCTAGCTCGACACGGTCCGCAGGCCCGGGCCGGGGTTCGTCAGTTCGCTTCTTGACCTGGCGGCGTCGGGTCCTGTCCAAGGGCCACGCGTCTGGCTCTCGGCGCAAGCGTGGTGTCGCGCAAAAAGCCGTCCACCAGTCAAGTCCGCGCGCAACGAGCTGAGGTGTGCGCAATACGGGTCGACAGTAACGGCTAGAGAAAGCCCTCATGTGCAGGGGATTCCATGGGTTCGGCCTGACCTGCCGTTGCAGCGTGAAACAGCTTGTTTCGAGCCTGAGGGACGCACTGAGGACGCAGCCGGCGTCAGCCGGCGGTCACTGTCCGCGCGGATGGCCGTGCGCTGGAGGCGGCCTTCCCTTCGTGGCCGCCGTTGACAGCGCCTCGCGGCGTCCCCTCTCGCGCCGAGACGTGGTCGGCCACGACAAGCTCGGCGCGGCGATATCCTTACGTTCATCCGAGAGTAAGGAGCCGATGCGGATGGATGCGAGAGCGAAGATGACGTCCAAAGGCCAGGTGACGATCCCTCGAAGTGTGCGCGAGGCGCTGGCTCTCCAAGCGGGCGATGAGGTGCTGTTTCGGGTTGAGCGCTCGCGGGCGGTGATGGCGAAGACACCGGACTTTCTGGAGCTGGCCGGGACGGTGGCGGTGCCGGCGGGCAAGCACGGCACGCCGTGGGATGAGGTCCTCAGCCGGACTCGCGCCGCGCGGGCTGGGCGGCAACGCTGACAGCGTTCATCGATACGAACGTCGTGGTCCGCCACCTGACCGGCGACCCGCCGGAGATGGCCGCGCGAGCCACGGCTGCTCTCGCGGGTGAGGACGACCTGCTGTTGACAGATCTCGTGCTCGCGGAGTGCGTCTATGTCCTGGAGTCGTTCTACGAAGTCGAGCGGTCGCGCGTCGCCGACTTGATGCGGTCGGCGATCGGGCCGCGGTCAATCAAGACGATCGATCCCGCGGTGTTGCTTCGAGCGCTGGAGGTCTATGAGCTCAATCGTCTGGACTTCGCCGAGGCCTATCTTGTCGCCCAAGCGGAGGTGACCGGCGTCGACGCGATCCTGTCCTTCGACCGTTCGATCGATCGGATCGGGACGGTCACTCGCCGCGAACCCTGACGTCTGGACAGTCGGCCTGCTTCCACGGCGCTGTCGGAGAAGACAGCGTCTCACCACCCAACGCTCACCGAACACTCTGGGAGCGCGGACAAGCAAGTCCCGGCCTCAGAGCTCTGACGCCCTCCCGCGGAGGCAACGAGCGCGATCACAGACAGCACTACCCAGACGACGCCAGCAAGAACGTAGAAGGCGCCCGGTTCTCGCGAAGTGGTGACCTACGGAACCTGCGCTTGCGGGGTCGGGTGCAGTGGCCGGCTGCTCCGGAGCACTGCGCGTAGGCCGCCTCCAGCAATGGCAACTCCGACGAGACCGGCCCTCCGGCGGTCAGTGGACTCGCGAGGACTGGGCCAACTGGCGCCGGCGTGTCTGGCGTCCCGCAGCAATCGAGGCGGGCGTCACCGCCGAAGCCATTCGGCAGGCCCGCGAACAGATCTCCGGGACGCACTGAGGACGCGACCCGAGAATCAGTGAGGCGCGGAAGTAGCCGAATCCCCTGTGGCTACCGGAGTGGACGATGCTGGGCTCGAACCAGCGACCTCCGCCTTGTCGAGGCGGCGCTCTCCCAGCTGAGCTAATCGTCCGGGAGGACGTAAATGTAGCGTGACCGGACGGCCGCCGTGGGTATCCTCGACCCGGATGCGGCGGACCATGCTCAACGCAACGGCGGTGCTCGTCGCGCTCGCGGCGGTTCCCGTGGCCGGGGCGATTGCCCTGCAACCCTCGAGCCTGGTGAAGGTTCGCGTGACCCCAGGTACCGGCGGTCCGCACACCACGTTCAAGCTCAGCTTCCGCATGCCGGGTCAGACCGGCACGGTCGGTTCGCTGCAGCGCGCGGACATGGTGGAGGTCGCCGGCACGCATCACCCCGGCTGCGTGTGGTCGGGCCAGATGGCGCTGCCGAGCGCGGCCGCTCAGCAGCTCATGCGCGTGTCGCTCACCCCGGCCAAGGTGAGCACGGCGGGGGCCGGGACCTGGTGCGCCGGCACCTTCCGCGGCAGCATCGTGCAGAGCGAGCGGGCCCGCTGCATGCCGCCGGACCTCTGCCCGTTGCTCGAGATCCGGCCGCAGACGATCGCGCACTTCACCTTCAAGGTGAGACGCCGCTCCTAGCGCTGCGGCTCGCAGGGCGGACGGGCCCGATCCGCACCGCAATCGACGGCTAGCATCCCGCCTCGTATGGATTACGAGTTGCCAGACGGGACCAGGCTGTCCCTCGAGGACGGCGCCACGGGCGCCGACGCCGCCGCCGCCATCGGCGCGGGGCTGGCGCGTGCCGCGCTGGCCATCAAGGTCGACGGCGAGCTGCGCGACCTCTCGCGCGCGCTCCCGTCACACGACGGGAAGGGCTCACACGCGCCCAAGCTGGAGATCCTCACCGAACGCAGCGGGGAGGAGGCCCTCCAGCTCGTCCGCCACGATGCCGCCCACGTGCTCGCCGCCGCCATGCTCGAGCTCTATCCGGGCGTGAAGATCAGTATCGGTCCGGCGATCGAGAACGGCTTCTACTACGACTTCGACTTCCCCGACGGAGTCACGATCAACGACGCCGACTTCCCTGCCATCGAGGCGGCGATGAAGGCCCACATCGACGCCGACGAGCCGTTCGTCCGTGAGGACGTGAGCGTGCAGGACGCCCTGCACCGCTTCCACGAGCAGAAGCAGCCCTACAAGGTCGAGCTCATCGAGGACCTGATCAAGGATGCGGACCCCGCTCACCCCGTCGACATCGTCTCGCTGTACACCAACGGCCCCTTCACCGACCTGTGCCGCGGCCCGCACGCGCCCACCACCAAGCGCATCAAGGCCTTCAGGCTCCAGTCAGTCGCGGGCTCCTACTGGCGCGGGGACGCCAACCGCCAGATGCTCACGCGCGTGTATGGGACGGCCTTCTTCTCCGACAAGGACCTGAGGGCGTTCGAGGAGATGCTCGAGCGGGCACGCGCGAACGACCACCGCAAGCTCGGGCGAGAGCTGCGGCTGTTCACCTTCTCAGAGCTCGCCCCGGGGATGCCGCTGTGGCAGCCGGCCGGGATGGCGGTGTGGAACCAGCTCACCGATCTGTGGCGCGCCGAGAACCGGATGCGCGGCTACCGCGAGGTCAAGACGCCGATCCTGTTCGACGTCGACCTGTTCAAGGCCTCGGGCCACTGGGACAACTACCGCGACAACATGTACTTCACCGACGTCGAGGACCATCCGATGGGGTTGAAGCCGATGAACTGCCCCGGGCACGTCCAGCTGTTCAAGGACGTGCCGCGGTCCCACCGCGAGCTGCCGATCCGCTTCTCAGAGCAGGGACTCGTCCACCGTCACGAGCCGAGCGGGACGCTGCACGGGTTGATGCGCGTCCGTCACATCACCCAGGACGACGCCCACATCTTCTGCCTCGAGGAGCAGATCGAGGACGAGGTCGTCGGCTGCCTGGACTTCGGCTTCGCGCTCTACGACGTCTTCGGGTTCGAGCCGCGGCTCGAGCTCTCCACCCGGCCCGAGAAGCGGCTGGGCTCCGACGAGATGTGGGACCGCGCCGAGGCGGCGCTCCAGAACGCGCTGGACCGCAAGGGCCTGGAGTACGAGGTCAACGAGGGCGACGGCGCGTTCTACGGCCCGAAGATCGACCTGCACATGCGCGACTCGCTCGGCCGCTCGTGGCAGCTTGGGACGATTCAGCTCGACTATCAGATGCCCGAGCGGCTCGACGCCTCCTACGTCGGCGCCGACAACGCCGAGCACCGCCCGGTGATGATCCACCGCGCGCTCCTCGGATCCTTTGAGCGCTTCATCGGGATCCTCATCGAGCACTATGGCGGCGAGTTCCCGGTGTGGCTGACCCCGACCCAGGCGATCGTCCTGCCCATCGCCGATCGGCATGTGGAGTACGCCCGCGCGGTCAACGCCCGCCTCACCGAGGCCGGCGTGCGATCCGAGATCGACGACCGCACCGAGTCGGTGGGCCGCAAGATCCGCGACGGGGAGCTGCGCAAGATCCCGTACATGCTCGTCGTGGGCGACCGCGAGGCCGAGCTGGACGAGGTGAGCGTGCGCGAGCATCGCGCGGGGGACACCGGGGCGGTCTCCGTGCAGGCATTCGCCGAGCGGGTGTTGGACGAGACGAAAACTCGCTCGACGGGCTGAAATCGCCGCTATACTCGGTTGCGTTGATCCAACTTCACACCACACGGCGCGGCCCCGCTTGACCCAGACGGCCGCTGCACGCAGCTAGTGCCGGTACCCAGACGTTTTGACCGGCGCCCGCCCGAGCGGGACCTGACTCGGACCAACGAACGCATTCGCGTGCCCGAAGTACGGCTCGTGGGCGAAGATGGCAAGCAGATCGGTGTCATCAAGACATCCGAGGCGCTGGCCTACGCCCAGGAACGCGATCTCGATCTGGTCGAGGTCGCTCCCGACGCGCGTCCGCCCGTGTGCCGCGTGCTCGACTACTCCAAGTTCAAGTACGAGCAGGCCCAGAAGCAGAAGGCCGCGCGCAAGCACCAGCAGCAGATCACGATCCGCGAGATCAAGTTCCGGCCGAAGATCGCCCAGAACGACTACGACACCAAGAAGGGCCATGTCAAGCGCTTCCTGCTCGGCAAGGACCGCGTCAAGGTGACGATCATGTTCCGCGGCCGCGAGGTCACCCACCCTGAGCGCGGCACCGCGCTGCTGGACAAGCTGGCCGGCGAGCTGTCGGAGATCGCCGTCGTCGAGCAGCATCCGATCCAGGATGGGCGCAACATGACGATGATGCTGGCCCCGTCCAAGTCCGTCCTGGCCGGAGAGAAGGACGCAAAGCCGGCCTCCGACGAGGCCGCGCCGGCCACCAAGGCTGGGCGCAACGGGCGCCACAACGGGGCGGCCGAGAGCCCCGCGGAGGCGGAGCCCGCCGGCGCCGAGGCCACCGCGGCCCCTGCCGGCGACGCCACCGCGACCCCTGCCGGCGACGCCACCGAGGCGGCCACCGGCGACGCCACCGAGGCTGCCGCCGGCGACGCCACCGAGGCTGCCACCGGCGACGCCACCGAGGCTGCCACCGGTGACACCGCCGCGCCTGACACGCAGGACGTCGTCGATCCCGGCGCAGCCACCGGCGATGACGGCGCCGGCAGCACGTCGCCGGCTCCGAGCGACGCCCCCGGCCTGACGCCCTCGCCTGACCGCGGCCGACGTCCGGTCACTGACACCCGGGCACGGCTTCGCGCCGCGCGTGTCACAAATGCGTGTCTCTCGACAATAAGCAGGCATGGAGGGTTCGTCTGACCCGCGCACGGATGGCGAGCTTCTCGCGGCGACGGTCACCGACCCGGAGGCCTTTGCCATCTTCTACCGTCGGCACATCCGCGGCGTGCTGTCGTTCTTTCGCCGGCGCGTGCCCAGCGCCGAGCTGGCCTTCGACCTCACCGCTGAGACGTTCGCGGCAGCACTCGAGGCCACGCCCCGCTACCAGCCGCGACCTGAGCCGGCCCGCGGCTGGCTGTACGGCATCGCGTGGAACAAGCTCCATGAGACCCAGCGCCAGGGCCAGGCCGACGACGCCGCCCGACGCGGGCTGGCGATGGCGCCGATCGAGCTCACCGACGCGGGGATCGAGCGCATCGAGGCGCTCGCCGGCGGGCGGGTCCTGCGCCTGCTCGACGGGCTACCCACCGATCAGCGTGATGCCGTGCAGGCGCGCGTCCTCGACGAGCGGCCGTACGACGAGATCGCGGCCGAGCTGCGCTGCTCGGAGAGCGTGGTGCGCAAGCGTGTGAGCCGCGGGGTGCAGTCGATCCGCGCCAAGCTCAGAGAGGCCGAGCTGTGAGCGACGACCCCATCGCCCTGCTCGAGCGCGAGCTCGTGAGCGCGGCTCGCCGGCGCGCCGTCGCCGGACCGATTCCCGCCGTCCTCCCGTGGCCGAGAGCCCGTCGCCGACGGATACGCGTCGGCGACGCGCTGTCGGCCGCGGCGGCGGCGGGCGCGGTGGTTGTGGCGCTGGCGGCGCTGGCGCTACTCGGTGGCGGCGGTGGTGGACATCCGGCGTCCACTGCCGCCGCGACCCCCCGTGGCAAGCTCATCGCCACGCTTGCCGTCCTCCGTCGGCCCCAGACACGGTCTGACCTGACGCTGCCCGAGCTCTCACGCACGCGCACGCCGCACGCGGTGTTCCAGCCGCTGCTGGGCACACCCGACCGCCCCCTCATCCGCCTGGCCACCACCGCGCCGTGGGGGGCGAAGGTGTTCCTGGTGCCATCCCGGCCGCTTGCAGCGGGCGCGGTGCCGTCCGGGTGGACCGCCTATGCGCCCCTCAAGGCACATTCGGCTGAAGGGGAGACGATCACGGTCTTCGGCGGACCGGGGGGCCGCGGCCAGACTGTCGACGGCCTGACGGCGCAGGACATCGCGCAGGGGAGGGGCGTCGTCGACGAGGCCGGCAGCGGCCGCGCTCGGCACTCCATCCGGTTCCTGGTCGTCGTGCCCGACGGCGTCGCCAAGGTGACGGTGATCTTCGCGCAGCCCCCCGTCCCCGGGGAGAACACCATCGAATCTGTCGACACGAGGACGCCGCATGGCAACGTGGTGGCCTTCCAGGAGCTCGGCTCACAGCCGGCCAGGCCCTGGCGCATGACGTGGGTCGGCCGCACGGGGAAGGTGATCGAGCGCATCCCGCTGCCCGCCGACCTCGGATAACGCTCTAGGTCTGCTTTACTCTCGGGTCGTCATGCCGAAGATGAAGACCCACTCGGGCGCCAAGAAGCGCTTCAAGCTGACCGCCAAGGGCAAGGTCCTGGGCCGTCACTCCTACACCAGCCACATCCTGGAGAAGAAGTCGCCCAAGCGCAAGCGCCGTCTCGGCCAGCCGGCTGCCATCTCCGAGCACAACTACAAGCAGGTCAAGACGCTGCTGGGGGCCAAGCGGTCATGACGCGCGTCAAGCGCTCCATCCACGCCCGCAAGAAGCGTCGCGCGACGCTGAAGCTGGCCAAGGGCTACCGGGGTGACGCCAGCCGGCATTATCGGACCGCCAAGGAGGCGGTGCTCAAAGCTGACCAGTACCGCTACCGGGACCGGCGTAACCGCAAGCGCGACTTCCGCCGCCTGTGGATCACCCGCATCAATGCGGCCGCCCGCCTGAACGGGATGTCCTACTCGCAGTTCATCCACGGCCTGCAGACCGCCGGCGTCGAGCTGGATCGCAAGATCCTCGCCGATATGGCCGTCCACGATCCCGCCACCTTCCGACGCTTTGCCGACCGCGCCCGTGAGGCGCTGGCGGCCGGCTGAGCACACTCACCGACCATCCAGCACCGCCACCCGGGCGCCGCTTCATCGAAGCCGGCGCCTTTTTTTATGGGCGGCCCACCGACAATCCCATGACGATCACCAGCCCCCACAACGAGCATCTCAAGGCCATCCGCAAGCTCAACCAGCGCCGGCGCGCGCGCGAGCAGAGCGGACGGTTCGTGGCCGAGGGAGAGGACCTGCTCGCCGCTGCCGACGCCGCCGGGTGGGAGGCGATCGAGCGCTACTGCGCGGCCGGCAGCGGGCTGACCGGTACCGAGGTCGAGCCCAAGCTGCTGGCCGCCGCCTCGGAGCTGGGCTCGGGGACCAGGACACTGGCTGTCTATGAGGAGCGGTGGGTCCCAGCGCCCGCGGGGCCGCTTTGCGTCTACCTGCACGGGGTCCACGATCCCGGAAACGTCGGCACGATCCTGCGCTCGGCCGAGGCGTTCGGCGCCGCCAGCGTCGCCATCGGCCCCGGGACGGCGGACCCGTTCGGCCCCAAGGCGGTGCGCGCGAGCATGGGCGCGGTGTTCACGGTGCCATTGGCGCGCGCGACGGAGCTGGGTGAGCTCCCCGGGACCACGCTGGCGCTCGAGGCCGGCGCCGGCCCGGCGCTCGACACGCTGGCGCTGAGCGAGGTCACGCTGCTCATCGGGGCAGAGCGCGACGGCCTGCCGGCGGAGCTGGTCGAGGCCGCTGACCAGGTCGCCCACATCCCGATCGACACCCACTCGCTCAACGCCGCCATGGCGGCCACGGTGGCGCTCTATGAGGCGTCTAGGATGGCGCGCGGATGAGCACGACCGATCGGATCGCGCAGATCAAGCAGGAGGGCCTCGACGCGATCGCCGGGGCCACGACGACCGTCGCGCTCGAGGAGGTCCGCGTTCGCTGTCTGGGGCGCAAGGCCGAGCTGCCCAACCTCCTGCGCAGCGTGGCCGAGCTCCCGCCCGAGGAGCGCGCCGCGACCGGCAAGGCCGCCAACCAGGCGCGCCAGGCGCTGGAGGCCGCCATCGAGGCCCGCGCCGGCGAGCTGGCCGGCGCCGAGCTCGAGCAGCGGCTCGTCGCCGACCGGATCGACGTGACGCTTCCCGCCGACCCGCTGCCGGCGATCGGACGGCTGCATCTGATGACCCAGACGCGCCGGGAGATCGAGGACGTGTTCATCGGGCTGGGCTTCAACGTCGCTGAGGGCCCCGAGGTGGAGACCGTCTACTACAACTTCGACGCGCTCAACCACGCGCTCACCCACCCGTCGCGCCTGCTCACCGACACCTTCTACATCAAGAGTCGCGAGGAGGGCGTCGACATCTTCGACCCCCACACGCCGCTGCTGCGCGTCCACACCTCCCCGGTGCAGGTGCGCGCGATGCAGAGCCAGCCGCCGCCCATCTACATCATCATGCCGGGGCGGGTGTACCGGCCGGACTCCGACGCCACCCACACGCCCCAGTTCCACCAGATCGAGGGCCTGGCCGTCGACGAGGACGTCACCCTGGCCGATCTCAAGGGCACGCTGCTGGCGTTCGCCCGGGCGATCTTCGGCGAGGAGCGCCAGGTCCGCCTGCGCCCGCACTTCTTCCCCTTCACCGAGCCCAGCGTCGAGGTCGACGTCTCCTGCTTCAACTGCGTGGACGGCATCACCACCGACGGCCAGCGCTGCCCGCTGTGCAAGGGCACGGCATGGATCGAGATCCTCGGCTCGGGCATGGTCGACCCCAACGTCCTGGCCGAGGTGGCCGACCACGGCTATGACCCCGAGAAGGTCCAGGGCTTCGCCTTCGGGATGGGGATCGAGCGCATCGCCATGCTCAAGCACGGCATCCCGGACCTGCGCCTGTTCTACGACAACGACATCCGCCTCCTGGAGCAGTTCTAGACCATGCGCGTTCCCGTGACATGGCTGCACGAGTACTGCGCGCCCGACCTGGACGCGTTCGCGCTCGCCGAGCGCCTGGCCATGACGGGCACGGAGGTCGAGCGCGTCGAGCGCCACGGAGTGACCGCGCTCGAGCACTTCGTGGTCGGCAAGGTGCTTGACGCTCAGCAGCATCCCGACGCCGACCGTCTGCGGGTCTGCCAGGTCGATACCGGCGACGGCGAGGCCTCCCAGATCGTCTGCGGCGCGCCCAACGTGGCCGCCGGGCAGACGGTGGCGGTGGCCAAGCCCGGCTCGGTCATGCCCGACGGCACCAAGCTCAAGGTGGCCAAGCTGCGCGGGCAGCCGTCCAACGGGATGATCCTGGCCGAGGACGAGCTGGGGATCGGGCTGGACCACAACGGCATCATGGTCCTCGACGACGCGCTGGTCGCGGGGACGCCGCTGGCGTCGGTCCTGCCCATCGCCACCGACGTGCTGGTGGTCGAGGTGACCCCCAACCGGCCCGACTGCCTGGGGATCTACGGCGTGGCGCGCGAGGTGCACGCCGCCACCGGCGCGCCGCTGGCACCGGCGCCGTGGCGCGACGATCCCGCGGATGCCGCCCCGCCCGGCCCGCTCGACGCGGTGCGGATCACCGTCGAGTGCCCGCAGCTGTGCCCGCGGTTCACCGCCCGGGCGTTCGAGGACGTGCAGATCGGGCCCTCCCCGGCGTGGCTGAAGGCCCGGCTCATGGCCGCGGGCCAGCGCCCGATCTCCAACATCGTCGATATCACCAACTACGTGATGCTCCTCACCGGGCAGCCGCTGCACGCGTTTGACCTGGATCGCATCGCCGGCGCCCAGCTCACCATCCGCCAGGCCCGCGACGGCGAGACGGCCCAGACGCTGGATGGGCAGACGCGGCGCCTTGACTCCGACATGGTGCTCATCGCCGACGACGAGGGCCCGACCTCGATCGCCGGCGTGATGGGCGGCGCGCGCTCGGAGGTGGGGGATTCGACCACGCGCGTGCTGATGGAGGTCGCCAACTGGGACGGGGCCAACATCCATCGCACGTCGCTCAAGCTCGGCCTGCGCAGCGAGGCCTCGGGCCGCAACGAGAAGGGCCTTCAGCCCGAGCAGGCGATGGAGGCGCAGGCCATCGCCACCCGGCTGATGATCGAGCTCTGCGGTGCGCGCATGCTGCCGGGGACGATCGACATCGGCGGCGACGGCCCGCCGCTCAAGACGGTGGTGCTGCGCGACGCGCGGGTGACGAGCCTGCTCGGAGTCGAGGTCCCGCGTGAGCGCTGCGCGGAGATCCTCACCGCGCTGGAGTTCAAGCCCAAGCTCGCCCCCGACGGCCTCGACGTCGTCGTGCCGGCCTTCCGCCGCTCCGACGTCACCCGCGAGGCCGACCTCATCGAGGAGGTGGCGCGGCTGGGGGCGCTCCAGGACCTGCCGGCGACGCTGCCCTCCCGTCACGACGCCTCCGGGCGGCTCACCGACATCCAGCGGCTGCGCCGCCGCGCCGCCGACGCCCTCACCGCCCAGGGACTGCACGAGATCGTGGGCTGGAGCTTCGAGGGTCCCGAGCAGGTGGAGCGTCTGCGCATCGCCGAGCGCCCGGTCGTCGAGCTCGAGAACCCGATGTCGTCCGATCAGTCGCGGCTGCGCACGACGCTGCTGGGCTCGCTGCTGGACGTCGGCCAGCGCAACCGCTCGCGCGGCGCCGCCGCGCTTCGCCTGTTCGAGGCCGGCGCCGTCTATCTCCCGGACCCCGGCGGACCGGCGGCGCTCCCAGCGGAGCCCTACCACGTGGCCGCGCTGCTCTCGGGCCCGGTGGCGCCCGCGACCTGGCGCGACCCCGAGCCCCGCGCCGCGGATTTCTTCACCGCCAAGGGAGTACTGGGCGGCATGCTCGACACGGTTCACGTCCCGTGGGCGCTGGAGGCCGATCCCCAGGCGGCGCCGTTCCTGCATCCGGGCCGGGCGGCGAGGATCGTCATCGACGGCGCCCCGGCGGGCTGGATCGGCGAGATCCATCCCCAGGTGGCCGCCGGCTGGGATTGGACGAGCGCCGTCGCCGCGTTCGAGGTCGACCTCGATGTCGCCGCTGAGCACGTCCGCTTCGCCGCCTACCAGGACCTCACGAGCTTCCCCGAGATCCGCGAGGACCTGGCGGTGATCGTCGCCGACACCGTGACCGCGGCGCAGGTGCTCGACGTCGTGCGCTCGGCCGGCGGCGCCCTGCTCGCCGGGGCCGAGGTCTTCGACGTCTACCGCGACGAGCAGCGGCTCGGCGCCGGCAACGTCTCGCTCGCCCTGCGCCTGCGCTTCCGCGCGCCTGACCGCACCCTCACCGATGAGGAGGTGGCCACCCGGCGGCGCAAGATCACCGCGGCGCTCACCTCACAGGTCGACGGGAGGGTCCGTGACTCCTAGCGTCGCCGTGTTCGGTGCGTCGGGCTATGCCGGAGCGCTCTGCGCCCGGCTGCTGCACCGGCACCCCTCGTTCATGCTGACGACGGTCACGTCGCGCTCTGACGTCGGCCGCCGCGTCGACGAGCTGTACCCGCACCATCGCGTGCCCATGGTGATGGAGGAGCTGGACCTGGAGCGCCACGCCGAGGTCGATGCCGCCATCGTCGCCTATCCGCACGGCGCCGCCGCCGAGCTGGTGGCCGAGCTGCGCCGGCAGGGGGTCAAGGTGGTGGACCTCAGCGCCGACTTCCGGCTGCGCGACGCCGCTGTCTATGAGGAGTGGTATCGCCCGCACCCCGCGCGCGACCTCCTGGGCGAGGCGGTGTACGGGCTGCCCGAGCACTATCGCGCGGAGATCGCCGACGCCTCGCTGGTCGCCAACCCCGGGTGCTATCCCACGGCCGCGATCCTCGCCCTGGCCCCGCTCGCGCGGGCCGGCCTCATCGCCGACGTCATCGTCGACGCCAAGTCGGGCGTCTCGGGCGCGGGGCGCGGCGCCAACGACACGACCCACTTCGTCTCCGTCGACGAGAACATGAACGCCTACAGCGTGCCGCGCCACCGTCACACCCCCGAGATCGAGCAGGAGCTCGCGGTGCTGGGCGCCGACCGCCCGATCACGTTCACGCCGCATCTCATCCCGCTCGACCAGGGGGAGCTCGTGTCGTGCTACGTCACCCCGGCCAACGGCGGCGTCAGCCATGAGGACGCTAGATCGATCTATCTAGAGGCCTATGCCGACGAGGCGTTCGTCGAGGTGGTGAGCGCCCCGCCGGGCGTGCGCGCCGTCCGCGAGACCAACCTCTGCCGGATCTCGGTGCACCCCGACGAGCGCACCGGCCGGATCATCGTGTTCGGCGTCATCGACAACCTGTGGAAGGGGACCGCGTCCCAGGCGGTGCAGAACCTCAACCTGATGTTCGGGCGCCCCGAGGGGGAGGGGATCTCAGCCGGATGACTCACGCCGCCGACATACAGGCGAGGCTGGATGCCGAGCGGAGGCGATCAGCGTGAGCTTCTTTACCAGCCGCTGGGTGCCGTGTCCTGACCACGTGACCGAGCTGGACGGCGAGGGCCTGCCGGCCGGGTTTCGCGCGGCGGGGGTGGCCGCCGGCATCAAGGCGTCGGGTTCACCCGACGTCGGGGTCATCGTCTGTGACGCGCCGGAGGCCACGAGCGCCGCGCGCTTCACCGCCTCGGGAACCCAGGCGCCGCCCGTGCTGCTGTGCCGCGAGCGCGCCCGGCTGGACGCGCTGCGCGCCGTGGTGGTCAATTCGGGCAACGCCAACGCCGCCACCGGGCGTCCCGGCTTCGAGAACGCCGCCAAGATGCAGGGCATGGGCGCGATGATCGCCGGGATCAAGGAGGACCAGGTGGCGGTCTGCTCCACCGGCGTCATCGGCGTGCCGCTGCCCATGCACCAGATCACGCAGGGCATCGTCGCCGCCTCCCACGGCCTGACCGCCGACGGGGACGCGGCCTTCTCGGCGGCGATCCGGACCACCGACGCCTTCGAGAAGCGCGCGCGCCTCCAGGTCACGCTGCCCTCGGGCACGGTGACGATCACCGGACAGGCCAAGGGCGCGGGGATGATCCAGCCCGGGTTCGCCACTCTGCTGGTGTTCGTGCAGTCAGACGCGAAGCTGTCGGCGCCGACGGCGGACCTGCTCCTGGGCGTGTGCGTCAAGCGCTCGTTCGAGCGCGTCTCGGTCGACGGCCAGCTCTCCACCAACGACACGGTGATCCTCCAGTGCAGCGGCGAGTCCGGCGTGACCGTCGAGCCCGAGACGGAGGACGAGCTGCGCTTCGGCGAGGCTCTGGACGCGCTCATGCGCCAGCTGGCCCTGCTCGTCGTCCACGACGGCGAGGGTGCGCGGCGCGTCGGGCGGGTCGTGGTGCGCGGCGGTGAGCCCGGGGCCGTGGACGCCGTCGCTCGCGCCGTCGCCAACTCCCCACTGGTCAAGACCGCCCTCTACGGCGGGGACCCCAACTGGGGCCGGATCATCCAGGCGGTGGGCGCGGCCATGCCCGGCACGGCGCCCCTGCCCGTCGACATCTCGATCGAGGGGGTGCAGGTGTGTGCCCGGGGCGGCGTCGTGCCCCACGACGACAAGGCGCTGGCCGAGGCCGTCGCCCGCGACGAGGTGGAGTACGAGATCGGCCTGCCCGGCGAGGGCGCCGAGACCGAGGTCTTCTTCTCCGACCTCGGCCATGAGTACGTGACCATCAACGCCGACTACACGACCTGAGCGCGGCCGAGATGCGTGATGTCGCCACCCTGCTCGAGGCGCTCCCCTACATCCGGGAGTTCCATGGCAAGACGGTGGTGATCAAGTACGGCGGAGCGGCGATGAGCAACCCGGCGCTCAAGGAGGAGTTCGCGCGTGACGTGGTGCTGCTCAAGTACGTCGGGATGAACCCGATCGTCATCCACGGCGGGGGCCCTGACATCTCCAGCTACATGCGTCGCCTCGACCTCCCGGTCGAGTTCGTCGACGGCCTGCGCGTCTCGGATGCCCAGACGGTGGAGGTGGCCAAGATGGTGCTCGTCGGCAAGGTCAACAAGGACATCGTGCTCCTCATCAACCGCCACGGCCAGCCGGCGATCGGCCTGTGCGGCGACGACGGCCTGCTCTTCCGCGCCGCGCGCCAGGCGGCGCCGTCGGGACAGGACATCGGCTTCGTCGGGCGGATCGAGCGCGTCGATGTCGATGTCCTGAACCATGTCGCCCAGGACTACATCCCGGTGGTGGCCTCCGTCGGCGCCGACCGCGAGGGCAACTCCTACAACATCAACGCCGACGAGGCGGCGGGCGCGGTGGCCCGGGCGATGCGCGCCTACAAGATCATGTTCCTCACCGACGTCGCCGGCTGGCTGCGCGACGCCGATGACCCCACCAGCGTGATCTCTGAGATCGACGCCGACGAGGTCCAGGCGGCCCTGCCGACCGTCGCCGGAGGCATGCGACCCAAGCTGGCGGCCTGCCTGGAGGCCATCAACGGCGGCGTCTCGCACGCCCACATCGTCGACGGCCGCGTACCCCACTCGCTGCTGCTCGAGCTCTTCACTGACGCCGGCCAGGGGACCAAGATCGGACCCGCGACGTGAGCACCCCCTCGTTGCAGGAGCTCCAGGAGCTCGAGCGCCGCTACGCCATCGGCACCTACGCGCGCGCGCCGGTCCAGTTCGTGCGCGGCTCGGGCGTGCGCCTGTGGGACTCCGAGGGCAACGAGTACCTGGACTTCCTGGCCGGGATCTCGGTGCTCAACGTCGGCCACTGCCATCCGCGGGTGGTGGCCGCCGTGCGCGACCAGGTGGGGCTGCTCACCCACGCCACCAACCTCTTCTACACCGCGCCCGCGATGCGGCTCTCCCAGGCGCTGTCGGAGAGCTCGCTGGGTGGCAAGGTGTTTCTGTGTAACTCCGGCGCCGAGGCCAACGAGGCGGCGATCAAGCTGGCGCGCCGCGCCCGGCCCGGCGGCAAGATCCTGGTGCTCCAGGACGCCTTCCACGGACGCACCTACGGCGCGCTGTCGGCGACGCCGCAGGAGTCAAAGCAGGCGCCCTTCGCGCCGCTGGTGCCGGGCTTCGAGGTGCTGCCCAAGGACGCCGTCGCGCTCTCTGCCGCCGTCGACCAGGACACCGCGGCGGTGCTGCTCGAGCCGATCCAGGGGGAGACCGGCATCCACCCCCTCGGCGAGGACCTGCTCGTCGCGGCCCGTGACGCCTGCGACCGCACCGGCGCGGCCCTCATCTTCGACGAGATCCAGACCGGGATGGGTCGCACCGGCACGCTTTGGGCCTACGAGCAGACCCCGGTGGTCCCCGACGCCATGACCAGCGCCAAGGCGCTGGGCGGCGGGCTGCCCATCGGCGCGCTCATCACCGGCCCGGGGCTCGCCGACGTGCTGCAGCCCGGTGACCATGGCTCGACGTTCGCCGGCGGCCCGCTCGTCGCCTCGGCGGCACTCGAGGCGCTGGCGATCTGCTCCGAGGCCGAGCTGCTGGGCAACGTGCGCGCCCTCGGCGAGCGCCTGGCCGCCGGTCTGGCCGAGCTGCCCGCGATCGCCACGGTGCGCGGCCGGGGCCTGATGGTGGGCGTCGACCTGCACGAGGGGATCTCTGCGCCCGCGCTGGCGCAGCGCGCCCTGCTCGAGCAGCGCCTGGTCGTCAACGCCACCGGGCCGGCCACCATCCGCCTCGAGCCGCCGCTGATCGTCACCGAGGCCGAGATCGACGAGGCCCTGGGCCGCCTGGGGCAGCTGATGGACCAGGCGGCGCCGTGACCGGCGCGGTCAAGGCCAAGGTCGATGTGCCGCTGGCCTACGACCAGCGCGCCGACGCGGGCGCGGTCGCGGTCCTGCGCCGGCTGCTCGACGTCATCGGTGAGAACACGGAGGGCGCGATCAGCGGGGAGGACCCCGAGCACCTGCACCAGCTGCGCATCGCGGTTCGTCGCAGCCGGACTGTGCAGCGCCAGCTCAAGGCGGTCTTCCCGCCCGAGGAGCTGCCCGGCTTCCGCGCGGAGTTCCGCTGGCTCCAGCAGGCGACCGGGCCCGCGCGGGATCTGGACGTCTACCTCGAGGACCTGGAGACCCTGCGCGCGATGCTGCCCGAGGCCATGCGCGGCGACCTGGACCCGCTGGTCCCGGTGCTCGCCCACAGCCGCCTGGTGGCCCGCGCCGAGATGACCCGCGCCCTGCGTTCGGTGCGCACCGCGAACCTGTTCGAGGACTGGGACCGGCTGCTGGAGAGCATGGTGGAGGGCTCCGCCCACGACCGCCCGGCCGCCAACCGGCCGATCGGCGCCGTCGCCGGCAAGCGGATCCGCAAGGTCTACAAGCGGATCGTGGCCATGGGGCGCGCCATCGAGCCCACCAGCCCCGCCGAGGACTACCACGAGCTGCGCAAGAAGGCCAAGGAGCTGCGCTACCTGCTGGAGCTGTTCGGGGTCAAGCTGTTCGAGGAGGAGGCAGTGACGCCGTTCGTCAAGTCGCTGAAGGGGCTCCAGGACCTGCTCGGGCGCCATCAGGACCGCGAGGTCCAGATCGCCATGCTGCGCTCCAGCGCCGAGGAGGTGGCGACGCTGCCCGGCGGCGGCGCAGCCTGCATGGCCATGGGCGTGCTGGTGGAACGCCTGCGCGTCGATGAGCAGGCGGCGCGCGACGAGTTCGCGCAACGGTTCGCCCAGCTGGCCTCCAAGGAGCAGCGCGCACTGGCTCGCGAGACCTTCGTGTGAAAAGATCCGCAATCTGTCCATACTCTGACTTGCAGCGACCTCTGCGCCGTGATAGGCCAGTTAGTGTTTAAATGGTGGCCGGTTGGCTCGGCCACGGCGCAGCACCGTGCGTGACGCCGCATTACCGCGAGAGGACAATTCCACACATATGAGCAGCGATGACGGGACGGAAGGAGTCCGCCCGACCGGGGCCGCGACTCTGGCCGAATCGGACCTTGCCGACCTGCTGAGCGCGCTGCGCGCGGCCGCTGACGGAGATTTCTCGCAGCGTCTGAAGACCAAGCGCACCGGGGCGGCGGCCGAGGTGGCGCAGGCCCTGAACGCCCTGCTGGAGCGCAACGATCAGATGTCGCGCGAGCTGGTCCGCGTGGGCAAGATCATCGGCCGCGAGGGCCGGATGACCGAGCGCGCCGAGCTCAGCGATGCCGGCGGTGCGTGGGCCACCGGCGTGGATGCGCTCAACGCGCTCATCGACGATCTCGTTCGCCCGACCACCGAGGTGGCCCGCGTCATCGGCGCCGTCGCCGACGGCGACCTGTCGCAGAAGATGGCCCTGAAGATCGGCGGCCAGCCGGTCAAGGGCGAGTTCCTCAACATCGGGACCACCGTCAACACGATGGTGGACCAGCTCTCGGCCTTCGCCGACGAGGTGACGCGCGTCGCGCGCGAGGTGGGTACCGAGGGCAAGCTCGGCGGCCAGGCCGAGGTCCAGGGCGTCTCGGGCACCTGGAAGGACCTGACCGAGTCCGTGAACGCCATGGCCAACAACCTCACCGCCCAGGTGCGCAACATCGCCCAGGTGACGACGGCGGTGGCCCAGGGCGACCTCGGGCAGAAGATCACCGTGGACGTCAAGGGCGAGATCCTGGAGCTCAAGAACACCATCAACACGATGGTGGACCAGCTGTCCTCGTTCGCCGACGAGGTGACCCGCGTCGCGCGCGAGGTGGGTACCGAGGGCGTGCTGGGCGGCCAGGCCGAGGTCCAGGGTGTCGCGGGTACGTGGAAGGACCTGACCGAGTCGGTGAACTTCATGGCCAACAACCTGACCGACCAGGTGCGCAACATCGCCCAGGTGACCACCGCGGTGGCCCAGGGTGACCTCTCGCAGAAGATCACCGTCGAGGCCAAGGGTGAGGTGGCGGCGCTGGCCGACACGATCAACTCGATGACCGACACGCTGCGCGTGTTCGCCGAGCAGGTGACCAGCGTGGCGCGCGAGGTGGGTACCGAGGGCGTGCTGGGTGGTCAGGCCGACGTGCCGGGCGTGGCGGGTACGTGGAAGGACCTGACCGAGTCGGTGAACTTCATGGCCAACAACCTGACCAACCAGGTGCGCAACATCGCCCAGGTGACCACCGCGGTGGCCCAGGGGGACCTGACCCAGAAGATCACCGTCGAGGCCAAGGGTGAGGTGGCGGCGCTGGCCGACACGATCAACTCGATGACCGACACGCTGCGCGTGTTCGCCGAGCAGGTGACCAGCGTGGCGCGCGAGGTGGGTACCGAGGGCAAGCTGGGTGGTCAGGCCGACGTGCCGGGCGTGGCGGGCACGTGGAAGGACCTCACCGAGTCGGTCAACGGCATGGCCAACAACCTGACCAGCCAGGTGCGCAACATCGCCCAGGTGACCACGGCGGTGGCCCAGGGGGACCTGACCCAGAAGATCACCGTGGACGTCAAGGGCGAGATCCTGGAGCTCAAGAACACCATCAACACGATGGTGGACCAGCTGTCGTCGTTCGCCGACGAGGTGACCCGCGTGGCCCGCGAGGTGGGCACCGAGGGCAAGCTGGGCGGCCAGGCCGAGGTGCAGGGCGTGTCGGGTACGTGGCGCGGCCTCACCGAGTCGGTGAACGGCATGGGCAACAACCTCACCGACCAGGTGCGCAACATCGCCCAGGTGACCACGGCGGTGGCCCAGGGTGACCTGACCCAGAAGATCACCGCCGACGCCAAGGGCGAGATCCTGGAGCTCAAGAACACCATCAACACGATGGTCGATCAGCTGCGCTCCTTCGCCGCCGAGGTGACGCGCGTCGCGCGCGAGGTGGGTACCGAGGGCGTGCTGGGCGGTCAGGCCGAGGTGGAGGACGTGTCGGGTACGTGGCGCGGGCTCACCGAGAACGTGAACCTGATGGCGGCCAACCTGACCAGCCAGGTGCGCAACATCGCCCAGGTGACCACGGCGGTGGCGCAGGGCGACCTGTCCAAGAAGATCACCGTCGAGGCCAAGGGTGAGGTGGCGGCGCTCGCCGACACCATCAACACCATGGTGGAGCAGCTGCGCTCCTTCGCCGCCGAGGTGACGCGCGTCGCGCGCGAGGTGGGCACGGAGGGCAAGCTCGGCGGTCAGGCCGAGGTCCAGGGCGTGTCGGGTACGTGGCGCGGGCTCACCGAGAACGTGAACCTGATGGCGGCCAACCTCACCGACCAGGTGCGCAACATCGCCCAGGTGACCACGGCGGTGGCGCAGGGCGACCTGTCCCAGAAGATCACCGCCGACGCCAAGGGCGAGATCCTGGAGCTCAAGAACACCATCAACACGATGGTGGACCAGCTCTCCTCGTTCGCCGACGAGGTGACCCGCGTGGCGCGCGAGGTGGGGACCGAGGGCAAGCTCGGCGGTCAGGCGGAGGTCGAGGACGTCTCGGGCACCTGGCGGCGCCTCACCGAGAACGTCAACCAGCTGGCCGGCAATCTGACCACTCAGGTGCGCGCCATCGCCGAGGTGTCCACCGCGGTGACCCAGGGGGACCTGACGCGGTCGATCACCGTCGAGGCCCAGGGCGAGGTGGCCGAGCTCAAGGACAACATCAACCAGATGATCGCCAACCTGCGCGACACCACCATGCGCAACCAGGAGCAGGACTGGCTGAAGACCAACCTGGCGCGCGTGTCCGGTCTCATGCAGGGCCAGCGCGTGCTGGCCACGGTGACGCAGCTGATCATGTCCGAGCTGACCCCGACGGTCACCGCCCAGCACGGCGCCTTCTTCCTCACCGAGTCAGACGCAGACGGCCAGCCGCGCGAGCTGCGACTGATCGCCAGCTACGGCTACACGCGACGCAACGACGTGGCCGACCGGTTCTCCCTGGGCGAGTCGCTGGTGGGCCAGGCCGCGCTGGAGCGCAAGACCATCGAGATCACCGAGCCGCCGGATGACTACATCCGCGTGAGCTCCGGGCTGGGGCGGTCGATCCCCGCGAGCATCGTGATCATGCCGATCCTGTTCGAGGACCAGGTGCTGGGGGTCATCGAGCTGGCGTGGCTGCGCTCGCCGTCGGACATCCACCGCACCTTCCTCGAGCAGCTCATGGAGACCCTGGGCGTGGTGCTCAACACGATCATCGCCAACATGCGCACGGAGGAGCTGCTCCAGCAGTCCCAGTCGCTCAACGCGGAGCTCGAGCAGCAGGCCCAGCTCCTGGAGGAGCGCAACCTGGACATCGAGGGCAAGAACCGCGAGATCGAGCTGGCGCGCCTGGGCCTGGAGGAGAAGGCGTCCCAGCTGGCGCTCTCCAGCCGCTACAAGTCCGAGTTCCTGGCCAACATGAGCCACGAGCTGCGCACACCGCTCAACAGCCTGCTCATCCTCTCCAAGCTGCTGCTCGACAACGAGGCGGGCAACCTCACCGAGAAGCAGCTGGACTTCGCCCGCACGATCCGGGCCGCGGGCTCGGACCTGCTGGAGCTCATCAACGACATCCTCGACCTGTCCAAGATCGAGGCGGGCAAGATGGACCTGCTGTTCGACGCCATCCCGGTGGCCGGGATCTGCTCGTACGTGCAGCGGACCTTCGAGCCGGTGGCGGCCGACAAGGGCCTGACCCTCGACGTGGTGCTCGACGACGACGTCCCGTCGGCCATCGTCACCGACGAGCAGCGCCTCCAGCAGATCCTGCGCAACCTGCTCTCCAACGCGTTCAAGTTCACCGCCGAGGGCGGGGTGACGCTGCGCATCGAGCGGGCCGCCGAGGACGTGGTGACCTTCAGCGTGATCGACACCGGCATCGGCATCGCCGCGGACAAGCTGGCCGTCATCTTCGAGGCCTTCCAGCAGGCCGACGGCACCACCAGCCGTACCTACGGCGGCACCGGCCTGGGTCTGTCGATCAGCCGCGAGCTGGCCCGCGCCCTGGGCGGGGAGATCAGCGTGCAGAGCACCGTGGACAGGGGCAGCAGCTTCACGCTGCGCCTACGCCTCGACGCCGCCCCCGACGCGACCGTCGTCTCGCCGGAGTCGCCGCTCAGCGCGGGCACGCTGGCCAACGGCCAGACGTCCGCGCCCGCCCCGCGCACCAACGGCGAGGGCCTGGCCAAGGCCGACGACGTCGCCGGACGCCGCCCGCCCGGCCGGCCCGCCACCCCGACCCGGCGGCTGCTGGTCCTGGACCGCGGCGGCCTGGCCCTGCACGCCATCCGCGGCCTGGTCGGCCGCGACCACGGCGTGGAGCTGACCAGCACCCAGGAGACCGAGGAGGCGATGGCGGTCATCGACGCCGCGCTCCCGGACTGCCTGGTCATCGGCTCGCGCCTGTCCAAGACCTCGGTGTTCGCGCTGCTCGACGAGCTGCGCGGGCGCGAGCAGATCAAGCGGCTGCCGGTGATCCTGCGCCTTGACCGGCGGGTGACCGAACGCGACCGGGCCCGCCTGCGCCGCTACGAGCCGGTGCTGCTGCCGCGGGTGGCCGATTCGGACGAGGCGCTGGCCGCCGAGGCCGCGCTCATCCTGCATCCGTCGAGCGGCCCGCCGGTGGCCGGCCCCGACGACAGCGGCGAGCCGGGCGAGGGCACCTCGTCGGCCAAGCTCCAGGGCCGGATCCTGCTCGTCGACGACGATGTGCGCAACCTGTTCGCGCTGGCCAGCCTGCTCGAGGACCGCGGGCTGGACGTGGTCTTCTCCGAGACCGGCCGCGAGGCGCTGGAGATCCTCTCCACCGACGCGCGCATCGACCTGGTCCTGATGGACCTGATGATGCCCCAGATGGACGGCTACGAGACCATCCGGGCCGCCCGGGCGATGCCGACCCTGCGCACCCTGCCGATCATCGCCGTCACCGCCAAGGCGATGCAGGGCGACCGGGAGAAGAGCATCGCGGCCGGCGCCTCGGACTACATCACCAAGCCGGTCGACCCCGACAAGCTCATCTCGCTCGTCAACGGGTGGCTGTATGTCTGAGCCGCTCCAGACCGCGCACGAGCGGAGCGCGTGAACACCGAACCAAGCCCGGGATCGCCAGTGCAGGCGGCACCTGACCCCGATCGCCAAACAGTCTTCATCCCGCCTGTGGCCTCGATGCCGCCGGCGGAGGAGCACCCGGTCGGGATCCTCCTGGTCGATGACCACAAGGAGAACCTGTCGGCCCTGCGCGCCGTCCTCGAGCCGCTGGGCGAGCGGCTGGTCAGCGCCGAGTCCGGCGAGCAGGCGCTGCGGGCGCTGCTGCGCGAGGACATCGCCGTCATCCTGCTCGACGTCCGCATGGCGGGCCTGGACGGCCTGCAGACCGCGCGCATCATCCGCGCCCGGCCCCGGACCCGCCACATCCCGATCATCTTCCTCACCGCCCAGGTCTCAGAGGTGGAGGAGATCGCGCTGGCCTACGCCTCGGGCGCCGTCGATTACGTCATCAAGCCGTTTGAGCCCGAGATCCTGCGCGCCAAGGTCTCGGTGTTCGTCGAGCTCAGCCGTGAGCGCGGAGAGCGCGTCCGCCAGTCCCAGGCCCGCGCCGAGGCCGAGGCCGTCGCGCGCACGGTGCGCACGCTGCAGATCCTGTCCGACGCGGCGCTGTCACACCTGGAGATGGGCGGCCTCACCGCCGAGCTGGTGGAGCGCGCCGCGACGCTGTTCCAGGCCGACTCGGCCTGCCTGCTGCTGCGCGACGAGAACGCTCCGGGTCTGGGGGTGCACGCGGCGCGCGGCGCGCTGCCGGTCCCCGGTGATGGCCGGGTGATGCTGGGCGACGGGGTGTTCGGCCGGCTGGCCGTCGAGCGCCAGGCGGCGCTGCTGGTCGGCGACGAGGTCCCCGGTCTCGCCGCCGCTCGGGCCGCTGCCGAGGCTGGTGTCGCCTCCGGGCCCGGTGGCGCCGCGGGAGAGGGGGAGGACGCGAAGCAGGCCATCGCCAGCTTTCTCGTGGTCCCCTTGGTGGCCTCCGACGAGCTGCTGGGGCTGATCGTGCTCGGCGCCGCGGCCGAGGACCGCTTTGACACCGGCGATCTGGAGCTGCTCAGGCTCGCCGCGGACCGGATGGCGATCGCCATCGACCACGTGCAGCGCTTCGCGCATGGCCGCCAGCTGGTGGAGACCCTCCAGCGCAGCCTGCTTCCCGACCGCCTACCGCACCACCCCCGACTCGAGTTGGCGGCGCGCTACCTGCCCAGCGGGCTGGCGCCCCAGATCGGCGGCGACTGGTACGACGCGCTCGAGCTCGACCGTGATCGCACCGCGGTGATGATCGGGGACGTCGTCGGCCATGGCGTGCGGGCGGCGACGACCATGAGCGAGCTGCGCAACGCCCTGCGCGCCTTCGCCGTCGAGGGCCACAGCCCGGGGTCGGCCCTGCACCAGCTCGACCGGGTCGTCCACGCCACCCTGGGCCCCGGCATGATCGCGACGGTCCTGTTCCTGATCATCGACGCGTCCAAGGGCACGGTCTCGATCTCACGGGCGGGGCACCCGCCGCCGGCGCTGCGCAGCGCCACCGGCGAGATCCGCTTCCTGGAGACGGGCGGCACCCTGCCCCTGGGGATCGACGACCGCGTCAAGGCCGACGAGGCGGAGTACCAGGTCAACCCGGGCGACACGCTGCTGCTGTTCACGGACGGCCTGGTCGAGCGGCGGCGCGAGTCGATCAACACCGGCTTCGATCGCCTGCGCGACGCGTTCATCAACGCGCCCGCCGACGTGGAGGAGCTGTGCGACTACATCCTCGAGCGCACCGTGACCGAGCAGGCCAGCCACGACGACATCGCGGTGCTGGCCGTGCGCATCCTGGGGCCGCCGCTGGGCGCGCTCCAGCTCACGCTGCCGGCCAAGGCGGCGTCGGTGCCGCTGGTGCGCCACCGCCTGCGGGTGTGGCTCAACGAGAACGTGCCCGAGCTCGACGGGGTCGCCCGCAGCGATCTGGAGGTCGCGTGGTCAGAGGCGTGCACCAATGTGATCCGCCACGCGTACGGACCGGGAGACGCGACGTTTGACGCCACCGCCGCGCGCGAGGGCAATGCGGTCTCGCTGCAGGTCCGCGACACCGGCCAGTGGCGGCCACCGCGCGGCCAGCACGGCGGTCGTGGCATCGCGCTGATGCGCGAGCTGTGCGACGAGGTGCGCGTCGACCGGCGCTCGGAGGGCACGACGATCACGATGCTCCGCCGCTTCGGCGAGCCCACGGCCCCCAGGCGGGCCGATCGGTGACGGCGGGCCCTTCGGGCAGCGGCGAGTCCCCGGCCCTCGGCGCGGGCGGGTCCATGCCCGCTCCGGTCGACCTGGCGCACGTGGACATGCAGGACCACGACGGCGTGCCCGTGGCCGCCATCAGCGGCGAGGTGGACATCTCCAACGTGGACGACATCACCCGTCAGCTCATGGCGCTGCCCAACTTCGCCCCGGGCCTGGTGGTGGACCTGCGCCTGGTCGCCTACATGGACTCGACCGGCATCTCGCTGCTGCACGACCTGGCCGGCCGGCTGCGCGAGCGCTCCCAGCAGCTGATCGTCGTCTGCCCGCCCGGCTCCCCGCCGCGGCGGGTGCTCGAGCTCACCGGCCTGATCACCCGGACGACCGTGGTCGACGACCTGGCGCCTGCCGTCCAGGCGATGCGGCACGTGGCGCAGGACCTGCCGTCGTAGCCGCCCCCGATTGAACGCTCACGTCGCACGTTGCCTTATCTGGGTCGGCGCGATCAGTGGCTTCAACATAGGTGCCGTTCTGGATCGCACCCTCCGTCACCTGGCGGTGTGCGATCTGTGCGTTCAGGATCTCGCCGCACGTCGCACGTCGCACGCCGCCGCTGCGTCGCGCGCGGCCGCGCCCCAACCGAGGCAAGGCTTTGGTTGCGGCCGCCTCCCCTGAGGTAGCATCGAGGGCAATGGGCTACAAGATCCTCGGCTTTGCCGTCTGGCAGGGCAGCAAGTGGTACATGCGCCGCCGGATGAGCGGCTTCAAGGCCAAGCTGGCTATCGCGGGCGTCGGAGCGTTGGTGGTCGCCGGTGTCGCCGCCGCCGGCCGCCAGGCTGCATCACATCAATAAGAAGTAAGTTTGCGGAGCTTTCGGGAGGGACTTCTCGTGTGCCCGACGAAAGCACGCAGGCGAGGACGTCCCGACGGATCGGTGGGCGGCTCGCCCCGAAATGACTGACTCCGCCTCTGCCGACATCCCCGTTGCCATCGACCGCGTCGATTGCACGCGCAGCGATCGCGATGGGATCGAGTTGCGGCTGACCGGACGCTGGCTGGGTGAGAGCGAGCCCGGCGGCTCGGCCCCGCTCCTCGTGGTCCAGGTGCAGGGACGGCGCCATCGCTTCACGCCCGCGCCCGACGGTCATCCGCCTGATGCGCTCCCACCCGCCGCCTGGGAGGCGACCTTCCGCATCCCGCCGTGGGCGCAGCCGCGCCACGAGGGCCAGGCTGCGCTGTGGGTGGGGACCTCGGTCGTGCCGGTCCCGCTGCCCGGCGTGGTGGGAGAGGGGGCCCACGCGGCGCACCGCCCGCCTCCGCCGCCCGCACTGGGCGAGGCTCGGGCCTGGCCGCCGGACGTGGCGCCACCACCCGCCGACTTCGATCCGGCTCGCTTCGGCGACGGACCCGACCCCGCCGTGGACACCGGCCGCACCGGGCCCCTCGCCGAGCTCCTGTTCAAGGAGAGCGTGTCGGCGCTGCACGCCGAGCTCGAGGAGCGCTCGGCCGAGGTCGCTCGCCTCCAGGGGGCCCTGGCCGATGCGCGGTCCGAGCTGGAGGCCCGCACCTCGCGCCAGTCGGCCCTCGAGTCGGCTCACGGCGATCTGCGCGGTGAGCTCCAGGAGCTGATGGGCGCCGTCGGGGCTCAGCGCGATGACTACGAGCGCCGGCTCCTGCAGACTGAAGAGCGCGCTGCTGCCGCGGAGGCCGAGCGTGACCGGCTGAGCGCCGAGCTGCAGGCCGAGCGCGCTCGCACCGCAGCGCAACTCAGCCATCTCAGCGCGGCCCGGGATGCCGCCGACGCCGATGCCGCCGACGCGCGTCAGCGGCTCGCCGCGGCCGCATCGGGCCGCCAGCACCATGCCGCCGAGCTGTCGGCCCTGCGCGATCAGCTCGCGGCGGCACAGGTTTCCCGCGACGCCGCCGCCGGCGAGGTCGCCGGTCTGCGTGCTGAGCTCGAGCGACTGGGCTCGGAGCTGGCCATCACCCGTGAGCACCAGTCCTCCCAGGGCGCCGATCTGGGCGAGGCGCAGCGCCTGCTCGCCGAGGCGCGGAGCCTGAGCGAGCAGCTGCGATCGCAAAGCTCGCACTGAGCGGCAATGAGGAGCTTTGGGCGGGACGTCTGTCCGCCCTGAGACGTACCTTCGCGGGCAATGAGCGAGTTGCCGGGAACGTCCGCGGTATCGATCGACTCGGTCGAGTGGTCCGCGGAGAGCGGAGGGAACCTGACCGTCCGGATCACCGGCCGATGGCGCCGGCGGCGGCCAGTGAGCACGGGCCAGCCGACGCTGGTCATCGAGGCCGAGGGACGCCGCCATCGCTATCCCGCGATGCCCGAGCCGCCCAGCGTGGGCGGCACGGGACCCGGCATATGGCGGCTCAGCTTCACCATCCCCGGCTGGATGGCTCCCGAGCTGGGCCGGACCTGGCTGCAGTTCGGCACGGTGATCGTTCCCTTGCCGGTCGCCGTGCCCGCTCCCGGGGAGGGCGCGATGGCCGACACCGCGGCCCCGCCCCCGCCGACCGGGGCGTCACCACCGCCGCCGTCACCCCCGTCGGAGCGCCCGCCTCCGCCGGCGTCGTCGACAGCCGAGCCCGAGCCGGATGAGCCCGAAGAGCCACCGGATTTTGACCGGGCCCGCGGCGTCGCCGAGCTGACGCAGCGGGTCGACGCGCTGGAGGACGAGCTGCGAGACGCGCGCGCCGTGCGCGACGAGCTCGCTGCCTCTCTGGAGGAGCGCGAACGCAAGCGCCGGATCGCCGAACAGCGGGCCCACGCCGAGCAGGCCCTTCGCCGGGACCTCGCCCGCCGGCTCACCACCAGCGCCCATGAGGCCGATCGGGCGCGCCAGGCGATGGGCGAGCTGGCCGCGGCCGAGGAACGGATCCGCAGCCTGGAACACGAGCTGGGCCAGGCCCGGCGCCGCAGCGACGAGGCCGAGCAGGTGGCCGCGGCCGCCACCGCCGCCCGCCGGCGCGCCGAGCGCGAGCGCGAGCTGGCCGAGCGCGAGCGCGAGCTGGCCGAGCAGAGGCTCCAGCGCCGGGCCGAGGCCGGTTCGGCCGAGTCGGCGCGGCTGCGCCTCGAGCACGAGCTGCGCGGGCAGCGGGCCGGGCAGACGATCCGGATCCCGGCCGAGCCCAGCGCGCTGTCGTCCGCGCCGCCGGTCGTCCAGCCCCGGCCACCGGCGCTGGAGTCGCCGCCGCCGTCGCCGCCTCCGCCGCTGCCGTCGCCGCCTCCGGACCTCCTGTCGAGCCTGCGCGACGAGCTCGAGCTCCGCGCCCGCGCTGACGCCGCCCTGCGCGCCCGGGCGATCGACGCGGAGTCGCGGTTGGCCGCGCGGGTGGTCCTGGAGCGCCGGACGAGCGCCGCGCTCGCCGAGCTGCGCGTCGAGCTCGGCTCGCTGGGCGACGAGCTGACTCGGGAGCGCACCCTGCGCGCCGGCGCCGAACGGCGCGCGGCGGAGCTCGAACGTGAGCTGCGCGACCAGCGGGTCGTGTCGCTGGGTGCGTATGAGGCGATCGGGGAGCTGCGCGAGGAGCTGCAGCGGCTGGCAACGCGTCCCGAGCCCGAGCCCGAGCCCGAACCTGAGCCTGAGCCTGAGCCCGAGCCGGTTGCAGAGGTCGCCACGCCGCCGGCGCCCACGCCGCCGGCGCCCGCCCCCGTCGCGGCTGTCGAGCCCGCACGGCTCAACGACGCGCTCACCCGGCTGCGCGAGACGATCGCACCCCACGATCCACCCGCGCCGCCAGCCGCACCCATCCCAACCAGGTCACCGATGCCACCCGGCGCACTCGCTCCCATGCCCGTGCCCTCCACGGCGCTGGTCCGTTCCCCCTCGATGCACGAGGCGCTCGCCCGCCCCTCGCTGGAACGCGCGTTTCGCACGATGGCGCGGACGGATCTCGACGCGGCGGGCCGGCTCCTGCTCGAGCTGCTGCCGCTCCAGCGGGTCGCCTACCCGCACGCCGTCACCTACGACCTGGTGCTCGCGCCCGGCCGCTGCGTCTGGGTGTCGGTCCGCGATGGCGCCCCCACGATCGAGGTCCGGACCTCGGCTCGCCCGCGCCGGGAGGTGGACTTCCAGGTCGTCGGCGAGCCGGCGCGGATCGCCCGCCTGCTCACCGCGGGCCGCTTTCGCCGGCGCTTCGGCCTGCGCACGGCGCGCGTGCGGGGGCGCCGTGAGGGCGTCTCGGCCCTTTCCTCGCTGCTGGGGGTTCCGCTGGACCTCGGGGCCCTGCATCACGCGGGCGTCCGGCCCGACCCCCTCATCACCTTCGGGCTGCTCGCGGCCATGATCGACCCGGCGTGGACGGCGACCGAGCGCTTCACCGTGGCGCATGCGTCACCCGAGGCCAACCGCACCTATCTCATCGTCGGGGAGGGACGCCCGCTCACGGCGACGCGGATCGCCCCCGAGGGCGGCCCGAGCACGACCATCCACTGCCCCACCGACGATCTGCTCGCGGCCCTCGCCGGCGAGCCGGTCCCCGGGGTGCGGGTGGACGGCGACGTGGGCGCGTACCTGTCGCTGCGCAAGTGGATCAAACGCGCACAGAGCGAGTAAAACGCGCCCGTGGCGCCGCGCCGCGGCCGCTCCGTCTGCCGTGGCTTCTAAGGTAGGAACCGCCGTCCGATGACCCCCGTCTGCGCCCACCTCCACGTCCATTCCGAGTACTCGCTGCTCGACGGGGCGTGCAAGATCGACGCGCTGGCGAAACGGGCCGCGGAGTTCGATCAGCCGGCGCTGGGCCTGACCGATCACGGCGTCATGAACGGCTCCGTGGAGCTGTTCACCGCGTGCCGGAAGCAGCAGATCAAGCCGATCATCGGCTGCGAGGTGTACATCGTCGACGATCACACCCGACGCGCGCCAGGGCGGTTGGAGCGCTTTCACCTCACCCTGCTGGCCTCCGATGCCGCCGGCTACCGCAACCTGGTCAAGCTCTCCTCCCTCGGCTTCCTGGAGGGCTACCAGCGCGGTAAGCCGTCGGTGGACATGGCCCAGCTCGCCGAGCACGGCGAGGGCCTGATCGCCCTGTCGGGCTGCCTGCAGTCGCGCTTCTGCCAGCACCTGATCGACGACCGGCCCGACCTCGCCCGCGCCCACGCCTCAGAGCTGATGACGGCGGTCGGGACCGACAACGTCTACTTCGAGGTGCAGAAGAACGGCCTGCCCATCCAGGACAAGTGCAATGAGGAGATCGTCCGCATCGCCCGGGAGCTCGGCCGTCCGCTGGTGGGCACGGGGGACGTGCACTACCTGCGCCGCGAGGACTACCACCACCACGCCGCGTTGCTGTGCGTGCAGACCAAGTCGACGCTGAGCCAGCCCAAGATCACGTTCGACACCAACGAGTTCTACCTGCGCTCCAGCCAGGAGATGGCCGACGCGTTCGCCGAGTGGCCGGACGCGATCCCCAGCACGCTGGAGATCGCCGAGCGCTGCAACGTCGAGATCGAGCTCGGCCGCCAGCTCATCCCGCGCTACCCGACGCCCGACGGGGCGGGGGAGGGGGAGTACCTGCGCGGGCTGGTCGACGAGGGTCTGCGCCGGCGCTACGGCGACCCGATCCCGGCCGAGGCGGTCGAGCGTGCCGAGTACGAGCTGGGCGTGATCGACCGGATGGGCTTCAACGCCTACTTCCTGATCGTGTGGGACTTCGTCAAGTACGCCAAGGACTCGGGCATCGCCGTCGGCCCCGGCCGCGGCTCGGCCGCAGGGTCGATCGTCGCCTACTGCCTGCAGATCACCGACGTCGACCCGCTGCGCTACGACCTCCTGTTCGAGCGCTTCCTCAACCCCGAGCGCGTGTCGATGCCGGACATCGACATGGACTTCTCGGTGCGTGGCCGCGAGCGCGTGATCCGCTACGTGACCGAGAAGTACGGCAAGGAGGCGGTCGCTCAGATCGTCACCTTCGGCAAGATGTTCCCCCGGGCCGCGACCCGCGATGCCGCCCGCGTCCTGGGCCATGAGTACGGCGTCGGCGACCGCCTCGCCAAGCTCATCCCTGACCCGATCATGGGACGGCCGCCCAGCTTCGAGGAGTGCCTCGCGCCGGGGCAGCCGCTGCGCGCCGAGGTGGACCGGGACGGAACCGCCAAGCAGATCATCGATGTGGCGCAGGGCCTGGAGGGGATCGTGCGCAACTCCTCGATCCATGCTGCGGCGGTGGTCATCTCGGATCGCCCGCTGACCGACATCCTGCCGTTGCAGATCGCCGACGCCGGCGCCGACGAGAACGGCGAGCGCGTCTTCCGCACCGTCACGCAGTTCTCGATGAAGCCGGTCGAGCAGCTCGGCTTGCTCAAGATGGACTTCCTGGGCCTGCGCAACCTCGACGTCATCGAAGACGCCCTGGACATCGTGGGCCGCTCGACCGGTGAGCGTCCGGACATGAGCACGCTCCCGCTCGATCATGAGCCGACGTACGAGATGCTCGCCCAGGGCGATTCGATCGGGGTGTTCCAGTTCGAGTCCGAGGGCATGCGGGAGGCGCTCAAGAAGGTGCGGCCGACCGAGTTCGATGACCTCGTCGCCCTCGTCGCCCTGTACCGGCCGGGGGCCATGGACCAGATCCCCACCTACGCGAGGGGCAAGCGCGACCCTGAGACGATCTCCTACGCCGACGAGCGCCTGCGCTCGATCCTGGAGTCGACCAAGGGCGTGATCCTCTACCAGGAGCAGGCGATGCAGATCGCCAAGGAGCTGGGCGGCTTCAGCGGGGCCAAGGCCGACGACCTGCGCAAGGCGATCGGCAAGAAGAACCGTGAGGCCATGGCCAAGCTGAGGCCGGAGTTCGTCGAGGGCTGCCGCAGGTCGGGCACCAGTGAGTCAGTCATCGAGATGCTGTGGACCACCAACGAGCGCTCTGCCGACTACTCGTTCAACAAGTCCCACGCCGCCTGCTACGCGCTGATCTCCTACCGGACGGCGTGGCTGAAGGCCAACTATCCGGCCGAGTACATGGCGGCGCTCATCTCCTCGGTGATGGACACCAAGGACAAGGTCCCGTTCTTCGTGGCGCAGGCCGAGCAGATGGGGATCGCCATCCTGCCGCCCGACGTCAACCTCTCAGACCATGAGTTCGTCGTCGTCGACGGGAACATCCGCTTCGGCCTCGACGCGGTCAAGGGCGTCGGCTATCAGGCGGTGGAGGCGATCAAGAGCGCCCGGGGCGACGACGGGGAGTCACGCCCGTTCACCAGCCTGTTCGACTTCTGCGAGCGCGTCGACAACCGCGCGGTCAACAAGAAGGCGATCGAGGCGCTGATCAAGTGCGGCGCCTTCGGCTCCACCAATGACAGCCGCAAGGGCATGCTCATGGTGCTCGAGCAGGCCCAGGCTGCCGGCCAGAAGAGCCAGCAGGATGCGCTCATCGGACAGGGGTCGATCTTCGATCTCGGGCCGGCCGACGGTGGCGCGTCCAACGGCGCCTCGGGCGCGTTCGCCGGGCCCACGCACGCGCCCATCCCGGGCGACGAGTTCGATCAGACCGAGCTGCTGGCGGGCGAGAAGGAGGCGCTCGGCCTGTTCATCTCCGCCCATCCCCTCAAGGACGTGGGACCCGCCTTGCGGGCCAAGGCCGACTGCCCGCTGGGTGAGCTCTCCGCGCGGCGCGACGGCGACTGGGTCACGATCGGCGGGATGGTCACGCAGGCCAAGAAGATCAAGACCAAGAAGGGCGACTTCATGATGTTCGCCACTCTCTATGACCTGGAGACCTCGGTCGAGATCATCGTGTTCGGCAAGACGCTGGCCACGTGTGAGGAGGCGCTGCAGACGGACTCGATCGTGCTCGTGCGCGGCAAGGTCGACCACAAGGACCGGGACAACACGTGCCTCATCGCCCAGCAGGTGGAGATCTTTCAGCCCACCGAGGAGGAGGTTCTAGAGGCGCAGGTCCAGGCCGCCAAGCCCGCCCTCAGCCCGAGCGCGCTCAGGCTGCGCCTCGACGCCACCGCACTGCCGGCCTCGGCGCTGGGCGAGCTCAAGGATCTGCTCAGCGGCTTTCCGGGCGAGTCCGAGGTGGTCATCGAGCTGAGCACCACCGTCGGGCACCGCCGTCTCAAGCTCGGCCCCAGCTTCCGCGTGTCACGCAGCGCCAGCCTGCACGCCGAGCTCGATGCCCTGCTGGGCTCAGCGCTCGTCCCCGAGGCCGAGGCCGCGGCCGACAGCGACAGCGAGCGCGAGCCCGAGCCCGAGCCCGCCGGCGTCGGCTGAACGCCGCGCCCCCCGGGAGGTCAGTGGACGTGCAGGTTGATCCCCAGCAGCAGCAGGGGCCACAGGATGACGGCCAGGACCGCGGAGACCACGGGCTTGATCGCGTCCACGTGCTTGAAGTAGTGATGCGACGACGCCAGGATGACGCCGACGATCAGCCAGATGGCGCTGGTCAGGCTCAGTCTCACGGCTCTCTCCTCACCATTGTTAGCTGATCTTCACGAACCCTGCTACCCGATCAGACCGCGTCGTACGCGGCTCACGGAGGCGGGAGGCGATCGAGTCGCGCGCCCAGTAACGCCGGGCCATCTTCGGCGGGGGGCGTGCGGTCCTGCCAGCTGGCATAGAGGCTGTGGTCGGGGCGCACGGCCACGAGCTCCGAGAATGCGGGCGCCCAGCCGGTGAAGCGTCCCAAGAGGTCTCGTTCGAGATAGTGGGGCTCGGTCGGGGAAGGCTCGTGCCCGACTTCCACCAGCAGCAAGCCCGTGCCACCTGGCCGGGTCACCCGGGTGAACTCGGCGATCGCGGCGTCGACGGCGTCGACATGATCGAGCGCGTTGAAGCACGCCACGATGTCGAAATGCCCGTCCTCGAAGGGCAGGCTCTCAGCGCCGCTGGCGACGTACCGCATCGTGTGCTCACCGATGCCCAGTTGCGCGTAGTGGTCGACGAGCGGGTCGACCCCGATGCGCTCAGCGGCCATGTCGGCCCACTCCAGGCTCCCGCGCGGCCCGCAGCCGATGTCGAGTACTCGCTTGCCGACATAGTCCGCGCGCGTCAACCCGAACTGGACGGTGAAGAACTCCTCGAAATGGAGGTGGCCGAGCGTGCCCTCCTGAGCGGCCTGGGCCTCCCAGTAGGTCATCTCAGCGTCGCCCTTGGCCCCGATTCTCCTTGCCCGAACGGCCCGCCGCGCCCGCCCGCCCGCGGTTCGCAATCGCCTCAGGACGTCTGCCATCTCACGCCAACATATCAGCGCCATCCCGGTTGTCAGGCGAGATGTCCGAACCCAACGGTGCCCGGGCAGCCGGGTGACCGTGACCGTGCCGTCGTGGTCGGTCAGCGCGGCGGCGAGGACCTCAACCAGCGCGGGGGCCTGCGTGAAGTCACGGAGCCGGAACCGCCGCGGCCTCACGGCTCTCGGCGGATCCGACGGCCACCGTCGCCCGGTCCGCGCTGCCTCCTGAGGTGAGCTCGGTGCGCAGGTGGTCGGCGAGACGGAGCGCCAGACTGACCAGAGCAAAGGTGGGATTGGCCCAGCCGCCGGTCGAGAACACCGAACTCCCGGCCACGAACAGATTGTCCACGCTGTGCACACGGCAGTTGCCGTCGACGACGCCATGACGTGGATCGACGGACATGCGCGTCGTTCCCATGTGATGCGGCCCGCCCGTGATCTGGGACTCCCAGTCCTCGCTCGGGCCCGCCACACGGCCCTGCCCTGTCCGCCGCAGAGCGTCGTCGAGCCTGGCCAGCCAGCCGGTCACGCTCTCCGTGTCGCCATCCGACAGGCGCCAGTCCAACCGGGCCACGGGCATGCCCAGCGCATCGCGCCGTTCGCTCAGCGTGACGCGGCTGTGGGGGTTGGGGGTCTGCTCGGCGCGCGCGTAGAGCGCGAGCAGACGGGTGGGATCGGCGCCCAGCTCGGAGGCAAATGCGGTGACTGAGCGCCGCTCGCCTCGGGCCGCGCGCGATCGCAGCGCCTGGTACCAGAGGCGGTCGGCCCTGGCGCGCAGCTTGGCCGCGAGCTCCGGGTGGCGACGGCGCAGCCTCAGATAGGCGTCCGTCGCCCTGAACGTGACGTCCGACGACCAGCCGAGGAAGGGCGTGCTGTAGGCGTTGTGAACGGCGGGCTCGACCTGCAAAGAGCAGGCGAGCAGACCCTCACGTCGCCGTGCGGCGGCCGTCGGGGCGATGAAGCCGCGCATCTCGTCGCCGTCGACCCTCGTGCGGCGGTAGAGCGCCGGCGGCTCGGCGTGGTCGCGCAGCCACATGTGACCGGCGCGCGCGTGGATGTGCTCCATGAAGCAGCGTCCGACCAGGTCGTGCTCGTTGCCGATGCCCGCCGCGCGCGTCGCGGTGGACGAGAGCAGCAGTCGCGGATTCTCGATCCCTCCCGCGGCGAGCACCACGGCGCGACTGTGGACGGTGAAGGTGCGCCCGCTCAGCGTCCGGACGCGCAGACCGTCCAGTCGCGACGAGCCCGCCTCCATCATCAGTTCGGTGACGTTGGCGTTGAGCAGAACGGTGACCCGCCGGTCGGTGAGCATGCGACGGCCGTACCGGTGGGCGAAGTTGGTCTGGGGGCTGAACCGGACGAGCACGTGCTCGAATTCGCCCGCGTCGAGATCGAGGGGCTCGGACACCGGCCCTGACCAGTCGGCAACGCCGAAGTGGTGATCGGGAAGCTCCAGCAGGTCGGCGGTGTCGGCGGCGTAGGGGAGCAGATCGGCGTGGCCGATCGGCCAGCCCGGCAGGGAGGACCCCGCGGGTGACGCGAAGTCCGCCGGGTCAAGCGGGCGGCACCAGCCCCCCCAACGGTTGCTCGTGCCCCCGAACATCCGGAACCGGCAGGAGTCCAGGGCGAAGTACCCCCGCCCGGTGACCTCGCCGCGGTAGAGCTGCTGTGTGCGGAGGTCCGGCTCGGGTGCCCCGGCCTCGACCACGCACACCGACAGTCCCGATGACCTCAGCCGGTCGGCAATGCTCAGACCCGCGGGACCGCTGCCGACGATGGTGAGATCGACGGTGAGTCGCGCGCCGTCCTCGACCGAGCGAGCATCGATCAACATCCGGCACACCCGCCGGCGGTGGCTGTTCGCGCAGCAAACATCGTCGTCCTCCTCAATCCACGGGGGCCGTATTCGCCCGAGGTGTGCGCCACAGCAGGCTTCGGAAAACCCCACGAAACCTTACGTTCGCGCACTGAGGCTATCAAACCGGTTTTAGGCCCGCCCGCCGGTGACGTGCCGGCGCGGCCGCGGTGACCGCTATGCGGGCAGACGTGACCGGTCCAGGGAGACATGAACTGCGTACGCCGGCGAGGCGCTTCGCTCGGCCGGCGAGGGCTGCTACGCCGGCGAACTCAGCTGGGGAGCCAGGGGCTCCGCCAGCCGCCGAACCCCGCCAGCAGCTCATCGGCCTCGGCCGGGCCCCACGAGCCCTGGGCGTAGGGGATGGCCTTGGGGGGCGCATCGAGCAGCGGCTGGAGGATTCGCCAGCACTCCTCGACGTTGTCCTGGCGGGTGAAGTGACTGGCGTCGCCGATGAGCGCCGCGTGGAGGAGCACCTCGTACGGGGTGTCGCCGGCGCCTCCCTCCTCGGCGAACTCCATGTCCAGGTCGATCGCGGCGGCGCCCGAGGTGTCGGCGCGGTGGGCATCGAGGATGATGCGGATCCCGGTCGCGGGGTCGACCCGGATCACCAGCTGGCTGGGCTCCGGCCGGCGCCGGCCGCTGGGGATGAAGGGCAGGCGTGGCGCGTGGCGGAACACCAGCCGCATCTCGGTCTGGGTGACCGGCAGGCGCTTGCCGGTACGGATGAAGAAGGGCACGCCCGCCCACCGCCAGCTGTCGATGTCCAGGCGCAGCGCGGCGAACGTCTCCGTGGTGGAGTTGGCGCGGACGCCGTCGATGTCGCGGTAGCCGTCGTACTGGCCCCGGACATAATGCTCGGGAGTGGCGTCGGCCATCGCCGCGAACACCGCCTGCTTGGCGTCCTTCTGGCTGTCGGGGTCGCCGGCGGCGGGCGCGTCCATGGCCAGGCCGGCGACGATCTGCATGAGATGGTTGACCACGACGTCACGGAGCGCCCCGACCGGGTCGTAGAAGTGGCCTCGATCCTGCACGCCGAAGCTCTCGGCCATGGTGATCTGGACCGAGGAGACGAAGCCGCGGTTCCACACCGGCTCGAGGATCGCGTTGGCGAAGCGCAGGTAGAGGACCTCCTCCAGGCCCAGCTTGCCCAGGAAGTGATCGATCCGGTAGAGCTGAGGCTCCTCCAGGTACTTGTGCAGGTCGCGCGCCAGCGCGCGCGCCGAGGCGAGGTCGTGGCCGAACGGCTTCTCCACGACCACCCGGTGTCCGCCCTGGACGAGCTTGGCTCCCGACAGCCCCGCGATCACCATCTCGAACAGGGACGGCGGGATCTCCAGGTAGAAGACGGGGTTGGCAGCGTCGCCCAGTGCCGAGGCGACGGCCTCATAGGTGGCGCTGTCGTTGAAGTCGCCGCCGATGTAGGACAGGCGCGCGGAGAACCGCTTCCACACCGCGTCGTCGATGGACTCGCCCGTGGCCTTCACCGCGTCCAGCGCGTGCTGGCGCAGGTGCTCGTCAGTCCAGTCCTCGACCGCGACCCCGATCACCGGGCAGTCCAGGAGCCCGCGCGCATCCAGCCGATACAGCGAGCGCAGCGTCATCTTGCGCGCCAGGTCGCCGGTGATGCCGAAGACGACCAGAGCGTCTCCGGGGCGGGTGGTCAGGGCGCTCATAGGGTGCCCGGGGACGCTAGCGGGATTTGCCGTGCCGCGAGGCGGCCCGCCTGCGGGACGCCAGGCCGCGCTTGCGCAGGGTGAAGCAGAGCTGGACCTCCTCGCGGTCTGGCCCCTGCCGCTCGGGTCCCTGGGTCTCGATCACCAGCGGGAGCTTGTCGAAGCGCGGCTCGGACAGGTAGGCCGCGCAGCCGCGCTCTCCGAGCTCCCCGGTGCCGATGTTGGCGTGACGGTCGCGGTTTGAGCCCAGAGGCGTCTGAGAGTCGTTGAGGTGCAGCGAGCCCAGCCGGGTCATCCCCACGACGCGGTGAAACTCGTCCATCGCCTCGGTGAGCCCAGCGGCCGTCCGGATGTCATAGCCCGAGGCGAGCAGGTGGCAGGAGTCCAGGCACACCCCCAGCCGCTTGCCGCCGCCGGCGGCCGAGATCAGCTCCGCGAGCTCCTCGAAGGAGCGCCCGAGCGTCCCGCCCGCTCCCGCGGTGTCCTCCAGGTGCAGCTGACAGCGATCGGTCTCCGACAGCGCCTCCTTGATCACCGTGCCCGCGCGCTTGATCGCGGCCTTGACGTCGCCGCCCTTGGCCGACCCGGGGTGAAGGACCACGCCCGCCGCGCCGATCCCCGCCCCGACGCGCAGCGACTGGATCAGCGAGGCGCGGGACTTGTCGCGGATCTCGGGGTCCTCGGAGGCGCAGTTGACCAGGTACACCGCGTGGATGAGCACCGCCTTGACCGGGCTGGGCGTCATCGCCCTGCGGAACGCGGCGAAGTCGTCGTCGCCGTAGGCGGTTGGCCGCCACATGCGCGGCGACTGGTTGAAGATCTGGATGGCTTCGCAGCCTTTTTCCACTCCGCGCTCGACGGCCTTGTCGAGACCGCCCGCCGGTGATACGTGGGCGCCAATTAGCATGCTGACCTATGTCCTTACGTGTTCGGTTCGCTCCGTCCCCCACGGGGGCCCTGCACATCGGCGGCGCCCGGACCGCGCTGTACAACTGGCTGCTCGCGCGCGGGCAGGGAGGCACGCTCGTCCTGCGGATCGAAGATACCGACCGCGAGCGCTCCACGCCTGAGAACGTCGAGCAGATCCTCGACGCGCTCAAGTGGCTGAACCTCGACTATGACGAGGGCCCGATCCTCCAATCTGAGCGGGCCGACCGCCACGCCGAGGTCGTCGCCCAGCTGCTGGAGTCCGGCCACGCCTACCGCTCCAGCGCCACCACCGACGACGTACGCGCCTACAAGGAGCGCCATGGCTCTGACCGCGGCTTCCGCGGGGAAGCGGAGGCGTCGGGCGCGATCCGTCTGCGCGTCCCGGACACGGGGGAGACCGTGGTCTCAGACATCGTCCGCGGGGAGGTCGCGTTTCCCAACGCCAGTCAGGACGATCCCGTCATCGCCCGAGCCGACGGCACGCCGGTCTACAACCTCGCCGTCGCGGTCGACGACCTCGATGCGGGCATCACGCACGTCGTGCGCGGTGAGGACCACATCTCCAACACCCCGAAGCAGATGTGGGTGCTCCAGGCGCTCGACGCGCCGCTGCCGCAATACGCGCATCTCTCCCTGCTGTACGGCCCGGATGGCAAGAAGCTCTCCAAGCGCCACGGCGCCGCCTCGGTCCAGGAGCTGCGCGAGGCCGGCTACCTACCCGAGGCCGTGGACAACTACATCGCTCTGCTGGGCGCGGGCTTTGCCTCAGACGAGGAGTTCTTCGCCCTTCCAGAGCTCGCCGAGCGCTTCCGCCTGGAGCGCGTCTCCAAGAATCCGGCGATCTTCGACGAGCAGAAGCTGCGCCACCTCGACGGCCGCCATCTGCGGGCGCTGGGCACCGAGGAGCTGACCGCGCGCCTGGAGCAGTTCACCGGGCGCACCGGCCTGCGCGGCGCCGTCGAGATCACCGAGGAGAAGATCCAGACGCTCGCCGACTTCTGGCCGCTGGTGTCGTTCCTGTTCGACGGACCCGTCGATGACCCGAAGGCCTTCGAGAAGATCGTCTGCCGCGACGGTGGGGTGGAGGCGCTCGCCGCCGCCCGCGATGCGCTGGCGCAGGCCGAGCCCTTCGATGCCTCTGGGGTGGAAACCGCGCTGCGCGCAGTGGTCGAGCGGTTGGACACCAAACCGGGGAAAGTGTTTCAACCGGTAAGGGTTGCGATCGCCGGTCAGACCGTCTCTCCCGGTATCTTCGAGAGCGTTGCGCTGCTCGGAAAGGACGAGACATTGGCCAGGATCGATTCCGCTCTGGCCCGCGCCCGGGACGACGTCGACTGACCGCAGGCCTGGAAAAGGCTAAACCGGCGCTCCTATCTGCCGATAGTAAAGGCAATGCTTGGGAGCAAGCCGATTTCTGCGAAGCCGACGTGCCCGCGAACGGGTAGGAAGGGATGAGGTCCCGGTGGCAACTGCTGCTTTAAAGACTGCTGTGCCGACAGACCCGTACGCCACGCGCGAGCGCCATCACAACGAAGGCCACGGCCGGAGGCTGACGACGGCCTTCGAGGCCCTCGAGGCCTACCCGGTGCTGGTGGAGTCGCGCAATCGCGTCCTGCGCCTGTTCGAGGACGGCGAGCCGTCCATCGGCGACGTCGTGTCCGCCGTCGAGGCCGATGTCGCGCTGGCCGTGACCGTCGTGCGCCTCGCCAACCAGCTTGAGGGTCCCGCGGCGGGCCGCGTCGACAGCGTCGTCGCCGGCGTCGACGTGCTCACCCCCCGCACCGTGCACGCCATCGCCAGCCGCGCCCGGACGTTCGACTTCTTCGAGCGCACCGCCGTCTGGCAGGGCATCCCCGAGCGCTTTCGCCTGCACTCGGTCGCCACCCAGCGCGCCGCCGACCGCCTCGCGCGGGAGATCGGCTACGAGGCCCGCGACCGGCTGATGGTCACCTCGCTGCTGCACGACATCGGCAAGCTCGTGCTCGTCCACGCCTACCCCGGCTACCCGTCGCAGGTTCACGGCGATGCCCGCACGCCGGAGGATCGCCTCCAGCGCGAGCGCCGCGAGCTCGGCGTCGACCACGCCCTGGTCGGTGGCGTCCTCGCCCGCCGCTGGGCGCTGCCCAAGTCGATCGCCAGCGTCATCGAGCGCCACCACGCCGAGGATGCGACCGGCGAGGCCGCTCTCGTCCGCCTCGCTGACATGCTCGCGCACTACGTGCTCGGCGGATCGATCACGCCGTCAGAGCTGCTGTCGGTGGCCCGCACGATCGGACTGACCCCGGCCAGCCTGCGCAAGGTCATGTATGAGCTGCCGCTGCCCGCCTCGGGCGAGCGTCCCCGCCAGGTGGAGCCCTGCCCCATGTCGAGCCGCGAGGTCGACGTCCTGCGCCGCCTCGCCCGCGGGATGGTCTACAAGCAGATCGCCAACGAGCTCGGGCTGTCGACGAGCACGATCCGGACGCACCTGCACAACGTGTACGGCAAGCTCGGCGCCATGGATCGCGCCCAGGCGGTCCTGATCGCCACCGAGCGCGGCTGGATCTAAGCCTCAACCGGCCGTGCGCTCGCGCGCACGGCCTCCCCAAAACCGTGCTGTCCGGGCTAGCATCGGGCGCGCATGATCTCGGTCACCACCAAGTCGCCCTATGCCCTGAGCGCGTTGGTGGAGCTCTATCACCAGGGCCGCGCGGGGCCGGTCCCGATCGCCGAGCTCGCGCGCCGGCGTGACATCCCCGTGCAGTTCCTCGAGCATCTCTTCGCGACGCTGCGCCGAGCCGGCATCCTGCGCTCGCAACGAGGCGTCAAAGGCGGCTACAGTTTCGCGAAGCCCAGCGACGAGGTGACCGTGCTCGAGCTGGTGGAGCTGCTCGACGGACCGCTCGGCGCGGACGCGACCGGCGTCTTCGCGGTCGCCGCCGGGGCGGCGCGTGCGGTCCTCGCCGAAGCGACGGTGGCATCGATCGCCGAGGCCGAGATCCGGGCGGCCGGCGCGCCGATGTACCACATCTGAGGCGCCGACCGCGACGTTCCATGCGCGTGGAGGATCGTCGCGCGTCAGACGCTGACGATTGTCGGGCGCGCCGTGGCCGCCGCCGGCGGCGCGCTGCGCCGTGACGGCTCCACAAACCTAGGCGTACCCCATCATCACGTGACAGTTCGGACGCACGGTCCGCGCGGCGCATTTGGCTCTCGTACATACGTCCGCGGCGCAGCCTCCGTCAGATGTCCACCCCTACGACAGTGGATTCATGGGCGAGTGACACAAAGTCGACCTAATGAGCAGCGTGACGTTATTCGCACTCTTCGGCAGGGCACAGTCGACCAGACCTTCTCCTGTCAGGGCCGCCGTGCGTTTTGTCACACTTACCATCGCGTTCTGCGCAACACTACTTTTCGGCACGCAGGCCGTCCTCGCCGCTCAGGCGCAGACCTGCACCGTCGGTCACGCCAGCGCGCCGTTCCTGTCCAGCGACAGCAGCCGGTCGGCCAAGGTGTCCGGCTCGGTGCTGGTGCTGACTCAGGGGAGCGCAACCTCCATCGGCACTCCGGGCACCGGAGCGCCGCCCGCGGCCCGGCCGCGCGTCGAGGCGGGCCAGGCCTGGCTTGAGTTCTGCGTCCGGGCAGGCCACGTGGCACGCGGCGCATCGCTGCTCACCACTCGCCCGACCGGGCTGTCGGTCGTCGCGACCGGCGCCCGGGCGCTGGCCCTGAGGCAGACGACCGGCGGTCACGTGCGCACGCTGGGCAGGGTTGCCCTCACGTCGCGGCCACAGCTTCTCCAGGTGGTCCTCGACCGGCCTCACCAGCGGGCCTCGGTGCTCGTCAACGGCGGGCGCCGTGCGACCGTGACGGCGACGATCCCCGCAACCACGGTGGTCTCGATCGGTAGCGCCGGCAACCCGGTGAAGAGCGGGGTGGTGGCGGTGGCCGCCAGCGCCGGCCCGGCCTCGACCAACGCGGCGCCATTGAGCACGCCGGCCACCTCGCCCGGCTCCACGCCACCATCGTCCACCGGGCGCACCACCACGACGGCGACCGTGCCGACGGGCGTGACGATCTCCGGAACGACGACGACAGCGACGCAGGGCCCCCCGGCCACGCCCCTCGCCCCCACGGGCACCACCGTCACCAGCACCACCACCACGGGCACCACGACGACGACCGGTACGTCATCGCCGCTGGCGCCCCCGGCGCCCCCCTCGACGAGTGACAGTGGAGCCAGCCCCGGTTACACCGCGGCCCAGGCGTCGACGGTCCCGTACAACGCGTTCTCTCCCACCAGTTTCTGGAACACGCCGCTTGCCTCCGCGGCATCCCTTGATCCCAACTCACAGACCTACGTCAATGACCTGGTCAGTCAGGTGAACGGCTTCGGCGCATGGTTGAACACGACGGCGTACAGCGTTCCCGCGTATGTCGTGCCCGCGGGTCAGCCGGCGGTGAGCGTCCATCTGAACGCCTACGGTCCCGATCTGCAACAGCAGTTCAATGCGGTGCCCATCCCGCCCGGTGCCAAGCCGGCCGCCGGGACCGACGGAAGCCTCACCGTGTGGCAGCCGTCGACGGACAAGATCTGGGACTTCTGGCAGCTGAGCCAATCCACCTCGGGCACCTGGAGCGCGCGGTGGGGCGGGGAGATGGACAACGCCTCGAGCAACCCCGGCTACTTCACGCATTCCGGCCAGACGGACAACTGGGGCGCGACCGCGAGCGGCCTGCCGCTGCTGGGAGGCCTGATCACGATCGCCGACCTCAAGCGCGGCTACATCAACCATGCGCTCGCGATGGCGGTGCCCCAGGCGACCCAGGGCGTCTTCTCGTGGCCGGCCCAGCGGACCGATGGCCGGTTCACCGGTGGGGTCGCGCTCCCCGAGGGACTGCGCTTCCGTCTGGACCCGTCGCTCAACATCGCCGGCCTGAACCTCCCGTACTTCGAGCGCATGCTGGCTCAGGCCGCACAGACCTACGGCATCGTCATCCGAGACCAGTCCGGGTGCGTGTCGCTCTACGCCCAGGATCCCACCACGACGGGCTCCAACCCGTGGGTCTCGCCGTTTGACGGCTGGAGCGAGGGCACCTACCTCTCCTGGTTCCCCTGGAGTCGTCTGCAGGCGCTGCAGACCCAGCTTTCCACGACGAGCCACTGATCGCCTGATCGCGCCCGCCGCGGGCAACGCGCACGACGTCACGCGTCCTCGCGCGGCACCGCGGACGTTGTCTAGTGTGTCTCTGAACATGCGGACGATCCCCAGCAACATCACGGATCTGGTGGGGCGCACGCCGATGGTCAAGCTCACCCGCCTGGGCGGCGCGCCAGAGGTCGAGCTCTTCGCCAAGCTCGAGGCCTTCAACCCCGGGGGGAGCGTCAAGGACCGCATCGGCGTGTCGATGATCGAGGCCGCCGAGCGCGAGGGCCGCATCGAGCCGGGCAAGACGACGATCGTCGAGGCGACCAGCGGCAACACCGGGATCGCCCTGGCCTTCGTGTGTGCGGCCAAGGGCTATGACCTGATCCTCACGCTGCCCCAGGGCATGAGCCGCGAGCGCGAGGCCCTTCTGCGCCTGTACGGCGCATCCGTGGATGTCGTCGAATCGCTGGGCGGGATGACGGAGGCGGTGCAGGCGGCCCAGGCACTCGCCGTCCGCGACGACGTGTTCCTCCCCGACCAGTTCTCGAACCCCGCCAACCCCGAGATGCACCGGCGCACCACCGGGCCCGAGCTCTGGGAGGCCCTCGACGGCCGCATCGACGTGCTCGTCGCGGGCGTGGGCACGGGGGGGACGATCACCGGCGCGGGGGAGGTGCTCAAGGAGCGCAATCCCAGCTGCCGCGTCGTGGCGGTGGAGCCGCGCACCTCGGCGGTCCTGTCGGGCGGATCGCCCGGCCCGCACAAGATCCAGGGGATCGGGGCGGGCTTCGTGCCCGAGGTGCTCAATCGCGAGCTTCTTGACGAGGTCATCGCCGTCGACGACGAGGATGCGATCGAGACGGCGCGGGCGCTGGCGCGCTCCGAGGGCGTGCTCGCCGGGATCTCCTGTGGCGCGGCCGTCTGGGCCGCGCTCCAGGTCGCGTCTCGCCCGCAATCGCGCGGCGCACGCATCGCGACGATCCTGCCCGACTCGGGCGAACGCTACGTCTCGACGCCCTTCTTTGCCCCCTGATCGGCCCGTACGGGGCGGTCGGTAGGCTTTTTTGCCATGTTCGGCCTCGGCCTGATGGCGCGCACCGTGGCGGAGATCCGGCGCGACGTGGCGGCGGCCAAGAGCCGTGATCCGGCGGCGCGCGGAGTCAGCTCGTTGGAGATCCTCGCCGCCTGGCCGGGCGTCCACGCGCTGCTCGGACACCGGGTTGCCCATGCCCTCTACGGAGCGCGCGTCCCCGTGCTCCCGCGCCTGATCGCGGCGCTCGCCCGCGCGATCACCGGCATCGAGATCCACCCGGCGGCGGAGATCGGCAACGGGTTCTTCATCGATCACGGCATGGGAGTGGTGATCGGCGAGACGGCCGAGATCGGCGACGACGTGACGATGTATCAGGGGGTGACGCTGGGCGGGACCGGCTTTGCCACCGGCAAGCGCCACCCGACGGTGCAGGACAACGTCACCATCGGCTCCGGAGCCAAGCTGCTGGGCCCCATCACGGTCGGCCACGGGGCGAAGATCGGCGCCAACAGCGTCGTCATCCACGACGTCCCGCCCAACTCGACGGTCGTGGGCAATCCCGGCCATCCGGTCCGGGTCGAGGGGCGCCGCCCCGAGGGTCCGGACACCGACTGGATTCATCTGCCTGATCCGGTCGCCGACGCCATCCGGGGGCTGTCGAGCCGGATCGGCGCGCTCGAGGTCGCCGCCGACGAGGCCGACGACCACCCGCCCGGCGAGGTTCGCGAGCTGCGCCGGGCCGCGGGCGGTCAGCCCGACGGGCGCTCGAACCCGTCGGTCGGCCCTAGTCCAGCGGGCGGGTAGGGTGGCGGCCGCCGCTGTGCGGCGGCAGCGTACGCACCGGCGGCAGTGAGGAGGTATCAGGCTCGAGGTCCCCATCGGGGATGTTGCGCCGTGCCCGGACCAGGTAGAGGGGCCGGCCCTTGACCTCGTCGTAGATGCGCCCGACGTACTCGCCGATGATCCCGATCGCGATCAGCTCGATCCCGCCGAGCAACAGGATGAGGATCGTGACGGCGCTGAACCCCGGAAGGTAGGAGCCGAGGATGCGCAGCACGATGACGATGGGGATGGCGATGAAGGCGAGCGTGGAGATGAGGAATCCCAGCAGCGTGGCCAGCTGGAGCGGGCGGTGGGAGAACGACGAGATCGCGTCGAGCGAGAACCGGAGCATGCGCGGGATCGTGTACTTGGTCTCACCGGCGTAGCGCGAGTCCCGGTGGTAGAGGACGGCCGCCTGCGTGTAGCCGACCCACACCGTCATCCCGCGCAGGAAGCGGTTGCGCTCGCGCATCAGCAGAAGCGCGTCGAGGGGCCGGCGGTCCAGCAGCCGGAAGTCCCCTGAGTTCTGCTGGAGCTCGACCTGCGCGAGCTTGTCGAACAGCCGGTAGAACCAGCGGGCGGTGCTGAGCTTGAAGCGCGACTCGCCGTCGCGCTGCTCACGGACGGCGTAGACGACGTCACACCCCGCCCGCCAGTGGTCGAGCATCGTGGTGATCACCTCGGGCGGGTCCTGAAGATCCGCATCGATCATCACGACGGCGTCGCCGCGGGCGTGATCGAGGCCGGCGGTGAGCGCCGTCTGGTGCCCGAAGTTCCGTGACAGGTAGACGACCCGCACCCGCGGGTCGTTGGCGGCCAGGGCCTCCAGCTGCATCGGCGTGCCGTCGGTGGACCCGTCGTCGACCAGGACCAGCTCGAAGGGCAGCGTGTCCAGCGCCGCGCACACGCGCGCGTAGAACTCGTCGATCGTGGCGTCCTCGTTGTAGACGGGGGCCACGACGCTGATCAGGGACAGCTCACGAGGCTCGCCGTCGAAGATTCTCGGCGCGTCGCTCATGGCTGCATCGTACGGACTCGGTACCCCAGCTCGTTACAGGAACCCGTGCGGGATGTAGCCCAGGAGCGTGATGCCCTGGACGACCCCGGTGAGGAGGATCGCGGTGGTGGCCAGTCGGCGATCGCGTCCCAGGGCGGCCAGCGGCAGCAGCCAGGCGACGTACCACGGCAGCAGAGAGCTCGAGGCCACGAGCATCGCCAGCATGGCCCATCCCGCACCGTCGATCCAGTCGGTCTGGCCGCGCCACACCCGCCGCAGCAGCCAGACCAGGGCCACCGCGAACAAGCCGGCGAGCACAAAGCCGGCGATGTGGCCCACGGTGGGCATGCCCAGCTTGGACGAGATCACGCCCGGGATGCTCAGCCCGCTGCCCTCGCTCTGGCTCTTGATGACCGTTCCCAGCATGCGGAACGAGCCGGTGCCGAACTCGCCGAAGCTCAGGGCCGCGAGCCCGGCCAGCCCGACGGCGGCCCCCAGCGCGAGGCGGCCGCGGCCACCCGTGGCCCGAGAGCCGGCCCCGCCGACCCCGGGGGCGGCCAGCGCGAACGGGAGGACCAGGCCTGCGGTCAGCTTGATGCCGATCGCCAGGATGCTCAGGCCGCCGCCCACCCACTGGCGCGAGGCGAGGACCGCGTACACCCCGCCGGTCATCGCCAGCAGCATGAGCAGGTCGTTGTGGCCGCCACCCACCCCGTAGATGAGCAGCAGCGGGTTGAGGCCGACGAGCGCCGCCGCCTTGACGGGGTCAAGGCCGCGCAGCCGGGCACAGCGCCACACCACGGCCACCAGCGCGAGGCTGGCCAGCGCCGCGATCGACTTGTAGGCGAACACGCTGCCGGCGATCGTCAGCGGCGCCAGCAGATAGCTGAAGACCGTGAACACGGGGCCGTAGGCGCTGGGGGTGTATGACCACTTGGCCCCCACATAGGGGAACACGGCGTCCAGGTTGATCGCATATGGGCCGTGGGTGTAGGGATTGGTCCCGTAGACCGCGCCCATCCGCGCGTACGCCTGGTAACTGAAGATGTCGGTCGAGGCCAGCGGCGGCGCCAGCAGCATGAAGGCGTGCACGGCGGCGATCGCGATGATGACCACCCGCGCCGACAGCTGCCCGGAGAGCGCGACGACGGCGGCGTAGGAGACGAACATGAGGGTCAGGGCGGCGATCGCCCCGCCGACATGGAGGTTGAGGAACAGCGATCCAAACGCGCCCGCCAGCGACGCCTGGACGGGGCGGATCGATTCGGGCAGCAGCGACTCGGTGTGGGCCGCCGCCACGGCGATCACCGCTCCGCTGGCCAGGACCCCGCCCACGGCGACCAGCCCACCGCGGCTGAGCCGGCGGCTGGTCGCGGCCCCGTGCTCCACGGCGGGGGCGGCGGGCCGCGAGACGCCGGGGGTCCGGGGGAGCGAGCTCCCCGGGGTTCCCGGGAGCGCCACGCCCGGGGTGCCCGGCCGTCCGACCCCCGGCACGACGGTGACGTCCAGCGTGGCCGCCGCGGAGGCGGTGGCCTCAGCCCCGGCCGGGGAGACGACGTCACGCCCGTCCACGGGAAGCTCGTAGCCGCCGCCGGGCGGCACCGCGCTCGGTGGGCTGGTGGCGCTCATTCTGTTGAGGATGCCCGGACGCGGACCTGGTGCGGTTTGAGCAACGTTGGAATCTTATTAATTGACGGTCGTGGCACGCGCCGCGCCGGCCTTCGCGAGGGCCGCCGCCGCGCTCCGTTTCATCCCAGGAACGAGCAGCATCGCCTCGATGGCGATTCGCGTGGACATCTTGGAGCTACCCACCGCGCGGTCTGCGAACACGATGGGAATCTCGCGCACCCTGAAGCCGGCCAGCACGGCCCGGTAGGTCACCTCGATCTGGAACACGTAGCCCTCGGCGCGGACGCTCGGCAGGTCGATCGCCTCCAGGACCTCGCGCCGGATGCATTTGAAGCCGCCGGTGAGGTCGCGCACGTGCACGCCGAGGATGCGCCGCGCGTAGATCCCACCGCCGCGGCTCACCAGCCGCCGGATCAGGCCCCAGTCGCGCACGCCGCCACCGGGCACATACCGGCTTCCCAGCACCAGGTCTGCGTCCTCGGCCGCCGCCAGGAGCTCTGGGAGGTATCGCGGGTTGTGGGAGAAGTCGGCGTCCATCTCGATCACCAGCTGAGCTCCGCCGGCCAGCGCGCGGGCGAACCCGGCCAGGTAGGCCTGGCCCAGGCCGCTCTTGCCGGGGCGGTGCAGGACCTCGACCCACGGGTGCTCCGCCGCCAGCTCGTCCGCGATCGCGCCGGTCCCGTCTGGGGAGTTGTCGTCCACGATCAGGATCCGGTGGTCGTCCGGGGCCGCGCGCGCGAGCTCGACAGCCGCGGCAACCACGATGTTGCGCAGGTTGTCGGCCTCGTTGTAGGTGGGGATGACCAGCCAGACGGTGACACTCATGGCGGACGCAGCGTAATCGGCCCGGCGGAGGTGGGCGGCGTGAGCCTGGCCGACCTGCCCGGGCGGGTCGGCCGCGCGCGGGCGCGGCGTTGCACCGGCGGCGGCGTCAGGTCGCGCACGGCATCATGTGCTCTTGGGGACTCGCGATGGATGACGCCTACTCCACACTCACGGACGGCGCGCGGCCGGGCCTGCAGCCACCGACGGCCGGCGAGCGCCCTCGCCCGTCCGGCGACCGGCCGCGCGGACCGGTGGCGCCTCATCACCGCCGCCGGCGGGCCATCGCCGTGCTGCTCGCGGCGGCGGCGGCGGCGCTCCTGGCCGGCCTGGTGGTCGGCGCGGCGTCTTCGGGGTCAGGCGCGCCCGCGCACAAGCAGGCATTCGTGTCCAACGGCTACTTCCGGCGCATCAGGACGCTCGCCAGCGGCGGCGCGGGCTCGTTTGTGGTCGACGAGCAGCGCGCGGAGAATCAGGCCGTCACCCACACGCTCTCCTACACGCCCTTCGTCCGCGCCGCAGGCACCCAGCACAAGGAGGCGGCCCTCACCTTCGACGACGGGCCGGGCCCGTACACGCCCGACGTCCTGCGCGTCCTGGTCCGCGAGCACGTGCCGGCGACCTTCTTCGAGGTCGGGATCGAGGAGCGCTACTTCCATGCCGCCACCGCCGAGATCGTCGCTCGCGGCTACCCCATCGGCGACCACACCGAGTCTCACCAGCCCATGTCCCAGCTCAAGCGCAAGGCGCAACTGGCGCAGCTCATCCAGGACTCCGCCGCCATCGGCAACTACGGCGCGCCGTTCCCGCGGCTGTTCCGGCCCCCGTACGGGCTGTGGGACCACACCACGCTCAGCCTGCTGCGCAAGTACAACATGCTGATGGTGCTCTGGTCGGTCGACACCGACGACTACGAGCGGCCGGGCGTCAGCGTGATCGTGCAGCGGGCGCTGGCCGGCCTGGAGCCGGGGGCGATCATCCTCCTGCACGATGCCGGCGGCGACCGCTCACAGACCGTGGCGGCCCTGCCGCGCATCATCGCGGCCGTGCGCAAGCGTGGCTACAAGCTCGTCACGGTTCCGCGGCTGCTGCTCGACAATCCCGCGCCCAAGGATCAGGACGTGGCCGGGCTCGTGGGCGCCGGGGGGTAGGTCAGCGGCGCTGGTAGGCGACGCGATTCCAGCTCGGCTCGGGCGCGAGCTCGATCGGCTCGCCGCCGCGGTCGGGCTGGACGTAGAGGAACGCGGAGCTGTCGTCGTCGAAGGCGATGTCCAGCTCCCCCTCCTTGACGCGCTGGTCCAGCCAGGCCCCGCGGAAGATCAGCCGGCGCAGCCAGTGCACCAGCGAGCGCTCGGAGGGGCCGACCAGCTCGGCCCAGCACTCGTTGACATGCTCGCCCAGTGCCGATGCGGGGTCGGTGACCTCGCCGTTGACGACGAGGTTGATGAGGTCCTCGGCCTCGTCCTCCTCGACGGCTCCGCTGATGAAGCCGAGCTTGCGCGCCGACTGCTCGCAACGCTCGCGGAAGTCGCGCTCGTTGAAGGTGAACCGCAGTTCGCCGTACTCGAGGACAAAGTCATCGCCCGAGCTGTAGTTGCCGCGTCGGTACATCGCGTCGGCATCATATGGGCGAATCCTGCTCTTCCGGGACCCCTGAATTAGATGTTGCAGCGACAGGGGGGTGAAACAGGCCCGGCTCGAGGCTCTTATCTATATGGAGCCAGAACCACCGACGGTCCTGATCGTAGAGGACCACTCCGCCACCCGCCGCTTCCTGGCCGACAACCTGGCCGCCGACGGCTTCGAGCCGATCGAGGCCGCGACCGCCGCCGACGGCCTGCGCCTGATCGCCGACGGCCCGCCCGAGATCGCCGTGATCGATCTGGGGCTGCCCGATCGCGACGGCCTCGAGCTCCTCACCGAGGTGCGCACCTCCGCTCGCCGCGGGGGCGGCCTGGACTCCCAGCTGCCGGTGCTCATCCTCAGCGGCCGCGCCGGCGAGCTCGATCGCATCCGCGGCTTCGAGCGCGGGACCGATGACTACCTCGTCAAGCCCTTCAGCTACAGCGAGCTCCGCGGCCGGCTGGACGCGCTGCTGCGGCGCGCCCGCACCCGGCCGCGGCTCGGCCGCGTGCGCGTCGGCACCCTGGAGCTCGACCCCATGTCGCGCGGCGCCTGGGTCGACGGGGAGGCGGTCCATCTCACCAACAAGGAGTTCGCCCTGGCGCTGCGGCTGGCCACCGAGCCGATGCGTGTCTTCACGCGCGCGGAGCTGCTGTCCGAGGTGTGGGGGTTCCAGTACGTGGGGGCGACGCGCACCCTTGACTCGCACGCATCGCGCCTGCGGCGCAAGCTCAGCCTCGGCAACCGGCGGTTCGTCATCAACGTTTGGGGCATCGGCTACCGGCTGCTCGACGGGAGCGCGTCGTGGTGAGCACCGCGGTCTCGGTGGCGGGCTGGGCCGCCGCGGGCCTCGCCGGGGCCCTCGCGATGAGCGTGCGGCGGGCCTACGGCGACCGGATGGAGGCCGTCGCGCGCGCGTGTCATGAGCTGCGCGGCCCGCTGACGGCCGCTCGGCTGGGGTTGGCGGCGCCGACCGGGCAGGACCTTCCCTCGCCCGGGCGCCTGCGGGCGATCGACATCGAGCTGGGGCGCGCGGCGCTCGCGCTGGATGACCTCTCGGGCGCGGGCGGCGGCGGCCGGAACCTGTGGCGGCTGGATCGCGTCGACGTCGGGGAGCTCGTGGCTGACTCCGTGGAGGCGTGGCAGGCCAGCGCCGCGGCGGCCGGCAGCGCGGTCCGGGTGGGATGGAGTGGGGCGGAGGCGGTGGTGTGGGGAGACCGCCTGCGGCTGGCTCAGGCGATCGGCAACCTCATCGCCAATGCCATCGAGCACGGACGGCCCCCGGTCGCGGTCGACGTCGCCTTGCGTGCGGGCGTGGTCCGGGTGACCATCTGCGATCACGGACCCGGTCTGCCGGCGCCGGTGACAGAGCTGCGCCGCCGGCCGCGCCGCGGCCGGGGCGCTCGCGGCCGGGGGCTCGCCATCGCCGCCGACGTGGCAGAGGCGCACGGCGGCGCTCTCGTCTCCGCGCCCACCCGGGCCGGGGCCCGTCTGGTGCTGGAGCTTCCGATGGCCGCGTGCGAGGACCCCGCGGGCTGAGCGCCACGCCGGCGGCGGAAGGGCCGGGGGAGACCCCACGGGATGAGCGCACACCGCGCGGACGGAAGCGCGGCCGAACTGCAACCCGGCTCGTCAGAACGGCGTCCTGCACGCGGTCCTGCACGGCCACGGCGCCCCTGTGGCGACTCCGTCCCACCCTCAACCGCCAGTGGTGGTGGGGGATTAGACCTCTTCCGCGGGGTCGTGGGACAGATTGTGGGGCAACGGGTGCCATTTGGGTTGCATTGTGGGAGAGAGTGGGATACTGTGGGCGCTGCTTCCGGAACCCGGGTGGCAGGGCTCCTCCCACCCAGCCACCCGGGTTTTGAGCTTTCAAGCCCTTGTATGACCTCTCTTGAACTTCCGCGGAACCTTCGACCACGCGCTCGACGCGAAGCACCGGCTGACCATTCCGGCGAAGTTCCGCGGCGCCCTGGCCAACGGCGTGGTGCTGGCTCCCTCCCACGAGGTGGAGACGGGCGCCCCGCGCACGGTGGCCATCTGGACGCCCGACGCCTACGACGAATTCACCCAGACCTCGCTCGCCGGCCTGAACCCGTTCTCGCCGACCGCGCGGGAGCTGAAGCGCTTCTTCTTCAACGCCTCCTTTGACACCGAGCTCGACGCCGCCAACCGCGTGATGATCCCGACCCCGCTCCTGGACTACGCCGGCCTCAGCAAGGAGGTCGTGGTCACCGGCTCCGGTGAGTGCCTCGAGGTGTGGGACCGGAGCCGCTACGCGCAGAACTTCGAGGACGTCCTGACCCGTATCCCCGACCTGGCAGCGAGCCTTGGCAACACTTCTTGACATGACCAAGACGCATATCCCGGTGCTGGCGGGCGAGTTGATCGAGCTGGTCGACCCGCGCCCGGGGGAGACCGCGGTCGACTGCACCGTCGGCGGCGGCGGCCACGCCCGGCTGATCGCGGACCGGCTCGGCCCCGCCGGAACCCTGATCGGCGTCGATCGCGACCCGCTCGCCGAGGAGCGCTTCGCCGCCCTGGCCGCCGAGGTCCAGTGCGAGACCCGCTTCATCCGAGCGGACTTCGTGACCGCGCTGGACGAGCTGCGCGAGGAGCGGCTCACCGCAGACCTCGTCTACCTGGATCTCGGGATGTCCTCGATGCAGGTCGACACGTGGGAGCGCGGCTTCTCCTACGCCTATGACGCCCCACTGGACATGCGGATGGACCCGTCGCAGACGCTCACCGCCGCCGAGGTCGTCAACACCTGGGACGAGCGGCGCCTGGCCCGGCTGCTGCGCCAGTACGGCGAGGAGCGCTACGCCTCCCAGATCGCCCGCGCCATCGGCCGCACCCGGCGCCGCCACGAGTTCGCCTCGACTCAGGAATTGGTCGACGCGATCAAGACCGCGGTCCCGATTCCGGCCCAGTTCGCCGGAGGTCATCCCGCCAAGCGGACCTTCCAGGCGCTGCGCATCGCCGTCAACGACGAGCTCGTGCAGCTGGAGGAGGCGCTCCCGCTCGCCTGGGACCTGCTCGGCACCGGCGGCCGGCTCGCGGCGATCTCCTTCCACTCCCTGGAGGACCGGCTGGTCAAGCGCTTCCTCACCGCGCGGGCGCGCGGTTGCGTCTGCCCGCCCGAGCTGCCCATCTGCGTCTGCGGGCGCCGGCCGGAGGCCGAGCTCATCACCCGTCGCGCCGTGGCTCCGACACCCGGCGAAGTCGCCGCCAATCCCCGATCCAAGTCAGCGCACCTGCGCGCCGCACGCAAGCTGGAGGTCGTAGACACATGACGCCATCCGCGCTCACGCCCGCCGCCCGCGGGAGCACGAAGAAGTCACGCCCCGACGCTGCGGGCCGGCCGTCGTCGCCTCGCAGCTCCGGCCACCGCTCGAACGTCCGCCGTTCGGTGGCGCCGACCGGGGCGCGCCGCGTCTCGGGACCGGCGGGCGGAGTCGTCTCCAGAGCCGCGGGCGCGCTCGTCTCCGGCGGGGTCATCGCCGCTCCGGCGCCCGCCCGCACCCGTCCGTCGCGCGAGCCGCGCCCGCGGACCGCCCCGCGTCGAACCCGTCCGGCGGCGGCCAGGGCGCCGTGGCGACTGCGCACCACGGCCTTCGTCCGGGCGCTGCCCGATCACATCCTGCTCGACCGCGTCATCCGCGGCCGCGCGTGGATCCCGCTGCTCGGGATGCTCCTGGCCGGGATCGTCGCCATGCAGGTGGAGGTCCTCAAGCTCAATGCCGGGATCGGCCGCTCATTGGCGCGCGGCACGGCGCTGCAGGCACAGAACGAGCTGCTGACGGCCAGCGTCGCCCAGCTCTCCGACGAGCAGCGCATCGAGCGGCTCGCGGTGCAGATGGGCATGGTCATGCCCGGGCCGGGCCAGCTCTCGTTCGTCAGCCGCGGCGCCAGCAGCGTGCAGCGGTCGCTGAGCAGCATCCACGCCCCGAACGCCACGAGCTTCCTCAGCTCGCTGCCCACGATCGGCGCCCCCGCCGCGGCCCAGGGCACATCGGTCAACACCAATCTGGGGCTGACACCCACGGGCACGTCGTCGGTCGCGACCACGGCGTCGTCGTCAACGCCCGCGGGCACCACCTCCACTGGCACCACCTCCAGTGACACCACCGCCTCGGGCACGACGCCCTCCGGCACGACCTCAGCGGGCACCACGTCCGCTGGTACCACGGCAGCGGGTACCGCCGCAGCGGGCGCCACATCCGCGGGTACCACGTCCTCGGGCACCACCGCCCCGGTCACCCCCACGGCCCCCACCACCGGCCAGTCCGGCTCGCCCTCCTCGACCGGCGGGGTGGGCGTGACGCCCGTCGGCGGCTAGGAGGCTCCCATGGTGGCGATCGACCGGCGGGTCGGGTACATCTTCGTTGCGTTCCTGTCGCTGCTCGCCGTCGCGGTCGTCCGCGCGGTGTATCTCGGCGTGGTCCGGGCCGACAGCCTTCAGCAGGCGGCGGTCAGCCAGCAGATCACCAACGTCCCGATTCCGGCGACGCGCGGGGCGATCACGGACCGCAACGGGGTCGAGCTGGCGCTCTCCGAGTCGGCGGCGGACATCATCGCCGACCCCTACCTGATCAAGCAGGGCAACCCGATGGTGATGGCGCAGACGATGGCGCCCCTGCTGCACATGTCGGTCCTCGACGTGTTCAGGGCGATCACCAAGCCGCACACCGCCTACGTCGTCGTCGCCCGGGAGGTCACGCCGGCCGCCGCCCAGTCGATCCTGAAGCTCAAGTTCAACAGCAAGCCGATCAACGGCATCACCAGCGTCCCCGACATCAAGCGCGTCTATCCCCGCGACTGGACCGCCGCGCAGATCCTGGGCGGCGTGCACGCCTCCGGCGCCGGCGACGCCGGGTTGGAGTCCGCGTACAACTCGGTCCTATCGGGCCACAGCGGAGAACGCCGGATTGTCAACGACGCCATCCACCAGCCGATCTCGATCGACGACATCCGCCCCATGCAGGCGGGCAAGACACTGCAGCTCACGCTTGACGCCGCGCTTCAGAATGAGGTGGAGCAGGTGCTGGCAGGCGTCGGTGAGCAGTATTCGCCGCGCGCCGCCACCGCGATCGCGATGAACCCGGATACCGGGGCCATCCTGGCCCTGGCCAACTGGCCCCGGGTCGACGCCAACGACCCCAACGCCGTGAACTCCGTCGCGGACCGCGACCACGCGGTCGCCGACAGCTATGAGCCGGGGTCGACGTTCAAGGCGATCACCGTCTCAGGTGCCCTCCAGGACGGCGTCGTGACGCCGAACACGTCGTTCAGCATCCCGCCCAAGCTCCAGGTCGCCGACCGGCAGATCTCAGACGCCGAGACCCACGGCTGGGAGACGCTGACCACCGCCCAGATCCTCCAGGTCTCCAGCAACATCGGCGCCGACCTGATCGGCATGCGGCTCGGCGCCTCGCGCTTCAACTACTGGGTGCACCGCTTCGGCTTCGGGTCCTATACCGGATCCAACCTGCCGGGCGAGCAGACGGGGATCGTGCTCAAGCCCTCGCAGTACTCGGGATCCTCGATGGGCAACCTGCCGATGGGCCAGGGGGAGTCGGTGACCCCGATCCAGATGGCCACCGCGTACTCGGCCATCGCCAACGGCGGGATCCTGCGGCCACCGCACATCGTCCAGGCGATCGGCGGCAGGTCCCAGCCGCTCCCCGCGGGGCATCGGATCATCTCGGCCAACACGGCGGCCTCGGTCCGCAACATGCTGCGCGGGGTCCTGTCGGACCGCGGGACCGCCTCGGGCGCGGCCATCCCGGGCTTCGACCTGGCCGGCAAGACGGGAACCGCTAACGTGGTGGTCGACGGCAAGTACTCCAGCAGCGAGTACATCGCATCCTTCATCGGCATGGTCCCGGCCAGCGACCCCAAGCTGGTGGTGGCTGTGATGGTGGACGAGCCTCAGGGCTCGATCTACGGCGGATCGGTGGCCGCGCCGGCGTTCCAGAAGATCGTCGGCTGGGCCGTCCCGCACTTCGGGATCTCTCCGAACTGACCTCACCCTTCGGGCGGTCCGTGACGGCGTGCCGCGATCGCCTTGCACATCGCGTACACGCCGCGGATCGGTGCGATCCAGGAACGTTCCATGAAACGGACAGTGACCCCGCTCCCACCCATCTGGGTGGAAACTCCGAACCTCTTAAACCCATCAATCCTGATGAATCTCTGGTTTACCGTGCTATCCCTCGGGCCCATCCCGGACAAATAGCTTTCGTACATTTGTCCGTGGCGCTGGCGTGTGCTAAACGTATGATCCAGCGGCATAAGTACTGGGAACTCGCGCTGCAAGCTCGGGGAAGGAGCGAGTTTCCTTGAAGTTGATCCATGCGTTGTACGGCAGGCGGATGGCCGATCTCACCTGATCGAGCAGCCATACCTGTCCCTGCCGCCGCGTATCGCAACCCAACTGAAGGTTCCCTGAGCATTATCCCCCGTCGTTGCGACGGTCACGGCCGTGTGCCATTTCGCACGAAGGCATGACATTGACCCACACACTGTGACAAAGCACACACAGTCACACCCCCTCACCTGATGCACATAATCGTCACACCGCAACCTCTGCTGGATGTAACTGTTCCTACAGGCACCGGCCCCTTCTCGCGGGCCTGGGTTTGCGGCTGCGTTGGACTGCGGCCGCGCAGTTGCGTCCGACCGACCAACTTCACGACTGGAGCAGATGCCGCATGAGTGCGGATGCGGAAAGCACGCAGCAGACTCGACGCACGGGCGGTGGCGCCCGGCGTCGCCGGCGCGGCACCACCCCGGTGCGCGCGCGGACGCACGATGGCCTGGGCACGCACGGCCCTGACACCGACGCCACCCGCATCGTCTACGACTCGCTGGCGCAGGAGATCGCCAGCGGCCCGGTGTGGGAGACCGCGCCCTACGCACGCGGGATCGCGGGTAGCGGGGCGCGCGATCGGGACTCGGTCCTGCGCCGCTCGCTGGCGATCTCCGACGTCGTCGCGGCGGTCGTCGCGGTGTTGTTCGTCCTCAATCCCGTCGTCTGGGGCCCGGGGATGGGACCGCGCGTCGCCGACGTCCTCCTCGTCCCGTTCGTGATCCTGGCCGCCAAGGCCATCGGTCTCTACGACCGTGACCAGCACGTGCTGCGCAAGACGACGCTCGACGAGGTGCCATCGCTCATCTACCTGTCCGTGCTCTACGCGCTGACCGTCTGGCTGGCTGAGAACGCGCTCTTCCACGGCTGGCTCAGCCGGCCGCAGGTCTTCGCGCTCGCGCTGACCATGTTCATCGTGGCCACCGTGGGCCGGGCGGTGGTGCGCACCGTGGTGACCAAGCTCACCCCGCGTGAACGGTGCCTCATCGTCGGAGATCCGGACGACACGGCGCGCATCGTCAGCAAGCTCGAGACGTCCCCGGGCGTCAACGCCGTGGTCGTCGGGCGCGCCGGGCTCAGCTTCTATGAGGACGAACCCCTCCCACGTGACCCGCACGGATCGCCGGTCGAGGATCACGACCTGGCCCAGATGATCCAGGACGGTCAGGTCGAGCGGGTGATCATCGCTCCCGACAGCCACGATCAGGAGGAGATCCTCCACGCCATCCGGCTGATCAAGGCGCTCGGGATCAAGGTCAGCGTCCTGCCGCGCCTGCTCGAGGTCGTCGGGTCATCGTCCACGTTCGAGGACGTCGATGGGATCACGTTGCTCGGGGTGCGCCAGTACGGCGTCTTCTCGAAGTCATCGGCGGCGCTCAAGCGCGGCATGGACATCGTCGGTGCGGGCATCGGCGTGCTGTGCATCGCGCCGCTCCTCGTGCTGCTGGCGCTGGTGATCAAGCTGGACTCGCGCGGGCCGGTGTTCTTCCGCCAGCGTCGCATCGGTCGCCAGGGCGAGCTCTTCCTGATGCTCAAGTTCCGTTCGATGGTCAAGGACGCCGACGCCATCAAGGGTCAGCTGCGTGACCGCAACGAGGTGCAGGGCGGCCTGTTCAAGATCACCGATGACCCGCGCATCACGCGCGTGGGCCGCTTTCTGCGGCGGACGTCGCTCGACGAGCTGCCCCAGCTGCTCAACGTGCTGGGCGGCAGCATGAGCCTCGTCGGACCGCGGCCGCTGGTCCAGGACGAGGATGCACTCATCGAGGGTTGGCAGCGTCGCCGGCTGGCGGTGAAGCCGGGAATGACAGGGATGTGGCAGATCTTCGGCTCCTCGCGGATCCCGATGAATGAAATGGTGAAGATTGACTATCTATATGGAGCGAACTGGTCCATATGGCTCGATCTGAAGATCCTGCTGCGAACGATCCCTTACGTCCTGCGCCGACGCGGGCTCTAGTGCCGCATGACACTTGACCGCGGCGCTCATCGCACTCCAGATGGACACCGACGTTGCCACGTCGGGCACGCCATCAGTGCACAAGCTTTTCGAAACCGCCCAAACCGGGAACGCACCAACTGGGGCAAGCGCACGTCAAGTGCCATTACACACATGAACGCTTACGAGACCAAGAGGCCAGAAACTTCGTGACCACCCTCATCACTGAACCGCGGCGCGACGAGCGCCCTCACCAGGTGGAAGTCATGGGACTCCCGCTGCACTCGTTCACGATGCAAAGTGTCATTGAGCATTTGATCGGCGAGTCGTCGGCCGGCGCCGGCGGCTACGTCGTGACGCCGAATCTGGACAACATGTTCGCCCTGACGCGCGATCGCGACCTGCGCGATCGGGCGATGGCGGCGGAGGTGCGCGTCGCGGACGGCATGCCGCTCGTGTGGGCCAGCCGGATCAAGGGCGATCCCCTGCCCGGCCGGGTGGCGGGCTCCGACCTCATCCTGGCGCTGGCCGACCGGATCGCGGCAGCGCGCAAGAGCCTGTTCCTGCTGGGCGGCGAGCCGGGCACCGCCGATCGGGCCGCGCTTGCGCTGCGCGAGCGCTCGCCGGAGCTTCGCATCGCCGGCACCCACTGCCCGCCCCATGGCTACGAGCGCAGCGATGAGGAGATGGAGCTGATGCGGCAGGCGCTCGTCGCCGCGCAGCCGGACTTCGTCTATCTCGGCCTCCCCTTTCCCAAGGCCAGCCGCCTGGCGGCCGAGCTGCGCCCCTTCCTCCCGCGCACCTGGTTCCTGGGGCTGGGCATCAGCTTCAGCTTCGTCTGCGGCGAGGTCGACCGGGCGCCGGTCTGGATGCAGAAGGGCGGTCTGGAATGGATTCACCGCCTGCGCCAGGAGCCCCGCCGGCTCGCTCGCCGCTACCTCCTCGAAGGCGGTCCGTTTGCGCTGCAGCTGTTCTGGCGCTCTCTGCAGGAGCGTCGCGCTGCCAACGGCGGCCGCGCGATGACGAGCCGGAGACCGCGCCCGTCATGAGAGGCGCCACCGTCACCCGGGCCCGGGCGCACCGCGCGCCCTCCGTCGAGCCCCTGTACCGGGCCAAGGCGCCCCTGCGGGTCAGCTTCGCCGGCGGCGGCACCGACGTCGCCCCCTTCCCCGAGCGCGAGGGCGGCCTCGTGCTGAGCGCCACGATCAATCGCTACGCGCACGGTGTGATGCGTCCGCGGACCGACGGCATCGTCAGCCTCGAGTCGCTGGACCTGGGGACGGCGCTCCAGTACGGCGCCACCGATCCGATCCACTACGACGGTCAGCTCGACCTGGTCAAGGCCGCGATCAAGCGCGTCGCCCAGCTCGACGAGGCGCGCGGCATCGACCTGTCGCTCAACACCTCGGCGCCTCCGGGATCCGGCCTGGGCGCCTCGTCTGCGCTCATGGTGAGCCTGATCGGCCTCCTGCGCGACTTCCACCGGCTGGTGCTCACCGACTATGAGATCGCCGAGCTTGCCTGGGAGGTCGAGCGCCTGGATCTGGGGCTCAAGGGTGGCCTGCAGGACCAATATGCAGCGGCGTTCGGCGGGTTCAACTTCATCGAGTTCCACGCCGACCGGGTGATCGTCAATCCGCTGCGGATCCCCCGCACGACCATCGACGAGCTCGAGGCCAACCTGCTGCTGTGCTTCACCGGGACCACGCGCGCGGGCGACGGGATCATCGATGACCAGACCAAGCGCTACGAGTCCTCCGAGGAGGACACGATGAGCGGCCTGAGGACGCAGAAGGAGCTTGCCGTCGCCATGAAGGACGCACTGTTGCGCGGCCAGCTCACCTCGTTCGGCGAGCTCCTGGGCACCGCCTGGGAATACAAGAAGCGGATGTCGCCCAAGATCACCACCCCGATGATCGACGAGGCCTACGCCGAGGCCATGGCCCACGGCGCGGTCGGCGGCAAGATCACCGGCGCCGGGGGAGGCGGGTTCATGCTGTTCTACTGCCGTCCCGGTGAGCGCCACCGCGTGGCCGACCGTCTGAGCCTGATGGGGCTGCACGAGACCGAGTTCGCCTTTGAGTCCGAGGGCATGAGGACGTGGACCTATGTCGAGGCTTGAGGCCCCCAGCGTCGCGGTGCTGCACGACCGCCTGCGCGAGTCGATCGCGCTGTGTGAGCAGATGCTCGAGGACGAGGCGATCGCCGCCGGCGTCGATGCTGTGGTGCAGGCGATGGTCAGCTCGATCCGCGAGGGTGGCAAGGTGCTGCTGTGCGGAAACGGCGGCAGCGCGGCCGAGGCCGAGCACCTCGCCGCGGAGCTGATCGGGCGCTTCTGCCTGGAGCGCGGGCCCTTCCCGGCGGTCGCGGTGGCCTCGAACGTCTCGGCGCTCACCGCCATCGCCAACGACTACAGCTACGAGGACGCGTTCGCCCGCTCGGTCGTCGGGCTGGGCAACGAGGGGGACATCGTCCTCGGCCTCTCCACATCCGGCTCCTCGGCCAACGTCGTGGCGGCGCTCGAGGCGGCGCGGCGCCACGGCATGGTGACGGTTGCGTTCGTCGGCCAGCCGGGATCGCCGATGGAGGCCGCCGCCGACCACTGCCTGTGCGCTCCGGGGGCGCGGACGTCCGGGATCCAGGAGGGCCACCTCCTGCTCGGGCACGTCGTGTTCGAACTGGTCGAGCGCGAGCTGTGCCAGAGCTAGCGTCAGCGCCGGCAGCGTTCCTGGATCGTGACGGGACGATCAACGTCAAGGCCCCTGAGGGCAGCTACATCACCTCGCCCGGCCAGGTGCGCCTGCTGCCCGGCGCGGCGGACGCGATCCGGCGCCTCAACGACGCGGGCAGCCTCGTCATCGTCGTCACCAACCAGCGCGGGGTGGCGCGGGGCGCGCTGACCGCCACCGATCTGGAGGCGATCCACGGGCGGCTGAAGGCCCTGCTCGCGCCCGCCGGCGCGCGGATCGACGCCGTCTTCTCCTGCACGCACGACATCGGGCAGTGCGCGTGTCGCAAGCCCGGCGTGGGCCTCTTCGAGCAGGCGCTGGAGCGCTTCCCCGCCATCGACGTCGGCCGATCGGTGATGATCGGCGATGCCGCCAGCGATGTGGAGGCCGGTGAGGCCTTCGGTCTGAGAACGATCAAGCTGCGCCCCAACGCGGGCGACCTGCGCGGTGCGGTCGAGCTGGCGATCAGCGAGGATAGGTGCTGTGCCACCGTCTAGCGCCCTGTCCGCCCTGTCCGCCCTGTCCGCCCTGTCCGCCGGGTCCGCGCGGACCACCCCCAGCCCGCGCGTCGGCTACCTCATCGCCGAGTACCCCAAGATCTCGCACACCTTCATCGACCGTGAGATCGAGGCGCTGCGCGAGCTCGGCGTGGACGTGGCGACCTTCTCCATCCGCCCGACCCCGGCCGCCCAGCTCCTCACCGAGGCCGACCGCCGTGCGGCCGCGGAGACGTTTTCCATCCTGCCGGCCGGCCCCGGACGGCTGGCGCGGGCCCATCTGCGCGGCCTGCGCGCCCACCCGCTCCGCTACGTGACGACGCTGGTGCGCGCGCTGCGGCTGAGCGCGGGCGGTGCCCGGGCGAACCTGTGGCAGCTCTTCTACTTCGCGGAGGCGATGGTCCTCTGGGAGGAGTGCCGAAGCCGGGGTATCGACCACATCCACGCCCACTTCGCCAACGTCGCCAGCGCCGTGGCGATGCTCGCCGCGTCCTTCGGCGCCGCCGATGGCATGCGCTGGAGCTTCACGATGCACGGGCCGACCGAGTTCGACGACGTCACTCGCTACGCGATCGCCGAGAAGATCCGCTCCGCCACGTTCGTCGCCTGCATCAGCGACTACTGCCGAGCCCAGCTCATGAAGCTCGTGGAGCCGCGCCACTGGGACAAGCTCTCGGTCGTCCGCTGCGGCCTGGCCTTCGACCGGCGCCCCGACCTCGACGAGCGCGTCGACATCGACGTCGACATCGACATCGACGAGGCGGGCACGGACGCGCCGGCGCGAGCCTCCGGACCGCTGCGCGTGCTCTCCGTGGGCCGGCTCGTGGCCGACAAAGGTCAGCTCCTCTTGGTCCAGGCCATCGCGGCGCTGCGCGCCCGCGGCGTCGACGTGATGCTGACGCTCGTCGGGGACGGCCCGGACCGCGACGCCCTCACCGACGCCGTGCGCCGGCTGGGAATCGGGGACGCAGTCGTGCTGGCGGGCGCGGTCGAACAGGGACGGCTGCCCGAGCTCTATCGGGCATCCGACGTGTTCTGCCTGCCCAGCTTTGCCGAAGGTCTGCCCGTCGTGCTCATGGAGGCGATGGCTCATGGCCTTCCGGTGGTGGCGACGAGGATCGCCGGGGTGTCCGAGCTCGTCGAGGACGGCGTCAACGGCGCCGTGGTCGCCGCCGGGCGCGTGGACCTCATCGTCGACGTCCTCGCACGCCTGGCCGCCGATCCCGAGCTCCGCGCGCGGTGGGGGCAGGCGGGACGGCAGCGTGTGCGTCACGACCACGACATCCGGGCCTCGGCCCTGACGCTTGCGGAGCTGTTCGGCATCCCCGCCGCAGCGACAATCCCGAGTGAGCATGGGCGGGTGCCGGTCTCCGCGTGACCGGCCCAGGCGACAGCACCCCGATGGGCGCGGCCCCGCCCTGCGCCTTCGTCATCCTCGCCCACCAGCGTCCGCGCCAGGTGCTGAGGCTCATCGACAGCCTCGGCGACGCGCCGACCTTCCTGCACATCGACAACGGGTCGCGCCATGAGGTGTTCGAGGCGCTCGCGTGGGGCGCGGAGCGGCGCGAAGGGGTGCACCTGCTTCCACGCAAGCGGACCGCGTGGGCGGGCTGGGGGATCCCCGAGGCCACCCTGAGCGGTCTCAGCGCGGCCCATGCCCACGGCGCCAGGCACGCGGTCGTGCTCAGCGGCCAGGACTATCCGCTGGTCCCGCCGGCCGTCATCCAGGACTTCTCGGGTCGCAACCCGGACACGAGCTTCATGCCGTCGTGGCAGCTCCCCACGCCGATGTGGGGGCGTCACGGCGGACTGGAACGGGTGCGCTACTGGCACCAGCCGATTCGGGGCCACCGCTTCCGCGTCCCCATCCCGCGCCGGCTGCCCGATGGGATCACGCCCTTCGGCGGCTCGGCATGGTCGATGCTGTCGCGCCGCGCCATCGAGGACGTCCAGCGCTTCTCCGCGCGCCGCCCCGATGTCGTGCGCTTCTACCGCCACACGTGGATCCCCGACGAGATGTTCATCCACACCGCGCTGCACAACTCCCGGACTGAGAGCCACATCGTCAACGAGAACCTGTGGTACATCGACTGGGACGAGGGCGAGAAGCACCCGCGGGTGCTCACCGCCGGAGACTCCGAGGCCCTGTTGGAGGCGGCGGGTGCGGAATCAGATGCGGGCGGCAAGGCGCGCGCCAAGCTGTTTGCCCGCAAGTTCGACGCCGCGGCCGACAGCGAGATCCTCGACGTGCTCGACAAGCGCGCCCTGGACCGCTAGCCCTCGTCGCCCGGACCTCTGGTCGGCCACCCTCCGGACCGCTGGTCCTCGGCGCCGTCGCGCTCGGTTCGCACCCAGGTCTCGGCCCGTCGCCCGGATGCCACCCGGCCCAGGATGCGCAGCCGCGCCAGGGCGAAGCCGGGAGCGTGGACGAGCGCGCGCAGGCTGGCCAGCGGCGCCCCCGCGGCCAGCAACCCGCCCAGGACATAGCCGGCCTGCCCCGCCAGCGTGGCCGCCGCCAGGGCCGCGGTCCGCCGCCGGCCCAGCACCGCCGACACACCGCCCAGGCCCAGGCTGCCTGCCGCCAGCATCGTCTGTGACGGGGCCAGCAGCTCCGCCGCGGCGGCCAGCAGCTGCACGTCGCCCCTGGCCGCACCCCGGGTGAGCAGGCCCACGAGCTGTGAGCCGGCGAGCTGCGCGTTGCCGCTCTCCCAGCGCAGCTGCTGGTCCACGGCGGCGGCCGCGGTCGTCGGCATGGCCGAGCGCACCGACGCGCGCTCCGCATAGCGCACCACGACGCCGCGCTGGATGAGCTCGAGATGCAGCTCGGTGTCCTCGGTGACCGACGTGGGCCACTGGACCTCATCGAACAGCGAGGTGCGAAAGGCCATGCCGGACCCGAACAGGCCGCACGACAGGCCGAGACGCGCGCGGCCGCGCGAGCGAATGACGTGCTTGAGGATGAAGCCGGCCGCCCGCAGCGCCGCCGTGGCCGACTCCTCCGGATTGGAGACGTCATAGCGCGCCTGGATCGCCTGGACACCGGGATCGGCGATCTCCGCCGCCACCACCGCGCAGAGGTTGGGTGAGGCGATGCAGTCGGCGTCGACCACCAGCACCGCGTCTGGCGTGCGCGGCCCTGCGCGCAGCCGCGCGAGCGCCCAGCCCAGCGCCTGGCCCTTGCCGCGGGCGCTGAGGTCGTGGCGCTCCCAGACGGTGGCGCCCGCCGCGGCGGCCACGCCGGCGGTGTCGTCGGTGCAGTTGTCGGCGATGACGATCACATCCAGCTGCGCCGCCGGGTAGTCCTGAGCCACCAGGGCATGCACGGCCTCGGCGACCCCGCGCTCCTCGTCGTGGGCGGGAACGAGGACCGCGAGGTTGGGGGACTGCCCGCCGGCGCCGTCAGACGGGGAATCGGTGTAGCGGGCCCCGGCGGCCAGCAGGGCGAGCAGGTAGCCCGTCGAGGCCGCCAGCCACGATTGGCAGGCCAACAGGCCCAGGCCCAGGGCCGTCCCGGGCCCCCGGGAGAGCAGACTGCGCGCGGGTCTGCGGGCGGGTCCGGTCACCGCGTCAGACGATGGCACAATGGCCGTCATGGGGATCCGTGCCCGCCGCCGGCTGCCCGGCCAGCAGGAGCTCAAGGTTGCGCTCATGCGCAGTCCGCGCTTGTACGCGCTGTCGATGCGACCGTTCGTCACCGCGCGCTACCTGCTGCGCCGCCCCCATGACCCCGAATACGGCGTCTTCGGCCTGTTTGCGCAGAGCGACGCGGTGTTCCTCGACGTCGGGGCCAACTCGGGCATGTCCGCGCTCTCGTTCCGCCTGCAGCAGAAGCGCGCGCCGATCCTGTCGATCGAGCCCAACCCGTACCACGAGAGCAACCTGCGCTGGGCGGGGCGTCTCGCCGGGCGCCACGATTTCCGGCTCTGGGCTGCCGGCGCCACCGACGACGACCTGGAGCTCTACGTGCCCGTCTACAAGGGCGTCCCGATCACCGCGGAGGCGTCGGTGATCCCCGGCTTCGTCGAGCGCGCCACCAGCCTGCAGGAGATGCTCGGCGCGCGGATGCAGTCGCCGGACTTCGAGGTCGTGCACCGAACCGTACCGGTGCGCGCTCTGGACGCGCTCGGGCTCTCTCCGGGCTTCGTCAAGCTCGACGTCCAGGGGTTCGAGCTCCAGGCGCTCCAGGGGCTCCGTGAGACGCTGGCACGCTCCAAGCCGCCGACGCTCATCGAGACTCCCGGCCCTGACATCGACGACTTCATGGCCGAGCTGGGGTATGAGCCCTACGTCTATGACGCCGCCTCGGACACCGCGAGCCCGCGGACGGCGGGCGCCGCGTTCACCAACGTCCTGTACGCGGTCAGTGCCCCGGGCGCCAGGACGGGCTGATGACCTCGAGGTGACTCCAGGGGAAGCCCTTGAGGAGGTCGTGGGGGGAGAGACCGTCGAACAGGCCGTAGGTCCCGCCGTACGGGTCTGAGCCGGTGGTGGTGGGGTCCTCGGCGTAGAACGAGACCGAGCCCGACTGGTCACGGACGATGATGCCGTAGCGCTGGGCCGCGAGGGCCATCATGCGCGTCGTCGGCGGCAGGTGCAGGGCGTTGATGTCGAGCTTGGGATCCAGGCGCAGCCGCGTGCCCTCCGGGATCGCGTTGGGACCGGTGTCGACGCCGTCGCCGCGCTGCGCGGGGTACACGAAACGTCCCTTGGCCGCCGCCGGAATGGCCAGCGCCAGCGCGTGGTCGATGTGACCCGCGCGCAGTTCGCTGATGCGCATCAGGCCCCCGAGCAGCGCGAGGCTGGTCGCGGAGCCGCCCCAGTCATGCGGATCGTCGAAGTAGCCCGGATTGCGCGAGACGTGGTTCATCAGCCCGCCCCACACCGCGTTCCACTTGCCGCCGACCTTGCGCGCCTGCCAGAACTCCCAGAGCCGGTCGCGGCTGGGCTGGTAGATGACGAGCGACTTGTCAGTCCCTGCCGCGGCATGGGCGTTGGCGGGGATGGGCACGCCGGCGGCGAGCACACGGGAGAGCTCCCCGACGCTTCCGGGTCCCTGCTGATCGAGCTTGACCGGCACGGTCGGCTGGCTGTCGCTGACCGTGTAGACGGGGATGCTGTACGGGGTGGTGTTGATCCACGGACCCTTGGCCTTGACCTGGGCCTCGAGCTGTGTGACCAGCGCGCTGGAGTTGGGCGCCAGCGGCGCGTCGGCGGGCACGGCGGCGTTCCAGACCGAGTTGGCCGCGAACGGCCTCGCGGTCCCGGACGGGCCGCCGCCGGAGACCAGCAGCACGATGACCACCGCGATCACCGCGGCGACGACGGCGATCATGGCGCCCAGCACCGGCGGGCTGGGCCGTCGCGCGTTCGGCGCGGAGCGGGTGAGGGTCGAACCGAGGCTCACGCCGGGCTCAGGCGCAGGGCGCGTGCCGCTTCCCGCAGGGGCTCGCTGCCACGGGCGGGCGCTCGTTCGCGTCCGCCGAGCACGATTCCGGCCCACAGCCAGATGACGTAGTTGTCAAAGGCGTAGTCCAGCGGGCTCAGGTTCGACTGGATGAACCAGGCGATCATCCCGGCGATCAGCGCCAGGCGCCATGGCTCGACCGAGGGCGGCGCGCGTCCGAACGCGGGCGCGACGACGCCCATCAGGACGATGACGAGCCACAGACCGGCGCCGAGCAGGCCCAGCTCGGCCGCGTTGGACAGCGGCATGTTGTGCGCGACCGTGATGCTCGACAGCGGATAGGTGGCCGCCAGGCGGTAGTAGGGCACGCTGTCCTTGCCGAAGTTGCCCCAGCCGAAGCCGAGCGCGGGACGCGCCGCGACCATGCGCAGGGCGGCGGCGTCGGAGTTGAGCCGGTCCCAGACCGAGCCCTGGTCGTTGGCCCGCGAGTTGACGCTGTGCTGCAGCCCCGGCACGAAGGCCAGCGCGACGAGCACGGTCAGGACCGCTCCCACGGCGGCGCCCGGGACCCAGCGGCGCAGCCGGCGGTCGCAGAGCATCGCCACGAGGGCGCCGAGGGCCGCGCCGACCCACACCTGACGCGTGAGCGTGAAGACCATGCCGCCAACGCAGAGGATCATGATCCCGACCGCCAGCGCGCGGACACGGGGTCGGCCGCGCCAGTAGGGAAGGGTGATCGCGCCGGCGATGAAGCAGTTGAACATCGCCAGGCCGTTGGCGCCCGCCTCCAGGAAGGGCCCGCGGCTGCGGTCATAGTGCAGGCCCAGGGCCGGGTTGGTGATGTAGTGCGGGATGACCAGGCTCTTGGCGCCCACGGCCTCGAACAGCGAGGTCAGCCCCAGGTACGCGCCCATCGCCAGCATCCCGACCGCCAGCACGCGGCGTTGCTGCTCGGTCTTGAAGGCGACGGGAGCGACGAGGAACAGCAGGAAGGGGAACAGGCCGAGGCGATCGAGGAGGGCGAAGAGAGGCCCGTGGCTGGTGAGCGTGCCCGCCCACGCCGCCGACGCGATCGCGTAGAGCAGCAACAGCAGCATCAGCCAGTGGGTGGTGCGAAGCCGCGGACCCTCGTTGTTGCGGATCGAACGCACGAGCACCGTGCCGATGCCGCACGCCATCGCCACCCGGTCCAGCGGGATCGGGATGCCGATGTCCCCCCAGTAGCCGGAGAAGACCGAGAGCAGCAGGCCACCGGTGAGGATCACCGCCGGCTCCACCACGAGCAGGCACGTCACCGCGCCCGCACCGGCGGCCATTCCGATCACCGCGCCGGTGAAGGGATCCAGGCTCCGGACCCGGTGCGAGAGCAGCAGCCCGCCGAGGCCGCCGATCGCGACGGCGGCGGCGAACAGCAGCGTGACGCCGTTGCTCTTCTGGCGTGCGACTGCCATGGAGATCCCGGCTAGGCCGCGGGCAGCGGCGCCGTGCGTGTACGGCGGATCTCGGTGGCCTCAACCAGTCCGGCCAGGGCGATCCCGATGATCAGACCGCCGACGAGACCGATGACCCCGTACTTCTCGAGGTTGGTCGTGCGGTTGTCGGTCGTCACGCCGGTGGGCGGGACGAGCACGTCGAGCGTGGGGGCGACCCCGTTGGTCGACAGGTTGACGTACTGGCCGGTCAGCGACTGGACCTGAAGCTGGGCCATCTGAGCCGCCACCTTGGCGGAGTTGATCTTGGCCTGCTTCTTGGGGCTCAGGACGACGGTGCTCGGGTTGCCCGTCGGGTTGTGGCGCAGCGCGGCGCGGATGTCGCGGTTGGTCATGTCGGTGACCTGCTGCTGGAGCTTGATCTGGCGCGCCTGCGCCGCGGTGAGCTTGGCCAGCAGCTGCGAGGGGCCGCCGCCCTGGCTCGCGGTCTGGACCACGTAGGCCTGCAGCGCGGTGACCGTCGCATTGGCCAGCCGCGTCGCGGCCGCCGGGGAGGACCCGGTGGCGCTGATCGTGAACGTGGGCTCCTGCGGGATCGGGGCCGCCGTCAGCTGCGTGGCGACCTCCGCCGGAGTCTCACCGACCTTGGCGGCGGTGGGAACCGAGATGTGGGAGCTGTTCACCAGGCGGCTGTAGCTCGAGGCCAGGGCCTCTGCGGCCACGAGGTAACCGGGGGTGGCCTGCGTGTTGATGTCCGACTTGCCGACGTTGACGGTCGACGAGGCCGTGTAGGTCGGCGCCTTGCTCGCGCCGACGACGAGGCCGATGGCGAGCAGGATGACGACGGGCGCCAGCGACAGAAGCCAGTGGCGCCGGACGGCTTCCGCGAGCGTGAACTTCTGCTCCGGTTCAGCCTGGGGCTCGGTGTGCGCCGGCGGCCGGCGTGGCGGCGTCTGGCGCGGCGGTTTCGTGTTCGGGCGGGTTTGTCGGACGGATGTTGTCATTGGGTGTCTTGTTCCCTGGTTTCGCGGGCGGTATCAGCGCTTTCCAGCGGCAACGTAGTCGTGGTTTCCGTGTGCCTTGGCCACCGGCTGATGACAGATAGCGAAGCGCTCCCTGCGCGACGGACTGCATCGTGCGGGTTGCCGGAGAACGACGGGCAACCGGGTGCTTCGCGATGCTGCCGAGCGGTGGCTGTGCTCGGAATGCCGGCGCCGTGTACGACGACGCCGCTCACAGTATAGGTAGTCAACGTGGAGCCAACTCGCTTAAAGCTCCCAGGCTCACCGGACCTTAGCAGTGGCCCAACAGCCGCTGTTCAGGTAGTACCCATACTGCAGCAATCAACACGCCGAGGCGTCATTTTCCGTGCGTGGTGGGTGCACATGTGTCGAACATCACTAACACGATCCACACTCTCCGGCGGGCTATCCGGGCGGTAGCCGGCTCTCGCGCAGCGCTAGCGCCTCGGTGCGCCGCCGCAGGCGAAACCGCCACATCCACAGCTCGGCGAGCGCCCGCAGGCGCGTCGGCCGCGAGGCCAGCCAGCGGGTCTCGCGGGCGACCGCGCGAAAGTCACGTGCGCCCCGCGCCGCTTGCAGAGCATCCCAGGCGTTGACCGCGGCGACGCGGTCCACCACCTCATCGGTGCACCACGGCTGGTCGTTGTAACTCTCCACCAGCTTGAGCAGATTGCCGCGCATCAGCGCGCTGTCGCTGGATACCTGTCCGCCGTGCAGGTGATAGATGTAGCCCGGCTCCGGGCAGGCGAGCATCGTGCCCTCCTGCACCGCGCGAATCCACATGTCCAGATCGGCCCCCGTCTTCCATGACCGGAAGCCGTCCAGGCGCAGCAGCACCCTGCGGTCGGCGAGCACGCCGCTCAATGGCATTGGATTACTCGGGAACACCAATCCGTCAGGACGATCGATGACCGTCGGGCGAGCTGCGGCGTGGCCGAGCAGGCGTACCCGGCCATCGAGGCGGTACACCGCGGTCGCCGACACCGCCACGTGTGTACCTCGCCGGGGCCACAGCGTGGCCAGATGCTCCGGAAGCCACTCATCATCGGAATCCAGGAACGCCACCCAGTCAAAGCGCGCCTTGTCCAGCCCGGAGTTGCGCGCGCCGGCCTCGCCGCGGTTCTCCTCATGGCGCACCACCACCACGCCGTACTTCTCGGCCTCGGCGGCCGTGGCATCCGAGGAGCAGTCGTCGACGACGATGATCTCGGCCGGCGGCGCGGGACGCTGTGACTGTGCGCTCTGGATGGCACGACCGACCAGATCAGCCCGGTTGTAGGCCGGGATGACCACGGAGATGGGCAGGGAGCCGTTGGCGGTGGACGGTTGCGACACGGGGGTCTGGCGATGGGGCGGCGCCGAGCAGACGGTGACGGTTTCCTGCGTATTGACGCCTCGGGCCATACCAGGGCCGCTGATAAAATCGCCCGTCTGCTCGTCCGACCAGCGAAAAGTCAATGAGCGGTCCCGCAGAGCGGCCCGCCATCGCGATTGTAGTGCCGGTCCGGAACGCCAGTGAGCTTCTCGCCGATTGCCTGGGACCTATTCGCAGCCAGTTGTCGCCGCAGGACTCACTGGTTGTCGTCGATGACGCGTCGACGGACGGAACGGCACGGATGGCGGAGCGCCTCGGCGCGCGTGTCATCCAGCGTGCAACCCCGGGCGGCCCCTACGCGGCCCGCAATGACGGCTGGGCCGGCACGTCTCAGCCCTGCCTCCTGTTCACCGACGTGCGCTGCGTGGCCCGGGCCGGTTGGGTCGATCGCGTGCGCGATGCTGCCGCCCAGGACTTCGATCTGATCTTCTCCGACATCGTCGTGCGCGGTGGCCCCAGGATCGCCGAGCGGGTCGCGGAGCATCGCCAGCACCTGCTGGCGCGGCACTACGCCGACCATCCCTACTTCCTGCCGTATTTCCCGACGGCGAACCTCGGCGTCAGCCGCGCCGCGCTGGAGGGCGTCGACGGCTTCCGGGTGATGCCGAGCGGGGGAGACGCCGATTTCTGCTGGCGGGTGCAGCTGGCCGGCTTCGACAGGGTGTGCGCCATCGACGAGCCGTTGATGGAGTGGCGCCCGCGTGAGACCGTGACGCAGCTGCTCGAGCAATGGGCGAAGTACGGCCGCAGCAACGCGGTGCTCCGCGACGCCTACGCGGACCGCGGGGCGCCGGTGGAGCCCGCCCTGCATCCGCTCCACGCCATCGCCCGTCACACCCGGCGCACCGCTCGCCGATTGGTGCGCGAGCGCAACGGTGGCCCGGTGATCACGATGTTGGACGGATGTGTCGATCTTGTGCACGAGCTGGCCTACGGTCACACGGCCCGACGGCTTAAACGACACAAAAGTCACAATGCCTGAGCAAACTGTGGCATACGTCATCCTGTGCCATGACAAGGCGTCACAGGCCCTGCGGCTCGCCGCCACGATCCGGCGCCTGAGCCCGCGGGCCCGCGTTGTCCTGCGCCACAACCGGCCCACGGGATACATCGACCAGCGCATGGCCGCGGAGGCGGGAGCCGATCTCCTGGTGAGCGCCCTGGCCACCCGCTGGGGCGACTGGTCACTGGTGGAGGCGACGCTGGAGGCGTTCCGCTACGCGCAGGAGCGCCACGACCCGGATTGGATCGTGCTCATCTCCGGCCAGGACTATCCGATCCGCGACCTGGACGCCTGGGAGCGCGAGTTGCTCGACGGCCAGTACGACGCCGTCGTGCCTGGCGAGCCGCTGGGCTTCGGCCCGTTCGGCCTGCGCCCGCGCACCGACGACGACGGATTGGTCATGCGTTACACCCATCGCTGGTTCCGGCTGCCCCAGTTGGGCATCGTGCCGCGCATGCCGCGTTCACTGGTCAGGATCGGCAAAGCGGTGTGGTACCGGTACGTGTACGGCCTGCAGGCACTCGTCACCCTCAACGAGCTGCCCCGCCAGAACGGATGGGTGCTCGGGGTGCGGCGGCGTCGCGTGCCGTGGTCGCCCGAGACGCCCAGTTACAAGGGCGAGCAGTGGGCCGCGCTCTCGCGCCAGGCCGCCGCGCTCGCTCTGGAGGGGCCGCTGGCAGAGCGGTGGCAGCGATATTTCGCCACCACGCTCATCCCCGACGAGGCCTATTTCCCGACGCTGCTGTCCAACACCCCGCAGGTTCGCGTCAAGCGTGAGAGCATCTCCTGGCTGCGCTGGGACGACGACGTGACCAAGCCGCACCCCGTGACCGTCGACCGCGACACCCTCGCCGAGGCCCGCCGGTCAGGCCTGCCCTTTGCGCGGAAGTTCGACGAGGCGGCGCACCCTGGCGTCCTTGACCTCGTCGACTCCGCCGTGCTCGATCTGCGCCCGGCGGCGGCGTGACGATGGCCGCCGCCGGGTCCGGAGCCTAGGCCGATGCGAATCACGCCCCCGCCCCTGGAGGGCTCACCGGCCGATCGCGTGGCCGGGCGGCTTCGCTCCACGTGGGCGTCGGCCCGCCATCCCGCGCTGCGCGGTACCCGGCTGCATCTGGCGCCGGGCACGCAGATGCTGATCTCCTCCGGCGCGCGGGTCGAGATCGGGCCCGGGTTCGTCGCCCGCCGCGACCTCACGCTCAGCGTCCAGGGCTCCCTGCGGGTGGGCCGCGGCATGTTCTGCAATCGCGGCGTGATGCTCGCGGCCATGCACCAGGTCACCATCGGCGACGACGTACGGCTGGGGGAGCGGGTCTCGATCATCGATCACAACCATGTGATCGAGCCGCTGGACGACCTCGACGCCCGCTTCGGCGCCTACGAGGCGGCGCCGATCGTCATCGGTGACCGGGTGCTGATCAGCGCCAACTGCGTGATCCTCGCCGGGGCCAGCATCGGCGATGACTCGGTGATCGCCGCGGGAGCGGTGGTGCGCGGCGAGATCCCGCCGGGCGTCCTCGCCGCCGGCGCACCGGCGTCGGTCAAGCGCGCGCTGAGCGCGTCCGAGCTCGCCAGCCCGCTCCCGGGCTAGGCCGCCGGCGCTCCATCGCCACGAAGAACGCATGCCCCAGCAGGCAGCAGGCCGCGATCCCGAAGATCGCCGCGACGGCTGAGCGGTCGGTGATCGCGCCGAACCACACGATCTGCAGCAGGAAGATGTGGTACGAGGCCTGGCCGAGACGCTCGAGCAGCCCGTACGCGCCACGCCAGGAGCGTGGGGTGAGCCAGCGCAGCCCGGCGTAGGTGAGCAGGACGGCGTAGAAGACGCTGAGGAAGTTGGTGCTGGCGCTGAACGAGGGGATCAGCCAGCCGAAGTGCGTCGGGCTCTGGTGCAGGACGATCAGATAGGCGAAGCTGGCCGCCGCCAGCGCGCACAGCGGGGCGAGGAGCCGAGGAGTCACGGTCAGTCGCGTCAGCCACATGCCGGCGGCGATGGCCGCCAGGTACTTGAAGATCGCCGCCTCATAGAGGTAGCCGTTGGCCGTGCCCGCACTGGTCAGCACGTGCACGTGCGGGGCCAGCAGCTCGAAGCCGATGTCGGCCAGGACGAGCACCACGGTCGTCGCCACCGGGGCGCGGCGCCAGCACCAGTAGACGGCGGGGAACAGCACGGCGAACTCCAGCACGATCGTGACGAAGTAGTTGCCGGGGGCGCTGGCCAGGGGCAGCACTCCCACGACCACGAGCGGGCCGATGTGGACCTCGCCCACGATGACCGCCACGATGAGCGCCACCACCCAGATGAACAGGAGGGGGACGACGAGCCGCTGCAGGCGGCTCGTGAGGTAGCGCCTGGTGTAGAGCTCACGCAGGGAGCCCGCGCCGCCTTTGTCCATCGAGCGCGTGGCGTTGAGCCCCATGAGGATGAAGAAGATGGGGACCGCCTGTCCGGCCCACAGGGTGTCCCAGGAGTCGTGGAGGAACCGGGGGGAGAACGCGTGCTGGACCATGACGCCGACGATCGCCAGTCCCTTGAGCACGTCGATCTGGCGAACCCGCCCCGACGATTGGGTCTGGCCACGACGATCTGGCCGCGCTGTCGCTCCACCGGCGGCAGAGCGCGGCGGCCGGCGGACGTGTGGACGTCGCTCGCTGGCGGTTCGGCTATCCGTCATCCCGTGCCACGGAGGCTAGTACACGCATCCGCAGGTTCTGCGCGTTTCGACGGCGACCGGCTCAACCGCGCCGGCGCAGCTGCCGATAGGACTGGAGAGGGCTTTCCGGCCTCGAGGCGGCCATGTTTAGTCCCCCGGGAGCCCGGCTAACCGACAAGTGGTGAGTCGAAAGATACATATGACACTTAACCTCATCATGCGTCACTGTCGCCTGCAAACCCTCACTATTGCTGCGGCGGTGATGGTGGCACTGCCAGTCGGCATTGCCGCTGCCTCTCCGTCCGGCGCCGCGCCGGCGACGACTCCGGCCCCGCCGTCCCCGAGTGCCGGCTACACGCCCGGCCCGTCGATGTCACTCACGGAGACCACCGACGTGGAGGCACGGCTGGCCATCCACGCCGCCGACTCGGCCCCGTGGCCGGGCAACCCCTTCTCGCGCACCAGCGTCTGGAACAGTCCCCTGAGCGCCAACGCGCCCGTCCGCCCCAACTCGGGCGGCTACGTCGAGGAGCTGCTGCGCCAGGTGCACGACTACGGCCCCTGGTTCAACACGACCTCCTACAGCGTCCCCGTCTACGTCGTGCCCGCCAACCAGCGCACGACCAAGGTCAAGCTCGACACCTGGGGCCCGGACCTGCAACAGGCGTTCGATGCGGTGCCGATCCCGCGCAACGCCGAGGCCGCCGCCGGTACCGATCACAGCCTCACCATCTGGCAGCCGTCGACCAACAAGCTGTGGGACTTCTGGCTCATGCATGGGTCCAACGGCAAGTGGAACGCTCGCTGGGGCGGCGAGATGGACGACGTGTCCAGCAACCCCGGTTACTTCACCCATTCGGGGCAGACCAACAACTGGGGCGCCACGGCCACCGGCCTGCCGCTGCTCGGCGGCCTTGTGACGTTTGCCGATCTGCAGCGCGGTTACATCAACCACGCGCTCGCCATGGCGCTGGTCGAGACCCAGCGCGAGGATTGGACGTGGCCGGCTCAGCGGACCGACGGCAACGTGTTCTCCAAGGGAGTCACCACGCCGATCCCGGAGGGCATGCGGTTCCGCCTGGACCCAAAGCTCAACATCGACTCACTGCACCTGCCGCCGATTGTGGCGATGCTGGCCAAGGCCGCGCAGAGATACGGGATCATCGTGCGTGACAAGGCGGGCGCCGTCGTGTTATACGGGCAGGCCCCGGTGAGCAAGGCCAACCCATGGCCCGCCGCGTTCGGAAATCAGTACCCGAACAACGCTCTGGCGCTGTTTCCGTGGAGCCATCTCAAGGCGCTGAAGAGCACGACATCCTGCTGTTGGGCCCCGTAGACGCCGCGCCGGTACACGGTTAGAAGCCCCACAACCTCGGCGTAGAGATGGCCGGGGCGGGCATACTCAGCGCGGTGAACACCACTTCACGCCACTTGACTGTCAATGGGCGGGACGATCATCGGGTGACGGTGAGACCCGTCGTCCCACCTGACGCGATCCCGGAGGAGCGGCTGGCGCTGCTGCTGGCCGGCACCGCTGCCAGGCGCCGCGCTCGGGCGCCCGAGGCGGCTGCGCTGCTGGCCGCCGCTGACCCCGGACGCCTCTTCGCCCTGCTCGAGCGCCTCCATGTGACGGTGTTGTTCGGCCGGCGGCTCATCGAGCTCGTCGGTGACGTGCGGCCGGTGCTGGGGGAACGGCTCGCGGCCCGCACGGAGCTGGCTCGCCAGCACGGGCGGCTCCACGACCTGGCGACGCTGTCGATCCTGTCCGAGCTGGAACGGGACGGGATCCGGGCCCTGCCGCTGAAGGGCAGCGCCCTGGCCCGCGAGCTCTACGGGGACGTCGGCGCGCGCAGCTCCGGGGACATCGACATCTTGGTCGACGCCGGCGACCTGAAGCACGCCATCGCGTCCGTGGAGCGGGCGGGGTGGCGGTGGCAGCCACAGCCGGCGCGCGCGTCCGCGCTTCCGGTGCTCCACGAGACCCTGAGCCATGCCCGGCTGCCACGGGTGGAGCTGCACTGGCGGGTCCACTGGTACGAGACGCGGTTTGCCGCCGACGCGCTGGTCCGCGCGCGGTCGGCCGGATCGCACCAGCCGCTCGTCATGGCCCCGGCGGACGGGCTCGCCGCGCTCACGCTGTTCTACGCGCGTGATGGTTTCGCGGGCCTGCGCATGGCCGCCGACGTGGCGGCATGGTGGGACGCGGTCGGCAAGGGCGGCGACGCCGGCCAGAGCATCGAGGCCACGGCACGCTGCTACCCCGAGCTCGCGGGGCCGCTCCGGGTCGGCGCGCGCCTGCTCTCGTCGCTGGTCGGGCTCCCGGCCCACCTCGACGACGGGCCGTTTCGCTGGAAGGTGGCGGCCAACCTGGCCACTCCCCTCCTGGAGAAGCCCACCCCGCAGCTGAGGGCCAACGCCAGCCTCGCCGACCTCCTGCTGGCCCCGCCTCACGGGCGCGGCGCCTCGCTGCGTCGCGAGCGCCAGAAGATCCCGGAGGACATGGAACGCCCGCTGACCCGGGAGGACAGCATCGCCGTGCACCGGGCGCGCGGGGAGCACCTGCTGCGCGTGACGCGGCGCTGGGCGATGGCCTTCGGTCCGGCGGCGTTGCGGGCGTACCGCGGACGGGCAGAGCCATACTGAGGATGCGATGACGAGCCAACGCGTATCGACAGAGCAGGGCGTGCACAGCGTCGTGGCGCCCCCGGCACCCGAGGCGCCGCCCGCGCTCATCGCCTTTGACAACGTCTGGCGCCACTGGGGACGCGGCCGCTCCCGATGGGCGGTGCTGCGCGACGTCAGCCTCCACGTCGCACCGGGTACCGCGGTGCGCGTCGGCGGCAGCAACGGCGCCGGCAAGACCACGCTGCTGCGCATCGGCACCGCGATCCTCGCTCCGGACGCCGGAACCGTGGTGGTCGACGGCATCTCCAGCGACGGTAACTGGCGCGAATATCACCGCCGGATCGGCTTTCTCTCCGCCGGCGACCGCGGCCTCTACGCGCGCTTCAGCGTCAAGGGGCACCTCGACTTCGGCGCGCGGATCGCAATGCTGCCGCGGGCCCGGCGCGGCGAGCTCGTCGACCGCGCGCTGGTGGACTTCGGGCTCTCCGACCTCGCCAAGCGCCGCGCCGACCGCTTGTCACAGGGCCAGCGCCAGCGGCTGCGGCTCGCCCTCACGTTCGTGCACCGGCCCCAGGTCCTGTTGCTCGACGAGCCGCGCAACAGCCTCGACGATGAGGGACTGGCGATGCTCATCCAGGCGGTGGACGACGTCCTGGCCCGCCGCGGCGCGGTCATCTGGTGCTCGCCCGCCGGCGAGCAGCAGCCCTACGAGTTCGACGAGAGCTACCTCGTCAAAGACGGAGAGCTCCAGGTGGCGTGAGGTGAGGCTCGCCGCTCAATATGGGGGCGCGATGGTCGCCACGATCCGGCGCGACGCGATGATCTTCATGAGCTACCGATTCCGGGTCGCCAGTCAGGTCATTGGGATGCTCTTCACCCTGACGATCTTCTTCTACATCGGGAAGCTCGTCCGGCCCGGGGCGGTGGGACCGCACGGCGCGTACTTCGCCTACGCGGTGGTGGGCATCGTCACCACGTCGGTGCTCACGTCCGCATTGTTGAGCACCGAGATCGTGCGGATGGAGCTGATGGCCGGCAACTTCGAGCGGATCCTGATCTCGCCCATCGGCCCCGTCTGGGGCGTCGTGTGCGTGACCGCCTTCCCGATCCTGTACGCGGTCACCTTCGCGGGGGTGATGCTCGCGCTGGCGGCGGCCGTGTTCGGCGTGCCCATCAACGTCGGCGAGATCGTCCCCGCGCTGGGTGTCGGGATTCTCGGCGCGGTGTCGCTGGGCTGCATCGGGCTGCTGTTCGTCGGGGCCCTGATCGCGTTCAAATCAGCGCTGGGGGCGACGTTCGTGGTCGCCGGACTCAGCCTGCTCGGCGGCGCATACTTCCCGTTGCGGCTGTTCCCGGGATGGATCCGCTGGACGTCGGACGTCCAGCCGTTCACCCCGACGGTCGACCTGCTGCGTCACCTGCTCCTCGGCACCCCGACGGTCGACCCCGCGTGGCTGGAACTGGCCAAGCTCGTGGGATTCACCGCCGTGCTGCTCCCGGTCTCGATCGGGGTGCTCTGGCTGGCGGTGCACTTCAGCCGCAAGCGCGGCACGATCATGGAGTACTAGTACTCAGAGCTCGAGCAGCCGGGAGTTCAGGAACTCGCCCGGCGGCAGCACAGGGCGTCCCTGGTACTCGACCCAGGCGTGGGCCTCGAACTGCGCTGTCGAGTGCGCCCCGATCACCAGGGTGGACGGCACGCCTCGCGCGGACAGCAGCCGGGTGAGGACGAGCGACTGCACGAGGCAGCGAGAGTCGGTGGGCAGGACGCTGAGCGTGCGGTCGACCGCGTTGCCCAGGCGCAGCGCCACTCGCCACGGATCGGCCGCGCCGGTCGCGCCTCCCCCCGGCACCCGGCGCGCCGCGCCGCGGCTCATGCTCACGAGCGTGCGGAGGTCGTGGCGCGGCATGCGCCGGCGCATGATCACGTAGGTGGTGAGGATCTCAGCCGCCAGAAGCCCCCTCAGCAGCGGAGGCAGACGGTCCTCGGGCGCGGCGGCGATGCGGCCCGCCGTGCGGGCGCGGGTGAGGGTGGTCCTCATCCGGACGCTCACCGAGCCCGGATGTCGTGCGGGGCGCAGCTAGGCATCTTCGACGATCAGCAGGCGCCGCTCCACCAGCGCCGCGCAGAGCTTGCAGAGATCGCGTTGGACGTCTTCGAGAGGGCGTGCGTACTCGTCGGCGAGCACCTCGGCGGCAGCGCCGACGGACCCGACCCGCTCGATCGTCTCGAGCATCCGGCCGGCGGTCGGGTTCAGACCGTGGTAGAGCCCCGTCTCGAGGTTGAGCACCACGGTCTCACGGGCAAAGGTCCTGTATACGACTCCGTCGGGTACTCGAGCTTGCGCCCCGAGCAGGTCGGGAGCCTCGTCGGCACCGTCCACGCGCTGATCTCCTCCTCCGCCGTCGTGTCCTACCGGCACGACTTTCTCAGTGAGGATAGGTGAGGTACGTACTCGCTGCGGATACTACCCTCCTGTAGCCAGGTCGCACATGGCCCCGCGGCGCGCACTCGTGACACACCCACCACCGCTCTCGATCCGCCTGCTCCACGACGATGCGGGCCTATGGCGACGGGCCGCCGACATCCTCGGGGAACGCACCGCGGTCCTCGACGGCGCCACCGACGCGGTCGGCATCCTCACCTGGAAACGGGCCACGCGCGCCGAGGTGGCGCAGCTCGCCGAGGTTCGCGAGCAGCACGCGGGCCCGGTCGTCGCCATCCTGTCCGAGCTCCCGTCGACGCGCGGAGCACGTGCGGTGGCGGCGCGCGTGGAGGGGTCAGTCCTCGTCGAGGAGCTCGAGCACACGCTGCTGCCGACGCTGGTGGCCGTCAGCGCAGGCCAGTGCGTGGTACCGCGTTCGGTGCGCCAGCTGGTGGACCGGCCGCCGCTGTCTCCTCGCGAGCGTCAGGTACTGGCCATGGTGGTGCTGGATTGCTCCAACGCCGAGATCGCCGAGAAGCTCGTCGTCACCGAGAGCAACGTCAAGAATCACCTCACGTCGGCGTTCAGCAAGCTCGGGGTCACGTCGCGCGCTGCCGCGACAGAGCTCATCCTGGACGGTGAGAGCGGGCTGGGCCTGGGGATCCTCCGGATCACCCCCGAGGACGACTGAACACCAGGCCTGGGTACGGAAGGGGCGGCGACCTGCGCGCGCGGTGCGCGGCTGCGAATCGCCGCCGCCCGTCCCGTCAGGGCTTCGCGTTACGGCGTCGAAGAGGCCGTCACGCCACCGATCGGGGTACCGACCGGGCTGTCCTCGAACTTCGAACCGCCGGCGGCGGTCAGGTCGTTGAGCGTCCCGTAGTCGACCACCGTGGGCTCGGAGTACTCGAGGACCTCGTCATGCTGCTTGCGTTCATTGGTATCCATGCTTCACCTCCTGATTTGGGGTGTCTTCGAGGCTAGGCGGGCCTGGTGCAACGCGCAAGTCCAGGAAAAGTCCACCGCTGATCGTCACAGTTGTCACGAGCGCGGGCCTCCGCCGGCGGTGAGCGTCTCGATCCGGGGTGGGCTGAGCGCGAGCGCGCCGGCCCATCGCGTGAAGCCGCTGCCGAGCGCCATCTCGCGCAGCCACAGCTCGGTGGTGGCCAGGGCCCAGATGCGCTGGGCCCAATCCGGCCACGCCGGATCGTCGGCTCGGGGCGGGGCGATCAGGAACGTGTCACGCATCCGGGTCAGGTCGACGAAAGCCCCGATCTCGGCCCCGGGCTGGTCGAGGATCCGTTGCAGCTCGGGGAAGTCCGGACCCGAGAGAGTCCGGCGGATGAACTCGCCGTAGTTGCTCTTGCGCCTGGGGATGCGGATCGCCTCGGGGACGATCCCCCGCATCGCGTCGCGTGCCAGGGCGCGATCGTAGGCGGGGGAGAGCGCGTATTGGGGAGGCATCGTGAGCATCAGCTCGATGAGGTCCACATCCACGAGCAGCGGCTGCCTGGAGTCGATCTCCTGCATCGCCCCGCGCCGGCGGAGATAGTCCTGCAGACCGCTGAGCTCGCGCGCGTCGACGAGCAGGTGGGCGAGGTGGGCCCACCACCGCGGTGCGCCGTGCGCTCTGTGCTTCCAGGCCCAGGGGTCGTCCAGGGCCGCGGCGATCGCACGACCCTGCGGGCGCAGCCAGTCGAGGCTCGCGTAGCCCGACCGGCGTCGGGGGACCGGGAGGCGGTGGGCCCAATGAGGCAGGCCTCCACTCAGGACGACGTGGCGCGCGAGCGCCTGCACCTGCCAGCGTGCCACCCGGTCTCCGGTGCCCGGGAACTGGTGGGCCAGGCGCCAGGCCGCGGCGAGGCGGCCGCGGAGCACGTAGTCGGTGAGCACATACGGGGAGGCCGTGAACAGCTCGTCGCCACCCTGGCCGTCGAGCATCACGCGCAGGCCGTCGGCGCGCGCCCGCGCCAGCAGCGGCGTGTCCAGGATGGAGCCAGGGGCCGGCTGGGGAACCCCCCAGCTCTGCTGGAAGTGCAGGGCGGTGAGCAGGGTGCCGCCGGAGGTGCGCAGCTCGGTTGCGGGCAGCCCGTGGGTGGCCGTGAGCAGGCGGATGTCCGCGGACTCGTCCCACGGCTCCCCGGGAAAGACGGTGGAGTAGGCGGGCAGGGTCTGACCGTGGCTCGCGAGCGCGGCCAGCGCCGTGCCCGCGATCGTCGCCGAGTCAAATCCGCCGCTGAGCAGGATTCCCGTGGTGCCGTCGGTGGTCAGCCGCCGTTGCACCGCCTGCCTCACCGTGGCCCGGATCTGCGTCCCGGCGTTCTGCACCGACACGGCCGGGGGCGGCTGGTAGCGCGGCTGCCACACCGTCTGGACCGCACACCCGCCGCGCGTCAGGCGTAGCGCCGCGCCGCAGCGCAGGCGCCTGACGCCGCGAAACAGCGTCAGCCCGTCGGGCAGGGAGCGGTCGGTGATCCACCGTGGCACGGTCTCGGGGTCAGGACCGGGATCCCGCGCCAGCACCCGGCGCAGCGGCGAGAGCTCCGCGGCGAAGCAGGTCCCCACGCCGTCGGAGCGGTAGAAGATCGCGCGCGCCGAGAGGTGGTCGGCGGCGACGATGACCTCGTCGCGGGCGTCGTCGTAGAGCACCAGCTGGTAGGCGCCGCGCAGCGCCCGCAGAAAGCTCACGCCGTGCGCGGCATACCCGGCGGCTGCGATCAGCGCCGGGGGCGCGCCGGGGGCCAGCCCCGCGACGTGCGCGATCTGCGCCGCATCGTGCAGCGTACCCGCCCACAGGCCGGTGATCGCGTCGCGGCGCTGCGGCGCCTCGATGCCGGCGACGGCGAGGGGCCCGCTGACGAACACATCCGCGGTGCCGGTCCCCGCGGCCGCGGCCACCCGCTCGACCGGCGGGGCGGCGCCCTGCGGATCGTGCGCGCCGACGATCACCGTGTCGCGCCGGTCTGCCCGGCGATGAGTGCGGCGACCTCCGCGGCGCTGCTGTCGCGCGGCACGTCGATGCGGAACGTCGCGACGGTGCTGGCCAGCCGCGCGCAGATGTCGAGCTGCGCGATCAGGCGGGCGGCGGTCGGCACGTGAGCGACGAAGGTGGCACCCAGGAGCAGGCGCGGATCGGGCGGTGACAGGGCGGCGATGCTCGCGCGCGGGACGTCGGCGCCCCGGTTGAGGAAGTACATGGCGCTCAGCGGGGCGTGGCGCTCGCGGATGGGCAGCGCGATGTGATGCTTGGCGCCCGCGTCAAACGAGTCGGGCGGCGTGACGCCGGCGGCCACCAGCGCGGCGCGCTCGGTGCCCGAGACGTGCGCGACCCCCAGGCCGGAGTGGGCGATGACCGAGTCGTCGTGCGGCTCGAGGGCCACGACGTCGTCGGCGAGGAACTCCGCGCCGTGCGTCATCAGCTGGAGCGCCGTCGCGGTCTTGCCCGATCCTGACGGCCCGGAGATCGCCAGAGCGCGGCCGTCGCGGACGACCGCGCTGGCGTGGAGCACCTCCAGTCCGGTCAGTGCGGCGGCGATCGGGAGGCCCTGGCCGAACAGAAGCCGCCAGCGCAGCGCGGGCTCCGCGATCGGCGCGTAGGCGATGTGGCTCCCGTCGGTGGAGATCAGGCACTCTCCCAGCTCTGCGATCCGCACCCGGTGCCCTGCGTCGGGGTGGCGGTCGATGGTGAACACGGGCAATCCGCCGGCGCCGGGCAGCTCGAACGTGCGCTCCACGCCGTCCTGCGGCCATCCGCTCGCGATCGCGTCCGGCTCAGCCAGGCTCACCGTGACCGTGTGCTCACCGCGCCTCGGGCCCGCGTCCCGAGGCTCGAGCACGCCCGGGATCGCGAAGTCCGCCGCGATATCGAGGCCGAAGGCGCGGCCGGCGTACGGCGGGTCTGCACCCGGCGGGGGCACGGGATCCGTCGTCATGCGGGGCGATTCCGGGCGGGTTCTACGCTAAGCCGGGTGAGCGGCTCCTTCGGATCGGCCTTCGCCAACGTCGACGAGAGCGGGGATCCCGAGCAGCTGTGCGCGTTTCTCGCCGCCGTGGAGGCCGTCCCCTGCGTCGCCGAGGCCAAGCGCGCCTCGATCGCGCTCCTCGGCTTGGGCCCGGGTGATTCGGCGCTGGACGTCGGCTGCGGGACCGGCGGCGACGTGGGCACGCTCGCCGGCCTCGTCGGTGCCGGCGGCGTGGCGGCGGGCGTGGACCGCAGCGAGATGCTCATCGCCCAGGCGCTCCGCACCCCGGCGGCGCGCGAGCTCGGCGCGACGTTCGTGGTGGCCGATGCGACGGCGCTGCCGTTCGACGCCGGGCAGTTCGACGGCTGCCGGGCGGACCGCACGATCCAGCACATCCCGCACGCTGACGTCGCCGTGGTTGAGATGGCCCGTGTGACGCGGCCCGGCGGCACGGTGGTGATCAGCGAGATGCTGACCAGCCTGGATCTCGACGCGGAGCCCGGCGAGGTGACCCGCACCGTGCTCGGCCGGCTGTGGAGCGGCTCCGAGCGCCGCGGCTGGATCGCCGGGTTCCTCCCCCTGCTGCTCAGCCGCGCCGGCTGCGCCGACGTCGTGATGCATCGCGACTCGGCGCAGGTCGGCTCGTTCGAGGAGGCGTCGCTGCTCCTCAACCTCGACGCGCTGTGTGCCGCCGCGGTCCGCGAGGAGGCGCTGAGCGCCGATGCGGCTCGGAAATGGCTCTCCGGCCTGCGGGAGCGATTCGATGCCGGACGGGCGACGCTCCAATCGGAATTCCTCCACGTCAAGGCGAGCAAGCATACGGACGTCGGGTGAGCGGTCAGGACCGCACGCGGCGGTTCCGCGCCTTCGGCTTGGCGGTCACTGCTGACCTGGCGCTGCCGGGCGTGACCGACAGTCTCGACGGCGGTGGCGATCGCGCGGTGCGCATCGCTCTGGCGGAGCCGAGCGAGCTCCGGCGGCGCTTCAGCGGTGACCCCGTCGCAACATGGGAGACCACGCTGGCCGACGGAGCGGGTCTGCGCTACGACCGCGGCGCCGCCGGCGATCACCGTGTCGTCTATGGGGAGACGGTGTTCCACCTCGATGACGCTGCGACGACGGTCCTGTGCGCGCCCGCGGACCGCGACGATGCCGCCTGGCAGCGCCAGCTGCTCGACACCGTCCTGTTCACGGCGAGCTTCATCCGTGGCGTGGAGCTCTTGCATGCGGGCGCGGTCGTCACCCCCCGCGGCGCGGTCGCCCTCGCCGGCCGGACGGGGGCGGGGAAGTCCAGCCTGGTGGCCGAGCTGATGCGGCGCGGTCACCGCCTGCTCAGCGACGACGTCGTCGCGGTCGAGGCGGCCGGCCACGCCGTGATGGCGTTTCCCGGCCCGGCCGTCATGAACCTGCCGGCGGGCCGGTCAGATCTCGCTGAGATCGGCGTCCGCGTGGTCGCCCGGTTTGACGCCGAGGACGAGCAGTGGGTGGTCGTCCCGGGCGCTGCGCGCGACGCGTCACCTCTCGCCGCCCTCTTCGTCCTTGACCCCGGCGGCCCTCAGACCGGGGTCCAGGCGGTGAGCGACGCCACCTTCCTGGACCTCGCGCCGTACACGATCTCACTGCCGCACGGCCGGGCCCGGGCCCAGCGGCGCTTTGACGTGCTCTCGACGCTGGCCGACGGCGTGCCCGTCAACCGGCTGAGCCGTGGCCCGAGCGCCTCTCCCGGAGTGCTCGCCGACCACTTCGAGCGCTGGCTCGGGCTCCGCGGCGCGGACTCAGGCGGGTGATGACCCCGGCCCGGTGGGGCTCGGGAGGCTGTGGCGCAGCGAGTCCAGCCGGCGGTCCCACTGACCGCCGACCTCGGCCATCCATGACACCGCCTCGGTGAGCGGCTCCGGCGTGACGCGGTAGCGGATGTCGCGGCCGACCCGCTCGCGCTCGAGCAGCCCCGCGTCGGCCAGCGCGCTGAGGTGCTTGGTCACTGCCTGGCGTGAGATCGGCAGGTCGCCGGCCAGCTCGGTCGCGGTGGCGGGCGTGGCGGAGATGGCACTGAGCAGGCGCCGGCGGGTGGGATCCGCCAGAGCGCTGAACACCCGTCCGGCCTGGTCGTCGGTCATCGCCTAGGCGGCCACGAGCGCGGGCCCGAAGGTCCTGCCGCCGTGGCCGGGCAGGGGGATGCCGACGAGGTCGAGCACCGCCAGCGGCCTGGTCTCGACGATGCGCACCACGCTGCGCGCGTCGTCGCGGCCGGTCACCGAGATGGACACCCGCGAGGCCGGTTCATCGTCCACCGCCCACCAGAACGCCAGCCGGCCGCTGCCGTCGTAGCCGGGCGGCGAGACCTCCTCGACCCAGCCGGTCTTGACCTCCTCCCCGCTGACGAACCGCGCCTCGCCGCCGGGGCGCAGGTCGAGCCATACCTCGTCGGCCAGCCACTCCGCCAGGCAATCCGGGTCAGTCAAGGCCTGCCAGACGGTCTGGACCGTCGCCGGCAGCTCTATCTCGCGTTCGATCGTGTCGGACATGTCGGCCTCCTGGGACGTGGCGGGGAAGGGGGGGACGGTGATATGTGCAACTTATGCGTTGCACATATGCTAGGGTCGAGTGCAACCTGTTCGTTGCACAATATCAGCGCTGCAAAAGGAGGCCCTGATGACTCTTGTTCCGATGGTCGTTGAGCAGACCGCCCGCGGGGAGCGGTCGTTTGACATCTACTCGCGCCTGCTCAACGACCGCGTCGTCTTCCTCGGGGGGCAGGTCAACGAGGAGATCGCCAATCTGATCGTGGCCCAGCTCGTCCACCTGGAGTCCGATGACCCTGAGAAGGACATTCACCTCTACATCAACTCGCCGGGCGGCTCGATCTACGCGGGCCTGGCCATCTACGACACGATGCAGTTCATCCGGCCCGAGGTGCAGACCATCTGCTACGGGATCGCGATGTCGATGGGGTCGCTGCTGCTCGCCGGTGGCGCGCCGGGCAAGCGGATGGCGCTGCCCAACAGCCGGATCCTCATCCACCAGCCGTCAGGGGGCTTCGAGGGCCAGTCGACCGATGTCGAGATCCACGCGCGGGAGATCCTCGCCCTGCGCGCCCGGGTCGACGAGATCTACGCCAAGCACACGAGCCAGTCCGTCGAGCGGGTCCATGCCGACATGGAGCGCGACCGTTACTTCACCGGGGAGGAGGCCCTGGCCTACGGGCTGGTGGACCGCGTGCTCGAGCGGCGCGAGCTGGCCAGCCGCGGTCGCGGCTTCTCGAACAACTAGTGCGTCAGGGGACCGGGAAGTGCGTCAGGGGAGCGGGGCGGCGCGGGCGCGGCTACGCCGAGGCGGAGCGCCGCCGGCGCCGGTCGAGCTCGGGGCAGACGCGCCGCGTCGTGGCGCGGCCGGGCCGCGGAGCGCGGATGACGCAGCGGGGCGTGGCCGTCACGTGGGCGTGGTCGACGCGCACGGCGATGGTGAAGTCGCCGACCGGCTCGCGGCGGGCCTTGGCTCGCCGGTCGGTCAGGCCGGCGGCCGCGAGGATGACGCAGGGGATCACGATTGCCCAGATGGCGACGATGGCCAGAATCATTCCTCGAGAACCTCCGCTCCAGATCGACTACTTCTAGTTCTTTCGGCGCGAACGGTCCAGAGCCTTAGCCGGAATAGCCCGGAGATTGCGAGATACTCGCCCGGATGCCCCGGCTCCGGCTCTCCCTGCCTGCACTCGCCGGTGCCGTCGTCGGCCTCGCGCTCGCCGACTGGGCCTACCGGCTGGCGGGGGATTCGGTCTTCCCGGGCGGGCCGCTGGACGAGATCGCGCACCTGCTCACGACGCTGATCGTGCTGTGGGCGCTGGGGCCGCGGGTCTGCGGCCGCTTCCTCCTTCCCGCCCTCGTCGCGTCGGTGGCGATCGATCTGGATCACATCCCGGCCAAGCTGGGCCATGACTTCCTCACGCAGGGGACGCCCCGGCCCTACACCCACTCCCTGCTGAGCATCGCCGTCGTCCTGGCGGTGGCGGCGCTATGGCGCTCGCGGCGTGACCTCGTGCTGGGGGTTGCCATCGGCCTGGCCATCCACTTCTGGCGTGACATGTCCGAGGCGGATGCCGGCGTCTCCCTGTTGTGGCCGTTCTCGCGCCACTCGTTCACCCTCTCGCACGGCGGCTATCTCAGCGTCATGGCGCTGTTCGCCGTCGCCGCCGCGGTCAGGTGCCGGCGGCGGGCCGCCCTCAGCGCTCGATCCCGAGCGCGGCGCTGAGCTTGTCGCGGGAGTTGACGCCGAGCTTCTGGTAGATGTGGCGCAGGTGGAACTCGACGGTCTTGGGGGTCACGAACAGGGATTCCGCCATCTCCCGCGTCGTCAGCCCGTCCACGGCCAGCTCGGCGACGCGTCGTTCGCTGGGCGTGAGCGCCTCCGGGCCCCAGAGGCTCTCGCCGCGACGGCGTGAGCCGGTGACGGCCAGCTCGGTCTCGGCCTCCAGGGCCAGCGCCGTCGCGCCGGCCTGCCGGCAGAGCCTGAGCGCGTCCGTGAGCGGTTCGCGGGCCGCCGCGCGCTGATTGGCTCGGCGCAGGGCGCCGCCGAGGGCGATCAGCGCCGCGATGTGAGCCAGGCGGGGCGGGTGCTCTGCCCCCAGTGAGGCGGCCTCGGCGAGCAGCGCGATCCCGTCGTCGCCGCCCTCCACCAGGCCCAGCAGGCAGAGATCGCGGATGATCGCGCGGGTCACGTCGAGCTCCCGGGCCAGTGCCAGCTCGTCCGAGGCGAGCTCCCGGGCGAGGCCCGGCTGGCCCAGCGCCAGGTGCGCCGTCGCCGCGATGGCGCGCCACGGCAGCGCCCCCGGGCTGGGCGGACCGAGCTCGGTCTCCCACAGGCGACCGGCCTCGACGGCGTCGTCGAGCGCCTCCTGCGGGCGGCGCTGGGCCAGACGCAGCTCGGCGCGCGTGGCCAGCAGCGCGGGCAGCCGATCGCCGCAGTGCAGCTCGGGGTGCTCGATGACGGCCAGCGCGCATTCGGCCTCGCTCAGGCGCCCCTGCTGGATGTGACAGCGGGCGATCGCGGCGTAGGCCGGGGGCAGGTAGCCAGGGCGGCCGGCGGGGAGCGCGTCGACTGCGGCGCGCGCGGCCCGGGCGGCGGCGGTGATCTCGCCGCGCTCGTAGCGCAACCACGCCTGGCAGTGATTGGCGATGGCCAGCGCCTCCGTGTCCCCGCGCGCGCTGGCGTGGGCCAGGGCTGCGCCGCACAGCTCGAGGCTGCGTTCCAGCTCGTCCACCATGTGCAGCGCGCCGGCGACCATGGACCAGCTCGATCGCAGAAAGCCGTCGGCTTCCGGCAGCTCGCCGTCGCCCCAGGCGAGGTCGGCGACGCGGCGGACCTCCGAGCGCGGCGCGCCCTGCACGGCCTGGTGGACCGCCAGATGGGCGAGGGCGATGCGTTGCGGCGCGGTGGGCGGGTCAGAGAGCAACGCCAGCAGCCGCGCCCCGCGCCGCTGCGTCTCGGGCACCAGGGCGGGAACGAGCGTCAGCGCGGAGAAGTGCGCCGAGGCGATCTCCTCGGTGAGATGGGCATCATCGTGACGGGTGTCGAGCATCGCGCCCGCCAGGACCGTGACCGCGTCCCCGTAATCGCCCTCGCGGTAGTGCGCGGCGCCGAGCGTCAGCGACAGCTCGGCGCGCAGCTTGGGGTCCTCACACAGCTCGATGGCGTCGCTCAGCCGCGCCGCCGCCTGGGGCAGGCCCGCTTGGACCTCGGCCTGGGCCAGCTCGGCCAGCAGAGGGCCCCGGTCCTCGCGGGCGCCCTCATCCAGCGCCCGATGCAGGAGCCCGACCGCGCTGGTCACCGCGCCGCTGGCCAGCGCCGTGTGCGCGGCGGCGCGGAGGATCGTGACCGTCTCCGGGTCCGCCTGGGCCGGCGCGGCGAGCAGATGGGAGGCGATGAGCTCGGCAGGCTGACCGTCGCGCTTGAGGATCTCGGCGGCGCGGGCGTGCTCGTGGCCGCGGGCCAGGGGGGAGATGGACTGCTGCACCGCCTGGCGGATGAGGGGGTGCACGAAGGACAGGGGCTCGCCGGGGCACAACAGGTGCATCTCAGCGAGCGCATCGGCCGCCGGCGCGGCCTCGGTCAAGGACAGTCGGGTCAGCTCAGCGACGTGGCGCAGCGAGGTCCCGTCGCCCAGGACCGCGACGGCGAGCGCCACCGCGCGGACCGAGGCCGGCATCGCGCCCAGACGGGCCACCATGGCGTCCAGAACGGCATTGGGCGCGAGGTCTCCCAGACGGCCGGCCGTCTCCGCGGTGGGCTCCAGACCGTCGGTGCGGACCTGCTCGAGCAGCTCCAGCAGGAGAAACGGATTGCCGCCGGTGATCCGCGCGCAGGCGGCACAGAAGGCATCGTCGGCCTCGGGCAGATCCGCCCGGACCACCTCCTTAACCGCGGCCGGGCTGAGCGACTGTAGGCGCAGCAGCCCATCTCCGGCGGCGACCCTGAGGGCGCCGAGGCTCTTGGCATCGGCGCCGGGCTCGCCAGGGCGCATCGACACCACGAGGACGATCGGGAGGTCGGCGAGCCGTTCCGCCAGGTAGGCGAGGAAACGCAACGACGGACCGTCGGCCCATTGCGCGTCGTCGACGAGCATGACCAGCGCCTGGGCGTCGTCGGTCGTGCGGCGTGCGGCGGCGAGCTGCGCGGTGAGCCGGAACAACCCATGGACGGCCGCGTAGCCGGCGTCTGGCTCGGCGGCGCCGGGCCCCTGCTCCAGCAGCGCGCCGGCCGCGCCCGCGGCGCCGCTCAGCGTCGCCGCCCGCTCGCTGTCATCGGCGGCCAGCCACCAGGGCTCGAAGAGCTGGATGGCGATGCCGAAGGGGAAGTGGCGTTCGAGCTCGGTGCCCGAGGCTCCCAGCACCGGCAGGCCCTGTCCGCGGGCGAGGTCCCCCGCCAGGTCAAGCAGGCGCGACTTGCCCTTGCCCGCGGGCCCCTCCACGAGCACGACACCGCCCAGGCCGTTGCGGGCGTCGCTGAGCCGCTGCTCGATGACTGAACGCTCTGTTTCGCGCTCTACGAGCAGGTCAACGTTCCGGATGTCGCGGCCTCGGCGTCTGTGCACGGCTGATATGGGGTTGCCAGCGCGCTCAGCCCTCCCGGCGCGCGTTTCTCATCTTTACCCATTGCTGAGTATTGCTAAGCAACCATATACCGGTCTGTCACGGTGCGTAATGAGGCACCGGGGCCTGGGCCTAGGGGGTCCGAGGTCCGGATAAACCAGGGGGGACCCCTGGTGACAGGCCCGCTGAGGCGTCGCACACTGCTGCTCGTGTCCGAGGTGGAGAGAACACAGAGCGAGCCAGACATGAGGTCTCGGGTCGAACTGGAGATCCAGGCCGGTGAGCCGATCAGGGGGCAAATCTCCACCTCGGGCACGGGGGCGCTTCCGTTCTACGGCTGGCTGGAGCTCGTCGCCGCGCTCCAGCAGGTGCGAGCATGGCCCGCAGTGTCCACACCGGAGCTGCCTTTCCCGTCTGGGTGACGGCTATTGTCGGGCGATGCGCCTGGCCGCCCTGCTTGACGACGCTCCGCCCGGGGCGGCTGACGCCGAGATCTCCTCGCTGGCTTACGACAACCGGCTGGTCGTCGCGGGAACGCTGTTCTTCTGCGTGCGCGGCTTCACGCGTGACGGGCATGACTTCGCCCCGGACGCGGTGGCCAGAGGCGCTGCCGCCCTGGTCGTCGAGCGCTCACTGAATCTGGGTGTCCCCGAGGTCCTGGTCGGGTCGGCCCGCGAGGCGATGGCACCGGTGGCGGCGCGGTTTCACGGGGACCCCACATCGCAGCTGCAGACGGTGGGGGTGACCGGGACCAATGGCAAGACGACCACGGCCTTCCTGGTCCAGGCGCTCCTCGATGCCGCCGGACTCCGTCCCGGCCTGCTGGGCACCGTCAAGAGCGTGATCGGCGGCGTGGAGCACGAGGTTCTGAGGACCACGCCGGAGGCGATCGACCTTCAGCGCACGTTCCGCGAAATGCTCGACGCGGGCGACCGGTCCTGCGTGATGGAGGTCTCCTCGCACGCACTCGAGCTACATCGCGCCGACGCCATCCACTTCGCGGCGGCCATCTTCACCAACCTGACCCAGGACCACCTCGACTTCCACGCGACGATGGAGGAGTACTACACGGCCAAGCGCCGCCTGTTCACCGACCTCGAGCCCGGTCATGCGATCGTCAACGTCGACGACCCGTACGGAGCGCGCCTCGCCGCCGAGCTGGGCGGCGACGTGACCACCTTCGCGCTCGGGCATGACGCCTCCTACCGCGCCGGCGAGGTGCAGACGGGCCTCGACGGCTCCCGGTTCGTCGTGACCGCGCCAGACGGCGTGTTCGAGCTCGCTTCTCCGCTCACCGGGCGCTTCAACGTCTCCAACGTCCTCGGAGCGTTCGCGGCCGCCCGTGCCCTCGGCGTGGACGCGGGCACCGCCATCGAGGCGATCGCGGCCGCCGGCCAGGTCCCGGGCCGCTTTCAGTCGGTCGCCGAGGGCCAGGACTACGCCGTGCTGGTCGACTACGCGCACACCCCTGACTCCCTGGAGAACGTGCTCAGGGCGGCGCGCCCGCTCACCCGGGGGCGGCTGCATGTGGTCTTCGGCTGCGGCGGGGACCGCGACCGCGGCAAGCGCCCGCAGATGGGGGAGATCGCGGCCCGTCTGGCCGATCGCGTCATCGTCACCTCCGACAACCCCCGGTCTGAGGACCCTGCCGCGATCATCGACGAGATCCTGGCCGGGAGCGGTACCGATGTGGAGCATGAGGTGGACCGTCGCGTCGCCATCGAGCACGCGATCTCCACAGCCGCTTCGGGTGATGTCGTAGTGATCGCCGGGAAGGGCCACGAGCAGGGCCAGGAGTTCGAAGGCGGCAGAAAGATCCCGTTCGATGATGTGACCGTCGCGCGTGAGATCCTGCGGGGAACGGCTTCCAACGCCGCGACCCCCACCAGATGAAGCAATGGACACTTGAGACGGTCGCGTCGGTAGCTGGCGCGGAGCTTGCCCTCGGGTTCGGGCACCCCGGCGGCCCCGAGTCCGTGACGATCGACTCGCGCGTCACCGCCCCGGGAGCCCTCTTCGTCGGCCTGCCCGGCTCGAACGTCGACGGCGGCGCCTTCGCCTCGAAGGCCCTCGAGGCCGGCGCGTGGGGGGTGCTCGTCACCCCCGAGCACGCCGAACCGCTCACGAGCACCGCGCAGGGCGGTGTCGTCCTGGCCGCCCAGGACCCGTTGAAAGCCCTGCAAAGGCTGGCCACCGCCTGGCGCCGGGAGCTGGGAGCGCAGGTCATCGGGGTGACCGGCTCGACCGGCAAGACGTCGACGAAGGACCTGCTCCTGGCGGTGCTCGCGCCCCACAGGCGCACGGTCGCCTCGCGGGCGAACTTCAACACCGAGATCGGGATGCCCCTGGAGATCCTCAACGCGCCCGCGGGCACGGAGGTCCTGGTGCTGGAGATGGGCATGCGGGGGCCGGGCCAGATCGCCGAACTGGCGGAGATCGCCGCGCCCGACGTGGGGGTGATCGTGAGCATCGGGCCGGTCCACCTGGAGCTCATGGGCAGCATCGAGGCCATTGCCGCGGCCAAGGCCGAGCTGATCGCCGCGCTGCCCTCGGCCGGTACCGCGGTCATTCCCGCCGATGAGCCGCTGCTCGCGCCGCATCGCCGAGACGACCTCACCACGGTCACCTTCGGCGCAGGCGGCGATGTGCGCCTCCAGAGCGCCGAGGGGGACCGGGTGACGATCGACGCCCAGGGTGAGCAGATCACGCTGGAAGTGCCGTTTAGGCAGGCACATCTGCGCTCCAACCTGCTCGCCGCGGTGGCCGCGGCCCGCGCGGTCGGGGTGACGCCGCAGGGCCGGGTGGAGCTGGCGCTGACCGCGGGGCGGGGCCAGCGCTACATAACGCCGAGCCGGGTAACAGTCATCGACGACTGCTACAACGCCAATCCGATGTCGATGCGCGCCGCTCTCGATGACCTGCAGGCCACTGCCGCCACCGACGGCGCTCGCCGCATCGCGGTGCTGGGGGACATGCTCGAGCTGGGCCCCCAGGAGCAGGAGTTTCATGCCGAGCTGGGGGAGCGGGCCGCTGCCACCGGCGTCGATGTCCTGGTGACCGTGGGGCCGCTGGCGGCAGCGATCGGCGAGCGTTTCGGCGGCGAGACCCATGCGGTCGCCGACGCCGGGGAGGCCGCCGTGGTCGTTCCGGAGCTGCTGGCCCCGGGGGACGTGGTGCTGGTCAAGGCCTCCCGCGGGGTGGGCCTGGAGCTCGTCTGCCGCGCGCTCGGCGCCAGGGAAGACGTCGCGTGAGCGGCTCCACATCGGGCAGGGTGCTGATCGCCGGCACCGCCTCCCTGCTCATGTGCCTGTTCCTGAGCCCGAAGTTCATCGACTTTCTGCGCAACCGCGAATTCGGGCAGAACATCCGCGAGGAGGGTCCGAAGGGCCACCAGACCAAGGCGGGGACGCCGACGATGGGCGGGATCATCATCTTCCTGGCCATCGCGGTCCCCTACGTGCTGCTGTCCGAGCGCGATTGGCAGTCGATCGGGGTGTTCTTCGCCGCGTGCGCGTGCGCGTTGCTGGGCTTTGCCGACGACTACACCAAGATCGTCAAGCGGCGCTCGCTCGGCCTGCGGGCGCGGACGAAGCTGGCGGTCACGATCGCCATCTCCCTGGGCCTGTGGTGGATCGCCACGCAGAAGGCGAACATCGGGCCGACGGTGCACCTGCGATTCGTCGACGCGTCCGTCGACCTCGGGCCCCTGTTCCCGCTGTTCATCTACCTGGTCGTCGCGGGCACGACCACGGCGGTGAACTTCACCGACGGCCTGGACGGACTGGCCGCGGGGTGTGCCGCGATCGTGATCCTCGCCTACATCGGGATCACGTTCATCAGTGGCGCCCGTGATCTCTCGTTGCTGGCGGGCTGCCTGGTCGGCGCATGCATCGGCTTTCTGTGGTTCAACAGCTTCCCGGCCAGCATCTTCATGGGCGACACCGGCTCCCTGGGGTTAGGCGGGGCGATCGCGGGCCTGGCGGTGATGACCGACACCGAGGCGCTGCTCATCCTGCTCGGGGGCATCTTCGTCATCGAGGTCCTCTCGGTGGTCATCCAGGTCTTCTCCTTCCAGGTCTTCCGCAAGCGGGTGTTCCTGATGGCGCCCATCCACCACCATTTCGAGCTCCAGGCGTGGTCTGAGACCAAGATCATCCTGCGCTTCTGGATCGTCGCGGCGGCGTTCGGGGCCATCGGGTTCGTCGTCTACCAGCTGAGCGTCCGGCGGTAGCCGGGGTCATGCCCGGCGCGCTCAGGCCGCGGCCGCCGCTCCCCGGAGGTCCCTATCTCATCGTCGGCCTGGCCCGCTCGGGCGTGGCCGCGGCACTGACATTGCGTGCCCGCGGAGAGGAGGTGATCGGTTGTGATGCGGGCGCGCGCGGAACCCCCGCACTCGATGATGCCGCGCAAAGGCTTTCCGCCGCCGGCGTCGAAGTCCACTTGGATGCGTCAGGCGACGCCCTTGCCGCCCGCGCCGGGACGCTCATCAAGAGCCCCGGTGTACCTCAGAACGCCCCCGTCGTGGCGGCGGCGCGAACGCGTGGCGTCCCCATCCTCGGCGAGCTGGAGCTCGCCTGGCGACTGCTCCAGAACGAGTTCATCGCGGTGACCGGCACCAATGGCAAGACGACGACCACCGAGTGGATCGGCCACGTGCACCGCGAGGCGGCCCTGCCCGTGGCGGTCGCCGGCAACGTCGGGACCGCACTGACCTCCCTGGTGGGCGAGGTCCCCGCCCGGGCGACGATCGTCTGCGAGGCCTCCTCGTTCCAGCTCGAGGACACGATCGCCTTCGCCCCCGAGGTCGCCGTGCTGCTCAACCTCGAGCCTGACCACCTCGACCGCCACGCGACGTTCGCCGCTTACGTCGCCGCCAAGCTGCGCATCTTCGCCAACCAGGGCAACGACGACGTCGCCGTCGCCCCCCTCGACCTCGGCGTGGAGGATCTCGGCGGCTGCGCCCGCCGCGTGCCCTTCGGCGCGGCCGGAGCGGAGCTGTCTGACCGCGCCGGATACCTGTGGTGGGACGACGAGCCGCTCATCGACGTCACCGAGATCTCGCTGCCGGGCGCGCACAACCGGGCCAACGCCATGGCGGTGGCCGCCGCGTGCCTGGCCCGCGGCATCGATCGCGACGCGGTGGCCGCCGGCCTGCGCACGTTCCCCGGCGTCGCGCATCGGCTCGAGCTGATCGCCACCCGGGACGGCGTGGGCTTCGTCAACGACTCCAAGGCCACCAACGTCGCCAGCACGCTCGTGGCGTTGCGCAGCTACGCGGGCGGAGTCCATCTCATCGCCGGCGGCCGCGGCAAGAGCCAGGACTTCTCACCGCTGGCCCCGGTGGTCGCCGAGCGCTGTCGCGCGGTGTACCTGATCGGGGAGGCGGCGGCTGACCTCGAGCAGGCGCTCGCCCCGGCCGGCGTCCCCGTGCATCAGGAGGGTGACCTCGCTGCTGCCGTGAGCGCCGCGGCGGCCGCGGCCACCCCTGGGGACACCGTTCTGCTCTCACCCGCCTGCGCCAGCTATGACCAGTACCCGGACTTCGAAGCTCGGGGCGACCATTTCCGCCGGCTCGTGGAGGCCCTGTAGATGGGGAGCGCGGCCGCACCGCGCGGGCGCCAGGGCTCCGCTGAGCCCGCGGGCATCGGCGCGTCGCGCCGTCGCGCCTCCAGCCGTCGCGTCGCGCCTCCGCTCGAGCACCGCATCCTCATGACCGCGGCGCTGTGCCTGCTGGCCTTCGGCGCCGTCATGGTCTACAGCGCCTCCTCGCCGCTGGGCGTGCTCAGCGCTCACGGCGGCAGCGGCACCGGCGAGTTCATCCGCTACGTGGTCTTCGGGGCCATCGGCCTGGCCGCGATGCACGTGCTCGAGCGCCGCGGGCTCTCCCTGCTCACGCCCCAGATCTGCCGGCTCCTGCTGCTCGGCTCCTTCGGGCTGCTCGTGCTCGTCCTCGTGCCGGGCTTCGGCGTGGTCTTCAACGGTGCCCGCCGGTGGTTCTCCGCCGGCCCGATCCAGTTCCAGCCGTCGGAGATCATGAAGCTGGCGCTCGTCCTCTACGTCGCCCGCTACCTGGCTGACCACCCCAAGCGCATGCGCAACTTCCGCCAGGCGGTGGCGCCGATCCTGCTCGCCGCCGGGCCGGCGATCCTCTTGATCGTTGTCGAGCCGGACCTGGGGACGGCGCTCGTCGTCGCCTTCACCATCGCCACGCTGATGATCGCCGCCGGGATGCCGATGCGGTATCTGGCGCGGTTGGGCGCGGTCGCCGCCGTCGGCGTCGTGCTGATGGTCCTCGCTCAGCCCTACCAGCAGGCGCGGCTCACGTCCTTCCTGCATCCGTGGGCGGCGACGACGGCGGCCGGGACCGGCTACCAGGCGGTCCAGGGCCAGATCGCGCTCGGCTCCGGCGGACTGCTCGGCGTGGGCCTGGGCAAGTCGGTGCAGAAGATCTACTACCTGCCCGAGGCCCAGAACGATTTCATCCTCGCCGTCATCGGCGAGGAGCTCGGAGTGCTCGGCATCTGTGGCGTGATCTTCCTGTACGGGATGATCGCCTACGCCGGCCTGCGCACCGCGCGCCGCGCCGTGGGGCGCTACCCCAAGCTCTTAGCCAGCGGTCTGACGTCGCTCATCCTGTGCCAGGGGGTCCTCAACATCTTCGTGGTGCTCGGGTTGGCGCCGCTGACCGGCGTCCCGCTGCCGTTCATCTCCTACGCGCCGACCAACCTCTGCGTGATGCTGGCCGCCGTCGGGCTGCTGCTGAACATCTCGCGGCCGGGGGCCAGGCGCCTGAAGGTGGTGGAGGGCCAGCCCACGGTCAGCGCCGCCGAGCGCGAGCGCCGCCGCCAGGCTCGACGCCACCGCCGGGCGGGCGCCACCGGCCGCCGCGCCGGCTGAGGCCGGCGCCGCCCGTCGCCGGGGCGGCCGCGATCGCCGCCGCGCCGCGCCCGTCTTATTGTCTGGACCTGCGTGGCTGATCTGAAAGTCGCACAACTGCCCGCGGGGCATGACAACGACACGGCGAGCTACATCGGCCTGCTGCGCGACGCGCTGCGCGCCCAGGGCGTCGAGGTCGTGACGGATCTGGGGTTGAGGGAGTGCCTGGCGGGCGACGCGGGGCTGGACGTCGTGCACCTGCACTGGCTGGAATACATCGCCACGCTCGACGCGACGCCGCGATCGGGCCTCCCGCGCAGCACAGTCCGCGCCCTGCGCTTCCTGCGCGATCTCATCCGCCTGCGGCGCAGGGGGATCGCCGTGGTCTGGACCGCCCACAACCTCCGGCCCCACGAGCCCCGGCAGCCGATCCTCGAGCGCCTGCTCTCCGCCGCCACCATGCTGCTCAGCCACGGGGTGATCACTCATTCGCGCTATGCCCGGGAGCGACTCTCCCGCGTGTTCCCCGCCGCCAGGAAGATCACGGTCATCCCGCATGGCAACTACATCGACGCCTTCGCCGGCTACGGAATCGCGGAGCCCGATCTCGCCGGCGGGGCGCCGTTCGAATTTCTCTGCTTCGGCCAGATCAGGCCCTACAAGCAGCTGCCCGAGCTCGTGCGTGCGTTCCGCGCCCTGCCCGGCGACGGCGTACGTCTCGTCATCGCCGGCAAGCCGATCGTCGAGGCGGAGCTCGAGCGTATCCGGGAGGCCGCCGACGGGGACCCGCGGGTGGTCATCGATGCCCGCCACATCCCGGACGATGAGGTCAGCACGCTGCATCGGCGCGCGCACGCGGCGATCTTCGCCTACCGCGACGTCTTCTCCAGCGGCGCACTGCTCCTCGCGCTGTCCTACGGGCTTCCGGTCATCGCCCCGGCCGTGAGCACCGCGACTGAGCTGGTGGGGCCGCCCGGGTTGGAGACCTTCGCCCCCGGAGAGCTGACGGCGGCGCTTGATCGCATGCGCCACGGGGACTGGAGCGCCCGGCGCGACGCGGCGCTCCAGGCCGCCGCGGCGCATCCCTGGTCCGCAGTGGCCGCGTCGACCCGCGCGCTGTACGAGCGGCTGCGCGGCCGGGCGCGGCGCTAAGCCGGCTCTGCCCGCAGCCTTCGCTCGCGCACCAGGATGAGCGCGTCGTCGAAGGCGGTGCGATCGGCGGCCACGACGAGCCCGATGTAGATCGCCGCCCCCGCGATCACCTGGAGCACGAGGCTGGCCGCGATGGGCATGACATGGTCACACGCAGCTCCCAGGAAGGCGACGATGAGCGCCATCGCGATGGCGGCGGCAAGCGGACGCGCCCCCGCCTTGACCACCTCGAGCCCGCCGACCCCGATCGTCTTGCGCGCGGGCATCATCTCGAGCGGAATGACCACCCAGCCGCGGATGGCGAGCGCCGTCGCCACCCCCCTGGCGCCCCACGGCAGGCCGGCGACGATCGCGATCAGCGCGGTCAGACTCCACACACGCCCCATGTGGACAGCAACCGTGGCCGTCCGACGGCCTGACAGACCTGGGCTGACAGGATCCCGAACACCTGAGGCATCCCCGAGATGGCCAGCAGCACGATGAGGGGTACGGCCCCGCGCCAGTGAGGTCCGAACGCGACGAGAACGAAGTTGTGCGCGACGGCGGCCAGCCCCAGGAGCACGGGGAACACCAGCAGCGACGTGGTCGCCGCGAGGCGAACCATCGCCCGCCGGAGCCGCACGTGGTCATCCTGCATGTTGGAGAACAGCGGCAGCAGGACCCGGCCCAGCACACCGCCGACCTGGGCGAGCGGCAGCAGCATGAGCATGTAGGCGCGGTTGTAGAGCCCGAGCGCGTTCGCCCCGGCAAACCGCCCGAGCAGCAGGTTGTCGGCGTTGCGTGCCCAGTACCCGAGCACGTTGAATCCCGTCAGGTGGCTGCTGAAGCCCATCAGGCGCCGGGCAGATGACCAGCTCGGCCAGGCCTTGGGCAACCACCTGGCGGCAGCGAGGCCGGCCACCGATGAGAGAGCCGCGGTGGTCAGCGGTCCGATGACCAGGCTCTCGGCGCCCACTCCGCGCGCCGCGCAGATGATGCTCACCGTCAGTCCGACCACCGAGGCGCCCACGTCGATGGCCGCGACCTTGCCGAACTTCATCTGACGCTCGAGGATCGCGAACGGAACGACGTTGAGCGACAGCGTGAAGGAGAGCGCCGCCAAGCGCCAGCAGCGGCGCGACGCGCGGCTGGCCCAGCAGGTTGGCCAGCGGATGGCGCACCGCGATGACGATCAGCGTGATCGCGACGCCGGCCAATCCATTGATGGCGAACGCAGTGGCGGCGTCCCGTTCGGTCATACGCGGCGATTGCACGAGGGCGGCGCCCAGCCCGAGATCGCTGAGCAGAGCCGCGAACCCGGTGAACGTCCAGGTGATGGCCACCAGCCCGTAGGCGCTCGGCAGCAGCAACCGGGCGAGGACGATCGAGGCCAGAAACTGTGCGGCCTGGCTGAGCAGACGGCCGCTGACGATCGAGGCGAAAGCCTCGCGCGGCGTGGGCGGCGAGCGGTGAGCTGGAGTCGAGGCGCTCGGCTATCGCCGGCGCATCCGCCTCGGCTACGACAGCGCGGTTGTGGCGTTCAGACGGCACCGATGTGAGAGGTTCAGAGAGAGATCAGCGGGCCACGTCGCGGCAGATCCGCTCAAAGCTGTCGGCGACAGCATCAGGCGATCGCTCGCGCAGAATGGGCGCGAACGCGGTCTCACCGGGGGGATCCACCATCGTCGACTCGACCAGCTCGGAGGTTATCGCGGGGTCATCGGCTAGCCGAATGGCGCGGGGTGCCAGCTCATTGAGTTCGCGCGTCACGGCCAGGTCGCTTGCGATCACCGGGCGCCGCGCGCCGATCAGCGTCGACAGGGAGGCCGACGCCGAGATGGCCGTGTAGGGGGCCAGCGCCACATCGATCGACGCCAGCCGGGCTCGCAGCTCGTCTTCGTCGACGTAGCCCGTGATGGTCAGCCGCCCGGCGACGCCGAGCTCGCTGGCCAGCCGCTCTAGCTCCTCGCGGTAGTACGTGGCGTCAGGCGTGGTGGAGCCGACCAGCCACAGCTCCGCGTTCTCCGGGAGGCGCGCGAGCACGTGCAGGGCGCGCTCGCAGTTCTTCCGGGAATGGATCCAGCCAACCATGCCCAGCACCCACGCGGAATCGCCAACGCCGAGCTGCTCCCGCGCCCGGGACCTCTGCGGTAGCGACACCGCCTCGACGGCGAGCGGAACTCTGAACAGCCGGGCGCGGCCCGGGAGGCCCTCCAGGGTTGGCAGCTCGTGCCGCTCGTGGTAGACGACCGCGCGGCTGAGGAGGGTGCAGAGACTCATCGCCCACCACTCGCGGGAGCGCCTCCGCGCTGGATACGCATCGTGGACCACCGTTACCGGGCGTGGAACCGCGAGGAGGGTCAGAGCGAGCTGCACGATCTGCGTGCGGCCGCCGGCCCACAGGCGGTTGGGGCTGTAGGGGACGATCGTGACGTCGACACCGGTCAGGGCGCGTGCCGCCCGCATCAGCGCGCGGAGGCCGTCGAGGCCGCCCCCGGTGGGGTCGACGGCGCGCTCGACCACGCGCACCCCTGGTCGCTCGCGCAGCCGCGCGGCCAGCATTCGACCATCCCGGTGGATCCCGCCCCGCTCCGATCCGAGATGCAAGAACCCGATGGTCATGGGATCGGTCACCTCCGCTGAGCCTAGCCAAGCAGCTTCGTGCCCCCGCCCCAGTGCAGGGACCGTGGAGCTTCCGACCGCGCGGACTCCGATCCGCCCGGACTGCTTGGATGCAGCCGACATGACGGTCGATGACGCCAGCCCTCAGCGTGCCGCTCCTCTGGTGGTGATCGGCGCCGGCGGGACCGCTGGGCACGTCGTCCCGGCTCTGGCCGTCGCCGACGCCCTTACCGCGCGGGGGGCCCGTGTCGTCTTTGTCGGCGGAGAGCGGGCCGAGCGGGAACTGGTGCCGGAGGCGGGCTACGAGTTCTTCACCCTCACGGTCGCGCAGCTGGCGCGGCGCGATCCGGTCCGTGCCGCCCGTGCGGTGGTGGTTGCGGCTCGTGCCGTCGGGTCAGCGCGGGGCCTCATTCGCCGGTTGCGTCCCGCGGCAGCCCTGGGCGCCGGCGGCTACGTCGCCGGACCGGTTGGCCTGGCGGCGGCGAGCAAGCGTGTACCGCTCGTCCTGATGGAGGCCGACAGCCACCTCGGACTCACCAATCGCCTGCTGGCGCCGTTGGCGCGCCGGGTCTGCCTGACCTTCCCGCTGCCCGGCCGCGACGGCCCGCGCTACGTCGTGACCGGACGGCCCGGGCCGCAGCCTGCGACCGACCGCGCCGCGGCGCGCGAGCGGTTTGGGATCGCCGCCGACGATCAGCTCGTGCTCGTGTTCGGCGGCTCTCAGGGCGCTCGCTCGATCAACCGCGCGGCACTCGAGGCCTTCACCGGCGCGGGCTTTCGTGTCCTGCACGCTGCAGGCACCCGCGATCTCTCCGATCTCACCTCACCGGGCCCGTATTACGACCTGCGCGGCTACATCTCGGGGTTCAACGAGGCGCTGCTCGCCGCAGACCTAGTGGTGGCGCGGTCCGGTGGATCCATCTTCGAGATCGCCGCCCACGGACGCCCGATGATCCTCATCCCGTACCCGTACGCCGCGGCCGACCACCAGTCCGAGAACGCTCGTCACATGGAGCGAGCCGGCGCCGCCGTCGTCATCCCCGACTCCGAGCTCACCGGCCCTCGCCTGGCCCATGAGGTGGGCAGTCTGCTGAGCGACCCGGACGCGCTGGCGACCATGGGCCGAGCCGCCGCTGAGCTGGCTCATCCCGACGCGGCGGCTGTGATCGCGGCCGAGGTGCTGGCCGCGGCCGGCCAGGGACACAGCCGCTGACGCGCAGCCGACTCCCCGCGCCCAGGAGCTAGGGGCTCGCCCCGTCGGAGAAGTCGATCTGCCCGATGATCTTGGCCGGGACGCCCCCGACGATCGCCGCCGCCGGGACCTCGGTCATCGCGACCACTGCGCCGGCGGCCAGCACGGCGTCGTCCCCGATCGTGCAGGGGCCGAGCACGGTGACGTTGGAGGCGATCCAGACGCCCTTGCCGATGACGATGTCGTTGCCCGTTGCGGGGCTGGAGGTCTGTCGCTCCGCGCGGCGCGCGCGGTAGTCATGGGTGCCGGTGAGCAGCGAGACGCCATGGCCGAGGAAGGTGTGATCGCCGATACGGATGTCGCCGCTGACGGCGTTGAGCACAGCGTTGTTGAGCTTGACGTTCTCACCCAGGAAGACGCGGCGGTCGGGGTTGGGTGTGCCGTCATAGACATAGGGCTCCTGGACCGCCTCGCGGACGAGGCGTCCAAACCGGCCCGCCAGGAGCCTGCACCGTAAGGATTCGACCAGTCTGCGCCTCAATGCATGCATCGGCGCGGTTTCATGCCGGTCATCCTGAACAAATGAAATCGCGTGGGCCAGGATCCATCGAGGTTGTGGCTACCGTGGCCGACCATGCGTGCGCGCCTTCCTCGTCTCTGGCCCGACATCGGCGACTGGCCGGTCCTGATCGCCAGCCTGGCCGTGGTGCCGCTGTTCCTGCGCCGCTGGATCCTGACGACGCGGGGCCACCGGTTCGCTGCGGATGTCCGCATTCATGCTGGGACGATAGTTCACGGGTCCCGGCTGACGATCGGCCGCGATACCTTCATCAACCGCGACTGCGTGATCCAGGCTGACGCACCGGTCACGATCGGTGACGAGGTCCACCTCGGCCCGGGGGTGCGCATCACCACGGTCTCCCACGACATCGGCCCGTCGCACCGCCGTGCGGGGGAACGCCACTACAAGCCGGTGACGGTCGGCGCCGGCGCGTGGCTCGGCGCGGGCAGTCAGATCCTGCCCGGCGTGACCGTCGGACCAGGAGCGATCGTGGCGGCGGGCAGCGTGGTCACCGCCGACGTCGCAGCCGACACGGTCGTCGGCGGAGTTCCGGCCAAGATCATCCGCTCGCTGACGGAGTAGCGCTCACGCGAGTAGCGCCCATGCGAGCCGCGCTCGCGCGCCGTTGCCGGCCCGGCGTCTCAGGAACCGACGCGGAGGACGACGCACTGCGTCAGCGTCGGATACGCGCCGATCAGGTACTGGCTGAGATCGGTCTGGATGCGCCGCGCGTCGAACTCCGGGAAGCCGTAGAGGACATCGCGCTCGCCGACGATGATGGTGGCATCGAGCGCCTCGATCAGCGCCGCGACGCTCATGTTGGTACCCCAGCGATTGCGCTCGCGATCTGTGAACGGGATCAGATCGAGGAAGAGGTCGATGGTGAGGACGAGGTGGCCTCCCGGCTTGAGGGCCCGTCGTGCGCTCTCCGCGAAGCTCTGCAGGTCATCCGGTCCGAAGTGCTCGATGGTCGAGACCGACAGCACCACGTCGAGGCTGTTCTCGGCGAACCCGGCCTCCTGGAAGATCGTGGGATGCAGCTGCACGGGGGCGCGATAGGTCTCGGCCAGCAGTTGGTGAAAGGTCGGATCGACGCCCCAGCCCAGTCCGGTGGCATTGAGCCCCGGATCCACGGCGTGGACCTCGTACCCCTCCTTGGCCAGCGTGAACTGGAGCCCGGCGAGGCTCGCGCCGACATCGGCGATCACCAGGTTGCGCCCGAGCTTGTGGATCTGCTCGTGAGCCCACGGGTACTCGAACGCGCGGGTGGTGTTGTTGGACTGCCACGCGTACGGTCCGGACAGCAGCAGCCGCAGACGGCTGCGCCCGAAGCGGCGCAACCGGTGACGGAGCACGGTGCCGTCGGGCGCGTGATGCCGGCGGTTGAACTGGGCGTAGCTGTCGGGTAGGCGGAACGGAGCGAGCATGCGCTGGGTTCCGCCTACCCTACAAACGAGGCCTCAGTAGGGCCGGCTGGGCAAGCCGGGCCCCAGCTTCTGATTGGCGCGATCGCCCAGGCCGATGGCGTACTGGGGCCAGAACACGCCACCCGGAGGGCCACCGCCGCACCCGCTCGAGTTTCCGGGCGGGTGCGTCCACATGAACGCATCCGCGTACTTGAACCCGGTCTGGGTGTTGAACGTGGGCCCGAGGCCGCGGCCGGGCGGGTTGCAGAGGTCCTCCACTCCCTGGGTGGTGGGGTGGGGGTTGAGCTTCGGTCCCTGGCCGTTACTGGCGGTGTTGACGATGAAGTGGGCCCCGTGGGTGCGCTGGGCGACCTTCGTGGCCCAGCGGACCTCGTTGCTCGTCCAGTTGTTGTGGGTGTCGTTGGTGAAGAAGCCCTGGATCTTGTTGACGCCGATCGCGTTCAGGGCCTTGGCGGTGTAGCCCACGGAGTTGGAGTCCGAGTAGCCGCCCTCGACGTAGACGACGGTGTGGGGCAGCGCCTGGAAGGCGTCGACCTCGTATTTCAGCGCGGCCTCCCATGCGCCCAAGCCTCCGTGACGGGCGATGCATGACGAGGAGCCGAGGGCGTCGATCTCGGCCAGGATCAGCGCCGGCCGGCGGTCGATGGCGGCGGCCATCTCGTTGATCTGACGCTTGAACGTCGGCATGTAGGCGTTGACCTGCGCCGCGTTGGCGCAGCCACCCAGCGTCGGGTGCAGGAAGTAGGTGTTGAAGGCCATGATCGACCCGGGGTCGGCCGTGATGTTTCGGCAGATGACCTTCTGCGTCTGCCCGAAGATGGCGCCCGGACCTCCGCCCTCGGAATAGATGCTGATGCGCTGGGCCTCCGGCTGGGAGGCGATCTTGGACAGCTCGGCGACCTTGTGGGCCAGCGACTTGTTGTGCGCCAGCTTGGCCGCGTTGTCGCCGCGACCCAGCCGCTGCTGGAAGTCGGCCCAGGACTCGTTGACCGGCATGTCGTTCGGGTTCAGGCCCACCAGCGAGGCGATCGCTCCCGCCCCCGCGCCCTTGCGCGGTCCGGGCACGTAGAAGCTGGCTCCGTTGAGCGGGTCGGGGCCGGGCGGATTGGGGAGCGCGAGCGGGTTGGACGGGTCCCTCTGGCTCGAGTAGGGCTCAGGGCACTGCTGTGCGGCGTGGGGGACGGCCGAGCGCGCCGGCGCCGCTGAGCTCAGGGAGATCGCGGCCACCGTGGTCAGGCCGGCGGCCGCCACGAGGGCGACGGCGATGAGGCGGGCACGCAGTGGGCCCCAGGCCTTGGGAGTGAGGGAGTGCATAGATGAGAGATCACCCTAATCAGGACCGGAAAACGGTGTGCCTCCCTGGGGCGCGTCTTTGCTCAGGTTTGTGAGACGGAGTGGCCTGATTACTGCAGGTCCGGCCTACGCGCAGCAGACATTTGGCTGGGGCGCAGCAACCGCGCGGCCGCGACAGAACCGGAGACGCGCGCGCGTATGTGAGAACGGGCGCGTCCCGGGGCTCAGATAGCCTCGCCCGCGGAACATGAGCGCCGCCGCCGACAGCGACACCACCTGGGCGGGCCGTCGCCTGCACTTCGTCGGGATCGGAGGGGCGGGCATGAGCGGCCTGGCCCTGATCGCCGCCGCCCTCGGCGCCGAGGTGAGCGGATCTGACCGTGCCCCCTCCAGCTACACCGAGCGGCTGGTCGAGCACGGGATCGAGCCGGTCTTCGGTCACGCCGCCGCCAACGTCCCGGCCGGCGCCGAGGTCGTCTACTCCACGGCCATCCCGGCCGAGAACCCTGAACGGCGGGCCGCGGCCTCTGAGCTTCACCGCGCCGACCTGCTCGCCCAGATCGCCGCTCTGCGCCGCTGCCTGGCCGTCACCGGCACCCATGGCAAGACGACGACGTCCGCGATGGCCGTCCAGGCCCTGCAGGGCGCGGGGCTGGATCCGGCCTACGTGGTGGGCGGGGAGCTGCGCTCCACCCACAGCAACGCCGGCTGGGGCTCGGGCGAGTGGATCGTGGTCGAGGCCGACGAGTCAGACCGCTCGCTGCTCAAGCTCCAGCCGGAGATCGCCGTGCTCACCAACGCCGAGCTCGACCACCACTCGACCTACAGCTCGCGGCTGGATCTGGAGCAGACCTTCGCCGAGTTCATGGCGCGCGCGGGCGATCGGGCCGTGGTGTGGGATCGGCCGCAGCTGCGGGCGCTCTGTCCCGGTGGCGGCGTGCCCTACGACGCGCCCGACGCTCGGCTTGACCCCGACGGCTCGCGCTTTGCCTGGCGGGGCATCGAGGTGCGGCTCTCCGTGCCGGGCGCTCACAACGCCGTCAATGCCGCCGGCGCCCTCACCGCGTGCGCGCTGGCCGGCGCGGACCCGGCGGCCGCCGCCGCCGCGCTGGCGGACTTCCGCGGAGCGCGGCGCCGGATGGAGCACGTGGGGGAGACGGCGGCCGGCGCCCACGTCTATGACGACTACGCCCACCATCCCACGGAGGTGGCCACCGCGATCGCCGCGGCCCGCACGCTCGGCGCCCCGCGGCTGGTGGCTGTCTTTCAGCCCCACCTCTACTCGCGTACGCGTGCGCTCGCGCGCGCCTTCGGGGCGGCCCTGGCCGCCGCCGACGTGATCGTCGTGCTGGGCATCTATCCGGCTCGGGAGCGCGCCGAGGACTTCCCCGGAGTGACCGGGCAGCTCGTGGCGGCGCACGCGGCCGACGCCGCCGCCGGACGTGCGGTCGCGTGGATGCCGGACTTTGACGCGGCGCGGGCGTACCTGGGCACGCTGCTGCGTTCGGGCGACCTGTGCCTGATGATGGGCGCGGGGAACATCGACGTGCTCGGACGCTCGCTCGTCGTCTGAGGGCCGTTCTAGCCTGGCACGATGCGCACTGGCCTTCCGGAGGGCATCCAGCGCGATTACCCCCTGTCGCGGCTGACGACGATTCGCACCGGTGGCCCGGCCGAGCTGTTCGCGCGGCCGGGGACCGTCGCCGAGCTCGAGGCCGTCATGGCGTGGGCGGACGCGCAGGGCGTGGAGGTAGGGGTCGTGGGCTCGGGGTCGAACCTCCTGATAGCGGACGCCGGCGTCCGCGGACTCGTCTTGAAACTTGACCAAGAGCTCACCCAGATCACCGTCGACGGGACTCGCATCGACTGCGGCGGGGGCGCGCGCCTGCCCGCCGTCTCGGCTCAGGCCGCGCGGTCCGGGCTCAGCGGGATCGAGTTCGGCGTCAACATCCCTGGGACCGTCGGCGGCGCGGTGCGGATGAACGCCAACGCGTACGGCGGAGAGCTGGCGCGGGCGCTTGAGTGGGTCGACGTCACCAGTGCCTCGGGCACGGTCCGGCGGACCCCGGACGAGCTCGGCTTCGCCTACCGGCGGTCGGGTCTGGCTGCCGGCGAGGTGGTGGCGCGCGCGGCGTTCGCGCTGGCGCCGCTGCCCTCACACGACGTCAAGCGCACCCTGGGTGAGATGCGCTCCAAACGTCGGGCCGCCCAGCCGTCGGGGATCAAGACCTTCGGCTCGACCTTCAAGAACCCCGCGGACCCCGCGGCCGAGGGGCGCACCGCCGGCCAGCTGTTGGAGGCGGCCGGTGCCCGTGGGCTGCGCGTGGGCGGAGCGGGCTTCTCGGCCAAGCACGCGAACTTCGTCGAGAACCTCGGCGACGCCACCACCGCCGATGTGGTGGCCCTGATGGCGGAGGGCCGGCGGCGGGTGCAGGAGCGCTTCGGGGTGGATCTGGAGCCTGAGGTCCAGACGCTGGGAGAGGTGCAGTTCCCGGCTGACTGGGCGCGGTCATGAGTGGCGCCCGCGCCCGGTCGGCGCCGATGCGGGTGAGACGGCGCCGCTCGGTGCGCCGTCTGCCCCGGCCCGGGCTCCGCGCCCTCGCGGTCGTGTTGGCGCTGGTGGCCCTGGCCGGCGGGGTCTGGGTGTGGCTGCGCAACTCGTCGCTGGTGGCTGTCCAGCGCGTGACGATCGTCGGGGTCAGCGGGCGCGACGCTCACCAGATCCGCGCGGCGCTGAGCGCGGCGGCGCACAACATGACGACGCTTGACGTGAAGATGTCCGCGCTGCGGACGGCCGTGGCCCCGTACCCGGTGGTCAAGCACCTGCACGTCTCCACCGGCTTCCCGCACCGGATGCGGATCGAAGTGGTGGAACAGGTGCCCGTCGCGATGATCTCCGCCGCCGGAGTGCGTGTCGCCGTGTCGGCGGACGGGACCCTGCTGCACGGCACGTCGCTGCCCGGTTCGCTGCCGACGATCGTGGTCCCGGTGTCCCCGGGCGGCACGCGTGTGAGCGGCTCCACGCTCCAGGTCGTGCGGCTGCTGGCCGCCGCCCCGTATCAGCTCCTGCCCAAGGTGAGCCAGGCCCTTGACAGCGGCGCGCAGGGGCTCGAGGCGCAGCTGCGTAACGGTCCCAAGCTGTACTTCGGCAACGACGCCGACCTGGGCGCCAAGTGGGCTGCCGCGGCAGCCGTGCTCGCCGACTCCGGGTCGGCCGGCGCGGACTACATCGACGTCACCGTGCCGTCGCGACCGGCGGCCGGCGCCGGGTCCGACAGCGCCTCCAGTGCGCACTCCGCGAGCAGTCAGGACGGCTCTGCCGGAACCCTCGGGACGAGCGGATCCACCGTGCCCACGGGGACCTCGTCCGGAGGCTAAACCTCAACTAGAGCCTTACCTCGCCAAATCGGCAACTCTCCGCTATCGTCGAGAGTTGGGCGTTCTGCAACGTCTGTTGCGAAAGCGTGCGCACCGTTGACTTCGCGCATCGCTAGGTTCTAACGTGACAAACTGGTCACGTAGCCCTCGTGTGGGCAAACCTTCAACCCTAACTAGAGGGTCGGACAGAACTCATGGACAGTGGAAGCTATCTCGCAGTCATCAAGGTCGTCGGCGTCGGCGGCGGCGGCACCAACGCCGTCAACCGCATGGTCGACGCCGGGCTGCGAGGCGTCGAATTCGTCGCCTGCAACACCGATGCGCAGGCGCTGGCGATGTGCGACGCCGATATCAAGCTCAATATCGGCCACCAGCTGACCAAGGGTCTCGGCGCGGGCGCCAACCCGGACGTCGGGCACGGCGCGGCTGCCGAGTCGCGCGATGACATCAAGGAGGCGCTCAAGGGCGCCGACATGGTCTTCGTCACCGCCGGCGAGGGCGGCGGCACCGGCACCGGCGCCGCCCCCGTGATCGCCGAGATCGCCAAGAACGAGATCGGCGCGCTGACGGTGGGCGTCGTCACCCGCCCCTTCTCCTTCGAGGGCACCCAGCGGGCCCGCCAGGCGGCCGAGGGAATCCAGCGCCTGCGTGAGAACGTCGACACGCTGATCGTCATCCCCAACGAGAAGCTGCTCTCGATCGTGGAGCGCCGGACGACGATCCTCGACGCCTTCCGCGAGGCCGACAACGTGCTGCGCCAGGGCGTCCAGGGCATCACCGACCTGATCACGATCCCGGGCCTCATCAACCTGGACTTCGCCGACGTGCGCACGATCATGCACGAGGCCGGCAGCGCGCTGATGGGCATCGGCACCGCCGCCGGCGAGAACCGCGCGGCCGAAGCGGCCAAGATCGCCATCTCATCGCCGCTGCTCGAGGAGTCCGTCGAGGGCGCCATGGGCATCCTGCTCAACATCACCGGCGGCCACGACCTCGGTCTCTTCGAGGTCAACGAGGCGGCCGAGATCGTTCAGAGCGCCGCGGACCAGAACTCCAACATCATCTTCGGCGCGGTCATCGACGACGCGCTGGGCGACGAGGTCCGGGTGACGGTCATCGCCACCGGGTTCGACCACGGGCGCGGGCCGGCCGGGGTGGGAACCGCGCGGGAGACCACCCGGCGCGAACGGCGCGACCGCGACGTGACGATGGACGATCGCCAGCGCTCCTCGCTGGAGATCTCCGACGACGACATCGACATCCCGTCGTTCCTCAAGGATCGCTGACCAAGCACTCGCCGACCCCGGTCGGCGAGCGTGTACTAGCCTCGCGTCATCCCATCAGCACTCGTCACCGGCATCACGGGCCAGGACGGCTCCTATCTCGCCGAACTGCTCCTGGAGAAGGGCTACACCGTCCATGGGATGGTGCGGCGCTCCTCCACCGAGCGGTTCGAGCGCATCGAGCACCTGCGCGACCGGGTCACGCTTCACCAGGCTGACCTGCTCGACCAGCGCTCGCTGGTCGACGCTCTGCGGGCCTCCAAGCCCGACGAGATCTACAACCTCGCGGCGATGTCCTTCGTCGCCGTCTCCTGGATCCAGCCGACGCTGACGGCGGAGTTCACCGGCGTGGGCGTGACCCGGATCCTCGAGGCCGTGCGCGAGGTGTGCCCGGAGGCGCGCTTCTACCAGGCCTCCTCCAGCGAGATGTTCGGCAAGGTCCGCGAGGTCCCCCAGACCGAGGAGACGCCGTTCTATCCCCGCTCGCCGTACGGCGTGGCCAAGGCCTACGGGCACTTCATCACCGTCAACTACCGCGAGTCCTACGACCTGCATGCCACCAGCGGGATTCTGTTCAATCACGAGTCGCCCCGGCGGGGTCTGGAGTTCGTGACGCGCAAGATCAGCTGGCACGCGGCGGCGATCAAGCTCGGCCTCGCTGACAAGCTGACCCTGGGCAATCTCGACGCCGAGCGCGACTGGGGCTACGCCAGGGACTACGTCGAGGCGATGTGGATGATGCTCCAGCAGGACGTGGCCGAGGACTTCGTGATCGCCACCGGCGTCGCGCACACCGTGCGCGAGTGCGTCGAGATCGCCTTTGACCAGGCGGGCCTGGAGATCGCCGACCACGTGCAGATCGACGAGTCGCTCAAACGCCCGGCCGAGGTCGACCAGCTCATCGGCGATGCGTCCAAGGCCAAGCGCCAGATGGGCTGGGAGCCCCAGACAAGCTTCGAGCAGCTCATCCGCCTGATGGTCGACGCCGACCTCGCGCTGCTCTCCGGCCGCCGCGCCGGCTGACGCGGCAGCCGACCGACCTTCGGGCAGCGCCTCGACCTGCTCACAGCAGGCGCAGGACTCCCGGATCGGCGTCTCTCGGCGGAGCCGCCGGGAGCATGCATTAGCCTGCTGATCGTGTCCTCGACGACCGACGCCCTGCGCCGCAGCCCCCTGGACGATCGCCACCGCGCCGCCGGCGCCAAGTTGATCCCGTTCGCGGGCTGGGAGATGCCGGTGCAGTACGCCGGCATCAAGGCCGAGCACCTCGCGGTGCGGAGTGGCGCCGGGGTGTTCGATGTCTCGCACATGGGTCAGATCGAGACCGCCGGCCCCGGGGCGCAGGCCCTGCTCCAGCACCTGCTCTCCAACGACGTGCGGCGGCTTCCCGAGGGCGGCGCGCAGTACAGCGTCATGTGCACTCCCGAGGGCGGGGTCCTGGATGACCTCTTCACCTACCGGCTGGCCGAGACGTGCTTTCTCACCGTGACCAACGCCGCCAACCACGAGCGGGACCTCGAGTGGTTCCAGCGCCACGCGCCGGACTTCGACGCCGACGTCATCGACCGCGCCGACGAGTTCGCGATGCTCGCGGTGCAGGGCCCGAAGGCCCGCGGCCTGCTCGGCGGGCTGGCCGACGGCCAGCTGCCGCCTCGCATGCACTGCGTCGGGCGCACGGTCGCGGGCGTGCCCATGCTGGTGTGCGGAACCGGATACACCGGCGAGCCGGGCGTCGAGCTGCTGCTCGCCCCCGAGGGCGCCGGCGAGGTGTGGGACGCCCTGGTGGCCGCGGGGGCGACGCCGGCCGGCCTGGGCGCGCGTGACACCCTGCGCCTGGAGGTCGGCTACCACCTGTACGGCAACGACCTCGATCCTGACCGCGGGCCGATCGAGGCCGGCCTGGGCTGGTGCTGTCGCGAGGCCACCGGCTTCGTCGGCTCGCAGGCGGTGGCCCGCGTCCGCGCCGACGGCCCGGCGCAGAAGCTCGTGGCCTTCGAGATGACCGGCCCCGGCATCGCCCGGCAGGGCAATCCGGTGAGCGGCGGCGGCGTCGTCACCAGCGGGACCTTCTCCCCGTGCCTGGAGCGCGGCATCGGCATGGCCTACGTCCCCGCCGAGCGCGCCGAGCCCGGCACGGAGCTGGAGATCGACGTCCGGGGCACGCCGCGCGCGGCCGTCGTCCGCCCCAAACCCCTCTACTCGTCCACCAAGGAGTCTTAGTGTCCGATCCGAGCTATCCGGAGGATCTCCTCTACCACGCCGAGCACGACTGGGCCAGGATCGAAGGCGACACCGCCACGTTCGGCATCACCTGGTTCGCCCAGGACTCGCTGGGCGAGGTGGTCTTCTTCGACCCGCCCAAGGTCGGCACCACGGTGACCAAGGACGCCGCCTACACCGAGATCGAGTCGGTCAAGGCCGTCTCCGATGTGATCTCACCGCTGTCGGGCGAGATCACGGAGGTCAACGATGCGCTCGGGGACTCCCCCGAGACGATCAACGAGGACCCCTACGGGGCGGGGTGGCTGGTCAAGGTCAAGCTGTCTGATCCCAGCGAGCAGGAGGCACTGCTGGACGCCGCGGCGTATGCGGCGACATTGTCGTGAGCCGGTACACCTCGGCAACGGAGTCCGATCGCAGTGAGATGCTGCGCGCGATCGGCGTCGACTCGATCGAGGCGCTGTTCGCCGACATCCCCGCCCATCTGCGCCTCACGGGCCCGCTCGAGCTCGATGCCGGCAAGTCCGAGCTCGAGGTGTTCGAGGAGCTGCGGGCGCTCGCGGCGCGCAACACGAGCACGGAGGATGAGCTGTGCTTCGTCGGCGCCGGCATGTATGACCACTACGTCCCGGCGCTGATCGACTCGATCATCTCCCGCTCGGAGTTCCTCACCCCCTACACGCCCTACCAGCCCGAGGTCTCCCAGGGCGGGCTCCAGGCGATGTTCGAGTACCAGACCGCGATCTGCGAGCTGACCGGTCTGCCCATCTCCAACGCCTCGGTCTACGAGGGCCCGAGCGCGGTGGCCGCAGCGGGTTACGTCGCCAAGCTCGCCAATCCCGGTCGCTCGCGCTTCATCGTGTCCCGGGGGGTGCACCCCCATTCCCGTGAGGCGCTGGCCACGCTGGCCCATGGGTGGGGCATGGAGGTCATCGACGCGCCGCTGCACGACGGCGTCACCGAGCTGCCCGAGCTCGACGAGGACACGAGCGCGGTGATCGTCCAGCAGCCGAACTTCCTCGGCGCCGTCGAGGACCTCGAGGCGCTGGCCGCGGCGGCCCACGAGGCCGGGGCGCTCTGCGTCGCCGCCTGTGACCCGCTGCCGCTGTCGGTGCTGCGCGAGCCCGGCCAGTGCGGCGTCGACCTGGCCGTCGGGGAGGGCCAGACGCTGGGCAACCGGCTGGACTTCGGCGGCCCGTCGTTCGGCTTCTTCGCCTCCACCGAGGCGCTGCTGCGCCGCGTCCCCGGCCGGATCGCGGGGGAGACCGTCGACGTGGAGGGCAGGCGCGGGTTCGTGCTCACGCTGCAGACCCGCGAGCAGCACATCCGCCGCGAGAAGGCGACCTCCAACATCTGCACCGCCCAGGCGCTCAACGCGCTGGCCGGAGTCATCTACCTGAGCTGGCTGGGCCGTCACGGGATCGTCGAGCTCACCGAGCTCATGCTCCAGCGCACGGCGTACGCGCGCGAGCGGCTGGGAGCCATCGACGGCGTGCACCTGCTCCACGACCAGCCGGTGGTGCGCGAGTTCGCCGTCACCCTCGACGCCCCGGTGCCGGCCGTGATCGATCGCTGCGTGGCCCAGGGCGTCAACCCCGGGTACGCGCTCGGCCGCGACTACCCCGAGTATGAGAACGGCCTGCTGGTGGCCATCACGGAGAAGCGCACCCGCGCCGGCATCGACCGCCTCGCCGACGTGCTGGCCGGCGCGGTGGCCGCCGAACGCAGCCGCGACGCGCACCACGTGGGGGCCGACCGATGACCGCCAATGCTGCCGCTGACGATCAGCTGACGATCTACGAGCGCTCCAAGACGGGGCGACGCGCGTTCGTGGCGCCCGCGCTCGACGTTCCTGAGCATCCGCTCGATGACCTCATCCCGGCGCGCCTGCGCCGGCGGGAGGCTCCGCGCCTGCCCGAGGTCTCAGAGCCGGAGATCGTGCGCCACTACAACCGCCTGTCCAAGCGCAACTTCGATCTGGACACCGGCTTCTATCCGCTGGGGTCGTGCACGATGAAGCACAACCCCAAGCTCCACGAGCGCGTCGCGGCCCTCGACGGGCACGCCAAGCTGCATCCCCTCCAGGACCCGCGGCGAGCGCAGGGCGCGCTGGAGCTGATGTGGCGCCTGCAGGAGAGCCTGGGCACGATCGCCGGGCTGCCGCACGTCTCGCTCCAGCCGTCGGCGGGCTCCCACGGCGAGCTGGCCGGCGTGCTGCTCACGCGTGCCTTCCACGAGGACCACGGCGAGACGCGGACCAAGGTGCTCACGCCCGACACCGCGCACGGGACCAATCCGGCCACCGTGACCATGGCGGGCTACGAGGTGGTCAAGGTCGGGACCGACGAGCAGGGCAACGTCGACCTCGACGACCTGCGCGCCAAGGCCACCAGCGACGTCGCCTGCCTGATGCTGACCAACCCCTCGACGCTGGGGCTGTTCGAGCACGGCATCGAGGAGATCGCCGGGATCGTGCACGACGTGGGCGCGACCCTGTACTACGACGGCGCCAACCTCAACGCGATCATGGGCATCTGCCGGCCCGGGGACATGGGCTTTGACATCGTGCACTTCAACCTGCACAAGTCGTTCACCCAGCCCCACGGTGGCGGCGGCCCGGGCGCCGGGCCCATCGCGGTCTCCGATCGCATCGAGCCCTTCCTGCCCCGCCCCCAGGTCGTGCGCCGGTCGGAACCCGCCAACGGCGCTGAGCCCTTCTTCGACCTCGACTATGACCGCCCCAAGTCGATCGGCCGGCTGCGCGGCTTTCAGGGCAACTACGGCGTGTTCGTGCGCTCGTACGCCTACATCCGCTCATTGGGCGCCGCCGGCCTGCGCGATGTCTCCGAGATCGCGGTCCTCAACGCCAACTACCTGCTGGCCCGGCTCCGCGCCGAGGGCGTGCTGGAGCACCTCCCGGTGGCCTATGACCGCATCTGCATGCACGAGTTCGTCCTCTCCGGGGCCCCGATGAAGCGCGAGCTGCAGATCAGGACCCTGGACCTGGCCAAGCGCCTGCTCGACCACGGCGTCCACCCGCCCACCGTGTACTTCCCGCTGCTCGTCGACGAGGCGCTGCTCATCGAGCCCACGGAAACCGAGACCAAGGAGACGCTCGATCGCTTTGCCCAGGTGGTCGCCGAGATCCTCCGCGAGGCCGCCGAGGACCCGGAGATCGCTCGCACCGCTCCGCATACCACCCCGGTGCGCCGCCTGGATGAGGCCGCCGCGGCGCGCAAGCCGGTCGTGCGCCAGCCGCTCTAGGGACAACGGCTGCATTCCGGGTGTTCAGGTTCTAGACAAAACGCTGACGATCTAAAGGCGCGCGCGCATGCACGCCGATTAACGGGGTAGTCGGGGCGGGTCCGCATTCCTTCTCTATGTCCAAGGCCATGAAACGAGCGATCGCTGCTGTGCGCTCCGCCGGTGAGATCCGGTGGGAGGAGCGCACGGTCGCCGGACACGCCGGGGCCGTGGTGTGGGTGATCGCGTCGCTGAGCGTCGTCGCGATGGCGCTGGCGCTGCCGCGCGGGCAGGGCCATCACGACACCGTCGTGGCCATGGGCGTGGGCGGCTGCCTCTGGGGGGTCTTCTCGGGCCTGGTCCTGGACTACCGCCGGCTGCCGGCCTGGCTCATCCACCTCTCGACGCTCGCCGGCGTGGCCGCCATCGCGGTCGCCATCTCGCTCAGCGGCGGGGCGCGCTCGCCTGCCTGGGCCTGCCTGTTCTACGTCGTGGTCTTCGCCGCCTACTTCTTCAAGCCGCCCGCGGCCGCCGCCTACTTCGTGGCCTGCGTCATCGCCGATGTCCTCGCGCTCGTGGCCGGGACCGCCGGTGGCGGCGCTGAGGGCACGGCCACCCTGGTCATCGCCGCGCCCGCGTTCATCGTGCTCGGCGTGGCGATCGTGGTGGGCAAGCGCTTTCTCTTCCGGGTGCGCCGCGAGGCCGAGGGGCTCGCCGCCGAGCAGGGCGCGCTGCGCCGCGTCGCGACGGCCGTCGTCTCCGGCGAGCCCGCCGATCGCTTCTACCAGATCGTCGCGGTCGAGGCGGGGCTGTTGCTGGCCGCGGGCGCAGCGGCCATCCTGCGCCTCGACGCACCCGGCCAGGCGACCATCCTGGGCTCCTGGGCGCAGTCCGCCGATCGCAAGTATCAGGTCGGCAGCACCTTCCCCGTGGCGCCCGACTCTGACCTGGCGCGGGCGCTGGCCGTCGCCCGTCCCGTCCGCGTCGAGCACGTGCCCGTGGAGTCGAGCCTCGGCCGGCTCGGCTACGGCTCGAGCATCGTCGCACCGATCCAGGTCGCCGGGCGGACGTGGGGCTTTCTCGCGGTGGCGTCGATCGGCACTCGCGCCTTCGAGTCCGAGCACGAGCATCGCCTGACGGAGTTCGCCGGGCTCATCTCCACCGCCATCACCAACATCGAGGACCGGGCCGCGCTTGCCGCACAGGCCTCCACCGACGCCCTCACCGGGGTGGCCAATCACCGCGCCTTCTACGAGCGCCTCACCGCCGACATGGCGCGAGCCCGGCGCTACGGCAGCCCGCTGTCGGTGGCCATGATCGACGTTGACCGGTTCAAGCTGGTCAACGACGTGGGCGGCCACGAGGCGGGGGACGAGGTGCTCGTCCGCGTCGCGCGCTGCCTGAGCGACGCCACGCGCGCGGAGGACATGCTGGCCCGCGTCGGCGGCGACGAGTTCGCCTGGATCCTGCCCGAGACCGTCGGCGAGGAGGCGGTGCTGGCCGTGGAGCGTGCCCGGGTCACGATGGCTGAGAGCGGCGAGGAGCCGCGGGTGACGCTCTCAGTGGGGATCTGCGACACGCGCTACACCGCAGACCCCTCCGAGCTGGTGCGCCTCGCCGACCGGGCGCTCTACTCCAGCAAGGAGAACGGGCGCGACCAGGTGCGGCTCTACACGCCGGCCAGCGCCGACGAGCTCGCCGCCACCTGACGCAAGCCGCCCGCCGCCACCACGCTCCCTGAGCGCCCGCCGTCGTAGGCTGGGGGCATGCGATTTGTCATCTTCGGTGCGGGTGCCATCGGCGGCGCCGTGGGCGCGCGCCTGCACCAGAGCGGCCACGCCGTCACCCTGATCGCCCGCGGCGCCCACCTGGAGGCGCTGCGCCGTGACGGCCTGACCTTCCTGACGCCGGTGGAGCGCAAAGTGCTGCCGCTGGCCGCCGTGGGTGATCCCGGCGCCGTGGACTGGACCGGTGAGGAGGTGGTGCTGCTGGCCACCAAGAGCCAGGACACGCTCGGCGCGCTGACGGCACTGCGCGACGCCGCCGGCAGCGCGGTACCCGTCGTCTGCCTCCAGAACGGGGTGGAGAACGAGCGCGTGGCGCTGCGCCTCATGGACGCGGTCTACGGGGCCGTCGTCATGCTCCCCGCGGCCCACCTGCAGCCCGGGACGATCGAGGCCTACGGGGCGGAGACCACGGGCCACATCGACATCGGCCGCTACCCCACGGGCACCGATCAGCGCTGCGAAGAGATCTGTGCCGCCCTGGCCGCATCGCGGCTGGACTCGCACGCGGTCGCCGATGTCATGCGCCTCAAGTACGCCAAGCTGCTCCTCAATCTCACCAACGTGGTCGGCGCCCTGTTTCAGGCCTCCGAGCGACGGCGCCAGCTGTCTGAGCTGGTCACGGAGGAGGGGCGCGCGGTGCTCGACGCCGCCGGCGTGAGCTATGTCGCCCGTGAGATCTCTGACATCGAGGCCCGCTGGCGGCGCTGGGGCGTGCGCGACATCGACGGCCGCAGCCGCGCCGGATCGTCGACCTGGCAGAGCCTTGCGCGGGCCACCGGGGCGCTCGAGACGGACTATCTCAACGGGGAGATCGTGCTCCAGGGCCGCCTGCACGGCGTGCCCACGCCGCTCAACGAGCGGCTCTGCGAGCTGGCGGCCACTGCCGCACGGGAGCGGCGCGGGCCCGCAACCCTGTCGGCCGACGACGAGGTGCTGGCGGTGCCGGCGTGAACGTCGCGGCCGACGCGCTGATCGCGGCCGAGGCGCAGGAGCTCGCCGCCTCGGCGACGGCCGAGCTCCAGGAGCTCGTCGACATCTCCTCGCCGTCGGGCGACATCGACGGGGCCGAGCGGGCCCTGGCGGTGTGCATCGGGCTGCTCCCCGACGGCGCCTCGATCGACCGTCCCGATTGCTCCTCGCCCCACCACGCGCCCGACCTGATCGGCACGGTCACCGGCACCGGCACCCGGCGGATGATGCTGCTGGGTCACGTCGACACGGTGGTCAGCCACGACGCCCATCAGGCGCTGCGGCGCGACGGCGACCGCCTCTATGGCACCGGCACGGTGGACATGAAGGGCGGCGACGTCCTGGCGCTCGGCGTCGCCCGCGTGCTGGCCCGGCGCCCCGAGACCTTCGCGGAGCTGGCGGTGCTCATGGTCACCGATGAGGAATGGCGCACGCGCCCCTTCGTCCACGCCGCGCGGTTTGCCGGCTATGACGCCTGCCTGTGCTTCGAGGGCGGCCAGCTGGACAACGACGGGCACGAGGGCGTGGTCGTGCGGCGCAAGGCCGCCGGGACGCTCCGGGTGCTGGCCACCGGCCGCGCCTCGCACTCAGGCTCCGCGCCGGACCGCGGCCTCAACGCGCTCCTGGCCCTGGCGCGGACGGCCACGGCCATCGCCGCGCTGCACGATCCGCACGGGCCCGAGCAGCTCAGCGCCGTCCCGACGGTGATGCGCTCCGGCGATGCCTTCAACGTCGTGCCCGCCGCCGGGGAGCTCATCTTTGACCTGCGCGCCCAGGGCCTGGCGGCGTTCGACGCCGTCATGGAGGCGGTGAGCGCCGATCTCGACGGCGTCACCCTCGAGGCGCGCATGGAACGCAAATGGCCCGGGATGGACTCCACCGCGGTGACACAGGACCTCATCGCCCGCGCCTCGCAGCGGCTCGGCCGCACGATCACCGGCGTCCCGCGCGGCGGGGCCAGCGACGCCAGCCACTTCGCCGACACGATCGCGCTCACCGTGGACGGGCTCGGGCCGCGCGGGGGAGGCGCCCACACGCCCGGCGAGTTCGTGCTGGAGGCGACGATGCGCGAGCGCCTGGAAGTGGCGCTCGCGCTCGCCCACGAAGTGCTCGCCGGTTAGGACTGTGCCGGGAACAGCGTCGGGTGCGCCGACGCCAGGATGAGCCACGCGCCCGCGGCGGCCGACGGCCACACATGGAACTCGGCGCTGTAGGCCACGTTGGTGACCGTGCGATCGGCCATGAGGGGCCCGCTCGTCGGCGTCAGCGCCGCGATGGCCAGCAGCGAGGTGCTGAGCGCGGTCGAGCTCTGCCCGGCCGTGGTGTCGGCGAGCACCATCTCCGCCGAGCCCTCGGTCCACATGACGTCGGGGGCGCCGGTGCCGATGAACGGCTTGAACCCGGAGAAGGGGCCGGTGGCGGCGTAGGTGCTGTTGTAGGTGTCGGCGCTGGTCGACTTGGTGATCGACCGGCCGCTGACCGCGAACGCGCCGTTCGTGTAGGCGAGCACCTTCTGGGCATTGGTCGTCTCGCCCTTGCTGACCAGGTACAGGACGCCGAGCGCGTCGGCGTCGAGCGACTGCACGTTGTCGCCCAGGCCCTCGATGAACCAGGCCTGCGACCCAGTCTGGACCAGCAGCTTGCTCTCGATCCCCGACGAGATCTTGTTGGCGGCGGTGAAGTAGGTGTTGGCCGTGGACCGCTGCCCGTCTGAGACCAGCTCGTTGCCCAGGTTGTTGAGGAAGGCGTAGGCCAGCAGGTTGTGCTGGGTCGAGTACCAGGCGACGTCGGGACCGCCGCGGACGAGGCCGTTGGTCCCCTGCAGCGAGATCAGATAGGTCGCGGCGCGCTGCTCCATGGCCAGGTATCGGTTGGTCCTCGTCCGCTGGTCATACAGCGAGCCGGCCAGCCCCACGGTGGCGATGGTGCCCGAGCGGAACACGGACTCCGTGGTGCCGTCGGTGACGTTGAAGGCGATCTCGATCGAGCCGTCGGTGTGCTGGAGCGCCGCGAGCTGGTCGAGCAGCTGCTGGGCCTCCGAGGTGGCGCCGAAGACCGTGAACCCGGCGGCAGTGACCGCGGAGTCATAGGTCCAGGACCAGTTGAGCAGCCGCGCGTAGGACGGGTCGTCGGTGGGGATGGCATAGGAGCGCACGAGCTGCAGGCCTGACGTGCCGGTCGAGGTGGTCGGCGTCGACGATGAGCTGCTGGCCGCGTAGGCGATGGGGTTCAGGTCCTGGCCCGGGCCCATGGAGGCCGGGCTGGCGACCGCGTGCGCCTTCGATCCACCGAGCTGTCCGCCGGGCAGGGGCGCTCCGCCGCGCGGCGGCCTCTTGCGGTGGCACTTGACGACCTTGCCGTGGACCCGCTTGGTGCAGGCGCGCACCTTGGTGGGGCCCACCTGACGCGCCAGCCAGCGGGCCAGGGCGGAGCGCGGGGGCTTGCCGCCGCGCGGCCAGGCCTTGTGGACCTTGCCGCCCACGCGGTGCGGGGTGGGCTTGCTCTTGTGAGCGGTCGACGCGAACGCGGGCGTGGCGCTGAGCGCGAGCACGCCGCTCAGCGTGACGGTGACGAGAAGCGCGGTCGCTCCAAACCTGCTCATAACTCGCCAAATGTCACGGTCACCGTCAGTGGTGACGCACAGGGAATGTTCAAGACGTCTCTTTCATGTGTCGAATCCGGCAGCGCGAGGGCTCACTTGCCCCGGCACTTGCGTTTCAAACGAGCTGTCATGTAGTGCACTGACTCGGCCGTGGCATGCTAGCGGGTGGGCCTCAGAAAACCCCGCCGAAATGCGGTATTCGGGATGTGACGCCAGAGCCGCAGGCCCCGCGTTAAGTGACCTGAATGATTCTCAAACCTCACTATCCATACTGTTGTCTTGCCGTCGGCGAGTCGATGACACGAATGTTCTAAATGTTGGTGCCACGCACCTGTACTCTGAGGTGGCCGAGCGCATGAAGCGCATGAGACGCAGCATCACCGCCCAATTCACCGTTACCTTCGCGCTCGTCAGCGCGGTGGTGGTGGCCGGGTTCGTGGTGATGACGCTCACCGCCCGCAACCTGCGGTCCACCGATCACCAGCGTTCGGGCTCCACGCAGGCGCTGGTGACGGCCAACCAGCTCGAGCAGTCCGTCCTGGATCTCGAGACCGGCCTGCGCGGATACCTGCTGGCCGGCCAGCCCGTGTTCCTTCAGCCCTACCAGCAGGCGGTGGACCGCTACCCCGGCCTCACGCAGAGCCTCGAGGCGGCCACCGCCGGCGACCCACGGGCCCATCAGCTCAGCGTGGCCATCACCGCCGAGGTGAAGGACTACGTCTCACGCTGGACGGTGGCGGTGATCCGCACCGCTCAGCACGACCTGGCGGCGGCTCGCCGCTCGGAGGCGGGGGGTGCCGGCAAGGCGCGCGTCGACGCCATGCGAGCGCAGTTCGCGACGCTGCTCGACCATGAGACGAGGATCCACGCCGATCAGGTCAACCGGGCGGGCGACCTGGCCACGCTCGTGCTCATCCTGGGCATCGGAGCGACGGTGCTCTTCCTGGGTCTGGTCGTGCTCACGTCGCTGCGCACCCAGCGCGCGCTCGTGGCCCCGCTGCGCAGGCTCGCCGCCGCGGTCTCCGCGCTCACCGCCGGGGACCTCACGGCGCGGGTGCCCGAGGCCGGCACGGCCGAGGTCGGAGAGGTCGTCCAGGGCTTCAACCGCATGGCCGATGCGCTGGCGCGCCAGCGCGAGGCGCTGGATGACCATCAGGGCGAGCTGGAGGCACAGAAGTCCGAGCTCGAGCAGGCGCTCGAGACGCTGGAGGAGCGCAACGCGCACATCGACCTGGTGCGGCGCTTCGGCGACCGGATGATCGCCGAGGGCGCATCGGTGGAGACGGTGGCGGTCGCCGCGCTACGCGGAATGGCCGACGCCGCCGACTGCGAGGTCGGCGCGATCTATCTGCGCGACGAGAACGGCGGCGACGAGGCGTACCTGCCGGTGGCCACGCGCGGTGTCCTGCCGCAGCACGTCGAGCCGGTCATCGAGCCCGGGCGCGGGCTCGCCGGGCGGGCGGTGGCCGAGGCGACCCCGGTGACGGTGGCTCGCGGTCACACGACGCTGGAGATCGACGGCCTCGCCGGGCCCCACCGGGTGTTGCACGAGCTCCATCTTCCGATTCGCTACGGCGAGGAGACCGTCGGTGTCATCAGCCTGGGACGTCTCCGCGACGCGCTGTTCTCGCCCACGGACCTCGCCCTCCTTTCCGACCTGGCCGAGCGCACCGGCTCCGGGTGCCTGCAGGCGCTGGGCACGCGCCGGCTGAGCCGTACCGCTCGCGATCTCGGCGCGGTCCTGGAGACGATCGATGAGGGCGTCTACGGGATCGATCCCTCCGGGCGGATCACGCTGGTGAACCGCGCCGCCCTGGAGCAGACCGGCTACACGCGAGAGGAGCTCGCCGGTGCCAACGCCCACGAGCTCCTGCACCACACCCATGAGGACGGCACTCCCTACCCGCAGGCCGATTGCCCGGTGCTCCGCGCGGCGCACACCGGGAACGTGACGCGCATCGGCGACGAGGTGTTCTGGCGCAGGGACGGCAGCTCGTTCCCTGTCGAGTACTCGGCGGCGCCGCTGTTCGACGACGACAAGATCACCGGGGCGGTGGTGACCTTCCTGGACCGCACGGCGGCCCGCCAGCTCGCCCGCCAGCGCGACACCGTCCACGCCATCACCCGGGTCTTCGCCGAGGGCACGACGCTCGAGGAATCGCGCCCGCGCATGCTGGCGGCCGTGTGCGAGGGACTCGGCTTCGAGCTGGGCTTCACCTGGGAGCCGACCGACGAGCCCGGCGTGCTGCGCCCGGTCTCCAGCTACGCCACGCCCGGCTACGACGATCTCGCCGACAGCCTGGGTGGTGAACGGCTGCCCATGGAGGGGACGCTGGCCGGGCTGGGCGCCAACTGGCGCGATCCGGTGGTGTGCGCCAACCTCGAGGTCGAGCCGCCCCGCCCGGGGCTGGCACCCGACTCACGGCTCCGGCTCGGGGTGGGCCTGCCGATCATCTCGCGCGACGGGAGCCTGATCTCCGTCGCCGAGCTGTTCTCGAGCCGCGCCATGTCCGAGGACGGGCTCGTCGACACGCTGCGCGCCGTCGCCAGTCAGGTGGGCCAGCACATCGACCGCCAGCGCGGGGAGGAGGAGACCCAGCGCATGAAGGACCAGATCGTGGCCAACGTCTCCCACGAGCTGCGCACGCCGCTGACAGCGATCGACGGATGGGTCCACGTCCTGCTCGGGGAGGAGCCCGGGCCGCTCACCGACGAGCAACACCGCTTCCTGGGCATCGTCAAGCGCAACAGCGATCGTCTCATGCGCCTGGTCGGCGATCTGCTCGTCGCCGGTCAGATCGAGGCCGGCAAGCTCAACCTGGAGATCGAAGACGTCGACGTCGCCGCCCTGGCGCGCGACACGGCCGAGTCCGTGGCGCACTCGGCCCAGGCCAAGCGGATCGCCCTCATGGTCCACGCCGACGCGCCGGTGCACGTCAAGGGGGACCGCCAGCGCATCGGCCAGCTCCTCTCCAATCTGGTGGCCAACGCGATCAAGTTCACTCCGGACGAGGGCTCGGTGGACATCCGGGTCCGCGAGCTCGACGGCTCATGTCGCATCTCCGTCGCCGACACGGGGATCGGCATTCCCCGCGCTGAGCGCAAGCACCTCTTCCAGCGCTTCTACCGCGCGTCGACGGCCACTGCCTCGGGGATCACGGGCACCGGCCTGGGCCTGGCCATCTCAAAGGCGATCGCCGAGAGCCACGGAGGGACATTGGAGCTGGCCGATGAGGACGGCGCCGGGACGGTGTTCGTCGTAGAACTGCCCTTGACGATGCGAGAAGAGGTCTACACGTGAGCGATGCGAGACCCACGATCCTCGTTGCCGATGACGAGGAGGACGTGCGGGAGCTGGTCGCCTACCGCCTCACGCGCTCGGGCTATGACGTGATCAACGCGGCCGACGGCGAGGAGGCCTTCCGCCTGGCGTCTGAGCACGTGCCCGATCTGATGGTGCTCGACGTGATGATGCCGCGCCTGGACGGCTATGAGCTCACCCGCCGCGTCCGCGCCGAGGAGTCCCTGCGCGCGGTCCCGGTGATCCTGCTCACGGCGCGCAGCCAGGAGACCGACGTCGGGCGCGGCTTCGAGGTCGGCGCCGACGACTATCTCAAGAAGCCGTTCAACCCCGACGAGCTGGTCGCCCGCGTGCGGGCCGTGCTCGGACGCCGCTAGGAACACCCCGGCTCCGTGAGCCTGCTGGACGCCATCGCGCTCGCGCTCAGCGCCTCGAGCGTCGCCATGCTCGGGCTGCTCGTGCTGCGCCGGTCGCACCTGACGCGGCTCGAGCGCAACCGGCGAGAGACCGAGGCGGGCCTCAAGGGCATTGCCATGGAGCTTCTGCATGCCGGCGCCGCGCCACCGCCACACCTGGGCGAGCAGGAGCGCCAGGCCCTGGCCGACCTTCTCGGCCGTTACGCGCGGGCGATCCGCGGGCCGACCCACGACCGGATCGTCGACTACTTCGAACGCGAGGGAACCGTGGCCACTGAGCTCGAGGTGATGGCCGGGGCCCGCGCCGGCTGGCGCCGGGCGGCGGCGGCGTTTCGCCTGGGTGACATCGGCCCGGCCTCGGCCGCGACCGCGCTGACGGCCGCACTCCAGGATCCCGACCGCGACGTCCGGATCGCCGCCGCGCGCAGCCTGGGTCGCCTGCGCGCCCCCGAGTCGGCGGGCCAGCTGCTCGCGGCCGCAGTGGACCGCCGCGTGCCGCCCGCCCTCGTCCGCTGGGCGCTGCTCCAGATCGGCGCGCCCGCGCTGCCCCGCCTGCTCCCGGGACTGACCTCAGACCAGGAGCGCCTGCGCGCGGGGGCGGTGCAGCTCATCGGCCTGCTCGGCGGTCCGGGCGAGGCCGCCCAGATCGAGGACGGTCTCCGGGACACCTCGGCGATGGTCCGGACGCAGGCGGCCCGGGCCCTGAGCCGGATCGGGGGACGGCGCAACCTCCCCGCTCTGCGCCAGGCGATGTGGGATCGCGTCCCCATGGTGCGCGAGGCCGCCGCCGGCGCCCTCGGCGCCCTCCGCGACCGTGAGTCGGTGCCGATGCTGGCGATCCGTGCCGGCGGCGACCAGTTCGAGGTCGCCCGTGCCTGCGCCCGCGCCGTGGCCGCCATCGACCCGGCCGAGGCGGCCCAGCGAGCCGCCGCCACCGGCTCCGTGCACCTGTGGGAGGCCGCCGATGTGGCGGAGGTCCTGTGAGCGCGCTCGACACGGCCCTGTTCGTCGTCGGCGTGATCACGATCAGCTACTTCGCGATCGTCAACGGCATGTACCTGGTGTTCACGGTGATCGCCTGGCGGTCGCTGTCCAGCCACCTGCGCGGGCGCAGCTACAGCGCCGTCGAGGAGGCCTTCAACTCCCCGTTCACCCCGGGCATCACCGTGATCCTGCCGGCCTTCAACGAGTCCGCCGGGATCGTCGAGAGCGTGTACTCGCTGCTGGCGCTGCGCTACCCCTCCTATGAGGTCGTCGTGGTCAACGACGGATCCACCGACGACACGATGGAGCGGCTCACCGCCGCGTTCGATCTCATCCCCGCTCACCGGGCGGTGCGCTCCGCGATCACCACCCAGCCGATCGACGCCAGCTACGTGTCGCGGCGCTCCCCGACGGTCTGGGTGCTGGACAAACGCAACGGCGGTAAGGCCGATGCGCTCAACGCCGGCATCGCCACCGCTCAGCACCCCTACGTCTGCTGCCTGGACGCCGATGCGCTGATCGAGACCGACGCTCTGCTCCGGGTGGCGGCGCCGATCCTCGACGATCCCGAGCACGTCGTCGCCACCGGGGGCATCGTGCGCATCGCCAACGGCTCCACGATCGACCACGGGCGCGTCACCGGCGTCAAGCTGCCCAGCAACCCGCTGGCCGTCCTGCAGGTGCTCGAGTACTTCCGGGCCTTCCTCATCGGGCGCGTCGGCTGGACGCGGCTCAACGCGCTCCTGATCATCTCGGGCGCCTTCGGCCTGTTCCAGCGCCAGGCCGTCGAAGAGGTCGGCGGGTACGCCACCGACACCGTGGGCGAGGACATGGAGCTCGTGGTGCGCCTGCACCGTCATTACCGCTCCCGCGGCCTGCCCTACCGCATCGAGTTCGTGGCCGACCCGGTGTGCTGGACCGAGGTGCCGGAGGACATCGGCAGCCTCTCGCGCCAGCGCCGGCGTTGGCACCGCGGCCTGGGCCAGACGCTGTGGCGCCACCGCGATGCCACCTTCAACCCGCGCTACGGGGCGTTCGGGATGCTGGCGATGCCCTACTTCGTGTTCCTGGAGTTCCTGGGCCCGGTGGTCGAGACGATCGGCACCGCTCTGACCATCGTCGCCTTTCTCGTCGGTGACCTGTCCGGCGCCTCGTTCGTGGCCTTCCTCGTGCTGGCCTTCCTCGTGGCCATCCTGCTCTCGATGGCGGCACTGGCGCTGGAGGAGTTCAACTTCCGCCGCCACCAGCGCACCCGCGACATCGTCTCACTCGTCTTCTACACGCTGCTGGAGAACCTGGGCTACCGGCAGCTCAACGACCTGTGGCGGATGGTCGCGTTCATCGACCTGGCGCGGCGCAAGCAGGGCTGGGGCGCCCAGAAACGGCGCGGTATCGGCAACCTCTCGACCCCCGAGGCGCCGGCCGCACAGCCGCTGACGAAGAGTCGATGAAGATCTGATCCGCGGTGGGGCGAGAGCTGATGCGCACCTGCCATCCTTCACATCAGAGATGACCACCTTGTCGCAGAAACCGGTTGCCCGCCGCGGCGCGGAGACGGTGCGCCAGTCCCTCGAGGGGCTGTCGCTGCTGGTCGGGATCGTCGCCATCATGTGGATCGTCGAGGTGGTCAACTCGCTCGACAGCTACCGGCTGGACCAGGATGCCGGCCTCATCCCGCGCGATGTCGACCGGGTGTGGGCGATCTTCACCTCGCCGTTCCTGCACGCCGGCTGGCCGCACCTCATCGACAACACGATTCCGTTCGTGTTCATGGGCGTGATCATCGCCGTGCGCGGCGCGGCCAAGCTGGCCCTGGTGACGCTGATCGTCATCGTGATCGGCGGACTGGGCACCTGGCTGATCGCCCCGGCGGCAACCAACACGGTGGGCGCCAGCGGCGTCGTGTTCGGCTACGCCACCTACCTGTTCACGCGGGGCCTGTTCGAGCGCAGCGTCCTGCAGATCCTCACCGGTGTCATCGTCGGCGTGGTGTGGGGTGGGGCGCTCGTGTCGAGCGTCGTGCCCCACGCCGGGATCTCGTGGCAGGCCCACGTGTGCGGTGCCGTGGGCGGCGTCGTCGCCGCGTGGCTGCTGGCCCGGCAGACGCCGTCGCGCCCGCCCGGCGGCGGCGATCGCGTGCCGGGTGGGCGGGGATCTACCCACCGGCCCGTGCACGACGCGATCGATCGCGCGCTGGCTCAGTAGGTGGGCTGACGACGGTCCCGCGCCGCGTGTAGCCTCGCGGCCATGCGGATCTTCTCCGGCATCCAGCCGACCGGGCGCAAGCACCTGGGCAACTACATCGGCGCGATCACCCAGTACGTCGCGGGCCAGGACCGCGGCGAGGCCATCTACTGCGTGGTGGACCTGCACGCGATCACCGTGGCCTACGGGCCCGCCGTCCTGCGCGAGGCGGTCTATGACACCGCCGCCACCCTGCTGGCCGCGGGACTGGCGCCGGACCGCTGCATCTTCTTTCGCCAGTCAGACGTCCAGGAGCACTCCGAGCTGTGCTGGCTGCTGTCGGCGGTGACCTCGTTCGGCGAGCTGAACCGCATGACCCAGTTCAAGGACAAGGCGGGCGCCCAACGCGATCTCGTCTCGGCCGGGCTGTTCTTCTACCCGGTGCTGCAGGCCGCCGACGTCCTGGCCTACCGCGCCCACGAGGTCCCGGTGGGCGAGGATCAGCGTCAGCACATCGAGCTGATGCGCGACGCCGCCGAGCGCTTCAACGGCCGCTTCGGGGAGACGCTGGTCGTCCCCGAGGCGCGCATCCCCCAGGTGGGGGCGCGGATCATGGATCTCCAGGCGCCCGATCGCAAGATGTCCACCACCGGCGGGACGGCGCAGGGCACGGTCCTGGTCCTCGATGAGCCCGACGTGATCGCCAAGAAGATCCGCTCGAGCGTCACCGACTCAGGATCAGAGGTCCGGCGCGGCCCGGACAAGGCCGGCATCTCGAACCTCATCGACATCTTCGCCGCGGTGCGCGGCATCGCTCCCGACGCGGTGGAGAGCGAGTTCGACGGGGTCCGCTACGGCGCCTTCAAGCAGGCCGTCGCCGACGCGGTGGTCGAGTATCTGGCCCCGGTGCGCGAGCGCTACCACGCATTGCGCGCCGACGAGGCCGAGCTCGAGCGGATCCTCGAGGCGGGCGCCGGCAAGGCCCGCGCGATCGCCACCGACACCCTGGACGACGTGCGCGGGGCGATGGGGGTCGGAGCGGTCCGACCCCGCCACTAGTCTCTCGTCCATGCGGAGGCCCCTGCCGTGACGTTGACGTACCTCGACCTGGATCTCGACGTCTTCGCGGGGCCGTTTGACCTGCTGCTCACGCTCATCCTGCGCGAGGAGGTCGACCTGCTGGAGGTCGACCTGGCCGACGTGGTCATCACCTACATCGATCACCTCGAGCGCAAGGGCGAGCTGGATCTGGAGGCGGCCACGGAGTTCCTGGTCCTCATCGCGGCGCTGCTGGAGCTCAAGTCCCGGCTGCTGCTGCCCGGCGAGGAGATCGAGGAGATCGACCTCGATCCCGGCGAGGCCGCCGAGGAGCTCCTGGCGCGGCTGCTCGCCGCTCAGCGCTACCGCAGCGCGGCGGCCTACCTCACCGAGCGTCTCGCCGACGAGGAGGGACACCGCTTCCGCTCGGCGCCGCTGCCCGCGCACCTGCGCAAGGCCTCGCTCAAGGACGCCGATTCGGTCTACGACCCCGCCATGCTCGCGGGCGCGATCGGCGACCTGCTCCAGGTGCCCCCGCCGGTGAACATCAGCCACATGACGATCGCCAAGGTGACCGTCGCCGAGCGGTTGGCCCATCTGCGCACGCTGCTGTCCCGGGGGCGCTTCACCTTCTCTGAGGCGGTGGGCCGCGCCGATCGGGTGACGGTCGCGGTGACCCTGTACGCGCTGCTCGAGCTCTACAAGCAGGGCGAGGCGACCTGGACCCAGGACGAGCCGTTTGCCGAGATCACCGTCGAGGCGCTGGCGGCGCCCAACCGCCTGCCCAACCTGGCCGAGCGGCGCGCCGCAGCCGACGGCATCGTGGCCCCACAGAGGCTGACCGCGTGACCAGCGGCCGGGAGAGGTCATCGACGTGACCGCCGAGCTGGAGCGCACGCTGGAGTCGCTGCTCTTCCTCAGCGCCGATCCGGTGCCCGCGCCGGCGCTGTCTGACGCCACGGGCGCCGAGCTGCACGAGGTGGTGACCGCGCTCGAGCGCCTGCGCGAGCACTACGAGTACGAGCGCCGGGGGTTCGTCGTCCGGGAGCTGGCCGGCGGCTTCACCCTCACCAGCCACCCCGATGCCGAGCCCGCCGCCCGCCGGCTGCTGGCCAAGCCGCGCACGCCGCCGCTCACCGCAGCCCAGGCCGAGACGCTGGCGATCGTCGCCTACCTCCAGCCCGTGTCACGGCCGGAGATCGCGCGCATCCGCGGCGTGAGCGCCGAGTCGGCCGCGGCCACCCTGCTGGAGCGGGGGATCATCGAGGAGGCCGGTCGCTCCCAGTTCGGAGCGGTGCTGTATCGCACCACTGAGCTGTTCCTGAAGCTCTTCGGCCTCTCGGAGATCGGCGAGCTTCCCGACATCGAAGGCTTCGATCCCTCGCCCGAGTTCGAGCAGGAGCTCCGCGAGCGCCTCCTGCGCGCCGGCGAGGCGCGCACGGGGGTCAGCGATTCGGGCGCGGCGGTCGCTGTCGGCCGTGTTGGCGACGGCGACGACTAGGGTCGGCGCGCTCGGGCCGACGGCGGTTGGCGTCGGGCGCTCGGTTGGCGGCTCCGCTGCTGCTGCTGCTGCTGCGGCGTGGTGCGCCGCGCCGTCTCGTCCACCTCGATACGCCGGACGTTGCCGCGCGGTCGTGAGGCCGTGAGGTCCACGCCCCCCGCGCGGCGGTCGGGCCCGGCGTACTCCTGCTGGCTTCGCCGGCGGTCCTTGCGCAGCACCGGTCCCCGCGTCTCGCCGATGAAGCGCAGCACGTAGGCGCCGCGCTCATAGCTGAAGCGCAGCGCCGGGAACATCGCGTACAGGCGGGCCGCCGACACGTACTGCCGAGGCCGTCCAAAGTTCTGAATCTCTACCACTACTGCACATAACGCTACACGTTGGCGTTGGTTGCGCCGGCGGGAAAGAGAAATCGCCTTACGGCTTCGCCGTCGCGGGCCAGCGCGGCCGCGTCATCGGGGTCGAGGTCGGCGAACGGCTCGATCTCGACGCGGCCTCCCGAGCCCGCCAGGCGCCAGACGGCCACCCCGCGGCCTCCGACGAGCGCGAAGTTGCGGAACACGCCGCCGCTGATGACGCGGGCTTCGTCATCGCCGAGGATGTCGGCCCGCGCGCTCCAGCCCAGCAGCATCGGCTCGAACGCCCCCAGCAGCCGCGGCGGGGGCAGCGGAGCGGCGCGCGGTCGCCGTGCCAGGTCGGCCAGCCCGCCGGGCAGCTCGCGCAGCTCGCGGCCGATCGCGCGCAGCCCCGCACGGGCGTCGCGCAGCGGCAGGCCCGCCCAGCGGGCCAGATCACGGTCGCCGGCCGGACCGTGGCCCGCGAGGTAGCGGCGGGCCAGCTCGGCCAGGGCGATGTCGCGGGGCGGGGGCGGGGCGGGGGAGAGCCAGTCATCGACCCGGGCGAACGCGTGCTGGCGGCCGACCATCGGCCCCCGGACGATCCGCCCCTCGACCGAGGCGCGGAACACGAGGTGGATCAGCGAGTGCGGCAGGTTGGGGACCCCGGCGCGCTCCAGCCGCTCGCGCAGCTGCACCCGCGTCAACGGCCCGTCCTCGGCGATAGAGCGATCTATCAACTCGACGGCGCGCGTCGTCATGGCGGGATCGAGGCCGTCCTGGGCCAGGCGCGTGGTGCTGGCGGTCATCAGCGGCGGCGTCGTGAGCGACTGGAGCAGTGGGTAGTCCTCGCTGCGCACGAGGTGCAGGGTGCCGCGGTTGAGCGTGGTGATCACCAGCGAGCGCTCCTCGGTGAGCTGGCGGTCGATCTCGGCGGCGTCGACCCCCACGGTGCGGGCCCGGATGGCCAGGCGCGCTCCCCGGGGATCCTGGCCCTGGATGGCCAGCAGGCGCTCGGCGACGGCCAGCGGCGATCGCGCCGGACGCCCCGCCAGCAGCTGGGCGGTGAGCCGCCGGGCGTGCGCGTTCATCTCGGGGCCGGTCAGGGCGTCGCCGCGGCCGCGGGTGTGGCGGCGGAGCCCTTCGCGGCAAGCTGCCCGCAGGCGGCGGCGATGTCACGCCCCCGGGTGAGGCGCACGGTGGCGCCAACCCCGTGGCGCTCGAGCTCGGCGCAGAAGGCGTCGATGGCCTTGGGACTCGATCCCTGATACGGCGAGTCGGTGGGGTTGTACGGGATGAGGTTGACCTTGAAGGTGCGGGGGTCGAGCACCTCGGCGAGCCGCCTGGCCTGCGCGAAGGAGTCGTTGACGCCGGCGAGCATGACGTACTCGACGAACACCATCCTCCGCTTGCGCTCGTAGTACGCGCGGCAGGCGGCCAGCACCTCGTCCACCGGGTAGCGGTCGTTGACCGGCATCAGCTCCGAGCGCAGCGCGTCGTCGGCCGCATGCAGCGACAGCGCCAGGCGCAGCGGCATCGGCTGGGCTGCGAGCCGGTCGATTCCCGGGATCCAGCCGACGGTTGACACCGCCGTGTGGCGGTGGCTGATGCCCAGCGACGGCAGCCGCTCGCACGCCGCCAGCACCGCGTCGAGGTTCATCATCGGCTCGCCCATGCCCATGAACACGGCGTGGTCGACGTCGCCGGTGCGCCGGAAGTGCAGCGCCTGGTCGAGGATCTCCGACGCCGTGAGGTTGCGGCCGAAGCGCATCTGGCCGGTGGCGCAGAAGGAGCAGGTCAGCGGGCAGCCCGACTGGGAGGAGAGGCACAGCGACCGGCGCCCGTCGCGATAGCGCATGAGCACCGCCTCCACCGGACGGCCGTCGGTGGTGTGGAACAGCGCCTTGACGGTGCCGTCGGAGGCGCGCGCCTCCTGGACGAGCCTGAGGCTGGAATACGGGACCGACTCGTCCAGCGCCGCGCGCAGGGCGACGGGCAGATCGGTCATCTCGTCAAAGCCCGCCGCCCCCTGGGCGGCCCAGCGCCACACCTGCCGTTCGCGGTAGGCGGGCTCGCCCAGATCGGCCAGCGTCGAGGTCAGCAATTCGAGATCCACGCAGACTATGGTGGCACGGGTCTCGATGCGACTTGCGAAATTCCTGGCCACCGCCGGGGTGGCGTCCCGCCGCGCCGCCGAGGAGATCGTGCGCGCTCAGCGCGTCACGGTCAACGGCGCCACCGTCACCGACCCCGCCCGCGACGTCGGTGACGCCGACACGGTGACGGTCGACGGGGCCGCGGTGGCACCCGAGGCCGAGCGTGCCGTCTACGCGGTCAACAAGCCCGCGGGGGTGGTCTCGACGGCGAGCGATCCCCAGCGCCGCCGGACCGTCGTCTCGCTGGTGCCCTCCGCCGTCCGCCTCTATCCCGTCGGGCGGCTGGACATCGACACCACCGGCTTGATCCTGCTCACCAACGACGGCGAGCTCGCCCACCGCCTCACCCACCCGAGCTTCGAGGTGCCGCGCACCTACCGCGTCGTGGTCGCGCGGCCGCCGGTCCGCGATCGTGACGTGCGGGCGCTGCGCAACGGCGTCCAGCTCGAGGACGGCCTCACCGCCCCGGCGCGCGTCCGTCGCCTGGGCGATCGGGGCGAGATCATCGAGCTCACGATCCATGAGGGGCGAAAGCGCCAGGTCAAGCGCATGTGCGAGGCGGTCGGCCATCGGGTGCGCTCCTTGGAACGGGTGGCGTTCGGCCCGCTCTCGCTGGGTGCGCTCGCTGCCGGGGCCCACCGGCGGCTGACCGACGCCGAGATCGACGCGCTCAGCCGAGCTGGAGCTCGAGCACGTCCCGCCCTAGCCGCGTCGCGTGCAGCGCGCGCGAGACGTCCGCCGGCGTCAGGGTGACCGGCCGGCGCGCGACGAGCCGCTTGATCTCGAACTGGAGCACGTGCCGTGTCCACACCGCGTGAAAGCCGCGGACGTCGTAGCGGGACTGCATCCGCGACGGGATGAGGTTGCAGGCCGCGCCCCACCAGCACAGCGGCTTCTGGGGTGTGCTCATCGAGATGATGTCGAGCTCGTTCACCCGCGCGCCGTGGGGCCCGAGCACCTGCAGGCGGGGGAGGTAGAGCGACAGGGGGAGCAGCGTGCGGTAGTGCTGGATGAGGATGGCGCGGCCGACCGGGTGGGTGGCGTCCGGCTCCTGCGCGGCCGCGGAGCGGGGCCGGGCCGAGTACCCGCGCCACGTAGCGCCAGTCGGGACGCTGCAGGTTGCGGTCGGCCGCGACCCCGATCGCCGCGGTGACGCCGATGGCGGACAGCGCTGCCGCGACCGCGACCGCGAGCATCCGGCCCCGACCGCTCCCGCAGGCCAGGCCGCCCGCGACGAGCAGGCTGGCCGGCAGCCACAGGGCGATGATGTTGCGAGTGATGAGCTCGTCGAACCCGATCACGGCCAGGATCACGCTGAGCGCGAAGCCGGCCAGCGCCAGCCCGCCGGCCACGAGCGCACCGCCGCGCTGCTCCGAGCGCCCGGTCACCGCCAGGCGCGCCAGCGCGACCGCCACCAGGCCGATGGCGACGTCGCGCAGCACCGCTCGCGCGGGCGCCCCGGTGCCGATCAGGAACTGCGGCACGATCTGGCGCAGGCGCAGACCGAACGAGGCGGTGGCGATCCAGCTGTCGTGGCCGGTGCCGTTCTGGGAGACGGCGAGTGGGATCAGAGCCAGACCCCCCGCGGCGACGATGGCGACGGCGACCCGGACCGCCGCATTCCGGCGATGCATTGCGAGCAGCCACACCGCTTCGGGCACGACGGTCACCGCGGCGAAGTAGTGCGTGGCCAGGGCGAGCGCCGACGCGATCACCCACAGGGCCATGACGCGTGGCGTCGGGCTCTGCAGAGCATGGGCGAAGGCCAGCAGCGACAGCGCCGTGAGCAGGACGAGCAGTGAGTAGGAGCGCGCCTCCTGCGAGTACCAGATCAGCAGCGGGCTGCACGCGGTCAGCGCGGCCGCGATGAGGCCGGCGCGGCGGGTCATGAGCCGGGTGCCCGTGGCGTAGGCGACCGGAACCACGAGCACCCCGGCGACCGCCGACAGGGAGCGCAGGCCGGCCTCTCCGTCGCCCCACACCCGTGCCCACGCCCACGCCACGCAGTAGTACAGCGGCGGCGTGGACTCGCTGCGCGGGATCAGGCCCAGCATCTTGCCCGGCGAGAGCTGCACGAGCTGCGCGGTGTTGCCCTCGTCGAACCAGAACCCCTGGTGGCCGATCCCGTAGAAGCGCAGGGCCGCTGCGATGACCGTGAGCCCGGCCACCGCCGCCAGCGCCGGCGCCGCGAACGCGTCCGCGCCCGCCGCGCGGCGCCCACCGCTCAGAGGACCGCGCAGGCCGTGATGCGTTAGCGAGCCGACGCTCACGTCGCGAGCGTAATCGAGCCTGGGCGAGCGAAAAATGGCTCAGACCACGTGTCACACAGGTGCTTAACACGATCTCAACCGCGGTGCGCGACGGACCGCGCACCGCGCACGGCACTATCTTGATCGCATGCGCGAGGACTCCGGCACCTCCGACCCTCCGGTTGCGCTCGCCTCCGGCGCGGGCACCGTCGCGGGCGCCGACGTGCCCGACGTGCCCGACGTGCCCGTCGTGCCCGTCGCGCTGCGGCGGGTTCTCCGCCGCGGCGACCGCCACGCCTCACTGGCGCGGGCCACCGTGGGTCCGGTGGCCGGCCGCATCGCGGTCGCCACCCTGATCGTGGCGACGTTCGCGATCGTCGCCACGGCCAGCGCGGGCCCATCGATCCTGGTGCCGCGCTCGGCATGGGTCTTCCCCAACTGGGAGGCCGGGCCGCTGCACTACCTCATCCCGCGGCTGATCACGAATCCCCAGACGCTCGGGCTGGTCTTCAGCAGCGTCCTGGTGGTGATGCTGGTGGCCTACTTCGCGGCGCTGGCCGCGGTGCGCACGCTGTCGATGCGCACCATCGCCATCGCCGTGGCGGCGCTGCACCTGATCCTGTTGCTCAGCCCGCCGATGCAGCTCACCGACCTGTTCAACTACGTCGGCTACGCGCGGCTCGGGGCGCTGCATCACCTCAATCCGTACACGCACGTGATCCGGCAGGGCGTGTTCGACCCGGTGTTCAGCTTCACCAGCTGGCACAACCTCCGCAGCCCCTACGGCTGGCTGTTCACCGCGCTCACCTACCCGCTGGGCCTGGTCTCGCTGCCGATCGCCTACTGGACGCTGAAGATCGTCACCGTCCTGCTCAGCCTCGGGTTCGTCCTGCTCGTGTGGGATCTGGCGCGCCGGCTCGGCCGCGACGCGCGGTTTGCGGTGGTGTTCGTCGCGCTGAACCCGGTCTTCCTCATCTACGAGGTCGGGGCCTTCCACAACGACTTCTTCATGCTCATGCCGACGCTGGGCGCGATCCGGCTCGTGCTGGCGCGCCGCCCCCGCACCGCGGGTGCCGTGCTCATGCTGGCCGTGGCGGTCAAGTTCACCGTCGTCCTCATCCTGCCGTTCCTGCTGCTGGCGGCGCAGACGCGCAAGCGCCAGAAGGACGTGCTCGTGGGCTGCGTGCTCGGCGCGGTCCCGCTGGCGACGCTGATCCTCGTCATGTTCGGCCCCGTGATCCCGAACCTCGCCCAGCAGAGCGAGGTGCTCACGGCATTCAGCATCCCCAACGTGTTCGGGGTGCTGTTCCATCTCGGCGGCGCCACGCCGTGGCTGCTGCGGATCGCCGACGTCGGCGTGGTGGGGGTGATCGCGCATCAGTTCCTGCGCAACCGCGACTGGCTCTCGGGGGCGGGGTGGTCGACCCTTGCACTCATCGCCAGCCTGGGTTGGCTGACCCCGTGGTACGTGGTCTGGCTGCTGCCGCTCGCGGCGCTGGCGGCCAACCGCCGGCTGAAGGCGACGGCGCTGGTCCTCACGGCGTTCCTGCTGCTCACCTTCGTTCCGGCCACGACGACGTACCTGAAGAACCACAACATCAACCTGCTCAACACCCCGGCCGGGCAGGCGGCCGCCTCCCTGCAGAACCAGCTGTCGCAATAGACGGCCGGAGCCCCGCAGCTCCGCGTGGGGTGGGGCGCGCCGTCGCGGCCCGCTCTGGCAGAATTCCGCGGCCATGCGGCTGTTCGCGCTCCGAGGCGCCAATAGCGTCGAGGTCAACGAGGCGAGCGCGATCCTGGAGGGGACAAGCCTTCTGATCCGCGAGCTCATGGATCGAAACGCGCTCACCCCCGACGCGATGGTGAGCTGCCTGTTCACGCTCACCGACGACCTCAACGCCGAGTTCCCGGCGCTGGCCGCCCGCCAGCTGGGCCTGGACAGGGTCCCGCTGCTGTGCGCGCGGGAGATCCCGGTTCCGGGGGCGATGCCCCGCGTCGTCCGGCTCATGCTGCATTACTACGCCGATGAGGGCCATACCCCCCAACACGTCTACCTGGGCCGCGCGCAAGCGCTGCGGTCTGACCTCGACGCGGCACAATAGGGCCGAGATGGCCATCGAATTCGGACAGCGCATCCGCCGGATCCCGTCGTATCCACTGGCCGCGGGCTATGACCTGGGCGCCGACACCGCGATGCTGGCCTCCAACGAGTCGTGCTTCGCGCCCGCGCCCGGCGTCGTGGAGGCGGCGGCGCGGGTGCTCAGCGGCGTGCACCGCTACCCGGATCCGTCCTACCAGCCCCTGCGCCGGGCACTGTCTGATCGCTATGGGATTCCGCGCGAGCGGATCGCCCTGGGCAACGGCTCCTGCGACATCCTGCTGTCCGCCGGCGAGGCACTGCTCGAGCCCGGGGCCGAGGTGGTCTACGCCTGGCCCGCGTTCAGCGTCTACCCGCACCTGGCGGCCGCCTCGGGGGCGCGCGCCATCGAGGTGCCGCTCGACGACGAGGATCGTCACGACCTCGATGCCATGGCCGAGGAGATCACGGTGGCCACCCGCCTCGTGCTCATCTGCAACCCCAACAACCCGACGTCGACCTCGCTGCCGCTCGAGGCCGTGGCCCGGTTCATGGAGCAGGTGCCGCGCCACGTCTGCGTCATCCTCGACGAGGCCTATTGCGAGTTCGCGCTGGCGCTCGGCGACACCTACGCGTCGCTGGACCTGCTGCGCCGGTGGCCCAACCTCGTGCTGCTGCGGACCTTCTCCAAGGCCTACGGCCTCGCCGGTCTGCGCGTGGGGTACGGCCTGTGCGGCTCCGAGGACTTCCGCGCCGCCGTGGACCAGGTACGCCAGCCGTTCTACCTCAACATGGCCGCGCAGGCCGCCGCCGTCGAGGCACTGCGCCACCAGGACGAGGTCGAGCGGCGGGTCACCCACACCGTCGCCGCGCGTCTCGACCTCATGGACGGACTGCGCGAGCTCGGGCTGTGGGTGGCCGAGTCAGACGCCAATTTCATCTGGACCCATCTTCCGCAGGACATCGTCGAAGCCGACGTGATCTCCGGACTCCAGGCACGCGGGGTGCTCGTCCGGGCCGGCGCCGCGCTGGGGCGCGAAGGATCGCTGCGCGTGACCGTCGGCACCGATGCTGAGAACGGCCGGTTCCTGGGCGCACTGGGAGAACTCCTCATGGAGACCGCAGGCTCTTCCTGACGCAACCCATGCTGACCGGTACGTGAGCACCTCCCTTTCGCTGACAGAACCGAGGTTCGGACGCGGCGACCGTGCCCCGCGCCAGAGCCCTCCGGTTGCGCGCCGGCCGCTTCTGCGTCGCTGGTGGCCGTGGGTCGCGCTCGGCGTGGTCATCGTCTCAGCGCTGCTGGTGGTCGTCTCGGACATGCGGCCGTCCTACGACGGATTCGGCTTCTTGGTGTGGGGCCGACAGGTTCTGCACTGGAACCTCAACACCGACGGCGCGCCCTCGTGGAAGCCGCTGCCCTTCCTGTTCACGCTGCCCTACGCGGTCGCCGGCCGCGGTCAGCTGTGGCTGTGGATGGGCACGGCGGTGGCCGGCGCCATCCTGGGGTCGGTGTTCGCCGCGCGGGTCGCGTTCCGCCTGACCGGGGTGGGTGGGGACGGGATTGAAAGGCGCTACGCCCCGTACGTGGCGGGCGCCTTCGCCGGGCTCGGACTGCTGGGCATCAACACCCTCATGCACCTGGTCCTCATCGCCAACTCCGACGCGCTGATCGTGGCGGCGCTGCTGGCGGCGATCGACTGCCACCTGGGCCGGCGCTACCGGCTGGCCTTCGGCATGCTCGTGCTCGCCTCGCTGGGCCGGCCCGAGGCGTGGGTGTTCGCCGGCCTCTACGGGCTGTGGCTGATGTGGAAGGTGCCGACCGCCTCGACGCGGGCGATGGTGGTGGCCGGCCTCGTCTTCATCCCGGCCTTCTGGTTCAGCATCCCGGCGCTCACCTCCAAGAGCTGGTTCATCTCCGGGGATCTCGCCCTCAACCAGCAGACGGTGATCCACGGCAACAAGATCGTCGGCGTCGTCAATCGCTTCCGCAGCCTCTACGAGCTGCCCATGCAGCTGGCGTGGCTCATCGCCATCGTGCTCGCCGCGCTGCGCCGTGACCGCACCACGCTGATCGTCGTCGGCGCCGCCGCGACGTGGCTGCTCATCGAGATCGTCTTCGCCTACCACGGCTGGTCGGCGGTGAGCCGCTACATGATCGAGCCCGCCGCGGTCATGGTCGCCGTGGCCGGCGGCGGCGTCGGCTGGCTGCTGGCCGACACCCGCACCTCCAAGGTGCTGCGCTGGCTGGGCCCGGTGGTGGCGCTGGCCCTCATCGTGGGGCTGGCGCCCGAGGCCCGCAGCCGCGTACGCACGGTCCGCCACCTCATCGAGGACTCCCGCCACTCGGCCAAGCAGATCGACCGTCTGCACAGGGTCATCGACAACGACGGCGGCCCGGACGCCATCAAGGCCTGCGGCCAGCCCGTGTCCCTGCTCGGCTTCCAGAGCACCGTCGCCTGGTTTGTCGACCTCAACGTGGGCAACGTCGGGTTCCGCCCCGGCAAGTCGATCGGCCGCGGCGACCAGATCGTCCTCTTCAAGCCCCACAACAACGGGTGGCAGGTGCGGCTCTACAACCTCCCGCCCGCGGTCAAGGCGCAGTGCGATCAGCTGAAGGTCGACTCTGACTTCGGCTGAGGTGGCGCTGTGGCTGCGGCTGCGGCTGCGGCTGCGCGAAGCGTTGCCGCGGGGTATCGGCGCACGTCAAAAGCGGGCCATCGAGGGTGGCCGGAGGTGGCTGGCGAGCCGTCGGCCGGGCGAGGGTGCATAACGTGAAAAATCGGGTTGGCTCCGTCCGATTTGGTGCGAAATGCCTGCTATAGGGCGCCTTTTGTGACAACCGGCGGCGCGCATCCCGATTTTGCGCAAAATGCACCCTCTCCGGGGGCGACCCCCGACGCCCCGGCCACCCCGGCCCCTCCTCAAAAGCCCGCTGTTGACGTGCGCCGATACCACGCCGAGACGCAGACGGCAGACAGGAAACCCGCTTGCCAACGCCGGGGGACCCTGGTACAAACCCAGCCCAGCGCATGCGCGACCAGCGCCCACATGACCTGCAGCACCCTCGCCGGTCTCGGCTGGTCGGACTACGCGCGCTATTACGCCTGGCGATTTAGCTAGGCGCTCGGCCACAGCCCCGTCCGCGCCTCGGCGCGCGGAGATCGAGAGGAGGCCCGAGCGCCGTCACCGCCCGCGGACACACGTCCGCGACGAGGCCCGGGCCTCGCCTTCTCTAAATTCCCCAGCGCATTGAAAGGACTGAAGCCGAGATGATGATCGTGATGAGACCGACGGCCACAGCGGAGGAGGTCCAGGCCGTCGTCGAACGAGTGCACGGCGTGGGCGCGCGAGCCCACGTCATCAACGGCGAGGAGCTGACGGTGATCGGGGCCATCGGCGACGCCGAGCACGTCGCCCGGCTGGCCCTTGACGGGATGCCCGGCGTCGACCACATGCTCCCGATCTCCAAGCCCTACAAGCTTGCCTCCAGCCAGATCACCCACGGCGCTCGCACCGTGCTGGACATCGCGGGGCGCAAGGTGGGCGGGGATCATTTCGCGATGATCGCCGGCCCGTGCACGATCGAGTCGCGCGAGCAGACGCTCGACACCGCGCACACGGTGGCGGCCGCGGGGGCGACGATGTTCCGCGGCGGCGCCTACAAGCCGCGCACGTCGCCCTACGCCTTCCAGGGTCTCGGGCAGGAGGGCCTGCGCCTGCTCGCCGAGGCCAAGGCGCAGACCGGCCTGCCGATCGTCACCGAGGTGATGGACGCCCGTGACCTGGAGCCCGTGCTGGAGGTGGCCGACGTCATCCAGATCGGCGCCCGCAACATGCAGAACTACACGCTGCTCTCCGAGGTCGGCCGCTCCGGGTGCCCGGCGCTCATCAAGCGCGGGCTGTCGAGCACGCTGGAGGAGCTCCTGATGGCGGCCGAGTACGTGCTCAAGGAGGGCAACGAGTCCGTGATCCTGTGCGAGCGCGGCATCCGGACCTTCGAGACGGCGTACCGCTTCACACTTGACCTGATGGCGATCCCGGTGCTGCAGGAGATGACCCACCTGCCCGTGATCGTCGATCCCAGCCACGCCGCCGGCCGGCGCGACCTCGTGGCACCGATGTCGCTGGCCGCGGCGGCCGCCGGCGCCGACGGGCTGATCGTCGAGGTTCACCCGAATCCCGACGAGGCCATCTGCGACGCGGCTCAGCAACTCGTGGCCGACGACTTCTCCGAGTACGTGGACCGGGTGCGCGCGGCGGCCGCCCTGACCGGTAAGGCGCTGTTCGAGGAGCCGGTGGCGAGCGCCCGGTGACCTTCACCGGAACCGAACGCTCGGACTCGGTCCGCGACCAGCGGATCGAGCGGACCGTCCCGCTGGCGGCGCCCAGGGATCTGATCGCGGAGCTTCCGCTCACCGAGGCGCACGCCGACGTGCTGCTGCGCGGCCGCTCCGAGGTGCAGGCCATCCTCGACGGCCGCGACGATCGGCTGCTGGTCGTCGTGGGCCCGTGCAGCGTCCATGACGTCGCCGCCTCCCGGGACTACGCCGAACGGCTGAGCGCGCAGGTGGAGCGGCTGTCGGACGACCTGTGTCTCGCCATGCGGGTCTACTTCGAGAAGCCGCGGACCACGATCGGCTGGAAGGGGCTCATCAACGACCCGCACCTCGACGGGTCCGGCGATGTCAACACCGGGCTGAAGATGGCCCGGCGCCTGCTGCTGGAGGTGCTCGGGCTGGGCCTGCCCGTCGGCTGCGAGTTCCTGGACCCGATCACGCCGCAGTACATCTCCGATGCGGTCTGCTGGGGCGCCATCGGCGCCCGTACCGTCGAGAGCCAGATCCATCGCCAGCTCGGATCGGGCCTGTCGATGCCCGTCGGCTTCAAGAACCGCACCGACGGCAACCTCCAGGTCGCCGTCGACGCGGTGCGCGCCGCCGGCGTGTCGCACGCGTTTGCCGGCATCGATGTCGACGGCAGCTCCGCGATCCTGTACACGCGCGGCAATCGCGACTGCCACGTGATCCTGCGCGGCGGCAAGGGCGAGCCCAACTACGGTCCCGAGGACGTCGCCCGCGCGGTCGAGCTGCTGCGGGCCAGCTCGCTGCCCGAGCGGGTGATGATCGACCTCAGCCACGACAACAGCGGCAAGCAACCCGACCGCCAGCCCGCCGTGGCCGCCGCCGTCGCCGAGCAGGTCGCGGCCGGAGGCGCGACGATCGTGGGCGTGATGATCGAGTCATTCCTCGTCGCCGGGCGCCAGGACCTCGACGAGCATTCAGAACTCGTCTACGGCCAGTCGATCACCGACGGCTGCATCGGCTGGGACACCACCGTCGAGGTGCTCGACGGTCTGGCAGACGCGGTGCGCAGGCGCCGCCAAGCGGCCTAGCCGCCTCCGGTTCAGTCGATGCGGCTCGCGGTTCTCGGCGTCGGACTGATCGGCGGCTCGGTGGCCCTGGCGGCGCGCGAGCGCCTGGGCGCGCAGGTGACCGGATACGACGATTCGCCCGAGGCGCTCGAGCGCGCGCTCCAGCTCGGCGCGCTCAACTACGCGCGCAGCACGGTCCATGCCGCCGTCGCCGACGCCGAGGTTGTGTTCGTCGCGGTGCCCGTCGGTGGGCTCTCGGAGCTGGTGGGCCAGGCACTCGCCGCCGCCCCCGCGGACTGCGTGATCACCGATGTGGGCTCGACCAAGCGCGAGGTCGTCGCCGCCCACGCCGATCCCCGGTTCGTCGGAGGTCATCCCCTGGCCGGCGCCGAGAACGCCGGCGTCGAGCACGCCCGCGCCGACCTGTTCGAGGCGGCCACGTGGTACCTGACCCCCAGCGCCGGCACCTCCGGCATGCTCTACGAGCGGCTGCACCGCCTGCTGCACGGGATCGGTGCACGGCCGGCCGCGATCGACGCCGACACCCACGACCGCATTCTCGCTGCGGTCTCGCACCTGCCCCACGTGTTGGCCAACGTGCTCGTCTCCCAGGCCGCCGCCACCCTCCAGCATGGCTCAGACCCGCCCGCCCGGCTGCCTGCGACCGGCCCGAGCTTCCGTGACGCGACGCGCGTCGCCGGCGCGCCCAGCGCGATCTGGACGGACATCTACCTCTCCAACCGTGACGCGCTCACGGCCGAGATCGACGGCGCCATCGAGCGCCTGCATGACGTGCGGGCGGCCCTCGCCGACGCTGATGCGGACGCCATCACCGCCTGGAACGAGCAGGCCGCGGCCGACCGGCGGCGGCTCCTGGAGGCCCAGCTCGCCGGCGGCGACCTGCACGAGCTGCGGACCTCCGTGCCCAACCGGCCCGGGGTGGTGGCCCAGATCGCCCTCGAGCTCGGGCGAGCCGGCGTGAACATCAACGACATGGCCCTGTATCCGGCCAGCGACATGACCGAGGGCGTCATCGCCATGTGGGTCGCCGGCGAGGCGGCCACCGCGCGCGCGCAGGAGCTCATCGCCGGCCTCGGCTTCCCGGTGGCACGGCCGTGAACGCACGCTTTGCTCCGGGCCTGCGGCTCCGCGGCCGGGTGGCGCCGCCCGCCGACAAGTCGATCTCCCACCGCGCCGCGATCATCGGGGCGATGGCCTCAGAGCCGGTTCGGATCACCAACTACCTCGAGGCCGCCGACACCCACTCGACGCTGGATGCCGTCCGCCGGGTCGGCGCCCTGGTGGAGCGCCACGACGGTGAGGTCCTCATCCGCGGCTGCGGGATGCGCAACGCGCACGTCCCCGACGAGCCGATCGACGTCGGCAACGCGGGCACGCTGATGCGCCTGCTGCCCGGGTGGCTGGCCTTCCAGCAGGGGGCGGCCTTCACGCTCGACGGTGATGCGTCGATCCGCCGGCGCCCCGTCGACCGGATCGCCGGCCCGCTGGCCCAGATGGGCGCGCACCTGGAGGCGACCGACGGGCGCTACCCGCCGTTCACCGTCCACGGCGCGGGCCTGCACGGCATCACCTACGAGCTGCCCGTGGCCTCGGGCCAGGTGAAGTCGTGCGTGCTCCTCGCCGGGCTGGCCACCGACAGCACCACGGTGCTGGAGCCGATCCCCACCCGCGATCACACCGAGCGGATGCTCGCCGGCGCCGGCGCCCCCGTCGCTCGCCGCGCGAGCGAAGGCGGAGGCTGCGCCTCGACCGTCGGCAACACCGACGAGCTGGTGCTCGACGCGGTCCGGGTCCCGGGCGACCTCTCCAGCGCCGCCTTCCTGATCGCCGCCGGCGTGCTGGTGCCCGGCGCCCGCCTCGTCCTCGAGGGCGTGGGCGTGAACTGGACCCGCACGGGCTTTCTGCGCATCCTCGAGCGGATGGGTGCGATCGTCGTCGGAGACCTCGAAGCACCCGGCGGGTTTGCGCCCGCCGAGCCGGTGAGCGATCTCGACGTCAGCTACGGGCCCCTCGAGGCCACGACGGTCGACGCCGAGGAGGTGCCGCTGGCCATCGACGAGCTGCCGCTGGTGGCGCTGCTGGGCTGCTTCGCCGAGGGCGAGACCGTCGTCAGGGGGGCCGCGGAGCTCCGTGTCAAGGAATCAGACCGCATCGCCACCGTCGTCGACGGCCTGCGGGGGCTCGGGGCGGACATCGACGCGCTCCCGGACGGCTTCACGGTGCGCGGGAGCGGCACCCTGCGGGGTGGCCGCATCGACGCTCACGGCGATCACCGGCTCGCCCTGCTGGGGGCCGTCGCCGGACTGGCCTCACAGGAGGGCGTCGAGGTGGTGGGGATGGAGGCGGCCGACGTCTCCTACCCGGGGTTCGCCGACGACATCACGGCACTGGCATCGCGCTGATGGTCGTCGCCATCGACGGACCCGCCGGGGCCGGGAAATCCACGGTGGCGCGCGCGGTGGCGCGCGAGCTCGGCTTCACCTATCTGGACTCCGGGGCGATGTACCGGTCCGTCGCGCTGGCCGCGCTCGAGCGTGACCGCCCGCCCGCCGAGGTGGCGCCGTCGCTGCGCCTGGAGCTGGGGGACCGTGTGCGCATCGACGGGCGCGACGTCACCGACCAGATTCGCACTGCGGAGGTCACCGAGGCCTCGTCGGTGGCGGCGGCCCAGCCCGCGGTGCGCGAGGCGATGGTCGCCGAGCAGCGCCGCTTGCTGGGCCAGGGCGACTGGGTGGCCGAGGGACGCGACATCGGCACCGTGGTGGCGCCGCAGGCCGAGGTCAAGGTGTTTCTCACCGCCAGCCCCGAGGCCCGGGCGCAGCGGCGGGCCGCCGAGCTGGGGGTCGACACCGCCACCGTCCTGGCCGAGCAGACGATCCGCGATGAGCGCGACACCGGCCGTGAGCACTCGCCGCTCCTGGCGGCGCCCGACGCCCACACCGTCGACACGACGGACCTCACGCTCCCCGAGGTGGTGGCCCGGATCGTGGCCCTCGTCGCGCAACGGAGCTGACCGCGGCACGCGCCGCGCGCGAATCTCAACAGTCGTCCATAAAACTGCCCAAGACGCACCTCGCCGCGCTCGCCCGCCGACAATCGAAGTGTCAAACCACGACTGAGCAAGGGGCAACCCGGCACGGAGCCGGGGGGGTACAGCCGCTCGGTCGCGCACCCAAGCGCGATCGCTCGGCCCGAAGTGCTCACCACGGAAGGTGTGAAACCAGTGATCGATGAGTTCCGACTCATACGCCGCTCGCGCTCATTGAGCGTCTGCGGACTCCTCACGACCGCCGCCGCGTTCATGGCCGCCAGCCCCGCGCTGGCTGCCCAGGTCGATGTGAGCGGTCTTGGCTTTGGTGACAGTTCCGCGTGCGGTGCTCCGGCGCTGACCCAGCCGTTTCTCTCGGCCCGGGACAGCAACTGGTACACGTTGACCCCCGGGGAGACCCCCGGATCGTTCAACGGCGCCGGCTGGACGCTCAGCGCGGGCGCGTCGATCAAGGCCGGACAGGCCGGCGCCGGTTCGGTGCTCGATCTGCCCAGCGGCTCGGAGGCGGTCAGCCCGCCCATGTGTGTGGCGTCTGACTACCCGACGGCACGGACCATGGTCCGCGACGTCGCCGGCGCACAGGGGGTCCACATCTACGTGGCCTACGCCGGTACCAAGACCGCCGGTCAGGCCCAGGACGTCGGTCAGGTCCACGGCCAGCAGTCCTCCTGGACGCTGTCGAACACATTCAACATCCACCCCGGAAATCTGCCGGGGTGGCAGTTGATGCGGTTCACCCTCGTGCCTGATGGCAAGAGCAGTGACTTCCAGGTCTACGACTTCTACGTCGACCCGCATATGCACGACTAGCGTGCGTTGGGCCCGTCGGCCAGGGCCGCACACGCGATGAGGGCCCGGCGCTCGGATCTCGGGCGCCGGGGCCCCGCAGGCTGCGTGGCGTGATTGCGCAAGTTTCGTCCTCCGGGTGCGTTTCAGATGTCGGCCGGTGAGGTATCCGGCCGCAGAGCGCACACCTACCGGTCCTGGAGGGGACGGACTCACCATGAGCAAACGCCTCTACCGCAGTGGTTGTATCGCCGTACTTTCTCTTGTCGCCGGCCTGCTGACCGCGGGCGCCGGGACGGCGGCGGCCAAGCCGATCCTCATGCCCACGCTGGCCAAGGAGATCCAGATCCAGCAGCAGATCTGGCAACAGCACACCTTCGCGCCCCAGGGCGCACTGCAGCCGCCCGCACCACCATGTCCCGAGAACGGCATGCTGCCCTCGCCGTTCTCCAGTTGCGGCGTCCCCGAGGCGCCGGCCACGACGGCGCCCTTCCCCGGCAACATGGCCTACTGGGGCGGTCACGTGCAGACCGATCCGCACGTGTACATCGTGTACTGGGGCTGGGGTGAGAAGGGGGCCTTCCCGGCCGGCCGGTCGTGCACCGCGGAGAAGCTCACCGAGGGCAACGTCACCGCGACGCTCAAGTGTGACCCCGACGGCGCCGGCAAGTACATGGCCAACTGGGTCTACCAGCTCGGTGGCACCCAATGGGCGGGGGAGCAGACGCAGTACTACCAGACCGTGAGCGATGCCTCGGGTAACCCGTACAACCAGCACATCGCCAATCCCGCGGACCAGCTTGCGGGGATCTGGGTGGACGACGCCAACTCGATCGCGGGGCTGCCCAAGACCCTGGGGACCAATCCGGCCGGCTCCACGAACACGTACACCGACCTGGCGGCCGAGGCCTCCCGGGCGGCGGCGCACTTCCACGTCACCGACCTGGCCAACGCGGACTTCGTCATCGCACAGCCCGCGAACTACTCAGACCCCAACGCGGTCTCGACCGGGTACTGCGCATTTCACGATTACGTGTACCCGGGCTTCGAGGGAGGGATCTACAACGGGCTGACCAAGGGCATCTCCTACACGAACATGCCCTACGCGCTGTCGATCAACTCGGGCGGCGCCAACGTGTGCGGTGAGAACGCCGTCAACAGCGGCGCCGCCGGCAAACTCGACGGGTTCTCGATCGTGCTCGGACATGAGATCGAGGAGACCGTCACCGATCCCGGCGCCGAGGACATCGTCGGCAGCGGCACCAGCACCACCAATCTGGGTGGTTGGTACGACGCGCTGGACGCCAACGAGAACGGCGACAAGTGCGCGTGGGTCGGCGAGAGCCTCGGCGCTCCCGGCGAGCCCACGGTGACCCCGGTCCCCGGAGCCATCAACGACATCGAGGGCAATCACGGCCAGACGTTCGCCGTCCAGTCGCTGTGGTCAAACGACGCCGCCGAGGGCGCCGGCTACTGCGCCGGCGCGGGCAACGACCTGCCCCAGCCCATTCCCCCGCAGTAACTGACCGACGCGAAATGACGCCCAGCGGGCCGGCAGGGATGCCGGCCCTTTTGCGTCGCCGCTTGCCCGGGCCGCTAGCCTCGACGCACCATGAAGGTCGCGATCGTCGGATATCCCAACGTGGGCAAGTCCTCGCTGGTCAACCGCCTGACCCAGTCTCGGGAGGCGGTTGTGCACGAGCAGCCAGGGGTCACCCGCGACCGCAAGGAGCTGCGCACCGAGTGGAACGGCCGCATGGTCACGCTCATCGACACCGGCGGCGTCGATCTCGAGGACCGCGACACGCTGGCCCGGCAGATCCAGGACCAGGCTCGCGCCGCCCTGGCCGACGCCGATGCCGTGGTGCTCGTCGTGGATGCCCGGGCGGGGATGCGCCCCGGCGACCAGGAGATGGCCGAGCTGCTGCGCCGTTCGCCGCTGCCGGTGCTGGTGGCGGCCAACAAGGTCGACACCGTCAAGGACCTGCCGCTGGCCGCGGAGTTCCACGGACTGGGGCTGGGCGAGCCGGTCGCGGTCTCAGCCGCCCAGGGCCTGGGCACCGGGGACCTGCTGGACCGCGTGGTGGCGCTGGCGCCTGATGCTCCCAACGACGCGGGCGACACCGAGGCGGTCCGCCTGGCGCTGATCGGCCGCCCCAACGTCGGCAAGTCATCGCTGCTCAACCGCTTTGCCGGGTCGGAGCGGGTGATCGTCTCCCCGGTGGCGGGCACCACGCGGGACGCCATCGACCTCCCGATCACCTTCAACGGCCGTGAGCTCATCCTCGTCGACACCGCCGGCATCCGCCGGCAGGCCAAGGTGGGGGAATCGCTGGAGTACTACACGGCGCTGCGCTCGCGGCGCGCCGCCGAGCGCGCCGACGTGGCCCTGGTGGTGTGCGACGCCACGGACGGTGTGACCACCCAGGACATGCGGATCGCCGAGCTGGCCATGCACAGCGGCTGCGCCACCGCGCTCGTGCTCAACAAGTGGGACATCGCCGAGGACGTCGATCTGGATTACGAGCGCGCCCGGGCCCACAAGAAGCTCCGGTTGCGCCCGCGGCTGCTGACCGCGTCGGCCAAGACCGGCCGCCACGTCGAGCGCCTGCTCATCGAGGCGGCGGCGCTCGCCGATCGCACCCGCACCCGGATCCCGACGCCGCAGCTCAACCGCTTCCTCTCCGAGGTGGTCGCCGCCCGCCAGCCTCCGGTGGGCCAGCGCCCGGCCAACGCCCGCGGCGCCGCCGCCAACCATCGCCTGCGCCTCATCTTCATGACCCAGACCGCCGAGCGGCCGCCGCGCTTCTCCATCCAGGTCAACTCCCGCGCCCGCGTCACCCGTGACTACGCCTACTTCATCGAGAACCGTCTGCGCGAGCGCTACCGCCTGGAGGGGGTCCCGGCGATCATCGACTTCGTGGAGCGCAATGAGCGCCGGCCGCCGTCAGATCGCGAGGAGCGCCGGGCCGCGCGTGAGCGCAAGGGGCGCCACGCGCCCACCGCGCCACCGGACGCGCCCAGCGCACAAAACGCCGCAGCCTGAACGGCGTGACATACAGTTTCGCGCGTGGCTGATCCGGCGCCGACGGCGACCATCTACCGCCGCCGTCGTAGCGCGGCGGCCGTCGGTCTGGTGGGCGTCGCCGCGGTCGCGGCGCTCGTCGTGGTCCTGCTCGGCGGAGGCGGCGGCGCGGGGGCCGGTGGCGGGGGAGGGGCGGGCTCACCCGCGGCGGTCGTCCCCGCGGATGCGCTGGCCTACGTCGACCTGACCATCGACCGCGACGACCCGGCGGTCACGCAGGCGCTCGAGGTGGCACGCCGCCTCCCGGACTTCCCGGTGCTCGCCGCGGCGGCGGCAAACCGGCTGGGCGGCGTCCTGGGCGGCGGACACAGCGTGAACTTCTCCACCGGCGTATCGCCCTGGCTCGGCGGCCATGCCGCGCTGGCCCTGCTCAACACCGCGACCTCCACCGCCGGCGCGCTGATCGTCATCAGCGTCACCGATCAGGGTCGCGCCCGGTCGTTCCTGCGGTCGGTGGGGGCGACGGCGCACGGGAGCTACCGCGGCCGTTCTGTGCTGGCGGCGCCCGACGGGACCGAGGTGGCGTTCGCCGGGCACGACCTGGTGGTCGGCCAGGACGCCAGCGTGCGCGCCGCCATCGACGTCGCCGCGGGAGCCACGCCGGCGCTGTCGGGCAGCGCCGTGTACCGGCGGGCCGTGGCCGGGCAGGGTGGCGGGTCGGTGCTCGACGCCTACGCATCGACGGCGGGTGTCCGCCGCGTGCTCGCGGACCAGAGCGGCCTCCTCGGCGCCGCCGGCTCCCTGCTCTCCCAGCCGGCGCTCCAAGGGGTGGCCATCTCGCTCACGCCGACCCGGAAGGGGGCGGCGATCCGGGTCCACAGCGTGCTTGATCCCGCGCTGCTCAAGCTGGGCTCGGGTGGCTCGACGTCGGCCCCGTTCACGCCGTCGCTGCCGGCGCTGATGCCGGCCACCTCGTCGCTCCTGCTCGACGTCGCCGACCTGGACAAGGTCGCGCCGCAGGTGCTCAACGCCGGCTCGGCCGCCGGCCTGGCGGGCGGCATCGGGCCCCTGCTCGGTCGCCTGGGGTCGGCGCTGAAGTCCGAGGGGGTCAACGTGTCAGACCTGATCTCCATCTTTCACCGCGAGGCCGCGCTGGCGATCGTCGGCAGCGGAAGGTCGCCGACGCTGGTCATCGTGGCGCGCACCGCCGACCAAGCGCGCACGCAGCACGAGTTGGCTGCGCTCGAGGCGCCCCTGGCCCAGCTCTTCTCGACCCCGGGCAAGAACCAGAGCTCAGAGCCGGTCTTCAACGACCGCCAGGTCGCCGACGTCACCGCCCACCAGCTCCAGCTCGCGTCCGGCTTCCAGCTCGACTACGCGGTCTTCCACGGGCTCGTGGTCATCTCCACCAGCCTGGACGGGATCCAGGACGTGGCCCGCCAGTCGCGCCCGCTGTCGCGCGACCCCGCGTTTGCCGCGGTGCTCGGCGCCGCGCCGCGCCAGGTGACCTCGCTGGTCTTCGCGAACCTCGCGACGCTGATCGGCGCCACCCAGCAGTCCGGGCTGACGGGGACGCTGGGCGCCCGGCTCATGCCCGACCTGCGACGGGTCTCGGGCGTCGGCCTGACCTCCACGCGCGCCGGGTCTCAGTCGACCACGCAGGTGACGGTCCAGATCAACTGATCTGACCGCCCGAGCCGAGCGCTCCAGGACCTCAGAAGCAGTCGCTGAGGATCCGCACCGTGCGGACCTGGGCCACCAGCCGGTACTGACTGCTCGGAGCGGTGGGCAGCAGCCCGGCACCGTTGTAGGCGCTCATCTGCACCAGCACGTGACCGCTGACGCTCTGGAGCTCGTCGATCGGCATGCGCAGCACCCAGGCGAGCAGTGGCGCGGTCGAGGGGTTGGTGACGATCGGCCCGCAGGAGGCCAGGCGCGTGACGCCGCCGGCGAGCCGCACGGCCTTGGGAAGATCCTCTCGCTGCTCGGCTTCGAAGCGCAGGGCGTGCAACGTCGGACTGACCCTGACCAGGGTCGACCCCCGCGTGGGGGACACCGCGACGAAGGCCGACACCGAGACGAGCAGCGCGCAGGCCACGCCCAGGGCCGGGCCGGAGAAGCGCGCGAACACGTTGCCCAGCCAGGTCATGGCGCCGGCCCAGGCGACAGCGCCGCCGATGATGAGCATCGTCGCCGCCAGGAAGACGTATCGGTTGTTGCCCGAGGACCCGAATTGCGTGAGCACCGCGTCCTCGACGAACAGGGTGACCCCGAACAGCAACGTCGCCAGCACGACGCGGTGCGTTTTGACGATGTCCACAGCGGTCCGGATCCCGTCCGCGCGCCCGAGGCGCAGCGCGCGGGTCAGGCCCACGGGGATCGCCACCAGGAACAGGGCCACGCTGATCTTGAACGGCGTGATCACCAGCGGCCAGGCGATCGTGGTGATCTCCGCGCAGAACGGGCAGTGCGCCGTGGACACGCCGTTCCCGACGACGAGCGCGTACTTGACGCCGCGCAGCAGCGACCCCGACCCCACCAGGTCAGGCAGGAACCACAGCGGCACGATGAGCGCGAGCAGAATGACGATGAGCTTGCGGGCGCGCGGCTCCTTGCGCCAGAGGTAGATGGCGTACAGCCCGAGGAACGGCCAGATCTCGGGACGGTCCAGCGACGCCGCAAAGCCGAAGATGAACGCCTGGACCCTGTGGCCGTCGAGGTGACGGAGGATCGCGAGCAGCGTGAAGGACATCAGCAGGCCCTCGGAGTACCCCAGCGTGACGTCATAGACGTAGCCGGAGAGCACCAGCACCCCGATCGCCGCCGCGGTCCCGGCCAGCAGAGGCGGGAGCGCCGCGACGGCCTGGGCCGGCGGCTGAGCCGTCGAGCGCGTCTCGGACCGCGCCGGGCCGATGACGGCACGGGTGAGGCGGAACGCGAGGGCGAACGCCATGGCCACGGCCATGATTCCGCCGGTCCGCGCGATCACCAGCCAGAGGTCCGGCGCCGCGCCCCCGAGCGGTGCGAACAGGGTGGTGAAGATCATCGGGAGCGGCTTCCACGTCGGTCCGCCGCTCGTGATCAGGTCGAGGTGGACGATCTCGCGGCCCCAGATCACCCACGCCCACGGGTCGTAGTTGGGCGTGGACGGGTACAGCAGGGAGATCGCCGCCAACGCCAGCGCGGCGCCGGCCACGATCAGGTAGAGCCGCCCAGGGATCGGCCGCGGCACGGACCGCCTGCGCTTCGGTTCAGGGTGCTCCTGGCGGGCGCGCGGTAGGGCTGTCAGCTGTGCCCGAGTCGTGGCCATGCGCGCCTACGCTAGCGGTCCTCGAATGGGGTATCGGTCGGCATCGCGCTCATGTCGTGCTGGCGTTGCCGCGGCGGAGTGCTGGCGGGGTCAGGCGTCCAGAACGGCACATACGCTGGACAGGGCTCAGCTCCCGGCGCGTGGCGGCCGCGCCAGGGCGGCAGGTTAGCCTACCTGCGGCGCGAAGAGGCTGTTCTGAATGACCTCCACACACCAACCCGCCCCCTCGGTCGTATCCGCCGCTCGGCCATCGGGCGAGCGCCGCCGTCGCCGCTGGGACGTGTGGTTCGGGGCGGGGGCCGCGGCGATCGCGCTCGTGGCCGCGGCATGGGCGCTGAAGCTGTGGGATGCCGACCTCGCGGTGCCCTTCCGCTACTCGGTCGGGGATGACACGCGGTTCTATCTGATGCTCGTCAAGGACATCGTCGACCACGGCTGGGTGCTGACCAACCACAGCCTGGGGGCGCCGTTCGGGCAGCAGCTGTTCGACTATCCGCAGACCGCGGACGACCTGAACCTCGCGCTGCTGTGGATCCTCGCGGTGCCCTTCTCCCAGATCGGCGTCGTGATCAACCTGTTCTTCCTGATCACGTTCCCGCTCAACGCCGCGTCGGCCTACTACGTGCTGCGGCGCCTGGGCGTATCGACGGCGCCGTCGATCGCCTGCGCGGCCCTGTTCGCGCTGCTGCCCTACCACTTCTTCCGCAGCGACTCGCACCTCTTCCTGTCGGCGTACTACTCGCTGCCGCTCACCGCGCTGATCTTCGTCCGGGTGCTCGGGGGCGACCCGATCTTCGCCCGCCGAGAGGGCGGCGGCAGCCGGTGGCGTGCCTGGGCGACCCGTCGCACCGGCGGCACCGTGCTGATGTGCGTCGTCATCGCCTCGACGGGCCTGTACTACGCGGTGTTCGGACTGGTGATGCTGCTCGCCGCCACGCTCCTGGCCGTGGTGGCCCGGCGCGGGCGAGCGGCGGTGATGACCGGCCTGAGCGCGTTCGCCGTCGTGCTGGCGGCGCTGATCATCAACCTCTCGCCGACGATCGTCTATGAGCTCGGGCATGGCGGCAACGCGCAGGTCCAGCACGAGGCGGGCGTGGGGGACGACCTCGCGATGTCGGCGTCCTACCTCGTCCTCCCGCCGTTGCATGACCGCATCGCGCCGCTGCGCCACCTCACCGAGCGCTACGCGCAGACCACTCCGCCGCACGGGTACTGCGAGCAGTGCTACGAGTCGATCGGCACCATCGGCGATGTCGGGTTCCTGTGGCTCGGCCTCGCCGCGCTCGCCGCCGCCATGGGGGCGCCGTTGCTGGCCCGCCGGCGCAGCACGCAACTGCGCGCGGCCGCCGGCGTCGCGGTGTGTCTCGCCGTCGGCGTCACCGGGGGGGTCTCCAGCCTCACCCGCGTGTTCGTCACCGCCGACATCCGGGCCTGGAACCGGATGTCTGTGCTCATCGCGTTCTTCTCGCTGCTCGCGGTGGGGCTGCTCCTGGATGCCCTGAGGGTCCGCCTGCGCGGCCGGCGGGCGTCGGTCGGCTTCGGGCTGATCGTGACGATCGTCCTGGTCATCGGCGTCGTTGACCAGACCAGCCGGTTCTTCGTCCCGGACTACGCCCGAGACGCGGGCCAGTACCACTCCGACGGGCGGTTCGCGGCGTCCATCCAGCGGGTCCTGCCCGCCGGCGCGTCGATCTTCCAGGCGCCCTACGTGCCCTTCCCGGAGGGCTACCAGCCGTTCGCCTCGCCGGGGCAGACGATCCCCTTCGCGTACCCGCTCGGCTTCGAGTACGAGGAGGCGCGGCCCTATCTGCAGTCCACCGACCTGCACTGGAGCTACGGCGCCATGAAGGGCCGCGCCGCCGACTGGGCCGCCCAGCTCGCCGCCCAGCCGGTCACCGCGGCCGTGGCGGGGGCGGCCGCCGCCGGGTTCGACGGGATCGAGGTCGATCTGAGCGGCTACCCGGGCACGCTGGGGGCCCGGCTGAGACGGGAGCTGGGTTCGGTGCTCGGCGTCGCGCCGCTGATCAGCCGCGCGGGCGACCTGCTCTTCTATGACCTGCAGCCGTACGCGGCGCGGCTGCGCGCCTCGCACCCGGCCACGGCGGTCGCCGCGCTGCGCTCGGCCGTGCTCGATCCGCTGCGACTCACGTGCAGCACCGGGCGCCTGACCATCGTCAACCCGGGGACGACGGCGCGCACGGGGACGCTCGAGGCGACCGCGACGGCGACCCAGCCGACGGCGATGCGCATCGAGTCCGGGTCCGGGGCCGGCGCGGCGCGCGTGATCACCGCCACGCCTCAGGGGACACGCGTCCGCGAGACCATGCGCCTGGCTCCGGGCACCACCATCGTCACCACGTCCGCGCACGACCCGCACGCGCATTCGGTGAGCCTCCAGTCGCCCTCGGTGCTCGACAGCGCCGTCGCCCCGTTCGCACAGGGCGGCAGCGGGTCGGTGCCGCTGGGCATCGTCGGTCCACCGTGCGCGAGCGTGGGCACGCGGGCCGTGTCCTGAGCGCGAGGGGCGCTAGTGGGCCTCCCGCTAGACCGAGTCGTCGGGCACGCCGGACTGGCTGGGCGCCGCTCGCAACGCGTGCAGCGCCCGGTCGACCGTGCGCACGATCCCGGCCGGATTGCCCACGCCCCGGAAGGCGAAGTCGAACTGCTGCTCGCCCGCGGTGTCGAACTCGACGGTGCCGATCCGCAGCAGCCGCTCGAACAGGGACTGACTCGAGTTGACGTTCTGGATCCGCTCCAGGCGGGTCTGATGCACGTCGCGCGAGAGGAGCCCGGTCTGGATGGTGAGGCGCTGGTTGGTGATCGAGTAGGTCGTCTGGATGCGCCGGATCTGTCCGATGATCGCCAGGATCAGGAAGACGACCGCGACCGCCAGGATCACCCAGCCGACCTGCACGTGCTTGGCCGAGATCCGGGTCACCAGGCCGACGATGACTCCGGCCACCAGCGCCGCCAGCAGGCCCTTGGCGTAGAACAGCGCCAGCGACCGCCACGAGGGGTGGCCGTGAAAGAAGATCTCCTCGCCCGGTTCGGGATCCACCCGCGGGAGACTAACGACGCGGACGGCTGCCGTGGCCTGAGCGCGGGCGTCGCGCCGACTGCGGCCGCGGCCCTGAGCGGGGCCGCGGCGCCGACACCCCGCGGCACTACAGTCGGGCGTCGGATGATCGCCCGCGTGGAGCCCCTCACCCGGACGCGCGCGGTGCGCGGCCCCTTCGACTACCGCCTGGCTCCCGGCCAGGACGTCGAGGTGGGGTCGCTGCTGCGGGTGCCGTTCGGCGCGCGCAGCTCGCTCGGGGTGGTGGTGGAGCTGGCCGAGCGCTCCGAGCTCGACCCCGACCGCCTGGTGGAGCCCGAGGCGGTCCTCGGGGCCGGGGTGGGCGCCGACCTGGTGGCGCTGGCCGGCTGGATGGCCCGCGAGTACTGCTCGACGCCGTCACGCGCCCTTCAGCTCATGCTCGCTCCCGGCGCCTCGGTCGGCACGGGCGCCAAGCTGGCCCTGGTCGCCGAATTGACGGCGGCGGGCGCCGAGGCGCTCGCCGACGGTGACGGCGAGGTGCGCCTCAACGACCGCCAGCGCGCCCTGCTCACGGCGCTGGCCGACCGCGGCGCGACCGTCGCCGCCGAGCTCGACACCCCGGGGCTGCGCCGGCTGGAGTCCCGCGGCCTGGTCGCGATGGATCGCCGGCCCCGGCCGCGGCGGCCCGTCCGCCACGAGGTCGGCAGCGCGTCCGCGACGGCGCCCTCGCTCACCCCCGAGCAGTCCGCCGCGCTGGAGCCGCTCGTGCATGCGCTCCGCGCGCCCGTCCCGGGCCACCCCGGGTTCCTGCTCCAGGGGGTGACCGGGTCGGGCAAGACCGAGGTCTATCTCGGTGCGGTCGAGACGGCGCTGCAGGCGGGCCGCACGGCGATCGTGCTGGTACCGGAGATCGCCCTCACGCCGCAGACGCTCTGGCGCTTCCAGGCCCGGTTCGGCGATGTGGTGGCGGTGCTGCACTCGGCGCTCAGCGTCGGCGAGCGCCACGACGAGTGGATGCGCCTGCGCGCCGGCCAGGCGCTGGTGTGCGTGGGTCCGCGCTCCGCGGTGTTCGCCCCGCTCGACAACATCGGGTTGATCGTCGTCGACGAGGAGCACGAGAGCTCCTACAAGCACGAGGGCGATCCCCGCTACGACGCCCGCACCGTGGCCCGCGAGCGCGCCGCGCGCCACGGCGCCGCGCTGGTGTTCGGCAGCGCCACCCCGCGCCCTGAGAGCGTGCTGGCCATGGAGCGTCTGCGCCTCACCGAGCGCGTGGACCGCCGCCCGATGCCCCGCGTCGAGGTGCTCGACATGCGTGACCGCCACCAGCCGCTTCATCCCGAGACGCGGATGGCGCTCGCCGACCTGCGCCGAGCAGGCGGCAAGGCGATCCTGCTCCTCAACCGCCGTGGCTGGTCCAACTTCCTCTCCTGCCGCGCCTGCGGGCGGGTGTGGTTGTGTCCCAACTGCGACGTGGCCCTCGTCCTGCACCGCCACGGCCAGTTCATCGCCTGCCACCACTGCGGCCACCGTGAGCGGATGCCCGATCGCTGCGGCGCCTGCGCGTCGGTGTCGGTGGCGCGCCATGGCGCCGGGACGGAGCGCATCGAGCACGAGCTGCGCGAGGCGCTGGGGGAGGACGGATTTCCCATCTTCCGCCTCGACGCCGACTCGTCGAGCCTGCCCGAGCGCGCACGGACGCTGCAGCGCTTCCAGGCCGCTCGCGCCGGGGTGCTCGTGGGCACGCAGATGGTGGCCAAGGGCCACGACTTTCCCGATGTGTCACTCGGCGTCGTCCTCGACGCCGACCAGACGCTGCGCTTTCCGGACTTCCGCGCCGAGGAGCGGACGTTCGCGCTCATCACGCAGCTCGCGGGCCGGACGGGGCGCGCCTCGCGATCAGACTCGCCCAGCCGCGTCCTCGTCCAGACCCTGGCCCCTGACGCGCGCCCCATCGGCTATGCCACCCGCCATGACGCCGACGGCTTCATCGACGACGAGCTCGAGCGCCGGCGCGCGCTCAGCTATCCGCCGTACGCCTCACTGATCCGGATCGTGTGCTCGGCCGAGGACGACGCGGTGGCACGTGCGGCCGCGACCGCGATCCACGCAGAGCTGGCCGCGCTCGACGCCGCGGTGCTGGGACCGGCGCCGTTGTTCCGCCTGCGCGGTCGCGCCCGCAGCCAGCTCGTCATCAAGGCGACGGCGCGCCAGCCGGCGATCGACGCCGTGGGGCGGGCGGTTGACCTCGTCGCCCCGGGGGCCGCCCGCCGCGGAGCCTCGGTGAGCGTCGACGTCGATCCGCAGTGATCGGGGGCGACGACCGGGCCCCGGACACCGCCCATAACTAGACTCAGTGGGGATGGCCGAAAGCGCAACAGACCAGGCAGAGCTCGACACAGAGGTCATCGAGCCCGACGGCGCCGAGGAGGAGCCGCAGCTCGATCCAGAGGTGGCGGCGCGGCGCGCCGCCGCCCTGGCCCACGTCAAGAAGTTCGGCGAGCCGGTGCTGCGCACCCGGTCGCGCCCGGTCGAGCGCTTCGACGACGCGCTGCGCGACGAGGTCGGGCGCATGGGCCAGCTCATGATCGACTCCGTCGGGGTGGGACTGGCCGCCAACCAGGTGGGCGTGCTGCACCGGCTCCTCGTCTACCGGGTCCATCAGCAGTCGCCGGTGGCGGCGCTGGTCAACCCGGAGATCGAGTGGGTCGGTGACGAGCTGGAGACCCTGGAGGAAGGGTGCCTGAGCCTCCCCAACGTGCACGTCGACGTCGAGCGGCCCGTCAACATCGTGGTCCGGGCGCTCAACGAGTACGGCGAGCCGCTGACGATCGAGGCCTCCGGGCTGGAGGCACGCGTCATCCAGCACGAGATGGACCACCTCGACGGTGTTCTCGTGCTCGACCGCATCTCGCGCTCGCAGCGCAAGGAGGCCATGCGGGCCCTGCGCGAAGCGCTGCCGTCGGCCTGAGCGCCGTCTCGCCGTTGCGCACCGTCTACCTCGGCACCTCGGACTTCGCAGCGGTGGTGCTGCGCGCCCTGGCCGATTCGCCGCACCGCCCCGCGCTGGTGGTGACGCGCCCGGATCGCCCACGCGGCCGGGGGCGCAAGCTCGCCTCCCCGCCCGTCCTGGATGCCGCCTCCGAGCTCGGCATCGACACCGACCAGCCCGAGTCCGTCAACGACGACGCCGCGCGCGAGCGGATCGCCGCCGCCGCGCCCGATGCCGTCGTGGTCTGCGCCTTCGGCGCCCTGATCAAGGAGCCGCTGCTCTCCGCGCATCCCATCCTCAATGTCCACCCGTCGCTCCTGCCCCGCTGGCGGGGCGCGGCGCCGATCGAGCGGGCGATCATGGCCGGGGACGAGCGCACCGGCGTGTGCATCATGCGCCTCACCGCAGGGCTGGACAGCGGCCCCGTGTGCCTTGCCGCCGAGGAGCCGATCACCGCCGAGGACACCTACGGGACGCTGGCCGCCCGCCTGGCCACGCTGGGGGGCGCCCTCCTCGTGCAGGCGCTCGACACCGCCCCGCCGTTTCACGAGCAGGACGACGCGGGTGCGACCTACGCGGAGAAGATCACCGCCGAGGACCGCGTGCTGCGCCCCGCCGACCGGCCCGCCGTCGAGCTCGAGCGCGTCGTCCGGGGGCTCGCCCCCCACATCGGGGCCGCCCTCACCGGGGAGGGGTCCGAGCGGCTGGGCGTGTGGGAGGCCACGGCGCGCTCGCCGCAGGCCGGCGACCCGGAGCCGGGGACGCTCTCGCTGGAGCACCGGAGCGGGCGGGGTCCGATACTCGGGTGCGCTCCCGGGACCCTGGAGCTCATCACGGTCCAGCCCGCCGGGCGCAATCGCATGCCCGGCGAGGCGTACCTGCGCGGCCTGCGGAGCTGATGGCGATGGCCGGCGCGGTGTCTGCGGCGCGGGAGTGCGCCTACGCCGTCGTCCGACGGGTGTTCGAGCAGGACGCCTACGCCGACCGCGCCTTTCACGCCGAGGCGCAGAGCCGGCATCTGGACGGGCGCGACCGGGGGTTCGCCATGGCGCTGGCCTACGGAACGGTCCAGCGCAAGGCGACCCTGGACCATGTCGCGGCGGCGTTCACCGATCGCCCGCTGACACGCCTGGACGACCCGGTGCTCGCCGCGCTGCGCGTGGGGCTCATGCAGGTGCTGCTGATGGACGGCGTCGCCGACCACGCCGCCGTGCACGAGTCCGTGGAGCTGGCCAAGCGCCATGCCCGGGCCGGCAGCGGGCTGGTCAACGCCGTGCTGCGCCGCGCCCTGCGCGAGGGCCGCGAGCTGGTCTCCGGGCTCGACGACGCCACCCCGGCCCACGCTGCGGTCCTGCACTCGGTGCCGGTGTGGCTGGCCGAGCTCTGGTGGTCCGAGCTGGGGGCGCCGCGCGCCCGAGCCCTGCTGGCCACCGTCAACCGCGCCGCCGAGTCCGCGGTGCGCGTCAACACGCTGGTGGCCTCGGTGGCGGAGGTCGTGGCCGGCCTGGGGGTGGGCTCTCACGGTGCCGCCGGCATACCCGAGGGTCTGGTCCTGGAGGGCCCGTTCGATGCCCACGCCTCCGCGCAGTGGGAGCGCGGCGAGATCATGCCCCAGTCGCGCGGGTCGATGGCGGTGGCCCGGGCCCTGGGCCCCGAGCCCGGCGAGCGGGTCCTTGACCTGTGCGCGGCTCCCGGGGCCAAGACCACGCATCTCGCCGAGCTGGCCCACGACGAGGGCGAGCTGGTGGCGGTGGAGCGCCATGACGGCCGCGCCGACGCGCTCCGGCGCACGCTGAAGCGCATGCACGTGCGCTCGGTCACCGTCGAGACCGCCGATGCGGGCGTCGCGCGGCCCGGCGAGCAGTTCGATCGGGTGCTCGTCGATCCGCCCTGCAGCGGGCTGGGGACTCTGCAGTCACGGCCGGACCTGCGGTGGCGCACCAGCCCCGGGCGCATCGCCGACCTCGCGCCCCAGCAGGCGCGCATCCTCGCCGCCGGCGCCGCGGCGACGCGCCCGGGGGGCACGCTCGTCTATTCGGTCTGCACGATCTCGCGGGCGGAGTCCGAGGCGGTGGTCGACGGGCTGGTGGCCGCTCACCCCGAGTGGCAGGCCGAGCCCCCGGTGCGTCTGGCCCCGGACACCGACGGCACCGACGGGTTCTTCATCGCCCGCCTGAGGCGCGGCTGAGAGTTGGGTGGGGGGGACGCCCGAGACGGGGACGCTCCGGTTAGTCTTGGAGTAATGAACGAGCCAGCGCCCAAGCTCGGCCCTGAGTGTCCTGGGTGCGGGGAGCCCTGGCTGCGGCCGACGGCCGTGCCGGGCAACTACCGCTGTGTGTACTGCATGCGCCGCTACGAGCTGGTCTCGGTGTGTCCCAACTGCGGCGAGCACTCCACGATCGTGCGCATGTCGAGCACCGCGATCGTCGAGTGCAACCACTGCCAGGGCAGCATGCTCCAGGAGGTGTAGTCGGGTGGCTCCCGGGCACGCGGCCCTCCTGCGTGAGCGGCGGGTGGCCCCGTCGATCCTCTCCGCCGACTTCGCCAAGCTGGGGTCCCAGGTCTCCGAGGTGCTCGCGGTGGGCGCCCGGGTCATCCACGTCGACGTCATGGACGGCCACTTCGTCCCGCCGATCACCTTCGGTGCGGTCGTGGTGTCGGCGATCGCCGACCTGGTCCACGACGTCGGCGCGATGTTGGACGTCCACCTGATGGTGGAGCGGCCCGAGCGCCACGTCATGGACATCGCCAAGGCGGGGGCGGACAGCATCACCATCCACGTCGAGGCGACGCCCCACGTCCACTACACGCTGGACCTGATTCGCAAGGCCGGGTGCACCGCCGGCGCCGCGCTGGCCCCGGCCACCCCGATCGACACCCTGCACGAGGTGGCCCGCGAGACGCTCGACCTCGCGCTCTGCATGAGCGTCAACCCCGGCTGGGGCGCCCAGACGTTCATCCCCAACTCGCTGGGCAAGCTCGAGCGCATGCGCCACGAGCTCCCGGGCGAGGTCGCCCTGGAGGTCGACGGCGGCATCCACGAGCAGACCGTCGGCTCCGTCGTCCAGGCCGGGGCCAACCTCCTGGTCACCGGGTCGGCGGTGTTCGGCTCCAACGACCCGGCCGCGGCCTACGAGCGGATCCGGGTCGCCGCCGGCGCGGTGTAGGCGGTCTGCCGCCTGCGGAGCGGCAATCCGTCGCATGTACCACGGCTGGGGAAGGGAGCGGGATGTGTCGCGCCGAGTGAACCCCCAGATCGCGCGGTGACCGCCTGCGAGGAGTGCGATCCCTGCGTTCAACATGACTGCGGTTTGGGATCGCACCGCGGTGTGTGCGGCGGCGCGCGATCCAAACGTTCAAGATTTCGCCGCTACGACAGCGCCGCCGTGAACGCCACCCTTCACCAGCCGCCGTAGACCCTGCAGAGATCAGGCGGCCCCAGGCGCCAGCCGCGAGCCGGAGGACGCCGCGGGCCCCCGCCGGTACAGCAGCCACAGCAGCACCGTCAGCACCGCAGTGGCGCCCAGATACCCGACCTCCACCCGCGTGAGCTCGGCGTGCTCGGTACCGCCGCCCGTGGCCACGTAGACCACGAACAGCGCCGCGGCGATCAGCCACGCCGCCGCCGCGGCGGCCGCCCGGCCACGCGCCAGTGCGGCCTGGTTCAGGGTTCCGGAGATGAGGTGCAGGCCCATTCCCAGTCCCACCGCGGCCAGCCCGATGCGGCCGTAGGCGAACCCCTTGCTGCCCAGCAGCGCGGTCATCACCGGCGGCCCGATGGCCAGCAGGCCAAGGGCGACCGCGAGGCCGAAGCCGGCGATGACCATCACCGTGATGCGGATCGCCCGGTGAAACTCGGCGGCACTCTCGCGCGCCTCGAGCCCGGCGAGGTGGGGGAGGATCGAGGTCTGGATGGCCTGGAAGAGCTGGAGCGGCGCGCGCACGATCAGCATCACGTTGAAGACGAAGCCGACGATGCCGGTGGTGAGGTTGCCGCCGCCCGCCTTGGTGGCCACGATGAGCACGCCGGCGTTCATGAGCATCTGCTCGCTGAACATGATCCCCACCACCGAGACGGCAAAGCCCGCGCCGTGGCGCATCGTCAGGTCCGTGCCCGACTCCTCCAGCTGGGCCTGCGCGGGTCCCTCGCCGGCGCCGGCCGCGTCGGCGGCGACGACGTCCTCGGCGCCGACCGCCCGCTCGGCGGGCGCGCGCTCCCGGATGCGGCGAAACGCCAGCGGCATCACCGACAGCGAGGCGAACGGCGCCACCGCCATGCCCAGCCCGACCGCGCCCTGGCCGGATCCGATCCCGACCGCCACCGCCAGCGGGAACAGGAAGCGTGACGTGGACTCCAGGAAGACCAGGCCCCCGTAGAGGGCGAAGCGCTGCTGGCCGGCCAGCCAGCCACGGGCGAAGTAGCTGCCGGCGTAGGCCAGGACGCCGACGACGAGGATCCAATACAGCGTCGCCGAGCCGTCGAACATGCCCTGCTGGATGTCGTGGCGAAGCACGAGGGCCACGAGCAGGAACAGGAAGGCGAAGCCGAACTGGATGGCCGCGGGGACGCGCAGCGGATGGCCCTGGAGCCCCCGCGCGCGGCGATCGGCGATGGTGCGCGAGAGCAGCTGCTCGATCGGCCGGTAGATCACCGACAGGATCACGAACATGATGGCCCAGCACAGCGAGATCCGGCTGTACGACCCTGCGTCGAGCACGTGGCTGGCCGTGGCCAGGTACAGGAAGGTGAAGATCCCGGTGGAGGCGATCCCGATGGTCAGGATGCGCGCGCCGGAGGCAAACGACGGGTCCCGCGATCCGCTCACGGCCCGTCCGTCACCGCCATCGCCGCCGGCCGGCGCAGGTGACCCGGACCCGCCCGCCCTCGGCGTCGTGGCCGAACTCACGCGCGCACTCGTACGAGCAGCATCGTCCACGGGAACGGCGCGCGAATCTCCGCCACCTCGCCGTAGCGGCCGAGCAGGCTCACGAACGAGCGGCGGGTCCAGTGGTTGAGGTGGCCAGGGGTGTTGCCCAGCTGGCGCAGGTAGGCGCCGCGCGCCATGTTGAGCGCCCGCCACAGCGGCTCGTGGGGGACCGAGACGAGCAGATGCCCGCTGGCCACGCGCGCCATCTCGGCCAGCGCGCGCTCGGGGTCCGTCACGTGCTCGAGCACTTCGGTGGCCGCCACGAGCTCGAACTCCCCGTCGGCGAAGGCCAAATGCTCGACCTCCATCGCGGCGAAGGTCAGGTTGGGCCGCCGGCGGCCGGCCCACTCGGCGCTCAGCTTGGAGTCCTCCAGGTCGATCCCCACGATCCGTCCGGGGGCGATCCGGTCAGCCCATTGCTCGGTGAGCACACCCTCGCCGCAGCCGACATCGAGCACCGAGGCCGGCGCGGCCTGGGCGAAGAGGTCGTCCAGCGTGCGCTCGAAGCCGGCCATCAGGCGGCGCACCACCGGATTGGTCGAGCCGTACTTGTCGTAGGTGTTGCCCGTCGGCACCGCGGTGCCCGAGCTCACACCTCCACCGCCTCGCGACCCTCAGAGGCGGAACCCGCCGACCCGGCTCCGGGCGCGGGCGCCGCGGGCGCACCCGGCTCATAGTGGGAGGGCTCGACGCCGAGCTGGAGCTCGATCCGGCGCACCCGCTCGAAGGTCCGCTGGAGCATGATCCGCTGCGCGGAGAGCAGGTCGCCGATCACCCCCAGCGCGCCGAGCAGCATCGCGGCGTTGAACAGCACCGCGCCGAAGATGAGCGACTGGACGTGCCCGGCGACGCCGCCGCCCGAGATGAAGTCGATGAGGAAGCGCAGGAAGAACGCCATCGCGGCCACGCCGGTGACCAGCGCGCCGCCCCAGAACACCCTGAGCGGCTCGTACTGGGAGTAGATCCGGAAGATCGACAGGCCGTTGCGGCGGATGTAGGCCGGGATCGACGGAAACAGCCGTGACTCCCGCGTCTTGGGGTTGGTCCGGATCGGCACGTGGTCGATCGCGACCAGCAGCTTCCCGGCCTGGATGATCGTCTCCAGCGTGTAGGTGAACTTGGAGACCACCTGCATCTGCAGGGCGGCCTCGCGGTTGTAGGCGCGAAAGCCCGAGGTGGTGTCGGGGACCTCGGTGGAGGAGGCCTGGCGCACGACCCAGGAGCCCAGCCGCTGCAGGCGGCGCTTGGAGTACGAGAAGTGCTCGTTGGAGTCCACGCGGCGGTCGCCGATCACCATGTCGGCGTCTCCGCGCAGGATCGGGGCCACCAGCTTGGGGATGTCGCGCCCGTCGTACTGGTTGTCGGCATCGGTGTTGACGATCACGTCGGCGCCGAGCTTCAGACCGGCATCCAGGCCCGCCTGGAAGCCCGCGGCCAGCCCCTTGTGGTTGGTCAGCTTGACGATGTGGTCGACGCCGTGGGCCTTCGCGGTCTCGATGGTGGCGTCGGTGGAGCCGTCGTCGATGATCAGCCATTCGACCGCGTCGAACCCCTCGATCTCGCGCGGCAGATAGGACAGCGTCTCGGGGAGCTGCGCTTCCTCGTTGAAACAGGGGATCTGGATGATCAGCTTCATGGTCCTCAGGCGGAGCCCTACCGTGTCAATCGCGCCGCGCCGCGGGCGTGCAGGCGAGTCAATGCTCCGTGGAGCACGCTATTCATCACACGGTAGCGGGATACTCGTACATGAAGATGGACACGGCAACGGCAAGCACGCCCGAGCCACCCCGTCGGCTTGCGGTGTCGCCGCCATCGTCAGGCCGCCGTCGCGGTGCTTGGATCCGCTCCACGGACGGTCGCCGGCGCGATCCGCACCGGCTCGTCCTGTGGCTGCTGCTCGCGGCCACGCTGGGGCTGCGCCTGTGGGGGATCAAGCAGGGGCTCCCCTACAGCTACAACTCCGACGAGGCCACGCATTTCGTTCCGCGGGCGATTGCGTTCTTCTCGCATGACTACAACCCCCAGTACTTTCTCAACCCGCCCGCCTATTCCTACCTGCTGCACTTCGTCTTCGAGCTGTGGTTCGGGGGCCCGGACGCGGTGCGGCGCGCCTACGTCGCCAACCCCACCGAGGTGTTCGTGGTGGCCCGCGTCGTCGCGGCGGTGCTCGGCACCGTCGCGGTGTGGCTGACCTACCTCGCCGGAGAACGCTTCTTCAACAGGACCGCGGCGTTGCTGGGGGCGGCGGTCTTCGGCCTCGGCTTCCTGCCGATCTTCTACAGCCACCTGGCCCTCAACGACGTGCCCGCCCTGGCCCCGGTGGCGCTCTCGCTCTACGGCGTGGCCGGGGTGCTGCGCAACGGGGCCCGGCGCGACTACGTGATCGCGGGGATCGGCATCGGGCTCGCCGGGGCGACCAAGTACACCGGCGCGATCACCGCGGTGTGCCTGATCGCGGCGGCGATCTGCGACGGCGCCGGCGGGGCGCCGTTCAAGACCCTGCGCCGGCTCGTCCTGGCCCTGGGGTGTGCGGTTCTGGCCTTCATCGCCGCCAATCCCTACTCGATCCTGGACTTCTCGGCCTTCCATGCCGGGGTGACGACCCAGCAGGCCCTGGCCGGCGGCTCTGACCCGGAGAAGCTCGGGACCACCGCGGCCAGCGGGACCGCCTTCTACGTCTGGACGTTCACCTGGGGGCTGGGCTGGGCGCCGTCGATCGCGGCTCTGGCCGGGAGCGTGATGCTCGTCGTGCGCCGCCGCCTGGCGCCGGCGCTCGTCCTGATACCGGCGCCGATCGCCTTCATCGTGTTCATGGGCGATCAGCAGCGCTACTTCGGGCGATGGCTGATGCCGGTCTTCCCGATCGTCGCCCTGCTCGCGGGGTACGGGGCGGTCGAGGTGGCGCGCTGGTTGATCCGGACGCGAGGCATGCCCCTGGTGCTCGCCGCCGCCGCGGTCGCGGTGGTGATGCTGGGCCAGAGCCTCACCGCGGCCATCCACAACGACGTCGTCCTCTCGCACGCGGACACGCGCAACGTGACCCGGGCGTGGATGGTGCGCCACGTGCCCGCGGGGGCGAAGGTGGTGGTGGAGCCGGTGATCTCCACCGACTGGGGTCAGGACATCGGCCGCTCGCTGCCGTGGACGACCAGCGGTGCCCGCTGGCAGCTGTGGAACCCCTACGTCACCGACGTCGACGCCAACGGCAACCATCTGCCGCCCGGTGAGCACCGCTATGTCGCGATCGACGAGTACGAGCGGACGCTGCGCCCCGAGCTGCTGCAGGAGTACGCCAACGGGGGCTACTGCTGGGTGGTGATCGGGTCGCTGCAGGCCGGACGCTCGTTCGCCCAGCCCAAGATCGCCCCGGCGGCCATCGCCTACTACGCCGCGCTGTCCAACCAGGCCCGGCTGATGTTCCACATCAGCCCGTTCGCCACCGGCAACCGCGCCGTCCCGTTCAGCTTCGACTGGTCGATCGACTACTACCCCAGCCAGTACGCCCGGCCCGGTCCTGAGCTGAGCGTGTACCGACTTATGAGCGGTAAATGTGCCCCGAACTATGCTGCGAAGCACCCATGACAAGCATCGCCGATACCGATCGCCGCCACCTGGCTCGCGCGATCGAGATCGCGGAGCAGGGCCGCGGCAGGGTCAGCCCCAACCCCCTCGTTGGGGCGGTGATCGCCAACGGTGACGGGCCCATCGGCGAGGGCTATCACCGGGAGCTCGGCGCGCCCCATGCTGAGGTCGAGGCCATCCGGGCCGCCGGCGACCACGACCTGGCCGGCGCCACCCTGTACGTGTCGCTGGAGCCCTGCTGTCACCACGGCCGCACCCCGCCCTGCACCGACGCGATCCGCGAGGCCGGGATCCTGCGCGTGGTGGTGGCCTCCGACGACCCCTCCGAGCACGCCTCGGGCCGCGGTCTGGGCATCCTGCGCGATGACGGCGTCGACGTGGTGCTCGACGACGGCGAGCTCGCCGACCGCGCTCGCCTGCTCAACCAGCCGTTTCGCAAGCGCGCGCGCACCGGCCGGCCGTGGATCCTCTTCAAGTCGGCGATGACGCTGGACGGCAAGGTCGCCACCCACCGCGGTGATTCCAAGTGGATCTCGGGTGAGGCCAGCCGCGAGCGTGCCCACCACTGGCGCGCCGAGTGCGACGCGGTCGTCGTGGGCGTCGGCACGGCGCTGGCCGACGATCCGCTGCTCACCGCCCGGATCCCCGGGGTCAGCCGGCAGCCGCGGCGCGTCGTGTTCGACTCGCTGGGCCGCCTTCCCCTCGATGCCCAGCTCGTGCGCGACGCCCGCCAGGTCCCGCTCACGGTGGTCGTCTCCCGGGCTGCGCCACGCGCCGCCACCGACGCGTTGGAGGCGCACGGCGCCGACGTGATCGTGGCCACCGGCGAGAACGAGCCCGCGCGCGTGGTCTCGGCGCTCGATCAGCTCGGCTCCGCCGGAATCAGCTCGATCCTGCTGGAGGGCGGGCCCCGCCTCGCCGGGGCCTTCCTGGATGCCGGCGAGATCGACGAGATCCGGCTGTTCGTCGCCCCCCTCATCCTGGGTGGGCGCACGGCCCGCGATCCGCTGGAGGGCGAGGGTGCCGAGCAGATCGCCGACGCGGTCCGCGCCGAGGACCTGATGTGCGAGCGGATCGGCGAGGACCTGCTGGTGTCGGCCCGGATCAGGAAGTGGTGAGCCGAGTGTTCACCGGATTGATCTCAGACCTCGGCCGGATCGAGGACATCGAACGCTCCGGCGAGGGGGTGCGCCTGATCGTCTCCTCGTCGCTGGCGCGGGAGCTCGCCGAGGGCGACTCGATCGCCGTCAACGGCGTCTGCCTGACCGCGACCAACGTGCAACCGACCGCATTCTCCACCGATGTGATGAACGAGACGCTGCGGCTCAGCTCGCTGGCCGAGGCCCAGGCCGGCGCCGCGGTCAATCTCGAGCTGGCGATGCGCCTGTCAGACCGGCTCGGCGGCCACATGGTCCAGGGGCACGTCGATGGCGTCGGCACCGTTCGCGGTGTCGCCGCCGACGGGTTCGCCCGCCGGATCGAGATCGAAGCCGGGGAGGAGATCCTCCGTTATCTCGTCTACAAGGGATCGATCACCGTGGACGGGGTCTCGCTCACCGTGGCCGGGCTGGGAGAGGCATCGTTTACCGTTTCTCTGATCCCGGAGACGCTCGAGCGGACGAATCTCGGGCACGCCGAGGTCGGGACAACCGTGAACCTGGAGGTGGATGTGTTGGCCAAATACGTCGAGAGGCTGGTGGCAAGCGCGCGATGAGCTCCACCAAGTCAGCCTTCTCCACGATCGAAGAGGCGATCGAGGACATCCGCCAGGGCAAGATGGTCGTGGTCTGCGACGACGAGAACCGTGAGAACGAGGGCGACCTCACCATGGCCGCGCAGTTCGTCACCCCCGAGGCGGTCAACTTCATGCGCAAGGAGGGCGGCGGCCTGATCTGCCTCGCCCTCACCGCCGAGCGCTGCGACGAGCTGGGGCTGGACCTGATGGCGGCCAAGAACGAATCCGCGTTCGAGACCGCGTTCACGGTGTCGGTCGAGGCGCGTTCCGGCGTCAGCACGGGGATCTCCGCGGCTGACCGCGCGCGCACGATCCAGGTCGCCATCGACCCCAAGTCAAGCCCGCGCGAGCTCGTCCAGCCCGGCCACGTGTTCCCGCTCAAGGCCAAGGGCGGCGGCGTGCTCGAGCGCGTCGGCCAGACCGAGGCCGGCGTCGACCTGTCCAAGCTGGCGGGCCTGAACCCGTCCAGCGTGATCTGCGAGATCATGAACGAGGACGGGACGATGGCCCGGGTCCCGGACCTCGTCCCCTTCTGCGAGCGCCACGGCCTGAAGATGATCACGGTCGCTGACCTGGTCGCCTACCGCCGCCGCCACGAGAAGCTCGTCGAGCGGGTGGTGTCCACCAAGCTGCCCACCGCCTTCGGGGAGTTCGTCGCGGTCGGCTACCGCTCGCTGGTGGACAACAAGCACCACGTCGCGCTGGTCAAGGGCGACGTCGACGGTCACTCGGACGTGCTCGTCCGCGTCCATTCCGAGTGCCTCACCGGCGACGTCTTTCACTCGCTGCGCTGCGACTGCGGTGAGCAGCTCGAGTCGGCGCTGGCCATGATCGAGAACGAGGGCTCAGGCGTGCTGCTCTACCTCTCCCAGGAGGGCCGGGGGATCGGCCTGCTCAACAAGCTGAAGGCCTACAAGCTCCAGGAGGAGGGGCTGGACACCGTCGACGCCAACCTGCGCCTGGGTCTGCCCGCCGACCTGCGCGATTACGGGATCGGCGCCCAGATCCTGGTCGATCTGGGGCTCACGAGCATCCGGATCCTCACCAACAACCCCAAGAAGATCTCCGGTCTGGCCGGCTACGGCCTGTCGGTCTCGGACCAGATCCCCATCCAGCACGCTCCCAACCCGCACAACGAGGCCTATCTGCGCGCCAAGCGCGAGAAGCTCGGCCACACCCTGCACCACCAGGGGCTGGCGCTGGACGAGGAGATGCTGGAGCGCGAGCACGAACAGGACCGTCAGCGCCGCGATGGCCAGTGAACGCCGGGTCGCGCTGTGCGTGGCGCGGTTCTACACCGAGCTGGCCGACAGGCTCGAGCAGGGTGCCCGAGCGGCACTCGACGACGCGGGCGTCGAGACCATCGAGAGCTTCTCGGTGCCCGGCGCCTTCGAGCTGCCGCTGGTGGCCAAGTACGCGGCGGAGTCAGGGCGCTTTGACGCGGTGGTGTGCCTCGGCGCGGTGATCCGCGGCGAGACCGACCACTACGAGTACGTGTGCTCGTCCGCGGCCCACGGGATCACGCGGGTGGGCCTGGAGACCGGGGTGCCGTGCGGGTTCGGGGTGCTCACCGTCGACACGATGGAGCAGGCGCTGGAGCGGGTGGCCGGAGGGGCCAAGCGCGACACCGGCCGTCACGCCGTCGAAGCGGTGCTGGCCTCACTCGACGTCAAGGACGACCTCGCCGGCCGTCGCGGGAAGGCCGGCTTCTCGGTCTGACGCGGACTGAGCCGCAGGCTGCTCAGGCGACGAAGTTGGGCTGCTCGTTGCCGCCGCCCTGACCGGGCAATCCGAGCCCGGCGCCGCCGGAGCCGCCCGGGCCATGGCCCTTGCCCGCGCCCTTGCCATGGCCCTTGCCGGCACCCGGGCCCGGCCCCGGGGTCGGTGCCTGACCGCTCGCCTGCAGCGCCTCGTTGAGGGCCTGCTGCACGACGCCCGTCTGGTTGGGGATCTGGAGCCGCTGCTTGAGGACCGTCACGGCCGCGGCGGGGTCGCCGGACTTCAGCAGCGCGATGCCGAGGTCGTAGAGGCCATAGGCGTAGGTGTTGGTGCTCGGGTCGGCGGCCGATAGCGCCTTGCGCAGCGTCGCGATCGCCTCCGGGTACTTGCCCGCGAGCAGCTCGCTGTGACCGGCGAGCTGAAGCTGCTCCGCGCTCGGAGGGGCGGGAGTGGTCGGCGTCGTCGAGGTCGAGGACTGGCTGGTCGCGGCCGCTCGGGTGGCTGGCTTGGCCTTGGTGGCGTTGACCTGCGTGCGTGCGCCGGCAGCGTGCTTGGCCGGCGCGGCGGCAGCGGCGGCGTGCCGGGCCGGGCGCGCGGACCCGCCGAGCCCCGTCAGCGCGAGCGCCCCGACGCCACCGATCGCCACCAGCAGAGCGACGAGCGCGAGCACGCGACCGGTGCGCCGGCGCGCGGTGGATCCGCCGTGGATGGTGCTGGCCGCCGTCCAGGAGCCCGTGCCGTGCGTGGAGGACTGAGCGTGGGCGGCGGTGGGCGGGTGCCAGATCGCTGCGCCCCGGGGGGCCGATGCCGGCCGCCCGGCGGAGCGGCCATTCCCGCTGCCGTTGCCGTTCCCGCCGTTGCCGTTGCCGACCAGGCCGCCGGCGCCGACGATGTGACCCGGGGCGCGGGTGCGGCGGCGCGGCGCCGTGACCCGCTGCGTGGTCACGGCGATGCCGCCCGACAGCGCCGTCTCCAGCGCGTCCACGAAGTCGCCGGCGGTCTCGAAGCGCTGGTCGGGCTCCTTGGCCATGCCCCGCATCAGCACCTCGTCCACGGCAGTCGGCAGGGTCCGGTCACGTTCTGAGGCGCGGGGGCGCTCGTCCTCGATGTGCTGGCGGGCCTGAGCGGCGAAGTGCGGCGCGTCGAAGGGACGCTCGCCGGCGAGCAGCTCGAAGGCGGTGACGGTCAGCGCGTAGCGGTCTGAGGCGCCGGTGGCCTCACGTCCGAGCGCCTGCTCGGGCGACAGGTAGGCGGCGGTGCCGAACAGCTCGCCGGTGCTGGTGATCGTGTCCTCTGAGACCAGCCGGGCGATCCCGAAGTCGGCGACGTGGAGCACGCGGCTGCGGTTGAGCAGGAAGTTGGCGGGCTTGATGTCGCGGTGAACGATCCCGCGGGCGTGGGCGTGATCGAGCGCCGACGCCGCTTCGCGGATCCAGCGCACCGCCTCCTGGCGCCTCACCGCGCCGACGCGGATCGCATCGGCGACGGTGCCGCCGGCCAGGTACTCCATGACGATGAACGGGCGCGCGCTGGACTCGACGTCACGCGGGTCGACCTCGAGATCGCCCACGTCGTAGATCGTCACCACGTGAGCATGCGTGGAGACGCGGGCGGCGGCACGCGCTTCGCGCTTGAACCGGCGCATCGCCATGTCGTCATGCGCGAAGCGCTCGGCCAGGACCTTGATCGCCACCGTGCGCCCCAGCACCAGATCCTCGGCGCACCATACGGCGGCCATGCCACCGGTGGCGAGGCGCCGGCGGCCCCGGTAGCGATCCGGGAGGTGCAGCGCGGTGGGCTCGGCCCGGGACTGCCCTCTAGAATCCATTGGGGCGGTTGTGTACCCGGCTGGCTCGTTTGCAATCCACGATCGGATACGGATGGTACGGGTCGCGGGGTCCTTTCGCGCTCGTCTCCTATACTCCGCGCGATGCCCAAAGTTTGCCACGTGTGCGCCAAGGGTCCGTCCTTCGGCCACAACCGCAGCCACTCGATGGTCGCGACCAAGCGCCGCTTCGATCCGAACCTCCAGCGGGTCCGCATCGACGATGGCGGGACACCGCGACGCGTGTACGTCTGCACGCGCTGCCTCAAAGCCGGCAAGATCACCAAAGCGCGCTGAGTACCAGCGTGCTCGCCGCCGCCAGCACGACCGCGGGGCCCTGACGGTGGCCGCACCGGGGCGAGCGACTGACCAGACGGGGATCTCCGATCCCAGCATCGTCCGCTTCCGCGCGCTGGTCGAGGCCGGCCTGGCCGCGCTCGAGGCCCGCCGCGAGGAGGTCAACGACCTCAACGTCTTCCCGGTCGCCGACGGGGACACCGGCGACAACATGGTGCTGACGCTGCGCGCCGTCCTCACCGAGCTCGACCGGCTGGCCGACGCCTCGGAGGGCCGCACGATCGACGAGATCGGGCGCGACGAGATCGTCGCCTCCGTGGCCCGCGCGGCGCTGCTCGGCGCCCGCGGCAACAGCGGCGTCATCCTCTCCCAGCTCATCCGCGGCGCCGCCGAGGAGCTGATCAGCCGGCCCGGCGAGCTGGTGGACCCGGTGCTGATCGGGGCCGCGCTGGCGCGTGCGGCAGACCAGGCCTACGGATCGGTGCGCGACCCGGCCGAGGGCACGATCCTCACCGTCGTGCGCGAGATGGCGCACCGCGTCGCCTCAGAGCTCGCCCACACCCCGAACGCCCGGCTGAGCGCCGACGCCACCGCCGGCGAGCAGGACACCGTCATCGCCGACGTGATCGAGAGCGCGCTGGAGGCCGGCGAGGAGTCGGTCAAGCGCGGCCCCGATCTGCTCCCGGTGCTCCGCGAGGCAGGGGTGGTGGATGCCGGGGGCTACGGCCTGACCGTGCTGCTGGCGGGGATCGTCGGCGCGCTGAAGGGGTCAGAGCCGCCGCCGCTGGAGCACCATCGCGCGGCGCGGGTCACCCACCCCCAGCATGCCTCGACGACCTTTCGCTACTGCACCAACTTCGCGGTCACCGGCACCGGACTCGAGCAGCGCCGTTACGTGGGCGAGCTGGAGAAGCTCGGCGACTCCGTGCTGGTGGTCGGCGATCAGACGACGCTCAAGATCCACATCCACACCGACGATCCCGACGCCGCGACAGCCCTGTTCGCCGACACCGGCGTCGTCTCCCACCTCGACGTCGCCGACATGCGCGAGCAGGTCCAGCGCCGCGACGCGCGCCTGGAGGCGCCGGTCACGCCGGCCGTGTGCGGCGGTCTGGCCGTCGTCAACGGCGTGGGGATGGCGGACCTGTTCGCCGGCTTCGGGCTCCGTGTCCTGGACGGCGGGCCCACGCTCAACCCCTCCACCTATGACCTCCTGGCCGCGATCCATGCCGTGCCCGCCGAGGAGGTGGTGGTGCTGCCCAACAGCTCCAACGTCATCATGGCCGCCGAGCGCGCCGCCGAGCTCTCGGAGAAGACCGTGTGCGTGGTCAACTCCCGGTCGCCGCAGGCCGGGCTGGCCGCGGCGGTGAGCCTCGACCCGACGCGCCGGGCCGTCGAGAACGCCGAGGCGATGATCGAGACGCTCGAACGCATCCGTACGGGAGCCGTCGCCCCCGCGGGACGCGACGACGCGCAGGGCCGGTTCCAGGCCGGCGAGGCGGTCGGCTTCGTGGAGGACGAGATCGTGGCCTGGGGCTCGCCTCAGACGACACTGCGCGACGTGCTGGCCCGCCTGGGCGAGGACGCCGAGCTCATCACCCTGCTGCGCGGGGCCGATGCCCCGCTCGACAACGCCACCGTCGAGGGCCTCGCCGGCGGCGGGGCCGAGCTGGAGCTGTCCGAGGGCGGCCAGCCCAGCTACTGGTGGCTGCTGTCGGCCGAATGACCCTCTGAGCCGGTCCGGCATTGTGAGATGACCGGACTGCCGGTCATCATCTGCCGGCCGCCGGATGTCCATCACCGCCTTCTCCGAATCCCGCGAGCTTGCGCCCAGCGAGCTCGCCGACGCGCCGGTGCGCTACCCGCGGACCTCCGCGCTCGCCGTCCGCTTGAGCTTTGATCACGCCAAGGCCGAGAAGGCGGCGGCGGGGCTGGGGCTGGTGACGGTCGGCGACCTGCTCGAGCACCTCCCGAGGGACCGTCGCGAGGCCCGCTCGGTGGCCCAGCTGGTGTCCGGCGAGACCGCCACGGTCGTCGTCGAGGTCCTCTCGATCGCCTCGCGGCCGGTGCGGCGGCGGGGGATGCGGCCGCTGGTCGAGGCCACGGTGGCCGACGGCAGCGGCACGATGAAGGCCACGTTCTTCAACCAGCCCTGGCTGGCCTCCAAGTACCCGACAGGGACGCGGCTGGTCCTGCACGGCAAGTTCGAGGCGCGCAACCGGTTCCGCGTCCAGGGGCACGCGCGGACGACCGAGGCCGGCGCCGGCGCCGAGGGCGTGGCGCACTACCCGGCGACCGAGGGTCTGTCCTCGACGCAGATCCTGGCCCTGGTGCGCGAGCACGCCGGCGCGCTGGCCGACGTGCCCGAGCCGCTGCCCGCGGAGCTGCGCGTGGCCGAGCAGCTCCCGGGGCGGCGCTGCGCGCTGACCGCGGTGCACCTGGAGGGCGACGAGGAGCAGGCGGCCGGGCGCCGCCGGCTGGCCTTCGACGAGCTCCTCCTGGTCCAGCTTGCCCTGCTGCGCCGCCGCCGGCTGCGTCGTGCGGGCTCGCAAGCGCCGGTGCTCGACGGCCCGCCCGAGCTCAGCGCCCGGTGGCTCTCGGACATGCTCCCGTTCGCGCCCACCGCCGACCAGCGCCGCGCCATGGCCGAGATCGACACCGACCTGGCCGGGGCCAGGCCGATGCAACGCCTGCTGATGGGCGAGGTCGGGTCGGGCAAGACCGTTGTGGCCCTCTACACGCTGCTGCGTGCGGTGGAGCAGGGCTATCAGGGCGCGCTGATGGCGCCCACCGAGCCGCTGGCCGAGCAGCACTTCGCCACCATCCAGGCGCTCATGCCCGGGGAGGCGGTGCCGATCGGCCTGTTGACCGGGTCCACGCCGGCGCGGCGGCGCACCGACCTGCTGGGCAAGCTCGCGTCCGGGGAGCTCTCGCTGATCGTCGGCACCCACGCGCTGATCGAGGATCCCGTCCGGTTCGCCTCGCTGGCCGTGGCGGTGGTCGACGAGCAGCATCGCTTCGGGGTCCGCCAGCGCGCGGCGCTCGACGCCAAGGCGGGCGGGGGAAACGGCTCTCCACCCACCCGCAGCCCGCACGTGCTGCACATGACCGCCACGCCGATCCCGCGCACGCTGGCCCTGTCGCAGTACGGCGACCTCGATTTCACGGTGCTGCGCGAGCTGCCCAAGGGCCGCCAGCCGATCCAGACCCACCTCTGCTCCACCGAGCGCGAGCGCGCGCGGGCCTATGACCGCATCCGCGAGGAGCTGCGCGCGGGGCGCCAGGCCTTCGTGGTCTGCCCGCTGGTGTCCGAGTCAGAGGCGCTGGCGGCCCGCGCGGCCACCGCCGAGTTCGAGCGGCTGCGGACCGGCGAGCTGCGCGACTTCCGGGTGGTGTTGATGCACGGCCAGTTGCGCTCGGCCGAGAAGGTGGAGGTCATGCGCGCGTTTGCGGCCGGAGAGGCCGACGTGCTGGTGGCCACCACGGTCATCGAGGTGGGCATCGACGTCCCCAACGCGACGGTGATGCTGGTGGAGGACGCCGAGCGCTACGGGATCTCCCAGCTGCACCAGCTGCGCGGGCGGATCGGACGGGGGGAGCACGCGTCGCTGTGCCTGTTGTTCGGGCCCAAGGGCTCGGCGCGCCTGCGGGCGCTGGCGTCGGAGGCCGATGGCTTTCGCCTGGCCGAGATCGACCTCGAGCTGCGGGGGGAGGGGGAGCTGGTGGGGACTCGCCAGAGCGGGCTGGCTCAGTTCCGCGTCGCCGAGCTGCCGCGCGACCGCGAGCTCCAGGAGCGGGCCCGGATGCGCGCCGAGCGCATCGATGCTCTGGACCCGGATCTGGAGGAGCCCGAGCATGCGCTGTTGGCCGATGCGCTGGCCGGGGTGTTCGGGGCCGAGGCACGAGCCCCGATCCGAGCGTAGGCGTCAGACAAGCGATTTTGCAGGGGGGTTTGGTAGATAAGGGCTCTGAGAGGAACCTAATCTCCCACAACAGATGCGCGTCATCGCCGGCACCCACGGCGGCCGAGAGCTCGTCGCCCCCAAGGGCCGGGCCACCCGGCCCACCTCCGACCGCGTCCGCGAGGCGCTGTTCAGCATCCTCGGCGACATCCGTGACCTCCGCGTCCTGGACCTCTTCGCCGGCTCCGGGGCACTGGGCATCGAGGCCCTCTCCCGGGGCGCCGCCCAGGCCACCCTGGTCGACTCGGCAGCGCCCGCTGTGGCCGCACTCCGCCGCAACCTGGAGGCCCTGTCGATCGAGGCCGAGGTGGTGCGCCAGCCGGCCGCGCGGTTCCTCCAGGGCGCATCACGCGACGCTCGTCAATACGATCTGGTCTTCCTCGACCCTCCATACCGCCACGCAAGCACCCTCGGACGGGAGCTGACGTCGGCACTGATGCCGATACTTGCGACCGATGCGCGGGTAGTGGCAGAGAGCGACCGGCGCAGCCCCCTGGGGCTTGAGCTGGCGGTGCTCGACGAGCGCCGCTACGGCGACACCTTGATCCAGATCCATGCCGCTTGATAACCGCATTGCCATCTGCCCCGGCACCTTTGACCCGGTGACCTACGGGCATCTCGACGTGATCAGCCGCGCCGCCGCGATGTACGACGAGGTCATCGTCGGCATCGTCAACCTCCCGTGGCGCAAGGGCCAGACGCTGTTCTCCGCGGAGGAGCGGATCGGGTTCCTGGCCAACGCCACCAGCGATCTGCCCAACGTGACGATCGAGACGTTTTCTAACCTCCTGGTCGAGTTCGCGCGTGAGAAGAAGGCGATGGCGATCGTCAAGGGACTGCGCGCCATCTCAGACTTCGAGTACGAATTGGAGATGAATCAGCTCAACCGGCGCCAGGCCCCCGATATCGAGTCCGTTTACCTCATGGCGTCCCCCAAGTACAGTTTCCTGAGGTCGAGCGGTGTGAAGGAGCTCGCCACGTTCGGCGGTGACATCGACGATCTGGTGCCCGCGGAGGTGGCGGAGGCCTTGAAGGAACGGGTCGGCCGTTGACGAAACAGAGGTCGTGAAATGGATGTCCTAGTACTCATCGACAAGCTGGACGATCTCGTCCACAACGCCAAGCCGGTCCCGCTGACCGACCAGGTCCGCGTGGACAAGGAGGAGATCTACGACATCCTCGATCAGATGCGCGCCACGATCCCCGAGGAGATCAAGCAGGCACGGTGGATCGTCAAGGAGCGCCAGGAGATGCTGGCCGAGGCCAAGCGCGAGGCGGAGCGCATCGTCAAGGAGGCTCGTGAGCGTCAGGAGCGGCTGATCTCCGAGGAGGAGATCACCAAGCAGGCCGAGCGCGCCGCCGAGGACATCATCGAGGACGCCCGCGGCCGCGAGCGCGAGATCCGTCTCGGCGCCGAGGACTACGCCGACGAGATCCTCAACACCCTCGAGGTCAACCTCTCGAAGTTCATCGCCGCGGTCCAGCGCGGTCGTGACCGGCTCGCCGGCAAGGACGAGCCGGCCGAAGTCTCCTGACGGTCGGCCGAAGTCTCCTGACGGTCGGCGGAAGTCTCCAGGCGGTCAGCGCTTGCGGCCCGTGAGGGCGAGCGCGACGCCGAGCGCCATCATCGTGATCCCGCCGGCTGCGCCCATCCCGCGCAGGCGGCGCGGCGAGCGGCCCAGCCACTCGCGGGCCGTCCCCGCCGCGAGCGCCCACGTGCCGTCGGAGAACACCGCCACCGCGCAGCAGATCGCCGCCAGCGTCGCGAGCTGAAGGGTGGCGTGGCCGCGAGCGGGCTCGATGAACTGCGGCAGCACCGCGGTGAAGATGATCAGTCCCTTGGGATTGGTGGAGCCCACCACAAAGCCCTCGCGCAGGATCCTCCCGATCCCGCGCGGCTCCATGTCCAGTCCCGACAGCGCGCCGGCGACATGGCCGCGCTCGCGGATCGTCCGGATGCCCAGGACGATCAGGTAGGCGGCGCCGATCAGCTTCAGCGTCGTGAACACGGCGTCTGACTTGGCCAGCAGCGAGCCCAGGCCGGCGCACACGAGGGCCCCCTGGAAGGCGAGCCCGCCCGTGTTGCCGAGCACCGTCGCCAGCGCCGCTCGGCGCCCCAGGGCGACGCCGCGGCTGACCACGAACAGCACGCTCGGCCCCGGCACCAGGATGAGCACGTAGATCGTGAGCAGGAAGGCCAGGAGATGATCGGTGGGGAGCATCGCGGCGGCTACCGGATCTGGAACCCCGTGAGCCCCTCGGGCGTCTCCTCGTGCTCGTCCACGGAGTGGACGTCGGCCGAGGACGGCCCCTGGCGGCAATGGCCGACCACCGACTCAACGGCGGCGGCCGGGCCCTCGAGCACGACCTCGACGCTGCCGTCGCTGCGGTTGGCGGCCCAGCCTGCGACCCCCTCGTTGCGGGCCGCGTGCCGGGTCGAGTCCCGAAAGAAAACTCCCTGCACCCTGCCGTGAACCACGAGACGGCGGCGGATTCGCTCGGGGGCCATGCACCGGATTGTCGCAGCGGGCGATTCCGTCCGCGTCGCGCGCCATGCTGAACGGCCCGCTCATGAATGCTCTCTGGCTTGCTCTCGGCGTGATCATCGGTGCGGCTGTCATGGCCGTCGCTCTGCGGCCGCGCCTGCGCGCGCTCACCGTCGACTCCATACGGGCGCGCGACCTGGAGAATCGCCTGATCAAGACCAGCACCGAGCTGGAGCAGGAGCGGGCGCGCGCGGTCGAGCAGCTGGCCACCATCAATGACGCGCAGGAGCGGCTCTCGGCCTCGTTCAAGGCGATGAGCTCCGACGCCCTGCAGGCGAGCATGACGCAGCTCAGCGAGCTGGCGCGCGCGCAGCTGCAGGCGGCGCAGTCCGAGGCCAAGGGCGATCTCGAGAAGCGCCAGCAGGCGGTGGAGCAGCTGGTGGCGCCACTGCGCGAGCAGCTGGGCCGGGTCGACAGCCAGCTCCTGCGCCTGGATCAGGAGCGGCGGGAGTCGCGTGGGCAGATGAGCGCCCAGCTGCGCACCCTCGCCGAGACGAGCGACCGCCTGCGCACCGAGACGGGCGCGCTCGTCACGGCGCTGCGCAAGCCCAACGCCCGCGGCCAATGGGGGCAGATGCAGCTGCGCAACGTCGTCGAGGCCGCGGGGATGCTCAAGCACTGCGACTTCGTCGAGCAGCACTCCTACGCCGGCGAGGAGTCGACGCTGCGCCCCGACATGGTGGTCAACCTTCCCGGGGGCAAGCACGTCGTCGTCGACGCCAAGTCGCCGTTGCAGGGGATGCTCGACGCCCACGAGGCGCGTGACTCGACCGAGCGCGACGACTTCCTGCGCGGCCACGCCCGGCTGCTGCGCAAGCACGTCAAGGCGCTCGCCGACAAGGCCTACTGGGCGCGACTGGAGACGACGCCGGACATGGTGGTCATGTTCCTGCCGGGCGAGTCGCTGCTCGGCGCCGCCCTGGAGATGGATGCCACGCTGCTCGAGGACGCCATGGCCCAGCGCGTGCTCATCGCGACGCCGACGACGCTGCTGGCGATGCTCTACTCGGTCGCCTACGGATGGCAGCAGGAGCGCGTCGCCGAATCGGCCCAGGAGATCTCCGAGCTGGGGCGTGAGCTGCACGGCCGGCTGGTGAAGCTCTCGACGCTGCTCGCCAACCTCGGCACCCGGCTCAACCGCACCGTCAGCGCCTTCAATGAGACGATCGGCTCCTACGAGTCCCGCGTGCTCCCGAGCGCGCGGCGCTTCGCGGACCACGGGGCGGTCTCGGAGGGATCCGAGCTCCCCGAGCTCGAGCCCGTGACGGTCTCCGCCCGCGCCGTCCAAGACGCCGCCCTCCAGCTCGACCTCGGCCCCGACCTCGCCGAGCGCCCGCGCCCCCCGCGACGCCTGCGCGCCGCCGAGTAGGTCGACGACGGCATCGTCCGCGGATGCGCCGGGGGTCGGAGGGCTGGCTCGGTGGTCGGCATGCCCCTCGCCGCCCGCGCGGCGGGGGTGGGTGGGGGTGCGTGACGGAGCGGGGACTCGTCCCAAGCGCGGCGGCGAGGGCCACGCCAACCCCCGGCCGCTTCGGATCCCAGCGCCCCCGCCGCTCGCGCCGCCGCGAATCCACGGCAACGCCCAGGCCTCAGCAAGCAACGCTGGGACCCGACGGGCCGCCGGCCTCGGACGATGGCGTTCCGGAGGTAAACGAGCGAGGGGGCGTGCCATGCCCGTTCCCACCCCGCTCGGGGACGAGAGACACCCACCTCGACCTACAGCCACAAGCCCCCGCCGCGAGGTGGGAACGGGCGTGACACGCCACCACCCACGCCACACGGAGAACGCCCGAAGAACCGAAAGCGCTCAGCGCGAAGGATGCAGATGGCTGCGCGCGTTCCACCAGTGGCGGAGGTCGTCGCGCTGGTGGGGCAGAGGATCCGCGGAGGGCTTGCGCTCCTGGACGTAGGCGACCGCTTCGTCGATCCCGATGCCGTCGTAGATGGCCACGGCACCGGCGGCGACCGCGGCGGAGCGCTGCCAGCCGGCCCGGCAGTGGACGTAGGCGGGGACGCCGGCCTTCAGCCACCCGACGACCATGCGCACGGCCTCCTCGAGGGCGTCGGCGGGCAGGCGGCCGAAATCGGTGAGCTGCATGCGGCTCTCCTGGATGCGCGCCTCGCGCAGCGCCTCCTCGACGACGAACCGCCGTCCCGGGCCGTACTCCGCGTCCTCGACGAGGTTGAGGACCTGGCGCACGGACATCGCGGCGAGCATGCGGACGTCATCGGCGTCCAGCGGGTAGGCGCCGACGAGCAGCCCGTCGTGCACCTGGGCGAAACCGTACGTGCGAAACCAGTCTGACATCACGGTAATCATCGCCGGTGGCGAACGATCGCGCGGCCGGACACATCACCCGCAGCGGGGGAGCGACCCCGGCGCGCAGCGCGCCGGAATCTGGTGAAAGGGACGATCATGATTGGATGTCGGCGATGGCGGTGGCTCTCTCCGATGGCATCCACGTCGCCGGCACGCTCGCCCGCGCCGGGATGTTGCGGCCCTCCCGACCGGATCGCGCGATGCGGGCGATCATCGGCCTGCACCGGTTCGGGCCCACCATGGCCGCCGGGGTCATGGGCGGCGCGGCGCGCTTTCCGAGTACCCCCGCGGTCATCGATGATGAGGGGACCGTCACGTTCGCCGATCTCGAGCGCCGCACCAACGCGCTTGCCCGCGGGCTTGCCGGTCACGGCCTGACCGAGGGGCGCACGCTCGCCGTCATGTGCCGCAACCACCGCGGCTTCGTCGAGATGGTCGCGGCCTGCTCCAAGCTCGGCGTGCACGTCGTGCTGCTCAACACCGGCTTCGCCGGGCCGCAGGTGGCCGAGGTGGTGGAGCGCGAAGGCGCCGAGGCGCTCGTCTATGACCGGGAGTTCGCCGCGACCATCCAGGAGGCCCGAGGCCGGCGGGTCTGCTTCGTCGCCGACGGCGGCAACGCCGTGAACCCTCACGCCGACGGGCACGCCGCCGGTGGCGACGACACCTCCCTGGCCCAGCTCATCGTGACCCGCGTCGACACGCCGTTACCCCCTCCCGCCGCGGCCGGCCGCGCGATCATCCTCACCTCCGGGACCACCGGCACCCCCAAGGGAGCCAACCGCCCGGCCCCCAGCTCGATGGGCCCGATGGCGGCGCTGCTCTCGGCCATTCCGCTGCGGGCGCGAGGGACCACCGTCGTCGCCGCTCCGCTGTTTCACGCCTGGGGCTTTGCCCACCTGCTGCTGGCCACGGCCCTGTCATCGACCATCGTCCTGCGGCGCCGCTTCGAGCCGCTGGAGACCGTCCGCGCGGTGTCCGAGCACCGTGCCGACGCGCTGGTCGTCGTGCCGGTGATGCTCCAGCGGATGCTGGAGGCCGATGCCGGCGAACGCAGCCGGCTGGATACATCCTCGCTACGCGTGATCGCCGTCAGCGGATCGGCCCTGCCCGGGCCGCTGGCCAATCGCGTGATGGACGCCTTCGGGGACGCGCTCTACAACCTCTATGGCTCGACCGAGGTCGCCTGGGCGACGGTGGCCGGGCCGCCCGACCTGCGGGCCGCTCCCGGGACCGCCGGCCGGCCGCCGCGCGGCACCGTGGTCAAGATCCTCGGGGAGCACGACGACGAGCTGCCGGCGGGCGTCAGCGGGCGGATCTTCGTGGGCTCCGAGATGCTGTTCGACGGCTACACGGGTGGCGGCGACAAGGACCGCCGCGGCGGCCTCATGGCCACCGGCGATGTCGGCCACTTCGACGACGAGGGGCGGCTGTTCGTCGACGGTCGCGACGACGACATGATCGTGTCGGGGGGCGAGAACGTGTTCCCGGCCGAGGTCGAGGACCTGTTGGCCGGCATGGCGGGCGTCCGCGAGGTCGCGGTCGTGGGCGTGCCCGACGAGGAGTTCGGCCAGCGCTTGCGGGCCGTGGTCAGCCTCGACCCCGGCGCCGAGATCTCGGAGGAGCAGCTCCAGGAGCACGTGCGGACGCACCTGGCTCGCTACAAGGTGCCCCGCGAGGTCGTCTTCGTCGACCAGCTTCCGCGCAACACCACCGGCAAGATCCTCAAGCGGGAGTTGCGCTGAGACCCCCGGCGGGCCCGTCGTTGGCAGGGGTTAATCTCGTGGTATGCCCCTGCGTACTGACACATTCGATCTGGAGGGCCTCCGGCTCACGTCCGGTGAAGGGCGCCGTCTCGACCTCAGCGTCGGGATCGACCCGTTCGAGCTCGGCGGCGAACACTATGCGGTGGAGCCGAGCGTCGTTGCGGTCGTGCTCGATGTCTCGCGCACCACGGGCGCGGGCTATGCGCTGCGGCTGCGCTTCGAGGCACGGCTCGTCGGGCCGTGCATGCGCTGTCTGGCCGACGCCGAGCAGGTGGTCCAGGTGCTGTCGCGCGAGGTGTCCCAGCCCGGCGAGGGGGAGGAGCTCGAGTCGCCCTACGTCCAGGGCGGCGTCGTCGATCTCCGGGCATGGGCGCACGACGCCCTGGCGCTCACGATGCCTGCGCAGCTGCTGTGTCGCCCGGACTGCGCCGGGCTATGCCGGGTCTGTGGGGCGGACCTCAACGAGGCGGGGCCCGATCATGCCCACGAGCCCGAGCCCGATCCCCGTTGGGCGAAGCTCTCTGAGCTTCACTTCGACTGATCGGTGAGAAGGGGTTGAGCAGACTGGTGGCAAATTCCCGTGCTGTGCGGGTACTCCGTCCATACTTCCTCAAGCCCGAAGCCGTTTCGGTCGATTAGTGATGAGAATGCATCGTGCCGGCGAATCGTCGGGGCCCAGTGAGACTGGGGAGGCGATCGCACCCCTGCGGGGGCTGCTGGAATTCGCGCGCATTGCGCGCCGCCAGCCGACGTTGCTCGAGACGCTGCGCGCGGTCGCATCCGCCGTGTCCGATGCCGTGGGTTACGCCACGGTCGTGATCAACGCCTATCGCGCCGACCAGGACGTCTACGAGGTCGTCACCGTCCACGGCTCCGAGCGGGCGTCGGAGATCCTGCTCGGCTCGACCACCAAGCCGGAGACCTGGACGCCGCTCCTCGATCAGCGTTTCCGCCGCCACGGCGTCTACTTCGTCCCCGAGGGCTCGCTCTCCCTCGACGATCCCACGGTCACGTGGTACCGACCGGAGCCCAACGCCCGTGCCGCGGAGGTCAGCGGCGAGAGCTGGCACACCGACGACGCCCTGTTCGCCACTCTGCAGGGCTCGGGCGGGCGTCCCTACGGGATCATCTCGGTCGACGAGCCGTTCTCCGGGCTGCGCCCCGACGATCAGCAGCTCGTGATGCTCGGCGCGCTGGCGGCACACGCGGCGCTGGCGATCGAGAGCTCACGCCAGATGACCGCCATCGAATCCTCGCTGGCCCGCTACCGGGCGGTGATCGCCTCGACGCTTGATGCCATCGTCGCGGTGGACGAGCAGGATCGCCTCATCGAGTTCAACCCCGCGGCCGAGCGGACGTTTGACTACCTGGCCTCGGACGTGATGGGCCGCGAGGTCGCCGACCTCCTCGTGCCGCCCGAGCATCGGCCCTTCTACCGCAGCCTCGCCCAGCGGCTCCGCGACAACCCGGCCTCGAGTCTCCTGGACCGCCGCATCGAGACGACCGCGATACGCAGCGACGGCAGCGAGTTTCCCGTGGAGCTGACCGTCGCCCGCGTCGAGGGCTCGGGTGGCCTCGGGCCGTCCTTCTACGGCATGGTGCGTGACATCGGCGAGCGCCGCCGAGGGGAGGAGCAGCTCGCCTATCTCGCCTACCACGACGCCCTCACCGGGCTCCCCAACCGGATCCTCGTCGAACAGGAGATCGACCTGGCGCTGGCGCGCGCCCGCCGCGCCGGGGGTGCCGCCGCGCTGATGTTCGTCGACCTCGACGATTTCAAGGAGGTCAACGACCGCCTCGGCCATGCCGCCGGCGACCGGCTGCTGGCCAGCGTGTCGGCGCGCCTGCGCAGCGTCCTGCGCGACTCCGACGTCCTGGCCCGGCAGGGCGGCGACGAGTTCCTGGTGCTGCTGGGCGACCTCTCCGACGATCCCACCGCCGCCGCCGAGAGCGTGGGCGGCAAGTTGCTCAACGCGCTGCTCGAGCCATTCGTCGTGGCCGGCACCGAGGTGCGCACCGGCGCCAGCATCGGCATCAGCCTGTATCCCGACGACGCCGCGGACACCGAGGCGCTGCTTCGCCACGCCGACGTCGCCATGTACCGCGCCAAGGCTGCCGGCGGCGGCCGCCTCGTCTTCCATCAGCGCTCCGACACGCTCGCCTCGCGCCGCTCGAGTCTGACGGCCCAGCTGCGCAACGCGATCGATGCCGGCGAGATGGAGATCCACTATGAGCCGGTGTGGCTGCTGACCCCGAGCCGGGACATCTCCGGCCTGGAGGCGCTGCTGCGCTGGCGCCACCCCGAGCGTGGCCTGCTCACCCCCGACGCCTTCATGAGTCTGGCCGACCAGACCACCGTCGGCGACGACCTCATGGCTTGGGTCCTGGACGAGTGCTGTCGCCAGGCGCGCGAATGGCAGGCGGAGGACCTGGCGCCGATCATCGGCGTGAACATCTCTCCCCACCAGCTGCTGGCCCCGGACTTCGCGGCGGGGCTGGCCCGGCGGGTGGCCGAGTCCGGGCTTCCGCTGGGAAGTCTGGCCATCGAGCTGACCGAGTCGGCGTGGACGGTGGACTCGGGTGACACGCTGCAGGTCATCGACGACCTGCGCGCGGCCGGGTTCCCGATGGCGCTGGACGACTTCGGCGCCGGCTACTCGTCGCTGTCGCGACTCTTGGATCTCGCCTTCGACGTGATCAAGGTCGACGGCGGCATGCTCGCCGACATCCCCGGCGACAGCACCGCGGTCAGGCTGCTGGAGGCGGTCTTCGACCTGGCCTCGGCCTGCAGCACCGACATCGTCGCCGAGGGCGTCGAGACCGAGGCGCAACTCGACTTCCTGCTCGCCCACGGCATCTCCCGCGGCCAGGGCCCTCAGCTGGGGCGGCCGATGCGCGCGCAGGACATCACGCCGCTGTTGCGCCGTCACCTCGTCGCCGACGCGCCCCCGCGCCGGGGCACGCGCACAGACCGGGGCCGGGTCTGAGGCGCGCGTCCTCCCGGCGGGGGGAGGAGCCTGCCTGCTAGCCTCCTGCCCGCATGGCGGTCCCCAAGCAGAAGCAATCCCACGCGCGCACGACGCAGCGACGCTCGCAGCACAAGGTCAAGGCGGCCACCTATAACGCCTGCCCCACCTGTCACAGCCCCCGGATCCCGCACCGCGTGTGCCCGGTCTGCGGGAGCTACCGGGGCCGCGAGGTCATCGCCGGGACCGGCCAGCAGTCGGCCTAGCCGCTCACCTCATGGTGACCGTCGCCGTTGACGCGGGCGGGGCGGATCTGGGCCCCGCCGAGGTCGCCGCCGGAGCCGCCATCGCCGCTGCCGCCGGGACCAGGGTCCTCCTCTTCGGGCCCGCGAGCGAGATCGGATCGGTGCCCGACGGCGTCGAGGTCGTCGACGCTCCCGTCTCGATCGCCAAGGCCGCTGACCCGGCCTTCGCCGTGCGATCCACGCCGGAGGCCTCGATCGTCCAGGCCGCCAAGGCGGTGGCCGCCGGGCGTGCCCAGGCGCTGGTCTCCGGAGGCTCGACCGGATCCGCGCTGGCCGCCGGGCTGTTCAACATGCGCCGGGACCGCGGCATCTACCGCCCCGCGCTGGCCCTGCCGGTCCCCGTCCCCGGCGGCCGGCCCGTGATGCTGCTCGACGTCGGCGCCAACGTCACCTGCCGCCCCGAGCACCTGGTCCAGTTCGCGCACATGGGCTCGGCGTTCACGCAGGCGGTGCTCGGGATCTCCTCGCCCCGGGTGGCGCTGCTGTCCAACGGCGAGGAGGCGGTCAAGGGCACACCGGAGCTGGTGGAGGTCCATGATCAGCTCGCCGGTGAGGGCGGCACCGGTCTGAACTTCGTGGGCAACATCGAGGGCACGCAGGTCTTCGAGGACGCCGCCGACGTCGTCGTCATGGACGGCTTCACCGGCAACATCACCCTGAAGTTGATCGAGGGCGTCTCGGGGCGGACGCTGCGTGCCATCCGCGACGTGGCGATGGGCTCGACCCGGGCCAAGCTCGGCGGCTGGCTGCTGCGCCCCGCGATCCAGGGCCTGCGCGACGAGATCGACCCCGAGGGCCCCGGCGGCGCCTACATGCTGGGGCTGCGCCAGCTCGGCGTCGTGGCCCACGGACGGTTCACTCGCCGCGGGTTTGCCCGCGCCATCGAGGTGGCCGCACGCGGAGTGGAGGAAGATGTCATCAGCGCCACGCGAGCCGCACTGAAGGCCGCCGGCGCACTGCGAACCCCCGGACATGGGGGAGAGGAGGACGGCGATGGTTAGCAAGCCCAGGCAATGCGCGTCCGGGCTGACGTCTACGGTGTGGCGCCGATGAACCGAGAGCAAGTCTTCTCGCTGATCCGCGCGCACCTGGTCGACGAGCTGGAGGTCAGCCCCGGCTCGATCTCAGAGTCGACCCGTTTCCGTGAGGACCTGGAGGCCGACTCGCTGGATCTCTACACGCTGGTGCAGGAGCTCGAGGACTCCTACGGCGTGCGGATCTCCGACGAGGAAGCCAGCCGGATCCTCACCGTCGGCCAAGCGGTCGATTTCGTGCTCGCCAGCGGGGCTCTGCCGGCGACCGCGGGCCAATCCACTGACACTGAGTGACACCCAAACGGCAGCGCACGGAGCTGGACACGCCGCCGCTGACCCCACCCCGCCCGCCCGGCGCGACCCTCGCGGACATGCTCGACGGGCTGGAGCCCGCGCTGCAGCGGTCCGTGTTCACCCACTCGTCGTGGACGACGCGGCGCTCGGAGTCCTACGAACGCCTGGCCTTCCTGGGCGACAGCGTCCTGGGGCTGGCCGTCACCACCCATCTGTTCCCGCGCCTGGACGCCGAGCGATTCGGGCCGGGACGCCTGACCAAGATCCGGGCGCAGGCGGTGTCGGGCCGCTCGTGCCGGGCGGTGGCCGAGCGACTGGGCGTCCCAGAGCGGCTGCGTGCGGGGGCGCCGGACGTGGCCGCGCCCGGGCTCGAAGCGCTGATCTCCACCGAGCGCGTCCTGGCCTCGGTGATCGAGGCGGTGATCGGTGCCTGCTATCTGACCTTCGGCTACGACGCGACCGCCGATGCGGTGGTGGACGCGTTCGCTCCGGAGATCGAGGACGCGCTGGAGCATTCCGTGGACTACAAGTCCGCGCTCCAGGAGCGCCTGGCCCGGCGCGGCGAGCTGGTCAGCTACGCGGTGGTCGACGAGCAGGGGCCGCCGCACGACCGCACGTTCACCGTCCAGGCGACGATCCGCGGCAAGGAGATCGGCAGTGGCGTCGGCCGCTGCAAGAAGGACGCCGAGCAGGAGGCCGCCCAATCCGCGCTGGAGGCGATGGCCAAGTGACGCACCCTGACGGCGTCGCGCCCCCGAGCCGAGAGGTGACCGCGTGTATCTGAAGTCGATCACCGTCAAGGGCTTCAAGTCCTTCCCGGACCGGACCAAGCTGGAGTTCGGGCCGGGGGTCAGCGTGATCGTCGGGCCCAACGGCTCGGGGAAGTCCAACGTGACCGACGCCGTGCTGTGGGCGCTGGGCGAGCAGTCCCCCGGCGCGGTGCGCGGCCAGTCGATGCAGGACGTGATCTTCGGTGGCGCCCCCGGCCGGCAGGCCGGCGGCCACGCCGAGGTGGAGCTGGTACTCGATGACAGCGAGGGGAGCCTCGGCCTCGGGGTGCCCGAGATCTCGATCTATCGCCGGCTCGACCGGGCCGGCGAGGGCGAGTACCGGCTGGCGGGCGGTCGCTGCCGGCTCGTCGACATCGTCGAGCTGCTTTCCGACACCGGCCTGGGCAAGGAGATGCACTCGGTCATCTCCCAGGGCCGCGTCGAGTCCCTGGTCACCTCCAAGCCGCGCGATCGCCGCCTGCTCATCGAGGAGGCCGCCGGCCTGGGCAAGCACCGCAAGCGCCGCCGCCGCGCCCAGCTCAAGCTGGCCCGCACCCAGGACAATCTCGACCGCGCGCTCGATGTCGAACGCGAGGCCCGTTCCCGGCTGCGGCCGCTCAAGCGCCAGGCCGAGGCCGCCGAGCTGCACGAGCGGCTCGAGCGCCAGTCGCTGGAGATCCGCTGGGAGCTCGCCCGCGACGACGTGCGCGGCTACCGCGCGGCCATGGTCTCCGCCGAGGCGATGGCGGCCGAGGTCCGCGAGCGCCGGCGGACATTGCAGGGCGAGCTCCAGGCCGTCGCCAAGCGCCGGGAGGCCGCCGAGGAGGCATTGGCCGCCCGCAGCGCCCAGCGGGAGGAGCTCTCGCGCCGCGCCTACGCGGCCCGCGGGGCCGTCGAGCGGATCGGCTACCGCGCCGAGTCCGCGCGGGCCGCTGCGGCCGCCGTCGAGGCCCGCCTGACCCGCTATCAGGAGAGCGAGGCCGCGCTCGCCGCCGAGGCTGCCGCCGACGAGGACGATCCCGAGGCCGCTGGGCGCATCGAGAGCCTGGAGGAGTCGCTGGCCGCCCTGGACCGCGACCGTGAGGTCGAGCTCGCGCGCCAGCTGGCCGAGCTCGAGGAGCAGCTGGCGGCCGCCGGGCGGCGCGCCGCCGAGCAGTCAGAGGCGGTGGCCGCCGCCCAGGCGCTGCGCGAGGAGGCCGAGGCAGCGGCCGAGCGAGTCCGCGGCGAGGTGCGCGAGGCCGAGCGTGCCGTGGAGGCGGCGCGCCGGGAGGCCGCGCGCGTCGGCGGTGAGCTCGCCGCCGTCAACCAGTTCCTGCGCCATCACGCCGGTGCGCCCCACGGCGCCCCGGCTCTGGCCGACGGCCTCGACGTCGACTCCGGCTATGAGCTGGCGGTGGCCGCCGTGCTCGACGGCCGCCTGCGCGCCGCGGTGGTCGACGACCGCCCCGCCGCCGCGACGCTCCTTGACCGGGCCGGGGCCGATGGCGGGCGCACGCTCGTCGTCGGCGACGCCGCCACGGCCGGGGACGACGCCGGCGCGCGCCCGCCCGCCCCGGGTGCGGCACGCCTGATCGAGCATGTCCGTGCGGAGGGTCGCGCGCTGGCGCTGGCCCGCGCGCTGCTGCTCGACACCTGGGTCGTCGATGACCTGGACCAGATCGCGGCGGACTTCCGGGGCGTGGCCGTCACCCCCGGGGGACGGGTCTGGTCGGCGCGCACCCGTGAGCTGCGCCAGGCCCCCGCCGTCGGTGAGGAGCGCGTCCTGGCCGAGCGCAACCGGCGCGAGCGGCTCGTCGCCGAGTCAGAGCGCGCCGCCCAGGCCGAGGTCGACGCGCGCGGGGGGGTCCAGCGGGCCACCGCCGGGATGTCGGAAGCCGACTCGGCCCGGGACCGGATGACCAACGCCCACCGCGCCGCCGTCCGCGCGCTTGACGAGCTGCGCGAGGAGGAGCGCCGGATCACCGCGCTGATCGCGCGCCGCCGCGCGGCTCCCGACGATGGGGTGGGTGGGGATGGCGTCGATCGCCGCGCGCAGCTGGCGGGCGAGCTGGCCGCCGAGCGGCGGATGGTCGAGCGCGTGGAGCGCGAACGGGCCCAGCGGGCGCAGCGACTGGAGCGTGTGCGCGCCGGCGTAGCGCGCGACCGCGAGCTGGTGCCCGCGGTGGCGGCCGTCATCGCCGCGCTCGAGGAGGTCTCGGCGGCGATCGCGCAGCGCCTGGGCAGCTTCGAGGAGGCCCTGGCCGCCGATCGCCAGGCGGGGGAGCACGTGGCCGTGGAGCTGCGCACCTGCGCCCAGCAGGAGGCCGAGCTTCACACCAAGCTCAGCCAGGAGAACGAGGCCCACACCCAGGCCGAGGTCCGGCTGCAGCGCGCCCGCGACCAGGCCGGTGATGCCGAGACCGAGCTCGGGCGCATCGCCCACCGGCTCGAGCTCGATGCCGAGCCCGCCGCCGAGGCGCTCACCGGCGAGGAGCGCCAGACCCTCGATGCCCGCCTGGAGCGCGTCGCCCGCCGCCGTGAGCAGCTGGGGCCGGTCAACCCGCTGGCCCAGGAGGAGTACGCCGAGGCGGTGGCCCACGTCGAGGAGCTCGAGACCCAGCGCGCGGACCTGGAGACCGCCCTACGCGAGCTCGAGAAGCTCATCGCCGACACCGACAGGCAGATCCGCACCACCTTCGAGGAGACGTTCGCGGCGACCGCCAGCGCCTTCGAGGAGCTCGCCGGTCAGCTCTTCCCGGGCGGCGAGGGGCGGCTGCGGCTGGTCTCCGAGCGTGACGGACCGGCTCGCGTGATCGGCGGGCAGGAGGCCTCGGATGGCGACGAGGACGCACACGGCGCCAACGGCGAGGACGGTCCCGAGGACGACGGCCTGGAGCCCGAGGAGGACCTCCTCGGCGTGGAGATCGAGATCACCCCCGCGGGCAAGGAGTGCAAGCGCCTGTCGCTGCTGTCCGGCGGCGAGAAGTCGATGACCGCGCTCGCCTTCCTCTTCGCCGTGTTCCTGGCCCGTCCGTGCCCCTTCTACATCCTCGACGAGGTCGAGGCGGCGCTCGACGACCTCAACATCGATCGCTTCCTCGCGCTCCTGCGCCAGTACTCCTCGCGCGCTCAGTTCATCGTGGTCACCCACCAGAAGCGCACGATGGAGGCGGCCGACTCGCTCTACGGCGTCTCGATGGGATCCGACGGCATCTCCAAGGTCATCTCGCGCAAGCTCTCCAACGGGGAGGGTCCCGCGGAGGCCGACGCGGCGGTCGCGGCGGCCTAGCACGGCCGCTGATAACGTCGCCGCCGTCATGGCGCGCGACTGGCGAGAGCTCTTCATCATCGACGGAGCGCAGGGCGTCCCGGCCGCCGCGGCCGAGGAGCCCGAGCAGCGCGTCGGGCGGTTTCGCCGGCTGCGCGAGAGCCTGCGCAAGACCCGCCAGGCGCTGCAGTCCGAGATCCAGGCCACCCTGTTCGAGGATCTCTCCGACGAGACCTGGGAGCGGCTGGAGGAGGCCCTCATCTACGCCGATGTCGGCGCCCAGACGACCGCCAAGGTGGTGGCCCAGCTCGAGCAGGAGGCCGCGGAGAACAAGCTCACGGGCGGCCAGGAGCTGTCAGACCGGCTGGTGGAGCTGCTCACGCAGATCGCCCAGACCGGCAACGACACGATCGACCTGCGCCCGGAGCCGACCGTCATCCTGGTGGCGGGCGTCAACGGCACCGGCAAGACCACGACGCTGGGCAAGCTCGCCTGGCATCTCAGCCGCGAGCTCGACCGATCCGTCGTGCTGGCGGCCGGGGACACCTTCCGCGCCGCCGCGGTGGAGCAGCTCGAGCTGTGGGCCCAGCGCGCCGGCGTGGATTTCGTCAAGGGCGGCCTCGGCGCGGACTCGGCCTCGGTGGCCTTTGACGCGATCGCCGCCGCGCGCCGCCAGGGCGCCGACGTCGTCCTCATCGACACCGCCGGGCGCCTGCACACCCAGGACAACCTCATGGCGGAGCTGGCCAAGGTGCGGCGGGTCATCACCAAGCAGATCCCCGAGGCCCCCCACGAGACGCTGCTCACCGTCGACGCCACCACCGGTCAGAACGGGCTGCGCCAGGCCAAGGCCTTCTCGGAGGCGATCGACGTCTCAGGGCTGGTGCTGACCAAGCTCGACGGCACCGCCAAGGGCGGGATCGCGCTCGCCATCGCCCAGGAGCTGGGCATCCCGGTCAAGCTGATCGGGGTGGGCGAGCAGCTCGAGGACCTGCGGCCGTTCGACGCCGGGGACTTCGCGCGGGCCCTGGTGTCGTGACGACCGGACCGTCGCGCTACGCTCGCGGGAGATGCCTTTCTGGCTCGTCTGGGTGATCCTCGCCGGCGCCTTCGGTGTCGGCGAGATGCTCAGCGGGGGATTCTTCCTGGCCCCGTTCGCCCTGGGGGCGGCGCTGGCGGCCGCCGGGGACGCGGTCGCCGGCTCGGCGGTGGGGGTGATCGTGTTCATCGTGGCCTCGCTGCTCACGCTCGTCCTGGTGCGTCCGATCGTGCGCTCCCACCTCCGCGTGCCGCCGGCGCTTCGCACCGGCGGGGCCGCGCTGGTCGGTAAGCAGGCGACGGTGCTGGAGCGGATCGCCAACGCCGAGGGCGTGGGGATCGTCAGGATCGATGGTGAGGTGTGGACGGCGCGCTCGCTTTACGATGATGAGGAGATAGAGGCGGGCGCACGCGTCGAGGTCGTCGACATCAAGGGCGCGACCGCGCTCGTGACCGAATAGGAGAGGCCATGGCTGCTGCCATCGTCGCCATCGTCGTAATCGTCTTCCTGGTGATCATGTTCGCGCGCACGGTGCGGATCGTGCCCCAGGCGCGGGCGGGGATCGTGGAGCGCCTGGGGCGCTACAACCGCACGCTCAACCCGGGTCTCACCGTTCTGGTGCCGTTCGTCGACCGGATCAAGCCGCTGATCGACCTGCGCGAGCAGGTCGTGTCGTTCCCGCCCCAGCCGGTGATCACCGAGGACAACCTCGTCGTCGGGATCGACACCGTCCTCTACTTCACGATCAACGACGCCAAGGCGGTGACCTACGAGGTCGCCAACCCCCTGCAAGCGATCGAGCAGATCACCGTGACCACACTGCGCAACGTGATCGGCTCGCTCACGCTCGAGCTGGCGCTGACCAGCCGTGACCACATCAACGCCCAGTTGCGCGGCGTGCTCGACGAGGCGACCAACAAGTGGGGGATCCGCGTCAACCGGGTTGAGATCAAGTCGATCGATCCCCCCGGCTCGATCCAGGAGGCGATGGAGAAGCAGATGCGCGCCGAGCGCGACAAGCGCGCGGCCATCCTCACCGCCGAGGGGGTCAAGCAGTCCCAGATCCTCACCGCCGAGGGTCAGCAGCAGGCCGCCGTGCTCACCGCCGAGGGCGCGCGGCAGGCCGCGATCCTCCGGGCCGAGGGCGAGGCCAAGGCGATCCACACGGTGTTCGAGGCGATCCACGAGGCGAGGGTCGACCCCGAGCTGCTGAGCTATCAGTACCTCCAGATGCTGCCGCAGCTGGCCCAGGGGGACGCCAACAAGGTGTTCGTGATCCCGTCGGAGTTCGCCGAGGCGTTCGGGGGGATCCGCAAGGCGTTCACCGGCGCGCAGCCGGCCCGCAACGACGCGGCGCCGCCCGTGGTGTCCGGGCACGAGACCGCCGGCAACTCCGGTGACCCGGCCTAACCGGCCCTTGTAGCCTCAGCCGGGACAGCAGCATGTTCGATTCCCTCGCCGAGAAGCTCCAAGCCACCCTGGCCGACGTCCGCGGTCGCGGCACCCTGACCGAGGCCGACATCAACGCCGCCATGCGCGAGATCCGCCTCGCGCTGCTCGAGGCCGACGTCAACTTCAAGGTCGTCAAGAGCTTCACCACCGCCGTCAAGGACCGCGCGCTCGGCGCTGACATCGTCGGCAAGCTCAACCCCGGCCAGCAGGTGGTCAAGATCGTCTCCGACGAGCTCACCGAGCTGATGGGCGGTGCCGCCCGCGAGCTGTCGTTCTCGCCCCGGCCGCCGACGATCGTCCTCATGGCCGGCCTGCAGGGCTCGGGCAAGACGACCGCGACCGGCAAGCTCGCCCGGTACCTGCGCACCGAGCACCACTCCTCGGTGGCGGTGGCCGCCTGTGACGTCTACCGGCCGGCCGCCGTCGAGCAGCTGATCAAGGTCGGCCAGCAGGCCGGCGTCGACGTCTACGAGCAGGGCACCGAGCGCAACCCCGTCGACATCGCCAAGTGGGCGGCGGACCGCGCCCGCGCCGAGGGCAAGGACGTGCTCATCGTCGACACCAGCGGGCGGCTGCACGTCGACACGGAGCTCATGACCGAGCTGGCCAACATCAAGAAGGCGATCAACCCCCACGACATCCTGCTCGTCGTCGACGCCATGACCGGCCAGGACGCGGTCAACGTCGCCGAGCAGTTCGCCGAGGTCGTCGACTTCGACGGCGTGGTCATGTCAAAGCTCGACGGCGACGCTCGCGGCGGCGCTGCGCTGAGCGTCAAGGCCGTGACCGGCAAGCCGATCCTGTTCGCTTCCACCGGAGAGAAGCTCGACCAGTTCGAGCGCTTCCACCCGGACCGCATGGCCCAGCGCATCCTCGGCATGGGCGACGTGATGACCCTGATCGAGAAGGCCGAGGGCAGCTTCGATGAGCAGCAGGCGGCCGAGCTGGAGCGCAAGCTGCGCAAGCAGGAGTTCGGCCTCGACGACTTCCTGGACCAGATGCGCCAGATCCGCAAGCTGGGTCCGCTGCAGAATCTGCTGGGGATGATCCCGGGGATGGGCAAGGAGCTGCGCGGGGTCAAGGTCGACGAGAAGGAGTTCGACCGCCTCCAGGCGATCATCCTCTCGATGACGCCGCAGGAGCGGCGCCACCCCGAGCTGATCAAGGGATCGCGGCGCCTGCGCATCGCCAAGGGCTCGGGCACCAACGTCCAGGCGGTCAAGGCGCTCATCAAGCAGTTCGAGCAGATGCGCAAGGTGATGCGCCAGGTCTCCCAGGGCCGGATGCCCGATCTGGGCGCGCTGATGCGGCAGGGTCGATAGGAGCCGCCGGCCGGCGTCACCGCCCAAAGCACGCTAACCTCATCGCTCGCTAATGGCAGTCAGACTCAGACTCACCCGCATCGGCGGGCGCAAGAACCCAGTGTGGCGCGTCGTCGTCGCCGATCAGCGCTCCAAGCGCGATGGTCGGGTGATCGAGACCGTCGGGCACTACAACGCCCAGACCGATCCCTCCACGATCGTGCTCAACGAGGAGCGCATCCGCGACTGGCTTGCCCGCGGCGCCCAGCCGTCGGACACCGTTCGCAAGCTGCTGCGCACTCAGGGCATCTCGTAGCCCGCCGCTCGTGAAAGACCTCCTCGAGTACCTGGTCAGGGGGCTCGTCGAGCACCCCGACGCGGTGCGCATCACCGAGATCGAGGAGGACGACGGCACGATCGTGCTCGAGCTGTCCGTCGACGAGGACGATTACGGCAGCGTGATCGGCCGGGGCGGACGGACCGCGATGGCGTTGCGCACGGTGGTCAAGGTGGCCGCCGTCAAGGAGCAGCGCCGCGTGTTCGTGGACATCGTCGACGACTAGGGCGCCGGGCGCGGCGTGACCGAGACGGAGCACTGGCTGCGCGCCGGTGTCGTCGGGCGCCCCCACGGCCTCGACGGCAGCTTTCACGTGGTCGATCCCGTCGCTGAGCTGCTCGATGTCGGCATCGAGGTCCGGCTCGGCGAGGTCCGGCACACGATCGCCCGGCTGGCGGGACACGACGGGCGGCCGATCGTGCGCTTGGAGGGATGCGAGGACCGGGACGCCGCCGATGCGCTGCGCGGCCAGGAGCTGTCCGTCGCCCGCACCCGGGCGCCCGAGCTCGAGGAGGACGAGTGGTGGGCCACCGACCTGGAGGGCTGCACGGTCCGTGATGGCGATCGCGAGGTGGGCGTCGTCGCCCGGCTGCTGGCCCTGCCCTCCTGCGAGGTCCTCGAGGTCACGCGCCCGGGCGACGCCCCGGACCTGCTCGTGCCCCTCGTCCGCGATGCCGTGCGCGACGTGGATGTGGAGGGGCGCATCATCGACGTGGACCTGCAGTTCCTGGGCGAGGCCTAGGGACGCGGGACCCGCGATGCAGATCGACGTCTTCACGCTGTTCCCCGAGGCCTTCGACTGGTTCGTCTCACAGCGCCACGTGGCCAACGCCCTGGCCCTGGGGCACGAGCTTCACCGCATCAACTACCGCGACCACACCCCGTTGAGCGGCCGCCAGGTCGACGACACCCCGTTCGGCGGTGGAGCGGGCATGGTGCTGCGCGTCGACGTCGTCGAGGCCGCCCTGCGCGCTCGCTACGGCATCGACCCGGTGACGCTGCCCGCCCGGCGTCGCGTGATCGCGCTGGACCCCGGCGGACGGCTGCTCGATGACGCGCTCGTCGACGAGCTGGCGGCGCAGCCGGCGCTGACCCTGCTCTCCGGCCGCTACGAGGGCTTCGACGAGCGCATCGTCGAGCACTTCGCCTCTGATCGGATCTCGATCGGGCGCTACGTGCTCGCCGGCGGCGAGCTGGCCGCCATGGTGGTCTGCGACGCGGTCCTGCGCAAGCAGCCCGGCGCGCTGGGCGATGAGCGCTCGGCGCTGGAGGAGTCCTTCAGCGCGGCCCTGGAGGGCGGACCCGAGTACCCGCACTACACCCGGCCGGCCGAGCATCGCGGGTGGCCCGTGCCCGAGGTGCTCCTGTCCGGCCATCACGCCAAGATCGCGGAGTGGCGGCTGGCCCAGAGCCGGGCTCGGGGCGCCGCCGGGGCGCCGGAGCCGCCGCGGACTTAGCGCAGCGCCAACATCGCCCCGCGCAGGGACCCGCTACCATCAATCGCCGCATGGGCGGAGGCGCCATGGCGGACGCGGCCGAGTGGCCGGCACTGCCGCCGCCGTGCAGAAACCCGCCGCTCCCAACCTTCATTTCACCATGAGCACAGTCATCGACAGCCTGGAGCGATCGCAGCTCCGCCGGGTCCCCGCGTTCGACGCAGGCGACCGGCTCCGCGTCCATTTCCAGGTCATCGAGGGCACGCGTCGGCGCACCCAGGTGTTCGAGGGCGTCGTCATCAAGCGCCAGGGCCACGGAGCCCGCGAGACTTTCACGGTTCGCAAGCAGTCCTTCGGGGTGGGCGTGGAGCGGACGTTCCCCCTGCACTCCCCGAAGATCGAGCGCATCGAGGTGGCGGCCCGCGGCGACGTGCGCCGCGCGAAGCTCTACTACCTGCGCGGCCGCGATCGGCAAGCGCGCCCGGGTGCGCGAGCGCCGGTCCGCCGGACCCGAGGTGGCGGTCGAGCGCGAGCTGCTGTACGGCCCGGAGGGCGACGCCGAGCCCACGCCGGTCGACGCCGAGGGCGCGACCGCGGAGGAGACGGTTGCCGAGGCGGTCGAGGCCCAGGACGCGGTCGAGACGACCGCTCCCGAGGCCACCGCCCCCGAGCCTGAGGCGACGGCTGCTGAGCCCGAGGCGACGGCTGCTGAGCCCGACGCGGTCGCCGGCGAGGCGGCCGAGCCCGAGGCCGGCGCCGACGGCACCGACGCACCGAGCCCGCGGCCAGCGCTGATGCGACCGAGGCGGGCGAGGAAGCGCCAGCGACGGACGCTGAGTAGGTGACGAAGACCAAGAAGCCGCTGGCGCGCTCAGTGGCGGAGTTGGTCGTCATCGTCGGGATCGCGCTTGGGCTGGCGATCATCATCCAGGGGTTCATCGTCAAGCCGTACGAGATCCCCAGCGCGTCGATGGAGCCGACGCTGACCATCAACCAGCGCATCCTGGTCGATCGGGTCGGGATGCACTTCTCATCGCCGCACGTCGGCGACATCTTCGTCTTCCACCCGCCGGTGTCAGAGACCTGCGCGGACACCAACGAGGGGGAGAACAGCCTCGGCCAGGACGGCGCGGCGCCGTGTGACGTCGCCCAGACCCATGAGTCGTCGCAGACCTACGTCAAGCGGGTGGTGGGTCTGCCCGGTGACCGGCTGATGATTCGCAACGGCCACGTGTACCGCAACGGACGCCGCGAGAACGAGCTCCTACACCCTCCCTGCGACGGGGCCGGCGAATGCAACTTCCGTGCCAGCATCACGATCCCCAAGGGTGACTACTACATGATGGGCGACAATCGCCCGGACTCGCTCGACAGCCGTTACTGGGGCCCGGTCCCCAAGGCGTGGCTGATCGGCAAGGCGTTCTTCACCTACTGGCCCCCTGATCGGCTTGGCTTCCTCTAGCCCCTCCAGCCCCGAGCGAATGTCCGCGTCACGCAAGACAGAAGAAGTCGCCGGCCTGGACTCGCTGGTCGAGCTGGTGGCGACGGTCGCGGTTGCGGTCGGGCTGGCGCTCCTCATCCAGGCCTTCATCGTCAAGCCCTACCGGATCCCCAGCTCCGTCGATGGTGCCGACGCTGGATATCGGCCAGCGGGTGCTCACCAACCGCCTGGACACCAATCCCAGCGTCGGCGACGTCGTCGTCTTCCATCCGCCCCACGGCGCCGACTCCAACAGCGCCGGTGTGCGGCGACCGGGCGCAGGGACAGTCGGGCCACCGCCAGGCCTGCGACCAGCCCACCGCCCAGGAGTCCACCCAGACCTTCATCAAGCGCGTGGTCGGCCGGCCCGGGCGACACGATCTCGATCCAGCGACGGCCACGTGTACCGCAACGGCGTGCGAGGAGAAGGACTCCTACATCAACCCGTGCGGTGGCACAGTTCCTGCAATTTCCGGAAGCCGATCAACGTTCCGCCCGGGCACTACTTCATGATGGGCGACAACCGTGGCGACTCCGACGACAGCCGTTTCTGGGGTCCCGTCCCCGACAAGTGGATCATCGGCGTCGCCTTCTTCACCTACTGGCCCCCTGACCGGATCGGCACGCTCTGAGCGGGAGCCGGCGCGGCGCCGGCGCAAGCGACGCCGTCCGCGGCGCGCCGGCCTGCTCGGCTTCGACCGCGCGCTCGGCGTGCGCTTCGTCGCCGGCGCCGACGAGGCCGGGCGCGGCTGCCTGGCCGGCCCGCTGGTCGCCGCCGCCGTCCTGTTCGACCTCGAGCGCATCGGGCCCGCGCAGGCGCGCGCGCTGGGCGCGCTCAACGACTCCAAGCAGCAGACCCCGGAGGGCCGCGCCGCGCTCTATCCGGTGATCCTGCGCCTCGCCGCCCGGGTCGCGATCGTCATCCGCTGCGCTCCCGGGATCGACGCCCGCGGGCTGCACAAGACCAACCTCGCGGCGCTGCGCGACGCGCTGCGCCGCGTGGCCTGCGACGGGCTGCATCTGCCTCAGCGACGGCTTCCCGGTCGCCGGGCTGGGCCACGAGCAGCGCGCGGTCATCGGCGGCGACGCCAAGAGCGCCGCGATCGCCGCCGCCTCGGTGCTGGCCAAGGAGACCCGCGACCGCTACATGCGCCGCGCCGACGCCACCCATCCGGGCTGGGAGTTCGCCCAGCACGTCGGCTACGCGACGCCCGAGCACCGCGAGGCGATCGAGCGCCTCGGGGTCTCGCCGCTGCACCGCCTGTCGTTCCAGTCGACCGCGTACCAGCAGCTGGCGCTCGGCTAGCTCCGTCGGGCGGCGGCACGGCATGCGGCCGGTCCGACCGGCTCCCGACGGTCGGACTAGAACGCCCCCTCCAGATGCTCGAGCGACGAGCAGCCGCCCGGCGCGCGTCGACCGTCACCCCGATCGCGTCGAAGCGGATCACTCGGCGTAGGGCCGGTCGCGGCGCTCCACCAGCCAGCTGCCCGGCCATCTTGCGCACCCGGGCGCGCTTGCCGCGGCCCGACCGCCTCGAACGGGCCGCCGGCCCGGCCGCCGCGCCCGGCGCGTCTTGACCTCGCAGAACGCGAGCGTGCGCGCCGTCGCAGGCGACGATGTCCAGCTCGCCCCAGCGCGTGCGGTAGTTGCGCTCCACGATCTCGATAGCCGCAGCCGCTCGCAGATGCTCGGCGGCGAGCTGCTCGCCGGCGCGCGCCGAGCCGCTGTCGGGGGTCGTTCGCTCATCGCCGAGCGACGCTACGGCGAAACGCGTGACCTGTGGGTGCACGAGTCGTGCCGATTGTGTGCCAATCAGCGCCTGGAGATTGGCACAGATTTGGCACAGGCGTCACCCACGCGTCACACGATCGTCCCTAGCGTTGTCGGCATGCTCGCCCGGGTCACGACGTTCGCCATCGACGGCGTCCAGCCGCGCCAGGTGTGGGTCGAGGCCGACATCCGCTCGCGGCCTGCCGGCGTTCACGATCGTCGGCCTCGGCGACACCGCGGTGCGCGAGTCGCGCGACCGGATCCGCGCGGCGATCCTCAACTCCGGGCTTCAAGTTCCCCGACGGCCGGATCACCGCCAACCTCGCGCCGGCGTTCCTGCGCAAGGCGGGCCCGGGCTTCGACGCGGCGCTCGCGCTGGCGATGCTGGCCGCCAGCGGCCAGGTCCCGGCCGACGCGCTGGCCGGCTACGCGGTGTTCGGCGAGCTCTCGCTCGGCGGCGAGCTGCGCGACTCGCCGCGGCGCGCTGGCGGTCGCCGAGGGCGCGCGCGCGCGCCGGGCTGCGCGCGGCTGATCGTCCCCGCGCGAGCGGGCGCGCGAGGCGGCGCTCGTCGACGGGCCTCGAGATCGTCGCGGTCGCCGAGCCTGCGCGCCGCCGCCGAGGTGCTGCGGGCGCGCGCGCCGCCGCCGCTGCCCGGCGCCGCGCCGGCCGCCGGCCGCGCGACGCCGCCGCGCCGGACCTGCGCGACGTCCGCGGCCACGCGGCGCCGCTGCTGGCGCTGGAGATCGCCGCCGCCGGCGGCCACAACCTGCTGCTCGAGGGCGCGCCGGGCACCGGCAAGACGATGCTCGCCCGGCGGCTGCCGTCGATCCTGCCGCCGCTGACGCCGCGCCGAGGCGATCGAGGTGACGCGGATCCACAGCGTCGCCGGCGTCCACGCCGGCGGCCTGATCACCGCGCGGCCGTTCCGCGCGCCCGCATCACACGATCTCGCCCGCCGGCCTGGCCGGCGGCGGCTCGCCGCCCCGGCCGGGCGAGGCGACGCTGGCGCACCACGGCGTGCTGTTCCTGGACGAGCTGTCGGAGTTCCAGCGCTCCAGCCTCGACGCGCTGCGCCAGCCGCTGGAGGACGGCACGGTGACGATCGTCCGCGGCCAGCGGGCGCTGCGGTTCCCGACCGCGGTTCATGCTGGTGGCCGCGACCAACCCGTGCCCGTGCGGCTTCGCCGGCGTCGACGACCGCTGCACCTGCGGCGAGGCCGACCTGCGCCGTCACCGCCGCCGGCTGAGCGGGCCGCTGCTGGACCGCATGGACCTGCTCGTCGACGTGCGCCGCCCGGCGGCCGAGGAGCTGCGCGCCGCGCCGCCGGCACGAGCTCGGCGGCGGTCGCTGGCGCGGGTGGCCGAGGCGCGCGAGCGCCAGCGCCGCCGGCTGGCGGAGACCGGCGCGGCGCTGCAACGGCGAGATGGACGCGCGGACCGTCGAGCGCGCTGGTCGCGCTCGACGGCGGCGCCGAGCAGGAGCTCGGCCGCGCCTACGCGGTCGGGCTGCTGAGCGCGCGCGGGCGCCACCGCGTGCTGCGGGTCGCCCGGACGATCGCCGACCTCGGCGGCCGCGAGCGCGTGAGCCGCGAGGACGTGCTGCTCGCGCTCAGCCTGCGCCAGCGCACCGGCGACGGAGTCGGCGGATGGCGGCGTGAGTCGACGCGCGGGCGCGTGCGGACGCTGCCTGCGCCGCGGCCTGGCTGCTCGCGCGGCTGGCCGGTCACCTGGATGCCGATGCGCGAGCGGCATCGTCCGAGCTGCTCGACCTGCGCCGACGACGAGCTGATCGAGGCCATCGGCGGCAGCCACGCGCGCCGAGGTCGAGCGCGAGTGGCGAGGCGTTCGACGCCGAGCCGCACCGGCGCGCGATGCGACGCCGCCGGCCGTCGAGACGATCTGCCGCTGCGACCCGGCGTACCCGCCGGCTGCTGCGCGACCTGGAGGCGCCGCCGGCCGTCCTGCACGTCGCCGGCGGGCTGCGAGCGGTTCCTGGAGCTCGTCGCCGAGCGACGCCGGTGGCGCATCGTCGGCGCGCGCCGCGCGTCGCCGTACGGCCTGGAGATCGCGCGGTCGCTGGGCCGGGGCCTGGCCGCGCCGGGTGACGGTGATCAGCGGGATGGCCAGCGGCGTCGACTCCGCGGCGCACGAGGGGGCGCTGCACGGCCGCGGGGCGACGATCGCGGTCCTGCCCGGCTCGCCCGAGCGGGCCGTACCCGCCCTCGGCGCGCGGCGCTGCACCGGCGGATCATCGCCGACCGGTGCCGCCGTGTCCGAGCTTGGGCCCGGGATCCCGGTCCGCCGCTGGATGTTCCCGGCGCGCAACCGGATCATCGCCGCGCTGGCCGATATCACCGTCCTGGTCGCGGGACGTCAGGGATCCGGTGCGATTGGTACTGCGCTGGAGGCCGACAAGCTCAAGCGCCACGTCGGCGCGGTGCCGGGTCAGGTCACGGCTCCGCTCTCCTTCGGACCACACCTCCTGCTCCGCTGCGGGGCCTACCTGGTTGCGGAGCCCCTCGACGTGCTCAAGGCCGTGTTCGAAGATCGCCCACGGCTGCGGCCTCCTGGCCTCGATCGGCCGCATGATCCGAGCCTCGTACCGCTGTTCGAGGCGCTCGCCGACGGATACGAGCTGTCGGCGGCGTTCACGGAGGCGGGGCTCGACGCCGAACGGGGGCTGGCCACTCTCGCTGACCTGGAGATGGGCGGCTGGGTGCGTCGCCAGGCGGGAGGTCGCTACACCATCGCGCGCTGACGACACATACCCACGGGACGGGGCCTAAGCTCGGTGAGATGGCCGACTCAGAGCGTGCAACTCCTGGCGCGGGCCGTCCGGGCGGTGCGGGCCGTGCGGGCGGTGCGGGCCGTGCGGGCGGTGCGGGCCGTGCGGGCGGTGCAGGCGGTGCGAGCCGCGCGGTCCGGCCGCCGTGCGTGCTCTCGATCGCCGGATCTGATTCCGGCGGGGGCGCCGGCATCCAGGCGGATCTGAAGGCGTTCGCCGCCTGCGGCGTGCACGGCATGACCGCGATCACGGCGATCACGGCGCAGAACACCCTCGGGGTGAGCGCGGTGCAGGCGATCTCGCCCGAGGTCATCGTCGCCCAGGTCCGGGCCGTGACTGAGGACATCGGAGTGGACGCGGTCAAGATCGGCATGCTGGGGACGGTGGCCACCATCGAGGCCGTGGCGCGGGCGCTGGACCTGCTGGCGGAGGGGACGCCGGTCGTGCTCGACCCGGTGATGGTGTCCGAGTCCGGCGCGGAGCTGCTCGAGCCGTCCGCCCGCGGGGCGCTGTTGGAGCTGCTCCTGCCCCGGGTGCGGGTGATCACGCCCAACCTGCCCGAGGCCCGCGCGCTGGCGCCCGCCACGGGCGCTCAGGCACCGACGGGCGCGTCCGCGTCCCGCACGTCCGTCGACGCGCCCAGGTCCGCCACCGGCGGCGGCGACGACGCCGCCGCGCTCGCCCGTGCGCTGTGGGCGCTGGGGCCCGAGGTCGTGGTGGTGACCGGCGGCCACCGCGAGGAGGCGGTGGACGTGTTCTTCGACGGGTCCGAGGTGGTGGAGCTGCCCGGTGAGCGCTACCCCGGCGGGGCGGCGCACGGGTCCGGTTGCACGCACTCGTCGGTGCTGGCGGCACGGCTGGCGTGGGGGGACTCGCCGCTGGAGGCGGCGCGGGTGGCCAAGCAGCTGGCCGCGCGGGCGGTGCGCGACGGGCTGGGCGGCGTGGGCGCCGGTGCTGGCCCGGTCAACATCCTGGGCGTGACATAATCATCGCGTGCGCTTTCTGAGGATGAAGCCGGGTCACGGCGAGGTGTTGATCGCGGAGGGCGACGTCGAGTTGGCGGAGGATGAGCAGCGTCTTGTCGAGGAGTTTCGGCGCCAGCTGGACGACGGACTGTGGGCCGCGGTGCCCACGCTGGACGCCGCCGGACGGCGCCAGGCGCACATGGTCAAGACGTTCGAGGACGTCCCCCGCGATGCGGACCGCGTGATCTTCTTCCCGCGCGCGGCCGGCGGCCGGTAGGCCGCGCGGGGGCCCGGGGGCCGTGGCCACTCACGCGAATACGATCGCCTTCGATGCACGCCTGGCGGCGCCAGCATGGGCCTGCGGCCCGCTCGGCGTCCAGCCTCGCCGGAATGGGCCGCGCCCATGTCGTCCAGCTGTCCTCGGACCCTCGTGTCGCAGGGCTGCACGTCGGGTCCTGCGTCCTCGCCTGGCATCCACCAGTCGTGCCTCTCGGTGCGACCGCACTTACGTGAGCGACCACTGAGATGCTCCTGGCGCTGGTCGCCACCGCGCTCGTCGCCGTCGCCCTCCTGTCCGAGGAACTGCTGCCGCGGATCGAGGAGATGTGGTCACGCCACCGTGCCCGCCGCCAGATGGCGCCGGTCATGCCCTATGACCCCGGCCGCGAGCGCCGCGCCGAGGCGCGCGCCCGGTCGCTGCTGCGCTCGTGCGTCAACGAGGAGGAGTGGGCGATGTACCGCGACCTGGGCTTCATCCGGGTCTGGGGCAGCCAGTCAGACGGCCCGGTGGACTCCGACAGCACCGGGGGCGCCGCCTACGCGTACCTGATCTATCCGCACCGGGCGATCGTGGCCTACCTGGCCCAGACGCACCGCCTGCTCAACGAGTACTGCGTGGCCTTCCCGGACGAGACGCGCCCCTACGGAAGCGCGCGGCTGCCCGACTCAGACGACGTGCTGGCCAAGTGGATGGCCCTCACCGGGGACGAGCAGCGCCTCATCTCCACCGCCAACATGCACCTGCCGGGCCGCCAGCTGGATCCGGCCAAGGTCAAGCGCGATCTGTGGCGCCTGTCGCAGTGGGAGCGCGCCCGCATGCGCGACGCCGCGCAGCGCAGCCCCACCGAGACCCCGCTCGACACCTCCAACTGACGCCGGCGGGGCGCACGTGCCGGTCCGCACCCGCGGCGCCGTGGGCCTGTGACGCGGACTCGATATCGTTGCCGCCCCCATGACCACGGCCACAACGCACGACCTCAAGCACCGCAGCCGGGCCCTCACCGACGGGCCCCAGCGCGCCGCCGCCCGCGCCTACCTGAAGGGCATCGGCTACGACGACGACGCCCTCGCCAAGCCGCTCATCGCCGTCGCCAACACCTGGATCGAGACGATGCCCTGCAACTTCCACCTGCGCGCCCTGGCGGCCAAGGTCAAGCAGGGGATCGCGGCGGCCGGCGGGACCCCGATGGAGCTCAACACCATCGCCATCTCGGACGGGATCACCATGGGCACGGCGGGCATGCGCGCCTCGCTGGCCAGCCGGGAGCTCATCGCCGACAGCATCGAGCTCGTCGTCGACGCCCACCTGTTCGACGCGGTCATCGCCATCAGCGGCTGCGACAAGACGATCCCCGGCACCGTCATGGCCCTGTGCCGCCTGGACATCCCCAGCCTGATGCTCTACGGCGGCTCGATCCTCCCGGGCCATCTGCACGGCGAGCGCGTCACCATCCAGGAGGTGTTCGAGGCCGTGGGCGCCCATGCCGCCGGCAAGATCACCGACGACGAGCTCACCGAGATCGAGGACGTCGCCTCTCCCGGCGCCGGCGCGTGCGGCGGCCAGTTCACCGCCAACACCATGGCGATGGCGTTCGAGGTCCTCGGGATCTCGCCGGCCGGCTTCAGCATGGTCCCCGCGGTCAGTCCCGACAAGGCGACGGTGGCCGAGCGCGCGGGCGCCCTGGTCATGGACATCCTCAAGCGCGACCTGCGGCCCAAGGACATCATCACCCGCGAGAGCCTCGAGAACGCGATCGCCGCCATCGCCGCCAGCGGCGGCTCCACCAACGGCGTCCTGCACCTCCTGGCCATTGCCAAGGAGATGGGCATCGAGCTGGGCATCGATGACTTCGACACGATCTCGGAGCGCACCCCGCTCATCTGTGACCTCAAGCCGGCCGGTCAGTACGTCGCTCCCGATCTCTACGAGGCGGGCGGCGTGCCCCTGCTCATGCGGCGCCTGCACGAAGCCGGCCTGCTGCACGAGAACGCGATGACCGTCACCGGCCAGACGATCGGCGAGGTCGCGGCCGGCGCCAACGAGACCCCCGGCCAGAAGGTGGTCCGGCCCCTCAGCGACCCGATCAAGGCCACCGGCGGCCTGGCCATCCTGCACGGCAACCTCGCCCCCGACGGCTGCGTGGTCAAGCTCGCCGGCTACGAGCGCCGCAAGCAGACCGGACCAGCGCGCGTGTTCGAGCGCGAGGAGGACGCGATGGCGGCCGTCACCTCGCGCTCCATCAAATCCGGCGACGTGATCGTCATCCGCAACGAGGGACCGGCCGGAGGGCCCGGCATGCGCGAGATGCTGGCCGTCACCGCCGCGCTGGTCGGCGAGGGCCTGGGGGAGGAGGTGGCGCTCATCACCGACGGGCGCTTCTCCGGCGCCACCCGCGGGCTGATGGCCGGCCATGTCGCTCCCGAGTCGATCCGCGGCGGCCCCATCGGCCTGGTCCAGGAGGGCGACGAGATCACGCTCGACGTCGAGTCCCGCCGCCTGGACGTCGCGCTCTCCGACGAGGAGCTGGCCAGACGGGCCGAGGCCTACGTCCCCTACGAGCGGCCGTTCCCGGGCGTGGCGCTGAGCAAGTACGCCAAGCTCGTCTCCAGCGCCGCCCAGGGCGCCGTGACGTTCTGAGTCCCTGACGTTCTAAGGGAGGTTGCGCGCAGGAGGCTGCGCACAACCGACGAACCAGGGCGCAGAAGTGAAACCGGGCTTGCAGAATCGGCCCGGACGCTGGTTGCTGCTTGATCGCGCTACCCCGGTCGTTACCATGGGATGAAGTGGCGATCGTCTCGTATTTGCGGGCCCCGGGGACTCAGAGGGCATCCAGACGGAGCCGGGGTGGGGTCAACGCGGCTCCGCGCGGCCGTCGGCCCCTGCGCTACGTCCTGGCCGGGCTCATGCTGGTGGCGGTGGTGGCGGTCGTCGTCGCCGGGATCATGTTCACCTCGGCCAAGGCGAGCCTGAGCGCCGACTCGGTCGCGCTGGCCAAGATCGGCATGCCGCTGGGCGGCGGCAGCATCCAGAGCGTGAGCGTCGTGACCGGCCCCCACAGCCAGGCCGTCCCCGTCGCCGTCCGCAACGACCCGGTGATCATGCCCACCAAGCTCGTGGCGGCGGGAACACTCCTGCAGATCCAGGTGGTCATCAAGCGCCCGGGCTGGATCTCGTGGCTCGCCGGCAAGACCCAGCGGCTCAACCTGACGGTCACGGCGCCCACGGCGAGCCTCCGGTCTCACTACGTCACCGTCCGCAACGGCGGGGCGCTGACGCTTCACTTCAAGGCGCCGATCAGCGCCTACACGTACGGCACCTCGCCGGCGCACATGCGCCGGACCGTGCTGCCCACGCCCACCAGCGTGCTGACGGTGCCCCACACCGGCACCGCCGGGACCGTCTACGTGTCGGCGGCTCCGCGCAGCTGGGAGACCTCGCACTCCGCGTCGGTGAGCTACTTCCCGGCGGGCAAGCACGCGACGGCGGTGGCCAACCCCAAGCCGGGCGCCACCATCACCCCGGCGACGCCGATCACCCTCACCTTCTCAAGGCCCGTGGGCAAGGTGCTGGGCAAGCACCTGCCGGTGCTCACCCCCACCACCCCGGGCACCTGGCACAGGGTCAACAGCCACACGATCAAGTTCGAGCCCACCGGCTACGGCTACGGCCTGGACGCCAAGGTCCAGGTGGCGCTGCCCAACGACGTCCGGCTGCTGGGCGGCCAGAGCACCTCGGCCTCCAACACCGGCACCTGGACCGTCCCCAACGGATCGATCACGCGCCTGCAGCAGCTGCTGGCGATCAGCGGCTACCTGCCACTGACGTTCCACTATGCCGGCGGCAAGGGTCCCGGCCTGACCGCCGCCGCGCAGGAGACCGCGGCCGTCGATCCGCCGAAGGGCAGCTTCTCCTGGCGGTATCCGAATACGCCGAGCCTGCTCAAGGGCATGTGGCAGGTCGGAGCGTCGGGGACCATGATGGAGGGCGCGATCATGGCCTTCGAGAATGACAACGGCATCTATTCGCTGCCCTACGACGGCCCCACCGCGACGATCTGGAAGACGCTCATCGCCGATGTCGTCGCCGGCAAGCACAGCACCTTCGGCTACACCTTCGTCGATGTCAGCGTCGCCTCACAGAGCCTGAACCTGTGGCACAGCGGCAAGACGGTCATCGGTGGCACCGCGGTCAACACCGGCATCCCCTCGGCGCCGACCGCCACCGGCACCTATCCCGTGTATGAGCACCTCACCTCGACGACGATGAGCGGCACCAACCCGGACGGCAGCCACTACTCAGACCCCAACATCCCGTGGGTCAGCTACTTCAACGGCGGCGACGCGCTGCACGGCTTCACGCGCGCCTCCTACGGGTCGCCGCAGAGCCTGGGCTGCGTGGAGATGCCCTTCAGCGTCGCCGGCCAGGTGTGGCCGTACACCCCGATCGGCACGCTCGTCGACGTCCACTGAGGGCCGGCGGCCGGCGCCCGTCCGGCAGGGCTGGCGCGCCGGACGGCGAATAGCCAGGACGCACATGACCGCGGCCCCTTCCACGATGACCGCGCCGCCGGCGCTCACCCCCCCGTGGCAGGCCGCGCTCGACGCGTTTGACGCCGATCTGCGCCGGCGCGCCGTCGCGGCCAAGACCCGGCGCGCCTACGCCATCGACACCCACCAGTTCGCCTCCTGGGCGGGCGAGCGGGGGCTGGCCCCGAGCGCCGTCGACGTGCGCTCGCTGCGCCGCTACGTGGCCTCGCTGACCGAGGCCGGGCAGGCCCCGACGACCGTGGCGCGCAAGCTGGCCGCCCTGCGCGGGCTGTTCCGCCACGAGGTGAGCATCGGCGCGCGCGGCGAGAACCCGGCCGACCTGCTCAGCTCCCCCAAGCGCTCCCAGCGCCTGCCGCGGGTGCTCAAGCCCGCGGAGGTCGCGGCGCTGCTCGACCGCATTCCTCAGACCGGTCCGCTGGAACTGCGCGACCGCGCGCTGTTCGAGCTCGCCTACGCCTGCGGCCTGCGCGCCGAGGAGCTCGTGACCCTCGACGTCTCGAGCGTGGACTTCGACTCGGAGAGCGTCCGCGTCGAGGGAAAGGGGGACAAGACGCGGCTGGTCCCGGCCGGTGAGCATGCGCTCGCCGCGCTGGAGCGCTACCTGGCCCGCGCCCGGCCGGCGCTCAGCGTCGACGACGCCCGGGCGCTGTTTCTCTCGAAGTCGGGCCGGCGGCTGGGGACCTCGGACATCAGGCGGCGGCTGCGCACGTGGGCGCGGCTGGCCGCTCGGGGCGCTCCGGCGCTCGGAGACGCCCATCCGCACGCCCTGCGCCACTCGTTTGCCACCCATCTTCTGGAGGGCGGGGCGGACCTGCGGGCGATTCAGGAGCTGCTCGGCCACGCCAGCATCTCCACGACCCAGGTTTACACTCGGGTAGAGTCGGCGCGACTCCGGCAGGCATACGTAAGCTCGCATCCGCGGGCTTAGCACTGAAGACTGGACCAAAGGCACTGGAAACCAACGTCAAAGCGATCGAGCTCCAGGATCTCTGGAGGCGGTACAAGGCCACGAGCGACGAGCGCGCCCGCGAACGTCTGGTGGTCGCATACTCGCCGCTGGTCAAGTACGTGGCCGGGCGGATGGGCTCCGGCCTGCCCGCGCACGTCGAGGAGTCCGATCTCATCTCGTACGGCCTGGGCGGGCTGATCTCCGCCATCGAGCGCTTCGACCTGACGCGCGAGATCAAGTTCGAGACCTACGCGATCACCCGCATCCGCGGGGCCATCATCGACGAGCTGCGCACGCTGGACTGGGTGCCCCGGTCCGTGCGCGCCCGCGCTCGCAGCTTCGAGCGCGCGAACATGAAGCTCGAGGCCAAGTTCCAGCGCGCGCCCACCGACGAGGAGATGGCCACCGAGCTGGAGATCAGCGTCGAGGAGTTCCAGGACCAGCTCACGCAGATCTCCAACTCCACGATCGTCGCCCTGGACGAGCTGTGGAGCGTCTCGGATGCGTCGGGCGATCAGGTGTCGCTGCTCGACACCCTGCCTGACCGTGGGGCCCCGGATCCGCAGGTCCTGGTCGACGAGTCCGAGCTGCGCGACCGGATCGCCGACGCCATCGCGGCGCTGCCCGAGCGCGAGAAGCTGGTCGTGGCCCTCTACTACTACGAGAACCTGACGCTCCGCGAGATCGGAGAGGTCCTCGGGGTCACCGAGTCCCGCGTGTCGCAGCTGCACACCAAGGCCGTGCTGCGCCTGCGCTCCAAGCTGGCCGGCGAGCTGGAGTAGAGCTCGGCGCATGCGCGCGTGGCCGGCGGGTGCATGCACCCGCCGAGGGTGGGCGCATGCGCCCACCCGTGTGGTCCGCGCATGCGCGGACCCACCCTTCTTCACAACCGGTAATGTCGACTTTTCGCCGTCACGAGTGAGAGGAGACAGCCATGCACAAGGCTGCGGATCGGATCCGCAATGTGGCCCTCGTCGGCCACCGCGGCAGTGGTAAGACGTCGCTACACGAGGCCCTGCTCTTCCAGGCAGGGGTCGTCAACCGCCTCGGCAGCGTGGTCGAGGGGACCACGGTCTCAGACTCCGATCCGGACGAGAAGGCCCGGCAGATGTCGATCTCCCTGGCCCTCAGCTCGTTCGAGTGGCAGTCGCGCAAGGTCAACCTGCTCGACACCCCGGGCGACTCCAGCTTCATCGCCGACGCGCTGGGCGCGTTGCGCGTCTGCGAGTCCGCCATCTTCGTCGTCAACGCCGTGATGGGCGTGGAGGTCCATACCACCCGGCTGTGGCACAGAGCGGCCGAGCTGGACCTGGCGCGACTGGTCTTCGTCAACATGCTCGACCGCGAGCGGGCCGACTTCTTCCGCACGTTGGACTCGCTGAAGTCCGCGTTCGGCCAGCACGTGGTGGCCACCGAGATCCCGATCGGCGCCGAGCACGAGGTCTCGGGCGTGATCGACCTCATCGACATGAAGGCCTACGAGTACACGGGGGCTGACAAGGACAACTGCAAGGAGATCCCGATCCCCGCAGAGCTCGCCGACCGGGCCCAGGAGTACCGCGAGCGCCTGATGGACGAGGTCTCTGAGACGTCGGACTCGCTGATGGAGCGCTACCTGGAGGGGGAGGAGATCTCCCACGAGGAGATCGTCACCGCCCTCAAGGATGGCACCAACCACGGCTCGCTGTTCCCGGTCACCTGCGGCGTCGCCACCCGCAACCTGGCCACCAACCGCCTGCTCGACGCGATCGTCGAGGACCTGCCCTCGCCGGTCAAGCACGGTGGCCTGGAGGTGGGGGAGGTCACGCTGGAGCCCGTCGAGGACAAGGAGCTCTTCGCCTACGTGTTCAAGACCCGCGCCGACCCGTTCGCCGGGCGCATCAACATGTTCCGGGTCTACCAGGGCACGTTGAGCCACGACACGCAGGTCCTCAACACCACCACGCACAACAAGGAGCGGATCGGGCAGCTCGTCACCTTCGAGGGCAGGAACACATCCCCGCCCACCCACGCCGACGAGTTCGGCCCCGGTGACATCGGTGCCGTGGCCAAGCTGAAGGAGACGCGCGCCGGCGACTGGCTGGCCGCGCGCGACGAGCCGATCGCCATGCCGTCGATCAAGCTCCCCGCCCCGGTCATGGCCTTCGCCATCGCCGGTGCGGCCGCCGGAGGCGACGAGGAGAAGGTGTACTCGTCGCTGCGCCGCCTCCAGGAGGAGGACCCGACGATCGACTTTCACCGTGACGCGCAGACCGGCGAGCAGATCCTCGCCGGGCTGTCGCAGGTCCACGTCGAGGTGATCGTCGAGCGCCTGAAGTCCCGCTTCGGCGCCGAGGTGACCCTCAAGCCGCCGCGGGTCCCCTACCAGGAGACGATCCGCCAGCCGGCCAAGGCCCACGGGCGCCACAAGAAGCAGACCGGCGGGCGCGGGCAGTTCGGGGACTGCCACATCGAGATCGAGCCGCTGGCCGACGCGGACTTCGAGTTCGTGGACGCGATCAAGGGCGGGGTCATCCCGTCCGGATTCATCCCCGCCGTGGAGAAGGGCGTGCAAGAAGCCATGCAGGAGGGCACGGTCGCGGGCTATCCGGTCAAGGGCGTCCGCGTCCGCGTCTACGACGGCTCCTACCACACCGTCGACTCCTCGGAGATGGCGTTCAAGGTGGCCGGGTCGCTGGCGATGAAGCAGGCGCTCGAGCAGGCCGGCTCGGTCCTGCTGGAGCCGATCATGACCGTGACCGTCAACGCTCCCGAGGACACCGTGGGGGATGTCATCGGCGACCTCAACTCCCGGCGGGGACGGCCGTTGGGCATGGAGCCCGTCGGCGCGGGCATGACCGAGATCAAGGCCGAGGTCCCGATGGCGGAGATGCTCTCCTACGCGCCCGATCTGCGCGGCATCACCGGCGGGCAGGGCGAGTTCACCATGGAGTTCGAGCGCTACGAGGAGGTCCCCGGGCACCTGGCCGGCAAGGTGATCGATCAGGCCCGGGCCGAGCACGAGGCGGTCAAGGCGTAGTCTGTCCGCTCGTCGTGCTACTCGGGACCCGTAGTAGGCTCACAACTCCGTGAGTACCAGGGCAATTCGCACCTCAACGACGCAAGCCGCCTGCGACGTGTGCGGCAGAACGCTGCTGCGCGGTGAGCGCGCGGAGATCTACCTCAGCGGCGGCGTGCGCCGCTCCGTGTGTGAGCTGTGCACGTCGCGGGCCCTGCACGGCGGCTGGGTCCGCGAGGGCGAGGGCGCCGAATATGACGAGTCCAGCGCCCGCCCGGACCGTCGCCGCTCTCTGTTCGGGCGCCGGCGCAGCAAGCGCGACGGGCGCGCGGGGCGCGACCCGGGAGAGGCGAGGGAGGCCGGTCCGGTCGACGATATGCCCGCACCCGAGCCGGTCTTCGACGACGAGACGCCCGCGCCGCCCGCACCGTCGGCTCGGCCGCCGCGGCGCGCCGAGCCCTCCTCGCCGTCCTGGCCCGCACCGGTGAGCCGTGCGGCGTCCAAGCTGGCCGGCTCAAGCCGCGAGCCGCGCCACGTCCGTGCCGTGCCCACCAGCATCGAGCACAAGATCTCATCGGCCGTCTCGCTGTTCAACGACTCCGAGCATCCCCGCACCGTCGCCGGAATCGCGCGGTCCCTGGGGCTCCCCGACGTCTCGGTGCACCCGTCGGACGCCAACGGGAGCGTCGTGCATGTCGTCGTCTCGTGGGAGCTGTGCTGGTACCGCTACGAGATGGACCTGCGCGACGAGGTCCCGACGGTGCGCGGCGGTGACCGCGGCTACGACCTGTCTGAGCTGTCAGAGATCGAGCGCCAGAACAATGCGGCGGCCGACGAGCGCGGTCGCCTGCATCTGAGCGCCTGACCGTTCACTAGACGGACGTTCGATGGCCAACAACCGGTAGTGCTGGGTAGCATCACCGACGTGATCTACTGCGTGGTACCCGAAGCGCTCGCGGACGAGCTCTTTCCCAAGCTGGAGAGCTACTACGCCGACGACCCGCACGTGACGGTGATCGTCGACCGCCGCAAGGCGAGCCGCCGTGAGACCGGCAGCTCCGGCGGAGGCCTGCGCGAGGTGCGAGATCGCCGACGCCCCCGCGTCACCGGCGAGCTGCCTGAGCTCGCGAGCGATTGAGCGCGGCGGGCGCGCAGGCAGTCCACGCCGTGGTCGTCCACGTCGACGGCGGCGCCCGGGGCAATCCGGGGCCCGCGGCGGTCGGTGTGGTCGTCTCGGCCCCCGACGGGGCCGTGCTCGACGAGTACGCCGAGCGGATCGGCGTGGCCACCAACAATGTCGCCGAGTACCAGGCGCTCCTGCACGGCGTGCAGCGGGCCGCGGCGCTCGGGGCCCGGGAGGTCGAGTTCGTCAACGACTCCGAGCTGGTGGCCAAGCAGATCAACGGCGCCTACAAGGTCAAGCATCCCGCGATGAAGCCCCTGTACGACGAGGCCATCGCCGCTCTGCGGCGCTTTGAGCGCTGGAAGATCCGCAGCGTGCCCCGCGCCCAGAACGCGCGGGCCGACGCGCTGGTCAACGAGGCGCTCGACGGCCTGCGCTAGCGGCGCCGGTCGGCGCTCGCCGGCCGCAGTGCGCCGCGAGCGCTACGCCGTGAAGCGGTCGTAGTTCAGGCGCATCATCGCGATCACGTCCTCGACGTCGGCCTGGGAGTCGATCCGGCGCGCCGCGGGGCCGATGCGGCCGGGGAAGACCGGGTGCTCGACGATCCGCCCGGCGTCGTGGAGCTCCTGCCAGACCGACTTGGCGAAGAAGAAATGGGCGGCATGGTCGCCGTGCAGGTGTCCGACCTCGTGGCGGCCGAGCTTGAACGCCCATTCGCCGCGGCGGCCGTAGCCGGCCTCGATGCCGGGCCACGAGGTGACCTCGCTGGTGATCTGGGCGCCGGCGGTGGGGGTTCCGGTGTGGGTGGTCATGGCTGCTCCCTGCGGTGAGGTGTTTCTCAGAGAGGCCATGGTTGCCCCTGGACGGGCCCGATTACCAGGGGCAATTGGTCCTAGGCCCTCGGCCCGAGAGCGGCGGGCGGGGATGGCATCTGGGCCGGCGCCGTCGCGCGCCCGATAACCTTGTGCTTGTGACTGATTCCCTGCTCGAGCTGAGTGCTCGGCTCCACGAGACGGCGGGACTGCTGCGCGCCGGCGAGTTGGAGCCCGAGGCCACGCTTGCGTTGATCGAGGAGTGCGCCCGGTTGGCATCGGAGGCCAGCGCCGAGGTCGACCAGCGCGTGCGTGCTGCGCTGGAGCCCCTGCCAGACCTCCCTGGTCAGCTCCCGCTCCCCGCGGCGTAGGCTCCGCGCCTTGCCCGCCACATCGACGTTGCGGCCGGCCTATCCGGAGCATTTGCGCACCGACGTGGAGCGCTACCTGGAGGCGATCCGCTTCTCGGACGAGTTCGCGACCGCCGGCCTGGACGAGGCCATGCGCTACTCGCTGCTGGCCGGCGGCAAGCGCATCCGCCCGGTGCTCTCGCTGGCCACCGCCGAGGCGCTGGGTCACCCGCGGGCCGAGGTGCTGCCCCTGGCGGCCGCGATCGAGCTCATCCACACCTATTCGCTGATCCACGACGACCTCCCCGCCATGGACGACGACGACCTGCGCCGGGGGCGGCTGACCTGCCACAAGGCCTTCGGCGAGGACGTGGCCATCCTGGCCGGCGACGGGCTCTACGCCGAGGCCTTCCGCCTCCTGCTCACCGAGCAGCGGGGCGAGCCCGCGAGCCTCCTGGCCGCGGCACGCGAGCTGGCCTGCGCGACCGGCGTCGCCGGCATGGTCGGGGGCCAGTACATCGACGTCGCCGAGACCGCGCCGGAGGGCGCGGCGGGGCTGCGGAGGCTGCACGAGCTCAAGACCGGACGCCTCATCGGGGCGAGTATCGAGTGCGTGCTGCTACTAGTGGGTAGTCACAAACCTGCCACAATCGAATCGTTTCGCGCCTTTGCCAGCGAGCTCGGCGTCCTCTTCCAGATCGTCGACGACATCCTCGACGTGACGGGATCGGAGGAGACGCTCGGCAAGCAGCAGGGCGCAGACCAGCGGTTGGGAAAGCGCACCTACGTCACCGAGTTCGGACTCGACGGGGCGCGCCGACTCGCCGAGGAGTCACACGAGAGAGCGCGTGAGGCGCTCGCAGCCGCCGGGCGAGTGGGAACCGTGTCCGGCGGAGAGCTCGAGCAGATCACCGACTTCATCAGAACCCGGAGCTATTAGTGACCGAACCCCTTTTGCCACGGATCAACCAGCCGCAGGACCTGCACGCTCTCACCGAGGAGCAGCTCCAGCAGGTCGCACAGGAGGTCCGTGAGCACATCATCGACACGGTGGGGGAGATCGGGGGCCACTTCGGGGCCAACCTGGGCACCTGCGAGCTGGCGGTGGCGCTGCACTCAGTGCTGGACTCGCCCACGGACAAGATCCTCTGGGACGTCGGCCATCAGGCCTACCCGCACAAGGTCCTCACCGGCCGCCGCGACGAGCTGGCCACGATCCGCAAGTACGGCGGGCTGGCGCCGTTCTGCTCCCGCGCCGAGTCAGAGCACGACATCATGGGGGCCGGGCACGCGTCGACGGCGATCGGGTACGCCGTCGGGATCAAGGAGGCGATGCGCCGCGGCCACGCCCCCGATGGCCACGTCGTCGCCGTCGCCGGTGACGGCGCGCTGACCGGCGGAGTCGCCTTCGAGGCGGTGCACCAGGCCGGGGGGGAGGGGACGCCGATCGTCGTCGTGCTCAACGACAACGGGATGTCCATCGCGCCCAACGTCGGCGCGCTGTCTCGCTACTTCAACCGCGTCCGCCTCAACCCCAAGCTGTGGCACGCCCGCGAGGGCGTCGAGGGCGGCCTCACCAAGCTCCCGGCCGGCATCGGCAACACGTTCGAGCGCCTCGGGCCGCACTTCAAGGAGTCGATCAAGGCCTTCTGGGCCCCCGGGCTCTGGTGGGAGGAGCTGGACTTCGCCTACATGGGCGTCATCGACGGCCACGACGTCCGTGCCCTGCGCCGCGCGCTGCGCGAGGCTCTGGCCGCCCAGCGACCCGTGGTGGTGCACTGCGCCACCGTCAAGGGCAAGGGCTTTGCCCCCGCCGAGGACGGCGGCCTGGAGGGCATGGAGAAGTGGCACGCCGCCAAGCCCAAGTCGATCGCCAACGGCGCGCCGGCACCGGCGCCCGCCCCGGCGCGCGTCGCCGCCGGCTCGGCGCCGGCCAAGCCGGCGCCGCCCGCCTACACCCAGGTCTTCGGCGACGCCCTGGTGGCCGAGGCGCGTCGCGACGAGCGCGTGATCGGGATCACCGCGGCGATGAACTCGGGCACCGGGCTCAACATCCTCCAGCGCGAGCTGCCCGACCGCTACTACGACGTCGGCATCGCCGAGCAGCAGGCCGTCCTGCTCGCCTCGGGCCTGGCCCTGCAGGGGTGCAAGCCCGTCGCGGCCATCTACTCGACCTTCCTGCAGCGCGCCTATGACCAGATCGTCCACGACGTCTGCCTGCAGAAGCTCAACGTCGTCTTCGCCATGGACCGCTCCGGTCTGGTCGGCGACGACGGGCCCACGCACCACGGCGCGTTTGACATCGCCTACCTGCGGTGCCTGCCCAACATCGTGATGATGGCGCCGCGCGACGAGGCGATGCTCGTGCACATGCTCCATACCGCGCTGCGCTACGACGACGGACCGGTCGCGCTGCGCTACCCGCGGGGCAACGGTGTCGGGGTGGCCCTGCCGCGCCGGCCCGAGGAGCTCGAGATCGGCACCGGCGAGATCCTCCGCGAGGCCGACGGAGCGGGCGGAGGCTCGGGTTCCCGGGTCGCCCTGCTGGGCTACGGCAGCGGTGTGGCCAAGGCCCTGGAGGCCGCCGACATCCTCGCCGAGCACGGCATCTCGGTCACGGTCGCCGACGCGCGCTTCGCCAAGCCGATCGACGCCGGGCTCGCGGCTCAGCTGGCGGCCGAGCATGACCTGCTGGTCACCGTCGAGGAGGGCGTGCTGGCCGGAGGCTTCGGCTCGGCGGTGTGGGAGACCCTCTCCGACGCCGGGCTCGGGGTGGGTGGGGCCCGCATCGTGCGGGTGGGGCTGCCCGACCGCTACGTCACCCACGGCGCGCCCAAGCTCCTGCATGAGGAGGTCGGGTTCACCGGGGCGCGGATCGCCGAGCGCATCGAGGCCGCGGTGGCCGAGCGCTCGCACGTGGCGTAGCCGGCGGTCGTCGCGGGGCGTTATCGGCGCGCGGTCTCCGCGGGGAGCTCTTGCGTGGTATCGGCGCACGTCAACGGCGGGCTGTCGAGGGCGGATTCGGGTGGCCACGGCAGGTCGCGGCGGATTTTTGATGACCTAGCTCAAAGATCCTCCCCGACCTGTCCCTGGCGGCCCGGACACCCGCTGCTCGCCCTCCCCAACTGTCGTTCGTGGGCTAAACCGCCGGATACCCCAGTCGTTGCCTACCCAGGCCACGCGACACCCGGGCCCGGCCAACCCCACACCCGGGCCCCGGCCCCCCCGATCCCGTACCTTTCGCCAAGCCCATGAAGCGTGTCCGGCTCGACAGCCTCCTCTCCGAGCGGGGGATGTTCCCCTCGCGCAGCCGCGCCGCCGCCTCGGTGCTGGCCGGCGAGGTGCTGCTGCTGCCCGAGCGCCGGCGGGCCGAGAAGCCGGGGCAGATGGTCGCCGAGGACGTGCAGCTCGAGGTCGCCGACGCTCCGGCGTTCGTGTCCCGGGGCGGGATCAAGCTCGCCAACGCGCTTGACGCCTTCGGAGTCGATGTCACACACCGCCGCGCGCTCGACGTCGGCGCCTCGACCGGGGGCTTCACGGATTGCCTGCTCAAGCGCGGCGCCGCGCACGTGGTGGCCCTCGACGTGGCCTACGGGCAGCTGGACTGGTCGCTGCGCTCCGACGCGCGGGTGACGGTGATCGAGCGCACCAACGCCCGGGCGATCGACCGCGGGGCTCTCCCGTATGCCCCGGAGCTGATCGTCATCGACGTCTCGTTCATCTCCGTGGCCAAGGTGCTGCCCGCCGTCATCGGCGTGGCCGCCGAGCGCTTTGACTGCCTGGCCATGATCAAGCCCCAGTTCGAGGTCGGCCGCGCCGGCGTCGGCAAGGGCGGTGTCGTCCGCGACGCGGATCTGCGGCGCGGGGCGCTGGTGGCCGTCGGGCGCGCCGCGCAGGAGCTCGGCGCCGCGGTCCTGGGCTACGCCAGCTCGGGCCTGCCCGGACCCAAGGGCAATCTCGAGACGTTCGCCTGGCTCGCCGAGACCGGGCGCGGCGGCGCCGTGACCGATCTCGACGCCGCCGCCGCCGAGGTGGAGCCGTGAGGCGGATCCGCACCGCCACCGTGTTCACCCACCGCCGCCCCGCCGAGACCGACCCGGCGCTGACGACGCTCATCGAGCTCGCGCGTGAGGCCGGCGTGACGCTGCGCTTCGACCCCGAGGAGACCGAGAAGCACCACATCGAGGAGGGGCCGTGCGTCGAGCGCAACGCCCCGCTGGACTCGCATGTGGACATCTGCTTCGCCCTGGGCGGGGACGGCACGATCCTCAACGCGCTGCGCCGCTACGCGGGCACCGATGTGCCGGTCTTCGGGATCAACTTCGGCGAGATGGGATTCCTGGCCACGGTGGACCGCGAGGAGGCGTGGGCGGGCTCGCTGCGGGCGCTGGCGGGCGACTTCGAGGTGCTCTCGCTGCCCGGCATCGAGATCTCGGGCGCCGGCACCAAGGCGCTGGCCATCAACGACGTCTCCATCCACCGCCAGCCGGGCAAGCGGGTGGCCGACCTGGAGTACTCGGTGGGTGGCGACGACGTCGGCCGGGTCCGCTGCGACGGGCTGGTGGTCTCCACGCCCGCCGGATCCACCGGCTACAACCTGGCCAACGGCGGGCCGGTGATGGCCTGGGGGGTGCACGGCTACGTCGTCTCGTTCATCTCGCCGCACTCGCTGACCGCGCGGACGCTGGTCGTCGCGCCCGGCGACCGCCTGCGCGTCCACAACCGCTCCCAGGAGGAGCCGGTGGAGGTCACCGTCGACGGGCGTCCCATCGGGGTGCTGGAGGCCGGTGACCGGGTCGAGGCGCGCTTCATCATCGATCAGGGCTCGCTGGCCCAGGTGCCCGGCACCACCTTCTATCACCGCCTGCGCCAGAAGTTCGGCCGCATGGCCACGCCGCTCTGAGGACGCACCTACGCCGCACCGGGGCATGGCCGGGCGGGCGGATTTCCGTCCTGCGCGCCTGGTAGACCCGTGGCGTGCTTCACGAGCTACGCGTCGAGAACCTCCTGTTGATGCAGCGCGCCGAGCTGCGCCTGGCGCCCGGCCTCAACATGCTCACGGGTGAGACCGGGGCGGGCAAGACCCTGCTGGCGCACGCCCTGGACCTGCTGCTGGGCGGCAAGGCCCGGCGTGACATCGTCCGTCCCGGCGCGGCCGAGGCCTACGTCGAGGGGGTGTTCGCCCTGCCCCCCGCGCTCGCGGGCTCCGAGCGGCTGCCCTCGGACGCCGAGGAGATCGTGCTCGCCCGCCGCGTGTGGCCCGACGGCCGGACCCGCGCCTACGTGTGCGGCCGCGCCGCCACCCAGGCCGATCTTCAGGAGCTGGGCAGCCAGCTGCTGTCGTTCTACGGCCAGCACGAGCACCGCAAGCTGATGCTCTCCACCGCCCAGCTGGAGCTCCTCGACGCCTCCATCGGCCCCGGCCAGCAGGCGCTGCGCGAGCAGCTGCGCGGTGCTCATGAGCGGGTACGCGAGCTTAAGGGGCGGGCCGTCGAGCTGCGCGAGCTGGCGGGCGCCCGTGACCGCGAGCTCGACCTGCTCACGTTCGAGCTCGACGAGATCGAGGCCGCGGCGCCGACCGAGGCCGAGCAGGCCGATCTCGGCGCCGAGCGCGACCGGCTGCGCCACCAGGAGGTGCTCGTCCACGCGGCCACCGTGGCGGCGGACAGCCTCACGCCGGAGGCCGGCGTGGGGGCGACCGAGCTGCTGGCGGAGGCGACCGGCCGGCTCGAGCAGGTGATGGCCGTCGATCCCCGCTTGACGACGCTGGCCCAGCGCCTGGAGGTCCTGCGCTACGAGAGCGAGGACATCACCGGTGAGCTGCGCGGCTACCTGGCCGAGCTCGAGGGCGGGGGGGACGGGGCCGGGCGCCTGGAGGAGGTGGAGGAGCGGCTGGCGCTGCTGGCTCGCCTGGAGCGCAAGCACGGCGGGACGATCGCCGATGTGCTCGCCCATGCCGAGCGCTGCCGCGCGCGCCGCGAGGAGCTCGAGAACGCCGACTCGGCGCTGGAGGCGATCGAGGCCGAGCTCGAGCAGGCCCGCGCAGAGCGCGACACCCTCGCCGGCCGGCTGTCCAAGGCCCGCCGCAGCAAGGCGCCCAAGCTGGCCGCCGCCGTGCGCGAGCGCCTGGCCGAGCTGGCCATGGCCGACGCGCGCTTTGAGATCGAGCTGTCGCCGCGCCCGGACGGCTGCGGGCCGCGCGGCGCCGACGCCATCGAGATGCGGATCGCCGCCAACGCGGGGGGACCACTGGGGCCCCTGCGCGAGGTCGCCTCCGGCGGCGAGCTCTCGCGGGTGATGCTGGCGCTGCTCAGCGTGGCCCACGGGATGTCAGCGCCCGCCCAGTCCGCCCGGCCCGCCCGGCCCGGCCGGCCCGCCCAGACCCCCGACGCCGCCCCAGCCGAAGCGGTCTCGATGCTCGTCTTTGACGAGATCGACGCCGGCATCGGCGGCCACACCGCCCGGGCGGTGGGAGAGCACCTGCGGGCCCTGTCGGCGGGGCGCCAGATCCTCTGCATCACCCATCTGCCGCAGGTCGCGGCCCTGGCCGACCGCCATTTCACGATCGTCAAGGACGGATCGGTGACGCCCGCGACGACCACGGTCAGCGCGCTGGACGGCGACGCGGTCGTCTCCGAGCTGGTCCGGATGCTCGGCGGCGGCTCCGAGGATCGGGCCGCCAGCGAGCACGCCCGAGAGCTTTTGCGTGCCGCATGAGCAGGCTTTGCTCGCTATGAGCGGCCAACTTGGCCGCCGGCGCGGGAACCGCCGGACCCCTCGATAGACTCGTTCTCAGTCGATGGCACACGGCGAGACGCGCTTCATCTTTATCACCGGCGGGGTCGTTTCCTCGCTTGGCAAGGGCATCGCCGCCGCTTCGATCGGGCGACTCCTGGTGGCCCGGGGCCTCTCGGTCCAGCTCCAGAAGTTCGACCCCTACATCAACGTCGACCCCGGCACGATGTCGCCCTACCAGCACGGCGAGGTGTTCGTGACCGAGGATGGCGCCGAGACCGACCTGGACCTCGGCCACTACGAGCGCTTCACCGACGCCAACACGAGCCGCGCCTCCAACGTCACCGCGGGCGGGATCTACAACACGGTCATCCGCCGCGAGCGGCGCGGTGACTACCTGGGGGCGACCGTCCAGGTCGTGCCCCACATCACCAACGAGATCAAGCAGCGCGTCAAGCTGATGGCCGACTCCTCCGACGTCGATTTCATCATCACCGAGATCGGCGGCACCGTGGGCGACATCGAGTCGCTCCCGTTCCTGGAGGCCATCCGCCAGTTCCCGGTCGACGTCGGGCGTCGGCGGTGCATGTTCATCCACCTCACGCTGGTCCCCTACATCGGTCACGCCGGGGAGCTGAAGACCAAGCCGACGCAGCACTCCGTCAATGAGCTGCGCCGCATCGGTATCGCGCCGGACATGGTCGTGTGCCGTTCGGAGTCCGAGCTGGGAACCGACATCCGCTCCAAGATCGCGCTGTTCGCCAGCCTGCCGGTGGAGGCGATCGTCTCGGCCTACGACGTCTCAGACGTCTACCGGGTCCCCCTCGTCTTCAACGCCCAGGGGGTCGATGACTTCATCCTCTCCGAGCACTTCGGCCTGGACGTCGGTGCGCCGGATCTCAGCGGGTGGGAGGCGATCACCCGCCGTGCCGCCGAGGCCCGGCGCAAGGCGCGCATCGCCCTGGTCGGCAAGTACGTGCAGCTCGAGGACGCCTATCTGTCGGTGGCCGAGGCCCTACGCCACGCGGGCATCCACCACGATGCCGTGGTCGAGATCGACTGGGTGGACTCCGAGACGGTCGGCGATCCCGGGGTGACCGAACGGCTGCAGAGCGCCGACGGGATCCTCATCCCCGGCGGCTTCGGCGGCCGCGGATGGGAGGGGAAGATCACCGCCGCTCGGATCGCGCGCACCCAGCAGATCCCGTACCTGGGCATCTGCCTGGGCATGCACGTCGCCGTCAGCGAGTTCGCGCGCCACGTGGCCGGCATGGAGGGCGCCAACTCCACCGAGATGGACCTGGAGACGCCCTTCCCGGTGATCGACCTCCTGCCCGAGCAGAAGGAGATCGCCGACATGGGCGGGACGATGCGCCTCGGCGCCGACCCGGTCAAGCTCCACGACGACACGCGGATCCGGGAGCTCTACGGGGAGGCGGTCGTCTACGAGCGCCACCGCCATCGCTACGAGGTCAACAACCACCTGCGCCGGCGCTTGGAGAACGCGGGCCTCGTCTGCTCGGGGACCTCGCCGGACGAGCGGCTCGTCGAAGCCGTCGAGCTGCCGGCCGATGACCATCCGTTCTACGTCGCCTCCCAGTACCACCCGGAGTTCAAGTCGCGTCCCGAGCGGCCCGCGCCGCTGTTCAGAGATTTCGTCGGCGCTGCGCTGGCCTACGCGGAATCCGGTGTGAGAGACGAAGCCTCGTCGCCGCCGGAGGCCGACGAGCGGGACGTGCGCGTCACGCGCAGCTCCGCGTCGTGACGCGGTACCCCGGCGCGCTCGCTCACCCCTGCACCCGCGCCCACACGCGGTGATGAGGCGCGCCACCGAGGCCGAGCGCGAGCGTCTGCATGAGACGTTCGCCGCCCTGTGCCGCATCGAGAGCCCGTCCGGACACGAGCGCGGCGTCGCCGACTGGCTGACCGAGCAGCTGCGCGGACTGGGCCTGGAGGTGGAGGAGGACGGCAGCGGCCCGGCGGTCGGTTCCGACGCCGGCAACCTGCTGGCGCGGATCCCGGGCCGCGGCGCGGACAGCGTGCTCCTGTGCGCCCACATGGACACCGTGCCGCTGGCCGCGGCGGTGGAGCCGGTCCTCGTCAACGACCGCTGGGAGAACGCCAACGACGGAATTCTCGGCGCCGACAACAAGTCGGCGATCGCGGTCATCCTGGAGCTGGCCCGGCGCATCGCCGCCGCCGGCGAGCCGCCGCCGGTGGGGGTCGAGATCCTCTTCACCGTCTGCGAGGAGGTCTCCCTGCGCGGCTCCCGGGAGTTCGACGTGACGCGGCTGCGCAGCGCCTTCGGCTACGTGTTCGACCATGCCACCCCGATCGGCGAGATCGTCGTCGCCTCGCCCACCCACTACCGCATCCTGGCCGAGCTGCGGGGCCACGCCGCCCACGCCGGGGTGCGGCCGGAGATGGGCCGCAGCGCGGTCGTCGCCGCCGCCCACGCGATCGCTGCGATGCGCCTGGGCCGGCTGGACGCCGAGACGACCGCCAACGTGGGGCTGATCGACGGCGGCTCGGCGATCAACGTCATCCCCGAGCGCTGCCGGATCGAGGCCGAGGTCCGCAGTCTCGACGCCGACCGGGCGGCCACCGTCACCACCGAGCTCGTCGATCACCTGCAGGACGCCGCCAACGCCGGAGAGTGCGACCTCGACGTCAACGTCGAGCGGATGTTCGCGGGCTACCGGACCAAGTCCCGCGCGCCCCAGCTGGCGGTGGCCGAGCGGGCGTTGCGCGCCTGCGGCTATGAGCCGCGGCACATCGACTCGGGCGGCGCCTCGGACGCCAACTCGTTCGAGGCCGCCGGGTTCGCGTGCACCTGCCTGGCCGACGGCACCGAGCGCAACCACGAGCCCGGTGAGCGCATCAGCGCTCAGGACCTGGAGATGATGCTCGACATCGCGATCACCTTGATCGAGGAGGCCGCGGTGGAGCTGGACGCGGCGAGCGTCCCCTCCGGCGAGGGAAGCGCGGCGTGAGCGGGTTCGAGGCAGTCGGCTCCGACGTCATGTGGCAGGGCGCGATCATCACCGCCGGAGTCGAGCATTTCCGCCACGCCGACGGCGCCGTGGTCGCGCGGGACAAGGTCTGGCACCCCGGGGCGGTGGGGATCCTCGCCGTCGATGACACGCACGTCTGGCTCACGCGCCAGCCGCGCGAGACGGCGGGCATGACCGCCTCGCTGGAGATCCCCGCGGGCAAGCTCGACGTCCCCGGCGAGGCGCCGATGGCCTGCGCGCAGCGCGAGCTGGTCGAGGAGATCGGCAAGCAGGCGGACCGCTGGGAGGAGCTCGAGGCCTTCTACACCAGCCCCGGCTTCAGCGACGAGCGGGTGTGGCTGTTCCTGGCCACCGAGCTGCGCGACACCGAGGAGGAGGCCGAGGCCGACGAGGACGAGCGGATCGAGATCGTCCCGTGGCCGCTGGGTGACCTCGACGGGGCGCTCGCCGAGTCCGAGGACTCAAAGACGCTGATCGCGTTGCTGTGGCTTGCCCGTGCGCGTCAGCGCGGGCGGTTCGGCGGCTGACAGAGCCCGCCCAGCCGCAGGAGAGGCGTCGGGCCTGGGCGAAATAGGGCCGCAGATGGCCATCGCCGAAGCATCCACGGTCCAGCGCCGGCTCACCGACCTGACGCTTGAGTTCCTCGCCGCGCTCGAGCTCGAGCGCGGGCTCTCGCGCAACACGCTCGAGGCCTACCGGTCAGACCTTCAGCAGCTCGGCCTGTTCCTGGCCCGCCGCGACCGCGACCCGCTGGACGTCACTTCGGCCGACCTGGCGGCGTTTGTGTCCGAGCTCGCCGACGGCCATGACGGCAAGCCGCCGGTTGCGCCGGCGACGCTGCAGCGCAAGATCGCCTGCCTGCGCTCGTTCTACCGCCACCTGCGCCGCGAGCAGATCATCGATCATGACCCCACCGCCGAGCTGCGTCCGCCGCGCTCGCGCGGGCGCCTGCCGAAGGTCCTCAGCCGCGACGAGGTCAACCGCCTGCTCTCCCAGCCGCAGGGGACCTCCCCCGCCGCCCTGCGCGACCGGGCGCTGCTGGAGACCATGTACGCCTGCGGCCTGCGCGCGTCAGAGGCGATCACGCTGGAGCTGTCGGAGATCGACCTGGATGCGGGGATGCTGCGGGCCCGGGGCAAGGGCTCCAAGGAGCGCCTGGTGCCGATCGGCTCCAAGGCGGTGTCGACGCTCGAGGTCTACCTGGCGCACGGTCGTCCCCGGCTCGTGGGCATCCGCGACGAGCCCCACGTGTTCGTGAACCTGCGCGGCGCCGGGCTCTCGCGCCAGGGGCTGTACCGGATCGTGCAGACCCACGCCCGCAGCGCCGGGCTCGAGCACCGGATGAGCCCGCACACCCTGCGCCACACGTTCGCCACCCATCTGCTGGCGGGGGGCTGCGACCTGCGCTCGCTCCAGGAGATGCTCGGCCATGCCGACATCGGCACGACCCAGATCTACACTCACCTGTCCGCCGACCGCCTGCGCGACGTGTACTTCGAGGCCCACCCGCGCGCCCAGATCGCTCGCAGCGGCCCGGGCGAGGCGGGGCACGCGGACGGCGGCCCGGGCGAGCCGCCGCAGGACGAGCGCTGAACGACCGGCCTGGCGCGATGGGGCTCACGCACTTCGACGAAGCGCCGGCGCGCGACTATGCACTCGGGCATCTGCGCAATCGCTGGACGATGCTGGGGGAGGCGGCGGGCTGCGAGACGGTCGGCGTGCGCCGGATTCAGATCGAGCCGGGCGGCTGGTCGACCCCGGCCCACGAGCACGGGCGCTCGGAGGAGATCTTCTACGTGCTCGCCGGGTCCGGCCTGTCGTGGCAGCGCGGTCGCACCACGCCGATCCGCGCCGGGGACTGCATCGCCTACCTCGCGCGCCGCGGGGAGCACACGCTCCACGCCCACGAGCCGCTGGATGTGCTCGCCTTCGGCACCCGCGCCTACGACGAGGCCGTGCGCCTCCCGCGGCTCGGGATCTCCACCCTCGGTGGCCGTGCGGTGGAGTCGATCCCCGGCCCGCCCGACGGAACGCCGATCCAGTTCGTACGCGAGGGCGAGCTCGGCCCGCCCGAGCTCCCCGCGGACACCGAGTCCGCCCATCCGCGGCCCCGCACCATCGTCAGCCTCGATGACGTCGAGCCTGACGTCGTGGACCGTCCGCGGGTCGCCCGGCGCCGTCGCGAGCTCGGCCGCGCCGCCGGCGCGCAGACCTCGCGCCTGCACTGGGTGCAGGTGACGCCCGGAAAGCTGGCCCACCCCGAGCAGTGCCACAGCCTGGAGGAGAAGATCTTCGTCGTCCTGTCGGGCTCGGGTGCGCTGCTGCTCGGTGATGAGGAGATCGCGATCGGCCCCGGGCACGTGATCGGCCGTCCCGCCGGCACCGGCGTCGCGCACACCTTTCGCGCCGGGGCCGAGCCGCTCACCTTTCTCGCCTACGGCAGCCTGGAGCCCGGGGACATCTGCTACTTCCCGCGCTCGGGCAAGATCGCGCTGCGCGGCCTGGGCGTCGTGGCCCGCCTGGCGGCCGTCGACTACTGGGAGGGCGAGGACTAGCCCCGTCTTGGCGCGCACGGTGGCGCGCGCGGGTTCACCGGGGAGGGGCTGCCAGAATCCCCGTGTGCGCACAGGATCCAGGCCCGCGAGGGATCGATGAGGCGGGCATTCGTCGTCGTGCTCGATGCCTGCGGCGTCGGCGCCGCAGCCGATGCGGCCGAGTACGGGGACGCGGACACCAATACGCTGGCTCATCTCGCCGAGCGTCTCGGAGGCCTGGCGCTGCCGGCATTTCAGCGTCTGGGGCTGGGGTCGATCCTGCCGCTCACCGGACTGCCGGCGGCCGGCGCGCCGGTCCTGCACGGCCGGCTGCGGCCGCTGGGCCCGGGCAAGGACTCGACCGCCGGGCACTGGGGCCTGATGGGCGTCGCCGCCACCCGGCGTCCGCCGACCTATCCCGACGGGTTCCCCGGGCCGGTGATCGAGATCGTGCGCGCGGCCAGCGGCCGGGGGGTGATCTGCAACCGGCCCGACAACGGGCTGAAGGCGATCGAGGAGTTCGGCGCCCAGCACGTCGCCGAGGGGGAGCTCATCGTCTACACCAGCCAGGACTCGGTCCTCCAGATCGCCGCGCACGTCGACGTGGTCGCTCCGGAGGAGCTCTATGAGATCTGTCTGCGGGTCCGCGGTGAGATGACCGGCGAGCACGCCGTGGGCCGGGTCATCGCGCGGCCGTTCGCCGGCTCGAACGGGGCGTTTGAGCGCACCGACGGCCGGCGTGACTACTCGCTGGTGCCCCCGGCCCGCAGCTACCTCGACGAGCTGCAGGCACGCGACGTGCCGGTGCACTCGGTCGGCAAGGTCGGTCAGCTCTTCGCCGGTGTCGGCATCGACGTCGAGCATCCCGGGGCCACCAACGAGCGCGCCCTCGACGCGACCTCGCAGCTGATCGCCGAGCTCGACCGCGGGTTCGTGTTCACCAACCTCATCGAGACCGACCAGGTCTACGGCCACCGCCACGACTTCGAGGGCTTCGCCGGAGCCCTGCGCCGCATCGACGATCGCGTGGCGCGCTGGCTGGAGCTGCTGGGCGACGAGGACCTGCTCATCCTCACCGCCGATCACGGCTGCGACCTCACCTCGCCGCGCACCGACCACACGCGTGAGCTGGCGCCGCTGCTGGCCGCCTTCGCCGGCCACGGCGGCCGGCGCCACGATGGGACGCTCGCCGACGTCGGGGCCAGCGTGCTGGCCTGGCTGGCCGGCGGCGCGCAGGCCGCGGATCTGCCCGGCCGCTCCTTCCTTTAATAGCTGTCATGCCCGAGCTTCCCGAGGTCGAGACGATCCGCCGCCAGCTGGCGCCCCATCTGGAGGGGCGCGCGTTGCGCGAGGTCGAGATCCTCGATCCGCGCTGGACCCGTCCCGACGCGCCGGGCCCCGTGCAGGCCGGCCTGCACGGGCGGACGGTGGAGGAGGTGGGGCGCTCGGGCAAGTACCTGGTGTGGCGGCTGAGCGGTGAGCGCTTCCTGATCATGCACCTGCGGATGACGGGCGCGCTCCTCTTCGACCCGCCGGCCGACCCGCCGCACACGCGCGTGCGCTTCACGCTGGACGGCGGCCACCGGCTCGTCTACAACGACCCGCGGCGGTTCGGCACCGGGCATCTGGTCACCGGTGCCGAGGCGCGCGACGCCTACCTGGCGCTGCGCCTGGGGGTCGAGCCGATGACCCCGGCCTTCACCGGCGCCTACCTGCGGGCGCAGGCGCGTGGGCGCACGGCGCCGATCAAGTCCTTCGTGCTCGATCAGCGGCGCATCGCCGGGGTGGGCAACATCTACGCCGACGAGGCGCTGTTCCGCGCCCGGATCCACCCGCTGCGCCCCGCCGGCTCGCTGCGGGCCGCTCAGTTCGAGGCCCTGCGCGAGGCGATCGAGTACGCGTTGATGGCCGGGATCGATGCCAAGGGGGCGACGATCGACGACTTTCGCCACGTCGACGGCGCCCAGGGGTCCTTTCAGGACCTGTTCTGCGTGCACCAGCGGGAGGGCCGGCCCTGTCCCGAGTGCGGGACGGCGATCCGCAAGTTCTTCGTGGGCGGGCGGGGGACGTACGTGTGCGAGCGCTGCCAGCCACGACCTCGGACGGCCGCGCGGGCGGTGCCCGGTTCGGCGCGCGCGGTGCGGAGGCGGGCGGGCGCGCGCGCCTCAGGCGGCGAGCAGCTCTGAGAGCTTGCCCGCGCGGTCGGCGGCCAGGAGCTCCTGGAATCCGCCGATGGACTCCCCGTCGATGACGATCTGGGGGAAGGTGATCATTCCGGTGAGCTCGGAGAGCTTGGTGCGACCGTCCGGGTCGCGTGCCAGATTGACCTCCTCGTACTCGATCGAGCGCTTGGCCAGCAACGTCTTGGCGCTCGTGCAGTACGGACAGAAATCTGTGGTGTAAACGGTGACCGGCTTCATAGCTTCATTAAGTATAGCGCGGGGTCTTTGATGGCCGGCCCGCTGAGGACCGAGGCGATCGTCCTGCGGTCGATTCGCTACGGCGAAGCCGACCGCATCCTCCATCTCTATACCCCGGATCGCGGTCGCTTGAGCGCGATCGCCAAGGGCGCCCGCCGGGCCCGCAGCCGCTTTGGCGCGCGCCTGGAGCCGTTCTTCCACGTGCGCGCGGTTCTGCACGAGGGACGCAGCGAGCTGCTCACCGTCACCGGGGTGGACACGATCGCGGCCCACGGCCGGCTGCGCGACCAGGCCGCCACCCTCGACGCGGCGGCCCGGGCCTGCGATGCGGTGACGCGGCTGTTCGAGACCTCCGACCCGCATCCCGAGGTCTTCCGGCTGCTGGCCAACGAGCTGGGCCTGCTGGAGTCCGATGCGGCGCAGGCGCGGCCCGGCAACGGGCTGGCCTTCCGCCTCAAGCTCCTGCTGGCGGCGGGCATCGTGCCCCAGCTCGCCGCCTGCGCGGTGTGCGGGGAGACCGAGCACCTCAGCGGTTTCTCCGGCGCCGCCGGCGGTGTCGTCTGCAACGCGTGCGAGGCCGCGGCCTTCTCCCTCTCCGAGGACGCCTACGGGTTCCTGGTCAGCGCGCTGGGGTCGCCGCTGGCCCAGGCGCCCGACGGCTCCGACGTGGCTCTGCGCCAGGTGGAGCGGGCCATCGGGGACACCGCCGAGCATCATGCGCATGTGCGCCTGCGCCCGCTGTTGGCCGCCTGACCGTTTCCGGATCGAATCCGGCCCGCCCGCCATCCCCGCTCGTGGCGCTGTCAGAATCGGTATGTGAGCGAGCAGACGATGACTCCGGGGTACCAGCACCCGACCGGGCCGGTCGCCGACCGGTTCGCGGAGCGCTTCCAGGCGCGCGAGCAGGCCGACCTCTCCCCGCTGGCCACCCGCTCCTACCCGGCCGCGCGCCGTCACCCCGAGCCCGACTGCGGGTTGCGCACCCCGTTTCAGCGCGACCGCGACCGGATCGTCCATTGCAAGGCGTTTCGCCGGCTCAAGCACAAGACCCAGGTGTTCGTGGCCCCCACCGGCGACCATTACCGCACCCGGCTGACCCACACGCTGGAGGTGACCCAGATCTCACGCGCGGTCGCCCGCGCGCTGGCGCTCAACGAGGACCTGTGCGAGGCGATCGGGCTGGGGCATGACCTCGGTCATCCGCCGTTCGGTCACGTCGGCGAGGACGCGCTGGACCGCTGCCTGCGCGATCGCTTCGCCACCGGCTTTCGCCACTACGAGCACTCGCTGCGGGTCGTGGACACGCTCGAGCGTGACGGGCGCGGGCTCAACCTCACCGAGCCGGTGCGCGACGGCATCGTCAGCCATTCGGGGCGCTCGGCCCAGCCGGCGACGCTGGAGGGCAAGATCGTGCGCCTCATGGACCGCGTCGCCTACATCAACCATGACATCGACGATGCGGTGCGCGCCGGGGTCCTGTCCACCGGCGACCTGCCCGCCGGCCCGATCGCGATCCTGGGGGAGACCGGTGAACGGCGGATCGACCAGCTGGTCCATGACCTCGTCGAGCACTCAGAGGTCGCGGGCGACATCGTCCAGGGCGAGGTCATCGGCGGGGCCATGTCCGACCTGCGCGACTTCATGTTCGAGCGCGTCTACCTGGGCCCGGTGGCCACCCGCGAGCACGTCAAGATCAATCGCGTGATCGACGTGCTCTTTGCCCACTACTGCGACCACCCGGAGGACATCCCGGCCTCGATCCCCGAGGGCGAGCTGTCCACGCGCGTCACCGACTACCTGGCCGGGATGACCGATCGCTTCTGCATCCGGGTGTTCGAGCAGCTCAGCGTCCCGGACTCCTTCGCCCAGTGAGCCGCTACACCGCCGACTCACGCGACCGGGTCTTCGCCGCGGTGGACATGCTGGCGCTGATCTCGGCGCGCACCGAGCTGCGCCGCGCCGGGGTCAACAGCTACTTCGGGATCTGCCCCTTCCACGACGAGCGCACCGGGTCCTTCCACGTCCGTCCCGACGAGAAGCACTACCACTGCTTCGGCTGCCAGGAGTCCGGCGATCCGTTCGACTTCGTCATGCAGACCGAGGGCCTGGACTTCAAGGCCGCGATGGAGACGCTGGCGGATCGGTTCGGCGTGGCGCTCGAGACGGAGGATGAGGACCCCGGCGCCGCCGCGCGCCGCCAGCGCCGCGAGCGCCTGCACTCGCTGCTTGACCGCGTGACCACGTACTACGCGCGCTACCTGTGGGAGGCGGCCGAGGCGCAGAGCGCCCGCGACTACCTGCTCGGGCGCGGCCTCAACGAGGAGACGCTCAAGGAGTTCCGGGTCGGCTACGCGCCCAGCGCCTGGGACCGCGTCCTGCTCGCCTCCCGGCGGGCCGGCTACTCCGACGAGGAGCTGCTGGCGGTCGGCCTGGCCCAGCGCTCACACAGCCGGCCGGGCAGCATCTACGACCGGTTTCGCGGGCGGATCATGTTCCCGGCCGCGGATGCCCGGGGCCGCGTCCACGGCTTCGGCGCCCGCCGTATGCGCGAGGAGACGGACCCGCCCGGACCCGGCGCGAAGTACCTCAACACCTCCGACGGCGAGCTCTACCACAAGCGCGAGGTGCTGTTCGGCATCGACCTGGCGCGCGCCCCCGCGGCCAAGGCCGGGCGCATGATCCTCGTCGAGGGCTACACCGACGTGCTGGCCCTGCACCAGGCCGGGATCCGCAACGCCGTGGGGATCATGGGCACCTCGCTCACCGAGGAGCAGATCGGCGAGCTCGAACGCGTGGTCAAGGTGCTGGAGCTGTGCCTCGATGCCGACTCGGCGGGCCAGGACGCAATGCTGCGCGCGTCCCGGGTGGCCACCGGCCGGGATCTGGAGCTGCGCGTGGTCCCGCTGCCCGAGGGGACCGATCCCGCCGATCTCATCGAGCGCGACGGGGCCGAGGCGCTGCGCTCCCTGGTGGCGAGCTCGACGCCGTTCGTCGTCTTCAACGTGCAGCGCATCCTCGAACGCGCCGACACGCGCAGCGCCGAGGGCCGCGACCGGGCGCTGTCCGAGCTGCGCCCGGTGCTCAACGACGTGGGCGCCAGCGTCCTGCGCGACGAGCTGGTGCGCCGGGTCGCCGGGCGGCTGGAGCTGACCGAGGGCCGTCTCGCCACGCTGCTGACCAGCGGTGGCTCGGCCGGGGGCGTGGTGCGCTCGGGGCGGCCCGGCAACGGCTCGGGGCCGGCCGGCCCCGGGACCATCGACGTGGCCGGCGGACCGGCGCAGGCGGTGCGCGCCGAACGGCTGTTCCTCGCCCTGTGCCTGGCCGTCCCCGACGTCGGCGCGACGCTGCTGGGCACCCTCGATGTCGACGCGATCCTCACCAGCACCCAGCTGCGCCGGGCCGCGCGCCACCTGGCCGGGCACATCGGCGCGCCGCTCGCCGAGCTGCCCGACGACGACGAGGCCTTCGCCCGGACGATCAGCGGCCTCGTCGACCTCGCCGGCCGCGTGCCGGACCCCAGCGCCGACCGCCTGGAGCACGTGCGGCTCATCCTCGAGCTCGACCGCCTGGACCGCGCCATCATCCGCGCCCGGGCCGAGGGTGCGGGCACCAGCGATCTCGCCCACGAGCGCGAGGTGGTGCGCGACGCGATGCGCGAAGCCGTGGCCCGGCTGGAGAAGACTCTGTGACCCGGTCCGCTAAAGATCGACGCCGCGCATCCGAGTAAAGTTGGCGAGCGACCTGCAAAGGACAGCTCGGTACACCCTGATCCGGGGTAGCTCAATCGGCAGAGCGTTCGGCTGTTAACCGAAATGTTGTGGGTTCGAGTCCCACCCCCGGAGCTTTCTCCTTCGCCCGATCCCGTCCCGGTGGAGATCATCGCCTGGGCCCAGACCCACTCGGCCGTCGCGGCCGCGTAGGCATCCACACGGACAAACGCCGGGGCGACCCGTCGGCCGCCCCGGCGTGAACCGGCCCGTGCGATGCGACGGCGCCCGCTAGGAGCTCGGGACCGCCGCCGATGAGGGAACGATCGCGCTCAGGAGGCCCGTGGCCTGGCCGGGCTGCACGATCTGCTGGCCGGCCAGCTGGTTGATGGTCGCGGCGAGCTCATTGGACAGCTCGGTGACCATTCCGTTGATGTCGAGAGTGCCGTTGGGCAGCGCGGCCGCCTCGAGCTGGGACGTGTCGATGTCGAACACCTTGACCTCGGGTCCGCCGTTGATCGACGCGTACAGGCCCGACGAGCCGTCGATGCCGGTGCCGATGCTGAGCACGGGGTTGGTGAGGCTGACCGAGATGTCGCCCTTGCTGAGGTTCAGGCCGCCGGCCAGGGGGACCGACGCGGTCAGCGTGCCGTTGTCAAAGCTGGCGGTGCCCGCCGGGGCGCCGCCGACGCCCGGGACGGTGACGGTGGTGCCGTCGCCCACGGGGAGCGTGACACCGCTCAGTCCGCCGAGGATGCCGTTGGCGGCAGGGCCCAGGGGCGTGACGCTGAGTCCGCTGGCGCCCAGGGCGCCCTCGAACGCCGGCGTGAACGACAGGCCGACGCCGGGCGAGTTCGCGCCGGGGACTCCGGGGGCGCCGGGCGGCAGGGGCTTGGTGACCAGCGTGGCCTTGGTGGTCAGCGTCAGCGAGAAGGCGCCGATCTTCTGGTTGGCCTTGAAGGACCTGTGCTTGAGGCCGGAGTTCAGCAGCGAAGCGGCCTTCTTCGACAGCTTGGCGGTGAACCCGGAGATGGTCTCCTTCGCACCCTTGACCTTGACCTTGACCTTGCCGGTCAGGGTGAGCAGGGTGACCTTCTTCCTGCCGAAGAAGGCGGTGAGGGTGGCGGTGGACTTCTTGCCCTTCACCGTGCGCGTGAAGCTGAGCTTGGTGAGCTTCACCGACCGCTTGCCGCGGACGAAGCGGGTGACACCGTTGTAGGTGACGTTGCCGCTGGTGTTGGAGAAGTTCCACTTGCCCGATTTCTCGGGGAAGTTGGCGTTGTTGCCCTTGCGACTCGCCGGCTTGTTGGTCTTCAGCGAGATGTGGTTCTTCTTGAAGGCGTTCTTGGTCTGCTTGTTGAGCGTGATCGTCGCCTGGTCACCCTTGGTGGATTTGAGGGTGACGGTCTGCGTGGCGGCAACCGCCGTGGAGACTGACCACAGGCCCACTGCCACGAGGGCGAGGGCCAGGGAGAGTCGAGAGGTGAGACGCGTCATAACGTCCTTTCTGAGGGTGCCCGATGGTTTCGCGTACCCGCTTGTTGCTCCGAATTTCGGTGTCCCAATCCGCGACTCAACGGACGTGCGATGACCATGCCTGCGCAAGGCTGCGCAAAGCCCCCCAAGGCTCTGGCCCGATAATGAATTTTGGCTCAGCGCCGCGCTCGGACCGCCGCGACGTGGCCGGTGACCGCGCTCAGCTTGCGGCGAGCCGCTCGACCAGATCGGCGGCTCGGGCCGGTCCGGAATGCTGCGCCGTCCACTCTCCCAGCGCCGCCGACCGCTCCCCGAGCTCGGGGCGCCCCAGCGCCCGGCGCGTGGCCAGGCGTAGCGTCTCAGGGGTCAGCAGCGGCCACGGGAGCCGGACCCCCGCACCGGCCCAGTCGACCCGGGCGGCGTTCTCGGCCATGTCCCCGACGTGGGGCACCGCCAGGACCCGGCACGACGAGGCCAGCGCGCGGACCAGGGTCCCGTGCCCGGCATGGCAGATGACCAGCGCGCAGCCCGGCATCGTCTGGGCGTAGGAGAGCCACTCGACCAGTCGGGCGTTGGCGGGCACCTTCAGCGGTCCGGGCAGCGGCCGGCGGTTCCACGTCGCCAGCACGCGTACCGGCTCGCCGGCCAGTCCTGCCAGCGCGGCGCGCAGCAGCCGGTGCTCGGGGTCCTGGGCGGTGGACGGCGCCACCAGCACCAGGGGCGCGTCGCCGGGCGGCGGCTCGACGTGGGCAAACGGCGGCTCCCACATCAGCGGTCCCACGACGTGCACGTGCTCGGGCCATGCGCGCGGGTACTCGAGGGCGGGCAGCGTCCCGACCATCGTCAGCTGGGTGCTCAGACCGCCGTGCAGGCGGTCCACCGGCGCCAGGCCCAGCCGCCGGCGCGTGTCGTTGAGCTCGGCGCGCCCGCGCTCCAGCCCCGCGCGCACGGGCCGGTCAAAGGCACGCCAGAGCCTCCGGCCCACCTGCGTGCGCGGCAGCCGCGCCCCGAACGCATACGGCGGGAAGCCCGGCTCCATCACCGGATAGACGTGGGGGATGAGCGTCGCCACCGGCGCGCCCTCGAGCTCGCCGGCCAGCGCCGGGGCCAGCGTGAGGATGTCGTGCACCACCACGTCGGGACGAGCTGCCGCCAGCGCCGGGCGGGTGTCGGCGGCGGCCCTGACCACCGCCTCATACGGCCCCAGGGGCTGCTCGCGGGTCGGGAACGTCGGGTACTCGGGCGCGGCGCAGAAGCGCATTCCGTGCGCCTCGACGGGCTCGCGCCAGCGGCTCCAGGTCTCATAGGTGACCTCGTGGCCGCGAGCGACGAGCTCGGCCCCGAGGGCCAGCATGGGAAAGGCGTGGCCGGGCTGGCCGAAGGCGCCGAGGAAGGCTCGCAGCGGTGCGCCCCGCTCAGCCGGCGAGCTCGGCGATGGCCCGCAGCTGGGCGGTCCGGTCCTCGCGCGTGAACGCCATCGGCATCACCATCAGCGTGCCCACGCCGGCGTCGCGGAAGGCGGCGATGCGATCGCGCACCACGTCGCGCGGGCCGCACAGCGAGATCATGTCAATGAGCTCGTCGGGCACGGAGGCGGCGGCCTCCTCCTTCTTGCCGTCCAGGTAGAGGTCCTGAACGGTCCGGGCTGCATCCTCGAACCCGTAGCGCTGGACGAGGTTGTTGTAGAAGTTCTGCTTGCGCGACCCCATGCCGCCGACGTAGAGGGCGAGCCCGGGGCGCATCATGTTGCGCGCGAGCTCACGGTCGTCGGTGACGAAGGCCGACACCGTGGGGGCGATCTGAAAATCATCCAGCGAGCGGCCGGCGCGGTCTGCCCCCTCCTGGAGGAGCTCGCGGAAGTCGCCGACGTACTCGGGAGAGAAGAACGTGGGGATCCACCCGTCGGCGATCTCGCCCGCCAGGGCGGTGTTCTTGGGGCCGATCGCCGCCAGATAGATGGGGATCTGCTCCTGCACGGGGTTGATCATCAGCTTGAGCGCCTTGCCGGGGCCGTCGGGCAGCGGCAGCTCGAGCGTCTCGCCCTTGAACTCCAGGCGCTCGCGGGCCAGTGCCTTGCGCACCACGGCGACGTACTCACGCGTGCGCTGGAGTTGGCGGCCGAAGCGCTGGCCGTGCCATCCCTCGGCCACCTGGGGGCCCGAGGAGCCGATCCCCAGCACCATCCGCCCACCGGAGAGCTCGTCGATCGTGGCGGCGGTCATCGCGGTCATGGCCGGCGATCGGCCGGGCATCTGGAAGATGGCCGAGCCCAGCTTGATCTTCGTCGTGCCCGCGGCCAGCCAGGCCAGCACGGTGGCGGCGTCCGAGCCGTAGGCCTCCGCGGCCCACACGGAGTCATAGCCCAGCCGCTCGGCCTCCTGGACGACGTCGAGCTGCTCCTGTGGGCCCATGCCGAAACCCCAATAGCCAACGTTCACTCCGAGCTTCATGTGCAAGCTTCCTTTCGTCGCCAGGGGATCGCTTGAGGGGCTCGACGTCGGTCGGTTACAGTGGCCCAGCCGCTCACCCGTCGGGCGGCACAGGCTATGCGAACCCGGCGCCGAGCGACCATCGAGGACCTGAGGCAGGCCGTCGACTGCCTGCCCCGGCGCACCCGGATCGCAATGCTCGACGGCATCGCGGCCAACGACATCATCGTCGGCGCCTATTCCACCGGGGACGGCATCTGCCCGATGCTGGCGGCCCATCGCGCCGGCGGGCGCACGAGCCTGATCGCGTTCGCGCAGGCGTGGGACCGCGTCGCCTTTCGCGGCCAGAAGGACGCGCGGGCCCGCCGGGCCACCGAGCGCGAGCTGCTCATCCTCAAGTCCCATCTGGAGGCGAGCCTGCTGGAGGACGACGTTCCGGCCGGCGGCCTGGCCGAGGTGCGCCGTGACCACGAGGCGCTGATGGCCCGCCACGAGCGCCCGCGCGAGAGCGCGCGCGAGCGCGAGCGCGAGCGCGAGCGCGCGCCCGTCCGTCCGGGAGATCCCGATCGCACGGCCGAGCTCGAGCAGCGGCCAGGCTGGGCCTGGACCCGCGTCGTCCGCCGCCATGACGACTTCGCCAGCCTGATGCGCCGCCTCGAGGCCGAGCACCAGAACGCAGAGCTCGCCGAGTCCGCGAGCGCGACCGAGCCCGAGACCGCGCCCGCACACTAGGCGGCGCACGGCGGGCAGCTCTCGCGCCGCGATACTTGCTCGGGTGAGTGACGTCTCAGCGACGCAGGCGGCGGTGGTCGACCGACGGACCACCCCGGTCGAGCTGCTCTGGGATCTCGTGTTCGTGTTCGCAGTCACCCAGGTGACGGCGCTGCTGGCGAACCACACCAGCTGGGCGCGCCTGGGGGAGGCGATGCTGGTCCTCGCGCTGGTGTGGTGGGCGTGGTCGGCGTTCGTGTGGGCGGCGAACGCCCAGGAGGAGGAGTCGCAGACGCTGCGGGCCTGCCTGCTGACCGGCACCGTGCTCATCTTCGTCGCCGGCCTGGCGGTGCCCAACGCGTTCGGCCGCAGCTCCGTGCTGTTCGCCTCCACCTACGCGGCGGTCCGCTTTCTGCATCTGGGCGTCTACATCGACGCCTCGCGGCGAGGCAACGCCGGGCGGGCCGCGATCCTCGGCTTCGGCGTCACGGTCGTCATCGGGATGGTGCTGCTCCTGGTCGGCGCGGTGACGCACGGCTGGGCCCGCGCGGTGCTGTGGCTGGCGGCGCTGGCGATCGACTACGCGGGCCCCGCATGGCTGACCCGTGAGCGCCTGCGCGGCCTCCAGCAGGTCGCGGTGGCCCACTTCGCCGAGCGCTACGGAGCGTTTGTGATCATCTGCCTCGGTGAGTCGATCGTCGCGGTCGGCGTCGGCGTGGCCGGCGGCGAGCACCATCTCACCCCGGGCCTGGTCATCGGCGCCACGCTGCCGCTGCTGACCGCGATCGCGATGTGGTGGACGTACTTCGATCGCATCGCCGACCGGGCCCAGGAGCGCCTGCGCGTGCACGACGATCCGGTGCTCGCGGCCGCCGACGCCTACAGCTACATGCACCTGATCGTCGTGGCCGGGATCATCATCTTCGCCGGCGGCGTCAAGCTCGTCGTCCATCACTCGGTCTCGGCGCCGATGTCCGACGCCGGGCGCCTGGCGATGTGTGCCGGCGTGGCGCTCTACCTGATCGGCCTGGCCGCCTTCCGGTGGCGCATCCTCGGGGAGCGCTCCCCGGGCCGCCTGATGGTGGCCGTCGCCCTGATGGTGCTCTACCTGGCGGGCGCAACCGTGCCGGCGTGGGCCATCGGCGCGTTCATCGTGGTCTTGATGGGCGCCCTGTGCGCCGCCGAGGCGACGCTGGGCGAGGCCCCTGAGGGCACCGAGGAGGCGCCCGCCACCGTCAGCCGGGCGACGTGAGCATCCGCCCCAGGTAGCCGACCATCCGGTGTGCCAGCTCGCCGCCGTGGCGCAGCGCGGGCGCCGGGTCCAGGTCCGCCGCGGCGGCCTCGCGCGCAGCGTGCAGCCGGGCGGCCACGCCGGCGTCGATGGGGGAGAGCAGCTCGGCGGCCACGGCCACCGCGTCGGCGACCACCGAGGGATCGAAGGACCACAGCACCTCGAAACGCCGCTGGGCGTCGGGCACCTCCGCCTCGGACGGCTGCTCCCACGCCGCCAGGCACGCGCGCATGCGCTCGGCGCTGACCAGCACGGCCCACTCCCGCGACAGGGCATGGCGCGGGTCGATCGGCACCTCGACCGGGCCGTCCTCCGGCTCGGCGCGCGCGCGGAAGTCGGCCAGCGCCACCGCCAGGTCGGCCGTGCGCGCGAGCTCGCGCCAGCGGCGCTGGGCGTGACGGTAGAAGCGCTCGCGCTGGAAGGACCCGACCAGCACTCCGCCGGCGCCCTGGGCGCAGTACTCGTCCTCGATGGCGCGGCTCAGTGCCAGCACCGCCGCCTTGGGCAGGACGGTGGGCGCCAGGTCGGGGCGCCGCCGGCGCAGGCCGGCGAACACCGACGCGGCGACCGGAACGTGCCGGCGGCGGACCCGTTCGATCGCCGCGGGCAGCGACAGACCCTGGTCGCGCAGCCGCACCACCTCGCGGATCTGCCCGGCCTCGGCCTCGGAGTAGCGCCGGTGGCCGCCGGGCAGCCGCGAGGGCTCCGGGAAGCCGTGCCGGCTCTCCCACATGCGCAGCGTCCCGGCGCTCAGCCCGGTGCGGTGCGCGAGCTGGGCGGTGGTGAGGTCTGAGGTTGCGACGCGCGAGATGGGAAAACGATACAACTTGTGGAGGTTTTTCCAACAGAGAGTGAAGCGACCCATCTCGAACGGGAGCGACAGCTGATGCGCGTACTGATCACGGGTGCCACGGGGACGATCGGACTGGCCGTGGCCGACGCGCTGACCGCGCGCGGCGACCAGGTGATCGCGCTGTCCCGCGATCCCGAGCGAGGGCAGCGGGTCCTCGGGGAGACCGTGGAGGTCCATCCGTGGCCGGAACCCGAGAGCGCGGCACCTCCGGCGGAGGCGCTGGCGGGGGCCGAGGCCGTCGTCAACCTGCTGGGCGAGCCGGTCGCCCAGCGCTGGACTGACGCCGCCAAGCAGCGCATCCGCGATTCGCGCGTGCGCAGCACTCGCATGCTGGTGGGGGCGCTCACGGCTCTGCCGCAGGATGGACGGCCGCGCGTCCTCATCTCGCAATCGGCCACCGGCTACTACGGGCCCCGCGGCGATGCGCCGCTCGACGAGGCGGCCTCGGCGGGCGATGATTTCCTCGCCGGTGTGACCAAGGCCTGGGAGGAGGAGGCGGGGTCGGCCGCTGCCTCGATGCGTGTCGTGTGCACTCGCACCGGCGTGGTCATCTCACCCAGCGGGGGCGCTCTGGCCAAGATGCTGCCGTTCTTCAAGCTCGGGATCGGCGGCCCCGTGGCGGGCGGCCGGCAGTACGTCCCGTGGATCCATCTCGACGACGTCATCGGCGGGCTCATGCACTGCCTCGATCTCGACGGCGCCTCCGGCCCGGTCAACCTCACCGCTCCCAATCCCGTCACCAACGCCGAGCTCTCCCGGGCGCTCGGCCACGCCCTGAGCCGTCCCGCCGTTCTCCCCGTCCCCGGGGCGGCCATCAAGCTGCTCTACGGCGAGATGGCCGAGATAGTGACCACCGGCCAGCGCGCGATCCCCGCCAAGCTGGCTGCGCTGGGTTACACCTTCCGCCACGCCGAGATCGAGCCGGCGCTCCGGGACGTGCTCAGCGGCTCGTGACGGTCCGCGTCCATCGGCTGGAGCGACGCCAGCGCCTGAACCGCCCACCCGACGAGGTCTTCAGCTTCTTCGCCCGAGCGCACAACCTCGAGCAGATCACGCCGCCGTGGCTGCGTTTCGAGGTGCGGGCGACGGAGCCCGCGGAGATGGGGGAGGGGACGCGCATTCACTACCGCCTGCGGCTGCACGGGATACCGCTGCGCTGGATCTCGCGGATCGAGGAGTGGGATCCGGGGCGCAGCTTCGTCGATCGCCAACTGCGCGGTCCCTACCGGCTGTGGCACCACCGCCACACGTTCGTCCCCGACGGCGATGGCACGATCATCGGCGACGAGGTCCACTATGCGCTGCCGCTGGGACGATTGGGCGAGCTGGCCCATCCGCTGCTGGTCAAGCCCGATCTGGAGCGGATCTTCGATTACCGGCACGCGGCGGTGGCTCGGTGGCTGGGGCCGTGATCGCCCTCGTCTGGCTCCGGCGTGACCTGCGCATCCACGACCATCCCGCGCTCAGGGCGGCGCTTGACTCCGCGGCCACGGTGGTCCCGGTGTTCTGCTTTGACGACGGGCTGCTGGGCGGCCGGCACGCCTCGGGGCCGCGCACCCAGTTCCTCCTGGAGTGCCTGGCCGACCTCGACGGCTCGTTGCGTGATCGCGGCAGTGGCCTGGTCGTGCGCCGTGGCCCGCCCCGGCGCGAGCTGTCCTCCCTTGCCGAGGAGATCGGCGCCGGGGCCGTGCATCTCAGCGCCGACGTCGGCCCCTTCGCGCGCCGGCGCCAGCGCGAGGTCCGCGACACCCTCGGCGACGACGTCGAGTTCCACGTGCATCCCGGCCTGTTCGCCGTCGACCGGCTCGACGCGATCCGGACCCAGGGCGGCGACCCCTACACCGTGTTCACGCCGTTTCACCGCAACTGGGCGGCGCAGCCGCGCCGCGACGTCCTCGGCGCCCCCCGGCGACTGCCGCCGTTGCCGGCATCGCTCGCCGCCGGCACCCTGCCGACGCTCGGCGACCTGGGTCTGGAGCAGGAGTGCGAGGAGCCGGCGCCCGGTGGCGAGAGCGGGGGGCGAGAGCGGCTGCGCCGTTTCTTGGCCCGCGGCGTGCGTGGCTATCACGAGGGACGCGACCAGCTCGCCGGCGCCGAGGTGAGCCGTCTCTCCCCCTACCTGCACTTCGGATGCCTCTCCCCGCGGGAGGTGGAGCACCGCCTGCCCGACGGAGAGGGGGCGGCGGCCTACCGGCGCCAGCTCTGCTGGCGCGACTTCTACGCCCACGTGATCGGCCACTACCCGGCCAATGCGCGGTCGGAGTTCCAGGCTCGGTATCGCGGGTCGATCCGCTGGAGCCGGGCCGAGCGGCGCTTTGAGGCGTGGTGCGATGGGCGCACCGGATATCCCGCGGTGGATGCCGGGATGCGCCAGCTGCGCCGGGAGGGGTGGATGCACAACCGGGCACGGCTGCTCGTGGGGTCGTTTCTCACCAAGGACCTCGGCATCGACTGGCGCTGGGGCGAGCGATGGTTCATGCGGCTGCTGCTGGACGGCGACGAGGCCTCCAACAACGGCAATTGGCAGTGGATCGCCTCGGTCGGCGTCGACCCGCAGCCGGCCTTCCGGCGGATCTTCAACCCGGCCCGGCAGCAGGAGCGCTTCGACCCCGGCGGCGACTACGTGCGCCGGTACGTCCCCGAGCTGGCCGAGGTCCCCGACGCCTACCTCACCGCGCCGTGGACGATGCCCGCGGAGGTCCAGGAAGAGGCGGGCTGCCGCATCGGCCGCGACTACCCCGCGCCGATCGTCGATCATGCCCAGGCCCGGCGAGACGCGTTGGACCGATATCGGGTGTAAACAGCAGGGACGGGACGGTGCGCGGGCTTTGTTTCGCACGTCACGTGGAGAGGTAGGTGTTCTCCATGGCTACCGTGAACCCCACAGGCACTCGCACCTATCCCGCCGACAGCGCCGCGTCGACCACGACGCGCACTGAGAAGGGGATCAGCCTGGCCCGGGGGCCGGCGCTCATTCTGGGCACGATCCTCACCGCCGTCGGCCTCTACCTTCTCTACAAGGCGCGCACGTTCCCGCCCTTCTCCAACTTCCCCAACGGCAACGTCACCAAGGACGGCGACTTCCTCTTCGGGCTCTTCGGGGCCAATGGCTGGACGGGGATGCTCACGGCCGTCGGTGGCGGCCTGCTGCTCTTCGGCGCCGCTCAGCACCTGCTGGCCAAGACGATGAGCCTCATCGTCGGGATCGCGCTCGGCGCGGCCGCGGTGATCGCACTGATCAGCGGCAACGTTCTCGGCATGGCCGCCGCCAACGGCTGGACCAAGCTCGGCTGGGCCGTGTGCGCGGCGATCCTGCTCTTCAACACGCTCATCCCGCGCCGCCGTCGCACCGTGATCGTCGCCGACGAAGCCGTCGTCGCCCATGAACCCGTGGCCTACGACCGTGGCGCCGTGGCGGACCGTGGCGCGGTGGCGGACCGTGGCGCTGTGGCGGACCGTGGCGCTGTGGCGGAGGACCGTGGCGCTGTCGCGGACCGCGACGCTGTCGCCGACCGTGACGCTGTCCCCGCCGACGAGGCCACCGTGGTCCATCACCGCGATGGCGAGCGCGTCGTGCGCGACGCCGACGAGCCCACGGCTGTCCGGAACGCCGATGGCGAGCCCACCGTCGTCCATCGTGACGCGGAGCCGAGCGTCGTCAACCGCGACGAGCCGGCCGACATCCGCCGCGACTGACGCCGCGAGCTGACCCGCTCGCCCCCACCCGAAATGGTGGGCCTGCGGGCCGCGCGCTAAAGACCCAGCCGTTCGGGCCGACTGTTGTGGCGATGAATAACCCGGGGTCGCCCGCCGCTCACGCCCAATCTGTGGCCCAAGACCAGGAGTTCCAGACCCGCCGCCGATCGCGCCGGGCGCTCCACGCCGCGATCGCCGTGCTCATCCTCGGCCTCATCTTCTCGGGGATCAGCGCGATCCTGTGGACGCACACCGAGCGGGCCAACAATCGCAAGGACTTCCACGCGGTGGCTCAGGATGTCACGTCGACGGGGGGCATCCTGCTCCAGCGCGACGCCAACTTCGTCTCGACGCTCCGCACGGTTCTGACGATGAACCCGGCCCTGACGCCGACGCAGTTCGACCAGTGGTATCGCCGGCTCCAGGGGGACCAGCGCCAGGTCGGCGGCATCGGCAGCGCCGTGATCGACGTCATCGACGCCAAGGATCTCGTCCACTTCCAGTCTCGCCGTGATGCCGACCCCGCGTTCATTCGCCTCCTCGGCTCCGCCATCACCTTGGTCGCGCCGACCGGGCAGCCGCAGTACTGCCTGCTCAGCTCCAGCGGTGCGCTGATGCCGTTGCCGTCGGTCGCGGCTCGACTCGTCCAGCAGGACTGGTGCAACCCGCACACGTTCGTCGGCTCGACCGAGGCCTCGGCGTTGTGGGCGGCGGGCGCCACCGACCACGCCCTCATCAACCCGATCAACGTGGCGTGGCTGCACACGACGCTCTTCGAGGTCCCGTTCTACCGCCGCGGCGTAGCGCTGCGCAGTCCCGCCGAGCGCACCGCCAACACGCTGGGCTGGGTGGTGAGCTCCTTCGACATCGGCACGCTGCTCCAGCAGGCCGTGGGACACAGGCACGGGCTCAATGTCCGCCTGCAGTACACCAATCCCGACGGCCGCCTCGTGGATGTGGCCGGCGTCGGCCACGCCGCCGGCTCGCTCACCGCTCGAACGGTCATGAACTTCGACGGCCGGTGGACGATCACGGTCACCGGAGCTCCGATCGTCGCCGGCCTGGCGCCGGCCCTGCAGGGGGCGCTCATCGCCGGCGCGGGCGTCATGGTGACCCTGCTGCTGTCGCTGCTCATCCTCACGCTGTCACGGTCCCGCGAGCGAGCGTTGCAGATGGTGGCCGAGAAGACCGGGCAGCTGCGCCATCAGGCGCTCCACGATGCCCTCACCGGCCTGCCCAACCGCGTGCTCGCGATTGATCGCGCCGACCAGATGCTGGCGCGGGCGCGTCGATCCGACCAGCCCATCGCGGTGCTCTACATCGACATAGATGGCTTCAAGCACATCAACGACACCTTCGGGCACGCCGTCGGCGACAGCTTCCTCAGGGCCGTCTCGGCTCGGTTGGAGACCGTGGTGCGCGCCGGTGACACGGCCGCTCGCCTGGCCGGCGACGAGTTCGTGGTGCTGCTCGAGGCCAGCACCCTTGACGCCGGCCCCGAGCTGGTGGCCGAGCGCGTGCTCGACGTGCTGCGCGAGCCCTACGACCTGACCGAGGAGATCGGCCGTGAGCTGTCGGTGACGGCGAGCATCGGCGTCGCCTACGGCCAGCACGAGACCGCGGAGGAGCTCCTCGCCGACGCCGACGTCGCTCTCTACGCCGCCAAGGAGGCCGGACGCAACCAGTACGTGACCTACGAGTCCGGGATGCAGACCGCCGCTCAGGACCGGATCACGCTGGAGATGGACCTGGCCGACGCGATCGGAGCCGAGGAGCTCTTCCTCGTCTACCAGCCGACGTTCGACCTCAAGTCTGAGCGCACCACCGGCGTGGAGGCGCTGCTGCGCTGGCGTCACGCCGAGCGTGGCGTCATCGCCCCCGACGTGTTCATCCCGATCGCCGAGCGCAGCGGCCTGATCCTCTCGATCGGTCGCTGGGTGCTGCAGCACGCGACCCGGCAGGCGGCCGAGTGGCGCGCCCGGGGCTACGAGCTCGCGATCAGCGTCAACGTGTCGGGCCGCCAGCTCGATCACGACGAGCTCATCGACGATGTCCGCAACGCCCTGGCCGATTCGGGCCTTGAGCCCTCGGCCCTCACCGTCGAGATCACCGAGACCGCGCTCATGAAGGACCCCGAGGCGACCGCCCGCCGCCTCAACGCCATCAAGGAGCTCGGGGTCCGCGTGGCCGTCGACGACTTCGGGACCGGCTACAGCTCGCTCGCCTATCTGCGCCAGTTCCCGGTCGACACGCTGAAGATCGACCGTGCCTTCGTCCAGGGCATCGCGTCCTCAAAGGAGTCCGCGGCGCTCATCCAGACGCTCATCGACCTGGGCAAGACGCTCAATCTGGAGACCCTCGGCGAGGGCATCGAGGACCTGGCTCAGCTCGAGCAGCTGCAGCGCGCCCGCTGCGACTCCGGTCAGGGCTTCCTGTTCGCGCGGCCGCTGGAGGCCGAGGCGCTCACCGAGTTCCTGGGCTCGCGTCCGGTCGATCGGCTCCCGGCGGGCGCGGACCTCTAGCCACGCCGGCCTCGACCGGCGCAGAGATCCGTCGCGCCGGCCCGTCGAGACGGTCGCCCGCGTCGTCGCCGGGCGTCGCGCGCCGCACGCGCAACCGCGGCAGCTCGAGCTCCAGCCGGGCCCCGAGACGCGACCCCGGCCCGCCCGGCCCGGCCACCGCGCGCGCGTCGCCGCCGTGCGCCCGAGCGATCGCGCGGACGATCGCCAGGCCCAGGCCGGCGCCGCCGGTCTTGCGGCTGCGGTCGTCATCGGTGCGGTGGAACCGCTCGAACACCTGCTCCAGCTCGTCGGCATCGATGCCCGGGCCGTCGTCGAGGACGACGAAGCGCACGATGCCGCCCGGCCGCGCCGTCACCTCGAGGCGCACGAGGCCGTCCGGCGCGCGGGTGTGCTCCACGGCGTTGCGGATGAGGTTGCGCAGCGCCTGCGCCAGGCGATCGGCGTCGGCGGTGAGGATCGCGTCCGGGATCGGCCCCAGCTCGAAGCGCCGCTCCTCGCCGATGCGCGCTCCCAGCCACAGCTCGGTGACGAACGGTTCGAGCTCGAACTCCCGGTACTGCAGGAAATCGCGGCGCTCTGACCGTGCCAGAAGGAGCATGTCGTCGACCAGCCGCGAGGTCCGCGCGATCTCGCCGGCGACGAGTCGCTCCACGCGCCGGACCTCGTCGGGTCCAGGATCCCCGTGTGCCGCGAGGACCTCGAGTTGTCCCCCGATGACCGTGAGCGGTGTGCGCAGCTCGTGTGAGGCGTCGGCGATGAAATCCCGCTGGGCCGAGAACGCCTCGGCGAGCCGGTCGAGCATGCGGTTGAACGACTCCGCCAGCACACGGATCTCGCCCGCCGCCAGCCGCGTCGTGTCCATCCGCGGAGCCAGGTCGCCGTCGTCGACCTGCGCCGCCACGCGAGCCATGCGCCGCAGCGGCAGCGAGACGGACGCGCCGGCGAGGTAGGAGGCGATCAGGGCCAGCACCAGCGCCAGCGCCCCGGCGATGACGAACGAGCGCTCGATGCTGCGCTGCGCCCGCGCGACGATCGCCAGCGGCTCACCGGCACCCACCCGGACTGCGAGCCCCCTGACACGGACGACCTGTTCGTCGAGCCGGACCTGCCCGATGTCCGGGGCGCGCCGCGTCGTGATCCTGGGCGGCGCCGTGAGCAGGGCACGTCCCAGCGCGTTCTCCTGGCTCTGCTGGGCCACCGTCTCGCCGTCGTCGGGCGCGGGGCTGCCCAGCAGCTCGGGCGGGTTGCTGGTGGCCCCGTGACCGGGAATCGCCGCGAACATCAACGACGACGTGGCGCTGAACGGCTGGGCGCGCAGGTAGACCCCGACCTGGGCCAGCAGCGCCTCCGGAGAGCCGGCGCGCACCCCCTTGACCGCCTGGGAGAGCTGGGAGAGATCGCCGGCCACGTCCTGGTCGATCTGCGCGCGCAGCTCGGTGCCGGTCTGCTCGTAGACCACGACGAAGATGACCGCCGCGACGGCCAGTAGCACTCCTGTCACCCACGCCACCAGACGCCAACGGACGCTGGTGCGCGCGATCATCCCGTGTCCTCTTCCAGGCGGTAGCCGCGGGAGCGGACGGTGACGATCGGCACCGACCGCCCGCCGATGGCGAGCTTGCGCCGCAGGTAGCCGATGTAGACGTCGACGATGTTGGTGGCTGGGTCGTGGCCGTACCCCCACACCGCGCGCAGGATCTGCTGGCGGTTGAGCACGTGGCCGGGGTGGTTCATGAAGTAGGCGAGCAGGTCGAACTCGGTGTTGGTCAGGCGCACCAGCTCCCCGCCCATGTGAACCTCGCGGCTGAGCAGGTCGATCTCCAGCTCGCCGCTGCGGATCACGGTCGCGGGCGCCTGGCGCGCGGATCGGAGCTGAGCCCGGATGCGGGCCTCGAGCTCGGCGAGGGCGAACGGCTTGACCAGGTAGTCCGAGGCGCCGGCGTTGAGGCCGCCGACGCGGTCCTCGAGCTCGCCGCGCGCGGTGAGCACGATCACCGGCAGCTCGGGGCGCTCGGTGGCCAGGTCGCGCAGCACCTCCATCCCGCTGCGGCCGGGGAGCATGAGGTCGAGCACGACGAGATCGACGTGATCACCGAGCGCCAGCTCCAAGCCGGTCTCACCGTCGAGCGCCGAACGGACCTCGAAACCATGGACGCTGAGGCCACGGTCGATGAAATCCACGATTCCGGGCTCGTCCTCGATCAGGACGATGTTCGCCACGCGCCCATCATACGAGCCCTTTCCCCCTGCAAACAGCCTGAAGAGAGAGTTCTCATCGAGGGATGAATGCCTCTTTACCGAATCTGGACAGAGTCGTGGTCATGAGCAGATCGCTCCGCACACATGCGCACGCCCGCCGCGATGCCGGGCTTCGCCGCCTCCGGACGCTCAACCGCGTGCTGATCGGGGCGGCGGTCGCCGGCACCGGACTGCTCACCGATGTCGCCGCGAACGCGTTCCCGGGCCACAAGCGCCACGTGACCGCCACCGCGTCGGCCGCGGCGGCGCGCACGCCGGCCCGCGCCTCCACGGGCGGTCAGGCCCGCCATCGGCGCCGCCACCACGCGCGGCGACACCGGCGTGCGGCGCTGCGCCCGCCCGCCCAGACGCCGACAACGGCCACCGCCGCCGCCGCCACCACCACCACCACACCGCAACCGCAGGTGACGACGACCGCGGTCGCCCCGGTGCCCGCGCCTCAGCCCGCCCCGGTGCCCGCGCCTCAGCCCGCCCCGGCGCCGGCCGTGTCCGGCGGCTCCTGATGACCCAGACGCCGGCGGCGCCGCGTGCGGCCCCGTGCGGTACGACAACCGAGACGTGGGACGCCCTTGGGACCACCGCCGTTCTGCGCTACACCGGTCCGGGTCACCCGGCCGCCCGAGCCGCGGTCGAGCGCGAGCTCGACGCCATCGACGCCGCCGCCAGCCGCTTTCGCGGCGACTCGGAGCTGAGCCGGCTCAATGCGATGACCGGTCCCGGCCCGCGGACCATCGTCGCCACTCCGCTGTTCGCCGAGGCCGTGCGCCTCGCCCTCCACGGCGCCGCCGCCTCCGACGGCGCCGTCGATCCGACGCTCGCCGGCGACCTCGTCGCGCTCGGCTATGACCGCGACTGGCACGAGCTGGTCGCGGTCGCCTCCGGCGCGCCGGTGGGCGACGCGGGCGCGATCGTCGTCTACCGCGCCCGGCGCTCGCGCTGGGAGGAGATCGAGGTGGCCGGCGAGCCTCCGCGGGTGACGCTCCCCGCGGGCGTCGAGCTGGACCTCGGGGCGACGGCCAAGGCGCTGGCGGCGGACCGCAGCGCGCGCGCCGCCCACGAGGCGGGCGCGAGCGGCGTGCTCGTCGCGCTCGGCGGGGACATCGCCACCTGGGGTCCCGCGCCGGCGGACGGCTGGGCGATCCACGTCACCGACGACCACCGCGACGGCCCCGGCGCCCCCGGCCAGACGATCGCCATCCGCTCGGGCGGGGTGGCGACCTCGAGCCTGGCCACGCGCCGCTGGCTCCACCACGGGCGCACGATGCACCATATCCTCGATCCCCGCAGCGGCGAGCCGGTCCGTGGCCCATGGCGGACGGCCAGCGTGGCCGCCGCCACCTGTGCCGAAGCCAACATCGCCGCCACCGCCGCGATCGTCCTCGGCGACGACGCGCCGGGCTGGCTCGCCGAGCAGCGGCTTCCGGCACGGCTCGTGGCCGTCGACGGGACGGTCTCGATCCACGGAGGCTGGCCGCGATGATCGTCGGTCCCAGCGTCTACTGGTACCTCACGCGGGCCAGCGGCTCGGTCGCGCTCGTCCTGCTGACGGCGAGCGTGGTCATCGGCATCGCAGCGATCGCCCGGCTCAGCGCGTCCGGCGTCCCGCGGTTCGTGGTGGACGGCATCCATCGCACCGCATCGCTGCTCGCCGTCGTCTTTCTCGTCGTCCACATCATCACCGCGGTCCTGGACAGCTTCGTCTCGATCTCACTGGTCGACGCGGTGATCCCGTTCACCGGGTCCTACCGGCCGCTGTGGTTGGGGCTCGGGGCGGTGGCGTTCGACCTGCTCCTGGCGGTGGCGATCACCAGTCTGATCCGCGATCGTATGGGCCATGCGACCTGGCGCGCCGTGCACTGGCTGGCCTACGCGGCGTGGCCGGTCGCCGTGGTCCACGGCTTCGGCACCGGCAGTGACGTCCGCCAGACGTGGCTTCAGGCGATCAACGTCGCCTGCATCCTCGCGGTGCTGGTCGCGGTCGCGGGCAGAGCCATGATCGGGTGGCCCGAGAACCTGCGGCTGCGCATCGGCGCGCTGGCCACGGCGGCCGCCTTCGCCGGCGGCCTGGCCCTGTGGCTCCCCGGCGGGCCGCTCGGCAAGGGCTGGGCGCGCCGCGCGGGCACTCCGGCGCCGCTGCTCAGCCGGGCCCCGGTGCGGGGAGGTCATTCATGAGCCTGCCCCGCCTCCTCCTGGGCGCGTCGGCCGCGACGATGGACCACGCGACCCATCGCCGGGTCCACGGCGAGCTGCCCGGGCCGGCGCGGCGCGTGCGCACCGGCCTGCCGCCGGCGCTGCTGGCGGAGCTGGCGCGGGCCGGGTTGCGCGGACGCGGGGGCGGAGCGTTCCCGCTGGCGGCCAAGATCGAGGCCGTGCAGCGCGCCAAGGGCCGGCCGGTCGTCGTGGTCAACGGCACCGAGGGCGAGCCGATGAGCGTCAAGGACCGCCTGCTGCTCGGGGCGCTGCCCCATCTCGTGCTGGACGGCGCGTACTGCCTCGCCGACATGCTCGGGACGCGGGACATCGTGGTCGCCCTCGACGAGTCCCTGCCAGACCGCGGCGCAGGGATCCGCCACGCCATCCGCGAGCGACCGGAGGCGGGCCGGCGCATGGGACAGCCGCGGATCGTCATGGTGCCCGCGGGCTATGTGACGGGGCATGAGACCGCGATCGTCAACTTCGTCAACCGCGGCATCGCCCGCCCGATGATGCAGCCGCCCCGGGTCAGCGAGCGCGGGGTCGGCCGGCGACCGACGCTCATCTCCAATGCCGAGACGCTCGCCCACGTCGCGCTCATCGCCCGCCACGGCGCCGAGTGGTTCAGGCAGCTCGGTCCCGCCGACGAGCCCGGCTCGGCACTGGTGACGCTGAGCGGAGCGGTCCGGGCTCCGGGGGTCTATGAGATCGAGTACGGGTCCCAGCTGTCCACGCTCGTGCGTGCCGCGGGGGGCGTGAGCGAACCGGTCCGCGCGGTCCTCCTGGGCGGCTATGCGGGCACATGGCTCGACGCGACGGCGACCGCCTCCCTGCGGCTGTCGCGTGCCGCGCTGCGGCCACTCGGCGCCTCGCTGGGCGCGGGCATCATCGTGGTCCTGCCTCAGAGCGCCTGCCCGGTCGCCGAGGTCACGCGCGTGGCGGGCTGGATGGCCGATCAGAGCGCGCATCAGTGCGGGCCATGCGTCAACGGGCTGGCCTCGATCGCCGACACCCTCGCCGAGATCTGCGACGGCGGTGGTGGCCGCGACGCCTTCTCGGACATACTGCGCTGGTCCGAGCTGGTCATCGGGCGCGGGGCCTGCGCGCATCCCGATGGCACCGCCGCGTTCGTGACCAGCGCGCTGCGCGTGTTCACCGCCGAGTTCGACGACCACGCGCGCCACGGCCCGTGCGACGCCTGCGCGCGCCGGCCGGTCCTGATCACGCCTCGCGAGCGCAGCGCGGTCGCATGAGCCTGCGGATCGAGGTCGACCCGATCAGGTGTGACGCGCACGGCCAGTGCGCCGAGCTGCTGCCCGAGCGCATCACGCTGGACGAGTGGGGCTATCCGCTGATCGACGGCGCCCCGATCCCCGCCTCGCTCGAGGGCCTGGCGCGGCGGACGGTGCGGGCGTGCCCGACGCTGGCGCTGCGCCTACGGGACGTCGTGCAAGAGCCCGCCGCGGACGTCCGCCGGCAGCGTTGACAGCAGCCCGTCGTCAAAGCGCCCGTCCACCAGCACGAACAGGATCCGCACCATGACGTCGCCGCGGTTCTCCCAGGCATGGTCGGCGCCGCGCTGGACGACGAGGTCGCCGGGTCCCACGGTCGTCTCGCCACCGTCGAGCACGAGCGTCAGCCTGCCCTCCAGGACGATCCCGTAGTCGACGCTCTCGGTGCGGTGCATCGGCGACCGCGTGCCCGGGGGCATGTCGACGATCCGGACACGGGTGCCGCCGGCGGGCGGTCCCACCGGGTCTGACTCGGCCACGGGTTCGGCCTCGGTGGCGGCGACGGGGGCGGGGCTGGCCGACGTCGCCCACAGCTCGACGAAGGATGCGCCGTCGGCCACCTGCCGCGAGACGGCGGCCGGGCCGTCGCTGATCACCACGCCGCGGCCGGACGCGTCGTGGCCGGTGACCACGCGTCGGGGAACGTTCATGCCGATGAGAGGGCGCGCAGCTCCGCCACGTCCTCGTCGGTGAGCCGCCCGGCCAGTTCCACCGCGGCCAGCGCTTGGTCGATCTGTGCCGGCGCCGTGGCCCCGATGAGCGTGCTGGCGGTTCGGGGATGTCGCAACGTGAAGGCGATCGCCAGCGTCGCCGGCGTCGTGTCCAGCCGCGCCGCCGGCTCGCGCAATGCGGCGCCGATGGCGAGCTCTCTGGCGCGCCGCGGCTCGGCCAGCTCGGCGCTCAGCCGTCCGGGCGCGGAGGGCGGCCCGTCGGCGTACTTGCCGGTGAGCGCGCCGCCCGCCAGCGTGGCCGACGGCACCAGCGACGCGCTCGTGGCCTCGAGCGCCGCCTCCATGGCCGGGTCCTCGACCCAGTCCAGGCGCACCAGGCTGTAGGGGAGCTGGGCCGCGCACGGCTGGGGGATCCCATGGCGCCTGGCTTCGATGGCGGCCTGGGCGATCGCCTGCGCGCTCCAGTTGACCACGCTCCACGCGCTCACGTGGCCGTCGTCGAGCACCGCGGCGATCTGCTCCACCGCCACCGCCACCGGGACCTCGTCGGGCAGGGTGGAGGAGTACAGAAGGTCCAGCCGATCAAAGCCCATCCGCTCCAGCGAGCCGTGCACCTCCGCCACCGCGTCCTGCTCGGGCCAGAACTCCCACCACAGCTTGTTGGAGACGATGACCGCGTCGCGGTCGGCCCCCACGGCGCGAAAGAGCTCGCCGAACAGGACCTCGGAGTACCCGGTGGCCAGCGGAGCCTCGCCGGTCTCGTCGTTGTAGCGGGCGTCGTCGAGGAAGTCGATGCCCGAGCTCAGGGCATGGTGGAGCACGCGCTCGGCGTCGGCGCGGTCCATGCGCTCGAACGTGCGCCACGACCCCAGGGCGATGCGCGACACCTCCAGCGAGGAGCCGCCCAGCCGGCGCCGCCGGTCGCTCAGGGCCATCATCGGCGCCAGCGTACCTCGTCCGCCGCCGCGGTCGGCCGGGCCGTAGATCTCGCGCCCCGACAGCGCGCCCTCGGGGGCGGCGCGGGGTCGACCATCCACCCACGCAGCGGGTTCATTCCACGGGTCCGATCAGCTCCAGCAGGTTGCCGTCGGGGTCGTGGACGAACGCCATCCGCCGTCCCGGCTCCGGCGACGGGCGCGGCGCCCACACCGCGGCGTCCCCGGCGGCGGTGGCGGCGCCGAACACGGCGTCGAGGTCGTCGACCTCGAAGGCGACATGGCCCAGACCGCGGGTGAGCATCGCGGTGTGCGGATCCTGCCAGCCGCGCCCGGCATACGGCTCTGACACCTCAAACAGTTCCATCCGGGCTCCGTCGGGCGAGCGGAGCATCGCGCCCCGGGCGCCGCCGGGCAGCTCGAAGGCGAGCTGGAGCTCGAACCCCAGCGCCTCGGCGTACCACGCCCGGGCGCGGTCCATGTCCGCGACGGTGAGCCCGACATGATGCGCGCGAACCGCGTTTTGCATCTAGTCCGTCCTTGTGTATAGACTTTGCGTCACTGTATCTGAAGACCGCAGGCGAGGGGGAGAGGGCGGCATGCAGTTTCAGGGTCCCGTGTACGCGCGCGGCGAGGATGAATATGAGCAGGCTCGTCTCGAGACGGCGTGGAACGCCCGCAAGCCGGACCGCTTTCCCGAGGTCATCGTCCGTGCGGTCAGCGCCGGCGACGTCGTGAGCGCCGTGCGGCTGGCCGGCGAGCGCGACCTGAAGGTCAAGGCGCGGTCGGGCGGTCACAGCTGGAGCGCGTCGGGCATCCGCTCCGGCGTCCTGGTCGACCTCTCGCAGATGACCGAGGTGTCCTTCGATCCCGAGCGTGGTACCGCCAGCGTCCAGCCGGGCGTCAAGGGCCGCGATCTCAACGCGCTGCTGGCCGAGCACGACCTCTTCTTTCCCTCCGGCCATTGCCCCACCGTGGGCCTGGGCGGCTTCCTGCTCCAGGGCGGCTGGGGCTGGAACTCCCGGGCGATCGGCCCGGCCTGTCTGAGCATCGTGGGCGTCGACGTCGTCACCGCCGAGGGCGAGCTCATCCACGCCAACGAGGCTGAGAACACGGACTACCTCTGGGCCGCCCGCGGGGCCGGAGCCGGCTACTTCGGGATCGTGACGCGGTTCGAGCTGCGCTGTCACCCGCGCCCGAGCGCCACCTACACACGCACCGACGTCTACGCGCTGGACGACATCGATGCGGTCCTCACCTGGGCGCTGGAGTTCGAGCCCACCCTGCCCGCGGAGTTCGAGTTCGCGATCCTCGGCACGACGCCGACGCTGCCCGACGGGCGCACCGTCCACGACGGCAACGCGCTGATGCTCATGTGCCAGGCGCTGATGTACGACGACGACGCGGCCCGCTCGGCGCTGGCGCGCCTGGACGAGTGCCCGGTGCTCGCCCGCGCGATCCACCGCGAGCAGGCCCGGCCGACCTCTTTCGTGGACCTCTATGACGGCCCCAACTCGATCGAGCCCGAGGGCGTGCGCTGGTCGGCGGACGGAATGTGGACCAACGCCGGCGCCGACCAGCTGCTCGGGCCGGCCACGGCGCTCTTTGCGGACGTGCCCACGCCGGAGTCGCACGTCTTCTGGTACCCGTGGCGCCCCCAGGAGTTCGGCGATGCCGCCATCTCGGTGCAGGGCAAGCTCTACCTGGCCGCGTTCGCCGGCTGGCACGACCCCGCCGAGGACCAGCGCTACATCGCGTGGCCGACCGACCACATGCGCCGGCTCGAGCCGCTGTCTGAGGGGATCCAGCTCGCCGACGAGAACCTGTGGCAGCGCCCGGCGCGGTACCTCTCAGACGAGAACGAGGCGCGGCTCGAACGCCTGCGCGCCCAATACGATCCCGACGGACGGTTCCACAGCTACCTGACCGCCGCCGGAGGGACTGCGTGACCGACACACGCGTGCGTGCGGGCGACATCGTCGCCCAGGTCCACCAGCAGCTGCGCGAGGCCATCCTCAACGGCGACATCCGCCCGGGGATCAAGACCTCCCAGGCCGAGCTGGCCCGGGACCTGGGCGTCGGGCGCACGCCCCTGCGCGAAGCCGTCCGCATGCTCCAGGACGAGGGCCTCGTGTTGGCCGAGCCCAATCGCCGGGTGCAGATCGCCAGCCTGTCGGTGCAGGACGCCGAGGAGCTGTACGTCATGCGGATCGCCTTGGAGGTGGCGGCCGCGCGGATCACCGTGCCCCGGCTCAATCCGGGGGACATCGCCGAGCTCGAAGGGCTCATGGCACAGATGTCGCACCTGTTCTCGACGGAGTCCCTGCCGCTGTTCCGCGCGCCCCATCGGGCCTTTCATCAGCGTTTCGTCGGCGCCGCGGGGCCGCGTCCCACGGCGCTCATCTCAGAGCTCTTCGATCACGCCGAGCGCTACCGGCGGGTGTACGGGGCGGCGCCGTCAGACCATTTCGCCCGTCGCGAGGCCGAGCACCGGGCCATGCTCGATGGCGCCGCGGCGGGTGATCCCGACGCCGTCGCCGACGCGATCGCCGTGCACTACGTGCGCACGGCCCGGCTGGTCACCGAGACCCTGGATCCTGACCATCGCCTCGAGCGCCTGCGCGTCACGGTGGCGTCGGTGGCGCCCGGCGCGGTGGCCGCCTTCGATTAGAGAAACGTGTCGATGCTGTACGTCCACTGGCGGCGTTCCCGCACCGAGGGACATGAGCACCGTGGCTGAGCGCGGGGCGGAGTCGGCCACGGGCAGGGCACGCCCCGAGGCGCACTGATGGGCCGACTCGACGGCAAGGTCGCGCTGATCACCGGGACCGCCGGAGGGCAGGGCCGCGCCGCCGCCGAGCTCTTCTGTGCCGAGGGCGCCGTCGTGTTCGGCTGTGACGTCAACGCCGAGGGTGCCGCCGAGACCGTGGCCCGCGTCCGCGCCGCCGGCGGCGACATGCTCTCCATGGCCCCAGTGGACATCTCCACCATGGAGGGCGCCGCCGAGCTCGTCTCGCGCACGATCGCCGGCTTCGGCGGCATCGACATCCTCTACAACAACGCCTCCTCGCCGCGGGTGGGGCCCTTCGAGGAGCTCGACTGGGACGACTGGTCCTACACCATCCGCAACGAGCTCGACCTCATCTTCACCGTCACCAAGGCCGCCTGGCCCTACCTGTGCGAGCGGGGGGACGCGGTCATCATCAACACCGGCTCGGTCTCCGGCTACCGCGGCGCGGCCTTCGCGCCCCAGGCGGCCCACGGCGCCGCCAAGGGCGGCGTGATCTCGCTGACCCGCCACCTCGCCGCCGCCGGAGCGCCCCACGGCGTGCGCGCCAACTCCATCAGCCCCGGCCTGACCATCACGGACCAGATCCGCCCGTTCCTCCAGGACCCTTCGCACCCGATGAACGAGATGCAGCGCTCCCATCCGCTGGGGCGGCTCGGCGAGCCCGAGGACGTGGCCCGGGTGGCGCTGTTCCTGGCCTCGGCTGACGCGGCCTATCTGAACTGCGTGGACATCGTGGTCGATGGGGGACAGTCCATCATCGTGTAGGCCGGCCGCTCCGCACCGCTACGCCCGCGGCGGCGGCCCGTGCGTCGCCCGCCGCACCAACCGCGCCGGCAGCACCACCCGCCGCGGCGCCAGGGGCTCATCGGGCCCGGCGGCGATCCGCGACAGCAGCAGCTCCGTGCTGGTCTTGACCATGTGCTCGATGTCCTGAGACACCGTCGTGAGCTGGAACGCCTCCCAGCTTGCCAGCGTCACGTCGTCAAAGCCGATCAGCGTGATGTCCCCGGGGACCCGCAGCCCGCGCGCGTGCAGGGCGTTGTAGGCGCCCAGGGCGAGGATGTCGTTGGCCGCGAACAGCGCGGTCGGCGCTGACGGCAGCAGCTCCAGCGTGCAGCGGTGGCCCTCGGTGAAGTCAAACGGGGCGCGGCGCCAGCGCTCGGCCGGCAGCTCGACGCCGGCATCGGCGAGCACCTGGCGAAAGCTGGCCTCGCGGTCGCGGCCGGTGCTCGTGGTGTCGGGCCCGAACACGGCGGCGATGGCGCGATGGCCCAGCTCCAGCAGCTCCTGCGCGACCAGGCGGGCGCCTTCGGCGTTGTCGACCACGCACACGTCCCCGGGGGCATCATCGACCTCGCGGTTGAGCAGCACGAAGGGAAAGCCACGGCGGCTGAGCTCGGCGGGCAGCGGCGAGCGCAGCTGGGTCGTGGTGAGGATGACCCCGTCCAGCGAGCCGTCGACGACGCGCTCGAGCGGGACGAGGTTGTCGTCGTCGGGGGTGAGGACGAGCATCCGCAGGCCGGCCCGGTGAAGCTCCTCGTGCAGCGTCTCGAGCACCTGCAGGTAGAACGGGTTGCCCAGGTCAGAGACCACGATTCCGATCTGGCCCGTGGACCGGGTCGCCAGCGAGCGTCCGCGCTGGCTGGGCACGTAGTGAAGCTCGCGCGCCGCCTCGTGTACGCGCAGCCGCGTCTCCTCCGACAGACGGGGATCGTCGCGCAGCGCGCGGGACACCGTCGGCTGCGACACACCGGCGATCCGGGCGACGTCGTGGCTGGTGGGCGGAGGGATGCGGGGCATCAGAAGTGCGCAGCAAGCCTACGGCAGCCGACTCTGCATACGTATACCAGATATGGGGAGCAAGCGATCCGAGCGTCTGACGCCGCGGTCCTCTCACACGGTTGGCGCTCGCGGCGAGCGCTATCGCGCCGAGGTCAACGTCCCCCGCGGAACCCGCGCCGTCGGCATCGCGTTGCGGAGGCGAGGCCGCACGACGATCAGCGGGCTGGTCCGGGTGCGATGATCAATGACGGTGACGCATGACGACCTGCCGCGGCGTGAGCTCGAGCCGCCCTCGGTTCTGTGGGAGCTCGTACTCGTGCCGGTGTGCGAGGCGGTGGTCGTCTAGGGGCTGGTCAAGGAGCTGGGCTGCCTCTCAGGCGGGACCGGGCACGCCGCATATGTGTGCACGTCTGACTATGGGGGCTGCGCACCGTCAGGGTCGGTTGACGGCTCACCCCGGCAGCGTCACCCACAGCCGCGGCGCCAGCTCCCGCACCGCCGCGGGCTCCAGCTCGGCCACCGTGGTCGCTCCGGCGCGGTCCAGGGCCAGCGAGAGCTCCCGCCACGCCTGGGCCACCGGGGCCACGCGCGCGGTCGGGCCCCAGCCGACGGCGGCGCGCAGCTCGTCGGCGTGCCCTCGCGCGTCCTCGGCGGTGACCGAGCCGAACGCCCGGTTGGCGCCGCCGACGAACACCTGCGCATCCAGGATCTCCTGCACCGAGGCCGCGCCCTCACCCGAGCCCGCGCCCGCGCTCTCACTCATCGGGCCCGCAGGGTCGCGGCGGCCACCGCCGCCTGGCCGTAGGCGATCGCGCCGTCGTTGACGGGGAGTCGCTGGGGGACGAGCACGCGCAGGCCGGCGGCCGCCAGCCCCGCCGAGACGGCCTCGAGCAGCCGCCGGTTCTGGAACACGCCGCCCGAGAGGACGACCCTGTCGGTGGCGTGCGCCTCCGCCAGCGCCGTGCAGACCTCCACCGTGGCGCGGGCCACCCCGGCATGAAAGCGGCTGGCGATGGCGCCGATCGCCACGCCGCCGGCGACGTCGGCGGCCACCGCCGCCACCGCTGGGCGGGGGTCGATCAGCGCCATCGCGCCGATCGTGCTCACCGTCATCTCATAGGCGCCGCGCTCACTGTCATCGCAGGCGGCCTCGAGCTCGATCGCCGCCTGGCCCTCGTAGGTGACGTGCGCCCGGATCCCGCACAACGCGCCCACGGCATCGCACAGACGGCCCATGCTCGTCGTCGGCGGCGACGCCGTCCCCGTCTCGACGAGCCGGCTCACCTGCGCCCACGCCCGCGGCGACACGGCGCCGGCCAGCGACACCGGCAGCTCGGGCGACTCGCCCAGCGCCGCCGACAGCCACGCGCACGCCATCCGCCACGGCTGTCGGATCGCGGCGGCGCCGCCGGGCAGCGCGACCGGCACCAGCGTCCCCACCCGCGCACATGCGCTCGCGTCCCCGAGCAGGAACTCACCGCCCCAGACGGTGCCGTCGGTCCCGTAGCCGGTCCCGTCGAAGATCGCGCCCACCGCGGGGCGGGCGGGCTCGCTCTCCCCGGCCTCGGCGAGACAGGCCGCGAGATGAGCGTGGTGGTGCTGGACGCCGATCAGCTCCACGCCGTCGCGCTCCAGCGCGTACTTGGTCGACAGGTACTCGGGGTGCAGATCATGGGCCACGACCTCGGGGGCGACCGCGAACAGGCGCTCGAAGTGGCTGATCGCACCGGTGAACGAGCGCAGCGTCTCGTAGTTCTCCAGGTCGCCGATGTGGTGGCTGACCCATGCCCGCTCCCCCTTGGCCACGCAGACGGTGCTCTTGAGCTCGGCGCCGCAGGCCAGCAGCGGCCGCGGGGTCCCGCCATCGGGCAGCGCCAGTCCGGCCGGGACATAGCCCCGTGACCGGCGCAGGAACGCGGGCCGGCGCGCGCCCGCCACCGTCGCGACGCGCACGACGCTGTCATCGGTCCGGGTCTCGATGGGCCGGTCGTGGACGAGAAAGAGGTCGGCGATTGCGGCCAGTCGCTCGTGCGCGTCGCCGTCGCGATAGGCGATCGGCTCGTCGGACACGTTGCCGCTGGTCATCACCAGCGCCGCGCCGGTGTCGGCCAACAGCAGCTGGTGCAGCGGCGAGTAGGGGAGCATCACGCCGAGCTCCCGTGCGCCCGGCGCCACCGCCGCGGCCACCGGCGCCCGCGGCCGGCGCGTCGCCAGCACGATCGGCCGCGCCGGGGACAGCAGCAGCGCGCGCTCGGCCTCGCCCAGCATCACCAGCCGCTCTGCCCGCGCCACGTCGTCCACCATCAGCGCAAACGGCTTGTCCTCGCGGTGCTTGCGCGCGCGCAGCGCGGCGACCGCCGCCTCGTGATCGGCCCGGCAGGCGAGGTGGTAGCCACCGATGCCCTTGACGGCGACGATCGCGCCGTCGCGCAGCGCCGCGGCCGCCGTCGCGACGGGGTCGGGCCCCGGCGACGGTCCGCCCGCCACGGCGTCGCCCTCGCGGGAGACGAGCGTCACTCGCGGCCCGCAGGCCGGGCAGGCGTTGGGCTGGGCGTGGAAGCGGCGGTCGCGCGGGTCCTCGTACTCGGTGCGGCAGGCGGCGCACATGGCAAAGCCCGCCATCGTCGTGAGCGGGCGGTCGTAGGGCACGCCGCGCACGATCGTGAACCTCGGGCCGCAGTTGGTGCAGTTGATGAACGGGTAGCGAAAGCGCCGGTCGGCGGGGTCGCTGAGCTCTCGCAGGCAGTCCGCGCAGACCGCGGTATCGGGAGTGACGGCGGCGTCGGGCACCTCTCCGTGGGGGCTTGGCCGGATCGTGAACGCCCCCTCGCCGCGCACGGCCCGCTCCTCACAGACCACATCCTCCACCACCGCGAGCGGCGGGGCCTCGGCAGCGAGACGGGAGAGGAACGCGTCGACGGCGGCATCGCTGCCCTCGACCTCGGCCACGACCCCGTGGGCGTCGTTGTAGACAAAGCCGCCGAGCCCCAGCTCGCCGGCCAACCGGTACACGTAGGGGCGAAAGCCCACGCCCTGGACGGTGCCGTGCACGCGCACCCGGGTCCGGCGGCGGCCCCGCGCGGGCGCACCCACGCTCATCGCGCCAGCTCCCGCAGCGCGTGGTAGGCGCTCGCCTGGGCCTCCTGGATCCGGGGGATGTGCTCCGACCGCGTGACCACGACGTGGTCGGCCAGGCCCTCGGCGGCGATGCGACCGCCGTCGTAGCCGACCATCGCGAGGGTGATGAGCCCTCGCCGGCGGGCCTCGGCCAGCGCGGCGATGACGTTGGTGGAGTTGCCCGACGTCGAGAGGACGAGCAGAGCGTCTCCCGCGTCGCCGTAGGCGATCACCTGGCGGCTGAAGATGGCCTCGGTGCCGATGTCGTTGGCGATCGCGGTGAGGATCGCCGGGTCCTCGGTGAGATCGATGGCGGGCCGTCCCGCGGCGCGGAAGTCGGCGACCACATCCATCGCGTCGGTGGCCGACCCCCCGTTGCCGAGCGCGAGCAGCTTCCCGCCCCGTTCGAAGCACAGGCGCAGCCCCGCCGCCGCGGCCGCGATGACGTCCGCGTTCTCGCCCAGCGTCTGGGCCCGCAGCTCCCCGATCTCGGCCGCCTTGGCCAGCACCGAGCGCCGCACGTCGTCGACCACCGGCTCGAGCTCGTCCTCGCGCTCGTCGAGGAACGGATACAGAAAGCTCGACGCGCCGGCGTCATGGGAGCGCCGGTCATGGCGGCCGCTGAGCAGCCCGCGGTGCTCGAAGAACACGTGGACCAGCTCCCACAGGACGTGATAGAGGGTCTCCACCAGCTCCTGGCCCACGTCGCCATCGGGCGTCGGCGGGGGAAACTCCCACTCGGCTCCGGCGGGCGCGAAGGCGACGGTCAGGCACCCGCGCCGGCGGGCGGCGTCGATCGCCGCGGCGGCTTCGCCGTCGGGATCGCCGTCGCCGACCCCGAAGGCCATGGCGATGTCGTCGGGGCGGGCCAGGAGCGCCACCTGCGCGGGCAGCGGACCGCCTTCGCCGGCCAGCCCGATGGCCGGCAGCGCCCGCTTGCCGACGATCACCGGGTGCACGAACTCCACGGCCACGTGCCGGGCGTCAGAGCGCGCCGCCGGGGAGCGCCCGAAGGCGACCAGGCGCCCGCCGCGGGCAAAGCGCTCGGCCATGAGGTGACAGAGCCGGGCCAGGCGCTCGGCCTCGGCGTCGAAGAACCGGGCGTTGGCCTCGGTCCGCGCCGCCAAAAGCGCCGCCACGCGAGCGGCCGGGTCAGCGGCGAGCTCGGCGGCGCGACTCATCCGGCCGCCATGGCCTCCTCGCGGGTGGCGATCGCGGTCAGCCAGTCACGCCACGCCTCGACGCCGTCGCCGGTGGTGGCGCTGAGCACGATGCGCTCGACGTCGGGATGCACCTGGTCGATGTTGTAGAGCAGGTGGTCGAGGTCGACGTCGAGGTGGGGGAGCAGGTCGATCTTGTTGACGATGACCAGCTCGCAGGCGCGGTACATGAGCGGGTACTTCAACGGCTTGTCGACGCCCTCGGTGACGGCGCTCACCATCACCCGCGCGTCCTCGCCGATGCGGAACTCCGCCGGGCAGACGAGGTTGCCGACGTTCTCGACGATGAGCAGGTCGATGTCGTCGAGCGGCAGCGACGGGATGGCCGAGCGGACCATGTTGGCGTCGAGATGACACTCGCCACCGAAGCCCGCGTCGGTGTTGATCTGGGTCACCGGGACATGCAGGCCGGCCAGGCGATCGGCGTCCATCGAGCCCTGCACGTCGCCCTCGAGCACCCCGACACGGACCCCGGGCAGATCGGCCACCACGCGCTCGAGCAACGTCGTCTTGCCCGCCCCCGGAGCGCTCATGAAGTTGATGACCGTCACGCCGGCCCGGTCGAAGTCCGCCCGGTTGGCGGCGGCGATCGTGTTGTTGGCGTCCAGCGCCTCCTCGACCACCTTCACCTTTGTGCGATGCATTCGGCCTCCTCGACCTCGATTGACTCAACCTCGAACTCGTCACCACTGGCCACCAGGACGTCGCTGCCGGCGCAGGCGGGGCAGCGGAACGCCGGGATCTCGATCGCCCACTCGTGCTCGCACCCGTTGCAGCGCAGCCGCGCCGGAATGACCTCCTGGACGAGCCGCGCGCCCTCGCACACGCTGTCGCGGGCGACGAACTCGAAGTAGAACTCCAGCGTGTCGGGGATCACCTGGCGCAGGCGGCCGACGCGCAGGTTGACGACCGTGACCTTGCGGCCGTCCGCGTGCTTGGCGACGGTGTTGACGATCGCGCTGCTCAGCGACAGCTCGTGCACGCGCTCACTCCGCGGGCGCGGCCAGCGCGCCCGAACGCAGCTCGTCCACGGTCTCGAGCACCAGCGCGACGGCGCGCCCCACCGCGTCCTTGACCCGGTCGGAGAGGCCCCAGCCCATCTCGGCGACGTCCTCGGGCTCACATGCGATGACCACGACCTTGCCCGGCCACGCCCCGACGGACTTGACGAAGCGCAGCACCGTCTGGGGATCCATGGCGTGCGGGTTGATGACGTCTCCGTCCTCGATCCCACCGGGCACCGTGTCCTCGTCGGGCTCCATGACGTACAGGGTGCCGGGCTCGCCCCCCTGCGGGGAGACGTCGAGGATGACCAGCGCGTCGTAGCCGCGCATCACCTCGTAGGCCAGGTCCAGCCCGCCGGTCCCGGCGTCCATGACCGAGATGCCTGCCGGGAGCTCGACCTCGGACAGGCGGCGCGCCACCTCACCGCCGAACCCGTCATCGCGCAGCCAGGCGTTGCCCACGCCGGCGATCAGGATGCTGCGCAGTGCGTCCTCGGTCATGGCTCCACCACCTCCAGTTCCGGGGCGAAGAAGTACAGGTAGCGGCCGGTCTCCCGCATCAGCTCCTGGCCCGGGTCGTCGTCGATTGTCAGGCCCAGATGGGCCTTGCCGTCGTAGTCGGTGAAGATCCGCTCGACCGTCGCCGTGCGCCCGTCGAGCATGCGGGCGTGGACATCGGCCCCGGCGCCGGGCCGGATCACCACCTTGCCGCCCTGGCGAAACGTCTGGCCGCCCACGTCCAGGATCGCGTCACCGGCGCGCGGGTCGGTCAGGCCCGGCGGCTCGGTCGGCGGCACTCGCGTCACCGGGTCGCGCGCCATCGGGTCGCGAACCTCCACGCGGCCGTGCAGGGCCACGATGTCCTCGGGCGTCGCGCTGGCCGCGCGCGCGATCATCTCCCGCACGGCGGGGTCCTGGCGCTCGATCTCCGCGCGCTCGCCGTCGCTGAGAGTGCGCACGTGCAGCAACAGCGCCTCCTCGATCTCGGTGGAGTCGAACAGGCCGCCCAGGCTCTCGGGCGCCAGCCGCGGGTGGTCGGGGAGGACGATCGCCGCGCCCAGGACGACATCGTCGCCCGCGGTGGCCAGGACGGGGAAGGTGTTGACCGAGCGGCACGGCCGCTCCAGCGGTGACAGGAACCGTCCGCCGGCGACCCGCAGCACGGGATGGGTCGAGATGAGCGAGCGCCGCAGCGCGCCGGCGCGATCGAGCCCGGAGGACACGAGCGTGAGGTTGTCCACGCGCAGCACCACCTCGTACTCGCTCTCGCCCAGCAGGGGCCGCGTCTCCAGCGCCATCCCCACCGTGAGCCCGCCGACGGAAACCTCCTTGCGCGCGGCCCGCCCCGCCAGCGCTCCCACCATCGCCCCGGGCAGGCCGATGCGGTGCGCGGCGGCCTGATGGCGCTCCCCGGAGGCGGCCAGGAACCTCACCTCCGCGCTGAGGACCGCGTCGGCCGGCGCGCCGAGGACGCAGCGCAGCTCGAGGTGGTCGAACGTGCTCTGCAGCGTGGCCGCGTAGACCGGGGGATAGGCGATGCCGAACGGGGTGGGGGTGGCGTTCTTGGTCGCCCCCGGCGTGTAGGGGTACAGCGCATAGCCCTCCCACAGCAGGGACTCGAGCAGCTCCTCGAGGTGATCAGCCATCGCGCCCGTCTCCGAGCAGCGCGGTGACCGTGTCGTCGAGCGTGGCCAGGCCGCGCGCGAGCTTGGCCCGCTGGAGCGCTTCGAGGGTCTCGGAGCGCAGCCCCACCCACGCGGTGCCGGGATAGTAGTGCTCGATCGTCTCGTGCCACACCCGTACCGGCATCCGGAAGCCGATGGAGTTCGACCACGGCAGCAGCACGATCTGCAGGCCGCCGTCCTCGCCGGGGTAGTAGACCATGCCGTTGAAGTGCAGCGCCAGCGGCGCCTCGCCGTCGCTGAGGGAGTGCAGGTACTTGGACGCCGCCAGCTCCAGGTCGTAGTGGCAGGCGATCGGCACCGTCACCGTCGTGCGGCCGGTGAAGGCCGGGACGACGACGTCCAGGGCGGACCAGACGAGGCTGCGCGTGGTCACCGCCCACCGCTCCGGAGCGCCGAAGAGCTCCACCAGCCGCTCGTGGGCGTCCTCGTCGTAGGCACGGCGCGCCGGCTCGATCATGAGCTGGATGCTGAGCGCGAGCATGTAGACCGGCCGGCCATGGGTCTCGGTCACCTGAAGGTCCAGCGCCAGCATCGGCGCGGCCGCGTACTTCACCGGCCTGGCGCCGAGCACGGCGAACTCCACGTCGGGTGGCTCGGTGGCGGCAGCCGGTGTCGGGGCGAGGGCGTGGTCTACACCCATCACGCTCCCGCCTTCTCGCGCAGGCCCGCGAAGAACCGGTCGACCGCCGCCGGCACGCCGGGGCCGCCGGAGATCCCCTCCCAGGCGGCCTTGATGGTGCCGGTCAGCTCGTAGCAGCGATCGATCGGCGCGATGACGTAGATCGGCGGGTCACACAGCCGGTTGGCGATCAGCCCCTCGATGTCGGCCTCGAGGGTCTGCAGCACCGGGTTGAGCTCGCGCATGCGCGCCCAGGACTCGAAGTGCAGCTCGCTCTCGGTGGCCCCGCCGGGGCTGGGATACATGGCGACGATGCACCCGGTGACCGTCGACTCCATGAAGAAGGCCAGCCCGATGGGGATCTGAAAGCCCGCCCACAGGTCGTCGGGCACGTCGAGGCCGGTCAGCCACACCGTCCGGTTGCCGGTGGGGCGGTAGTCGCCCTCGCCCGAGCGCATCGCCCAGCAGGCCTCGCAGGCGCACACGATCCGCCGCTCGGTGAGATGCAGGAGGTGACGGTGCTCCTCGCCGATGCCCACGCCGCACAGGTCGCAGCTCTCGGTGTCGGCGGCGGCGGCCGGTGCTCCGGGCGCGGGCGGGATGCCGGGTGACGCCGTGACCGCGGAGGCGTCCGTGGAGACGCCGCGAGGCCGGGCGAGACCGCGCAGCCCCGAGACGAGGTCGGCCCGGCGCCGGGCGGCCACCGCGTCGGCCACCGGCCTGCGGCCGGTCATTGCGTGAGCGCGACCTTGACGCGCCCCTCGTCGCGCAGCAGCGGCACCGGCTCGAGCTGGATCTGGTCATCGTCGAGCGAGCGCCCTGCCCGGGGCAGGAAGAACGAGCGCTGACACTCCGGACAGGCGAGCGCGCCCGCCGAGAGCAACCCCTCGTGCAGCGGCGCGCCGCAGTTGGCGCACCGGTCGCGGTAGGCCAGAAGCGTCCCGTCGACGTTGGCCACCACCAGGTCTGAGCCGGCCACGCTGACCGCGGCGAGCGTCCCGTCGGCCAGGCCGGCGACCGACTCCAGCTCCACCCAGGAGGGCTGCGGCGTGGGACCTGCCATCACCACCGGCAGCTCCATGCCGGACGTCGGCCCCCACCCACCCACGCTGCCACTCACCATCGGCAATCCCGCTCCGCCCGCGGTCTGAGCGGCAACTCCCAGCACCTCCAGCGCTTCGAGATCGGGCGCGGCCTCCTCCAGGGCCTGCTTGATGGCCAGCTCCAGCGTCACCGCCGAGGCCGAGCAGTCAGAGCAGCTGCCGCGCAGATGGATGGTGGCCACGCCGTCGTGCAGCGACACCAGCTCGACGTTGCCGCCATGGGACTCCATGTACGGACGGACCGAGTCCAGCGCCGACTGCACCCGGTCGGCCAGCGGCACCGGGTGCAGATCGTGGATGAGCAGGAGGGTGGCGACCAGCTCGTCCTCGGACAGCGACGCCGCGATCCGCCGCCCGTCCTCGCCGGCGCCCGCGACCAACGTGACGATCCGCTCCAGCCCCGCGCCGTACATCTGCACCACCGCGGAGACGAGCTCGTCGGCAATCCGCCCCGCGTCCGAATCGCCGGCGACGGCCTCCAGCCGCTCCTGGAGCTCCTGGACGCGCGCCACCAGCTCCTCGGGCGCGGCCCGCATCTCGGCCGTCTCGGCCATGACCGATCAGGCCATCGCGGTCGGCGTGTGCATGACCTTGCGCACCTTGCCGCCGCCGGTGTACATGTGCACGCCGCACGGCAGGCACGGGTCGAAGGAGCGCACCGCCCGCATGATGTCGACGCCCTTGAAGTTCTCCGGTCCGTTCTCCTCGAAGATCGGCGTGTTCTGGACGGCGTCCTCGTAGGGGCCCGGCGTCCCGAAGGCATCGCGCGGACTGGCGTTCCAGGGCGTCGGCGGGTACGGCTGGTAGTTGGCGATCTTGCCGTCGCGGATGACCATGTGGTGCGACAGCACCCCGCGCGCGGCCTCGTGGAAGCCGCAGCTCACGGCGCTCTCCGGGACCTTGAAGCTGTTCCAGCTCTTGGTCCGGCCCGCCTGGACCTCCTTCATCGCACGCTCCAGGCAGTGCAGCGCGATCAGCGCGCTGTAGGCCTGGTGGTAGGTCCGGGCGCGATCGCGCTCGATCGCGTTGGACTTCTCCGGGACCTTCCACTCGAGCTCCATCTCGGGCATGTTGGGCGAACGCGGCAGCACCATCTGGATCGACTCCCCGGTGGCCTTGGCGTAGCCGAAGTCGACCAGCCCGGCCTTGGCGGTGCACCACTGCCGTGCGAAGGGGCCGCCGCCGGTGTCGCAGCACACGTGCGTGTCGGTGCGCTTGTCATAGATGCGCGGCGACACCACCCAGGTGTACTTGTCGGCGAAGTCGCGCTTCTGCGGCCTGGGCAGGGTGACCTTGTTCCACGGGTGATTCTTGTCCACCGGGTTGCCCAGCGGGTCGTGGGTGACATACGTCGGCTCGTTCTCCCAGCTGTCGAAGTACGAGGAGCCGAGCAGGATGCGGATCATGAGGTTGATCTCCACCAGGTCGGTGGAAATCAGCTCGCCGCCGATGGCCACGCCCGGGGTGATGTAGCGCTTGCGACCCCATTCGGTCATGTTGCGATAGTCGTAGTCGACGTAGTCCGGATCGTCGAACGAGCCCCAGTTGACGAGGTTCGTCTCCCGGAAGCCGACCATGTCGTAGCCGGGCAGCTCCTGGAGGAAGAAGTCGTAGAGGTCGTCGTGCATCGGCACGCTGCGCTTGACGTAGTCGAAGTAGCGCATCAGCCGCACGTAGTAGTCCGTGCACGTCTGGTGCGTGATGTCGGCGCTGCAGCCGCCGGGCATGATCGTCGACGGATGGGTGTGGCGCCCGCCGAACAGGCAGTACATCTCGCGTGTGTAGCGCGCCACGTGCAGCGTCTCCAGATAGAACTCGCCGGTGAACGGGTTGAGCGCGCGCATGATGTCGGCGATCGTCTTGAAGCCGTGGATGTCCGAGCTCGGCGCGGCCGTGCTCTCCGCCTTGGCCAGCAGGCTGGGGTTGGTCTCCTTGACCATCTGCTCGCAGAAGTCCACGTTGGCCATGCAGTCGTTGAAGATCGCGTGGTCGAAGATGTAATCCGCCGTCTCGGCCAGGTTGAAGGCCAGGTCGCCGAGCTTGGGTGGCTTGACGCCGTAGGCCATGTTCTGGTTCAGGCATGAGCAGGTGCAGTGGTTGTCACCGCAGATGCCGCAGATCCGGCTGGTGATGAAGTGCGCGTCGCGCGGGTCGATCCCCTTCATGAAGATGTCGAACCCGCGGAAGATCATCGACGTGCTGTAGCACTTGAGAACCTGCTGGTTGGTGAAGTCGATCTCGGTGTGGATGCCCAGGCTGCCCACGATCCGCGTGATCGGGTCCCACGACATCTCCTTGACGACGACTTTCTGCCCAGTGTCGGTTGCCATCTCGTCTCTCCAATCGCGTGCGTCGGTCAGTGTCAGTCAGAGGTGACTGTCACCACCGCTTCTGGTAGCCGGTGGTCAGAGTGCTGCCGCGCCGCCGCCACTCGGGCTCGACGTCGAAGTTGTTCTTGATGTGGCGCTTGCGCATGAAGCGGACGATCGGCCCGTAGGAGAACTTCATGATGTCCGCGGCCACGCTGCCCCAGCGGTCCTCGTCCATGAACGGCATGTACTTGTCGGGGAACCCCG
>CAVYUJ010000009.1:0-154060 GCA_963771675.1 uncultured Actinomycetota bacterium | reverse complement strand
ACGGACTGATGCGACTCGACGAAGCGATCTTGGAGCTCGATCGACTGGGCGACGAGCCCGACGCGCCCGAGTTTGGGAAGCCCACAGCCACTTCCACCGCACGTTGCTGGCTCCGGCGCTCACCGGTTGGGGCGAGCGCATCCTGGACCCGCTGTGGCAGACCCAGCGATCGTGCGCCGGTCGATCACGGCGTTCGGCGACCAGTCGATCCAGATGGCCGAGCACCACAAGATGGTCGAGGCCAGCCAGGCTGGCCATGGCGGATGCCCTGGCGGACGTCCTTGCTCGGCATCTCACCCTGACCGAGGCGACCGTGCGCGAGGAGTACCTCGCACTTCCACCAAGGAGATCTAAGTCGGTCGCTCCGGCGCCTTCCAAATGACAAGTAGCGATGTTCGATCTGTCGTCGTTCACCGACCTTTGCGGACGCGAGCTCGCCTCTGTGCGGTGAGGAAGGCGAGGTACTCGTGGTCCTCTCGCAGGGCGACGAGCGGGGCGATTACGTCGAGGCGTTCCTGGCCGCCGGCCGGCGACTCGGCGCCACTGCCATGCACCTGCGCCTCCCGTACGTCTCCTCGGCGAGCGGCGGAGAGGTCGGCGTGTGGACGGTGGGTTCGACGCCGTTGTCGGGCAACGGTCGCCGTCGCGATGCTGTCGCACGCCGACATCATCATCGACACGCTCTTCCTGCTGTTCTCGCCGAGCTCGTCGCCCTCCAGCAGTCGGGCGCCCGCATCCTCACCTGCATCGAGCCCGTCGACGTCCTCGGGCGTCTGTTTCCGACCGAGGAGCTGCGCCGATGCGTGGACGTCGCGGTGGAGCGCCTGGAGGCGGCGCGCACGCTGCGCTTCACGAACGCGGCGGGCACGGATGTCACCTACCAGCTGGGCAGATACCCGGTGCAACCGCAGTACGGGATTGCCGATCGCCCGGGCGCCTGGGACCATTGGCCCTCTGGGGGCATGCTGCTCACCGCGGGTGCCGACGACGGCGTGGACGGGCGCGTCGTCGTCGCGGCCGGGGACATCATCCTGCCCTTAAGGTCTACGCCTCGGCCCCGGTCGAGCTGACCATCGAAGCGGGCCGGATCACCAGTATCGAGGGCGGCGTCGAGGCTGCGCTCATGCGCGAGTACATGGCGGGTTTCGAGGATCCCAACGCGTATGGGATCTCCCACATCGGCTGGGGCCTTGACCGGCGCGCCCGGTGGTCGGCGCTGGCCACCGACAGCCGTGGTCACGGGATGGAGCTGCGCGCCTTCTACGGCAACGTGCTGTTCTCGACGGGACCCAACTCGATGGTGGGCGGGCCCAACACGACGGCCTGCCACTTCGACATCCCGATGCGCGGCTGCACGTTGTATCTCGACGATGAGCCGATCATCGTCGACGGCGATGTCGTCGTCGAGGAGATGCGCCCGGACACGCCGGCGCTGGCGTGATGGCGTTCGCTGACGTGTTCCCGGAGTTCATCCGGGCGCTCCCCGAGCCCGACGCCACGCTGCCGGCGAGCATGCAGGCCCGGCTCATCGGCTCAGACGACGCCCTGACGATGTTCTACGCGATCCCCGATGGCGCGACCGTGCCCGAGCATGCACACGGAGCCCAGTGGGGCGTGGTCATCTCAGGCTCGTTCGATCTGGTGATCGGCGGTGAGGCCACGACCTACACCGCCGGTGACACGTACTCCGTCGACGCCGGGGTGCCTCACACCGCGATCCTGCACCCCGGCTACGTGGGCATCGACGTCTTCGCCGATGCCGACCGCTACGGCCAGCGGCCGTCTACGGCGTGACCACGAGCTTGACAGCCTCGCCGCCTGTCTGAGCGGCCCATGCCTCGGCCGCGCGCTCCAGCGGCAGCGCGCGGACATTGTCCAACGTGATGTCACCCGCGGCCGCGTGCTCGAGCAGCGCCGTCGCGCCCACCTCGAGCACGTCACGGGGGACGAAGAAGACCGACAGCCCCTGGATCGTCAGGCGCTTACCGCGCATCAGGCCCGAAGCGAGCGATGCGGTGGGCGCCGCCGATTGCCCGACGTGGATGATCCGCGCCTCTGGCGCCGCCACAGCCAGAGCTGCCTCGAAGGCGGGGCCGAAGACAGGGTCCACGACGACGCCGGGCGGCTGGTCGCCGACCGCCTCGCGCAGTGCGTCGATGAGTGACTCGCCGCCCGTGGCGACAGCGGCGTCGGGCCCGTTCGCGCGTCGCATCACCCGCTCCGGATCGCGAGCCACCGCCACGACGCGGCCCGCGCCGAGCAGGCGGGCCGCCTGCGTGGCGACGGTGCCCACGGCACCACCGGCCCCGAGAACCAAGACGCTCTCGCCCTCCTGCAGGCGGGCAGCGTGGGTGAGCGCGAGCCACGCGGCAAGCCCTGGGGTCAATAGGGCAGCGGCGGCGATGTCATCGACACTGTCGGGTAGCGCGAGCAGCGCCGCCTCGGGCACGGCGAGTCGCTCGGCCCACGTGCCGTCCCGGGCCACCCCAACACCACCACCGAGGACGCCGACGCGGCTGCCCGGCGAGAAGCGTTCGGACTGCTCCACGACGCCGACACCGTCGATTCCGGGGACATAGGGCAGCGGAGGGCTCCCTGCGGGAAACGAGCCGGAGGCAATCGCCAGGTCGGCGGGATTCAGCGCCGCCGCGCGGAGCTCGAGCGTCGCGCCGTCGGTGCCGGCGGCTCTCTCGACGATCGTCGGCGGAGACCCGTAGGCCTCGATCACGGCGGCGCGGCTGGGCGAAGGGGTCATAGATCCTCTTGGGTCGTGGGCCAGTGGTCCTGGATGTCCGCCGTCGCCGCGTGCAGTGCAGCGGCGACGTCAAGCACGAGATCGTCGGCGCCGAGCGCACCGGTGAACTGCACGGCGACCGGAAGCCCCGCGCCGTCAAAGCCGGCGCGCACCGCGCACGCCGGGAGACCCACGAGATCCTGCGGCACCGTGTACGGCATCACGAGATCGCGGAGCGGGACCTGCGCTCCGTCGACGGCCCGCGCCGTGGTCTCCCCGATCGGCACTGGTCCGGCGGCCGCGACCGGCGTGAGGATCACGTCGACCTCGGCGAAGGCGGCGGCGAAACGCCGTGCGATCTCGCGGCGCTCCTCCAGTGCGTCGAGGTAGTCGGCGAGCCCCACCGCCTCCGCGCCCTCCAGGCGCCCCCGCACGTCGTCGCCGTACTCGGCGGCGCGCGCCGGCCACAGCCCGGCGCGGCGGTGGACGTGCAGCGCCTCGGCCTGCTGGATCGTCGCGAACGCCGGGAGGATCCTGCTGGCGTCGGGCAGGCGGACCTCCCGCATCTCGGCTCCAAGTGACCCCAACGTCTTCTCGGCGGTCGCAAAGGCGTCTTGCTGCGCATCCGGGAGCGCAGCGAGGTGGAGATCCGGGCAGAGACCGACGCGGATCCCGTCTAGGGCGGCGGTCGGCTGACGCGCCCGCGGCGGCGCCCCCGCCAGGACATCGAGCAGCAGGCCGGCGTCGCCCGGCGTGCGGGCCATCGCGCCCGGGTGATCGAGCGATGGGGCAAGCGGGAACGCGCCCTCGCAGCTCACTCGACCCCAAGTGGGCTTCATCCCGACAACGCCGCAGAACGCCGCCGGGATGCGGATCGAGCCTCCTGTGTCGCTTCCAATCGCGAGCGCAGTCTGGCCGGTGGCCAGAGCGACCGCCGATCCACCGCTCGAGCCGCCGGCCACGAGGTCGGGTGCCCAGGGATTGTGGGTCGGCCCGAAGGCAGCGCTGTCGGTTGTGATGCCCCAGCCGAACTCGTGCGTGGCCGTCTTGCCGACCACGATCCCGCCGGCCTCGCGTACCCGCCGGACCGTTTCGGCGTCCACGGCCGGGACCCGATCGCGGAAGATCGACGAGCCCACGGCGGTGCGCACGCCGGCGGTGTCAAAGAAGTCCTTGACCGCGACGGGTATGCCCTCGAGCGGCCGGAACTCCTCCCCGGAGCGGTATGCGCGCTCGGCGACGGCCGCGGCCGTGTGCGCCTCGTCGAGGCATAGGGCCGTGAAGGCGTTAACTATGGGTTGCGTGGCCGCAATCTGATCGGCTACCGCGCGCAGGACTTCTACCGGGGAAACCTCGCGAGCGGCGTACGCCGCCAGGAGGCTGAGGGCGGAACGAAAAGCGAGGTTGGCATTTGGCGAGGACATCTCATATAACTTATAGCCAATGACCGAGAACGCGCAACGAACCTTCGCTGAACTCGCTCGCCTCGATGGGCGGGTCGCCCTCGTCACGGGCGCCGCCCAGGGGTTCGGGTTCGCCTGCGCTGATCGTCTCTCCGACGCAGGCTGTCAAGTTGCCCTCGTCGACCGCGACCTCCCCCGCGCCGAGGCGGCCGCGGAGCGTCTCCACACCGCGGGCCGCGACGCGATGGGCCTCGCTGCCGACGTCAGCGACTTCGCCGAAGTCCACAACGCCATCGCACGAACGGTCGAGCACTTCGGCCGTCTCGACGTCCTCGTGAGCAACGCGGGGGTTTTCTCCAATGTGCGCCTCGAGCACATGGAGCCAGCTGAGCTGCACCGCATCCTCGCCGTCAACGTCGGAGGAACGTTTAACGCCATCAAAGCCGCCTCAGCGCAATTCCGCCGCCAGGGCAGCGGGGGGGCGATCGTCGTGATCACCTCGATCGATTCCATACGGCCGAGTGGTGCCGGCCTGTCGCACTACGTCGCCTCCAAGCACGCCAGCTGGGGGCTGACGAAGGCACTCGCGCTCGAGCTCGGACCCGACGGCATCCGCCTGAACTCGGTGGCGCCCGGGCCATCAATGACCGAGGGCGCGCGGGAGTTCGTCGACGCCGGCAGCCCCCAAGGCATCGACACCAACACCCAGTGGGCAGCCTACGAGGGCCGGATTCCGCTGGGCCGGCTCACGCAGCCCGACGAGGTCGCGCGCGTCGCGACCTTCCTGGCCAGCGACCTCGCGGCCGGTGTCAACGGAACCCAGGTCGTGGTGGACGGCGGACTCATCCAGGTGGCGTGATGTCGACGACGCCGGTGCGGATCCCCAAGCTGGGCATGTTCGAGGAGGGAATGCGCCTGACCGCATGGCTCGTGGACGACGGCGCCCACGTCGAGGCGGGCGAGCCGCTGTTCGAACTCGAGTCCGACAAGGCCACGCAGGAGTGCGAAGCCGAGGTGGCCGGATGGGTGCGCCACGAGCTCGAGCCCGAAGTGGACGTGGAGGTCGGGCAGACCATTGGTCTGATCGCGTCCACCGAGAACGCGTGCCAGGCTGCCGCCACCGGCAGCACCGAAGCGGCGACAGTGCCGGTACCGGTGTCGCCGCGAGCGCAACGCGCCCTGGCCGAGCACGGGCTTGACGCGACGGCGGTTGCGGCCTGGGCGAAGGTGGAATCCGGGCAGCGGCTCACTGACCGCCATGTCCTGGCCTACGCCGAGGGACACAGCGGAGGTCCCACCGCGGCGCCGGCCGGCGATCCGGCCGCGCCCGACAGCATCGCTTCCGCCGGTGCGGTAACCCGCACTGAGCTCGCCGTCACCCACCGCATCGCGCTTCGGGGCCGGCGTGGCACGATCGCCCGCCGCATGACCGAGAGCCTGCGCGACGCGCCCCAGCTCACCTCGGTGCTGGAGATCGAGGCGACGGCGGCCGTGGCGGCTCGGGAACGCTCGGGAAGTCGCCACGTAAGTGTCTTCGTCGCCGCGGCGGCGAAGGCACTGCGCGCCGAACCATCCCTCAACGCACTCGTCGTCGGCGACGAGATCCGTCTCGTCGAGGAGGTGAACGTCGCGATCGCGGTGGAGACCGCGGACGGGGTCATCGCGCCGGTCGTCCACGGTGCTGACCGTTTCGGCCTCGCGGAGTTAGACGCCCGTATTGGTGAGCTCGTCGAGCGGGCGCGTGCAGGGCGGGCCAGCACCGCCGATCTCACCGGGGCGACCTTCACCGTCTCGAGCAGCGGCGCCCACCCGGTCGACCTCACAACCGCGATCCTCAACCCACCGCAGGTGGGGATCCTGTGGCTCGGACGCATCCGTGCGCGCCCGGTGGCACGCGACGGAAGCGTCGTCGTCGCCCCCACCCTTCAAGCGTGCCTGACCTATGACCACCGCGCCGTGGACGGCGCCCCGGCAGCGCGCTTCCTGGGAGCCTTTGCCCACGCGCTCGAGGCGATCTCGTGAGCGAGATGCCGACTGAGCGCCTGCGCGCGATCCACCGCACCATGGAGACGATCCGCGCGTTCGAGGAGCGCGTCGGTCGCGAGTTTCGCACCGGCGAGATCCCCGGGTTCGTGCACTCCTACGCGGGCCAAGAGGCGGTCGCGGCGACGATCTGCGCGCACCTGCGCGAGGACGACCTCATCGCCAGCACCCATCGCGGCCACGGCCACTGCATCGCCAAAGGGTGTGAGCTCAAGGCCATGATGGCCGAGATCTACGGGCGCGAGGACGGGCTCTGCCGAGGGCGCGGAGGCTCGATGCACATCGCGGACTTCTCACGGGGCATGCTCGGCGCCAACGCCATCGTCGGCGGGGGCATCGCTTTGGCCACCGGCGGAGCACTGTCGGCCCAAGTCCGCGGCACCGGACAGGTCGCCGTTGCCTTCTTCGGGGACGGCGCAGCCAATCAGGGGGTTCTGCACGAGTCGATGAACCTCGCGACGATCTGGGCTCTGCCCGTGTTGTTCGTTTGCGAGAACAACGGCACGGCGGAGTCGACCCCGGCTGAGTACGCGATCAGCGTCAAGGATGTCGCCACACGTGCCGCCGGCTACGGAATGCCGGGGGTCACCGTCGACTCGGCCGACCTCGATGCCCTGGACGCCGCGGCCGCCGCCGCGGTGGCACGGGCGCGCGGCGGCGATGGGCCGTCACTGCTCGAGGCGCGTACCTACCGCCTTTCCGGGCACTTCGTCGGTGACCCGGAGGCGTACCGCAACGATGGCGACCGGGAGGCCCTGGTCGCCGCCGACCCGTTGGTGACGCTGCGCGAGCGGCTCGTGACCGAGGGGCTGCTCACCGACGAGGCGCTCGCGGTGTTGCGCGGCGAGCTCGGGGCCGAGATCGACGCCGCCGTCACCTTCGCGCGCAGCAGCCCGTGGCCCGATCCGGACGAGATCGGGCGCTACGTCTACTCGGACGTCGCGTGAGCGTCCCCACCGCAGAACTCGACCGGCGGATCAGCATGGTGACCGCCATCGGCGAGGCGCTCAGCCAGGCGATGGACGCCGACCCCACCGTCGTCGTGATGGGTGAGGATGTCGCCGGAGGGGCGGGCCTGGGCGAAGGCAGGGAGAACGCCATGGGCGGCAGCTTCGGCGTGACCAAGCCCCTCTACCCCCGCTTCGGGCCCAACCGCGTGCGCGACACGCCCATCTCCGAAGCAGGCATCCTGGGCGCCGCCGTCGGCGCCGCGGCGTCGGGCCTGCGCCCGGTCGTCGATCTCATGTGGGCCGACTTCACCGCGCTCGCCTTTGACCAGATCTACAACCAGGCGGCCAAGATCCCCTACATGACCGGGGGGCAGGTGCGGCTCCCGCTCGTCATCCGCGTCGCGATGGGCTCAGGCTTGGGCGCGGCGGCGCAGCACTCGGGCACCTTGTACTCGGTCTTCGCACACCTTCCAGGGCTGCGGACCGTTGTGCCGTCGACGCCGTATGACGCCAAGGGCCTTCTCCTACAGGCGATCGCGACCGACGAACCGGTGATGTTTTTCGAGCACCTCCTGCTCTACCCCTCGCGGGGCGGGGTGCCTGAGTCGCCATACTTGATTCCTTTTGGCCAGGCCAGTGTCCGCCGTGCCGGTGGGGACGTGAGCGTCGTCGCAATCGCCGCGATGGTGCCACGCGCTCTCGAGGCGGCCGAGCGGCTCGCCGCCGAGGGCATCGACGTCGAGGTCATCGACCCCCGCACGCTCGCGCCGCTGGACGAGGACACCCTGGCGGCCTCCGTGGAGAAGACGGGCGCGATGCTCGTCGTTGACGAGAGCCCGCCGCGGGGCGGGGTCGCCGCGGAGATCGCCGCGGCGGTAACCGCGCGTGCTTTTGACTCGCTGAATGGGCCGATCGTCAGGCTGACCGCGCCCGATGTGCCCGTCCCGTTCAGTCCGCCGCTCGAGAAGCGCTACGCACCCTCGGTCGAACGCATTGTCGAGGCCGTCCGCACGCTGGTCTGAGAGGAGGATCAATGGGAACTGTTCTGATCGGCTATGACACGGAGTCCGGCGCAGTGGGAGAGGGCCTCGCCCGCTTCGGGGATCTCAGGCGCTCCCCCTACCGCTTCGCGCTCGACACCCACACCGCGGCGCAGGCGCTCGAGGTGATGACCGAGGTCCATCGCGACGTGGGTGTCAACGGCACCCTCTTCGTCTGCGGCCGCACGCTCGTCCACTCACTCGATGCCGTCAAGCAGGCCGACGCGACTGGCCTGTTCGACATCCAACAGCACACATACAGCCATGTGCCCTTCCGGGAGATCGTCTACGAGCCCGAGCCCGGTGTGACCGCGACGATCCCCGAGACGCCGCCGGTTGCATTGCGCGAGGAGCTGCGGTTCAGCTCACAGCTGATCCATGATCACCTCGGGCACGACTGCCTGGGTCTGCGCACCCCGTTCGGCTACTACCGCGGCCTGCGTGGCCGGCCCGATCTCCTAGAGCACGTCCGCGCCGCGGGGCTGCGCTACGTGACCTCATGGGGACGCAACGAGGAGAACGCCAACCCAACGCCGCTCGATGTTCAGCCCTTCGTCTACGAAGAGGAGGGGTTCCCCGACATCCTGGAACTGCCCTTCCAGTTCTGGCTCGACGGCGTGTGGTTTGACCAATACGGCTACGACACCGGAGACGCATACCGGCAGGCAATGGAAGGTGTCGTGGATGAGGTCGCCCGGCGCGACGTCGTGTTCGGCGCCTGCTTTCACGACTGGACGCTGATCGCCGCAGATGAGCGCCGCATCGGCTGGCTGCGCGGCTTCCTCGCGTACGCCAAAGAGCGCGTTCCGGTGATGACGTACACCGACTACTGGCGTGAGCGCGCTGGCGCCGCGTAGCCGTTAAGCCCCTTGCCTTCCCTGCGACTATAAGTTATATTAATCACGCCGCGAGGGACCCCGTCGATTCCGCGTTCCCTGTCTATACTCTATAAAATATAACTTTCTGCATGTACGCCTTGTTCCCCCGGAATCGCAGCGCCAGATCCCCGCTTCCTTCCCCGGGCACGCATCCGCAGCGCGCTTGCCCGTCCTCTCGTCCCACTCGCCCTCCGCTCACTGCCGGGGCCGCACCCTGCGTCGAGAGCCTGAAACCTGCTGCGCTTCCAACAAGCTGATGACGCATCGGAGGATCTTGTGAACTGGGGTTCCGTAACAAAATCGTTGGGCGTGCTCGCCGCCATCCTCGGTCTCGCCGCGTGTGGATCATCGTCGTCCACAAAAACCTCGAGCCCGGCTGCGGCAACAACCGCTGCGTCGACGGCATCGACGACTCCCGCATCAACGGGCACGACGTCGGCGTCATCATCGGCGAGCAGCGGGGGCGTGATCGGCTTCAGCTACGGCAACGAGGCATCGGGGATCTATCCGCTGATCGCTAACCCCGCCAAGACCGAGGCGACCGCCAAGGGCTACAAGCTCACAGAGGGCGACGCCAACGGCAACTGCACCAAGCAGGTGCAGAACCTCCAGGACTTCATCGCACGAGGGGTCAAGGCCATCGTCGTCCTGCCGCTGTGCGGGACCTCAGCTGTGACCCACGTCCTGAGCCAGGCCGAGTCCTCGAAGATCGTGGTCGTTGGATACTCTCAGCCCGTCCATGGCTCATCGGCAGCGATTGAGTACAACAATGTGGCCGGCGCGAAGGCCGTGGCGAACAACGCCATCGCCTGGTATCACGCGCACTTCAAGAGCTCCAAGAACTTCAGCTGGGCGCTCTTCACCTACGACCAGTGCGGGTCGCCGTGCACGCAGCGCACGGACCCGGTTCGCCAGCTGGTGACGAAGGCCACCGGCGTGAAGCCGCTGGAGGCGGTCGGCGCCGCGGCGGCCCAGGGCTACTCAGGGATGCAGACGCTGCTGCAGAAGGACCCTTCGATCAACATGGTGATCGGGGTTGACGACGACGTCGCGCTCGGCGCCGATCAAGCCCTCGTGCAGCAGATCCGCTCCAAGCACGTCAACCCCAACACGATCTATGTCGCGGGAATGGACGGTCAGAACCAGGCGCTGAAGTACATCGCGAACAACGGTGGCCCCGAGGGCATCTACCGCGCTTCCGGCGCGCTCGACCTGACAGCGATCGGGAAGGCCGTCGCCGATCTCCCGATCGAGATCCTGCAGGGTCATCCGTCGACGAGCCTATTCCTCAACTACGACCTCGTCACCACACCGGCGGGCGCCAACGAGCTGCTCAAGAAGTACGCCGCCGTGTCTAAGGGCAGCTGAGCTTGACCGTCGTTCCCGCCCGCCAGAGCTCGACGACGAGGCCCGCTGGTACGCGCTTCGTCGTCGAGCAGTGGGCGGTTCAGCACGTCATTGTCTTTGCGCTGGTCATCGAGATCGCGGTGTTCGCAGGCACCGCGCAGAACTTCTTTGCGTTCTCGAACTTCAAGTTGGTGCTGATACAGGTGGCGCCCGTCGGGATCATCGTCGTTCCCCAGACGCTCCTGATCCTCGCCGGATACATCGATTTCTCCGTGGGATCGCAGGTCTCGCTCATCGCGGTGAGTGTCGGCCTGCTCCTGCCACATGGAGTGTTCTTCGCGTGTGTGATCGGTATCGCGCTGGGGGCCGCGATCGGCGCTCTCCAAGGCGGCCTGGTCGCCATCTTCAAGCTGCCGGCGATCATCGTCACCCTTGGCTTCTACGGGGCCATCGCCGGGTTTGCTCTCGTGGTGGCAAAGGGTCAGACGCCGAGCGGCTTCCCGAATAGCTTCGCAATCATCGGCCAAGGCAACGTGAAGGGGATCAACGTCCCGGTCCCTATCGTGATCTGCGCCGTGGCCTTCATTTTCGGCGCGCTGTTTCTGTATTGGACGCGCTGGGGGCGTCATGTCATGGCCATCGGAAGCAACCAGGCCGCGGCCTACCGTCTCGGCATCCGGATCAAGACCTTGGTCACCGGCCTATACATCGCCAGCGGTATCGCCTCAGCACTGGCGGCATTGATCCTTGCGTCCCAGCTGAGTTCGGCGCCGCCGATCCTTGGCCAGGGCACGGAGCTGAGCGTCATCAGTGCGGTGTTGTTAGGGGGCGTGGCCTTCACCGGGGGTTCAGGGTCTCTGCTGGGAGTCCTCGCCGCCGTCCTGTTTATCGGCGTGCTCAACAACGGCCTGCTCTTGCTTGGGGTCCCGGCGTATTGGTCTCAGGTGAGCGCGGGGATCGCCCTCGTCCTGGCCGCCGGCCTCAACGCCCTGACCAAAGTACGACGTCGTGCCAATGCCAGGTCGTGACGGATCCGGTGCTTTCGGTAGAGCTGTGATGGGCCAGACGAGGACCATCCGGTTGCCGCGTCGAGGCCGGTCCGTTCAGGCGCGTGCCGCGTGCTGCGCGCTCGTCGTGGCCTGCGCATTGGGACTGTCGGGCTGCGTCTGCTGCTACCTCCCGGGGGCACAGAGCCACGTCAGCCTCGCTCAGTCCGTCAGTGCTCTGGCCTCCAGCTGTAACCCGGGCAGCGCCGGCGGCCAGATCAACAACGACGCTGCGTCACCGGTCGTTGTGCAGCTGCAGGTCGCGTGGGTCAGTGTGTCCAACTCGACGCTCGCCTCCGCCACGGCGGCGACGACGACGGTGCCCGCGCATGGCACGGCCACCTTCTCGGTCAAGCCCAACCACCGCGCGGTCAACGCTCTGTCATGTACCGCGACGATCACCAGCGTCAAGCGAGGCTGATATGACCGACGCCGCAGCGCTTGAGGTGCGGAACCTGAGCAAGTCCTATGGCCCGGTGCGCGCCTTGGCCGACGTGAACCTGACGCTCAACCGCGGCCAGGTCCTCGGCCTGCTTGGCGACAACGGCGCGGGCAAGAGCACGTTGGTGAAGTGCATATGTGGCAACGAGATGCCTGATGAGGGCACCTTCCTGATGAACGGTGAGCCGGTACGGATCGAATCGCCTCAGGCCGCACGCACCCTGGGGATTGAAACCGTTCATCAGGACCTAGCGCTGGTGCCGGCCCTCAATGTCGCCGAGAACCTTTTTCTCAACAGGGAGCTCGTGGCGGGACGATCCGTCTTCAAATCCGTGGGGTGGCTCCGCAAGCGCCAGATGTATGCCCAGTCACGCCAGATCCTCAACGAGCTGCGCGTGACGCTGCCGTCCGTGCGGCTCACCGTCGATCGCCTCTCTGGTGGCCAGCGGCAGGCGGTCGCCGTCGGCCGAGCAGCGGCGTGGGGAAGCCACATCGTGATCATGGACGAGCCTTCCGCGGCCCTCGGAGTGGAACAGGCAAAGAACGTCCGCGAGTTGATCGGTCAACTCGCGAGTCGCGGGATAGCCGTGCTGCTGATCACCCACAACATGCAGGAGGCGATCGAGGTCTGCGACCAGGCGATCGTCTTGCGCCACGGACGGAAGGTGGGTGACGTCGATACCTCCGCAGCGACCGCCCGCGATCTCGTTGACATGATCACCGGGGCCAGCCTCCGGGAGGGCATCGAGGACGCGGAGTTGTAGCGAGCCGAACCCCCGGTAACGATCTCTGTGCGACGGCCAGCGGTCGACACCCGCGCGTAGCCAATGAGTTGCGGCGGGCGGGGTGTGTTCGGTGCCCCAGAACACCGACGACTGGCCGGCCGCGGAATCGGACTTTCCCGAGGCCGACCTCAACGCGACACCGAGCCCGGGAGGCCCGTGGTGGTCGGCGTACGCCCACTACGCGACCACCGACGGCCAAGACACGCAGGACCCCTACGCCATCGGGTCGGTGCTACCGAACTTCGATCCGACGCAGTGGCACGTGTACACGCAGACGTGGGGTCCGGGCTTCCGGTCCTACTACGTCGACGGCCAACTGGTCGGCACGAGCACGAATCAGGTGTGGCAGGGTCCCGAGCGCTGGCAGTTGCAGGTGGAGCCGTCGATGGCAGGTGGCTCCGGAGGTGGTCATGTGTATGTCAAATGGGTTTGGATCGGCACGGCTTAGTGACGGAGGCCAGCCCTATCGGGGCCGGATGGTCATAGGGCAAGACTCTCATCAAGCAGGAGGAAGGTGCCTAAGCTCAAACGCCCGTCTGGGTCGATGGTCGTCGCCCTGGCGGCGCTGTTCATCGCCCTTGGCGAAGCGGCATCGGCGAACGTCGGGTTGTTCAACGGCGACCAAATCAAGCCCGGGACGGTGGGGCACAAGCAACTGGCGCCCCACTCGGTATGGCACGCCAACCTCGCCGTAGGTGCGGTGCAGGCCGACAACGTGTCCGGGTCGCTGCTCAAGCAGCTCGGCGGCGGCCCATCCCCGAGTGCTGGCTCCACGGGGGCGACGGGGTCGCAGGGACCCAAAGGCGACAGCGGTCCGCAGGGACCCAAGGGCGGCACCGGCGCGACAGGGCCAGAGGGTCCGCAGGGCTCGCTGTTCAACTACGAGGTTGACAACGGTGAAAGTGGGAGCTGGGCACCATGCCGCTCTCGCTGCACAACGCCGTGAGTGGCTACGAGGATGCCGGAATCGTGGTCGACCTCGGGGAGCTAAACGATGGCGAGGTCAACGGATCACGTTCACAGGGGGCCTCGGCCACCTGACGGACAACATCTGGATCACGGACGGGTCGGCGGCTTTCAGCCCGGACGTGCATAGCCTGTCGACGCCCGCCGACTTCACCCACGGCACCGACAACGGCGACGGCACCTACCACATGATCACCGGCACCCCAAGGGCGAAAACCTCACCCTCGACCAGATCAACGCAGACTACGAGGAGTACGAGGCATACGCCTGGATCGGCCTCGTCACCGATGGATCTGACGGTGCGTCCACCTGGGCTGACGTCACCTCGGTCAACGGGCACGCCCTCTACGCTCGCATCGGCGTCGACGACGTTCAAGCAGCGGTGACCGATCACAAGTTCGGAGGCTGAAACGAGGACGACTCCCGGGCCAAAGTAGACCGCTACGGGGTGCCGCACTCCAGCCCCAGCGATTGGCCACCCAAACGCAACATTTTCCGAAGGGCGGATTGAACCGTCCTGGGTTGGTTGGAGACTCTTGGCCTTGGAATATCAAGGACGGAGTTCATGCCTACAGATCGCACAGCTGGGAAGCCGACGACGCGGCGGTACTCGCCGGAGGAGAAGCAGGCGGCGGTGAGGATGGTCCGCTCGTTGCAGGCCGAGACGGGGATGACGCACGGGGCGGTGCGGAGGGTCGCTGAGCAGCTGGGGTATGGGGTTGAGTCGGTGCGGTCCTGGGTCAAGCGGGCCGAGGTTGACGACGGGGTGCGGCCGGGGGTAACGACCGCAGAGTCAGAGCGGGTTCGGGATCTCGAGCAGGAGGTCCGCGAGTTGCGGCGCGCGAACGAGATCCTGCGGCGCGCGGCGACTTTCTTCGGGGCGGAGCTCGACCGCCAGCAGCGCAGATAGTGGCGTTCATCGATCAGAACAAAGACGATGTGGCGGACGGTCGGCGGCTCGGGGTCGAGCCCATCTGCGAGGTGTTGCAGGTGGCTCTGAGCAGCTACTACGCGGCCCGGGGCCGGCCGCCCTCGCAGCGCGCGCGGCGCGATGCCGAGTTGACGCCGCGGCTGACTGAGATCTGGAAGGACAACTATCAGGTCTATGGGTCGCGGAAGCTGTGGAAGACTGCGCGGCGCGCGGGGATCGAGATCGGCCGCGATCAGACCGCGCGGCTGATGCGCGCAGCCGGGATCCAGGGCGTGCTGCGTTCCAAGCGGGTCCGCACGACCCGCCGCGACGCCAGCGCGGGCCGGCACCCGGATCTCGTGGGGCGCCAGTTCACTGCCAGCAACCCCAACGAATTGTGGGTGACCGATCTGACGTTCGTGGCGACGTGGGCCGGGGTGGCCTACGTGTGCTTCATCGTCGACGCGTTCAGCCGGATGATCGTCGGCTGGCGCGTCGCTGCTCACATGCGCACCCCGATGGTCCTGGACGCGATCGAGATGGCCCGCTGGAACCGGGGTCTGCATCATCCCGGGCTGCGCTGCCACTCAGACGCCGGATCGCAGTTCACGTCCATTCGCTACGGCGAACGGCTCGCGGAGATCGGCGCGACCCCGTCAATCGGCACCGTCGGCGACAGCTATGACAACGCGCTGGCCGAGACCGTCAACGGCTACTACAAGGCCGAGCTGATCCGCGGCCCAGCCCGCACCGGCCCGTGGAAGACCGTCGAGGAGGTCGAGCTGGCCACCTTGAGCTGGGTGCACTGGCACAACACCCAGCGGCTGCACGGCTACCTCGGTGACCTGCCGCCCGCCGAGTTCGAAGCCCTCCACGCCGCCCGCGGCGAGCTCCAGGGCGCCGATCCGGGCGACCGATCCGTCAACGGTGCTGCTCGCAGGGCCGCAGAACGCCTCCCAGCGCGTCAACCCGAACCCGTCGACGGCGGAATCGGCCCGGATCTGCATCAAGCCGCACCGCAGCCTCTCCTCGCTGCCCTTCATGCGGCGCCCGCAAGCTCGAAGGACGCTCGACAGAGATGAGGGATGGCTCAATCAAGAACATCAACATCGACATCAACAACCCACCCCACGACACCTCTACGCTGTCCCCAGGACCGACCAGCCGTCGGCCTGTTCACAAAACGCCAGGGTCTCCATCAAACCCAGCACGATTCAGATTCTCTCGTGCGCCTATGCAGCGCGGCCAGCTCGCCGTCGATGCGTGGGGCGATCGCATAGCGCGAAGACCAGTCACGCGTGCAGCCGAGGTGCTCGACTTACGCCTGGGGCGACGGGACGATCGCAGGTGTCAACCATCGTCCGAGGGAGGACGCATGTCATCCACCGTGCTGTTCGATACCTGTGGTCGGCGTCGATCACCTGCGACCCTGTCGAGCTTCACGAGGGTCGACCGCCACGCAACAAGGGCCAGCGCTATCCGGCCGATCCGCCCACGGTCGAGGAGATCATCGCCGTGATGCACGCGGCCGGCAACGGCGACGACGGTGTCCGGTTGCGTGGCCTGATCGTCGTGCTCTGGCGCGTCGGACTGCGGATCAGCGAAGCCCTGACGCTGACCGAGAGTGACCTTGACCTGGGTCGCGGGGCGATCCTGGTCCGCCACGGCAAGGGCGGCAAGCGTCGCGAGGTCGGGATGGACCGCTGGGCGTGGGAGCAGCTCAACCCATGGCTGCAGCTACGGACCACGCTCCCGGTGGGCGCGCTGTTCTGCGTGCTGCGCGGCCCGGCCGTCGGCCGTGCGTGGGCTCCGGCCGGTGTCCGCTCGCAACTGCACCACGCGGCCGCCCGGGCGGGCGTGCGGCGTCGGTTCGCGCCCCATCAGCTGTGCCACGCTCACGCGGTCGAGATGTCGAGTGAGGGGGTGTCGTTGCTCGTCATCCAGCGCCAACTCGGCCACGCCGACCTCGCGATCACCTCGGTGTATCTCCGAGGAATAGACAACACCGAGATCGTGCACGCCGTTCACGAGCGGCCAGCGCCCATGATCCCGGCTGCTCACGGCCTGTAAGCCCGCAGCGGTCAGAGAGGGCGGCCGAGGAACGCCTCGAGGGCAAGCCAGGTAGGAGCGTGCGCGAGAGGCCCGATCCGGATCAGACCACCGGCGGCATCTTGCTTGACCGACGCAGCGAGCCCCAGCTTCTCCAGCCGCGATTGGTGGACGTGGGCTCGCTCGACGCCTGTGACGCCGTTGTAGTGAGCATCAATCCCGAAACGGCCGCCCTCCACCGGCCAAACCGACAGGCGGTCGGGCGCCCACACGGGCCCGGTCTCGGCCGGCAAGGGCGTGTAGGGCACCAGGTCGGCGCGAGCGTTCCGCGCCGACGTGCTGGTATGCGCCGACCAGTGGCGCTCGTTCGGGACCTCCCGCCCGTTATCGCGACGCCACATCCCCATGGCGAGAATGTCGGCACGACGCCGCCCTGCCAGGCCCTGACGCTCGGAACAACCAAACGAACGTCCATCACCCCGGGCCGCTGAACCCCATCGACGGCTGAGCGGACGGGCCTCGCGCTGAGGCTTCGTCGCCGATCCGCTCGTCAGCTCCAGCTACCTCCAGATGGTAAAAGCAGTCGCGAGCAGCATCGGCCGATGGCGCGTGCTTGACGCCTGACGCAGCCACGACGACGTCGTTGCCGCTTTCATCGCGGAGCGGTAACTGGTTTTGACGGGAGGCACCGAGAGTTGCGCAATTGGCGAACAGGAGGTCTGGGCCGATCCCGGCGAGGCGACCTCTCGCGCAATCAAAGCGGGGCTACGGGTCCCATCGGGCACGAGCGGCAGCGCGTACACGCGGTGACTGGAAAGCAGGGCTTTCAGCCCGACGGCCGTCGCGTCGACGGTCTAGACGCTGTTTGCCAGGGGGTTGCGGACGCCGGGGGCTGTTCCTGCGATGAGACCCACTCCTCGCGCGTCCCACACGCAACACAATTGGGAGCAGGTGGCGGCAGAGAGGGGGTGACCAACGGGGAGACGAGAGCTAAGAGCACGATTGCAGCGAGCGGCAGTATGGCTCCGGTCCGGGAGCGGGGCGCCTCGCCCCACAGCGCCCGCTTGAACAGCGCCCGCACGATGTGGGACCGGCTCCGTGGCGGATCGAGCGCCATGCCGGGCGCGTAGAATGTTGTGGTCGGTTTGTGTCTAGCGGGGCGGGTAGAAGTAGGACGAATGGAGACGTCATCGAGCAGCCCCATTTGGGCTATCGAGGACGCTCGGATTGCGGCGGTTCGTCGCTATGAGATCCTCGATAGCCCTCGCGACGGCGCGTTTGATCGCATCACGGAGCTCGCAGCGCGGCTGTTCAAGGTGCCGATCTCGATCGTGAGCATCGTCGATGAGGACCGCATTTGGTTCAAATCGCGCCACGGAATCGATGTGGAGCAGGTGGGTCGGGATCCAGGTCTGTGCGCTTCGGCGATTCTCCAGGAAGGGTCCTTGGTCGTGGCGGACGCGTTGGCGGATCCCAGCGTGCTGGCTAATCCGCTCGTGGCGGGGAAGTTTGGGCTGCGGTTCTACGCAGGTGCGCCGCTGAGGACCTGGGATGGTCACTGCCTCGGCACGGTGTGTGTTATTGACAAGGAGCCGCGCGAGTTCAGCGACGGGGACGTCGTGACTCTTGAGCAGCTCGCCGCGATTGTGGTTCACGAGCTCGAGCTGAGGCTTGCCACCCGCAAGGTGGTCGAGAGCGAGCGTCAGGGTCGGGCGCTGGAGGCAGCCCGGCGTGGCCTGGAGGCGGCGGAGCACGAGCGCACGCGGTGGGCGCGGGAGCTGCACGACGAGACGCTGCAAGGCCTTGGAGCGCTTCACGGGTTGCTTGTCGACGCGCTCGCGAATCACGACAAACTTGAGCAAACGGTTGTTGAGGCCGCCGACTTGGTCCAGGATGAGATCGTCAAGCTGCGCCACCTGGTCGCCGAGTTGCGTCCGGCCGTGCTCGACCAGGTCGGGCTTGAGGCCGCGCTTGAGAGCCTCGCCCGCAAGCTGCGCAGCGTCGATGGTCTCGACGTTGCCTTGCATCTCGAGATGGCTCATGTGGTCCCGGATCTGAGCGCCGATGCTGAGTGCACCCTCTACCGGGCCGTCCAGGAGGCGCTGGCGAATGTCGCCAAACATGCAGCCGCCGACAGCGTTGAGGTGACCGTTCGGGCGTACGGGAGGTCGATCGAGACGATCGTCACAGACGACGGTGTCGGCTTTGACCCCGGATTGAGCAGCGATGGGTTCGGCCTGTCGGGAATGCGCGAGCGAGGCGTGCTCGCTGGAGGTAGTCTCGAGGTGCGAACTGCGCCAGGGGCGGGCACGACGCTGCGATTCGTCATCCCCCTAGACGCGGCAGACTCCAGTCAGGACGGTCACGGTTCCGCCAGCCCGTGACCTCGAGCGAACTCAACGAGCTCGAGAAGCCCGCTGACCCCGAGCTTGTCCTGCAGCCGCGCGCGGTGGGTCTCGACTGTCCGCACGCTGAGGTACAGGGCGGCGGCGATCTCCTTGTTGGTGGCCCCCCGGACGAGACGTACGAGCACGTCCCGCTCGCGGTCGGTCAAGCGATCGAGCGCTTGGCGATCATCGTGGGTCGCAGCGAGCCGAGCCCCTACGCTTGGGTAGACGTAGTTTTGGCCGGCGGCAACGGCGTTTACTGCACGTATGAGCTCTGACGACGCGGCCTCCTTGAGGACGTAGCCGGAGGCGCCGGCCTCGAATGCGTGGCGGGCGAACATCGGGTCGTCATACATCGTCAGCACGAGAGCGCGAGTGCTGGGCGAGATCAGCTGCATTTGCGAGATCGCGGGGAGGCTCGGCTGGCCCGGGAGGTGAATGTCAAGGACGACCAGCGCGGGGCGATGCGCTCGTACGGCTTCTAGCCCACCGGGAACGTCGCCAGCTTCGGCGACCACCTGAAACCCGGGCTGGGCGTCTAGCAGCGCCCGTACGCCTTCGCGTACTACGGCGTGATCATCCACGATGACCACCGACAGGCAACGTGCGGGACTGCTCGGCATGCGTACACCGATACCCGCGCGCCCTCCTCCGTACCACTACGCAGTGATCTGCGGTGGCTACTGATGACATCCGGGGGGCGAGGCGGAATGCTACGGCTCGACTTAGTGATGGTCTAGGTATTGGTTTTTCACTTATTCGGACCGGCCGTCGTCGCTGGCTCTCGCGTAATTTCAAAGCGCGAGCACCGGTGCGAGTAGTAAGAGGCTGATCGAGGCTAGGCTCACGTGCGCACGCCCCAGCGGGCATGCCGAATCTCGACGTTTGGGCCTCGCAGCTTGTGTTTGAGATATCAGGGGTATGTCTGATCGCGGAGGGCATCGCGTGAGGCTGGCCCACTAGGGCGGGCAGCACCATCTGACTTCTGAGGTCTAGCCAACCGGACGAGGTCCTCGATGTCCCCGATAGAGCTGGTCAGTGACGCCGCGTGGGTGAATGGACCGACGCTGACGGATCGGATCTCCGCGGCAATGGTCGAGCTCTACGCGGCGTTCTACGCACACGATCGCACGACCGCAGTCACCTACATCAAGGACAAGATGATTGTCTGCGTACTTGAGAACATTCTCACTAAAAGCGAGGATGTTCTGCTTGCCGCCGGTGCGCGCGGCCAGGTGATTGATGGTCGGGTCGCGTTTCAGACCGAGACCGAGGACGAATTCACCGCGGCGATCGAACAGTTAACCCACCGTCGTGTCGTCGCGTTCTTGCGCGCCAGCCAGACCACCCCCGGTGTCGCATGTGAGCTGTTCTTCCTCGATCCCGCACCACTCACACCTGAGATCGGGAACGGCAGCTGATGACACCCGAGTCGACCGCAACGAGAGATCGGCAGCTGATCAGCGAGGTGAGTGTCGGGAACGTCGAGGCGTTCGGCGAGCTTTATGACCGCTATTGCGACCGGGCCTACGGCGTCGCCCTCTCAGTCTGTCGCAACGACGGCCGGGCCCAGGACGCCGCTCAAGACGCGTTCCTCTCAGTCTGGAAGAGCGCAGCCCACTACCGGACCCAGAGGGGCACGGTCGCCGCGTGGCTCTTGACGATCGTGCGCTACCGAGCGATCGACCTCGCCCGGCGCAACGACAGGCACGACACCCATCTAGCCAGCGACGAGTGGCTGGATGCGTGCGCCGCACCCGATCACGTCCACGAAACCGCCATCAAACGTGACGGTGCTCGTCGGATGCAGGCCGCGTTGACCTTGCTTCCTGACGCTCAGCAAGAGGTGATCACACTCGCGTTCTACGGTCAGCTCTCCCACACCGAGATCGCGACCCAACTCGAGCTCCCCGCCGGCACGATCAAAGGCCGGATGCGACTCGGACTCGAAAAGCTCCGCACCAGCCTTGACCGCGACGTACCGTGATGACGCCGCCATGGACGAGCCACCGTTCGAATACGCCGCGATCCGCAACGAGCACGCGTGGACCACGCGGTCCCGGCTCGGGCTCTCTGATGCCTGGTCGCTGGGGGGTGTCGGCGCTCGCTCGGACCTCTCCAGCAAGAAGGCGAGGAGGCCCGGGCGCGGCTCGCGCAGCAGTGGCGCACAGAGTTACTCGCCACCGTCATCGCTTCGATGAGGCGATCCCATTGGCGATCGCCGGGCTCGAATCGGCGCAGCGCGACTCCCAGGCTTGGGCCGTCCATCTATGGGAGCAATGGGCGCGGTCGCCAGCACTTCCAGCTCGGCGAGTTCTCGGACGCGATTGCGGCGCTCGAAGGCATGCTTCGACCCGAGGAAGCACAGCCGAGCTTTGGCTCGAACGATGCCGCTGCGATCAGCGCGCTCGCCGGCTCAGCAGTACGGGTGGGCGACCGGGTCATTGGTCGTGGATGTGCCGAGTTCGCGGCTGTGGTCCGGGCGAGCAGAACTCCGGAGCTCAAGCGCCACGCGGCGTGGATTCTGGCGCAGCAGGCCGCGGCGTCAGGCGACCCGGGAGCCGGCCTGCAGATCCTGGCTGAGCTGGAGCGCGAGCTGCCGCCGGAGGAGCCGCTTCTGCCTCTGTTCCCGCTCGACGTCATCGATCAGCCGCAACTCGTTCGAATCGCGCCCGCCCCCGGGCGACCGAACACTGGCGGATCGCCCATCGGCACTCGCGAGAGACCGTGCCGAGCAAAATCCATCTGTCGACACCGTCAATGGTCCAGCCTTGCACGCCGACGGCTTGCTGCACGGCGACCGAGAGGCACTGCGCGGCGCGATCAAGCATTTCGAGCGCTCGCCGCGCTCACCGGCGCTCGCCTCCGCGCTTGAAGACCTTGGCGTGCTCTCGCCCCGAGAAGAGGCAATCGAGCTACTCGGGCGTGCGCTCAATGGGGTCTAGCCGACAGGATGGGGCGACCTGGGACGCCACCCGTCTGCGTCGCCGCTTGCGCGATCTCGGCGTCCGCCGGCGCCTGACCAAGCAGAAGCGACGCAATCGAGGTTGGGGCGCCTTGACCGAAAGCGAGGTGGCGGTCGTCGAGGCGATCACAAGCGGCATGACCAACCGGGAGGCCGCAGCACACCTCTTCCTCTCGCCGCACACGGTAAGCATGCACCTGCGGCACGCGTTTGAGAAGCTCGGCATCAACTCGCGCGTCGAGCTCGGACGGATCGCCGCCGAGCAGCCACGCAGCACGCTGAACGGCATCGAGGTCGGCAACCGGGCCTGACGCGCAAACCAGCCAATACTTCTTGGCGAACAGAGCTGGCGAACGCGGCGGCCCACAGCGAGAGACTTGGTTTCGTTTCCGCAGAGGTCGCCCGGTTGGGCTCGGAACTGACCTGCATCGCGCGGATCTCGCGCACGCCGAACCCTCGATGCTGCCGGCGTAGTCCCGGCGGCCTGCGGCCTGCAGACCGCGCAGAGCAGCACTCTGCGCGCGGCGGGGAAGATGCCCGTGGCGGAACGGAAGCAGGGCCACGGAGGGCTGCTAGATCCGGCCGCAGTGGGAGCGCGAGGGACAGGGCTACGGCGACCGCTGAAGTCCGCCCCTCATGGTGCCGAAGCCATAGCCGTCCTGGGTTAGTCGCGGTCCGTGGTCGCTCGTGTTGCGCGCTTGATGAGTCGGCGGCCAATGTAGGCGAGGATGAGCACGGCGGCGGCGATCGCGAGGTAGGTGGAGTACTGGGTGGCGGTGTTGTAGATCGAGTTGATGTGGCTGCCTGAGAGGTAGCCGAGGGTGGTCCAGGTCGCCACCCAGAGTGCGGCGCCGAGCGCGTTGAACGCGAGGAACCGTGCCCAGTGCATGCCGGAGATGCCGGCGATGATGCCATTGGCTTGTCGGAGGCCTTCGATGAAGCGGGCGACGACCGTCGCCATCTCCGGGTCTGGCTACGCAGCCGACGCCGACGTCGCGGTGAGCATCGGCCGCAACACCTCTCGTTCGTGAAAGATGTCATGTCCCGGTTGGCGTGACCGGGGCGGTGAAGGTGGCCGGTCCTCCGCGTCGAACGGCGGTGTAGGCGCGCGCGGATTGCGGCCGCGCGGCCGGCCAATCGAAGAGGAGGTACCGACCGTGGTTCACGGTATGCGATGGGCTGCCCGGAGGGCCGTCGGCGTCGTGGTGCTCGCCGGTGTTGGGGGCGTCGAGGGGGTGGCGACGTGCCGATCGTGATGGGTTTGGATCAGCATCGAGCGCAGATCGCGGCGGAGTGGATCGACACGGTCACCGGCGAGGTCTCGCGCGCCCGGATCGTGCCGGGGGACCGCGCTGCGGTCCGCGCGTTCTTCGAGCCGTTTCGCGGGTCGGGTCTGGAGGTCGCGCTGGAGGCGACGACCGGCTGGCGGTTCGTGGTCGAGGAGCTCGAGCGGGTCAAGGCTGAGGTGCATCTCGCCGAAGCGGCCGAGGCCAGCGCGTTGAAGGGCAAGAAGAAGCGTGCCAAGACCGACTTCGCCGACGCCCGGCATCTGCGAGAGCTGTTGTTGATCGGTCGGATCCCGGAGTCGTGGATCCCGCCCGCGCACATCCTCGATCTCCGAGCCCGGGTCCGGACCCGGCATCTGCTGTCTCACCAGCGGACCGAGTGGCAGCAGCGGATGCACGCCGTGCTCTATCACCACGGCGTTGCGCAACGCCGCGACCTGCTCAACCACGCCAGCCGCGAATGGCTTGCCGCCATCACGTTGCCTGCCGCCGCGCGTGAACAGCTCGAGATCGCGTTGCACGTGATCGACGCGATCGAGCAGCGACTGGTGCCGTTTGACCGCGAACTGCACCAGATCGCGAAATCACAGCCCGGGTGCCAGACGCTGATGCAGGAGATCTATGGCGTCGGCGCGCTGACCTCGGTCACGATCCTGGCCGAGCTCGGCGACGTCCGACGCTTTCAGAACTCGCGTGACGCGGTCCGCTATGGCGGGATGGACATCACCGTCTACCAATCCGACACGCACCGCGCCGCGGGGCATCTCTCGCGTCAAGGGCCGCCCGCGCTGCGCTGGGCGCTCTATGAGGCCGCGCAACGCGCCCGGTTCCCCGCCAGTCCCGACCGCGCCTATTACGAACAGCTCGCCGCCAGGATCGGCGGTAACCGCGCGTGCCTTGCCCTCGCGCGCAAGCTGCTCAAGCGCTGCTACCACCTGCTCAAAACCTCGGCGACCAGGCGCTCGCGCCAGTCGCCTAAACCCTGTCACGCGGCAAGCCCGACACCACCCGATGACCCGCGGTCAGCTCCAGGCAAGATTGCTGCCGACCCATCGCCACCGCGCGGGGACGGCCCAGAAAGAATGAGCGGCCGCACCACCATCTGCCGGAACACCCCATCACACATCATGCCGCCGACCCGGAGCCAACCCGGGCCGAGTGCCGAAGTAAGCCTGGGCGTCCGCGGACACACCCTGACCCTCAACCGCGCGCACGCCCCTCCGCCGCCACATCGCCCCCTCACCGACAACAAACACCCGCAGACGCCTTGACGCGCGCGCCGGGACAAGTAAGCAGGTGCGCGGCAGCGGCGGCCTCAGCCAGGATCGGGAGACCCGCAAATTTCGAGAGCAGGTGTATACGCGCCCAGGGGCAGAGACCTGAGTTGCGCGGGAAGTGTGCATGTTGGCGGCGGGCGCCGTCGCAAGGCCCAGGTCGAAGCTTCGTAATCCGCGAGATCGACGCTTACGAGGCCTGTGCGCGCGAGGAGGTGACATGCTCCTGTGCGAACGCAAGCATGAGGGCGCCGGTCGGCGGGGTCAACTGAGGTGCGTTGCCAGCAGACAGACGTCGTCGGCCTCGGTGGGGTCTCGTAGCCGCTTTGCCACCCGGCCTGTGAAACCATCGAAGGGCAGAGCAAGGCCGTCTGCGACTGTCTCCAGCAGTCGCGCCAGGCCGTCGTCGGTCCGGTTGCGGTGCTCGGTCAGTCCGTCCGTGTACATCAGGATGGTCCCCCCGCGCTTCAGCCAGAGGCGCGATTCCGGGCGCGGACCGCAGTCCGGATAGGCGTTGATCGGTATCGAGCGGCCCTCCCAGACGAATTTGGGAGCCTCGCCCGGATTCCTGACGATCGGCGGCGGATGACCGGCGCAGGCGAAGCACAGCGACCCCGTCACGACCTCGAGTTGCGCGAAGACGACGGTGGCCGTCTGGCCGACCTGGTGCCGGCGCGAGTACTGGTCAAGCGCCGTGAGCACCCCCGCAGGTCCAAGGCCGGCGAAGGCGCGAACTGCGCTACGCAGCTGCCCCATGGCGGCCGCCGCGGTGATCCCACGACCAACGACATCGCCCACCACTAGCCCGACGGTCACCCCCTCATCCAGCCAGAACGCGTCGTACCAGTCGCCACCAACCTCGGTCCCTTTGACCGCTGCCCGGTAGAAGACGTCGATCGCCAGACCAGGCGTCACGGGAAGCGATCCGGAGAGCAGGCTTCGCTGCAGCTGCTCGGCCGTCGCGTGCTCCCGCCGGCGAGCGCGCAACAGCTCCTGCTCATATCGACGCCGATCCGTGGCGTCAAAGATCGTCGTGCGGATGACCCGAGGGCGCTCGGCCTCGTCGCGCCTGAGGACCGAATTGATCAGGGCGGGGAGCGACGATCCATCGGCGCGGACGATGTCGACCGCGATCTCCCGCACGGACCCCTGCATCTGCAGGAGTGGGGCGTAATGCGTCTCATAGTAGATCCGGCCTCCCGCCGAGAGCAGATCTTGAAATCGCACCCGGCCGAGCAGCTCGGCCCGTTCGTGGCCTGTCCACGATTCGAAGGTCCGGTTGACCTGGATGATCGTTCCGTCCACTCGCGTGGAGACATAGCCACACGGAGCCTCCTCGAAGAGCTCCTCGGCGGTGTCCTGCAGAAGCCCCGCCTCGGTGCTCACCCCGCCAGAAATTCCCGCATAGCCGCGATCGTCTCCTCGGGAGCGCTCAGATTCGGGCAGTGGCCTGTGGCCTGAAGCTGCACCAGCCGGCTGTGGGGAAGATGACGCTGAACGTACTCGCCGACCGCCTGGGGAGCGATCGCATCTTCGGAGCACTGCAGCACAAGTGATCGGGTGCTCACCCGGACGAGGTCGGCGCGATTGTCCGACAGGAACGTCACGCGGGCAAATTGAGCTGCGATCTCTGGATCGGCCCGGCAAAAGCTGTTGGTCAATTCCTCCCCCAGCTCGGGACGGTCCGCGTTGCCCATGATCACGGGTGCCATCGCGCTCGACCAGCCCAGGTAGTTGCTTTCCAGCGACTCCAGCAGGCCTTCGATGTCCTCACGAGTAAAGCCGCCCACGTAACCGTCGTTGTTGATGTACCGCGGTGAAGGCCCGATCAGCACGAGCCGAGCGAACCGCTGCGGCTCATCGATCGCGGCGAGTACGCCAATCATCGCGCTTACCGAATGGCCCACGAACACGACATCGCTGAGAGCAAGCTCGCGACAGATGCCAAGCACGTCATCCGCGTAGCCCTGCAAAGACGAGTATCGCTCCCGATCGTAGGCTAGAACGTCCGAGCCTCCCGCGCCCACGTGATCGAACAGCACGATCCGATAGTCGTCGGCGAACGCGGGCCATACGTAGCGCCACATGTTCTGATCACAACCGAAGCCGTGGGCAAACAACATCGGAGGCCCATCCTCCCGCCCGCGCAACACGACGTTGTTACGCCGAACCGACCCCGCCGTCACGGGTACCCCCAACGCATCGCACAATCCGGCACGCTCTCGCGACAGCTCGCATGCCGCTAAAGCTACCGCAGCCGGGCTGTTGGGCCGAGGACGAGCGCCATCGACTTGGCCGAGAGGTAGGCGGGTCAATACCAACCATTCGTAATTCTGCTCGAGCAGCAGGGCACCGGCGAGCCGGCTACCGCCGCGAATAGTCGTGGTGCGGTACCCGCAACGTCACGGAAGCGGGCGCGACCCGTGGGGGGTCACGTGTCACGTCCCGCCATTCTCGGGCACTCCGCGACATCGCCCGCCGCGGTCGGCGCGCTGTCCTGGTCTCCCATCAACGCGGGTCCGCTGAAGGCGCCTGGGCTGGCGCGGCGCATGCACCTGCATTCCGAGATTGCGGGTCTCGGGTCGAATTCGGCCTCTTCCCCGCTCCTCGCCACCTGCAGGGCGCGTTGCATCGTCCGCCCAGCGGTCCTCGAGGGCGCCGACCCGGGGTAGCGCGATTTGATGAATGCAAGGAAGGGGCCGGCCCAGGCCGCTTCTCCTCGTACGCCCTGGCCCGACCGGGATATTTGGACGCTCGATCTGGCAGGGTGGGGAGCGACCGTCAAATCGAGAGGTTGAGCCCGAGAGGGACAAGGAGCTTCCGTGACCACCGTATCGCGCACCTTCACCGTCGACGTTCCGCCGGAGGTCGTCATTCCTTACCTCGCCGACTTCACTCACGCGGTGCAGTGGGATCCAGGGACGGTGCGATGCGAGCGCATCGACGACGGGCCGGTGAAGGTCGGCTCCTCTTGGCGCAACACGTCGAAGATTGTCGGCATCAGCACCGAATTGACCTACACCTTGGAGCAGCTGGGCGACGAACGGATCGTGCTCGTCGGACGCAACGACACCGCTACGTCTACTGAGACCATCGACGTCACCCGCAGCGGGACGGGATCGAGCATCACCTACACCAATGAGCTGCAGTTCAACGGCGCGGCAAAGCTGGCCGCCCCGCTTGGAAAGATCATCTTCGAGAAGCTCGGCAACGACACCGAGAAGGAGCTAGTGGAGCGGCTCAATACGCTGTAGGACGTGCGCCTGCCGTGACAGGTCGTATGCCTGCCGAGGCGTCTCATCACGTTGATGCGGATCCGTCGGGCTCAGCGCGATGTCGACGTGGCCAATCTGCGCAGCGTCGTCGGCTATTCGGCGCTCGCCGTTACCGCGGCGCAAGCGGCGACGGCGAGCGTGGCCTTGCCGCGCGGCAGGCGTGATTACGCCGACGCGATGTGGGGCCCGGGTCTGGCGGCCGTGGCCGTGGTCGGAGCCCTGACGGGCTGTGGTGACGCTCCGCGGCGCTGGGGATTGGCGGCGGTGACAACTGGGTGGGCAGCGCGCTTGGGGCACCAGACGCTCGGTCGGATGAGCGAGTCCGACGAGGAGGACGCCCGTTACACCGAGTTCCTTCATGGCGATGGCACGGCCAAGGTGGTGGTCAAGGTTTTCGTCACCCAGGGCTTGTCTTCGCTCATTGTGTCGGCGCCGGTACAGCTCGCCGCTGCCAGCCGGCTACCCCGCAGTCCGCGACGCTGGCTGGCTCCCGCGGGACTGGCGATCATGATCACGGGCAGCGTGATCGAGGCGCTCGCTGACCGGCAGAAGTCCCGGTACACCGAACTGAACCACGCCGTGAGACCCGCTGTCCTGGACACTGGCCTGTGGGGCTGGTCGCGACACCCCAACTACTTCGGCGATTCGCTCGTCTGGGACGGCGCGTGGATCGCGGCTGCAGCATCTGCTCCCGCCGCGCTGACGCTACCCGCTCCGATTCTCATGAGCTATCTGCTGATGTTCGCAACCGGCGCCAAGCGAACTGAGCGCCGGATGCAGGACAGGCCCGGGTATCGCGACTACCAAAGACGCGTTGCATTCTTCTTTCCACGACCCCAGCGGCGGTGACCGAGCCCTATGAAGACCGGTCGGCGCCACCGCACCCGCTCCAACGGCGTCGAGGCTCGACCGGCCGGCCTATCCAAAGACGGAGGTCTGAATGCCCCTTGTCCGGATTCATCTCATCGAGGGCCGCAGCGACGATGAGCTGCGTGCCCTCGCCGATGACGCCCAGGATGTGATGCTCGAGGCATTCGCGGCACCGGCGGGTGACGCTATCAGGTGATCCATGAGCATCGTCCCGGGCGAGATCATCGCCCAAGATACGGGGCTTGGCCTCGCACGCACCCAAGGAGCGGTTGTCATCCAGGTGAGCGAGCAGGGGCGCGACGAGGAGCAGAAGAAGGCGCTGTACGCCGGTCTCGCGAGGGCGCTGCAGGAGCGCGCCGGCGTGCGTCTCGAGGACCTCATCGTCTCAGTGGTGGAGAACGGTCCCGGCGACTGGTCATTTGGTCTGGGACGAGCCCAGTTCCTTGAGGGAGACCTCTGACGGCTGTGGGTCGGTCGATCACCGCCGAGGCCGAAGGACACCCCGCCTGTGTCGCAGGACGACTAGCTCAGAGCGTGATGCGCCCAGGCTCGTGAGCGCTTCCGGAGAGGAGGAGCGCGTCCTCACGCCACCCGCCTGCGATCACAGAAGCGAGGCCGCAACCGGCCGCCGTGGTCGACGGGCAGGTTCGCGTCTGCCGCGTCGCAGGCAGTCCCAGCGTTCAGTAGGCGCTTCCTATGCGCCGTCGGGCCGGCCCGCGGGGTGATGATCCCGCCACGTCGCCCCCGGTTAGTCTTTCTGTGCCAGTAAATCGGGCGAGTTTCGGCTAAGGCGCTGACTCGGTGTCCCTAGAGCGGGTGCTCGTTGCAGCGTTCTGTGAGCACGTAGACGCCGCCGGTCGCGACGCCGCCGCTGACCTGTGCGGCGCGTTCGAGAAAGTGCGCCCACATGTCAAGTTGCAGCTCGCGTCCGATCGCCAACCGGTCGTAGAGGAGGTCGGAGACGCGATTGCTGCTTCGTGCCCATGACTCGATCTCGAAGGTGAGCCCGTCGCTGGCGCCGCGCGCGCGAAATTCGATCTCGCCCGCTTCCATGTGACCGCGGTGAGTGGCGAGGCGAAACGAGCAGTCGGAGAGGCCGATCACGCTGACCGGACCGTTCCACGGGCCAGGTAGACGCACCTTCAGGTTCTCGCCGACGCTGAGCGAACCGGCGTTCTGGGCTCGCTCAAACCGGGCCACCTCGAGTGGACAAGCGACATTCGGATCGTTTTGGATCACGGACATCAGCTCTGCGGCGCTGAGAACGGGTCGTTCGACCTGAATGCTGTAGCGGCGGTGAAAGGCTGGTCCGCGTCCCTGGGATGCACTCAAGATCGATGCGCAGCCGGTCGTTGGTTCGCCGTCATCCCCTGGGAAGCCGTCCAGTGGCCAGCACACGTTGGTCTCTTCGCGGTGGATGTCGGTCTCGCGTTGGAGATAACGCCAGGACGCGAACGGCAGGCCCACGGCCCAGCCGATCATCCGTTCGGGAGGATTGAGGACTCGACCGGCCATAGACTCAGGTATACCCCTTCTGATGACCGGGAAGCCGTCCCGCCCACAAACCCCGCGGCGAACCCGCCGCGGCCACCCCTGTCAGACGACGTGCTGAGTCGCCGCCTGGCGCGCCGCTGGATGCGCCAGCTCGGCTGGCTGCTCGGAGCGCCGCTGGCGGTCTTCCGGTTTCTTCGCCGCGAAATCCTCGTCGAGCAGATCGACGCCGCCCACCCTGTCGCGCCGCTTCCCGCCGCCGATCCCCGCGCCTCACCGAGTCAAGCCGAGCCCGGGCTCGGACCGGTCGCGCACCACCTCTATGCAGCGACGACCCGCAACCCGAAGCTCGCACCCGAGCAGGTGCTGGCGATCATCGCCGCCAACCCCAACGTGGTCGCGCCGACCGAAGTGCTGCGCTTCGAACGCCCACGCGGCACGTCCAGCAGCCTCCAGAAAGGCGACGAGCTCTTGATTCGCATGGCTGGCCCGTGGAACGGGCCGATGCGGGTGACCGAACGAGGGGATGACCGCCTGCGGCTCGCGGCGATGCCCGGCCACCCGCAGCAGGGCCAAATCGAGCTGCGCGTCCGGTCCCGAGACGGCGACCGCAACGGCATCTTGATCGAGCTCCAAACCCGCGAGCACGCCGCCGGGCTCGGCTTCTACCTGCTTCAGCGAACGGGCCTCATTCAACGCATGCAGTCCTACACCTGGGCCGAGATACTTCAGAACGCCGCCAGGCTCGCCGGGGGCCAGCCGCCCGACCGCATTACCGTCCAGTCCTGGCGCAGCACGCACGGAGCGTAGGGTCTCCCGGGGCTGGGAGCCGTATGGGGGTAGGCTGGCTGGCGGTGCCGGTCGCATTGACGAAACGCGAGGTTCGGACGTGGATATCACCCAGTTGATTCTTGATGATCATCACGAGCAGCGCAGGCTGTTCGCGATGCTGCAGGACATCGGGCCTGAGAATAGGGATGCGCTCGCTGCCGTCTGGACGCGGCTGGGGGCGTTGCTGGATCTCCACGCGGCGGCTGAGGAGCGTCTGTTCTATCCGGCGCTGCTGAAGCTGGGTCGGGGGCCTGGAGGTGACCAGACGCCTGCGGCGGAGACTGAGGATGCGATTCACGATCACAACGAGATTCGGGATGCGGTCGCTGCCGTGGCGGAGCAGGCGGTCGGGACTGAAGGTTGGTTTGAGGCGGTCGCGGCAGCGGATGAAGCCAACGGCGATCACATGGCCGAGGAGGAGCGCGAGGGGCTAAAGGATTTTCGCCTCCACGCGTCGGTCCAGACCCGACACGAGCTGGCGGTGGCGTTTGCGGCGTTTGAGGCCGCGCATGTCACAGGTGTGAAGGCCAAAGACCAGGATCCGCACACGTATGTCGATCAACACTCACCGGCGGCTGGTGCACCATGAAGAAGGTCGCGCAGCTTCTGGTGTGCATCCTGCATCCGCTGGCGGTTGTGCTGATCTGGGTGAACCTGCTTGGCCGAGATGACATCGGGCTGGTGTCCAAGTTGGTCTGGGCCCTGGTGTCGATCGTGCCGGTGGTCCCGTTCGTGTACGTGCTGACCGGCGGGCAGCTCTGGTAACACGATCCCGGTGGTGCCGTGCTCGGCGCCGCTTCACGCAGGTCAACCGCCGGGAGGTAGACATGGAGCAGCGTAAGCTGGTGGCTGAGGCGTTCGGGGCGGCGGTGCTGGTGCTGGTCGGTGTGGGGTGGCGACGGGCTGCCATGTCGACCCGGCGGTGAGGGTGGCTTCGTCGTGTCGGGACGGATGAGTCTGCGGGAGGCCGCCGGCTCCTGGATCGCGCAAATTGCTCGGCGGGATCCTGGGGGCGCTGCTGCTCGGGGGCGTCGTGTCCGGCTCGCCGAGCTACTCGAGGTCAGCGGTCGGGCTGGGGGCCGATGGCTGGGGACATAAGGTGTCGATGATCGGGATCGGGATCGGGGCGGGCGGAGCGTTCGTCACCAGGTGGTCTTGACCCTGGTGTTCGTGTGGTGGTGCTGGTGGCCACCAGCCGGGTCGGTTCGCCGGGGTTCGCGGGCCTCGCGATCGGTCTGGCCCTGACCGCGGCTCACCTGATCGGGATTTCGCTCGACGGTACGTCGGTCAACCCGGCCCGGAGCCTCGGACCCGCGATCATCGTCGCCGCGCGCCGAGGGCGCCCGCCGACGGCGAGATCCAGCGCACCACCGCCACCCATGACGCTGAGCTCAGATCCGACGTCAGGCACGCGTTACCACGCCGAGGCGGCGGATGGACAGCTCCTCGCTGGTGAGGTCACGCGCTTCGCCGCAGCCGAATGGGTCATCGGGATCCGTGCTGGCGGCGCCGAACGCGAGGTGGAGGCCGGCTCACGCGCTCTGCCAGGGAAGACGCTCGTCTGCCCTGCTGTCGGGGAAACCAAGTGCGACGCGTCGTCCGTAACGGCGGTGGGCGAGCCGACGTCGCGGAGAGGGACTGGACTCAACGGCGGGCGATCGTTGGGGGCGGCTCGGCGTCCTGGTGGGCGTCTCGCCGCGCGCGGCGGGAGTCTAGGCACCGGGTCGGGCGTTGGGCCAGGTGAACTTGGGCGGGGGCATGCTGGTCGGGGGCTCGACGGCTTCGATGAGCAGACCGAGTGCGTTGGTCGTGTCGACGTAGGCCCAGGCGCCGTCGTGCCTAGGGCCGAGTCCCGTACCGGAGTGGATGAGCGGATGTCCAGCCGCTTCCATTTGTGTGGTCGTCTCACGGACGGAGTCGACGACGATTCCGACGTGGTGCGGTCCTTCACCGTGGTTCTCGAGCCAGTCGTGGTGGGCGCTGGGGCCGGTGACTGGCTGGACCAACTCGACCTGTGGGAAGCTGTCGGTGAGCGCGAGTCGTGACGTGAAGTCGGTTGGAGCTCCCCGGTAGAGCGTTTGGTCGTGGTGGTCGGCCCCGAGTGTCCAGCAGCGCCACGGCCCCGCGCCGAGCGTCGCTGAGTAGCGCTTGAGCGCGGCGTCGAAGTCGCGCACGACGAACGCGATCTGGAAGATCGCCCGGTCCGCGAGCGCGGGGATGTCGATCATCCGGATCAGACCTCGACACTGGCGGCGCGCAGGTTCTCGGTCACGACCGCGACCGTCTGCTCGAGCGCGTCGGTCGGGCTGAACTCAACGATCTCGGTGCCCGCGAACAAGCTGGGTGTGTGTCCGGGTGGCGCGTAATAGGCGTCCCCTGCGCCATAGGTCTCTTCATGGTCGTGGTAGGTGAAGGTGAGCTTGCCGCTGATCACGTGCCCCCAGTGGGGGCACTGGCAGCGGTCGTCTGGCAGACCGCGGAAGAAGTCTGCGAGATCCGCGTCGGAGCTGTAGCCCTCAAAGCCGACCGTGTATCCGCCTTTGAGGTTCTCGTAGTGGGCCTCGAAGCCCTCCATCGCGATCGTGTCGGACGCGGTTTCCTTCGATGTCTTCGGCATGCGCGCCTTCCTGTGCGTCGTGGTTGACGGACGGTGACGTTAGGCAAGGTCGCGTGGGCGATCCCGAGCTCGCGGCGCAGCCGCGCGCGCAGTTCGTATGCGGAGAGCGCGCCGCTGCGGTCGCCGGCCGTCACGAGTCGCGTCATCAGCCGCCGGTGGGCGATCACGCGACGCACGACATCCCCCGGTCAGCGCGGCAGCGTCGACCGGCGAGCGCTTCCACCTTGCCTTTCTGCGTCGGGTTGACGACGTACTCGTCCATCGTCGGACGCGACCGACGGTCCGCGTCCGCGCAACGGCTCGCGTGAGGTGCAGCCGGTCGACGCGTAGCGGTTGCGGAACGACAGCCTGGGTAGTAGCCGCGCGGTAGGTGAATCAATCTCATTAGGGAGGTAGGGATTGATGCGCAGGCTCGTCATGGCCGGTCTCGCAGTTCTCGCGCTGGCGGCGGTGGTGGCGCCGGCCGCGAGCGCGAAGTCAGGTTCGCCGTTCACTGGCGCCACGTCGTCCAAGCTCACGCTGTCGACGAAGATCACCAGTTTCCGCGCGACGAGGGGCGGTGTCGTCGCCAAAGGGGTCCTGACCGGCAGGCTGCGTTCGGGCACAAGCATCTCGCACGCCAGCGGGCCGGTGAACTTCGCGGTCGTGGCCAAGAGCAGCGGGGCACGGTGCGACGTGATCACCCTGCGCCTCGCGCCGCTGAATCTTGAGCTGCTCGGCGTGCAGGTGACAACATCGGACATCAGCCTGGACGTGTACGGGCTTAAGGGTCGGGTCCTCGGGGACCTGTTCTGCGGGCTCGCCCAGCCAAGGTCACGTTTCCGCGCGCCGCGCGCGTCGCCCGCGCTTTGAACTCCCACCTCAACCGCCGCCCACTGCGCGTGTTTACAGCGGCGGAATCTTTGCCCGCGAGCACGCCCCACGCGACGCAGAGCTGCCAGGTGCTCAACCTCCTTCTGGGGCCCCTGCACCTGGACCTGCTGGGCCTTGTTGTAGATCTCTACGGCAAGACCACGAGCGACCCGGTGATCGTCAACATTAACGCGCTGCCCACCAAGGGCCTCGGCCAGCTGCTCTGCGGCCTGGCTGGCGGCGGCGGCGTGACCAGTCTCGCCGGATTGCAGAGCCTGCTCAACAGCCTCGGCGTGAACCTGTCAACCACGCAGCTGCAGAACCTCCTCAACCAGCTCGGCATCGGCCACCTCTCCGGGGGGCTGACCCAACTCGATCTCAACCGCATCCTGAAGGCGCTCGGGCTCGGCCAAACCGTACCCACCGGCTGACCATCCTCGACGGGCGAGACCCCAGCGAGCGCTGGGGTCTCGCCCGCATCGACCGGAGGGCTGCGGATCCTCCAGGCTCGCGTGGCCATGCGTATTGCTATCCCGTCCTAGGCGCGCCGGAAAGACCCCGATGCGGGATCTCAGACGTTCGCACCGGTGTCGATGAGTGTGGCCGACATCGCGCTCGGATAAAGCACAAAGCATCTACCGGCGTCGGCGGCAGCTGACCTGTCCTACCGCCCAATCTCGAGCCTGCCACGGTCCGCTGTCCGCGCGATCGCTTACGCCATCCCGCTGGATATCCGGCGCGCGATCGCCTTCGCGACCAGGCGCTCGTGCGGTTCGGTCGGGGCCGGCTCCTCGCTGACGATCGCTTTGACCCCGACATTGCCAGCGGGTGTGCTGACGCCGATCGGCCGTCGCCGATCGCCACGCGGGCGCAGCAGGTACGTCGCGTCAACCCGATCGAGCGTTAGCGAGATCCACAGCGGGAGCGAAGCGGTTACCGACGCGCGCACCAGACCGCGGCCGGTCCCCTACCCGCCTTCGTCGCCGACGTTGACCCGCTACCGCGCACCACGCGTCGCACCGGGCCTGACTGGCACGAGCCTCCAGGCCCCCGCGCCGCCGGTGGAACCAGAGGAGCGCGGCTACGTCCGTATATACTGGTAGCTACATGAAAATCGTCAAGGTCCGTCGTGTTGGCAATAGCAACGTGGTGTCGATCCCGCGGGAGTTTGAGGCGAGCGGGTACACGCCCGGCTCGTCGGTACTGGTCGAGGATGTGGGCGATGGCGAGCTGCGCATCCTCCCGACCGTGCGGTTGAGGGAGCGAGTGCGGGGGATCGCCGATCGGATTGTGGGTGAGCATCCGGAGGCCATGGACATCTTGGCCAATCACGATCCGGATGCGGACGATGCGCGGGCGTAGCGTGTGACCGATTCGCCGGGTGACGTACCTGGAGACGTCGTCTACCACGACGCCGACGATGCGCTGGAGGTCTTTGGCGCCATCATCGGCGGCACCGCAACGCAGGCGGCTGATCACTGCGTGACCGCGCGGCACTGGCGGGTGCGCTTGCGCGCCCTATCAACTATGCGCCGTACGAGGGCGCCGATCTGGCGCTCCAGGCGGCGATGGTGGCGCACGGCATCGCCGAGACCCAGCCGTTCATCGACGGCGACAAGCGCGCTGCGCTCGTCGTGATGCTCGCCTTCCTGGAGCTCAACGGTGCGCGCGTCGAGGCGACCGATCGCGAGCTCGCCGACTGGATCATCAGCTTCAGCGCCGGGGCGTCGCCGCGCGAGGTCGCCATGGCCGTTCGCTAGCGCCTGACGACCGCCGGGTGAAGCGTGTCCCCAACCATGTCCCCAACTCGGTTCTGACCTGCGCCAACCTGCGCGAACTGGAATCAAACCGCCGTAGATTCGGCAATTGCCCTGCAAATGGGCAACTCGTAATGAAGGGGTCCGGGGTTCGAGTCCCCGCGTCGGCTCTACCACAACTTGAGAAGTTGTTTGAAGAATGGCGGCGAACGCGGCCGTTTCCGCGTCAGGCGGCGGTCTGGCGCCGGCCGAAGGCTTGTTGTCCCCGGATCGAGGTGATTGCGGTCGCTCTCGGGCCAGCTCGTCGACGAACTCCTCGCCGAAGCGCTTGCCATGTCCCGCGAGATCGACTTCCACACCGACGATGTCGAGGTCGCCGCCGAGGACCTGCGTGACCTCATCAGCGGCATTGACAGCGCATGCTGACCTAGCTCGGGCGGGGACGGACGGCGCCTGACGGCGACGGGATCGCCACGGACTCCCATTTGTGTCCGAGCACGTGCTTCCTCCCCTTGGTTCGTGTGGACGTGCCCCGCGACAAGAGTACGCCGAGCTCCGAACCTAATTCAGCCATCAGCGAAGCGCCTGGCGATCGCGTCCGCGGGTTGCGGCGCCTTCCCCGGTATCTATGTATGTCGTGACGACTGACGGCAAACAGCCCCGGGACGACGGGGGCGTGCAGGAGTCACCGGGTGAGTTTCGTCTGCGCTCGGTGGCGGCTGCCGCGTTTGCGCCGGCGACCCTGTTCGGTCTGGCCGAGGGGGCGATGCTGCCCGCGATCGCGCCGTCGGGGTTTGCGCGCGGAGCGAGCGTGTCGATCGTGGCGCTCATCGGCGCGCTGCTGGGGATCGGCTCGATCGTCACCAACATCCCCTCCGGGATCCTGGCCACGCGCGTCGGCGAGCGCCAGGCCATGCTCGTCGCGGCCGCCGCCACGATCCTCGGGCTGACCCTCTGCATCCTGGACCTCGGACCCGGCACCGGCTCGCTCATGGTCTATGGCGCCGGAGTGCTGCTCATCGGTGCCGCCAGCTCGGTCTACAGCCTGGCGCGCCAGTCGTATCTGACGGAGATGGTGCCGGTCGCGATGCGCGCCCGGGCGCTGTCGACGCTGGGCGGCACGATGCGGATCGGCATCTTCCTCGGCCCGTTCCTCGGGGCCGGGGCGACCGCGCTGTGGGGACTGTCGGGGCCCTACTGCATCGGTATCGCGGCGATCATCGCCGCCGGCGTCATCGTCCACGGCGTGCCGGATCTCGAGCTCAGCGAGGAGCATCGGGTCGCTGCCGCGCAGGTGACGACGGTGGGTGTGCTCAAGCGCCACTGGCCGATGTTCGTCACCCTCGGCGCCGGGGTCATGCTGCTGTCGGCGATTCGACAGGCCCGGCAGGTCGTCATCCCGCTGTGGGCGCACCACCTGGGACTGTCGCCCGCAACCAGCTCGCTGGTCTACGGGTTCGCGGGCGCCATCGACGCTCTGATCTTCTACCCGGCGGGCAAGGTGATGGACGTACACGGTCGACGATGGGTGGCGGTCCCGTGTGCGGCGGTCCTCGGTGGCGCGTTCATGCTCATGCCGCTCACCCACGGCATGCTCACGCTCACGCTGGTGGCGATGCTGATGGGCTTGGGCAACGGCATCGGTTCGGGGATCGTGATGACTCTCGGCGCGGACACCTCGCCCGCGATCGGCCGGCTGACCTTCCTCGGGATCTGGCGGGAGGTCTCAGATGTCGGGACCAGCATCGGGCCGGTGTTCCTGTCGGCGGTCACGGCGCTGGCCGGTTTGGCAGCGGGCGTCGTGGCGAGCGGGGGCGTCGGCTTTGCCGCAGCCGTGGTGCTCTGGGTCTGGATCCCCCGCTATCGCGCAGCCGACGGCGCGGTGCGTGCTGCGGCGGTCAACCCATCGCGGATCTGACTGAGTTCTTCCAGAGATATACTCGCTGAGCGAGTTTATGGCTTTGGAGCCAGCGACAGCGACCCCGCAGGCCCGGCACTGGCGCTCGGCGGCCGCGGCGCTCGAGTTCGTGCGCCGGCGGGCCGTGCCGACGCGGCGTGACCTCGCACGGGAGCTGGGTCTGGCCAGCGGTGCCGCCTCGGATCTGTTGGCACGTCTGCGCGCGGCGCGCCTGGTCGCCGAGCGTCCCGCGCCCGCGACCGGCACGGGCCGGCCCACCACCGTCCTGTATGCGCACCCCGAGGGGCCGGTCGTCCTCGCCGTCGACCTGAGACACGGCGACTGGCGGCTGGCCGCCTGCGGGGTGGACGGCGAGCTGTGGTCGCTGGGTGCCGAGTCTCACGTCGGCGAGGACGCGAGGACGGTTGTCTCTCGGCTTGATGAGGTCGTCACTCGTCAGGCGCGGCGAATCGGGCGCCGGGCCGTTGCGGTCGGCGTCGCGGTTCCGGGCCTGACCACCGGGACGCGGCTGCTCGACGCGGCATTGTTGGGCTGGTCTGACGTCGAGCTCGCCGCGATCGGCGGCGGGCTCCCCGTGGTCGCTGCCAACGACGCGACGATGGCCGCTGTCGCCGAGGCGCGCGCCCGACCTGCGGCCGGTGTGCTGCTGCACCTCGTTCTCGAGGTCGGTATCGGCGGGGCGCTGGTCGTCGGCGGTCGGCCGGTGCAGGGCGCCCGCGGCCTGTCCGGGGAGTACGGCCATCTGCCCTTCGGTGATCCCGCCGACATTTGTGACTGTGGCGCGCGCGGCTGTTGGGGCGTCGCGTTTGACCCACGGCGGGTCGCGGCGCGGCTCGGCGCCGCGCAGCCGGCTGACCCCCGGGCCTGGCTGGGGGAGCTGCTCGCCGCCCCCGTGCTCCCCGCGGCGCACCGCCGTGTGCGTGAAGAGCTGGCAGCCAGGCTCGGTCGCGGCGCCGCCGGGCTCGTCAACGCGCTGGATCCCGACGCCGTCACGCTCGGGGGGCTTGCGGGGACGCTGCGCGACGCCGCGCCCGAGGCGTTCCAGCAGGCGTTCGATGGGGGCATGATGGCCGTGCACCGCGTCGCGCCCCCCACGGTCAAAGCCGGCCGAGCCGGCGAAGACGCCGTTCTCGCCGGGGTGGCGATCACTGCATTTGACGCCGTCCTCGACGCCGAGCGGCTCGCGCGCTGGGCGGCGCAGACGCGATGATCTACCGGCGCGATTCGTTCACGTGGACGGCGTTCGGCGCGTTGTTCGCGTTCGGATATCTCAACGCCGTCCTGGGCCCGTCACTGCCGTACCTGCGCTCGGTCGAGGGCATCTCCTACGTCGTGGGCGCCCTGCATCAGGCGGCGTTCGCGGTCGGCGGTGGGCTGGCGGGGAGACTGTCCTCGCGCGAGCCGATCGCACTCGGGCGCCGCGCCACCATCGCCGGCGGGCTCACCGGCGCCGCGATTGCCGGCTTGGCGCTCGGCTACGGCGACGCTGCGCCCGTCACGATCCTCGCCGCGCTGTTCATGGGCCTGCTGGCGACGCTGGCCCTGATTCGTGTCTGGGCGGCGCTGGCTGATGCCCACGGGTCTCGGCGCGCCGTAGCGATGACCGAGGGGGAAGTGGCGGTCAGCCTCGCCGGGATCGCCACGCCGCTGTTGATCGGCGCGCTGGCTGGGACCGCGGCCACCTGGCGGCTGGCGTTCGCGATCGGCGCGGTGATCGTCGTCGCGGCGGCGGCCGCCGTGCTGCGCGCCGATGTGCCGCCGGGTCGCGCGGCTGGGCCTGGCGACGCGCCGGCCGGACGCGCTCAGGCGACGCTGGTGATCGTCTTTGCGATCGTCGCGCTGGAGTTCGCGCTCAGCTTCTGGCTGGCCACCTACCTCAACGACGACGTCGGCCTATCGCGCGGGGTCGCCGTGGCGATGGTCAGCGGCCTGTACGCGTCCAATCTGCTCGGCCGTTTGGTCACCAGCCGGGCGGCCCGCACTCAGCCGTCCGAGCGGCTGCTCGCGGTCGCGCTCGCCGCGGTCCTCGCCGGACTGCCGTTCCTGCTCCTAGCCCGCTCCGCTGCCCCGGCCCTGGCCGGCATCGTCCTGGCCGGCGCCGGGATCGGGGCGCTGTTCCCGCTGACCTCGTCGCTGCACGTCCGGGCCAGCCGCCGGACCGCCGACAGCGCCCTGGGAGACATCCTGACCGTCGCGGCGCTCGGCGAAATCTGCGGGCCGCTGGCTGCCGGCGCGATCGCCCAGGCCGCCAGCCTCCGGACCGGCCTGCTCATCTTGCCCGCCGCGGCGCTCCTGGCCGCCGCTGCGCTCACCGCGCACGTCGAGCGCCGACGGGGTCGACCGGGCGCGAATGAAGTCGGATCTGTCCTCGATTGACGCCCGCCGTCAGGCATCACGCGACGATCATCGCGACGTGGTCGACGCGCGAGTCAGGAACATCGACGTGTCCGAGCAGCCGCAGGTGGTCAAGGCCTGAGCGACCGGGGTGAAGATCGGTCGCCTCGCTGTCACCTGCGGCCCCGTGTCCGGTCGGGTCGAGCGAGCGCGGATGCGCCCAGACGTTGCCGCGCGGCCGCGCGATCGACGCCGAGCGCGCCCAGTAGCGCTGCCGCAGGGTCTGGTGGTTGGAGCGTGAGGATCTGGGCCAGGACCTGCTGTGCTGTGACCTGCAGCTTCCGACGGTTGGGCTTGGACGCTTCCTCGAGCACCTTCTTCGCCGCGGGGGTCATGCGGAGGCGATCTTTTTGCATGATGTCTCTGAGCGTCGGTTTCTTGGGCACGGCGCGCATCGGCAGGGGGGGAGCGTCGGTGCCGGACGCCAGGCCCAGGGTGCCCAGGGCCTCGTGATCGAGCGACTCAAGGGCGTGGCGAGCTTGCTCGAGGTCTACGCCCAACACGGCTTGGGTCGAGGGATCCTCCAACACGGCGAGCAGGAGGTGATCGGTGCCGGTTCGGCGATCACCTCGGCGACGCGCCTCCTCACCGGCCCGCAGACAGATCCCCCACACGTGAAGCGTCTCTGGCGCGGCGGATGCGGTGGTCATGACGACTCCTTGTATTTGGTGTGCACGGATTGGCGGGTGACGCCCAGGGCGTCTCCGATCTGCTGCCACGACCAGCCCTTTGCCCGGGCCGACGCCACGTGGTCGGCCTCGACCCGTTCCGCGAGCCGGTGCAGGGCGAGAGCGGTGCGGAGTCCCACCGATGGGTCGTCTGACGTGATCGCGGAGGCGATGTCTTCAGCGTTCATGGCTGTCAGTCTAGACTGACAACGGGCGTCCTGTCAACCCAAACTGACGCCGCGCGGTCTCGCGATCTGCGCGTCCGAGCTGCCGCGGGATGGCCACGAGAGGCGCAGGCCGCCGTCGCAGCACATCGGCTTTCGGCCCCGCGACGAGGTCTGGGAGCGGCCGAGTCCTATGCGCATGACCGTGACCGAGCGACAAGGAGCGATGCTGACCTGAACTTGGTCAGAGAGCGAGCGCGGCGGCGTCCTCGGTGCTCAGCCAGTGGGCGAAGGTCGGGCCTTCGAGACGCGCGCCGGCTCCGGGCAGGAGTGCGTCGGGGGCGAGGCTGGCCATTGTGTGCATGACCACGGCGGACAGGAGCTGACCTAAATCGCAGATAGGGTCCGCGGCACCGCCAACGAGGAGGAGAGAGCGCAGGATGTCGGAACGCGACGAATACATTCCCGGCGTGCCGTGCTGGGTTGATGCGAGCTACAAGGACCCGGAGAGCGTTCTGCCGTTCTACCGCGGGCTGTTTGGCTGGGAGTTCAGCCCGGCCATAGAAACCCCGGGTGAGCGGTTCTTCATCGCGACGATCCGCGGTGGCAGCACCGCCGGGGTCGGTGAGCTGCCCGCCGATCACCCGCCGGTCCCGGCGTGGAACACCTATGTCGCCGTTAGCAGCGCGGATGAAGCGGTCGCCAAGGTGCAGGCCGCGGGCGGCGAGGTGCTCGCACCGGCGTTCGACGTCGTTGACGCCGGCCGGATGGCGATCCTCAAGGACCCGCAGGGCGCGGTGTTCTGCGTCTGGCAGGCCGGCCGCACCAAAGGTGCGAAGGTCGTCAATGAGCACGGCGCTGTCAACTTCAACACGCTCCATACTTCTGACCTGGCAGCGGCCAAGAGGTTCTACGGCGAGGTGTTCGGCTGGGCCACGCTGTCGCTCGGGGGTGCGGAGTTCTGGACGCTCCCGGGCTACGGCGACTATCTCGAGACGATCGTTCCGGGGATGCGCAAGGGTGCCGCTGAGATGGGAGCGGCCGGGTTCGAGGACGTCGTCGCGGTGCTCGATCCGCTGAAGGATGCAGAGCAGCCGCACTGGCATGTGACATTCGCGGTCAACGATGCCGACGCGGCCGCTGCCGAGGCGCCCAAGCTCGGCGGCAAGGTGCTCGTTCCACCGCTCGACGCCCCGTACGTTCGCCTGACCGTGCTGGCGGATCCCGAAGGTACGGCGTTTACGGCGAGCCAGTTCGTGGCTGAGAACCGCTAGCTGGCCGCGCCATGAGCCCGCTGTCGGCGATCGCCGGGTCTCCGAGTCGCCAGCCTTGCGATCGCATCCGTCAACTCACCGCCCGCCGAGCGGATGCCTGGTTTGCATGATGCGGATCGCCCGCTCGCCCCACCGCGCCGGCACTCACCTGCACCACGTTCTGGGCCCGCTGACGCCCGCATTGTCTCGACGGCCGGCGACGACGATTGTGTCCGCTTGTCAAGGGAAGCGCCGGGACCGGCTACGCCGCGGCGGGGCGGTCGTCCGTCGGGGCATAGCGGTGGTGCAGCGACAGCGGATTGCCGTCAGGGTCCAGGCAGATCGCCTGCCAGCACACGCCAGAGTCAAACGTGTCGCTGACGAAACGCACGCCCTGTGCCTCAAGCCGCTCTCGCGCGACGGCCACGTCGGCGACCTGCAGGGCGATCGGCATCGCATTGCGCGAGAAGGTGCCCCCGAAGTCTTCGGTGCGCATGATGGCCAGTGTGAGGTTGCCGGCCTGGTACTCGGCGCCGGGCCGGCTCCCGTAACGCTTGACGAAGGGCAGGCCGAGCGTGTCTCCGTAGAAGGCGGTCATCGCGTCGAAGTCCTGCGCCGGGATGCAGACGAAGTCCACCCCGGTGATGAGTGGTGTCGTATCGGTCATGGTGGCTTAGACCTTGGCAGGCGCGCGGACTCATCGGTCGACGCGCAAAAGCCGGGCGCGACGCCCGTCAGCCGTCGGCGAACTCGCTGCCACGGTCGATGCGACGCGGCGATGACCCCGGCGGGTGACTGCTTGAGGTGTCGGCTCGGGCGCCAACCCGGCAACCGCGTTGCGAATACCGCGATCCGCGATGGAGATCGCCACTCGCCGGCTCTCAACGACGTCTCCAGGCCTCGACCTTGCGCGCGTCGGCGACGATCCGGTGCGGCGCGAGATCGATGAGGGTCCGGGCGGCCTCCCGGGAGCGCTGGGCGAGGAGCGACAGGTGGCGTCCATCCCGCGCCCGGAAGTGGTGGAAGAGGAAGTAGGGCATGGAGAGCACCGCGACGAGGAGCCCGAGCCCGAGCGCCACGACGAGGAACGGCGCCACGAAGAGGAAGGCGAGGACTGCGAGCGGCGGGCACACCAGGAGTCCGATGCCGATGACCGCGGCCACCTCGGCGGCGCGGACCGCCTCGGCGGCGACGACGCCCGCCAGCACGGCGTCGGTCTCGATTCTCTCGGCGGATGAAAGCGGCGCGGGCGTGCCTGGCGCGCTCGGGGGAATGAACGGCTTGTGAGTGGTCATGGCGCAACTGTCGGCCCGCGCGAGCCTGTTCGCGTCCGGGGACGTCCCGCGTCAAGTCCCTAGTCCGGCTTCCGGCTGCGTCGCCGCCGGAGGTCGTCCGGCCATGAGCGGCGCCGGCTGGCGGCCCTCTGGCTTCGCGATAATGCTCGGCTGGCATGCTGGACACCGACCTCCCCCGGGCGGGGTTGCTCGACCGTGCCCCCGAGCGCGATGTTCTGGACCGACTGGTCGCGGGAGTGCGCGCGGGGCAGAGCCGGGTGCTCGTGCTCCGAGGCGAGGCGGGGATCGGCAAGTCCGTCCTGCTGGAGCATCTCTCGGCACTGGCGCAGGGATGCCGGATCGCTCGGGCGGCGGGCGTCGAGTCCGAGATGGAGCTCCCGTTCGCCGGACTGCACGCGCTGTGCGCGCCGATGCTGGGTGGCCTCGATCAGCTGCCGAGCCCGCAGCGCGACGCGCTCAGCACGGCGTTCGGCTTGAGCGCCGGACCGCCGCCGGACCGCTTCCTGGTGGGGCTGGCACTGCTGAGCCTCCTCGCCGAGGCTGCCGAAGAGCAGCCGCTCCTGTGCATCGTCGACGATGCGCAGTGGCTCGATCGGGTGTCCGTGCAGACGCTCGCGTTCGTGGCGCGGCGGCTCTTGGCGGAGCGGGTGGGATTGGTGTTCGGGCTGCGCGAGTCCGACGATGGGAACGGGCTCGACGGGTTGCCGCAGCTCGTGGTCGACGGGCTGCCGGCGGCCGACGCGCGCCGGTTGCTGGACTCGACGATCCCCGGGCGGCTCGACGCGCGGGTGCGGGACCGGATTCTCGGCGAGGCCGGCGGCAATCCGCTCGCGCTGCTCGAGCTGTCACGCGGACAGAAGCCGATCGCGCTGGCCGGCGGATTCGGGCTGCCCGGCGAAATGTCGCTGACCAGCCGCATCGAGCAGGGCTTTGTGGAGCAGTTGGAGGCGTTCTCGTCGGTGACTCGGCGGCTGCTCCTGTTGGCGGCGGCGGAACCGGTCGGCGACGTGACGCTGCTGTGGCGGGCGGCCGAGCGGCTCGGCATCGAACCCGAGGCGGCGGGACCGGCCGAGGCCGCGGGTCTCGTGCAGATCGGCGCACGCGTCCGGTTCCGGCATCCACTGGTGCGCTCAGCGGCGTATCGCGCCGCGGCTGTGCTGGAGCGACGCGAGGTCCATCGCGCGCTGGCGGAGGCGACCGACGCGCGGGTGGACCCCGATCGCCGGGCGTGGCATCGCGCTCGCGCCGCTGACGGGCCTGACGAGGACGTGGCCGGCGAGCTGGAGCGATCGGCCGACCGGGCCCAGGCGCGCGGAGGGCTGTCGGCGGCCGCGGCGTTCCTGCAGCGGGCGGCCGAGCTGACGCCCGACCCCGGCACGCGCGTCGAGCGCTCGCTCGCCGCGGCCCGGGCCAAGCTCGACGTCGCCGACACCGCGACCGCGTCTGAGCTGCTGGCCGCGGCCGAGCTCGGGCCGGTCAACGAGCTCCAGCGTGCGCGACTGGACCGGCTGGGCGCCGAGATCGTGTTCACCAGCCAGCGTGGGCGCGATGCGCCGCCGCTGCTGCTCACGGCGGCCAGACGGCTCGAGCCCGTGGATGCGGCGCTGGCTCGCGAGACCTACCTCGAGGCCATTGCCGCGGCCATGTACGCCGGGCGTCTTGGCGAGGGCCCGGACGTGCACGAAGTGGCCGATGCGGCGCGCGCGGCGAGCCAGGGACACGCCGGGGGCCCGGCAGACCGCCTCCTCGGCGCGCTCGTGACGCGTTTCACCGAGGGGTATCCGGCGTCGGTCGAGCCGCTCTCGCGGGTGCTGCACGCGTTCGGTGAAGCGGACCCGCGGTGGCTGTGGTTGGCGTGCCGGCTTGCCCAGGACCTCTGGGACGACGACCTCTGGTACGTGCTGGCAACGCGAGGCGTGCGCATCGCGCGCGAAACGGGCGCGCTGCACCTGCTCCCGAACGCGCTCAACTACCTCGCTGCGCTCAACGTGCACTCCGGAGCGTTCAGCACTGCCGCGGCGCTGGTCGACGAGGTCGAGGCGCTCGCCGAGGCGATCGGACTGCCGCCGCTCAAGTACGCGGCGGCGATGCTGGCCGCGTCACGCGGGGACCACGCCCAGGTGCAGGCCCTCACCGAGGGCCCGCTGCGAGGTGCGATGACGCGTGGCGAGGGCGCGGCCGTAGGCGGGGCCGGGTGGTTCACCGCTCTGCTGCACAACGGCCACGGCCGCTATGGCGACGCGCTTGCGGCGGCGCACGGGGCCTGCGTGCACGAGGACGTCATCTTCTACGGCTGGGCGCTGGTCGAGCTGATCGAGGCCGCTGTCCGCAGTGGCGAGCGCGACGAGGCCGCCGCGGCGCTCGACCGCCTCAGTGAGCGCACGCAGGCGGCCGGCACCGAATGGGCGCTCGGAATCGAGGCGCGCTGCCGTGGGCTGCTGACTGACGAGGAATCCTGCTATCAGGAGTCGGTCCAGCGGCTCGTGAACAGCCGCGCCGCGGTCGCGCTGGCGCGGAGCCGGCTTGTCTACGGCGAGTGGCTGCGCCGTGAGAATCGCCGGGTGGATGCACGCCAGCAATTGCGCCCCGCTTACGAGATGTTCAGCCAGATGGGCGCCGCTGCATTTGCCGAGCGTGCTCGCCGTGAACTGTCGGCCACCGGCGAGACGGTGCGCAAGCGCACCGTTGAGACGCTCGACGAGCTCACCACGCAGGAGGCCCAAGTTGCCCGCCTCGCCTGCGACGGGCAGACCAACCCGGAGATCGGCGCCCAGCTGTTCATCAGCCCGCGCACCGTCGAGTACCACCTGCGCAAGGTGTTCACAAAGCTCGGCATCAGTTCGCGCAAGGAGCTGCGAAGGGTGCTCCCGAACGCTGAGCAGGCCGCCGCGCCCGCCTAGCTGTGGTGAGTAGGGCGCGCCCGGGGATCCCGATCCCGGCACGCGGACTGGGCGTCCGACTGGGGTCTTCGACGGATGCGGGTGGCGCTCGCGTGGGCGATCTTGGACATGTCCAACAACATCAGGAGGGAACGTCATGAAGATCGTGGTCATCGGCGGGAGCGGGCGCGTCGGGCGTAACGTCGTCAGCCGACTGGTAGCGCAGGGACACGACGCGGTCCCGGCCTCGCCCGCGTCGGGCGTCGACACGATCACCGGCGAGGGCCTCGCCGATGTCATGACGGGCGCTGACGTCGTCGTCGACGTCTCCAACGCGCCGGTCTGGGACGACGACGCGGTGCGGGAGTTCTTCACCACCTCGACGCGCAACCAGCTCGCGGCCGAGCGTCACGCCGGGGTCGGCCACCATCTTGCGGTGACGATCGTCGGAGCCGACCTTCTGCCCGACAGTGGCTACCTGCGCGCGAAGGTCGCCCAGGAGAGAGAGGTCGAAGGCGGAGCCATCCCGTACACCATCCTGCGCGCCACGCAGTTCTTCGAGTTCTTGTCGCAGACCGTCGAGGCCGGCGGCGAAGGCGACAGCGTCCGGCTGTCGCCCGGCTTGATGCAGCTCGTTGCCGCCGACGACGTCGCCGCGACGGTGGTCGGGCTGGCGACGGCCGCGCCGGTCGGCGGTCGCGTCGAACTCGGTGGACCCGAGGCCCTGGGCCTCGACGCGTGGGCGCGACGCCTGTTCGCCCTCACGGGGGACGAGCGGACGGTCGTCTGTGACCCGCACGCGCGGTACTTCGGCACCGAACTGCACGGCGGCGAGCTGACGCCAGGCGACGGTGCCCGCATCGGAGCGATCGACTTCGAGACGTGGTTCGCCACGCAGCACCAGGAGGCCGCACGATGACCGCGATCAACGTGATCGTCACGGGCCCAGAGGAGGCGTATGACGGCGTCGCCGAGTTCTGGTCCGCGAACGAGCTGATGGCGACGACCGTCCTGCACCAAGGGCGCCTGCACCTACGCATCGACCCGCGGACCGACGGCCTGCCGTGGCTGGCGGATGTCGTCAGCCTGGCGCTCGCACTGAGCGAGGCCAAGCAACGGCTCGCGGCGTACTGACCCAGACACCGGCACGCGGCAGCGCGCGACGCCGACCGTGGCATCGACCCGTGACCTGCCCGGAGCCGACGCCTGACCCGAGACGCCAATGGTGATCTCACATTCTCCACGCCTGCGTGCAGCAGGTGCCTTCACCCAACCGAAAGGACTGCACCGTGTTTCCCACTGTTGTCCTCGTTCATGGCGCGTTTGCCGAGTCGGCGAGCTGGGATCGGGTCATCGACCCTTTGCGCAGCGCCGGTCATCCGGTGATCGCCGCGGCCAACCCACTGCGGGGGCCCGCCTCTGACGCCCGGTCAGTCAGCGATCTCGTCAGCAGCATCGAGGGCCCGGTCGTGCTGGTTGCGCACTCCTACGGTGGCGCGGTGATCTCCAACGTCGATGCCGATTGCGGCGACATCATCGGGCTGGTCTATGTCAACGGTTTCGCGCCCGATGCGGGCGAGAGCTGCTTCGCCCTGGCGGCCAAGTTCCCGGGCAGCATGCTCGGTGAGACCACGCTGCGGCCGGTCTCGCGCAGCGACGGGACCACCGACCTGTTCATCGTCGCGGAGCGTTTCGGCGAGCTGTTCTGCGCCGATGTGCCTGCTGCCCGGGCGGCACGGCTGGCGGTGACCCAGCGGCCGGCGACCCAAGAGGCGCTCGTGGAGCCCTCGGGCGAGCGGCCGCTGTGGAAGGAGCTGCCGTCGTGGTTCGTGGTCGGCGAGGCCGATCGGATCATCCCCCCGGCCGTGCAGCACGACATGGCCGACCGCGCGGGCGCGCGCCGCACGGTTGAGATTCCCGGCGCGTCGCATGGCGCCCCCGTCTCCCAGCCCCATGCGGTGGCCGAGGTGATCCTCGAAGCCACGCGTGTGCCCGCAACGGCCTGATCCGGCCGCCCGGCAGCCTGGACCGCGACCGCGGATCCTGGGCGAGGCGCTCCGGACCTGACCGGGCTATGTCGAGGACGGGGGTGTGCCGCCGAGCCCTGCGCTCGGCGGCGAACCCCGGCTCGCTTCCCCGTCGGTCCGGGCGCCAGCCGGTATATGTCGCGACGACGCAACGATGGCGGGACCGGTCGGCGATCCCTACGCGAAGGTGTGCCTGACGTTCGATTTCGATGCGATCAGTGCGCGGCTTGCTGAAAGACGATGCTGTTGGGTCCCTGGAAGACCTCGTTGGTCACTTCGAGCCCGTCGGTCATGCCGGCGCATTCTGACGGTGGTGAGTCCCCAAACATGATCGGCTCCGTCGTCCTTTCACTCACACTCCGGTCGATGTGACGTCGCTCTGTGGGGTTGTGCGGTGGTCTGTCACCGCCGCCGGTTGTGCTGCGGGACAGCTGAAGAGCCGTCCGGCGGAGCGCTGAGCGGTCAAGCCGACGCCGATGGGGCCGTGGTGGCGACGCATGAACGGTTGACGCGCCGGGTGGTGAGACGAGAGTTTGCGGAGATGGTGGACGAGGAGGTACGGAAGCGCACATGCTGTGCCAGCAACGGCGACGACGATCACCGCCGCGAGCACCAAGGTGACGAGCACCAGGAACGGTCCGATCAGCATGAGAACGACGCACAGCCAGGGGCCCAGAATGAAGAGCACTGGGGGCCCGGCTTCGGGGACGAAGTCGATCAGAGGGAGAATCTCGTCGAACCTCTCGCCGCCGGCGGGGGGGACGAAGGCGTGAGCGCGGGCCGTCGCGCTCCGCGGGTGGCCGGCGCCTGGTGGCGGCAGCCGGTTGATCATCACGATGCTGTTCATGTCGCGAGTCTTGCTCTGACACCAGCGCGCTCGCGTCCGGGCGAGTCCCGCGTCACATCCCTAGTGGTGGCGGCTGGTTGCCTGGGCGCGCTGACCCCTGGCGCAACCACGCGCCGCTCGCGTGCCGTGACCGTGGCGGTCGGCTTGACCGGCGGAGACGAGAGCGTGCGCGCTGCTTCCCGGCCAGGGATCCGACTAGGGGGTGTGACCGATGCGGCCAGGATGGCGTCGGGGCAAGCTGACAGCCGACAGACGGTGACCCACGTCATCGAGGTCGCCGCTCGGCCACGACGTAGCAATCCCAGCAGAGGATCCGCTCATGCCACCAGGTTTCCAGATCTCACACACCGAGTTTGCCCGGGTCCTACGGCGCGTTGGGTATTCCGTGAAGGAGATCGAGACGATCACCGGACGGCTGCCAGATCCAATCGACGTCGAGCGCGACGGGAAGGTCCTCGCAGGCTACGGACTTTCCCGTGAGCACTTGATGGACCGAATGGGCGCGAGCCCCTGACGGTTATCGCGAGCGGATCGCCGGGTGGCCCAGAGGGGCATGAAGGAGTCCGGGGTTCGAGTCGCCGCGTCGGCTCTTGCAGGTATCGTCGTCGCGCGATGGCGGTTCTAGACCCACGTGGGGAGGAAGTCCCTGAGGTTCTGCTGCCGCGCGGCATCGCGCGTCTGTATCGCCAGCCGCGCGTCGCGCGGTTCATCACCAAGCATTTCGCGCGGGTCTACTACGCGAATCCGGAGCGCACCATGTTCGCGGCCGATTGGCTGGGCACCCAGGCGGTCAAGTATCCAACGGACATGTGGGTCTACCAGGAGTTGATCGCGAAGCTCCGACCCCAGCTCGTTGTCGAGACGGGCACCTATCGTGGCGGATCCGCGCTGTACCTGGCCTCGATCCTCGACCTGATCGGCCAGGGAAGGCTCGTGTCGATCGACATCTCCGACAACCAGCCGCCGGCTCATCCGCGCGTCGACTACCTCCTCGGCAGCTCGGTCTCCGAGGAGATCCTCGCGCAGGTCCAGGAGCTGGCCGCCGGCGCCGATCAGGTGCTCGTCATCCTTGACTCCGATCACGCGCGCGATCATGTGCTCGCCGAATTGCGGGCGTACAGCAAGCTGGTCGGAGTGGGCGGCTACCTCATCGTGGAAGACACGAACGTCAATGGCCACCCAGTGCTGCCCCAGCACGGGGCCGGCCCGTACGAGGCGGTCCACGCCTTCCTCGCCGAGAATCGCGACTTCGTCGTGGACCCGATGTGCGAGAAGTTCTTCATCACCGCGAACCCTGACGGGTTCCTGCGCCGCGTCCGATGAGCTCCGCGCGCCGGCGCGCGACACCCGGACTCAGGCAGCGCCGCTTCTTCGAGGCTCTCCTCGCATCGTGAGACTCTCCGTGTGCATCCCCACCCACGAGGGACGATGTGCGGTGCTGCGCGAAGCGCTCGAGAGCATCGCCGGCCAGGTCACGGATGACCTGCCGTTGGAGCTGGAGATCTGTGTCAGCGACAACGCGTCGCAGGACGGCACGCAGTTGATGGTCGGTGCGTTCGCGGACGCGCATCCGGCGCTGCGGATTCGCTACGAGCGCAACGCGCATGACATCGGCCTGGCCAACATCCTGCGGGTCGTCGAGCAGGCGACCGGCGAATGGTGCTGGCTGTTCGGGTCCGACGATGTGATGGCCGAGGACGGACTGCGACGGGTGATGGGCACGATCCTCCGATTCCCCGATGCGAGCGGCATCGGGTTCGAGCGAGCCAACTTCTCCAACGACATGCGCGAGCGTCTGGAGGCGGACGTTGCCGAAGCCCTGCCGGCATGGCGCGAGACGCGCGTGCTCTCCGATTCGGATGAGATCGTCGTCCAGCTCGCGTTCATCCACATGGTGATGGCCTGCAACGTCGTGCGGCGCGACCGCTGGCTGGAGGCAGCGGAGCGCGAGCGGGAGGTTGCACTGTCGCATCGTGATTGGCCGCAGCTCGTCATCCTCGAAACCATGGCGCGGGCGCATCCGACGTGGGTGTGGCTGCCGGCCTGGCTGGTGAAAGCGCGAGCGGGGACGCCGTATCTCGTCGAGCGCGGGCAGGTGGGCGACGACCTGGCACGCATACACGTCCGGCTGGTGGACGGGATGCGGCGCGTGTGGGGTGACCTGCACGGTCGCGGCACGCCGGTCTATCGAGCGCTGATGACCAAGGGCTATCTCACGATGGGATCGAGTGCGACGGTGGCGCATCTCAAGGACCGCCCGCGCCACAGCGTCGGCGCGGACCTGGCCATGCTCGCGACCTTCACGCGCGCCTTCTGGTGGTTGGACGCCTTTCAGCGGTACGCGCTCCCGCGCCTGCTGCTGCCGGTGCCGCTGTGGCGCGCATTGCGTCGCCGTCAGGCGGCCCGGCGCGGCTCGCCGATGCCCGTGCTGGAGTCGTCCTCCATGCGCACGGCCGTGACGTGCGACGTGCCCGGGACGCTCTGCGCTCGCGATACGGCAAAGCTCGTCTGCTCTGTCGCCAACGCCGGGCCCGTGGCGCTGCGCTCCACTGGGCCACAGCCCGTTCACGTCAGCTATCGCTGGTTCAGTCCGGACGGCGAGCTGGTCGCCGACGGATGGCGCGAACTGCTGCGCCGACCACTGCGCCGCCGGAGGGAGACCGATGTGACGCTGCGCGTGCTCGCCCCGTGGACGACGGGCACCTATGAGCTGCGGATCAGCCCGGTGCAGGAGCTGGTCGCGTGGTTCGACGACATCGACCCCGCCAACGGCGTGCGAGCGACGATCGAGGTGGTCGACGCGGCCTAGTGGGTCGCGGTCCGGATGGGCGTCAGTCGGCCTCGACGGTGGGCGCCGATGAGGTGGTCCAGCTGACCGCCGGGCCCGACGCGGCCAGCGCCGCACTTGCCGCCGTGGCGGCCGACGTCGACATCGTCATCGGCTACCTGTGGGGCGAGCCGGCTCAGCAGACGATCGTGGCGCTGCTCTCCGCGCGGTCTGACCGCAGTCAACGTGCGAGGGACCGAGCTCACGGACGTTGCGCCGGCTCGTGATCGCGTCCCAGGTGCGCCGGCTGGACTGGATCCAGGTGGAGGAGATCTGGGCCCAGACCGATGGCCCCGCCGAGCGCACCGTCCTCGTGCCGCAGCGGGGGTATCGGCCCACGGCCGCCGGGGGTTGATGTCGGCGGCCGTTTGGGATACTCCCCCCTGTATGGGGGCCTACAGCATCGACGGCCAGCCTCGTCCGATCACTCCGGTGGAGCTCCAGGCCGTGATCCAGGCCGAGCGCCGGGACGAGTCGTTCCTGGTCTATCGAGATGGCGAGGGCCGACTGCAGACCGTCGCGCTGTCGGGCGAGTTCACGGTCGGACGCAATGCAGAGGCGGCGCTGAGCATCCACTGGGACGACCAGGTGTCCGGGCTCCATGCCGAGCTCAAGCAGCTCGGCGGTGAGCTGACCCTCGTCGACGATGGCCTGTCACGCAACGGGTCCTACGTCAACGGCGAGCGCGTTCGCGGCCGGCGAAGGCTCCGTGATGGGGACCGGCTGCAGTTCGGGAGAACCACGGTGCTCGTGCGTCGGCCCACCGACGGCGAGCACCGCGCCACCGAGGCCGCCATCCAGGCGGTGCTGGCCCCCGCCGACCTGTCGGTCCGCCAACGCGAGGTCCTCACCGCGCTCTGCCGCCCGCTGATGGGGAGCAACCCGTTCGCCGCGCCGGCGTCAAACCGCCAGATCGCCGAGGAGCTGTTCCTGTCGGTGCCCGCGGTCAAGCTCCACCTACGCGCCCTGTTTGACAAGTTCGGGGTGGAGGAGCTCCCCCAGAACGAGAAGCGCCTGGCCCTGGTCGGCCGCGCACGTGCCAGCGGCCTCATCCCGGACCACGGTCCCGGCGTCTGAGCCGATCGTCACGGAGGGCCGGGGCCTCGAACATCCGAGACCCCGGCCCCCGCTTCGCCCGCTTTCCAAGCAAGCAGTGGAAAGCTGCCCCATGGCTTGTGGCCTCGGCGCGACCAGCTCACTCGCACAACGTGGTGGTCGAATCCTGGCCCTGTGCCCCCGGTCTGTACTTCCGGTGTGACTTGGTGTGACACGAGCATCATGGCCCCTGCGAGGCCACCGTCCAAGTAGTCCCAGGGATAGATCGATGTGACCCTCGCCGAGCGGAGAGCACCCACGCTCTCAGTGGTGCAGGTTGAGAACCTGGTAGCTCAGGCTGTCGTCGGCGATCCCGGCGAGGATGTTCTCGGGGTCCCCGGCGGCGAGGACGAGGCCGAGAGAATGGGCGTGCTGCAGCGCGCGGCGCGCGGCGCCGAAGAGACGCAGGCGCCGGGACGCGGTGAAGGTCCGGGTACGGCCCGAGGCCCGGTATTCGCCGAGGATCGGGTTGTCGCTGACCGCGCCCCGCGGGGTCGCCGACCGATCTCCGTCCACCATGAAGGCGTAGACGGCCACGGATACGTGCCGGAGCGCGTCGCAGGTCACGCGGGTCGGGATCCCGGAGGAGAGCAATCTTGTGATGCCGGCCGGCCGGCGGACGGACAGGGCACATGGAACCGCGTCATAGACACCGGAGGCTGTCGTGGAGCGGCCGAAGTCGTCGGTGCCGCGCACCTGGAGGCGATAGAGCCGGTGGCCGGCGGGGAGCCGCCCCGGGCTGAACGTGGCGGCTCCGGGGGTGCTGCCGCAGGGGCGAAACACGGGGCTCACCGCCGCCGGCCCCCAGGCACAGGCCACCGTGTCCACGTCGGTCCCCACCGAGTTGCTGTCAGTCACATCGAAGTGGAACCTCGGGCGCAGCGGTGTCGCATCGCTGTCTGGATTCCCGAGCACTCCGCCGGCGGTCTGCAGCTGGGTCACCGGTGGGGTGGTATCGACATCGATGTTCACCCAGGCCGACGCGACGGAGTTCCCCCCGGCGTCGACGAGATCGACGGCGAGGAAGTGGCCGCGTGTGAACTGGTCAGAGTCCGGGCCCAGCGGCGCCGACGGCTGGAAGCTGCCGCAGACCGCGGCACACCCCGGACCGGGCCCCCCGCACGGCTGGGTCACATGGACATCGTCGAAATGACACTGCAACTGCCCATCGCCGTCCGCCTGGATGGCAATCGCCGGGCGTGTGTCCGTCGTGCGAAAGGCCAGGGCCTCGGTGTAGCCGACCGGTCCCTCGGACTGGTCCGGATAGGCCCGGGCACCGGCGGGCGCGATGAAGGTGATGCTCGCGGCAGAGGCGCTGGCGGGAGCGACGAATGCCAACGCGACGACGCCACAGAGCAGCCACGCGCCGAACCGGCCGCGCCGACCCCCGGCGACCGGCACCTGCGATGCGCCCAACCCACTCATGTCGGCCCCCTCTCCTAGCCCTGGTCCGGACCCCGCGTCTTGGGGTTGCGCGATCCTACTGGAGCAGCGTCGTGCCCGAGTGCGGCGCCGGTCCGCGCGACTCAAGCCTCGCGAAAAGTGACCACGCCGGGCGGTCGCTCACGGTCTCTGGACAAGACTCAGCGCGCCGTGACCGCCATGGCTATAGTCGGCCGCCATGCGCGCACACACAGCCACACGACGTCTGGGAATCGCAGTGCTCGGGCTCACCGCGGTGCTGGCACTGAGCGCGGTCGGCTCGGCCGGCGCCTTCCCCACCCAGTACTGCGCCTCGGTGCCGATCGTGCAGGGGATCCCGCCGTGGGGCTTTCACACCGGTCAGCCGATCACCGGGGCGACGGGCAGCTATGCCCGCGGCCACGGTCAGATCGACCTGAACGCCAACACCGTGTCAGGGATCATGTGCCAGGTCGACCGCGTGCGCAACCAGCCTGACCGGCTGCTCATCCTGACCGTCCAGCACCACCTGGTCTACCACTCGCATCACGCGGTGATGTGGGGCGTCCCCGGCAACATCATGAAGATCACGTTCCGGGTGAAGAGCAGCACCGACTCCCGGTGCAAGGCCGGCACGCTCGGACGAGCCACCCTGTTCGCCAGCTACAACAACGTACGCAGCGACAGCGTCCAGTTCTTCTTCCCGAAGGCGTCGTGCTCTGACCACGATCACCTGTACCACGGGACACAGGTCAACAATCAGGTCCCGCCGCTCTAGCAGGGCCTGACCGGCGCAGGCCCCGAGGTCGAGGTCTGCGCCGCGGGCGGCTGGCGGCTGGGCGGCTGGCGACAGTGGCTGGCCGACAGTGGCTGGGGCCCTAGGCGGCTGAGGGCGCGGCCTCGGCCGCGGGAATCAGCTGGCTCACCCACTCACCGGTGATCTGCCGGGTGGTCGCGTTGATGCGGTTCCAGGCGTTGATCGAGGCGATCGCGAGCACGAGCGTGCCGAGCTGCGCGTCGTCGTAGTGCCGAGCGGCTTCGTCCCACACCTCGTCGGGCACGGGGTCCGAGCGATCCGCCAGACGGGTGGCGGCTTCGGTCAGCGCCAGTGCGGCACGCTCGGCATCGGTGAAGTACGGCGTCTCGCGCCACGCGGCGAGCGTGAAGATGCGCTCGTCGGGCTCCCCGGCCGCCCTGAGCTCGCGCGAGTGCATGTCGGCGCACACGGCGCAGCCGTTGATCTGGCTGGCGCGTAGCTCGACGAGGTAGAGCGTCGTCTCCGGCACCCCGCCGTGCTTGATGACGGCGGCGAACCGCTGGAGCGCGGCCATCGCGCCGGGAACGGTCATGACTGGGTTGTCGATACGGGGTTGCATGTCAGCCTCCTGAGGGGGTCATGTGGTGTGTTCACCGACGGCACGATCGGCTCTATGAGTGATGACCCGTCGCGGCGCAGAAATGTGACAACGACACGGTCCGGATCGCCGACGACTCGGGGAGCTGCGGGCAGCGAGTGTCGCGCGATTTAGCACATATGCTAAATTGCTAAGCAAGATGTCCGTCGCCGGCGCCTACCGAGCCCTGGGTGACCCCACCCGCCGCGAGATCCTGCGCCTGTTGCGCGACGGTGAGCTGCCGGCCGGCACCCTCGCCGGCCACTTCGAGATCTCGTGGCCCTCGGTGTCGCGCCACCTCAAGGTCCTCGAGGGCGCGGGCCTGGTCAGCTCGGTGCGGCGCGGCGGCAACATCGTCTACTCGCTGCAGACCTCGGTGCTCGAGGACATCGCCACCGAGGTCGCCGACATGGCGCGGATCGGCCGTCCGGCGCCCCTCGTCCCGGGGGAGAGCCGCGCGCGACGACGCCGCAGACCCCAACAAGCCTGAGGAGGATGTGATGGCGCAGAAGATGAGGAACGCGATCGGCGAGCTGCTCGCGCGGTATCACCGCCTCACGCCCACGGCGCGGCGGGCCGTGTGGGCGCTGCTGGCCTTCGAGGCGGTGCTCATCGGCATCGCCGAGCGCGATATCCAGCGCCGTCCGGCGGAGCGCATCCGGGGTCCCAAGCTGCTGTGGCGCGCGCTGGCGACTCAGAATGTGATCGGGCCGGCCGCCTACTACGGCTTCGGCCGCCGCCGCGGGCGATGAGCAGCTCAGCCGTGGGCGACCTGATCGTGCTCGCCCTCGTCGCGGCGGCGGCGTTCTCGACCGGCTGGGTGTGGCGCGACGCCCAGGCGCGCGGCCTGCCGCGGCGCAAGGCGCTCACCTGGGCCGTCCTGCAGTGGATCGAGTTCCCGCTCTTCCTGTGGCTCTATCGCCGCATCCGGCCCCGGCCACGACGCGACCCCTCCTAGACGCTTCTCCTCGACGCGACCGAGAGCGCGGCCGGGCTTGACCCGGAGCGCACGAATTGGTCCAGACGCGCGGTCTTCAGACGAATGTGTGATCTCTCCCCAATAGGGTGTAGGAGATGGCGCTCGCCGATCTCCTCGCCTCGCAGACGTTCGTCGTCACCGCCGAATTGGGCCCGCCGGCGGAGCCCAACGCGGACCTCGTCCGGCGGTCCGCGTCGGCGCTGGCGCCCGTGGTGCACGCGGCCAATGTGACCGACAACCAGGCGGCGAGCGTGAAGATGTCACCGCTGGCCGCCGCCGTGGTGATGCTGGAGTGCGGCCTGGAGCCGATCATGCAGATGACCGGTCGCGACCGCAACGTGCTGGCACTCCAGGCTGACCTGCTGGGGGCGTGGGCGTTGGGCGTGCGCACCGTCCTGGCCCTGGGGGGCGACCCGCTCGCGGTGGGGCCGTACGAGGGGCGGGCGACGCGCGTCGGCGACGTGGACTCGGTCGGGCTCGCCCACATGATCGCGTCGCTCAACGGGGGGCGGCTGCTGGCCGGCGAACAGCTGGCCGGCCCCACCGGCTTTCTGGTCGCCGGTGCAGCCAACCCGCTGGTGGATTCGCCGGAGCGGCTCACCGCCAAGGCCGACGCCGGCGTCGGCCTGTTCCAGACCAACATCGTCTACGACGTCGAGCGCTTCGCCGAGTGGTTTGCGCCGGTCGTCGACGCCGGCCTGCCCGGGCGCGCTCCCGTCCTCGTCGGCGTGACGCCGCCGCGGAGCCTGCGGATGCTCGAGTACCTCCACGAGCGGATCCCCGGGGTGGAGGTCGATGACGCGACCTTCGCGCGCATGCGCGGGCTCGAGGGGGAGGCGGCCAAGGATGAGGGTGTCCGGATCGCCGCGGACGTCATCGCTCGCCTGCGCGAGATCGAGGGGGTGGCGGGCGTGCACATCATGGCGCCGGGGTGGGAGGTCGAGGCCGTCCCGCGGGTGACCGAGGCGGCCGGCCTTTCCGCCCGCTCGGCCGCAGGCTACGGCGGCCTCATCTAGCCTCCGGCGCGTGCTGATCGACGGCAAGTCCTACGCGCAGGAGCTCAGCGCCACTTTGAGCGAGGAGCTCGCCCGGCTGCCCGCCACGCCCGGCATCGGCACCCTGCTCGTCGGCGACGATCTGGCGGCGCAGGTGTATCAGCGGCGTATCGATCGCCACGCCCGCGAGGCCGGCATCGTGTCACGGCCGGAGCGCCTGCCCGGTGACGCGACCCTCGGCCAGGTCATCGGCAAGATCGCCGAGATCGACGCCGACGAGGAGATCAGCGGCATCCTCGTGCTGCGCCCGCTGCCCTCGCACCTGTCCGAGTCACGCGTGTTCGCGGCGCTGCCGCCGCTCAAGGACGTCGAGGCCCTGCACCCGCTCAACGCCGGGCTGCTGTCGCTGGGCATGCCGCGATTCGTGCCCTCAACGCCCGCCGCCGCCTTCCACATGCTCGATCGCTACACCGCATCGGCCGGCCGCGACCCCCGCACCGCCTATGACGGGCTCAACCTGGTGCTCGTCGGGCGCTCGAACAACGTCGGCAAGCCGGCCGCGATCCTCGGCCTGCAGCGCAACGCCACCGTGATCTCCGCGCACCGGCACACTTTCGACGCCGGGCGGCTGGCCGAGCACACCCTCGGCGCCGACATCCTCATCGTCGCCGTCGGCGTGCCGGGCCTGATCGGTGCCGACCTCGTGCGGGAGGGAGCGATCGTGATCGACATCGGCATCAACGCCGTCGAGGAGGCGGACGGATCCGTGCGCCTCGTCGGTGACGTCGACACCGCGGCGGTGGAGCCGATCGCCGAGGCGGTCTCGCCGGTGCCCGGCGGCGTGGGGCCGATCACCGACATCTGGGTCCTGCGCAACACCGTGGCCGCGGCGTGGCTGCAGACCGCTACTCAGGTGCCTGGAGCCTGAGGGCGTCCGCCACGCTGGACAGGTGGGTGCGCATGGCGGTCTCGGCGCGCTCGCCGTCGCGGGTGGCGACCGCGGCGATGATCTCGGCGTGCTCCGCGAACGAGCGCTCGCTGCGCCCGGGCAGCAGGATCGTGCGGTACTGGAAGCGCACCATCTGTGAGTTGAGCGTGCCGATCAGGCGGGCGGCGGTGGTGTGACCGCTGATCTCGAGCAGCCGGCGGTGCAGCTGGGCGTTGAGATCTGAGACCCCGAGCAGATCGTCGCCCTCGCGCAGGCGCTGCATCTCGGCGAGGATCCCCTTGAGGTCCCCGACGTCATCGGGCGTGGCGCGCTCGGCCGCCAGCCGCGCCGCCAGTCCCTCGAGCACGGCGCGCGTCTCGAGGATCTCCACCGCCTCGGTCTCTGAGACGAGCCGGACACGGGCGCCGCGGTGACGCTCGTGCTCCACCAGCCCCTCGTGCTCGAGCCGTACCAGCGCCGCGCGGATGAGCGTGCGGCTCACGCCGAGGGAGTGGGCCAGATCGCTTTCGACCAGCCGCTCGTTGGGCTGGAGGCGGCCGGTGACGATGGCTTCACGGAGGCGATCCTCGGCACGGAGTGGCGCGACCCCGAGGTTGTCGACCATCTCGTTCACTGGCGCCGCAACCTACCACGGGGCCTGAGCCGCGCACAGGCGTGCGGCGTGCGAACCAAGGCGTTTGGGCGCTCCGCGTCAACTCGTACCCCCAGCCGGCGCGCCGCACACACTGAGATTGCGCTCCACACCGTACGCAGGATTGCATACAATCTCTCCAACAATTACGATGGCGACCGGCTCAGCGAAGAGCACGTCGAAATCGAGGAGGAGATATGAGTCGCGGTGACCTGGAGCCGCAGCGCCGGTGGAGGCTCGCGCCGATACTGGTGGTCGCGCTGGTGGCCCTTGCAGGATGCGGGAGCAACAGCTCGAGTAGCAGCAGTGGCGGAGCGACATCGGCCGCCAGCAGCAGTGGTGGGGCGACGACGGCCGCCGCCGGCAGCACGAGTGCGAGCGGGACGGGCACGAGCGCCAGCTCGGGCGGCGTCAACATCTCGTCGTGCGGTCCCAAGCCCGGCGTGAAGGCGACGGGCTCGCCGATCAACCTCGGCACCATCAACACCAAGCAGCCGGGGACAGACTTCACCGATCAGGCGTCGATGGCTCAGGCCTTTTTCACCTGCGTCAACGACAACGGGGGCGTCAACGGCCACCCGATCAAGTACTTCGTCGAGACCGATCAGACGCAGCCGGCACAGATCGCGGCCGCGGCCAACAAGCTGATCCAGTCCGATCACGTGCTCGGCATCGTCGGCACGTCGGACATCATCGAGTGCTCCGTCGACTCCGCCCTATGGAAGAAGACGGGGATCTTCGAGCTGGGGGCCGGGATCGCGCCCGAGTGCTGGTCGACGCCCAACAGCGCCTCGGTCAACATGGGCCCGCGCTACAGCTCAGACGGTGCCACGCAGTACGTGCTGAGCCTGCATCCCAACAAGATCGCCTTCGATCAGTCAAACGTGCCGGGCACGGGCTACATCGCCGCCGGACCGACGGCGATCGCCGCCGCCGCGCACGTGCCGATCAAGACCGAGACTGACAACGTCCCGATCAACGACGCCAGCACGGTGGCGCTGCGATTGGTCAACGATGCCGGCCCCGGCGGAGCGGTGGTGCTCAACTTCACCCCGCCCGAGGCGCTGGTCATCCTCCAGGCGGCCCAGAAGCTGGGCCTGGAGAACCGCGTGAAGGCGTGGGCGTGCTCGACGCCGTGCAACACCGACTTCCTGGCCAAGGCGCTGGGGCCCAAGTGGCACAACAAGCTGTTCATCAACGCCGAGCTGACTCCGACCGACGTCTACCACGGCCCGGAGATGAAGCTCTATGAGGCGATCCTCAGCAAGTACGGCGGCTCCAGCGTGACCGGCGGCATCGGCAGCTTCAGCCAGATGGGCTTCCTCACCGCCGAGTTGGCCGTCAACGCGCTGGAGAAGGTCAAGGGCGCCTACACGCTCAAGAGCGTCAACGACGCGTTCAAGGCCATCAACAACTACAAGACCGAGATGCTCTGCAAGCCGTTCACCTACGGCAACTACTCCGAGCACATCCCCAACAACACCGACTACACGGTGACGCCGAGCGCCAGCGGCGGCACGATGGTGGTGGCGCAGGGGTGCACGGCGATCTCGTCCGCGGATCCGCAGATCGCGGGCTATCACAAGATCGCCGGGTAGTAGGCACAAGCCCTCCTCAGGGACGCATGGTCCGTGGTGGTCGCGCTCAGCGGTGCGGCCGCCACGGACGGGCGTTGCCCCGCGGCAGTGGCGGTAGGCTTACGTTGCAGGTCGGGCAGCGGTGCGATGACGCCCGGCTCGGTGACCTTTCGCCGGATTCGGGTAGATCACACACACATGCTCCTTGAACTCATACAAGACAAGCCCAGCTGGGGTGACGCGCTGGCCACAGCCCTCATCCTGCCGGTCGGCATGACCGAACGCCGGCAGGGTCAGGATCCGTGGTCGCCGTCCACCGATCGCCCGCGGCGCATCTCCGACGATCTGGCCTGGCTGCGCAACGCCGTCGACGAACCTGAGATGCACGGGCTGCGGATGCTCGAGGGCACCGCGGCGGCCGGCGCATGGGAGGTCACCGACGGCCCGCGCGTCAGCGATCACCTGGGCCGTCTCGAGGAACGGGGCGTGCTCGAAGCCGCGGGCTTCCTCGTCCACGACGACGAGCCCCTCTAGCGCCTCGCCCCGACCCGGGAGGCCCCGCCCCCTCGGGCGCTCCAGCGCCCCCGACCGCCCCGTCTGCGTATGGTGGAGGCATGGTGGACTGGGACGCCGGGTGCTATGAGCGGACTGCGGCCGAGCTCGAGCCCGTGTCACGGGCCGTGGTCGGCGCCGCCCGGCCGCAACCGGAGGAGCGGGTGCTGGACCTCGCCTGCGGGACCGGCAACGCCGCGCTGCTCGCCGCCGCCGGCGGCGCCCGGGTGATCGGCGTCGACACGGCGCCGCGGCTGCTCGAGGTCGCCCGCGAGCGCGCGCGGTCGCTCGGCGTGGCGGCCGAGTTTCGCGAGGGCGACCTGCAGGAGCTGCCGGTCGCGGACGGCAGTGCCGACGTCATCGTGTCCGTGTTCGGGCTGATCTTCGCGCCCGACCCGGCGCGCGCGCTGCAGGAGGTCGCGCGCGTCGCGGCTCCCGCTGCCCGCGTCTTTGTCAGCGCGTGGGTTCCCGCCGGGCCGCTCAACGACATGCTGGCGGCTATGGGCCAGGTGGTGGCGCGGGTGACCGAGGCGCCCCCGGCCCAGCGATTCGCGTGGTCAGACCCCGCCGCCGTCGAGGCCGTGGCACGCGACGCCGGCCTGACGCTGCAGGCCACGACGCCGGCGCAGCTGGCGATCCGCGATGAGTCGCCCGAGGCCTACGTCACCGGCACCGAGGAGCACCCGATGGCGCTGGGCGTACGACCGGTGCTCGAGCAGGCCGGCGCCGATGCCGAGGTGCGCGGGGCGATGATCGCCGTGCTGCGCGAGGCCAACGAGGACCCGGGCGGCTTCCTCGTCCACAGCCCGTACGTCGTGCACGAGCTGCGCGCGTAGCCGGTGGCCGCCCACCCGGGGCGCGAGCGGCCGGCCCGCCCAGCTTGCCCCCGCCGACCCGGGGCGCGAGCGGCCGGCCCCCCAGCTTGCCCCCGCCGACCCGGGGCGCGAGCGGCCGGTCGCTCAGCTTGTCCCCGCTGACCAGGCGATCTCGCTGGGCCACTGGAAGTGGTCATAGAAGCTGAAGTCGTTGCTGGTGAAGGTGGCGACCGGGACCGCGGCGGCGGGCCCCGTCCCAGCCGCCGGCACCAGCTCGAGCGTGTCACGCGAGCTCGCCGAGAGCCCGGACGTGACCACCCGGGTGCGCACGAACAGGATCCAGCGGCCGTCGCGCGAGAACCGAGGGGCCTCGTCGCTGAGGTCACTCGCCGGTGGGACGGTGAGCCGGCGGACGACCCGCCCGCCCGGCGCGAGCAGCCAGATCGAGCGGTGCTGGTTGCCGAACTCGGAGTGCGTGCTGCTCGGGCCCGCGGCCGCGGCCACGAGCGAGCCGGATGGGGCACAGGTCGGGGAGACCCAGCTCAGCTGCGTCGCGGGGGCGATCGTGCGCTGATGCCAGGCCGGGGGGCCGGTCGTCACCAGCCGGCTGCGGAGCTGCGTCTCGCGGCTGGGGGTCGAGGCGGCGATCAGCCGGTCCCCACACCAGCTGAGGAAATCGGGGAACAGCAGCATCTGCCTGACGGCGCGGACGGGCGCGCGTCCGCCGCTCGCGGGCACGGCGACAAGCGGCCAGCCGTCGGCCGACAGGGACGCCGAGCAGATCGACCGCGCCCAGTAGAGCAGCCACCGCCCGTCCGGTGAGAAGCCCGCGAAGGTGGACAGGCTCCTGGGCTGGGTCACCGCCACCCGCCGCGCTCCGGAGCCCACCGCGACCGTGTCAAGCGCGAATCCCGGCGGGATGCACCCGGAGTTGTCGGTGACCACGCGGCGGCCGTCCGGAGACGCGCCCACGGCGTTGCGGAAGGTCCGGGCGCCGCCCGCCACGACACGGGCATGGCCGTCCGGGCGCGCGCGCACCAACTGCCCGGCGCGAGTGGCTCCATACAGAGTGGCGCCGTGCGGCGCCCACCACCAGATCTGCACGCCGGGGCCGAGCGGCGAGCGCGCGCGCCCGCCCCCGGCCGGGATCACGATGGGGCTGCCGCTGTGGTCCGGTGCCCGCCGCGAGTACGCCAGCCACCGGCCGTCGGGGCTGAATTGCGGGCTCCATGCGCCCCCGGAGGTGACGCGGCCCACGCGGCAGGAGCCCAGGTCTGCGAGCTCGAGCCCTCCGCGGACCACGAACGCGATGCGCCCCAGCGCCGCTCACCGCGCTGGGGCACGCCGCCGCCGAGACCAAGACCGGGGCAGAGGCCGAGGCCGGCGACAGCGCGGCCCGCGACGGTGCGCGCCCGCCCGCGCCGACGGCCGCCCCCGCCACGCAGAGCAGCACCACCCCGCTCACCAGCCGTGCCCGCCGGATCATCCGCGTCAGCGCCCGCGTCGCCGGCGCCCGCGCTGCATCTCGATCGTGGTGGCGCCGACCTCGCGCGTCGAGCCAGCCCGTGACGGGCGCTGCCGCGCGCCATGTCCGGTCGACGAAGCCGCAGCCCGTCGGCGCGGCCGATGCCGCGGCCGAAGGTCAGCGTGGCGCCCAGCGACAGGCTCTTGCGGCGCAGCAGCTCGATCCGCTTGTGGGCCGTGGGATAGCCGCGCGGCGCCGTGGCCAGGCTCTCGCCCCACAGCTCGAGGCCTGGCCTGCTGCGCCTTGGCCGCGAGCTCGCTCCAGCTCGGGCGCCGCGCGTGTCGTCGGCCACGGCGTCGCGGTAGCGCTCGAGCTGATCGCGGGCCATCACGTGGTAGCCGCTGCCAGCCACCAGGCCCCGCGCCGAGATCGACGCGTACAGGCCCTGGGCCGCGAGCTCTGACCCGCAGACGACGCCGTAGGTGTTGGTCTTGTACGGCGACTTGTCGGGCGAGAAGCGGATGTCGCGGTTCTGGCGAAACAGCTTGACCTCGCCCCCGAACTCGTCGCTGAGCTCAGTGAGCAGCGCCTCCATCTGACCGCGGACCGACTCCTCGAAGACGTCGCGGTGCGCGGCGAAGTACTCCCGGCTGTTGTCGGCCTGCAGGCCTTGGAACCACCGTCGCACCTTGGGCCCGAAGCCGTCAAAGGCGGTCATGGCTGGATCGTAGAGCGGAGCCGGAGCCCGGTGGAGGATGATGGGCGAACCGGGCCGCCGGGCGACCTTTCTCGCTCGACTCGCGCCTCCCATCGGCGGACTTGACGCTTGGTCGCCGCGCTGGCCCATCGGGCGGACTAGGCTGCGGCCATGGCCCACCCCAACGATGAGCTCATCCAGCGCTTCTACGCCGCCTTCGCCAACCGGGACGGCGACGCGATGGCCGAGTGCTACGCGCCATCGGTCCATTTCTCCGACCCGGTCTTCGTCGATCTCCACGACGAGGAGGCCGGGGCGATGTGGCGCATGCTCACCGGTCGCTCCACGGACCTGGTGGTGACGCTGCAGGAGCACGAGGCCGACGACGCCCAGGGGCGGGCCCGCTGGCTGGCCGACTACACGTTCTCCAACGGCAACAAGGTGCACAACGACGTGCTGGCCCGGTTTCGCTTCCAGGACGGGCTCATCGTCGAGCACGTCGACAGCTTCTCCTTCTATGCGTGGTCGCGGCAGGCGCTGGGGGGCATCGGGATGGCGCTGGGCTGGACGCCGCTCATCCGCAACATGGTCCGCGGCAAAGCCCGCACCGGCCTCGATGAGTTCCTGGGCCTGCCACCGAGGGACCTGCGGCGGCGAGGCATGCGCCGCGCTACGTGAGAACCGCGGCGAGCGCGCGCTCGATCGGCACGTCGCCACCGCTGAGGTAGAGGACCGTGCGGTCCACCGCCGGCGTGGCGATGAGCGCGGCCAGCACCGCCGCCACGTCATCGCGGGTGACGTCGTCGCGGAACGGCTCGGTCTCGATCCGGACAGCGCCGTCCCGGGATCATTGGTGAGCGGCCCGGGCCGCACGATGACCCAGTGCCGGTCGGTGGCCATGACCGCGGCGTCCGCCTCGGCCTTGGCGCGCAGGTAGACCTCGAAGACGTCATCACCGCTGGGCGGGCGACTCCGCGCCCACCGAGCTGACGATGAGATACCGCGCGGCGGCCGCCTCGGTGGCCTGGAGGAGCTTGATGGCCCCGTCGCGATCGACCGTGAGCTTGCGCTCCGCACCGCTGCCCGGCCCCGCGCCGGCCGCGAACACGGCCACGTCGACCGTGCCCACCGCTTCAGCCACCTCGCCGGTGGAGCGCGGTCTCGAGATCGCAGACCACCGGCTCCCCGCCCGCTGCGGAGATCTCCTCGGCATGGTCGGGGTTGCGGATGAGCCCGACGACCTCGTCTCCGCTCGTCGCCAGGAGCCGGACCAGCCGGAGTCCGATCTGACCGTGGGCACCTGCGATCACGATCCGCATAGCCGTCAGGCTAGTGGACCCGCCCGCTCTCGGGGCGCGGCCGCCATCCGACGGGGCGCGCACCGCCATCGCGTAGGATCCACACCGTCGTGTCTGACCCATCCGATCTTGGCGCCGCGCTGCTGATGGGTCTCGGCGGTGGGCTGCGCTCCTTCGCGCCACCCGTCGCGCTGGCGGTCCACGGCCGCGGGCCGCTGGCCAGACCCGCCCGGTTCATCGCCTTCGGCGCCGCCGGCGGTGAGCTCATCGCGGACAAGCTCCCCGCGATGCCGAGCCGCTGGTCCCCCCGGGGAATGAGCTTGCGCCTGGCCTTCTCGGCCACGGGAGGCCGCCTGCTCGGCGGCGGCCCCGGGGCCGCGATCGCCGCCGCTGCCGCCGTGAGCTCGGCGTTCGCGGGGTCACGGTTGCGCGCGAAGGTGCGCGGGCGCGGGCGGCAACTGGCCGCGGCCACAGCCGAGGACGCGCTCAGCTACTCGCTGGTGCTCACGGCAGCAGCGGCACTGCGCTGACGTGGCCTCCTGCGCTTCAGGGCACTAGCGGCCGCCGTCCGCCCACGCCTGCAGGACCTCGCGCTCGCGATCGGGCGCGAGGCCGGAGGGTATGGCGCCGGCCCGGAGCGTCGGCGGTACGGCCAGTGCCGAAAGCCAGTGCCAGGTGTCAGCGACGGTGTCCAGGACCGCGCGGCATTGCAGTCCGGCGGCATGGGCGCGCTCGACGTCGGCGTCGTGCATGGCGGCGTACTCGTGGTCTTCGGGCAGCCAGATCGGCAGCTCGGTCCACGGTTCGATCCCCGCCGCCGCAATCGCCTCAGGCGCGACCCAGGTGAGCGTCGCGTCGGCGGCGCCGGCGACAGAGCAGCAGGCCTCGAGCAGCGAGCCCATGGTGGCCCGGCCGCGCCGTGAGACCACGTTGAACGCGCCCGCATGCCCGGCGGCGGCCGCGTCGAGGACAAAGCCGGCGAGATCACGGGCGTCGATGTACTGGATGGGCAGGTCGACCGGGGCGGGACACAGGACCTCGCCGCCGCGCGCCATCCGGCTCAGCCACCAGGTCAGCCGACCGACGTCCTCATGCGGGCCGAGGATGGTCCCGGCGCGCGCCAGCAGCGCGCGGTCCCCGAAGGCCTGCTCCACGGCGATCTCGCCTCCGCGCTTGTCCTCGGGATAGGCCGTTGCGTCGGCGTCGGGCTCCGCCGCGACGGTCGGGGCCGACTCGTCGGCGCCGCGCGGCGGCGGCGGCCGGTAGACCGACTCGCTGGAGATGTAGACGTAGCGGCCGGCGCGATCGGACAGCGCCCGGGCGCTGTCACGGACGGCGCGCGGCGCGCCCGACCATGTGTCGACCACGAGGTCCCACTCGCGCTCACGAAGTGGCTCCAGGCTGCGGGGGTCGAGGCGGTCCCCCCGGACCGGGAAGGCGTCGGGATGCGCAAAGCCACCGGTCCCGCGGTGAAACGTGGTCACGCTGTAGCCGCGTGCCACCCCCTCCAGTACCACCGCGGGGCCGACGAATCCTGAGCCCCCGAGCACGAGCAGCCTGCCGGCCATGAGCCCCACCTTAGCGCAACTCTACGGTTGCGCGTTTGGCTCCTCTGCGCTCTCCGCGTAGTCCGAGGATGCGGTCGGTGGCTCCCAGAAGTCCGGGGCCGGGAACTCGCCGGTCACCTGGGACTCGTCGTACCAGACGATCTCCAGGCTCGATAGGCGGCCGTCGCGCACGAACAGCATCAGCGAGACCGGGTGCTCGTCCATGTCACGCGAGCGCGTCTGGATGAGCGGCGCGCCCTGGATCTCGGGGGCCACCGGGGCCTCGGGCGCCAGACCGAAGTCGATGGTGGCGCAGCCGCACGTGCACCGCTCGACGACCAGGGCCTGGGCGACCTGCTCGCGCAGGACCTCGTTGCCGGGGAAGTCGGCGGACAGCATGAACTCGAGGGTCTCCGCCTCGCGGGTGGTCAGTGCGCGTGGGAACGACGACTGGGCAGTGTGAGGCTCATCGTCCATCCCGCGCACGATACGCACAGCGGCGGCGCGTGCCGGCAGCACGGCGGGGCTGCGATCGCAGGAAGGCTGTGCCGGCCCTCCCCGTCGCGCCCCGCCTGTCGCAACGGCCCCCCCGGCGCGGAGGTTGACTACCCCTCCGCGCCGGGTCCCGCTTGTCGCCCCCGATTCATTTCGGTTCGGTGCCCCCGTTCGACTTCCGTCGCCCCCGTCGAACAAGTGCATAGTCGCGGGTCGGGCTCGGGGCCGCATCAGGGAAAACCCTGAAGTTTTCGCGGCGGGTCTCAGGGCCCGCGGGCGGGTGCCCACGCGCCGGAGCGACTGGCGTCTACGCGGCGTCGGGCATGGCCAGGCGCCGGGTCAGCTCGCTGCGCGAGCGCACGCCCACCTTGCGGTAGATCTGGCGCAGGTGCGTCTCGATCGTCCGGGGGCTCACGAACAGAGCGCTGCGCCGCCTCGTCGTAGGTCGCGCCCTCGAGGATGACCCGGGCCACCCGGGTCTCGGCCGCCGTCAGCTCCGCCCACGGCGACTGCTCGGCGGGCGTCTGGCGGCTGTAGCCGGCGGCGGCGAGCTCGCGCTCGGCGCGCTGGGCCCAGATCGTGGCGCCCGAGCGCGTGGAAGGTCGCCGAGGCGCGAGCGAGCTGCTCGCGGGCGTCGACGCGCCGGCGGGCCCGGCGCAGGCGCTCGCCGTAGCAGAGCTCGGTGCGCGCGCGGGCGAACGGCAGCGGCGCGCGCGTCGTGCCAGTCGCAGCGCGCGCTGGAAGTGCTCGTCGATCTCGGCGCGGGCGGCCAGCAGGCCCCGGCAGCGGGCGGCGACGGCGTGCGCCCAGGTGCGGCCGGTGCGCTGCGCCTTGCCCTCGAGGTCCGTCCAGCTCGCGCTCGGCCTGAGCGTGGCGGCCGGCCCGCACGCTCGCCTCGATCATCACGTCGTCGAGGTGCTCCCACCCGGGCTCGAGCACCCACTCGCGGATGTCGACCGTGGTCTGGCTCCACACGCCGACCGCCGTCCTCGTGCTCGCCGAGGCTGAGCGCGAGCGAGGCGAGGGCGAGCACCGGCTCGGGCTCCACCGCCCAGGCGTTGAGCTGCTTGCAGATGGCCAGGCTCTCCTCGGCGTGGGCGCGGGTCTCGCTCGGCCCGGCCCATCGACGCCTCGACCTGGGCCAGCGCCGCCAGGCTCGAGGCGAGCATCGCCGCCGCCCGACCATCTCACGCGAGAGCTCGACGGCCTCCTCGGCCCCGGCCAGCGCCGCCGGCCAGCGCCCGAGCTCGAGGTCGACGAGCGCGCGGCCGCTCAGCGGATAGGGCAGCGCGCGCACCGCCCCCTGCTCGCGGGCGCTGGCGACCATCGCCGTGAACAGCCGCTCCGCGGTGTCAAAGCGCTCGATCGAGGCGTGCAGGCAGGCGTACATCCCCGTACAGCTCGGGCGCCGAGAGCCACACCTCGGGCTTCTCGACGACCGCGCCGTAGCGCTCGAACAGCTCCAGGCCCGCGGCGGTCTCCGCCGACAGCAGCAGCCCGCAGCCGAGCGCCACGGCGGCCATCGCCTCGACCTCGCCGCCGACCGGTCGGCCAGCGCGAACGCTCGCTCGGCCGTCGCCCGGTACGCGGGCACGGGGCCGGTCATCGTCTGGGCGAGGACCGCCTCGGTCATCGCCGCGGCGGCGAGCGGCCGGTCGATGTCCTGCGATCGCCTCCGCGATGGCGACCAGGCGGTCATGGGCGGCGTGCGGGCTGCCGCGCAGCATCTCCACGCGCGCGCGGATGCGCTCGCCCGTGGGCGCGCAGCAGCGGATCGTCGCTGCGGCCCGCGGGCGCCGTCGAGGAGCTCGAGCGCCTCGTCCCAGCGCCCCACGGCGAGCGCGAGCTCGGCGCCCGCGATCTCGCGCCGCGCCCGCTCGGCCTCACCCGGGCTCAGCCTCGCCGCTCGGTCGAAGGCGCGCAGCGCGGTGCTCGGGCGCGCCGCGCCGGGCGGCCTCCACCGCCACCCGCTCCAGCTCGGCGGCGACCGTCCTCGTCGGGCGCGGCCGCGGCGGCGGCGAGATGCCAGGCCCGGTGGTCGGGCAGGCGCGCCTCGCCGCCCGCCTGCGCGCCAGCGCGGCGTGGGCGGCACGCCGGGCCGGGGCGCCGGCGGCGTGATAGATCGCCGAGCGCACGAGCGGGTGGCGCCAGGTGAGCGAGCCGTGCGGCGATCGAGACCAGGCCCTCCTCCTCGGCGGCGTCAAGCGCGGTGGGCGCCAGCCCGAGCTCGCCCAGCGCGGCGAGGATCGTGTCCGTGGCGCCCGTGTAGCTGGCGGCGGCGACCAGCAGCGCCTGGCGCGACGCCTCGGGCAGCGCCGCGGCACGCGCGGCGAACGAGTCCTCCAGCCGCTGGCCGACCGGCAGCGGCTCGTCGAGCGCCGACGCGCCCGCTGCGCTGCTCGGCGCTGAGGTTGCGGGGGATCTCGACGAGCGCCAGCGGGTTGCCGGCGGTCTGCGCCCACAGCCGCCGCGCCACCGCCGGGCGTGACCGTCGCCGCCGAGCGGGCGACCAGCTCCGAGCGCCGGCGCCTCGGCCAGGCCCGCCGAGCTGCAGCTCGGGCAGGCCGGTGTCGCAGCGGCTCCTCGCGTCTCGCCGTCGCGCACGGCCGAGCACGAACGCCACCGGGTCGGAGTCCATGCCGGCGCGCCGCGAACAGGATCGCCTCGCGCGAGCCGGCGTCGAACCACTGCAGGTCGTCGGCGACGACGAGCACCGGTCGTGCGCTCGCCGCGGCGGCCAGCAGGCTGACGACCGCGGCGTGGCAGGCAGCCGCTCCACGTGTGAGCTGCGAGGTCAGCCCGACCGCGGCCCGCAGCGAGTCGGCCTGGACGGCCGGGAGCTGTCCGATGCCTCCAAGCAGCGGGCGCAGCAGCGCCGAGAGCGCGCCGAAGGCGAGATCGGACTCGGACTGCACCCCGGTCGCCGAGAGCAGCGTGAAGTCGTCGGCGCCGTCCATCACCGTGGCCAGCAGCAGCGACTTGCCGACGCCCGGCTCGCCCCGCACGACCAGGGCGCCACCGGTGCCCTGGCGGGCCGCGTCCAGCAGCGCGGCCAGCGCGGCCAGCTCGGTTTCACGGCCAAGTGCCGGGACGGATGCGGTCATGCTCAGAGCCCCGGACGCCACTGCGGGTGAGCATAAATCACCGCGATAGGGTGCCTCGTAAATGAGCGAGGTAGTTGTCGTCGGTGCCGGAGTGGTGGGGTTGGCCGTGGGCCATGAGCTGACGCGCGCGGGCCACCACGTCACCGTGGTCAGCGCCGACGTGCCGGGGAGCCGCCAGTCCTGCGGGCTTACGCGCATCTTCCGCCTGGCGCACGCCGACGCCGCGCTCACCGACGCGGCGGCAGCGTCGCTCGGGCTCTGGGAGGAGTGGGAAGCGCGGGCCGGGCGGCCGCTGCTGGACCGCGTGGGGCTGCTCCTCACCGGAGATATGGCCGACCGCGAGGGCCACCTCGCGCGGCACGGCGGTGTCCAGCATGGCAGCGGCCCTCGTCATCCGCTGGCCGTGTCGCTCGAGGCGTGGTCGTTTGAGCCCACCGGTGCCGCGATCCACGCCGAGGACACTGTCCGCTTTCTTCAGGAGGGGCTGGAGCTGGTGCTGGCCGAGGTCCTGAGCGTGGACGCGGGCGGCGTAACGCTGGCCGGCGGCGAACGGGTGGACGCCGAGCGAGTGATCGTGTGCGCCGGCCCCGCCACCTACGGGCTGCTGGGCGTCGCCGAGCCCGAGCGGATGCGCTCGGTGCGCTTCTCCTTCGCCCTGCGACAGCCGCCGCCGGCGCCCGCGCCGTGCTGGATCAATCGCGACGAGCGGCTGTGCGAGCCCTTCTACGCGGTCATGGACGGCCCTGACCATTACTCCATCGGCCTCAGCGGCGGGGAGCCGGCGGGCCTGTCGGAGGCGGAGCACATCCGCCGGGCGCACCCGCGCATCGTCAGCATCGCGGAGCGGGTATTCCCGGGTCTCGTTCCCGTCGCCGAGCGCGTGGTTGCCTGTGAGTTCCCGCTGCGCTTCCGAGCGCCCGACCCGGCCCTCGCCCACGACGGCTGGGACCTCACCGAGCATGACGGCGTCCTCGGCCTCACGGGTCCGGCGCTGTTCAAGTTCGCGCCGCTGCTGGGGCAGATGGCGACCCGCCGGCTGCACCGGGTCCCCGCCTGAACGTACGATCGGCCGCATGACCGCCGCCAACACCCGCACCATCGGCACGCCCGACTGCCGCTAGAGCGAGCGCAGGAACTCCAGCAGCGGGCCGTTGACCTGCTCGGGGTGTGTCAGGTTCGAGGCGTGCGGGCCGCCGTCGATGAGGACGACGCCGGTGGATCCCGGCAGCCGCTCTGAGAGCTCGCGCGCCTTGGCGACCTCGATCGACATGTCGGCGGTGCCGTGGAAGATGATGGCGGGGCAGGTGATCTCGCCGACGCGGTCGGTGATGTCGTCGCGCTCGAACAGGCAGTCACACCCCTGCCCGCATCGCCTCGCGGGGGAGCTTGTGCCACTTGGCGATCCACGTCTCGCTGATCACCGGGTCACCGATGATCAGGCCGGCGATGGCCTGCGCCAGCTCGTCGACGGGGCCGACCTGGAGCCAGGTCTCCTGCATCTGGCGGTAGGCGGGGAGGCGCTCGGGGTCCTCGCGTCCCCGCTTGGGTGTCGATGAGGACGAGGGCGCGAACGCGGTCAGGGGTCAGCAGCGCGGCGCGCATCGAGAGAAAGCCGCCCTGTGACATCCCGCCGAGCACCGCCTGGTCGATGCCGAGGTGGTCGAGCAGCCCCAGGCAGTCGCGCGCCGAGTCCCAGTAGGTGAACGGCGCGCCGTCGAACTCGGTCTCCCCGAAGCCGCGCTCGTCCCAGGTGATGACGCGGAACTCGGGCGCAGCGCCTCCACCTGCGGGGCGAACATCTCGCGGTCCATGAGAAAGCCGTGCGAGAGGATCACCGGCGGCCCGTCGCCGCCGCTGTCCTCGAAGCGGATCCGCTGGCCGTTGAGGTCGGCAAATGGCATGACAGTCGTGGTCTCCTCGAAAGTCGCGGTATGGGTGACGGCGCGCGAGCCCGTGGGGCGGGGCGACTCTAGCGGCGCGTGTGGTTGATCTGCACGAAATCTTCACGCCGAGCCCGGGTTTCTGTACGCCCCGTGCACGGTCGCGGGCCGATCATCCGGGATATGGACAAGTGCTCTCATCACATAGGCGTGAGGTGATCGAACCATGATCGGATGGGTCATTCTGCTCGCGGTGCTCATTCCCGCGCTGGCGCTCGATCGCTGGGCGGCCGGCCGCAACCCGTCGTCGCACTCGCGGCGCTCAGGGCCCTACGCGGGGCGCTGAACGCGCTCGAGCCGCTTGGTCGCGGTCGCCTCGTGCGCAGGCATCAGGTCAGCGCGTGAGATCTCCGCCACGTGGGGGGCGATCGCGCGCACCCCCTCGTCGGAGTCGATCCGCTGGTAGGTGAGCGTCTTGAGGAACTTGGCCACCGACAGCCCGCCGGTGTAGCGGGCGGCGCGGCCGGTGGGCAGCGTGTGGTTGGTGCCGATCGCCTTGTCGGAGAACGCGACGGTGGCGCGGCTGCCGAGGAAGATCGATCCGTAGTTGCGCAGCCGCTGCAGGTACCAGGCGTCGTCGGCGGTGTGCACCTCGAGGTGCTCGGTGGCGACCTCGTCTGAGAGCGCGGCGGCGTGCTCGCGGTCGCGCGGCGACCATGACCACGCCGTGGTCGGTCCAGGCGCGCCGCGGCGTGTCCGCGGCGCCGGCGCCGCGGCGGTCCAGCTCGTCGAGCTGGCGCGACACCTCGTCGATCACGGCGCGCCCGAGCGACTCCGAGGTGGTGATGAGCACCGCCGGGGAGGTCGGGCCGTGCTCGGCCTGGGCGAGCAGGTCGGCCGCGACCAGCTCCGGGTCGGCGGTGTCGTCGGCGATCACCGCCACCTCGGAGGGCCCGGCGAGCAGGTCGATCCCGACGCGGCCGAAGAGCTGGCGCTTGGCCTCGGCGACGAACGCGTTGCCGGGCCCGACGATCATGTCGACCGGGCCGAGGCCGGCGCCTCGAGCAGCCCGAACGCCATCGCCGCGAGCGCCTGCACCCCGCCGAGCGCGAAGATGCGGTCGGCGCCCGAGGTGGCGATCGAGTGCAGCGTCGGCGCGTGGAGCGCGCCGGCGCGCGGCGGCGAGCAGGCGATCACCGTCTCGACGCCGGCGACCTTGGGGACGAGCACGGTCATGAACGCGCACGCGAGCATCGGCACGCGGCCGCTGGGGCAGTAGGCGCCGACCGAGTCGACCGGCACCTGGCGCTGGCCGAGGAACACGCCGGGCAGCGTCTCGGCCTCGAAGTCGGTCAGCGTTGCGCGCTGGCAGCTGGGCGAAGTTGCGGATCTGGGCCTGGGCGAAGGCGATGCTCTCCTTCAGCGCGTCGGGCAGCGACGCGGCTGGCGGCGGCGACCTCGGCCGGCGCTGACCTCGAAGCTCGGCGGATCCCAGTCGTCGAGCTCGCGCGAGTAGGCGCGCACGGCGTCGAGCCCGCCCCGCTCGATCGCGCCCAGCATCTCCGACACGCGTTCGCGCACCGCGGGATCGGTCCCCGCCACCGGCGCGGTCGCGGGGCCTTGAGGTACAGCGGCTGGTCCATGGCGGCGAGACTAGGGAGAGGGCAATGGAAAAACCACGCTACGGCACCGCGCCGGCGGCCAGCCCGCGGCGCACGCGTCCGGCCAGCCCGGGGGCGGTGAGCACCACCGCCAGGCCGATGACGAGGTAGACCACCTCGATGTAGGGCGTGTTGGCCAGCGCGCCGGTCTGGCCGATGAACACGTTGCGGTAGATCGTGTAACAGACGAAGGCCCCGCCCAGCAACGGGATCGCCAGCTGCCAGATCGGGGCCTTGGCCTCCCCCTTGAAGAACAGGAAGCGGATCGCGCCGACGGTCGCCATCACGTAGGCGACCAGGATCAGCACGGTGCCGACCTGCAGCGCGGAGAAGGTGGCGTTGAGGACGGTCTGGCCGCCAGCTGCTCGACGACCAGGTTGATGGCGATGATGAGCAGCGCGACGACCAGCGCCGCCGCCGGGCTGCCCGTGCTTGGACAGGCCGGCCAGGCCGGTCTTCTTGCCGGTCGCGTCACGTGCTTGGGCGTACATGATCCGCGCGCCGCCGCTGGCCACGCCGAGCGAGATCGCGAACAGGCTGATGGTGGCCATCAGGTTGAGGATGTCGGCGTACCACTTGCCGATGTAGCCGGTGCCGAGATCGGTGAACGGGAGGCCGGCCGCGTAGGCCTCGGCGCCCTTGGCGTTCGCCCCGTAGCCGAGCGACTGCGTCGCCGCGGTGAGCAGGTAGAAGGCGCCGACGACCACCACCGCGGTCTTGATCGCCCGCGGGATCTGCGTCTTGGGGCTCGAGGTCTCCTCTCCGAGCGCCGCCGCGCCCTCGAACCCGGCGAAGGCCAAGAACCCGTATACGGCCGCCTTGGCCATCGTCCTGATCCCGCTGCCGTGGGGCAGGGCCAGGAAGTTGAGGCTGAACGTCTGGCCGCTGGGGCCGTGGCTGAAGATCACCTTGACGAGGATCACCACGCTGAGGATCGTCACCAGGATCGCGCCGACGACCTCGGAGGTGAGCAGCGCGCGGGTGATGACGCGGATCTCGGTGAAGGCTAAGCGCCGCCACCCCGCGCCAGCCCGATCATCGCCATCCACCACCACTGGGTGATGTGGGAGCCGAACGTCCCGTTGATGAAGTTGGCGCCGAACAACCCGATCTCGATCGTCGACCCGCAGCCGATGGCGATATAGGCGCCCATCAGCGCCCAGCCGGCGAAGAACCCGGCCTGCGGCCCCAGGGTCACCCCGCACCAGCGCATAGACCGAGCCGGTGTGCGAGATGTGCTGGGAGAGCTTGATGAAGCAGTAGGCGACGAGCGCGACGCCGACGACGGCGAATACGAACGACAACGTCACCGCCCGGCCGATGATCAGCGCGGCGCCGGTGCCGAGCAGCGCCGATCGCGCCCACGGGCCCGATGAGCCCGACCGAGAAGGCCGCGGCGTCGACCAGGCTGAGTTCTTTGTGGAGGCCCTCGCTGGGCTGAGTGCTGGCGCTGGGCTGAGTGGTGGTGTCCATCGGCCGACACTATCCCTGGGTCGTCGTCTTTGCCAGACCTTGATGCTGCTTGAGCAGTTCAAAGCATTGCTTGCAGCCCGGACGTCCTCGACCCCAGGCGTCGTTGACCCCGGACGTCCTGGACCCCCTGACAGGCGCCGGCCGAAGGTTCGGGGGGTGGGGTCAGGGGATGCGCCCGATGTGCGGCGGCAGCCGGGGACGGAGCATCGCTCGCGACATGGCTCCCCGGGACCGGGGGGCGCCGGACGGCTGACGTCCGGACACGTACGACAAGGAGTGCGAGCAATGAGCCATACCATCGAACGGACGAACCACCTGCCCGTCGCCGTGCGCGGCGGCGGCCACAGCGTCGCCGGCTTCTCGACCGTCGAAGCGGGGATCGTCATCGATCTCGGCCCGATGAACGACGTCCACGTGGACCCGGTCGCTCGCCGCGCCTTCGTCGGCGCCGGGATGCTGCAAAATAGGCGCCACTACGGCGCTTATTCGGACACACGTCCCGTCGGGCTATGGGGTGGCGTTCCTTGACTGGCTGGGCTGCGCCTGCGCCGGGAGCCGGGAGCGCGCCGCCGTCGCGGCCGCTGCGCTCGGCGATGAGCTGCCGGCCCGGGTGGCCTTCGCGGGCACCGCCGGGCACGTGCTGGACTACGACGACACGCTGCCCGAAGGGGTCGCGCACGTGAGCGCCCCATGTGCGCCCGCCGCGCTGGTGGTGGCGAGCGAGCTCGACCTCTCGCTGGGCGCGATGCTCGAGGCCTTCGCCGAGGGGTGGGAGGCGATGGCGGCAGTGGCCTCGGCCAGCCATCCCGCGCTCTACGACGCCGGCTGGCATCCGACCGCCGTGTGCGGACCGATCGGAGCCGCGGTGGCGACGGCGCGGCTGCTGGATCTCCCGGCGCGCCAGCGCGAGCACGCCGTCGCCCTGGCGGTGCTGCGGGCGGGCGGCACGCGGGGCGCCTTCGGCTCCGATGGCAAGGCGATCCAGGTGGGGCTGGCGGCGGCGGCCGGCGTGCAGGCGGCGCTCATGGCGCAGGCTGGAGCCGTCGTCGACGCCCGAGCCGTCCACGGGCTGCTGGGCTTCGAGGGCGTGCTGGGCGCGATCGTCCCGGCCGCCGTGGGCGACGGCGCCGGGCCCGGCAACGGCGCAGGCGCAATCGAGCGCAACTGGATCAAGCTGCATCCCAGCTGCCTGGGCACGCACGCGCCGATCGACGCGGCCGCCCAGGCGCGCGAGGAGGGCTATCGGCCCGACGACGCGCCGATCGTGGTCGCGGTGCACCCCGTGGCGCGACAGGCTGCGCATCTGGACGACGTCGCCGACGGCCTGGCCGCCAAGTTCTCCATCCCGTACTGCGTCGCCCACGCGCTCAGCCACGGGCCGCCGCGCGTCCATGACTTCGCCGAGCTCGACGCTCAGACGCGGGAGCGGGCGGCGCGGGTGAGCGTCATCGTCGACGCGTCGCTGCCCGAGTTCGGCGCCCTGCTCAGCGCGGACGGTCGCGAGCTGGTGCGCATCGCGTGCCCGCAGGGAGCCCCGGAGCGGCCGGCGTCAGAGGCGGCCCTGGCGGCGAAGCTGGCCGATCTCGCCGGCGACCGCCTCGCCGGCGTTCTCGACGATCTCGAGGCGCCCGCGGCGCGGGCTCTGGACGCCGCCGGCCTGGGTCCCGCCGCGCTCAGCGGCGCGTCGGGACTCGGCGGCGCATCTTGACTCAGCGGCGCGTCGGGACTCAACGGCGCGCCGGACTCAGCGGGGACCCGCGCTGATCGCCGACTGAGCGGCGGCGATGAGGGCGGCGCGGTCGCTCTGCTTGGTGTTGAGATTGGCCTGGATGGTGTAGAGGGCGCCGTGCCAGATGGAGTCGACCTGCGGCGGCGAGCATGACGCGCCGCACGACAGGGGAAGGAACCCCGCGCGCGAGGCGCCCTTCACGGTGAGGCGGGTGCCGAAGACCTTGCCTCCCGTGGCCGCCGTGAAGCCGGCGACGAAGCAGGCGTTGGCACCGCCGCAGTGTGCGACGGCACCGATCTCGAGGTCATATCCGCGGCGTTGCGTGCCGCCGGTTGCGAACATGCGCTTGGCATCCAGGGGCATCGAGCGCGGCAACAGCACCGGGGGCGCGTGCGGCGCGCGATTGATGGCGGCGATCTGGTGCGCGAACAGCGAGGGGAGGGTGGGCTGGCGTCGCAGCGGCCGCGGCGCTGACCACGAGGGCGCCGGCGACGAGCAGCCCGGCGGCGGTTGCGATCAGGCGGTGGCGACGCATCGGGCCGCATCCTACGGAGCGAGCCGCTCGATCGCCCAGCCGCCCTCGGGGCGGCGGCGATAGACCAGCCGGTCATGAAGCCGGTCGTTGCGGTTCTGCCAGAACTCGAACGTGTGTGGGGTGAGGCGAAAGCCGCCCCAGGCCTCCGGGAGCGGGCAGATCGCCGCTCGGCGTGGCGATCGGCCAGCTCGGCCACCCGGGCCTCCAGCGCTGCCCGGCTCTCGATCGGCCGGCTCTGCGGGGACGACAGCGCGCTCAGCTGGCTCCCTCGCGCCCGGCTGCGGACGTAGGCCGCCGACTCCTCGGCGGTGGTGCGCTGCCACCGCGCCCTCGATCCGCACCTGGCGCCCCAGCGGGTCCCAGTAGAACAGCAGCGCCGCGGCGGGGTTGGCCGCCAGCTCGCGCGCCTTGCGGCTCTCGTAGTTGGTGTAGAAGACGAAGCCGTTCTCGTCGGCCTGCTTGACCAGCACCATCCGCACCGACGGCGCGCCGTCCTCGGCCGCGGTGGCCACGGCCGCAGCCTCGGGCATGCGCACGCCCGGCCTCGGCGGCGGCGGCAGACCAGACGTGGAACTGCGCGACGGGATCGGGGTCGACGTCCTCCTCGCGCAGCGGCTCGGCGAAATCGGTCATGTCGCGCTCATTATCGAGGGCCCGCGCCGGGCGGGAGGGGAGGGGCCGTCGAGGTCGAAAAAGAGAACCAGGTGACGGCTCGCAAACGACACGCCGTCCGAGGGCGCCGCGCAGCCCTCAGTCCCGCCGGCCGTCCGCGCCGCCGGCCGCCGGCGACGCCGGCCGGGCGACGCCGGCCGCGGCGACGCCGCCGCTCCCCACCTGGACGGAGTTGCTGACCGCCACCGCATCCTCGTTCTCACGCCTGGCTCATGCGCCCGCGCGTGCGCCTGACCGTCACCGGGGCGCTGCTGCTGCTCGTCGGCCGCGCTGATCGCGACCAACACGGTCTGGACGCTCCCGCTGGTCATCGTCGGCGCGCTCATGGTGGCGGTGGCCTGGATCGGGCACCGGCTCGAGGGGCGGTTCGCCGTCGAGTGGGGGGAGGCCGGTACCCAGCTGGCCTTCAACGCCACGATCAAGGCGCCCCAGCCGACGTCGGACATCCCGGCGCTGGCCCCGGCGTCCTCAGGCGGCCGCCACGCCCGCCCGACCGGCCGCGCTGCCGCGGACCGCGGACGATGTCATCGAGGGCGAGGCCCACACCGTCGAGATCAACGTGACCGAGCTCAAGGCGCTCATCGCCGCCGCGAAGGTCGCGGAGGCCGCGAAGGACGCGGAGGCCGCGGAGGCCGCGGAGGCCGCGGAGGGCGGCCAAGGCCGCGGAGGGGGCGAAGTCCCCGGGGGCGGCGGAGGCCCCGACCGCCGGTGATGTCCCTCGTGAGGCCGATCGGGCGCCTGCGGCCGCCGTGCGCGACATTCGGATCCGACGCCTCGCCGACGAGAGCGCCCCGACGCCCCGCCCCGCGGGTTGATGCGGTGCCGGGCTCAGCCCCGGCAGCTCGTGGGCGACCCCGACCGCTGTCCCGCCTCCATGGCACGGATGGCGCGCAGGTGGCGCGCCAGCGCGGCCGGTCCGACCGGCCCGGCCGGCAGCTCCACCACAAACGACGTCGTCCCGGGCAGCAGGTGGTTTGACCACAGCGGGGCACTCCCCGGGAAGAAGCCGAGGCACGTCGCGCGCCAGGCCCGAGAGCTGGGCGTAGCGCCGGGCGACCCCGCGGTCCCCGCCGGGCATGTCCACGAGGTCCATGTGCTGGTGGTACCAGATGGTCACCGCGGGCCTGATCCGGCGGATGAGCGCCATCGCGGCGCGCGTCTCAGGCTCTGAGGCCGGGCGGGGCCCCGAGTCATACGTCGGATCGGTGTCCCGCTCCCACCGGAACGGGAAGTTGCGGTTCAGGTCCACGCCGTCGGCGTTCTGGCGAGTTCCGGCGGCGGTCCCGTCAGGGTTCATCTCCGCCACCAGCCACAGCTGCACGCCCGCCGGAACGCGCTCGCGGGCCAGGGCGGACAGGATGGCGGTGCCGGCGCACTCGTTGCCATGGATGCAGCCCACGAGCAGCAGCTTGCGCGGCGCGGAGTCCGGCCCGAGCACGCGTGCCGCGATGGGACGGCCGCGCACGGAGTGGCCGATGACCACCCGGCGTCCCGAGGATGTCGCGCGGGCCGGCGCGAGGGAGGGTCGGCGGGCCGCAGCGGGCGAGCGGTGGCGGGCCGCGGCGCGGGACCGGCCCACCGTCGGGAAGCCCCGCAACAGCCGCGAGAAGATCCCCTTCAGCGTCGCCTTCCCGTACGGGTGCGAGCCGTCATACATCGTGAGCACCGCGAGCGACACCCGCGCGCAGCTCCGGGTCAGGAGCACCACCTGGTGGTCCTCGAGGCCGGTCCCGTACCCCCATCCGCCCTTGAAGTAGAGCCTCCAGCCGGGTAGTGGCAGCTCGCCGATGCCCCACCGATCCGCCGGCGAGATGCTGCGCAGAAGCCGCATGGCATAGGACCGGTGGGCCGCCACCACATAGCCGTCGATGTGCAGGAAGAAGCGGGTCTGGTCCCGCGGGGTGACGTGCGTCTCGCCCCACACGGGGTTGGTGGCGAAGTGGGTCATGCCCACCCGCCGGGCCAGGGCCTGCAGCCCCGCCTGACCGACCGTGTCGAAGATGATCTGGGCGTCGTCGTTGTCGGAGATGCGGATCATGGGCCCCAGCACTGACATGTCGCGCGCGGTGAGCGCCCGGTTGCGCACCGGCGCGCTGTCGAGGTAGGTGACCAGCAGCATCGCCTTGACGACGCTGGCCGACCATTCGTCGTGATCGGGGCGGTAGCCGTAGAAGCGGTCCGGGGTCCGGACCGCGAAGGCGATGTCGCCCACGCGGGAGTGCGCGTAGGCGATCGCCGCTGACATGCCGGGGCGCCAGATCTGGTCGATGGTCCTGCCGGTGCCCGGGACCACGCACCGGGCTGCGGCGCGCGTGGCGGTGGGGCGCGCGGCGGTGGGGTGCGCGGCGGTGGGGCGCGGCGCGATGGGGCGCGGTGCGGGGGCGCGCGTCGCCGTGGAGCGCGCCGCACCGGCGGTCACGACGACCACCAGGCAGAGCGCGGCCGCGATCGCGGCGCGCAGCGCCACGCGTACCCGGAGCCTCGCCGTCCTGCCCATCGCGCAATCGTCCCGCGCGGGCTCACGCGATGCAAAGCGCAACCAGAGCGCAACCTCCGGGTCGGGGCCGCGGGCGCTGGTAGATTGGGGCGCGCGATGAGCGCCGAGCGCGGCACAAGAGCAGGAGGCTCGCCGTCCTAGACCTCAGCCGCGTGGTGATCGCTGGTCTGGCCGTGCTGCTGGGGCTGGCCGGCTGGGCGAAGGTGCGCCGGCCCGGTCCGTCGAGCGCCATGCTCCGGGCGGCCGGGATCCCCGCGGCGTCGCTCGCGGCGCGCGCGCTCGCGATCGCCGAGGTCGCCGTCCTCGCCGCGGCGCTGGTTCTGCCCGGGCGCCTGGCCGCAGCCATCGTCGCCGGCGTCTTCGCGAGCCTCACCGTGGGAGCGGCCATCGGCGCCCGCCGGGCCGGCACTCAGGCCTGCGGCTGCTTCGGTGACGAGGGCACGCCGCTCGGGCGCCGCCACGTCGCTGACCAACCTCGCCTGCAGCCCTCGCGGCCACCGCGGCGGCGGTCATGGCCCCGAGCAGCCTGCCGACTCTGGCCTCGCACGGGCCGGCACTGGCCCTTCTCGACGCTCGGGCTCGCCGGCGTGCTCGCCGCCGTCCTTCGCCAATGGCTGCGCGGCACCGGCGTCGGCGGCTGGCAGGCCTCGGCGCTGGCCCTGGTCGACGGCTCGGCGCGCGCGCTCGAGGCGCAGGTTCTCGCGCCGCTCGGCGCTGACCCGGATCGCGGTCGGCCGGCTCGGCGCTCGCGGTCGCGCCGCTGCGCTACCTGCTCTACCCCGGGCTCGGCGCTCGGCCGTCGTCGTGCCCGGCGAGCTGCGCGGGCGGGCTCTGCACCGACGGCTACACGGCGTTCTGCTGTGAGATCAACCAGGGCGCTCAACACCTGTCCCGACGGGCACCTTCGTCGGGCGGCTGGTGGATGTGCACCGACTACCGCGGCCACCAGCTCTGCGCAGGGCACCGGGGTGCGCTACTACGTCGACTGCAATGGCCTCCCGGGCCGCCAGTTACCCGGCGGTTGCCGCTGCGCCGACGATGACTGCGGCATCGACGGTCAGGCCTGCAACGTGTTCCGCTACGGCCAGTGCAACACGCAGCATCAAGGGGACGACGGCGGTGGTCTGCCGGATCGATCACCTGCGAGAACCCGAGCCGCATCCCGTCGTTCAACTGCAACTGCGCGCTGATGGTCGACAACGCCGTCTGCGGTCACGAGGCGGCCTGCCTGGAGCCGCTGGCGGTCCAGCTGCCCGGGAGCGGAGGGGCGTAGAGCGCGATGGCGGTGGTCACGATCGTCGATCGCGGTGCTGCTGGCGGTCGCGCTGGTCTACATCGTGGCGCTGCTGCGCAGCCACGCCGAGATCCTGCGGCGGCTGGCCGCGCTCGAGGAGCGCTCGGCCGCGCGGCGCGCCGCGGCCGCGCCGGCGCCGGTCGCGCGCGGCGGCCGGTCGCCGGCGGCGGCGAGGTCGTCAGCCGCCGCGCCGATCAGCGGGACCACGCTCGCGGGGCGACTCGGTCACGCTGTCGTTCGGGCGCGGCTCGCCGGTGACGCTGCTGGCGTTCCTGACCAGCGGCTGCACGAGCTGCGCCCCGCTGTGGGCGGGCCTGCACGAGGCGCGCGACCTCGGCCTCGCTGGCGCAGCGGGTGGTGGTCATCACCCACGACGCCATGCGCGAGAGCCCCACGCGCCTGGAGCGCCTCGCGCCCTCCGGCGTCCGAGGTGGTCATGGCCGAGCGCGGCGTGGGCGGACTACGCGGTCCCGGCTCGCCCCACTTCGTCCTCACCGACGGGGCGGGCGGGATCCTCGGCCGCGGCTCGGCGCTCAGCTGGTCCCAGCTCGAGACGATGGTGGCCGACGCGCGCGCCGACGCGCGCCGCGCGGCCGATCCGGCGCGCACGCACCGCCGAGCGGGCGGAGCGCGCCGAGGGCGCGCTGGCCTCGGCCGGGATCGGGCCCGGGCACCCGAGCCTGTACCCGGGCGCGTCGGGCCGGCCCGACGAGCAGGACCGCTGACCGGCCGTGCTCGCTGCCCGCGTTCGTGCTCGTGGCCGTCGCCGGCGCGGTCCGCGCCGCGTGGTCTCCCTGAGGACAGTCGATGCTCGGCAGCATCACTCCGCTCGGCGAGCGGAGCCGCGGATTCTCATGGGGCGTCACCGCCTCGGCGTTCGCCGTCGGCGCCGTGGGCGCGGGCGCGCTGGCCGGTGCGCGCTGGGCGGCGCGCTGGGCTCGCTGGCGCCGGCGGGGACGTGGCGCGACGTCGCCGCCGTCGTGCTGCTCGCCGCAGCGCTCGCGGTCGACGCCACGCCGCTGCGCCGCCGGCTGCCGACCACCCGCCGCCAGGTCAACGAGGACTGGATGGCCCGCTACCGGGGCTGGGTCTACGGGCTCGCGTTCGGTGCCCAGCTCGGGACCGGCGTGGCGACGATCGTGACCAGCGCCGCCGTCTACGCCGCAGCCCTCGGGACCGTCCTGTGCCGGGACCGTGGCCGCGGGCGCGGCGGTGGGAGCGGCGTTCGGCGCCACCCGGGCGCTGTCGCTGCTGCCCGCGCGCCGCGCCGCCAGTCCCGCTGGCCTAGTCGGCCTCCACGACCGGATGGGACGCGCCGACGCGCCCGCCCGCCACGCCGTGCTCGCGGCGGAGGCGGTGGCGATCGCGCTGGTCGTGGTGGGGTTGCTGTGAGAACCGCCGGCCCACGGCCTGTCGGTCGACGTCCCCGCGGGATGGGAGGCGCGGATCGCGCGCCCGCCCGAGAGCGCGCCCTACCTGCACGTGGCCAGCTTCGCGCTCACCGCCGATTCCGGTGCAGTTCGGCGCCGGGGTGACCGCGGTCATGGGTCCCGATGGCGCGTTCGCGGCGCTGGTGGAGTACGTCGGGGACCGCCATGTCCAACCCGGCGCCGGCCTTTTCGCCCCCCGGCGTTGGCCGCCGCGGCTGCGCGTGGGCGAGTTCAGCCACGACCAGCTCCAGGTCATGCGCCCCGGTCATCTCGGCGCCCAGCGCTTCTTCACCGCCGCGGGACGGCCGTTCTGTCTCTACGCGGTGGTCTCCCCGGTGCGCCGGCGGCCGGCTCGGCTGATCGGCGAGCTGAGCGCCGTGCTGGCGACGGTCCGCTTCGGGGCCTGAGCGCCGGCCGGCGGCCCGCCCCCGCCGGTACGCGCCGAGGGGCGCCCGCACTGGCCGGCGTGGCGGCCGTTGGCGTCGGTGACGAGTACGCACACCTGGTAGGTCCCGGGAGCGGTGAAGGTGTGCTGCGGGTTCTGGGCCGCCGACAGGTTGGCCGGTGACCCCGGGTCTCCGAAGCTCCACAGCCATCCCGTGACCGCGGCGCCGCCGATCCCGGGCTCCGAGCTGTCGCGGAACGCGTAGGTCCGCGACGTTCCGACGCGCGCATCGGTGAACGCCGCCGTCGGTGGGCCGGGGGCGGTGACCGCCTGGGTCGCGGTCGCGGTAAGGCCGTTGGCGTCGGTGACGGTCAGCGACACCTGGTAGGCGCCGGGCGCCGAGAACGTGTGGCCGGCCGGGGTGGTGGTGGCGGTGTCGGCCGCACCCGAGCGCCGGGTCGCCGAACTGCCACTGCCGCGCCACGATCCTCGCGCCACCGGCTCCACGGAGCCGACGTGTCGGTGAACGTCGCGCTGTCATCGGCGGGGTGCACCGTGACGAGGAACGCCGCCGCCGGCGGGGAGGGCAGCGGCGCGGCCACGCCGGTGTATCGGGCAGCGTCGTGGCTGGGGCCGATCGGGCACGGGCTGTGGTCGATGCGCCGGCGGTTGGTGTAGACGGCGCTGAGCTGGCCGGCGAACGCGATCCCCTCGATGTGGACCACCTGGGTCACCTGGACCCTGACCGTGTAGGGGACGACCAGACCGTGCGGGTAGCGCCAGCCCCGGCACCGCAACCCGGACGAGAAGCGGCCGCTGCCCGCATAGCTGCCGACGCCGACGCGCGAGAGCGTCACGCTGGTCATAGCGGTTCGCGCTGCGCTGCCGGCGCAGCCTCAATCGCGGGCAGACGCTGCCGGCGCAGCCCAGGCCGGTGAACGCCCAGCGGCGGGTGATCACTGACCGCGGTGCTCGCCGCGGACGCGCACGGCGGTGACGATCCGCCCGTGCATGACGTAAGCCGCGGCGATCCGGGCGTCGGCCGACCCCCGCGGCGCGGGCCGGACGACGCCGACCAGCATCACAGCCACGCCGACGAGCAGCCCCCACGGCCCCGTGACGGATCGGCGCCGTCATCGAGCCTGGCAGCTTAGTGGCGACAGCGAGCCTCGGAGGTGACCCGGCCCGTAGACTCCGCCACCCGGCCATAGACTGCGCTGCGCGTGATCGAAGAATCATCGGGCCTGAGCACGCCGCCGATCCCCGGCTCACCTCGTTCGCCCGCGGGGCCGGTTGCGGGTGCAAGCTGCCGGCGGCCGACCTGCACGCGCTGCTGGCGCGGCCTGCCGGTCGTCGCCGACGACCGGGTGCTGGTGGGGTTTCCGGCGGCGACGACGCCGCCGTGGTCCGGGCTCGCCGAGGATCTGGCGCTGGTGCAGACGGTCGACTTCTTCACGCCGGTCGTCGACGACCCGCGGCTTCGGGCGCGATCGCCGCGGCCAACGCGCTATCGGACGTGTACGCGATGGGCGGCCGGCCCATCTCGGCGCTGAGCATCGTCGCCTTCCCGCTGGAGCGGCTGGGCGGCGGGGTCCTCAGCGCGGTGATCGAGGGGGCATGGACGCGTTGAGGGAGGCCGGCGTGCCGCTCGTCGGGGGCCACTCGATCGACGATGGCGAGCCCAAGTTCGGTCTCGCCGTGACGGGGCTCGTGAACCCGCGCCGCGATCTCACCAACGCCGGCGGCGCGCGCCGGCGACGTGCTTGTGCTGACCAAGCCGCTGGGCACGGGCGCGATCGTCACCCACGCCAAGCGCGGACCGGGCCGAGGCGCGGGCTGACCAGCGGCGGTGGAGGTGATGCGCACGCTCAACGCCGGCGCCGGCCGCCAGGCGCCCGCCGCCGGGGCGCACGCCGCGACCGACGTCACCGGCTTCGGGCTGCTCGGCCACCTCATGGGTGGCGCGCGAGAGCGGGGTCTCGGTGCAGCTCGACGCCGACGCCGTCCCGGCGGTGACGGGCGCCGCCGACCTGCTGGCCGGCGGGGAGGGGTCTCCGGCGGCACGCCGCCGCAATGCGGCGTGGGCAGAGACTTCACGACGTTCGCCGCCGCCGTGCCCGACTGGCGGCGCTGGCTGCTCTGCGATGCCACCACGTCGGGTGGCCTCGTCGTGGCGCTCCCGCCGGCGCCGGCGGACGGGGTGTCGGGGCCGGTCATCGGCCGGGTCGTGGACGGTCCGGCGGGTACGATCCGCGTGCAGTGAGCACCGTGCTGCGCTGCGGGGAGCGACTGGGGCTGGTGCCCCGCCCGGCCTTCAAAGCCGGTGAGCCGTGGCGACCCCACGGTGGGAAGGTTCGACTCCTTCGTCGCTCCGCTGAGCCGATCCCGGTGGCGACGATGAGCAAGCGCCGCAACGAGCGCCTCCGCGCGCTGCCCTCGGTGGACCGGCTCGCCACCGCGGTGGCCCGCGCCGAGCTGGACGCGCGCCGGCGGGAGCTGCTGGCCGGCGCGGACGGTGACGACGAGCCGGATCTGGTGGCACGCGCGCTCTCGCGCCTGGCCCCGGCGCCGGCCGCGTGCTCAACGCCACCGGGATCGTGCTCCACACCAATCTCGGGCGCGCCCCCCTGGCGGCCGAGGCCCGCGCCGCGGTCGCCGCCGCCGCCACCGGATACGGCGCACTGGAGCTCGACCTGCTCACCGGCCGGCGCTCGCGCCGCGGACGCCGGGCCGAGGCGCTGCTCATGGCTCTCAGTGGGGCGCAGGATGCCCTCGTGGTCAACAACGGGGCGGCCGCGGTGCTGCTGGCCGTGGCGGCCCTGGCCGGTCCCGGGCGGCAGGTCATCATGTCCCGCGGAGAGCTGGTGGAGATCGGCGGGGGCCTGCGCATCGCCGACGTGGTGGCGCACTCGGGCGCCGAGCTGGTCGAGGTGGGGAGCACGAACCGGACCCGCGCCGAGGACTACGCCGCTGCGATCAACCCCGTCAGCGCCGCCGTGCTCCGCGTCCACCAGGCCAACTTCCGCATGACCGGGTTCGTGGCGCGCCCGGAGCTGCGCGAGCTGGTGGCGCTGGGGGTTCCGGTCATCGACGACCTCGGCTCCGGAGCCCTGGACCCGGGCGGCCGGTGCTGGGCGAAGAGCCCGATGTCCGGCGGTCGGTGACCGTCGGCGCGGCGCTCACCTGCTGCTCCGGGGACAAGCTGCTCGGCGGGCCCCAGGCGGGGATCGTCGTCGGCGCCTCCGAGGCGGTCGGTGCGTGCCGGGCCCATCCCCTGAGCCGGGCCCTGCGCATCGACAAGCTCTGCCTGGCGGGTCTGGAGGCCACACTGGAGCTCCACCTGGATCCGGCCACGGCGGGCCGGATCCCGGTACTCGAGATGCTCGAGCTGCCGCTCGACGTGCTCGCGAAGCGCACCCGCGAGCTGGCTCGCCTCACCGGTGGCTCCCTCGTTGAGATGCCGGCCGCCGCCGGCGGCGGGGCCCTGCCGCTGCGCGAGCTACCCGGGCCGGCGGTGGCGCTCGAGCCGGGGCCCGAGGGCGCCGAGGCGCTCGCCGCCCGCCTGCGGCGCGGGGACCCGGCGCTGATCGCGCGCGTACAGGAGGATCGCGTCCTCCTCAGTGCCCGCACGCTGGGCGAGGATGAGATCGCGCTGGCCGCACGGTGCGTGGCCAGCGCCCACCGGTCGTGACCGGGCCGCCGCTCACCGTCGGTACCGCGGGCCACGTGGACCACGGCAAGACCGCCCTGGTTGCCGCGCTGACGGGGACCGACACCGATCGCCTGGCCGAGGAGAAGGCGCGCGGGCTCTCCATCGAGCTGGGGTTCGCGGCGGTGACGCTGCCCTCGGGCCGGCCGATGTCGCTGATCGACGTCCCCGGCCACGAGCGCTTCATCCGCACCATGGTGTCGGGGGTCACCGGCATCGATGCCTTCCTCATGGTGATCGCGGCCACCGACGGGGTCTGCGAGCAGACCGTGGAGCACGCCCGGATCCTCGCCGCGCTGGGGATCGCCGCCGGGATCGTCGCCATCACCAAGACCGATCTCGCCTCCGGCGCGGCGGTCGCCACCACGGCAGCGCGGGCGCGGGAGCTTCTCCCCGGGGCTCCGGTGATCGTCTGCCCGCCGGAGGCCGCGGCGCGCGCGGCGCCGGTGCGCGAGGGGCTCGAGGGGATGGCGCGCCGGCTTCCCGGCCGGGCGGCCCCACCCGGCGCGCCCGCGATCCTGCACGTCGATCGCTCGTTCACGATCCCCGGGGCCGGCACGGTCGTCACCGGGACGCTCGTCTCCGGCGAGGTCGCGCCCGGCGACCGCCTCACCGCCTACCCGGACCGGCGCGAGGTTCGCGTCCGCGGCGTCCAGGTGCATGACCAGCAGGTGGAGCGCGCACTCGCCGGCCAGCGCGTGGCGATCAATCTCGCACGCGTGCCGCGGACCGCCGTCGCGCGGGGCGACGCCCTGGCCACGCCCGGCGCCCTGCGGCCGGGTTCATGCTGGACGTCATGCCCGGAACGCTCGACGACGACCTCCCGCTCGAGGTCCACGTCCACCACGGGACGCGCGCCACGCCGGCGCGGGTCGGACGCGGGCGGGCCACGGCGGCGGCGATCCGGCTGCGCTGTCGGCGGCCCCTGTTGGTCGCCGCCGGCGACGCGGTGGTGCTCCGCGACGGGGCGGGGCGGCGGACCCTGGGGGGGGCGGTGGTGGTGGCCCCGGAGGCGGCGGTTGCCGGTCACGGGGCCCCGGCGTCGTCGCTGGTCAGCGGCCGCGGCGCCCGGGCCATGCCGGCCGTGCGGCGCGCGCCCGACGCGCTGGCCCTCGCCGATCGGCTCGACCCCGAGCCCGCCCGCGTGGAGGCCGAGATCCGCGCCGCCATCGTCGCCGGTGGCCCGCTCACCCTGCCCGGCCTGCGCGATCGGCTCGGCGTCTCGCGCCGCGAGGCCAAGGCGTACCTGGATTACTTCGACGCGATCGGGACCACGCTTCGCCGGGCCGACGACACGCGGGTGCTGCGCCGCGCCGCGCCCCGTGGGTCAGTGGCAGGACCTCCCGTCCCACGGCCGTAGAATCGACACGTGCGCAAGCTGAGCGCCGCCGTGTTCAGCGCCGGCGCGCTGGCGGTCCTCACCGGGACCGGGCGCGCAGGCGGTGACGACGCACTCGATCGACGAGGCGGCGACGCCCGCGCGCGCCGCGGCGGCGGCGGCGCCGGCAGCGGCCGCGGCGTCGCGGCCCGGGGCGGTGACCGAGATCCCGCTCGGCGCGAGCGCGCAGATCTACCTGTTCGGCCTCGCCAGCGGGCCCGACGGCAACATCTGGTTTGCAGATCAGGGGTGCATGGGGCTGGGCCGCTGCGCGATCGGCCGGCTCACGCCCCAGGGCCGGATCACCATGTTCGAGCGGGGGCTGAAGGGCGGCAGCCTCCCCTTCACGATCGTGACCGGCGACGACGGCGACCTGTGGTTCACCGACAACGGCCGCCGGCCCGCGATCGGGCGGATCACCCCCGAGGGCCGCATCACCGAGTTCAGCCGGGGGCTGAGCCGGGACAGCCAGCCGTTCGAGCTGACGGTGGCGCCCGGCGGCGACGTGTGGTTCACCGACCAGGGCCGCCGTCCCGCCATCGGCCGGATCACGCCGCGCGGCATGATCACCGAGTTCAGCCGCGGGCTGGCCCGGGGCAGCGTGCCCTTCGGGATCGCCACCGGCACCGACGACCAGGTCTGGTTCACCGACCGAGGCTGCAGCGGGAGCGGCCGGTGCGCGATCGGGCGGGTCACCCCGTCGGGGCAGATCGCCGAGCTGCGCCATGGCCTGCGCCACGGCGGCCAGCCGCTGGGGATCGCCGCGGGCGCGGGCGGCGAGATGTGGTTTGCCGACTCCGCGGGGGCGATCGGGCAGGTCAGCCCCGCCGGCCAGATCACCGAGCGCACCCGCGGCCTGAGCACCGGCAGCTCCCCGGTGGCGGTCGCCCCCGGTCCCGACGGGAGCCATGTGGTTCACCGACGAGGGCCAGACGGCCGCGGTCGGGCGGGTGACGGCCGCCGGCGCCATCCGCGAGTTCTCCGCCGGCGTGCCCGGCGGGCAGCGAGCCGGCGGCGATCGCCCCGGCCCGCCGACGGCAAGCTGTGGTTCACCGACGAGGGCAGCGCCGCTGGGTTCGGCATTGTCGACCGTCGGCGCCCCGCCGGCACAGCGCGCCGCGCCCCGCCTCGCCGCAGCCCCGCGGCCCGGCGTGCCGGTCACCTGCGCCGCCGGGCGCTTTGCGACCTGGATGGGACTGGCGCCCTCGGCGAGCGCCTTCCGGTTCGACGGCTTTCGATGGCTGCGCAACGACACGCTGCTGGGCGGCCACCGGGGCCCGACGTTCACGCCCTCGCGCCACGATGCCGGCGCTCGGCTGCTCGTGTCGCGAGACACGTCACCTACCCGCCGCCGCTGAACGTCACGGTGGCGGCCAACAGCGCGCCGCGGCGCGGTCCCGGCGCCAGCCGGCCTCCGACCCTGGCGCCCGGTCCGCCCCCGGTGCCGGCGCGCCTCCGGTGCGAGCTCGGAGCTCGCCTCACCGCCTGAGCGGCGATCGCTCGCCTCCGCGTGCGCCTGGTGCACCGCGGCCAGCAGCGCCGCGTACGAGCGGATGAGCGCGGCCCGCTCACGTTCGATGAGCGGGCTGGCCATGCTGCAGCCCTCTGCACCCACCGGTCCGAATAGCGCATCGCCTCCGTCCGCTGCCGCGCCGCGGGGCGCACGCGTGCCTCCTCGACGCCGTAGACGTAGGCGTACAGCGCCGCCAGTGCAGCGATGAGGGGCTCCTCGTCGTCGCGATCGGCGCCGTCGTGCTGGTGCTCGCGATGCAGGCGCCACCACTCCACCTCCAGGCGCGAGGCGGTGACGGGATCAAACGCTCGCCATGCTGCAGCTTGACCAGGGCTGTAGAACCGCTCCATGGCGCCGCGGGCGCCATCCGGATCGTTGTCCGGGAAAGGGCGCCCACAGCTGGTTGGCGCGCAGCACGAGCCACGCGCCCTTCAGCGTCTGGGGCCACGGCATTCCGAACGCGTGGCGGGTCAGGGCGATCGGCGGCGCGCAGGAACGTCACCCATTCGTGGCGGTAGTAGGTCACCCAGGCGGCGGTCTCCACTGACCCGACGCAGCCGCGGGTCAAAGGCGCGATGGGCCTTGACCGGCGTCAGTCTCGACGCACGTCTGCGCCCCGGTGGCACGCGCGCATCCTACGCCCCCGCCACCGGTGAGTCCCACGCGCAACGGTCATGTGGGGGCAGGGAGCCGGTCGTCGGCTCCTGGCGCTGGTCGCTGGCCGCTTAGACCCGGGCTGCTGAGCGCCCTGAGCGCCGGTGTCCTAGACCCGCCGCTGGGCGTGGCCGCGCAGTGCGGCCATGTCGTGGATGACCAGGCTCTGGCGCCCGGTGCTGATGCAGTGCAGCGAGCGCAGCGCCGCCAGCGCCTTGACCGTCGCCTCGCGCGACGCGCCACACCAGCTGGCCAGCTGCTCCTGGGAGAACGGCATCTCCACCGACGACGCCGTTGTCGGTGGGCTGACCGAAGCGCTCGGAGAGCTCGAGCAGCCGCTCGGCCACCCGGCCCAGCGTGTCCAGGGTGGCGAACTGCAGGCGCTTGCGATCGGCGTCGCGCAGGCGGGTCGCCAGCACGCCGATCAGCTCCCGGGCGGCCTCGGGACGCTCCAGCGCCTGGGTGAGCACGGTGCCGGAGGCGACGATGGCGTCCACGTCGGCGACGGCGAGAGCGGTCGCCGACCGGACCTCGCCGTCGAGCGTCGACAGTTCGCCGATGATGTCACCGCTGCCGCGCAGTCCCAGTACGATCTCGCGGCCCTCGGCCGACATGCAGCTGATCATCACCCAGCCGCTCTCGATGAGGAACACGCGCTCGGCTCGGTCGCCCTCGGTGAACAGCGCCTGTCCGCGGCGAAAGCGCCGAACATGGCCCTCTCGACGAAGCGACCCGCTCAGCCCGTCATGGTTGTCCGGTATCGTTCCTCCACCCTCGATAGTTTGACTGTTCGAGGGCCGCAGTGTGTCGAAGGACGCAGACGGAGTGCGTCAAAGGACGCACACCGTCCGCGCCGTGCCGTGGCGCGATCGGCTGCACCTCCGGCAGCCGGGCACGTCCCACCGCGCTGCATGTTAGCGGGCTCGTTAGCGCTGGTGACGACCCCTCACGCTCCGCCGCCGATAACCAGGGGAAGCCGAGTTGCGTCGCGGCGCTGGTACCGTAAGGTCATCGCGCCGGCGGCAGCGATAAGGCGGCCACACATGGCCGTCACCGACCACGGCGCCCGCACGCGATCGCGCAACCGCCCGGTCGCGCAGCGCGCCGCGCCGGCGCTCCGCTCCGACCGGCGCGCGCCATCCCGTTCGGCGCGGCGACGCCCCACGCACGCGGCGACCGCCGGGCGCCGGCATCAAGAGCCTGTTCGCGTCCTGACCCTCGTCCTGTTCGCCTACGCCGGCCTCCCTCGTCGTCCGCGGGCCCGACGGCGCGTCGCCGACGTGGCTGGACGGCTGGGGCGTCGCAGGCTTCGAGCTGGTCGCCAGCCTCCTCGTGCTCGCCCGGGCCTACGTCAGCCCGCGAGATCGCAAGTACGCGCTGTGGCTCGGGCTGGGCTCTGTCTCTGGGCCATGGGCGACTTCGCGATGACCTATGAGTCACTCGGCGGCGCCACTCCTGCGACGATCTCGCCGGCCAACTGGCTGTGGGTCGGCTTCTTCCCGCTCGCCTACGTCGGCGTGATGGTGCTCATGGAGCGCGACGTGCGCAAGCTCACCGCCGCCAACTACCTCGACGGCGTGGTCGCCACCCTCGTCACCTCGGCCGCGCTCGTCGCGTTCGCCTTCCACGCCATCGCGAGTGCGGCCGGAGGCGGCAACGAGTCGGTGGCGATCAACCTCGTCTATCCGGTCGGCGACCTGCTCCTGTCCGGGCTCACCCTGTTCGGGCTGCGCCTGCTGCCCTCGGGTCAGCGCGCCCGCTGGTATCTCATCGCCCTCGCCGGCCTTGCCAACGCCGCGGGCGACATCTCGGCTCTGTTCGGCGATCCCGGCAACGTCGGCTGGTTCCTTGACTCGATGGCCTGGCCGGTGTCGCTGCTGCTGATCTCGGCCTCCGTGTGGCTGGCCCCGCAACCCCGCCGTGCCCGCGCAGGAGAACCGGTCCTCCGGCTTCGCGGTGCCGGCGGCCGCGTCCGGCGCTCGCGCTGCTGATCCTCTTCGTCGGCTCGCTCAACCACACATCCCAGGTCGCCATCGGACTCGCCACGGCCACGCTGGTGGCGGCGGGCCTGCGCTTCGGGCTTGCGCTACGGCGGATGACCGCACTCACCGAGGAGCGCCATCGTGCGCTCGAGCACTCGGCTGCGCACCGAGCGGGAGTCCAAGGAGACGCTCCAGGCCGCGGTGCGCGACTACACCGCGTTCGCGGCCCGCGTCGCCGACGGCGACCTGACCGCGACCGTGAGCGCCAAGGGCAGCCACGGAGCTCGCCGAGCTCGCCGACAGCCTCAACACGATGGTCTCCGGCCTGGCGGAGATCTCGCGGGAGATCCAGGCCGGCGTGCACGAGATCGGGGCCTCCACCGTCCGAGATCCTGGCCGCGGTCAGCCGCCACACCGACAGCGCCAGCGAGCAGTCGGCCGCGATCAGCCAGACGTCGGCCACCGTCAACGAGATGCGGGCGGCCGCCGACGACACCGCCCAGCGCGCGCGCCAGGTGGCCGAGCAGGCCAGCGCCTCCGTGGCGGTGTCAGACGAGGGCACCGAGGCGGTGGCGGCGATCGCCGAGGCGATGGAGGAGATCCGCGCCCGGGTCGGCGCGATCGCCCAGGAGATCCTCACCCTCTCAGAGCGCACGCAGCAGATCGGCGCCATCACGGCCACGGTCAACGAGCTGGCCGATCAGTCCAACCTCCTCGCGCTCAATGCCAGCATCGAGGCCGCGCGCGCCGGCGAGCACGGCAGGGGCTTCGCGGTGGTCGCCGAGCAGGTGCGCCGCCTGTCCGAGCAGTCCAAGGCCGCCACCGCCCAGGTGGAGAACATCCTCACCGATGTCCGCGACGCGACGGCGGCGGCGGTCGCCGCCAGCCAGCACGGCACCAAGGTCGTGGACGACGGGCTGAGCCTCACCGGGCGTGCCGGCGAGGGGATCCGCAGCCTGGCCGACACCATTCGCGGGGCCTCGGCCGCCGCCGAGCAGATCGCCGCCTCCGCCCATCAGCAGAGCGTGGGGATGGACCAGATCGCCGAGGCGATGACCAGCATCGACGACGGGACGGCCCAGTTCCTGGACGGTGCCCAGCAGTCACAGAGGGTCGCCGGGGACCTGAGCCAGCTGTCGGAGAAGCTCGCGGCGCTGACCGATCGCTACCGCGTCTAGAAGAGCAAGCCGCCGGGCTGCCGGACGATCTTGGTCCGGGCACTGACCCGGGTCAGCGTCACCGTCACGTGAGGCACGTAGCGGATCTCGTAGCCGTCATCGCCCCCGCTCGATCCCGTCGTCAGGGTGATCCGGGTCGTCCGGCGGCGCAGGGCCGCCAGCGGCACCGTCCCCAGGGCCACCCCACCCGTGGACGGGAGCGGACCGGGGCAGTCCGTCACGCTGGGGATGGCGCCGAGCGCCGTTCCCGGGGCGTAGACGAGCCCCAGGCCGCCTCTGGTGCTCCCGACCAGCACCGTTCCGAGCCCGAGCGGCGCGACGTCGTCACATCGCTCCGATCCCTGCGTGAGCTCGGACCGGACGCTGCCGCCGGACCCCCATGCGCCCGCGCCGAACGCCGCCACCCCCCGGGACGGCCCGGGCGCCAGCCCGACCGCGGCCAGCAGGTTGCGCGCGGGCTTGCCGGCACCCTCCTGGGCGATCAGCTCGACCTTGACGTCGCGAGCCCGTGGGGCGAGCGCGATCGTGCCGCTGAGACCGCACGCGCCCAGCGGCCCGCAGACCAGCGGGTTGGTGGCGCCGCGGATCTCCTCCGCCACGGTCCCGGCGATCGCAGCCCGGTACTCGACGTCCAGCTCGCGTACCCGGGTGCCTCCGCGCCCCAGCGATCCGCCGCCGATCTTCTCTCGCTGTGGGCGCCCGAGGCGCAGCTTGACCGTGGAGCTGATCGAACCGACGAGGCCGTGGGAGAGCAGACTGCTCGACGCGGCGAACGAGATGGTGCGCCGCCCTCGCTCCAGCGCCGCGAGGGACAGCACGGGTGCCGGCAGCTGCGGGATGACCTCGGGGTCGCGAGGGCCGGCACAGCGGGTGACCAGCAGCGCCGGCTCCATCTCGCGCAGCGAGATCAGCACCAGGCCGGCGTGCGCCGGGAAGGCGGTCACCGCTCCCGTCGCCGCCGCGTCGACGCAGTGAACGGGCGCCGCCGAAGGGCCGCTCCCGGCCAGCTGGACGTCGGCCGTGGTGACGCCGCCCGCCGGTGCCGCACCCAGGATGTTCGTGGGGAGCAGGAACGCCGTCGCGGTGGAATGCCGGCCGCCGGTCACCTGGATCTCCACCGACCCACCCGCCGGGGGGCGCCACGTGACCGTGCCGCTGTATCCGCACAGACCCCAGTGCGCGCAACCGGCGGCCTGGTCGCCGTGGAACTGCACGCTGAGCAGGCCGCTGAAGTGAGCCGGGATCGAGATCCGCACCGGCTCGTGGGTGCGCGTCGGCGCCCGAGCGCCCGCCGGGGTGGGGACGATCGCCGCGACGGCACACGCCACGACGGTCGCGCAACCGGTGACGCTGGCAGCGAGCCGCCTCATATCCGGGGCACCAGGGGCTCGTGCGCAAAGCGCTTGACGCGGCGGGTGCCGCCGCTCTGGCGCACCAGCGTCATCGACACCACCACTGAGCCCGTGCGCCGGCCGGAGTAGTCCTGACCGTGGAACGCGGCTCGCGGCCGGAAGGTGATCGACAGGTGGCGGCCTCCCAGTTCGCCGGCGGTGACCGTCGCCGTCGCCACCGGGCCGCCGCGGGGTGCGGTGATGTCGGCAGCCGACGGGCCCGCGCAGCGCGTGCGGAACGGATCCGGGGCGCCGAACCCCAGATCTTCGACGGTCGACGGGAGCTCGAGCTCGTCGACGCCGCGGTGTGCCCCGGTGAACGGTGGGGCGACGAGCTCGAGCGAGCTCATATCGGTGCAGCGCGCGGCACCGGTTTGCGACAGCGTCTCGGCGACGGTCTCATGGATCGGGCGAACGCCGAAGGTGTCGAACAGCAGCAGCCGCCCGCGGCGCAGGTCCGCCAGCGCGCCGGACCGTCCGACGCGATGGCTCACGAGGCGCGTCCCGGCGAAGATCACGGTTCCGTGGGTGGAGATCGTCTGCGTCAGGCTCCCGGTCGCGCCGCAGACTCCCAGCCCGTCGCACAGCGGCGGGGCGACCCCCGCGAACTCCGTATCCAGAGCACCTGAGACGCCCGTCACCCGATAGCGCGCGACCGCGGACTCCTGGAGCGCGGGGTGTGGCTTGCCGGAGCCGGGGCCACCGCCGAGGCCGCTGAACGATCCGAGGCCCCCCAGCCCTCCTCCTCCCTGGTTGCCGTAGGTGAAATGGGCTCGGACGGTGGAGATGGCGGTCACCTCGAAGGGCCCGACGGCGACCGTCGTCTGCCCCGACAGGTCATACCCGCGAGAGCCCAATCGCCGTGCCGGCAGCTTGATCGCGCTCATGTCCGCGGCCGTGGGGCCGGCGCAACGACCGGAGGAGGGGGCGCTCAGGGCGTCTGACGGGTCGAGCGTGGCCCGCGGGCCGCCGCGGGTCTTGCGCACCGTCAGGAAGAGGTCCACCGGGACGAGGTCGGCGCAGTCGGTGACTGTCCCGTCCGGCTGCGCGGTCTCCACGCGCGCCACGGCATTCTGATCTGACAGCTCCAGCGGCGGGGTGCCGCCGCCGGAGGCCGAGGCGGTCTCCCCGCCCTGGACCATCTCCAGCGATCCGCTCACTCCGCACTGACCCGCCGCGGCACAGCCGTGTGCCGGATCGCCGGTCCACGTCACGGTGAGCGCACCGCTGAGGGTGATGTTGACCTGCCGCGTGCGCACCGGGCGCGGGTGTGCGGCCAGGGCCGGCCCGGGCAGCCCGAGCGCGGGCACCGCGACCATGACGCAGGCGGCGATGACCGCCGTTCCCCGTGACCCCCTCATGTGTATGGGGATCATCCCCTGATCGGTGAGGCTCTGTCAACCGGTGGGATGGCCCGGTCGATCATTCGTCCACGCCGATCAACCCTTCGTCCAGAGTGACCGATGCGATCGCGTGAGCGTGATACGTGATCTGCGGTCGGCGCTGCGCGCCTTCGCCCCCTTCAGCGCGGCGGCCATCCTTGCCTGGACGGTGGTCCTGGTCGGCTCGCACGTCCATTGGGGCCAGTACGCGCTGTCCACGGTGCTCGCCGTCGCCGCCGGGGTGCTGGCCGTCTGGGCCACGCGCCTGCGCGACACCTCGCGGCTCGGCCTGGTTCCCGCCGCTCTGCTGTTCCTCGCCGGCGTCGCCTTCCTGCGCAACTCCGTCGGGGGCTCGAGCTCAGGGACCAGCGCGCTGGCGATGATCCCCGTGTTCCACACCGCGCTGTACGGCCGCTCGCGCCGTCAGCTCTCCGTCGTGGTCGCCGGCGTGGGGCTCTTCTACCTGCTGCCCATCCTGATCGTCGGCGCGCCGGCCTACCCGCACAGCCAGTACCGGTCCGCGGTGCTCTCGGTGGCCGTGTCGGCCATCATCGGCTTCGCCACCCAGAAGCTCGTCGCCAGCGTGCGCCGGCAGGCCAGCCAGGCCAGCGAGCGCGAGCGGATGCTCGAGCAGCTCGGCGACGTGGTCCACCGGCTCTTCGACAGTCCCCATCCGCGAATCGACGTCTGCCAGGCGGCAAAGTCCATCAGCAACGCCACCGTGGCGCTTCTGTATGAGCCCGCGTCCGACGGCGGCTCGCTCTCCTGCACCGCGGTGACCCAGCACGAGGCGGCGGCGCTGGGCCAGAGGGCCGACGCCGGCAGCGCCGTCCAGGAGGCGTTCGACACGCGCCGTGCCGTGCTCGTCAACACCGACGTCGAGGCGCGCGTGGGCAACCGGGCGTCCTGGATCGCGACCGGGCGTCCGCGCTCTGTGCTCTACCAGCCCCTCACCCGCCACGGCGTCGCGCAGGGCGTGCTGGTCGTCGGGTGGGCCGATGAGATCCAGACGGGCGGCACCCACACCACCATCGCGTCGCTCCTGGCCCACGAGGCCGCGGCGGTGATCGCGCGGGCCGACGTGCTGGACAACCTCGCCGACGAGGCCCAGACCGATCCGCTCACCGGCCTGCCCAACCGCCGCGCCTGGGACGCCCACGTCAAGCGCCTGCACAGCGAGGGCAGCCGGCTGGTCATCGCCATGCTCGACTTCGACCACTTCAAGCGCTTCAACGACACCTACGGCCACCCCGCCGGCGACCGCCTGCTGAAGGCCACCGCCGCGGCCTGGCGCGAGCAGCTGCGCACCGGCGATCTGCTGGCCCGCCTGGGCGGCGAGGAGTTCGGGCTGCTGCTGTGCGACTGTGACCCGGACATCGCCACCGAGGTGACCGAGCGCCTGCGGCGCAACGTCTCAGACGACTGGACGTGCTCCGCCGGGATCGCCGTCGGGCGCATCGGCGAGAGCGTCGACGACATCATCGCTCGCGCCGACGCGGCCCTGTACGAGGCTAAGGCCGGGGGCCGCGACCGCACGCACTTCGCCTCCGCCGCCTGAGGCTGGCCCGCTCGGCCTCGTTGCCGGTGAGCGCGAGCGCCGCATCGTAGGCTGCCGCGGCGCCGGCGTCGTCGCCGATCCGCCCCAGCAGATCGGCGCGGATGGCGTGGTAGAGGTGATAGCCGTCGAGGTCCAGATCCTCGATGGCGGCCAGCGCGGCCTCGGGGCCGTCGACCTCCGCGAGCGCGACCGCGCGGTTCAGCGCGACCACGGGTGTCGCCGCTGTCGCCATGAGCTGGTCATAGAGCGTCAGGATCTGGCCCCAATCGGTCTCGTCCGCCGTTGCGGCATCGCTGTGCACCGCGTTGATGGCCGCCTGGACCTGGTACGGGCCGGGCTGCCGGCGGGCCAGGCACCGCCGCACGATCGCCTGTCCCTCGGCGATGAGCGCGCGATCCCACAGGGCGCGGTCCTGGTCGGACAAGCGCACGAGCTCCCCCACGGCATCGGTGCGCGCCGCCCGCCGCGACTGGGTGAGCAGCATCAGCGCGAGCAGCCCGGCGGCCTCCGGCTCGTCAGGCATGAGTCCGACGAGCAGCCGGCTGAGGCGGACGGCCTCGGCGCAGAGATCGTCGCGCACCAGCTCAGGGCCGGCGCTGGCGGTGTAGCCCTCGTTGAAGATGAGATAGAGCACGCGCAGCACGCCCGCCAGCCGGTCGGGGAGCTCCTCGTCGCGGGGCACGCGGTAGGGGATCCCGGCGTCGCGGATCTTGCCCTTGGCGCGCACGAGCCGCTGCGCCATGGTGGACTCAGAGACCAGGAAGGCGCGCGCGATCTCCGGCGTGGTGAGGCCGCCGAGCAGGCGCAGCGTCAGCGCCACCTGCGCGGAGGCGGAGAGCGCCGGGTGACAGCAGGTGAAGATCAGGCGCAGGCGGTCGTCGGGCACGACGCCCTCCTCGTCCTCGGCTGTGGTGTCATCGAGGGCCGCGCCCTCCGGGCCCTTCGCGGCGTCCTCGGCGCCGGAGAGGCGGGCGGCCTCGGCGTGGCGGTCGGCGCGGCCGGACTCCCGGCGCAGGCGGTCGATCGCGCGGTTGCGCGCCGTGGTGATGATCCAGCCGGCCGGGCTGGGGGGCAGGCCGCGCGCCGGCCAGCGGCGGACCGCCTCGGCGAAGGCCTCCTGGACCGCCTCCTCGGCGACGTCGATGTCGCCGAAGCTGCGGACCAGGATGGCCACCGCACGACCGTGCTCCTCGCGGAACACACGCGCGATCTCCTCAGAGCCCAGATCCGGCATGTGGGCGGGTGGCGGGGTCAGCGCTCGTCCGGGTCCTGGAAGGGCCGGACCTCGATGGTGAGCGTCGTGGCCCGGGCCAACCGCCGGCCCCATTCGAGCGCGCCGTCGAGGTCCTCGGCGCGCACGATCGACAGGCCGCCGATCTGCTCCTTGCCCTCGGCGAAGGGACCGTCGGTCATGAGGACGTCGTCCCCGTCGGCGCGCAGGACGGTTGCGGTGCTGGACGCGTGCAGACCTCCGGAGAAGACCCACGCGCCGGCGGCGCGCATCTCGTCGTTGAGGGCGTGGACGTCGCTCATGATCTTCTCGAGCTCGGACGCGGTTGGCACGGGGCCGTCGGGCTGGACGACGCTCAGCAGGTATGTCTTCATGGTGGGCTCCTTCCGGCGCCTGTCGGGCGGCGCCGTGGCGGTGATTGTCACCCTCTACACGAACGGGATGTGGCCGAATCGACATCGCCCCCGGTTTTTCCTGGGCCGAGGTGGGTGCCGCGCGGAGACGGCCGTCTAGCATCGCCTGCATGCCCGACGACAACAAGGCCCCCAGCCGGGAGGTCGCCGACTTCGTGGCCGAGCACGCCCCGGAGCTCGACGCGGCCGACGTCAGCCGGTTCATGTCCGAGCACGCCAAGCCGGCCGACGTGGACGAGTCCCACGTCGCGTGGGCGGTCCGCGTCCTGCGCGAGACCGGTGAGGGCGAGGTGGGGAAGGGCCTCCCGGTCGACCGCGTCGTCAGCGAGATCCGCCGGCTGGACCGGTAGCTACCTCTCCTTGGGCGACAGCGAGCGCGCGTAGGCGACGCCGCGCTGTACCCAGCGCTCCAGCTGGCGCTTGGTGGTCACACCCTCGGCCTCGACGCGGAGCCAGCCGTCCATGGTCTTGCCGCGCATCTCGAACGGGCCGGCGTGGGGCTTGGCCAGCAGCGACTCGGGCCATTATCCGCCTCCGTCGGCGCCTCTCGCCACCCCGGACGCAAGATTTACTCATTTTGGGTCGTTACCCGTAAAAGGGGTAAAGAGCGATTTGCTGCCCCCGGCAGCCGGCGGCGGAATCCCGGCATTCGCGCCGCACGAGTCAGAAGTGGGGGCCGACACACTGCGCGTCCCGGTGGGGCAGGAACGCCCATCGGGACGACGCCACCTCCGCCCTTTGCGGGCCTTCGCAGGACCTTTTGCCGAGGCGCACGGCGGGTAACGGGTGGACAACGGACCCGAGCGATGGAGGCAGCCATGAGCCACGACGACCCAGACATCAAGCCCAGCGAGCAGCGCGGAGGCGCGACCCCCGGCGGCGACGAGGCCCGCGACAAGGGCGAGTGGGCGGCCACCGCCCAGGACGGCCTCGTCCCAGCGCAGCTGGGCGGCTCAGATGCTCCGCGTGAGATGCTCGACGATGACCCCGACCTGACCAGCTCCGTCCTGGGCGAGACGACCGGTTCGGAGGAGCCCGCCACCGACACCGGGGTCGACACCGCCGGCGGCGAGCATGCCGACGCGGTCACCGACGGTGGCTCGACGGCCCCGCCGGTCGGACACGAGCCCGATCTCAAGGACGCGGCCACCGGGCCGCGTGAGTCCGATCGCGAGTCGGCCAACGGCTGAACGTGCTCCGGGCTGGGTATGTTGCGCGACCGTGGCCAGCCACCCGCACCGGCAGCGTCCCCACCCGCACGGCAGCGTCCCCACCCGCAGCGGCAGCGTCCGCGGGACCTGCCGCAACGCATCTCGCGCAGTCTCCGCCTACCCGCCTCGCTGGCGCTGGGCGCAGCCCTGACGCTCGGCGCGACAGGGTGCGGCGGCGCTGCCCACAGCTCGACGGCGAGCAGCGCCACCACGTCGGCCGGCCCATCCTCCAGCTCGACCACCGCCGCGACGTCGAGTGCACCGCCGGGACGCCGCCGCCGGTCCCGGCCCCGGGGCGCGCCGGTGGGTGCCGCGCTGCGCGTCGACGCCGGCACCTCGACATTGCTCGTCACGGTCTCCAAGGTGCTGGACCCCTTGACCGGCACCGGCTCGGCGCTGCTGCCCGGCGACCGCGCCAGCGGCGTCCAGGTCGCGATCCGCGCCGTGGCCGGCGCGACCTATGACAGCACCGCGTCAGGAGACTGGTCGCTGCTCACCACGGCGGGCCTGGCGTCGCCGCTGTTCGTCAAGCAGGGCGTCTGCCAGACGCCACTGGCCGACTTCGAGAGCCTGATCGGCGTCGGGGAGTCACGCGACGGCTGCGTGGCCTTCAGCGTGCCGCGCCATGCGCGTATCCTGTCCGTGCGCTTCGCGCCGCACTCGCGGGCGCGCGGGAGCGTCGCCTGGCGCTGAGGGGGCGGCCGCGGTCGGGCGGGCCCAGGCGGCGCAGGCGCAGCGTCCGCCGTCGGGCGGGCTCACGCGGTGCAGGCGCAGCGTCTGGCGTCCGGCGGGCTCAGGCGGTGCAGGCGGGGCTGACCGGGATCTTGTCCGTGGGCACCGGCGGCGGCTCGCGCCGGCAGTAGGTGAGGTGACGCGCCCCGACGTCGACGACGCCGACGAAGTCGTAGTTGACGTCGGCGGCGGTGGCCACGCAGCTGAACGCCGGCCGGGCCGCTTGACCGCCGTGGGGCCTGCAGCGCACCCGCTGCAGGGGACCGTCGACGAAGCCCCGGTTGACGAGACTCGACATCGTGGCCCGGATCGTGCGCGTCATGCCCGCACGGGCGCTCTCGCCGGGCGTCAGCGTGACCCCGTGCGGCGCCTGGTCCGCGGCGACGACACGCTCGGCCTCCTTGTTGACCTTGGCCTGCTCAGATGGGGTCAGGGTCTGGTTGGAGTCGGTGTTGTTGTGGTTGACGAAGATGATCAGCGCCACCAGCAGGATCAGGCCGACTGTGAATGACACCACGAACTTCGCCCACATCGGGAGCCGCGCTCGGGGTGATCGGATCGCGGGCTGGGGCACGGCCGCCGAAGGCGCTCAGGCGGGGTGGGCCGAGAGCACGTCGCGCAGCGCCGCCAGATCGTCTTCGCTGGGGGCCCAGCGGCCCGCGGCGGCGTTGGCGCGCACCTGCTCGGGCTTGGTGGCGCCCGCGATCACCGAGGACACCACGTCGTGGACCAGCAGGGCACCGATGGCGACGTCGATCATCGGCACGCCGCGCTCGTCGGCGAACGCCTGGATGGCCTCGAGCAGATCGAACTGCTGCGGGGAGGCGATCTCGTCGCGGCCCGACAGGCGGGTGCCCGAGGGTGCCGGCTCGCCGCGACGGTACTTGCCGGTGAGCAGGCCCGAGGCCAGCGGGAAGAAGGGGACGAAGCCGATCCCGAGCTCCGCGCAGGCGGGGATCACCTCGCGCTCGGCGTCGCGCACCAGCAGGCTGTACTCGTTCTGGACGGCCGTGAACGGGGTGAGCCCGTGCTCCTCGGCGACCGCGGCCGCCTCACGGAGCTGATCGGCGTCGAAGTTGGACGCGCCGATCGCCCGCACCTTGCCGGCACCGACGAGCTCGTGCAGGACCTCGAGGGTCTCGAGGATCGGCGTGACGCCGTCGGGCTGGTGATACCAGTAGTAGTCGATGCGGTCGGTGCGCAGCCGCTTCAGCGACGCGTCGATGCAATGCAGGACGTACTCGCGCGAGCCCCGGGGTCCCCGGCCGTCGCCCATGTCCATCCCGAACTTGGTGGCCAGCACCACCTTGTCGCGGCGTCCCTGGAGCACCTCGCCTAGGTACTCCTCGCTCTGGCCGCGACCGTAGATGTCGGCGGTGTCAAGGAACGTGACTCCCTCTTCGAGGGCGGCGTCGACGACGTTGCGCGTTGCGGCGAGGTCGGCGCGGCGACCGAAGTTGTTGCAGCCCAGCCCGACGATCGACGTGTCGAGTCCGGAGGCGCCGAGGGGGCGAGTGGTCAGTGCGGACATATGGGTTTCAGCCTAGCCGCCTCGGTGTGCCGCCGGCCCCCGCGTGGGTCGATGGACCCGGTGGTCGGCGCCGGCCCCACGCGTGGGTCAACGGACCCGGTGGTCGTCGCGACGCAGGACGTCGGTGAAGCGGCGGGGCACCGCGGCGCTCTCACCCTCCTCCCACAGCGTGGTCACCACCAGCTCGTCGCCCTCGGGACGGCAGACGTAGACGACGTCGCGCCGCTCGAGGTCACGCACCAGCACGGCGCCGCGCTCACCGGCCTCGACGCGCCCGGCGGCGTGGGCTCGGGCCACGCGACCCGCGATCTCGGTCTTCTCATCCAGGGACCCCCGGACGCGCTGGCGAAAGCGCTCGGCGGCGTGGTCGGTCACGGCGATGAGCATCGGGTCGGTGGGGGTCGGGCCCTTAGGAGGCGACCTTGGACTTGGTGCGGACGTACAGCGTGCCGCCCGGCCCGCGGGCGTTGATCCGCAGCTTGGGGGCGCCCGCCACCGGCGGCGCCGTGTGCGGTTGGACGACCTGGCTGGCGAACATGCCGCCCCCGGTGACGCTCACGTCGACGCTCTCGGGGACGATCACGGTCACGGTGCCGAACAGGTTGAAGATCTCGAGCTCCACCTCGGGCCCGGCCAGCCGGGCCTGGGAGAGATCGAGCGTGATCGTGCCGAAGATCGAGCGAAACTCGGACCGGGCGGCCAGCTCCCACGGACCGGAGCGCACCAGCCGGCTGCAGAAGGCCACGTGCCGCTGCCGGACGGGCACCACCTCGGTCGAGGTGGCCGGCGCGGGCGGTCCGGGCGGCGCCGCGGGCGCGGCGGGCAGATCCCGGGTGAGCGTCGCCAGCTCGTCGCGGGTGCGCGCCGCCTGGGCGCGCTCGACCCGGTCTGAGAACTCCTCGAGCGTGAGCCGGCCCTCCACCACGGCGCGGCTCAGCAGCTCGGTGCTGTGCTCGCGCTCCGCGTCCCCCGCGAGGATCGCCGGTGGCTGTGGGCTCTGCTCCTCCATCCGTCTTTACGGTACCGCTCGGGGTGGTCTTGGCCGCTCCCATGGGTGGGGTCCGGCGGGCGCTGTGTGGCTCCGTCGGCGTCTTGGCTTGGTATCGGGCGCACGTGAACGGCGGGCTTGGGAAGCGTTGGGCTGAATCCACGAGGGTGTTTGGCACCACTATGAGGCCGTTCACCCTCGTCGAGAACGTGGAGGCCGCAGAGGACAACCGCACACGCCGCGGCACCCCCACCCCGCCCTCGTTACCAGCTGTTGACGTGCGCCGATACCAAGCCAAGACGCCGACGGATGCACGGCACGGGTCAGCCGGGCAACGCCGCCGGCAGCTTGCGGGCCTGGCGCGCGATCCCCTTCCACTGATCCCCCTCGCTGCGCAGCCGGTCCGCGGCGGTGGCCACCGTCCAGCTGTCGGGCGCCAGCCGCGAGTCAGACAGCTCGTCCCAGGCGATCGGCATCGCCACCGGGCCGCCGGGCCGGGGCCTGACCCCGTACGGGGCGACGGCGTGCTGGGCGTAGTTGATGCGGTTGACGTCGACGTAGATCCGCGCGCCGCGCTCCTCGCGGTGCCACTCGAGCGTGAGGTGGTCCGGGTCACCGGCGACCATCGCCTCGGCCAGCGCACGCGTGAAGGCGTGGACGTCGCCGAAGGAGGGGCCGCGGCGCAGCGGGGAGACGACGTGGATCCCGCGCGAGCCGGTGACCATCGCGAAGGTGGCCAGCCCGGCGTCGCGGAGCCGTTCACCGGCATCGCGGGCGGCGGCGCGCACCTCGGCAAAGGTGACGCCGGGGGAGGGGTCGAAGTCGATGATGAGCCGGTCGGGCTGGCGCGGCTGGTCCGCGCGCGAGAGCCAGATGTGCGGGGTGACGACGTTCTGGCCGACGAGGTAGACCAGGGTCGCGGCCTCGTTGGCCACGACCTGGGTGAGCGTCCCGCCCTTCTTGGGGACGGTCACGGTGGCGATCCAGTCCGGGAAGTGCCGGGGGACCGACTTCAGGAAGAACCCGTCGCCGCCGATCCCCTTGGGGAACGCCTGGAGCGCGAGCGGGCGGTCGCGGATGTGGGGGATCATCGCCTCGGCGACGTTCTCGTAGTGCTCGGCCAGCGCCCGCTTGGTGATCTCGGGATCGGAGAACAGCGCCTTGTCGGGGTGACTGAAGGGCACCTGACGGCGCCCGATGGTGATCGTGTCGGTCATCGCCCGCCCACCACGCCGATCATCGCTCGCGCACCACGTCGGCGGCGGCCTTGTCATCGCGCAGCCCGAGGAACCGCGGATGGCGCAGACGCCCGGCCGTGGTCCACTCGGTGAAGCCGACCTGAGCCACCAGCGTCGGGGTCACCCAGGTGACGCCGCGCTCGCGGATCGCCGACGGGTCGGCGAAGGGGGACGTGTCGCGCGACAGCGACCGCAGCCGGCTCCCCAGCGCGTCGAGCGTCTCCTGGTCAAAGCCGGTCCCCACTTTGCCTGCGTACTGGAGCTCGCCGTCACGGAAGTGGCCCACGAGCAGCGCGCCGAAGTCCGTACGAGAGCCCCGCGGCGCGGTGAAGCCGCCGATCACCAGCTCCTGACCGGCCTCGCACTTGAGCTTGAGCCAGTCCCGGGAGCGGGTGGCCCGGTAGGGGCTGTCGGCCCGCTTGGCCACCACGCCCTCCCAGCCCTTGCGGCAGGCCTCGCCGAACATCGCCTCGCCCTCGCGATTGCGGTGCGAGGTCCAGCGCAGCGGGTCCTTGAACTCCAGCGCGCCGCGCAGCAGGCGCTTGCGCGTGCGCAGGCCCAGGGCGCGGACGTCGTGGCCGTCCACCCAGAGCAGGTCGAAGATGTAGAAGAACACCGCAACGTGCGTATGACCGCGCTGGGCCAGGCGGGCGAAGCTCGTCTGCCGGCCGTCGAAGGCGACGATCTCGCCGTCGATGGCGAACCGCCGGTGCTCCTGCGCGGCCACCGCGTCGCGCACCTCCGGGTAGCGGCCGCCCAGATCGAGGTCGTTGCGTGACAGCATGCGTATCTCGTCATGCTCGCGGACGGCCAGACAACGGATCCCATCGAGCTTGCGCTCGAAGATCCACGCAGGGTCAGAGAAGCTCTCGCGCTCCAGTACCGCCTTCATCAGCTCCGCGTGGCGGGGAGCCGGCGCGTCCACGGCGAGCTCGCGCTCCTCGGCGGTGACGCCCTCCAGGTGGCTGTCGGTCATGCCTGGAGCTATACCCCACCGGGCGCCTCGGCGTCTGCCCGAACTCAAGTGAGATCCTCGTGGCGCCGACAACAGAGGGCGTGATGCCAGGCCAGCTCAAGGTCCTCATCGCCGACGACCATCCGCTGATCATCGCCGGCATCCGCCGCACGATCGACCACGTCGACGACATGCACGTCGTGGGCGAAGCTCAGTCGGGCGCCGAGCTCGTCCAGCTCATCGAGCGGCGCCGTCCCGACGTCGTGCTCATGGATATGCGCATGCCCGGCGTCACCGGGACCGAGATGATCGAGCTCATCCGGAACCGCTGGCCGGGGACCAAGACGGTCGTGCTGTCGGCCTGCGACGACGCGCCGGTGATCGAGGCGGCGCTGCAGGCGGGCGCCGGCGCGTACGTGCTGAAGACCGCGGGCTCACTGGACATCACGTCGATCCTGCGTCAGGTCGCCAACGGCGAGGTGCTCCCCGCCCCGGTGACGCTCCCCGCCCGGCCCGCCGCCCCCGCCGAGCCCGACGCGCCGGCGCTCACCGAGCGTGAGCGCGACATCCTGTCGCGCGTCGCCGCCGGACTGACCACCGCCGCGATCAGCCGCGAGCTCTGGGTCTCAGAGCACACGATCAAGTTCCACCTGACCAACATCTATCGCAAGCTCGGCGTCCCCAACCGCGCCGGCGCCGTGCGCTACGCCTTGGAGCACGGGCTGGTCTAGGCCCCCGGTCGCGCCGGCCGCGATCTGCCCGCCGGGCTCACTCCTCCTCACCGCCCCACCGTGGCAGGACGGCCGAGACCACCGTCGGGCCGCCGGGCTTGGAGTCGATCCGGGTCTGCCCGCCCAGCATCCGCACGCGCTCGTGCATGCCCACCAGGCCCAGGCGCCCCGCGCGGGCGGCCCGTGCCACCGTCGTCTCGGGATCGAAGCCGCGGCCGTCGTCGGACACCTCGGCCCGGATCCCGTCGGGGTGCGCGACGATCGCGACCCGCACCGTCGAGGCGTCACCGTGCTTGCGGACGTTGGAGAGCGCCTCCTGAACGAGGGCCAGCAGCGCGATCTGCTGTGACTCCGAGAGTCCGGTGAGGTCGGCGCTGAAGTCGGTCTGGGGAAGGATCCCGGTGCGCTTGGCAAACGCGTCGGTGACGCGCTGCAGTGACTCGAGCAGGGAGCCGGGCGACAGGAACGGCGACTGCACCGAGGTCGAGAGCCGTCGCAGGTCACCGTCCAGCGCGAGCAGCTGCGCCTCGAGATCGTCCAGCCTCCCCAGGGCGCGCGCCTGATCGGGGTCACCGTGCAGCAGCTCCTGCAGCTGATCGCGGAACAGCCGCACGTCCTGGGCCAGGAGGATGACGTCCTGCTGGGGGCCGTCGTGCAGGTCGAAGCGCACACGCGCCAGCCGCCGCTCCACCGCCCCGGCGACGAGCTCGCGCCAGTGCTCGCGGTCGCGCAGCGTGTCGCGCTCCAGCAGCCCCGTGACGCCGGGCGCCGCAGCGGCGAGCAGCGGACCCGGCTCCGGTGCCTGTGGGTCCACTCCGTGCACGATCAGCGCTCCCACGGCCGGCCGGACCCCGACCCGCAGCCCCGCCGACGCCTCGCCCGCCATCACGGCCGTCCCGTCGCTCTCCAGGACGGCGCCCACCGCCGGCGCGATCTGCTCCGCTGCGACATCGAGCTCGCCGGCCCGCGCGACGAGACGGGGCTCGGCCTCGCTCTGCTCGGCCCACAGGGAGACCGCATGAGCGCCCGTGAGGGCTCGCAGCAGGGCGAGCTGGCCGTGCAGCGCGTCGGGGGCGGGCAGCTCGGTGAGCCGCCGCCCGCGCAGCAGCTCGCGCCCCAGCGCGACCTGGGGAACACCGGCGCGCGCCTGGAGCGCAGCGGAGAGGCGACGGAGGTCGTCGGGGTGCTCGACGGCCAGCTCGTCGGCGACGATGCCCACGAGCTCCGCGGCGTAGGCGACGAGGGCCAGCGCCACGCCCTCCGCCGCGCCGCCGCAGGCGTCGCTCAGCGAGCGGGCGTTGTCCCGCGCGTGTTCACGGGCGCCGAGCGGGATGGCCGCGCCGGCGCCGAGGTCGTCGAGCACCGCCGCGACGGGCTCGAGCGCCGCGGCGAGCGATTGTCCGTCTTCGGGTGCGATCGGCACCCGCCCATTCTGATCGGTGGGGCGGAGGTCCACCAGCCGCCGACTCCGGCAGGCGACGCCGGATGCGCGGACTAGGCGCTCGGGAAGGAGCCCAGCGTCGAGAGCTGCATCGACGCGGGGATGTTGAGCGTCGTGGAGACGTGCTTGGGCTTGGGGAGGATGAGCGGCAGGTAGTTCGCGCCGGGTGCGAACGAGTTGACGCCGAGGTTGGGGACGTGGACCACGTTGAACTTGGCGAGGTAGTCCGCCGGAAGCTTGTCGACGTCGAACCAGCCGGCGCCGCCGCCGGGCCGGGCGAAGCCGCTGGTCCCGAAGTAGCGGTTGCCGATCCGCATGAAGGTGTGCCAGGAGTTGTAGAAGATCGTCACCTTGCCGGGGCCCGCGGGGAACTTCCAGCTCGGGATGTCCCCGGACACCGTGGTGGGCACCTTGTAGCCGGCCTGCTGCATGACGTAGGAGACCGAGCCCGAGCAGTCAAACGGCGCGAACACCGACGGCTGCTCGTGACCGCCGCCGTACACGTAGGGGAAGTCGGCGGCGCTGACCATGTTGGCGGCCGCAATGAGGCGATCGAAGTGCGAGAGCGTCCCGCTCGAGTAACGGACGACGGGGGTCCTCCTGACGCCGGTGGCGAAGTCCACCGAGAAGGTGCCGTGCTTGACGGTCATACCCTGGTACTGCGCGTGGGTGGCGATGGCGTGAGCCCTGGACATGACCTCGTCCACGTACCAGCTCGCGTGGTTGTAGGCGTAGACCGCCTTGGCGACGTCCTGCTGCGCGCCGGCGGCGGCGAGGTACTTGGCGGCGGCGAAGATGGCGTCGCGCGGGTCATAGGGGTTGGGCACGCTGTGGCCGTCGACGGCGACCCCGTACCTGGCCCAGGTGGAGGGCTCGAACTGCATCCACCCGACCGCGCCGGCGCTGGAGGTGTTGAGGTTCTGGCCGTAGTCGGTCTCGATGGCGTTGATCGCGGCCAGCACCTCCCACGGCACGCCGTACTTGTGGCCCGCCTCCATGTAGATGGGGATGAGGAAGGAGGGCGGCCGGTTGCCGTTGGAGAGCAGGCCCGAGAGGTTGTTGACGGCGCCGGTGAGCGTCGGGTCGGCGTTGACGGTGCCGGTCCAGCCCTTGGGGACGGAGATGCCGGGCGCGGTGGGGGAAAGCGTGGTCACCGGGTGCGTCGGCGTCGCGGTCGGCGCGGGCTGGGGCGTGACGGTCGGCGCGGCGACCGGCGCGCCGCCGCTGGTGTGTGAATGCGCCGGACGGTGAGGGGCGGCCTTGGTGTGCGTCTTGTGGGTCTTGTGGCCGTGGGCCTTGGTCGGTGTACCGCTGGTGGGTGCGCCGCTGGTCGGCGTGCCCCCGAAGGACAGCGTGCCCGACGCCGGCGCGGTGGGGGTGGCCTTGGCCGTCCCGGTGTTGGCGGTGCCGGTCTTGGCTGCGCCCGTCGTGGCGGTGCCGGTCTTGGCTGCGCCCGTCGTGGCGGTGGCGCCCGCGGACGCGCTGCCGCTGCCCTTGGGCGCGACGCCCACCGACATGGTCCCGCCCTTGGGCGACGTTCCCTTGTCCACGGTGGCTGAGTGCGTGGCGGTGGACTTGTGGCCGGCCGGCACAGGGCAGTGCAGCCGGAGCGCGGGCTTGTCGGCGGCGTAGGCGACGGCGCCGGGGCCGGTCGCGGTGGCGCAGGAGGCGGCGCCGGACGCGGTCGTGGACTTGCCGTGGACCCCGTGCGACGGGTTGGTGAAGAGGTGGGTGAGCTTGAACGGGTGGGGCAGCGCGCGGTTGGCGGTCACCGAGGCGGTGGCCGTGGCCGCAGTGGTGGCGGCCCCGGACGGGGCCGAGGCGCTGGAGGGGACGTTGGTCCCCAGCGACGCGCCGGTCCCGCCCGCGGCGAGCGCGACGGCGGGTGTCGCCGAGCCCGCGGTGACGGCGACGGCGGTGGCCAGCGCCACTGCCCTCTGCCGGGCCCCGACGACGACTGAGCGCCGCGGCTGCGGGGTGCGCAGGGCAAGCTGGGTGCGCGCGGCGAGCTGGTCGACGGTGAGCTGCAGTCCCGGCGTGGGGAGCTGGAGCGAGAACCCGTCCAGGGCGATGACCTGGAACAGCGCCTCAGGAAACTCGATGACGTCGAGCGGGAGGGCGAATACCGCGCGCCACAGCAGCTGAGTGCCGTGATGACGCGTATGGGTGAGGAGCCGGCGCTCCAGCGACGACATCCGCGCCGGCGCGTAGAAGACGTCGAGGCTGCCCGGGCCCGGCTCCACCATCAGGTGCGCGGCGGTCGGCGCCGGGAGCTGAGTGCCGAGGCTGGCCAGCAGGCGCAGGACGCCCCACTCGGCGCTGACGCGCGAGTAGTGAAAGGACTCGGCAGATGGACCCATAGTGTTGTAGTCGTCCGGTCAGCCGTGGCCCAAGACTCGACTAAGGTCTAGGTACGGAGCCGGCTTTCCGGGGAATGGCGGACTGCCAGCCTGGCGCCGCCTCCAGCGTGTCTCGGCGGGTGCGCCGCGCGACTACCGCTCTGACCCCCGGGCCGTACACGGCCACGCCCAGTGCGACGACGACCGGCACGGTGACGACGGCGAAGACCAGCGCCTGCATGTCAGCGGAGAGGGTGACCGGAAGGATCGACGACTGCTGGAAGATGAGCCAGCCGATGAGCGCCGCGGCGAGGGAGAACACCGGGACGCGGGTGTAGCTCAGCGTCTCCCAGGTGAGGAGGCTCATCAGGAACGGCAGGGAGTAGTACGAGGTGTCCCACGGGTCCAGGACGCACCGGAGCGCCAGCAGCAGCGCGAGGAGCAGGAGCGCGCCGTTGGGAGGCCGACGGGTGACGCCACGCCGCAGCCATCCGTAGGCCGCGCACAGCGGAGGCATGACCACGAGCGGGAGCGTGTGCCCGAGGCTCCCCATCCAGGGGGGTGGTGTCCGGTATCCCACCTTCACGGCGCCGTACAGCCCCTTGACGACGTGACCGTGGGACCCGAGGAACCACCAGAGCTGCCACGGCTGGAAGATGGACCCGGTGCTCAGGCCGGCGGCCGTCGTCTGACCGACGAAACCGCCCGACGCTCCGAGGAGGAGCGGCGCCACCACGGCTCCGGCGACGGCGCCGGTGGTCAGCAGCGCCTGGACCCGCCTGCGGGGAAGGGCCACGAGCACGGGCCCGACGGCCAGCACGGCCCACTCCTTGTTGGGAATCGCCAGGCCGAGCAGGATGCCCGCCCAGATCGGCCGGTCGTGCATCGCGCACAGGACGGCGGCGACGCAGAGCACAGCACCGAGCAACTCCTCGGGATGACCCAGTTCAAGCGCCGGCAGCGTGAGTGGGTTGGCGACGCAGAGCATCAGCGCCAATCCCCGGGCCCACGTCGAGGCGCCGGCCGCCCGCATCCGAGCGACGAGCCACACGCCGAGCGCCCCGGTCGCGGTGAGGCATGGCACCGCGCTCGCCCGGTAGATGGCGAGCTGACCACCGTGCCAGAGCGCGGTGACCATGAAGAACGGGGCACGGAGGATGAGCGAGCCACCGTAGGTGGGCGCGAGCTGGAGAAACCGCGTGACGTGGCCCGCGATGAGCGCATCGACGGCCGGACGGGCCTCGTTGTCCCAGTCCGTCCATGCCCACCCGTACAGACCCAGCCACGCCATGGCGAGCAGCGCGACGGCGGCGACACCTGCAGCGAATGCGTTCTCGCGGATCGCGCTGATCACGCCGCCGCCATGGTGGGCGGCGCGCGCCCCGCTCACTTGATCGCGTCGTAGACGTGGAACATCGGCAGGTACATCGCCAGGATCATGAATCCGACGATGCCTCCGACGATCACGATCATGATCGGCTCGAGGACCGAGGTGAGCGCCTTGACCGCGGCCTCCACCTGCTCCTCGTAGAAATCGGCGACCTTGCCCAGGGTCGAGTCAAGCGCGCCCGTCTCCTCGCCGACGCGGACCATGTTGGTGACCAGCGTGGGGAAGATCGATTCGCCGGCCAGCGCGCTGGCGATCGTGCCGCCGCCCTGCACCGAGGTGTGCACGGCGGCCATCGCGTTCTCGACCACGGTGTTGCCCGCGGTGCGGCCGGTGACGTCGATCGCCTCGAGCATCGGCACGCCGGCGGAGGTCAGCGACGACAGCGTCCGCGACCAGCGCGCGAGGGCGATCTTCTGGACGATCGTCCCGATCTTGGCCGGCGCCTTGAGCCGGAAGCGATCCCAGATGTGCCGGCCGCTCTTGGACGACTTCCACTTGGTGAAGGCGAAGATGAGGGCGGGGCCGCCGACGAGGAAGAGGTACCAGTGGTAACGCATCGCGTTGGAGAGCGCGATGGTGTGCACGGTGAGCGACGGCATCTTGCCGTTGAAGGACTTGAACACCCCGGCGAACACCGGAATGATGAAGATCAGCATCGCCGTGACCACGCAGATCGCGATGCTGCTCACGACTGCCGGGTAGACCATCGCGGATCTCACCTGGCGCCGAAGCTTGTTCTGGGCCTCGAGCTGGTCGGCGACGCGCAGCAGAGCGGACTCCAGGAACCCGCCTGTCTCGCCGGCGCGGATCATCGCGATGTAGAGCTGGGAGAAGATCTTGGGGTGCTTGTGCAGGGCGGCCGAGAGCGACGCACCGCTCTCGATGTCCTGGCGGATGGCGAGCACGGTCGTCTTCATGCGCTTGTTCTGAGTCTGGCTCTCGAGCACCATCAGCGCGCGCATCAGTGAGAGTCCCGACGAGATCATCGTCGCGAGCTGACGCGTGAGCAACGCGAGGTCCTCGAGGCCGACCCGCGAGAACATGTCGAACGATACGTCCATCGACTTCGCCTTGGCCTTCACCTCGAGGACGAGCAGGCCACGGCCCTTGAGCAGCTCGCGGACCCCCTCGACCGAGTCGGACTCGACCTCGCCCTTGACCTTGACGCCGAGGGTGTCGACGGCCCGGAAGACGTAGCTCTCGCTCATTGCAGGTAGCCGTTTCCGGCAGCGGCCTGCAGATGCGCGCCCCCGCCGCCGAGCAGGCGGGCCAGCTCCGCCGGCACGGAGGCACGGCGCTGGGCCACGTCACGGCTGATCCGGCCGGCGCGAACGAGATCGGCCAGCGCGGCATCCATCGTCTGCATGCCGTACTCCGCGCCGGTCTGGATCGCCGAGTAGATCTGATGCGTCTTGCCCTCGCGGATGAGGTTGCGCACCGCGGGGGTCGGGATGAGGATCTCGACCGCCGGCACCCGGCCGGCTCCGTCGGCGGTGGGGAGGAGCTGCTGTGCGACGACACCCTGGAGGGCGACCGACAGCATCACGCGCACGTGCTGCTGCTGATGGGGCGGGAAGACGTCGATGATGCGGTCAACCGTCTGCGGCGCGTCCTGCGTGTGCAGGGTGGCGAGCACGAGGTGGCCCGTCTCCGCCGCGGTGAGCGCGGTCGAGATCGTCTCCAGGTCGCGCATCTCGCCGACGAGGATCACGTCGGGGTCCTCGCGCAACGCGGCGCGCAGGCCCTCCGCGAAGCTGGTGGCGTCGCTGCCCAGCTCGCGCTGGTTCACCAGGCAGCGCTTGTGGGTGTGCAGGAACTCGATCGGGTCCTCGATGGTGAGGATGTGGTCCTCGCGCGTGCTGTTGATCTGATCGATGACGGCGGCCAGGGTCGTTGACTTGCCGGAGCCCGTCGGACCGGTGACGAGCACCATGCCGCGGGGCAAGGAGGCCAGATCGTGGACGACCGAGGGCATGCCGAGCGACTCCAGCGTCTGGATCGTGCTGGGGATGACGCGGAGTGCCGCGCTCACCGCCCCGCGCTGCAGATAGGCGTTGACGCGCATACGCGCGGTGCGCGGCACCGAGTAGCTGAAGTCGACCTGGCGCGCGTTCTCAAACTGCTGGCGCTGCGTGTCGCTCATGATCGAATAGACGATCTCGCGCGTGTCGGAGACACCGAGGACGGGGAAGCCCTCGAGGCCGAAGAGCCGGCCGCGCACGCGGATGCTGGGCGCGGCGCCGGCGGTGAGATGGATATCGGAGGCGCGGCGCTCGAGCGCCGCCAGGACGATGTCCGCGAAGTCGACGACTGACATGTGTTCCAGAGTCGGCAGTAAGGGGCGGGTACTTGAGTCCGAGGCCCTATCCGCCTAGTACGCGGAGGACCTCGTCGACGGCCGTGACGCCCTGCTTGACCTTCTCCAGGGCGTCCTCGCGCAGAGTGCGCATGCCCTCGGCGCGCGCGGTGTCCATGATGCGATCCGCCGACGCGCTGCGCAGCGCGAGATCGCGGATCGCGTCGGAGACGGGCATGATCTCGTAGACCCCGATGCGGCCGCGATAGCCGCTGCCGCTGCAGCGTGGGCAGCCCGACGCTTCGTAGGTCTCGATGTCGTGATGAACGTCGAAGCCCGATCGCCGCAGCGGCTCTGCCTCCAGGGTGACCGGCTTCTTGCAGTACGTGCATAGGACGCGGGCCAGGCGCTGCGCGACCACCGCGCGCACCGATGACGCGACCAGGAAGGACTCGATGCCCATCTCGACGAGACGGGTGATCGAGCTCGGGGCGTCGTTGGTATGCAGCGTCGAGAGCAGGAGATGGCCCGTGAGCGCCGCCTCGATGGCGATCTGAGCGGTCTCGCGGTCGCGGATCTCGCCGACCATGATGATGTCCGGGTCCGCGCGCATCATCGCGCGCAGACCGGTGGCGAAGGTGAGACCGGAGCGTGGGTTGACGGCCACCTGGGTGACGCCCTCGAGCTGGTACTCGACGGGGTCCTCGATGGTGACGATGTTCTTGTCGGGCGTGTTGAGCGAGTTGAGTACCGCGTAGAGCGTGGTGGACTTGCCCGATCCGGTGGGCCCGGTGACGAGCACGGAGCCGTGAGCGTGCCGGGTCGCGGTGTGCAGCCTTCCCAGCGAGTACTCGTCGAGTCCGAGCTTCGGGATCTCGATGAGCACGTTTGACCGGTCCAGGATGCGCATGACCACCGACTCGCCGTGGACCGTCGGCAGCGTCACCACGCGGATGTCGATCGGCTTGCCGTCGACCGTGAGCCCGACGCGACCGTCCTGCGGGATGCGCCGCTCGGAGATGTCGAGCTCGCACATGATCTTGATGCGTGAGACGACGCCGGCGACCATCCGTCCCGGGATGCGGGCGACCTCCTCGAGCACACCGTCGACGCGGATGCGGACGCGCATCTCGCGAGGCTCCGCCTCGAAGTGGACGTCGGAGGCGCCGTGGTTCACCGCCTGGGAGAGCAGCGTGTTGACCAGCTTGACGATCGGCGTCTCGGTGGCGGCCTCCTGGAGGTCGTGCAGCTCCACGGGCTCGCGCAGCTGCTCGTCCTCGGCGGCCTCGGTGACCACCGTGTCCAGGCGGGTCATCTGGGCGATCACCGCCATGATGTCCTCGCGCGTGGCCACCGCGACCTTGATGCTCATGCCGGTCTGGATCTCCACGTCGTCGATGGCGACGACGTTCGCGGGGTCGGCCATGGCGACCACGAGGGTGTCCTCGCCCTCGCGCGCCACCGGGACGAGCTCGCAGCGACGGGCGACGTCCGCGGGCAGCAGGTTGACCGCCGCCATGTCCAGCCGGTACTGCGTCAGGTCCAGGTAGTCCAGCCCGAGGCGCTCGGCAATGGCCCGCGCGCGCTGCTCGGGCGTGATCACGCCCTGATCGACCAGCAGCTGATCGGGGGTGGTGCCGGCATCGCGCGCGGCCAGCATCGCCGCCTCCACACGTTCGCGGGGGGCGAAGCCGAGGTCGACGATGACCTCGGTGAGAAAGCGCATCGAGCCGCCGGTGGTGCCCCGCGCGGGTCCCATCGAGGCCGCCGGCCCGAGCGACGCCGACCCCAGGGCGTGCGCGTGCGGGCCTCCCGGTGGGGGCATGGTCCCCGGGGCGACCACAGGCACGGTCGCGGCGAACTCTTCGCGCATGTCTCTAGTTATCGGCGGTTCGCGCTGCAGATCAAGCCCCACACGCGCGGGCCTTCACCGACGCGCACCGCCCGCCTGGGCGCGCGGTGCCCCGACGACGTGTAAAGCACACCTAAGCGTCCAGAGGACGTGGACGGACTCAAGCCGCTCTCGCAAATGCCGATGACGGAGAGCGGAACAGCACGACGACGCTTTTGGAATTACTGACCGGAGTGTGAGTTCCGAAACGCAATACCCATCTACACAAGGAGTGACCATAGATGCTTACGCGTCTTCGTAATCGCGCCCACGGTCAGGAGGGCTTCACCCTCATCGAGCTGCTGGTCGTGGTTCTCATCATCGGCATCCTGGCCGCCGTTGCCATCCCGGCCTTCCTGGGCCAGAAGAGCAAGGCCTCAGACGCCAACGTCAAGTCGGACATCAACACCGCGCAGAACGCGGAGGAGACCTACGCGACGTCCTCAGCGGGTAACGGCTACACCGCGTCTCAGACGCAGCTGGTGGCCGTCGAGCCCGTGCTCTCCAACGCCTTCTCCACGCCGGAGAACATGGCGCTGACCGCCCCCGCGGGCGGTGGCTACACCATCACGGCCTACGACCCGAGCGGCGTCCAGTTCTCGCTCGTCCGTAGCGCGACCGGTGGTCTGACCCGCACGTGCACCGTCGCCACCGGCCAGAACCCCGGCGGCTGCAACCTGGGCGGCACCGCTGTCACGGGTACCGGCAGCTGGTAGGTCAGCAGGATCAGACGTATCTCGCAGTTCGGCGTTGTCCCGCCGGGTGTGGCCACGGTCACACCCGGCGGCCTCGCCTCACCCCTTCCCCTGTCTCTTTCCCTTCTTCTCAATGCCCCCCATCGCCTTCGACATCGCGCTTGCGGCCATTGGCGGCCTGTGCCTCGGCTCGTTTCTCAACGTCGTGGCCTACCGCCTGCCCGCGGGCGTCTCGCTGGTCACGCCGCCGTCGGCGTGCCCCGGCTGCGGCGTCGCGATCCGGCCGTACGACAACGTGCCGGTCGTCTCGTGGCTGATGCTCGGCGGGCACTGCCGCGCGTGTGACACCTCGATCTCACCGCGTTACCCCCTGACGGAGGCGCTGACCGGAGGCCTGTTCGCAGCCGTGGTCATCGCCCACGGCGCGAGTCGCACGATCTGGCTCGACCTGATCTTCGTCGCGGCCCTCGTGGCGGTCACCCTCATCGATATCGAGCACCGGATCATCCCCAACAAGATCCTCGCCGCCGTCGCGCTGGCGGCCATCGTGCTCACGGCCGTGCTCCAGCCGCATCTGCTCACCGAGCGACTGATCGCCGGGGCCGCGGCGGGCGGCTTCCTCCTCGTCGCCGTACTCGCCTACCCGGCCGGCATGGGCATGGGCGACGTCAAGCTTGCCGCGGTGATGGGGCTGGTCCTGGGCCGCTCCGTCGCTCCCGCGATGCTCATCGCGCTCGTCGCCGGGACCGTCGTCGGCGCCGCGGTGATCGCACGCAAGGGCGTCAGCGAGGGCCGCAAGACCGCCATCCCCTTCGGGCCGTTCCTGGCGCTTGGCAGCGTCGTCGCCCTCTTCGCCGGCCCGGCGCTGGTCAACCTCTACCTCCACGGAGTCGGACTGTGAGCGTCCTGAACAAGCAGCTGTCGATGCCGAGCCTCTCGTCGCTCAAGGTCCGCAAGCCGGCTCGCTCGGGGCGTTCCGCGACCGTCACCGGTCTCGAGATCGGCGCCACCCAGGTGATCGCGGCTCAGGCCCGCCTGCAGGGTGGCCAGATCGTGGCCGAGCGCGTTGCCGCGCGGCCCCTTCCCACGGGGCTGATGCGTGATGGGCTGGTGACCGATACCGAGCGTCTCGCCAACGAGCTCAAGAGCCTGTTCGCCGAGCACAAGCTGTCCAAGCGCGTGCGGGTCGGCCTGGCCACGCCGCGCACCGTGCTGCGCGTGATCGACCTGCCGCCGCTGGACGAGAAGGACATCCGCACCGCTCTGATGATGCAGGCGCAGGAGCGCATCCCGATGCCGTTGGACCGCGCGGTCATGGACTTCCAGACGGTCGGCATCGTCGACACCCCGGACGGTGAGCGGCTGCGCGTGATCGTGGTGGTGACCGAGCGCGAAGGCGTCGACCAGCTCCTGGAGACCCTGCACCGCGCCGGGCTCAAGCCTGAGGGCATCGACCTCTCCATCTTCTCCGTCATCCGGTCGCTCAGCCACCTCGAGCAGAACGAGGGCCCTGTGCTCTACGCCCAGCTCGGTGACCTCGTCAACATCGCCATCGCCGAGTCCGGTGTCTGCCGGTTCACGCGGCAGGCCCCGCAGGGGCTGTCCATGCTGCTGGGGCGCCTGGCCGAGAGCCGGGGAATCCCGGTTGATGAGGCTCGCGGGCTCCTCGCCGGCGGCGGGGCCGACGAAGTGCTGCAGGGCGGTGACCTGACGGTGCCCGACCTGCTCAAGCGCACCGCGGCCGAGCTCGGCTCCGAGCTCCGCGCCGCCGCCGAGTTCTACTCGACGCAGTTCGGCGCGGTCGTCACCGCCGGCGTCGTCGCGGGGCCGCTCGCCCCGCTTCCCGGGTTCGTCGAGGCGCTGGCCGCCTCCGCCGGGCTCGAGCTCACCTGTGGTGGGGTCATCGCCGCCGGCGCCGACGCGCTCGGCGACGTGGACGGCCGGATCGCACCCGTGGCCACCGGACTCGCGGTGGGGGCGCTGAGCTGATGAACGCCGTCAACCTCATCCCCGCCGACGCCCGCAAGCGGCGCGCCACCGTCTCGGCCAGCCCGATCACGCTCGTGCTCATCGGCGTGCTGGTGGCCGCCCTGGGCGCCGCCGTGCTCTATGTCTCCACGGTCAACAAGGTGACCACGCGCAAGGCCGAGCTGGCCAGCGTCAATGCCAGCGTCGCCAGTTGGCAGTCGGCCGCCAGCAGCTTTGACTCGGTCAAGTCCACCGCCGCACAGCGCCAGGCCCAGCTGGCTCAGGTCCGCGGCCTTGCTGACAATCGCTATGCGTGGTCGCAGCTGCTCAGCCAGATCGGCGGGCTGATGCCGGCCAAGGCCGCGCTCACCTCGCTGCAGGCCACCACGACGTCGGCTGCCACGACGTCGGCGTCCACCACCTCCACGAGCACGCCCGCCACCGGCACGGCGGCAGCCGTTCCGACGGCGGTGCTGCCGAGCATCCAGCTCTCAGGTTGCGCCTCGTCGCAGTCGATGGTCGCCGAGACCATGGTGCAGTTGCACAAGATCACCAACGTCAGCTCGGTCAACCTCGCGTCGTCCTCCGACAACGCGACGCCGAACGGTGGCTCGACCGCGGGCGGCTGCCCCTTCCCGGTCACGTTCCAGGTGTCACTCACGTTCAGCGCGCCGGTGGCGACCGCCACCGCGGCGACGACGAGCGCTGCCGCGTCGACGGCACCGGCGACGACGCCCGCCACCACCACCCCGACCGGAGCAGCGCAATGAAACTTCGTGGACGTGACCGCATCCTGCTCGCGATCGTCGCCATCGTCGCCCTGTTCGGGGCCTACTACATGGTGGCGCTCAAGCCCGAGCGCCAGAAGGTCTCTGCGCTCGACGCGCAGATCACCACCGCGCGCAGCAACCTGGTTGCTGCGCAGGAGAGCTACGTGACGGGCAAGAAGGCACAGGCGGCGCTGAAGGCGACCACCGAGGAGTGGTCGGCCATCCACCTCGCCGTCCCCGCCGAGTCCGACATCCCGGCCCTGCTGCGCACGTTGCAGAACACCGCCGCGTCGGTGCGCGTGCACATGCAGTCGATCTCGCTCTCGGGCGCCTCAGCGTCGAGCGCGCCCGCGACGACCACCACTCCGGCGACCCCGGGCGCGACGACAACGGCCGCGCCCACGGCGACCCCGGTCCCGGTCCAGCTCACCTTCGCTGGCGGGTACCGCGCCCTCGACACTCTGGTGCGCCGCCTCAACTCACTGGTGGTGGTGTCCCACGGCAGGCTGCACGCCACCGGCCCGCTGATGAACATCAGCACTGTCTCGCTGAGCGGTTCCGGGAAGCTCACCGTGCAGATCAGCGCTTCGCTCTATCAGCTCTCGACCACCGGAGGCCAGGGATGAGCTCGCTACGCCGAGATCTGCTCGAACGCAAGCTGTGGATCATCGTCGCCGCGCTGATCGTGGCCGTCGTGGCGGTGCCCGTGCTCCTGCTCAAGAATGCGTCGGCGACCAGCGCTCCCGCGCTGCCGGCCCCGCCGGCCGCCAACACCGCGACCACCGGGACCACGAGTCAGACGTCCACCGCCCCACAGCCGTCCAGTGCGCCGGCCAAGGTGGTCCTGGCGAAGATCGCCCGCGACCCATTCGCCGCCAGCGTGCCGAAGCTGAGCGCAAAGCCGAGCTCCAGCACGTCGTCCGGCGGCTCATCCTCGGTCGCCTCGACGTCCTCGTCGACGGCGACGACCCCCGCGACGGGCTCCAGCACCGTCGCCATGGTGTCGCCGACCCCTTCCACCTCGGCGGGGAGCGGGTCATCGTCGGGCGGATCGAGCTCCGCGACCTCTCCGGCCACGGGCACCACCCCGACCTCCACGATCGCCTCCACGCCCCCGAGCGCCCAGAGCTCGAACCCGGTCCAGTCGTGGACGATCTACTCCGTGTCGATCCGCTTCAGCAAGAACGGCAAGGGGCCCATCCACAACGACATCCCGCGGCTCACCGCGCTGCCGTCGGCCGGCAACCCCCAGGTGATGTTCTTCGGCACGATGTCCGGAGGGCGGCAGGCGGTCTTCGGCCTCGGTGCCGCCGTCGCGCACGCCGGTCCCGGCCTGTGCCGCCCGAGCCGTTCGAGCTGCTCGGCGATCGTGCTCTCGCCCGGCGACGGAGAGGAGGTCGCCTGGCCGACCGCCACCGGGGGCATGGCCGAGGCGATGCTTCAGGTGGTCAAGATCACCAGCACGGTCACCCATTCCCGTGCCGCGGCGCTCAAGGCCTACCACCGCGTCTCGATGGCCGGGATGTGCGACCTCTCGCTCGCCTCGCCGGTGGTCTATGACCCTGACACCGGTACCGTGCAGAACTTCCCCAAGAACGCCTGCAAGGCGCAGGCGTCCTCGGCCCCGTTCGCCTTCCTGAAGACGGCGCCGTGAGCCTGTCTCTCCAGACCGCCCTCCAGTACCTCTGCGATCAGGAGGGCTCGGACCTGCACATCAAGGCCGGCTCTCCGCCGATGGTTCGCATCGCCGGCGAGCTGACGCCGCTGCCGATGGCCGACCCGTTGACGCCGGAGGACACCGCCCAGGCCGTGCGCGAGATGCTGCGCGACCCCGCCCGGCTCCAGGAGATGGAGTCCGAGGGCGAGGCCGACTTCGCCTACGCCGTCCCCGGCCTGGCGCGCTTCCGCGTCAACGCCTTCCGGCAGCGCGGCTCGATCTCCATCGTCTGCCGCCGGATTCCCTACGGGGTGACCACGATCACCGAGCTCGGGCTGCCCGAGGCGGTGCGCGAGATGGCCGAGGAGCCCCGGGGCATCGTGCTCGTCACCGGGACCACGGGCTCCGGTAAGTCGACCACGCTCGCCGCGATGGTCGACCACGTCAACACCACCGCCGCCCGCCACATCGTCACGATCGAGGATCCGATCGAGTTCCTCCACTCCGACAAGCGCTCGGTCATCAACCAGCGCGAGATCGGGTCAGACACGGGGTCGTTCGGCCGCGCCCTGCGCCGCGTCCTGCGCCAGGACCCCGACATCATCCTCATCGGCGAGATGCGAGACGAGGAGACGGTGAAGACCGCTCTCTCCGCTGCCGAGACGGGCCACCTCGTCCTCTCGACCCTCCACACCGCGGATGCCGCCGAGACGATCAACCGCGTCATCGACTTCTTCCCGCCCCACCAGCACCGCCAGGTGCGCGCGATGCTCTCGGCGACCCTTCGCGGGGTCATCTCCCAGCGGCTCGTGCCGTCCACGGACCAGAGCCGGGTGGCTGCGCTGGAGATCCTGCGCACCACGGGTCGCGTCCGTGACGCGATCATGAACCCGGAGGAGACGCAGCTGCTGCCGAGCATCATCGCCGAGGGCACCTTCTACGGGATGCAGACCTTCGACCAGGCCCTGTTCTCCCACGTGCAGGGCGGACGGGTCACGCGCGAGAACGCGCTGGCCGCCGCCAGCAGCCCGCAGGACTTCAAGCTCCTGCTCGCCGCCGAGGGCCGTGTGGGCACGTCGATGGCCGACGTGCTGCCCGCGACTCCGGACGCCCCCGCCGCTCCTGCGGCGCCCGCGCCGGCGACCGGGTTCGCCACGGATCCCGGTGCGCCGGGCTCGCCGTACGCGCCCGTCGCAGGTCGCTGATCCGCCCGCCGCGAGTTCGCTGAGCCCCTCGAGGGTTCGTTGAGCTGCCCTGGCGGGTTCGTTGAGCCGGGTTCGTTGAGCCGCGCTCGCGGGTTGCTGAGTCGCGCTCGCGCGACTCGTCGTCGCCGCCGCGGCGGCAAGCCGTGGCTCAGGCCACGCGCAGGGCGAGATCGTCGGCGTGCGGCTCGTCGAGCTGGCGCCGGTCGATCGCGTGGAACGCCTCGACGATGCGCGGGTCGAAGTGAGCGCCCGCCTGCGCGTCGATCTCGGCGAGGGCGCGATCCTCGTCCCAGGCGGCCTTGTATGGCCGCTCGTGCGTGAGGGTGTCCCAGACGTCGGCGAGCGCGGTGATGCGCCCGGCGAGGGGAATCTCGGCGCCCACGAGGCCGGAGACGTAGCCGTTGCCGTCCCAGCGCTCATGATGGGTCCCGGCGATCTCGGCGGCGAGCCGCAGCACGGGTGAGCGCGCCGGGGCGAGGATCCGTGCGCCGATCTCGACGTGGCGCATCATGTGCATCCACTCGGCCGGGGTCAGCTTGTCAGGCTTGAGCAGGATCCGCCGGGAGATCCCGACCTTGCCGATGTCGTGCAGCGGCGCGGCGTCGCGGATGGTGGCGACGAACTGCTCGTCGAGGTCGAGGGCTTGCGCGATGAGCGCCGCGCCCACGCCGACGCGGCGGGCGTGCTGGTAGCTGTCGTCGTCGTGGAAGTCGGCGATCGCGGCAAGGATGGAGAGGCTCTCGCGCGCGGTGTCGAACTCGCCGGTGCGCTCACGGACGGCCTCGCGCAGCACGGCGTTGCGATCGCGCAGCTCAAGCTGGAGCTGGCGGACCTGGAGCGCGTTCTGAACGCGAGCCACGAGTTCGGTGGGGTCGACGGGCTTGTTGACGAAGTCACGGACGCCGGCGGAGAGCGCCCACCGGCGCACCTCCGGAGCGGCGTCGCCGCTGAGGGCCAGCACCGGAAGGCTGTCGGCGCCGCCGGTGAGGTGGCGGATCGCGTCAAGAGCGAGATGTGATGCCCCGGCGGCGTCGAGGTCGAGGAGCACCAGGTCCGGTCGCTTGGTGACGCACAGCTCGAGCGTGCGCGACGGGTCGGGGGTGGTCACCACGTCGCCGTAACCGGCGTGGGCGAGGACGCCCTCGACCAGCTCGCGTCCTTCAGCGGGACCGTGGACGAGCAGTAGGCGCATGTGGGCGAATTCGGTCATCTGCAAGGTCGGGGCTGGGCACCCTCGGGCGGGCGCGCCACACAGAGCCTTATCGGCACCCGGGCCGGGCCGCTTGACCATTTTTGCGCCGGTTTTGCCTCGGCGCTCGCCGGCGGGGTGTTGGCCTTGCGTGAACAAGGGTCCACGGGATCCCGGCGGGACTCAAGCACGCCGCCCAAACGCCGACTAGATCCAGTGATTCACGTGCGCACCCCCTTCCCATCAAAGAGCAGGATCCCGACCCGCCCGCGCGGAGCCCGGCGGCGTGCCGCGGCCGATCACGGATTCTCGATGATCGAGGTGATGGCGAGCGCGCTCATCGTCATCCTCCTGTCGGCCGCCGCCGCCAAGGCGCTGATCGCCACGACGCATGCCAGCGGCAACCAGCGCGTGCGTGACCAGGCCGACGCCGTCGCCACACAGGACCAGGAGCGGCTGCGCGGCCTGTCCGACGAGCAGCTCAACCAGCTCTCGGGCACGGGCCAGACCCGTTCGCTGACGTTCAACGGGCAGACGTTCTCCGTCACGTCGAGCGCGACCGCCGTCGCCTCGAGCGGCGGCTCCAGCTGCGCCTCCGGCGCGGCGGCCTACTACAAGATCGTCTCCACGGCCAGCTGGAACGACGCTTACGACCAGCAGACGCCGTCGGTGACCGAGGAATCGATCCTGGCCCGTCCCGTGTCGGGCGACCTGCTGGCCGACGTCAAGGACCAGACCGGCACGTGGCTGCAGAACGTCACCGTGACGGCGTCGACCACCGGGCAGCCCAACCAGCTCGGGGCCACCGACGCCAGCGGATGCGTCGTGTTCGCCGGCTTGACGCCGGCCTCCTGGACGGTGAACCTCACCAAGACCGGCTTCGTGGACCCCAACGGGAACGCGTCCCCCGGCGGGACCGCTGCCGTGAGCACGAGCGGCATGGCCTCGATCCCGTCGCTGCCGATCTACCTCGGTCAGGCCGGATCGGTCCAGGCGACGTTCACCACCACGACTGGTGCCGGCGCCGAGGCGGACGGGCTCTCCTCGCTGGGCTCAGGCAGCAGCGGGCCCACGATGACCACCCCGTCGCTCGCCCCCGCCACCGACACCAACGCCCCCACGCGCACGCAGGCCAGCGGGTCGCTGTTCCCGTTTGCGAACATGAACAGCGGGACCGCCTCCTACACCGCCAACTACCAGGAGTGGGGGGGCCGCTGCCAGGGGCAGGAGCCGCTGCCCGGCACGACGCCAGTGGCCACGCCGACCACGGCGACCATCACCCCCGGGGCGCTCAACGTCGCCGCCACCGTCTACGAGCCAATCCTCACGCTGCCGGCGGCAAACGTCAAGTTCAGCGGCTCGGCTGTCACGCCGAAGGACATCGAGATGAAGTACACCTCGCCCACGGGGGTCACGCCGGCGTGCAGCGACACCTGGTGGGCCAGCATCGCCTCCTCCTCGACGGGCACAGGCGGTTGGCTGGCGTACCCGGGCCAGCCGTACGCCCCCACGGGGACGCTGAAGGTGTGTGCTGACTACAAGACCGGTGGCGGGACGTACTACAACGCCACCTCCGCGGTCACGCAGAACACCAACTTCAGCACGGCGACGACGGTGCCGCCGATCTCCATCACCACCGGCACCTCGGGGCAATGCAACCTCTGACCGCTCTCAGGGCCGGACTCACGCGTGAGGACTCCGGGTTCACCCTCGTCGAGCTCGTGGTCGCCATGGCCATGGGCATCGTCGTCATGTTCGCGCTCAGCGACATCATGATCGCGATGCTGCACCAGTCGCAGCGCACGTTCACCCGCGTAGACGCGACCCGCCAGGCACGCGTGGCGTTGAACAACATCGACAACGAGCTTCACTCCGCGTGCGTCGACGGGTCGCCCCCCATCCAGGCGACCAGCACGGGGACCACCCTGATCTTCCTCAGTTACGCGGGCAACTCGGGGAACCCGACACCGGTGTGGCATCAGCTCACCTTCAGCGCCGGCACGCTGAAGGACTACCGCTGGACGGCCGTGACGAACCCCACGTACACCCAGACGGGAACCGGCCCCGAGTGGCAGGCGGGCGCCGCGCTCACGCCGGCGTCCGTGACCCTGCTGAGCAACGCCTCGCAGCAGACGAAGGCCGGGTCGCCGGTCGACGTCTTCCAGTACTTCAGGTACGCGGCGGCAGGCACCGATTCCGGCGGCGACACGTATTACACGGTTCCGGACGGGACCACCGTGAACCCGCTCACGCAGGCCGCGATCACGGCCGCGCCGCTCAGCGTGACGGGCACGGGATTGTCCCAGGACAATGCCGCCAACACCGTCGAGGTCATGATCAATCTGGTCGCCGGCGCGACCTCGGAGAACATCAACAAGGCGAGCATCGAGACCGATTCCGTCACCGATTCGATCTCGCTGCGACTCACCACTCCGCCCGACTATCTGCCGCCGGGCAAAGCGATCTCGGGGTACGGCCCATGCGAATGACACGCACACCGGCACCCACCTGGCTCCGTGCCCTGCGGGCGCGGCTGCGGTCGGAGTCCGGCTTCACCATGCTGCTGGCGCTCGGTGTGCTCATGGTCACCGCGCTGCTCTCCGCGGCGGTGTTCGAGGCCGTCGGCGGCGACACCCAGCTCAGCCGCGCCAATCTCGATGGCAAGCGCGCCTACGCCGCGGCCCAGGCCGGCCTGCAGGCCTACCTCTTCCAGCTCAACTCCCACGCCACGACCTCACAATGGTGGGAGACCTGCTCCAACGACACGCAGACCGCCATCACGGTGCCGGGATCGACCACCGGCGTGTACTACTCCTATACGCCGGTCAACACGTGCGTCTCGACCAATCCCGTCGGCTCGCTCATCAACAGCGCCACGGGCACGCTGGGCATGGAGTTCACCGGCTACTCGGGGGCTGGGTGCCCCACCGCGGGAGGCCAGTGTCAGACGCGCACGATCGTGGCCAGCCTCCGCACGCTGAGCCCGCTGTCCTTCCTCTGGTACACGGTCTATGAGACAAAGGACTCCACGCTGTCGGGCACCAACTGCGAGCAGATGTATTACAACAACGCGAGCATGGCCACCAACAGCAACTGCACGATCTACTGGGTCACGGGCGACCAGATGAACGGCCCGATGTACACGCAGGACCAGTACCTCATCTATCCGAACAACGCCCCGACGTTCGGACGCAGCCGGACCGACGACATCGCCAGCGAGGCCGATGTCGCCCACACGTCGTCGTCGAACAGCGGCGCGGACATCTGTGCGGGTACCGGCAAGTGCTACAGCGACCCGAACATCCTCGGGACCGCTGACCCGAGCCCGAACCCGACCGTGAAGCTGCCGTCGGACAACTCGAACCTCCTGTCAGACGCGCAGACGCACGGGGTGGTCCTCAACGGCACGACGACCCTGACCATCAGTGGGACGCAGGCCACGGGTGAGACGTGCACGGGCGGAGCCGCGGCCAATTGCACCCCGGTGTCGATCGACCTCACAGCCACGCCGATCGTCTACGCCACCAACCAGACGGGCTGCAACACCACCTATACGCCGGACAACGTCAGCTACCAGTCGTTCAGCTACAGGAACCCCAACACGGGCGTAACCTCCACCGCGTACTACGGGGCCTGCGGCGACATCTACGTCCAGGGGTCCTACAGCACGCCGATGACGCTCGCCGCCGCCAACGACATCGTGCTCACCAGCAACCTCGAGAACTCCACCGACACCAACGGCCAGACCTCGCCCACGGGCTCGGCGACGGCCGGCTTGGTCGCCGACCAGTACGTGCGGGTGATGCACGACAACAGCAGCAACCCGGACCGCACGATCGACGCCGCCATCCTCACCCTGTCGCACTCGTTCTTCGTCGACAACTACGACGGGGGCGGGAGCAACCAGGGGTCGCTGACCGTCCACGGGGCGATCGCCCAGTACTTCCGCGGCGTGGTCGGAACCGTGTCATCGGGCCCCGGCACGGGCTCGGGATACCTCAAGGACTACAACTACGACAACCGCCTCCAGGTGGTGCTGCCGCCGTACCTGTTCGACCTCCAGGTCACCGAGTGGCAGGTCTTCCGCGAGTCGATCTGCCAGGGCTCGAGCTGCTGACGCGGCCTCGGGGCGTGCCTACCCGCTGATCGCGACGCCGGTGGTCCCGGAGAGCCGCTGCGCCAGCCGGCCGTAGCGCCGCGCCGTGTCCGGCGTCCGCGCGGCTCGCGCCACCACCTGGGCGCTGCCGACGATGACCGTGGCCAGGCGAGCCCGCGTGATCGCCGTGTAGAGCATCTCGCGGCGCAGGAAGAAGGCCCCGGCGGCGGGATGGGCGACGATCACGGAGACCGGGAGCTCGATGCCCTGGCCGCGGTGCACCGAGCAGGCGTAGGCGAGGGCCAGGCGGTCAGCCTCCTCATGGGCGAGGCGGAACACCGCCTCCTCGGCGCCGAGGATGAGCGCCGCCTCCCCCTCCTCGTCCTCGTCTGCGGCGCGCCCGCCATCGACCTCGTCGAGCAGGCGCAGGACGGTCCCGTTCATCAGGCCGAGCTCGTGGAGGTTGCGGCCAGTCATCATCAGCTTGTCGCCGATGCGCAGGCGCCCGCCACGCACCGGCTGGCCGTCGGGGTTCAGGGCCGCGCGCAGTGCGCGGTTGAGCGCGTCGATGCCCAGGTCGCCGCGGTAGACGGGAGCGAACACCTGGATGTCGCGGACCGGATCGACCTCGTAGTGGGCAGGGAGGCGCTCGGACACCAGCGACACGATCTCCTCGAGGGCCGCCTGTGGGGACGGGCGCTCGATGAGGAAGAGATCACGGCGCATCCCCTCGCCGGGGCTGAACGAGGGCGCGCGCCCGCCGCGGATCGCGTGGGCTCCCTGGACGATCATGCTGTCGGCGGCCTGGCGGAAGATGTGCGTCAGCCGCGCCACCGGCACCACCTCGGAGGCGACCAGCTCGGCGAACGGCTTGCCGGCGCCCACCGGGGCGAGCTGGTCGGCGTCGCCGACCAGGACGACGTGGGTCTCGTCCCCGACGGCGCGCAGCAGCGTCACCAGCAGCTCGAGGTTGGCCATCGAGGTCTCGTCGACGATGAGCAGGTCGCAGCTCAGCGGGTCCTGCTCGTCGTGGGTGGGGCCCTCGCCCGGTACCCAGCCCAGCGCGGAGTGCACGGTCCGGGCGCGCAGGCCGCTGGCCTCGGTCATCCGGACCGCGGCCCGGCCGGTGGGCGCCACCAGCATCACGCGCGCGCCGCGTTCGGTGGCACGGGCGGCGATGGTCTTGATCGACGCGGTCTTGCCGGTGCCCGGGCCGCCGGTGATCACCGACAGCCGGTGCGCGAACGAGGCCTCCAGGGCCGCCTGCTGCTCGCCGGTCAGCCGGTCAGGCGCGTCCGCGTCGGCGGGCGCCTGGCGCTGTCGCTCGTCGGCCAGCCGCTTGCTGGGCGTGCCGCAGACGAGCGCGTCCACGCGCGCGGCGAGCTCGGCCTCCAGCTCGGCGGTGGCCCGGCGATAGACCCACTCCTCCTCGCGCACCACGTGGCCGTCGGCGACGAGCGCGTCGACGCGGCCCGCGCCGACCTCGCCGGCCAGAAGCTGCTCGGCGTCGGCCAGCAGCACGGGGGCCGGCAGGCAGGTCGATCCGCTCCGCTCGGCCTCGGCCAGCACGTGCATGAGCGCGGCCCGCTCACGCTTGGCCGGCTCCGGCGCGGTCCCCGAGGCACGGGCGATGCGGTCGGCGATGGCGAAGCCGACCCCGAACAGGCTGGTGAGCTGGTACGGGTCGTCGGTGAGGATCTGGTGGGCGGCGGTGCCGTAGTGCTCGTGGATCCGGGGCGCCAGGTACGCCAGCCCGTGGGGGGCGAGCAGCAGGTGCAGGCGCCGCGTCACCCGCAGCTTCTGCCACGAGTCGGCCGCCTCCTGCGCCCGCCCCGCGCGCAGCCCGATCTGGGCGAAGGCGTGCTCGGGATCTGAGTCGATGACATCGAGCACGTGCTCGGGGCCGAAGCGGGCGACGAGCTCCTCGGCCCGGCGCGCGCCGACGTGCTTGATCCGGCGCAGGTAGCCCGTGAGCGCCGCGGGGTCCAGGGGCGGCAGCGGCCGCGCCTCGGACACCTTGACCTGACGTCCGTAGCGGCTGTCGGTGACCCAGTCGCCGACGACCCGGACCCGCTCGCCCTGCTCGAGGTGGACGAGCGGGCCGACGAGCGCCACCGGGCTGCCGTCCGGCGCGGCGGCGTCGAGCACGGCCCAGCCCGTCTGCTCGTTGGCATAACGGACGTAACGGACCGTCACCTCGTCGTCGAAGCTCACGCCCCCACGTTAGCCCCGCGCGCAGCCGTACGGGCGCGGGTGTGCCCGCCTTGGCACACCCGCTTCCGGAGATCCGTCGCCGGCTGTCTGCCGCCTCAGCCGCCGCCGGCGGACATCGAGCCGACCGCACGGCCCGTGCCGCCGGAGAACCCGGCGGACGCGCACATCGCGTCCGTGGGCGTGGTGCTGCCGGCCGGAGGCTGCGGGCAGTTGGCCGCGGGCTGGGTGGCGAACTGCTGCGTGGTCGTGCCCGACGCCGTCGTCACCTGCGCGGAGGTGACCTGGGCCGACCCGGGCCACCACGCCACCAGCCATCCGTTCTGGATCGTCGTCTGGACCTGTGAGCCGTCGCTGAGGACGAGCGAGGCCGCCGTCACGCCGGCGCCGGCATGGCCCTCGACGAACGAGTAGGCGTCGCTCCCGTGTGCCGTGTGGGCCTGGAAGTAGGAGCTGATGTTGCCGGCCGCAGGCGCCGTCGCCCCTCCGCCCGAGCGCGTCGAGAGCGAGGTGAAGCTGGGACTGGAGATACAGGTCCCGTTGGAGCCGTGTGCCCCGCTGTAGATCACGAACGTGAACGGGCCGCGGGTGTCGGTGAGCACCGGGGTCATCTCGCCGATGGTGGGCAGGAGCTTGATTCCGGCCGCCGTCATCGCCTTGCGCGACCCGGTGGAGAAGCTGCTCAGCCTCGACTGACAGGCGTTCTGGGCGACGGCCACCTGCGCGGTGGAGGCATGGGTGGGCTTGGCCGACCAGCCGGCGAATGCGGCCGGGGCCTGGGGGCCGAGGTCGATGAGGGCCACGGCGGCCGCCGCCGCGGCGGCGGTGGTGAGCACTCCGGCCGCCACCGGCGGGCGCAGGTCGCGGGTACGGGGCCGGTAGTCGTGGGCCCGCACGCGGGCGCGGGCGCCGGCGGGCAGCTCGTCGGCCCGGGCTCTCAGCGCCGAGCGCAGCTCCGATTCCAGTTGCTCGATCATCGTCGTGACTCCTTTGTGGTCAGGGAGATCTCAGGAGAGAGGGTCGTCTGCAGGCGGGTCAGGCCGCGTGACGCGGTGCTCTTGACCGTGCCCACCGAACACCCCAGAAGCTCGGCGACCTGAGCCTCGCTCAGGTCCTCGAAGTAGCGCAGGACCAGCACGGCTCGCTGCCGGGGAGGCAGGGTGCCCAGCGCATCGACCAGCTCGGCACGCACGCCGACGGCCTGCAGGCGGCGCGCCGAGGACTCGTCGGGCACCGCGGCCAGCGTCGCCGCCTCGTCGCCGACGAGCTCCTGGCGGTGGCGGGTGCGCCGCTGCGCGCCGTCGAGCGCGCGGTTGATGAGCACGCGGCGGGCGTAGGCGTGCGGGTGGTCCATCTTGCGCACGCGGGGCCACCGGCGCGCCACCACCAGCAGGCACTCCTGGACCAGGTCCTCGGCCTCGACCGCGTCCCAGGCCACCAGGTAGGCGGTGCGCAGCAGGGCATCGCTGGAGGCGGTGACGAACTGCTCGAACTCCGCCGCGATGCGCTGGGCCGGGCGCGTCCGCTTCGGTGCCGATCTGATCCTCACATCTGCCTCAACCCCCTGCCCTGCGCAAAAGGTTGCGTGGGAGTGTGGCGGCTCGCCCGGGCCGGCTCTTAGTGGGCCTCCCGCTACCGGCGCTCGGCTCGGCGCACCGCGGCATTGATGCCGTCAGAGGCGACGAGCTGCTGGAAGGCGCGTACGACCGGCCGCACCGCGGCGACCCCGAGACGGCCCTGGGTGCCGATCGGCTCCACGCGCGCCTCGGCGACCAGGACCGAGCCGCCACCGGGACGCTCCAGCGCCCAGTTGGCGATCACCACCCGCGCAGTTCCGCCCTTGGACCAGTCCGCGAAGGCCTCGGGCGAGTCCAGAGCCGGATAGTCACGGCGCAGCGTCCAGATCCGGCCGACCAGGCCGGAGACGAGCGCGTGCTCACCCTCCTCGAGGACCAGGAACGGCGGCTGGCGGAACAGGTCGTCATAGCCCAGGTTGCGCGCCAGGTTCGGGATCCGCCAGCGCACGAGCCGCCCGAGCTTGGCCGTCTCCGAGAGACGGACCTCGCGCGCGGCCCTCCACAGCTCGGCGGCCGACGCCGAGCTCTCGCGGCGGTGGATCACACGCAGCGCGGGATCGGCCAGCCAGGCGTCCAGATTGGGGGCGGCGCTCATGGCCGCTTGATTTCTAGCGCCGCGAGCGCGAGGTGAGCGATGATCGAGGGGTGTTTCGCTATGCACTGGCACCGGTGAGAAGAGACGCCGCGCGGGGGCTTTCCCTTCCGCGAACGCTACCCGGCCTCTCCGGGGTGGCCCTCACCTTCGACGATGGACCCCACCCGGAGGGGACGCCGGCGGTGCTCGAGGTGCTGGCCGCGGCCGGCGCCCGGGCGACGTTCTTCGTCATCGGCGAGCAGGTGGAGCGCCGCCCCGAGCTGGTGGTGCGGATCCTCACCGAGGGCCACGCCGTCGCACTGCACGGCTATCGCCACCGGCTCCAGCTGCGCCTCACCCGCGCGGCCGTGGACGCCGACATCCGCAGGGGGGTGGCGGTGGTGGGGGAGGCCGCCGGGGTGGCGCCCACGTGGCACCGTCCCCCGTATGGCATCTACAGCCCCGCCGGCCTGCGCGCGGTCCGCGAGGCGGGGCTGTCGCCGCTGCTCTGGTCGCGCTGGGGCAAGGACTGGCGCAAGTTCACCACCCCGGGGCGGATCACCGCGCGGGTCACCCACGGGATCATCGGCGGAGACGTGATCCTCCTGCACGATGCGGACTTTTACGCCGCCAAGCGGTCTCACCGGCACACGGTGGAGGCGCTCGGACCCATCCTCGCTGAGCTGAAGCTGCGCAAACTCGATACCGTCCTCCCTGTCTGACAGGCTTGTGGCCCGTCGACAGGTCGGTCTTTAATGCGCTTCGGTCGACGCGCCCCGGCGGGCGCCCCCGTTCGGCCCAGCGCGCACGGCGCGCCCACACCATGACTACTGCTTCAGCTTCCGCCTCACATCAGGATGCCCCTGACTTCGCGCGTTTCGCGATCGGCTTCGACCAGCGCGATCGGTCCCGCCTGCATGCGCTCATCGACGAGGTCCTGGACTCCAATCGCTGGTCAGAGGCCGATCTCACCGCCCGCTTCGAGAGCGCGTGGGAGGCCTACCACGCGGCGCCCGCAGTGGCTTTGTCGAGCTGGGCCGGTGGCGCCCTGGCGGCGCTGCACTTCGCGGGGGTTCAGGGCGAGACGGTCCTGTGCCCGTCCAACACGTTCATGGCCACCCCGCTGGCCGCGATCCGCGCCGGCGCCGAGGTCCAGTTCGTCGACTGCAACCGCGACGACCTCTGCATGTCCTTCGCCGACTTTCAGCGGGCGGCCGAGCGCACCAAGCCCAAGGCCGCGTTCCTGGTCCACATCGGCGGCCACATCGCCTTCGAGGTCGAGGAGATCGCCCGCTATTGCCGAGAGAACGGCATCTTCCTCATCGAGGACTGCGCCCACGCCCACGGTGCCTCCTGGAACGGCCGTCGCGCCGGGACGTGGGGGGATGTGGGCGTCTACTCGCTCTACGCCACCAAGACGATCTCCACCGGCGAGGGGGGCGTGCTCGTCTCCCGCCGTCCCGAGGTCGTCGCTCACGCGCGGGACTTCCGCAACTACGGCAAGCCCTCCTACGAGGTGCCGGGCCTCAACTTCCGCATGAGCGAGTTCACCGCCGCGCTGGGCCTGGTCCAGATCGAGCGCCTGCCCGAGATCGTGGCCTGGAAGAACGAGACCGCGCGGGAATTCCTGGACCCGCAGCACGCCGGCCGGCTGGAGCTGCCCGACGGCATGGTCTCCGGCCTGTACAAGTACATCGTCTTCGATTGGCTCGAGCGCTCGACCGGCCGTGTCTACGATGAGCCCTGTCACCGGATCATGGGCCACGACGTCGATCTGCCCAACTCGGACTGGGTCGCGCGAAACCACTCGTGCGTTCCGCTGTACTACAGACCGGTTGAATGAGCCTCAATGCGCTTGAGTGAGCTTTCATGAGGGTTCTCGTCACCGGCGGATCGGGCTTCATCGGCTCACACGTCGTCGACAAGCTGCGCGCGCGCGGGCACACGCCGGTCATCTATGACCTGCGGCCCTCGCCATGGCACCTGGACCCCGACGAGCGGGTGGACACCGTCCTGGGCTCGATCACCGATCGTGAGGCCCTGGAGCGGGCCCTGCACTCCTGTGATGCCGTGGCCCACCTCGCCGCGGTGGCCGACGTCAACGACGTCCACGCCTCGCCCGAGGATGCCGAGCGCATCAACGCCCGCGGCACCGTGGCCGTCCTGGAGGCGGCGCGCCGGGCCGGGGTCAAGCGCATCGTCTACGCCTCGACGATCTGGGTCTACTCCGACTGTGAGCCCGACGACGTCGACGAGGACACGCTGCTGCCGCCGCCCAGCCACCTCTACACCTCCACCAAGCTCGCCGGGGAGCTGTACTGCAAGGCGTATCAGGAGCTGTACGGGATCGACTACACGATCATGCGCTTCGGCATCCCGTACGGCCCGCGTGCCCGCGAGGCCGCGGTCATCCCCGCGTTCGTCAACAAGGCGCTGGCCGGCGACCCGCTGACGCTCGCCGGCGACGGCATGCAGAGCCGCAAGTTCGTCTACGTCGAGGATCTCGCCGACGGCGTGGCCCGCGGCCTGGACGACGTCGCCGTCAACCGGGTCTACAACCTGGCCAGCGACGAGACGGTGACGATCAAGCAGATCGCCGAGACCGTCCGTGACCTCATGGGCGACGTGGAGATCACCTACACCCCTGCGCGGCCCGGGGACTTCGGCGGCAAGACCGTCTCCTCGGAGCGTGCCCGCCGGGAGCTGGGCTGGACGGCGGCCACGCCCTTCGGAGAGGGCGTGCGCAGGTACATCGACTGGCGCATGGAGCAGGCGCAGGTGGCCAAGGACAAGGACGCCGCGATCATCCCCGCCGGCGAGCCCGACGCCGAGGCCAAGCCGCGCCAGGTGCTGATCATCTCGGCCGACATCGGCGAGGGCCACGATCTCCCCGCCCGCGCGGTGGCCAGGGAGTTCAAGGACGAGGACCCCGACGCCCAGGTCTCGATCGTCAACGGCCTGCCCGCCATGGGGCCGATCCTCACCAAGCTCCTGCGGGAGAACTCGGCCTTCATGTTCACGTTCGTGCCGTGGCTGTTCGACCTTCAGTACCGGCTGTTCATGTACTTCGGGCCGACCCGGTGGCTGTCGCGCAAGCTGTTGACGATGTTCGGCCGTCGCGGGCTGATGCGCCTCATCCGCGCCCACGATCCCGACGTGATCGTCTCCACCTACCCCGGCGTGACCGCGGTCCTGGGCGAGCTGCGGCGAAAACGGCGGCTCGACGTGCCCTGCTACTCCTCGATCACGGACCTCGCGGGGCTCCAGTTCTGGGCCCACCCCGGGATCGATCTGCACTTCATCACCCATCCTGAGTCCACCGAGGAGGTGGAGCGGATCGCCGGGCCGGGGTGTGTGCGCTGGGCCAAGCCGCCGACGGCGCCGGCGTTCCTGGCCGCGCGCTCCCGCGAGGACGCACGCAAGGCCCTCGCCCTGCCGGCCAGCGGCCGCGTGATCGCGGTCTCCGGCGGCGGCTGGGGCGTGGGCGACCTCGTCGGCGCCACCCGCGCGGCGCTCGAGTTCCCGGACGCCACCGTGCTGTGCCTGTGCGGGCGCAACGACAGCCTGCGCGCCAAGGTGGTCGGACGCTTCGGCGATGAGCCCCGGCTGCGCGTCATGGGCTTCACCGACCGGATGGGCGATGTGCTCGCCGCCGCCGACGTGCTCGTGCACTCCAGCGCCGGCCTCACCGTGCTCGAGGCCATCATCCGGGGCTGCCCGGTCGTCTCCTATGGGTTCGGCTACGGCCATGTGCGCGCCTCCAACGCCGCCCTCGAGCGCTTCAAGCTGGCCCAGGTCGCCCACCACGAGGCCGACCTGGTGCCCGCCATCACCCGCGCGCTGGAGCACCGTCCCGAGCCCGACCCCCGCTTTGCCCGCCGGCCGTCGACGGCCTCGCTGATCCTGTCCGATGAGCGCCGCGTGGCTCCGCTGCCGCGCTGGCGCCTGCGCACGGTCCGCGCGGCCACGAGCCTCGCCGCGATGCTGGCCGTCGCGGGCGTCGTTCTCACCACCGGGGTCTCCTACAGCCTGGTGTCCCACATCACCCACATCCGGCCGGTGACCGTGGTGAGCACCGACCAGCCCGAGGTCGGCGTGCTCATCGACGCGCCCGCCTCCCAGGTCCCGGCGGTGGCGCACGCCCTCTCGAGCTATGGCCTGCACGCCTCGTTTGCCGTCGGCAAGCCGTCATGGCCGGTGGTGACCAGCGTGTCCAGCAACCACGACCAGGCGATGCCGCGGCTGCCCACCGGCGGCCTGCTGCGATGGATGGGCGCCCGCGGGGAGCTGCACAAGCTGCTGGAGCTCATGGGCTACCAGCGCCACTTCCTGTACGCCTCCAACGGTCCGAGCATCGGCCAGTGGCTGGTCGCCCACGGCGCCGGCGGCAAGCTGGTGGAGGGCGCCGTTCGGCTCCAGGACAAGGACGACGCGCTGGGCTCGTTGCGCCCCGGCGAGGTCGTGGAGTTCAATGTCTCCAGCGCCCGGGCGCTGCAGCCGCTGCTGGCCAAGCTGCTCGAGGGGCTGCGCGAGGAGCACCTGACGGCCGTGCCGGTCGGCCGCCTCATGCAGGATGCCGGCAAGACCCGCGCTGCCTGATCGCGCCATCGAGCTCGATGACGTCACGCGCGCCGCGGCGCGCCTGGCCGGCGTCGCCCATCGCACGCCGGTGCTGACCTCCGCCACGCTCGATGAGCGCCTCGGCGGCCGCGTGGTCCTCAAGGCCGAGACGTTCCAGCGCATGGGCGCATTCAAGTTCCGTGGGGCCTACAACGCGGTCTCGTCGCTGTCGGCCGCCGAGCGGGCGCGCGGGGTGTGCGCGGTCTCCTCGGGCAACCACGCCCAGGCGGTGGCGCTGGCTGCGCGGCTTTGCGGCACGCGGGCGGTCATCCTCATGCCCTCAGACGCGCCGGCGCTCAAGCGTGCCGCCACCGAGGGCTACGGCGCGGAGGTGGTGGAGTACGAGCGCTACGGGGAGGACCGCGAGGAGCTCGTGCATCAGCTCGCCGCCGAGCGCGACATGGTCCTCGTGCACCCCTTCGACAACCCGCTGGTGATGGCCGGTCAGGGCACGGTCGCGCTCGAGCTGCTCGACGACGAGCCCGAGCTCGACGCGCTCATGGTGCCGGTGGGCGGCGGCGGGCTCATCGCGGGCTGTGCCACCGTGTGCGCCGCCCTGTCACCGCAGACGCGGGTGATCGGCGTGGAGCCCGAGGCCGGCGACGACGTGGCCCGGTCGCTGGCCAGCGGGGAGCGCGTGCGCATCCACGTCGGCCGGACGATCGCCGACGGCCAGCAGGCCGCCACCCCCGGCGAGCTCACCTGGCCGATCATCAAGGCGCTCGCCGCCGAGGTTCTCACCGTGACCGACGCTCAGATCGTCGACGCGATGCGGTTCCTGTTCGAGCGCATGAAGCTGGTCGTCGAGCCCAGCGGCGCCTGCGCGTTCGCGGCGCTGCTGGCGGGCATGCCCGCGCTGGAGGGCCGGCGCGTCGGCGTCGTGCTGTCCGGGGGCAACATCGGCGCCGACGCGTTCGGCGCGCTCCTCGCGCCGTAGCGCCGAGCGGCCGGTCGCGCCGGGCTACCAGTGCACGCCGCGGGTGGCCTGCGCGAACGCGCGCTGCTCGGCCTCGGTGCGCCGATCGATCGGCTTGCCGTCCTCGGGGAACAGCTGGTAGGCGCGGTTGACCACCATGTCCTGCGCCCCCGGGGCGATCGCGTAGGTGAGCTGCCCGAGGTTGCCCAGCGTGGTGGCGATCTTCTTCGGGCGCTTGCGGATCGCCTCGGTGATCATCCCCGCGGCCTGCTCCGGGTTGAGCGTCGGCAGCCGGTCATAGATCTTGGTGGGGGCGATCATCGGGGTCCGCACCAGCGGCATGTAGACGGTGGTGAAGTGCACGCCGTCGCCGATCACCTCGGGACCGATGGAGCGGCTGAAGGCGTCGAGCGCCGCCTTGGAGGCCAGGTAGGCGGCGAACCGCGGGGTGTTGATCTGGAGCCCGATGGTGGAGATGTTGATGATGTGGCCGCTGCCGTGCTCGCGCATCACCGGCAGCAGGTCGAGCATCAGCTTGACCGGCGCGAAGTAGTTGAGCGCCATCGTCCGCTGGTAGTCGTGGAAGCGGTCATACGAGCGGTCCACCGAGCGGCGGATCGACTTGCCGGCGTTGTTGACCAGGATGTCGACGCGGCCGTGCTGGGCCAGGACCTCCTGGGCCATGCGCTCCACGTCGTCGGGATCTGAGAGGTCACACGTGTGCACGAAGCCCGTGCCGCCCACGTCCTGCACCTCCTCGGCCACGGCGTCCAGCTTCTCCTTGGTGCGGGCGACGAGCAGCAGCCTGCCGCCCGCGGCGCCGATCTGAAGCGACGCCGCTTCGCCGATCCCCGACGACGCTCCGGTGATCATGATCGTCTTGCCCTTGACGGCGGTGTGCAGCGAGTCGGCGAGGATCCCGCCGCCGAACGGGATGCGCTGGGTCAGCTCCCGTAGGGTGCGGATGCCGCCGACGGCGAGATCGGTCAGGTCGGGGGGAGCCATGGCCTAACGGTCCGCGAGGACCTGGTTGGCCATGTTCTGCTCGCCCGCCTGGTTGGGGTGCAGCGGGAAGGCCGCCGACGTCGGGACGACCCCGTTGACCCACGCGGTGCCGGGCGACTTGCACGCGTCGTGGCCGACGCTCGAGGTGAAGGTGTCGACGTACCTGGCGTTGTTGTTGGCGGCCGCGGTCTTGAGCACGGAGTTCAGCGAGGTCTCCAGGCCGTTGAAGTATGTGATGTCGCCGGCGGAGATCGGCACCAGCGGCCAGCAGCTGGACCCGTTGGTGGGCAGCCCATCGGGATAGCCGACCACCATGACCTCGGCGTTGGGCGCGCGGGTGTGGATGCCCTGGATCACGGCCGCGACCTTGGGCCCGGTGGCCTTGACGGCCGCCACATTGGGATCGCTGCCGCCCGAGGCGTAGTGGTTCTTGCACGCCGTCCCGGTCGGGCGGATGATGTCGAGCTTGGCGCACTCCTCGGCGACGGAGATCAGCCCGGCGTCGTTGCCGCCGATGCCGAGGGTAACCAGCGCGTCGTTGGTCCTGAGCGCGTTGAACTGGGGGGTGCGGTCTGCAGGCCGCCCTCGAGGCTCTGGGACTGGGTCATGTCGACGGTGGTGGCGCTGGAGCAGCTGGCGTCGGTGAAGCTCGTGGGGGACAGCACGCGCGAGACGTCGGACGGGTAGTTGTTGGTCGAGCGCCCGCACAGGATGGGGTTGCCGGTGGGGTTGGGCACCAGCGGCGCGGCGGTGTAGGAGTCACCCAACGACACGTAGGGCCCGATCGCGGCCTGGGCCGCCGCGGCGCCGGACACGGCGATGGCGAATGCTGCACCGGCGGCGAGAGCGCCTCGGCGGACGACGAAACCAAAGGACTGTGGCACTGATTCTCTCCTCTTGAGCGACGGACCCCGCGGCGAGCCTACAGCGCCTCGCCTGACGCCTCAATTCCAATCAGCTTGTACCCGCACGTCCGCCGTTGCATGCCCGGGTGCGCGCAACCCCGCGCCGGCGGCTCAGCGGCGCCGCGTGAGCTTGCCGACCAGCAGCTCGACCGAGCGCTCCAGCTCAGCCACCGTCGCATCCTCCACGCTGGTGATGCCGAGCTTGCGGTTCAGCCACGCGTTGATCTCACGGTGGCTGGTGCCGTCGCGGCGGCGGACCTCGGAGACCAGCCGGTGGCGCTCGTCGCGCAGCTGGGCGCGGCGCTCGAACGCGGGTATCTCGCGGGGGGCGTCGTCCTCGCCGTCGCCGTTGCCGTGCGGCTCGGCGTCCGCCATCGCGCCGGCCCACCGCGCCGCCGCGGGCGACGCGGCGGCGGGTGCGGGGGCGGGTGCGCCGAACAGCGTCATCTGCGGAGCGACATCGGCACTGAGCGGGACGAACTCCGGCGTCTCGGAGCGCTCGGTCTGCCGGCGCTCGTCGCGCTCGTCGAGGGCGAACGGATCCGCCTCGCCGGGCCGGCGCAGCGAGCCCCGCAGCTCCTGCTCGATGGTGGCCGCGTGGTTGCGCAGGACCGGATCGGCGGGGACGTAGAGCCAGCTCGGCTCCACCGGGCGACGGGGGAGCGTGCGCACGAACCGGCCCACGATCTGACGGAAGATGAGCGGCGTCTTGGCCGCGGTGGCGTACACGCCCACGCGCAGGCGGGGGATGTCCACCCCCTCCGAGACCATGTTGACGGCGACGATCCACGGGTCCGACGAGCTGGTGAATGCGGCCAGCTTGGCGGCGGCGCGCGCCTCGGCGTGGAGCACCACCACCGGCACCCGACCGGTCGCCTCCCGCAGCAGCTTGGCGATCCGCCGCGCGTGCTCGGAGTCGGCGGCGACGACCAGCCCGGCCGCGTCGCGGTGACCGTCCTGGCGGATCCCCTTGAGCTTGGCGTCGGCCTCCTTGAGGATCCGCGGAAGCCCGTCGGGCAGGTCGGTGGAGATGGCGGTGCGGTAGCGCCGGCTGGCCTCCCGGGTGGACAGCACGGTCTCGAAGCTGGACTCGATGACATCGTCGCCGCTGCGCCACGACAGCGAGCCGTCGTAGGCGACGAAGCACACCGGGCGGCACACCGCGTCGGCGACCGCCTCGGCGTAGCTGTAGGACACGTCGGGCTCGGCCATCCCGTCGGCGTCGTAGCTGACGCCGGGGATCGGCGTGGCATCGGAGCGAAAGGGGGTGCCCGACAGCAGCAGCCATCGCGGGCTCTCCTGGAATGTCCTGGCGAACGACACGCCCCAGGTCAGGTCCTCCCCGAGGTGGTGCGCCTCGTCGGCGATGACCAGCGTCCGGCGCGGGAGCGAGCGGGCCCATCGCGCGGGCGCCTTGGCCACGCGCGCGTAGGTGACCGAGACGCCGTGAAAGCCGGACGGAGGCCTGGGCGAGTCGGCATCGGGGACGAGGTCGACGCCCAGGTCGTGGGCGGCGCGGGCCCACTGGCGGGTCAGGGGGGCGGTGGGGCAGGCGACGACGACTGAGCCGATGGCGCCGGCGTTCAGCTGCGCGCGGGCGAACTCCAGCGCCGGGCGCGTCTTGCCCGCGCCCGGGGCCGCCGAGACCAGGAACGGGCCCTCCTCCCAGGCCGCCATCCGGGTGAGCGCCCGGGTCTGCCAGACGCGCAGCGGGGTGCGATTGGACTTGGGTCGTGGGGAGGGCACGGGTCGCGCATCGTGAAGGACGCTCCGGACGAAACCCGTCCACCCCATCCGTCTCGCCGTCCGACCCTTGTGCGAACATACGTTCGGATGATTGTCTGCGTTCTGATCCCGCGCTTTGCCCTCACCACCGCCCTCGGTGATCGTGGCGAGCTGTTGCAGAGCCCGGTTGCGCTGGCGCCCGAGCCGGGCGGGACACAGCAGATCGGTGAGGTCTCGCTGGCCGCGGAGGCGTTCGGCATCCACCCCGGGATGCGCCTGGGGGAGGCCTTGGCCCGCTGTCCGCGGCTGACGCTCGTCCCCCCCGATCCCGCCGGCGTCGCCGACCTCTGGGAGCGGCTGCTCGTCCGCCTGGAGTCCGTGGGGGCCGCCGTGGAGCCCGAGCGCCCGGGGCTGGTGTGCTTCGACGCGCGGGGGCTGCTGCGGCTGCACGGGGGGATCGAAGGAGTCCTGCGGGCTGCGCGCACTGGCCTACGGCTGCCGGCGCGCTTCGGGGTCGCCCCGTCGCGGTTCGCGGCGGTCGCGGCGGCGACCCGGGCGCGGACCCGGCGCCCGGAGATCGTGGGCGGGCGCGTGAAGGCCGCAGGGCCTGACGGATCGGCTGGCCTGGGAGGGTCGGAGGCCCGGGAGCTGGCACGGGCTTACCTCGCGACGTTGTCCGTCACGCTGCTGCGCGCCCGCCCGGCGCTCGCGGACCTTCCCGAGGCGCTCGAGCGGCTGGGGGTCAGGACGCTCGGCGAGCTGGCGGCTCTGCCCGCCGCCGCGCTGGCCGATCGCTTCGGCAAGCCGGGACTGCTCGCCTATGAGCTGGCGCGGGGAGGTGACAGCGCGCTCAGCCCCCGTCCGGCCGGCGAGTTCCTGCGCGAGGCGCTCGAGCTGCCCGAAGCCGCATCCGGGATCCAGTTGGAGCGGGGTCTGGGTCTGCTGATCGATCGCCTGCTCGCTCGCCGGGAGCGGCGAGGGCGGACGCTGCGATCGGTCGTCATCTCCGCCAAGTTGGTGGAGCAGGGCGGGACCTGGCGTGAGCAGGTCGTGTTCCGTGAGGCGCTGGCCGATCCGGTGCGCATGCGGCTGGCGCTGGTGCCGCATCTGGCGCAGATGCCGGCGCCGGCGGAGATGCTGAGGCTGGCGGTCGAGCGTTTTGGCCCGTTGGCCTCAGACCAGCGGCCGCTGCTGGAGGATCCCGCAGCCGCGCGGGCGGCGCGTCTGCGTGAGGCGATCCGCCAGGCCCGTGCGGCCGCCGGGCCCGAGGCCGCGCTGCGGGTCCTGGAGGTCGATCCGGACTCGCGGTTCCCCGAGCGGCGGGCGGTGCTGGCGCCCTTCGAGAGCTAGGTCTTGGCCGGCCCGCGTCGTCTCGGGATGCCGCGGCGGGTGGCGGTGAGCGCCGGCTCTGATGGCCGCCCGCTGCAGGTCGACCAGCGAGAGGTGGACGCGGTGCGCGAGTCGTGGCTGATCGAGGACCGCTGGTGGACGGAGAAGCCGCTGCGGCGGCGCTACTGGGAGGTGGTCACCACCTGCGGGCGCGACGAGGTCGTGTTTCATGACCTGATCAGCGGGAGGTGGTGGCGCCAGCGGTGATCCCTAGACTGAGGTCAATGACCCCGCCCACCCCGCATGTCGATCCCGGACGGGTGGCGATCGGCACGTGGAGCGGTGGCCGGTTCATGCACTTCGGCGAGGCCGTGGACGACGAGCGCTTCGTCGCTCTGGTGACGCCCGACGACCAGATCGACACGGTGATCACCGCCGACGTGTACGGGACAGGCGATGCTGACCGGATGCTCGGCCGGGCGGTCGCAGGCCGGCAGCGTGAGTCGATGTGCATCGTCGGTGCGGTCGGGCACGATTTCTATGAGGGCGAGCGCAACGGGCCCAAGGGGTTCCCGCGCTTCACCGACCCGGCGCTGCGCGGACCCGACCAGTACGGCGACTATCTGAAGATGGCGACGGAGCGTAGCCTCGAGCGCTGCGGAGTGGACCGCTTCGACCTGCTGCTGCTGCACAACCCCGACCGGACCGGATACACCAGCGAGCTGGTCTGGGACGGGATGGCGGCGCTGCGCGAGGCCGGCCTCACGCGGACGATCGGGGTCGCGCCCGGGCCCGCCAACGGCTTCACCCTCGACCTCATCGACTGCCTGGAGCGGTTCGGTGCCCTGATCGACTGGGCGATGATCATCCTCAACCCGCTGGAGCCCTGGCCCGGCGAGCTCTGCCTCGACGCCGCCACGGCCGCCGACGTCAACGTCATCACCCGGGTCGTGGATTACGGCGGGCTGTTCTTCGACGACCTGCGACCCGACCAGGAGCTCGCCCGCGGTGATCACCGTGGCTTCAGGCCTGCGGGGTGGCTCCAGGCCGGCCTCGAGCGCCTGGACGGGATGCGTCCCATCGCGCAGCGCGCCGGTCTGAGCATGATCCAGCTCGCCTGCCAGTGGAACCTCGCGCACGGGCCGGTGCAGTGCGTCGCGCCCACGCTCATCCAGGAGGTCGGCCCCCAGGCCAAGTCCATCGAGGACAAGCGCGCCGAGCTGGCCGCGCTCCCCGCAGAGCAACGACTCACCGAGGCCGAGGTGGAGGCGATCCGCGCGCTGGGGGACAACACCGGGTGCATGGCGCTCAAGGGCGGGTCTCCACAGCACACAGGCGAGGAGCAGCCCGATCGCTGGACGCTCGACGAGCACCTCATCACCGTGGCCGAGCGCTGGCGGATCGACCCTGAGCGCGACCTCGCGACAGCGGGGGCGGCGTGACCGACGACGCCGCCCAAGACGGCGTGACCACCGGCGGCGCGGAAGGCGGCGTGACCGACGGGGAGGGCCAGGTCAGCCTCCCGATCACGGGCGGCTGCAACTGCGGCGCGGTCCGCTTCGAGGTCACCGAGCCCTTCGAGGCCTCGATGTACTGCCACTGCACCCGCTGCCAGCGCCGCACCGGCACGGCGGCGTCGGTCAACGGCCGCACCACGCCCGACGCCTTTCGCATCGTCCAGGGAGAGGACCGTATCCGCGCCTGGGATCCGCCGGCCGGCGGCGCCGTCAAGCACTTCTGCGGTGACTGCGGCTCTGCGCTGTTCAGCCGCTCGCCCGGCTCGATCGGCGTCCGCCTGGGCGCCGTCGACGGGGACCCGGGGATCCGGCCCTCCTACCGCCAGTACACCGCCTACGCCGCGGCCTGGGAGCCGATCCCCGACGATGGGCTGCCGCGCCACCCCGAGGCCCGCTCGGCGTCCTGACCGGAGGCCCCGCCCTCCGGCCACTGGAGCACGGCGCGTCTGACGAGGTGGACGCCGAGGACCAGACCCCCACCCATCCAGAGGGCGTTGAGAAGCGCGAGGCCGGCTGCGCCATGACCGGCCGCAGCGGCCACGCTGCGGGGCATCCAGGCGACGGCGACGCTCACGAGCACGGCCAGCAGTGGGAGTCTGCGGCGCGTTCCCCCCTCCCACAGCGCGAGCGGGATGACGACGGCCAGGTAGTAGTAGTTGACGGGGAGCGGGTCGGTGAGGCACCGCACCAGGCCCAGGGCGGCGAGCAGGGCCAGGCCGTCCACCTCGGGCAGGCGCCCCTGTCGGCGATGCCGGTGTGCGTAGGCCCAGATGCCCGCGCAGGCCAGCGCGAGCGCGATGACGGCCGCGGTTCCCCTCGTCAGTGAGAGCGGGAGAAGGTGCGCGGAAGCATCGCCGGCGCCGATATGCCCGCCGGCGATCGGCCACCAGACGCTGAGCGGGTTCGCGGTGTGAATCCCGTCGACCCATCGGTTCGCCCGGACGAACGCCGACGTGTTCAACAGCGGCAGCAGGCCGACCGCCGGTGCTGCGACCGCCGCTGCGAGAGCGGCCGCCACCAGCCGGCGTGCCGGCAGCGACAACAGCACACACGGCGCCGCCAGCAGTGCCCACTGTTTGGTGCCGATCGCCAGGCCGAGGAGCACACCGGCGCCGACGGGCCGGTCCCGGCCGGCCAGGACCGCGGCGCCCGCGGCGAGCAGGGCGGTGAGAACCTCCTCGGGGTGACCGAGGTCCAACGCGGCGACGGTCGCCGGTCCACAGGCGATGAGCACGATCGCCGCGGTCCCTGCGGCCCAGTGGGTCCGTGACCGGGCCCGCCCGGCCATCCACAGAGCCACGGCGAGGACAGGCAGCAGGCATGCGAGCGCGCCGAGCTGATAGCCGAGGCGGGGACCGCCTCCGAGCCAGGCGGCGGCGGCCCCGAGGGGCGCGCGCCACACCAGCGACACGAGCCCCATCAGAGGCTGCTGTGCGATCAGCGCCGTCAGGTGACCGTGGATGAGCGCGGCGATTGCGGGCGCCGGGTTGTCGCCCGCGACGGGTCCGGCCGGCTGATAGTCACCGGTCGCCGTGACGCCGAGGGCGACCCAACAGAGACCCGCGACCGCGGCCGGCACGACCGCCGCGTGAAGCAACAGGGGCCGACGTTCGGCGCGCGCACGCACGCCCCCGGTATCGGCGCCGCCGAGGGGTGGCTTTAGCTGCCTTGGGCGGCCACTTCGGTGCGCATCCACTCACAGCCGGCCGACAGGTCCTCCACGCCCATCGCCGCGGCCACGTTGAGCCACATGCCGTAGCGGAAGAAGTCGTCGATCGCCTCCTGGTCGGCGTCCGAGAGCCGCTGCACGTGGTCGACGAGCGTGGCGTAGCAGTGGCGAACGTGGTCGCGGATCTGATCGTCGTCGCAGGCGGCGTAGGCCTGGTGCTGGATCATCAGGCAGTCACGGTCGGTGGAGAGCATCTCCACGTAGGCGTTGCCCATCGCCTTCAGGACGTCGACGTCGGGCAGCGCGAGCGCGGGATCGAACTCATCGGCGGCACGCGTGAACACGCCGGCGACGCGCTCGAAGCCGCGCTGGACCGCAGCCAGGAACAGCTCCTTCTTGTTGCCGAAGAGGCTGAAGACGTACGGCTGGGCGACGCCGACGGTGCGCGCGATCTTGTCGACGGGCGTCCCGTGCAGCCCGCCGTGGGCGAACTCGTGGACCGCTGCCTCGATCAGCGCGTCCCGGCGCTCGGCGGCCGGGACGCGCTGACGGATGGTCTTGGTGTCTGTGGAGGAGGTGGCCATGTCAGCGCTCTGGCGATCCTACGCGACGCTCAGGCCGCCTCGGGGGCCAGGGCCGGGGAGCCGACGTGGGCGAACTGCTCGCGCTCGGCGGCCTCCAGGCTGGCCTGCGCCTCGGCGCTGGCCCGCGTGTTGAACGGGACGACCAGCGGGATCAGTGCGCCGATGGCCAGGACCGCGGTGCCGACCCACAGCGCCGGGGTGAGACCGTTGACGAAGGCGGTCGCCGACTGGTATCCGCCGTGGCTGGTGAACACCGTGGCCAGGACCGCGATGCCCAGCACGCCGCCCAGCTCGCGGATGGCGTTGGTGGCGCCCGACGCCTTGCCGGCCTGATCGGTGCGCACCGAGGCGAGCACCGCGTTGGCCGAGGGCGCGAAGACCAGAGCCATGCCCGAGCCGCCGAGCACGAACGGCCCGATCATGCTCGCGTAGCTCATGTCCACGCTGGTCTCCAGCGCCAGCCAGCCCAGCGCCATCGCCTGCAGGCCCAGCCCGGCGGCCATGAACAGGCGGCTGCCGTAGCGCTCGGAGAAGTAGCCGGCCAGGGGCGCGACGATCATCGTCGAGCCGGTCCACACCAGCAGCTTGACCCCGGCCTCCAGCGGGCTGTTGCCCAGCACGTTCTGAAGGAACTGGCTGAGGAAGAACACCGAGCCGAACATCCCGAAGTACATCGACAGCGAGATGGCGTTGGTCACGGAGAACCCGCGGCGGCCGAAGAACTCCATCGGCAACATCGGCGTCGCGGTCCTGCGCTCCTGGACGATGAAGGCCACGAGCAGGGCGGCGCCGGCGGCCAGGGACACCAGCACCTCGGTGCTCGTCCAGCCCAGGGACTGGCTGCGGATGAGGCCGAACACCAGTCCGAACAGCCCGGAGGACCCGAGCACCAGCCCCGGCAGGTCGAGCTCGCCGGAGGGCCCGAAGCTCTCCGCCAGCCGCGCGCCGGCCAGCGGGACCAACGCCGCGCCGATCGGGACGTTGAGCCAGAAGATCCAGTGCCATGAGGCGGCCTGGACCATCGCGCCGCCCACCAGCGGGCCAAGCGCGACCGCGATGCCGCTGATGCCTGACCACACGCCGATGGCAAAGCCGCGGCGGTCCGGCGGATAGGCGTCGGCCAGCAGGGTCAGGGTGAGCGGCGTGGCGATCGCCGCGCCGGCGCCCTGGATGGCGCGGGCCACGATCAGCAGCCCGATGCTCGGTGCGAGGGCCGCGGCCGCTGAGGACACGGTGAAGAGCGTGACGCCGGCCATGAACATCCGCTTGCGTCCGAAGCGGTCGCCGAGGGCCGCCCCGGTCAGGAGCAGCACGGCGTAGGAGAGGGTGTAGGCGTTGACCGTCCACTCGAGCGCCTGGATCGATGCGCCCAGATCGCGGTGGATGCTCGGCAGGGCGACGCTCACGACCAGGTTGTCGAGCACCACCATGAACAGACCGACGGAAACGATTGCCAGGGTCCAGCCCCGGCGACGGGTGGCACTCATGGCCATCCCTCCTTCCAGATTCTTCTTAGTGAGCACTAACTAGGAATAACTTAGCAGTCACTAATAACTTGTCAAGCGGAAATTTCGGATCCCGCCGCGGCGCCTCAGACCGGGACGCTGCCGTGGGCGATCCCCAGCGCTGCGAGCTCCTCGGCGGGCGGGAAGCCCCCGGCCTCGCGGATCGCCTTCGTGAGCGCTTCGAAGTAGCGCTCGAAGCCGCCGGGGGTGACGAGGACGAGCATCCGCGCCGGCGCCGCTGAGGGGTTGGCGAACGTGTGCGGCGTGCCGGGCGGCACGACGGCGACCGTCCCGGCGCCGGCCTCGTGCGCCTCGTCGCCGACGCGCACCGCGATCTCGCCCTCGATGACGTAGAACGTCTCGGCGAAGTCCGGGTGGACGTGGAGCGCGGGGCCGGGGAAGCCGGCGGGAACGACCTGCTCGATGAGCCCGAACCGTCCGTCGGTGTCCTCGCTGCGGACGCGGATGTGGATCGAACCGCCGTGCACGGAATCGCCGGGGGCGGAGTCGAGCGACTGAATGTGAGCGTGTGTGGTGGTGGGGGTGTATGGGTTCATGGGCGGCATGGTGGGCCGCCGCACGCGCGCGCTCAATCCCTGGAAATGAGGGATTGGCCAGGGCCCAGGACGTCTGTCAGACTGGCTTTCGTGCTCCCCCGTCACCCGGACTACGCCCGCGTGGCACGCCGGATCGAGGCGGCGGTCGACCGGCCCGACGCCGGTGTCGACGGCATCGTCGAGACCTTCCTGGCCGAGGCCGCGGACGTGCTGGACATCTCCAGCGCGTGCTGGCATCGCACCGATCCGGCCTCCGGCGCGCTGGTGAGCGGAGCCGAGCTCGGCGGCGCTCCCGGCAGCCTCGAGGAGTCGCTGGTCTATGAGTACCGCCGTCCCGACGTCAACCGGTTCGCGGAGCTGGTGACCACTCGGGAGAAGGTCGCGGCGATCTCGACCTCCACGCGTAATCGGCTCTCCTCCAGCGCCCGCTTCCGCGAGATGATCGAGCCCACCGGGACCGCCGATGAGCTGCGCGTGGCCTTCACCGACGCCTACGGCATCTGGATGTCCGTGGTCGTCTTCACGCGGCGGCGGATGACCGAGGCGGATCTGCGGTTCGTCGCCGACATCGTCCCCGGCACCACCCAGGCGCTGAGGCTGGCGACGGCGCGGTCACTGGATGGGGCGCCGGTGACGGCCGGCCTCGATGACGGATCGGCGCCGTCGGTCCTGTTGCTCGATGCCAGCGACCACATCGTGTCCGCCGACGCCGTCGCTCGCAGGCGGCTGGCGCTGCTGCCCGGTCCCGGCGGCGACCAGGCGCCAGGCGTGATGTCCTTCCTGGCGGCGCGGGCACGCTGGGATGCCACCGGCGGGCCCGCCACCGCCCGGATGCGCGCGCTGGACGGCCGCTGGTTCATGATCGACGTGTCGGTGCTCGACGACGCCGGCTCGGGCAACGTGGCGGCGGTGATGCAACCGGCGACCTCGGAGCTGGTGCTCGACAGCGTGCTGCGCGCGCGGGGGCTGAGCGCCCGCGAGCGCGAGGTGGCCTCGCTGCTCGCCCAGGGGCGCCCCACCAAGTCGATCGCCGCGATGCTGTCGCTGTCGCCGTGGACGGTGCAGGACCACGTCAAGGCGGTCTACGCCAAGGCGGGCGTGAGCCGGGCCGATCTCGGGACGCTGGGCGCCCCGCCGGCGATCACGCCCTGACTGAGCCGCGCCTCGGCGGGCGGTGTTGTATTCGCGTCCTTTGGATGCGAACATACGTTCGATGTACGCGGAGCTGCACTGCCATTCGGCGTTCTCGTTCCTGGATGGGGCTTCGCTGCCGGACGAGCTCGTGCCCACGGCGCTCGGACTGGGCTATGAGACGCTCGCGCTGACCGATCACAACACGGTCTCGGGCTCGATGGAGTTCGCCGTCTCGGCCCGGGCGCTGGGCCTGCGGCCGATCCACGGCGCCGAGGTGGACCTCGATGATGGGCGCCACCTCACGCTGCTGGTCGCCGACGCGCGCGGCTGGTCCAACCTCTGCCGCATCCTCACCCGCGCGCACGAGCACACGCGCGACGGCCGACCGGGGGCGCCGCCCACGGATCCGTCGATCCCGCTGCAGACGGTGCTCGACCGCGCCGAGGGCCTGGTCTGCCTCAGCGGCTGTGCCCTGCGCGGCGTCCACGACGAGCTCACCCTGCGGCGGCTGCGCGAAGCGTTCGGGCCTGAGCGGCTGCGCGTCGAGCTGCAGCGGCCGTTCCTGCACGACGACCGGGCCCGCAACCGCCGCCTGGCCGAGCTGGCGCGCCGGCTGGGGGTGGCCTGCGTGGCCACCGGCAACGTGCACGCCCACGCTCGTCATCGGGGACCGCTGCAGGACGCGTTCGTGGCGGTGCGCCTGCACACCACGCTCGATGCCTCCGAGCCCCAGCGGCGGGGGAACTTCAGTCACGTGCTGGCCGCGCCCGAGGCGATGGCGGCACGCTTTGCCGAGCATCCGGAGGCGGTGGCCGAGACGGTCCGGCTGGCCGACGAGCTGCGCTTCGATCTCGGCAGCGATCTCGGCTACCGGTATCCGGGAGCCGAGGACGGCGGCGCCATGCGCACGCTGTCCGAGCTGTGCGACGCCCGCCTGCACGAGCGCTATGACACCGTGCCGGCGGAGATCCGCAGCAGGGCGATCGCGCGTCTGGGAGAGGAGATGCGGATCATCGACTCGCTGGGGCTGCCCGGCTTCTTCCTGCTGCACCACGACATGCTGGAGCTGGCGCGCGAGGTGGCGGTGGAGGTACGTGGAACCGAGAGCGCGCGGGCGCTGCTGCCGCCGGGGCGGGGCCGCGGATCGAGTGTGTCGTCGATCGTCTGCTTCCTCACCGGGCTCTCGCACGTGGATCCGATCGCCAACGAGCTGCTGATCGGGCGGTTCCTCAACGAGGAGCTGACCTCGCTGCCCGACATCGACCTCGACTTCCCGCGTGACATCCGCGAGAAGCTGATCCCGCGCGTGCACGAGCGCTACGGCCACGAGCGCTCGGCGCTGGTCGCCGCCTTCCCCACCTACCGGGCCCGCGGCGCGATCCGCGAGCTGGGCAAGGCGCTGGGGCTGCCCCCGGGGGAGATCGAGCGGGTGGCCCGGGGCAGCGAGGGATGGGACGCGCGCGAGGTGGGCCGCGACATCACCAACACCGGACGCCAGGGCCTGACCGGCCGCTGGGCATGGCTGGCCCGGCTGGCGACCGAGGCCCACGGCCTGCCGCGCCATCTCTCCCAGCACTCGGGCGGGATGATCATCGCCACCCGGCCGCTGATCGACTGCTGCCCGATCGTCCCCGCGGCGATGGAGGGCCGTCAGATCGTCCAGTGGGACAAGGACTCCTGCGCCGATGCCGGCTTTCTCAAGATCGACGTGCTGGGGCTGGGGATGCTGTCGGCGGTGGAGCGGACGGTGGAGCTCATCGCCCGGACGCGGGGGGAGCGCATCGACCTCTCCCGGATCCCCTACGACGACCCGGCCACCTACGAGTGCATCCAGGAGGCCGACACGACCGGGGTGTTTCAGATCGAGAGCCGGGCGCAGATGGCCTCGCTGCGGCGCACCCGGCCGGAGAACCTCCGCGACATCACGATCCAGGTGGCGATCGTCCGCCCCGGGCCCATCCAGGGCGGCGCCGTCAACCCCTACATCGCGCGGCGCCAGCGCCTGCGGGTCGATCCGGACTTCGAGGTCCCCTATGACCATCCGTCGCTGAAGCCGGTGCTGGAGGAGACGCTGGGCACGATCATCTTCCAGGACCAGGTGCTGGAGGTGTCGATCGCCTTCGCCGGCTTCGGGGTGGGGGAGGCCGAGGGGCTGCGCCGGGCGATGAGCCGCAAGCGCTCGGAGGCGGCGATCGAGGCCTACCACGCGCGGTTCGTGGAGGGGGCCAAGCGCAAGCACGGCGTCGAGGACGAGACCGCCGAGCGCGTGTGGGAGATGGTCAAGGGCTTCTCCGGGTTCGGCTTCCCCAAGGCCCACGGCGCCGCCTTCGGCCTGCTCGCCTACCAGTCGACGTGGCTGCGCGTCCACTACACCCAGGAGTTCCTCTGCGCGCTGCTCAACGAGCAGCCGATGGGCTTCTATCCGCCTGACGCGCTCGTGCACGAGGCACAGCGGCGGGGGATCGAGGTCCACCCGCCCGACGTCAACGAGAGCGGCGTGG
>CAVYUJ010000008.1:0-441349 GCA_963771675.1 uncultured Actinomycetota bacterium | reverse complement strand
CGCACAGCTCATCAAGGGCGGCGGCGCCGCGCTGGCCCGCTACATGGACCAGAGCCGGTCCATCCCGACGGCCACCTCCTTCCGCACCCTGACGGTGACCACGCTCGACGAGCGGCGCAAGCAGCTCAAGAACGGCGGCAAGCGCGTCTCCTTCACCCATCTGATCGCCTACGCCATCGCGCGGGTGGCCACCGAGGCCATGCCGGTGATGGCCAACCACTTCGAGGAGATCGACGGCAAGCCCTACCGCCACGACGACGGCGCCGTCAACCTCGGCCTCGCCGTCGACGTCGAGAAGAAGGACGGCACCCGCACGCTGATGGTCCCGGTCATCCGCGACGCCGGGCGCATGAGCTTCGCCCAGTTCCTGGACGCCTACAACGCGCTGGTGGAGAAGGCTCGCACCAACACGCTGACCGCCGACGACCTCACCGGCGGCAACGTCACGCTGACCAACCCGGGCGGGATCGGCACGATCGCGTCGGTGCCGCGCCTGATGGTCGGCCAGGGCACGATCGTCGCCACCGGCTCGATCGCGTACCCGGTGGGGCTGGAGCGGGTGGGCCCGATGATCGGGGCCGAGAAGGTCATGACGATGACCTCCACCTACGACCACCGCATCATCCAGGGCGCCGAGTCCGGCCGTTTCCTGCAGGGCATCGAGGCGCTGCTGCAGGGCGACGATGCCTTCTACGAGAAGATCTTCGCCGACCTGGGCGTGGAGCTGCCCGAGCTCCCGCCGCCGCCCGCCCCGGCCGCGGCGGCCGCCGCCACCCGCGGGGCCGCGGCCACCGAGGCCGCACCGGCGCACGACGAGGAGCTGATGATGGCCGTGCAGGCCGCCACCTCGCTGCTCAAGGCCCACCGCACCCACGGCCACCTCGCCGCGCGGCTGGATCCGCTGGGCCGCGAGTCCGAGGGCGACCCGGCGCTCGACCCGGCGCCGCTGGGCCTCACCCCGGAGGTGATGGCGCAGATTCCCGCCCACGTCCTGCGCATGTACGTGCCCGGCGCGACGCTCGCCGACGCCCTGCCGCACCTGCGCGAGACCTACTGCGGCACGATTGCCTACGAGATCGAGCACATCGCGTCGCACCGCCAGCGGCTGTGGCTGCGCGAGGCGATCGAGTCCGGGCAGTTCCGCCGCCCGCTCACCAACGAGGAGCAGAAGGCGCTGCTCAAGCGGCTGACGGAGGTCGACGCCTTCGAGCGCTTCATGCACAAGGCCTACCTGGGCCAGAAGCAGTTCTCAGTCGAGGGCCTGGACATGACCGTCCCGATGCTCGACGAGCTCATCCAGCTGTCGGCCACCCGCGGCGCCCGCGAGGTCGTGATCGGCATGGCCCACCGCGGCCGCCTCAACGTCCTGGCCCACAATCTGGGCCGGCCCTATGACTCGATCTTCGCCGAGTTCGAGGGCTCCTCGACGCTCGAGCCCATCACCACGCTGCCCCAGGGCGGCACCGGCGACGTCAAGTACCACCACGGCGCCCAGGGCTCCTACTCGCTGCCGGGCGGCGAGTCGATCATCGTGCGGCTGGAGTCCAACCCCTCTCACCTCGAGTTCGTCGCCCCCGTCGCCGCCGGCGCCACGCGGGCGGCCCAGACCACCCGCCAGGGCCCGCACGCCCACCAGGACACCAACGCCGCCATCCCGGTCATCCTCCACGGCGACGCTGCCTTCCCGGGTCAGGGCGTGGTCGCCGAGACCCTGAACCTCCAGGCGCTGGACGGCTACACCGTCGGCGGCACGATCCACCTCATCCAGAACAACCAGGTGGGCTTCACCACCGACCCGGACGACTCCCGCTCCACCACGTACGCGTCGGACATGGCCAAGGGCTTCGACGTCCCGATCATCCACGTCAACGCCGACGACGTCGCCGCCTGCGTGAGCGCGGTGCGGCTGGCCTTCGCCTTCCGCCAGGAGTTCGGCCATGACGTGATGATCGACCTCATCGGCTACCGGCGCTTCGGCCACAACGAGGCCGACGAGCCCGCCTACACGCAGCCCGAGATGTACCAGGTGATCAAGAAGCACCCGTCCGTGCGCGAGCTGTTCGCCCGCCAGATGGTGGATCAGGGCATCGTCTCCGAGCAGGACTCCACCGAGATGACCGACGAGGTGTGGTCGGTGCTGTCGGACTCCCACGCCCAGCTCAAGGAGCGCATCGCCGCCGCCAAGGGCGTCGAGCACGCCACCGGCGAGTACCAGCTCGACCGCACGCCCTCGCCGGAGGTCAAGACCGCCGTCGCCGAGGACCGCCTCAAGGTGCTCAACGAGGAGCTCCTCACGGTGCCCGACGGCTTCTCCGTGCACCCCAAGCTGGTCAAGCAGCTCGAGCAGCGCCGGGAGGCCGTGGTCAACGGTGAGGGCCTGGTGTGGGCGCACGCCGAGGCGCTCGCCTTCGCCACCCTGCTCACCGAGGGGATCCCGATCCGCCTCACCGGCCAGGACACCGAGCGCGGCACCTTCAGCCAGCGCCACCTCGTCCTGCACGATCCCAAGACCGGCCAGGAGCACTGCTCCATGCAGCACCTCCCCGGCGCGCTGTCGCCGATGGAGCTGCACAACAGCCCGCTGTCGGAGATGGCCTGCGTCGGCTTCGAGTACGGCTACTCCCAGGAGGGCCCCGAGACGCTGGTCCTGTGGGAGGCCCAGTTCGGCGACTTCGTCAACGGCGCCCAGGTGATCATCGACCAGTTCATCGTCTCGGGCCTGGCCAAGTGGGGGCAGACGTCGCGGCTGACGCTGCTGCTGCCCCACGCCTATGAGGGCTCGGGACCCGAGCACTCCTCGGCTCGCCTGGAGCGCTTCCTCCAGCTGGCCGCCGAGGGCAACATCCGCGTGGCCAACCTCACCACGCCCGCCCAGTACTTCCACCTGCTGCGCCGCCAGGCCCGTATCGCCAAGCAGCGGCCGCTGGTGATCATGACCCCCAAGAGCCTGCTGCGCCTGCCCCAGGCCGCCAGCCGGCTCGAGGAATTCGTCGAGGGCCGCTTCCAGCCCGTGCTGGGCGACCCCAACGCCGACCCCGCCGAGGTCACCCGGGTGGTGCTGTGCACGGGCAAGATCTACTACGACCTGCTCACCACCAAGGCGCGCGACGAGGCCGCCAGCCAGCACGTGGCCATCGGCCGCGTCGAGCTGCTCTACCCCTTCCCGCAGACCGAGATCCTCGACATCGTCGCCCAGTACCCCAACCTGCGCGAGGTCGTGTGGGTGCAGGAGGAGCCGCGCAACATGGGCGCCCGCGCCTACATGTCTCCGCGCCTGCTCCAGGTGCTGCCCGAGCACCTGAACTTCGGCTACATCGGCCGGCCCGAGCGGGCCGCCTCGGGCGAGGGCTACCCCATCGCCCACGCCACCGAGCAGCACCGGATCCTCGCCACCGCGCTCGATCTCAAGCAGACCGTGTCGCAGTTCCCGCGCAAGCTGCCCGGCGAGCGGTAGCAGGTCCTCCGCCCGCGTCCGCGGGGTACGCGGCCAACGTCAACTGCGGCTCAGGGAGGGCTCGGCCGGGGCCGCTCCAGAGGACGTGATGCAAGTTAAGGCTGCTGAGCAACCATCAGATGACACACGTCGGCTCCGGATCCGGGTGGAAATCACCTGCAATCCACCGGCCGCCCCTCACGCCCGCACCCCGCATCTGACAATCTCTGCCAAATCCGCTTTCGCAGAGACGGCTCTCGTCGCGACAATTCACGGCGCCACTTCGCGCCCACACTCGGGGTCCACGACATGGCGATCGACCTTGGGACCGCCAACACGCTCGTCTACGTGGGCGGGCGCGGCATCGTGGTCTCCGAGCCCTCGGTGGTGGCCTCCGACGTCGCCACCGGCGAGGTGCATGCCGTCGGCGCCGACGCCGAGCGGATGATCGGCCGCACCCCGGCGACGATCTCGGCCACGCGGCCGCTGCGCCACGGGGTGATCGCCGACTTCGAGGTCACCGAGGAGATGCTGCGCTACTTCATCCGCAAGGTGATCGACCGCCGCACGGCGCACCCCCGCCTGATCGTCTGCGCGCCCTCGGGCGTCACCGAGGTGGAGAAGCGCGCCGTCGAGGAGGCCTCGCTGGCCGCCGGCGCCCGGCGGGTCCACCTCATCGAGGAGCCGATCGCCGCCGCCATCGGCGCCGGGGTCGCGATCGAGGAGCCGGTGGGGCGCATGGTCGTCGACGTCGGCGGGGGGACCAGCGAGATGGCGGTGATCTCGCTGGGCGGCATCGTCGTCTCGCGCTCGGTGCGGGTCGGCGGCTATGAGATGGACGAGGCCATCGCCCACTACATCCGCTCGGTCCACCAGCTGGCCATCGGCTCGCGTACCGCGGAGGCGATCAAGATCGAGCTGGGCTCGGCCATGCCGCTCCAGGAGGAGCAGACCACCGAGGTGCGCGGCCGCCATCTCGCCAGCGGCCTGCCCACCGCCGTACAGCTTCACTCCGAGGAGGTCCGCAGCGCGATCGCGGGTCCGCTGCGCGAGATCCTCCAGGGCATCCGCGACACGCTCGAGCAGACCCCGCCCGAGCTGTCGTCGGACATCGCCCGCGACGGCATCCTGCTCGCCGGCGGAGGCACGCTGGTGCGCGGGTTCCCCGAGCTGGTCGCGGCCGAGACCGGCATGCCCGTATTCCGCGCCGAGTCGCCCCTGACCTGCGTCGCCGTCGGATCAGGCCAGGCGCTTGACCATCTTGACCAGCTCAGTGTGGTCGCCCGCCAGCTCGGGCGCTCCCCGACGACGCCGGACTGGCGCACCGCCCAGCCCTGACGCCGCCAGCACGCGATGCGCCGCGGTGGCCAGCGCGCACGCGGCGAGCAGCACGAAGAAGGGATCGATCGGCTCCCGGAAGCGCGGCGTCTCGACGTTGATGAACGTGATCGAGAGCCAGTAGAGCACCGGGAACGCCCACAGCCACCGCGGCGCCTCGCGGCGCACGGCGGTGAACAGGCCGGCGATGGCCATCGCCAGCAGGACCCAGAAGCTCACCACGCCGATCCCGGCGGCCCGGGCCGGCAGGCCGATCGCGTCATACGAGGCATGCCACGCGAACGAGCCCTCCAGCTCGAGCATCCGCAGGGTGTTGTGGAAGCCGACGTCGAGCGGCGAGAACGGGTGCGCGCGGATGTAGTCCAGGGCGCGAGACTGCAGCACGCTGGACAGGCCCACCTCGTCGTAGTGCGAGGCGTTCTTGGCCAACGCCTTGAACTGCGGCAGCTTGAGGTACAGGTCCCACTTGTAGTGCAGCGGCTCGGCGGCGGCGGAGGTGGCGTTGTAGGTGCCCACGAGCGTGATCCCGGTCTCGTCGGAGACGGGGATGAAGTGGTGCAGCTCAATTGCGTTGCGCACGGTCCACGGCGCGATCATCGCGGCGGCGCACAGCACCAGCAGCGCCGGGGCGGCCAGCGCGCGCAGTCCCGGCCGGCGCGCGACTCGGCCCCCGCCCACCCCCGTCCGGGCCCGCACGACCGACCATGCCGCCACGCCCAGGGGCAGCACGAACAGGGCCGCGTTCTCATGCGCGAGCGTGGCCAGCCCCGTCAGCACGCCGGACGCCGCGATCCACAGATACACCCCGCTCGTCCGGCGCGCGCGGCGGGCCCGCAGCGCCGTCCAGATCGAAGCCAGCTCGAGCACCAGCAGCAGGTTCTCGGCCACCAGCGTCCCCGAGAGCTCCACGAACACCGGGTAGACCGCGGCGATCGCCACCGCGGCCACGCCCACCGAGCCGCCGAAGGCCTCCAGCGCGACCAGGCCGAGCAGGCCGACGCTGACGGTGCCGATCACGGCCATGGCGACGCGCTCGGGCGCCACGGCGGCCTTTCCCCCCGCCTGGTGGCCGTCGATCAGGTCCACCAGCCCGAGGAGGTACGGGAACGCCGGCGGGAAGTAGGCGGTCCGCCCCCGCGAGCCCCCGGCCCCGGTGTGCGGCCCCGAGCCGGTGTGGTAGTCGCCGTAGCGGGCGATGTCCGAGCCGAACCGGTTGTAGGTGCCGGCGTCGTTCTTGGCCTTGTAGTAGGTGTTCTCGACGTCGACCAGGCGGATGACGAACGCGGCGACGAGCAGCGCCGCCACGAGCACCCTGACGGCGGTGCGACGGCGCCGCGCTGTCGTCAGTGGATCCCGACGATGCCGGCGCACACCCAGTTCGATGCCCCGGCGCCGTTGTTCCAGATGCGCGACGCCACCGCGTCCTGCTCGGACTTGGATGCCAGGTATGCCGCCGGGCCGGTGCCGCCGAACAGCTTCCAGGTGCTGGGGATGATCTGGTAGTAGCCCGACGCCCCGGCGCTGTTGGGCGGCAGGTTCTGCCCGCCGGACTCGCAGAGGACGATCGCGTAGGGGATGGCCCAGCCGTTGGAGGGGCCGAGCGCCGGCCCGCTGGGGGCGCTGCTGGCCGCGGCGGCAGCGGCAGCGGCGGCGGCGGCGCGAGCTGCGGCGGCAGCGCGGGCGGCCGCCTCGGCGCTCGATATCTGGCGCCGCAGGGACGCGGTGCGCGCCTGGGTGGATGCCAGCGCTGCCCGCTGGGCGCTGCGGGCGCTGGACAACGCGGACTCGCGCGAGGACAGCAGCTGGTTCATCCCGGCCAGAGCCTGGGCGCGGACGGCGGTCTCGGCGGTGACCTGCCGGACGGTGCGCTGAAGGCCCGTCAGCCGCTTGACGGCGGCGTCGGCCGCGGCCTTGGCGGCCTCCGTGATCGAGATGATGCTCTGCTGCTGGTGCTTGGCGCGGCCCAGGAAGTTGAGCTGATCGAGCAGCTCGTTGAACCCGTTGGCGTTGAGGATCACCGAGACGACGTCGGGCGGTGAGGACTCATACTGGGAGACGAGCTGGGCCTGCAGGATCGTCTTGGCCTTGGCCAGCGTCCGGCGCAGCTGGGCCAGGTGATCGCGCTCGCGGGAGATCTGTCCCTCGAGCTCGGCGAGACGGGCGCGGTCAGCGGCGAGCGACTGGCGGACCGCGGCTTCGCGCTGCTCCACCAGCGAGATCTGCGACTCCAGGGAGCTGATGCTCGCGTCGAGCTGGCTGACGCTGGCGGCCAGGCCGTGCTCGCGCGCCTGCTGGGCGCCGAGCTCTGAGTGGAGCTGACCAAGGCTCTGGCTGGCGCCCGAGTGCGGCGGTGCGAGCAGCGCGAGGCCCGCCAGGGCCACGACGATGGCGGCGGCGACGACGACTCGGAACGGAACCCTACGGCGGCAAATGGTCATCAGGAATCGTTCGCGGAATCCCGAAACTCCCCATTAGCTGGGAAAACCGCGAGCTGGCGACCTTATCAGGAACCTGTCAAGGCGGTCTGACGGTGGCGCGCGTCGCCACGCCACCGTCCCGGAGCGACGCCGTGGTGGCGCTTGAAGGCCGCGGCGAACGAGAACTCCGACGCATACCCCAGCGACGTCGCGATACCTGCCAGCCGCGCGTCGGTGTCGCGCAACCGCTCGCGGGCCAGCGCCATTCTCCAGTCGTTGAGGTAGGCCAGCGGGGCCAGTCCCACGAGCTCGGTGAACTGCCGCGCAAACGCGGAGCGCGACAGCGCCGCCTCGTTGGCCAGCTCGGCCACCGTCCAGGCGTGCGCCGGATCGGCGTGCAGCGCGCGCAGCGCCGTCCCGACGCGCTCGTCGGCCGAGGCGCGAAACCACCCGGGCGCGGCGGCGTGGCGCGCCGTGAAGTGCTCACGGAGGATCTGGACCAGGGCCACGTCGAGCAGGCGATCCAGCAGCGTCTGCTGGCCGGGTTCGTCGCGCAGCATCTCGCCCGCGAGGAGGTCCAGGGTCGCGCGGAGCATGCTGCCGGCCGGGGGGCGCATCGCCAGCAGGTCGGGCAGCGCGGCGAGCAGGCCCTGGGCGAGATCGCCCTCGAACCGGTAGGCGCCGCAGAAGAACGTCGTGGCCGGGCCGTCGCCGGCGTCGCCCAGGCTGATGCGGCGCGAGACCCCGGTCCCCGGCGCCATCACCTCGGCTGCGGGGTGACAGGGTGCGCCGGGGGCGTGGGCCAGGTGCTGGGCCTCGGGCTCGCGCACCAGCGCGATGTCGCCCGGCAGCAGCCGCACCGCCTGCTCGGGGCGCGTCGTCCACAGGTGGACCTCTCCCCCGACGACGACGTGGACCGCCAGCGCGGCACCGCCGCCGAAGCGCAACCCCCAGTCGCCGTGGGCGGTGGTGCGCGAGAACGCCGCGCCACGCGCGCTCGAGCGCTGCAGCAGATCCGTCAGTACGTCCACGATGCAGGACGATGGCATATATTTTCAGCACTTTCAAGCATGGAAAGTCCGCCGTGCCTGCGATTAGCTATCGGTGCAGTCACAACCAAGGAGCTGATGAGATGTCCCGAGCGGTGAGATTTGACGAGTACGGCGGAATCGACGTCCTGCAGGTGGTCGAGGTCGAGGACCCGGTTCCCGGTCCCGGCCAGCTGTTGGTCCGCGTCAAGGCGGCCGGGATCAACCCCGGCGAGGCCAAGATCCGCCAGGGCATGCTGCACGAACGCTGGCCGGCGACGTTCCCGTCAGGCCAGGGCTCAGACCTCGCCGGCGTGGTCGAAGCCGTCGGCGACGGCGTCGATGCGTTCGCCCCCGGCGACGAGGTGATCGGCTTCACCGACGACCGCGCCAGCCAGGCCGAGCTGGCCGTGATCGGCGCCGAGCACGCCACCCGGCGGCCGGCGGGCGTGCCCTGGGAGGTGGCGGGCGCTCTGTTCGTCGCCGGCGCCACGGCGTCTGCGGCGACGCGTGCCGTCAGCCCCACGGCGGGCGACACCGTCGTCGTGTCCGGCGCGGCCGGCGGCGTCGGTTCGATCGCGGTCCAGTTGCTGCGGCGCACCGGCGCCACCGTCATCGGCCTGGCCTCGGAGGCCAACCACGAGTGGCTGCGCGGCCACGGCGTGACCCCGGCGACCTACGGTGACGGGGTGGCCGAGCGCATCCGCGAAGCCGCCCCCGACGGGGTGGACGCCTTCATCGACACCGTCGGTGCGCCGTATGTCGCGTTGGCGCTCGAGCTCGGGGTGGCGCCGGACCGCATCGACACCATCGCCGACTTCGATGCGGTGGCCAAGCACGGCGTCAAGGCCGACGGCAACGCCGCCGGGGCGAGCGCGCAGACCCTGGCCGAGCTCGCCTCGCTCATCGACGAGGGGGCGCTGGAGATCCCGATCGCCGCCACCTATCCCCTGGATCAGGTGCGCGACGCCTACACCGAGCTGGAGCGCAACCACACCCGGGGCAAGATCGTCCTGTTGCCCTGATCGGTCCCGCGCGGCGGTGGGTGCGATCCTTTGGGACGTGCCCACCGCCGATGAGCGAACCGCCGCGATCCTCGATCGGGTGCGCGCGACTCCCGAGGGGTTCGTGCGCACCTATGGGGACATCTCGCCCGGCGCGCCCCGGGTGGGCGGGGCGGTGCTCCACGACTGCGCCGATCCCGACGTCCCCTGGCACCGCATCGTCCGCGCGGACGGGTCCCTGGCCAAGGGCACGCGCCAGCGCCGGTTGCTGATGCGCGAAGGGGTTCCGTTCCGGGGGGAGAGGGTCGACATGCGCGTGGCGCGCCTGCCCGACTGATGTGGATCCAGCGTCACCTGCGGCTCGAGCCCCAGTCCCGGGGCTTTCACCTGATCACGCGCGAGGTGATCGAGGCGCTCCCCGAGCTCGACCAGCTGCGCGTGGGGATGCTGCACCTGCTCATCCAGCACACGTCGGCGTCGCTGGCCCTCAACGAGAACGCCTCCCCCGACGTGCGCCGGGACTTCGCCACCTGGTTTGACCGGGCGATCCCCGACGGCGCTGACTACTGGAGCCACACGCTCGAGGGCGACGACGACATGCCCGCCCACGTGAAGTCGGCGCTGCTGGGCTCGACGCTGATGCTGCCGGTGATGGGCGGGCGCCTGGCGCTCGGCACCTGGCAGGGCATCTACCTCTGCGAGCACCGCGACCACGGCGGGAGCCGGGTCATCATCGCCACCGCCTGGGGCGAGACGGCCTAGCTCCGCGCGTTCGCGGGGAGCTAGGCCGCCTAGCGCCCCTTCCACACCGGCGCGCGCTTCTCCGAGAACGCGGTGGCGCCCTCCCGCGCGTCCTCGGATGCCCGCACCGGCCCGGCGATCGCCTCCTGGCGGGCGAAGAACTCGGCGTCCGGCCAGTCCACGGACTCGGACAGGATCTGTTTGGTGGCGGCCAGCGCCAGCGGTCCGTTGGCGGCGATCGCCTCGGCGAGCTCCACCGCCGCGCCCAGCGCCCCGCCCGGTTCGGCGAGCCGGTTGACCAGGCCCAGCTCGGCGGCGCGCTCGGCCAGGATGAGGTCACCGGTGAGCGCCATCTCCATGGCGATGTTGCGCGGGAGCACCCGCGGCAGCCGCAGCAGGCCACCGCCGGCGGCGACCAGCGAGCGCTTGACCTCGGGGATGCCCAGCCGCGCCCCACGCGCCGCGACGATGAGGTCGCAGCACAGGGCCACCTCCAGGCCACCGGCGACGGCGAAGCCCTCGATCGCGGCGATCAGCGGCTTGGCGGCGGCGCGCTGGGTGATGCCGGCAAAGCCGCGGCCCTCCACGACGGGCGACTCGCCGGCGACGAACGCCTTGAGGTCCATGCCCGAGCAGAAGCCCTTACCCGCTCCGGTGAGGACGCCGATCGAGAGCCCGGCGTCGGCGTCGAGCTCGTCCAGCGCGGCCGCGATCCCGGTGGCCATCGCCTCGTTGACGGCGTTGCGTTGATCGGGGCGATTGAGCGTGACCAGCAGAACGCGGTCGCGGCGCTCGGTGAGGACCGCCGCGTCGGATCCGTCGCCGCTCATCTCGTGGGGACGCTCGGCCGGGGGCAGATCACGCCACGAACAATCTCAGGTCGGGCTCGCGCTCGCCACGCACGACCGCGAGGTCGACCTCGACGCACTCGATCTCGCGCGCGCCCGCGAGCACCCGGGCCTGAGGCTTGATGAGCTGGGCGGCGAGCACGCCCCGGCAGTCCGCGAAGGCGGGGTCGAGCCGGATCCGCTCCAGGTAGCGCGAGAGCTGCTCGACGGCATCGATCCCCGCGATGCGCTTGATCTCGACCGCCACCCACCGGTCCTCGTCGTCACGGCACATGAGGTCGACCGGTCCGATATCGGTCGGCCACTCGCGCCGGACCAGGCGAAACCCCTCGCCGCACCACCCGGGGGCCGCGGCGAGCGCCTCCTGGAGATGGGCCTCCACGCCGTCCTTGGCCAGCGGGACGTCGGCGTCGGGCGAGCTCATCTCATGGGTCACATCCGAGAGGACGTCGTGCAGCTCGATCTCCAGGCGCTCCTCATTGGCCCCGGCGTGCTTGCGCACGATGATGCGCTGTCCGTCGATCTCCTCGATCGCGGTCGGCGGGGTCATCCAGTTCAGCGGCTTGACGCTCTGGCTGCCGTGATCTGACCACACCATGAACGTCCCGTCGGCCTTGAACATCAGCAACCGCGTGGCCTCGGCCAGGTGGGTCTCCAGGCGGCCGGAGTAGTCGATCGAGCAGCGGGCGATCATCAGGCGCATCGCGGAGCCAACGCTAACGAGGACAGCGGACCGACGCCAGGATCGCCGCCCTATCATCAAACGGTGTAATGCGTAGCCAACTCCGCCCATTGTTCGATCGCGTGGTCATCAAGGAGCTCGATCCCGATCGGGTGCGCCGGTCAGGGCTGCTCGTGCCCCCGGGCTCCGACGAGCCGCCGCCCCAGCACGGGATCGTGCTCGCCGTGGGACCCGGCCTGGACTGGTGGGACCACGTCGGCGTGCGGATGCCGGTCAAGCCCGGCGACCACGTCGTCTTCCCGGCCTCGGCGGGCACGTGGATCGAGGTCGACGAGGAGCGCCTGCTCGTGTGCCGCGTCGGCGAGATGCTCGGCGTGCTGGAGCAGATGGAGCGGTGCCCGGCCTGTGGCGGTCGCACGCTCGAGCCCCAGGAGTCCTGCCCGGTGTGCGGGCGCGAGGGCTCGGTCACGCCCTCCTGAACGCGGTGGGGCGCTCGACCGAGGCCGGCGTGCCAGCGGTCAGGCGGCGGCGCTGCGTTCGGACAGGCCGCGCGGAGTGGCCTGCTCGACGCGCTTGAGCAGCTGGGACACCTCGTCGTCCCTGCCCAGCTTGAGCGCCTGGCGACACGCGTCGCCACATTCGCCCAGGCGATCGGTGCGGGCCAGGGCGTGGGCGTAGGCCGACCACGCGCGCGGTGACTCGGGATCGACCTGGGTGGCCGCATAGGCCGCCGACACCTCGGCGCCCACGTCGCCGGCGAGGTGCTGGGCCAGGGCGAGGTCGAGCAGCCCATCCACCGAGGGGCCGACGAGGCGGGCTCGCTCGAGCGCGCTGATCGCGCCGAGGCGGTCGTTGAGCCGCAGCCGCAGCCGGCCCAGCCGCTCCCACGCCGACGCGTCGTCGGGGGCGCGATCGGCAGCGCGGACCGCGGCCTCGGCCGCCAGGTCGACGGCGCCCATGTCCTCGTAGATGCGGCTGGCGAAGCGCTCGGGGGTGGGGCGGTCGGTGTCGACCCGCGCCCAGTCGCGCACGGTGCGCGCGGCCGCGGGGAGGTTGCCGGCCTGCCAGAACGCCGCGGTGAGCAGCCGCAGCACCATCGGGTTCTGAGGCTCCGCGTCGCGCGCGTAGACCAGGCGCTGGGCGGCCAGTGCGGCATCGCCCTCCGCGAGCGCGTGCTGGGCGGCGGTCATGAAGCGCTGCACCCGGTCGGCCGCCGGGTCGGGCTTGGAGAAGTCGACGAACTGCAGCGAGCCGGCCGGGACGGTGCGGACCCCGACGGAGAACATGACCCGCGCCCACTGCTGGGAGCTCTCCTCGTCACCGGAGAAGTAGATGCCGCTCACGGTCCCGACGCCCCATTCGGGGTAGGAGACGCAGCGCGCGTAGCGGTGCACCACCGAGTGGTCGGGCACGCGTGACCCGAACGGGTCGTGCTTGGCGCGGTCGGCGGCGTGCTCGCGGGCGCGCTGCTCGGCCTCGTAGGCGCGGCGGCCGGCATCCTCGCGGGCGCGCCGCGCGGCTGCCGCTGACGCCTTGACCGCGTTGCGGCTGACCTTCCCGCCGCGGGAGGCCTCGGCGAGCCGCTCGAGCTCGTCGGCCGCCTCGTTGATCGCCTGCAGATGGCGCTGGTGCTCGTGGCGGCGCCCGGGCGGCGCGATGTCCGGATGCCAGCGCTTGGCCATCCGCCGCCGCGCGAGTTGCACGGTGCGCTGATCAAAGGGCGGCTCCAGCTCGAGCAGCAGCAGTGCGCCTTCAACGTCCAGGATGCGTGGCATGACACCTCAACGTTAGCGAGCATCGGGCGCTCTGGCAGGTCGCGGACGGGCCCCGAGTGCAACAGATGTGTGCCAATTCTCCGGGGGTGGGCCGGGGCGGACTTATCGTCGCCGCGTGCTCTGCGCCGCGCCCCCGACCCGACGATCCGGTCCCGCCCGCGTGATCGTGCTCGGCGGCGCGGGGGCGGCGCTCGCCGCCGGGGTGGGGCTGCTCGCGCTGGCCGCGTTGCTGGCATCCTCGCCGCCGCCGGCGTCGTGTGCCGAGGGGGTGGCTGGGGCCGGGTCGGCGATCGCGGTCGCCGGGGTGGGTCCGACGGGATCGGGGCACCCGGTGGGGGCGACCGAGTACGGCGGCCCGGGGGACCCGAGCAGCGGCACGGTGGGGGCCTCCGGGGCCAGTCTGGTGGCGCATCCCGACAGCTATGCCGAGCTCGGGGGCATCACGTTCCAGACGGCCACCGCGATGGGCGGCCTGCCGTACATGACCCCACTGCGCGTCACCTGGGGCGGTCGCTCGGCGGTGGCCTACAAGCGGGATTTCGGTCTCGGAGGCGGCCCGGTGGGCGGACTGCCGCGGGTCATCGACCTGTGGTGGCAGTTCGCGGGGGCGTTGCGGATCCCCTACCAGGACGGCCGGTGGTCAGGAGCGGTGCGGCTGACCCGTCCGCCCGCGGCGGGTGCCGGGAGCGTCCTGGCTCAGGCGCCGGCCGGCGCGATCGCCGCCGCCTCGGCGGACGCGACGTCGGGTGGCGGCTCCGCGGGCGCGGACGCGTGCGCTGCCGGGGCCCCGACGGCCGGCGGCGTCCCGGTCACGGCCGGGCCCCGCGCCGAGATCCTCCCCAATGGCCGGGCGACGGCCCCCGCCACGGCACCGGCCGCGGTGAAGGGGATGATCGCCGCCGGCAACCAGATCGTCGGCAGGCCGTACATGGTGGGCGGTGGCCACGGCCTCTCCCTCAGCGCGATCGCACCGGCCTATGACTGCTCCTCGAGCGTCGAGCACCTGCTTTACGGCGGCGGCCTGCTGCCCGCGGCATACGACGCCGCGTCGGGCGCCCTCGAGTCGTTCGGCCTGCCGGGCCCGGGACGTTGGGTGACCATCTACGCCTCGGCGGATCACGTCTTCATGTACGTCGCCGGCCTGCGCTGGGACACCCATGACGCGGCCGGCCCCGGGGACGGCAGCGCGGGGATCGGATGGCATCCGCTCGTGCGTGAGTCCGCGGGATTCGTGGTGCGCCATCCGGTGGGGCTCTAGTGGGTTTCCCGGGGCCGCCATTTCCGGTGCAACGTTCGCGGGAGGCCCGCTCGGTGCGGGGCGGTCGGTCGATCGGCGCGATGCTGGCGGCCGGGATGGCGGCCGCGATGGCCGCTGCAGCGGTCGCGGGCTGTGGCCTGCCGTTCGGCGGCGCGCGGGCGCGCGGCAGAGGCGCCGCGGCGTCGAGCACCGCTGCTGCGTCCGTCACCGCGGCACGGCTCCGCGCCACCGTGGCCCGGGCCCAGCGCACCCACGAGATCCCCACGCCCGCCCCCGCCCAGACCGCTCTCGGCGGCTGGCGCTCGCCCGTGGAGGCGGTCCAGGTCTTTGCCCAGGAGTACATCAACTGGACCGCGGACACCGTGGCCACTCACCTGCGCGTGCTGGCCCAGGCGGGCGTCGGTCAGGCCCGCTCGGCGATGACGCTGGCCGCCGCCCAGGTCGCTCATGACAGCTCGCTGAAGCTCGGAGGCATCGCCAACTCGGGGACGGTCGAGGCCATCGCCCCGGTGACCGGCCGGCGCAACGTCTACGCGGTCGTCACCAGGGAGCGGACGACCGCCACCAACACCAGCGCCTACCAGGGGCTGCAGCCCGGATGGCATCTCACGCTGGCCACGGTGACCGAGGTCGACGGCTGGCTGTGGACGATCAGCGGCTGGCAGCCCGAGAACTGATGTCTGGCCACCGCGCGGCGGCGTCCTCACCACCCGCGATGCGGGCTGCCCAGATGAACGTGACGAGGCGGCCGATGCGAGCTCGTAGTCGGCGGCGCCCCACGTCGAGCCGTCGCCGCGCCCGATTCGCCTCACTGCGTTTGCTCGCGCTGGTCATCACAGACGAGCCGCATCTTTCCCCTTCCCGGCTCAATGCGCCGCGATGTTCAGCGCCACGGCGGCGCCGAAGCACACGACCGCCGCCAGTCGCAGCGCCCAGCCGGCCCGGTCACTGGGGCGGCCCGTGACCATTCCGATGATGGCCAGCGACATGCATCCCACCGAGACGAGGGCCAGCAGCAGCGCGAAGATCCGCAGCACCGTCTCGCCCTCTCACGGCGCGCGCATCCCCAGCAACCGCAGGTAGCGCGACACCGCCTCGGCGCGGTTTGCGACCCGCAGCTTGCGCAGGATGCTGTTGACGTGGAACTTCACGGTGCCGTCGGAGATCACCAGTGCCTCCGCGATCCCCTTGTTGGAGTTGCCGTCGGCCAGCAGCCGCAGCACGTCGAGCTCACGGCGGGTGAGCAGCCCCTCGAAGACCACGCGGTCATCGCGCTCGCCGCCCACCGCCACCAGCGGCGGCGTCGCCGAGCGTCGTGGTGGGCGCTGCATCGTCGCCAGGCGCAGTGGAGCGTCGGTCAGCTCGCCCGACCGGGCGCCGAGCCAGTCCAGGAACTCGCGAAGCTGCTCGCGCTCGTGACGGAGCGCGCGGCGCAGGCTCGCGCTCTCATACGCCTGCGCCAGCAGGCTGGTGAACTCCCAGAGGACATCACGGTCGAGCACGTCCAGGCGCTGCCCGGGCCCCCGGTCGGCGTGCACCATGCCGATGATGTGCGGGCCCACCACCAGCGGCGCGGCGGCATAGGAGGTCCAGCCCATCAGCTCCGCCAGCCGGCGGTCCACGCGTGGGTGCACCTGGGCGTCGTCGACGATGGTCGCGCGGCGGCGGCGCAGCAGCTCGGTCTCGATCAGCGGATGCTCGAGCCCGATGGGTTCGGCGCGCAACCGCGAGACGACGTCGGCCGCGCCGGACCGATCGCCGCTGAAGTGGGCGGCCTCTGCCACCAGCCGTCCCTCCTCAGTGAGGGAGAGCAGCACGCGGTGCAGCTTGGAGGCTCCGCACAGCGCCGCCGGCGCCTGCCCCAGCATCGAGGCCGGCGACGTGATCGACCGCAGCTCGTCGACCGCCTGGCGCACGCCGGTGAGCGCCTCGAAACGGGTGTCGTAGCGGCGGCGCAGGCGCTCGAGCGTGGCCTCCTGCTCGTGCACGGCGGCGCCGGGCGAGTCCTCGCTCTGCGCGGTCAGCCGCTCGGTCAGCGCGTCGATGACGTCGCGCAGCGGATCGGCCGTCGCCGGCCGCGCCGCGTCCGCGCCCTCGGCGTCGCCGAGCAGCGCCCGGGCCCGGGAGATCGCCGCGGAGACCCGGCCCTGGAGCTCGACGTCCAGCGCGCCGGCCAGGATCGGCCGGGAGATCGTTGCCGTCACCGCCGCACCCCGGTCGCGCCGTCGGTGCGCCCGCCCGCCCGCACGAACCGGGCCACGGCATCGGCCCGATTCGTCGCTCCCAGCTTGCGCAGGATGTTCTTGACGTGGTATTTCACCGTGCCCTCGCGGACCACGAGTGCGGTGGCGATCGCCAGGTTCGTGTTGCCGCGGGCCAGCAGCCGCAGCACGTCGAGCTCGCGCGCGGTGAGCGACTCGACCAGCCGTGCGTCGCCTCCGGCGGCCCGCGGGCTCATCAGTCCCGCGGCATCCTCGAGTCGTCCCAGCCGCGTGCTCATCCAGTGCACCGCCGCGCCGAGCTCCGCTCGATGCAGCTCGAGCGTGTGGCGCAGCACGGCGCGCTCGAACACTCCGGCCAGCTCCTCGGCGTAGCGGTCCACCACCTCGCCGTCGAGGCTGTCCACCGTCCGGTTGCTGTGGCCGGCATCCGCGTGCAGCAGCCCGATCGTGCGGTTGCCGACCACGAGCGCGGCGACGGCATAGGACTCCCAGCTCAGGCAACGCGACAGCGGCGCCGGCGTCCGGGCGCCGGCGTCGGCGACGACCACCACCTCATGGGTGTGGCTGCGCGCCACCTCGTACTCCAGCAGCGGATACTCGAGCCGGATCGTCGCCTCGCCCAGCTGCGCCAGGGCCGCGTCGGCGGCCGCCTGGTCGACGCGGTCCCAGATCGTCAGCGGCACGAGCCGGCCCTCGGCGACCTCGGAGATGATCACCCGGTCAAACTCCGAGCCCGCGCCCAGCTCGGCCGCCGCGCGGGTGAGCAGGCCCTCGGTCGAGCCGAGCTCGCCCAGGCGGCGCACCGCCTCTGAGACGCGCTCGAGCGCATCCGCGCGCCGGACGTACTCCAGCTCCAGCAGCTCGCGCTCCAGCGCGAGCAGGTCCACCAGCACCCGTTCGGCGGCCGCCACGTCCAGGAGGGGCACGTGCGCCATCAGCCGTCCTGCGCCCCGGCGGCGCGGGCACAGGCCGGTCCGGGGGTGGAGGAGCGCAGCGCTAGAGCGGACTGGCGATGCGGCGGATCAGGGCGTAGCGGGCCACTGCCTCCTGGCCCACGGCGCAGAGCCCGTGGCGCTGGCCGGCACGCTCGATCGTGTGCCACACGGCGGGAGCGTCCGCGGCGGCCATCAGCGCCAGCGCCTTGTCGTCTGACTCCAGCAGCCACAGGACCTCGGCGCCGGCGCCGGTGTGGGCGGTGAGCGGCGGCACGTCGCGGGGGCTGCCCGATGTGCCGTAGACGCCGAGCTCGGCCAGCAGTGCGCGGGCCCGGCGTCCGACGACGGCCAGCGCCGCGAGGTCGGCGCTGCGATCGGTGAGGCTCACGGCAGAGCGCCGGGCCACCCGCGCGTGGAGCACGGCATGCAGGCGGTCGCCGCGCGCGCCATCGCAGATCACCAGGATCCGCTCGGGGCTCTCGGCACACCACCAGGCGCCGCCGCTGAGCACGGCGCCACCCGGCGCCAGCTCGCTGCCGGTGAGCCGGTGAGACAGATGCCGCAGCTGCGCGGGAGGTCCGTCGAGCACCAGCTTGGCCAGATCGGAGCGATCGGCGAGCCCGACGGCGCTCACGCATGCCGCCAGCTCCCCGGCAGCAGAGCCGTAGTGGGCGACCACGGCGTGGCCGTCGTGCATGACCACCACGCCCCCCGCCTGACGAACGACGGGGCCCAATGCGCTCTCGCGCCGCTCCGATGAGACGTGCACTGCCACCGTTGCGGCAACGTACCGCTCCCAGCGCGCGGCCGACCTATCCTTTTTACAGGAGTTGGCCTACACAACGGGAGGTACTGGCCCCACAGGCGCTGCTGAGGCGGTTCGGGCCCCGTCAGATCGGTCATCCTACTCAAAAGTCTAGGTCGTTTAGGAAGTGTGAGAGTGGCGCTCCATCGCGTGGAGAACGAAGCTGTCGGCACACCCCGGCATGGAGAGAGAGGCTGAGATGACCGCGACGGGAACGGTCGACCGCTATGCGCGCCTGACGCGGATGATCGCCACCGATCAGTGCGTGATCCTCGACGGCGCCAACGGCACCGAGCTCATCAAGGTGCGCGGTGGGCCGCCGGAGGTGGAGGAGCACGTGTGGGGCCTGACGGCGCTGCTCGACGCGCCGGAGGACGTCGCGCGCGTCCATCGCAGCTACATCGACGTCGGCTGCGACGTCATCTGCACCAACACCTGGGGCCTGCCCACCGCGCTGCGCGACGGAGCGGTCCGGCTCTCGGAGTCGTCAGAGCCCGTCCATTGGATGGACATCGTCCGCCGCGCCGTCGGACTGGCCCGCTCGGCCGCGCAGGACGCCGGGCGCGCCGACGAGGTGGCGATCGCGTTCAGCATCAACGGCGACGTCGACACGCCGGACGGCCGCGAGACGATCGCGCTGCTCTCCCGCGCGTTCGAGGAGGCGCCCCCGGATCTCATCCTGCTCGAGACCCTGTCGCTGGTCCGCAGCTCCACCTACGCCACCGTCGAGGCGCTGCTGGACACGGGGATCCCCGTGTGGCTCAGCTTCCGGCGCTGCCGCCAGGGAGTGTGCGGGGTCTACGGCGAGCACTGGGGCGGACCCGAGGGCGATGCCTTCGGGCGCGCGGCCCGGCGCTTCGAGGAGATGGGCGTGGGTGCGCTGGCCATCAACTGCATCCCCCCCGATCACGTCGCCGGGATGCTCTCCTGGCTCCGGGACTTCACCGACCTGCCGCTCGGCGTCTACCCCAATCTGGGCTATCTCTCGGCCGCCGGATGGCGCGAGGAGCCCGGCGTCGAGGGCCAGGAATACGCCGAGCTGGCCCTGAGGTGGCGCAACGAGGGCGCCCAGGTGATCGGCGGCTGCTGCGGCGTGCGGCCCGCGCACCTGCAGGCGGCACGGGCCGCGCTGGCCGGCACCAAGCCCGGGCACGAGCGCCCCGCCGTGCTGACCGGGGACAACGGCTCGGGCGGGAAGCGGCGCGAGCCACCGTCCTGGGCCGACCCGCGGGGGCGCGAGATGTTCCCGCTCGACGTGCCCGAGATCGACGTCGAGGACGGCGTGTTCATCCCCACCCAGGGCAGCTTCCTCATCTGGAAGTACCTCTACCGGGAGGGCGTCGGGGCCCACCAGCGCTGCCTGGACATCGGATCGGGCAGTGGGCTCCTCACCGTCCAGCTCGCCCGCAACGGGGCCGCGCACGTCCACGCGATCGACATCGACCACACCTCGGTCAAGAACACGCTCACCAACGCGTTTCGCAACGGCGTCGCCGACAAGGTGAGCGCCGCGGCCCAGGACCTCTACCCGTGGGTGCCCGAGGAGCGCTATGACGTGATCGTCGCCAGCCTGTACCAGACGCCGGTCGATCCGTTCGAGCAGGTCACCACGCACCGGCCGCTGGACTATTGGGGCCGCAACCTCCTCGACCACCTCATCCGGCTGCTGCCCGAGGCTCTGGCCGACGACGGCACGGCGTACATGATGCAATTGAGCGTCATCGGCCGCCGGCGCACCGCGGAGCTGCTCGATGGGCTTGGATATCAGGCACGCGTCGTCGACTTCTCCTTCTTCGAGTTCTCCGAGCTTTTCAACACCAAGCGTGAACAGATCACCCGCGTGGAAGAACATTCCGACGCCTACCACCTGAGGTTCGGCTCGACCGACGTGATGGTCGCCTATCTGCTGGAGATCACCCGCAAGAGCAAGGACACGACTGATCGATGAGCTTCGCCGAGAATGAGTTCCTGTTCACCTCGGAGTCAGTGACCGAGGGCCATCCCGACAAGATCGCTGACCAGATCTCCGACGGCGTGCTCGACGCCGTCCTCAAGGACGACCCGACGGCGCGTGTGGCCTGCGAGACGCTGGTCAACACCGGCCTCGTCGTCGTCTCCGGCGAGATCACGACGACGACGTACGTCGACATCCAGGACATCGCGCGCGAGACGATCAAGAACATCGGCTACACCGATGCCGCGTTCGGCTTCGACTACAAGACCTGCGCCGTCATCAACGCCATCGACAAGCAGTCGCCCGACATCGCCCAGGGCGTCGACGCCGCCTATGAGACGCGCCAGGACAGCCCCGGCGGGGACGAGCTCGACCTCGCGGGCGCGGGCGACCAGGGGATGATGTTCGGCTACGCCACCAACGAGACGCCCGAGCTGATGCCGCTGCCGATCGCCCTGGCCCACCGGCTGGCCCAGCGGCTGGCGACGGTGCGCAAGGACGGCACGCTGGACTACCTGCGCCCGGACGGCAAGACCCAGGTGAGCGTGCGCTATCTGGACGGCAAGCCGACGGCGGTCGAGAAGCTGCTGATCTCCAGCCAGCACGCCGAGGGTGCCGAGAGCCGGATCCGGGACGACCTGTGGGAGCACGTCGTGCTCCCGGTCCTCCCCGACGGGCTCTATGACGCCGGCGAGCTGCAGCGCAGCTTCCTCGTCAACCCCACCGGGCGGTTCGTGATCGGCGGCCCGATGGGCGACTGCGGGCTGACCGGGCGCAAGATCATCGTGGACACCTATGGCGGCATGGCCCGCCACGGCGGCGGGGCGTTCTCGGGCAAGGACCCCTCCAAGGTGGACCGCTCGGCCGCCTACGCGGCCCGCTACGTCGCCAAGAACATCGTCGCCGCCGGCCTGGCCGACCGCGCCGAGGTACAGGTCGCCTACGCCATCGGCGTCGCCCACCCGGTGAGCGTCATGGTGGAGACGTTCGGCACCGGGAAGATCGGCCGCGGGCGGATCCTCGAGCTCATCGGTGAGCACTTCGATCTGCGGCCAGGCGCCTTTCGCGAGTACCTGCGCCTGCACCGTCCCATCTACCAGAAGACCGCGGCCTACGGCCACTTCGGCCGCGAGGACCCGGACTTCACCTGGGAGCAGACCGATAAGGCCGAGGCTCTGAAGGACGCCGCCGGGCTGTAGCCCGCCGAGCGGCGGCGCCCCTCCTATGCTGAGGGGCAATGTCAGCTCAGTACATCTTCACGACGCACAAGCTCTCCCGGCGCTATCCGCCCGACAAGGAGGTCCTCGCCGACGTCTCCCTGTCGTTCTACCCCGGCGCGAAGATCGGCGTCCTCGGCTACAACGGCGCCGGCAAGTCGACGCTGCTGAAGATCATGGCCGGGATCGACACCGAGTTCGATGGCCATGCTCAGCTCGCCCCCAACGCCACCGTCGGCCTGCTGGAGCAGGAGCCCCATCTCGATCCCGCCAAGGACGTCAAGGGCAACGTCGAGGACGGCGTGGCCGAGATCCGCGCGCTGCTGGACCGCTTCAACGAGCTGTCGATGAACTATTCCGAGGAGACCGCGGACGAGTTCTCCCGCGTGCAGGAGCAGATCGACGCCGTCGACGGCTGGAACCTCGACACCACGCTCGAGTACGCGATGGACGCGCTGCGCTGCCCGCCGGCCGACGCGGACGTGACCACGCTCTCCGGTGGAGAGCGGCGCCGTGTGGCGATGTGCCGGCTTCTGCTGCGCCAGCCCGACCTGCTGCTCCTCGACGAGCCCACCAACCATCTCGACGCCGAGTCGGTGGCGTGGCTCGAGCAGCACCTCCAGGACTACAAGGGCACGATCGTGGCCATCACCCACGATCGCTACTTCCTGGACAACGTCGCCGGCTGGATCCTCGAGCTCGACCGCGGCCGCGGCATCCCCTACCAGGGCAACTACTCCGGGTGGCTGGAGCAGAAGCAGATTCGCCTCAGGCAGGAGGAGCGCCAGGAGTCCAGCCGTCAGCGCACGATCGCGCAGGAGCTCGAGTGGGTCCGCATGAACGCCTCGGCGCGCCGGGGTAAGCCCAAGGCGCGGTTGAACGCCTACGAGGCGCTGTTGGCCCAGGACCGCAACGTCAAGCTCGACCAGGTTCAGATCCACATCCCCGCCGGCCCCCGGCTCGGCGACGTCGTCGTCGAAGCCGACGGCGTGCGCAAGGGCTACGGCGATCGCCTGCTCATCGACGACCTCACCTTCAAGCTCCCGCCTGCGGGCATCGTCGGCGTGATCGGGCCCAACGGTGCCGGCAAGACGACTCTGTTGCGGATGATCACCGGCCAGGAGCAGCCCGACGAGGGGACGCTGCGTCTCGGCGAGACCGTCAAGCTGGCCTACGTCGACCAGTCCCGCGACGCGCTGGACCCCGACAAGACCGTCTGGGAGGAGATCTCGGGCGGCCTGGACGAGATCACCCTCGGTGACCGCACGGTGGCCAGTCGCGCCTACACCGCAGGCTTCAACTTCAAGGGCACCGACCAGCAGACCAAGGTGGCCAAGCTGTCGGGCGGGGAGCGCAACCGGCTGCACCTGGCCAAGCTCCTGCGCGAGGGCGGCAACCTGCTGCTCCTCGACGAGCCGACCAACGACCTGGACACCGACACGCTGCGCGCGCTGGAGGAGGCGCTGCTGGCGTTCGCCGGATGCGCCGTGGTCGTCTCCCATGATCGCTGGTTCCTGGACCGCGTCGCCACCCACGTGCTGGCCTTCGAGGGCGACTCGCAGGTGCGCTGGTTCGAAGGCAACTTCGAGGCCTACGAGAGCTTCCGCCACGAGCAACTCGGCGCCGAGGCCGACCGGCCCCACCGCATCACCTACAAGAAGCTCGTCCGCAACTAGCCTCCGCGCCGCCACCATCGCCAAGGCGCTGAGGGCCAAGCGGCCCAGGGCCCGCTACGCGGTGACGCCCAGCGTGATCCTCACGCGCTGATCGCGGCCTCCAGCAGCGACCGCAAGGCACCCGGGCTGCCGGCCACCGCGTCGGCGCCGGTCAGCTCCGCCGCCTCATACGGTCCCGTGGTGACCGCGAAGCAGCGCAGCTCGTCGGCCCGGGCGCAGGCGATGTCGCGCGGGGTGTCGCCGATCACGACCGTGCGCGCCCGCGGATGCGAGACCCCGTCGTGCCCGGCCCGCCGGCGGGCGATGCCCGGCAGCGCGGCGCGGTCCTCGGAGTCTGAGCCAAAGCCGCCCTGCCCCGAGGGGAAGTGGCGGCCGAGCCCGGCGCGCGCCAGCTTGATGCGCGCCACCGGCTCGTAGTTACCGGTCACCAGCGACAGACGGACGTCCTCCCGTCCCGCCAGCCACTCCACCAGGTCCGCGATGCCGGGCAGGACCTTGTCGGCCAGGCTGGGAGGGCACAGCCGCGCATAGGCCTCACAGCACGCCTCGCGGACGGCGGCCGCGCCCTCGTCGATGGCGCGCGCCGAGACCCCGGTATGCATCAGCAGCAGCCGGGCGATCTCCCCGTCGGTCCGTCCCGCCGGCGAGATCTCGGCGCGGTGCGCGCGGGTGTCGACGCCGTGGACCTCGTGCAGCGCCTCGTGCAGCGCGTCGCTGTGCGCCCCGGCGGCGCGGCCGAGCAGCGTCCCGTCGATGTCGAAGAGAACCAGCAGCGGCGCGTCGGCGCCCATGGCTACCGCGCGAAGGACATGCCGGGCTCCAGCCGCTTGGCGAACGCGGCGATGAGCTCGGCGGCCACCTGGATGTCGGCGAGGGAGACCAGTTCGACGGGGGAGTGCATGTAGCGCAGCGGCACCGACACGACGGCGGTGGGCACGCCCGTGCGGCTGGCGTGCACCGCGTCGGCGTCGGTTCCCGTCGCGCGTCCCAGCGATTCGAGCGTGAACGGGTGCTCGTGCTCCTCGGCGATATCGATGAGCAGGTCGGTGACGGCCGGATGCAGCGACGACCCCCGAGCGATCACCGGGCCCGAGCCGAGCGGGTGCTTGGTCATCGGGCCCAGCTCGATCCCGGGCTGGTCAGTGGCGAAGATCACGTCGACGACGATGGCCACGTCGGGCTCCAGGGCAAAGGCGCTCGTCCGCGCGCCGGCGAAGCTCGTCTCCTCCTGGGTGACGGCCAGCGCCACGACGTCGCCGGGGGCGCCGCCGTCGGCGGCCACCAGGCGGGCGGCCTCGGCGGCGACAAAGCAGCCGACGCGGTTGTCCAGCGCCCGCGACACCAGCCGGCCGTTGGGCAGCTCCACCGGGGCGACGTCGATCACTCCGGCATCACCGACCCGCACCATCTCCTTGGCCTCGTCGCCGTCCTTGGCGCCGATGTCGATGTGCAGGTCCTTGATCTTGGGCGCGCGGTCGCGCTCGTCGGACTTGATGAGGTGGATGGGCTTGCGGCCGATCACGCCGACCACGTCGCCGCCTCGGGTGGCGATCGCCACGCGCTGGCCCACGAGCACGATCGGGTCCCAGCCGCCCACCTCGCCGAAGCGCAGGTGGCCGTCGTCCTCGATGTGGGTGACGTGGACGCCGATCTCGTCGATGTGGCCGATCACGGCCAGGGTGGGGCCGTCCGTGGTTCCGGGGACCCGAGCCATGGACGAGCCGACGGCGTCGACGCGGACGTCGTCGGAGAAGGCGGCGCAACCGTCGCGCCAGACCTTCGCGGGCGCGGTCTCGCGGCCCGAAGGGCCGGCCGCCACCAGCAGCCGGTGCAACAGCTCAGGAGTCGCCATGGCGTGAGAGGCTAGTGGAGCAGCTCTCTGAGCACGTACTGAAGGATCCCGCCGTGGCGGTAGTAGCGCTGCTCCTTGGGCGTGTCGATACGCACCGTGACCTCGAACTCCGTGTCATCGGCCGCCACCGTCAGGGTCCGCGGCACCTCGTCGGCGTCGGCGATCCCCTTGACTGAGAACTTCTCCCTGCCCGTGAGCCCCAGCGACTCGACGGACTCGCCGTCTGAGAACTGGAGCGGCAGCACGCCCATGCCCACGAGGTTGGAGCGGTGGATGCGCTCGAAGCTCTGCGCGATCACCGCGCGGACGCCCAGCAGGCGTGTGCCCTTGGCCGCCCAGTCGCGCGACGAGCCCGAGCCGTACTCCTTGCCCGCCAGGACGATCAGCGGGACGTGCTGGTCGATGTAGCGCATGGCCGCGTCGTAGATCGACATCTCCTCGTCGCCGTCGCCACCGAGGTAGATGGTGACGCCGCCCTCGGTCCCGGGGGCGAGCTGATTGCGCAGGCGGATGTTGGCGAACGTGCCGCGCATCATCACCTCGTGGTTCCCGCGCCGGGAGCCGTAGGAGTTGAAGTCGCGCGACTCGACGTGGTGCTCGTTGAGGTAGGCGGCCGCGGGTCCGTCGCGCTTGATGCTGCCGGCGGGAGAGATGTGGTCGGTGGTGACGCTGTCGCCCAGGATGGCCAGGACCCGCGCGTCGGTGATGTCCTCGAGCGGCTCGGGCTCGCGCGGCAGCTCCTCGAAGAACGGCGGCCGCCGGACGTAGGTGGAGCGCTCGTCCCAGGCAAAGGCGTCGCCGGTGGGCACCTCCAGCGAGTTCCAGCGCTCGTCGCCGTCGAACACCTCGCCGTAGCTGGAGCGGAACATGTCGGACTGGACCGCCTCCTCGATGGTCTCGGCCACCTCGTGGGCGTCGGGCCAGATGTCCTTGAGGAAGACGGGCTCGCCGTCCTTGTCCTCGCCCAGAGGCTCGTCGTAGAGGTCGATGTCCATCGTCCCGGCCAGCGCGTAGGCGACGCACAGCGGCGGCGAGGCCAGGTAGTTCATCTTCACGTCGGGGTTGATGCGCCCCTCGAAGTTGCGGTTGCCCGACAGCACCGAGACGACGGCCAGATCCTCGGCGCCGACGACGTCGGAGATCTCCTGGGGCAGCGGACCGCTGTTGCCGATGCACGTCGTGCAGCCGTAGCCGACGAGATTGAAGCCCAGCTCGTCGAGGTACTCGTCCAGGCCGGCGCGCTCCAGGTACTCGGTCACCACCTTGGACCCAGGGGCCAGCGACGTCTTGACCCACGGCTTGACCTTCAGCCCCTTCTGCACGGCGTTGCGCGCGAGGATCCCGGCACCGAGCATCACCGACGGGTTGGAGGTGTTGGTGCAGCTGGTGATCGCGGCGATGACGACGTGGCCGTGATCGAGCTCGGTCTCCGTGCCGTCCTCGAGCGTGACCGGCGCGCTGACGTGCTTGCGGTCGGCCACCTGGGCCCCGCCGGTCCCGCCGTGGGGCCGCTGGCCGTGGTCCCGGCTGCCATTGCTGGCAGGGGCGTCCGAGGCCGGGAAGCTGTCCTGATCGGCCTCGTCGGTGTCGTCGTCGGGCAGCAGATCCTCGAGCGCCATCCGGAACGCGTCACGCGACTCGGTCAGGGAGACGCGGTCCTGGGGCCGCTTCGGACCCGCGATGCTCGGCACCACCTCGGACAGGTCGAGCTCGATGTGGTCGGAGTAGGTCGGCTCCTCGGAGCTCTCGTCGTGCCACAGGCCCTGCTCCTTGGCGTAGGCCTCCACCAGGGCGATCTGCTCCTTGGGCCGCCCCGAGAACGCGAGGTAGCGCAGCGTCTCGGCGTCGATGGGGAAGATGGCGCAGGTCGAGCCGAACTCCGGGGACATGTTGCCGATCGTGGCGCGGTCGGCCAGCGGCAGCCCGGCCAGGCCGGCGCCGTGAAACTCGACGAACTTGCCGACGACCCCGCGCTCGCGGAGCATCTCGGTGACGGTGAGGACGAGGTCGGTGGCGGTCGCCCCCTCGTGCAGCTCGCCGGTGAGCCGGAAGCCCAGGACCTGCGGGATGAGCATCGACATCGGCTGGCCGAGCATCGCCGCCTCGGCCTCGATGCCGCCCACGCCCCAGCCCAGCACGCCCAGGCCGTTGATCATCGTCGTGTGCGAGTCGGTGCCGACGAGCGTGTCGGGGTAGGCGAGGTTGCGCTCCTTGTCGACGAACACGACGCGGGCCAGGTACTCGAGGTTGACCTGGTGCACGATCCCGGTGTCGGGCGGCACGACCTTGAAGTTGTGCAAGGCCCCCTGGCCCCAGCGCAGGAAGGCGTAGCGCTCCTGGTTGCGCTCGAACTCCAGATCGGCGTTGCGCTGGAAGGCCTGGGGGGTGCCGTAGGCGTCGACCTGCACGGAGTGGTCGATGACCAGCTCGGCCGGGACGAGGGGGTTGATCTTGTTGGGATCCCCGCCCATCTCCTTCATGGCGTCGCGCATCGCCGCCAGATCGACGATGGCCGGGACGCCGGTGAAGTCCTGCATGACGACACGCGCGGGCGTGAACGCGATCTCCTTGGAGGGCTCGTCGGCCGCGTTCCAGGTGGCGAGCGCCTCGACGTCGGCCGCGCGGATCGACTCGCCGTCCTCGTTGCGCAGCAGGTTCTCCAGCAGGATCTTGAGCGAGAACGGCAGCCGGGCGATGTCGAACTTGGACTGGAGCGCGTCCAGCCGGAAGATGTCATAGGACGCGTCGCCGACGGTCAGCGTCGCCTTGGCGTCAAAGCTGTTGGTGTTCTCGGACATATCTCAAAAACTCCTGGTTTCAGACGCAGTTCCTCGTACTCTAGGCGCGCGGCGCGCCCCGCGGCGGTACGTACCCGGACGTGATCGCGGGCACCCAGAACCCGGCCTGCCGCAGGCGCTCCTACGCACGTCTTAGGGACGTCTTCGTCGTGGCTTCGACGCCGCGCCGATGCTGACCGTGCCCATCAGGATCTCGTCAGTTCAAGGAGCTCACGCAATGTCCGGCGTCCAGCGCGCAGCATCGACGTTCATCGCCCTCGGCGCCGGCCTGCTTCTGGCCGCCGCCTACTACGCCGAGGCGCACCGCGCGCCCGACCAGCCCTGATCCTGAGAGCCCCCTGAGAATGCGCACGCCTCTTACCTGTCTCTCACCCGACCGCTGCATGCTGCGCCGATGAGCTCGGACTCGACGCCCTATCGCGAGTCCGTGCGCCCGGCGTGGCTGCAGGGCCGCACCGTCCCGGGCTGGCTCCAGGGCCTGCGGACGCGTCCGGAGCTCATCGCCGTCGTCGGCATCGCCGGCATCCTGAACCTGTGGGGGCTCAGCATCAACGGCTGGGCGAACACCTACTACTCCGCCGCCGTGCGCTCGATGACCACGAGCTGGCACGACTTCCTCTTCGCCTCCCTGGACAAGACCGGCCTGATGACGGTCGACAAGCCGCCGCTGGCCCTGTGGGTCCAGGCGCTGTCGGCGCGAATCTTCGGCTTTCACCCCCTCAGCATCCTCGTCCCGCAGGCGCTGATGGGCGCCGCGGCGGCGGCGTTCACCTACGACCTCACGCGTCGGCGCTTCGGCCGCGGCGCGGGCTTCGCCGCCGGGATCGCGTTGGCCACGACTCCGATCGCGGTCGCCATGTCGCGCCACAACAACCCCGACGAGCTGCTCGTGCTCTGCTGTGTCGCCGCGCTGTGGTTCGCGGTCCGGGCGCTCGAGGACGGGCGCACGCGGTGGCTGGTGTGGTGCGGGGTCTGCATCGGCCTCGGGTTTGAGACCAAGATGGCGGTGGCGCTGTTCGTGGTGCCCGGGATCGCGCTCGCGTACCTGTGGGTGGCCCCCCGCGGGCGCCTGGCCGCAATGCGCCAGCTCATCGCCGGCGGCGTCGCGCTGGCGGTCGTCGGTCTCGCCTGGCCGATCCTCGTGACCCTGACGCCGTCGGCCGACCGCCCGTGGATCAGCGGCACCGCCGACAACAGCATCTGGTCGCTGATCTTCAACTACAACGGCGTGGGCCGGGTGACCGGCCAGACCGGCGCCCCCGGGGCCGGATTCGGCGGTGGTGGGGGTGGCGGCGGCGCGTTCGGCGGCTCCACCGGCGTCTTCCGACTGCTCCAGTCGGGCCTGGGCGACCAGGCCGGTTGGCTGCTGGGCTTCGCGATCGTCGCCGGGCTGGGGGTGCTCGTGGCCACGCGCCTGCGCCGGGCCGACCCGCGCACCGGCTGGCTGATCGCCGTCGGCGGCGCGTTCCTGGTCAGCGCCGTCGTCTTCAGCGACGCCTCGGGGATCTTCCACCCCTACTACGTCTCGTTCCTGGCTCCGTTCACCGCGATGCTCATCGGCGCCGGCGTCGGCGAGGCGCTGTCCGGTGGCCGGGTGGCGCGCGTCGCCATGCCGGCGGCGATCGTCGCCGGAGTGGTCACCGAGATCATCGTGCTCGGCAACCTCTCAGGCCAGCTCTCCTGGGCCGAGCCGCTGATCATCGGGGCCGGGGGGGTGTGCGCGGTGTTGCTGCTGGCCGAGCTGTCGCCTCGCCGGCGCGCAGCGATGGTGGCCGTCGCCGTGGCGGCGCTCCTGGCCGCGCCGGCCACCTGGGCCGCTGAGACGATCGGCCACGCCACGGCGAGCACCTTCCCCGCCGGCGGTCCGGCGAGCGCCCAGGCCGGTAGCTTCGGTGGTCCGGGTGGGGGCGGGTTCGGCCGCGGCCGCTTCGGGTTTGGGGGCGCCGGGGGCGCGGGGGGCCCCGGATTCGGTGGCGGCTTCGTGCCCGGCATGGGCCAGGGCTTCGGCCCGCCCTCCAGCGGGACACCGGCGCCGGCCGGCTCGGCCGGCAGCGGCGTCCCGGGCCTGTTCGCCGACCCCCAGTCGAGCACCAACGGCTCCAGACTGCGGCGCCGCGGCGTCGGCGCCACCGGGTTCGGCGGCGGTGGCGGCGGGTTCGGCGGTCCGGGCGGCGCCTTCGGCGGGAACTCGACGAGCCTCAACGTGGAGGTCCAGTACGCCAAGACCCACGGTGGCGGCGCGATCGGCGTCGAGAGCCAGAGCACCGCCGCGGCCGCGATCCTCGCCAACGACGCCGACGTCGCCGGGCTGGGCGGTTTCTCCGGGCGCGAGAGCACGGTGAGCGCCCAGTGGCTGGCGATGGAGGTGCGCAACGGCAAGCTGCGCTGGCTCGTCGCCGGCAGTCAGGCCGGCGGCGGTTTCGGCGGCTTCGGCGGCGACTCTCGTCAGGGCAGTCGCGCCGCGCTGGCGATCGCCGAGCAGGTCGGCAGGAAGGTCACGGTCACCGCCAACGGCACCACCGCGACCATGTATGACCTGCAGGGCAAGGCCGCGGCAATCCTCGCGGCGGCGGCCAAGTCATGACGCGTCGCTCCATCGCCATGGCCGTGACGGCGTTCGCCGCGCTGGCGGGCGCGCCGGCGGCGTCGGCCAACAGTGCCCAGAGCACGAACTGGGCCGGCTACGCCGTCCATCACACCGGCGTGCACTTCACCCGAGTGGCCGGCACCTGGACGCAGCCGCGCGCCACCTGCACCCCCGGGCAGGCGACGTATTCGTCGGTGTGGGTCGGCATCGGCGGTTATGACCTCGACTCCCGGGCGCTCGAGCAGATCGGCACCGAGTCTGACTGCACGCCCTCCGGGCGCGCGGTGTCCAGCGCCTGGTATGAGCTGGTTCCCTCGGCCTCGCATGCGGTCAAGGTCACGGTGGCCCCGGGTGACCGGGTGCGCGCCGCCGTCACCGTGGACGGCGGCCTGGTGACCCTGACGCTCACCGATGTCACCCGCCACAGGTCGTTCACCAAGCGCCTGCATCCGGCCACCGTCGACACCACGTCAGCCGAATGGATCCTGGAGGCCCCGTCGGTGTGCTCCGGCTCATCGAACTGCCGCACGCTGCCGCTGGCCGACTTCGGCTCGGCCGGCTTCAGCGCCGCCGCGGCCACGACGACGGCGGGCCACCGCGGGACGATCGAGGACCGCGGCTGGACGACGACGAAGATCAGCCTCGCCGCGACCGGCCGGACGTTCGTGTCCAACCCGTCCGCGCCGGCGGCCACGGCCGTCCCCTCCGCTCTCTCCTCAGGGGGGAGCGCATTCACCGTCACCTACCGCGGCAGCCCGGCGCCGATCACCCAGACCGGTCCGGTCCACCCCTCGTTCGTCGCCGGCGACCGCCGCGTCCACCCCGACCCCACATCACGATGATCATCGCCACCAGCGCCTCCCCCCACCTGTTCTGGATCACCAGCCGCGCCGCCGGCATCGTCTCGCTCGTGCTCGCCAGCCTGGCCGTGTCGTTCGGCTTGGGCATGAGCCTGAAGATGATGCGCCGCCGCGCGCCGGATCTCCTTGCCCTGCACGAGGTCCTGTCGTTGGGCGCGCTCGTCGCCCTGGCCGTCCATGGCCTGTCGCTGCTCGGCGACAGCTTCCTCAGCCCGTCGCTGGCCAATATCGCCCTTCCGTTCAGCTGGAGCTACAAGACGCTCTGGACGTCGATCGGCATCCTCGGCGGCTGGGCCATGGCCTTCCTGGGCCTCTCCTACTACGCCCGGCGGGCCATCGGCGCCGTGCGCTGGCGCAAGCTGCATCGCTTCACCGCCCTGGCGTGGGTCGCGGGCATGGTCCACACCCTGGGCGAGGGCACCGATGCCGGCCAGATCTGGTTCCTGGCCATGCTCGGCATCGTCGCGGTCCCGGCCGTGGCCCTGCTGGCCGTCCGCTATCTCACCGACGAGGCTCCCCGGCCAACGGCGGGCCCGGAGGATTCTGAGCCTCCCCGCCCGCCGGCCGGTCGCCCCCCGCTGGTCCCGTCCCCGGCCCGGGCGCCCGCCACGAGCCCCACCTTCGCGCGGCGGGTGTAGCCGACCACGGCGTGCCGGCGTGGCGTGCCGGCGTGGCGTGCCGGCGTGGCCCGCCGGCGCATCGGCCGTGGCGGCGCGGCGGCGGTCCGGACCGGCCACCCTCGGCGTCGCCGGCCTCGCCCGCTACAGGCCGGCCGGGTGGCGAACCACCATGTCTGAGAACTCGCCGCCACCCCGCGCCCAGCGGGTCCCGCTCTCGGCCAGGGCGACGGTGTCAAAGCGCCAGCCGGCGACCTCCATCCACACGTGGCCGGCGTTGGCGTAGATGGTGATCCAGCGGCCGGGACCGGCCTCGCCCCAGCTCTCGAAGTCGCCGGAGACCATGGGAGAGCTGACCAGGCCGGCCGCGGCGAGCGCATAGCTGACCGAGCCCGAGCAGTCGTAGCCGTCGGCGTGGAACGACGCGTGCCCGCCGCCGTAGATGTAGGGCAGGGTGGCGATGGCGTTGCCGGCCGCGATCACCTGGCGGACCGCCTCGGGGGCGCCGGCGGGCGGCTGGACCATCCCCGCGGTGTTGACCGCGATCCCGCTGACGTTGGCGTTGCCGGTCGCCGCCGCGCGGGTCGCGGCCTCGGCGGCTCGCTTCTCCATCGCGTTCAGCTGGGCCTGCAACGAGCCGAGGTGCCCCTTCACCGCGTCATAGCGCGCTGCGGTGTTGGCGCGCTTGCTCTCCTCGGCGATCTGCTGATGCAGCAGCGCGGTCCGGAGCGCCGCCGCCTGGTTGCGCTGGGTGAGGATCTGGCTGGCCAGCCTGCGGTCGCGGGCCTCCAAGCCCTCCAGCGCGGTGGCCTGGCGGGAGACCTCCGCCCGGGCGGTCCGGGTGAACTTGAGGATGGTCGCGTCCTGGTGGGCCACGCGCGCCATGAAGCCCATCTGGTTGAGCAGGTCGCCGAAGCCCTTGGAGCTGAGGATCACCGACACGATGTCGGGCTGACCCCCCTCGTAGCTGGCCACGAGGTTGGCCGAGAGCGCCGTGGTCGCCGCGTGCAGGCGGTTCTCGAGGTCGACGAGGTGATTGCGCGCCGCCAGCAGGTGGGCCTGGACGGACCTCAGCTCCGCCACCCGGGCGTTGAGCCTGTCCTGGATCCAGGACAGCCGGGCCTCGGCGCGCGCGACGCCGTCGCTGGTGCCGGTGATCTGCCGCGAATCGGCGGCGATCTGCGCCCGCAGGGCGGCGGCTGCCGACCGCGTGCCCGCGATCTGGCTCTGGAGGTCGCCCGAGCTGGGGGCGGTCAGGCCGGTTCCGAGCAGCGCGGCCGACACCGCGGCGGCAACGACAGCGCGTGTAAGTCTGTGCGGACGGGACAAGGGGTGTGGGGACGTGCGGGACCGCGCCCCGGCGGGGGGTCGATCACCGGTCAGACAGGGCGCCGCAGCGCCTGAATTACGACGGCTGGGGGTGCGGCGGCAGCCACCCTAACACGCTCCGTCGCCTTCGCCGACACACCTCCTGGGTCTGCAAGAGATCCTGCAAAACGACGTTTTGCGGCCCCGCCACCACCGGGCGGCCGCGGGCGCCGGCGGACGCGCGGCGCAGGCCGGGCGCGCGGCCACCAGCCCGGCGCCGATACCCGCCGCCACGACGATTGCCATACTCGGGCAAGTGCGCACCTCACGATGGTTGGTGACCTGCATGCTGCTGCTCGGAGCGCTCGCGCTCACGATGCCCGCGGTGACGCTCGCCGGTGGTGGCGGCGGCTCCGCCGGCGATCAGCAGTACACCGATCCGTTCGCCGGGACCTCGCCTCCCAAGAGCAAGCCCAAGACGACGTCGACGAGCGCCCCGCCCGCCGCGACCCAGCCGGCGACCCAGCCGGCGACACCCACGCCGACGACGAGCGCCACGCCGGTGGCCGGCACCTCGACCGCCGGCGACCCCACCACGCCGACCGCCACGATCGCCTCGACGACCACGGGTGAGCTGCCCCACACCGGCTACGACAGCTGGCTGGCCGCCGGGCTCGGCTTCGTGCTGGTGGCCGGCGGGCTCGGTCTTCGCGGCCGCCTGCGCCGGACCTGAGCGCCCGGCCTGCGCCGGACCTGAGCGCGCCTTCGCGCCCGCCTGCGCCGCACCTGAGCGCACCTGATTACACTGCGCCGCCATGCCGCTGCGCGCAAGGAGGTTCGCGGACCGCCCTCGACTGACCGGACTGCTGCTGGCGCTGCTGGCTGCCCTGGTGGTGGTGGCCGTCCTCGCCGCCCGGTCCGGCGCCGCGAGCAGGGCGAAGACGACCGTCCCCGGACCGGTCCCCCAGGGGTTCGTGGGCGTCGACGTCGACGGTCCGGTGTTCGGCCCCGACACGCCGATCAACTTCCCCAGCCAGCTCAAGACCATGGTGGCCAACGGGGTGCAGAGCGTGCGCGTGGCCTTCAGCTGGGCCGCGGCGCAGCCGTATGAGACCGACGCCGACGTGCCCGATGGCCAGGCGGCGAACTTCACCGATGCCGGTGGCGTCCCCACCAGCTTCACGTTCACCGACATGGTCGTGGGGGACGCCGCGCGCGAGCGGATCACCGTGCTCCCGACCGTGCTCTACGCCCCCCAGTGGGATGCCGTCAGCAACTCCAGCGGGGTGGCCTATCCCCGCCGGCCGGCGCCGTATGCCGCCTACGTGACGGCGCTGGTCGGCCGTTACGGCCCGCACGGCAGCTTCTGGCGGGAGAACCCCGGCATCCCCAAGATGCCGATCCGCTCCTGGCAGATCTGGAACGAGCCCAACCTGGCCTACTACTGGAAGCAGCCCTTCGCCTCCAGCTACGTGTCGTTCCTGAAGGTGGCCCACGCAGCGGTCAAGCAGGCCGACCCCGGCGCCCAGGTCGTGCTCGGCGCGCTCACCAACACGGCCTGGAAGTCGCTGGGCCAGATCTACAAGATCAAGGGCGCCAAGAACCTGTTCGATGTCGTCGCCGTCAACGGCTTCACCAAGATCCCGGCCAACGTGATGCTGTTCATGGTGTTCGTCCGCCGCGCCATGGCGCACTTCGGCGACAGCGCGAAGCCGCTCATGGCCACCGAGATCAGCTGGCCGTCCGCCAAGGGCAAGACGAGCGCGAACTTCGACTTCATCACCACCGAGGCCGGGCAGGCCCGCGACATCTCCACGGTGCTGCCGCTCATCGGCCGGCAGCGCCTGTCGCTGCATCTGATCGGCGTCTACTGGTACACGTGGATGGGCCAGGAGGATCCCCACACCGGCCCGTTCAACTTCTCCGGCCTGCTCGGCTTCCACGACGGCGACGTGACCGTCAAGCCCGCCCTGCAGGCCTTCAAGACCGGCGTGCTCGCGCTGGAAGGCTGCAGGCGCAAGGGCGCAGTGGCCACCAGCTGCATCAGGTAGCGCACGCCGGCGCCGGCTGCGTCACGTGGGGCACGCCGCCGGTGGCGCCGGGTCCGGTGCGATCGCGGCGCGCAGCCCCGCGGCGAACGCGGCCGTTCCGGGTGTCGCCGCGCTCGGGTCGGTCGGGTTGGCGATGCCGTACCAGTCCTGGCCGTCGGTGGCGTTGCGCTCCGGCGTGACCCACGTGTACAGCAGCGTGGCGGCCAGCCCGCACTGCAGATGGCCGAGCGCGTCCAGCACGTCGGTGATGTCGGCCGGCCGGCGGTCGGCGGGCGCGTAGCCGATCGCTCCCGCCGGCTGCGTGGTCCACCCGAACTCCGTCACGTACAGCGGGACCGCGCCCATGCCCACGCTCACCATGGCGGCGCGCGCGCCGCGCACCCGCGCCAGCACCACGGCCGGGTTCCCGTAGGGGTGCAGCGCCACGCCGTCCACGTGCCCGCGCAGCTGCGGCACGGCCCGCACCATCGCCGGCAGGAACACCGAGGCATTGGTGAGACCCCCCACCAGCACCCGGATGGCCGGCTGGGCGGCGTCGATCGCCGCACGCGCGGCCAGGTACAGCCGGGCGTAGGCGCCCGCGTCGGGTTCGGGCGTCCAGAACTCCGGATTGTCGGGCTCGTTCCAGATCTCGATCGCCGTCACGGGGGCCGGGCTCACGCTCCGGTGCGCACGCCAGAACGTCCCGCCGCTCCCGTAGCGGGCGGCGAAGGCGCCCGCATAGGCGGCGTAGTCCGCAAACGACCGCGGCGGTGAGTGGTCCTGGCCGGCCACCGACTCGGCCCAGGGCGCGGTGTAGTCGATGATCGGCAGCCACGTCAGCCCCTGCGCGGCCAGCGAGCCGGCGATCTGATCGTCAAAGGTCCAGTCGTAGCGGTGCTGACCGCCGGCGGGCGCATGCGGCTCGGCGGCTTCCCAGAAGGCGTCGCTGCGCGCCACCGTCGCCCCGGTCGCCCGTACCGCCGCCAGCTGGGCATCGATCTGGTCCTGGGTGTAGATGAGGTCGTTGAACACCCGGTTGACGTTGATGCCGAAGGCCTGGCCGGCGGGCGCGGCCAGGGCCGGCCGCAGAGGCGCGGCCGGCGTGCCGGGCGCGGTCGGAGGTGTGGTCGCCACCCGGTGGCGTGACCCTCCGCTCCCCACGATCAGGACGATCCCGGCCGCGATGGCCGCCACCGCCACGCCCGCGGCGAGCGCTTCGCCCAGGCGTCCCAGGCGTCCCAGGCGTCCCAGCCGTCCCAGGCGTCTCATGCCCCCGCGCCCGGACGCCGGACGCCGGCGACGGCGCGCAACTGTGCCCGCTCGCGCTGGGCCGGCCTGCCCACCGCCGACTTGACCACGATCCGCGACGCGAAGGTCAGCGCCTGCAGCGCGTCGTCGAGCGCGGCCCGGCGCCGCCCCAGACGCCGGCGGACGACCTCGTGGCGCGCGGCCGCCAGGCGCTCGAAGGCCTCCCCGCCGAAGGCGACGGCCGACGAATGCGCGCGGTGATGACACACCCGGGCGTCGGGCCAGAACCACGTGGCGACGCCGGCGGCCCTCGCGTGCAGGCCCAGCTCCAGATCCTCGCCGTAGAGGAAGATGCTCTCGTCGAACGGGCCCAGCCGACGCAGCGTGTCGGTGCGGCCCGCCAGCGCGCAGCCGACCGCCCAACCGACCTGGCGCGGCCGCGCCGACCGCCATGGCTCGAGCCACACGGCCACCGGGCCCGGGAGCAATGCCCCCGGAACGAACGCGCGGACGACATCCTGCGCCGAGGCCGGGAGCGGATGGACCGTGTCCTGTCGCCTCCCGTCGGGATAGAGAACGAGCGGGGCCAGCAGACGATCACCGCCCGCCGCCTGCGCCGCCAGGCCGCGCAGCGAATCGTCGAGCAGCTCGACATCCGGGTTCACGAGGACGGCGACCGGCGCCGAGAGCTCGGCCAGGCCCCGGTTGTTGGCGCGCCCGAAGCCGACGTTCTCGCTCAGCCTCACCACCTCGACGTCGGCGAAGCGGCGCGCGACCGCCACGCTGTCATCCGCGGAGGCGCAATCGACGACCACAGTGCGGACCCCCGGCAGGTGGCGCGCGACCGAGCGCAGGAGCGCCTCGAGCTCAGCGGCCGAGTTGTGGGTGACGGTGACGAGCGCGAAGTCGTCGGGCGAGAACGGATGCGGGGCGGGCATCGGTATCGCGCGCAACGGTAGTCGCCCCTCCCACGGGCACGCCGGTACCGGGTTGTGCGCCGAGTGGAGCAATCCATACACTGCCCCGCCATGGCGCACGCCTCCTCGATGACCCCGGGGACCGCCCCGAGGGTTGCGCTGGTCCACGACTTCCTGCTCGACGTGCGGGGTGCCGAGCGCGTGTTCCTGGAGCTGTGCGCCATGTGGCCCGAGGCCGATCTGTTCACCACGGTCTACGACGAGGACGGCACCGAGGGCCGCTTCGCCCACCGCACGGTCCACACGTCCTTTCTGCAGCGGCTGCGCCTGTCGGCCCGCACCTTCCGAGCCATGCTGCCCCTGTACCCGGCGGCGATCGAGTCCTTCGACCTCTCCGGCTATGACCTCGTCGTCTCGAGCTCGTCGGCGTGGGCTCATGCGGTCCTGTGCGGCGAGAGATCGGTCCACGTCAGCTACTGCCACAACCCCTTCCGCTACGCCTGGAGCGATCGCCACGGGACCCTCGAGCGCCGGCGCGACCCGGTCAGCCGGGCGGCGCTGAGCGCCCTGTTCAGCCGCTGGCGCCAGTGGGACTGGATCGCCGCCCAGCGAACCGACCGCTATGTCGCCAACTCCCAGGCGACGCAGGACCGGATCCGCAACTACTTCGGGCGCGACTCGTCCGTCGTCTACCCGCCGGTGGCGGTCGATCGCTTCGGCCCCGGGCCCGTGGGCGAGCACTACGTGATCGTCTCCGAGCTCATGCCCCACAAGCAGATCGGCGTCGCCATCGAGGCCTTCAACCGCATGGGCCGCCCGCTCGTGGTCGTCGGCGACGGGCCGGAGAGCCGCCGGCTGCGCAAGGCCGCCGGCCCGACCGTGTCGTTCACCGGGCGTGCCACCGACGCCCAGGTGCAGCACCTGGTCAGCTCGGCGCGCGCCATGGTGGTCACCTCGGTCGAGGAGTTCGGCATCGCCGCCGTCGAGAGCCAGGCCGCCGGCCGACCCGTCATCGCCCGGCGGGGGGAGGCGCGCTGGAGACGGTCATCGACGGGGAGACGGGCTGCTTCTGGTCGGGCGGGGCGCGCGAGCTGGTCGCCGCGGTCACCGCGTTCGACGACGCGGCGACCTCGGTCGAGGCCTGCGTGAGCAACGCCGCCCGGTTCGGGCCGATCCAGTTTCACCGGGCGCTGCGGGCCGAGGTGGCCGCGGCCCAGCAGTCGCGGGCCGAGGCGCCGCTCAGTACCCGCCGCTCCGCCGCCCCGGTGCGGCTCGTGCGGCGCGCCGGCCGGTAGTGGCCACGGTGGCCCACTGACGTGCGCCGGGTCGCGCTCAGCGCCGCGTCGATGGTCCTGCTCGCGGGTCCCACGGTGCTCGCCTTCTTCGCCGGCGGCTACTTCGAGCAGCCATCGCTGTGGGCCGGCCTGCTGGCGTGCGTGCTGGTCGCCGTCGCGGCGGTCACGGTCCGCACCGGCCTGCCGCGGGCCCGCGCCGTCGCTCTGGCCGTCGGCGGCCTCGCGGGTCTGGCGGGCTGGACTCTGCTCTCCACGGCGTGGGCACCGATCAAGGGCGACGCCTACCAGGCCGGGCAGCAGGCGGTGCTCTACACGGCGGTCCTCGTCGCCGCCGCGCTGCTGCTGCAGGCCCGCTCCGCGGCGCGCGCCGCCGAGCCGGTGCTCGCCGCCGGCACGCTGGTGGTCATCGGCTACGGCCTGTCGGAACGGTTGGCGCCCGGCCTCCTGCACTTCGCCCGCTCGGTGAGCGCCGAGGGTCGCCTCGAGCAGCCGCTCACCTACTGGAACGCGATGGGCGAGTTGGCGGCGATCGGGTTGGTGCTGTGCGCGCGCATCGCCGGCGACGGCAGCCGCGCCCGGTGGGAGCGGTCGGCGGCGGCCGCCGCCGCTCCCGCGCTGGGGCTGGGGCTCTATCTCAGCTTCTCCCGCGGCGCTCTCTTCGCCTGCGTGGCGGGGCTCGTGACGCTCATCGTCGCGGCGCCGCGGCGCGAGCAGCAGGGCGCCGTCGTCCGCGCGGTGGTGGGCGCCGCGATCGCCTCGCTGGCCGCCTCTCGCCTGCACGGCGTGACCGCCCTGACCGGTTCGCTGGGCACCCGGGAGCACCAGGGCCTGGTCATGATCCTCTTCCTCGCCGCGCTCGCCCTCGTCGCGGGGACCGAGCGCTGGCTGCGCGCCCCAAATGAGCAGCCGGCCGCCCTTCGCCTGCCGCCGTACGCGCCGTGGATCGCCCTCGCCGTCCTCGTCGCGGGGCTGGCCCTGGCCATCCTCGTCGGCAACGGGGAGTCAAGCCGCCAGGCCCAGCCTCTGTCCTCGGGCGCGTCGCGGCTGGTGACGCTGCGCAGCAACCGCTACGCGTACTGGCGCGTGGCCCTGCGCGCCTTCGGCGACGAGCCGCTGCGCGGGGTGGGAGCCGGTGGCTGGTCGGTGTACTGGCTGCGCTATCGCACGGTCTTCGAGGCGGCCAAGGACGCCCACTCGCTGCCCTTGCAGACGGCGGCGGAGCTCGGTGTGGTCGGGCTGGCGCTGCTGGCGGCGTTCCTGGCCGGGGTGGCGCTGGCCGCGGCGCGCGCCCTGCGGACGGCGCCGGCGCTGGCGGCGGGGCCGGTGGCCGCCGTGGTCGTCTACATCGCCCACTCGCCGCTGGACTGGGATTGGCAGATGCCGGCCCTCACCCTGGTCGCCGTGGTATTGGCCGGGGCGCTGGTGGCCATCGGCTACGGTTCACAACTTCCATGAGGGGGTCGCACGTCAACGGGTCAGCCCAGCACGAGCCTGATCCGCTGCGCATTCTCGTCCTCGCCGACCGCTGCTGGTCACACCCGCAGGGGGGCGGCTCGGGCGCCAACCTGTACGCCCAGGTCCGGCGGTGGGCGCAGGCCGGCCATCGGGTGACGGTCGTCGCCGGCGACTACCCGGGCGCCGAGCGCTTCGAGCAGGCCGCCCCCAACCTCACCGTGCACCGGATGGGTGGGCGCGCGTCGGTGTTCCCGCGGGCCGTGTGGGCCGTCATGCGCGGGCTGGGCCGCGACGCCGACGTCGTCCTGGAGGTGATCAACGGGATCACGTTCCTGACGCCCCTGTGGCTGCGCACGCCCCGCGTCGCCCTCGTCTGCCACCCCCATCGCGACCTCTACCTGGGGGAGTTCGGCCGCTACCGGGGGCGCCTGCTGGCCGCGGTGCTGGAGGAGCTGCCGCTGCGCCTGCTCTATCGCCGGGCCCCCTTCCTCACCATCTCGGAGTCCGCACGCGACGACCTGGTCCAGATCGACGGCCTGGCCCGCGAGCGGGTGAGCGTCGCCTACTGTGGCGTCGAGCCCGGCCTCTTCGGTCCCGGCGAGCGCGACCCCAACCCGCGGCTGCTGCACCTGGGCCGGCTGAAGGCCTACAAGCGCATCGAGCACGTGCTCGACGTGCTGGAGGCGATCCCCGCGGCGACGCTCGACATCGTCGGCGAGGGGGACCACCGCGAGGCTCTGGAGGCCGATATCGCCCGCCGCGGGCTCGGCGGCCGGGTCACCATGCACGGCCACGTCGACGAGGAGACCCGCGCCGCGCTGTACGCCCGCGCCTGGATCCTGCTCACCGCGTCCTCGTCTGAGGGGTGGGGCCTGACGGTGATCGAGGCCGCCCTGTGCGCCACGCCCAGCGCCGCGCTGGCCGTGGGCGGGCTGCGCGAGTCGATCGTGGACGACAGGACCGGGATCCTCGCCCGTGACATCTCTGAGCTGATCGCGCGGGTGCGTGACCTCATCGCTGATCGCGAGCGGCTCGAGGAGATGGGGGAGGCGGCGCGACGGCGGGCGCTCACCTTCACCTGGGAGCGCACCGCGGGCGACAACCTCAGGGTGTTGCGCGCCCACGCGCGGTTCGCCGATCGCTCGCAGGAGCAGGTCGGCGGCGGTCTTCTGGCCGGCCAGAACGTTCGCTCACGCACCGGCCCCGAAGATGCTCAGCGCCCCCCGCTGGTCACCGCCCAGCCGCCGGTCAGCGTCGCCCGGGCCCGCGAGCGCAGCCAGAGCTGGAGGCTGGTGGGGGCCGCCGAGCTCATCGAGGACGTGCTCACCGAGTTCGCCGCGCGCCGCATCATGACCATCACCGATCGTCGCCCCGGCCTGATCGAGCTCAAGGGTGGCTCATCGCTGGCGGCCGGGACGCGCGCCCGTGCCCTGGACTGGCTGCCCGTCCGGGCCCGCCTCGCCTTCGGCTCTGACGATCAGGGCCGGACATGGGTGGACGCCTCCGTCGCGCCCCGTGGGCGACCGCACCTGCGCCGCCGCCAGATCGAGGGGCTCTATGAGCACAAGCTCCAGAGCTGGCTGGCCGAGCTCGACCGGACGCTCGAGCCCTACCGCTCGGCGCCGGTGGATGATGGCGCCCCGCCGGGGCCCGGGGCCGCCGGAGCCGGCTCGGCGAGCGCTTCGTCGGGCATGCTGCGCTGAGGGCTGAATGCGTCCTTGAGCGAGAGCAGCGGCCGCTCCAGCAGGTAGTAGCTGGCCGCCGCGATCGCCGCGGTCATCACCAGGGTGCCCGCCGACCACCACAGCCACGGGTGGATGATCGAGTGCGCGCCGAAGTTCCAGCGCTGCAGCTGCGCGAGCACGGTGGTCTGCCACAGGTAGATGCCGTAGGAGATCAGCCCCAGCCACGCCAGCACGCGCCACGACAGGACGCGGCGCGGCAGCCCCCGGGTCTGGTCGCCGATGACCGCGGGGAGCAGCAGGCCGAAGGCCACCGCGGCGTAGAGCCACTCGCGGCCCAGGTACTGCCACCGGCCCATCGGGGCGAAGAAGCGGGGGTTGATTCCGATGCGCTTGCTGACGACGTAGAAGGCGACCGCGGCGAACAGCCACGACAGCGCCGGGGCGCGGTCAAACCGCTCCACCCAGCGGGGGCTGCTCCCGCGCTGCTCGATCCAGGCGCTCACCACCGCCAGGCCCATGCCGAGCGCGAACTGGTCCAGGAACGCGGGCAGCGCGTCGAGCGCCGGGGTGATCACCACCTGGCGGGGGCTCTGGCCGCCCAGGACGACCGCCTTCCACAGCTCGGAGATGAGCACCAGCACGGCCAGGCCGATGAGCTCCGAGCGCAGGACCGTGCGTCCGCCCCCCGCGCTCCCGTCCCGGCCCGCGCCCCCGTCGCGCCCCGCGCCCCCGTCGCGCCCCGCGCTCCCGTCTCGCCCCGCGCTCCCGTCGCGCCCCGCGCCCCCGTCGCGCACCGCGCGTCCGCGCCCGGCGGCGCGCCGCATCGCCCACGCGTACAGGGGCAGGAACGCGTAGAAGGTGATCTCGATCGTCAGCGTCCACCCCTGGACCAGCCCACCCGACAGCGTCTGCCCGCGATAGGTCTGGAGCATCAGGAAGTAGGTGGGAAACCCGCTCGAGCTGAACACGCCGAGCTCGTAGGCCGAGGTCCCCACCCACAGCGCGGTGACGATCAGGGCCAGCCAGTAGGCCGGCGCGATCCGCAGAAAGCGCCGCCACGCGTAGGGCCCGACCGCGGGCGCGCCGCGGCCACGAAAGCGGGCAGCCACGAACGGGCGATACAGCAGCAGCCCCGAGATGAGGAAGAAGATGGCCACGCCCACGTCCAGGCGCTGGGCGTACGGGCTGAGCGCGCTGTGCGGGTTGCCCGACACGCCGGCGGCGACCGCGGTGTGCGTGAGCAGCACGCACAGCGCCGCGATGGCCCGCAGCGAATCGACCAGCGGGAAGCGGTTGGCGCGGGCGTTCACAACCGCGCATTGTGGCCCCTGCGAACCCTATGCTGCCCCCCGTGAGACCGAGCACGTTCGCCGGTCGCCTGACCGCCGTCGCCGCTCTCGGGCTGGTCCTGCGCGCCGCCTACCTGTACGGGCCCGCCCGCCACGTGGTCGGCATCGGCGACTGGTGGTTCTACCACTGGCAGCCCGGCCTGATCGTCAACGGGCACGGCTTCACCGACCCGTGGCAGCTGCTGGCCAGCCACCGGTACCGGCCGTCGGCGGCCCACCCGCCCCTGTACTCGATCCTGCTCTCGGGGCTGTACCTCCTCGGTGGCCACGGCGCGATGGTCCAGCGCTCGCTGGGGTTGGCCCTCGGGACGATCACGCTCGTGCTCGTGGGGCTGCTCGGCCGCCGCGTCGGCGGTGATCGGCTCGGCGTTCTCGCCGCGCTGCTCTACGCCGTCTATCCGGTGATGATCGCCGTGGACGGCGACCTCATGAGCGAGGTCCTCTACGGGCCGCTCATCGCCGGCATGCTGCTGGCCGCCTTCGCGCTCCATGACCGCCCCACCGTCCGCCGCGCGCTCGTGCTCGGCGCCGTCATCGGCCTGGCGGCGCTGACCCGCACCGAGGCGCTGCTGTTCGTGCCCTTCCTGCTCGTTCCGGTGGCGTGGCGGGCCCGGGCAAGCGGACGTGCCGTGCTCGCCGGCGCGGGCATCCTCGCCTGCGCCGTCGTCATCGCGCCGTGGCTGATCCGCAACGAGGTGGCCTTCGGCCGCTTCGTCCTCATCTCCACCAACAATCAGACGGTCCTCGCCGGCGCCAACTGCCCGCAGACCTACCACGGGGTCAACATGGGCGGCTGGGACATCACCTGCATCGCCCCGCGCACCCGGTCCAACGAGGCGGCGCAGGCCGCCATCTGGCAGCACGACGGCCTGAGCTACGCCGACCATCACCTCGGCCGGCTGCCGGCGGTGATCCTCCTGCGCGAGCTGCGCGTCTGGGATCTGTGGCAGCCGCGCCGCCAGGCGCGCACGTTCGCCGAGGGCCAGCAGATCGACGTCGCCGAGGCCGGGGTGGCGGCGTTCTGGCTCTTCGCCCTCGTGGGCATGGCCGGCGCGCTGGCGCTGCGCCGCCGCTCCCCGGCGCTGCTCATCCTGCTCGCCCCGGCGGTGGTCGTCTGCCTCACCACCGCGATCGGCTATGGCGTCCCCCGCCTGCGTGACGCGTTCGACATCGCCCTGCCGGTGTTGGCGGCCGCGGGCGTGCTCGCGCTCACGCGACGGCTGGCCGAGCGGTGGCGAGCGCCGCGGCGGTTCCTCGCCGGCCCGCGGCAGCCCGCCCTATGACCTTCCGCCGCGGGCTGGCGGCCATCGCGCTGGGCGGCCTGGTCCTGCGCCTGGTCTACGCCTACGCGATCGTCAAGAGCAGGCCCCTGCTCGGCGACGCGCTCGAGTTCCAGCAGCAGGCCAACCTGCTGGCCTCCGGCCACGGGCTGATCGAGCCCCAACTCTGGCTCACGCAGCACATCGCGCGGGCCAGCGCGGACAAGCCGCCCGTCTATCCGCTGCTCGAGACGGTCATCTCCCTGTTCGGCGGCCGCACCTGGGCCTGGCACGACATCGTCGACCTCGCCGCGGGGACCGGGACGATCTGGGTCACCGGGCTGCTCGGTCATCGCGTGGGCGCGGGCGGGCTCCGCGGCGCTCGCCTCGGCCTCCTCGCCGCCGGGATCGCCGCCGTCTACCCGCTGCTGATCGCTGCCGACGGATCGTTGCGCTCGGAATCGGTGTTCGCGCTGTTCGTGACGCTGTCGCTGCTGTGCGCGCTGCGGCTGCGCGACGAGCCGTCGGTCCGGCGGGCCATCTCACTGGGCTTCGTCATCGCCCTGGCCGCGCTCACCCGTTCTGAGGGGCTGCTCCTGATCGTGCTGCTTCCGTTCGGGCTCGCCGGCCGGCGGCGTGGCCTGACCAGCGTGATCACGTGCGTCCTCGTGCTCTCGCCGTGGCTCGTGCACTGCTGGGTCACCTTCGGCCAGCCGGTGCTCATCTCCACCAACGTCGGCGGTCTGCTGGCCGGGGCCAACTGCCCGCAGACCTATCACGGGCCGCTGTTGGGCCAGTGGGACCTGGCCTGCCTGCCGCCGGCGAGCCACACCAACGAGGCCGTGGAGTCCGACCACCTGCGCGATGTCGGCCTGAGCTACGCCCGCCACCACGCCGGGCGCCTGCCGGTCGTCGTCGCCGCTCGTATCGGACGCTCGTTCGAGCTGTTTCTGCCCCAGCAGCAGTGGGCCATGGAGGCGTTCTTCGAGGGGCGCAACGAGAAGGTGGAGGAGGCCGGGGTGCTCGTCTACTACGTGGTGGCGCTCCTGGCCATCGCTGGCACGGTGCTGCTGTGGCGCCGCCGCGGGCCGTGGCGGATCCTGCTCTCGCCGCTCGTCCTCGTCGTGTTCGTGTCGGTCACCGGCTACGGCTTCACCCGCTTCCGGGTCGGCGCCGAGCCGGCGCTCATCGTGCTCGCCGCCGTCGCGCTCGACGGCCTCGCGCAGCGCCGCTGGCCGTCGGCGGCGTCAGAATGTGCCGATGCTCGCGCGGATCGCACTGGCCGGACTGGCGGCGGTCGCCGCGGCGTGGTTCGCGGTGCTGCTGGTTGACACCCACAAGGTCAACCAGGCCGCCGCCGCCAAGGGCACGATCGCCGCGGTGCGAGCGGCGCTCACCGGGCCCCAGGCCCAGTTCGACCGCCGCATCGATGACCTGCGCTCGGCGCGCTTCGTCAACCCTGACTCGTCGATCACCCTCGACATCGCCGGCGCCTACCAGGTCCGCGGAGGCGCCGCCAACCTGAGGCGCGCGCTCACCACGGTCACTGCCGTGCTGCGCTCCGAGCCTGACAACCTCGACGCGTGGGCCGCGCTCTACAGCATCCAGGGCGCCCGCAACGACCCGGCCGCGCAGCGCGCCGCCCTGGCCCAGGCACACCGCCTGGACCCGCTGGACTTCCGGTCGCGCTGAGGCCGCCGCGAGCGCCCACGCCGAAGCCGGGGCAGACCGCCTTGGGGGCGCAAGCAGGAATGATCGCTCGTTCTGACGGCGTCTGGACGCGGCTGACGCCACCCGCTCACCCTCATGTACCACCAGTACGATCGTGGCGAGCGGGTGACGTCATCCACGCCCAGCCACTCGCCAGACTCGAGCGCTGATTCCCGCTCGCGCCCCTACACTCGCCCGCGCATGCTGAGGGTGCGCAAGGACGCCGGCGTCACGCTGGGCTTCACGGCGCTGGCCTTCGCCGTCGCCTTCTGGCAGATGCCGGGCTGGGCGACGTCGGACACCAAGATCGACCTCTACGTCGACCCGGGCCGGTTCCTGTCGAGCGTGGCCTCCGTGTGGACGAACACCGGCGATCTGGGCGAGATCCACAGCTCCCAGTACGGCGGCTACCTGTGGCCGATGGGACCGTTCTTCTCGCTGTGCCACGCGCTGGGCCTGTCCCCGTGGGTGGCCGAGCGGCTGTGGCTGGGGCTGATCCTCGCCCTGGCGGCGTGGGGGGTGCTGCGCCTGCTCGACGTGCTCATCGGCACGCCGCGCGGGATCGCCCACGTGGTCGCCGCCGCCGTCTACACGTTCAACCCGTACACGGTCGTGTTCTCGGCCCGCACGACGATCACCCTGCTCGGCTATGCCGCGCTGCCGTGGCTGCTGGTGATCGTCCACCGCGGTCTGCGCGTCGATCCCGGGGCGGGCCGGCTCAGGACCTGGTGGTGGCCGGCGGCCTTTGCGCTGGTCTTCACCTCGGCCGGGGGCGGGGTCAACGCCGCGCTGGTCGCCTTCGTCCTGCTGGGGCCGGGCGCCCTGCTCATCTACGAGCCGGCCATGGGCCACGTCCCCTGGCGGGCCGCGCGGGCCTTCGTCCTGCGGGCGGCAGTGCTCAGCCTGCTCGTCTCGCTGTGGTGGCTGCTGGACCTGCTCGTCCAGGCCCGCTACGGGATCAACTTCCTGCAGTACACCGAGCAGCCGCGCACGATCTGGGGGACCAACTCCATCACGGAGTCGCTGCGCCTGATGGGCTACTGGACCTCCTACCTGGGCGCCGGCTACCCCCAGGCACGGTTCGGCTACTACTCGGACAGCGGCACGCTGCTCTACGACGTCGCCGTCGTGGGCGCCTCCCTGATCGTGCCGGCGCTCGCCTGCCTCGGCTTCGTGTGGACGCGCCGGTGGCGCTATGGCCCGTTCTTCCTGGCCATGGTCCTGCTCGGCGTCGTCGTCATGTCGGCCGGCTTCCCCAATGGCACGCCGCTGCGGCAGGTCATGAACTGGGTCTACTACCACGTGAGCCTGCTCAGCTTCCTGCGCACCGTGGACAAGGCGGCGCCGGTGGCGGCGCTCGGCCTCGCGGGCCTGCTGGGCCTGGCCGCCGACGCCGCCTGGACGAGAATGAGAATGAGAATTGGTCCAAGACTCATTCGCACGCCCGCGCGGCGCGCCGTCCTGAGCGACGCGCCCGCCCTGAGCGCCGCGCCCGCCCGGCGCGCGGTCCTGAGCGCCGCGCCCGCCCGGCGCGCCGTCCTCGTCGCCGCGCCCGCCGCGCTCACCGCCCTGATCGTCCTCGCCGCCTGGCCCCTGTTCCAGGGCAGGGCCATCGACCGCCAGCTCACCTGGAAGCAGATCCCGGCGGCGTGGCGGGAGGCGGGGCGCGATCTGGACGCCCACCTGCCCGCCAACGCGCGCGCCATCGTCCTTCCCGGCCAGGTGTTCGCGTTCTACAGGTGGGGCGGCACCATCGACTCGATCCTGCCGCGGCTCACCAGCAAGCCCGTCGCGGTGCGCTACGAGACGCCGTACTCGGACCTGCACGCCGACGACCTCCTGGTCACCATCGACAACCTCGTCCAGCAGGGTCGCCTCTACTCCGGCCAGCTCAAGCCGCTGCTGGGCCTCATCGGCGCCGGCTCGGTCATCTCGGGCACCGACGACGACACCACTCGCAGCGGGGCCGCCGCCCCCGCGCTCGCCGCCGCCGGCCTGGCCACGCAGGGCCTGGGCGCCCCCCGCGACTACGGGCCGCTCACCTCGGTCCCGCCGGCGCCCGGCCGCATCGACCCGCCGCAGCGCCTCGCGCAGGTGCGCCAGTTCAACCTCTCACCCGGCCGCGGCATCGTCCACGTCGATCAGGGGCCCCCAACCGTCGTGGACGGCTCGGCGCAGGGCCTGGCCGATCTGGCCGCGTTCGGCCAGCTCCCCGCGCAGGCGCCGATCCTCTATGCCGGCGACCTCTCCACCCGCGCCATTCGCTCAGACGCCACCGCCGGCGCCAACATCGTCATCACCGACTCCAATCGCCGTCAGGTGTTCTCGCCCCAGTTCACCCAGCAGGACTTCGGGCCCGTGCTCACCGCCGGCCAGCCGTTCACCGCCGATGAGGCCACGCTCAACCCGTTCGCCGCCAAGGGCACCGCCGCACAGACGGTCACCCTCGTGCATGGCGCCGCGGCGCTGGAGGCGCCCTCGATCTACGGCCTGGCCCAGTTCCCGGAGCTGGGTCCGCTGGCCGCCTTCGACGGCAACCTCGCCACGAGCTGGGTCCCGTACCCCAACCTGCCCCCCGCGCAGCGCTGGGTGCAGATCGACTTCAGCCATCCCCGTGACGTTCCCTACATCGACGTCTATCCGCTCGTCGGGCCCCAGACCACCGTCAAGTCGGTGGCGATCGACGGCCGGATCTTCCCGGTGTCCCCGGGCGGCACGCGCATCGCGCTGCACGCCCGTGCCATCGCGAGCCTGCGCATCGCCCTGGCCCACGTCGTGCGCCTGAACGCCAACAGCGGTCCGGGCGGCCTGCGCGAGGTCCGCATCCCGGGCGTCCGCGTCAGCGAGGTGCTGCGTCCGCCGATCGAGGCCAGCAGCGCCCTGGCCGGACGTGACCTCAGCCACGCCTCGCTCACCTGGCTGTTCGCGCGCCAGACCGCCGATGACCCCTTCCGCGCCAACCGCTACGTCGACGAGCCGGTCCAGAACGACCCCGCCGACGCCCAGGATCCCGAGGCCCTCATCGCGCGGCAGGTCTCCTCGCCGGCTCCGCGCTCCTATACCGTCGACGCCCGCGTCACGCCGGCGGTCGCCGCCCCGGACTCCGCCTTCGACGCCCTCAGCGGCGTGCGCTCGCACGCCACCTTCACCTCCTCGAGCCGCTTTGAGAACGAGCCGCTCTACCGGGCCTCGGGTGCGTTCGACGGCGATCCCGCGACCGCCTGGGTCGGGCTGTGGATCCGCCCGTTCGCCCCGGCGCCGTGGATCGCCTGGAGCACGCCCCACGCGCTGACCGTGAGCCGCCTGCGGCTCGTGCCGGCGCGTCTGCCCGTGCGCCGCCCCACCCAGGTGCAGCTGAGCTGGCCCGGTGGTGGCACGCCACCGCTGGCGGTCGGCGCCGACGGCGCCGTCGTCCTGCCCCGGGCGGCCCACGCCCGGGCCTTTCGCCTCACGATCCTCCGCGCGCAGTTCCCGGCCGGGCTGACGGCACGCGCGCGCGGTGCCCGAGCGGTGGGGATCGGGACGCTGTCGGTCCCCGGGCTGGCGCCGGTCACCGTGCCCCACCGCGGCGCGCTCCGCAGCGCCTGTGGCGCCGCGGCGGCCTCGGTGGGCGCCGTGCGCGTGCCGCTCACGGTCACCGGCACGGTGAGCGCGCTGGACGCCGGGGCCCCGCTGAGCGCCACCGCATGCGCGGGAGCGGTGACGATGGGCGCGGGGACCCAGGAGGTCCGGTCGCTGCCGGGAAGCTTCAGCGTCGACCTGCTGAGCCTGCGCTCGCCGGCCCCGGCGCCCCTTGCGGCGTCCGCGTCCACCACCGGCGGGCGGCTCCTCAGCGCCGGCCGGCTGGGCAACGACAGCGTCTCGGGCGTGCGGGTCGCCCTCACCCGACCCACGTGGCTTGTTCTGGGCGAGAGCTATGACACGGGCTGGCAGGCGCGTTGTGGCGGCCGCTCGCTGGGCGCGCCCCAGCTCATCGACGGCTACGCCAACGGCTGGGTCGCGCCCGCCGGCTGCCGGAATGTGTCGTTCGCGTTCGCCCCGCAGTCGACGGTCAACCTCGGCTACGTCATCTCCGGCGTGGTGGCGCTGGCGCTCGGCCTGCTGCTGATCGTCGCCCGCCCGGCCACGCGGCCCGCCCGGGCGCAGCTGGAGCCCCTGCTCGATCTCGGCGCGCCCGAGCCCGCGGGCCGGCGCCTGTCGCTGCCGCGTGCCGCCGCGCTGGCGGTGGCGCTCGGCGTGGTGCTGGGCTTCGTGTTCGCCAAGCGGGCCGGGGTCGTCATCGCCGTCGGCCTGTTCGTGATCTTCTGGCGGGGCTACGGGCCGCGGGCGCTGGCCGCCGCCGCCGGCGCGGTGCTGCTGGTGGCGGTTCCGCTCGCCTACCTGATCACCGATCCGCGCAACCAGGGCGGCTACAACTTCAACTACAGCGTCGAGCTCATCTACGGCCACTGGCTGGGGGTGGCGGCGGTGATCATGCTGGGGCTGGCGCTGTGGCTGACGCTGAGAGCGGCGCGCCGATGACCCCGCGGAATCGCCGCCACCGCTTCGCCCTGATGGACTCCGTCCGCGCGCTCGCCGCGCTCAGCGTCCTCTTCTTCCACGCGGTGGGGATCTACGGGGGCGCGCTCAGCCAGCACGGCCTGCGCGCGCTCGTCGCCCGGATGGAGGTCGGCGTCGTCATCTTCCTCGTCGTCTCGGGCTTCCTGCTCTACCGCCCGTTCGTGATGAGCCAGCTCGGCGCGGACGCCGCGCCCAGCGTCCGGGGCTACCTGTGGCGGCGGGTGCTGCGGATCGTGCCCGCGTACTGGGTGGCCCTGGCCCTCGCCGCCCTGCTGGTGCCCTACCACGGCGTCTTCACCGCCGGGGGCGTGCCCACCTACTTCGGCTTTGCCCAGATCTACCGTGGCTCGACGATCGCGGCCGGCGACCCCCCGGCGTGGACGCTGGGCCTGGAGGCCAGCTTCTACCTCTTCCTGCCCCTGTGGGCGATGGGACTGCGCGCCGTCTCCTCGCGGGCCGCGCGCGATCTGCGGGCCCGCCTGCGCATCCAGATCGCCGGCGTGGGCGGGCTGTGGCTGTTCAGCATGCTCTACAAGGCGGTCCTGATGAAGACCGGCGCCGTCCCGGTGATCCCCGGGTCACCGCTGCCGGCGCTGGTGACGCTGCCGGGCTACATCGACGAGTTCGCCCTCGGCATGGCGCTGGCCGTCGCCAGCGCGTGGCTCGAGCTCGGCGGCGGTCGCGAACCCGCGGTGGTCCGCCTCATCGGCCGTCGGCCCGCCATCGCGTGGGCCTTCGCGCTGGCCGCGTTTCTGCTCGTCAGCCTCGGCATCGGGCTCACCGGTGACCCGGCACAGGACTACACGCCCGCGCAGTACCTGGCGCGCAATGTCCTCTACGGCGCCGTCGCCGTGGGGGTGATCGCCCCGGCGGTGTTCGGAGAGGACCGGGGCGGCCTTGTCCGGCGCGTGCTCGCATGGCGTCCCCTGCTGTGGATCGGGCTCATCTCCTACGGCATCTACGTCTGGCACTCGCCGCTGCTGAGCCGGTTGCTGGCGTGGCACTACGGCCAGGGCGGCTCGCACCTGTGGCGCTACCTGGAGTGGGGCGTCGTGCCGCTGCTGGGCTCGATCGCGCTCGGGGCCGCCAGCTACTACCTGGTCGAGCGACCCTTCCTCTCGCTCAAACGGTAGATGGCGGATTCCACGACCCGGCGGCGTCCGGGGGCGTCTGGCGGCGCCGGATCGCCACGTCTCAGACGGGCCCGTGGCGCTGCCACTGTGCCCGTCCAATCCGCGGCGCCCGGCCTCCACCAGCCACTCCCCAGCCATCCACAGCGGCCGCGGAATCCACCATCTCGTCCCCGACCGCCGCCGCCGGACGGTCAGCGAAGCGGGCGCGGCGCCGGCGCCGTTGGCCCCGCCCGGCGGGCACGCGCCCCCACGTTCTTGAGCGTGAGGATCGGGCGCTCGAACGCGTAGTAGCTGACCGCCGCCGCCACCACGGCCACGATGATCGTGGCCGGGGTGAGGACGAGGAACTGATGGCCGGGCCACCACGAGTACAGGCCGTGCTGGAGCAGCTTGCCCAGCAGCGGGTCATGCCACAGGTAGATCCCGTAGGAGATGAGGCCCAGCCACGCGAGCACCCGCCAGCCGAGCACGCGCGCGGGCACGCTGCCCCGGCGCACGAACACCGCCGGCGCGATGAGCAGCACCGCGATCAGCCCGAAGCCCACGTGCACGCCCAGGCCGCCCCACGCGGTCTGAAAGAAGATGCCGCGCACCTGTACCGAGGCGAAGGGGAACAGCCGCGCCACCAGCACGTACATGGCCACCGCCGCCGCCCAGCAGGCCGGCGCCCACCGGGCCACCGCACGCGCGATGGCCCCCACCGGCTGTCCGTCCTCGGTGGCCACGCTCACCACGGCCAGGCCCATGCCCAGGGCAAACCAGTCGAAGTTCTCCAGCAGCGTGTTGTCGAGCACCGTGCGCGGCCCGGCGAGGTCGATCGTGCGCAGCACCAGCGACGCCGCCGCCAGCACGGCCAGGACGATCAGCTCGAGCCGGATTCGCGCGCGGCGGTCGGCGCCGCCGCGCGCGGCGACCCGGCCCATGACGGCGGCGAATACCGGCAGCAGCGCGTAGAAGGTCACCTCCACGCACAGCGTCCATGCCGGCAGGATCCCGCCGTAGAGCGTCCGCCGGCTGTAGACCTGCAGGAAGAAGTAGTAGCGCCACCAGTCATGGGTGAAGACGCCCTGGAGGTTGGCCCACCACCCCAGCACGGTGAGCGCCAGCCAGTAGGCGGGGACGATCCGCAGCGCCCGCCGCCATGCGTAGGTCCGCACCGGCGTCGCCGGCGCGCCGAGCACCTGCGCCGCCAGGAACGGGCGGTAGAGCAGGAAGCCCGAGATGACGAAGAAGATCGGGACCCCGACCGTCAGCCCGCTCAACAGCGCGCTGGTCCAGGCATGTGCCGAGAACCCGCCGAAGATCGCCGTGTGGGCCACGACGACGCACAGCGCCGCGATCGCGCGCAGCGAGTCGATGAGCGCAAACCGCGGGTGGCCGGGCGGCGGCGCGACGGCGGGCGGCGCTGCGACGGCGGGCTGCGCCGGGTCGCCCCTGACGGGCGCGCCGCCGGTCATCAGTACGGCCAGTGCCCGCGCTCGCCCAGCAGTCGCGCCAGCGGCCGCAGCCGGGCCACCAGCGCGGCCTTGACGATGCAGTTGCGCACGAACCACACCAGGCCCGTGCTCTGGGCCAGCGCGTTGCCCAGCCGGTCGCGCGGGCCGAGCTCCTCGCGCCGGTACTCGGCCAGTGACCCGGAGCGCCCGACGTAGCGAAAGCGCCCGGAGGCGAACAGGAGCCGGAGCTGGGCCAGCATGACCCCCACCGCGCTGTAGGAGTCATGGATGAGCATCGTCCCGCCGGGCGCCACCCGCTCTCCCCACAGCTCGATGTCGGGCTTGGCGAAGCGGTAGCGGTGCGCGCCGTCGATGTAGAGCACGTCGATATTGCCGGCCACCTGGTCCAGCGCATCCCCGGAGGGCCGCCGCACGTGGCGCACCCGGTCCTCCACGCCGGCGCCCGCGAGGTTGGCGTGAAAGACGTCGTGGTCGGCATCGCCACGCTGCGCATCGGGCGTGATCTCGTTGGGCCCGCGGTCACCGCCGCCGTGAGGGTCGATCGCCACCACGGTCGTGCCGTCCGCGGCGCCGGTGGCCAGCACGATGGTCGAGCGACCGCGGAACGAGCCGATCTCGACGATCTGACCGCCCGCGCCGACGCCGCGTGCGGCCTGCCACAACCTCCGGGCCTGTGCGTCGGTCATCCATCCCTCGACCGCGGCCACCGCGGCCAGCACGGGCGCGAACTCCTGCTCGGTGCCGGCGACGCTCATGGCTGCGGGCACCGTAGCGCATGGCAGGTAGCCTCCCGGCGATGTCCAAGCCCCGCCGGACCGTGGGGGTCCCCCTGCTCCTCGGTCTGGTGGCCTACGCCCTCGCCTTCGCCCAGCGTCCGGGCCTGGCGACGGCGGACACCAAGATCAACCTCCACGTCGACCCGGGCCGCTTCCTCGGCGACATCGCGTCGATGTGGACCTCGACGGGCCAGCTGGGCGGCGTCCAGACCGGCCAGCAGGCCGGCTACCTGTTCCCGATGGGGCCGTTCTTCGCCCTCGGGCACCTCATCGGCCTGCCCGACTGGGTCGTCCAGCGGCTGTGGCTGGGCTCGCTGCTGGCCCTCGCCGCCTGGGGTGGGGTGCGCCTGCTCGACGCCATGCTCGCCGAGCCGCGGGGCGCCGCGCACCTGGTCACCGGACTGGTGATCCTGCTCAACCCGTTCGTCGTCACCTACGCCAATCGCACCACGGTGACGCTCCTGGCCTACGCGGCGCTGCCGTGGCTGCTGCTCGCCGTGCACCGGGGGCTGCGCGAGCCGGGCGGGTGGCGCTGGCCGGCGGCGGTGGCGCTGCTGATCACCGCGGCCGGGGGCGGCGTCAACGGAGCGGTGGTGGCGTGGATGCTGCTGGGCCCGGTGCTGCTGCTGGCCTATGAGGTGGCCGCCACCGAGGTCACGGTCGCCGACGCCCGCGCGTTCCTGGTGCGGGTCATCCCGCTGGTGGTGCTGTTGTCGCTGTGGTGGGTGGTCCCCGCCTACGTGCAGTCCTCCTACGGCGTGAACTTCCTCCAGTTCACCGAGCAGCCCGGCACCGTCTGGGGGACCACCGGCTCCACCGAGGCCCTGCGGCTGATGAGCTTCTGGCTGTCCTACGTCGGGATCGGCTTCCAGGGCCGTGCCATCCCGTACTTCGACGATGCGCGCACGCTGTTGTTCTCCGCCCCCGTGGTGGTGGCCACGCTGCTGCTGCCGGCGACCGCGCTCGGCGGCTTCGCGTCCATCCGCCGGTGGCGCTACGCCCCCTTCTTCCTGGGCCTGGCCCTCGTCGCCGTGCTGGTGATGATGGCGGGCTTCCCCGACGGCACGCCCCTGCGCCACGGCCTGTTCTTCACCTACAACCACGTGGCGGCGGTGCGGTTCCTGCGGGCCTCCTACAAGGGCGCGCCGCTGCTGGCCGTCGCGCTGGCCGTCCTGGCCGGGGTGGCCGCCGGAGCGCTGTGGGCGCGGCTGGGGGTGATGCGGGTGGCCGGGGTGGGCGGGTTGCTCCTCCGTCTGCTGTGGCGGCCGGTGCTGGCGCTGGTGGGCGCCGCGATCCTGGTGGGCGCCGCGTGGCCGCTGGTGATCGGTCACGCCCAGGACGCCCAGGTGTCCTATCACCGCATCCCCACGGCCTGGCAGCAGGCGGCGTCTGACCTCGATCGTGAGCTCCCCGCCAACTCCCGGGCGATGGTGCTGCCGGGCGATCTGTTCAGCTTCTACCGCTGGGGCGGAACCGTCGACCCGATCCTCCCGGCGCTCTCGTCGCGGCCGGTGGCCGAGCGCTCGGAGGTCCCCTACGCCGATCTGCGCGCCACCGACCTCCTTTGGACGATCGACGGCCTGGTGCACCAGCAGCGTCTCCTGCCCGGGCAGCTCGGCCCGCTGCTGTCGCTGGCCGGGGTGCGGTCGGTGGTGAGCGGCGCCGACGACGACCTCGCCCGCTCAGACGCCCCGGCTCCCGCCGACGCGGCGGCGGCGCTCGAGACCCAGGCGGGCTTCAGGCGGCCGGCGCGCTCCTACGGGCCGACCGCGCGCTATGCCTCGGCCATCCAGCCGGGCGCCGGCGCCCGGCTGCCCGAGGTGCGCCGCTACGACCTGCCCCACGCCCGCGGCATCGTCCGCGTCGAGCCGGTGAGCGACCCCCTCGTCGTCGACGGCTCGGCCGACGGGCTCGCCGGCTTGGCCGCGTTCGGCATGCTGCCCGCGCAACGTGCGGTCCTGTACGCGGGCGACCTCAGCCCCGCGGCCCTGCGCCGGCAGGTTGGCGCCGGAGGCGATGTCGCCATCACCGATTCGGACCGCCGGCAGGCGTTCGTGTCCTCCTCGCTGGAGCAGAACGCCGGCGCGGTGCTGACACCCGATGAGGACGTGAGCGCCGACGGGTTCATCCTGGACCCGTTCGGCCGCGGCCCCGACGACGAGACCGTCGCCGTGTACGGCGGCGGCGTGCGCGCGGTCCAGGCCCCGTTCTCGCCCCAACGCGTCCAGTTCCCCGAACACGGACCGTTCGCCGCCATCGACGGCTCCACCCAGACCGCGTGGCTGGCCGACCCGACGCTCGATCCCAGCCAGCGCTGGCTCGAGGTCGACTTCTCCCTCGCTCGCCGGGTGCCCTCCGTCGACCTGGTGCCCTACGACGACGCCGGCGGCAGCGTCCGCGCGGTCTCGATCGACGGCCGCAGCTTCGCCGTGCATCCCGGGCTCAATCACCTGGCGCTGCCCCCGGGCCCGGCCGCGTCGAGCCTGCGCGTCGCCATCACCGCCGTCGGCCCGCCCGAGCCGGGGGCCAAGGCCGGGGCCGGCGGCATCCGTGAGCTGCGCATCCCCGGCGTGCACCCCACCCAGGCGCTGCGGCTGCCCGTGGACGCCGCCGACGCTCTGGCCGGGACCGACCTGCGCCATGTCGGGCTCACCTACCTGTTCGCGCGGACCACGGGAGACGACCCGTACGCGCGCAGCCTCGCCCACGGCCCCTGGTCGGCGCTCGCGGTCACCGACGCCGGCGACGCCGAGCAGACGATGAGCCGTGACTTCCGGGTCCCGGCCCGCCGGCGCTTCACCGCGACGGCGTGGGTGGCTCCGTTCGCCGCCGCGCCCGACCCGCCGCTTGACCGCCTCGCCGGCTACCGGGGCCCGGTGGTGGCCGCCTCGTCTGACCGGGCCGACGGCGAGCCACGCTGGCGGGCCTCGCAGGCGCTGGACGGCGACCCGCGCACGGCGTGGATGGGCTCGATCGCGGACGGGCGCACGCCGTGGCTGTCCTGGCAGACCCCGCGGCCGACCACGGTGCGGGCGCTGCGGCTCGTCGCCCCGGCCATTCCGGTCGCACGCCCCACTCAGGTGCGTCTGACCTGGCCCGGCGGCGCCACCCCGCCGCTGCCGGTCGACGCGAGCGGACGGGTGGCGTTGCCGCGGGTCGTGAGCGCCCGGCGCTTTCGCCTCACGGTCCTCACCGCCGCCGTTAGCGGTTCCGCCCCCCCGAGCGCGGCGGACCGGGCCGCGGTGGGCATCGCCGAGATCCGCGGGGTGCGCGGGCTGCCGCTGATCCGAGCCGCGGGCTTCCACGGCGCCCCGTGCGGCGCGGTCCGCGTCCGCGTGGGCGGCGCCGTCGAGCGGCTGTCCGTGGAGGGCTCGGCGGCCGCGTTCGCCCAGGGACGCCCGCTGCCCGCGCACGCATGCGGCGCGCCGGTGACGCTTGCCGCGGGCGCCCAGCACCTCCAGGCCCTCGGCGGGCTGTTCGCGGTTGACGACCTGCGCCTGCAGTCCGCGCCGCCGGCGCCGGCTGCGACCGCCGCCGCCGTGGCCGGCCGGGTCCTCTCCGCCGGCACGAGCGGTCATGGCTCCTATGCCGGCGTGCGGGTGGCCGTGCGCGGTCCGGCGTGGCTCGTCCTGGGGGAGGGGTATGACCGCGGCTGGTCGGCCACGTGCGACGGGCGCTCGCTCGGTGCCCCGACCCCGATCGACGGCTATGCCAACGGCTGGCGCATCGGCCGCGGCTGCACGTCGGTCGCCTTCACGTTCTCCCCTCAGCGGCTGGCCACGATCGGGTACCTCGTGTCCGCCGCGGCCGCCCTGGCGTGCCTGCTGCTGCTCCTGATCGGCGGCTGGCGCCGCCGCGGCGCCGTGGCCGAGGCGCCGACGGTGCAGCTCCCTCCCGGCCGCGCCGCGAGTCCGGCCGCCCCGAGCATCCTCTGGGCGCTGCCCGCGGCGCTCGTCTTCGGCTTCGTCTTCGGTATCGATGCCGGCGTCGTCGCCGCGGCGGCGATCGCGCTCGTGCTGTGGCGCGGGGTCGGCGCCGTTGCGCTCACGCTGCTGGCGGGCGCGCTGCTCGGCGTCGTGGTACCGGTGCTCTATCTCGTGCATCCGGGGAGCACGGCGGGCGGCAACCACTCCGGCTATGCGGCCGGTCACCTGGCCGCCCACTGGGTCGGCGTCGCCGCCATCGGGCTGCTCATGGCGGCGCTGTGGCGCACACTGCGCTCGGAATGATCCGCCGCGCCGTCACCTCCGTGCGCCTGCGCGCCGCCGACGCGATCGACGCGCTGACCGGCCGCCGCGACCACCTGACTCCTCCGCGCCGGATGTCGGGCTACGTCGGCCGCGGTGACTTTCGGGCCACCGGCGAGGAGTTCCTCGGCCACTTCCGTGACCTCGGCGGGCTACGCGAGCAGGACCGCGTGCTCGAGATGGGATGCGGCATCGGGCGCATGGCCCGCGTGCTGGCGCCGGTGCTGCGCCCGCCCGGCTCCTATGACGGCTTCGACGTCGTGGCCGGCGGCATCGCCTGGTGTGCCGAGCGCTACCGCGACACCCCGGCGCCGTTTCGCTTTCGCCACGCCGACCTGCGCAACAGCGCCTACAACCCCCACGGAGCGCTCGATGCCGGCAGCTACCGCTTCCCCTATGAGGACGGCGCCTTTGACCTGGTCATCGCCACCTCGCTGTTCACCCACCTGCTTCCCGTCGCGGCCGAGCACTACCTCGCCGAGGCGGCCCGCGTCCTGGCGCCTGAGGGCCGCCTGTTCTGCACCTGGCTGCTGTGCTCGGCGCAGCGGCCGGCACCCGCCGCCTTCGTCTCACTGCCCGGCGCCGATCCCGCCGTGCGCGTCGCCGATCTCGCCGTCGCGGAGGACGCCGTCGCCTATGAGGAGGCCTGGCTCACCGAGCGGATGGCCGCCCACGGGCTGTCATTGCACGCGCTGGCCCACGGCACCTGGTCGGCCCGCGACGGCCGCAGCTTCCAGGACATCGTCGTCGCCCACCGGACCTGAGCCGGAGCCCGCCCCGCCCGCCCCGCCCCGCACGGCGCCGAGCAGCTCACCCACCAGGTCGCGCTCGCGCCGCAGGGCCATCCCGGTGTAGGTGACCACGAACAGCACGATCTCCGCGATCGCCTGGCCGAGCGTGCGGTGCCCGCCCCAGAGGATGGCTCGCACCACCAGCGGCAATGCCGTCGCCACCAGGATCGGGATCAGCGTGGGCGCCACGATCTGCCGGTAGCGGACGTCGGGCAGCAGCCGTCGCACGAATACGCCCCGGACGCACAGCGGCACGAGCGCCGCGGCGATCCGCCCCAACACGAAGCCGTGAAAGCCATCGAGCAGCAGCCCGGCCGGCACCAGCACCAGGAAGGCCACCGCGCCGGCGACGGCCTCGACGGCGGGCGGGCGGGTGTCGCCGTGGGCGCGGAAGAAGGAGAACCAGTTGAAGCCGAGCTGGGTGATCGCGCCGACGATGGCCAGGCCCTGGAGCAGCACCACGGCGGGCGCCCACTGGTTGCCCAGGACGAAGTGCACGAGGTCGGGCGCGAACAGCACCACCCCGACCGCGTAGGGGAGCACCCACAGCAGCGTCGCCCGGTTGGACTTCAGGTACATCTCCTCGAGCGCCCGGAGCTGGCCCTGGATGGCGCAGATGGCCGGATAGATGGTGGCGGTGACGATCTGGTCGGCGCGGTCGATGTAGCGCGTGAGCGTCACCGCCAGGGTGATGAACCCCGCCGCGGCCAGCCCGTCGTGGAGCTTGAACATGAGGATCTGGCCCTGGGCGATGACCATGGCGGCGGCGATCGTGAGCAGGATCGGTCCCGAGAAGCGCAGGTAGCGCGCCGCCACCTGGCGGTCGTAGCGCAGGGCCAGCCGGTAGGGGGTGACCCGCAGCGTGGCGGCGACCGCCACCACGTAGCCCGCCACCTGTCCCACCACCAGGCTCCACACCCCGAGGTTGCTCGCCGCTGCCAGCGGCACGGTGACGGCGAAGCCGACGATCGGCTGGATGGCCTGCAGCGAGCGCTGGCGCCGGTAGTCCATGCGCCGGAAGAAGATCCACAGCGGCGCCTGGAGCGCGAAGGCGATCGGCAGGTAGGCCAGGCTGGCCATGAGCGCCAGCAGGCGGTGGTCACGGTAGACGGCGGCGATCACCGGCGACAGCGCCAGGATGATCAGGCACATGGCCAGCGACAGCGCCAGCTCCAGCGTGAACGCGTACTGGAACTCGCGCTCCTGGTCGTCCTGGTCCTGGGCCACGAACAGCTCGTCGATGCCGACCCGCTTGAGCGCGATGAGCGAGATCACGGTCGTCGAGACGACGCCGTAGAGCCCGATCTCGCGGGGTCCGAGCAGCCGTGTGACGACCAGTCCCTGGACGAGCACCAGGCCATCGATGGCCGCCAGGAAGGTCGCGGTGACGATGGTCCCGCGCAGCGTGCGGCGCCGCAGCTCGGCGCGTGGGAACGGCAGGCGGTCGCTCACGGTCCGCCGGCGCCCCGCGCCAGCAGCACCTGATAGACGCCGTAGCGGGCGACCGGGTGGTAGTGGCGGCGCAGGTAGGCGTCGAGGATGTGCACCCCGCTCGAGCGCGACGATCCGTTGGGCTCATCCTGCTCGGCGCGGGGGTCCAGCCAGCGCACGACCACCCGGGTGTGGGCGCGCCGCAGCGAGCCGACGATCTCGTTCTGGACCGCCGCGGTGGTCACCACTCCCGGCTGCATCACGTCGTAGCGGGTCGCGTTGGGATGGCCGGTGATGACGTAGAGCAGAGGGTCTCCGGCGGTGACGCGGTCGGTCCGGGGGTCGGTGACGAAGATCGGCTCACCGGGCCGCGTGATCCGCGCCAGCTCGCTCTCCAGCGCCCCGAGCGCCCGCGCGTCGGCGGGCGAGGTCTGCACGCCGGCGCCGGCCGGGCCGGGGACCGCCGCGCCCGCCGGTGGGTGCAGGAGCTGCCCGGCGCGGCGCTCCACGCCATAGACGGCGATGAGCGCCAGACCGACGAGCAGCGCCACCCGCAGCCAGGCCAGGCGCGCCACAGCCGCCGTCCACGTGAGCATCACCGGCAGCACGGCGGCCAGCGGGACGAGGTGGTAGACGTCGGTGCGGCCCAGGAGGTACCCCAGGCCGACCAGTGCCAGCGGAGCCAGGGACCACGCCTCGGGGTCGGGTCCCGGCGCCGGCGGCCCCGCGGCGATCCCGCCGTGCATCGACGCGCGGGCGTTGACGGGGCGGCGCCGGCGTCCGACGGCCATCTGCACACACCACAGCGCCAGGCCGGCGATGAGGATGAGCGGGATGTAGAACTCGATGAGCTTGCTGGGCCGCCAGGGCCCGTGGAAGGCCAGCGGGAACGGCAGGCGCTGGAGACCCTGGACCGCGTAGAAGCCGATCGTGTCGTGCCACATCGCGTGCGGGCCGACGAGGAAGAACGGCCCCAGCGACACCACCGCCACCGCCGCCGCTGACCCGAGCGCCCGGGCGCGCCGCCCGCGGGGCGCGGTGAGCAGGACGCCGGCGATGGCGGCGACGCCGAGCTCGAAGCGAAACAGGACGGCCAGTCCCGCGATCGCGCCGGCCAGGCCGGGACGCCGGCGCGCCGCCAGCAGCGCGGCGAAGGAGAGCAGCAGGGCGGGCGGGTTGGGCCCGGGCAGCATCGGAAACGCCATCACGCTCGCCACCGCCAGCCACGCGCCGAGCGCATGGATCTCGGGCGCGCGGCGCTGGGCCAGCCGGTAGGCCAGCAGCGCCACGCCCGCGTCGACGGCCACCGCCAGCACCCGCCAGGCCAGCAGCGACGCGCCGAAGATCTCCTGCAGGACGGCCAGCACGAGCGGCTGGCCGGGCGGATAGTTGGTCCAGAAGTCGCGGTAGGGCCACTCGCCCGAGGCGATCCGGGCGCCCGCCTGCAGCATCAGCCCCTCGTCGTGGGGGGCGATCCCCTGCACGATCGTGAACGCGGCCAGGCCGGCGGCGAGGACGAAGAGCACGATCTGGAGCAGCGCGCCCGGCCGTTCGCCGACGGGCGTCTTCCCGCCCCGGGCCTCGTAGCGCGAGCCCCTGGCCGAGTGCAGGTAGCGTGGCGGGCGCGTGCGCTCGCCGGCCGCGACACGGCCCGCGGCGCTCATCGCTTACCCGTGGCCGCGTCCGACCACGGCCTGGCTCCGGGACGACGTGGAACCCACTGGCGCGAGTCTATCTGTGAACATGGGGTGTACGGTGCCGGCGGCATGAGGGTGGGAGTGGACGCTCGGGCGCTCGCCGGTGCGCGAGGGGTGACGCGCTACCTGCGCGAGCTGGTGGCCGCTTTGGCCCGCACCCACCCCGACGACGAGTGGCACCTTCTTCTCCCGGGACGGGGTCCGGTCCTGCTGGATCTCCCGCCCGACGTGGCGGTGCATCGCCACGTGCTCCCGGGGCGGGTGCTGTTCGGCGCGGCCGCGGTCTTCGGCCGGCCGCGGTTCGACCGGCTGCTCGGCGGGCCCCTGGACGTGGTCTGGGCGCCGACGATCGCGCCCATGGCCCTGTCGGCCAGCATGCCGCTGGTCCTCACCATCCAGGACCTCAGCTTTGAGCTGCGTCCCGGCGACTTCACACCCTACGAGCGGGTGTGGCATCGCCTGGCCCGGCCGCGGGCCCTCGCCCGCCGGGCGGCGCGGGTGATCGTGCTGGCGCCGCCGACGCGGGGACAGCTCGTGGACCGCTGGGGTCTCGACGGCAGTCGCATCGCGGTGGTGGCGCCCGGGGTCACGGCCGGCCCCGCGCCCAGCGCGTCCGCCAGCTCTGCCTGGGCCCGCCGCGCCCTCAACCCCGGGATCCCCATACCTCCTGGCGGTCGGAGCCCTCGAGCCCCGCAAGGCCCCTGACCTGCTCGTCCGCGCGTTCACCACAGCGCGCGCGGCGGGTCTCACCGCGGGCCTGGTCTTCGCCGGCGACGGGCGCCTCGCGGGCTCGCTGCACGGCGACGGGGTCTCGATCCTCGGCCAGGTGAGCGACGCGCAGCTCGACGTCCTGTACCGCGGCGCCCTTGCCCTCGTGATGCCGTCGCTGCTCGAGGGCTACGGCCTCCCGGTGCGCGAGGCGCTGGCCCGCGGCACGCCCGCGGTGGTCTCCGACCTGCCGGTGTTCGGCCCCGACCTCGACGGCGCGGTCCTCCGCGTGCCGCCCGGGGGCGAGGCTGCGCTCACGGCGGCGCTGCTGCGCCTGGAGCGCGACGAGGGCCTGCGCGCCCGGCTCGCCGCCGCGGCCCCCGGCGCGGTGGCCGGCTTGAGCTGGGACCAGGCGGCCCGCCGGACGCGCGCGGTCCTGGCCGAGGCGGCGCGGTGATCTCCGTCGTCGTCCCCAACTGGAACGGCCGCTCGTGGCTGCCAGCCTGCCTCGCCGCCCTGCGTGGGCAGGAGCGCGCGGCGGACGAGGTGATCGTGGTCGACAACGGCTCGCGCGACGGGTCGCTCGAGTACCTGCGCGACGAGCACCCCGAGGTGCGGGTCATCGCGCTGCCGGACAACACGGGCTTCGCCCACGCCGCCAACCTCGGTCTGCAGCTCGCCGCCGGAGAGTTCGTGGCCCTCGTCAACACCGACGTCGAGCTGGCCGGAGACTGGCTGGCCCGCGCCGCCGCCGCCCTCGAGGCCCATCCCCGGGCCGCCGCCGTGGCCGGCAAGATGCTGTCGCTGCACGCCCCCGGGACCATCGATGACGCCGGCGACGTCCTGCGCCGCGACGGCGTCTGCGAGCAGCGCGGGCGCTTCGGGCCCGACGACGGCCGCTGGGACACGCCGGGCGAGGTGTTCGGCGCCTGCGCGGGCGCGGCCCTGTACCGCCGCGCCGCGGTCCTGGACGCCGGCGGCTTCCACGAGGCCTACTTCGCCTACCTGGAGGACGTCGACCTGTCGCTGCGCCTGCGACTGGCGGGCTGGACCTGCCGCTACGAGCCCGTGGTCGCGCTGCACGCCGCCCAGGGCTCCTCGGGCGCCCTGCCCGGGGGCGCCGCGTTTCTCGCCACCCGGAACACCGCGGTCCTCGTGGCCCGTTTCTGGCCGGTCCGGTGGCTGGGGCTGGTGGCCTACCGGCAGGCGGGGTGGGCGTGGCACGCGTTCACCGAGCGCCGGCTCCGCGCACATCTGCGCGCGTTGGCCGCCGCGGTCCCGATGCTCCCGGACGCGCTACGTGAGCGCCGGGCGCTGCGCGCCGGCGCGGTCGTCCCCATCGAGGCCGTTGTCCCGCGCCAGCCGCTGCGGGGCAAGGGTCGAGGCGGATAGTGAAGGAGATAGCGCAAAGATCCGCCACAACCCCTCGCGGACCCTCGGCAACCCGCAGCCCCACCTTCCCAAGCAATGCCGTTGACCCCGCCACATGCCCCGGGCACACGCAGGTCCCCTAGCGCAAACGCCAAATCCCGCTAAGCGGCAGACCCGGCCGCGGCCCGCGCCGCCCGCGCCACCCGCACCCGGTCGGTCTTGTCCAGCGTCACCTTGCGCAGGCGCACGGAGTGGGGGGTGACCTCGACGCACTCGTCGGCGCGCAGGAACTCGAGCGCCTGGTCGAGCGACAGCTCGCGCTTGGGCACGAGCCGCACCAGCTCATCGGCGGTCGAGGAGCGGATGTTGGTGAGGTGCTTCTCCTTGACGGCGTTGACATCGAGGTCCTCGGCGCGGGAGTTCTCACCCACGATCATGCCCTCGTAGACCTCGTCGCCGGGCTCGACGAACAGGATGCCGCGCTCCTGCAGGTTGAACAGCGCGAAGGCGGCCACGGTGCCGCGCCGGTCGGCCACCAGCGAGCCGGTGGGCCGGGTGCGCAGCTCGCCGTGCCACGGCTCCCAGCGGTCGAACACGTGGTGCACCAGTCCGGTGCCGCGCGTCTCGGTCAGGAACTCGGTCCGGAACCCGATCAGCCCGCGGGCCGGGACGAGGTACTCCATCCGCACCCAGCCCGTGCCGTGGTTGACCATCTGCTCCATCCGCCCCTTGCGCAGGGCCATGAGCTGGGTGATGACGCCGACGTACTCGTCGGGCGCATCGACGCTCATCCGCTCGACCGGCTCGTGGGTCTTTCCGTTGATCTCACGCGTGACCACCTGCGGCTTGCCCACGGTCAGCTCGAACCCCTCGCGGCGCATGAGCTCGACCAGGATGGCCAGCGCCAGCTCGCCGCGGCCCTGGACCTCCCACACCTCCGGCCGCTCGGTCTCGCTGATCCGCAGGGACACGTTGCCGACGAGCTCGCGCTCCAGCCGGGCCTTGACCTGGCTGGCGGTGAGCAGCGAGCCGTCCTGTCCCGCCAGCGGGGCGGTGTTGATGCCGATGGTCACCGACAGCGAGGGCTCGTCGACGGTGATGACCGGGAGCGGCTTGGGGTTCTCGGCGTCGGTCAGCGTGTCGCCGATGGTGATCTCGGGGATCCCGGCCACGGAGATGATCTCGCCCGCCCCGGCCTCGAGGGCCTCGACGCGCTCCAGAGACTCGGTCACGTAGAGCTCGGAGACCTTGACACGCTCGATCGTGCCGTCGTGGCGGGACCACGCGACCGTCTCGCCGCGGCGGATCGTCCCGTTGCGCACCCGGCAGATGGCCAGCCGCCCCAGGTACGGCGAAGCGTCGAGGTTGGTGACGTGGGCCTGGAGCGGAAAGTCCGGCTCGTACTCCGGAGCGGGGATGTGCTCCACCAGCAGGTCCAGCAGCGGCTGCAGGTTGGCGTCCGGCTCGGCCCAACCGGTCGCGTCCAACGACGCCGCGCCGGCCTTGGCGTTGGTGTAGACGATGGGGAAGTCGATCTGGGACTCGTCGGCGTCCAGGTCCAGGAACAGCTCGTAGACCTCGTCGATGACCTCGTCGATGCGGGCGTCGGGACGGTCGACCTTGTTGACCACCAGGATCACCGGCAGGCGGGACTCGAGTGCCTTGCGCAGGACGAACCGCGTCTGGGGCAACGGGCCCTCGGAGGCGTCGACGAGCAGCAGCACGCCGTCGACCATCGTCAGGCCGCGCTCGACCTCGCCGCCGAAGTCCGCGTGGCCCGGGGTGTCCACGATGTTGAGCTTGACGCCGCCGTAGCGCACGGCGGTGTTCTTGGCCAGGATCGTGATCCCCTTCTCGCGCTCCAGGTCCATCGAGTCGAGCACGCGCTCGGCCACGTCCTGGTTGGAGCGGAAGGCGCCGGACTGCCAGAGCAGGGCGTCGACGAGCGTCGTCTTGCCGTGGTCGACGTGGGCGATGATCGCGATGTTGCGGATGTCGGATCGGATTGCCATGGGGGGCGGTTGAGGTTAGTCTGCCCCGCGTGCGACCTGCGTCCGCGCTCCGGTGTGCCCTCATGGCGATGGTGGTTGCACTCGGTGCGGCGGTCATGACGTCCTCCGCTCTCGCCACGCCCGTTCAGGGCAAGTTCCAGGTCCGTCACGTGTTCGTGATCGTGCTGGAGAACGAGTCGGCCGCGGTCACGTTCGGGCCGAATTCCCCGGCGCCGTACCTGTCCCACACGTTGCCCGCCCGCGGCGCGTTCGTGCCCGACTACTACGGCGTGGGCCACGCGTCGCTGGACAACTACATCGCCATGATCAGCGGGCAGGCGCCCAACCCCTCCACCCAGGCCGACTGCGGTGTGTTCGCCGACTTCGCCACCGCGGGGCCGCTGGGGTCCTTCGGCCAGCAGTCCGGCAACGGCTGCGTCTACCCGTCCACGGTGCCGACGCTTCCCGCGCAGCTCGCCACGGCCAAGCTCACCTGGCGTGACTACAACGAGGACATGGGCGCCGACCCCACCCGCGAGTCGGCCACGTGCGGTCACCCGGTGCTCGGCCAGCCCGATCACACCGAGGCGGCGACGGCGACCGACATGTACGCCAGTCGCCACGACCCGTTCGTCTACTTTCACTCGATCATTGACAACGCCGCGCTCTGCGACAGCCACGTCGTCAACCTCGACGCGCTCTCCCACGACCTGTCGCGGGTGTCGAGCACCGCCAACTACACGTTCATCACGCCCAACCTGTGCGACGACGGGCACGACGCCAACTGCGCCAACGGCCAGACCGGTGGGCTGCCCCGGGCCGACGCCTTCCTGAAGACGTGGGTGCCCAAGATCACCGCGTCACGGGCGTTCAAGGACGACGGCCTGCTCATGGTCATCTTCGACGAGGCGACGGGCGGCGACTCGAGCTCGTGCTGCGGCGAGATCCCAGGTCCGGCGGCGCCCGAGCCCGGCGGCACCGGGCCCGGCGGCGGGCGGACGGGCGCCGTCTTCCTGTCTCCCTGCATCGCGCCCGGGACCGTCACCAACATGGCCTACAACCACTACACGATGCTGGGGAGCGTGGAGAACATCTTCGGGCTCTCGCACCTCGGCTACGCCGGGCTGCCGCACTCCACCTACTTCGGCACCGACATCTACAAGCGCCAGTGCGGTCCCTCGCCGCCGCAGATCGTCGGCGGCAGGGCGCAGATCGGCGGCGCCCCCCACCGCGGCAAGGTGCGTCTGACCATCGGATGGACGGTCTCGACCCAGGGCGGCACGCCGCTGGCCTACTCACAGCTCCAGGAGCGCGAGCACGGCGCCTGGCGGACAGTCCTCAAGCGCACTCGGCACACCAGCTACACGTTCCTCGCCCACGCCGGTCAGACCTACCGGTTCCGGGTCCGGGCGGTCAATGCGGCCGGCCAGGTCGGCAAGTGGTCGACCAGCTCGGTCAGCGGCGCCGCGACGTCGCAGCACGGCTAGCGGCGCCCGCCACCGGCCACAGGCCACCGGCCACCGGCCACCGGCCACCGGCCGCCGTTCACATCCCGTTCGCACACCGCGGCCCGCTGCCGGTCTACTATCCGGGCCTATCAGTGACATCCGGCGCCCGCAGGAGGCGGAGCGGTTGCTCACCGCCGCGCTGGGTCAGGCTCCCGTCGCCGCGCACGGGGCGATGGCGGACCCTGCTGGCCGCCACCCACGAGACCCATCTCACCTTCTCCGGCGCCCTCGGTGCCACCTACCGGTTCCGAGTCCAGGCCGACGGCGGCCCGTTCGCCACCGCCACCACGGTCGTCCCCACCGGCACCCGGATCACACGTGGCCACTTCAGCCGCGGCTGGCACGTGGTCTCGCGCCGGGGCGCCTGGCAGCAGCACGCGATCCAGACCACCACGCCCCGCGCCGCCTTCACCCTGCGCTACGTCGGCGGCGCGCTGGAGATCATCGGCGAGACGACCTCGCGCGGGGGCGTCCTGCGCGTCACCGTCGACGGCCACACGCAGACGCTGCGCCTGCACTCACGTGCGCTGCGCCGCCGGCGCGTGCTCTACTCCGCCGTGGTCACGCCGGGCGTCCACCATCTGAGGCTCGTCGCTGTGCGGGGGCTGGTGGCGCTGGAGGGGCTGGCGATCGCCTCACGCACCGGCTGACCCATGGTCGCCGGGCACCGGGTGGGGCTCCGCCTCGCCGGCGGGCGCGCTCTCGGCGGCGTCGCGCTCGGCTCCCCGTCCCAGCGCGCCGCGGCGTGACGTCTCGATCTGCTCGGCCACCAGGGCGTCCAGTGCCGCGGTGCCCGACGGCTGAGCCGGCGCCGCCGTCGTCGCGCCGGGGGCGGTCGCCGTGCCTGCCAGAGCCTCGACCAGCGGGCGCACCACGTCGACCGGAAAGACGATCGTCGAGTTCTGGTTGCCACCGATCTCGCGGAGCGTCTGCAGGTAACGGAGCTGCAGAGTCACCGGGTTGCGGCCGATCACGTCGGCGGCCTCGGCCAGCTTGGCCGCCGCCTGGGCCTCGCCCTCGGCGTTGATGATCTTGGCCCGCCGCTCGCGCTCGGCCTCGGCCTGCCGGGCGATCGCGTGCTGCATCCGCTCCGGGATCTCGACGTCCTTGATCTCGACGGTGGTCACCTTGATGCCCCACGGCTCGGTCTGGGCGTCGATCACCTCCTGCAGCGACGCATTGAGATGCTCGCGCTCGGAGAGCAGTGTGTCGAGGTCGACCACGCCGAGCACGGAGCGCAGCGAGGTCTGCGCGATCTGGAGCGTCGCCGACTGGAAGCTCTCCACCTCGGTCACCGCCCGGCTGGGATCGATCACCCGGTAGTAGGTCACGGCGGTCACGCGCGCCGGGACGTTGTCGCGCGTGATGATCTCCTGCGGCGGGATCGACAGCGTCACCGTGCGCAGGCTGACGCGCACCATCCGGTCCAGCGACGGGATCAGCAGCTGAAGCCCCGGGCCGCGGACCTCCATGAGCCGCCCCAGGCGGAAGACGATCCCCCGCTCGTACTCGCGCAGCACGCGCACCGCGCTCCCCACGGCGGCGAGCGCCACCACCAGGATCACGGCAAGGATGACGATCACAGCGGTCACCATGTCTACATCAGCTCCCATTCCTCCGCGGGTCGGACTGACAGCGTCAGCCCGTTGAGGTGCTCGACGACGATCCGGTCGCCGCTGTGCAGCTCGGGGACCTCGTCGGCGTCCTCGTCCTCGGGCCCCAGCGAGCGGCGCGCCCGCCACAGGGCCCCATCGACGGTCACGCTCCCCGACGCCTCGGTCCAGCTGCGGACCGTCCCCATGTGGCCGATGATCCCCTCGGCGCCCGTGCGCACGCGGCGGTGGCGCACGGCCCCGCCCTTGCGCACCGACAGCAGCACCCCGCCCGCGCCCGCGGCCGCCAGCGCACCGCCGGCCAGCAGCGCCAGGAGCACTCCGGCGCCGAGTCCGGTGATCGCCAATACGGCTCCCACGGCCATCACCAGCACGCCCGTGCCGCCCGCGACCCCGTGGGTGGGGTAATGCGCTTCCGCAATTGCCACCACCGCCCCGATGACCAGCAACGCGAGGCCAAGTGACGTCATGGCTTTAATCGTACGCCGCTGATGACCGACGCACGCCTGCGCAACACCGCCCTGCTCGTCGCCGGGTGCTTCTTCATGGAGAACCTGGACGGGACCATCGTCACCACCGCCGCGCCGCGGATCGGGCGCGCCCTGCATGTGGCCTCGACCTCGGTGGGGCTGGTCATCGCCGCCTACATGGTCACGCTGGCGGTCCTCATCCCTCTCAGCGGATGGCTGGCGGCCCGCTGGGGGGCGCGACCCGTGTTCCTGTCGGCGATCGCCATCTTCACTCTGTCCTCGCTGGCCTGCGCGGTGAGTGTGACGTTCGCCGAGCTGGTGATCTTCCGCGTGCTCCAGGGCGTCGGGGGCGCGATGATGGTGCCGGTCGGCCGGCTCGTCGTGCTCTCGCGCACTGACAAGTCCCAGATGCTGCGCACGGTGGGTCTGCTCGTGTGGCCGGCCCTGCTGGCCCCGGTGGTGGCGCCACTGGCGGGCGGGCTCATCACCACCTATGCCAGCTGGCGGTGGCTGTTCCTGGTCAACGTGCCGCTCGGGGTGCTGGCGCTGGCCGTCGCCTGGCGCCTGATCGACTCCCCCCGCACCGAGGATGCCCCGCCGCTTGACCCGGCCGGCGTGGTGCTCACCTGCGGCGGCCTGGCCGCCGCCACCTACATGGCCTACCTGCTGTCGCAGAGCCGCGTCTCATGGTCCGGGGTCATCGCCTGCGCGGCGGCCGCGGTGGTCGCGCTCTCCGGCGCCACCGCGCACCTGCTGCGCACCGCGCATCCACTGGTCAACCTGCGCACGCTGCGCGTCCCGACCTTCCGGACGGCGCTGGGGAGCGGGTCGCTGTTCTGGACCGCGATCACCGCCGTGCCCTTCCTGCTCACGCTCCTGTTCCAGAACGCGTTCGGCTGGAGTCCGGTGAAGTCCGGGGCCGTGGTGCTGTTCGTGTTCGCGGGCAACATTTCGATCAAGCCCGCCACGACGCCGATGCTGCGGCGGTTCGGCTACCGGCCGGTCCTGGTGGCCGCCACCGTGGGCGCCGCGGCCACGATGGTCGCCGCTGCGTTCTTCGACGCCGCGACGCCTCTCTTCCTCATCGGCTTCGTGGCGGTGCTCAACGGCATCGGTCGCTCAGTGAGCCTCACGTGTTACTCGACGATCGCCTTCAGCGACACCCCACCCGAGCAGATCCGCGATGCCAACACCCTCCAGGCCACGGCCCAGCAGCTCGCCGTGGGGCTCGGAGTGCCGATCGGCGCGGTGGCGCTGCGCGCCGGCGGCGCGCTCAGCGGAGCGATGCCCGGCGCGACCACCGCGACAAGCCCGTTCACCGTCGCGTTCCTGCTGTTGGCCGTCGTCGCGCTCGGCGGCACGGCCGGCGCGCTGCGCCTGCACCCGGACGCGGGCGCCGCCGTCACACGCCACCCCGGCCGCGAGCCCGCGGCGGCCACCGCAGCCGCTGACCCTTAGTCACATTCCGTATGACCCATAGAGGTCCCCGGGTGCTATTAACCCTTTGGTGCCCGGGATGTTTCCGTCCTGCGCATCGCGCGCAATTCGTCACTAAACGGCCCCGATCCAGAGGAAGGCCCGATGACCAACGAAGAGATCCATCAGCTCGCCCAGCGTCTGCGCATCGACTCGATCCGGGCGGCCGCCGCCGCCAACTCCGGACACCCCACCTCGTCGATGTCCGCCGCCGACCTCATGGCGGTTCTGATGGCTCGCCACCTGCGCTACGACTACTCAGAGCCGGAGAATCCCAACAACGATCACCTGATCTTCTCCAAGGGTCACGCGTCGCCCCTCGTCTACGCGATGTTCGCCGCCGCCGGCGCGGTCACCGACGAGGAGCTGCTCACCTTCCGCCAGTTCGGCTCAAAGCTCGAGGGACATCCCACGCCGGTCCTGCCCTGGGTCGACGTCGCCACCGGCTCGCTGGGCCAGGGGATGCCGATCGCAGCCGGCGTCGCGCTGTGCGCGCGTGATCTGGATCGCCTGCCCTATCGCGTCTTCACCCTGTGCGGCGACTCCGAGATGGCCGAGGGCTCGATCTGGGAGGCCGTCGAGCACGCCGGCATCAACGGCCTGGACAACTTCGTCGCCATCATCGACGTCAACCGCCTGGGCCAGCGCGGCGAGACCATGCACGGCTGGGATCTGAACTCCTACGCCAAGCGCGCCGAGGCCGCCGGCTGGCACACCATCGAGATCGACGGCCACGACATCGCCGAGATCGACCGGGCGTTCTCCGAGGCCGAGGCGACCGCCGGCAAGCCGACGATGATCGTCGCTCGCACGATCAAGGGCTACGGCGCCACCGAGACCGCCAACGTCGAGGGCAAGCACGGTCAGCCGCTCAAGGATCCCGACAAGGCGATCGAGGAGCTCGGCAACGTCGGCCCCATCCACGTCGACGTGGCCAAGCCGGAGAGCACCGGCCGTCCGCACAAGTTCGACTCCGATCCGTCTGTCGCGCTGCCCACCTATGAGGTCGGCGGCGACGCCGTCCCGACCCGCAAGGCGTTCGGTGAGGGTGTCGCGGCGATCATGCAGCGCCGCGGCGACGTCGTCGTCATCGACGGCGAGGTCTCGAACTCCACCCACACCGACGAGGCGCTCAAGAAGACGCCCGAGCGCTACTTCGAGGCCTACATCGCCGAGCAGATGATGATGGCCACCGCGATCGGCTTCCAGGTGCGCGGCTGGACTCCGTTCGCCGCGACCTTCGCGGCGTTCCATTCGCGCTCCTATGACTTCGTGCGCATGGCCGTCATCTCGCAGGCCAAGCTGTGTCTCAACGGCTCGCACGCCGGGGTCTCGATCGGCGAGGACGGCCCGTCGCAGATGGCGCTCGAGGACATTGCCGAGTTCCGCGCCCTCGGCGGCTCGGTGGTGCTCTACCCCTCCGATCCCAACCAGACGGTGAAGCTCACCGAGGCGATGGCCGACCACGACGGCATCTCCTATCTGCGCTCGACCCGCGCCGCGCTTCCCACCCTCTACGGGCCCGACGAGGAGTTCAAGATCGGGGGCTCTCGCGTGGTGCGCGAGTCCGACGATGACCAGGTCACCCTGATCGGTGCCGGCGTCACCCTCCATGAGGCGATCAAGGCCGCGGACGCGCTGGCCTCAGACGGCGTCAACGCGAGGGTGATCGACCTCTACTCGGTCAAGCCGCTCGACGTCGACACGCTCACCGCCGCCTCCCAGGCCACCGGCGGGCGGTTTGTCATCGTCGAGGATCACTGGGCCGAGGGCGGGATCGGCGAGGCGGTGGTCAGCGCCATGGCCGACGCCGACGAGCGGCCGCGCGTGGTCAAGCTCGCCGTCACCCATCTGCCCGGCTCGGGCAAGATGGCGGAGCTCCTGCACGACTGCGGGATCGACTCCGATGCCATCGTCGCCGCCGCGCGCCGGCTGGTGGAGCTCGGACCGCAGATCGGCAGCGCCACCGCCGCCAGCGCGGGCTAACCGGCGTCTGCGGACGGAGCCGGGGTGCCCGGCACCTGGGCGCGGGCGATGCTCAGGCAGCCCCTGACGTGGCAGTTGTGGCGCCGTGCGACCGCATAGCCGCCGCCGAGCAGCGTGATGCCGGCCAGCGGGCCGTGAGATGAAGTTGCAGCCGTCGGGGTCGTGCCACGTCCAGCGCGCCGCGTTGTAGACCCACGTCCACACATCGGAGATCGCGCCCATCGTCACGGCCGCACAACGTACCCGCCGTCCGGCGGCATCTTGGCCGTCTCACCGGGATCTGACTCAACTCGCGCGCCCCCCTGCCGACAACTAGGGGGATTGCTGTCCAAGGTCCCGCCTCCGCGAGGAGCTAGACGAGGTGAATCACATGGCCGTGAACGAGGCCGACGGGCGCGCAGAGCGCATGTTGCATGATGAACAGGTCCGCGCCGATGGCGTGCTGTCCAAGCTGCTGCTCGTCCACCTGCCCTTCGGGATCGGGCTCGCTGCCCTCCACGGATACTGGGTCATCGGGATCGTCGGCAGCATCGTGCTGTCGCTGACGCCGCTGGTCGTCGTCCGCGCGCGCCCCGGCACCCTGGCCTCGCGGCTGACCATCACCGCCGCGTTCGCCGGCTACTCGGCCCTCCTCATCCAGGAGACGCACGGGATGACGGAGATGCACTTCCACATCTTCGGCTGGCTCGCCTTTCTCCTGCTCTACCGCGACTGGCGCGCGCCGGCGTTCGGCGGCCTCGTCGTGGCGATCCACCACCTCACCTTCCACCTCCTCCAGGCCTCCGGTGCCGATGTCTGGGTGTTCCCCGCCAAGTGGGCGCACGCCCGAGGCATCGAGATGGTCGCCCTCCACGCCGGGTTCGTGGTCTTCGAGGTCGCTGTCCTCATCTACATGTCGATCGCCCTGGCTCGCGAGACCCACGACCAGGCCGCGTTGCTGGTGACCCATGAGCATGACCACGAGACGATGCTCACCCTCGCCCAGGGCCTGCAGTCACGTGACCTCTCGATCGGGGACACGATCGGCGGCGACGAGGAGACCGGTTCCGCGATCGGCACGCTGCGCCAGGGCATCGGCTACGTCGCCGAGCTCGTCCAGGCGATCGAGCGCACCGCTTCAGGCGTCGCCACGTCCTCGGCGGAGATGGCCGAGACGACCGCCGAGGCGGGACGCGCGAGCTCCGAGGTCGCCGGTTCGCTGACCCAACTCGCCGAGGGCGCCAAGCGCCAGGTGGATGCGGTCGCCGCCGCCCGCGAATCTGCCGAGCAGGTCAGCAGCGCCGTAGCCTCGAGTGCCGAGAGCGCGCGCCGCACCGCCGATGCCGCCCAGCGCGTTCAGGAGGCGGCCGCTCAGGGCGCCACCGCCGCGAACGAGGCCACCGTCGCCGCCCAGGCCGTGACCGAGTCGTCAGCCCAGGCATCTCAGGCGATCGGCGAGCTCGCGGCCAAGTCCGAGCACATCGGAGCCATCGTCAAGACCATCACCGGCATCGCCGATCAGACCAACCTGCTGGCGCTCAACGCGGCCATCGAGGCCGCCCGCGCGGGCGAGTCCGGCAAGGGCTTCGCCGTCGTCGCCGAGGAGGTCCGCAAGCTCGCCGAGGAGTCATCCCGGGCGGCTGCATCCATCTCCCAGATCGTCGCGCAGATCCAGACCGACACGCGGCTCGCCGTCTCCGTGGTGGAGGATGGCGCCCAGCGCACCGGTCAGTCGGCCGCGACCGCAGCCGAGACCCGCATGGCCTTCGAGCGCATCAGCGAGGCGGTGCTGGAGATGACCCAGGAGTCCGAGGACATCTCCCGCGCCACCCGCCAGATCGCCGAGGGCGCTGACCGTATGGCGCAGGAGATGGAGAGCGTCGCCGCCGTCGCCTCGGAGGCCTCCGCGGCCACCGAGCACGCATCGGCTGCGACCGAGCAGACATCTGCCTCCACCCAGGAGGTTGTCTCGTCCGCCGAGCAGCTGGCCAGCTCCGCCCAGGAGCTCCAGGCGCTCGTCGGGACGTTCCGGCTGACCTCCGCGTAGCGGGCCGGCGGGGGCGGGCGGGACCGATACCGGTGGCGACCTTCGATCACGGCATTCCGGTGGCGTCGCGACTGCCACTGCGTGCATCCTCGGACCACATCACCCGGGTGGTGATGAAGGTCCTCGGCGCGACGCTCGCCGCCGTCTATCTGTTCTCCGCGCTCACGATGCCGGCCGGTCACGGGACGGTGGCAGTCGGCGAGGCCTCCATCGCGGCGCTGCAGCTCGCCTGGATTGCGCTGGTGAGCGTGCGCCCGCGTGACGGGTGGGTCTCTGCCGGCGGCATCGCGCTCCAGCTCGGCCTCACCGCGCTCTGGATCGTCACCCGCACCGCGGGGCTGCCGGGCATCGGGCGGCTGCCGGTGGGGGAGTTCGACCTGCTCTGCGCCCTCGACGCGGTCATGGTCGCCGCGCTGTGCTGGCGCTGCGCCCCGTGGGCCGGCGTGGTCTCCGCGCGCGTCCGCCTCGGCGTCTGTCAGCTCGCGGTGATCCTCGCCGCCGGCACGCTGTACATGTCCATGGCCGGCATGATGGCCATGACCGCCTCGCCCTCCGCACACGCCGGCACTCCGTCCGGCGTGCCCGGCGCGTCGGGCCGCGCCACCGAGCGCTTCTTCTGCCACCTGCTCTGATCCGGCCCCGAAGAAGCTCCGAAGAATGCGCCGCGCAAAGCGGTGATTCTCCTCGCCGCACGCTACCTTTGATCGTGCCGGGGGGCAGTATCCCCGAACGGGCGTCGCTCGTCAGTACGGCTCTCTCTGAGAGCCCGGGCGCGCCGGCCCTCCACCGGGGCGGGAGAGACCTTCGGCTGATCGTCCCTTCACGACGCTCAGTCGAAAGGAGACTCGCGACATGAGCATCACAGCGCCCCGTTTCGCTACGCGCCACGCTCCTGGGCCGGGCTGTGCCGCTGGCCGACGCGCTGGCGACGCTCGAGCGCGGCTCGGAGGCGATCCCCGTCAACGTCAACCCGGCGACGGCGTCGATGCCGCCGTGGCTCTTGCCGCGTAGCCGCTCGCAGATGGGGGCGTCCCCGGCCGGTGCGCGCCGGCCGCGGCACACTGGGTCGATGACCGGCGGGCACGAGGACGATCATGAGCGCGTCGACGCGGCCGCGATCGACCCGGACAAGAAGCTCAGCGATGAGCTGGAGGAGTGGCTGGCCGGCGAGGGCGACCGGACCCTCGGCGCGCTCGTCGACGCCTTTGGCTCAAAGAGCTTCGCCATCCTGTTCGTGCTGTTGCTGGGCGTCCCGGCGCTCCCGCTGCCCACCGGTGGCGCCACCCATGTGTTCGAGGTCATCGCCGCCCTGCTCGCGCTCGAGCTCATGGCCGGCCGCCGCCAGGTGTGGCTGCCCGAGCGCTGGCAGCGGCTCACGCTCGGCGGCGACAAGCAGCAGCGGTTCATCGGCGCGCTGACCCGGCTCATCCGCCGCCTGGAGCGGCTGTCGCGGCCCCGGCTGGCGTTCCTGTTCGACCACCGCCTGTCCAACGTCGTCTTCGGTCTGCTCGTCCTGGGCGGTACCGCGGGGGCGTTCTTCGCGCCTCCGTTCACCGGCCTGGACACCCTGCCGTCGCTGGCGGTCGTGCTGATCTCGCTGGGAGTGCTGCTGGAGGACTTCCTGGTGGTGGCGGCCGGCCTGGTGATCGGCATCGCCGGCATCGCGCTCGAGATCGCCCTCGGCGCCGCCGCGCTGCACGGGTTGCGCTCGATCTTCTAGTGGGACCGGTTACCGGCCCGTCACGCGCCGAGCGTGCGCTGCAGCGCGTCGCCGGCCGCGGCGGCGGCCTCGCGCACACGCTCGCGCCGCGGGTCCTGCGGATCGCCGGCCAGGTTGAGCTCGACGAGGGGAACGCCGCCCCGGGCGATGCCCTCGGCGAGCACGACCGCGGTCATCGCCTCCCCGCGCACGGCGCCGCGCGCGTCGCTGACGGCACCTGCGGCCAGCTCGGCCACCTCGCACGCCGTCTCGACGATCCGCACCAGCGGATCGGCGGCGTCGGCCAGCGCCTGGCGCAGCCTCTGCGGGTGGCCCGGCTCGTCGCGCCGGCGCTGGACCGCAAGGACCTCCCGGTAGGCCGCCGCGTCCAGGTCGGCGAGCGACAGCGCTGTCGTCCGCAGCTCGTGGGCGCGGTCGCGGCGGGCCTCGACCGCGGCCGGCGACTCCGGCTCCTTGCGCAGCGTGATCGCGCTCACCATCTCCACCAGCGCGGCAGCCAGCGCGCACGTCCAGGCCAGGCTGGGCCCCGCGCCCGGCGTGGGGTCGCGCGCCGCGACGGCGGCGACGATCTCGGCGAGCGGCTGGTCGGCGAACTCGGCCACCGGCGCAGCGTAGGGATTCCGCACGCGGCGCGTCGGTCACCGTCGAAAGTGCGCACGCGTCGCGGGGTGCGCCGGTGCGGAGCGTTTCGCGCCAATATGGCGGGCACAAGTGCGTGCACCACGCTCCAGGGACCGTCGTGGGCGCAGTTTCGCCAGTGGTTGAGCGCACAGATCGCACGGTGACCTCCGCGACCACCGTGCGATCCCAAGGCTCAGCGGGCTGAACCCACGGATCGCGTGCCGCCGGCTGACGGCGGTGTGCGATCTGAGCGTTCCAGCGACCCGCGGCGTGCCGCATTGGCATCACTCTGGCTTGACATGGCACCAAAACGATGCCAGACTGATGCCATGCAATTGGACAGACACCTGGAACGGCTTCGCGACCGGCTCGCGCTGGCGGCCGACACCGACCGAGAGGATGAGGCGCGGGCGGCCCAACGGCTGCTCGCATCGCTCGACGACTCGGTGCGGCTCATGCTGCTCGACGTGCTGGCGGGCGCTGCCGCCGAGATCACGCGGGAGCTGGCGCCCGGCTCGGTGGAGCTGCGCCTGCGCGGGAGCGACCCAGAATTCGTGGTGACGACACGCGCCGAGGACCGCGGCGATGACGCGGGCGACGGCGCATCGATCGAGGACGCGCCCGCCCCGGACCTCGCTGCGGGCGGCGACGGCGCGCTGGCCCGCATCAACCTGCGGCTGCCCGAGCAGCTCAAGTCACGGGTCGAGCAGGCCGCCGATCAGGAGGGTCTGTCGATCAACGCCTGGCTGGTGCGTGCCGTGTCCGCCGTGGTGGACCGCGGGCGCTCCGGGGCCGGCGAGTCGCGCTCCTCGTCAGGGGCTCAACGCTATACGGGATGGGGGAGATAGATGCGATTTGACACACCACAGCCGATTTCGCTCGAGCTGGAGCTCGCTGTCGCGGAGGTGCGGATCGAGGCCGCCGATCGGGCCGACACGGTGATCGAGGTCCGCCCCGGTGACCCGTCCAAGCGTGACGACGTGGCCGCCGCCGAGCGCACGCAGATCGAGCACAGCCCCGGCCGGCTGCTGGTCAGGACGCCCAAGAGCTGGCGCATCCACAGCCCGTTCGGGTACGGCGGCGCCATCGAGGTCCGCGTCGAGCTTCCCGCCGGCTCCCGCGTCACCGCCAAGTCCGGCATGGGCTCGATCCGTGCCGGCGGTGACCTCGGCGAGAGCCGGGTGAAGACCGGCCTCGGCGACATCACCGTCGAACGCGCCGCGACCGCGCGGCTCACCACCGGCATGGGCGACGTCGAGGTCGGGCAGGTCCTCGGCTCGGCCGAGCTCAGCACCGGGTCCGGCGACATTCGCGCGGGCGAGCTGCACGGCGCGGCGGTGCTCAAGAACGCCAACGGAGATGTGCGCGTCGGCGAAGCCGTGCGCGGGTCGGTGCAGGCCCGGACCGGCTACGGCCAGATCGAGGTGGGGGTTCCCGTCGGGACCGCCGCCTGGCTCGATCTCCACACCGGCTACGGCCAGGTCCGCAATCGCCTCGACCGCGGTGGTCCGCCCGAGCCCGGCGAGGCGTCGGTGGAAGTCCGGGCCCATAGCGGCTACGGCGACATCACCATCGACCGCGCCCACCGGTGATCACCAGGTCGCGGCAGTGCCTGATACAGCTCAGGGCTGAGACCCTGTCAGAAGAGCGCCGCCCGGCACCAGGAGCGCCGACCAGGGCCAGGAGCGCCGACTAGGACCAGGAGCGCCGACCGGGATCATGGCCACCGGGGGCCGGTCCCCTGAGCGCCACGGCTTCCTTCGATGGAGCTAGCGAGACTCGAACTCGCGACCTCCTGGGTGCGATCCAGGCGCTCTCCCAACTGAGCTATAGCCCCGCGGGTGGCTTGAGCCACGCGGTGTGCGGGAAGAGTTTAGACGCCGCGCCGTCCATGTACGCATCGCCCGGGTGTCGGTAGGAGACTCCAGGGCTACGGAAATCGCTGGAATCTGCCGATACAAATCGTTAGCGACCGATGATGAGCTTCCGTACACGTCTGACGAGCTTCTTCGTTCTGATCGTCGTCGTCCCCATGGCGGCGGTCGGATTTCTGGTGTTTCGCCTGATCGACGACAGTCAGTCGGGCAAGGCTGACGCGCGCGCCAGCGCGGTGGCCGGCACCGCTGCCAGCGTCTACGTCAACGCCAGCACGCAGGCGAGCCTGCGTGCGCGTGCGGTGGCCGCGGACGTCGCCCTCACCCCGCCTGCAAAGATCGATGCACGGGCACGTGCCCTCGCCGCTCAGGTGGGACTGGCGCGCGTCACGGTGGCGGTCGGGAACACCCAGGAGGTCGACATCGGCGACCACACCGCGATCGCGCCCGGAATCGCGCTGGTCAGAGCCGCACCCGCGCGGCCGGCGCGGACGGTTGTCGCCTCGACGCTGACCGCAGATGAGTTCGCCCACGACCTCGCGGGCTCCGGCATCGAGGTCGTCGTGCGCTCCGGCGCCACGACGCTGGCCTCGACCCTGCCGGCGGCTTCCGGTCACCCTCTGCCCCGGTCGCGTGGCTCGATCACCATCGGGCACACGGCGTATCAGGTGGTCACCGTGACCTTCAGCGGCTTTGACAAGTCTCAGGTCGCGGTGTCGATCCTGTCCAATGCTCAGGCCACGGGAGGCTCGGTCGGCGCCGATCGCGTGCTGGCGGGGATCTTCATCGCCGGCTTCCTCATCCTCGCCTTCTTCTTCTCGCTGCTGGCGTCGCGTGCCCTGCACGGTCAGCTCGGTCGTTTCCTGGACGCGGCCCGGCGCCTGGCCGGCGGCGACTTCTCCTCGTCTGTTCCGACCTCCGGCCGCGACGAGTTCGCCCTCCTCGGCGAGGAGTTCAACAACATGTCGCGCCAGCTCGAGCGCCGCTTGGCCGAGCTGGAGCAGGAACGCGCCCGTGTGCGCCAGTCGATCCGCCGCATCGGCGAGGCGTTCGCCTCCGGGCTGGATCGCGACGCGCTGCTGGAGCTGGCGCTTCAGACGGCCATGGACGCCACCGAGGCCGACCGGGGACGGGTCAGCGCCCGCCCCAACATGGAGGATGCGCTCACCGAGACCGTCCACGTCGGTCGCCTCGCGGGCCTGGAGGGAACGATCTACGACGCCGAGCGCCGCGCGCTCACCTCCGACGGCGTCGGCTCAGCCTCGCTGGGCGAAGTCCACCTCGCCACGGTGGCCCTCGGCCCGGTCGCCCCCGGCGGACCCACGCACGGGCTCATCACGGTCTGCCGCGAGGGTCGCCCGTTCACCGAGGACGACCTGGAGCTGCTGCGCTCGCTGGCCTCTCAGGCGACGTTGGCCATGGCCAACGTCAACCTGCACTTCGACGTCCAGCGCCAGGCGATCACCGATGACCTCACCGGGCTGGCCAGCCACGGGCACTTCCAGGATCTCCTCGGCGCCGAGATGGAGGAGGTCCGCCGCTACCAGTACCCGGTCGGGCTGATCATGCTCGATATCGACAACTTCAAGTCCGTCAACGACGTCTACGGCCACCAGCAGGGCGATCTCGTGCTCCGCTGCGTCGCCGATGCCCTGCGTGAGACCTCGCGTGACGTCGACGTCGCCGCTCGCTACGGCGGCGAGGAGATGGCCCTCATCCTGCCCCACACCGATCTCGAGGGCGCATTCGAGATGGCCGAGCGCGCTCGGATGGCGATCGCGGCCATGGAGATCCCCCTGCTCGAGGGGGAGGGATGCCTTCGCGTGACGACCAGCGTCGGTGCTGCGTCGTCCGTCGAAGGCGACAAGGACGGGCTGATCGCCGCCGCCGACGCGGCGTTGTACGTGGCCAAGCGCGAAGGCAAGAACCGCACCGTGAGAGCTGAGCCGGATACAGCTAACGTGGTCAGCGGCGAGTAGCCTTTGCTGCATGGGCATTCTTGACGACGCAATCCGAGATCACCTCGACCTGAAGCGCCGACGGGGCGCCGATCCGTCAGAGGTCGAACGCGCCGAGCGGGAGGCGCTGGGCCCCGTCAGGCGCAACCCGTCTCCGGCCGACCTTGCCGACGCGGATGGCGAGGCCGCGCCCGGCGGCGCTGCCGGCTACGCGCCTGGCGGTGCCCCCGATTACGCGTCCGAAAGTGCCCCCGCCTACGACCAAGCGGGTGATGAGGACTGGGCGCACGATTCCTTGCACGAACCGGCGGCCGATGCTGGGGTCCAGCCCGTCTATGACGAGCCCCCCGCGGAGCCCGTGCCGGCTCCGGCCGATTTCCCCGCACCCGGCGCCGCGCCGTTTCATGACGCCGACGACCCGCTGGCCGATGAGCCCTTCGACGAGGAGCCCGCCCACGAGCCCTTCCCCGCGGCGCCCGAGCGGCCCGCGGCGCCCGAGCGGCCCGCGGCCCCGCCGGCGATGGCCGGCGCCGGACCCGAGACCGCCGAGTACGACGTCGAGGACGCGCTCGCCGCTGAGGAGCGGCGCGAGCAGGCCGCTGACGGCGAGGACGTGCTGGAGGAGACGCCCGAGTTCCTCCAGGACACGCCCGACCACGACCGTCTGTGGTTCGAGCAGCGCCCACCCAAGGACTTCGACTTCGACGAGTAGACGCCGGTGCTCTTTCGCCAGGTGCTCTATCAGGACCTCGGCTGTGCCTCCTATTTCCTGGGAGACGCGGGCGAGGCGATCGTCGTCGATCCGCGCTGGGACATCGCGCCCTACCTGCGGATCGCCGAGGCCGAGCATCTGCGCATCACCCACGTGCTCGAGACCCACGATCATGCTGACCACGTCTCCGGCCGCCTGCGCCTGGCCGAGGCCACCGGCGCGCGTACCTACCGCCCGGGCCCGCGTGAGGACGGCGCCACCGACGTGATCGTGGCCGGCGAGGAGATCATCGCCGGCTCCGTGTGCGTCACGGCGATGGCCACCCCGGGACACCGGCCCGAGCACCTGACGTTCCTGGTTTCTGACCTCAGCCGCGGCCCCGAGCCGTGGATGCTGCTGAGTGGCGACTCGCTGCTCGTCGGCGACGTCGCGCGCCCGGATCTCGCGGTGCAGGCGAGCGAAGGAGCCCATGATCTGCACGCCAGCCTCCGCCGGCTGCTGGACCTCGATGACCACGTCGAGGTGTGGCCAGCCCACATCGGCGGCTCACTGTGCGGCGGCAGCAGCCTGAGCGGCAAGTCGAGCTCCACGATCGGCTTCGAGCGCCGTCACAACCCGCTGCTGGGACTCGACGAGGACAGCTTCGTGGACGGTGTCACGGCCGAGCTGCCCTCGCGACCACCCAACATCCAGCGGATCGTCGAGCTCAACCGCCGGTCCCGTGGGGCCTCACCGCCCGAGCCGCGCCTGCTCACCGGCGACGCGCTGCTCGCCCTGCTCGGGACCGGGGCGACCGTGCTCGACGGCCGGGTGCCCGCCGAGTTCGACGCGGGCCACGTCGCGGGCTCGATCAACCTGCCCGTGTCGGCCGCGGGCGTCGGGACCCGCGCGGGCTGGGCCCTTGACCCCGAGGCGCCGGTGGTGATCGTCGCCAGCGATACGGACGATGCGCACCGGATGGCCTCGGCGCTTCAGGCGGTCAGCTTCTGGAACCTGGAGGGCGTGTCGATTGCCGACCCGCAGGAGTGGCGGCGCCATTCGGTGCCGGTCGCCTGCGCGGACTCTTGGGACCTCGAGCAGCTCGCCGACGGCCTGCGCCACCACGCGGTGGACCTCGTCGACGTCCGCGAGCCCAGCGAGTGGATCACCGGGCACATCCCCGGCTCCCACCACGTGCCACTGCACCGGTTGCGCGACGTTCAATCGATCGTCCTCCCGCAGCACGGCCGCACGACCGCCGTCGCCTGCGCCGCGGGCATGCGCGCCGCCTTCGCCGCCAGCCTGCTGCGCCGCGCCGGACGCACCGATGTCGTCCGCATCTCGGGCGGCGGGGTCGGCGATCTCGGCGCCCTGGGCCTGGAGCTCGCCCCCGGCGCCTGAGCCGGGCGCTACGCCCCCAGCACCTCCCAGGCCAGCGCGCGCCACGTATTGGCTTGACCGGGGTCGGTGGCATTCATGAGCACGGTCGTGCTCGCGTTCGCCGTCGGCGAGTTCGCCGCCTGCACCCAATAGCCATCGACGTCCTTGGCGTTCAGCACGATCGACTGGATGGACTGTCCGGAGCCGGGCACCGGGGTGTTGGCGTTGTTCCAGTTGTCGAGCACGGCGAACACCTGTGAGTTGCTCCGGGTCGTCGTGACGTTGACGTAGGGCGCGTTGTTCTCAATGCGGAGCGAGCTGTTCTGAGCCCACGCCGCCGCGGATTGGTCGGCTGCCGCGTGGTCCATGACCAGGATCTGGAAGTCGCCCACCGGCGCCGGGACGTTCTTCGTCGCCATGGTGAACGTCGCGGTCGCGGTGACGCCCGATTGAGCTGACGGATTGTCCGCCCACCACACCTCGAGGAAGCCGCCGGTGCTCGAGCTGGAGGCGTTGTTGCGGCCCAGCAGGTGCCAGGTCAGCGGCGTCCCGGTGTTGGTGATCGTGCTGACAGAGGTGATGGTCCCGTTGTAACTGGCGGAATCCATCGAGAACACCGCGTAGACGACGGTGCTCGCCGGTGGCGAGAAGCCCGGCGACGTCGTCGAGGTCACGTTGTTGAGCACCGCCGTCGGTCCCGGGGTGGCGGCGTCGAGCGATGGCCCAGCCGGCGCGGAGTTCGCCACGGTCACCTCCACCGCTGCGGCGGTCGCCCTGTTGCCGGCGCCGTCGGTCGCCACCGCGCTCAGGGCGTATTGGCCGTTGGCGAGCCCCGAGGTGTTCCAGGTGGTCTCATACGGGCTGCCGGTCACCGGCGTGCCCAGGTTGCTCGTCACCGAGGTGGCGAGGTTGGTGACCTGGAACTGCACGCTGGCGACGGCCGTGTCGTCGCTGGCCGACGCCGTGACCACCACCGCCCCGGAGACCGTCGACCCGCTGGCGGGGGCGGTCATCTGGACGCTGGGCGGGGTGGTGTCGGGCGTCCCGGTGGTGACCGTTGCCGGAGCCGATTGAGCGCTCAGGTTGCCCGCGGCGTCGTAGGCGGCGACGGTGTAGGTGTAGGTGGAGGCCGGCGCGGCGGTGGCGTCGGTGTAGCTGGTGGTGGTGACCCCGCTCGCCAGCGGCGTGGGGCTGCCGTTGCGATAGATGTCATAGCCGGCGACCGCGACGTCGTCCATGCTCGGACTCCAGCTCAGGCTGACGTGATTGGGATCCGCCGAGGTGGCGACCAGGTTGGCGGGCGTGCTGGGCGCCGTCGTGTCCGGGGATCCCGGGGTGATCTCCAGCAGAGCGAGGTTCCAGCGATCCTTGGTCGGAGCGACGTCGGTGATCGGGACCGTCGACCCGGCCGACGCGGTCGGATTGGTCTGGCTCTGGGTCCAGAACGTGTCCCCGCTCGACGCCAGCGTCTGGGACTGCAGCGTCTGAGTGCTGCCGACGGTACGCGCGGTCGCGTTGTCCCAGTCGTCACCCACGGCCCAGACCCATCCCCCGGGGGCGGTCGTCGTCAGCGAGCCCGACGGGGCTCCGGACGCGCCGCCGGCTGCGGCGACCGCGCCCGCCGCGGCGCTCGTGTTGGCCCCGACGAAGGCCACCACCTGGATCGCCGCGCTGTACGAGCCGGCGTGCGTCGCGGTCACGGTCACGCTGCGCAGTGCCTGGGGAGCGGCCGCCGTCCAGATCTCGGCCGTGCCGTACTGCGCGTTGGCCCGCCGGCGCAGCCGCCAGCTGAGGCCGCCTCCCGTCACGCCGGTGAAGCTCTGGCCCGCGGCCCGCGACGGTCCGTCAGCACTGACCAGCGCGACGAGGAGCTCGTTGGCCTGGGAGGTGCTCAGCGGCGCCGCGCTCACGCTCGAGCCGCTGCCCGCCTGACCTGAGGACTGCGTCGCGACGGCCAGGCCGGCGGCCTCGGCGCTCCCGGCCAGCCACGGGGTGAGCGCCGCACCACCCGTCAACAGCGCAAGACTGGACAGGGCGACGGCACATCGCCTCAGAGGGGACGTCGGCTTCATGTGGGTGTCCTCGCAACCGGGATGGGTACAGCGCGGCCGCAGTCTATGCGGGCGCCAGGCATCCGCGCCAGCGCCGGAGCTGAACGCTCGCCAGCGCTGAAGCTGAACGCTCGCGGGCGCTCGTTAGACTCGACCCCCCCAGGGGCCATAGCTCAGTTGGGAGAGCGCCTGCTTTGCAAGCAGGAGGTCGCCGGTTCGATCCCGGCTGGCTCCACTGGCGAGAAGCCCGCAAACGTTGGGGTTTCGACCGCGCCAGGCTTCGCAGGTGTCCACCGGAGCGTCTCCATGGAAGCGTTTTGGAAGCCTCTTTCCGGATCTCGCCTCTGGAGCCGTACTCGTCCGGCTCGTCGGCTTCCTCGCTGACCGCGCCTGAGGCGGCCACCGCCTCAACGAGGTAGCCGTTCAGGAAGAGAAGGTCTTGTGTGAGTGAGCCCTCTGACCCGGGGTGCATCCACTCCTCGGCGGGAGACGGGTCCGGAAGACCCGTCTTCCGCCGAGGAGTAACCCCCGCGGAGCGGACGCCGGAGCCGCGGGCAGGTCTTGCGAACTGCGGCAGGCTGTGACCCGCTAAGACGAGCCGGACGAGCCCCTCTGACCGGCTGACGGAGAACACCAGCGATCACCGACGATGCCGCACAACCAGCGTCCAGCGTGAGCTGCACACGCGGCACCTCATAGCCGGGGTCGATGCTGGTGGAGGCCGACGGCACGGGCCCGGTCGCTAACCATCGAAACCGTGGCCAAGCACTCGCGCGGTGCCGATGCCGATGCCCCGGGCAGGAAAGCGATGGCCGGCTACCGGGCAAGGGGGGCTGAGGCGTGGGAGGCGGCACTATGGTCGGCCAGCGGACCGCCGCGTCTGCGCGGGTTAGGATGATTCGAGGTCGCGTCTGACGCGAGCAACGATGTCCTGCACTATCCGTTCCTGCTCGGTGATGCGCTCGGCGATGCGGGCTTTCATCGCGGCGCGGCCAGCACCGTCGTATTGAGACCAGTCTCCTGCGAGTTCGTGGTGCCTGAGTGCGCGGAGGCCGTCGAGGTAGCCCTGGAACCAGTCCAGCAGTTGGTCCTGGGAGGCTCGGTTGGGTGGGAGCGAAGTGGGTGTGGGGAGTCCGCGTCGCTCGAGGGCATAGCGAAGATCGATCCCGTCGCCAGAGAGCCATGTGATGGACGGCAAACCGATGCGAACCTGCACTCCACTGATGGCGAGGTGGACTCCGATCAGGACCGCGGCCTGGTCGGACCGGTAGTCCAGAGCGAAGCGAGCCCGGGCGAGCTCGGCTTGTGTCTCGTTATAGCCATCGTCAAGGAGCCATCCAAGCTCGCGGCGGGCCAGCTTGAACATCGCTTGTGCTTGGGGATTTGGCTGGTTGTCGGTGGTCACTGGCCGGACATTCGCACGCACGCGCGGGTGCGGGAATCTCTCGAGAGATGACAGCAGCAGGGGTCGTCGTTGTTCAGCTCACGGCAGATTCTCATCTCACACACCGGTCACGGCAACAGCAGTGGACAGATGGACGTCGCCGATTTGCGACGTTCGATCGGCGATGCCGACAGAACCGCGCCAGTGGATCACCGCCTCCAGCTCGATGCGGAGGTCGCCTCTCCCTGGACCGACGGGCCAACGCTGGCCACCCCGTTCGTGGCAAGGCACTCGTCAGCGTCGGCCCCGCCGGACGAGTCCTATGTCGCGAGGCTGTCGCACAACCCTCGGGCATGGGGACCGGTGGTTGTGATCGGTGAGGTGGCGCTGACGAGGTGAATGTCGTCGGGCCGGGTTTAGGCCCCGGCCGCGGCGAGTTGGTGGCGGTGGAGCTTGGTGAGATTGTGGGTTGCCATCAGGAGGCGCCACTCGGTCCGCACTGCGGCGCGGCCTCTTCGGCGGAATCTCGTGATCAGCCGGTTGTGTTTGGTGTGAGCGAACACGGGCTCGATCATCTGGATCCGCTTGCGGTAGATCAGCTTGCCGTGGTTGGCCAGGACGGCCCGCATCAACGAGTATCGCCCGCCGGTCCAGCCCGGCCGCGGCTCCGCTCTGCCGGCTGAGTCCGGGGGGATCAACACCTCGATGTGTTTGTTGGCGATCACCTCGTCCATGTGCTGCTCGTTCCAGTACCCGGCGTCCGCGAGCGCGATCTCGGGTCGGTCGGTGACGCCGGCTCGATCGAGCTCTCTGAGTGCTGCGCTGACCATCGGGTCAAGGTTGGAGAAATCGCCCGGGGTGTTGGTGATCTCCGCGGCGATCACGACCTGCCCCTCATCCACGACCGCTTGGGCGTTGTATCCCTGCACGTAGCCGACGTTGGCCTTCATCCGCTGGGTATCGGGGTCACTCACGCTCACCACCCCGTCGGGCACCGCCGGCGCGACCCACGGCTTCGGGCGGCGCCCAAGCCGCCGGCCTTGGGTGTCACGCCCGGTGTGGCGGTACCCCTCATACGCGTGGTTGGCCGCGATCGTCGCGTCACGCTGCTCTTCTAACCGTCGGGCGCCGAGCAGCAGCCGATCCTCACGCGAGCGCAGGACAGGATCGGGGATCTGCCAACGGCGGTGCTCCAACTGGCGCCGGCCCTCCCGCCACCACCCCTCCCGACCCTGACCGCGAGCGACGATCCGCTCGACATCGAACGCAAACCCATCCTGCGGATCCTCCACCGGATCAGGCACCAGCTCCGGTCCGGAAGCCTCGCGCTGCTGATCGCGGGCCTGTCGCTCGCGCGCCCGGCGGAAGAACTCGGCGCGTCCCTCCCTGGTGCGCAGGTGCTCAGGCAGCTCATCCCCGCGCTCCTCGCCATACAACTCATCCTCAGCCTCGTCGATCGCCTTGGCCTCCGCCACGATCTCCCGTGCAAGCTGCGCAAAGTCGCGGGTGGACTCGCGACTGGCGTTCCCGGCCATCTTCGTCCCATCGATCGCGACCACTCCCGGCCGGACCAGCCCGGCCTCTGCGCACAGCCTCAGCACCTGACCGAACAGCTCCGCCAGCGCGAGCTCGTGCCGCGCCACAAACCGCGCGATCGTCGCGTGATCCGGCGTCTCCATCATCGCGATCATCTTGAACGCCACGTCCTCCAAACACGCCCGCTCGATCGCCCGCGCTGACCGTACCCCGCGCGAGTAGCCGTACAACAACAAGGCCACCACCATCGCCGGGTCATACGCCCGCCGACCCACCCCGTCACGGCGATAGGACCCATAGAACTCGCTCAAGTCCATGCCCGCCACCGCGTCGAGCACGAACCACGCGAGATGACCCTCCGGCAGCCAATCCCTCACATCCGGCGGCAACAAGAACGACTGATCACGATCACAACCGATGAAGTTCAGAGCCATCCAAGAATGGTCTTAAACCCACCGGACGACACGGTAATTACGCGACAGCCTCTCGCCGAAGCAGTTGTGAACCAAGCGCTGCTCCCAGAGCAAATGCGATCACCGGCGCGTCGGTTCCGTCAGATCGAACGGCAACACGTCCCCGGTGCGGATCGATCTGGCAGGCGCGGTTTGTAACATCGGAGACAATGGCCGATTTGGAGATGCCCGGGCCGTTCGCCGAGTGGCTGCGCGGCGTCGCGCGCGGCGAGAACACCATCCCGAACTGCGATGGCGAGCGCCACCACTACACGCCGGAGTTCGTTCTTAGAGGTTCCGCGGGCCGAGCCACAAGCTGTTCCAGCTCGACAAGACCGACGGGTCGTGCGACGAGGTCTCGCCGAAGGCGGCCGGTTGGGACCGCAATCTCTACACCGTGGAGAGCGCCAGCGGCGAGCACGACGGGATCATCGAGGGCTTCTTCTCAGTTGCCGAGAACTTCGCCGCCCCGTCGCTGAGGCTTCTGCTGAACGCCTCGGCGCGGTTCACGGACGCCGATCGGGCAAACCTCGCGTTCCTGCTGGCCATCCAGGAGCAGCGGGCACCGGGTTGGCTGGAGGAGTTCGAGCAGCGGCTTTCTGAAGGCGCAACGATCCACGCAACCGTCGAACTCGCCAACCTGAAGGGGCCAAAGGGCAAGAAGCGTCGGGCGCTCGAGGCCGCGCAGGCAATTGTCGATGGAAAGGTGACGATCACACCAACCCGCTCGAACGTTCTCTCCACCTCCCTGATAGGGATCTCGTACACACTCTGGCCCGCCTATTGGCTTCCATGGACGGTCCTACGCGCGAAGGAGGGCTCGTTCGTCTGTTCTGATCGGCCGCTGACGATGCACGATCCGGCGCCACCCCACAAGTTCTCTGGCGCCGCGTGGATGTCATCGGACATGGCTGTCACGACCATGCCTGTGAGCTCAAAGGTTTGCCTGCGCATTTGCGCGCGCGACCGCGAGCGCTTCGGAACGCGGGAGACAACTAGGAAGGTCGACGTGATCAACCTGCGCACGTATGGATGGGCGAGTCGCTACGTGTACGGCCCTTCGACGCAGGTGCTCGAGGAACTTCACGAGCGTGCTTTGGCGGATCCGGAGGCGGTCCCGGTCCCCGCGAAGAAGCGCCTCGTGATGCTGGAGGACCTCAGCACCGCCGACCCCGAAATCGCGATCCGGAACGCAGCGCAGGGGTGGGACCGCTACGTCACGGTGAGGGACGACGACGGCAGCTACCGGCTGGTCTCGTACGAGGTCATCGACTCAATCGAAGACGCTCGCCGCTCTGTGGCGCCGCGAAGGTTGCGCGACGGTAGAGACCAGACGTATTGGGCGTCCCGACTCGAAGCACCCCACCCGACGACCATCGGCCCGCATTCGCGGCCGCGCGACGCTCCGCGGTAGGCATCGCCGGGATCGGTCCGAACTGAACGTCGACCCCACTGAGACAGCTTCAGCAGGTGGGACCTGCTTCGGAGGTTCTGCGGTCCGCGGCGACGCGTCGGCGATCGCAAGGGCAAATTATCCGTGCGGCCTCGCGCGTTGAGCGAGTACTCGGTCGCCGAAGCGCTTGCAGAGCGGTCGCTGGCGCCGCGGCGGAGGCGATCGTCGGCGATGCCTACAGCTGGGAAACTGCCGAAGCGATCGCCCGAGCCTTAGGGTCCGGCTTCCCGCGTGATTGTGAGGTCCGCCTTGCTCAAACGATCTGTACCGTCCCGATTTGGCAGGGGGATCTGCTCGTATGATCGAACCATGCTGCGGATGGTTTTGGCTCGGCTCGGTGCTTCAAGCGTGACTGGCCCGTCTACGAGCCTGCCTGGGCGATGACGGTGCGGGTCCCCGTCCGTCCGGAGATGCTCACCTGGGCAAGAGAGCGCTCTCGATTGGCCCCGGAGGACATCGTCAGGCGTTTCCCGGCGCTGTCGGCCTGGGAGGACGGGCAGAAGCGGCCGACGCTCAAGCAGTTGGAGAAGTTCGCCTCGGCGACGCACACGCCGATCGGCTACCTGTTCCTGCAGACACCACCGGAAGAGCCTCTGCCGATCCCGGACTTTCGGACTATTGGGGATGTCGAGGTCGGCAGGGCGAGTCCGGACCTCCTTGACACGATCTACCAGTGCCAGCAGCGGCAGGACTGGTACCGCGATTACGCTCGCCTGAACCGGGAGGACCGCGTGCCGTTCATCGGGACGCTGACCGCCAGATCGGATGTCATCGAGGCAGCAGATCAGATGCGGCAGGTACTCCGGTTCGCACCGAACGAGCGTGGAGGTAGCTGGAGCGAGGCATTCCGGCTCCTCGTCGACGAGGCGGAGCGCAATGGCGTGCTCGTCATGGTCAACGGCGTTGTCGGCAGCAACACGCACCGTAAGCTTGACCCTAAGGAGTTCCGTGGGTTTGCCTTGGCCGACGCCCTCGCTCCCGTGGTCTTCGTCAACGGCGCCGATACCAAGGCGGCGCAGATCTTCACGCTGGCGCACGAGTTGGTCCACATGTGGCTCGGGGAGTCGGCGATCTCGGACGCCGACATGGCGACCAGCTCAACCAACGCGATTGAGCGGTGGTGCAACCAGGTCGCGGCCGAATTCCTCCTGCCCGCAGCATGGCTCGAGGGTTACACCCTGGATCCGAACGGGATCACCGAGGCGCTGGAGCAACTTGCCCGCCGGTTCAAGGTCAGCACGCTCGTGGCGCTTCGCCGTCTGTATGACGCCAAGTTGCTCAACCACGCGCAGTATCACGAGGAGTTCGCGTCGGAGCTGACGCGCATCCTCGCGTTGATGGAGGAAGGAGGCGGCAGCGGTGGCGGCAACTTCTACAACACGCAGCCCGTGCGAGTCAGCAAGCGGTTCGCACGCGCGCTCGTCGAGAGCACTCTCGAAGGACAGACTCTTCATCGTGACGCGTTTCACATGCTCGGCTTCAAGAAGGTTTCGACCTTCAACGAGTTGGCCGCTCGCATGGGAGTCAGGTAGGTGCCATATCTCCTGGACGCCAACGTCTTCATCGAGGCAAAGAACGCCTACTACGGATTTGACTTTGCCCCGGGCTTCTGGGACTGGCTCGACCGGGAGCATGCGAACGGCAACGCCTACTCGATCGAGAAGGTCCGCGACGAGTTGATCGGCGGCGACGACGAACTCGCCGATTGGGCCAAGAGCAAGGACCACCGTTTCTTCTTGCCGCCCGACGAGAAGATGCTCCCAGCGCTCGCGACGATTGCCGCTTGGGCCAGGAGCGGCCACTACGAGGGCGCCGCCGCGAACACGTTCCTTGACGCCGCGGACTACTACCTCGTCGCCCACGCCCACACGCACGGCTTCGATGTCGTGACCCTCGAAAAGGTCTCCACATCGACCAAGAAGATCAAGATCCCCGACGTCTGCATCGCGCACGGCGTGAAGACCATGAACACGTTCGCACTGCTCCATCGCGAGAAGGCGCGGCTCGTGCTCGGCGCCTGAGCCAGCGCCCGAGCGTCTCCCACCGTCCGCAGCAGCTGTGACCGGGCCGTGATCTCTGAGGAGGCCGGTCACGCTGAGGCCAGCGTCGCCGATGCAGCCGATCCTCCGGCGATAATCGCCACATGGCCGCAGACAGATCTCCCAATCCGGATCGACTCCCAGACTCGACCGATCCGAACGGACCATGTCCGAGGTGCGGTCGTGTCGCCAACTTCCAGTCGTGCGGCACCGCCGAGGTAACCTTCAAGCACGGCAGCTACACAATGAAGCACGGCGGCACGAGGGAACGCTTGGCCTCCCAACGCGTCGCGATCCTGGAGTGCAGCGGCTGCAACGACCGGATCGTCGTCATCGAAGACGAACTGGTCGGCGGCCAGCGCGGTGGCCGCGCCGGCACCATCACCTGGGAAGGCGTGCACTGGTGGCCCACCCCGGGCGCCCAGAGCCTCCACCCATCTCTCCCTTCCAAGGTCGCGAGCGCTTACGGCGAGGGGGTTCGCTGTATAAGCGCGAACGCTCCCAACGCCGCGGCCGCCATGTTCCGTAGCGCGATGACGTGGATCGTGGCGGACCATGGTTCCGAGGCTGCCAAAGCTAAGAAAGACCTCAAGGACAAGGTCAAGCAGATGGTCGTCGACGGTGGCCTGACCGCCACGCTCGGCGATTGGATCGACCATGTCCGGCTCTACGGAAACGCCGGAGCCCACCCCGATCTATTCGGAGACGTCTCGCTGGAGGAGGCGAAGGACGTTGAACGGTTGACAGAGACGCTGATCGAACTGCTGTACATCACCCCTGCGAAGATCGCCCAACGGCAAGCCGAACGACTACCGTCACGGTCATAGCTCCGCACCTCGGACGCGGAACCTGCGTGGTGCTTGGTCAGCGCCTCCGTCTTCAGCGGCAGCACGTTTGCATTCGCGATCACGGCCGCGCGGGAGTCGGCGAATACTCCGGCGACCGGGGCGTTCGTACCGGTCGCTCCGCCAGGCGACGTCGCCGGCAACGCGGCTGTCCTCCTCTGCTGCCACGATCTTCACATGAGTGATGAGCCATACGACGGTTCCCGCCTAGTGGATGTGGCGACCGGACAGACCAAGTTCCGCGTTCGCGGAGCGCGAGCGGTGAGTGGAAGTGGTCAAACCGACTACCGCATCAGGGACGACGGCCGCGTGGTCGACGCGAACTCGGGGCAATTGGCTTTCCGCATCCGTGACGATGGTCGTGTCATCGACGCGCAGACCGGAAACCTCGTCTTCCGTCTCCGGGACTGAGCACAGATAGTCGGCTGCGTTGCCTGAGCGCACCACCTGACTTGAGGATCACCCATAGCGCGCGGCCTCCAGGCCGTTGGCGCAATCTCCCGACGAGCGCTTTCGTGCGGCACTGGCGCCGGAGCTGGCCAGCGCTTGGGCGACAACAGAGTGGCCCGTCTGATGCCGCCCGGCGCGGGAGAATCACAGCCTTGCCCGGTTCCCGTTGGTTGCGTCCACGTTGCTGCGCGGCCATCGGCCTTGCGTTCGCGATGACCGGGTGTATTTTTCGGCGCGTGGTCAATCGCTGGCGCATCTGGATACGCACTCGAGCTGATCGCCCGTGGTACGACCCCGTGATCGACTGCGACGGCGGCGACGGTAGCTGGAACTCTCGAGACGACGCCGAGACAACCGCGCAACAGTTTCGACTCCGAGCGGCGGCGATGACCGGTCAAGAGATGGCTGGGCTCCTCGAGGGCGAGGTTGAGCTCGAGGATCTTGAGGTCATCGTCCTCCCCGATGGCGAGCGGCCGGACGACGCGATCCGGATACTGACGTCGCCGAGCGGCGAGCAGGTGCCAACCGGACGCCTGTAGTCCTGGCCAGAGGGCGGAGCTCCGCTGCCGCTTCTTCCGGACTCGAAGTCGCGAGTCGCTGTTCGGCCGTTCCATCGCGGCCTAAAGCGGCTACGTAACCGAGGCGAGGGCTCCCAACGGCGCGGTCGGCAGATGAATCCAACCCTCCCGCCTGATTCGTTCACTCGGAGGGGCAGCTTCGGTGCATCCAAGGAGCGCTGCGCGGGCGACGAGTGCTCCGAGGAGTGCGTCGAAGGCGTGATCATGTTCGACGCAGAGATCCATCACACCCGCGGGGTCAACGACGGGGAGGCTCTCCTGCATGATCTGGAGAAGTTCACGTCGACGGTGAGCAGCGGCCTTTCCCTTATATGTCTCGCGGCTTTGCAGACCTCGATCGTGACTCGCGGTCCAATACCGAAGCGCGGGGTCGGGATACACCTCGCACACAAGACCGGTTCCGGCTCGATCGACAGCGGCCGGCCCGCGCTTGCCCATCAAGTCATCGAGCAAGACCGCGCAGCGCATTGCAACGATCGCGATCTTGTCGGAGCTGACGGACAGTGGTGTTTTCTTCGCGTGCGTTCGGACCCATCGGTCTGTCTCTCGCCAGTAGAACGGAGCGCGCGGATTGTCCATCCCGGATGGCCATCTCTCGTCCCAGTGGTACTCGGTGAGGGCCGTCACGAACTCCTCTGGCCATCCAAATGGCGCGTCGATCCCGGCCTTCGCGATCGTGTCTTGCGGGAAGTGCCGCAGCCCGGCGATCGTCGTGACGATGAACTTGTCGTGAAGCTCCGTGCCCTCGTGATTGCCAACGGCGAGCATCCGGACAACCGGCAACTCGTCAGCCCAGTCAAGCGCGCAGATCGCGGTGTTCTTGCTCTGAGAGGCGAGGTCAACACCAAGCGTGATTGAGTTCATGTCCGAGATCGTCCCAACTCCTCGGCGGTGGGGCGGTCAGACAGCGAACTAGCTACGGTCGCTACGGCCGAGCTCGGTGACGGCGTGATCGCTTTCCCTTGTCGACCCCTCGACGAGCGACGAGCGCATCGGCGAGAGGCTGTCGCGTAATTACCGTGTCGTCCGGTGGGTTTAAGACCATTCTTGGATGGCTCTGAACTTCATCGGTTGTGATCGTGATCAGTCGTTCTTGTTGCCGCCGGATGTGAGGGATTGGCTGCCGGAGGGTCATCTCGCGTGGTTCGTGCTCGACGCGGTGGCGGGCATGGACTTGAGCGAGTTCTATGGGTCCTATCGCCGTGACGGGGTGGGTCGGCGGGCGTATGACCCGGCGATGGTGGTGGCCTTGTTGTTGTACGGCTACTCGCGCGGGGTACGGTCAGCGCGGGCGATCGAGCGGGCGTGTTTGGAGGACGTGGCGTTCAAGATGATCGCGATGATGGAGACGCCGGATCACGCGACGATCGCGCGGTTTGTGGCGCGGCACGAGCTCGCGCTGGCGGAGCTGTTCGGTCAGGTGCTGAGGCTGTGCGCAGAGGCCGGGCTGGTCCGGCCGGGAGTGGTCGCGATCGATGGGACGAAGATGGCCGGGAACGCCAGTCGCGAGTCCACCCGCGACTTTGCGCAGCTTGCACGGGAGATCGTGGCGGAGGCCAAGGCGATCGACGAGGCTGAGGATGAGTTGTATGGCGAGGAGCGCGGGGATGAGCTGCCTGAGCACCTGCGCACCAGGGAGGGACGCGCCGAGTTCTTCCGCCGGGCGCGCGAGCGACAGGCCCGCGATCAGCAGCGCGAGGCTTCCGGACCGGAGCTGGTGCCTGATCCGGTGGAGGATCCGCAGGATGGGTTTGCGTTCGATGTCGAGCGGATCGTCGCTCGCGGTCAGGGTCGGGAGGGGTGGTGGCGGGAGGGCCGGCGCCAGTTGGAGCACCGCCGTTGGCAGATCCCCGATCCTGTCCTGCGCTCGCGTGAGGATCGGCTGCTGCTCGGCGCCCGACGGTTAGAAGAGCAGCGTGACGCGACGATCGCGGCCAACCACGCGTATGAGGGGTACCGCCACACCGGGCGTGACACCCAAGGCCGGCGGCTTGGGCGCCGCCCGAAGCCGTGGGTCGCGCCGGCGGTGCCCGACGGGGTGGTGAGCGTGAGTGACCCCGATACCCAGCGGATGAAGGCCAACGTCGGCTACGTGCAGGGATACAACGCCCAAGCGGTCGTGGATGAGGGGCAGGTCGTGATCGCCGCGGAGATCACCAACACCCCGGGCGATTTCTCCAACCTTGACCCGATGGTCAGCGCAGCACTCAGAGAGCTCGATCGAGCCGGCGTCACCGACCGACCCGAGATCGCGCTCGCGGACGCCGGGTACTGGAACGAGCAGCACATGGACGAGGTGATCGCCAACAAACACATCGAGGTGTTGATCCCCCCGGACTCAGCCGGCAGAGCGGAGCCGCGGCCGGGCTGGACCGGCGGGCGATACTCGTTGATGCGGGCCGTCCTGGCCAACCACGGCAAGCTGATCTACCGCAAGCGGATCCAGATGATCGAGCCCGTGTTCGCTCACACCAAACACAACCGGCTGATCACGAGATTCCGCCGAAGAGGCCGCGCCGCAGTGCGGACCGAGTGGCGCCTCCTGATGGCAACCCACAATCTCACCAAGCTCCACCGCCACCAACTCGCCGCGGCCGGGGCCTAAACCCGGCCCGACGACATTCACCTCGTCAGCGCCACCTCACCGATCACAACCACCGGTCCCCATGCCCGAGGGTTGTGCGACAGCCTCGCGACATCTAGATCGCCCGGCCCGAGCCCGTGATCGGCTCGCGGACCATCGGATTCGCCCACCGAGAGCGCTGCGGTCGCAATGTCGCGCCGGGAGCGACTGGCACGCCTGCCTACTAGGTGCCGGCGCGGCGTCTATCGGGCGTCGTCCAAGGTCCTACATCACGACTGGCGCGACGCAGGCGCCGGGAAGAGGCGGCTCGCGACCGGGTTTGCCCGTTTGCACCAATCGTCCTACGAGATGTCAATGTGAAGATCGTGACTGCTTCGCGCTGTGCGCGGAAGCGTTCCCCTGGCTGGCCAGGGTGTCGCGCGGTGCTTGCAGCCGCTCGGCGGTACCGCCACTCTGGGCTCCATTGGGCTGGCGCGCCGGCCGCGTGGCCGCGACATTGGCGTGCGCTTTCCGCGCATTGCAAGGACGGCGGTAAGTCTGATGGCTCGCCGTTGAGTCTGCAGAGTCCGAAGGCCCCGATCATCGGGCATGGCTTGGTGCCGTGCAGTTCGTCGACAGTCAAGCGTGGTCAGCTGCGAAGCTCGTACGCGTTACCGACAGCCGTCCGAGGTACTGTCTGCGAAGCACAAGTATCGGCGCTACTTTACATGCGTGACTTCCGCGACCACACAACAGTAATGATCAGTACAGAGGCGGCGGCAATCAGACCGACGCCCACGATTATCGCGTCTGCGAAATGTTTCTTGACTACTGCAATAGCCAGAGCCAGGACCAAAAGCACTATCGCAGCCGATTGCCACCGAAGAGAGTGCCGGTTCACTGGATACATCCACCTGTTAGCAGAGAGGCCACAGCCCTTACGTTGTCACCGGTTTCTAATTTCCCGCCCGGGCTCTTTAGTGCTCGACCGTCGTCGAAGATTGTTTTGCCTTCCTTCAAAGCATCAAACGCCTCGTTGGCCGTCAACGCTGCCTACCCGCTAGGCTAAGTACTCTTCCAGCACGCCGAAGGCAGCTTACTACCCGAGGGCTGAGGCTGCATCCCCCGCCTCTTGCGCACTCTTGATCTAGCTGTTGGGGAGTGATTGTGTGCGGTGCGGCCTTACCCCCATTCGGATCGGTCAAGTTGATTGGATCGTTGCCGACGTACGCGTCGCGGTTGGCTTGGGTAATGTCGGTGAGCTGGACGAGTGGATCTGGTTATGCCACTGACCATTGCCTGAGGTGTAGTAGCGCGCGCCGGCCTGGTACATGCCACCGGTGGTGATGAGGTAACCCTGTCGAAGCCGACGACGCTCAGGTGCTGGCCGCGGAGGGTGTTGCCGTAGGGGTCGTAGGCGTAGCTGCCGGTGAGGGATCCGGACCCGTTGGTGGTGGCGGTGATGGAGCCGAGGGGGCGTCGATCAGGTAGCTGGTGCTGGTGGGCGTGCGGTCGGCGAGGAGCCGAGCGGCATTAGGAGACGGCGACGCAGGGTAGATGAAGCGCGTGGGCGCCATCATCATTGACGCGATCCTGCTCGCGGTGGCGATCGCAGTGATCGCGGTGAGCGCTCGCAGCCGGTACCGCGCCCGCCAGAACCCGCGACGGCGCCCTGGCTACGTGCCGGCCTTTTGGTCCGAGGGCGCTTGGACCGCCTGGCTATCAGAGAGGCCTCGGCGCGCGTTCTGGTACCTCGTTTTGATCCCGACAGCTGGCCTGATCGTCGGGGTCATCCTGGTAGCGGCACATGATGAGTTCGGCGCGTTACTCATTCTTGCCGCTGTCATTGGTGCATGGCGGATCCGTAGGTCCGCTCGGCGGGCTTTGCACGCCGCCCCGGGCGGAGGACACGCAGCCGCCGCGCGACGCCACGTAGCGGCCTCGCGCCGCCGCTGCCGCAACGATCGAGAAGGAGCAGCGACCTCGGCGTGGCCGCCTCAGGCGTCAAGGAGCGGCGCGCTCCGAGCTCGTTGGCTGGTTACCGCTACCACCCAAGCCATTCGTAGAGGAAGAACCGGGGCGAGCAGTACGGACCGGCATCAGCAAGGCAAGAGCCAGTTTCCGCGCGCGCGTATCGCGCCGCGTTAGTATCGAGCGACTCGACGTACCCGCGCGACACGTGCGTCACGCAGCCCGCTAGCTGATCGACCGAAACGGCACCGTAAGCACAGTAGTCCCGCACGGTCGTCGGTTGCAGAGCTGCTGCAAGGACGACCGCGCCGGTCACGATTACGACCCCGAGGGATGCCTTGGTGTCATCGGGCGCCGGCTGCAAGGTCGCCCAACGCGCTGCCAGAACCGCGAGGAGAACCCCGCCCGCGACGATGGCCCATTTTGCGCGACTGGCGAAGTCAGCCGCGTCTCCCGCAATCGCAAGACCGGCCGCAGCCAAGATGGCGGCAAAGACCCAACCGACTAGAAGCCCGACAGCGATGCCGATCAGATATCGCTGAACCAATGCGGGCATCTTAGAGCCGTCCGGCAAACGCTGCCAGTGACTACACTGGATGGCCGGCTTGCGGACATATCGGCGTGGAGCCACCGAAGATCCCCACGGCCCGGCCGGTCTTGCGCTCGATGGCCGTCATGGCCTGCCGGTTGACCTGCATCGAGAGCCTGTTTCTTTCCGGTTGACGCCAGATCGGGACCTCCGGTACGCGGTCGCGCAGCGCTCGTCTGAGCGCTTTCGTCGTCGCTAACACTCTGCTCGCCTCATTGCCTTGGCGACGCTGCGATGACATGCTGGTGGACCGGCATGCAGCCGTCGATGAGGTCCGTCGTAACGTGCGCGTCGCGCCGTGTCGCTTCGACCACAAGTGTGCGTCGGCAGTGGTCGTAGAAGGCTCGAGTCGGGCGTTAGGCCTTGACCGGACGACCGCCCAACCCGTGGTACCCATCAGGTGAGGCTCTCGCCGATCTCCCGCACGATTGCCGTCACCTTGGTCCGCATCGCCTCGTAGGTGATCTCGACCTTGTCGATTCCCTTACGTGCTGCAGTAACGCCGTAGGCGATCCCGCGAGTCTCGTCGAGAACAGCGTTGAGCCGCTGTAACTGCTCCGCGATGCGCTCCGCGTTGATCTGGTCCTCGTCGTCGACGATGTCGGCGAGCGCGAACGAACGCGCGAGATGGCACGCTGCCTCGAGCGCGACGCGATCCTCGTCGTCACGGTCGTAGACCACGACGAACCTGTTACCTCCGTACGTCCGTAGCGAGTGGCCGTCCAGCGGCGCAAGATTGGCGGAGGCGAACACGAGCACGCCGGCCTGGGCGTCGCGATTCGCCATCGCCCTGTCGAGCTCCGCCAGCGCGGCCTTGATCCCGAGCGGCTGCGCCTTGACCTCGACGGCGATTCGCAGCTCGTGCCCGCGCGTCACGTCGGGGTTGAGCATCACGACGTGATCACCCGCTCGGCTGCGCTCTGCGCCGAGCTCGTTCCCGACGGGCATCACCGTGTCCCCGTGCGGAGCGTGGACCCACGCCAGCGCGCATCCGACCTGGGCCTCGTAGTCGAGGCCGTGGGCCGTGCCGCGCCAGTGCTCCTCCTTGAGCCGCTCGGCTGCGGTCAGCTGTGTTGTGATCGCGGCGAGCTGCTTGCCGGAGTCGTTCTGGGCGGCGATCACAGTCTTGAGCAGACCCGCGAGCTCAGCCTTGACGATCCCAAGCGGACCGGTCCCGTCAAGCATCGCCTCACGGAGCGCCTTGTTCTGCTCGGCGCTCTGCGCGGTGAACTCCACCTTCAGCTGCTGCTGGATGCTGTCGGCCTGCGTCGGATCGAAGTGCTCGCCGAGCACCCCGCGGATGACCTTGAGCTGCTTCTCGATCGCGCTAGGGAGCTGCTCGGCTGTAATGGCGTTGACGGTGTCGATCAGTCTGCTGATCTGAGTCGTGACCGCGTCGACGGTCGCTTGGCTGGCGCCGTGCTGGGTGATCATCGCGCCCGTGTCGATCATCTGGCGCACGAATGTCTCCAGGTCGCCGCCGGCGTCATGGTGCTGGCGGGCGACGATCACCGCAGTGCCGGTGATCACGAGGTTGTTGATCGTCAGCCTTGCGTCGTCGAGCGTCACGCTGGCCGGGTCGTCCGGGGTATGGATAGGAATGGCCGTTGCCATGGTTGTTCTCCTGGCTCTGTGAGCCGAGTCGTGTGACTTCGGTGCAAGCCAGGCCGTCGCTAGACTTCGGGCTGCATTCGGGTCCTCCGCCTAGCGGAATCGGCCTGGAACGAGGGGCTCGTCTGCCAGGACGAGCCCTTCGCGTCTCCGGGGGGTGTGGGCCACTTGGTAGCGCTGGGCTGTGCCCCGCAAGCTCAGCTCCGTCGGGCCCTCGGCTGGCGCCAGGCATCAAGCGTCAGCACCAGCCGATACTCATTCGGGCTCGTCCTCGTCGGGCATGACGCGATCACCTCCTTGGCCTTCGTTGCCGACCAAGTCGAGGACCATCGTCTTCAGAGATGCAGCGAGCTCTGGTCCCGGATCCTGTCCGTTCTTGGCGTCGACATATGCCTGCGACCAACTTACGTACGTCAGGCCTGTCGTGCCCGCCCGGCCAAGCTCCTTCGGAGCGGAGAGCTTCTGCCGTCTGAACGTCAGCTCGCTGTCTCTGCCGGTCCCGTAGAAGACTCCGGTGTCGTGAGCGCGTTGTAGCCACACATCGGCCTCGTCGAACGGCGCCTCTCTCCACCCATAGAACCTCTTCGCGCCCTCGACCCACATCATGTTGATTGGCACCGGAACCAGCAGCAGAGCCGGCGAGGTCAACTCACGACCGAGCAGGATCTGGCACGCGGTTGTGCCAGTCGCGGCGTAGTCGTCACCCTGCGTCACCTCAAGGAGATGGGCAAGTGGCTTTCGAATGCCCTTCTTCGCCTTCAGCCCAAGCGATGTCACCTCGAATGCCTCGTCCTTCGTTCCCGCGCTGAGTATCCGCTCGACGTCCGTCTGCTCGCGCGCCGGCTGGTAATCCTCGGCCCAGGCGTCGACGAGCAAGCCGGGCTCGAGGACTTGCACGCGGCCGCCCGCCCGCGTGATGAACCCTTCGTCCTCCAATCGCCGAAGGATTCGGCTGGTGAAGCCTGGATCCAGGTCGACGGCCGCGGCAAGCTTGTTCTGGGTCCAGTGCCTGCCCAGATCTGCGAGCAACGCGCGGGTGATGCGCGAGCTTCGCGACGCGAACGGCGATGCTGGTCGCCCCCGCACGACGAACAGGTTCGGTTTGCCCTCGACGTGCACGTACAGCCCTGGGGCCTCAATGTGCGCATTGCCCGACAGATCGACGAAACCGACGCCGAGGTCGCGGCATGCCTCAGCGCCGGCCGCCCCCATGAACGGCACAACCACCAGCGGGACCGCCCCAAGCTGGTCCGCGAACCGGCGCGCCTGGAGCGCCGCATGCGCGACCGGAGCCGAGCGAGATGAGTTCTTGACCTCGGCGACGAACACGCGATCCCCATCGCGCAGAACTAGGTCGGCCACGTTCCCGTCTGGAAGGCGCGTCTGCGCGTCTACCGCGAGCTCGGTCGCGCCCGGTAGATACCTGGCGAGTAGCTCGGGGACTGCTGCGGCGCCGCGCTGCTCGGAGGGGTCCGGCTGTTGTTGAGAGGGAGTCACAGGACACAGTATTGCACGCCTTGACGCGTCCGGCAACTAGCTGTTTTAGACAACAGTGAAAATCCGGGCGCCCGCGAGGGCGTTGTGCAATCCCATCTTGATCTGTTTGATCTGTCGACCATCCCGACATGCGTCCATGCGATGCCCCTCGACGATCGCCGTGGCGACGGTTCCGATGATCTGCCGAGCGCGGCATCGGGGGGGCGATCACGGGGTTGATCGAGAAGGCGTCGCGCCTACGCGTGTGCACGAGCTTGATGCGCACAGTGGCGGCCCTGGTGTCGGCGACCGGGGGCAACGCCGGCGGGGCCGGCGTTCACGGTCGCTTTCGTCAGCGCGACCGAGCCGTCCTTGGCGATTGCCTTGGCGACGAAGGACTCACCAGGCGTGGAGGGCGTCAGCACGTCGGTCGCGGCCGGCAGGACGCTGGACGGCCGACTCCCGTGACAGCAACCCCGCACCACGGCGAGACCGGCTTCAGGGTCGCGCGCCGCTCTTCGGCCACTAGCTTGCGTGAGAGCCGGATCTACGCGGGGATCATCGGCGCTGGGCGTTCGTGGACGGTGTGAACGATCTCGGTGTTATCGATCCCGCGCAGGTACACCGAGGTGATGGCGAGGTCGGCGTGCCCGAGTTGGCGCTGGATCACGAGCAGCGGCACGCCCTCGCGCGACATCTCCACGGCATGGGCATGGCGCAGTTGGTGTGGCGCGAAGCGCCGCCTGACGCCAGCGCGGGCGGCGGCCGCGTGAAGTTGGGTCCGCACGCCGGCGGGCGCCCATGGCCGCCCGCGGGTAGGGCCGCGCAGAATGCAGAACAGCGCGCCGACCGGCAGCGCTGAGCGCAATGCGAGCCAGGCGGCGAGTTGATCCCAGGCCCAGCGGTCCATGCCGACCTCGCGGCGCTTGCCGCCCTTGCCATGTCGGACCAGGATCGCGCCCCTGCCGGGGTCAAGATCGCTTTCGGTGAGCGCGAGGGCCTCGCTGACGCGCAGGCCTGCGCGCCAGAGCACGACGATCAGCCCGCGGAGCCTGACGCCTTCGGCATCGTCGCCCGAGGCATGCGTGACGGCGATGATCTCTTCCACCGTGGGTGGGTCTGCCGGGTACCGCAGCCCCTTGTTGTGAGGCGGGCGTCCGGCATGGAACGCAGGCAGGGTCGCTGGTGAGCGACGGCGACCGGCGATGTCGACGAGGACGGTGGATGGCATGAGAGCCTCCCTCAGACGATGATTGACCAGACCATCGTCGCGCCCCTCCGATGAGCGCAAGACGGACGATCGCGTTTCGCGCAAAGCGATCGCCAGGCCACCGACTTCTGGGACGACGCCGGGCCGTGTTTGCTTAAGCACCGACACCTGCGTCGGCCACCTGAGCGGCGCCCTCCTCCTGGCGAAAAGGAGGGCGCAGGCATTCGCGCCAGGAGACCTCTCGCGGAATGGAAGCGGGGCGCCGGACGGGGCCGCCTGCACCGGATCGCCGTACCCGCGCCAGAGGGAAAGCAGGGCCTCAGGGGGCGACCGTGACGACGGTGTTCCGGCGGACCGGGTCGCCTGCCCCGCAGGTGGCGAAGCTCGGGTTTCTTGCCTGGGGGCAACGAGCCCTGCCTTTGTATTCGCGAGAGTACCCACGGTCGTGGCGTGGAGGCTCGTGTCCGCAGGCGATAGCGAGCCTTCGCTGCTTCGTTGGTGCGTGGAGGCTCACGAGTGTTTGTCGCGTCGCTACCCGGCCGAGACGGTCTTGCCCGGTCGTGGCGACGAGAGCCGACTGTGCGCTAGCGCGGTCGGATCCGAGGCTGTCTGGGATGCACGGTCCGTGGCTCCGGCGCCGGCGTGGGAGTGGCGGTCCCGGGTAATCTTCGGTTCGCCGACGCCGCGGACTGCTACCGATCGTGTCCGGCTGGGTCGTAGTCGGCAAGGCTCGCCGGGTCCAGAATCCCGAGCTTGCGCCGCGCGCGATCGGCGAACCCGCCGGATTGCACACGCACTACCTTGGCCATGTTCGGCAGTGCGAGCAACTCGAGCATCGCCCCGGGCTCGAGCGTGTCGATGAGCTGCCTATCAAGCTCAAGCGACACGGGAGCACTGGTGGGGAGGACAGACCTCGACGTCGAGCCGCTCGTGCTCCGCAAGCACTACGGCGGGGTTGAACAGGCCGTGCGGCGCGTCTGGCGTGAGCACCATGCCATGCGCCCGTGGCGAAACCAGGGGCCCGCCCGCGGCGAACGAATACGCGGTCGATCCTTGCGGCGTCGCGACGATGATGCCGTCGCTCGAATACCGAACGAGCAGCTCGCCGTCCACACGGATTGACTAGACGCCGGGCCGGTCGGCGCAACCGCGGACGGTGTTGGGACGGTGGTGTTCGTCTACTCGGGATGCCCAGGCTGCTGAGGGGCAGACTGACGGGCAATTCGCACGAGATCGATTCGGTTCTCGCGCACCGTCTCGATCGTGATCCTGAATCCGTCGAGGGTGAGCGTGTCGCCCGTCCTCGGGAGACGTCCGAGCGTGTCGAGCACGAGCCCGGCAATCGAGTTGTATGTCTCGCGGATGGAGTCGAGGTGGATTCCGTAGTCGTGGAGGTCGGCAAGCGCGACGTCTCCGCGGACGAGCCACTGGTCTTCGGCGAGAGTCCGAACCGGGCCGGCAGCAGGATCGGTCTCGTCAGCGATCTCCCCGACGATTTCCTCCACGATGTCTTCGATCGCAACGATCCCGGCGGTGCGTCCGTACTCATCCACGATCACCGCGATCGAGTTGCGGGTTCGTCGCAACTCGGCCAACAGCACGTCGAGCGGCTTTGACTCGGGCACAATCAGCGCGTCGCGCACGACGCCGGCGATGCTCGCGTTCGGTCCCTCGGTGATGATCAGTCGCAGAAGTGAGTTCGCGTGGAGTACGCCCTTGACTCGGTCGGGACTGAAGTCCTCGGTCACGACCAGCCGCGTGTGCCCGGAATCGACGCAGAGCTTGGACGCCGTCTCGGCGTCCTGGGAGAGGTCGACCGTCGCCAGGTGCGGTGTGGGTGTCATCACCTGGCGAGCCTGGAGCTCGTGCAGCTCGAACACACCTGAGAGCATCAGCGCCTCGTCGGGCGCGAGCTGACCGCCCTCGAGCGACTGCGTGATCAGCAGTTTCAGGTCCTCGGGCGTCCCGCCTTCCTCGAAGACGACCGATGGCTCGACCCGCATCAGGCGCAGGACCGCGTTGGAGGCGTGGTTGAGCGCTGCGACGAACGGGCGAAACGCTCTTGTGAACCAGTACAGCGGTCGGGCAACCCTCCGAGCCATCTCCTCGGCGCGCGAGATCGCGAAGATTTTCGGGACCTGCTCGCCGATCGTGATGTGCAAGGCAGTCGTCAGGACATACGCGATCGTCAGGCTGATCGCCAGCGCCAGCCCGTGCGAGAGCGCCCCGTGCAGCCACGGGTGGATCAGCTCGGCTACCGCCGGCTCGCCCAGGAACCCGATCCCGATCGAGGCGAACGTCACCCCGAGCTGGCACGCCGAGAGGTACTCGGTGATCTCGGCGATTTCACGCAGCGCAAGCCGCGCCCGCGGGTCACCGTCCGCGACCCGCTCCAGGCGAGTGCGGCGGGCGCGAACGAGCGAGAACTCGGCCGCCACGAAGAACGCGTTGACGAAGATCAACACGAGCATGCCGGCAAGCAGCACGGCCGTCATCCTGACGCCTCCCTCCGGCGGCCACATGCAGGCGGCATCTCATCATCGCCGAGCGCTCCCTGCGCCGTGCCACTCGCCGACACGTCCTCTGTCATGCTCCAAGCATCGCACCACCCTCCGATGCGGCACCAGAGTGGATGCGGCACCGTAATGCGCTGACGCTCGATGCCTGTCTGCGGGCGGCGTTCGCGCAGGACGGCTGGTCGATCGAGGTGCTCGCGGACCGAGATGAGGCGCTCCGCTACAGAGTCGGACCCGCGAAGGCGATAGCGAGAGCAGCTCCCGCGGGTCGCGAGAGCCCGTCGGTGCATTGTCGCCGTTTCGAAGAATTCGCTCTGAATCCCGCGCGCCAGGGGGTGATCGGGACAGCGCGCGGTACTCTGATGTGTGCCGGGGGGCAGTATCCCCGAACGGGCGTTGCTCGTCAGTACGGCCTACGGGCCCGGGCGCGCCGGCCCCATGTGGGGCGGGAGAAACCTTCGGCTGAACGTCATATTCAACGGCGCTCAGTCGAAAGGAGACTCGAGACCATGAGCATCACAGCGACCCGTTTCGCTACCCATATCCGTACCTGGCTGCTGATCGCGGCCCTGACCGGTCTGCTGATCGCGATCGGTGCCGCGATCGGCGGCGGTGCCCTGTACCTGTTCGTGATCCTGGCGGTTGGGATGAACCTGGTTGGCTACTGGTTCTCTGACCGGATCGCGCTGGCGGCCAGCCGGGCCAAGCCGCTCGAGCCCGATCAGGCGGTCTGGCTTCAGCAGGTGGTCGAGGACCTCGCGCACCGCGCCGGCGTGCCGGTGCCGCGGCTCTATCTGATCCCGTCCGAGCAGCCGAACGCGTTCGCGACCGGCCGCAACCCGCAGCACGCGGCGGTCGCGGTGACCGAGGGGCTGCTCGAGCAGCTCCCGGCCGATCAGGTCAAGGGCGTGCTCGCGCACGAGTTCGCCCACATCAAGAACCACGACATCCTGATCTCCTCGATCGCGGCGATGGTCGCCGGGGCGATCTCGGCGATCGCAACCGTCCTTCAGTTCTCGATGCTGTTCGGCGGCTCTGACGAGGAGGACTCGCCGCTCGGTCTGATCGGGACGCTGGGGGCGATCATCGTCGCGCCGATCGCGGCGATGCTGCTGCAGCTCGCCGTGTCGCGCCAGCGGGAGTACCTGGCCGACGCGACCGGCGCGCAGCTGCTCGGCCGTGCGGCGCCGCTCGCGGACGCGCTGGAGAGCCTCGAGCGCGGGCCACAGACGGTCCCGATGAACGTCAATCCCGCGCTGGCGTCGCTATACGCGGTCAACCCGCTCCCCCGCAAGGGACTCGCGACGCTGTTCATGACCCACCCGCCAATCGCTGAGCGGGTCCGGCGGCTGCGTGCGCTTGACGGCGGCCGCGTCGTCGCCCTCGCCGCATAACCCGCACGCCACCAAGCCCAGGCACGGCTCCCCCGAGCCGTGCCTGGGGTCGCCCCCCGGAGTCGAATGACTTTGAAAGCACAACCCATACCCACACGAAGGCTTCGCAGCAAGCCGGCTACCGCACACGCCGAACCGCTTGCGCTGAGCGCTCAGCTCGAGCGTTGGCTGACCGGCGAGGGAGACAGGACGCTCGGGAGCCTCGTCCACGCGTTCGGCGACAAGAGCTTTGCGATCCTGCTCGTGCTGCTGCTCGGGGTGCCCGCCCTGCCGCTGCCGACCGGTGGCGTCACGCACGTCTTCGAGCTGATCGCGGCACTGATCGCGCTTGAGCTGATCGCCGGCCGCCATGAGGTCTGGCTGCCGGAGCGGTGGCGGGCGCTCGAGCTCGCCGGCCCACGCCAGCAGCGGTTCATCGCCGGCCTGATGCGGCTGATCCGCCGGCTCGAGCGCTACTCACGCCCCCGACTCAGGTTCCTCTTTCACCGGCGTTTCACCGACATCGTGTTCGGCCTGCTGGCGATCGTCGGGACGGCGGCTGCGTTCCTCGCCCCACCGTTCAGCGGACTGGACACGCTCCCGGCCCTGGGCGTGGTCGTGCTCTCGCTAGGCGTGCTCCTCGAAGACGCCTTGATCGCACTGGTCGGGGTGCTCCTCGGAACGGTGGGAATTTCGCTCGAGATCGCGCTCGGGGCCGCCGCCTTCCACGGCATCTCCTCGATCCTCTGAGGCAAGGGAAGCTCGACGTGCATTTCAGCGCTGCGGTCTGGGTCCTCACGCTGGCGCTGATCACGGGGCTGCTTGCGCTCGATTGGCTGCTGCTCGGCCGTCGATCACGCAGGGTTTCGCTTGGTGAGGCGCTCCGCTGGTCGCTGTTCTACATCGCGGTCGCGGTGCTGTTCGGCCTCGGGATCGGCGCGATCGCCGGCTGGGATCTCGCCACCCAGTACTTCGCCGGTTACCTGGTCGAGAAGAGCCTGTCGGTCGACAACCTGTTCGTGTTCGTGATCATCCTCGGCGCGTTCGCCGTCCCGGCCGAGCAGCAGCCCAAGGTGCTGACGATCGGGATCGTGATCGCGCTCGCGCTGCGGGCGGTGTTCATCGCGCTCGGCGCCGCGCTGCTGGCCACCTTCTCGTTCATGTTCCTCATCTTCGGGCTGACGCTGCTCGCGACCGCCGTCCAGCTCTACCGCCACCGTAACCACGACCCGAGCGTCGAAGACAACGCGCTCGTCGCAGCCGCCCGGCGGAAGCTGCCGATCACCGACACCTACGACCACGGTCGAATCATCACCCGCCGCCACGGCCGCCGGGCGTTCACGCCGCTGCTCCTCGCGCTGCTGGCGATCGGCACTACCGACCTCCTCTTCGCCTTCGACTCGATCCCCGCCGTGTTCGGCGTCACCGATCACGCCTACATCGTCTTCGCCGCCAACGCCTTCGCGCTGCTCGGCCTGCGCGCCCTCTTCTTCCTGATCTCCGGCCTGCTGGGCCGGCTCATCTACCTCTCAACCGGCCTCGCCGCGATCCTCGCCTTCATCGGCGCCAAGCTCGTCCTCGAATTCGCCCACCAGCAACATCACTCCATCCCCGAGATACCCACCGGACCGTCCCTTGCGCTCATCGCGGCGGTGCTCGCGGCGACCACCGTCGCCAGCCTGATCAAGGCCCGACGCGATCCGACCGCTCACGCCCACGCCGGAGCGCTACGACAGCACCACCACGACGCCACCCCAACAACCCGCCTGCCAGAGCAGACCCGCGCGCCGCGTCACCCCAGCGAGAGCCTCGCGCCAGGTTCTCCGGACGAGCGACCCATCTCCCACGAAGCGGCACCGCCGCACCTTCAACCGCTTGGTCGAGCAGCCACGAATTGGCCAGAGCCCGGGCATCCGGGCCCGAGCGCACAGCCGGTACAAACCTTGAACAGAACCTTGACAAAAGGAGGGCCATGTCGCTAGACTCGGCACAAGGTTGTCGAAGTTCTGTAGAGAGTGTGGTCGGGTTGCAAGAGATTCGTATGGTCGTTAGCGCCGTCGCGGTAGGTGGGGCATGAAGATCGCTGTGGTTGGCGCAGGTGTTTCCGGACTGGTGGTCGCCCATCTGCTGCACCCGGCGCACGAGGTCACGGTGTTCGAGGCAGCCGGGTATGCCGGAGGTCACACGAACACGATCCGGGTCGACACGGCGGACGAGACGCACGAGGTCGACACGGGGTTCATCGTGTTCAACGATCGCAACTACCCGAACTTCGAGCGGCTGCTCCGGCGGCTGGGCGTCGCGTGGCAGCCGTCGACGATGAGCTTCAGCGTCAGCGACGGCATCGGCGATTTCGAGTACGGCAGCGGCTCACCGAACGCCCTGTTCGCCAAACGAGCACATCTCGTCACCCCCTGGTTTCACCGCATGGTCGCCGACCTGGCGCGGTTCAACCGTGCCGCGCGTGAGCTGCTCGATGATCGTGCGCCCGATGCTCTCGCTGCGCGAGTGGCTGGAGCAGCATCGGTTCTCACATGCGTTCATCGAGCGGCTGATCGTGCCGCAGGCCTCGGCGGTGTGGTCGGCGGACGCCGCGGCAGATGTGGAGCTTCCCGGCTCGTTTCTTGGCCGAGTTCTTCGACAATCACGGGATGCTGTCGTTCCGCGGCCGGCCGTCGCTGGCGGACGATTCGCGGGGGCTCGGCTCGGTACGTCGAGGCGCTGACGGCTCCGTTCTCGCGACCGGCTGCGGCTGCGCACCCCGGTTCAGGCGGTCACCCGCCATCATGATCACGTCCTGGTGACGCCGCGCGGGCGGCGAGGCGGAGCGGTTCGACGAGGTGGTGCTGGCGACCCATTCGGACCAGGCGCTGGCGCTGCTGGCCGACGCCAGCGGCCGCGAGCGCGAGATCCTCGGCGCGATCCCGTATCAGCCCAACGAGGCCGTGCTGCACACCGATGCGCGGATGCTGCCCCGTCGCCGGCGGGCGTGGGCGAGCTGGAACTACCACCTGCTCGCCGAGCCCAAGGCGGCGACGCACGGTCACCTACCACATGAACCGCCTGCAGTCGCTGCGCGCCGAGCGCGAGTTCTGCGTGACGCTCAACCGCACCGAGGCGATCGATCCCGGCTCGGGTCATCCGCACGATCCCCTACGCGCATCCGGTGTACACGGACGGCGGGGTGCAGGCGCAGGCGCGGGTCGCACGAGATCAGACGGGCGCAACCGCACGCACTTCTGCGGCGCGTACTGGGGCTGGGGGTTCCACGAGGACGGCGTGGCGAGCGCGCTGCGCGTCGGCCGAGCGCTTCGGAGCACGGCTGTGAGCGCGAGCTGCATCTACGAGGGCACGATTCGCCACCGGCGCTCGCGAGCCGCGGCGCGAGTTCACGCCATCGGCTGGCGCTCGCCTACATCGACCTCGACGAGCTGCCGCGGCTGCTGGGCGGCCGGCTCGTCGCCCGCGTCCCGGGGCTGGTCCGCTTTCGCCGCCGCGACTACCTCGGCGATCCCGCGCGTGCCGCTCGACCGCGCGGTGCGCGAGCGGTGCAGCGAGCACGACCGGCGAGCGGCCCGGCGGGCCCGATCCGCGTGCTGACCCAGCTGCGCTCGTTCGGGCACTGCTTCAACCCGGTCAGCTTCTACTACTGCTTCGACCCGGCCGGCGAGCGCGTGCGAGGCGGTGGTCGCGGAGGTGACGAACACGCCCTGGGGGGAGCGGCACGCCTACGTGCTGCGGCCGGCGCCGGACTGGCGGCGTGCTCACGGCGCAGTTCGAGAAGGCGATGCACGTGTCGCCGTTCATGGGCATGGATCACCGCTACGACGCGCGGGCGACCGCGCCGGGCCGGACGCTGTCGGTCCACATCGACTCGAGCCGCGCGGGCGACGCGCCGTGTTCGACGCGACGCTCGTCGCTGCGCCGCCGGGAGCTGACCCGTGCGTCGATGGCGCGGATGACCGCGCGCTACCCGCTCGCGCACGGTGCGCGTGCTGGCGCTGATCTACGCGCACGCGCTGGCGCTGAAGCTCGCCGGCGTGCCGCGTCCACCCGCACCCGAAGGCGGTCGGCGCATGACCGTCGACGCGCGTCCCGCTGGATCGTGTCGATCCTGCTGCGGCGGATCGAGTGTCGGCACGCCTGGTCGTCGTCGAGGACGGCGAGCGGCACGCGTACGGCTCCGGGCCCCCGGTCGCGACGGTTCGATCTGCACTCCTCGCGAGTCTGGCCGATGCTGCTGCGCGGCAGCCGCGGACTGGCGGAGGCGTACGCTCGAGGGCCTGTGGGACTCGCCGGACCTGGTCGCGGTGATCAGGCTCGCGGCGCGCAACGCCGGCGGCCTCGACCGCCTTCGCGCGCGGCTGGCGCCGGTGCGGCTGGCCGCTGCAGCGCGCCGCGCGCTCGCTGCGTCCGCGCCACGCGGCGGCGCGCGCCGGCGCGACATCGCCGCCCACTACGACCTCGGCAACGAGCTGTTCGCGCGGATGCTCGATCCGACGATGAGCTACTCGTGCGCGGTGTTCGAGCACCACGGGATGACGCTCGAGCAGGCTCAGGTCGCAAAGCTCGAGCGGATCTGCGAGACGCTCGAGCTCGGTCCGCGGGATCGCGTGCTCGAGATCGGAACCGGCTGGGGAGCGTTCGCGCTCTACGCCGCCAGCGACCCGCGGCTGCCACGTCACCACGACGACGATCTCGCGCGAGCAGCACGACTACGCGCTCGAGCAGGTGCGGCGGGCCGGACTGGAGGACCGGGTCACCGTGCTGATGGAGGACTACCGCGACCTGCGCGGCCGCTACGACAAGCTCGTCTCGATCGAGATGATCGAGGCGGTCGGCTGGCGCGCAGTTCGGCACGTTCTTCGCCAAGTGCTCGGAGCTGCTCGCGCCCGACGGGGCGATGCTGCTGCAGGCGATCACGATCGATGACCGCGCCTACGAGGTCGAGAAGGCAGCGAAGTCGTTCATCAACACCTACATCTTCCCGGGCGGGTGCCTGCCCTCGCTCGAGGTGCATCACCCGCGACGTCGCCCGGCGAACCGACATGCAGGTCGCTGGTCTCGAGGACATCACCGCCCACTACGTCGAGACGCTGCGGCGCTGGCGCGACGAACTTCAGCGCCCACGCCGACGGCTCGCGGAGCTCGGGCTACGACGAGCGCTTCCGCCGGCTCTGGACGCTCTACCTCGCCTACTGCGAGGCCGGATTCGCCGAGCGGCGGATCTGCGACGTCCAGCTGCTGCTGACCAAGCCCCACTCTCAACTCCCCTCCGCCCAGCGCGTGGACGGCCGGGTCGGAGCGGGCCGCACGATCTGGCGGCGAGCGCATGACGGGTTCCGTGCTCGACAGCGTGCTTGACCGCAGCGTGATCGGTGGCTACACGAACGTGGGCTACCGGATCCGCCGTCGCGGCTGGAGCGCCTCGGAGCTCCCGTCGCTGGACGGCGGGGTGGTGATGGTCGACGGGCGCCAGCTCGGGGCTCGGGCTCGCGGCCGCGGAGGGGTTCGCGCGCCTCGGCGCGACCGTGTGGCTGGTCGTCCGCAGCGCGGAACGCGGCCAGCGGGCGCGCGCGGGGATCGCGGAGCGGTCCGGCAACCGCGACGTGCATGTCGGGCTGTGTGATCTGAGCGATCTTCAGTCGGTCAGGCAGTTCGCCGAGCGCTTCACAGCGCAGGCAGACCGCCTCGACGTGCTGGTCAACAACGCCGGCGTCCTGCCCCCGACCCGCGCGCTGTCGCCGGACGGGATCGAGGTGACGTTCGCGACCAACGTGCTCGGCCCGTTCCTGCTCACGGCTCTGCTGCTGCCGCTGCTGGAGCGCAGCGCTCCGGCGCGGATCGTCAACGTCTCCTCCGGCGGCATGTACACGCAGCGGATCAGGGCCGATGACCTGCAGAGCGAGCGCGGAGAGTTCGACGGGCCGGCGGCGTACGCGCGGACCAAGCGCGCGCAGGTGATCCTCACCGAACTGTGGGCGCAGCGGCTGCGCGAGCTCGCGGCGTCGTCGTGCACTCGATGCACCCCGGATGGGTCGACACCCCGGGCGTGCAGACCTCCCTGCCGCGGTTCTACAGGCCGACGCGACCGCTGCTGAGGACGCCCGAGCAGGGCGCCGACACGATCGTCTGGCTCGGCGCCGCGGATGAGCCCGGCCGCAGCACGGGCCGGTTCTGGCACGACCGCCGGCCGCGGCCCACGCACCTGCTCCCGTGGACACGAGAGACCCAGCAGGAGCGCGAGCAGCTCTGGGCGCGGTGCGCCCAGCTCAGCGGCTGGGCGCAGCACACCACCACCTCAGAGAAGGAGAAACACGATGGCTCGCTACCGAGCAACGATTGACACACCGCGCGAACGCGAGGACGTGTTCGCCTACATCAGCGATTTCTCGAGCACCCAGGAATGGGACCCGGGGGTGGTCGAGGCCGAACGGTGCAGCGAAGCCGCCGTCGGGGAGGGGACCGAGTTCCGGTTGGTCGCCGAGTTCCTCGGCCGCAAGACGCCGATCACCTACCGGATCGTCGAGTACGACCCGCCACGCGCGGTGACCTTCCGCGGCGAGAACGCCAGCGTGATCTCAAACGACAGGATCACCTTCGAAGCACTCGGCGAGGGCACCCGGATCACCTACGACGCCGAGCTCCTGCTCAAGGGACCGTTGCGGCTCGCCGACCCGCTCCTGGGGCTCGTGTTCCATCGCGTCGGCGACCGCGCCCTCGCAGGTCTCAAGCACAAGCTGGCGCCAGTGCAGCCGGAGGCGCTGAGCGCTTTGAGCGGTCGCTCGCTCGACGGCCGCAGCTATGAGCTGCCGGGCGATCTAGCCAAGCCCTACAACCTCCTTGTGGTTGCCTTCCGCCGCGAGCAGCAGGGGCTCGTCGATCGGTGGCTGCCGTGGCTGACCCGGCTCGAGCAGCGCCGCACGGACGTCGCGGTGTACGAGCTGCCCGTGCTCTCGTCGACCTACAGCCCCGTCCGGTGGTTCATCGACGGCGGCATGACCCGCGGCATCCCGGATCCCGCCGCGCGCGCCCGCACCGTCACCGTTTACACCGACGTCCCGAAGGTCGTCGAGAACCTGGGGCTCGCCGGCACCGGCACGATCGCCGTCCTGGTCGTTGAGCGCTCCGGCCGGATCCTGGCCTGCGAGCTCGGCGGCTTTGAGCAGGAGAAGGCCGAGCGCCTGGCGACCGCGCTCAGGCCCGAACCCCCCGCGGAAGCGGCCGCGGCATGAGTCAGCGCGTGCTGGTCACCGGCGCGACCGGGTTCATCGGCGGCCGTCTCGCGCGAACCCTCGCCGCGTCCGGGCACGAGGTGCGATGCCTCGTCCGCGACCGCCACGGGAGCCGGGCGGCGCGCGCTCGAAGACGACGGACTCGACCTGCGCGAGGGGGATGTCCTGCGCCCGGAGACGCTCCGTGGCGCCGGCCGCGGGATCGACGCGGCCTATTACCTGATCCACTCGATGGGCCGCGGCGGACGCGCGGAGTTCGAGGCCCGCGAGCGCGCCGGCGCGACCGCCTTCGCTCGCATGGCGTACGAGGAGGGAATCGGGCGCGTGCTCTACCTGGGCGGTCTCGGTGAGCGCCCGCACTCCGGCACCTGCGCAGCCGCCACGAGACGGCGCTGACTGCTGCGCGAGCACGGGCCGCCACTGACGTACTTCCGGGCGGGGATGGTCGTCGGCCCGGAGAGCGAGTCCTACCGCACGCTGCGCTACCTGGTCCAGCGACTGCCCGCGATGATCGCACCCGCCTGGCTGCAGAACCCCACCCAGCCGATCGCGATCGAGGACACCCTGAGCTACCTGGCGCAGGCGCTGGACATTGAGGAGTCGGCCGGCAGGGAGATTCAGATCGGCGGCCCGGACGTCCTGTCCTACGGCGAGATGCTCGACCGGATGGCCGCGGTGCTCGGCATCGCGCACCGCCCGCGGATCCCCGTGCCGCTGATCACCCCGTGGCTGTCATCGCTGTGGATCGGGCTCGTCACCCCGGTCGACGCCGGTGTGGCACGGCCGCTGATCGAGGGACTGGCGGTCCCGACCGTTGTCACCGACCGCTCCGGGATGGAGCTGTTCGAGATCCAACCGGTCAGCTTCGACGAAGCGCTCCGCCGCGCGGTCGCCGAGGACGCCGAGCTCCGCCGCCTCGCTGCCACGCCGGCGGGCGCGGGCTAGGCGAGCGGAGGATGGAGCGCGTCTGGGAGTACCCGCGGCCACCCGCGGTCGTGCCCTGCCGGCGTCGGGTCCGAGTCGAGCTGGCCGGGGAAGTGCTCGCCGAGTCCACCCATGCTCTGCGGGTGCTCGAGACCAGCCATCCACCGACGATCTACATCCCACCGGCAGACGTTCGCCGCGACGTTCCTGACCGAGAGCCGGACACGCCCGACCAGGTGCGAGTTCAAGGGCGCCGCACGGTATCTCGACGCGATCGTCGACGGACGGCGATGCATCGCGGTGGGCTGGTGCTACCCGAACCCGGCGCCCGAGTATGAGGCGCTGCGCGATCACGTCGCCTTCTACCCCGGACGCGTCGACGCGGCCTGGCTGGACGACGAGCGCGTTCACGCGCAGGAGAGCGACTTCTACGGAGGCTGGATCACCTCCGACCTGACCGGCCCGTTCAAAGGACCACCCGGCACGCTCGGCTGGTAACCGGGAGACGCGCGGTCAGGGGACCGCGCCGTGTGCGGTGCTGACGAGGTCGCCGTCGAGCCGGGCGGGCGAAGTCGGCGGTGGCCCGCAGTTCCGGCACTGGCGTATCAGTGGAGCAGCGCCCTGAGGAGGATGATCAGCGATCCGAGCGACGCGCCGACGAGGGCTTGGGAGAGCAGCTGCCGGCCCCTGAGGCGGCCGCGGAGTCCGGCGGCCAGCTCGATGACCAGGATGATCCCGGCCGAGGTCCACACCGCCGCGAGGACGGCGGCGGACAGGCCGGTTCCGGCGATCCAGCAGATCAGCAGCGTGCCCAGCGGGATTGCCGCGCCGATGAGGATCGGCAGCTCGCGCAGCATCCTCGCCAACAGCCCTTGGGCGGTCAGCCTCGCGCCCGATCGCAGCCGTTCTCCGGCCAGGTCGGCGTAGGAGTGCGCCAGCCAGTAGAGCAAGAGCGTGATGATCACTGCCGCGACGGTCTTGGCGTACGTCTCCTGCCGCGGAGTCTCGGCCGCGAGCAGAGCGCCCACGGCGATCGCCCCGTAAACCGCGTCCCCGGGGTTCTCGAGGACCAGCGCGATAATCCGCCTGGCCCAGGACGCGTCAGGCCGTTGTGCTGCGGGCGATCTCATGGGCTGCGATGATCAGGTCGCCGTCGAGCCGCGGCACGCGAAGCCTCTTGCACAGCTGCTCGGTTGCCCCGGGACCGCTCAGCACGAGCGGGAGCTCTCTCGCGAGGCGGCGGATGGCGGTTGACTCCACCTCCAGGAGCGCCGGGTCAAAGCTGGCCAGGACGGTCAGCGTGGGCCGTGTGCCCTCGGCGGCTTGCGCCAGCGTGGTGATCGGCGTGTCGGCGCCCAGGAAGATGATGCGCCAGCCGTGCGATCGCAGCACCAGTCCGAAGGCCAGCAGGCTGATGTCGTGCTGCTCGCCGGGGGCGCAGGCCAGGACCGCCACCGGTCCCCCGCCGCGGCCCCATAAGCGGGCCAGGGACAGCAGCCGGGCGCGGATCACGTTGCTGGCGAAGTGCTCCTGGCTGACCGCGAGCGTCTCCTGCTCCCACTCGGCCCCGACCTGCGTGAGGGCGGGAAGGATGAGCTGGCGCAGCACGGCTTCCAGGCCGAACGCCGCGAAGCTCTCGTCCAGGACCTCGTGCACGCCGGGCTCGTCGTAGGCGCGGATCGCCGCCAGCAGGCGTTCAGCTGCGTCTTCGAGCAGGCGGCCTTCTGAGGGCCTGGCGCTCGCTCGCGCCGCGCGCGCTGCCTCGGCCGCCGAGAGGCCCTGATCGAGACCCTGCTGCATCCGCCCGACGCGCTCGGCGTCCTGCGCGGTGTAGAGCCGAAAGCCACCGGGCGATCGCACCGGATCGAGCAGCCCGTACCGGCGCTCCCAGGCGCGCAGCACCGCGGCGCTGACACCGACCCGGCGGGCGAACTCGCCGATCCGAAGACCCTCTGCGGGAAATGACACGAAATCATTATACCCACGTTAGACAGAACCTTGACAGTGACGGCCCACGAGGGTACATTCGTTCAATCATTGTCAAACCTCTGTCTAAGGAGACCGGGATGAGGTTCAAACATCAGTTCGTAGCGCTGGCTGCCGTCGGCGCGTTGTCACTCTCGGCCATCGCGCCCGTGGTGTCGATGGCGTCGGCGAAGCCCGCCAAGCCCAACATCGTCCAGACCGCCGTCGCGGCCGGGCAGTTCAAGACGCTCGTCAAGCTGGTCAAGCAGGCGGGGCTGGCCGGCGCGCTTGAAGGCAAGGGGCCGCTCACCGTGTTCGCCCCAACCGACGCGGCGTTCGCGAAGGTGCCCAAGGCGACCCTGAAGGCGCTGGCCAAAGACAAGGCGAAGCTGCGCGCGGTCCTGCTCTACCACGTGGCCAAGGGCAAGCTGACCGCCGCGAAGGTCGTCAAGCTGCGCTCGATCAAGACGCTCAACGGCCAGTCGCTGAAGGTTCGCGTCAACCACGGCACGGTCACGGTCGGCGGCGCACGCGTCATCAAGGCCGACATCGGCGCCTCCAACGGCGTGATCCACGTCATCAACCAGGTGCTGATCCCCCGCTGACGCTCACTCCCTCCCTTCGGCAGGCCGCCGCTTCGCGCGGCGGCCTGCAGACCGTCTACCGCCCGCTTCAATGACGACGCTCACCACTTCTCCCCCCACCGCCGCCGATCGGCTGCACAGCCTGCGCCGCTGGAACGCCGGACTCTCGGTCCTTCACCTCACCCAGGCGCTGGCGATCCTGGCGCTGGCCAGCTCGTTCTCGCTGCCGGTGACCAGCGCGTTCCTGCGCATGGACAGCGCCACGAACAAGCTCGTCGCCGTCCCCGACGAGCTGCTCCGGGTGCGGATCGGCCCGCTGGTCGCCGCGTTCCTGCTCATCTCCGCAATCGCGCACGCCGCGCTGGCCTCACCGCGCCTGCACGCCTGGTATGAGCGCAACCTCACCCGCGGGATCCAGCCCGCCCGCTGGATCGAATACTCCCTGTCCTCCTCGCTGATGATGGTCGTGATCGCGATGCTCGTCGGCATCTACGACATCGCCAGCCTGATCCTCATCTTCGCCCTCAACGCCACGATGATCCTGTTCGGCTGGATCATGGAGCTGCACAACCAGACCACCAAACGCACCAACTGGACCGCCTACTGGTTCGGCTGCCTCGCCGGGATCGTGCCCTGGATCGCCGTGGTGATCTACCTGATCGGCGCCCAGGACCCGCCCGCGTTCGTGTACGCGATCTACGCCTCGATCTTCGCCTTCTTCAACATCTTCGCCCTCAACATGGCCCTGCAGTACCGCCGCGCCGGCCGCTGGCGCGACTACCTGTACGGCGAGCGCGTCTACATGCTGCTCAGCCTATTCGCCAAATCCGCCCTCGCCTGGCAAGTGTTCGCCGGAACCCTCCAACCCGCCTGACCCGACGATGCCCTACCCGCTCCCACAATCACGCATCCCCCGATCGCGACCCACAACCGGTGTGCCCGGTCTTGCCGGCGGGCCACCCACCAAGCCGGCGCACCACGGTCTGCTCGCAGCGCTCCAGCCGCTCGGGCGGCACACCGGGGTCTTTATTGCGCCTGCCGAGCTCGCTGATGCCGCGCCTGAGCGCCCGGCATGCGTGCTCGTCGCTGGCGATCATCTGGCGCCACGCCGAGAATTATCAGAGCTGCTCGACGCTCAGGCGAACCTTCGCGTCATCGCCGCGGTCTCGTCCGCCGAGGAGACGCTCGCCACTGCTGAGCGCGAGCGGATCGACGCCGCCGTCGTCGACTACAAGCTCCGCGATCACGATGGCCTGTGGGTCAGCAGGGCGCTCCAACGCCTATCCCGACCGCCCCGGGTCGTGCTCCGCTGCGACTATCCCAACGGCCTGCTCGCCGCCGCGGCGGTCCTCGCTGAGGCCGACGCGCTCGTCAGCACAGCCGCCACCGGCGCGGAGCTGTGCCAAACGATCCGCAGCACACTCGCCGGCCGACAGATATTGCCGACGATCCCGCCCGCGGTGGCGGTCAGGATGCACCAGGTATTTGACGGCGAGGAGCAGGCAGTGCTCGCGATGATGATCGCCGGGATCCCCCGCGGCAGGATCGCCAGCACGCTGGGCGTGTCGTCAGCCGGGCTTGACCAGCGCCTTGGCCAGATGCTCAACACGCTGGAGCTGGCCCGATGACCCGGAGGATGACGCCTTGGCTCTCGAACTGCCGCGGGCCTGCAGGTCGCAGGAGTTCGTGGCGACGGTTGGCCCGACGCTGCACTGAGCGGTGCCGGGGGGCAGTATCCCCGAACGGGCGTCGCTCGTCAGTACGGCCCACGTGGCCCGGGCACGCCGGCCCTTTGGGGCGGGAGAGGCCTTCGGCTGAACGACACATTTCCGGCGCTCAGTCGAAAGGAGACTCGAGAGCATGAGCATCACGGCGACTCGTTTGGCTACCAAGGCGGTCGGCACGCCGGCTGCGAATTCGCCAACGCCGCAGCTCGGTGGTCAGGAACGTTCCAAGCGCGGCGCTTCAGGCGACGGACATGGCCCGGGTTGGCGGGTCACCCCGGCGCCCGACGGGCGCGGCACACAGGCGTCTGGTACTCCGCAACCTCCTCGCCGACGCGTCCGGCTCATCGCGCTGGCGATTGCGCTGCTGGCCCTCAACTACCTGTTGGTCGCCAACGCGATGAAGCCGGCGGCGCCGCTTCGCGTTCCGTACATGCCGACGTTCGTCGAGCAGGTCCGGGCCGGCAACGTGGAGTCGATCTCTTCCCGCGGCGACTCGATCCAGGGCGTGTTCAAGCGTGCGGTCAGTTACCCCGCCGCGGGCAAGGACTCGACGAGCTCCAAGCAGTTCGAGACCCAGGTTCCGGCGTTTGCCGATACCAGCGCGCTGAGCGCCCAGCTGGCCCGGAAGGAAGTCACCGTCGACGCCAAGCCGATCGGCACGGGCGGCCCGCTGTGGGAGCGACTGTTGCTGGGGTTCGCGCCGACGCTCTTGCTGATCGCGCTGTTCGTGTGGATGGGTCGCAGAGCCGCTCAGGCGGGCGGGCTCGGCGGCGCGATGGGCATCGGCCGCTCGAGGGCGCGGCGCGCCGATCCCGAGCAGGTGCGCATCACCTTCGATGACGTCGCCGGGATCGATGACGCCGAGGGAGAGCTGGTGGAGATCGTCGACTTTCTGGGCAACCCGGGGCGCTATCAGCGGCTGGGCGGGCGCATGCCCCGCGGCGTGCTGCTGTCCGGGCCGCCCGGGACCGGCAAGACGCTGCTGGCCCGGGCGGTGGCTGGGCAGGCCGGGGTTCCGTTCTTCGCCATGTCGGCGTCGGAGTTCATCGAGATGATCGTCGGGGTCGGCGCCTCGCGCGTGCGCGATCTGTTCGAGCAGGCCAAGCAGGCCGCGCCGGCGATCATCTTCATCGACGAGCTCGACGCGATCGGCCGCCACCGCGGGGGAGGGTTTGCCTCCGGTGGCCATGATGAGCGCGAGCAGACGCTCAACCAGATCCTGACCGAGATGGACGGGTTTGATCTTCGCACGGGGATCGTCGTGCTGGCGGCCACGAACCGGCCCGAGATCCTCGATCCCGCGCTCCTGCGACCGGGCCGATTCGACCGCCGCGTGCACGTCTCGCCGCCCGACAAGCTCGGACGGCGCGAGATCCTCAAGATCCACACCCGGTCGATGCCGCTCGCCGACGACGTCGACCTCGAGCGGCTGGCCGCCAGTACTCCGGGGATGGTCGGCGCCGACCTGGCCAACCTGGCCAACGAGGCGGCGCTGACCGCCGCCCGCCGTGACCACGAGCGCGTGGAGATGGCCGACTTCACCGATTCCTTTGACCGGATCGTGCTCGGCGCCGAACGCCGGCTGCTCATGAGCGCCGAGGACCGCCGCCGCACCGCCTATCACGAAGCCGGTCACGCCATCGTGGGGATGCTCACCCCGCACGCCGACCCGGTGCGCAAGGTGTCGATCATCCCGCGCGGCCGCGCGCTCGGCGTCACCATGTCAACGCCCGATCAGGACCGCCTCAACTACGACGAGAACGCGCTGATCGCCCGGATTCGCGTCGCGCTCGGCGGACGCGCCGCCGAACAGCTCATCTACGGAACGCACACCACCGGAGCCGAATCCGACCTCGAACAGGTCACCGCGATCGCCCGCCAAATGGTCGGCCGCTGGGGCATGAGCGACGTCATCGGCCCGATCACAACCTTGCCTTCCGAGAACGAAACCCCGCTCCTGCCAGGCGCCCAGTTCGCCTCTGCGGAGACGCAGCGGCTCGTCGACGAAGAGGTCCGCCGGATCGTCTCCGACGCGCACGACCAAGTGCTCGCGCTTCTCGATGAGCACCGCGACAACCTCGAGTCGCTCACCAACCGCCTCGTCGCCAACGAGTCCCTTGACCAAGACGACGCCTACCGAGCGGCCGGAATCTCGCCCCCAGCGCTCCGCACCGACACCCCGACGGCGCGCGCTCACTCAGACCAGGACGCTCCGGGGCCAGACGACAGCGACATTCCAGACGCCGATCAGCCAACGAGCGTGGCGGCGGGTCAAGGCAACGAGGTCAACGTCGGTGCAGGTGGCCTGGCCGGCCGCGCGCTCCACGCATCACAGCGCCCACCCGCACCCGGCATCGATCGGCCGTTCGCTTCGATGCCGACGGATAGGCGGAGGTGAGCGAATGACCAGTCGGGCACCCCTTCGTTCTCCGCGCTGGCTTGCGCCACTGATCGCGGCGACGATCTTGCTCGCCGGCTGCGGAGGCGGCGGTAGCGGCACCTCCACCAGCCAACAGGGAGTGGCGCAGCCGGCGGCACAGCCATCCGCGGCGGCGCTCCAGGCGCAGTACGTCGCGGTCGTCAAAGCCACCCAGCCGCAGGTCGTGCAGATCGCCACCGACGCCGGTCTGGGATCGGGCGTGATCTTCGACGCGAGGGGCAACGTTGTCACCAACGCGCACGTTCTGCAGGGCGCTACCAGGATGCAGGTCACGCTGGCCGACGGGCGGCGGTTCCCCGCGCGACTCGTCGGCGCCTACCCGCCCGACGACCTCGCCGTCGTCACGATCGGCGCCGGTAAGGGCATCAAGCCGGCCCGCTTCGCCGACTCCTCAACACTGGCCGTGGGCGAAATCGTCCTCGCGGTCGGCAACCCGCTCGGCCTGCAGAGCAGCGTCACCGACGGGATCGTCAGCGCCCTCGGCCGCGATGTCAGCGAGGGGCGCGGCGTCGTGCTGCCCAACACCATCCAAACCAGCGCCGCGATCAACCCGGGCAACAGCGGTGGCGCACTGATCAACCTCCAAGCCCAGGTGATCGGCATTCCCACCCTGGCCGCGGCAAACCCCCAGCTCGGCAGTCCCGCCGCCGGCATCGGCTTCGCCATCCCCAGCAACACCGTGACCGACATCGCCGGGCAGATCATCCGCTACGGCCGCGTGGTCAACTCCCGCCGAGCGTCACTCGCGGTCAGCGTCGCCGACACCCCCATCCGGTCAGGCGCGCTCGTCGTCACCGTGCAGCCAAACGGCCCAGCCGCCGAAGCCGGGATCACAGCCGGCGACGCCATCATCAAACTCAACGGCACCGGCATCGCCGATGCCAGCGACCTCGCGACCGCACTCGCCGACCACCGCCCCGGCGACAAAGTCACCATCACGGCCGAGAACACCAACGGAACCCGCCGGACCACAACCGTCACCCTCGGCGAACTCCCCAGCGGCTAACAACGCGTCATCCGCTCCTTTCGGCGCCGTCCTCCGCAGCGGAGACAACACCTGATCGTCATGACCCACGATCGCCGGAGCAGCCTTGCCCCTCACGCACCGCGCCCGCCCCGTCGGATGGCCCCGGTCGGGCTCCAACGCCGCGAACCGGCCATCAACCGTCACCGCAGTCGCGCCGCAACGGGAGACGCGCAGCGCATAGAACTTCGGCGGCCGCACTTGCCCTCCGGTGGGGCTCCGCAATGACATCCCGCCGCCTTGTGCGCCTCCGCGGCCAAGGCGGCTGGGCCCCTGTGACCGGGGTTTCACGGGATCCTGTGAACTCCGCGTGCCGGGGGGGCATGTCAGCCGGCCACCGGAGACTCGCGGGATCCCCTCGGCGGCTGTCGGATCCCGCTCACCTCGGCCAGGTCCCGTTTCGTCGCCGAGGAGCGGGAGCCAGCCAAGAGATGGGGCACACCTACCCACCGAACAACGAGAGCGCCGGTCCCACAAACGCCGGCACGGGAATGGGGGTCTTCGCCGACCGGCGACAGTAGTCGGCCGCGATGCGAGGCCAGGCGTGCGCGCGCATCATGCGATTCAAGTCGTCCACGCGGAGCGCTCATAACCCGGCTTGACAACGCACCGGCGACTCCGCCCGTCCGTGATGTCCGTCCGGGGACCGCCGGCATCGGCGTCAGCCCCGCCACCGACACCTTCGACAGACTATCGACGAAAGCTTGACAGCAGTGGCCCGACTAGATACGCTGTCCAAAGTCCGTAGAGAGTCTGTCTAGTCTAGGAAACGGAGACGGCTCACGGCGGGCCGAGAACAACCCCGACCCAAGGAGTCCTCATGAAGAGGTTTCTCACCGCTTCTCTTGCCATAACAGGCCTCGCCGTCCCTTCGCTGGCCAGCGCGCAAGGACCGGGCCAGGCCATCAAGTCGTCCTGTGGTGCGTCCTTCGGGCAGATCGTGTCGAGCTTTGAGCCCGGATTCCGGCTCGGTCAGCATGCGCAGGGCGGTGCTGCCGCGTTCGCCGATCCGGCGGTCCTGGCGGCTCACGGCTGCGCTGGCTGATCGCCGGCCGTGCGTCAAGGTCGATCGATGGAGAAAGTGCAGACGCTGGTCAAGACCCGTCCCGAGGCGAGTGCCCGGGCGTTGATCCTGTTCGCCGCGTTCGTGTCGTTCGTGATCTCCGTGGTGCTGTGGTTCGGAGGGCATAGGCAGGAGGGGATCTTCGTGGGCATCTGGGTGCCGTCGATCCTCTCCCTCGGGGGAATCGTGCTTCGGCGAGGCGAGCGATGAGTACCCCGGGCCTGTTCGTCGTCGGCGTGCTAGTCACGTTGATCGTCGCCGCGGCACTCGCGCTGCTCATCTACGCAGCCGTGCTCGACGGCCGCGAGGACGCCGCACGGAGGGCAGCGCCGGAGCCGCCTCGTATCCGTGAAACCAGCGCGACGAGCTGATCGTCGCGTGATGTATCTACAAGGAGTCCGATAGCCATGAAGAAGTTGTTTGCCACCACTCTGGCCGGCGTCGCGCTGGCCGCGACGCTGGCCGCATGCGGCGGCTCGTCCTCGAGTTCGACTACCACCGCCTCAACCTCATCGACGTCGAGCACGGCGGCTGCGCCGGCTCAGTCGAACATCGTCCAGACGGCCGTTGCCGCCGGCGAGTTCAAGACGCTCGTTTCGCTCGTCAAGCAGGCGGGCCTCGCGGGTGCGCTGTCGGGGCCCGGCCCGTTGACGGTATTCGCCCCGACCGACGCCGCCTTCGCCGCGGTTCCGAAGGCGACGCTGGCCGAGCTCGCCAAGGACCCCGCGAAGCTCAAGGCGGTGCTTCTGTATCACGTCGTCAAGGGCGATGTCACCGCGGCGCAGGTGACCAAGCTGAAGTCCGCAAAGACGCTGGAGGGCGGCTCGGTTCCCATCCGCGTTTCCTCCGGCAAGGTGTACGTCGGGGACGCGCAGGTGACGAAGACGAACGTCATGACCTCCAACGGCGTCATTCACGTCATCAACCGGGTGTTGATTCCGGCAAGTTGAACGACGCGGTGCGTGAGCCCCGGATCGCCGCGAGACGGGGCTCACGCTGCTCGCGCGAGCTGTCGAGATCCTTGTCCAGATGCTCGCGCTCGCGTCGTCCCGGCGCCTGCTGCTCGCTGGTCCGGCAGTCAACGATCGGCTGGCGCAGCAGATCGAGGCACCGTGGTCGCCGGCGCCCCGATCACCGCAGCCGCGGCGCTCGAGGATCTAGCTCACGCCACAGCAGCAGGCGGTGACGACGCCGTGCTGGTTGCAGGATGCTCGCGCGGACATGAAAGCCAGTCCGTTCGCGCGCGAAGCAACGCCCCTCATATTCGCCACCTGCGGGGCCTAGCGCGACCTGCTCTCGCCGGTCGCCGACCTCGACCGGTTGGGAGTACCGCGTTTCCTCCAAAGCAGGGCGCGCGACCCAGGGCCCCGGAGTAGCTAAGAGCGGGTCTCCTCCCGGTTCGCGGCAGAAACCTGCTTAGCGCGGAACTCAGGGCCGGACCGTTGCCACGGCGCGACCGGCTCTGCATAGGCAGACCGCGGCGACAAGCGGCTCCGGCAGCGGATGCGCTTTCGCGTGGGAGCGCTCGCCAGCGGCCAGAATCGCCCACGATTGCAACGCCACGGTTTCGATGGTTAGCGACCGGGCCCGTGCCGTCGGCCTCCACCAGCATCGACCCCGGCTATGAGGTGCCGCGTGTGCAGCTCACGCTGGACGCTGGTTGTGCGGCATCGTCGGTGATCGCTGGTGTTCTCCGTCAGCCGGTCAGAGGGGCTCGTCCGGCTCGTCTTAGCGGGTCACAGCCTGCCGCAGTTCGCAAGACCTGCCCGCGGCTCCGGCGTCCGCTCCGCGGGGGTTACTCCTCGGCGGAAGACGGGTCTTCCGGACCCGTCTCCCGCCGAGGAGTGGATGCACCCCGGGTCAGAGGGCTCACTCACACAAGACCTTCTCTTCCTGAACGGCTACCTCGTTGAGGCGGTGGCCGCCTCAGGCGCGGTCAGCGAGGAAGCCGACGAGCCGGACGAGTACGGCCGGTCGCGTCGAGCTTTGCAGCCCATTGAGTCATCTCGGAGCGCAGCCACAGCTTGACGCGGCCCGCGCCAAGATCGACGGCCGGACTCGGCATGTCGCTGTAGCGCCGCTGGTACTGGCTGACGGTATTGCGATGGGTGAGGTGCAGGATGTCCGCGACGCCCTGAGCATCGATGAGATCGTCAATGGCCACGCGTCTCGTCATAGCACCTAGCTTACAGATGGAAGCGGGTCCGTCCGCCACGCTTGCTAGCTTCTAGATATAAGCAAAGACGTGGCCCCGGCGGTGCGCGAACACCCCGGGGCCTGGCCGAGACCTATGAAGGAGGTCCCGACGATGGCAGCGTACGCCTCACCCCGGCTCGAGCTCGCGAGCATGGCGCCTCGCATGCGGAGCAGCCGGCCCGATGCGGCCAGCGATATCGACTCCGTCGACGCGAGCTCGCTCTTCGACGTTCTGATCGATCGGATTGCCGAGCGCCTGATCGAACGGCTCGCAACCGTGGCCCCTCAATTCCCCAGCCGGGATCTGAGTAGCGCGGACGAGTGGTTCGACTCACGGCACGCCGCTGACTACCTGGGGATCCATCGCGACACGCTCCGGAAGCTTGCCGCTGAACGGGCAATTCCGTCTGAGCAGGACGGGCCGAACTGCAAGCTCTACTTCCGTCGCGCAGATCTTGACGCTTGGCGCCGGAGCGGCGGACGGCCCCGGCATCTGGCTGCGACCGTCCCGCACGCAGCGTAGGTGCCGGCGATGAGCGAAGGCAATCAGCCGCGTCGGGTCAGAGTCGAGCGCAATATCTATCGTCGGGCGACCGGCGTGTACGAGGTGGGCTTCAAGGACGGAGGTGGCAAGCAGCGCTGGCGCACGGTCGATGGAGGCATCACCGCCGCTCGAGCGGCACGAGACACGATCCTGTCGCAGCGCGCTCGAGGTGAGCAAGTCGCTAATAACAGCCGGCTCCGCTTAGCCGATGCTGCCGAGAATTGGTTGCAGGGGCCGGTGCTTGACCTCAGGCCCGCGACGGAGTCTTGCTACCGCACCGCGGTCGAGCAGCATCTGCTCGACCGCTTCGGGGCACGTCGCCTCGACACGATCACGCCGGACGATCTCGCCAAGCTGGTCCGCGACCTTTGCGCGGATGGACTCGCCGAGTCCACGATCGTGATCGTCATCGGCGTGACGAACCGGATCTACCGGTACGCCGCCCGCCGGCTTGGCTGGGTCGGTACGAACCCGGTCTCAATGATGCTCTCCTCGGAGCGACCGAAGCCGTCGAAGGGCAAGCGCCGCCGCATCTTCGAGCGCGGCGAACTCGAGCAGACCGTCTCGGCCGCCGGCGAGCCGTATCGCACGCTGTTCACCGTGGCTGCTCTGACGGGTGCGCGGCTCTCCGAGCTTCTGGCTCTCACCTGGGCGAACCTCCGCGTCGACGACGTCGACGACGCCCAGATCGAGTTCGCACATCAGGTTGATCGACGCGGAAACCTCGCCCCGACCAAGACTGACGGCTCGGCGCGAACGATCCCCATTCCGCCGCAGCTGGCACGGCTTCTCGCTGCGCACCGGCAGACGTCGGCCTTCGTTCGCCCGGACAGCTTCGTGTTCGGGCCGCCCTTTCAGTCAGCGCAACATCGCTCGGGCCTTGCGTGCTGCTCAGGTCAAAGCCGTCGATGACGATGGGAATCCGACCTTCCCAGTCCTGCACATCCTGGATGAGCGCGGGAATCCCGTGCCGGTTCCTCATGGAGCGCTGCCCTCGATGCACAGCTTCCGTCACACCGTTGTAAGCCGCGCGCTGCTTGCTGGCGAAAGCGTGGACGAGGTCGCGTTCATGCTTGGACACCGCGATGCCAATGTGACCCGCGCGGTCTACGTGCGAGAGCTGTCCGACGCGCGCCGACGCACCATGCGTCGCTCCCGAATGGTCGCCGAGTTCGACGACCTCCTCGGCGCCCAGGACGAAGCCTGAGCCGGTGACGCCCGCCACGGCGGGCGTCCGTTCGCGCTGACACGATCGAGCCGTGTCGTGGCCACCGCAGATCGGCGAGTTGCTCCCGCGGGCCGACGACGCCCATGGTGTCGAGGAGAAGCTTGCGGGCTACTCGCTCAAGCCGGATCACCCGAGCGGCGCCACCAAGGCTGCGGGTTTCGCTCGCGTACTTGCGATCACGAGTGAGGATCTCGACTACCTGGCCAGCTCCCTGCTGGCGGGACTCCGGGAGATCCCCGTCTCTGCGGTTCGTGATCGAGACGATGGCAGCGTGCTGTGCGAGGTGATCGTCCCGGTCCGCGGCCTGCGCGGTTGCGCTGACCGGGTGGGCGCGGTGCTGACGTCCTGGCACATCCGGTGGGAGCAGGATCCGCCGCGGTTGGTGACGGCATTTATCACAACTAGAATCGGGCCACGATGGCCGTCGTGAAACACACCATCGAGGAGCACGACCTCGTCGCACTGCGAGAGCGCGTCGGGCCGTGGAAGGCTGGCACCGTCGGCACCGCTGTCAGCGTGTCCGCTGATGGTGCTCTGGTTGAGGTCTCAGACAAGGAAACCGGAGAGGCCTTCGATATGTTCGACGTCCCGTTTGAGCTGCTCGAGCTTCGCTGGAGCCACCGCACGGGCTGGGTCGACAGCATGGAAGCCTGATGGAAGCCTCAGCCGTGGCGAGCTTGTCGTCAGACGACCTGAACGTTTGACGCAGGCCCGTATCTACGGGCGAAATCGCGATCTGACCGTCAGCCGATCCCGCTCGCTCGCTCTTTGCAAGCAGGAGGTCGCCGGTTCGATCCCGGCTGGCTCCACTCTAGGAAAGTGCTGCAAATACGTCCCTTGCTCGCCTATGGGGATCAGGGCGACGACTGCTCTCGCGTCTGATCGAGCACGCGGCCTAGGAGTTGGATACGCCCATTGTCGAGAAGTGCTGATTGGCTCCGCTCTTGAGGCGAAGGGCCGCGAGCGGCGCGGCCCGCGAGACCAGGAGACGACGATGCCGAAGAATCTGCTGCCCGACGAGTGCTCGCCGCGAGAGCTGGAAGGAGGGCGGCCGTGACCGTTGTTCGTTTGGAGCACGTCGGCGTCGTCGTCGATGACCTCGCGGCGGCGACCGCGTTCTTCGTCGCCCTCGGCCTCGAGGTGGAGGGCGAGGCGGCCGTCGAGGGCGGTTTGGCGGACCGCATCAACGGGCTCGCGGGCGTGCGGGCGGACATCGTGATTCTGCGAACCGCCGACGGCACCGGCAGCCAGCTCGAATTGGCCAGGTACAGCTCGCCGCCGTACGGCGGCGACGTCGGGCCTGCAGCGCCGAACGCCCCGGGCATCCGCCACATCCTGTTCGTCGTCGACGACATCGAAGCGTCACTGGCCGCCCTGCGCGCGCAGGGAGGCGAACTGGTCGGCGAGCTCGTCAACTACCAGAACATCTACATGCTCTGCTACGTGCGTGGCCCGGCCGGGATCATCGTCGAGCTGGCGGAGGAGATCGGCTGATGGGTGCCTTCCTGTTCGGTCAGGAGCACGTCGACCGCTACCGCGAGACCGACGGCGAGGTCGGCCACGACTGGCAGGGCACCACGGTGCTGCTGCTCACCACCACCGGCCGCACCTCGGGGGCCGGGCGGACCACGCCGCTGATCTACCTACGACGAGTTCCAGGCCAGGGCCAACCGCGAGATTCCGGTCGTGGTCCTCGAGCCAAGCTCGGACCGGCGACCGTTCCACCCCGCAAAGCCAAAGGGATGGAGCTGACGCGCGAGTGCATGTCGAAAATCGCCGATCAGCTTCGCTCACGAGATGGAGGCCGCGAACGGCGCGGCCCACGAGATCAGGAGATCACGATGCCCAAGTACCTGCTGCTCAAGCACTACCGCGGCGGCCCGCAGCCGCATCGTCCCGTGCCCCCAATCGACCAGTGGGCCCCCGAGGACGTGGAGGCGCACATGGCCTTCCAGCATCACGTCAGCGAGCTGCTCGAGCGCAACGGCGAGTACGTCGACGCGCAGGCGCTCGCCCCGGCCCGTACCTGGGTGCGGTACGGCGGCCCTGAAGCCGCCCCCGTCACCACCGACGGCCCGCATCCCGAGACCAGCGACCTGATCGCCGGCTGGTGGATCATCGACGTCGAGTCTCACGAGCGCGCGCTCGAGCTCGCTGCCTACGCCTCCTCCGCGCCCGGACCGAGCGGGGAGCCGCTGTACGAGTGGATCGACGTCCGAGAGATCATGTGGGAGCGGCCGCACACGACCGAGCCGGCGTGATCGACGAGCCGACGCGAACGCTGGACGAGGGCGCGCTGCGCGCCCTCGTCCCCCGCGTGCTCGCGGGTCTGGTACGGCGGGGCGAGAACTTCGATGCCGCCGAGGACGCGCTGCAGGACGCGCTGCTCGAGGCGCTACGGGTGTGGCCCGAGCACCCGCCGCACGACGGGCACGCGTGGCTGGCGACGGTCGCGACCCGGCGGCTCATCGACGCCCGCCGCAGCGAGGCCTCACGCCAGCGCCGCGAGCAGGCGACACACGCCGCGCCGCGGCCAGCCGCGACGGACTCGGGCGACGACACGCTCTTTCTGCTCTTCTGCTGCTGCCACCCAGACCTCGCGCCCGCCTCCCAGGTGGCACTGACGCTGCGCGCCGTGGGCGGCCTCACCACCCGGGAGATTGCCGACGCCTTCTACGTGCCCGAGGCGACAATGGCGCAGCGGATCAGCCGCGCCAAGCGTGCCCTGCACGGGCGTCGCCTCGACCGACCGGGCGACCTCGCCGTCGTGCTGCGCGTGCTCTACCTCATTTACACGGCCGGCCACGTCGGCCGGGTGGACCTGGCCGGCGAGGCGATCCGGCTCGCCCGCCAACTCACCCTGGCGACCGGCGAACCGGAGGCGCGTGGACTGCTTGCACTCATGCTCCTCAACCACGCCCGCCTCCCGGCCCGGTTCGACCCAGAGGGTCGCATCGTTGCGCTCGACCGCCAGGACCGCGCGCTGTGGGACCGCCGCGAGATCGCCGAGGGCGTGCGCGTCCTGCAATCAGCACTGGCAATGCAGACGGAGGAACGCGGTCCCGGCCGCTACCAGATCGAGGCCGCCATCGCCGCTCTGCACGACGACGCGGCCAGCGCCGAGGAGACCGACTGGCCTCAGATCCTCGCTTGGTACGACGACCTCATCGCCCTCACCCAAGACCCGGTGCGCCGGGACCCGGCTGCGGTGCTCGGACGCGCCGTCGCGGTCGGTCACGTCCTCGGCGCCGCGGCCGGGCTGCGCGAGACCGACCAGCTGCGCGAGGTGCTCGGCGATCGGCACCGCTGGCACGCCGTCCGCGGTCACCTGCACGAGCTCGACGACGATCTCCTGGCGGCCGGCGCGGCGTACGCGGATGCCGCCCGCCTGGCCACGAACGTCGCCGAGCGCGAGCACCTCCTCCGACAGGCGGCCCGCGCGCGGGCCGGCAAGCTCTAGGAACGTCGTCTCACCGAGGGTCTTCCACCTGGACAGCCGCCCCGGATCACCATCCGTAGCTCACGGGGAAGTGGCCACCCACGGCCGTAGCGCTGCCCCACATCGAGGCCCACGGCGGGTGTGACCCCGCCCGCCGAGGCTGCCCCCGCAACCCCGAGAGCCGGTCAGTCCTCCGGCGGCCGGCGGGCGAAGACGACGCGCTTGAGCTCGACCAGCGCCGGCCCGCTGAGGCGAAGGGCGGTCTGGAACCCCTCCTGACCGAGCTCGGCGGCGTCCAGGGCGCGACGGAGCTCGTCCAGCGTGCGCTCCTCGTCCGGGATCCGGTCGCGGGCCGCCTCGACGAGGATGAGGTGCCGCGGGCGCTGAAGGCCGTGGGCGAGGCGGACGAAGGTCTCACGTTCGGCTGGATCCAGGGTCTCGACGGGCACCACCACTGACTGGCCGGTCTGCAGCCGCTTGCGCACGGCGCCGGCGAGCAGCTCGTGGGCGCGGGCCTCGATCTCGTCGTCGGGCACGCGCCCGGACAGCAGCGCGCGGACCCGCGGCATCGAGAGCACGGCGCCGCGCTCCTGGATGACGCGGTCGGCGAACTTCGCGGCCTCGGAGGCGGGCGCGCCGACGACGACGACGAGGCTTCCCGGCGAGTAGCGCATCCGGTCGGTCGGGGCGAGAACGCGGCCACGCACGGAGACGTCGACGGGCCGGGGCGCGCCACCGTCACGGCGCGGGCGCTCCGATGACCAGCCGGTGCGTTCGTCGGCACCGATCTTGACGCTGCGAGCGGGGGGGTTGTCAGCCATGCACCCATCATCGCTGATGCGGAGCCTCGGGGCGTTCCGGTCCCTCACGGCTGAAGTACGGCGGCGATCGTCACGACGACGAGGCGCGTGCGCGGCGAGAGACGATGGTTGCGCTAGGGTCGCGCGGGGTGAGCCGCATCGTCGTCATCGGCGCCACGGGGCATGTCGGGACCTACCTCGTCCCGCGCCTGGTCCGTGCCGGCCATGAGGTCGTGGCATTGAGCCGGGGCGAACGCGATCCCTATGTGCCGGCGGTGGAGTGGCGCAGCGTCCAGCGGGTCACGGCGGACCGTGAGGCCGAGGACGCGGAAGGCACCTTCGGCGAGCGGGTGGCCGCGCTCGGGGCCGACGCGGTGGTCGACATGCTCTGCTTCACGCCGGAGTCCGCGCAGCAGCTCGTGGACGCCTTGCGCCCGAGCCGGCCGCTGCTGGTCCACTGCGGCACGATCTGGGTGCACGGTCCGGTCAAGCGCGTCCCCGTCACCGAGGATGAGCCGCGCACCGCCTACGGCGAGTACGGGACGGGCAAGGCGGCGATCGAGGCGCTGCTGCACCGGGAGACGATGGCCGGGGGAGTGCCGAGTGTGGTCCTGCATCCCGGGCACATCAGCGGCCCGTGGCCGTCGATCACACCGGCGGGGAACCTCGATCTGGATGTGTGGCGGCGGCTGGCGACCGGTGAGCCGTTGGCGCTGCCCGAGCTCGGGCTGGGCGTGCTGCATCACGTCCATGCCGACGATGTCGCGCAGGCCTTCGCGCGGGCGCTGGCTCGCCCGGCCGCTGTCGGGTCGAGCTTTCACGTCGTCGCCGAGCAGGCGATGACGTTGCGGGGACTGGCGGCGGGGGTCGCGGGATGGTTCGGGCGCGAGCCGGTGCTCGAGCTCGTCGAGTGGACTGAGTTCGAGCGGCGCGCCGGCGCCGAACACGCCGCGGTGACCCGTGAGCACGTCGCGCGTGGCATCGCCGCCAGCATCGATCGCGCCCGCGCGGTTCTGGGATATCAGCCGCGCTACAGCGCGCTCGACGCCCTGCGCGAGTCGCTGCGCCGGCTCGTCGCCGACGGCCTGGTCGACGTCCCCGGGTTCTAGTGCCTGACGGACCCCGGCAGAAGACTAGGATCGCGACAGAACCCCCAGACAGCAAAGGAGCAACCCATGCCAGCCAAGGGCAGTGCAGAGTGGAAGGGCGATCTCAAGGGCGGTGCCGGCACCTTCACCGCGGGGGACGGGATCTCGGGTGACTACTCGTTTCGCTCGCGGTTCGAGGACGGACCCGGGGCCAACCCCGAGCAGCTGATCGCCGCCGCGCACGCGTCGTGCTTCTCGATGGCGCTGTCGGCCGCGCTGGCCGACGCGGGCACCCCGGTGACGTCGGTCAGGACCGACGCCACGGTGACCCTGCGGTTCGTCGACGGCGCGCCGACCATCACGGCGATCGCGCTGACGACGGTGGGCGAGGTCCCCGGGATCGACGAGGCGGCGTTCAAGGAGGCAGCGGAGGGCGCCAAGGCCGGCTGTCCCGTGAGCCGCGCGCTTGCCGGCGTCCCGGAGATCACCCTGGACGCGTCGCTGCAGTAGGCGCATCGCCGCGACGGCCGGCTACGGGTCCTCCGGGCCGGCCTCGGCGAGCTTCTGCAGGTGCTGCTGGCGCTGGGGGCGGCCGCGCGCCGAACCCCGGTGCGCCTGACGCGCGTCGCGCTTGCCGCTGCACCGACCGCCCCAGTCCTCGTGCCCGCCGTCGCTGCCGCCACCATCGTCGCCGATCACCGGGGCCCCTTCGACACGCCGTTTCAGCCCCCGGCGATCACCGCGGTCACCGAGACGCTCGCCGCGAGGCTCAACCGCCCGCCGGCGAACCTCGTCGCTCTGCAGCAGCGCGGCCTCAGCCTCCGTCACCCGTTGGCCATGTACACGGCGTTGATCGGCGCGCCCCTCGTCTTCGCCACCGGCGAGGAGGTGCTTCCGATCGGCGGGTTCACCGGTACCAACCCGTCCCCGACACTCGCGCACCTCAAGGCCGTCATCGCGCAGCGCGAGCTCGCGGTGATCCTGGGGCCCACGACGACCGATCCCCGCATGCGGTGGGCGGCGGCCCACTGCCAGATGCCGGTGAAGGGCCTGCCGATCCCGGTCCCCGTCTGCGGGCCGGCCGCCTAGGCACTGGCAGCCCATCCAGGGCCGGTCAGCAGCCACCGCAGGGAGGCGGCGACGACATCGAGACCCTGCGGCGGATGGGCGAGCCGGTCGAGCAGGACCCCGTCGAGCATCACCGCCATCGCCCGGCCGTCGCGGGCCGGATCATCCGACCCGAGCCCCTCGGCGATCGCGGCGCACATGTCCCAGAAGACCTGGGCGGCGCGGGTCATGCGCTCGGCGTGGGCCGGCTCCCGCGCACCCTGGAGCTCGAGCTCCATCCGCGCCAGGTGGTGGGGTGCGGCGCCGTCCATCCACGCGGCCAGGGCGTGGGAGATCGCCTCGACGTCCAGCGTCTCTCCCGCTGCGAGCTGCTGCTGGACGGGGGTGGCGATCGCGCGGACCTGGCGCTCTGACTCCTCGCACATCCAGTCGATGAGCGCCGAGATCAGGCCCTCGCGGCTTCCGAACCAGTAGGTCACCGAGCCATGGGGGGCGCCCGCCGCCTGTTCGACGCTGCGATGGGTCACGGCGCCCAGGCCGGATCGGGTGACCAGATGGAGGGCCTCCTCCAGCAGGCGGGCGCGGCGCTCAGATGACGGCATCGAGCGCACGAGTATCGCAGTAGGGCTTGACAGCGGACGGCATTTCTTCTACAAGTGTAGAAGTGTTCTACAAGTGGAGAAAATCATGAGCCGATCTCGCCCCACCTTCATCCTGCTGCTGGCCTGCGTCGCCCAGTTCATGCTCCTGGTCGACGACACGATCACCAATGTCGCGCTGCCCACCATCGGGCGCGAGCTGCACTTCTCGGTGGCCAACCTCTCGTGGGTGGTCAACGCCTATCTGCTCACCTTCGGGGGGCTGCTGCTCATCGGCGGCCGGCTCGCCGACCGCTTCGGTCCGCGGCGGGTCTTCGCCACCAGCCTGGCCGGCTTCGCCGCCGCCTCGACGCTGTGCGGCATCGCCCCCAGCGCCGGAGTGCTGGTCGGCGCGCGGGCTCTGCAGGGCATGTTCGGCGCGCTGCTGTCACCGTCGGCGCTCGCGCTGCTCCTGGCCGCCTCGCCCGGCGCCGCGGAACGCCGCCGCGCCCTGGCCATCTGGGCCGGGCTGCTCGGCCTGGGCGCCGCCACCGGCCTGCTCGCCGGCGGCGCGCTGGTCCAGCTCGCCGACTGGCGCTGGATCTTCCTCATCAACGTGCCCGTCGCCGCTGCGGCCCTGGCCGCGATCCCGCGCGTGCTGGCGCCCGATGACCTGAGCGCGCGACGCAGCGCTCCCAACGTCGGCGGGGCCGCGCTGGCCACCATGGCCCTGCTGCTCCTCGTCTACACCGTGGTGGAGACCGACAGCCACGCCTGGACCTCGGCGCGGACGCTCGGCGGCCTGGCCGTGGTCGTGCTGCTGGGCGTCGCGTTTGCCATCAGTGAACGTCGCTCGGCGTCGCCGCTGCTGCCGGCGCAGCTGCTGCGCCGCCCGCTGGCCCTGCGCGCGGACCTGGTCATCTTCTTCGCGGCCGCGGGCCTGCTGGCGATGTTCTTCTTCCAGACGCTGTACCTGCAGCGCGTCCTGGGCTTCAGCCCGCTCACCACGGGGTTGTCGTTCCTGCCCTTCAGCGGCTCGATGGCCATCGCCTCGGGCGCCATGGGCAAGCTGCCCGAGCGCATCGATCCGCGCCTGCCGATCACCATCGGCTGCGCCGTGGCCGTCGTCGGCCTGTGGCTGATGGCCGGCCTCACGCCCACCAGCTCCTACGGTGCGGACGTGCTCCCGACCCTCATCCTCACCGGCCTGGGCCTGGGGCTGGCCTTCGTGCCGGTGATCGGCCTGGGGACCGGCGACGCCGAGGAGCGCGACGGCGGCCTGGCCTCAGGACTGATGACCACCGCTCAGCAGATCGGCGGTGCGATCGGGATCGCCGCGCTCATCACCATCGCCACCGACCGCACCACGGGCGCGTTGCACTCCGGCGCGCAGGCCGCGTCGGCGCTCACCGACGGCTTCCAGGCCGCCTTCCACGTCGAGGCCGGGATCATCGGCGCGGCGGCGCTGCTCTCCCTCGTGTTGCTGCGCCGTCGCGCGCAGGCGCGCAGCGCCCCGGTCGGCGAGGTCGCCATGAGCAGCCGCTAGTGGGTTTCCCGGGAACGTTGCGCCCGCCCGCCATTTCGGGTGCAACGTTTGCGGGAGGCCCACTAGCCAAGGCGCACGCCACGCAGGCGGACTTGCCTGTGAGCGCAGACTCCAGCAGCCCCGGCCTCCGATCGGCTGCTCAGACCCTACGATGGGCGTATGAGCACCCTCGAGGAGGGACGGGGGATGGAGCATGTCGGCGACCAGCTCGTCGCGTCCGCGCGGGCGCTGCGCGAGCAGCTGATCGCCGAGCAGGCCGAGACCGAGGAGCGCGCCACCTACTCCCCGGAGATCCACGAGGCGCTGCTGGAGGCGGGCTTCTACCGCATGTACGTCCCGCGGCGCTACGGGGGCCTCGAGGTTGACGTGCCCACGTTCATGCGGGTCGGGGTCGAGCTGGCCCGCGGCGACATGGGCGCGGCATGGGGAGCGTGCCTGTCGGCCAACCACGCGCTCCAGGTGGGCTCGTGGTTTCCCGAGCGCACCCAGGACGAGGTGTTCGGCGCCGGGGACTTTCGCGCCGCCTCGGTCGCGGCGCCCACCATCCGCGCGACCCCGCAGGACGGCGGCTACCGCCTGGAGGGAGCGGTCGCCTACTGCTCGGGGATCCCGTACTCCACGTACTACATGGGCCAGGCGATGCTGCCCGATGCCGATGCCAACGGCATGCCGCGGATGGCCCTGTTCGTGGCCCCGCGCTCGGCCTTCACCCAGCTCGACGACTGGGGCGACACCCTGGGCCTGAAGGGGACGGGCTCCCACACGATCCGCTTCGACGGCGCCCAGCTGCCCGCCCACTACGTCCTCGAGGACGTCAACATGGTGGACGTCGCCGTGGAGCACGGCACCCCTGGGCTCGCCTTGCATGGCAACCCGATGTACTGCGGCCGGGCGCTGGTCATCTTCACGCTCTCGCTTGCCTGCACGCTGGTCGGCGGCGGCTACAACGCGCTGGACGAGTACCGCAACTGGGCGCTGGACAAGCCCACGCCGTTGCCGCCGTTCGGGCCGCGCTTTGAGAACGCCGACTTCCAGCGCTGGTACGGCGCCGCCTTCGTCAAGCTCCAGACCGCCGAGGCGGCGATGATGCACTGCGCCGAGATGCACATGGAGGCCTGCCGGCACAACGCCGACGGAACTGCGCCCTACACCTGGGCCCAGGACGCCCGGCTGGCGGCGATCGCCCGCGAGGCCATGGTCCAGTGCTGGGAGGCCGTCGAGCAGCACCTGTTCCGCACCATCGGCGCCAGCGCCATCAAGAGCGGCCAGCGCTTCGAGCGCCTGTTCCGCGATCTGGCCACGTCCGCCGCACACCGCAACACCCAGCTGCGCGACGAGTTCTGGCGCCAGCTCGGCGCCATCGAGCTCGGCGTGCCCTATCCCAGCCCCGCCGGCACCAATACCGGGTCCCACCCACCCGCCACCAACCCCGGGCCGATGCATCCGCCGCGCTGAGCGGTCAGGGCGCCGAGTCGCGCGCCCGGGTGGTGTAGACCCCGGTGGGCTCGGCGTGGTAGCCCTTGGCGCCGATCGTGAGCGCCAGCGGGCTGCGCGGGTCCTCGCCGGCCGCGAGCCGGTCCAGCGCGAACCTGAAGTCATAGGCCGGTGACCAGCCCAACACCTCGCGCGCGTGGGCGTTGACGTAGACGCGGTCGATGACCGGGAGCATCGCCCACCCGCGCGACGCGTAGATCTCCTCGTAATCTCCGAACAGCCGGCGGACCACGGCTGGCGCGTCACGGTGCAGCTCGGCGACGTCGTCGAAGCTGAACGGGGTCGTGGCGCTGATGATGTAGCGGTCAAAGCCGATCTCCGGGGCGCGCTCCAGAGCGAGCAGGTGCGCGTCGACCGCGTCCTGGATGTCGACCCGGCGGTAGAGCAGCTCGTTGACCTTCAGGTTGAGCTCGTCGTAGACGGGACGGAGTTCGTCACGGTCGTCGTCCTCGGGGAAGAACCGCGAGGTGCGCAGGATGAGGCAGGGCAGGCCGTGGTCGCGCCAGACGAGCTCGCACAGGTTCTCGGCCGCGGTCTTGGTGACGCCGTAGATGTTGCGCGGCACCGGCTGCACCTGTTCGGTGATCCACGCCGCCGGCGCGCCCTCTCCCGGGGTCAGCGCACGGCCGAAGGTGCTCGTGGTGCTGGTGAACAGGAAGCGGCTGACGCCCGCCGCCACCGCCTCCTCCAACAGGTTCAGCGTGCCGGCGATGTTCGTGTCCACGAAGTCGCCGCGCCCGTGCGAGCCGACGTGGGGCTTGTGCAGGGTGGCGGAGTGGATCACCGCGTCGATCCCCGCCATCGCGTCGTGCACGCAGTCGCGGTCCGCGATCGAGCCGACCACGTGCGTGAACCGGGACGCCACCAGGTCCAGGCCCACCACCTCGTGCTCGGTCTCATCCAGCACGCGTACGAGCGCCTCGCCCAGATGACCGGCGCTCCCGGTGACGAGAATCCTCACTCGGGTTCCTCCGATGACACTCTCGCGCGCAACGCCGCCTTCAGCTCGTCGTCGCAGAAGGCGGCGTCGATCCCGGTGAGCGTGATCGCCGTCAGGTCGTCCTGGCTGAACCCGAGGCGCTCGGCGCACACCCGGTACTCGCCGCCGATCGTCGCCCCGAAGTAGGGAGGGTCGTCGGAGCCCAGGGTCAGCCGCACCCCCGCATCGCGCAGTCGCGGGAGCGGGTGCTCGTCGAACCCGGCGAAGACCCCGAGGACGATGTTGCTCGTGGGACACGTGTTGAGCACCATCTCGCGCGCCGCGAGCTCGGTCACCAGAGCCGGATCCTCGATGGCCCGGACCCCGTGGTCGATCCGGGTCACCGGCAGGGTGAGCGCGGCGCGCACGCTCTCGGGGCCCGCCCACTCGCCGGCGTGGACCGTGCAGCCCAGGCCCGCGTCGGCGGCGATCGCGTAGGCCTCCGCGAAGTCGGCGATGGGGAAGTTCGCCTCGTCGCCGGCCATGGAGAACCCGACGACGTACGGGTGGGTCTCGGCCGCCGCATAGCGGGCGACGGCCAGCGCCTGCTCGAGCCCGAAGTTGCGCACCGCCGAGATGAGGATCCGGCCCTCGATCCCGTGGAGCCTGCGCGCATCGTCGATGCCCCGGGCGATCCCGTCGAGGTGCTCGTCGTCGGTCAGGCCCACCAGCCGGGCGTGATCGGGCGACGCCGTCAGCTCGACGTAGATGGCCCCTTCGGCGGCGCAGTCGCGCAGGTACTCATAGGTGATGTCGCGGTAGTCCTCGGCGGTGCGGATGACGCTCGCGGCCATGTCATAGGTGCGCAGGAAGTCCAGGAAGTCCCCGTAGTGAAAGCGCCCGTGCTCGTTGAGCAGGCGCTCGGGGAGCGCCATCGCGTTGCGAGCGGCGAGCCGCTGCACCAGATCGGGGGTGGCCGTCCCCTCGAGGTGGACATGGAGTTCGACCTTGGGCAGGGAGTCAACGGTCACCGCAGCACCTCCATCACGATCGGCACGGACTGCTCGGGCCCATCCCCGAGTGAGAACGCGGCGCGCAATGCATCGGCCGCCTGCTCGGCGCTCGCCTCATCGCGCGCGTGCACCACCGCCAGCGGACGCTCCCCGGGCCCGACCCGCTCACCCGGCGCGGCCACGTCGGTGAAGCCGACGCTGTGGTCCACAGGGTCGCTCTCCCGGGCCCGGCCCCCGCCCAGGCCGACGACCGCGATCCCCACCGCGCGCACGTCGACCGCCGCCACGGTCCCGGACTGCGCAGGCTCCACGTCGCGCACCACGGACGCCGCACGCAGATGGCGATCGGGCGCCTCCAGCAGGTCCGAGGGGCCGCCCAGCTCGGCTGCCATCGCGCTGAAGCGGGCCGCCGCCTCGCCCCCGTCGAGCGCGCGCTCGGCGGCATCGCGCGCAGTCGCGAGATCGCGGAACACCCCGCCCAGAACCAGCAGCTCCGCGCTCAAGGCGAGCGTCACCTCGGTGAGGCGCTCGTCGCGCAGCGCCCCGGTGAGGTGGTCGATCGACTCGCGCACCTCCACCGCGTTGCCGGCCGTGCGCCCCAGCACCTGATTCATGTCGGTGAGCAGTGCTGCGGTGGGCAGGCCGTTGCCGCGGGCCACGTCGACGATCGCCCCGGCAAGCTCCCGCGCGCTCTGCACGTCGGGAAGGAACGCCCCCGAGCCGACCTTGACGTCCATCACCAGCGCGTCCAGACCCGCGGCCAGCTTCTTGGACAGGATCGAGCCGACGATCAACGGGATCGACTCGACCGTTCCCGTGGCATCACGGATCGCATAGAGGCGGCGGTCGGCGGGCGCCAGCCGGGCGGTCTGCCCGACGATCGCGCAGCCCACCCGGGCCACCGCCGCCCGCAGACGGTCAGACGAGGGGGCGACGTCGTAGCCGGGGATCGCCTCGAGCTTGTCCAGCGTCCCGCCGGTGTGCCCGAGCCCGCGGCCGGAGATCATCGGCACCGCGGCGCCGCAGGCGGCGACGATCGGCGCCAGCAGCAGGCTCACCTTGTCGCCCACGCCGCCCGTCGAGTGCTTGTCGAGCACCGGGCCGGCCAGACCGGCGTCACCCCACTCCAGCACGTCGCCCGATCGCGTCATCGCCCCCGTGAGCGCGACGCGCTCCGCCGCGGACATCCCCCGCAGGAAGATCGCCATGGCCAGGGCGCCGACCTGCGCGTCGGTGACCGACCCGTCGGCGATTCCCGCCACCAGCTCCGAGACCTCCGCGGCGGTCAGCTCCCCGCCGTCGCGCTTGCGGCGGATGAGCTCAGACGTCAGCATGGCCCGCTCCGATCCGCTCCAAGAAGCCCAGCAGCAGGCGGCTGAGATCACCGGCGGCCCGCTGGCCGTCGCGCAGCGTCTGCTCGTGGCTGAGCGGCACGTCGGACATCCCCTCGGCGAGGTTGGTGATCGCCGACACGGCGACGACCCGCAGGCCGCAGTGACGGGCCACGGTCGTCTCGTGCACGGTGGACATGCCGACGGCGTCGGCGCCCAGCCGCGCGAAGGCCCGGATCTCCGCCGCCGTCTCGAAGCTGGGCCCGCTCACCGCCAGGTAGACGCCCTCGGCGAGATCCACTCCCACGTCCGCGGCGGCCGCCCGCAGCTCGCCGAGCAACTCCGGGTCATAGGCGTCGTGCATCGGCGGGAAGCGCTCGCCCACCGCGTCGTCGTTGGGGCCGATGAGCACGTTGGTCCCGGTGAGGTTGATGTGGTCGGTGATCGCCATCAGCCGTCCCGGCCCGACCTCGGGACGCAGCGACCCGGCGGCGTTGGTGAGCAGCAGGATCTCGGCCCCGGCGGCGCGCAGCGCCCGCACCGGCACGCGCAGCGCATCCATCGGGCCGCCTTCGTAGAGATGGGCGCGGCCCTGCAGCACCGCCACCGGGACGCCGGAGAGCCGGCCCAGCACCGCGCGCCCGGCGTGACCCTGCACCGTCGGGCGGGGGAACCCGGGCAGGTCCTCGTAGCCGACGACGACCGGGTCGGTCACCGCGTCGGCCACCGCGCCCAGCCCGGAGCCCAGGACCACCCCCACCCGCGGCCGCGAGCCCGAGCGCTCAATCAGCACCTGCGCGGCGTCGGAGGTCATCGCCCCAGCTCGCCGCGGCCGAACGACAGCGGCAGCAGCTCCGCCAGCGTGATCGTCTGCGGCGCCGCGCCCGGCCGCCCGAGGTACACCGGCGTGTCCGGGGACCCGAACTCCGCCAGGCGCTGACGGCACCCACCGCAGGGCGGGCACACCTCCACCTTCTCGGCGACCACCGCGACGGCGGTGATCGCCGATTCCCCGGCTGCCACCAGCGCCCCGATCGCCGACGCCTCGGCGCACTGGCCCTGCGGGTAGGCCACGTTCTCGACGTTGGGGCCGGCGTAGATGGCGCCGGAGCGCGCCCGCACGGCGGCGCCCACCTTGAACTCCGAGTACGGGGCGTAGGCCGTGCGCATCGCGGCATCGGCGGCGCGCAGGAGCGCCTGCGCGCCGTCCAGGAGCAGGTCCGAGTAGCCGACCGCGACCAGCGCATCGTCGGCGATGCCCAGCTCCGCGCGCAGCCGGCCCACCTTCTCCGCGGCGTCGGCCGCCGAGTTGAGGCCGGGCCCGACCATCGCCTCGAGCTCGATGAACGTGCCCAGGCTCTCGATGTCGTCGAGATGGATGCGCACGTTCTCCCACATGAACAGCCGCCGCTGCTTGACGACGGTGACCGTCACCCCCAGCGCGGCGTCGAGCGCCTCGAGCAGCAGCCCCGGATCCGCGGCCGGAGCACGGATGAAGGCGCTCTCCTCGGCCTGGGCGCCGTCGGGGCGGCGGTACGCGATCAGCTCGGCGCCGGAGCCGTTCTGAGCGCGCAGCTTGAGCCGGCCATGGCGACCGGCGAAATACGTGTCGCGCTGCTCCAGCACGCCCTCGTCGACGGCGCCGAGAGCCCGGCACCGGGCAGCCGTCGCGGCGGGGTCGGGGTCACGGGCCTTGATCTCGACGTTGACGGACACCATGGCGGCCGTCAGCGTATCGGTCTCGCCCGCCCACGCCCCACGCAGGGCACCCGCAGGTAGGATCGGCGGATGCCGCAGCGCGTGAACGTGGTCCAGCACGCCGTCCTCGCCGATCGCCTGTCGGTGATGCGCGACCGATCCACCCCGCACAGCGTGTTCCGGCAGGCCGTCTACGAGGCCGCCGCGATCATGGCCGTCGAGGTGGCGCGCGAGCTCCCGGTCAGGGAGGTCGACATCGAGACCCCGCTGGAGATGACGCGCGGGCAGCGGCTGCGTGACGAGATCGCGGTGGTCCCGGTCCTGCGCGCCGGGCTGGGGATGGTGGAGGGCTTTCTGCGCCTGCTCCCCGACGCCCGCGTCGGCCATCTGGGCATCCAGCGCGACCACGAGGACCACGCGCCGATCGACTACTACGAGCGGCTGCCGCCGGGCCTGCCCGACGTCCCGGTGTACCTGCTGGACCCGATGCTCGCCACCGGGGGCAGCGCGGTCCGCGCCCTGCATCACCTCAAGCGGGCGGGGGCGCGCCACCTGGAGCTCGTCTGCCTCGTCGCCGCCCCCGAGGGGCTGGCCGCGCTCGAGGCCGAGCATCCCGACGTCACCGTGTGGACCGCCGCGATCGACCGCGAGCTCGACGCCAACGCCTACATTCGCCCCGGCTTGGGCGACGCCGGCGACCGCGTGTTCGGCACGCTCTGACGGTCCATCCACTTGTCCGCCGCCCGGTGCTCGTAGCGCTCCAGGCGGTGCAGCAGAGCTGACGCGTCCTCGTCGACCAGCAGCGTGTCGCGGTGCTCGGCGCGCAGCAGACGCTCGGTCACCATGTGATCGAGCATGGCCATCAGTGGCTGCCAGTAGCCCGCGACGTCGAGCAGGCCGATCGGCATGCGGTGCAGCCCGAGCTGACTCCATGTGAACAGCTCGAACAGCTCGTCGAGCGTCCCGGTGCCGCCGGGCAGCGCGATGACGGCGTCAGACAGTTCCGCCATCAATGCCTTGCGCTCGTGCATCGTCGTGACCTCGCGCAGGTCGGTGAGGCCGGTATGGGCGATCTCCCGCTCCACCAGCTGGCGCGGGATGACCCCGATCACCTCGCCACCGGCGGCCAGCGCGCCGTCGGCCACCGCGCCCATCAGCCCGACGCTGGCGCCCCCGTAGACCAGGCCGAGGCCGCGTTGGGCGATCAGGCCACCGAGCTCCTGAGCGCTCGCGGCGTACTCGGCCCGGGCGCCCGGGCTCGATCCACAGAAGACGAGGACGCGCTCGATCATCGATCGCCAGCCTACCGGCCGGCCCGGCCGCGGATCAGAGGAACGACGACCCCGGGAGCTCGGGCACGTCACGCCCGGTGAGCCAGCGCATCACGCTCGCCCCGACGTCGGCGAGCGCGCCGTCATGCCGGCGCCCGCCGTCCCCGGCAAAGCGCGCCAGCAGCGGGGCGTACTCCCGGGTGTGGTCGGTGTGGTTGGTGGTCGGGTCGACGCCGTGGTCCGCCGTCAACACGAGCAGGTCGTCCTCGCCCAGCAGCTCGAGCCACCCGGCCACGGCCTCGTCGATGGCGGCCAGCGCCGCGGCGAAGCCGGGAATGTCGTGGCGGTGGCCGTAGAGCTGGTCGGTCTCCACCAGGTTGACGAAGATGAGCCCGCCCGGCAGCGAGCGCAGCAGCTCAGTGGTGGCCGCGATCCCCTCGGCGTTCGTCGCGCCCGCGTGCTTCACATCGACGCCGACCCCGGCGAACAGGTCCCGGATCTTGCCGACGCCGTGCACCGGCACCCCGGAGGCCTGCAGCTCCTGAAGGTAGGAGCGCGACGGCGGCGGCAGGGCGAAGTCCCGCCGCCCCTCACGCCGATGCCACGAGCCCGCCGCGCCGTCAAACGGCCGGGCGATCACCCGCCCCACCGCGTGCTCGCCGTCCATCACCTCGCGGGCCACCGAGCACACGTCGTAGAGCTCGGGCTCGGACAGGACGTCGGTGTGCGCGGCGATCTGCAGGACCGAGTCGGCCGAGGTGTAGAGGATCAGCTCGCCGGTGGCCAGATGATGCTCGCCGTACTCCTCGAGCACCGCCGTCCCGCTGAAGGGCCGGTTGCAGCAGAACCGCTGTCCGGTCGCGCGCTCAAGCGCCGTGATCACCTCGTCGGGGAAGCCCTCGGGGTAGGTCGGCAGCGCGCGCTCCACCCTGACTCCCATCAGCTCCCAGTGACCGGTCGTGGACTCCTTGCCCGGGCCGGTCGCACCCACCCGTCCGTGCAGAACCGGTGCCTCGGCGGGCGGGACGCCCCGGAGCGGCAGGATCGAGCCCAGCCCGAGCGACCCCATGACGGGCAGGTCCAGCCCTCCCGCGCGCTCGGCGAGGTGACCCAGCGTGTTGGTCCCCTCGTCCCCGTAGTCCGCGGCGTCGGGCAGAGCGCCCACCCCACAGGCGTCCATGACGATGACAGCGGCGCGTCGCATGTGGAATGGATATCAGTGGAGCGATAGCCTCATCCGCATGACCCGTCGCCTGGCACACGTCGACCGGGTGGGCGTGGAGGAGCGCGTCGCCCAGCTCGGCACCCGCTCCATCAAGACGACCGCCAAGCAGCAGGGCATCCGCCTGGCCGTGTCGATGGTCGATCTCACCACGCTCGAGGGCGCCGACACCCCCGGCAAGGTGCGCCACCTCTGCGCCAAGGGGGTCTGCCCGGCGCCGTCGATGCCCGAGATCCCCTCGGTCGCCGCCATCTGCGTCTACCCGGCGCTGGTGGGCGTGGCTCGCGCGGCGCTCGAGGGCACCGGGGTCAAGAGCGCCTCGGTGGCCACCGGATTTCCGGCGGGCCAGGTGTCGCTGGAGGCCAAGCTGCGCGACACCGAGGACGCGGTGATCGCGGGCGCCGACGAGATCGACATGGTCATCTCACGCGAGGCCTATCTCGCCGGTGACGACGCGCGCGTGCAGCGCGAGATCGCCCGCATCAAGGACGCCTGTGGCGAGGCGCACCTCAAGGTGATCCTCGAGACCGCCGAGCTCGGCTCCTACGAGCACGTGCGCCACGCGTCGATGCTGGCGATGGAGGCCGGCGCGGACTTCATCAAGACCTCGACCGGCAAGGCCTCGAGCGGCGCCACCCCCGGCGTCTGCCTGGTCATGCTCGAGGCGATCCGCGACTACACCGAGCGCACCGGGAGGATCGTGGGCTTCAAGGCCGCCGGTGGGGTGTCGACGAGCAAGGAGGCCCTCAAGCGGCTGGTGCTGGTCAAGGAGACCCTGGGCGACGAATGGCTCACGCCGGACCGGATCAGGATCGGCGCGTCGAGCCTGCTCAACGATCTGCTGCTCCAGTACGCCAAGACTGAGAGCGGCCGTTACGGCCGCTCCGAGGACTTCTCCAGAGAATGACCACCGAGCAGCGCACCACCATCGTCTGGGATTACGCGCCCGCACCGGAGGCGACCGACCACGTCCGGCTGGCCGACCGCTACGGCCTGTTCATCGACGGCGCCTTCCGCGAGCCGGCGCAGGCGCGCTATGAGCCGACGCTCAATCCCGCCACCGAGCAGCCGATCGCCGAGGTCGCGTGGGCGGGCCCCGCTGACATCACCGCGGCCGTCGAGTCCGCGCGCGCCGCGCAGCCGCGGTGGGCCGCCCTGCCTGACCGCGAGCGAGCCAAGTACCTGTTCCGGATCGCGCGCCTCATCCAGGAGCGCGCGCGCGAGCTGGCCGTGGTCGAGACGCTCGACGGGGGCAAGCCGCTGCGCGAGTCGCGCGACGTCGACATCCCGCTCGCCGCGGCTCACTTCTTCCACTACGCCGGCTGGGCCGACAAGCTGCGCTACGGCGTCAACGCCCGCGAGGTGGCGCCGCTGGGCGTCGTGGGCCAGATCGTCCCCTGGAACTTCCCGCTGCTGATGGCGGCGTGGAAGCTGGCTCCCGCGCTGGCCTGCGGCAACACCGCGATCCTCAAGCCGGCGGAGACCACGCCGCTCACCGCGCTGCTCCTCGCCGAGATCTGCCAGGAGGCCGAGCTGCCCGACGGCGTCGTCGCGATCCTCCCCGGCGACGGCGAGGCCGGCGCCGCGCTGGTCCGCAGTCCGGGCATAGACAAGATCGCCTTCACGGGGTCGACCGCCGTCGGCCGCGACATCCAGGCCGCGCTCGCCGGGCGCCCGACCGGCCTCACCCTCGAGCTGGGCGGCAAGTCGGCCAACATCGTCTTCGAGGACGCGGCCCTGGACCAGGCCGTCGAGGGGATCGTCAACGGGATCTTCTTCAACCAGGGCCACGTGTGCTGTGCGGGCTCGCGGCTGCTCATCCAGGAGAGCGTGCTCGACGACGTCATCGCCCGGCTGTGGCGGCGGATGGGCCGTCTGCGCGTCGGCGATCCGCTGGACAAGAACACCGACGTGGGGGCGATCAACTCCGCCGAGCAGCTTCAGCGCATCGAGACGCTCGTCGCCGCCGGCGAAAATGAGGGCCCGCCCGCCCCGCACCGGCGCACGATCGCCTGCGACCTGCCCGAGCACGGCTACTGGTTCGCGCCGACGCTGTTCACCGACGTCTCGCCCGCCCACCGGATCGCCGTGGAGGAGATCTTCGGCCCGGTCGTGTCGGTGCTGAGCTTCCGCACCCAGGCCGAGGCGATCGAGAAGGCCAACAACTCTCGCTACGGGCTCGCCGCCGGGATCTGGACCGACAAGGGCGCCAAGGCGTTCGAGGTCGCCGCCGCGCTGCGCGCCGGGGTGGTGTGGCAGAACACCTACAACCACTTCGACCCCACGGCGGCCTTCGGCGGCTACAAGGAGTCAGGGTTCGGGCGCGAGGGCGGGCCCGCGGGCCTGCGCCCGTACCTGAAGGTGGTCCGATGACGGCGGAAGGGGGTGGGCGGGCGGGACGTATTTCTGTCCGCAAGACCTACAAGCTGTGGATCGGCGGCGCGTTCGTGCGCTCGGAGTCCGGGCGCTATGACCACGCCTCGCGCCTCGGCCCCGCCACCGACGGCGGCGCGCAGCAGGTCAACATCCCCCGCGCCTCGCGCAAGGACGTCCGTGACGCCGTCGCCGCCGCACGCAAGGCGTTCGGGCCGTGGTCGGCGCGCACCGCCTACAACCGCGGCCAGATCCTCTACCGGGCGGCCGAGGCGCTGGAATCCCGGCGCGACCAGCTCGCCGCGGTCACCGACGATGCGCAGGTCGATGCCGCCGTCGACGTGCTCGTGCACTACGCCGGCTGGACCGACAAGTTCCAGGCGGTGCTCGGCGGGATCAATCCGGTGGCCGCCCCGTTCCTGTCGTTCTCCGTGCCCGAGCCGACCGGAGTGGTCGGCGTGGTCGCGCCCGATGAGCCCGAGCTGTTGGGCCTCGTCGCCGAGATCGCGCCCGCGCTCGCGGCCGGCAACACGGTCGTCGCGATCCTGTCAGAGGCCAAGCCGCTGGCCGGGCTGGACCTGGCCGAGGTGCTGGGCGTCTCCGATGTGCCCGGTGGCGTGATCAACCTCCTGTCGGGACGGCGCACCGAGCTCGCCGGGGCGCTGGGCGCCCACCGCGACCTCAACGCGATCGTCGATTCCGGGGGCGATGCCGAGCTCGGCGCCGAGCTCGACCGGCTGGCCGCCGAGACGATCAAGCGCGCCCGCCACTATGGCGCGGTGGCCGGCTACGAGACGGCCGTCGCCGGCGCCCTGGAGCGCATCGAGGCGCTCACCGAGCTGAAGACGGCATGGCATCCGGTGGGCGCGTAGCCGGCTGGCCCGGCGCCTTGTCTGACGACCGGCGCCCGACGCCGTTGAGCGCGCCCTCCAGCATCAGCACACGCCGCAGGATCGCCAGCGATCCGGCGTAGGTCGAGTCCATGCCGTAGTAGCTCAGCCCGCGCGCGCCCAGCGTGCGCGCCTGCGTGTAGGGCGTGTCAGAGGCGTAGTGGATGATCCCGAGGTCGATCGGCAGCTTGGAGAAGTTCACGGCCTCGCCCACCGGGTGGCGATCGGCGTCGGCGATCTCATAGACGGCGTTGCAGAACGGCCCCGCCTCCATCTCCACCACCGTGTAGGCCTCCCGGTAGTAGAAGTCCAGATAGGAGCGGTTCTGCAGGAAGGTGCTCTTGACCGTCACCGCGCGCTGGTTGTCCAGGCCGGTCCCGAAGCGCAGGTCGGCGGCGAGGTCGTCGACCCCGAAGGCGTTGTCGAGCCAGTACGTGTTGTTGGAGTGCTCGTCGTGGACGACGCTCGAGATCATCACGTCGCCGACGTCGGCGTTGAGCGTCGCCGCCTTGCCCAGCACGTACACGCCCCGCAGCGCCGCCCGGTCGACGGCCACCTCGCGCAGGATGTTGTAGGCCCCCAGACCCAGCGGATAGTCGATGTTGACGATCACCGCCTCCGAGGCGGCGAGCGCGTCGGCGTCGACCTCGCCGATGCGCGGATCCAGCGCGTCGCACCTCAGCGCCCCCAGGGGCAGGATCTGCGCCGGCACGCGCAGCGCGGTCGTGCTGCGCATGTGGGTGATGCCGCCGGCCTTCTCGGCGTCGCGGCGCTCGGCCTTGCCGGCGCGGCCCTTGGTGGCGAAGTAGATGCGCGCCACGAAGTACAGGAAGTTCTCCCACGATCCCTCGGCGCGCCCCTCGCGGAAGGCGGCCAGCTCGTGGCGCAGGATGTCGTCCTCATCCATCGTCTCCACGAAGGCGATGAGCTCCTCCTCGCGGTCGCGCGCGACCGAGGTGGCGATGTTCACCAGGCTGTGGGTGTTGGAGCTGACGAAGTACAGGGGCCGCTCGGTGGTCAGGCCCTCGCGGTTCAGCTCGGCGCTGACCGGCGTCCACCAGCGGCGGGTCATGCGCGCGTAGCCGGTGTTCGAGCCGCCGAACATCCGGATGCGCAGCGCCATCCGCTCGGAGGCGATCAGTCCCATGCGCTCCCCGAAGCGGTCACCCCACGACTCCTCCAGCCGGCCCCAGTCGTCGGGGCTGCCGCCCAGCAGCCGCGCGCACTCCTCGGGCGCGGGCTCGCGCTCGCCGACGGTCTCCTGCCAGCCGGCCGCGCGCTGGCGGACGCGGATCTTGTTCCACTCGATCTGGAAGGCGACGAGCGTCGGCAGCAGGTCGTCGAGGTCTGAGGCGCTGGCCAGCAGCACGGCGAGCGTGCCCGCCCCGTCGTCATACCAGCGTCGCCGCCGGGCCGGCGCCTCCGCCTCGTCCCACGAGTCGACCGGCAGCCCGGCGCTGACCAGGGCCTCGAACTGCTGGGCCATCGCCACGAGCTGGGCCCCGACGATCCCGTCGGGAAGACGGCGGATCGCGTAGATGAAGGCGCCGAGGTCGATCTCGTCGCTGCCCGCCAGCGGGTGCAGGCTGGAGCCGATCGCGCGGTGCGCGGGCTCGAGCACCCGCAGGTGCGTCTCGCCGCTGGAGCGCAACAGCGTGTTGTAGGTGCGCTGGTAGAGCTCGATCTCATCGCTGAGACCAACGGCTCCTTCGGATCGGCGGTCCAGGGCGAGGCGGGCGACGGCCATTGAGCGGTTACTCCTTCACGTACGGGATGCCGCTCGCCGCCGGGGGCCGCGAGGCGCCGATCAGACCGGCCACGGCGATGAGGGTGAGCAGGTAGGGCAACGCCTGAAACAGTGTCGCAAGTGTCGCCGAGAATGTCGGCAGCCGGTCGGCCATCGCCTCCGAGAAGCCGAACAGCAGCGTGGCCACCAGCGCCAGGCCGGGGCGCCAGCGCCCGAAGATGACCGCCGCCAGCGCGATGAAGCCCTTGCCCTCGGTCATGTCCTGGCTGAAGGAGCCGACGAAGGCGACCGAGAGGTAGGCACCGCCGAGCGCGGCCAGCATGCCCGAGGTCACGACGGCCACATAGCGGATGCGCAGCACCGGCAGGCCGACCGTGTCGGCGGCGCGCGGCTTCTCGCCGACGGCGCGCAGGCGCAGGCCCCAGCGGGTGCGAAACAGGAACACGGCGAGCGCCGGCACGAGTGCCAGGCCCAGCCAGGTCATGAGGTTGGCGTCGCCGATGGCCTGGCCGAAGAAGCCGACCTTCTGGATGAGCGGGAGCTTGATGTTGGGAACCTGGGAGATGTTGCTCGGCGTGCCGTTGGCGCCGTAGTGGGCGGTGAAGAAGTACCCGGTGATCCCGAGCGCCAGGAAGTTGATGCCGGTGCCGCTGACCACCTGGTTGGCGCGCAGATGGATCGAGAAGAACGCGTGCACGAGCGCCAGCAACCCACCGGCGGCGGCGGCGACGACGAGCCCCAGCACCCAGGAGCCCAGCACGTCGGCCCCGTAGATCCCGAAGTAGCAGCCCATCAGCATCATGCCCTCCAGGCCGATGTTGATGACTCCGCTGCGCTCGCTGATGATGCCGCCCAGCGCGGCGAACAGCAGCGGGGTGGCGTACCGCAGCATGGCGGCGACGAGCGCCGACCACACGAACACGGTGTTGAGGTGGCCGACCCCCGACTTCGTCGAGGCAAACGCGCCCGCGATGGCCAGGACCGCCAGCACGAGGTCGACGTAGCCCAGCCGGCGCTCGCCGCCCTGCAGCGCGATCGCTCCGGCCACCATCGCCGCCACTCCGAGAATGATCGACGGGACCGGCGTGCGGACGAGTGCGGGCGGCAGCGTGATGACCCAGGTGACCACCGCCAGGACGAGCCCGGCGATTCCGATGACGCGGGGCGAGGCGGCGCGTGCGGGCGCCTGTGCGATCGTCCCGGCGCTCACGCTGCGCTCTTCTCGGTCGGCGGCTCCTCACGGGGCCTGCGTCTGAGCCCGACGGCGATGCCGCGTCCTGAACGCAGCACGCGCAGGGCGATCACGTCGGTGGAGACCAGCAGCACGATCAGCCCCTGGATCATGTAGGTGAGGTACTGGGCCAGCTGGGGGTCGAACACCGACGGGTCGAGGTTGCGCTGTGACGTACCTGTGAGCAGGGCTCCGAAGAGCAGCGCTGCTGCCACCGTCCCTCCGGCCGTGTTGCGCCCCAGCAGGGCGACCGCGATCCCCAGGAACCCGATCTGCGAGAACTGGATGTCGTTGGTGAACAGTGAGAACTTCCAGCCGAGGATGTCCATCGACGCCGCCACCCCCGCAAAGGCGCCGCAGATGAGCATGACGCGGATGTAGTTGCGCCCCACGTTCATGCCGGCGTAGCTGGCCGCGTCGGGGTTGAAGCCGACGGCACGGACCTCGTAGCCCAGGCGCGTGCGGTTGATGATGATCGCGAACACCACCACGAGCGCCAGCGCGATGAAGATCCCGATGTCCAGGCCCTGGAGCTGGACCGGACCCCAGAACACCGGCAGCTTGGCCGAGGCCACGACCGTCTTGGACACCGGCACCGAGGACTGGGTCGGGTCCTGGAGCGGGCCCCCGACCTGGAACAGGTACACGCCCAGCCAGACCGCGATCCAGTTGAGCATGATCGTCGAGATGACCTCGTGGGTGCCGACGGTGGCCTTGAGGAACCCGGCGATCCCCGCCCACAGCGCGCCGGCCAGCGCGGCGAGAGCGATGGCCAGGATGATGTGCAGGACGGCCGGCATGCCCGAGAACGACGAGCCGATCCACACCGCCACGATCGCCCCGACCGTGTACTGGCCCTGGCCGCCGATGTTGAACAGCCCGGCCCGGAAGGCGAACGCCACCGCCAGGCCGACGAGCGTGAGCGCGGTGGCTTGGAGCAGCGTCTGCTGGAGCGCGAGCGCGGCGGTCGAGCGCTCGCTGCCCCCGACCCACGGGAAGAGCCAGTTGAGCCCCGTCCCCTTGAAGATGGCGTTGTAGGTGCTGAGCGGGTCATGCCCGGTCAGCAGCACCACGATCCCGCCGACCAGAAACGCGATGACGACGGTGAGGATCGGCACGAGGATCCCGCCGCGGCGCATGTAGGCCGTCAGCCGTGCCGGCGAGGTCAGCGATGCCTCGAGTGACTCCTCCTCGCCGGGCTGGGCGCCACCCTCCGCGATCTGCTCAGGATCCGGTCCTCCCGTCGTACTCACGCGGCGGCCCCCGCGGCCTCGGAGGCCTGACCCCCCGTCATCGCGATGCCGAGCGTCTCCTCGGTGACGTCGGGCGGGAACTCCCCGGCGATCCGTCCCTCATAGATGACGAGGATCCGGTCGGCGAGCGCGCGCACCTCCTCGTACTCCAGTGATACGAGAAGGACCGCGCGGCCCTTGTCGCGCTCGGCGATCAGCCGGCGATGCACGAACTCGATCGCGCCGACGTCCAGGCCGCGCGTGGGCTGGTGGGCGATGAGCACCTTCGGGTCGGAGGCGATCTCGCGGGCCACGCACACCTTCTGCTGGTTGCCGCCCGACAGCGAGACGGCGAACGCCTCGGGACCACCGCCCCGGACGTCGAACTCCCGCAGGAGCCGGCCGGCGCGGTCGCGCATCCGGCGCAGGCGCAGCCAGCCGCGGGCGCTGAACAGCGGCCGGCGGTATTCGCGCAGCGCGATGTTCTCGGTGAGGGTGAAGGGGAGGACGAGACCGCGGCGATGGCGATCCTCGGCGATGTGGGCGATCCCCGCCTCGGTGGCGGCTCGCACCCCGCGGCCACCGATCTCGCGCCCGTCGACCGAGATGCCGCCCGACTCCGGGATGCGCAGACCGGTGATCGCCTCGACGAGCTCCTGCTGGCCGTTGCCGTCGACGCCGGCCAGGGCCACGATCTCACCGGCGTGCACCGACAGCGACAGCCCGTCGACCGCGGGAAGCTCACGGTCGTCGCGCACGTGGAGGTCATCGACCCGCAGCAGCGGCTCGCCCGATTCGGACGCCGTCTTGTCGACGGCCAGGAGCACGTCTCGCCCGACGACGAGCTGGGCCAGGCTCCGCTCGGTGGCCCCCGCGCGCGGGACCGTGTCCATCCGCTTGCCGCGGCGCAGCACGGTGATCCGATCGGCCACCGCGAGGACCTCGTGGAGCTTGTGGCTGATGAAGACGATCGCGGTGCCGTCCCCCTTGAGGCGCTGGATCACCCCCATCAGCTCCGTCACCTCCTGCGCGGTGAGCACGGCGGTGGGCTCGTCGAGGACGAGGATGCGTGCCCCTCGGTACAGGGCACGCAGGATCTCGACGCGCTGCTGCGCCCCGACGGACACGTCCTCGATCGTCGCGTCGGGATCGACGGCGAGCCCGTAGCGGTCAGACAGCTCGCGCACGCGGGCGCGAGCAGCCGCGAAGTCGAGCATCCCCCCCGCCCGCTTCGGCTCCTGCCCGAGGACGATGTTCTCCGCCACCGTCATCACCGGCACGAGCATGAAGTGCTGGTGCACCATCCCGATGCCGAGCTTGATCGCGGCGGACGGCGAATCGATCTCCACGAGCTTGCCGTCGACGAAGATCTCGCCTTCGGTCGGCTTGTAGAGGCCGTATAGCACCGACATCAGCGTCGACTTGCCTGCGCCGTTCTCACCGAGCAGCGCATGGACCTCGCCTGCACGGACGTCGAAGTCGACTCGGTCGTTGGCGACGACCGAGCCGAACCTCTTGGTGATGCCCTTCAGCTCGAGGACCGGAGGCGCCGAGCTTGCCGAGGGCGGGCTATCCGTCATTCAGATATCGCGTCTACTTCGGAACCGTGTTCGGGATGTTGGCGATCTGCCCGGACTTGATCTCGTTGAAGATCTTGGCGATCTGCGGCGCGAACTTCAGCCCCGCCGGGCCGATCTTGCCGTAGCCGATGCCACCGTTGGCGATGTTGTTGGTGACGTTGGCGCCGGCGGCGAACTTGCCCGCCATCAGGCTCTTGATCGCGTTGAACACCGCGACGTCGACCTTCTTCTCGGCCGAAGTGAGGATGTAGGACCCCAGGTAGGCCTGATCGGCGTCGACTCCGATGCCCTGCACGCCCTGCTGCTGGGCCGCCGACAGCGCGCCCAGACCGCAGGCGCCGGCCACCTGGAAGACGACCTTGGAGCCCTGCTGGATCTGGTTCAGTGCGATCTGCTTGCACTTGGACTGGTCGACGAAGTCCTGTGAGTACCCGTTGAGGGTCTGGATGCCCGGGTCGGCCTTCTTGGCGCCGGCCTGGAAGCCCGCGATGTAGTGGTCGACCGGCGGGATGCTCTGGCCGCCGACGGTGGAGACCGTCTTGTAGTTGTGCTCCTTGGAGTAGAGCCCGGCCAGGTAGCCGGCCAGATAGCCGGCCTGCTGCTCCTCGAACAGGAGCCCCTCGATGTTCTTCGGGTCGCCCTTCTCAGCGGTCGCGTCGGAGTCGACCATGGCGAACTTCACCTTCGGGAACTGCTTGGCCACCGCGTCGGTCGCGTCGGCCATGAGGAAGCCGACGGGGATGACCAGGTTGTAGCCCTGCTGGGCCAGGGTGGTCAGGTTGGGCGTGTAGTCAGCGCCCGAGCTGGACGTCAGCACCCGCCCCGTGATGTGGAGCTGCTGCTCTGCGCGCAGCAGGCCCTCGTAGGCCAGGTGGTTGAACCCGTGGTCGTTGAGACCACCGATGTCGGTGACGACCCCGACCTTGAAGTCCTTGGGGTTGGTGGTCCCGCCGGCCGCACTCGACGTCCCGGCAGCGCTCGACGACGACGTCGCGGCCGGCGCGCTCGACGAGCTCGAACTTCCGCCGCCGCCCGCCGCGCTCGAGCTCGAGCTCGATGAGTTGCTGCTCCCGCACGCAGCAAGCGCCACCGTTGCCACCAAGCTGACGGTCCACATCCCCAGATGACCGATCTTGCACCTCACAACAGACTCCTCTCAGTCCGGAAAGCGCGAAGGTATAGCAACCCGTCCTTAAATGCTTGGGTCTAAACCCGCATCCTCGCCTATTAATCTCCGCCTAACAACCCTGGGGCTTCGCGGCGCCGAAAGTGAGCCTCGGATGCGGGGCCGCGGCGGTCCTGAGAGCAGCCAATCGATGACAAACCGAGGCTGTTCGGTGCGATTTGCCGGGACAGGTACGCGGGGCGACCGTTCCCCTCCAAATCGGCTCGCACAATCCGGGTCTGGCGGCGATTGGTCGTTGCCGCCGGCGGCTCCTGATGGATCCGTCACCCAGCCTGTGGATTCGGCCGACCGAGGGCGCATAACGTGAAGAACCATGTCGCCGGCCGGCGGCTCGGCGCAAACTGCGCCCTATAGGGCGCTCCTGGGAAACACCGGGAGGCGGCGACCCGGTTTGTCGCCTTTTGCCCCCTCCTCGCGCGCCCGCCAACCGACTGAGCTACCGCAGCGCCGCGGCGGCGTGCGCGTGGACCGCATCGCTCACCCGCTCCAGCGCCGCCGACCTGCGCTGCCACTGCTGCCAGTAGAGCGCCACGTCGATGGCCCCGCGCGGGTCGAACTCCACGAGCGGGTCCTCACCGGGCGTGGGCGCCGCCTGCAGGTCGGGGACCATGCCCCAGCCCAGGCCACGCCGCACGGCCTGCACGAACGCGCCTGAGCCCGGCACGTAGCAGCGTGGCGGGGACAGCCGGCGCCGCGAGCGCCGGCGCAGGTACTCGTCCTGCAGCGGATCCTCGCGATCGAACATCACCACCGGGGCGCCCGCCAGCGTCTGCGCGCCTACCCCGGCCGCAAACCACCGCGCCACGAACTCCGCCGAGGCGCGGGGCCGGTAGCGCATCTGGCCCAGCCGCCGCACGGTGCACCCGGCCACGGGCTGCGCCGCCGCCGTCACCGCCGCCATCACCGTCCCGTCGCGCAGCAGCTCGGCCGTGCGGGTCTGGTCGGCGCGCCGGAGGTCGAAGGTGAGGTCCGCCCCGGCGGCGGCCAGCGCCGCCACGAACCAGGTGGCCAGGCTGTCGGCGTTGACCGCCAGCGGCACCGTGAGCGGCGCGGCGGACGCCCCGTCGCCGAGCTCGGCCAGCGCGTCGGCGGCGATCGCCTGCATCTGCCGGGCCGCGCGCAGCAGGACGGCCCCGGACGGCGTCGGCGCCACCGGCTTGGAGCGCGTCACCAGCACGCGGCCCACCCGGGTCTCCAGCGCCTTGATGCGCTGGCTCACCGCCGATGGCGTCACATGGAGCGTCTGCGCCGCGGCGTCGAAGGTGCCCTCGGTCACCGCCGCCAGCAGCGCCTCGAGCTGTCCCTGGTCGACCGTCGTCGCCATCTCAGACATTAGCTGCGCTAATGGTAATGGAGAAACATGAGCGGCGGCGAAGGCTGCCGCGCCCTACGGTCAGGGCGTGATCGACGCTCCCGCGCTCAGCGCCGCCGTCTCGGGACTGGTCTTCGGGCTGTCCCTGATCGTGGCCATCGGTCCGCAGAACGCGTTCGTGGTGCGCCAGGGGGCCCTGCGCCGCCACGTCGGCGTGGTCGTCGCGATCTGCGGCGTCTCCGATGTGGTGCTCATCGCGGCGGGCGTGGCCGGGACCGGCGCCGCGCTCGCTGGACACCCGTGGCTGTTGACCGCGGCGCGGGTGGGCGGCGCGGCCGCGCTGCTGGCCTACGCCGCTCTCGCCGCCCGGCGGGTGTGGGATTCGCGCAGCCTCGACCGCGCCTTGACCCCGGGCCGGGCCGGCCGCAGGGCCGTGATCGCCGCGTGCCTGGCCTTCACCTGGCTGAACCCCGCGGTCTACGTCGACACCATCGTCCTGCTGGGCTCGGTCGCCCACACGCAGTCGCCACACCAGTGGTGGTTCGGCGGCGGCGCCGCGATCGGCAGCGTCGTGTGGTTCGCCGCGCTGGCCGTCGCCGCCCGGCTTGCCCATGCCGTCCTGACCCGGCCGCGGGTCTGGCGGGTGGTCGACTGCTTCGTCGCGGTCGTCATGACCGCCACGGCGGTGCGACTGCTGCTGGCGTCCTGACGCGCGCGCTAGTCGGCGCAGGAGGGCCGGGCACGCATCGCCCGGTGCAGCACATCGGTGAGGTCCGCGGGGGCGATGCCCTTGCGCACGTAGCTCATGGCGCCGGCGATCATCAGCTCGCGCACCAGCGGATCAAACTCGTCGGCCGAGAGGACGACGGCCGCGGTCTCCGGGGAGACCTCGGAGATCTCCTGGATCGCGCGCAGGCCACCACCGCCCGGCATCTGCACGTCGATCAGCGCCACATCGGGCTGAGCCGCCTGGGCCAGCGCAATCGCCTGATCGCTGTCTCGCGCCACGCCGACGATGTCGAACTGACGCTCGAGGGTGAGGCTGAGCATCGACCGCACGACCGCATCGTCGTCGGCGATGAGCAGGGTGGGGTTGCCAGAGGGCGTCGGATCAAGTCCGAGCATCGAGGGCTCCATGCTCACATCATCGACAGGACGGTCTTCCCACTTGAGCGAAACGGAACCTTTGGGCAGGGTTGTGCACGGATGTCACCGGCGCAGGGTCTCCAGCAACTGGCGCGTGGTCGTCGAGGGGGTGGTGCCGAGCTCGCCCAGCCGCCGCTCGCACCGGCGATAGGCGGCGATGACGCGATCCTCGTCGCCGGTCGCGTTGGCGATGCGCATCTCCAGGCGGTGCGCCGCCTCCCGGAACGGGTCCTCGCCCAGGATCGCGTCGACCAGTCTCGCCGCATCGGCGTAGCGCCCGGCGGCGAAGCACAGCTCGGCAACGTCCTGCCGCGCGTCGGCGACCAGTCGCCCCAGGCGTTCGCGGCGCTCCTCGATCCACATCGAGTGCAGCCCCTCCAGGTATTGCCCGCGGTCGGCGACGGCGATCGCCCGCAGCGTGGCCTCGATCCGCTCCTCGCCCTGGAGCCGGGCGGCCTGCGCGAGCGCCGCCTCCAGTCCCCACGACTCGGACGCCACGCTCGCCGGATCTGCCAGCCACGTCCGCGTCGACTCTGAGACGAGACGCACCTCGCCGGGCAGCACCTCGCGCAGCTGATGGACCGCCTGGCGCAGATAGGCGCGGGCCGAATCATCGGACCGGCCGTCGAACAGCGCGCTGAGCAACTCCTCGCGCCCGGCCGTGGCACGCTCACGGCAGAGCAGGAACGCCAGCAGCTCATAGCTCTTGGCGATGCGCGGCCGCGGGGCGGGTGCGCCGTCGACCAGGATCGCGGGCGAACCGAACTCCACCAGCTCGACGGCGACCCCCGACGGCGGGGCGTCGGTCACGCCCTGCGCGTGGAGGGCCCGGCCGAGCTCGTGCCAGGGCGAGCCCGCGCGCGGCTCGCTGTCGAGCCGCCGAGTCACCACGGCGGGGAACGCGGCGAGCGCCTGAAGCAGGTAGTGATTGGAGCCCTGCCGCCGTGCCGCGTCCTGGGCCAGGTCCGCCGCGGCGTCGGCGCCGTCCTCGTCGCCGGCCCGCCAGCGCGCCTCTGAGAGATAGACGGCCGCGGTGGGCAACTCGAGGATGCGGTCGCCGGCGGTCATCGTGGCCACCGCGCGCTCCAGCCGCTCCAGCGCCCGCGCGTCCTCGCCCAGCGCCAACAGCGAAAGTCCGGCCCACACGTCGGCGGCCTCGCCGATGAAGCGGTACTCGCTGGCGGCATGGCGATCCTGGAGGCGGGCGAGCACGGCCAGCGCCGCCTGGGGGTCATGGTTGAGGCGGATCTCCATCTTGGCCTCGATCAGCTCGTTGAGCATCACGAACACCAGCGAGCCGCTGGCCTGGGTCAGCGCCCGTCCGCGCATCACCGCCTCACGCGCCGCGTCGGGGCGCCCGAGATCGATGAGGATCTCGGGGCCAACCATGGCGTGCAGCCACACGTGCGCCCAGTCGGCCACACGGGTGCGCTCGTAGAGCTCGAGGGCCTGTTCGGGGTGGCCGGTGGCGCGGAGCAGGCCGATCCGCCACGGCTCGGTGACCGCCGCGGTCCAGCCCGAGGCATGGGCGTCGGCGAGCGTGCGGAGCCGGCCGTGGGCGTAGAGGACGCGCATCACCAGCGCGTCGAGCGGGCTGCCGCTCAGCGTCGGGTTGATGCCCTTCTCGCCCACGAGCGCGTGGTCGACGAGGTTGAGCGTGAACCGCACCGCCTCGCTCTCGGGGCTGTCCGCGGCCGCGGCGGAGCTGACCTCCTGGGCGTCGCGCCATCGGCCGAGGTGCCAGTAGCTCCACGCCATCATGCCGGCGGCGCTGGGCGACTCGCGGGCCAGGCGCTGGCGCTCGGAGACCATGTGCAGCCGATCGGCGACCCGGCCGCAGCGGGCGTAGTCCTCCCGGCCGAGCGCGAGCATCATCTCGGCGACGGCGAGGCGGCTCGAGTCGGCGTCCGGCAGGCCGCTGAACGCCGACAGCCATCGCTCCGCCACCGCGTAATCCAAGCGGTCGATCACCTGTTGGATCACCGTCTGCGCCACGTCAAGGGCGCGCTCAGGCACCCCGGCGCGCAGGTACTCCTCCACCGCATCCTCACCGTGGCCCTCGCCGCACAGCAACTCCGCGTGCGCAGCCCGGGTCCGTAGCAGCTCGTCGATGCCCCGTCGCTCCAGGCGCTCGAGAAGGTACTCGCGCAGCCGCGCGTGGCAGCGCAGCGAGTGGCCCTCCTGGCGCCAGGCGACGGGCAGGTGCCGGGTGCGCAGCGACGCCAGCCGTGCCGCGGCATCGCTCTCTCCTAGAGCTACAGCGCGCTCGGCGGTGACGTCGTCGAGCACCGAGGTGGTGATGAGGAACTCGCGGTCCTCGGGGCTGAGCTGATCGAGGATCTGCGAGGACAGGTAGCCGTGCAGGGCGTCGGCCTCGCCGCCCATGCCGGCCACGTGGTGCGTCGAGCGCCACGCCTCGAAGAGCACCCCGGCGACCCAGCCGCCGGTGACCTCGACGGCCTGGCCGGGGTCCATGTCCGGGCGCCCTGCGTAGGCCAGCGCCTGCGCCGCCTCGTGGGTGCGAAAGGCCAGATCGGCCTCACTGACGGTCACCGCGCCGCCGAGGGCGGCGGCCGCGTCCAGGGCGATGTCGACCTCGATCCGGCTGATCATCACGATGCGCAGGGCCGGCGGCGCGTACCGGACCAGCGATCCCATGACCGCCAGCGCCCCAGGCGCGCCCGCGATCCGCTCGAGCTCGTCGATGACCAGGACCACCGGCGTCTCGCCCAGCGCCTCGGCCAGCAGCCCGGCCGCCTCGGTGTGGGGCAGTCGGGCCGCCAGTGCCGCGGTGGCCACGCCGCGCGCGGCGGGCACGCGAGCGCCCAGGGCGGCCTCGAGGTAGGTGACGAGGCGACCGGCGGCGGAGTCGGTGTCGTCCAGGGTGAGCCACGCGACCTGCCGGCCCACCGCGGGGAGGGCCTGGGTCACCGCGGTCGTCTTGCCCGAGCCGGCCGTCGCGCATACCCACACCAGGGGGTGCCGAGTGATGAGGTCGGCCAGGAGCCGGTCGATGCGCTCGCGGACCACGAGCCGCTCGGGCGACGGCGGCACCGTGATCTTGCGACGGATGACCGGCGAGGCCGGATCGGGTGAGCGACTGGGGGGCATCCGTGACCGTCTCAGACCCTATTTGACTATTCGCCCGCTCGCTCCCGATCACGGTCAACGCCCGGCCGTCCGCGGTTTCGCGCTGGTTAACCGCCGCCGAGGACCGTATGGCGCGACACCCCTGCCGTGAGGAGAGAGAGCCATGATCAGAACCGGCCAGCAGTTCCTCGAGTCGCTGCGCGACGGCCGCCGCGTGCTGTGCGGCGGCGAGATGATCGACGACATGACCACGCACTCCAAGACCCGGGGGTTCGCCCAGGCGCTGGCCGAGTACTACGACATGCATCACGACCCTGAGCACCAGGACGTGATGACCTACGTGGACGAGAACGGCGAGCGGTGGGCCAAGCACTGGTTTCTCCCGCGCACCAAGGAGGACCTGGTGGCGCGGCGCGAGTACCACGACTACATCTTCCGCCACTGGTCGCGCGGGGCGATGTTTACCCGGCCGCCCGCGAGCATGCTGCCGGTCTTCTACACGCTCTATCAGGACCCCGAGCCGTGGGAGTCTGAATCCGTCGGCCACGGCGGCCGCCCGCTTGCCCAGAACATCCGCGACAAGTGGGAGTACCTGAAGTCAAACGACCTGTCGGCCTCTCCCATGTTCCTCGACGTCCAGGGAGACCGCTCGGATCCCGACTCGGTGGCCGAGACGCCGATGCTGCGGATCGTGGACAACACCGACGAGGGGATCGTTGTGCGCGGCTGGAAGGCCATCGGCACCGGCGTCGCCTTCGCCAACGAGATCTTCATGGGCGTGTTGTGGAAGCCGGGCACGATCGCCGAGCAGGTGGTGTTCGGCCTCGTGCCGGCCAATCACCCCGGCGTCACCCACGTCGTGCGCCCGTCGCTGGCCCAGGCCGACGCTGACCCGTTCGACCGGCCGCTGGCCAGTCGCGGTGACGAGTTGGATGGGATGGCGTACTTCGACGACGTCCTGATCACGTGGGACCGCGTCTTTCACATGGGCAACCCCGACCACGCCAAGTTCTACCCCCAGCGCCTGTTCGACTGGATCCACGCCGAGACCCAGATCCGCCACGTCGTCAACGCGGAGATGATCGCCGGGCTGGGCATCCTCATCACTGAGGCGCTCGGCACCGCACAGGCGCCCATCGTCGCCTCCCAGGTCGCCGATCTCGTCCGCTTCCGCGAGACGTGCCGCGCGTTCACGATCGCCGCCGAGGAGACCGGGTTCATGTCGCCGGGTGGGCTCTACAAGCCCAACAACATCTTCGTGGACTTCGGCCGCGCCTACTACCTGGAGAACGTCCACAAGATGATCGAGACGCTCATCGACTTCTGCGGGCGCGGGGTGGTCGTCTACCCCACCAAGGCCGACCTCGACAACCCCGAGCTCGGCGGGGCGCTGCGCGCCGCGCTGCGTGGACACAACACCAGCGCGGAGGACCGCACGAAGATCTTCCGGATGATCCACGAGCGGTTCCTCACCGAATGGGGGGCCCGCCACGCCATGTTCGAGAAGTTCAACGGCACGCCGCTGTGGGTCATCAAGCTGCTGACCATGCAGCGCGTCGAGTACCAGGCCGACGGGCCGCTCACGCAGTTGGCCCGCGACGTCCTGGGCCTCGGCGACGTCTCGGGGCTGGCCCAGCGCGCCGACGAGGAGAAGGCGGACTACCCATCCATCCGCGTACGCCCCGACTACATCAAGCCCCAGGACGTCGCCACCACGCAGGACGTGGCCGCGGTCACCACCTGACAGCCCCCGGCGATAATGGATCACGCGCCCATGGCGGGCGGGCGACGATGGCAGCGCACCAGGCGACACCCACCTCAGCCGAGCTCGAGCTCGTCGATTGGCGCCGCCGCGTCGCAGCCTTGTATGAGGCTGTGCGCACGCAGTCTCAGCCGGCGCAGGCCCACGTCCTGTGGCGCCGCGGCCGCGACGCGCTCATGAGCGCGCACCCTCAGAGCCCGCTGCTCGCCGATGACGAGATGCGCCGCAGCGGGGTGCCGTACTGGCCCTATGACTCTGAGCTGCGCTTCGAGCTCGAGCTGGAAACGCCCGCCGAGCCCGAGCCCGAGCCCGCGACGCTGATCCTGCACACCGGCGGCGCGGAGACGACCTCGCTGCGCCGGCTCGGCGTCGTCGTCCTCCCGGCCCCGCTCGACGCGACGCTCGATGTCTGGTGGATGGAGCAATACGCCGGCGGTCTGTTCGTCCCGCTGCGCGACGGCACCGCCGGAGACACCAGCTACGGCGGCGGCCGCTACCTCCTGGACACGGCCAAGGGCGCCGACCTGGGCACCCGTGGTGCGCGCATGGTCATCGACCTCAACTTCCTCTATCACCCCTCGTGCCGCTACAACGCGGACTGGCAGTGCCCGCTCGCTCCCGCCGGCAACACGATCGCCCCCCCGGTCCAGGCCGGCGAGCGTCTGTGACCGTGCCCGTCGCCTACAGCGTTGAATCAGCCGTACACGACGAACAGCGGGTTGACGACGCTGCGTCCCCGGGCGTCGCGCATCGTCGGACCGCCGATGAACGTCGGCGGCGACTGGGCCTTGTAGCAGCCGTTGTAGCTGCGACGCTCACTTCGTACTCGACCTGGGTCTGCTGGAAGGGCACCGCGTTGGGCTGGGGCAGGTAGACGTACACGTTGCACGTTCCAGTCGCCTGGCCCGCTGCTGGCGGCGCCGCGGCGGTTGCAGTTGGGCTGCACGTCGAGCCGGGCGCCGGGCGGGCGCGTGGCGGCCGATCAGCGCTGCTGCAGCAGCGTGACGTTGTTGAACGCCGGGCCGATCGCCGCGCTCAGTCGGTCGGCGGTGATCGCCGGTCGGGCCCGAGGTTGCCGGCCCCGAGCGCGAGCACGCGCGATCGATCACCGTGGTCGCGGCGACGACGCGCATCGGCGCGTCGCCAGCTCGGGCGCGCGCGTCGGTCGCGCCGGCCAGGAAGTCGCGCCGGCGCAGGATCCACCAGGCTGGCGCCGAGGCAGACCGGCGATCCAGGCCAGCGCGACGAGGCTCGAGACCAGCAGCGGTCCCAGGAACGGGATGGCGTGGTGAACAGGCCGTGCCAGGCGTCGAAGGCCGAGCCGATCAGCAGCAGGTGCACGACACACGCCCTTGCCGATGAGGTCGAGCAGCTGGCGTGACCAGGGCGACCACGCAGCGGGCCGAGCACCCCGAGGATCCCGTTGCGGCGTGGCCACCGAGAACAGGATGGCCAGGCTCGTGTAGGCGAGCAGCGGCAGCACGCAATACAGCCAGCTGACGATCGTCAGCGCGAGCGAGCGGCCCGGCGAGGTCAGGACTGCCGCTGAGGTTGACGAGCGCGTGGGCGCCGACGAGCGACGTGCCGGCCACCAGGCTCGACGCCATCGCCAGGAGCAGGCTGATGGCGACGGCGACGGTGCCGGCGGCCAGCAGCTTGCCCGCGAACAGGTCCTCGCGGGTGCACGAGCGGGTGAGGATCGTCTTCCAGGTGCCGTGGCGGTCCTCGGAGGCGAACAGGTCCCCGGCCAGCAGCGCCGGCGATGATCGGGAAGCCCCACGCGCCGGCGAAGCCGAGGGTCACGAGCGAGATGGCAAACCCGGAGGTGTGCACGTAGGCGCCGAACAGGGCGTCGGACGGCGTGCCGCTCTGCACCTTCAGCAGCACCGCGAACGCGAACGGCGCCGACGCACCACGAGCACGGCAGCAGTCGCGTCGCCAGCTGCGCGCTGAGCTTGTGGAGCTCGGTCGCGTAGGCGTCGCCAAAGACGCGCTGGTCCAGCGACCGGCCGGTCGCCCGCGGCGCGGCGCGCCCTGGCGAGCGGACGTCGACCGCGCTCACGTCGCGCGCTCGGCAGCACCTTCTCGGCCAGGTCATCGGGGCTCGAGCTCGCTCGAGCGCTCGCCGGTGGTGAGCGCGAAGAACATGCTCTCCAGAGGGCTGACCAGCAGCTCGAGGCGGCGGATGACGACGCGGGCGTCGCCGAGCGCGAGCACGAGCGCGTCGAGGCTGCCGGTCCTGGTCCGGCGACGCGCGAGCCCGCCGCGGCGGCGAGCGCCCGGCGCGCACCCCGGCGGGCGTGCTCGGCCGCGATCTCAGCGGCGCGGTCATCGTCGCTGGTGGCCAGCGCATACGCCGAGACGGGCGCCTGGGTCTGCGCAGCTGCGCCGCGGTCCGTCCCACACCACCTGGCCCGAACGCATCACGGTGTAGGCATTGCACACCTTCTCCAGCTCGCCGATCTGGTGGCTGGACAGCAGCACCGCCGCCCGTCCTGCGCGAGCTGCGCACCAGCGCGGCGACGGCGCGCGTGCCGGCGGGGTCCAGGCCGCTGGTCGGCTCGTCGAGCAACAGCAGCCGCGGGGCCGCGCAGCAGCGCGGCGGCGATCCCGAGCCGCTGGCGCATCCCGGTCGAGTAGCCGCTCACCCGGTCATCCGGCCCGCTCGGTCGAGGTCCGACGCGCGCCAGCGCGTCCTCGATCTCAGGCGCGGCCGGCGCCTGACCGTCGAGCCGGGCCAGCAGCGCGAGGTTCGCTCGGCCCGACAGGTAGGGGTAGAAGCACGGGTCCTCGACGAACCCCGCCGACGCCGTCCAGCGCGGCCGATCCCGGACCGCCCAGCTCGCGGCCCAGCAGCTGCGATCGCGCCGGCGTCGGGCGCGATCAGCCCGAAGAGCAGGCGCAGCAGCGTCGTCTTGCCGGCGCCGTTGGGGCCGAGCAGGCCGCGCACCTCGCCCGGCGGCGACGACGAGATCGACGCCGTCGACGGCGGTCGTCGCGCCGAACCGCTTGACCAACCAGTGCCCTGCACCGCCTCCACGCCGGCCAGTATAACCGGGTCGGCTGCCGCCGCACCACCAAACCGGGGGCGGACGGTCAGGTCACAGACCGACGGCGAGCTGGACACGCCACGGTAACAACACGGACTTGCATAGGGGAATAGGCTTCCGGCCAGGAGATCCGCACATCGCCGGCACGGCGCTGTGCGCAGTGCAGTGAGGCTCTGCCGGACGGGGGTGATCCGCCCGCGAGCGTCAGCAGGGCGTTAGCAAGGGGAGGTCGTGCTTCATCGTCGCGGCTCGTCGCTCCAGCCGCAGGCGGGCTCGCGCGCCGTCGCCGTAGCAGTCGCTTCGTGCATGGCGGTGGTCGGCGTCGCCGTCGCCGGCGGTCGTCGGTCTTCAATCCGTTCGGCGACAAGCTGGTCGGCCAGACCTCTGCGGGGGCGGTGCTGCTGCCGACCAACCAGTGGATCTCACCGCTGGGCACGCGCATCCTCGACAACCAGGAGCGCCTGGTCTCGAGCACGATCAGCCCCGACGGCACCTACATGGCGGCGCTGGGCTGGAACAACTTCTCGGGCTTTCTGACCATCATCAACCTCAAGACCCACGCGATCGTCCAGCAGCACCTCGCTGGCTACACGGTCGCGGCAAGCTCGCACGGACTTCTCGGTCGCGCGCCGACGGCCCGCTGTACTCGCCCGACGGCAAGACGCTATGGGTCCCGCAGTCGACCTACCTGACGCGCTTCAGCGTCGACCCGTCCACCGGCCAGGCCACGCAGACCGCCGCCATCGCGCTGTGCGGCATCGGCACCTCGACCTCGTCCGAGTGCAACCCGAACATCGGGCCGAGCGACGCCGACCGGCGCCTAGCTGCCCGTCGGGCATGGCGCTGTCGCCCGACGGCGCCAAGCTCTACGTCGCCCTCAACGGCGCCAATACGCTCGGCGTGATCGACACCGCCTCCAACAAGCTGACGTCAGCAGATCCCGGTCGGCAACGCGCCGCGCCAGGTCGTGCTCGCCGACGACGGCGACGTCGCCTACGTCTCCAACGAGGGCGGCCGGCCGGCGACCAAGGCCGACTTCACCAACCTCTCCGACGGCACCCCGATCGTCTCCAGCCCAGTCACCGGCGGTGCGATCACCGGCACGGTGTCGGTGGTAACCTCGACACGGGCAAGGAGGAGCAGGAGATCCCGGTCGGCCTGCAGCCGACCGCGCTCTACCAGCACGGGTCGGCGCTGCTGGTGGCCAACTCCAACGACGACAGCCTGTCGGTGATCGACGAGGCCACCAACTCGGTCGACCCAGACGGTGCACACCAACCCGGTGCCGGGCGCGACGCGTGGGCAGCTACGCCAACGCGATCTCGATGCCCGATTCCAGCCACGTGCTGGTCAGCATCGGCCGCGACAACGCGATCGCCGTCTACCACTACTCCGGCGCTGTCGAGCCGATGCAGCTACGAGGGGCTGCATGCCCGACCGACTGGTATCCCGGTGCACGTCGCAGCCCGACCCGGCGCTCGGCGCCAATCAGATCGTCGTCACCAACGACAAGGGCATCGGCGCCCGCGGACCCGAGTCGACGATCAACAAGGGCCCGTACACGAGCCAAGCCCGCCAAGCCGGCCACAACACCTACGACGACACCGGCAGCGTGACGCTGTTCGACGATCCCGAGCGCCGAGCCAGCTGAGCGGCTGACACCAAGACGGTGTTCACCGACAACGCCTGGAAGCAGATCAAGCCGATCAACCAGGGCGCCTACGACACGGTGCCGTCGGTGATCCCGGCGAAGCTCGGCGAGCGCTCGCCGATCAAGCACGTCGTGGTGATCATCAAGGAGAACCGCACCTACGACCAGGTCCTCGGTGACCTCGGCGAGGGCAATGGCGACCCACGCTCGCGCAGTTCGGCGCGCAGGTCACGCCCAACGTCCACAAGCTGGCCAAGCAGTTCGGCGACCTCGACAACTTCTACGACGAGGGCACGCTGTCGGCCGACGGCCACAACTGGATCGTCCAGGCCGAGGCCAACGACTACGTCGAGAAGGAGTTCGGCGCCTTCTATCGCTCCTACCCGTCCCAGGGCGGCGACTCGCTGGCCTACCAGCGCGACGGCTTCCTGTGGAACGCGGCCGAGAAGGCCGGCGTGAGCGTGCAGAACTTCGGCGAGTACATCTTCAACCCGTTCAGCCTGCCGGCCGGCGCGCCGGCCTGGGACACCTGGTACAAGGAGTCGCAGTGGCTGGAGGGCAAGGCCAAGGGCCCGAGCCGATCAGCGACCCCTGCCAGTACACGAAGGCGCAGTCGACATCCCGTCGCTGCAGGCGATCACCGATCCTCTGCTTCCCGAACTTCCAGCTCTCGATCCCCGACCAGTACCGGGTCGACAAGTGGCTGCCGGTGTTCGAGCAGCAGGAGCAGAGCGGCAAGATGCCCGACCTGACGTTCTGTGGCTGATGACCGACCACACCACCGGCACCGCGCGGTGCCCGACCCGGTCGCCCAGGTCGCCGACAACGACCTCGCCGTGGGCCGCGTGTGGACAAGATCTCCCACAGCAAGTTCTGGAAGAGCACGGCGATCTTCGTGCTCGAGGACGACACCCAGAACGGCGTCGATCACGTCGACGGCCACCACAGCGGGCCGATGTTCGTGATCAGCCCGTACTCCAAGGGTGGGGTCGACAACGAGTACTACACGCAGATCAACCTGGTCAAGACGATCGAGCAGATCCTCGGCATCCCGGCCATGAACCAGGAGGACAAGTCAGCGGAGCCGATGTACGGCGCGTTCACCTCGACGCCGAACTACGCGCCGTTCAACACGCTGGCGCACAAGATCCCGCTCACCCTCGGCGCCCCCGGCTACCCGTCGAGTTCACCCGCGGCGCGCTGGCGGGGACGGGCTCCGGCCGGCGTCGGAGGAGAAGGTCTACGCGGGTGGGCGTAGCCGCCACCGAAGTCCTTGGAGAGCCCGCGGGTGGCGATGGCCGGTCCGGGCGTGCTCATTCGCGACGTAGTCTCGCTCATCTCCCTTCCCCTCCCGTCTCCCCCAGGTCCCGCCGCACCTCCCCCGTTCCTGGCGACGCTACGCGGCCCGCGCCGCCGCTGCGCCGCCTCCCGGCCGCGGGGGATGAGTTGACGGTAGGCTCGCGGGCGTGCCAGAGGATCTGACTCCGGACGACTGGCGGGTCATTCACCTGCTCGCCGAGGATGCGGCCGACCTGCCCAGGATCGCGCGTGAGCTCGGCCGGAGCGTCGAAGAGGTCAGCGCCCACGCCGAGCGACTGCGCGAGCGCGGGGTGGTCACCGAGATCACCGCGCGGATCAATCCCGGCGCCATCGGCCTGCCGATCACCGGCTTCTACGTGCTCCAGGTCGCCCAGAACGCCGACACCTACGAGGCCATCGAGCGGCTCCTGCGCGACATGGACCAGGTGGAGGAGGCCTACGCCATCAGCGGCCGCTACGACTGGCTGGTCAAGGTGCGCGCCGAGAGCGTCGAGGAGCTCCAGCACCTGCTCACCACCAAGCTCGCGCTGCTGCCCGGGTTCGTGCGCGCCGAGACGCTGGTGGTCCTGAGCACGGCGTGTGACTACACCAACGTCCACGCGGCGACCTTTCCGCTGGAGGGATGACCGGCTCGCCCGGCGGTGACCCCGCCGAAGCGCTCCTGCGCGGCGCACACGCCGACCTGCGCGCCGACCGGTTGAGCCGCCACATCGCCTTCGTCGGCTTCATGGGCGCCGGCAAGTCGACGATGGCCAAGCTGACCGCGCGGCGCCTCGGGCGAGCGTGGTTCGACACCGATCAGGTCATCGTCGAGCGCTCCGGCTGCTCCATCCCGGAGCTGTTCGCCGCCGGCGAGCAGGATCACTTTCGGGCGCTGGAGAAGCAGGTCATCGCCGAGCTTCTCGTCGGGGAGCCGGCCGTGCTCTCGCTGGGCGGGGGCGCGCTCGAGGACCCCGACACGCGCACCGTCCTGTTCGAGCGCGCGTTCGTGGTCAACCTGGCCGTGGCCTGGCGCGACGTCCAGGCCGAGCTGCCCACCCTGATGCGGACCCGGCCGCTGCTGCAGAACCGCACCGAGGGGGAGATCCACGAGCTCTTCCTGCGCCGTCAGGCGACCTACCGCAAGGCGCACATGCGCATTCGCGCGCCGCGGGGCGACATCGAGGCGGCCGCCGAGTACGTGCTCTCGGTCGTCACCACCCCGTAGATCTCAGGGCAACGCTCCTAGCCCGCACCCGGCGCGGCCGGCCGCGCCCCCGCATGCCCCAGCGACTGCGCGGCAACGCGCAGCGCCGCCTCGACGGCAGCAGACAGCGGCTCACCGAGGGCCAGCGTCGCCGCCAGCCCTCCGGCGAACGCGTCGCCCGCCCCCACCGTGTCGGCGATCGCCTCCGCCGGCGCCGCCGCAAACCGCCGCACCTCGTCGCCCTCGGCCACCAGGCATCCGGCAGCGCCGAGGGTCACGACGGCCGCCCGCGCGGTCACCGCGGCCAGGCGCCCCGCCGCCTGCTCGGAGTCCGCGCACCCGGTCAGCTCGGCCGCCTCGGACTCGTTGGGAGTGAGGATGGCGCCGATCCGAGCGAGATCGAGCAACGAGGGCCGGGCGGGGGCGGGATCGAGCACGGCCGCCGCCTCGTGCTCGGCAGCGGCGCGCAGCGCGGCCTCGATTGCCGGGTCCAGGATCTCGGCGCTGACCAGCACCACGTCGCCGGCGGCGAGCCCGGCCAGCGACCGTCCCACGTGGTCCGGGTCGAGGTGGGCGTTGGCGCCGGCCGCCACGGCAATCAGGTTGGCGCCGTCCCCATCGGTGATGATCAGCGCGGCGCCCGTCGGCGCGTCGTCGCGGACCGCCACCGCATCGACGCCCACGCCCTCGGCGCGCAGGGTGGCCATCGCCGCCTCGCCGTCGCCATCGGCCCCGACCGCCGATATGAAGATGACGGTGGCGCCGACGCGCGCGGCGGCGGCGGCCGCGTTCGCACCCTTCCCCCCGGGGCTGACCGCGAGCGCGTCGCCCAGCACGGTCTCGCCCGGTCCGGGCAGCCGTGGCACCTGCACCGTCCGGTCCACGTTGGTGGACCCCACCACGAAGACGCGTCCCGGGGCCCGCGGCATGGCGCGGGAGACTAACCGGTGGCGGCGGCGGGCGGGCCCCGGCGTTCCGGCACGAGCCCCGACGCCCGGGGCCTTCCAGCACGCGCGCCGGCCGCCGGGGCCTTCCAGCACGCGCGCCGGCCGCCCGGCGTTTAATATGTGCGCGCAGGAGGCCTTGAGTCGATGAGCGAACCAGACCACCCCCGCTCGGTCAGCGCCGCGCTTGATCCCTCGGCTCTGCGCGCCGCGCTGGTGCCGCATCGGCCGGTGTTCGCCAATCCCTGGGATTCGACCCAGGACATGTTCGCGTGCTACTTCGCGGTCAGCTTCTTCGACCCGCTCCTGCTGTGGGCCGGCGGAAAGCTCATGGGCGCGATCTTCGGCTTCGGCACGCACTGGCCGCTGGGCGTGTTCGTCCTCGCCGCCCTCGTCGGCGCCGGCGGCTTCATGACGATCGTCGGCCGCGAGCGCACCAGCCTCTCGGTGGACATCGTCGCCATCGCCGCCTGGATCGTCTTGGGTCTGATCGTGGCGCCCATCGTCGGCCTCGCGCCATCCGCGCTGGTGGCCGTGATCATCTACGCGGTGATGCTGGCCGCCATCTTCGGCTACGTGCTCCTGCTCGGACGGTGGGAGAAGGCGTTCGTGCGCACGCTGACCTGGCCGATCACGTGGAGTCTGCTGGCCGCAGGCTTCGCCGTCTCGGCCCACCAGCTCATCCTGTTTCAGTAGGCCCCCCGGGCCCCCCGGGCCCCCCGGCCCCCCCGGGCCCCACGGGGCCCCCGGGCCCCACGGGGCCCCCGGGCCCGGCTGAAACGGCGAAGGGGCGGCCAGGCCGGCCGCCCCCTCACACTCCTTCCGTATGTACCTGCGGACTGCTACCTGGCCATCGCGCTGCGCACGGTGCTCATCTCGGCCGCGCTGAGCGCCCCGGTGTTGGTGGTGGCGCACTGGCCCACCGAGCGGCCGTCGACGGTGTTGCCGAAGCCGCCCACGGAGTTGATGGGCGCCGGGGTGTTGCCCAGGCACACCAGGTTCTGCTTGATGTGGTTGAAGAAGATCAGGATCTGGGCCTGGTTGTTGGTGAGCACGGTGTTGCCGTCGATCTCCTGCATCGAGCCGTCCAGCTGGGTGCCGCCGATGACCCACGTCGCGGGGTTGTCGGCGGTGCCGGAGCCGTTGATCACCAGCTGACCCCTGACGACGCTGCCGCCGATGAACCCGCCGAACACGCCCTGGTTGGAGACGACGCTGCCGTCGATCGTGGCGTTCTGCGCGTCGAGCGCGTCAACCTTGTTGGCCAGGACGCCATGCACCGCGCCCTCGAAGCTCATCCCGCCCGAGCCATTGCCGATCGCCTGGCCGGCGATCGACCAGCCGGTGTCCTCGAACGACGAGGCGAGGTTCCCGACCAGCAGATCCCCGCCGACCGTGCCGGCGTTCTGCAGATCGAGATTTCCGGTCTGCTCGACCGTCACGTTGCCGCGGATGGTGGAGTTGGAGATGATGCACGACTGGCCGGGCGGCACGACGACGTTGTTGTACGTGCCCGTGAAGAAGGGCTGCGAGCTGTCACACGTGAGGTTGGGCGGGGTGTGCCCGGCGGCAAGCGCCCCGGCCGGGAAGGCCAGCGCTGCCGCGACGCCCAGCGCGATCGCGCCGGGACGAGGACTGCGACTCATGGAGTCTCCTTGAGGATGAAAGTGAAAGTGCCCCTGCGGTCCGGTGGTCCCGTAGCGCCCGAAAGCAGTATTTCATCCCTCGATACGCAAAGTAACTAGAACATCCGTCCAGCGTTGGGATTAGTGCTCAAGGTGGAGGCGGGCCCGGCCGCCACCGCGGTCGCACGACCGACGATCAGCGGCCGCAGGATCGGGAGCATCGCCCGCCACGCACCGTCGCTGGCCTCGAGCGCGAGACCGCTGGACGCCATCAGGGCCGCGGTGGGCCGGTTGCAGTGGCAGCCCTCGGCATAGCGGCGCCACGCTCCCGCCAGCCGATCCTGACACCACGCGAGCACGTGCGACTGCGAGCGGACGTGCTCGATGAACAGCAGCTGGCCGTCCGGCCGCAGGACCCGCACGATCTCGCTCAGCGCCGCGGCCGGGTCCTCGACGGTGCACAGCACCAGCGTGCTGATCACCGTGTCGATCGAACCGTCGGCGAAGGGCAATCGCTCAGCCGGGGCGTCGAGCACGCGGACCCGGCGCTCGCGCCGGGCCACCCGGCGCTCCAGCCGGCGGCGCATTGCCGGATCGGGCTCGGTCACGACCAGCTCCTGCAGCCCGGCCGGGTAATGGGCCAGGTTCAGGCCGGTGCCGCCACCGATCTCGAGCGTCCGTCCCGTCGCCGTCGCCACCAGCTCTCGCCGGCGGCGGCGCATGCCGGCCAGCTCGCCGATCCACAGGGACGGGTCATAGATGGCGGCGAATACCCGGCTCCAGAGCCGGGACGCCGGGGGTGCGCTATGTGAGTCCTCGGGTGTGGGGTGCGAGTCCGGCTCTGTGGGGTGCGACTCCGGCGGTGCGGTGTGTGGGTCCGGCGGTGTGGTGTCTGAGCCATGGGGTGTGGTGTCTGAGCCATGGGGTGTGGTGTGCGAGCCATGGGATGTCGTGTGCGCATTGAGCATGCGCCGACCGTACGGACGCACCCGCCCGCGGCGCATCGCCCACACCGGCCATCTCACCGCAATGGCCCGTCAGGGCCAGCGTCAGAGCAAGCCGATCCGCGCCGCCTCGGCCACCGCCGCCGCCCGCGACCCGGAGCCCAGCTTCTGGCGGATGTTGGCCACGTGGCGGTGCACGGTGTGTGGGCTGACGATGAGCTGCTCGGCGATCTCGCGGTCGCTCAGGCCGCGGGCGACGAGGGCGAGCACCTCGTGCTCACGAGCTGACAGCACGCTCTCGACCCGTGGCCCCGCCGCCTGCGCCCCACCGGCCCGCAGCGCCCGGACCACCGACCCCACGTCGCCCGCCCACGGGAAATGTGCGCGGCCGTTCACCGGTGACAGCGCGGCCCCCGCGATGCCGGCCGCCAGCTCGCGCCCCAGCGCGTACGGGATCGCGCGATCGTCGCGCCGGTGCACGACGAGGGTGGGACAGCGGATCCGCGGCAGGTCCGCGCGCACGTCGTTGCGGTAGACCAGCTCGAGGAGCGCCGCCGCCGTTTCGGCGCTGGTGGCCTCGCGTTGATAGCGCGCGAAGCGATCCCGGGTCGCGCCGTCGGCCTCGCCCAGGAAGATGTCGGCCAGCACGCGTGCCCCCAGTCCCCAGTGCGCCCGCACCGTGTCGACGATCGCCTCGCGGACTGCGGCGGGGGCGATCGAGGGCCCGTGGGCGTAGGCGCCGTAGAGCACCAGCTCCGCCACCCGCTCGGGGAAGCGCGCGGCGCAGGCGATCGCGGCGCATCCCCCCGACGAGCCCCCGAGCAACGTGACGCGCTCGAGGCCCAGCTCGTCGAGCACGGCGGTGAGCACGGCGACCTCATCGTCGAGCGTGAGCGTGTCCGCGTCGATGTCGCGGTCAGACATGCCCACCCCGGGGCGGTCGTAGCGCAGCAGCGTGTGGCCGGCGCCGACCGCCTCCCAGAACCCGCGGAAGGAGTCATCGCGCCAATCGAGCTCGAGGTGGCTCACCCACCACGCCGGCGCCACCAGGGGCGGCCCGCTCCCCACCAGCTCGTAGGCGACGGCGCGGCCGCCGACCGAGCAGAACCGGATCTCCTGGCCGGGCATCGCCGGCGAGCCTACGCCAGGAACGCCGCCACGGCCTCGGCGATGCGCGGCCCGTGCTCCAGATGGGGGCTGTGACCGCCGTCCAGTACCAGCCGCTGCACCGGCCCACGCGCGCGGGCCTCGATCCGGTCGATCTGGGCCAGGGTCCCGTAGGGGTCCTCGGCGCCCTGGATGAGCAGCGTCGGCGCCTGGAGCACACTCGCCTCCTCCTCCAGGGTCCATTGCGCAAACGCGGGGTCCAGCCACACGTCGCACCAGCCCCAGAAGGCTGCGTCGGGGTCGTCGTGGTGGCGCGCCATCCGCTCGCGCAGCTCGCCGGAGGCAAACGCCTCGCGCGTGCCCCGGATCGCGGTGACGCAGATGTCCTCCACGAACACGTGCGGCGCGAGCAGCACGAGCGCGGTGACGGGGTGGTGGGCGGCATGGATGAGGCCGATCGACGCCCCGTCGCTGTGGCCGACGAGCACCGGAGCTTCCACCGCCAGCGCGGACAGCAGCTCGGGCAGGACCTCGAGCGCCTCCTCGTGAAAGAACGCCGGCGTGCGTGGCCGCGGCGGTGGCGCCGAGCGCCCATGGCCGTAGCGCGAGAACGCGATGAGCCGACGCCCGGTGGCGGCCTGAAGCCGGCCCGGGAACTCGCGCCACAGGCCCACCGACCCCAGCCCCTCGTGCAGAAGGACGAGGGGGGCGCCGTCCGAGGTGCCCGGCAGGTCCAGGACCTCGACCGGCCGGCCGCCGACCTCGACCGCGGCGGAGGGGCTCACGCGCCGGGCATCGGGCGCACGGCGATCGTCACGTCGACCAGCGCGCACAACCGGTCCTGGTCGTCGCGGAACTCGTGGCCCCACAGCCATTCGCGGTCGTCGTGGCCCCGGCAGCGAGCCGACACGTGGACGGTGCCCGCGGTGACCGGGCGCAGGAAGCTGGCCGAGTTGCTCAGGCCCGAGCCGATCTTGCCCTCCTCCCACACGGCGCGCACCGTCGCCACGGAGGCCACCGTCTCGGCCACCGCGGAGTAGATCCCGCCGTGCAGCAGTCCGAGCGGCTGCTTGAGGTTCTCGCGCACCTCGAAGCGCACGCGGGCCAGCTCGGCGGTGAGCTCGAGCCATTCCAGATCCAGGAACCCCTCGAACGTGCGCGACAGGTCGATGAGCGGGACCGGGAAGCCCGCAAGGTCCCAGGGCGAGTCCCGGAGCGACGCGTCCTCAGGCACCGAAGACAACCGACTTGGTCTCCGTGTAGTAGTCGAAGGCCTCGGAGCCGTGCTCCTTGCCGTAGCCGCTGGACTTCCAGCCGCCGAAGGGGAGCTCGTCGTAGACCTTGGTCCGAGAGTTGATCCAGGTGTAGCCAGCCTCGATCCGCTCGGCCGCATGACGGGCGCGGCCCAGGTCGCGCGTCCACACCGAGGAGCCCAGCCCGAACGGCGAGGCGTTGGCGCGGGCGATGGCCTCGTCGAGGTCGGCGACGCGCCAGATGGGCAGCGCCGGACCGAACACCTCCTCGGTGGCCATCGGCGCGTCGTGCGGCGGGTCCGCGACGACGGTGGGGGCGTAGAAGAACCCGCCGTCGAGCTCCGGGTCCTCCGGCGGCGCGCCACCGGCCAGGAGCGTCCCGCCGGCGTCCAGCGTGCGGGTGACCTGCCCGGCCACCTCGTCGCGCTGGGTCGCGGTGTGCAGCGGGCCCATCTGGGATCCCTTGACGTCGCCGCGCCCCACCTTCAGCCGCTTCGCCTTGCCCGCGACGGCCTCGATCACCTGATCGGCGACCGAGTCGAACACGTACACGCGCTTGATCGCCAGGCACGCCTGGCCGCAGTTGTAGAAGCGGCCCATCGAGGCGGCGCTCGCCGCCGCGTCGAGGTCGGCGTCGTCGCAGATGATCATCGGGTCCGAGCCGCCGAGCTCCAGCGTCACGCGCTTCATCCCGGGCGCCGCCAGCGCCATGATCTGCTCCCCGACCGGGGTGGAGCCCGTGAAGGCGATCTTGCGTACGACCGGGTGGCGCACGAGCGCGGTCCCGGTGACCGAGCCGCTGCCCGTCACCACGTTGAACACCCCGGCGGGCAGACCGCCCTCGGCCAGCAGCTCGGCGAAGCGCAGCGTCGTCAGCGGCGTCGTCCCCGCGGGTTTGGCCACCACCGTGTTGCCCGCCACCAGGGCGGGGGCGAGCTTGTTGCACAGCAGCGTCGTGGGGAAGTTCCACGGCACGATCGCGCCGACCACCCCGAGCGGACGGCGCAGCACGAAGCCGTCGACCCCCGGGTCCAGGCCGGGGGTGTGGGCGCCGCGCAGGGTCTTGGACAGCCCGACGTAGTGCATGAGCGTGTCGACGGCCTTGGTGAGCTCGATCCGGCTGTCGCGCAGCGTCTTGCCCTGCTCACGGGTGAGCAGGGGCACCAGCTCGTCGAGGTGCGCCTCCACGTGGTGCGCCGCTGCGCCGAGGATCTGCCCGCGCTTGGAGACCGCCAGGGCCGACCAGTCGCCCTGCGCGCGGGCCGCGGCGCTCACCGCGGCGTCGACGTCAGCCGCCGTCCCGCCGGGGACCTCGGCGAACACCTCGCCGGTGCCGGGGTTGGTGACCGGCAGCCGGTCGCCGTTGTTGGCGTGCTCGGCGCCGTCGACGAAGGCGCCCGGATAGGTGGTGATCGTTTCGGTGCTCATGACCCCGTGAACTCGGCGGTGCGCTTCTCGCTGAACGCGGTGAGGCCCTCGCGGGCGTCGTCTGAGCGGAACAGCTCCTCCATCAGATCCCGTTCGAGCGCCAGCCCGTCGGCCAGCGGCTTGTCCACACCCTCGTGGACGGCCCGCTTGATGTTGGCCAGCGCCAGCGGCGGCAGGGCGCGCAGGCTCTCCACGTGCGCGTCGAAGGCCGATTGGTCGGCGAACACCAGTGACACCAGGCCGATCGCGCGCGCCTCCTCGGGAGACAGCGTGCGACCGGTGGCCAGCAGCTCCAGGGCGGGGCCGGCGCCGATCAGCCGCGGCAGCCGCTGAGTGCCGCCGTTGCCCGGCAGCAGGCCCAGAGTCACCTCGGGCGTCCCGAGCCGGTAGCGGCCCTCGATCGCGTAGCGCACGTCGCAGGCCAGCGCGATCTCCAGGCCGCCGCCCAGCGCGTGTCCGGCCACGCAGGCCACGAACAGCTTGGGCGAGCGCGCGATCGACGCCAGCGCCTCGTGGGCGAGGCGGATCATGTCCATGTTGGCGTCGAGGTCGTTGGCCAGGAACTTCTTGATGTCCGCGCCCGCGCAGAAGAACTTCTCGCTGGCGGAGCGCACCACGACCACCCGGGCCGCCGCGTCGGCGCCGGCGGCGTCGACGGCGTCCGCGAGCTCGCGCATGTAGCCGATGTCATAGGAGTTGGCCGGCGGGTTGTCGAGCGTGATGGCCCCGCTCTCGTAGGCGACGGCCATCAGGCCAGCCCTCCCACGACGACGGACTTGAGCTCGACGTAGGAGTCCAGGGACTCCATGCCGTGCTCCTTGCCGAAGCCCGACGCCTTGACGCCGCCGAAGGGCAGCTCGTCATAGCCGTAGTGGATCTGGTTGACCCAGGTCATGCCCGAGTCGATCTCCTGTGCCGCCCGGTGGATGAGCCGGGCATCGTGGGTCCAGATCGAGGAGCCCAGACCGTAGGGCGTGTCGTTGGCGCGGGCGATGACATCGTCGAACTCGGTGAAGCGCAGCACCGGGAGGACCGGACCGAAAACCTCCTCGGTCATCACGCGCGAGTCGGCCGCCGGCTCGGCGATCACGGCCGGCTCGAGGAACCACCCCTTGCCGCCGTTGCCGGTGGCCGCCGCCGATGAGCAGCTCGCCGCCTGACGAGGTGGCGCTCTCGATCTGCTCCAGCAGCTCGTCACGACCGGCGCGGGTGTGGATCGGCCCCATGCGCAGCCTGGGCTTCTCGGCCTTGACGGTCCCGTCCCCGGGCTCGTAGCGCCCCACCCGGTCCACCAGCTGCGACACGAAGGTGTCGTACACGCTGTCGTGCACGAACACCCGCTTGCAGCCCAGGCAGGCCTGCCCGGCATTCCAATAGCGCCCGATGATCACGGCCTTGACCGCGGCGTCCACGTCGGCGTCGGCGCACACGATGACGGGGTCTGACCCGCCGAGCTCGAGCGACAGCCGCTTGAGATCGGGGGCGGCGAGCTTGGCGACGTGGCGTCCCACCTCGGTCGAGCCGGTGAACGCCACGCGGCGCACGTCGGGGTGGCCGACGAGTGCGTCGCCGATGACAGAGCCCCGGCCGGTCACCACGTTGAGCACGCCGTCGGGCACGCCGGCCTCGGAGAACAGGCGCGCCACCGCGAGCGTGGCCAGCGGGGTCGTGGCCGCCGGCTTGGCCACCACCGTGTTGCCCATCGCCAGCGCCGGGGCGACCTTGGTGCCCAGCAGCGTCAGCGGGAAGTTGTAGGGGGTGATGGCGGCGCACACGCCCATGGGGCGGCGGATGACCATCCCGTAGGCGGGACCGAGCGTCGAGGGCAGGTCCTGATAGGAGCCGCGCACCTTGGTCGCGGCCTCGGCGTAGTAGCGCACCCCGTGGGCGAGATGGGTGACCTCGCCCATCGCCTCGGCCACCGGCTTGCCCTGCTCGGATGTGAGCGTCGCCGCGAGCTCCTTGGCGTGGTCATGGATGAGGTCGGCGGCCTTGCTCAGGATCGCCGCGCGCTTCTCCACGTCGGTCCGCGACCACTCGCGCAGCGCGCGCTGGGCGGTGGCCACCGCGAACTCGACGTCCTCGGGCGCGCCGGCCGGCACGCTGTCGACGACCTCCTCGGTGGCGGGGTTGACCACCTCGATCTCCTGGCGCGCCGCCGCCTGGCGCCACTCCCCCCCGATCAGCATCTCAGGCACAGGTTGTCCTCCCAGTCAGAGGTCGATGGTGACCTCGCTTGACGACAAGATTGAGAGACTATACGATGGCGACCGTAAGTCAAGTGTCATACCTGCGAGGAAGGGTCTCTTGTCCGCCACACCGATCGAAGAGCTCGCGCCGCTCACCGAGGAGCAGGTCCAGGAGCATCTGGCCGCCGGCAAGCTGGTGGAGGGCCTCCGGCACATGTCCCCCAAGTACCTGGAGGGAATGCGCCGCATCCTCACCGTCTCCGCCGACACCGAGTTCGTGAGCGCGCCGTCCTATCTGCGTGCCGCCGGTCACGCGCCGGCCCTCAACAACTTCGGCTCGGCGATGAGCATCATCCAGGACGAGCTGGCCCACGCCCACATCGGCTACCGGCTGCTCGGTGACCTGGGGGTGGACATGGACTGGCTCATCTACGAACGGCCCGCCGAGCAGTTCAAGTACCCGTACGCCTTCGACGTCCCGCTCAACTCCTGGGTCGAGCTGGTGTGCGCCAACGCCATGTATGACCAGGCCGGCTTCGTCCTGCTCTCCGATGTCTTCCAGTCCAGCACGTTTGGCCCGTGGAAGCGGGCGCTGGCCAAGGTCGACAAGGAGGAGACCTTCCATCTGCGCCACGGCCGCACGTGGCTGAAGAAGCTGTGCAAGGACCCTGACGGCCGCGCGGAGGTTCAGGCGGCCGTGGACTGGATGTTCATCCTCACGCTCGAGTGGTTCGGGCTGCCCGATGACCGCAAGAAGCACTCCGAGCAGCTCGACTACGGGTTCAAGGGCAAGTCCAACGACCAGCTGCGCCAATGGTGGATGAGCGAGGTCGTTCCCTTCATGGAGGAGATCGGCATCGCGGTCCCCGCCCACTTCGACGCCGAGCTCGACCGCTACGTCATCGACTGCCCCTTCCCGGCCCAGTTCGACGAGGACAAGCGCGAGTGGCTCCTCGGCGACGGCGCCATCGACTGGGACGACGTGGTGGTGCGCTGGCGGGCACGCGGGCCGATGAACCGCGACTACGTCACCACGCTGCAGCGCGGATACCAGACGACGTCGCTCAGGCGGGCCGCGGCGTGAGCGCCGTGGCACAGAGCAGCGCCCGGCAGGTCGAGGCCCGGATCTGGGAGGCGCTGCGCCACGTCGAGGATCCCGAGATCCCGGTCTCCGTGCTGGGCATGGGGCTGATCGTGTCCGTCGACTACGTGGCCGCCGACCGCCGCGCCGTGCTGCAGATCACCTTCACCTCGATGGGCTGTCCGGCCACCGACTTCATCGAATCCGACATCCGCGACGCGCTGCTGGCCGACCCGGACATCGACACCGTCGACATCGAGGTGGTGTGGGACCCGGTGTGGACCAAGGACCGCATCCGCGCCGACGCGCGCCAGACGATGCGAGAGCTGGGGATCGTCGTATGAGCCGTGCCGACGAGACGGTGTGGGAGGTGTTCGCGCGCAAGGCCTACGAGGAGCCGCTGCACCACGTCGGCACGGTGACCGAGTCAGATGAGGACCTGGCGCTGGTGTGTGCGCGGGCCATCTATGACGAGCAGCCGTGGGTTCACATGATCCTGGTCCCGCGGGCCGAGATCCGGGAGGCGATCCGCGCATGAGCATGAGCAGGGAGGTGGGTATGGGCACGGGTTCCACCGTCGACGGCGCCACCGCGACCATGGTGTCGCTGATCGGCTCGCTGGCGGACAACAAGAGCGCCCTGGGACGCCGCTACGGCGAATGGGCGGTGAGCGCGCCGACGATCGAATCCGCCGTCGCGGCCGCCGCCATGGCCCAGGACGAGCTCGGTCATGCCCGTTCGACGTATCCCGTGCTGGCCAAGCTCGGGGTGGAGCGCTCCGACGAGGGACTGGACGCCGGCCACCCGCTGACGGTGATCGCCTCCGAGCTGCCCGACTGGGCCTCGGTCATCGCCGCCAACCTCGTCGTCGACGGGATCCTCACCACCTGGGTGGCCAGCGCCCGCGACAGCTCGATCGAGCCGCTGGCCCAGCGCGCACGCAAGATCCTCCAGGAGGAGGGCGCGCATCGCGTCCACGCGCAGGCGTGGCTCAAGCGCATCTGCGCCACCGGCGGCGCCGACCGGGAGCTGCTGCTCGCGCGCATCGCGGAGATGTGGGCTCAGGCGGCCCGCTGGCCGGGGCCCGCCGAGCACCCCGGCTACCGCGCGGCGATCGCCGCAGGGATGGTGAGCGACGCGCCCGATCAGATCCGGGCGCGCGTGCGTGACTGGCTGGTGGAGCGGCTGGGGGCGGCGGGAGCGCAGGCGTCACTGCCCGATCCCGCCGACTGGTCTGACTGGGACGAGCGTCGCCGCCGATGACCGTTACCCCGATCACGTGCCCGTTCTGTGATTCGCCCGAGATCGAGGTCGTCTCGGCCTGGGGCGGCCAGCTGATCACGCGCCAGCTGCGCTGCCGCAGCTGCAACACCCACTTCGAGGCGCTGCGCCCCGAGTTCGACTCCCCGGAGGACGAGCCATCGACGAGCAGCTGAGACGGCGGTCGGTCGGAGCCCCGGCGGCGCGGTCACTGCTGCTGACCGTCCTGGGCGAGTACGTCCTGCCGCGCCCGCAGGGCGTGTGGCAGGAGACGCTCGTCGCCGCGCTCGTCTCACTGGGCTACACCCCGCAGACGGCCCGCCAGGCGCTCGCGCGCAGCACCCGCGACGGCTGGCTCACGACCGAGCGGCGGGGCCGCCGGGCGCGCATGACCCTCGGCGAGCGCACCGGCCAGCTGCTGCGCACCGGCGCCGAGCGCATCTACTCGTTCGGGCAGCCGTGGCAGTGGGACGGCCGCTGGCTGGTCGTCGTGCTCCGGGTCCCCGAGGAGCGCCGCGCCGTGCGCCACCAGCTGCGCTCGCGCCTGGCCTGGACCGGGCTGGGGTCGCTCGGGGGCGGGGTGTGGCTGACGCCGCGCGTCGAGCGCGAGGATGAGCTCGCCGCCGCCATCAACGACGAGCCGGCTGCCGACGCGCGGTCGTTCGTGGCCACGCTGGGGAGCATGGGGGACCCCCGGACGCTCGTCGCCGACGCGTGGGATCTCGATGCGGTGTGGGCCCAGTACGAGGCCTTCATCGAGGATTTCGCGCGCGTCCGCGCGCTCACGCCGGAGGCCTGCTTCCGCCAGCAGACGCTGCTCGTGCACGCCTGGCGCAAGTTCCCGTTCCTGGACCCGGATCTGCCGGCCGAGCTGCTGCCGGCGGGATGGCCGCGCCAGCGCGCCCATGAGCTGTTCACCGGCCGCCACGACCGCTGGCGCCAGCGGGCGACGGACTACTTCGCGCAGCTGGAGGGAGAGCTCGAGCCGTTGGAGGAGCGGGCGGCCTGAGGTCGGCCCGGGATCGGAGAGGAGGAGAGATGGGGCAGACGAAAGCGCACACCAACGTCAGTGACATCGTGGCGCGGCAGGTGAGCGCCGGGCGGGGCGACGCCGCGGCGTTCATCGCCGGCGATGCGACGCTCACCTATGAGCAGCTGCGCCGGCAGGTCAACCGGGCCGGGCACCTCCTGCGTGAGCTCGGCGTGCGCCGTGAGCAGCGGGTGCTGCTGGTGCTCGACGACACCACGGTGTTCCCCATCGTGTTCCTCGGCGCCATCCGGATCGGCGCTGTGCCCGTCCCGGTCAGCCACCTCGACAAGGACGACAACTTCCGCCACTTCGTCGATGACTCCTACGCCGAGGTGGTGGTCACCGACGCGGGGGTGCTCGACCGGCTGCGCGCCGCGCTCGGCGACCGGCCGGTGCGCTGGCTCGTCCGCGGCCGCGCCGAGGCCGGCGTGACCGAGTTCGACGCGGCGATGGCCGCGCAGCCCGACGAGCTCGACGCCGCCCCCACGCATCGCGACGACATGGCGTTCTGGCTCTACAGCTCGGGGTCGACCGGCAAGCCCAAGGGCGTCGTCCACCTCCAGCATGACGTCGGCGTCACCTGCGAGCAGTACGCCGGCGGGGTGCTCGGCCTGGGTCCCGACGACGTGCACTTCTCCACCACCAAGCTGTTTCACGCCTACGGGCTCGGCAACGGCCTCACCTTCCCGCTGTGGTTCGGTGCCACGTCGGTGCTGATGACAGGGCCGCCCAAGCCACCGGCGATCCTGGAGACGCTGCGCCGCCACCGGCCGTCGGTGTTCTTCAGCGTGCCCGCGCTGTTCGGGTTGCTCGCGCGAGACGCCGACGCCGACGGCGCGCTGGACTCCGTCCGCTTCTGCGTCTCGGCCGCCGAGCCCCTGCCCGCCACGACGATCAACCGGTGGCGCGAGCGCTTCGGCATCGACATCGTCGACGGCATCGGCTCGACCGAGATGCTGCACATCTACTGCTCCAACCGGCCCGGTGACGTGCGTCCGGGGACCACCGGGTGGCCGGTGCCGGGCTATGAGCTGCGCCTGCTCGACGAGGATGGCCTGACGGTGCAGGGCGCGGGTATCGGCGCGTTGCAGGTGCGGGGCGACTCGTGCGCAGCCTTCTACTGGCATCAGCATGAGAAGAGCAAGGCCTCGATGGTGGGCGACTGGTTTGCCACGGGCGATCGCTACGAGCGCGGCGACGACGACACCTATGCCTACGTGGGCCGCGTTGACGACATGCTCAAGGTCGGCGGCCTGTGGGTCTCGCCGGTGGACATGGAGCACGCGCTCTCAGAGCATCCGCGCGTGGGCGGGGTCGGTGTGGTCGGGGTGCGGATCGACGACGCCAGCCGCATCGCCGCCTACGTGCAGTGCGCGGGCGACGAGCCCGGCGACGACGCCCTCGCCGACGAGCTGCGCACATGGTGCAAGGAGCGCATGCGCCGCTACGAGTACCCCCACCTGGTGCACTTCGTCGACGAGCTGCCGCGCACGCTCACCGGCAAGGTGCAGCGGTTCCGGCTGCGCGAGTGGGCTGAGCAGTCTGCGGTCAGCGGCGAACCCGGAAGTACATATGCGTCACCCGCGACCCCGGCACGATGACGGGGTCCTCGAGCATCACCGGGTAACGCTCGAGCCGGCTGAAGAACGGGATCCCCCGGCCCAGCAGCACCGGCGCGAGGCTCACCTGGATGACGTCGAGCAGTCCCACTCACCTTGCTCATCTCTCCGCGTCCTCCTCGTGCTCGATCACAGTGTCACGAGCCTCTAGGCCCGTAGACGAATTACGGTGCGTTCTGGCGGCGTCTGGACGCGCCTGGCGGACGGCGGCGAACCCGCCGGACGACAGGTACGACTTGGTTCGCCGCCCCCCGTCAGCCACGCCCAGTCACTCGCCAGCTCCGCAACCTAATTCTTCTACGAGCCTTAACGCCGCCGCGGGCGAGAATCATCGCTCGCGGTGACGCCGGGGGCTCAGTGCGCCGGCGCCACCGGAGCGGCGGCGGGGACGAGGGCCAGGGGGCGGCGCAGCAGGAGCCCCGCGGTGAGGGCGACGAACACGCCGGCGGCGGCGAACGCGCCCTGGAGCCCGAGGAGGGAGACCAGAGGTCCGGCCGCCAGGGATCCGATGACGATCCCGCTCAGTGAGACCGGCAGGGCCAGGCCGTAGGCGCGGCCCAGGACCTCGTCGTCGAGCATGCGGGGCAGCGCGGTGTCCGAGAGGACCTCGCCGACGACCATCCCGCCCCCGCCGAGCACGGCGAGGACCACGGCCTCGACCAGGGTGGAGCTCTGGCCCAGTGCGGCCATCGCGACGGCGACCAGCAGCAGCGCGACGGCCAGCGTGCGCCGCCAGGCCCCCGGCGCGTCGGCCCGGGCGAGCACCGTGGCGCCGATCAGGCCGCCGGCGCCGAACCCGCAGAGCAGGATCCCGTAGCCGCCGTCGCCGGCCCCGACCCGCCGGCTGACGAGGACGAGCATCACCGTGAGCAGCCCGTAGACCGCGCTGCACAGCACGTCGGCGGCGACCAGCCGGACGGCGGTGGGCGCGCCACGCAGGGCGTGCGCCCCGGCCTTCACGTCACCGAGCAGGCTCGGCGCGCCGGCGGCCTGGCGCGCCTTGGGCCGGAACGCCGGCCCGGGACCGATCGCCATGACCGCGGCGGCTGAGATCGCGAAGCTGAGACCGTTGAGCAGGATCGCCACGGCGGGATCGGTGAGCGCGAGAACCACCGCTCCGAGCGCCGGGCCGGCCACGATCGCGCCCTGGCCGATGCCGGCGCGCAGCGCGTTGGCGCGCTGCAACTCGTGGTCCTGCACCAGGCGCGGCGTGCTGGCGGCCACCGACGGCGAGGTGACGGTGCTGGCGGCCGTCGCGAGGGCGGCCAGGAGAGGAGCGAGCACGAGCGGCAGGCCGGCCGCGGCGACGAGCGCCAGCGCGACCATCAGCACCATGCGCGCCGCGTCGGCGCCGATCATGAGCGCCCGGCGGTCATAGCGGTCGGCCAGGACGCCGCCCACCGGCCCGAGCACGACGATCGGCAGTACCCGACCGGCGGTGGTGAGCGCCACCCAGGTGGCCGAGCCGGTGCGACCGAAGACGAGCGCCAGCAGGGCGACGTTGTAGAGCCAGTCGCCCAGGGCGGAGGTGGCGAGGGACAGCAGCATGAGGTGGAAGGGGCGGCCGCCCGGCAGGCGGCGGCGGCTGGATGTGATGGTGATGAGCATGCGGTCAAGCATGCGTCTAAGCCCCCACGGCGCACATCGGGCGAGCGCCCGGTCTTCAGCGCCCGCCTACCTCAGATTCCGCACGCCCCTACCTCACCGGCCTACTCAGACGCGTGCGGGATCCCGTCGACCGAGTGCAGGCTGGGGAGGTTGACCACGATCTCCTCCGGGGTGCTGCGGGCCAGCACCACCACGGCGTCCTCGTAGTCGGACGGGTTCTCCTCGCGGTGCGGCACCCAGGCGGGCACGTAGACGAAGTCGCCGGGGGCCGCGTCGATGTGCGCCTCGGCGCCGTCCACCAGGAACACGAAGCGTGGGTGGCCCGAGACGACGTAGATCCCGCTGTCGGCCTCGCCGTGATGGTGGTCGGCGGACTTCTGGCCCGGACGCACGGTGTTGCCGCCCATCCACAGGTGCTGGGACCCGGTCAGCCCGCCGGAGATCGCCGCGTAGCGGCGCATGCCCGGAGTCTGCAGCGTGTTCGAGGTCCGGTCATCGGGCCGGGAGCGCACGAGCGGCCGGCGCCAGTAGGGGACTCCGGTCTCCGATGCCGGTTGGTCAAACGCCGTCATCACGCACAGTATGGCGCGCCGCGTCGCGGGGACCCCAGCGCCGCCGGCGCTCAGCCGGCGCGACCACCTGCCAGCAGGCGGGCCAAAAAGCGCTGGGTCTCCTCGCGCTGGGGCGCGGTGAAGATCTGCTCGGGGGCGCCGCGCTCGACGATGCGCCCGCCCTCCAAGAAGCAGACCTGGTCGGCGACGTCGCGCGCGAAGCCCATCTCGTGCGTGGCGATGATCATCGTCATGCCGTCGGCCTTGAGCTCGCGGATCACTTCGAGCACCTCGCCCACCAGCTCCGGGTCAAGCGCGCTGGTGACCTCGTCGAGCAGCAGGGCGCGCGGCCGGGTGAGCAGAGCCCGTGCGATGGCCACGCGCTGCTGCTGGCCTCCGGAGAGCCGATCGGGGTAGTCGCCGCCCCGGCCGGCCAGGCCGAAGCGGGCCAGCATCGCCTCGCCCGCGGCGGCCGCCTCGTCGCGCGCCATCCCCTGCGCCCGCACGGCTCCCATGATCACGTTCTCGATCACGTTGCGGTGCGGGAACAGATTGAAGGCCTGGAAGACGAGCCCCAGCCTCCGCCGCGCCGGTACTGGATCGAGACCTGGCGTGGTGATGGGCTCGCCGTCGAGCAGGATGTCGCCGTCGTCGATCTCCTCGAGCAGGTCGATGCAGCGCAGCAGCGTCGATTTGCCCGAGCCCGACGCGCCGATGAGGGCGATCGCCTCGTGCTCGCCCACCGCGAGGTCGATCCCGCGCAGTACCTCGTTGGGCCCGTAGGCCTTGGTCACCCCGCGCAGCTCCAGGACGGCGCTCATCGGGGCCCGAGGGCCAGGACGCCTCCGCGCTCGCGCCGGCTGCTCGCCTGCAGGCGGTCGACGATCCGCGTCATCGGGATCGTCACGCAGAGGTAGAGCGCCGCCGCGGCCAGCAGCGGCGTGTAGTTGAACTGGGAGGCGGCGAAGATCTGGGCCACTCGGAACGCCTCCTGGGGACCGACGATGGAGACGAGCGCGACGTCCTTCTGGAGCGCGATGAAATCGTTGAGCAGCGGCGGGACGACCCGCCGCACCGCCTGCGGCACCACGACGTAGCGCAGCGCCTGCACCGGGGTGAGCCCGAGCGCGAGCGCGGCCCCTGCCTGGCTGGGGTGGATCGACTCCAGGCCGGCGCGGAACACCTCGGACACGTACGCCGAGTAACACATGGCCAGTGCGATTCCGCTAAGGACGACCGGGCTGGTGGGGACCCCCTTGAGGTTCAGCCCGGGTACCGCGAACCCGATGATGTACACGAGCAGGATCGTCGGGATGCCGCGCATGACGTCGACGTAGACGATCGCGACCAGGCGCAGGGGGAACAGGACGGGCGCCTCCACCGTGCGGATGAGGGCGATGAGCAGTCCGAGCACGAGCACGCCGACCTCGACGATGAGGAACATCCGGACGTCCAGCCAGAAGCCGCTGAGCACGCTCCCGAACGACGACGCGAACGCACTGGAGGAGAAGAACTCCCGCCGCACGTTGGGCCAGCCGGGGCTGGTCAGCACGTACGTGGCCATGCCCCCCAGGACGACCACCGTCGAGATGGTGGAGATCGTGATCGACCGCCGCGCGCGCCGCCGGTGCTCCCGTGCGCGGTCCTCCTTGGTCGTGACAGTGGGGGGCGCGCTCACTCGGCGTGGAAGCCGGAGGCTGCTAGTGCAGGTCGGGCACGTTGGCCGCCGAGGCGATCCAGCGCTTGTTGAGCGCGGCCAGCGTGCCGTTGGACTTCAGCGCGTTGACGGCCTGGCTGACACACGGGGTGAGCTTGGAGCCCTTGGCCAGCAGCACACCCCAGTTGTCGCCGCCCGGCGCGGTGAACTGGCCGGCGATCGTGCTGTGCTTGATCTCGCTGGTGAGCTCGAACGCCGTGGCCAGGTCGACGACGATCGCGTTGACGCGCTGGATCTTGAACGCGGCCACCACGTCGTTGGAGGTGTTGAACACGTCCGGCTGGGAGCTCGGCTTGATCACGGAGTTGGTGGCGTCGAGGCTCGTGGTGCCGATCTGCACGCCGATCTTGGCGCTCCGCAGCGCCGCCAGCGAGGTCAGGTGCGCGTACTTCGACGTCGAGCTGACGATGATCCCCTGCGGGTTGGTGTAGTAGGGCGCTGAGAAGTCCACCGCCGTCTCGCGCGGCTTGGTGATCGAGATCTCGTTGATGTCGAAGTCAAAGGACTTCGGCCCCGGCGCGTAGGACGAGTCAAAGGGCTCCGTCACCCACTTGACCTCGCTGGGGGTGAAGCCGAGCTTGGCGGCGATGGCGTAGGCCACGGCGCTCTCAAAGCCCTTGCCGTTGGAGGGCTTGTTGTTCTCGAAGTACGGCGGATATGCCGGGGCGTCGGTGGCCACCGTGAGCACGCCCGGGGTGTGCAGCGCCAGGGTTGACTTGCTGCAGGCGGCCGCCGACGAGGTCGCCGCCGCCGAAGACGTGCCGCTCGCGCTGCCCGTTGCCGCGGAGGCCGAGCCGGCCGCCGAGGAGCTGCTCGAGCTCGAGCTGCCGCACGCGGCGATCAGCACCGCGGCGAGGGCCGCCACCAGGACCGTGGATACACGTCGCGCCCGAAGCAAGGCGCACAATCTACACCGCGCCCCCACGCACCTGAGAGAGCGGTACTCGAAGGGCCGCCCCGCGCCCACGCAGAGGCGTGTCCCTACGATCGAGATGGTGAGAGCCGGCACCGATTCGGGTATCTGCAGGACAGGCCCGACCCCGCCCCCACCGCGCGCCGACTGCCCCATGACCCACGATGAGTTGCGCCTCCACATCGCCGCCTCGGTGACCGCCTCCGAACCGGCGGCGTTGCGGGGGCTGACCTCACGCATCGTCTCCGCCTGCTGGCCGGGCGGACACCAGGACCGCTCCAACCCCGCTGCCCGGGCGTGGCTTCGCTACTGGCGCCCCCGGCGAGCCGGAGCCGAGCTCCCGGTCTGCTCCTGCGCGAGCGGCCACTGCCCTGTATGCAACTGAGCCTGGGTCCGCCCAGGATCGGTGGACCCAGGCTGAGCGGCGAAGCGCCGCCACGGTCGCGGGTTGCGCCACCGCTTCGATTGCCGGTCGTCGCGCTTGCCGTGTGCGCCGCGCTCGCCGTGACGGCGTGCGGTAGCGCGCACCCCGGCTCCGGCTCCGCCGCGGCCGATGCGGGCTCCGGCGCGGCGCTGCCCCAGGCCCACCCGCAGGCGATCGAGCCCTCCGCCGGCGCGCAAGCAGCGCCCGCCGCCGGCGGGGGCGATGCGATCGTCGGCGACGTCAACGCCCATGCCCCGTCGCTGGCGGAGGTCAAGAAGGAGCTCAAGCAGCTCAACCTCTGCGGCGGCGCACTCTCCGGCGCTGACGCCGCGCCGGTCGTCCACGCGTCGGGTCCGGGCTTCGTCGCGGATCCCGGCACCGTTCAGTCGGTGGGCCAGCTCCCCGTGCTCACCGCCCGCCTCGGTCAGCTCGCCCGGGCGCTCGGCGTCGTCATCTACGGCATCAGCGGCTACCGGTCGCCGGCTCACAGCATCGCGGTGGGCGGCTTCGCCGACGACCCGCACACCAAGGGCCTGGCTGAGGACATCGGTGTCAACAGCCTGCTGCGCTCGAGCGCGGCGCAGATCTCAGAGGCCCAGCTCGCTCAGTACGGGCTCTACCGGCCGTTCGACCCGTCGGACAGCCCGGCCAACACCGAGGTCAACCACATCCAGCTGATCCCGACCGGCGGTCCGCTGTCGCTGGCGCAGTCCACCGCCACCTTCAACCTGGACCCGAGCTGCAAATAGCCCCCGGGGGTCGTCAGACCGCGCATTACCGCGTTCTGGCTTTCAGCCTGGCGCCGATCTGCCGAACACCGGAGCATGGTTGTCAACTCAGCCACGGATGCCCGTGCGCAGATCATCGAGGAGCAGTTCTGGGCCGTCGTCGCCAACATACCCGGTGCGGTCTACCGCTGCTCCTGCCAGGACGACTGGCCGATCCGCTTCATCAGCGACTACATCGAGCTGCTCTGCGGCTACCCGGCGGCCGATTTCGTCGACAACGTCGTGCGCACCTACGGGTCCATCATCCATCCGCAGGATCGCCCCTATGTCGCCGAGGAGATCGACCGGGCGCTCGAGGTCGGGGCACCGTACTCGCTGCAGTATCGGGTCCTTCACGCCGATGGGGGGCTGCGCTGGGTCTCGGAGCGCGGGCGCGCGATCCTGGGTGAGGCGGGCGAGCGCCTGTGGCTGGATGGCGTCCTGCTCGACGTGACCGAGCAGGTGCTGGCCGAGCAGGACCGCGATCGCGCCGAGGCGGCGCTCCGTCAGCAGGCCGAGCTCAATCGTCACCAGGCGATGCACGACGCTCTGACCGAGCTGCCCAACCGCGTGCTCTTCCAGGACCGGGTCCGCCAGGTGATCCGCGGCGCGCAGCGTGAGGGGGGAGGGCTCGCCGTGCTCGTCATGGACCTCGACCGCTTCAAGGAGATCAATGACACCCTCGGGCACGCCAGCGGCGACCGGCTGCTGGTGGAGGCCGCTCGACGGCTGCACACGACGTTGAGGGGCGCCGACTCCATCGCGCGCCTGGGTGGCGACGAGTTCGGGATCCTGCTCCACGACGGCTCGCCCAGCGCGGTCGCCGGCGCCGCCGAGCGCATCCACGCGGCCTTCGCCGCCCCGTTCTCGCTGGACGGGCTGCCGCTGCAGATCGAGACCAGCATCGGGGCCGCCACCTATCCCGAGCACGCGCGCGAGGTCGAAGGCCTCATCCAGCGTGCCGACATCGCGATGTACGTGGCCAAGCGCGACAACTCCGGCTGGGAGCTGTATGACCGCGGCCAGGATCGCAACCGGCCGCAGCGGCTGTCGCTCATCTCAGAGCTGCGCCGGGCCATCGACGAGCGCGAGCTGGTGCTGCACTACCAGCCCAAGCTCGAGCTCCGTTCGGGCCAGGTCGCCTCGGTGGAGGCGCTGGTGCGCTGGCATCACCCGACGCGCGGACTCGTCGGACCCCACGAGTTCATCGACGTGGTCCAGGAGACGAGCTTGATCAAGCCCCTCACCCTGTACGTGATCGACGAGGCGCTGCGCCAGTGCCGCGCCTGGACCGAGGAGGGCCACACGCTGGCGGTGGCGGTCAACGTCTCCACCCGCAACCTGATCGACCTCGAGTTCCCTGACCAGGTCGCGGCGCTGCTGGCCAAGTGGGCCGTGGGACCCGAGCTGCTGGAGCTCGAGATCACCGAGTCGGCGATCGTCGCCGACATGTTCCGCATGCGCGGGGTCCTCGAGCGTCTGGGCGCGATGGGGCTGCGGCTGTCCGTCGACGACTTCGGCACCGGCTACACCTCGCTGGGCTACCTGCGTCGCCTGCCCATCTCAGAGCTCAAGATCGACCGCTCCTTCGTCTCGCGCATGGCCACCTCCGAGGAGGACGCCGTGATCGTGCGCTCCACCATCGACCTGGGGCGCAACCTCGGCCTGGGCGTGGTGGCCGAGGGCGTCGAAGATCCCGAGGTGCTCGAGCGGCTGCGCGAGCTGGGATGTGACGTCGCCCAGGGCTACCTCATGAGCCGCCCGATCCCCGGCGACGAGCTCATCGGCTGGCTGGACCAGTTCATGGCTCGGTGAGCGTCGGCTCTGAGCGCATCGCCTCCAGTAGTGTCTGACTGAGCCCCGTGAGCTCAGCCCAGATCTGGATCTGTCCCGCCTGCGGCGCCAACTACCCACCGGCCGAGTCGGCTCCGAAGCGCTGCCCGCTGTGCGAGGACGAGCGTCAGTGGGTGCCGCCCACCGGCCAGCGCTGGACGACGATGTCGCAGCTGGCCGCCGACGGCTGCCACTCCGTGATCCGCACGGTCGAGCCCGGCCTGATGGGGGTCGGATGCGAGCCCGATGTCGGGGTGGGCCAGCGGGGGCTGATCGTGCGGGCGCCCGAGGGTCACCTGCTGTGGGACCCGCCGCCGTTCGTCGACGATGCGGCGGTCCAGGCGGTGCGCGCCGCCGGTGGGCTGCACGCCATCAGCGCCAGCCATCCCCATATGTACGGGGCGGCGGTGGAGTGGAGCCACGCCTTCGACGCGGAGATCCTGCTCGTCGATGTCGACGCCCCATGGCTGATGCGCCCCGATCCCGCGGTCCGCACCTGGTCAGGCACGCTGGAGGTGTTTCCCGGCGTCACGCTCGTGCAGTGCGGCGGCCACTTCCCCGGCAGCGCCGTGGCCCATTGGGCGCCGGGCGCCGGGCGCCGTGGGGTGATCCTGGCCGGCGACACCATCATGGTGACCCCGGGTGAGGACCGCGTGTCCTTCGTCTACAGCGCACCGGTGCGCCTCCCGCTGGCCGAGCCGGCGGTGAGGGGGATCGTCCAGGCGCTGGCGCCGTACGACTTCGATTGCATCTACGGCGGGTGGTGGAGCCCCGCGATCCGCCACGACGGCAAGGCCGTCCTGCACCGTTCCGCCGAGCGCTACATCGAGCTGCTGACGACCGCCGTGGCCCCCGCCGCCCCGGCGCCCGCTGCTGCCCACAAGTAAACTCATGAGTTTAGTTGAGGAGGGAGATGACCGTTGCCGAGGTTCGGCCCGCGACTCAGGTCTCGATGGGCACGAGCAGCCGGTGCGGGGCCCGTAGCACCTGCGTCACCGGGTCGTCCCGGGTCGGCTGGTAACCGCGCCGGCGCTCCGTGATCAGGTCCTCCGGGCCCGGCGTGATCCCGCATGCGTCGCAGCGACCGCTCTCGCTCAGCCGCGTTCCGCACTGCGCGTGGCGAAACACCCGGCTGTTGGCCCGGCGGTGCTTGCCGCCCCACACGAGCAGGGCATGGACCACGGGCCACAGCTCCACGCCGCTCTGCGTGAGCTCGTAGAGGTGGCGCCCGGCGTGGGCCGGGTCCGGGGTGCGGGTGAGGATCCCGTCATCGACCAGGCCGTTGAGCCGGTCTGACAGCACCGCCCGAGGGATGTCCAGGTGGGCCTGGAAGTCGCTGAAGCGCCGCACGCCGTAGAAGGCGTCGCGCACGATCAGCAGCGTCCACCGTTCGCCCACCGCCTCGAGTGCGCCCGCGATCGAGCAGTCCTGGCCTACGTAGTCCTTTCCGAGCATAGGCCTCATTCTAGCGCAGAGGTCTGATGATTGAACTTGTGTGGTAGTCTCGGCCCCGCCCTTTAGGTTCGCTCATTGAACTTTTGATCGGAGAGGAGACCCATGAGCACGGCTCGGATCCAGATGAGAGGTAGTGCGCTCGGCGCGGCCGCCCGCCTGACGTGGGTCCGCGCGGGCGCGGCGCTGTTCGGCGCGGCGTGGGGCTCCAACCAGTTCACGCCGATGCTGCTCGTCTACCGCCGGCAGCTCGGCCTCTCCACCGGCACGCTCGAGGCCCTGTTCGGCGTCTATGCCCTCGGGCTCATCCCCGGCCTGCTCATCGCGGGCCCGCTCTCTGACGCGCGGGGGCGCCGTCCGGTGGTCCTGGCCTCCGCCGCGCTCTCGCTGGCCGGCACGCTGGCCCTCGTCGTTGCCGACCACGCCGTGGCGCCCCTCTACGCCGGCCGGTTTCTCACCGGGCTGGGCAGCGGCGCCGCGTTCGGCGCGGGTACCGCCTGGCTGCGTGAGCTGTCGCGGCCGCCCTTCGGCGACGCCACCGACCACGCGGCCGCGCGCCGGGGTGCGGTCACCATGACGATCGGCTTCGCCGCCGGGCCGCTGGTGTCCGGGCTGCTGGCCCAATGGGCGCCGGATCCGGGCGTCGTCCCCTATCTGCCCCACGTGGCGCTCATGCTCGCCGTGCTCGCGCTGGTCCCGGGCGCCGCGGAGACGGTGGTCCGGGGCGGCGGTGGCGCGATCAGCCGGGCATTGCCGAGCCTGCGCCAGCCGCGCTTCCTCCGCGTGGTGGCGCCGACGGCGCCGTGGGTGTTCGCCGCCCCGGCGGTCGCCTTCGCCCTCCTGCCCAGCGTCGTCGGCGCGGCGCACGCCACGGACGGGATCGCGCTCACCGCGGCGGTGGCCATGCTCGCGGCAATGGCCGGCGTCCTGATCCAGCCGGTGGCGCGACGCCTGGACGCCCACGCAGCCGGCAACCGCGCGGCCACCCTCGGGCTGGCGGTCATGGTGGTGGGGATGGCGTGCGCCGCCTTCACCGCGCACGAGCACCAGACCTGGCTGCTCATCCCCAGCGCCCTCGTCCTGGGCATGGGCTACGGACTGTGCCTGGTGGCGGGCCTGGTGGAGGTCCAGCGCCTGGCCCACCCCGACGCCCTGGCCAGGCTCACCGCGATCTACTACGTCCTCACCTACATCGGGTTCGCCGTGCCCTACGTGCTGGCGCTCGCCGCGCACCTGGCCGGCTACCCCACGCTCCTGCTCATCACCGCCGGTCTGGCGCTGGTCACGGCGCTCTGGGTCCGGCTCCAGAGCGGCGTCGCCGGCTCGACCGCGCCGGATCGCGCCGCGGGCTAGACGCCCCCGGAACGCGACGCCGGCTGGCCGAGGGTGGGGCTAACCCCACCGGCGACTCGGGGGCGCGCTCCCGCTCATCCGCCTCCGCGCCCCAGCGACACGGCACCGGCCCGTCGGCAGGCTGGCGGGCATGAGACATTCACGCTTCACATCCCACTCCGTCAGTCGGCCCTCCGGGCGTCTTGCCCGGGCGGTCAGCTCCGTCTCCGGCGCCTCGGCCCGCCATCCGCGGACGATCGTCGCCCTGTGGCTCGTCCTGATCGCCGGCTGCATCTTCGCCGGCGCCGCCGCGGGGACCAAGACCCTCTCAAACGCGGGATCGGGCACCGGCGAATCGGCTCGCGCCGACGCCGCTCTGTCGGCCGCGCACCTCACGTCGCCGGCGACCGAGAGCGTGCTGGTCACCTCCGGCAACCCTCACAGCACCGCCGCGGCGGTCACGGCGCTCGAGGTCCGCGCCCGCCGTCTGCCGGGCGTGGCCTCCGTCCAGGGCCCCCGCGAGGTGCCGGCTCTGTCGCGCGCCGGCGGGAGGCTGCAGCTGGTGCAGGTGCAGCTGCGCGGCGATCCCGATAACGCCAATGACCGCGTGGTTCCGCTTCAGCGGGTCGTCGCGTCCGTGGCCGCCTCGCATCCCGGCGCCACGCTGCAGGAGGCCGGCGAGGCGTCGGCCGGCCGCGCCATCAACGACGTCGTCAACACCGACCTCAGCCACGCCGAGCTGGTCTCGTTGCCCATCACGCTGATCATCCTCATCTTCGCCTTCGGTGCGTTGGTGGCGGCCCTCGTGCCGCTCATGCTGGGCCTGACCTCGGTGGCCGGGGCGCTGGGCGCCCTCGGCGTGATCTCGCAGATCGCCCCTGAGGGTCAGCCCACCGCGTCGGTCGTGGTCCTCATCGGCCTGGCCGTCGGCGTCGACTACTCGCTGTTCTACATCCGGCGCGAGCGCGAGGAGCGGCGGGCCGGGCGGGGCAGCGAGGCCGCGCTCACGGCCGCGACGGCCAGCGTCGGCCGCGCCATCGTCGTCGCCGCCCTGACCGTCATGGTCGGTCTGGCCGGCCTCATGTTCACCGGGCTCGGCGTGTTCACGTCGATGGCACTGGGCGCGATCCTGGTGGTGGCGATCGCCGCCGTCGGCTCGGTGACGGTGCTGCCGGCCGTCCTGGCGCTCCTCGGTGACCGGATCGATCGCGGCCGGCTGTGGCCGCGGCGTCGTCCTCGCGACGCCGGCGCGTCCGGGCTGTGGCAGCGCGTGCTGACGGGCATCACCGCCCGTCCCGCGGCATCGCTGGTGGTGACCGTGGCGCTGCTCGGAGCACTCTCGGTTCCCGTGCTGAGCATGCGGACCGGCGATCCCGGCGTCCAGGATCTGCCCCTCCACAACGCGGTCCGCGTCGCCGACCGGGCCATCGACCGGGCCTTCCCGGGTTCGCCGAGCGACGCCCAGCTCGTCGTCACCGGACACCACCTGGCAGGCGCGGCAGCTCAGCGTGCCATGCGAGACCTGGGCCGGCGGGCCGAGGCGGTCACCGGAGGGCACGGGTCAGTCACCGTCGACGTGGCCCGTGACGGCTCGACCGCGCTCGTGTCCGTCCCGTTCCCCAACATCGCGCTGCCCGCCCAGCAGAACGCGGTCGCGCATCTGCGCCAGACCGTTGACCGGACCCTTGCCCTCCCCGGAGCCAAGGTGATGCTCACCGGCGCCGCCGCGGGCAACGCCGACTTCTCCGGTCGGCTGACCACGATCACGCCGCTGGTGATCGCGGGCGTGCTGGGGCTCGCGTTCCTGCTGCTCGTCGCGGCGTTCGGCTCTCCGGCGCTGGCGGCCTCGGTGATCGGCCTGAACCTCCTGTCGGTCGGAGCCTCCTTCGGGGTCCTGGTGGAGGTCTTCCAGCACGGCATCGGGGAGAAGCTGCTGGGCTTCACCTCCGACGGGGCGATCGTCGAATGGCTCCCGCTGTTCGCCTTCGTCCTGCTGTTCGGCCTGTCGATGGACTACACGGTGCTCATCCTCGAGCGGGTGCGCGAGGAGCGCAGCCGCGGCGTCGACGCCCGGACCGCATCGGTGCGGGCCCTGGGCGCGACGGCCGGGACGGTGACCAGCGCGGCAGCGGTGATGATCGCGGTGTTCTCGATCTTCGCCACGCTGCACCTGCTGGAGTTCAAGCAGCTCGGCTTCGGTCTCGCCGTGGCCATCCTGCTCGACGCCACCATCGTGCGCGCCGTGGCCCTGCCGGCCGTCGTCACCCTTCTGGGGCGGCGGTCGGCGCCGCGGCGGCAGGCGTTCGCCCCGATGGCGGAGCCCTCGGCACTGCGATGATGTGGCCGTGGGAGTCACCGGTCATGACTAGCCCGCAGTCTCAGATCGCGCGGCGCACCGGCAGCACGCTGCTGGCAGGGGAGGTGACCCTGTCAGTGGTGTGCTGTCTGGCCGTCACCATCGTCTGGGCGGCGACCGGGGGCCCGTTCTGGCCCATGTGGGTGTGGACGAGCCTGGGCCTGCCGATCGCGCTGCAGGTGGCCTGGCGGCGTGCCTGGGCACAGTCCCAGGGGCCCCGGCGGCGGCTGGCCATCCAGGGGTCGCTCTCGGTGGTCCTCGGCGTGTACCTGGTGCTCGTCTGGGCGATGGGCGGCTTCGGCTTCTTCTGGCCGGTGTTCCCCGCGCTCGGTCTGGCCATGGCGTTCGTCGTGCACGCCCTCTTCTCGTCACCGCGCCAGGCCGACCTCAGCGCTCGGGTCGACGAGCTGACGCGGACGCGGCGAGGCGTGCTGGACGTCCAGTCGGCGGAGCTGCGCCGGATCGAGCGCGACCTCCATGACGGCGCCCAGGCACGCCTGGTGGCGCTGACGATGCAGCTCGGGCGAGCCGAGGCCCGCCTCGAGGACCAGCCCGAGACGGCGGACCTGATCCGCCAGGCCCGTGAGGAGGCCACCGCCGCGGTTGCCGAGTTGCGCGACCTCGCGCGCGGCATCGCCCCTCCGGTGCTGGCCGACCGCGGCCTGGTCGCCGCGGTCGAGGCTCTGGCGCAGCGCTCCGGGATCGACACCACCGTCGAGAGCAAGCTCACGCAGCGCCTGGCGCCCGTCGTGGAGTCCGCCGCCTACTTCGTCACCGCCGAGTCGCTGACCAATGCCGTCAAGCACGCTCCGGGCGCGTCGGTGCGGATCGCGATCCGCCGGACGGGGGCGCGTCTGGTGGTGGAGATCGCCGACAACGGCCCGGGTGACGCGGATCCCCGCGGCGGCGGGCTGAGCGGCCTGCGTCAGCGGGTCGAGGCGCTGGACGGCACGCTCGACATCGACTCGCCCGAGGGGATCGGCACGACCATCCGGGCGGTGCTGCCATGCGAGTCGTGATCGCCGAGGACTCGGTCCTGCTGCGCGAGGGCATCGTCGCGCTGCTCCAGGAGTACGACATCGAGGTGGTCGCCCAGGCCGACGACGGGGACGGTCTGCTGCGGATCGTCGCCGGGCACAAGCCGGACCTGGCCATCGTCGATGTTCGCCTGCCGCCGACGTTCACCGACGAGGGGATCCGCGCCGCGCTGGAGGCGCGCCGCCGGTTCCCGGACTTGTCGGTCCTCGTCCTCTCCCAGTACGTCGAACCCGTGTACACCGGCGAGCTGCTGGCGTCCGGAGAGAGCGGCGTCGGCTATCTGCTCAAGGAGCGCGTCGGCGAGGTGCGCAGCTTCCTGGACGCGGTGCACCGCGTCGCGGCCGGCGGCACCGCGTTGGACCGCGAGGTCATCGCCTCGCTGGTGCAGGCCCAGGCGGGCACCGGCGAGAACTCACTGGCCGACCTGACGCCCCGCGAGCGCGAGACGCTCTCTCTCATCGCGCAGGGTCGGACGAACGCCGCGATCGCGCGCGAGCTGGTGATCACGCTCGGCGCCGTCGAGAAGCACGTCACCAATATCTTCGCAAAGCTCAACCTTCCTGCCACCGACGACGATCACCGCCGCGTTCTGGCGGTATTGGCATATCTCGGGGCGGCCGGCCCGGCGCCCCCGGATGGGACTAGACTCGCGCCATGAGCCTAGAGGAGCACAGCATCGAGACGGCAGGCGAGCGATGCGAGGAGTGCGGCGCCCGGCTGACCCCGTCAGAGCTCGAGGCGATGCTCGAGTCGGGCGGGCCGGCACTCTGCGCGATCCACGCGGCCGAGGACGAGCCCGGCCTCGCTGCCGACGACGAGTTCGCCGGGGAGTAGCCGGCCACGGCGGACCGGTCGGGCGGCGCGCAGTAGCCCCACCACGCGGCGGTCGGCCACGGCGCAGTAGTCGGCGGCCGGGCCGAGACGCCCGTGCCGCCGAAACCGTGTTCTCATCTCCGGCGGCTTGCGCCGGCGCCGTGCGGCTGGCTACTTGGCGGGCCGCCGGCCCGCGACCGCGTTCTTGAGCGTGGCTCCGGCGGTGAACTTGGCGTTCTTGGAGGCCTTGATCTTGACCGGGGCGCCCGTCTGAGGGTTGCGGCCCGTGCGCGCGCCGCGCTTGGCCACGGAGAATTTGCCAAAGCCCGTGATCGCGACCTCGTCACCCTTCTTCAGGGTCTTGGTCACCGTGGTGAGGATCGACTCCAGCGCACGCGACGAGTCGGCCTTGGACAGCCCGCTGTCCTTGGCGATCGCGTCGATGAGTTCCGTCTTGTTCATCCTGTCTCCTAGCGTGAAACGTTGATTGCGGTGGGCAGAGTAGCCGCATGGCAGGCGGACGGGTGGGGCGGGGTGACAGAGTGTCACGTGTGCCGGACCTCAAAGCTTGCAGAAGAATGCCAGGGATGTCGCAAATTCCTCGCTTGGCCCGCCACGCCATGACCGGCCCGGCGCACACGGCGCTCGGGGCAGGGTAGCTCACCCCTAATCCTGACGTGACCCCTCACCGCCGAGTTCCGGCAGCAGGTCGGCGATCGAGTCCACGATCCGCCCGGCCCGGTAGGGATGGCGTTCGGCGTCCTCGCGTGTCGTCAGCCCGCTCAGGACCAGGATCGTCTCCATGCCCGCCTCGAGCCCGGAGACGACGTCGGTGTCCATGCGGTCGCCGATCATCGCCGCCGTCTCGGAGTGGGCGTCGATGGCGTTGAGGGCCGAGCGCATCATCAGCGGATTGGGCTTGCCGACGTAGTAGGGATCGATCCCGGTGGCCCGCGTGATGAGCGCCGCCACCGAGCCCGTGGCCGGCATCGGCCCGTCCACCGACGGGCCCGTCGCGTCCGGATTGGTGGCAATGAAGCGAGCGCCGTTGTCGATGAGGCGGATGGCGTGGGTGATCCGCTCGAAGCTGTACGTGCGCGTCTCGCCGAGCACCACGTAGTCGGGGCTGCGCTCGGTCAGCGTGTAGCCGGCGCTGTGCAGGGCGGTGGTCAGCCCCGCCTCGCCGATGACGTACGCCGAGCCCCCGGGCCGCTGGTCCTGCAGAAAGCGCGCCGTGGCCAGCGCCGAGGTCCAGATCGCCTCCTCGGGCACGTCGATCCCGCTGTTGCGCAGCCGTGCCGCGAGGTCACGCGCCGTGTAGATCGAGTTGTTGGTGAGCACCAGGAAGCGCGTCCCCTGCGCGCGCAGGCGCGCGATGAACTCGTCGGCGCCCGGGATCGCGTGCTCCTCGTGCACCAGCACGCCGTCCATGTCCATCAGCCATGAGTGGATCTCGCGATGGGTCATCGGTCAAGACTGTGACAGGCGGGCGCGCCGGGCGTAACGTGAAGGTGACGCGGTGGTGGCGGCCGATCGTGCCGCCCGGCGCGGTGGGACTCGTGGCGCTCCCAGCGGTGCCGGCGCGGCCAGCTCAGAGGCGAGGTCAGGTCGTAGAGCGTCTGGCCGCCGATCGTCACCGCCTTGTAGTGGGCCTTGACCCAGCTGGTGATGGAGCTCGATGAGCCCGCGCCGCCACCCGGACCGCCGTTGCCGCCCGAGGCGATGTAGTAGTGGATGTCGCCGGCCTTCACGTAGCTCTCGAACTGGGCCAGGGTGAGGTTGCCGCCCTCGCCGCTGAAGCCGCCGATCGCCATCACCGGCTCGCCGCCGGTGGCCAGCTCCAGGGACGCCGCGGACTGCGAGCCCGAGGTCGCGGCCACCCAGCGGTAGCGGCCGGCGTTGGCCTCGAGCGCCGTGACTGAGCGCCGCGCTGACGCGTCGGCCGCCGCCCGCCGCCCGCGAGCCGCCGCCGGCCGAGCCGCCGGCGGCGCCGCCGGCGCGCCCGCCGGCGCCCGAGCCGGCCGCCGAGCGCGCCGGCGGACCCGGCCCGGCGGCGACGCCGGCGCCGCCGGCCGACGCGCGCCGGCACCGCCCGGCCGGCCCGCCGCCGCCGAAGCCGCCGCCCGCCGCCCGCCGCCGGCGCTCGCCGGGCCGGCCGACGGGATCGAGCCGGTGTGGGCGGTGGAGATCGTCTGCGGCGGCGTAGGCCGCCGGGCCGGCGAGGCACGGCGATCAGCGCCGAGCACCGCCGCGGCGACGCGCCAGCGCGGCCGCGCAGCGCGGCCGCCAGAGCGGCGCGACGAGCAGCGCGGCGACCGCGGCGACGCCGGCGACCAGCGACCAGCGGTGCGCAGCCACGGCTCCCAGCTCGGCGTGCGGTCCAGCAGCATCGCACGCCCAGCCGGCGGTGACGGCCGACCGCCGGCCGCGGCCATCAGCGCGCGGCGCGCGACCGCTCGCGCCGCGGCCCACAGCAGCCGGCCGCCGATCGCCACCAGCGCGGCGATCGCCGGGGCCAGCGCGACCGTGTAGTAGGTGTGGATGACGCCGCTGCCGAAGCTGAAGACGAGCGCCGCTGACGACCAGCCAGCCGCCCCACAGCAGCAGCGCGGCGCGGGTGCGGTCGGTGCGCGGGGCGCGGCGCGTGGCGACCAGGCCGGCGACGAGCGCGAGCAGCGCGGCGGGCAGCAGCCACGAGGCCTGGCCGCCCATCAGCGTCGTTGAACAGGCGCAGCAGGCCGGTCGGCGCCGCTGAAGTTCCCGCCGCCACCGCCGCCACCGCCACCGCCGGCCCGCCGGCTGCCGAAGATCCGCCCCAGGCCGTTGTAGCCGAGATCAGGTTGAGGATGCTGTTGTCGGACGAGCCGTCGATCATCGGCCGCGAGCCCGCCGGCCACAGCGCGACGATCGCCACCCACCAGCCGGCGCTGACGACGATCGCCAGGCCGCCGGCCAGCAGTCTGCAGCGACCGCCGGCGCAGGCCGGTCGGGGCGGCGACCAGGTAGACGAGCGCGAACGCCGGCAGGACGAGGAACGCCTGCATCATCTTGGCCAGGAAGGCGAAGCCGATCATCGTCCCGGCGGCGACCATCCAGCGCGTCCCGGCCCGCTCCAGCGCGCGGGTCAGGCAGTAGGCGCCGGCGACGAGCAGCAGCACGAGCAGCGCGTCGGGGTTGTTGAAGCGGAACATCAGCGCCGCCACCGGGGTGATCGCCAGCAGCGCGCCCGGCCGCCAGGCCGGCGCCGGCGCCGAACCAGCGCTTGACCGCCGCGTAGAGCAGCGCGACCGCGGCGACGCCCTCGAGCGCCTGGGGGACGAGCATGCTCCAGCTGCTGAAGCCGAAGATCCGGCCGCGACAGCGCCATCACCCACAGCGAGGCGGGCGGCTTGTCGACGGTGATGAAGTTCGAGGAGTCGATCGAGCCGAAGAAGAACGCCTTCCAGCTCTTGGTCCCGGCCTGGACGGCGGCGGCGTAGAAGCTGTTGGCGTAGCCGGAGGCGCTCAGGTCCCAGAGGTAGGCCACGGCGGTGACCAGCAGCAGGGCCGGCAGCGCCAGGCGCTGCCAGTTGGCCGCCAGCCACGTACGGGCGGCGGGCATCGGGCGCGCGCGGAACGCGCCGGGCGGCCCGCGCAGGCGCGGGTCGTCGTGAGCAGTCCAGTGCTCGAGTTCATACGAGCAGACTCGGTGGGGCCCGTAAGCCGAGCGTCTCAAACCGCCGAAGGACTCCCGATGCGCCGCGTCGGGGCTCGCGCTACGGGTGGCGCTGGGCGCCGCGCACGATGGCGTCGACGTCGCGGTGCCCGGCCCGGACCCCGAGCCCGACGAGGTCCAGCCGCTCCCCGTCCACCGCGCGCACCGTGGCGCGGTTGTCGGCGTCGTTGCCGGTGGCGAACATGTCGGCCGTGTAGATCGCCACCGGGACCTCGCGGCGCGCCGCGCGCTCACGCAGGGTGCGCAGCTTCTCGGCGCCGGTCTCGAACACCAGCACCGGCTGCACCAGCAGCGGCAGGTAGCGCGCCCCATCGCCATCGACGTAGTCCTCGCCGATCGCCTCGGGACCCGCCGACGCCACCAGCCCGCTCATGAGAAACGCGGTGACGTTGAGGCGCTGCCAGGCGGCGAGGTCGTCACGGACGACGATCGCGATCTTGGTATCGAACTCGGCGACGGTCACGGCGCCGGATCATCGCCGCGCTCGGCCCGCGCTGTCTTGAACGATGTTGCGCTTTCTTCTGTCGGCGCTCGGAGCGCCGACCGCCGCGCGCGCGTACGCCCCCGGCGTCACGCCCACCGACCGCTTGAACACACGCGACAGGTGCGGCTGGTCGGCAAAGCCGCAGGCGGCGGCCACCGCCGCCAAGGGCACGCCGCCGGCCAGCATCGCCCGCGCGCGGTCGATGCGCAGGTCGCGCTGGTAGGCGTGAGGGGTGAGGCCGGTCTGCGCGCGAAAGCGCCGGAGGAGCTCGAACCGTGAGAGCCCGGCCACGACGGCCAGCTCCGCCAGCGACACCGGCTGATCCCAGCGGTCCTGGAGATGCGCGCGGGCCCGGCGAACCGCGGCGTGCTCGGCGCGCCCGCGCCGCCGCGGGCCCGGCCCCGCCGCGCCACGCAGGTGGGGAGTCAGCCCGGCGATCGCCTGAAGCACCGCCTCCTCCACGGCCAGTCCCGGCGGCTCGTCCGCCAGAGCGGTGTGCGCGCGCAGCAGCGCGGCCCGCAGCGCGTGATCGCGGAACACCACCCACCGAGCCGCGCGCGGCGCCGGCCCGTCGCACTCCGCCCAGTCGTGCCATACCGAGGGCTCGACGTAGAGGACCTTGTAGGCCCACCCCTCGGGCACGGCGGCCATCCCGGTGTGGACGGCCTCGGGCTCCAGGACGAACAGCTCGCCGGCATCCGCCCGCTGACGGGTGCTGTCCACCTCGAACCGGGCCGCGCCGCGCTGGACGACGGCGACCGTCCACGTCCGGTGCGAATGCGGCCGGTAGGCGTGCTGCACGAAACGCGCGTGCAGGGCCTCGATCCCGGTGAGGCCCGGCGGGCGGAAGTAGGTGGCGAACTCGGCCGGCAGCCCCGCGGATTCTAAGACCCCGCCAGGGGCTCGCCCGGCCCGAGCCCACCCCTCGGCGCGACGCGGCGCGACACCCGGGGCGACACCCGGGCGCGACCACCCGCGTCGGCGCGACCACCCGCCTCAGCGCGACCGCGCCTCCGCGACCTCCGGCTTGCGCTCCCGGCCCCTCGGCATCTCCCGCGCCTCCACGTGGCGCACCAGCGCTCCGGTGTGGCGTTCGATCCGCTGGGGCAGGCCCGACCGCATCCACCGTGAGCCCCACGAGGGCAGCGTGGAGACGATGATCTCGTCGAACTCCGCGGGGCTGTAGACCTCCAGCACCGCGCGCAGGGGATCGGGATCGCCGGCGACCGAGCGCACGTCGAGCCCGAGCTCGCGCATGTGCGTGTCCATCTGCTCGACCGCCCGGCGGCCCTCCAGGCCGCGACCCGCCGGGATGACGAGCGTGAAGCGCGTGGGGCACTCCTCGGCGCGCGCTCGCATCGACTGCTCCAGCGTGGCGGACATCGCGGTGCGGTTGGCGACGACGAGGATGTTCAGTTCTCGAGGCAAAGCTTCCTCCTTGCGCTCGGGTGGACGTTCTTGAGCAGGCCACTCGTGACCCGGTAGCGATAGGTTGCTCCTGTGAGTGCGCGATCACCATGGCCCTGAGGCCAAATGCCGCCATCATCACCATCCCCTAACACTCGCGTCGCCGTCCTCGACGACTACCAGCGCAGCGCCCACAGCTACGCCGACTGGGGATCGCTGGGCGATGACGTCGCCGTCGAGTTCTTCTCGGAGCCCATCGCCCAGGAGGAGCTCCCGTCGCGGCTCGCCGGCTTCGACACGCTCGTCCTGATGCGCGAGCGCACGCGCCTGCACCGCGACGTGCTCTCCCAGCTGCCCCATCTCAAGCTCGTCATCACCACCGGCATGCGCAACGCGTCGCTGGACGTCGAGTACCTCACCGAGCGCGGCATCACCGTCTGCGGCACCCAGTTCGCCGGCGGGGACCGGCCCGGCGTGCCGAGCACGGTCGAGGTGGCCTGGGCGCTGATCCTCGCGGTGGCCAAGCGCGTCACGCAGGAGGACCGCGCGCTGCGCGCAGGTCGCTGGCAGCTCGACCTGCCGGCGAACCTCGCGGGCGCGACCCTGGGGCTGTGCGGCCTGGGCAACCTCGGCGCGGCGATGGTCGGTCCGGCGCGGGCCTTCGGCATGGAGGTGATCGCCTGGAGCCAGAACCTCTCGCAGGAGCGCGCCGCCGAGGTCGGGGTGCGCCGCGTCTCCAAGCAGGAGCTGCTGGCCGGCGCCGACTTCCTCTCGGTCCATCTCGTCCTCAGCGATCGCACCCGCGGCCTCATCGGCGGCCCCCGGCTGACTGGCGATGAAGCCGACGGCCGCGTCATCAACACCTCCCGCGGGCCGATCGTCGATGAGGCGGCCCTGGTCGGGGCACTGCGGGTCGGCGTCATCGCGGCGGCGGGGCTCGACGTCTATGACCCGCGAGCCCCTTCCCGCCGGGCACCCGCTGACGATGCTGCCCAACGTCGCTGCTGCTCCCCCATCTCGGCTACGTGTCCGAGCCCGGCCTGCGCAACATGTACGTCCAGGTGGTGGAGGACATCGCGGCGTTCCTGGCGGGTGCGCCCATCCGCACCATCAGCTGATCCGCCGGGTGATGCCCCCGTTCGGGAAAATAATTTTCGGGGCGGCGCCCCTGTACACAGGGGAAAGGGACATCTCGTGGGGTCGGGGACCAAGCGCACAGCGAGAGCGCCGTTATCGTATTCAGGAAGATTTAACCTCGGGGGGGGGGCGCTTCACGGCGCCGTGGCCGGCGAGCTGGGCGCCGCGCCCGTCGCGACCTAGGGCCCTCAGCCCGCCGCAACTAACCTGCCCCGCGTGCATCTGACCCGGGACGCGTCCGTCGCGCAACTCTTCCTGGGGCTCGTGGCGGTGCAGTCGCCGAGCCGCCGCGAGCGCGTGCTGGGTGGAGCTCATCCGAGATGGCTCGCAGACCACGGGGTCGCGGCGAGAGTTCGACGAGCGGCGCGGTGAACGGCTCGGGCTCGGCGATCATCGCCACCGTGCCGGGCGGCCCGGGAGCGCCGAACGTACCTGTTCGTGTCCCACATCGACACCGTCGAGTCGGGCACGCCGGGGGTCACGCCGCACGTCGACGACCACCGGGGTCGTCCGCTTCGACGGGGGACGATCCTGGGGGCCGACAACAAGGCCGCCGTCGCAGCGGTCATGCGGGTGTGCGCGGCGGCCGCCAGGTGCCCGAGGCGCGGCGGCCCACGGTGCTCGCCGCCTTCACCTGCTGTGAGGAGAGCGGCAAGATGGGCGCGGGGCTGCTCCCCCGGAGGCTGCTGCAGCGGGTCGACTGCGCCTTCTCGGTCGACGGGGCCGAGCCCGCTCGGAACGGTGATGGGCGCTGGGCCAGACCTCGTTCGTCTTCGTCATCCACGGGCGCGCCGCCCACGCCGCCGCCAACCCCGAGGCGGGGATCAACGCCATCGCCGTGGCCTCGGAGATCGTCGGCGCGCTCGAAGCTGGGTCGCCAGCCGGGTGGCGGCAGCGTCAACGTGGCCGCGATGATCGGCGGCTCGGTCATCGATCGCCTCACTCCCGGAGAGCGCTCGCGGACCACCGGCGTACCAGGCCGCGTTGGAGAGCGCGCTGCTCCGAGCTCGGTTCCCTGACCGGGCTCTCGTCCGCGGCGAGGTACGCGGCTACTCGGTGGAGGAGATCGAGGAGGCACGATCCAGGCGTCGCCGCGACCGTCCAGCAGCGTCAGCGAGGCCCATGGCGCGCGCCAACGACTGGATCCGCGACCGCCAGCCGGATGGTGCCGCCGTTTCCGCACGCCGCGGACTCGCGGGCACGGGCGCTGGTCCAGGCCGCCGCGGCGCGCGTCGACGGCCTGCGCGTCGTGCTCGAGGCACGCCCAGGCCACGCTCGAGGCCAACTACCTGGCGGCGAGCACCGACGTCGTGGCCCTGGCCAGCGGCGGACCGCGATCCCACAGGTCTCGGGGTCGATCCCGGTGGGCGGGCTAGAGCGCCTTGATGCGCTGCTCACGGCGATCCTCACCGCGGACGCCCGCGTCCGCCTAGCAGCCACTAGCCCTGGCCGTCCTCGGCGACCGCCTGGGCCGGCGCGCCCGCCGTGGCGTAGATGTGCGCGAACGCGCGTGCCTCCTCGCCCGTCCACAGCGAGGAGCCGTGGCCGTAGGTGGACCCCAGGCGCGCCCGGCCTCGAGCAGGCTGTAGGGGCTGCGGCTCGCCGAGGAGCACGATGTTGCCCTTGTGCAGCCGCACCCGCACGTCGCCGCTGACCCGGTTCTGGCAGGAGTCGAGGAAGGCCCGGTAGTCGTCGAGGATGGGGTCGTAGTAGACCGCCTCGTGCAGCAGGTCGCCGTACGTGGTGCCGATGGTGGCCTTGGCGTTCTGCTGCCGGTTGCTGAGCGTGAGCCGTTCCAGCTCGCGGTGGGCGGCGATGAGGATGAGCATGCCGGGCGCCTCGAAGCCGACCCGGGCCAGGTTGCCGACCATGGTCGAGCCCATGTGGATGCCGCGGCCGACACCGTGGGCGCCGCCGAGGTCGTTGAGCGCGCGCAGGATCTCGAAGTCGGGGGCGTCGGGGCCGCAGGTCGCCGTCCTCGGTCACCGCGTCGACCCTGACCTCCCGCGCCCTTCTCGAAGGTCACGTGACCTCGACACCCTCGGCGGGGGCGTCGTCGATCGACTTGGTGTAGGTCCAGGCGCTCTCGGGCAGGTACTCCCACGAGCCGTAGGTCTCCCCGCCGCCGATCGTGGTGCCGAGGACCCGCGTTGAACGAGTAGGCGGTGGTCCGAGACCGCGTGGCCGCGCGTCGCCAGGAAGTCGCGCTCCTCCTCGCGGGTGTGCTGCTCGTCGCGGATCAGCCCGACGATCTCCAGCTGCGGGGCAGCGCCGGTGACCGCGTCGTAGCGGACGTGGTCGTTGCCGGCCCCGGTCGAGCCGTGCGCGACCGCGTCGGCGCCGCGCTCCAGCGCGACCTGGGTGACCTTCTCGGCCTGGAGCATCCGCTCGACCCCGACGCACGACGGGTAGACGCCGTTGCGCAGGTAGTTGGCCTTGAGGATGTAGGAGACGAACTGCTCGTAGAGCCGGGCGCGCCCGTCGATGACGACGTGCTCGCGGCGCCCGAGCTCCTCGGCGCGGGCGCGATGTCCTGCAGCTCCTCCGCGTCGAACCCGCCGGTGTTGACGGTGACCGTGGTCACGCGCTCGCCGCGGTCGACGAGCACCGCCAGCGCATAGGAGGTGTCGAGCCCGCCGGAGAAGGCGAGCACGTAGTTGCGACCCGGCATCAGTTCTTCAGAGCTCCAGGATCGGGACCCGGTCGTCGACCAGGCCAGGGGACAGGACGTAGAAGCGGCCAGCGCCGGCGTCGATCTTGGCCTGCATCTCTGCTGGACCTCGAGGTCGCGGAGCCCATCATCGTGGTCGGCGCCCGCGGAGTCGTCCTCGTGGACGTCGGTCCGATAGACGAGCGTGTGCGCCACCGTATGTAGCTCGACGACGGCGGAGACGACCTCCATCCGTCCGAACTTGCGATGCACCCTGATCCCGGGATCGGCGAACTGGGCCACGCCGGTCAGGGTCCGGGCGCCATAGATCTCGAGCGCGAGCCCCTTGACCGTCGCGCCGATCCCGGGGATCGCCGAGCACAGCGACCAGCCGACCCAGCCGCCCGGGACCGGGGTCGGCGCCGCGCAGTAGCCCGCGACCGGGATCGGTCCGTCGTAGCCCAGCCGCTCGGCCTCGGCGAGCACGGCGCCGAGCACCGGCGCGGGTGCGTCCGCGCGCGGGTGGCCGCGTTCTCGGTCGCCGCCGCGCGCGGCGCGCCGAGCGGCAGCGTCACGAGCAGGAAGGCCGAGGGCAGCAGCCCCAGGTCGATCATCACCCAATTCTGAACGGGATGCCCTTCTCGCCGAATGCGGTGGCGTTGAGGACGTTGTAGACGCGCATCAGGTCGGCCACCGCCCAGACTCTGCCTCCGGGCCGGGCGTCGGCCCAGGAAGTCCAGGGCGGTCACCGGCACACCGAAGGGCTCGGTCTCCAGCGCGCCAGCACGGGTGGTTGGAGGCCAGGTGCAGCCTGTAGCCCTCGACCAGGAGCTGGCGCGCCCCGGCGGCGATATCGGCTCTCGTCAGCGGCACGGGCGCGACTCTAGTGCAGGGCCACAGGAGCCCGTGGGGTCGAGATCGGACTCAAGATCGTGGCGCGAGCGGCCGATGTCACGGGAAGTGAGTATCAGCGCAGTGGTCGGGCGCATCGACCAGATCATCCAACTTCAGCAGCAGATCCTCGACCCGGCCTCGCTCGCCGGCAGCTCTGCCGCGTCCGCGTCGACCCGCGCCTCGTTCTCGACGGGCACCGCCGGCACCGGCAACTCCACCGACTTCGCCAGCCAGCTGGCCAGCGCGCAGGGCACCACCGCCCCGCTTGCCTCCTCGGCCTCTGGCGTCGTGGGCACCACCACGAGCGGAGTCGCCGGCGTCGGCGATCCCCGCGTGACCGCGATGGTCAACGAGGCCGATTCGCTGGTCGGCAGGCCCTACGTCTACGGCGGCGGTCACTCCGGCTGGGGCCCGCAGTCGGGCTATGACTGCTCGGGCTTCGTCTCCGCCGTGCTGCACGCCGGCGGCTATCTCACCTCGCCGGTCGACACCACCGCGCTGCCCAGCCAGGCCGGCATGGTCTCGGGCCCCGGCCAGTACGTCACGGTCTATGACCGCGCCCTTCCCGGCCAGAGCGGCCACGTGATCATCGAGATCAACGGCCAGTTCTACGAGTCCGGCGGCATGCACGGCGCCTGGGGCGGCGGTGGCGGCGTGCAGAAGATCGGCACCCCGTCGGCGTCGTACCTGGCGACGTTCCCGACGGTGCTTCACCCCGACGGCCTGTAGGCCCACCCGCGCGACAGGACGTCGCCGCGGGCGCGCCAATGCGCCGTCTCGGGCTCCGCGCGCCTACGCCGCGGCGGCGAGGCGCTGGCCCGCGGCGCGGTGCGAGACCGGCAGGCGCAGGAACTCTCGTAGTCCACCGGAGTGCCCAGGCCGTACATACCGCCGCCGTCGACGCCGACGTTGTCGATGCCGATCCGCGCTCCGCCGGCGATGAGCTCGTTATAGACGGGGGCGACGTAGAACTCGCCGTTGACGCGCTTGTCCGCAGCGATCATCGCCCGGGCGCCGTCGAAGTACTCACGGGCGCGCGCGAAGGTGTAGATCCCCACTGTGGCCTCGGAGGAGACGACCTCCTTCTCCACCACGTTGGTGACGCGGTCACCGTCGAGCTCGACGAATGACCACTTGGGGTCGTCGGCCGTCATGGTCATGATCAGGCCGTCGAGGTCGTGGCGGCGCAGCTGCGCAAGGTGCGCGTTGATGTCATGGTCGACCCACTGGTCGCTGTTGGCGATGATGAGCGGCGCGTCCGGATCCACCGCGCCCTCGGCGAGCGCGACGGTGCATCGGCACCTCCGTCACCGAGTCGATGGTCACGATCTCGCAGCCCGGCGCGATCTCGCGCAGCGCGGGGACGAACGCGTACTCGGCCTCATGCTCGGCCCGGCACACGAAGACGAAGCGCGCCGGCTCGTGCGCGGTAGGTTGCGCACGACGACCTCGATCATGGGCACGCCGTGGATGGGGGGCAGGGGCTTGGGAATCTCGTACCCGGCGTCGGCGAAGCGGCTGCCGCGGCCCGCCATCGGAATCACCACGTTGAGCATCAGTCGGCCTCCACCAGGTATTTGTCGTCTCTGGCCGCCGGGACCTTGACTGCCACGACGATGGCGTCGGTCACGGCCAGGAAGTCGCACGGCTCGCCCGGGGCGAGCGTGAGGATGTCGCCGGCCCCCAGGTCACGGCCATCCATCCGGATGCTCCCCGAGATGACCGCGGTCAGCTCGGTGGAGATCTTGTGGACGTGGCGGGGCTCGGTGTCTCCGGCGACGTAGTGCTTGATCGCCACCTCGACCTCGCCGCTGCGGTGCGCCACCGGCTCGAAATCGCCGATGAACCACCCGCGGACCATGTCGTCGAGCTGGTGCTGGATCATGCCGCGGCCGTCCGGCGGCGCTGCGCCAGGTGCTGCTCGTAGCCGTCGACGCCGTGCATCGACGCCAGCGAGTGGTAGTGGTCGCGCTCGATGTGGTGCGTGCCGATCCGTCCTCCGGCGAGGATGAGCTCGTTGAAGACCGGGCAGATGTAGAAGGCGCCCTCGACCGAGGCGTCCTTGCGAATCATGGACATGGCACCGTCGACGAACTGACCGCCTCGGGCGAACCAGTACACGCCGGCGGTGGCCAGCCGGCTGATCGGCCGCTTCTCGGCGGCCTCGACCACCATGCCGTCGGCGCTGGTGCGGACGTATGACCAGCGCGGGTGCACCGCTCGAAGGTCACGACACCGGCGTCGTGACCGCGGCGCTCGAAGTCAGCGACGATCCCGGCCAGGTCGGCCTCGACGACCTGGTCGCCGTTGACGACCAGCAGCGACTCGTCGCGCACGATGTGCCCGATGGCGTGCAGGGCGGTGCAGGCGGCGCCGCTCTGAAGCGTGGGGACGGCGATCACGTCGGCGTCGGGGAGCAGCAGGCGAATCACGTCACCGGTGTGGTGGCGGCGCTGCTCTTCTTCGCGGATCATGAAGATCGACTGGTCGGCGGCCTCGATGAGCGGCTGGAGGCCGTCGATGACGCGCTGCACCAGCGGCTCGCCGTCGATCTCGACCAGGTTCTTGGGGTAGCGAGCGCCGCCCACCTCAAACAGGCCGCTGTCGCCGGCCATGAGAACGAGGAGCCTCATGCCGCCACCCGGTCGGCGGATCGTGCCCTCTCGATGTGCTGGTGGATGGCGTCGAGCGTCACGTCCTCAGGGCCCTCGACGACCATCACGTGGGCTCCGGAGGCCCGGGCGGCGCGGACGCCGTTCTCGTTGTCCTCGACGATGAGGGTCTCGGCGGGCGCGACCCCCAGGCGCGACATTCCCAGGAGGTACATCTGGGATGGGCTTGGGGTGGGTGACGTCCTCGTTGGAGATCATGAAGTCGAGATAGCTGAGGAGGTTGCTGCGCTGCATCATCTCCTCCACCGTGCGGCGCACCGAGTTGGAGGCGACGCCCATCCGGTAACCGGACTCCTTCAGACGCGCCAGGGCGAACTCGTGGTGGAACACCGGCTTGCAGCTGGTCGCCACGAGCTCCAGCGTGTACCGTGCTTGAGGGAGTTGATGAACGCGTGTAGCTCGGCGGGGAGCCCCCGTTCCACGGTCAGCATCTGCAGCTTGCGCGCCGTCGGTAGGCCGTCAAACGTCGTCAGGTGCTCGTAGCGGGTGATCTCATAGCCCAGCAGGGCAAGGGCGCGGTTCGGGCCTCGTAGTGCCACTCCCGAGCGTCGATCAGCACGCCGTCCATGTCGAACAGGACGGCCTTGATCTCGTTCATGCAGAATCCTTTTCTGCTTGAGCGGGTGGTCTGTGCACAGCGACACGCCGGGGTGCGCCCACACCTGCCACGAGCGCCACTGGACCCACACCGCATGATGATCGCGACCGTGAAGCTCCGGAGACACCACGGCCACTCGCCTATCCGCGGCCAGGTGAGCCGCGACCTGCTCCTCGCCCAGCCATCCGCCGCCGAAGTCGTCGAGCGACACACCGCTCGCGTCCCGGAGAAGGACAGGCTCAGGCTCGACGTCGCTGTGGCGGGTGAAGGTGGGCAGGCCGGCGCGCACGTAGCCGAGGGCGTCGGGCACGGACATGTCGAAGGCGAACCACTGCGCGCGGGGAAGGCCGGCGAGCGCCCGTGCCAGCCGCGCCTGCAGTCCATCGGCCTTGACGTTGACGGCCAGCACACCGCCCGAGGCAGACGACGTCAGGGCGTCCACCACCTCCTCGAGCGCGAGGGCGCCGCGGAGCGGCGGATCGTGGCTGACCACGAGCTCACCGTCGAGGTCGCGGACGTCGATCTCGGCGCCGTAGCCGTGGTCGAACGCGCGCTCGAACGCCGCCAGCGAGTTGCGCTCCTAGGGCGCACGCCAATATCCGCGATGGGCCAGGACGCTAACTCCCATTGCTCTCATCGTCGGCGTTCCACCGCAGAACTTGAGCGATCCGCGGCGGCGCCCACTTGGGCCTCGGCCGCGCTCAGCGGCGGGGCGATGCCCAGGGGCTCAGAACCCTCTCCCGGCGAAGACCCGGCACAGCTGCTCGTAGAGCGTGCGGGCTACGGCCGGGTGGGTGTAGCGCTCGTGCACCATGCGCTGCCCCGCCTCGGCCATCTGGGCCAGGCGCTCGGCCTCGGCGAGGGCCTCGCGGACGACCCGGGCGAAGTCCTCGGTGTCATCGGGGACGTGCAGGAGCGCGTTCTCGCCGTGCGTGAACCCAAGGTCGCGATGCACCGCGGTGTCCTCGCCGACGAGCAGCGCGCCGCACGCGACGCCCTCGTAGGTGCGGGCGGGGGGGAAGGCCATGATCCCGGGGTCGTTGGCGAACATCGCGTATGCGTTGAGGACCTCGACGGCGTCATAGGAGAAGTCCTTGGTCTCCGGGAAGACCGGGAAGCGGGCGTCGAGCACGTCGGAGAGCTCGTCGGCGTGCTCGAGCAGGGTGCGCCGCCACCGGTGCGTCCAGCGCTCGCCTGCGTGAAACGCGACGTAGGCGTCGAGCTCCCCGGGCGGGCACAGCGGGTCATCGACGGGGTTGACCGATCCCAGGCCGATCACCTTCGGGGTGCGCTCGCGGAACGGAACGAGCGGCGCGAACCGAGGCTGGAAGCCGAAGGGCACCCCGATCGTGCGCCCGGTGAAGGTCGGGAACATGGCCCGGAAGAACGGCGAGTACTCGTCGTGGCGGCAGTAGCCGAGCACGATGTCGACGCCGCCGTCGACCATCGCGCGGTTGGTCTCCGGAGCGTAGAACACGAACTCCCACGCGTGATACGCCTTCAGCCCGGTGAACTCTCGCGGCGGGGCCATCCCCGGCAGGTATGCCGGCCCTCGAAGCACACCAGGACGTCGGCGACCTGGTTGCCTCCGGCCGCGTTGGTGACGACCTCGAGCCCGTTGGCGCCGACCACCGGCTCGCCCGCCGCGCGCCTCCGCCGGACCTCGTGGTGACCGTCGAGCTCGGGCATGTATGCATAGGTGGCGTAGGTCGCCGCGAACTCGGGCGCGTAGCCCATGATGTCGCGTCCGGAGCGATCGGCGATGCGGGGCGCGTGGACGGCGAAGACCGGACCGCTGACACCCGTCCCGCCCCGCTCGCTGACAGCGCTCCCGCCCCTGCTCGCTGACGCCGGCGGGCGCGCGGCGCCCGTCCTCCACCGCCACCTGCGTGAGGCGATCACGGACGCGCGCCGCCAGGGTCTCGGCGCCGTGGCCATCGACCTCGAGCTCGAGCTGCCGGATCGCGGGGTCGTCCGGGGCCCCATTGATGAGCGCCTGGACGCTCTGCTGGCGCAGCGACAGCTCCTGAACGAGGCTGTGGACCGTGAGCTCCTGGCTCTCAAAGAAGCGCCGGCTGCTCAGGTCGAAGATCCCTATCGGCTCGGCGATGTAGAGGACCGGATGAGACCGTGCGATGCACAGCGCGGCCTGCCAGTCGGCAACCCAGGGCTGGCTGCCGAACTCCACGTCACCCAGGACGTCGCGAAACGCCTGCGCGATGGGGGCGCCGAACCAGTTGCCGTTACGCGCGGAGCGCTCCAGCGACTCGCCGGGCATGACGAGCCGGGTCTCGGGCAGCTGTCGCCAGTGCGTCGTGGTGCCGTCGGCGGCGCGGATCAGGTACTCGGCGACGATCAAGCGTGCCTGCGGATGCTCCGCGGCCGCGGCGTCGAGGAGGTCGGCGGCGCCGGGCAACCGCTCGTCTCCGGCGAACAGCCACTTCAGCCAGGGCAGCGAGGGTGCGCTGCGCGAAGTGATGCATCGCCGAGACCCAGTTGGCGACGCGGCCCACGGTGGCCGGCTGCACGACGACCTCGGCGCCCGCGGCGGCGGCGAGCGCGGCGGTGCCGTCGGTGGAGGCGTTGTCGATTACCAGGTGATGAAAGCCGGGCTCGGTCAGCCACGTCCGCGCCCACTCGGCGCGATCGAGCACCGGGGTCACCGCTGCGATCGTGGCCAGCTCGCGTCGCAGCTCATGCAGCCGTCGCCGCGACTCGGTGACGGCCTGCAGCCGTCGCCGTGCCCAGGACCTCGGCATCGGGCGGGACCGGCCCCTCGTGCACGGCGACCTCGGGGAGCTGCGGTCCGCGCTGCGCGAATCCGGGCAGCTCATTGAGTCCGGCGACGAGCCGCGCGGCCGCGTCGGCCTCGGGGAGGGAGCCTGTGGCGAGGCCGACCTCCACGGGGTCGTGTGGGCGTGCCGCTCTGACGAACTCGCCGACGATCGCGATCGCGGGACCGGGCGCCGCCCAGTCGATCTGCACCCAGATCCGGCGTCGGGGTGCGGAGCCGGTGCTCATCCGTGCCTGCGCAGAGCGACTCGGAGGTACCGGGAGCCGTCGTCGGAGGTGTAGAGCTCGACCTCGGCCTCGCGCTCGAGCGCCGAGTGCGCGTCGATCGTGCGGTCGGGCTGCCAGATGACGAACCTCCCGTCACGGACGCAGAAGTTCCACTGGTGCAGCCCGCCGTAGCCCTCGTGCTCGCCCTCGTTGATCGCGTGCTGCAGCAGCACCACGCACCCGGGCTTGGCCACCTTGATCATCTGCAGGATCGCCTGAAGCGGGTCGTAGCCGTGATCGAGGCAGTTGCGGGCGTAGACCAGGTCGAAGGAGCTCTCGTCGAAGGTGTCCGTGAGCTGCTCGGCGACGCTGTGGACCGGCATGACCGGCGGCGTCGTGCCGACGCGCTCGAAAAGCATCGCGTACTGCTCGGCCAGCGGGTCGGTGGCGGTGATCTCCAGGGTCCGGTCGCCCCACCGCTTGCCGAGGATCGTCAGCGGTCCTGAGCCGACGTCGAGGATCCGCAGGTGGCGGCCGGGAGTGGAGTCCAGGTAGGCGCGGACCTCGGGCTGGAGCTCGAACTCCGGATCCATGCGCTGCGCGTAGTCCTCAGGCCACTGGCCACCGCGTCGCGCAGCCACCCGTACCAGAAGGCGGTCTCGTCGTCGAGGCGCTCGGCCCACACATTGACGGCTGCGCCGTCGCCGGAGTCCGCCGCGGTGGCATCGCCCGGCGCGCCGCCGGGATGGGCCGGAATCCGTCCGGCCAGCGCCGCGATCTGGGCCTCGCCGATTCGCGGCAGCGGGACCGGCAGCGCGATCACGCGCTCGGTGAGCATCGCATCCACGGTCGCGGCGGTGCCCGGCAGCTCGGCGGCGGGATCGGCCACCGAGAGGCCGATGACGTCGGCATCGCGGGTGTCGCTGAGACCGAGATCGGTCAGCAGCGTCTGGAGCGCGAGCAGCTGGTCCTGGGAGCCCAGCACGACGAGCGTCGCGTCCGCCGCGCCGGTGATGACGGAGCAGTAGGCGCTCAGCAAAGACGGCTGCTCGAGCAACTCCTCTGCAAGCGCCAGCGTGGCGTGCGTGCGCGCGCCCTCGACCGAGCCGCCGGCGCGGAGATCGGTGGCCGCGGGCATGCCCATCATGGGTATCTCGTAGGCCGGGCCGACGATCTGCAGCGCCGTGGGGTCGCCGTTGAGGACGCCCTGTGCCCAGGTTGCCTGCTCGGCCGAGTACAGCACCGGCTGGTCGACGACGACACGGGCCTTGGTGCGCTGATCGTCGACGTTGCGAAACATGCTGTCGGTACGAACCCGGTAGTAGAACAGGGCGCGCGGGACGTGGACGCCGAAGTGGCCTCGCTCGGCGCACCCCAGCCAGAAGTCCCAGTCCTCGTACGCGAAGCCGTTGCGCGTGCACATCTCCTCGTTGTAGCCCCCCACGTCCTCCCACGCACGCCGCCGGAACATCGCCGCCACCCCGATGCGGTTGGTTCGCGCCAGGTCGACGAAGTCATAGGGCGAGTGCGGGATGAGCTGCACGATCGGCGCCGAGCATGTGATGGTCGCCGTCGGCGATCGACACCTCCGGGCGCGCCTCGCAGCGCGGCCACCTTGAGCTCCACGTAGTCGGGCGGCAGCTTGTCGTCGGCGTCCAGGGGGACCACGAACTCCCCGCCCGTGCTCGGCGATCGCGTTGTTGCGGCTCGCCGGCAGCCCCTGGTTGGCCTGGCGGATGAGCCGGATCGGGCGCTCCGGCGTGCTCGGCGGCCAGCCGGTCGGCCACCTCGGCGGTGTCGTCGGGGGAGCCGTCGTCGACGATGACCACCTCGAGATCGCTCGATACGTCTGGGCGCAGACGCTCTCCACCGCCTCAGGCAGGAAGTGGGCCTGCCCGTAGCACGGGATGACCACGGCGACGCGCGGCGCGGAAGCGCTCATTGATCGTGTTCTCCGCGGGCGTCCAGGGCTTTTGAGGTCAAGATCGCTGCGTCCGGGCCGATAATCAGAGACGTGAGCGACCCCTCGGCGACACCCGTGCGCGTTTCCGTCGTCATCCCCTGCTTCAACTACGGACGTCACCTGGCCGAGGCCGTCGAGAGTGTCCTGACCCAGTCTGAGCGCGACGTCGAGGTGATCATCGTCGATGACGGCAGCACCGACGATTCGCGCGCCGTGGCCCAGTCACTGATCGAGGCCCACCCTGAGGCGTCCATCCGCCTCATCGCCCAGGCCCACTGCGGCTCGCCCGGCCAGACGCGCAACGTCGGCATCGGGGCGGCCCGCGGCGAGTACGTCGTGTGCCTCGACGCCGACGACCGCCTGCACCACGAGTACGTGGCGCGCTGCGCCTCCGCGCTGGACGCCCGCGCCGAGGCCGCCATCGCCTACGGCGACGTCCAGATGTTCGGAGACGCCGACACCCTCCACGTGCCGCCGGAGTGGGACACGCGGGTGCAGCTGGACTGCAACTTCCTCGACGTCGTCTCCATGTTCCGGCGCAGCGTGTGGACCGAGGTCGGCGGCTATGACACCGAGATCGGCTATGAGGACTGGGACTTCTGGATCGCCGTCATCGAGCGCGGCTGGACGGGCGTCAAGGCCCCCGGCGCGCTCTGGTACTACCGCAAGCACGGCAGCGGGGTCTTCGCCCAGCACACCGCGCGCGATCAGGAGATCAAGGCCCGCATCGTCCTCAAGCACACCGGGCTCTACAACGACCACCAGCGCCGGTGGGCGGCGGGCATCCTCGCGGGCGACCCGCAGGCGCTGGCCGACGGGACCCAGCAGGGCGCGATCCCGCCGTTTCGCGAGGTGCGACGCGCCGCGGCGGCCGCGGCGCCGGTCGCGAGCCTCCCGGTGCGCAGCGTCTGCCTGATCACCAAGGACTATCCGCCGGCCGTGCCCGGCGGCATCCCCCGCGCCGTGCAGATGCAGGCCCACCGGCTGGCCGCGGCCGGGGTCGAGGTGCACGTCATCACCAAGGCGCAGGGCGGGACGCCGGCCACCCGCGAGGACGCGGGCGTCGTGGTGCACGAGATCCCGGAGCCCTCGATCGCCGTGCCCGGCGGGCTGCACTACCTCGAGATCCCCATCTGGAGCTTCGTCGCCGCGGCCAAGTACGCCGAGCTCGACGCGATCGTCCGCTTTGACATCGTCGAGACCCCCGACTATCGCGGCGAGGCGCTGCACCTCGCGCCGCGCCCCGAGACCGCGCTGATCGTGTGGTTGCACTCGACGATGATGGTCGTCTGGAACTGCGAGCCGGGCTACGTCCGCACCCCCGCCGACGACGCCTGGCATGCCCTGGAGATGGCCGCGCTGGAGCGCGCCGACCTGCTGCTGGCGCCCAGTCAGCTCCTGCTGGAGACGACCGCCCGGTTCCTCCGGGATCGGATGCGCCCGGTGGAGCTCATGCCCTACCTGTTCGATTCGGCGCAGTTCCCCGCGCAGCGGCGCCGGCGTGACGAGGGCCCGGTCAACGTCCTCTTCTACGGCCGCCTGGAGGCCCGCAAGAACCCCGAGCTGGCGCTGCACGCGGTCGCCGCGGCGCGGGCGCAGGGCCTCGATGTCCGGCTGACCATGCTCGGGCGCAACAACGGCAACTACCGGGAGAGCGCGCTCGCGCCCCTCCAGGCCGCGCTCGGCCTGCACGACGTCAACTACGTGCCCCACGCCGACATCGACACGCTGCGCGCCGTGCTGGCCGAGACCGACGTGGCGATCCTCGCCTCCCGGTTTGACAACTCCCCGCTGACCATCTTCGAGGCGCTGTCCTCCGGCGTGCCGGTGATCACCTCTGACAAGGTCGGCACGGCCTCATGGATCGAGCCTGAGAACGGCCTGCTCACCCTGCCGATCGACGATCCCGCCGAGTTCGGGCGCCGCGCCGCGGCCGCCGTCGCCGACCCCGAGTGGATGTCCACCGGTCCCCGCGCCGCCGCGCGCATGCGTGAGAAGTTCGATCCTCAGGTGGTCACCGGGCAGCTGCTGGAGTGCTACGGCCGCCTGATGGCCCAGCGTGGCGTCGACATCCCCGCGCCGGCGCCCGCCTCGGTCGCGGAGATCGAGACGACGCCCGAGCAGATCTCCGACGCCGCCACCCGCCTGGCGCAGATCGTCTCCGACCCGCCGGCGCAGCCGATCGAGGGCGCGCGCCGCCGTGCCGTCCTGGCCTTCGCCGACGAGCTCGTGGCCGATCCCTCGCTGCTGGGGGCATGGTGCGAGGCCTTTGACGGCTCCGACGACATCACGCTCGTCATCTACGCGCCGGACTGGAGCCCGGAGCGTGCCGGGAAGAGTCTGGGGCCCGTGGTCGCGCAGGCCGGGCTGGACGGCGACGACGCTGCCGACCTGCTGGCGCTGGCCACCCCGGCCACCGTCGCGCTCGAGGCCTCCCTGGCCCGCGGCGCGAGCGCGGTGCTCACCGCACGCGCGCCGCGGCCGCCGTTCGCCGCGCTGGCTCGGGTCGACGCCGGTTCGGTGCGCACGCTCGCCCACGCCGCGCGCAACGCCTGAGGCGGGGCGCGCGCAACGCCTGAGCCGGGGCGCGTGCTCAGGCGGCGAGGGCCGCAGCCGCCGCGTGGGCGGGCAGCTCGGCGTAGTCCCGGGGGGCGCCGGCCGCGGTCAGCGTGGCGCTGGCGCGCGCGGCGAGCAGGCGCCGGGCCGGCCAGGTGGACGGCTCGGAGATGACCCGCAGGTCACAGCGCTCGTCGCTGAGCGCGGGGTCGGACTCGACCAGCGCGATGAGGCCGCTGAGATCGGCGCCGTCGCGGGCGAGGATCGCCAGGGTCAGGTCGTCGCGGGTGAGGGACTCCCGGGCGAAGTCACGCAGCAGCTCCGGGCGGCCGACCAGATCCTCGAGCCACGCCAGCACGAGCGATGGGCGCGTCTCCAGCGTGATGAGCGGCTGGCCGAGCGGCGCCGGCGGAGCGTTGAGCTCTGACGCCTGCAGGAAGGCGACGTCGATGTCGACCGTGGTGGCGCCATCGAGCGGATCGTGTGAGAGCGCGCGGGCCAGCGCGCGGCAGCGCTCGATGCCCACGGGGTGCGCGGCGGCGCTCTGCTGCTCGGCGGCGGCGGCCGTCTCGTCGCGGGAGAGGACGCCGCGGATGCTCCCGCCGGCCGAAAGGGCGGAGTGACCGACGGCGGCGCGCCAGCGCATGACGATCTCGCTCAGGGACCGCAGGTCGATCGTCTCGTCGGCGGTGAGGTTGCGCATCGCCCAGCGCCGGTAGGGCAGCTCGCGACGCTCGATCGCCAGCACCGCGGTCCGGTCCGCGCCGAGGCCCATGTTGGCGCCGTGGAAGCGATAGCGGTTGGCGTTGGCCGGGTCGTAGAGGATCTCGGCGACGGCGGCGATGTTCGTGGCGATCCACCAGTCGGGGTACGCCGCGTCGGACGGGATCGGCCAGATCGCGGGCAGCAGCGAAGCACGGAAGGTGCTGGCGCCGCCGGAGACGAAGTTGTCCTTGATCAGGCGGGCGAGGACGCGGCCGTCGGTGGGCGTGTCCTGCTTCCAGGTGAAGAATGAGGGGTGAAGCGTGGCGCCGTCGGCGTCGATGACCTCCATGTCGCCGTGAACGAGCCCGACCACCGGGTTGGCGTCGAGGATCTGGCTGTGCCGGCGCAGCCGGTCAAGCGGCCATTCGTCGTCGGCGTCGAGGAGGGCGATGTACTCGCCGCGCACGGCGCTCAGGCCCGTGTCCACGGCCTTGACGAGGCCGCCGTTCTCCTGGCGGATCACCTCGACGCGGCCGGCGTAGGCGGCCAGCACCTCCTGCGTGTCGTCGGTGGAGCCGTCGTCGACGACGATGATCTGGATCGGGCCGCCGGGAGACTCCTGGGCCAGCGCTGAGTCGAGCGCCGCGGGGAGGTACTGCGCCAGGTTGTAGGCGGTGACGATCACCGACACGCGCGGTCGCTCGCACATGTCTGGGTAGTCGGCACGATCGGTCATGGGCTTGAACCGGGCGAGGGCCTCAGGACCGCAGCGCGACTGCCTCAACGCCGGTCCTCGTGGCGGTGAGCCGTGCGGCCAGCTCGCCGCTGCCCGGATGCAGGACGGCGTTGCCGGCCTGGCGCGCCAGGCGCTCGTGGCCGGCGCCGGCGTCGTGCAGCGGCACGTAGGCGTCCACGGCAGCGTGGAGGCGCAGGTCGCGCTCGGCGACCGCGGGCTCCATCAGCACGTTGATGTCGGCCCCGCCGTCGATGTCGACTCCGGCCTGCGCGGCCGCGGAGAGGATCCGGGCCTCGAGCTCCTCGGGCTCGCCGTCGACGCCGGGATCGGCCAGGAGATACAGGCAGGCGCTGGTGTCCCGCGTCGTCGCGGCGACCCACTCGGACAGCAGCTCGCCGAGACGGTCGGTGGCGCGCCAGGCGGGCGTGGCCAGCACGCGCAGGGCCACGTCCTCCTCGAGCGGGAAGGGCGCATGTACGGCGGCGGTCGCCGAGCGCGGCCGGCGCGCGGCCAGCGCGGTGATCCGCTCCTGGTAGAGCGCGGCCACCGCGTCCCAGGAGAGGTGCTCGCTGGCGGCGCGGCCGGCGCGGCCACGTGCTTCGAGCTCAGTGTCGTCAGCCTCGTCGGCCTGTCGCAAGAGCGTCACCAGATGCGCGCGGTCGGGCTCCAGGACCCACGGCCGTCCGTGCGTCTCCAGGGTGTCGATGCGATCCTCGGGGAAGTCGGACCGCTGCGAGCGGATCCGCCAGCCGGCGTCGTCGGGCAGGAACTCATCGGTGGGACCGCCGGCCGTCGCGATGACCGGCAGGCCGCAGGCCATCGCCTCGAGCACCGGCATGGCAAAGCCCTCGCCGCGGTAGGGGTGGACGAGCACGTCGCAGGCGCGGTACAGCGCCGCCACCCCATCGGTGGAGAGGTCCTCGTCGATGAGCACGATCCGCGGCAGCGCGCCCGCGGCGATGTGCTCGAGAATCGGCTCGCGCCCGGAGTTGCGATAGATGTCGTTGGCGCCGAAGTCCTTGAGCACCAGCGTCACGTCGTCGCGCCCGGCGAAGGCCTGGCGCCAGGCGTGAAACAGCACGTCCGCGCCCTTGCGGCCGATGAGGCCGCCCACGAACAAAAAGCGGGTGCCCTCGCCGGCGCCGGGGAGCTCGCGCTGGGGGCCGTCGGGAGAGAAGACGTCACGATCGACCCCATTGGGGATCGTCACGACGCGCCCCGCGTCGACGCCCGCCTCGACATACATCCGGCGCACGTGCTCGCTGGGAACCCACAGCTCGTCCACGTTGGCGTGCAACGCCGGGAGCCAGTCACTCGGTATCGCGCCGAACTCCCACGGCTGGATGATCGCCAGGCGGCCCGCGCGGGCGGGACTCAGGTCCGGCGGCCACTGGTGGCGCACCTCGACGTCCGCGGTGTGGACGAGGGGGGGTCCGGGGAGCTCGCTGGTGTCGCGGTTGACCCGCTGCACGGCGCTGCGCAGGCGCTGGGAGACGCGGTCGTTGATGATCGACAGGCTGGTGGGCAGGCCGTGATCGCCCTGCCACCGCACGGCGATCTCGTCGGCGGACGGTTCGCCGGCCATCCGGGACGGGCGGTCGCCGCCGTAGTAGGCCTCGAGCTCGTCGACGTAGGCGCCGAACGCGCGCGGCTCGGAGATCCCGGCCTGAAGCTGCTCGAGCAACCCGGGCTCGGTGGCGAGGCGATCGAGCGTGCGGGCGAGATCGTCGACATCGAGCCCGTCGAAGGTGAGGCCATCGATGCCGTCGCGGATGGCCTCGGGCAGACCGCCGAGCCGCGGGACGAGCACCGGGGTCCGTGCCGCCAGGCATTCGGCGGCGGCCAGCGGCGCGCAATCCCACCACATCGACGGCAGCGCCACGGCGTCGACGCCGCGCAGAAGGCCGCCGATCTCAGACGGTGAGAAGGAGCCGCTGAGCTCCACGTTGCCGCGGCGGTCCAGCGCCTTGAGCTGCTCGGCGAAGCGGTCGGGCACCTCGCCCAGGATCTTGACGTTGATCCGCGCCTGGCTGCGCTGCGCCGCCTCGATGAGCAGCTGCGGGCCCTTGTGCGGATAGGCCGAGCCCAGGAAGGCGACGGTCAGGTCCTTGGCGACGCGCCCGGGGGCGCGGTCGCGGCCGACCTGCTCCCAGATCTCGGCGTCGTGGGGCATCGCCTGGCGGACGGTGTCGATGAGGTCGGCGGGGTAGCCGGCGTTGACGAGCGTGCGGCGCACGGCATCGGACACGGACAGGATCGCGGTGAGGCCGCGCTCGGCGCGGGAGCGGATCTCGGCCAGCCGGCGCTGGTAGCCGGTGACATCGGCGCTGCCCACGCACGCGGCACACGCACGGCCGTCCCCGGGCCCGGCGCAGATGCTGCCCTTGTCGTCGAGCAGGTACACGCGGGGGCAGATGAGCCAGTAGTTGTGGGTCGTGAAGTAGGCGGGCACGCCGCGTGACGCCACCGGGTCGATCAGCGCTGCACCGAGGTTGTGGAGGTTGTGGAAGTGCACGACGTCGGGGCGCACCTGCTCGAGCGCACGCTCGAACGCGGCGGAGATGGCCGGGTCGTTGATCTCGCGGTCGGGGTTGCCGAGGTCGAACAGTCCATGGGGGCGGTTGTGCACGCCGATCAGGCGGACCCCGTCCTCGATCCACTCGACGATCTCGTAGGGCTGCTTGGACGCGGTGGGCTTGACCGCGGCGTGGAACACGGTGACGTCCCAGCCGCGCCGGGCCAGCTCCTTGGCGGCCAGGCGCGGGACGGTCGTGCCGCCGCCGCTGTCGTTCCAGCCGAAGGCGGTCATGAGCAGCCGGCGGGGGCGCCCGGAGGCGTCGGCGGGGCCGCCGGCAGCGGGACGTGGGCGAGCGGCGGCCGGGATCGCCGCCGCGCGCCGGCGCAGCTTGGCCGCCAGTCCGGGCACGGGCAGCAGGCGCTTGTCCAGGGCGTCGGCCAGACGCTCGAGCGCCTGACGCTCGGCGCTGGCAGGCTCGAGCACGGCCCAGTCGAGCTCGGGCACCAGCTCACGCAGCGGGTAGCGGTCGACCGCGTCCTGGAGAGCTCCCTCCACGTCGGTGAGCTCGCGCGCCCGCGCGAACTCGTCGGAGGTGTTGGCGCCGTGGCGGCGGATCGCCACCAGCGGGCCGCCCGGCACGTGGCGGAAGCGGAACTCGCGCCCCGCGCGCAGGAAGAAGTCGAAGTCGTTGGCCAGCGGGTACCGGTCGTCATAGCCGCCGACGGTCTCATAGACGCGGCGGTGCACCATCCGCGAGGGGTCGACGAGGTGGTTGTGGCTGCGGAAGAAGGACTGGATGAGCGCCGACGGCGTGAACTCCGCGCTCGGCCACACGCCGGTCCGGCGGCCGTCGGAGTCGATCACGATCGCGTCGCCGTGGACCACGCCGGTCTCGGGGTGGCGGTCGAAGATCTCGACCTGGCGGCGGATCCGGCCGGGCAGGCACAGGTCGTCGTCGCCGATCATGGCGATCAGCTCGCCGCGGCCCTCCGACACGAAGGTGTTGTAGGCGGCGGCGATGCCGCGGTTGGTCTCATGGCGCACGACGCGCAGGCGTGGCTCTCCGGCGAAGGACCGGAGCACCTCGTCGGTCTGCGGGTTGGTGGTGCCGTCGAGGACCACCAGCACCTCCAGATCAGAGAAGTCCTGGTCCAGGGCGCTGCGAATCGCCTCGGCGAGGTAGTCGTGGCGGTTGTAGGTCGCAATCCCCAGCGTGACACGCGGAGACGCTCCGTCGAGGGGCATACCCTGGTTATCGGCAGCCATCAATTCGCGCTTAAGGCGTGTGCGGGACCTGTTCTGCCGGGGGTCAGCCCGCGACCTGCTGGTAGAGCGACGGCAGGCTCGGATACCCGCTCGACGCCCAGCCGGAGTTCTGCAGAGCGGCGATCTGCGCCTGCGGGGACTGGCCCGCGGTGGAGAGGATCGACTGGATCCCGGAGCTCGCGGTGCCGTAGCCGGGGATCGTGTTCTGGCCCTTGAGCCAGCCGGCGGTGGCGTCGGCGGCGGCGCTGGGATCGGACCAGATGTTGTCCGCGGAGCCGTAGGTGCCGCTGTCGGTGTAGCCGATGTTGAGCCAGTCGTTGTTGTTGGCCGACTGGCGCGAGACGGCGGCGCCACCCGACTCCTCGGCCAGCAGCCAGGCCGAGACGACCCCGCTGTCAAGCCCGGTGTCGGCGGCGAGGCGGGTGGCGAAGGTCTGCTGCGCGGAGGTCAGCATCGTGCCCGCATTGGACGGGAGGCCGGTGGTGCCCGTGGTGGCGGTGGTCCCGGTGATCGCGTTGGAGAGCTGCGAGGAGAACGACATCGACGCGCCGGCCGTCCCGGCGGAGCTGGTGGTGGTGCTCGCGGCCGTGCTGGCCGGCGGCGTGAATGCGGTCGCCAAGCTGGAGAGCTCGGAGTTGATCATGGCGACCCGAGCCGTGACGTCGGAAATGGTCATCTTCTCGTTCTGTCATCGACGTCTGGCGCGCGGAACTTAAACAGAGAGAGGCGAGCCAAAGGCCCGCCTCTCTCCAACCGTTCCCTCGATGGATCGGATCTGATATAGGCCTCGCATGGTTAGCGACCTGGGTGAGCGAGGCGTTGTTGTTCTCGAGGCGGTCAGCCGAGCTGCCGCAGATCGAGCTTGGGACACCGGACCGGCGGCGCCTGGATGTCGCCTGCCTGCCTGGTGAAGTCTTATAGGGGTTCGTCGGATCGGGTGGCGCCCAGAGGCGCCACCCGATCAAACGAAGGGCGAACTAGCCCAGCAGCTTCAGGATGAGCTGGGGCTGCGAGTTGGCCTGAGCCAACATCGAAGTACCAGCCTGCTCGAGGATCTGCTCCTGAGTCATCTTCGTCATCTCCTGCGCCATGTTGACGTCCTTGATCTGGCTGTTGGACGCCGACAGGTTCTGCTCGGTCGAGGAGATCGAGTCGGAGGTGTACTGGAGGCGGTTCTGCACCGCGCCCAGCGTCGCCGCCATGCTGGAGATGTTGTTGATGGCGCTGGTCAGGCTGGTGAGCGCGGAAGCGCTGGAAAGGTCGATGACCGTTCCACCGGTTGACGCGTTGCTCCAGCTGAAGCCCAGGCCGCCCAGACCGGCGCTGCCCTCGATGTTCGAGAACGTGGCGGTCAGGGTGTCGCCGCTGTTCGCGCCGACCTGGAAGGTGACCGTGCCGCTGCTGCCGGCGGTGCCGTTCAGCAGGTTGAGCCCGTTGAAGTTCGACGAGCTCTGCTGGCGGTCAATTTCCTGCGTCAGCTGGTTGACTTCGCTCTGGATGTCCGACTTGTCCGTGCTCGAGTTCGAGCCGTTGTTGTACTGGACGCCCAGCTCGTAGACACGCTGAAGCATGTTCTGCACGTCATTCAGTGAACTTGACGCGGTCTGCACCATCGAAACGGCGTCGTTGGTGTTGCTGCTCGCCTGGTTCAGGCCGTTGACCTGAGAGGTCAGGCCCTGCGAGATCGCGTAGCCAGCGGCGTCATCGGCGGCGCTGTTGATGCGCAGGCCTGAGGACAGGCGAGACATCGACTGTGCCACGGCGTTGGACGACTTCAGCAGGTTCTGCTGAGTGTTCATCGCCGAGATGTTCGTCAGAATAGACAGGGACATGGTGATTACACCTCCGTGGTGTGGTTGGGTTGTTACTCCCCCGGCTGCTCCTTGCGGCCGGTTACACCCGGAGTTATCGACGTCAGGGGAAACGACTTTAGGCGTGTCCAGAATCGTCTGGACGCTTTTCTTTTGAGTCCGCCTTACGGGACTGTGGTACAGGCCGTACCGCCATCGGACGCCGCGCGCAAACGGCGGTCGCCGTCGGGCAGTCGCGGCTGTCCGTCAGACGATGACGTCGATGTGCAGGCGGCCGTCGTCCTCGCCTGCGTCGTCGTCTTCGGAGGAGGACTCCTGATCGTTGTAGGAGTCACGGGGCTGCTGGCGGCGCCGGCGGCGCTCGCGCTCTGCCTCCTGGCGCCGGCGCTCGACCTGGCGATCGGTCGGGGTGATCCCCAGTGCCGGCGCGACGGCGGGGATGTTCGGTGCGGTGGGGACGATCGGGTGAATCGGATCCATCGCCGGTCCTCAGCTGCTACTTGCCGTCGCCCTCGGGCGCAGGCGCCACGGCGCCGGGGCTGCCACCGGGCGTCACGGGCTCCATCCGGGCGCGGCCACTTTCAAGTGCGGCACGTAGCTCGGCGAGCACCAGCTGGCGCCAGACGGTGACCGAGCACATCCACGCCAGCATGTATCCGCCGATGCCGGCGATGAGTGCGCGCATGGCGACCTGATCAGGCGGAACCTGGGCCTTATAGGAGAAATAGGCAGTGATGAGGAAGAAGGTGACGCCACCGAAGCCTTTGGCGCGCCTGACCTGAGCGGCGGCACGGGGATGTCCGGCGACGCTGATGCCGTCGGCCCCGCCCTTGCCCTTCTTGCCCTTCTTGTTGCCTTTGGTCTTGCCTTTGGCGTCGCTCTTGTTCTTAGCCATCGTGGTGTCCTCGGTCGCTGGTGGGGACGGGGCTTCTAGATCCAGTCGCCCCGGGTTCGCGCCCGGGCCGATCTCATGCACTCGAACACAAACCGGATGAGGCGCTGACGGTCGTCCTCGGTGATCTGCTCAAACATCAGGGCGCGCTTGCCGTCTTCGCGGATGCGCACGACGCGGGCGATGCCTTCGATCGGGAGCTCGTTGGTGACGACCGAGATCGCGAAACGGATCGTCTGATCCACCGCGAGGGTGTCGTCGTCGGCCAGCAGCATCCCGCCACCACTGAGATCCGTGATGTGCACGCGGCGCTTCCCGTCCTCCGCGGACTCCACGGTGACGGCTTGGGGGGTGTCGACGCGGACGAAGTCGCGACGCTGCAGCACCTCGGCGTCGCCGTCGGGATGGAACCGGATGAGGCTCGGATCCTCGAACACGGCCTCGCCGCGCAGCTTGATCAGCCCGCGCCGCGAGGTGTACTCGAGCTTGGCGGACTCCACCGAGTCGCTGGCGCGCTCGTCTTCGATGTTGACCAGCACCACCAGCACCACCTCCTCCCCGCGCTCGAAGGTGCGCACGGGCAGCTCCTCGCCGGTCGGCGTGGTCAGGGTGCCCTGCCCGCTTCCGGGGAAGAGCGTCACGTTGGTGGTTGCGATCTCAGTTTGCTTGGTCATCTCAGCAACTCAGCTGCGATCTGTTCAGGATCGGCAGAAGCGACCGCCTCCTGAAGGGCAGATCCGGTCAATGTGTACGCCAGCGGGATTCCGGTCTGCATCGCCAGCTCGGCGATCTGGCCCAGCTCGTCGGTCTCATCGACGTGCGTGGCGACCATTCCGGTGAGGTCGAAGGCCGAGAAGCTGTCGACGAGCTTGACCGCGGCACTCGAGTTGAGGGTGGCCGGGACGGTCAGATAGATGGCGTCCAAGCCGAAGCTGTGGAGCGCCTCGGCCATCACGTCGATCGTCGCGTCGTCGCGGGGAGCCGCCGCGGCCGTGTCGATGATGACCAGGCCCCGCTCACGCGCCGAGCTGACGGCGCGCGCGGTGGCCCGGGTGCGCATGGCCGGGATGATGTTGACCGCCTCTCCGTGCAGCAACGCGCCCAGCTCGTCCTCCCGCCCCGGCGTACCGAGGCTGGCCACGCTCACCAGCGTGCCCGCACGGGCCTGTGCCGCCGCCAGCGCAGCCACGCTGCGGGTCTTGCCCGAGCCGCCGGCACCGACCACGGCGACTGCGCCGTGCTCCTGCGGCAACGCGACCGGCCTTGGCAGCGAGGCCGCGATCAGGGCTCGCACGTCATCGGTCAGGCTGCCGCCGGCGCTGAAGGGGCCGCGACGCGAGATCGCTGCGCCCACGAGGGCGGCCGACCGGCCGGGGCTGAGCCCGGAGGCGGCGAGCCGGCGCTCGAGGTCGGCCTCACGACGGTGGAGCTCCTGGCGCTCACGGGCGCGCTCCTCCTGAAGGCGCGTGGTGTCAGGGACGGGGGACGGCGCCGGCGAAGAGGGCGCCGCCGGAGCGGGCGCCGTCGGGGCGGGTGTCGCGGCGCCCGGATAGGGCGGGGCGGCAGGAGGACGCGCCATCCGCGCCTGGTGCTCGCGCTCACGGCGCTCGTTGGCTGCCGCCGTGGCGTCCAGCGCGGCGCGCAGCATCCGCTCCGCAGCGGGAAGCAGCCCGCCCCGGCGGCGGGTGGCATAGCCGTAGTCAGGGGCGGGCGGGGCCGGGGGCGGCGCCGGCGCCTGGGCGGCGGCCGCGGGGCTGATGGGCTGCGGCTCGGGCTCGGGCTCCTCGGCCACCGGCTCCAGCTCGGGCTCGACGACGACGGGCTCCGGCTCTGGCTCTGGTTCTGGTTCTGCGAACACCGGCTCGGGCACCACTTCCGCGGGCTCCGGGTCCGGCTCGCTCTCAACCTCAGGCTCCGGCTCCGGCTCCGGCTTCGGCTCTGGCTCCGGCGTCGCCTCGGTCACCGGGGACTCGGCGGCAAACGCGAGCCACGGAGCTGGGTCAAGCGCCTGCGGGGCCGCGCGCGGCTTCGGCTCCTCGGCCACCGGTTCGGGCTCGGGCTCGGGCTTCGGTTCCGGTTCGGCCACCGGTTCCGGCTCGGGCTCGGGCTCTGGTTCCGGTTCGGGCTCGGGCTCCGGTTCGGGCTCTGGTTCCGGTTCGGGCTCCGGTTCCGGTTCGGGCTCCGGTTCGGGTTCGGGCTCGGGCTCCAGCCACACCGGCTCGGTGACCGGGATGCGGGGCTCGTCGAGCTCGTCAAAGGCGATGAAGGACGGGGCGGCGGGAGCGGGCCCCGGCTCGGGCTCGGGCTCGGACTCGGACTCGGGCTCCAGCTCAGCCAGCCGGGCATCGGTCTCGAACGACGCCTCCTCGAGGCGGGCCGCAAACGAGGCCTCGTCGAGAAACGGCGCCGCGGGCACGGGCGCGGGCGCGGGCGCTGGGGGCGCGACGGGCGGCTCGGGCGCGGGCGGCACGACGGCCGGGACCTCGGACGCCGGCGGCGCCGGTGCGCGCGGCACGGGTGCGGGAGGGGCATCAGCGACCGGGGCCGGAGAAGGGGGTCCCACCCACGCCTCCTCGGCCGCCGGCGCTGGCGAAGACGCGGACGCCGGCGGTCCCTCAACCGCGGGCGTCTGCGGGGCGTCGTCATCCGGCGGCGGAGCGTCGGGCAACGGCACGGGCACATATCCTGGGGGCGGCTCGGCGGAGAACGGCTCGTACTCCGCGGGCTCGCCCGTGAAATCGTCGTCGAAGTCGTCCTCGAAGTCGTCGGCGTAGACGTTGACCCGGGGAGCGGCCTGCGCATCGATCTCCACGCACTTCTGGGCAAAGAAGCCGCCGATCCCACCCATGAGGCCCTCGCGCTCACGCAGGATGATGGCGTCCGGGCCCAGCTCGGCACGGATCCGCGGAATCAGCTCCTCAATCGTGCGTCCGCGGTAGGTGCGCACTCCGTCCTGATCGTCGGACGGTGCCGATGACGGCGAGGAGGGGTCGGTCACGCGCTAATCACTCCGATCGTCTCGACGCTGATGCCCGACGCGATCTCGTTGTAGGAGCAGACGGCCAGGTGCGGCACGGCCGACTCCACGAGACGGCGGATGTGTCGACGGACCCGAGCCGAGCACAGCAGCACCGGGCGATTCCCACCGAGCGCAGCGGCGTGGTCAGACTGGGCTCGCACGGCGCCGAGCAGCGCCTGAGCGCGGGACGGCTCCAGGGCCAGGAACTCGCCATCGGTCGTGGCCGTGATCGACGTTGCCACTTCCTGCTCAATCGAAGGATCGAGGGTAATCGCGCGCAATGTCTGGTCTGCAGCAAGGTGGGGGGCGGTAATGGCACGACCGAGCGCCTGACGCGCGTACTCCGCAAGGAGTCCGGTGTCGCGCGTGATCCGCGCCTTGTCACCCACTGCTTCGACAATAGCGCCGAGATCCCTGATCGAGACGGCCTCTGACAACAACGTTTGCAAGACGCGCTGGATCTCGCCGAGCGACAGGATGTCGGGCACGACCTCGTTGACCACCGCCTCGTTGGACTCCTTGAGCTGGTCGAGCAGCTGCCGGACGTCCTGACGCGTGAGGAGCTGGGCGGCGTGCGCCCGGATCGTCTCGGTCAGGTGCGTGACGATGACCGACTCGGCGTCGACCACGGTGTAGCCCAGGGCCTCGGCCTCGGAGTGCTGGGCGTCGGCGATCCACACGGCGGGGAGGCCGAACGCGGGCTCGGTGGTGGGGATGCCGGACAGGTTGCCGACCGCGTCGCCCGGGTCCATGGCCAGCTTGTGGCCGGCCATGACCCGGCCACGCGCCACCTCGGTGCCACGGACCTTGCACACGTACTCGTGCGAGTCGAGGTCGACCTCGTCGTGGATGCGCACCGGCGGGATCACCATGCCGAGCTCGCCGGCGATCTGGCGGCGGATCAGGGAGATGCGCCGCACCAGGGTGCCACCGGAGCCGCGATCCACCATCGGCACCAGGCCAAAGCCGATGCCGAGCTCGAGCGGATCGATCGGCAGCTCCTTCATCACCTCGTCGCGCGGCGCGGCCTTCGTGTCCTCCTTGGCGGCGGGCAGCTCGCCGGCGGCAGCGCCGGCGGCGACCGGAGCAGTCATGAAGCTCGCGATGCCGTTCTCGTTCTTGCGCAGGGCCCAGCCGATCGAGAACATGAGCCCGCCGATGATGATGAACGGGATCTTGGGTAGTCCCGGGATCAGCGCGAAGCAGAGGATCGCGCCACCGGCCACCAGCGGCGCCTTCTTCTGACCCAGGATCTGGGTGGCGATCTCGGAGCCGAGGTCGCGCTCGGAGCCAGACCGGGTGACGATGATGCCGGTGGCGACCGAGATCAGCAGCGCCGGGATCTGGGCGGCCAGACCGTCGCCGACGGTGAGGAGCGAGTAGTGCTTGGAGGCGGCCCCGAAGCCCAGGTGGTGCTGGAGCATGCCCACCACGATCCCGCCGATCAGGTTGATCGCGGTGATGATGACTGCGGCCATGGCATCGCCCTTGACGAACTTCGAGGCACCGTCCATCGCGCCGTAGAAGTCGGCCTCCCGGGCGATCTCCTTGCGGCGCTCGCGGGCCTGCTCGTCGGTGATGAGGCCGGCGTTGAGGTCGGCGTCGATCGCCATCTGCTTACCGGGCATCGCGTCCAGGGTGAAGCGGGCGGACACCTCGGCGACGCGGCCGGCACCGGCGGTGACGACCGTGAACTGGATGACGACCAGGATCATGAAGATGACGAGCCCGACCACCACGTTGCCGCCGACCACGAACTGACCGAAGTCGGCCACGACCGAGCCGGCGTTGCCGGTGGTCAGGACCAGACGCGTGACCGACACGTTGATCGCCAGCCGGAACATCGTGGTGAGCAGCAGCAGCGTCGGGAACGAGGAGAACTCCAGCGCCTTGTTGATGTACATCGTCGCCACCACGATCGCCAGGGCGCCCGAGATGTTGCAGGTGATCATCAGGTCCAGCACCATGGCCGGCAGCGGGATCACGAGCATCGTGACCATGAGCACGACGCCGATTGCAGCGAGCAGATCGGTGTGCTTCAACAGCTTGCGTACCGATTGCTCGGTCATGCGGCGATCCTCCTTCGACCAGCCATCTTGTAGACGAATGCCAACACCTGCGCGACGGCGGCGAACAGCTCGGCCGGGATCATCCGGTCGATCTGGACCATCGCGTGCAGTGACCTCGCCAACGGCGGATCGGGCACGATGGGGATGTTGTTCTCAGTGGCGATCCGCCGGATCTGCGCGGCCACCAGGTTCTTGCCCTTGGCCACCACGACGGGGGCGGGCAGGTTCCCGTCGTACTTGAGCGCGACGGCGTAGTGCGTGGGGTTGGTGACGACCACGTCCGCGGTGGGAATCGCGGCCATCATCCGGGCCCGCGCCGCCATCATCTGGCGGCGGCGGATGGCCCCCTTGATCTCGGGGGGAAGGTCTGACTGGCGGCCCTCGTCCTTGACCTCCTGCTTGGTCATCTTCATCCCCTTGGCGTGGGTGTGCCGCGAGTGGATGAGGTCGATGACGGCGATCAGCAGGTAGACGATGACGATCCGCTCGATGATTGAGCGGGCACCGTTGTTGAGCAGGCTGCCCAGCGCCAGCGGCGTGGTGCCCATGCTGGCCCCGAGGTTGGTGATCAGCGGGACGAGGCTCATCGCGGCCGCGCCGCCGACGATGGCCACCTTGGCCAGCACCTTGGCCAACTCGAAGCCGATGCGCTTGCCGAAGATCTGCTTGGCGCCCTGCATCGGGTTGAGCTTCTTGAAGTTCGGCTTGATGAGATGGGGCGTCGGGCGTAGGCCCACCTGGGCGACGTTGGCCAGGACGCCGCCGGCCATGCAGATGACACCGATGGGCAGCGCCGTCGTCTCCATGGTGTGCAGCATCAGCCCGAGGATTCCGTGCAGGCCCGCGGAGGTGGACACCTCGTTGGGCTTGGAGACCATGCCGAAGAGCGCGCGCATGGCGCTCGCCATGGCGTTGACCACCGCCGGGCCCTGCATCGAGATCGCAACCAGGCCGGCGATCAGCACCAGCGCGCCGTTGATCTCGGTGCTCTTGGCGACCTGACCCTTCCTGCGCGCTTCGCTCTTGCGTTTGCCGGTTGGCTTTTCTGTCTTGTCGTCGTTGGCCATGGCGCTAGACGAACTGGAGGGCGCCGGTGACGGCGGAGGCGATCTGGTTGCTCATGAATGAGCCCAGGAAGGGGAGAGAGGCGGCGACGACGAGCATGGCCACGCCGACCTTCATCGGGAAGCCGACGCCGAAGATGTTCACCTGGGGGACGACCTTGGCGATCATCCCGAAGGCCACGTCGGTGATCATCAGCGCCAGGATGACCGGGGCGCACACCTCGACGGCGGAGACGAAGATCGTCGAGAAGGCCTGCTCGACGCCGGAGGTGAGGGTGGCGATGTGGGGCGCCTTGGTCAACGGCACCAGGTCGAAGGTCTTCTGCAGGCCGCGCAGCGTCCAGGCGTCCCCGCCGATGGCGATGAACATGGCCAGGCCGACGAGGCTGTAGAGGTTGGTCATGGTCCCGCCCTGGTTGCCGTTGATCGGATCGACCACGGAGCCGAATGAGAATCCGGCCACCATGTCGGTGATCGCGCCGGCCGCCTCGACGGCGGCGAGGACCATGCCGATGGCGAAGGCAAAGGCCAGGCCGACCAGCACCTGGACGACCAGCATGCTGGCGACCGCCATCGGGTCAGTCGGGATGGTCTGGCCGTGCACGGCGAGCGGCGTGAGGCCGATGGACAGGCCGACGGCCACGATGCCCTTGACCCGTACCGGCATCATCTTGGACGAGAACAGGGGCGCCAGGACGAACAGCGGGCTGACTCGAGCCAGGACGAGGAAGAACCCCGTGACCTTGTCGCTGCCGATCTGAGTCAGCAGCGTGCTGAGCGTCAACTGGGACATCTACGAGATCAGCGAGGGGATCGACGTGTAGAGGTTCTGGGCGTAGGTGACGAGCTGGTCGAGCATCCACGGGCCCAGGATCACGATGAGGGCCGCCAGCCCGACGATCTTGGGGATGAAGCTGAGGCTCTGCTCCTGAATGGACGTGACGGCCTGGAAGATGGAGACCACGAGCCCGACGACGAGTCCGACGAGCATCATCGGCCCACCGATCTCGATGGCCAGCTTCATGGCCTGCGTGGAGAGGCTTACGACTGTGTCCTGATTCATGCGGCGAGTCCTGGTCGGGGGGGCTTAGTGGAAGCTCGCGATGAGCGAGTGCGTGATGACGTCCCAGCCGTCCACCAAGATGAACAGCAGGATCTTGAAAGGCATCGAGATGAAGCTCGGCGGCAGCATCACCATGCCGACGCTCATCAATGTCGAGGAGATGATCAGGTCGATGATCAGGAACGGGAGGAAGATCAAGAACCCGATCTCGAATGACGTCTTGAGCTCGGACATGATGAAGGCGGGGATCAGGACGTAGGTGGGCACGCCTGCCCGCGTCTGCGGCGTCTTGATGCGCGAGAGGCTCACGAACAGCGAGATGTCCTGGTTGCGCGTCTGCTTGAACATGAACTCACGCAGCGGCTCCTCGCCGCGCTTGATCGCCGTCGCGGTCGAGATCTGGTGGTGCTGAAGCGGCTCCCAGGCGTCCTTCTTGATCGCGCTGATCGTCGGCGACATCACGAACAGGGTGAGGAACAGGGCGATCCCGACCAGCACCTGGTTGGGCGGCGTGGTCGAGGTGCCCATCGCCGAGCGGATGAAGCCCAGGACGATGAGGATCCGGGTGAAGCCCGTGACGGTGAACAGGATCGCCGGGATCAGCGAGAGCCCGCCCATCAGCAGGAGGATCTGAAGCGCGTTTGAGGAGTCGATCTTCATCGGTGCGTCAGTTGCGGACGGTCATCCGGCGCAGGCCGTTGACGATCCGGTCGAGCGGCTTCTCGGCCGCGTCGAAGTCGTCGAGGTCCTCGGGGAGGTCGATGCCGGCGGCGATGGCCTCGTCCTCGGTGTAGGTCTTGATCGGCGTCACGCCGTGGTCCCCGACGCCGAGCAGGATGATGTCCGTCCCCGAGCGCAGCAGTGAGACGGACTTGCCGTTGGCGATCGGCAGCGTGGCGATCTGCTCCAGGCCGTTGCCGCTGGCGCGGACCGCGTCGCGGCCCTTGACCCGCTTGAGGATCTTCGAGATCGCGTAGATGATCGCGATCACCACGACGAGGGCGATGACCGTGCGCAGGATCCCCGACCCGCTGCCCCCGCTGGAGGCGATGTGTGTCGCGCCGCTGGTGGACAGGTGCAGGGGCGTCTGCTCGCCGGTCGCACTGGTGGCGGCCTGCGCCATCTGGGCGCACGAGAGCGTGAGGGCGCTGACCAGGCCAGCGCCACGTGTGAACGTGGAGAACCGCATCGAGGGAAAGACTCCGAGGGAAGAGTCACCCTCTTTGTCGGCTGATTGCGCCGAGGGCTTTAGGCCGGATTTCAGATCCGCCCGACCAGGCGGAGCTCCCCGCCGCGCAGAGGCGGCGGCGGGGAGAAAGACGCTTAGGCCAGGGCCTTGCCGACGGCCTCGAGCAGGCGGTCGGGCTGGAACGGCTTGACGACAAAGTCCTTCGCGCCAAGCTTGATCGACTCGATCACCTTGGACTCCTGGCCGAGCGCCGAGCACATGAGCACGCGGGCGCCGGGATCGATCGTCATGATCTCGGCAAGCGCCTCGAGGCCGGTCTTCTCGGGCATGGTGATGTCGAGCATCGTCAGCTCGGGCTTGAGCTCCTGGAAGCGGGCAACCGCCTCGTTTCCATTTCCTGCCTCTCCGATCACTTCATGGCCGCCGGAGGCGAGCGCGTCGCCCACGACCTTGCGCATGAAGGCGGCGTCGTCGACTACGAGTACACGGGCCATCAGTCAACAGCTCCTTCTGGGTTCGGGGTTGGGGGTGCTTCAGGGGTCTGCGCGGGGATCTCCGCGGCAGTCACGTCTTCGGTGTCGTCGTCGGCCTCCGCCTCGACGGCCCCGTCCACGTCCTCCTCCTCAACTGCTTCGGGCGCCGGCTCAACGGCCTCGACGGGCGCCGCCTCGACGCGCGCCTCCTCGATGACCTCGAAGGTGTCTTCGGGGTTCACCGCGGCGACCGTTTCGGGCAGCGACGTCTCGGGGACCGCACGGCCACCCACTGCGTCGCACTGAAACGCCCACTCTCCGTCATCGGTGACGATGAGATGACCTTGAGCGAAGCGGATGCCGTTGACGTAGAGATCGACGGGAGCGTCCGCCGGGCGGTCGAGCTCGACGACTGAGCCCAGGGGCAGTCCGAGCGCCCGGGACAGGCCCAGCTCGGTACGACCCAGCTCGGCCCACACCCGCACCTTGATGTTGGTGAGCGCGTCGACCAGCGCCATGCTCTGCGCCGTGCCACCCGCGGCCGCCTCGCCGGTCGGCGAACCGTTGTCGTCGACGGTCTCGCTTTCCAGCTCATCCAGGGCGCGCGCCATGCGGACGACGAACGCCCGCGGCACGAGCTGGATCAGCCGGCACGACTCGCCGCCGATGAGAAATGTCGTGGACGTGGCGTGCGGGGAGGACCCGTAGATCTCGGCGGCGGCCTCGGGGTCGTTGATGACGCGGATGTCCGGGACCGAGAACGCGATCTCCTGGCCCAGCACCACGCCGATCGCCGAGGCGGCGGCCGCCATCATCTGGTTGGACGCCTCACCGACGGCGGAGAGCTCCAGCTCTGAGAGCTCGTCGGACTCTCCCTCCTCGGGTGCAGGCATACCCATCGCCTGCGCCATCTTGCGCACGCCGCCGGCGGTCAGAACGAAGATGTTGGCGCCGGTCACGCCGTCGACGTAGGACACGCTGGCGGCGACCGAGCCGGCCACGATGCCTTTGAACGGCGAGTGGTCCTCGGCGAGCACGCTGACGTCGCCGCGCTCGATGGAGCCGGGCGCGAACATCTCCAGCACCTGAGCGATCGCCTCGGCGGTGGACGCTCCCAGACGCATCAGCGCCTCGCGCGGAGTCATGTCGGTGCTGCTGCTCATCAGCGCGTGCCCTCCGGCCCGCAGATCTGCACTGCGCGCCGCGGCCCGTGCGAACCGGGCTGGGCGCGGGCGAGCTTGACGTTCTCGGCGTAGAGCATGACCCCGTCATCGGCGGGAACGCCGAACTTCACAATGCTCCCCGGGACCAGGGACAGGATGTCGGAGACCTCGAGGTCGATCGAAGCCACCTCGGCACGGAGGGTGACGGGCACGTCCGCCATCGCCCGCTGCATCGGCGACGTGGTCTGCACCATGTCGTCGTGGCTTGCGTCGCGTCCGGAGATGGCGTCCTCGACGGGTTCGATGGCGGCCCACGGGATCAGGATGGCCAGGGCGAAGGACTGCTTGGCGATCCGGCACTCCAGCAGGACCGTGAAGGTCGGCTCTGACACCGAGGCCACCTGGCTCGCGTCGTGCGGATCGATCTCGCCGGCGCTCAGCGTCACGCCTCCGAGCTCGTGCCAGACCGGGGACAGCTGATTCACGAGTGATTCGAACAGCCGGCGGGTCAGGCTCCAGTCGATCTCGGACAGGCGCCGCTCCTTGGGCGTGCGCTCCGGCGAGCCGCCCAGCAGCGCCTCCAGCCCGGCCAGGACGAACCCCTGCTCGGCGGTCAGCAGCATGCGCGTGCCGATCGGGGCGACGTCGAGGATCAGCGACAGCGAGTTCGGCGGGAGCTGTGCCTGCGCCGCGGCCCAGGTGAGCTGCACCGTATTGAGGAGCTCGAGCTCCACGGGCGTGCGCAGCTCAGTCGACAGCCGTGTGTTGGCCGTCTGGCAGAAGGTCTCGGTGGCGCGCATGATGCGCCGCGCCTGGTCGGACGAGAACTTGGTCGGCCGGCCGAAGTCGACCGTGCGCAGCCGGTGGCCACGTCGCGACGGCTTGGTCGTGGCGCCGGCGTCGGGCAGCTGCCCCTGCTTGGCGGCGTCGACCAGCGCGGCGATCTTGTCCGGGGTGAGAAGCTCGCTCATCGCCCTGCCCCCGCTCCGGCCGGGGTCCGCGGCCTGCGGCCCTCCAGCAGCGTCTCGGTCGGCTGGCCCGCCGAGCGGACCGTGACCAGCAGGTCGCCGACGGCGATCTTCATCGTGCGGCCGGTGTTCCCGCCCGTCTTGGCGGCCTTGATCGAGATCCCCGCCTTGGCCAGGGCAGCCCGGACGGCCGCCTCGTTGCGCGAGCCGATGTCCAATCCGCCACTCGTCTCGAACATCCGCGCGCCGCCGGCGATCGCGGTCTCGAAACGGCGTTCTACGCCGCCGGCATCGCGCATCTGCGCGATCAGCTCGGGGACGGCTGTGTCGGCAAACTTGCCCATTTGATCACTCCGGTCGTTGGATTCGGGCAGGACGATGTGCGCCAGCCCGGCGACGCCGGCCGTGCGGTCGACGATCGCCAGGCCGATGCAGGAGCCGAGCCCGAGGGCGACCAGCTCTTCGTTCGGATCGCGGGAAACCACCATCTCACCCATGCGAGCCGACGCCATGATTAAGCCGACGGGTCAGCAAGGCCGAGGGGCGCCAGCAGATCGGAGATCTGACCGGAGGTCGGGATGAGCAGGAACGAGATCGAGCACGGGTCGCCGGACACATCGAGCTCGGAGTCCAGCACGAGCGCCAGGTCGTCGGCGCCGGCGGTCCCGATCAACAGCGATGACACGATGGCGGCCAGCATGTCGTTGTGCAGATGCGGCGGCGAGGGCTCCAGCTCCAGGCCGGTCATCGACCCCAGCCCGTTCAGGTAGGAGGTGGCCAGGATGTTGCCGATCTCGCGCAGGGCCGAGTCGCCGACCTCGGTGTGGGCCTCGACGCCCAGCAGGCTGCACAGGATCTCGGCCTGCTCGTAGGGAATCAGCAGAAGGACCATGCCGTCAATGTCGCCCTGAATGGGGACGATCACGCCCGCGACGTGCTGCTCGGGGTCACCGCACTCGTCGACGGCGTCGGCCGGCGGCAGGGCGAGCGCACGGGGGACGTTGATCTCCACCTCACGGGCGAGCATCTGCGACAGCGCCGTCGCGGCGGTGCCGGAAGCGATGTTGGCCAGCTCACGCAGCGCGTCGAGCTGGATGTCGGACAAGGACGGGTTCACTCGGGTCTTCTCCTGGGATTCGTATTGGGTCATGCCGCCACCCGTCCATTTCCGGTGACGGTTGCGATTTCAGAGGAGCGGGCGCCGCGGTCGCGGCTGCCAGCTTTCGGGGCGAGCGTGCCCAGGGCGTCGCAGTCGACGATCAGGGCGATCCGGCCGTCGGCCAGCGCGGCGCCGCCCGAGACCGGCTCCCCGCTGACGGCGGACGGCAGCGGCCGCGTGACGAGCTCCCGCTGACCGATCAGGTCGTCGACGGATAGAGCAAGGCGCTGCTCCTGCGTGCGCACGATGACCACAAAGCCATGTTCACCGGTCGACTGACGCCCAAACACATCGGCGCCGTCCAGGAGCTGCAGCACCCCGTCGTCGAGCACCAGCATGCGGCGCCCGGCCATCGAGCGCACCGTCTGCTCGCTCAGCCGCAGCGTCCGCTCGACGCGGTCCAGGGGAATCGCGTAGGGGGCGCCGGCGACATCGACGTGCAGCGCCGAGACGATCGCCAGGGTCAGCGGCAGGCGGATCTGAGCAGTCGTGCCCTCGCCGTGGACCGAGTCCAGGATGACCTCGCCGCCGAGCTCGCGGATCTTCGACCGCACCACATCCATACCGACGCCGCGCCCGGAGATGTCGCTGGTCGTCTCCGCGGTGGAGAAGCCCGCCGCGAACAACAGCTCCACGGCGGCCTTCATGGTGATCTCGGTAGCGGCCGCAGCATCGATCAACCCGCGCTCGACGGCCCTGCGGGCCACCGCCTCGGGGTTGATGCCGCGACCGTCGTCGCGGACCTCGATGACCACGCTGCCGCCGGAGTGACGGGCCGAGATCTCGAGTGTGCCGACCTCCGGCTTGCCGGCGGCGACACGCTCCTGGACGGGCTCCAGGCCGTGATCGAGCGAGTTGCGGACGAGGTGGACCAGCGGGTCGCCGAGCGCGTCGACGACGGTGCGATCCAGCTCGGTCTCAGAGCCGACCAGATTGAGCTTGACCTCCTTGCCCAGCTTGCCCGACAGGTCGCGGACCAGGCGCGGGAAGCGCAGGAAGACGACGTCCACCGGGATCATCCGGACCTGCATGACCATCGACTGCAGCGCCTGGGAGCTGCGCGTGAGCTCCTGCATGGCCTGCTGAAGCCCGGGCACGTCCATCGAGCTGGTGAGCGCCTCGACGGCGGTGCGGTGGATGACCAGCTCTCCCATGGAGTGCATGAGGGCATCGAGGCGCTCGGCGTCGACGCGAACCGTGCGCGCCGCCCCGGAGGCCTTGGGCGAAGCGGCCTTGGCCGGCTCAGCCACAGCGTCCTCGGCGGGCGCGGCCGCCACGGCCGGCTCGGGCGCCGCCGCGACCCCGGGCTCGGCGACCGGCGCCGCGATCGGGGGTGGGGCCGTCGCGGCCTGCGGGACGGCGACCTCGGTGATCTCGACGCCGACGACGTCAGAGACGCCGAAGACCGTCTTGGTCACTGCCTCCTCCTCGTGCTCGGAGGCGATCCAGGCCTCCATGCGCTGGCCGGAGAACTGCTCGACTTCGTCCACCGGCGGAGCACTGGCGATCAACTCTCCGTGCTCGCCCATCGCGGCGAACGCCATGTGCGCGCGGACGGCCGGCATCAGGACCTGATCGTCCAGGACGGCCACGATGTGGAGCACGCGCTGGCGCGCGGCGATATCGAGCACCACCTCGGGGACCGGGGTGGTGGCCACGCGCTCGAGCTCCTGCTCGGCGGTGCGGGCGCGCACGAGGCTGTGCAGCCGCTCCACCAGCGGGGTCGGGTCAAGGGCCTCCTCGCCGTCGGCCTCGATCGACTCAAACGAGGCGGTCAGTGCGTCGAGGCAGGCCAGGACGGTGTCGATGGCCTCACGGGTCAGGCCCTCGCCGCGCTGGCGCAGCAGCTCGAAGACGTCCTCCATCTCATGCGTGAGCTTGGCGATCTGGGCGAAGCCCATGGTCGCGCTCATGCCCTTGAGCGAGTGGGCCGCGCGGAAGATCTCATCCACCGTCTCGCGGTCCGTGGGGTCCTCCTCCAAACGGACGATCGCCAGATTCAGCTCCTGAAGGTGCTCCTGCGCCTCAGCCAGGAACATGGGCATGTATTCGGAGGTGTCCATCACGCTTTCCGGTAGATGAAGGGGTGGGCCATCTGGAGTCCCAGATCGGCCGGCTTGGAAACTCGTTCGGTGGCGCCGACCACCAGGTACCCGCCGGGACGCAGCGTCTGGGCGAGGCGCGCGTGCAGGTCGTCGCGGATCGGCTCTGCGAAATAGATGACGGTGTTGCGGCACATGATCAGGTCCTGGCTGGCGGAGTGGGGCCGCAGGCGCAGCAGGTCGCCGATCTCGAAGCTCATCATCCGTTGCAGCGCGTCCTTGGCGCGCCAGCCTTCCGGCACGCGGTCAAAGGCACGCTCCATGTCCTTGATCTCGACCCCGCGCGCGTCCTCGGCGCTGAACACGCCGGCGCGAGCGCGCTCGATCATGCGCCGGTCGATGTCGGTGCCGGTGATCTTGACGCGGGCGGTGGGGATCGCCTTCTGGCAGACCGCGGCCAGGGTGGTGGCCTCGGCGCCGTAGGAGCAGCCCGCGCTCCAGGCGCGGATCTGATCGGACCTGGCCAGCTCGGGCAGCACGTCGCGCTCGAGGCGAACCCACTGCTCGGGGTGGCGCCAAAGCTGGGAGACGTTGATCGTCACACGGTCCAGCAGCGCGTCCAGCTCGGTCTTGTCCTGACGCAACGCATCCAGGCAGTCCGTGAGGAGGTGGATGCCCTTGCGGGCGAAGAACGACCGCAGCCGGCGTTCCATCTGCGGGCGCTTGTACTGGCTGAGGTCGACGCCGCAGATCTGGCGCAGACCTTCGCAAAAGGCCACGTAGTCGTCGCCCGCGGCGCCAATGGCGCTCATCAGTTCACCTCCGCCGCGATCGCCGCGGCGATCTGACCCAGGGGTAGCACCTCGTCGGCCAGGCCGGCCTCGACTATGGCACGGGGCATGCCGTAGACGGTGCAGGTCTGCTCAGCTTCAACGAGGATTCGTCCGCCATTGCGGCGCACCTCCTTGGCGCCACGCAGGCCATCGTTGCCCATGCCGGTGAGGACGACGAGCGTGAGCCGGTCGCGCCACTTGGCGGCGGCGTCCTCGATGAGCAGGTCGGCCCGCGGCCGCAGGCCGCCGAGCGGGGCCTCATCGCTGAGAGTCGTCTGGCCGGTCGGGCTCACACGCAGGTGACGGCCCCCCGGGGCGATCAGGGCGACGCCCGGCTCCAGGGACTCGCCGCCCTGCGCCTCGCGGACGCTGAGCCGGCTCGAGCGGTCGAGACGGGCCGCCAGTGAGGCGGTGAAGCCGGCGGGCATGTGCTGCACGATCATCGTGCCCAGGCCCAGCGGGGAGGGCAGGCCGGGGATGACCTCGGCCAGTGCGCGCGGGCCCCCGGTCGAGGTGGCGATCAGCAGCGCGCGAGTGACGCCGCTGCCGGACCGGCGCAGGCGCGGGACCGGGAAGTGCCCGTTGCGGGAGACCGACCCCGCCCCCACCGGGACGACCGCGCCGGAGCTGTTGCGGTGCAGGCGCGCGGAACGCAGATGGCCGCCGAGACGGCGCGTCTTCGTGGCGACGAGGATCTTGGTGAGCAGGTTCTGCTCGAAGGCGCCGACGTCGGCCTGGCCGGACGGCTTGGGCACCAGCTCGAAGGCGCCCTCCGAAAGGGCGTCGACGGCGTACGCGCCGTGGGCCGGTGAGAAAGCGGAGACCACCACCACCGGGATCGCCGGGCCGCCGCGCTGCTTGAGCGCCTTGAGCACGTCGATCCCGCCCAGCCCCGGCATCGCCAGGTCCAGCGTCATCGCGTCGGGCGTCTCACGCTCGCACAGGGCGAGCGCCTCGTCACCGTCCTTGGCGGCACCGACGACGTCGATCCCGCCCTTGGTCAGCACGTTGGTGACGATCCGGCGCATCAGCGCGCTGTCGTCGGCGACGACGACGCGGGGCTTGGAGGTGGTGGTGGTCATTGAATCCGCACTGCGCCCGTCAGATCACATGGCTCAGGCTGCGACCGGAAGCTCGGTCGTGGCCTCGAAGATCGTGCTCAGCGTGAGCAGCACAATCAGACGCTCGTCGATCCGGACGATCGCCTCGATCATCGACGAGTCAGCGCCGGGCGCAGCCTCGATCTGATCGTTGGAGACGGTGAGAACCTCCTCGACGGTGTCCACGATCACGCCTGCCGTCTCGGCGCCGGCCTCGACGATGACGATCTTGGAGTGCTCGGTGAGCTCGGAGGCGATCCCGATGCGGGCCGCCACGTCATAGACGGGGACGATCCGGCCACGAAGGCTGATCACGCCGCGGACCCAATCGGTCCGCGAGGCGACCGAGCGGGGCTCGGCGTACCGAATGATCTCGTTGACCGCGTGGATGGGCAGTGCGTAATGCTCCGCGCCCAGGGTGAACACCACCAGTTGCTGATGATTGGCTTGCTCTGACATCGTGTCCTACTCCTTGTTTCCGTAACGAGCCGTGTGTGCGCATCCTGCGCTCGGCCTTCTATCCGAGATATTCGGCGTCTGAGGCGCCAGCTTGAGGTTTGCGTCAGTTATCCGGACCAGGCCCTCGAGGGCCCGGGGGCCGTTTAACCGGTCGCGATGTCGGTGATTCCCGCAGCAGCGTGGTCTGAGTCGGCCAGCTCGCTCGGCTCAGCGCCGCCCGGGGCCGCCAGCACCTGCGTCAGGCGCAGTCCGAACTGCTCATCGATCACCACGACTTCACCGCGGGCGATGGGCGTGCCGTTGACGAGCAGGTCGACGGGCTCGCCCGCCATCCGGTTCAGCGTCACGACCGATCCCTCGCGCAGCTCCAGGGTCTCGCCCACGGACATGCGCGCGCGGCCGATCTCGACGCTGAGGTCGACCGGGACGGCAGACAGGCGCCGCAGGTCGGCCATCGACTCGCCGCCGGGGCGGATGGTGCCGCCCTCGCCGGTCAGGGGTTCGAAGTCCACATCGTGGCTCATCGCGTTCTCCTTACTGAACTGCGACGTCGGTGAAGAGGATGTCGGTCACCTTGACATCCGTGGTCCCCTTGATCTGGCTGAGGATCTCGGACTTGAGCTTGGACCGGCCGCTGTCGGTCAGCAGCGCAGTAGAGGGCTCGTTGGTGATCGTGTTGGTGATGATCGAGCGGATGACCGGCTCCTCGGGCAGGGTGCCGATGCCGGCTGGCGTCGTGGTGGCCCCCGCGGCCGTGGCACCGTCGCTCTGGCCGGGGGCCAGGATCAGCCCGATGGTCATGGTCGCGTAGCGCCCGTCGGTGAGATTGAGGGTGAAGCCCTTGGGCAGGACGTAGATCTCGCCGTCGATCTTGGGCTTGGCGACGGCAGGCTTGGGCAGCAGGAAGGTCTTGGCGGCAAAGCCCCCACCGGCCACGACGACCAGCAGGATGATGATCAGCTTCTTCTTTGTCATTGTCAGGTGGTCCTAGGGGTTCAGGTCGGGGTAGATGCGATCGAGCACGATGTCCACGCGGCGGTTGCGAGCGCGCCCGGCGGCAGTGGCATTGCTCGCCAGCGGATGCAGGTCGGCGTAACCAGCCGCCGAGAGTCGTCCGTCCTGAACGCTGTGGGCGATCAGGTAGCGAACGACGGTGGTGGCTCGGTCAGTCGACAGCTCCCAGTTGCTCGGGAACTGCGAGCTCTGGATCGGCTGGTTGTCGGTGTTTCCTTCCACTGTTATCGGATGCTTCTGGTCAACATTGAGCAGGTGCCCGATCTCGTCAAGCAGTGGCAACCCAGCGGGCTGCAGCGTCGCTGACCCCGAGTCGAAGAGCAGCTTGTCGGTCAGCACGTGCACGACGAGCCCTTGACGCTCGATCACCGCCTGGACCTCTGAGCCGAAGCCGTGCGCCTTGGAGTAGGAGTTCAGCTCCTGCTGGAGCTTCTTGAAGCTCTCCTGCTCGTGTTGGGCGGCGCTGGCGGCGAGCATCGCCTTGGTGATCTGCTGCGCCGACGTGTCGGTGGGCTTGGGGATGTTGGGCGTCAGCGGGACGATCGAGGGGACCTCGGCGGTCGCCGGCGTATGCGCCTTGGTCGACTCCGAGCCGGACTGCATGATCGCCTTGCCGCCGGAGAGGATGGAGCCCGAGAAGGCGGCCTTCAGTGACTGCTGCAGGCTCTCGTACTTGGAGATGTTCACCGACGAGATCGAGTACAGGACCATGAACAGCGCGAACATGAGTGTGAGCATGTCCGCGTAGGTCAAAAGCCAGCGCTCTTCGTTCTCGAACTCAGCCGCGTGACCGCGCCTGCCGCGACGACCCGCCATGACGCTACGCCGCCTCGGCCTGCTGTGGCATCTGCGTCACCGAGGCGCCCTCGTCGTCGGACTTGCGCTCGGCCGGCGGCACGAACGACCCCAGCTTCTCGGCCACAACACGCGGGTTGTCGCCGGCCTGCACGGCCAGGATGCCCTCGAGGGTCAGCGTCCGGAGCTCAACCTCTTGCTTGGACAGGGCCTTGAGGCGGTTCGCGATGGGAAGGTAGATGACGTTGGCGGAGCCCACGCCCATCAGCGTCGCGATGAATGCCGATGAGATGGCCGGGCCCAGCGTCGACGGCTCTGAGAGGTTGGCGAGCACGTGCACCAGGCCCATGACGGTGCCGATGATGCCCATCGTCGGCGCGAAGCCGCCGGCCTTCTCGAACGGGGCCGCGCCCTCGTGGTGGCGCGCCATCATCCCGTCGATCTCGGCCTCGAGGACGTCGCGGACCAGCTCCGGGTCCGAGCCGTCGACGACGAGCTGCAGGCCCTTGCGGGTGAAGTCGTCGTCAATCTCGGCGGTCTGGCCGTCAAGGGCCAGGAGGCCCTCGCGGCGGGCCTGCTCGGCGAAGCCGACGAGCTGCTGCACGCGACCGTTGAGGTCGATCTCCGGCGGACCGAACACGATCTTGTAGAGCGCCGGGATCTTCTTCATCCCTTCCATGCCGCAGCTGGCCAGCGTGACGCCGCCGGTGCCGCCGATGATGATCAGCAGCGCCGGGATGTCCATGAAGGCGGCCGGACTGGTGCCGCCCATGATCCCGGCCATGAGAATGCCGAGGGTGGCGACGACGATTCCGATTGCGGTTGCGGGCTTCATCTCACTCTTTTAGATCGACAGCGGAGCAAAAAAATCAAGGGGTCTGACGCGTAAAAACGGGAAGTCGGTCTGGCGGGGTAAGTGGGGTGGTGCGGGAGTGGTGCGGGTGGTCGGGTCAGCCGTGGTGGTGGCGCGCCTCGAGGGCGGCGTCGTGCACGGCGGTCAGCGTGGAGGGCCTCCGCAGAGGGGTCGCACGGCGCAGCTCGTTGCGCTCAGCGCGCAGCTCGTGGCGCAGGAGGAGCGCCTCGGCGAGCACCCTGGCGCGGTAGGTCGCGATCATCTCGGCGACCCGCGCGGGCGGCTCGGCGACGACGATCTTCTGGCCGTTGAGGATCGTGATCACGGTGTCGGGCGTCGCCTCGATCGTCGTGATCGCGTCGGGGTTGATCTGGAACGTGTCCACCGCGTGTCCCAGGCGGTGCAGGGTGATCATGGAGTTGTCTCCCAAGGAGAAGGTTTGATGAGGGAAGAAGAGGAAGAGGGGGCGGCGTTCTCTCGAGCGCCGCCCCCTCAGCTCAGGTCAGGCTCAGGTCTAGCCCTGGACCATGTTCACGACGGTTGAGAGCATCGTGTCGGCCGTGGTGATGACCTTCGAGTTGGCCTGGTAGCCGCGCTCGGCGGTGATCATGTTGGTGAACTCGCTGGCGAGGTCGACATTGGACATCTCCAGCGAGCCGGAGATCGTCGTGCCGAAGCCGCCGACGGTCGGCGTGCCGGTGGTGGCGGGGCCGGAGCTCGCGGTGGCGCTCCAGTTCGAGCCGCCGTCGCGCTCGAGGCCGGCCTCGTTGGGGAACGTGGCCAGTGAGATGTAGCCGGCGGTCTTGGTCTGACCGAACGTCGGGCTCGTCGAGTTCTCGTCGGTGTAGCTCACGCTGCCGTCCTGGCCGATCGCGAGGTTGGACGATCCCGGCGGGACGTTGATGTACGTCGGGGCGGCCGAGCTCGAGCTCGAGGGGGCCGTCGAACCGACGACATACTGGCCGCTCTGCGTGGTCAGGAAGCCCGACGAGTTCAGCGTCAGGTTGCCGGCGCGGGTGTAGTCGACCGTGCTGGGCAGGTTGTTGGTGTACGGGGCGGTGCTGCCGGGAGCGCCGTTGCCGACCTGCAGGAAGCCGTCGCCCTGGATGTAGACGTCCAGCGCGTTGCCCGTGGTCTGCTGCGACCCGTTGCCCATCATGTTGTCGATGGAACCGACCTGGACGCCCAGGCCGACCTGCTTGGCGTTGGAGCCGCCGTTGAACCCGTTGGGGCCCGTCGGGGCGCTGAGGGTCTCGGACAGCTGGTCCACGAACGTGGTGCGCTGTGCCTTGTAGCCGATGGTGTCGACGTTGGCCAGGTTGTTGGCGGTCACGTCGAGCATCGTCTGGTGAGCCTCGAGTCCGCTGATCGCGGAGTACATGCCTCGCATCATTTGAGGTACTTCCTTTCTCGGCTTCCTACTTGGAGGACCAGCCGGGGTTTGAATCCGTTCTCGCCTAGGCGATGACGGCACTGTCGATGTTTGTGAACACGTGCTCACGCATGTGCTCGGAACCCACCGCCGTGACGACGGTGTTGTTGGGGACCGACACCACAAACGCGGTGTTGTCCACAAAGACCACTGCAGCCTTCGACCCTTTGGTCGCGGCTCGTGACACACCGCCCGCCAGTCGCTGCAAAGTCGACTGGTCGAGCTGGATTCCTCGTCGGTTCACGCGCTCAAGCGCGTGGCGAGAAAATGTGGGGGCCTGCGCCGCCGTCGTGCTGTGGGCCAGCACTGAGGCGAACGTCGGCGTGCCCGCCGGAAGGTTGAACGTCGCCGTCTGCGCCGCGGTTGCCACCGCGGGCGCCGGCTCGGTCGGACCCAGCCCGGGCGGGACGAGCGCCACGTTGGGGACCGGTGACGTCACGTCGCCTCCGTGATCGACCCAAGCGCGATCCCCGGCGTCGTACCGATCGTCAACGACGGGCCGTTGGAGGTGAAGTCGACCTTCGACACGACTCCGCTCTGCGTGACGCCGTCGGAATCGTGGTAGCTGACCGTGTGACCGAGGAGCCCGAGTGCCGACGTCGAGGCCTGCTGCGTCGCGGCGGACGATGTCGAGCCGGCGATCTGGGTCTCCTGCTCAAGGCTTGAGAAGCTGGCCAGCTCGGACATGTACTGGGTCGGATCGCTCGGGTTGAGCGGATCCTGGTTCTGGAGCTGGTCCATCATCAGCTTCAGGAAGTCGTTCTCGCCCAGGTTGTCGCTGGGTTTGGCCATGCTCGTGCCCGACGTGCCCGTCGGGGCGAGCTGGGTACCGGTGGTGCCCGTGGTGCCGGTGGTGCTGGTGACGTTGGTCATGTCAGTGGTCCTCGTTTCGGTGGAGCACGCCTCAGGCGAGCACGTTCACGAGCGCGGAGCCCGAAAGGGTGTGAAGGGAGATGTCAGGGGAGGTCTGGGCCGTGCCGTCGTCCGCGGCGTCCTCATCGGCCGAGCCCGACGCTGAGCTCGAGCCGTCTCGGCGGGCGGCGGCGTCGGGGTCATTGCCGGCCTGGCCGTCAGGGCCCGAGCGCTGCTGGCCGGAGGACTGGATGTCCAGGCGCAAGAGGTGGGTGCCGTTCTGCTGGAGCTGGCGCTTGAGGTCGTCGCTGCCCTGCGACAGGGTCTGCGCCGCCTCGGGGTGCTCGGTGATCACGCGGGCGACGATGCCGTCCGGGGTGTGCTGAAGGTGGATCTGGATGGCGCCCAGGGACTCCGGCGAGAGCTCGATGCGCGCAACCGAGATGCCGTCCCGGGCGCCCATGGCGATCGTGTCGGAGACCTTCTCGGCCGCCTCGGCCAGCTGGACGCCGTAGGCCGTCGGCGCTGCGGTGGGAGCATTCGCGGGAGCGGTCGAGGCGGCCTGCGCCACCGGCGCGGACTGAGTCAGCCCCGAGGAGGCGGGCGTCGCCGTGGCCGCGGCCGGCGCCAGTGCGCCGGCCGGAGACTGGCCGCCCGAGGCGCTCTGGCCATCCGAGCTGTCCTTGGCAGTCGAGGCGTGGCCACCGGAGCTGCTCGCCGCCGCGGCGGCGACCGCGACGTTCGTGTCGGGCGTGGCAACGGCGGGTGGGCCCGCGGCGGTGGTGGTTGTCGCCTGGGGAGCAGCGGCGACTGCCGCGGCCGTCGCGTCGGTGGTGACCGGAGCCGACGGCGTGCCCGGAGCCGACGGGGTCGCCGCAGCCGGCGTTGCCGAAGCCGGGGTGGCGGAAGTGACGGGAGCCTGTGACGCGGCGCCGGGCGCGGTGGCGGCGGCCGGTGTGCCCGGCGCGGTCGCGGTGGTCGAGAGAGCTGTGGTGGTCGAGACGGCCGGCGTGGTCGCGGTGGCGGTCGGCGTGGCCGAGCCCGCCGGCGCGGCGGTGGCGGTCGGAGCCGTACTCAAGCGGACGAAACCGGCAGGCGCCGGAGTGGTCGGCAGGGTGCCGGTCGTCGTCGCCGCGGCAGCCCCGGTCGGTCCGGCCGAGGCCGGGGGAACCGCCCCCGCCTGCGCGGTCGCCGGACCCGGCACGGCGGGCCCGGAGCCGCCCGGCCCGGCGGCGTACTGCGTGAGGGCCGTGCGCAGGTCGCCGGAGGCGGACACGCCCGTCCCGGCGGCGGGGGCACCCGTGGCGGTCGCCGGCGAGGCCGCGCCGGGCAGCGAGGGGCCACCGGGGGTGGGGGCCTTGGTGGGGCCGGCGGTCGTGCCCGCCGCAGCGCCGCGGGCCGGCGCCGCGGGGGCAGCCATCGTCATCGCAGCGGCGATCAGCGAGGTGGGGTCGGAGACGGACCCGCCCACCCCCGCCGGCGAGCCGTCGGCGGAGCTGCTCGAGCCGGAGTCACCGGAGCCGGAGCCACGACCGGATGCGTCGGCGTCCGTGGCGTTCTGCTTCCCTCCCTTCGTGGAGGCCTGCTTGCTCTGGCCTTCCGCAAGTGCGGTCCGGGCCACCTGAGTTGACAGGACGCTGGCGAACGCGTCTGTCGGCGGGGCGCCCTGAGTGGGGGGACCGGAGCCTTGGCCGTCAGAGACGACCCCACCCGGGCCTCCGGCACCCGGCGGGCCCCCGGGGACCGGCGTAGCCGCCGCAGCCGAGCCGCCCGGGCCCGCGCCCGGTGACGGCGTGTCGTTGGCGACGACCGGCATCATCGATGCCGATCCGATCCCGGAGCTCATGCTGCCCTCCGGCGGAATCCGTTGAGCGCGATCTCGTCGAGGTCGGCGGCCTCGATGCGCTGCTGCTCGCGCTGAAACTCGACGCGGCGATTCTCCTTGAGGCGCTCCAGGGCCTGACGATCACGCGCGGCCTCGGTCAGCTCCTCGCGGCGCTCCTCCAGGGCCTGATCACGACGGTTGAGGTCGGCCTGGCTGGCCTGGTGGGCGCGCTCGGAGCGCTCCAGATAGGCCTGGCGAGCCATCAGGTCGATGGCGCTGATAGGCGCGGCGGTTGCGTCGAGCTGGGCCTCACGGGCCTGGGCGACACGCCTGGCGGCGTCGTCCATCTCCTGCTCGGAGCGGACTCGGTCCATCATGGCGCCGGCGAAGGCTTCTTTGGCCTCATCTTCGGCGCGTTCGCGCAATGCGCGCACACGCTCGAGGCGGAATCGGAACGAGGGACCAGCCATAGTCAGTTATTCGGCTGATACCCGCGGGACTTCAATCCCGCGTGGACGGTTATCCGAGCGAGCATCAGGAGTTCAGGGCGAGCGAGGGGATGGCGGCGGGGGCCCCGCCGGGCGCGCCCACCGGGACCGGAGGCGTGGCGATGGGAGAAACGGTTCCCTCGACCGGGACGTCGATCGTGGGCGTGAGGTCGCCCGTGCCCGGCAGCTGTGTCGCCAGCGCCAGCAGCGCCTCGTCGGCGTCGTGTGCGGTGCTCTGGTCCTCGATGCGCTGGCGCAGGAAGCCGTCCATGGCAGGGCGCAACGCGATCGCCGCGTCCAGCAGCGGGTCAGTTCCGGGCTGGTAGGCGCCGATCGAGATGAGGTCTTCCTTCTCGCGGTAGGCCGCCAGCGCCGAGCGCAGCCGGGTGCCGGCCTCGCGGATCTCGGGGGCGACGATCTCCCCGACGAGCCGGCTGACGCTCTGCAGCACGTCGATCGCCGGGTAGTGGCCCGAGTGCGCGAGCGAGCGCGTGAGCACGATATGGCCGTCGAGGATCGAGCGGACCGCGTCGGCGATCGGCTCGTTCATGTCGTCACCGTCGACGAGCACGGTGTAGAGGCCGGTGATCGAGCCGGTGGGGCTCGTGCCGGCGCGCTCCAGCAGTCGCGGCAGCAGCGCGAACACGCTCGGCGTGTAACCGCGAGTGGCCGGCGGCTCGCCGATGGCCAGGCCGACCTCGCGCTGCGCCATGGCGAAGCGGGTCACCGAGTCCATCATCAGCATGACGTTCTTGCCCTGGTCCCGGAAGTGCTCGGCGATCGCCGTGGCCGTGAATGCCGCCTGGATGCGGACCAGCGCGGGCTGATCGGAGGTGGCGACGACGACGACGGAGTGAGCCAGCGCGTCGCCCAGATCGCGCTCGACGAACTCGCGGACCTCGCGGCCTCGCTCGCCGACAAGTGCGATGACGTTGACATCGGCGGTCGTGGACCGGGCGATCATGCCCAGCAGCGAGGACTTGCCCACGCCGGAGCCGGCGAAGATGCCGAGGCGCTGGCCCAGTCCGCACGGGACGAGCGTGTCCAGCGCCCGGACCCCCAGGTCCACGCGCTCTGAGATGCGCGGCCGGCTGAGGGCGTCCGGGGGCGTGGCGGTGGCGACGCGCTCCTTCGCGTCGTCGAGGTCGCCGTACTCGTCCAGCGGCTTGCCCAGCCCGTCGATGACGCGACCGAGCAGACCGTCACCCATCTTGACCTTGAAGGGGCTGCCGGTGGGGTGCACCGAGGTGCCCGGACCGATGCCGCTCAGCTCGCCGAGCGGCATCAGCAGGGTCCGGCCGCCGCGGAAGCCGACCACCTCGGTCGGGATCAGCCCACGGCCGGGGCGGGTGGGGCTGGCATCACGAGTGTCGCCGACCAGGCAGATCTCACCCATTTCCACCTGGAGGCCGGTCGCCTCGATGATCAGACCGATCAGATCGCGCACGCGGCCGCGGCGGCGTGCCAGATCCTCGTCCTGCATGACTCGCGCCACCCGACCCAGGGCCGGGCGCGCGAAGGTCTCAGGCCTCATCCTCGGAGCTCCCGTCCCGCGGGCCCAGCTCGCCGGCCACGATCTCGCGTGCCCGGGCCAGCTGCGTCTCGACGGAGGCGTCGATCTCGCCCTCGTCGGTTCGCGCCAGCACGCCACCGCGACCGACGCGGCGGTCGGACTGGACGTTGAGGTGCGCGATGCCGCCGAGCTCGGACTGCAGTCGCGTGACGGAATCGGACACCAGCTCGAGGTCCGCCGGGTTGACGACGAGCGTCACGTGCTGGCGGTCGCGGATGCGGCGCAGCGCGACCGCGGCGATCTCGACGATGCGCTCCGGCTCCACGTCGATGACGCCGGCGACGATCTGCTCGGCGAGGCGCAGCGCCAGGGCGACGGCATCATGCTCGAGCTCGGCCACGACCTGGTCGCGCATGGCGTCCAGCGCCTGAGCAGCGTCGGCCACCGCGTGCAGCGAGGGCTCGATCTCGGCGCGGGCGGCGGCCAGGCCGGCGGCGCGCCCCTCGGCCTCGCCGGCCAGGCGGGCATGCTGGCGGATCTGGTCGGCGTCGGCGTGAGCGGCCGACAGGACGTCGGCGACATCGCGCACGGAGCCGGCCGGGGCCTCCAGCTGGCGGAAGGTGTATGCCGCGATCGTCGCGGCCGCGGTCTCAGAAGACAACGTCTTCGTCCGATCGCGACAGGACGACCGCGCCGGCCTCCTCGAGCTTGCGCACGATGGCCACGATCCGGCCCTGCGCCTCCTCGATGTCGCGCTTGCGCTGCGGCGGCTGGAACTGCATCTCCTCCACGAGCATCTGCGCTCCGCGCTCGGACATGTTGGCCAGGATCCGCTCCTTGACGTCGTCGGCGACGCCACGCAGGGCCAGGGCCAGGTCCTTCTGATCGGCCTCGCGCAGGATGAGCTGGATGGAGCGGTCGTCGAGCTTGGTGATGTCCTCGAAGACGAACAGCAGTCGCCGGACCTCGGCGCCGAGGCTCTCGTCGGCCTCGGTGATCTTGTCCAGCACGTTGCGCTCGGTGGAGCGGTCGGCGTTGTTGAGGATGTCGGCCAGAGACTTGATGCCGCCGGCGGCCGAGTACTCCTGTTGGACGACGTTGGCGAGCTTGGCCTTCATCACGGCTTCGACCTGCTTGACCACGTCGGGGCTGGTCTCCGACATCCGGGCGATTCGCAGCGCGATCTCCGGCTGCTCGTTCTCGGGAAGGTTGGAGAGAACCTGCGCGGCCAGGGTGGTGTGCAGATTGGCGATGACCAGCGCCGTGGTCTGGGGGGACTCGTTGCGCAGGAAGGTGACCACCTGCTCGGGCGGGGTCTTGCGCAGGAACTCGAACGGCCGCTTCTCGATGACGCTCGAGAGCCGGCCGATGATCTCGTTGGCGCGGTCGGGACCCAGCGCCCGCTCGAGCACCTCGCGCGCGTAGTCGACGCCGCCGGCGTTGAGCGAGTCGTAGGCCATGACCATCGCGGCCATCTCGGAGAGGACGCCGTCGGCGATGCCGGGCTCCAGGAACTGGAGCTTGGCCATCTCCAGCGACAGGGCCTCGATCTCATCGTCCTTGAGGCGTGAGAACACGTTCGCGGCGCGCTCGGTTCCGATCGAGACGAGCAGCACCGCCGCCTTCTGGCGGCCGCGGATCTTGGCGAGGGCCGCCGCGGTCGCGGGGCTGGGCGCCGCCGGCACCGCCGCCTGCGGCTGGAAGACTTCGACCGCTCCCATCGCTAGTGGCTCCTCGCGCAGATATGGCCGCACCGAGAGGTGCGACTGGTGGATGCCAGGCGAGGACGCAGGACCCGACGTGTAGCAGCGCTACACGAGGGTCCGAGGACAAAGACTGGCGCCGCCAGGCGTGCCTCGAATGCGGGCGTATCGGCGCGAGGAGCCACTTAGTCCTCCTCGGTCATCCAGGCGCGCACCTGCTGGGCGACGCGCTCGGGGTCACGCTCCACCAGGTCCTCGACCTGGCGGCGGGCGACGTTGACCGGGGACTTCAGAGCCATGACCTCGGTGTCACCAGCGCTGACCACGCCCCCGTTCTGGCCGGCCTCCAGAGCGGCGAGGCTGCGAGGGGTCTCGAGCTCGCGCAGCCAGGTGGGCTGACCGGCGAAGGCCTCACGCTCGCGTCGGCGCAGCATGCGCCCGGCGAAGAGCAGGAAGAGGAATGAGGCGAAGCCGGCGGCGCCGTACTTGGCGTACTTCATCATCGCGTTGGGCGCGGCGGCGGTCGGGGCGGTGGTGGTCGGCTTGGCGAAGGCCAGCTGACCGACTGACAGCGTGTCGCCGCGCTTGGCGCTGAGGCCGACCGCGTTGGCCACGGCCTGCTTGATCGCGGGCAGCGAGGCCGCCGGGACCGACTTGTCGACGAGCACCGACACGCTCTGGTTGAGCACGTTGCCCGGGGCGAGCACCGTGTGGGTGATCGTCTTGTCGACGCCGAAGTTGGTGTTGGTGGTCTTGTTGGAGTAGTTGGAGCCGGTGCCACCCGCCGCGCTCGCCGCCAGACCAGGGATGTTGCCGGCGGTGCCCGAGACGCCTCCGGCTGAGGCGTTGCCGCCCTTGAGCGTCTCGTTGGACGTCGTCTGGGTCAGCGGGGTGCCCTTCTTGGCGTAGACGAGGGCATCCTGGGTGGACTGGTTGGCATTGACGTTGGCGTTGACCACGACCTGGGCCTTGCCGGCGCCCAGCGTCTGGGCCAGCATCGCGTTGACCTGGCTGGTCATCGACGCGTCGTACTTCTGGTCGGCCTGCTGCTGGGTGGTGGCGCCACCGCCGTCGCCGCCGGCGGCCGGCCACAGCAGCGAGCCGTCAGAGCCGGTGACCGTGACCTTGTTGATCGACAGGCCGGGGACACTGGAGGCGACGAGCTGGGCGACGCCGCGCACGGAGCTCGACGGAAGCTGGCTGCCGCCGAGGAGCACGGAGGCGGTGGCCGGCTGGGTCTGGTCGGAGAAGAGCTGGTCCTGGCTGTTGGGGATGACCAGGTTCACGGTGGCCGAGGTGACGCCGTCGATCGTCTGGATCGTGGAGGCGAGCTGTCCCTCCAGGGCGCGCTCGTAGGTCACCTGCTGCTGGAAGTTGCTCTGTCCGAGCTGCTGTGAGTTGAGCAGGGAGAAGCCCGGCTGCTGGGTGGTCAGCAGCCCGGCGGTGGCCAGCGCGACGCGCGCCTGGGCAGTCTGGGTGGAGTTGACCGCGATGGCCGTGCCGTTGTTCTGCAGCTGGTAGCTGATGCCCTGGGCCGACAGGGTGCTGGTGATCTTGCCGGTCTGGGCGGGATCGATCCCCGCCTCGAGCGTCGAGTAGCTGGGCTTGGACGCCACCGACATCACGATCATCAGGAAGGCGACGCCGAGAACGAGGGAACCGCCGATCATCACCCAACCCTTGGGCGACATCTTCTTGGCCATCTCTCCGAAGTTGGGCATGCGTTAGACCTGGGTTTGGAAGATTGTGGATTCAGCCGAGACGAGCTTGTCGCGGATCTGAGCAGCCAGATCCATCGACAGCGACGCGTTCTCGACCGCCGTTACCGCTTGAGTGGGGTCCGAGAGCTGGCCGGTGGCCAGTCCCTGCGACGCCTGGGTGGCGTTGGCCTGCGTCTGCTCCAGCGAGCTGAGCGCGTTGCTCAGCGCACCGCCGAAGCTGCCCGCGCCGGCCTGGCCGGCGGGGTTGGCCTGTGCCGAGCCGACGCCGCCGATGGAGCCAACGCCCCACTCGCTCGGGTTCAGCTGGCCGAGTGCTCCTGAGATCGCCGGGATCATTTGAGGAGATCCAGCGTCTTGGAGTACATGGTCTTGGCCGTGCTCATCGCGGTGACGTCGGCCTGGTAGGAGTTGGACTCGGAGATGAGGTCGGTCATCTCGGTCACGGGGTTGACGTTGGGCATCTTCACGTAGCCCTGCGCGTCGGCGCCCGGGTGGCCCGGGTCGTAGACGAGCTGGTCGGGGGTCGGGTCGTTGACGATGCCCGCGACCTGCACGCCGCCCGGCGTCGCGCCGGACTGGCCCATGGCGCCGGCGAGCTGCGCGCCGAAGCCGCCGCCGACCTGCTGGAGCACAACCTCCTGGCGACGGTAGGGCTGGCCGTTGGCGCCCTGGGTGGTCTGCGCGTTGGCGAGGTTCTCGGACGTGACGTCCATCCGCAGGCGCTCGGCGGTGAGGCCCGAGGCCGCCAGGTCGATTGCGTCGAAGATGCTCATGAGCCCGGCGCGCCCATCGCGGTCTTGAGGATGGACTCACGCTGCGCCGCGACGGCGGTCAGGTCCTCGTAGAGGAGACCGTTCTCGGCCAGGTCGGCGGAGTCCTGCTCGCCGCTGACGCCGTTTCCGTCGGCGCTGACGGTGCCCGACTGAGTGGCCGGGCTGAAGGTCACCGCGCTCGGGGACTGGCCGCTCTGCATGGCGCTGGCCAGGGTGCTCTGGAAGTTGACGTCCTCACGCTGGTAGCCGGGGGTATCGGCGTTGGCCAGGTTGTTGGTCAGGAGCGTCTGGCGCAGCATCGAGCCGCGCATGGCTGCCTCTAGGGCAAGCTGAGTGGTGTCAAGGAGGGACATAGGTTCAGGTCGCTTTGCACTGGCCCTCCTTGGGCTCTCCATGACCACTCCGTGCGGTCCCTTCTTATGTCGGCGTCTGGCGAAAAGTCTTTAGGCCTATCGGCGCAAAAGAACCCGAAAAACGTCGGATTGCCTCGGACGCAGAAACGGCCGGCCCGCGCTGAGCGCATGGGCCGGCCGATCTGGGGAACTGCGCGGTGCGCTGAGCACCGGAAGGGCTCAGCTGAAGTGGAGCTGTCTCAGGCGGTGGCGGCGACCACGGAGACCCGCCGGCGCACCGGGGCATAGCCATCGGCGGCGCGCTGGGCGTGGCGGACGCGGCCCAGATCCAGCAGGAGCACCTCCCGCACGCGCAGGAGCTCGATCTCAACGCGCTTCTGGAGCTGGCGGCAGCGCTCGAGCGCCGAGCGCGCGGCCTCCGGCGGCACGGCCGGGAGCGTGCGCTGCAGCTCCTCGCGGATCTCCTTCAGCGCCTGGAGCTCGTCGAAGCTGCGCTCGGAGACGAGCTGCAGCTCGCGCTCGATGAGCGCGGCGAGCGCCTCGTACGGCTCGACGGACTCAGCGCTCATCGATCGGCTGGTCGGCGATGGCCGCCCAGGACTCGCGGAGCTTGCCGAGGATGTCGTCGATCTCGAGGATCTTCGCGGGATCCTGGTCCAGCCGTGCCTGGCGCAGGTGCGAGAGCGAGAAGGTGTAGATCGACTGCAGGCGGGCCGGCAGCTCGCCCTGGTCCATGTCGAGCGTGTTGCGCAGGTGGCGGATGATGTCCTCGGCTCGCGTCAGCTTGTTGTGAGCGCCGGGGATGTCACCGTCGCCCATCGCCACGGTGGCCTGGTTCAGGAAGCGGCGGGCGCCGTCGTAGAGCATCACGATCAGCTGTCCGGGGGACGCGGTCAGAACCGCGCTGGCACGGTAGGCATTGGGGGAGTAGGTCGCGGCGTATGTGCTCATTTGTGTTCTCTCACACCAGGTCGAGTTGAGTGGTTACTCCGTGAGGGGGTCCGGTGCCGCGCGTGGCGTCGGTGCCAGAAGCGATCCATTCGCTCACCCTTGTCATCGGCCGTTGCGGCCGAACATTGAGGAAGATCCCGGGGCCATCGGCATACGCCGGACAGTCATCTCGCAGCGCGGATCAGACGCCCGGCAGGGACGCGATCTGGCTGGTCAGCCAGCTGCTCTCCGATTGGTTGGAGGAGAGCGCCGCCTCGAGCTGCGCGAACTCCTGTACCAGGAAGTTCTGCTTGTCGGTCAGCGCCGACTGCATCGACGTGATCTGGTTGCCCAGGCTGGAGATCTGGGAGCTGTCCCCGGTGATGCGGGAGGCGATCGTGCCGCCCGGATCGGCGGCATTGTCGGCCACGTTGACGAAGCTGGAGGACCAGCTCTTCATGATCGCCTGCACCCCGCTGGCGTTGGACTGCAGCATGTTGCTCAGCACGGTGGGATCCAGGGTCAGGTTGCCGGCCAGCGCGGAGGCCGACTCGGCGCCGCTGCCCGTGGTAGCTCCGGTGCTGACACCGATGTCGTCCATCGTGGAGGCCCCCGTGGGCAGGCCGGAGCCCGGCGTGTACATCATCGAGCGCATGGAGGTGAGCAGGTCCTGCAGCTCCGGATCGCCGTAGAGCGTGCCCTGGGTCGGGTCCGAGCTGGACGGATGCTGCGCCAGCTGCGTCTGGATGTCTGAGATCACCTTGTTGTACTGCGTGGTGAAAGTGTTGATCGCGTTGGTGATGTTGGTCGCGTTGGGGGCGGGGGCGCCGACGTTGACGGTGATGGGGCCGCTCGTGGTGGTGACGCCGGTCAGCGTCAGCGTCACGCCGCCGATCGCATTGGTGACGGTGTTGGAGGCGGAGCTGCCGTTGGTCCCATCGACGCTGAACAGCGCGTCCTGCCCGGGCTTGGAGGACTGCAGTGCCAGCGCGCCGCCGGTGTCGGTGACCCCGACGCTCGAGCTGGCACCCGTCTGGCGGGAGGAGAACACCACGGTGCCGGAGTTGGTGGCGGCAGCGTAGACGGTGCCGTGCTGATCGCTGTTGACCGAGTCGACGAAGTCCTGGATCGATTCCCCGGCCGAGATGGTGTACGGATTGCCGCCGATCGTGACGTTGTCGTCACTGCTGGGGCTGGTGAAGCCGTAGGTGGCCTGAGCCGAGTTGGCGAGCTGGCTGACCGACACCTGGTAGCCGCCGACGCCGGCGCCGGTGGCGCTGGTGGCCGACACCCGCGTCGTGTCTGACGAGGTCACGGACTGCGACGTCATGAACAGGGTCGGGTCGCCCACCGACAGGGCATCGGCCGACAGCGTCTTCAGCTCGGACTGGATGCTCGTGAGCTGCTTGTTCATCGCCGTCAGACCGCTCTGCTGGTTCTGCAGGTTGGTCACCGGCTGCTGGTAGATCGCCATCTCCTCGGAGATGATCTGGTCGGTGTTCAGGCCGGAGGCGAGACCCGTCACCTGCTGAGTGCCGGTGCCCGACAGCGAGGACAGCGACAGGCCGCTGGAGGTTGAGGAGGACGTGGGGGACACAGAGCTGGTGGACATGGGGGGATCCCTTTCAGTACGTCAGGGCAGCGGGGCGCCCGCGGCAAGGTCGAGCACCGCGCGCGGAGAGAGACGGCGCAGCCGCGTGCCGTCGGCGTCGGTCAGCTCCAGCGCCAGCCGTCGCGTCTCCTCGTCGAGGTGAAAGTGCACGTGCCGGCCAGACTCCTCCAGGCGCTCGTACGCCTCGTGCGCAAGGGCGATCGCATCCAGCACCTCCTGGGGCGGCGAGGCGGGGATGTCGTCCGAGCGGACGTGGGTGCTGCGCGAGATGCGGGTGAATCGAGAAGGCATGCTGCTCGGTGTAATCGAGCGCAGGCCCTGGCAACTTGAGCGCCATCAGCCAGATGTCCATGAATCCGCTCACGCGGCGACTGGGGTGGGGAGCGCCCTTAGGAGTGCCTGGGCCTGGGCCGATGCCGGGTCGAGCTCGAGCGCCGCGGTGGCGAAGTTGGCCGCATCCTCGGTCATGCCCTGGGCCAGCGCCACCTGGGCCAGCCCCACCATCGACCGGACGTCGGGAGCCGCGGAGGCAACCGCGATCCACTCCTGCGCGGCGCGGTCGATGAGCCCATGCTTGAGGTACATCTGGGCCAGCAGCTCGCGCTGCTCGCGGCGGGGCAGCTGCGACTGCTCGAGTGCCGGCAGCAGCGCCACGAAGCGCTCGCCGTCGGCGCCGCGCAGCAGCGTCTCCAGGATCACGGCCAGCAGCGGTGCGCCGGCGACGGACACCGGCACGGTGTCGGTGGCGCCCTGCGCGATCGCCGCCCAGGTCTGAAACACGGCGCCCTCGGCGGCCGACAGCCCGGCGCTCGAGGCGCGCCGCAGCAGCGCCTGCACCGTGTCGCTGTCCGCGCGGCCGATGAGGCTGCACAGCTCGAGCCGGACCGCGAGGCCGGCATAGGGGTCATCGGACGGGACGGCTGCGGCCAGCTCGGCGGCCTCGTCCCAGGCTCCGCGGCCGAGCCGCAGCTCGGCCAGGCTCGTCCGGGCCCGCGTGTTGCTGGGGGCGACGTCGAGAGCGAGGCGGTACTGCGCCTCGGCCTCATCGGCCGCGCCGGCCTGCTGCATGATCGAAGCCACGGCCAGGCGGATGGCGGCGGGCAGGGCGTCGAGCTTGTCCAGCTCGGCGCTCACGTCGCCGGGGGCCACGCCGTCGCGCAGCAGGGCCGTGGCGTAGGGGGCGGCCACCGCCAGGAAGTCCGGGTGGTTCTCGACGCACCACTGAAGCGCGGCACGGGCCTGGGCCGCGTCACCGATCTCCAGGTAGAGCTCGGCCAGCGCCAACCGGGCCAGGAAGGTACCGCTGCCGAGCATCGGGCCGTAGCGGGCCGGGGCCTCGCCCATCTCGATGGCGCGGTCGAACAGGTCCACCGCCGTGTCGGTGTCGCCCTGCATCTGGGCGATGCGGGCCTGCGCGAGGACGAGGTCGGTGAACTGCGGGAACAGCGCCAACCCTTCGGCGGCGATGGTGCTGGCCTCGGTCAGCTGGCCCGACATGCGCAGCACCATGACCAGGCGCGTGAACAGCGCCGGCACGTACTCGGCGCGCGTGAGGTTGCCCTCGGCCTGCACCAGTGACCGGGCAGTGCGGAGCTCCTCGACCGCGGCGTCCAGGTTGCCCACGACGATGTACTCGGAGCCGAGGTTGAAGTGCAGGAACGGGGTCTTGGGCGACTCGGCGGCCTGCTTGCGCAGGAGCTCGACGTTGCGCTGGGACTTCTCCTTGGCGTCACGCACGGAGCCGAGGTAGCCGTAGTGCGTGACGCGGACGGGCGACTGCTCGACGCGACCCGGGATGTAGGTGGGCAACGTGTGGGCGATCTGCTCGTGCAGGCGATCCTTGAAGCGGTATTCGGGGCGGTTGCGGAAGACGCGCAGCGCGTTGTTGACCATCGCGCCGCCGTCGCCCAGCTCGCCGGTGTAGCTGGTCTCGATCAGGTAGAAGGCCTCGCGCCAGGTGCGGCCGGTGAGCGCGCGGAGGTGCTCGACGTCCTCGGCGACGAGCACCTCGTCGGCGTCGAGGTACATGACCCAGTCGCCGGTGGCGGCCTCGAAGGACACGTTGCGCGCCTCCGAGAAGGACCCGGTCCAGGGGAACTCGATGACCTTGGCGCCGAAGGACTTGGCGATCTCGACGGTGGCGTCGGTGGAGCCGGTGTCGACGATCACGATCTCGTCCACCGCGGGGGCCACGGCGGCGAGGCAGCGCGGGAGCATCTGCTCCTCGTCGCGCACGATCATGCAGAGGCTGAGCGTCAGGCCGGTGGCCGGCATCGCACGATTCGCGACGCTGGTGGCCCGGCGGGCCAGGCCCGGCACGGCGGCGTGCAGCGGGCGGGTGCGGCGCCCGGCGCGCTTGCGCCGAGCCACCTCGTCGAGGTTACGCTGGACGTTGGGCAGGCTCGAGTCCAGGCGGCGGGCGGCGCGGAACAGCGCCTGCGCGGCATCAAGGCTCCAGAGCTCATAGAGGGCAACGCCGGCGAGGTTGAGGATGGTCGGCTCACTGGGGGTGTCCTCGAGCATGTCCAGCGCTGCGCCGGCGATGGCCACGTACACGCGCGTCGCCAAGCCTTCGGAGGCCTGGGTGGTGGCGCCCATGCCGGCGTCGATCAGGGCCAGCTTGGCGTGAAAGCAGCGCTGCGGGTCGGTCAGCTCGTCAGCCGTGGCGAACAGGGCGCTGAAGCCCTGCACGTCGTCCGTGCCCAGAGCGGTCCGCGCGCGAAGAGCGAGGCTCTCGGCGCTGACGGCGGGCCGGCCGGGGGCGGCCGCGGGAGTCGAGGACTGCAGAGTTTTGCCAGTGAGGCGAAGAGCCATAGAGAGATCCTTACCGAGGGGGCACTCTCATCATCGGCGGCCTCGGGCCCCGACTTAAGTCCAGCCAGAGCGGGAGTTCCTCAAGCTCGGGCGTTGGTGTCGAGCCGGTAGGCCCAGGCCAGTGCCTCGGCCACCGCCTTCCACAACGCATCGGGCACGTGCGCGCCGAGGTTGAGCGCGGCCAGCGCCTCCACCAGGGCCGGGTCCTCCCGCACGGGCACGCCCGCCTCGCGCGCGGCCGCGATGATCCGATCGGCGAACAGGCCCGCGCCCGTCGCCGCCACGGTGGGGGCGACGTCGCCGGGGTTGTAGTGCAGCGCGGTGGCGCGCCGGCGTGGCGGCTGCTCAGGCATAGAGGTCCAGGGGCTCGCGCCGCGGGGACACGGTCACTGATACGGCGCGCCCGGCCAGCGACTCGGCCAGCGCCTGGCGCAGACTCTCGACGCCGGCCTGCGCGAGCTCGAGCGGCTGGCCCGGGGCCACGCTGACCGCGAGGCTGAGCGCCCCGGCGTCCATCTGGAAGCGAAGATCGACCGCGCCCAGCGCCGGAGCGTTGTAGCGCAGGAGCACGTCCTGACGCTCGCCCGCGCGCCCGCCTGCGCCACCGCCGCCCTCGCGCTCGGTGACCTGGACGCTGCCGCCGCCGGGCAGCGGCACCATCGGCTGGGCCGCCAGCGACGGGTCCGCGAGCTGCGCCTGATCCGCACCCCGCCCACCCGGGGTCTCCTGAGCCTGCTGGCTGTGCTGCGCGCCTTGACTCTGCTGGGCCGGCTCGGCGTCGTGGGGGTCGGTGATGGCCAGCAGCACGCGCTCGGCGTTGACGTCGCGGACCACCAGCCGCAGGTCGTCGCCGGTCTGGACGTTCTCGGGGAGCTCGGCATCCACGAGATATCCCGCGATGCTGAGCGAGCCCTTCTGGCCGGGCGGCGCCTGGACGACCCGCGCCATCACCGCGCGGCCGGGCACGATCTTGATGTCGGGACCGATGAGAACACGCAGCGCCTGGGGGTTGATGGCCAAAGGAGCAGACATGGGCTCAAGAACTATGCAGCACCTGTCGATCAACTCCGTACGATGGATCCCGGTCTCTACATTGCCGCGTCCGGCATGCTCGCTGAGCAGGTCCGCCAGACCCAGCTCTCCAACGACCTCTCCAACGCCTCGACCCCGGGCTACAAGACCGATCAGGCCGAGCAGCAGAGCTTCGGCGCGCTGCTGCTGTCCAACACGGGCACCGGACAGCAGGTCGGCACCATCGACACCGGCGTGCGCATCAGCAAGGTCGTCACCGACACCTCGCCCGCGACGCTCAACCAGACCGGTCAGCCGCTGGACTTCGGGATCGCGGGCACCGGCTACTTCGCCGTGCGCACCAGCTCGGGCATCCGCTACACCCGCGACGGCCAGTTCGCGTCCAACAACAAGAGCCAGCTCGTGGACCAGCAGGGCAACCTCGTGCTCGGCCAGAACGGCCAGCCCGTCGCGGTGAGCAACAAGGGCACCGTCCCCGGCTCCGCCCTCGGCGTCTTCAACGTGCCCAACGTCACCAAGCAGGGCACCAACTATTTCTCCGGAGCCTCCACCGGCCGCGCCAACGGCGTCGTGCACCAGGGTGAGCTCGAGGCCTCCGGCGTCGACCCCGTTCAGACCATGACCGACATGATCTCATCGCTGCGGGCCTACCAGGCCGGACAGAGCGCGATCCAGTCGATCAACCAGACAATGCAGGAAGACGCGCAGAGCGTCGGCTCACTCGGAGGCTGATGATGTTGCAGAGTTTGTACGCGGCGTCCTCCGGGATGGAGGCCACGCAGAATCAGTTCAACGCCATCGCCAACGACATGGCGAACATCGATACCCCGGGCTACCAGGCGACCCGGATGGGCTTCGAGGACCTGCTCTACACCAGCGGCGGCGGCTCCAGCGGCAGCCCCAACATTGCCACCGGCGCGGGCTCGGCCTCGACAATCGTCGGTCGCAGCGACACCGAGGGCGCGATCCAGCCCACCGGCCGCTCGCTCGACGTCGCCATCCAGGGCCCCGGCTACCTCCAGGTGCGCCGCGATGACGGCTCTGTCGGCCTCACCCGCAACGGCGCGCTCCAGGTCAACGCCCAGGGTGAGATCACCAACCAGGAGGGCAACCCCCTCGTGCCGACTCTCAAGCTTCCCAAGGGCACGGACCCCAGCAGCCTCAAGATCGAGACCAACGGCCAGGTCATCGACGGCACCCGGACGCTGGGCAAGATCGCGCTGGTCACCGTCCCGGCCCCGGACCAGCTCCAGGCCGACGGCGGCAGCACGTTCAGCGTCACCGCCGGCAGCGGCGCCACGCGCCCGGCCACGGGCGCCACGCTCCAGCAGGGCGCGCTCGAGGGCTCCAACGTCGACATCGCCCAGGACATGAGCACGATGATCAGCGCCGAGCGCAGCTACGACATGGCCTCCAAGGCGGTCCAGTACCAGGATCAGATGCTGCAGATCGCCAACCAGATCAAGCAGTAGACATGAACGCCATCTCCGCCACCGCCGCGCTGCCGACGACCAGCGCCTCAATGCCCACCAGCACCCTGCCGCTGATGGACCCGGCCACCGAGCCGGCCGCCATCCGCAACGGCGACCAGAAGGCCAAGAACGCCTATCAGACCGGCCTGGCCTTCGAGAACGTGCTCGTCAACGAGCTCGCTCAGCAGCTGTCGGCCACCGTCCCGGGCCTCGATGGCTCCGATGACGGCCTGGGCGGAACCAGCAATGACTCCTCGGACTCCGGCAGCACCGGCGGCGTCGGCGGCGCGGGTGGCCTTGGCGCCTACTCGTCGCTGCTGCCCCAGACGCTGACCTCGAGCATCATGGCCGGCGGCGGCACGGGGATCGCCATGCAGATCGCCAAGTCAATCGATCCCGCGCTGGGAGTGCCTAAGCAATGAGCGTCACCGTCCTTCCCGCGGAGCAGTTCGACGCGGCCCTCACCACCGATGTGATCGCCCACCTCGACGCCCAGCTGGTGTCGGCCCGGCGCCTGCTGCAGATCGTGCTGGAGCAGGGCGCGGCCATCCGCGCCCGCGACGTCCCCCAGGTCGTCTCCCTGACCGGCATGCTCCAGGCCGAGCTCCAGCGCCGCGCGCTCATCGAGCGGGACCGCGCGCGTCTACTCGACCGGGCCGGCGCGCACCTCGGCGTGGCGCCGACCGCCGTCTCGATGAGCCTGCTGGACGCCGTCATGGATCCCGCGCGTGCTCCGCTTGCCCACGCTCGCAGCGCCGAGCTGCGCGGCATGCTGGAAGAGGTTCAGCGCGAGCATTACGTCAACCGGGCGCTGATGAGCCAGGAGCTCTCGTTCCTGGATCACCTCCTGCGCCTGGCCGACGCCGACCGTCACCTGGGCTACGACTCCGCCGGCGATCACAACCGCGTGACCGCGCCGCGCCTGTCCAGCCGCCACCGCGTCCTGGATATGGAGGTCTGACGCCGTGACGATCCCGGCTTACACCGGTCTGCAGACGGCGCTGAGCGGCCTCGAGGCGGCCCAGGCCGCCATCACCACCACCGGCGAGAACATCGCCAACGCCAACACGGCCGGCTACACCCGCCAGACCGTGCAGACGGCCGCGACCGCCCCCCTGACGATCCCCGCCCAGACCCAGCAGGGCGGCGGCACTCAGCTCGGCACCGGCGTGTCGATCACGGACATCAGCCGGATCCGCAACCAGTTCCTCGATGTCCAGTTCCGAGCGCAGAACAGCGCCGCCAGCAACGCAAACTCCAACGCCACCGAGCTCGGCCAGGTCCAGACGGCGATGACCGACTCCTCGTCCAGCGGCCTGCAGGGCGTCATGGCGAACTTCTGGACCGCCTGGAACGCGCTCGGCAACACCCAGAGCCCGGCGACGCTGCAGGGTGTCGTCGGCGCCGGCCAGACCCTCGCCTCCACCTTCAACGCCGTGGCGCAGCAGATCCAGACGGTGCAGAGCCAGGCGTCGCAGCAGTACTCGACTCTCACGGGCGCCAACGGCCAGGTGGCCCAGGACGCCCAGAAGATCGCCACGCTCAACGCCCAGATCAGCCAGGCTCAGCAGGCGGGCATCTCGCCCAACACGCTGATGGACCAGCGCGACTCAGCGCTCGACGATCTCTCCAGCCTGGCCCAGATCTCGGTGAGCACCGGCTCCAACGGCGCCGTCACGGTCAACTTCGGCGACGCCTCGAGCCCGCTGGTGAGCGGCACCACCGTCACCTGGCCCCAGACGCTGACCACGGCCGCCGGTGGCCAGCTCGGCTCCCTGCTCAACATCTCCTCGAGCACGGGCCCGGTCGGCCAGTACCTCTCCTCGCTCGACGGCGTGGCCAACTCGGTCATCAGCTCGGTCAACGCGCTGCAGCCCTCCAGCCCGTTCTTCAGTGGCACCTCGGCCTCGACCATCGCGGTCTCCGCGACCACGGCGACCGTGCAGGCTGCGAGCTCGAGCACCTCGGGCAATGACCTCGCCCAGGCGGTGGGCAACCTCCACGGCGGGCCCGCCGACCAGGCCTACGCGGCCTTCGTCGCGCAGGTCGGCGGCGGCGTCCAGGCCGCCCAGAGCACCCAGAGCACCCAGAGCGCGGTGCTGACTGCGGTCTCCAACCAGCGCCAGAGCGTCTCCGGCGTCTCGCTGGATGAGGAGATGACCAACCTGATCCAGTACCAACAGGCGTATCAGGCCTCGGCGCGCGTCATGAACGCGATCAACAGCACGCTGGACACGCTCATCAACAGCGTCGGCGCAGGGCTCTAGGCCATGATCTCCGGACGCATCACCACTCAGATGACCACGGCGTCGGTGCTCTCGAGCATCAACAACGTCCAGGATCAGCTGGCCACCACCCAGCAGCAGCTCTCGACCGGTCTGAGCATCAACCAGCCGTCGGACAACCCCTACGGGGCGAGCCTGGCTGTCCAGCTGAAGAACAGCCTCCAGGGGCTGAGCAACTACAACTCCAACATCACCGACGGCACCGCGTGGGCCTCGGCCGCCGACACGTCGCTCACCAACGTGATGAGCATGCTCCAGCGCGCCCAGGAGCTGACGGTGCAGGCCTCCAACGGCGTCGAGTCCGCCACGGACCTCTCGGCCACCGCCGACGAGATCGACCAGCTCGCCGACGCGATGAAGCAGGAGGCCAACAGCCAGTTCAACGGCCAGTACATCTTCTCGGGCACGGCCTCCAGCACTCAGCCCTACTCGAACTCCACCGGGGACACCTTCCAGGGCAACACGGCCGCGGTGACGCGCCAGATCGGGCCCGGCTCCACGCTCCAGGTCAACGTCGACATCTCCAGCGTGCTGGGCAGCGGCTCGAGCGCCAACGACGGCAAGCTCCTGGACACGTTGCGCTCGATCGCCTCCGACATGCGCAGCGGCACCGGCGCCGGCGTCACGGACCTCTCGACCAACCAGCTCACCAATCTTCAGAGCAGCCTCAACAGCCTCACGCAGCTGCAGGCCAACGTCGGCGCCACGCAGAACCGCCTCACGCTGGCCACCGACCGCATCCAGGGCCTTCAGAACAGCGACACCGCTGCGCTCTCCAACGACGAGGACGTCAATATGGCCCAGGCCATGACCACCTTCTCCAATCAGCAGGCGGCCTTCAGCGCCGCGCTGAAGGCGGGTGCGAATATCGTCCAGTCCTCGTTGATGGACTTCCTGAAGTAGATGGCCGTTCCCCGCGACCGCGCAATCGACCATCTGAGCCCCTCGCCTGCGCCGCAAGTAGGCTTACTCAGATTCACCGCCTGAATGTCATCCCCAGGTAGAGGAGCCGCCGCTGTGGCACTCGCGATTGAGAGCACCCGTTTCGGACACGTCGAGATCGACCCCGAGACGGTCATCGAATTCCCCGACGGGCTGATCGGCCTCGGCGGCTCGCGCTATGCGCTGCTGACGAGCGACCCCAACAGCCCGTTCTTGTGGTTGCATTGCATCGATGACCCCAGCCTCTCGCTGCCCGTGACCGATCCGCACCGGTTCTTCTCCAACTACCAGGTGGAGCTCACCGATGACGACGCCGAGCGTCTGGATCTCGACGACGCCACGCCGGTCGACGTCTACGTCACGGTGGTCGCCAGCGCCGAGCTCTCCGAGTTCACCGCCAACCAGAAGGCGCCGATCCTGATCTGGGGCGGCCACGGTCACCAGATCATCAATCAGGCGGCCGGCTGCGACCTGCGCGCGCCCCTGTTCGCCGAGGTCATGGAGAGCTCTTCTGACCCGGACGGGAACCCCTCCTAATGCTCAACATCACTCGCCGGAGAGGCGAGCGCATCGTCCTGGGCGACGACGTCTTCATCTCCGTCCTCGAGGTCTCGGGCCAGACCGTCCGCCTCGGCATCGACGCCCCTCGCTCGGTCCGCGTCTACCGCGAGGAGATCTGGCTGGAGGTCAAGCGTGAGAACGAGGCCGCGGCTCACGCCGCCGGCGCCGATCTGCCCGCCCGCCTCCCCGCGCCCCTGAAGTCCGCCGACGGCGACGCGACGCGCTCCAACGTCGTCAAGCCCTCGCCGCCGCAGCAGTCCTAGCCCCGCCTCCGCGGAGCCTCGACGTCACGCGTGCTATCGGCTGGCACCTCGCCTCCCTTCCCCAGCAGGCCGTTGACGTGCGCCGATACCCTGCCAAACGCCACACGGCACACCACCTACGGCCCCCGCACCCCCGCTTCCCGCGCACACGCCACCATGGCCGCCGCCTGCACCCGCGTCCGCGCTCCCAGCTTCCCCATGGCGTTGCGGATGTGCGTGCGCACGGTCTCCAGCGACAGGAACAGCCGCGCGGCGATCTCGGGGCCCTGGTAGCCGTCGGCCAGGAGGCCCAGGACCTCCCACTCGCGGGGGCTGAGCCGTGTCACGCGCTGTGCCGCCGCCGTCTCCACCAGGAGCGGCGCCGCCGATGGATCCACGAAGCTGCCGCCGCCGGCCACCGTGCGCAGCGCCTGCACGAGGGTGGCGACGGGGGATGAGGTGAGGACCAGCCCCGGCGCCCCGAGCCGCGAGGCGGCCGCGAGCGGGCCGCTGGGCGCCGCGTAGCCGGTGCACAGGACCAGCGGCGCGCTGTCCGCGGCCTGCAACGCCGCACGCGCGAGCTCCACGCCGTCGCCGACGTGGCTGCGGATCTCCACCAGGGCGACGTCATGATCACCGCTGATGAGCTCCGCGCGGGCTGCGTCAGGTTCGTCGGGTCCGACGGCGACCGCGAAGCCGGCCTCGCGGAGCAGGAGCTCCATCCCCCGCCGGGCGGCGAGGTGGTCGTCGACGATGAGCACCTGTGGCTGGATGGCCTCCATCACGCCTCCTTCGGACGTCGCTCGGCCCTACCTGGCACACATCTACCTCAAAATGGGGATGGGCGAAACCTCCCAAATGGTCGACATAAATCCGGGGCGATCAGCGACCTTCGCCCGCCGCCGCAAGCCCAGCCGCATGGGCCCGGCCTTCCCTCGCATATCGGACCAAAAAGTGGGTGAGATGGCTACATCGGAACGAGCCGGACGGTTGTCGGCTGAGCAGTCCCTTGACTTGTGGCGTGAGTACCAGCGCACTCGCGACTCGCGCCTCCGCGACCGCCTCGTGCTGACCTTCGCCCCGATGGTGAAGTACATCGTCTACCGCAAGATCCGTGAGATGCCGGCCCGCTGCGAGGTCGACGACTTCATCTCGTGCGGCCTGGAGGCCCTGATCAAATCCATCGACCGGTATGACCCGGACAAGGGCGCCTCGCTGGAGCAGTTCGCCTGGACCCGCATCCACGGCGCCGTGCTCGACGAGCTGCGCCGCAACGACTGGGCGCCGCGCTCCCTGCGCCGCTGGGACCGCGAGATCGGCAAGGCACGCGACAACTTCTTCCGCCTCTACGGGCGCCGTCCGACCCGTGAGGAGCTGGCCACCAGCCTCGGCATCGAGGTCCGCGACCTGGTCCGTCACCAGGACAACCTCGCGCAGGCCTCGGTCGGCTCGCTCAACAGCCTCGTCAACGGCGAGGAGGACCTCACCACCGAGCGGATCGACACCCTGATCTCTGAGGACACCGACGCCGACCCCGAGCACTTCGCCGTCACCGGCGAGGCCAAGGAGCGCTTCCGTGAGGCCTTTGACTGCCTGGCCCCGCGCGAGCGCAAGATCGCGGTGCTGCTCTACGTCTACAACCTCACCCTGCGTGAGATCGGCGAGATCCTCGGGGTCACCGAGAGCCGCGTCTGCCAGCTGCACGCCCAGATCCTCAAGACGCTGCGGGCCCACCTCGCGGCCGACGAGCAGCTCTTCACCGTCGTCGCGGCCTGACGAGCCGCTACGACGGGTAGTCGTAGAACCCCTTGCCGGTCTTGCGTCCGTGGTGACCTGAGACCACCATCCGCTTCAGCAGCGGCGTCGGCGCGTACTCGGGCCGCTTGAACTCCTCATACAGGGAGTCGCAGATCGCGTAGAGCACGTCGAGGCCGATGAAGTCACACAGGGTCAGCGGCCCCATCGGATGGCCGCACCCCAGCTTCATCCCGTCGTCGATGTCCTCGCGCGTGGCGAAGCCGTCCTCGTACATGCGCACCGCCGCCATGAGGTAGGGGACGAGCAGCATGTTGACGATGAAGCCCGAGCGGTCCTTGGTCCGGATCGGCTTCTTGCCCATTCCGGTGGCCAGGTCCTCGGCCACCGACACCGTCTCGTCGGCGGTGTCGAGCGCGACCACGACCTCGACGAGCTTCATCACCGGCACCGGCGAGAAGAAGTGCAGCCCGATGATCCGCTCCGGTCGCCGGGTCCATGCCGCCAGCTCGGCGATGGGGATCGAGGAGGTGTTGGAGGCCAAGAAGCGCGCCTCGGGCAGCGCCTCGTCCAGGCGCTGGAAGAGCTTTCCCTTCACCCGCGGGTCCTCGGTGACGGCCTCCAGCACCGCGTCCACGCCGGCGAGGTCGTCGAACTCGCTCGTGAAGGCGACCCGGCCGGTCAGCCCCTCGGCCTCCTCCGTGGTGAGCTTGCCCCGCGACACCGCCCGCTGCACCGACACCGCCAGCCGCTCTCGCGAGCGCTTCAGCGGCGCTGCCTCGGGCTCGAAGATGGTGACGTCGATCCCCGCCGCGGCCGCGGATTCGGCGATGCCCGAGCCCATGAAGCCCGCGCCCACCACCCCCACCCGAGACACGCTGCCGGCGGACATCAGCAGCCTCCCGGTCGGCGCAGGCGTGCGCGGTAGGTCTGCATGTCGCGGTGGACGAAGTCCGAGTGGGTCTGGGTACGCAAGGAGGGCACGTCCTCGTGGTGGTAGGGGCTGGACAGGCTTTCGGCGTGGCCGATCACGTTTCGGGTCTGGATATTGAAGCGGCATTGCAGCCAGTGGACGAGGGTCAGGCTCGCCGACATCTGGCGCGCGTCGCCCAGCACCTGACCGTCGCTGAAGCCGACGTGCTCGATCCCGATCGCCGTCCAGTTGAGCCCCACGGTATGGCGGCACATCGTGCCCAGCGAGACGAGCTGGTGGATGACGCCGTTCGAGTCGATCACGAAGTGCGCGCACGTGGCCGGCAGCTCGTGCAGCTCGGAGTCCGGGACGTCTGAGGCGAAGGTGTTGCAGCGTCGAGGAATAGCTCGCGTCGGTGTAGTGGATGACGATCACGTGGGGGTGGACGAGCCGCCAGGTGGGCTTCATGAAGCTGCCGTAGTGGCGGCGCACGTACGCGGTCATCTGCGCCTTGCGCACAGCCCCGAACGGGATGGGGTCCCAGACGATCCGGGGCTTTGACACCGTGCTCGACGCGACCGCGGGCGGATGTGACCCAAGCGTTCCCGCCGCGATCGCCATCACCGCCATCAGCCACCTCAACATTGCTACAGCGTGGCACGTCGCGCCGCTTCTATCCTGCCCCAGCATGCCACCGGTGCTGATCATCACCCATCTCCCCGACCGTGAGGTCGGCATCGTGCGCGACGCGGTCGAGGCCTCGGGCAGCGCGGTGATCGAGCGCAATGCGGGTGACCCCGAGCCGCTTCCGTCAGCGGACGAGATCGCCGGCGTGGTCAGCCTCGGCGGGCGTCAGAGCGCGACGCGGGTGGCGCAGGACCCGTTCCTCGTCGCCGAGGTCGAGCTCCTCACCCAGGCGCTGGAGCGGCGCGTGCCGGTCCTCGGGATGTGTCTCGGGGCTCAGCTGCTGGCCGTCGCCGCCGGCGGCACCGTGTCCCATGCCGGCCACATGAACGCGGGCTGGCCGGAGCTCAGCATGCTGCCCGCCGGCGCCGGCGATCCGCTGTTCGGCGCCTTCCCCGCGCAGATGCCCGTGCTCAAGTGGCATGAGGACATCATCGAGATGCCACCTCAGGCAACGGAGCTGGGCACCACGCCCGGGCCCGGCGCCGCCCTGTTCCGCGTCGGCTCGTGCGCGTGGGGCAGCCAGGCCCACCTGGAGCTGACCCCGTCGATGCTGATCGAGGGCTGGACCGCCGACGCCGCTGACATCGCCGAGATCGAGGGTGCCGGCCACCGCATCGAGGACTTCCGCGCCCAGAGCCGCAGCCACCTGGTCGCCCAGATGGCCGCGGCCCGGCCGATGTTCACCGCCTTCGGGCGGTTGGCTACTTCTTGCGCTTCTTTGCCGGCTTGAGCGTCAGCGTCAGGTTCCGCTTGGTCTTGGTCGTGTGCTTCTGCACCGTCTCGGCGAAGAGCCCGCTGATCTTGACGTGACCGTGCTTGGAGGCCAGGAACTTCTTCCCGGCGCCCGAGAGCTTGACCGAGAGCTTCTTGCTGCCGCTCTTGGTGATCGTGAACCTGCCCTTGCCGAGCGTGACGATCCTGGTCCGCTTCTTGCCCTTCCTGGCCGCCACCGCGGCGGTGTGCGCGTTGACCACCACCGTCTCGGGCGCGGTCAGAGTGATCGTCACCGTGCACGGGAACGACGCGCAGGTGACGTCCACCGTAACCGTTGAGCCGTCGCTCGTGGCGCCGCCGCCTACCGCCGCCGGCGTGATCGCGTCACTTGCCTGGAAGGACTGGGCGAACACCGAGCCGTTGGAGAACCACGACACCCAGCCCTGGCCCTTGGCGTTGACCGAGCTGTTGATCTCCGTGATGGTTCCGTTGGTGTCGGAGTCCAGCGGTGCGCCGGCCCACGTCTTGCCGCCGTCGGCGCTGTAGGACAGCTCCACCTTGCCGAGCGATCCGCCCAGCAGGTAGGTGGCGAAGACGTTGCCCTCGCCGTCCTGGTTGACGGCGGGGTACAGCTCGCCCGCCGTGCCGTTGACGGTCGCCAGCGGCGTGTCGAACTTCGTCGTGGCCGCGTCGAAGCGGTGGTAGACGACGGTCTTGTTGGCCAGGTCGTCGGCGAGGATGCCGAAGCCGCTGGGACCGCCACCGACGGCCGAGTACTCCAGGTTGCAATCGGCCTGCGTGACCGGGACGCGCCACGCGGTGTTGGGCTGCCCGGGCGAGACGTTGTAGTTGTTGGAGGGGCTCTGGTCGCCGGACCCGTAGACGAAGGCGGTGCCGAAGCTGTCCGCGCACCCGAGCGGGCCGTTGGTCTCGACGGAGTCGAACACGCCCATCACCCCGCCGTTCGGTCCGTGCGAGATCGACGCGAAGTGCCCGGGCTCATTGCTGAGCTGATCGGGGTTGGTGGCGGGCTCGAGCGTGGCGAACCCAGCCGGGCACGTGGCCACCGAGCACTCCGGCGGACTGGTGAGCGGGAAGGCGTTGAACGTCGGCGCGCCTCCGGCCGTCACCCAGCCATAGCCGAGCGCGCCGGTACCCGGCAGGATCACCCCGTCCACCGGCACGGTGTCGGCGTTGAGGATGCCGCTGCTCACCGACAGGCCGGTGGCCTGCTGCGTCCAGGTCGCGCCGTCGTCGGTGGACTGCCACTCCTGCTCGGGCGTGTAGTCGCCGGCGTTGTTGCCCGCGGCGCCGAACACGTCGGCGAGGAGCACCAGGGTCCCGCCGTCGTCGAGCACCCTGACGGCGTCGACGTGGCCGGCCGAGTCGGCGGCGGGCAGGCTGCCCGAGTGCGCGCACGTCGTGCCGCTCGCCGGGACCACGCAGTACTGCACGAGGTCCGGCGCGCCCGCCAGGTCCCTGTCGTTGGCCCAGGCGATGATCGCGTTGCCGTCCGAGTCCACGGCCACCGACGGCCCCGGCGGCTGGATGTCGAACGGCGTGGCGATGTTGAGCGCCTTGCCCGCTGCCAGCGCGCTCCCGCAGAGCACCGCGGCGAGAATCGTCGCCAGCCCGCCGATCAGGCACACCCGCCGCAACGCGGCCGCGTGCCGAGGTTCACGCCCCATACCCCATCCCCTTCTGTTCGATCCCGTTGACGTGAGATGGACCGTCTCAGAACGGCCCGCAGCGCCGCAGGATGCTACATCCGGGTGCGCTGGTCAATCGTCAGCGCGCCAGGAAGCGCAGCCGCGGCGCGGTCTGGCCGCCACCGGCGGTGAACATCGCCGTCGCACGGTTGAGCTCGAAGCTGAGCGTCGCTCCGTCCTCGGTCACCACCTCCAGCCGCCGCCCCTCCTCGGCCACCTCTCGGACCGTCCCGGGCACCGTCGTGCCGAGATAGTCGACGAGGACCGAGCCACCGACCTCTGGCATCGCGCGCAGGGGCACGGCCCCAGTGATAGCACCTGCCCGGCAGCCCGCCCGCTTAGTCAACTAAACTAATAAGTTTACTTGCCCAGGCGGCGGGGGGCAGGGCGGGCGCGGCGGGCGCTCGGGCCGGCGCTCAGTGAGCGGCGCCGCGCGCGCTGGCCACGGCGTCGAGCGCGTCGCCGATGGCGCCGGCCATCTGCTCGATCTCGCCGGGCTCGATCGTCAGCGGCGGCGACATGGCCAGACCGGCGCCCAGCGGGCGGGTGAGCACGCCGCGCTCCCGCGTGGCCGCGAACACCTCGCTGACGATGCCGGCCCCGGCGTCGAGGTCGAGGCCGACGGCGCCCATCAGCCCCGTGCCGCCACGGATCTCCGTCACCAGCTCGTGGTCGCCCAGCTTCGACAGGGCGTCGAACAGGACGCCCTCGAGCTCGGCGCCGCGCGTGATGAGGTTCTCGCGCTCCAGGATGTCGAGGTTGGCCAGGCCGGCGGCGCAGCAGGCCGGATGGCCCGCATACGTTGCGCCGTGCCGGAATACGTGCCCGGGCTCAGACCAGAACGGCTCGGCCACGCGCGCGGAGGTCACCACGCCGCCGAGCGGGAGATACCCGCTGGTCACGCCCTTGGCGAACACGATCATGTCGGGCTGGAGCGACCAGCGCTCGACGCCGAACCAGCTGCCGAGCCGCCCGAACCCGCAGATCACCGAGTCGGTGATGAAGAGGACGTCGTATTCGGAGCAGAGGGCCGCGACGCCCTCCAGGTAGCCGTCGGGAGGCGGGTACACGCCGCCGGCGCCGATCACCGGCTCGGCGAAGAACGCCGCGACCCGGTCGGGGCCGACACGGAGGATCTCCTGCTCGAGGGCCTCCAGCGAGTCATAGACGACGTTGGACGTGTCCAGCACGAGGGGGCCGAACCCGACGCGGTTGGGCTCTATGCCGCCCAGCGAGGTCCCGAAGCCGTTGGTCCCGTGGTATGCGGCAGATCGGGTGATCATGTGGACCTTGCCCGGTTGGCCCTGCACCGACCAGTACTGACGCACCAGCTTGGCCGCGGTGTCGATCGACTCGCCGCCGCCGGTCGTGAAGAAGACCCGCGCGTCGGGCATCGGGGCGTGCTCGGACAGCCGCGCCGCCAGCTCGAGCGCCGGTTCGTTGCTCCAGTCGCCGAACGTCGAGTACGCCTCCAGCTTGGTCATCTGCTCACGGACACGATCGGCGATCTCGGTGCGCCCGTGGCCGACGTTGGCGTACCAGAGGCTCGCGGTGCCGTCCAGGAAGCGGCGGCCCTCGCTGTCGTAGATCCAGATGCCCTCGGCGCGGTCGATGACCACTTCGTGACCGCGCACCGCGTTCATGTCCGCGAACGGATGCCAGAAGCGCGTGTCCCGGGTCGGGCCTCCGTTATCGGATGCGGCGGTGGACACGAGAGTGACCCTACAGGCAGCGGGCGCGCCGCGTTGTCCGACGATGTGCGCCCGGCCGCTACGGCCGGGCGCACATTGCGTCAGATCCCCATGGCCTCCGAGGCCATGCGGGCGCCCTGGAGCCGTGACGAGATCTTCTGCATGGCCACGTCGCGGGCGAAGTCCGGCGAGCCGTGCATCGGCTTGACGTCCCGGCTGAACGGCGAGAAGCCGCAGTCGTCGGTGGCGCCGAGCATGTTCATCGGGATGTGCTTGGACGCCATCATGAGCTCGTCGCGCACGTGCTCCGGCGTCTCGACCTCGGGGCTGAGCGGATTGATGACGCCCATGAAGCACATCTGTGACACGCCGTCGGCGTCGTCGCGCCGGTACTTGCCGCACATCTCATAGACGCTCTCGCGATCCTCCTCGGAGGCGCACTGGATGAGGAAGTAGCCCGCGTTCATCTCGAACATGTGCTCCAGGAGCATCCCGTAGGGGACCTCCTTGGAATGCACCGAGTCGCAGTCGCCGCCGGGACAGGTGTGCACGCCGATGTTCATCCGCTCCTCGGCGCTGAACCGCGCGAAGAGCTGGTTGTTGAGGTCGATGAACTCCTGCAGCATGTTGCGGCCGGTCCAGGGGTTGCGCGAGTCGTTCTTGTTGGCCAGCCGGCCCTCGGTGAAGTCCACCGAGACGCGCACGGCCCCTGCGGCAAAGCACTGGCGGATGTCCTTCTCGGCCTCGTCGACGCAATCGGAGAGGAACTGGTCGCGCGGGTAGCCGTCGATGTCGCCGTCCAGCGGATAGAGCAGCATCATCATCGACGGGGAGATGACCGCCTGCTTGACCGGGTGCGTGGCGATCATCTTGTTCTTGGCCACGAACTGCGAGGCGTAGGTCTTGTAGCGGAACGGGCCCTCCGTGATCCGCGGGAGCTGGCGGTTGTGGCCGTCGTCGAAGATGGCGAAGAACTGCCCGTCGCCGGCGAGCCCGTCGGCGAGCCCGGTGCCGGCGAGCGTGTCGGTGAGGTTGTAGGTGGCAAAGCTCGACTCGCGCTGCTCCCCGTCGGTGACGATCGGCTCCCCCGTCGCCTCCAGCCGCTTGATCGAGTCCTCGGCCGCGGCGTCCTGTGCCGCCTGGAGGTCATCGAATGAGATCTTGCCCTCGTCGTAGTCGGCGTAGGCCTGCTGCAGCGACATCGGGCGCGGTAGTGACCCGACGAGCTCGGTGGGAATGGGCACGGTTGGCCTCTCCTGCTGAGGATGGAATAGGGATCAGACCGATCGGTCTCCCTCGCGCCAACATACTCCCGGCGCCCAGGCCAGTCAAGACGGCTGAGGGCCCCCGCCTCCGGCGTCGCATACGTCGGGGTTATCGAGGGCCGCTAACCTGCGCGGCCGCGCGAAACAGAGACGAATCAGAGAAAGCGAGGCCCCCGGATGGCCGCTCCCACGAGGCAGTATCTCTTCACTTCCGAATCGGTCACCGAGGGCCACCCAGACAAGGTCGCCGACCAGATCTCCGACGGCGTCCTCGATGCCGTCATGGCCCAGGACCCGCATGGCCGGGTGGCCTGCGAGACGCTGGTCAACACCGGCCTGGTCGTCGTCTCGGGTGAGATCTCCACCACCGCGGCGTTCGACGTCCAGGACATCGCTCGCGAGACGATCCGGCAGATCGGCTACACCGACGCGGCGCTGGGGTTCAGCGCCGATTCCTGCGCCGTGCTCAACGCCGTGGACAAGCAGTCCGCCGACATCGCCCAGGGCGTCGACGCCGCCTATGAGACCCGTCAAGATGGCGCCGCCGGCGACGAGTTCGATGCGGCGGGTGCCGGGGACCAGGGGATGATGTTCGGCTACGCCACCAACGAGACGCCTGAGCTGATGCCCGTTCCGATCGCGCTGGCCCACCGTCTGGCCCAGCGCCTGGCGACGGTGCGCAAGGACGGCACGCTGGACTACCTGCGCCCGGACGGCAAGACCCAGGTGAGCGTGCGCTACGCCGACGGGGTGCCGGTGGGGATCGAGAAGCTCCTCATCTCCACGCAGCACGCCGAGGGCACCGAGGGGCGCCTGCGCGAGGACCTGTGGGAGCAGGTCGTGCTCCCGGCCCTTCCCGACGGGCTCTATGACCCCGGCGAGCTGCAGCGCAGCTTCCTCGTCAACCCCACCGGGCGGTTCGTGATCGGCGGTCCCGTCGGCGACTGTGGCCTCACCGGGCGCAAGATCATCGTCGACACCTACGGCGGCATGGCCCGCCACGGCGGCGGGGCGTTCTCGGGCAAGGACCCCTCCAAGGTCGACCGCTCGGCCGCCTACGCGGCGCGTTGGGTGGCCAAGAACATCGTCGCCGCCGGCCTGGCCGACCGCGCCGAGGTCCAGGTGGCCTACGCCATCGGCGTCGCCCGCCCGGTCTCGGTCATGGTCGAGACCTTCGGCACCGAGGCCCCGGGGATGTCCCCCGAGCGCATCGAGGCGCTCGTCTCTGACCGCTTCGACCTGCGTCCGGCGGCCTTCCGCCAGCGGCTCGACCTGCATCGCCCGATCTATCAGAAGACGGCGGCCTACGGCCACTTCGGCCGCGACGAGGCCGACTTCACCTGGGAGCGGACCGACGAGGCCGACGCCCTGCGCGACGCGGCCGGCCTGGCGCAAGAGGTCGCGGCGTGACTATCACGGTGGTCGGCTCGATCGCGTATGACGCGGTCGAAACCCCCTTTGGCGTACGGGAGCGGATGCTCGGGGGCGCGGCGACGCACTTCGCGTTGGCCGCCTCGCTGCTGGACGACGTGCGGCTCGTGGGTCCGGTCGGCGAGGACTTCGGCGACGCCGAGCTCGCCGTGCTGCAGACCCGCGGCTCCAACATCGACGACGTCGAGCGGATCGCCGGCGGCAAGACGTTCTTCTGGAAGGGCAAGTACGGCTGGGACCTCAACACCCGCGAGACCCTCGACACCCAGCTCAACGTGTTCGAGCACTTCGCTCCCAAGCTGTCGCAGGCCTCCCAGGACTGCGACGTGCTGTTCCTGGCCAACATCCAGCCCGGCCTGCAGCTGCAGGTCCGCGAGCAGTGCGCGGCGGCCCGGTTCGTGGCGCTGGACTCGATGAATCTGTGGATCGACATCGCCCGCGACGAGCTGCTCCAGATCATCGGCAAGGTCAACTGTCTCATGCTCAACGACGAGGAGCTGCGCCAGCTCACCTCCAAGCCCAACCTCGTCTCGGCCGCCCACGAGATCCTGTCGTGGGGTCCGACCGTCGTGGTGGCCAAGCAGGGTGAGTACGGATCGGCGCTGATCACCAAGGACGACTTCTTCGCGCTGCCCGCCTATCCGCTGCATGAGGTCATCGATCCCACCGGCGCGGGCGACACCTTCGCCGGCGGGTTCGTCGGCTTCATCGCCAGCCAGATCGACGGCGGGGTGACGATGCCGGTTCTGCGCAACGCCATGGCCTACGGGACCGCGATCGCGTCGTTCAACGTCGAGCAGTTCGGGACCGAGGGCGTCGAGGCTGTGGACGCGAAGGCGGTGCGTGCGCGCGTCGAGGACCTCTACGACTTCGCGCACTTCGAGCCGATCGACGTCGCGCTGAAGGGTTAGCGCGTCCCGGCTCGCGTGAGCTCTACCTCGTCCGCGCCGTCGTCTGACCGGTCGCCGGTCCCGGCGCCGCGGGTGGCCGACCGGGCGTGGGTGAGGAGCACGCGCCCGATCCGCTGGGCCCGCCGGGCGGCATCCACGTCGCCCTCACCGGCGGCCACGATCGACCCCTTCATGAGGATGTGCCACTCCCGCGCCAGCGAGGCCGGATCGGCGACGCCCGCGTCGCCGGCCAGTTCCTCCAGGAAGGCACGGATCCGCGCCAGGTAGCCGGCGGCGGCCACGTGCAGCGGGTGGTCGGTGGCCGGGTGCTCGAGCATCACGTTGATGAACGAGCAGCCCTCGAAGTCGGGGCGGCGAAACCACTCGTCGAAGACGTCGAAGATCGTCAGCAGCCGGCGGCGCGGGTCGCGCTCGCGACGGTGCACCTCGGCGGCCAGCCAGCCGTAGGTCCACAGCTCCTCGCGCCGCTCGAGGAAGGCGAGGACGAGCTCCTGCTTGGAGCCGAAGTGGCGGTACAGCGTCTGCCGGGCGACCCCCGAACGCTCGATGATGGCGTCGACGCCCACCGCTTGGACCCCGTTGTGCGCGAACAACTCGTAGGCGGCCGTCACCAGCCGCTCCCGTACCACCGTCACAACGCGAATCTACCAGCCGCCCCAGGGAGCGGTTTGGCGACGTCGCTGGATCGCGCGGCGAGGACTCCGCCGCCGCCGGGAGGTGCCCCGGGGCCGCGCGTCGCGTGGGCATGGAGGCCGGGCGCCCTCACTGACGGGGGCGGTGCAGCAGGGCGCCGACGATGCCGGTGCCGAACAGGATCACGATGAGGACCGCCAGCACGTCGAGCCACGTGACGCCGTGATTGATCATGTCGAGCGCGGTCAGCACACCGATCAGGACCGTGAAGGCCACGACGAGCACGAGCAGCAGGTACCTCATCGGTAGGCCGCCGCCGTCGGGGGTGTGGCCTTGCGGCGAGTTGCCACGAGCCGGATGGTCAGCAGGCCGAACGCGAATCCGCCGACGTGAGCGAAGTAGGCGACGCCGCCGCCGGCGTTGGTGGGGTCGGTGAGGCCGGCGGCGCCGAACACCGCCTGCTCGGCGAACCAGACGCCCAGCATGACGATCGCCGGCAGCTCGATCACGCCGAAGAAGAAGATGATCAGCACCAGGGTCAGCACCCGGGCGCGGGGATAGAGCACGATGTAGCCGCCGAGGACCGCCGCGATCGCCCCCGAGGCGCCCAGCGTGGGACCGACGGTGTTGGGGCCGATGGCGACCTGCAGCGCCAGCGCCGCCACGCCGCCGAGCACGTAGAAGACGAGGTAGCGGACCGGGCCCATCGAGTCCTCGACGTTGTTGCCGAAGATCCAGAGGAACAGCATGTTGCCGCCGATGTGCAGGATCGACGCGTGCATGAACATCGCGGTGAACACCGTCTCCCACGCGGGCAGGCCGCTCACGCCTCGGCCGCAGCCGAGCTCGGTCGGACTGACCAGCCCGCAGTGCACGCCTGAGTGGGTCAGCGCGTAGGGCGTGGCCCCGTACTTGACGACCTCCTGGGTGTCGGGGCCGCTGATCAGCGATCCTCCGTGGCGGATCGACAGCAGGTAGACGATCACGTTGGCCAGGATCAGCGCGACCGTGACGAACGGGAACCGATCGGTGGGGATGTTGTCCTTGATCGGGATCATGCGACGGGAGAGCTTATGGACCGGAGGGGCGAGCGCGCGGTGCTCGGGTCCGGCGCTCCGGCGACGGAGCGGTCTGGCCGGCTGCGCTCAGCGCAGGCCGACGGGCTCACCGACGGCGGTGATCCGCCACGGCTGCGCCTGGTCGCCGGCGAGGCTCAGCGTCCAGCGCTCGGTGAAGCTCGTCTTGCGTGTCCGGCTGCCCGCGATCACCGCTGCGGTATCGCGGTTCTCCACGTAGCGCCGGCCGGTGATGTCGACCTCGATGATCATGGTCGGCGGCTCGGCGCCGGCGTCGAGGTGCACGATGCGAATGCGGTTGACCACGGGGCCGCGCACCACCATGCGCACGGACCCGCTGGTATCCCCCGCGTAGAGGAGCTCGCGCTTGGCCGCCGGGGTGGCCATCGCGTCCAGCAGGGCGTCGTCGCCGTCGATCGCCTGCGCCCACGCGTTCACCGCGCGCCGCGCCGCGACCTCGAGGATGTCGGGAGCAAAGCGACCGTCGGCGAGGCTGAGGTCCATCGCCGCGGAGTGGGCGTCGCCCTCGTACTGCAGGTCGGCCACCTCGGCCACCGCGGTCCCCTCAGGTACCTGCTCGGCGACCGCGCCCTCGATGAGCGCCTCGTCGCGCATGCCGGTCTCGTCGCCGAACGCCGTTGCCACGATCTCCTCGTCCAGCGCGTGCTTGCCCTCGCCGCCCTGCTCGATCGAGGCCAGCGTCCAGTGCCCGTTGCGCTTCTGCAGGGTCCAGAACTCGCGGACGCGCGTGATCTCGCTGACGCTGCCGGTGCGCTTGATGTGCCGGCCGGAGCGATCGACCACGTAGTCCTTGACCCGGGCGTCGATCTTGACCACCACGCGATCCGTCTCGTCGTTGCCGGTGCGGTTGAGCCCCACGTACTCGATCGACGGCGCGCCGATGGGCTCGACGTGGTTGTGCCAGCCGCGCCCGTCGAAGTCGTCCAGGCGGCGTTCCCACTCCACCAGCAGGTCGGGCGAGACGAGAGCGCGCATGGCGAAGCGGTCGCCGGCATCCCAGGCCTTCTCGATGTCCAGGAACAGGCTTGCGGCGGCGGCGCGGACATGGTCGGGCGCGAAGTCGGGGTCCTCGTCGGCGGCTTCGGCGGCGGCCAGCTCCACCCGGCGCTCGCGCTGGGATGTCTTGCGGCTGCCGCCCGCTCGCTGCGCCGCGCGCTCCGCCCACCACGCCTGGAGCTTGGGCAGCCCACGGGTCACGAACCAGTACAGGAGAGCCAGTGCGATGAGGAACAACAGGCCGAGCCCGTGGCCGATGACCGCGATGTCGATGAGCAGGCGGAACAGGATGAACAGGGCGAATCCGCTGCCCCCGCCTCCACCGCCGCCCCCGCCTCCGCCGCCACCTCCGCTGAAGCCGGAGGATCCTCCGCCGGCCAGGGCCAGCGCGCCGGGGGCGACGATCAGCGCCACCGCGAGGGCGGCGAGCACCAGCAGCGCGAGACGCCGGCGCCGGCTCATGCCGCGCTCTCCCGGAGCGGACGGGGGTGGGCGGGATCTGATTTCTGGACGATGTGCTGGTCGGCGTAGTAACTGGAGCGCACCAGCGGGCCGGCCGCCACGTGGTCAAAGCCGAGCTCGTGAGCGGCCGCCTCCAGCGCCGTGAACTCGTCGGGATGCCAGTAGCGCACGATCGGCAGATGGCGCTCGGTCGGCCGCAGGTACTGGCCGACGGTGAGGACCTGAACGTGGTTCTCGCGCAGCCGGCCCAGCGCGTCCACCATCTCCTGAAAGGACTCGCCGAGCCCCACCATCAGCCCGGACTTGGTCGTCACCTCGTCGCCGCCGTACTCCTTGGCGTTGCGCAGGACCCGCGTGGAGCGCTCCCACGTCGAGCCGCGCCGGGCCAGCGGGTACAGCCGCGGGACCACCTCGACGTTGTGGTTGAAGACGTCGGGGCGCTCGGCGATGACCTTGGCCAGCGGCATCTCGGAGCCGCGGAAGTCCGGGGTGAGCACTTCGATCTTGGTCGTGGGCGACTGGCGACGGATCTGGCGGATGACCCCCACGAACGCCCCGGCCCCGTAGTCGGGCAGGTCATCGCGGTCCACCGAGGTGATGACGGCGTGGCGCAGGCCCATCCGGGCGACGCTGCGCGCCACCCGCGCGGGCTCGAGCGGATCGTTCCACGTCGGCTTGCCGGTCTTGACGTTGCAGAACCCGCACCGGCGCGTGCAGGTGTCGCCGAGGATCATGAACGTCGCCGTGCCCCGCTGCCAGCACTCGCCGATGTTGGGGCAGGCGGCCTCCCGGCAGACCGTGTGCAGGTTCTCTGACTCGATCATCTCCTGCAGTTGCCGGTAGCGCTCGCCGCCGGGCGCGCGCACCTTGAACCACGGCGGCTTGCGCCCGCGGTAGGGCTGCACTCCGTCCTCGCCGGGGTTGAGCAGCGTGACGACATCGGCGATCCCGCCGGGGTTGGCGCGTGAGCGCGTTTGATGCTGCCGTTCAGTCACTTCTGCTAAGGCTACTCGGCGGCCGGTGCGTCCTACGCCGCACCAAGGTGTAGTGGGGCCTCACCGGTCGCGCGGGGATGCGTGGCGCACGTCGACGGCGGGTCGGTTCAGGCCACCGCGGCCGGCGCCGCAGACCGCAGCGCCGCCTCCAGCCGCGGGCGCGACATCAACCGCTGCCGCAGGCCCAGCGCCTGGGCCACCTGAAACGCGGCCCGCTTGCGAAAGCACGGCATCTGGCCCGCGCCGCGCCCGGTCTCCTTGATCAGCGAGGTCATCTGGACGCCGTCCAGCCCGCACGCCACCACCCACGAGAACGGCTGGAGGTCGTTCTCCACGTTGACCGCCCAGCCGTGCGTCGTCACGCCCCTGGCCAGGTGGACGCCGATCGAGGCGATCTTGCGCTCGGCGACCCACACGCCCGTGTAGTCAGGCCCGTCCTGAGGCCGGCCGTGCGCGTCGGCGATCCCCTCCTCGTGCAGTGCGGCCGCCAGGCCGTCCTCCAGCGTGCGCAGATAGGCCATGACGTCGTCGACGCGCACGATCGGATAGCCGACCAGCTGACCGGGCCCGTGGTAGGTGATCTTGCCGCCGCGATCGACATTGACGACGTCGATCCCCTGGGCGCGGTACCAGTCCTCGCCCATCGGCAGCTCACCCGCGCCCGAGCGCCGGCCACGGGTGTACACCGGCCAGTGCTCGAGCACCAGCATCACGTCGGGGACCAGGTCGGCCTGGCGAGCCGTCCGCACGCGCTCCTGGAGCGCCAGGGCCTCCCGATAGTCGATCGTGCCCAGGTGGCAGACCCAGAGCTCGTCCATGGCCTACGAGGGCAGGCCTTCGAGCCGGCGCTTCACCGTCGCCAGGAACTGGGCCGACAGCGCGCCGTCGAGCGCGCGGTGATCCCAGCTCAGCCCGAGGATCGTCATCGGGCGGATGGCGATCGAGTCGTTGCCGTCCTGGTCGGTGATCACCACCGGGCGCTTGACCACCGCCTCGAGGTCGAGGATGCCCACCTGGGGGACGTTGATGATCGGCGTGGCCATGATCGAGCCATACTGGCCCGGGTTGGTGATCGTGAACGTCCCGCCCAGCACGTCGTCGGCGGTCAGCTCCCGTGCCCGGGCGCGCCGGGCGACGTCCTTGATCCGGGCGGCCAGGCCCTCCACGGAGAGCTCCTGGGCCTTGTGGATGACCGGCACGATCAGCCCGTCCTCGCCCAGCGAGACAGCGATCCCGAGGTTGACGTCCTCGACCCGTGCGTAGTCGTCGCCGTTGAGCCAGGCGTTGAGCGCGGGATGCTCGCGCAGCGCGTCGATCGTCGCCCGGGCCACGAACGCCAGTGCGGTCACGCGCAGCCTGGCGCGCGCGGCCTCGACGCGGCTCATGTCCACCTCGATCCACGTCGTGCACGTCGCCGCCGTGTCGAGCGATTGCTTCATGCGCTGGCCGATGGTGCGGCGCATCCGCGACAGGCCGTCGCCGCCGGCGACGACTGCCGGCGACGCCGCCCCCGGAGCCGCGGGCGCCGCGGCGGGAGCCGGGGGATCGGGCCGGTACGGGCTCTCGATGTGCAGCGGCGGCTCCTCGACCGCCCCCCCGGCGTGGCCGTTGCCGTTGACGACCGCGAGCACGTCCTGCTTGCGCACCCGGCCTCCGCGGCCGGTGCCCTCGACCGTGGAGAGGTCGATGCCGTGCTCGGCGGCGATCCGCGAGACCACCGGGGAGTAGCGCTTGCCGGGCGCGTGCGCCCGCGCCGGGGCGGGCTCAGCGGCGGGGGCGGGCGCCGCGGCGGGTGTAGCGGCAGCGGTCGGCGTAGGCGCCGCGGTGGGTGCGGGCGCAGCAGCGGCTGCGGGCGCCACGGGCCCCCCGGGCTGGCCGGGGGCCATCCGCCGCGCCGCCCTCGACGGCGATGCGCGCCATCACGGTGCCGACCTCCACCGTCTGGTCGACGTCGACCAGGATCTCGGCCACCACTCCGCTCACCGGGGCGGGCACCTCGGTGTCGATCTTGTCCGTGGAGATGTCGCAGATCGGCTGGTCTGACTGGATGGCGTCACCGACGCCCACGCGCCAGCCCACCACGGTGCCCTCGGCCACCGACACCCCCATCTGGGGCATGGTGACGTCCACCAGAGTGGTGGTGGGACCCGGTTCAGTACGCGAGGAGGTCACGGCACGCCTCCTTCACGCGGTCGACGCCGGGGAGCACGGCCTGCTCCAGCGGCGGCGAGAACGGAATGGGCACATCGGGGGTCGCGACCCGCACGACCGGGCCGTCAAGATCCTCGAAGCCCTTCTCGGCGATCAGCGCCGCGACCTGGGCGCCCGCCGCGCAGGTCATGTTGGCCTCGTCGACGATCACCACCTTCGAGCACCGCGACACCGAGTCCAGGATCGCGGCCTCGTCGAGCGGCACCAGCGATCGCAGGTCGAGCACCTCGACCGACGCGCCGTCGAGGTCCGCCGTGGCCTGCAGCGCGACGTCCACCATCGCGCCGTAGGCGATGACCACGAGGTCAGAGCCCGCTCGTGCCACCCGGGCGGTGAAGGGGGTCTCATAGATCTCGTCGGGGACCTCGCCCTTGACGCGGCGGTACAGATGCTTGTGCTCCATGAAGCACACGGGGTTGGGATCGCGGATGGCGGCGTGCAGCAGCCCCTTGGCATCCTCGGCGGTGGACGGCGCCACCACCTTGATCCCGGGGGAGTGCATGAACAGCGCCTCGGGGTTCTGCGAGTGGAACGGGCCGCCCGAGAACCCTCCGCCGGAGGGCAGGCGGACCGTGATCGGCACCGCGAGGTCCTGGCGGTAATGCATCTTGCCGGCGACGTTGACCAGCTGGTCAAAGCCGCAGGAGATGAAGTCGGCGAACTGCATCTCGCACACCGGGCGCATCCCGACCACCGCCGCGCCGATGGCGCAGCCGATGATGGCCGACTCCGCGAGCGGCGTGTCCATCACCCGGTCAGCCCCGAACTCGGCCGCAAAGCCGTCGGTGACCTTGAAGGCACCCCCGAACACGCCGATGTCCTCGCCCATCACCAGCACCCGCTCGTCGTCGCGCAGCTCGTCGCGCAGGGCGGCGGAGATCGCCTGCAGGTAGGTCAGCGTCGCCATCAGGCATCACCCCGCGCCGTGTCGTAGCCGCTCCAGGGCGCCTGCCCGTCGTCGAGCGGCTCGGCCTCGCCGGTGGCGAACACGCCGTCCAGCACATCGTCGGCGGTCGGCATCGGGCCCGCCAGTGCCTCGGTGGCGGCCGCGTCGATCTCGCCCGTGACCTCGGCGCGCAGCGCGTCGACGTCGACGTCGAGCTCCCGGAGCCGACGCTCCTGGCGGTCCACAGGGTCACGCCGGCGCCACTCCTCGACCTGCTCCTTGGGCACGTATTTCATGTCGTCGTGGGCGGCGTGGCCGTGCATGCGCATCGTCACCGCCTCGATCAGCGTGGGGCCATCGCCGTCGACCGCGCGCCGGCGTGCGGCGAGCGTGGCCTCGAACATGGCCTCGGCGTCGTTGCCGTCGACGGTGACCCCGGTGAACCCATAGGCCGCGGCGCGCTCGACCGGATCGACGGCGAACTGCTTGTCCAACGGCGTCGAGTACGCGTACTGGTTGTTCTCCAGCACGAACACGACCGGCAGCTTCTGGACCCCGGCCCAGTTCATGGCCTCGTGGAAATCGCCGCGGGAGGTCGAGCCGTCGCCGAACCACGTCAGCGCGGCGCGGCGCTCGCCGCGGAGCTTGAACGCCATCGCCATGCCCGTGGCCACGAGCATCATGTCGGGGAGCATCGAGACCATCCCGACGCAGCCGAGGCGGCGGTCGCCGAAGTGCACGTTGCCGTCGCGCCCGCGCGTGATTCCCCCGGCCCGGCCCATGTACTGCGACAGGATCCGGGTCGGGCTCACGCCGCGGATGAGGTGCGCCGCGAGGTCGCGGTGCAGGATGCACAGGCGGTCCTCGGGCGCCATCGCGAACGCCGCGCCGGCCGAGACCGCTTCCTGGCCGTAGCCGTCGTAGAAGGAGCCAGGGACCTTGCCCTGGCGGTAGAGGCTCATTGCTCGCTCCTCGATGCCTCGCATCAGCAGCATCGCGCGTAGCAGCCAGATCCGATCCTCCAGCTGAAGGTGGCCGGGTCCGCTGGCCGGCGTCGTGCTGTCTGCGGACTGAGCCGTGTCGGTCGCCATTCTCGGTTACTTCCCTTTCGTCGATGAGCGCCGGGATCTCCGGTGCGCTCCACTCTCCCGGGCCGTGCGGGATCGCCGCGTGGCCCGCCGATGGGCTGTGGCGAGCTTACTCCTCGCCGTGGCAGGGTTGCGACCCGCGATTTCGGTGTGATCGCCACAAGAATCAGGCCCCGGTGAGACGTTCTTCAACGACGAGGACGACCCCAGGCAGATCGGTTTGTTGGCAAATTCCGGCGATTGAAGTTCACAATTCAGCGACAAAGGGGTCTAAACTCACTAATGCGGCCATGGTCGAAGTGGTTGATCGCAAGGATGGGTTAGAAAGGCGGGCAGATGGTGAGGGGCAAGAGCGCACTGGTCGATGAGACCCGTGCTGCCGGGGAGCGGTTCCACCTCGGCGTGGTGCTCGAAGAGCGCGGCGATCAGGCCAGCGCCGAGCTCGCCTACCGCGAAGCCGATGCCCTCGGCCACGCCGGCGCCGCCCTGAACCTCGGCGTCCTCTACGAGGTGCGCGGAGATGTGTCCGCAGCGCAGGCCTCTTACGAGCGCGCCGAGGAGCGCGGGGACGAGAACGGCGCCTTCAATCTCGGCGCGCTGCTGGAGGAGCGGGGCGACCTGGCCGGCGCCGAGCGTGCGTACGGGCGCGCGGAGTCGGCCGGCCACTCACGCGCGGCGGCTCGGCTCGCGGGCGTCCTCGCGACGGTCGGGGACATCTATGGTGCGCAGGCGGCACGGCAGCGGGCGCAGGAGCGCGGCGACGTCGTCGTCGCGCCGCGGTCCCCGCAACCTCGCCCGTCCGCCGGCGCTGCGCGATGGCCCGGGCAGAGACGTGCTGTGCTCGTGCTCGCCACGTCAGCGGCCGTCATCGTTGGCACGATGATCGCGCGCTTCATCTCAAATCCCGCCGGGACGCCTCGGACACCCACCGCGGCGCTGGTCGACAACGCACCGCAGCCGGCACAGCCGGCGACGGGCTCGAGCACAGGCTCGACGCGGTCGGCCACGGGCAGCACGTCACACCGCACCGTCACGACATCCAAGGCGAAGCCGGCGCACGTCCGGACCCACGCCTCGCACTCCGCGCGGGCTCACGCTCCGGCCAAGGCGCCTGCGCGCGCATCGACTCACGTCGCCAGCCCGGTCACAACCGGCTCGAGCTCGACGGGCACCTCGGCACCGACGGTCGCGCACACCTCGGTCACTCCGACGCACTCATCGCCGCCGCCGGTCACTCCGACGCACTCATCGCCGCCGCCGGTCACTCCGACGCACTCATCGCCGCCGCCGGTCACTCCGACGCACTCATCGCCGCCGCCGCCGACTCATTCGAGTGGCGGTGGATCGGGGAGCGGCGTCGCCACTGGCGGAGGGCCACCCTCGAGCGGCTTGTCGGGTAGCGGCGTCGCCACTGGCGGAGGCCCGCCGCCCGCAAGCGCCGGCAGCTCTGGCAGCGGGACCGCGAGCAGCGGCGGCTCGCGCAGCGGCACCGGCTCGGCAAGCGGCCGGAACTAGCCAGCCGCCGGCTGTTCCAGGTGGTGTGCCGCGAGCAGGTCGCTCAGCGCCGCGTGGAGGCGCTCGGGGTCATGCCGTCCACGGTCGGCCGCGCTGCGAAGCGGACGCGTCACGGACTCGAGACCGATGGCCGCCAGATCGGAGGCGTCAAACGCCAGCGTGGCCGAGGGGTCATGCAGCACGGCGTCTACACGGACGTCGTGTAAACGCAGCGCGAGCAGGTGATCGGTTGCGGTCAAGCCCGGCGCGTCACGCGGGTCAGGCTCGAGGTTCGCGATCCAGACCACCCGTGCGGACGTGTCGGTCAGCGCAGCCGCGAGGTCGGGCACGGCGCACGTTGAAAGGACGTGTCGGTACAACCCCCCCGGGGTCAGCAGCACCCACCGTGCGCTGCGAATGGCAGCGATCGCAGCCTCCGGCGATTCGGTCGGGCCGTCTGTGAACCGCAGCCGTCTGACCACGCTCCTCCGTTGCCCGGTAGCCCCGCCCGGCTCTGTCGGGCCGACCTCCTCGATGCGGCGTCTCGCCGGCTCGATGGTGGCCGGCAGGACCGCCCCCTCGATCCCGAGCTGATTCCCGAGCCATATGCTGGCGCGCCCGTAGCCTCCTAACGCGTCAGCGACGGCGGTAAGGGTGAGGTCCCCCAACGGATGGCGTCCCACGCCGTCGACGGTCAATGGCAGCCGGATTGCATGTAGGAGCGCCGCATCCTCGTCGCTCAACGCCTCCAGCGAGCGTCGCAGGTCTCCGACGGGACCGGTGAGGCGCTGTCGCGCGTCGTGCTCTCGGTCCCCCTCGTCGGTGATGCTCGTTATTACCGTCAGCCGCATATCGCCGTCGCGCAATGCGGACAGCACACAGGCAAGGCCGCGACCGCCGCCGAGAGCCACAACCTGGTCGTTTGATGCTCCGTGGCCTGCCAACTCTGTCCCCACGCCCCTTCCCAAACGGGTGTCAGAGCAATTACCCGCGAGTGGCGGAGCCGCGTCAACCGGATGGGCGAGCCATCCTGCGTTCATAGTTGATCAGATCGCCCCGTCTGCGCCTCTCGCTGGGTCAGGTCGTGTAGCGCTGCGAGGGACCGCCGGAAGGCCTCGCGCGCCGCCCCGAGCTCGTCTCGCTCGCGCAGCGCGCTGCGGAGCTCGTCGTCCTGTGCGCCTTCACCCTTGAGAAGCTCGAGCAGCCGATCATGCAGCCGGTGATACTCGAAGTCCAGCTTGAGTGCGTATGCACTCAGGTTGGTGATCGCATCGTCTGCGCGCTTGCCGTCGTCGCCGCCGCGCGCTGCGGGGTCATGCTTCGCGCGATGGCGCATCCGCGCCCTGGGATCGTGATGAGGGTCGATATTGGTGGCCATGCTGTGCGAGCGCGCCGGCGCCCTCCTCGCGTTGGCGTGAGTGTGACCGCCCGGCCTGGCGAAATAAATGGGCCAGTTCGGGGATAGAAAGTTCACGGGTGTGAACGCCGTCACATGCCCGGAGGCGTTGACCCGGCCCAGAGATCGTTCACCAATGAACGCAGGACGGGAGAGAAGGGCCATTGGCCTACCGCCGACCACGCAACACACTCCCCGAGTGGGGAATCGGCGGCGAAGGAGCCTGCTGTTGCAGCGCTCAGGGCATCACTTACGTAATCACACACGAATCGGCGGTACGGCATGAGGCGCGTCGGGGCGACCGCGCTGGTGCTCTGCGCCGGGCTCGCCTTCGCGATGGGAGCTCAGGCGAGGCCCAAGCATCAGCCGTTGAGGTGCAAGGCGGGCTATGCGCGCCACGCCGTGTGGATCCCCAAGCGCGTGCACGGGCGGATCGTGCGCCGGCACGGGCGAATCGTCTACATCAAGGTCCAGCGCTGCGTCAACACGCTCAAGCCGAAGCCCTCGTCACCCGTACCGCCCGCCCCCGGCACCCCCACGACGCCGACGACCTCGCAGCCTCCGGTGACCCCCACCGTCCCGTCGCCGACCACGACGACGACTACGACCACATCGAGCACCACGACCTCAACGAGCACGACGACCTCAACGAGCACGACGACCTCAACGAGCACGACGACGTCTACCACCACGCCACCCCCACCTCCTCCGCCACCCGGCGATCCGGTGGCCGTCGCGGTGGGGGATATCGCCTGCCGGGCCGGTGACACGAGTCACCCCTGTCAGCAAAGCGCGACCGAGGCCATTGCCAAGGCGCAGAAGCCAACCACGGTCTTCGTGCTCGGAGACAACCAGTACAACGACGGCTCGCTGAGCGAGTACGACGGGGCCGGGGCCTATAACAGCACCTGGGGCTTCTTCAATCCGATCGTGCACCCGGTGCCGGGTAACCACGAGTACGGCACGGCGGGCGCGGCCGGCTACTTCGGATACTTCGGTGCGAGTATCGCCAACCCCGAGGGGACGAACGGCTACTACTCGTTCAACCTGGGCAACTGGCACATCGTCGCGCTCAACTCCGACTGCACCGACCAAGGCTGCGGGGATGCACTGGACGGAGGCACGACGTCAGCCCAGCTGGCGTGGCTGAACACGGATCTGGCCAACGAGCGTGCGGCCAACCCGAACGCATGCGTGCTCGCGATGTGGCACCACCCCCTGTTCTCCGCAGGATGGACCTTGGGCGCCCCGAACGTAGCGCCGCTGTACAACGCGCTGTACGCCGCGCACGCAGATGTCGTGCTCAACGGACACGATCATCTCTACGAGCGCTTCGCGCAGATGGATGGCGGCGGTGACGCGACCACGGCGGGCGTCCGCGAGTTCGTGGTCGGCACCGGCGGGGAGAGCCTGAACGGACTCAGCTTTCCGCCGCCCGCGACCCTGCAGGCGTCGGACGCAGGTGACTTCGGGGTGCTCGCGCTCACCCTGCACTCCAGCAGCTACACGTGGAAGTTCGTCACCACAAGCGGCGCGGTCCGCGACAGCGGCACGACGCCGTGCCACGGCGCCGGCGCCGGCGCGGCGATCGCTGGCGCCGTGCGCCTTGCTGCTACGCCCACCGCCGTCGCCCGGCTGGATGAGCGTCCGCTCCTCTTTGACGCGAGCCCGCTGGGGAGCTCGCTGGTCGCGGTGGCACGGAGAGGCCTCGGGGTCGCGGTCCTCGCCTCCCGGGCGGTCGATGTTCTCGTGACGGCATGGCTGCGCCAGGGCCACCGGTTGACGCGGATCGCCACGGCGCATGAGACGGAATCTCAGATCACGCGGCCGCACAGTGTGATCAGGCTGCATCTCCCCGGCCGCCGGCTGGAGGGCATGAGGGTCGCCACGCTCGTCCTGCGGTTCGCGGCTGAGGACGGGGCCGGACATCGTCACACGGTGACGCGAACCGTGCGGCTCGGTTAGCAGATGGAACTCCACCGCGTGCATTCGGGTCCCGACGGAGTGATAGCCGGTCTCGGGCAGCGCCTGCTCGCCAGGACGGTGGGTGCTCTCTCCGTGCTTCTCGCCACTCTGTGCGTCGCCGTCTCGGCCGCGGCCGCGGCCGGGACAGGCACTGGGGGGAGCGCGGCAACCGGATCGGGCGCAACGACGGGGACAGCATCTGCGGCGACCGGGCCCGGGCAGACCTCGGCCGGCTCGCTGTCGACGCCCGCTGCCCCTGCGCCCGTCACCACCACCACGGCGACGCCGCCTCCCGCGACCGCCACGCCCACCCCGACGCCCACCCCGACCCCCACCCCCGCCCCGTCCACCGGCGGAGCCCCTCCACCGGCCGGGACGACGACCACCACGAGTTCGACGCCGACCTCTGTTCCGTCGACGCCGGCGCCCGTCACTCAACCATGCGCCAGTGGGTCCACGAGCACCGCGGCCGCTGGGGCCGGGGTCAGCGCGGCCACGGGAATAGCGACACCCTCGGCGACGACGTCAACGTCACCGGCCGGCGGGACTTCCTCATGTCCAACGGCACCAACGGCCGTCCCGGCAGCGGGTGCGACGCTGACCACGGGTGCCGTCGTCGGGGATGCGGCTGCTCACAACGACCCGGCCCCGTCACAGTCCTCTCCGGCGTCCGGGCCGGGTGGCGGCTCGGCCGCTCCGGCGGCGACGCCGGCACCACCATCGGTGTCGGCACATCCGGCGCCGACGCCGACGCCGTCGGGACTCCGCGGCGGCGGGTCCGGCGCGCACCTGCTGACGCGCTTCCCAGCCCACAACGTCGGCGGCATGCGGACACGCCGTGCCGGGTGGCAGCGGAGAACCGTCGAGTTGACGGGCCAGGCGTCATCAGCCGCGGCCTCACTGCACCGGCCGAGGGGTGCCCATGCCGCCGGCAATGCACTCATGCTTCGTGTCCTTGCTCCGCGCGCGACCGGGACGGCGACGCCGTCGGCGGCGCCTGGTGGGACCGCACATGGCTCATCGGCGGGGTCCTCCACGAGCAGGGTGCGCGCCCACGGGGCGCGGCGACCCCACGGCGGCTCATCGCCCGCGCACGTCACACCGGCACCGCCCGATCTCTCCCCGGCGGGTCACGGAGGGCGACCGACCCGGGGCGCGGGAGTGGCGGTGCCCGGAGGAACGGGCGCGCCGAGCTCGCTGATGATCAGGGTCGCGTTAGCACGCGTGGCGGCGAGTTGGCTTGCCGGCGTCACTGGCGAGGCCATTCATCTTCAATGCCCTGTCACCCATCGGTTGGAGCGGCCTGGATAAACGTGCGGACGGCTCGCAGCCGTCAGGCACGTACGGCCTCGGCTCGGAGCCGGGGCGGAGCGGCTCGGTCGCAAGCGCGAGAGCGCATCGGACACATCGCGATCGGCCGGGGTTACTTCAGACGAGGGCAAAGAGATGGACGAGAACAGACCGTCGGACAGCAGAAGCGGGGAACAATCACGGCGCAGGTCGTCGCCGGCGAAGGCGATCGGCTATGCGAGCTGCGCCCTCCCCGGCAGTGCCGCCGCGCTTGAGCTCAAGCAGCAGGCCGAGGTGATAGCGCGAGAGTGCAAGCGTCGCGGCCTCGAGCTGCTCGAGGTGGTGGGAGAACACAGCCCGAGAGGGGGTAGGCCGACCAGTCGCCCAGGTTTCGAGTACGCGTTGGACCGACTCGACTCAGGCGCAGCGAGCGGGTTGGTGGTCGTCGAGCTCTCACGCCTCACCGACTCGGTGACTGAGCTCGGCAGGACCCTTGAGTGGCTCCTTGAGCACCAAGTCCGTCTCATTGCGTCAGTCGAGGAGCTTGACACCGACACAGAGAGCGGCCGCCTGGCCGCCAGCCTGCTTGTCTCCGTGTCCGGGTGGAACCGGAGCAGGATCAGTGAGCGCACCCGGCGCGGTCTTCAGGCAGCGCGCTTGAACGGGCGTGCCGTCGGTCGTCCAGCGGTTGCCGACAACCCGGACCTCAGCCAGCGGATCGCGGCGATGCGAGCCGAAGGCATGACCCTCCAGGCCATCGCCGACAAGCTCAACGACGAGGGCATCCCGACTGTGCGCGGTGGGGCCAAGTGGCGTCATTCGAGCGTCCAGGCCGCCGCCGGTTACCGCCGGGGTCAGCGGTCCGGACGCGAGGCCGTCATGAACCGCGCTGTCTCGGCCGGCGACCGGCGCAGCGGATGACGCGAGACGATGTCTGACATGAGGACTCTCTCAGTGCGCCGACGGCGGTTCGGGGCGTCACTTGCAGCGGCCGCCCTGTTCCTGGCTGGTCTCGTCGTCGCCGGGACCACCTCGGCGGGCACTACCCCCACGAGGCCCGCCGGGACAGGTCACCGGGCGCCGCGCGCCGTGGCGCCGCTCACCGCAACGCACGTCTTGGCCAGCCGGAGAGGAGACACCGGCGTGGGTCGGTGTCCCAGCTCCGTCCCAGGTCAGACATTGACACTCGGTCACAAGAGCTACGCCCGCGAGGGGCTGGATACGTTCACCATCAACGCTCGGTTGGGGTCGTTTCGGCAGCGTAAGGCCGACGCGATCGTCTACACCGGCGATCATGGGATGCGGTGGACGGGGTACCCGGACGGCTGGCCCTCGACGTACTCTGGTCACGCGGAGGGCTATCAGCCGTCGACTGTCCTGTCAGTGCACAACGGCATGCTTGACTTTCATCTGCACAATGACGCCCAGGGCCACCCGGTCGGGGCGGACCCATCGCCGCTGCCGGGCGGCAAGCGCTATCAGACATACGGCGCCTGGTCACTGTGTGAACGGGTGGCACCGGCTGACGGCCACAATCTCGCTGACTTCCACCAGGCGGTCCTGTTGTGGCCACTCAACTTCCGCGATTGGCTCCGCGCGGAATCCGACTACCCTGAGCAGAACCTCAACGCCTTCGACTTTGCCGGCTATTCACACTACGGGGGGGCCGGGGCCCAGGACATCTTTGACATCAGGGCCATGACGCCGCGCTTCGACACCAGGCGATGGCATGTCTATTCGCAGACCTGGGGTCCGGGATTCCGCTCCTACTACGTGGACGGACGGCTGGTGGGAACCACCACCCGTCGGGTGTGGTCGGGACCGGAGCGCTGGCAGCTGCAGATCGAGCCGTTGGGCCCGATGGGCCCCGTTCCCAACGATCGGGACTCGGGCCACGTCTACATGAAGTGGGTGTGGATCGGCCGGGGCCCGCTGCGCTGATCCTCGGGCGCGGGGTGGGGCAAGACCGTCATCTGCACCGCACGCCAGGGCCCGCCGCGGTGCGGGTCCGGCGGGGGCGAATGGGAATTAGCGCGGTCGGGTAGTCAAGGCCTGCTCTTCATCCGCTACCAGGCGCGGCGCACGCGCACCGGAAGGGATCGATGCTGAAGCAAGCTTGTCAACGCGCCCCCGGCGACGGGTGGTAGTGTGATCGCCCTCGCGACAAACGGCCACCGTCACCCCGATTCTAAGAGGGAGTCAATGGGCTTCCCGTTGATCGCCGACGGACGCGTCTCGGTGTCCAGCTCTGCTCCGCATCCGAGTCCCGCCGGCAACAACTCCGCCACAAGGACGGCGAGCGTGCCCCGCACGGCCACAAGGAGGGATCCATCCCGTGAGACGCTTACTCATACTCGGATGTCTAGTCGTTTCGGGGGTTTTCGCAGCGTCGACCGCCGTCTGGGCGAGCACGCCCCCGGTCGCCACCCAGTCCCATCGCGCGCGCCCGGCTGACCATCAACGGCGCCGTCGTCCCGCGCACGCGCGCCACCAGCGCCGTCGGCATCGCCACCGCCGGCATGTCCACCACCGCAAGCACAAACGTCCGACGCACCGGCCTGCTGCGCCCGCGCCCACCCCGCCGGCCGGGCCGATCGTGTCGAACGCGACCAGGATTCAGCATGTTGTGTGGATTCTCATGGAGAACGAGGACTTCGGCTCGATCCTCGGCTCTGGGTCGGCTCCGTACATCAACAGCCTCGCGAACACCTACGGCCTGGCGACCGACTACTCCGCGATCTCCCATCCGAGCCTGCCCAACTACATCGCGCTGACCAGCGGCAGCGATCAGGGCATCGCAGACGACTCCGACCCCTCCAGCCATCCGTTGAACGTGCCGAGCATCTTCAGCCAACTCGCCGGCGGTGCGTCGCGATCACTGGAGCAGGACATGCCGACGAACTGCGCTACGGGCAATTCCGGCGACTACGCCGTTCGCCACAACCCCGAGACGTACTACAGGAACCTCGGAACGGATTGCAGCAACTACGACGTGCCCCTCGGTGTCACGCCGGATCTCAGCGCCCGTTTCACGTTCGTGACGCCCAATCTGATCAATGACATGCACGATGGGACGATCTCCGACGGCGACAATTTCCTGAAGACCTTCGTCCCAGCGGTGATGGCCACGCCTCAGTACCAGGTGGGTAGCACGGTGATCTTCATCACCTGGGACGAGAATTCAGGCTCGAGCGGCAATCAGGTGCCCTGCATCGTGATCTCGCCCTTTACGCATGCTGTCAAGGACGCCACGCCCTACACGCACTACTCACTGTTGCGCACCACGGAGGAGTTGCTTGGGCTTCCGCTTCTCGGCAACGCCGCGTCCGCAACTTCAATGCTCGGCAAGTTCGGCTTCTGAGTATGAGGATCAAGCAACGTCGACACGCGATAGGTAGGAGTAACACCATGAGGCGATTTGCGACGGCTGGCGGCCTGGTACTTCTGCTGGTGCTCGTCCCCTCGGGTCTCGTCGCGGCTGGTGACCAGCTGCCTGGTCATCCAGTGGGCGGCCACCAACCCGTGGGCCGTCGGCCGAGCGCGCGGTCGGGCAACAAGATCCAGCATGTCGTGTGGATCCTGATGGAGAACAAGGACTATTCCTCGGTCGTCGGCCACGGGTCGGCTCCGTACATCAACCGCCTGGCACATCGCTACGGGCTGGCGACCGACTACTCCGCGATCTCTCACCCGAGCCTACCGAACTACATCGCGTTGACGAGCGGCAGCGTTCATGGCATCAGCGACGACTCCGATCCGTCGAGCCACCGGTTGAACGTGGCGAATATCTTCGGCCAGTTGCCGGGGGGTGCGTCGCGATCACTGGAGCAGGGGATGTCGTCCAACTGCGCCAAGTTCGACTCCGGCGAATACGCGGTTCGCCACAACCCGGAGGCGTACTACACGAATCTGGGGCAGGAATGCCGCAGAGACGACGTTCCGTTCGGTGCAAAGCCGGATCTGAGCGCGCGATTCACGTTCGTGACGCCGAACCTGATCAACGACATGCATGACGGGACGATCGGGGACGGAGACCGGTTTCTGCAGGACTACGTGACGGCGCTCATGGCCACGCCGCAATACCGGTCCCGTACTACGGCGATCTTCATCACGTGGGACGAGAACGAAGGTGGGAGTGGGAACCAGGTCCCGTGCATCGTGATCTCCCCGTTCACGCACGGCGTCAAGGACGGCACGCACTACACCCACTATTCGCTCCTCCGGACCACTGAGGTGCTGCTCGGACTACCGCTCCTGGGCAACGCGAAGTCCGCCACCTCGATGGTCGGCAAGTTCGGGTTCTGAGACCATGACGGCTGAGATCACACCCTCATGCCGCGATGAGCCCAGACCATGAAACGCATCTGGATCGTCGCCGGCTTGGTGACCGCGGTGCTGCTCTCCGGTCCGTATACGGCCGTCGCGGGCGAGCAGCACGCTGAGTCGGGGCACCCGACCCGTCACCACGAGCGCGCCCGCCACCACAAGCGCACCCGCCACCACAAGCGCACCCGCCACCACAAGCGCACCCGCCACCACAAGCGCACCCGCCACACAAGCACAAGCACCACCGCCCCAAGAACCCGCCGAAGACCACCGCGCCCGCCCCGCCCGCGCCGGCTCCGCCGCCGGCCTACGTCGGGCCGTGTCCGACCGGTCCGCCCGGGAGCGCGCTGGCGCTCGGAGGCAAGACGTACGCGCTCGAGGGGATGGACACGTTCACCAAGGCCGCGCCGACGGGCTCGTTCGCGCAGAGCTCGAACAGCCAGATCGTCTACACCGGTGACCACGGCATGAGCTGGACGGGGTACGGGGACGGCTGGACATCGACGTACTCAGGTGGCAAGGAGGGGTATCAGCCCTCGACGGTGCTCTCGGTTCACGACGGCATGCTGGACTTCCACCTGCACAACGACACCAACGGCAATCCGGTGGGCGCCAACCCGTCGCCGCTGCCCGGAGGGAACCGGTACCAGACCTACGGGGTGTGGTCCTTCTGCGAGAAGATGGCGCCTGCTGACGCCCACAACCTCGCCGACTTCTATCAGGCGCCCCTCCTCTGGCCGTCGAGCGATGGTGACTCGCCCTCAGCGGAGTCAGACTTCCCGGAGGGCAATCTGGCCGGTCCCGACTTCAAGGGCTTCTCGCACTACGGGGGGTCCGGATCCCAGGACTATTTCTCCATCCGCGCCGTGATGCCCACGTTCGCCGCCACGCAGTGGCATGTCTACACGCAGGAGTGGGGGCCCGGGTTCCGGTCCTACTACGTGGACGGCCAACTGGTGGGCACGAGCACCCACCAGGTGTGGTCTGGACCGGAGCGCTGGCAGTTGCAGGTCGAACCGTCGGGAACGAACGACGGCGATTCCGGGGACGTTCTCATCGGGTGGGTGTGGGTCGGTACCCCTGCGTCATGACCGCGTGGTGCGGCGCAGGGTGAGCCGGACGGCGATCGCCGCTCCCAGCATCTGGCCGATCAGCCAACCCCAGCCGGCTCCCGTCAGGCCGACGCTCGGGATCAACCACAGATCGAGCCCGATGGTGACGAAGGTGGAGGCGCCGGCGATCCGGAGCGCTCGTCCGGCGCGCTCTTGGATGCGCTCCACCGCGATCACGAAGTTGAGGAACGTGAAGGGGATGAGGGCGACCGCGAACAGTCGCAGCAGGTTGGCCGCGTGCATGTACTTGGGACCGAACGTGGCCATGATCGGGTCCGCACATGCCACCACCACGACGACGAGCGGGATCACCACGACGAACGCAAGCCGGCTCACCTGCCTGACCAGAGAACGAACCTTGTCCTCCGCGAGCGCACCCTCGACGATGAGGGCATTGGACATGTTGACCGCCAGCAATCGGAGCGAGAAGCTCACTGCCCAGGCGGCGTAGTAATAGCCGTTCGCGGCGCTCGGCATGAAGGCCAGCACCAGCAACGACACCAGCGAGTCCGGGATGGCCGCTGTGACGGCGACGAAGTGATGTCCGGTGGCGAAGCGGACCAGTTGCCGTTGACTCGGAAGCCTGGGCGCGACTGCCTCGTCTCTCCTCAGCAGCCGCCCGAACAGGGCGACGTTGATGACGACGACGAGGCCGGTGAGCCCGAGCACCCAGGCGCCGAGGATCGCCCATGCGCTGGCCGTCGCCGCCAGCGCCACGAGCAGGACGGCCTTGATGGCGCCGAAGGCGGCGTTCTCGATAGGCACCCATCCGGCCCGGCGCAGCCCGATCAGCACGGGGTCCTGCAATGAGAAGATGACCCAGAAGACGATCGATGCGGCGAACAGCAGGATGGTGAGCGGGCTCTCGGTGAGGATGCCGAGGCCGGCCAGACGGGCAAAGCCGGCCAGGAAGATCCCGGTGGCGACGAGTGCGATCGCGATCGCCGCCGCGTAGCTGAGCCGGACCAGGCGGGCCTGAGCCCGGCCTGCTACCGGCACGTAGCGCAGCAGCACATACTGAAGCCCGACCCACCCCAGGCTCGACACGAGCGTCATCGCGCTGATCGCCCCCGCGCCGATCCCGACGACCTTGACCGGATAGAGGCGCGCCGCCAGCACCCAGTACGCGAAGCCGAGGATGCCGTTGAAGCCCGTGGTCAGCATCAGCGCGAACGAGCTGCGGTACAGCGGCACCTGCCGGACGTTGTTGAGGCGTGCGACGTAACTCATGGTCAGGCGAGCTCGAGCTCGCGGGCGAGTGCTCCGACCGCCTGTTCGGAGGTCCAGGAATCCGGTACCAGGACCCGGCGCGCGGGGGCGGCGGCCAGGGCGCAGGAGATGATGGCTCGCTCGTGAGTCAGGAGGGTCTCGTAGGCGGCCCGCACACCGGGCACCTTGAAGAGCTCGGATCGCTGCCCCATCAGGACATCATCGGTTTCGGCGGCCAGTTCTCCAGCGTCCAGCGGCTGCAGGGTAAGGGCGCCCACTCGAGCACGCCGGACCACGACCACCTCACCGATGAGGAGGCGAACCGGACCGGTCGTGTCCGCGGCGAGCACGGACGGGCTGACGCTCACCGGCGGAGCGACGAAGCCGTGCGTAAGCGCATTGACCCGTCCCAGGGCGGCGAGCCTGGTCCGCACCGACGGCGGGAGTGCGGCAAACGCGGCCGGCGCCGTCCGTGACAGATCCGGGTATAGACGCAGCCGCCGCGGGAACGGGAGGCACTCCCGGTCGGCGTTGATGATGACCTGGTCATCGCCGAGCACTCGTCGACCTGCGGCGAGCGCCCGGGCCGCGAGGCTCGTCTTTCCGCTGCGTGAGCGGCCGAGCAGCAGCAGGGTTCGGTCTCCCTGTGCGATTGCGGCACCGGGCAGAAGCACCGAGCCGGCGCGGACCGCGGCCAGCGAGACCAGTGGCTCGATCACCTGGCTTTGCACGAGCGCGAGGCCGAGCGGCCCGCGCACTGCGACGACGATGCGCATCGTGTCCGCGTCGGGTCTCACCGGGACGGATGCCCGCCAGCGTGCCAGCTTGTGGGCGCCCACCAACTCCGGGTCAGCTGTGGCCGCGCGGGCGGCCGCACCGACCCGGGTACCGATGATCGCCTCCACGGCGGGCGTCTCCGGCCCGGGGGCGAGCGCGGCTGACGCGTACTCGGCGCGAAAGTACGACCTCGCTCGGCGCTCCCCCCGGATGGAAACCGTCAATCCAGGGCCGAAGCGGTAGAGGTCCGCCGGTCGCGAGGCTTGGTCAGCAGCGCTGAGCCAGAGCATCGGCCACCCTCCGTGGGTCCGTCGGGAAGGGAGCCATGACCTCGAGGATCTGGACGCCATCGAGAAGGTTGCGAAGCCGTTCGGTCTCGCGATCGCGAACCGCGGCGAGCGGAGATGGGCCGGGGTTCGCATCGGCATATCGCACGCGTGCGTCGAGTTCGTACAGCGTCCGGCGCTCGTAGGCGCCGCTCCGTGCGAGGCGTTCAGCCGCCCACCCGGCCGTCGCGGGACGGACGGTGACCTCGTCCGTCGACACGGTCGTCAGCATCGCGAGTGTCCTCAACGGCGGCGTGCGGCCGGGATCATGCGCCGATCCATAGATCGCCCCCACCTCTGTCTGACGGAGCGAGAGCCGGCTCGCCAGCGTGAAGGCACGGTCCAGCTGTGACTCGAGCGCGGAGCCGATCTGGGTCGGTCGTCGCGTGAGCAGAGGAAGCGGGCGACGTGCCGTACGCGCGACCCGGAGTCGGGCGCGTTGCGAAGCCCGGAGGTGAGCACGCAGACGAGGTAGATACTCGAGGACCCAGTCGCGTATGCCGACGGAAACCGGAAACGCGTGCAGCCGCCTGTCGCTGTCAAGAATCGTCCATTTGTCGGATATGAAGCGCGCGCCTTGCTCCGCAAGGGCCAGCGCCGTCTCAGTCTTACCGCTCTCTGACCAACCGCAGACCATCAGTCCGCCCCCCTCGACTTCCACCGTGGCTCCGTGCACAGTTATTGCCCCGTGTTCGAGTGTACCAAGTTGAAGGAGCGGTCGCACCAACTCCGACAGTGCATCCCAGAGCGGAAAGCTGGGGTCATACGAGAGGCGGACCTGCCCGTCCTGGGGGTACACGCGGGGCAGTTCGAAGCGGGACATGCCTCGCAACAGGTAACAGCGGCGGCCGTCCGATCCGGTGCGACGTCCATCTCCCGCTGGCCCATGGACATCGGAGAGGCTGCGAGATACGATGTCCGCGTTGGGGCTGAGCACGATGTCGGCATGAGGCGCGACCAGCGCGACGCGCGGCTCGTATGGATCGAGTTGAGCGTCGAGGTGCCGAAAGATGTGCTCTCGCTGATCGTTAATAGCGAGGCACACCAGTCCGTGCAAATCAAAGATGCGTCCCATGAGGATGAGTAGTTTCTCACCATGCTGACCGAAACTCAGCCAGCAATCACGAAGGTACCGAGAAAAGCCCGCAACGTGGGAAATCGTGCTGCCTCACCCACGCTCGCCGTCTTCTCGTTGGCACTGAGCGTCATCCTCCTCGCGGGGGCTCACCTGAAGCTTGACGGTTATGGGCTGCAGGACAGCTTGCCGTGGCCTTACTACCTGGGCCTCGTCGGGCTCTCGCTGGCCTCTGCGCTGGAATGGCGCCGGGAGCCGTCTCGCCCGGCTCTGGTGCTCGTCTACGTGGTCGCGTTCCTTCTCCTGGTATGGCTCACGCCATATGTGCTCGAGGGCACGCCCAGATTCCGGACCTCGTACCTGAGCTATGGGTATGTCGATCCGGTCGCTCGAGGCCAGGGTCTCTTCCCTCGCCTGTTCATCTACCACAACTGGCCGCTGTTCTCGATCGGCATGGCCGCGCTGAAGAACGCCTTTGCACTCTCGCCCCTGACCCTCATGGCCTTCTTCCCGACCGTCATCATGATGCTGTACCTGATACCCCTCTCGGCGCTCCTCCTGATTGCCACCGACCGGTACTGGCCCGGGCCCAGAGGTCGGTGGCGGACGTTGCGCGGAGCACTGGGGAGCGATGCCCGATGGGTAGTGGGCCTCTGGGTGTTCGTTGTCTTCCAGTGGACCAATCAGGACTACTTCAGTCCCCAGGCTCTGGCCTTCCTGTTCTACCTCGGGCTGATGGTGGTGCTGGCCCACACGGCTCTGAGACGGGATGGCACCTTCAACGCGGCCAGTGGTGCCGCGACGGTGATCCTGTTCACCCTGATCGTCGCCACGCACGTGCTCAGCGGGCTCATCGCGCTGTTCGTCATCGCCGGACTGACCTTGGCCAAGCAGTTGCGGCGGCCTACCCTTCTCCTGCTCTGCCTGCTCGTGTTCGTCGCCTGGCAGGCGTATCCGGCCGCTCCCTTCTACCAGTTCTACGGCCACCGGCTCCTGCAGACGGTGTTCGCGGCCGGCGATTTCCTGCAGACCAACGTCTCCGGTCGCATCACCGGGAGTGGAGAGCACCTGACGGTGAGCCGCGCGCGTGTGGCCGTCACGGCGATCGTTTTCGCTCTGGGGCTGCTCGCGCTGGCGGTGCATCTGTGGCCGGGTCTCCGTGACCGCCGGCGGCGCCCGCGTGTGCTCTGGAACGCGCTCCCCCGCGAGCAGCGCTTCGCCCTCGCCTGGTTGATCTCCACGGTGCTCGTCGGTCCGGTGTCCGTCTACGGCGGCGAGATGCTCATTCGCACCGAGCTGTTCAGCCTTCCGCCGCTCGCGATCATCATCGCCGCGACCGCGAACCGGCGCCGCATCCTCGCGGTGGCCGCCGGCACGATCACGGTGATGGCCCCGCTTCACATTCTCACCCACTACGGCAACGAGCTCTATGACTACGTCTCGCCGGGCGAGCTGGCCGGGTTTCGCTTCATCGCGGATCATCTGGCTCCGGCGAAGATCTACGGGGGCTTCCCGGGCGGTGGCTTCCTGAGGTCAGTGAGCCTGCGGTGGCGTAACAGCGCGGTCCCGGGCGGCAGCCACGTGCCCACCCGCGCGGATTTTCTGGATCCCAATGCACACAAGTGGGGAAAGCGGACCCGCGGTGGCGTGTACGTCGTCTTCGGCCGCGGCGATGGCGCGGCGGCGACGTTGTTCTACAACCAGCCACAGCTGATCCCCACGATGCAGCGCCTCGTTGCTCATGATCCGCAATTCCGGCCCGTCTACCTCACGCCGGACTACTCGATCTATCACTGGTTGCCCCCTGTCGAGAGGCATGCGCGACGGCGGCAGGCCGCCTATGCCGGGGTGACGTCCGCAGGCCGCCGGTCGGGAGGTGGCGTGACGACGGCGGGCGGCCGCAGGCGGAAGACGACCAAACCGACCAGGTAGCCCGCGGCGGCGGCGCCCACCGACCCGACCAGGGCGCCGACGAGCCCGAGACCCTCCACAACGTCGCCGTGCAGGGCCCGCCGCGCGCTGGCCTTCACGCGGGCGGGGAGGGCGCTGCGAAGGTATGTGCGCTCGGTGTCGAGTGATCGCCGATCTCCCAGGCGTCGCACCAGGGCCTTGGAGATTCCCTCGAAGTAACAGCGGCGCAGGAGGTAGCGCACGGTCGCTCGAGCGGCCGGTACGTGATGGTCGATCTCGGCGCCGCTGACCAGCGCAATGCGCGCATCGGGGACCGCGCGAGAGGCGCGGAGGCAGAACTCCGTCTCCTCGCAGCCGAGGGGCAGGCTGCCGAGACGCCCGATCGCCGGGTTGAACATGCCCACGGTCCGGAACAAGTCCGCGCGAAACGCCATGTTGCAGCCAAGCGGGTTACGCACCGAGCCGGCCTCCGGGAGCCCGGTGTATGAGCACCCCACCACCCACAGAAACTCGGGCGGGAACCAACCCGGCGGTGGCTCCGCCCAGAGCGGGCGTGCGTGACCGCCGACACCGACCACGGTCGGATCGTCAAACGCGGAGAGCAGGCGGGGGAGCCAGTGCTCGTGGGCGATGGCGTCGTCGTCGATGAAGACGATGTAGTCGCCTCGGCTCCGGGCGATGGCCGTGTTGCGAGCCGACGACAGCCCGCGTGCGTTCGGGTTCGCGACGATCTCCACTTCCTCGGGTAACCGTGCCCCGAGATCCGCTCTCAGGTCGTCGTTGTGGTCGACCACGATGACGACCTGAGCGGGACGAGGCTCTTGGCCCAGGACCGACTGGACGCAGGCGACGGTCTGCTCGAGCCTCGCCGAGGAAAACGCACAGACCACCACCGTGGCCTGTGTCGCGTCGGCGCCCGCCCTGGCGTCCATGCTGTGGGTGTCTATCTCCAATTTGACCGCTGACCCCAACGGAGTCGTACCGTTAGCACTTCGTTTGCCCTCACGATGATCCTATAGCATCGGGCGTATGCTGCGAGGCCTCGGGCGCACCGCGTGCCGCCGTCACAGAGTGACATGGATGGTAACGGTGGCACTACTGATGGTGGCGATCGGTGGGTGCGGTGGCGGCGCCCCCACAACACGATCAACGCCGGCGCCGGCCCCGAGTCCGGCGTCGTCGACCGCGACGAGCTCCTCCTCGAGCACCGTCAGGGCTCGCGTGTCGCGGATCGCTGTCATCGTGCTCGAGAACAAGGAGTACAACGAGATCATCGGCCGTGCCGGGGCGCCGTATCTCAATGCTCTGGCGGCCCGGAGCGCAGTCGCTGCCAACTACTACGCGATCACCCACCCGTCCCTCCCCAACTATCTCGCCCTCACCGCCGGTTCCTCGCTCGGGTTCAGCGGGAGCGATTGTGGCACGTGCTCTGTCTCGCATCGCAACCTCGTCGATCAACTCGACGCGGCTGGCATCTCCTGGAAGGTCTACGTCGAGGGTCTGCCGTCACCGTGTTCGCCCGTGGAGACCGCGGGAGCCTATGTCCGGCGCCACGATCCGTTCATGTACTACCGCGATGTGGCCGACAACCCGGCGCGGTGCCGCTCGATCGTGCCCATGACCGTGCTCACCCACGACCTGGCGGGGCATTCCCTCCCAAGGTTCTCGTGGCTGGTTCCCAATATCTGTCACGACATGCACTCGTGTGGTACCTACACCGGGGATCGGTACCTGCGCACGATGGTGCCACCTCTACTGGCCGCGCTCGGGCCGTCAGGTCTGCTGTTCGTGACCTTTGACGAGGGGGAGACCAACAGGGGTTGTTGCGGCGTCGCCAAGGGCGGCCACATTCTCACCCTGGTCGCCGGCGCCGGCGCGCGAGCGGGCGCCCGGTCGATGACGCCATACGACCATTACTCGCTGCTCCGCACGATTGAGGATCTGTTCGCGCTCCCGAGACTCGGCGGTGCCGCGTTGCCTTCCACGCGGCCGATGACCGATCTGCTCCGCGTGCGGCCTCTCCGGTAGCTGTTCGGCAGGCGGTGTCGCCCGCCAACCCCCCGGCACCGGCGCCCTCGGGGGACAGCGCAGAGCGCCGACGGCATCTGGCCGGCCGCCGGCGCTCTCGCTGACGCAGCGCCGGCGGCAGGGGCCGCCACCGGCGCCTCCTCCGGTGGGGTACCGGACGAGGGTGGTGGTTCTGGAGGCGCTGATGACGCCCCGCTCGGCGGAGGTGACTCCACCCTACGCCGTGAGGGTCATTCTGCTCGCACGCCTGAGAGATTGCGACCCTGTCGTGCCTGACTGTGGCGTCGAGCGGCCGTATGAGATTGAGTGCCATTACCCGGTTCATGGCCCTGCCTTTCATTGCCCTACCGCGCGGGACCGGAGGCGGTGGCCCTCAGCTCGCTACGGCGTCCCACCTTGGTGCGACTGGTGGCGCCGGCGGCGCTCCCCGGCCGCCGGCGCACGGTGCGGGCGTCGGCGGCTGGTGGTCAGCCGCCGACGCGCCACGTCCCCTCTCCTACGCCTTGAGCGTGATCTGCCGTGATGTGCTGACGGCCCCGTGGCCGGCCGGCGTGAAGCTGCCCTTCGCGGTGAGCTTCATGTGGCGCGTCCCACTGAGCAGCCGGCGGCCGGCGGCGGTCAGCTGGATCTTCGCCGTTGCCGAACCACTGCCGTGGAACACCAGGGTCACCGTGGCGACCACGACCTTCTTGCCGTGCTTGGGCACGGAGTACCAGGTCATGACGAGACGGCCGGCGGACGGTGCGGCGAAGGCGAACGAGTAGCCGGCGTGCTTGAGCACGCCGCGAATCGTTCCTGCCTTCCCGTGGACCGCCAGCACCTGTCGCAGCAGCCCGCGGATCTTGGAGGCACTCAGGGTGACGGTGCCACCTGAGGGTCCCTGGCCGCCGGTGGTGCCGCCGCCGGTGGTGCCGCCGCCGGTGGTGCCGCCGCCGGTCCCACCACCGCCGCCGCCACTCGTCGACGAGCCGGGCTTCACGACGCCCGTCGCCGCGGAGGTCGTCGGGCTGCTGGTGACGCCGGCGGCCGTTGCGGATTCGAGAACCCGCAGCGTGTGGCCCGCGTCAGCGTTGCTTGGCGTGTAGGTCTGCGCGGTCGCCCCGGCAATCGCGGAGCAGCTGGCGCCGGAGGCGTCGCAGTCCTGCCACTGGTACGAGTAGCCCGACGGGCTCTTGGGTATCCAGGACCCGTGTGACTCGGTCAACTTCTGACCCGCCTGCGCGGTCCCTGAAATCGTCGGGGCCGCGGTGTTGCCGGGGGTGACGACGGTCGTCGTCAGGTGTGAGTGCGTCGAGTCGGAGGCTGCGCCGCCCGGCCATGTACTGGTGGCGGTGACGTAGGCCACCAGGATGTGACCGAGGTCACCATCCGAGAGCACATAGTTAGGCGAGTTGCTCGGCGGGACGGGGAGAGCCTTGCCGCAGTTCAGGCCAGCGCCGTCGCACCGGCGCCACTGGTAGCCGAACGCCGGTGGATTATTGGTTCCGCCCGTGTCCCAGGTGCCCGACGTGACGGTCAGCGTCTGACCATCTTCGGTGACACCCGAGATCACCGGCGCCAGCCGGTTGAGCGGCGCCCCGAATGCGACAACACCCGACGGCGCCGAACTGGCGGCGGTGCTGCTTCCCGGTGAGCTGGATGCCGTCACAAGGAACACCAAGGTGTGCCCGACGTCGCCCGCGGCGACCTGGTAGGTCGTGTTCGTGGAGGGGCTACCGGCGGCCGCGGTGCAGGTCTGAGTAGGCAGTCCGACGTTGTCGCAGTCCTCCCATTGCACCTTGTAGAAGCTCGCCCCGGTCCATGTGCCCTTGTTGCCGAGAAGGAACTCGCCCACCATCGGTGCCGCGACCTCGTTCGTTCGCTTCGCGCCCGGCGGCTGTTGGATCTGGGGCAATGCGGTGTTCACCGGCGGCGGGAGCGGCGTGGCCGCCGGAGCCGCTGCGGCGGACGCCGGGATGGCGGCGGCCGGGATGGCGGCGGCGGCGACCAGCGCCAGAAGCGCCGCGCGACAGTTGCGCCCCGCGTATTTGCGACTGCGATGCATAGGTCTTGCCCCACGATTGACTGGTACCTGCGGCATGTCTATTGCCCCTTTGTTTGTTGTGTGCGTCGGTGTAGGTATGAGTGTCATAGCCCAACAACGTGGGCGAGCCTTGCTGCGCTGAACAGAAGTGCCAGTAACATCGCCAGCGCGGCAAGAGGTGCGAGGGATCTCGCGATGGAAGGAAAGCGCCCCGTGCCTGCCCCTCTGCCCACTTCGAGGGGAATCGCGACGGCCAGTGTCGCCAAGGTCACAAGGAGGAAATGCCCCTCGTAGGCGGCCTGGGTCGCCTGGAGCAGCAGCCACGTCAACGCGGCGGCCGCGAGCCCACACAGGAGGGGGAGGAACAGCAGCCACGCGACCATCCCGCCAACCAGGAAGCGGCGAAGCGGCCCGGTTGCGGGCACGCTGCGGTCGGTCAGACCCCGCCACAGGCCGATGTAGTTGCCCACGGCAAAGCCGGCGAAATACGGCCAGGGCCGCAGCGCCTGCCTGGTCCCGCGCACGAGCCCCAACGCCGCCGCGGCAAACGGGATGACCATCGCGTTGATCAGCGCGGCGCGGCCATGCTTGCGGACCATGCGCCCCAGACCGGCGCCGTCGGCGAGCCACTGCTTTCCCGCGAAAGCGAACCCGTTGGCGAAGCGATGTTGACCGATCATGGTTTCCGAGACGCCGACTGGGAAGCCGGCTGTCGTCAGCCGGATCCGGAGGTCGATGTCCTCGCCCGATCGCAGGTCGCGGTCGAGGGGATTGGCGAGCAAGAGATCCCGTGAGACGAGGCTGGCGCACACCCCGAACCACCCCTTGCTCTGGCCGTGGTTGTGATGATCGGCCAGCGACTGGCTCCAGTAGTCGCCGGCGCCCACGCTGCGGAGTCCCGCCTGAAGGGCGACCAGGCGGCGGTCGCGGCGCTCCTGATCCAAATCGCGAAGAGCGTTCGGCGGTAGCACGACATCGGCGTCGACCAGCGCCACCCACGGCTGGGACGCCGAGGCGACGCCCATCATCCTCGCGGCGGCGACACCGGTCCCTCCATCGTCGATCACCTTGTCGACCCAGGGCCGGGCGAGCTCCACCGTCCGATCCGTGGAGCCACCGTCCACGAGGATGATCTCGGCGGGCTCGTTTGAGCGGATCGCGGACAGACACGACTCGATCCAGTCCTCGGCATTGCGAGCCGGGACGACCGCACTCACTCGCGGTGCCCCGTCCTCGGTCGTGGCCGGGAGCGCGAGCTCGATGGCGGCCTCCGGGAGGAGTGCGGCAGGGCCCTCCGTTCTCTCGCCGGCGGAGCGCCAGGAGAATCGATTCCTCGCCTCCGGGGAGTCGTCGAACCACACGACGTTGATCGTGTCCCCGCCCACCACCAGCCGTCGCACGATCCGAAGGGCGTGAGGGCTCCGCGACTGTCGGCCCCGTAGACGGCGAGCGGCTGCCAGGAACGCGCTCCAGAGGTAGGCGAAGGGGCCGAGCAGCATCCCGAGCCGCATGAGCCACCTGAGGCGCAGCGGGTAGGGAGCCGGCGTGTCGCCCTGCTGTCGTGGCGCGGGATCGCGCGAGTAACGCACGGCGGCAGGCACCGCCCACAACCAGGCTCGCCGTCCCGGGCCAGAGATCAGCCGTTTGCTGATGATCGCACCGAGGCCGATCCCGTACCGGTAGATCTGGCCGTGGCGGGCCTCCGCGTGGGCAGGATGCGCGCGCCAGATGATGGCATTCGGCTCGTGGGAGATCGTGTAGCCAGCCCGAAGGAGCCGGGCCAGCAGGTCGATGTGCTCGCCGCCGCATGCGGGCGTGGCCGGACCCAGGGCGAGGTCGAAGCCGCCGAGCTCGCGCCCGACGTCCGTCAGCATGACGATGCCCGCACCCGACCCGAGGCCGCCGGCCGTATGGGCGAGGAGGGGGTGACCGTTGTGGGCGTCAGACCGACGGTATGTCCGTCGCGTCCAGTACCCACCGGTGAGCTCTGCAGCGAATCGCATCGCGTCCTCCACCCGAGGTGATGCGCCTCGACCCGTCACACACACCACTTCGGGCTCGTCGAGCAGGGCGTCCACGCTGGTACGGATCCACTGTGAGTCGACGACGGCGTCGTCGTCGATGAAGGCGACGATCGCGGCCTCGGCCCGAGCCAGCCCGGTGTTCCGCGCCGCCGATGCCGACGACCACGGCTCCTCCAGATAGCGCAGCCTCAGCTCGCCCGGAAATTGCGTCACCACCATCCGCGCGGTGTCTGGGGAAGGAGGTCCGTGATCGACGACGATCACCTCGAAGTCGTCATAGTCGGAGTGCAGAACCGAACGCAGACAGCGCTCCAGCGTCGGCGGGTGCCCGCACGTCGCGACGACGACGCTCACCGAGCGCGGCGCGCCACTGTTCTCCGCGTCCGCGACCACGTCCATGTTCGGTAGCCAATCTCCTGCGACGGCGCGCGTGCTCTCGGGTGCTACCGCCATCTGCGTTCCCCGCTCACCCGATGCGCTACCCGACCGCGGGTCGGCCACCACGAAGGCTCGCCGGGTCCGCTCCGCGCGTATCCGAGCGGGGTCCGGGTGACCAGGTGTCCGGCATCGAGTTGCGAGGAGAGGCCAACCAGCTCTCCCGGTTCATCAGCCCGCGCAGACGGGTGTGGCGCGTCGAGCATCGCTTCATACAGCTCCCAGGTGGCGTCGATAGCGGCATCCCAGGAGGTCGCCGAAGAGGTGAGCAGGTCCGAATTGGGGATGACCGAGAGCCGAGAGGCCTCCTCGATCGCGTCCGCCACGTCCAGCGGTGAGCTTCTTGGCGCGACGAAGATCACGCCACCCCCCACGCGCTCGGCGGCCTGGCGTTGAATCGGGAGGTCGGACGCAACCACCGACACGCCCGCCGCGCATGCCTCGGTGACCGCCGTTCCGGAACTCCGCGCGCCTGGGAGCGACACCACCACGCGCGCCGTGCGCAGCCACCTGTGGAGCATGGCGTCGGAGAGCGATCCGGTGAATTGCACGCGCGAGGACACGCGAAGGTCGTCGGCAAACCCCTGGAGACGCTCGCGCGCGGGCCCGTCACCGACCACCACGAGCCGGAACTCCGCGTCCAGACTGGCCATCGCGGCAACCGCCCGGCCCACGCCGGTGTCGCGATCGAGTCGATCCACCGCCAGCACCACGGTTCCGGGGACATCGAATGGCTCCGCCGACCGGATCGCTCCCGGGTCGACGCCGTCCGGCACGACGATTGTCCGGCTCGCCGCCCGCGGGACGCTGGCGCACAGCATGTTCCGCTCGATCTCCGAGCGGCAAACGATTCGCGGCGCCGCCGCGAGCATGGCTCGTGCAGCCCGCGTGTGGGGCCAGCCCAGGAAGACCTCGGCGGAGGCGCAGGGCGTGATGACGAGCCGGCGCACGCGTGAGCTCGCCGCCGCCAGCGCGACGGGCGCCTGCCGGCTATGGACGTCGATGACGTCGAAATCGTGGGAGGCCAGGCGCAGCCGTTCGCGGAGGCGTGGCGCCACCGCGAAGCGCAGAGGGCCTGCCACCACCGGAAAGGTGCGCGTGGTCACCCCGTCACGGTGCAGGACCGAGGCGCGGACGGGGCCTTGGGTGAGAACCTCCACCTGGGCCCCCCGCTCTGCGAGCCCGCGTGCCAGCCGATCCACACGGCGCTCCAACCGCCCGGGCTCGGGCAGGGAGCTCGATGCGACAAGCGCGATCCTCATGATCCCGCCAGACGTGAGGCCAGGCGCGGCACGAACGATCGCCGCGAGGTCGCGACGGGCAGTTCCCGCATGATCGTGCGCAGGACGCGGGATCCATCCGGCAACGCGCGGAGGTTGCTCGTCCCGTGGAGGCGAACGTTCTCGTAGCTGGGAACCTCGTGGACGATCAGGCCCGCCTTCGCGATCCGGACGTTGATCAGGGTCTCAACCTCAAACCCGTCGCAGTCGACCCGCATGTACGGGAGACACCGCACCCAGAATGCGTTGTAGCCGTAGCAGAGATCGGTGTAGCTGGTCCCGTACAGCGTGTTGACGATCGTCCGCAGGACATGATTGCCGAGGCCGCGGGCGCGAGTGATATCGGCGCTCGAGCCTCCCTGGGCGAAACGCGAGCCCTTGACGAAATCGGCGCCGTTGCACAGCGCGGATACGAACCGCGGGATCTCCGCCGGGTCGGTGGACCCGTCTGCATCGAGCATGACGATGATGTCGCCCGTGCAGGCCGCGAAGCCGTCGGCCATCGCGTTGCCCTTGCCCTTCCCCGACTGGGTCACGATGCGAACGTCGGGGCGAAGCCTCTTGGCAACGCTCACGGTGTCGTCTACGGAATGGCCGTCGACCAGGATCACCTCGTGAAGTCCCTCGGGAAGGCGCGAGAACGCGTACGGCAGGTTCTCGGCCTCGTTCATCGCCGGTATCACCACGCTTATGCGCGGTCCGGACTGCGCCAGCGTCGCCACCGACTGCCGTACTCCGCGAGTGCGCGAAAAAGTGTCAAATGGATTCTCAGCGCTCGTGTCGCTGAGTACTTCAAGCCCCGTCGAAGACGTCCGATCCTCGTTCCACTGCAACATGACTAAGCCCCCCCAGATATGAAATTGTGATCATCGTGTGATCGCGGTTGCATTATGCACTCGAATCACACCGCTACAAGAGGGCTGGGCAATGACGCGACACACCGGTTACGTCAAAGGTGTGAGCGTGCGTCGGTGCGTCGCACGGCGCTGGGAAGCCGGACCGCGGGCCGGTCAGCTATGGACGCGGGCCGTCGGCACACCGGTGCGCCCAGCCGTGCTCTGCATCCCACGTGACCGGCCGGCCTCGACCGGCGCGGGCGTCAGTCGAGGCTTGCCTCGTGTGGGTCCGTCTGCTCGAGCATCTCGATCGCCCGGTGACGATTCGGGGCACCGAGCTTGCGCAACACGGAGGCGACATGGCGGCGCACGGTCACCTGTGAGATTCCGAGACGAGATGCGATCTGGGCCGTGCCCTCGTGCTGGCGCAGACGTTGAAAGACCTCGAACTCGCGGCCCGTCAGTTCGACCTCTGCCCGGTCCGGGTGCACGACGACGCGGCGCCTCATCCCGCGCTCGCGGAATTCGAGGATCAGCCGCGCGGTCATCGCGCGAGGGAGGGCGGCCTCTCCTCGCGTGACGCCGCGGATCGCATGCGGGAGACGGCTCGCCTGCGTACTCATCAGTAGATATCCGTCGGCACCGGCCCGCAGCGCTTCGAGCAGATCCTCGTGGCGAGCCGTCCGGGTCATGATCACGACCTTCGTCTCGGGGAGCGACTGTTTGATCAGACGCGTGACCTCGACGCCGCTCCCCGGAAGGTCGATGGCGATGATGCAGACGTCTGGCCGGTGCTCCGCCGCGAGCCGCACCGCATCGTCAGCGTGGGACGCTTCAGCGACGACCAGCAGTCGGTGAGGTTCGATAGCTCGCTTGATCCCGGCGCGAACCCCGACCTGATCGTCGGCCACCAACACCCGGAGCTCGTCGGCGACGTGCGCGGCAAGATCGATCCGGTCCGCCTCGAGCTGCGGTTCCTTACGTTGCGCTGCGTACACCCGGCGGCTCCTCGTGTTCGGACACCACAACCTAGCAGGGGCTAAACGTCACCTGGTCACCCCGTTCATGCGTGAACGCAGGACGGGAGAGGGAGCCCATTGGCGGGCGGCCCGCGAGTCACGACACTCCCATCGGTCGAAATGCGGGCGCATGAGCCCGCAAAGTGGAAGAAGTCTTAGAAAGTGTGGTAGGACGACACGCCGCTGGAAGTGAAAACTTCGTAGACAGCGTCGTGAGCGGCTGCGCACGATTCGCATCGGTTGACGGGTGACAGCCCTCAACGCCATCAACGCGGGCCGCGGAGAGCAGGGGCAATGGACACGGGGTTTATGAATAGATTCTTAGAAGTACGCGGAGCGACCGCGATCGTTGGCTGCATGCTGGCGACACTGCTCAGCCTGACGATGTTCGTCAGCGGCGCTGGCGCAACCTCAGTCGGAACCCCCACGATCTCGCCGACAGGGACCCCGCAAGAGGGCCAGACCCTGACCGTCACCAACGCCGTCCCAACCCCCGCGAGCGCAACGGTCACCGACCAATGGCTGATCTGCCATCCAGCCTGCCCCGCCCTCGGCCCAAGCAACCCGACCGGATCGACCTTGCCGCTGACATCCGCAGAGGTCGGGGCGACCATCGAGGTCGTGGAGACCGCGAACGACACGTCAGCGTCGCCGACGCCCCCGAACCCGGTCGACTCGCCGCCGTCCGCGGCAACGGCGGCGGTTCTGCCTCTGCCTCCCGCCCCCTCGAGTCCCGCGGTCTTGCCGTCGGTTTCCGGTACGGCCCAGCTAGGTCAGACGCTGACCGCGGTTCCCGGCGGTTGGACCAACGCGCCCACCGGATACACCGACGTGTGGTGGCGGTGCACCGGCGGCACCTGCGCGTCGACCGGCATCTCCGCCCCGACGTACCTCTTGGGACTGCCTGACGTCGGCTCCACTATGGAAATCGTCGAGACGGCGTCGAACTTGGGCGGCGGGTCGGCGACGACTGAGACCTCGTCGCCAACGGCAGCGGTGGTGGCTCCCCCACAGAACAGCGTGCTCCCCGCGATCTCGGGTACCCCGCAGCAGGGCCAGGTCCTGACCGTGACGCCGGGGGCCTGGCTTTACACCCCGAGCTCGGTCACCGAGCAGTGGGAGGACTGCGCCGCCCTGGTCTGCACCGCCATCCCAGGCCAGAACGGGACGACCTACACGGTGGGCTCGGGCGACGTCAACCATTCGATCCGAGTCGTCGAGACCGCCGTCAATGCGGCGGCTCCGCTGGGCGTGGTCGCGACCTCCGCCGTCACGGCGACCGCGTCGGCCACCAGCGCGACCTCAGTGGTGGCCTTCTCCCAGAACGCTCCGACGACCAACCAGGGCGTCACGCTCGTGGCGACGGTGATCTCGAACTCTCCCAACGCCAGCCCGCACGGCTCGCTGTCTTTCTTCAACGGCTCTGACGTGATCCCCGGTTGCGGCGGCAAGGGCGTCAGCGGCCGTCAGACGATCACCATCGTCTGTCAGGCCTCGTTCCCCGCCGGCGATGCCCAGGTGTCGGCTGCGTACGTGGCCGATCCCACGTCCCTCGTGGCCGGCTCGAGCAGCGACGCGACTCCGATCAGCATCGGCAAGGGCCCGACCTCGGTCTCCCTCGCGGTGACCCCGCAGGTCGCGCCCGGGGGGCGCGCCACGTACGTCGCGACGCTCGAGGTGCCGGTCAGCGACGCCGGCCCCACCTTGCCGAGCGGTGCGATCGAGTTCCTTGACGGCGGCCAGCCGATCGGCGCCTGTGCCAACCAGGCTTTGAGCAACCTCACGGCGACATGCTCGGTGAGCTACCCGTCGCCGGGTACCCACAGCATCTCCGCGCTCTACAACGGCGATGCCAATTTCACCGACTCGACCTCACCCGCCAGTGGTGTGCAGATCGTCAAGGGCGCTGCCAAGGCCCCGACCGTGCACGGGACCCTGGGCTCGACGCTGTGGTGGAAGGTCTTCTACCACCCGCACTACTCCGAACTGATCGGCCTTGAGGCATATGCCGTCGCGAACGGGACGACCATCCTCATCACGTGCCATGGGAAAGGGTGCCCGTTCGCCAGCTGGCACGTGGCCAAGGCGGCGAGCTCTATCAACCTCCTGTCGCGTTTCCGTCACCGCCACCTACGAGCCGGCACGCGGATCACGGTGCGGATGACGCGCCGGCACTGGGTCGGCAAGTCCTACTCGGTCACGATCCGCGCCGGCGAGGGGCCGAAGGTCAGGAAGACCTGCCTTGCGGCAGACGGCGTCAGGCCCGTGGCCTGCCCGAGCCACTCGCGCTGACGCCACACCGTGATCGAGGGCCAGGCCAGGCCAACAAGGTTCGCGCAACGTCCGGCCAGAGCCGGTCACAGGATCTTTACAACAATGCTATGGTTTTGTGAAGTAGCAGTAGGTTCGTAAGACGTTTAAGAACGATTGCCACGACCGGGGCGGTCATGTGGGGGGTCGGCGGTGAGCAGCGTGGGGCGGCAACGCAGCCTTTGGCCGGAAAGCGTCGGACAGCGCGCTGACGACGGTCTGGGAGTAGAGCCGTTGACGAAAGGCACTTTCGATGTCGGCACACATGAGCCGGCTGAGGCGCGGACGCAGGCGACCGCGCTTCGGGCGCTCGTGATCGGCGTGGTCACCGGTATTCTGGTCGCCCTGGAGGTTCTTCGGCCGGTTCACGGCATCGACGCGGGCGCACGCGCCGCGGTCGAGACAGCGACCGCCGCCGCCGCCGTCCTCAGCTCGCGGCTCCTCATCGAGATCTTCGACCGTACTCGGCGGCTCCGGGAGCTTCTGCTCGCGCTCGGGGTCCTCGCCATCGCGCTCGCTGACTTCTCGTACTGGGCCGCAACCGCGGTTGCCGGAGTGCGGGGTCCCGTGTCCAGCGCCCCTGTCGTCGTCGGCTGCGAGCTGGTCGGCGCACTGGCGCTGGCGGCCGCGGCGCTCGCCCCGCCCACCTCGATCGTGAAGCCGTTTCGCGGACTCGGCAAAGCCGCGGCCGTGCTCGGGCTCAGCGTGATCGCGGCTGGGACGTTGGTGGCGGAGGTCATGGCGGTGCACCCGGCCACCGGTGGGGCCAAGGCCGTCGCAAGCGGCGCCGGCCCCTCCCTCACCGCTGGCGTGCAGGTGGCCTCGGCTGTGTTCCTGGCCGTGGCCGGACTCGCATTCGTCGCGAGCTCACGGCGCGCAGAGAGAGGCACCGAGCTTCTGGCCGGTGCGTCGCTGCTACTGGCCGGGGCCGGCGTGCAGTTCATGGCCGTCCCGACGGTGTACGTCGACTGGGTTACGCCGCGCGAAGGCGCGCGTCTCGTCGCCTTCGGCCTCCTGCTGGCAGGCGTGTGCCTCCGGTATGCGAACGTCCAGCGAGGTCAGGCGTACAGGGCGCTCCGCTCGGAGCGGGAGCGGATCGCGCGCGACCTCCACGACGGGCTGGCCCAGGACCTGGCCTGCATCACCACCCAGGCGCAACGCCTCGACTGCGGGCTCGGACCCGATGATCCGTTCATGCTCGCCACTCGCGACGCGCTCGCGGAGGTGCGCGGGATGATCGCTCACCTGACCGCGTCGACCGCCCCCGTCTCGGAGGAAGCCGTGCGCCTGGTCGCGCATGAGCTCGAGCTCCGTTTCGACGCGGAGGTCACCTCGCAGGCCCAGGCAGGCTCAGTGCCGCCGGCGGACAATCGGGCACGCCATCTGTGGCCTGGCGACGTGACGCGGGCGAGCTCACGGGCACGCGCCGTGCCTCGGCTGGCGCGGAACCGGCCGCTTCGAGCCAAAGTGCGGCGTCCAGTTTGAACGGCTTGCCGTGACTCGCCACGGCGCGCCGCCTGGCGATGACCCCAAGGTCATCGTGGTCGACGATCACGAGTTGTTTCGGGGTGGGGTGATCGGACTGCTGCAGGAGCGCGGCATCGATGTCGTGGGCGAGGCCGGCCTGGCCGCGGACGGGATCCGGCAGGCGGCGGCGATCGGACCGTGCGTGGTGCTGATGGATCTGAACCTGCCCGGGATGTCGGGGGTCGAGGCGACCCAGCGGCTCACCGCAGCCGCGCCGCTGGCACGAGTCCTGGTGCTGACAGTCTTCGTCGATGATCAACATGTCATCGACGCCCTCCTGGCCGGCGCGTGTGGCTACGTGCTCAAGGACGCGCCGATCGAGCACATCATCGAGGGCATTCGGGCTGCCGCGCGCGGGGAATCGAGTATCTCGCCGCGCATCGCCAGCCGCTTGGTACGTCGTCTGCGCGAGCCTGGCGAGATCGAGCCTTCAGTCTTGGCGGAGCCGCTGACACCACGCGAACTCGAGGTGCTGGAGCTCGTTGTCCGGGGACTCGACAACTCCGAGATCGCGCAGGCCCTGTACCTGAGTCAGCACACTGTCAAGAACCACGTGTCGACCATCCTCATGAAGCTGGAGGTGGAGAACCGACTTCAGGCCGCGGTGCGAGCCGTCCGCGGCGGTCTGGTCTGAGGCGGTGGACGTGTCACTGCACGGCACTCAGTGACCGGTGTGTGTGACGTGACTCCGGCGGTTCGCCAGCACCCGGGCCGCGGCCATGCGGTTGCGAACGCCGAGCCGGAGGAAGATCGACCTGACGTGGAACTTGACGGTGTTCAGCGAGATGTACAACCTCGCCCCGATCTGCTCGTATGAGAAGCCGTCAGCCAGCAGCTCGAGCACTTCCAACTGACGCTCGGAGAGCGCGTCGAGGGGGTCGTTTCGATCAGCCGAGAGGGCTCCCTGCCAGCCCGAGGGCAGGACCGCGCGCCCGTGGGCGACGTGATCCAGGCACACGGCCAGGTCGCGAGCCGCCGCGTCTGAGAGCAGCAGGCCGCCAATGCCCTGGTCGAGGACGAAGCTGACGAGGGCCGGCTCAAGAGCGTCCGCGACGATCATGACCTCCACCCTCGGCATGCGCCGCCGTAGCTCACGGATGAGCTCCATCGCCGAGCGCGAGTCGAGCCCGGCGCCGACGACGACCACGTCCGGCTGCTGCTCGGCGATCGCCTGCACGGCGCCGTCGGCCGCGCTCGCCCCGGTGACCGAGATGCCCTCCCGGTCGGCGATCAGCGCTGCCAGCGCCTCGGCGATCAACCGCCGCCGGTCGGCTACCGCCACCCGCACCGGATGGCTGACCGGGTCACGCTCGGCGGTGGCCGCGGTGAGATGTGATCGATGATCAGATCTCACCATGAGCAGCTGCCGCCTGGCACAGCCGACACATTGAGTGGCACGTCAGTGTCTTCCCCCCTTTTCGCGCGGCCCGTTCCCCCGGAGCCACACGATTGAGCGCAGCGCATGATGAGCTTTGCGCATCTTTAACCCTACCGTACCCTGTCAACCTCGCCGCACTCACTGCCCGTTCACACGGTGACAAGCGCGCGGAAAAGGACCCGCCCCACCGGGTCCGCCTCGTCCGCCTCGCCCCACCGGCGCCGGGGACTACTGTGTGCGGGATGGAGGCCGCCTGGATCGCCCGCGCGCGCTGGCGATGGCGTGGCGCCTGGCTGTGGCCCACGTACGTCGTCGCCGTGCTCCTCGATGGCGTCATCGCCGTCGTCCGGCCGTTCGTCGGCGATCGCCAGAGTCTGGCCGGCGGGCTGCTGGCGGGTCTCATCCTCAACCTGCTCGCCGTGGTGCTGTGCTCGCGCGGACTGGGCCTGCTGCTGCGGCGCTGGCGCACGGACATGCCGGTGGGGGTGGCCCGCAACTACGGGGGCACCCTCGCCGTCGTGCTGGTCAGCGCCGGCCTGCTCACGGTCGGATTGGTGCACCACGAGGGGATCGTGGACGACCAGCAGTCCCTGCGCGACGCGATCGTCCGCGCCGTCGCCTATATCGGCGACCACGCTCCCCAGACGTTTCGCGCCAACGCACAGCGGACGGACACGTTCACGATCCAGGCCGGCGCGATGTACCGCACCTGCGTCGCCAGCCAGGACGGCAGGCGTTACTACTGCGTGATCGTCAAGCCCCACCTGCCACTGCAGCGCAGCGTCGTCTTCGACGGCTACGAGCCCAACTGGCTCTTCGCCGAGGGCGTCAATTAGACAGGACCATCGGCACGGCTGCGGCCATCAGCCGGCGGGTGCGTCGACCGGCGCCGCCGGCTTTACCGCGTCGAGCACCACCGGCAAGCGGAACAGGCTGGCGAAGCGCAGCGCGAGAAAGGGGTCACCGCTGAGCTCGAAGCGGCCGCTGGAGAGCAGCTGCGGCCAGGTGACGACGCCACCGGCGAGGCGGATGAGATCGTCGGCGCCGATCGTCGCGCGGGCGTTGGCCCGCGTCGGCGCGCCCGCGCGCACCGAGCAGCGCGCGCCGGTGATGGCCAGCGCGTAGCTCGCCGGGCGAGACTCGTGGCGGATCGACAGCTCCAGGGTGGCCTCGAGGTCGTCCGCCGCCCCGGCGTCGAAGCGCCGCGCGATCGCACGCGGGAGCAGGGCCAGGATGAGCCGGTGCGCCAGGCGTCCGCGATCTCGGCGAGCCAGCCACTGTGCCAGGCGCCGCTTCATGACAGGAGGTGCTCCATCGCCTCCGTGGGGTCGGCGAAGAGGATGAGCGCGTCGTCGGTGGCCACCATGCGGCCGTAGTGGGTCGACATCTCGTGCTGGATCGAGTACGCGTCGATCTCATAGCCCAGCTCCTCGGAGACGTCGGCGTAGGGGATGACCAGCCGGTGGGCGGCGCGGATCTCCCAGAACGCGGGTTGCTCGATCACCTCCGCGCGACCGGCGAAGAACCGTGCCACCGCGTCGCCCTCGGCGCTCTTGGCCATGACGATGCCAACGTGGTCATGGGAGCCGTCGGTGGAGGGCTCGCGCCGGGGCTCCGCCGGCGCGGCGCGCCGTCCCTCACCCCCCGGGCCGTCCGCACCCCGCCGGTGCCGCCCGCGTTACCCGTCGCCGCCCGCATTACCCGCGCCGCTGGCCTGGCCCTCCTTGGGCACGCTCAGCGCCTCCTCCACCGTGCGCCGGGCGTACTCGTCCACTTGACCAGCGGCGGCTGACACCGCCGCGGCGGCCTCGCGCGCCGGCGCCATCCACGCGCTCAGCCATCCGTCGATGACCCCGCGGTTGTGCACACCGTGCGTGTCATCTGAGACCAGCATGCGCACGAGTGCGACCGTCCACGCGCGTGCCCACTCCCATTCCTGCGTGGCCGCGCGGGCCAGCACCGGGGTGACGGTGTCGCCGCTGGCCGCGGCGGCACGCGTGCCCAGCTCGCGCCGGATGAGCGTAGCCACCACCGGCTCGAAGCAGAGATTGGCCGCGATGATCACCTCGGCCCAGTCGGGCGTCGCCGCCAGGCGCTCGACCAGGCGCCGGGTCGGCTGCCACGCGGGGTCCCTGAGGAAGGCCTCCCGTGCGGCGGAGATCGGCAGCTCGCATCCCAGGTGGGGCTCGAGGGCCATGGCGTAGAGCACGATGGCCTGGGCCGAGCGCTGCTTGTGGGCGGCCTGCAGGCACACGCAGGTCGCCACCGAGTCAGACAGGCAGTCGCGCGCGGCGGTGGCCAGCGCGAACCACAGCCCGTGCTCCACGAAGGCCGGGATCTGCAGCGAGGTGCGCAGGAACGTGACCCACTCAGGGGCGAAGTCGGCGATCAGCCCCTGCTCGGCGGCCGACGTCAACGCGCTCTCCAACTGCTGCTCCACCGCTGCGCCGGCCTGGTAGAAGGGCCGCTCCCACTGCTGGCCCGGATCGCGGAAGGCAAACCAATCGCTGCAGCGCAGCGCCGTCGACGCGTCGTTCCAGGTCCCGCGGCCGTCGGCGAAGCTGAGTGGCCACCCCCGCGCCAGGTGGCGGTGGATCGAGGGCTGCGTGTCGATGGTGACGTCCTCGTAGACGGTGGCGCGCCGGCCGGCGGGGGCAAACCACTGAAACTCACGCTCTGACACCTCACGGACGCTGGCCCCACGGACCCCGTCCCCACCCGCCCCCGACTCGGCGGCGGTGGTGAACCGGTCGGTGAAGATGCGCTCCGGGTCCACTCCGCGTGCCGTCAGCGCGGCCTGCGCCGCGTCGAGCAGTCCCGGCGGACCGCACATGTAGACGTCATGGTCGCCGTCGACTTCGTCGAGCGCCCCCTCGATCTCGCGTCCGGAGATGAGCGTCGGGTCACAGCCGAGACCGCGGATCTCGTCGAGCAGGAACGGCTCGTGCGCGGCGAAGTACAGCCGCGGCGCCGCGACGCCCTGCGCCGCCAGTTGGCTCAGGAGCGCCAGAACGGGGCCGATCCCCGAGCCGCCCGCGATCATGGCGATCGGTCGCGCCGGATCGCGCAGGCGCAGCGCGCCGTAGGGTCCGGTGACACCGAGCTCGTCCCCGGCGACGATCTCCGAGCCGAAGCGGCTCGACACCCGGCCGCCGGGATAGCGGCGGATGATCAGCTCGATGAGGCCGGGGCGGGCGGGATCCGGGATGTTGGCGATGGAGAACGCGCGGGTCGCGCCGGCCGCGTGCACGTCGACGTACTGGCCGGGGATCCAGGTGAACCCGTCATCGACGGTGAGCGTGACGGCGACGATCTCCGCGGTGAGGTCGCTGACCTCCGTCACCCGTGCCGTCCGCCGGGTGATGGCGTGCTCGAGCCGGTAGTTGTCCGGGTCGTGGTGCAGGAGCTCGATCGTCACGTCGGACTCGGGCAGCGCCCGGCACATCAGCGCGTAACCGCCCGAGCGCTCGGCGTCGGACAGGGCGAAGTTCGAGTAGGGCGCGAGCTCAACCTCCCCGTCGAGCAGGTAGCACTTGCACGCTGAGCACTGTCCTTCGCGACAGCCGTGGGCGAGGTTGTAGCCGTGGCGAAAGGCGGCGTCGAGCACCGTCTCGCCGGCCTCGCAGTCGATCTCCTCGCCCAGCGGCTCGAAGCGGACCCGCGCGGTCACAGGATCGCGGTGGCCGGCGCGAGCGGTACCGCGCCGTCCGCTCGCGCGCACCCGCGCTTCGCGTCCGGCTCCGCTTGTTTGCGCGGCGCGCCAGTCATCCGGCTGGTGCATCGCTCCAGTTCCCTGTCGGCAGGCCGAGCTCGAGCGCCACGCGGATGTTGGGGCTGATCAGCTCCAGGGCGTGGGCCCGGATGTCCGACAGCGTCCAGCGCTGCTCGTCGCGCAGATGCGGCTGGCCGATGAGCGTCTCGCCGTCGGAGCGCACGAACCCGAGGTCCTGAATCACCTCCGACGCCTCCCAGCCGTGGTAGCGGTCGAGGTAGTTGCGATCGCCGGTGTAGCGGCCGGGGTTCGATTCATCCAGCCAGCGACACTCCTTGGAGCAGTAGAACCGCGTGCGCCCCGCGACGATGCGATGCACGCGATCGGCCTCGGAGACGCACAGCCCCTGGCAGGTCCAGCAGAAGGGCGGCGCCATGTTGATGAAGTCCAGCGGCAGGAAGCCGTTGCGCGGGTCGGCGCCCTGGCGGAACGCCTCCCAGAAGCCGCCGTACTGCGCGTACCAGCCGGGGTACTTGGACTCGAACCACTCGAAGTCGCGCTCGTCGAGGGGATCGAAGCGCCAGAAGCTCAGCGGCCACGCGGCGAAGGCCAGGATGGCGTGGCGGTGGTGCAGCCCGGCCGCCAGGCGCTCGCGTGCGCGTTCGAACATGTCGGGCGGGATGTCGAGCCCCAGCTTGCCCAGCTTCATGATGTAGGCCCGGTGCCAGTCGTCGCGCACCCAGCGGTCCCACTTGTCCAGGAAGCACTCGGGGTCTGACCGGTCCTTGGAGAAGTACTCGATGACCACCGCACTGAAGACGTCGATGAAGGCGTGGTTGATCCAGAACGCCTGCTGCAGGTCGCGCTCGATCAGCGGTGCGTTGTGGTCGTCCTGCAGGACGGTGAGCAGCGTGGCGTAGCCGTTGGAGATGTGGCGCGCCTCGTCTGACTGCACGCTCAGGTACGTGGTGGGCAGGGTGAAGTCGCCGTTGCGAGCGGCGACATCGGGGGTGGCGACGAAGACGACGTTGGTGAACGCCGTCTCGGCCACCACCTGGAGCGTGAACGCGCACTGGATCGGGTCGCCGACGATGAAGTGCGAGAGCATGTTGAGCCCGGGGTTGGTGAGCACCGAGCCACTGAACGCCTTGGGCCCCAGATTCCATCCCGCGGGATCGGGGACGTTCTGCGCGTACCACCGGGCCAGCGCCATCTGCATCCCGGTGTGGCGGATCTCGTCGACGAACTGCACGTGGTAGCCGTTGCGCAGCTCGTTGTTGGGCACCGCGCTCATCAGCATCGACATGCATCGCCCCGCGGCCACCTCGGCGTAGTTGGTGATGACGATGAACGGCTTGAGGATCTCCAGCCAGCGCTCGTGCGCCTTGTGGGGCATGCCGGCCCGGACGGCGGCGTCATGGCCCCCGTAGACGCGCTCATCCTTCTCCAGCTCCATCGGCAGGTACTCGCGCATGATGTGGCGCATGGGGTCCTTGGCCTTGTGCGGGAACCGGTAGCGCGTCGGATAGCGCACGACGGGCTGGTGGTACTCGGGCTCCCAGCCGAGCTGGGCGATGCGCTCGTGCGTCTGGGTGATGCTTCGCCGGGGCACGCCGACAAGGTACGCCTGTACCGAGATACGTGTCTGCGCGCTCAGACAACGTCTTCTCGGCACTCATTTGTCACAATCTGATAATGAGCACGTGGATTGCCGAGTCGCTCCCCGCCGAGACGATCGCGGCCGTGCGCAGCGAGCTGGGGCCGCTCGCCGACGGGATCATCGAGGCGGTGCGGGCGGCGAGCCCCATCTATGGCGAGGTGTTCGGCTCGCCGGAGGGCATGGCGCTGCGCCTGGGGGTCGAGCAGGCGATCCGCGCCTTCTTGGATGCGGTGGAGCGGGGGGAGCGGGACGGTCGAGGCTGGGTGGGTGGGGTCAGCCCCGAGACCGACGAGCTGTGGCGGATGCTCGGCGAGGCCGAGTATCAGGCGGGCCGCAGCCTGGAGGACCTGCGGGCGGCGTTTCGCAGCGGCATCCGGGCCGCGTGGCGTGGAGCCGCCGAGGTCGCCATGCGCGCGGGCGTCTCGGCGCCGGCCACGATCGCGCTCGCCGAGTCGATCTTCGTCTACGGGGATGAGCTGGCCACCGACGTCGTCGAGGGCTATCTGCGCATCCAGTCAGACCAGGCCGGTGAACGTGAGCGACGCCGGCGTCGCCTGGCCACGGCGCTGCTCGACCCCGCCGGCCACGACCCCGAGACGGTTGCCCGCGCCGCCGACCTCGCGCAGTGGGCGCTGCCGCGTGAGCTCGCGGTGGTGGCCGTCGCGGGCGACGACCCGGCCGCGCTGGCGCGCCGGCTGGACCTCGACGTGCTCATCGGATCTGACGGCGACGGCCCGTGGCTGGTGCTCCCCGATCCTGACGCTCCCGGCCGCGCCGCCGCGGTCGACCGTGCCCTCCGCGAGGAGCCGGCGGCCGTCGGTCCAACGGTGGCCACCGCCGACGCGGCCCGATCGCTGCGCTGGGCGCGCCTCGCGCTGGAGGTCGTGACCGATGAGCATCGCCCCGTGCGCGCCGCCGATCACCTGCCCGAGCTCATCCTGCTCGGCGACCGTGCTCTCGCCGGCCTCCTCGTACAGGCGCGCCTGGCCCCGCTCGAGGACCTGCCCGCCGGTGAGCGCGAACGTCTCACCGAGACCCTGGCCGCATGGCTGGCCCATCAGCGCCACACGCCGGCGATCGCGCAGGAGCTCCACGTCCACCCTCAGACCGTCCGCTACCGCATCGCCAAGCTCCGCCAGCTGCTCGGCGAGGCGATGGACACGGGGGAGGGGCGCTTCGAGCTCGGGCTGGCGCTGCGGATCGCCGCCGACCCGACGGGTCACCCACGTCCGCGATAGCCACCGCGGCCCCCTGCCCGCCGACGCCGCCCACCATCACGCCGGGAATCTGCTGGATCTCGTGGGGCAGCCTGCGCCGGCGCTGCGGCCCGGCAGCATCCGCGGTGCCGTAGCCTGGCGCCCCGTGGCGTTCGTGGCCCTCATCACCGGCGCGTCATCCGGGATCGGCGCGGCGACGGCGCGGCGGCTGGCGCGCGAGCCCGGCGCCCGGCTCATCCTCGTCGCTCGCCGCGGCGACCGATTGCGGGCGCTGGCCGACGAGCTCGGCGGCGCCACCGTGATCGCGCTCGACCTCACCGCCCCCGACGCTCCGGCGCGGGTCCGCGAGGTCGTGGAGGCGGAGCACGGGGAGCTGCACATGCTCGTCAACAACGCCGGCGCCTCATGGCGCGGGCGCTTCGGTGACGCCGGGTGGGCCAACGTCGAGCGCCACATGAGGCTGGATTTCGAGGCCCCGGCCCGTCTCACCGAGGCGCTGCTGCCCCTGCTGCGGGCGACGGCGACGGCGACGGCCGCGTCGCGCGCCGCACAGGGCGGCGCCCTCCCGGTCAGCATCGTCAACGTCGCCAGCACCGCCGGCCGGGTGGCGCGGCCGGGCACCGGTGGCTACTCGGCGGCCAAGTTCGCGCTGGCCGGGTGGACGGACGCCCTGCACGCCGAGGAGCGCGCGCACGGCATCCACGTCGGCCTCGTGCTGCCGGGGTTTGTCAGGACCGAGGGATTCCCCGCCCACGAGCTGCGGGGCAAGGCGGCGACGCGCTGGATGGTGGCCGAGCCCGCTCTGGTCGCCGACGCGATCGTGCAGGCCGGCCCCGGCGGCCGGGCCGAGCGTTACGTCCCGCGCTTCTACGGGGTCGTCGCGGCGCTGCGGATCCTGGCGCCGCGGCTGGTCCGGCGGGCGATCGCGGGCGGCGGCTTCACCACCGCCACCAGCGCCCAGGCCGACGATTCCTCGGGCCCGTAGCAGGATCGTCGTCGACGAATCCTTAGCTACAGAACTGTAACTTACGGGTAAGCTACGGTCGCGTAACTACACGAGATCGAGGAGCAGCGAGAGATGAATGCAACCCGCCGGGTGGCCGTCCTCGGCGGCAGCCGAATCCCCTTCGCCCGCCAGAACGGCCCGTACGCCCGGGCCTCCAACCAGGCCATGCTCACCGCGACGCTGGATGCCCTGGTGACGCGCTTCGGCCTCGAGGGGGAGGTCCTCGGGGAGGTCGCCGCCGGCGCCGTGCTCAAGCACAGCCGGGACTTCAACCTCACGCGGGAGTCCGTGCTGGGATCCAAGCTGGCGGCCGAGACGCCCGCCTACGACGTCCAGCAGGCCTGTGGCACGGGCCTGGAGGCGACGGTGCTCGTCGCCAACAAGATCGCCCTGGGCCAGATCGAGTGCGGCATCGCCGGCGGGGTGGACACCACCTCTGATGCTCCCATCGCCATCAACGAGGATCTGCGCGAGGTGCTGCTCGAGCTCAACCGCACCAAGTCCAACGCCGGGCGCCTCAAGACGCTCACCAAGCTGCGCCCCCAGCAGCTCGTCCCCGCGGTGCCGCGCAACTCGGAGCCGCGCACCGGTCTCTCGATGGGTGAGCACACCGCGATCATGGCCACGGAGTGGGGGATTGGCCGCGAGGAGCAGGACGAGCTCGCCGTCGCCAGCCACCGCCATCTCGCGGCCGCCTATGACACCGGCTGGATGGACGGTCTCGTCACGCCCTTCCTGGGCCTCGAGCGCGATCAGAACCTGCGCCCGGACTCGAGCGTGGAGAAGCTGGCCAAGCTCAAGCCCGTGTTCGGTGGCGCCGACGGCACCATGACCGCCGGCAACTCGACGCCGCTCTCTGACGGCGCCTCGACCGTGCTGCTGGCCTCCGAGGAGTGGGCCAGGGCCCACGACATCCCGGTTCAGGCCTACTTCACCGATGCCCAGACCGCCGGCGTGGACTACGTCCACAAGCGCGAGGGCCTGCTCATGGCGCCCGCCTACGCGATGCCGAGGATGCTCGCGCGCAACGACGCCACGCTCCAGGACTTCGATCTCTACGAGATCCACGAGGCGTTCGCGGCCCAGGTGCTGTGCACGCTCAAGGCCTGGGAGGACCCGGTGTTCTGCTCCGAGCGTCTGGGCCTTGACGCGCCGCTGGGCGCCATCGACCGCGACCGGCTCAACGTCCACGGCGGCTCGCTCGGCGCGGGCCACCCCTTCGGGGCCACGGGCGGTCGCATCGTCGCCGCCCTCGCCAAGGCTCTCAGCGAGACCGACTCGGACCGTCCCGCGCGCGGCGTGATCTCCATCTGCGCCGCCGGCGGACTCGGTGTCACCGCGATCATGGAGGCTGCCCATGACTGACCGCTACGCCCAGCTCGTCAACACCCCGATCGGCAAGCTCGTCACCAAGCAGATCGGGCTGCCCCAGCCTCCGCGGCTCGAACGATACGAGCCCGGTGGACCGGTCATCACGGGGCCCGTGCTCCTCGGCGCGGCGGGAGCGGGCGGGGACGGTGTCTCGCGGCTGGCCGCGCCCGTGGCCAAGGTGCTCGCGGCGATCGGCGCCGATGTCTACACGGCGATGGACGAGGAGCTGCGCACGGCGGCCGCCGAGGCCAAGCTCGACGCCGCCGTCTTCAACCCCGAGGCCGCGCCGGAGAGCCAGCGCTTCAAGGCGCTCGTGTTCGACGCCACCGCAATCGGATCGAGCGAGGAGCTCGACCGCGCGTGGGCGTTCTTCGCGCCGGCCATCCGCCGGCTGCTCCCGTCGGGCCGCGTGATCATCCTCGGCACCCCGCCCGAGGACTGCGCCACGCCGCCGCTGGCCATCGCCCAGCGGGCCCTGGAGGGCCTCGAGCGCGCCATCGGCAAGGAGGTCAAGAAGGGCGCGACGTCGCAGCTGGTCTACGTCAAGCCCAAGGCCGAGGGCCAGCTCGAGTCGACTCTGCGCTTCCTGCTCTCGCCGCGGTCGGCGTTCGTCTCCGGCCAGGTCGTCCGCGTGGGCCCGGCGGCCGCTGCCCCCGGGAAGTTCGCCTGGGAGGCGCCGCTGACCGGCAAGGTCGCGCTCGTCACCGGCGCGGCCCGCGGGATCGGCGCCGCCATCGCCGAGGTCCTGGCCCGTGACGGGGCGCACGTGGTGGGACTCGACGTGGCCCCGATGGCCGACGAGCTGTCCGCGGTGATGGGACGGCTGAACGGCTCGTTCCTGGCCGCCGACATCACCGACGACGACGCCCCCCTGGTGATCGCCGATCACCTGCTCAACCACCACGAAGGGGTCGACGTGGTGGTGCACAACGCCGGCATCACCCGCGACAAGACGCTCGGGCGCATGACCGAGGAGCAGTGGAGCAAGGTGATCGCCATCAACCTCACCGCGCCCCAGCGCATCACGGAGGAGCTCTTGGCGCGCGACGCCGTCCGGCGCAACGGGCGCTTCGTCGGCGTCTCGTCGATCAGCGGCATCGCGGGCAACGCCGGCCAGACCAACTACTCCACGTCCAAGGCGGGCGTGATCGGGTTCGTGCAGGCCTACGCCCCGGCGCTGGCCAAGAAGGGCGTGACGATCAACGCGGTCGCTCCCGGCTTCATCGAGACCCAGATGACCGCGACGATGCCGATCGCCATTCGCGAGGCGGGGCGGCGGATGAACAGCGTCTCCCAGGGCGGGCTTCCCGTCGACGTCGCCGAGACCGTGGCGTGGTTCGCCGGGCCGGGATCAGCCGGCGTGACGGGGAACATCGTCCGCGTCTGCGGCCAGAGCCTGATCGGAGCGTGAGTCCCGCCATGGCCGACAAGGAGCTGCGGGGCTCACCGTCGATGCTGCGAATGTTCGCCCGGGCCAGCCTCGCCGTCGTTCCCGGCGCGGGCAAGCTGCCGTGGGTGGGGGGAGGCGGCGGCGAGGTGCCCGACCGGTCGCTGACGCGCCGCGACGTCGCGGTCGACCCCGACCGACTGGCCGCCTATGACCGGATCTGCGGCTTTGACCTCTCAGACACGCTGCCGCCGACCTACCCGCACATGCTGGCCTTCCCGATGCACCTGGCTCTCATCACGGACGGCAGCTTCCCGCTGGCCGCGATGGGCCTGGTGCACATCGCCAACTCGATCACCGTGCACCGCCCGGTGCGCGTCTCCGAGCCGCTGTCGCTGCGCGTGTGGGCGACCCCGCTCGAGCCTCACCCGCGCGGGCGCCGGTTCACCGTCCATACCGAAGCTCGGGTCGGCGAGGAGCTCGTGTGGGTGCAGTCCTCGACCAACCTCAGCCGCGGCAAGGGCGGCGCGCAGGACGGCGGAGGGGCAGAGGCGACACCGTCGCATGAGCCGCCTTCCAGCGCCGACCTGCCGGCAACGGCGACGTGGCGCTGCCCGGGCGACGTCGGCCGGCGTTACGGCGCGGTTTCGGGAGACCTCAACCCGATCCACGTCCACCCGTTGAGCGCCCGGCTGTTCGGCTTCCCCAGCGCCATCGCTCACGGCATGTGGACCAAGGCTCGGTGCCTGGCCGCCCTCGGACCCCTCTTGCCGGCGGCCTACACGGTGGAGGTGGCCTTCCGCAAGCCCATCCGGCTGCCGGCCACCGTCGCCTTCGCCGAGGCCTCGACGTCGCCTTCCGGCGCGGTCGCCTTCGGGGTCCGCGACGCCAGGCGCGACACGCCGCACCTGGACGGTCTGGTCACCCCCGCGCCGTAGGCCCTGCACGGCGCTGGCGGGTCAGTCGCCGGGGTGGATCTCGTCGAACATCGCTCCGAGGCGGCCGAACACGGCCGCCGCGGTGCGGAGCTCGTCGTCTGAGAACTCCGCCAGCGCCGCGGCGAATCGCGGGGCGAACTCGGCGTGGCGCGCGTCCACCAGCGCCCGGCCGTGCTCGGTCAGCGACGTGAGCACCACCCGCCGGTCGCGCTCTGAGCGCGTGCGTGACACCAGGCCCGCGGCGACGAGACCGTCGAGCATCCCCGTCGCGGTCGCCGGGGACAGGTTCGCCAGGCAGGCCAGCTCGCTCGTCGGCATCGCCTCGTGCTCGACCAGGTTGAACAGCAGCCCGTACTGGGCATCCGACAGCTCGCCGTGGGCGCGGTTCTCGCGCCCCCGGAGCCGCCGCACCGCGCTCAGACAGCTCTTCAGGGCCTTGCCGAGCTCCTGGGCGGCCGGCCGCGTGTCCGCGGTGAGCACGGCCGCCGGCGCGGTCTTGGCCGTGCTCGGGCTCATGCTGGCACCGCCTCGGCCAGTGCGTCGTCGGGCACCTTGGTGGCGGCGGCGAGAGCGCGCCGGGCGGCGCGCTCAGACCGGACGAGGATGACGCACGGGATGATGGCCAGCGCGGTCAGCCCGGTCGCCCACCAGAACGCGGTGCCGTACGCCGAGGCGCCGGCGGCGAGGGTGTGGGCGGTGGCGAGGTGGCGCGACAGGACCACGGACAGGACGGCGATCCCGATCGAGCCGCCGACGCGCTGGAGCACGTTGAGCTGAGGCGTGGCGTCCGAGAGCTCGTGGCGCTCCAGGGACGCGAACGCCGCGGTCATCGCCGGCATGAAGGCGAAGCCGATGCCGAAGCCGCGCACCAGCATGGCCAGGCACAGGAACACGATCGAGGTGTGGGCCCCGATGAGGGCGAACGGGATCGTCGCCGCCGCGGTGAGCAGCACGCCGAACAGGGCCAGCGGGCCGCCGCCGAAGCGGTCGGTGAGCTTGCCGGCGATCGGCATCACGATCGCCGCGCCGAGCCCCTGGGGCCCGGTGAGCAGACCGGTGACGACGACGTCCTCGTGGCGGATCGTCTGCCAGTAGAGCGGCAGCAGGATCATGCCGCCGAACAGCGCGGCGCCGATGCAGAACATCGCGATCGAGGCTGTGGAGAACGTGGGGCGGGCGTAGAGGCGCAGGTTGAGCAGCGGCCGCTTGACGCGCAGGGCGTAGAAGGCGAACGTCGCGACGAGTACCAGGCCGCCGAGCAGCGGGCCGAGCACCTTCAGCGCGGTGAAGCTGCCGGTGGTGCCCACCTCGGCGAGGCCGTAGGTGATCAGCGGCAGGCCGGTGGCCATCATCGCCAGGCCCTTGTAGTCCAGGGCCTCGGTCGGCTTGCGGTCGACCTTGGGCAGGATGCGCAGCGCGGCGATGACGGCGATGATGCCGATCGGCACGTTGACGTAGAAGATCCAGCGCCAGGAGACGTTGTCGAGAATCAGGCCGCCGATGGTGGGGCCGAGGATCGGGGCGAGCATCGCCGGGACGGCGACCACGCTCATGACGCGGCCCATGCGCTTGGGACCGGCGGCCTCGGCCATCATGAGCTGTCCGACGGGCAGGATCATGCCGCCGCCGACGCCCTGGAGGACGCGGAAGACCACGAGCTCGGTCGTCGAGGTGGCCAGGCCGCACAGCGCCGAGCCGAGGGTGAAGAGAACGAGGGAGGTCAGGTAGACCGGCTTGGCGCCGAAGCGGCGCGCGGCCCAGCCGGTGACCGGGATGACGGCGGCGAGGGCGAGCAGATAGCCCGTCGCGATCCATTGGATGTTGTCGATCGTGGCGTGAAGGTCGCGCGAAAGGGTGTCGAGCGCGACGTTGACGATCGTGGTGTCGAGGATCGACATGATCGAGCCCAGGACCACCACGGCGCTGATGCGCCACACATAAGCGTCGATGCGGTTGGAATCTTGAGAGGGAGCCATATCAGGGGTTGTCGTCACAAATACTCGGTTCCTAAAGTTTAGGAACCGAAGTTTAGGCACCGAAGCATCTCCTTGTCAAGAGTCGCCGCAGCCCGCGGGGCGACGGGGTGCGCAAGTTCGGGCTGCTCAGCAACCATCAGATGACACACGTCCGGGTCGGCGGCGCCGTGACCGCCCGACCACCGGCGCGCGAGCGCCCGGACACCAGCCGATAACACGGGGAAACCCCCGCAGCCTCGCGGTGAAGCTATCGTCCGTGGCCCGATGACAACCTTTATCGATCTCGGGCTCTCCGCCGACATCCTCGCCGCACTCAAGGATGTCGGCTACGACGCCCCGAGTCCCATCCAGGAGCAGGCGATCCCACCGCTGCTCGAGGGGCTGGACGTGATCGGACAGGCACAGACCGGTTCGGGCAAGACGGCGGCGTTCGGACTGCCGATGCTCCAGTACGTCGATCCCGACGAGGGTGACGTCCAGGGCCTGGTCCTCACGCCGACCCGTGAGCTGTGCATCCAGGTCACTCAGGCCCTGCGCGCCTACGGCAAGCGCAAGGGCGTCGACGTGGTGGCCGTGTTCGGCGGTGCGCCGATCCGCAGCCAGCAGGCGCAGCTGCGCGCCGGCGGGCAGGTGGTGGTCGGCACCGTGGGGCGGGTCAAGGACCTCATCAGCCGCCACTCCCTGGTGCTGCACGCCTGCCGCTTCGTCGTTCTGGACGAGGCCGACGAGATGCTCGACCTCGGCTTTCTGGAGGACGTCGAGAAGATCCTGGCGCTGACCCCGTCGAGCCGGCAGACCGCCCTGTTCTCGGCCACGATGCCCCCGGAGATCCGGCGCCTCGCCGACCAGTACCTCTACGACCCGGTCACCGTCAAGGTCAAGACCGACACGCTCACGGTCGACACCGTCGAGCAGTTCGCGCTCGAGATCGCCGCCAAGGACAAGACCGAGGGGCTGGTCAACGTGCTGGAGGCCGAGCATCCCGACCAGGCGCTGGTCTTCGTGCGCACCAAGATCCGCGCCGATCAGCTCTACCGCACGCTGCGCGACCGGGGCATGAACGTCCGCGCGCTGCACGGCGACATGACCCAGGGCGCCCGCGACGGCGTGATGATCTCCTTCAAGGGCGGCAGCGTGCCGCTGCTGGTGGCCACCGACGTCGCCGCCCGCGGCCTCGACATCTCCGGCATCTCCCACGTGATCAACTACGACGTTCCGGTGTCGCCCGACGTCTATGTGCACCGCATCGGGCGCACCGGCCGCGTCGGGCGCAGCGGGCGCGCCATCACCTTCTACGAGAACCGTCAGGCACGTGACATCCAGGCGATCGAGCGCCACGCCGGGGTCAAGCTCTCGCCCTGGGTCAAGGACGCGCACGTCGCGCCACTGCCGATCAAGGCGCCGCCGCGCCGGCACTCCAAGCCCTCCGCCTCACCGAACGGCGACGCGCCGTCGAGCAAGGTGATCGTCAGCGGCGGCCGGGCCGCGGGGCTGGAGCCCTCCGACATCATCCACGCGATCACCGCCGCCACCCAGCTCGACGGCTCCTCGGTCCGCAACGTCCGGGTGCTCGAGCGCTTCGCCTTCGCCGAGGTGCCCCAGAAGGACGCCGAGCGCGTCGTCGAGCAGACCGGCGGAACCGAGATCCGGGGGCACGTGCTGCGCCTGGAGCTCGCCCGCGCCTGACGCCGATCCCGCGTCGGCGGGTGCGGAGACCTGCCGATCCCGCCGTCGCGGGTGCAATTTCTCGCCCAGACGAGGCCTCACATAAGCCTCGTGTCAGCGCACGGACCCCCGGCCGCGACTTCGCGCGCGCGGGGTGTGTTGTGGTGGTGACAGACCCAACCGACCCACAACGGGAGGTAGTTCCCTTGCGATTGAAGTCCCTCATGAGCCGTCGCCCCTCGGCGGCGATCGTGATCTCCTCCGCCGCGCTGTTCATGTCCCTGGGGGGCGTGGGCTACGCCGCCATCTCGATCCCCAACAACAGTGTCGGCACCGCGCAGCTCAGGAACAACGCCGTCACCAACAGCAAGATCAAGAACGGCGCGGTGAGCTACAAGAAGATCCAGCCCGGCGCCGTCGGCCTGGTGCGGGCGAACACCGGCCAGCTCCAGGCCCGCGTGAGCGGCACGTGCGCGACCGGGACGGCCATCGGGACCATCAACCAGGTCGGCAAGGTCACGTGCAACAACGCGCTGCCCTCGGAGTTCGGGACCACCAACAACGCCGCGACGGTCACCTCGACCGCCGCGACGGTGACGAGCGTGGCGCTGCCGGCGGGCGCGTCCTACCTGGCCTTCGCCAACCCGGCGGCCACCGTCACCAGCGGCGCCGCCCCCCAGCACGTCACGGTGACCTGCACCCTGACCGTCGGCTCCAACACCGAGACGCGGTCGGTCACGATCGACACCACCGGCACCGCCGGCGCCACGACCACCGCCTCGATCCCGCTGCAGGCGACGGGCCCGTCGGGCACCGGCTCGGTGACGTGCACCAACTCGGTGCCGTCCGGGACCGCTCCCGCGACGAGCGTCACCTCGGCGATCAACGCGATCCAGACCGCCAGCAACAGCTAGACGCTCCGAACCCAGAGCAGAAGCGGAGGGCGCCGTGGGGGCGGCGCCCCTCTGCACTAGGCTCGGGCCATGAGCACAGCCAATCTGAACACAAGCATGGGCACGATCGCGCTCGAGTTCTTCGACGACGACGCCCCCAAGACGGTTGAGAACTTCCGCAAGCTCGCCTCCGAGGGCTTCTATGACGGGATCATCTTTCACCGGGTCATCCCGGACTTCATGATCCAGGGCGGCTGCCCCGACGGCGTCGGCACCGGCGGCCCCGGCTACACCTTCGAGGACGAGTTCAACCAGCACAAGGTCGTCCGCGGCGCGCTGGCCATGGCCAACGCGGGGCCCAACACCAACGGCTCGCAGTTCTTCATCGTCACCATCGACAGCGCGCCCTGGCTGGACGGCAAGCACACGGTCTTCGGCACCGTCACCGCCGGGATGGACGCCGTCGACGCCATCGAGGCGACCCCGACCGGCTCCGGAGACCGCCCGCTCGACCCGCCGACGATCGAGTCCATCGAGCTGGACCCCGCCTGACGCTCCGCGCACAGAACACCGGACCGGCGCAACTCGAAGGAGGTTCCGGGTATAGGAACGGTCGGAACCTATGCGCCGGATGTGGAATACCGCCAGAGGGCTGATGTCGGGAAGGGGAGTGCGCCGCGCGGCGGTGCTCGTCCCGGGCGTCGCCGGGCTGCTCGTGGCCGCCGTGATGTCGGCGACCGCCGCGACCGCGCCGCCGCCGAGCATCCTGAGCGCCAACGGGGTGCTCAGCTACCCGAACTACCTCCAATCGCCCGACGGCCACTTCCACCTGGTCATGGGGAGCAACGGCAACCTGGCGGAGACCATCCCCGGCGACCGCACGCTGTGGTCGACGGGCACCTCCAAGTATCCGGGCGCGCGCGCGGTGATGCAGGTCAACGGCGACCTCGTCATCTACGACCCCACCAGCACCGCCGTCTGGAGCTCCAACAGTCCGACGGTCGGCTGCCCGCGACTCGTGCTCCAGAACGACGGCAACCTCGTCATCTACGGCAACACGACGGCCGGCTGGTCGGCCGCGAGCCGGGTCAACAAGATGATCAAGGGCGATGTGCTCAAATCCGGCTGGAGCCTGTACTCCGAGTCGCCCGAGGCATATCGCCTGACCATGCTCGCCGACGGCAATCTGGCGCTGCTCGACGGGTCCGGGACCGAGCTCTGGTCGACCAAGACCTACGGCCATGCCGGCGCCTACGCCTCGATGCAGACCGACGGCAACCTCGTCGTCTATGACAAGACCGGCCACGTCCTGTGGTCCACCGCGACCAACGGCCATCCGGGCGTCCTACCTGGAGATGCTCGGCGACGGCAACGTCGACCTCATCGCTCCCGGCGGCACGGTCCTCTGGCGCAGCAAGACCTACCACAAGGGCTCCGGCGTGTCGGTGGCCCCGAGGGCACCGGCACCGGTCACCTGTCCCGCGCCCCAGCCGCCCGCGCCCCCGGTGACGACGACCACCACCACGACGGCGCCGGTGGTCACCGTGCCCGTGCCGGTGCCGATCCCGACACCCAAGCCGCGCTCGCGCACGTTGCGCGTCAAGCTGACGATCAGCTGGACCTTCGATCGCTCCACCACTCGCCTGCGCAAGGTCAAGGTCGGCACCTTCCCCTGGCGGACCAGGCTCCAGATCCAGTGCAAGGGCCGCGGCTGCCCCCGCCATCGCGGCAGGGACATCGCCAAGGGCATCCGCGGCGTGCACAACCTCCTCCACGCGCTGGTCGGCCGGCGCTACCAGGCCGGCAACAAGGTCATCCTCACGCTCCAGGCGCCCGGTTACCGCGAGGAGCGGGCCGAGCTCGACATCCGCTGGGGCGCCAAGCCCAGAGCCAGGCTGCTGCGCTGATCACCCCTTGATCGTGGGCAGCGGACGGGCGTAGTGGCCCGGATTGCCCAGCGCCTCCGCGGTATAGCGGCGGGCGCCGACGTAGTGGCCGTGGAACGGCGGGTCGGCGAGGGAGGCGAGCTTGACGCCGCCACCACCAGGTGCGGAGGTGACGAAGCGGCCGTTGCCGACGTACAACCCGACGTGGTCGACGTAGCCGCTGGGCTCGGCGAAGAACACCGCGTCCCCCGGCTTCAGATGCTGCTCGGAGACCGGGATGCCGATATCGAACTGCTGGGCGGCCACCCTGGGCATCTGCACGCCCTGCTGGGAGTAGGCGTACTGGACCATCTCCGCCGACGTGGGACCGGCGTCGAGGGTTGATCCGGCGTGTCCCCCGCCGGTGAAGTGCATGGCGACCTTGAGCGCGGCCTGGCCGACGGGCACCGGGGGCACGACGGGTGCCGCGGGTGCCGCGGACGCGCCTGAGGTCAGATCGGCGCCGCGCAGCAGCGCCTGCGCCGTGGAGAGCTGGAGCTGGTAGCGGTAGCGGTACTGCTCGGCCGGTTGCTCGACGTCGGCCACCCACTCACCCCAGCTGTTGGGGTTGTTGGCCAGCTCCGGGTACTGGCTCTTGACCGCCACCGCGTGGTCGATGAACCACTGCACCTGAAGCTCGGGGTTACCGGGATACCCGGCGTAGGAGCCCTGGTCCCAGATGCCCACCCGCATCTGGAAGAAGCCGACGGAGTCGCGGTCGCCGTAGGAGAGGTTGCGCAGTCCCGACTCGGTGAGCGCCGCCATCACCGGCAGCTCCGGCGGCAGACCGGCCTTCTCGGCGCGGGCGCCCATCCAGGCGGCGATCTGCTGCGGGGTCGCCTGGTCACCGGGATAGGCCGGTCCGGCGTCGGTCGGCTCGGGGGAAACCGGCGCCGCGGCGGCCCCTGCGGGGTGATGGTGAGCAGCCTGGCCGCCCTTGGGGCCCTCCGACGCGGTGACCAGCCGGGCGCCCTGCGACGGCGTCTGCATCGCCGCGGGCCGGGTGGCCGAGGCCGGCTCGGGCTGTGCCGAGCCCGCGGGCGCCACAGGGGTGGCCGATTGGCTGTTGGGCACGGGCGCCGCCGCCGGGCTGGGCGTCTTGGGCTCGGGCGGCGCCAGGGCGGGAGTCTCGGCCGGCGGCGCGAAGCTCGGCTTGGCGGGCTGCGGCGCGACCGCCTGGTGGGCCGGCTTGGGGGCAGCCCCGTGGGGGTGCTGCATGAGCTGGTGGATCGCGGCGCCCGCGTCGCGCGCCAGCGCCGGAGCGGCATGCTCGGCGAACTGGGCCAGGTCCACGCCCTCGGCGGCCGCGGCCACCATCACCCCGGCGAGGCTCGAGCGTGACTCGCGCATCTCGAGGGTCATGAGCGCGCGCCCGCCATGCCCCAGGCCCGCGGCGAGCTCCGGGAGGCCCGCCTCGGTCAGGACGGTGGCGGCGTCGGTGCGAAACCGGCGACGCAGCTGCGAATCGCCCAGCAGGCGTTCGAGCAGCTCGACGCTGCGTTCGAGCTCATCGGACATCTCAATAGCTCCTCGACGTCGGCAGCGTGTTCCGACCGGACGGCATCCTGCCGATCCACCCCTCTTCTGCACCTCGCATCAGGGTCAGTATCCCCCAATCCACCGGTTTTGCACCGTATGTGCGTCGATCCCGCGCACAACCCGTGGACGAATCGGGTAACGCGGGTACTATCGGTCTGTGCGATTGGCAGGGACAGCCATCATCTGCGTCCTGGCGGCGTTTGGTGCCGCGTTCCTGGTGGCCCGAGCGGTGGATCACCAGACGCCGGCCCATGCCGCCACGGCGCCCGCGCAGACCACGCGCGTGGCCACCACCACGACGAACCCCGCCCCGCCGCACAAGGTCAACGTGGAGCTGGTCTCGCAGTTCACGCCGGTGAAGGCGTCGCTCAAGCCGCGGCCCAAGCCCCATCGCAAGCACAAGAAGCCCAAGCCGGCGCCGACGGTGTCGGTCACGCCGGCGGCGCCCAGCACCGCAACGGTGCCAACGCCTGCCCCCACCTACACGCCCGTCTACACGCCCCCCTCGACGCAGAGCTCGCCCCCGCACCACAAGAAGAGCGGTGGCAGCGGCGGCTCGGGCACGACGACGATCGGCGGCTGACGCCGCTACAGCTCGTCGGTCCGGACGGCGCCGCTGGACAGCGCTCGCTCCGCCAGGAGCAGCCGCTTCTGGTTCTGCGGCGCCGCCTCGAGACCGAAGCGCGTGAACAGGACGCGCAGATGGCCCTTGACCGCCGACAGGCTCAGCACCAGCTCGGCGGCGATCTGCTCGTTGGTCGCCGGCGCCGCCGAGTCCTCCGCGGCCAGCGGCCGGCAGAGCTCCACCAGGACGCGTCGCTGCGCCTCTGAGACCGCCGGTGCCGAGACCGTCGGCACCGAGATCGTCGCCAGCACCGGCTCGGGCTCGGGATGGCGGAAGCCCAGGACCGTGTCCCCGACCCCGATCACGTCGCCATCGCGCAGCGTGCGCTGGCCCCGCAGCCGCTCCCCGTTGATGAAGGTCCCGTTGCGTGACAGGCCGTCGTCCTCGATCGTCCAGCGCGGGCCGCGGCGCTCCAGATGGGCGTGCACGCCCGAGACGCGCGGATCCCATCCGATCTCCAGGTCGCTGCCCGGGGCGCGTCCCAGCACGAGCCGCTCCCCGTCCAGGGTCACCACCATCTGGTCGCCGCTGTCGTCGCGCAGGAAGAGAAACGGTGCGCCGCGCCGCGCCGCGTGAATCAGGGTCTGCAACTCCGTTGCGCTGACGGCGGCTCCCAATACCGCCCTTTCCTGAGCCCGCACTTGGCCAGCGTACAAGGTGATGCGGGTGCGACGGACCGAGCACGCGGCCCAATGCACCGCGCGCCGGCCGGACGGGCGGGCGGGCCACCGGATGCGCCGGGCTCATAGTCCGGTCGGATGCAGAACGGTGTTGAACGACGACAGGTAGGACGCGCTGGGGGTGAACTGGTGCACGAACGGCGCCCCGCCGCTGGCGCTTCCCCCGCCCGACTCGTAGAAGCGGCCGTTGATGTTGATGATGACGTGCTCGTTGGGGCCACACCCGGTGCGGTCATAGATCGTCACATAGCGGCCCGGCCCCGAGGTGATGCCCGGCTGGCCGGCAAACCCCTCGGTGGTCACCGGACCGTTGAGGTACCCGCCGGACCGCAGCACCGCCGACACGAACCCGGAGCAGTCGAGGCCGCCACCGGCGCCGTGCCCACCGCCGTAGACGTACGGCGTCCCGAGCAGGCCGTCGGCCGCCCGGATCATGTCCTCGATCCGCTTGCGCTCCTCGGGTGGCAGCCCCGCGCCGTTCCCACCTGCGCCTCCGCCGACCGGCGACATCTGCCACACGGCCCCGTTGACGCGCGACAGCCCGCCGCTCACGGCCGCCACGTGCTTGCCCTGGCCGGACTGCGGGCGCACCGGCGCCGTGCGCTGTGCGGCGGCCACCGTGGCGCGACACAGGCCGCGGGCGGTGTCGAACTCCTCGAGCAGGGTGAAGGCGCGCGAGCGGAGCTGCGCCGCCTCGGCGTGATAGCCCTCGAGGGTGTGGCGCGCCTGGGCGACGGCGAGCTCGGCCTGCCGCAGATCGTTGAACGACATCGGGTGTCCGGGAGTCAGGCCGGTCTGGGCCGTCGTGGCGGCCGTGCGCGCCGTTCCGATCTGCGCGTTGAGGTCGCTGAGCCCGCCCACGACCTTGACGAACTCGGTCTGCACCAGCGCCAGCGTGACCTCGTAGTCGCTCAGCGCGGTGGCCACGGCCGAATAGCCCGTCCTGATGTGCTGGAGCTCGGACGGCACGTGGCCGATCGAGTCCCGGAACGAGTCGGCCGCATGGCCCGTCCAGGTTCCATCCTCGCGAGCGGCCAGCAGTCCGGTGGCGGTCATCGCCGCCTCCTGCGCGGCGGTGTGGAAGGCGGACGCCAGCGTGGTGACGTCGGCGGGCACGGCGGCCAGCAGGTCCTCGGCGCGGGGGTCGCTGAGAGGATCGATCACCGCTCCAGTATCAGTCGCCCCGACCCTCCCGAACAGTGACCCGAGGTATCGAGTTCGTGATACCTCGGCGGGGGTCGATCCGGCTGGAGCTTCAGCGCAGCAGGCGGGCGCTCGGCTTCAGGCCGCTGCGGATGCGCACCGCGATGCGCTCGGCCGTGTGGCCGCGGGCGGTGACCGTGATGAAGAGCGTCTGGCCGGCCCTGAGCCGCCGTCCCGCGAGCTTGCGCAGCATCGTCGCCACCCTGCGCGGGCCCCTGGCGCTGGCGCGCAGCCGCGGACAGTGCCTGCCGGCGCAGTGAACGGCGACGCGGGCGTTGCGCAGCAGGTGCGTCACGCGGATCGAGCGCAGCTGCGTGCTCGCCCCGCTCCAGCGCCAGGAGATGACGAAGCGGGCGTGCAGCGCCCGGCGGCCGCTCGGAACGGGCGTCGTCTGGGGGTTCGAGGTGGTGATCGTCTGATCGAGCACGGGGCTCGTGTTGCCGGCGGCATCGGTCACCGATACCGCCAGCACGTGCTTGCCGTCGGGCAGGCCGGCCGTCGCGATCGGGATCGACACCGTCTCGGCCGGCCGGGCACGGCTGCTGATAGTCGAACATCAGCGTCCCGGAGTCCGATCCCACGGCGACGCACTCGCCGCCGTTGGTGTTGGGCGTGCCCTGACCACACCGGGCTTCCGTCGATCGGTGGCCGTCACCGCGTACACGCCGGGGCCGCCGGTGTCGGTCGCGGTGAACAGCAGGTTTCCCGTGCCGCGCACGCCTGGCTCCAGCGCCGTACCGCTGAAGCCGCCCGCGGCCGGCACTGCGTCGTTGCTCAAGGTGAAATGCGCCCAGTTGACCTGCACGCTGGACCATGCGCTGCTCGAGGTGCCGCCGGTCTCGTGCTGGCTGCACGTCGTGCCCGGGTTGCCGCCGCAGGTCGCCTGGGCGATGAAGTTCCCGCCCGGCGTCGGACGGGAGGAAGATGTTGCCCGTCGTGTCGTTGGGGCTCGACGGCGGTCCGCACGCTCCGAGTGACCACGCGCACTGGAAGAAGACGTCCGACGGATACGCGAGCGCCGGCTCGTAGAGCACGGCGTCGCCGGATGCGGTGCCGCCGCTGTCGGCGCTCAGGGTCATGTTGGCGACGCCGCCGATCAGCTTGGAGCCGTCGGGCGGCTGGTACTGCACGTACTCGCTGTCGCCGACCTTCGCCGCCCCGCCGATCGGTGACAGCTCCCCGAACATGGGGCAGCGCGCGCTCCCGCTCGAGCCCGCCTCGGGAGTCCCTGTGATCCCCGCCGACCAGCCCTCGCTCGGCGCCGCCGAGTCGTCCGGGTTCACGCAGGACACCTGGATCCAGGTCCCGGCCTGGCAGCCGGAGCCCAGGCGAACGCTGCGCACACCAGCGCGGCGGTGGTGAGCAGGCGCGTCGAGCGGCCGGTCATCAGTGCAGGAGCTTGGCCAAGGGGGCGCGGCCGTTGCGCATCCGCAGCTCGATGCGCTCGGGATGCAGATGCCGGGCGGTGACGGTGATCAGCAGGGACTGGCCCGCCTTCAGGCGCCGGCCGGCGAGGTGACGAAGCAGGCGCGCACCTTGCGCGGCCCCGGTCGCGTGGGCCCGGATGCGGGGACAGTGCCGGCCCGCGCAGCGGACCGCGACTCGTGCCGTGCGGGCGAGGTTCTGGACGCGGATCGAGCGCAGCACCGTCGTCGCGCCGAGCCAGCGCCAGCTGATGACGAAGCGGGCGCGCGGGGTGCGACGGCCCGAGGGGCGGGTGTGGTCTGGGGGTTGGAGGTCGTGATCGTCTGGTCCAGCACGGTCGAGCTCTTGTTGCCGCGGCATCGGTCACCGTCACCGCGAGCTCATGGGGCCCGTCCGGCAGGCCCGCCGTCGGAACCGGGGCGTCGACCACCTCGCTGGTCAGGCACGGCTGCTGGTAGTCGAACATGAGCGCGCCGGTCGCGGCGTCGGTCCCCACCGGGACACACTTGCCGCCGTTGGGATTCGGAGTGCCGGTGAATACGGTCTGCCCGTCGATGGCGATCGAGTCGGCGTAGATGCCGGGGCCCGCGGGCTCGGCGGCGGTGAAGACGACGTGGCCGGTCCCGCGGACCGGGGATTGCAGCGCGCTGCCGGTGAAGCCCGACCCGGTGGGCGACACGCTGCTGGAGAGCAGCAGATGGGCCCAGACCACCTGCATCAGCGCCCAGGCGTTGTTCTTGGCGTTTGTGTCGCAGGAGGTGCCGGTCCCCGACGAGCACTTCACCGCCGCGATGAGATCGCCCTGGGCGTCGCTGGGCAGGTTCACCACGCCGCTGAAGTCCGGGGCAGGCCCGCACACCTGGAAGAAGGCCACGCACTGAAAGAACTCTGAGCTCACCGAGGGCTCGAACAGCTGTGATTCACCGACGGCGCTGCCACCCCCGGCATTGCCGTACCCGTCCGCGGACATGTTGACGTCGACGGACCCTCCGACCAGTGCCGACCCGCCGGGCGGCTGATAGGTGAGGAGCGCCATGGAGTTGGGCGGCGCCGCCGAGAGCACGCTGAGCTCGGCCAGCATCGGCGTGCCCGGAGAGCATTGCGTGCTGACGATCGCGCCACCGTCAGGCGGGCCCGCGGCGCTCTGGGTCCACCCCTCAGAGGGCGCGGCCGAGCTATCCGGGTTGACGCACGACACCTGCATCCAGGTGCCGGCGTGTGCCGCCTGCACGCCCGTCGCCATCGTGATCAGCGTCGCCAGCGCCAACCCGATGATCCCGCGTAATCCGTTCGCGTTTCTCGTCAAGCGCGCGGAATTCTAGTCGATCGCGGATCAATCCTTGACCATACGGAGCAGCGCGGCCAGCTCGGCGCGCTGGCGATCCTCGGCATGGTGGATCTTCTCGTCGATGGTGGTGGTGCCCGACCCGCCGGAGCCGGTGCTGTGGGTCGGCCCTCCGCCGATGACGGTGGTCCCTGAGCCCGAGCCGCTGCTCGGGTGGTGCCGGCCGCCATGCGGCGAGCCGCCGCCGTGATCCGCGCCGCCGCCGATGATCGTCGTGCCGCTGCCCGAGCCGGAGTTGCCACCGCGCTTGGAGCCGCCGCCGTGCTGCGCCGGACCGCCGCCGATGACCGTGGTCCCGGAGCCGACGCCGGGATGCTTCTTGCCGCCCTCGTGCCTGTCGGAGCCGCCGGGCTTCTCACCCGGGTGACCGGAGCTGCCCGAGCCGGCGGCCGGCGGGGCCAGCCCCACTCCGCCCGAGTAGTGCTTGCCGCCCGAGCCGCCGGGATCTGAGTGGTGCTTGGAGTCGGAGTGCTTGGTGGCGTGGTGTGCCGAGCTCGTGTGCTTGGCCGCGGGGTGATGCGCGTTCGTGGTGGTGTGCCCCGATCCGCCGGCGCCGACCGGAGCGCCGCCCGTGCCCGAGCCGGACCCGCCGCCGGCCTGCATGATCCGCTGCTCGATGCGCTCGTAGGCATCAGACGCCTCGCCCAGACGCCGTGCCAGGTCCTGAAGCTGACCGCCCAGCTCGGAGACCCCGTAGTGCCAGGTGCCGCAGAAGTGCTCGAGCTCAGACTCCAGGGCCAGGCCGCCGAGCGTGCCCCACTCGCGCCAGACCACCGTATGCATGCCGACGAGCTGGTCGTGGAGCCGACCCAGGGTGTCGCGCACCGCGAGGAGCGTGCGCGAATCGACGACGAACCCGGACATGGCACGGAGTATCAGCCTGGGCGAGAGGCTCCGGAAGTGACCCGGGGTATGGACCGCGCAGTACCCGGCACGCCCACCCCGTCGGTACGCTCCGCTACCCGGTGGATAGATGCGCGTAGTACTCGACAACCACGCCGGCGTGCCGGAGGACCTGGAGCTCCGGCTCGGTCGCGAGGACGCCACGGTGGGCGATCTGCTCGACGCTCTGCCCGACGCCGCCCAGGCCCGCGGCATCGTCGTCGATGGGCGCTTCTGTCACGTCGACCTCGCTCTCACCGAGATCGGTCTCTATGAGGGAGCGCGCATTCAGCCGGCCGACGGCGCTCCCGAGGGGCACGAGCCCTCGCCGACGGTCTTGGAGCTGCGGGTCATCGCCGGCCTCGACGCCGGTCAGACGGTGCCGCTGAACCCGGGAGGGGTCGTCGTGGGCCGCGACTCCGACTGCGATCTCACGCTCAGCGATGAGGGGGTCTCCCGCCGCCATCTGCGCGTCCAGCCCAGCCCCGGCGGCCTGCGCGCCACCGTGACCGACCTCGAGTCGGTCAACGGCACGTGGGTCGAGGGCAAGCGCATCCGCCAGCCCACCGACGTGGCGCCCGAGGCGGTGTTCGAGGCCGGCGACGTCGCCTTCGTCGTCGCCCCGCGGATCCCGGGTCTCCCCGTGGATCCCGTGCGCCAGGCCAACCTGGCGGGCACCATCCCGTTCAACCGCCCCCCGCGCAACCGCGCGCCGGCCGGCGGTGACTCTCTCACTGCGCCCGAGGAGCCCAAGGAGGCCTCCCGGCCGCGCTTCAGCTTCGCCTCGGCGTTCGGGCCGCTGATCCTGGGAGTGGTGATGGTCCTCGTCCTGAAGAACATCCTGTTCGCGCTCTTCTGCCTCCTGAGCCCGGTGATGGTGATCGGCAGCTGGTTCGAGCAGCGCCGGCAGGCGACGCGCACCTCCCGCGGTGACCGCCGCGAGTACGACGACAAGATGAAGGCGTTCAAGCGCGACGTCGCCATCCGCCAGGAGGAGGAGCTCGCCCGCCGCCGCGAGGCCTTCCCGGATCTCGCCGAGATCACCCGCCGCGCCACCGCGCCGGACCCGCGGCTGTGGGAACGCCGTCCGTTCGACGATGACTTCCTGGCTCTGTCGGCCGGCTACGGTGAGGTGCCGTTCCGCCCGAGGCTGGCCGATCGCCACACGCCGGGCGCCGAGGCCGAGGTCGTGCTCGCCCGGCACGGGTGGCTCCAGCTGGCGCCCGTCGAGGTCCCCCTGGCCAAGGGGGGAGTCGTGGGGATCGTCGGGGAGCGCGGCCAGGCGCTCAGCGTCGCCCGCGCGCTCATCTGCCAGGCGGCCGTGCTCCACGGTCCCGCCGACCTCACCGTCGCCGTCCTCAGCGAGCCTGAGGGCCGCGAGGATTGGGACTGGGTCAAATGGCTGCCGCACCTACGCGACGCCGGTGGCGCCGCCGGACGCCAGCTGGCGGTGGGAACGACGGCCGGCGCCGCGCTGGCGGCCGAGCTCGCCGATCGTGACGACGACGACCCGCGCCAGGTGCTCGCCGTCCTGGACAGCCCGGCCCTGATCGAGGGCCGAGGCGCCGCGGGTCGCGCGCTGCTGCGGGCCGGCGAGAAGGTCTCCGGGATCGTCATCGCGCGCACCAGCGAGCGGCTGCCGGCGGCATGCACGACGGTCGTGGAGCTGGCCGACGAGGCCGGCGAGGCCCGGCTGGTGCGCCCCCAGACCGGTCAGCGCGTCGACCCGCTGCTCGTGGCCGGGATGTCGCCCGAGAGTGCCCGCGAGTGTGCGATCGCGCTGGCGCGCTTCGAGGACGCCGACCTCCAGTTGGCCGGCGGCGCGCTTCCGGCCCACGTCGGGCTTCTTTCGCTGCTGGGGATGGGCGAGCCCGAGCCCGGCGACCTGCGCCGGCGCTGGGCATCCAGCTCGGGGGAGGTCGGCCTCGTGGCCCGCTTCGCGCTCTCCGAGGACGGGCCGCTGGACATCGACCTTGTCGGCGACGGACCGCACGGCCTGGTGGCGGGCACCACCGGGGCGGGCAAGAGCGAGCTGCTGCGCAGCCTCGTGGCGGCGCTGGCCTCCGAGCATTCGCCGCTGCGCATCAACTTCGTCCTCGTCGACTACAAGGGCGGCTCGGCGTTCGGCGAGTGCGCCGAGCTGCCCCACACCGTGGGTATGGTCACCGACCTCGACGAGCAGCTGGGCGAGCGGGCGCTGCTCTCCCTGGAGGCCGAGCTGCGCTACCGCGAGCGGGTCCTGCGCGAGCACCGGGCGACTGACCTCATCGAGTACGACCGGCTCGTCGCCCAAGGGGACACGCACCCGCCCCCGGCACCGCTTCCCCGCCTGCTGGTGGTCATCGACGAGTTCGCGACGCTGGCCTCCGAGTTGCCCGACTTCGTCCCGTCGCTCGTTGGGATCGCGCAGCGGGGCCGGAGCCTCGGGGTTCACATGCTGCTGGCCACGCAGCGGCCGTCCGGCGCCGTCAACGAGAACATCCGTGCCAACACCAACCTGCGCGTCTGTCTGCGCGTGCAGACCCCCCAGGACTCCACCGACGTGATCGACTCTCCGGCGGCGGCCAAGATCCCGCGCAACCAGCCGGGGCGCGCGCAGGTCCGCCTGGGCCCGTCGGAGCTGATCCCGGTGCAGACCGCGCTGGTGTCCGGGATCACCGCCGGGCCGGCGGCGGCCGCCGTCTCCACCGAGCCGTTCGTGGTCACGGGCGAGGGCCACCGTCAGAATGGCAACGAGGCGGAGTCCTCGGCGGCCTCTGACCTGCAGCGTCTCGTCGCCGCCACCACGGAGGCGTTCGCCGGTGCCCACACCCTGCGCCGGCCGTGGCTGCCTCCGCTCCCCGGCAACGTGGCGCTCGACGAGTTGCTGGCGATGGGCCCGCCGCGCGCGCTGGCCGGCGACACCGGCCTGGTGGTCCCGCTCGCCCTCGCCGACGACCCCGAGGCCCAGGCCCAGTATCCGATCGGCTGGAACATGGGGGCCGGGAACCTGCTGCTCTACGGCATCGGCGGCAGCGGGACCACCACGGCCCTGAGCACGCTGGCGTTGGCGCTGGCCGACACCTCGGACCCGGCACGGCTGCACATGTACATCATGGACTTCGGCGCCGGCGAGCTGGGTGCGCTGGCGGAGCTGCCCCACGTGGGCGCGGTGATCGGGGCGGCCGAGCACGAGCGCCAGCGCCGTCTTCTGCGCCGGTTGCGCGGCGAGCTGGGGGTGCGGCGTTCGATGGACCCGGCGGCGCGCGCGGCCGCGCCGCGAATCGTCGTGCTGCTCGACGGCTACGGGGGGTTTGCCTCAGAGCACGGCGACATCGGCGGGGACGCCCTGCGCGAGGCGCTCGCACGGGTGTGGGCCGACGGCGCCGAGCTCGGGATCCACGTGGCCATCGCCGCCGATCGCCTGGGGGCGGTGCCGACCGCCCTGGCCTCTCTGGCCCAGCAGCGGCTCGCCTTCCAGCTCGCCGATGTCGCCGACTACGCGCAGTTCGGCCTGATGCGGCGGGCGATCCCGCATTTCGTGCCGGGCCGCGCGGTCGTCGGCGGTTCGGCGCAGGTCATCCAGGTGGCCCGACCCGACCCGGCCCACCCGCTCTCCGCGGAGGTGGCCGCCCGGCGAGATCGGATCATCGGCGCCGGCGCCACGCCCCCCGAGGGCGGCCCGCCGCCGGTCGGCGTCCTGCCCGAGAGCGTCGGGATCGACGCGCTGCTGGGTGCCGGCCGGGCCGAGCGAGAGCCATTGTTCATCCCGTTCGGGATCGGCGACGAGACCCTCGAGCCCGCGGGCTTCGAGCTCTACGAGGGTGATCACGCGATGATCGCGGGCCCGGCCCGCACCGGGCGCACCACGGCCCTGCTGGTGGTGGCCGAGGTGTTGTCGCGGCTGTACCCGGATATCCCGCTCGTCGGCATCGCCACCCGCCGCTCGGCTCTGCGCGACTGTGGGGCGCTCAGCCGGATCATCACCACCCCGGAGGAGCTCGGCGAATGCCTCCCCGAGCTGCGCGATGCCGAGCGCCTCCACGTGCTGCTCGTCGATGACGCCGACGTGGTCGACGACCCCACCCGGGGCCTCTCGGACCTGTTCGCCACGCCGCGCCCCCACCTGCACGCCGTCATCGCCGGGCGCACCGACGCGCTCAAGACGCTCGGGCACTGGAGCGTCGGGGTCCGCCGCGCCCGCACCGGCCTGTTGCTCCAGCCCGATGTCCAGATCGACGGGCCGCTGCTCGGCGTCACCCTCCCGCGCCGCCCGACGCCGCCCGTCCGCCCGGGCTGCGGCTACCGGGTGGATCCCGGCGGCTTCGAGCTCGTCCAGGTCGCCCTGCCGGCCTGAGGGCTCACGATGCGACGCTCGGCTCTTCGCCGATGGTCGCCGTCTGCCGGGATCGCCGGGATCACCCGGTCAGCTCATCGAGGAGCGGATGGCGTCCTCGGTCGACTGGTACTGGGTGCCGGCGTTGGAGAGCAGGCGGCTGATGCCGTCCAGGGCGTCCTTGAGGCCGGCGGCCGAGCGCTGCCACTCGTCCCACAGCGCGTGGAACTGACCGGACGCGGCACCCTGCCACTCGCCTCCGACGACGCCGAGGACTTCGCCCTGCATGCGGGCGAGCTGGTCCTGGATGCTGTTGGAACCCGTCGCGACGTTGGAGGACAGGCTGTGCAGTTCCTCCGCGGTGACCTTGATCAGACTCATGCGAAATCCCTCTCGAGTAGTGGTTGTGCCCCGGTCAGCTCATCGAGGAGCGGATGGCGTCCTCGGTCGACTGGTACTGGGTGCCGGCGTTGGAGAGCAGGCGGCTGATGCCGTCCAGGGCGTCCTTGAGGCCGGCGGCCGAGCGCTGCCACTCGTCCCACAGCGCGTGGAACTGACCGGACGCGGCACCCTGCCACTCGCCTCCGACGACGCCGAGGACTTCGCCCTGCATGCGGGCGAGCTGGTCCTGGATGCTGTTGGAACCCGTCGCGACGTTGGAGGACAGGCTGTGCAGTTCCTCCGCGGTGACCTTGATGAGACTCATGTGAAACACCCTCCGTACTGGTCTGGGAAGCGCCGTCGGACACGACGCACTTGCAGTATCAACTCGGACCAGGCACCCTGAAAGTGGCCCAGGGTATGAACCCCGCCATACCCGCAAACCCCCGTAGCGGCCGGGGAATCGAAGCTGCAAGAGGCGGTTAGAGCTTCCCCACCAGACCCTGGAGGGTCTTCTCGTCGTTCGCGACGACCACGTTGATGATGTGGTTCCAGGCCGCGGGCTTGTTGGCGCGTCCTGCCGCGGCGAGGCGCCCGTAGTCGCCGGCGATCGTGGTCAATATCTTGGCCAGCGGTGCGGCGGCCGTCGTCTTTGACTCGAGCGGGACCACCTTGCGCTTCGCGGCGACGTACGCCTTCTGCACCGAGACGGCGTCGCGGATCTGCGTCGCCTGGCTGCTCTCGTTGAGCAGGCGGGTGAGGGTGCGCGCGCGAGTGCGCGCCAGGCCGGTGAGGATCGTGTCGAGCTGGTTGTCGGCCTTGGTCGTGACCGCCGCTGCGGCGGCCTTCTGCCGGGCCGCCGCCGCGCGCTGCTGCGCGGCGCGGATCTGGGCCTTGGTCGGCCCGTGGCGGGCGGGCGTGCCCGGACTCGCCAGCACCACGCCCGCGACGGCGGCGACGATCATGGCCCCGACGATCGCCACAGCGATGAGACGGCGCCGCATCACGTCGGGGGACACGGGCCCCTGATCGTCGTCGACGTCGCTGTGGCGCCGCGCCAGCCGGAACATCGTGGTGTTGCTCCGCTCTCGCCGCCGCGCGGGCGCGACCGTGGGCGGCGGGGTCTGGACCGCTGGACCGGAGATCGTCTGTGAGACGGCTCCCGCCCGCCGGCCCTGGGCGGCGTCTGCGCCCGATGGCTCGTCGGCCGCCGACGGCGGGGTGTCGAGCTCGACCGAGCGGAAGGAGGCGGGGGTGAGCGTGCGCCGGGCGCGCGGCGACTCCGCGTCGAGCACGAGGCGGGCCTCCCGGCGCCAGCGGGGCCCCAGCAGGTCCAGCACCACGTCCTCGAGGGCCACCCAGGCCTCGTCGGCGGACTGGAAGCGATCCTCGGGACGCTTGGCCAGCATCTTCTCCAGCCACTGCGCCACGTCCTCGTGGACCTCGGGGGCCACCGATCGCACGGACGGAATCTGCTCGTGCACGTGGCGATAGAGCACCGCCACGGGGGTATCGGTCTCGTCGAACGGCACCTGCCCGGTGAGCAGCTCCCAGGCCACGACCCCGAGTGAGTACAGGTCCGTGGCCGGCGTGAGATCCGTGCCGAGGGCCTGCTCGGGCGACATGTACGCCGGGGTGCCGATGGTCGTGCCCGCCACCGTCACCACCGCGCGGGTGGCCGCCTTGCTGTAGGCGCGCGCGACGCCGAAGTCGGCGATCTTCACGCGGCCGTCGATGGCCACCAGCAGGTTCTCCGGCTTGAGGTCGCGATGCACGATCTGATGCGCCTCACCGTGCGCCAGGCCCGCCAGCACGCCTTCCAGCACCCCGGCGATCTGCGCCATCGAGAGGCGGCCGATGTACTGGCGCAGCGAGCCGTGGGGCAGGTACTCCATCGCGATGTAGGGCACCGAGCCGTCCTCGAAGAACTCGTGGACGGTGACGATGTTGGCGTGGTTCATCGATCCCGCCAGGCGGGACTCCTCGACGAACCGCTCGGCGAAGCTCGAATCGGCAAGGTGAAACGGCGCGAGCTCCTTGAGCGCGACGTGTCGCTGCAGATCTCTCTGTAGAGCGAGGTAGACGACGGCTGCGCCCCCGCGCCCGATGACCTCGAGCAGGTCGAAGCGACCCACCCGCTTGAGCACATCCTGCATTGCGCTTAGGAGTCTGCCACCGTTAGCCCGATGCTATGCACGGTCTGTCACCGCCAGGTGCCTCGGACCGACGCCCGTTGCCGCTCGTGCGGGACCCCGCGCGACGGCGCGGTACACCTCGACCTGGTGCTGCGCGGTGGTGAGCGGGTGCCGCTGGACCGTGCGTTGGCGATCGGCCGTGCCCCGGCGTCGGATCTTGTTTTGGACGATCCAAGTGTGTCGCGCGCGCATGCGGAGATCGTTGTCGACGAGGACGGCGCAACGCTCCAGGATGTGGGGTCGAGCTATGGGACATTCGTCGACGGCCGGCGGCTGTCGGCGCCGATCGCGCTGTCTGACGGGATGCGCATCGAGCTGGGCGATTGCCGCCTGGAGGTGGCTGAGCGGGTCGATCGCGCCGCGGCGGGCATGACGATGTCGGTGCCGGCCGGGATCAGCCTGATCGTCGAGCAGCCGTCGGTGCGCCGCGCCCGCCTGCGCGGACAGCAGAACCGCAAGCCCAAGCTGCGCTCGGGCTGGTCGCTCAAGCGCTTGGAGGAGTCAGAGGCCGTGGGCGGGGCGCGTTTCGTGCTCAAGGACCACCGCTCGTCGGTGATGGTCCGGCTGGCCACCGAGGAGGCGGAGCTGGCGCAGCTGCTCGACGGTGATCATGACCTCGTCTCGCTGCTCGGCGAGGCCGCGGCACGGTGGGGCGCCGATGGGCCCGCGCGGCTGGCCCGGTTGCTGGCCGAGCTGGCCGACAAGGGCATGCTCGCCGGGGTCGAGTCGGAGACGGACCCCACCCACCCGGCCGGGTCGCTGCCCTGGGTGGCCCGGCTCATCCGGCCGCGCGAGCGCGAACTGGCCGGCGTGCCACGGGCGATGGCGGCGGTCTACCGCCGGGGCGGCTGGCTGCTGTTCACCTCCGCCGCACTTGGCGTGCTGGCGGTGATCGCCCTCGGCGGCCTGGTGGCGTTCGCCGCCCTGATCATCGGGCGCTACGGGACCCCGTTCGTGGTTGCGCGGCGGGTCGGGCTCGGGGCGCTGGTGTTCGTCGTGGCGCGCTTCGCCCTCGTCGTCTGCCACGAGCTCGCCCACGGGCTGATCGCCGAGTCGTTCGGGCGCCCCATCTCCCGCGCCGGGATCAAGGTGGCCCTGGTGTTCCCCTACGTCTTCGTCGACACCACCGACGCGTGGTTCGAGTCCCGTCGCCGGCGGATGATGATCAGCCTCGCCGGGCCCCTGTCGGACATCGTCCTGGGCGGCGCCTTCGCGCTCGCCTGCCTGGTCACGGCGCCCGGCAGCGTTCGCGACATCCTCTTTCAGGTCGCCTTCGGCGGGTACGTCGGTGCGTTGTTCAATCTCAACCCGCTGATGGAGCGCGACGGCTACCACGTGCTCGTCGACCTGCTCCGCGAGCCCGGGCTGCGCCGCCGTGCCACCCACCACCTCCATGAGGTCCTCTCCGGACGGCGCCCGACGGCGGACTCCCGCCGGCTGCTCGCCTACGGGGTCGCCTCGCTGGTGTGGTCGGTGCTGACCGTGGCCTTCGCCGTGGTCCTGTCGCTGCGCTACTACCCCATCCTGGCCAAGCTGGCCCCACCGGCGCTGGTCTGGACGGTGCTCTCGGCCTTCTACCTCGTGCTGGCGCTTCCGCTCGCCGTCCAGCTCCTGCGGCCACTCTGGACGCGGGTGTATCGAGCGCGCCCCGAGGTCGCGGCCCGCTAGGTGTGGGCGCGACGGTCGTGGAATCGACCCTCTAGCCTTGGGCCCGATCCCCTGAGAGCGGCACGAGGAGCAGGTATGGGAACCGTCGAGCAGACAACGCCGGCCGAGAGCAACGGCTCGCCGGCGCACACCATCGCGGTGGAGAACCCGGCCACCGGCGAGCTCATCACCACGGTGCCCGTGCTCGGCGCCGAGGAGCTTCAGGCGATGGCCCAGCGGGCGCGCCAGGCCCAGCCCCAATGGGAGGCGATCGGCTTCGCCGGCCGCGCCCGGATCATGCGCCGCGCGCAGAAGTGGATGCTCGACAACGCCGAGCGGGTGCTCGAGTCCGTCGTCCGCGAATCGGGCAAGACCTATGAGGACGCCCAGCTCGCCGATCTGGGCTACACCGTCACGGCGCTGGGCTTCTGGGCCAAGGAGGCGGGCAAGTACCTCGCCGACGAGCGCGTCCCGTCCTGGAACAACCCGGTGGCCGCCGGCAAGAAGCTGGTCATCCGCCACGTCCCGGTCGGCGTCGTGGGGGTGATCGGACCGTGGAACTACCCCATCGCCAACTCCTTCGGTGACTGCATCCCGGCCCTGATGGCCGGCAACAGCGTCATCCTCAAGCCCAGCGAGGTCACGCCGCTGAGCTCGGTGCTGATGGCCGACATGATGCGCGAGTGCGGTCTCCCGGACGGCGTCTTCCAGGTCGCCACCGGCGACGGCGGCACCGGGGCGGCGCTCATCGGCCGGGTGGACTGCGTCATGTTCACGGGCTCGAGCCGCACCGGCAAGGCGGTGATGCACGCTGCCGCCGACGCGCTCGTCCCCTGCTACCTCGAGCTCGGCGGCAAGGACCCGATGGTCGTGTGCGCCGACGCCGATATCGAGCGCGCCGCCAACGCCGCGACCTTCTACTCGATGAACAACGGCGGGCAGGTGTGCATCTCGGTCGAGCGCTGCTACGTCGAGGAGCCGATCTACGACGAGTTCGTGGCGCGGGTCACCGAAAAGGTCCGCGCGCTGCGTCAGGGAGAGCCCACCGGCGTCGGCACCGTGGACGTGGGCGCCGTCATCTTCCCGCCCCAGCTCGACATCGTCGACGAGCACGTGCGCGACGCCGTCGCCAAGGGCGCCAAGGTCCTCACGGGCGGCCACGCTCACTCAGAGCGCGGTCGCTACTACGAGCCGACGGTGCTCGTCGACGTCGACCACTCCATGCGCCTCATGCAGGAGGAGACGTTCGGCCCGACGCTGCCGATCATGAAGATCGCCAACGCCGAGGAGGGCGTGCGGCTCGCCAATGACTCGGCCTACGGGCTGCAGGCCAGCGTGTGGACCAACGACGCCGACCGCGGCGAGGCGCTGGCGCGGCGAATCGAGGCCGGGGTGGTGTGCGTCAACGACGCCCAGATCAACTACTCGGCGCTCAACCTGCCGATGGGCGGCTGGAAGTCCTCGGGCCTGGGCACGCGGCACGGAGCCAACGGGATCCGCAAGTACACCAAGACCCAGTCGCTGTTCGTGACACGGCGCGCGCCGTTCAAGCGCGAGCCGTTCATGTTCCCCTACAAGCCGCGCCAGACCATGCTGCTGCGGCGTTTCTACAAGCTGCTCTACGGCCGCGGCACCCGCGACTGAGCGCGTGGCGGCGGCGGTCGGCCCCGCCGCCGCGCACGGCTCATCGCAGCTACTTCTTGGACGTCTTGGGCGCGGGGGTCGTCACCTTCCCCTTCTGCTTGCAGCTGAAGTGAACCGCGTCGTCGGTCGAGCAGGTCAGCGTCCCGGTGCCGGTGGCCTTCGCGAACGCGCCGGCCCCGTTCTTGACGATGAACGTGCCGCTGTAGCTCGCCTGGCTGAACGACGAGGTCGTCGTCGGCGGGTTGTTGTCACTCGGCGTCAGCGTGAAGGTTCCGAACACGGTGCCGGTGCTGAACCACGCCTGCCACTTGCCGGTGAGGTCACCGGAGTCCTCGGTGGTGAACGACTGAACCTCGACACCCTTGCCAACGGGGGCACACGTCGTCGTGCCCATCTCCGTCCCCTCCTGGGAGGCGGGAGAGACGTCGGTGGCCCCGGCGGGAACCTGAAGGAGCAGCGACGAAGCGCAGGACACCTTGGTCGTGACCGTGGAGGGCGTCTTGCGCTTCTTGCCCCCCTTCGAGGCGGAGGATGTCGCGGCCAGGGCAGACGCGACACCGATGACGAGAACGGCGGCGATGGCCGCGCCGAGAAGGCAGATGCGCTTCACGCTATCTCCTGATTCGTTGTGAGACGGATGAACCCATGCGGCGCGGGATTCTGTCGGTCGCGTGAGGGCACGCAGGTGAATATTTGGTAAACCAGGGGTGTTCGCGCATGAGGCGGGCCCGGCGCCGGGGTCAGCCGGCGGTGTAGTTGTTGAACACCACCGTGTCGAATTCCGGCAGTGAGGTGTCCTTGGAGTAACCGAGCTTGGGGACGCTGAACAGGTCCTCGATCGTCTTGAGCAGCGAGAAGTGGTTGAAGGTGTCGGCGGCGTCCTCGGAGCCGGCCTTGACGTAGCGGGAGATGACGACCGCGCCGACCTGGCCGCCCCCCGCCGGGGTGCCCGTGGCGGTGCAGCCACCGGTGGGGGTCGTCGTCGTGCCGGTGGTGGTCGTGGTCCCTGTGGTCGTGGTCCCGGTGCCCGTCGTGGTCCCGGTGGTGGTGCCCGTCGTGGTCCCGGTGGTGGTGCCCGTCGTCGTCCCGGTGGTGGTGGTCGGGCACGAGGTCGTCGGGCTGGTCGGGCTAGTCGTGGTCGTGGTCGTGGTGTCCGTCGTGGTGGTCGTCTCGGTGGTCGTCGGGGCCGGCGTGGTGGTGCTCGTCACGGGCGGCACGGCCGGCGTCGTGGTGGTCGTCGTGTCGGTCGGAGTCGTGGCCGGGGCGGTCGGCGTGGCCGGTGTCGTCGGTGCCGTCGGCGTGCCGGTGGTCGCGGTGGTCGTCGTGCCCGTGGTGCTCGTCGGCCCCGCTCCCGACAGGTTGGGAAAGGTCGGCTGATCGCAGCAGCTGCTGGAGTCGGCGTTCGGCCCGGTCTGCGGCGCCTGGTCGAAGGTGACGATGATCATCCCATCCTGCTTGTAGGCCGGGGAGGCCGTGATCTCCGGGATGACGGTCTTCAGGAAGGTGTCCGACTGCGCCAGGCCGGCCGGCGCCCCGGTCGTGCACGGGGTGTCCGAGCCGTCGTCGCACGCGTCGGGGGCGATGTAGGAGAAGTTGGGGGTCGTCTTGACCTGCTTGAGGTCCTTGGCGAGCTTGTCCAGCCCGACGTCGTCCTGCGTGCACTGGGTCCCGGTCGTCAGAGCACCGAGGTAGACGAACGGGTTGAGGTAGGTCACATACGGGTCGGTCGCGGTTGCGACCTGGTTGGGATCGGCGACGCCCTGCGTCGGATACCGGCAGCTCTTGGGCTGTCCCGCCGGTCCCTGGTCGATTCCCTGGATGTAGGCCCGCCAGGTGTTGCCGTTGTCGGCCAGCTCGGTCGGCAGCGACTGGATCGTCTGCGGGTACACGCACCCGTTGCCGATCACCTGCGGGCCGGCGGCGTTGCCGGTGGGGGTGATGCTGGTGAACGTCGGGCAGTTGGCGGCCGTGCCCTGCGTGGGCCCCTGGCCGCTGACCAGCGCGATCTCGTTGGCCAGCGAGGACGGGGCCACGCTGTAGTACTGGGTGATCAGCTCCCCCTGCTTGCGCACCGTCCCCGACAGATAGGGGTGGCCCTTGGTCGTCGCGAAGGACTGGTTGAACCCCTGGCCCGACAGCATGACCACGAACACGTGCTTGATCGGCGGCAGGGACACCGCCGCCGATCCGGAGGGCACGGTGGTGCCGGTGCCGGTGGTGGTGCCGGCCGGGGTGGTGAGCGTGGTGCCGGGCGCGGCCGAGGCCGGAGCGGGCTCGGTGATGGTCTCGGTGATCGCCTGCTGCGGGCCGCCGCCGCCCCCGCCGCCACCACCGCCACCACCGCCGGTATCGGCCGGCGCGACAGCCGGCGCCGGGGCGGGAGGGAGCGTCACCACGAAGCTGCGGGCGAGCGACTCGACCCCGCCGGGGCCGGTGAGCGAGCCGGCCACGACGCCGAAGGACAGCATCGCCATCACCGCCAGGGACGCCACCCGCGGCGTCGGCAGCGTGAGCGCCAGCGGCGGACGCGGCTCGGGCGGCGGTGGGACCTTCTCGATCACCGGTGCCGGCGGCACCCGCATCTCACGCAGGGTCGAATCCACCGACGCGGGCAGCGGTCCGCGCCGCGTCCCGCAGCTCAGGCAATAGCGCTGATCGGTGGCGAGGCGCGTCCCGCAGTTGGCGCACGCCGAGCCGATGCTCGCGCGCGGATGCGCGCCGCTGGGGTCGTCCGTGTCCATGTCTGAGTCTGAGTCTGTCCGGTCAGCGGCGGCGGGATGTGAACATCCAGAACCTCGCATGCTCTCACTGGTCACAGGCCGCGTGCAGATCTGGTCACCAGTTGTTCACAACTCGCCGGGGTGGCGGCCATACGCTAGTGCCGCCAATGCCGCCGACCCGACGAGCGCGATGAGCCTCGGCCCCGAACGATCCGATGTCACCGCACCCGCCGAGGTGCCGGCGGCGGGTGGGCCGGGTTCCGCGGAGCCGACACGCCAGCTCTCGCTGGCGCAGAGCAGCGACCACTGTGTCAACTGTGGTGCCCCGCTGGCGTCAGATCAGCGGTACTGCGTCACCTGCGGCGAGCGCCGCGGCAAGCCGCGCTTCGCCCTCGCCGGAGCGCACGAGGAGGTCGTCGAGGAGGTCGTGTCCACCCGCGCCTCCTCCACTCCGCGCCGGCCGCGCACCTCGGCCGCGTTCAACCTCATCGCCGGCATCGCGACCCTGTTGCTGGCCATGGGGGTGGGGGTGCTGATCGGCCACAACAACTCCAGCAGCAACAACGGCAGCAAGGCGGCCGCCACCCCGGCGATCACCATCAACGGGGCCGGGGCGGCCACCGGATCCACCGGCTCGGCGGCGGCGTCCACCGGCTCGGGCTCGGCCGGGAGCACCGCGGGGACCGGGAAGTCCAAGCACAGCGCGTCGACCAAGAGCGCCAAGAGCGCCCCGCCGAAGGTCGTGATCCAGAAGGCGTCCGCGGCGGCGAGCAAGGTCACCGGCGGCAGCGCGAAGGTGGCCGGCGCCAACGCCACCCAGGGCAGCGCGTGCACCGCCGGGACAGCCGGCTGCCAGAACGGCAAGCTCACCGGCAACTACTTCGGTCAGTGACCAGCTCGTCTGCCAACGGGGACACCGCCGAGACCGCGGTCCTGCGGCCGGCCCCGGCCCCCGCCGGTCAGGCGCCGGCGCCCCCGCTGACCTCCAAGACGAAGATCGGCGATGACCGCAGCGTCGATCTCAAGCGTCGCCGGGATCAGCTCAACGCCCGCGTCGCAGAGCTCCAGTGGGACCTCGGCGGGCTGGTCTACGAGATGGCGATCCGCAACCGGATCCGCGTCGAGGTCCTGGTCCAGCGCGCCGCCGTGCTCCAGGAGGCCGACGCCGAGCTGGGCGAGGTCGAGCGCATCCTGCGCCTCGAGGAGACCGGCATGGCCGGTGCCTGCGCCAACTGCGGCGCCCCCCACAGCGTCGGCGCGTCGTTCTGCTGGCAGTGCGGCCAGCCGTTGCTGGCCCAGATCCCTCCCGACGCGATCAGCTCCTAGTACACGCATCCGCAGGTTCTGCGCGTTTCGACGGCGTCTGGACGCGCCTGACGCCGCCCTAACCGAAGCGCCCGGTGACGTAGTCCCGCGTTCGCGTGTCGGCGGGGTTGCTGAAGATCACGGTGGTGTCGTCGTACTCGATCAGGGTACCCACGCGCTCGTTGGGATCGAGCGAGAAGAAGGCGGTCCGGTCGGCGACCCGGGCCGCCTGCTGCATGTTGTGGGTGACGATCACGATCGTGTAGCGGTGCTTGAGCTCATGCATCAGCTCCTCGATCGACGCGGTGGCGACAGGATCCAGCGCGGAGGCCGGCTCGTCGAGCAGCAGCACGTCGGGCTCGACGGCGATCGCCCGCGCGATGCACAGCCGCTGCTGCTGACCGCCGGAGAGGCTCAGCGCGCTCGCCTTCAGCCGGTCCTTGACCTCGCCCCACAGCGCCGCGCCGCGCAGCGCCCGCTCGACGCGCTCGTCGAGGTTCTTCTTCATCCCGAGGTTGCGGGGCGCCCAGGCGACGTTGTCATAGATCGACTTGGGGAACGGGTTGGGCCGCTGGAACACCATCCCGATCCTCCGGCGGACCTCGACGCGGTTCGTCGCCCGGGCGTAGATGTCATGGCCGTGGTAGAGCACCTGGCCGCCGAGCGCGAACCCCGGGATCGAGTCGTTCATGCGGTTGAGGCTGCGGATGAACGTCGACTTGCCGCAGCCCGACGGGCCGATGACCGCGGTGACGAGGTTGCGGTAGATCTTCAGCGTCGTCCAGTCCAGCGCCTTCTTGGTGCCGTAGGTGACCGACATGTCGCGGATGTCGAACACGCTGGCCCGGGGCACCTCGCGGGCATCGCCGTCGATCCGCGGCGGGGGTACGGGGATCGGTGTCGTCCCCTGGATCCGCCGGCGCGGCAGGATGTCCTGGTTGGGCAAGGCGCTCGTCACGTCAGGGTCCCTTTCGGTCATCCGGTGATCTTGCGTCGGCTGCGGGCCAGCAGGAACCTGGCCCCGACGTTGGCGATGAGGATGAGCACCAGCAGCACCAGGGCGGCGCCCCAGGCCCGCGGGAAGGCGCTGGGGTTCTCCGAATCCGACGCGAGGAGGATCTGCACGGGGATGTTCGGCATCGGCCCGAACCAGTTGCCGGTCACGTGCGGGCCGAACGTCCCGTTGTTGACCAGCAGAGGCGCGGTCTCGCCGGCAGCGCGGGCGACAGCGAGGATCGAGCCGGTGACGATGCCGCCGAGCGCCGTCGGCAGGATGACGGTGACGATCGACCGCCAGCGGTCGATCCCGAGCGCGTCGGACGCCTCGCGCAGCGAGGCCGGGACGAGGAGGAGCACCTCCTGGCTCGAGCGGGCCACCAGCGGCAGCATGATGATGGCCAGCGCCACGGACCCTGCAAAACCCGTGTCCTTGCGCATCGGCAGCGTGATCAGGCCGAGGATGAAGATGCCGATCACGATCGACGGGACGCCCTGCAGGAGATCGAGTCCCATCCGCAGCGTGCCGGCGATGCGCGAGCGGGGGCTGGCGAACTCCGTCATGTAGATGGCGATCAGGACCCCGATCGGCACCGCGATCACCGCCGCCAGCGCGACGATGATGGCTGATCCGATGATCACCGAGCGGATGCCCCCGCCGGTCCCGCCGTACTGAGGGGGGTCCTGGATGAGGAAGTTGAGGTTGAGCGCCGATGCGCCCGACTTGACGACGTCGAAGACCACGATGGCCAGTACCGCGACGGCGACGAACGCGGCGGCAATGGCCATGGCCTGTGTGATGCGGCTGACGATCAGCCGCCGGCGCAGGTTGCCCGACGCCGTCAGGGGCGCGGTCGGGTCGTAGGGGAGCTCAGATGGCCCGATTGACGTCATAGCGGCGAGCGATGGATCGTGCGATCAGGTTGGTGGTCACGCCGAGGACGAGCAGGATCAGCGCCAGGTAGAAGATCGCATGGATCTGGAGGTGGCTCACGGGGTACTGGATGTCCTGGGCGATCCGTGCAGCGAGCGTGTTGCCGGTCTCGAACACCGACTTGTGAATGGTGGCGCCCGTCCCCACCACTGACAGCACCGCGATCGACTCGCCCAGCGCCCTCCCGAGGCCCAGGGTGGTGGCGGCGGCGACCCCTGAGATCGTCGAGGGCAGCACGACGCCCCGGATCACCTCCCACTGGGTGGCGCCGAGCGCCTCCGCGCCCTCCGTCAGCTCATTGGGGATGGTGAGGAAGAGGTCGCGGCTCAGCGACGAGATGATCGGGACCACCATCACAGTGAGGATCAGCCCCGCGGTGAAGAGGCTGAGGCCCGTTGTCTGCGGGGCCCCGAAGATCCCGAGGAACCCGAAGGCGCTGTGCAGGAACGGCTCCAGGTGGGTGTGCACGAACGGCTGGAGGAAGATCAGCCCCCAGAACCCGAGGATCACGCTCGGGATCGCGGCCAGCATCTCCACCAGAGGCCCGACCACCGCGCGCACCGACCGGGGTGCCATCAGCGAGAGGTAGAGGGCGATCGCGATCGACACCGGGACCGCGATGATCATCGCGATCGCCGAGGTGACCGCGGTCCCGTAGAGCATGACCGCGGCACCGAAGCGGCTGAAGTTCGGCGCCCAGTCGACGTGGCCGAGAAAGCCCAGCCCGAACTTCGAGATCGCGGGCTGCGCCCCGGAGATCACCTGGTAGGCGATCTCGACGAGCACGAGGGCGGCCAGCAGCCCCGCCGCGAGGCAGAGCGCGCGCAGGATCTGGTCGCCGCGGCTGCGCTCGGTCGCGCGCCGGTCGGCGACGAACCTCATCAGACGGCTTTTCGGGGCAGCGGGTCTCGCCGACATCGACGGCGCAGCGTAAAGAACGGGCCCAAACGCGAGCCGCCGCTGTACCCCGCGTCACAACATCTCAAAACGCTGGTAACAACCCGGCAACAAGCGGGGCCAGCGCGATCCGCATGCTAGTGCTGCTCGTAGGTCGGCTCACGCCGCGCCGGGCGCACTGTCTCCAAATCGAAAGGGCCTGAATCTTGAAAGGCTTCGCCTTCCAACGCAGGAAGCTTGTGTCGGTGTCCGCCGCGGTACTGGCCGTAGGGGCGTCGACCGGCTTCATCTCCACCGCGGTCGCGTCCGCGACCAGCGGCACGCTGAACGGCGCCGGTTCGACGCTGGTCGCCCCCCTCGCGGTCGAGTGGGCGTCGGCCTGGAACAGCCGGACCGGCAACACCGTCAACTACAACCCTGTGGGCTCCGGTACCGGTATCGCGGATATCTCGGCGGGCACGGTGGACTTCGGGGCATCCGACGCTCCGCTGAATCCGACGCAGGCCGCGGGCTGTCACAGCTGCATCCAGATCCCGTGGGCCCTGTCGGCCACCGGCGTCGGTTACAACGTCCCCGGTGCCGGGCGCAAGCTGCACCTGACCGGTTCCCTGCTGGCCCAGATCTATCAGGGCTCCATCACGAACTGGAACAGCCCGGCGATCGCTCGGGTCAACAAGGGCGTGCACCTGCCCAACCTGACGATCACCCCGGTGTTCCGCTCAGACGGCTCGGGTGACACCTTTGCGTTCACCAACTACCTCAGCCACATCAGCCCGTCGTGGGCCCGCAACATCGGCACCGGGACGTCGGTGAGCTTCCCCCACGGTGCGTCGGGCAAGGGCAACTCCGGCGTCACCGCGGTCCTCCAGGGCACCCCGGGCGCCGTCGCCTACATCGCGGTGTCCTACCTGATCGCCCACCAGTTGCCGGCCGTGGCCATCCAGAACGCCGCCGGCAAGTTCGAGTACCCCAACCTCGCGAACATCGAGAACGCGGCGGCGGTCGTCAAGCACGTTCCCGGCAACAACGCGCTGAGCATCGTCGATCCGCCCAAGAGCGCGAAGATCGCCTATCCGATCTCCACGTTCACGTACGTGATCGCACCCACGAGGGCGCCGCAGGGGTCGCTGCTCAAGGCCTTCGTGCAGTTCGCGCTGGGCGCCGGGCACTCGTTCGGGGCCAACCTGGACTTCGCTCCGCTGCCCAAGGTCGTGGTCAACGCGGACAAGGCGGCGGCAAACCGCCTCTAGGCGCACGCCAAGCCATCGCGGCTCCCACACGGTTGGAGCCTCCGGCCCGGTCAGGCGGCGATCTCGTCGCCCGGCCGGGCCGTTGCCTTCTGTCAGGGGCCCGGCCCCTTGTGTCCGTCACCTACCGATGCGGTCAGATCACGTGTCCGCGCACTCGGGCACGCCGAGCGCCCGCCACGCCGTGCGGGCCTGTGTCTCCAGCGGGGCCAGCTGCGCCTGCAGGGTCTTGATCGCCACGATCGGATCGTTGCCCGCCTTCAGTCCCTTGAGCGCGGACTGCAGCACCTTGAGCTCCTGCTCGGTGTCGCTCATCGCCTTACGGAAGCGCACGCCGAGATCGCCGCTGGGGTGCATGGCGGACAGTGCGGCCAGCTCGGGCCCCAGGGCGGCGATTCCGCGGCGCAGGAACGCGCTGCCCTGAGAGGGGCCCTGGGGCGTGGGGATGCTGTTGAGGCTCTGCGTGGCCACCGTGCAGACGCGGGCCGCTCCGGCCCGGAGCTGACGGGCGGACATCGAGCTCGGACCACCGCAGCCGCCGGCCGCCAGCATCAGTGCCGTCGCGAGCGCCGCTCCCGCCAGGCGGCGCGGTCTCACGCGAGCGCCACCTCCAGCAGCCGCTCGAGCTCCTCGATCGTCTGCGCGGCGTCGACGTGGCGCACTGTCGCCATCCCCATCTCGCGCGCGGGCTTCAGGTTGAACGGCAGGTCATCGACGAACACGCACTCCGCCGGCGGGAGCTCGACCGTGCGCGCTCCCATCGCGTAGATCTCCGGGGTCGGCTTCCGGATGCCGATGTCCCCGGAGATCACGACGCCGTCGAACAGCTCGGCCAGCAGGGCGCGGTCGTACGTCGCCTCGCCCCATGAGTTGGAGATGAGTCCCGTGCGCACACCGGACCCACGGGCGCGGCGCACGGCCGCGAGCATCACCTCGTCCAGAGCGGCGCCCGCGAACATCCGTTGGATCAGCCCGTCGGGCGCGACGCCCAGGATCGCGGCGAACCGCCGCTCGAACGCGGGCTCCGGGAGCGTGCCCGTCTCCAGGCCGGTGAGCAGCTCGCGGCTGGCCTCGTCGCCTCGGAACAGATCGCGGACGGTGTCCAGCGAGAGGCCCTCCTGCTCGCAGAAGGCGCCGAAGGACGCGAACACGTTGGTGGTCATGACCCCGCCCCAGTCGACGAGGAGGCCCCGGTAGCGAGCGGTCACTAAAAGCCGTGCCGGGTGACGTCGAGGGCGCGTTGGGCCAGCTCGACGACGCCCTCGCCGAACGTCTTGAGCCACGGGTCGTCGGTCGTGCCCATCACGGCGCGCTTGAAGTTGCCCTCCATGAACACGGACGCCTTCCACATGGCCAGCGTCACGTACCAGTTCAGCGACTGCACGGAGCGGCCGGAGCGCTCCTCGTAGCGGGCCACCATCTCCTGCCGCGTCGGGAACCCGGCGCGATCGGTGACGGTGTGCATGGCGAAGCGGCTCTTGACGTCGGTGGACTGCACCCAGTGGACCATCAGGTAGCCGATGTCGGCGAGCGGGTCGCCGATCGTCGCCATCTCCCAGTCGAGGATCGCGGCCAGCCGGGGTTGAGCCTCGTCGGCGAACATCGTGTTGCCGAGCCGGTAATCGCCGTGCACGATGGTCGCCGGGGGCGACGCGGGCATGTTCGCGGCCAGCCACGCGCCGACCTCCTCGAGCTCCGCGATCTCGCGGGTGCGGTTGACCTCCCACAGGCCGTTGAAGCGCCGCAGCTGTCGCTCGAGGTAGCCCGTCGGCTTCCCGAACCCCTCCAGCCCCAACGTCGTCCAGTCGGTCGCGTGCAGCTCCACCAGGGCGTCGATCAGCTCGTCGGCGATCCGGGCCCGGTGCTCGGGCGTGTCGAGCGCCACGGGCACCGTATCGGTCATGACGGACCCCCGGACGCGTTCCATGATGTAGAACGGCGCCCCGATCACCTCCGTGTCATCGCAGACGGCCAGAACCCGCGGCGCGCGCACCGCGGTCGGCTCCAGCGCGGTGAGCAGGCGCGCCTCGCGCAGCACGTCGTGCGCGCTCGGCGGAAGCGGGCCGCGCGGGGGCCGGCGCAGGACGACATCGGTGGACAGGCCGAAGGTGACATTCGAGTGCCCGTCGCCGACCGGCACCGCGCTGAGGTCGCCGGGGGCTTGGAGATCATGGGCGCGCAGGAAGTCCCGCAAGGGCTCCAGCACCAGCAGAGGCTCGCGTGCGTTCGCCGCCCCCTCGGCGTGGGTGGCGACGATGTCGTCTGGGGCGAGCGTCGCGCTCATCGGTGCCGGAGGGTACCGGTCAGGGCCGGCACCCTCCGCCACCGGCGGTGCGTGGCCGTCCCCGCGGGAACGGCCGCTGGCAGGTGATCAGGCGGCGATCGGGGTGCGGCCGCTGACCTCGCGGTCAAACCTCCAGCCGACCAGTTGGTCCCGGGAGCCGGCCAGCCCGGTCACGATGGCGCCGGTGTCGCGCTCGATGGCGGCCATCAGGGCCGCCAGGCGGTCACGAAGCTCGACGCCGGCCGTAGAGTCGTCATACGCCCAGTTGGCGTCGACGTCCTCTATCAGCACCGTGACCCGGGTCGGGTGCAGGCGGGAGATCTCGCTGATCAGGTCTGTGTCGCTGTCCGAGGGTCCGAAGATGGCAAGGAGGTCACTCATGGCAATCAGTCTTCTCATCTTGCGTAAAGCGAAACTGAAGGCGCGTGAACAATTCGAGTCTCCTGTCTAAGACCTTCTTTGAGAGCGTCAGGAACGGCTCAGTAGGAGTGGCCGCTCGACCACTAGCCTCTTAATCCCGATGCCAGAGCTACCCGAAGTTGAGATCACCGCCCGGCTCGTCGGCGCCGCCATCGCCGGCGCGCAGATCGAGTCGGCGCTGACTCCTGGCATCAACGCGCTGCGGTCGTTCGACCCGCCGCTGAGCGCGATCGAAGGTCGCCGGCTGACGGGAATCACGCGCCGGGGCAAGCTGTTCGTGGTCGGCGTCGAGGGTGACCTGTCGCTTGTCATCCACCTCATGTCGGCGGGACGCCTGCAGCTGTTCGACACGCGCGCGTCGCTGCGCGACCGGACCTCGCGGCTCCTGCTGCGCCTGGCCGACGGACGCGAGCTCCGCCTGCGGGAGTTCGGCACCAAGCAGGCGGCCTGGGTCAAGCTTCTGACGCCCGAGGGGGTGGAAGCCGAAGAGCACATCGCCACGCTCGGCCCCGAGGCCTACCCCGACCCCCCGGAGCTCGGGCCGCTGCTCGACGCCCCCCGTCCGCTGCACGGCGTGCTGCGCGACCAGCGCGTGATCGCCGGCATCGGACGCTCGTGGGTCGACGAGATCCTGCACGAGGCCAAGCTCTCCCCGTTCAAGCGCGGCTCGGAGCTGTCTGACGATGAGGCTGCGCGGCTGCGCGAGGCGATCATCTCCGAGCTCGGCCGCGCTCTCGCCCACTATGAGGAGCACCTGACGCTTCCGATCCCCGACAAGCTGCCGATGCCGCTGCGCGTGCACCGCCGCAACGGCGAGCCCTGCCCGCGCTGCGGCGACCAGCTCGAGGCCGTGTTCTACGAGGACTACGTGATGTGTTACTGCCCCACGTGCCAGACCGACGGCAAGCTGCTGAAGGATCGCCGGCTCTCGCGCCTGCTCAAGTAGCGTTCCCGGTCCCGCCCGCCCCGCGCATCCCGTAGTCGGGATCGAGCGCCGAGCGCAGGCGGCGGGCGCCGGACTCGTCCAGGACGCTGCGGGCATGATCGGAGACCTCCCGCGCGGTGGCGAACCACACGCCGCCGAGCTCGCGGGCAAACGTCGCGAACTTCCCGATCGACCGCGACCGCGCCGGGCGCCCGGACAGGAACGGGTGCATGGTGAGGACCTGCAGGCAGCCCTCCTCGTGGAACGCCTCGAGCTCGCCCTGCCAGATCTCCAGCAGCTTGCCGGGCGCCTCCAGGCTGTCGCCCAGGGGCGGGTCCACGAAGAACCCGTACTGCTCCCAGTCGTCAAACGACCAGTGCACGGGCAGCTCGACGAGCGTGCCGGCGTCGGAGGCCAGGAGGTAGGGAACGTCGTCGTCCATCAGGCTCGAGTCATAACGAAAGCCCGCGGCGGCCAGCAGCTCCGGCGACTCCAGGCTCAGCTGCCACCACGGCGCACGGTAGCCCACCGGCCGCTCGCCGGTGAGCGGCTCCAGGACCTCCGCCGCGCGCTCGATGATGGCCCGCTGCTCGTCGACCGGCAGCTCGTGGGGCAGCTCGTGCATGTACCCGTGCCAGCCGACCTCGTGACCGTCGGCGGCGATCCGGCGGATCGTGTCGGGATAGCAGTCGGCGGTGAAGCCGGGCACAAAGAACGTCGCCCGGATGCCGGCGCCGCGCAGCTGCTCGAGCAGCCGCGGGACGCCGACCCGCGGTCCGTACGCCTGGTGGCTCATGGTTGTGGCGTGGGTGGCGTACTTGGGGTCCACCTGGAGGATCGCCGACTCGGCGTCGACGTCGAAGGAGACGACGCAGGCGCACCGGTTGCCGTCGGGCCACGTGAAGCGAGGAGTGCTCATGGCGTCATGGGCTCCCGGCGCAGCTCGTGGCAGGAGCAGTGCACGCCGCCCCCCGCCAGGGCGAACTGGTCATAGTCGATCGCGGTCACGTCGAACCCCTCGGCTTCGAGCTGGGCGTTGACCACGGTGTTGTGGGCCATCGACAGGATCCGTCCGTCTCCGAGGTTGACGAGGTTGCCGCCGAGCTTGACGCAGTCACGGTAGGAGACGGTGATCCAGTTCACGCCGTGGGCCCGCAGGAAGTCCAGCACGTAGTCCTCCAGCGCGTCCTCGCAGACGAGGGCGTACTTCTCGGCCAGCATCACCAGCGTCGCGTCGAGGTGGACGAACTGGGGGGCCAGCGGCACCGTGAGCGTCTCCCACCCCTCGGCCGCCATCCAGCCGGCCACCTGCGCGGCCCCTTCCTCCGTGGACCGGTTGCCGGCATACCCCAGCACCACCACCCCGGGTTCGATGATCCCGAAGTCGCCGCCCTCGAAGTGCCCGGCGGTGACCCACTTCCAGATCGGGATCCCCTCACGCGTGAAGTACGACGCCACCACGGCGTAGTCACGGCGTCGCGGCGGGGTCTGGATGCTCGCCACCACCGGGCCCCACGGCGTCATGAAGCTCGAGTCACGGGCGTAGACGCTCGACGGCAGCCCCTCGTCGGCATCGAGGAAGTGGCATCGCACCCCCGCCTGACGGTAGACGTCGACCATCTCCCGGTGCTGGGTCAGCGCTCGCTCCCGGTCAAAGCGGTGGCCGGAGCGTTCCATGTTGGCGAAGGTCACCGCCGAGATGGAGTTGAGCGGCACCCACTTGAAGTGGTCCGGGCGCCCGAGGAGCACGTCGGTGAGCACGCCGGTCTGGTTGTCGATCCCGAATGCCCCCGCGGTCGGCGAGGTCGATGTCGCACCGGTGGCGCTCACGGCTGCACGACCCGCGGCTGCGTCGTCTCGTCCACCATCGTCGCGCTCGTGACCGGTCGCGGCCGGGCGCGGGCCAGCGCGTAGTAGACGGCCCCGCTGCCCAGGATCGCCGCCAGCCAGGAGAAGTCCACCCCGTTTGTGGCGCGGGAGAGTGGCCCCTGGAAGAGGCTGGCGCTGCCGTACTCGAACGCCCACCCGGCCACGAGGCCGACCAGCAGGGCGAACAGCGCCGGCCAGCGGATGTCGCCGTAGCGCGAGGTCCGGGGATCGTCGTAGAGCGCCTCGAGGTCGGCGCGGCCCCGGTTGATGACGAAGTAGTCGATGAGGATGATCGCGCCCCACGCGGCCGTCCAGATCACGAACGAGTTCATGTAGTTGGTGAACGACGTGGCGAACGTGCTGGAGGCCAGGAAGGCGACGAGCACGCCGCTGGCGATGATGCCGGTGACCACGCTGCCCACCCAGCGCTTGAGCTTGATGCCGCCCGCGAGCATGCACAGCGGCGCCGAGTAGACCGACTCGATGTTGACCGCGATGGCTCCGTGGATGATCACCAGCAGTACGGGGATGGTCATCACGCCGAACAGCGACGCCACCAGCTCGGCCGGGTCGGCATTCGTCGACCCGCTCGCCATTGCCGCGCCGAGGATCCCCAGCCAGATGATCGCCAGGAACGTGCCGATCACCGAGAACCAGTACAGGTTGCGCTCGGTGATCTCGGGGCGGGTGAAGCGGGAGTAGTCCGAGGCCCACGCCACCCAGGAGAAGCCCCAGCCGATCCCGACAGCGGTCATGAACTCCGTCCCGGCCGTCAGCAGACCCGAGCCGTGCACCGTCGCGTGGTTCCAGACCACGTGGCCCTTGACGAAGGCCATCACCGTCATCACCGCCATGATCGCCGCCAGCACCGGCACCGTCCATTTCTCGAAGGTGCGGATGGCGTAGAAGCCGAGGGTCCCGACGCCGATCTGGATGAGCATGATCACGGCGGCTACCGTGTACTCCACCGCGTGGTTGTTGGGCAGGCCGAGCTTGTGCAGGCAGTACGTGGCCAGGCTCAGCACGACGTAGGTGTTCAGGCCCACCCATGACAGCGTGATCAGGGCCTGGAGGATGGCCGGGACGTTGTTGCCGCGGCGCCCGAACGCCATGCGCCCCAGAGCGAGCTGGGAGACCCCCGTTCGCTTTCCCATCAGCGTGAAGAACCCGAAGATCAGCGCGCCTGCCGCCTGGCCGACGAGCATCAGCACGATCGACTGGATCAGGCTGAGCCCCAGCTCCGGCCCGATCGCTCCGACGACCCAGCTCGTGGGCGTGATGTTGGCCCCGAACCAGATCCAGAACTGCTGCCAGGACGTCGAGTCCCGATCGCTATCGGGGATCGGCTCGATGCCGTGTTGATCCACGGACAGCGCCTTCTCGAACTCGCCTCTCTCAGCCAAACCGCTCGTCGACATGCTCCTCGTCTCCTCGGATCTGCGATTGCTCCCCGCGGCCGGTGGCCGCGATGGTCCCGGTGGCGTTCACCGGCCTGGTGCTGCGCGCCGCGCCGCGCCACCTCCGTGGTGTGGCGACCTGGAGCGGCCGGGCGTCGAGGCTGCGTAGCAGCTCCGCGATGAGGCGAGCCCGGGGAATCAGGCTGGACACCAACAGGTGCTCCTGCGCGGTGTGAAATGCGTCGCCGCATACGCCGATGCCATCGAGTGTCGGGACGCCCAGCGCCCCGGTGAAGTTCCCGTCGCTGCCCCCGCCGACGGTGCCGTGGCCGGGATTGAAGCCGATGCGATTCGCCAGCACGCGCGCCCGCTCGTACAGCGCCAGGCTCTCCGGGGTGGGTCCGAACAGCGGCCGGACGGGGCCGGGCGTGACCTCGAGTGAGATCCCCTGGCACAGCGGTCGCAGTGCGCCCATCCGCTGCCGCACGCTACGGAAGTCCTCGGCGGTGGTGGTGACCGCGAGCACCTCGGCGCGACAGCGGTCCGGCACGACGTTGACGAACGTCCCTCCGCTGACGACGCCGACCCTCACGGTCACGTCGCGCTCGGCGTCGGAGAGGGACTCGATCGCCGGGATCTGGGCTGCGATCTCCCGAATCGCCGAGGCGCCGGCTGCCCCCGCCCCGCCGGCGTGGCCCGGCGCTCCGTGCGCCTCGACCACGAACCGCTGGAAAGCCCAGCGCCCGGTGATGAGGTTGCCCTGATCCTGCGCGGGCTCGGGGACCAGCACGTAGTGGTGCCGGCGCGCCTCGGCCTCGATCAGCGGGCGCGTGGTGGGGCTGCCGATCTCCTCGTCGGGCACGAACAGGAACGTGACCGGTAGTCGCGGCGCCTGGCCGTCGTCCAGCAACGCGCCCAGCGCGTAGGTCGCCAGGAACGCCCCACCCTTCATGTCATAGGCGCCGGGGCCGAAGAAGCGGTCGCCCTCGCGGTGGGTCCACTCGCTCGCCGAGCCAAGGGGATGGACCGTGTCGAGGTGGGCGAGGATCAGGATCCCCGGGGCGTCCGGTCCGACGCGCGCCACCACGGCGTCGCCGAGCCCGTCGCGGCCGGGGTGGCGCGTGACTGTCGCGCGGAGCCCGTACATGGCGCCGGCGGCGGCGTCCATCATGCGGTTGACGCCGTCGCGGTCGTTGGTGGGGCTGTCGATCTCGACCCAGCGGGCGATGCCGTCGAGGATCTCCTGCTCGTCGAACAGGTCGGCGGGCACGCCGATGCTCACGATCTCACCCCGCCCGGGCGCATCCGGCCCGCGTTGCCTTCGAAGGCGACCAGCAGGGTCCGCAGGATCCGGCTGAGCTCCTCGCGGGCGTCGGAGTCCAGGGGGCCCAGCAGCTCGTTCTCGTTGGCCACGTGAGCTTCGATCGCCGCCTCCTGCAGCGCACGGCCCTCCTCGGTGAGCGCCACCACCACCCCGCGCCCGTCGCTCTCGTCGGGGGTGCGGACCACCAGTCCTCGGGCCTCGAGCCGCTCGACGAGCTTGCTCAGCCCGCCTGAGCTCAGCATGAGCCCCCGGCTGAGCTCCGTGGGCGACAGCGCGTGGGGCTCGCCGCGACGGCGCAGGGCCGACAGCGCGTTGAACTCCGAGATGCTCAACCCGAAGCGGCCGAGCTCGAGCTCGACGTCGCGCTCGAGATAGCGCGCGACCCGCAGGATGCGGCCGATGACCGCCATCGCCTCGGTGCCGAGCGACGGGTACTCCTCCGCCCATTCGCGCACGATGCGGTCGACGTGGTCCTCGCCGGGCATCGGGAGCTCGTTCACGCCGCCGCCCGTGAGATCGGGAGGGTGACGCACCGCACGGCGCCGCCCCAGACGCTGAGGTGCTCCACATCGATGGGGATCGGCTCCATCCCATGGCGCTCGAGCTCGCCGATCACACGCTCCAGCCGCGCGTCGATGAGGTGTCGCCGGGCGTCGAGGTTCATGCCGACGGTCGCGAGCATCCGTGTCTCCTCCTCGGTGATCTCGATGACGTCCCAGTCCGCGATGGGGGCGGGGAGCGCCCCTCCCAGGGCCGGCAGGTAGGCCATCGCCAGCCCTTCGCGCAGCAGGCACATGACGCCCAGCAGATGCAGCCAGGTGCCCGTGACCGGGACGGGGTGCACGCGATACCCGAATGGCTGGAGATACCGGCGCAGCCACGCGGACCCGGCGGCATTGGACGTGAGGTCCGTGTTGCCGCACAGCACGTCCTGGCCGACGATGATGATGTCACCGCCCTCCAGGAACGGTCCGCCTCCCTCGTCCCCGGCCGCTCCCAGCTCGGCTCGCGGGCTGGCGACGTGACGGACCTCGGGGTCGGCATCGATGAACGGTTGGAGCACGGTGCGGGTCGCCCATGACTCCTTGCGGCGAAACGGCCTGCGGATGCACGTCTCGATGACGTGCTTGCCGAGCACGTAGACCGGATCGGCGGGATAGAGCAGGCTCGCCCCCTGCTGCAGCTCTGCGAGATACGTCTGCTCCTCGGCCGCGAACGGCCGCGGGCGCAGCACGGTCACGCCGTGCTGCGTGAACGTGTCGGCGACGCGCTCCACCGCCTCGGTGAGCTGCTCCCAGAGGTGCGGTGCGCTTTCGCGCACGTCCACCGAGCTGCCAGGTGGGGCGCTTGACAGGAGCTCCGCGACGTCACCGGACAGATACCGGATGTTGCGGTTGAACGCGGGGTACCGGAGGCCGTCGGTCCGCCCGACGACCACCGCGTCGAGGCGACCGTATTCGCTGTGGCAGCCCAGCTCGAATGTCGCCGTGCTCATGCCGTTCCCTCGGGGTCGAGCGGATGTATACCTCTATCGATAGCTTTCTGTCAAGATAGTTTGTCCGCGCCGGCGACGCCTTTCGTGACTCCCGATCACCCCAGTCGTCCCGGCGCAGGTATTGCCCGGTCGACACCCTCGGCCAGTTACCGGCAGCGCGCGGGAGGGGGATGCTTAGGCCATGTCACAGATTCAGGTCATCACGGCGCAGATCGAGGACATGGCCGGCCGCCTCAGCGGCATCGCCCCCGGGACCGACGAGCTCCACGGCCAGGTCACTTCCCACGCGAGCGCCGCGGCGAACACCCCGGCGCACGAGGCGATGAGCGGGCTGATGGCGCGCTGGGCGACGGCGCTGCCCCATTTCGCCGCGGCCGGCGCGAGCCTGCAGGCCGCGATGCACGGTGCCGCGCGCGCCTACACGCAGTCGGATGCGGCCGTCGCCGCGGCATCGGAGCACGGTGAACAGCAGTCGGGCTAGGGTTCGGCCCATGACACTGAATCCCGGCGACCCCGCCCCTGACTTCACCCTCCCCGACCAGGACGGCAACCCCGTCTCGCTGTCGGGCCTGCGCGGCAAGACCGTCGTCCTCTACTTCTATCCCAAGGCCGACACCCCCGGCTGCACCACCCAGGCATGCGGCGTGCGCGACCACCGCTCCGATTACGAGGCGGCCGACGCCGTCGTGCTCGGCGTCTCGCCCGACGCGCCCAAGAAGATCGCCAAGTTCGACGCCAAGTACGACCTGGGGTTCCCGCTGCTGGGCGACGAGGACCACGCCGTCGCGGAGGCGTATGGCGTCTGGGTCGAGAAGTCCATGTACGGCCGGACGTATATGGGCAACGAGCGCACGACGTTCGTGATCGCGCCCGACGGCACCATCAAGGACATCCTGCACAAGGTCAAGCCCGCCGAGCACGACGACCTCGTGCTCGCGGCCATCGGCCAGTCCTGAGCACCGCGCCGGCGTCGGCGCCTCTGAGCGAGATCAGTGGCCGTCCCGGTCGGGGCGGCTACTGCAGGCCCTCGCGCGCCTCGCGCACGAGTGTGACGGCCTCGGGGAAGATGACCGCCATCACGGACCGAAGCTGCTCGGCCTGCTGGTCGGTGGTCCCCTGAATGTTGGCGCGGTTCATCGCGGCCACCGTCAGGTCGACGGCGAGCTTGATGGCGTTGTCGGCCCAGGCCAGACGCTGCGCGCCCTGCATCTGCTCGGCGAACTCGCCGAGCCGGCGCTGCAGATCGTCCGGGTCACCGAACATACCGCCGAATCCACTTCCTTCCATGACTGCAATGGTAGCTGGCGCCCGGGGCTGTCTTTGGAGACTCTTACGCGCGCCACGGCGGCGGGTCCGTGTGCGTCACCGCTCGCGGCCCGATGTGCGTCACGCCCGGCGGGCCAGCACGGCGATCGTGCCGCCCCGGCCCGCCAGCCCGGCGGCCAGCTCCGCGGCGGCGGCCACGGGGGCCAGCGGCAGCGCCAGCCCCGTGATGGCGAGGTCCCGCGACGCCAGCGGGGCGTTGCCCTTCAGCGCGTTGTAGAGGTAGGAGGGATCCCGGGTCAGCCGGTTGACCGCCGACTGCCACATCCCGAACGGGTTGTGCTCGAGCAGCAGGTGATGGACGGCGACCGGAGCCACTCCGCTGCGCTCCAGCAGCCGCGCCAGCCCTGCCGGGGTGAAGTGGGTGCGGTGCCGTGGCACGTCGAGGTGATACCAGCGGTCACCGCCCACTCGCGCCTGGATCGATTCGAGGTTGGGCACCCCCACCAGCACGCCCCCGCCGGGCCGCACCCAGCCGGCGATCCGCCGGATCGCCCCGGCCGGTTCGGCCAGGTGCTCGAGCACGTGCCAGAGGACGACCGCGTCGAGCGCTCCGGCCTCGATCTCGGCCGCCTCGATCGTGACGGGGACCACCGGCACGCCGAGCCGGCGCGCGCGCTCGAGGCCTCGTTGCGCGGGCTCGATCCCGAACGCGTCGTATCCCGCGGCACGGGCCGCGGCGACGAACCGGCCCTGCCCGGCGCCGGCGTCCAGGACCTTGGCCGGGGGAGTGGTCAGCCGCCGCAGCAGGGCCAGGCGGCGGCCGTCGAACACGCGGAGCGCCGGGAGTGCTGCCCGGTACAGGCGAGGGGTGCCGGAGCGGTAGGCCCCGGAGTCGTGCAGGTCGGTGGGCGTCCCGGCCCCGGCGTCTCCGTCGCGCCCGCCGGCCGTCCCGGCCCCGGCGTCTCCGTCGCGCCCGCCGGCCGTCCCGGCCCCGGCGTCTCCGTCGCGCCCGCCGGCCGTCCCGGCCCCGGCGTCTCCGTCGCGCCCGCCGGCCGTCCCGGCTCCGCCGCCGTCAAGGCCGCCTGGGTCGACCGTCACCGCGGTCCCGCACGCCGCGCACCGCCACAGCTCATACCGGACGAGGGCCAGCCGCGGCTCGGAGCCCGGCACGGTCCGCCACGGGGCCAGGGTCCCTCCGCACGCCGGGCAGCTCACCGGCGGCAGTGTAGGCCGGGCCCCGCCCCCGGCATCTGCCACTAGCATTGGCGCCCCATGAGCCCCGATGAGGCCCTCATCTACGAATCACGCGTGCGCTCCCGCCAGGTCGTGGTGGCGGTCGTGGCCGGGCTGTGCCTGATCATCGCCTCGATCATCCAGCTGGGCGGGCCGCACACCAAGGTCGACGAGCTGACGCTCGACCTGCTGGTGGCCAACAAGCGATTCCCGCTGGACCTGATCTCGTCGGTGATCAATGCGGCCGGCTCTCTGGCCATCGCCTGGACCCTGCTGTTCCTCTTCCGCGCGGCTCGGGCCCGCAATCCGGAGAAGGTCCGCCCGTACGTGAGGATCCTGACCCTGGTCGGCGGCGGTCTGGCCGCCGTCGCGGGCGTCGTCTACGCGGTCGTGGTGGCGATCAAGGTCCATCAGTTCGCCACCACCGGCTCCCAGACCTACGCCGAGGCCAACCATCTGACCAGCGGTGCCGGACTGCTCGGCCTCCAGCTCATCGGCCAGGCGGCCGCGCTGCTGGTCGCCGTGGCGTTCGTGCTCGTGTCGCTGCAGGCCATGAACCAGGGACTGCTGTCGCGCTTCATGGGCTATCTGGGGATGTTCGCCGGGGCGCTGGTGCTCTTCCAGATCACCCAGGTCCCCGTGGTGCAGACGTACTGGCTTCTCGCCATCGCCTACCTCATCTCGGGGCGCTGGCCGACCGGCGTGCCGCCGGCGTGGGCTTCGGGCCGTGCCGAGCCGTGGCCGTCCTCCGCCGAGATGCGCGCCCGGCGGGCCGCCGAGGCGGGCGACCGTCGCCAGCGAGGTGCCAGGAAGCCGCAGCCCGTCGCGACGAAGGAAGCCCCCGAGGCCGCCGTCGCACCCGTGAGCGAGCGCACCCGAGCCAGCACGCCCAAGCGCAAGCGCAAGCGCCGCAGCTGACCCCGGACGGTCGCCGTTCGTCGCCGTGTGGCGACCGTTCAGCGGTCGTCTGCGACCGCCCGCCGATCTCTCCTTTGCGCCACCGCGCGCCTTTGCGAGCTTTTGCGTCCGTCTCGTCAACTCGAGTAGGAGGAGAGATGGAAGCAGCCAACCTGCCGTCCCGCGAGGCCGACGTCGCGCCCGCGCCCGATCCGACCGGTGGGCGCACAGCCGGATGGACGCCGGCTGACCCGGGGCCACTCGGCCTCGCCGCATTCGCCGGCACCACGTTCATGCTCAGCCTGATCAATGCCGGCCTGGTGGGGACATCGAAGGCGCCCGGTGGCGGTCTGCTGCCGATGGTCGCCGCCCTGGCGCTCGCCTACGGCGGCGCCGCTCAGCTGCTGGCGGGGATCTGGGAGTTCCGGACCGGCAACACGTTCGGCGCGGTGGCGTTCTGCTCGTACGGAGCGTTCTGGATCTCGTTCTTCTTCATCGTCCAGTCGGTCGGGAAGAACACCCCGACCGAGGTGTTCAGTGGGCTCGGCCTCTATCTGTGGATGTGGGGCATCTTCACGGCCTACATGTTCATCGCCTCGCTACGCACCTCGGGTGCCGTCGCGCTCGTGTTCCTGCTGCTGGCGATCACGTTCATCGTGCTCGGCATCGGCAATTCGGCCCTGGCCGGGACGACGAACGTCATCAACGGCACCATCAAGCTCGGCGGCTACCTCGGGATCGTCACGGCGATCGCCGCGTGGTACGCCTCGTTTGCCGCGGTGCTCAACTCCACGTTCGCTCGGGTCGTGCTCCCGGTCTTTCCGCTCCGGCGCTGACCTGTGGCCCCTCCAGACCGGTCTGAGTGGGGTACAAATAGAGAGAGATAAGCCGCGCATTTTGCGACCAGCGTGGGCGCCGGCAGCCACTGCCGGCGCTCGCCGCTGACGCGCACAGCGAAAAGCCGAGGGTTACAAGGAGAGGCTTGCATGGCAGACACGGCATCGAGGAGTGGGGGCACGCTTGAGCAGCAGCTCGAGGAGATGCTGCAGATCGAGAAGTTCGACCCGCCGGAGTCCTTTCGCGAACACGCGCTCCTGAGCGATCCGGCGGTGTACGAGAAGGCCGACGCGGACTGGAAGGGCTGGTGGACCGAGCAGGCCAAGAACCTGCATTGGTTCAAGGAGCCCACCACCGACGTCAACGAGTCAGATCCGCCGTTCTACAAGTGGTTCGAGGACGGCACGATCAACGCCTCCTACAACTGCCTGGATCGCCACGTCGAGGCGGGCAAGGGCGACAAGGTCGCCTACTACTGGCGCGGCGAGGAGGGTGAGGAACGCGAGATCACCTACTCCGATCTGCACCGCGACGTGCAGAAGCTCGCCAACGCCATGAAGGACCTGGGGATCGCCAAGGGCGACGTCGTCGGGATCTATCTGCCGATGATCCCCGAGGTCGTCGTGGCGATGCTGGCCTGCGCCCGGATCGGCGCGCCGCACAACGTGGTCTTCGGAGGCTTCTCGCCGGACTCGGTCAAGGAGCGCATGGAGTTCTCCGAGGCCAAGGCGCTGATCACCGTCGACGGCGCCCGCCGCAAGGGCAAGACCGCGCCGATCAAGGAGGCGGTGGACAAGGTCATGGGCGACGTGAAGTCGATCGAGCACATCATCGTCGTCAAATCGACCGACACCGACTGCGAGATGCAGGAGGGCCGCGACGTCTGGTACCACGAGATCTGCGACGCCGCCGACTCCGAGTGCCCGGCGGAGGAGCTCGACGCCGAGCACCCGCTCTACATCCTCTACACCAGCGGCTCGACGGCCAAGCCGAAGGGGATCCTGCACACCACCGGTGGCTACCTCACCGGCGTCAGCGCGACGCACAAGTACGTCTTCGACCTCAAGCCCGACGAGGACGTGTACTGGTGCGCCGCCGACGTGGGCTGGGTCACCGGCCACTCCTACATCGTCTACGGCCCGCTGTGCAACGGTGCCACCTGCGTGATGTGGGAGGGCGCGCCCGACTACCCGCACAAGGGGATCTGGTGGGAGATCGCCGAGCGCTACGGCGTCACGATCTTCTACACCGCGCCGACGGCGATCCGCGCGTGCATCAAGTGGGGCGCCGAGCACGTGGAGAAGGCCGATCTGAGCAAGCTGCGCCTGCTGGGCACAGTGGGCGAGCCGATCAATCCCAAGGCCTGGCTCTGGTACCACAAGGTCGTCGGCGGCGAGCGCTGCCCCATCGTCGACACCTGGTGGCAGACCGAGACAGGCGCGATCATGATCAGCCCGTTGCCCGGGATCGTGTCGACCAAGCCCGGCTCGGCCACGAGGCCGCTGCCGGGGATCCTCGCCGAGGTCGTCGACGAGCGCGACGGCAAGCCGGTGGATGAGGGCCAGGGCCTGTTGGTCCTCAAGCGGCCGTGGCCGTCGATGCTGCGCACCCTCTACAAGGAGGAGGACCGGTTCATAGAGACCTACTTCTCCAAGTTCGACAAGACGACGTATGTCGTCGGGGACGCGGCCCGTATCGACAAGGACGACTACTTCTGGGTCATCGGGCGCATCGACGACGTCGTCAACGTGTCCGGCCACCGGCTGTCCACCGCGGAGGTCGAGTCGGCGATCGTGTCGCATCCCAAGGTCGCCGAGTCGGCGGTCATCGGGCAGTCCGACGAGGACACCGGCCAGGCGATCGCGGCGTTCGTCACCCTCAACGGTGACCTCGCCGGCTCCGACGAGCTGATCAACGAGATCCGCGGCCACGTCGCCGACAGGATCGGGAAGTTCGCCCGGCCCAAGCGCATCATCTGGGCCGACGATCTGCCCAAGACCCGTTCGGGCAAGATCATGCGCCGCCTGCTGCGCGACATCGCCGAAGGCCGCGCTCTGGGCGATGTGACGACCCTGCGCGACCCCACGGTCATGCAGCAGCTCGAGGACAAGATCAAGGAGGAGCAGGCCGCCGAGGCCTAGAGGGGGCCAACTCGCAGCGACAGCCGGCGGTTCACACGCTGAGCCGCCGGCCGAGCTCGGCGGTGTGCCGTCGGGCCACCGGGATCGTCTGTCCGTCGGCGAAGGTCAGCTCCGCGGTGCCGCCGAGCATCGGCGCCAGCTCGACCGCGTTGCGGAGATTGGCGACGTACTGGCGGTGGACGCGGACGAAGCCGTGGGGCTCCCAGCGACGCTCGATGTCGGCCAGCGTGGAGCGCAGCAGGTAGCGCCCCTCAGCGGTCACGATCCGGACGAAGTCGCCGTAGGACTGGACGTAGAGGATCTGCCGGCGCGCGAGCAGCCGCGTGGACCCCCCGTGCAGATTGGCGACCGCGATCATCTCGTGGTCGTCGAACTCGGCCCCGCCCCCGCGGCCGGAGACGGGCAGCGAGCCCGTTGCGCCCGCACGGCGCTCCCCCGCGCCCGACTCGACCGCCGCCGCGACGCGCTCGATCGCCTCCTCGACGCGCCGGCGCCCCACCGGCTTGCGCAGGTAGTCGAGGGCATGGAGCTCGAAGGCATCCACCGCCGCGTTGTCGTAGGCCGACACGAACACCAGCTGGGGTGGAGCGGCGAAGCGCCGCAGCACCCGCCCGAGCTCCAGCCCGTCGAGGTTGGGCATGCGGACGTCGAGGAAGATGGCGTCATAGGCCTGGGTCGCGGCTTTGACCAGGGCGTCGTGGCCGTCGTAGGCGCACTCGACCTCCTTGACGCTGGGCGAGTTGCGCAGCAGCCGCGCCAGATCCTCGAGCTGGGTGCGCTCGTCGTCGACGGCGAGGATGGTGAGCTGGTCTCCGCTCATCCGGCGACTCCCACCGTCGCCGGGCCCCGCCCGGCCTCAGGACCTTCCTCGCCGGCCAGGTTGGGAACGGTCATGATCGCCGTCGTGCCTCTGCCCAGCTCGGAGTCCAGCCGCAGGGCGTAGCGCTCGCCGAACGTCGCCCGCAGGCGGCCGTCGACGTTGGCCAGCCCGATGCCGCCGCCGGTGCCGGCCAGCAGTCCCGGCAGGCGCTCGGGCTCGATGCCGCTGCCGTCGTCGGCGACCCGCAGCTCGATGTCCGTGCCGAGGACGCGGGCCTGCACCGTCACCCGTCCCGTCCCCGCGCGTCGTTCGATTCCATGACGGACGGCATTCTCCACCAGCGGCTGCACCGACATCGCCGGTACGACGGCCCCGAGCGTCTCCGGCGCCACGTCGACGATGACGCGGAGCGAGTGAAACCGGGCCTGCTCGAGGTGCAGGTAGCGCTCGACGTGGTCGAGCTCCTCGGCCAGCGTCACGTACGAGCGCCCGTCGCGGAACAGATAACGCGTGAACTCGGCGAAGTCGATGAGCAGCTCGCGCGCATCATCGGGGCGGGTGTGGATGTCCCCGGCGACGGCGGCCAGCGCGTTGTAGATGAAGTGGGGCGAGATCTCGGCGCGCAGGGCGCGCAGCTCGGCCCGGGCCAGGCGCTCCTCCTGGTCGGCCACCACGCTCAGCTCGAGTTGCGCGGACACGAGGCTGGCGGCCTCCATCACCACCCGCACCTCGCTCGCCGGCGGACGGCCGGGCCGCCGGTAGAAGGCGATCAGCGTCCCCGCGCGCCGGCCCTGGACCAGCAGCGGCGCCAGCACCGCGGAGCGCAGCGGGCAGCTGGGGTCAGAGGACGTCAGGCGGGGCTCGATCCGCACGCGATCGTCGCGGGTGCGCGCCAGCAGCCGGCTGAGCATGTCACCGGGACGGACCTGCTCGCCGCCTTCGCCGTCGATGGCCAGCACGGTGCGCGTGTCGGCCAGCGCCACGGATGCCGCCCCCGTGAGCCTGCGCAGATGCGGGACCGCCCGTTCCGCCGAGCTGGGGGTGAGGCCCCGGCGCAGATGCGGCAGCGTGGCGGTGGCGGCATGCAGCGCGGACTGCATGCCGATCGCGGTGGGGGTCCGGCTCACCCGTGGCGCGCGGACGAGCGCCCAACCGATCCCGATCACGGTGGCAAGCCCGGCCCCGAGCAGCACACCTACGACGACGCTCATGTGTGACTTCTAACCATACTGGCGGCCACGGCAGGTTCCGCGTGTATTGACGCGAACATCCCCTGCGCGGGCACCGGCGCAATATGCTCACCGGCCACAGTGGAGGTGATCCTCGGTGTTCTCCTCGGATGGGCGATCGCCGCGTCGGTGATCGCGGCCTTTCGCCTGATCCGCCCGCCGCGCGTCATCTCCAACGAGCAGCGCGCGATGCAGGAGGCGCTGCATGCCGCCACCGCGACCCTGCCGCATCTGCGCCGCGGCCTCTCCGCCGACAGCGCCGCCAAGACCGTCGGGCACCTGCTCACCCTCACCCAGGCGCGTGCCGTCGCCCTGCTCGACTCCGGCGGAGCGCTGGCCTTCGCCGGCGCCGGCGTCGACCACCACGATCCCGCCGAATGGGTGGCCCTGGCCGGGCAGGCCAGCCGCGACGATCGCCTGCACGTCGAGAACCGGATCCGGTGCTCGGATCCAGCCTGCCCCATCGGCAGCGCGGTGCTGGCGCCGCTCGTGGTCCGCGAGGAGCGCGTCGGGACGTTCCTGGCGCTGTTCTCCCGCGGCTGGCGGTTGACGCCCGAGGAGACGCGGACCGTCGGCGACGCGGCCAGCCTCGTCTCGGCCGAGCTCGCCCTCGCGGAGTTCGAGGCGCAGTCAGAGCGTCTGGCCCGCGCGGAGCTGCACGCGCTGCGCGCCCAGATCTCTCCGCACTTCGTCTACAACGCCCTGGCCGCGATCGCCGGCTACATCCACTCGAACCCGGAGGAGGCGCGCGAGCTGCTCACCGAGTTCGCCGAGTTCACCCGCTACGCCTTCCGCGGCCGCAGCCCGTATGTGACGCTGGCCGACGAGCTCAGCTACGTCGAGAAGTACCTGCGACTGGAGCGCGCGCGCTTCGGCGACCGGCTGGAGGTCCGCCTGCAGGTGGCCCCCGAGGTGCTGCCCGCCGTCGTCCCCATGCTGTCACTCCAGCCGCTGGTGGAGAACGCCGTGCGCCACGGGGTGGAGCGGCGTGGCCGCGGGCGGGTGGAGATCGTGGGCCGTGACATCGATGCCGACGTCGAGCTGCGCGTCACCGACGACGGGGTGGGGATGGACGGCACGCGCGCCACCGAGATCCTCGCCGGCCAGGGCAAGGGGGTGGGGTTGATGAACGTCCAGGCCCGTCTGCAGGCGGCGTTCGGCCCCGCCTACGGTCTGGAGATCGAGTCCGCGCTGGGCCGGGGCACGACGGTGACGATGACGCTGCCCAAGTTCCGGGCCGGGGTGCGGGCGGCGTGAGCGCCGCCGACGGCGACCGGACGCCGCCGCCGCTGCGATCGCCCCGCCAGGAGCTGGCCGACTCCACCGCCCACGGCGACGTCTACCTGCGGCGCCTGCGCCACGCCCAGCTGCAGCTCTCGCTGCTGGCGCTGGTCGCCTTCGGCGCGGTGTTCGGCGTTCTGCCGCTGGCGCTGTTCCTGCTCCCGGCGCTCGATCACCTCCACCTGCTCGGGGTCCCGCTGGGGATCTGGATCATGCTCGTCCCCCTGTGGCCGCTGTTCATCGCGATCGGCTGGCTCTATGCGCGCCGCGCCGACGCGCTCGACGCGGCCTTCCGCGACCTGGTGGAGAAGTGACCCTCTCCGGGGCCCGCCGCGCGTGACCGCGCTGCTGGCGATCAGCGCCGTGACCCTCGGCACCCTGGGCCTGGGGGCCTGGAGCGTGCGGTTCGTGCGCACCACCTCGGACCTGCTCGTGGCCTCGCGCACCGTCACGGCCTGGTGGAACGCGGCCGCGATCTCCGGCGAGTACCTCTCGGCGGCGAGCTTCCTGGGCATCGCCGGGCTGGAGCTCAAGGTCGGCGCCAGCGCTCTGTGGCAGTCACTGGGCTTCACCGCCGGCTATCTCGCGCTGCTGCTGTTCGTGGCTGCGCCGCTGCGCCGCTTTGGCTCGTACACCATCCCCGACTTCGTCGAGGCGCGGCTGCGCAGCCCCCGCGTCCGTCCGCTCGCGTCGGCGATCGTGCTGCTGATCGGCGGCTTCTACCTGCTGCCCCAGCTCAAGGGCGCCGGGCTGGCGCTCAACGTGGTCACCGGGGCCCCGTACTGGGTCGGGGTGATGTTGGTGGCGGCGATCGTCGCGGTCAACGTCGCCATCGGCGGCATGCGCGGTATCACCTATGTGCAGGCATTCCAGTTCTGGGTCAAGGTCTTTGCCATCTCGGTCCCGGCGTGCGTGCTCATCGTCCATTTCGGGGGCCTGCCGGGCCGCGCCGCCCTGTTCGGCCGCGAACTGCCTCGCGCCCCACACGCCCTGACCGTCACCCTGCCCGGGCCTCAGAAGGTGCAGTTCCCGGCGGCCGCGCGGATCACGCTCGCCGGCCGGCCGGTCACCGAGGCCGCCGGGGCGCACCGGACGCTGCCGGGCGGGGTGCCCATTCGCCTCGCCGCCGGAACCGTCGTCCCGGTCGCGCAGGGGACGGTGGCCCAGACCGGCTCTCAGTGGTCGCGGCCGGTGGGCGGGACCGACGACAGCTCCCCCCTGCTCGTCTACTCGCTGCTCGTCGCGACGTTCCTGGGCACGATGGGGCTGCCGCACATCCTCGTCCGCTTCTACACCAACCCGGACGGCCATGCCGCGCGCCGGACCACGGTGAGGGTGCTCACCCTGCTCGGCCTCTTCTACGCCTTCCCCGCGGTCTATGGCGCCCTGGGCCGGTCGCTCACGCCTCAGCTCTACATGACCGGACAGACCGACAGCGTCGTGCTCACCTTGCCTCACGCGGCGTGGCCGGGGACCGTGGGCACGCTGCTGGGGGCGCTCACCGCGGCGGGGGCGTTCGCCGCGTTTCTGTCGACCTCGTCGGGACTGCTCGTATCGCTGGCGGGGACGATCAGCCACGACATCTGGCCACGTCTGCGGCGCGAGCCGGCCGGCGGCGTGTCGGTCCGGCGGATCCGCTTCCGCGTGGCCGCCCTGGGCGCGATGGTGGTGCCGGCGCTTCTGGCCCTGCTGGCCCGGTCAGTGGACATCTCGATCCTCGTCGGGTGGGCGTTCGCGATCGCCGCCAGCACGTTCTGTCCCATGTTCCTGCTGGGGGTGTGGTGGACGCGCCTGTCGGCGCGCGGCGCCGCGCTGGGGATGCTCACCGGAGCGATGCTGGCCACCGCGGCCATCTTCACGGGCCTGGCGCTGGGCGATCAGTCGACCAGCGTGATCGGGGCCCTGCTCGCCCAGCCCGCCCTCGTGTCGGTGCCGGCGGCCTTCGTGGTGATGATCGCCGTGTCCCTGCGGTCGCCGGCCGGGGCGGCCGCGTCCGCGGAGATGCTGGCGCTGCACGCGCCCGAGGGGTTGGGGCTGCGACTGGCCGAGGACGACCTCGATGCCCCCGTCGCGCCCTCATCGGTAATGATTGGGCGATGAGCTCAACCCTCTCATATGACCAGGTGTGCGCCGAGCACCGCTGGGACGTGCCCGAGCGCTACAACATCGCCGCCGACGTCTGCGATCGCCACCCCCGCGACAAGCTCGCGATGATCCATGAGGACTTCAACGGCACCGTGCGCCGGCTGACCTGGGGCGAGCTCCAGGACGCCGCCAACCGGTTCGCCAACGTGCTGGTGGCCCACGGGGTGCAGCGCGGCGATCGCGTGGCCATGCTGCTTCCGCCCACGCCCGAGACGGCGGCGGCGTTCTTCGGGACCTGGAAGGTGGGGGCGATCCTGCTCTCGATGTCGGTCCTCTACGGCGACGATGGAATCCGCCACCGCCTGACCGATTCCCAGCCCCGGGTGCTGGTGACCAACCAGGCCAACGCCGATCGGATGGAGCGCTCGCTGGTGGAGCACGTGCTCATCCTCGACGATGAGCTGCTCAGCACGGGCGCGGACACCTTCACGACCGTCGACACCGCCGCCGATGACCCGGCGCAGCTCTATTACTCATCGGGGACCACCGGCCTGGCCAAGGGCATCCTGCACGCCCACCGCTACATCCTGGCTCATGAGGAGTTCGTCTACTGCCACGACGTCCAGGACGGCGAGCTGTTCCACGGGATGGGCGAGTGGGCGTGGGCGGCGGGGATCGCCCCGCTCCTGGGGCCATGGCGCTACGGCGCCGTCCAGTGCGTCTATCAGCGCGAGGGCGGCTTCGATCCCGGCAGGCAACTCGACTTCCTCTCGCGCCATGAGGTGACCAACGTGTTCGGGACGCCGACGGCGATCCGGTCGATGATGGCGATCACCGACGCCAAGACCCGTTACCCGCAGAAGATCCGGATCATGTGCTCGGCCGGGGAGCCGCTGAATCCGGAGGCGATCAAGTGGGTTCGGGAGCAGTACGGGATCACCGTGCTCGACTTCTATGGGCTCACCGAGTCCTATCCGCTGTGCGCCAACTTCCCCTTCATGGAGGTCCGTGCCGGATCGATGGGCAAGCCGATGCCCGGCTGGGACGTGGCCATCCTCGACGAGGACGAGCGCCCCGTGGCCGCCGGCGAGCGCGGCGAGATCTGCCTGCGCGCCCGCTCGAACCCGCACTACCCCCTCGGCTACTGGAACCGGCCGCAGGAGGACTCCGACGAGGTCTTCGGCGGCGACTGGTTTCACACCAAGGACGCGGCGTCGACCGACGCCGACGGGTACTACTGGTATGAGGGGCGCGCCGACGACGTGATCATCTCGGCGGGCTACCGGATCGGCCCCTTCGAGGTGGAGTCGGCGTGTCTGGAGCATCCCGCGGTGGCCGAGGCGGCGGCGGTGGCGGTGCCCGACGAGCGCCGCGGCAACGTGGTCAAGGCGTTCGTCGTGCTCAGCTCCGGCCATGACCCCTCGGATGCGCTGGCCGACGAGATCAAGGCGTTCGTGCGCGACCACCTGTCGGCCTATGCCTACCCGCGGCTGATCGAGTTCGTGCCCGATCTGCCCAAGACGCTCACCGGCAAGATCCGCCGGATCGAGCTGCGCCAGCGCGAGCAAACCAAGACATAACACATACACCCCGTACCCACGGGGTCCGCGGCCGCGGTTGCCGGTTGCGTCCGGCTCGGCGCAGCGGTAGGTTCACTCACAGGCGAGGGAGAATCACCGTCCAATAGGAGGGCCCCACATGACGCGGAGAACTCGCGCCGTCATGCTCGCGGGCGCGTGCCTTTTTCTGGCACTGTCCGCCAGTCCGGCCTTGAGCAAGCCGGTGTTCCATCCGCGCGTACGGAATGCGCTCGGTCTCGTCCCGCCGGTCAACAGCCAGGGCAAGTTCGCCGCTCAGGCTGACGTCGCCAGCGGGGCGCCCACACCAGTCACCTATCACGGCGGATCCGTGATGGCGGGTGGCATCACGATGCACCTGATCTTCTGGACCGGGGGCACCAACCCGTTCCAGGGGCAGCCCCCGGGCGCTCCGGCCGACTATGTCGGGATGGTGGAGCGGCTGTTCACGGATGTGTCACATGACAGTGGTGGCATGGCCAACATCTTCTCCGTGCTGCCCCAGTTCGCGCAGGGGACGGCGCCCGGCGCCATCACCCCGGGCGACTACAGCATCGCGTTCAATGCCGCCAGCGCCAACGACGTGATCATGGACAGCGATCCGTACCCGGCGCTGGCCGACCAGTGCGCGTCGCCCAACGACACCGCGGTGTGCGTCACCGACGGCCAGGTGCAGACCGAGCTGGACCACATCGTCACCACCCACGGCGGTGGCCGCGGGCTGCACAACATGTGGTTCATGATCCTGCCGGGCGGAGTCGACGAGTGCATCACCGCCGGCGTGTGCGGGACCAACGCCTTCGGTGCCTACCACTCGGTGTCCGACGTGGGGCACGGCCCGACGATCTACGCGGTCTCGATCGACCCGATCATCGAGACGAGCGTCGCGCCCGGCGCGGACCCGCAGGGATACCCCGACGCCGAGGCGGCCATGGACGCCGACGTGCACGAGACGGTCGAGGCGATGACCGACCCCGAGGGCATCGGGTGGATGGACCCCAACGGGTTCGAGGTAGCCGACAAGTGCGAGTTCGGGCCCCAGCGGGGTGACCCGCTCGGGTTCGCCGCCGACGGCTCGCCGTTCAACCAGGTTGTCAACGGCCACCAGTACCTGTTCCAGGAGATGTGGTCCAACGACGACAACGCGTGCGTGCAGCGCACCAGCCTGACGAGCAACCCGCTGCCGCTGCCGCAGGTGAACTTCACCCAGTTCAGCCCGGTGGTCAGCGGCAACATCGAGTCCAGCACTCCGGGCGTGGGTGTGAAGGTCACGCTGCTGCGGGCCGACGCCTCCGGTGACCCGGTGGCCGTGGCCCAGTCGGCGACCACCACCGCCGCCAACGGCAGCTGGTCGGTGTCGTTGGCCCCGCACGCCGTCGGCGACGATCGTGACGAGATCGATGTCGACTACTCGCACAACGGCGCACCGTCGCCCGGCCATCAGGTGATCCTGACCGGCAACGGCGGCAACCCGTTCACGGAGTCCGGCTGGACCGGCTGGACGGCCCTGGACAACGGGAGCCAGCTCACCAACGACCCGTCGCTGGGTGGGCCTTCGCTCTCGATGGCGCCGTGCTTCCAGACCGGTGTGCTGGCCGCGACGTTCGACGGGAGCACGCTCGTGGGGCCCAACGGCGAGGGGATGACCGACACCTGCAACACGCAGACGGGCATCGCCACCCTGCCGCTGCCGCGCAACGCCGCGGCGGGCGACGTGGTCACCGACAGCTCCAACGACAACCGGGCGTTCTCGCCTCCCGGCGGGCCGACGCCCAACGGGGTGGGTGCGCTGGTCAAGCTGACCGTCCCGGTCGGCGAGGCCGACGCCGTGTCGCTGTTCACCACCCCCATGGCGTTCTTTGCGCCCAGCGGCTTCCCCACGTGCAGCGCCGATCTGGAGGGCCAGAGCCTCAGCTGTGCCGGCCTGGTCGCCGACGGCAACTACACGGCCACCGACGGCGGCGCCCACGCGTCGGGCACCGCCGACGGCAACGGCGTCCTGACCGTGCCGCTGGCGGTCAAGGGCGGCAGCACGGTGTCGCTGTCCAACGGGGCTCGCAACCTGACCACGTTGCACGTGGCCAACCTGCGGGCCGACATCGACGGCCAGCAGACGGTGCTCGCCGGCGGGACATGCGCGCCGGGTCAGTACTACGGCTCGCCGCTCTCAGAGGCGCCGATCAACGCCTCGGCCGGGTTGCCGTCCGCCATCGCGGGCGGTGCCGCCCTCACGGGTGAGATCTGCCCGATGGGTGGCAGCGCGGCCGGGCTGCCGTCGAGTCCGATCGTCCAGACCGACGAGCTCAGTGGCGGCCAGACGATGACCGAGGTGCCGGACCTCGAGAACACCTCGCCGTTGAACGGCGAGATCGTCGCCGGCGGCTTCCCCGCCATCGGCCAGTCCGGGTTCCCCGGACCTGACAACTCGGTCACGCCGGATGCGAGCAGCCGGATCTCGTTCACCGTCGCTCCGGCGAGCGGTGGTGGCGCCGTGTTCACCGCTCCCAACGTGAACTCGGTCAACGGCACGTCCGTGCCGGCGCTCAAGCCGGGTAGCTACGACGCCACCTGGGTGATCACCGACCTCAACGGGGACACCCGGACCGTGATGACGCGGTTCGTGGAGCAGTCCGGACCGGGCAAGGGCTCCGGCGGCTCCGCTCCGCACCTGAAGCTGGTGATCCGCTGCCGGGTGCAGCGCCACGGCATGATCAAGTGCACCGTGACGTTCAAGAAGTCGTCCGGGATGCACGGCAGGGTCCAGCTGCGGCTCGTCCGTGGCCAGCGGGTGACGGCACTCGGCCATGCGTCGGTCAAGGCGGGCAAGGCGACCGTGAAGATGCGCGAGTTGCATCGGGTCGTCCGTGGTCGCTACTCGCTGACGGTGGTCGTGACACCGTCCGGCGCCAAGGCGGTCACGCTCAAGCAGTCCTTGCGGCTGCGGTAGGCATCCGCCGGTCCGCGCGCGCCCTCGCTGGTTGGGGGCGCGCGCCGGCCTGCGCGGCCGCCTCGGGCCGAGAGCCCCTCACCTCGCCTGGGCCGAGAGCCCCTCACCTCGCCTGGGCCCGAGAGCCCCTCACCCCGCCTGGGCCCGAGAGCCCCTCACCCCGCCTGGGCGCGAGAGCCCCTCACCCCGCCTGGGCGCGAGAGCCCCTCACCCCGCCTGGGCGCGAGAGCCCCTCACCCCGCCTGGGCGCGGGTGTGCGAGCGCATCTCGGACAGGATGCGCTCGAGCCGTGGCTCGGTGTCAAAGTCGACGTGGGTCATCGCCCCAGCCACCGAGGGATGCACCGCGGCGATCTGGGCGTGCATCTCGTGAGCCACGGCGCGGTAGCTGGGATGGCCCTCGCGGCCGGAGCGCAGCTCGATGAGCTGCATCGCCTCCCGGGCGTTGAGGTCCAGCACGAAGCGGATCCGGTAGCCCAGGCACAGCGCGTAGGGGGCGGCGCTGGCCAGGCCGGCGTCGACGAGGCGCTCGTACTCGGCGCGTGACACATCGAGCGCGCGGCGATACGCGTCGCCCGCGCCCGCCAGGTCCACCTGCTCCGGCACTCCGGCGCCGAGGTCGGGGGTGAGCGACTGCCACTGCACCGTGAGCATCCGGTGGCGCTGCAGATCGCGGAAGGCGCCGTAGTCGGCGACGATCTCGAAGCGGTAGCGCAGGGCCTCGAAGCCGCGCCCGGGGCGATGGCGGCGGTTGGAGCGCTCGCCGACGAGGCTGGACAGGAGCTCGGCGCGCTCGGGGTCGGACATCGCCTCGATCGAGCGCCGGATGGCGTCCTCCGACGCGGCGCTGGCCTCGAACATCAACGCGGTCAGCAGGTCCTCCTCGTCGCCGTCGACGTGCGTGAGGCGGACCGACGGGCCGGCGGAGGCCTCGGTCTCCTCGTCCAGGCCCAGCCGACGCGCCCAGCGTGCGCCGGCCTCGGCGCGTGACTGCAGATAGCCGATCCACTGCCCCCCGCGGTCGGGCCGCTCCACGCGTGCGACGAAGCTCGGCATCACCGCCTGGATCTCGTCCAGGATCATCGTCCCGTAGCTGCGGGCCTCGGGCAGCGGGTGGGCCAGCAGGTGCAGGATGAGCTGCTCGTAGGTCTGCCCGGTGGCGAAGATGCCCATGTGCGACAGCGAGCTGGCGGGGAGGAGCCCGCGCAGCAGATCCAGCGCCTTGGCCTTGAGCGCGCGGGCGTGGGCGGCGGGGGCGTCGGCCGCTGAGCGCGGGAACTCCTCCTGCGCCCAGGCGAGCACCTGCGGGAGCGCGGCCGAGTAGGTGGTGAACAGCTCGTCCATTGCGCGCGTGTACGCCGGGCCCAGCTCGGCGTCGCGGTAGTAGCGGTACCCGCTGCCCGCGCCCGCCATCGGCGTGTCATAGGCGATGTAACGGGTGGACTGCTCCAGGTATGCGCCCAGCCGCGGACGCTGCAGGATCTTGGTGAGCACGTTGGAGACCCACTCGCAGGCGACGTGCGCGCCGCCGAGCTGGGCCACCGAGTCATCCCCGTAGCCCAGGAAGATCCGCTCGTAGAGCTCGGCGGCCCGCGACGTGTCCGCGGCGCCCGCCACCGTGTCGACCTGATCGGGGAGGTCGTCGGCGAACTCGTCGAGCAGCAACCGCCGCAACGTCCCCTGGTAGCGGGAGTACCGCGCGAACAGCGCGCCTTTCAGCGTCTCGGGCAGGTTGACCAGCGCGAACACCGGCCGGTCGAGGTTGGTGCAGTGCGCGCGCAGGCGGGCACGCTCGTCCTCGGTGAAGCTCTCGACCGGGTAATCCACGGGCGGTCGATCGTAGCGTCGCGCCCGGCGGTCGCCCGCTCACCACCGCCCGCGGTGCACAACCTCCTCGAACGCCCGCCGGTCAGGCCGCCGGATCGGGGCGAGCGGCCGCTCGGCCGGGTACCCGAAGTCGACCATGATGTAGGCGTAGCGGTCCTCGGGGAAGCCCAGGATCTCGCGCGCTCGCGCCTGATCGCCGACCGCGGAATGGCCCGAGCCGATGCCCAGGGCCGCCGCGGCGATCATCATCTGGACCGTCGCCTGACCGGTGTCAAACGCGGCCCGCTCGCGCTGGGAGGCGTCCTCGGCCTCGGGCAGGACGATGACCACCGTCGCCGCCGAGTGCGCGATGTGCCCGCCGCCGCGCCAGACCTGCGCCAGCTCGCCGAGCTGCGCGCGGTCGGTGACCACGATGAAGTCCCACGGCTGCCAGTTGCGCGAGGACGGGGCGCGCCGCCCAGCCTCCAGGATCCGCTCCAGATCCTCGTCGCCGATGGGTCGGTCGGCGAACTCGCGGACGTTGCGCCGGCTCGTGATCGCGTCCCAGGTCTCCATGTGCGTGCTCCCTCTCATCCCAGGGTCTCGGTTGCGCAACAAGAGTAAATCTTCCGTCACACATGCCCCGCAGACGGCGGCCTGCCTGCCACCCTCGGCGTCATGTACGAGGGTGAATGGCCTGATAGTGATGCCAAACACCCTCGCCGAGAGGCGGACCTGGCCCGCTTGGCGGGACGGCAGCAGGGCGTTGTCAGCCGGGCGCAGCTGGACACGCTGGGTTTCACCAAGTCGCAGGTCGAGCGCCGGGTGGCCCAGGGCCGGCTGCACCCGCTCTTCCACCACGTCTACGCGGTCGGCCACCGCCGGATCACCGATCGCGCCCATCTGCTGGCGGCGCTGCTCAGCCTGGGTCCACGCGCCTTTCTCAGCCACCGCACCGCGGCCGCCGTGTGGGGCCTGCGGGCCGTCAACCTCCGCGCCATCGAGTTGACCGTCCCCGGATCCGGCGGCCGCCGGCGACCGGGCCTCATCGTCCATCGCTGCGAGGTCGAGCCCCACCGCGACGAGGTCCGCCGCCACGTCGAGCTGCGCGTGAGCTCGGTCCCTCGCACGCTGATCGAGCTGGCCCATCGTGAGACGCCGCGGGAGCTCGAGCGTCTCGTGACCCTGGCGGTGCGCAGGCGGCTGCTGCGGCCGGATGCCGCCGACGGGCGGGCGACGATCGCGGCAGCGCTCGCCCGCCACCATGGACGGCGAGGGATGACGCGGCTGCGAGCAGTGCTCGCCACCTACCTCCGGGCCGAGGACCACAAGTCCGAGCTGGAGCTGGCCTTCGATCGCCTGCTCGCCGGGCACCCCGAGATCCCGCCGCCGCGGCGCAACGTCCACATCGATGTCTGGGAGCTCGACCGGTTCTGGCCCCAGCACAAGCTCGCCGTCGAGCTCGACGGCCGCCCGTACCACATCACCGTGGCCGACCTGGAGCGCGATCGCGTCAAGGACACGGCGCTGCAGCGCATGGGGTTGACCCCGCTGCGCTTCACCGACTTCCGCGTCGAGCACGACCCGCGCGGCATTCTCAGCGATCTCCGCCACTTCCTGAATCTGTCCCCGCCCGGGCCTCCGGCGCTCTAAGCTGCGATACGCATGCGTACCACGGACGCCATGGACGCGACGACCGCCGGGACGGCCACCACACCGGAACATGTCGACGTCCTCATCGTGGGCGCGGGCCTGTCGGGGATCGGCGCGGCCTGCCACCTGCAGCGCAGCTGCCCCGAGCGCTCCTACGTGATCCTGGAGGCGCGCGAGCGGATCGGCGGCACCTGGGACCTCTTCCGCTATCCGGGCGTGCGCTCGGACTCTGACATGCACACCCTGGGGTACTCGTTCAGCCCGTGGGAGGACGCCAGGGCGATCGCCGACGGCCCCTCGATCCTGCGCTACGTCAGGCAGACCGCCGAGCGCTACGGCGTCATGGACAGCATCCGCACCGGCCATGCCGTGCAGAGCGCGGAGTACTCGAGCGCTGACGCGCACTGGACGGTGCAGGTCCGGCGAGCGGACACCGGGGAGTCGACGACGTTCACCTGCACCTTCCTCTTCTGCTGCGGCGGCTACTACCGCTATGACGCCGGCTACACGCCGCAGTTCGAGGGCCTCGAGCGCTTCCCCGGGCCGGTGGTCCATCCTCAGCACTGGCCCGAGGACCTCGACTACGCCGGCAAGCGGGTCGTGGTGATCGGCAGCGGCGCCACCGCGGTGACCCTCGTCCCGGCCCTGGCGCAGACGGCCGCGCACGTGACCATGGTCCAGCGCTCGCCCACCTACATCGTGTCGCTGCCCTCCCGGGACGGCGTGGCCGAATGGTTGCGCCGCCGGCTGCCCAAGATGGCCGCCTACCACCTCGTGCGCGTCAAGAACGTGGCCCTGATGACGTTCTCCTACCAGCTCAGCCGCCGCCGCCCCAACCTCATGAAGGCACTCATCCGCCAGGGCGCCCGGCGCCAGCTGCCCGACGGCTACGACGTCGACACCCACTTCAGGCCCGACTACAACCCGTGGGACCAGCGCCTGTGCGTGGTGCCCGACGGTGACCTGTTCGCGGCGGTCAGCGCCGGGCGGGCGTCGATCGTCACCGACCAGGTGCAGACGTTCACCGAGCGCGGCGTGAGCCTGCGCAGCGGCGACGAGGTCGAGGCCGACGTGATCGTCACCGCGACGGGCCTGCAGATGCTCGCCATCGGCGGCGTCAGCCTCGTCGTCGACGGCGAGCCGGTCCACCTGCCCGACCAGGTCGTCTACAAGGGCATGATGCTCAGCGGCGTCCCCAACTTCGCCTTCACCGTCGGCTACACCAACGCCTCGTGGACGCTCAAGGCGGACCTCACCGCCGCCTACGTGTGCCGGCTGCTCAACCACATGCGCCGCCACGGCTACGCCCGGTGCACTCCCGCCGACGATGACCCGGCGCTCATCCGCGAGCCGCTGCTCAACCTCAGCTCCGGATACGTGCTGCGCTCCGTCCAGGACTTTCCCTCGCAGGGGTCAAAGCGCCCGTGGCGCGTGCACCAGAACTACGCCCTCGACGTGCTGGACTTCAAGCTCGGCGGGGTCGACGACGGGGTGATGCGCTTCGAGCGGGGCTCAGCCGGCGCTGTCGGGGTTGCCGGTCGACTGGGAGCCCTCGCCCGACTCCCCGCCTGACTCCGGATCCCCGCCCTGACCGCCCGAGCCACCAGAGCCGCCCGAGCCACCAGAGCCCACCCGAGCCACCATCACCCGGCTTGCCACCCCCGTGACCGGGCTCGGCCTCCTCGGCGTTCTGATCTGAGACCGAGCCGGGCAGCGGATGGTCCTTGCGGTCGCGTTCATCGCTCATAACGGTGGGCTACCCGCGGCCGCGCCCCGGAAACGGTGGCTACGCTGCGCGATGTGGAGCAGAACCTCGTGCCCCGCTCGCTGGTCTGGGCGACCAGCATCGACGTCCTGCCCCCCGAGCGCACCGTGCGCCGGGAGGACGGCTATCTCGTCGTGTGCTCACCCACCAACCCGACGCACTGGTGGGGCAACCTGCTGCTGTTCGACGAGGCGCCCGCCATCGGCGACGCCGAGCGCTGGGAGGCGCTGTTCGAGGCCGCGTTCGCCGACGATCCGCGCGTCGCGCACCGCACGTTCGCCTGGGACCGCACGGACGATGCGCGCGGGGCGGCCGAGGCGGAGTTCGGCGCCCGCGGATACAGCATCGACCTCAGCGTCGGCATGATCGCGCGTCCAGACGAGATCCGTCCCCACCCGCGCGCCAACGCGGAGGTGGAGGTCCGGGCCCTTGACCCCGCCGCCGGCGGCCCCGACGAGCGCCGCTGGGAGCAGGTGGTCGAGCTCCAGGTCGCCGCCCGCGACACCGCGCGCCACGACGAGGAGCCCTACCGCGTCTTCAGTCGCGCCCGGCTGACCGAGCTGCGCGCGACGTTTCGGGCGGGACTCGGGGCCTGGTATGTGGCCCTCGACGGCGACGCGAGTCGTGGCGGGCGCGATGGGCATCGTCGTCACCGGCGGCCGAGCGCGCTATCAGGCCGTCGACACCGCCATCACCCACCGCCGTCGCGGCATCTGCTCGCGGCTGCTCGTCGATGCCGCCCGCCATGCCGTCGCCACCTACGGCGCCACCGATCTGGTGATCGTCGCCGACCCCGACTACCACGCCGCCGGCATCTACGAGTCCGTCGGCTTTCGTCCCGTCGAGCGGGTGTGCGGTGTGTGCCGCCCGCCCGCGGCCGACGGCGACCCCCCGGCGGCCTAGCTCCGGCGCCCGCCGAGCCCCCGAAGAGCTAGCTCAGGCCCAGCGCCCGCCCGGCGTGGGCGGCGAAATCGAACAGGACCGACGGGAAGATCCCGAAGCCCACGCTGGCGGCGGCGAACAGCACGGCCACCGCGGTGACCTCCGGCGCGGCCCCGACCGCCCCCACTCCGCTCGCCCGCGGGGCGGGCGCGAAGGCACCGGAGCCGCCCTCCACGTCGGCCTCGGGCGAGCCGCCGGCGATGGGCGCCAGCCCGCCGCGACCCATGAGGCCGCCCGAGAGCGCCGGCGCGGGCGCAGGGACCTCCTCGCGCATCCACAGCGCGGCGATGACCCGCAGGTAGTAGCCCAGCGAGATCATCGAGCCGATCACCAGCACGATTCCCAGCCAGGTGTAGCCGCCATCGACCAGCGCGTGGATGAGCTGGAACTTGCCGATGAAGCCGACGGTCCCCGGGATCCCCGCCAGCGCCAGCATGGCGATCGACATGGGCCAGGCCAGCCACGGGTTGCGCCGGCCCAGGCCCGCCAGCCCCGACAGCTCATCGCCGTCGGCGCGCTCGTGCTGGACGGCGACGATCACGGCGAACGCCGTCAGGTTCATGAACAGATACAGACCCAGGTACAGGACGGTGGCGTTGACCCCGAGCCGGGTGGCGACGATCACGCCGGCCAGCATGTAGCCCGCCTGGCCGACGCTCGAGTAGCCGAGCATCCGCTTGAGCGAGGACTGGCTGAGCGCGCCGACGTTGCCGACGATGATCGTGATCGCGGCCACCGTGGCCAGGGCCGGGGCCCATGTGCTGTGCGCGTGGAGGGCGGCGACGTCGAAGAAGCGCAGGAGCACGCCCAGCGCGGCCGCCTTGGTGGCCGTCGCCATGAACGCCGTGACCGGGGTCGGGGCACCCTCGTAGACGTCGGGGGTCCACTGATGGAACGGGGCCACCGAGGCCTTGAAGGCAAAGCCGACGATGACGAGGGCCAGCCCGGTGAGCAGCAGCGGGTCGCCGAGCAGGCCGTGGCCGACCCCGCCGGAGACGATCGCGCTGGAGATGCCCGCGAACTGGGTCGAGCCGGTGGCGCCGTAGACGAGGGCCAGCCCGTAGACGAGCGTGGCCGAGCCCACCGATCCGATGACCAGGTACTTCAGGCCTGACTCCAGCGACCCCTCGCGGCGGAACTCCGAGGCGCAGAGCACGTACAGCGGGATCGACAGCAGCTCGAAGCCCACGAACAGCGTCACCAGGTTCTGGGAGGAGACCAGCACGGCCATGCCCAGCACGCTGAAGAGGATGAGCGAGTTGTACTCGCCCGCGCCGGCGCTGCGGGGCGCCGCGTCGCGCAGGGACAGCAGCACCGCGGCGATGGCGGCGACGGCGAAGATCATGTCGAGCACCAGCGCCAGCCCGTCGATCGCCAGCGCGTGCGAGATGATCGAGGTCTGGTGATGCAGGCGGGTGACCTCGATGACGATCGACGCGACGAGGGTGGCGATGGTCACCAGCGGCACCACCACGTTGCGCGCGACCGCCCCGAAGAGGCCGATCATCAGCACCACCAGCGCGCCCACGCCGAGGATGAGCAGCGGCATGAACGAGGCCCAGTCGATGTGCGGGCCCGTGAGGTGCGCGGCGGCGGGGATCACGAGGTTCATGGGACCTGGGCCACCTGATGCGCGCGGTTCGACGCCTGGGCGAGCTGGGCCTGGGCGGGCGCCACGGCCGCCCTCACCGTCGCATCGGAGCGCCGCAGGCCGAACTGCGGATAGAACGCCAGTACCAGGATGACCGCCAGGAGGCCGATCACGGGCAGCGCGTCGCCGATCGAGATGTCAAACGAGCTCACGCGGGGACCCACGCGGTTGTGCATGGTGGTGATGAAGGCGCGCAGCGCATAGGCCGCCGCGCCGACGACACCGAGCGAGGCGACCAGCGCGATCGGCATCTTGGCGTTGAACACGCCGAGCAGGATCATGAACTCGCCGACGAAGTTGGACGACCCGGGCATGGCGAGCCACACGAGCGTCGCGATGAGGAACAGGCTGGCCAGCACCGGGGCACGGAAGGCGATCCCGCCCATGTCGGCGAGCTTCTCAGAACCGCCGGCGCGAACGGCCAGCGCGGCGACGATGAAGAACAGCGGCGCCGTGACCAGCGCGTGGTTGACCATCTGCAGCAGCGCGCCCTGGTCGCCCTCGGGCCTCAGCGAGAACACGCCGAGCATGATGAAGCCGAGCTGGGCCACGCTCGAATAGGCGACGACGAGCCGGGCGTCGGGCGTGGTCATGGCCACCAGGGTCGCCCACAGGATCGAGACCACGGCGATGAGCAGCATGAGCGTCTGGAAGTGCACGGCGGCGTAGGGGAACAGCGGCAGCACGATCCGCAGGAACCCGTAGGCCGCGACCTTGGACAGGATCGCGGAGAAGACCGCGACCGCCGGGATCGGCATCGCCTTGTACCCGTCGGGCAGCCAGCCGTGGAAGGGGACGAGCGGCATCTTGACCAGGAAGGCCACCGCGAAGGCGAGGAACACCCATGTCTGGGTGGTGTGCGAGAGCGGCAGGCCCCGCAGCGAGCTGAGCACGAAGGTCAGCGGCGTGCCGTGCTGGCTGGACGCCAGCGCGCCCGTGGCGATGGCGGCGACGAGCATGAAGAAGGAGCCGATGAGGGTGTAGATGACCAGCCGGGTCGTGGCCCGCACGCGGTCGGGCCCGCCCCACATCCCCGAGAGGAAGTAGAACGGGATGAGCATGAGGTCGAAGAAGGCCACGAACAGCGCCAGGTCCTGGGCGCAGAAGGCGCCGAGCACGGCGCTCTCGGCCAGCGCGAAATGGAAGTAGAAGACCCGCGGGCGGTCCCACTCGTGCGTCGCAGACCACAGCATCGCGGCGGCGAAGATGATCGTCGTCGTCATCACCAGAGCGACGTTGAGCCCGTCGAGGCCGAGCTTGTAGTGGATGCCGAGCGCCGAGATCCAGACCTTGTCGGTCACGAACTGCAGGCCGCCGCCGGTCTTGAAGCGCGCCAAGAACGAGATGGCCAAGCCGAGCGTGATGAAGCTCCACAGAACCGCCGCGCGTCCCGCCAGCCGGGCCGGCAGCAGCGCGGCCACCAGCGACAGCGCGAGCGGGACCCAGATGAGGATCGAGAGCGTCATGACGCGGAGATGAGGAAGTAGAGGGCCATGCCGGAGATGCCGACGACCACGACCGCGGCGTAGTACCGCACGTAGCCGGTCTGAGCGCGCCGTACCGCCGCCGAGGCGGCGCGCACGAGCCCGGTGGTACCGCCGGTGATCCCGCCGGCGATCACGCCGCGCTCGAGCACTGACTCATCGAAGCGGCCCAGCCACTGCGCGGGGCGGACGATGATCATGTCGATCAGCTCGTCGAAGTACCACTTGTTGTAGAGGAAGGTGTGCAGGCGCGCGAGCCGCCCCATGAGGGCCGCCGACGTACCCGGCTTCAGCACCCAGGTGCGGTACGCGAGCGAGATGCCGGCCACCGCGATCAGCGCGCCCACGATCAGGCCCACCCAGTCTGAGCCCGTGCTGCCCGTCAGGTGATAGAGGTGCGACCCCGCGAATGTCGGGCCCAGGAACCTGGTGATGGCGTCGTCGACGCCCGGGATCTGCAGCAGCCCGCCGACGAGGGCCAGGAAGGCGAGCACGCTCATCGGGACCCGCATCGCCCAGTCGCGCTCGGCGATGTGGTGCTCGGCGCCGGGGAAGCCGACGTCGATGTCCTCGGCCTCGCCGGTCTGCGGGTTGGTCGGCACGTCGTGGTGGACGAGGTGGCCCTGCTCGAGCTCGCGGGCCTCCTCGCAGGGCTCGCCCCAGAAGGCGCGGAAGATCATCCGGAAGGTGTAGATCCCGGTCAGGAGCGCGCCGAGGTAGCCGAGGATCCCGAGGATCTCAAAGCCACCGCCGCGGTTGTCCAGATAGCCGATGATGTCGTCCTTGGACAGCCAGCCGCTGAAGGGCGGCAGCCCCGACAGCGCCAGGCCGCCGACGATGAAGCACAGGAACGTGAACGGCATCGCCTTGCGAAAGCCGCGCATCTTGTCCAGCGACTGCTCCCCGCCCATGGCGCTGATCAGCGAGCCGGCCGACATGAACAGCAGGGCCTTGAAGAAGGCGTGGGTCATGAGGTGGAACAGGCCCGCGGAGTAGGCGCCCACCGAGACGCCCATGATCATGTAGCCGATCTGCGACATCGTCGAGTAGGCGATCACGCGCTTGAGGTCGGTCTGGACGATGGCGATCGTGGCCGCGATGAGCAGGGTCAGGCAGCCGACGATGGCGCCCACGTCGGCGGCCGTGGTGGCGATCTCGAACAGCGGGTGCATGCGCGCGATCAGGTACACGCCGGCGGTCACCATGGTGGCGGCGTGGATCAGGGCGGAGACCGGGGTGGGTCCCTCCATGGCGTCGGGCAACCAGGTGTGCAGCGGGACCTGGGCGGACTTGGCGAACGCTCCGACGAGCAGGAGCAGGCAGCCCGCCACCAGATCGGTGCTGTTGTGGCTGAACACGTGCGGGGCGGCGGCGAAGGCCTTCTGGAAGTCGACGGTGTGGGTGTGGCGGAAGATGAAGAACGTCCCCAGGACCAGGCCGACGTCGCCGAGCACATTGATGACGAACGCCTTGATGCCGGCCCGGGTGGCGGTGGTGCGCCGGTACCAGAAGGAGATGAGCAGGTAGGACGCGGCGCCGACGAAGGCCCAGCCGACGATGAGCAGCAGGAAGTTGCCCGCCAGCACCAGCACCAGCATCGAGAAGACGAAGAAGTTGAGGTAGGCGAAGTACCGGTTGTAGCCGCGGTCTGACTTCATGTAGGCGATCGAGTACATGTGGATCAGCGTCGAGACCCCCGACACCACCAGCGCCATGAAGATCGAGAGCGGGTCCACCAGGATCGAGAGCTGAGCGTCGACCCCGATGGTGACGTCGTAGCTCCACAGCTTCGAGGTCAGCTCCCGGTGGCTGGAGGAGTCGCCCAGCAGTGACAACAGCGCGCCGATGGCGGCGGCGAAGGCCAGGGCGATCGCCAGGGTGGCCAGCCATCCGGCGCTCGTCCCCGGCAGCCGCTTGTAGCCCACGCCGATGAGGATCGTCCCCACCAGGGGGAAGAGCAGGATCAGCCATCCGAACGTCGTTGCGCTCACGCCCGCGTCACCCGTTGAGCTGGTTGAGGTCGTCGACGTTGACCGGCATCTGGCGCCGGTAGATGGCCACGATCAGGCCCAGCCCGACCGTCACCTCACAGGCGGCGACCACCATCACGATGAGCGCGAAGATCTGCCCGTCCTCGTGGCCCCACATGCGGGAGAAGGCGACGAGGGCCAGGTTGGCGGCGTTGAGCATCAGCTCCAGGCAGAGCAGGATCACCAGCGGGTTGGGGCGGGTGACGACGCCGACGGCGCCGATGCAGAAGATGAGTGCCGAGACGGTCAGATACCAGCCGATGGCCATCTACCAGCCCCCCTCGCCCTGCTCGGCCGAGCTCCCCACGCCCGCGGGGGGTGAGGTCTGGGCGCCGACCGGCTCGGTTTCGGAATTCGATCCCGCCCGCCCCGTCGTGGTGCCCCCGCCGGCGCGGAAGCCGGCGGCCTCGGCCATCGTCCCGGTGAACACAGGGCGCAGCGGGTGCAGGCGCGCATCGACGTCCTCGTCAGGCTCCAGGCCGCGGCGGCGGCGGGCCAGCACGACGGCGCCGATCGCGGCCACCAGCAGCAGCAGCGAGGCGATCTCGAACGGGAACAGGTACGTCGTCAAGAACAGCCGCCCGATGTGCTCCGGGGTGCCGAAGCCCGTGACGTAGGGGGCGCCCTTGGAGGAGACGCCCTTGAGCGCCGTGCCGAGCAGGGCGATGCACAGCTCGACCGCCACGGCCAGCCCGAAGAGCGGCGCGAGGACCTTCAGCGCGCCGCCCGGCCGGTGCAGGGGGTTGTCGGCGCCCCCGATGTAGGCGACGACGAACACATACAGGACCATCACCGCGCCGGCGTAGACGACGACCTGTGCGGCGGCCACGAACTCGGCGCGCAGCAGTAGGAACAGCGCAGCCAGCGCGATCAGGTGACAGACCAGGGCGAGCACGCTGTAGAACGGGTTGCGGATGACCACGACGCCCACCGCGCCTGCCAGCGCGCCGATGGCGGCGATGAAGAAGAGGACTGCGCTCACTCGCCCTCCCTCCGCAGTGGCGTGCGCTCGATCGCCTCGGCCAGCAGCATCTCCTTGGTGAAGATCAGGTCCGAGCGGGTGTAATCCGACATCTCATAGTCGTGGCCCATCGTGATGGCGTCGAACGGGCACGCCACCTCGCAGTAGCCGCAGAAGATGCAGCGGCTGAGGTTGATCTCATAGACCGCGGCATAGCGCTCGCCGGCGGATACGCGGTTCTCCGGTGTGTTCTCGGCCGCCACGACGCGGATGCAGTCCGCGGGGCAGGCCGCCGCGCACAGCGAGCAGCCGACGCACTTCTCCAGACTGGGGTGGGTGGGGTCCGAATCATCGAAGCGGTGCAGCTTGTGGCGACCGCGAAAGCGGGGATAGACGGGGGTCTTCTCCTCCGGGTACTGGATGGTGACCGGGCCCTCGACGATCCGCGCGAACGTGGTCTTGAGGCCGCGCAGCGTCTCGCCGAAGATGCGGTAGGCGCCGCGCACCGGGCCGGCACCCGGGCTGCGCATGACCTGCACGACGTCGGCACCAGGGTTGTAGGGGGTCATGTGAGCCTCCCGTGATCGATGCGAGGAGCGGTCATGACACCACGATGATGGCCGTGACCAGCAGGTTGAGGGTCGCCAGCGGCAGCAGGATCTTCCAGCCGAAGGACATCAGCTGGTCGTAGCGCAGGCGGGGCAGGGTGGCGCGGATCCAGATGAAGAAGGTGATGACGAGCATCATCTTCACGATCACCACGATCGGGTCGACCCAGCCGGGCGGATGGATCCCGAACGGCATCAGCCAGCCGCCGAAGAACAGCGTGGTGGCCAGTCCCGAGACGACGATGACGTTGGCGTACTCGGCGAACTGATAGGCGACGAAGGCCATCCCGCCGTACTCGGTGAAGTAGCTGCCGACCAGCTCGGCGTCGGCGATGACCACGTCGAACGGCGCGCGGTTGGTCTCGGCGAACGACGCCGTCATGAAGATGAGGAAGCCGACGAACTGCGGGATGAAGTACCACATGCCGGCCTGGGCGTGGACGATCCCACCCAGCGACAGCGTGCCCGCGGTGATGAGCACCCCGACCAGCGCCAGCCCCTGGGAGACCTCGTAGGAGATGAGCTGGGCGGCGCCGCGCATCGCGCCCAGGAATGAGTACTTGGAGCCCGAGGCCCAGCCGCCGAGCATGATCCCGTAGAAGGAGATCCCGCCGAACGCGAACACGTAGAGCGGCCCGATCGAGACGTCGATGCCGTAGAGGCCGATCGGGCGCCCGAAGATGTGCTGCACGTTGCCGAAGGGCAACAGCGCCATCGAGGACACCGCGGTGAGGATCGCCACCATCGGCGCGATCCGGTACAGGTAGCCGACCGCGGTGGCCGGCCGGAACGACTCCTTGCGCGCCAGCTTGACCGCCTCGGCCAGCGGCTGGATGAGGCCGTAGGGGCCGACGCGGTTGGGCCCGTAGCGGCCCTGGAAGCGACCGAGCAGCTTGCGCTCGTAGACGATGATGATCGGCAGCACCGCGAAGATCACGGCGAAGATGACGATGGCCTTGACGATCTGGATCCACCAGGGCTCGATCAGGTTGACGTCGGCGATCACGAGGCTCACGGCTTGATCACCTCGATGAGCGACTCGGTGAGGACGTTGGCCGAGTCGGCGGCGAGGCCGTCGGCGAGGAAGGCGCTGCCCGCCGGGATCGCCGAGCGCACGAACGCCTTGGCGTTCAGGCGGGTCCCGTTCTGCGCGACGACCACATCCTCACCGTGCAGGATGCCCAGGCGCTCGGCGTCACCCGGGGAGAGCTCGATGTGCTGCTCGGGGATGAGGAACTTCAGCGCCGGTGAGATCTCGCACTCGGGGGCCGCCCAGATCGGCCGGTAGGTCCCCAGGCGCAGATGCCCGTTGGACGACGCGGCCCCCGTCGCGGGGGTGGCCTCTGTCTCCTCGGACGACCCGGCCCCCGCCGGGCGCGCGGGATCCGTGTCCGGCAGCGCCATCGACTGGGCCTGCGGTCGCTCGGGCCAGCGCACGCCGTGGCCGCTGATCTCCTCGAGCGTCAGCCCGTCATAGAACGGCACCGCCGCCACCAGCTGGGCGAAGGCGTCGCCCGCGCGCTGCACGCCGGTGTCCAATCCGCAGGCGGCCGCGATCTGCGTGAGGACCCACCAGCCGGGTCGCACCTCGCCGGGGTGGGCGATGGCGATCCGCTGGCGCTGCAGGCGCCCGTCCGGGTGCACCAGGGTGCCCTCCTTCTCGGCGTGGGACTCGGCGGGGAAGATGACGGTGGCGTGCTCGGCCAGGCCCTCGGTCAGCACCGACGCGTGGGCGACGACGAGCGCCGCGGAGTGCATGGCGCGCTCCCACAGGGCGCGGTCGGGCTCGTCGCGCACCGGGTCGGTGCCGAAGAGGTGCAGTGCGGTGATGTCGCCCGCGGCGGCCGCGACGCCGATCTCGGCGGTGCTGCGACCAGCGGTGTCGAGGGCGTCGTAGCCCGGCCCGGCGTCCGGGACCGCCCCGGCCTCGCGCAGTCCGCGCCCGTTGGCGCCGGCGGGCAGGGCCAGCAGGCCGGCGCCCGTGCGTCCGGGCACACTGATGCGCCGTGCGACGCGGGCCAGCGCGTCCGCCGCCGCCGCGCCGATGCGCTCGCCGAAGATGATGACCACGTCCTCGCCGCCGTCGCGCAGCAGGGTCGCCAGCGCGGCGACGTCCTCGGCGACATCGGCCGCTCCGTCCAGCGCGCGCTCCAGCGCGGCGGCGAACTCGGCGTCGGCCCCTGGGGCGTAGCGCACGGACGTCGTGGCGTTGGCCTCCAGCGCGGTCGGCCGCGCGGTGGCGATGGCCAGGGTGACGCCGTGGCGGCGCACGCCCTTGCGGATGCGCAGATCGAGGATCGGGGAGTCGTCGCGGGGGTCGCAGCCGAACACCAGCACGGTGTGCGCGAACTCGATGTCGGGCACGGAGGCCTGCAGCTCGGGTGCGGCCAGCGCCCGGGCCGCGCCGGTCGGAATCGGGGCCCCGCCCACTGCGCTTCCGCGCGAGTCGATGTCGGAGGTCCCCAGGCCCTCGCGGCTGAGGCGCTGGAGCAGGAAGCCCTCCTCGTTGGAAGCCTGGCCCCCGACGAGCGTGCCGACGCGGCCCTTGTGGCGTGAGAGGCCGGCCGCGGTCTCGAGCGCCCGCTCCCAGGAGACCTCGCGCAGCTCGCCGCCGTCGCGCACCAGCGGGCGGGTGATGCGCTGGTCGACGTGGATGGCCTGGTAGGCGAAGCGGCCCTTGTCGCACAGCCAGCCGTCGTCGACGCCCGGGTTGCCCTCGGCGTCCCGGGCCAGCACGCGCATCACGCGCTCGTCGCGGACGGTGAAGGTGACGTTGCACTGCGACGAGCACAGGGTGCACACCCCAGCGGCGCTCTCGTTGTCCCACGGCCGCGCGCGGAACCGGTAGGGCTGGGAGGTGAGCGCCCCCACCGGGCACAGCTCGATGATGTTGCCGCTGAACGGCGCGACGTACGGATGACCATCGTGGGTGCCGACGAAGGTGTGGGCGCCGCGCTCGGTGAAGATGAGCTGGTAGTCCTCGGCGACCTCCTGGGAGAAGCGCACGCAGCGGTAGCAGAGGATGCAGCGCTCCCGATCGATCGCGATCAGCGGCGACAGCGCCAGCGGCTTCTCGAAGTGGCGCTTGGGCTCGATGAAGCGGCTGCGGCCCAGGCCCCAGCCGAAGGTGATGTCCTGCAGCGGGCACTCGCCGCCCTTGTCACACACCGGGCAGTCGAGCGGGTGGTTGACGAGCAGGAACTCGACCACGGCGTTCTGGGCCTTGCGGACGCGATCCGTCTGGGTGTGCACCACCATCCCGTCCTTGACCGGAGTCGAGCAGCTCGTCTGCAGCTTGGGGATGCCCTCGACCTCGACCAGGCACATGCGGCAGGCGCCCACCGGCTGACCGAGCTTGGGCTCATAACAGAAGTAGGGGATCTCGATGTCGCCCTGCTTGGCGGCGTCGACGAGCATGGCCCCTTCGACGGCCTGCACCTCGCGGCCGTCGATGGTCAGCTGAATGGTCTTGCGCTCTGGACGTGGCATGGGGGCGTGGGGTCAGTGGACGGGGATGGGACCGGCGTGCTCGTCGGCCACCCCCAGCGCGACGACGTCTTCGAGCGCCGCGCCCTCCGCGCGCTCGCGCGCGGACTCGATCTCGGCTTCGAGCTCGGTGCGGAACTTGGCGACCATGGAGCCGATCGGCATCGCCATCGCGTCACCCAGCACGCACAGGCAGTTGCCGATGATCTGCTCCTGGACCGAGGCCATGATGTCGAGGTCCATCGGCGTCGCCTCGCCCGTGTAGATGCGCTGGACCATCTTGTGGGTCCAGTTGGTTCCCTCGCGGCACGGGACGCATTTGCCGCACGACTCGTGGGCGTAGAACTTGGCCACCTTGAGCATCGTGTCCAGGACGCGCCGCGATTCGTCGGCGATGATGATGGCGCCGGAGCCGAGCATCGTGCCCGCCTTGGCCATCGAGTCGAAGTCGTACGGGATGTCGAGGTCGTCGCCGGTGAGCACCGGCGAGCTCGAGCCGCCGGGGAACCAGAACTTGATCTTCTTGCCGCTGGGCGGGCCGCCCGCGAGGTCGTAGATGATCTCCCGCGACGGGATCCCCAGCTCGATCTCGTAGTTGCCCGGGCGCTTGACGTCCCCGGAGATGGAGACGAGCTTGGTGCCCGTCGAGGTCTCGGTGCCGAGCTTGGCGTACTCGCCGCCGCCCATCCGCAGGATGGAGGGGACCGTGGCCAGCGTCTCGACGTTGTTGATGAGCGTCGGCCCGGCGTAGAGGCCTTCGATCGCCGGGAACGGGGGCTTGAGTCGCGGGTTGCCGCGCTTGCCCTCCAGCGAGTCGAGCAGACCGGTCTCCTCGCCGCAGATGTAGGCGCCGGCGCCGCGGTGGAGCACCAGCGACATCGTGAAGTCGGTCCCCAGGATGCGCTCGCCGAGCAAGCCGGCGTTGGCGGCCTCGGCGATCGCCGCCTCCAGGATGTCCGCCTGGAGCTGGTACTCGCCGCGGATGTAGATGAACGACCGGCTGATGCCGCCGGCGTAGGCGGCGATGGCGATGCCCTCGATGAGCGCGTGCGGGCACTTCTGCATGAGCTCGCGGTCCTTGAACGTCCCGGGCTCTGACTCGTCGGCGTTGCACACGAGGTACTTGTCCATGTCGCCGTGGGGCAGGAAGGAGATCTTGCGCCCCATCTGGAACCCCGCGCCGCCGCGACCGCGGATGCCCGAGTCCATGATCTGGGCCAGGACGTCCTCGGGGGACATGCTGATCGCCTTGCGCAGCATCTCGTAGCCGCCGCGGCGCTCGTACACCTCCAGCGTGTTCAGTCCCGGCTCGTCGATGCGGTCGAAGAGGATCGGCTTCATGTCTCGCTCTGGTCTTGGGGGGGCATCTCCAGCGGGGCGCTCGGCCCCGGGCGGTCGGCGGCATGGTCGGCTTCGGTGAGGCCGGCGGTGTCGGCGCGGTGCGGATGATCGGGCTCGGAGAACTCCTGCGCGGTGCTGGGGTGGGTGGTGGGATCGGATCCCACGTTGGGGTCGACGGAGGCGCGGTAGCGCAGCTGCTTGTCGCGGAGCACGGGCTGCCCGGCGTTGAGGTCCTCGACGATGCGCTCGGCGTCGGCGAGCTCGAGCGGGCCGACGTACTCACCGTTGACCGACGCCATCGGGGCGATGTCGCACGCGCCCAGGCACTCGAAGGAGCGCACGTCGATGTCCTGGCCCTCGGCGGCGGCGGCCATCGCGTCGTAGAACTCGTCGGCGCCGAGGATCGAGCACGAGATGTTCGTGCACACGAAGACGTCGTGCGTGTGCTTGGGGTGCAGCTCGAACATGTCGTAGAAGCTCGCCACGGACGTCAGGTAGGCGGGGGTCAGGCGCATCACCGCGGCCACCTGGTCGATCGCCTCGGGAGAGCACCATCCGTGGACGGCCTGGGCGGCGTGCAGCGATGGGATCGCCGCCGAGCGGCGGTCGGGGTACTTGGCCATCGCCGCCTCGATCTCCCGGCGCAGGTCATCGGGGACGGGGGTCGTCGCCGGGTCGGGGATGACCGCGGGGTCCTTGGTGAGGTCGACCGCGTCGTCCCACCCCGGCACGCGAGAGCCGTGGCTGAAGCGCGGCACGAGCCGCGACAGGGCGCCCGGCGCGTCGCGGTGCGTGGCGTGGCGCAGCGACAGCTCGTCGTTGAGATCCGGCGCCGGCCGGTCGCCCGAGCTCATCGGTCGATTCCGCCCAGGATGGGGTCGAGCATCGCCAGGGTGGCGATGAGATCGGCCAGGTAGCTGTCGCGCACCATCGGCTCCAGGGCCTGGAGGTTGACGAAGCTCGAGTCGCGCATGTGGACGCGAGCCGGCTTGGCCGAGCCGTCGGCGCGCACGAAGCAGCCCAGCTCGCCCCGGGGCCCCTCGATCGGGTAGTACGCCTCGCCGGGCGGCACGCGGAATCCCTCGGTGACCAGCTTGAAGTGATGGATGAGCGCCTCCATCGAGGTGGCCAGCTCGTGGCGCGGCGGCAGCGCGATCTTGCGGTCGGTGGTGATGTAGGGCCCTTCGGGCAGACCGTCGAGCGCCTGGCTGATGATCTTCACCGACTCGTAGATCTCCGCGTGGCGGACCCGGTAGCGGTCGTAGTTGTCGCCGACGGTCCCCACCGGGATCTTGAAGTCGAAGTGGTCATAGCTGCAGTACGGCGCCGCCTTGCGCAGGTCCCACGGGTTGCCGGCGGCGCGCAGCAGCGGGCCGGTGACGCCGAGGGAGAGCAGGGTCTCGGCGTCGAGCGGGCACACGCCGTGCAGCCGCTCGAAGACGATCTGGTTCTTCTCCAGCAGGTCCGCGTACTGGTCGGCGCGGGTGGGCATGTCGGCCAGGAACGCGCGCAGCTTGGCGGCGAAGCCCGGCGGGATGTCCTCCATCACACCGCCGACCTGGAAGTAGCGGGTGTGCATCCGCTGGCCCGAGGACATCTCGAACAGGTCGAGGATCTTCTCGCGCTCGCGGAAGCAGTACCAGAACATGCTGATCGCGCCGAGGTCCAGCGCGCTCGTCCCCAGCCACACCAGGTGGGACATGATCCGATTGAGCTCGAGATGGATCACCCGCAGGTACTGCGCCCGCGGAGGGACCTCCGCGCCGAGCAGGGTCTCGACGGCGCCGCAGTAGGCCAGCGAGTTGAAGTAGTAGGCCAGGTAATCCATCCGCTCGACCACGGGGATGACCTTCCAGTAGGCCTTATCCTCGGCCGTCTTCTCGATACCGGTGTGGACGTAGCCGATGATCGGCGTGATGTCGCGCACGACCTCGCCCTCGAGCGTGGCCAGCAGGCGCAGGACCCCGTGGGTGGCGGGATGGTGCGGACCGATGTTGAGGGTCAGCAGCTCCTGGGTCTCGCCCTGGCCGGCGGGCTCCGCCGAGTAGGTGATCGACTCCTCGCGCTTGCGGTAGTCGGCGGTGTCGAGCGCCATCAGCTCCACTTCCCGTACGAGGTCTCTTCGTTGTAGGTGAAGAGGACCGGCTCGCCGCCGACGGGGAAGTCACGCCGCTGCGGGAAGCCCTCGAAGTCCTCGGGCATGAGGATCCGCCGCATGTCCGGGTGGCCCTCGAAGACCACGCCGAACATGTCGTAGACCTCGCGCTCGGGGAAGTTGGCGCCGGGGAACAGGCCGGTCGCCGTGGCGATCCTCGGGTTGTCGGTGTGAACGCGGGCCTTGACGGTGATCCGATCCACCTCGGTCATGTTGAGCAGCTCATACAGCACGCCCAGCCGCGGCTCGTCGGGGTAGTAGTCGACGCCGTGCAGGCTGGCGAGGAACCCGTAGCCCTGATCCTTCAGCGAGCTCAGGACGTGGATGACGTGCGCCGGATCGACCAGCAGCACCGCACGCTCGCCCCGCCCGAAGTCGGTCCCGAGGATCGACTCTGCGTTGTCATCGCGGAGCGCGTTGGCCGTCTGCTCGAGCCCGGTCGCGTCAGGCACCGGCTGTGTCCCCTCCCGGGAACACATTGATCGCGCCGTCGCTGGCGCTCGTGCCGTTGGGGAGCACCACCTCCTCGGTGCCCACCGCGTCATAGCGCTCACGCCACCCGTCGCGCTCGGTGCCGTGGATCTTCTCGCGCAGCCGCAGGATCCCGTGCAGCAGCGCCTCGGGCCGCGGCGGGCAGCCGGGCACGTGCACGTCGATCGGCAGGAACTTGTCCGCCGGGACGAGGGCGTAGTTGTTGAACACGCCCATCGAGGAGCAGCAGGCGCCCATCGAGATCGCCCAGCGCGGCTCGAGCATCTGGTCATAGATGCGGCGGATGACCGGCGCCATCTTCACCGACACCCGGCCGGAGAGGATGAGGAGGTCCGCCTGGCGCGGCGAGGCCCAGAAGGCCTCCCATCCGAACCGGGCGACGTCGACCCGAGCCCCGACGATCGACATCATCTCGATCGCGCAGCAGGCCAGGCCGAAGGTCAGCGGCCAGATCGAGTTGCCCTGTGACCAGGCCACGGCCTTCTCGACCGTGGTGGTCAGGACGCTCTCCTTGACGTACCGCTCCAGCGCCTCGCCCTCCAGATCGCCGCGCAGCATGTCCCGGGCCTGCAGTTGGCGCGCGCGGAAGTCCAGCGGCGCGCCGGTGCCTGCGAGTTGCTCGCGCTTTATTTCCATTCCAGGGCTCCTCGGCGCCAGACGTACACGAACGCCACCATCAGCAGCACGACGAAGACGATGGTCTCGCTGAGTGCGAAGGTGCCGAACGCGCGTAGCTGGACCGCGATCGGATACAGGAAGATGACCTCGATGTCGAACAGGATGAACAGCATCGCGATCAGGTAGAAGCTGATCCCGAACCGGAACCCGCGCTGGATCTCCGACGGCAGACCACATTCGTACGGAGTGGTCTTGCTCTGCTGGCGGTGCGTCCCGCGGACTCCGGTGAACAGGTTGAGCACTCCGAAGAGGCCGCCTACCGCGCTGCCGAGTAGAAGGAAGACGATCGCCGGTAGATAGCTTCGAAGCACAGAACCTCTTATATCACCGACGAAGGCAAGCTTGTAACACAGTGTTACTTAGTGCGAAATGCGGCTATCTACTCCGTGCGTTTCTCGCCATCCCTGGTGATACCCGCACGGTACGCGATATCCCGGATACCCAGGTGAGCCTTCCATGAAGCTCGTGCACCTCGTCGTCGGGGTGCTGTCCATCGCTCTGATCGGGAGCGCCGGAGTGTGGGGCGCGTGGTGCTGGTACCGCGTCCGCCACAGCCGGTGGTTCTGGCGCCTGCTGCGCGCCGGCCAGGTCGTGGTGGTGCTCGAGGCGGTGCTGGGCGGCGTGCTCGTGGCGATGGGCCGCAAGGAGACCAGCCTGCACCTGATCTACGGGCTGCTGCCGGTGGGGATCTCCTTCGTCGCCGAGCAGCTGCGGATCGCCTCGGCCCAGATGGTCCTCGACAGCCGCGGCTTTGAGTCCAACGCCGCGGTGGGCGAGCTCCCGGAGGCGGAGCAGCGCGTGATCGTCCTGTCCATCCTGCAACGCGAGCTGGGCGTCATGGTCCTCGCGGCGCTGGTGATCCTGGTCCTGCTGATCAGGGCGGCCGGGACCGGGGGCTGACCGGGCGGCGGGACCGGGGGCTGAGCCGGGTGGCCGGGACCGGGGGCTGAGCTGGGCCCCCCGGCGTCGGCACCTCTGGTTGCCGCCGTAGGAGGACGATCGCGCTGTTGTTTGGATACTTCGGTGGCGAACGTCGCACAAGCCGGCGCCGGGGGTGGGCATAGGTTCGGCGCGCCGCCCCCGGGTCCTGCAACAGTCAGTGCACGATCAGTGTGCCGTAGGCGCCGAGCGCCTGGTCGGACAGGATCGACGAGGCCATGAGGTAATGGCCGGGGCCCAGGGCCGCGTCGAGCTCCGCGGTCTGGCCGGGCGCGATCGGCGGGGTCGCCGCGTCGGTCTGGCCGTCGAGACTGATCACCAGGTCGTGGGTCAAGCGCCCGTAGTTGTGGACGAAGATCGTCAGCAGGCCGGTCTGGGCCCGGATGTCCTGGGGCGTGACGCGGTACTCGTTGAGCGCGATCTGCAGCGTGCGGCCGGTTCCGACCGTCGTCGTCCTGCCGCACGCGCCCACGGCGAGCGACGCCAGCGCGACGGCGAGCAGCGGGAGGGGAGGGCGCTTCGTACGCACGGCGTCCCGATTATGATCCCTGCCCGATGAGCCGGTTGGCGAAGATTCTGGCGCTCGGCACGGCTGCGCTGGCGGTGGCCATCGCCGCGGCTGCCTGCGGAACTCAGAAGATCGAGGTGCCCAAGTCGCAGGCGCAATTGCGCAGCGGCGCGGTGCTCTTCCAGCAGCGCTGCTCGGGGTGCCACTCGCTCACCTACGCCGCCTCCAACGGTTCGGCGCCGAACATCCGGACCGCACAGGCCACAAGCGGGCCCAACTTCAACCAGCGCTGCGAGCGCCCGGTTGACCGCGTGCTCTACGCCATCGAGAACGGCGGCTTCTCGGGCGCGTACATGCCCCAGAACGTCGTCGTGGGCCAGGACGCCCTCGACGTGGCCAAGTTCGTCGCGACCTATGCCGGCCGCCAGGCGCCGCGGCAGGTCGGGATCATCAACTGCCAGCTGAGGCAGCTCGGGACCCTGCCGGCCGGCAGCCAGTGACCCCACGGCATCCGTAGCGGAGGCGCGGCAGTTCTCGATATCAGGCTGATCCGTCGCGATCCCGACGCCGTGCGCACGGCGTTGTCCCGGCGCGGGGCGGGTGAGGCGGCGGCGGTCGACCGGCTCCTCGAGCTCGACGAGCAGTGGCGGGCCATGACCACGGAGCTCGAGCAGCTGCGCTCCGAGCAGAACGCGGCCAGCAAGGCGCTCAAGGGCGCTCCCAGCCCCGAGCAGCGCGCGCAGCTCGCCGAGCTCGCCGCCCGCGGGCGCTCGTTGTCCGACGAGGAGACCCGGCTGCGCCACGAGCGCGACGCGGCGCTCACCTCGTTGCCGAACCTGCCCTCCGATCGCGCCCCGGAACAGGACACCGTGCTCAAGGAGGTGGGCGAGGGCAAGCCGAGCGGCCGCGACCACCTCGAGCTCGCGGGGCCGCGGATCGACATGGAGCGCGGCGCGCGACTCTCGGGCTCGCGCTTCGCCTACCTGCGCGGGGACCTGGTGCTGATGGAGCTGGCGCTGGTGCGCTACGCGATGGAGAAGCTCTCAGGAGAAGGCTTTGAGCCGGTGATCCCGCCGGTGCTCGTCCGTGAGCAGGCGCTGTACGGGACGGGCTTTCTCCCCGACACCGAGCAGCAGATCTACGCGCTGCCCGAGGACGATCTCTACCTCGTCGGGACCTCCGAGGTGGCGCTGGCCTCGATGCACCGCGACGAGATCCTGGCCGCCGACGTGCTGCCGCTGCGCTACGCGGGATTCTCCAGCTGCTTCCGTCGAGAGGCGGGCGCCGCCGGCAAGGACACCCGCGGCATCTTCCGCGTGCACCAGTTCGACAAGGTCGAGATGTTCTGCTTCGTCGAGCCCGAGGCCGCTCTGGACGAGCACGAGCGCCTGCTCGCGATCGAGGAGTCGATCATGCAGGACCTCGAGATCCCCTACCGGGTGGTCGCGATCGCCGTCGACGACCTCGGCGCCTCGGCGGCCTCCAAGTACGACATCGAGGCGTGGCTGCCCGGCCAGGGCCGCTACCGCGAGCTCACCTCCACCTCCAACACCACCGACTACCAGGCGCGACGCCTGGACATCCGCTACCGGCCCGCGGACGGCAAGCCCGCGCACCTGGCCACCCTCAACGGAACCGCGGTGGCGGTGGGGCGGACGATCATCGCGCTGCTGGAGAACGGGCAGCGCGACGACGGGTCGGTGGAGTTGCCGGCGGTGCTGGCCGGGTACGGAGCGCCGGCGGTGCTGCCGGCCGCGCCGGGGTTGTCGTAGCCGCGGGGGACCTGCGTCCGCGTTCCGCGGTTCCCTTGCGGTGGGGGACCTGCGTGTACGCACCGCGGGGGCGGGCTAACGGCAGGGCTGGGGAGGGGTGGGCGCGGAACGCCGCCGGCTGCGCCAACGGCCAATTGGCACCAAATCAGGAGCGTGCCGCCGAGTTTGTCCGCTGGGGTACGCCCAGCGGCCACTTGGCGCCAAACCGCTCGACGGAATCCCAATTTGTCGTCGACTGGTCCCTGATCCTTGGGGGCAAAACGCAGCAATCGTGACGGCGACATGACGCCCTGCCGCGTTATGCGCCCTGGAGGGCCATCTGGTGAAAAATCGAGGCGCGCCGGTCCGATTTGTCGCGTTATGCCCCCTCGGCGGCAGCCCCACGGGCCGTCCGGGCCGCCAGACACGCACGCTTCCCCAGCACAACCCCCCGTCCGCTCCGTCAACCCCACAAAAAAAGGCGCCATACGGCGCCGCGGAGCTCAGCGAGGGTTGGTGACCGCCCGCAACGCCGGCGGGCGACCGTTTTCCAGCACTACGAGCGCGGCCCGCGGCGGCCCGCAGGTGGCGATCCGGGCCCGGAGGCGGACACCGAAGGTGTTCCACGGGCGCACGAAGTTGCGCGAGTTGTCGGGGTCGTCGCCCCCGGCGGCCTGGGCGATCGCGGCGGCGAAGCCGGCCCGGCCCTGGGCCTCGGTGTCGGCGGGGATGATCAGCTCGGCGACGGGACGGTCGATCGCGGCCTCCTCGGTGACGCCCAGCAACGACTGGGCCTCACGGGACATGGCCTGGACCGACATCGACGAGTCGACGACGAGGAAGGCGTCCTTGGCCGACGGGACGGCGTCCTCGCGGGCCTCGAGCAGCAGGCCGAGTCCGCATGACGTGCAGACGCGGGCGGTGGGAGGCGGGGCGCCGTTGGGAGAGGGCGCCGCGCAATGGCCACAGAACCAAAGCCAATTAGCGGTGGAATCAAGTCCACCTTCTACGAGTCTCAGTGCCGGTCTTTGGATCATGGACGTGAAAAGAGGATGAGACGGCTCGTGCCGTTCCCCTGCATCCTCCCTCCCTTACGGAGGAAGTCTACGAAAGGGATCGGACGAGCGCAAGAAGCCTTTATCGGTTCTTTGCTTTTTGGACCAATGATTGACGGAGAGGGGGGGATTCGAACCCCCGAACGAGGTTAACCCCCGTTACGCGATTTCCAGTCGCGCCCGTTCAGCCGCTCCGGCACCTCTCCAGGCATGGACCATGAGCGTAGCGTGACCGGCCGTTTCCAGCCCTTTCCCGGTCCTAGCGGCCGCTCACTAGATCTGCCAGTTCCCGTCGCGCAGCAGCGGGACCTCATCCCCATTGGACAGAAATCCGGTGACAGAGACGTCGTTGCTGCCGATCATGAAATCGGTGTGGATGACGCTCTCGTTGGCCCGGCCGACCTCGGCTGGGTCGCTCACGCCGGCGATATAGCCGTGGCCCAGGGCGATGTGGCTGGCCGCGTTCTCGTCCAGCAGGGTGTCGAAGAACACCGTCCCCAGGGGCCCGATCCGGCCCTCGCGGTCGACGAGCGCCACCTCGCCCAGCCGCGCCGCGCCGTCGTCGGCGGCGATCATCCCGCGCACGACCTCGGCGCCCTGGTCGGCATCGACCTGGACCGCGCGCCCGCCCTCGAACCGGATCTTCAGCCCGGTCACCGTCGTTCCGGACGTGAACAGCGGCTTGGTCGAGGTCACCTCGCCCTCGACCCGCTCGGGGTCCGGCGTCGTGAACACCTCCTCGGTGGGGATGTTGGGCTGGTGTTCGATGCCGAACGCGGTTTCGAACTTGGCCGCCAGCCAGGTGCTGGATGGCAGCAGCCCGATGCTGAGATCGGTGCCAGGTCCCTCGAACCGGATCCGATCGAGCCGGAGCTCGTTCAGCGCGCCGCTCACGCGCTTGAGCTCGCTGAGCCGGCTCTCCCAGGCCGCCACGGGATCGGGCTCGTCGAGACGGCTCACGTGCGCGATCTCGGCCCACAGCCGGTCGAGTGCGGCCGGCGGCTCCAACCGGGGGTAGACCAGCGACGCCCAGGCCGGGGTCGGGCAGGGGACGATCGTCCAGTTGGTGCTGGCGTCGTTGAGAACCTTCATCGCCTCGGGCACCCGCGGCAGCCGGTCCAGGCTGATCAGCTCGGGGTCGACATCGTCGAGCGCGTGAGGGGCCACTGGTCCTGACAGCGAGATCCGGGCGGCGCGGTGCTCGCCCAGCGCCAGGATCCGCTCGCCGACCCACGGCGGGATGTAGCCCAGCGTCTCGCGATCGGCATGCAGCGCCCGCGCGCGCTTGAAGTACACGTCGAACACGGCGAGGTCGACGAACTTGGCGCCCGCGGCGTACGCCGCCTCCGCGATCGCCCGCGACATCGCCTCCTTTCCCGGCTCCGAGGAGATCGTGACGATCTGCCCGGGCTGCACATTGGCGCCCAGCCGGACCGCCAGCGTTGCCATGTCGGTGGTGTAGCGCTCGGCGTCGGTCATCGTCACATCATTCCGGATCGGACCGGGCCGGGGGCTGCGCCACCGTCACGGGCGAGCAGGATCCCGGGATTGAGGATCCCGGCCGGATCCAGGGTGCGCTTGACGGCACGGAGCACCTCGATACCCAGTGGCCCGACCTCCCGGGGGTAGAGATCCCGGTGATCGGCGCCCACGCCGTGATGGTGGGTGATCGAGCCGCCCGCGGCCAGGATCGCCTCGCCGGCAGCCGCCTTGGCGGCGCTCCACTGCGCGATGGGATCCGGGAGCTGGGCGCACGCGATCGTGAAGTACAGCGACGCCCCCGTGGGATAGACGTGCGAGATGTGGCACAGGACCGCCGGCGGGGTCCCCAGTCCGGTGAGCGTCTCGCGCAGCGCGCCGGCCACGGCGGCATAGAGCTCCGGCAGCGCCGCCCAGAAGGTCACCGTCTCGAGCGTCTCCACGAGCGCGCCGGCGTCCAGCAGCGCGTCGCGCAGGTACGGGCCGCGGTAGCGGCCGGCGGCCCACCCGTCGCCGGCCCCGGGCACGGCCTCACCGCCGGCGGCGAGCAGCCGCTCCGCGGTGGCGCGCCGGCGGCGCTCGACCTCCTCATAGGCGCCCTCCCACCCGACGATGGCCAGGCAGCCGAGACCGCCCCCGCTCGCCCCGCCGCCGAGCGCGTCGGGGCGGGCGAGCCCCATCGCGGTCTCGGCCTCATCGGAGAGACGCAGCACGGTCGGCCGCGGGCCATCCTGTGCGAGCGCTCGCACCACCGCGGTCCCCTCCGCGAACGAGGGCAGGCGCCACCCCTCATAGACGAGGTGCTCAGGCGCGGGGTCGACGGCCAGCGTCAGCAACGTGATGACGCCGAGCGTCCCCTCAGACCCGAGGACGAGCTGGCGCAGGTCCGGTCCCGCTGCGGATTTCGGGGCCCGCCCGAGCTCCAGAGTCCCCGCCGGCGTGGCCAGGCGCAACGCCAGCACCCGCTCGTCAAAGCGCCCGTAGCCCGCCGAGCTCTGGCCGCTGGACCGCGCCGCGGCAAAACCGCCGAGCGTGGCGTACTCCCAGGACTGGGGGAAGTGGCCCAGCGTGTAGCCATGGGCGCCGAGCAGCGCCTCGGCCTCCGGTCCGCGCAGCCCGGGCTCGAGCACCGCCAGGCGCGACTCCTCATCAAGGGCCACCAGCGCGTCCAGACGTCGCATGTCGAGCGCCACCGTCCCGGCAAAGCCCGTCGCGTCGGCGCGCAGGCCGCCGACCACCGAGGTCCCGCCCCCAAACGGGATCACCGCCACGCGGCGGGCGCTGCAGACCGACAGCACCGCGGCGACCTCGTCATGTGAGGCCGGGCTGACCACCAGGTCCGGCGCCGCAACCACGCCGCCCCCGCGCAGCTCGAGCAGGTCGATGGTGGACTTGCCCCGCGCGTGGCGTGCGCGCGCGTCGTGGTCGGCTCGCGCGTGGCCGGCGCCGACGATCTCCGCGAGCTCCGCGGCGATCGCCTCCGGCAGTCGCACGGGCGCGAGCTCGAGTGCCTCCAGTGGCGGCGCGGGACGACCGGGGCGCTCGATGTGCAGCGCCTCGCGCAGGACCCGTTCGAGCTCGGTGGCCAGGGGAGCGGCGAGCGCCGGGTCGCCCCACCCTGACCAGGAGATCTCCGTCCGTGGCCCGCCGGGACGCGCCGAGTCCGATGCCGTCATCGGGCTGACCGTACCCGCTGAGGCGGGTCGGCTCCCGTCTGGGCGGGTCGGCTCCCGTCATCGGTCTGACCGCGCCCGCGGCGGATCAGCTCCCGTCTGGGCGGGTCGGCTCCGGTCATCGGTCTGACCGCGCCCGCGGCGGATCAGCTCTCGTCTGAGCGGTCGGCTCCCGTCATCGGTCTGACCGCGCCCGCGGCGGATCAGCGGCTGCTGCGCCAGTGCGGGATCGCCAGGGCGATGAGGCGCAGCTGCTTTTCGGCCTGCTTGGCGATCCGGGCCTGGGCGTCGTCGGAGAGCGCGTCGCCCTCGCCGGCCCAGCTCGACGCCTCGAGGATCGCGTCGATGGTGGCGATCATCGTGTCCACGAACAGCGCGGCCAGCATCTGCAGGTCGGCGGTGGTCCAGTCGCGCAGGATCGGGAGGCGGGCGATGTCGGTCGCCAGCTCGGAGGCAAACAGCTTCGTCTCGGATCGGATCGCGTGGCGCAGGACGGCGTTGCCCGACGCCCGGGCATGGGCCATGAAGGCAAAGTGGCGCCGGTGCTCGCGCACGTGGGCGACGAGGATCTCCACCGACCGCGCGATCAGGCTCGCCCCGCCCTCCCCCTCGCGGGCCTCGCGGAGCATCGAGCGCAGCGTCGCCACCGACTCCTCCACCAGCGCGAGGCCCAGCTCGTCCATGGTGTCGAAGTGGCGGTAGAAGGCCGTGGGGACCACGCCCGCCGCGCGCGCGACCCGGCGCAGGCTGAGCGAGTCAAAGCCGTAGCCGCCGTCCATCTGCTCGAGCGCCGCGTCCAGCAGGGCGCGGCGCGTCTGGCGGCGCCGTTCAGCCTGCGACCGGCGCACGGTCGAGCGGTGCGTGGACCCGCGCCCGGCGTGGGGTCGCCGCGTCCCGCTCTTGGGAGTACGCCTGTTCACATCAGCCATGTGGGGGTGATCACAGATCGCGGTTTGCGCTTGCCATGAGGCGAGCATACCCTCTATACAGATTGTGAACACTCGTACACTGAATGAGGAGCACTCGAGACGACATGGCAACGCTTGCGTCTGACCCGCCCCGGCCGGGCCTGGCCCGCCGGTTGCTCGGCTCACCGGTGGTCGACCTCCTGCTCGGTCCCCACGGCGTCGATCGCTATCTGGAGCTGATCAGCCCGACCCTCACCGTCGCCGACGCGCGGGCCGAGGTCACGGCGGTGCGCCGCCAGACCGAGCGCAGCGTCACCCTGACGCTGCGGCCCAACCGCGCCTGGGCCGGCTTCGCGGCCGGGCAGTTCGTCGCCGTCGGCGTGGAGATCGACGGGGTGCGCCGCACGCGGACCTACTCCCCGGCGAGCTCGGCGCACCGCGGCCGCGAGCTGGAGCTGACCGTCACCGAGCATCCCGGCGGTCTGGTCTCGAGCCACCTCCTGCGCGGCGCGCGCCCCGGGTCGATCATGCATCTCGCCGGCGCCCAGGGCAGGTTCACGCTGCCCACCCCGCGTCCCGGGCGGATCGTGCTGATCAGCGGAGGCAGCGGAATCACGCCCGTCCTGTCCATGCTGCGCACGCTCATCGACGAGGGCCACGACGGGGAGATCGCGTTCGTGCACTTCGCCCGCACGCAGGCCGACTGGCTCTATGAGCCCGAGGTCCGGGCCCTCGCCTCTCGCCACCCCGGCCTGCGCGTCACGTACCTGACCACCCGCGGCCTGACCACCCGCGGCCTGACCACCCGCGACGCCGGCGCCCGCGACGCCGGCGCCCGCCGGCTGGACGCGGCCGCGCTCCAGGCGGCCACCGCCACGACGGATCTCAGCGCGGCCACCGCCGCCGTGTGCGGGCCGCCGCGCCTGGTCGACGCCGCGCCCGGCGTGTGGACCGAGCTGGGCGGCGATCCCGGCCGCCTGCTCACGGAGACCTTCACACCGCCCCGCGTGCTCGTCAGCGGCGACGCCGCGAGCGGGACGGTCCGCTTCCTGCGCAGCGATCGCAGCGCCGGGATCGGCGAGGGCACGCTGCTGGAGCAGGCCGAGGCCGCCGGGCTGTCACCTCGGTTCGGCTGCCGGATGGGCATCTGCCACACCTGCACCTGCCGCAAGGCCGCCGGCGCGGTGCGCAACCTGCGCACCGGCGAGGTCTCAGACGAGGAGAACGAGGACATCCAACTGTGCATCTCGGCCCCGGCCGGCGATGTTGCGCTGGAGCTCTAGCGCGCCACGCGCGCCCGAACACCTGACACCCCACGCGCGCCCGAACACCTGACACCGGAGGAACTGCCACATGACCACCGCACCCCCCACCCTGACCCCGGAGCAGATCGAAGCGCTCGGCGACGAGCTGGACGAGCTGCGCGGACGGACCATCGCCAGCCTCGGCGAGCGCGACGCGTCCTACATCCGCACCATGATCAAGGCCCAGCGAGCCCTCGAGATCGCGGGCCGCGGGCTGCTGTTCGCCGGCTTCCTGCCGCCGGCCTGGATCGGCGGCACGACCGCGCTCGCCCTCTCCAAGATCCTGGACAACATGGAGATCGGCCACAACGTGATGCACGGCCAGTACGACTGGATGAAGGACCCGGCGCTGGACTCCAAGCGCTTTGAGTGGGACACCGCCTGCCCGGGTGACCAGTGGCGCCATTCCCACAACTACATGCACCACACCCACACCAACGTCCTGGGCAAGGACCGCGACATCGGCTACGGGATCCTGCGGATGTCGCCCGACCAGCCGTGGCGCCGGCGCGACCTCGGCAATCCCGTGTACGCGACGCTGCTCGCGCTGCTCTTCCAGTGGGGGGTCGCCGTCCACGATCTGGAGATCGAGCGCATCGAGTCAGGCGAGATCACCATCGCCGACAAACGCGACATCCTCCAGGCCGTGTGGCGCAAGGGCCGCCGCCAGGTGCTCAAGGACTACGTGGTGTTCCCGCTGCTGGCCGGCCCGTCGGCGCCGCTTGTCGCCGCCGGCAACCTCACCGCCAACCTGACGCGCAACGTGTGGTCGTTCATGATCATCTTCTGCGGCCACTTCCCCGAGGGCACCCACGAGTTCTCCGAGGAGGAGGTGGAGAACGAGACCCGTGGCGCCTGGTACCTGCGCCAGATGCTGGGCTCGGCCAACCTCACCGGCAGCCGCCTGTTCCACATCCTCAGCGGCAACCTGTCCCACCAGATCGAGCATCACCTGTTCCCGGACATCCCGGCTCATCGCTACGCCGAGATCGCCACCGAGGTGCGCGCGATCTGCGAGCGCTACGGCCTGCCCTACAACACCGGTCCGCTGCACTCGCAGTTCGGCTCGGTGGTCAAGAAGATCGTCCGTCTGGCGCTGCCGGGCCGGCGCAGCGCGCCGCCCGCGGTCAGGGCGCCGGTCGCGGTCGATCGGGAGCTGGCGGTGGCCGCCTGACCTGCCGGGCGGACGGCGGCGTCGCCAGGCCCTGCGGCGACGCACCGGATTGGCGTTTCCGCGATCCGCCGCGTAGGCTGACGACTACGCGGAACGCCAGTCACGGGAGGGAGACATGCGCGAAGGGCTGATGATGGATGACTACCCGCTCTCACTGACGGGGATCGTCGAGCGCAGCGAGCGGCTCAGTCCGCAGCGCAAGGTCGTCTTCCGCCGCCCCGACGGGTCGGTGGGCCGCACGACGTTCGGCGACTGTGCCGCGCGAGCCCGCCGGCTGGCCGGCGCGCTGAAGGGACTGGGGATCGAGCCCGGCGACCCCGTCGGGACCCTCATGTGGAATCAGCCCGAGCATGTCGAGGTCTACTTCGCCCTGCCGTCGATGGGTGCGGTGCTGCACACGCTCAACCCGCGCCTGCATCCCGACGAGCTGAGCTTCATCGTCAACGATGCCGAGGATCGCGCGATCATCGTCGACGAGTCGCTGCTCGAGGTCTTCGAGGCCTTCCGCGGCGCCCGGGACTTCGAGCATGTGATCGTCGTCAGGCGCGACGGACCGCTCCCCGACGGCTGTCAGGACTACGAGGCCCTCATCGCCGACGCCGAGCCGATGGAGTGGCCCGAGGCCGACGAGCGCGCCGCCGCCGCCATGTGTTACACGTCTGGCACCACCGGGCGGCCCAAGGGCGTCATCTACTCCCACCGCTCGCTCGTCCTGCACTCGGTGGTCGCCGCTCTGCCCGACTCAAACGATCTGGCCTCGCGCGACACGGTCCTGCCGGTGGTGCCGATGTTCCACGCCAACGCCTGGGGCCTCATCTTCACCGCCGCGCTGGTCGGCTCCGGCCTCGTGCTCCCCGGACCGCGCCTGGATGCCGTCAGCGTGCTGGACCTGCTCGCCGAGGAGCAGGTCACCGTCACCGCCGGCGTGCCGACGGTGTGGATGATGATGCTCCAGGCCATCGACGCCGAGCCCGACCGCTGGGACCTGAGCAAGCTGCGGATGCTGCTCGTGGGCGGCTCCGCGGTGCCGCGCAGCATGCTCGCCGGCTTTGACCGCCACGGCCTGACGATCGTCCAGGCATGGGGGATGACCGAGACCTCGCCCCTGGGCAGCGTCTGCCGCCTGCCGCTGGAGCTCGACGACGCCCCCGAGGAGGAGCAGTACGACTACCGCGCCCGCCAGGGCCGGCCCAGCCCCTTCGTCGAGATTCGCGCCCGGGGCGACGACGGGGAGCTGATCCCCTGGAATGACGAGGCGATGGGCGAGCTCGAGGTCCGCGGGCCATGGGTCGCGCGCGCGTATCACCAGGGTCGCGGCGAGGAGAAGTTCTCCGACGACGGGTGGTTCTCCACCGGCGACGTGGTGACGATCGACGCCACGGGCAACCTGAAGATCTGTGACCGCTCCAAGGACCTGGTCAAGTCCGGCGGCGAGTGGATCTCGTCGGTTGACCTGGAGAACCTGCTGATGGCCCACGACGCCGTGGCCGAGGCCGCCGTCATCGCCATCCCCGACGACCGGTGGGGCGAGCGCCCGCTGGCGGTGATCGTCGTGCGCGAGGACCACACGGTGGAGGCCGACGATCTCAAGGCCCATCTCGCCTCGCAGTACGCCAAGTGGCAGATCCCGGATCGCTTCGAGTTCATCGAGGAGATCCCCCGGACGGCGACCGGCAAGTTCAAGAAGACGGCACTGCGCGAGATGTTCGTCGGCGCGAAGGTGTAGCCCTGAGGCGGCTCGCGCGCCTGCTCGTGTTGAGCGGGCTCATCGGGGGAATGGGAGCGGCGTCGGCGCAGGCCGACTACACCGTGCACATGTGCGGCGGCAGCCCCGCCGCCCCCTGGATCGAGGGCTACGGCGCCGGCATCGGCTTTGGCAACGCCAACGATGAGTGCACATCGGGCCCGGGCTACTACTACTTCAACGCCGGGACCACGACGATGTCGCCGTTCCAGCCGGATGACATCATCGGCGCCGGCTTCACGCTCCCCGCGGGACTCGTGCTCACCCACGTCGACGCGACCTACTCGACGCTTCCGGTGACCAGCGGCTCTGAGGCGTTCCTGGAGATCGGATACGGGAGCACCCTCATCGTCGACGGGCTGATGGGTGACGCCAACGCCGGAACCCATGTCTCGGCCAGCGTGCCCAGCGCGACGGACTTCTACGTGCGGGTGTTCTGCTCGACGTCGGCGTCGACGGGATGCACCTTCGCCTCCTCGTACTTCCTCGCTCCCGGGGCCCTGTCGCTCACGCTCCACGACACGACGCGGCCCGCCGTGCAGGCGACCGGCGGCAGTCTCGCCGCGGCCGGCACATACAAGGGCCATCAATCACTCAGCTACACCGCGTCAGACAGCGCGTCCGGCGTCGAGCACGTCACCGTGGCGCTGGGCACGACCGTCCTCGGCACGGCGCAGAGCACCTGCCAGACCGCGGTGCTCGCGCCCTGCCCATCGACGGCCGGGGGCGCGTTCGACGTCGACACCACGCAGGTGCCGGACGGGACCTACCCGGTCATCCTCACCGCGTACGACGCGTCCGGGAATGCGACCCCGACCGTCGTGGCGACCGTCACGATCCAGAACAGCACCGTGACCCAGGTGCTGCCCGCGCCCACCAAGGCCGGCAGCGTCCACGCCAAGCTGGAGTTGAGCTGGCACTGGACGCCGGCGCGCACCGTGCTGACCAACCTCAGGCTGCGCAGGTTCGCGCGCTCGGCCACCATCGCGATGCGGTGCTCGGGACGGCACTGCCCGTTCAAGCTCACGCGCGGCGACGGCCGCCACGTCAAGCGCTTCGTGAAGGCGATGGTCCACCGGGTGTTTCACTCCGGCGAGAAGCTGACCATCACGATCGCGCAACCCCACCTGCGCTCCGAGCGCGCCCAGGTCACGATCCGCCGCAACCGCAAGCCGGCGGCCAAGACGTTGTGACGGCGCCGCTCAGGGGGTGGCGGTCAGCTCCTCGAGCATCGGCATCTGCTTGACGGTCACCTTCTTGTTGTTGATCGTCTCCTTCAGCGAGATTCCCGTCCCCTTGGTGAACGTCACCCGCACGAACCGGGCGTTCACCTTCGGGAAGGTGAAGGTGTCGGTGGCGCGGTGGGCGTGCCCGCTGACCTGGCCGACGGTGAGCCACCGGCGGCCGTTGGACGAGACCTGGAGCCTGTAGGCGCCGGGCCGCAGCGTCTTGACCGGGCCGGGCGCCGGATGGACGTTGGGCTTGGGCGCCGCGGGCCACAGCCGGCCCCACTGCACGACGACCCGGCCGATCGCGCGGTGACCGGTTCCGGTCGGCGTGGTCAGGCGCGCCGGCACGGACACCGGCTGCCAGCCGGTCGCGGGGCTCCCGTCGACGGCGGCCAGCGCGGGGGCGCCCGGCTGGGCGCTCGAGCTCCTGGCCGTCTGGCAGCGGACCGCGTCGCGCGTGGCCTTGAGGTCCGGGCGGGCGGTCGGGATGCTCACGCTCTGGCCCGCCGACACCGTGCGCGCCCCCGACGGAGTGCTCAGGGGCAGCGGTGCGCCGCTGAGCAGGGTCACGGTGGTGGCGTGCGAGCCGATGGAGACCTGGAAGGTGCGCCCGCGCCAGCTGAGGTTGTGCAGCACCACGCCGGAGATCTGCCGATCCAGGGCCGGGGCGACCCGGACGTCTGACGCGTCCCAGCGCAGGCCGGAGTACCCGTAGAGGAACTCCTGGAGGAACCCCCCGATGCCGGTCATGAACGTGAAGGCCCCGCCGGTCCTGGTCTCTGAGAACTGATGGAAGACGTCGCGGATGAACGGCTGGTAGCTGCGCTGGGTGTAGACGTAGGCCGAGCATCCCGGCGTCGCCAGCGTGAGGCTGTCGATCTCGTTGACGGCGTCGCTCATCGACGGGCCCCCGGGGTCGGTGCGCGGCACGTAGTAGTTGAGGTCGTTCTGGGCGACGGAGCGCGACATCGGGAGCTTCCAGGGGTACTGCAGCAGCGTCACGTCGGCCTGCTTGACCAGCTGCCCGCCGTAGCCGGCGAACTCGGGGTGGATCCGGGTGCCGCCCTTGACCGTGGTCGGGACCGAGAGCCCGGCGGCGATCTTCGACCACGACGGCGAGGGGGTCTGACCCACGACCGCGGCGGCCGCGATGGCGTCCTCGAGCGTCGCCTTGGCGCCGGCGATCGTGAACGCGGCGTCGTTGACGTTGGGGTTCTCCTCGTCGGGATCGGTCACGTTGTCGATGTGGTAGCTGCCGTCGGCCGCCTGCTTGGCGTGCGAGGCCCAGAACGTCGCCGCCTCGGAGATCACCGGCCATCCCTGGGTGGCCAGCCACGTCGTGTCGCCGGTGACCAGGTAGTACTGCCACTGGGCCAGCGCGATGTCGGCGGTGATGTGCTGCTCGAACAGGCCCTCGCTGTTGGTCGAGACCGGTGGCGGGATCTGCTCGGTCCCGTCCAGGGCGCTCTCCCAGGGGAATCGAGCGCCGGCGAATCCGGTGGCGGTCGCGTGCTGCTCGGCTTCGGTGAGCCGGTCTGAGCGATAGGCGTCCATCCCGGCGGCGAGGTCGGGGTGCTGGGCCAGCAGCGACGGGTACATCCACGTCTCCGCGTCCCAGAAGATGTGCCCGTCGTAGCCGTTGGAGGACAGTCCGGCAGGGGAGATGCTCCAGTCCACGCCGTCGCGCGTGTTGGACCAGAGGTAGAACTCCGAGGCGTTGACGTCAGTGGCCACGGTGTTGTTGCCCGACACGTCGATGCGCCCGTTCCACAGGGCCGCCCAGGCGGCCTGGTTGGCGCCGAGGGCAGCGGCATAGCCGTCCCTCGCGGCGTTCGCCGCCTCGGTCTGCGCGGCGGTGACCGGGGTCGCGGTGTCCTGGGAGTCGTCGATCCCCACGTACTTGGTGAACGTGTAGGTCTGGCCGCTCGTCACCGGGAAGCTGATCTGCTGACCGAGCGTCTGCGCCTGGCTCGCGTCGACCTCGGTCGGGCTCGCCGTGACGTTGGCGCTCGTCTGCAGGTGGCTCGCGATGGCCGCCTCCACGCCCAGGGTCTGGCTCTTGACGTCCACGAACGTCTGGTGCGCGGCGGGGTCAAAGCCCTTGCCGGCCTCGTCGCTGAGCGTCGCCGGGGCGCCGTCGATCTCGTCGGTCACCGTCGCCGTCCCCGACCACTGCGGGGTCAGCGTGAGCTGCACGAGGCCCAGGTGGGCGTTGGCGCGGTCGGTGAGGACCTGGTAGCTGAGCTTGGTGCTGTGACCGTCGGGCGCCTTCCAGGTGGCGCTCGTCGTGATCACGCCGGTGTGCAGGTCCAGCGACTGGCTCCAGCCCGTGGTGGTACCCGCGTTCAGCGAGAACGGCTGTCCGCCGTCGGCGAAGGTGAGGGTCGACCAGGTGGGGATGTTGGCCCGCTGCTGGACCGCGTCACCGGCCGACGTGGGCTTGGTCGGCTTGGCATAGAAGCCCGCCAGCTCCGACTGGGCCGGGACGGTCCCGCCGGCAAAGCCCTGCCCGGTCGCGGGCACCCGCACGCCCAACAGCCCGTTGCCGGTGAAGGTGGGCGCGTATCCGGACCCCGTGGTGGGGTGGGTGGCGGTGAGCACGAAGCTTCCGCTCGCGGCGGCCGACGACGCTGCCAGCGCCATCACCGCCCCCGTGACGCAGGCCAGCCTCAACATACGCATCCCAACCTCCCTTGCCGCAGACGCCTACTTGCCTACCCACGGGAGAGAGTCCACAAACGCCGGCGCGGTCCTCTACTCGGCGCCCAGCCGCGCCTTCTGGACCTTGCCCATGTCGTTGCGCGGCAGTTCCTTGAGGAAGCGCACGTCGCGCGGGCGCTTGTGGGGGGCCAGCTGATCGGCCACGTGGTCGACCAGTTCTGACTCCTGCACCGTCGCGCCGTCGCGCAGGACGATCCAGGCCACGACTCGCTCGCCCAGGTCGTCGTCGGCCTCCCCGGTGACCGCGGCGTCCTCGACGGCGGGGTGCTCGCGCAGGCAGCCTTCGATCTCGCCCGCGCCGATCTTGTAACCGCCGCTCTTGATGAGGTCGGTGGCGCGGCGGCCGACGATCCTGATGTAGCCGTCGGCCGTGCGGGTCGCCATGTCGCCCGTGGCAAACCAGCCGTCGCGCATCGCCTCGGCGGTGGCGTCGGCGCGGTTGAGGTACTCGAGGAACAGGTTGGGCCCGCGCACCTGGATCTCGCCGATCGTGTCGTCGTCGGCGCCGTCGAGCACGGCTCCGTCGTCGTCGACCAGCCGGACCTCGACCCCCGGCAGCGGCGGCCCGACCGTGCCCGGCGCCGGACGGGCGTCGGCGTGGATGGCGGTGTTCATCAGCGTCTCGGTCATCCCGTAGCGCTCGACCACGCCCCGGCCGGTGAGCTCCTTCAGACGCGCGTGCTCGGTGGCCGGCAGCGCGGCGGACCCGGAGACCAGCAGCCGCGCGCCACCCAGCGCCTTCGCCAATCCCGGCGACGCGGCGGCCGCGTCGGCGAGCCGGCGGTACATCGTGGGCACGCCGAACAGCATGGTCCCGGCTCCCTCGAGCGCCTCCTGGACGCCCTCGGGCGAGAAGCGCCCGATGTGCAGCGCGGTGCCGCCGCGCCGGACCGGGCCGAGGATGCCGATCACCAGGCCGTGGACGTGGAACAGGGGCAGCCCGTGGGCGACGACGTCGGCGTCCGTCCAGCCCCACACCTCAGCGAGCGCGTCGAGGTTGGAGGCGATGGAGCGCCGGGGCAGAACCGCACCCTTGGGGCGCCCGGTGGTGCCCGACGTATACACGATCAGCGCCGGATCTTCGTCAGACAGGCCGGGGCGCTCCCCGGGTGGGCCTCCCGGATCTGCCCGGGCGTCGGCGTCCAGGTCGATGTCCACCCGGCGCCGGCCCTCAAACGCCTCGGGCACGTCACTGCCGGGCGCGATCGCGATCGCCTCGGGCTCGGCATCGCCGACGATGTGGGCGAGCTCGCTGGAGCCGGACTTGGGATTGATCGGGATCACCATCACGCCCGCCAGCAGCGCGCCGATGACCGCGACCGCCGTCTCGATCCTGGACTCGGCCAGCACCGCCACCCGCGCCGTCCCGTCGAGCTGAGCGGCCACCTCGCGCCCTGCCCGGCCGAGCTGCGCGTAGGAGAGCGAGCGGTCCGGGAAGGTCAGCGCCGTGCGATCGGGGACCGGGTCGGTGAGGGCGGGGAAGAGCACGGCCTCACAGTGTGCCCGACCTGCTCGGGACGCCGAGCCGCCGCCGAAACCGGCGCGATCGGCGGTGGTTATGGTGGGGTGCCGAGTACCTCGCAGCGGTCGGGCCGGCGTCGCCGACCCGACCCACTGTCGAGGAGAGACTGCGCGGACGGCGGGAGCACCGGTGGCGACCCCTGCGATCCGCCGGGCTCCACTGCCCTGGAGCACAACGGATCCGACCGATCCGCACAATTTCAATTGACTTTATCAGATTACGATCGGGCCGTCACCGATCGGCGGGGAGGCATCAGAATCACACCATGACCGTTCACACACACTCCGCTCGGATCGGGGACTCGATCCTGGACACCATCGGCGGGACCCCGCTGGTCAGGCTGTCTCGAATCGGCGCAGGGCTGCGCCCGCAGCTGGTGGCCAAGCTGGAGGTGTTCAACCCCGGCGGGTCGATCAAGGACCGCGTCGCGGTGGCCCTCATCGAGGCCGCCGAGCGCGATGGCCGGCTGCGCCCGGGCGGCACGATCGTCGAGCCCACCTCCGGCAACACCGGCACGGGCCTGGCCATCGCCGCTCGGCTCAAGGGCTACCGCGTGATGGCCGTGATGCCCGACAAGATGTCGCGGGAGAAGATCGACCTGCTGCGCGCCTACGGCGCCGAGGTCGTCCTGGCCCCCACCGATGTCCCGCCCGATTCGCCCCGCTCCTACTACCGCGTCGCCGATCGGCTGACCGCGGAGATCCCCGGCGCCTTCCAGCCCAACCAGTACGCCAACGAGGCCAACCCCCGCGCCCATTACGAGTCGACCGGACCCGAGATCTGGGAGCAGACGGAGGGCAAGCTCACGCATCTCGTCGTCGGTGTGGGCACCGGTGGCACGGTCTCGGGCGCCGCCCGCTACCTGCGCGAGCGTCGCTCCGACCTGGTCGTCGTCGGCGCCGATCCCGAGGGCTCGATCTACTCCGGTGGCGAGGAGAACGTCCGGCCCTACCTGGTGGAGGGCGTGGGGGAGGACTTCTGGCCCCAGACGTTCGATCCGGCGTCGGTCGACCGGTGGGTCACCGTGTCTGACCGCGACGCGTTTCTCACCACGCGCCGGCTGGCCCACGCCGAGGGGATCCTCGCCGGCGGCTCGGGCGGGCTGGCCCTGCACGCCGCGCTCGTCGTCGCCGCCGAGCTCGACGACCCCGACGCGATGGTGGTCGTCATCCTCCCCGACGGCGGCCGTTCCTACCTGTCCAAGATCTTCTCCGACGCCTGGATGCGCCAGTACGGATTCATCGAGCGCGACACCAACCTCACCGTCGGCGACGTGCTGCGGCGCAAGAGCGAGGCTGGGGAGTTCCCCACGCTGGTCACGGTGCAGCCGCACTTCAAGGTCCGCGAGGCCGTCGCGCTGCTGCACGAGCATCGCGTCTCTCAGCTCCCGGTGGTCTCGGCGCATGACCCGGGCGCTGTGGTGGGGGCGATCGGCGAGCGGGGGCTGCTCAAGCACGCCGCCCAGGACCCCTCGCTCCTGGACGCCGAGATCGCCGAGGTGATGGAGCCGCCCTTCCCCGCGGTGTCCAGCGAGGACCCGGTCCGCGAGGCCGTCGAGCTGCTCGCCGGCGACATCCAGGCCCTGCTGGTCACCCACGAGGGCCACGCGGAGGGCCTCGTCACCCGGACCGACCTGCTCGAGGCGCTGGCGACATGAGCGCCGATCACTCCCAGGACGCCTTCGCCACCCGGGCGGTCCACGCGGGCCTCACCCCTGACCCGTCGTTTCGGTCGGTCATCCCCGCCATCCACCAGACCTCGACCTATGCCCAGGCCGCGCCGGGCGAGTTCGTCGGCGAGTACGACTACTCGCGCTCGGCCAACCCGACCCGGGCGGCGTTGGAGCGGGCGCTGGGCGAGCTGGAGGGCGGGCAGGCGGTCGCGTTCTCCTCTGGCCTGGCCGCCGAGCACGCGCTGATCACGGTGACCTGCGAGGCCGGCGCGCACATGGTGCTCCCCGACGATCTCTACGGCGGCACCTACCGGCTGGTCGACAAGGTCCTGAGCCGCTGGGGCCTGCGCTACGACCTCGTGGGGCAGACCGACCTCGACGCGCTGGCCGCGGCGGTCCGCGACGACACGCGCCTCATCTGGGTCGAGAGTCCCACCAACCCGCTGCTCAACGTCGTCGACATCGCGCAGGCGGTGGCGTGCCGGCGCAATGCGCTGGTAGCGGTCGACAACACCTTCGCCACTCCGGCCAACCAGCGCCCCCTGGAGCTGGGCGCCGACTTCGTCGTGCACTCCACCACCAAGTACCTCGGGGGGCACTCCGACGTCGTCGGCGGGGTCGTGGTCACCCGTGACCCGGAGTGGTACGAGCGCCTGCGCTTCGTCCAGAACGCCGTCGGCGCGGTGCCCGGGCCGTTCGACTGCTTCCTCGTCCACCGCGGCCTGCGCACCCTGCATCTGCGCATGGAGGCGCACGCGCGCAGCGCCGCGGCGGTGGTCGAGCTGCTCACGGACACCCCCGGCGTGCAGGACGTGCGCTGGCCGGGCTTCAGCGGCATGGTGAGCTTTCGCCACCCCGAGGCGACCGCGATCGCGGCCCGGACCCGCCTGTTCACGCTGGCCGAGTCGCTGGGCGGGGTCGAATCGCTGATCGAGGTGCCCCAGGCCATGACCCACCAGTCCGTGGAGGGCTCGGCTGCCGCCGTCCCGCCCGATCTGGTCCGTCTGAGCTGCGGGATCGAGGCGCCCGAGGATCTGGTGGCGGATCTGCGCCAGGCGCTGCGCGTCTAGCAGCGCCCGCTCAGCCGAGCGAGGCCAGCCGCCGGGCGGCCTCGGCGATGACCTCGGGCCGCTTGCAGAAGGCGAAGCGCACCAGCGTCGGCGCGGCGTCCTTGTCGTCGTAGAAGACGCTGGTGGGGATGGCGACGATCCCGCACCGCTCAGGGAGGGCCGCGCACCACTGCGCCGCCTCGGCCCCGACGTCGGCGTTGATGAAGTACGTGCCCGCAGGGACGATCGGCGCCAGTCCCGCCGCCTCCAGGCCGTCGCAGAGCTGGTCGCGCTTGGCGCGCAGGTCCTCGCGCAGCGCGTCGAGCTCTGTGCGGGGGAGGCGCAGCGCCGCTGCGGCGGCGTGCTGGAGCGGCGTGCCGCCGGCGAAGGTGAGGAACTGCTTGACCGTCCGCGTCGCCGCCACCAGCGCCTGCGGCCCGCTGCACCATCCGATCTTCCAGCCGGTGACGGAGAACGACTTGCCCACGCTGGAGATCGTCAGGGTCCGCTCCGCCATGCCCGGCAGCGTCGCCGGCGGGATGTGCTGGCCGTCGAACACGAGGTGCTCGTAGACCTCGTCGCTGATGCACACCAGATCGTGCTCGATGCAGGCATCGGCGATGCTCTCGAGCTCCGCGCGGCTGAACACCCGGCCCGTCGGATTGTGCGGCGTGTTGACCAGCACCGCCCGTACCCTGCCGCGGCCGCCCTCGATCGCGGCCCGCAGCGCGTCGGGATCCAGCGCGAAGTCCGGCGGGCGCAGCGTCACGAACCGCGGCGTGGCGCCCGCGAAGGCCACGCACGCGGTGTAGGAGTCATAGGAGGGCTCGAACACGATCACCTCATCGCCGGGATCGCACAGGCCCATCACCGCCGAGGCGATCGCCTCGGTGGCCCCGAAGGTGACGAGCACGTCCTCGGGCTCCAGTCCGTACCACCGGCGCTGGTGCTCGAAGATCGCCTCGCGCAGAGCGGGGACGCCCGGCAGCGGTGCGTACTGGTTCTCGCCGCCGCGCAGCGCGGCCACGGCCGCCTCGATCACCGCCGCGGGCCCGTCGGTGTCCGGGAAGCCCTGCCCGAGATTGATCGCGCCGGTGCGCACGGCCAGGGCGGTCATCTCGGTGAAGATGGTCGTTCCCAGACCGGCGAGGCGAGCGGCGGCGGGTGGCATCGCGCCGGTCAGGCTAGCTCGCGGGCCAGGCGCGGCCCGCGCTGGTCACCTCGATCCACACCGATTGCCCGGGCTCGAGCCGGAGCTCGCCCGGGATCCGCGCCAGCAGCACCGGGGCCGACGCATCGTCGACGCGGACGTGGGCGAGCGCGTCGTGGCCGAGGTACTGGACCTCCAGGACGCGCGCCGCGGTGTCCGTGTCGCCGGCCACGAGCTTGATCTGCAGCTGCTCGGGACGCAGCATCACCTGGCAGCGGCCATGAATCGGCGCCCCGTCCGCCGCGAGCCCGTCCCCGCCCGCCCCGGCGATCCGGACCTCGCCCAGCACGGTGGACGCCGTCTCGCCGTCGGCCTGCGCGCCCAGGAGGTTGAACTCGCCGATCGACGCCGCGGCGTCGAGGTCGGGTGGGTCCTGATAGAGCCGGCGCGGCGCACCGGCCGCGATCACGGTGCCTCCGGCCAGCAGCGCGATCTGGTCGGCCATGGCCAGCGCCTCGCCCTGGTCGTGGGTGACGAGCACGGTTGTCGTCGCGGTCTCGGCGAGGATGCGCGCCACGTCGCGCCGCAGCTCCGAGCGCAGCGACGCGTCCAGGGCGCTGAAGGGCTCGTCGAGCAGCACCACCGACGGCCCGATGGCCAGCGCCCGCGCCAGTGCGACCCGCTGCTGCTGCCCGCCCGAGAGCTGGTGGGGGTAGCGCTTGTCCAGCGCGCGCAGCCCCACCAGGTCCAGCAGGTCGCCGACGCGCCCGCGATCGTTGCGGGGCAGGCCGAAGGCGATGTTGCCGCGCACGGTGAGGTGGGGGAACAGCGCGCCCTCCTGCGGCACGTAGCCCACCCCGCGGTGCTGGGCGGGGACCGACCGGCGCCCGTCGTCGACGAGCCGCCCTCGGATCGTCAGGCTGCCGCTGTCCAGGGCCTCAAAGCCCGCGATCAGCCGCAGCAGCGTCGTCTTGCCGGAGCCCGAGGCCCCGAGGACCGCGGTGATCGATCGCTCCGGAACGTCCAGGCTGACGCGCTCGAGCACCCGGGTGGCGCCGAAGGCCTTGGTCGTGTCGCGGAGCTCGATCGCACTCATAGCGCAGTGTGCATCAACGCTCGCGGTCGAACCACAGACCCAGCAGCACGCCGGGGATGACCGCGAGCGCCACCATCACCAGCGCGTATGGTGCCGCGGCGCTGTAGGCGATGTTCTGCTGGAAGGCCCAGAACTGGGTGGCCAGCGTCTGCACCCCGATCGGCGCCAGCACGAGCGTCGCGGTCAGCTCGGTCACCGCGGTGAGGAAGACCAGGCAGAACCCGGCCAGCAGTCCCGGCGCGAGCAGCGGCAGGGTCACGCGCATGAACACCGCCACGGGGCCGCGGCCCAGCGATCGCCCGACATCGGTCAGGCGCGGCGGGACGTGCGCCACCGACGCCTTGACGCACACCAGCGCCAGCGGGAAGTTGAGGATCACGTAGGCGGCGACGAGCAGCGTGCTGGTCTCATAGAGCCCGAACACGTAGCGGGTGGCCAGGAAGACCAGGCTGAGCGCGATCACGACCCCCGGCAGCGCCTTGGTGACGTACGTGCTGCGCTCCAGCACCGAGCGCGGCACCGTGGAGCGCCGGAACGAGACGAGCGCGACGGGCAGCGCCAGCACCACGGCCACCGCCGCGCCGGCGGCGCTGTAGGACAGGGTCGTCCACGTCGCCGTGCCCACGCTCGCCGTGGCCGGGAGCGTGGTGTGCTGGGCCGAGGCCATCCAGTAGATGATCGTCCCCACCGGGACACCGACCCCGAGGGCCACCAGCGCCGCCATCGCCAGCATCGCCGGCGCCGCCCGCCGGCGCAGGCGGGCCGGGCGCACGGCGCGCCGCGGCGCCGAGCCGGTCACGGTGCGCCGGGGGATCAGGCCCTCGGTCAGGAGCACGAGCAGCCCCAGGAGCACGAGCGGGATCGCCAGCGCGCCGGCGGCTCTCGAGTCGAACTGGAACTCGGTGAAGATCTCGGTGGTGAACGTCTGATAGCCGAGGATCTCGAACGCGCCGTACTCTGAGATGACGGTGAGCACGACGAGCACGCAGCCGCCGAGGATCGCGGTCCGGACGAGCGGCAGGGTGACGCGGAAGAAGGTGGCGGCACGTCCCACGCCGAGGCTGTGCGCGGCCTCCTCCATGCTGGGGTCCGCGCGGCGCAACGCCGCCGCCACCGGGAGGTACACCAGCGGGTAGGTCCCGAGCGTCATCACGATGCTCGCGCCCAGCAGCGGCGCCAGCCGGGGCGCGAAGGAGTGCCATGCGAAGCCGACGACGAAGTCGGGAATCGCCACCGGCAGCACGAGCAGCACCGTCCAGAGCCGTCGCGCCGGAAGCGCGGTCCGCTCGGTCAGCCACGCCATGGACGTGCCGATGACCGCCGCCAGCACGGACACCACGATGGCCAGCACGACGGTGTGGCGCAGCAGCATCGCCGAGCGCGAGCGAAACAGCGTGCGGTGGATCTCGCCCCAGCCGGCGCTGTGGGCGTCGAGCGCCACCAGCACCAGCGGCGAGAGCAACGCGAGCGCGATGACCCCGGCGACGATGAGCAGCGGGACCTCTCGGGCCGGCCTGCGCCGGCGGGTCGCCCACGCACCGGCCCGGGGTCCGGACAGCGCCGCCATGCTCAGCTCGCCGCCGTCCTGCGCCGCATCAGATCAGCCCTGCCTGGCGCAGCAGGTCACGGGCGTCGGTTCCGGTGCCGATCTCGGCGGGCGTGATCGGATTGGGCTTCAGGGTGCTCACCGGCGGCAGGGCCGGGTTCGGGGCCACGCCGCTGACCAGCGGATACTCATAGCTGGCGCTGTGGGCGATCACGCTCTGCCCGGCCCTGCTCACCAGGAAGGCCAGGAACCTCTGCGCCGCGGCGGGGTGCGGTGCGGACTTCAGGATCCCCGCGCCGGAGATGTCCTCGACGAAGCCGGGGTCGCGCGGGGCGAAGAAGGCGAGCTTCGCGTGGAAGGATCCGGCGCTGGACTGAGAGCGGATGCGGAAGAAGTAGTAGTGGTTGATCAGCCCCATGTCGGCGGAGCCCTTGCTGACGTCGCCGACGAGCGTCTCGTTGTCGGGCGTGTGGTCGTCCGAGCCGGCGTTGGCCTTCAGTCCCTGCAGCCAGGTGAGCGCCGCCTGGCGCCCGCGCGCGCGGATGATCGAGGTGATGATGGGCCAGAAGTCGGTCTCGGCGGGCGCCAGCTCCAGCTTGCCCTTGTAGCGCGGGTCGGCCAGGTCCATCGCGGAGGTGGGCAGCTGGGAGGCCGAGATCTTGCTGGGGTTGTAGATGAGCGCGCTGAACCGTCCTGACACGCCCAGCCACCTGCCGTTGGCGGCGTTGACCCGGCCGGGAACCTGGGCGAGGGTGGCCGCGTCGACGCTGGCCAGCAGACCCTTGTCGTCGAGCTGCTGCAGCCAGTTGGAGTTCTCCGTGTAGAAGACGTCGGCGGGGGACCGGGTGCCCTCCTGCTCGAGCTGGGCGGTGAGCACGTCCTCGTTGTCATTCTTGAGCGCCACCGTGATGCCGGTCTGCTTGGTGAACGCGCTGACGATCGCTGCGGTCGTCTCCGGGTGCTGGGCGCTGTAGATCACCAGCGTTCCCTTCCCGCCCGACCCCGACGCACCTCCGCAGCCGGCCACCGCGACACAGGCCGCGGCGGTCATCAGTCCCGCGCCGAGCAGGCGTCCGAACCTCGATCGTCTCGGCCTGCCGGGCAGGCGCCGGCACTGCTGCATCAAAAATGCTCCTTGTCATCGAGGCAGCCACTCAGGGGGCGCGGCGAGCCATGTCTTAGGTGACCCTAATTAGGCTAGCCTAATGGGGGTCGCGATGCGCCGCAACGCCGCAACACCGCAACACCGCAACACCGTGCGACGTCAGCGCGTCCGCTGTGTCAGCGGTTCTCGGTGGCGGCCCGCAGCCGCGGGCGGATGTCGGCGCACTCGGCGCAGACGCTCTCCGGGACGATTCCGGCGCGCATGAGCAGTCCGAACACCTTGCAGCCGACGCAGTAGCCGACGATCGACTCCAGTCCGGCCGCCGGCAGGAACAGGATCAGCACGACGTCGGCCGCGGTGTGGTCGCCCGCGATGAGCGCGAGCACGAGCGCTGCGCTTGACATCACAGCGCCCATGAACTGGGCGAAGCGCTTGGGCGGCCCGGAGACGGGCCGGCGCTCGCCCAGTCGCGGGGCGATCACGTTCTGCGCCGTCCACCCCAGCGGGCTGAGCGTGGGTCCGGTGAGCACGCGCGCCCAGAACCCGTAGGCCAGGGGGATCAGCAGCCAGTACCAGCTGGTGGCGAGGATCACGATGACGGTGACGAGCACCACCCCGGCCACCGTACGCGCCGCCTTCTCGTTGACCGGGTTGGGGAAGGAGAACAGCTCGCGCATCGAACCCTTGAGTCTATTCCCAGACCTATCATCCGAGGCATGGGCGCGCGCTTCGAGACACCGCTGGGAGCGCGCGTGTCGCGAGCTCAGCTGGTGGCCCAAGAGCTCGAGCGGGAGATCGCCGACGAGCGGGCAGCCGGGGATCGCCTGGGCACCAAGGAGGATCTGCGCCGCCGCTTCGGCGTCGCGGTGGCCGCGATCAAATGAGGCCGTGCGTCTTTTGGAGACGCGTGGCCTGATCGAGGCCCGTGTGCTGGATCAGATGGGCCGCTGCACCGACGACCCACCCCGGTTCTTCGATGCCAACTGGGCCCTGCACCGGCGAATCGCCAAGCTGTGCGGCAACGTTCCGGTCCGCGGGATCTATCTCACGATCATCGACTTTCTCCAGGAGACGGTGGACGACGCCCAATTCCCCGAGTTCGACCGCGCGGCGATGCTGGCGGTCCACCGCGGCCTGGTGGCGCGATCGGACGGCGGCGAGGGGCCACGCCTCGATGCCGCCGTGGCTGCCCACCAGCCGACCCACACGAGGATGACTTTCAAGGTACTCACAGTGAGTGTGGGGTGGCTCTCTCACCCCGTCACGAGCCCCTCAGTTGTGCTAAATTTTTTTTAAATTTGAACATCCAGTTTGGTTTTTTTTGAAATGGAGGACCATGGATAGGTCCTCGTCCACGAGGATGACTTTCAAGGTACTCACAGTGAGTGTGGGGTGGCTCTCTCACCCTGTCACGAGCCCCTCAGTTGTGCTAAATTTTTTTTAAATTTTGAACATCCAGTTTGGTATTTTTTGAAATGGAGGACCATGGATAGGTCCTCGTCCACGAGGATGACTTTCAAGGTACTCACAGTGAGTGTGGGGTGGCTCTCTCACCCTGTCACGAGCCCCTCAGTTGTGCTAATTTTTTTTAAATTTTGAACATCCAGTTTGGTATTTTTTGAAATGGAGGACCATGGATAGGTCCTCGTCCACGAGGATGACTTTCAAGGTACTCACAGTGAGTGTGGGGTGGCTCTCTCACCCTGTCACGAGCCCCTCAGTTGTGCTAATTTTTTTTAAAATTTTGAACATCCAGTTTGGTATTTTTTGAAATGGAGGACCATGGATAGGTCCTCGTCCACGAGGATGACTTTCAAGGTACTCACAGTGAGTGTGGGGTGGCTCTCTCACCCCGTCACGAGCCCCTCAGTTGTGCTAAATTTTTTTTAAATTTTGAACATCCAGTTTGGTATTTTTTGAAATGGAGGACCATGGATAGGTCCTCGTCCACGAGGATGACTTTCAAGGTACTCACAGTGAGTGTGGGGTGGCTCTCTCACCCCGTCACGAGCCCCTCAGTTGTGCTAATTTTTTTTAAAATTTTGAACATCCAGTTTGGTTTTTTTTGAAATGGAGGACCATGGATAGGTCCTCGTCCACGAGGATGACTTTCAAGGTACTCACAGTGAGTGTGGGGTGGCTCTCTCACCCCGTCACGAGCCCCTCAGTTGTGCTAATTTTTTTTTAAATTTTGAACATCCAGTTTGGTATTTTTTGAAATGGAGGACCATGGATAGGTCCTCGTCCACGAGGATGACTTTCAAGGTACTCACAGTGAGTGTGGGGTGGCTCTCTCACCCTGTCACGAGCCCCTCAGTTGTGCTAATTTTTTTTAAAATTTTGAACATCCAGTTTGGTATTTTTTGAAATGGAGGACCATGGATAGGTCCTCGTCCACGAGGATGACTTTCAAGGTACTCACAGTGAGTGTGGGGTGGCTCTCTCACCCCGTCACGAGCCCCTCAGTTGTGCTAATTTTTTTTTAAATTTTGAACATCCAGTTTGGTATTTTTTGAAATGGAGGACCATGGATAGGTCCTCGTCCACGAGGATGACTTTCAAGGTACTCACAGTGAGTGTGGGGTGGCT
>CAVYUJ010000007.1:0-353150 GCA_963771675.1 uncultured Actinomycetota bacterium | reverse complement strand
CTCCGGGACCGACAGCAGCACCTGGTACCCGTCCGCCCAGACCGTCAGCGCCGACGCGACGGCCGACACCAACCCCTCCGGCGTCCAGTCGATCAGCTGCGCGGTCGACGGCGGCGCCGCAATCGTCACCGACGGCGCTCAGGCCAGCCAGGCGGTCTCCGGTGACGGCGTGCACGCTGCCAGCTGCCACGCGCTGTCGGGCGCGGGCGTCGCGGGCCCGGACTCCAACACGACGGTCAGGATCGATACCGAGGCGCCGGCCGTCACCCAGACCGTCGTCCCCGCCGGTCCCTCGGACCCGGCGGGCAGCGTCGAGGTCCTCGTCACCGCGGCGGAGACCCACCCGCTGTCGGGCATCGCCTCCACCTCCTGCTCGCTTGACCACCAGCCCGCGACGGTCGTGCAGGGCGCCAAGCAGACGGTCGCGGTCACCTCCGCCGGACTGCACACCCTGGTGTGCTCGGCGACCACCAACGCCGGCGTCGCGGGCAGCGACTCGACGCAGACCTACACCGTCAACGCCGACCCCAGCCAGTTCTCGCTGCAGTACGGCTCCGTGCCGGCCGCGTGGCAGTCGGCCACGGTCACCGTCCCGGTGGCGCTGACCGGCGCGACGGCCAACGCCTACAGCTCGCTCACCTGCACCGTGGACGGCGCGCAATCCCACCAGCATCGCGGGCACCAGCGGCAGCGTCGACGTCACCGCCTCGGGCAGCCAGCAGCTCGCCTGCTACGCCACCGCCACCAACGGCGCGGACACCGCCGCGCTGACCCAGACCGTCAAGATCGACAAGCAGACCCCGACCGCCGCGTGGTCGACCAGCGCCACCCCCACCGGCGAGCAGGTGACGCTGCTGGGCTCAGAGCCCACGCCCCTGTCGGGCATCGCCGCCGAGTCGTGCTCGGTCGACGGCGGGCCCGCGCAGAGCTCGAGCACGCCGCACCTGGCCGTTGCCGTCAACGGCAACGGCAGCCACACCCTGGACTGCACCATCACCTCGGGCGCGGGCGTCACCGCCCACGTCACCCACACGGCGACCGTCACCGTCCCCGTGCCCGCGCCGGTCACGGTCTCGGCACCGGACCCGACCCGCTGGTATACGGCGGCGCAGAGCGTCGTCCTCGGGATCCCCGGCGGCGGGCCGACGGTCACCGCGGTGCGCTGCTCCCAGGGCGGCGTGGCCACCAGCTTCCCCGCGTCGGGCGCCACCGTCACCGTCCCCGTGCCCGCGCCCGGGGGAGACGTGCGCTGCGTCGACCTCGACGCCACCGGCCAGCAGAGCACGGCCGTTGACTTCCCGGTCCACATCGACACCGGCGCGCCGACCGGCTATTTCACGCAGACCGGCCCCCGGACCGCGGTCGCGGAGGTCTCCAACCCGGGCACGTCGGGCATCCAGAGCGTCACCGTCCAGTACCAGGTCGGTGCGGCCGCGTGGGTCACCATCCCTGGCGCCTACGACGCCACCAGCGGCGAGATCTCCGTCGCGCTGCCCGCCGCGCTGCAGCAGCCCGGCGCGCAGTACGCGCTGCGGCCGATCGCGGTCAACAACGCGGGCGGCCGGTCGACTATCGCGACCATGAAGGACGGCACGCCCGCCACCGGCACCGCCCCAGCCAGCCCGCCAACCCGTTCGCGGGCGCCGCCGTGCGCGGCGGCCTCTACGTCGGCACGGTGCCGCCCGGCGGCCGCATCCGCGTCGCGAAGATGGTCCCCCAGACGCGCAAGGTCCAGGTCAAGCGCGGTGGCAAGACCGTCGTCCGCATCCAGCCGCTCTACCGCCTCGTGGCCAAGCGGGTGACCGTCCACGGCCGCACGACTGTCCGCCAGGTCAAGGTCCCAGTCACGCGCCGCACCTACGTGTGGCAGATCAACACCGCCGCGCTGGCCCAGACGCTCACCGTCAGCTACGGCCAGACGGTCAGCCTCGCCGGCACCCTCACCCTGACGTCCGGTCAGGTCGCCGGCCAGACCGCGACCATCGTGCAGCACGGCAGCAACCGGCGCCTCACCGCCACCACCACCGCGGGCGGCAGCTTCACCGCCACGCTGGGCTCGGGGGGGACCCGGACCGTCACCTACACGGTCGCCGGCGTGTCGCACACCGTCAGCATCCGGGTGCGCGGCCAGGTCGCCGCCACCGTGCGCGGCGCTGCGCCGCGTCGCACGCTCACCGTCGCGGCGGCGGGCGCCACCGGCCGCGTCGTCTACCAGCTGCAGCAGAACCGGGGCGGGCGCTGGACCACGATCGGCACGACCCGCCGCACGGACCGCCTCGGCCACGCGGCCGTCCGCCTGCCCGCCGCCCTGGCCAGCACGCCGCCCAGCCGGCTGCGTGTCGTCGTCAGCACCCAGCCCGCGTGGCCCTATCTCAACGTCAAGGAGGACGCATGACCACCCTCTCCACCGCCGTCGACGCGCCCGAGCGCCCAGACGACCCATCGACTAGCCGCCTGGTTCTCAAGCGAAGTGTGGGGGAGGGGTTCTCGCTGGGTGACGATTGGCGCTTTGAGGTCCTGGACCTCACCGCGCGTTTCGTCAGCCTCGTCGTGACAGGCGGCTCGCGGACCGTCCGCTGGCAGCTCGAGGTCGACGACGCCGTGCAGGTCACCATCGACAACACGCTCGTGTGCTCGCGCGACTCGCCCGCCGCGTTCGCGTCGCATGAGGTCCGGGTGCTGCGCGTCACCACAAGCCGCGCCACCCTCCTGATCCATGCCGACCGCTCGCTCAAGATCACGCGTCACGACCTCGCCCCGGCGCACGCCACCGCAGCATGAGAGCGCGCCTGGTCATCCTCGCGCCGCTCGTCGCGCTCACGCTCGCCAGCACCGCGCCCGCGCCCGCGCTGGCCTCCGCGCCGGCCGCGCACCCCACCGCCGAGCCTGCCAACGTCACGCCCTATCCCGCCGCGGCGGCACCCCCGCGCGCCCGGTTGCACGCGAACACCACGACCGCGACCGGGCCGCAGCCGTGCACGGGGCCCGGGACGATCAGCGCCGCGCAGACCTACTACGGGTTTGGCTACCTCGCCAACCAGATCGCGCAGGCCTATCAGCTGACCCCCTTCTATCAGGAAGGCGACGAGGGGCAGGGCCAGACGATCGCGCTGCTTGAGCTTGAGCCCAACAGCGCCAACGACATCGCCGCCTACCAAGGGTGCTACCAGACCCACGCCACCGTCAACTACCTCGCGGTCGACGGCGGCGTCAACGGCACCGGCATCGACACCACCGACCCCGGCAGCGGGGAGGCCGCGCTCGACATCGAGCAGATCGTCGGCCTCGCGCCGCGCGCCACGATCGACGTCTATCAGGCGCCCAACACCGCGACCGGGATCCTCGACGCCTACCAGGCGATGGTCGACAACCCCGCCACCACCATCATCTCGACCAGCTGGGGCGCATGCGAGACCGGCAACCCGCTGCCGACGCTCGAAGCGCCGATCTTCGCCACCGCCACGCAGGACGGCATCAGCATCTTCGCCGCCGCCGGCGACAGCGGCTCGACCGACTGCGGCACCAGCGCGCTGGCCGTCGACGATCCCGCCAGCCAGCCCGACGTGACCGGAGTGGGCGGGACCACCATGCCCAACCTCGCCGCGCCCTCCCAGCAGTTCGCGTGGAACGGCTCGAGCATCGGCGACGGCGTCACCGGCGGGGGATTCTCCTCGCTGTGGGCCGAACCGTCGTGGCAGCAGGCCGCCGCCGCCCCGGCGCAGACCAGCGCCGCCGCCAACGGAGAGCTGAGCTGCCCCGCCGCCGCAGGCGGCGGGTACTGCCGCGGCGTGCCCGACATCAGCGCCGACGCCGACCCCTACACCGGCTACATCATCTACCTGACCGAGAACGTCACCGACCCGCAGACCAACACCACCTCCCCTGAGCTCACCGCGACCCCGTGGGGCGGCACCTCGGCGGCCGCGCCGCTGTGGGCGGCGATGACCGCGCTGGTCAACGCCTCACCCGCCTGCAACGGCCACAACCTGGGGCCGCTGAACCCGCTGCTCTACCAGGTCGCCGTCAAGGGGATGCCGGGGCTGACCAACATCACCGCGGGCAACAACGACAACACCGCCGATAACCCGACCGCGTACTTCACCGCCGGTCGCGGCTTCAGCCCCGTCACCGGCCTCGGGACGCCCGTCGCCGCGCCGCTGGCGCGCAGCCTGTGCGCGCAGGCCGACACGCTGACCCTCGACGCGCCCGCGTCTGAGTCCGACAGCTACGGGCAACCCGTCAGCGTCACCGCCATCGCGGGACATGACGCCCAAGGGCACGCGCTGACCTATACCGCCAGCGGACTCCCGGCAGGCCTCGCGATCGACCCGGCGACCGGCGCGATCACCGGTACGCCGACCGCCAACGCCGACGCCGCGGTGCGCGTCACCGTCACCGCCGCCGACAACGGTGCCAGCCAGACCCGCGTCATCTCCTGGACGGTCACCGGCGCGCCTGCGGCCACGACCACCGCGCCGCCCACCACGCCGGCGCCCCCCTCGACCACTACCGCCACCACCGGCGGCGGCCAGGGCGGTGGGGGAGGGACCCCCAGGCCCTCACCGGCCCGCGTCATTCACATGACCCGCCGATTTCGCGGACACACCATCCGCCTCGCGCTGACCGTCACGACCCGCAAGGGTCGCCGCCAACTCCTGGTCACCTACAGCGCCGGCACCGGCCACTCCAAGGGACGGTTGCAAAGCGTGGAGCTGGTCCTGCGCCCACAGGCGCAGATCGCCGACCGCCATGCTCCCGTAGCGCGGCCCGCTGTGCTCGAGCGCGCGCACGCAGCCACCGGGAAGCTCACCGTCGCGCTCACGCCCGCACGGGTCAGTCGTGGGCTGGCGATCGCGCTGCGCTACTCCTCAGGCCCCCAGGATCTCATTGCGCTACCGCGTGTCTGATCGCCGTCGGCGCGGCCATACGCCTGTGACGTCGGACCTGAACCGCAGAGGCGATGGGGGGCCCGGACGGGCACGGTGCCCCGTGACGCCCGGCACGCTGCCGGAAGGCTTTGCCTCCCGGGTGCCTTGGGCATCACAGCGGCACACCGTACCCGCCGCAGGGGCAGGTCGTGTCAGTCGGCCAAAAGGCGAGCGTGATGCTCGCCCCGAGCTGCTGGCGACACTGCTCCTCCCGACCCCCACCAACTCTCCGGTCACACCATGAAATTCATTCGCTTCATCGTTCGCGGTCTCATCACCTGGTCGCTGCTGATGGTCCTGCTCGGCGTCGCCTTCGCGGCCTCCCCGCACGCCGCCGAGGACGTGCTCGGCCTCGTGGCCTTCGGCTTCGTCGCCGGAGGCCTCCTCTCCCGGTTCTGTCGCCCTGCTGACCCTGCAGCGGCCGATCAGACGGCGCAGGCTCCCGTCGAGGCACCTGCCGTCGTCGAAGCGCCCGCGCCTCAGCTCCCAGGCGCGCGTGGAGCGCGTATGGCGCTCGACCAGCATTCTGCGGGCACCACTCCGCCCGGCTCGCTGGCCGTGTGCTTCCGCGGCCACATCAAGGCCTATGTCACGCACGACAGCTGGCATCCCGTCGGTGACTTCGCCGAGCTCAGCACCGACGACCCTGAGTACCGCCTCGTCGCGCTGATGAGCGTGTACGCGCAAAACGTCCTGCTGGATCCCCAGGGGGTCTACACCGAGCAGGACGCCGATCGCCTACGCGCTGGGTGAGCTCGTGCCCCACGAGCTGCTCGAGCGCGACATTCCCAACCCGTCGCACACCGCGGCCGCGCTGTGCCTGCCGGTCGACGTGCTCACTCCTCAGAACCTCCACGCGCTGCGCGCCGCGCTCGTCGAGCGCAACGCCGCCGAGGTCAACACCCACGACTGGCAGTCGGCCGAGTGACCTGTCCGCTGCCTCGTCTGCCTGCCGCCCGCCGGCGGCTGACTCCATCTTCGCCTGCGGGCGAGCGGGCGCAGCCCGTGTCCGGTGACTCCCCGCGCAACGGCGCGGGCCTGCCCGGAACGCTGCGCCCGGCATCTTCATGGGCCTGTGGCCATCCGTGCACGGCCGGTATCGTCGCCTGGCGATGGAACGCCGTCAGCTTGCGATCACGTTCATGCTCGACGGCGAGCCGGTCGAGAGCGTCACGCACCTGCTGCGCGCCGGCCCGTACGTCCTCGTCATCAACACCGTCATGCCGCAGCGCGGCCTCGCGGTCGAGCTGCACTCGACGTTCCTGGGCCACGGCGCCGTGCGCACGCAGGCGACGCACCTCCTGCTGGGCCCGGTCGGGCAGCCGGCGCATGTCGTGACGCGCGAGGACGTGCTGAGCATCGTCGACCCGGTCAACCAGCCCAACTCCTGCGTCTACGCGCACTGTCACGAGCTGATCGCACTGCTGGCGAACGCGGTGTGGACTGTGGCGATCGAGCACCTGCCCGCGCAGCCCGTCCCGATTCCCCAGTAGAGGCCGCATCATGAGGCTCGCGGGGGTGCGAGCGCGTGACCTTGTGCTTTGCGATGTAAGGGGTGCCGGCTTCCACGCGGAGGTGACCGCGTGCGATCAGAACGGCTTGGCGGTACGCCCACTGCAACGGGCGATCACCTACCGCCACGTCCGCTCGCGCCAGGCCATCGCGCACTGGCGCAAGACCGGACGCTCGAACCGCACCACCGGCCGCCGCCGCGGCCGACCCACGCGCCAAGGAGGGCACCCGCCCATGACCCCTGCCACTCGCCGCTCGCGTGTCCTCAGCGCCGCGGCGCGGCGCCTCCTCATGCTTCTCGTGCTCGCAGTCGCGCCGTTGGGCGTGCTGCTCAGCACCTGCGGCGCCGCCGCCGTGGCGGCCGCATCGCCGGCCAGCGCCCCTCTGCAGGTCATCGCCGAGCCGCAGGCGGGGGTGACTCCGTTCGTGCAGATGATCGACGGGGCGCACGCCTCGGTGGACCTGACCATGTATGAGCTGTTCGATCGCCACGTCGAGCAGGCGCTCGCTGCCGACGCCACCCGCGGGGTTGATGTCCGGGTGGTGCTCAACGGCGGCTACTACTCACATCACGAGGACACCAACGCCAGCGCGTACAGCTACCTGCACAGCCACGGCGTCCATGTCCGCTACTCGCCCACCTACTTCGCGCTGACCCACCAGAAGACGCTGACGGTCGACGCGCCGCGAGTCAGCCGTCATGACCCTCAACTTCGACGGGCGCTACTCGTCCACGCGCGACTACGCGGTCCTCGACACCCAGCGCGCCGACGTCGCGGCGATCGAGGCGGCGTTCAACGCCGACTACGCCGGGCAGCGAGCCACGGCGAGCACCGGGACGGGGGACCTCGTGTGGTCGCCCGGCGCCGCCGCGACCGTCTCCAACATGATCGAGAGCGCCACGCGCTCGATCGACCTGGAGAACGAGGAGATGGCCTACGCGCCCGCCACCGGGGAGCTGTGCGACGCCGCACACCGCGGGGTCGCGGTCCACCTGGTCATGACCTACGCCGCCGAGTGGCGTAGCACGCTCATCCGCCTTGCGCGCTGCGGCGTCAACGTGCACCTCTACCACGGCCAGCGCTATTACATCCACGCCAAGCTGCTGCTCGTCGACGGCCTGCGCGGCGCTCGTCAGCTCACAGAACCTCTCGGCGGCATCGCTCAGATACAACCGCGAGCTCGGCATCACGGTCACCAGGCCGGCGATCCTCGCCCAACTGGCTGGCGACTTTAACAGCGACTATGGATCACACGGGCCAGGGCGATGACAGGCGCGGGGCTGTCCGCGCCGCGCTCGACCCAGGCGATCGCGGTACGGTGCAGGCAATGAGCAGTCGCTCCGCTGAAGCTGTCGTGTCGGAGGTCCTGCGGTTCGAAACCCTCCCTCTCGCCGAGGGCGGGGCCCGCCGCGCGGTGGTCCGCTGGAGCGACGGGACGGAGAGCATCCCTCTGTCGTGGTACGAGGATGAGATCCTCATCACCGAGGGTGACCTTGTAGGAAAGACGCGCTCACAGATCAGGTCCCTCCACTTCCAGAGAGACCGCGATTGGCTTCAGTCGTAGCTCTCTGCGAGGGAGTCCAGTGCCCAGCCCACCCTCGGCCAAGAGGGGGCGCTTGGCACGACAAGGCGGGGTGGCAGTTCAGGCATCAGGTTCGTCTTGCTGATAGTCGCGAGTGGGTAATGCGGCCTCGACCCCGAGGTCCGCGCGAACCACGGCGAGCAGGTTCGTTTCTGCCGCATCAAACCGGTCCTGCCCATCATGGAAACGGGCATCGTTGACAGTTCCGCCCGCGTCTCCCCATGTCCACACGGCGTCGTACGCCTCTTCCGCCGCCTTGGCTGCCTCTGGGCTCGCAAAGACGCGAAGCCGAAGCAGGCTCTCATACACCGGCAGGTTCCATCCGAACTCGAGCGCCGGCCCCAGTTCATATCCGGCGTTGTAGGCTGCCAAAGCGGCTTTCCTTACGTTTTGCAGGAAGTCGATGTAGCATTCGCGACGTTGATCGAAGGTTCGTCGCGCATCCTCTCGGGCCCATGCCTCGTGCTCGCGAGCTCGCTCACGCGCCCATCGCACGTCCTCGCGCCGGTCGGATCGCCGCTGCGCGAGGACGACCCCGACGACCGTCCCGGTGACGGAGCCGGCGACGCCGAGCACAGCGATTGCGACAGGTACCCAGACTGGTGTGGTCGTCACGGCGGCGATTCTCGCGCGTCGCGGCACGGCTAGGAATGGCGACGTCCGCGGCAGCCTGCCGATTGTGAGCGAGGGCACCGCAGTCGAATCTAGACTTGTCGTCGTGTATCAGCTTGACTTCGCGGACTTCAGCGAAACGGAATTCGAGGAGTTCTGCTTCGAGCTGTTGAGGGGCCTTCGAGGCTTTCACAATGTTGATTGGCGCAAAGGGACCCCGAAGCCGAGCAGCCCGGCAGACCGTGGCCGTGATATCGCCGCCCAGGTCGATCACGTCGACATTGACGGAGCGCGACACGTCGAGACGTGGTTCGTGGATTGCAAACACTACGAGCGCGGAGTCCCGCCGGAGGCTCTCCAAGGGCTTCTGACGTGGGCGCATGCAGAGCGACCGCACGTCGCGCTGGTGATCGCATCCGGCTTTCTGTCTAACGCCGCGAAGGACTACCTCAGGGATTACGAGCAGAACAACCGGCCACCGTTCCGAATCAAGTGCTGGGAGCGGCCGACCGTCAACGAGCTCGCCTGGCAGGACCGCGAGCTGCTCGCACGCTTCTTCACGAGCGGGACATCTTGGGAGCCCACTGACGCCGAGCACATCGTGCAGTGCGAGCTAGCTGGGTGCAAGCATCCGGCGGTTTACGTCATCAAAGGCGATCGCGATGACACGGCCCTTGGCTGGTGCGCCCTTTGCCGCGCAGTCGCAGACCAACAGGAGGAAGAGCTGGTGGCGCTCGGGGCACGCCGGAAACGGCTGCGCAAGCTCGAAGAGCCCTCGTAGCATCGGCGGCGCGGTGTCCTGGGGCGCTACCGAAACAGCCGCCCTCCCTCGGTGTCGGGCCAGTACCGCCACAGCGCTTTGGCTTGGTCAAGCACGATCGCGGTGTAGTAGCTAAGCGAGTCGCCGTCGCCGTCGCCACCGCCGCCCGCGGGCAGCGGTGGTCGGTAGTTGTGCCGGCGCAGGAGCCGCTTTATCTTGCGGCGGATCGCCGCTTCGACCGACTCACGATCGGCCCAATCGACGGTCAGGTCGGCCCGGATGCCTTTGACGAGGTCCGCGGCGATCGCCGCCAACTGTGGGTCGACAGGCTTGCTCTCGTCAGCGCCGGCGAGCGCGTCATAGAACGCCGCCTCCTCGACGGTCAGCCCGAGCTGCTCGTGGCGGTACCGGGAATCGCGGAGGCTCTTGGCGAGTTCGACGAGCTTCCTGACGACCTCGGCGCTTGTGAGCTGCCGCAGCTCGTAGCGCTTGAGGATCTCGTCGACCTTCTCGGAGAACAGCTTCGCCTGGGCGCGGCTGGTGGTATGGCGGCTGCGGATCTCGTCCTTGAGCAGCTTCTCCAGCAGCCGGACCTGGACGTTCTGGTGTTCGGTCTTGGCGGTGATCGAGTCGAGGAAGTCGTCGGACAGGACCGAGATCTCCGGGCGGTCGCGATCGGCGACCGCCAGCACATCGACGACCTCCCCGGCCGCAAGGCCTTCGGACATGAACTGGCGGACCGCCTGCTCAGCCGCCGGGCTTGCCTGTGCCGCGGGCGCGGTGATCTGCCGCACGACCGCCGCGAGCCTCGCGAAGAAGTCGATCTCGGCCCGGAGCTCGATCGCCGCCGGCTGGGTGCGCGACAGCGCATACCACTTGGCGAGCGCAGCCTGCTGGTCGAGCAGCTCGCGGGAGCGCTCCTCGAGCTCGAGTAGGTAGTCGGCGCAGTCACGGAACAGTGCCGCCTCGTCGTGGAGGTGCAGGTCGCCCTGCCGGTAGCCGGCGGGGTGAAGCAGCGCGCAGATGACCTCGTACTTTTCGCCCATCCCGGCGACCGCCTTCCAGGCTGGGATCACGGGATCGTCGAGGTCCGCGTCGTCGTAGGCGGTCAGCGACGCGCGGAGGTCCTCCCCGATGCCGATGTAGTCGACGACGAGGCCGCCGGGCTTGTCCGGTAAACACTCGGTTGACGCGGGCGATCGCCTGCAGCAGCCCGTGGTCGCGCATCGGCTTATCGATGTACAGGGTGTGCAGGCACGGGCGCGTCGAACCCAGTCAGCCACATGTCCTTGACGACCACCAGCCGCAGCGAGCTTGCCGGGTCCTTGAACGTCTTGGCCAGTTCCTTGAGCTCCGCTTTTGACCGGCGGTGCCGCGAGAGCTCGGGCGGGTCGGTCGCCTGCGCGGACATGACGCACGCAACCGCGTCATCCCCGAGACGCTCGGCCAGTAGCCGGGTGATGTCGGCAGCGACGCGACGGCTAGTATGCCACGACGATCGCTTTGCCGTCCTGCACTTCGCATCGGGCTGTGAAGTGCTGTTCGACGTCGTCGGCGAGCGTCTGCAGCCGATCGGGGGCGCCGACGACCTTCTCCAGCTTCGCCCACGCGGTCTGCAGCTTCGCCTTGGCTTCGTCCTCCTCGGCCTCGAGCACCTCCTCGACGTACTTGAGCTGGTCGGGGTCGGCGATCTCGATCGGGATCTGCCGTGACTCGTAGTAGATCGGCACGGTCGCCTGGTCCTCCTGCGCCTGGCGCATCCGGTACACCGACACGTAATCGCCGAACACCAGCCGGGTCGAGCGGTCGACCTTCTCCACCGGCGTGCCGGTGAACCCGATCCGGACCGCGTTCGGCAGCGCGACAGTGATGTTCTCCGCGAGATCCGAGTATTGCGAGCGGTGCGCCTCGTCTGCCATCACGACGAGGTTTTGGCGCTCCGAGAGCACCGGCATCGGCCCGTCCTTCGGCGTCGCGAATTTCTGGATCGTCGTGAACACGATCCCGCCGGCCGGCACGTCCAGCAGGCTGTGCAGACTGTCCGGCCCGCCGGCAATCTCGGCCGCCTGCCGGCACGATGGCTCCAGATGCGTGCCGGTGAAGGTCTGCGCGAGCTGGTCGTCGAGGTCGGTGCGGTCGGTGACCGCAACGATCGTCGGGTTACCGAACCGCGGGTCGCGGCGCAGCTTGGACACGAAGAACACCATCGTGTAGCTCTTCCCAGCCCCCTGCGTGTGCCAGACCAGCCCACCGCGCCGATCGCCACCCATCGCCTGCGCGACCGACTCGACCGCGGCGTTCGCCGCGTGCACCTGGTGATACTTCGCCATCACCTTCCACGTCCGCGCGCCGTCGGTCTCGAACAGCACAAAATCGCGGATCAGCTCCAGGAAGCGGGCCGGCGCGAACACGCCGTCCAGCATCACGTCGAGCTGGCGGCCGCCGCCTCCGCCCATCTGCTTCCACTCGGCGAAATGCTCCGCCGGGGTCGTGATCGTCCCAACCCGCGCGCTCATCAGATCGGTCACGCCGACGATCTCGACGTAGCGGTACAGACGGGTCGATCGTGTTCGGTGTAGTGGCGCGACCTGATTGACCGCCGCCTCGCGCCGCGTGCTTCGAGTCCCCGGTGCCTTGCACTCGATCTGACCCAGCGGCAGCCCGTTCACGAACAGCAGCACGTCCGGCCGGCGGTTCTTCTCGCCCACGATGATCGTCAGCTGGTTGACCGCAACGAACTCGTTGTTGCCCGGCTCGTCGAAGTCGACCAGCCACGCGTGATCGTTGCGCTCGACCCCGCCCTGGTCGACGTAGGAGACCGGCACCCCCGACAAGAGCAGCTCGTGGAACGCCCGGTGGTTCTCGATCACCGACGGCGACGTCGAAGTCAACGCCAGATCGCACACCCGCGTGACGGCCTCGGCTGGCAACTGCGGATTGATCCGCGCGACCGCCCGCCGCAGCCGGTCGCTCAGCACAACATCCGACCAGCTGCTCCGCTCCCGGCCCAGCGCGTCAGGCGCGAGCTCCGGCCCGTGTACGTAGGACCACCCCAAGCCAGTTGCGCCCGGTGCCCCGCACAGACGCGTCAGCATCGGCAGCTCGACCAGAGTCGCCTCCGGGCCTGAGTCCAGCCAGAACGCGTGGTCCGCCGGCATCAGACGACCATCGCCCCGATCGCGTGGGCTGGAGCCGTCGAGTTCGGGACTCGAACCTCGCCCGAAACCAGCTTCGGCAGCAGCGCATCTCGGACAGACGCCAACGTGATCGTCTCGTTCGCAAGCATGGCGCGGTGCCGGTCGATCGGCCCGAGGACTCGGTCGCCCGCTCGTAGGGCGCTATCGATTGGCCGGGGCACGGCGGCTTCGACGAGGTGTCGTCGCTGGATGTGCCCCATCGTTGTGGCCTTGTCCCGCGCGATCGCCCGAAACGCTTCCATGTGCTCTTGGATCCAGGCGTAAACGAACCACGACGGGCAACTGCCGGGAAGCACCTTGAAGATGTGCTGGTTGATCAACGCCTCCTCACCGTGCCAGCGGTGAACCCCCAGCGACCCAGACCACGCGAAGAGGATGTCATCCGATCGCGCGACGAAGTCCTCGTCAGCGCCGAGGTCGCTGCGCGGCGTGCCATCGTCGACCCCGCTGTTTAACTCTCGGATGCGCACGATCGGGCGACCCACACCGTTCGCGTGCTTTGTGAACGCCTTGCCATTTACGAACCGCGCCAGGTCGGCAAGCGAGCCAGCCGACCAGCCGTGGGGTATCGGTCCGAGCTCGCTGTCCTCGAACTCCTCAACCCCAACGAAGTCCACGAACCGCGCGCGGAACAGGGCCGCCGCCGTCTGCTCCAACAACCCCGTGAGTCGGCGGTTGCTCTTGATCTTGTCGTCAAGTGCGCCGAGCACGTGTGCGATGGAGCGCTGTTCCTGAATCGTCGGCAAGGCAATGACCAGTCGCTTTTGGTCTACGAGGCTCAGATACGGGGCCATGTCCGTCCCGTGGGCCATAGCGTGGAGCTGCGACAGGAAATCCGGACTCTGCGCCCAATACCTCAAGAACTCTGGATGCAACCGCTCCCCATCCAGCGACCGCCAGTAGCTCAGGTGAGGCGAGTACACAACCTGCGGGAAATTCGGCGGGATGTAGCCCGCTCTTCCAACACTGTTGCCTTTGGTGGTAACGAATGTGTCTCGTGCCAGAGAGAACTTCGCAGACGGGACCTGGACCTCTTGCCGAAATCGATCGGCGCCCTGCAGACGAATGCCATCGTCCGAAACGAGCCCAGCCCGTAGGAAGATCGGCCCGTCACCGCCCAACTCGGCCACCTTGGCTCGATGCCCGTCGCCGATTTGCAACAGGTCGCAGTCGATGAGCGACGCAAATGTGTGCGACTCAAAGGGAGTCGACATAGCCGATTCGCGCGAGCACATCTTTGACCTCACGTGCTAACCGCTCGTTCTCCGCCATCTCGTCAGCGAGCTGGTCTACGAGAGTTGCCATCTTCTCCTCGAACTCGATCTGGTCCTCTTCGGATTCGGGTGCTCCTACGTACCGACCGGGCGAGAGCGTGAACCCGGCGGTCTCGATCTCATCGCGCGACGCGGAACTGCAGAACCCGGCCACGTCCGCGTACTCGTCCTGGGTCGTTCCCCGCCAGGCGTGGTAGGTCGCCGCGATCCTGCTCGATCTCCTCGTCGGCGAGTTCGATCTGTGTGCGGCTGATTTTCTGCCCGAGCTGGCGCGCGTCGATGAATAGCGTCTCGCCTCGCCGATCGCGAGCACCCGGTGCCGCCTTGTCGCGGTCGAGAAACCAGAGACAGACCGGGATGCCTGTCGTGTAGAAGAGCTGTGCGGGGAGCGCGACGATGCAGTCGACGACGTCGGCGCGGATCAGGTTCTCGCGGATCTTGCCCTCGCCGCTGGTCATCGTAGTCAGCGACCCGTTGGCCATGACGAACCCGGCCCGCCCCTTCGGCGCGAGGTGAAAGAGGAAGTGCTGGATCCATGCGTAGTTCGCGTTGCCGGTGGGAGGGGCGCCGTGCGCCCAGCGCGCGTCGTCGAGGATCGCCGGGGTCGACCATTCCTTCTGGTTGAACGGTGGGTTGGCCATCACGAAGTCGGCCTTCAGGGTCGGGAATGCGTCGTCGAGCAGCGAGCCGCCCTCCGTGTACTTGACCTCCCCGGACAGGCCGTGGATCGCGAGGTTCATCCGCCCGATCCGCCACGTCGCCTGGTTGCGCTCCTGGCCGTAGACGGAGATCTCGGCAGGGCGGCCGCCGTGCGCCTCGACGAACCGGCCGGACTGCACGAACAGTCCGCAGGAGCCGCAGGCGGGGTCGAATACGCGGCCCTTCAGCGGCTCGAGCATCTCAACTAGCAGCCTCGCAACCGGCGCCGGCGTGAAGAACTCGCCGCCCCGGTGGCCCTCGGCGCGGGCGAACTCCTTGATGAAGTACTCGTAGGTCCGGCCGAGCCGGTCGCGCGCCTCGCCCGGGTCGGCGCCGAACCCGATCTTCGCGATCGTCTCAACCAGCGAGCCCATCAGCTCCGCCGATAGCGGCGCACGGGCGTACACGCGAGGGAGCACGTTGCGCAGCCCTGTGTTCTCCCGTTCGATCGCCTCGAGCGCCTGGTCGATCCGCTCGCGCGATGTCCGGCTGCGACGCAGCCGCCAGCAGCGCCGGCCAGCGCGCCTGCTCCGGTACCCAGAACACATTCTCCGCGGCGTACTCGTCGCGATCCTCGAGTACCTCGGCGACCTGCTCCGGATCGCTGATGTAGCTGTCGCTGGATGGGTCGCAGAGCTCCGCCTCGAGTTCCCCGCGGCGCTGGTCGAATGCGTCGGAGATGTATTTCAGGAAGAGGAGCCCGAGTACCAGGTGCTTGTACTCGGCCGACTCGACCGATCCGCGCAGCTTGTTTGCGGCCTCGAACAGTGCCGCGCCGTTCGGACCGTCTCCAGCGTTGTTGTCGCTCATCCTCAGGAACGGTACGTCCTACGCGCCCAGCTCGCAGTCCACTGGGTACGGCGAAGCCGTCGCGGGACGTGGGAGTATCGCCGCGGTCATAGCGCTCCGGGCGAAAGGGCGGCGGCCAGATAATCGAGGATGACCGCGGTAGTCAGGAGGACCGTGCGCCCATCGGAAGCAGTGAAAGCTTGATCCGGGTGGCCAGCATGATGCGCCTCGTTGGTCGCCTCCGGCAATGAATGTGATTCCAGGACGTCAGCTCGTCCGAGACCCTGGGACACTGGCCGGCGTGCATCGGCCCACCACCAGCCAGGCGTAACGAACTTTTGCTGAAGGAGCTGGCGGTGCAGGCCGACATCAGCACCACGCAGATCTACACCGCGGTGTCCCAGCAGCGCTTGGAGTATGTGCTCGAGTTGAGCGCATGCGGCCGGCGCGGGGGGTTCGCGCGCCGGTAGCAGGGCGCGCGAGGACGAAATGGCGGTCAGCATCTTCTTCAGCCACAGCACCAAGGACAGAAGCTGGTGCGCGCTGCTGGCGATGGAGGCAACAAAGGTGGGCGTCAACCCGTATCTCGCTGAGCATGACCCAAGGCCAGGGACTGACTTAGCCGAGAAGGTGAGAAGCAACATCAACAAGTCGCAAGGGGTCGTCATAAAGAAGCGCGCTCGGGCTGCCGGCCTGGATCCGCGCGAGTTCTCGGGTCACTCGCTGCGCTCCGGCTACGCGACGCAAGCGGCACGCGACGGCCACCACCCCACTCAGATCGCCGCCACGACGCGGCATCAGGATCAACGCGTGCTCGCCGGGTACATCCAGGCCGGACGCGGCAAGGCTGATACCGCGACGGTTCTGTAGCGGCTGTGATCGGGCGGGGGCGCGGACGCACCTACAGACCCGTTGGGACGACTGGTCCGACCAGCGATCGATGTGTGGCTGACAGAGCACGCGCTGCGCTTTCGGGAGGACAACGAGCGCTGGTTCATCGAACCACGTTCGCCGCGCGGACTCGGGAGACACAGATCCGGGCCGCCGGGCGAGTTCCGGTCCTCGTGACTGTCACCGGCGTGGCGTCATCGCCTCGGTCGCTGCGTGACGATAAGAGGCTCGGGCAGGCTAGAACCATGGTCCGCTGAAAACAGACTGTGGATCGCTAACGAGCGCGATCGTGTAGAGGACAACCAGCTCGGGGAACGCCTCACTGATATGCCCGGTGTGGGCGGTCACCAGATCCCGCTTTACCTGAGTGTCAAGCTCGTAGCCATGATGTGTGTTGCGCAGCTGATGGAATAGCTGCGCGATGAAGGTGTCGCATGTGTAGGGCTTGCCGCCAACGATGACCTTGTTGCCAGATCGATGCCCTGCGACAACATGCTCCAGCGTCTCGTCGCGAAACTTCGCCAGAACGGCTTTCGTTCGGGCGCCGAGGCATCTCTTGATGTCGGCCGGGGCCGTCTTGAACGCATCGTCGAGGATTCGTTGCGCGTTCGCAGGGTTGGCTAGACGGTCCCAGACATTGGGGGCGCTCGGGTGTGGGCTCACCAGGTTTGGCAGGAGATCGAAGAACTCATAGCCGAGCGCGACGCGTGCGAGGTGGTCGGTGGGTCGCGCCTGGATTCGAACGCAGTTGGCGATAACACGTTCCAAGGTCCGAAGCTCGCGGTACGCCCTCCCGGCATCAAGTGAGGCGTCGTGTTTGCGGTAGCGCCCAAGGTCGGTGGCCTCGGTGAGCAGGATGTTCAGCCTGTGCGTCCACCACCTCAGAAGCTGCGAGGCATCGATCTTGAGGATGTGATGGTTGGTGTGACGCATCCATGTCGTGCCCTTAGGGTCGAGCGCCCGGAGATTCGGAAGGTCGTTCTCGTAGATCGAGGACCAGGTGACGTCCGCGTCCTTGAGCACCTCGCCTTCGCGTGTCCCGCCCATAAATACGAGCAGCGCTGCCTGACTGCTTTCTTGGATCGCGCGACCCGCAACAAAGCCCCGTGTGAACGGCGACCCCATCAAGACCAGCGGCTCATAGAGGTACGACGCGAAGATGTGGGCGCCGCCGGCGTGGTGATCGAGCGGGTGAGGACCACGGGCGATCTCGGAGAGTGGTCGGTTCGGCTGGGCCCGGGCTGCAGCGAGGATCCGTATAAGCGCTGTCCGTCGCTGGAAGCGGCGCGAGATCTCTACAAACGGAACGAGCCCCCCACTACCCACATCTTGTCGTAGCTGCGCGACCACTTGGTTGACGTAGACCGGGTCCTCCTGGCCGAAGATCCCACGAACCGCAAACCAGACGGAGCGCGTGTCCTCGTCTCCGAGCTGCTTGCGCAGACGAGGGCTGGCTATGGCCGGGTTTAGCCCTGGCGCCAGGACCGCATGTGGCTGCACCTCGAAATACCGGCAGATCTCGCCAGTGCCGTGCTCCTCGAACATCACGAGCGGGTCGTCGGGCCCGCCGCCGGCTACGACGCTCAGGCCGGCGGTCAAGTCATGCAGCCCTTCTGCCTGTTCGAAGATCGGGCGCACGCCTTGGAAGCCGAGGCGGACTGGCTCACGAGCGGCGAGGTTCTCCATCGGACTGATGTTGACGCGTCATGCGGCGCGAATGGCAACGCGATCGCGGCGGGAGGCATGCCGTATCGCGCCGGCTTGGATCAGTCGGGTTGTGATCAAGCGCACGCTTGCCGACAACCGCCTCCCCATCCGGCGGCTATGGCCCGTTGTTGCGACCGCGCTCGAGCTCGCGCCAGTCGTCGCCGGCTCCTCGCACGTAGCCGTCGAGAATATCGGCGAAGGTGTTGTCCCGGCCGATGACAACCGGGTCGTTGCAGATGAAAGCGAAGCCATGCAGGAACTCAACCGTGCGTCGGACGAGGTGCTCGGCAGCGCCCGGAGGATCGGTCTGGTTGGCCAGGTACTTGTCCTCACCGTCGATTAGCCGTTCTACGGCGCTGAAATATCGCCGGCGCAGGTAGGCCGACGACGCGGCGTGGGCGTCGGCCTCGAGAGGCTGGGCGTTGAAGAGCTCCCGCAAGAGGCGATCGTCGCCGTCGCTGGCAATCTCGAGCACCCAATCGACGAGTGGATACAGGTCAAAGGCGTGCGGTGCCACTTCGCGCTGCAGCGCGTGCTGAATCTCGTGGCGCAGAACGCCCGCGAGGTAGGCGAGCGCGACCTCGTCCTCGTCGTCGACATCCTCGAGCACAGCTACGCGATGGCGATTCAAGTTGGCAGGGTCGTTGGCCTCGGCGAGCTTCGCCTCGGTGACAACGATCCCGCCTTCGTTGTTGGCTCCGGTCAGAGGCTCGCCAGGGCGAAAGCAGACGGCCTTGGGTGGGCCGGTAATCGGAGCGCCGCCACAGACGATGAGGTGGTAGTCCTCCACGGACACCCGAGCGTCGGCCAGCGCGGCCGACCACTCGGTGGCGATGAAATCCTCGGCGTCGTCAGAGATGGACACGTTGGGCACGGTACCGCCACCCTCATGAGGCCGCACCGCCGTGTACGCCGGACAACGCCTGGATCGCGCTGCGGGTCGAGGCCCCCGGCGCACATGGATCACGCGTCGGGGGCGTCCCCTAGCCTTCGGCCATGACCGAAGTGCTGCAGGCGATCGCCGACGTTGATTGTGCGAACGCGTTCTTGCGGTTCGATTCCGAGACCGTCAAGACCCTTCGCCGCTATCACGAGCTGTGTGCCGCCGTCGGGGAGAGCAAGTTCTTCTCCCACGGCGTCACGTTCAGGTTCAGCGCTCAGGCCGGTCAGCAACCACGCGAAGAACTCGATCATGCCGGACATGAAGCCCTGCGGTCGCTCATGATGGACCTCCGTCAACTTTGGATGCAGGGCGAGCGGACCCGCTTCCAGACGGTTCTCGGGATCCTCCGCCGCAATGCCATGGCTCTTGGGTCCGTCGCGTCTGCGGAGGCGATCTCGCAGCTTGATGGCATCGGCAAGCGCTATCGCAAGTCGATGCGCAAAACGACGATGAGCTTCGTGGAGCGCGAGCGACCTCTAGTTCCAGTCAAGGAGTTCTCCGCTGAGGATGTGATTCACAGTTGGCTGTACGGCGGGAACTTCCATTGGGACGAGGAGAAGGCCGCGTTCATTGACGTCTGGCGCCCGGAGTCCTATGAGTTCACGCTGAGCAAGGCAATCCATGCCGCGAGCGACAGCTTCTGGGAGCTCGACCTCTTGATCCAGGCAATCCTGCAGCACCCGCGTCTGGTCGAGGAGGATCCCGCGCCGTAGTCGATGTTCCGTGCCTCGCCTCGCGACTTGCCTGTCGTCGCTACGAAGAGGGCGAGGCCACATCGGTTCCCTGGTCGCGCAGGACCAACAAGCGGGCGGTGGTGTGCTGTGACCTAGCTGGCTGGGATCCGACCAATGCGAGTTTTCACCACAGCCCGAGAGCATCCATGACCTGGGTGCGGAGCTGGTGCCTCTTCCGCCCGGGCTCTAGCGACGGTCCGTCGTTCGCGCTCCTCGACCGGCACCGGGATGTTGCTGCAGGCCTGGCACGAGCGACCGAAGCCATCGCTGACCGAGAGCGGAGTCAGGCCAAGAAGATGGAGTCGGTCGGCCGGTGTGGATCAAGCACCGCCAGCGGCGTGTTGATTTGGACCTGACGAGGCAGCCTCTCGGCGCCGTCAAGCCATCTCCGCTCCCACGCCTCGGACGATCCGCCAGCCCATTCGTTGTAGCTGCTGGTGCTGACCACATCGTCGAACGTGTGGCCAATCTCGTCCGCGACGATGTCCGGGTCATCAACAGCGGAGAACGTTGCCGTAATGATCGATGGGTGAACGAGCAAGTGGAGCAGTGATGTCCGGGGCAGACCCGGGCGAGCGATCTCGTCCCAGAGCTCGGCCACGTTGATGTAGCGCGCTCCGCACACCCAAACGGCATGCCACACCACGCCCTCGCTTCCCGAGAGCTGCTCGCCCTCATCAACCGTTGCCCATGGTCTGACCGAGTAGCTCAGGCGAAAACGGACGTCGTACTGACGCTCAGCATGGTCGAGCAGGCGCTCCGCAGTCTCGTGCTTACGTCCGATCCAAGCTTTGACGACGGGGTCACGCCGCGACTCGGGCCACTTCGTGTCGACATACGAGACGTAGAACCGCCGGGCGCCTGCTTCGAGATCCCGAAGTACCTGCTCGATCCGGCCTAAATCGTCTCTGTGCGGTCGTCGGCAATGAGCGTTTCGGTGGCGAAGCTGACGCAGCTCGTCCATCACGCCGTCCCAGCGCCGCTTGGGCAACAGCACCGGCTCAAAGAGGGACCAGTGTTCGTCTATCACGTTAAAAAGGTCGAAGACATCCGCATACGCCAATGCGTCTCCGTAGTCGGCGGAGGCCATGTAGGCGTTAGCGTCATCCTTGGCCGCCCTCGCCGGCGTCCGGCCGCCCAAGTGCTTGGTCCAGCCGCTGCCGTATTTTGCGCGCAATTCGACGTAGACGACCTCTCGCAGCCACGTCTCGAGCTGCCACCACCGGCCATAGAAGGACAGTGCCTCAGGGGGTACACCCGCTTCGAGAATCTGCGCGAGCCGCGGGACCTCTGGCGTGTTCGGGGTCACCAACCCATTATCGAGGCGAGCCGGAACGAGCGCTGGGCCTGAGGAGCGCTCCGCCTATGCAATCGCGTGCCAGCGCGGACTGGTGAAGGCCCAGACAGGCGAATATCAACGTTCTGCGGGAATCCCCGCTGACCTACTGGCGCTGGCGTAAGCGTTCCGCAATCTGCATACGCCGGGCGTCCTGTGGGCTCATCGTGATGCTCCCCAGCGGAGCAGTCCGCGTCTCGGGCTCGAAGCCCAGGAAGCTTTCGGCGGCGGCAATGCGCCACGGCGGGGAGGCGGCTCTGATCGCCCACTCTCGGACGGGCGCGGGCAGCTCCACTCCGCCAGCTCCCACCTCATCCCACACATTCAGCAAGACGCCGGCGAGACTCTCCCCCAGCTGGTGTATTCGGTCGAGAGTGCCCTCAACGGTGACAGTCGCGGGTTCAGAGAGCCAATTGTCCTCGGCGCCGTCAGCGGAGACCAGCGCGAGCAGGTCGGGAAGCCAGGGTCGACGACGTAGGTGCGGCTCGTAGCGGGCAAGACGCCCGATTGGTTGGTCGCTGAGGACGTAGAACTGCGGCTGGCCCGGCTGGCGATTTGCTCGGGGTAGCCAGATCTGAAGCTGCCGCGCGCGGTGAATGACCGCATTGCGCATCTCGATCGTCCATTCCAGCCAGCCATCAGGACTAGCTGCCCGGACGCCCTCGACTGCCTCGGTAGCGCGGGTCCAGACCGACGCCAACGGCTCCTCTCCTTGCTCGGCGTGAGCCGCCATGCGACCCAGGTCTCCGGCCTCAGCGCGCTGAATAGAGAGCGGAAGTCGCAGAACGCCGATTGTCACCGCGGCGAGACAGTCGAGCAGCGACCCGGCGGCCCGGAAGAACCCGACCAGCTCGCGGTCGAGGTCATACAGGCGCTGCAGCTCGCTCGGGTGCTCAGGGTCGGGCATCGCGCGCCCGTTCGGGCCGACACCAGCGACGACGTTCGCCGTGTGGGCCGCCGCCTCGCGGAGATTCGCAGCTACAGCACGCGCGGTGACGAGAATTTGATCGCTGACGATCGCGCGCTGGTGTTCGTCTGAAATGTCGGCCAGCTGCTCATAGCCCCACCACTCCACGCTCAGGTCGGCCTCAAGGCGCGCCGTCAGCGAATCAATCTGATGCGTGTCTCGCTCAAGATCATTTGACGCGTTCATAGGGTGCGTGCATGGCGCGGCTGTAGGACCCCGCGGGCGCCGAGAGAGCAACCTCAACCGGGACGATTTAGACGCTCGGCTCGTGTGGCAGATCGGCCTGCATGCGCTGTCGTCGCCACCATCTTGCCGCCTCTCCGGCGTGAGGGTACCCGCCAGAGCTGATCATCGACGTGTACCTCGAGGAGACGGACGACACCGTCCTGCTCAAGGGCTCGAACAACCTCACGCAGGACGACACTCGCGGTGTCAGAGTCCTCGCGTCGCTCGATCTCGCGTACCGAGCCGAATACGCGGCGTTCCTTGGCGACCGTGGCGATACCGGACTGCTTCCAGTCGAGTACTACAAGGTTGAGTGGCTGGCGTTCAACGGGAACGCGATCACCCGCCGCAGCATCCCGGTCGGGGTCTCACACATCGACGCGTCGAAGATACGGCTCCAAAGTGGGGCCGATTTCTATCTTCAGCAGATTCTTGGAGACAGCTTGACGCCTTGGGCGCGCCCGACAACTATCGGGTCCCCGACGGAGGCCTGTGTCGCTCCGGCCCCGACCACTTGTACGTCCCCACGGCCGAGCTCGTGCTGGAGATCGTCTCGCCGGGCGACGGGACCTGGGACAAGCTCGGCTTCTACGCCGCGCACGACGTCGGCGAGCTGCTGATCGTCGAGCCACAGACGCGCGAGGTTCACTGGCTCGCTCTACGGTCCGGTCGCGGCGAAACAAGCCGCTGCCGGCCTGCCTCTGCGTTCGCGCCCGGCGACGGCTCCCTGACCCTGACGTCCAGCCTTTTGGTGGCGGGGGAACCCGTCGAGCCCGGACGCGCGCAGCGGGCCCGCGCGCTACGAGGTGATGTCGAGCGTGGCGAGCACTCGTGCTGTGTCAGACATTGCTTCTTGTCGGGCGATCGTCGTGCTGGGCGACGGCTGTCAGCTGTGACCAACGGGCGTCGAGTCGTCGCGGCGTGGTGGTGCTCACGAGCGGTCGCAGCAAGGTTGCGAGATCCGTGCGATGGGCTGTGCGTTCCTCGTAGCTCTCGCTGGCTGCGACCAAGCCGCGCACGACGATCCCTCCGGCCCTGCGCAGCGGCTCTGGGGGAAGCAGCCCTGGTGGCCCGGCGGTGAGGGCGGATCGTGTGTCGGCGACCGTCGACGCCGAGTGCTTGACGGCCGAGGATGCGCAGGATCAGGGCGCTGGGCGCGACCCCGTTGCCTGAGAACCCCAGTGCGTGCACCACTGAGCGCTCGCGGTCGAGCGCTCCGGTGAACGGCCCCTTCCGCACGAGCGGCGATCGCCCCCGTCCGGACGAGCGCGGCGTTTACTCGACTGGCCGGGAACTTCCGGCTCGCGCGCCCAAGCTGACCGTATCCATCGTGGTCGCCGAGATCGTGATCCAGGACCCGAGCTCATCCGTGCCTAGCGCGTTGGCTACCTAGCCACGGGCTACTGAATAACTCCCCGGCGTCCCCGCAAAGGTGCTTCCCTCCGTGGCATGTCCCGCGATCTGTTCGCCGGTCGCCAGGAGTACGTCTCACCGACTGGTCTGATCGTGTTGTTCGATGCTCCGCGCCAGCCTGCGCCCGGCCAGGAGTGGTCGAGTTCGCCGACGGGGGGTCAGCTTTCCGAGCCGCCCCGGTCCGAGCCTCACCGATCAGATGGTGGTGGTCTGCGACGAGCAGGCGCTCGGCCTGGTGCCGCCGTCGACGCTCGACGAGGTCAGGGAGCGTCTTCGCGGACTCCCTTACGTACCCGCAGCGACCGTGATCGCAAGGGTCGCGGTCCTGTTGTGGCCAATACGAGACGACCCTGAGCAGCAACTCCAGCTTGCCAAAGGCATCTTCGGAGAGGACGCGGAGATTATCGACGGCTTCCGCCACTTCTTGGACGAAGGCCCCGGCCCGGAGCGGTACGTGTTCCACGAGCAGCAGTTCTTCGTGCTCATGCGGCTCATCCTGGAAGAGGGCGTCGACCTCGACGACGCAAATCCTTGGGCCGAGGACGGATCGCGGCGGCTGCGCATGGCCATGGTCGAGGTCACGTCGGTCGTCGAGGCCGGCTCCAGCAAGTTCCGTCAGAGCGACCGAACGCCTGCCGACTGGCTCGGGTTCTTGACTCAGAACAGCGTCTACAACGCGACAGAGGAGCCGCTGCTCGCCTATCAGCGGGCGTGGCGGATCTATGGCGAGATGGCTATTGACGCCGAGGCGCAGGCTCACCCAGAGTTCTGCGACATGGCCGCGTGGCATCGCGATCACGTCGGCATCGATCTCGACGAACTGCTCGCGGTCGGGCATGCGATCGCGGGCCGTACGCAGGGACCCGAGGTGCCGATTGAGCAGCGGCCTGTGGTGCCACCGCTTCAGACGTACTTGAGCCCCACAACACTCGCCTCTCGTCATGAAGCCGTCACCGAGGCGTTCAGTGCGCCGCGGTCCTTCTACGTCGGCGGCTTCCAGCGCAGCCGGGAGAACGAGCTCCGTCTCGCCTGGGATACGACGCCGTTCATGACCAAGCCGTTGCTGCGGTTCCCGGACGGGTCGTTGTGCCTAACCTCGCCCCGGGCGCTGCAGAGTTACATGACCGACGGGATCTACTATCGCTTCCTGGACATCGCCGCTAAGGAGGGCAAGCGCGATGACTACACCGGATTCGTCGGCTGGCTGGTGGAGCGCTACGTGGTCGAGGTGTTCTCCGAGAGCTTCGGGCTGCGCGACATCGGTGACGGTCGCGTCTCCGGCGATCAGGAGTACGGCGGCAAGAAGACCTCTGATGTCGCCGTCGACTACGGAGAGGACCTCGTGCTCGTCGAGGTCGTCTCCACCCGGCTTCCCCTGGGGGTCCGGGCCGAGGCCGACGAGGGGGACCTCAACAAATATCTGAGGCGCACCATCGACGACAAGCTCAAACAGGTTGACCGGGTCATCACCGACCTGAACGAGGAGCGGGCGCAAATCCCCGACGTCGACATCACCACCGTCAAACGGATCTGGCCGGTGCTCGTCACCCAGGGCGACCTGCTCCCGGCCGGGCCACTGCTCGCCTACGTCGACGAGGCTACCGAGGGGCTCTTCGAGCAGGTGGGCGTCCAGCCGCTCACGATGCTCGGCCTCGCCGACCTCGAGATGCTGATGGGCATGATCGCCACCGGCGAGAGCCTCATCGACGTGCTGCGCGAGAAGGCGACCGGCGAGTACGCCAACCTACCGTTCTCCCGCTGGCTGACCGACGTACGCGATCCCCTTCCCGCGCGTCCGCCGCAGCTGGAACAGCGCTGGTGTGATTCGACTGACCGGTTCGCCCGCCTCCTGAATCTCGACCCACCATCGGACCCCGAGCCCCGACAGCCGTTGTGATCGTCGAGCTCCAGCCCCCGCCCAATGGCGCGATCCGCCAGTCGGAGTCACGTCGTCACGTCCCGTTCCGCAGCCCGTCTGGGCTTCGAGGTCTATCGCCGACGCACCCTTCGCTGCGGAGGCGATCCCGGGGTGATCTGCTGTGCCGCGACGTGTGATCTGACGCGACCGCCGGGTCCGCCTCCAGATGGGACCAGGCGTCTCGTACCTCGCTGGCGGCGCTCATCACCATCGTCGCCGGGGCCACCGGCCAGCCCGCCGCGATGCTGGTGATCGCGAGCACGGTCACCACGATCTTGCGCACCTGGGTGACGGCGCACGCCAGGTTGGCTCGATACCGCGCGTCTCGTTCGCCGCGCACACGCTCTGCCTCCCACGCCAGACGGATCGCAGCCAGCCTTGTGGGCTTCACCGCCGCCGGCCTCTCTCCAAGAGCTCAATCCACTCCGGCGACCATGTCTCAAGCCCCCTCCCGTCACGTGAGCCGTCCTGCTCGACCCATTCGGCAAAGCGTCTAGTCCAGCCCTGCCAGACCGCCCGTTCGTCGCGAAGCCGCCGCGGCTTCTCCATCTCGTCGGTCAACGCCGCGATCGATGTGCCCAACCGTCCCCCCGCCGCGATCGCCATCCGCCTCCGGTCCCCGATGCGCGCGAACGCCTCGTCCATCCGAACGCCGACCACGGCCTCCCAGCCTCCGTGGATGCCCGGTCGTTTCGGAGACTCAGTTCGCGCGAACGCTCCTGTCGCCCCGCCGGCTCTACCCGGCCCTTTGTGCGCCCGCCGCCATTGCGCCGGCGACAGCGCGCGTTCCTCCCTGAACACCTTGGCGAATGCCGACGCCGACTCATACCCCGCGAGCCGCGCGACATCCGCTATCAAATAGTTCGTCGTCACGAGCAGCTGAGCGCCGCGCTCGATCCGGCGGGTCCTCAACATCTCCCGCCACCCCCCGCCTGTGTGCGCCAGTGCATCTCGGAGTGTCCGCGGATCGACGTCGAGGTAGACGGCCGCGTCCTCGATGCGGACCTCGGGATCCGTGAAATGCCGATCGGCGAAGTCCTCTGCCCCCCGCCGATAGCGGAACCGGAAACCCGGGATCGGATGGGCGGCCGTCGTCATCCCCTTTAATCGTGGGCGGCACTCCACGAATTCTGCAACCACCGTTTCTCGCGCAAGTGGTTGACGTTAACTGGTTAACGTCAACCAGCCGGACGCGAACCGGGGGTCGACTTTCGGGGATCGCAACCGTGATCACCGCCGTCGACCAGCGCCAAGTGGCTGTGCCCCCTGGCGTTCTGCCCACTAATGGAAGTGATCCATCCGGTCGCCGGTCTACGGTGCATGGCGGTGCAGCACGCTCATGGCTCAGCCTGTTTTCCTGTCCTACTCCTGGAGCGACCTCGATCACGTCGATGAGCTCGATGCTCTGTTGCGCTGGCGCGGCGTCCCGGTGTGGCGCGACCGCCGTGCCATGGGGTTCGGCCAGTATCAGGAGGACGAGGCGCGCCGGGCGCTGCGCGAGCAGTGCTCAGGCTTTGCGCTGTACTTGACCGAGAGCGCGCTCGGATCGCAGTTCATATGCGGCATCGAGCTTCCCGCGATGGACGATCGGCGCGCTCACGACGCCAACTTTTTCTCCGGTGCGGTGTTCCGCGACTGGGGATTCACGGACGGTCAGCAACGGGCACACGAGTGCTCCGGCGTCACTGTCGGCGCCGCTCTCGGCCGCCGCGTCGATCCCAGCCGGGCTCTTCGGCCGCAGCTCACGGACGCCGCCAACCAGATCCTCGAGGCATATCTCCGTGGACAGCGGCCGGCTGGCCCTGCAGAGATCGTCATCGACACCCGCGCCGACATTCCCTGGCGCATCACGGGCCTGCTGCATCTCGCCTGGAACCCACCGCTACAGCATTGCCTTGACAGCTACGACGACGGCTGTTGGGCGAACGATCTGCTCCCGGCGCTGCGGGACACCAGGGTGGCTCTGGAGGCCACCGGCGGTGAGCGGTACTTGCGGGTGGCCGGTCGCGCCCATCTGTCCGCTGCGCTCGCGCTCGGCTATGAGTTCCGGCGCCCGACCCAGTGGAGCATAGAGATCCTCGACCAAGCCAGGCATGCATGGACGACCGAGGCCGTCCCGTCCGACCTACAGGGCTGGCAGGCTGACGTGCGTCCCGGACCGCCCGCCGCCGGCGGCACCCTGGTCTGCATGGTCGGCGCCAGTCAGGACATCAGCCGCTATGTCCGCGATCACCGGAGCGCTTTCCCAAGCCCGCGGGCCACGCTCACCATCTCTCCCTCGGGCGCTACCAACGGCCAGACCGTGGCGCCTGCGACGGCCAATACGCTCGCAGCCGCGATCGCTGAAGCGATCCGCGCGGCCCGCAGCGAATACGGGACCACAGAGACGCACCTCTACCTGGCTTGCCCGTGGCCGCTGGCCACGCTGATCGGCTGGCACCTGGCCAGTAGCGGCCCGATCGTCAGCTTCGAGGCAACCGAGGATCGCACCAGCTATATCCGCGCCTGCCGCCTGACGTAACCAAGGAGCTCAAACATGGACATAAACGCTGCATTCGACACTCTCCAGCGCGGCATCAACGTGGATCCCGACGCCGTCGTCAAGGCGCGCGAGCGCCGCGACATCTTCCGCACCGCGCTTGACCCCGAGGATGACGTCGAGCGGGTGTTCGCGTCGGGATCGCTGGCCCGCGGTAGTCAGATCGCTCCCATCCACGACGTCGACATGGTCATTGTCTTCAGCGCCGCCGAACACCCGACCTGGGGCGCGGCGGGCGACAGCGCCGAGGAGGCACTGTGCGATGTACGCGACCGGGTTCACGCGCTGCTGGGTCAAAGCGCTGGATCCTGCGCGCAGGAAGTCCGCAGAGCCGACCTCAAGAACCACTCGCTGAAGTGCTTCCTCGATGACCCCGGCGTCGAGAACGCCTTCACGGTCGACGTCGTCCCGGCCTTGGCGTGCAACGGACACCTGCTCATCCCCCAGCGCCGAAACAAGCAGTGGGTTGCGAGCGACCCCGAGGACCTCATCTCACGGGTGCTCGGACGCCACGCGGACTGGAACCGCTTCGTCCCGCTGGTCCGAGCGCTCAAACGCTGGAACAAGGACGTTGGCGCCGGGATGAAGTCGCTCGCCCTCGAGGTGCTCGCCCTCACCTACCTCCCACAGGACACACGCCCCAAAGCCCTACAGCGCTTCTTCACCGCCGCCCACGCCCACATCTACGAGCCGATCGAGGATCCGGCCGGCCTGTGCGGGCCGATTGACCCGAAGATGGACATCGAGCGCGCCAAGGACAAGCTCGACAAGGCCGCCAGCGATGCCTGGTACGCCGTCGAGGCGCAGGACGCCGGAGACACCGACAAGGCCGCCTGCCACTGGCGCGAGGTGTTCGGCGACATCTTCCCCGAGCCCGAAGGGGGCTGCAAGAAGGACAATGGCGCCGCCAAGCTCGGCGCGTTCGCCATCGGGACCGGCGCAGCCGCCGTCCGGCCGCGGCGCGTCATCGACGCACCGCAGGGATAACCATGACCGAGCTGGCGAGGGTGCGGTGGTTCGAAGCCGCGCCGGAGGCCCTAGCCCGCGAGCGGACCGCCATGGCCGCGACCTCGCCCGACATGCAATGGTGCGATGAGCTTGTATGGCATCACCGCACGGTCTGCGGCTGGGAGGGTCTGGTTCCCGCATGGGCCGGTGACCGCCCGGCCCCGGCAGGCCTCAACGAGCTGCTCGCCGGTAGGCGACTCAAGGTGCGCGCCCTGTACCGGGAGGCCTTCCCCATGGTCCCGCCGGTACTTGACCCGGTCGATCCGGCCCCCTCAATCCACTACCGGACCTTGACGCGGTGGCACCTCGCCGGCGACGGATCGCTGTGCACCGTGCAGACCGCACAAGACTGGCAGCCAGGCCACGACACCGCGGCAGACCTCATCCGCAAAGCCTCCGGCTGGTTCATCGAGTACCTGCTCATGCAGGACGAGCGGATCGAGGCCATGACCGTCAACGGCATCATCGACGACACCAGCCTGGACGAGGTGATCGGCGGCTATGTCCAAAGCTGAGTGGGTTGCCGTCCTGCCGGCGACGATCGCCGGCGCGATCTTCGACAGCGGTGGGCACCACGGCACCTTGGACCTGCAGCACGATCACGCCGAAGGGGTGCTGGTCGTCAGCGGCTACTCCAAGGGAAACGTCCGCTACCACAACCGCGCCGGCTGGCTACGCACCCACTATCTGCAGTCGGGGTCAATTAACCAGGATACCGGCCTGTGGTATCGGGTTGAGCCTGCCCTGCACGCGATGGGCTACGTCGCGGCTCTCCGCAACGGCGTGTTGCCGATCGAGAGCTTCTGGGAGCAGGTGCCCAGCGGCCGTAAAGTCCTGGGCCGCAGAGGCTCGACCTTCGCGCTTGCCTGCTCCCCTCACCCCGAAGGCGGCGAGCCGTGGTGGAGCGGCTGGTGGTTGACCGGCGACGAGGCTCGCTGGTGCAACGTCATCACACTCGATGAGGCTGCCGACATCCTCAGTCCAGTCGCGGAGGCCTGGCCGCTCGACGCGCTCCGCGACGACCGCGTCGTGGCTGTGGGCGCGGGCAGCATCGGCAGCGCCGCCTGCGAGTCGTTGTGCGCCTACGGCCTGCGCGACCTGGTGCTCGTCGACCCCGATCGCCTGCTGCCTCACAACATCGGCCGCCACCGCGTCGACCGCAGCCAGATCGGGCGCCACAAGGTCACGGCACTGGCGGCGCGGCTGACCGACCGCGACGCTCAGGTCCGGGCCCAAGCCCTCCCCCTCGACGTCATCGACGACGCCGACCAACTGCGCCCGGTGTTCGCCGACGCCGCAGCGGTCATGGTCACCAGCGACGGCGTCGAGTCGCGGCGAGTGGCCAACCACCTGGCCTGCCAGGCCGAGGTCCCCGCGGTGTTCGCCTGCGTGCTCGACAACGGGCGCTACGGCGAGGTCCTCCGCGTCGTCCCCCGCCGCACGGGCTGCCTGCTGTGCGCGCGAGCTGCGCTGGCCGAAGCAGACGGCATAGATCCCGAGCCGAGCCTCGACCGCGGATACGGCACCGGCACCCGACACCTCCCGATGGCCGCGGTCGGTGGTGACCTCAGCCTGGTGGGCGAAGTCGCTGCGAAATCGTTGGTCGCCACCCTGCTCGAACGTCGCGGGTTCCGGGACCAGCGCCTCGCCGGAGACCTCGCGATCATTGCCCTACGCCCCGCACCGGCGCTTGCCGCCCCGTTCGACATTGAGCTCGCCGGCGAAGTGCGCTGGCATCCTGGCGTCATGCCACGGCCAGGGTGCCCATCTTGCGGCGAGAAGTCACGCTGCGCCTGAACGTGTCGGCCGCGGCCGAGGCGAGAATCCACGAATTGGCCCAGGTGTCTGAGGACGGTCTGGAGACCGGCGGCATTCTGCTCGGCCGCGGGCCGAGCCGATACGGGCTCCTCGACGTCGTCGACGCCGGCGATCCTGGTCCAAACGCGGTCCGCCACGCCGATTCCTTTCTCCGAGACCTCGCGCATGCTCAGCAACTGGCCGACGCCGCCTGGACGCGCAACCACGCCACCTGGATCGGCGAGTGGCACACCCACCCGGAGACGGGGCCTGAACCAAGCCCCCGCGATCTAGTGACCTACGCCGAACTCCTCATCCAGCCCGGCCTCGACTTCGCTGTGTTCGTCTCGATCATCGTGACGCCGGGGGTCGACAAGAGCTGGACCTCACCCGCACTCACGCCTTGGCTCATCGGACGGACTGGCCGACCGGACATCGTCGTCGTCACTCGGCTCCCGGTACCGAGCCAGCTTGAGCACGATCCTCATGGCGCTTGACCTTCAGAACGCCGTGACGCGCCTCGTGGTTGAGATCCTGGGCGCAGAGCTCGGCGTGACGCCACCGTGGCTCATGCGCCCCGGGAAGAATGAGTGTCGAGCCAATTGGTTGCTAATTCAGGGGATGTACGCCGAGCTGACGGGCGGAGGGAGCCTCCCCCAGACGATGCCACCCCGGGAGCGCCGTCAGGTCGACGTGATCCTCGTCGTCGGCGGCGAATCCCGGATCCTGGAGGTAGATGAAACGCAGCACTTCAACCGTTTCCGGGCGCTCACCTTAAGGCGGTACGTCGGTCAGGTCCCACTCGCGTTCCCAGCCGCTGAGTGGATCGCGGCAAGTGAGGCCAAGAAGCGCCTCGAGGGTGGAGGCTTCGGCAAGCCGCGCCCACCGCTGTTCCCTGAGGACGGTGGGCGACACCAGCAGCGCGCGTTCCGCGATGCGCTCGCCGACATCCTCCCCGGCGAGCACGGATGGCTGCCGACCCTGCGCGTAGCCGACTTCGAGGTGGCCTCCTGGATCAACGCACTGGACGCCGAACCACGCATGCGCGCGCTTCTCGCAAGCCGCCTGTAATCGTCAGGGTTTACGTATGTCGCCTGTTCGCGAGACTTTGTCGCGTAGAGGCGAGATTGGTGATGTCGCGTCTTGGTGAGACCCGACAGTGACCGACGAGCAGCTCGCTGACCGGCCGCGACGCGCTCGCCGTCGTCGAGCACCTTGACCTCATCGAGGGCGTGATCGCCACCGACGAGTCCACGCCAGTGGCCATGAGGCCTGGCGAGGACCGGTTCGTCGACGAGCTCGCCGATCGCAACCTGTTCGGCGAGGCCGACCGGATTGCCGCCCGAGCGTGGTCGCCGGGGCGCCAGTACGCGGCGGTCTATCGCACGTTCGCCGATTGGCTGGGAAGTGAGCTGGGTCTCCCCCTGTGGTGCGCGACCTGGACGCCGACGTGATCGCTGCATACGGTCGTCATCTGGCGACCAGCGGCGGAGGGAAGAGCGGCCCCCCGCGCCGGCGACCGCGCGCATGTATGTGCCGATGGTCCGGGCGCTCGCTCGGCAGCTCGGTTGCGAGGATGCGATCGCCGGCGTGCGCGCCCCGCGTCACCAGCCCGCGCAGTCGTTGCCGTTTAGTCCACAGTCGTCTTTTGCCCAGGTCCCCACAATCGCCTGCCCGACGCCCTCCTAGCGCCGCCGCCGGCGCCGATCAGTCCACGCCCATCCCTGCCGTGGGTTCCCCCATGGTCTGTCGCACCCCGAAGCACCAACTGCTCGCGCCACGGTAAAGTCCTCGCCGAGGCCCCAAGCGACACCCGTTCGATGAGTACACCGTGTACTGATCGGGGGATATCCAGGGGGGAGCACAGAACCCTCTGGATGTCAAGCGAAAGGCTAAAAACCTAGGATTTGCAGGAACAAGGGCGCGTAGCTCAGTGGGAGAGCGCTCGCTTCACACGCGAGAGGTCGCTGGTTCAAGCCCAGCCGTGCCCATTCTTTTCAGAAGGCCCCGTGCGCGCACACGGCCGCGCGCCCGGACCGCCGCCGGTGGGAGAAGCGAGCACCACGAGGCGTCGGCGCATCGTTCGCGCTACCGAGCGCCTGCGCGTGTCCAACACCTCCGCACAGGTCCACCCCACGATGCGGACTCTGGCAGATGCACCATGGACGTCACCTCAGATCAGTTCGAGAGAACGGTGAAGAAGTCCCGGCTGTAGGGCACGAGCAGATGCCCGTAGATGCCGTATTGCCCGGGGACCACCGGCACCGGCGTCAGCGGAGCGGCCGAGTGGTGGACGTAGAGGTAGCCCGCGACCCAATCCGGGTTGATGTCAAGTTGGACGGCGCGCTGGACCCCGGCCGCGGTCATGCCGTCGGCGAGCTGACCGACGGTGAGGCCCTCACCGGCGGCCCAGACCAGCTGGCCGTCGGCGCGGATGCCGAGTGCGCTGCGCGCCACCGCCGGCTGGTTGCCGATCGTCACGCCCCAGCACGCCATGCCACAGCCGGCCACCGAGCTGGCGGGCACCCCGTGATCGATGAGAAGGTGAAGGTTCTGGCGCACCGAGGCGATCGCCAGGCCGTGGGCGGGAACCCCGTGCTCCCATGCTCCGATCTGGGTCGTGCCGTTGCCGTAGGTGACGATCGAGCCGTCGCCGGCGCTCAGGGCCACTCCGACGTGCCCGAACGAGACGAACCCGCCGCTGCCGGTTGAGAACTTGAACCCGCCGTTGAACCCGAGGATGAGATGGCCGATCTCGCGGCCAGCCACCGCGTCGCCGTAGCGCCAACCGCTCCCGCCGGGATCGACCGACCCGGCGTGCAGGGCCAGGTGAACGACGCCCTGGTTCATGCGGACGAGGGTCACCCCCTGGCGCCGTGCGATCCACACGGCCGGGCGGCCCCCGATCGTCGTGATCGTCTGCCAGCGGGCGGTCAGCGCGGCCGGATACCGGTCGACCGGCACGCTGACGTGCACCCGGGCGCCGCGCCGGCCCGGCCGTGACGCCCGCCGTATGGAACCGGCGGGGGCACCTGCGCTGTGGCCGGCGCCCGATGAGGAACCGTGGCGCGGCGCGGGCGAAGCACCCGCGCTGCCGCAGGCCGCAAGGGCGATGGCGGCCAGCACCGCCAGGCCGGATCCGAGAAGCCGATGATGGAAGCCCACGCGCCCCAGATTTCCACGCCTTCCTCAAGGCCCCTCGCGCCAGCCAGTGAGACATCGTTCACCGACGACGGCAGCCATCACCCGTCGCCGAGCCCACACGCGTCGTCACGTGCGGCCCCGGGCACAAACGCAACTCAGCCAGCGGTCGGGCCGGCTGCCGGACCCGAAGTGGCACAAGCGTGCGCGCCTTGACGCGTCGGTCTAGGTGAAGATGATCTGGCCGCCGGCAGCGAGGCCGTAGAACTCGCCGACGGTGATGATGTCCTGCACCTGGGGGATGAAGTCAGCCTCGGTCAAACCGAACAGATCGACTGAGGCCTTGCACGCGTAGAGGCCTGCGCCGGAGTCGGCGATCATCTCGACGAACTCGGGGATCGGTGGGATGTCGAGTTTTTCCATCTCCGCCGCGAGCTTGTGCGTGACGAATGACGACATACCGGGGAACCCGCCGGCCCAGGTGGCGAGGTGCAGTCCGGGGTTGCCGACGGTGGCGACCTTGACATGTTCATGCTTGGCCTTGTTGATCGCGTCCATGCCAAAGAAGGTGAAGAACAGGTTGGCGTCGATCCCTTCCATGCGCGCGCCGTTGGCCATGATCAGGCCCGGGTAGATTCCTTCAAGCGATCCCTTGGAGATGATGATCGAGACCTTGGTGATCGGCTGAGGGGTGGCATCGATCATCGGCATACCGTGTTCGAGTAGGTCGGTCATGGCGTTCTCGCTTTCTAGATGCAGCCGCGAGGCTTGGGGATCCCGGCGATCTTGGCCGCGAGCTTCGCCGGGCCCTTGGGGAACAGTTGGTAGAGCTCCTTGATCGGCACGCCGGACACCTTCCCGAGGGTGCGGATCGATGGGGCCGAGCCGTTCTGCAGGTAGGCGTTGCGCATGAACCGGATCACGATCCAATGGCGATCGCTCAGCTGCGCGATGCCGTTCTCGTGAGCGATCGCGTCGGCCATCTCCTCGGTCCACTGCAGAGGATCGGTGAAGAATCCCTCGGCATCGCGTTCCACGGGAAGGCCGGTGAGGGTTGAGGGTGTCATCGTGGCGCTCCTTGTCGTTCGGCGATCAGGTCGGTGTCTTTGCCGGCCAGCGTGAGTCGTGAGCCGATCCCGGGGATGTCGTGGCCGGGGAGCAGCACGTGCCAGTAGATCGACTGAAACGCCAGCTTGGCGAGGTGGTTCAGCCGTGACTCCTTGAGCAGCGGCAACGGCCCGACGTGGGGCTCCGGGAACCTCCCGGGCAGTGGCTCCACCTCGTAGTTGAAGTCGATCAGCAGCGCCTTGTGAAAGCCGGTCTCGATGAAGCAGTTGGAGTGGCCGTCGAATGATCCGGTGAGCTCGTCTCCGGCCAGAAAGCGCTGGATGTTCTCGATCAACGTCTCGGCCTCGAAGTGCGTCACGGACCCGGCTTTGGAGGTGGGGACGTTGGTCGCATCACCGATCGCGAACACGCTCGGCGCCGCCTTGGACTGCAGGGTTGCCGTGTCCGACATGACGAAACCGAGTTCGTCGCCGAGCCCCGGCGAGCGCGCCACGAAGCCGGCGCCGCCGTGCAACGGGATCGCCACCAACAGATCGAACGGGATCTCCCGCTCGTCCCAGCTGATCAGCCGTCCATTCTCGCCGTCGACCTGGCCGGTGGCGAACTCGGTCTCGACGATCACGCCCTTCGCGGCGAGCAAGCCGGCGAGTCGCTCGGAGGCGATCGGCTTGGTGAAGGCGCCGTCCAGCGACGTGGCATAGACGAGTTCGATGTCATCGCGGACGCCGCGCTCGCGCAGGTACCAGTCGGCCAGGAAGCAGAACTCCAGCGGCGCGACCGGGCATTTGATCGGCATGTCGATCGGGTTGACGACGAGCCGGCCACGATCGAAGGTGCGCAGTGCGTCACGCAGAGCGATCGCGCCCTCGAGCGTGTAGAAGGTGAACATCGTCTCCTCCCAGCCCGGACCGGTGAGACCCTCGGTCTCCTCGGGCAGCAGCGTGGCGCCGCTGGCGACCACGAGCACGTCGTAGCCGACCGTCTCGCCGCCGGCGAGGTGCACCACGCTGTCGCAGGTTTCGACCCGGTCAACCTCGGCAACGTGAAACCCGATCCCGTCGTGAAGCTGCGCATGCCGCGGCCGCGTGATCTCGTCGGGGTCGGCCAGACCGAACGGGACGAACAGCAGCCCAGGCTGATAGATGTGGGAGTCGTCACGGTCGATCACCGTGATCTCCGCCGAATCACCGTAGATCCGGTGCAGCCGGTTCGCCGTCAGGGTGCCGCCGGTACCAGCCCCGAGGATCACGATCCGATGACGCATGCCCCGATCGTTGCCCATCGCGGCCGCCGGCTCATCCGCGTAGATCCACAGAAGCGATGGGGCTGACTACGCAGGTACCTCATGGCTCCGCGCCCGGCGCTGCCGAGACGCTGCCGAGATGACGGGCGAGGAACTCTCGTTGCTCGTCGTGCATGTTCTCGGCCGGCCCGTCGACAGGCTCGTTGCCCGGTCCCTCTCCGACCCACGCAAGCGGATCGAACCTCAGGTCGCGGGCCTCACTCAGACGTCGCCGCACTCTCGGCGCCAACGTCGGCCCGCACGCGCTCGTCAAAGAAGAAGCCCGCCTCCAGGGCCCGTCGCACCGGACAGGTCTCGGCCACCCGTTGCAGACGCTTGACCTGCTCAGCGGTCAGGTCCTCCGGAAGATGCACCATGACGTCGACACGCCTCGGTGTCGGGTCAGCGTCGTAGCTGACGTCGACGCGGAGCGCATCGCCCATGAGCCACTCATGCCTGCGGGCGTAGAGCATGATCATCGTCGACACGCACGAGGCAAGCGCGGCCGCGAGCAACTCGTGCGGCGTCGGTGCGGCGTCGGTCCCGCCCAGATGCTCCGGTTCGTCGGTGGTGATCGTGTGACGCCCGTTGACGTCGATCTCGTGGCGCAGGGTGCCCTCGACGGGACGTGCCGTGGCGGTGTAGACCATGTCACCTGTTGTCGCATCTCGGAGACCTCGACGGCATCCGGGAGAACCCGACATCTCTCACGGTGTTGTCCCGCGCGAGACCGCGCGCCAGCACGGATGGCATCGCACTCCCACGGTGATGCAGTAGCCAGTGCACCGTCTTCCCAAAGGAGCGCCGCAATGGCCATCACCGAATCAACTGCATACGAGGCACCGGGCCAGCCCGGTAGCCCGGTCCAACTGCACGACCGATACGAGAACTTCATCGGCGGAGGATGGACCCCGCCGAGCACAGGCGAATACCGCGCCAACGTAACCCCGTCGACCGGTGAGCCGTTCTGCGAGGTCGCGCATTCCGGCGCGCAGGACATCGAGCTCGCCCTTGATGCCGCCCACGCGGCCAAGGATGCGTGGGGTGGCCGCTCGCCCGCGGACCGCGCGGGCATCCTCAATGCCGTCGCCGACGCGATCGAGGCCAACCTCGAGATGCTGGCCGTGGCCGAGAGCTACGAGAACGGCAAGCCGGTGCGCGAGACGCTCGCGGCAGATATCCCGCTGGCGGCCGATCACTTCCGGTATTTCGCCGGGGCGGTCCGCTCTGAGGAGGGCCGCATCTCCGAGATCGACGACCAGACCTACGCGTATCACTTCCAGGAGCCGCTGGGTGTGGTCGGGCAGATCATCCCCTTCAACTTCCCGCTGCTGATGGCGGCGTGGAAGATCGCCCCGGCTCTGGCGGCGGGTAACTGCACGGTGCTCAAGCCGGCAAGCCCGACTCCGTGGTCGATCCTCAAGCTGATGGAGGTCATCGGCGACGTGGTCCCGCCCGGCGTGATCAACGTCGTCAACGGTCCCGGGGCGGAGATCGGCAAGGCCCTGGCATCGAACAAGCGGATCGCCAAGATCGGCTTCACCGGCGAGACGGTGACCGGCCGCCTGATCATGTCCTACGCAGCGCAGAATCTGATCCCGTCGACCACCGAGCTCGGCGGCAAGTCGCCCAACATCTTCTTCGAAGATGTCATGGCGGCCGACGATGCGTTCCTGGACAAGGCGATCGAGGGACTGGTCCTCTACGCGTTCAACAAGGGCGAGGTCTGCACCTGCCCATCGCGAGCGCTGATCCACGAGTCGATCTATGACGCCTTCATGGAGCGCTGCCTGGATCGCATCGGCCAGATCCGGCAGGGTGACCCGCTTGATCGACAGACGATGATGGGCCCGCAGGTCTCGACCACGCAGCTCGAGAAGATCGAAAGCTACGTGCAGATCGGACGCGACGAGGGCGCCGAGGTGCTCATCGGCGGTGAGCGGCCGATCCTCGATGCCCGCCTCGCCGGCGGCTACTACTACGAGCCGACCGTGCTCAAGGGCCACAACAAGATGCGGGTCTTCCAGGAGGAGATCTTCGGACCGGTGCTCGCCGTCACCACGTTCAAGGACGAGGCCGAGGCGCTGGAGATCGCCAACGACACCATGTACGGGCTCGGAGCGGGGGTGTGGACGCGCGACGGAAGCCGTGCCTTCCGCATGGGCCGCGCCATCAAGGCCGGTCGGGTCTGGACCAACTGCTACCACCAGTACCCGGCGCACGCCGCGTTCGGCGGCTACAAGAGCTCCGGGGTGGGACGCGAGAACCACCGGATGATGCTCGATCACTACAGCCAGACGAAGTGCCTGCTGGTCAGCTATGACCCCAACCCGCTCGGGTTCTTCTGAGAATGTGCCCGCCCGTGCCAGCGGTCACGGCCACCGACGCCGCCCTCGAGGTGATTCATCACCTCGAGGGCGCCTACGGGCCGCTGATGTTCTTCCAGTCAGGCGGGTGCTGTGACGGCACCTCCCCGATGTGCCTGAAGCACGGCGAGCTCCCGCTCAGCCCCCAGGACATCTGCCTGGGAGAGATCGGCGGCGCGCCGTTCTACATCGACGCCGAACAGTACGAGCGCTGGAGCCGGCCGCGATTCCTCGTCGACGTGGCTGGGGGTGCGGCCGAAGGGTTCTCTCTGGAAGGACTCGCGGGGGTCCACTTCGTGACGAGGTCGCCGTGGGAGTCATCGAGCTCACGTGCGGATGATCTCCGGCGCCTCTGACCACTGCTCGATCGCGGCGGCGACCGGCAGCATCGTCTCGCCAAGGCCGGTGAGCCCGTCGTTGACCTCGCCGCATTTGAGATCGCGGTCTACGCGAGCGCCTGAGCGACGCGTCGGCGAGCTCAGCGCTGTCGAGACGCCGGTCAGGCGGTCCGGACCTCGAGGGCGGCCATCGCCCGCCGCACCACGGGTTCGAGATCGTCGGCGGTGGGGCGAGCGTAGAGCGGCCCGGCGCCGTCAGTGAGCAGGAGGCGAATCTGGGCCAGGCCGCGCGCGTCGAGGGGCCCGTCGGTCAGCAGGCGATCGGCCAGCTGCTTCAGGGTGTCGCGCGATCGCCAGACCTTGGAGCGGCAGATCGGGATGTTGAAGCTCATCGGCCGCACGGGATGGCCGGCGTCCTCCACCAGCCGGCGGATCGCCTGCGCCAGCGACGCGCGCGTGGAACAGCCGATGAGCTCGTGCGCCCGTACCGAGAGGCAGGCGCTCGAGTCGGGCGAGATCCCCGAGGCCAACGCTCGGTCGCACTCGCGCGCATGCACGCGTGCGCGCACGCGAACCAGGGCGGGTGTGCGCTGCAGCTTGACGCATCCGGGATGCCGCTCGTCGGCCAATACCAGCATGTTCATGACTCACCGTCACCTATGTTGGGATGTCGGTCCCCTTATTTCACCACCCAGAACGCGAAGTACCCAGACAGCATCACCACCAGCCCGGCGCCGAGGGCCAGGTACGGGAGCAGACCCGCTCGCCTGGGCCCCAGCTCGTGATCGCCCGCCGGCACGAGGTCGATGAACATGTGTTCCGGAAAGCGCCCCCTGTCGGTGACGCGGTGGCGGTAGTAGAAGACCGGTACCGCGATGAGCGCCGAGACCCAGCCGGTGATCAGGGTCCCCTGGCCCCAGGCGTTAGCGCCCGCGCCGAGCAGGAACACGTTCACATAGGCAAAGCAGATACCCAGGATGAACAGCGGCTTCGGAGCCTTGAAGGGCCGCGGCACCTTGGGATTGTCAATGCGATGGATCCACCCCGCATTGAGGTTGAGGAAGTTGAAGATCATGTAGTTGCAGTTGGACACCGCGAGCACGAACACGTAGTCCGACATCAGCAGGAGGACCAGGTTCAGCGCCAGGTCGGTCCACATCGCATACGTCGGGACCTTGTGCTCGTTGAGGTGCGAGAGGTACTTCGGCAACCAGCCGTCCTCGCCGCCCTGGAACAGGGTGCGCGACGAGCCCGACATCGCCGTCATGATCGCCAGCACCAAGGTGAAGAAGAGCAGGATGGTGAACACCTTGGTGATCACGTCGCCGGCGTTGAGCATGTTGGCCAGCGCCGTCCCCACTCCGGCCCCGGAGCTGATTCCGGGCGCGAGCATCGCCTTGGTGCCGAGCACGCCCTGGAACACGAACGGGACCAGGAAGTAGACCGCCACGCAGAACAGCCCGCTCCACAGGATCGCGCGCACCATGTCCCGAGCGGGGTTCTTGAACTCGCTCATGTAGCAGACGGTCGTCTCAAACGCGTAGGCCGACCAGGCCGCGATGAACAGGCCGCCGAGGAACAGGGTCCAGCCGTCGAGATTCCAATGCCCGTTGACCGGGGTGAACGGCGTGAAGTTGTGTGATACCACGTCGCCCGTGATCAGCGGGATGAGCGTCACGAGCAGCAGTGGCGTGAGCGAGCCGACGGTGAGGATGGTCTGGATACGCGCCGTCCGCAGGATCCCGCGGTGCTGGATGTTCCAGACCGCGAGCATGATCACGGCGCCGATGAGGAAGGTGGCGTTGATGCGCAGGGTGAGTCCCGACTTGAGGAAGCCGAGATCAACCAGCGTGACGTGCCAGGTGTTGATGTGCGCCGACGGCGCGAAGAAGACCGACAGCAGGTATCCGGCACCCAGACCCGAGCCGATCGCCAGCACCGGCGTCCAGGCCAGCCAATTGCACCAGAGCGAGACCGGCGCGGCGACCTTGACATAGCGGATCCAGGCCGTGGCGCCGTGAACCGCGGTTCCGCCGGACTTGCGCGGGTGGAGCCCGGCGATCTCGGCGAAGACGAAGGCGTCGACGAAACCGATCAGCACCGAGAGCGTCCACACCAGGACCGCGACGGGACCGGTCAGCGCCGAGATCCCGCCCATGGAGAACAGGACCAGCGCCGGGACGCCGGCGGCCACGAAGAACGCGCCCAGCCAGCTGAGATCGCGGCGCATGTTGGTCGCATTGCGCGAGGCCAGATACTCCTGGGGCACGATCGCACCGGGACCGGGGGCGACCGGCGGGACCGCAGAGGGGACGTCGGTGTCCATCAGAGACGCGCCTGATCGCTCATGCCAGGGTGGTGGCCGGGGCCGTCTCGGTACCGAGCTGCTGTTCGGGCATGCTCGGCGTGACCTCGCGCCAGTGCAGGGGAAGCCCGTCCTGGACGCGCCGCCGGTAGACGTAGAGCAGGATGGAGATGCACAGCACGCCCACACCGATGAACGTCTTGCTCAGGCCGTAGCCGTACTTGTCGGCGAACACGAACCCGCCGAGCACCACGAAGGCGAGGTTGGCCAGCGCCAGGAGCGCCGCGATCGGCAGCCAGATGCGCGACAGGCGGATGGGTCGAGGCCAGTCGGGACGGTCGCGGCGGAGCAGCAGAAAGCCGGAGAGCGCGAACACGTGGGCGAGGATGTAGCCCAGGTTGCCGGCGGCGAGGATCTCGATCGCCGTGCCGAAGAACACGGCCAGGAAGATGTTCAGCGCGGCATCGACGAACATCCCGCGCTCGGGCACGTTGTACTTGTTCAGCGTGCCGAGCTGCTTGATCGTCATACCCTCCTTGGCGATTCCGTAGAGCGCCCGCGAGCCGTCCATGGTCGCGGTGCTCATCGTCAGCACGATCCCGCAGACCAGGCAGACCACGAGGATCCCACCGACCGTGTGACCACCGATGGCATCGAACGCGGTCTTGAAGAAGGCGATCGCCGTTGGGTCGTTGGCGACCTGCGACGTGCTCAGCGTGCCGCCGAGCCCGAGCGGCAGCAGCGCGTATACGAGCACCGAGAACGTCGCCGAGGCACGCAGGGCCTTGGGGGTGTCGCGCGCCGTATCGCGATATTCGGGCGCAACGGTGGCACAGGCCTCAAACCCGTAGGACGACCACCCCATGAAATACAGCCAGGTGAGGACGAGCGCCGCACCCCCGCCGCCCGCGATCGTCGAGTGCAGATTGGAGCCGTGGAAGCTGCCGGTGACGTAGGGCAGGAACATCAGCGCCAGGCACGGGATCAGCAGCAGCACGCCGGTGACGTAGCTGAAGAGCACCGTGCCACGGATGCCGCGCGCGTTGGTGAAGTACACCAGCAGCAGGAAGACGATCGCCAGCGTCACCGCAAAGTCGATGTGGAAGTGCGCCCCACTCCAGTGGTAGGTGACCGAGGAGAAGAACTCGACCTGGAGCAGGGTGCCCGCGATCAGCCCGCTGATGGACAGCACCGTCGACCAGGCGAACCAGTATCCGAAGGTGGCCACCGGTCCCACCAGGGCGCAGTAGCGACGCCAGCCCTCGTGCGCGAACAGTGCGATGCCGCCGGACTTGTCCGGGAACATCGTCGCCATCTCAGCGTAGATGTTGTTCTGCAGCGCGCCCAGCAGCACCGAGCCGGTCCACACGATCGTCGCGCCAAGCGTGCCGAGCGCGCCGATCGAGCCGCCGAGGGCCGCGAGCAGGAAGCCCGGGTTGGCCAGCGCGATCATGAACCCGTCCCACCACGACATCGCCTTCACCAGGGCGCGGTCGTCGATCTCCGCAAAGCCATGGGCGGGAGCGGCCCCCGCGTGCGTGCTCAGACCCTCGTCCATCAGCCTCTCCTGCAGTCGGTCAGACGGCATTAGACAAATTTGCTCAGTGGCGCGGGTCAACGTATCGACGCCCTGGTGGGGCTGAGGTGTCACCAGCAGCATTGCTGTCGTCAGAGCGCGAAGATGAGCAGCTTTGATCGCGGCGGTATGAGCGCTGCTTTACATCACGCGGACATCGAGAGGCATCGATCAGCGGCTGTTCAGGCGCCAACGCTGGCGCTGGGCGAGGGCCGCGCGGTAGCGGCGGCGGTGCGCGTCGCGCAGGTACGTGAACCAGACCATCAGCGACAGTGGCAGCAGCACGAACACCGCGGTGCCGTTGCCGGTGAGGATGAAGAACAGCGCGACCGTCGCCACCAGCAGGCCCAGCGCCACCGGAAGCGCGCGGAACCGCAGCGTGATTCTGCGGATCGCCTCGTAGTCCTCGCGCGGCACGTCGGAGGTGTCCCACACCCGAGAGCACTCGGGGCAGGTCCAGGCCTCGCCATACGGCACCGATCGGCGCTGCCCGCACGCGCAGGTGATCGCGATCGGAGGCCCGCGCAGGACCGTCCCGGGCGCCTCGTGCCCCATACGCTCACGTGTGGTCCTGGCCATCAGCGGCCCTGCCCGCCGGGAGGCCGCGCCTGCACGATCCAGAAGAGCATGGCCTCGAATTGGGCGATGTTGCGCCAGCCCTCGACGCGATCACCAGCCGCGACGAGGACCTCGCCGGCGCGGACCGTGGGCGTCTGGCCGGCGACGTGTACCTGGACCAGACCGCTGGCGACCGCGACGATCCCAGTCCCCTCCCGCGTCTGGGCGGGCCGGGCTGACTCGCGCGGGGCGAGGTGAACGAGGTCGACGCTGAGATCGGAGCTCGCGTCGCCCAGCAGGGACGTGGGCCCGTCTTCTGAGCGGTGCGGATCGTCAGGGCGGCGTCCGATGCGATACGCGTCCGGGCCATCACCGTGCAGCAGATCGTCGATCGTCATCCCGAGCGCCCGGCTGAGCTGGGCCAGCGTGCCGAGCGATAGACCGCGCTCGGCGCGCTCGGCCTGAGAGATGGCGCTGGCAGTCACCCCAGCCAGCTGGGCCAGGTCATGCTGGCTCAGCCCGCGCGCGCGTCGCACCGCCCGCAGCGATGCCGCCACCCGGCCATTGATGTTCGCCGGCGACAGGACCGCGCGGCCGTTGGCCTCATGCCAGTGCAGCACCGACCCGCGAACGCCCTCGCTGCGCGCCTCGGCCTTGGCGACGCGGATGCTGCGATCGTCCACGCGCAGGATGCACTGAGTGACCGACGCCACGGTGTCACGCACCGTGGCCATGCTCTCGTCGGCGCTCATCGACCAGTAGCCGATCGCCCCCAGGTCGAGCAGCATCGGGCAGCACCGGGCAAAGAACCCGCGCGTGCGGCTCGTCCCCCACGCCTCCACCATCCGGTCCAGCGAATCGAACAGCAGCAGGCGCCGGCCACCGGGCCGGCACAGCCGGTGGACCTCCCGCAGGAGATCGGCCGGATGGGCCAGCGGCGTCCCCGGCCCCGCCCGCATCACCTCGAGCCCGTCGGCGCCCAGCTCGGGCACGGAATCCGCGATCGCGACGAAAGTGCGTCCCTCGAACGTCTCGCCCCGTCCCGCGATAGCCGCGTAGAAGGGCTCCAACCGGGCGCCATCGAGCTGCCAGACGACGTTGTCGCCCCAGTACAGCCCCTCGAGCACCTCGTCGAGCGCTCCGAGGCCCGTACTCACTCTCTGGTCGATCTGCCTGGAGTGCAGCATGGCTGTCCGGGCAGGATCTCACAGACCGGGGGTCGCACTCCGCACGACAGCAACGCTGTCAGCCTGATGGCGCAAACCGCGCCGCGGCGGACCATCTGCGACGGACACCGATGGCCTCCGTGCTGCTCATCCATCCCCACCAGACCGCCCCGTTGCGAGCCCGGCGGACGCGGACGCATGAGCGGGTTCGCGTCCGCCTTTGGCCGTGGGGCCTGGACGTGGCGCTGGCACGCGGAGCGCCCGCCGACGTGCGCGGCGACCTCTCGCTGCGGGCCCACCGGCTGATCAGCCTGCGCACCCGCCAGCGGTTGGCGCGGGAGATCCGTCGGGTCGTGCGCGACGCGGCGCGGCCGGCGCATCCCTTCGAGCGACGGCTGCAGTGCTGCGCCCCCAGGGTGATGGACGCGGCACCGCTGATGTACGACCTCGCCGACGAGCTGTCCCATCCGGGTCCGGTCGACGCACAGGGCGTGGCGCAGGTCAGGCTGCTGTTGCGCGACGGCACCGGCCCCCTCTATGACGAGCCGTGGCCCGGCTACCTCGAGCATTGCCTGACGCGCGCGCGCGCAGCTCTCTGCCCCGGTCACACCGCCTTCTGACGCCCGGCTGCCCCCCCGGGCGTCGGAGGTGGGTGGTCGCGCGTAGGACGGGCGGCCCCGCCACCGGCGATTCCTGGACTGTGCAGGCGAGGCGTCGGTGCTCGCCGTCATCCTGGTCACGAGCGTGCTGAGGGGGACGCCCGGTAGGTATCCGCCATGGTGGCGGACCCGGCGGACCGCCCGGGCAGGCGGCCCGCCAGCTCGCAAGCGGTCAGGTGCGCAGCGTCACCCGCGTGCCCCGCGCCACCGCCGTGCCCCGCCGGATGCTCTGCCGGTGCACGATCCGGCCGTGGCCGACGGTCCGTGACCGGCACCCGGCCGCGGTCAGCCGGCGCCGGGCGACGCCGACGCGCAGGCCCGTGACGCGCGGCACGACACAGCGCTTCGCCGGCGGGTGCGCGCCGGGCTTTCCGCCCGTGGCGCCGCCGGCGCCCGTGCTGCCCGAGCCCGAGCCGGCCGAGCCCGACCCGCCGCCGGCGCCGGACCGGATCACCGTCTCGCAGTTGGGCGCGATCGTGTCGATGGCATCGGCGTAGACGACGTCGTGGCCGAAGCCACAGTCGACCGAGTCGGCCTCGCCGTCGCGGACGTCGACGGTGTCGTTGCCGTAGGGCTCCGTGCACCACAGCGGCCCACAGTCACCACCCCGGCGATCGGCGTAGATCGTGTCGCGTCCGGGACCGCCGGTGATCGTGTCGTCGCCGAAACCGGCGTCGATGAAATCGTTGCCGGCGCCGCCGTCGATGGTGTCGGCCCCGCCGCTGCCGACGAGCTCGTCGTCGCCGCCGCCGCCGGAGATGCGAACGCTGCTCAGCACCTGGTAGGCCTCGAGGTGCTCGGGCCCGTCGGTGCCGGTGAGCGACCCTCCCTCGTTGACGATGACGCGCTCGACGCCGTGCACGTCGTCGCCCTCGCCGGGCCGGCCGTCATCGGCGCCGCCGCCCAGCGTGAGCGACACGTCGGGGTGCAGATCGGTGAAGCGGCTCGTCCAGTCGTCCTGGAGGGTGTCGGTGCCGGGGCCGCCATCGATCACGTCCGGGCTGGCGTCCTCGAAGTGATCGCCCATCACGGTGTCGTCGCCGGCGCCGCCCTGCACGACGTCGGAGCCGCCCGCGCCGTCGACGGTGTCGTTGCCGTCGCCGCCGTCGAGCACGTCGCGCTCGTCGCCGCCGGTGAGGGTGTCGTTCCCCGCACCCCCGTGCACCTCGACCGGGACCGAGGTCGGCATGTCGAAGTTGACGCTGAAGATGTCGTTGCCGTCGCCGAGATCGATGCGGACTCCGGCGGCGCCGACCTGGCAGTCGACGACGTAGCCGGGCGCTCCGCAGCCCGTGGTGGCCACGGTGAGCGGGATCCGGTCGCCGACCATGATCTCGCCGTCGTTGCCGTCCATCGGGCCGCCGAGGGCGACGTGATTCTGCTCACCGGCGCCCGCGGTCACCACCAGGGCGCCGTCGGGAGCGCGCGAGATCGTGGCCGCTCCGGCGGAAGCGGCGAAGAGCGCCGTGCCGCAGGCCAGGCAGGCGGCGAGGACGGCGATGCGCGTGAACGCAGTCATTGGTTCTCCTATGAGTCGGGTTGATGAGACACCGCGACTCTGGTCCGGGCGCCTTGCCGTGCCCTTGACCGTGTGTTGCCGTCACCTTGCCGGAGCGATCGCCCCGCGCAGGCGCTGCATCAGCGCGCTAGGCCATCGGGAGCGGCGGCCCCGCGGCGGCGTTGGCCGGCTTGCGCTTGGGCAGCGCCGCGGAGAAGACCAGCGCGGCCAGCAGCAGCGCCAGCGCCCACCAGAACGTGTGCCCGAAGGCCGCGGCCTGGAGCGAGGCCACGTGGTGGCGCGCCGCGGCCGGCACCGCACCGTTTCCGCCGATGCTGGCGCCGGCGCCGAGCCGGTCCGCGAGCGCGGAGGCGAGGATCACCGTGAGCACCGCAGTGCCGATCGAGGCGCCCGTCTGCTGGAGGATGTTCAGCGCGGTGCTGGCGCGGGCGACGGCCTCCCTGCGGATGGACTGCATCGCGCCGGTGAACGTGGGCATCATCGTGAAGCCCATCCCGAAGCCGAAGACGAACAGGTCCACGCTGGTGCCGACGTAGGACGTGTCGGGACCGATCTGGGTGAGCCACAGCACCGCCCCGATGATGGCCAGCAGGCCGAAGGGCACGATCTTGCCCGGCCCCGTGCGGTCTGAGAGGACGCCGGCGACCGGCATGGCGATCATCGCGCCCAGCCCCTGCGGGGCCAGCAGGAGCCCGGCCTGCAGCGCCGACTCGCCGCGGACCGTCTGGAAGTACAGGGGGAGCAGGAGGAAGGACCCGAACACGGAGATGACGACGAGCACGAGCATCGTCGAGGACATGGCGAACGTCCGGTCCTTGAACAGCCGCAGATCGACGAGGGGGTCGGCGGCGCGCAGCGCGTGCCGCACGAAGGCGGCGAGCAGGGCGATGCCGGCCAGCAGCGGTCCGAGCACCTTGGCCGAGCCGAAGCCGCCCGCGGAGTTGGTCTCGGCCAGGCCGTAGATGGCGAGGGCCAGCCCCGGGGAGAGCAGCAGGAAGTCGACGTAGTCGAGCTTCTGGTCCTGGGCGGCGACATCGCGCGGCAGGATGCGCGACGCCAGCGCCAGGGCCACGAAGCCGATCGGCACGTTGATGAAGAAGATCCAGCGCCACGACACGTCGGCGACGAGCCACCCGCCGAGGATGGGGCCGAGGATCGGTCCCAGGAGCATCGGCACGCCGATGATGCTCATGACCCGGCCGATCCGCTGCGGTCCCGCGGCCCGGGTGAGGATCGTCATGCCGGCCGGCATGATCATGCCGCCGCCCAGGCCCTGCAGCACGCGGAAGACGATGATCGAGCCCGCCGACCAGGCCAGGCCCGACAGCGCCGACCCGCCCAGGAACAGTGCGATCGAGATCATGTAGAGGCGCTTGGTGCCGAAGCGATCGGCGATCCAGCCGCTCAGCGGGATGACGGCGGCCAGCGCCAGCGTGTACCCGGTGGCGACCCACTGGATGGTCGGCAGGGTGGTGTGGAAGCTGACGGCCAGCGTCCTGATGGCGACGTTGACGACCGTTGTGTCCAGGATCGACATGATCGTCCCGAGCACCACCACCGAGGCGACGGCGAGCAGCGCGCGGTCGATGTGGGTCTCGGCGGCGTCGGGGGAATCGGCGGGTTGGGGGCCGGTGGGGACCTGCTCTGCGGTGCTGGTGCTCATGGCATCGAGCGTAGCGCCGGAGGGTCGCCGGACTTGCTCTCTGCGCGCAAGCGGTTCAACATGAGCGAGTGCGCTTCGCTGCTCTGATCGGCACGCTCGCGGCCATGGCGGGAATCTCGCTGGGAACGGCCGGCGCGTCGTCGCCCCGCCCGGACTCGGGGATCGACGGGCTGGTGCTCTACGGGCCGACCTGCCCCGTCCAGCGGCCCGGGCACACCTGCGTTCGGCCCTTCCGGGCGCGCATCACGATCACGCGCGAGCCGGCCGGCACGGTCGCCACGCGCGTGCGATCGGCGGCGAACGGACGCTTCACCGCGCGGCTCGTGGCCGGTCGCTACCTGCTCAAGCCTCAGAACGGAAAGCCGTTCCCCCGCGCGGCCTCACGCGAGGTCACCGTCACCCGCCACCATTTCAGCGCGGTGACGATCCGCTTTGACAGCGGAATCCGCTAGCCCACCGAACGCGCGTCCTCAGATCACGGGATCCAGGACGCGCGGGCCGGCGGGTCCGGCTGTCAGTGCAGCGCGAGATCCAGGACGCGCGTGCCCCAGTTTCTGAGACCGTCAGGGGTCTGGCTGGCCTTGGGCGGTATGTACTCGGTCGCCATCCACACCGAGTTGCCGGATGGGTCGAGCACGGCCCACGAATAGTCGCCCCAGCGCGTGGCGGCCGGGTCGTAGTTGTTCTTGCCGGCCGCGGCCACGGTCACGGGCCCGAACGACGTGGCGCCGGCCGGCATCACGGCGTAGGCGGCGCTCGGGAAGTGGGTGGCACCCGACAGGGTCATGACCATCGCCACGTTCCCCGCCGCGGTCGCCTGCAGCGCGGGATAGAGCAGGTAGTTGCCCGCGAGCGCGACGTAGCCCTGGCGGCGCATCGTCGCCGCGCTGAGCACGCCGTTGCTGAGGCTGGGATGGACATCGAACCAGGCCGCTCCGGCCCGCGCCGCGGAATCGTTGGGGACGGTGACCGAGGTGTCGAGCTCGCCCCACACGTCCCCGTTGATGAACTGGGTCTGCTGCATCCGGTCGTCGCCGGCGTCGAGCAGGCTGCTCGCGCCCTTCTGCTGCGCTCCCGGAGGAATCCCGTAGGCCTCGGACCCGAGCACCAGACTGGAGAGCGTGGGGGTGCCGCCGGTGGCCACCACGCCGCGGTTGGTCAGTGCCCACACGCCGACGCGCTGGTCAAAGGTCCCGTTGGGGTCGAGCGAGTTCAGGAAGTACTCGGCCGCGGGGTTCCCGCTGGTGAGCGCCGGCTGGATCGAGTTCGCCACGGCGCCCCCGATGCTCAGCTTGTCGAAGTGCACGAAGTGCGCCGGCGTCGCCGTCGGGCCGGCCGCGACGAGATCCTTCTTGGCGATGGCGTAGATCTGGGCGCCGTTGAACTGCGGACCCAGGATCGAGAACTCGTTCGTCGTGACGTAGACGTTGAACGCGTCGATGCCCAGCGTCGGCTGGTCGCCGAAGCAGGGACATCCCGGATCCTTGGGCCCGGTCTTCCCGCCGAGGCCCGTGGTGTCGATCTGGTAATCGGTCCACGGGGTGGTGGGATCGCCGGAGGTGTTGACGGCCACATCGAGCCGGGACTGCGTGCTGGCGCTGTTGATGAAGAGGATCGTCGCGAACCACGTGTGGGTGGCCGCGTCGTACTGGCAGCGCGGGTCACTGGTGAACTCGGTCAGCCCCTCGTCGAAGGGCCCGTTGACGTTGAACGGCCCGGTGACGACGCTCCCATCGGGGCGATAGACGGTGTAGGCGGAGTTGACCATCTCCACGACGAAGCCGTTGCCGACGCACAGGCCCTGGTCGGGGGGCTCGAACTCCTGACCGAAGTTGGTCACGGCGCTGTCGCGGCTGCTCACGCCGTTGAAGTTGGCCAGCAGTGACGGCGACGCGGCGGCCAGCGCAGACCCGTTGGCACGGGGCGACGCGGACACCAGGGGGGCCGCGGTCGCGGACCCGCGCGGGATCCGGCGCACACCCCGCGCGGGCGCCGTCGCGGTCAGGGCCGCGCTCGGTGTGGCCGTCGTCCCGACGGGTGCGGCGGTCCCGGTGACCGCGGTCGCGTACGTCGTCGCCGAGCCTTGAGCGAGTGCGCCAGGCGCGAGCACCAACCCGACGGACACCACCCAGCCCAGCGCCACAGAGAAACGGGCTCGACTCCCCACCGTGCACCTCCTCACCCACAGATCAGTGGCGATGATCCTATGGGGGCCGCCGCCCGCTTTGCAACCGGCAACCGCCCGTGGCAAGCGGATGACCGCGGCTATCGCGGTCGCGGGTCGGGCCCGTGGACGACCTCGTGCTCCCAGGCGCCGGGCGGCTGGGTGTGCAGCCGCCAGTAGTGCTCGGCGATGTCGTCGGGATCGAAGGCGGTGCCCGGGGCGACCGCGCCCGTCACCGTCACGCTCGCGGCATGGACCCCGGCGTCGCCATAGGTCCCGTGCAGCAGCGTGACGACCGTCCGGAGCCCGGCCTTGCCGAGCGAGAGGCTGGTGTACGCGGGGAGCGGCTGCGGCATTCCACCGGTGAGCACGATCGTCCCCCGGCCACGCTGCGCCATCCCGGGCGCAACGTGAGCGGCCGCCGTGAGCGCGCCGACGACGTTGACCGCCCACGCGTCGAGCTGCTGAGCCGCGGTCAGCTCGCCGATCCCGTCGCGTCGCATGTAGGCGACGTTGTAGACGAGCAGCTCGGGCGGCCCGAGGCGATCGGTGATCTGGTCCAGCGCCGCGCGCAGCCCGGCCTCGTCGGTGGCGTCGGCGGCGACCCCGTGCACCTCATGCCCGGAGAGGGCGGCGACGGAGGAGGCGACGGTCGCGCCGGCGCGAGCGATGACGCCGACGGATAGGCCCTCCCGAACGATCCGCCGGGCGACGGACAGGCCGATACCCGGACCGGCGCCGATGACGATTGCCGTTCCCACCCACCCAAAGGGTAGGAGAAACCTGAACCTTTGAGAGTGCCAGGGCCCCATCTCTTCCGGAAGGCTTCAGGTGGTGGACACCCGGATCGTCACCTCCCCGCTCGAGCCTGCCCGTTTTGAGGTGCTGCCCTTCGCGCGCAGCATGGAGGAGGCCGCACAGCTGCCCGAGAACGTGCGCCTCACGATCACCTGCTCGCCCAAGCACGGGCCCGACCGCTCCGTCGAGGTCGCCGGGCGCCTGCGCGAGCTGGGCCATCACGTGACCGTCCACGTGGCTGCGCGCATGGTCTCTGACCGGGATCACCTGGACCGGATCCTGTCCGCGATGGCACAGGCCGGCGCCGACGACCTGTTCCTGATCGGGGGCGACGCCGACCCGCCGCTGGGCGCGTACTCCTCCGCCGTCGAGCTGCTCGACGTCGTCGCCGAGCACCCGCAGCGGCCGCGGACGATCGGCATCGCCGGGTATCCCGAGGGCCACCCGGCCATCTCAGACGAGGCGCTCGAGCAGGCGCTGGCGGACAAGAGCAGCCACGCCGACTACGTGGCGACGCAGATGTGCTTTGACCCTGACGCGCTCGTGGCGTGGATCGCGCGGCAGCGGGCGAACGGGCTGACGCTGCCCGTGCTCATCGGGATCCCGGGCAAGGTCTCCCGCACGAAGCTGATGGAGCTCTCGGCGCGCATCGGCGTCGGACCGTCGCTGTCGTTCCTGCGCAAGCAGCGTGGGATCCGTGCGCTGCTGTCCAAAGGATCGACAGCCGACAAGCTCTATGAGAAGCTCGTCCCGGCGGTCGACGACCCCGAGCTCAACATCGCGGGCTTTCACATCTTCACGTTCAACCAGCTGCTCGAGACCTGGCGGTGGCAGCGCGCTCTCCACGACGCGCACGCCGACCGCGCCCGGGAACCGGCCGCCCCACGGCGCTTGGCCGAGCCGGAGCAGGGGTCGGCGTAGGCCGGCCGCAGCACTTCAAAAGGAGAGACGGTATGACCCCCAGGACCAACACCCTCCAGGAGCTACTCGACGCATCGGGCAACACCGTCGAGCTGCTGCGCAACTCGCAGATCGGCGCCTACATCTACCCGGTGGTCCCCTACGAGTTCACCAACTGGCGACGTGAGCAGCGCGCCTGGCGCGAGACCGCGGTCCTGTTCGATCAGACCCATCACATGGCCAACCTGTTCATGCGCGGACCCGGAGCGATCAAGCTCATCTCCGACACGGGCATCAACAGCGTGGCCAACTTCCCGGTCAACATGGCCAAGCAGTTCGTGCCGTGCACGCCGGCCGGCCACGTGATCGGCGACGGCATCCTCTTCCATCTCGACGAGGAGGAGTACGTGTGGGTCGGCCGCGCGCCCGTGTCCAACTGGCTGGCCTATCAGGCGGAGAAGGGCGACTACGACGTCGAGATCGAGAAGGACGACCGCTCGCCCTCGCGCCCGTACGGCAAGGCCGTGACCCGCGCGTACTGGCGCTTCCAGATTCAGGGACCCAACGCGTGGCAGGTGATCGAGAAGGTCAACGGGGGCCCGCTGGAGCAGCTCAAGTTCTTCCGCATGGCGGAGATGAACGTCGGCGGCCAGCGCGTGCGCACCCTGCGCCACGGCATGGCCGGCGCCCCCGGCCTGGAGCTGTGGGGCCCGTACGAGAGCTACGACGAGATCCGCGGCACGCTCCTCGAGGCCGGGCGCGAGTTCGGCATGGAGCCGTGCGGCGCGCGCGCGTACGCCTCGAACACGCTGGAGTCGGGCTGGATCCCGTCACCGCTGCCGGCCATCTACACCGGCGAGGAGCTCCGCGGCTACCGCGAGTGGCTCGCCGCCGACAGCTACGAGGCCACCAACACGCTGGCGGGGAGCTTCGTCTCCGACGACATCGAGGACTACTACCTCAACCCCTGGGAGCTCGGGTACGGCCAGTTCGTCAAGCCCGACCATGACTTCATCGGGCGCGACGCGCTCTCTGAGATCGACGCCGAGTCCCAGCACCACAAGGTCACGCTGGCCTGGGACGGCGAGGACGTGGCGAAGATCTTCGCGTCGCTGTTCGACGTCGAGGGCGACTCCTACCAGTTCTTCGACCTGCCGATCGCCAACTACGGCTCATCCAACTTCGACTCCGTGCTCGATCCCGACGGCAACGTCATCGGCTATTCGATGTTCAGCGGCTACAGCGCCAACGAGAAGCGCGCGCTGTCACTGGCCACCATCGATCCGAAGGTCGAGATCGGCAGCGAGGTGACCGTCGTGTGGGGCGAGCCCGGTGGTGGCTCGCGCAAGACCACGGTGGAGCCCCACCAGCAGCTGCACGTACGTGCCGTGGTCAGCCCGGTGCCGTATTCGGTCACCGCGCGGACGGAATACGCGGAGGGTTGGCGCACCGCCGCCGCCCGCTGACCCATGCGGCTGCCCACGTCGCCGCAGACGCTGCAGGACATCGCGCGCAGCCGCTTCGCCCAGGCGGAGCGGCTCCAGCGCGAGCTGGCCGAGCTGGACGCGACGTGGAGCCCCGCGCGCCATCCGTTCTTGCAGCAGTGGCTCGGCGGCGAGCTGTCCGCCGGCGACCTGCGGCTGTTTGCCGCCGAGCACTACCACGCGGTGTGCGCCCTCGCCGACGTCGCCGCCGAGGCGGCGCGGCTGGCCGACGGCCTCCTGGCCGAGCAGCTGGCCGCCTACGCCGCCGGCCAGGAGCGCGCGCTGTCGCTGTGGCTGCGCTTCGCAGCGGCCACCGGCTGGGCGGGATCGGCCTGGTACTTCGGCGAGGACCCCCTCCCCGAGACCGTCGCCTGCACGAGCGCCTGGCGCCCCGAAGGCGCCGGCGGCTCGCTCGCCGAGCACCTGGTCACCATCTGGGCCGCCGAGTCGGCGCTGGCACCGCTGGCCGCGGCTCAGTGCGAGGTGCTGCGCCATCACCACGGCTTCGATCACGCCGCGACCCGTTACTTCGCGCGGCGCGCGCGGCGCGGCGAGCACGATGCGGCCGTGGCCCAGGCGGGCCTGACCAGCCTGCTGCCGGTGCCCTCGCCGCTGGCGCTGGTGTGCCGCGCCGAGCTCGTCTGCCGCAGCTATCTGGAGCTGGTGGACGGCGTCGCCCGCCAGCTCTCGGGCGCGTAGGCCCGGCGGACGCTCTCCACGTACGGGACGGGCGCGACGATCGCGCGCAGCTCGGTCTGGACGTGGCGCTCGACGGTGGGCTTGCCCGAGCCGCCGTCCTCCTCGCCCCACACGAGCGTCACCTCGGTGCCGGGCTCGGCGTGCTGGGCGTCGAGCACGGCGAGCGTGAGCATCCTGCCCTCGTTGGCGCTGTAGCCGATCCACGTCGAGACTCCCACCGTGCCGCCGTTGACGGTGACCTTGTCGAAGGGGTGCATGGCGTAGACCGCCGAGGGCCAGTCCATGAACTTGGCGCGCTCGCCGCTGCCGAACATCATGCCGATGGTGCGGGTGACGTCATCGTCGTCGAGGGCCAGCGTCACCTTGACGCGATGCTCGTCGTCGTGCGCCATCTGCTCGAGCGCGGCGCGGCCGATGAAGTCGTGGTCGAACTTGACCAGATGGCCGTAGCCGAGGTCCCAGGGCGTGAAGTAGTAGTCCTCGATGTCGTCGGAGTAGAAGCTCCCGCCGATCGACGCCGCGCCCTCATAGCCGGCGGCGGGCAGCCAGCGGCGGTAGTCGACCAGCGCCTCGCCGGTGTAGATGGCCGGCAGCGGCGACGGGATCCACCCCGACTCCAGGGCGTTGGACGAGTACGCGCGCCCGCCGACCTGGCGCAGCCCGAACTCCTCCCCGGTGGCGACGATGGCCTGGCGGACGGCCTCGCCATCGTCCCAGGGACCGAAGAGCTCCCAGCCGGCCTGCCCGGCCATGCCATGGCGCAGCGCGCGCACCTCGCACCCGGCGATCTGCACGGTGGTGAGGTTGAAGAACTTCAGGTCCGGCGCGGGGCTGCCGAGCACGGCGTCGATGACCTCCATCGCCCGCGGCCCCTGAACCTGGAAGCGGTAGGAGCGCCGCCGGCCGTCGGAGCGCATCGCACTGCGCTCATCGCGCTCGAGCTCGACGTCGTAGTCGCCGGTTTCAGCGTGATAGGTGACCCAGTTGAGCACCGGCGCCCGGCCCACCATGTTGAACTCGTCGTCGGCGAGGTGGAAGAGGATGACGTCGCCGATGACATAGCCGTCCGGCGTGCACGGCACGAACTGCTTGGCCTTGTTCACCGCGAAGTTGGCAAACGTATTCACACCGAGGTGTGACAGCAGCGCCAGGGCGTCGGGGCCGCGCACCGCGAGCTCCGCCATGTGGTAGGACTGGTTGAACAGCACGCACGTGCGCTGCCACGCCAGCTGCTCATCGCGCCAGTTGGTGAACTCGGCCGGGACGCCGGGATAGACATTGGGACCGGCCTGTGAGTTGCGTAACAGGACCGCGGGACTGACACTCTGCCCCAGCAGGTCTTGAAGACTTTGCCCACTCATCGTCGTTCTCCCTCTGTCATGTTGTTGGTCCCCCTGCGGGCCGCGTCACACCTCAGGTCGCCGGGTCCACGACGGCGGCCGCCGCCTCGGCCGCGCTGCCCAGATAGGCCGACATGACGGCCGGATCCCGGCGCACCACATCCGGCGCGCCGTTGGCGATCACGCGCCCGAACTCCAGCACCACCACCCGGTCGCAGATGCCCAGCACCAGCCCCATGTCATGGTCGATGAGCAGGGTGGACTGGCCCTGGTCGGCGAGCTCACGCAGGCGCCGTCCCAGGGCCTGGCTCTCCCGCGTGTCCATGCCGGCGGCGGGCTCGTCGAGGCACAGCAGTCCCGGGCGGCCGACGACCGCGCGGGCCAGCCCGACGAGCTTGCGCTGACCTTCGGAGAGCTCGGCGGGCATCGCCTCGGCCACCGGCGCCAGCCCCATCCGTGCGAGCACGTCGTCGATGTCCTCGGGAGTGGCGGTCGACCCCGCGGCCACGGTGAGGTTCTCGCGGACGTCGAGGTCGTCGAACAGGTCGGTCCCCTGCCATGTGCGGGCGCAGCCCCGAGCGGCGATGGCATGGGGCGCCTGCCCGGCGACGGCGTCGCCGGCGAGCTCGACGCTGCCGGAGTGGCGCACGAAGCCGGTGACGGCATCGATGAACGTCGTCTTGCCCGCGCCGTTGGGGCCGATCAGTCCGACGAGCTCGCCGTCGGCCACGTCCAGGTCGACGCCGGTGAGGGCGTGCACGCCGCCGAAGGCGACCGAAAGCCCGCGCACGCGCAGCACCGGCGTGGCGCCGGCGGCGGTCGTGGCGCGCCGGCCACGGGCGGCCGCCCCGCCGTCGAAGTCCGCGTCGGGGTCCGTGGGCGTGTCGATCGGCCGCAGGGCCACCTCGGGCAGATCGGGACTGAACGTGGGGCGGCGATGGGTCTGGCGGTAGAAGGCACCGGCGACCCCCTCGGGGTTCTGGATGAGGGTGGCGACGAGGATCACCCCGCCGAAGAGCAGGAACCAGTTGCCGTTGAGCCCGAACCACTTGTCCAGGGCATAGGGGAACAGCGCCTGGGTGGAGATGAGCCCGGCGAAGGCGGCGCCCGAGATGAGGGTGATCCCGCCCGCATAGGCGAACGCGATCAGACTGAGGGCGATGAAGGCGTCGAAGCGGTCGCCGCTCACCGAGCCGAAGTTGTAGGCGTACAGAGACCCGGCGACCCCGGCGATGACCGCGCTGATGGCAAAGGCGGCGAGCTTGACGTTGCGCGGGTTGATCGCCGCGGCGGCCGCGGCGCGCTCGTTGGAGCGCACCGCCAACATGCGCTGCCCCAGCTTGCCGCGGCGCACGTATCCCACCGCCAGGCACAGAGCGATGGTGAGGATGAGCACCACCCAGCCGAAGATCGGGCTGGGCTGGTTGCCGTCGAGGCCGCGGAAGTGCGCCGCGGGCCCGAGGTCCAGCCCGAGCAGGTGCGGCTCGGGCACGGGTGAGCCGGTCTGCCCGCCGCCCCAGGTCGGGTTGGTGAAGCCGAAGTTCTCGATCGCCACCGCCGCGGCGAGCGTCACCACCGCCAGGCTCACCCCCCGCACCCGCAGGGCGGAGACGGCGGTGATCATCCCCAGCATGAGCGCCGCCGCCGTCCCGATGATGAGCGCGAAGGGGAAGCCGATCCCGGCGTTGACGGCCAGGTGCGAGATCGTGAAGCCCGCCACCCCGGCCAGCGAGAGCTGCACGACGGAGATCTGGCCGACGAAGCCGGTGAGGACCACCAGCGACAGCGCCATCACGGTGCCGATCAGGGTGTTGATGAGGGCCTCGCGGAAGTCATAGGGGAGCACGACCAGCGCCACCGCACAGACGGCCCCGGTGATCAGCGCGGTCCGGATGAGGTTGTTGGGGCGCGGCACCATCGGCAGGCTGCGCTCGACGAGGTCACCGCGGCGGGGCAGGTTGGCGCCGCGCAGGTACATCACCGCCACGGTGATGAGGAAGATGACGAGCTCGGCCACGCCGGGGATCGCCGAGCCGCCGGCCTGCGGGAACCACGTCTGAGAGCCGGCGTACTGGATGAGCGATTCGATGATCCCCAGCCCGATCCCGGCGGCGCAGGCAAGGCCGAACGAGGTGAAGCGCGCGATCAGCGCCGCCGTCAGCGCCGGGACGATCTGCAACGGCAGCGTCTCTGAGTCAAGCTCGGTGATCGCCGCCGCGAGGATGCCGACGGCGCCGGCGATGAACGAGGCCACCAGCGTGTTGCCGAGTGAGAGCAGCCGCGGCGACAGGCCGCCGAGCATCGCCGCCACCTCGTTCTCGGACGCTGCGCGTGTCGCCAGCCCGAAGCGCGACCACCGGTAGGCCGCCGCCAGCGCCGCCGCCAGCGCGATGACGATCCCGGTGAGGATGAACCGGTCCACCGGGATCACCGCGCCGAGGATGTGAACGGTGCTCTGGGGCAGGATCGTCGGCTCGGGCTGCGGCGTGTTGCCGAAGGCCAGCAGCACCATCGCCTGGGCGATGAGCAGCACGCCGAGCGAGGACACCAGCTTGGCCAGCGGCGAGGCGTTGCGCAGCGGCCGAAAGGCGATCAGCTCCACCAGCACACCGAAGACGAGGACGATGGCCAGGCTGCTCACCAACGCTGGGGCGGTCCCCATCTGGACGCCGGCGACCTGCCCGGTCTTCAGCGCCCAGTAGGCGTAGCCGCCGACCATGGCGACGCCGCCGGTGGCCAGGTTGATGACCCCGGACCCCCGGTAGGTGAGCACCACCCCGAGGGAGATGGCGGCGATCAGCGCCCCGGGCCCCAGCCCGAGCAGGATGAACAGGAGGATCTGTGTCATGCCCGCTCAGGCTGTGGTCGCCGACGAGGCCCGGCGTCTCTTACGAGGGCGGCTGCAGCCAGGGAGCCACCTTCTTGAACACGTGCTTGCCGTGGTACTCGAAGAACTGCGCGCGGTCGTTGCACACCGCCGGGGCCGACGGGTACTTGCCGCAGGCCAGAGAGGGGGCGCCGAGCGCCACCGGCCCGGTGAACGCCTTGGCCTTGGCCAGGATCTTGTCCGGGGTGGCCTTGCCGTAGCCGAGCTGGTTGAGATAGCGGACCGTCGTCAGCAGCTGCGCGAAGGACACGATGTTCCACGGGTCCGGGGCGTCCGCGGGCGTCGTGTACTTCGCCGCCACCTTCATGTAGGGGGCCATCCCCGGGTCGGTCGGGTCACCGAACAGGGAGCTGGCGATCGCGTAGGTCCAGATCGGGAAGTCACCGCCCAGGCCGGCGGCGACCTGGCCGTTGAGGCACAGCGGCGCCGAGACGATCTTCTTGGCGTCGGTGATCCCGAGCTGCTTGAGGCCCTTGGCCAGGTTCACGCAGCCCGACGAGTCGCTGTAGGGGATGACCATGTCGGCCGAGGTGGCGCCGGCGCTGGTCAGCGGCCCGATGAGGTCGGTCGAGGACTCGTCGTAGGCGACCTTCTTGACCGACACGCCGGCGGCCTTCAGCGACGCGTTGATAGCCGCCGCGCCGTCGGTGATCCCGGCGATGTTCGGGTAGATGAGCGCCGCGGTCTTGGCGTGCAGCACCTGCGTGGCATAGGTGCCGAACGGCCCCAGGACGTGGGTGACGTCGCCGAACATGATCACGGCGTTCTTCTGGACGGAGTCCACCGGCGTCACCGCGACGCCCACGATGACCGGCTTGGCGCCGGCGATCGTCGAGTAGAACGACTGGATGCCGATGGCCACGGCGCCCTCGTCGATCACCTGGACGGACTTGTCGGCCAGCAGCTGCTGGGCGCAGGTCTTGCCCTCCTCCTCGGCGCTGGTGATGAAGCACGTCTTGAGCTGGACGGGATGGCCGTCGACGCCGCCGAGCTCTGTGTTGATGTACTTGACGGCCATCTGCGCGCCGTTTGTCGCCAGCGGGCCGATGGCCTGCTGGCCGCCCTGCTGGTTGATCCAGCCGATGGTGACCGGCGGCAGCGAGGCGTTGGCCTTGCCGGCCTTGCCGTCGACGTAGGTCTGGTAGTCGGTCACCGCCTGGGCGCCCGCGCCGCCCGCTCCGGTCCCGGCCGAGGTCGACGTGGTGCCCGCGGGCGCGCTGCTCGTGGCGGCCGCCGAGGTCGTCGCACCACCGCCGGCGGCACTGCTGCTCTGGCTGCTGCTGCTGCTACTGCTGGACCCGCAGCCGGCGACGGCGACGGCGGCAACCGCGACGGTGGCCGCCCTGACCACCCAGCGATGAGCTTCCGTGATCACTTTGTCTCCTCTGAAATGAACTGGTGACGTGAGCGAGTGCCTCAAGGCTCTGGCTCACACGGCCGCGGCGGCTCCCCAGAGCTCGCGCGAGGCGATCCGGGCCCCCTCGGCGAGCGCGGCGAGCTTGGCCCACTGGATCTCCGGATGCACGCGGTGGATGAACGCGCCCTGGGCAAAGCCGCAGTCGGTTCCGGCCAGCACGTTCTCCCGTCCGACGACGTTGGCCAGGCGGACCAGCCGCTGGGCAACGAGCTCCGGGTGCTCGACGACATTGGTGTGATGGGTGACCACCCCCGGGATGAGCTTCTTGCCCTCCGGGAGTGCCACGTCCTCCCACACCCGCCATTCGTGCTCGTGGCGGGCGTTGGCCTGCTCCATGGCGTAGTAGCCGGCGGTGACCTGCAGGATGAGGCCGACGGTGTCCTTCAGCGGCGGGTCATACGCGTGCGGGCCATGCCAGCTGCCCCAGCACACGTGGTAGCGGACCCGATCCTCGGGGAGTCCGCGCAGCGCGTGGTTGAGCGCATCGACGCGGAGCTGAGCCCACTTGCGGTAGTCCTCGTCGCTCTGGCCGCGCGACAGCATCGTGTCCCACTCATGCATGAGCACGGCGTCGTCGACCTGGAGCAGGAAGCCCGACTCGACGATCGCGGCGTACTCCTCGTGCAGCGCGTCGGCGAGGGCGTAGATGAACTCCTCCTCGGAGGCATAGTGCTCGTTGGCGAGCCAGTAGGCGCTCGCCGGCGCCACCACGGGCAGGAAGGCCTCGATCTTCGGATGGTCCTCCAGGGCGGCGCGCAGGTTGGCGATGTCGCGGTCAAGGGCCGAGCGGTCGTAGGTGATGGGGCCGGTGCAGACCCACTGGACGACTTGGGAGAGACCGTCCCCACCCGTCCCGTCGTCCCGGGTCGTCCCGTCGGGAGCGATGTTGCTCGACCGGGTGGCGGCCTCGTCGAGCGCGTCGAGCTCGGCGTAGGCGCCCGGGTACTGCTGCCGGTCCCGGCTGGGCGGGAGCATGCTCGCCCCCTCGAGCGTCACCAGTCGCGCCTCCAGTCCGCTGACGCGCTCGTAGAGGTAGGTGATCCAGCTCGTCTTGCCCATCTCGCCGTCGTCGACGATGTCGATGCCCGCATCGACCTGCTTGTCGACGATGTCCCTGACGGCGGTGCGCAGCGCGTCGGCATACGCGGCCTGGTCGTAGCTCTCGCCGGCGTCGCGCGCGGCGAGGAAGCTGAGCAGCTCCGGTGGCCTGATGAGGCTCCCGGTGTGCGTGGCAAGGATCCTGTCCATCGTTGCTCTTCCCCTCTCCCCGAGTGGCTGGCGGGCCGTGATCGCCCGGCGATCCTTGCAGCGGCCACGCCGTGCGCTGCGGGGCTGTGAGCGACCGTGCACTCACCGGCAATGCCGCTCGCGGAAGGTGTGCGCTGAGAGTTAACTCGCGTGCTTCCAGGGGTTTTGCCGGTGGTAGGATCCGTCGCTCAGCGGTCCGCTTTTGGAGAGAGAGGGGGACACAGCGGCGATCTGAGTGGATCGCATTGCGAAGCCATGAGTTTGCTGATCGACACCGCTGCGGTGGCGCCGCGTGATCGGGTTGAGTTCTGGGCGAACTCCTCGTACGAGGTCTACCACCCGCTGAAGATCCGGACCGACGCCGCCGAGCGCTTCCAGGCGCGGATGTGGGGCGAGTGGCTGGCCTCGGTGGGGCTGTTCCGCGTGGCGGCCCTCCCCAACACGATGAGCCGTACCCGGGGCGAGATCGCCGCCGGAGACCCGGAGTGCCTGCACCTGTCCATCCTGCTGCGCGGTCACCTGCATGGCGCCCAGCATCACCGGGAGTGCGTGCTCTCCCCCGGTGACATGACCACCTATGACACCTCCGAGCCGGCCATCTTCCGCGCCGGCGAGCCGTTCGACCTCCTGGTCCTCAAGCTGCCCAAGGCCACGCTGGGCAAGCACGCCGCCAACGTGTCGCGGCGCACCGCGGTCCGTATCCCCGGGCAGACGGGTCTCCCCCGTCTCGCCGTGCGCTTCTTCTGCGGCGCCGCGGCCGGGCTGGCCGACGGCAGCATCGCGCGCAACGACACCGGCCTGGCCGACCACGTGATCGACCTGGTGCGCCGGCTGTACCTGGACGTCGACGCCACCCAGTCAAGCCGCCCGCATTCCCAGGCCGAACTGCTCCTGCACGCCCAGGCCTACATCGACGCCAACCTGGGCAACCCCAACCTCAACCCTGAGCAGGTGGCCCGCGCCTGCTTCATCTCGACGCGCTACCTGCACCGGGTGTTCGCCGGGCAGGGGCTGAGCGTGTGCGACTGGATCCGCTCAGAGCGCCTGGAGCGCTGCCGCAACGACCTGCAGGCCCCGGCCTATGCCGACCTGTCGATCTCGGCGATCGCCAGCCGCTGGGGACTGCCCAGCGCTCCGCACTTCAGCCGGCTGTTCCGCGACGCCTACGGCTGCTCCCCGCGGGAGTTTCGCCGCATGGCGCCCGACGCCGAGGCGCTCGACCCGGCCCCGCTGGCCATGTCGCGCCGGGGCCACTCCCGGTGACCGCCGCGGCGGCGGTCGCCACCGCGACGCTCGAGATCACCGGCCTGACCGCGGGCTACGGCGGCGCGCCGGTCCTGCGCGACCTGAGCCTCACCGTGTCCGGCGGCGAGGTGGTGGCGCTGATGGGCGCCAACGGAGCGGGCAAGACGACGACGCTGCGCGCGATCTCCGGCCTGGTCAAGCCCGACGCGGGGACGATCGCCCTGGAGGGACGCGACCTGGCGGCGCTGTCGCCGACCGCCCGCGTGCGCGCCGGGGTGGTGCATGTCCCGCAGGACCGCGGGATCTTCTACGGGCTGACGGTGGGCGAGCACTTCCGGCTGGACGGCCACAGCGAGGATCGCCACGAGGCGGCGTTCGAGCACTTCCCCGCGCTGCGCGATCTGCGCCAGCGCCGAGCGGGCCTGCTCTCCGGCGGCGAGCAGCAGATGCTGGCCATCGCGCGTGCCCTCATGCGCCGGCCCAAGCTCCTCCTGCTCGACGAGCTCAGCCTGGGGCTCGCGCCGATCATCGTCGAACGCCTGCTCCCGGTGGTGCGCGCCGCGGCGGACACCGAGCAGACGGCGGTGCTGCTGGTGGAGCAGCATGTGCACCTGGCGCTGGAGATCGCCGACCGCGGGTACGTGCTGTCACACGGCGAGCTGGTGCTGCACGACAGCGCCGAGCGGCTGCGCAGCGACAACTCGCTGCTGGCGGCCAGCTATCTCGGCGAGCATCGGGCCTAGGGCACGGGTGACGTTGGCGGCCGTGACGCGCAGCGTCGCGGTGAACGCGTGCCGCCTGCCGGCGGCGTCCAGGAGCACGGACTGAATGCGATAGGTCCCGGGCGTGAGCTTGCGCGCCGGCGCCAGGGTGGTGAGCGCCAGGCGGACGGAGCCCACGCTGTCGTGATGGGTGAACGAGGCGACGGTCACCCACCGCGTGCAGCGCGCGTCGTGGCTGTCGTGGCCGGTGAGCGCCGCGCAGCGGCCGTGGCTGCGGCGTCCGGTCAGCTCGCGCTCGATGGTGAACGTCGCCGCCCCGGCCACCAGGGCCGTGTATGTGAGATAGGTGTGGGCGAGGCCCGCGGTGGTGGTCACGCCGGGCGCGACCCGCGGCGCCCTGGGCACGGACAGTGGCTGCGGACGTGAGCCGGTCGGCGGCGGTGTGGTGGTGGTAGTGGTGGTGGTGCTCGTGGTCCCGGTGGCGGTGCCCGAGCCTCGGAGCTGGACGACATGGGGACCCGAGGCGTCATCGCCCGTGATCGACCACGAGTCGGGCGTCGCCGCGCCGGCGGTGGTGGGGGCGAACATCACGGTCTCGTTCATCGATGCTCCGGGAGCGATCACGGTCCCCCTGGCGAGCTGACTCACCGCGCTGAACGCTCCTCCGGTGGGCGGCGTGGAATCGGTGATGGTGACGCTGGTGGCACCGCCGTTGGTCACCGTGAACGTCTCGGTGGGGGTGTCACCGATCTTCACCGCACCGAAGTCGATGCTCGGCTCCGAGACCTCAAGGACGCCAGGGGCGACCCCGGTCCCGGTGAACTGGATGTCGTGCAGTCCGCTCCCGTCATCGCCGGTGATGGCCCAGGTGCCGGCCGTCGCCGGGCCGGTTGTCTGGGGCGTGAAGGTCACGGTCTCCGTGACCGACTGACCGGGGGCGATCGTCGTCCCCTCGTTGAGCGCCGTCGTGGCGGTGAAGTCGCCGCCCAGGGGCGGCTTTGACTTGTTGATGGTGACGGGGGTCCCACCGCTGTTGGTGAGGGTGAAGCTCTTGGTGGCGGTGGTCCCGGTGGCAACGGGGCCGAAATCGACCGTCGCCGGCGATATGCCCAGGACGCCGGGCAGGGTGGCGCTCGCCCCGATGCCGACGACGACATCCTCGCCGTCGGCGGTCGACACGTCGATCTCGTCGGAGAACTGGCCGGCCTGGGTGGGGTGGAAGTCGATCTCCACCGTAACCATCTGACCGGGGTCGATCGTGTCCCCCACGCTCGGCGCCCCGGTGGCGGCGAACGGCGCGTTCGGCCGCGTCACGCTGGTGATCTGGACCGGGGCATTGCCGTCGTCGGTGAGGGTGAACGTGTCGCTGAGGCTGCCGCCGACGGTCGTCCCGCCGAGGGAGACGAGGGACGTGCTGGACTGCAGATGCGGGGTCGCCGCCTGGCCGGTCCCGGAAACGGGAATCGAGACCGGCCCCGAGTCGGTGGTGACGGTGATCTCGCCGCCGACGAGGCCGGTCTGCGTCGGCGAGAAGGTGATCGGGACCGAGATCCGGCTGCCGGTCGCCAGCGTGGCGGGCAGTGCCTGCGTCGGGGTGCCGACGGTGAACTGGGATGACGTCGAGACGATGCTGGAGACCTTCACGGGCTCGTCGGCGGTGAGCGTGAGCGTGCTCGGAGCCGAGCTGGTGCCCACGGTCGTCGTCGAGAAGCTGACCGGCGCCCCGGTGACCGGCTGCGCGACCGGCGAGCCGAAGGCCAGCAGGTGCCCGTCGCGCGTGCCGATGTAGAGACGCCCGTCGTTGCCCACGCCGGGCATGCTGTAGTTGGCGGAGGTGCCGATCGGGGCCTCGTAGACGGGCGCGCCGAGCTTGCCACCGGCGGGGATGGGGTTGTAGGCCCGCAGCTGCGCGCCGGCGCCCGTGCGGTCGGCGCTCCACACCACCCAGACGAGCGCGGTCCCGGAGTTCACGCCGTCGGAGGTGATGATCGGCGACCCGCTGCCCCAGCCGAACGTGTCCGAGCTGGTGGCGACACGCGAGAGCGCCGGCATGGCGCTCGCCCCGGTGCCGGTCTGGCCGTACTTGTAGACGTCGAAGGTCCCGCCGTTGGTTTGGCCGGTGGATGTCGGAACGTAGATGTAGCCCCCATCGCCGGGCCAGACCCCGGGACGGCCCCACACACCTCCGAACCGCCCCAGTCGCTGGAGCACGTTGTCGTCACCGGTGGGCCCCTGATCGAGGCCGCCGAGGTTGTCGCGGTTGAGCAGGTAGACGAAGCCCTCCTTGCCGACGACCACGCCGAGATGGGGGTATTTCGAGGTGCCGAAGTACTGGTTGGGCAGGGCCACGAGGGCGCCCGAGCCGAAGTCGGCGTCATACGTGTCGAGGTTGGCCGTGTCGAAGGGGGCGAAGAAGTCGACCGGCTTGAGCGAGCCGTCCGGCTGGACGTCGAGGCGGACCACCGACTCGCCGAACGTGTCGGGCGGCTTGTTTCCAGCGGTCGGCGTCGTTGGCGAGCCGCCGTTGCCGGTGGTGACGAGCAGCGTGTTGGGGCCGTCGGAGGTGAGCCCGACGCCCGACTGCCAGATGCCGGCGCCGTTCATGGTGGGGTTGTCCACCCAGCGCGCGGTGATCTGCGCCGTGGACGTCGAGACCCCGATCACCCAGCCCGTCCACGGCGACGCGTCGCAGTGCCCGCCGAAGCCCATGTAGACCACCCCGTTCAACAGCAGCAGGCCGGGACGCTGCTGCTCATGCTTCGGGTCGAACGCCACCGATGGATCGTTGTCCGCGTTGCCGGTGACCTTGACCGGGAAACCGGGGCGCTCCGCGCCCGTCGTCACGTCCAGGGCATCGAGGTACCAGGCCGCGTCGGCGGGGAGCGGCGCCTGGACCTTGTGCGTGACGTAGACGGTGTTGGTGGTCGGGTCGATCACCGGGGTGGCCGTCGTCCCGATCGACGGGGTGATGTCAGCGCACCCGACATCGGCGGGGTTCCACGGGGTGCCGGGGAACTGCTTGCCCCACCGCGCCGCGCCCTTGTTGTTGGGATCGAGGCCGTAGACCCAGTTCGATTCGGTGGCGACGATCACGGTCTCGCTGGTCGTGCCGCCGCTGGTCGTGGTGTCCACCAGAGGCTGGGCGTAGACCTGTCCGTTCACCGTCGCCGACCACAGTTGGCCGAACGTCCCGCCGCCCACGACCTCCGGGGAGATGCTCGCGTTCGGGTACCAGCCCGTCCGCCCGTCATCGCCGGAGTTGGTGATGCCGCCGGGGTTCGTGGTGGTGTCGGCCAGGGCGACGCTCACCGAGGCGAGCAACCCGGCGACGACCAGCATGACCAGCCATAGACCCCAGCAGCGACGCATTCAGGCTCCTCCGTGAGCGGACAACGTACAACCTATTAACAACTTTTGTGAGCTCTGGCTTCCGACCCGGGAGCAGGACCTCCGCCCACCGCGGCTGACGACCTGGGTCAGACCGCCGTCGAGCGCGTCGGCCACCGCCGCGCCGGGGTGCGTCGCGCGGGGGCCGGCGCCACCGTCCGACCCCGCGGCGGAACGGCCTGCACGACGAGGACGGGGACGGAGCTGCGACGGACGAGGTAGTGGCTGACGCTGGCGAACGCGGGGCGCAGGATGCCGCGCGGACAGGCGCCCATGACGACGAGGTCATGGTCGCCGCGCCTGATCTGGGTCATGAGCGCCTGGCGGATCGGCGCGGTGGCGATCACCGTGGTCACCGGAACGTCGGCGGGCACGCTGCTCAGCGCGTCGCACATGACCTCGCGCGCCTCGGCCTGGGCGGCGGGGATGACCAGCGGCAGCGCCGCGGCCACCCCGAGATAGGCGCAGGCCGGCAGGCGGCGCTCCACGGTGATCAGCGTCAGGCGGCTGCGCTCACGCTGCGCGAGGTGGATCGCCTGGCTCAGAGCCTCCCTGGCGTCATCCGTGGCATCGACCACGACAAGGACGTCACGAAACATGCCTCTCCTCTTTCATCGCACCGGCGGTGCCGACCCGCGTAGCGTATAGCGGCGGGGAGCGTTGTGTGGGTGGTTGCTTGCTTGGGACTGGCCGTGTGGTGGGGGGTCCCGTGTGGGTGGGGGTGCCGGCGGGGCTGAACGGCATTGCTCTTGAGGGAGGGGGCGAAAACCCCCCTGCTGCGGGCTCTCAATAGTGATGGGAGAAAAACCCGCTCAGAGAGGGTCAATCGCCCACACCCAGCTGAACGCGGCGATCCGCGCGCGCCTGCAACAACAACACGGCAACGTGACCCGCCGCCAGCTGCTCGAGCTGGGCCTGAGCAAAAGCGGCATCGACAAGCGGCTGGAGAGCGGATCGTTCGTACCCCGGCACCACGGCGTCTATGCGCTTGCCCCCGCCCGCCAGGACGCACAGGCCCTCATCCACGCCGCCGTCCTGGCCGGCGGCCCGACCGCGGTGGCCAGCCACGCCTCCGCGGCGTGGCTGTGGGGATTCATCCCCCACTACCAGCCACCCCCGGAGCTCAGCCTGCCCACCGGGGATCGCCGCCCCCGCCACATCCTCACCCATCGATGCCCGTCATTAGCGCCCCGTGACCTCACCCACCAACACGCCGTCCCCACCACCACCCGCGCCCGCACCCTGCTCGACCTCGCACCGCGCCTCACCCCCAAGCAGCTGACCCGGCTGGTCAACGACCAACGCCGCGACGGCCGCCTGCGCCTGGCCGCGCTCGACGACGTCATCGCCCGCAACCCCCGCCACCCCGCCACCGGACTGCTCAGACCGTTCGTGCAGGATCCCCGCAACCCCACCGACTCCCCCTTCGAAGACGACTTCCTCACCTTCGTCAAGCGATACGGCCTGCCCCTACCCCAGACCAACATCCGGCTCAACGGACGCAAGGTCGACGTGTTCTATCCGGAGGCGACCCTCATCGTCGAACTGGACGGCCTGGAGTTCCACGACGACCCGGACGCCTTCCGAGACGACCGCGAACGCGACACCGAGAACCTCAAGCACGGGCTGGCCACCATGCGGCTGACCAAGGACCGCCTGGAACTCACCCCCGGCTACGAGGCCGACCGCCTGAGAGAGATCCTCAGCCGCGGTGAGCGGGGTCGATGAGCTCGGCCGCAACGCCGTAGGGTCCCGACCGTGAGCGCCTCCGTCACCGCAACGCTGCTGAAGAGCTTTGACCCGACGACCGTGCTGGTGCTCAACCTGTGCGGGACGTTTGTCTTCGGGATCAGCGGCGGGCTGGCCGGGGTGCGGGCGCGCCTGGATCCCTTCGGGGTGCTCGTGCTGGCGGCCGTCGTCGGCCTCGCCGGCGGGATCACGCGCGACGTGCTCATCGGCCGGCCACCGGCGACCTTCCGGGATTGGCGCTACCTCGCCGTGGTCGGCGGCGCCGGCGTCGTCACCTGGATCGCGGCGCCGACGCTTGACCGCATGCAGCGCACGATCGACGTGCTCGACGCGGCGGGCCTGGGCCTGTTCAGCGTCACCGGCGCGAGCCTCGCGCTCAACTACCGGCTGGGCGTGCCCGAGGCCGTCGTGCTGGGCGCGATCAGCGGGATCGGCGGCGGGATTCTGCGCGACCTGATCGTGCGGGAGATCCCGCATGTGCTGCGCAGCGGGCTCTATGCCATCCCGGCGATCATCGGCGCCACCATCGTCGTCGCCGCCCAGCGTGCGGGGGAGCACGGCGTGACGTTCCCGCTGCTGGGGGCGGTGGCGTGCTTCGCCGTCCGCGTGGCCGGCATCCGCTATGACCTCAGCCTGCCGCCGGCGCGACCCGAGTAGCCGGCTCTTCCCGCCGGCCCGGCCACCCCCCGGGTCACGGTCAGGGTGTGTGTCAGGGGCCCGGCGGCACGTCGCGCGGACGCTCGTCGACGACCCCGAAACCCCCCTGGGCGATCGAGATCGTCTGGTAGGCTTGCCCTAACGAGGGGACGACCGTCCGGGGTGTCGTCTCCGTGGCCGTGTGGTGACACAGGCACGTGCGAATCGTCGACCTGACCCATCCGTTCGCGGACGGGATGCCGGTCTTTCCAGGCCTTCCAGAACCTTCATTTCGGTCGATCGCGACGGTCGGAGTGGACGGCTACGCGATGACCGAGCTGCACCTGCTCAACCACATCGGCACGCACGTCGACGCGCCCGCGCATCAGATCGCCGACGGCGACACGCTGGATGACATCCCGCTCGAGCGCCTGGTCACCCACGCGCTCACCATCAATGTGGCCCACCGGCCGCCCGGCCCGCTGCCGCTGTCTGAGATGGAGTCCCACCTGCACCACCTGCACCCCGGAGACATCCTCTTCCTCTGCTCTGACAACGCCCGCAACTGGGGCACGGAGGCCTACTGGACGGGCTGGAGCTACCCCGATCTCGAGTGCGCGGAGGCGCTCGTCCAGTGTGGGATCTCCGCGATCGGCTTCGATGGGCCCTCAGCCGATCCGGTGGACTCCACCACGCTTGACCTGCACCGGCTCTGGCTCTCCTCCGGGCAGATGATCATCGAGAACCTGGCGAACCTGACCGAGCTTCCGACCCGCGCCCAGGTGGTCGTGGCCCCGATCAAGCTCGCGCGCGGCAACGGCGGGCCCGCGCGCATCTTCGCGCTGCTCCCCGACGAGCACAACGGCCCGTGAACGACCCGCTCCAGGCTCAGACCTAGGCGAGGACCAAACGGCCGGGCCGTCCGTACGGGGTGCGGATCGAGGATCTGGTCGTCGTGGCGCCCTGAACTCCGGCCAGACGGTCGGGATCCTGGGGCAGCGCATCGTGGGCACGCTCGACAGCCCCCGCGATGTGCTGGGCACCGCCAACCCGGTGACCCTGACGATTCGCCGCTGATCGACCACCGTGGTTGCGGGCTCGGCGCCGATCGCGGGCCGGGCATGCTCCAACCAGGCGCATTGCGGGTAGCCCTGTCGTACGCAGAAAGGAATGCACCATGAGATATGAAGATGCCTCCACCCCGGAGTGCGACACCACCCTGCAGGCGCTGGCGACGGTGATCGACGGATCGCTGTCAGGCCTGGCCCACTATCACGTGCTCCGCCAGGAGCTGGACAACATCCGGGAGCTGCCCGAGCGCCGCGATCGCGAGCGCGTGCCGGCACTGCCGTCCGGCTGCCGCTGACCGACAGCCGGTCGCGGCGACCACCCGTCGCCACGCCGGTACGCGGCGACTACCGGGCGGCGGCCAACTCGGGCGGCGCCAGGAGCGCGAGCTGAGCCAGCTCGCCTTGCAGGCTCTCCACCAGCGGTGAGCCGGCCAGCCGCCCCTCGAGCAGCTCGGCGCAATGGCGATAGTGCGTGAGCTTGCGGTGGGCCTTGGAGCCGCGGCGCGCCGGATGCGGAACCTCTCCCGTCCGGGGATCGCCCGCAAAGGACCGGTGCAGCTCGCGGGTCTTGGAGAGCTTGTCGGCGGCGAACACCATCAGCGCCTCGTCGCTCGCCGCCTCCACCTGATCGCGCAACGCAGCCTTGCGCACGCTGTAGCCGGAGATCGCGGGGTCCTCGCTGAGCGCGACGACGAGCGCGGCGACGCTGGCCCCGAAGCGCTCGCGGAGGTCCTCGGCCACGGTGCTGGTCTTCTCGATGGTGTCGTGGAGCACGCCGGCGGCCACGACGTGGTCGGGCGCGCCCGCATCGGCGAGCAGCGTGGCCACCTCGATGGGGTGCAGGACGAAGGGCGCGCCGTCGCCCGTCCTCCGCTGGCCGGCATGCTGCTCGACCGCGTAGGCAAGCGCGGCCAACGTCTGGTGAAGACCCGATCCGACCAATGGGACGTGGCGGCTACGACCCACAGCGGAGGCATCCTAGAACAGAGCGCAAATTGCGAGTAAAAAGATTGTGTTAGGCCTGTTCGCGCGGCCGCAGGCGGTGTATTGCGCGCACGGAGACGATACCCGGGCGCGATCGGGCACGGGGTCCGAGCGGGACGCCTCGCGGGTCGGCGTGCGCGTTGTCCGCAGTGGCGTACGGGCCTTGCGCGAGCCTGCCGCGGTGGAACGTTCCACAACTGTTGGGGAAGGTTCGTCCCCCATCCGCCGTCTTGCCTCCCATGGACCGGGGACATCGGACGCCTGGCGTCGTCAACACTGCTGCCCGTATTGCGGTGCGCAGGAGCGCGGGGTCGTGATCGCGGGTGCGCTCGCGGTCCTCGCGGGGTGCGTCGGCTGGGCTCTGATGGCGCGGTGCCGGCGCGCGGGAGCGGCGCGCCGGCTCCGCAGCTTTGCCCGTCATCCGGCGCCGACGTTCGTGTTCGCCGACCTCGTGGGCTACGGCGCGCTCACCGAGCAACGCGGCGATGAGGCCGCCATGCGGGTGGCCCGGGAGTTCCGGCGGGTCATGCGCGCGCTCAGTCACGAGCATGGCGCGTGGCACGTGAAGTCGATGGGCGACGGCGCGATGATCTGCGTGCCCGACGCAAGCCGCGCGGTCGCGCTCGCCGGGCGCACCCTCACCGAGGTGGGCGCGCGGCCGGATCTGCTGCCCGTGCGCATCGGCGCCCACACCGGGCCCGCCGTCCTGCACGACGGGGACTGGTACGGCAGCGCGGTCAACGTCGCCGCGCGCCTCGTCGGAGCCGCCCGGCCCAACGAGGCGCTGGTCTCAGACACCACGCGCGACGCGGCCGGCGTCGGGGCCCGGCGCTTCCTGTCGCGGCGAGACGTGGTCGGACTGCGTGGCGTGGGCTCGCCCGTTGGGGTGTGGCCGATGGGCCCCGACCGGCGGGAGCGCACGGGCCGCCATCACGACGAGATCGCGAGGTGGAGGCTCCGTGGACCGCGTTAGCCGGAGCCTGCTCGACGAGCTGACCGGCGGACCGGTTCAGCCGGGGACGCGGCTCGCCCGCGAGGGCGACCTGGCCGGCCGGCTGGGCGTGCGGCGTAGCACCGTCGGCGCCGCGATCGACGCCCTGGTCGACGCGGCTCATCTGGTGCGCGGGCGCGACGATGCGGTCTACGTGGCGCGCGGCACGCGAGCCAGCGTCGCCGCCTGATGGGGCGCTGACCCCATTGCATTGCGGCGGGGCCGCGACGACGATTGCGCCCATGGACTCGTCCGAGACGCCCGTGACCGGCGGAGGTCGCTCCGCCGCCCTCCCCCAGCTCCAGGACCGCCTGTTCATCACCGACAGCGGCCTGGAGACGACGCTGATCTACCGCCATCATCTGGACCTGCCGGCGTTCGCGGCGTTCGTGCTGCTGGAGACCGACGCGGGGCGCCAGCGTCTGCGCGCCTACTTCGAGCGCCACGCCGCCATCGCACAGGCCCACGGCGCCGGGTTCATCGCCGAGTCACCGACATGGCGCGCCAACCCCGATTGGGGGCGGACATTGGGCTACGACGCAGATGGCCTGGCGGCCATCAACCGCACCGCGATCATGCAGCTCGCCGATCTCCGCGCCCGTGCCGGCCAGACCGAGCAGACGTACGTCATCAGCGGCTGCGTCGGGCCGCGCCATGACGGCTACGACGCGAGCGTGCGAATGGGAGCGCCCGAGGCCGAGCGTTACCACGATGCGCAGATCCAGGCCTTCGCCGACACCCCGGTCGACCTCGTCTCGGCGCTCACCATCACCTACGTCGACGAGGCGGTGGGCATCACCCGCGCCGCCATGCGCGCCGGGCTGCCGGTCGTCATCTCCTTCACCGTGGAGACCGACGGCCGCCTGCCGTCGGAGACGACGCTCGAGGACGCGATCATCCAGGTCGACGCGGCGACCGACCGATGGCCCGCCTACTACATGATCAACTGCGCGCACCCCACCCACTTCAGCGCCGAGCTGCACGCGGGCCGCGGCTGGCCGCTGCGCATTCGCGGCATCCGGGCCAACGCCTCGCGCCGCAGCCACGCCGAGCTGGACGCGGCCAGTACCCTCGACGACGGGGATCCGGTACAGCTGGCCGTCGAGTACCGGCAACTGGTCACGGCGCTGCCCCATCTCAGCATCCTCGGCGGGTGCTGCGGTACCGATCACCGCCACGTCGCGGCGATCGCCGAAGTGTGTGCCGACCTCTTCCGGCCGATTCGCGCCGCGCGCACCGGCTGACGGACCAGGCGTCGGCGTTGACCCCGGGGGGCGGGGTCCACGGTTCGTTAGCAGAAGTGAGCGGTTCGTTACCGCTCACGCCGATGGTGACGCGAGTGTGGCGGACGCCATCACCTCGCGACGCAGAATCGTCGCCACGGGTTGCGGTCACGGGCCGCACGGACGGCCGCGTCGCGCGCGGCCGCGCGGTGCGCTCCGTCGTCCGCCAGCTGCGACGTGTCGCGAGGTCGCGAGCCGCCCGCAACCCGGTCAGGCGCCGTTACGTCCTCTACCAGCAGGACCGCGTGGACGCTGTGCGCGAGGAGCTGCTCGAGCTGGCTGCGCTGATCGATCAGGCGCACGACGTCGATCCGGAGTGCCTGGCCGAGGTGCGCCGGCTCCTGATGCACGGCTGCGACAGCCCGCTCTACAACCCCGACATCCATCCGTCGGAGATGGCTGCGGCGTTGTACTTCCTGCGCTCGCGCTTGCGTGAGGCGAACTCGTCGTCGCCAAACGGTTATGACGTGTGAGCGCGGCGTGAGCGCGGCCGGGAACGGTGGGGCGACCGTTCACCGAGCCCGCCCGAGGTCAGCCCGTGCCACGACGCAATCCGCTCTCTCGCCCGCCGCAATCACCCGGCCCCCGCGCGGGCGCCCGCTCAGTCATGGCCTATCAGCCCGGGCTCGACGGTCTGCGCGCGCTGTCGCTCATCGCGGTGCTGCTCTACCACGGCGGCGTGTCGTGGGCGGAAGGCGGGTTCCTGGGCGTCGAGTCGTTCTTCGTCCTCTCCGGGTTCTTGATCACCTCGCTTCTCATCGCGGAGTGGCGCACGTCCTCTCGCATCCGGCTGCGCGGCTTCTGGGCCCGTCGCGCGCGACGACTTCTTCCGGCGCTCTTCGCACTCGTCGTGGTGGTCGGCGTCTATTACACGCTCGCCGGCCCGCTGCACGAGATTCCCGGGCTCAAGGGCAACGGGATGGCAACGCTGCTCTACGTCGCGAACTGGCACCAGATCGCCACCGGCAGCGGCTACTTCACCGCCACCGGCCCGACGTCGCCGCTCCAGCACACCTGGTCCCTGGCGATCGAGGAGCAGTTCTACCTGCTGTGGCCCCTCATCCTGGTGTCGATCTTCTCGTTGGCCGGCCGACGGGATGCCGGTGTGCGCGGTTCGCTCAGGGTCGTGCTGATGCTGACGATCAGCGCGGCTCTCGTATCGGTGCTTGACACCGTGCTCCTGTACCGGCACGGCGCTGGACTCGACCGCGTCTATTACGGCACCGACACGAGGGCGACGGGACTGCTCGTGGGGGCATCGCTGGCAATCACGCTGGCACTGACCCAGCGGGGCGAGGCACGCTCCCGGCGCGGCGGCGAAGCGTCGCCGCCGGCGCCGGGGGCGCGGCCGCCCTGGCCGCCGTCCTGGTGGCAATGCATCAGGCCACCGGCCAGGCGAGCTGGCTGTTTCCCTGGGGCCTGCTCGGAATGGATGGTGCCGTTGCGCTGCTCATCGCGACGATCGTGCTGGCACCGCGGTCGGCAGTGGGACGACTCTTTTCCGTCCGTCCTCTGCGGGCGATCGGCACGATCTCGTACGGCCTGTACCTGTGGCACTTTCCCTGCTTCCTGTGGCTCGACGAGGGCAACACCGGGTTGGCAAGCACCGCGCTACTACTCCTGCGCGTCGGCGTGACGCTGCTGGTCTCGCTCGTCTCGTTCTTCCTGATCGAGCAACCGGTGCGACGCCGCATCATCCCGATCCGCTTTCTGCGGCCGCTCGTTCCCGTCGCCCTCGCAGGCGCGGTGGCGGCACTGATGGCCGCCGCAGCCGTCGATGCTCGCATCCCAGGCAATCAGCTGGCCGTAGCGCCTGCCGCGGTCGTCCACCACCTCACGGGCGCGGGTGCGCCATGCAGCGTGCAGCTCCGCGATACTCCCGCCTATCGAACGGTTCCGCTCACCGCGAAGGCGATGGGTGGGTACATCTTCCACTGGATCCTCAAGGGCACAGTCGACTGGAACGGCGGTCGTTATCCGAACTCCGGGCGGATCGTCTACCACACGTGCCCGCCCAAACGCGTGCTCATGATCGGGGACTCGATCGCGTTCACAGCCAGGGTGCCAATGCTGGAGAACGAGAACCGTTACGGCGTGCAGCTGGCGGACGCGGCGATTCTTGGCTGTGCGTTTGGCAACAGGGGCGTGCCCGATGTCAACGGCACCTACAAGGCGCTACCGCCCCACTGCGCAGGCGATCTCGCGGTATGGGAGCGAGTCGTGCGCGCGTTTCGCGCGCAGGTGATCCTTGTCGAGCTCGGGTATCGCGACGAGTTCAACTGGAACTGGCATGGCCGCATCGCCCATCTTGGTCAACCGGCGTTCGACGCATACGTCCAGGAACGGGTGGATCGGTTCGCGCAGGTGCTCGCCAGCGGCGGCGCACGCGTCCTGTTCATGACCGTCCCCTTTGTCCAGCCGGCCCCACTGGCGAACGGGGCTCCGGCGCCAGCCGGGTCTCCCGTCCGTCATGCCCTGATCAACTCCATGCTTCGCGCCGCGGCGGCCCGGGACCCATCTCACGTACAGGTCTTCGACGTCGATGCAGTCGTCTCGCCCGGCAACCACTACGACGAGACGGTCAACGGTCAGGACTGCCGGTTTGATGGCATCCACTTCTCGATCTACTGCGCTTCGCTCCTCCAGCCCTTTGTCCTGGAACGTGCCCGGCAGCTGCTCAGTCCGTGAACGTCGCGGGAGCGCAATTAGTCCCACCGAGGCCCGGCCCGCGGATAGACTCGCGTGACCGAAAGGCGCAGACGACATGCCAACGTTCGTCCAGGGCTATGACGAGCTGAGGGTCAGAATTGACGGCCGAGGTGCCGGCGCCTATCACGTACTGGCCAGCACTCGGTCAGCGGAGGCAGCGGCGGGCTTCGAGCTGCCGTTCAACGAGCTCGAGATCGAGAACTTCATCCTGCGGGTGAGCCGGCCACGTGGACGTCGCCGGATTGACACATCGGCCATCGCCGATGCGGAGCGCTTCGGAGGCGAGCTCTTCAAAGCACTGTTTCACGGTGACGTGCACGACCTCTATCGGGACACGCTCACGCAGGCGCGCAACCTGACGCGCGGGGTGCGGCTCACGCTATGCCTCAGCGGATCGCCGGAGCTCATAGACGTTCCTTGGGAGTACCTCTTCGACGCTCCGAACTTCCTCGCCGTGTCGGCGTTCACCCCGGTCGTCCGGTACCTCGACCTGCCGCGCGCACATCGCCCGTTGCTCGTGCAGCCGCCACTGCGAATCCTCGGTGTGATCAGCAGCCCGGCGGACTATGAGATGCTCGACGTGGACCGAGAGCGGAACAACCTCGAGCAGGCACTCTCACCGCTGATCGAGGCGGGCTCGGTCGATCTCTCAGTGGCTCGAACGCCCGGCGACGCTCGGCGCTCTCCTGAAGGCGCTGCAGGCGCAGACGTTCCATGCCCTCCACTACGTGGGTCACGGCGCGTATCAACGTGAAGCGGGTCGTGGAGGGGGTGCTCCTGTTCGAGAACGAGAGCGGCTGGGCCGCGGCGGTCAGCGGCGACAAGCTGGGAATGGTTCTGAATGACTTTTCCTCGTTGCGTCTGGTGACGCTCAATGCCTGCGAAGGTGCCCGCACCGCACGCACCGACCCATTCGCGGGCGTCGCTGGCGCCCTGGTGCAGCGCGACATCCCCGCGGTGGTGGCGGTGCGGCTCGAGATCAGCGACGAGGCGGCGATCGTGTTCGCGGGCGGTTTCTACGAGTCGCTGACGGCGGGCATGCCAGTGGACGCGAGTCTTGGGCGCGGCTCGTCTCGTCGATGCTCGCCGAGCGCAGCGACGACATCGAGTGGGGCACGCCGGTGCTGTTCATGCGGGTAGCCGATGGGCGAATCTTCGATCTGGGCAATGGGTCGGCGGGCTCCCCCATCCCGGGAGAACGCCCGGGTCTCGACACACGACTCCTCGCGGCCGCGCGTGAGCTCAAGGGCGGCTCCCAGCGCGTGTTCATCAACCACCGGCGAGACGACGCAGGCCACGCTCTGCTGCTCGCTGATCGACTCAGGCGATGCCTGGGAGCGGAGAATGTGCATCTCACCCCCGACCACACGTCGGAGCTCGATCGGGTGGCGGACGTGCAGAGTTCGGATGTCTTCCTGGCCCTCATCGGGCCAACTTGGGTCTCGAGCCTGCGCGACGCCGGCCCGGGTGGACGGGGCGAGGATCGAGCACCGCCGCGATCGAGTGGGCGTTGCGCGACCTGCCCGATCACGTGATCCCAGTCAGTCTTGATGCCACCATCCCCGACCCCGCGTCCCTCCCGCGATCGCTGCGCCGCCTGTTTCAAAACGAGCCGGTGAGGCTGCGGCACCAGGACATTCGACGACGATCTGCCAGGACTCATTGGACATATCGCTCGGGTCGCCCCGCAGGGACAACAGCGCCCGGTCCTTCCGGCGAGAGGTCGGACACCCGAGCCATCGAGTCCCCGCCTTCGGCCTCCGCGCCATCTGAGGACGGACGGCGCAGCACCGCGGGCATCCCCACCCCGTACGACGCTCACTACACCGAGGTCATGGAGGGGATGCTCGACGGCTCAGTCGTGCCCATACTGGGCACCGAGGTCCGCGCCGCGCTCCCGTATTCCGATCAGCTCGCGGAGCGGTTTCAGGTGAGCGCCCCCGGCCTGGCCGAGATCGCCCAGCGCATCGCCGTCACGCTCGGGGAGCGGCGGCTCTACGCTGCGATCAAGGGCCTCATCGCCGCGCAGTCTCAGCCGACCGAGGTGCACCGCTTCCTGGCTGCATTCCCCGGCTTGCTGCGGGCGAGAAAGCTGCCACCCCGCCACCAGCTGATCATCACCGCCAACTACGACATGGCGCTGGAGCGGGCGTTCGAAGAGGCCGATCGAGCCGTTTGACTACGCCGTCTATCTGACCGAGAGTGGGTGGTTCGTCCATGTGCCCTGGGGTGAGGACGCAGCCGAGCCGACGGCCACCACGATCCTCGAACCCAAGCGTTACGTGGGGTTCCCGATCGACGATGACGGTCACCTCGAACGAACCATCATCGTGAAGATCCACGGCGGGGCGGACGGCCGGGAGGGTGCCGTGACCTGGCGCAATAACTACGTGGTCACCGAGGACCAATTCATCGACTACCTCCCCACGCACAACATCCAGGACCATCTGCCCATCCAACTCCTGGACAAGCTCACCGGGAGCAGGTGCCTGTTCCTCGGCTATCCGCTGCGTAACTGGAGTGCGCGCGTGTTCCTGAGACGTATCTGGCGCGGACAGCCGATCAGCGAGAGCTCGTGGGCGATCGAGGCTAGTCCCGATCAGCTCGAGAAGGCATCGCGGAGCATCATCGGCCACGTCGAGTTGCTCGCAGCGGACCTTCCGGAGTACGCGCAGGTGCTGCGTGCATCGCTCACGGGTGGCGGCGGCGACCAGCGCTGACCTCGCGTGCCCGAATCGGCTCATTGTGTCCGCGACACCGCCCAGTGACCTCATCCCTGGAGCGCAGCCCGTTCCAGGGCTTCGGCTTCTACACCGAAGCGGACGCCAAGTGGTTCTTCGGCCGCCTCACCGAACGCCGCATCATCCTCGCCCATCTGCGCACCGCTCGGCTCACCCTGCTGTACGCCGAAAGTGGCGTCGGGAAGAGCTCGCTGCTTCGAGCCGGGGTGTCGGCGCGCCTTCGCGAGCTCGCGGCGCGAGACGGCGCAGGCCGCTCACCGAGGTACGTCCCGCTCGTCTTCAGCGCATGGAAGGACGATCCCGTGCAGGACCTGATCTCAGCCATCCTCGGACTGGCTCCCGACTGCAACGGCCCCTCGGGGTCCGTCGAAGCGGTGTCCAAGACCGAGGCGCCCTGGCGGACGCGATCACCGCCACCGCGTCGGCGCTCAGCGCGACGCTCGTGATCATGCTGGACCAGTTCGACGAGCACTTCAGCTACCGGTACGCCGGAGGCCGACCCGATCGGCTCGCCGACGAGCTTGCGCGATGCGTCAACTCGCCTGATGTGCCCGCCAACTTCCTCATCGCGGTGCGCGAGGACGCCTACGGGCACCTCGGAGATCTGTTCAGCGGACGGATCGGCAACGTGTACGACAATTACCTGCACCTCGAGTACATGTCACGGGAGGCGGCGCGCGAGGCGATCGAGGGGCCGGTCGCCACGTACAACGCCGATCACGGCGAGGAGCAGGCCATCACCGTCGAGGGTGACCTCGCCGAGGCAGTCCTCGACGAGGTACGCCGGGGCAACCTCGAGTTGGGGGGCAAGCGCGCGGACCGGGACGGCGGTCGAGCCTGGTCCGGCGCGAACGGCGACGAGGTCGAGACACCATTTCTCCAGCTAGTCATGACCCGACTATGGGAGTGCGAGCGGGCCCAGGGCTCACGGGTCCTGCGCAGGACGACGCTCGACGCTGAGCTCGGCGGCGCGGAGGCGATCGTGCGTACCCACGTGAGTCGCGCGCTTGGGGGGCTCGACGAAGCGCAGCTCGAAATTGCGACCGATATCTTCGGCGACCTCGTCACCCCGTCGGGCGCCAAGGTCGCGCACACGGCCCCCGACCTCGCGCATATGAGCGGACGGCGGACCGACACGGTCTCCTCGGTCCTCGCTCGTCTCTACGAAGAGCGCATCGTGCGCGCGGTCGATCCAGCGCCCGGTAGCAGCCAGGCGCGGTACGAGATCTTCCACGACCGGCTTGCGGCCCCGATCCTCGACTGGCGCGATCGTCGGGAGAGCTCCCGGCTGCGGAGAGCTCAGCACGACGCCGAGGTCGAGGCCGAGACCCAGCGACGACAGGCTCGCCGGTTCCGGCGGCGGGCTCAGGTCACCCTCGTCCTCGCCCTGAGCCTGCTGGTCGTGCTCGCCGCCCTCGTCATAGCGCTGCGCTATGCCCACCGGCAGAGCGCTGCGGCCACTCGCGAGAAACAGGCGGCATTGGCGCAGCGCTCCCGCGCGACCTCCTTCCTGCTGACGACGAGAGCCGAGACGCAGCCGAGGCCGGCGATCGCGCTCCTGCTGGACCTGGCCGCGTATCGCGCCAACCCTCAGCTCGGCTGGGAGCGCAACGTGGTGGCGACACTCAACGCCGTCGAGTTCTCGCACCCCGCCGCCATCCTGCACGGGGACACCGATGCGGTCTCAGGGATCGCCTTCAGTCCCGACAGCCGGACGCTGGCTTCGGTAAGCACCGACGGGACGGTGCGCCTGTGGAGCCTCGCCACCGGTGGCGCGTTTCCGCTCAGGCCGCCGCTGCACGCCGGTGCGCCGCTCTCCAGCGCCGCATTCGCACCGGATGGGCGCACGCTTGCCTCGGGCAGCTTCGACGGCATCATCCTGTGGAGCATCCCGCGGGGAACCGAGGAGGGAGAGATCCCCTTCCACGCGGACGGCGTCGCGAGCATCGCCTATGACCCGCGTGGGGGCATGATCGCCGCCGGCGGCGCCGACGGCACCGTCCTGCTGGTCGACCCGGCGACCCGCAGTCGCCGCAAGCTGAGAGTCGGCGACAGCATCATCACGAGCGTGGCCTTCAGCCCCGACGGCCAACTCTTGGCCGTCGGTGGAGCGAACGGCGTCACCATCTGGAGCGTCGCGACCGGCACTCCCATCGGCGCGCCCCTCACGACCGGCTCCACCTTCTTCAGCTCCGTGGCGTTCAGCCCTGATGGCCGCACGCTTGCGGCCGGCGGCGGCCAGAACGGACACATCACGCTATGGGATGTCCGCACGCACCGTCAGGAGGGCAGGGACCTGGGGGGTCTGAGACCGGTCGAAAGCATCGCTTTCATGGCCAACAGCGACACGCTGGTCGCAGCCGGCGAAGGCACCACAGTGCTGTGGGACGTGACGAAGCACCGACGAATCGTGACACTCAGCGGCCACGTCGGAGCAATCGCCAGTGTCGCGACCAGTCCGGACGGCCGGCTCTTGGCCTCGGCCGGCGCCGACCGGACGATAACGCTGTGGCGCGAGCCGGTCGAACCATCGTTCGGCGTCACCGTCATTCACCGGTCCGTCGAGTTCGCGAGTGTCTCGCTCAGCCAGGACGGCGAGATCGCCGCCGGAGGTTCGGACGGTGTGATCGTCCTGTCACGCAAGGACGGAACTCATCTGGAGTTGCTGAAGGTGCCTGGGGATGCCACCGGTGCGGTGAGCGACGTCGCATTCGGCCCAGACGGTCGAGTCGTGGCCGGTGCCTACGACGACGGCTCGATCAGGCTGTGGGACGTCGCCACGCGGCAGATCCTCGCGGCGGCGTTCACCAATGCTGGACCGGCCTACACGATCGCGTTCAACCGCGCCGGCACCGAGATCGCCTCCGGCTCATTTGACGGGGGTGTCCGGTTGTGGAACGCGCACGATCTCAGGCGGGTGGGCGCCGTCATGCGGGGCGGACGCGGCATCTTCGCAGTCGCTTTCAGCCCCGACGGGCGGGAGATCGCCTCCGGCGGCAACGATCGCGTCATCCGGCTGTGGGATGCGCGCACGCAGAAGCCACTGCATCCGTCCGTCATCCCGCAGGACGACGCTGTGTTCGACCTGGCGTTCTCGCCGGACGGTCGGCTGCTGGCATCCGGAGACGCTGACGACGCAATCCACATCTGGAAGCGCGGCGCCCACGGCTACACGGAATCCCGGACGCTGACTGCGCACTCCAACCTCGTGCGCGCTGTCGCCTTCAGCCCGAGCGGGGCAACGCTCGCGTCAGGAAGCACTGACACGACGGTGCGCCTGTGGGACGTCGCGGATGGGACCGAGGTCGGGTCTCCGTTCACGGGCGACAGCAGCTCGGTGGAGAGCGTTGCCTTCGAGCCTGACGGGCAGGTGCTCGCGTCGGCGAGCGTCGACGGCACCATACGTCTGTGGCCTGGGCTGACGCGGCTGCCCACGCCCGCCGAGCTGCGCTCCGAGGTCTGCCGTCTGCTTGGTGCCGGACTGAGCCGCGTGGAATGGCAGGAGTACGCGGCGGGCGTCCCGTTCCAGCGGACTTGCCCCCGTATCACGCCGAGCTAGGCGCGATCACGGCCACCGGATGGTTCCGGGCTCCATGCGAAACCCGAACTCCGCGACGAATGCCCGCGTGATCGTCTGAGTCGCCGGAAGCCCCAGCTCGTCCTGCACCGGGTGGCTCGCCAGAGGTTTGACTTCGAGATCGTAGGCAGCTCGGAGCTTGCGCCATCGCATCGAGCCCGGCGTCACGGTGGAACGTGACTCGATGACCTGCTGGAGCGCGGCGAGTTCGCCGCGGGCGGCGTCGCGGACCTGCTTGAGAAACACCAGCCGGACGGCTTGGTCGACCAGCAGCGCTGTGACCACGCGAGCCTGGCCGGTCACGCCGGCGACACGTCGGCGCAGCGGCTGCGCCGCACGGCGGGCCGCTGTCTCGCGCTCCCACGTCGGGCCAAGCTCTGCAATGCAGTGGGTGAGCAGCGAGTCGAGATCATCGCCCTCGCGTGCCTTGGCGGGAGACACGGGCGAGCCTCCCCTGAGTGGTCCCCTCGCGCGTATGGTCAGCAACCTGCGTCGAGCGACCTCAGTGCTCGCGCCGTAGACGCCCACGCCGTAGACATCCAGCCCGATCTCGGCCGGAGGATCAGGGCAGGGCGGTGCCGCGGTGGACTCGGCGCACCCTCGCGGGTCGCCCAGTGGCGGCAGCCAGCCCTGTGTCTTGGCGAACCCGTAGACCTCACGGCCGGAGGCAAACGCGATCGGGTCATCGACCCAGATATAGGGCATGAAGATCGCCAGGTGCTCATCAACGTAACCGCCGTTCTCGTAGCGCTGTGCGATCGCCGGAACCCAGATCGCCGCCTCCGGCTCGTCCGCGGTCCCCCGGCCGACATGATCGGGGTGCATCGAGCGCAGGCCGGCGATCGTGCCGACGCTGAGGACGATTGGGGCCAGTCGAGGCACGCGGTATCGCACCGCGCCCCCAGTAGGCGCCTCGAACACCGCGTCGCACAGCTGCTGGACTCGCGCTCGATCGGCGCTGACGAAGAAGCAATACAACCGCGCGCGCTCGCATAACAGCGGTCCCGGTGCCGTCGCCAGGGCGCCGTACTCGACGTAGCGGCTCATCTGGCTGGGTTGGCGGCCCCGGTCAGCGCTTCGTGACACCAGTGCCGCCGCCGCTCGCTCGCCCGATACCACGGCTGCTTCGACGCAGCCCCCGTCGATCCCGTTGTGGGTCCAGTCCCCCGCAAGCACGAGGTTCTCGAAGCCCGACCACTCTGGATCCAGACGCGAGTCAACGCTCCCGGCCGGCGTCGTCACGTAACGATCAGTCCCGGCCACGTTCGCACGGAAGTACTGCGCCTCCAACCTGTCGCGGCCATCGCGGCCGAGCGGGTCGAAGACCACGCTCCAGTCAAACGCGCCACCGGCGAACGCCTCGGGCCAGATCGCCGCGGCCTCGCGCTCCAGATAGTCCCCGGCGCCAACTCGCACTTCGTCCTCGGCCTCGGCGTGCGCAGCGGCCTCAGGCAGCACCGCGCAGAAATACGCCACTCCCTTCGGCCCGTCCGCGCCGTCATATCCCTCCGCCGACAGCAGGTGACTCATGTCGCAGTAGGTGTCAAAGGGCTCGGCAAACGCCGTCGCCGGGGGGTCGAGACCGTTCCCGTCGCGGCGTCCGCGAAGCTCCCGTATCGATCGCGTGAGCCACACCTGGAACGCCTTCGTGCGCACGGTCTCAGCATTGCGCAGCATCTGCGCGAACCTGGCGTCTGCGTCGGCGGCTCAGCGCAGATCGGCCCGAGAGCCCCGACCGGTATCCCCAGCACCACCTCGTCGAAGTCTGCGCCACGCCGCAGCCGCGCCCCCACGGGCTCGAGATCGCTGAGCTGCTCCCGGTATGGCGCCGACGGCCAGCACCACCACTCACCGATCCGTTCGATCGGGTCATACCGGTCCGCACCGCCGCGCACCGTCGCCTCACGCACTAGCTCGATCCGGTCCACGACCGGGCGCCCCGGCATCAAGCCCAGGTGTGTGACCCGGCTGAAGAACTCGAAGCGGACGCCGCGCCGCCGGAGCGCCAAATACAGCGGCGAGAACACGACGTCGCCCATCCCCGCACGCATCCGCCACATGAACGAGCCCTCGTAGTTGATCATGAGCAGGAGAGACTGCAGGCCCTTGCCGGCGGCGAGACTCGGGCGCAGCTTGTCCCCGTCCCGGTACGCGAACGTCAGGTCGTAGAGACCGCGAAGGACCGGCGAGCGCTCCAGCGTCTCCTCGCTGGCGCCGTGGCGGCCGAGCCATTCCCTGAGGTCCTCCTCGTCGAGTACCCCGAAGCCACGCCACAGGACGTCGTCACGCACCACCCCGAGCAGCGACGCGGCGATCAGCTCGAGCACACCGCGCCACAGGCGCACGCGGTCCGTCGCGTCTCGGTTCGCCAGCAGCGCCCGGAGCTCCCGTATCTGGTCAGTCAGGCGCTCCAGGATCGGCTCGACGGCGTCGCGGCGCAGGCGATGCCACCGCCGCCCGACGCTCCGCTCGCGGCCGCGCGCGACCACGGCGCCACCGTCGTCCCCCAGAGCGAACGGGCCCTCGACATCCTCGAGCTCCCCAGCGACCGCCTTGAGCGTCGACACGGTCGCCGCCAGCGCGGTATCCCTCTCCGCGCCAAGGTCGCCTCGTAACGGTCCCCTTTCCTCCCCCAGCTCTGCGAGCAGGCCATTGGCGAGTACTCGGATCGTCCGCGCCATCACCCGGCCCAATGGCGCTCGTCGCGCGCCCGTCGACGGCCCCTGACCAGGGCCACCGCGACGCTGCAGATGGAGAGTCTGCCGGGCCCACGTGCCGTCGTCGCGCTGGTCATACAGGCACACCGAATCGCATTTCTCAAACGCCGTCGTCCACCAGTCCTCCCCCGCCGCGAGCCCGGCCTCCGCGTAAGCGGAGCGCATCAACGCGAACGCATGCGCATAGAACCCGAACCAGATGTGGAGACCGTGCTCCTCGATGCGCTGTCCGAGCCCGGCCGGTTCGCCCCGGTGGGGCGCCCGGCCGCTGGCGCCCTTGCCACCGAGCTGCCAGCCGAGCTGGTAGACGGTGACGTCGAAGCGCTCGCGCAGGGCGGGCGTCGAGCTCAGACCCCAGGCGGCGGCGAGTCCGCCGCATCCGCCGCCCAGGATCGCCACTTTCACTCGATCGGGCGCGCCCCTGGCGGACGCGCCGGTCACCGCGCGATCTCCGGCAGCCGGCTCGAGTGGTCTCGGGCCCAAGCCCGCCACAACGGGGCCTCGGCACGCTCGGCCGCGTCAGTCGCATCGGCCAGATGGCGCCGGGCGGCATCGAAGTCACCGGTGCACATCGCGAGCGAGCCGAGGTGCAACGCGACCGGACCCCAGACGCCGAACGCCGGAAAGGCGATCTGCCGCTCCCAGGGCGCGAGCAACTCATAGAGCGCCGTCGCTGCAGCCGCAAGCTCCAGCCGAGATGCAACCTGCGCGTAGATGCACATCACCGCCAGCCAGGTGACGTCGCGCGGAACATCCGCAAATCCGGCGTTGACGGCGTGGGCCAGGACGACCGCCGCCTCGTCCTCCCGCCCGTCATGCGTCTGGGCGAGGGCGAGCGTCGCTCGGAACCCGGGAACACCAGGGTTGTCAGCCACCGTCTGGGCCAGCAGCGGGACGAGCTCGGCCAATCTCCCGGCCGAGAACGCGATCGACGTTCGCTGTGCGGCAAAGCACGCCAGGGCGTCAGGTTCGCTTTGGCGCCCGGTCTCCAGCGCTTCCGCGGCGAGCCGATCGGCGCACTCGAGGTCCCCGGCGATGATGGCCAGGTTGGCCTCGTCGGCCCGAGCAAGCCACAAGGCGGCCGGCTGCCGGAAGCGCGCGGCGATGTCCCGCTCACGGGTCAGCCACGTCCGCGTCTCGGAGATGTCGCCGGCCTCGATACACGCGTAGGCGCGCCAGTGGTAGGCGTAGAACCGCGCGATGGGGTTGGAGAGTCGCTCGGCGGCGTCGACCGCCTCGAGAGTGTTGGCCAACCGCTCGCTGTGGGTGTGCGGCGCCAGCAGGGTGACGAACCGCATGTTCAGAACCGTAGTGAGGGCGTCGGGGTCGTCCAGCCGCCGCGCGATTGCGAGTGCTTCGTCGCTGAGCGCGATCCGGGTGTCCCAGTCCTGCGAGTACATGAGCTCGGCAGCATGCATCGCCAGCAGTTGCGCGCGCTCCGGAGTGTCCTGCCGTCCAACGATGCTCAGAGCCGCCTTGAGCACCGCGATCCGGGCGCCGTCGACGATGCCGGTCTGGCTCTGCATGCCGCGGGTGTTGGCGAGGGCAGCGCGCACGAGGCCGGGCTCATCGCCGATCCGGAGTGCCAGATCGGCTGCGTCCAGCAGCGTCTCCCGGAAACGCGGGTCACCGGCCTGGCGTTCGGCGTCACCTCGCCGGACCAGGAGGTTGCTGAGCGCCGATGGCGCCGCGACGGGCTGACGCTGTAGCAGTTCAAGCGCGGACTCGTACCATCGCCGTGCTTCATCGGGGGCCAGCTTGGCCAGCGCCTCGTCGCCGGCCATCGCGGCATACCGGCGTGCCTTGTTGGCCTGAGCGTCGCCCGCCAAGGCCCAATGGCGCGCGAGTTCGGCGCTGGACCATCGGCCCTCATCGCGGCGGGCCTCCATCGCCTCTGCGGCGCGACGGTGTAGCTCCGTCCGCCGCGCGGACCCGAGCTCCCGGTACAGGTAGCGCTGGGTGAGCGTGTGCACGAACCGGAACCGCCCCGGACGCCCGGGCACGTCGAGGAGTACAGCGCGCTCGACGGCGCGATCGAGCTCGTCGCCGGCGGACTCCGAGCCCGCCGAACTCAGCGACGAGATCGACGTCGAACTCCTCCCCCAGGATGGCCGCGGCCCGCAGGCAGTCCCGGACATCCTCACCCATCCGGCGGACGCGAGCAGCGAGGGTCTCGGCGATGCTGAGCGGGAGGTCTCCCGCGATTTCCGCGCCATCGGACATGCGCCAGTGTCCGTTCGTGCGCGACAGCGCACCGGACTCCAGAAGGCTGCGGGTGAGCTCGGCGACGAAGAACGGGTTGCCGTCGGTGCTGGCCTCCAGCGCGCGGACGAGTCCCTCGTCCGCGGTGTCGGCGGCGCCGTCGCCGATCGCGCTGACCAGCTCGACGATGTCTGAAGACCGCAGACCAGTCAGGTCCAAACGCAGCGCGTGCGGTTCACGATGCATGTCGGCCAGAAGCTGGCGTAACGGGTGATCTTCGCCGAGATCGGTGACGCGGCAAGTGCCCAGGAGCATGAGCGGCGCTCGCTTCGGCGAGCTGAGCAACCGCCAGAGAAGCCGCAGCGTCGGCTTGTCGGCCCAGTGGAGATCCTCGAGTACCAACATCACTGGCCCCGCCATGCAGACGGCGTCGAGCAGGCCCTCGACGGCTCGGAACAGCACATAGCGCTCGGATTCGCTCGGTGGCGCGGCCTTCGCCGACGGAGTGGCCACCCGACGCGTCAGACCTGGGACGAGCCGTGCCAGCGAGTCTCCGTAGCGAGCGACGTGGGCTGCCAGGAGCTCCGTAGGGGCGTGGTCGACGAGGTGCTCCAAGGCCTCCACGAATGGCTGATAGGGCACGTCGAACCCTTCATCGCAACGGCCTCCAAGCACGAGCGTCCCGGCCGCATGCGCGGCGCGCGCGACCTCGCTCACGAGGCGAGTCTTGCCTATCCCCGGATCGCCGGTGATGACCACCGCTTGGCTTCCCGAGACCATCACCTCCTCCAGCGCTGTCCGAAGCGCCGCGCGCTCCGTCTGACGGTTGACGAACACTGCCGGGCCGTGCGGCTCGAGCCGGCCGGGCAGCGGGGCGGTCACCGGCCATGAGGTCAGGGACAGCCGAGCGACCGGGTCCGGACCGGCGCGCACCAGGCGGTCATCGGGCTCGCCAAGCAGCGAGGGGGCCTGCTCGAGGATCTGCGTCTGGAGCATCTTCAACGCCGGCCCGGGCTCCAGGCCGAGCTGCTCGGCCAACTGGACGCGCGTCCGATGAAAGATCTCGAGTGCCTGCTGCTGGCGGCCGCCCCGGTCGAGGGCCAGCATGAGCTGGCGGGCAAGGCGCTCCCGAGTGGGATGTTGGGCCAATAGCGCCTCGAGCTCGCCGATGAGCCGACCGTGTCGTCCGAGCTGGAGCTCCGCGTCGATCCGGCCCTCGAGGGCGACTAACCGCAATTCCTGCAGGTGGCGGATCTCCGGCTGAGCGAAATCCTCGAAGGCGACCTCGGCCAGCGGCGGGCCCCGCCACAACCTCAGAGCCTCCGCGAGTGCCGTGTACGCGGCGTCCGGCGCGCCGCCTTCCAGGGAACTCAGGCCCTCGTGCACCAGACGCGTGAACACTGCCGCGTCCAGCTCATCAGGGTCAACCGCCAACAGATACCCGCCACTCACCGTGCGCAGCGTCGCTGCCGCCGTTTCCTCGAGTGGCGCAAGTGCCCTGCGGAGCCTCGCGACCGCCATCTGCAGCCGGTTGTCCGAATGCGACCGCGCTGGACCCCACAGAGCCTCGACGAGAAGATCGTTCGGCACCGCCTGGTTGGCGTTGAGCAGCAGATAGGCGAACAGCGCAAGCTGCCGTGGACCGCCGAGCCCGAGTCGCCGGTCCCCCGTCCAGGCCTCAATCGGCCCCAGAATTCGCATGCTGGCCACCGTGACTCCCCCAGCCGAACGAGGCAAACGCTACAAGGTCGACACCCTCCAGGGCAACTGTGCATCACCGGCCTATCCAGCCCCTAACAAGGACCTGGATCCGACAACCGGTCGGAACGCGTGCGCGCGCTAGTGACCGGTGGCCGAGAAGTGCTCAGGGTCGGCCGGGCCCAGGACGCCGCCGACGAGCTTGTAGGGGCCGGTGTAGCCCTGGAGGACCTGGATGAGCTGCGCCGGGTCGGTCACGTCGACGGCTCCTCCGGGGTACTGCGTCGTCTCGTGATTGGACTTGCCGGCCGGAGCGCTGAAGGCGCCCGAGGCGTTGATCGAGGCCTGCTGTGAGTAGTCGCGGTAGCCGCTGGTGACGCTGCCGCTCCAGCCGTGCTGAGAGGCCCAGTCGAGCACCGGCACGATCCAGCCCGCGATCGGCTTCTGCTCCGGGTTCCACGAGGCCTGGGCGACGACGGCGCCCGGGGCCACCGCCCCGGTGGCGGTCGGGTCGGCCGCGGTGATGCCGGTGGCGCTCGTGGCCGTCGGCACCCCGGCGGTGGCGGTGGAGGTGCCCTGAGCCTGGGCCAGTGCGCTGGCAAAGTTGGTGGAGCCCGATGTCCCGGTGGCCGCCGTCCCGCTCAGCATCGCCCCGATGGCGGTGGCGTTCGCGGAGCCGGAGGAACCGGTGGGCGAGGCGAGCTGCTGTTGCGCCTGCGCGATGACGTCGATCCGTGAGAGCACGGCCTGAATACTCATTCCTCTCACCCATCGGCGCGGGAGCCGGGAACTTGAATGCCCGGCCTTGGCGACGACGGCGAGACCGCGGGGGCGCTTGACCCGTGGCGGCGGAGCTCGGTGACGATCGGTGTGATCATGTGCTGTGAGGTACGGATGAGGTGGATGGTTGGTTCGAGACCGGGCCGCCCGGGTGACGACCCGGTCTCATCTGCTCAGAGTCCTGACCGACCGAATTCGATAGGAGTGCCTAGTGGTGGCGGTGGTGTGCCGGCGGCGTGGCCAGCATGCCGTCGGTGTTGCCCGCCCCGTCGACGTAGAAGCCGACGAGCTGGCCGGCGTCGTTGACGCCGTTGATCGTGGTGGTGCCGATCCCGTTGGGGTCATCCACGCTCATGAAGCCGCCCTCGGGCGTCCAGGTGAAGCCGTGCATGGTCATGTCGGGATTGGTGTAGACGCCGACGACCTCGTCGCTGTCGTTGACCCCGAGCGCCTGGGTCGACATCGCGCCCGGGTAGTCGAGGGCCGTCTCGCGACCCCAGCGGCCGAGCAGGAAGCTGTCGACGTTGCCCTGGGCGTCGGTGTCGAAGCCGGCGATGTCCCCCCGATTGTTGATCGCCGACGCCGTCACGCTGGTCGCGCCTGAGACGGTGACCTCGTTGTAGCGATGATGGTGACGGTTGATGCTGTAGGTGAAGCCGTGGTTGTTGCCCTCGCCGTCGGTGTAGAAGCCGACCGCGACGTTGCTGTCGTTGACGCCCAGGAGCTGGTCGACGGGCGGCGTGGCGTTGTCGTCGGTCGGGAACATGACCGTGTGCGGCTTGTGGCCGTCGATCGAGTAGAACCCGAGGTTGGCGTTGGTCAGGTTGGCGTTGTTGTCCGGCGACCAGAAGCCCACGGTCACGCCACGGTCGTTGAGGCCCGTCACCTGGGTCTGCACGGAGCCGGGGAAGTTCTCGGCGGCGTAACGTGACTGCCCGTACGGCGGGGTCAGCTGGTAGCCCTTGTTGGGGTGTCCGGCCGCGCCGGAGCCGAAGTAGCCGGCGATGGTGCCGGCCTGGTTGATGCCCAGCAGCTGGTTGAACGTCGGATCGGCCTGGTCGTTCAGCGTGGTGAACGTGTACGCGGGCGACGCGGGCTGTGGCGTCGCGAAGGCGGGGCCCGCGACAGCGGCGGCTCCCAGCAGCGACACGATCGCGGCAAGCGCGAGGTGAACCCAGCGACGGCCGCGATCGAGGACATGGGTCGTGATGAACTGCGCCAGTGAGCGCGCACGCTCGTAGACATGCGTGAGTGACATGTGTGTCTCCCTATTGAGGATGTGAGGTGAATCCCGGTGGTCTGGTCCCGGCCCCGGCCGGTCGCCCACCGTGCCCAACATCCCGATAAGACGCGGGCCACGGGGCGCGTATTCCATCGGCGGCAAGAGATTTTCGGTGTGAAGATTTTCACGACCGCCGATGGAATACGGGCGTCACGAGAGGCGTCTGTCCCAGTGATGGGCATCGTGCGCCACCGCACCGCCCCACGTGTCAGATCCATGGAATCCATGCCCCCATCCGACGAAGACCAGGCTCATAAGCGGGTCGCCGAGGCGCTGCGCGCCGGCGGACCGGCCGCGCCCCCGGAACTGCTCGCCGCGGTCCGCGAGCGGGTGCGGGATGCCTACGGCCCCGCCCCCCGCGTCGCGCGAGGGCGCCCCGGCGTGTGGGAGCCTGGCGGCCGTCGCTGGCGGCCCCGGGGCTCGCCGCGGTGTGCGCGGTCATCGCCGTGCTGGTGATCACGCTCGGCAGCAATGGCAGCGGCGGGCCGAGCATCGCCGCGGCCGCGCGACTCGCGCTGGCGCCGTCGACCGGCACGGCCCCGGCCACCCGCAGCGCGAGGCTGCTCGACGTCAGCTATGAGGGCGTCACCTTCCCCAGCTACGCGAAGTTCCATGTGCCCCCCACCGGCGTCCGCAGCGACCACATCGGCGGGCGCCCCGCGTTCACCGTCTTCTACCGGCTGAGCAACGGCGCGCGGATGAGCTACACGGTGTTCTCGGGCAAGCCGGTCGGCCTTCCCGGCAACGCCCGGCACGTCGTGTTCCAGGGGGTCCCGCTCACCACGTTCTCCACCCGGCCGGGACTGGCGGTGGTGACGCTGGTCCGCTTCGGGCGCACGTGCGTGCTGGCCGGGCCAACCGCGCGTGACGTGCTGCTGGCGCTCGCGGCGGCGCCGGTGCTCGAGCAGCGCGCGTAGCCGCGCCGCCTACAGGTTCAGCCGCTCGGCGATCTGGCCGCGGCCGCGATGCAGCCGGCTCATGATCGTGCCCTCCTTGGTCCCCAGCGCCCGCGCGGCCTCGCGGTAGGACAGCCCCACCACGTCGACGGCCACGAGCGCCTCGCGCAACGGATCGGTCAGCCCCTGGAGCGCCTCGAACACCGCCGCGCCCTCGATGTGATCGGCGATCGGGTCGTGGGTGCCCGCCATCGACTCGATCTCGTCACCCGCGGGGGCGATCGTGACCGCCCGCCCCACCCGCTTGGAGCTCACCCAGGTATTGCGCAGGACCCGCAGCAGGTAGGCCAGATCGTCGTCGCGGCGCACGAAGCGCGGGCGGCGCAGCACGCGCTCATAGGTGTCCTGGACCAGATCCTCGGCGTCCGGGCGCGACCCGCACAGCCCGTACGCGGCGCGGTAGAGCCGCTCGACATGCACCCCGAGCGTCTCGGGGTCCAAACGGCGCGCGGCGCCGGTCTCCGGTAGGTCTGGTTCTGCTTCGGCAGCGCTCATAAGCCGGCCAGCAGCCTCGCAACGGACAGCGCCACTGTACGCGGCCCGACCGGCGGCCGCCGGACTCGGCGCCGTCTCTTAACGCACGGGACATGTCGCGCGTCAGGGACTGGACGTGCCGGAGACGGCCGCGCCGCGGTGACGGAGCAGCAGCGCCTCCAGCACGTCGCGCACGGCGCTGTCCGACGCGCCGGTGTCGTCGTGCGCGCGCCAGGCGACAAAGCCGTCGGGCCGGACGAGCACCGCACCGGCCGCGGAGATCCCGTAGGCGGGTGCGAACGCGGCGCCCGGGTCGCGCAGCTCTCCGCCACCGACGACGTAGGCGTCAAGCGGCACGTCCAGGGCGTGCGCGGCGCCCAGGGCAGCGTCGCGCCACGCCCTGCCGTCGGCACCGGCCAGAAGCACGAACGCGGTCCCGAAGAGATCGAGGGTGGAGACCGACCTCCCCGCGTGCTCGACCGGGACGTGCGGGGCGCGCGAGCCGGGGCGCCCGGCGGACTCGCGCGGGTGCTCGTGAAGCGCCGGCGCGGGCGGGTCGGCGGCATCCGTTTCCAGCGCGATGGCGGCGGAGTTGTAGCGATAGCCGATCTCCATCGACATGTCGTCGACGATCTCCTGCATCCCGTGGGCGCCCAGGTACGGCGCCACCCGGGTGACGTACCGCGCGTAGGCCTGCTCGACCGTCAGCTCCCCGATCGCCCGCCGCTCATCGTCATAGGTGTCGAGCAGGTCGGGTCCGGCGATCCCCTTGAGCACGAAGGCGAGCTTCCAGGCCAGGTTGTGGGCGTCCTGCACGCCGGTGTTGCCGCCGAAGCCGCCGTTGGGGGGCATCGTGTGCGCGGCGTCGCCGGCCAGGAAGACCCGCCCCTGGCAGTAGCGCTCGGCGCTGTCGGCGACCGCGCGCCACGTCGCGATGTTCTCGACGGTGACCGGGATCTCCGGGACCCCGATCGCGGCGCGCAGCAGTTCGAGCGCGCGCGTCTCGTCGATCGTCTCGGCCACGTTGGCCCACGGCGCCGAGGGATAGGCGGCGATGATCTCCGGCCGCGCCGTATCGCCGACGAGGTTGACGACGAGGAAGCCGCGGTTCCCGGTCCGGTCCAGGCGGAAGAAGCCGCGCAGCACCGGGTTGGTGACGTAGTTGACGCCCTGGTCGCGACCGGCGAGCAACGGGCTGAGGTCGACGCCCGCGCGGAAGTAGATGGTGACGCTGTGGGAGAGCAGGCCGTGGCCGCGCATGGGGATGCGGAGCTGCTCCCGGGTGGGGCTCCGGTTGCCATCGGCGGCGACGACGAACGAGGCGCGCACCGTCAGCTCGGCCTCCTCGTCGAGGTCCAGAAGGGTGGCGGTCACGCCCTCGCCGTCCTGCACGAGCGCCATGCACCGGGTCCGGTAGCGCAGCTGCGCCCCGAGCTCCTGCGCACGCTCGCGCAGGATCGGCTCCAGCGCATCCTGGTCGATGAACATCCTGACCGTGGGGCTGAACTCCTCCACCCCGGCGTTGAGGTTGGGGAAGTAGCTGGCGATCTCGCGGCCGGCGAGCGACTCGACGTTGTTGATCCCGCCGTTGGGCAGGTACTGCTCCTCGGACCGCCGGCGCACGCGCTCCTCGAGCCCGGCGGAGCGCAGGATCTCCGCCGTGCGCAGCTGGAAGTGCCCGGCCCGCGGATGGATCGCGGTGCTGGTGTGGCGCTCCACCGCCAGGGCGCGGATCCCGTGGATCCCGAGGAACATCGCGGTGGACAGCCCGACCAGGCTCCCACCGATGACCAGGACGTCAACCTCTTCGTCAGGGGCGGGAGAGCCGGGGGGCATGCGACGCGTGCGCCGGGACCTGTCAGCCGTCGGACTCTGCGGGCCCGGCGAGCGCCAGCGGGCGCAGGTCGGGGACGCCGACGGCGGTACGGCGGCGCAGACGTCGGCCCGAGGTGGGCAGCCAGGCGACCAACCCGCCGAGCCCGGGCACCCAGATCGCGATCGCGTGATAGACCAGCACGGCGCCTACCGACGCGGCGGGCGAGAGGCCGTAGAGCACCAGCGACGCGGCCAGGCCCGTGTCGAGCACCCCGAGACCGGCCGGCATGGGGATCGCGGTGGCCAGATAGCCGATGCAGTACGCGATGACGATCGCGGGGAAGCCGAGCGGATGGCCGGTGGCGGCGCAGGCGGCCCACAGCGCAGCCATGTCCAGGCAGAGGAATCCCGCCGTTCCCACCAGCCGCCAGTGCGGCGTCCGGGCGGCGCTCCAGGCCCCGTGCAGGCCCGCGGTCACCGCGCGGACGACCCGCGGGGCGGTGGCTCCGAAGCGGCGCCCGGCACGCATGATCAGCCACGCCGCACCCAGCACCACGATCGAGACGAGGATCGGGATGCCGGTGTGGCTCAGGTCATGGGGCCCGCCGGGCAGACCCAGCAGCAGCCACACGCCCGCGATGCCGTTGACGAGGAAGCCGAACCCGGTCAGCAGCGAGAGCAGCGCGGCGCATCGGGTGAGCAGCCGGCGGGTGTCGATGCCATGGCGGCGCAGCAGCACGCCGGTGGCCGCCGCCGAGGAGATGTTGCCCCCGGGCAGCACCGCGCCCGCCCCCATCGCGATCCAGGCCACGCGGCGGCTGACCGAGCGTGGGGGCTCGGGGAAGAAGCGCCGGAAGACCACCACGTAGCTCAGGCACGAGCCCAACTCCAGCGCGACCGCGCCCAGCACCCAGAGCGGGTTCATGTGGCCGATCTGGCGCAGGACGTCGCCCGGCGGGGCCACCCACAGCAGCAGCGCCACCGATACGGCGCCGACCGCCGCGGTGACGAGCTCGCGCCAGCCCGGCCGCCACGGGGTACGCGCGTGGTTGGCGGCGCCATCGGCACGTCGGTCAGCGGGCATCAACCACCCATCCTCGCGGATTTCCAGTCAGGACGGCGTTACCCGTGTGAAGATCCGGCTAACTCGCGACTCGCCTGCCACCCCCGAGGAACGACTCCACGAACTCCGGACTCGAGGCCAGCTCCGCCGGCGTTCCCTCCATCCGCAGCTGTCCGCCGCCCATCACGTAGGTGCGATCTGAGATCTCCAGCACCGCCCGCGCGCGCTGCTCGACGACCAGCACCGACGCGCCCGTGCCGGCGAGCCGGCGCACGTGCTCCTCGAGCACGGTGGCGGCGATCTGCGGAGCCAGGTTGGCGGTGGGCTCGTCGAGCACGACCAGCGCGGGCGACAGCATGAGCACCCGACCCATCGCGAGCATCTTGCGCTCGCCTCCGCTGAGCTTGCCCGCGCGACGGCTCACCATCCCGGCGAGGCGCGGGAACACGGTGAGCACGTGCTCGACCCGCGCCGCGACGTCGCGCGCCTTGAGCAGGTAACCGCCCATCTCCAGGTTCTCGCGCACGGTGAGCGGGGCGAAGACGTCGTCCACCTGGGGCACGTAGCCGACCCCGATCCGCGCGATGTCCTCAGACCGCCAGCCGGTGACGTCGGTCTCGCCGATGAGCACGCGGCCCGACAGGGCCTCGACCACGCCCACGATGCTCTTGAGCAGGGTGCTCTTGCCCGACCCGTTGGGGCCGACGATGGAGACCACCTCCCCGGGCGCCACCGAGAGCGAGATGCCGTGGATGACCGGACTGCCCCCGTAGCCGGCCGTGAGCTCGGCCGTCCGGAGCGCCACTCCGGCGACGGATCCCGCCTCCGCGGCGCCGCTGCCGAGCTCAGCCGACAAGGTAGGCCTCGACGACTTCCTCGCGGGAGCGCAGCGCGGCCATCGTGCCCTCGGCCAGGACCTGCCCGTCGGCGAGCACGTACACCGGATCGCAGAACTCGTCCATGATCGACAGCTCGTGCTCCACCATGACGATCGTGGTCCCCTCCTCGGCGAGCCCGACCAGCCGCAGGCCCAGATCATGAGCCAGCCGCGGATGGACGCCGGCCATCGGCTCGTCGAGAAGAAGGACATCGGGAGCGGCCATCAGGGCGCGCATGATCTCCACGAGCCGTCGCTGTCCACCGCTGAGGTCCCCGGCGTAGCGGTCGGCCAGGCCCAGGAGGCCGAACCGGTCGAGCATCGCCTGTGCCCGCTCGATCGCCTCGCGTTCCTCCGCGCCCCAGTAGCGCCGGCCGAGCACCGCGCCACGGAACGTGTCGCCACGCTGATCGGGGATCGCCGCCAGAAGGTTCTCCAGCACGGTCAATCGCTTGAACTCGCTCGCCAGCTGGAACGTCCGGACGACGCCGAGGCGCGCCCGTCGATACGCCGGCAGCGCCGTGATCTCCTCACCGCGGAAGAGGATCTGGCCCGCGGTCGGCGCGAGCGTCCCCGCCAGCATCGCCAGGATCGTCGACTTGCCCGCGCCGTTGGGCCCGATGATCCCGGTCACACGCCCCCGCTGGAAGGCCATCGAGGCGCCCTGCACGACGGCAACGCCGTCGAAGCTGCGCACGAGATCCCGGCATTCGAGGATCACCTCCGAGGGCCGCGGTTCGCCCACACGGTCCCGTGGGTCGCCGGCGGCCCCGCGCTCCCCCGCGCCGCCGCGAGCCGGCGGGGAGGCGAGGGCCGGCAGGGAGGCGCGGGCAGGCGGGGAGGCGAGGGCCGGCGGGGAGGCGAGGGCCGGCGGGGAGGCGGACAGCGGCTGGTCGGGCGGCGCGCCCCCGCCGGGGGCGGGTTGGCGCGTGGCCAGCTTGCGCCGGCGCTCGGGCAGGATCCCCTGGGGCCTAAACCAGAGGAAGGCCAGGATGAGACAGCCGATCACAACCCACTGCAGCGCCGGGATCAGGTTCGGGTTGCCCGGCACCGGCGGGATGTAGCGCGTGGCCTCCTCGAACGCGACGGGCACCAGGACCGCGCCCAGCATCGCGCCGCGGTGATTGCCCAGGCCGCCGATGATGACCGCGGCGAACAGGACCACGGTCTCGGCGTACCCCCAGGCCTGCGGATCCCACAGGTTGATGAAGCCGACCAGGACACCGCCCGAGAGACCGGCGATGGCTCCGCCGATCACCAGGCTCGACGTTCTCAGCGACCGCAGGTTCTTGCCCAGCGAGTCGGCGACGAGGTCGTTGTCACGCGCCGCGCGCAGAGTGCGGCCATACGGCGAATTGGTGATCCGGCTGACGAACCAGTAGACCGCGAAGGCGAGGACGATGGCGACGGCCCCGTAGACCCACTGGTAGCTCGCCACCTGGGGGTTGAACGAGCCCTGGAGCGGTGAGGGCACCAGCGAGAGGCCGGCGGCGCCGTTGAACAGCGGCACGAAGTTCGTCACCAGCAGGTTGAACATGACGGCGGTGACGAGCAGGCCGACGGCGGCGAAGTCCCCGCGCAACCGCCGTCCCACGATCGCGGCGAAGGGAACGGCGAGCAGCCCGCCGACGATCGCGGCACCGATCCAGGGCAGCGGAAACGGCAGGTTGAGGCCCAGGACGTACTTCTGGAAGGCCCCGTTGGCGCTGTCGGGCGGCAGCGACAGAACCCCGGCGGTGTAGGCGCCCGCGGCCTGGAAGATGATGAACCCGAAGTTGGTGACCCCGCCCACCCCGAACTGCTGGCTGAGGCCCAGGCAGGCCAGGGCGTCGACGCCCGCGTAGACCAGCAGGTTGGTGATGTAGTAGACCATCGGCTAGGCGCGGGCCCCGAGCAGCCCCGCGGGGCGCACCGTGAGCATCGCCAGCAGGATCACGAACGCGATCACGTCCTTGTAGGACGAGACGATCACCGAGGCGCTCACCTCCGTGGCCAGTCCGATGACCAGCGCGCCGAGCATCGCGCCGTAGGCCTCGCCCGGGCCGCCGAGGAACACCGCGGCCAGGATGAGCACGAGGAACACGTCGGTGCTGGTGGCCCCGAACGTCCCCGAGTCGATCGCGAAGGTCACGCCGGCCAGGCCGCAGAGGGCGCCGCTGATGAGCCACGTGGCCATGACCACGCGCTCGGTGCGGATGCCGCAGTTCCGCGCCAGCGAGCGGTTGGCCGCCGTGGCGCGCATGGCTTTCCCTAAGCGCGTGTAACGGATCAGGGCGTGCACCAGCACCATCACCACGATGCTCAGCGCGATGATCACGAGCTGGACGACCGTGAGCTCGATCGAGCCCACCTTGACCGTGGCGCCCTGGCTCATCGCGTAGGACACGTTGGTGGGACCGGCCAGGGCCTGGGTCCCGAAGGTGAGGATCAGGGTCATGCCGAGGGCCACGATGACCATCGCGATCGGCGACGCGCCCCGGCGCTGGAACGGCGTGTACACGACGGTGTTGAGCAGCACCGACGCCACCGCGCCCACGGCGATCCCGGCGACCGCCGCCAGCCAGATGTTGACGCCGGCATTGTTGAGCGCGTAGGCCGCGTATGCCGCCACGATCATGACCCCTCCGTAGGCGAGGTTGAGCACGTTCGTGACGGCAAACTGCAGCGTGAAGCCCACCGACGCCAGGGCGAGCACGGCCGCGGTGACGAGGCCGAACCCGATCGAGGCGACGAAGACGCTCATGCGGCTCCGGGCTCAGAGGCCGAGCGAGCGCAGCTCGGTCGTCGACAGGTTGCCGGCGACCTTCACCGTTCCGTTGGCCGTGTACGTGTCGACCTGGAACAGCCCGGCCGAGTCGTGATAGGCGTCGAAGCTGGTGGGACCTCCCGGGCCCTCGTACCGGATCTGCTTCCCGGACTTGAGCGCCGCGGCACCCTGGGCGAACGAGTTGACGACGGTCGCACCGGGGGCGCCATCGCCGATCTTGAGGATGAACGGCATGTACTTGGCCGGGGACGTGCTGTGGGCCGCGATCATCGCCAGGGCGGCGAGGTTGATCCCGTCGTAGAGGTGCACCGCTCCCGGGGCGGTGAGGTAGGTCGAGAAGTCGCCGGTGCTGCCGACCTTGCCCTTCTCGGCGTCGATCGCCTTGGCGAAGGCCGAGAACGCCGGGCCGCTGCTCTCGGTGACCAGGTTGTCGGCCTGGAAGTCACTGGCAAGGGTGCTCCCACCGATCGCGTTGGAGACCGATTTGAACCAATCCGGCGAGATCGTCGCCGATGTCCCGATGACCGGGATCATCTTGCCGCCGTTGAGCTGCTTGAGCTCGGTGAGGAACGAGGCCTCGGTCGGCCCGAGGGCCTCGGTGAGGATCACATCGGGCTTGGAGTCGGCGATCTTCGCCGCCTCGGTCCGGAACGTGTTTGCGCTGAGGTCGAGGGTCTGGTTGGACACCAGCTGCAGGCCGGCCTTCTTGATGGCCGCGATCGCGGGCGCGATGAAGGTCTGGGAGCCGATGTCGTTGCCGAAGGCCAGCGCCACCTTCTTGTAGCCGTGGTTCTTGGCGATCGCCACCATCGCGTAGGACTCCGAGAGGTCCGGTGGGACCAGGCGATAGAAGTACGGGAACTTGACGTGGTCGAACTCCGACTGCCCCGTCATGCAGAACGAGACCGTCTTGTTGGCGGCGAAGACCGGGACCACCGATGCGGCCTCGTCCGAGGTGCAGCCGATCACGAAGGCCAGCGAGGAGGTCGACGCGTACATCTGGTGCACCGCTGGGACCGCGTCGGCCGGGTCGCCGCGCGTGTCCACGGACTTGCAGTTGAGCTTGTGCCCCAGGACCCCGCCGGCGGTGTCGATGGCGTTGGTGGCCGCGTCGCACGAGACGAGATAGGTCGGGCCGAGCGCGGCATCGGTGCCGGTGAACGGCGCCACATCGGCGACCGTCAGGGCCGAGCCCGCCGACACCTTGGTGCCCGAGCCTCCGGATCCGGCGCTACTGCCTCCTGCGCCACCCGAGCCCGAGCCCGAGCCCGAGCTCGAGCCGCAGCCGGCGGCCAGGACCGCCCCCACAACCACCGTCACCGCCAGCAGCCGGGCGCGTCGTGTTGATCTGCGTCCCAACATCTCTCCTCCTCGTGTGTGACCTATGGGTGGGTGGCAGCGGCTACAGCACTGCTCTGTCGGGCGTGGGCGGAATCCACGGCCAGCCGTCACCTGCGCGCTCCTCCGCCGCGACGCGATTGGCGATCCTGCCCACCCCTTCGATCGTGACCTCGATCAGGTCGCCGGGTTGGAGCCAGACCGGCGGGGTGCGCGCGAACCCCACGCCGCCCGGGGTGCCGGTGGCGATCACGTCGCCGGGTCGCAGGGTGGTGAACGACGAGAGGTACTCGATGGTGCGCGGTATGTCGAAGATCATCTGGGCCGTGCTGGCCGACTGCATGACCTCACCGTTGAGCGTCGTGGTGAGCTGGATCGCCGACGCGTCCAGCTCGTCGGTGGTGACGACGTCGGGGCCGATCGGCATCGTGCCGTCGAAGTTCTTGCCGGGAGTCCACTGCGAGGCGGCGCGCTGCCACTCGCGTGCCGACCCATCGTTGAGGATCACGTAGCCGGCGATCGCCGACAGAGCGTCCCGCGCCCGGATGTACCGGCCGCCGGCGCCGATGACCAGACCCAGCTCTCCCTCGTAGTCGAAGCGCTCACTCAGCGCGGGCTTGACCAGCTCGCCGTAGGGCGCGGCGACCGAGTCGGCGCCGCGGACGAACGTCTCCGGCCACTTGGTCGGCGGGCGGCCACCCTCGAGCGCGTGCTCCAGGTAGTTGACGCCCAGGCACAGGATCCGCCGGGGCGACGGCACGGCCGGCCCGTACTCGGCCTCGGTGAGCTCGCGTCCCTCCTGGTCGCAGAGGCCACGCACGATCTCCATCGCCTCGGGGCCGCCGGCCAGCACGGCGTTGAGCTCCGACAGCCGGTCGTCGCCGGTCGCGTGGCCCACGTCCACGTATCCGCTGCGCCCCCGGACATGGAGGCGCAGACCCTCCTCCGTGATGACGGTCGCCAGTCTCACAGCTCGTCTCTCTCCTCTCGATGAGGTCCGGCATTCGGACCTTTTGGTCCGATTTGTCGGATTGGTTCAACCTACACCTGGTGCTTTGGTCCGTCAACAATGAACCGTTGAGAATCCGCTTAGAAACCGGACTAAGGGTAGGATTGGTTGTGCCTGTGCTCCGAGTCAGGTTGACGGGGCGCCGGTCACGCCGTCAGCATTGCCCGCAGACATGGCCAACTCATCGGCACCCACCCGCCCCCCGGCCTACAGCCACGAGCTGGCCCAGCTGATCCTGACCCGGGGCGGAGAGCCCGATTACGCCCCCGGGGGCAGGCTCCCCACCGAACGGCGCCTGGCCGGCGAGTTCGGCGTCACCCGCACGATGGTCCGGCACGCGCTCGCGCTGCTGGAGGCCGAAGGGCGCATCTCACGCGAGGTCGGCCGCGGCACGTTCCTCCTGCCCTACGACGGCCGTGCCGGGTCAACCGGAGACCGCGACCGTGCCCAGGCCGGCGAGGTGGGGCCCGCGGACGTCATGGCCGCCCGCATGCTCATCGAGCCCCAGGTGCTGCCGCTGGTGGTCGCCTATGCCACCCAGCGCGACCTCGACGAGCTGTGGCGGTGCGTCGAGGGCGGTGGCTCGGCCAAGAGCGCGGAGGAGTTCGAGGCGTGGGACTTCGCGCTGCACCACGCGATCGTGGCCGCGAGCCGCAACCAGCTCCTGCTCTCGATGTACCGCGTCGTGGAGAACGCCCGCGAGGGCGAGATCTGGGGCAACCTCAAGCGGCGCAACGACTCACGCGAGCGGCGTGCCGCCTACCAGGCCGATCACGTCGAGCTGGTGGAGGCGCTGTCCAAGCGCGAGGTCGACCACGCGGTCCGCGTGATGCGGGCTCACCTGGCGCGCGTCCAGGCCAACCTGCTCGAGAGCGCGACGCCGGTCAGCGGCTGACCGCGCTCGCCGGCCCCGCCGACGACTGTCCGCCCTACGCCGGCCCGCGGGCGACCGTCCGCCCGCGCTGGGTGCGCGCGATGCGCCCGCCCGCCGCGGAGAGCAGCGTTCCCGCCAGGGCGGTGATCACGACGAGGAAGGGCGGGAAGCTGCCCAGGGAGACCTTGGCGTGGTTGTGGACGAGCTCGTGGACCAGCAGCAGGGTGGTGCCGTAGATGACGCCGCCGAAGAAGCCGCGGTCGGCGGCGTCCCAGCCGTCGGAGTGCTCGAAGCCTCCGAGGAAGGCCCCGACACCGGCCAGCAGCGCCACCACCCAGTAGCCGGCCGCCGACGCTCCGACGAGAAAGCCGGCGAGGGCGCCGACGAGAGCCGGGATGACGGCGCCGATCACCACCTTCTGGCCCTCGGAGCGGCTGGCGAACGGGGCGGGCGTGAACCTGGCCATACGCCGCGGCACGTTGTCACGCGCGCCCCCGGCGCGCAAGCCCATGCCGCGCACGGCGGCGGCGCGCCCGCCTAAGATCACCGGTATGGACCGTGATGAGCTGGTGGCCGTCCAGGGCCCACTCAAGGAGCGCTACCGCGACGAACCCGACGCCGCACTGGTCACGCTGAGCGCGGAGGGCTCGCTCGGCGACGGCGTCTCATGCTCGGTGCAGACGGGCCGGGCGCTGGCCGAGGCCGGCCTGCATCCCGCGACGGGCGGCGACGGCACGCTGCTGTGCTCGGGCGACATGCTGCTCGAGGCGCTGGTGGCGTGCGCCGGAGTGACGCTGCGCGCGGTGGCGACCTCGCTCGAGCTTCCGGTCACGACCGGGCGGGTCCGTGCCGAGGGCGACCTGGACTTCCGCGGCACGCTGGGCGTCGACCGAGAGGCGCCCGTCGGCTTCAGCGCCATCCGCCTGTCGTTCGAGCTCGACGGCGACCTGGACTCCGAGCAGCTCGCGCTGCTCCAGAAGCTCACCGAGCGCTACTGCGTCGTCTACCAGACGCTGGCGAGCGGACCGGGGCTGTCGGTCCGCTTCGCCGGCGCCTGATCGTCGCGGCCCCGCAGGCCCGGTGGGCGGCGCGCGCCTACGCGCCGCCCGTCACCGTCTCCTGGGCCCAGCCGGTGGCGTGCGTGCCGGTCGCCGCGGTGGCGGTGATCACATCGCTGCCCGATGGCGTCGGCACGGTCGCGCTGAAGTCGCCGTGGGGGTCGGCGACGGTGGCCAGCACCGCGGTGGTGTTGGCCGGCGAGCCGGGCTGCCCCGAGGACACCTCGACGGTGGCGCCGGGCGCGGTCGTCCCGGTCACCGTCGTCGTGGCGCCGGTGGTCATCGCGCCGGCGGACGGCGAGGTGATCGTCACCCCGACGTCGGACGGCGGGCCGGAGCTCAGGTAGCGGGCTCTGGTGATCGACGGCTGGTCAGAGACCTTGCGATCCTGGAGGTCGAGCACCAGGCGCAGATACTGGGCCTGGCCCCAGATCAGGGGCGCGGCCGACCCGGCCGCCTTGCCGTTGGTGAAGCCGATCGACGCGCTCGTGGGGTCGGCGCCGAAGGGCGAGGCGGGCGTGTTCGGGTCCTCCCACACCTGCTCGGGGACGTAGCCCAGCCCCCAGGTCATGCGCTGGAACGTCGCCGCCAGGCCCGAGGCCGCGGCCGGCCGGCCTGACTGGAGGTCCTGCTCCGCGCGCTCGCCGTCGAGCAGCGGCCACAGGTGGCCCGAGCCCACGGCGTGCGTGAACCATCCCTCGCCGGTCGGCGAGCAGGTCGTCGGATCGGGCACGTAGCAGTCGCCGTAGCCGTCGGTGGCGCCGCTGGCCTTGATCCCGTAGCGATGCCAGCCGGGACCTGAGCTCGTCTGGCTCTCCAACACGGAGTCCACGACCTTCAGCGAGGCGCGGACGTCCGGATCGCTCGCCGACAGCTCGCCCATGCGCGTGAGCTCCAGGAAGCCCGCGTCGATGATCGACCGCTGGTCGACGTCGTTGAGGCTGCCGTTGCCCAGGTTGTAGGTCTGGTTGGTGTTGGGATTGCCCGAGACCGACTCCCGGATGAAGTAGCGCGGGCCGTCCGGACCCGTCGTGGTGACGGTCCAGCTCTTGACGTTGCGCTGGTAGTCGTCGGCGGTGGCGAGATACAGGTGCGCGCGGGCCGTATCCCCGGCGGCCTGAGCGAGCTGCCCGGCCGCCACCAGCCCGGCGATCTCCGCCGCGATCGTGGCGGGCGAGTACCCGGGATGCTCCTCCCAGCGCTCAGCGCCGGTGCTGGGCCCGTGGTCCACGATGTAATCGGCGGCCGGCCGGATGTGAGCCGAGTAGAAGGAGCCGTTCCCGGCGAGGCCCGCCTCCCACGCCATCAGCAGCGGATAGGCGACCTCGTCAATCTCCGAGAGCCCGAACGTGTCCGGGGCCACGGCGCCGTCCAGCTCGGAGTCACGCGGGAAGCTGCCGTCGGGCTGCTGGGTCTTGTCGAACATGAACATGACCATGTCCCTCGCGGAGGCACGATCGCCGTCGGCCAGCAGGCCGGTGAACGTCTCATAGCTGTCGCGCGCGAACACCTCGCGATACGTCCATCCGGCGTGGGTCGTCGACGCCGGCACCGACTGGCCCCACGGGTCCGTCGGCGAGGCCACGAACGCGCCGGTGTTCGTCTTGTCCTCGGCGGCCTTGACGACATTGGCCGAGAGCCAGTAGGTGCTCTGCATCGCGGCGTTCTGCGCGCCGGAGAAGCCCGGCAGCGCGCCCGGCGGACGACGCAGCGATGCGTCGTAGGCGTGCCAGCCCGCCTCGTACTGCGACAGGGTCCTGCTGAACGGCTGGGCGGCGCTGCCCTGCGCAGCGGCGACGGCGCCCCGGGCGGTGGGGGCAAAGCCCAGAGCGAGCGTGAACGGCTTGCCGGGCGTCGTGTTGAGCAAGGCCGTCTGCACGACGTTGCCGTCGGTGGCCGAGCGGTAGTCGCGGGTCAGCCGGTGCGCTGAGTCGAGCTGGCTCAGGCCGTCGCTGGGGGTGCCCACGAAGCCGCTGGACTCGGCGCGGAACCGATGGTCGGCCACGAGCGCGCCGACGACCTGGGCCGCGAACGGGCCGGTCGGGGCGGTGGTGTCGGAGGAGACCAGCGCCGTGGTCGATGGGTCGACGGTGGCGTTGTTGGCGCCGCCGTTGGTGATCCCGCCGCCACCGCTGTTGTCGATCGTGGCGTCGTAGCGGACGTAGACCTTGAGCTTGGAGACGGCCCTCGCGTCGCCACCGATCGGCCGCAGCGCCGTGTGCACGACCACGCTGGCGCGCGCCGGGTCGGTGACGTAGTCGCTGACCAGACGGAATCCGTGGGCCCTGTCGGTGCTCGTCACCTGGCAGACCATGCCGCTGCGATCGGGCGAGGCCAGCGAGTAGGTCATATCGCGCTGCTGGAGGTCGGCGAAGCTGTGCCCGTCGGTGACGATGTACTGGACCGTGCTCACGTTGGTGGCCTCGATGTTCGGGCTGAACACGTCCGAGAGCACGCCCCCGGCCACGGTGAACCACACCTTGGAGGTCGTGTTCCGCGCGGTCCCGAAGCAGTCCTTACGGGCCACGCCCAGATAGGACTGGGCGCCGGGGCCGCCCGGGGCCTGACCGGATGGCTGAGCGGCGCGCGGTGCGGCGGCAGCCCCTGATGCGGTCAGTGCGGCAGCGACCAGCGCGCAGCCGACCGCCCCCAGTCTCAGTCGCATCGCCCCCAGTCTCAGTCGCATCGCCCCCGCGCTCGTCTTGACGGACATCGATCCTCCCTCACTTTCGGTGGCCCCTAGGGCATACCCATGGCCGCGCTGCCGGCAAACGGCGGGTCCCGGGCTTTCTCTGCGAGGCGTCTGAAATGATGCGTGTGTGGCGGCGAGCCTTGTCAGCCCCGTCCTCGTGGGGCGCCGGACGGAATCTGAAGCTCTGACGGACGCGCTGGCGCGCGTCCTGGACGGCGAGCGCGTCACCGTGCTCGTCGGTGGCGAGGCCGGCGTGGGCAAGTCGCGGCTGGTCGGCGAGCTGGTCGCGGCGGTCCAGACCTCGGACGCACGCATCCTGGCCGGCGGGTGCGTCGAGCTCGAGGGCGGCGGCATCCCGCTGGCCCCGGTGATCGACATGTTCCGAGCGCTGGCGGCGGAGGTCAGCGTGGACGAGCTCGACGATCTGCTCGGGGCCGCGCGCGGCGAGCTGGGCCGGCTCGTGCCCGAGCTCGACGACGGCCGCTCCCACACCCTCGGCGGTGAGCGCGACCCGTCGCGCCTGCTCGAGCTCATCGTCGCCGTCATCGGGCGTCTGGCCTCCGAGCGGCCGCTGGTGCTCGTGTTCGAGGACGTGCAGTGGGCCGACCAGGCGACCCTGGACCTGCTCGCCCTGCTCGTCAGCGGCTCGGTGATGCGGCCCCTGCTGCTCGTGCTCACGGTGCGCTCCGACGAGCTGCACCGCGCCCACCCGTTTCGCCGCATGGCGGCGCGCTGGGAGCAACAGCGTGCCCTCGAGCGCCTGGAGCTCGAGCGACTGGGCGCCGTCGACGTGTCCGCGCAGATGGAGGCGATCCTCGGCGAGCGGCCCGAGCGCGAGCTGGTCGACCTCGTGTTCGAGCGCTCCGAGGGCATCCCGCTGTTCGTCGAGGAGCTGGTGGGCGCGGTCCGCGATGGAAGCATCGACCAGGACTACCTGCCCCCGTCCCTGCGCGACGTGGTGCTCGCGCGCGCCGACCTGCTCTCAGACAGCGCGCAGCACCTGCTGCGTGTCGTGTCGGCCGCAGCGCGCTGGGTCCCCGACTGGCTGCTGATGACGGTCGCGCAGCTGCCCGAGGCCGATCTGCACGCCGGCCTACGTGAGGCGGTGGAGCAGCAGCTGCTGGTGGTGGACCGATCAGGGCCCGGGTACGCGCTGCGCCACGCGCTGGCGCGCACCGCCATCCATGAGGACCTGCTCCCGCACGAGCGGGCCGGCCTGCATCGCGCCTACGCCGAGGCCATCGAGCGCCGCGCCGAGGACCACGAGGACGAAGATCTCGACACCGCGACGATGCTCGCCCACCACTGGCTGGCCGCCCATGACGTGCCGCGCGCTCTGCCCGCCTCGGTCCGCGCCGGAACGGCCGCCGCCGACGCATCGGCTCCGGTGACCGCGCGCCGTCATTTCGAGCTGGCGCTGGAGCTCTGGAGTCAGGTCCCCGACGCCGATGAGCGCACCGGAATCGACCATGTGGAGCTGCTCGGGCGCGCCGGCAGCGCCGCTCACCGGGCCGGAGACCCCAACCGCGCTCTCGCGCTCCTCGACCAGGCGCTCGCCGAAGCCGGCGACGCGGCCGCGCCGGAGCGCCGCGCCCCGCTGCTCGCCAACCGGGCCGAGCTGCTGGGCGACCTCGGCCGGGAGGAGGAGATGGTGGCCGGCTTCGAGCAGGCGATCGCGCTGCTTCCGCTCGACCCGCCCACCGTGATGAGCGCACACGTCCTCAGTCGCCAGTCGCGGGCGCTCGCGCGGGTGTCTGAGACGGAGCGTGCGCGGGCCGTCGCAGAGCGCGCGCTTGCCGCGGCGGAGGCGGTCGGGGCCACCGGGGACAGGCTGGAGGCCCAGGAGGTGCTGGCCAGGACGATGCTCGCCGCCGGCCAGTTCGAGGATGCGCTCGAGCTGGAGCGCCGCACCTCCGACGAGGCGCTGGAGCTCGGCGTGTCATGGCTCGGACTCCGGGCACTGGTGAACCTGTCGGACATGTACCTGACGTTGTGTCGCTACGACGACGCCGTCGCCACCTGCGACCGAGCGCTGCCGCCGGCCGAGCAGCTCGGACTCGGACGAACGATGGGCGCCTTCCTGCGGGCCAATCGAGCCGAGGCACTGGCGCGCTCGGGACGTCTGGCGCAGGCGCTGGACGAGTCGCGGCCCGGCCTGGAGGCGCCCGGGGTGTTTGCGGCGAGCGTGTGGCTGCTGCGCGCCGAGTTCAATCTCACGCTGGGCCGGCTGTCGGAGACCGACCGCGAGCTCCGCGAGGCCCGGCAGCACCTTCGCGCCTCCTCGGCGGCCCAGTTCGTCTACCCGCTGGCGATGGTCGAGGCCGAGCTGGCGCGCCTACGGGGCGAGCCGGAGGCCGCGCACCGGACGCTGATGGCCACGCTGGAGCGCGACGACCTGGGTGACGAGCCCCGCTACCGATGGATGGTCCTGTCGCTCGCCGCCCGCGTCCAGGCCGAACGCGCGCTCGGCGCCCGCGACGAGGGCCGCGCCGTGCCCGATGACGTGTTCGCCCACGCTGAGGCCCTGCGCTCCGAGGCCGGCTCCCTGCGGGTTGTCAGCCCGACCGACGGCGGCTATCGCGCGTTGGTGCTGGCGGAGACCGCGCGGCTGCGCCGTGAAGGCGAGACCGCGGCGTGGCGGGAGGCGCAGGAGCAGTGGCGGGCGGCGGGCGACCCCGTCCAGCTCGCCTACGCCCTGTTCCGGTACGCCGAGGCGCTGAGCGGCGACGGTGACCCGGGCGCGGGAGGAGTCGCCGCCGGTGAGGCGCTCGCGCTCGCGCGGGCCGCCGGCGCCGCACCACTGGAGGCGGACATCGACGCGCTCATCCGGGGCGCACGCCTGCCCACCGATGCGCCCGCCAACGGAGCCGCCCCGGCTTTCGCCCCCGAGGCCGAGCCCGACGAGGTCGAGCGGCTGGGCCTGACCGCCCGCGAGGGGGAGGTCCTACGGCTGGTCGCCGACGGGCGCTCCAACGGCCAGATCGCCGAGACCCTCGTCATCTCGCGCAAGACCGCGAGCGTCCACGTCTCCAACATCCTGTCCAAGCTCGGGGTGTCGAGCCGCGGGGAGGCGGCGGCACTGGCCCACCGGCGCGGGATCGCCGATGCGCCGGCCGACGGCGGGACATGAGCGCCGGGCGCGGTCGGACACACCACACACTCAAAGGAGCCTCTCCATGACCCTGACGCGTCAGACGATGACCGACGAACAGCGCAAGTCCGTCGCCGTGGAGTACCTCAAGGCATTTGACAACGGCGGCGTCACCTCGACCGGGGACAGCATCCTCGAGCTCTTCGCGATCGACGCCCAGGTGATGTTCCCCAAGTGGGGGATCGCCAACGGCCGCGAGGAGATCGGCAGGATGTTCGGCGACGTCGGCGCGACGCTCAAGGCGATCCGCCACGACTACGCCAACTTCAACTGGATCTTCTCGGGCTCCGACACCGTGGTGTGCGAGGGCACGAGCTACGGCGAGCACCAGGATGGACCCTGGCGCACCGGCGTGCCCGAGTGGGGCGCGGGCCGGTGGTGCGACGTCTTCGAGATCCGCGACTGGCAGATCCAGCGCTGCTTCATCTACCTCGACCCTGACTACGCCGGCAAGGACACGGCTCGCTACCCGTGGCTGGCCACCGCCGACGAGGCGGTCCCCGCCTGAGGTCTCCGCAGGCCGGCGCGGGCCGGCTCTGACGGTGGGCTCCCGGGCGTAATTGGTCGCGGCACGATATCGTGGTGCGACATGGCACGCCCGAAGAGCAAGCTGACCGACGCCGACTACGAGCGCCTGGCGGAGTTCCGCTACGGGCTGCGCCGCTTCATGCACTGGAGCGAGCAGCAGGCCAGGCGGGCCGGCATCACGCCCACGCAGCACCAGTTGCTGCTGGCCATCCGCTCCTCCCGCGACCCGCGCGGAGCGACGGTCGGCGAAGTCGCCGAGGTGCTGATCATTCGCCACCACAGCGCGGTGGGGCTGATCGACCGCGCCCAGGAGGCGGGGCTGATCACGCGAGAGCGTGACCCCGAGACGCAGTCCGTCGTCCACCTCAAGCTGACCGATTGGGGCGCGCTCACCCTGAGCGCGCTGTCGGAGGTGCACCTGCGTGAGCTGGCCCAGTTGGCGCCGACCATGCAGGCGCTGATCGGAGAGTTGAGCGAGAGCGAAGCCGCAGACCTGGTGTTGATGCGGCTGACGCGTTGAGCGCGCCCGTCCGCGAGCGCGTCGACCACCTGGGCGATTTCTCGCTCACTCGCCGCGTGCTCACGATCACCGCGTGCGCGGTGCCGATCGGCGCGGCGGGCGCGCTGGCGGCCCTGGCGCTGCTGCGGCTCATCGGCCTCATCACCAACCTCGTCTTCTACCAGCGCTTCGACACGCGCCTGGTCGCCCCGGGCGCGGGGCATCATCAGCCACTGCTCATCCTGCTGGCCCCGGTCGCGGGCGGGCTCATCATCGGATTGATGGCCCGGTTCGGCTCGGAGAAGATCCGCGGCCACGGGATGCCCGAGGCGATCGAGGCGATCCTGACGCGGGGCAGCCGCGTCGATCCCCGCGTCGCCGTGCTCAAGCCCATCTCGGCCGCGATCAGCATCGGCAGTGGCGGCCCGTTCGGCGCCGAGGGCCCGATCATCATGACCGGGGGCGCCGTCGGCTCGGTCCTGGCGCAGACGCTGCACATGTCCGCCGACGAGCGCAAGACGCTGCTGGTGGCCGGCGCTGCCGCGGGGATGGCCGCCACCTTCAATGCGCCGCTGGCCTCGGTGCTGCTCGCGGTCGAGCTGCTGCTGTTCGAGTGGCGACCGCGCAGCCTCGTGCCGGTCGTCGCGGCGGTCGTCACCAGCACGCTGGTACGCGGGCCGCTCCTAGGCCACGGGGCGCTGTTCGCGATGACCCTGTCGCATCTGCACCTGACGACCGGCGACGAGCTGCTCTGCGTCCCGGCCGGCGCGGTCGGCGGACTGCTGGCGATCGCGGCCACCGGCCTGGTCTACGCGTCAGAGGACGCCTTCTCCCGCCTGCCGCTGCACTGGATGTGGTGGCCGGCGATCGGCGGGCTCATCATCGGGATCGGCGGATTGATCCAGCCGCGCGCGCTCGGCGTCGGTTACGACGTCATCGACCAGCTTCTCACCGGGCGCGCCGGCATGTCCCTGATCATCGGAATCCTCGTGGTCAAGACGCTGATCTGGGGACTGTCCCTGGGCTCGGGCACCTCCGGCGGCGTCCTGGCCCCGGTGTTCATGATCGGTGGGGCGCTCGGCGCGCTCGAGGCGCACATCCTGCCGTCGGTGACGCCGGGCTTCTGGGCGCTCATCGGCCTGTCGGCGGTCGTCGGCGGCGTCATGCGCTCCCCGCTGACCGGCATCGTCTTCCCGCTCGAGCTCACCCACGCATGGCCGCTGTTGCTGGCGCTGGTGATCGCCGCCACCGCCGCCTACACCGTGTCGGCGCTGCTGCTCAAGCGCTCGGTGCTCACCGAGAAGGTGGCACGCCGCGGCCTGCACCTCTCCCGGGAGTACGCCGTCGACCCGCTCGAGGTCCTGCTGGTGGACGAGGTGATGCACACGACGCCGATCATCGCTCACGGCCAGGAATCCCTGGCCGAGCTCAGCGCGCGCGCCGATGTGCGCCACCAGTGGCTCTATCCCGTGATGGAGGAGCCCGGCGGGTTGCTGGGCGTCATCCCGCGCCGCCAGCTCATCGAGCTCGACGGGCGCGGCGGCATGCTCGCCGCTGAGGTCGCGCTGCCTCCCGCGCTCACCGCCTTCCCCGACGAGACGCTGCGCCACCTCGCCCGGCGCTTCGCCTCAGAGCACGTGACGACGGCGGTGGTCCTGTCGCGCGGCGATCCCGCCCAGATCGTGGGGCTGATCACGGTCGAGGACCTGCTTCAGGGCCACCTGCGCGACCTGCTCTACGAGCGCCAGCGCGAGCGGGTGCTGCAGCCCCGCCGGATCTCGATTCCGCGGCCTCCGAGGCGTTCGCGGGTCTGAGATATCGTGCTACGATATCGTGGCACGATTTGAAGGGAGGCATGTCATCATGCCCAGTGCCGTAGATCCTCGCTACCACGACGTCCGCAAGGAGAGAGTCGGTGGCTTCGGCGGCCCGGTTGCGCCGTCGGATCCGTTCGGCAAATACGCCGGGCCTCCCCGCCGCCGCTGGCAGGCCGCCGGCGGCTTCGCGGGCGCCCCTGACGGGCAGCGTCAGGGTTCGTTCGGCGACATCGAGTTCCACCGTCAGCGCCGGCGCGCGCACTAGACGCTCCGGCGCCGGCGGGGACTAGGCTGTCACGGCCGATGGCCGACACCTCGCTCACCCTGGCCGACCTCGAACGCTGGGAGCTCTTCGGCGCCACCTGGCGCGTCGTGGAGCTCTCAGACGATCGAGCGCTGCTGGACATGTGCGCGTGCACCGGCCAGCTCGTGGAGCGGCGGACGTCCCAGGACCTCGCGCTGATCGACTACGTGCGCGCCGCGGCGGCGGCCGATCAGCCCTAGGTAGCCCGGCTGTCGAAGGCGGCAGACCGCGTCGGATCCATGTGCGAGGGTGAATGGCCTCACAGTGAGGCGATTCACCGTCGTCGAATCCCGACCGGCGAACTAAGCCGGCAGAGCCCGGTCGATCCGGCTGGCCACCAGCTCCGCGGCGTCCTCCTCCTGCTCGAGGATCTGCTGCGCGATGACCTCCGTGTCATGGTCGTGCAGCCGGCGAGCCACACCCCGGAGCGCGTGGTAGACGCCGATCTCGAGGTTCTCCAGGGTGTAGGCGCTGATCGCCATCTCCGCGGGGGTGCAGGAGGTGCCCGGGGCGAACGCGATCTGAAGCGCGGCGACGTGGACCGCGGTGTCGCTCATCGTCGGCGGGGAGACGTCATGCGCCTGCAGCCGTTCCTCGATGAGGCGCAGGTGGCCGCGGGTCTGCTGATGGTGGGCGCGGTAGATGTCGGCCGTCGTCTCGTCGGGCTCCACGCGGCATCCCTCCTCGAGCACGCGCAGGCCCATCTGCTCGAGCGCATGGGCGTCGCTCAGATACTCGATCAGTGCGCCGTCGAGGTCCTGGGACAACATCGCGCTCCCGACGGTACCCGCCGCCGGCCTTCCCGGTTCAGGAATCGGGATGTGGCTGTTCGTCGGCGTACAACGGACCCTCATCGACGACGAGCGCCATGCTCTCGGGGTGCTCCAGCGTGTCGATGGCGCTGTTGGTGAGCAGCCAGCGGTCCGACCGCTCGCGGATGAGGAAGCCCGCGCGGGAGAGACGCTGCAGGGCGATCGTCACCGTCGGCCGGTGCGCCCCGATGAGCATCGCCAGCACCTCGTGGGTGAGCGGGAGGGTGACGTAGACCCCCTCCGTGCCGACCCTGCCCCAGCGCTCGGCCAGCAGCCAGAAGAGGATGAGCAGCCGGACGTAGGCCCGCGGGAGGTGGGTGACCGCCTGGGTGAGCGTCAGATACCGGGCGCGCTGGGCCACGCGGCTCACCATCCGGCTGGTGATCGACGGCCAGCGGGCGATCCGCAGCGCGAACTGCGTGTCGAGCACCGCCAGCCGCGTGCGCTTGAGCACCAGCCAGGTGACCGAGATCGGCAGCGGGTCGTAGTCACCGTCGCTGTCCCACGGCCGGATGAGATCCGTCGGCCCGAACAGCTCACAGGCCGAGCGCTTGCCCACCTCGACGCGCCGCAGGAGCAACCCGTCGAGCACGAACAGACCCAGCCAGCCGGGCTCGGCACGTGTCACGATGGCCGTGGTGTCCCAGCTGGGCGGCTCGAGATCGATCACCGCCGCGACGGCACGGCTGCGCGCCAGCTCGAGCTCCTCAGGTGGCACCCCGGCCGCGAGGTCAGGGTCCGCGTCGAGCAGGGCGACCATGTGACGGGGATCGAGCTGGGTGCTCACCACTCAAACCTACCCCTGGCGTCAGCCACGTGTCCGCTGGCGAACACGGCCGGTTCGTCGGATGACGGGCGTCGCGGGTGCGCACGCAGGGATGAGCTATGCCTTGTACAAGAGCTTCACAAGGAGTATGCCCATGCAAAACCAGGACATCACCCAAGGCCGTTCGGCCGGGACATTCGAGAATCAGCTGTACGACCCCACCCGGGGGCGCTCCGCCGGCACGGTGGAGAACTCGCTGTACGACCCCACCCGGGGGCGCTCCGCCGGCACGGTGGAGAACCCGCTGTACGACCCCACGGATGGACGTCGCGCGCCGAGGCGGCGGCGCTGACGTGCCGTACCTGAACTGCCACGAGTGCGGCCTCTCCGTCCGCAGCCGCGATCCCCTGACCGATCGCGCCTACTGCCCGCGCTGTCGCGCGCGCGGCCGCGTCGCGACGCTGGTTCGCGCGCCGCTCCCGCTGCGCCTTCTGCCGCAGACGTCACCCCTTCACAACGCCGACACTCCCGCGACCCCATGAGCGAACCCACCCACCACACCATGCAGAGCGCGCGGGACCGCCGGCGCCACGACGCCACGGTGGCGGCCGAGATCCGCAAGCTGGAGCGCAGCCTGCGCGAGCTGGGCCCGATGTCGAGCGAGCGCCTGGCCAGCCTCACCCACGCCGACCAGTGGCGCGAGGGGACGTTCGAAGAGGCGGTGGCCGTCGGCGTGCGCGAGGGCCGGCTGGCCCGGCTGCCGTTTCACTGGCTCAAGGCTGTCCGCGGCGCCCGTCTGTAGGGAAGGTCAGCCCAGCTGAGGTCAGGCCGGGTCAGCCCATCGGCTGACCGGCCAGCGACTCCAGCGGCGTGTCGGTGTCGCGCAGCGCGCCGGCGTCGACCTGCCGGCGAGAGCGGATGAGCGCCTGGACGTGCTCATTGACATCCCAGACGTTGACGTTCATGCCGCCGACCACGCGTCCGTCGGCCAGCCAGAAGGCGATGAACTCGCCGCCCTCGCGGTCACCGCGGAACACGACCTCGTCCCAGTCGGTGGCGTAGCCCGAATACTCCATGCCGACGTCGTACTGGTCAGAGAAGAAGTACGGGATCCGGTCATAGCTCACCGCGTCTCCCACCATCGACCGCGCGGCCGCCGGGCCCTGGTTGAGCGCGTTGGCCCAATGCTCCACGCGGATGTGGCGGTCATAGAAGGGATGCCAGGCGTTGGCGACGTCACCGGCCGCGAAGACGTTGGGCACGGAGGTCCGGCACGCGGCGTCGACCTGGATGCCGTTCTCCACGGTCAGCCCGGCGGCCTCGGCGAGCGTCACGCGCGGGACGACGCCGATGCCGATGACGGCGAAGTCACACTCGACGCGCCGGCCGCTGGCGGTGCGCACGGCGGTCACCGCGCCATCGCCCTCCAGCGCCTCAACGCCGTCCTCCAGGATCATGTCCACGCCGTGGCCGACGTGGACGTCGCGGTAGAAGGCGCCGATCTCGGCGCCGAAGATCCGCTCGTTGGGGAGCGCGAGCGGGTCGATCACGGTGACGTCGAGCCCCGCCTGGCGCGCGGAGGCCGCGAACTCGGAGCCGATCCAGCCCGCGCCCACCACGGCGACGCGCCCGTTGCCCGAGGCCAGCCGCTCGCGCAGCGCATCGCAGTCGGCCAACGTCCGCAGGTAGTGCACGCCGTCGAGGTCAGCGCCGGGCACCGAGATGGTGCGCGGCTCCGCGCCCGTGGTGAGCAGCAGGCTGTCATAGGCGAGCTGCTCGCCGCCGGCCAGCGTGACCGTCGAGGCCTGTGTGTCGATCGACTCCGCCGCCTCGCCGAGGCGCAGCTCGATGTCATGCGTGTCGTAGAAGTCCTCTTCGTGGACGTAGGCCTTCTCGCGCTCCGACTTGCCCTGCAGGTAGTCCTTGGTGAGCGGCGGGCGCTCGTACGGGCGCTCTGACTCGGCGCCGAGGAGGACCACGCGGCCGTCGAAACCGCGCGCGCGCAGCTCCCCGGCCGCCTTGGCGCCGGCCAGGCTGGCGCCCACGATCACGAATGTTCTGCTGCTCATGTCCTACCTCCCGTCAAGCTGAGGAATTCCTCGCGGGTGCGAGGGTCGTCGCGTACGAGCCCGTGCAGCGCGGACGTCACGGTCCGGCCCGGCCTTCTGCACGCCGCGCAGCGACATGCACAGGTGCTCGGCCTCCAGGACGACGCCGACGCCCTTGGGCTGCAGCTCGTCCTGGATGCACGCGGCCACCTGCTTGGTCAGGCGCTCCTGCACCTGCAGATCACGCGAGTAGTGCTCCACAACGCGCGCCAGCTTGGAGAGCCCGATGATGCGCTCGGCCGGCAGGTAGGCGACGTGGGCCACGCCGTGAAACGGCAGCATGTGGTGCATGCACAGCGATTGGAAAGGGATATCACGCACCACCACGAGCTCGTCGTAGCCCTCGTCGTTGGGGAAGGTGGTCAGGTTGAATGGCTCCGGGGTGAGCAGCTCGGCGTACGCCGCGGCCACGCGCCGCGGCGTCTCGCGCAGCCCCGGGTTGGCGAGGTCGGCACCGAGCGCGGCCGGCAGGTCGCGCACAGCGCGCTCGGCCGCCGCCAGATCGACGCGAGGGGCATCGCCCGCCACCGCTTGTAGACGACGTGTGCTCACCGCAGGGTCGCCAGCAGGTCTCGCAGGCTGTCGTGCTCCTCGGCGCACGCGGGACAACCGGCCAGGTGCTCGCGCATCCCTGGGACGCGCGCATCGGCGTCCTCACCGGCAAGTTCACTGTCGACATAGACGTCGAGCAGATCGAAGCATTCCTCACGGTCAGCTGGGTCGGGGGGCGAGCAGCCCGTCGACGAGGCGCTCGTGCCTGCGGCGGGGCTCGGTCATGAGTCGGCTCCAATGGTGGTGCGCAGCTTGCGCCGCGCGTCGTGCAGGGTCTTGTACAGCGCCCCGCGGGTGGTACCCAGCCGCTCGGCGAGCACGTCGATCGGGACCTCGGCGAGCACGAGCGCGCCGAGCACCTCCCGCTGGTGGGGCGAAAGGTCGGTCCGGACCGCGTTTATGATCGCGCGGAGCCGGTCGCGGCATTCGAGATCCTCAGCGGGCTCGAGCGTCCGGGCGGGTAGCGTGGTCCACGCGTCCGGATCCATCGGCAGCTCGCGCTCCTGCCAGGCGCGGCGCCGCGTACGCACCGCCGCCTCGAGGATCGCGAACTTGTAGGCCCAGGTGGTGAAACGGCTCTCGAAGCGGTAGTCGTCGAGCTTGCCGAGGATCGCGGTGAGCGCGTCGTCGGCGCTCTGCATGGCCAGGTCGTCGATCGTGTCGCGGCTGGTGCGCGCCAGCATGGCTCGGCGGCGTCCAAGCTCGAAGCGCGCGGCGCGCAGCAGTAACTCGTGCAGACGGCGCACCGCGTCGTCGCGTTCGGCGCCGGTGCTGCGCAGAGCCCCCAGCCAGGCACGGGCCTCGGCCTCCCGGTCCAGCGATGCCGGAGCGCTCGTGCGCTGCACCGCGGGCACGCTACCAGGCACCCGAGCCCTCCCTGCCCGCCTCGCTGAGCGGGCGGTCGAGCGGTGCCAGGATCCGCGCGGCCAGGTGCGGAAGACATCCGCGATCAACGAGCTTGAGCAGCTCGTGCAGGTCGACCTGCTCCTGGTGGGCGAGCACGTCGGCGAGGTCGGGGCCGAACCCGGCTCTTAGGAGCCGCCCCTCGCGCCAGCGTACCCAGCGCTCGTGATCGCCCGTGGAGTCCCCCGCGGAGTCGCCGGCGGAGTTCGGAGAAGGGGTGTTCCCGGTACGCACACCCCCTTAGCTGCGCGCCGGGCGCGTTTCTTACGTGCGGCGGCTGTGTGCACCCCGCGCCGAACGCAGATGGGGGATGGCCCCCATTGTGAGGACGAACGCGGGTCGGCAACCTGCGAGCGACCACACCACAGGAAGGACCAACGATGACAGCGTCCGTGCAGCAGCCGGCCGTGAGGCGAAACGGCACCGGCACCCACGACACCGCCCGGACCCCCATCCGCTGCATGGTCGTCGACGACCACCCGGCGATCCTGGCCGGACTGCGCGGCCTGCTGGCATCCGAAGCGGACTTCGAGGTCGTCCACGCCCTCGACAGCGCCGAGGCGGCCGCCGAGGTCGCCGAGCAGACGCCCCTCGACGTCGCCATCGTCGACTATCAGCTCCCGGGACACTCCGGTCTGTGGCTGAGCCGGAAGCTCAAGCGGCTCCCGGAGCCGCCTGCGGTCCTCATCTACTCGGCCTTCTCCGACTACATGCTGGCTGCCGCCTGCGTCGTCGCCGAGGCCGACGGACTGCTGAGCAAATCAGCGCTCGGTTCAGAGCTCTACACGGCGATCCGGAGGGCGGCGATGGGCCTGTGCCGGCTTCCGCCGGTGCCGCCCACGCTGGCCGATGGCCTGCGCCGGCGCTTTGAATCCCTGGAGCAGGCGATCTTCGGTCTGCTGCTGGCCGGCATCAGCCGCGACGAGATCGGACGCACACTGCACATCGACACCGGCGAGCTCGAGGCCCGCCAATGGACGATGCTGCGTAAGCTCGAGAGGATGGATTGACCGTCTCCAGAAAGCGCTGTGAGCGAGCCACCCCACCGGAGAAAGTACGTGCCCCTGGTCTACCGGGTTGCCGGCGTCAACGCGTTGGTGCTCGTCGCCGCGGTGGCGGTGACGCTGCTCGTCCTGGCTCCGCGCAAGTTCTCCTCGTTCGCCGCCGACGAGGCGCTCGTGCTCACCGCGGCGCTCGTGCTGGTGGCGCTGGTCAATCTCGTCGTGCTGCGGCGGATCGTCCGCCCTCTGGAGACGCTGACCTCGCTGGCGCGCCGCGTCGACCTCACGCGGCCCGGCGCCCGCATGCCCGGGGCCTCGGCCAGCTCCGAGGCGGGCGAGCTGGCGCTCACCTTCAACGAGATGCTGGCCCGTCTGGAGAGCGAGCGCCGCGAGGCGACCGGCCGCGTGCTGGAGGCGCAGGAGTCCGAGCGATTGCGGATCGCGCTGGAGCTGCATGATCAGGTCGGTCAGGAGCTGACGGCGGTGCTGCTCGGCCTCGCCCGCGTGCGCAGCCTCACCGCCGACCCGCTGCGCGGGGACGTCGAGGACATCCAGGAGGCGGTCCGCGCCAGCCTGGAGGACGTGCGCCGGATCGCCCTGGAGCTCCGGCCCGAGGCGCTCGACGACCTGGGCCTGGTCAGCGCCCTGGCGGTCCTGTGTGAACGGTTCGCCCAGCGGACCGGGATCGGCGTCAGCCAGCACCTCGACGAGCACCTGCCCGAGCTCGGTCATGAGGAGGAGCTGGTCGTCTACCGCGTCGCCCAGGAGGCGCTCACCAACGTCGCGCGCCATTCCGGCGCCGACCACGCCGAGCTGCGCCTGAGCGCCCGCGACGGGGACCTGATGGTGAGCGTCTCTGACCGCGGGCGCGGCCTGCGCCCCGGTGGCGAGCCGGGGACCGGAATCCGCGGCATGCGCGAACGGGCCGCCCTCATCGGGGCCACGCTGGACGTCGGGCCCAACGAGGACGGCGTGGGCTGCGCGGTAACGTTGCTGGTTGCAGGCGTGGCTGCCGAGGCCCATGCATGACCCCTCTCAAGACGAGGATCCTCCTAGCCGACGATCACGCGCTCGTCCGGCGCGGCCTCAAGCTGGTGCTCGATGCCGAGCCCGACCTGGAGGTCGTCGCCGAGGCCGGCGATGGCGCCGAGGCGATCGAGCTGGGCCTGGCTGACCACGTCGACCTGGCGATCATGGACATCTCGATGCCGCGGATGACCGGGCTGCAGGCGGTCGCCGAGCTGCACCAGCGCCGGCCCGAGCTGCGCTCGCTGATCCTCTCCATGTATGAGAACGAGCGCTACCTCTACGAGGCGCTCAAGGCCGGGGCGTCAGGGTACGTGCTCAAGACGGCCGCCGACCGCGACCTGGTGGAGGCGTGCCGCGCGGCCATGCGCGGCGAGTCGTTCCTGTACCCGGGGGCGATGACCTCGCTCATCCGTGACTTCCTCCGCCAGGCGCGCGACAGCGAGCCGGTCCGCGCCGACCCGCTCACCCCGCGCGAGCAGGAGGTGGTCAAGCTCATCGCCGAGAGCTACAGCACCCGCCAGATCGCCGACACGCTGATCATCAGCGAGAAGACGGTGGACCGCCACCGCGCCAACATCCTGGAGAAGCTGGGCATGCACGACCGCGTCCAGCTCACGCGCTACGCGATCCGCCAGGGTCTCGTCGAACCCTGAGCGGGCTGGACAGCCACAGCGCTCGGGACGCTGCCGCCGATGCGACGGACGCTAACGGGGGCCGCGCGCGGGGTGACGCGCGCGGCCCCCACCCCCAGTCCCCGCACCGCGCCCCGAGCGATGTGGTCTGCCCGAAGGAAGCTATCCGCCGGGCCTGGGGCGGCCAATGGGGTCTAGACCCCATCACGGCAGGCGGCGGCATCCGCCACTCACATACCGGCGCGGAGCTCAGCCGGCCAGGTCTGACTCGGCGACCACCCGCAACGCCTGCGCGGCGATGGTCAGCGCCGGGTTCATGGCCGCCGAGGACGGGAAGAAGCTGCCGTCGATCACCCACAGGTTCTCCAGCTCGTGGGCCTTGCACCAGGGATCGAGCACGCTGGTGGCCGGGTCTGACCCGGCGCGCACGGTGCCGCACTGATGGCTGTTCATGGAGATGTCGAACCACTGCGTGAGGACGGCGTCGTAGCCGGCGCCGCGCAGCAACTGCGTGGACCGCTTGTGCAGCGCGCGGTGCGTGGCGGCGCCGCGGGCGTTGCGGACGGTCGTGATCCGCCCGGCGCTGTCGACGATCACGCGGTTGTCGGAATGCGGGAGGTCCTCGGCCATGACCAGCCAGGCGACGCTGCGCGACGCGACCTGGTCGAGCAGGGCTCGCGGAACGCGAGGCGCCTCGAGCTTCATCATCGTCCCCTGCACCTTGCCGATCAGCTGCATCGCGCCCAGCGGGTAGCCGTCGCCGCCATCGAGGTACCAGTCGTTGACCGACAGCGTCTTCTGGAAGGTGACGTCGTTGCGGCGGTCCAGGTCGACGGCGACGACATGGGCGTTGTTGTGCATCATGAAATTTCGGCCCACCTGGTCTGAGCCGTTGGCCAGCCCGCGCGGGTGCTTCTCGTCCGCGGAGGCCAGGAGCAGCGCGGCCGAGTTCACCGCGCCGGCCGCCAGCACGAATCGCCCGCCGGTGACGCGGACCGGCCCCTCCTCCCCGTCGGCCAGCACGTGGGTCACGCACCGCCCGATCGCGTCGGTGGCGATCCGGCGCGCGCGGACACGGGTCTTCAGCCGGGCGTTGCCGGTGCGCAGGGCCGGCTCCAGAGCGCAGGTCTCGGCATCGCTCTTGGCCCCGAGCGGGCACGGGAAGCCGTCGCAGGTGGCGCAGCGGACGCAGCGGCCGCCCGGGCGCAGGTCGACGCCCATCGCGTTGGCAGAGGGCGTGACGCCCTGCGCCCGCAGCCGGTGGGCGAGGTCGGCGATGTAGGGCTCGTGCGCCAGCGCGGGGTAGGGGAAGGGCGTCGAGCGCCACGGCTCGGTGGGATCCTCGCCGGGGGTGCCGTGCACGCGATAGAGGGCCTCGGCCTGACCGTAGTAGGGCTCGAGCGCGGCGTAGTCGAAGGGCCACGCCGGCGACGTGCCCTCCCGGTGCTCGATCGCGCCGAAGTCCTGTTCGCGCAGCCGGGGCAGGCTGGCGCCGTAGACCTTGGTGTTTCCCCCGACGACGTAATGCACGCCCGGCGCAAACGACGTGCCGGCGCCGTCCAGCCAGCGCTCGTCGGGCCTGTAGCGCCGTTCGGTGAAGACCGCGCGGGCCGACCAGTTGGCCGGCTCGCGCGGGAGGCGGTCGCCGCGCTCCAGGATGAGCACGTCGGCGCCGCGCTCGGCCAGCGCCAGCGCGGTGGTCGCCCCGCCCATGCCCGATCCGATCACGACGATGTCGGCGCTCAGGGTGCGCACGTGGTCACCTCCGCACCACGATATCGCGGTACGATATCGTGCCGCGATATCGTGGTGCGACGCCGGTGCGCTAGGGTGGCGGCCGATGGCGCAGAGCTTCCTGAGCGTCCTGACCGGCTCATTCGCCACCCCGGCGGCCGAGAACCCGACGGTGGCGATGGTGGAGGCCGCCTACCGCCACCACGGACTCGACGCTCGCTACGTCAACTGCGATGTGGCGCCCGAGCAACTCGGCGACGCCGTCCGCGGAGCGATGGCGATGGGCTGGGCCGGCTTCAACTGCTCGCTGCCGCACAAGGTGAAGGTGATCGCCCACCTCGATGAGCTCCACGAATCCGCGCAGCTCATCGGCGCCGTCAACTGCGTGATGCGGCGAGACGACCGCTGGGTCGGCGCCAACACCGACGGGCAGGGGTTCGTCGCCTCCCTGCGCAGGTTCGTGGATCCGGCCGGGGCGTCGATCGTGCTGTTCGGCGCCGGTGGCGCCGCCCGGGCGATCGCCGTGGAGTCGGCGCTCGCGGGCGCGGCGCACATCACCGTGGTCAACCGCGACCCGCGACGGGGCAGCGAGCTCGTCTCCCTGATCGCCGAGCGCACCCCGGCACGCGCTGAGCTGGTGGTGTGGGATCACCGCTTCGCGCTGCCCGAGACCGCCGGGATCGTGGTCAACGCCACCTCGATCGGCCTCTTCCCCGATGTCGACGCACGGCTGGACATCGAGCCCGACAGCATCACCCCCGCCATGGTCGTCGCCGACGTCATCCCCAACCCGCCGCGGACCGGACTGCTGCGCGACGCGGAGCAACGCGGAGCCACCGCGCTCGACGGGCTGGGCATGCTCGTCAACCAGGGCGTCATCGGCATCCGGTACTGGACCGGGATCGATGCCGACGCCGGCGTCATGCGCCAGACGCTGGAGCGGTTGTTCGGGGCCTGAACGGCGGGTGGCCCCGGCGATAGCCGGCGGGCAGATTCGCGCCCGCGACCGTGCAGGCCGCCGCGGCCACCTCGACCGCCCCGCCCGCCACCTCGGCCAGCGCGTCGAGGTCACCGAGGTCCTCCCGGCGCAACCCGGCCTGCTCCCAACCGGCGAGGAAGGCCGCGACGAAGGCGTCGCCGGCGCCGACCGTGTCGACGATCGGCACCGGCCGCGCCGGGACTGCTCGCTCGCCCGCGGCGGTGAGCAGCCGCACCGGCTCGGGTCCGTCGGTGACCAGGACCGCCGCGGGGCCGAGCGCCAGCAGACCGCGCGCGGCTGCCGCCAGCTCCTCTCCCGGGCGCAGCATCGCCAGATCCTCGCTGGACACCTTGACGACGTCAACCGCCGCGACGAACCCGTCGATGCGCAGGCGATAGCCGATCGGATCCCGGATGGCGCGCGGGCGGCAGTTGGGATCAAGCAGCGTGAGCAGAGTGGGCGGCTTGCTGCTGACGAGCGCGCGCAGCGTCGAGGCGATGGGCTCGACCACCAGGCCGAGCCCCCCGACGGCGAGCGCGCTTGACGCCTGCAACAGATCCCCCGGGACGTCGGCTCGCTCGAGTTGCGCCGCCGCCGTGCCCTCGACGTAGAACCGGTAGTCGGCCACGCCCAGCTCATCGATCTGCGCGATGGCGACGGTGGTGGGGGCGAGCGCCTCCTGGTCCACCACCACCCCGACGCCGTCGCGCCGCAAGACCGAGCGCAGCCGCTGACCGAAGGGGTCCTCGGAGAGAGTGCCAAGGAACTGGCACTCTCCCCCGAGACGCGCGATCGTCCGCGCCACGTTGAACGGGCCGCCGCCGGGCACCGCCCGCATCGATCCGGAGGCGCCGACGACGATGTCGATCAGCGCCTCCCCTGCGACGGTGATCATGACGCAGGTGAATCGTCGAGGCGCTTGGCCCCCGTCATGATCGCCACGGCCTCCTCCGCCGTCGTGGTGGCCGGGCTCACGACCCCGGCGCGCCGACCCAGCCGCTGGATGTGGACCCGGTCGGCGACATCGAACACGTGCGGCATGTTGTGGCTGATCAGGATCACCGGGATGCCGTGACGGCGTACCTCGCGGATCATGTCGAGTACCTGGTTGGACTCCCTGACGCCCAGGGCCGCGGTCGGCTCATCCAGGATGATCACCTTCGAGCCGAACGCGGCCGCACGGGCGACCGCGACCGCCTGGCGCTGACCGCCGGACAGGGTCTCCACCCGCTGGCGCATGTCCTGCAGCGTCGAGATGCCCAACTTGGTCATCTCGTCCTTGGCCGCCTTCACCATCCCGCGCTTGTCCAGCCGACGGAAGACCGTCCCGAGCGGTCCGGGCATCCGCCGCTCACGGCCGAGGTACATGTTCGAGGCGATGTCGAGCGCCGGCGCGACCGCCAGCGTCTGGTACACCGTCTCGATCCCCGCCTGCCGGCTCTCCAACGGGCTCTTGAACGTCACCCGCTTGCCCTCCAGCAGCAGCTCGCCGCGATCGGGCTGGAGCGCCCCGGTCAGGCACTTGATCAGCGTGGACTTGCCGGCGCCGTTGTCACCGATGATCCCGAGCACCTCGCCTGCGTCCAGGCGCAGGTCGACCTCGGCCAGGCCGATGACGTGTCCCCACGTCTTGACCAGGCCGCGCGCCTCCAGCACCGGGGTGCCCTTGGACGACGGTTGGGGCCGCGGGTTCTCGGTGGCCTCGGTGACCGGCACGTCGGGATCGGACCCGCCCGTCCTGTTCTCGGCTGTGTCTGCCGTGTCAGTCATACCTTCACCCTCCGGATCCACTGGTCGACACCGACGGCCGCGATCACCAGGAGTCCTTCGGCGATCGGCTGATAGAGGTCGTTGACGCTCGCCAGCGTGAGGCCCGAGGTGAACACGACCACGATCAGCGCCCCGAACAGGGTGCCGATGACTCCGCCCCGTCCGCCGAACAGGCTGGTGCCTCCGATCACCACCGCGGTGATGCTCTGCAGGTTGGCGTCGACGGCGTTGTTGGGACTGGCCGCTCCGGTGTACCCGAGCGAGATCCACGCCGCGATGGCGATGATGATGCCGGCCACGGCGTAGACGCTGAACAGCACCCGGTTGGTCCGGATCCCGGCCAGACGGGCGGCGTCGACATCGTCGCCGACGGCGAACACGTGGCGTCCCCACGTGGTCTGTCCCAGCATGTAGTTGACCACCACGTACAGGGCGATCATCAGCAGCACGCCGTTGATCAGGTTGAACGGGCCGATCTTCACCGCGTTGCCGGTCCAGTTGAGAAGGCCGGGCAGCTGAGAGGCCTGGGTCGTCTGGCCCTTGGCGTACAGCAGACCGATCGAGGTGAAGATGCTCAAGGTTCCGAGCGTGGCGATGAACGGCGGGAGCCGGAACCGGGTGACGAGGGCGCCGTTGAGCACCCCGGTCCCCAGTCCGATGACCAGCCCGATGATGAGCGCCAGCACACCGATGACGTGATTGTTGGCGGCGACCTGGGCCATGAAGAGCTGCGCCAGGATCATCGCCGCCCCGATCGAGAGGTCGATGCCGGCAGTGAGGATGATCAGGGTCTGCGCGACTCCCAGCGCGGCGATGACGGCCACCTGCTGGAGCATGAGCGAGATGTTCGCCGAGGCGTAGAAGCGCGTGTTGATGAACGAGAAGACGATCGCTGAGGCGATCAGCACGATCAACGGTCCGAGAGCCGGGTGAGCGTGGAGTTGTCGTTGGACACGAATGAGCGGTGTCAGCTTCGGCGCGAGACTGTCGAAATCAGGCTCGGCCGAGACTGCTGCGGTGTCAGCCACGGTGGATCCTTGTCGTCGAGGTTCGGTGACGCTGAGAGGACATCGCCGCCGCCGTCACACCCGCAGGAGTGACGACGGCCGCCGCGATGTCAACGAGTCGGGGACTCGCAGGCGGGCTCGAGGCCCTAGCCCCAGCAGATGGACTTGGCCTGGCTGGAGGTGATGCTCGGAACGCCCTTCATCGGGTCGTTCGTGTAGAGCTTGGTACCGGTGTTGAAGAAGCCAAGGCCGGGCGACGCTGCCGGCTTCGTGTGCTTGGTGGCCAGCTTGTAGATGGCGTCGACGCCATCGGAGGCCATCTTGCCCGGGAACTGCCCGGCGGTCGCGGCGATCTCGCCGTTTGACAGGAACGGCAGGTTCGAGCAGCCGCCGTCGATGGCGACGACGATGGCCTTGCTCCCGGCGTTCTTGATCGCCTCGGCCGCACCCTCGGCCGCGGGCTCGTTGATGGCGTAGACGAGGTTGATGTTGGGGTCCTTCTGCAGGCACGTCTGCATCGCGGACTTGCCGGTTGGGATCGCGCCCTGGGTCGGCAGCTGGCAGGCGATCTTGTAGCTACCGCCCTGGCCGCCGGTGTAGTGGCCGCTCGTGGGCTCCTTGCCGTTGATGTTCGGGTCACCGACGGGGATGCCCATGCCCTCGAGGAAGCCGTGATCACGGTCGACGTCAACCGATACGACCTGGTTGTTGAACAGATCGAGCATCGCGATGTCGGCCGGCTTGCCGGCGAGCTTCGCCGCCGCCCACTGACCGTCGAGCTTGCCCGCGGCGGTGTTGTCGGTGGCGTAGGTGAGGTTGACGGCGCTCGGCGGCGTCGGCGCCGTGTCCAGCGCGATCGTGTACAGACCGGCGGTTCGCGCCTTGCCCAGCGCAGCGTTCACCGCGTTGCCGTTGGTGGTGATGATGATGCCCTTGTCACCGGCGGCGATGGCGTTGTCGATGGCGGTGATCTGAGTGCTCGTGTCACCGTCGGTGGTCCCGGCGGACACCGTGAGGTTGACGCCCTTCTTGGCGGCGTCCGCCTTGGCGCTCTTCTCCATCGAGACGAAGTAGGGGTTGGAGAACGTCTTGAGGATGAGCGCGACCTTGACCGCGCCCGCCTTGGTGGAGCCGCCCGAGCTGCCGCCCGAGCCGCCCGAGCTGCTGGATCCGCAAGCGGCGACGGCGATGGCCGCGGTGACGGCGCACGCCCCCGCGGCTATGCGGCGGCGACGGGCTGTGGTGGTGCGTTCGCTCGTCTGGGAGCGCTGACGCTGAGACATCGAGTTCCTCCTCCTCGTGTACTGCGGTCGGATGCTGCTTTCCTCGTCGCGACCGTGCGGTGAGACAACGTTATCCCGGCAACGTAGTTCATCGAGACAACGTTGTCAAGGGCGACTTTGTAGGGTATGCTGCTCGCCGATCTCTCCGAGAGGAAAACGTTGTCGGACAGTTCTGATCTCGCCGGCCCTGCGGTCGAGCCGCCGGGCCCGCGCGCCCGCCCCACCATGCGCGAGGTCGCAGCGCTGGCCGGCGTAAGCCTCAAGACGGTGTCGCGCGTGATCAACGCGGAGCCGTCAGTGGCCCCCGACCTGGCGGCCCGCGTCACGCGTGCCGCAGCGGCACTCGACTACCGGCCGAACCTGACCGCGCGCAGCCTCCGCTCCAGCGACGGCCGCACCCGGACGATCGGCGTCGTCCTCGAGGACGTGGCCAACCCGTTTTCCTCGGCGCTGCACCGAGCCGTCGAGGACCTCGCCCGCGCCCGGGGCATCGCGGTCTTCGCCGGCAGCGTCGACGAGGACCCCGACCGCGAGCGCGCGCTGACCACGGCGCTGATCTCCCGTCGTGTCGACGGTCTGATCGTCATGCCCACCGGCGATGACCAGAGCTACCTGGCCAACGAGCAGCGAGCCGGGCTCAACCTGGTCTTCGTCGACCGCCCGCCGCGGTTGCTGCGCGCCGACACCGTCCTGTCGGACAACATCGACGGCGCCTATCGCGGGGTGGCGCATCTCCTGGCCCACGGACATACGCGCGTGGCGTTCCTCGGTGACCTCGAGGAGATCCCGACCGCCACCGAGCGCTTCGCCGGCTACCGGCAGGCGCTGACCGAGGCCGGGATCGCGCTGGAGCGCGAGCTGGTGGTGTTCGGGATCCGCGGGCCCGACGCCGCCGAGGCCATGGTGGGCGAGCTGCTCAACGGCCCCCGCCCCACCGCCCTGTTCACGGCTCAGAACCTCATCACCATCGGTGCCGTGCGTGGCCTGCGCAACCTCGGCCTGCGCCACCGGGTCGCGCTGGTGGGCTTTGACGACTTCGCCCTCTCGGACCTGCTCGAGCCGCCGGTGACGATCGTCGCCCAGGATCCCGTGGCCATCGGCGCGGCAGCGTGCCAGCGGCTGTTCGAGCGCATGGACGGCGACGACGGGCCGCCGCAGTCGGTCGTCATTCCCACGCGGCTGGTGGGCCGGGGCTCCGGGGAGATCCCCCCGCCCTGACCCGCCGGGACCCGGCGCGCGTGACGGCCGCCATTGAGCGCAGCCGGACCCTGCTTTCCGCGCCGACGGCGCGGGTCGATGCTTGAGGGCTAAACGTTTGGGCGGTAAATTGCCTGCAGCGACCCGGCGCGGGGCCGCATCCACCGGGGATCAGCTCACGCCAAGAGGGAGGTTGTGGGATGCCGGTTGTGCCGATCCGTCAGATCCTCGATCCGGCCTTTGCCGACCGGTACGGCGTGGCGGCGATCAACGTGGTCGACGACCTCACGCTCGAGGCCGTGCTGGCCGCGGCGACCGAGATGGAGTCGCCGCTCATCGTGCAGACGTCGCTCAAGACGGTGAAGTCGATCGGCGCCAAGGCGCTGTACAGCATGTGGCGCGCCCGCGCCGACGGGGTGCCGGTGCCGGTGTCACTGCACCTGGACCACTGCCCGGATCGGGAGTGGATCACCGTCTGTCTGGAGACGGGCTGGAACTCCGTGCTCTTTGACGGGTCCGAGCTCGACGTCGCCGAGAACACGCGCCAGACCGTCGAGGTCGTCGCCGAGGCCGAGCGCCACGGCGCGCAGGTGGAGGGCGAGATCGAGAGCGTGCTCGGCGTCGAGGACGGCGTCGGCTCCGACGAGGCCGGTGTCGTGCACCCGGTCGAGGTCTCCGCCCGGTTCATCGAGACGACGGGGGTGTACTCCTTCGCTCCCGCCATCGGAACCGCGCACGGCCTGTACAAGAGCTCCCCGGAGCTGCACCCGGAGCGCGTGACCGAGATCGTCGAGCTGCACCCCATCCCGATGGTGCTCCACGGCGGCACCGGCCTGACCGCGGATCAGTTCTCCGATCTGATCGCCCGCGGCTGCGCCAAGGTCAACATCTCGACCGCGCTGAAGATCGCCTTCGTCGACGCCCACCGCGAGTATCTCGACGCCAACCCCGGCAAGCACGATCCGCCGTCGATGCTCAAGCACGTGAGGACCGCGGTGCTGGAGATGGCCAAGCACCACATCGGAATGTTCGGCTCGGCCGGCCGTGCCGGCGCCCTCTCCGCATCGGCCGGCTAGCCCGTGCCGGCGCTCATCTTCGACTGTGACGGCGTCCTGGCCGACACCGAGCGCGACGGCCACCGCCCCGCCTTCAACGAGACCTTCGCCGAGCTCGGCCTCCCGGTGACGTGGTCAGAGCAGGAGTACGCCGAGAAGCTGCGGATCGGCGGCGGCAAGGAGCGCATGGCCTCGCTGCTCACGCCTGAGTTCGTCCGCGCCAACGGCCTGCCCACCGACGCCGACGGCCAGACGGAGCTGCTGGCCGATTGGCACAGGCGAAAGACGGCGCGCTACAAGGAGATGGTGCGTGCCGGCCGGTTGCCGGGCCGTCCGGGAATCGCCCGGATCGTCGCCGAGGCGATCGACGCCGGGTGGACGCTGGCGGTGGCGTCGACCTCGGCCGAGGAGTCCGTCCGCGCCGTGCTCGAGCACGCCGTGGGCCCCGACCACGCATCGCACTTTGCCGTGTTCGCCGGCGACGTCGTCCCCGCCAAGAAGCCCGACCCGGCCATCTACGACCTCGCCGTCGAGCAGCTTCAGATCGAGCGCGGCGACGCGATCGTCATCGAGGACTCGCGCAACGGCCTGCTCGCCGCGGTCGGCGCCGGGCTGCGGTGCGTGGTCACCGTCTCCAGCTACACGGCCGAGGAGGACATGAGCGAGGCGGTCATGGTGGTCACCAGCCTCGGCGATCCCGGAGAGCCGGCGGTCGTCCTGGCCAACCGCAGCGGCGCGCAGCCCGGCGAGCTGGTCACGCTCGCCGACCTCGACGCGTGCCGGACCCAACCCATACTGGACAAGGAGGCTGTATGAGCGACACGGCGCTGCGCCGGGGCGAGCTGGTGGTGCGGACGATCGCCCAGACCGCCGTCGACAACGAGACCTACTTCTGCGAGCTCGACGCGGTGGTGGGCGACGGGGACTTCGGCTACTCCCTTGCCCGCGGCTTTGAGATCGTCGTCTCCGACTGGGAGGCGATGGAGTACGCGGACATCGGAGGCCTGCTCAAGAAGACCGCGATCACGCTGACCAAGCGCATCGGCGGAACCTCCGGCCCGATCTGGGGCACGGCGTTCCTGCGTGCCGGCGGGGCGCTGACCGACAAGGCGCAGCCGACGGGCGAGGAGGTCATCGCCGCTTTCCGCGCCGCGATCGAGGGGATCAAGCAGCGGGGCAACACCGACCTGGGCGACAAGACCCTGCTCGATGCCCTGGTGCCGGCGGTGGATGTGCTCGAGGCCGAGCTGCCCAACGGGGCGGCGCAGGCGATCGAGAAGGCCGCCGTGCAGGCGCGCGAGAGCGCAGAGGCGACCAAGGGCATGCTGGCCCGGCGCGGCCGCGCGTCCTACACCGGAGATCGCAGCCGCGACTCAGTAGACGCCGGGGCGATCGGCATCGCCGTGATGTTCGAAGCGGTGAGCAAGGCGTGGCTCCAGGCCGAGCTGGAGCTGGCCTGACGTGCGTCCAGCAGCGAGGGGAAGGGCGCGCGTGAGGTCATCACGCGTGAAAAACCAGGCAGGTCACTCGAGAGGAGAGAGACCGTGAAGAAGTTCGTCAACGACCCTCAGCAGTTCGTTCCCGAGATGCTCAAGGGGATCCAGCTCGCCAACCCCGGCAAGCTCAAGTACGTACCCGAGTACAACCTCATCATGCGGGCCGACGCCCCCAACGAGAACAAGGTGTCCATCGTCCAGGGGTCGGGCTCCGGCCATGAGCCGGCGCACGTGATGGTGGTGGGCAAGGGCATGCTCGACGCCGCCTGCCCGGGTGACGTGTTCGCCGCCCCACCGTCTGACTACGTCTATGAGACCACCAAGCTCCTGGCCAGCCCCAAGGGGGTCCTGCACATCATCAACAACTACACCGGCGACCGCATGTCGTTCGACATGGGCCGTGAGCTGGCCGAGGCCGAGGACATCAGGATCGCCACGATCATCGTCGACGACGACGTGGCGGTGAAGGACTCGACCTACACGGTCGGCCGGCGCGGCGTGGCCGGCAACTTCTTCGTCATCAAGGCGGTCGGCGCAGCCGCGGAGAAGGGCGCGGAGCTCGACGAGCTGGTCAAGCTGGGCGAGCGCGTCAACTCGGTCACCCGCACGATGGGCATGGCGCTCACGTCGTGCACGCCGCCGGCCAAGGGCTCGCCGCTGTTCGAGCTCGGCGACGACGAGATGGAGATGGGTGTCGGGATCCACGGCGAGCCGGGCCGGCGCCGCGAGAAGCTGACCAACGCGGACGCGATCGTCGACGAGCTGCTGGAGGCCGTGGCCTCCGATCTGCCCTACAGCTCGGGCGATGACGTGGCGCTGATGATCAACGGGCTCGGCGGCACGCCGATCTCCGAGCTCTACATCCTCTACGGGCGCGCGCACGACCAGCTGGCTCAGCGGGGCATCAACGTGACCCGCAGCTACGTCGGTGAGTACTGCACGTCGCTGGACATGGCCGGCGCGTCGCTGACGCTGGTCAAGCTCGACGATGAGCTCAATGAGCTGTTCGACGCGCCCGCGGAGGTCGCGGTCCGCATCTTCTAACTGGAGGCCACTCACCGTCAGGCGCAAACGGCTGCCGTCACGTATGACGGCAGCCGTCAGCGTGGGCGGGTCAGCGTGGGCGGGTCAGCGTGGGCGGGTCAGCGTGGGCGGTCGTCCGGCTCCCAATCCAGCGCGACGGCCTCGCCGTTGGCCAACGCCCGCTCGGGCGGCACCGGCCGACCGGCGGCGAGCAGGGCCGCGCGGATGGTGCCCGCGTGGGCGACCACCAGCGAGGGCTGGGGCCCTTCGGCGACCCGGGTCAGTGCCCGGCGGGTGCGCAGGACCTGGGAGCGGATCGACTCGCCCTGAGGGAAGGCGAAGTCCGGATCACCGGCCTCGAAGGCGGCGAACAGCTCCGGCTCGCGCTGAGCCAGCACCGCCTGTGAGATCCCCTCCCAGTCGCCGCGCGCGGACTCGATCAGGTCATCGATGACATCCGGCTCGACGCCGAGCTGATGGCCGACGACCGACGCCGTCTGGCGGGCCCGCAGCAGCGGCGAGCACCAGATGGCGACGACGCCCCGTGCCCGGGCCTGGACGGCGAGCGCCGCGGCCTGCTGCTCGCCCAGCTCTGACAGCTCGGGGTCCCGGCGGCCGAGGATCAAACCGTTGGCGTTGTCGACGGTCTGGCCATGCCTGGCGAGGAGCAGGGGCGCACCGGTCACATGAGAATTGTCGCGCAGGTGCTTGAACCGCCCGGGGACCGGGAAAACTGGGGGGCGTGCTCCCCACCCACTCCGCGCCATGATCGATCGAGACATCCGCGCCATGCTCCGAGGCGCCACCGCCGCCAACCTCCTGCACGGCTGGCAGGGCCCGCACCTCAACGAGCGCACGTATTGCCTCACCCCGAAGCATGCGGACCCGATGGAGCGACCGCTTGACTACGTGATCGGCTACTGCGAGATGCTCGCGGTGGCCGGCGTGCGGCCGCTGTACCGGGACTCCGATCCCGTGCTCTGAGCAACCGGAGCATGGCGGGCGCCGAAGTATTAAGAACTCACGGCGTGCTGTGTATCAGTATTGGCATCGTCGGCGCGCTGCGCTAGCTTGGCCCCCGTGCCGACGGAGGAGGAGACCACCGGCAAGCTCTCCGTGAGTGAGATCTCGGTGTCGTTCGGCGGGATCACCGCGCTGGACGGCGTGTCGCTCGAGGTCTCCCAGGGGGAGGTGCTCGGGATCATCGGCCCCAACGGCGCGGGCAAGACGACGCTGTTCAACGTCATCTGTGGCTTCGTCGCACCGGGATCGGGCACCATGCGATGGCGCGGACAGCCGCTTGACGGGATCCGCCCGCACCGGCTGGCGTCGCTGGGCATCGCCCGGACGCTCCAGGGCGTCGGCCTGTTCGCCGAGCTGACCGTATGCGAGAACGTGATGGTGGGAGCGCAGCGCTTCCGGCGGGCCGGCGTCGTCAGCGCGATGCTGGGACGCCCGCGGGCCGACCAGGACGAACGCGCGCTGAGCGAGCGCGCGTTGGCGGCACTGGAGCGGGTGGGCTGCAGCGACGTGCTCGAGTCCCGGCCCGGGCAGCTCCCCTACGCGGTGCAGAAGCGGGTGGCGCTGGCTCGCGCCCTGGCATGCGAGCCCGACCTGCTGCTGCTCGACGAGCCCGCCGGTGGTCTGGACACCGAGGAGATGTCAGCCCTCGCTGAGATGATCAGAGCCCTGGGCAGCTCGATCGCGGTGATGCTCGTCGACCACCACATGGACCTCGTCACCTCCGTGTGTGACCGGATGGTGGTGCTCGACTTCGGACGCGTGATCGCCTCCGGTGATCCCGCGACCGTGCGCCAGGACCCGCGCGTGCTCGAGGCCTACCTGGGGCGCGAGGCCGAGGCGGCCGATACGACGGCGGGAAGCGAGACGGCCGATGCTCAGCGTTGAGGAGCTGACCACGGACTACGGTCCCGTGCGCGCCGTGGACAGCGTCTCCCTGAAGGCGCCGAAGGGCACCGTCACCGCGGTGCTGGGAGCCAACGGCGCAGGCAAGACGTCGCTGCTGCGGACGATCACAGGGCTGGTCGCACCGCGGTCGGGCCGGGTGAAGGTCGACGGCACCGACATCACCGGCATGGCCGTGGAGGAGATCGTGCGCCGGGGCGTCGCCCACGTGCCCGAGGGCCGCGGCGTCATCTCCGAGCTCACGGTCCATGAGAACCTGCGCCTCGGTGGGCTGTGGCGGCGCGGCGCGGCGGCGCCGGTCGCCGAGATCTATGAGCTGTTCCCGCGCCTGGGCGAGCGCGAGCACCAGCCCGCGTCGCGCCTTTCCGGCGGAGAGCGCCAGATGCTGTCGATCGGCCGCGCGCTGATGGCCCGGCCCCAGGTGCTGCTGCTCGACGAGCCGTCGCTGGGCCTGGCCCCGGTGATCGTCGCCCAGATCATGGCGATGATCCGCTCCCTGGCCGACAACCTCGGGCTGGCGGTGCTGCTGGTGGAGCAGAACGCCCGCAGCGCCCTGTCGATCGCCAACCGCGGGATCGTGCTCAACCTGGGGCGCGTCGTCGCCGACCGCGAGCCCGGTGAGCTGGCCGCCGACGAGCAGCTTCGCCATGCCTACCTGGGGTTCTAGGAGCCGCGCTTGACCAAGTTCATCGACCTCACCTTGAGCGGCATCTCCGACGGAGCGGTGTACGCCGCGGTGGCGCTGGCCCTCGTGCTCATCTGGCGCGCCACCCGGATCGTCAACTTCGCTCAGGGCGCGATGCTGATGGTGACGACGTTCATCGCCTCGGCGGTCATCAACTCCTCGGGGCACTACTGGCTGGGCTTCGCCGTGGCGCTGGCGTGCGGGCTGGTCTTCGGGGCCCTGGTGGAGCGCGTGCTCATCCGCCCGGTGGAGTCCGCGCCCCCGCTCAACGCGGTCATCCTCACCCTGGGGCTCTACACGCTGCTGGTGGCGGTCGCCGGGATGATCTGGGGCAACACCCCGCGCTCCTTCCCGCCGGCGTTCTCGCTGCGCGGCTACGACGTCGGCGGCACCCGGCTGCTCTTCACCCCCAACGACACGTTCATCGTGCTGGTCGTCATCGCCGTCGCCGTCGGCCTGGCGGCGCTGTTCCGGCTGACCTCGCTGGGCCTGCAGATGCGCGCGTCGGCCTTTGCCCCCGAGGTGGCGCGCCTGCTCGGCGTGCGGGTGGCACGGATGTTCACCGTCGGCTGGGCACTGGCGGCGGTCGCCGGCGCGCTGGCGGGCGTGCTCGTCGCCCCGTCGGTGTTCCTGGGCCCCAACAGCTTTGACCCGATCCTCATCAGCGGGTTCGTCGCTGCCGTGCTGGGGGGCCTGGACAGCCCGCCCGGAGCGGTCATCGGCGGGGTGGCGCTCGGCGTGGCGCTCTCGTATGTCTCGGGCTACGCGGGCTCGTCGCTGGTCCCGCTGGCGGCGCTGGTGATCCTGGTCGCCGTGTTGATGCTGCGGCCGGGCGGACTGTTTGCGGTGAGCTCGGAGCGCCGGGTATGACGGCCGTGCGCGGGGTGCTCACGCGCAGCACGCTGGCACGATCGCTGGCCTGGGCGGTGCTCGCCGCGGTCGCGCTGATCATCGTCTCGGACTTCATCAGTGCCTACAACGACCTGCAGCTGGCGACCGGCCTCTACTACTTCGCCGCGCTCGCCGGGCTGACGGTGCTGGCGGGCCAGAGCGGGCAGATCTCGCTGGGCCACGGCGCGCTGATGGCGGTCGGCGCCTACACGGTGGCGCTGCTCATCGGCAACGAGGGCTGGGCGCTGGTCCCGGCGATCGCCGCGGCCGTGGTGGTGAGCGTGCTGGTGGGCATCCCCGTCGGGGTCGCCGCCAGCCGGCTGCGCGGCCCCTACCTGGCGGGTGCGACGCTCGCCTTCGCGGTCGGGCTGCCGGCGCTCGCCGACAAGTTCTCGGGCCTGTTCGGCGGAGAGAACGGGCTCACCATCAACCCCCCGGTGCCGCCGTCCTGGCTGGGCGCCGACTTCCCGCTCGAGCGCTGGGAGGCGTGGATCGCCGGGGGCGGGGCGGTGATCGTGCTGTTCGTGCTCTACAACGTCATCGGCAGCGGCGTGGGCCGCTCGCTGCGCGCCGTGCGCGACGACGAGATCGCCGCGTCGTTGTGCGGGCTGTCGGTCGGACGCACGCAGACGACCGCGTTCATCATCTCGGCGGGGTGCGCGGGCCTCTCGGGCGCGCTGCTGGCGGTGGTGCTTCAGCTCGCCCAGCCCGGCGCGTTCCCGCTGCAGCTCTCGCTGTCTCTGCTCACCGGCGTCGTCCTCGGCGGATTGGGGTCACTGGTGGGAGCGGCGTGGGGCGCGGCGCTGCTCACGCTCCTGCCCAACTGGACCAACGACATCGCGCACTCCTTCTCACTGTCGACCAAGGTCTCGGCCAACATGCCGCTGGCCATCTACGGAATCGTGCTCATCGCGGCGATGATCCTGTGGCCGAGCGGGATCCAGGGGGGGCTGCGCGCGGTCTCCGGCCGGCTGCGCGCCGTGCGAGGCTCAGCCTGACGGGGACGTGGGAGTGACTCGGCGGCGGCGCTTCGGGGGCGCAGACGCGGCGTGGGGAACGCCGAGCAGTGCTGCCTGGACTGCGCGGAGGCGCTCGTGATCGCCCCGGATCCCGAACGCGGCGTCGTTGTAGAGGAAGGCCTCGCACAGGCGGACGATCGCGTAGGCGAGGGTCTCGGGATCGGCGGGCGGCTCGTATCGCCCGGCCGCGACCTCACTCTGGATCATGGCCGTGACCAGCGCGACGCTCCGGCACTGCACCGCGCCGGTGCTCGACGTGAGCAGGCGCAGTGCCGACGCGCGCTCCTGCTCGACGAACCGGCGCAGCGGCATCGAGCGCGCGAGGCTGCGGTTGATGCGGTCAAAGACCTCGAGCAGGCCCTGCACGCCGCGGCGACGGACGGTGCGGCGGTGGCGGAGGATGAGCACCTCGGACTCGCCGGCGATGACCTCGGAGAGCAGCCGCTCGCGCGAGCCGAACCACCGGTAGATCGTGGCGCGACCCAGCCCGAGGTCCCGCGCGACGATGGTGAGGTCCACGCGCTCTCCGGCCATGAACTGAGCCCGCGCCGCGGCGAGCACGTCGTCACGACTGGCCGTCGCGGGGCGCCCGCGGCGGGGACGACGGGACTCGGTTGCAGCGCTCATGCCACCACCTTAGTATTTGAAACGCACAAGGGAAAACGTATCGAATTGTCCGAGCCCTTCCGGTGGGCTCGGGCAGCCGGCGCAGGCCCGCTCAGGCGCGCCGGCAGAAGGTCACCCACAAGAGGAGGAGGAGAGAGATGGGAGCTGTCAAACGCCGGCGGCTGATCGCCGCCGCGGTGACCGCAGGTGTGGCCATCGCGGCCGTGGGCTGCGGTTCGTCGAGCAGCGGCGGAGGTTCGAGCGCTCCAGGGGTCACGGCCAACAGCATCACGTTCGGCACCCATCAGCCGCTGACGGGGCCGGCGGCGCCGGGGTACAGCGAGATCGCTCCCGCCTCCCAGGCGTTCTTCGACTACGTCAACGCCCACGGTGGCGTGTTCGGGCGCAAGGTGCACCTGATCATCAAGGACGACGCCTACAACCCCACCAACACCGTCAACGTCGTGCACCAGCTCGTGCTGCAGAGCAAGGTGTTCGGCATCTTCGAGGGGCTGGGGACGCCGACCCACACCAAGGTCGTCAGCTTCCTCAACGCATCCAAGGTGCCGGACCTGTTCGTGGCCTCGGGCTGCCCGTGCTGGGACAACGGCGCCTCCCAGCCCGAGACGTTCGGCTGGCAGCCCAACTACACCATCGAGGGCAAGATCCTCGGCCAGTACCTCAAGCAGCACTTCGCCGGCGCCAAGGTCGGCGTGCTCTACCAGGACGACGACTTCGGCAGGGGCGGCCTGCAGGGCATCGAGGACGAGCTGCCCGCGAGCTCGATCGTGGCCAAGGAGCCCTACGAGTCGGGCACCACGACCCTGGCCTCCCAGGTCACGGCGATCAAGTCGGCCAAGGCGACCGTGATGGTGGACTTCACGGTTCCCATCTACACCGCCATCGCCCAGCTCACGTCGTTCACCCTGGGCTTCAAGCCCCAGCTCGCCGTCTCCAACGTGGGCATCGATCCGATCACGGTGGGCGGCCTGCTCAAGGCGGTCTCCAAGGGCAAGGTGTCCGGGACCGCTCTGATCGAGGGCGCCATCACCGACGGCTACCTGCCGTCGAACACTGACACCTCCAATCCGTGGATCCGGCTGTTCCAGAAGATCCACGCGCAGTACGACTCCAAGGTGCCGTTCGACGGCAACGTCGAGTACGGGATGGCCAACGCCTACACGCTCGTGCAGGCGCTCAAGGCCGCCGGCAAGAACCTCACCCGCCAGGATCTGGTCAACGCCATCGACAAGCAGGGCGGCAAGTGGACCGGCCCCGGCCTCGTCCCCTACCGCTACGGCGGGTCACAGCACGGCGGGTTCGGTGGCGCCGAGATGGGCAAGATCCAGAACGGCAAGATCGTCCTCTTCGGCGGACCGCTGACCACCACGCCGGCCGCCAGCAGCCCGATCACGCCCTACACCACCCAGCAGCCCGCGCCGCCGAGCAGTGGGGTGCCCAGCAACTGACCTCCTCTCCGAGGCCCGCCTTCCCGGCACGGATGCCTGGGGCGGGCCCGGTGTGTCTCTGAGGTGTGCAAGGACTGGGGTATGAGGGGTTGGATGGGGTGCGCACTGCGGCTTTCGATGGCTGGCCCGGGCGGTGGTTGTGACCGCCCGCAACGTTGATGACAAAAGTGACGCGAGACAGCGCTCTTGTCATCAGCGTCACCGCGGGAGCGCGACGTGGATGGCAAATCCGCCCCCAGAGGCAGGATTTACCATCCACGTCGTTCCGGGCTCGCAGCCGCGCCCGGGCCAACCCTCGACAGCCGCCGTTGACGTTCGTCACGTGCCCCCGACGCCGCACGGGCGGTGGCTGCGACGGTCCGCCACGCTGATGACAAAAGCGTCGCGAGACAGCGCTCTTGTCATCACCGTCGTCGTGGCGGCGTTGGACCCTGGCTCAGCGTCGGCGGTGCGGCGTCTTCGACGCCGCCCGGAGCGTGGAAGCCTGGGCACGCCAGATGACCACGAGCGCGACGATGACGGCCGCGAACCCCGGAGCGCTCAGGGCCCAACCGGTGGCGCCCCCGAGGCCGATGATGATCAGCGCGAGGCCGACGGCGCCAAACACCAGCGCCACGTAGAGCCTCAGCGGATACTCGGGCGGGCGGCCTTCCACGGGTGGTGTCCACGATACGCCCGCGGTGGCCGGGCGTCCCCTCAGACCCGCAGCGCCTCGGTGGGGCTCAGGCGCGCGGCCTTGCCCGCCGGGTACAGCCCCGCCAGGGCTCCGATGATCAGCCCGGACGCGGGCGCGGCCACGAGGGCGTAGAGCGGGACGACGAACGGCTCGTTCCGGGCGATCGAGTAGATCTCGGTGGCGCCGGCCCCCAGCCCGAGGCCGACGATGCTGCCCAGCGCGGCCAGCAGCGCCGACTCGGTGAGGAACTGGAGGCTGACGTGGCGGCGGGTGGCGCCGAGCGCGCGGCGCAGGCCGATCTCGCCGCGGCGCTCGAGCACTGAGATGACCATGATGTTGGCGATCCCGATGGCGCCGACGAGCAGCGCCACGGCGCCGAGCCCCAGCAGGAGCGTGGTGAACTGACCCTTGGCGGCGGCCCGGGCCTCGAGCGCGTCCGACGGGCGGCTGACGTCGACCCCCGATGCGTTCTGAGGATCGGCGGTCGGCGCCAGCAGGTTGGCCACCGCGGGCACGTGGTTGACGTTGGCGCGCAGGTAGATCTCCGAGGGGTTGGGTGCGACCTGGAAGAGGCGCTCGGCCACGGGCAGGGAGATGAACGCGGTCGAGTCAAGGGTGGAGTCCAGCAACACCGGCTTGAGGATCCCGACCACGTTGAACCAGTGGTGCCCGATGTAGACCTCGACGTGACCGCCCACGGTCTCGATCTGCAGCACGCTCGCCGCCTGGGCGCCCAGGACCACCTCCGGGTAGCGGCCGCTCACCGCATCCAGGAAGTGGCCCGCGGCCATCGACACGCTCATCACCTGCGGCAGGTTCTCGCCCGCCGCGTCGACGCCGATCCCCCCCGTCTCCTGCGCCGGCACGTAGGGCGTACGCAGCACGGTGGCGCCGGAGACCTGGTAGACGGCGACGTCGTTGTCGACATAGCGCATCCCGCCCACCATCGGGACCGAGCTCGTGGGCAGGATCTCGTTGTTGCCCGAGAACGTGGTCCCCGGCGTGGCGGTGAGCAGGTTGGTGCCCAGCGCGTCGATCTCGGCCAGCAGCTGGGCCTGGCTGGAGGCCGAGACGCCGACGACGGCGACCATCGCGCCGATCCCGATGGCGATCCCCAGCGCCGACAGCGCGGCGCGCAGCCGGCGGGTGCGCAGGCCCTGGAGGGCCGCGCCGAAGAGCTCGCGCGGCGGCAGCCGGGCCGCCCGCAGGCCGGCCGTGCGCCGGGGCGGCGGCGAGGGTGCGGGGGCGGCGATGCTCGTCATCGCCGCTCGTCGGCGACGATCTCGCCGTCGCGCATCTGGATGCGCCGGGCAAAGGTGTCGGCGATGCCGGGGTCATGGGTGATGAGCACCAGCGTGGCGCCGTCAGAGGCCAGCTCGTGGAGGAGCTGCACGACCTCGGCGCCGGACTTGGAATCGAGGTTGCCCGTCGGCTCGTCGGCCAGCATGATCACCGGCTGCTTGGCCAGCGCCCGCGCGATCGCCACCCGCTGACGCTCCCCACCCGAGAGCTGCCCCGGACGGTGATCGAGCCGGTGTCCCAGGCCCACGCGCTCCAGTGCGGCGCGCGCCGCCTCGCGCCGATCCCGGCTGCGCGCGCCCGTGTACAGCATGCCGTTGGCGACGTTGTCGACCGCCGTCATCCATTCCTGGAGGTGAAAGCTCTGAAAGACGAAGCCGATCTCGTGGGCGCGCAGCCCGGCGAGCTGGCGGTCCGATGCGGTCATCACGTCGACACCCGCGACCCGCACCTCGCCGCGACTGGCCCGCTCCAGCGTCCCGAGGATGGTGAGCAGGGTCGTCTTGCCCGATCCCGACGGACCCACGACGGCCACCTGATCGCGGTCGGCGATGTCGATGCTCACGCCCCGCAATGCGGTCACGCCGCCGGGGTACTCCTTGACCACCGTCTCAAGGGCGAGCGTCGCGGTCATCCCTGGGAGTCGGTGACCTGAAGGCCGGGCACGATGCCCGGACCGGAGATCTGCACGTACCCGGCGGCGAACAGGCCGACGGTGACCGGGATCAGAGTGTGAGGCGCCGCCGCCTCCTGGACCGCGTAGTTCCCGCCTGACACGGCGAGCAGCGCGGTGACCGGGACCGAGAGCACGTGGTTGGCGTGCTGCTGGGAGAAGTTCACGCTGACCGCGGCCTCGTCGAGCCCGGCGCCACGGTGGCGGCCCGAGAGCGTGATCGTGACGGGGATGGTCGACGACGACCCGCCACCGCCACCGTTACCGCTTCCGTTACCGCCGCCACCGCCACCGCCACCGCTGCCTCCGCTGCTGCCGCTGCCTCCCGAGCTGGAGCTCTGCGCCACCGAGCTGACGGCCGTCACCTTGCCGTTGACGGTGTTGCCGGCGGGCAGCTGGACGGTGACCTTCTCCCCGACCTTGGCCTCGCTCTGAACGGAGGCGTCGAGGTCGACGGTGACGACGAGGTGGGTGGAGGTCGTCTCGAGCACCGCCTCGCCGGTGCCCCCGCTCCCACCGCTCCCACCGCTGCCACCGCTGCCGCCGCTGCCACCACTCCCACCGCTGCCACCGCTCCCACCGCCGCTGCTGTTGCCGTGACCGCTGTTGCTCCCGCCGTTGGAGTTGCCCGACGAGGCGTTGCCGTGGCCGTTCTGGCTCTGCTGGGCCTTGAGCTGCTCCGCCTCGGCCTTGAGCTGTGCGCTCTCGGCCTTCAGCAGCGCCAGCAGCGCAGCCAGCGAGGGACTCTGTGCGCCCTTCTTCTTGCCCTGGCGATGGTGCTTGTGCGTCGTCGGCGTCGTCGTGGTCGGCGTCGTCGTGGTCGGCGTCGGTGTTGTGGTCGTCGTGGTGCCCGTGGTCGTGGTGGTCACAGAGGGCGTGGTCAGGCCCACGAACTCCGGCGCCGGTGGATCGACGGTCTGAGAGGCGGGGGCGGCGGAGCTCCCGCCGTTGGCGGTGTTGCCGACGACGCCGTCGACGGTGGAGACGAGCTGTGGCCCGGGCAGGAACACGACCTTGCCCAGCGTGAGACTGCCTGTCGCGGTCTCCCCCAGCGATTCCTGGAGCAGCTCGACGCCGAGCGTCGTGGCGGGCTGCCAGATGTCGTCGACGACGATCCCATTCGCGTTGAAGCCGAGCGCCACCAGGTTGCGGTTGAGCTCGAGCACGTCGGCTCCGTCGCTGTCGGCCGACGACAGCGTGCGGTAGGCGGGCGTGGTGCCGTTCATGAGGGTCACCGGCGCGCCGTTGACGCGGAACAGGGTGCCGCCGGGCTTGATCAGCCGGCCGACGCCGGGCAGCCAGGTGATCGTGCCACTGAGGCGGTCATAGACGGTCTGGGGGTCGGCGTAGCTGAGCGTCCCCGCTTCGGTGTCGGTCGAGACGAGGTTGCGCCGCTGCACGGTGGCGGCCCCGGCCGGCCCCTTGGACGCCCCCGCGGCGGGGGTCGGCGAGGGCGAGGCGGTGACGAGCACAAGGGCCACGACAACGCCCGCGGTGACCGCCAGCGCGAGCGCCCCGAGCAGGCCCCGACGGTGTCTGGCCACACGACGCAGGACCCTCATCGCCGGCGTAGACCTCCGCAGACGGCCAGGCCATGACGGAACGCCGGCGCGTTGGTGGCGGCCGATGGGCGCTGGGAGGCGACCACGCCGCCGGCAACCGAGCCCGCGGGGTCAGCGAAGCTCGGGACCCCGTGAGCGCGCATGCACTTGGCGAACGCCAGCATGCTCGACCGCTGGCTCGCCGACGGCTGCGGCGGCGGACCGTTCGGGGTCAGGTACCTGCTGCACGCCTTCTCGGCCTTCGCAAACGCCGGGCCGCTGAACGTGACCCCCTGGACGGTCAGCGCCGAGCTGCCCGGCGTCGCGGAGATCGATAGGCCCTGCCCACCCGGGCCCTGGCTGGGGTCTGGAAACCTGGAGATGCCGTTCGCCCGCATGCAGTGCGACAGCCCGAGGGGCGAGGCGTCCCCTGAGGCGGTGGTGGCACCGACCGCGGTCCCGCCACTCCCGCCCGAGGAGCCACAGGCGCAGAGCGCCACCGCGCAGCCAGCGGTGGACAGCGCTACCGCCAGCCGGACGGCGGTAGCGCTGCGACTGTGACCCCCCGGACGGTGCGCCGCGTGCATCTTCATGTGCCGAGGACGTTGTACGGCCTAGCCGGTAACGCGGCTGTAACGCTGTTATGCGGCTGTTATGTGCGATGGGGCATCCTCAGAGGGGCAGACGCCGGCGCGGGAACGGTCCCGCGCCGGCGCACCACAAGGCGGACGGTGAAGCGGGTGAGGAACAGCGGATGAGGGTGCTGGTCGTCGAGGACCATGCGCGCCTCGCCGAGACGGTGGCCACCGTCCTGCGCCGCGAGGGCATGGCCGTGGACGTCGCCTTTGACGGCCGGGAGGCCCTTGACCGTGTCGCCCTGACCGCTTATGACGTCGTGGTGCTCGACAGAGATCTCCCGGGCGTCCACGGGGACGATGTATGCCGTTCGCTCGTGGCCAACGGCGCCCCCGGGAGCGTGCTGATGCTGACCGCCGCGACGACGATCGCGGATCGGGTCGAGGGCCTGGGGATCGGCGCCGACGACTACCTGTCCAAGCCGTTTCATCTCGCCGAGCTCGTTGCTCGGATCCGCGCGCTGTCGCGGCGGTCGCGGGCGGTGCGGCCGCCGACCCTCGTCCACGGCGATCTCGAGCTGGACTCGGCGCGGCGCACGGTCACCCGCGCCGGTCACCCGCTGACGCTCAGCCCCAAGGAGTTTGCCGTGCTGGAGCTGTTGCTCAGCGCCGAGGGTGACGCGGTCTCCACCGAGCGGATCCTCGAGCACGCCTGGGACGACGCGACCGACCCGTTCACCAACGCCGTGCGCATGACGATCAGCCGGCTGCGGGCCAAGCTGGGTGATCCGCCGGTGATCGTCACCGTGACCCCGGTCGGGTATCGGATCGGGGAGGCGTTGTGAGCGGGCCCGGGGACATCGCAGCGGGCGCCCGGCGCCGACTCATCGGCCTCGCCGGCCGAGTGCGCCACCCCAAGACGACGGTCCGGTGGCGGCTGACGCTCCTCTACGGCGGGCTGTTCCTGATCTCCGGCGCCGCTCTGCTCGCCATCACCTACACGCTGGTCGACAACGCCGCCGTGTTCCCGCAACACACCCAATTCACCGTCGCGCCTCGCAAGGCGGCGTCATTCCCCCTGCAGGGAGGGTCATTAGACCGGCGGACACCAACGCCGGGCTTCGGCCCGACCCGAATCGGTCCGGGCGCGCAGAAGGTGCCGCCGCCGATCGCGCGGTTGCTGAAGACCCGCGAAGGTCAGCAGGCCGTCGGGGCCGTCGTGTTCACCCAGCGAGTGGCCGATCTGCACCAGCTCATCATCGAGTCCGCCATCGCCCTGGCGCTGATGGCGCTCATCTCGACCGCGCTGGGGTGGGTGGTGGCCGGGCGGGTCCTGCAGCCGCTGCGCACGATGACCACCACCACCCAGGAGATCTCCGAGGCGAACCTCAACCGGCGGCTGTCGATGGGAGGCCCGCCCGACGAGCTCCGGCTGCTGGCGGACACGATCGACGGCCTGCTCGGCCGGCTGGAGGGCGCGTTTGACGCCCAGCGGCGCTTCGTGGCCAACGCGTCCCATGAGCTGCGCACCCCGCTCACCGCGGTCCGGGCCCTGCTGGAGATGGTGCTCTCGGACCCGAGGGCCACCGTCACCACCTTCCGGGCCACCTGCGAGCAGGTGCTCGAGGAGTCCGGCCAGCAGGAGCAGCTCATCGAAGCGCTCCTGACGCTGGCCCAGGGCCAGCGTGGCATCGGCCGCGCCGAGACGTTCGACCTCGCCTCCGTCGTCAGCGAGGTGGTGGGGTCACGCGAGGGCACCGTCGCCGACGCGCGACCTGGAGATCGGCCAGGCGCTCGCGCCCGCGACGATCGCCGGCGACGCGCGCCTGGTGGAGCGGCTGGTCTCCAACCTCGTCGACAACGCCATCCGCCACAACGTCCCCGGGGGCCGGGTGGACGTGGCGGTGCGCTCCGGTGGCCGCGCCACGCTCACCGTCGCCAACACCGGCCCGGTGGTGCCCCCGGAGGAGGTGGAACGCCTGCTCCAGCCCTTCCAGCGCCTCTCCGCCGACCGGACGTCTCACCGCGATGGCCTGGGGCTGGGGCTCTCGATCGTCACCGCCATCGCCGGCGCGCACGACGCGGTCCTCGCCGTCCGGGCCCGACCGGATGGCGGCCTGGAGATCGACGTGCACTTCCCCGCGCGGAGCACGCCCCGGCCTGCCGAGCCGGCGCCCTGTGCCACTCCCTGTGAAGGGTGGGACCACGATCGGCATCGGCTGAACGCTCGATCCAGGCCACACGAGGCCGCCCGGCTCGCCGCGCCGGGCCGGGCCGGAATAAAGACTCTGCGTGGCAGGCCGAATGAACGGGAAGCACACACGATGATGTGACCCCCTTCAACAGTGACGGTTCCTTGAGCATGAGCGGCTTCGATTCCCCGGCGGCACCTCCCGCCGCCGCACCGGCAGCGCCGGGCGGCCCTACTCGCGACGCCCAATGGCGGTGGGAGCCGCGGGTCCTCGTCGTCGACGACGACCCGGTCTGCCAGCTCGCCGCCCGCCGCCTGTTCAAGAATCTCGGCATGGCGGCTGACGTTGTCGCCGACGGCGCCGAGGCCGTCACGGCGTCCGCCGAGTGGCCCTACGTCGCGATCTTCATGGACTGCGCCACCGAGGCGGTGGACGGCTACCGCACCGCGCGGCAGATCCGTGCGCGCGGCGGGCTGGACCACAGCCCGCCGGTGGTGGCGGTCACGTCGCTCTCGCGCGAGGTCTGCCTCGCCTCCGGGATGGACCATCACATCGCCAAGCCGCTGCGCCTGGAGACGCTGCAGGCCGGGTGCGAGCAGCTCGGCCTCATCCCGCGGCCCGGCACCGCCCTGGAAGCGACCGCCGCGCGCAGCGCATCGACGGTTGCGTTGCTCGAGTCCCCGCCCGAGCTTGGCGCCGGCGCGACCGCCGAGCTCGCCGCGGCCTTCACCCGCGATGCCCTGCCTGTGGTGCCGACCGTGTGGCGCGCCGCGAACGCCGGGGACCTCGCCGCGCTGGAGCGGATCGGCTCGGACCTGGCGCAGCGGGCCGCCGAGGCCGGGGCGGCCCGAGTCGCCGCCGTCTGCCGAGAGCTGAGCCAGCTCGCTGCGGCCGGCGAGGCCGACGCCGCGGCCGGAGTGGAGCCGGCCGTGCGCCAGGCCCTGCGCTTCACCGCGGGAGCGGCGCGCACGCAGCGTGAGTCAGGCGCCGGCGCGGCCGCCGCCGAGCCTGCCCCGGACGCCGGCACGGACGGCGCGGTGGTGCGCGTCGTCATCGCCGACGACGATCCGCTGGCCCGGATGGCGATCGAGGCGATGATCAAGCGCGGCGAGCGCCTGGAGCTGGTGGGGAGCGCCGCCGACGTGCCCCAGATCGTCGAGCTCGCCGCCGCCACCCGGCCCGACGTGGCCGTCGTCGACTTCATCATGCCCGGCGGCGGTGGCCCGGAGGCCGCGCGCCAGATCCAGGAGCGCTCGCCGGACACCCGCATCGTCGGCCTCACCGCCGCCGACGGGCCCGACGCGTACCTCGCCATGCTGCGCGCGGGCGCCTCGGGCCTGCTGGTCAAGGGCGGCTCGGCGGAGCGGCTGGTGGAGATGATCCACCGCGCGCACGAGCGTGAGGGCTAGCCGCGCCCGACGAACGGCATGGCGGTGGCCATGATCGTCATGAACAGCACGTTGGCATCGAGCGGGAGCTTGGCCATGTGCACCACGGCGTCGGCGGCGTGGCCGAGGTCCATCATCGGCTCGGCGGCCATGCCCCCGCCGGCCTGAATCGTGCCCGTGCCGATGTGCGCGGCCAGGTCGGTGGCGGCGTTGCCGATGTCGATCTGACCACAGGCGATCGAGAAGGAGCGGCCCTCCAGGGAGATCGCGCGGGTCAGGCCGGTGATCGCGTGCTTGGTGGCGGTGTACGCGACGGCGTTGGGGCGTGGGACCGCGGCGGAGATCGACCCGTTGTTGATGATCCGCCCGCCCTGCGGCCGCTGGGACTTCATCGCCCGAAACGCCTCCTGGGCGCAGTAGAAGCAGCCGCTGAGGTTGGTGTCGACCACCGCGCGCCACTGATCGAGCGAGAACTCGTCCACCGGCGCGGGCGTGCCGAACATCCCGGCGTTGTTGAAGAGCAGGTCGACCCGGCCCCACCGCTCGAGCACACCGGCGAACAGCGCCTGGACCGCGGCGGGATCGGTGACGTCGGTGGGGACCACGAGCGCCTCGCCGGCGCCCGGGGCCGCCGCCGACGCCGTCTCGGTCAGCGCCTCCTCACGGCGGCCGGCGAGCGCCACCCGCCAGCCGTCGCCGAGCAGGCGCGCGGCGACCGCGGCCCCGATCCCGGACCCGGCTCCGGTGATGACCGCCACGCGGCCGCTCTCGCTCATGCCCACATGGTGGCATCAGTGCCCGGCGCTTGACATATGCTGATATAGGAATATGATTCGCGCATGGCCCGTGCGGCGACCACAGCCGACGCCTTCAACGCGGTGGCCGAGCCCCAGCGCCGGCGGATCCTCGATCTGCTGGCGGGTGGCGAGCGCTCCGTCACCGAGGTCGTCGGCGCCTTGGGGCTCGCCCAGCCGCAGGTGTCAAAGCACCTGCGGGTCCTGCGCGAGGTCGGCGCCGTGCACGTGCGCGACGACGGCCGGCGGCGGCTCTATCGCCTCAACGGCGAGGCTCTCAAGCCCATCCATGACTGGGTCAAGGAGTACGCGCGGACCTGGGAGGAGCGCTTCACCGCGATGGACGAGGTGCTCGAGGAACTCAAACGACAGGAGGAAGACGATGGCGGCAACAGCTAGGCATTCCGCGGTGGTGACCCTGCCCACCGACACACAGATCCTGATCACGCGGGAGTTCGACGCTCCGCGGAATCTCGTCTACCGCGCGTGGACGACACCGGAGCTCATCAAGCGGTGGTGGAGCGCGTGCCGCGGCGAGGTGACGGTGGCCGAGGTCGACCTGCGGGTCGGCGGGCGCTGGCGCTACGCGATGATCGCCCACGGGGAGTTCGAGGTCGCCTTCCACGGCGAGTTCCGCGAGGTCGTGGAAAACGAGCGGATCGTCCGCACCGAGATCTACGAGGCGTTCCCCGATGCGGGCGCGGTGAGCACCGAGACGTTCACCGAATCAGAGGGGCGCACCACACTCACCCTGCTCGTCGACCATCAGCGCCAGGAGCACCGCGACGCCCACGTGCAGTCCGGGATGGAGGACGGTCTTCAGGACGCGCTCGATCTGCTCGAGGACATCGTCGCCTCGGGTGACTACGCGGGATCCACCGAGGGGCTGGGTCGGGGGTGGGCCAACCGGACAACACGACGCCACCCCGCTCAATCAACAGGAACCGAAGAATGACCCTTACTTTCCGGCACCGGGATGGACGACGAGCGGAGCCGCATCCATCAACGGCTCGGGGGAGGCGCCCTTCGTGTCCGCACTACCACGCCGGAGGAGCACGACGGCCGGCGCTCACCTGGCGGCAAGCTCGGGATCTTCGGCGACCGCGCGGCGAAGTGCCTGCTCGAATCCGACTGGCTGGATGTCGAACAGTCGCATGCCCGCCGGATCGGTGACGACCGTCGGCACCGCGAGGCCCTCGATCAAGGGCCTCGCCACGCCGGCGTCGACCGGTGTGACGAGACCAATCCACAGGGAGGAGAGCCACGGCGTGATCAGCGGCACCGGGATCCGTGGCCGACGCCGGATGTCGAGCACCGCGGCCATGCGGTCGAGCATCTCGCCGTAGCTGAGCACGTCAGGCCCGCCGATCTGGATCTCCCGCCCCGCCGATGCCGCAACCGTGAAAGCCTCGACCAGATAGCTCAAGGTGTCATCGATGGCGATCGGCTGGGTCAGGTTCTTCAGCCAGGCCGGCGCGATCATCGCCGGAAGGCGCTGCACGAGGTAGCGCAGGGTGCGGTAGGACTCGCTCTGGGGCCCGACGACCATCCCGGCGCGGAAGTAGGTGAGCGGCGGGCCGTCCTGTCGGAGCGCGAGCGCGGTCTCGTGCCGGCTGCGCAGGTGCTGGGACTGCGGTCGGTCACCGAGCCCGCCCAGGTAGATGATCCGCTGGATGCCCTCGGCGCGGGCCATGCGCGCGAACGCGCTGGCGGCGACGCGCTCGCTGCCGGCGAAGTTCTTGGGTCCACCCCGGCCCATCGAATGAATCAGGTAATACGCCACGTCGATCCCGGTGCCTGCTCCACGGAGCGTTTCCGGGCGCAGCACGTCTCCCTCGTGCAGCTCCAAGCCCTCGGCCTCGAGCGCGCGGGCACGAATCCCGCCACGGTCGCGCACCAGGCATCGCACCTCCCAGCCAGAGCCGGCCGGCCGGGCGGCCAGGCGACCTCCGATGAATCCCGTCGCGCCCGTGACGAGGACCCTCCCGCTCATCGCGCCGCCGCACCACGGCTGACATGGGAGACCACGTCCGCGCGCGATGGCGGTGTGTCGAGCGTGGGGTCGTGGTGGGCCATGACGGTTTCCCCTAGCCAGACGCGACGGGGGCCTGGTCGGCCGAGTCGTCCTTCCATCCGCTGAGCTCTGCGCACTGCGCCCACAGACTTGCCGCCTCCTCGGGCGTCTCGTGAGTCCGGGGCAGCCGGTGGGTGGGCCGGGGCCGGCGGTCGTGCCAGAACCGGCCCGAGGTGAGAGCGGGTTCAGCGGCCGCCCCGAGCCAGACGATCGTGTCGGCACCCTGTTCGGGCGTTCGCAGCAGCGGTCGGGTCACCCGGTAGAACCGGGGCAGCGAGGACCGGACGCCGGGGGTATCGGACCAGCCGGGATGCATCGCGTGGACGACGATCCCGGTCCCGGCCAACCGACGCGCCCAGATCTCGGTCAGGATGACCTCGGCGCGCTTGGTGCGTGCGTACGCGGTAGGCCCGTCGAACTCCCCGGCCTCGCTCTGCAGATCGTCGATCCGGATCCTCTGCGTGTACATCCCGCCAGAGGACACGTTGATGATCCGCGCCGGGGCGCTGGCCTGGAGCAGTGGGATCAGCAAGTTCGTGAGCAGAAACGGACCGAGGACGTTGGTCGCGAGGGTGAGCTCGATTCCATCGGCCGAGAGGGCCCGCCGCTCGGTCATCACGCCGGCGTTGTTGACGAGGACGTCCAGCCGCGAGGCCTGCCCCGGAAAGCGGCCGGCAAAGCGCCGGATCGACGTGCGCTTGCTGAGATCACAGACAGCCACGTGGATGTCATCGTTCCCCGAGCGCTCGACGATCGCCCGGCGCGCATTCTCCCCGCGCGGCCGGCTGCGGACAACCATCCAGACGGTGGCACCCAGTCGGGCAAAGCCCTCGGCGGCGGCAAGGCCAAGCCCGGATCCGGCCCCGGTGACCATGACCACCCGTCCGTCCATCCGCGGCAGCTCGGACACGCTCCACCCGCGACTACGGATCCGGTAGCCGACACTGGTGTACCCGACCACGACAGTACCGTCAAGCGCCGTGTCGAGGACCGAGCTGATCATGGGCTCGGGAGCATGTTGCGCGACGATACACCAGCCGCCGCTGCCCCAACCGGAGGCTGTCCGAGATGGCGATGGCCGGCGCGCCACGCTGCGTGCTCGGCGCCGAGCTCGCCGACGGGATCGCCGGCCTCGGTCAGCTCGCGCATCAGCCTGCCCCAGGGCGCGCTCGCGCGCAGCGTCGCCGCCGTCTGGAAGAGCAGTCCCTCCATGCGACGCAGCAACAACGCCTCCGGCGGCAGGGTCATCCGCCGCAGCTGGGCGCGAGCGGTCGACTCGCGGAGCAACTCAGCGCCGCGCCACAGGTCCTCGGGCGCCAGGCGCAGCGGCGCCTCGGCGTCGAGCCACCAGGACACCCCGCGCATGTAGTCGAGCAGCAGCCCGCTGTCCCACTCGCCGGGTTCGCCGGGCAGATAACCCAGGTCGCGCATGCCCGCTGCCACGGTGACCTCGTCGCCCTCGCGGATGCCGCGGGCGATGAGCGCCTCGCGGCGCAGGTAGTCGGGGGGTAGCCGGCGCATCATCCCGAAATCAAAGAAGGCCACGCGGCCGTCCCCGCACAGCAGATAGTTGCCCGGGTGCGGGTCGCCGAGCGCGACGCCGAGGTCGAGCGCCGTCCCATAGAAGAAGCGGTAGACGATCTGCGCGTAGCGGTCGCGCACCGCATCGGGCTGGCGGGCGACGTCATCGAAGCTCATGCCGTCGACCCAGTCGCTGACCAGCACGCGCCGTCCGCTGAGCTCGGTGTCGACGGCGGGCACGAGGACGAACGGGTGCCCGCGCCAGAAGCGCTCGACCCGCCGATGGTTGCCCGCCTCGAGCTCATAGTCGCATTCCTCGACGACCCGCTCGCGCACCTCGGCGAGCAGGCTCTTGACCTCCAACCCCGGCATCAGTTGGCGCAGGAGCGGTGAGAGGAGCAGCAGGTTGCGCATATCGGCCTCGACGGACTCGGCAATCGCCGGATACTGCACCTTGACCGCCACATCACGACCGTCACGGGTCCGGGCGCGATACACCTGGCCGATGCTGGCGGCGGCCGCCGGCTCGATGTCGATCCGTTCGAGAACGTCCTCCGGCGCCTCGCCCCACTCGTCGGCCAGCACCTTGCGCATCTGCTTGAAACCGACGGCGGGGATGCTGTCGCGCAGCGAGCCCAGCCGCGCCTGCAGGTGCGCGGATTGGTCCTCATCCAGGCCGGGGAATTCGACGGTCGACAGCACCTGGCCGGCCTTCATCGCAGCCCCGCGCATCGCGGCAAGTTGATCGACGAGCGCGTCGATCGTGGCGACGATCCGGTCGCCCCGCCGCCGCCGCCGCTCATCGGCGGTTCCACGCGTGTCCAGCCGATCGCCGGTCCAGCGCATCGCGCCCCCCACGGCGACTCGTCCGAGCCGCGCCGTTCGGGCGCTGCGGCTGCGGCTGGGGAGGCGGCCCTCCCGGTCGGCGATCGGGCTCATATCGCCGCGGGCAGCAACACGCGGTCGATCACGTGGATGATGCCATTGGAGGCGTCGATGTCGGTTCTGATCACGCGAGCGCCATCGACGTGGATGCTGTCGTCGACGGACATGGGCAGGTCCTCCCCGTTGACCGTCGGGGCCGCCTTCAGCGAGATCACGTCAGCGGCGGCGACTCGTCCCGGCACCACGTGGTAGGTCAGCACCCGGGCAAGCCGGTCAGGCTCGGTGTGCAGTGACTCGACGCTTCCGGCGGGCAGGCGCCCGAACGCCTCGTCGCTCGGCGCGAAGACCGTGAACGGTCCCTCGCCGGCCAGGGTCGTCCCCAAGCCGGCGCGATCGATCGCCGCGATCAGGGTTGTGAATGTGCCCGCGTCGCGGGCCGTCTCGATGATGTTCTTCGACATGCCTGGTCCTTCTTTGGTTGGGACGTGGTCAGCCGACCACGGCTGGTTCGCGGTCTGCTTCGGCGGGCTCCGCCTGCTCACGGGCGAGCTTCTGTGCCGCCGCGTCGCGGCCGTCCAGCACTGCGGCGTAGAGCAGCAGCACCAGGGCGGCGGCCACGATCAACGTGACCAGCGAGCCGACGACGAACAGACCGGGTGTGCTCATGACTCGCCTCGGCGCAGGACGAGTCCGCCGAGCGACAGGATCGACGGCACCCACAGGCCAACGAAGATGCCCTGCTGCTTATCGCCAGCGAACCACAGGGATACCGAGAGCACGAACGAGATGAATGCCGCGAACAGGATCAGCGCCCGCGCCCCCGCCTCCGGACGGCTTCTCACCAGCGATTGAACCTTCTCCATCATGGACCTTCCCTGTACGAAATTTGTACGAACTCTGGACAGAGTAACCCGCCGGCGCCGTCCTGTCAAACGTTTGTCGAGCCTGTGTATATTCAGCCGCGTGACCAGCGGCAGTGGACCGGTTCGCATTGGAGAATTCGCCCGGCGCGTCGGCGTCAGCCCAGAGCTGCTCCGGGCGTGGGAGCGGCGCTACGGGCTCCTGCAGCCAGTTCGCTCCGACGGGGGCTTCCGGCTCTACACCGAAGCGGACGCCGAACGCGTCGACCGCATGCGCCGCGCGATTGATGAGGGGCTGTCAGCGGCCGAGGCCGCGCACGCCGCGCTGGAGCGCGAGCCGCCATCCGAGGCTCTCCTCGAGGACGCCGCGGCGCGGCTGCTCACCGCGATCGAGCGCTTCGACGAGGATGCCGTTCACGCGGTGCTCGACGAGAACCTGGCCGCGTTCGGGTTCGAAGCGGTTCTGCGCGAGGTCATCCTCCCCACCCTCACCCAGGTCGGACTCCGGTGGGAGCAGGGGACGATGGAGATCAGCCACGAGCACTTCGCCAGCAACCTCATCCGCGGTCGGCTGCTCTCGCTCGCCCGGCTCTGGGGCCGCGGCGCGGGCCCGCTGGCCGTGCTCGCGTGCGCGCCGCAGGAGACCCATGACATCACGCTGCTCGCCTTCGGCCTTGTCCTGCGCTCCCATGGCTGGCGCATCCTCTTTCTCGGGGCCAACACACCGATCGCCTCCCTGGCCGAGACAGTGGCGTCGATGCATCCTGACCTCGCGGTCCTCACCTGCTTCGACGCCGGGGCACTCCAGGCTGAGAAGGCCGCGCTCCGCCGCCTGGCGAAGAGCGGCCCCCTCGTGCTCAGCGGCCCCGGGGCCACAGAACGGCTGTCCAAGCAGCTCGGGATCCCTCGGCTAAACGGCGACCTCGTCGAGGCGGCCACGCAGGTCGCCCGGCGCCACGACGTCTGAACGGCCGCTGCGGCCCCCGGCCGCTGACCGGGCGGTGAGGTCCAGCGCACGTCGCACGACTACGGTGTGCTCCGTGGCCGCCAGCAGAGCGGCATATGAACCGATCAGCGCGGTGCGCTCACGGTCGATGAGCGGGCTGTCCAAACGGCAGCCTTCCCGAATCCATCGGTCGGAGTGACGCATCGCCAGCGCTCGCTGATCGGCAGCCGGACGGACCGACGCCTCCGACACACCGTAGATGTGGGCGTACAGCTTGGCGAGCGCGTCGACGAGCGCGCGGTCATCGCGGCTGGCGCCGGTGTGCTGAGCCTCGCGATGGACGCGCCACCATTGCACCTCGAGGGTTGCCGCGGTGGCTGGATCGAACGGCACGGCATAGCGCCGCTGGACGATCCGATAGAAGTGCTCCATGGCACGCCGGGCGCCGTTGGGGTCGTTGTCGGGGAGCGGCGCCCACAGCCGGGTTGCCCGCAGCGCCAGCCACGAGCAGCGAACCGTCGTGGGCCAGGACAGACCGAAGACGCGGCGGCTCAGGGTCAGGGCCGGCCGCAGGAGCCCAAGCCAGTCGCGGCGGTAATACGCGACCCACGCGTCGCATTCCAGCCGTCCGACGAGGACTGGATCGAACGACCGCGGCGCGCTGGTGGCGGCGCGCCGTGCCGTCGCGAGGCCCGAGCCGGGGTGGCCCCCGTCGACGGGGAGGGCCGGTGCCGGTCTCTCGGTGGGCGCCCGGCGGTGACGCCGGGCGGCGATGCTGACTACCTGCGCCGAAGGCTTCATTTGATCGTCTCTTTGTAGAGAGTGTGTTCAGGGATTGTCTAGATAGTAGCGGTCGCCGGTCTCGCCCGCGGCGGCGCGGTCCCGGGCTGGGCAATGCGCACGCCGGCGGTCCGGCGGTCCGGCGGTCCGGCGGTCCGGGACGGCGGCCGGGCCGCTCGGCGGGACGGCGGTCCGGCGGGTACGGCCGCCCGGCCCCCGGCGGGTACGGCGGGTACGGCCGCACGGCGGAGCCTCAGGGGCAGGCCGTGTCGACGCTCAGATGTTGCCGCGCAGGACCGAGACGCGTGAGTGCGCGAGTCCGGCGTTGGTCTGCTGGAGGGAGATGTCGATGTAGCGGTAGCCCGCGGCGGGCGCCGGGAGGGGGATGTCGATTCGTGCGCGGCCCGTGGCGTCGGGGCGGAACGTGGCGATGGGCAGGAGCCGGGTGGCGCTCGTCATCAGCCAGGCTTCGTAGTAGGTGCCGGTGTGGGGGACGGGCAGGTGGTGGACGGTGAGCACGATCCGGCCCTGCTCGGTGATGAGGGCGCGTCCGGAGACGTTCGACGGCTCTCCGGGCAGCGCGCGAAGGGCAACGGGGTTCCCGCTCGGCGATGACACGCGTTCGAGCAGCGCGCCCAGGCTCACGCCGATGGCCAGGAGCGCGGCCGCCGCCGTCGCCGCAAGCGCGGGGCGCAGGGCCAGGGGCCGCCGCCACCAGCGCGGGCGAGAGCCGGGTGGGTGCGGAGGGCGGTCGCCCTCCGGCGCCGGGGCTGCGGTGAGGGCCCCCACGGTGGTCAGATGGTCGGGGGATGGATGCTCGCCGGCGTGTTCGGAGGCGACGAAGGCCCAGATGGCGTCAGGGAGGTCACTGAGCTGGCCCACCAGCGGCGCGAGCCGCTCGGCCCGTGCCCGCAGATCGCCGTCGCGCGCGAGCAACCGTTCAATCTGCGCGTGGGCTGCGGGCTCGAGGTCGCCGAACAGGTACTCGCTGAGCATCTCGTCGCGCCTGTCCGGCGCGTCGCCGAGTGGGGGCTCGTCGTTCATGTGGTCGTCCCTTGTTCGTCGAGCATCTGGCGAAGTCGATCGAGCGCCTGGACCATTCGCATTTTGACGGTTCCCAATGGCACGTTCATCTGCGCCGCGATCTCGCGCTGTGAGAGGTCGTGGTAGAAGCGCATTTGGAGCATCCTCATCTGGTCGGCGGGCAGGCGGGTGAGCAGGTGGGCCAGTCGCCACTGCTCGAGCAGCGCCTCGGCAGGATCCCCGGCGATGGCCGTCTCGCGCTCGATGTGCTTGGCGGTCGACGCAGGGTCGCTGGGCTCGGGTATGCGCCGACGCAGCTGATCGATGGCGCGCGAGCGGGCGATCATCATCACCCACGTGGTCAGCGACGCCCGGGCCGGGTCATACGACGCGCCGCGGTCCCAGACCTCCAACAGCGTCACCTGCAGGACGTCCTCTGCCGTTGCCCGGTCACCCAGCATCGCCGTCAGATAGCCCAGCAGCGCTGGGCCCAGTTCGGCCTGTATGCGTGCGAGGGCGCGCTCGTCGCGCTCGCGCAAAGCGTCGGCGAGCGGGTCGTCGCTCCGGCTGTGGCCATGGTGGCTGTGCGGCACCCGAGGACAGTGTTCCAGAGTGGCTGGATCGTGAGCGGCGGATTCTGCATTCCGATTGGTGATACGGACGCGGCGGCGTGGCGGTTGGATCTCCGGCTGGAGACATTTCCAACCACCAATCGCGGCCGCAACGTATATCGAGAAAACCCACCAGGAGGTTCTCGATGAAGCGGATGATTGCCATCTGTGCCCTTATCGCCGTAGCAGCCCTACCGCTGGCTGCCGTCTCCCAGGCGGCCTCGCCGTCCAAGAACATTGTTCAGATCGCTGCCGGGTCGCCGCAGTTCTCGACGCTCGTGAGCCTGGTCAAGTCCGCCGGGCTGGTCGGCGCGCTGTCGGGCCGGACCAAGCTGACGGTCTTTGCGCCGACGAACGCGGCGTTCGCGAAGGTCCCCAAGAAGACCCTGGCGGCGCTGGGCAAGAACAAGGCGCTGCTCAAGAAGGTCCTGCTCTACCACGTCGTCGCGGGTCGGCTCACCGCCAGTCACGTCCTCGAGCATCACACCCTCAAGACGCTGGAGGGTGCCACGGTGAAGGTCCGAGTCAAGAAGGGGAAGGCCTACGTCAACAACGCACAGATCATCAAGACCAACGTCTTGGCCAGCAACGGCGTCATCCACGTGATCAACGCCGTCCTCCTCCCCCCGGGCGCGTAGCTCGCATCCTCGGGTCCAGGAAGCCGCTCGGCGGCGGGAGCGCAGCTGTGCGCCATGCTCCCGCCGCCGAGCTGGTCGGCCGGCCATCCGCGGCCGGGCACGGGCGCCTGAGCTCACGGCGCCACGAGCAGGTCCACGCCACCGGCTCGTCGTCGCAGTCAGGCTCGGCGAAGGGCGCAGGCTAACCCGCGGATCGGCGCCGAGCTGTTCCGGCTCGGCGCCGGCGGCTAGCGCCCGCGGCGGACCACGACGACCCGGACCCTGCCGGTGATCGTGGAGGGGAGCTTGAGCTTCGCCGAGGCGCCGCGGATCGTGACCTGGCGCGTGCACGGGGCCGGGGCGCTGCTGCGGGCGATGGCGGCGGCGCAGACCCAGGCGCGCAGCGGGCCGCGGACCTTGGCAGCACGGCGGACGGCGATGACCCGCGTCGCCGCGGAGGACTTCCCGGTGAGGTGCGCGACGAGCACGTCGGCGGACACGGTGGCGTTGGCGCTGAGCTGAGCGGTGGCCAGCGGGTCGCCATCCTTGTTGCGCAGCACGACCTGCCCGGCGCCCAGCACGGCCGAGGCCGACGCCGAGGAGGCCACCGGCCCGACGTACTGCGCCGACCAGATGACGGCGGTGCCGCCGGCGTTGGAGGCGGTCTCGCGCACGCGCAGAATGGCGCCGATGTCGGCGGTGACGATCGTGTAGCCGGCGGCCGAGCTGATCGGCGTGCACGCGTTGGTGCAGCGCATGATCTGCGCGACGTCCGAGGTGATCGCCGGACCGGTGAAGACGCCGTCGGTGACGCTGAGCACGCCGCCGACGTAGCCGTTGTTGGCACTGAGCACGGGCAGATCGCGCCAGCGCGGCGCGGCGGGCAGGACGACGCCGGAGGGCGCCGAGGCCGAGGACACCGACCCGTCCACGTTGGTGGCGGAGACGATGACCACCAGGGTGTGACCGACGTCGGCGGCCGTGGGGGTGTAGCTGGCGGCGGTGGCCCCGCTGATCGCCGCGCACGACGAACCTGCGCTGTTGCAGCGCTGCCAGACGGTGGTGTAGGTCGAGGGGCCGGTGGCCTGCCAGGTGCCGTTGGTGACCGACACCGGCACGCTCTGCTGGACGCCCAGCGTGCTCAGCGCCGGGCGGCCCGTCGACACCGGCGGCAGCGCCGTCACCACCCCCGAGGGGGCGGCGAGCACCGTCGTCGTGCCCGACGTGTTGGTGGCGCTCACCGCGATGGTGATGGTGGAGCCCTCGTCGACGTTGGTGAGCTGATAGGTGGACTGCGTGGCGCCGGGGATCGCCTGGCAGTTGTGGCCGGCGACGTTGCAGCGCTGCCACTGGTAGGCCAGCGTCCGCGGGCTGTTGGTCCAGACGCCGCCGGTCGCGCCCATCACGCTGGTGCGCACCGTGGTGCCGCTCACCGTGGGCATGATGGTGGCCTGGGGCAGCGGCTGGTCCTGAACGACCAGTGGCGCGCTCTGACCGGTCGCCACGCGCCCGGGCGAGGAGACGTTGGCGATGAGGACGATCGTGTGGCCGTCATCGACCGAGGTGAGCGTGTAGTGCGCGGTGTCGGCGGCGACGAGCGTGCAGTTGGAGACGCCGTCGGGGTCGCAGCGATCCCAGTCGTAGTCGACGCCGGTGGGCGTGACCGTCCAGGACCCCGGGTTGGCGTACAGGGTGTTGGGCGGCTGCGGGTTGCCCGAGATGCTCGGCGGCGTGACCAGGGTCAGCGGCTGGCCGGTGATGACCGGTGTCAGCGCGCTGGTGGCGGAGGTGGAGCCGCCGATCGTGGTCGCCGTCACGACGACGGCGATCTTGGTGCCGATGTCGGGCACGGTGAGCGCGTAACTGGCCCGGTTGGAGACCGGCGTGCAGGCCGGGGACACCGCGGTCGCGTTGCCGGGGCAGCGCAGCCAGTTGTAGCCGTAGGTCGCGGTGCTGTCCCAGGTGCCGTTGTCGGGCGTCAGGATGTAGCCGTTCATGTCGGTCCCGGTCGGCGCCGCCGGCGCGGTCAGGTTCGCCGGCGGCGGCTGCACGGGCTGGGTGGCGAGGCTCGTCGCGCTCGCCGCCCCGTCGACGTTGGTCGCCGTGACGATCACCCGGATGTTCTCGCCGGCGTCAGCAGCGACCGTGGTGTAGGTCGCGCTCGTCGCGCCGGCGATGTTCTGGTAACCGTTGGTGCCGTCACCGCGCTGCCACGCGTAGGTGTAGGTGAGGTTGTCCCCGACCGGAGTCCAGCCGCCGTTGTCGGTGGAGAGCGTCCCGCCGAGGCTGGGGGTGCCGAGGACGATCGGGGCGGTGACGCTGACGGGCGCGTCGGCCTGGATGACCGGCGTGGGGGCGCTGGGCGCCGCGACGGCGCCGTCGGCGTTGGTGGCGGTGATCAGCACGCGGACGACGTCACCCTCCTCGGCGGCCGCCACCGTGTAGGCGGCCCTCGTCGCCCCGGCGATGTCCGTCCAGGTGGTGCCGCTGTCGGCCGAGCGCTGCCACTGGTAGCCGACGGTGACGCCGGCGCCGTTCCAGGCGCCCGAGGTGGCGTTCAGGGTCGCGGTCCGCTGCGGGGTCCCCGTGACCACCGGCGGCGCGGTGTTCACCGGCGGCGACGCGATCGCGATGGCCGAGGCGGCACTGGCGGCGCTCGCGCTCCCGTCGGGGTTGGCCGCGGTGACCATCAGCCGCAGCACGTCACCCTCGTCGGGGGCCTGGATCGTGTAGATCGCGCCCGTGGCGCCGGTGATGTTCGTCCACGTGGTGCCGTTGTCGGCGGAACGCTGCCACTGCAGCGTGAAGGTGTTGCCGGTCCCCGACCAGGCGCCGGTGGTGGAGGACAGCGTGTTGCCGCGCTGGGCGATGCCGCGGATGGTGGGGAGGCTGTTGTTGGTGGGCGGCGACGTGCCGACGGTCGCGCTCGGGGTGCTGGTCGCGCTGACGGTGGCGTCCGGGTTGGAGACGGTGACCAGGATCCGCACGATCGCTCCCTCGTCGCCGACGCCGAGCGCGTAGGTGTTCGAGGTCGCTCCGGCGATGGCCGACCACGTGGTGCCGTTGTTGATGGAGCGCTGCCACTGGTAGGCCAGGGTGTTGCCGATGCCGCTCCACATCCCGGGGGTGGCGGTCAGGATGAAGCCGCGACGGGCGGTGCCGGTGAACGTCGGCGCGACGGTGTTGACCGGAGCCGCGGTGGGCACCGTGGCCGTGGGGGCGCTGGTGACCGTGGCGGTCCCGTCGATGTTGGTGGCGGTGATGACGACGCGCAGCTGGGTGTTCTCATCGGTGGTGCCCAGCGGATAGCTCGCGGTGGTGGCGCCGCCGATGTTGGTCCACGTCGTACCGCCGTCTGAGGAGTGCTGCCACTGATAGGCGTAGCTGTTGCCGATGCCCAGCCAGGTGCCCGCGCTGGAGAGCAGCGTCTGGCCGCGCTGGGCCGTCCCCGTGATGACCTGCGCCACCGTGTTGACCGGGGGCGTGGCCGCCACCGTCGCGCTCTCGGGGCTCGCCGCCGAGGCGGTCCCGTCCGGGTTGGTGCCGGTGACGATGAGCCGGACGGTTTCGCCCTCGTCCGCGGGCTGGACCTGATAGGAGGCGCCGTTGGCGCCGCTGATGTTCGTCCACGTCGTCCCGTCGGCCGACCGCTGCCACTGGAACGCGAACGTGTCGCCGATGCCGTTCCACGTGCCGACCGCCGAGGTGAGCGTCAGACCGCGCTGGGGCGCGCCGGCGATGCCGGGGGGAGCGGTGTTGACCGGCGGCGTGGCGGTCACCGTCGTCGTCACATTGCTGGGCGCCGAGACCGTCGCGTCGGGGTTGACCGCCGTGATGAGCAGGCGCACCACGTCGCCGACGTCGGCGGTGGTCAGCGTGTAGCTGCCGATGGTGGCGCCGGTGATGTTCGTCCACGTGGTCCCACCGTCGGCCGAGCGCTGCCACTGGTCGGAGTAGGCGTTGGTGATGCCCGTCCACAGGCCCTGCGTGGAGTTGAGCGTGTCGCCGCGCAGGGGCGCGCCGGTGATCACGGGGCTGGTGACGGCGACCGGCGGAGCGGAGGAGATGACGCCGGTGGCCGCGGAGCCCACGGAAGCGCTGCCGTCGGGGTTGACCGCGGTGATCAGCGCGCGGATCGCCGAGCCCTCGTCGGCGACGGCGATCGTGTAGCTGAACGCCGTGGCGCCGGAGATGTTCGTCCACGTCGTGCCGCCGTCGACGGAGCGCTGCCACCGGACGGTGTAGGTGTTGCCGTTGCCGCTCCATGTTCCCGCGGTGGCGCTGATGTTCGTGCTGCGCGCCGGAGTCCCGATGATCGTCGGGATCGCGGTGTTGACCGGCGGGGTGGCGACGACGACGCTCGTCGGCGAGGTGGATGCGACCGTCGTGCCGTCGGGGTTGGTGGCGGTGACGGTGAAGCGCACGAAGTCGGACTCGTCGGCGGTCTGCAGCGTGTAGGTGAGCGTGGTGGCACCGGTGATGTTCGCCCACGTGGTGCCGTCGGGAGAGCGCTGCCACTGGTAGTTGTAGGCGTTGCCGACGGCGGTCCAGATCCCCCGCGTGGCCGTCAGCACATTGCCGCGCTGGGCGGTGCCGGTGAACGCCGGGCCGGTCGTCGCCACCGGCGGCGAGGTGGGTACGACGATCGACGCGGCGCTCGGCGTGGACGCGGTGCCGTCGGGGTTGGTGACGGTGACCATCACCCGCAGGCGATCGCCCTCGTCGCTCTGGTCCACGACGTAGGTGGGCGTGGTGGCCGAGGAGATGTTCGTCCACGAGACGCCGTCGGCCGAGTGCTGCCACTGATACGCGTAGTCGTTGCCGATCCCGGCCCACGTCCCGACGTCGGCGGTGATCGTGAAGCCGCGCTGGATGGTGCCGGCGACCTGCGGGACGGCGGTGTTGACCGGGACGGCGTCGGTGACGGGTGCGGTCGCCGCGCTTGCCTGGGTGATGGTCCCGTCCGGGTCGGTGGCGGTGACCAGCACGCGGACCGTCGCGCCCTCGTCGTCGGCCACCAGGGTGTAGGCGGCGGCGTTGGCGCCGTAGATGTCCACGTAGCCCTCGCCGGCATCGCGTTGCCACTGGTAGGTGTAGACGTTGTCCGGCGCGGTCCACGTGCCGAGGCTGGCGTTGAGCGTGATGCCGCGCTCGGCCACGCCGGTGATGACCGGCGGCGCGGTGTTGGCGGGCGGGAACGGCGCGATGATCTGCGTGGACGCGGTGGGAGTGCTCGTCACGCCCGAGGCGTTGGTGGCGGTGACCAGCGCGCGCACGAAATCTCCCTCGTCGGCGTACTGCGCGGTGTAGGTCGAGGCGGTGGCGCCCCCGATCCCCGTCCACGTGGTGCCGTCGGGGGATCGCTGCCACTGGTAGGTGATGATGTCGCCGAGGCCCGTCCAGGTGCCGGCGGTGGTCGACAGGAGGCCCGTGCGCTGCGGGGTGCCGGTGAGGGTCGGCACCGCGCTGTTGATCGGCGCGTTGTTGAGGACGGGCCCGACACCCGAGCTCGACGCGGTGACCGTTCCGTAGGCGTTGACCGCGGTGACCGAGGCGCGGACGAGATGGCCGAGATCTCCGGCGGTCAGCGTGTAGTTGGAGGAGGTGGCCCCGCTGAGGTTCGTCCAGGTGCTGCCGTTGTCGCTCGAGCTCTGCCACTGGTAGGTGTAGGAGACGCCGGCGGGATTCCACGTCGACGTCGCGCTGAGGATCTGGCCCTGGTTGGCGTGACCGGAGACGGTGGGCCCATTGGTCACGGCCGGCGCGCCGGAGCCGATGGTGACCGGTGCGGTCGCGACCGCCGTCGTCCCGTAGGAGTTGGTGGCGCTCACCACGGCCCGGACCCGGGCGCCGAGGTCGCCGGTGGCGATGGTGTAGCTGGAGTTGATGGCGCCGCTGATGGTCGTCCAGGTGCTCCCGCCGTCGGTCGAGCGCTGCCAGTGATAGGTGTAGGTGGTGGGCGTCGGGGTCCAGGTCCCGGTGGAGGCGCTGACGGTCTGGCCCTGGAGGGCCTGCCCGCTGACGACCGGAGCGACGGTGCTGACCGGTGCGACGTTGTTGACGGTCGACGTCGCCAGCGTGTAGTCGTAGCCGTAATCGGTGCCGGCGCTGTTGGTCGCGACCAGGCGGTAGTGGTAGGTGACCCCCGGGGTCAGGCCGGTGAGGCTGGCCTGGGCCGTGACCGGCGCCGTCCCCGAGCCGACGTCCTGCGGGGTGGTCTGCTGGCCGTACGCCGTCGAAGTGCCGTACTGCCAGAAGTAGGTGGTGTCGAGCCCGTTGGGGTAGACGCCGCCGACCAGGGTCGCGCTGTTGGTACCGACGGTCTGCGTGTAGCTGTTGGTGGTGCCGTCGCCGATCGCGGGCCCGCCGATGCCGGGGGCACCCGCGGCGATCGCGCCGGAGATGGACCCGATCCCCGTGGGCCCGTCGTAGCCGGTGCCCGCGTTGCAGATGTAGGAGAACCCGGCGGCGCAGCTGCCGGTGGAGCCCGTCACGGGATCGTTGAGCAGGGCGCTGTCGGTGTAGGCCCACTGTGCGGTTGCGCCGCTGACGCCGGTGAGCGCCTCGAAGGCGGCGATGAGCGGCGTGGCGAGGCTGGTGCCGCCTTCGACGATCCAGCCGCCGTTGCCCGTGTCATAGACCCGCAGGCCCGTGTCGGGGTTGGCGTCGGCCGAGACATCGGCGTAGGCGCGGCCGGTGCAGCCGGTGTCGGCCTGGTAGGTGGGCTTGGGCTCCTGCGTGTCACACCCCGAGCCACCGCCCCAACCGATGCCCGAGCTGTTGAGCGACCATGCGGATTCCGTATAGCCGCGCGTGCTGGTGCCGCCCGCGGCGCCGCTGAGGGTGGTGCCACCGGCGGCCGTGACGCCGGGGAAGGCGGCCGGGTAGTTGTCGACGCCGGCGCCCGGGTAGCCGTGATCGCCGGTGGCGGCGATGATCGCCGCGCCGCCCGAGAAGCTGCCCACACCGGCCGGGGCGCTGGCCGTGCCCGCCCAGCTGTTGGAGATCTGGTTGGCGCCGAGGCCGATGGCGGCGCCGATCCCGCTGTCGAGGTCGGAGATCGACGAGCTGTTGGTCTCGACGAGCAGGATGTGGCAGTTGGGGCACAGGGCCGAGACGGCGTCGAGGTCGAGCGAGATCTCCGACTCCCAGCTCGAGCCCGCGGGGCCGGGCAGCGGTGACGCGGCGCCACTCTGGTTGACCTTGGTGAAGCAGCCGTTGCCCGCGGTGCAGGACGGCAGGCCGTAGGTGCTGCGGTAGGTGGCCAGGTCGCCCTGGGCGTTGGGGTCATCGCCGGCGTCGACGATCGCGACCGTGTCGGAGGCCCCGGCGGTCTGCGACAGGTAGGTGAGGTCGTAGGCCTGCTGGAGGTAGGCGGGGGTGCCGGCCGCGGGGGCGCTCACCGGCGTCGATGACATCGAGCCCTGGGGCGCGGCGGCCTGTGCCGAGGCGGGAGCGCCGCGACGGTGTCGCGGGAACAGCTGGGTGAAGGTCGGGTGCGGCGTGACGTGGGGGTGCAGGAGGCGATGACTCGAACGCAGCACGAGCTCCTGGGCGGCGCAGGCCGCGTGACCGGGCTGGGGGGCACCGCACACGTCGACGGCGGCGACCTGCGACTCCGGGACGCCGGCCGTCTGCTGCACGGCGGTGGCGAGCGCCTGCGGGCTGGGTGCGGGCGCGCGTACGCCGGGCTGGTGGTGCGCGGCGCCCAGGCCCAACGGCTGGCGCAGGTTGAGCGTCGGGGCCTGGGCCTGGGCAGCCGCGCTCGCGCCGAGCAGCATCGCCACTGCCAGCAACAAGACGCGCATGCAGGTATGCCGCTTACGCAGCCACATACCGTTGTTATCGGGAGCCAGCCCGAGAACCGGTGGCGCGCTAGACGGATGTATGACGGGACAAAGGAACTGCTACGGACAGGGCGGAGCGCGTCCGAGAACGGCCCGCCGAGGTGAGCGTCTGCTTATGATTGGTAAGTGGCGAACCTGACCGACGCGATGCCCGACGAGCTGAGCCCTCGTCATCTGCGTCGCGGTCTGCTGCAGCTCGTCGGGGTGGGAGCGGTGGTCGTGCTCGTGGTGCTCGTCGGCCCGGGCCTCGGATCCCTGCGCGATCGCCTGGGTGACGCCTCTCCGGGGTGGCTGGTCGTGGCCGGGATCCTCGAGCTGCTCTCGACGCTCTCCTACGTCGTGATCTTCCGCTCGGTGTTCTGCGCGCGGATGAGCTGGCGGCTCAGCTATCAGATCGGAATGGCCGAGCAGGGCGCGAACTCGCTGCTGCCCGCGGGCGGTGCGGGCGGTCTGGCCCTGGGGGCGTGGGCGCTGAACCGCGGCGGCATGAGCGCCGCCCACATCGGCCGGCGCACCGTCGCCTTCTTCCTGCTCACCAGCCTGGCCAACGTCGGCGCGCTCGTCGTCTTCGCCGCCCTGTTCGCCGCCGGCGTGCTGCGGGGCGACACCAATCAGGCGCTCACCTATGGGTTCGGCGTCGCCGGCCTGGCGGCGATCCTGATCACCCTCGCCGTGCCCTTCCTGGGGACACGGCTCGCGCCCCGCACGGCGCTGCCGGCCCAGGCGGGCCGGATCCGGGTGGCGGTGCGGCATGTGCGCAACGCCGTCGGAGACGGGGTGCGTGACTCGATCGTCCTCCTGCGCCGGCGCTCACTGGGCGTCCTGTCCGGCTCCTTCGGCTACTTGGGCTTCGACATCGCCGTGCTCGTGGCGTGCTTTCACGCCTTCGGGCACTCACCGGAGCTGTCGGTCATCGTCATCGCCTACATCATCGGCCAGCTCGGCGGGCTGGTCCCCCTGCCCGGTGGGATCGGGGGGACCGAGGGCGGTCTGATCGGAACGCTCGCGCTCTACCACGTGCCGCTGGCCGCGGCCACGGTGGCGGTGCTCGCCTACCGCGCGCTGGCGCTGTGGCTACCCGCCGCGCTCGGCAGCCTGGCGTTCGTACAGCTGCGCTCGACCCTGCGTCGCGACAGCCGGGCGGCGGCCGGGTGCGGTGAGCTCGCCGCGCCGCTGCCGGCGGGCGCTAGGTCTGAGGCGCGAGCACGAGGTCGTTCTGAACGGAGACCCATTCGGTCGTGACGCCCGGCGGGGTATCGGGGTCGTCGGGTGAGTGGGTGACGAATTCGCGGGTCAGGGACGGCTTGACCGCGAACACCGCGTCGGAGTCCAGGTACTTGCTCTCGACGTCGAACACGTGGGTGGTGAGCGTCCGGTAGCCGTCGGCGCGGATGATCATGTGCACGTGGGCGGGGCGCCACGGGTGGCGCCCGGTGAGGTCGAGCATCTTGCCCACCGGCCCGTCGTAGGGGATCGGATACGGCGTCGGGCGCACCGCCACGAACGCGTAGCTGCCGTCCTGGAGGGTGAGAAAGCGGCCGCGGAGATGATCCTCCTCGGCCTCGGGCCGCTGCACCGCGTAGAGCTGGTCGGCGCCGTTCTGCCACACGTCGACCTCGGCGCCGGCGATGGGCCGCCCGTCGAGGTCGAGCACGCGGCCGTGGACGAGCGCGGGAACGCCGGCGTCGGGCTCCTGGGCGATGTCCGCACCGTACTCGCGCAGCGGCGACCCCGGGACGTAGAAAGGCCCCTGGACGGTGGACTCGGTCGCGCCGGCGGGGACGGTGTTCTCCAGCGCGTCGACGAGCATCGACACGCCGAGCGAGTCCGACCACAGGATGAACTCCTGGCGGCGCTCGTCGGTGATGTGCCCCGTGCGGGTGAGCGTCTGGATCGCTCCCTCCCACTCCTGCGGAGTGAGCCCGACCTCCAGCACGAAGCCGTGGAGGTGGCGGACGAGGGCCTGCATGATCTCGCGCAGACGGGCGTCCTCGCAGCCGTCGAAGCTCGCCAGCACGTCGGCGGTGAGCTCCTCGGGGGTCTTGGGGGCGGTCTGGTCAGCGGCTTTCGACATGGTCGGTTCTCCCTCGGGTGTGGCGTCCGCCTTAGGCTATTGGTGCGATGGCGCCCACGCCAGACCCCTATCAGACGCTCGGCCTGTCCCCGTCGGCCACCGACGCCGAGCTGCGCGCGGCCTACCGGCGGCTGGTCCAGCTCCACCACCCGGACCACAACGGGGGCTCGCCGGAGTCGGCGCGGCGCTTCGAGGCGGTGCAGGAGGCCTACGCGGAGGTGCGCCGGCGACGCGCGGCAGGTGGCTCGGCTTCGGGGCGGTCGGGTGCGGGCCGGTCGGGTGCGGGCCGGTCGGGTGCGGGCCGGTCGGGTGCGGGGCGATCGGGTGCGGGGCGATCGGATGCGACGGGCGCGGGTTCGGCGAGGGCTCCGGGCGGGTCGACGGCGGCCGATCCTGACCTCGAGGCCCGCCTGGCGGCGATGGAGCAGGAGCTCAAGGGCGCCCGCGAGGCTCGCGACCGCGCCGCCCGGGAGGCCAGGCGCGCGACCGAGCAGACGATCCGCGACGTGCGCGAGATGGCCGGCGAGCGCCCGTCAGACGAGGACCTCGGCTACGTCAGCACCAACGACAGCTTCTCCAAGATCCTTGACGACGCCGCCGCCGAGCTCGGCGAGCGCTTCACCGAGGCCCGCGACTCGCCCGCCGGCCACCGCGTCTCCGACCTCATCGACGAGCTCACCTCCAAGCTCACCGGCGAGCATCGCGACCGGGACAAGCACAAGTAGCGCCCTCGGGGGTCAGGGCACGCGGTGCACGAACAGTGTCCCGCGCTGGTCGCCGGCCAGTCCGAGCTCGGCGATGGCCTCGCGCACACCCGGGAAGCCGGGATGGGTGTAATCGTCAAAGGCGATGACCGCGCCGGGGCGCAGCACCGGGCGCCAGGCGACGACCTCGTCGATCGTCTGCGCGCGCTCGTGCGAGCTGTCGATGTAGAGAAGGTCCACCGGACCGTCATCGGGCGGCCCGTCTGACCCGGAGCGGATGGCGAGCTCGATGCGGGCGCGGACGTCCCCGGCGACGAGGCCGAGGTAGCGCTGCGGCTCCTCGCGCTCCGCGTTGTCACAGGTCAGCACGGTGCGCCGGGGATCGGCCAGGGCCAGCGAGATCGCGGTCCAGCCGGTGGCGGTGCCGAGCTCCACCACCCGGTGGCGGCCGCGGGCCGCCTCCAGCAGCGTGCGCAGGTCGGCGGGACGGGTGACCGAGCTCAGGCTGAACACGTCGTCGGTGCGTCGCGCCAGGCGCCGGGCCCTCAGCTGAAACCAGGCCACGCGCGGCGGCAGCCTGGCGGCGCCCGCCGCGAAACGCGCGTCGACCAGCCAGCGGCGGAGGTGGGACCTGAACGGCATCAGACGGAGCGGCGCCGGCTAGTGGGTTTCCCGCTACAACCCGTCGTCGCGGGCATCCGCGCGAGCCCGTCGGCGCATGGTGCGGGCGACGTAGTCATCGACGCTGTAGCGCTCCTCGCGCCACGGGTCGCCCCGGTGGTGGTAGCCGTTGCGCTCCCAGAACCCCAGTTGGTCATGGTCGAGCAGCTCGAGGCGCTGGATCCACTTGGCCGACTTCCACAGGTACAGGTGGGGCACGAACAATCGCGCCGGGCCGCCGTGATCGGGCTCCAGCGGCGCACCCTCCGCCAGGTGGGCGACGAGCGCCGGGTGCTCCGTGATGTCGCTGAGCGGCATGTTGGTCGTGTAGCCGCCATAGCAATGGGCGAGCAGGTGCGTGGCCTCCGGCTTGGGCTTGGCCCGCTCGATCAGGAGGCGCGCGTCGGCGCCGCGCCAGGTCATGCCGAACTTCGACCATCGCGTGACGCAGTGGATGTCGCCGCTCCAGTCAGTCTGGGCGAGCTCGGTGAAGGCCTCCCAGTCGAGCACGTAGGGCTCCTCGACGGCGCCGTCGACCGAGAGGAGCCACTGGTCGGTGCTCACCCGGGGTGTCTCCCCCACGGTGAGAACGGGCCACTTGAGGGTCGGCGACTGGCCGGGCGGCACGCGGTCGGGGCTGATCCCGAGCGAGGCGGCGCGGTTGCGGCCGCGCTCGCCGAAGAGACGGGGGGTGATCGGCATCCCCTGATTCTGACAACTGCGGCCCGCGCGCCTCAGCCGGTGGCCGTCTCCCCCGCCCCGCGGTCGGTGCAACCGCTGGACTCAGAAGACGGGCTGCTCGCGGTAGTCGCCCCAGACCTGCTGGAGCGTCTGCACGATCTCGCCCTCAGACACGTGCGCCCGGGCCGCGTCGAGCAGCAGCGGCATCAGGTTGACCTGCCCGGCGGCGGCGTCCTTGATGGCGGCCAGCGTCGCCGCGACGGTGGCGTCGTCGCGACCGGCGCGGACGGCCAGCACGCGGTCGATCTGCTTGCGCTCCAGCGCCGGGTCGATGCGCAGGATCTCGGTGGCCTGCTCGTCACCCTCGGTGTAGCGGTTGACCCCGACGACGGTGCGCCGCCCGGAGTCGATCTCACTCTGCAACTCGTAGGCGGCGTCGGCGATCTCTCGCTGGGGAAAGCCGCGCTTGACCGCTTCGACCATCCCGCCGAGCTCGTCGATCTTGGCGAAGTAGGCGTAGGCCCGCTCCTCCATGAGATCGGTGAGCGACTCGACGAAGTAGGCGCCGCCGAGTGGATCGATCGTGTTGGTCACGCCCGTCTCGTCGGCGATGATCTGCTGGGTGCGCAGGGCGATGCGCACCGCCTCCTCCGTGGGGAGCGCGAGCGCCTCGTCATAGGAGTTGGTGTGCAGCGACTGGGTGCCGCCGAGCACCCCGGCCAGCGCCTCGATGGCGGTGCGGACGATGTTGTTGAGCGGCTGCTGGGCGGTGAGCGACACGCCCGCGGTCTGCGTGTGAAAGCGCATCCGCCAGGACTCGGGCTTGCGGGCGCCGAACGTGTTGCGCAGCTCCCGGGCCCAGATCCGGCGCGCGGCGCGGTACTTGGCGATCTCTTCGAAGAAGTCGATCTGCGCGTTGAAGAAGAAGCTCAGGCGGGGCGCGAAGTCATCGACGTCCAGGCCGCGGGCCACCGCCTGCTCCACGTAGGTGAGACCGTCCTTGAGCGTGAACGCCAGCTCCTGGGCCGCGGTGGAGCCGGCCTCGCGGATGTGGTAGCCCGAGATGCTGATCGGGTGCCAGCGGGGCATGTGGCCCGAGCACCATTCGATCATGTCCCCCACCAGCCGCATCGCCGGGTCGACGGGGAAGCACCACTCCTTCTGGGCGATGTACTCCTTGAGGATGTCGGTCTGGATCGTGCCGCCCAGATGCTCGGGGGCCACGCCCTGGCGCTCGGCCGCCACCACGTAGAAGGCGAGCATGATCGCCGCGGGGGCGTTGATCGTCATCGAGACCGTCACCTTGTCCAGCGGGATCCCCGCGAACAGCGTCTCCATGTCCCCCACGGTGTCCACCGCGACGCCCTCGCGGCCCACCTCGCCCAACGAGCGGGGGTGATCAGAGTCATGGCCCATCAACGACGGCATGTCGAACGCCGTCGAGAGCCCGGTCTGGCCGTGCTCGAGCAGGTAGTGGAAGCGCCGGTTGGTCTCCTCGGGGGTGCCGAAGCCGGCGAACTGGCGCATCGTCCACAGCCGGCCGCGGTACATCGACGGGTACACGCCGCGCGTGAACGGATACTGGCCGGGCAGGCCGATGGGGTCGTCGGCGGGATCCCGCCTCGGGAGGTCGCGCTCGGTGTACAGCGGCCGGATCTCCTCGCCCGACAGCGTGGTGAACGGCGCGTCGCGCTCCGGGGTCAGACCGTAGGCCTCGCGCCACTGGTCATAGGAGACCGGAACGTTGTCGAGCACGGTCATGGGAGACATGGTAGCCGCGAGATAGTTTGACGTCCAACTATCTCGCAGGGTGACCCCCGGAACGGGGGGTTTGGTTTCCCTCGCATCGGCTCAGGGGGTAGCGTGCGACGCCATGTCAACGAGCCCTTCAGGACGCGTTGCGCTGGTCACCGGCGGCGCACGCGGGATCGGGGCGGCGATCGCGCGCGGTCTGGCGCAGGACGGCATGCCCGTCGTGATCGCCGACATCCGCACCGAGCAGGCCCAGGCCAACGCACAACGGATCACCGATGCCGGCGGCCGAGCGCTGGCGCTGGAGGTGGACGTCCGCAGCCCCGAGAGCGTGGCCGCGGGGGTGGCGCGCGCGCTCGAGGAGTTCGGCCAGATCGACGTCCTGGTCAACGTCGCCGGCTGGGATGAGCTCAAGCCCTTCGTGGACTCAGATGAGGAGTTCTGGCAGGAGGTGCTGGAGGTCAACTTCAAGGGCGGCCTGCGCTTCACCCGCGCGCTGCTGCCGGCGATGATCGAGCGCCACTGGGGCCGGATCATCAACATCAGCTCCGACGCCGGTCGCGTCGGCTCCTCGCTGGAGTCGGTCTACGCCGGAGCCAAGGGCGCGATCATCTCCTTCACCAAGACCGTCGCCCGCGAGACGGCGCGCCTCGGGGTCACCGCCAACATCGTCTGCCCCGGCCCGACGGACACCGAGATGCTCCGTGACGTCGCCCAGGCCCACCCCGACGCCGACAAGGTGCTCGAGCGCCTGGCCCGCGCCGTCCCCATGAAGCGGCTCGGGCATCCCGACGACGTCGCGCACGCCGTGCGCTTCTTCGCCTCCGAGGGCGCCGGGTACATCACCGGCCAGACGCTGTCGGTGAGCGGCGGCCTGACCATGGCCTGAGCCTGAGCCCGGGTCTGAGTAGGCTCCCCGGCGTGTCGGACCGTCGGCTCAAGGCGCTGGTGACCGGTGCCGCGCACCCGGGTGGGATCGGCGCGGCGATCGCACACCGCCTGGCCGCGGACGGCCTGGAGGTCGTGACGCTCGACCGTCAGCCCGGGTGCACGTTCGAGGTCGACCTGGTGAGCGACGAGCTGCCGGCCCTGGACGACATCGACGTGCTCATCTCCAACGCCGGCCTGCCGACGATCGTCGGCGGCGCGCACTCGATGGACCTCGAGCGCTGGCAGCACGACCTCTCGGTCAACCTGACCGGAGGCTTTCGTGTCGTGCAGGCGTGCCTGCGGGGGATGCGCGAGCGCCGATTCGGGCGCATCGTGGTGATCTCGAGCTTCGCCGCCCGGTTCGGAATGCCCGCCCAGGTCGCCTACAGCGCCAGCAAGGCGGGCCTCATCGGCATGGTCAAGACCGTCGCCGCCGAGAACGCCGGGCTCGGGATCACGGCCAACGCGATCCTCCCGGGGCTGGTGGCCAGCGCCGGGGTCAAGGCGATGCCCCCGGAGATCATCGACGCCTGGATGGAGCGGATCCCCACGGGCCGGATGGTCGAGCCCGATGAGATCGCGGCGGCGGCCGCCTACCTCGCGTCGCCGGCCGCCGGCAGCATCACCGGCCAGGAGCTCCTCATCGACGGGGGCATGACGCTGAACCTGCTGTCGGTCACCAGCAGCGTCGCCCGCAGTCGTCCCGCGCAGCCGTGACCGGCGACGCGCTTGTGGACCTGCCGGCCAGGGTGCGCGGCGCGGTCCGCCGTCGCTGGCCGGCCGCTGAGGTGGCGACGCTCGATCCGCTCACCGGCGGGATCTCCAGCCTCACCTACGCCACGACGCTGAGCGCGTCAGGCGAGGAGGACCGGCGTGTGGTGGTCAAGGTGGCGCCCCCGGGGCTCGAGCCGGTGCGCAACCGAGACGTGCTGCGCCAGGCGCGCGTGATGGCGGCGGTGCACGGCGCGCCGGGGGTGCTGGTCCCCGAGGTGCTCGTCACCGATGACGGGTCGCCTCCCTTCTTCGTGATGGCCTACGTGCCCGGCGAGGCCTACGAGCCCAAGTGGGATGTCATGAGCGCGCCGCCCGCCCCGGCGGTCGTCGGCGCCCGAGCGCGAGCAGCGGCGCGGATGCTGGCGCGGCTGCAGGCGGTCGACCCGGCGGCGGTCGGGATCGAGGACGTGCCTCTCACCCTGGCCGAGGAGGTACAGCGCTGGGCGGCGCTGTTCGCCACCGCCGGGGATGACCTGCGCGTCGGCGAGCCCGAGCTGCGCGAGGCGCTGTCGGCGCGCGTCCCGGCAGGGGTCGCAGCCGGTCCGGCTCGCATCCTCCACGGCGACTACCGCTTGGGCAACATGCAGTTCGACGAGGAGCGACCGGCGGCGATCATCGACTGGGAGATCTGGTCGGTGGGCGATCCGCGCACCGACCTGGCCTGGCTGATGGCGTTCGCCGACCCGGTCATGCAGCGCGTCGCGCAGCGCGACGCTCCCAACCAGGCGGCTGCCGACGCCATGCCCTCTGCCGCCGAGCTGCTGGCCGAGTACATGGACGAGGCCGGCCTGGACGCGCAGCCGGGCGACCTGGACTGGTTTCTCGCCTTCGCCTACTACAAGCTCGGGGCGGCGATGTCCGTGCTGGCCAAGCGCAACCGGCGCCAGCCCGAGCCCGAGCCCGGACTGGAGCTGGCCGCCCAGACGCTGGCGCCGATGCTGGCCCGAGGCCTGGAGCTGCTGGGCGGCTAGGCGCGCGCGAAGGCGGCGCGGGCCCGCGCGGCGATCGCGGCCGCGCGCTCTCGGACCGCCGTCACCCCCCGGGCGGCGTCGGCCAGCGGCGCGCGACCGGTGGCAAACCCCCAGGCCTCGAACAGCATCGGCCGCGCGGCGACGAGCGTGTCGAGCCGGGCCAGCTCCTCGGGCTCCGGTGTGACCTGACGGCGGTAGCCGTCGACCGCGCGGTCGACCCGGGCGAGGTCCCCGCCGAAGCCCACCGACCACAGCAGGAAGGCGAGCGCGTACGCCCGCGGGGCCACACCGGCGCCCGACCAGTCGACGAGCACCATCCGGCCGTCGCCCGGCGCCACCACGTTGGCCATGACGAAGTCCGGATGGCTGCAGGCGACGGGGAGCCCGGCGCCGGTATCGAGCGTGCGTGCGGCCTCCCGGACCTGGTCATATCGGCGACCGCCGCGGGGCGGTACCGACGACGCCGCGTCGTCGACCAGGGCCTGCAGTGCCTCCGCCTCGGCCCGAGGATCGCCGTCGGCGAGGTGATGCCAGGCGCCGCCGGGCCGCGCCGTGACCCCCTCGAGCGTGTGCAGGCGACCCAGCAGCCAGCCCAGCGCGCGCAGTCCGCCCGCGGCGACGATGGCCTCCCGGCGCCGGCCGGGCGCCACCGGGGTCACGTACTCGGTGACCAGCACCGGCTGATCCTCGAGCACTGACACGGGCTCATCGGCCGCGAGGCGCTCGGCGGGATACTCGCGCTCGGCGAGCACGCTCAGGATCTCGGCATCGCCGTCGACGCCTGCGCGAGGCCGGACCGACGGATGCAGGCGCGCCACCCAGCTCTCACCGTCGGCCCGGTCCACGCGGTAGACGCCGAGATCGAGCTGGGCGATCTCCGTCGGCTCGATCCCGTACGTGTGGCTCAGATGCGCGGCGAGCCTCGGCACCCCGCGGCGAGCGGCGGTGCGCCGCGCGGGCGAAGCCTCGGTCACCGCGGGGCGGGCCGGGTGCCGGTGAAGCCGAACAACCGGCCGGCGATCCGGCGGAGCTGGAGCTCGTCGGAGCCCTCGGTGATGCGGTAGCGGCGGTGGTGGCGGTAGATGAACTCGAACGGCAGCGCGCGCGTGTAGCCAAGGCCGCCGTGGACCTGGATGGCGCGATCGGCGGCGTCGCAGGCCAGCCGGTTGGCTCGGTAGTTGACCATCGACACCTTGTCCGAGACGCTCGTCTTGGCGCTGGTCGACGCGCCGTCGCCGGCCTGATCCATCTCCCACGCGGTCTTGTAGAGCGTGTTGCGCACCAGCTCGGCCTCCGTCTGGAGCTCGACGAGCTGCCACTGGACGCCCTGGTAGTCGGCCAGCGGCTTGCCGAAGATGACGCGCTCACGCGCGTAGGCGATGCTGCGATCGATGCAGAACTGGGCGGCGCCCAGCGAGGACGCCGCCTGGCGGATGCGGTTCTCGTGAACGAACAGCTGCGCGGTGTCCAGGCCGTGGTCAACCTCGCCCAGGACGGCGTCGTCGCCCACGTGGACGCCGTCGAGGGTCACCTCTCCGTGATCCGTGGGCATGTTGAAGGACCAGTGGTAGTAGGGCACGTCGAACCCGGGGGCGTCGACGTCCACCAGGAAGGCGGTGATCCCGTGGGCCTTGCCGTCCGGGCCGGAGGTGCGCGCGAACACGAGCACCGCATCGGCCACGTCGACGCCGGTGATGAAGCGCTTGACGCCGTGAAGGACCCAGCCCTGGCCGTCGTCGGCGCGCCGCGCCGTCGTCTCCAGCCACGTGGCGTCGCTGCCGTGACCCGGCTCGGTGAGCGCGAACGCGATCGCGATCCGCCCGTCGACGAGCGGCTCCAGGTAGCGGCGCTTCTGCTCGGCGGTGCCGTACTCGTGCAGGACCAGGACGAGTGGCTCGTTGGCCACCACCGACGCCTCGTGGGTCAGCTCGGCGTGCAGGCCGGGGCCACGATGCGCGAGGTGCTCGCGGATGAGCGCCATCGCCAGATTGGATCCGTCGCTGCCGCCCAGGGCCAGCGGAAACGGGTACTGGTACAAGCCGGCGTCGATGGCCAGCCGCCGGGCCTGGGCCAGCACGTCGCGCCAGCGCTGCGTCGGGATCCCGCCGCGCTCGACATCCGTGCGCGTGAACTCACGGCGATGGTCGAACAGGTCCGGGTTGGCGTCCTGGATGGGCACCAGCTCGCGGTCGATGAACGCGTCGATCGACGCCAGCAGCTCGATAACGTCGGCGGGGATGGAGAGGTCCAAGGGTCGGCACTCCTTTCGGCGATGGCGGCGGGCCGGCAGTGCGGCCGCGACCGTCGATTATCGTGTGCGGATGAGCGTTCGCGCGATCGGGATCAACCATGTGGCCTTCGAGGTGCGCGACCTCGACGAGGCCCTGGAGTGGTGGGGGCGGTGGTTCACCTTCGAGTTGCGCGGCCGGCGGCGGACGATGGCGTGGATCGACCTCGGCGACCAGTTCGTGGCGCTCAGCGAGGTCACCAGCGGGCTCGGGGCCGGTGACGCCGCGCGACACGTCGGCCTGGTCGTCGACGACAAGGAGGCGCTGCGGGCCACGCTGCGCGAGGCCGGTGAGGCCGTGGATGCCTCGGGCTCGCTGCGGCTGCGCGACCCCAGCGGCAACGTGCTGGAGATCGTCGACTACCGCGACATCCAGTTCTCCAAAGCCGACGACGTGTTGCGGGGGATGGGGTTGGCCCGCCTGGACAAGTCCCCGTCGGCACTGGCCGAGCTGCGCGAGAAGGGCCTGCGCGGGGACTGAGGTGTGGCGCCCCGGTAAGGGGGTAACGGTTTGATCGGCGGCCGGTGCGACAAGCCGTGCCGGCCGTCTTTTTCTTTAGAGGTCCGCGACTGAGGAGGCATGATGCGCAAGGCATCCTGTATCGGCCTGGCGGCGACCACGATCGCGCTGGGCCTGTCGACGGTGGCGCTGGCCGCGGGAAAGACTCCGCACAAGCGGGCGTTCACCGCCGTGGCGGTCGGCGCGCAGATCAGCGCCAACGGCAATCGGTTCGAGACGGTCTACAGGGTCATTCGGTCTCCCGACGGCGGCGGGGCCGGGATGCAGGACGGGGTGCTCCTGGGCACCACGTACCCGGTCACCGGCAACGACACGATGAAGCTGTACTACGCCGACGGCGTGCAGCGCATGTCGGACACCTTCACGCGCGGAGCGCCCCACACCGACGGCGTCGGGACCATCACCGGCAAAGGTACGTGCACGACGGGGAGCGGGCTGCACAAGGGCGAGACGTGCACATACACGATCACCGGCACCTATGACCTCAACACCGGCGTGACGAAGCTGCGGTTCGCCGGGACGTTCACGCGCTGAGGCCGCCGCCGGCGCGAGCCGTCAGACGGCGATCGGCAGCGGCAGCTCGCCGCCGCACTCGACGAGGGCCGCCACCGCGGCGGCCACGTCGTCGATTGCCGCCGGATCGAGCTGGTGGGGGCGGCGGGCAAGCCAGCCGGCAAGGCGCGAGCCGTGGATGTAGACGCAGCGACCGTCGACGACGCAGCCGGCGGGGAAGTCTGACCAGATCACGACCACCGCCTGCACCCACAGGTGAGACCCCGTGAGCCGCGCCAAATCGTGGCGGAAGGCGGAGGCGTCGGTGAGCGCGCGCGGACGCAGACGCTCGAGCCGGGGCGCGGCGCCGGGACTCGGCGTGCGCTCCAGGATGGCCTCGCCGCCGCGGATCGACACGGCGCCGTCCGGGGTCATGCTCTGCAGCACGATCACGCCGCCGTGCCCGATGGCGACGTGGTCAAAGGTGGTGTCGAAGCCCCGGACGTCGTGCAGAAAGCGCCAGCCCGCGCTCTGCAGCGGCTCGAGGGCCGAGGCGGTCCGCTGCTCGGCTCGCTGCTCGTCGACCGGACGGCGGCGGGCGGGTCGGCCACCGCGACGCAGCGCCACCCAGGTGCCGGCCCCGCCGCCGGCGATGAGGCCGGCCAGCCACGAGAGCTCATGGCCGTCCAGAACGAGGACGAGCACGCCGATCGCGACGAGCCCGAGAGGAACGGTCAGCTCGGCAAACAGCGCACGGGCACGTGGCCGTACGGGCGGCCTCGCGTTGTCAACGTGCAGATCGGTTGGCTGATTGTCCATTCTCATCCACCGGATAGATCGACCGAAAGGCGATGCGCCTAAGTCGTAGTGCCCCTGGTTGGTGTGGTTGGTGTCATAACAACGGCGCAGGGAGCCGCCGACTTGCTGGCGTGGGTCGGATTACTCTTGCGCCCGCGCCCGGGTCCGCCGGCTCACGGTGGCCGTGACGGTGCCGCGCGCAACGGGGCTCGAACCTCGACGGTCGAGACCGCGCACGTGAGGCTCACATAGAATCGCGACGCAAGCGAGCCGAAGGAGAGGGAGATGGGCGACGCACAGGTCAAGTTCACGCTTGGCGAGCGGGACATCCCGACGCACTGGGTCAACCTCATGGCCGACTTGCCCGGCGACGCCCCTCCCCCGCTTCGGGCGGGCGGGGACGGTGTCCTGGAGCCGGCGGGGCCCGACGACCTCTCGCCGATCTTCCCGATGTCGCTCATCCTCCAGGAGGTCTCGGGCGAGCCCGAGATCGAGATTCCCGAGCCGGTGCGCGAGGCCTACAAGCTGTGGCGGCCCACCCCGCTGTTCCGGGCCCGCCGGCTGGAGCGCGAGCTCGATACCCCCGCCCACATCTACTACAAGTACGAGGGCGGCTCACCGCCCGGCTCGCACAAGGCCAACACGGCGGTGGCCCAGGCCTACGAGAACGCCGCCGCCGGGATCAAGAAGCTCACGACGGAGACGGGCGCCGGCCAGTGGGGGTCGGCGCTGTCGTTCGCGTGCCAGATGTTCGGCCTGGAGTGCGAGGTGTGGATGGTCGGCTCCAGCTATGACCAGAAGCCGTACCGCCGCTCGATGATGGAGACGTGGGGCGCCACCGTGCACCGCTCGCCGTCAGACCTCACCGAGGCGGGCCGCGGGCAGAGCCAGCACCCCACGGGCTCGCTGGGCATCGCCATCTCCGAGGCCGTGGAGGTCGCCGCGCAGGATCCGAACGCCAACTACTCGCTGGGCTCGGTGCTCAACCACGTGCTCCTGCACCAGACCGTGATCGGGCAGGAGGCGATCGCGCAGATGGAGATGGCCGGCGAGTACCCGGACATCGTGGTGGGGTGCGTCGGCGGCGGGTCGAACTTCGGCGGCCTGACCTTCCCCTTTTTGCGGCGCAACATCCGCGACGGGGCGACCACCCGGTTCGTCGCCGCCGAGCCCGCGGCCTGCCCCACCCTCACCCGCGGCGTGTACGCCTATGACTTCGGCGACACCGCCGGCCTCACGCCGCTGATGCCGATGTACACGCTGGGCCACGACTTCGTGCCGCCGCCGGTCCACGCCGGCGGCCTGCGCTACCACGGCGACTCGCCGCTGGTGTGCGCGCTGGTCAAGGCCGGAATGGTGGCGCCCCGGGCCTACCGCCAGAACGAGACCTTCGACGCGGCGGTGCGCTTCGCCCGCACCGAGGGGATCATCCCCGCGCCCGAACCCGCTCACGCCATCCGCGCCGTGATGGAGGAGGCCGAGGCGGCGCGCGAGGCGGGCGAGGCGCGGGTGATCCTGTTCGGCCTCTGCGGCCACGGCCACTTCGACCTCAGCGCCTACGACGCCTACCTGGCCGGCAAGCTCGAGGACCCGGAGTTCTCCGACGCCGACATGCAGGCCGCGCTGGCCCGCCTGCCCGAGGCGCCCGCGCTCACGTAGGGGGCGGGGCGCCCGCGCTCAGGTAGGGCGGGGCGCCCGCGCTCACGTAGGGGGCGGGGCGCCCGCGCTCAGGTAGGGCGGGGCGCCCGCGCTCAGGTACGGCGGGGCGCCCGCGCTCATTTCGGGGGCGGAGCGCCCCACACCGTCCGCGGCGCCGGCGCGAGGGGGTGTGTCGTCTGATGGCTGCTCAGCAACGATCAGATGACACAGGCAGCGCCCGAGATCCCGCGCGCCGCGCCGCAGCTCGAACGCAACCGGCGGGTCGCGTCCGTGATGCCGCGGCGCAGCAGCATCGGGTTGCTCCTCCTCGAGCGCCTGCATCGTCCGCGCACGGCGGACTATTACCCGGGAGCTTAGCGCTATGTGCGGTCCGTCACACTCCCGGCCGGGACGGGGTGCTCCCGGGCCGCCCGCCGGGCGGAGATCAGACCGGTGACGAGGGGCGCGCCAGGCCCTCGGCGAGGTCCCCGAATCCCGGCGCGATGATCGCTCCCGGCTGGGCGATGAGCTCCTCGGCGACGAGCGCCTCGGTGGTCAGCATCAGCGCCGCGACCGACGCCGCGTGCTCGATGGTGAGCCGTGTCACGCGCAGCGGGTCGATGACGCCATCGTCGAAGAGGTCCCCGAACTCCCCGGTGAGCGCGTTGAGCCCGTGCCCGGGCGGCATCGTGCGGACCTGGTCGACCACGGTCTGGCCGTCGTAGCCGGCGTTGGTGGAGACCCAGTACAAGGGGTCGGCCAGCACGGCCCGGATGACCTCGGCGCCGCGGAGGTAATCCCCGGCCAGCCCGGTGTCGTCGAGCGCCGTCTCGGCGCGCAACAGCGCGGTGCCACCCCCGGCGACGATCCCCTCGCTCACCGCGGCGCGGGTGGCGGCCAGTGCGCCCTCGCAGCGGCGCAGCTTCTCCTTGAGCTCGGGACCGGTCGAGGCGCCGACGTGGACGACCGCCAGGCTGCTCGACAATCTGGCCAGCCGCTCGCGCAGGACCTCGATGTCGGTGTCCTGGGTGGCCCGGTCAAGCTCGGCCCGGATCTGGGCCAGACGCGCCTGGACCTGATCAGCGGTCCCCGCCCCTTCCACGAGCACCGTCGCGTCCTGGGTGATCACGACGCGCCGGGCCGACCCCAACGTCTCGGGCTTGACGTGCTGGAGGGTGAGGCCCGCCTCCTCGGCGATGACCTGGCCGCCGGTGAAGGCCGCCAGATCGTGCAGGTGGGCGATGCGGCGGTGTCCGAACCCGGGAGCGCGCACGACGACCGCCTTCAGCGTGCCGTGCTGGTTGTTCTGGACGATGAGCCCCAGCGCGGCGCCGTCCACCTTCTCGGCGAAGATGACCAGCGGCCGCGGTGACTTCATCACCGCGTCGAGGGTCGGCATCAGGTCCTGGATGTGGGTGATGGGCTTGTTGGTGAGCAGGATGTAGGGGTCGTCGAAGACGGTCTCCATCCGCTGCGTGTCCTGGACGAGGTAGGGCGAGTAGTGGCCGTTCTCGACGTGCATGCCCTCGACGAACTCCACCTCGATCCCGGGCAGGTCGGCCTCCTCGATGGTGACCACGCCCTCCGGGCCGACGCGATCCAGCGCCTTGGCCACCGCCCCGCCGATGCGCTCGTCCTCCTTGGCGGCGATCGTGGCGACGTGCATGAGATCGTCGCCGCCCGAGACGGTCCGCGCCCCGCGCCGCAGCTCGGAGACCACCAGCTCCGTCGCGTCCTCGATCCCGCGGCGCAGGAGCATGGGGTTGGCTCCCTCCTCGAGCGCCTTCATGCCCTCGCGGACGATGGACTGCGCCAGCAGCGTGGCGGTCGTGGTGCCGTCGCCGGTGAGATCCGACGTCTTGTTGGCGACCTCCCGGACCAGCTGGGCGCCCATGTTCTTCAACGGGTTGGAGAGCTCGATCTCGCGGGCGATCGAGACGCCGTCGTTGGTGATCATGGGCGGGCCGGTGAGCCGCTCCAGCACGACGTTGCGGCCCTTGGGGCCGAGGGTCACACGGACGGTGTTGGCCAGCTCGTCGACGCCGGCAGCCAGCAGCTGGCGCGCCTCGTGGTTGAAGTAGAGGATCTTGCCCATGTGGTGGCCCTTTCTTCAGTGCCTGGATCGGTGCACTAGGCGCCGGCGGGAATGAGGATGCCGCGGCCCTGGAGCCGCCCGCCGTCGAGGTCGGCCATCGCGTCGTTGATGGCGTCGAGCGGATAGGTGCTGGTGTGCAGCGTGACCTTGCCCTGGGCGGTGAGGGTCATCAGCTCCTGGAGGTCGGCGTAGGTGCCGACGAGGTTGCCGATGAACGAGATCTCGCGGCTGATGACGTCGATCGTGGGGATGTTGATGTTCTCGCCGTAGCCGATCACGTAGTAGAAGCCACCGTCGCGGACCATCGCGATCCCATCCTCGATCGCGCCCTTCTCGCCGACGAAGTCGATGATGGCCTCGGCGCCGAAGCCGTCGGTCATCTCCTTGACGGTGTCCACGTGAGTGCCGTCGACCTTCACCGTCTGGTCGGCGCCCATCTCACCGGCCAGCGCCAGCGCCTTCTCCGACGGATCGATGACGATCACCTCGGCCGGGGTGTAGGCCTTCAGGCACTGGATGCCGATGTGCCCGAGCCCGCCGGCGCCGATGACCACCACGCGCGTGCCCGCGCCCAGCACGGGGATCGCCTTCTTGACGGCATGGATGGCGGTGAGGCCGGCGTCGGCCAGCGCGGCGATGTCCTTGGGCTCGAGGTTCTTGTCGAGCTTGACCACGGAGCGCGCCGACGTCTTGAGGAAGTCGGCGAAGCCACCGTCGATGCCGATCCCGGGGAAGGCGCCGTTGAGGCAGTGCATGTCGTTGCCCACCCGGCAGGGCAGGCACAGCCCGCAGGAGATGAAGGGGTGGACGATCACCGTGTCGCCCACCTCGACGTTGGTGACCCCCGAGCCGATCTCGTGCACCCAGCCGGCGTTCTCGTGGCCGGGGGTGTAGGGCAGCGTCACTCCTGACTTCTCGGCCCACTGACCCTCCTGGATGTGCAGGTCGGTGCGGCACAGGCCGGCGGCGCCGATGCGCACGATCACGTCGAACGGCCCGTCGATCTTGGGCTCGTCGATGGAGTCGAGCTTGAGGGCGTCGTGGTACGCGTGGAGCCTCGCGGCCTTCATCGGGATACCTCCTCGGGCTCATCAACCAGGTCGTAGCGGAATTGCAGCAGCGAACGGCACACGCCACCGTTCGCCTCAAGGCTTGTGCGGATCAGTCGGGCCATGCGCAGCCAGCGCGTCACCGAGTCGGTGGTGAGCGGCGTGCCGTCGCCGGCGACGAAGGCCGGGGACTCGGGGTCGCCGGTGATGCCCAGCTGCGCGCGCAGCTCGACGCAGCGCCGCGCCTCGGGCGTGTCGGGGAGGTCGCGCAGGCGGCACTCGACCAGCTGCTCGCGGGTGCGGCCGCCGCCCAGCAGCGCCTCGCAGATGGTCGCCTGCCGGGCGACGAGCGCCTTGCGCAGGAACAGCTCACGCAGCGCCGCCAGCTCATCGTCGTTCGTCTCTCCGGGGAACGCGCCGGTGAAGCCGTCGCCGCGCTCCAATGCCGCGTTGATCTCCTCACCGGTGTAGTGATCCTCCAGCGTGATGCTGACCCGCCGCACGCCGGGCAGCCGGCGCACGGCGGAGCGCGCGTCGGCCGCCATCAGGAACGCGAAGTTGGGCGCGCACTGCGGCGTCGGGAGGCGAAGCCGGACGGACACGTCGCCGTCCGGCGTCACCTCACAGGCGCTGACGAACCGCAGCTGCGTGATGGGCTCGTCGAGCTCCGGATCGATCACCCCGTCGAGAGCGCGGAGAACACTCTCGACGGTGCTCATCCTGCTTCGACCAGCTGGGCGTCATCCTTGGCCGCGGCGTCGGGCTCGCCCATCCCATCGGGAACCTCGATGCCGTACAGCTTGGCGGCGTTGAGCCCGAGGATCTTGCGCTTGCCGGCCATGTTGAGGCGCGGGTAGTCCGAGAACTCGTCGTGGTCAGGGTCGGGATAGTCCCAGTCCAGGAAGCCGTCGATCTGCCACTTGGGCTCCCAGATCCCGTAGTCAGACCCGAACAGCATCTTGTCCTCGCCGACCCAGAACAGCAGCTCGCCCATGACCTTGGCGAAGAATCGCGGACGGGCGTGCATGAGCCCGCCGATCACGACCGACAGGCCGGCGTAGACGTTGGGCTCCTGCGTCGCCATGAAGCAGAAGTCCTCGATCCGCGGCAACCCGACGTGCTCGATGATGAAGTTGAGCTCGGGGTTGTCGGTGGCGGCCTTGTCGACGTCGCGAGGATCGAAGGCGTCCTTGTCCAGCGGCCAGATCGTCGGCCCCTTGTGGACGTGGATGTTCTTGATCCCCAGCTCCTTGCACTTGTCGAGGAACGGCTGGGTGGCGTCGTCATCCAGACGCCAGCCGCGGGAGCCGTCGTTCCACTCGGCGGTGTAGAGCTTGACGCCCTGGAGGTTCCACCGCTTGGCGTCCTCCTCGAGCTGCTTGAGGCCCGCCTCGCCGTCGCGCGGGTCAAAGCGCCCGTTGACGATCAGCTTGTCCGGATACTTCTCCATCAGCGCGGCGTTCTGCTCGGCGCTGTTGAAGCCGTTCGTGTACCACTCCTTCAGGTACGTGGACTGGAAGATGCCGACGTCGACGCCGCCATCCTCGAACACGTCCTTGACGAAGTCCTCATGGGTGTAGCTCATGAACTTCTCGATCGGCCAGTGCGTCTCCGGCGGCCCGAGGCCCATGTAGGCGTGGAAGCACTCGATCCACCCCTTGGCGTACTGCTCCTGGCCCTTGACCCAGTTGTCGGGGCCGGCGGACCACATGTGGAGATGGCTGTCGACGATGAAGTACTTCTCGCCGTTCTTCTCGTACATCTCTCCCTCCCTACTCAGCTGAGAGCTTGCAGGTCGAAGCTAATGTACTCCGCCGCATCCTCGGGGTTGGCAAACATGATGATGCGGTCGTCGAGCACGACCATCCGCCCGTAATGGGTGGACATGATCTCCTCGAAATCGTCGTTTCCGAAGTCGTCCCAGCCGAGCGCCTCGGCGCACTCCTCGTAGACGATCTCGAACTTGTTGTCGCCGTCGACGCGGATCATCGAGGGCAGAACCTCGACGGTGACGCCGTCCTTGTGGCGCATCACCTCGGCGACGACGTAGCCGACCTGGTTGTTCATCAGCGTGACGCCGGCGCGGTTGGATGCCGTGCGATTCGCCTGGAATCGATCCGTCGTGGTGCTCATCTCAGTCGATTTCCTTTGCGTCGAGGTTCAGGTCGGCAAGGACCTCGTCGAAGCGCCGTCGTGCGTGCTCCATCGAGTCCTCGAAGCGGATCACCTTCTCGCCGGGCTGTGACCAGATCGGCTGCATGGCGCGGCCCGCCGCGATGCTCCGCGGAGCCCACTCCCGGAGCCATCCATCCATCGTCTTGCGGTTGTGCTCGCCGTGGGTCTCGTCGTTGGCGAGCATGCCGAACAGTGCCCGGGCCACGCGCGCGTCGCGAGCGGTGTCGGCCTCGCCGGCGCCCATCAGCGTCGGGGTGACGAAGTCGCCCTGGGGCGCCGCCACCTGCATGATGAACTCCGAGCGGAACAGCTCGCCGACGAGCGGCTCGAAGATCACCGCCGCCGCGAAGAACGCCTCGGCCCAGTCACGGATCCCGGTGATGCCCTCGACGTTCTCGCGCACGCCCTGCCAGATCGGGTCCTGGACCCACGCCTGCTTGTGGGCGCTCCCGTCGAAGCCGTCGACGGAGTCCGACAGCTCGAGGTTGTAGAGGATCAGGTCCTGGCCGAAGCGCAGCTTGTGCGCGGAGGCCACGCTGAGCGCGTTGTTGATCATGTTCGTCGGCGCGTCGCGCTGCGCGGGCAGGTAGACGTGCATCCCGATGCCGTGCTCGACGTGGGCCCAGGCACCGACATGGCGCTCCACCGTCTTGACCCAGCCGCTGTTCCATCCGTCGAAGGCGCGGGCGGCCTTGGCGTTGGCGATGTTCTGGCTGATCTGCCGCACGACGTTGGCGTTGTTGCGGTAGATCGTCTGCTCCCATTCCTCGTTGGGGTCGAGGAACTCGTGCCAGTTGGATGACTTCAGCGCCGTCCACTCCTGCGGATAACCGGCGGTCCCGTCGGCGAAGCCGTAGATCCACCCCTGGAGCAGATGGCGCTCGGGGTCGGGCTGGACGTCGACGGTGACGTCCTCGTAGACGGTCGCCCGCCGCTTGGCCGGGGTGTAGTAGTTGTAGCTGCGGCTGGTTGACGACGGAAATTCACGAGCGCCGGCCTCGGCGTCGGTGAACACCGGCTTGGGAACGCTGCGCTCTTTGACGGGCGCGTCGGTGTCGGTTGCAGCCATGTGGGTGTCCTCTCTCCTCTTCCGCGCTCAGGGCGCGGTGGTCGTGAACTTGTCGTAGTAGACCCGTGATTCGGGGACGCCCCCCTGATCCAACATGGCGATGGCGGCGTCGACCATCGGCGGCGGACCGCACAGGTACGCGTCCACCTCCCCGAGTTCCTGCTCCCTTCGCGCGACGACATCCGTGATCAGGCCGCGCTCCCCGTCCCAGTCGGCGTCGTCAGCGCAATGCGACAGGGCCGGGACGAAGCGGAAGTTGGGCAGCCGCCGCTCGAGCTCGGCCAGTTCCTCCAGGTGAAACAGATCGTCGGGGCCGCGCGCCCCGTAGTAGTAGACGGCGGGCCGGTCGGTCCCCTTCTCGGCCATCGCCCGCAGGAGGGCGAGGATGGGCGCCATCCCCGCGCCGCCACCGATGAAGAGCAGCGGGCGTTCGGACTTCTCCCGCAGCGTGAAGACGCCGTAGGGCCCGGTGACCGAGACCTCGTCGCCCACCTTGAGCCGCTCGTCGGCGAGCAGGCTCGAGAACTGGCCGTCGGGATAGATCTTGATCATGAACTCCAGCGAGCCGTTGCGCGAGCCGGACGGAATATTGGCCATGGAGAACGACCGCACGTCCTCGGTGCCGGGGATCGTGATGTCCACGTACTGGCCCGCCTTATAGGTCAGGGGTTCGCCGGAGAGCACGAGCCGGCGGATGTCATGGGTGAGCTCCTCGATCGCCTCCACGCGCATCGACTGCGTCTGGAGCGCCACGCCGGAGCGCAGCACCTCCTCGTCGTAGTTGATGAGCTCGACCTCCAGGTCGGTCACGGCGTGGGCGCGGCACAGCAGCGTCCACCCCTCCTCCTTCTCGAAGTCGTTGAGCGCGAACGTGGAGTACTTGTCGAGGTCGACCTCCCCGTCGAGCAGGAAGGACTTGCAGGCCGCGCACTGCCCCTCCTTGCAGCCGTGCATGAGCATCAGCCCCTGGCGGAAGGCACCGCGCAGAACCGTCTCGTCCTCATCGACCTCGAACTCGATGCCCACCGGTTCGAGCCGGACTTGGAATGTCTCACCCATGGCGTCGTGCCCGAGGGATGCCGAAGAGGCGACCGGCCATGCTTTTCAGACCGATCGCCTCACGTTCGGCAGGAGCCCGGGCTAGCGGGCCGCCTCCGCAGGCTTGCGGCCGGCGGGGCCCCCGCGCTTGTACTCGGCCACATGGGCCTCGCGCTCCTCGGGCGTCATCTCGTTGAGGAGGATGTTGGGGCTCTGGACGGTGTGCCCCTTCATCTCCTTCAGCGTCCACATCTTCTTGGGGTCAAGGTCGAGATGTGGCTGCGGGACGAGCGTCTCGCCGTCGTCGCGCACGTAGCCGAGATCCGAGATGCACTCCGCCAGGTCGTAACCGTGGTACATCGTCTCCCACTCGCGCTTGCCGGTGAGCTTGCCCATCGACGGGGTGGCGCGGCCCTTGTACTCGGGCCGGAAGGCGACCGCGTCGGTCCAGTGGCAGGTCTCCGAGCAGTACGTGCGGACCTGTCCGTCGACCTCGTCGACCACCATGTCCTCGCGGATCAGGCACGGCACCATGCAGCTCCAGCACCGGTGGGGATACACGTAGTCCGTGTCGGCGTCGAACGGGATCGGCGCGTGACCGTTCTTCTTGGACAGGTCGCCGTAGCGCTCCCACCACTTGCCGTACTTGTCATACCAGCCGGGGTACTTGTGCTCGAACCACTCGAAGTCGCGGTCGTCCATGCCGTCGATCCGCCAGTAGTTGAACGGCCAGCCGGTGGCGAAGAACTGGGCGACCTCGTGGATGTAGCCCTTGTGCCAGATCCGGTTCCAGGACTCCTCGATGAGGTCGTGCGGGATGACCAGCCCGTACTTCTCCAGCGGGAGCAGGTAGCTGCGGTAGTAGTCGTCATAGATCCAGCGCCGCCACGCCTCGGCGTAGCTCTCGCGGTCCTTGCGCCGGTCCTTGGTCCCGTACTCGATGAACGTCCCGATGGCGGCGTCGACGACCGCGTGGTTGTTCCACCAGGCGTAGCGCAGGTCACGCTCGAGCAGCTCGCGGTTGCGCTCGTCGGCCAGGGCCATGAGGATGATCGAGTAGCCGTTGGAGATGTGCCGGCTCTCGTCGGACTGCACCGAGTGGAACACCGTCGGCAGCAGATAGTCGCCGTTGGCGGCCGCCTCCCCCGGCATGGCCACGAACAGCACGTTGGTGAACGCGGTCTCGGCGACGATCGTCAGGTAGATGTTGGCGGCGGTGATGGCGTCACCGGTGATGAACCCCTCGCCGAACTGGCGGCCGATCGTGCCGGCGTAGCAGTTCTGGAACGCCTTCTCGGTGATGTCGAACCCGGCGGGGTCGATGTAGTGGTTCATGTACAGCCGCTTGAGGTTCATCTGGATCGTCGAGTGGCGCACCTCGTCGATCATCTGGATGGCCAGCCCGTTGTGAACCTCGGGGTTGGGCACGGTGCCGATCGTCAGCGGCATCGCCCGGGCGGCGGAGATCTCCGGGAACGGGATGATGGAGAGGAACAGCTTCTGCCACTCCATCCAGCGCTCCTGCACCTGGCGGAACATGTTGCCGCGGATGGCGCCGTCCATCGCGCCGAAGACGCGGTTGTCCTTCTCCTCCTCCATGGGGAAGTAGGAGCGCAGGACTTGCTTGAGCGGGTCCTTCTTGGGGGCCTTCTCGAAGGTGTAATCCGTGGAGTACTTCTCCACCGGCGATACGTACGTCGGCTCCCAGGAGAGCTCCTGAATCTTGTTGTGAGCCTTGGTGATACTCGCTCTACTCACGCTTCTCTCCTTCGATGGTTTCCCTCGTCGCCGCACACGCCCGTTGCCGCGCTGCGGCCTCTTTTCTCAAGCTAAGCCGGGGCCGGGGTCCTGACAAGAATCGCGGGTTTTTCGCAGGTGCTTGCAAGTTCACGAGACCGAGGCCAGGCGTCGATGACCGCCTGCGGACGCGCTCGCCGGCACCGCGTCGGCGGTGCGGCTCGTCGCGCTCCGGGCCACGTCCATCACGATCGGCGCGAGCTCGGCGCGATCGGCATCGAAGACGTTGACGGTCATCGAGGCGCCGAGCGCGGCGACGAACCGGCCGGCGGCGTCGAAGACGGGCGCCGCGATGCAGCAGAAGTTCTCGTCGAACTCCTCCCGGTCCACGGCGTAGCCGGCGTGGCGCACCTGCTCGAGCTCGGCGGTGAGCTGCTGGGGCGAGATGATCGTCTGTGGGGTGAAGGCGGTGAGCCCCCGCGCCACGTAGCGGGCCACCGCGCTGGGCGAGAGCAGCGACAGTACGACCTTGCCCATGGCCAGCGCATGCGCGCTGTCGCGGATCTCCGAGCCCAGGCCCGGCATGCGCGGGACCCCCTGGCGACCGCAGAAGGCGACGATCTCAATCCGGCCGGCCTTGACCACGCCGAGGTAGGAGCGCTTGCGCGTGCGCAGGAACAGCTCGTCGACGCTGCCGGCCAGGCCGTCGTGGAGAGGGTGACCGGGATGAGCGTGCTCGCCGACGGCCCCGGTCAGCTCCTCCAGCCCGCGCGCCCGGCGGTAGACGCCCTTGCTCTCATGGACGGCGAAGCCCTCCTCGCACAGGCTGGTGAGGAGGTAGTACGCGGTCGACACGCTCTTGCCCAGCGCGGTGGCGACCTCGTCGGCGCGGACGCCCTCGGGGTGTTCGAGCAGGAGCGCGAAGACGCGGAGCACCGATCGGGCGGTGGTGAGGCTGCGGCTGGACGCAGCGACGCGCGCGTCCGTGAGGACGCGTGCGGAATCACCCGGCACGGATCCCGCTCCTCTCTCTCCTGGTCAGCGGCCGCCGGTGTGGCGGTCTCACTGCGGCTGAGCTGACAGTAACCCACCCCTGGCCGGGCGGGCGTTACACAGGCGTTACACGCCGGGCGCGGACGGGCTGTCGCCCTCGGCGTCGGCGCGCAGCTGCGCGATCCGCGACGCGGCCAGGCTGCGCCGGGGATCGGCAAACGGGAGGTTGACGAGCAGGCGCTGCCACGCCGAGAGGTCCGTCGTGCCCGACGTGGTCTGAAGCCACGCCCACAGCGCGTCCTGGTCGCCCGCGCTCATCACCGACTGGCGCATCCAGCCCTCCAGCGCCTCGCGCTCGTGGACGACGCCCGGCGCCCGCGACCGTGGCAGCAGCGGGCCGGGGTAGCGCGTCGCGGCGTCGCGCACCCGGCCGCGATGCAGCAGGCCGCACACCTGGGCCACGTCGGAGAGCACTCCGGCGCGCAGCCGGTAGTGCTCGGTCTCGATCACGTCGCCCAGCAGCTTGCGCAGGCGGCTGATCTCCACCCGGATCCCCCCGCCCCGCGTGCAGTCGCCGTAGACGCCCTCGGCGAGCTGCTCGCTCGTCATGCCCTCGGGGTTGGCGCACAGCAGCGTGAGGATCTCGGCATGGCGCGGGCGCAACGGGATCTGGCGCCCCGACAGCTTGGCCTGGCCGTCGCGGCCGAGCAGCGTGAGGCTGAGCACCGGGGTGATGTGCCCGCTGGGCGCCGGCGCCGGCGTGGCCCGCAGCAGGTAGGCGTCCTCACAGCCCAGCGCCTCGGCCATCGCCATGCCACCGCTGAGCTGGACGGGGCCGCCGCCGGGCGGGAGGCTGAGCCGGCTGACGGGAAGCCAGCCGATCGGCTGGCAGGCGATCACGCGGCCGCTGGGCGCGATGAGCGCACGCGGCCCCGGCCCTGAGGTGAGCTGGTCGCCGTAGCGGCTGAGCAGTCGCCCGTCACGGTCGAGCATCTCGCAGCGCAGGTGCGCCTCGACGGCCTGCGCGGTGGCGGTGGCGACGGCCATGCTGTGCGGATGCACCGTCGCCATCGCGCCGGTGAGGTCGATGACGCCGATGATCTGCCCGCTGTCCGGGTCATGCACGGGGGCCGCGGCGCATGTCCATGACTGCACGACCTCGTTGAAGTGCTCGGAGGCGAACACCTGGACGGCATGCTCGGCGGCCAGCGCCGTGCCGATCGCGTTGGTGCCGGCGCCGCCCTCGCTCCACAGCGTGCCCTCGGCGAAGTTCATGGAGTCCGCGGCGCGCAGGCGGACGCTGGGGTTGCCCTCGACCCACAACAGGATCCCGTTGGCGTCAGAGACGACGATCAGGTGGCGTGACTCGTCGGCGCTGGCGGCCAGGCAGGCGCGGATGAGCGGCGCCGTCTCGGCCAGCGGATGGATCTCCCAGCGGGCGGTGGTCTCATCGGCGTCGGCCACCACGGGGGCGATGCGCACACCCGAAGGGTCGACGCCGGCCGCCGCCGAACGCCGCCACGAGTCCTCGATGGGAGCGCGCATGCCGACGCCCTCGCCACGCTTTGACCGGTCCCAGCCTCCGCCGACGAATCGCTCCCAGGCTCGCCTGACCTCCCGCGCGCGCTGCGCCGGAGCGGTGGCCACGTCGATGGCCAACCACGGGTTCGACATCTGGATTTGAGTCTAGGGGATGGGTTAAGGGCGCCCGCGCGGATGCGCGCTAGGACCACTCGGCCTTGGGCGGGTCCTGCGGGGTGGTGAACGCGCCGTCGATGAGCTCGATGCGATAGCCGTCGGGATCCTGGACGAAGCAGATCAGTGGGAGGTCGTCGCGCTCGCCGGGGTGGTAGGGCGGCTTCTCGGGCTGGATGTCGTTGTCGTCGAGACGCTCGAGCAGCGCGTACAGGTCGTCGACTTCGAGGGCCATGTGGTTGTAGCCGTCCCCGAGGTCATACCGCTCCTCGCGACCGACGTTGACGGTCAGCTCCAGGACGTCGCCGCCGCCGGGCAAACCCAGGTAGACGTTGTAGGCCGAGCCGAAGTTCAACCGGCCGCGGTGCTCGAAGCCAAGGTGCGAGTAGAAGCGCAGTGATCTCTCGATGTCTTGGACGCGTATGCAGGTGTGTATGTATCGGGCGCTCATCCGACGCAGAATAACCCCCACGCCGTGACGAACTCGAGCCGTCGCTATCAGGCGCTGGATCATCTGCTGGAGCGCGCATTGCTCCCTGATCCGGTGCTGCGCGCCGGGTCCCTGTACGGGGCCTGGGCGCGCGAGCGCCAGGAGTCGCGCGGCGGCGTCGCGGTTCAACAGGACCGCCTGCGGGCGCTGGTGGCGCGGATGTCCGAGGGTCCGATCGCCGAGGTCCCTGAGAAGGCCAACGAGCAGCACTATGAGCTACCGCCGTCGTTCCTGGAGCTGATCCTGGGACCGCGGATGAAGTACTCCGGGTGCCTGTGGACCGATGGGGTGTCGGGTCTGGCCGAGGCCGAGGCGGCGATGCTCGCCCTGACGTGCGACCGGGCGCAGATCCGTGACGGGATGCGGATCCTGGACCTCGGCTGCGGTTGGGGCTCGCTGACGCTGTGGCTGGCCGAGCGCTATCCCGCCGCGTCGGTGACGGGGGTGTCCAACTCGGCGGGGCAGCGGGAGTGGATCGAAGCGCAGTGCGTGCGGCGAGGGCTGGGCAATGTGCGCGTGGTCACCGCCGACGTCAACACGTTCGAGCCAGAGGGTTCGTTTCACCGGGTGATGTCGATCGAGATGTTCGAGCACCTGCGCAACTGGCGCGCGCTGCTGGAGCGGGTCGCGGGCTGGCTGGAGCCCGGGAGCGGCAGGGCGTTCGTGCACGTCTTCAGCCACCGGACGCTGCCGTATCTGTTCCAGGGGACGTGGGCGGCGGAGCGCTTCTTCACCGCGGGGCTGATGCCCAGCCACGATCTGATGCTGCGCTTCCAGAGCGACCTCGTGGTGGCCGACCAGTGGATCGTGCCGGGTGGTCACTACGCCCGCACGTTGCAGGCGTGGCTGGCCAACCTGGATGCGCGCTCTGATGAGGCTCTGTCGGTGCTGCGCGCGTCGGGGCGGTCCGGTGCGCAGGCGCGGCGGCTGCTCGGCGCGTGGCGGCTGTTCCTGATCTCCACCGACGTGATCTGGCGCTACCGCGGTGGCAACCGGTGGGGGGTCAGCCACTACCTGCTGGCGCCGCGCGCGGGGTAGCCGCGGTTGGGCCGTCAGGGTCTGCGCGGGGCCCTTCCCAAGCCCGCCGTTGACGTGCGCTGGTACCCCGCTGAAACGCTCAGTCCGCGCCACCTCCGCCAGCGTCCCGCCGCGGCTGCTTGGGGGGCCACGGGAAGAACCCCGAGGTACGCCGGATGTAGTCCGCGTAGCCGGGCCGCCGCTCCCCGATGTCCTTCTCCAGCAACCCGGCGCCGCTGACGCGGATGAGCAGGACGCTCATGACCACGGGCCCGACGAAGGTCCACCAGGTGCCCCCCGCGGTCAGCGCGACGAGCCAGATCCCCCACCACACGCAGAAGTCCCCGAAGTAGTTGGGGTGCCGGGTGTAGCGCCACAGGCCCCGGTCCATGACCTGACCGTGGCTGTCGGACCGCGCCTTGAAGCGGCGCAGCTGCTCGTCGCCGATCGACTCGAAGGCAAAGCCGAGCACCCACAGCGCCACCCCCGGGATGACCGTGGCGGTCAGCGAGCCCCCCTGGCCGGCCGCCACCTGCACCGGCAGCGAGACGATCAGCACCAGCAGGCCCTGGACCCCGAAGATCATCACCAGGCTCCAGGGGACGAAGCCGGCACCCCGGCGCTCGCGCATGACGGCGTAGCGCCGGTCCTCGCTGGGGTCGCGGAGCTTGCGGACGAGCAGGTAGGACCCCAGCCGCAGCCCCCATACCGCCGTCATGGCCAGCAGGAGCCAGCGCCGTCCCAGACAGCCGCCGCCCGCCGCCGCGGCCACCGCCGCGACGAGCACGAACGCCGGCCCCCACCCGGGGTCCACGATCGACACGTCACGCAGGGCGACGCTGGCCGCCCACAGCGCCACCATGAACAGCGCGACCGCAATGGCGGCATAGGCCGTGACCGCACCGGGCGCGGCGAAGACGGTGGCAAGGGTGGGGGTCATGCCGTCACCTGTTAAGAATGACGCGCGTGGACGACAACCCCCTGGACATCCCCCCACTGGGTCCGCTGCGGATCCTCGACTTCTCGCGGATCCTCGCCGGGCCGTTCGCGACGATGCTGCTCGCCGACCTCGGCGCCGACGTGATCAAGGTGGAGCGGCCCGGTGCCGGTGACGAGACCCGGAGCTGGGGCCCGCCCTTTGACGCGCAGGGCCGCGCCACGTACTTCCAGTCGGTCAACCGCAACAAGCACAGCGTGGTCCTGGACCTCACCGGTGAGCACGACCTCGGCCGCGCCCGTGAGCTGGCCGGCGCCGCCGACGTGGTGGTGGAGAACTTCCGCCCCGACGTGATGGACAAGCTCGGCCTGGGCTACGCGCAGCTGTCCGCCGAGAACCCTGGCCTGATCTTCTGCTCGATCACCGGGTTCGGCTCCGGCGCGGGCGCCGAGCTGCCCGGCTATGACCTGCTCGTGCAGGCCCTCGGCGGCCTGATGAGCATCACCGGATCCCCGGAGGGCGAGCCCCAGAAGGTCGGCGTCGCGCTCGTCGACATCCTGGCCGGCCTGTTCGCCTCGGTCGGGATCCTGGCGGCGCTGCGCCACCGCGACCGCACCGGCGAGGGCCAGCGCGTGGAGGTCAACCTGCTCTCCTCGCTGCTGGCGGGGCTGGTCAACCAGGCCTCGGCCTACACCATCGCGGGCAGCGTCCCCGGCCGGATGGGCAACGCCCACCCGTCCATCTCTCCGTACGAGCTGTACGGCACGGGCGAGGGAGACCTGGTGCTGGCCGTGGGCAACGAGCGCCAGTTCGCGGCGCTGTGCGACGTGCTGGGCGCGCCCGAGCTGGCCGCCGACCCGCGGTTCGGCTCAAACTCAGACCGCGTCACCCACCGCGCCGCGCTCAAGGATGAACTCGTCGCGCGGCTGGGCTCCGCGCCGGCGTCGGAATGGGCGGCGCGGCTCACCGCGGCCCGCGTCCCCGCCGGCGTGGTCAACGACCTCGCCGGGGCCTTCGCGCTGGCGCAGTCCGTCGGTCTTGACCCGATCGTCGGGGTGCCCTCGGCGGACGGACCGGCGGTGGCGCTCACGCGCAACCCGATCGGGCTGTCGCGCACGCCACCGACCTACCGCACCGCGCCGCCGGCGCTACCCGACCACTGACGGCGGCCGCCCCGGAGGGCGGCCGCACTGGGTCAGCTCTCGTCCCAGGCCTGCACGACGGTCTGCTCCGCGATCTGGCCGTCGGCCAGACGCAGCACGGTCGCGCACAGCACGTTGGTGCCATCGGGATAGCGGCAGGCCTCACTGAACGCGGCGCCGTGGGCGTCTCCGACGCGGTGCTGCACGTGATGGCTCATCTCGCGCCCGCAGACGTCCTGGAGCCAGCCCGCGATCTCGTCGCGGCCGCGCAGCAGCTGGGGCGCGCCCGGCTGGTTGATCCGATCGGCGATCGTCACGGCCGCGTCGGGCCCGTACATCGAGAGCTGCGTCTCGGCATCCCGTCCTTCGGCGGCGGCGCAGAAGCGCGCGAGGTCGAAGGTGGCGCTGCTCGTCTGAGTGCTCATGGTGTTCCCCCCGGTTGGTCAGCGGCCCCCCGGTGGGGCCGGTGAGTTGAGCGCCGCTGAACTTACCTACTAGTAGGTAGAGAGTCAAGGCGCGTTCGGTTACGATTCCCCGTGCGATGACCGCGACGACGCCAAAGGCCGAGACCGGGACGCGGGGGCGCATCCTCGACACGGCCGAGCGCCTGGTCCAGACGCGAGGGTTCAACGGCTTCAGCTATGCCGACGTGGCGACCGCACTGGGCGTCACCAAGGCGAGTCTGCACTATCACTTCCCGGGCAAGGCCGAGCTGGGCGAGGCACTCATCGCCCGGTACACGGAGCGGTTCAGCGCCGAGCTCGAACGGATCGACGCCGGTCGGCTGGCCCCGTCGGCGAAGCTGGCCTCGTACGCGGCGCTCTACGCCGATGTCCTGCGCGAGGACCGCATGTGCCTGTGCGGGATGCTGGCGGCCGAGTACGAGACACTCCCCCCGGCGATGCGCGACGCGATCCTGCGCTTCTTCGACCGCAGCCAGGTGTGGCTGCGGGCCGTGATGGAGGAGGGGCGCGCCAACGACTCGATGAGCTTCGACGGGACCGCCGAGGACGGCGCGCGGACGATCCTCGGTGGCCTGGAGGGCGCGATGCTGGTGGCACGGCCCTACCGCGACGTCAGCCGGTTCGAGATGGCGGCGACGCGCCTGATCGACGGCGTCACCGGCGCGCGCTGAGCCGCGCCCGGCGCTGCGTCAGCCGGGGAGGGCCGCCTCGATGGCGGCGACGATCTTCGGGTCCTCGGGCTTGACCTTGGTCGGCCAGCGGGCGTCGCGCGCGGATCGAGTCAGAGCGCCCCGAGCTGCTGGCGGCCGGAGTCCACCTCATCGTCACCCAGCTTCCCGGTGGCGACCTGCTCATCGGCGACACGCATGAGTACGGGGACACGGTGTCGCCGTTCAGCGACGAGCGGCTCGACGAGCTGGTGCTGGCCGACCGCGCGGCACCTGCTGGGCGCTGACAGGCTCGCGGTGCGCCGGCGCTGGCACGGCGTCTACCCCTCGGCGCCCGGCCACCCGTTCTTCATCTCCGAGCCGCTGCCGGGCGTCGCCGTGGTCGAGATCGTCTCCGGGGTGGGGATGACGACGGCGCTCGGGCTCGCGCCGCGCACGCTCGACGCCCTCACGCAGGCGGGGTCAGCGGCCGTCCTGGGCTGAGCGGCGGCGCAGGGTCAGCGGTCGACCCCGGCTGAGCGCAGCGCCACCCCCGCCCGGGGGAGCTGGTGCTGGTTGTGGATCGTGATCTCGAACGCGTCGCCCCGGTAGCGATCGCGCGACCACTCGAGCGCGGTGCCGTCAGGACCGAGCGCGCGGCGGCGGACCTCGAGCAGCGGCGAGCGCCGGGGGACGCCGAGCAGCGACGTGTCCTCACCCCCACCGGCGATCGCGGCAATCGTCTGGTGGGCCTCGGCGAACTCGACCCCGCGTTCGCCGAGCTGCTCATAGACCGAGCCCGCGTCGAGATCACAGTCGAGCAATAACCGTCCGACGGATTCGAGGAAGGCGGCGCGCTCGACGAGCACCGGGTCTCCGTCGAGCGTGCGCAGGCGCGTGTAGGAGAAGATCGGCGTGCCGGGCTCGATCGCCAGCTGCTCGGCGGTCTCGGCGTCGGCGGGGCGCCTGGTGAGATCCAGCGTGCGGGCCGACGGCACACGGCCGAGCTGGCGGGCCCACAGTGAGAAGGAGACGAGCTGGTCAAAGTTCTGGGCCAGCCCCGCCCGGCGCACCACCGGGACGCGACCGCGACCGCCGGCGATGAGCCCCTCCGCGCGCAGCGCCGCCAGCGCCTGGCGGACCGTCCCGCGTGACACCGCGAAGCGGCTGGTGAGCCGGGCCTCGGACGGCAGCGGAGCGCCGGGGGTGAGCTCGCCGGAGCGGATCTGCTCACGCAGGGCCTGCGCGATCGCCGCGTGGCGAGGGAGGGACTCGGTCGATGCCATCGTGGCGGCGATTCTCCCACCCACCGTCGTCGACCCGATCAGGGCGGCTCCTACAGGCGCTTGCGCAGCTCGGTGGAGACGCGCTCCACGATGAGGACCACGACGACCAGGACGATGATGTAGCTCATCACCGCCTTGGCGTCCCGCCGGTTCTCACAACTTGTCAAGACAAGTTACAAGATGAACACACAAGTTTTGACGTGACGTTCACAGGTGGCCGGTGGGCCGCAGCTGGGGCGCGACGCCGCGTGCTGAACCTCGTGCATCTGCGGGAAGGATCGGTTGCCGGCCGCGTCTCGGGGGATGAGCTGCGCCCCGGGTCTTCAGCGGGCGCGGGTCCGGCGCAGGCTCGCGCCCAGGGCGAGAAGGGCCAGGCCGGCGCCCAGCCCGGCGAGGACGTTGAAGCCGGTGCTGGGCAGGGTCGGGGTGGGTGGGGTCGGGGTCTCGGCGGCGGTGGTGGCCGTGGGCGTTGCCGTGGTGGGCGTCGGCGTGGCCGCAGTGGTGGTCGAGGACGTGGTGCTGGCCAGCACCACGATCGTCCCGTGCATGAACGGGTGAATCTGGCAGACGTAGGCATACGTCCCGGGCTGGGTGAAGGTGTGCGACGCGCTCTGCCCCTTCTTCAGGATCCCGGTGTTGAAGCTGCCGCCACTCGCCGTGGCGGTGTGGCTCGAGGGTCCGTTGTTGCTCCACGTGATCGTGTCCCCGACGTGGATCGTGGTCGTCGCGGGCGAGAAGCGGAAGTCGGCGATGGTGACGCCGGGATCGCCCGCCACGTGGGCGGTGACGCGGCCGCTCAGGCCCGTCGCGGTGCCTCGCAGGTGCGACACGCGGTGGACGGGACGCGGGGCCACCGTGACGGTGAGCACGGCGAGCCGGACCCGGCCACCGGCCTGGAAGCGCACGGCGACCGAGTGGATCCCGGGAGTCTCGAACGTCACCTCGGTCTGCTCGCTGCGGCCCGTGTGACGTGTGTAGGCACCCCGACCCGCGAGATCCCAGGCGAAGCCGGCGGCATCCGCGGGCGCGGCCGCGACGGTGAGGCGGACCGGCTGGCCAACCCTGGGCCGGAGGGGATCCGGCGTCAGGCGGACCAGGGCCGTCGCGCCGGCGGTGGGCCCCGTCGAATGGGGGGCGCCCGCGCTGGACCCCGGGGGCGCAGCGGCGGCCGGGCCCGTCGACAGCGCACCGCCGGTGGAGCTCGCCTGGGCGATCGACGCGGGGACCGCCGCGGCGGTGCAGCAGGCCGCAGTAAGGATCAGACGGCCTGTTCGGACTCGCATCTGCCATATAGAGACGTCGGCCCCGGGCAAAACTTCCCCGGTCGAGGGGCGGCGAGGGCTACGCCGCCGAGACGCTGTCGGGCTCCTCGAAGCGGTCGGGCCGCACGCGGTCCTCGGGCTCCAGATGGACCAGCACGGTGGTGCCGGGCAACCGCTCGACGATCGCGTCCTGGAGCTGATGGGAGATGTAGTGAGCGCGCTCCAGGCTCGTGCCCGCGGCGAACTGAAGATGGAGATCGACCTGATGGTGGCTGCCCACGTGCCGGGCCCGGAGATCATGGAACCCGACGACCTCCTGACCCACGAAGGAGCCGACCACCTGCAGGAGCGCCGCCAGCTCATCCGCGGGCAAGGCCTCGTCAGCCAGGCGCCGGCTGGCCTCGATGAGGATCCGCACCCCGGTGCGGCTGATCGCCGCCGCGACCAGCAGACCGACGAGCGGATCCATCCAGTCGGCGCCGGTGAGCTTGACCACCACCAGCGAGACGAGCACGGCCAGGGAGACGATCGCGTCGGTGCGCAGGTCGGCGGCGTTGGCGTCCAGCGCCGTGGAGCCGGTGGCCCGTCCGGTGCGCTCCAGGTACGTGGAGACGACCAGGTTGACCGCCGCCGCGGCGGCCGCGACCCCGATGCCGACCCCGATCGTTCCGACGTGGCCGCCGTTGATGAGACGCCGGATGGCCTCAAAGGCGATGAACAGAGCGCCGAAGAGCAGCAGCAGGGCCTGCGCGCCGGCGGCGAGATCCTCCAGCTTCTCGTGTCCGTAGCGATGCGACGCGTCGGCGGGCGCGTCGGCCTTGCGCACCGACGCCCAGGCGATCAGCGACGCGATCAGGTCCATGAGCGAGTGGACGGCGTCGGACAGGATGCCCACCGAGCCCGTGACCACGCCGGCGGCGACCTTCAGGACGATCAGGCAGGAGTTCGACGCGATCGAGACCGCGGCGGCACGCGTCTTCCCCGGTGGGGCATCCGGAGTCATCCCATTGATGATGCCCCAGAGAGGGGCGGTACGACCTAAAGAGGGGTGCGCGCGTCGCCCCGGCCGGCTCAGGCGGCGGTGTGATCGACATCGCGGGCCGACGTGATGACCTCGATGACCGGCACGCCGAGGGCCCGCACCTTGCGCGGGAGCTCGAGACGGAACCAGCGCGAGTCGCGGACCGGCAGCATGGAGATCATCACCTCTTCAAAGCCGAGCACGTTGAGCGCGTCCTGCACCGCCGCCAGCGGCTCGTGGGTCCCGACGACGCCGATGATCGCCTCGCCGGCTGCCTCGGAGAGGAGGGGGATCGCCAGCTCCAATCGCTCCTCGGCCTCGCGGATGCCGGGTACCTCGCCATCGGTGACGCGGCGCAGGCCACGGGCCCGCGCGGGCACGAGCAGCGTGAAGGTGCAGGCGCTCTCGTCGGCGCGACGCGACACCGCCTGGACCAGCTCCGGGCTGTCGGCGGTCTGGTGAGCGACGATCAAGACACGCCTCGGACTAGTTGCGCGCACGCCCGTCCTCCTGGACTCGTTCACGGTTCATTTCCCAATGCAAAGACGCTCACGGGCGTGATTGCTTCCCGGACGGGTAGGGTCCCCGGGTGATGACCAGGCCCATCCCGGCGACGCTTGCCCAGCACCGGACGGGCCGCGGATCCCCTCTCGTTCTGCTCCACCCGCTCGGCGGCGACCGCCATGTGTGGGATCCGTTGGTGCCGTTCCTGGCCGCGCGACGCGAGCTGATTGCGATCGACCTGCCCGGCTTCGGCGAATCGCCGGCGCTGGCCGGTCAGCAGCCGACACCGCGCGCGCTCGCCGCTGCGGTGGCCGAGCACCTCGCCGCCATCGACGTGCAGCGCCCGCATGTGGCCGGCAACTCACTGGGGGGCTGGGTCGCCCTGGAGCTGGGGCTCAGCGGGGCCGCGGGCAGTGTCAGCGGGATCGCGCCCGCCGGGCTGTGGCCCGAGCCGCTGGTCCCCAAGGCGGCGATCGCCCACCGCCTGGCCCGGACGCTGCTCCCCGCCGTGAGCTGGTCCGTCGCGACGCGGCCGGGCCGCTCGATGCTCCTGTCGGGGTCGGTCGCCTACCCGAGCCGGGTGCCCGCTGCCGCCGCCCGGCAGCTCGTCGAGGCCTACGCGCTGGCTCCGGACTTCGTCCGCGTCAACGACGCGATGCGCGGGGGCCGGTTCGAGGGCCTGGAACGGATCCGCTGCCCCGTCACGCTCGTCTGGCCCGATCACGACCGTCTCATCCGCCGCCCGGTCTGGGTTCCTGACCGCATCCGCAACGTCGTCCTCTCCGGCGCCGGGCACATGCCGATGTGGGATGCACCGCGGGACCTGGCTCAGATCCTGATCGATGCGAGCGGCGGTGAGGCCGCGGAGGGCGGGGACCCTGTCCCGCCGAGCCGGGAGGAGGAGCTCGCCGGCGAGGCCTCGTGATGGAGATCTCCGCCCGGAGAGCACTGCCCGTGGGGCCCGAGGAGGCGTTCGCGTTCCTCAGCCTGCCCCACAACCATCGCCGCCTGGCCACGGCCCGGATCGGGCTGCGCGAGCTCGACGTGACCGAGGACGGAGAGCTCCGCGGCGCGCTCATGGTGCTCCGCGGGCCGCTGTGGCTGCGCCGCCGCGCCCGGACGCGCCTGGTCAGCATGTGCCGCCCGGAGTACCTGGCCGGGACCGCGCGGATCGGCGCCGGCACCCACGTCGAGGTGCGGTGGGATCTGGACGGGACGGGCGCGGGCGCATCCGTCGCGGTCCTCAGCGCGACGGTGACGCGATTGGCGCGCCCGGACCGCGTGCTGCTGGCGATCGGCGGCCGGGCGTGGATCCGGCGCCTGTTCGCGGCCACGCTCGAGCAGTTGGCGATGGAACTTCGCGAGGAGCCGGGAAGGATTTGCCCACCGGGGCGTCGTGAGGGACAGCCTTGGCGTTTGCCAACCCTCATCGGCGCTGATCCTCGCTGGCGCTGATGGCCGGGGTGTCGCTGCTCCCGCGGGACGTGGGAGCAGCGGCGCTCCCCTGCGCTATCCCACCGCGCGCAGCAGCGCGGTCGCGCCGGCCGCGCACAGGACCACGACGGCGAGCGGCCACCGGCGCCAGATCGCGATGGCCGCCACCACCAGCCCGGCGAGCCGAGCATCGATCGCCAATGAGCGGCCCGTGCCGCCGACGGTCTCGGTGACGACGAGCGCCGCGAGCAGCGCGGGGGCCAGCAGCGGGATCGCGCGCGCGAGCACCCCCGGGAGGTCCCGTCCACCGAAGACCAGCGGACCGAACGCCTTGATGACCGCGGTGGCGATGCACAGGCCCGCCACGGTGATCCAGACCGCGGTCACCGGTTCCACCCCGCAGCGACGAGCACCGTGGTCACCGGTTCAACCCCGCGGCGACGAACACCGCCGCCGCGGCCACGATGATCGGCACGCCGGCGGGTGTGAGCGGCGTCAGGATCAGTGCGATGAGGGCGCCGAGCGCCGCGATCGGGCGCGCCTCCGGCCGGCGCATCTCGGCCACCAGCAGGCCGAGGAAGAACGCCGGGAAGATCGCGTCCAGGCCCAGGGCGTGCGGGTTGCCGATGAGGCCTCCGGCGAGCGCGCCCAGCACCGTGCCGCCGACCCACGCCGGGTACTGGGCCAGGGTCGAGCCGAGCAGGAAATCGATGTCAAAGCGCCCACCGCCGCGATTGGCCAGCGCCCAGGATGCGTCGACCAGCGCCTGGCCTCGCAGGGCGCGGCCCAGCGGCCCCGCCTTCAAGGACGGGGCGATCGCGATCCCCATCGGCACGAAGCGGAGGTTGAGCAGCATCCCGGCGACAATGGCCGCAGGCGCCCCGCCGCCCGCCGAGAGGACGGCCAACGCGGCGAACTGGGCTGACCCGGCGAACACCACCGTCGACATGACGATGGCCGCGACCGGCCCCATCAACGGGCGCGCCAGCACGCCGAAGGAGAAGCCGAGCAGCAGCGAGGCGGCTCCGTAGGGCAGCCCGGCACGGAGCCCGGCGACGACGCGTTCGCGCGGCGGCGGCGTTGCTGACGGCGGGGTGTGCTCTGACCGTGCCGGTTCGGCCCGCGGCACGTGTGTCGATGGCACCCGCGCCGGCGGCATCGGCGGCGTCAGCCGCCCAGGGTGGCTCCGGCGAGCTCCAACTGCCGCGCGAGGCCCTCGCCGTGCGCGTCGGTGTAGGCCGGTCCGGTGCCGTCGATCAACACAAGCTCAAGGATGGCGATTCCGCGCGCGTAGAGCAGTCCGCCCTTGCGCAAGGTCGTGGCCAGCGCCAGGAGCCGGGAGCGGTTGGCGCGCATCGCCTGGCGCCGGGGCATGGCGCCGAACAGGCTCGGCGGGGCGTCGGCCGTCAGCGCGAGATGCTCGAGCGCCGCGGCCAGCCGATACCGGTTGGGCCGCCTGACGAGCTGGCCCGCGCGGGCCGCCAGTAGCGGCGAGGTCGACGGATCGGCGCCCCCGGCCAGCGCGTGATCGAGTTCCAGCCGGCGGCTGCGCGCGCGCAGCCGCGTGATCAGCGTCGGCTCGAACAACGCCTCAGGGCACCCCAGCCACTGGCGCGTCAGCTGATACGTGTTGCCGGATCCGATGCTGTGGCCTAGCATCTCCAAACACCTCCGTACTCGTTTAGCCGGTTTCGTGTAACCTACTACATGCTTATGCCAGTTTCAAGCTCTGTGTTAGCTCCCCCACACAACCTCCAGCTCGTCATCGACTTCGTCAACACCCTCGATATGGAGGCGGGCGAGGACCAGGCCGACACGCCCGCCGATCTCGCGGCGTGGCTGGACGAGCATGCGTTGCGCGCCGCGGACGCGCCGGCGCTCGCGGCACGCGAGCTGAAGGAGGCGATCGCCCTGCGCGAATCGCTGCGCAGCGTGCTGGTGAGCCACACCCGCCGCGAAGAGAAGACCGGCGAGGCCGCGCAGCACCTGGAGACCGTGGCCGAGCGCGGGCAGCTCTCGGTGTGCTTCGGCGCCGACGGTGCGATCGAGATCGCCCCTCGTGCCGGCGGCTTTGCCGGCGTGCTGGCCCGGCTGCTGGTCCCCGTGACCCACGCCGCCATGGACGGCAGTTGGGCGCGCGTGAAGGCGTGCGTGGCCGATGACTGTCACTGGGCCTTCTACGACGCCAGCCGCAACCGCTCCGGGCGCTGGTGCGACATGGCCGTGTGCGGCAACCGCGAGAAGGTGCGGACCTACCGGTCCAAGCAGCCCGGCTAGCTGTTGGCGAGCTTTGAAGCCGCGCCGGTCCCGCCCGACAGGTACATCGACGCGGGGATCCCGATGACCAGGCAGATGAGCGCCCCGAGCAGCAGCGTGTGGTGCACGGTCGACGCGGTGAGTGTTCCCGCCAGCGCGATCCCGGCCAACCCCGCCCCGACGGCCGCGCCGAGCAGCCGGCCGACGGACAGCAGTGCCGACGTCCGGCCGTGCGAAGCGTCCGGGCTGGCGTTGAGCGCGGCCCGGCTGGTGGGCACGAACAGCATGCCCAGTCCCAGCCCGACCGGGATCAACGGGAGCACGGTGACGATGCCGTCGAGCTTGAAGCCCGGGATCCCCAGCAGTGCCAGGCCGAACCCGGCGGCGACGAAGCCGATGAGCGCGGGCACCTTCTCGCCGTGGCGGTCCACCAGCTTGCCCGCCAGCGGAGCGGCGGCGCCGACCAGCAGGGCGACGAGCACGAGCGCCCCCGACGCGCCGAGCGCCGAGAAGCCCGCCACGCGCTGCAGATACTGCTCGGCGATGTAGAAGGCGCCGATCATCACCGCAAACGTGAGCGCCGCGACCAGCGTCGCGGCCAGCACGATCCGGTTGAGCGCCGGGTTGCCGCCCTCCTCCTCGCCGTGGACGATGGGCGGCAGCAGGCGGGCGATGGCGATCGCGGCCGCAGCGGCGAGCGGCAACAGCGCCCACCAGTTGGCGCGCCAGCCGAAGACGACGGTGAGCAGGCCACCCAGCAGGGGGCCGGCCAGGTTGGACATCCCCGCGCTCGCCCCCCAGATCCCCAGGGCGCTCCCGCGGCGCTCGGGCGGGAAGCCCGACACCGCGCCGGCGAGCGCCGCGGGGCTGACCAGGCCCGCGCCGGCGCCCTGGATGACGCGCGCCACGATGAGCGCGCCGAAGCTCTGGGCCAGCGCCCCGGCGAGCGCGCCGACCGCGAACACGGCCAGACCGCTGAGGGCCAGGCGCCGGGCGCCGAACCGGTCGACGAGCTCCCCGCCGGGGATGAGCAGCAGCGCATAGGCGGCGAAGTAGGCGCTCAGGACGGCCGAGGTCGTGCTGCCCTTGACGTGGAGGCCGTGGGCCACGGTCGGCAGGGCCACCGTGATCAGCGTCCCGTCGAGCTGGAGCAGCGCCGCGGCAGCGGTGCAGGCCGCCAGCCGCGTCCACGCCGACCGCGGGACCGGGGGCTTTCCCGGTGCCGTTTGGTCAGGGGGCGGCGCGACCGTCGTGTGGGACACGTTCTCCAGTATCACGGCTCGGGATCGCGGGCGGCGCCGCCCTATATGAAGTCTCTATGAAACTGCTGGAAATGGGCGAGACATCACCTATCCTGCGCAGCATGTCCTTCACTCGTCAGTACGCGCTTCGCGACCAGGCGCTCACACAGGACCAGACGCGCGGCGTCTTCGGTCAGGTGATGGGCCTCGTGGCCCTCACCTTTGGTTGCATGGCGCTCGGCGCCTGGGTCACCCGGCACAAGCCGGGCGGGACCGGAATCCTCTTCTTCCTCGTCGCCTTCGCCTGTCTGTTCGGGCTCCAGTACGCGTCGGCGCGGGGTCGCGAGCAGCTGGCGACCGGGCTCCTGTTCGGCGTGGGGCTGTGCTTCGGCCTGGCCCTCGGTCCGGTGCTCGCGTTCTACGCCCATGCGAACCCCGGGGCGGTCTACCAGGCCGCGGGCGCCACGGCGCTGTTCACCGGCGGGCTCGGCGCCGCCGGCTACGCCACCAAACGGGACCTGTCCAGTTGGTACCGGACGCTGTTCATCGCGCTCATCGTCCTGATCGTCTTCGGGCTCGTCACGCTGTTCGTGGCCATCCCCGGCGGCAACGTGATCTACGCGGTCCTCGGCCTGCTCGTGTTCGGGGCACTGACCGTGTTTGACTTCAACCGCCTGCGCCGCACCACGATGGCCGGGGCGGTGCCGATCGCGGCATCGATCTTCCTGGACATCTTCAACGTCTTCCTGTTCTTCCTGTCGCTGTTCGGCGGGGGCGGCTCGCGCCGCTGACAGGCCTGCCGTGGACGTCGCCCCAGGAAGCTGGGGCGACGTTCGCTCAGCGCGGTTCCTCGTCCGGCACGTAATGGCGGTTGCCGCCCGCGTCCTCCCAGACGCGCATCACCCGGTTGGTGCGCGGGTCACGGAACCGCTCGCCCGTCGGGCGCCAGTCGGCGTGCGGGGCGTCGGCGTCACCGTGGCCTCGTCCCCATCGCGGGCGGTCACGGCTCGGACCCTCCAGGTCGCCGTCCAGCGCCGGCAGGTCGGTGACGACGGCAGCCGCCTCCTCACGGGTCTCGGCCGCGACGACCACGCCCACCCGGCGCTCCAGCTCCTCCAGATCGATGTGGCCCGCCGCCTGATGGCGGCTGAGGCGCTCGAACAGCTGCTCCCGATCCCCGTCGCTGAGCCGCACGCGCCCGGGCGACTAGCCGCGACTCACCTTGACCGCGGTCCCGTAGGACACGATCTCGGTGAACTGCTGGCCGATCTCCGAGGAATCGAAGCGGACGGCGATGACGGCGTCCGCGCCCATCAGGCGGGCGTTGTCGACCATGCGATCGATGGCATGCCGGCGCGAGTCCTCCAGCAGCTGCGTGTACTCGCTGATCTCACCCCGTCGCAGCGCCTTGAACGACGACACCACGCTTCCGGTGAAGCCCATACTGCGGACGACCAGGCCGTAGACGACGCCGAGGCTCTCGGTCACGGTCAGGCCCGGAAGCTCCAGGCCGGTGGTCATGGGCAGACCGGCGGGGGCGGGCTCATCGGACATGGGCGTACACGCTACCAACGCTTCCCGGTTCGTATCCAGCTACCTTTGCGGATCCGATGCGCCCGCTGACCGCCGCCGTGACCGCGATCGTCTGTGCCCTGGCCCTCGCCGCCTGCGGCTCGTCGAACCCCAGCTCCAGCTCGGCCACGGGGCCCGCGAGCACCGGCACCTCCAGCGCGGCCGGCACCGGAACGTCGAGCGCCGGGGGCACCGGCACGTCCGCGGGCGCGACCACATCGGCATCACAGCCGACGACCGGGTTTGAGGGCGTCCCCCTGCAGACCGGCCCCCCGCTGGCCCCGGCCAGCACCACCGGCACGGGGAAGGTGGACGGGATCACCTGCGGTCCGACCGAGCAGCTCGTCTACCACATCCACGCTCATCTGGCGGTGTTCCGCGACGGTCAGCCCTACACCCTGCCCGCCGGCGTGGGCATCCCGGGATCGCACGCGGTCAACACCCAGCAGGGGCCGATCGCCAGCGGCGGGACCTGCATCTACTGGCTGCACACCCACACCACCGATGGCGTCATCCATATCGAGTCGCCGTCCAAGGCGATCTACACGCTGGGCAACTTCTTCGACGAGTGGCATCAGCCGCTCAGCGCGACCCAGGTGGGCACCCTCAGCGGCAAGATCTCGGCCTTCGTCAACGGCAAGCCGTGGAAGAAGAGCCCGCGCGACATCCAGCTGCTGCCACACGAGGACATCCAGCTCGAGATCGGCGAGCCGGCGCCCCCGATCGTCACCATCGACTGGGCGCAGACCCAGCTCTGAGGCCCGCCGTCGCCGCGGGCGGCTGTGCAGGGGTTGGGGCGCTAGCGCTGGGGACGGCCGCGCAGGCGGTGGCGGCGCGTGAGCTCCAGGGCCACCCCGCACACGAGCACCGCGGCCACGATCGCGGTGGTCCCGGTGCCGAAGTCGTTGACGAAGTCGATGACCGACGGCCCCGCCAGGTAGCTGCCGATGCCGATGCCACAGGCCCACACGGCCGCCGCCGCGGCGTTGGTGGGCTGATAGACCGATGACCGCACCCTGTGGATGCCGGCGATCCACGACGGCGTCAGCACGATCGCGATGACCGCGTAGCGCTCGAACACCTTCTCGCCCCGCTCGACGGTTCGCAGGCGCAGCGCGAGCAGCGGCCCGCGCCCGGTCAGGACCCGCCGGCCGGCCTTGCGGCCGATCGCCCAGCCGATGATGCCGCCCACCGTCGCGCCGACCCACGCCACGACGACCACCGACGCAAGATCCAGCCGGCCCTTGGAGGCCAGCACACCCGCGCCGATCAAGACCGGCTCACCCGGCCCCGGCACGCCGACCCAGCTGGCGGCGGCCGCCGCCGCCAACCCCAGATAGTCAAGCGGCGATCCGTGAAGCGGATGGTGGAGGTGCAGGAGCGCGGGCAGGAGCAGCGCCGTCACCGCTGTGGCTGGTCGCCGCACGCGGCCGATCGTGGCACACGCGTCAGATCACCACCGCTTGCCGCCCGGATAGTGCGCCGCGACGATGATTGTCCACGTGGCTAATGCTGGCGAGCCTCCGGTGGCCCAGGATCTGCCCCCGCATGACGACCCCGGTCATCGTCTCCTACGACGGCACCACCAACGACGACGACGCGCTTGCGCTCGGCCGGATGCTGGCCGTCGGCGGCGCCAAGCTGTCGCTGGCCTACGTGCGCCACTCGCGGGAGTACGACCCCCGGCGCGAGGAGATCGGCGTCTATGACGCCGAGCGCCGGCTCGAGCAGGGAGCGGTGTGGCTCGAGGAGCCTGAGATCGAGCGCCACGTGGTGATCGACCCCTCCACCAGCGCGGGGCTGGCCAAGCTGGCCGCCTCCGAGGACGCGAAGCTCATCCTGTTCGGATCGGACTACCGCACGCCGCCGGGGCGGGTCGAGCCCGGCGGTTCCGCGCAGGGCCTGCTCCAGGGCAGCCCCGTGGCCATCGGCGTCGCGGCGGCGGGGCTGCGGACCCGGGGCGACGAGAGAATCCAGACGATCTCCGTCGCCGGCGACTCCAACGGAGCCGCTCACCGCACCGCTCAGGCGCTGGCGCAGGCGCTGGGCGCCCAGGTCCTGGAGGGCGGCGGCAACGCCGACCTCATCCTGGTCGACTCCCAGAGCAACGGGCCCGAGGGCAGGATCACCCTCGGGGGCTCCGTCCGCGGGCAGTTGGACTCCGCGCGCGGGTCAGTGATCGTGCTGCCGCGCGGCGCGACCCTGTCGCTCTGAGACGCCGTCGCGGCCGATGCGGGCGGGCCGGGCGGGGTCACCCGTGCGCCGGCGCGCCCACGCCCGGGCCCGTTTCTCGGTGATAGCGGGGTGCGTTTATCCCTATGTCCAGGAGGGGGCCTGGTTTGCTGGACGCGAGGCCATGGGTGGGGCGCTCGCCTCCCTGGAAACTGCCGCATGGTTGCCATCGGGCCGTCGGCCTGCCTCTGCGTGACAGCGGCGGCTTCCACGTACATCCCCCGTCCCCTGGACAAGGAGATCTAGATACATGTGGGTGCCATATCCATCGTGGCTCAGCCCGGGAGACAACGCTTGGCAGATGACGGCGGCGACGCTCGTCGGCCTCATGAGCGTCCCCGGCCTCGTCGTGCTCTACGGCGGCGTGATGCAGAAGCGGTGGTCGATCAACAGCATGATGCTGACGTTCGCCGCCTTTGCGGTCGTCCTCGTCGTTTGGGTCTTGTGGGCCTTCAAGATGGGGTTCGGCACTCCGTGGCACGGCATCAGCGGCCACGGGTTCTTCGGGAACTTCATCGGTATCCCGGGTGAGATCCTGGGCCACAAGGCCGAGCAGGGCCAAGCCGCCATCCCATTAGCGACAACGGGCCCCAGCTTCCGATTCCCGCAGGCGACGCTGGCCTATTTCCAATTCGTCTTCGCGGGGATCACGCCGATCCTGATGCTCGGCTCGGTGCTGGGCCGGATCAACTTCAAGGCGTGGATTCCATTCGTCGCGCTGTGGAGCTCGATCGTCTACACCGTTGACGCGTTCTGCATCTGGGGCGGCGGCTTCTTCGCCCAGCACGGTGCCGTCGACTACTCCGGCGGGTACGTGATCCACCTCTCCGCGGGTGTATCGGGCTTCGTCGCCGCGGCGGTCATCGGGCCACGCCTGCAGCGCGATCGAGAGATCGACGCGCCCAACAACGTGGCCATGGTCGCGGTCGGGGCCGGGTTGCTGTGGTTGGGATGGAACGGCTTCAACGGTGGTGACCCGTACTTCGCGGGCGCCTCGGCGTCGGCCGCCATCATGAACACCAACCTGTGCACGGCGGTCGCGTTCCTGGTCTGGGTGGCCTGGGACTACATGACCGGGCGCAAGCCGGGTCTGATCTCCGGGGTCAACGGGATGATCGTCGGCCTGGTGGCGATCACACCCGCTGCCGGCTACGTCAACGGGTGGGGTGCGATCTGTATCGCGGTCATCGCATCGACGATGGTCTACTTCGCGCTCAACTACCTGAGCCGGCTGCGGCCCTTCCGCAATGTCGACGACACCCTGGGCGTCATCTACACCCACGGCTTCGCCGGCTTGGCCGGCGGTCTGCTCACCGGCGTGTTCGCCGACTCCAACATGACGGTGTATCCAGGCGTGGGCAAGACGCCGAGCATCGCATCCCAGCCGGGGTTGATCCACGGCAACTGGAACCTGATCAAATGGCAGTTCCTGGCCGGGTTGTTCGTGATCTGCTGGTCGGCGTCGGCCACGTTCCTGCTCCTCAAGTTCGTCGGGATCTTCATCCCCTTGCGAATGTCGGAGGAGAACATGGAGATCGGCGACACGGCCGAGCACGGGCACGAGGTGTACCCATCGGACATCCCATCGCTGGGGTATCCGAACGGGGTGCCCGGGCTGGCCAGCGGAGCCGGTCAGACGAGCACGCCGACCGCCGCCCTATGACGCAGCGTTCGGCCACGGGTCAGGCCCGCGTGCGCCGCCAGCATGCAGCGCGCTCGAGCGCTTGATCTGAGCCAACCATCGGTGCCGGACCGGGGAGCGGATGCGTCCGCTCCCCGGTCCACGCCGCTGACCCTCGTCGCCGGCGCGGTCGCCGGTGATGACCTGGAGAGCGTCGCCGCGAGCGTCGCGGATGCGCTGGGCTGCCCCGTGGCCATCGCCATCCCGGCCCACGGACCGCCGGTGGTGTCCCCTCCCGGCTCCCTGAGCGACGAGGCCGCGGCCGCGATCGCCGCCCATGCCACTGCGGTGGCCGGTGGTGAGCCCGGCGGCGATCGAACTCCGGCCGCGATCGCCGAGGCGGTGCCGGTGCGCATCGGCGAGCAGATCGTCGGGATCGTCGCCGCCGGCGCCGGAAGCGCCTCAGCGGAGCGGCGGGCATGGCTCGACGCGGCCGCGGCGGCCGCCTCGGTGACGGCACTCATCCGAGACGCGCCGGGACCCGACGCGGGCCGGGCGCTCGTCGCGGAGCTCGCGGCAGGACCCCCGGACGACCTCCCCGGCGTGGTGGCGCGCGCACGGCGGCTCGGGGTTGATCTCTCGACGGGCGGCGTTGCCCTGAGCGCCCGCGGCGGGTCGCTCGCCTGGGCGCCGGTGGCCGACCGCCACGCCGTCCTGGTGACCTCCTGGGCTCCCGGGTGCTGCGTCGCCGTGGGCCCGGCCTCCCTGGCCGATGACGACCCGGCCGGGCTCGCCGCGGCGCTGCGCGCCGAGGGGATGACGGTCTCCATCTCGGCGCCCCGCCGTGATCCCGCGCTCCTGCATGAGGCGATCCGCGAGGCAGAGCTCCTCGCCGAGCTCGGTGATGGCGAGGATTCTCCGGCCAACGGGCATGACGAAACGCACCGCCTGCTCATCGGCGTCCTGCTGCGCGATCACGCCGAGCTCGAGCAGCTGCGCGACAGCACCGTGTCCCCCCTTGCCGACTACGACGCCAAGCACGACACCGAGCTGCTGACCACGTTGCGGGCCTTCCTGGCCCATGACGGCTCCACCACCGAGACGGCCGACGCGCTGGCCCTGCACCGCCACACGGTGGGCTACCGGCTGGCCCGCGTGCAGGAGGTCTCGGGTCTGTCCCCCTATGAGTCCGACGGGCGCGAGCGGCTGAGCCTGGGCATCAAGGCACACCAGATCCTCGACGCTGACGCTCGCCTGAGCGCCGGCCGCGCGGGGCACTAGGAGAGACGGCGCTCAGCCGAGGACGAGCTCGGCGACCGTCCGCAGCGTCGCCGGATCGCCGCCGACCAGCAACGTCGTCACGATCGACTCGCGCCACGCCTCGAGGTCATGGCGGATCTTGTCAACGGGGCCGATCAGCGTGAGCTGCTCGACCAGCCGCGTGGGGATCGTGGCGGCCGCCTCCTCCTTGTGCCCCGCGAGATAGAGCTCCTGGATCTTGTCGACCTCGGCCTCGTAGCCCATCCTTATCGCGACGTTGGCGTGGAAGTTGGTGCCCCGCGCCCCCATCCCGCCGAAGTACAGCGCGTACATCGGCCGCAGCGCATCTGCCGCCGCCTCGACGTCGTCGGTGATGATCAGCGGCACCGTGGCCGCCACCTCGAACTCGTCGCGCGTGCGATGCGCCCCGCGGCGGCCAAGCCCCTCCTCCAGGGCCTCGCGGTAGAACTCGTCGTGGTAGGGCGAGTAGAAGAGGGCGAGCCAGCCGTCGCACAGCTCGCCCGCCATGGCGATGTTCTTGGGGCCCTCGGCGGCGAGGTAGATCGGGATGTCCGACCGCAGCGGGCGCACGCTCGACTTCAGCGGCTTGCCCAGGCCGGTGCCGCCTGACAGCGGCAGCGGGTAGTGGGGCCCGTCACTGGTGACCGGACCCTCGCGGGCCCAGATGTCACGCAGGATCCCGATGTACTCGCGCATCCGCGCCAGCGGCTTGGCGAACGGCTGGCCGTACCAGCCCTCCACCACCTGCGGACCCGAGACGCCCAGCCCCAGGATCACGCGGCCACCGCTGAGGTGGTCGAGGGTCATGGCCGCCATCGCGGTCGCGGCGGGAGTGCGGGCGGAGATCTGCACGATCGCGGTGCCGAGCTTGATCTGAGTGGTGGCCGCGCCCCACCAGGCCAGCGGCATCAACGCGTCAGAGCCATACGCCTCCGCCGTCCATACCGAGTCAAAGCCCAGCCGGTCGGCCTCCTGGATGGCCTCGGCGGCGCCGGGGGGTGGGCCGCCCGCCCAGTAACCGAGGCTCAGGCCGAGTCGCAGGTCATGGGCCATGCCCGGACCCTACCTGCTGGCGGGCTACGCGTCCCGGCCGGTGCGCCGGGCCAGCGCGGCGCGCAGCCGCGTGAGCGGCCCGGGCGGCCGGGGCGGCTTGGGCTGGGTGGCCTCCCACTCCTCGCGGGTGCGGAGACGGCCGGCCTTGCGCGCCTTGAGCACGCAGGCAGCGTGGGCATGGCGCCGCCGCGCGGAGTCACCCTCCGGCGTGATCAGCATGTGCTCGCTGAGGGCGGGCAGCAGCTCGCCGCACAGCGGACAGCGATACGTGGCCGGCTTGCGGTTCTGAGCGCGGCGCACGCTGTACCAGCGTGCATTCAGTCCCCTGGACATCGGTCCAGAGCATGCCACCACGGGCCCACCGGACCGCTATCGTGCCCGCGCGTGGAGCAACGCCCCGAGCGCATCATCGTCGAGACCGACAGGCACCGCATCACCGGTCATGTGATGCTGCCCGCCGACGGCTACCGCAGCCGGCTCACCGACTACCTCAACGCGGCCGAGCGGGAGTTCCTGGCCCTCACCGACGTCGAGGTGACGACGCTCGAGGGCACGCCGCGCGTCGAGAAGCGGGACTTCATCGCGCTGTCGCTGCGCCATGTGGTCCTGGCGATGCCCGCCGGCGAGGACCCTTCCTAGGCCCGCTCGGCGCCTCGCGCGCCCGCCGGAGGGCGCTGTCCGCGGTGTGACCAGGTCACAGATCACGCGAGAGCGGCCCGGTAATATGGGATACCTGATGGCCAGCCACCGCGCCGACGAACTGAAGGGCCTGAGCAAGAGCGACGTCCTGCGCGCGTCGCCGCGCATGTTCGACTCGGCCGTGCTGGACAAGCTCTCGCGCGTGCACCCGGCGGTCCCGCCGATCCTGTTCGTGCCGGTGATCACCGTGCTCCTGGTCGAGGGGTTCGTCCACGGCGCCGGCCCGCTCACGGCGCTGTGGCTGGTGTGCGGCTACCTGTTCTGGACGCTCACCGAGTACTGGCTGCACCGCATCGTCTTCCACTTCGAGCCCGAGCAGGGCATCGGCGCGCGGCTGCACTGGATCATCCACGGCGTGCACCACGACCATCCCAACGATCCGATGCGGCTGGTGATGCCCCCGTCGCTGAGCGTCCCGCTGGCGGCGTTGTTCGTCTACGGCTTCTACCTGGTGCTGGGCAGTCCGACGTTCCTTCCGTTCGGCGCGGGCTTCCTGGCCGGCTATCTCGGCTACGACATGCTGCATTACCACGTGCACCATCACCGGCCCAAGACGCGGCTGGGCCGGCGCCTGCGTGAGCTGCACATGCGCCATCACTTCCAGAACCACGAGCGCGGCTACGGCGTCAGCGCGCCGTTCTGGGATCACGTGTTCGGCACCGCGCCGGGCAAGAAGAGCTAGCCCCCGGGGCGTGGGGCCCCCTTAAAGCTCACCAGAGCTTCACAATCCTTTCACAAGTGGATAGGGTTGTCCGGGGCGCACGCTGAGGGCACATCTCAGCTCGCGCGGGGCCGGGCACTCAACATCCATCACAAGGGGGAACCTCTTGAAGCGCATCACTGCCCTGACCGCCGGGCTGGTCGTCGCTGCGATCGCAGTGGCCAGCGGGGCGACGGCCACGGCGGCGGGCACTCTGCCGACGCTGGCACTCACCATGAACGGCAAGTCGATCACCGCGACCAGCTCGGTCCCGGCCGGCGCCGTCAACGTCGTCTCCACCGTATCCGGCGAGCCCGTGGCGTCTCCGACCCTGGTCCGGCTCGATCCGGGGGTCACGTTCGAGCAGGCATTCCATGCCGCGATATCCCATGGCGGCGACCCCAACGCCCTCGACGGACTGGCCACCATCGTGGCCAACCCGATGGCTGCGAAGGGGACCAGCAACGCCCAGACGGTGCTGACACCCGGGAACTACACGGCGCTTGACACGGTGGCCAACAACCCCAGCAAGTGGCCGCATGTGGACTTCACGGTGACCGCCAACACGGCTCCGGCGACGCTCGCCAAGCCACGGGCCACGGTGACGACCGAGGAGTTCCGCTTCACCGGCCCGAGCACGCTCCACGACGGGCAGCTCGTCCGCTTCCAGAACGGTGGCTACCTGTACCACATGACCATCGCCATCCCGGTCAAGAACAAGGCAAGCGCCACGGCGCTCGACGCCGCGCTTCTGGCGGGTAACCAGCGCAAGGCGAACAAGCTCTTCCGCGGAGTGCCGCTCCAGCTGATGGGCACCGTCGGGCCGGGCGGGATGCACCAGCAGGTGCTCAACGTCAAGCCCGGGTACTACGTGCTCGCCTGCTTCATGAACACGCAGGACGGTCGGGTGCACACCCAGCTCGGCATGGAGCGCACGATCAGGGTCGTCAAGTAGGCACGCTCGCGTGATCTGGCCGCGCGGCTCACGATGGGCCGCGCGGCCGGCGTGCCGCCGTCAGGCGGTCCAGCAGCGGGCCGCCGGCTGTCAGCTGGTGAGCAGGCCGCCGTCGACGGGCAGCACGATGCCGGTCACATAGGAGGCGGCATCGCTGGCCAGGAAGATCAGGGCAGCGACCAGCTCCTCCGCTCTGCCGGCGCGCCCGGCGGGGACGCGGAACATCATCTGCTCGAGGTACCCGTCGGGGTACTGGTCGGTCATCTCCGACGGGAAGAACCCCGGCGCCAGCGCATTGACGCGGATCCCCTTGCGGCCCGTCCACTGCTGCGCGAGATCACGCGTGAGGCCGATGATCGCCGCCTTGCTCGACGCGTAGGCGGCCTGCGGCAACGCGGCGCTGGTCGACCCCAGCACGCTGCCGATGTTGACGATGCTCCCGCCCTCGGTCATCGCCCGCGCGCAGGCCTGGGCCATCCAGTAGGACCCCAGCAGATTGATCTCGATGACCTTGCGGAAGTCGTCGGGCTGCTCACGCGTGGCCGGCACCGCCGTGCCGATGCCGGCGTTGTTGACGAGCACGTCCACGCGACCGAGCTCGCTCACGGTCTGCTCGACGACGCGCGCGCAGTCCTCCACGATGGAGACGTCAGCCTCGACGGCCAGGCAACGGCGCCCCTCGGCCTCCACGACCTGCCTCGTCTGCTGGAGGCGATCGGAGCGACGCGCGCAGATGGCCACATCGGCGCCCGTCTGGGCCAGGCCCTGGGCGAACGCGACCCCCAACCCGGATGACGCGCCGGTGACGATGGCGACCTTGCCATCCAGGCGGAAGCTGTCCAGCACGCTCATCAGGGCCTCCCACGGGGTTTGCAGCGAAAACGGAGAGGGCGGGATTCGAACCCGCGATGGAGATTTCTCCCCATACTCGCTTAGCAGGCGAGTGCCTTCAGCCACTCGGCCACCTCTCCCAGCGGCACCGTGAGTGTAAACGACCGCGCCGCGACGGCTTCGCGCACGCCGACGTGTTGCATGGCACCATGCAGGGCTGAGATCCGCCGTCCGGACCGTGGAGGGGTGGCAGAGTGGTCGAATGCGCTGGTCTTGAAAACCAGAGTCCGTGCAAGCGGACCGCGGGTTCGAATCCCGCCCCCTCCGTCTCTCGTCAGCATCGCCGCAATGCGGTCCCGGGGAAGCGCAGTGAGCAGCCCGCCGCCGCCCGGCCGGGTTCACGCGTCCGCCGGCCGGCCGGGTCCGCCGGTCCGGGTGAGTCGAAATGCCTGGTTTTCCGAGGCCACGCTCCCTAGGATTCGCCCATGGCCGAGATCACAGCACCACCCCAGCTCGCCGGCGAGACCGAGCACGCCGCCCCGGCCGGCCCGCTTGACTTCGAGATCGTCCCGCTCAAGGGGCTGCCCATCGTCGCGGTGATCATGGGGCTGCTCATCGCCGCCATCGCGGCCAACAAGCTCTGGCCGCTGGAGTTCTTTCACGTCGCCGGCGGGGCCGCCTGGACGATCATCGACCTCTTCCTCGGGCTGGTCCTGGGCCCGATCATGGGCAAGATGTCAGTGCCGGCGCGCATCGAGTTCACCACCAAGCTCATGCCCAAGATGGTGCTGATCATGCCCACCGTCGTCACCGCCACGCTCGCCGCCGGCTGGCAGCTGGCCACCTATCTGGGCACCAACATCACCAGCAACCCGCTGCACGGATGGGTGGTGGCCAGCATGATCGTCGTCGGCGTCATGGCCATCCTGGCCCTGGGCCTGCTCGAGCCGGCCAACGTGGCCGTCCTCTTCGAGCTCAAGAAACCTCGGCCCAACCCCGCGGTCATCGAGCGGCTCATGAAGCGCTTCATGTACAGCGCCGGGATTCTCGGCGCGATGCAGATCGCGACGCTGATCATCATGACCAAGCTGGCCTCGGGATGAGCGAGCGCAAGCACCCGCCGTTCACCGAGCTGGGGATGCTCTCCCTGGCGCTGATCGTGATCGGGGGCATCTACCTCTCGTCCCACATCCCCCAGCACGTGGCGCTGGGGCTGCCGATCGCCCTGCTCGTCGCCTCCGCGGCGCTCGTGGCCGTCAACCTGGCCCTGCTCAGCCGCGTCCCCGGCTTCGCCTGGCCGCGCTTCCTCCAGGTGGGCAAGTGGGCGCTGGCCGCCTACCTCTTCACCGCGGCGATGATCGAGTACGCCTTCCTGCGCAACCACCTCAAGGGCGGCCCGCTGGTCATCCTCACGCTCTCTCTGCTGGTCTACGCCGTGCAGGTCCCCGCCATGATCGCCTTCACCGTCGCCCGCTACGACACCCCCGCGGGCGGCGCGGCCGACGGCTCGCTCGCCCGCGGCTAAACTCGGCTGCCTCGCGCCCGTAGCTCAGCTGGATAGAGCGTCGGTCTACGGAACCGAAGGTCGGGAGTTCGAATCTCTCCGGGCGCGCTATGAAAGCCCCGCATATGCGGGGCTTTTCGGTTGGTCGCGTCTATTCCCAACTTCGCAACACGTCCCGAATATGTCCCGGGCCGGACGCAGAATCGCGCGGCGGGAGCGGCGTCTTCAAGCCTGCGAGCGGCCACGTCTTCCGGGTGGATCGGGCGCAGCCCGGTCTGGTGTGCGAAATACCGGCTGCCCAACGGCCACCAGGTCCAGAAAAGCTCGGGCCGGCGTGGATGGGTCGCGGCCGGCCCGCGATCAGTTACTTCACGAAGCGGCTGGCGGCCAGCCGCTCGAGGCGATCACAGCTGAGGCGCTCGGAGCGGTACTTGTGGCGGCGTGGGGCGCCTGGAACGGTGTCGCCAAACGGCCATGGATGGTCGTGGGATGGGCACGAACGACATGGAACGGAACGACGGATCGGCGCGAATGTGCTTGGTGTAGGTGTGACAGCTGCAGACGCCATCGCAAGGCCGCCACGGTGACAGACGGGCCGCCCTGCAACTCGCTCGAGAGCGGCAGTCTCGGCGAGGGTGCCGCCTCCGCGACGAACCAGGAGTGCTGGAGAGGGAGCGATGGGGCAGCGGGCGCCGGTCACGTCGCTCAGTCGTGCTGATAGCCCCGCCAGCCTCGTGGTCCCGCGCATGTTCGCCGCCTCGCGCCGCTCCATCCGGCGGGGTCGGGGCCGCCCGTTTGTCTCGGTCGAGCCGGGGTAGCACGTCGCCGACTCATCCATCGCTCCCGAAGGATCTTCATGCGCACACGCTTCACCGCCGTCATCACCCTCCTGGTGGCGGTCATGGCGATCGGGTTCGCCGCGGCCTCCCCGGCCGCCGCGAGCACGCCAAAGTCCCATCTGCACGTCGTCGTCCAGGTCAACCGCTTTGTCGTCACCCCGCACGGCAACGTCGCCCACGGCACTGTGACGGCCAACCTGACCGATCAGGCGGGCCACAGGACGGTCATCAAGGCGCCGCTGGCGCTCTCAGCATCCGGCGGGGGTGCTTGCCAGGTGCTCAACCTTGATCTCAAGCAGCTCAATCTCATTCTGCTCGGGCTCAACGTCCACCTCGACGAGGTGCACCTTGTCGTCACCGGACAGGCCAGGGGTGGCGTTCTGGGATCGCTGTTCTGCAAGCTCGCGCACGCCAAGGCCACCGCGGCTCGGGTTGCCGTTGCGCACACGATGAACGCTTCGTTGCGCCACCACCCCCTGCAGCCGCTTGGGTTCACGGTGGCACTCAAGCCCGTAGCGACCCAGGCGGCGGCAGCTACGTGCCCGGTCCTCGACCTCACCCTCGGGCCCCTCAACCTCAACCTGCTCGGTCTTGTCGTTGACCTCAATCAGGTCCACCTGACGATCACTGCGACCCAGGGTGGCGGCACGCTCGGCGACCTGTTCTGCAACCTGTCGCACTGACCGCGACCGACCCGGCGCCTCGCCGGCAACGGCGAGGCGCCCCCACGCGGTCGAGGTCACCCCTGATCACAAACGCTAGGCGAGCCGCCTCGCAGCCATCCACCCGGAGTACACCGCGGTTCCCAAGCGGAACGGTCGCCCTCTGACCGCAACCTTCGCCCACGGGCCCCCCAGAGGGTGGCCTCGCGCTCACGCGACCGCCGACCTTGCGGCAACCACGTCGGTGAGGCCCGACCCGCGTGGGCACCACGCCCTGGGCGATCCGACCAGCGACAACGTTACTTCTCCTTCCACTCAAACTCAGCACTTTCGGCGCGTCCCAATCGAGCGCGTCAGGCTTCGGCTCTCGGGACAAACCGGGTCAAGTGGCGCCCATCGGTCTGGGCCGCCGGCGCGCAGCTCGCCGAGAGCAGGACGCAGGGTCGCGCACTCCGATCGGGGATTTGCCCAAGCAGAGCTCGCTCGTTGTGGCCCCTTCTCCCTTGGTGTCGAGAGTGTCTCCGTAGCCGTGACACGGCGGCAGCGTCGCTGGCTACTCTGCTCACGAGCGAGGTCAGCCAGACCCTTGGGCGGGCACTGGAGGCCCCGCCTCGCGTCGTGGGTAGCGCCCCATCGCCGCACACGGTCGGCTGCGTCAGAGTTGAGGCGAGGGCGTGTCGGGACTACCATCGGCTATCAGCCGGGGGCCGGCGGTTCATCGATGAGGAAGTGTCAAGAGGGGTGACGGTGGCGGCTTACCGACGTATAGACCTGAGCGCGCGGCGTGGTCGCACGCATCGTCATCCTCACCGTCGATCGGACTTGGACTAGATGAGACGAGCGTGGCTGGTCGTCGTGCTGACGGTCGCCGGTGGGCTCGCGCTCACAGTCAGCTCTCAGGCGCAGCCGAGTCACGCTGCGCTCAAGTGCGGTCCAGGATACGTGCGCCGGAGCGTGCGGGTGCCCGAGCGCAAGCACGGCCGGCTCGTTCGTCGCCACCGCAAGATCGTCTACACCCGCGTACAGAGGTGTGTGAAGGTGGTCAAGAGGAAGGCGCCCACCACCACGCCGCAGCCGATCCCCGGCGCGTCCGGCAATCCCGTGACGACGCCGGCTGGCACGACGACCACGACAAGTACGTCGCCGACCACGACGACCCCGCCCCCTGCACCACCGTCGAAGGCCAGCCCGTGTTCGACGCCGATCCCGGGAGACACCCTGCAGCTGAGCCAGACCTATACGGTGGCGGGTGAGGACACATTTACCAACGACGCGCCGGTCGGCTCGTTTGCCCAAGGCTATGTAGCCAACGCGAGCTACCTCACGCCGATCTACACGGGCGATCACGGGATGGGGTGGAGTGTCTATCCCGATGGTTGGCCATCGTCCTACACCGCGTCCACGGTCGCCGCCTATCAGCCCTCCACTGTCCTCTCGGTCCATGACGGCGTGCTGGACTTCTATCTGCACGACGACGCGAACGGCAATCCGGTGGGAGCCGATCTGTCTCCATGGCCGGGCGGAAACGAGTACCAGACCTATGGGGCGTACTCCCTCTGCGAGAAGGTAACCCCGCCGAGCCAGCTGACCGATTTTTACGAGGCCTCGTTGCTGTGGCCTCAGAATTTTACTGACGGGGAATGCGCGGAGTCAGACTTTCCGGAGACCTACTCTTCGCTGAACGGTGGAAGCCTTGACAGCGGAGAGATCTACGCATTTGCCCACTACGGCGCGTGGAGCGCGCAGTCGGGCTGTCCGAGCACTACCCGGTCCCAGGGCAGTTGGAATACGCCGATTGATCTCAGCCAGTGGCACGTGTTCACACAGGAGTGGGGGCCGGGCTACCGCTCCTACTACATCGACGGACAGCACGTCTACACCACCACCACTCAGGTGTGGTCACAGCCAGAGCGCTGGCAGATTCAGATGGAGCCATCCCCGTCGTCGCAGGTCCAGAAGACCGGCGGTACCGGCCATGTCTACATCTCCTGGGTCTGGATCGGCAAGGCCGGCTAGTCACCGAGGGAGTCTGCGCTGGTCGGCGCCACTGCACCGGTGCACTGCGCCCAACAGCAACTGCGGCATACCCGCGGCGGGACACGAACCCGCGATCTCCTGCGTGAAAGGTGTGCAGGGAGCGGCGATATCTGCCGTGACATCTGGAGATCTGCTCGTCCGAACGGATGCGTGGGGTCAGATAACCGGCGCTTCCGCTTCCACCGCGCTTCACCAGTCAACAGGCGCGGGCTTGCCTCGTCGACATGCCAGACTCGCAAGTACCGTGACACGGGCCAGTGGATCACCGCTCACCGCGCTCGCCTCGCCACGTTTTCAAGGAGCCGGCCCCACTGGCTGGACGAGAGGCGGAGCGCGGATCGGGTCTGCATCGCACTGTCGTCGGCGGGACCGCCGACACGCAACCGACCGCACGAGCGGACGAGTACCTGCGTGGCAAGGCGCTCGCCCGATCGGGGGGTAGATGAGCGCAGAAAAGCGATCGCGCGGCCGGCCGCGCCGGAGACGCGCTTGTCGCCAAATTCCCCTACTCCAGCGGCGCCGGGGCTCCCACCGACGATCGCCCACGGTGTACGCCGGCAGGCGATCGGTCAGCCGATGTCTGTGAGAACTCGGTGCAAGGTGGCGGCGAAGGCGTCCGGGTCGCCCTGCTCGTGAAACCCGCCGTGGTGGCTGGGGAAGATCACCGCCTCGGTCCCGAGTCGCCGCGCCACGGCAATCGCGGCGCGGTATGGGAATGTGCCCTCTGACTCGGCGCCTGCCGCGATGACGATCCGGGTGGAGGCCGCGCGCAAGGAGTCGTAGTCGGGCTCGTAGCGGGTAACCCAGACCATGTGCGGGCCCAGCAGCGGGTGGTCGCGGCTCCCGTCGTCCTCGGTCGGGAGACCGACGTCGGCCGGATTCGGAGCGTGGTTGGGGAAGTCGGACGGAGTCGGTCCCCTGAGGCTCGTGAAGGCGATGAACTTCGCCATCGCGGGTCCCAGACCATCGCGCTCGTAGGTGTGGTGGATGTCCTTGCTCACCGTCAGCGCCTCCTCCCGATCCGGGAGCACGGTCGCGAGGGGCGGCTCGTGGGCGACGAGCGTGCGGACGTCTTCGGGATGCCGGGTCACCAGCGCGAGCGCGTTCACGGCTCCCCCGCTGCTGGCGAAGATGTCCACGGGCCCCGCATCGAGCTGGCAGATGAGCCGGTGCAGATCCTCTGCGTGCTCGTCCGGCGTCGCGGCCGTGACGCCGTCGGCGCGCGCGCTCCGTCCGACCCCCCGCGGGTCATAGGTCACGACCGTGTGGTCCTGAAAGTGGCCGGCCAGCGTCGTGAACCCGCTCGCATCCATCGGCGATCCGATCATCAGCAGGACCGGCCCGGTGGTCTCAGACCCCGCCTCTCGGACGTCGTAGGTGAGCCTGGCGCCAGGCAGGTCCAGGGTTTGAGTCTTCGGCTCGGTCATCGCGTCCTCTCTCGATCTTTAGTCATACAGACCCACGAGAGCGCCGAGACTCATCGGTCGACGGCCAGCCCCACCTGCGACCGGCAAGCAAGCGTCGAATACCCGCGCGAGTGCGAAGGCAGCTGTCGACCCCGCCTTCACGTGCGACCTGCTCGTCGCCAGAACCGCAAGTGAGGTGCGGAAGCCTCGCCTAGGCACGAGTACGACGGAGAGCCCCCACTCAGAGCCCCGGTTACGGCGACCGGCGAGACCCGACCGCGGCCGCGCGAGTGGCCGACTCGCGGTGGCTCTAGATCACTCGCGGACGGGCGGCTGTCGGGTCACCGGCTTGCTTGCCGGGCAATGCGGGACCGCGTTCAGTCGAGCATCGATGATCGCGACCGGCGTAGAGCGGGTCCCACCGGCGCGCCGTGAGGGGTTGCGTCGTTGGGCTCACGCGAGCGGCCCCGGCCTAGGTCGGTGCCTGGGGAACCGAGGTGAGCTTGGTTCTATTGGGCTGCCAGCGCGGCGATCAATTCTTTACGACTGCGTACACCAACCTTGTCGAAGATCGCCTTGAGGTGGTCGTTGACGGTGTGCGGGGAGAGGAACAACCGCTCAGAGATTCCCTTCGTGTCGCTGCCGTCGAGCAGTGCGTTGACCAGCTCGCGCTGGCGGGCGGTGAGGTCATGGGCAATGAGGCGTAGATCGAGGACGTCCTGAGCGGCGGCTGGCCGGATAGTCACCGCCACGGTGCGCTCCAGTGGGTCGAGCCGGTCGGCCTCGATGATCGCCCAAGCACCATTAGCGGCCCGCACCCGGGCGCGCGCGGGCAGATCTCGCCCCTGTGTGCTGGGCGCGGGGGAGGTGCCGGCGATCGCGAGAACCCGGCTGGCCACGTTATAGATGGGGGCCATCGCGGCGATCGCGGCGAAGGGTAGGCCCGGTGGGAGGAGCTGTGCGAGCCAGGCGCGAGCGCCGGGCGTCGAGGCGCGGACCGCGAGATCTGAGTCCAACACGAACACCCCCGCCGATGGAAGGGCCGGCGATTCGCCCCTGCCGGTGGCTGCTGCGGCCGCGCTGCGTCGGGTCGCGGTGGCGAGCAACGGCGCCAGGCCGTCGAGGAAAGCGACGTCCTGCTCCGTGAACGGCTGCTCGTCGGAGGAGCGCATCAGATCGAGGCATCCCCATAATCCATGCTTGTCGCGCAACGGGACGCGCAGCTCATCGCCAATGCCGACCGCACCGAGAACATCGAGGAACCGCAGGCCTCGATCGCGTGCGGGTCGTGCGCGCGGGCCAGTGAGCGTCGGTAGGGCGCCCGATTCGCGCGGCCGCTGGTCCAACAGCAGAAGGCGCGGCAGCATCGGCCAGTAGTCGTGCTCGCCTATCCCCGTCGTCCCGAGCCCGGAAGCAGGGTCGCACACAGGCCAGCACCACCGATCAAACCCCACAACCGGCCGCAGCACCTCGACGATCTCAAAGCGCTGTTCGTATGGATCCGCGGGCCGCTCCGTCAGAGTGGCGATCCGCTCCCTGCATCGCTCCTGAGCCCGCACGCTGACCATCGGCACGAGTGTAAGGCCGGGAGCCTGGCGGCAAAACCCCTAGAAGATGGGATACCGGGGACGCGCTCGAGCCAGAATTCTCCAGGCCATGACCTACACCAACCCTCCCACAGCCACCCATCCGATCATCCACCAGCCGGGCAAAGGCGACCACGTTCTGCAAATGGGAGCGTGCGTCACCGTGAAGCTTCCGGTCGATGCCGCCGAGGGCGCTCGCGTGAGTGCCGCCGAGTTCCTGATGCCATCCGAGTTCGGGCCGCCACTCCACGTGCACCACGGCGAGGACGAGCTCCTGCAGATCCTTGACGGTAGTGTCCGGGTCGTTTGCGGCGATGAGGACGAGGTGCTCACCGCCGGCGGGTTTGCCTACCTACCGCGCGGCGTGCCCCATACCTTCTGGGTTCAGGGCGACCAGGGGGCGCGCATGCTCACGATCTTCACCCCCGGGGGCCTGGAGCGCATGTTCGTGGACTCCGGCGTCCCCACAGGCACCGCGCATCTTCCCAACGGGGAAGGAGCTGCTCCCGGGGCCCTCGACGCAGTGATGTCACGACACAACGTCGAGTACGTCGGCCCTCCGCTCGGCGCGTGACGCCACCCACACCCGCCAACCGTCTCCGGCCGCCGCGACACTGGGACAGCGCCTGACGGCATTGCAGGTGCCAAAGGTCAAGCAGGACCACTTCCCTCCTGTTCGCCAGCGGCGGGTATGCCGCCGGGCCGGGCGACGTCGGCCGGGTAGAGCTCGCCCCTGTTACGAGGCGGACGCCCTCGGTGGTACCCGGGCATGGTCGCGGGCGAGCGGCGGTGGCCGGCGGCGTCCAGCAGCACTGATTCCATGAATCCCTCCTAACGGGATGGGTTGATGGCACTGCTATTCGAGCCGCTCAAGTCCTTGCGGACCACCGAGGTCACTCCTGGTGTCCGCGCAACGTGCGACCGGCAGCGCCGGCGGCAAAGATGCTCGCGGAATCTTGGATGCAGGTCTGTCCGGCGGCGCTGCCGCGCGACCGTGGAGCTCAGCGACCCAGTGTGCTGCCGATCGCGAGGATGATCGCATCATGCTGCGTCGTCCGCGACTCGTGGTCTCGCGGCGTGGTCCGTGGTTCTCGAGCATTCGCTGCCGGCGCGGCGCACCGTCACCGGCTGCGCATTCGCCAGGTTAGGGCGGGACGCGGCCGACCAGGCCGGTCTCGTAGGCGAGGATCACTGCCTGTACGCGGTCGCGGAGTCGGAGCTTGCGCAGGATGCTCGAGATGTGGGTCTTGACGGTCGCTTCGCTGATCACCAGCGACGCGGCGATCTCTGCGTTTGAGAGGCCGCCGGCGAGCAGCCGCAGGATTTCGGTCTCCCGCGCGGTCAATTCTGAGAGCGTCTTGTGGTCCTGCGCGCCCGCGGGCAGCGTGGTTGCGAACCGGGTCAGCAGTCGGCGAGTCACCGATGGGGCCAGGAGGGCGTCGCCGGCGGCGATGATCTCGATCGCGTGCACGAGATCGGTGGGGCGTACGTCCTTGAGTAGGAAGCCGCTGGCCCCGGCCCGGATTGCCGCATGGACGTACTCGTCGAGGTCGAACGTGGTCAGGATCAGCACCTTGGCGTCGCTGCCGTTCTCGATCAGACGGCGGGTTGTCTGTACGCCGTCGAGGACTGGCATCCGGATGTCCATCAGGATCACGTCCGGCTGGCGGCGGTCGGTCAGTGCAAGCGCTTGCGCGCCGTTCTCGGCCTCACCGACGACCTCGATCTCCGGCCGGTTCTCGAGGATCGCCCGGAACCCGCCGCGGACTAGAGCCTGGTCGTCGCAGATCAGCACTCGGATCGGCACCTAGCGTTCCCCATTTCCGCTGATCCAGAGCAGCGGCAGTCGTGCAGTCACTTGATAACCGCCGCCGTGTGTCGGGCCGGTGTCGAGGTGGCCGCCGAACAGCGCGACCCGCTCGCGCATCCCGATCAGGCCACGGCCGCCGCTGGTCTCGTTGACCTGGCCGCCTGCGCTACCGCCAGCGCCGTTGTCGCGGATCGAGACCACGAACTCATCGGGGCCGTAGCGGAGCTCGACGTCTGCGCGGGTCGCGCCCGCGTGCTTGATCGTGTTGGTTAGGGCCTCCTGCACGATCCGGTAGGCGCAGAGCGCCGCCGCTTCGGGGACCTCGGGCGAGTCGCCGTCGATCGCCAGCGTGACGGCGAGTCCGGTGCCGCGGACCTGGTCGATCAGCTCGGGGAGCGCCGCGAGTCCTGGCTGTGGACCGTAGGCCGGCGGTTCGTTGTCGTCCGGGCCCGGTCGGATCACGCCGAGCAGTCGTCGGAGCTCGCCCAGGGCATCGCGGCCGGTGGAGGCGACGGCGCCCAGCGCATCGCGAGCGCGTTGTGGGTTGGAGTCGAACACTTCCTCTCCGGCCGAGGCCTGGATGACCATCACGCTGACGTTGTGGGCGATCACGTCGTGGAGCTCGCGGGCGATTCGTGCCCGCTCCTCCTGGATAGCCCGGGCGGCTTGCTCCTCGCGTTCTCGCTCGAGTCGTGCTGCTCTGGCCTCGAGCTCGGCCAGGTAGGCCCGCCGGGTGCCGATGTTGTCGCCGACCGCCCAGGCGATCCCGAAGAACGCAAGCGGGGCGAGCGCGTCAGCCGGGCTGTGATGGCTGTAGTAGAACTCGGCGATCGCGATCACGAGGCCGACGCGGAGGCCGAGCGACACCGACAACGGCCGCCCGCATCGCCAGGCGAGGGTGTAGGTCGCGATCGCGACGCTTAGAGAGAACGGGACGTCATGATGGTGCGAAGGGAGCGCCAGGGCCAGCGCGTACGCGCACGCCACCACGACGAACACCTCGCCCGGCCGGTAGCGGCGGGCGACCAGCGGCACCGTGGTCAGCGGCAGTAGCACCCAGTCCCACCAAGGGTGCGGGTGCGTCAGCACGCCAGTGATGAAAGGTGCGAACCACTCCAGCGTCAGCACCGCGGCCAGCAGCCCATCGCTCCACCAGGGATAGCGACGGAAGGCCGCCCTCACCGCTCGGGCCGCGCGCACCCTGTGAGCGTAGCCCGGGCCGGCGGCGGAGCGCCGTCTGACGGCGCTCCGCGCCGAGCCCACCGCGAGCATTGAACGCGTCCGCCTCACGCGTCGCGCGTCCAGGTCCTCCAGGCGCCCAGAGCCGGCAACACCACCGCCCAGCCGACGAGCACGATCACGGCCACGGTCGCCGACATCGAGATACTCGACTCGATTCCCCCGGCTTGCGCGCCGGGCGTCAGGTCCGAGAACGCGCTGTTGAGCAGCACATCGCGCACGTGACCAAGCCCGCCTGCCCCGACCAATTCGCGGCCGATCACCAGCTCCCACGCCAACAGCGTCGTGATCGTCGCCGGCCTTGACCCCAGCAGCGACGCCAGGCCGAGGGCGATGACGGCGGCCAGCGAGGTGGTGAGAGCCACCCACCCCGCGGCCTGGACCACGAGCGTCAACGACGGGGTCGTCAGGTTGCCGGCGAACGCGAACGCCGAGCCGGTCAGCAGCAGGAATCCCAGGACGGCCAGAACTAGAGTCGCCCCCACGGCCACCGGAACCTTGGCCAGGAACAGAGCCACCCGCGAGCGGCCGGTCACGACCTGCTCCCGGAACACTCCGGCGGCGAGATCGCCGGCGCCCAACTCGGCGCCGATCAGCGTCGCCGCTATCGGACCGAGGAACACACCCAGGAATTGGAAGGTGTTTCCGAAGTTGTGCACTCCCCCCGCAGGCAGGTAGGCGCGAGGGTTGGCGGCGTGCCCGATCACCGAATAGCCGAGGTCGATCGCGATCACACCGACCATCACGAACAGCCCGATCGCGATCAGGCTCCGCTTGCGCCGCACGCGCAAGAATTCGGCACCGACCATCTCCCGCGCGACTGTGAGCTGCCGGGCCATCATTTCACCTCCTCGAGGCGGGTCGTCATCTCCAGGAACCGCTCTTCCAGGCTGTGGCGTCGCGGCTCGAGCCGGCTCACGGTCACACCGGCGGTCACGAGCCACGAGTTGATCTCTCCGGCGTGCTCGCCATCGATCACCGTCACCAGCAGCCCAGCGCCATCTCCGTCGTCAACCTGAATCACCGAGGGGTGCTCGGCAAGCGCTTGACGAGCGCGGTCCTCATCGTCGCAGCCGATCACCAGCTGGCGCCGCTCGTTGGACACCAGCTCGGTGATCGTGCCCTGGGCAATCACCTTGCCCTTGTCGATGATCACCGCCTGATCGCAGGTCTTCTCGACCTCGTCGAGGAGATGGGAGGAGATGAACACGGTCCGCCCCTCCTCGTCCACCAGCTCGCGGATCATCCGGCGCATCTCGAGCATCCCCCCAGGGTCGAGCCCATTCATCGGCTCATCGAGGATCAGCAGCTCGGGGTCCGACAGCAAGCACCGAGCGAGGCCGAGCCGCTGACGCATCCCAAGCGAGTACGCGCCGACACGGTCGTGTGCCCTGGCCTCCAGGCCGACCCGCACCAGCACGCCCGCAATCCGTGCGCGGGCCTCGGGTCCGCGAACCGCGGCGGCAACGCGAAGGTTCTCAACTCCGCTCAGCTCCGGATAGAACGACGGCTGCTCGACAATCGCCCCGACCCGGACGAGCGCCTCCCGTCGGCAGGCCGGCACAGGCAGCCCGAGCACACGGGCACTGCCCGCAGTCGCCGGCGTCAGCCCGAGCAGCATGCGGATCAGCGTCGTCTTGCCCGCCCCGTTATGACCGAGGAAGCCGAACGCCGTGGCGCGCGGAACCTCGACTGTGACGTCATCGACGACGACCCGCTCCCCAAACCGCTTCGTGAGCCCATCCGTCTCCAGTGCGAACGGCCTGAGCTGATTGGTGCCATAGAGGGTTGTCATGACACCGAAGCTACGGCGGTCCACCCCCGGCCACATCGACCATTCGGACCAAATCGCCACTCATCCAAAAGTCGTAGCGCCGCTCTCTTACAGCGCGCGGATCCAGCCAGATCCCGCCGCCGTGCCAGCGAACACCAGAGCGGAGCCCGCCACATCGAAACGGGTCTCGACCCCGCGCGCAGCGACGCACCTGATGCTCGCCAAACTCGGGGCCGACGTGTCGAAGCTTGCCTACGCACAAGCAGGTGTCCGGAATGGATCTGAAGCGCCCTGCTCTCGGCGAACAGGCCTGCCGCTGCAACGATCGCCGTCAGGCTGTCGCCGAACCGGCGCGTAGCTTGCATTACATCTCTGATGCCGTTGCAATCATCTCCGTCGCGAGCTCGGGAGTTGTCGGAGTAGTTGACTGTCCGCGACGGCCTACATCGTCCGGGCACAAGGCTGGTGGCAAAGCCACCAGGAGTGAGTGTGCGGCTGGGGGGCGAGAATCCGAACCCGATCGCCCTCCTCGATGTTCACCAGAAGCTCGTCGACCTCGAACGCATCGTGAGCGACCAACTTGAAACCGGTGTCGACAAGCCGCGATACAACGCCGCTTGGAACGCCGCCGAGGAGGCAGAACGCACCTTCTACGCGGCGGCTGCGAATGCGCTGAAGCCCCCTCCGACGGTCAGGCGGTGGCCGCGCCGCTCAATGGTCGATTCGTTCCACAACATCGCGTAGCGACAGCGGGCTCGCTTGGGTCAGCCCGCCAAACGACGCAGCGAGTGCCTACGCCGGTCCGCCGAATATCCGCGCGATCTGGCCACCAACAGGCGTGGCCTCGCTTCCGGCGAAAACTAGGCGGCGTTTCGCTCGAGTTCGGCGTAGCGGTCGAGTGTGAGTAGGACGGCGCGCATCTGGTTGCGTTGGGTCAGAACAATCTTGTTGAGATCGCCGTGCTCGAGTTGGTCGAGGAGCCGGTGCAGTTCTCGCATCGCTTCGCGAACGGTTGCTAGCTCAGCATTGGTGACTTGAACACTCTGTGGATGGTTGGGCATCGATCCTCGACGATAGGGAGCGTGGCGGACAGATCGCTCGCATCAGCGTCGACGTTCCGTCCGCGCTATCGGCGACACTACGGTCGATATGAGTCCTGTAGCGGCGCTTGATCCTGCGTCGGTCCGATTGGGCCATGTGCGCGGGCGCTACTTCCGAGAGAACTTCGCCCAGGGCGGGGTCGACCTGGTGCAGATCATTCCTGAGCTCGTGACGAACGCCGATGCGGCGATCGCCGCCTCGGGGAGGGCGTCTGGGCGGATCGCGTTGTCGGTGGGTGCACCGGATCCCGAGTTCTTGTCGTTGTGGCGCGCACGGATGCGGTCGTTGCACTCGCCGGCGCTGATGACCTGGAAGCACGAGCTGCGTTGTACTGATGACGGCGAGGGTGTCGATGCCGGGCTGATTGACGCTCGCCTGGGGGCGCTCGGGGTCGAGCCGCCGCGTGCCGGGCAGCGTGGCTTGTTTGGCCGCGGGCTCCGGGATGTGTGGTTGGCGCAGAGCGCCGGTCGGATCCAGGGGGTGCGCGCCGGAATGGTGGTGGAGTCGTGGTTTTTTCCGGCTCCAGGCGATGAGCCGTATGCGTTCGTGCACGTGCGCGAGACGGCGGCGACGCCATCCGACCTGAAGGAGCTCGGGGTGGCTGAGTCCGGCACACGGGTGACGGTGCCGTTGGCCGCGGGGAGGCTGCCGCCGGCGGGGAGGCTGCGCGCGCTGGTCGCGCAGCTAGTGCAGCTGCGCCCGGTCCTCGAGGATCCGTCGCGCGCGGTTTACCTGGAACAGCCCGGTCAGACTCCGCAGCTGGTCACCTACCCCGCACCCGAGCCAGACCCCGAGCGGCCGGTGCTGTTCGACGACGAGGTCCAGGTCGCCCCGAGCGTAACGGCGAGGATCGTCGTGCGCCGTGGCAAGGAGCCGCTCTCGCAAGGATTCTCTCGCGCCACTCGGCGTGGCGGGCTCGTGATCCGCTCCGGGCGCGCGGCGCATGAGACGACGCTGGCGGGGTTCGAGGGCCGCCCAGGGGCCAGGCACCTATACGGCGAGGTGTTCTGCGACGCGATCGAGCAGCTCCAGCGCGACGCGCTGGACAAGCCGCGTCCGGAGCTGGTGGTGAAGGTCGACCGCTCCGGGCTCAACGAGCATCACTCCATCGTTGCTGCCCTGTACGCCGCGATTGACCGAGTGCTGCGGCCGATCGTCGCCGCCGAGGAGCGTCGCGCGGGCGCGCGCCTGATCGGAGCTGCCCGCACGGTGACTGCCCGGGATCAGGTTGGTCTGCGGGCGATCAACGACCTACTCAAGGCCGCCTTCGATCAGCCCGGCACCGCCGGATCGGAACCCGGCAACCAGCCGGCAGACAAACCGCCGGCGCAATATGACCAGCCGCAACCACCGATGAACGCCGAGCCAGATCCGACCGAAGAGCCGCGTCCGGCCGCGGCCGCCGAGACGTTGTGGTTCAAGCAATCGCCCATTCGCCTTCATCCCGGCGAGCGACGGACGGTCACATTGCTCGCGAACCCGGCCGCGGTCAATCCCGGAACCGCTGTCGAGATCGAGGCCGACCCAGGGCTCACCATTCAGCTACGCCCGGACACCGTGCCCGAGCCGAGCTCTCGCGGCACGAGCGCGGTCCAGCTATACATTCGCGCCCGAGTCACCGTCGAGCCCGGCGCGCGGCTGGCGGTGCTGGCGGCCGCCGGCGAGCACACCGCGGAGCTCGAGGTCGTAATCGTCCGCCACCGAGCGTCTGGCTGGGTCAAGGAGATCGCCCGCAAGAACGAAGACCAGATCACCGAGGCGGAGTTTGACCCCGAAACCGGGGTCGTCACGGTGTACGAGGGCCGCAGAGAGTTCCGCGACCTCGAACGAGCGGCCCGACGCGCCGGCTATAGCAAACGGCGCGTGCCCGAATACGTGCCCTACCGGATGCTCGAGGTCGAGGCCGCAGCAAACGCCGTATACAGCTGGGCAGCCGACCGGATCCTCGCCCGCGGAGTCCCCGAGGAGCGCCCGTCTGACCCCGCCGAGTACGCCGCCGCCGTGCGGCACGAAGCTCAGGCACTGCGTCACCGCGCCCACTACAAGCTCATGCAGGCGTTCCTCGAGCCCGAGATCTTCGAAGGCGCCGTCACCCTCACCCACGCGCACCGCACGCCCGGCAGCCACCAACTCCGCCTCGTATCCCATGAACAAGGCAACTAACTCAGAGCCCTGGCACCGAGGACCACGACGCCGCGCGCCTAGGCATCGCCGCGATTCTGGATTCCGTCTAGTACCCCTCCTTCGGCGAGGAGGTGGGACGGCGCGAACTGGCGGGCCCGTCAACTTGACTGAGCACCAGCGAGGTCGGCGGCGAGAGCCGGCGTAGCCGGCGGTCTTTGTCGATCGCTGCAGCGCTGGAGACCGCGTCAGCTGTCGTGCTGTCGTTGGGAACGGCCTCACGGTCGGGGCTATCGCTGTCGACCTGGAAGGCTCAGCTGGGGGTCGGTCTGGCGCCGACAACCGCGATGTTGACGATCGGAGTCGTCCTCCGGGTAAGGACCGCGGTGCGCCTCCTTCGGCGACTGGAGCACTCCTCGGCAGTCGTCACCGGCGGACGCAGCGGGGAGCGCCCGAGCGATCCGCCCTGGAGAAGATGAGGGATTGCCCCCATTGCCTCCCGTTGTCTCAGGTGAGAGGGTTGTCGCGTCAGCTGGGGCCAGTCTCCGGGGACTTGCGATACGCCAAGTAGCTGTCACGGGCACCACTGAACGCTCGTGCGCTCAACAGAAAGGGACCACATGAGCACCACGCTGGACGACCATCTTCTCGATCAGCTTGAGGGCCGCGTCACCGGTTTGGTGCTCGCCCCCGATCATGCGGGCTATGACGCCGCACGCGCCGTGCACAACGGCCTCGTTGATCGCAAGCCCGGGCTGATCGTCCGCGCTCAGAGCGCCCAGGACGTCGTCGCAGCCCTCGACTTTGCCCGTAGCGGCGGGTTTGAGGTGTCGGTCAGGGGCGGCGGACACAACGTCGCCGGCCGCGCCGTCACCGACGGCGGCGTGATGATCGACCTCGCCGAGATGAAGACCATCACCGTCGATCCCGAGCACGGCACCGCGACCGCGCAGGGCGGCGTGACCTGGAACGAGCTCAACGAAGCTGCCGCCAGCCACGACCTCGCGGTCACCGGAGGCGCTGTGTCGAGTACCGGGATCGCGGGCTACACCCTTGGCGGAGGTCTGGGCTGGCTGATGGGCAAGTACGGGCTCGCCTGCGACAACCTGACGGCCGTCGAGCTGGTCACCGCTGCCGGCGAGGTGCTCCAGGTCGACGCCGAGTCGCACCCGGACCTGTTGTGGGCGCTGCGTGGCGGCGGCGGCAACTTCGGAGTGGCCACCGCCTTCACCTACCATCTGCACCCGCTGAGTACGGTCACCGGCGGTCTGATCGCACATCCGATCGATGCCGCCCCGGATCTTCTGCGCTTCTATCGCGACGCGGTGGCCGATGCATCCGACGACCTGACCGTGTTCGCGGGGCTGGTTCACGCGCCGGACGGCTCGGGCGCCAAGCTCGCCGCTCTCGTCGTGTGCCACGCCGGCGATCCGGACGCTGCCGCCCGGGAGCTCGCGCCGCTGTTGTCGTTCGGATCGCCGGTGATGACGGCGGTGGGGCCGATGCCCTACCCGCAGATGAACACGCTGCTTGACGCCGGCTATCCCACGGGCTCGCTCAACTACTGGCTTTCGAGCTTCACCCAGGGGATGCCCGATGCCCTCATCGACGTCGCGGTCGAGCGGTTTGCCAGCGTGCCGTCCACCATGACCGCAATCCTCTTCGAGCACTTCCACGGCGCGGTCACGCGGGTCGCGCCCACCGACACCGCTGTCCCGCACCGCGAGTCCGGCTGGAACCTCCTGATCCCGTCGGTGTGGACAGACCCGTCGGCCACGGAGCCCAACATCCGCTGGACGCGCGAGACACACGCTGCGCTGGCGCCCCACCTCGCCGCGCGTCGCTGGCTCAACTACCTCGGCGACGACCAAGCGGACGACGCCGTGCAAGCCGCGTATGGGCCGAACTACGACCGGCTACGCGAGATCAAGCGTCGCTACGACCCCGAGAACATCTTCCACCTCAACCACAACATCGCACCCTAGACCGGTCCATGATGCCTCCAACGCCGCTGAAGCAGGCGCCAGGTCGGCGCAGGTCACGCCAAGCAGGACGGGGTCCACCCCGACACGCTCGTGATTCTCGCCGAGGGATAGGACTTCGCGTCCCGAGCGTCGCGCCTGGGACACAGCGCACGTCCGTCGGACGCAAAGCGGCACTCCCTGGTGACGCCGCTTCGATCCTGGTATTCGCGCCAAATCCGGGGCCGACGTGTCAAAGCCTGCCTACGCACAAGCACATAGCCGAAGTGGATCTGCAGCGCCCTGCATCCGGCGACGGGGAAGGCGCGGCGCACCGGCGGATCGTCGCCGGTGCGATTACGCCGGCCGTCGAAGGCGGCGATCCCTATCGCGGCGGCATAGCGATCGTCCAGTCGCAGCGCCCTCGGACGACTGTCCCGTCGCCGATGCACTCGCCCGGCGCTCGCTGCCCCGGGAGCACAAGAGCGATGGTGGTTCCAGAGCAACCGCCGCGCAAGAAATCCTCCCCACGGCGGAGACGCGGATAGTCTGTCCCAAACGAGCTGGGCGGTTGCCCGGCGCGCGCCGCGGCGGAGATCAATGATGATCTTGTGTACGGAGGGATCGGATGACGAGGACGTGGTCGGGGCGGGTCAAGGCGTTGGGGTCGTGCAAGTCGGCGCTGACGATCATCGGGGCGTGCGCGTGGACCAGCCGTGCCCGGGCGGGTCGCCTGGTCGGAGTGGTGCTGATGACGGTGGTTGCTCCCGTCTTGGCCCCGGCGGGCGCCGCTCTGGCGTCCTCTGGTTCGGCGCCGGTATCGGTTGACGGCGGCAACATACTGTTCGGCGTAGCGTGTCCGTCGACGAGCCAGTGCACCGGGGTCGATTACGAGGGTGGTGAGGTGACGTTTGACCCGACTGCCCCGGGCAACCGGACCCGGGCGACGATTGACCCGAGTGCGGCCGGGCAGCCGGCCGGAGTGGCGTGTCCGTCAACCAGCCAGTGCACGGTCGTTGGTTTCAATGGTGCTGGAAGCGTCGAGGTGACGTTCAACCCGGCCGAGCCGGGCAGTCCGACGCCGACGACGATCGGCCCCGGCGACAACCTTACTCTGTATGATTCGTCGGCCGTTGTGGCATGTCCGTCAACGCGCCAATGCACCGCGATCGGTTCCAACTTTTCCCTTGGTGGCCAAGAGGTGACGTTCGACCCGGCCGCGCCGGGCGCCGTCACCCCGGTTACGATCGACAGCGACGTCGTCACCGCGGTTGCGTGTCCGTCTGCGAGCCAATGCACCGCCGTCGGTTACTTCGGCCGCGAGGTGACGTTCAATCCGGCCGCGCCTGGTAGCCCGACCCCGACGACCATCGATCCCAGCGGCGAGGCGCTCAACGGCGTGGCATGTCCGTCAACGAACCAGTGCACCGCCGTCGATCAAAGCGGCCTGGAGATCACCTTTGATCCAGCTGCGCCGGACGCCGCGACCTCAGCCACGATCCTCCGGAATTACGCCGTGGTGTGTCCATCACGCCGCCAGTGCACCGCCGTCGGCCCGAACGGAGCCCATGAGGGCCAGGAGGTGACGTTTGATCCGACGGCGCCTGGCAGCCCGGAACCGGCCACGATCGACACCGCCAATCCGATCAACAACCTCGACGCCGTGGCCTGCCCATCAACGACCCAGTGCACCGCCGTCGATGAGGAGGGTGAGGAGGTGACGTTTGGCCCCCTTCCGCAGACAAAGCCGCCGATGAGTACCGGGAGGCCAGTGGTCACAGGAAAGCCTAAGGCCGGGGAGAGGTTGACCTGCTCCGCGGGCACCTGGACGAATGCGCCCAAGTCCTTCACATACCAATGGAACCGAAATGGCTCCGCACTCGACGGCGCGACCAGCCCAGCGCACGTGGTGGACACGCTCGATGAGGGCGCGACCCTGACCTGCACGGTAACGGCGAAGACCTCTGCTGGCTCCGCATCGGCGACCAGTAAGCCCGTCAAGATCCCGATCCCGTTCGTGGCGCACTGCCCAGGCGCGACGGGCTCGCTCTCGGGCACCACGATCGGGCTGATTCACCTGGGGATGACGCGCAGTCAGGCGCGTCGCGCCTATGCCCATCACTCCAACCGTGGGCGGCGGTACGAGGATTTCTTCTGCCTGACCCCGATCGGTGTACGAGTCGGTTACCCCTCGCCAAAGCTGCTGGAGCATCTCCCCTCAAGTGAGCGGAGAACGCTCAGGGGCACCGTCGTGTGGGCCTCGACGTCTAACCCGCACTACTCGCTGGACGGTGTTCGCGCCGGCGACTCGATCGCCAAAGCTGCCACGCGACTGCATACCACCACGACCTTCCACATCGGGCTGAACGACTGGTATCTGGCGCGACAGGCCAATCTCACCGCGGTATTGAAGGTTCGCCATGGTCAGGTGCAGGAGGTCGGGATCGCCGTCAGCGCTCTCACCGCGACCCGGCAACTTGAGAGCACCCTGATGCATTCGTTCTACTGAGCAACGGCGCCGACCAGGGTGATCGATGCCTACGTGTGGCATTGCCGCGGCCTCCGGTCGTCGAGAACCCGCAACGCCAGACTGCCGCCACTGATCCGAACGCGACCGCGCGGCAGCCAGCGCGCCAGCGCTCACGATCCATAGCCGCCCCACACGTGCACGCAGCCTCCGTGTTGCGCGCGATCGCTTCCACCGTCCCGCCACCTGGCATCACGCGAGGCGTTTGGCGACGTTCTGCTTGCCCGGGCTCGCTCTCGCTGCGAGGAGCGTCGTTTTCTTTGGTCGTGCGAACTGGAGCTAGAGCGCCGGCAGGCCGATAACACTGATATGGGGCTTCGTGCGGTTCCTCAATTCCAGATGCGGGCTTTGCGACGAAGCGCGTCGATATCGGTTGCGGTGCTGGCTCTCGTCGGGTCGCTGTCGATACTCGCCGTCGTCAGACCCAGCTCCGCGCGGGCCGCCGCCGGCGTTACCTGCAGCACCAGCTCGCCCGGAGTCTCAGGCAAACTCACGATCACGATCAGCGGCGGGTCGACCTCGTCGAGCGCGCCGCTGTCAATCGCGGTGAACAGCGGCGACTATGTGATCGATCTGAACGGCTCGCCCGTGTGTTCGGGAACGCTTTCGGACTCCGCCACATCGGGCTTCCCGAGCGTGGCCGTCGATTCGACGCCGGCGACCGGTCAGTATGTGGTGCTCGACGACACCAACGGACAGTTTGCCTCGCAATCGGCAGCCTGTCCCGTCCAGGTCACGACGACCGCCAGCGTCTCCGGGACGCTCGAGTTGCACGGTGATGCGAGCCCGGCGGCTGCTGGAGACGCGACGATCGCCGTCGGATCCGGGAGTGCGACGCTCGCCACATCGGGCTGTTCCTCCGACGTGACGCCCGGCTCGGGAATCACGACGTTGGTCACCAAGGGCGAGGCGAACGCGAACGCGCTTGACCTCTCGGGCGCACCTGGGCCACTCACCGTTGACGCATCGGCTGCTCCGCAGAAGGTCACAGGCTTCTCGGCCGCAAACGTGACCAAGCTCGACTTCTCGAGCGAGCAGACGGTGGTCGGTCCCACCTCCGGATCGACGAAATTCGTCGCCGGGGCAGCTGCCATGACGTTCACCGGCCAGGGCACGGGCAACGCCCTGGACCTGTCGGCGCTCGCCACCAGCCAAAGCACCCGGGGGACGGTCAACGTCAGCGGCAGCCCGGCGAACGGCGTGGCCAACAACACCGCGACCGCCGGCGCCACCACCGACCAGTTCACCGCTGTCAGCTCGCTCACCGGACCGAGCACCGGGAGCACGACCTTCCTCGCGGCGAGCACGGGCGGCTACACGTTCACCGGCCAGGGCTCGGGCGACACGCTTGATCTTTCGGCTTCGGGGTCGCGTGCGACGATCGATGTGCCCGCGGGCAGCGTGACGGTCGGTACCGCCGCGGACTCGTTCAGCGGCATTCCCACGTTCACCGGCCCGGCGGTCGGCAACAGCCGGTTCGTCGCCGCCTCCTCGAGCAACGACGCGTTCGTCGGGAACGGCGACGGGAACACGTTCGTCGCGGCGCCGTCGAGCAACGACACGTTCGCCGCGAACGGCAACGGCAACACGGTCGATCTCTCGGCGTTGACCGCTCCGACGCTCAACGTCAGTGGGCAGCAGGTCGGCTTCACCGCCAACAACACAGCAACCGCCGGCACCTCCACCTACAGTTTCGTCAACGCCAACATCTCGAGCTTTCTCGGCTCCAGCACCGGCGCAACGACCTTCTTTGGCGGAAATAGTCCGGACACCTTCACCGGGCAAAGCACGAACAACATCCTGAGCTTCGAGGCCGCTTCAAGCTCCGCCGCTACGCTCGACGCCAACGTCGGCACCGCGACACTCGGCGCGGTCGCCGAGCACTTCAGCGGGATTGCGACCCTCGCCGGCCTCAGCGCGGGCAACACCACGTTCGTTCCCGGCACCGGCGGCGGCCAGACATTCACCTCCACCGGCGCCGGCAACCGGCTCGACTCCTCCCCGCTGGCCTCGCCGACGATCGACGTCCCGAACGGAACACTCCGCTTCGGCGCGCTCACCGACTCCTTCAGCGGCGTCTCGACCTTCACTGGCGCCAACACCGGCAACACCACGCTGATCGCACCCACCACCCCGATCAACTTCACCGGCCAGGGCACGGGCAACGCCCTGGACCTGTCGGCGCTCGCCACCAGCCAAAGCACCCGGGGGACGGTCAACGTCAGCGGCAGCCCGGCGAACGGCGTGGCCAACAACACCGCGACCGCCGGCGCCACCACCGACCAGTTCACCGCTGTCAGCTCGCTCACCGGACCGAGCACCGGGAGCACGACCTTCCTCGCGGCGAGCACGGGCGGCTACACGTTCACCGGCCAGGGCTCGGGCGACACGCTTGATCTTTCGGCTTCGGGGTCGCGTGCGACGATCGATGTGCCCGCGGGCAGCGTGACGGTCGGTACCGCCGCGGACTCGTTCAGCGGCATTCCCACGTTCACCGGCCCGGCGGTCGGCAACAGCCGGTTCGTCGCCGCCTCCTCGAGCAACGACGCGTTCGTCGGGAACGGCGACGGGAACACGTTCGTCGCGGCGCCGTCGAGCAACGACACGTTCGCCGCGAACGGCAACGGCAACACGGTCGATCTCTCGGCGTTGACCGCTCCGACGCTCAACGTCAGTGGGCAGCAGGTCGGCTTCACCGCCAACAACACAGCAACCGCCGGCACCTCCACCTACAGTTTCGTCAACGCCAACATCTCGAGCTTTCTCGGCTCCAGCACCGGCGCAACGACCTTCTTTGGCGGAAATAGTCCGGACACCTTCACCGGGCAAAGCACGAACAACATCCTGAGCTTCGAGGCCGCTTCAAGCTCCGCCGCTACGCTCGACGCCAACGTCGGCACCGCGACACTCGGCGCGGTCGCCGAGCACTTCAGCGGGATTGCGACCCTCGCCGGCCTCAGCGCGGGCAACACCACGTTCGTTCCCGGCACCGGCGGCGGCCAGACATTCACCTCCACCGGCGCCGGCAACCGGCTCGACTCCTCCCCGCTGGCCTCGCCGACGATCGACGTCCCGAACGGAACACTCCGCTTCGGCGCGCTCACCGACTCCTTCAGCGGCGTCTCGACCTTCACTGGCGCCAACACCGGCAACACCACGCTGATCGCACCCACCACCCCGATCAACTTCACCGGCCAGGGCACGGGCAACGCCCTGGACCTGTCGGCGCTCGCCACCAGCCAAAGCACCCGGGGGACGGTCAACGTCAGCGGCAGCCCGGCGAACGGCGTGGCCAACAACACCGCGACCGCCGGCGCCACCACCGACCAGTTCACCGCTGTCAGCTCGCTCACCGGACCGAGCACCGGGAGCACGACCTTCCTCGCGGCGAGCACGGGCGGCTACACGTTCACCGGCCAGGGCTCGGGCGACACGCTCGACCTCACCGCCGCCGGTGCCGCGGTCAAAATCGACGCGCACTCAGGAGTCGCATCGTGGTCCTCCACCAGCGACAGGTTCGACGGCATCGGCGCGTACTCCGTCCCCACCTCCGGCAACAACACGTTCGTCGCAGGACCGACGAGCGCCACGTTCATCGGTGGCTCCGGCAACACGCTCGACCTCTCGGCGCTGACCGCGCCGACCCTCAACGTCAGTGGCGCCAACGTCGGCGGGATCCCCAACGACACTGCAACCGCCGGTGGCAATACGTACGCCTTCAGCGGCAGCTCCAGCTTCACCGGCGCCGGCACCGGCCACACGATCGTGATCGCACCCGCCACCCCGATCACCTTCACCGGCCAAGGTTCGGACAATGCTCTGGACCTCTCGACTGTGCCCACCAGCCCGTCGACGCACGCGACCGTCAACGTCAGCGGTGGCGCGGGGAACGACACCGTGACCTTCGGCAGCACGACCGAACAGTTCACCGACGTCTCAGCGTTCGAAGGACCGAGCACCGGGAACACCACGTTCCTCGCCGGGAGCGCTGGCGGGAACACGTTCACCGGTCAGGGATCGAGCAACACGCTCGACCTCACCGCCGCCGGTGCCGCGGTCAAGGTCGACGCGCACTCGGGAGTCGCATCGTGGGCGTTGACCAGCGACAGGTTCGACGGCATCGGCGCGTACTCCGTCCCCACCTCGGGCAACAACACGTTCGTCGCAGGACCGACGAGCGCCACGTTCACCGGTGGCTCCGGCAACACGCTCGACCTCTCGCCGGTGTCCGGGCCGTCCTCGCTGACCGTGACGATGGCCGGCGGCAACTGCTCGGTTGGCTCGGTCGCCGTCACCAGCACAGGGCCCGCCCCGATCACCGACTGCGTCGGCGGCGCCAACACCGTCGGTGGCTCGTCGAGCGTGGCAACGACATTCAGGCCTGACCCCAACCTCATCGCGACGCCGGCGCCGCCGGTGACCTTCGTCGGCAACGACACCAGCAGCAACGGGAGCATCCTTGACCTCTCCGCTCTCACCAGCGCCGACGCCGGTGGTCACCAGGTCTCCGGCTTGACAATCGCGATGAACGGCGACAGCAAGTCGAGCCCCGGATCGGTCACCGCGAACGTAGATGCGAGCCCGGTCAGCTTTGCCTCGTTCTCGGCCATCACCGAGCTGATCGGACCAAGCTCGCTCGCTGAGACGTTCCAGCGCGGCAGCACAACGGACCTCACGCTCGTCGGGATCGCCAAGCTGCCCCAGTCGGTGACGTTCACGGGCTCGCCGCCGCCCGCCGCGGTCGTGGGCGGCACCTACGTACCCACAACCGCGGGAGGGCTCTCCCAGCAACCGGTTGTGCTCACGATCGACCCGAGCACGGTGGGCGCGTGCTCGGCGTCAGGCGGCACGGTCAGGTTCACAGCCGCCGGCACCTGCATGATCGATGCCAACGAGGCAGGAAACGGCGAGTTCACGGCCGCCCCGCCCGCTCAGCAGACGGTCGTCGGGATCGCCAAGCAGCCCCAGTCGGTGACGTTCACGAGCTTGCCGCCGCCCGCCGCGATCGTGGGCGGCACCTACGTACCCACAACCGCGGGAGGGCTCTCCCAGCAACCGGTTGTGCTCACGATCGACCCGAGCACGGTGGGCGCGTGCTCGGCGTCAGGCGGCACGGTCAGGTTCACAGCCGCCGGCACCTGCGTGATCGATGCCAACGAGGCAGGAAACGGCGAGTTCACGGCCGCCCCGCCCGCTCGGCAGACGGTCGTCATCCACAACCCTCCCATCACGAGCCATGCCGTTGCGGCCCAGTTGGCCAAAGAGAACGTCCCGTCAAGCCGGCTCAGGATCAGATCACTCGTGACAGCGGGCGGTTACGCGCTTCCGTTCAAAGCCCTCGAGGCGGGGACAGCATCGATCGGCTGGTATCAGCTTGCGCCGGGCGCGCACCTGGCACGCAAGCAATTCCCGGTGCTCGTCGCCGCCGGCAAGCTGAAGTTCAGCGCCGCCGGCACGAGGAACCTCCGGCTGAAGTTGACGCCCGCCGGCCGTAGGCTCCTCCGCCACGCGCGGCGCATGACCCTCACCGCCGAGGGAACGTTCACGCCCACGGGCGCGAAGCCAATTCACAGCGTGAGGCGCTTCGTCTTAAAGCGATAGCGCGCCCCAAGCCGACTGAGGCGGACGTACCTCTGCGTCCGCCCATCGAACTGGATGAACATCAGCGGCGCGATCGATGTTCGCGGTTCTTGTCACGCCGTCGCTCCTGCGCCGGGCTGGGCGAGACCGGCCTCATAGGCGAAGATGACCGCGTGGATGCGGTCACGCAGATCGAGCTTGAGGAGGATCCGCTTGACGTGGGTCTTGACCGTCGATTCCTCGATCACCAGGGTGGCGGCGATCTCGCGGTTGGACTGGCCGCGGGCGATCAGTTCCAGCACCTGGAGCTCGCGGGGCGTCAGCTCGCTCAGCTGCCGCGTCGACTCGGGCGTGAGCGTCGGCTGACGCGCGAGATGTTCGAGCACGATCCGGGTGACCGAGGGTGACAGCAGCGAGTCGCCGGCAGCGACGGCGTGAATGGCCGAGAGCAGCTCCTCTGGCCGCGTGCGCTTGAGCAGGAAGCCGGACGCGCCGGCGTCGATGGCGCCGAAGATGTAGTCGTCCTGCTCGAAGGTGGTGAGGATGATGACCTTGACCTCAGGGGCGGCGGCGAGCAGACGACGGGTGGCGGCGATGCCGTCCAGATCGGGCATTCGGACATCCATGAGCACGACATCGGGGCGCACGGCGCGGGCACGCTCGAGCGCGAAGCGCCCTGTCGAGGCCTGGCCGGTCACCTCGATCGCCGGGTCGCTGGAGAGCACCGCGGCCAGGCCCGCGCGCATCAGCTCGTCGTCGTCGACGACCAGCACGCGAATCGGTGCGACGCTCATGACCGGCCTCTCGCGGCCGCGGCGTACGGAAGGTGGGCCGTGACCTTGAAGACACCATCGCGCGCGCCCGCCTGCAGGCTGCCGCCGAGCAGCGTGGCGCGCTCGCGCATGCCGAGGATCCCGTAGCCGGGCGTGCCACCGGCGCCGGCCCCGTTGCCGTTCGTCGTATTGGAGATCGTCAGCTCGAGCTGGCGCTGGCCGTAGGCGATCTTCACGGCGACCCCCCCGGTCCCGTGTCGGGCGGCGTTGGTCAGCGATTCCTGCAGGATCCGGTAGGCAGCCTGGTCCGGGCCGGGCGCCAGCGGTCGCGGGGACCCGTCGACCTGCATGTCGAGGGTCATCCCGGCGGCGTGATGTCGCTCGAGCAGCGTCGTCACCGAGGCCAGCCCGGTCGGCGGCTCGAGGGGATCGATCGCGTGAGCGCCGTCATCGGCCGTGCGCAGGCCGTGGATCATGTGGTCGATCTCCTCGATCGTCTCGCGCGCGACATCCTCGATGGTGGACAGCGCCGCGCTCACCGCGCCGGGGTCACGGTCCTGGAGCAGGCGCGCGCCACCGGCTTGCACGAGGATCACGTTGATCGCGTGCGCGGCGGAGTCGTGCAGGTCCCGCGCGATACGGTTGCGCTCCTCGGCCACCGCCAGCCGCCGCTCGCGCGCGGTGTCGCGCTCGGACCGCTGTGTGCGCTCATGCAGGTCAGCCAGCCGTTGTCGGCGCTGGCGCAACTGGTCACCGACGATCCACGCCCCACCCCACACGATGAGCGCGCCGAGGATCGCGGTCGTGGGAAACCCCGGTGTGGCCGCCGCGGCGACACCAACATGGATTGCCCCCAGCGCGACCACAGTCGCAGCGATCGCCCGCATCCGCTGGGGGGTGCGGGGGTCGAGGGCGAGATGGAACAGGGCGACCGTCGGTCCGAATGGGGGGCCGAGGGCGTAGCCGAGGCTCTCGATCACCGCGCTGGCGACAGTGCACACCACAAACACTCCCAGGGGCCAGCGGCGGTGTGCCAGCAGCGGCAGACATGCGATCGCAGACAACCCGACGCCCAGCGCGTCGAGGGTTCTGGTCGCCCCGGATCCGTGCGCCAGCATGGCCAGCGTGAGGGCAAGCGCGGCCGCCGCGACCACGGCTTCGCGCGTCACTCCCCACCGGGTGCGTCGGACGCTCCTGGCCTCGGTGGTGGCTCGGCTGACAATGCTCACAATCACCGAGCGTAACGCGCGATAGGTCCCCGTCGGGTCCCCCGTCAGAGGGGTCTTGGGTCCTCCCGCGGAGGGACCGTAGGTTCCCTCCCCAGGGTGTTTCGATGGACGCCGCCCGCCCGTAGCTTGGCCTCCATGACATCAGCTCGCACAGCCGCTGAGCTCCCTGAGGGCACCATCGGGACCGTCACAGGGGCGAGGCGTGGGATCGGGGCAGCGATGACCCAGGCCGCCGTGAACTGTCGGGCAGTGTGTGGCCGTTCACCGTCGTCGTCATCCAGGCCGCGCTCGGAGCGCTGGGCGAGACCACAACCGATCGGAGCCCCGTGACCTCCATGCCCGACATCGAACCGTGCCCCACCGTCCACGATCCGATCCACCACGTCGCCCATGCATTCGAGCGCGAGGGCGAGAACCTGTGGGTGCACTGCTGGTTTGAGCCTGGCGCGCACCTACCCGAGCACTTTCATCCGACGTTGGAGGAGCACTGGGAGGTGCTCGAGGGGAGGATCCAGCTCAAGCTCGACGGCTCCTGGCGGTGGCTGACCGACGAGGACGAGCCGGTCCGCGTCACGCCCGACGTGCGTCACGCGGTTCGCAACCCCAGCGGACGGCCCGCCCGGGCTCGCGCGATGGTTCTCCCGGCCGGGCATCTCGAGGAGTTGCTCACCGACGCTGCTCGGGCCGCGCGCGACGGCGTGTTCACCGCGGGAGGCCTGCCCACGAGCCTGCGCAACGCCGTCTGGATCGCCGCGTTCGCGCAGCGCCACCGCCATGAGACGGTCATGACGTCACCACCACCGGCGCTGCAGCGAATCGTCCTACCGATCCTCGCCCGCTTCGCCCGCTGACCCGCATCGACACCCCAACCGGAAGACACCCATGATCGAAGCCACCTCCCTCACCAAACGCTATGGCGACCGTGCGGCGGTGCAGGACGTCTCATTCACCTGCACCCCCGGGACGGTCACCGGATTCCTTGGCCCCAACGGCGCCGGCAAATCCACGACACTGAAGTTGCTCTGCGGGCTGGCCCGTCCCACGTCCGGCCGCTCGACGGTGCTCGGCCGCCCCTACGCTGAGATCCCCAACCCCGGACGCCATGTCGGGGTGCTCATCGACGCCTCGGCCGCGCACGAGGGCCGCCGCGGCCGCGAAACGCTCGCCGTCGCCGCGGAGCTGCTCGGGGTCGCGGAGACGCGCGTGGATCAGATGCTCGAGCTCGTCGACCTCGACGCGGACGCGGCGCGCAAGCGCGTCGCGCAGTACTCGCTCGGCATGCGCCAGCGGCTCGGGATCGCCAACGCGCTGCTCGGCGATCCCCAGTTGCTCATCCTTGACGAGCCCGCCAACGGCCTTGACCCGGTCGGAATGCGCTGGATGCGCGACCTGTTGCGTGACTTCGCTTCTGGTGGCGGAACCGTGCTGCTCTCCTCCCACCTCCTGCACGAGGTCGAGGCGATTGCCGACCGCTTCGTGATCATCGCCGGCGGACGGGTCGTGGCCCAGGGAACCCCCAAGGAGCTCGTCGGCGGACAGGCGCGAACTCGCGTGCGCTCCGCCGACGACCACGCGCTCCGCCGCGCACTCCGCAGAGACTCGATCGCGGTCTCGCTCGCCGACGATGGCGCGTTGCTCGCCGACGCGTCCGCCGAGGCGGTCAGCGACGTTGCACTGGCCGCAGGCGTCGCGGTGCGCGAGGTCCGGGCCACCGGCGACGACCTCGAGCAGTTGTTCTTCCGGCTCACCGAGAACGGAGCGCGCCCGCAGCACGACACCGACACACCCACCCCCGCGCTGGCCACCAACGCGATCCCTCATGAGGTAACCCGATGAGCGCGCTTGCCCCGCCTGTCTACCGGATTCCAGCTGACGAGCGCCGGCCCAGCTTCGGCCGCCTGACACGGATCGAGCTGCGCAAAATGCTCGACACCCGATCCGGTCTGTGGTTCAGCGCCGCCGTCGCCGCCGTCACGCTCATCACCGTGCTGATCACGTCGCAGGTCAAAGGCGGGCACGACGCGACGCTCGCCAGGCTGTTCAACAACTCGGTCGAGCCGGCCGCCATCCTCCTGCCCGTGCTCGGCGTCCTGCTGGTGTGCAGTGAGTGGTCTCAACGCACCATGCTGACCACGTTCACGCTCGTCCCGCACCGCGGCCGGGTCCTCCAGGCCAAGCTCGCGGCCTCGATCGTGGTCGCAGGCGCAGCTTTCGCGGTCTGCCTGGCGTGCAGCGTCATCTTCGGTGAGCTGTCGCCGGCACCGGACGGCGCCGGGAGCCTATCGATCGTCGTGCTCGCCCAGGGCCTTGTGTTCCTGACGGCCACGATGGTGATCGGCGTCGCGTTCGGCGCCGCGCTCATGCTCTCCGCCCCCGCGATCGTCATCTACCTCGCGCTGCCTACCGCATGGGACGCACTGTCCTCAACGATCCACCCGCTCAACACCCTCAGCCACTGGCTGGCCATCGGGCCAACGCTTGGGCCGCTGGCCACGCACTCGTTCAGCGCCACCGACTGGGCACACGCCGGCACCACTCTCGCACTCTGGCTCGCGGTCCCACTCATCATCGGGGCGTGCCGCTTTGCCCGCCGCGACGTCAACTGACCGACCAGCCAACAGAGTTCTCAGCGTCTCGATCCAGCGGACGCAACCGACATCCCGCGCGGTGATTTGAACCTCTACCACGGAGAACAAGCAATGACAGTGACTACCAGGACCGCGACGTCGGATCTCGTGGACGGCGCCTACCGCGCGAACCGCGTCGAGGTCTTCTGCCGCCGCTCCAATTCCGCCAACGCCAGATAGGGGTCTCCATGCGCAAGCTCATCGAATCCACGATCGTCTCGCTCGACGGCGTCATCGAGGCTCCAGACCGCTGGGCACGGTTCGACCAGGACGCCGTCCAGTACTCGATGCACGAACTCGAGAACTACGACGCGTTCGTGATGGGCCGCGTCACATATGAGCGCCTGCGCGCGATCTGGGAACCGGTGACCGGCAATCCGTACATCGACGCAATCAACCGGATGCCCAAGCACGTCGCCACTCGCACCCTCGGCGGTCTCGGCTGGAATGCGACGCCGCTCGGGGATGACGTGGCGGGCGCGCTCGCGCGTCTCAAGGCGCAACCTGGCAGAAACCTCATCAAGTACGGCACCAGCCGGTTCGACGCCACGCTCCTGGGCGCCGGCCTGATCGACGAGATCCGGCTCTGGATCATGCCCGTCGTCCTTGGCGCTGGACAGCGCATCTTCGAGGGCATCGACCCCGCGGTGGCCAACTTGGAACTCACCGACGTCCACCGCTTCACAAACGGCTCGGTGATCCTCACCTACTCCCCGCTGCACCCGGCACTCGACCAGCAGGCGCGAAGAAGTTGACATGCATACCAACCTCAGGCAGACGATCGTGCACGCGAAGGAGCAACGCGACAACCGCGGCGCGGCACGAGTCCTTTCCCGTCGAGCCAGCGCCTCCTGGGTCACGTCGGCGTTGACGACGTCCACTGGCGCTTGCATGCTGGCGCGTGAGCCCCGCGGTGGGCGGGGCTCACGCGTGTGGTGTCTAGCCTCGGACGTTGATGGTCAGCCGGTGCGTGGCGTGCATCGCCGGGTGCGAGGCGTCATTGACGCGCACGGTGAAGCGGTACGTGCCGTCGCGGCCGGGGTGGCCGCTGATGCGGGCGTGGCGCAGGCGTAGCCCGGGCGGCAGGTGGCCGCGGCTGACGACCCAGCGATACGGGGTGGTGCCGAGGTTTGCTCGTAGCTGCGCCTGGTAGCGGCGGCGCAGGTGGGCGCGCGGGAGCCGCTTGGTGGCGACCGACAGCGGCGGGGCGACGGCCAGACGGCCGGGCGCCGAGAGGCCGGTCGCCGCGCCGGAGATCGTCGCGATCGGCGCGACGTTGCCGCTCGCGGACGGGCTGAACTCGCTGACGCCGGCGAACTGGTTGGAGACATAGATGTCGCCCACCGCGTCGGTGTCGATCCCGTCCGGGAATGACAGGCCCGTCGCCGCGCCCGCGATCGTCCGCAGCGGCGCGGCGTTGCCGGTGGCCGAGCCGGCGAACTCCGCGATCGACTCGCCGTAGGTGTTGGCCACGAGCACGTTGCCGGCGGCGTCGGTCGCGAGGCCCTCGGGACCGTTGAGCCCGGTTGCGCCGCCCTGGACCGTGGCGATGGGCGCGACGTCGCCGTCGGCGCCCGCCGGGTAGACCGTCAGGCTGTTGGTGGCGAGGTTGGCCACCCACAGCCGCCCGCGCCCGTCGATGGTCACCGCGGAGGGCGAGCCGAGCCCGGTGTGGGCGCCGCTGATCACGGCCACCGGCTTGGCGTCGCCCGTCGCCTCCGGCGCGTACACCGTGACCGAGTTGCTCGCCGTGTTAGCCACATACAGCCGCCCCTGCTGATCGAGCGCGAGCGCCTGCGGCGACGCAAGGCCGGTGGTCGCGCCGGCGATGACGTCGTCGGGCGTGGCGTTGCCGGTCGCGCCGTAGGGGTACTCACGGATCGAGTTGTTGTTGGCGCTGGCCACGAACACCCGCCCATCGGGGCCGATCGTGACGGCCGAGGTGCCGTTGAGGCCGGTGGCGGCGCCGCTCAGCGTCGAGAGCGGCGCTGCGTTGCCCGTGGCGCCGAGCGCGAACGAGTGCACGGCGCTGTTGGCGCCGTTGACGACGTACACGGCGGACTGGACCTGCGGGTTCACGGTGAGGGTGAACGGCGCGGTCGTCTTGTGCGGCGTCGGGCTCGCGGAGTCCGTGACCTGGACCTTGAAGCTGTTGGTGCCGGCGGTCACCGGGGTCCCGGTGATCGTCCCGCCGCGAGTCAGCGAGAGGCCGTTGGGCAGCGACCCGTTCGCGAGACCCCACTTCAGCGTCCCGGAGCCCGCCACGGCGGTCAGCTTCTGCGTGTACTGCTTGCCGATCGCGGCCTCGGGCAGCGGGTCCCCGACGACCGTCAGCGTCTTCACTCCGGTCACGTCGTCGGTGATGTTCGGGGTCGTGTCGCTGGGGTAGACGGCGTCGCCCGAATAGGCCGCCGACAGCCCGAATCCGTACGAAAGCACGGTCGCCTTGAACGGGAGTGAGACCACGGCACGAGCGGTGTTCGCGCTGGTTGCCGTGAGCGTGGCGGTGCCGGTGAGCCCGGCGCCCTTGATCGTGACCGTGCCCGTCGGCGCCGGGCCGTCCGGCTCGCTGGAGGTGACGAGGTCCGTCACGGTCTGCGTGGTGCCGGCCAGCACCGGGTGGGGCGTCAGCGTCAGCATCTGGCCGACGCCGGGGGTCGCCCAGCCGACCGTGACCGAGCCGTTGCCGGTGGACGGCGCGATGCTGTAGACCGCGTTGACGGTGTTGGCGAACGAGCGCCCGCCACCGCCGCCGCCGCCCGCGCCAGCGCCCGCGCCACCGGCCGCGCCACCGGCGCCGGCGCCGGCATTGGTCGCCTGGTCATAGCCACCACCGCCGCCGCCGCCCCCGCCGCCCTGACTGAACGTCGGCGAGCTGCCGCCGTTGTCGCCGTAGGGATGGATGCTTGCGCCGCCGAGCCCGCCGCTGCCCGCGCCGGGGCCGGTCCCGCCGATGCCGCCACCGGCCGGGCGGCCGCCGTCCCCGGCAGCGCCCCCGTAATAGAGGACGATCGCGCCGGTGCCGCCACCGCCGCCGCCGCCGGCGGCGACGGCCAGGACCTGGTCGTCGGTGCCGACGGCGGGATTGCCCAGCAGGTCGACCTCGGTCGCCGCTCCGCCGCCGCCGCCGCTGCCGCCGGTGGTGGTGTCGTTGCCGTCGCCGAAGCCGCCGCTGCCGCCGTTGGAAGCGCCGCCGGACGCGCTGCCGCCGGAGCCGGCGCCCACCGGGGCACCGGCCGCCTGTCCCGCGCCGCCCGGCTCGATCCGCAGGTGCTGGCCGCCGTGGACGACCACCGTCTCGACGATCCGGCCGCCGTGGCCACCGCTCCCGCCGGGCGTGTTGACCGACGTGCTCTCGCCGTCGCCGCCAGACGCGCCGTCGACCGTCAACGTCAGTGACGTCACGCCCGGGGGCACGACGAAGTCATATGCCGAGCCGGTGTAGGTGAAGGACTGCGAGTGAGGGACGCGACCGGGCAGCGCAGCCGCCGCGATCCCGGGCATCGACGCCAGCACTGCGGCGGACGCCAGCACCGGCAGGGCGAGCGCAGCCGCGCTGCGACGTCGTGAACGTGGCATCGGCATGAGAACGGGCCTCTGGTTCCGGGAGCGACGCGGAGCGAGCGATGACGCCCCGGCGAGCAGCGAGATCCCGCTGCGAGTAGGTTGCGTGGGGTTGTCCTTCTGGAGGGATCGACCGGTTGAGTGACGGCCGCCTCCCTGGGCGCTACGCAATAGGCTGAGGCGCCGGCGCCCGGCACGATCGCGCTGGTGCCTGGCGGGGGAGTGTGGAGGTGCGGTGGTGATCATGACGCAACCGTCCGGCCAACTGCGCGAGCGTTACAGGCCCCCGCAAGGAATCGTTGGCTGCCCTTCGCCGGGCGATCACAGGTGTGGCGCCGCGGTTTCCAGCGCTCGACGCGGTAGCTGTCGTCGTCATACCCGCGACCGGCCGTCAGACGGTCGGGACGCCACCCGGGCGGCGCGGGGCTCCGGGCATGAGGGGTCGCCGGCCGAGGTCAACAGAGCATGGCGGCAACGGCGGGTTGATGTGGACAGCTGATGGTGCGGCGCTCGACCTCGATCGAGACGCTCAGGAGATCATCGTGGCGGAGGAGGTGCCGGGGGCGACCATTGGCAGGCACTCGGCGTCGGTTGGGATCGGCACGTGCAGGAGCGCGGGTCCGCTCTCAGCGAGAAGCGATTCGATCGAATCGGCGACGCCCACGCCGCAGGCGCGCGCGACCGCCGGCCACGCGGGATGGCTACCGAGCCCCGCAGCGAACGCGCCGCTGAAGAAGCGCTGTTGCTGCGCGTGGACCATTCCCAGGGCCTGGTTGTCGAGGAGCAGCACCTTGACCGGGAGCTGCTCGGCCGCTGCGGTGACGAGTTCCTGCATGTGCATCAGCAATGACCCGTCACCGGTGACACAGACGACCTGCCGGTCGCGGGCCGCCGCTTGTGCGCCGCACGCCGCGGGAAGGCCGAACCCCATCGTGCCGGCGCCTCCGGAGGTGATCCAGCGGCGTCCTCCGTGGAGCGAGAGCCGGTGCGCGGCCCACATCTGGTGCAGGCCGACATCGGTCGTGATGACCGCATCTCGGTCGAGCAGCGCGTCGAGCGCGTCGAGCGCGGCCTCGCCGGCATGCGCGGGCGCCGGAGTGACCGGGTGATCGCGCAGCGTGCTCCCGATGCTCGCCCACCACGCCGAGCGATCCGGCGCGGACGCGAGCGCGGCGGTCAGCCCCCTCAGGGTCACACGCGCGTCGGCGCAGATGGCGATCTCGGCCGCGACGAGCTTGCCGAGTTCGGAGGCGTCGGCATCGATGTGAATCACGCGGGCGTGCGGCGCGAAGCCATCGAGATTGCCGGTGAGCCGGTCATCGAAGCGGGCGCCAACCGCAACGATGCAATCCGCTTGGTGCAGCGCCCAGTTTGCAGCCCGGGTGCCGTACACGCCTGGCATCCCGAGCCATCCGGGTTCCCCGCCGCATTCCAGGCCGTGGAGCGTCGTGGCGTATGGCGCGCCGGCCGCGGCCGTGAACGCGGTCAGTTCGGCGTGGGCGCCGGACGCGATGACGCCGGCCCCCGCCAGCACAAGCGGGCGCGCCGAGCGCCCGATCAGCTCGACAGCGGCCGACAGCGTCCGCGACGGTGGCCGCCGCGCGGGGCGGTGCTCCCGGCTTGGGTGATGACGGCGCGTTGCTGGAGCCGTCGCGACGTCGACCGGAACCTCGAGCAGCACCGGACCGGGTCTCCCGCTCGACGCGAGCGCAAGCGCCTCGTCGAGCACCGCGCCGAGATCGTCGCCATGCCGGGCGGTGCTCGAGTGCTTGACGACCGGGATCGCCATGCCGGCCACGTCCGTCTCCTGAAACGCCATCGTCCCGGCGAGGTGCGTAGCGACCTGACCGCAGATGAAGACGGTCGGGACCGAATCCATCCACGCGTCCGCCACGGCGGTCAACAGGTTGACAGCGCCGGGTCCTGATGTCGCAAGCGCGACGCCCGGCTTGCCCGCGACGCGTGCCCATCCCTCTGCCGCGTGCCCCGCCGCCGCCTCATGGCGCATCAGCACGTGCCGGATAGGACTCACGGCGAGCGCATCGTAGAGAGGCAACACAGCGCCCCCCGGAACGCCGAAAACCGTGTCGATCCCGCGACGCGCCAGTGTGTCGATCAGGGCATCGGCGCCGCGCATCCGCCACTCCTCCGCCGTCGGTGGTGGTCGCGGTGGCGGAAAACGGGTACGAGAATGATGAGCGAGGTCATGCCAAGCCTCCGGGGGCGCGTGGGTGAGAGAGAACCCGCGCCTAGCGCGGGATTACGAGCAGGCCGAGACCGACGCGGAATGCGTGAATGTCGGTCACAGGCATCACTGGCGGGATCCTACCGCAGCCGTACCGCGATTTCTCGGTTGCGTTACGCAGGGACCTCGCAAGTGCGCCGACCGCGCCACGACATCCGCTCACCTCCTGTAACGAGCACCCACCGAGTGCCGGCTCAGGCGCGGCGGTCCGGCCGCCTGAGACCGAGGCGCTGGACAGAAGGTCCATCGCTCTGACCATCTCCCACACCGTGGCAACCGCGACGGCCAGCGCGGCCCCGCAAAGAGAGGTCGCCGCGCGGGAGCGTCGCGGCGAGCTGACGCTTATGCATATGCGCGGCGCCTGCCGGCAGTGGGGATCATCCGGGCCGGGCCATCCACCCCGGCGCCAGCAGTCAAGCGTGTCGAACGAAGTGCTGCCGCCGTGGCTCCGACCTCAAAGGGGCATAACATGCCCGTTATCCGCGAAGTCATCCTGCGTGCGCTTCGGATCTTTGCGCGGCTGGTTGCGCGGCTTGCGGCTGTCACGATCGTGCTGCTGGCAGCGGGCTGCGGTGGTAGTTCGTCAGGCGGGTCGGGAAGCGGCTCCGCGTCGACGGCCACGGTCACGGTCAATGCTGCCCAGCAGTTCCAGCGAATCGCGGGATTTGGTGTGTCGGAGGGGTTCGGGCAGGCGAAGGCGCTGATGAGTGCGCCGGTCTCGGTCCAGAAGCAGGTGCTGAGCTTGCTCTACAGCCCGACCGGCGGCGCGGGGTTGACGATCTTGCGCAACGAGATCAGCGCCGACAAGGGGTTCACGATCGAGCCGCGTGCGCCGAGCAGCCCGAACGCGAAGCCGTCGTATCTGTCACTCGCCGAGGTCGGCCAGGATCAAGGGCAACTGTGGTTCGCCAAGCAGATCAAGGCTGACTATGGCGCGAGCGTGTTCGCCGATGCCTGGAGCGCTCCCGGATTCATGAAGACCAACGGCTCGGCGATTAACGGCGGTACGGTGTGCGGGGTCGCGGGCGCGAGCTGCAAGCGTGGTGATTGGCGCCAGGCGTACGCCAACTATCTCGTGCAGTACGCGAGGGAGTACGCCGACGCGGGGGTAGCGCTCAGCTACGTGGGCCCGTTGAACGAGGGCGACCTCAGCGTTCCCCAGGACAGCATGCTGATGAGCCCGGCGCAGACCGCCAACGTGATGGGGATCCTCGGCGCGACGCTCGCGCGGTCCGGTCTTTCGACTCGCGGAGAGTGCTGCGCCACGACTGGCTGGAACTTCGCGCAGCAGTACGCGGCCGCGATCGAGAACGACCAGACGGCGAACACAGCAACGGCGGTGTTCACCAGCCACGGCTATTCCACAGCACCCAACTCGCCGCTGCGCGGGTGGAGCAAGCCGGTGTGGCAGACCGAGTGGGCGCCGTTCGACACCGGACCGTGGGACTCGGCCTGGGACGACGGCTCGAAGCTGTCCGGGTTCACCTGGGCGCACAACATCCACACCGGCTTGACCGCGGCGAACCTGGGCGCATTCCTCTACTTGTGGGGCGCGAACACCAGCACGACGACCATCACCGGCCCTAACACCGGACTGGTCGAGGTCAAGGGCAACACGGTCGCCACGTCCGGTCGGCTGTGGGCGTTCGCGAGCTACAGCCGCTTCGTCCGTCCGGGTGCGGTGCGCATCGGGACGACGACAAGCCGCGCGGGCCTCGCGGTGAGCGCGTTTCGAAACAGCGACGGGTCGGCCGCCGTGGTCGTTCTGAACAGCGCGCACAACCGCCAGGTCGAGACCTTCTCGCTGCGCGGGCTCGATGCAGCGCACGTCACGCCGTACCTGACCGACACATCCCACCGGCTCTCCCCACAAAGCGAAATCACCGTGAGGAACAACTCCTTCACCGCGACCCTGCCGCCACGGTCGCTCGTCAGCTATGAGATCCCTTCATAACCGTCACGCGCCGGCCGTTACCAGCGCACCCTCGCCCGCGCCGTCGTCGACACGTGCTCTGCCTCATCGGGAGCATCTCGGTCGCGAGGCCGACTTCCCTGCTCCGCGCGGAAGGCAGGGACCGCGAACCGACCAGCGGGCCGCTCGACGCACGCTGCATGCAGAGGCACTGATGGCCTGATCACGGCTGGTGTACACGAAACCGGGTGGCCGGTATCGCGCGCATGCGATCACGCCGCAGCGGCAGGCGCGACGATTGCGTTCGGGTCCGGTGGCCTGAACGCCGTGGTGTAGCAAGGGCGACGTTCCAGCGGTCCTCTCCGGGTATGCCAACGACCCTGGTAGCGGTCGAGGATTCTGCCGGTCTTGTGGGCGACATCGTGGCGCCGTGGGCTATGTGTGCCGATTCAGCGGTACACAAGCGTATAGCCGAGCATCTGTGTCAGGGTCACCAGTTGGTAGCCCTTGGCTCGTAGTCCGGCGATCTCCTGGGCGAGCGCGTCGAGCGTCTCGTAGCGTGGGCCGCCGCCGAAGTGCTCTTCCACGATCGCGCCGTCGTGGGCGTGGGCGACCACGTTGGCGACGATCGCGCTGGTGCCGGGGAGCGCCCAGTCTCGGGGGTCGACGTCCCACTGGATCGTGCCGAATCCCATCGAGCGCGCCAGCGCCAAGAGCCCTGTATCGGCTGTGCCGTCGGGGGGGCGAAACAGGCAGGGCTCAAACCCACCGGTCGCGTTGCGGATCGCCGTCGCGGCACGCGCGATCTGGTCTCGCTGGCCCTCTGGTGAGAGCCCAAGAAGATCGGGGTGGCTCCAGGTGTGATCGCCGATCATGTCCCCGTCGGCCAGCATCTCCCGCTCGACCGTTCCGTGCGGATCGTAGGTGGCGATGTGCTCGCCGACCTCAAAGAACGTCGCCGGCGCGTGCTCCCGGGCGAGCAAGCTGACAAACCGCGAGGCCGGGGGCTCCCACCAGGGGCCGTCGTCGAACGTGAGCGCGATCTCGCGCTTGTTAGCAGGACCATGAAATACCCAATCGGGGCCGACGGGCACGCAGCCGACCAGCCGTGGGGTGTGCAGCCGCACCAGCGCAGGCTTCGCTGGGAACAGCATCGCGCAGCCGGTCTGGCCGGGGACCGCGGGCACGCATCCCGGCACCGCGAGAGTGCTGATCACCTGCCAGCGCAGCGCGCGATACCGCAGCCCAATGCTGCCGGGAAGAAAGCTCGCCGTCAGCTCGCGGACACTGGAGCGCGTGACCGCAGCGGCGATCGCGCCGCCCCGACCGTGCCCCGACCCGGTCGGCGGCACGTCGATCAGCTGCGGAGCGCGTGCTCCCCTTCGAGGACCCGTCAGACAAACCCGCGTGAGCACCGACCCGTTCGCCGCCCGCTCGAGCAACAGACACACCGACCGGCCGTCGCCGCGCAACGCGCCCGGGGAGAACGGCCGGGTGAGCTCGACCCGCCAGACCAAGTCCTGCCCCTTCTGCACCAACGATGCAGCCTGGACTCCCAACAACCGCCCGGACTCAACGCTCCTGGCGGTGGCGTCCTCCACGACCCAGCCGAGCGCCACCGCCAACGCGATAACGCCACCGACCACGCTGACCGCGCGCCAACGGGCCCGCTTCGACATCTGCGCCAGAGCCATCGCAGCACACGGTACCCGGCATCCTGCACCTCTGGGTGACTCGTCGTAGTTCCCGACCACCGACCTGGTGGCGGTGGGGCGCTAGACCGTCTGGGAGCGCCTGCATCCACCCGCAAGCATGCCCGTGCTCCGGCACGCACCTCCGCGATCGCCGCTCGGCCCTCACCCTGCGCGGGCCTCCTGTCGCATCCGGACGGGTGGACGGGGCACCGGACCAGCCAGACCCGGGGCTACGTCGAGCAGTTCCTCCTGGGAATCAAGCGAACGATCGCGATCTCGGATTCGGCCGGTGGATCGTGGAGACGCGTAACGACGAGTTCGTCGGCGACTGCGGGCTGACCCCAGTATGACCCGCCCACGTGCTCAACCGCCGCTGCTCTGCCCGATGTTCCAGCAGGAGCAGTAGTCCAGACACCCGACCTCCCAGGTGCACGCCCCGTCCCAGCAGCAGCCTCGCTGAGAGCTGCCGTCGCCGTTGTCCTTCGGCGGGCAGGTCAGGCCACAACCGCCGCAGTTGCCGGAATCGCCGCAGCCTGAGACGCAGTCCGTGCCGCCGGAACCGTCGGGGCAGGCGTAGACGTAGGCGGCCTCACACTGAGCCTGAGCGACGGCGTTGGGGGAGGAATCGGAGCCGTACTTCGCGCCCAGGATCAACGCGTTCTTGCAGTCCATGCAACACGCGCAGGTGAACGACTGGCCGGCGTTGTAGGCGTCGGTGCCCTGCGGATCGTTGGCGACGGCGTTGTAGTAGACACGCGCCACCTGCTCGCACCAGTACTGCCCGGCGACGTCCAGCACGCCGTCTCCCGGCCACTTGGACTGGCAGGCGGCGACCATGTCGTTGTAGAAGTTGGAATCGCAGGTCGCCTTGGCCGAGCCGCAACGCCCGTAGCAGCAGTCATGGCCCTTGCACGCGTTGTAGAAGTTGCCCAGTTCGAACGGGTTGTCAGGCACCAGGTCGTGCTTGCCGAACAGCTTGGTGTCCACGCCGCCGTCTGGGCCGCAACCGTTGTAGTCCGATGGCAGCCCATTGGGAACGGTATGGCCACCGGCCTGTTCGCAGATCACGTTCAGATTGAGCTTGTTGGTCTGCGGCAGCGTCGGGTCGATCGTGCCCTGGCACTGGTCCACCTGCGAGGCCTGGGCCGGGCAGTTCCCGGTCGCGCCGGCGTGGGGGCGTCGCATGCGCATGCCCCTGGCTCGGGCCGAGCGCGACCAGGGCAGCAGCGACGCGACCGCCGCGCCACCGGCAGCGCGCATCACCTGCCGACGTGACGTCGCGGTCGACGCCAGTTCCGCGAGCCGATCGAAGGCGTCGTCCGAGCGCGCCATCACAGCACCCAGTTGTGGCCGGCGGCCCTGGCCGCGGTGCGCGCCTGCTCGAAGGCCTCGACGCCGGCGACCAGCTCATTGATGACCTTCTCCGGATCGGCGGCCGCGGACACGGTCGCCAGGTGCTGCAGGCTCGTATCCAGATGGCCCAAGGCGCTGACGACGCTGCTCGCCCCGGGCCCGCCCGCGGCCTTGACGTCGTGCTGAAGGCTCTGCAGCGTGGAGCGCAGCGACGTCAACTCCGGACCGGCATGCGTCGCCTTTCCCGATTTGTTGCGCAGCTTGGCCTCGATGGCCTTGATCTCCTTCTTGACCTTGCTGCGCTTCGCGCTGAGCAGTTGCTTGGGTCCGCGCCGGTGCGACATCACGCCCCCTCGACGGTGAGGCTCAGTCTCGGGGCTTCAGCGCCCAGCGCGTCGAGGATCGCGGGCGCGCCGACCATCGGCTTTGACACGAGCCGCCCGTCCACGTCGACCCTCACCGCCGAGGGTGTCCCGGTCGCGCCCACCATGTTCATCACCTCGCCGATCGGATCCAAGAGAACCTGCGCGCCGAGCGCGTCCAGCGCGGCATCCGCCGCGGGACGATTGACCACGATCGTGAGCCTGGAATCGAGCGCGGACAGCGTGGCGAGCTGGGGCGCCAGTTGTCGGCAGTAGCCGCATTCCGTGTCCCAGAACACGACCAGTCCCGTCCGGGCCCCTGCCGCTGCGATCGGCACGCGGCCTCCGTCGGCATCGTCCAGCTCGACGTCAGGCAACCGGTCACCCAGGCTCAGCGACCAATCGTCGCTGAGCTCCCGGCCGGACTCCAGGATGGCGACGGAGCGGTGCACGAGCACGCGGGCGGCGGCCGAGCCCCGGGCGAGCGGGGCGGCCAAACGCCCCGAGGTGTCGACCAGCACCGCCGTCGGTGTCGCCGCCACGCCGAACGCGCCGGCGAGCCGGCGCTCCGGATCCGCCAGCGCGAGCGTGATGCCATGCTCCTGCGCGGTCGCACGCACCTGCTCGGGGCCGGCGGCGACGACAAGCACGAGCCGGAGCTCGTCCGCGTGCTTGGCCTGCCAGCGAGCCACCTCGGGGATGAGCACCGAGCATGGCCGGCAGCCGGGCGAGGTGAAGACGAGCACCAGCGGGAATCCAGGCTCGAGCAGGGTGCTCACGGCCAGAGCGCTGCCGGCGGCGTCCGTGACCGTGACGTCGGGCACGGCCGCGCCGACTGCCAGCGACTCGGGCTCCGTCTCGGCCGCGAGACCCAGACGCTGTTCCACTGCGTCCAGTCGCCTGAGCATCCGGCCGTGCTGGCGCAAGAGCCCGACGTTCAGCGATAACGACGCGGCCAGCAGCAAAAGCACGATCACAGCACCGGCCACCGCCAGCGACCCGCGCAGCCCCAGCGCGGTGAACGGATCGGCGAGCGTCAACTCACCGCTGCGGCGGGCGCCAAGCGCGATGAAGATCGCGATCGCCGCCAGGCCCAGGTTCCGGGCCAGCGTCGCCCTGCCGACGGGCCGCTCGGTGAGGCTGCCGAAGCAGTTGCAGACGACCGACTCGCCGCGGCTCAGCACCACCGCCACCGCGAGCGAGAAGCCCGCCAGCAGCACAAGCGCGGCGATGGCGCCCCAGCGCGCACTGGACGGAATCAGCAGCGCCACGGCGACCAGCAGCTCCACGCTCACCACGCCCGCGGCGGTCAGGCTCGCGAAGCGCTGCGCCACCCCAAAATCGCTCATGGCCTGCCGGGTGCGCGCAGGCTGAACCAGCTTCATCGCAGCGGCGAGCAGGAAGATCGCGGCAAGACCCGTCCGGGCGACAAGCGAAGCGGCCAGCATCGGCGGCGATCCTCTTGCCCCGCACGCGCCGTGTCAAGTGCGCCGACATGTCGCCGCGCCCATTCCAGAGACCGCTGCCTCGGGAACAGGCGCGTCTCGCGCTACGCAGCGGGTAGCTGCACCGTGACGCACAACCCGCCGCCGGCCCGGGGGGCGAGTGTGAGCGCGCCGTCGTGTGCTTGGGCGATGCTGTTGACGATGGCCAGGCCGAGGCCGACCCCCGCGTGGTCGTCGCGTATCCGCTGGGTGCCGCGCTGAAACGGCTCGGCCAGCGTGGCCACCAGCTGCCGGGTGAGCTGCTGACCGGTGTTCTCGACGCTGAGCATCACGCCCTCGGGGTGGACGCTCGTGGTGACCCACACGGTGCCGTGTTCAGGGAGGTTGTGGACGATGGCGTTGTGGATGAGGTTCGTCGTCATCTGCAGCAGGAGCGCATGTGACCCGATGGCCGGGGCCACGGTGCCCGAGGTCTCGGTGGTGACGCCGCGCTTCCGCGCGAGCGGGAGCAGGGTTTCGCTCGCCTCTTCGACGATGAGGGACAGGTCGACGGGCTCTCGGGCGAAGGAGCGTTGACCGGCGCGACTGAGCAGGAGCAGTGCCTCGGTGAGATCGATTGCTCGGGCGTTGACGAGGTGGAGGCGGTCGACGAGGTCGTCGTCGCCGCGCGTGGGGTCGTTGCGGGCGACATCGAGCAGCGTCTGCGTGATCGCCAGCGGCGTCCGCAGCTCGTGGGAGGCGTTGGCGGCGAATCGCTGCTGTTCGGCGAGGTGCGCCTCGAGCCGCTCGAGGAGGCCGTCGACCGTGTCGGCGAGGTCCTTCAGCTCGTCGCGGGGCCCGGGGAGCGCGAGGCGCTCGTGCAGGTTGCGCTCGGAGATCTGCCGCGTGGCCGACGTCATCGTGCGCAGCGGGCGCAGGACCCGGCCGGCGACCAGCCAGCCGAGGGCGATCGAGACCACAGTCATGATCGCCAACGCGATCCCTGACCCGATGAGCCCCTGGTGAAGACCGTGCCGGTTGCGTTCGAGGGCGTGGAGGAACATCTCGTGCACCTGGCGGATGACCTCCGGGTTGGTCAGAACGTCCGGGCGCGCGCCTGAGCGCGCCGACCCGTGCGGAATCCCGGTGGGGACGATCAGGTCGACCCCGGTCGTGCTGCGAAAGAGGAGGTAGGTGGTCGCGAGCAGCGCCAATCCCGACACGAAGAACAGGCCGCCGTAGAGCAGGGTCAGGCGCAGGCGGACGGTCCGTGACGGCAGATGCAGCAGCCGACGTGGAGTCAGCCTGTCGAGCGAGAGGCGGGGCATCCTGAGGCCCCGGGCTCTATCCACGGTCCGGTCTATCCACGGTCCGCTCCTGGCGGCCCGGTGGCGGGTTGAGTGTCGATGCGGTATCCGACGCCGGGCACGGTGGCGATGATCGAGGGTTCGCCGAGGCGTTTGCGCAGCGCTGAGAGGGTGATGCGCACAGCGTTGGTGAACGGGTCCGCGTTCTCATCCCATGCCCGTCTCAGCAGCTCCTCGGCGCTGACGACACCGCCCTCCGCAGCGACGAGGACTTCGAGCACGGCGAACTGCTTGCGGGTCAGCGCGACGTACCGGCCGTCGCGGTGGACCTCCCGGCGGAACGGATCCACGCGCAGCCCGGCGATCTCTCGCACCGGTGGCCGTGTGGTGGCCGCGCCTGCGGTCCAGCGCCCTCAGCCTGAGCACGAGCTCCTGGAGCGCGAACGGCTTGGTGAGGTAGTCGTCGGCGCCGAGTCCGAACCCGGAGGCCTTGTCGTCGAGCCGGTCGGCCGCGGTGAGCATGAGGATCGGCATGCCGCTGCCCGAGGCGACGACGCGTGCGGCGATCTCGTCACCGGATGGCCCGGGGATGTCCCGGTCGAGCACCGCGATGTCGTAGGCGTTGACGCTCAACAGCTCCAGTGCGGCGTCGCCGTCGCCGGCGATGTCGGCGGCGATCGCCTCCAGGCGCAGGCCATCGCGGATGGCCTGGGCCATATACGGCTCGTCCTCGACGATCAGAACACGCATGCCGTCGGATGCTGGCAGTTCGCACTTATCGGCGGCATATCGAAAAACGCGTACGTTCCGGCAACACCCGGCTGCCTTGACTGGGAGGCGTGACCTCCAGGCACCCGGCCCCCACCGCAGCCCGCCCGGCCCGGATGACCGTCTACCGGGTGCGCCGCCGCCGCGCACTGCTCGGCGCGGTGCTGGCCCTCCTGCTCGCCCACCCGGCGTTCGAGGCCGCCCGCCACCTTCTGCGCGGTCACAGCCGCACGCTCACCAAGGCCCGCGCCGACGGGTCGTCGGTCAGCTGGCCGGCACAGGGGCAAGCGGCGCTGGTGCTCGGCAACGGCCGGCCGGCGGCGAGCCCGCACGAGCAGCCGGTCGCGATCGCCAGCCTGGCCAAGGTGATGACCGCCTACATGACCCTCAAGCGCTACCCGGTCAGCGGCGCGCAGGCCGGGTTCACGATCACCATCACGCCGGCGCAGGCGCAAGCCGAGCTCGAGGACCGCGCCGACGGCCAGTCGGTCGTGGCGGTGCAGGCCGGCGAGCGGCTGACCGAGCGTCAGCTGCTGGAGGCGCTGCTGATCCCCTCGGGCAACAACATCGCCCGCATGCTCACGACCGTGGTGGCGGGTAGCCAGACCCGCTTCGTCGCCGCGATGAACGCCGAGGCTCGCGCGCTGGGGATGCGGCACACGAGCTACACCGATCCGAGCGGGTTTGATCCGGACACGGTCTCCACCGCCGCCGACCAGCTCCGCGTCTTCGTGCGGGCGATGCGCTTCCCGGTCTTCCGTGAGATCGTCTCGATGGCCGACGTCACGCTGCCGGTCGCCGGCACGCTCACCAACTACAACCCCCTGATCGCCGAGGGCTACGCCGGCAAGACCGGGTCGGACTCCGCGGCGGGCGGGTGCCTGGCGTTCTTCACTGACGTGACGGTCGGCGGGCGCCGGACGACCGCCGCCGGCGTGGTGCTGGGACAGGGGCAGGGCAGCGACACGTCGGTGATCCTGGCGGCCGCGGGCGAGGCCGCCACCCAGCTGGTCCAGTCCGCCGCCCCGGCGATCGATGCGCGGTCGGTCACCGCGCCCGGTGGCGCGCCGGCGCAGAACTGATGTCAATGCACCGACGACCCACAGGAGGACAGATGAATACAAGGCGGTGGCCGAGGGGCGCCCTGGCGCTGATCGCCATGGTCCTGGTGATCAGCGCGTGCGGGGCGAGCGCAGCTCCCCGCGCCCGCACCGGCAGCACCGGCGGCACCGGCAGCACCGGCAGCACCGGCAGCACCGGCGCCAACAAAACCGCCGCCGATGACCAGACGGCGGTGAAGTTCGCCAGATGCATGCGCAGCAACGGCGTCAGCGCGTTCCCGGACCCGAGCGCGTCGGGCAAGCTCACCATCGATGCGGTGGCGAACGGCTCGTCGCTGGACACGAACACCCCGGCGTTCACGCAGGCCATGCGTGCGTGCAAGAAACTGGAGCCGGCCGGGTTCACGGGCGGCCAGCGGAGCTCCGCCCAGCAGTCGGCCGCTCTCACGTTCGCCCGGTGCATCCGCGCGAACGGCGTGAAGGACTTTCCGGACCCCGTCAACGGTCAGCCCCTCGTCGACACCGATCACATCCCATCCGCCGCCACCGGCAGCGGCATGAGCATTCTCAAGGCCGCGATGCAGAAGTGCCAGGGTGCGGCAGCAGCAGCGGGGGTCACGCGGTGAGGAGGAGGACACGGGCGCTGGCGGCGGCAGCCGTGCTCGCTGCCGTCGCTGTCACCGGCGGCGTGCTCGCCACCTCCGGGGCCAGGCGTGCGACCGCGGCCGCACGACCGCTGCCGGTCGGCACCACGCGCGTGGAGAGGAGAACACTCTCAGCGATGGTCTCCCAGGGCGGGATCCTGACCTATGGGGCGCGGGCCGACGGCTCGCCGTACTCGGTGATCAACCCGGTCCGCGGGACGTACACCAAGCTGCCCGCGGCCGGCCAGGTGATCGCTCAGGGTCACGTGCTCTACCGGGTGAACAACCGCCCGGTGGTGTTGCTGTATGGCTCGACACCTGCGTATCGCACTCTGTCGGCCGGGGCGACGGGCCCCGACGTGGCCGAGCTCAATGCGGATCTGGTCGCTCTGGGGTACGCATCCTCGTCGCGGCTTCGCCCCGGGTCCGCCGTCTTCGGGTCAGCCACCACCACCGCCCTGATGAAGCTCCAAGCGATGGTGGGGCGGACCCGCACGGGGATTCTGAGTCTCGGCCAGGCGGTGTTCGAGCCATCCGCGGTGCGGGTGACGACCGTCTCAACCGTGCTCGGGGCCCGCGCCCGGCCGGGCGAGACGGTGATGCAGGCCACCTCGACCACCCGCCAGGTGCAGGTGGCGCTGGATGCCTCTCAGCAGGCCAGCATGGCGGTCGGGGACAAGGTGACCATCACCCTGCCCGACAACCGGACCACCCCGGGTGTCGTCGCCTCGGTGGCGAGGGTCGCCACCTGTCCGTCGAGCGCCGGGTCGACCGGCTCAGGACCGAACCCGGCCGCACCCGGGACTGACAACTGCTCGTCGGGCGGCTCGGGTGCCGCCACACCGACCATCACCGTCGACGTCACCCCGTCCGATCCGGCTGTCACCGGCACGTGGGATCAGGCCCCGGTGCAGGTCGGTATCACCACCGCCAGCGTGCCGAACGCAATCGTGGTGCCGGTGACCTCGCTGGTGGCCCGGTCCGCGAGTGGCTACGCGGTCGAGGTGGTCGGCGCCGGCGCGAGCACCCATCTCGTCCCGGTGACACTCGGTCTGTTCGACGACGCTGACGGCCTCGTGCAGGTCACCGGCTCGGGCCTGGCCGCGGGCGAAGAAGTGGTGGTGCCGACGACATGACGTCGAGCCCGCCGGTGCTCGACCTCGACGGCGTCACCAAGAGCTATCCCGGCGAGCCGCCGGTCCTCGCCCTGCGCGGGGTCGGCCTCACCATCGACCAGGGCGAGCTGGTGGGGATTGTCGGCCCGTCGGGGTCGGGCAAGACGACGCTGCTGCAGCTGATGGGCACCCTGGACCGGCCGACCAGCGGCACCGTCCGGATCACCGGACTGGACGTCGCGGCCATGGCAGACGACGACGTGGCCTACCTGAGGGCGACGCAGATCGGGTTCATCTTCCAGCAGTTCTTTCTCGCCGAGCACTCAACCGTCCTCGACAACGTCGCCGACGGGCTCCTCTACGCCGGCATCCCCATCACGCAGCGCCGCGAACGCGCGCTGGACGCCCTGGAGCTGGTCGGTCTGGCCGAGCGCCCCCATGCCCGTCCCACCCAGCTCTCCGGCGGACAGCGCCAGCGAGTGGCGATCGCCCGAGCCCTGGTCGGCAGGCCCGCGATCGTGCTGGCCGACGAGCCGACCGGGAACCTCGACCAGGCGACCGGGCAATCGATCCTCGCCCTGATCGACCAGCTGCACCAGACCGGCTCGACGATCGTGGTCATCACCCACGATCGCGCGATCGCCGGCCGGATGCCCCGCACGGTCGAGATCCTCGACGGCCACATCGTCGCCGACACCCGCCCGGGCGGCGAGGCGCCGTCGTGACCGCGACCGCCGCAGCGGGTCGCAGGCGCCTCCCGGGGTCCGACCTCGCTCGGCTGTCCACCGTCGGACTCCGCACACGCAAGCTGCGGGCCGGACTGTCCGCTCTCGGTATCGCCATCGGCGTGGCGGCCATCGTGGCGGTGCTCGGTCTCTCCGCCTCCTCGCAGGCCGGCCTCCTCGCCCAGATCAACCGGCTCGGCACCAACCTGCTCACGGTGCGAAACGGCCAGAGCGTCACCGGCGCCACCGTCGAGTTGCCGACCATGGCACCGGCCATGATCGGCCGGGTCAGCGGCGTGCAGCAGGTGCAGAGCGCGGGGACGGTCCCCGGGGCGGCCGCCTTCCGCAACCCCTTCATCCCCTCCGTCGACACCAACGGCCTGACCGTCCAGGCCGCATCCCTGGACCTCCTACCGGTCGTCGCGACGACCGTCGCCCAGGGCCATTACCTCAACGCCGCCACCGCCCAGGAACCTGTCGCCGTCCTCGGCGCCACCACCGCCCGGCTGCTCGGCATCGACCGCATCCATCCCGGCCAGCGCATCTGGGTCGGCGGCCAGTGGTTCTACCTCGCCGGCATTCTCAGACCCGCCGTGCTCGCCTCTGACCTCGACTCGGCGGTGCTGGTCGGCTACCCCGCGGCAGAGCGGTACCTGGGCTTCGACGGGCACCCCTCCACCATCTACCTCCGCGCGCAGGACGAGCAAGTGAACGCCGTCGACAACCTCCTTGCCGCCACCGCCAACCCGGAGAACCCGAGCGGGGTCGACGTCAGCCAACCCTCCGACGCTCTCGTCGCGCGCGCTGACGCCAAGAGCGCCCTCAACGGCCTCTTCCTCGGCCTCGGTGCGATCGCCCTTTTGGTCGGCGCGGTCGGCGTTGCCAACATCATGATCATCGCCGTCCTCGAACGCCGATCGGAGATCGGCCTGCGCCGCGCCCTCGGCGCCACCAGAGGCCACATCCGCATCCAGTTCCTGTCCGAGGCGATCCTCCTCGGGCTCCTCGGCGGAGCCGTCGGCGTTGCGCTCGGCGCGGCGGCCACGGCCGTCTACGCGCACGTCAGGCATTGGGCGACCATCATCCCCACCGAAGCATGGGCCGGGGGCATCGTCGCCTCCGTGCTCATCGGCGCCGCAGCCGGGCTCATCCCCGCCCTTCGCGCCGCACGCCTCTCCCCCACGGAGGCCCTGTGGTCGTTGTAGCCCCGCTCTACGCCTGCTGAGCCGGGCTCGCGTCTTCTGGGTCGGCGCGGTGAATGATCAGGACCGAGCGTCGCGAGTGCGCAGCGACGGCCTGGGCGACGCTGCCGATGACCGCCGCGGCGAGCCCGTTGCGACCGTGCGAGCCGAGCACGATGAGGCTCGAGTCGTGCTCGTCGGCGATCGTGACGATGCCCTTCCACGTGGGCGTGACCTCGGCCACGGCACTGCGCGCATCGAATCCCGCCGCCTGGGCACGCGCGGCCCCCTCGGCGGCGGTTCGCTCGGCCGCCTGTCTGACCTCGGAGATCTGCGAGGCGTCGAACCGGATGGCGTCGACGGGAACGAACCCGACGTCGAACGGCTGCCAGACGGTGAGCACGAGGGCTGCGCGCCCTGGCGCCAGCTGGCGCGCCGCTTCGTCGATGGCGCGATTGGCGAGCGCAGATCCGTCGTAGGCGAACACGATCGGATCCTGGGCCAGGCCCGGAGGTGGAGTGGGTGCGGTCATGCCGGCTCCTGAGCCAGCGCGCGATGGCGCCGGCGGTTGCGGACAGCGGCCAGTAGCGGCGGCGAGTACCACGCGGGGCCGTCCCCGTTCATGAAGCGCTCGAGGTCTGGCGTACGTGCGCGCGCGCCGCTCAGGGCGTAGAGCAGGACGGCGGCGATCGCACCGCTGATCGCGATGCCGAGACCGATCCAGAGGACGATCTTGGTGCCGGCTATCGGGTCGCCGCCGACGGTGGCGGCGAAGTGGGCGAACACCGGAGCGACCATGAACGCGGCGACGGCCCGCAACAGCTCGACGATCGCGAACACCCGCTGCAGGCTTGCCGCAGGCAGCGAGAAGCCGGCGACGAACAGCGCCGGGGCGACGGCCGCTCCGAGACCGATCCCGGTCAGCCCTGAACCGATCAGGGTCAGGGTTTGGGTCGAGGGCACCTCGATGCGGAACACGGCGATGCCGGCAGCGAGGAACGCCATCCCGACCAGCGGCAGGTAGTGCAACTGGCGAGTCTTGAGCACGACCCCGAGGACCACCGCGGTCAGCAGGGCCCCGGCCAGCTCGGGCAGGAAGAGGAGCCCGAGGTGAAGCGGGGTGTAATGCGGCGCGAGCACCGTGGCGGTCAGATCGGTCGCGGTCACCGAGGCGGCTGCCGCCGTCAGCGCCACGACGATCCCGGCGACCGGCACGGTGCTCGTCAGCATGCTGCGAATCGTCAACAGCGGGCGTCTGCTGCGGTACTGGTGGATGATGAGGATGACGATCAGCGCGAGCCCTCCGGCCAGCGGCAGGATCGTCTGGACGTCGAGGAAGGAGTGGGTGAGCAGCTCTGACGCGCCGTAGAACGCGGCGGCGCACCCGGCCGCGGCCAGGCCGAGCACGTGAGGTGCACGTGGCGCCTCGGCGTTGGCGGGCGGCGCGTCCTCGAACGTCAACACCGTGAGCGCGAGCGCGGCCAGAGCGATGCCGGCGGTGATCCAGAACAGCGGGCGCCATCCGCCGGCGCTGGCCTGGATGCCGCCGACCGTGGGCCCAAGCGCGACCGCGCCGAAGATGCAGACGTTCATGATCATCGCGGTCGTGCGGATCCTGGGCAGTCCGAAGCCGATCGCCAGCGGCGGAACCGCTGCAATCAGCAACAGGCTCGTGCACAGGCCCTGCAGGACGTGGCCGACGATGAACATCGCCGGATCCTGCGCGGCGGCCGCGAGCACGGAGCCGATCACCAGCAACGCCGCGTACGCGACCATCATGCGCCGCTGGGGCAGAAGCTGGGCGAACTGCACCGCGAGGACCGTCCCGACCGCGTATCCGGCGTTCGCCATCCCGAGGCCGAGGCTCATCGTCTGTGCGCTCATGTGAAGTTGCGACCCGATCGTCGACGCGAGCGGCTGCAGCGCAGCCGAGAGCCCCAGATAGGGCACGAGGGCGAAGATCACCATCGCCGCTGCCGCGGGGTAACGGCCGGCCAGCGGGCCCTGTCTCATCGAGGACCCCCTTCCAGCCCAGTGCTGAGGGTCGCCAGCCAGCCCATGAGGGGCGGACGGCTGGATGGGACGGCCAGGCAACTCGGATTCATACACACCTTCTAAAAGTCTCGGGTTCAACGGCTAAAGTGGAGTCCAGCGCCGGATCTGTTCCGGAGGGTACCTCCGGTAACATAGCGGAGGGATCCTCCGTTTGTCAAGCGGGGGTGGTCACCTACGGGGTGACACGGCACCACCTCGAGTCGCGTCGGTCCTGCCGCGAGCACGGCGGACCGCGCCAGCGACTGCAGACGGCGGCGACATCCGCACCGACGCAGCCAGGCTCCCAATCGCGCGACGTGGTAGGCCCGGCGGGCCCGCATGAAGTCCGATTGGGCGTCGAGCAGCGGGAGGCCGGTGGTGTGGGAGTGCAGGAAGTCGAACATGGTGTTGGGGACAGCGTGAGCTAAGACCGACCGCGCGTCATCGGCAGTTCGCCTCATCGAGGGCCTTACGTGCCTGATCGCTGCGTCGCGACGCGTGTCGAGTTCGCCGTCGCTCGTTCGACGCCCGGATATAGGCGAGCTCTCGGGCTCACCACCCCGCGACCGAAAGGACCCCTGTGTCCAGCACCGTTCTCTACATGTCGATGTCCCTCGACGGCTTCATCGCCGGGCCGAACGAGACCCCGGACAACGGTCTCGGCGACGGCGGGCGGCGCCTGCACGACTGGCTCATCGCCGAGAGCGGTCTTGAGGCGGGCCGTGGCCATCAGCACCTCCGGCAGGCCATCCAGGAGAGGGTCTCGGGGGTCAATCGCCAGGTCGTCGACGAGTTCATGGCCACCGGCGCGGTCGTCGCCGGACGGGGGACGGTCGAGCCCGCCGGGTACTGGGACGGCGATCACCACGACGGCGTGCCGATCTTCATCGTCAGCCGCAACGAGCCTCCGCCCGCAGTGCGTGAGATGCCGCTGGTCAACTTTGTCGACGACGTCGCCACCGCGATGGCCGAGGCCAGGGGAGCGGCGGGAGACAAGGACGTACTCGTCCACGGCGCCGGGGTCACCCGGCTCGCGCTGGCCGCAGGCGTCCTGGACGAGATGGAGATCAGCGTCGTCGCGGTGCTGCTGGGCCAGGGACGGCGGCTCTTCGAGAACCTCGCGGCGGAGCACGTGGAGCTCGAGCGCACCCGTGTGCTCCAGGGCGACGCAGGGGTCACCCACCTGCACTATCACGTCAAGCGGTAGGCACGGCGCAGCGCCGGCGGGTGCTGCTCGGCGACGCCGGCCGGCGAGCCACGCAAGGCATCGGGATCAACGGGCGATACATCCGAAGCACGTGATTGCTCCCGCCGCCGACGGCGTCCGAACCTTGCCGCGATCCGAATACGTCCGGACGACGTGGTTGTTGCCGGCAGCGGATACGACCCCGCTGCCGGTGTTGCCCTTGGGACTCCCGGCGCCGCCGGAGCTCGGTCGGGCACGCGACGCCTCAGCTCGCTCAGCCCCGGGCGCGCAGGAAGCCGTCCACCTCGGTGCTCGCGACACGATCATCGTTCCGGACGGCACTCCCAGGGCCGCATTGCTGCAGTCGGTCCCCGACATCCTGAGCGGTCGATGACGAGCCGTTCGCCCTGCGCCCGATCTGCGAAGGTGGGGTCCATGAACGGCTCAACGATCGACGTGCCGACCCCGGACGGGGTCGCCGACTGCTACATCAGCACACCGGACGGCGACGGGAGTCATCCGGGTGTCCTCTTCATGATCGATGCGATCGGGCTGCGCCCGCGGATCGAGGAGATGGCCGACCGGATTGCCGCCCAGGGCTACCTGCTCGCGCCACGCGTCCGCGCGGAGGTCTACTGGGGCCACGCCGACCAGGACCAGAGCATGACCCCGGAGAACATCGCCACGCTCGATGAGGCAATGGACGACGCCGGCGTTCGCCACACGACCGAGGTCTACGCGGGTGCGCATCACGGCTACACGATGTCCGACATGGGGGCCTATGACGAAGCGGCGGCCGAGCGGCACTTCACCGCGCTGTTCGCGCTCCTCGACCGCGCCGGTCCGCGGTGACGACATCGCGCACGGTCCTCGTGGCGCTGCCGTCCGGCGCGGGTGTCGTGCGGGTGGACCGGGGATTGCTCGTCACCGAAGATGTCGGTGACGGGGGTGGCACGTACCTGAACGAGGGCGACAGGTTTCAGCCGGTGAAGACGTGGGTCGATGAGAACCGCAGCGTCGTCGGTGGCCTGCTCCCGCCCGGCGCCGTCAGCGCGGAGGCCGTCGATGACCGGGGCGCGCGAGTCGCCGCCGTCGTTGCCGGCGGCGCCTACGCCGCGATACTCGAGCAGCCCAACGACGGGCACGAGGCGGTCGTCTGCTGCCGTGACGCCGGCGGCACTCCGGTCCGGCGGCCGTGGGCCGCCGATTACCCGAGCGTGCGCGTCACCGATGCCACCGAGCCGTGTCCCGCCTGCGGCGCGGTCGACTGGGACGAGTACACGCCCCATGAGAAGTGGCGCGGTGGACGGGGCAGCAAGGTCGACGGGACCCACGTCGCCAACCCGGTCGTCTCCTGCCGGGTATGCGGACACGAGGAACGGGAGGGCTCGTTCTTCGCCATCGGCTCGGAGCCCGACGCGTCCGAGGATGAGGCGGCGCGCGCCGTACGGCGCGCGCGCGCCCGTGCCCATGAGCGCAAGCAGCGCTGGCTCACCGACAAGCTCACGCTGCGCGCGGCGGAGTTCCCCATCTATGCCGCGGAGGCCTGGCCGGCTCAGCTCGCCGGCAGCGGATCGCAGGGCGATGAGCTCACCGCGATCACGATCTATCACTACGACCGTCCCGGCGCCGACGTGTTGGCGGGCGATCGTCCACGCCTGGCGATCACCACCAAACGCCATCACCGGTACTCCAACGACGCGCTGACCGAGGCCCGCGAGACGCTGGACCACTGGATCCGACGAGACGCGAGCGGCGCCAGCTGGCCGGAGGCATCGCATGCGGCGGTCACGCTGTGGCTGCGCGCCCGCGGTCGGGAGAGCCGCGGTGCGGCGCTGAGCGCGACGCGGTCAGAGCCGCTCATCACGATCGACGGCGCGCCCGCCAGAGCTCTGATGCTCAGTGGACCCGGTGGCCGCTGGGTCGCGGTGGCGGATCACGCGGATCTGATGATCGCCGTCGCGGGACAGGACGCCGAGCTGGGCTCGCTGCGTCTCGAACCGATCGCCGACCCCGCCGCGCGCCTGCTCGGGCCCGAGCCTCCTGACGCGTAGGCGGTCGCAACCGCGCGGCGTACCCAGACTCCGCGAACCTGGATTGACCGGCCCTGGTCGGCTTGGATATAAGACAGTGGTGACGTTTGAGCGCGAGCCGGGGCTGACGCGCGGGGCCGCAGAGCGCCCGGCTTCCCGGGCTCGGACGGGACGGCCCGGCCAGCAGGCCGCCGTGTTGCGCCTGCAGCGCGCCGTGGGGAATCGGGGCGTGCGCGCCCTGCTGCGCTCGCCGGACCCACCGCCGGCGCGCGGTGAGTTCGCCACGCAGCCGGGCGCCGTCGCCGATGGCGGACTCGACGCGGCGTCCTGGAAACAGAAGGTGGCCGACGCCAAGCAGGCGCTCGATGAGCGCAACCCGGACCTCGGGACGGCGCGGTACACGGAGCTCTACCAGGACCTGGCGAAGACCGCTGGGGCGAACGTCATCGCCGACATTCCGGACTCGTTTCCGGTCAACCGAGCCAATGCGGACGACACCGGGTTCAAGCCGGGTCTGAACCTGGTGCTGAAGGGCGGTGCGTCCAAGGGAGGCACCACCGCGTGGGTCGACTCCGCGGGCACGTTCGGGGTGCGGCTCGGCCTCGCGCCCGGGGATCCCGAACCGCACATCGCGATCCGCCTCTTCAGCTCCAGCTTCACCGACGACAAGCTGATGTCACTGGACATCCTGCGCCACGAGATGACGCACGCCCTGCACCACGAGCGCACGTTGACGGCGCTGCGAGAGTGGCGCAAGGGTGGCGGCAAGGGGGGTGAAGGCGACTTCGAGAAGTGGTTGGGCGGACACCACAAGGGCCTCTCGGATACCGATGTCGAGCTGATCAAGGCCGAGGCCAAGGCATCGAAGAGCAGCACCGAGACGCTGGCGTATGTCGAGGGCTTCATGTCGGTCTTTCACCTGATCGACCCACCGCCCCCGCCCCTGCATCCGGTGTTCGTCGAGCTGCTCGGCGTCGTGAGCACGAGCACGGTGCTGCCCTGGGCGAACGCCCCATCCGTCGTGCACGATGAGGCGATCCGGCGGCTGGAGCGGTACTACTGCGAGGTTCTCGACACGGGCCACCGCCGGGCGTTTGACGACTGGGTGAGCGCCCAGTCCAAGCAGGCCACGAGCGACGACGCTGCGCTGAAGGCGAAGTCCGACCCGGGGGCGGTGTCCACCGCCAAGGCACACGCCGATGAGCACTTCAAGGACTTCATCGACCGGCTGCAGAAGATTCCCGCCAAGTGTGCCGCGCATCCGGCAGGGGCGGGATCCGGCGGGTCCGGCACCGCGACGAGCCGCGAGACTCCGGCCGACACCGCCGTGCGGCATGTGGCTCTCCTGAACGGTGGGCGGCCGGGCGATGAGGCGCTCGTCCTGAGCGAGCTGCGACGGCTTGACAAGGACACGCTCGCCAAGGTCGACGACGCGGCCGCGAAGCTGCCCAAGAACGCCGGAGCGGCGCTGCGGCGCAAGATCAGCTTCGCGCGGCACCCGCTGGTCGATGCGGCGGCGGGCAGCGACGACCTCCGGATCACCGGCGGCGACACGAAGGTCGATGCCCAGGCCGTTGACGGCGGGACGGTGACGGTGACCAGCCGCTCTGATCTCTCATGGAGTGAGACGTTCCCACGCACGGGCACGATCTCGCAAGCGCTTCAGAATGGCGTCAGCTTTCAGTACAAAGGCGCACACGCCCAGCGCTCGCACTGGATCCAGTTCATCTCACGGCAGGTGGTGGTCACCGACGCGCACGGGCAAAAGACCGTGCTCGACAAGGCGACGACGAACTCCTCCGGGATCAGCTACCGGCTGACGCCCAAGGGGTCGGCGCCGATCATCGCCGTCGACCGCGGGACGCGCTCAGAGCCGTGGTATGAGCACGGCTCGCCGAGCCATCGCGATCCCGGTTCGCTCAACGTCGCCGACGTGCCCCAGCCGCACGAGGATCTCTTCAAGGAGCACCTCACCGGCACTGACCCCGCGAAGAACGTCCACGCGACCGCACATCTGACGACGTATCTGGTGCGCGACGACAAGGTCCTCTTTCAGGCTTCCACCGATGTGGCGTGGAACTGGGATCACAACACGGGCGCGGGTTCGGCCGGTCCCGCCTACCAGGTCAGCGGGCCGCTCTACGACGTCAAGGGCAAGCCGGTGAAGGGACTCGATCAGCGCGACCGCGAGGCGTTGGTGCGCGACTTCCCGGACATGGACTACCTGCCGTAAGGCCACGAGCCGCGCCGCGTTGAGCTGCTCAAAGACGCCTGGCGCGTGCGCGTCCGAAAGCGGACCACCGCGCCCTCCGGGCCTTGACCTGCGCGTCCACCGGCGCTAACAGGTTCGAGGGCAAAGCGGAAGATCTCCGGGGGAGGAAGGATGAGCTGTGCCTACCGGCTATCTGACGGCGGTGGTGATCGTCGCGCTGTACACGGTTCTGGTCCTGCGGGCGCCTCGCCGGCCGGTGGGGCTCGCGCGCGCGACGTTCCTGACCACCCACTGGGTGAACGAGTATCCGTTCATCGCGTTGGCGGCGTTGGCGGCCAGCACGGTGCTCGCGCTGGTGCAGGGCGATCTGACGTCGGCGGGCGGCTGGGTGCTCCTCGGGGTCGCGGCCGTGACGGCAGTCGGTCTGCTTCGCGTCGTCTGGCGCGCGTGGCTGACCGGCGCCGTGGTCGAGGAGGCGCTGGACGACCAGTTCGGCTCGCCGGGGCGCGGCGGCAGAGGCGCCATCGGTCAGCGGCCGCTGGGCGCGCTGCGGGTGCTGCGCGATGTCGTCGCCCCGCTCCCGGTGCGCCCGCGAACCGTCGAGCGGATCAGAAACGTCGCCTACGGTGATGCGGGCAAGCGCAATCTCATGGATCTCTATCGCCGTCGGGATGCGCCGGCCGAGCCCGGGCCGGTGCTCATCCACTTCCACGGCGGCCACTTCCGGGTGGGCCACAAGAGCAAGGAGGCGAGGACGCTGCTGTACCGGCTGAGCGGCGAGGGCTGGCTGTGCATCAGCGCCAACTACCGGCTGCGCGCCGCCGGGCGATTCCCGAACTCGCTGATCGACGCCAAGGCGGTGATTGCGTGGGCGCGGGCGCACGCCGCGGAGCACGGGGCCGATCCGTCACTGATCGTCGTGGCGGGAGGGTCGGCCGGCGGCCACCTCGCGTCGATGGCGGCGCTGACTCCCAACCATCCGGCGTTCCAGCCGGCCGGTGCGGATGTGGACACCTCCGTCGGCGCGGCGGTCTGCCTGTACGGCTTCTACGGCCGGCGAACATCGGGCGAGCCTCCATCCTCCCCTCGGGACTACATCACGTCTGACGCGCCGCCGTTCCTGGTCGCCGCGGGCGACAACGACAACCAGATCGACGTGAGCCAGGCCGACCATTTCGTCGAGGGGTTGCGCCGCATCTCGGAGGCGCCCGTCGTCTACTTCCGGCTGCCCGGCGCTCAACACGCCTTCGACCTGTCCAGCTCGCTGCGCTTCGACCAGGTCGTGGACGGGATCGTGGCGTTCCTGGGGTCGCTGCGCACGCACGGAGGCCGCGCCGCCGAAACCATGGACGCGGCCCAATCGACGGCGCCCGGCGGCTAGACGTCACCAGCCGGGTTCGGAGCGCCGCAGCTCGTCAAACGCGGTCCGCGCCGCGCCGCCGATGGCGAGATCCACGTCCGGCGCGACAGCCGCTGGCCGGGCGGTGCGAGTCAGCGCCGCCATCGCCACCCGCGCGACGCCCCCATCCGATTCCGTCGACTCGACGACGCCGATCTCGTGGCGCAGATGCAGATAGCTCCCGGTCTTGCCACTGACGCGAAGCGTGTCCGAGCGCAGATCGCTCGCCAGGCGATGGGTGAACAGCTGCATCCCCATCAGACGCCGCAGTTCGGCCGTGGCGCCGGGTTCGCTGATCTCCTCACGCCAGACGCGCTCGAGCAACGTGACGAGATCGCCCGCAGTCCCGACGTTGGCGAGACCCGGATCGAGCGGCTCGATCACGTGCCGGCCGGTGTCATCGGACTGGATCGCTAGCTCAAGCGCGAGCGACAGCTTCCCGGCCGCTGCCCGATCCGCGGAGTCATGCATGCGCTGCAGAGCATGACGAAGTCGGATACCGGGACAGCCCCACCGGCGCACGGCGTCGTTGACCGCGTCGAAGCCGACGAGTTCGATCAGAACGTCGGCAGATGCGTTGTCGCTCACCGACAGCGTCATCAGTACGAGGTCGGCGACGGCGATCGTCGCGGGAAAGCGGAACGCGCTGACGCCCGTCGATCCAACGCTGCGCGCGGGATCGACGAGCATGGGTTCGGCCGGGTCGAGAGTTCCGATTGCAATCGCCTCGAGCACAGCCAGTGCAAGCGGCACCTTGATCACGGAGGCGAGCGGCACAGCCGTGTCCACGTCGAAGCCGAGCTCCTCGCCGGTGTCGATGTTGCGCGCCAGGAAATGCCCCGAGATGCCGAGCTGTTCCCAGTCTCGAACGATGCCCTCGGCGATGGTCAGCCCGCTCGCCGTCGTCGCAACGTACGCGTGGGTGGCGGTGGTCATACCCCGGCTGCCAGGCGACGGCGGTCCTCGCTGTCGGCGCGCCGTTCATGCGCGGGTACGACCGCTGGCCGGGCTCCGGCCGCCGCCGCCAGTAATGGCAGCAGCCACGTGTGAAGGCGGTCCCACGACGGGCCGTGCGGGCGGCTCACGTTGACCGAAAGCTCATAGCCGCGGTGCAGGCCCCGGTCGGCCAGGGGCGACCACGTGAGGCCATGGCGCTCGGCGAAATGCTCGTCGCAGATCAGCCGGCCAGCATCGGCCAGCACCTCGGCCACCGCCGTCGATGCCGATGACGCGATCTCCATGCACTGCTTGGCAAGTCCCGCGGCGGCGAGCGCACGCCCGAGCCGATCGGTGTGCAGGGAGACGTCATCCTCGGGCAGGACGAGCAGCCGCAGGGGCGACGTGGCCGCGGCAGAGCGCCTCGGGCGCAGGCTGTCGAGATGGACCACGCCCCGGGTGGGCTGTGCCGCGACCACGGACGCCACGCCCAGCGGCACGACGAGGGCCGCCGCGTCGGCCGGCACGCGGAGGAGCGCGCACGACAGCCGTCCCTCATTGAGTGCGGAGGCACGATCGGCCGCCGGTGACTCATGGACCGTGACCACCGCACCGCGCTCGCGAGCGGCCGTGATGAGTCGGGCCAGCGCCGCCGGCTCGCACTCTGGCGGAATTCCTACCGCAAGTGAGGTGGTGCGACGCTCGGAGTCCGCAAGCGCGAGCAGATGTCCCGTGCGAGCGATGACGTCCTGGGCGTGAGGGAGTAGCAGCTGCCCGAGCTCCGTGATGCGCACGTGACGGTGCGAGCGCTCGAACAGCTCGCCGCCGAGCCGGCGCTCGAGGTTCTTGATCCGCCGGCTCAGCAGAGGTTGGGCGACGTGGAGCTCCTCCGCGGCTGCCGAGAAGCTGTGCCGCTCCGCGACCGCGGCGAACGCCTCGAGGTGCGCCAGCAGGTCCACGCGGCATTCATACCAAAAATGTATATGCCCGTCTATCTTGCGTCTTTGACATGGGTCGCCGCTGCTGGTTGCCTGGCACGCATGTTCCGCACCCGTCTCCGTGCCATCCTCACGACGGCGGCGGCCATGCTCACGCTGGCAACGACCGGCTGCGGAGCGGTGTCCGTCACCGGTGACCGGGGCGGTTCTGGTGCGGCGCATGTACTGAGCCGCTACCTCGCGGCGTGGGAGCGGGGTGACTGGGACGCGATGCGAGCCCTGGTCGCCGGTTCTCACCCAGAGTTCGTTCGCGTCAACGCGGAAACGTTCACGGCGCTCGGCGTGACCAGCGCGCGCTTCGTCAGCGCGCCTATCCGCCACAACGGTCGGGCGTCGGCGCAAGCGCGCGTGACGGCCGACCTGCGCCTGCGCGGGGCCGGCACCTGGCGCGAGACCACCACCGTGACGCTCGTCGACCGCCACGGCCGCTGGCGGATCGACTGGTCGCCCTCGACGATCAATCCGCGGCTGCCGACGGGCGGGCGGCTTGCGCTCGTGCGCTCCTGGCCCGCGCGTGGCCGAATCCTCGGCGCGCACGGCGCGCCGCTGACGGTCGACGACCCGCGGGTCATCGTCGGTGTCGTCGGCGGCCGGATCCGCGACGCCTCCGCGGTCCTCGCCGACCTCGTCGCCGCCGGTGCGCCCCGAGACCGCGCCCAGTCCGCGCTGGCGACGGCGCGCGCCCATCCCGACCAATTCGAGCCGGTGTTCCAGATCTCGCGGGCGCGGTTCGAGGAGCTGCGTGCCGCGCCTGGTGCGGACAACCTATACGCGGTCCCAGGGACCGCCTTTGAGGCGACGGGGGACCGGCACGCGATCACCGACCAGCTGGCGGCACACCTGGTCGGCTCCGTCGGCCCGATCACCGCCGAGCAGCTGCACAGGCTCGGGCCGCCCTATGACGCCTCGAGCGTCGTCGGCCAGACGGGCCTGGAGTCCGCGTCCGAGCGTCGTCTGGCGGGAACGCCCCGCACCACCGTCGTCGCGCTGGATGCGGCCGGCGCCCGGGTCGCGACGCTGGTGACGTTCCCCGGCGTTCGCGCTCGCGCGGTCCAGACGAGTCTCGATCCGGTCGCGCAGCGAGCCGCCGAGGCGGCGCTCGCCGGCCAGACCCGCAATGTGGCGATGGTCGCGATGCGGGCCTCGACTGGAGCAGTCCTGGCCGCCGTCTCCGATCCGACCGCGCAGGTCTTCGACCAGGCGCTGCAGGGTGCCTATCCGCCGGGATCGACGTTCAAGGTCCTGGTCAGCGCAGCCCTGATCAGCCGTGGCCTGTCCCCGTCGAGCCCTGTCGCATGCCCGCCGTCCATGACCGTCGACGGCGAGACCTTCCACAACGCCGAGGGCGACGGTCCCACCCAGACCCTGGACCAGGCGTTCACAGAGTCCTGCAACACCTCGTTCATCGGCCTGGCGCTGTCACATTTGCGCCCCGACGACTTCCCGGCGGCGGCTGCGCTATTCGGCCTTGACCGAACCCCCCGGCTCGGGGTCCCGGCGTTCGCGGCCAACGTGACCGCTCCGCGGAATCGCACCGCGATGGCCGCGGCCTCGATCGGTCAGGACACGTTGACCTTCTCCCCGCTCGGGATGGCGACGGTCGCCGCGGCGGTCGAGCACGGCAGCGTCCTGGCACCGCGCCTGGTCGCCGGTGCGGCCGACGATCGCCTCACTGCGAAGCCGCTGCCGCCGGCGGTCGTTCAGGGCCTGCGGACGATGATGTCGCACGTGCCCCGGAGCGGCACGGCTGCGGGTACCGGGCTTCCGGCGGGGACCTTTGCCAAGACCGGTACGGCCCAGTATCAGCAGGGCGGCCGGCTGAAGACCGACGCCTGGCTGATGGGCTACCACCGCGACATCGCGTTCGCGATCGTTGTGCAGGACAGCGGAGACCTGGATGGCGGCCCACGCGACGGGCCGCTGATCGCGCGCTTCCTGAACACGATCGACGCCGCGGGTCTGTCCCGCGCCACGGACTCATGAGCGGCGGTGAGCCGGCGCGCCGGGTGGCACTGGCCGCCTCTCTCGCCCTCGCCCTGTTTGCCGTCGTGTTCTTTCGCCTCTGGGTGCTTCAGGTGCTCGGCGGTGACCAATACCTGCGGGCGGCCACCGTGAACCGTGTCCGTGAGATCCTGGTCGCCCCGCCTCGCGGCGAGATTCTCGACCGTCATGGTGTGGTGCTCGCCGGGAGCAGGCGGATCCAGGCCGTGCAGATCAAGCCCAGGCGCCTGCCCGTGCCCGTCTCCACCGCGAACATCGCACGACCGCCCAGACCAGACGCCGCCGTCTACGCCGCGCTGGCGCGCGTCCTGGGGATGCCCACCCATCAGCACCGCTGCCCGATCCCAGGACCATTTCCCCGCGCCCGACTCTCGCCGATCGCCTGTGCCGTCGCGCAGCAAGTGGCGCTGCGGCCTTATGCCGACGTCACCGTCATGACCGGTGTCAGCCGCGCCGTCCAGTTCTTCCTGGCCGAGCGGCAGCCCGACTTTCTGGGCGTCTCAATCGTCAACTCGTATGTGACGGCGTATCCGCAGGGCGACCTTGCAGCGCAGACGCTAGGCACCGTCGGACCGATCACCGCCGCCCAGCTGCGCCGCCGAGACAACCGCGGACTCGCGCCAGACGCGATCATCGGCCAGTCGGGGCTCGAGGCGCAATATGACCGATTTCTGCGCGGCACAGCCGGCGTTCAGCGGGTTCAGGTCGACGCCACCGGCCGACCCACAGGCGGACTGAGCGCAACACCACCGCAGACCGGTGACAATCTGACCACGTCGCTCGACGTCGGTCTCCAACGCGTCGGGGAGGAGGCGCTCACCCACTCGGTCGCCGTCAACGGAGGCACGGGTGGAGCCTTCGTCGCCCTGGATCCACGGACAGGTGCGGTGCTGGCCATGGGTTCAAACCCCAGCTTCCGCCCCTCGCTGTTCACCGGTGCAATCTCACAGGCGACGTACCGGCATCTGACCGATCCGGCCGGAGGCGACCCGCTGCTCAACCGAGCGATCCAGAGCGCGGCGCCCTCGGGATCGACGTTCAAGCCGATCGCCGCGACAGCCGCGCTGCAAAGCGGCGCGTGGTCGCTGGGGCAGGTCTTTGACGACACCGGGCGCTACTGCGTCGGGACCGGCGCGGCAGAGCAGTGTCGCCACAACTCCGGGCACGCGGTCTACGGTCCGCTGGACCTCACCGCGGCGCTGCGCGTCTCCTCCGACGACTTCTTCTACAACCTTGGCGCCCTCACCAACGCCGATCCGGTCGCCCATCGTCATGGTGGAGCGCTCCAGCGATGGGCACAGGCCTATGGGATCGGGCGCGCGACCGGCATCGACCTGCCCGATGCCGCGAACGGGACGCTCCCGGACGCGGCGTGGCGCGCCCAGCGCAATCGGCTCGAGAGCCAGTGCGACGCCGGCACGGGACCATTCCGCGGCCGGCCACACCATCGGTCGGGTGGCTGCGAGATCGCCGACGGCAGGAACCGCCCATGGTCGATCGGCGACAACGAGAGCCTCGCCCTCGGCCAGGGCGATGTCCAGATCTCGCCCCTGCAGCTTGCCGTCGTCTATGCGGCGCTGGCCAACGGCGGGACGGTTGTCCGGCCGCACCTCGGCATCAGCATCCGCGCGGCCGATGGGACGGTGCTGCAACGCATCGACCCGTCGCCGCCGCGACACCTCCACATCTACCCCGCGTACCTCTCGGCGATCCGGGCAGGCCTACTGGGTGCCACATCCCAGCCGGGCGGCACATCGGCCGACGTGTTCGCTGGGTTCGGCGAGCCCGTGTACGGCAAGACCGGCACGGCGCAGTACTTCGACAGCGCTGGCGTCGAGACCGACGATGGTTGGTACGCGTGCTTCGTCCCGCCGTCAGTGACGGACCGAGCGATCGTCGTGGTCGCCTGGGTGCAGCGGGGCGGGTTCGGGGACGTCAGCGCAGCTCCGGTCGCGCGCCAGATCCTGTCGCAGTGGCTCCTCGGCCGGCCGGGCCCGTACGTCAGTGGACGCTCCACCTCACTGTGAGCGGCGTCAGCCGCGAGCGACACCATGGTGCTCCGGCAGAAAATGGCGCGCCGTGTTCCGTCCGGCGGTAGCCTCACGACGTTGGGGTTTCTGAACTGTCCCATCGGCGCGAGCCGACGGACACCATAGGAGGAGGAGAACTATGTCTCGATTCTCGCGCCGTTGGCTGGGGGCGAGCGTGGGTCTGGTCGGCGCACTCGCACTCGTGGGTAGCAGCGTTGCCGGTGCCGCCTCCAACGCGGGCAAGGCCGAACATGGCACCGTGTACTTCGCGCTGACCCATACCGTGGGAAAGACCAACTTCGCCGCGGGCGACGCGACCGATTCACTGTTCGGCGCCGGTGCCGTCGTCTACCAGCTCCACATCCTGACGACGACGACCGGAAAGATCGCCATCAAGATCCCGAAGGTGACGGTCTTCTACTCCACCGGCTCCGCGACGGGGTCGGCGACCGCCACGCTCACGATCACCAACAAGCCGAAGATGGGTGATGCGACGGTCACCAACGGCGTCCTGAAGCTCACCAAGGGAACCGGCACCCATCAGGGCCACACCTTCGCGGGCACGTTCTCAGGCAAGGGCAACATCACGAGCGACGCGTACACGATCCAGTACAAAGGGGCGTACAAGTAACCGCATGACAGCACGCCGATTGCAGTCCACTCGGGTGCTGGTGACCGGCGGCACGAGCGGCATCGGCAAGGCGATGGCCGCGGCGCTCGTGTCCGCCGGAGCACGGGTCGCCCTGACCAGCCGCGACGAGGCGCGCGCCCAGGCAAGCGCCGAGGCGATCGGGGCTGTCGGCCTCCAGCTGGACGTGCGCAGCGAGGCATCGGTGCAGACGGGAGTCGAGGCGGTGTACGAGCGGCTTGGCGGACTCGATGTTCTCGTCAGCAACGCGGGGATCGGCATGCGCACCGTCAATCCGCGGTTCATGACCGACCCGCAGCCGTTCTGGGAAGTCTCCCCCGAGGGCTTCCGGGATGTGATCGAGACCAAGGTGACCGGCTCGTTCCTGGTGGCGCGCGAGGTGGCGCCGAGGATGATCGCGGCGGGCGCCGGCAGGATCGTGGTGATCTCAATGAATGAGCAGACGATGACGCGTGGCGGGTTTGTCCCCTACGGACCGTCCGGCGCGGGGGTCGAGGCGCTCGCGCGTGTGATGGCCGCCGACCTGGCCGGCACCCCCGTCACCGTCAACATCCTGCTCCCCGGTGGCGCGACGGCCACCGGGATGATCCCCGATGAGATGTCCGCGGAGATGCGCGAGCGGCTCCTGGATCCCGGGATCATGGGTCCCCCCATCGTGTGGCTGTGCTCAGAGCAGGCAGCCGGCGTCCACAACGAGCGCATCGTGGCCACCGAGTTCGAGGACTGAGCCGACCGGCCCACCCCAGCCGTTACACGAGGGACGAATCGGGATACGATCGAGACCATGCAAGAAGCCACCTTGGCGATGTCGGTCGCGCGCTGCCGGATCGCGCTGGGTGCGGTCGCGGTCGCCGCCCCAGGCCTCACTGCCCGGCTCATGGGCCGGCAGAGGTCGGATGGGATCGCACCGGTGTTCGCGCGGATGCTCGGCGGCCGCGACATCGCGCTGGGACTGGGCACCGTGATCGCCCTGGACCGTGGGACGCCGGTGCGGGGCTGGCTGGAAGGCTCCGCACTCGCGGATGCGGTGGACTGCCTGGCCTGCGTCCTGGGCCGCGAGAGCATGTCGCCGGTCGCGTTCAGAGCCGCCGGCGGGCTCGGGGCCGCCGCCGCGATCGCCGGGGTCGTCCTGGCCCGGCGTCTCGACCCCCCGCCACCGCCTCAGCCCGGCCAGCCGGAGGCCGTTGCGACAGGCCACTCACCCGAGCCCCTCGGCGACTAGATCAGCTTCGCCGCTGACATGCAGATCACCCACAGCTCCACCGATACCGTCAAGGGCCCGGCCGACTGGTTCACGGGCGACGTCTACATCGACGCCGTCGCCGCGCCGGCCGGGACCTCCACCTTTGCCGCCGCGAGCGTCCATTTCACACCGGGCGCCCGGACCGCGTGGCACACCCATCCTCACGGCCAGACCATCTTCGTCACCGAGGGCGTCGGGCTGTGCCAGCGCGAGGGCGGGCCTGTCGAGGTGATCCGCCCCGGCGACCGCGTCTTCTTCGAACCCGGCGAGAACCACTGGCATGGCGCCGCCCCAACCCGCTTCATGGCTCACATCGCCATGCAGCAGAACGACGAGTCCGGCAGTCCGGTCACCTGGGGGCGCCACGTCACGGACGAGGAATACTCGGCGGCATGACCGCGTAGTGCGGGTGGGTGGCGGCGCTACCTGCCGGTGGCGCGGTGTGCCGCGCCGCGGGTGAAGCCCTCGCGCCCCTGGCCGCCACGCGTTCCGCCGCGCGCGACGGAGTTCGGCGGTGGCGGCGTCCGGCGAACGAGCAGGCGCAGCGCCCGGTCGTTCGGACCCTCCTGCTCGCGCTCGGTCAGCGCGTTCGGGTTGACCGTACGGAACACCGGCCCGCGCGTGGGGTCGACCACCGCGACGATGACCTTGGCGTTGCTCGGCCGGTCGAACACGAGCCCGTCGAGCTCCGTGCTGCCGTCCACCACGGTTACGAGATCGCCTGGGCCTGCCGTGTCCACACCCATGAGCTTAGGCGACCGAGAGACGGGACGAGCAACTGCGGTCGCGCAGGGGGCCTGTCAGCGGCGCCTCACACGGATCGCCGAGGGGGAGCCGGCGGTATTTCAGCAGCGGCCTGAGCGCCACGGAGTACGCCGTGGCGCAGACGTCCGGTCTGGCGCCGCACCGAAGGGTCTGCCGCTCCGGCCTATGGTTGATGGTGAGCTGAGATGACGACTCCCCGCGACGACCTGGATCTGGACGCTGTCCGCCGAGACCTCGAGGCGCACCGTGACGTGATGCGTGAGCGCTTGGCGGTGCTCGCCAGCCGTCCTGAGCGGGGCAGTGCGCTGGGGTTCGGCAAGCGGGTGGGTGATGGCACCACCGAGGCGGTGAGCCGACTGACCGACATCGGCGTTGGCGATTCCCTCGAGCGAGTGCTGGCGCGTACAGAGCGCGCCGTGGCCAAGCTCGACGAGGGCAGCTACGGGATGTGTGACGTGTGCGGCGATCCGATCCCATCAGGCCGGCTTCGGGCGTTGCCTGATGCCGTGTTGTGTGTGCGCTGCGCGAGTTCTCAACCGCGCTCCGGGGTGCCACGCCGGCGCTAACGGAGCACGTTCTGGGTCCGACGCATCGGCAGTGGGTAGCGCAAGCCCATGACGGTCTCACCCCTGAACGCCCTCGCCGCGCGGCTCGAGTCGGTCGAGGCGCTCGACGGTGTCGGGCGGACGGCGGGCCGAGTGGTCCGCGAGCTGATCCCGGATGGCGCTGCCAAGGACGCGCTGAGCGGGACGTGGCTGGGTCACGCCCTTCATCCGATCTTGACCGACATCCCGATCGGCACCTGGACGAGCGCGGTCCTGCTGGACTGGACGGGCGGCAGAGAGAGCGAATCCGCCGCAGATCGACTACTGCTGACCGGCCTCCTCGCCGCCGGCGTGACCGCCGGCACCGGCTGGTCAGACTGGGCGGACGCCGAGCGGAGCGATGCCGCCGTGCGCCGATCCGGCCTGGTCCACGCCGCGGCGAACGCGACGGCGATTGCGCTCATGGCTGGCTCCTACGTCGCGCGCAAGCGAGGCGACCGCGGGCGGGGCAGGCTCCTCTCGCTCGCCGGCTCGTCCGCGCTCGGCGCGGGCGGCTGGCTGGGTGGACACCTGAGCTACACGCTGGGCGTCGGCGTCACGCGCGGCGCGCCGGTCGCTGGGACGCCGGCGACGATGAAGACACCGGGTCCGCCTGAGCAATAGGTCTATCGTCCGGGGAAGGCCGGTACGTCCGGTGTACTCCGACCCGAGAGCAGCTGACGGTATGTCCACCAGGCATCTGGATGATCTGCGTGCCCAGGCTCAATTCGCGCGGCAGCGCTACGAGCTCTACCAAGCCAGAGCGTACGGACAACGACCCACGAGCGACACGCGCATGCGCGAGCTGCAACGCGCGTCCGAGCAGGCAGAGGCCCGCCTGCGGGCAGCCGAGGCAGAGCACCGCGGCACCGACCGCTAGTGGCCCGCGACGAAGCGGGCCACCATGGCCCTGGTCAGGTAGCCGTGAGTGACGTCGACGCACGCATCGGCGGCCCGCACCACCGCCGGCTGTTGCACGCTGATGCCGGCGCTGGCGAGCATCTGGTGGGTCACATCGCCGGTGCTGGTGGGGTCGGGGAAGGTCGCGAACCCGTGGCGGCGCAGGCAGCGGGCGAACGCCAGCATCGCGGTGATCTGCCCTTGGGTGTGCGCTGGACTCTGGCTTTGGCCGCCGTGGGGCAGCAGGCGACTGCACGCCGCCACCGCCGACTGCACCGCGGGTCCCTGTCCGCTGGGCGACGAGATCAGGTGTTTTTGAGCGTAGGGATCGTCGGGGAAGTTGGGCAGTCCGTGCGAGCGCATGCAACCGGCGAAGCTGACCGCAGCCCGCTCGGCCTGCCGGACCTGGGCCGCTGAGGCGGGGCTGCCGGATCTCGACGAGCTGGACGAGGTCGAGCCGCAGGCGGCGATCACCGTCGCGGCCGCGATCGCGAGTGTGGCCAGTGGGAGATGTGACGGTGTTCTGAACATGAGGCAGTGGTATCCGATCGCCGGTCACACGAGTGCAACACGCCGGCGCTGGGGAGCCGAGCGCGGATTGGCGCGGCGTGTGATGGCGTTGTGATCTGTGGTGGTGCACGATGTTGGCGTGCGCGTCCTGGTGGTCGAGGATCACGTCGAGCTCGCCCGTGACATCGCGGACGGGCTGCGCGATCGCGCGATCGCCACCGACCTCGCGTATGACGGGTCGGCCGCTCTGCAGAAGGGTCTGGTGTACCGCTACGACGTGATCGTCCTGGACCGCGACCTGCCAGGTGTGCACGGCGATGCGGTGTGCGTGGCACTGCGCGATGGCGGGTCAGAGGCGCGGATCCTGATGTTGACCGCGGCGGGGGCGATCGGCGACCGGGTGGAGGGTCTGAACCTGGGCGCGGATGACTATCTGCCCAAGCCGTTCGCGTTCGAGGAGTTGGTCGCGCGGGTCCATGCGCTGGCCCGCCGTGCGCCGGCGACGGCGCCGCTCCTGATGCGTGGCGATGTGGTGCTCGACCGCGCGCGCCGACAGGCGATCCGCGGCGGACGCGAGCTGTCGTTGACGCGTAAGGAGCTCGGCGTGCTCGAGGTGCTGCTGGGGGCCGCTGGCGGGGTGGTCAGCGCCGAGGAGCTGCTCGAGCGGGTGTGGGATGAGAACGCGGATCCGTTCACGCGGACGGTGGCGGTCACGCTCGGGCGCCTGCGGCGCAAGCTCGGCGAGCCCGACGTGATCGAGACGATGGTCGGCGCCGGCTACCGCATGCGATGACGGCCTTCGCTGCCGTCGCGCGGCGACTGTGGCCGAGGCGGGTGCGCACCCGGCTGGCCGTCTTCTATGCCGTGCTGTTCCTCCTGGCCGGCATTGTGCTGCTGGCGCTCACCTACACGCTCGCGGCCGCGCTGCTGGTACCCGGTCCGGGGCCATTGCCGAAGGCGCTCACGCCGCAGGAACGGGCGCTGCTGGGACTGTGCAAGCCGCTCCCCACGTCCCCGGTGCTGCTGGCGAAATGCAACCACCTGATCGGAATCGTCGGAGCCGGCCCCAAGGCGCGTGGGGACGAGCTATCCGCTCTGCGGATCGCCTCGGCGATTGGTCTCGGGATCCTGGCCATAGCCGCGGCCGGCCTCGGCTGGCTCGCTTCCGGACGGGCGCTGCGGCCCGTGCGGTCGATCACCGAGGCCGCCAAGCGTGCCTCTGAGATGCGGCTCGGTCAGCGACTCGCGCTCACCGGGCCCGACGACGAGTTCAAGCAGATGGCCGACGCCTTCGACGTGATGCTCGAGCGGCTCGATGCCGCGTTCACCAGCCAGAAGCGGTTCGTCGCCAACGCGGCTCACGAGCTGCGCACACCGCTCACCGCGATGCGAACCGCCATCGAGGTCACGCTGTCGAAGCCGACACGAACGCCCGAGCAGCTGGAGGCGATGGCGGCTCGGGTCATGCGCTCCGTCGGGCGGGCCGAGGCCACCATCGAGGCGCTCCTGACGCTCGCCATCAGCGAGGTGGGCCCCACGGCCCAGGCAGCGGTCGATCTCGCCACCGCTGCCGAGGACGCGCTCGACGCCACTCGAGTGGCGATCGATGAGCACCGGATCACGGTGGACGCCACGCTCGAGCCCGCGCCCGCGCACGGCGATCGCGTGCTGCTCGAGCGCATGATCGCCAACCTCGTCGAGAACGCCGTGCGACACAACACCTCGGGTGGCTGGATCGCGGTCCGCACGGTCCAGCAGCCCGACGGCGCGATATTCGAGATCACCAACACGGGACCCAGCGTCTCCGCCGAGCAGCTCCCGACCCTGTTCGAGCCCTTCGCCCGCACCGAGCAACGTCTCAACTCCTCCGAGGGCGTCGGCCTCGGTCTCTCGATCGCTCAGGCGATCGCCCGCGCGCACGACGCCACGATCCTCGCCCGCCCGCGTCCCGGAGGTGGACTCGAACTGTCGGTCACGATCCCCAGCGGCCCGAGCTGAGGCGCGCAGGCGCCGCAGGCGCCGCAGGCGCCGGCGCAACGGTTCAGCTTGATTTCAGGTTCGCGCGGGATCGTCCTCGTCCTAAGGAGACGGCGAGCTCGCGCTGGTGGACGTAGCGAAACGCGCCGCCGACTCCGAGTACGCGCTCGGCCGCCTGAAGGATCTTCGCGCCCTGATCCCGGCCCTCGTAGAGTTGCCTCGTGCTCTGGCACCCTATGACTGGATGTCGCGCAGCGCTCCCCTTCCCGAGCCTCGCCTGACCCAGATCTACCGACTGGAGGCGATGCTCGGCCCGCCCCTGGATCTCGGCGATATACCGCAGGGCCACCGCCGCATCGTGCGCCTGACCGGCGGGACGTTCACCGGACCTGAGCTTCGCGGCACGTTGCTGCCGGGCGCCAGCGCCGACTGGCAGACCGTCCTCCCCGACGGCACGGCACTCGGCGACATCCGCTACACGCTGCAGACCGACGCCGGCGAGCTGCTCTACGTCCAATCCCGAAGCGTCCGCCACGGCAGCGCCGAGGTCCTCGCGCGCCTGGGGCGAGGGGATGACGTCGACGCGAGCGAGTACACGTTTCGGACCTCGACCCAGATCGAGGCCGCCGCCCCACATCTCGATTGGCTGAACAAGGGCGTCTTCATCAGCGTCGGCGGGCGTCAGAGCGACCGTGTGATCTACGAGACCTACCTGGTGGAGTGAATCTGGAACGACCCGCCGGGTCGCCGGCTCACACCGGCGCTACTCCTCGCCACGCTCCTCGATCCAGGCATCGATCCGGCCCCACCACTCGTTGAGCCAGGTGGCGACCTCGTCCTCGGCGGCGGGAATGTCACTGCGCGGGACGAGCCACATCCGCGTCCGCAGCGTCCCGCCCATTGGCATGTTGCGCCATATCTCGCCCGGGTAGGCGGCCAGCCCGAGTCCGGTGTGCGCCGCGAAGACAACGTCGGCGGTGGAATTGGCGCGCAGCGCCGCCACGGTCCCCGACGGTCGCGGCGGCAGGACGTGCGTCATGCGCTCGCCGGCGATCGCCGCGTCCCGCTGACGCCGTCGCCTCAGGGAGCGGATGGCCCTGCGGCGGCGCTGCGGCGTGAAGTTCCCGCCCTCCGGGAACATCATGAGCACGCCACGGTCGCCGAGGGCGTCGACGGTCCTGGCGATCCGCGCCTCGCACTCCCGTGAATCGTCGGTGTTCAGGACGGCGTGCGGAAGCCGGTGAGCGAGCAGGTCGACGGCTGGGTCGAGCACGATCGATTCCTTGAACACCACGCTCGGGCGGCGCGCGAAATGTGACAGGAGCCGGTCGATCAGCAGCAGGGTGTCCGCCGGCCCGGCGTGTCGGCTGAGGACGAGCAAGGGGCTGACGCCGTGCAGCGCGGTGGCCGCCGCCTCCGACCCCGGCTCCTCGACGATCCGGACTCCGAGCGTGCGCGAGACGCTGACGGCGATCCCGTTGACGAACCATCGCAACAGACGCCAGTGCATCGTCTGAACGAAGCCCGTGGACCGCCGCGCGCCGATGGCGCCCAGGAGCCATGTCCCTCCGCAGGCAGCGATCGTCATCAGCTCGCGCGTGAAGTACGCGATCAGGACCCGAGTGGTGATCAGCACGCGGCGATCTCCCAGCAGGACCGCGCACACCTCCCCGACGACCAGCAGCACCGGCGACAGCACCAGGAGCACGAGCGAGAGCACGAGCCACAGCGTGATGCTCACCGGCCGCCGGATGGCGGGGGGCGGCATCAGCGCTCCTGGAGGTACTGCAATGACGCCTCATATGCAGAATCGATCTGGCGGTGCACGGTTCCGGCAAGACGCCGCAGGCGCAGCGGCGCGGACAGGTCGTTGTACGCAGGCGCGACGGACCCGCCGGTGGGCAGCACGTGCAGCTGCACGCCGTCCGGCAGCGAGTGCAGATCGTGGGCGAAGCGGTGGCGCCGGGCGACTTCGAAGGCGACCAGACCCACCTCCCAGGGCCAGCGCGGGGGCTTGAGTGACTGCTCCAAGCGCCCCACCTGCAGCACGTAGATGGTCCGTGCGCCGAGCAGGACCGCGCGGCTGACCGGGATCGAGTTGACGATCCCGCCATCGATGAAGTGCTCATCGCCCACCCGCACGGGCGGCAGCACGCCCGGCACCGCGCAGGAGGCCAGCACCACCTCGGCCAGTGGCCCCTCGGTGAACCAATGCTCGGCGGCCCGTTCGATCGACGCCGCAACGCACTGAAAACGGACGGCGAGCTCCTCCACCCGCTGTACCGGCAGCACGGCGGCCAGCCGGTCGCGCACCGCGCCGAACGGCTGCAGGTAGGTGCGGGTCCGAGCCAGAGTCGTGAGGCGGTGCAGCGCGCTCCCGCCCCACAGCGCGTCGGCGTCGTCCCACAACGACCGCAGGCGCTCAACGCCCGCCGGACCGGGGTCTGAGGCATACACCGCGCCGTTGACGGCCCCGATCGAGGTGCCGAGCACGACATCGGGGACGATCCCCCTCTCGGCCAAGGCCGCCAGCATCCCGACCTCGTGGGCGCCGAGAACACCTCCGCCGCCGAGGACGAAAGCGACCTCGCAGGGTGACGAATCGCGGCTCATGTTCCGGAGCTACCTTACGCCGCACTGACCCCGGCTCTCCCACCTACCGGGTGGCCGGCGGACGATCCATCGTCGTGCACCTCAAGCTCAATCGGGCCGGGCGACGCCTGCTCGCGGACTTCCGCAAGCTGCCGGTGAAGGTCACCGTCGGGCAGGCCGGCACGCGCAAGCCGATCTCGACCCGCACCGGGACGATCCACGCCAAGACACCGGTGAAGCGGCCCTAGGCCACGAACTCCGCCATCGCCCCCGACTGGATGAGCGCCACCGTCGTGGCGATGTCGGCGTCGAGGTAGCGATCGCGGTCCAGGAACGCGACGTGCTCGCGCACCCGTCGAAAGGCCGCCTGGGTGCGCGGGCTGGCCTGCTCGATGCCCCGCAGCTCGAGGGCCTGGCAGCAGGCCATGAGGTGGATGGCGGCAATGTTCTGGGCCAACTCGACGATCGAGCGGGCGTCGCGGGCCGCGATCGTGCCCATCGAGACCTTGTCCTGGTTGTGGGCCTCGGTCGAGCGCGAGTGGATGGTGGTCGGCGCGGACAGGTGCATGGCCTCGGCCGTCATCGCCGACGCGCACAGCTGAAGTCCCTTGAAGCCGTGGTGCAGCCCGGCCTCCGGGTGAGTCGGCTCGAACCGCTCGATGAGGTTGGCGGTCAGGCCGCGGTTGAACTTCTCGTCGACGACGAGCTCGAGCTGGCGGTCGATGAGGTCGCAGAGGTTGGCCAGCGCCACCTTCAGGGAGTCCATCGCCTGACCGATGTGGCCGCCGTAGAAGTTGCCGCCGCTCTCGACCCGGCCGGCGGCGACGTTGAACAGGGGGTTGTCATCGGACGAGTTGATCTCGACGCTGATCCACCGCTCCACCCAGTCCAGCACGTCGCGCAGCGGGCCGACCACGTGCGGGGCGCAGCGGATCGAGTACTTGTCCTGGACCTGGCGATCCAGCTCGAGGAAGCCGGCGCCGTCCATGCCGCCCTCGAACAGCTCGTCGCTGTCGGCGGCCAGGTGCGACTCGGCGAGCAGCTCGCGGATGTGGCGAGCGCTGGTGACCATGCCCGGATGCGGCTTGGCCTCGTCGAACAGGAACGCGTTGAAGTGGCCGCGGTTGCCGAGCACCGCCTCGGAGGCCATCGCGGTCATCAGGTCGGTGAGGTCGGCGAGCTCGCGCGCGGCGCCGGCGGCCAGGCACGCGAAGGCGCTCATGAACGAGGTGCCGTTGGTGAGCGCGAGTCCTTCCTTGGCCTCGAGCAGGAACGGCTCCAGCCCGAGCTCGGCCAGGACATCCGAGGCGGGGCGCGGCACGCCGTCGTGCAGCACGTCGCCGTCCCCCGCCAGCGCCCGGCCCACGTAGGAGAGCGGAGCCAGATCACCGCTCGCACCACACGAGCCCCGCTCGGGAATGAACGGGGTGACGTCGTGGTTGAGCAGCTCGAGCACGTGCTCGATGAGCTCGACGCGTACCCCGGAGTTCCCCTTGGACAGGCAGTTGGCGCGCAGCAGCATGGTGACGCGCGCGACCTCCGGCGGGGCGATCGCACCGGTGCCGACGCCCATGAAGCGCAGGATGTTCTGCTGAAGCTGGCCGGCCTTGGCCGGCGAGATCTGGCGGTGGGCGCTGTCGCCGAATCCGGTGGTGACGCCGTAGATCGGGATTTCACGCGCGATCAGCTCATGCTTGAGGCCGCAGCTGGCGCGCACGGCGTCGGCCGCGCGTTCGGACACCCTCACGGTCCGATCGCCGCGAGAGACGTCGAGCGCGTCAGAGATCGTGAGGGTGGCGCCGTCAAGATCGAGCGTCGTCCGGCTCGCGGCAGAATGGGGGTGGGCGATGGCAGTCATGAGCACAATGTTCGCCCAGTGGCGAGATTGGCGCAACGGAAACGCAGCTAATCGCTGGTCTACTGCAATGAAGTCGCTCTTTTGGCAGTATTTGCCGCAAGATTGTTGCGTCGATGGTGCACCGCAGGCCGGGACCCCGGATGATGTGATGCGGCCCGGGTGTGAGGAGGAGGACGAACCGCCATGAGCCCGCTGCTGGAACTCCAGACGTTCGCGCCCCCTGACATCGCGCTCGAGCGCCGTGACGACGGCTCGATCGTCCTCCGGTCGCGCCGCCCGCCGAGCGACACCGAGCGGTCGATCTCAGCCGTGCTCACGCGCCGCGCCGCCGAACACCCCGACCGCCCGCTCGCCGCCCAGCGAGACGCCGAGGACCGCTGGATCACCCTCTCCTACGGAGAGGCGGAGCGCCGCGCACGCGGGCTGGCCCGTGCCTTCACGCAGCTCGGGCTGGCCCCCGGCAGACCCCTGATGATCCTCTCCGGCAACTCCCTGGAGCACCTCCTGGTGAGCCTCGGCGCCTACGCCGCCCAGGTCCCGGTGATGCCGATCAGCGTCGCCTACTCACTGATGAGCGCCGACCACGCGAGGATCAAGGCGATCGCCGAGCTGACCGAGCCCGGGCTGGTCTTCGCCGACGACGCCGGTCCGTTCGGCGCCGCGCTCGACGCGCTCGCCCCGGGTGTCTCCCAGGTGCTCGTCGCCCGCGGGAAGCGCGACGGCGCGCTGCACCTCGATGACCTGCTCGCGGACGGCCGCGACGGCCAGACGGGCGCCGACGGCGGCGGTCCTGGGCCCGACACGGTGGCCAAGCTCCTGTTCACGTCGGGATCGACCGGCGTCCCCAAGGGCGTCGTCAACACCCACCGGATGCTTTGCTCCAACCAGGCGATGCTCCAGGCCATCTGGCCGTTTCTGGCCGACGAGCCCCCGATCATGGTGGACTGGCTGCCGTGGAGCCACACGTTCGGGGCCAACCACAACCTCAACCTGGCGCTGTTCAACGGCGGCACGATCTACATCGACGACGGCAAGCCCGCCCCGCCGCTCTTCGCGCGCACGCTCGCCGCGCTCCGAGACGTGCCGCCCACGCTGTACTTCAACGTGCCCGCCGGGTACGCGCTCCTCGCGCCCGCGCTGGAGAACGACGGGCGGCTCGCCGAGCGGTTCTTCAGCCGGCTGCGCTTCATGTTCTATGCCGCCGCGGCACTGCCCGACGCGCTCGCCGCGCGACTGCGCAAGCTGGCCGCGGACCACGCCGACCACGAGGTGCCGCTCACCTCGAGCTGGGGCACGACCGAGACCGCCCCCTGCGCCACCAGCATGCACTACCTCGGCGCCCCCACCGGCTGCATCGGCGTGCCGATCCCCGGCTGCACGGCCAAGCTCGCGCCGGTGGGCGACCGACTGGAGATCCGCGTCAAGGGGCCGAACGTGACCCCCGGATACTTCCGCCGGCCCGAGCTGACCCAGGCCACCTTTGACGAGGACGGCTTCTACCGCTCCGGAGACGCGGTGAGGCTGATCGACGAGCGCGACCCCAACCGGGGCATGCTGTTCGACGGGCGGATCGCTGAGAATTTCAAGCTGCTCACCGGGACCTGGGTCGCCGCGGGCGCGCTGCGCACCCGCCTGATCAGCGCCGCCGGCGTCCTCTCAGACGCCGTCATCTGCGGCCATGACGCTGAGTTCGTCGCGGCCCTGGCGTGGGTCAACCAGGCGGAGGCGCGCAGGCTGACCGGCGCAGCGGAGGACGTCGCGCTCGACGACCCGGCGCTGCGCGAGCACCTGGCGCGGGCCCTTTACGCCCTCAACGCCCACGCGGGCTCGGCATCACGGATCGCGCGGCTGCTGCTCCTGGCCCAGCCGCCCAGCCTCGATGCCGGGGAGATCACCGACAAGGGCTATCTCAACCAGCGGCGCACTCTCGAGTGCCGGTCCGCAGACGTCGCGCGGCTCTACGCCGATCCCGCGGATCCCGCCGTGATCAGCGCCTCGGACTCCTGACCAACGGGCCACCTGCACGGGGTCGCCCGCCGCGTCCGGGGTGAGCGCTTTGATCCGTCGTCCGCGACATGAGGACGAGGAGACGAGACAGACAATCCGGCGAGGCCCGGCGCTCCCTGGGCAGGGACTTCGGCTGGCTCTGGACGGCGTACGCGGTGAGCGCCTACGGGACCGGCCTGGGGTTCGGCGCCTTTGCCATCATCGCCATTCGGGTGCTGCATGCGGGAGCCGCCCAGGTGTCGATCCTCGCGGCGTCCGGCGTGGGGGTGGGCGCGGTGGTCGCGGTGCCGCTGGGACCGTGGGTGGAGTTCCGGCGCAAGCGGCCGGTGATGATCGCCATGGACGTCATCCGCTTCGCCGCACTGCTCAGCATCCCGGTCGCCTACGTGCTGGGCTGGCTCAGCTTCCTGCAGCTCGTCGTCGTGTCAGTGATCGTCGGCGCGGCCAAGAACGCCTTCCGGGCAGCCAGCGGGGCGTACCTCAAGAGGGTGGTGGCACGCGAGGACCTGCTCATCGCCAACGGGCGGTTCGAGTCGACGACCTGGAGCGCGACCGCGGTCGGGCCGCCACTCGGCGGGGCGGCCATCGGGCTGTTCGGCCCGGTGGTGACCGTCGTCGCCGATGCCGTCAGCTACCTGCTCTCAGCCCTGGGGATCGGGGCGATCCGGGACGCCGAACCACCCCCGGCGCGCAGCGGCGCGGGGCGGACGCGCCCCGGCGACCTGCTCGACGGGTGGCGCTACATCCTCGCCCACCCGGAGCTTCGCACCCTGTTCTTCAACACGATCATCGTCAACGGTCTCGTCCTGGCCACCGAGCCGCTGCTGTCCGTCCTCATGCTCCGGAACCTGGGGTTCGCCCCATGGCAGTTCGGCCTCGCCTTCGCCACCCCCTGCGTGGGCGGGCTGGTCGGTGCACGGCTGGCGCGCCGGTTCGTCGCGCGGTCCGGGCAGGCGAAGGTCATGTTCATCGGCGGGGCGCTGCGCGCGTGCTGGCCGATCGGGCTGGTCTTCATCCGGCCCGGACTCGCCGGGATCGCCATCGTCATGGCCCTCCAGTTCGGGCTGGTCACGTGCATCGGCGTCTTCAACCCGGTGATGGCGACCTACCGGCTCGAGCAGACCGCCCCCGATCGGGTGGCCCGCATGCTCTCGGCATGGTCGGTGTCCAGCAGCGCCACGATCGCGGTGCTCACCGCGCTGTGGGGGATCCTGGCCGCCGTCACCAGTCCGCGTGTCGGGATCGGCATCGCCGGGGCGCTGCTGCTGGCCACGCCGCTGCTGCTCCCGCGGCCGGCCCGGCCCGCGCCGGCCGAGGAGATGATCAGCGTCGTTGATGCCCTGCATACGACACATCGATTTTGAGGGCACGGGGCCTGGTGTTAGCGTCGCCTGAGTGAGCGGCGGCAACGAGCTCTACCACGGCGCCAGCGACGTGTCGGCCACGGCGGACCTCGGCGGCGATGAGCTCACGCCTCGGCCCGCGGCTCCGGGGACGACCGTGTATGAGTCCCCGCGCGAGACGCCCGTCCACGCGCGGACCGACGTGCTGGTGATCGGGGGCGGCCCGGCGGGCTGCGCCGCCGCCCTTGCCGCGCGGCGGCTCGGCGCCGAGGTGGTTCTGGTGGAGCGCTACAACCACCTCGGTGGCCTCTCGACCGGCGGCCTGGTCATCTGGATCGACCGGATGACCGACTGGAGCGGACAGCTCGTCATCGACGGCTTCGCCCGGGAGATTCTCGACCAGCTCCCCGAGAGCGCCGTCGCGGGCGCGCCCGAGAGCCAGTGGGGCTCTGAGGACGAGGCGGCCGTCGCGCATTGGGGCGGGCGCCAGGGCGCCTTCCGCGGCGTGGTGACATGGTCACCGATGATCGACCCCGAATGGCTCAAGCTGGCCTCCGTCGAGCTCCTCGCCGCGGCGGGCGTGCGGTTCCTGTTGCACAGCTGGGCGGTCGACGTCGTGCGCGACGGATCGGACGTGAGCGGAGTCATCTTCGAGAGCAAGCAGGGGCGCCGCGCGCTGCTGGCCGACGTGGTCGTCGACGCGACGGGAGACCTCGATGTGTGCCGGCGGGCCGGCGCACCCTTCGAGTCAGACGCCGAGGGCAGCGAGAGCAACATCCAGCACTGCCTCAACACCGGGTGGACCTGGGCGGGCGTCGATTTCAAGCGCTGGCTGGCCTTCAAGCGCGAGGATCCTCAGGGGTATCGCGCGCTGATGGACGAGGCCCGTGAGGCCCTCGGCTACGTCGAACGACCGGTGATCGGGTGGCGCGACGATGTCGCGCTGTTCCTCGGACCCCGGCTGCGCGGATACAGCGGGCTCGATGTCTCAGACCTGACCCGCGTGGAGATCCACTCGCGGCGGCGCATGACGGCGCACCTGGACTACTTCCGCCGCCACGCGCCCGGCTTTGCCCACGCATGGCTGCTGCTCTCGGCGCCGCAGGTGGGGGTGCGTCACACCGGGCGGGTCGTGGGGCGACATCCGATGCGCGCCGAGGAATGGAAGCAGGGGCTGCGCCACCCCGACGAGATCGGAGTCTCCCCGTCACCGTCGCAGGCATTCGAGAACGTGTCGATCCCCTACGGCGCCCTGCTCCCGGCGGGCCTGGACAACGTGCTCGTGGCGGGCCGCCACATCGCCTGTGACTCCCAGACCCAGGCCTTCATGCGTGAGATCCCCCAGTGCTGGGTGACCGGCCAGGCGGCCGGCGTGGCCGCCGCCCTGGCCGCCGACGCCGGTGTGGCGCCGGGCGCGGTCGATGTGGACGCGGTTCAGGACGCCCTGCGTGCGCAAGGCGCGTATCTCAGCGGCCGGCCTGCAGGAGCGAGAGCTGGGTGAAGCCCGGCGCGCGCTCGATCTCGAGCATGCGCCGCTTGGTGGCGATCCCGCCCGGCGCGGAGAAGCCGTGCAGCGCTCCGGTCGATGACAGCACCCGATGGCAGGGGACGACGATCGGGAAGGGGTTCTCGCCCAGCGCGTGGCCGACCGCGCGCGGAGCGTCGGGCTTGCCGATCATCTGGGCGATCTCGCCGTAGCTCGCCGTCGCGCCCGGCGCGATCTCGCGCGCCGCCGCGTACACGCTGCGCCGGAACGGGTCGATGCCGCTCTCGTCGAGGACCACCCAGCGCAGGTCGGTCCGCTCGCCGTCCAAGAGCGTGATGATCGCGTCGACCACGTCACGCACGGAGCCGGGCACGACCTCGGGCCCAGGCGCGCGCCGCTCGTGCAACCCCCGCGTGCCGGGGAGAAGCACGTCGGTCAGCCCGGCGTCGCTCCACGTCATCGCACAGGTGCCCAGCGCCGTCTCGAAGCGCAACATGACCGGGACGCTAGCGGGCCCACTGGATGGCGCGCTCAGGCGCGGCGGGCGTGCAGCACCGTGTCGCGGATCGTGACGGGCGCGCCCTCCGGCCCGGTCACCGTGCGCTCCGGGGCGCCGGCGGTCACGATCTCCCAGGCCTCGGAGTCCAGGAACGCGGCCAGCTCGTCGGCTGTACAGAACAGCTCCGGGATGTTGGGGCGCAGCCCGGGGATCTCGAGGTCCGACGGGTGATGGGCCGTGACCAGCAGGTCTCCCCCGGGGGCCACGGCCTCGGCCAGGCGCTGCATCGACTGACCGCGGACCTCAGGCGGGAGGTGCAGGTACTGCGAGGTGACGAGCTCGTAGCTGCCGAGCGGCGTCCATTCCTCGGCGAACAGATCGATCTGACGCCAGGTGATCCGCTGGGCGATCTCCGGCCCGGCGGCGTCGGCATTGCCCGCGGCGCGCTCCAGGCCGACCGGCGATACGTCGGCGCCCGTGACCTCCCATCCCTGCCGGGCCAGCCAGATCGCGTCCGCCCCCTCGCCGCAGCCCACGTCGATGGCTCGCCCCGGGGCAAGGTCGCCCGCCTCGGTGAGGAGGTAGGGGTTCGGCCGCCCGCTCCACACGTGCCGGTGGCCGCCGTAGCGGTCGTCCCAGTATCTCTGGGTGAACATGTCAAGACGCGTCATGGCTCCTATCTCACCACGTACGCGTCGTGAACGCCGCCGCCACGATGACTAGAAAAATGGTGCTTCGGGTACTGGTGGGGCTGAGATGGCGCCCCGGTCCCCTCGACGTCTTCCGCTGCGGATCCGCGCGCTGGCCCTGAGCGCCGTCGTCTGTGCCGGCGCGGGTCTCACCTCCGGCTCGGCGCTGGCCGTCGTGCCGTCACCTGCGCCCGGCGCGCCGGCGGTGGAGTCGGCGCCGTCGAGCCTGGTGGGCCTCAACCCGCAGCTGCCGCCCGATGTCGTCTCCGCGAGCGCCGCCCCCGGCAGCCACTGGACTCCGGAGAACGCGGTCTACGGGTCGGCGTCGACCAACGACATCGCGGTGAAGGGCGCCGGCGGCACGACGATCCGCGTCAACGAGATCTACCCCACGACGGCGTCAGGCGCGCCGGCCAAGGGACCGTTCCCGGTCCTGCTGACCATGACGCCGTACGGCAAGGGCCAGGGCGGCTCGAGCGCCCCGGGGTCGGCCGCCACGCCCAGCAGCGGCTCGGCGACCGGCGGCGCGGACAACTACCTGGTCCAGCGCGGCTACATCGAGGTCGTCGAGGATGTCCGGGGCACCGGCGATTCCAACGGAAGCTGGGGACTGTTTGACCCGGTGCAGCAGCGAGACGCCGTCAAGGTGCTCAAGTGGGCGTCCCACCTGCCCCATTCCAACGGTCGGGTCGGGACCTACGGACCGTCATATCTGGGCATCGACCAGCTTCTGCTCGCCGGAGCGGTGGGGCCGCATTCGCCCCTGAAGGCGATCTTCCCGATGGTGCCGGCCAACGACATCTACCGCGACACGTCGTTCATGGGCGGGCTGCTGGACTTCGAGTTCGCCGAGACCTACCTGGGCCTCACCGGCGCGCTGAACACGGTCAACCCGCTCAGCGACACCGCGTCGGACCCGACGCTGCTCTCTGATCTCGCCGGCATCGAGGGCGACCACGCCAACGGGCTGGCCAGCTATCACGCGGCCCAGACCGAGAACATCCTCAGCGGCGGCCCCGAGGCCTACGACGGCTCCTACTGGCAGGCGCGCAACCCGCAGAGCGTGCTCGCGCGCGTGGCCGCCAACCACATCCCCGCCTACATGGTGGGCGGGGAGTTCGACATCTTCCAGAACGGCGAGCCGGTCAACTACGCCGAGCTCCAGAACGCCTGGGCGCATCGCTCCACCACCGCTCCCATGCGGTCCGGGCAGCGGACGACCGGACGCTACCAGCTCATCGTCGGGCCGTGGGAGCATCTCAACGGCTCGTCGGTCAACGTCGACCCGCTCGAGCTCGAGTGGTTCGACACGTGGCTCAAGGGCGAGAAGACCGGCATGGCGCGGACGCCGACGCCCCTGCACTACTACGACCTGGGCAGCGGGAAGTTCACCGAGAGCTCGACCTACCCGTTCCGCGGGGCCACCCCCACTCGCCTGTACTTCGGCGCCGGCGGGACGCTCACCCCCTCGGCGCCCCCTGCCACTCCCGTCTCGTCGTCGCCGATCCCCGGGCTCCCCGTCCCCGTCCCCGTCCCCACGCTGCCGGCCGCGACCGGCGACACCCTCGTCTGGAGCCCCAGCGGCGTGCCCTGCGGGCGGCCGATCGATCAGTGGTCGATGGGCGGTCTGTCCGTCCCCGCCGGCTCCGCCGGCTTCCTGGCTCCGTGCGCCACCGACGACCGGCTCTCCCAGACCGGCCCGTGGGCCACCAGCTACACCTCCGCGCCCATGACCCACGCCACGACGCTCGCCGGTCCGGTCACCGCCACCGTCTACGCCAGCGCCACCACCTCGGAGACGCAGCTCGTCGCCGAGCTGGAGGAGGTCACCCCGGACGGCACCTCGTTTCCGCTCACGGAGGGCGCGCTGCTCGGCTCGCTGCGCGCGGTGAACGCCAGCCGGTCCTGGACGGCCGGCGGTATGACCGTGCTGCCCTATCACCCGTACACGCAGGCGTCGGCCAAGCCCGTCCGCCCCGGGACGATGACCGAGTACCAGATCCAGATCTTCCCCACCCTGGCGACGATCGCCGCAGGCGACAGCCTGCGGCTCACCCTCTCCACCGCGGACACCCCGCACCTCACGCCGCTCCCCCCCGAGCTTCCCAATCTCGTCGGCGGCGTCTACACCATCGCCCGCTCCGCGGACGCGCCGTCCTCGCTCACGTTCGAGACGCTGGGCTCGTCGTAGAGGTATGGCGTCGTCGGCCTGCGGGCGGTGCTGACTGGCGGAAGCGCACACACGCCGCAGCCTGAGCGGGTGCGGGGCGATTAGCGCCAATGTGGCGGGCGGAAATGCACGCGCACCAGCTGGGATGCTCGCGTGTGTGCAGCTTCGCCAATCAGCTGCGCACTGGAGCCGCCAGGCGCGGCGGCCGCTCAGCGGTCGAGCGCGAGCCGGTAGAGGACGTCCGTCTCGCCGTCGTCCTCGAACGTCTTCTCGTAGGTCATGCCGAGCTTGGCCATGACGCCGCGCGAGGCGACGTTGTCCTCACGGGTGTAGGCGACAACGCTGCGCAGCCCCCGACCCGAGACCTCGCCGAGAGCGTGGCGGCCCAGCACGGTCCCGAGGCCCTGCCGCCAGTGTGACCGCGCGACGGTCCAGCCGATCTCGACCTCGCTGAAGCCGTCGATGATACAGTGCTGCGCCACGCCCCACCCCAGGCACTGCGCCCCCTCCCACGCCAGGGACCAGCCAAAGCCGTGAACCGTGCGATGGGCGGCCTTGCGCGCCGCCGACTCCTCGGACTGGGCCAGCGTGCGCACCCCGCCCGGGCCGAGCCACGCAGCGATCTGTGGGTCTGACAGAAGGCTGCGGTGGATCGCGGGGCCGTCGGACGCCTCGAGCGCGCGGATCTCCATCTGCGGGTCAGCGTAGCTGCCCACGTGTGTCATCTGAAGCGCCGTAGTGGCACTTATCTTGCGTCACGCGGCCAGGCCGGCGGCGCGCGTGGCTAGAGCCCGGCGGCGCGCATATCCGAACGCAGGCGCGAGACCTTGCGGAGCTCGCCCGCGGAGGCAACGGCGACGTAGGCCACCTTGCCGGCGCGCACGCCGTAGACGTAACGCGCACCGCCGGCCAGCTTGCCACCCTCCCACAGGCCCGAGGCCAGCCGCGTGGCGCCGCGCCTGAGGCGAGCGCTCCCGGCGCCGGTGGCAATGCCGTTGGCCTTGTCCCCCCGGGCGGTGCTGGCGATCAGTGCGACCTTGCCGGCGGCGTTGAACACGCTCGCCACCCGCCCGCTGCCGGCGGAGCTGCCGCTGCAGTAGCGGAACGAGCGGCCCGGCCGGGAGAGCGGCTGGCCGCCGCGGAACAGCGCGGCCTGTGGGACGTCGCCGAGACGCAATGCCCGGCCCAGACCGGCCTTGCTGAAGCGGGCGCCGGCGGGGACACAGCTCATCGACGGCACCCCGTCGGCGCGCTCCCACGTCTCGAGGTACGCCTCGGCGCCCTGGAACATGTCCGCCATCATCTGATTGCCGCCGACGAGCTGGAGATCGCGCAGCCAGTCCGCGTACATCCCGTAGTTGGCGAGACCGTCGGTGTTGAGGTCAAAGGTGCGGTCGCCCCACTGCTCCTGGGTGAAGGTGACCCTGCCGTCGTAGGACTGGAACGGATAGCTGATGGGGGTGCCCGCCGACGGTCCGGGTTGGTCGGCCAGGCCGTTCATGTCCGAGCCCCAGCCGAAGCCGAAGTGGTACTTGGGGTCGCTGACCGCCTTGTCGGCCTGCCACGTCGAGACGAACGCTGCCGCCGGCTCGGCCGGCGGGCTGATGAACCCGCCCGTGGCGTAGATGCCCTTGAAGAGCTGAGGCGAGGAGCAGCAATGAGCCGAGATGACGCCGGAGTAGTGGTGGGCGGTGGCGATGGCCAGCGCCGAGGTGGCGGTGGAGCTGTCCATGTGGTCGAGCTGGATGAGGAAGTGGTCCTTGATCATCTGGTTGATGACGTAGGAGCCGAGGTCGGTGATGCCGCGCGTGTTGCACTGCGGGCCATCGCCGTAGACGGGCAGGATGCTGCCGTGCAGCAACGATGCGAGCGGTCCGTTGACCAGCGAGGCCAGGGGACCGGTGGCGGGCACGTTGACCTGCGGCGCATCCTGCTCGGTGGCCGGGCACGGCGCCAGGTTCCAGAAGCTGCCGGTCTCGTCGCGGTTGCCCGCGTTGACCACGGTCCCCATCTCGCCGGCGATCATCTTGGTGCCACCGAAGGCGTTGTCGAACTCGTGGATGGGGAAGAAGGTGCGCACGCCGAGGTCGTGGACCTCTTTCAGACCCGCGTCGATCTGGGACTCGTCGCACTGGGGCACATCGTTGACCTCGCCGCAGCCGAAGATGCGCGACACCTCGACGCCCTCGATCACCGCGAGCTTGCCCTGGTTGATCACCCGGCGCGCCTGGAACGGGTCGGTGACGATGCGAAACCAGCCCTTCCCCGGACCGCCGGATTGGGCGTCGATGTAGTCCTGCAGGGCGTACAGGTCGCCGCTCTGGGTCTTCACCGCGTCCATGTCGTTGCAGGGGTTGTGGCTCGTGGTCATCAGCGAGCACAGCGCCTCGTTGTCGACGAGGTCGGTGACCATGAGACGCAGACCGGCCTTCCAGGCCCGCTCGATGCCGGTGTAGTAGTCGCCCTCCTCGGCCAGCGCCGTGGGGCTGGGCCAGTCGACAAAAGTCGGCCAGCCGTGCATGTCACTGGGTCGCGTCGCTCCGCCGTAGTCGATGAGCGACTCGAACGCGCCGTTGGTTCCCTGCTCTTCAGCGGCGCAGCTTGCCGGGAGCGCATAGGCGACGCCGAACGGGCTCCACGGGCGGCCGCAGTGCCAGTCGCCGCCCAGGAACTCGAACGCGGTGACGTGCGCGTGGCCCTCGACGGTCCCGAGCACGTCGGCCTCGGGGCTGGCGCCGGTGAACGGCGTGCCGATCGCGTCGACCTGCGCCTCGGGGTAGGCCGCGCAGCCCGAGGCGGGCACGAAGGTGACCGGGAGGCGGGTGCCGGTGCCGGCGTTGGTCATCGTGAACCCCTGAGCGGAGCTGCCGTCCACCGTCCACTCGGTGGCGGCGCTGGGCGTGCTGGTGCCGGAGAGGTCGCCGGCGCCGTCGTCGGTCAGGTAGTCACCCTGCGGGCCGTAGAGCAGGTAGACGCCGAGGGCCGCGGCCTGCATCGTGAACGGACCGACGTTCGCGGCCATGGGCGTGCCGCGCGCGGGTGAGCTGAGCGAGTAGCAGCCGTGCACCAGCGAGTAGCGGGTCTGGGCCTGGGGCGCGGTGGGCAGACGGCGCGCCACCGTGCTCGCGGGGGAGCTGCCGAAGCCGGCGACCAGCATCGCGGACACGGCGAGCATCAACGCGGCGGGACGTCGGGCTCGGCTCACGCTCACACGTCGCTCGCGCTGTCCTGCGCGCCACCACATCGCACCCATCCGTATCTCCTCGGTCGCTAAAACGCAGAAACTCGGTGCATTATGCACGGCGAGGCTGTTGCCAGGCGGGCTACCCGCTCCCGGGCAGGGTCTAAGCGCGCTCCCGGGCAGGGTCTAAGCGCGCGCGGGCTGCGGCCGGGCGCGCGCGGGCCGCGGCCGGGCGCGCGCGGGCTGCGGCCGGGCGCGCGCTGGCTGCGGCCGGGCGCGCGCTGGCTGCGGCCGGGCGCGCGCTGGACGGGGCTACCCGCGTGTGACGGGCTGCGTCAGGTAGCGCTGGATCGTGGGGGCCACGCCGGCGACCACCTCCTCGACGGACAGCGAGGCGAGCGGTTGGAGGCGCAGGATGTACCGGCACAGGCCCAGTCCCATGAGCTGGGACCCGATCAGCGCGGCGCGCCGCTCCGGCTCGCCGTACCCGAGCGCCACCAGAGGGCCGAGGACCATCCGATTGAAGGTCGCCTGCAGCTGCTCGGCGACCTGCTCGTTGGTGACGGCCGTCCGCAGCAGGAACACGAGCATGTCCTCGCTGGGACCCCGCTCCCACCGGCCGACGAAGTGACGGACGAGCACCTCGCCGCGCCGGCGGGGCGGGGCTGCCGCGAGGTCGGGAGGATCGAGGTCGATCGTCGCCGCGGCGGCGAACAGGCCCGCTTTGGATCCGAAGTAGCGCATGACCATCGACGCATCGATGCCGGCCTCGGCGGCGACGGCCCGGATCGTCGTCTGCTCATAGCCGCGCCCGGCGAAGGCGCGGCGCGCGGCATCGAGGATGGTCCGGCGGGTGCCCTCCGAGCGCGGCCCGCCCACACCCAGGGCGTCGGGGTGCGCAGCGGTGGAGCTCGTGGTCCCGCGTGTCATCGCGGGCCATCATATCTGAGCCAACGGTCGTTTGCCAACAGATGTTGACTTCGGTCATCCACCGGCGTAGGATCCATATCTGCCAACAAGCGTTGGCATTTGAACCTTCGAGAGGACGACACGATGCGACCGAACCCACAGATCCTCCACCGCCTCCGGGTGCCGCTGGCGCTCGTCGCGATCAACGTGACGTTCGGAGCGGTCTTCCTGACGGTCACCTTGAGCGCCTTTCATGCGCCCACCCCACACGCCGTTCCCGTCGGGATCGTGGCGCCCGGAGGCGCCGGCCGGCAACTGCGCTCCGCGCTGGAGCGCAGCGCGCCCGGGGCGTTCGCGCTGCGCTCGTACCGGAGCGAAGCCAGCGCCAGAACGGGGATCGCCGACCGGCAGGTGGACGGCGCGCTGGTGACCGGCGCGCGCGCCACGACCCTGCTCATCGCCCGGGCCGGCGGCGCCGGGCCCGCACAGTTCCTGACGACGGCGGCGACCGGACTGGCGGCACACACCGGCACGCGCCTCGCCGTGGTCGACGCGGTGCCGCCGCTGGCGGACGACTCCGAGGGGCTCTCCCCCTACTTCATGATCCTCTGCGTCCTCTTTCCCAGCGTGGCCACCGGATCCGTCACGGCGCACCTGTTCCGCCGGCGCCGGACCGCCTGGCGGATCGGGATACCCATGGTCACCGCGGTGGCGCTCGGGCTCGCGGCGGCCGGTGTCGCGGACGGCATCACCGGCGCGGGTGACTACCTGTCGATCGCCGGCATCATCGCGCTGTTCTCGCTGGCCACCTCCGCACCCACCGCCGCGCTGGGGCGCATCAAGCTCCCGCTGATCGGCCTCGCCGTCCTGGCCTTCCTGATCCTCGGGCTCCCCGCCAGCGGAGGGCCCAGCGATCTCTCCGCATTCGTACCCGGCTTTCTGCGCGCGTTGCACGCCGTGCTCCCGCTGGGAATCGCCACCGACGCGGTGCGCAACACGGTGTACTTCCATGCCGGCGACACCGCCGGATACCTGTGGGTCCTCACCGGGTGGGCCGCGGCGGGCATCGGCGTCCTGCTCGTGCATCCGGCCCGGGCATGGCTACGCGCCGCGTCCGCGCAGACCCGGACCCAGCCCGCGTGATGAGACGGCGCGTCGCTCACGCCGTCGCGTCAGCTGTCCGCTCCGCCCTGCTGGCGCACTACGGCCTGAAGCTCAGAGGCAGTCGTGACGCACGCGTACCGCGTGCGGCGAGAACTCGTAGCGAGTGCACCCGACCGGCGTGAAGATGATGCTGCCCGTCCAGGTGACCCGGAACGTGCCAAGTCCGATGGGCGCAAGCTACAGCTGGGAGCCGGCGAAGGCGCGCACGGCCCGCCGGTCAGCGGCGGCGACGAGCGCGGGGACGGGCGCGAAGTCCAGTCCCTCGCCGAACCTCTGCCCCCCGGCGACGGCGAACGAGATCCAGTCGCGCAGCGCCACCTTGCGCGCGGCGGTGGCGGTCGAGGAAACGACGATGTAGCTGAAGGTGGCGATCGGGTACGCGGCCGGCGCGGACTTGGGCGGGTCGACGATCGGCAGCGCTCCGTTGGCCGGCACACGCTTGACGGTGGCTCCGGCGGCGATGATGTTGCCGAGGTTGGGGTACTCGTAGTCGCCGGCCGCATTCTCGATGGCGGCCGCCGGCAGCTTGTGGGTGATCAGGTAGGCGGGACCGGCGTATCCGATGGCGCCGTTGGTCGACTGCAGCAGCGTGGTCATACCCGAGTTGCCGTTGCTCGCCAGCCCGGTGGGGAAGCTCACGGTGTCACCCGCGCCCACCTTGGTGCGCCATGTCGCGCTGACCTTGGACAGGTACTGCGTGAACACCGAGGTGTCGCCCGAGGCGTTGGTGTAGATCGGGGTGATCCTCAGCGCGGCAGCCTGACTCCGGGATTCAGGGCCGTGATGCGACTGTCGTTCCACTTGGTGAAGACGGGAAACTCCTGGGCCCATTCGGCGACCAGTGGCGCGACCAGGGTCGAGCCGGCGCCTGAGAGGAACTTCACCGCCGACGCGGTGGCGGTGACGGGAGCGCCGGCGGTCGCGCCGGGGGTGGGACCCGCAAGTGCGGCGACGGCGAGCGCCGCGGCGCCAACGCCCAACGATCTGATGCGCATCCTCGACGCTCCCATGCGGTCCTGACCAGGCCGGTGCGGCACTCCGCGGCGCGATCATCTCAGCGGACGGGGAACTCGATGTTGCCGAGTTGTGAGCGGGCGACGCTCACTGGTCGGGGCGACCGCGGCGCCGCGTCAACGGGCTCACCGCACCGAGATGCCCGATCTTGTCCGGATTGACGATCGAGCGGATCGCCTGGACCGCGCCACCGGCGATGTCGAGCGCGATGACGGTGACGACGAAGCCGTCGGGGTCGCGGACGACGGCGCCGGGCTGGGCGTTGACCAGGACGGGCTCGAAGCGCAGGTTCAGCCGCTGGTTCTGATGGGCGAATGCGGTGAGCAGATGCACGACGCGGTCGCGGCCATGGATGGGCTCGGGCAGCGCCGCCGCCCTGCCGCCCCCGTCGCCGACGAACACCGCATCTTCAGAGACGAGATGCAGCAGCGCGTCGATATCGCCGTCGCGAAACGCGGCGAGGAACTCCTCGGCGATCTGGGCGCGCCGGCGCGGGTCGCGGTCAAACCGGGGCCGGTCAGCGTCGAGCCGGCGTCGGGCCCGCACGGCGATCTGGCGACAGCCGGCTTCGCTGCGGTCGACGATCGCCGCGATCTCGTCGAAGCGGTAGTCGAACACGTCATGCAGGAGCAGGACGGCCCGCTCCGTGGCTGAGAGCTGGTCGAGCAGCACGAGATAGGCGATCGACAGCGAGTCGGTCAGCTCGGCGCTCTCGGCCGGCGCCTCCTCCAGACGCTCCACCATGGGCTCGGGCATCCACGGACCCGGGTAGGTCTCGCGCCGCACGCGCGCCGAGCGCAGGTGATCGATGGCCAGCCGGGTGACGACCGTCGTCAGGTACGCCTTGGGCGAGTCCACCCTCGTCCCCAGGGCCAGGGCCTGCTGCATCCGGAGGTGGGCCTCCTGGACGAGATCCTCGGCATCGGACACGCTGCCCACCATCCGGTAGGCCAGCGCGAACATCAGTGGGCGCAGATCCTCGCTCATGGCTGTCACGCCCCACGGTCCTGTCTCGTCTCAGAGCCTGTCACAGACGCGCCACCAGCGGACGGGAGACACGATGAGCAACGCGCTGACACCCCTCAAACAGACAAAGACGGTGGTCTTGACCAGCTTTAAGCGAGACGGATCACCGGTGGATACCGCCGTGAGCATCGCGTTCGACGGCGACCGCGCCTTCTTTCGCTCCTACGACAGGGCGTGGAAGACCAAGCGGCTGGCCCGCAACCCGAACGTGCGGGTGGCGCCGGCCACGGTGCGCGGCGCCCCCACCGGCCCGGCCGTCGATGCGCGGGCCACGCTGCTGGATGGCGATGACGCGCGGGTCGCGGCCCGGGCGCTGGCCCGGCGCCATCGCGTTCTCCAGGCGGTGGTGGTCCCGCTGATGCACCGCCTCAGCCGGTACCGCACGATGCACTACGAGCTGCACGCCGGCGGGTCGTGACCTGGCGCGCGGGCCGTGGGGACGGGCTACAGCAACTTGGCCAGGCGGACGTCAGCGGCGCCGGCGGGGTCGACCAGCCCCTGCAACGCCGGCTCATAGGCCGGAAACGACAGGACGCCGCCGTCGTGGAGGACCATGAGGAAGCGGTCGAGCGTGGACAGGAAGGCACGGTCGTGAGAGACGGCGACGACCGTGCCCACGAAGCTGTCCAGCGCCGTCTCCAGCGCTTCGGACGAGTCCGTGTCGAGGTTGTCGGTGGGCTCGTCGAGCAACAGCAGGTTGTGGCCCTCGAGCTCCAGGATGAGGACCTCGAGCCGTGCCTTCTCGCCACCGCTGAGCACGTCGTAGGAACGGCGCGCGGCCTCGGCGAGCCCATAGCGGGCCAGCGCCGCCATCGCCGCCTGGAGCTCGCCGCGCTGGGTCATGACGATGTCCAGCACGACCTGTCCCGCGAAGTCGGCGCGCGACTGCAGCTGCGTGAAGAAGCCGGTGGAGACCCGGGGGCCGACGCGCAGCTCGCCGCCGTCGGGCTCCCGCGTCCCGGCGAGCACGTGCATGAGCGCGCTCTTGCCCGAGCCGTTGGGGCCGATCACCCCGACGCGCTCGCCGAAGTGGATCTCGTCGGAGAACGCCGAGACGAGGTCGGATATCTGCAGCGCGCGTAGGTCGAGCACGATCCGCGCCGAGTCGCTGCCGTGGATGCGCACGGCGATGGCCTGGTCGGCCACCGGCGACGGTGGCGGCCCCGGTGCCCGGAACCGGCGCCACCGTGTCTCCATCGCGTCGGCGCGCTTGGCCCAATCCGGCGCGTAGCGGGCACGCTCCTTGAAGGTCTTCATGAGCCGGAACAGCCGGCGCTCCTCCTCATGCCAGCGCTTCACGGCATCGCCGAGTCGCCGCTGGCGGTCCTCGCGCGCTTGGGCGTACGTGGCGTAGGAGTCGCCGTGCACCCACGCACCGTTGCCCTCGAGGGTCACGATCGCGCCGAGGGCGGCGGCGAGCACCGCGCGGTCGTGGGAGATCATCACGATCGTCTTCTTGGACGAGCGCACACGCCGCTCGAGCTCCAGCTTGGCCGGGATGTCGAGGAAGTTGTCAGGCTCGTCGAGCAGGAGCACGTCGGCGTCAGAGGCGAACAGCACGTCGAGGACGAGCTGCTTGCGCTCACCGCCCGACAGCGTGCGGGCGGGGCGCTCGGCGATCTCGTCGAACGGGGCGCGCACGATGCGCCGGCACGACGCGTCCCAGTGGCCCTCGAGCTCATAGCCGCCCAGCGCCGACCAGTCCGCGATCGCCGCGCCCAGCTTGATCCCGGCCGACGAGTCGCCTTCGGCGAGCTGGACCTCCAGCGCCAGAATGCTCTCGCCCGCCTGGCGGACCGCGAGCGGGGCCAGCGAGAGCAGCAGCTCGCGGACGGTGCGCTCGTCGTCGCCCACCCCGACGTCCTGGGCCATGTACCCGATCGCCCCGCCGACCGCGTACTCGCCCTCGTCGGGTGTGAGCACCCCGGCGAGGACCCTCAGCAGCGTGCTCTTCCCCACTCCGTTACGGCCGACCAGCCCGACGTGCTGGCCGGGCGAGACCCGGAAGGAGACGTCGGTGAACAGCAGGTCTCCGCCCGGATGTGCATAGGCCAGCCCCGACACCGCCACGTGCGCCACGCGCCTATGTTCGCAGTTCGGGCCGCGGGCGCCGGGCCTGGGGCCCGCGACGGGCCGCCCCGCCCCGGCCCCCCGGATGGGGCTAGGCGGGCGGGCCGGACGCCGCCCCGCGGCGGCCGAGGGTGGTGAGCTTGTCGGGGTTGCGCATGACGTCGAGCGCGGTGACCCGCCCGCCATCGACGGTCACCGAGATGACGCTCGGCCCATTGCCGATGTTCATCAGCAGGCCCGGAGCGCCGTTGACGGTGGTCACCGAGCCGGTGAACCGCTCTCCGTAGTGGCCCGCCATCGCCGTGAAGATGCGCGCCACCCGGTGCGCGCCCGCGAACACCGTGCGCGCCGCCGGCACGACGCCGCCGCCGTCGCTGCGGAAGGTCACCGACGGATCGAGCAGCTCCAGCAGTGAGGCGATGTCACCCTTCTGGCTGGCGCCGAGGAAGGCCTCGACGATCTGGCGCTGCTCCTCGGCGCGCGCCGGGTAGCGCGGGCGCCGGGCCTCGACCGCGGCTCGCGCCCGCGCGGCCAGCTTGCGGCTGGCCGCGGGGGTCCGGTCGACGATTCGCGCCACCTCCTCAAAGGCATAGCCGAATACGTCGTGGAGCAGGAACGCGCTGCGCTCCGCGGGAGAGAGGGACTCGAGCACCACCAGCATCGCCATGCTCACGTCCTCATCGAGGTCGGTGCGGAGCGCCGGGTCGGGGCTCTCGCCCGCCTCCTGGACCAGGGGCTCGGGGAGCCACGGTCCCACGTACCGCTCCCGCCGCGCCCGCGCCGACGTCAGGGCGTCGATCGCCAGCCGGCTGATGACGGTGGTGAGCCAGGCCCGGAGATCACGGATCTCGGAACGGTCGGTCCGCGCGAGTCGGAGCCAGGCCTCCTGGACGAGGTCCTCGGCCTCGTTGAGGCTGCCGAGATGGCTGTAGGCGACCCGCAGCAGATAGGGGCGCAGGCGGTCGAACTCGGCCACGGTGCGCTCCGGCGACGCCGCGCGCGAGCGCGCGCCCGCGTGCGCGTGATCCTCCCCGGGCCCGCGCTGCCTATCGCCCATTTCCGGCGCTCGCCGGGGCGTCGAACATCCCCGGGTGGTAATGCCCCGGCTCCACCTGCGTCGTGATCTGCATGCGGTTCCATGTGTTGATGACCGCGATCGCGAACACCACCTGGCCGAGCTCGTCGTCGCTGAAGGCGGCGGAGGCACGCTCCCAGACATCGTCGGGCACGCCCCGGCCGGCGATCTCGGTCATCGCCTCGCACAACTCCAACGCGGCCCGCTCGCGACCGCTGTAGAGCGAGCTCTCGCGCCACGCGCCGAGCATGTAGAGCCGTTCCTCTGACTCGCCGGCGGCCCGGGCGTCCTTCCAGTGCATGTCGAGGCAGAACGCACAGCCGTTGATCTGCGAGGCGCGGATCTCGATGAGAAGGCGCAGGCCGTGGTCCAGCTCGACCGAGCGCGAGAAGCGGAACATCGCTCCATACTGCCTGGGCGCGACGTCGGTCAGCTGCAGCCGGCCGGCGGGGATGGTGGGGGTCATGGCGATCTTCTCCTGTGTTATGGGCCTTCACCGGGAGGACGACGCGGGGCGATCGGGTGTGACATCAGGCGGCGGCTACTGCACGCGGTAGATCTCGTAGGCGATCGCACGCGGGCCGGTCAGTCGGCCACGGCCGACGAACAGGTTCTCGCGCAGCCACGCATAGCGGCCGACTCCCACCTCGAACTCTGGCGCCATGCGCATGTACTGGTCTTCGAACTCGGTGGCCTCACCGGCCGCCAGAGCGGCCAGGAAGCGCTCGGTGGCGCGGATGACCGCCACGTCGTAGCGAAAGATGAGCAGCTCACCGTCGTCGGTGACGAGCTGGGCGCGCAGGTCCGGTCGCCGAACGCCATCGGAGCCGACGCGCATGAGGTCGACGCCGGGCATCGCCAGCGAGGCGTCGATCCGCGGGCCGTGCAGGCGCCCGGTCTCCACCGTCCAGCACAGACGCTCACCCAGCGGCGAGCCGGCGGTCGAGCCCAGCGGGCCGGCGATCGTCTCCTCGTATGTCATCTCGTACTGCAGTTCGATCATCGCCTCATTCCAGAATCGGGCTGTGAATCAGCCGAGCAGTCGCAGCGCTCCGTCACGGATCTCGCGAACGATGTCGGCCGCCGGCGTGCACACGCGCGCCAGGCCAACCCCCTGGCCCGCATACAGCGCCATCTCCTCAACGTCCCCGTTCGTGCCCGCCTGGGGCATGGCCATGTGGTAGCGCGGGAGCGCGGAGCCGTTGGGCGCCGTGGCCACGAGGTCGCCCTCACCGGGGCGGTCCGGGGCCGCCGGGCGACCCGCGGCCTCCCAGGCGGCGAGGGTGGCGTTGCGCAGCACGCGATGGGGTGCGTCGGGCCAGCCGCCGTCGAACATGCCGGTGTGGACGGTGTCGCCTGCATTCGCGGCGATGAGCCGATCGCGGTAGGCAGCGTGGACGTTGGCCTCCGCGGCCAGGAGAAAGCGCGTCCCGATCCACGCCGCCTGGGCTCCCAGTGACAGCACCGCCACCACGCCGCGGGCGTCGGCGATGCCACCCGCCGCGATGACGGGCACGGGACCGACGGCATCCACGACCGCAGGCACCAGGCTGAGCGTCGAGGTGGTGCCACGCACGTGCCCGCCGGCCTCGACGCCCTGGGCGACGATCACGTCGACGCCCGCCTCCGCGGCCGCGACCGCCTCGGCGACCGACCCGACCGTATGGAGATGGAGGGCTCCGGCGTCGTGGATGTGCTCGACGCCGGGGGCGGGATCGCCCCAGAAGGTCGAGATGAGGGGAACGCCCTCGCGGGCGCACACCTCGATCCGCTCGCGCGGATCCCAGTCGAGCACGAGGTTGACGGCGAACGGCCGGCCGGTCAGCGCCTGCGTGGCGCGGATCTTCTCCGCGCAGGCGGTGGGCGCCGTCCACGTGAGGGCCAGCGTTCCAAGGCCGCCGGCCTCGCACACGGCGGCGGCGAGCTCCGGACAGGTGGCGCTGCCGACCGGCGCCTGGACGATCGGGAGGTCGATCCTCAGCAGGTCACACAGCGCGGTTGACAGTGACAGTGTCATGTTCAGGCCGCCGGTGACGCGTGGGCGACGGAGGTGAACGGCTGTCCCGGGTAGGCGCGACGAGCTCGTGGCGGAACCGCGAAGGTGGCACGGCTCATCACGTCCATGAAGGCGTTGATCCCGTTGTGGGCGCGCAGCCCGATCGCCGGATGGTGGTGCGGGCCGTCGGCGGCATTCATCACCGCCCGCGTGGCGTTGAAGTCCTCCAGGTTGCGCTGGAGCGAGACGAAATGGGTACCCGGAATGCCGTCGTCGAAGGTTACGAAATCACGGCGGTTGAGTCGCGGGCGCCCGTCCAGCCGAGCGCGCGCCGCGGCCTGGGCATGGCCGACGACCCCGTACCGGCGCGCGGTCGCGGGCAGACGCTCGAAATCGGCGGGGGCATCATCGGCGAGCCGCGCCGCCTGATCGGGCGTGACGGTGGGGCCGTACATGAGGGCGGCGCGTCGCGTCGCATCCAGCTCATACCAGGCCTCGAGGTCGAGCGTGATGCGCGAGACGTGCATCGTCGTGCCGCCCGCGAGCGGGCCGTCGGGGATGGTGATCTCGGCCTCGGTGGCCTGGTTGCGGCGCAGGCCGGAGTGAAAGCCCAGCAGAAGCGGGGAGTCCACAGGGACCGGCGGACCGGCGACGGAGGCGGGTAGCCCGGCACCGACACAACCGGTCCGGACCTCGCGCACCCGCAGGGTGTCGTGCAGCTCGTCCGACCCCATCAGCGCCGCCAGCGCATCGTCGAGCCGGGCCTCGTCGTCTGAGGCGAGATGCAGGCAGGCGTCGATGTCCTGGAGCGCGGCTCGCTCCCCGCGAGCCAAGGCCATGGGGTGGCTGACCGGCGCCGCGATCCCGGCGTGGCGGGCGAAATAGCCGGGCCCCCATCCCACCAGCATGAGCAGCCCGTCAGGACCGCGGCGGTGGCGGCCCTCCAGCCCGCACAGCGCGCGCTCCAGGCGCTCGGCGTCCGCGGCCTGCGGGGTGCGGATCACCTCGAGCATCACGAGACGGTGAAACCGGGGCGGCAGGGGGCGACCCAGCGCGTCGGTGGCATAGGCGTCCTCCCAGGCGTGCTGGGCCTCGGGCGCCATCATGCCGCGTCGGGACGTAGAGCCGAGAACAGCGATGCCCACGAGCGCGGCGGGCGGCCCGGCTCGGCGAACACGGCGAAGGTCGTGCCCCGCGCCGCGGACTCCGCGGCCGCGGCCAGGCACACCGCCGCAAGGTCCGCGCGAGCGATCATCCCGTCGGCGGACGGGTCCTCGGTGAGGGTGATGGCGTAGTGGCCGGGCGGGTCACTGGTGAGCCAGGTGGGCCGGACGATCGTGTACGGCAGGCCGCTGCGCCGGACGAGAGCCTCGGCGCAGCGTCGGTCGGCGAGCCGCTCGGGTGTGTTGAGCGCGTGCGCGAGGCCGTGCCCGATCGAGAAGCCGGTGACGAGGATGATCTGCGGCCCGCCGGGAGGGTCGGCGATCGCGTCGAGGATCGTCTGCACCTGCGCCGCCAGTGACTTCACCGTGCGGGCCGGGATGATGGCGACGGCGGACGCGCCGGCGAGCGCGGCCCACAGCTCGCCGCCGGGCTCGGGCTGGTCCACCAGCCGCACCTCGTGCCCGGCGGTGGCGGCCTGACGTGCCAGCTCACGACCGGTGGCGAGGCTGCCACCGGCGACGACGAACGGGGCGCGCGCCGGCGCCGCCGGCGGGGCGGGTGCGGCGGCCGTGGCGGGCTGAGCGAGCATGGCGCCAAAGGTAGGCCGCGCGGCGCGCGCTGTGAAATCCCGGTTGGGTCTGAAGCCATGCCGGACGGGTATTTCCCATCGCCACGGCTTCGACCTACGCTGCCTCGCCGTCACCTCACGCCACCCCAGGAGGCTCAATGATGAACACCGAGATGGACAGCAGAGCAGTGGTGCAGCGCTACGTCACCGCGGTCACGGCCGGGGACGAGCAGACGGTGCGCGAGCTATTCGCGCCCAGCGCGACGTGGACGCTGGCCGCGGGCGACCTGCCGATCGCGGGGACGTGGGAGGGGCGCGACGCGATCATCGACGAGTTCCTCGCCACCGCCCTGTCCTACTACGCGCCGGATTCGATCGAGATCGAGGTCACCGGCATGGTCGCCGAGGCCGATCAGGTCGTCATGCAGTGGACCAGCCGTGCCCAGACGCGCACCGGCCGGCCCTATGAGAACGGCTGCATCGGCGTGTTCACCATCGAGAACGGACAGATCCAGACCGTCCGCGAGTACATGGACACGCTCTACGCCCGCGACGTCGCCTTCGGCGCCGGCTACATCCAGCCGAGCGCGGCCGCGGCGTCGACAGCGGCCTCGAGCAGCCGGGCCACCGCGGCCGGCCGGTTGTAGCGACGGGCGACGAGGCTCACGTCCAGAGCCACCGGTGGGCTCAGGGGCACCCACCGGAGCTCGTCGGGCAGCCCGAGACGCGAGGACTCGCCGATGACCGCCACCGCGTCGCCCTTGGCCACGGGCGTGTAGGCGAGGTCGAAGCTGAGGCTGCGCAGCAGCACCTGCGGCTCGAACCCCTGCGCGCGGCAGAGCTCCACGACCGCGTCGTAGTGGCCGGGGTTGGCCTCACGGGGATGCAGGAGCACTCTCTCCTCGGCAAGGTCAGAGACGGCGGCCGCCGGGCCGTCGGCGAGGGGATGGTCGCGGCGGACGAGGAGCCCCTGGAGCTCCCGGCGAATCGTGCGGGTGTCCAGGCCCGGCTCGGCGGGTGGGCAGCGGATGAGGCCGAGGTCGATGGACCCCTCGGTGACGCCGGCCAGGATCTCTCTCACGGACTTCACCGAGGTCGTGATCTGGACACCGGGATGGCGCGACGCCAGCGCCTCGAGCAGCTTGGGCGCGGTCTCATAGCTGGCGCTGGCCCCATAGGCGATGACCACGCTGCCGCGATCCCCGCTCCCATACGTGCGCACGCTGCGCCACAGCTCGTCGACCGCGGCGAGCACCGCCGGCCCGCGTTCGAGCAGGAACGCGCCGGCTTCGGTCAGCTCGAACTCATGCGTCGTGCGGTGCAGGAGCTCGACGCCGAGCTCCGCCTCCAGCAGCCTCACCTGCCGCGACAGCGCGGGCTGGGCGACGTGCAACTGCTCGGCGGCCCGCGTGAAGTTGCGTTCGCGCGCGACCCCGAGGAAGTACTCGAGCCGGCGTAGGTCCGTCACCCCTGGATCGTAACCAGAGGATGCCGCGTCGCCGCGGGGCAAGGCTCAGATCAGGCGGGGACGTCGACGGGGACGTCGGCGGCGGCGTCAGCCGCGTCGGCCAGAACGGCCGCCGCACCGGCCAGCGCGGAGGGATCGGCGGAGACGTTGGTCTCTGACCACTCGCCCCAGGTCACGAGCGGGAGCGTGATCTGATAGCGGTAGACGGTGCCGTTGTCGTTGACCAGGTAGGTGTCGACGGCATCGGCCTGGTGGTGCAGGATGACCTGACCGGCGGCCTCGGCCAGACGGACGAGCGCCTTGAAGTTGGTGACGTCCACCGGCGGCCACCCCAGATCCTCGCCGATGACAATGGGGACGAGCAGGTGCCCGTAGCGGGCGCGGATGCGGGCGGCCTCATCGAAGGCGCGATTGCGACGCAGGAGCACCGCCAGCGGAATGATGGCCGCGCCGCAGAGGATGAAGCCCAGGAGCCCGATCCACGCGAGGGTGGAGTAGCTCAGCGTGGCGCCGAAGAGGTGGAAGGGATTGCCGACGGTCGCGGCGATCGACACAGATCCCCTCTTGGAGGCAAACCCGCCGGCGGTGGCGGCCTGGAGCTGCAGGGGCTGGAGCGTGAAGTTCTGGACGCCGCTGTAGTCCTGGTCCAGCGGCTGACCGGCCACGTGACCGTGGACGTGCGCGGCCAGGGTGATGGCGATCGTGGTCCCGTACACACCGGACATGCCCGTCTGCTTGGTGACCGCGGCGAGAAGAGATTGGATGGGCGCCAGAGCCACCGTGGCGGCGATGGAGCCGCTCGGACCCTTGAAGTGCCGCACCGGGGTGAGCGGGATGGTCCGGCTCCAGCCGGTCGGCCCGGCCAGGTTCAGCAGCAGCTGCTCGGTCCCCCGCACGCCCGACGCCAGCGGCGCGTTGAGGTGGTAGCCGACCTTGACGCCGATCCGGTGGACGAGCGCCAGGAAGATCGGATCGCCCGTGTTGATGGTGCCGTCGGGATAGACGACACCGCGCGGCGCCGTGGCGTGGTAGGCGAAGGTCGCGGTCTGGGTGTACGGGACGGGGTGAGTGGCCGTCTTCGTCGTCGGGTGGTCAAGCCCGTAGCCTCCCACGACCAGGAAGCCCGCGGCGGCCGCGGCGACGCCGGTGAGAAGGCCGCGCAGGCTGGGCGCCATGGGTCCGTTGTCGCGAGCTCGGTGCATGGGCTTAGGTGGAGAGGCGCCCGGACGGTTGCGGCGGCGCCGGCCGCGGCGACGTTTCTCGGTTCCTCCGACAAGCAACATCCCAACGAACACGCAGAGCAGGATCACCGTGACCTTGGCGTGCACCGCCTTGAGCAACCGACCGCCGTGCGGGACCCGGAGCCACAGCGCTCCCACCAGTTGGGAGCGGGTCGGCTGCACCGGATCGAGGAAGTTGTTGTTGTCTCCCTTGAAGACATAGTGCCCGTCGCGGATGGCATGGATGCGGTGAAGCACCACGACCTTCAGGAGCGAGCTGTGATACGCGACGATCATGCCGACGCGGTAGTGATCCACCGGCCGGACAAGTGCCAGGTCGCCGGTGTGAAACCGCGGCTGCATGCTGATGCCGCTGGTGACCACAAACGTGGTCGAGCCCCCGATGCGCGTCGGGGCGAGGAACAGCCACGCCGCCCCAGCCACCAGGATGATGGTTGCGGTGATGAGGCCCGATCGAATACGGCGAAGTTTCACGGTGGCTGTTCATGTGGGATGTGTGTGACCGTCAAGGGGAAAGGGCGCGACGCGAGCGCCGCGCCCTTCCCATTGCGGTGTGCCTTGACGGCGGGTTACGACTGCGGCTTGGTGACCAGCACGTTGAACGAGGTGGCCCCCGTCGTCGGCTGGCTGAAGCCCGAGCAGGTGACGGGCGTGTAGGCGCTGCCGTCGTAGGCTCCGACGGTGCAGCTCTGCAGGTTGTCGGCGTTGAAGCCGGCGGTCACCGTGTCGGCGGAGATGTCACCGATGAACGACAGGTCGGCCTCGGTGATGGTGGTGCCGTCGCTGCTGATGACGTAGTTCAGCGTGTGGGCGTCCGCCCCGGTGATGTGCGACGTGCCGTATCCGGCGACGGTGTCCGGAATGGTGTTGCTGGCCGTAAAGGCAGCGCCCCCGGCGGCAATCGCGCCGATCAGCACAACCACCGCGACCATCCTCCTGGAAATGCGGTGCATCGTTCCTCCTTGAAAGCCCAGAGTCATGGGTGACGGTCGGGCAGTTGGTTGTCCGCCGCCCGGAAAGAGCGACGTTTTTCTGCTGCACAGGTCATCGTCCGCTTCCCCCAGGACTTCATCCGTAGTTTGTGCGGATTTGGGCTTGACCCGTCCGGTGGATGTGCTAGCAGCAGGACAACTGCAACGGCGAAGCCGCGGTCAGGCGGATCCGGGAGCCCGCGCCGAATCGGCGACGATCCGCGGGCTGTCGGCGATGATCCCGCGGCGGCGCAGCGAGGTGAACAGTGGCTCCTGATCGGCGAATCCGACGAGCATGGCCACGCCCGGGCGCAGGCCGATGGTCAGGGTGTGCGGGTCACCGGTCTCCACCTGGCCATCGAGCTCCAGGCGGGCGCCACCGATCCCGGCGCTCACCTCGAGCGTGAGCTCGGACGCCGCGGGGACGACGAGCGCCTGCCGCGAGCCGCCGTGGATGGGCAGCGGCGTGAGCACGTAGGCGTCGGTCCCCGGCGCGAGGAGGGGGCCGCCGGCCGCCAGCGAGTACGCCGAGGAGCCCAGCGCGGTGCTGACGATGCAGCCGTCGCCGGCCACGCGATTGAACAACACCCCGTCGACCCGGCTGGTGACACGGACCTGGCCGATGCCGTTGCGCACGATGCTGACGTCGTTGAGCGCGAACAGCTCGGGCCCGTCGCAGCGAACGGTGAGCGCCGGGACCATACGCGGCGTCCAGTCGCCGGCTTGGAATCGGTCCAGAGCCGCGGGCAGCGTGTCGGCCGCGACCGCGGTGAGCACCCCGAGGCTGCCGCAGGACACGCCGAGCACCGGGAGGCTCGGCGCCACGGCCGCGCGGACGGCGGCGAGCATCGTCCCGTCGCCGCCGATCGACACGATGAGGTCGCACGCCGCAGCGTCACCGGTGTCGGCCACCGCCCGGTGCTGGCCGGGCACGGCGACCTGGACGATGGTGACGCCGTGCTCGTCGGCCCAGGACCGCAGCCGGGTCAGGGGCGTCTCGATGTTGCGCGACGGGTGCACGACCACGCCGACGCGGTCGATCCGGCGCTCAGCCATGGGCATACGCGTAGCGCAGAAACAGCGTCCCGTCCTGCTCGAGCGCATGGATCAGGCGGAGGTCTCCGAGCTCGTCCAGCGGTCGCCCGGTGGTGATGCCCATCGTGTCGCCGCCCACCAGCTTGGGGGCCAGGGTCAGGAACAGCTCGTCGATGAGATCGTCGATGAGGAGGGCGCTGAACAGGTTGGGGCCGCCTTCGCACAGCAGGGAGCGCACGCCGTGATCCGTGCGCAGCGAGCTCATCACGCCGGCCAGTGCCGCGTCGCCGGACGACAGCTCGTGCACCGTCACCGTCGCGGCGCAGTCGGGCACCTCCATGCCGGGCGGCGCGTAGATGGCAACGCGCGACTCGCCGTCGGCGAACAGCGGGATCTCGATGGGGATGGTGCCGCTGCGGCTGATCACGACACCCAGCGGCTGGGGCGGACGGCCGGCGCGCTCACGCAGCTCCGACAGGCGTGGCTCCTTGGCGAGGGGGCCGTAGTTCTCGATGAACATCGTCCGGGTGCCGGCCAGGACGGCATCGACCTCGGTGCGCAGGAGGTGGAAGGCGGCGCGGTCGCCGGGGCTGCCCAGCGCCGCGGTGCGCCCGTCGGCGGTCGCCTTGCCGTCGGCGCTGGAGATGAAGTTGGCGACGATGTAGGGCCGTGCGGCCGGCGCCCGGTCGCCCAGGCCAAGGCCGGTGTAGAAGGCTTCGGGCGGCGCGGGCGGGCCTGGCGGTATGGCAGGCTGGAACTCCATCCGCGTCCGAAGGCTAGTGGCCGCGACCGCAGGGGCCACGGGCTCGCGTCCGCGGCTGCCTATGCTGGGCGGGTGGCCGACCTGCGTGTGGCGATCATCGGATACGGACTCGCCGGCCGCGTCTTCCATGCTCCGCTCATCGCGGCGACGCGGGGGCTGGCGGTGGCCAGCGTCGTGACCTCCAGCCCCGAGCGCCAGGCGCAGGTGGCGCGTGACCATCCGCAGGCCCGGACGCTGAGCAGCGCCGACCGTCTGTGGGAGCGTGACGACCACGACCTGGTGGTCATCGCCACGCCCAACGGGACGCACGCGGCGCTGGCCAGCGCCGCCATCGATCACGGGCTACCGGCGGTGGTGGACAAGCCGCTGGCGGTCACGGCGTCGCGCGCCGAGCAGCTCGTCGCACACGCCCAGCGGGCCGGCGTTCTGCTGACGGTGTTCCAGAACCGGCGATGGGACTCCGATCATCTGACGCTGCGGCGCCTGCTGCAAGGTGGCCACCTGGGCGACGTCATCCGCTACGAATCACGCTTCGAGCGCTGGCGACCGTCGCCCAAGCCGGGCTCGTGGCGGGAGACCCTGCCCGCGGACGAAGGCGGAGGTCTGCTGCTCGATCTCGGCAGCCACCTCGTCGACCAGGCGCTGACCCTGTTCGGCGCCGTCACCCACGTGTACGCGGAGGTCGACGCCCGCCGCGGACTGCCGGCCGACGACGACGTCTTCATCGCGCTGCGTCATGCCTCGGGCACGGTCAGCCACCTGCGGGCGTCGGCGGTCACCGGCGCGCCCGGCCCCCGGTTGCGCGTGCTCGGCTCCGAGGCGGCGTTCGTGCTCACCCGGCTGGACTCCCAGGAGGACCGGCTGAGAGACGGGGCGCGACCTGACACCGTCCCGGACTGGGGCGTTGAGCCCGAGGCCCATCGCGGACGCCTGGCCACCGGCGACGCGAGCGTGCCCGTGCCCGGTGAGCGCGGGGACTGGGCGCGGTTCTACGCCCTGCTGGCGGTGGCGCTGCGCGACGGTGGGCCCGCTCCGGTCGACCCCGGCGACGCGGTCGCCGTGCTCCGTGTGCTGGAGCAGGCGCGGCAGAGCGCTCTCACCGAGACCACGGTCAGCGTCGCGTGAGCACCATCACCGGGATGACGCGCCCGGCCTTGGCCTGATACTCGGCGAAGGCCGGCGACCGCTCGGCCGGGGTGGCGACCGCTCGGCCGGGGTGGCGAACCGCTCGGCCGGGGTGGCGAACCGCCGGTCGCGCGGGGGCTCCTGACGGTGACGGTGGCGGCCCATCGGAGTCTGGGCGCGCCCCCTGCCTGCGACGATACGTGCCATGAAGGTCCGCTTTGCCGTGGCCCCACAGACCGCCTCGCTCACGGGCGACACCATGCTGGAGTTCGCCGAGGCGCTCGAGGCCAGCAGCTTCGACGGCATCTGGCTCTCAGATCTGCCCGTCGCCCCGGCGCTCGACCCGCTGCTCGGGCTGGCGCTGGCCGCCGGCCGGACGCGGCGGCTGCGGCTGGGCGCCAACGTCGTCCCCCTCGGGCGCAACCCGTTCCTGCTGGCCAAGGAGCTCGCTCAGCTCGATCAGCTCAGCGGCGGTCGCCTGCTGTTGAGCTTCGTCACCGGGCTGGGCGGGCCCGGCGAGCGCGAGGCCCTGGGGCTCGACGGCGCGGGGCGGGGCGCGGTCCTGGAGGAGGTGCTCGGTCTCGCACGCGCGTGGTGGGCGGGCGAGACGGTCACCCATCACTCGGAGCGGTGGTCATTCAGCGAGCTGGTCAGCCCCGGTCGGCCGGTCCAGGATCCGCTCGAGGTGTGGCTGGGCGGCCGCGGCCCGAAGGCGCTTGACCGCGTGGGCCGGATCGCCGACGGCTGGCTGGGCGCCCAGCTCACACCGCCGGAGACCGCGGGCGCGCGCCGGCGGATCCAGGAGGCGGCCGACCGTGCCGGGCGCGAGGTCGACCCCGAGCATTTCGGGCTGAGCATCGCCTATGCCCGAGACGAGGCTCCGGCCGCGGTGCTGCAGGCGATCGCCGCCCGCCGCGGCGACATCGACCCACGGGAGCTGGTGCCGGTGGGCGCCGCCGGGCTGCGGGCGTTCATCTCCGGATGCATCGAGTCCGGGCTCTCGAAGTTCGTGGTCCGGCCGGCGGGACCGGTCGCGTCGTGGGCCGAGGAGGCCGGCTGGCTCGCCGACGCGATCCTGGACCTGCAGACCTGATGAGCACGCCCGGTCGCGAGTGGACGGGCGCGATCACCGTGATCGTGGTCGCGCTGGTCCTCGCCGCGCTTGACATCTTCGACGGCTCGGTGCACCGCTGGTGGGCCGAGCACGCGTTCACGACGTCACTTGTGGGAGGCGTGCTCGTGCTGCTGGTGACCGTGCTCATCGCCGACCGCGTCGTCAGCGCCCGCCAGCTGCGCGAACGCTCCCGCGCGATCGCGGCCCAGGCGGCGATCGTCATGACGCAGGCTGCGCGCACCGCGCAATCCGCGATCGCGATGCTGGACGGGACCGGCGACCGGGAGGCCGCCGGAGACGAGCTGCGCTCCTACGGGACGATGCTGCTCATCGCGGCACCGATGCTGATCGACGCCGCAATGTCACGGACGTTCCTGGAGGAGGCGCAACGCCTTGCCGGCGAGCTGGCGCGCGCGCTGCACGCCCATCGGCGGGGGACCGCCGGTGAGACCGAGCGGGCTCGGCTCGACGACGCCATCCAGCGCATGCGCGGCGCCTCGGCTCCACTGCTGGCGATGCTCAACCCTGAGCAGCGCGAGGCGGTCACGGAGGACACCGTGGACGCCGGGGGCACCGTCGGCGCGCCGGTCGGGCGCGAGGCAGGAGCCTAGGCGGTCGCCTCGCCCACCGCGGGCGCCAGGAGTGCGCGCCTGGCCGGAGCGAGGAGGCGCTCACCGAGACCCGGCGCGTAGAGGGCGAGCACGAGGGCGATGAGCGCCGGCAGACCGGTGAGCAGGAAGATCGCCGCCTGGGTGTCAAAGGCCAGCGAGTTCTGCAGCGTGAAGCAGGTGACCAGCATGGCCGCCCCTGACACCACGGGCGCGCGCTCGGACGTGCCGACCTCCCAGGCCAGCAGCGCGAGCAGGAACGGCACCGAGTAGTACGAGATGTCCCACGGATCCAGCATGCAGCGCAGCAACAGCAGCAGGGCGAGCAGGAGGAGCGCGTCGCGCAGCGCCGGTGCCGCGCGGTGACGGCGCACCAACGCGAGGAGACCGGTAAGCGGAGGCATGAGGGCGATCACCAGCGTGTGGCCGATCCCGCCGAGCCACGCCGGCGCGACGCGGTAGACGCGCGCCGGATTCATGATGAAGAGATGGCCGGGCACCGCGTGCGGAGTTGACCCGAGGAACCACCAGATCTGCCACGGGTGAAAGATGGAACCGGTGCTCGTCCCGACCGCCTGTGCCTGACCGACGAAGCCCCCTGACGCCGCGGTCAGCGTCGAGAGGATGAATGGCGCCATCACCGTGGCGGCGACGCATCCGGAGAGAAGCAGGGTCCGGAGCCGGGCGCGAGGAAGCGCCATCAGCACGGGCCCGACGGCGAGGATGGCCCACTCCTTATTGGGGACCGCCAGGCCCAGCAGGACGGCGGCCCAGATCGGGCGGTCGCGCAGCGCGCACAGCACGGCGGCGATGCACAGCGCGGCGCCGAGCAGGTCCTCGGGATGACCCCATTTCAGCGCGGGCAGGGTGAGGGGGTTGGCGACGCAGAGCACGATGACGGCCAGCCGTGCCACGGTCGAGGCGCCCTTGGCCCGCATCTGGGCGGCGAGCCAGACGCCCAGAGCGCCGGTGGCCAGCAGGCACGGGACGGCGCTGGCCCGGTAGACCGCGAGGTCGCCCCCATGCCACAGCTTGGTGGCCAGCATGAACGGGGCGCGGAGGATGAGCGACCCGCCGTACACCGGGGCGAGCGTCAGGAAGCCGTGGAGGTGGCCGGCCAGGAGGGCGTCGACGGCGGGCTTGGCCTCGGCGCGCCAATCCGGCGCGAGGCTCACGAGGCCCAGCTTGGCGATGACGAGCAGGGCCACGACGGCGACGCCGGCGTCGAGCAGGTAGCCGCGGGACACGGACGGGTGGGTCTGAGTCAGGTGCCTGCGCATCTGCACTGCAGTCATCGGCCGCGGACAACGGCGGCTTGAACGGGCATGAGGGCGGAGGGCGCCAACGCCCCGCCCAACGGACCGTCTACGCCCCCGCACTCTGAGATCCTCGCTCGGTCAGCCCGGGATGTTCTGGTCGGGCCGCGGCCGGCAGCCCGCGCCGGGGAGCGTGCTTCCCGGCGCCAGACAGGCGATCGTGACCGTCGGGCTCTGGCGGGCCCGGACCGTGAAGCTGTAGTACTTCCCGATGTAGCTGGGATGCGAGATGAGGATCGTGAGCTGCGCGCCGACGGCCAGACGTCGTCCCGCGAAGTACCTGGTGAGGAAGAAGTTGTTGGGCGGACAGCTCAGCGCCGGGACGGTGGGGGGGCAGATCTTCGGCCGCAGCACCGGGAAGTTCTCGGAGCGGAAGGGGCAGCCCTTGCCCTGGCAGCCGACGACCACGTCGCTGCCCTCATACAGCCCGCGAACGGTGAGGCCCAGGACGCTGGTGTAGGTCGGCGTGAACCGGAACGTCCAGGTCGTGCGCGCGGTGATGTCGCCCTTGATCGGGATCGCCGTGACGCTCAGCGTGGAGCTCGACGAGGTGGACGCCGCGTAGGTGGCGTCTCCCCCGTACTGCGCGGAGATGGGGTGCCGGCCCGTCACCCAGAGGGTCACGTCACAGGTGGCGGTGAGCTTGGTGAGCTTCTGGGCGTGGCAGCCGGTGATGGGCTTGCCGCGGTCGTTGAAGGAGACGGTTCCGGTGGGCGACGGTGCGCCGGCGGTGGGAGTCGGGACCGACACGGTGGCGGTCATCGTGATGCGCCGGCCCTGGAGTGTCTGCCTGGCGACGCGCACGGCGACCGAGGTCTGGGTGGCACCCGCCGCGGCGGGGGCCTGGCGCGGGGTGGCGGCCAGGGCGATGGCCACTCCGACCGCCACTGCGAGCCCCGTTGCAAGGAAAAAGCGGAGTGCGCGCCCGCGCGGCGAAGTAGTGGCTCGTGCCCCGCTCCGGCGACGCAGAAACCCCGCAAAACCAAGGGTTCTAGAATCTTCAGACCGCTTCATGACTGCCTCTGATGTACGGCTCTAGGCGCAATCCAATGCCCGCAGGTCCCGGCTCCGTGGCCCAGGTCGATGCCAATGACGCGTTCGACATGGCGATCCAATTCGAACAGCGTGACGATTTGCCTGCCGCAGAAGCGGCATATCGTGCCGCTGACCAGCTCGGCCACGCCGCCGCCGCGGTGAGCCTCGGGGTGCTGCTCGAGGAGCGCGACGATCTGGACGGCGCCGAGCAGGCGTTCCGCCGCGCCGATGAGCGGGGCGACGCGACGGGGGCATTCCACCTGGCCTGGCTGCTGCAGGAGGGTGGCGATCTGCACGGCGCCGAGGAGGCCTACCGGCGCGCGGAGCTGCGCGGCCACCCGGCGGCACACGCGAACTTGCACATGATGCTCGGCGATCGGGCCAACGGGGGCGCCCCGTCAAACGGCGCCGCCCCGCCCGGGGCTCCGGCCGCCATGGCCGCGCCCCCGCCCGCGCCGGTGCCGCTGCCCGTCCCTGCGCCGGTGCCCGCGCCCGTCGACGTGGCGCCGGCGCCGGTCGAGGAGCCCGAGGTGGCCGAGACCGAGCCCATGGCGGCCGAGGAGCCGATGGCGGCCGAGGAGCCGATGGCGGCCGAGGAGGAGCCTGAGTTCATCGACGAGGATCCGGACCTCGGCGAGGAGGAAGAGGAGCCCGAGTTCCTTGACGAGGAACCGGAGCTCGACGAGGACGTCCCCGCCGGCGACGAGCCGGAGCTCCCCTCCCACGCGCCGACCTTCGTCGAGGGGGTCGAGCCGCTCACGACCTCGCTGGCGGCGTTCCAGCCGGCGACCGAGGACGCGCCCGGCGAGGCCGCGGATCCCAGCCGCGACCGCGACGACGCCGATGCCCTGGCCGCCGCTGTCGCCGCGTCGGCGCTCGCCGGTCGCAAGGCGAGTCGCCGCGGTGGCGGTCGCACGACGCGCCGTGGCGCCGGCGGCCGGCGCACCGAGCCCAAGCGCACGGCTCGGGGCACCGCCGCGGCGGCAACGAAGGGCCCAACCCGCAAGGAGCGCAGGGCGCAGCGCACGGAGGGCAAGCGGCGTAAGGGCGGGTTGATCGCCCGCGTGCTCGCCGTCGCGATCCCGGTGGCCGCATTCGCGGCCGCGTTCATCGTGGGTGCGGGCTCACGACCCCACAACCCCCCGCCGGCGCACCTGGCCACCGCCTCCGGTCAGCGTGGCAGCGCGACCGTCGCCTCGATGGCCACGGTGCCTGCGCCGGCCAAGCTCACGGTCCGCCACCACGCGGCCAAGAAGGCCAAGGCCACGCCGGCCCACAAGGCCGCGCCCGTCACTCACACCACCGCCACCTCCCACGCGTCGGTCAGCTCACCGCCGGCCTCGTCGACGCCGCCGCCCGCCGCTCCCTCACATTCGACGGTGACGACCACCCACGGGTCCGGCGGCTCCTCGGTGACCACCAGCGGCACCGGGACCACCAGCGGCAGCGGCTGAGCCGCCCCAGCAGCTCAGTGGATCGTGTAGCCCAGCTGGCGCAGCTGGGTGTACGCCGCGGCCAGTCCGGAGCCCGCCGACGCCACCTCGGACTCGGCGTGCCCGTACGCCGATACGTTCTGGCTGGCCGCCGCGCGCGCCAGGGCCTTGTAGGCAGCCGCGTTCTGGTTGAGCGCGGTCACCAGCGCCTGGTTGGCCGTGCTGACACGGCCGACGTTGATGTGGCTGGTCGCCGTCGCCGCCTGGGCGTGCGCGTCGGCGAGCGCGGACGCCGCTCGCGCGCGCGTGCCTGCCTTGCTCGAGCGCAACCCCGGACCGGCCGAGCGGCGCACGCCGTTGAGCTGGGTGAGAATCCGGTTGAGCTCGAGCGCGTACCCCGGATCGACACCGATCGAGAGAACGTCGCCGGTGGTGAGCTTGATCGTGGAGAGGACGCGCTCGCAGCTGCTGGTGAAACCGGTGGTGAACTGGGGTGCCGAGCACACCGCGGTGATCGTCCCGACCGACGTGGGCAGCGCGTAGACCGACTCGGCTCCGGTGGACCCCTGCGGCGTGAGGTTCAGGTAGCGGTAGAAGCTCGCAGTGCCGAGGGTGACCACCTGAGCCCTGGTCGAGGAGGGAACGGCAGCGGCGAGCCGGGGGGGCAGCGCGGCGGGGGTGGTCGTCTGCTGGGTCCCGATGACGAGCAGTGAGCGCTTGGATGCGTCGGCGGCAAGCGTGACCACGTCGCCGAGCGGGACGAGGGGCACGGTCACCGCCGGGACCACGCGCCAGGTCGACGGGTAGTTGACCGTGAAGTTCGCCACCGACGCCTGGCGGTCGAGCGGCGGCGGTGAGGCGGTGGTCTTGCTGGCGCCGTAGCGCGCCAGCGCGAAGCCCACGACCGCGACGGCGAGGGCGCCTGCCAAGGTGCGAGGGAGTGTTCGCATCCCGTTTCGAGAATAGAACCGGGCTTCAGAAATCACGCACGCCGTCCGACAGGAAGGGTGAGGGCACAACCACTTACAGCCTTAAACGACCCCATCTTTTACGAATATGAACGAAGTCATTACCTCCATCTCGATGCTCGCCGTGATGATCGGCGTGACGGGGATCGTCCCGCAGCTGGCGACGATGCTGCGCAATCGCTCCTCGGCGGGCCAGTCCAAGCTCGGCTGGTCACTCGGCTTCACGGCCAATCTCGCGCTCGCGTTCGTCAACGCCTTCGGCAACCACGCCCCCGTGTTGGCCATCGGCAACGTGATGAGCTTCACCGGCTGCCTCACCGCGGTGTTCCTCGTCTGGCGCTTCCCGGCCGAGGCCGAGGCCGCCCCGGTCGACGAGCTCGTCACCGACCTGCACACCGGTGAGTTCGCGGCGCTGCGCGACGCTGTCATCGCCGAGCATCACCGCCGCACCGGCGACCTGCAGCTCGCCGCCGCCTGACTCACGTTGAAGGCACCGATCGCACACCGCGGCTGTGCGGCCGGTGCGATCTGAGAGTGCAGCGGGCTGAACGTACAGATCGCACACCATGAGAACGTGGTGGTGCGCGATCCAGGCGTTCGAGATCCGGGCCGCTAGCTGCGGTCGGGCGGCTCGACGTCGGCCCCGGCGTACTCCAGCGTCCCGCCGGCGGCGACGACCATGAGCGAGTCGCCGGCATGCTCGTCGACCACCGGACGGCGACCACGGCCGAACCACGGCTGTCCCTTGGCCGGGACCAGCGACGCCAGCGCCGCGATCAGGCAGGCGATCAGGCCGAACGTGAACGCCGAGGTCAGCGCGCTGGCGAACGGGCCGGAGATCACCGACGGGAAGAACGTGTGCCCGAGCAGGATGTGCTGCTGGTGCGCGGAGACGGCGTGGATGTGCGAACCGAGCAGCGTCTTGATCGGGTTGTAGCCGAGGAACGCGGCGAACAGCGTCGCCACGGGCGGCAGCGATGACGCCTGCTTGGCCACGCCGGCGGACACGCCGTGGGCGGTCAGCCCGTTGAACAGCGACTGGTGCAGGCCGCCCGAGAGCCCGACGATCATCAGGCTGAAGAAGATCCCGATCGACAGCACCATGGCCGAGTTCATGAACGTCGCGGCCATGCCCCCGCCGGCGCCACGCTGGCTGGCGGGCAGGCTGTTCATGATGCTGGCCCGGTTGGGCGAGAAGAAGATGCCCATCCCCAGCCCGTTGAGGATGATCACCAGCGCGAACACCGGATAGGAGAAGTTCACCGGCAGCAGCGCGAGCAGCAGGAAGGAGAGCGCGGCCAGCCCCATGCCCGCGACGGCGAACGGGCGCGGGCCCATGCGATCCGACAGCGCGCCGGCGATGGGCCCGGCGAAGAGCATTCCGGCGACGAGCGGCAGCAGGTAGATCCCCGCCCACAGGGGCGTGTCGGCGAAGCTGTAGCCGTGGCGGGGAAGGTAGATGCCCTGCAGCCAGATGATGAGGACGAACTGGAGCCCGCCGCGGCCGATGCCCGAAAGCAGCGAGGCGAAGTTGCCGGCGGTGAAGGCGCGGACCTTGAACAGGTCCAGGTGGAACATCGGCTGCTCGACCCGCGTCTCGATGATGCAGAAGGCGATGAGGACGAGGATCCCGCCGCCGATCTCGGCGATCACCTTGGGGCTCGTCCACCCCATCGTGTGGTGGCCGTAGGGCTGGATGCCGTAGGTGATGCCGATCATCACCGCGATCAGGCCCACCGCGAAGGTGACGTTGCCCCACCAGTCGATCTTGGCCGGCTTGCGCTCGGAGAGGTCACGCAGCTTGGCGAAGCCCCATACGGTGCCGAGGATCCCGAACGGGACCGAGACCAGGAACACGGCGCGCCAGGCGACGGGCGCCAGCAGGCCGCCGAGGACGAGGCCGATCGACGATCCGGCGACGGCGGCGACGCCGTTGATGCCCAGGGCCAGGCCGCGCTGGTTGGCCGGAAAGGCGTCGGTGATGATGGCGCTGGAGTTGGCGAACAGCATCGCCCCGCCGACGCCCTGGAGGGCCCGCATGATGATCAGCCACATCGCGCCGGCGCCGCCCTTCATCCAGGTGACGGCCAGCATGATCGAGAAGAAGGTGAAGACGGCGAAGCCGAGATTGAACGTCCGGGCCCGGCCGTAGATGTCACCCAGCCGCCCGAGGCTGACGACGAGCACCGCGGTGACGACGAGGAAGCCGAGGATCAGCCACAGCAGGTAGTTGGTGTTGCTGGGCTGCAGTGGATCGATGTGAATGCCGTCGAAGATCGCCGGCAGCGAGATGAGCAGGATCGAGGCGTTGATCGTGGCGATGAGCACGCCGAGCGTCGTGTTCGACAGGGCGATCCACTTGTAGTGGTCAGGGACCGGGTTGCCGTGATGGTCGCGCCGGACCGCGGGCATCTCGGTGGCAACGGCTCCGTTGTGATCTGCGCCGGTCGTGCTCACGGCTTCCTTTCAGGCTTTCAGTCGGGCCGGTCCCGAACGCGGCGAACGCGCTACCTCACGTTTACGTAAAGAATAGCTTACTCGGAGTCAGGGGCCCGGCGTGTGATCCGCCCGTTATCGCCGAGCATGAATCCCGGGAGGCCGAACACGGTCTCCAGCAGCTCCGGGATGTCCTCACGCGCGGGGTGGGAGACCGTCCGCTCGGCAGGCGTGTGCGTGGTGAGCGAGAGCCCATGCCAATCGCTCAGGGCCACCCGCGTGCCGTCGCGGTGGTTCATCGCGAGGATCAGTCCCGCCACGAACGGCGACCTGGGGTGGGTGCACGTGAACCAGTTGCTCATGTCGATATCGACGAACGGCACGGGCTCGGGGACGAAGCCGTATACGTCGACCCAGTCTGAGCCGTCGCGGCTCTGGAGCACGTGCTCGGCGCCGTCCTGGACGATGCGAAAGCGCCAGCCCGATTGCTCGTGCTCGGCACCCGGTCCGAACGGGATCGGCTCCAGCAGGGTCCCGTTGCCGAAGCCGACATCGGCCAGCCAGACCTCACCGTCGGCATGAACGCGATGCACCAGATGCGTCCGGGGGCGTGGGATCCCGGGCGGCCGGCCCAGGCGGACGCGCGCGAGCATCGGCTCTGCGCGGATCTCCATCCCGGACAGTGCCGCCGCGAACAGCAGGTTGTGCTCAAAGCAGTAGCCGCCGCGGCGATCGGCGACGAGCTTGCGCTCGATGTCATCCAGCTCCACCGACACCGGGATGCCCTGATGTGAGTCGAGGTTCTCGAACGGGATCGAGGTGACGTGGGCGCGGTGAAGCTCGGCCAGCCCGGCCCCGGAGGCAACGCCGATCCGCTCCAGATAGGCGACGAGGTCCATGCCCAACTACCCGGCGGGGATGGTGAGCATCGTTGCACTGGCTGCCGGCACCGTGAGGGGATAGCCCCCATCCGATGACTTCAGGGTGTCGTGGGCGGCCGGCCCGGCCAGGACCCCGGTGCTCGTCGCGGCGCCGAACGTCTGGCCGCCGATGGTGACCCCGCCGGTGCTGTGGACGCTTGGCGCGCGGAGCTGCTCGACCTCCGCCGGCCCCCGGGCGCCGGCGACCCGCAACCGCAGGAACTGCGACCTGGCCACGCCCTTGTTGATGACGACGACGTGGATGACGCCATCGCTCGCGCGCGTGGCCCACACCTTCACGCCGGGCGGCGTCGCCGTGCCGATTTTGAGCAGGTGCGATCCGGCGGGCGCGGCCTGGGCGAACATCATCATCCCGTAGTACTCGGGGTGCACCAGCATGCGGGAAGCGCCGCCGGCGGGATCGGGGCCGACGATCTCGTTGATCGTTCCCGGGACGGTGTGGATGTTGACCCCGGTGACGCCGGTGCGGGCCATCTCGAACAGCGCGTCGAGGACCCAGAGGGCCGAGGCGAAGGTGTCGCTCACGCCGCGGGTGCCCCCGCACGAGATGCCGTTCATCTCATCCACGCGCAGCGGGTCGTGGTGCGCGGCGGCCACCGCCACGTAGGGCGCCACGGAGGCGGCGAGGCCGTGCGAGGACTGGTCGGAGAGGAGCTGGGCGCTCGTGACGACCTTGGACTTGGTGCAGTGCTTGAGGGGATAGGCGTGCACCGTCACCAGCCGGACGCGAGGCTCGGCGTCCAGGAACGAGCCGAGCTTCGCCAGCCACGTCGCCGCGCCGCTGCTGGGTCCGGCCAGCCTGACATCGGGCAGGTGCGGGGCAAAGCTCGAGTACTCGCGCTCGAACGCGGCCGGGTCGTAGTCGCGCGGGCGGCCCAGGACCGGCTTGCCGGTGGTCGCCGACCGGTACCAGCCGAAGGCGCCGTACAGCTCGGGCTCGTTGCCCAGCTCCAGCGCGGCCACCGAGCTGCGGCCGATCCGGTCGACCATCGCGTTGGCCTCGGCGATGGCGACCGTGCGGCTGTCGGCCTCCAGGTCGACGCCGAGGATGAGCCGCCCCCGCACCGCGGTGGCCACGGAGTGAGCGACGGCGAGCCAGTTCGGGGTCAGCGTGAAGCGGATCCCGGGTGGGCGGGCCACGCTTGACACCGGCCACCAGGACCAGTCGGTGCTGTCGCCGCCCAGCCTCAGCACCGGGCTCTGGTCGGGCGCGATGTCCTCGATGAGGTGCAGGAAGATCGGGTTGACGGCGTCGGGGTTCGTGCCCGTGAACTGCTCCAGGGCCTTGATCTCGATCGAGAACCCGACGAAACCCGACGGCATCGGCTGACCCACCGGCGCACCGGTGACGTCGAACGTGGGCCGTGCCGGATCCTTGGCCGTGTTCCCGCAGGCGGTCGCGGCCAGGGCGGCCACCGCGGCCGCCAGGAGCGCGAGGGCGATCCGTGCCAACGGCCGCCGGGGGCTGCGAGAGTCCATGGCGGGTCGGAAGGTAGCGGGTCAGCTACCCGTGGTGCACCGCCTCGATGTTGTGCCCGTCGGGGTCAAGGACGAACGCGCCGTAGTACCCCTCCGAGTATTCGGGCCGCGGCCCGGGCGCCCCGTTGTCGCGGCCGCCGGCCGCCAGCGCGGCGACGTGAAAGGCGTCGACCTGCTCGCGGCTGTCGGCGGCGAAGCAGACATGAACTCCCGGGCCGGGCGGACAGGCCAGCGAGATGGCGAAATCGTCCAGGTCGTCGACGCCGAAGGCCATCTCGTGGGCGTCCTCGCGCCAGGGCCCCATCGGGGTGAAGCCCAGCGGCGCGAGCGCTCGCGTATAGAACTCGATGCTGCGCGGCAGGTCAGAGACGCCGAGGGAGACATGGTCGATGATGACGCGGCGTACGGGCATGCCGGTACATCTATCAGTCCAGGCCGCCCCGCAGCGGTCTTGAGGACCTGAGTCATTGCGCCGATGACCGGTGTAGTGATGCCGGTCCGCGTGCTCAAGCTTGCTGTGCCCGTGATCCTCGCCGCGTGCGCCGTTCTCGGCGCGGTTCTGCCGGCCGCGGCGAGCGCTCAGGTCACGCTGGCCAACTGGGACGGCGCCCAGCAGCGTCAGGTCGTCCAGGCCGGGCTGATGAGCAACCTCCACGGCAACGACTTCGGGGGCGCGGAGCGACTGCCGGGCGCCCAGGCCGACCGGGCGCTCGCCGCACTCGCCGCGCTGGCGAGCCGCGACGTCTCGACGGTGGACGGACAGCCCGCGACGCTGCCCACGGTCCGTGCCGCCGCGGGCCTGGTCACGGTCAGCGCATTTGACCGCCTGGTCGTCGATCAGCTCGGACTCGCCGACGTCGCCGCGCACGTGCAGCGCGCCACCGTCGCGGTCGGCCTGCGGCCGCCGTCGTACTACGGCACCGAGGTGGTGGCCCGATACCTCGGCCTGCGCTACGACCACCCGGCCGGCACCGACCAGCTCGAGCTCTTCCCCTGGGACCCGATCACGCGCGCCGAGGCCGCGTGGTCTCTCGCCCAGGTGATGGACGACGGAAGCTGGAGCATCCAGTCCGCGCGCCAGACCCTGATGACCTACGCGCTGCCGCAGATGAGCGCCGACCAGCTCGCCGCGCTGCGCATCGCCGTATCCAGGATCGGCTATCCGTACGTGTACGCCGGGACCACCGACAACACCGCCGACGGCCTGGCCCATGGCGGCTTCGATTGCTCGGGCTTCGTGTGGCGCGTGTTCAAGGTGTCAGGGCTGCCGTGGGGGCGGGAGATCGGAGGCCGGACCGCGGCCCAGATGGCGCAGGAGATTCCGCATCGTGACCGGCTGCGCTACGACCAGCTGCGCCCGGGCGACCTGCTGTTCTTCGGCAGCGCACACTTCAACAGCACCGCCACCGAGGCCAACGTCATCCACACCGGGATCTATCTCGGCGACAACTGGGTCATCCACTCCTCGGGCCAGGGCGTGTACGTCCTCCCCCTGCGCGGCAGCTGGCTGGGTGACCAGTTCACGTGGGGCCGCCGCGTCCTGCCCTGACCGCTCGGAGGCCGGAGCGGCCGCCGCACCGCCCGTGAGAGAATCGCGGCCATGAGCGATTCACTGAGCGCGGAGACGATCCGGATCACCGGGCACGACGGCGATGAGATCGAGGCGTACATCGCCCGTCCCGCCGGCGACGAGGCCCGGGGCGGCGTGGTCGTCATCCACCACATGCCGGGCTATGACCGGGGGACGAAGGAGATCGTGCGGCGCTTTGCCGAGTTGGGCTACGACGCGATCTGCCCCAACCTGTACTGGCGCGAGGCCCCGGGGGCAGCGCCCGACGACGCGGCGGCGACCGCCCGCGCCAATGGCGGCGTGCCCGACCCCCGCCTGGTCGGCGACGTCGGCGGCAGCGCCACGACGCTGCGCGCACTGCCGACGTCCAACGGAAAGGTGGGCGTCATCGGTTACTGCTCCGGCGGACGTCAATCAGTCCTGGCCGCCTGCAACCTGCCTCTGGACGCGGCCGTCGACTGCTACGGCGCGTTTGTCACCGGCACGCCCGAAGAGGGGTTCCCGCTGAAGGTCACCAACCTGGTCGATCAGCTGCCCAACCTGCGCTGCCCACTGCTCGGCCTGTTCGGCAACGACGACAAGTACCCCAGCCCCGAGCAGGTCGACGAGCTCGACGAGATCCTCACCCGGGAGAACAAGCCCCACGAGTTTCATCGCTACGACGGCGCGGGCCACGCCTTCTTCTCGGTGGACCGCCCCGCCTATCGGGTCGAGGCCGCCAACGATGGCTGGGAGCGGATCGAGACCTTTTACAACACCCACCTCGGAGGCTGAGCATGTGCACGTACGCGACCGTGAAGACCGAGCTCGTCGGCAGCGCGAAGGGGGCGGGTGGGGCGGGGTCAAAGTGGTTTCACGTCACCGACGGGACGGTGTACTTCGACCATCCCGTGCACGCGATGGCCGACCACACCCTCAACATAGATTTCTCCAACCCGTCGCTCGGCCCGGGCGCACGCGTGGCGGTGGAGCTCACCGCCGCGTCGGCGCGAGAGCTGGTGAGCGCCATCGAGGCGGCGCTGGCGTCGGCGCCCGAGGCGCTGAAGGTCTGACGAAGCTGACCCTGCGCTTCGACCCCATCGAGGAGGCCGGGCGCCAGTGGCGGACGCACTGGCCGGCGTCGCCGGTGGCGGCGATGATGGCGGTGACCTCGGTGATGCGCACCCAGCAGATCCTGCTGGGCCGGCTCAACGAGGCGCTCGAGCCGTTCGGGCTGACGTTCGCGCGCTACGAGGCGCTGATGCTGCTGCACTTCAGCCGGGCCGGCTCGCTGCCGCTGGGCAAGATGGGCGCACGATTGCAGGTCCATCCCGCCAGCGTCACCAACCTCGTCGACGGGCTCGAGCGCGCCGGCTACGTGCGGCGGGCCCCGCACCCCTCGGACCGGCGCACCACTCTGGCCACGATCACGCCGGCCGGGCAGGCGTTGGCCCAGGACGCCACGGAGGCGCTGCACGACATCCGCTTCGGCACCGAGCCGCTGGGTGACGAGGCGCTGGCGGCGATCACGGAGATGCTGCGCGAGGCCCGCGCCGGTGCCGGGGACTTCGCGTGAGGCGCGCGCGATTCTGGCGCGATACACACGAAAAGCGCGCCGGTGACCGTATGGGTCAAAGGACGCACAGCGGGTGGGTGAATGTACGTTTTCGCACAGGCCGTCATGGGGGACACTGAGCGGCGTCAATCTTGGATCCACGCGGCACCGGCCGGGCGGGGCAGACACTTCCGAGGGGGGCATTGACAACGGCGTAAAGCCACCATCCAGGCCAGATCTCCCAAAAGTCGGCAGCGGCAGCTGACTCACTGGCCGGGACATCAAAAGGAGGGGTCCCGGGGGCTGCGGGGCTCCTCCTTTCTGTGCGCGGAGGCGCGCACGTCAGGGGGCGGCGTGCGACTCGCCGCGCGCCACCTGACCGACCCACGCCAACCCCTGATCGAGCCCCATCCGGGCCGCGCGCCGACGGCCGGCCGCGAGGTCCTCATCGCCGAGGCTCACCCGCACGGCCTCATACCACTCCAGCATGGCGCCGTGGGGCGGCGAGGAGAGCTCGTCGAAACCGAGCTCGCACACGGCCCACACCGCGGCCGCCTCCGGCACGCGGTCCAGCCGTGACAGGGCGACCGCGACCGTCACCGCCTGGATGAGCTCGCCCAGCGCAGAGCGCAGGGGGGCCAGGACCGCCAGCGCCACTCCATAGTGGGCGAGGGCCTCCGCGGGCCGATGGAGCACGAGCTCGAGATCGGCCAGGCGCGTCGCCAGCCAGAACTGCTTCCAGGAGCCGTCGGGGGCATCGCGGTACAGCGGCTCGAGCGGCGCGATGGCGTCCTGCGGATGACCGTCGAGCCACACCGCCTCCGCGGTGACGACGGCAAGGATCCATCCGGCATCGGGGTCGTCGGGCAGCTGGGCGTGAAGCTCGGCGGCGCGCGCCACGACCTCGGCCATCGCCTCGGGCTCGCGGGCATGCCCGTACAGGTTGGCGCCGTAGATGGCGCTGTAGAACTCGCCCTCGACGTCGCCGAGGTCCCGCCACGCGTCGGCGGCATCCAGCGACCCCGTCGGGTCAGACTCCTTGAGTCCAAGCGCTCCGAGGGCCTGCAGGCACCGCGCACGCATCACGGGATCGGTCGAACGGGCCAGCGCGATCTCGAGGTGGTCGCGGCTGAAGTCCACGGCGCTTGAGTAGTTCATCCACCAACCGGTCGAGGCGGCGAGCCGGGCGTGGCGACCGTAGTCCATGAGCTGAGCCCAGTCGAGCTCGCCGAAGACGTTGCCCACCTCGGGGTTCAGCGCCAGGCGGCCCTCCTTGCTCATCACCACCCACCGCTTCTCAAACGGCTCGGCCAGGGCGATGAGCGCGTCGGTGATGGCCGCGTGCATCGCGTCCTCGGCGTCGGCGTCGAGCAATTCGGCCGCGAACCGCCGCACCGGGGGCCGCACCTCGAAGCGCCCGTCCTCCCCCCGCCGGACCAAGCCGGCGGCGAGCAGGCCCTCGAGCTCGTCGAGCACCTCCCCGAATGCCGCCTCTGCCAGCGGCGCCGTGAACCCCGCCGAGAACACCGAGAGCCCGAGCAGCAGCGATCGCTCTGACTCGGAGAGCAGGCCGGCCGACCACTCCAGGACGGCTCGGAGACCGCGCTGGCGGATGGGCAGGTCAGGGCCGCCGCTGCCCAGCGCATCGAGGCTCTCCTCCAGCCGCCGCGAGAGCTCGCCGGCATCGAGCACGCTCAGCCGCGCGGCCGCCAGCTCCAGGGCCAGCGGCATCCCCTCGAGCTGGCGGCACAGCCGCGCGACGTCGAACATGTTCTCCGCGGTCAGCTCCCACCCGGTCCCGGCGGCCACCGCTCGCTGCGCCAGCAGCGCCACCGAGGCCACCTCGCTCAGCGCGGAGAGCTCGCGCTCGTTGCCCGTGGGCAGCGGCAGCGGATCGAGGGCGAGCACGTTCTCACCGCCGACGCGCAGCGGCAGCTGGCTGGTGACGAGCACCCTGACCTCGGGCCCGGCGCGCGCCACCTGGCCGATCAGCGGCGCCACGTCGATGACGTGCTCCAGGTTGTCGAGCACCAGGAGCACGTTGCGCGCGCGCAGGTGATCGAGGACGCGCTCGCCGGCCTCCATCCCGGCGAGCTCGGGCAGTCCCATCGCCCGTGACAGAGCGCCCATGACCTCGTTGGAGTCGAGGATGTGCTCGAGGGGCACCCACCACACGGCGTCGAAGTCCTCCGCCGCGCGCTGGGCGACCTCGAGCGCCAGCCGCGTCTTGCCCGAGCCACCCGGTCCCGACAGGGTGACCAGGCGGGCGCTCTCGATCAGGTCGAGGAGGACCGCCAGCTCGTCCTCGCGGCCGATCAGCTCGGTCGCGGGCGACGGCAGATTGGTGCGGATCCGCTCCAGGGTTCGCGGCGGCGGGAACTCGGAGGCCCCGGCCCCGTCGACGATGAGGTGAAACAGCTCCCGGGGCGCGACGAAGTCCTTGAGGCTGTGCTCGCCCACCGACTCGAACTCGTGGCGGCCGTCCAGGGCGCGGGTGGCCTGGCTGGCCAGGACCTGCCCGCCGTGGGCGGCGGCGCCGATCCGGGCCGCGTAGTGCACATCGGCTCCCCAGTAGTCACCCTGGTCGATCCGGGGCTCACCGGTGTGCAACCCCATCCTGACTCGTATCCGCCCCGCCCCCGCGTCCATGGGCCACGCGTGCGCGGCCAGCGTCCGCTGGGCGGCGATCGCCGCCTCCACGGCCGACTCGACATCGGCGAAGGCGACGAAGAACGAGTCACCCTCGGTCCCGACCTCCACCCCGTCGTGGCGGGCCCACACCTCGCGCAGCAGGCGGCGATGGTCGCCCAGCACGGCGCCGTAGTCATCTCCGAGCTGGTCGAGCAGGCGGGTGGAACCCTCGATGTCGGTGAACAGCATCGTCACCGTGCCCGCGGGGAGCGGTGGCGTCACGGGGTGACCGTCCTACAAGCTCTCCAGGGCCGCGTTGAAGGTCGGGCTGGGCCGCATGGCCGCCGCCGCCTTCTCCGAATCCGGGCGGTAATAGCCACCCAGCTCCACCGCCGAGCCCTGCACCTCGGACAGCTCTGACACGATCGTCTGCTCATCGCTGTTTAGCCGCTCGGCCAGCGGCGCGAAGCGCTCGGCCAGCTCGGCGTCGTCTGTCTGATCGGCTAGCTCGCGAGCCCAGTACAGCGCGAGGTAGAAATGGCTCCCACGGTTGTCGAGCTCGCCCACCTTGCGCGACGGGGAGCGGTTGTGCTCCAGCACGGCACCGGTGGCGCGGTCGAGGGCGTCGCCGAGGATCTTGGCGCGCGGGTTGTCGGTCTTGTCGGCGAGCATCTGCAGTGACACCGCGAGCGCCAGGAACTCACCGAGGCTGTCCCAGCGCAGGTGGTTCTCACGCTCAAACTGCTGAACGTGCTTGGGCGCCGAGCCGCCGGCCCCGGTCTCGAACAGGCCGCCGCCATCCATGAGCGGGACGATCGACAGCATCTTGGCGCTCGTGCCGAGCTCCAAGATCGGGAACAGGTCGGTGAGGTAGTCGCGCAGCACGTTGCCGGTGACGCTGATCGTGTTCTCGCCGGCGCGCGCGCGGGCCAGCGTGAACCGCGTCGCCTGCGCGACGTCGAGGATCTTCAGCTCCAGCCCGCTGGTGTCGAGCTCGTCGAGCTCCGCGCGCACCTTGGTGAGGACCTCGGCATCGTGGGCGCGCGTCTGATCCAGCCAGAACACGGCCGGCCAGCCGGTGGCCCGAGCGCGGTCGACGGCGAGGTGGACCCAGTCGCGGATCGGGGCGTCCTTGGTCTGACACATCCGCCAGACGTCACCGGTCTGGACGTCGTGGGAGAGCAGCGTCGTGCCGTCGCCGTCCACGACCCGGACCGTGCCCGGCGCGGAGATCTCGAACGTCTTGTCGTGCGAGCCGTACTCCTCGGCCTTCTGCGCCATGAGGCCGACATTGGGCGTCGTGCCCATCGTCGACGGATCGAAGGCGCCGTGCTCGCGGCAGTCGAGGACCGTCTCGGCGTAGAGGTCCGCGTAGGAGTGATCCGGGATCACGAACTTGGTGTCCTGCAGTTCCCCGTCGCGGTTCCACATCTGACCGCCCGACCGGATCGCGGCGGGCATCGACGCGTCGATGATCACATCGGAGGGCACGTGCAGACTCGTGATCCCACGGTCTGAGTCGACCATGGCCAGGCTGGGGCCGTCGCGGTAGGCGGCGTCGACCGCCGCGGTGATGGCGGCGCGCTCGTCGTCGGGCATCCCCTCCACGGCCTTGAGCAGCGCGCCCATGCCGTCGTTGGGGTGGACGTCGGCGGCGGCGAGGGCGTCGCCGTGCTCGCTGAACACGCGGGGGAAGTAGGCGCGCACGGCGTGGCCGAAGATGATCGGATCTGACACCTTCATCATCGTCGCCTTGAGGTGCACGGAGAACAGGACGCCCTGCTCCCTGGCCTCGGCGACCTGCTCGGCCAGGAACGCGTCGAGTGCCGCGCGGCGCATGACGGCGGAATCGATGATCTCCCCGGCGAGCACCGGGAAGTCCGGCTTGAGCACGGTGACGTCTCCGTCGGTGGTGACGTGCTCGATGCGGACCGCGCGGTCACCGGCCACCGTGACCGACTGCTCGGTGGAGCGGAAGTCGCCCTCGCTCATCGTGGAGACGTGCGACCGACAGTCAGTGGACCACGCGCCCATCGAGTGCGGGTGCTTGCGGGCGTAGGCCTTGACCGAGTCCGGCGCGCGGCGGTCGGAGTTGCCCTCGCGCAGGACGGGGTTGACCGCGCTGCCCTTGACACGGTCATAGCGTTCGCGGATGTCGCGCTGATCATCGCCGGAGGGGTCACTCGGATAGTCGGGGATGTCATACCCGTGAGCCTGGAGCTCGGCGATGGCGGCGCGCAATTGGGGCACCGACGCGCTGATGTTGGGCAGCTTGATGATGTTGGCCTCGGGCGTCTTGGCCAGCTCACCGAGCTCGGCGAGGTCGTCTGAGACGCGGTGGTCACCGTTGAGGCGGTCGGGGAACTGGGCGAGGATCCGCCCGGCGAGCGAGATGTCGCGCAGCTCCACCTCCACCCCGGCGACGGCGGCGAAGGCCTCGATGATCGGCAGCAGCGACTGCGTGGCCAGCGCCGGCGCCTCGTCGGTCTGGGTGTAGATGATCTTCATTCAGAATCACCCTACCCACTTCAAGGAGGACCCCATGGCCGACCGCCCGCCGCTCCCCCCGTTCACCGCCGAGACGGCAGCACAGAAGGTGCAGGCCGCCGAGGATGCGTGGAACAGCCGCGACCCGCAGCGCGTAGCGGGGGCCTATACCGAGGACTCGGTGTGGCGCAACCGTGACAGGTTCGTCACCGGGCGGGCCGAGATCGTCGCGTTCCTCACCCGGAAATGGGAGCGCGAGCTGGAGTACGCGCTGCGCAAGAGCCTGTGGGCGTGTGACGGCAACCGGATCGCCGTGCGCTTCCAGTACGAGAGCCATGACGGTGACGGCCAGTGGTGGCGCAGCTACGGCAACGAGCTGTGGGAGTTTGACGAGCACGGTCTCATGCGCCGCCGCGAGGCGAGCATCAACGACCTGGCCATCGACGAGTCCGCGCGCAGGATCTTCGGCCCGCGCCCCGAGGAGGAGCGGGGCGTCGACATCCCGCTGCAGTGACGAGATCGGCCGCAGGCAGCGGGGTACGATCACAGGCATGGAACGGCGCACCGTCTATCTCACACGACTGACTCGGCTGCCGCTCCTGGGCGCCGACGGCGCCGAGGTGGGACGGATCGCCGACGCGGTCGTCGACCTCGGCTCCAAGCCGCCCCGGGTCAACGGATTCGTCGTCTCCGTGCAGCGGCGGCGGGTGTTCGTGGGCATCGGCCGGATCGGCGAGATCGGCTCTGACGGCGCCCGCCTGCGCCGCGGCTCGGTCAACATGCGCCAGTTCGCCCTGCGCGAGGGCGAGCGCCTGCTCTCGGCCGAGCTCATCGGCAAGCGCTTCAAGGGCTCGCGGGTCGTCGACGTCGGTCTGGTGGAGGCGCCCGAGCACACCGGCTGGGAGGTGTCGACGGTGGCACTGTCCGGCGCGCGCCGGGTCCCCGGCCTGCGGCGCGCCCCCAACGTCCTTGACTGGGCCGAGGCGGGCGAGCTGTTCGCCTCCGAGCGCCCGGTGGACCGCCAGGCCGCCGAGCTGGGCGGTCTGCACCCCGCCGAGATGGCGGGCGCGATCCGGCGCCTGCCCCTGAGCCGGCGCCGGGTGCTGGCCGCCGAGCTCGAGGACGACCGCTTCGCCGACCTGCTGGAGGAGATGTCCGAGGACGAGCAGGTGAGGCTGATCGAGGGCCTGGGCATCGAGCGGCTGGCCCGAGTCCTCGACGAGATGGAGGCCGACGACGCCGCCGACCTGCTCGCCGAGTTCTCGGCCGGTCGCCAGGCCGAGCTCCTGCACGCCATGGATCCCGAGGAGGCCGAGCCCGTCCGCCGGCTGCTCAACTACCGGCCGGACACCGCGGGCGGGCTGATGACCCCCGAGCCGGTGATCCTGGCCCCGGACACCACGGTGGCGGAGGCGCTGGCCCGGGTGCGCGATCCCAACCTGCCGGTTCCACTGGCGGCGGCCGTGTTCGTCTGCCGCCCTCCGCTGGAGACGCCCACCGGCCGCTACATCGGCAACGTGGGCATCCAGCGCCTGCTCCGCGAGGCCCCGAGCAAGCCCCTGGGACGCTGCATCGACGAGGACGTCGAGCCGGTGCAGGAGAGCCTGAGCGACCGCGAGGTGGCGGTGCAGCTCGCCGCCTATGACGTGGTCACGCTTGCGGTCGTCGACGAGGCCCACCGGCTGGTCGGTGCGGTGACGATCGACGACGTGCTCGACCGGCTGCTGCCCACCGACTGGCGCGCGACGCTGACGGAGAGCGGCTGATGGCACGCGGCGACGACCTCTCCACCCCCAAGGGCTCGCCGGGCGGCCCCGTCTACAACCCCGATCAGTTCGGGGCGATCGCCGAGCGGCTGGCGCGGTTCTTCGGCACGCCGCGCTATCTCATCATGCAGACGGCGATCGTCATCGTCTGGATCGCGTTCAACGCCATCGAGGCGGTGAGCTACGGCAGGCACGCGGCGTTCGACCCGTACCCCTTCATCCTGCTCAACCTGGCCTTCTCCACCCAGGCCGCCTATGCCGCCCCGCTGATCCTGCTGGCCCAGAACCGGCAGGCCGACCGCGACAAGGCCGAGGTCGAGCGCGACCGGGAGACCAATGCCCGCTCGCTGGCCGAGACCGAGTACCTGGCTCGGGAGATCGCCGCGGTACGGCTGGCGGTGGACCAGAAGGCCGACCGCGACGAGATGTTCGAGATGCTCGAGCGGCTCACGCAGGCCGTCGAACGGCTCCAGCCCGCCGACGTCGCGGGAGGGCCGCTCGAAGAAGAGCTCGACTAGTGGGTTTCCCGGGAGCGTTGCGCCCGCCCGCCATTTCGAGTGCAACGCTTGCGGCAGGCTCACTAGGGGGCGCGCCCTGAGGCAGGCGCGCCCCGTAGCCGGAGAGAGCTCTGCGGGTCAGGCGCCGACGCCGGCGCCGACGGCGTGCTCGATCCGCTCGCCGATCTCGGCGTCGATGTTCTTCCAGTACTCGAACGCCCGGGCCAGCACCTTGTCCGATACGCCCTGTGAGAGGTGGCCGGCGACGTTGCCCACCAGTCGTTCGCGGGCGTCGTCGTCGAGGACCTCGCGGATCAGCGTCCGGGCCTGGACGAAGTCGCCATCGTCGGCGCGCGGCGTGTAGGCCGATCGGACCATCTCGCCGTCGGCCGCCCACAGGCCGGCGTCGTCGGTCCGTGACGGATCAGCCGCCGGGCCGCCGTAGGAGTTGGGCGCGTAGACGGGATCGGTGACGTTCACCGTCCGCCCGACGCCGTCCTTGCTGTAGCTGTGGACCTCGGCGGCCTTGACCGTGTTGACCGGGATCTGCTTGTAGTTGACGCCCAGCCGGGCGCGATGCGCGTCGGCGTAGGCGAACCCGCGCGCGAGGAGCATCTTGTCCGGGCTCAGGCCGATCCCCCGCACGAGGTTGTTGGGCTCGAACGAGGCCTGCTCCATCTCGGTGTGGAAGTCGGTCACGTTGCGGTCGAGCGTCATCGTCCCGACCTTGATGAGCGGGTAGTCGCCGTGCGGCCACACCTTGGTGAGGTCGAAGGGGTTGAACCGGTAGGTCCTGGCCTCCTCGAAGGGCATGATCTGCATGTGGAGCGTCCACGTCGGGAAGTCGCCGTCGCGGATCGCCTCGAACAGGTCCTGCCGGTGGTAGTCGGCGTTCTCGCCGGCGGTCCGGTCAGCGTCCTCCTGGGTGAGGAAGTCGATGCCCTGATCGGTCTTGAAGTGGTACTTGACCCAGAACTTGTCGCCGGCCGCGTTGACCCACATGTAGGTGTGGCTGGAGTAGCCGTTCATGTGGCGCCAGGTCTTCGGGATGCCGCGGTCACCCATCAGCCAGGCGACCTGGTGCGCGGACTCCGGTGAGAGGGTCCAGAAGTCCCACTGCATGTCGTGGTCGCGCAGGCCGCTGTCGGCGCGGCGCTTCTGGCTGCGGATGAAGTGCTGGAACTTCATCGGGTCGCGGATGAAGAAGACCGGCGTGTTGTTGCCGACCATGTCGTAGTTGCCCTCGGACGTATAGAACTTCAGGGCGAAGCCGCGGGGGTCGCGCCACGTGTCGGGGCTCCCGCTCTCACCGGCCACGGTGGAGAAGCGGGCGAGCATCTCGGTCTTCACGCCGGGCTGGAACAGCGCCGCGCGGGTGTACTGCGTCACATCCTCGGTCGTCTCGAACGTGCCGAAGGCGCCCGCGCCCTTGGCGTGCGGCTGGCGCTCGGGAATCCGCTCACGGTTGAAGTTGGCCATCTGCTCGATCAGGTACTGGTCCTGGAGCAGGATCGGGCCGTCGGGACCGACCGTCAGCGAGAACTCGTCACTGGCAACGGGGCTGCCACCGTCGGTGGTCGTGTAGGGGCGCTTCTCGCTCATCTGGCTCTCCTTCATCTCGGGTTCGGTTCGGGTACGGCTGCCTGGCAGGTGGGGCACAGGCCCCAGAACGTGATCTCGGCCTCGTCGACGAGGAAGCCGCCGGCGTCCGGCGGCGACAGGCACGGGGCCTCGCCGACCACACAGTCGACATCGGCGATGGCTCCGCAGGCGCGACAGACCACGTGGTGATGGTTATCCCCTACGCGCGTCTCATAACGCGTCGCGCTCCCGGCCGGCTCGATCCGGCGCAGCAGGCCGGACGCCGTGAGGGCGGCGAGGACGTCATAGACGGCCTGCGTCGAGATCGGCCCGACGCGCCCACGGACGCCCACGGCCACCTGGTCCGCGGTCACATGCCGGCCGGCGCGGACCTCGGACAGCACCGCGACACGAGGCGCCGTCACGCGCATCCCGGCCCCGCGCAGGGTCGCGGCGACGTCAGTCCATCCCTCGGGGGTCACTCACCCCAACGTATCAGTTATCTGGAACCGTTCAAGATCTGGATCACATCCGGAACACATCCGGGCCCGGCGCGGAAGCGCATGGCGGGTCGGGTCAGCCGGCGGGCACGTTCCGGGCGGCGACGTTCTGCCCTGACACGGTGATCACCGGGGACGCGCCGTGCAGCGCCGCGGCGGCATAGCGGACCTCGAGCGTCTCGGACTCCCCCGGCCACAGGGTCGTGTCATTGTCTGACCACAGTGCGGGCAGGACCTCGTCATCGCCCGCGGCCGGCAGACCGGCCGTGGTCCCGCGACGGACGTCGGCGCGGATGAAGAAGGCCGGTGCGGCGGTGGCCGAGGTGTTGGTGATCGTCACGTCGGTGACGTCGTCACCGGCGTCAGAGGCGGTGTGGGCGCTCACGCTCACCTGGGCCCGGGCCAGCCCGCGCAGCCCGCTGAGGTTGGCGTAGGAGGTCATCCTCGCCTGGGGCTGGCCGATCGTCTTTGACCAGTTGACGACGTCGGGCGCGGTGGAGAGCCAGTAGACGTTGCGATCCACCACCTGGCCGCCGCGGCGCAGCAGCAGCTCGACGAAGTAGGTCTGCGCCTTGGCGCCCGGCGGGGTGGCGGCGGGCACGGCGGGGCGCAGCACGTTCTCCTGGACGTGGTCGGCGCCGAGCGTCACCCCTGCCGCCGTCTTGTCATCGAGCAGCTTGCCCGAGACCGAGAAGACCCGGCTCTGCACCGACAGACCGCTGACGGCGGCACCGGTGAGGTTGGCCACCGACACCGTGCGCGAGCCGTAGGCGTAGAGGACGTGGAGCGGCTTGTTGGCCTCCTGGGCGCCGAAGTAGCTGCCGGCCTGGTCATAGTCGTTGTTGTAGAGGTCCCACAGGAGGGTCGGCCATCCCTTGTTGAGCTGCCAGTAGACGATCCCCGTCGAGGGCGCCTTGGCTCGCGACGAATGGTCGACGTAGGCCTCGAACTCGGCGCGCTGGGTCTCGTAGTTGGCGAGCTGGGCCTCGGCCACGTACTGGGAGAGCGATGACCAGGGGCCGTAACGCGCCTTCATCGCCGTGTCGAGGTCGTGCAGGGTGCCGAACGAGTAGCCGCCGTTGGACGGACCCGGCAGGTCAGGCTCGTAGTTGAGGTGGTACTGGTTGTAGTCGGGCGCCTTCCACAGCTGGCTCTGCTCAAAGGGCGAGAGGAAGCGATCGATCGAGTCCAGGGTGGGGATCGTGGCGCCGTTGCCCGCCTCGGAGTCAAAGGCCCACGCGCCGCCGACGTTGGTGCGTGTGCTGTCGCCCTTGGCGTAGTGAGTGGTGTCGTACCAGTAGGACGGCGGGACCCAGTCGTAGGGGCCCTCCTTCTCCCCCGACGGCCCCAGCCCCTTGGCGCTCTTGTACTCCGCCGAGGCGATGAGCGGCTCCTGGAAGTCCGCTCGCCTGAAGGCGGCGATCGAGACGGCGGCCTGGCGGGGGATCGGGCTGTTGTCTGACCAGCTGAAGTTGAGGATGCTGGGGTGGTTGCGCAGCTCGCGGCCGATGGCGAGCGCCGAGTTGGCCAGCACCCGGTAGTCGTGGGCGGTGACGCCCTTGCCGTTGTCGGGCAGCTGCCAGGCGTCGCAGCACTGGAAGCCGGCGTCGACGAGGATGCCGGCGCGATCCATCTGCTCGTAGAAGTCCGTCGGCATCTCCTTGCCCTCGGTGCGGATGCCGTTGAGGCCGAGGTTCTTGATCAGCGCGATCTGGTTGGCGGTGTCGGCCGCGGAGTAGTGCAGGAACAGGTTCTCCGACCACCCGCCGCCGCGGAACAGGATCGGCCGGCCGTTGACGAGGAACTGGCGGGAGCCCTGCGGCGCGATCGGCGAGGGACCGATGAGGCGAGTGGTGATGGTGCGGATTCCGAACGTCTCCGACTCCGAGTCGCGAAGGCCGCGGTGCAGGTCGCCCACGCTCATCGTCAGCCCGTACAAGGGCTGGGCGCCCATCTGATACGGCCACCACACCTGCGGGTGGGCCAGGCGCAGCTCGTGGAAGGCGGCGGGCGCCAGCGACACGGTCCGTGTCGTGTGGGCGGGGACGCTGACGGGGTGCGTGAGGCGGATGCGGCGGCCCGACGGCGGGGTCACCTGCGCGGCGAGCACGCCGGACTGCGCCCGGCCCGTCGTGTTGCTCACCCGGGCACGCAGGGTCAGCGCCGAGCGCGTCACGCGTGGCGCGTTGTGCTCGACGACGTGCACGTCTGAGATGGCCAGTGCCCCCGTGCTGTGGAGCTGGACGGGGAACTGGATGCCGGTGTTGTTGTCGGGCGGGATCTGGGACCAGTCGACGTTGTCCAGGGTGAACATCGTGTTCGGGTCGTTGGGGTACAGCCGGAACGCCAGCGCGTTGACCCCGCGATGCACGAGCCGGGAGACGTCGAACACGTATTGGGTGTAGGCCCCCTGCAGCGTCCTGTGGCCGGCGACCTCACGGCCGTTCACCCACAGGTCGGCCTCGCCGACGACCCCGTTGACGACGAGGCTCGCGTGCTCGGCCGGCTCGGCGCGGAACGTCGTGCGAAACCACCACGGCACCGCGAAGCGCGGGATCGTGTCCGCGCCGAGCGACTTCATGTAGCCGAAGCAGCGCTTCATGCGGGTGGAGAAGAAGACATCGGGGCAGCGCCCGTTCTGGACGAGCGCCTCCACCTCGGTCCCGGGGGCGCCGCCGTCGTCGGGCGCGACCTTCAGCCAGCCCTTTGCCCCGAACCCCGGGCGCGAGACCGCGGCGCCGTCGTGGCCGGCGGAGACGCTGCTCTGCACCTGCCAGCCGTTCAGGCCGACGGTCTGGGTGGCGGCGCCGGCGGACGCAGGACCGGCCAGCACGGCGATGGCGGCGGCGACGGTGACCAGCGCTGAGACGACACGAACACGAGCCAATTCATTCATTAGATCTCCTCCCAAAACAGACGGTATAGCCGCTGTCAAGCATCATGTAGCGCATCTAATTTGTAAGGTGACCGTCGAATGGGCGCGCCCGCCGCTGGCCGCGCCACGTTCCGCTTGGTATCGGCGCACGTCAACTACGGCCATCGAGGGTGGGCTGGGCGGTGGGCGGGCGCTCGCGAGACGAGGTCTTGGGAGATCTCCCATGGCTTTGGCCGGCGGGGTTTGGGAGATCACCGTTAGCTCCTGATGGCGATCTCCCAAAGGTCCGTCCTGCGGCTGCCGCGAGGCCGAACCTGCTCCTCCCAAGCCCGCTGTTGACGTTCGCCGAGTACCTCGCTGAGATGCGCCTGGGCAGCGGCGCCCCGTCACCCCGGCTGGGCCGCGTCAGGCGCGCAGAGCGCTCAGGGCCGCCACCCCAACCAGGACACACGCGACCCCGGCGAGCTGCAGGCGGCTGAGCCGCTCGGAGAACAGCACGTAGGAGGCCGCGAGCGCGAGCACCGCGAACTGGGAGGCGAGGACCGCGGCGATGGCGAGCCCGTGCCGTGACCCCCAGGTGTAGGAGTAGAAGCCCGCGACCTCCGCGAGCCCCGACGCGACCACGAACGGCGCCGCCCGCCTGGTCAGCCGCAACCGGCCGGCGAGGGCGAGCGGCAGCGCCAGCGCCACGGCGCCGATGAGCCGCGCCGACAGCACCACCCACGACGCCGGCAGCACCGCCCCGGCCCGGCCCGTGGCGTAGAGGCTCGTCCCGAAGGACAGGGTCGAGATGACGGCCAGGAGGACCACCCGCGGATGGCGCTCGGCGTCGGCGACGGCGGCGCCGGGCGCGGGCACCGACGCGATCGCGACCCCCACGACGATCACGAGCAGCGCCCCGGCCACCGACACCGCCAGGCTCTGGCCGGCGATCACGGCGATGACGGCGGCCACCGCGCCCTCGGTGGAGACGATCGGCGCCACCAGGGAGACCTGGCCGATGCGCAGGGCGTAGTAGTTGATGATCAGCCCGCCGACGTTCCCGGCGCCCGAGAGGATCAGCCACACCAGCGCGGAGCCGTGCAGGCGCGCCGGCACGCCCGTCACGGCGGCGAGGGGAGCGGCGACGAGCAGCCCGACGAGCATCACCCAGGCCACGACGGCCATCGGCTCGATCAGCCGGCTGGAGCGCGACGAGCACAGCACCGAGACGGCCCACGCGGCGGCCGCCCCGAGCCCGCCGAGGATGGCCAGCACGCGGCGCTCAGCCCCGGCCCGCGGTCAACCGGATCAACCGGGCAGGCGCCGGCCGGTGGCGGGATCGAAGAGATGGATGCGTGAGGTGTCGAGCCACAGCCGGCTCTGCTGACCCTCGGTGAGCGAGTGCGACACGCCGACGCGGGCCACGAGCTCTGACCCGGTCGCGAGCGCGACCTCGGGATCCTCCGCGGCGGTGGCCTGCGCCAGCTCGCGCAGCACGGGGTCGTCGGCGGACGCCGCGCCGGCGCCGTTGAGCGAGAGGTGGGCATAGACGTCGGAGCCGGTCGACTCCAGGACGTCGACCATCGCGTTGACCGCGAGCAGCCCGGGACGCTCGCCGACCATCGCCGCGTCCTCGAAGCTCTCCGGGCGCACACCGACGACCACCCGCCCGGAGTGGCGGGGCGCGGGCCCGGCGTCGGCGGCCTGCGAGAGCGCGACCGTGCCCAGCGGCGAGGTGAGCGAGCCGTCGGCGATCTCGCCGATGAGGAAGTTCATCGCCGGCGCTCCGATGAACCCCGCCACGAACAGGTTCTGCGGGCGCTCGTAGAGCTCGGCGGGGGTCCCGAGCTGCTGGATGACGCCGTCGCGCATCACGGCCAGGCGGTCGCCGAGCGTCATCGCCTCGGTCTGGTCGTGGGTGACGTAGACCGTGGTCGTGTGCAGGCGGCGCTGGATGCGCGTGATCTCGGCGCGCATCTGGATGCGCAGCTTGGCGTCGAGGTTGGAGAGGGGCTCGTCCATGAGGAAGGCCTGGGGGTCGCGGACGATGGCGCGGCCCATCGCCACCCGCTGGCGCTGGCCGCCCGACAGGTTGCCGGGCTTGCGCTGAAGCTGGTCGGAGATCCCGAGCAGGTCGGCGGCGTGCTGCACCTTGCGGGTGATCTCCTCGGCCGGGACCTTGGCGCGGCGCAGCGCGAAGCCCATGTTGCGGGCCACGGTCATGTGCGGATAGAGCGCGTAGTTCTGGAACACCATCGCGATGTCGCGATCCCTGGGCGTGAGGTCGTTGACGACGCGGTCCCCGATCGAGATGGTGCCCGAGGTGATCTCCTCCAGCCCCGCGATCATCCGCAGCAGCGTCGTCTTGCCGCATCCCGACGGGCCGACCAGCACGGTGAACTCGCCGTCGGCGATGTGCAGGCTGAGGTCGCGGACCGCCACGGTCCCGTCGCGGTAGCGCTTGCTCACTTCCTGGATCTCGATCGCGGCCATGCCCTGTGTCTCCTCTGTGTCTGTCTAGCGGATGAGCTCGCCGCGCGCGGAGGCGCCTCGGCGGGCCCCGGCGGCGGCGCCCTGGGGGATGAGCTGGCTGCGCGCGGCATGCAGGGCGAAGGCGATCGCCCCGCGAAGGGCCGCCTGGTCACCGAGCAGGCTCGTCTCGATCCGCGCGGTGAGCGGGACGAGCGCCGCCGCCGCGCCGCGCACGGGGCTCAGCAGCAGGGGGCTGGAGCCGATGCCCCCGCCGAGCACGACGAGCTCCGGGTCCAGGATCGCGCACACGGTGGCGATCGCCGAGCCCAGCCGGGCGGCGATGTGCCCCACCACCGCGCCGGCATCGCCGTCCCCGGTGCGGGCCAGCTCGAACACGTCCTGCGCGGTGGCGACCTCGGCCGCCCGCGCCGGCGCCCGGGCCACGAACCCGGCGAGCACCCCCGCCGCCCCGATCTCGTCCTCCAGGCCGCCGTGCAGCTTGTGGCGGGGATCGAAGGGGTCGCCGGCCAGCGGGAGATAGGCGATCTCGCCCGCCGCGCCGTGGGCGCCGCGCACCAGCTCGTCGTGCATGATGATCCCCATCCCGACGCCGGCGCCGATGCCGATGAACACCATCGTCGAGACGCCCGCGGGCCAGCCCGAACGACTTCTCGCCCAGGGCGGCGAGGTTGATGTTGTTGTCGATGAGCAGGGGCACGCCGAAGCGCGACCCCACGGCGCCGAGCGGGTCAAGCGCCCCGTCGGGCGACACGTTGTAGGCGAGACGGACGCGCCCGGTGTCGCGGTCGACGACCCCGGGCGTGGAGATGGCGATGGCCAGCAACCGGTCGTGGGTGGCGCGGCCACGCTCGACGGCGCGGGTGGCCACATCCGCGAGCTGGGCCGCCAGGGCCCGGCCGCCGGCCTTGGTCGTCGGCTCGAGCTCGTCATGGATCATCTCGCCGAACACGTCGGCGGCGCCGGAGCGGATGTTGGTGCCGCCGAGGTCGAGCCCCACGACGAAGCCGGCGCTGTCGCGCACGACGTAGGCGATCGGGCTGCGCCCGCGGCGCCCGTGCTGAGGACCGACGGCCGAGATCATTCCCGCCTGCTCCAGGCGGCCGACGGCGGCGCCGACCGTCGGCTTGGACAGTCCGGTGGCCGAGGCGATCTCCGGCCGGGTCACCGGGCCGCGGCGGAAGATCGCCTCCAGCACGGCCTGCTCACCCAGCTCGCGCAGCAGCCCCAGCCGGGAGTCCGCGGTCCCCGCCGGGCCGGCCGGCGGTGAGCTGTCTACGTCGCGATCCGCCATTGTCAAGGATTCCTTACGAATGAACTGAGCGTCTTGACGCCCCAGCATACGAATTGTATGGTCGTTAGATCAAGCTTCTTACAAAAGCCGGCTTGCTGGTACGAGGAGATAGCCCAGATGTCACCTGAGCAGAAGCGGACGACGCGCCGCGGCTTCATCACCACCACCACGAGTGCGGGCATGGCGCTGTATCTGGCCGCCTGCGGAGGCTCCAGCTCCAGTTCGAGCTCCAGCGCCGGCGGCGCGAGCTCGAGCGCTGCCACCAGCAGCGCGGCGGCGTCGAGCTCTCAAGGGTCGGTCACCCTCAACAACCTGTTCCAGCAGCAGGCCGGCTACAGCGCCGCCGACCTCGCCGGGATGACCAAGCTGTTCGAACAGGCCAACCCGCACATCAAGGTCAACAACACGCTGGTCGCCTACGAGGCGTTGCACGACAAGATCGTCGCCGCCGCGCCGGCCGGAACGTATGACGTCGTTCTGGGCGATTGCATCTGGCCCGCCGAGTTCGGCTCCAAGGGGATCGTCAAGGACATCAGCTCCGACGTCAACTCGCTGCCCACCGGTCAGATCTTCCCCGGCGCCCTGGTGATGGCCGACTACAAGAGCAAGTACTACGGGATGCCGTGGATCCTGGACACCAAGTACATGTACGCCAACGGGTCGATGCTCAAGAAGGCCGGCGTGTCGCCGGCCTCGCTGAAGACCTGGAGCGGCGTGGTGGCCGCGCTCAAGCAGATCAAGGCCAAGGGACTGGTCAAGTACCCGTGGCTGGGGAGCTGGTCGCAGGCCGAGGCGGTGGTGTGCGACTACGCGCAGCTGCTCGGGGCCTTCGGCGGCAAGTTCCTGGACGCGTCGGGCAAGCCCGCGTTCCAGTCGGGCGGCGGCCTGCAGGCGCTGGAGTTCATGAAGATGCTGCTCGACCAGGGCCTGGCCGACCCGGCGTCGACCAGCTCGCTGGAGGAGGACGTGCTCAAGGCGTTCGCTCAGGGCAAGATCGCGATGAACCTCAACTGGACCTTCCAGCTCGCCGCGTCGCTGGATCCCAAGCAGAGCCAGGTGGCCAAGGACGACGTGATGATCCTGCACACGCCCGCGGGGTCGGGGAGCGGCGGGGCCCCGGGCTGCAACGGGGGCCAGCCGGTGATGATCACCAGCGGGACCAAGCACCCCAACGAGGCCTGGGAGTTCGTCAAGTTCATCACCAGCCAGACGGTGCAGAACCAGTACGTCGCCGATTCGCTGCCGATCTGGTCGGCGTCCTATGACGACCCGGCGGTGATCAAGAAGGCGGGCAAGCAGCTGGTCTCGGTGGCCAAGACCCAGCTGCCCAACATGATCCTCCGGCCCCAGGTGGCCAACTACAACGCCGCGTCGCAGGCGCTCCAGGTCCAGATCCAGGACGCGCTGCTGGGCAAGAAGTCGCCGCAGGCCGCGCTCAACGCCGCGGCCGCCGCCTTCAGCTCCAGCGGGCCGCCGAAGTGAGCCGTCGCAACGCGCCCACATGATGCGGTTGTGAGCGAGTCCGCCGCGCAGCTCCCGCCCGCGCCGCCGGTCCCGCGCGCCGGCGGCACGAGCTGGCGCGCGCGGACGCGCGAGGGCCGCTTCGCGCTGGCGCTGCTGGCGCCGAGCATCGTCGTGGTCTTCGGGATCGTCGTCTATCCGATCCTGCGCACGCTGTACACATCGCTGTTCGCCGTCGACACGCCGTTCGCCGGGCACTTCCCGTGGGTCGGGCTCGACAACTACAAGTTCGCGCTGGAGCAGTCCGACTTCTGGTCCGCGGTCGAGCGCACGGCGTACTTCACGTTCGTCTCGACCGGCTTCGAGCTGCTGCTCGGGATGGGGATCGCCCTCCTGCTCTTTGCGCCGCTGCGCGGACGGTGGCTGTTTCGGACGATCGTGGTGCTGCCCTGGGCGCTGCCGACGATCGTCAACGGCGCGATGTGGCGGTACTTCTTCAACGCCCAGTACGGGGTGGTCAACGCTGCGCTGACTCAGCTCGGGATCACCACCTCCTACCACGCCTTCCTGAGCTCGCCGTTCGCGGCGCTCAACATCGTCGTCTGGGCCGACGTGTGGAAGAACACGTCGCTGGTGGCCTTCTTCTTGCTGGCGGGGCTGACCACCATCCCGCGCGACCTCTACGAGGCGGCCCGCGTCGACGGCTACGGACGGTGGGGATC
>CAVYUJ010000006.1:0-206229 GCA_963771675.1 uncultured Actinomycetota bacterium | reverse complement strand
CACCCGATCAGCCCGCCTCCGCCCCCGAAACCAGGACCAGATGCGAAGTGCACCTGACTACCCGCACTCACCTCTCTCACAACACGTGGAGGGCGGGTAGTCAGGTGCACTGGAGCGTCCGATCCCCAGCAAACTCGGGGGCGGGGGCGGGCCGAACTATGGACTCCAAAACAACAGCTTGCGAAACACTTCGCTCTGTAGCTGAGGCAAGCGTCTGACTTTCTTGGCATGCCTCGTGTCGCCGCCTCGCGGGGTCGATGTGAGCGCCGATCTGAGAGCCGCGCGCCGGCGCGTGTTGGGGTGCGTACCGGCTTTCCGGTGGGCCAGACCTCAGTGCGCTGGCGAACGCAGGCGAGGTCTGAGTTCAGACGATCACGAGTGAACGGTCGTTGACCCACGTTGACCCGCGTTGACTTACGTTGACTCATATTACGCTGATTTGCAGGGAAAAAGTGGCCACTATGAGCTATCCTACACGGCAGCTACGTCATGTTTCGCGGGCCCGCACCAATCACGTCAGCCGCCGTTTCCTCCCTCGTCGGAGGCGGGCAGTAGGCGCCTCCAAAGCGATGAGCGTGTCCGTCAGCCAGCCGCCGTACGACGACGACGCGTTGCCAGCGCTCCTGCGTCCGAACGACGTGGCGCGCCTCTTCGCGGTGTCGCGGGCCTGGGTGTACGAGGCGGCGCGGACGGGGCGCATCCCGTCGGTGCGGCTCGGCGGTGACGACGGGCCGCTGCGGTTCGTCGCGTCCGACCTCGAGCAATGGCTGGCTGACGCGCGTGCCAGCTGGCGGCCCGGCCGGGCCTGGCGCTCGACTATCGCCTCGAAAGGCGAGCCGGCGGCGGTGGTGCCGATTGGCGGTCAGCAGTCACTGCTCTAGCTCGGTCTTGAGGCCGGTTGCCAACCAGGCCGGTGGTGCCGGTCGAAAAGCAGGCCACTTGAGAGCTGGGGCGCCGCCGCCGCTCCCCTTCGTGGCTGTCTTAGCCGGGTAGACGCAGGCCCCGCCAGGGGCCGAGCACACCCGGCGTCCGGGCTCGGGGACAGTAGGGCATCGGCGGGACCGGAGAGAGGACGGACCCAAAATTGCGCGCCCGTCGCACGAGACGCCCCGTCTCAACTACCAAGGACCAACGAACAGCGTGAACGCGCAGTCTCGTGGCTGGATCTGTCCGATAGCGGCAGCTGCACCGAGCTGCTCGACGGCGCTCCTCGCGACTGCTTCTCGTGCATCGCGGCAGCCGGTAGGAACTCAGCTTCGACGCGAGGCAGCACGGAGACTACGCCCGCGAACTGCAAACCCTCACCCGGACGGGCGGCGCACGGGTTGAGGGTTGCGGAGAGCGCTCGCAGCGCGGCGCTCTGTCCGCAGCGTTCCCGTCGCCGCCGGCCGGACCGCGCCCTGCGGCGCTCGTCACACGACTTCTACCGTCACGACCTTCTACTGGCCGGTTCTCGTGGGGGAGTAAGTGTAAGTCCTCGACGGGGCGGAGTATGTGTACCGCTTACTCGGGGCAGCGTAGATGTAACGCTCCTGTGGCGCGGTCGCATCGGGATAGGTGTAGACCTTGCGCGGGAATGGATCCGCGGACGTTCTCTGACCGGACGCAGGCGACATACTTGCGCCGTCGCCAAGAGCGAACGACGCCAACAAGGAAGACGCTGTCAGAGCAGACACGACCAGGGCGAGTAGAACAAGACTCTTACGCATCCATCGGCCTCCTTTCTCGCCGGCCACCTCGACCTGACCCGAGCGCACCGGCCACGAGCCTCCGGTGACTGCCGCTGATGATTGTACGCTCCTGGAAGAGCAAACGCTCAATTGAAGGAGGTGGGTACGACACTGGCGTTGCGGGTCCTCCGGCGTGGCTCGGGGATCGGCTCGCACCCGGCGTCACGTCGCTTGCGTCCTCTGTACTCGCCGCCGGATCGCGCTCCTTGCTCGACCGCGCCGCGCCGTGAGCGGCGGCGGTCTTTGCGCGGGTGGGAGGCCACCTACTTCGGCCCTACAACCTCGGGTGTGCCGTCGATGGTCGTACTGCGCAACGAAGCCGATCATGAGCACGTCCGTAGCTGGCGTAACGCCGTGTCAAGCGCCACTGAAAAGACGTCGTCTAATCGCCACCCAAACGGCGGCGGCTCGCCGCGTGAGACAATCTCGCGGTGCCGGCTATTCTGATCCAGCTTTCTGAGGGCGAGGCTGTTGTTCGCCGAGACGACGGCAGGGTTGTCATCGTCGGCGACGAGCCTGGTCAGGCCCTCAGCGGCGTTGACGATTACCGCCCGGTGCGTGCGCGACGGGCCCAGGGGCGCTCTATCGTGGCCGGGCTGATACCTCCCGGCGCTACCAGCGTCGAGATCGTCGATGCCCAGGGAGCTCGAGTACCTGCCAAGATCGCCGATGGCGTCTATGCCGCGGTTGTCATGCTGCCCGGTGACGGACTTGATCCCGTCGTCTGCTGCCGAGATCGGTCTGGGGCACCTGTCCGGCGTCCATTGCCGGTCGAATGGACCCGCACCCGGGTCAAGGACGCTCAGGAGCCCTGTCCCGCTTGCGGCGAGATCGATTATGACGAGGTAGTGCCTGTCGACGGCTCGCGTGGCGGGAGCGGCGGTCACGGCCACGACGGTCCGCTGGAACCCAACCGCGTCGTCGTCTGCCGTCGCTGCGGCCATGAAGAGGGAGGGGGCCTAATAAGGTTCGCCTCGCCTGAGGATGAGGACGAGCCCACCAGGATCGCTCGGATCCGGAGGCAGCGAGCCGAGGAGCGGATTCGCAAGTACCACGCGGACGCGGTGACGCTCCTGGATATCACCTTTCGGATCTACGCCGCAGAGGGCTGGGAGGCCAGCGTCGTCGGCAGCCGAACAGGCCGCGATGATCTCACCGAGATCACGATCGGCCATTATGCCGAGCGGAACGACGACCCGTTCGCCTTCCCGGACCTCACGGTCAGGACGGCGCTCAACGGCCGGCACGACAACACGGGTGACATAGGCCGTCAGGCCCTTGAGAGTTTGGTCCCTGACGACGACCACACCAGGCCCAGTCCCGAGGGCCTCTCCGAGGCTGCAATCAAGCTCTGGTTTGCCTCGCGTGAGCGCCACCGACGGGCTGCTGCCCGTCAAGCAGACCGCAGCGAACGAGAGTTCAGCATCGACGGCGAGCTGAGGGTCTTCGTCATGCTGCGCACTGCGACCGGACGCTGGGTCGCAGTCCGACACCACGAGGGACTCACGATCACGATCGCAGCCCGCAACTTGGATCCGGGTACGGTCACGCTCGAACCGATCCTCGACCCCGCTGCCCGGCTTCTCGGCCCCGAGCCCCGGGAGGTCCCGCCGCCGTCGGTCTGATGGGTCTCGCCAGCGCATCCGAGGCGTGTCGCCGCAAATCGCGGGTGAAACCGGAGCGCTTCCGCGGATCCGAGGCAGTCATGCGCGTCGACCTAAGGTCGACGCGCATGACCAACCGGGCATGGATCGAGGCCGCGTTCGCAGCCTACCCCGGCCCTACGCGCAGGTCTTGTTGCCGCTGTTCCAGTTCTCGGGCCCGCTGCCGTCCGGCGTGGCGACCTCCGAGGTCATCTCCGTATGCATTTGCCAGCCCACGTTGCAAGGAACCAGGTACGACTGGCTGGTGTACGGAGTGAACCCGCCGGCAGGACTGCGAACGGCCCCTTTTTCCCAGCCACCCTGCTGGTTCGGGTCCTTCCGCTGCCAGAGGATCAGCTTCACGTTCGACACTGAGGATCTTGAGGTGCAGTCGATCTTCCCATACATCCTCGCCGCCCCTTTGGGAACTGGTTCGTTGTATATGTTGTCGATGCATGTCGTGCTCGCCGGTGACGCGGCCGCATTTGAGAACGCCGGCGCACTTGGATCCAGCTGGGCACCGCCTGAGTACACAAAATAACCCGAGGCACTCGACGGGTTATCCGGAGCCTGGGCTGCCCCAGCCTCAGCAGGAGTCACCGCCACGGCCGTGGCTCCAGCTGTCGGAGCTTGACTAGTCGCCGCTCCGGCCCCCGCTGCCGTGGCCAAGCCTGCGAGCCCGACGGCTGCCACAGTGACCGCCTCTCGGTAACGCAACAGACGCATAAAGCACCCCTCCCTGGTTGCACATATTGAGAAGTAAGGTGGCAAGTCACTCGCGCAGCGACGTGGCCGGCGGCGACACTATCGCGTCCCCACCGGTGAGTCAAGACTCAGTGATGATCACCTTGTGATCAAAGGGGGCGCACGTACCGCTGAGTAGGCCAGCAGGATGGTGCCTTGTACGCGCGCCAGGCATCTTGGGCGCCAGCCGCGCGACGATTGCCCTGAGAACTCAGGTACCGCTTGGTCGCCGAGCAACCTCCTCGCTGCGGAGTCCTGCTCTTCTCTGACAGTCGCGCTGCAGAGGCACCCCGGGCGAAGCCACCCACTTCATGAGTAACGAGCAAACGAGTGAGCCCCGGGTAGAGTGCTGGCCGGTGCTAGCTCGGGATCCGGTGGAGCCAAGAGGGTGCCTCTCAGCCAGGGTAGTCACGGCGGCGGGATTGATAGCAATCGTCTCGAGTGCGGGGGCCGCCGCGCCGCCGACTCTCGCTTTGCGACCCGACGGGCGCCTGCGGTGACGATGCGGGGAGCGCTGCTAGCGCAAAGCACGCGCAGCGTCAGCGTGATCGCTTCAGGCGTCGACCGGTAGCGTCAGGAGCAGACCGCGCTACGGGATCAGCGGCAGCGCTCTGACCCGTACGCGTTCGGGCTGGATGACGACGATGCTGCCGGTCTCGAGGGCGCCGATGAGCTGCGCGAGGTTGGCGTTCAGCAGCGCGGCTTGGTCGGCCGGTCGGTGTTGGCTGCCGTGTCGGAACAGGATGACCGACGGCTTGGTTTGCTTCCGGATCGCGAGGAGCGTGCCGAAGTCCGTGTCGGCCGAGACCACGACGCGGTCATCCTGGGCGGCGCGTTCGAAGATCTCCTCGTCTGATGCGGCATGCATGCCGAGGTCGCGGACGTGTAGGGCGTCATGCCCGGCGCGGTTTAGCTCGAGCGCGACTGTCGGCGAGAGCGCGTTATCGATGAGGAACTTCACCCGGCGAGCGGTAGCTCGCGCTCACGGACGGCCTCGGCCGCGTAGCGCAGAGCTTCCTGCACGTCGCCGAGCTCCAGGTCTGGGTAGGCGTCAAGGATCTCCGCGGCGGTCATGCCCTCGGCGATCATCCCGACGACCGTCGCAACCGGGATCCGCAGGCCGCGGATACACGGGACCCCGTCCATTTGGTCTGCGCGAACGGTGATGCGCGTGAAGGTCATGAGCAGAGAGTACCCGTGCCGATCACCGAGGCCGCAGCGGCGGTGAGAGGCTTGGGCCTCATGCAAGCGCCCGGTTGTGGGGGCCGCCGCTGACCGGGCCGACCCGATGGGAGGACATCATGTCCGAAGTAAGACTCGTTGATGTCACCGGTCGTATGCGATCCCCGGCCGCGACACCGGGGCACTGGGCCGGGTGCGCCCCGCCGAACAAAGGACAACGCTACCCGGCCGATCCGCCGACGGTCGAGGAGATCATCCTCGTCATGCGCCAGGCGGGAGCGGGACGTTACGCGGATAGGACCCGCGCGCTGATCGCGATCCTGTGGCGCGCCGGGCTGCGGATCAGCGAAGCGCTCGCCCTGACGGAGTCCGATCTGGATCAGAAGACCGGGTCGGTGCTCGTCCGCTCCGGCAAGGGCGGAAAGCGCAGGACGGTCGGGATGGACGACTGGGCGTGGGACCACGTCTCCTGCTGGACCGAGCACCGCATCGAGCTGCCGATCGGTCCGCTGTTCTGCATCCTCGCTGGCCCGACCCGAGGGCGGGGATGGTCAGCGACGGCCGCGCGGGGAGACCTACGCCGGCTGGCTGCTCAGGCGGGGGTGCGACGGCGGTTCGCGCCCCACCAGCTCCGGCACGCGCACGCCATTGAGATGGCACACGAAGGGATCCCGTTGCCGATCATCCAGCGACAGCTCGGGCATGCCCACCTTGGGATCACGTCGATCTACCTCCAAGGGATCGACACGCGCGAGATCGTCGACACTGTCCATCACCGTCGGCCACCGGTGATCTCGGCGAGCGCCGGTCTGCGCCCGTAACCGAACCCGACAGCGGGCCCGCGGGCGGCGCACCATGGGCCCGCCGCCGACGGAGCAGCCTCATAGGCGCGGAGCAGTCACGTCACAACGCTCGAGTTGAACGACCCATCGTGTCCGAACCCAGCCGCGTCAAGCGCCGGAGCGACCGCGGCGAGAGTGCTGCTTCTGCGGGTCCCGAGCGCGTCGGCAGGCAGAACGCGCGGAGTGAGCGGCTACGGAATGTTTCATGCGACCGCACCGGACGTGGGAGTTGTAGTACGCGTGAGTGCCGTGAGCACACGTCGCGCTGCGTCCTGCGGTGACGACTCAGCACCGTCAATGCGAAGCTCGGGGGACTCGGGAGACTCATAGGGAGAGTCAATCCCGGTCATCCCGGTGATCGCTCGACTGCGAGCTTGGGCGTACAAGCCTTTGGGGTCACGGCGTTCGCACACGGCGAGAGGCGTGTCGAGCCAGACCTCGACGAACGGCAGACCGAGGTCTTCGTGAATGGTACGCGCGCGGACCCTGTCATCGCGGTAGGGAGAAACGAGGGCCACGAGGGCGACGAGGCTACTGCGCGCGATGAGGGCCGCGACGTGCATGACCCGGCGCGCCTGTTCCTCTCGATCATTCCGAGAGAGCCCGAGGTCTTGGCTGAGCCCTTGCCGGATGACATCACCGTCAAGCAGGCAGGCGCCTCGTCCTGCCTCGCGCAGCGCATGTTGCAACGCGGTCGCGAGCGTCGTCTTTCCTGCCGCTGGCAAGCCCGTGATCCACACGGTCGCCCCTTCAGGAAGCAATCGTCCACCAGACACTGCGACGGCGGCCGGCTTCACGGCAAGGCCGCGAGAAAACCCCGCACACGAGCATCGCTCCATTATCGCTCAGCACCCCCTTTGTCGCGCGCGGCCGCGTCCCTGCGAAGCCATCACTCTCAGCCCCGAATGGTGTGACGCATTTGATCCGTGTCGGCGTTTGCGCTTGTCGGCATCCTGACGCTCTTCGCCCGGCGCGGCGCGGACTCTTCGGGAGGGACGCCGCGCTGCGTGGGGTTAGGATGCTGCCGGGCAGAAGTTCGAGGACATCTGATACACGCGCGAGTGGCTATTGGCGTTTGAACTCGCCCAGAATGCGAACGTCACTCCGGCGATACTTCGGAACCGAGCAGTGCCGGTCTCCCTTAGGGTTCCAGAAACTCGTCTCACCTCGGCAAGGGTGCTGCCAAGCGCGGCTCCGTGGGCCGTCGTGAGTTTCGGACTGACGTCTCTTAGAACGCGGGCACTGGGAGCAACAGGCACCCCTCGCGAATCTACATAGCGGTACCCGGAAAAGCGGCCCGCCTTGAACTGAACAATTAGATTCTGCCAGGCGACGTTCGCGTACGCGCCGCCGCAGTCCGAGCGTGGATGGTCGGTCGGCACGCCGAAGTAATGCTGCAACCTTCGCAGAGCGCTGCGCTCGCTCTCACCCGGCGTGACCGGTCCGACCCCATTCCCATTGAGCCGGATGTCGTGCCGAGCTCCAGACACCGTTCGTGTGCTCGGCCCAGTCTCGGCTGCGGCTGCAGCGATGCTCGTGCCGAACGCGACGACAGCTACCGTAACGATGAAGTTTGTGCGCATTGAACCTTCGCCTAGCCTTAGTGTTTTACGCTACGTTCGCCAGCAGCAACCGTCACGCCATCGGCAGGAGCCACCTGACGAATCACGACAGAGCGGGCCAAGTCAACGACGGCCGCCGCAAGAGGTTCCCGCGAGGCGGGAACTATACGCCTCGTTACTGCTAGAACGAGGTGCTTCTCGCCTCGGTCGTCGTCACTGGTCATTTCAAGCGGAAACGTTGCAAATGCCCACTGGCCGTCCTTCCATCGCTCCGTTGCGGGGCGCGTCACTGCGTAGTCACCGATGAGATCCACCAACTCCGGTCGCCTGAGGGCGCGATCGACTCTGCGACGAACTGCTCGGTCGCCTACTAGTACGGTTTCCGCTCGCCTGAGTAACGCCGCGACATTCTGCCACCGGAGGGGGATCCTGTTGAGGCCACAGTACGCCGCGCCGGTGGCTACAGCACCCAAGAGGATCATCTTCACGCCGAGCTGATCAAGTTGCTCCCCCACGAGGAGACCATGGCGAAAGGCGAGAACGCCAGCGACACCAGCCAACACGGCCAACACCGCGATGTGGGTGATCGTGACCGTGTTCCGTCGGCTCCAGCCGAAGCACGCACAGGCTGCACGGGGGTTTCTCACTCGAATGGTGAGACTAGTGCCAAAGAACACGATGTACGCGCTCATGACGAGAAGGCGGATTGACTGCGCCCCGCCCAGCAGTAAGGCTGAGCCGAGCGAGACTTCAGCCGCACCGCCCACACGCCAAGTCCAGCGCGGTACTGACACAGCGCGACTACTGCCGCCCCGCGGCGGTACCACGACGATTCGCGGGGGTAGCCCCGACAGCAACTTCCCAGCACCAGCCGCGACCAGAATCATCGCCAAGGGAAGCACGGCCGTCTGACTCAGGAGATCGCCTCTGGACGTCCCCATACGTTCACGCCGTGCGCGTCACGGCAAGGCGCTCGGTCGCCGGCTCACTCGTGGCACCCATCGCCTAGGCGAGCAAGACTAGACGGCAGCGCCCTGCTTGCTCGTTGGCGTCTCCTGGGCATTCGTAGCGCACGTCTCCACTTCTCAGGAGCGAGCCGATGTTGCTCTCGCCAGCAGCGATCCTGCGCCACGTCGAGCCTTGAGCGGCGACGCACCAGAGTCGTCCGATCGGCGTTGGCCCGTCGTGGTGTCGGCCGAAAACCAGCTCGCGAACCTCCCCTGAGGATGTGGCACCCTCGATGCAGACTGTGGCCATCTCGTCGCGCGCAGTCAGGAACGTTTCGAGAGCCGAGAGTCGTGCACCCAGAAGGAGGGCGACCTCCTCTAGGTCTGCCTGGTCAGCGCGGCCCGAGCGCGAAGGCGCGCTGAGGCCTATGGTCGGTAGCGGCGAGTCCCCATTGGAGGACTCTGTCGAGGAATAACCGATCTGGCCCTCAAGCGCTGCTACCGACTCGAGCATAGGGGGCGGCCGCATCTCCTCGGGTATCGTTCGCCCTCTGCCCACAGATGCACTTGTGATGCTCGTCGTGTACCAGATCTTGTGGTCCGAGGGCCCGGCGTCGTGCTCGCACGCAAGCGCACTCATTATCTCGGCCTCGGACAGCGGGCGTTCGCCTAGGAATCGACACACGCCGTGAAGCGTCTCAACCGGGTTCCGGACGAGATCCTCGTATGTGAGCTCATTGCAGTGTCTTCTGGTCAATGACCCTAGGCCGTCTGCCGGGACCAGGAATGGTCAGCTGCGGCATGAGCACGCCCTTCTTCGTTGCAGCGAATGGCACGGCGCCCAGTGCCGCGGTCTTTAGGAACGACCGTCGCGTCTTCTCCATAGTTTCGATCCGTTCTGGTCACTAGTGGCTGACCGACGCAGGCAGGATGCCTGCCTCGAGCTTGCTGTACACGCTAATCGCGCGGAATGCCGCAGGTGTAAGGTCAGCGCGCCGCGGCTCTGATCGCTGCAATGTGTGGCCGCAGTAGCCGCGTCCGTTGATACAGGCAGGGCCGTGGCTCCAGACGGTCACCACGACGCCGTTGTGGTCGCTTGCGGAACGATTCGTAACCGTGATTGCATCCCCGCACGCGAGCTCATGCGGCTGGCAGCTGCCGGCGATTTGCCCGTGTCCCGCCAGCCATTGGTACGCCGTGAAGTACCCGCTGTTTTTGAGACGACCTCCTCCACACGCGCTGTGCCCCTGCCCCGAGCTGAAATGACTCGCGCGAACCGGCCGCTCTACCCAGGTCATTGCCCTCCTCCTTTTCGTCTAACGGACGGGTCTCACCACGGGCGGCGTAACCCCGCCGACCGGGTTCGGGTAAACGATGAAGCTGGGCCGCGACGGCCCAGATCGGAGCTATGCAGATTCATCCAGCTGCCGCTGAACGGCGGCGCGATGCTACCGCACGGCCGCCGAACGCGCAAGGGTTCTTTACCACTGGGACCCCATGCCCGTACGCGGTGGTGCGGGTGCCGCGAGAGGTCGGCGCCCTGTCACCGCCTCAATCCAGGACTCGGTCTGCGGTCCGCCTTCAGGGCGCGCCAATCGCGCACCCAGTAGGCGAGAACGATGGCATCGTCGGCGATGGCCGAGCGACCGGCGGCCATCCGGAAGGCGTGCTGTTGTGCCGGGAGGACAGGCCTCCGATGCCGAAACGTTGCCCGATAATCGCTGCTCGTTCACCGAGCATGCCCGTGCTGCCGGGGTTGAGGAACTCAACCCGCGGCGCACCTCCGCCTAGGATTGCGACAACGTTCCCTTCTGCGAGGAGGGTGAGCGGCACTCGTACGTGGTGAACGTTCGACGAGTCCTAAGGGGAACCGATGGTTTTGGCCGGTGGCCGCCGAACGCGGCGAGACGGGTTGGGTCGCGCATGGCGTCGCAGACGGCAGCGAGGGACCCTCGCCGCCAAAACGCAAGACGCCTCGATCACGTCGCGACCGTCGTTCTCAGACATCGGGTGCCAGACGGCTCCTGTTACCGGCCGCAGCCAGGAGTGACAGCCGACCCGGCTTTGCTCCCCGACGAGTATCTCGGATCGGTCCGTCCGTGCCCCCTCTGCGCGAAAACCACGAGCGGCCCGACTGCTGCTTGTAGCCCGGAGCGGTGGCCGGTCCCGTGTGACCGCTGTAGGCGTGAAGCAGTAGCGCCGGGGTCAGAGCCCGCACGGCATGATCGGTCGCCCGGAGCGCTGCTCGACGAGTGTCCGATTGTCGATCCACCACCGGACGCCGGTTCCGAACCGGTGTCCGGATGTCGGTCGTGCGCGCTGACTCGCGGGACCTGTCGCATATGGGGCGTCCGCATTTCTTTCGCACGCACCAGGGCTATACGAACGCCTGCCCGGCAGCCCGCGCCATCAGCAGCTCGCCCACTTCTGCCACCACCCATCTGACCCGTTCGTGCCTGCTCCAAAAAAAGGGGCGGCTGGGGCGGCTCACCCGGCTCGAAGGCGATTCCAGTCGCCGCGACGGATGCATCATGTCGGGCGAATCACTGTTGCGCGACGCCCGGGCGCAGCTTTGCCGCGGCCTTGGCGATCGCTTCCTCAGTGGCGATTGCCCCGGCGGCGAGCACGTGTCGCTCCAGATGCCCGTAGTAGCGCTCGGTGGTGCCGATGTCCGCGTGCCCGAGCTGGCGTTGCACGTACATGAGCGAGTTGCCCGCCGCCAGCCACGACGCAGCGGCGGTGTGGCGCAGAGCGTGCAACGGCATATCGCGCAGCGCGGCGTCCTGGAGCGCCTGCTTGTGCCAGTCGCGCGAGACGGTCGTCCGATCCATCGCCTCGCCGATCCCGGCGCTCTCCCAGCGGCCCTGGCTGCGCTTGGCGCCGCGGACCGGCATGACGAACACCAGCGAGCCGTCAGCCTGTCCGGTGACGAGGTCACCCCGCCGGTCGAGCTGGGTGCGCAGCACGAGGCTCGTGCGCGGTCCGATCTCCACCGAACGGAAGCGGTCCGACTTGGTCGAGCCGACGGTCGTCTTCTTGCGGGAGCGGTAGACGACGATCACACCGCCGCTGTCGTCGAGCTCCAGGTCGCCGATGCGCAGCGCCAGCGCCTCGGAGATCCTCAGTCCGCTGCCGATCAGGACCTCGGCCAGCGGGCGGTAGACCTCCGAGCATGACTCGAGATAGATCGGGATCTCGTGGAGACGCAGGTACTCTCGCTCGATATGGGCGGCGGGGAGACGGTCGACGCGCAGCGCGGGGTTGGCCACGATGAGCCCGTCCTCGACAGCGTCGTTGAGGCAGACCACGAGGGTCACCAATGTGTTGTTGACCGTCTTGGCTGCGAGCTCGCCGGCCTCCACGGCTTCGGCCTGATCGGCGATGAACGCGCGGACGTCGTCGACCGACAGCGCTCCGAGTCGCTTATCGGCGAACGCGGGCACCAACCGCTTGCGGCCGTTGCTCTCGTAGCCGCTCCACGTGCCCTCCTCGAGATATGGGCGGCGCCGGGAGAGCCAGCGCTCCCAATAGCGGCCGAAGGTCTCAGTGGTATGGACGACCTCGCGGCGCTCGACCTGCTCGACGAGTCGCCGGCGGGCGTCCGCCGCGGCCCGCTGGCTGGTGAAGCCGCGCTTTGAGGTCTGGCTGCCGTCGCTGCGGCGCACGACGAACCGCCAGCGGATCCCCTCGCGCGTGGCGTAGGAGTAGACGCCCGATCCGCCCCGGGTGTCCGACCGACGGGAGGCAGGGGAGACGTCGCGCACCGCCTCGTCGTAGGCGCGGGCGGCTTCCTCGGATTTGAACCGCTTGGAACGGCTGCGGCCCGATGCGTCGCGCCAGCGCGCCTCCCAGCCGCCGCGGTGATGACGGACGCTCATCGCGCGTACGTACAGCCTGTTGCCACGTACCCACATTTCGTTGCTGCGATGTGGGTAAAAATGTGGGTTGTTGCCACGTGGCAACAATACCCACCGTGCCGGATGCGGGCAACGGCGCGGTCAAGGCATGAAAAAAGCCCCGCAGTGCGGGGCTTTCCCAGTGCGCCCGAGAGGACTCGAACCTCCACGGACCATTCAGTCCACAAGGCCCTCAACCTTGCGCGTCTACCAATTCCGCCACAGGCGCGTGGGCGGCCAGTATAGACCGGCGACGAGGGGCCGGGACGGCGCGGACAGGAGCGCGCGTTCAACCTGGCGGCCGCCGCCGCGGCCCCGGGCAACTGGGGGTTTTGCAGGGGCATTGCTTGAGTCCGTCCGCCGGGCGCGCTACCTTTACGAACACATGTTCGACGGCGGCCTAGCGGGCTGACCCGGTAAAGGAGTTGACCGCATGGACTTGACCAAACGACAGCAGGAAATCTTCGACTTCATCAAGCGCTACTCGGCAAAGTACGGCTATCCGCCGACGGTGCGCGACATCGGCAAGGCCGTCGGCCTGGCGTCGTCCTCGACGGTGCACGCGCACCTGGCAAACCTGGAGAAGATCGGGCTGCTGCGGCGGGATCCGACCAAGCCCCGGGCGCTGGAGCTGCTGGACCGCGCGGCCGCCGGGGTCCAGGCGGGCGTCCAGACGTTCCTTCAGCCCGGTCTGCCGCTCGTCGGCCAGGTGGCCGCCGGTCAGCCGATCGTGGCCGAGGAGAACATCGAGGAGTACATCCAGACGCCGTCGTTCGCCGGCGGCGAGGACGGGGAGTTCCTGCTGCGCGTGCGCGGTGACTCGATGCAGGACGCCGGCATCATCGAAGGCGATCTCGTCGTCGTGCACTCGCAGGACCACGCGCAGGACGGCGACATCGTGGTCGCCCTGGTGGGCGAGGAGGCGACCGTGAAGCGGTTCTTCCAGGAGGCCGATCACGTGCGCCTGCAGCCGGAGAACACCTCGATGGAGCCGATCCGCAGCCGGGATGTGCGGGTGCTCGGCAAGGTGGTGGGGTTGATGAGGAGCATCTCGTGAGCGCGCTGGCATTGGAGCCGCGCGTGACACGCGGCCCGGACCGTGTGGGGGTGCAGGCCGCTCAGGCGGGCGGCGCGACGGACTTGGGCGGCGAGCCCACCTTGGACGCATTGGTGGCCGAGGTGTGGGAGGGACTCGCCGCCCATAGATCCGTCGGGTGTCCCGTGTGCGGGGAGGAGATGGCGCCGGCGTACGGGGCGCACGCGCGGCCGATCGGCGGTGGCTGCCGGAGCTGTGGGACGCGGCTGAGCTGAGGGCCGAGCAGGACGCTCCGGGGGGTGGGGTGTGGCGGGCGGCCGGAGCGGGGCGCCGCGGCGGCGCGGCGGCGGGGCGACGCGGCGGCGCGGCGACGCAGCGGCGGGCGGCGGGGGTCGGGACGGCCGGGGCGGCGGGGCGGCGGGGCGGCGGGGCGGCGGCGCGGCGCATGGCCAGGATGCCGCCATGTGCGCGCGGCGGCGCGGTTGCGGGGCTGGCCAGATGGGGAGAGCACGGCTATGCTCGGTCGGGCAGGCTGAGCAGTCGCGGAGGTTCGCCTTCGAGGAAAGTCCGGACATCAAAGGGAAGGGTGGTCGGTAACGCCGACCCGGGGAAACCCGCGGGAAAGTGCCACAGAAAAGACACCGCCTAAGCCTGGGGCCGCTGCAGCGCTTCAGGCCGGTAAGGGTGAAATGGTGCGGTAAGAGCGCACCGGCGTCGCGGTGACGCGGCGGCCAGGTAAACCCCACCCGATGCTAGGCCAAGCAGGACCGTTTGTAGGTGACCCGCCAAGGTCCGGGTAGGCCGCTCAGATGGATGACTGCTCTTGACAAGATCCGGCTTATAGGCCTGCTAACGAGAAGCCCCGCTCCGGCGGGGCTTCTCTATTGAGGGGCGGCCCGTGAACACCGAGGGCTTCCGCAGCCGGGTGGCGTTCCCGACCCCTTCCAGGGCTGATCGAGCAGCGCCGGGTGGTCGCCGGGTCAGCCGGCGGCCACCCGGCGGGTCCGCCGGGGACCACCCGGCGGGTCAGCCGGCGGCCACCCGCCGGAGCGCGTCGCCGGTGAGGCGGTGCAGCTCCCAATCGGAGAGCCGCTCGGCGCCCACCCGCTCATAGAAGCCCAGCGCCAGCTCGTTCCAATCGAGCGCGACCCATTCCAGGCGCGGGCATCCGCGCTCCAACGCCAGCGCCGCCAGATAGGAGAGCAGCGCGCGTCCCGCGCCGGCACGACGATGACGCTCGGGGATGAAGAGGTCCTCCAGCCAGATCCCCGGCAGGCACTCCCAGGTGGAGAAGGTGCCGTGAAAGACGGCAAAGCCCACCGCCTCGCCGTCGAGCTCGGCGATGAGCGCCTCCGCGCTGGGCCGCGGGCCGAACAGGGCCTCGGCCAGCATCTCCGGCGTCCCCGTCACGCCATCGGGCTCGCGCTCGTAGACCGCGAGCTCGACGATGAACGCATGGATCTGCGCGACGTCGTCGGGCGTCGCCGCCCGGACGCGCACTCCGCCGGAACCGCCGCTGCTCACGACTGGTCGGGAGGGGAGATTTCGCGCTTGAGGATCTTGCCCGTGGGGCCCTTGGGGAGCTCGTCGACCAGCCACACGACGCGCGGGTACTTGTAGGCCGCCACCTGCTCCTTGACGTGGTCGCGCAGCTGCTCGGGCGTCGCCGAGGCCCCGTCCTTGAGCACGACGGCGGCGCCGACCTCCTCGCCGTACTCGTCGTGCGGGACGCCCAGGACCGCGGCCTCGCGGACGTCGGGGTGCTCGTAGAGCACCTCCTCGATCTCACGCGGATACACGTTGTAGCCCCCGCGGATGATCAGCTCCTTCTTGCGGTCCACGACGTAGAAGTAGCCGTCCTCGTCGACGCGGCCCATGTCCCCGGTGTGCAGCCAGCCGTCGATGATCGTCTCGGCGGTCTCCTCGGGGCGCTGCCAGTAGCCCTTCATCACGTTGTAGCCGCGGATGAGGATCTCCCCGACCTCGCCCTGCGCCACCTCGTTGCCGTCCTCGTCGACGACGCGCATCTCGACGCCGCGGATGGGGGTGCCGATCGAGCCCGGCTTGCGCTCGCGGTCGGCGTGGTTGAACGACGCCACCGGTGAGCTCTCCGAGAGCCCATAGCCCTCCATGATCTTGCAGCCGAAGGCCTCGTCAAAGCCGCGCAGCAGCTCGACGGGCATCGCCGATCCGCCGGACCCGCACAGACGCAGCGTGCTCACGTCGTAGTTCTCACGTTCGGGGTGATGGAGCATCGCCCCGTACATCGTGGGCACGCCCTGGAAGACGTTGACCTTGTCACGCTGGATGATCTCCAGCGCCTTGCCGGGCTCAAAGCGCGGCAGCAGAGTCAGCGTGCCGCCGCCGCTCACCGTCGCGTTCATCCCGCAGGTCTGCCCGAAGGAGTGAAACAGCGGCAGCGCGCCGAGCACGATGCCCTCGCTGCCGAGATCGAACAGGTCCGCGGAGCCCTGGGCATTGCGCGTCAGGTTGGCGTGGGTGAGCTCGGCGCCCTTGGGCTGGCCCGTGGTCCCGGAGGTGTAGAGCAGCACGGCGGTGTCCTCGTCTGCCGTGTCGGCGACGGCCTTGTCCGGAGTGGCCGCGCCCACCTGCTCCTCGAAGGCGCCAGGCTCCACCAGCAGGCACTCGGCGCCCGCCTGCTCGGCGCCGGCTTCGGCGTCCTGGGCAAACTCATGCCAGGCGAACAGCAGCTTGGCCCCCGAGTCAGACAGGTAGTAGGCCACCTCGCGCTTCTTGAGCAGCACGTTCATCGGCACGACGACGCCTCCGGCGCGCAGCACCCCGTAATAGATCACCGGGAAGTACGGGACGTTGGGCAGCATGATCCCCACCCGGTCCCCGCGCTCGAAGCCGTGCTCGGCGAGCAGCCCGGCGATGTGGGCCGACGCGCCATCCAGCGCCCCATAGGTGAGCTCGACGTCATCGAGCTTGATGGCGACGTGATCGGGATCGCGCTCCGCGGATGCGGTGAGAAGGCCGGCGAGATTCATCGGGCCTACTCGCCGGTGAACTCGGCCGGGCGCTTCTGCAGGAACGCCATCACGCCCTCGGCGAAGTCCTTGGAGGACGCCCGCTCCTGCTGGACGTCAGCCTCGAGATCGAGCAGCTCCTCGAAGCCGGCGTAGGCGCGCGCGTTGATCGTGCGCTTGATGGCGGCGTAGGAACCGGGCGGTCCGGCGGCCAGCCGCGCGGCGAGGGCGCCCACCGCCGATTCGAAGTCGCCGTCCTCGGCGACCTGGTTGACCAGGCCCCAGCTCAGGGCCGTCTCGGCTGCGATGCGCTCGCCCAGGTAGGCGATCTCGAACGCCCGGGCGTGGCCGAGGCGCTCCACCAGGGTCTGGGAGGCGCCGCCGTCCAGGCCCAGCCCGATGTTGACGAAGGCCATCAGGAAATAGGCCGAGCTGGCGGCGACGATCAGATCACAGGCCAGCGCCAGCGAGCAGCCGATGCCGACGGCCGGACCGTTGACGGCGGCGATCACCGGCTTGGGGACCGTGCGCACGCGCATGATCAGCGGGTGGTAGACCTCGCGCAGCGGGCTGCGCACGTCGGGCTTGCCGTCGCTGCCGGCGACCCCGGCGCGCAGGTCGGCCCCGGAGGAGAAGGCGCGTCCGGCGCCGGTGACGACGATCGCCCGCACCGCCGGGTCGGCGGCGACGTCGTCGAGCGCCTGAGTCAGCTCCTCGCCGAGCTGGCGCGTCCACGCGTTGAGCGCGTCGGGACGGTTGAGGACCAGCCAGGCGACGCCGTCCCCACGGCGGCACTCGATCGTTTCGAGGTTGAGCACGCTCATCGTCGGGCAGCGGACAATAGCGCCCGGCCCGAGATCCGGTGACATGCCCGAGCCGGGATCGGGGAACATGTGCGCGACACGATGGAACTGATACCCAAAACCATCACCGGCCCGATCGGCCGGCTGGGCGCAGCCGCTCAGAACGCCCTGGAGGTCGCGCGCTTCGGGGGTCTGGCCACCGACGAGCAGCCGTCGCCCTACGAGGTGGTCGCCGAGCATCGGGTCTACCGGCTGCGCCGCTATTACCGCAGCGCGGACGGCGCCAACGGCGCCGGTCAGACCACCGCGGGTCCGCCGGTGCTGCTGGTCCCGCCGATGATGCTGGCCGCCGAGATCTACGACGTATCGCCGGCCACCAGCGCCGTCACGCTCCTGCACCAGAACGGGGTGGACCCATGGGTGGTGGACTTCGGAGCCCCCGAGCGCGAGGAGGGTGGACTGGAGCGCACGCTGGCCGACCACGTGCTCGCCGTCTCAGAGGCGGTGGACCGCGTGCGCGAGGTCACCGGGCGCGACGTGCACCTGGGCGGCTACTCCCAGGGCGGGATGTTCTGCTATCAGGTGGCCGCCTATCGCCGCAACGCCGGGCTGAGCTCCCTCATCACCTTCGGCAGCCCGGTGGACACGCGGCTGGGCATGCCGTTCGGGCTGCCCGAGCAGTTCGCCTCGGGGCTCGCCGGCGTGATCGCCGATGTGTTCCGCGCCTCGGCGCTGCCCGCCTGGTTCAGCCGCAACGGGTTTCGCATGCTGGACCCGATCAAGTCGGCCCGCAGCCGGATCGACTTCATCATGCAGCTGCACGATCGCGAAGCCCTGCTGCCACGGGAGGGTCAGCGGCGCTTCCTGGAGGGCGATGGGTGGGTGGCCTGGCCCGGGCCCGCGCTGGCCGACTTCGTGGGGCAGTTCATCACCCACAACCGGATGCTCGAGGGTGGGTTCGTGATCGACGAGCGCTTGCTCACCCTGGCTGACATCCGCTGCCCGATCCTGTCGGTGGTCGGCACCGTCGACGAGATCGCCCCGCCCCCGGGCGTGCGCGCCATCCGCCAGGCCGCGCCGCGCGCCGACGTCTACGAGCTGGCCCTGCGAGCGGGGCACTTCGGGCTGGTGGTGGGCTCGACCTCCAACACGGTGACGTGGCCGACCGTGGCGGGGTGGGCGCGGTGGCGCGACGGCGAGGGCGAGCTGCCCGAGGGGGTGACCGAGGTCCCCGATGACCCCGCCGGAGATCTGCTGGCCCAGCGCGATCGCCTGCAGAACCGGGTCGGCTACGGGGTCGAGCTGGCGGGCGCCGTCGGCTCGGGGATCGCCCGCTCGATGGTGGGCGGCGCGCGGCGCACGACGCGGTCGATGCGGGAGCTGGCCCGGGAGGCGGCGGGCGCGCTGCCGCAGCTGGCGCGCCTGGAGCAGATCCAGCCGAGCACCCGGGTCTCGCTGGGCCTGCTGGTGGAGGAGCGGATGCAGCGCGGCCCCGGGGACACCATGTTCCTCTACGAGGACCGCGCCTACAGCGCGCTTGAGGTCAACGAGCGCATCGACAACGTGGTGCGCGGGCTCGTCTCGATCGGGGTGCGCCAGGGCGAGCACGTCGGCGTGCTCATGGGCTCGCGCCCCAGCGCGCTGGCGGTCGTCACCGCGCTGAGCCGGCTCGGCGCCGTGGCCGTGATGCTGCGCCCGGACGGCAACACCGCGCGCGAGGCGTCCCTCGGCTCGGTGCGGCGGATCATCGCCGACCCCGAGCGGGCCGCGCAGGCGGCCGGGCTGGGGACGGTGCACACGTTCGTCCTCGGCGGGGGCGGCGGTCCGCGCGATCTCGCGGTGCCGTTCACCACCGACATGGAGCAGATCGACCCGCGCGCGGTGACCCTGCCGGCGTGGTATCGCCCGAATCCGGGGCGGGCCTCTGACCTCGCCTTCATCCTGTTCACGGGCGAGGGCGACTACGTGCGGATGAGCCGGGTCACCAACCGCCGCTGGGCCGCGTCCGCGTTCGGGACCGCGTCGTCGGCCGCGTTGTCGCGCGACGACACCGTCTACAGCGTCACCCCGCTCTATCACCCGTCCGGCCTGATCATGAGCATCGGCGGGGCAATCGCCGGCGGCGCCCGGCTGGCCATGGCCTCGCGATTCGATCCGGCCACGTTCTGGGACGAGGTCCGCCGCTACGGCGTGACCGTCACCTCCTACACGTGGACGCTGCTGCACGACCTCGTCGCCGCGCCGCCCAATCCCGGTGAGCGCGGCCACGCGGTGCGCCTGTTCATCGGCTCGGGCATGCCCCGGGGCCTGTGGCGCCGGGTGCAGGAGCGCTTCCATCCCGCGCGCGTGGTCGAGTTCTACGCCTCGACCGAGACCGGCGCGATCCTCGTCAACGTCCGCGCCGCCAAGCCCGGGGCGATGGGGCGCCCGCTCCCCGGCACCCCCGAGGTGCGCATCGCCGCCTACGACCAGGAGTCTGAGCAGCTCATCCTCGGCCGCGGGGGGTTCGTCCAGCGGTGCAAGACCGATGAGGTGGGTCTGCTGGTGGCGCGTGCGCGTCCCACAGACGGCTCGGTCACGCCGATGCGCGGTGTCTTCGCGCGCGACGACGCGTGGCTGTCGACCGGCGATCTCTTCCGCCGCGACTCCGACGGGGACTACTGGCGCCTGGACGGCGTCTACGACGTGATCCACACCGGCGACGGGCCGGTGCTGGCCGCCCCGATCCGCGACACGCTCGGCGATCTGGCGGCCGTCGACCTCGCGGTGGCCTACGGGCTGCGCCCGTCACCGCACGGACCTGAGCTGGCCGTCGCCGCGGTCACCCTGCGCCCTGATGAGACGCTGGGCACCGACGTGCTCTCGCGCGCGCTCGCCGAACTGCCCGACGGGCAGCGGCCGGCCGTGGTCCACGTGATCGACGAGATGCCGGTGACCACATGGTTCCGGCCGCTCACGCGGCCGCTGCGCCAGGCCGGCCTGCCCCAGCCCGCCGAGGGCCGGGCGTGGTACCTGGATCGGGGCGGGCGCCGCTACCGGCCGCTCACCGAGGCGGCGCGCAAGCGACTCTCAGGCGGATAGGGAAGGGAAGGCGGCGGGCGGCTCAGGCGGGCAGCGACTCGCCCGAGTACAGCTTGACCACCCGGATGGCCCCGGCCGGCGCGGCCTTGATGCACAGCTCGCACAGGACGCACTCGTCGAGGTTCTTCTCCACGATCTCCACGCCCGAGTCCGCGGCCTTGAAGATGTCGACGGGGCAGACGCCCTCGAGCGTCTTGGCCAGCTCGGGATCCGCGCCGGCGGTGGCGTCGACCTGGACGTCGATGAACGTGCCGGGCATCAGAGCTTCTCCTTGACGAGATCGGGGATGTCCTCGATGCGCTCGGCGACGGTGATCCCGGCGGCCGCCAGGCGCGCGATCTTCTCGGAGGCGGTGTCCTCCTTGCCCTCGACGATCGTTCCGGCGTGACCGAAGCTCATGCCCGGCATCTCGTCCATGAAGCGGCCGGCCATGAAGGCGACGATCGGCAGGCGGGAGTTGTTCTCGGTGACCCACGCGGCCAGCTCGGCCTCCATGCGCCCGCCGGGCTCGGTGTAGATGACGATCGCCTGCGTGTCCTCGTCGGCCTCGAACAGGGGCATGAGCTCGGCGTAGCTGGAGCCGATGATGGCGTCGCCGCCGATGGAGACCGCGGTGGAGACGCCCAGCCCGGCGGCGCTCAGCGTGGAGGACATCTCGGTGGTCATGCCGCCCGAGCGCGAGATCACGCCGACCGGGCCGCGGTGGTAGGACTTGGCGGCGTCCTTGGCCGGGCCGCCGATGCCGCCCATCTTGATGACGTCCGGGACGATGATGCCCAGGCAGTTGGGGCCGATGATGCGCGCGCCGTGCTCGGTGGCGAGCTCGACCATCTGGGCGACGTCGCCGCGCGGGATGCGCTCGGTGACGATGACCACGAGCTTGACGCCGTTCTCGATGGCCTCGAACACGGCGTCCTTGGTGAAGGCGGGGGGGACGGTGACGACGGAGCCGATGATGGGGCCGCCGTTGTGCTCGACGGCCTGCGCGACGGTGTCGAACACCGGGACGCCGTGGACATCGCGGCCCAGCCGGCCCGGGGTCACGCCGCCGACGATCTTGGCCCCGGCGCCGTAGTCCAGGCACTCACGGGTCAGGTTGACGGCCTCGCGGCCGGTGATGCCCTGGACGATGAAGGTCGTGTCGGCGTCGACGAGGATGCTCATCAGACGTCGGTCTCCCCGCCGATTTGCGCCGTGGTCTGCGGGAAGTCCTCGCCGCCGGCGCCCTCGCCCGCGCCTTGGATGCGCTGCACCGCGCGGCGGGCGGCCTCGTTGAGCGACACGGAGCGGTCGGCGTAGGAGACGCCGTAGTGCTCGAGGATCTTGAAGCCCTCCTCCTCCCAGGCGCCGGGAATGCGGAAGATGGCGATCTTCTCCGCCGGGTCATAGCCCAGCTCCAAACAGGCCTTGATCACGCCGCGGGCGACGATGTCCACGCGGGTGTTGGAGACGATCGACATCATCACCGCGATCTTGTCCACGCCCGGCTTTTGGAGGACGAGCTTGGCCAGGCCGCAGGCCTTGGCCACCGACGGGTTGCCGCCGATCTCGCAGTAGTTGGCGGGATCGCCGCCGTGGGCGCGCACGGCGTCAAAGAGCGTGAGCGAGCCGCCGCCGGCGCCGATGACCAGTCCGAGGTTGCCGTCGAACTCGGTGACGTTGCCCGCGACGCCGCGGTGGTCCTGGGCGTCGACCTGCTCGCCCGCCAGCTCAAACGGGGTGGCCTCGCGCGCCTGGCGCGTCTCCTCGTCGCCGACGCCAAGCTCGTGCAACAGCGCCTTCTGGCGCGGGCGGCCCTCGTTCTCCATGTCCATGTGCGCGTCGAGGGCCACAAAGGACCCGTCGGTGAGCTCACCCAGCGGGTTGATCTCGGCCAGGGTCATGTCGTACTGCAAGAAGAGCCGGGCCAGCCGGGCGACGATCGGGGTGAGGCGGTTCAGCGCCGAGCCGGTGATGCCCAGCGAGGCGATGACCTGCTTGGCCTGCCAGTCCGAGAACGGCGTGCGGGTGGAGAAGTGGCCGCGGGCGACGTGATCAGGGTGCTCCTCGGCGACCTGCTCGATGTCGATGCCGCCCATGTCCGAGAACAAGAGGACCGGGCGTTTGCGGATGCCGTCCCAGACCACGCCGGCGTAGTACTCGTGCTTGACGTCCGCCTTGGAGTCGACGAGGACCCCGCGCGGCATGTGGCCGTTGATCTCCAGCTCCAGCACGCGCTCGGCGTGGCGGCCCGCCTCGTCGGGCGTATCGGCGAACTGGACCCCGCCGGCCTTCATCCGTCCCCCGGTCAGCACCTGGGACTTGATGACCACCGGACCGGCGATCTGCTCAGCGATCCGCCGGGCCTCGTCGGAGGTCTTGGCGAACCCGTGCTTCGTGACCGGGATCCCGGCCTTGGCCACGATCGCCCGCGATTCGTACTCGAAGAAACGCATCTGGCGCGGGGGAATGTAGCGATCTCAACGGGGGCGCGGCGTGCGCTATCGCACACGAGTACGCCGACGTACCGCTGGCGCTCGCTCACCGCCCACCCTGCGTGCGATGGCGGAAAGCTCAGTATTTCCACCAACGAGATCAACCTAACTAAAAACGTCGTCTTAGTCGGCTATCCTGTTCGGCGCTACTGGGCAATCCCCATCGAAAAACCTGGAATTGGCTGTCTGAGAGGAATGAATGAGACGATCTGAACTGCGGCGTCTGCGTGCGCTCGCTGTCGTGGGCGCGGCGGTTGCGGCTCTGGCGGTGGCGGGGTGCGGAGGAAGCTCCGATTCCAACGCGACCGGCAGCGGCGGTGCGGCCTCGTCGTCCTCGGGCTCGGCGGGCGCCAGCAGCCCGACGACGAAGCTGAACCTGGTCGGCTACTCGACTCCCAAGAAGGCCTACGACGCGCTCACGACGGCCTTTGCCCAGACCAGCACCGGCAAGGGCGTCGGCTTCAGCGAGTCCTTTGGCGCCTCGGGCTCGCAGAGCCGCGCCGTGGACTCCGGTCAGCCCGCCGACGTCGTCGCGTTCTCCACCACCCCGGACATGACGCGGCTGGTCAAGGACAAGCTGGTGGCCCCCGACTGGGACGCCAACCCGGAGAAGGGGTTCAGCTCTGACTCCGTCGTCGTCTTCGTGGTGCGCAAGGGCAACCCCAAGCACATCACCGGCTGGGACGACCTCACCAAGCCGGGCGTCGACGTGATCACGCCCAACCCCTCGACCTCGGGCAGCGCCCGCTGGAACATCATGGCCGGCTACGGCGCCGAGCTCAAGGAGGGCAAGTCCCCCGCGCAGGCGCTGGCCTACGTGCGGACCCTGCTGACCAAGAACGTCTCGGTGCAGGACTCATCGGCCAGCTCGGCCCTGCAGACGTTCGTCGGCGGCAAGGGTGACGTACTCCTGGACTACGAGTCCGACGCGATCGCCGCCCAGAAGGCAGGCGACAAGGTCCAGTACCTCATCCCCAAGCAGACCCTCCTCATCCAGACGCCGATCGCGGTCACCGCCAAGGCGCCGGCCCAGGCCAAGGCGTTCCTCGCCTGGCAGTGGTCGGCGGCCGGCCAGACGATCTGGGCGCAGCAGGGCTACCGGCCGGTGCTGGCCTCGGTGGCCAAGAAGTTCGCGTCCCAGTTCCCGACCCCGCCGCAGCTGTTCACCATCGACTCCCTGGGCGGCTGGACCAAGGTCAAGGACGAGTTCTTCGATCCGGCCAAGGGATCGATCACCAAGATCGAGCAGGCCGCGGGGGTCCCCACTGCCTCCAGCTAGCTCAGTCGCGGCGCCCGTCGCGCCCTCGCCGGCCCCGTCCGCGCCCCGTGCGCGGCGGGTGCCCCGCGTGGCGCGGCGCGGCGGCGGCCTCACGCTGGGTCTGTCGACGCTCTACCTGAGCGTCATCGTCCTGCTGCCGCTCGCCGCGGTCACGGTCAAGGCGGTCAGCCAGAGTCCCTCGAGCTTCTGGCAATCGGTGACCAACACGCTCGCCCTGCGGGCGCTGGCCACCACCCTGGGCGCCTCGCTGCTCACCGCCGCCGTCGGCGCCGTGATGGGGACCCTGATCGCGTGGGTGCTGGTGCGCGACGAGTTCCCGGGCAAGCGGTTCATCAACGCCCTCATCGACCTGCCGTTCGCCCTGCCGACGATCGTCGCCGGGCTGACCCTGCTCGCGCTCTACGGGCCCGACAGCCCGTTCGGGATCCACCTGGCCTTCACCCGCGCGGTGGTGCTGCTGGCGCTGCTGTTCGTGACGCTCCCGTTCGTGGTGCGCTCGGTGCAGCCGGTGCTGCTCGCAGCCGATCGCGAGGTGGAGGAGGCGGCCGCGTCGCTGGGTGCGAGCAACGCCGTCATCTTCCGCCGGGTGGTCCTCCCGGCGCTGTCGCCGGCGATCCTGTCCGGCGCCGCGCTCGCCTTCGCCCGGGCGGTGGGGGAGATCGGGTCACTGCTGATCATCACCGCCAAGGTGCCGATCGCCAGCATCGTCATCTTCGCCGACGTCGAGTCGGACGCTCCGCAGGCGGCGGCCTCGCTGTCGCTGGTGCTGATCGTCCTCTCGCTGATCGTGCTCGTCGTCATCCGCAGACTGGGAGGCCGCGTTGCTCATTAGCCGCCGGGCCAAGTGGTCGCTGCGCACCGTGGCGCTCCTGTACCTGCTGGCGCTGCTGATCCTGCCCGTGGTCGTCGTCTTCTTCAAGACCTTCGAGCACGGCTTCGGTGTGGCGTGGGGCTGGATGACCACCCCGGCGGCGATCAGCGCGCTGTGGCTGTCGCTGCTGATGGCGCTCATCTCGGTGCCGCTGAACACGATCTTCGGCGTCGGGTGTGCGCTCGTGCTGGTCCGTCGCCGGGGCCGGCCTGGCGGCGGTGCTGGACTCGCTGATCGACCTGCCGTTCCTCGTCTCGCCGATCATCGTCGGGCTGGCGCTCACGCTCGTCTACGGGATCCACGGCTGGTTCGGGACCTTCTTCACCGACCACGGAGTCCGGATCATCTTCGCCGTGCCGGGCATGGTGCTGGCCACCGTGTTCGTCTCCCTGCCGTTCGTGGTGCGCGAGGTGGCGCCGGTGCTCGTGGAGGTCGGCGACGAGCAGGAGCAGGCGGCGGCGACGCTCGGCGCGTCGGCGTGGCAGACGTTCTGGCGGATCACGCTGCCGTCCATCCGCTGGGGCGTCATCTACGGGGTCATCCTGTCCACGGCCCGCGCGCTGGGCGAGATCGGCGCCGTGCTGGTCGTCTCCTCGTCGGTCGCCGGGTCCACGCTCACCCTGCCCCTGCTCGTCTACCAGCGCGCGTCCCAGCTGGGATCGGGCGCCGTCACCAGCGCCTACGCGGCCGCCACCGAGCTCGCCGTGATCTCGCTGGTGGTGCTGCTCGCCATGACCGCTCTCTCGTCCAGGAGGCCGCAGTCCCGATGAAGATTGACATCGCCAACATCTCCAAGGGATTCGGGGACTTCACCGCGCTCGACGACGTGTCGCTCGAGGTCCCCGAGGGCTCTTTGACCGCGCTGCTGGGTCCGAGCGGCTCGGGCAAGTCGACGCTGCTGCGGATCATCGCCGGGCTGGAGACGCCCGACGCAGGGGCGATCATGATCGACGGCAACGACGTCAGCCACGTCATCCCCCAGAAGCGCGGGATCGGCTTCGTCTTCCAGCACTACGCCGCCTTCACCCACATGAGCGTGCGCGAGAACGTGGCCTTCGGGCTGCGCATCCGCAAGCGTCCCAAGGCCGAGATCACCTCGCGCGTCGACGAGCTGCTGACTCTGGTGGGACTGCTCAAGTGGGGCGATCAGCGGCCCTCCCAGCTCTCCGGCGGGCAACGGCAGCGAATGGCCCTGGCCCGCGCGCTGGCGGTGGAGCCCAAGGTGCTCCTGCTCGACGAGCCCTTCGGGGCGCTCGATGCCACCGTGCGTGCCGAGTTGCGGGCGTGGCTGCGCCGCCTGCATGACGAGCAGCACGTGACGACGGTGCTCGTCACCCACGATCAGGAGGAGGCGATGGAGATCTCCGATCGGATCGCGGTGATGAGCGCGGGCACGATCGAGCAGGTGGGCGACCCGCGTGAGATCTATGACCGTCCCGCGACCGACTTCGTGATGGGCTTCGTGGGCCCGGTCAGCCGGTTGGGTGGACGGCTCGTGCGCCCGCACGACGTGACGATCGCGCTCGAGCCGGGGGACGCGCGGATCGAGGCGATGGTCAAGCGCGTGGTGCATCTCGGCTTCGAGGTCCGTCTGGAGCTCGAGCTCCCCGACGGCTCAGAGGCCCGGGCGCAGCTCACCCGGGCCCAGGCCGACGAGCTGGAGCTCGGGCGCGGCGACATCGTCTACGCCCGGCCCCCGGCCGGTATCCCGATCGGGCCGGCCCTGCAGGGGCGGGTGGGGAACGCTACCCGCGAGCCGGATTCAGGCGAGGCTGAAGTCCCCACCGCGGCCGCTTTCGAGGAGTCGGCCTAGCCGCAGCGGCGTGCGCTCTCAGGAGCGCGACGATCTCAGCAGTGGGGCGGAAGGGATCGGCGATGGCTGCGCCGTCGCGCAGCGACAGGGCGGCGCTGAGCTCGCCGTCGAGGTCGGCGACGAGCAGTGGCCCGTCGGGGATGGACGCGCTGTCGAGTGCCGCGAGGCGGACGAGCGCGCGGTGGTCGTCGGCATAGCCGGGGCGGATCGTGATCGAGGAGCGCAGGGTGTTCATGCGACGATGGTGACGCGGGCCGGGCATAAAGGCAAATAGGGGTTTGCTTGATGAGGTATAACGTTTAAGCATGCTCGACAGTCGACGTCTCCGGGTCCTGTGCGAGGTGGCGCGCCAGGGCTCCTTCTCGGCCGCGGCGGACGCGCTGGGCTACACCCAGCCGGCGGTGTCGCGGCAGATCGCCACGCTGGAGGCGGAGGTCGGCGCGGTGCTGGTGCGCCGCGTGCCGCAGGGCGCGGTCCTCACCGACGCGGGCCGGCTGCTCGCCGAGCGCGGCGCGGCGGTCCTGTCCTACATGCAGGACATGGAGGACGAGCTGCGCGCGCTGCTGGGGATGGAGGGAGGGACGTTGCGGCTGGCCACCTTCGCCTCCGCCGCGGGCTCGATCGTGCCGCGCGCCGTCGCGTGCTTCCGTGACCGTCATCCCGGGGTGGAGCTCACGGTGGAGATGTATGACCCCGACGAGTCCATCCCACGCCTGCGCGCCGGCCAGTTCGACCTCGCCCTCTCTCACGACCCGCGCGGCGACCCGGAGCGCAAGGGCCAGGCCGACGATCTCGACGTGGTGCCGCTCTTCGATGACCCGATGTATGTGGCCCTGCCCTCGGGGCACCGGTTGTGCGAGGCGCCCACGCTGTCGATGAGCGACTTCTCCTCCGAGCCGTGGATGCTGGCCACGGGGCGGACCTGTCCTGATGCCCGCCTGTTCCTGCGCGCCTGCCACGACGCCGGCTTTGAGCCGCGGATCGCCTTTCAGAACGACGACTACGGAGCGATCCTGGGGTTCGTCGCCGCCGGGGTGGGCGTGGCGCTGGTGCCGGACATCGTCACCCGCGCGGTCCGGGGCGACGTGGTCATCCGCGAGCTCGACCCCGCGCCCCCGCCGCGGCCGATCAGCGTCATCCTCCCGGCGGGCTATCGCTCGCCCGCGGCCGCGGCGATGCTGGAGCTGCTGCAGGAGGTGGGGGAGGCGTGGGTGCGCGACCGGCCCGCGCTGGCGGAGCGCACGGGCGCGGTCAGCGTGTAAGCGGGCTCGGCGGCGGGGGGCTCAGCGGGGCGCGGTCAGCGTGTAAGCGGGCTCGGCGGCGGGGGGCTCAGCGGGCGCGGTCAGCCTGTAAGCGGGCTCGGCGGGCGGGGGGCTCAGCGGGGCGCGGTCAGCGCGTCACCCAGGCTCCCGCGTCCTCGGTCAGCTTCTCGATGGACCGGGGGAGCTTGGAGTTGGCGATGTCGGCGATGGTGACGTGCTCGACCACGCGGCGCAGGTTGACGCGGACCGCGATCCACACCGTGGGCAGCGTGGTGGCCGCGCCGCCGTACTTGGCGTCCTCGGGCGGGCCGCCGCGGACGCTGGCCAGCGGTCCCTCGACCGCGCGGATCACGTCGGCCACCGTCACCTCGTTGGCGGGCTTGGCGAGGCGGAAGCCGCCCTCGGCGCCGCGATGGCTGCGCACGATGCCGGCGTGGCGCAGCTCGCCCAGGATGTTCTCCAGGAAGTTGAGCGGGATCTCCTGAGCGGTGGCGACGCGCTCGGCCTTGACCGGCTTGTCACCCTCGGCGGCGGCGAGCTCCACCACGGCCCGCACCGCGTAGTCGGCTTTGGCCGAGATGCGCATGGGGCGAGAGACTACGCTGCCGTGCGGGCGAACCCGTACGCGTCGGCCAGCTCGGGGTCCTTGTCGGCCAGCATCTCGGCCAGCTCGACCATCACCTTGCACTGCTTCCAGGTGGCGTCGTCCTGCATCTTGCCGTCGATCATGTGCACGCCACGGCCGTCCGGGATCGCCTCCAGCACCTTCTTGGCGAACAGCACCTCCTCGGGATCGGGGCTGAACACCTTCTTGGCGATGTCGATCTGGACGGGGTGCAGCGACCACGCGCCGACGCAGCCCAGCAGGAAGGCGGCCCGGAACTGGGTCTCGCACCCCACCACGTCCTTGATGTCCCCGAAGGGCCCGTAGAAGGGGAGGATCCCCGACGACGTGCAGGCGTCGACCATGCGGGCGATCGAGTAGTGCCAGGGGTCCTGCTGAGCGGAGGGGCGGGGGGTGTCGGGGTTGTCGGGGTCCGGATCGTTGATCGATCGGTAGCCCGGATGGCCGCCCCCGACCCGGGTGGTCTTCATCCGGCGGCTGGCGGCGAGATCGGCCGGGCCAAAGCTCATCCCCTGCATCCGCGGGCTGGCGGAGGCGATCGCCTCGACGTTGATCATGCCCAGGCCGGTCTCCAGAAGCGCGTGCACCAGGATCGGCCGCTCCAGGGCCGCCTTGGCCTCGAGCTGGGCCAGGAGCCGATCGATGTAGTGGATGTCCCAGGGCCCCTCGACCTTCGGGACCATGATCACCGCCAGCTTGTCGCCGATCTCTGAGACCAGGGTGGTGAGATCGTCGAGGATCCAGGGCGATTCGAGGCTGTTCACCCGCGTCCACAGCTGCGTCTCGCCGAGGTCCATCTCCTTGCCGACCCGCACCAGGCCCTCGCGGGCGGCGATCTTGCGGTCCACCGGGACGGCGTCCTCGAGGTTGCCGAGCAGGATGTCCACGGTCGGCGCGATGTCGGGCACCTTGGCCACCATCTTCTCGTTGGAGAAGTCCAGGAAGTGGATCATCCGTGACGGCTTGAACGGGATCTCGAGGATCGGGTCGGGGGCGCCGATGGCCAACGGCTTTCCGAAGTCACGGGGGTTTCGCACGGTTTTAGGAGTCTCCTGATCGGGTTAGTGCGGCCCCAACGCTAGCGGGAACCCGACGTTCCCGGCGCCTGCATGCCGGTCAGAACAGCGTCGCCGACTCGGGTGCCCCGCCGCGGGTCCAGCTCACCGCGCCCGGAGACAGGGCGGGGAGCGCTGATGATCGCCCCGCTCCATGGACACCAAAACGGTGCGGTGGGTGGAAGGTCGCGGGATTGGCGGTCACGCCGTTGCGGGCAGCCTGGTGGCATGCTTCACGCCCTGCTTTCTCAGGAACCCACCCAGGAGTTTGAACATGCCCGAAGTTGAGACCGACCAGGCCGCACGGGAGGCGAGCGGCGCCCACCCCTACGGCCGCTATCTGGAGGAGTTCGAGGTCGGCGCCGTCTACAAGCACTGGCCGGCCAAGACCGTGACCGAGTCAGACGACCACCTGTTCTGCCTCATCACGATGAACCACCATCCGCTGCACCTCAACGACGTCTACGCCAAGGGGTCGCAGCAGGGCCGCAACGTCGTGGTCGGTCCGCTCGTGTACTCGCTGGCCCTGGGGATGAGCGTGTCAGACGTCAGCGGCAAGGCGATCGCCAACCTCGCCACGGAGGAGCTCAGCCATCCGGCGCCCGTGTTCCACGGTGACACGCTGTTCTGCGAGTCCGAGGTGCTCGAGGTCAAGGAGTCCAAGTCCAAGCCCGACCGCGGTACGGTCCGCGTCCACACGCGTGTGCTCAACCAGGACGGAGTGCTGGTCGCCGAGTTCAAGCGCCTGGTGCTCGTTCCCCGCAAGCAGCCGGGGTAGCCGGTCGTCGTTTCCGCCTCACGCGAACAGCAGTTCGTGCCGGAGCCTCTCAGAACTCCCTGCAGAGAGTCCATTTTTTACAGTTTGTGAGCACCTTGTGCTCCGCCCGGGTAGCCTTCGCAGGCCACCGCCCTTTTTTTCATTTAAGGAGTAGTCCCGACCCATGGCCCACACCGCACCGAAGCGCCAAGCAACGACGGAGCACACCGGTCTGCAAGCGTGGGTAGAGGAAATCGCGGGACTGACCCAGCCCGACGACATCCATTGGTGCGACGGCTCGGCCGAGGAGTACGACCAGCTCGCTCAGATCCTGATCGACGCCGGCACGTTCGAACGGCTCTCGGAGACCAAGCGGCCGGGCTCCTACCTGGCGCTGTCTGACCCCGCCGACGTCGCCCGCGTGGAGGACCGGACGTTCATCTGCTCCGAGAAGGAGGCCGACGCCGGTCCCAACAACAACTGGCGCGAGCCGGCCGAGATGCGCGAGATGCTGAACGGCCTGTTCAAGGGCTCGATGCACGGGCGCACGATGTACGTCGTCCCGTTCTCGATGGGCCCGCTGGGGTCGCCGATCTCCTACATCGGGGTCCAGGTCACCGACTCGCCCTACGTGGTGGCGTCGATGCGGATCATGACCCGGATGGGCCAGCCCGCGCTCGACGTGCTCGGCGCCGAGGGCGATTTCGTGCCCTGCGTGCATTCGGTGGGCGCGCCCCTGGCCGACGGTGCCGAGGACGTGCCGTGGCCCTGTAACGCGGACAACAAGTACATCGTCCACTACCCGGAGACGCGCGAGATCTGGTCGTTCGGCTCCGGCTACGGCGGCAACGCCCTGCTGGGCAAGAAGTGCTTCGCGCTGCGGATCGCCTCGATCATGGCCCGCGACGAGGGATGGATGGCCGAGCACATGCTCATCCTCAAGGTCACCTCCCCGGCCGGTGAGGTCAAGTACATCGCCGGTGCGTTCCCCAGCGCCTGCGGCAAGACCAACCTGGCGATGGTCATCCCCACGCTTGCGGACTGGAAGGTGGAGACCATCGGCGACGACATCGCGTGGATGAAGTTCGGCTCCGACGGCCAGCTCTACGCCGTCAATCCGGAGGCCGGCTTCTTCGGCGTGGCCCCGGGCACGGGAGCGCGGACCAACCCCAACGCCATCGACATGATCAGCCGCAACACGGTGTTCACCAACACCGCCAAGACCGACGACGGCGACATCTGGTGGGAGGGGATGACCGGCGAGCCGCCCGAGCACGCCATCGACTGGCGCGGCAACGACTGGACGCCTGCCTCGGAGTCGACGGCGGCTCACCCCAACGCGCGCTTCACCGTTCCGTGTGCGCAGTGCCCCTCGATGGCCGAGGAGTGGGAGGACCCCAAGGGCGTCCCGATCTCCGCGATCATGTTCGGCGGCCGCCGCGCCACCGTGGTGCCGCTGGTGCACGAGGCCCGCGACTGGGAGCACGGCACCTTCATCGGCTCGATCATGTCCTCGGAGACGACCGTGGCCCAGGCCGGCGAGGTCGGCAAGCTGCGCTTTGACCCGATGGCCATGCTGCCGTTCTGCGGCTACCACATGGGCGACTACTTCGCCCACTGGCTGCGGGTGGCCAAGCGCGACGGCGCCCAGATGCCGAAGGTGTTCTACGTCAACTGGTTCCGCAAGGACGACAACGGCAAGTTCATGTGGCCCGGGTTCGGCGAGAACTCGCGCGTCCTGGCCTGGATCTTCGGCCGGCTCACCGGCGAGACCACCGCGCGGGAGACCGCGATCGGGCTGGTCCCGCCGATCGGCGTGGGCGGCATCAACACCGACGATCTGGACGTCTCGGCCGAGACCATGGCCAAGCTGCTGGAGGTTGACCACGAGGGGTGGGCGGCGGCGCTGCCGCAGATGAAGGAGCACTTCGCCAAGTTCGGCGACAAGCTCCCGGCCGAGTTGGCGGAGCAGCTGCGGATGCTCGAGCAGCGCCTGGACGTGTAGCTCGGGCGGGTGGGCCGCGCGGAGCGCTCCGCGCGGAAGCCCCACGGCTCGCGGCCCGCGGCCTGAACTTCTTTGTGAACCCTTCGCTTCCGCAGCTGCGCGCTGCGTACCCTGGAGGGCATGGCGCTCGCCTTCGTACCGTCTGATGCGGCGATGCTCGTCGTCCAGGCGGGCATGGTGGCGGCGCCGCGCCGTCCGCCGGAGATTCCGTGGATCCGGCGGCTGTCGGGGCCGGCGTGGGCGCTGATCCCGATCGCGTCGATCATCGGCGTGATCTTCGCCATCCGCTTCATGTCGGGGACCGCGACCGGGCTGACCTGGCTGGCCCTGGTGGCCGTCCCGATCCTGGCCGCGGTGGCCCTGGGCTGGGCCGGGCATGGCGGCCGGTGGTGGCTGTCCGGCGTGGCGGCGGGGTTGTTCGTCCTGGCGTGGGCGTCCAAGACGACGCTCTGGGGTCAGGGCGCGGCGACGCTGCTGTCCGCTCTGAGCTGCGTCACGCTGGGGTGGCTGCTGGGGGCGGTGACCCCGCCGCGCTGGCTGAAGCTGGGGATCCTCGCCATGTGCGTGGCCGACGTGTGGCTGGTGGCCTCAGACCTCCTGCAGACGCCGAACACCACCCTGACGGCCGCCGCGCCGCTGCCCCACAGCGGACTGCACCTGCCCCAGCTCCAGAGTGAGCAGTTCGGCAGCGTGCTGATGGGCTACGGCGATCTGTTCGTCGCCGGGCTGCTGGGGGCGGTGCTGGCCCGGGAGGGCCGGCGCCAGTGGCCGATGGCGCTGCTGACGCTGATGCTGGCCGGGGCGTTCGACCTGCTGTTCTTCGTGGTGAACGAGCTGCCGGCAACCGTGCCGGTCGCCGCGGCCCTGATCGTGGGCGAGGCGTGGCTGTGGTCTGCGGCCCGGCGCCGGCGGCGGGGCCTGGCGGCCGGGGCCGCGGGCGGGACTCAGTGCTGGTCGTCGCCCGTCGAGGCGGGTGGCCGGGACTCCTCGGCCAGCGACGTGATCGCGAGCTTGCCGCGAGCGGCCTCCTCGAGCACCTCGTTGGCCTCCTCGGCCGACCTGGAGTAGAGCTCCACGAGCAGGTGCACGACGATCCGGTCCTCGTCGTGCTTGTGGAAGCGCACGTGGGTGAAGAACTCCCGGGTCCCGTGGTCTCCGAACGCGGCGTAGGAGAGCGCGTCACCCGCCTCGGGGCCGGAGCATGTCTCGACATCGTCGGCGTCGACCGTGACCGTGCAGGACGCCACCCAGGGCGTCCCGGCGATCATCCGCTCCCAGCGGTCCTCGATGGGCTCCACCCGGCCGTTGTGGAAGCCGAGGTGGGGCTGGTCGTGCATGCACTCCAGGCACTGGACGACCGCCTCCTGCATCTCGTCGACCACCTCACCGCGCTCCCCCGTCTCAGGGTCGATGCGATGGATGCCCTCGTAATGGACCTGCACTTCAAGGTTCTGAGACCAGCAGCGGTAGCACCGCAACCAGCTGCGGACCTCGGTCGAGCCCTCCATCGAGACCATGATAGGACGCCCTCCGCCCGACTCGGCCGGGGTCGCGCCGGGGTGTGCCGGGGTGGCGGGGTCGTGGCGGATGTCACGAACCCCTCGGGGGCGGGTTGTGGCGGGGTCATCGCCGGGTCCTGCGGGCGAGGCTCAGCCGAAGGTGAAGTCGTAGGCGCTGATGCCGGGCGGAATCTGAATGGTGAAGGTCTGTTGCTGGTCTGAGGGCAGGGAGATCAGCGAGTACAGGCGCTGTCCCCGCACCGTGACGAGGCCGTCGTGCACGTCCGAACCCGCCCGCGCAGCGGGGATGGGCTTGCCGTTGACGAGCACCCGGGCCACGCGCGGCGTATTGTCGTTTGAGGTCATCACCAGGTAGACGTGGGCGGCCTGGAAGCGGCCCGTGATCCAGGCGCCCGCCGCGGCCGGCGTGATCGACTGGGAGGTGGCTGTCCACGTGCCGTGCAGGCCGAACTCGTTGAGGATCGGGGCCGTGACGCCCGCGTAGGTGTGGGTGCCGCCCTTCAGCTGCTGGGCGAATCCCTGCGCGCGCTGGGGGTTGAGGTAGGTCTCCGGGGTGCCGAGGTCGCTCGACGGCATGATCGCCGTGGCTGTCATGGGCGGCGGCAGGCTGTGCGCCCCGGCCTCGTAGAGCAGCTCGCGCACGGCCGCCTCGTCCTGCTTGTAGTCGCCCTCGCCGAACTGGGTGTGGCGAACCTGGCCGGTCTTGTCGATCAGGTACTCCGCCGGCCAGAACTGGTTCTGGTACGCGTTCCAGGTCCCGTAGCGGTTGTCCTGGACGACCGGGTAGCGCAGGCCGTCGGAGTTGATGGCCTGCTGGACGTTGGAGGCCTCCTGCTCGAAGGTGAACTCGGGCGTCTCTACGCCCACCACCTCCAGGCCGTAGCGGTGGTAATGGGCATAGAGCCCCTTGAGGAAGGGCAGCGTGCGGATGCAGTTGATGCACGTGTAGGTCCAGAAGTCCACCAGCACGACGTGCCCCTTGAGGCCCTGCAGGGTGAGGGGCTGGTTGCGGGGGGTGTTGAACCAGCGCTGGTTGTCGGTGAACTCGGGCGCCGCGCCGAGCTTGGGCAGCGCCGGCGTCTTGACTCCGGGGATGGCGACGCCGGCCGGCTGGGGCATCGGCGTCAGGGAGGCCACCTTCTGGCCCTTCTGCGCTGCGGCCTTCTGCCGCTCGGCGAACCGGGAGGGCGCCCTGAGCGAGGCCAGCCGGTTCTGGACCGCGTTGGAGTTCTCCAGCGCGCGGGTGGGGTCGACGAGGAACGCCGGGAGGCTGGTGTCCTTGGCCAGCGCCTCCTCGAAGCGGACGTCGAGGTTGGTGAGCATGACCACGCCGGTGATGAGCAGCACCGCTCCGAGGGTCCGCTCCACCGTGTGGCCGTGGGTGTGGCGCTTGATGCGGTCAAGGACGGCACGGCCGCCCAGGCCGTAGAGCAGCATCACGGCGCTCAGCCCGACGGCGTAGGCCAGCGCCGTGGCGACGACCCTCGTCGACGCCCCGCTCGATGCGCTCACCGAGGTGACCGCGGCGAGGATCGGCCCGGCGCACGGCGCGCACACGAAGCCCAGGGCGCCGCCGACGGCGAGCCCGGACAGGAAGCCGTCGCCGCGTGTCTTGGGACCGAAGCGAGCCAGGCGCGAGAGCGGGGCCTGGATGCGCTCGGCCAGCTCCGGGATGAGCAGGACGGCGCCGAAGACGAGCAGGACGACGATCGCCAGCGTCCGCGCCGCGCCCGCGGCGAGCCCGACCCCCTTGACCAGCTGGGCGAGGGCGACGATGGCGATGGTGAAGGTGACCGCGAGGCCCAGGACGATGCCGAGAGGGCGGCGGCGGCCACCCGCGGCGCTGGCCGACAGCAGGGCGGGGAGGACCGGGAGCACGCACGGGGTGATCGCGGTGCCGGCGCCGGCGACCAGCGCGAAGAGCAGAAGGACGACCATCGTCTGCCGTGATGATCGCCCATAAACGTTGCGCCTTTATGAACTCCGGTCGTGGCGCCGTGCGAGCGTGCGGCGAAGGCTCTCGGCCTCGCCGTGCGGGTCTTCGGCGAGGCGAGCAGAGGTCAGGCGGACGGTGAGGTAGCCCTCCTCGGCCGCGACGGAGTCGCGCTTTCGGTCTGACTCGAAGCTCTTGTAGCTCTTGTGGGTGTCCCAGGCGTCGATCTCGACGATGACCTTCTCGCCGCCGAAGAGCGCGTCGACCTCCTTGCCGAAGAGCGTTACGTTGACCCTGGGGACGGGGAGGCCGTGATCGCGGCAGAACGCCACGAACTCGTCCTCCTTGCCGGAGCGGGTGGGATTCTGCTCTGGGTCGATGAGGGTGGCGATGCGCTTTGAGTGGCTCAGGAGGCGCCGGAGCTCGGTGCCGCGCAGGCGCTCTTGGAGACGCAGCTCGTTGACGGCGCGGACGAGCTGGCGGTCGCTGAGGCGGCCCTGGATGTCGAGGATGGTGCGGGCCGGGCTGGTGACGCGGAGGTTGCGGTGGCGGCGGATGTCCCTGCGGGTCAGGGTTGCGGTTCTGTGGCTGCGGATCCCGTTGCGTCGGCGGCAGTGGGGAGCCGTTACTTCAGGCAACGAGGGCCAGGTCCGGACGCCCCAGAGGGCCGCGGCCGAGTCGTGGCTGAGGACGGCATCGGGTCCGCAGGCGAGGACGGCGGCCATGGCCACGGCAAGCGGGCTGTGTTGGGCGTGGCCGACGGCGTAGACGCCCGCGTGGACGGGCGTCAGGCGGCCGTTATCGACCCACCGCGCGATGGTCTGCGACGGGAGGTCGAGCTCCAGCAGCTGCTGGCGAGTCACGTGCCCGAACTGCCGGTCCGCCACGCGCGCGATTTTTATGCGTATCGCGTAAAAATCTCGCAAGTCCCTCTACTAGAGAGAGCCTGCGAGAGGGTGGTTTTCACCCCCCTATGGCCGACATGCTCCTTGCGGGCTGGATGAAGCCAGGCTCGCCCACGTGGTGCTTGAGCTCCTTGCGCCACACCGCGGCGCGGATGATCTCCTCGATGTCGGCATCCGACGCGCCCTCGCGCAGCGGCGCGCGCAGGTCGGTCTCGTTGAGGGAGAAGAGGCAGGTCCGCAGGCGACCGTCGGCGGTCAGCCGCACGCGGTTGCAGTCAGCGCAGAACGGCTCGGACACGGGGTTGATGAACCCGATCCGCCCCGGGCTGTCGGCGAAGCGGTAGACCAGGGAGGTGGAGCTGGGTTCGCGCGGCTCAGGCTCGAGCGGGTAGACGGCCGAGATCGCCTCGCGGATCTCGGCGCCGGTGAGCACCTTGCTGCGGTCCCAGGCATGGTCGGCGTCGAGCGGCATGAACTCGATGAAGCGCACCTCGTAGGGCGTCTCGCGCGCCAGCTTGGCGAAGGGGATGACCTCCTCCTCGGTGAAGCCCCGGATCGCCACGGCGTTGACCTTGATCGGGTGGGCCTCGGGAAAGCCGCCGAGGATCTCCAGCCCGCGCAGGACCGCATCCAGGGCATCACGGCGGGTGAGCTCGTAGAAGCGGTCGCGCTGGAGGGAGTCGACCGACACGTTGAAGCGGTTGATCCCGGCCTGAACGAGGCGCTCGGCGTCACGGGCCAGCAGGAAGCCGTTGGTGGTCACCGACAGGTCGTTGACCCCGTCGATCGCGGCGATCATCGCGGCGAGGTTCGGGAAGTCGCGGCGGACCAGGGGCTCGCCGCCGGTGAGCCTGATGTCGCCGACGCCCATGCCGGCGAACAGCGAGACCAGCCGAGCGATCTCCTCAAAGGTGAGGATCTCGGTGCGCTCCAGCCAGGGCAGGCCCTCGGCGGGCATGCAGTACTGACAGCGGAAGTTGCAGCGGTCGGTGACCGAGACCCTCAGGTCCCCGATTTCCCGGCCGTGTCCGTCGCGGAGCGGTTGTGAAAGCACAGGTTAAGGGTAGCTTTGCCGCGATGAGACCGGGTTATGCGTTGGCTCTCCTAGGCGCTGCATATGCGCTGACCGGCTGCGGGGCCAGCGCATCGGACCAGGTCCAGGCCAAGCTCGAGCAGTTTGCCCATGCAGTGGCCGTGCGCGATACCGGCACCCTGTGCCAGCAGGTGCTCGCCCCGGACCTCGTGGGCCATCTCAACGCCGCCGGGCTGAGCTGTGACCAGGCGATGAAGTTGTTCGTCCAGAGCGTCTCCAAGCCGAGCCTGAGCGTGACCAAGGTGCACGTGAAGGGAGCGTCGGCCTCCGCGGTGGTGCTGGCGCGCGCCCAGGGCCAGCCGTCGTCGCTGGAGTCGGTGCTGCTGACCAACACCAAGAAGGGTTGGCGGCTGGCCTCACTGGCCTCACCTCGCTAGCCCAGCTCGCCGCGGAGCAGGCCGAACATCACCATGTCCTGGCGCTCGAACGCGCCGCGCATGTAGGAGCGCAGCACCGCCTCGCGGGTGAACCCGGCACGTTCGGCGACCTGCTGGGACGCCGGGTTGCCGGTGGCGGCCATCAGGTCGATGCGCTCCAGGCCCAGGGCGCCGAAGCCCCACGCGCAGATGAGCCGCACCGCCCGGGTGGCGTGGCCCTGACCCCGTCCCCAGGCGGCCAGCCAGTAGCCGACCTCCCCGCGGGCGTGCCCCCAGGAGAAGCGCAGCAGCGAGATCGAGCCCAGCAGCCGGCCCTCGGAGGCGTGGACGACCGCGAACGGCGCGGTGAGGCCGGCGAAGGCAGCGTCGTAGCGCTGGCGCAGGTAGTTGTGGGCGTCGGCCTCGGTGTAGGCGGCCGGGACGCTCGTCCAGCGCACGATCTCGTCGTCGCGGCAGGCCTGGACCAGCTGCGGCAGGTCGGCGTCGCGCCACGCGCGCAGCGCCGTGTCGCCCTCGACCAGGGGGTCGTCGGGGAGCACGATCCGAGGGGTGGGGGTGGTGGTCATGGCCGCGCCTTCTCCTCCAAAGCGTGACGCAACGCGGCCACGTCGAGGCGATCATCCTGTTGCCCGAGCCATTTCTCGGCCTCGCGGCGCCCGCCGAGGGCGCGCATGCCACGGTCGCCGTGCTCCGCCGCGTAGTCGGCCAGCGCGTGCATGCGGCGGCTGCGCACCCGCCGCTCGCGCAGGTCCAGTCCCGCGCGATGGGCGTCGAGCGCGTCGACGAGCTCTCCGATGCCCGCGGGCGGGGCCACCGAGGACACCGAGACCACGACCGAGCCCGAGTCCAGTGAGCGCAATGCCGCCTCGAGGTCGGCGCGGGCGCGTGCGGCGACCTGTCCCAGGTCGGCCTTCGTCACCACCAGCACGTCGGGGATCTCCATGATCCCGGACTTCAGGAACTGCAGGACGTCGCCGGATCCGGGCTGGACGACGACCGCCACGGTGTCGGCGACGTCGGCGACCTCGGTCTCCGATTGGCCGACGCCCACGGTCTCGATGACGACGACGTCAAAGGCGCAGGCGAGCGCGGTGGCGGCGGCTCGGGTGGCGGGCGCCAGGCCGCCGAGGCGGTCGCCGGCCGCGGTCGAGCGGATGAAGACGGCCTGGTCGGCCGGATCGCGCTCGATCCGGGCGCGGTCGCCGAGCAGCGAGCCGCCCGAACGGCGCGAGCTGGGGTCCACGGCGAGCACTGCCACCGACCTCGAGCCTGCCCGCCACGCGGCGACGAGCCGCGACAGCAGCGACGACTTTCCCACCCCCGGCGGCCCGGTGACCCCGACGATGAACCCGGGCGCCTCGCCCCCGAGCGCGGCGGGGGAGACGGCCGACAGCAGCGCCTCGGTCTGCTCGCGCGCCTCAGCGCTGCGGCTCTCGACCAGGTTGAGCACCGCCGCGGCCGCGCTCACGTCTCGGTCGCGCAGCCGCGCGCCGAGCTCCGCGCCATCCCGTGGCGCCGCGCTCAAGCGGGCGCGGCGGTGTCGGCCCCGTGGCGTTCGGCGACCAGCGAGACGATGTCGCGCATCATCGCGTTGAGGTCCCAGTCCTTGGGGGTGTAGATCGCGGCCACGCCGGCCTGACGCAGGGCCGCCGCGTCAGACTCGGGGATGATCCCCCCGACCACCACCGGGACGTTCTCCACGCCCGCGTCCGCGAGCGCGCTCAGCACCGACGGGATGAGCTCGGCGTGCGAGCCCGAGAGGATCGAGAGGCCGATCACGTGCACGCCCTCCTGGGCCGCCGAGCTGGCGATCTGGGCAGGGGTGAGGCGGATGCCCTCATAGACGACGTCCATGCCGGCGTCACGGGCCCGGACGGCGATCTGCTCGGCGCCGTTGGAGTGCCCGTCGAGCCCCGGCTTGCCGACCAGGAACTTCAGCCGTCGCCCCAGCGCCTCGCTGAGCCGCTCGACCTCGTCGCGCACCTCGGCCATGTTCTCGCTCGGCACCGCCACCGCGTCGCCCACACCGGTGGGGGCGCGGTACTCGCCGAAGACGTCGCGCAGGGTCTGGGCCCATTCGCCGGTGGTGGCGCCGGCGCGCGCGGCGGCGATGGTGGCGGGCATGATGTTCTCCGAGTCGTCGCGGGCCACGCGGGCGAGCTCTGACAGCGCGGCCTGCACGGCGTCCGCGTCACGCTCGGCGCGCCACCTCTCAAGCGCGGCGATCTGCTCGGCTTCCACCTGCGGATCGACGACCAGGATGCCGCCGTCGGCGTCGGTGGTCAGCGGCGAGGGCTCGGTGGACTCGAACCGGTTCATGCCGACGACCGTGAGCTGACCGGACTCGATCCGGCGCCAGCGGTCGCGGTGGGACTCGACCAGCGCGGACTTCATGTAGTCCACGCCCTTGACCGCCCCGCCGATCTCGGCGACGCGCCCCATCTCCTCGCGGGCGCCCTTGACCAGGTCCGCGACGAGTCCCTCCATCACGATCGACCCCTCGAAGATGTCCGGGTATTCGAGCAGGTCGGTCTCGTAGGCCAGGATCTGCTGCAGGCGCAGCGACCACTGCTGGTCCCAGGGGCGGGGGAGGCCGAGGGCCTCGTTCCAGGCCGGGAGCTGGATGGCCCGTGCCCGCGCGTCGCGGCCGAGGGTGACGGCGAGCGCCTCCAGGGCGATCCGGTAGACGTTGTTCTCCGGCTGGGCCTCGGTGAGCCCGAGCGAGTTGACCTGAACGCCGTAGCGAAAGCGCCGGTGACGGTCGTCCTGGACGTCGTAGCGGGTGCGGCCGAGCTCATCCCAGAGCTGCGACATGGCCCGCAGCTTGGCGTGCTCCTCGATGAAGCGCACGCCGGCGTTGACGAAGAACGAGATCCGCCCGAAGACACTGCCCATGAGCTCCTCGGGGACGCGCTCGCGGACGGCGTCGAGCACGGCGATCGCGTTGCTCATGGCGTAGGCGATCTCCTGGACCGGCGTGGCGCCGGCCTCCTGGAGGTGGTAGGAGCAGATGTTGATCGGGTTCCACTTGGGGACGTGCTCGACCGTGTAGGCGATCGTGTCGGCGATCAGGCGCATCGAGGGGCCGGGCGGGAACGAGTAGGTGCCGCGGCTCAGGTACTCCTTGAGGATGTCGTTCTGCGTCGTTCCCTGAAGCGCCGACTCCGGGACGCCCTGATCCTCGGCGGCGACGATGTACAGCGCCAGCAGCCAGGCGGCGGTGGCGTTGATCGTCATCGACGTATTCATCTGATCCAGCGGGATGTCCTTGAGCAGGGTCCGCATGTCGCCCTCGTGGGCGATCGACACGCCCACCTTGCCCACCTCGCCCCGAGCGAGCTCGTGGTCGGGGTCATAGCCGGTCTGGGTCGGCAGGTCGAAGGCGACCGACAGGCCGGTCTGGCCCTTCTCGAGGTTGCGCCGGTAGAGCTCGTTGGAGCGCCGGGCGTCCGAATGCCCTGCATAGGTACGCATCATCCAGGGCCGATCGCGCTCAGGAAGGCGCGCGGAAGGTGTATCCGCCATTCGGTGCATTGTATGGCTGGGGCGACCGCGCGACGTGCGACAATGGCCACAGATCACCGATGCCAGATCAGAGCTCAGCGGCAACCGAGCACGCGATCCTCGCGGAGATCACCCGGCCTCTTCAGGCCCTGCCGGAAGATCCCCTCGCGTTCGTAGATGCCGACTTTCCCACCGCCCTGCGCGGGTACGACCGCGTAGCCGTGGACGAGTACGTGCGCCAGACCCGGCGCCTCGTCGCCGAGCTCCAGGCCACCCGGTCTCCGGAGGCGGCGGTGCGGCGAGCCCTGGAGCGGGTGGGCGAGCAGATCTCGGGGATCCTGCAGCGCGCGCACGAGACCGCTGAGCAGATCACCGCGCAGTCGCGCGGTGAGGCCGAGGACCGGCTGGAGCAGGCGCGACTGGAGGCGGCACAGATCGCCGACGCCGCCGAGCAGCACGTCAAGGACCTCGACGCCGACACCGACCGGATCTGGCTGGAGCGCCAGCGCATCGTCGCCGATGCGGAGGATCTCGCCGGGCAGCTGCAGGCGCTTGCCAAGACCGCCGCGGAGCGTTTCCCGGTCGATGCCGACTCAGAGACGGAGGGCACGGTGGCCTTTGCCGTCGAGGACGCCGAGCCGGCGCCCTACGACGACCTGGCCGCCGAGGACGAGGCGGGCGCCGAGGACGAGACCGCGGTCGTCGAGGACGAGGCGGGCGCCGAGGACGAGACCGTGGTCGTCGAGGCCGAGGCGGGTGCCGAGGACGAGACCGTGGTCGTCGAGGACGAGGCGGGCGCCGAGGACGAGACCGTGGTCGTCGAGGCCGACGACCGCAGCGAGGTGGAGCGCACGGTGGCCTTCCAGCCGCTCGAGGCCGAGGAGGCTGACGAGGCCGACCAGCCGTCGCAGCCCGGGCGGGGCTCCACCGCCGACGCTGACACGGCGGCGATCCCGCCGGCATCGCAAGCCGCCAACCGCCGCGCCAACAAGTAGCCATCCCGGCGTCCCCGTCGTGCGCGTGATCGATCTCATGCACCTGGGCCGCGCCCGCGTGATCGGGTGCTGGCAGGTCGACGACGTCCTGATCGACCCCGGTCCGACGTCGTGCCTGCCCGTCCTGCTCGACGCGCTGGGCGATCAGCGGCCCTCGGCGCTGTTGCTCACCCACATCCACTTCGATCACGCCGGGGCGGCGGGCTCACTGGTGGAGCGCTGGCCGGACCTGCGCGTCTACGTGCACGAGCGGGGTGCCAAGCACATGATGGACCCGACGCGCCTGTACAACAGCGCCCGGCGGCTCTACGGGGATGACATGGAGCGCCTGTGGGGCGAGATGCACGCGGTGCCCGAGAACAACCTCGAGATCCTCAGCGGCGGGGAGGTGATCCGCGACGGCGCCTACAAGGTGGAGTACACGCCGGGCCACGCCTCGCACCACGTCTCCTATCTGCATGACGGCACGGCGTTCGTGGGTGACGTGGGCGGGGTGCGGATCCGGCCCGAGTCGATGACGATCCCGCCGACGCCGCCCCCTGACATCGACGTCGATGCCTGGCACGAGTCGATCGCGCTCGTCCGCGCCTGGCAGCCCGAGCGGCTGGCGATGACCCACTTCGGCTCCAGCGAGGACGTCACCCATCAGCTCGACGAGCTCGACGCGCGCCTGAACGCCTGGTCCACGCTCGCCCGTGATGGCGGACACGACACGTTCGTGGCCACCGTCCAGGAGGAGATCCTGCGCGACGGCAGCCCCGAACAGGCCGCCACCTACGAGCAGGCCGCCCCGGTCGAGCAGCTGTTCGCCGGTTATGAGCGGTATTGGAACAAGAAGGCTGAGCAAAAGTAACCTGGCCGTCGCGCTTCGGCGCCGCTATCCTGGCTGACCGATGTCCCTGACGGTCGAGCTGCCTCGAGTCGGCCTGCCTGGGAGTGGCCTTGGAGGCCTCTGGCGGGTCGTCGTTCTCAACGACGAGTTCAATACCTTCGATCACGTGGCTGAGACGCTCTCACGCGTCGTGCCCGGCGTGACGCTGGCCGACGGCTACCGGATCGCGGATCAGATCCATCACAAGGGCTGCGCCATCGTGTGGAGTGGCCCGCGCGAGGACGCCGAGGGCTACTGGGTGGCCCTCGACGACGCCGGGCTCACGATGGGCCCGCTCGAATCCGCCTGAGCGCAGCGTCGCGCGGTGAGGGCCCGCCCCGCGCGGACCACGGCTACCCGAGCAGCGAGGGCTACCCGAGCGAGCAGCGAGGGCTGCCGCAGCAGCGAGAGCTGCCCCAGCAGCGAGGGCTGCCGCAGCAGCGAGAGCTACCCCAGCAGCGAGAGCTGACGGCCCGCCCAGACCGCGGCGGGCGCCGCGCCGCCGCACACCCGTGACTCCAGGTCCAGCAGCGCCTGCTTGCGCTGGAGGCCTCCGCCGTAGCCGGTGAGGCTGCCGTCCGCCCCGATGACCCGGTGGCACGGGACGATGATCGGCACCGGCGTGCGCCCGACGGCGGCGCCCACCGCGCGGATCCGATCGAGCCGGCCGACCTCCGCGGCGAGCTCGCCGTAGCTGCAGGTGCTCCCGTATCCGATGTCGGCCAGTGCGGTCCACACGCGCCGCTGAAACGGCGTGCCCTCCAGGGCCAGCGACAGCTGGAAGCGCCGGCGCTCGCCGGCGAAGTACTCGGTGAGCTGGGCCACGGCGTCGGCGAAGGGGTGCGGGTCGCGCAGGGCCTCGTCCAGGGGCCCGCTGCGCCCCGGGAAGGACATCGCGCGCAGCGCATCGTCGTCCCCGAGCAGCGTCAGCGGCCCGAGCGGACTCTCGTACACCGTCCACGCGAGGCCCGCGGCGCGGGGCGAGGCCATGAGCAGCTCAGCGGCCATCATGGAAGATCACCCCCAGCGCGGTGCGGGTGCCCTGCGTGACCGTCGAGACCCCGTGGCGCATCCCGATGCGGTGATAGCCGGTACGGCCCCGGGCGGGGCGCTCACGGGTGGGGAAGATGACGAACGCCCCCTGGGGCGGGGTCAGTACGTGGGCGCGGCTCTGCGCGCGCGGGCGCTGCTCCATCAGCACGAACTCGCCACCCTCATAGTCGGCGCCCCGGCGTGAGAGGACCGTGAGGATCTGGAAGGGAAAGAAGACCGTGCCGTAGAGGTCCTGGTGCAGTGCGTTCCAATCGCCGGGGCCGTAGCGCAGGATGAGCGGGGTCGGCCGGGTCTGCCCGGCCTCGCGGCAGCGCTCGAGCAGCTCCTCGTGCTGGAGCGGGAACGTGGAGGTATCGCCGCGCAGGCGCTCGCTCCAGCGGTTGGCCACCGAGGCCAGGTGGGGGTAGAACGAGGCGCGCAGCCCCGCGATGAGCTCCGGCAGCGGGTGGTCGAAGTAGCGGTAGCGACCATCACCGAAGCGGTGGCGGGCCATGTCAATGGTGGAGCGAAAGCGGCCGCCGTCGAACAGGCCGGCCAGTTCGTCGCATTCGCTGGGGGTGAGCAGTATCGGGGTGATGGCGTGGCCGAGCTCATCGAGCTGGGCTTCGAGCTCATGCCAGTCCAGGTCATCGACGCGCGCTCGCACGTCCGTCGTCACGTCGGCAGCCACGGCGGTCATGCCGGCTCCTCTCTTTGATTGCTACGCGATGAAACGCGGCAGCAGGCGAGAGTGTGAGATCAGGCGCCGGAGGCGGGGAGCGTCTTGGAGCCCCGCGTGGACGGCAGCGTCTTGGCCGCCTGGCGGTCGGGACTGACGCGCACGACGTTCCAGACGAGCCCGACCTTCTCCAGCAGCGCGATCACGAGCCCGGTGGGGTCGGCGAGCCGCTCCCAGAAGCGCAGCCCGTGGAAGGCGGAGGTGGGGAAGGCGTGGTGGTTGTGGTGCCACGCCTCGCCCATCGAGAACGGCGCCAGCCAGAACACGTTGCGGCTCTCGTCGTCGATGTCAAAGCGCTTGCGCCCGAAGAAGTGGCAGACCGAGTTGATCGACCAGGTCACGTGGTGCAGCAGGAAGACCCGCACCAGCCCGCCCCACAGCAGCGCGGTCAGCGCGGTGCCGACGCCGCCGCCGATGAGCCAGCCCAGGGCGAAGGGGATGACGAGCCCCAGCGCGACCCAGAGGAAGAACAGCTTGTCGACCACCTGCAGCGCCCGGTCCTTGACCAGGTCGGGGGCGAAGCGCTCCCGTTCGGCCGTGCCGACGGTCTCGAACAGCCACCCGATGTGGGCGTGCCAGAGCCCCTTGATGGCTCCGAGGAAGCCGGGTCCGGCCAGGTGCGGTGAGTGCGGGTCACCCTCGATGTCCGTGAAGGCGTGGTGCTTGCGGTGATCGGCCACCCAGGTGATGACCGAGCCCTCGACGGCCATCGAGCCCAGGACGGCGACGACGGCGCGGAATGCTCGCGAGGCCTCGAACGCCCGGTGCGTGAACATCCGGTGGAAGCCGAGGGTGATGCCCAGCGCCGTGATGACGTACAGGCCGACCATCAGGCTGAGCTCGAGCGGCCCGATGGCATGGTTCCAGAGCACGATGATGGCCACCACCACGCACAGCGGTGGTACCGCCACCCCGACCAGGTTTCCGATCTTATGGATTCGGCTCACGTGTTACGCAATATTACGTGCCCGCCGCGCAATTTTCTCTTGTGCAGGGCATGATTGCAGTGCCAGATCTTAGACAAAGGGTATGAATTTTGGCTGATCAGCCGTGGCATGAGCTGCCGCCCGAGGTCGTCGGGGTGCTGCGCCCTGCTCTGGACGACGTGGCGCACGAGATGATGGAGGCCGTCGCGACGATCCCCGCGTATGCCAGGCCTCTGGAGGGCCCCTTCGGGGACGGACTGCGGATCGGGGTCCAGGAGGCGCTCAAGCACCTGCTGGAGGAGATCGAGGAGGGCGGGCACGTGGACCGCCTCGACGTCTACCGGGCCCTGGGCCAGGGCGAGATGCGGGCGGGGCGCAGCCTGGAGTCGCTGCTCACCGCCTATCGCGTCGGGGCACGCGTGGCGTGGCGGCGGTTCGCCGCGCTCGGGGTGGAGGCCGGCCTGGCGCCCGACGTGCTGTATCTGCTGGCGGAGTCGATCTTCGCCTACATCGACGTCCTCTCCGCCGAGTCGGCCGAGGGCTACGCGCTCGAGCAGTCGGCCGCGGCCGGCGAGGCTCAGCTGCGCCGGCGCCGGCTGGTGCGGATGCTGGTGCGCGAGACACCGGCCGAGCCCGACGCCGTGGAGCGCGCGGCGGCCGACGCCGGCTGGGCTCTCCCGCGGAGCCTGGCGGTGGTGGCGATCAGCGGACCACAGCGGGAGACCGCGGCCTCGCGCCTGCCCGTGGGGACGATCCGCGAGGCGATCGGCGAGCTCATGTGCGCGGTGGTCTCCGATCCCGACGGGCCCGGGCAGCGCGCCGCCATCGAGCAGGCGATCGCCGACGTCGGAGCCCGCGCGGGGCTGGGCTCGACCGTCGACTGGTCCCAGGCCCGGGCCAGCTTCGTGCGCGCCCAGGCCGCACTCGAGCTGGTCACCGGCGACGGCGGGCTGATCACCGCGCGCGACTACGCCGGTCAGCTCCTGCTGCGCTCAGACCCCGGACTGGCCGACGAGCTCGCCGCAGACCGCCTGAGTCCCCTCGACGATCTGTCGCCCGGGTCGCGGCGGCGGCTGCGCGAGACCCTGGAGGTGTGGCTCGCGGAACAGGGTCGGGTCGGGAGCGTCGCCGAGCGGCTCGGGATCCACCCGCAGACGGCGCGCTACCGGGTGGGGCGGCTGCGCGACCTGTTCGGCGATGCGCTGGACGACCCCGACGCGCGGTTCTGGCTCGAAGTGGCGCTGCGGGTCGGCGAGGGCGCTTAGGCGGCCTGTGGCGTCGCCGGGGCCGGCGAGGGCTCGGGGGCGCCGTTGGGCTCGGCGGTCGGGACCTGCGGACCGAGCGAGCCGGCCGCGATCTCGTCGGCCCAGTTGTACGCGATGGGCACCTGGTAGCGACCCATGTTGCGCGCCCGGAACTCGATCATCTCCGGGCCGTCCCAGTAGCGGTACCAGTCGGTCTTGGAGGCGACCCAGGTGAACTGGGTGATCCGGTAGCGGTCGTCGTTGTCGACGTGCACCGCGTATTGCGTGGCGCCATAGCGCAGCGCGAGCGGCGCGACCCGGGCGACGTCCGCGGCGAACACGTCCTTGCGGAAGAGCGTCGAATACCACTTGACCGTTACGAGATCTGCCATTTCTACGCTCCCACCTCCGCACGGATGGCGCCGGGGCCCTCGGCGGTCTTGCCCTGGCCCTCTTCGGTTGCTCCCACCAGGATGGCAATTTTTCCAAGATGACGGTTGTCGCGCAGCAGCTGGTGCGCCTCGGCGACGCCTTCGAAGCCCATCGTCTGCCACAGAACCGGGCGGATCTTGGACTCCTCGATCAGCTCGTTGGCCTTCATCGCCTCCCAGGCGTTGGCGAAGTGCGAGCCGATGATCTCCTTCTGGCGCATCCACAGGTAGCGGACGTCGAAGTCCAGCTGATAGCCGGAGGTGGCACCGCAGATGACGACCTTGCCGAACGGCTTCACGCACAGCACCGAGGTGGGGAAGGTGGCCTTGCCGACGTGCTCGAAGACGATGTCGGGCGGGCCGCCGAGCTTCTCCTCCACCGCCTTGCAGAAGCGCCGCGACTCCTTGAAGCGCGCCTTCTCCTCGTCGATGCTCTCGCCGCCCTGGCGCATCATGCCGTTGTACTCACCGCGGTTGATGTGGCCGACGGCGCCGAGCTGCTCGATCAGCTCGCCCTTCTCGTCTGAGGAGACGACGCCGACCGCATCCGCGCCCGCGAGGGCGCACAGCTGGGTGGCGAACACGCCCAGCCCGCCGGCTGCGCCCCAGATGAGGACACGGTGCCCGGACTGGAGCTTGCAGCGGTCGATCAGCATCCGGTAGGCGGTGAAGTAGGTCAGCCCGTAGGAGGCCGCCTCCTCCCACGCGAGGTGCTTGGGCTTGGACAGAAGCTGCTGGGCCTGGACCTTGCAGAACTGGGCGAACGAGCCCCACGTGGTCTCATAGCCCCAGATCTGCTGGGAGGGAGCGGCCAGGGGGTCCAGACCGTGGACCTCGGGGTCCTCGTAGGACGCCTGGTTGCAGTGGATGACGACCTCGTCGCCGGGCTTCCAGCGGGTGACGCCCTCGCCGACCTTCCAGACGATGCCGGAGGCGTCTGACCCGCCGATGTGGTGGCCCCATTGGGGGTGATCGCCGTAGCGCCACACGCCCACGGGCTCACCCAGCGCCGCCCAGACGTTGTTGAAGTTCACGCCGGCCGCCATCACGCGGACGATGACCTCGAACGCGCCGGGCTCGGGTACCTCGATCTCCTCCAGCTGGAACGCGTCTACCGGCTCCCCTTGGCGCTCCTCACGGATCACCCAGGCGGCCATGGTGGGCGGTAGCTCGCCCGGTTCGGTTTCGACGGTTGCGACTTGGCTGAGATCGACGGCCACGCGGCAGACACCTTCCTGATCGGGGGAGGATGCACCCCGGCTGGGTGGGCCCGGGTCAGGGGTACGGGCTCAGGATCGTACCCGCTAGTAGGGCCGATCGAACGCTCTGAGGTCACGAGCGCAATGTGCGAGCGCTCACACGCTCGCGAGCTCTACGGCTGGAGCACCGAGTTGCTGGAGCTGGCGCGCTCGCGGCCGATGTGGATCGAGGCCGGCCGGATCGCGGACTGCTTGGACAGCTGGGCGTCGCTGGCGCCCCGCATGCCGGTGGCGATGGTGTATTCGCCGGGCTTGAAGTCGACCGAGACCTGGGTGGTGCCCTGCGGGTTGATGGGCGCCGTGCTGGCGAGGGTGGAGCCGCCCTTGGAGATGGCGAGCGCCTCGGCGTGGCTCGCCTGGTTGGTGACGATGAAGGTGATCGGTCCGGCGCCCACGCGCGCCGGGGAGACCGAGACGCGCGAGTCGTTGACGTAGACGGTGAGGTTCACCGGGTTGGGCGGCCGCGAGACCGAGGCGGCCGTGCCGCCCGCAGAGCCGCATGCCGACACGCCCAGAGCGATGATCGCCAACTGTCCGATCGTCCTGATGCGCATCTTCGACCCGGCTCTCCTCTCCGGGATCAGCCCGACGGGTGCAGACCCGCGGGATGAACCGCGGGAACCCTATCCGACGTGGGGTGTTGCTTCCAGATTGTCGCCCGGCGCGCTCACGTGGCGCCGGCCATCAGCTCCTCGCGCTCACGCTCGAGTCGCTGAAGCTCTGCTTGCAGCTCCGTCCATGATTCGGTCTCGACGCGCTCGTACTCGTCACCGGTGAGCTCGCGCAGGCTCTCGCTGTATGTGCTCCACGCAAGACGGGTATCCGCCTCGAGCTCTTGCATTCGTTCCGTATCAGGGGCCGTAGCAGTCATCTCATCGCTCCTTGCTAGAGGGCAATTCCGATCCTACCCCGCTTCGCGGTCGATAAGACAAAGCGCTGCGGGCCGGTACGTACATCCGACCGGTTTTCGGCTCGGCTCGCAGCGATTCCTGCACACCGTCCGGACCCAGGCGTATCACCGGTGCCAGATGGATCTTCTGTCCGCTCCGATCGCCACCGCCGAGTTCATGGTCGTCGATACCGAGACCAACGGGCTGGCCGGCGACGACTGTGAGCTGACCGAGGTCGGGGCCGTCCTGGTCGGCGGCGGCGAGCTGCACGACCGCTGGAGCTCGCTGTGCCGGACGAGCGCGCCGCTGCGCCGCGGCATCCAGCGCCTCACCGGGATCACCCAGGCGATGGTGGACGGCGCGCCGTCGCTGGAGGATGTCCTCCCGCCGCTGGCCGAGCTGCTCGAGGGTCGCGTGCTCGTCGCCCACAACGCCCCGTTCGATCGTCGCGTCCTGCGTCAGGCGTTCGGGCGCATCGGCCTGGAGTGGCCAGATCCGCCGGTGCTGTGCACGGCCTCGATGGCCCGCTCGATGCTGCCACTCCAGCGCCGGCGCGGCCTGGGCGTGCTCGCCGAGGCCCTCGGGATCGAGGTGGAGACGGTGCACCGGGCGCTGGCCGACGCCGAGACGTGCGCGCGCGTCCTGTGCGCGCTGTTCCCCCGTCTGTGCGCCAACGCGGCGACGGTCGGCGATGCCCTGGCGATGCTCACCCCGCGCAAGCGCCCGCGCAAACGGCCCCTGCCCCCCGGCAGTCTGCTCGCCCCGGCACCGGGAGGACCGGAACGGCTGCCACGCAGGCCGAGGGCCGCGCCGGAGCCCGACTTCGCCGAGCTGCCCCGCGATCCGGGGGTCTACATCTTCCGCGATGACGCCGGCCGGGTGCTGTATGTGGGCAAGTCGGTGTCGATCCGCAGCCGCGCGCGCGCCCATTTCGCACCGTCGTCCCCGCCCGCGGCCTGGACCCGGCACGCCACCGTCGTGGACTACCGGACCACCGGCTCGGAGCTCGGCGCGCTCATCCTGGAGAACCGGCTCATCAAGGAGCTCAAGCCCCCCGGCAACAAGCGGCTGACGCGTCGCGACGACCGGCTGGTCTACATCCGCTGCCGCCTGGACATCCCGTTCCCCATCCTGGAGGTCGCCCCCGATCCCGCGGCCGGGCATGCGGTCACGGTCGGGCCGGTGCGGGGCCGGCGGCTGGCCCTGGAGCTCGTGGAGCAGCTCGACTCGCTGTTCGGCCTGCGCCACTGCGGCCGGCGGCTGCCCCGGCGCGAGTACCCGTCGGCCTACGGCCAGATGGGCCGCTGCCTGTCCCCGTGCCTGGGCGATCTGGACCCCAACCTGTACCGGCGGCGCCTGGATGAGGTCCTGGCGCTGTTCGTCGGGGAGCCCGGCGGCTCCGAGCAACCCCTGCTCAGGCACGTCTACGCACAGATGCGTGCCGCCGCGGCCCAGCGGCGGTTCGAGCGCGCGGAGTCGCTGCGGCGGCGCGCCGGGCGTCTGCGCACGATCCTCGACCGCCTGGGCGGCGTGCTCGAGGCCACCCACGCACGGCCGCGGCTCGTCCTCGCGCCCCATCCGGCGGGCGGTGCCCCCGAGGCGTTCTGGCTGGTCGCGGGCCGCCTCGTGGACTTCGGACCCCTCGCCGTGGACGGCCTCGAGGACCTCACACGGCGCACCGAGGCCGCGCTGCGCCGCGAGGGCCGGGTCGGCGAGGTCGGCGCGCATGTCCCGCCCGGGGAGGTCGACGAGGTCCGCATCCTCGGCAGCTGGCTCGCCTCGCACCCCGACGCGCCGCAGCTCGCCCTGCGCCCGGCGCCCGGGCCCGACGCTCTCGCGCTGCTGCTGGAACGCGCGTGGGCGACGCGTTCAGGTGGCGAAGGGGAGCTCGACGACGACGGCGTCGACCTGGTCGGCGCCGACCACCACGTCTGAGCCGGGGGGCGCCTCACGGCGCACCAGGGCGAGCGCGATCGACCCGAACACCGGGGACTCGGCCACGCTGCCCAGCCGGCCGACGACCCGGTCTCCGAAGGTGATCTCGGCGCCACTTGCCACGGGAGCCGTCAGCCTCAGCCCGCGCAGCTGGCGGTTGGGCTTGCCGCGGTAGAACAGCCGGGCCACGGTCTCCTGGCCCACATAGCAGCCCTTGGTGAACGAGACGGCGCGGTCGTTGAGGTTGGCCTCCTGGGGGATGACGCTGTCGTCGAGGTCGACGCCGTAGCGGGGGCGCCCGTGCTCGACGCGCACGCAGTCGGCCACGGTCTCTGAGACGGGGACGCCGCCGCGGGCCGTCAGCGCCGCCGTCAGCGCCTCGGTGTCCTGCGCGTCACAGAGAAGGTCGATGCCGAGGTCGGTGCGGATGGCACGAGCGGCGATCCCGTCGATGGCAGTCATGACGTGGCGGTGCTCGGCGTCGGCCAGGTGCTCGGCGTCGCCCAGGTGCTCGGCGTCGGCCAGGTGCTCGGCGTCGCCCAGGTGCTCGGCGTCGGCCAGGTGCTCGGCGTCGGCCATTCCCTCGACCCCGGCCACTCCCTCGACCCCGGCCACTCTCTCGGCCTGCGGCCCCACCAGCGACAGCAGGCCGCGCTGCACCGTGCGCTTGTGCAGCTCCACGGCGTAGCCGACGCTGAAGCGGCGCACGATGTTGAAGAGCTCCTGGAGGGAGACGCGCTCGGTGTCCAGCAGGATCTCGTCGCCGGTGTCGAGGATGCGGACGTCGCCGAGCATCTTGCCCTTGGGGGTGAGGAAGGCGGCGTAGCACCCGGTTCCGGGCGTGAGCGCCTCGACGTCGTTCGAGACCTGGCCCTGGAGGAACGGCTTGGTGTCGGCGCCCGTGAGCGCCAGCTTGCCGCGCTCCGAGCGATCGACGAGCCCGCAGGCCTCGGTCGCGGCGCGGTACTCGGCGTCGGAAACGGTGAGGGAGCTCATCTGCCACAGCATAGGCAGCGGGCCCCACATGTCCTACCCCTTGCCTAAGATCGGATTTAGGCGTACCATAATTTTGATTTCGCATGGCCACCACCTCTGACACCAACGGCCTTCGCTCCTCGGCGGTCGAGGATTACGCGAAGGCCATCTACGCCCTCCAGATGCGAGACGACCAGCCGGTCAGCACCACCGCGCTGGCCGAGCGACTGGGCGTCACCGCCGCCTCGGCGTCGGGAATGGTCAAGCGCCTGGGTGAGCTGGGCCTGGTCACGCACCGCCGCTATCACGGGGTCCTGCTGACCGATGCCGGCCTGCGCGTCGCCCTCGAGGTCATCCGCCATCACCGTCTGCTCGAGCTCTACCTCGTCGAGAGCCTCGGCGTGCCGTGGGATCGCGTCCACGAGGAGGCCGAGGTGCTCGAGCACGTCCTCTCCGACGAGCTCGAGGAGCTGATCGCGGCCAAGCTCGGGGACCCCACGCATGACCCGCACGGCGATCCCATTCCGTCGCGGGAGCTGACCATCGAGGAGATCCGCACCGAGAGCCTCGAGTCCCTGGAGCCCGGGGCGCGCGGCACGTTCGCGCGGATCTCGGACTCGGACCCGGACATGCTCCGCTACCTGGCCGAGCGCGGCATCGCCCCGGGAGGCGAGCTGGAGGTGGTCGAGCGCCAGCCGTTCGGGGGGCCCGTGTTCGTGCGCTTCGGAGACGAGGTCCATCCCCTGGGCGGGGATCTGGCCCGGGCCATCCGCGTGCGGCTGACCGGGGCCGGTGCATGACCCGCGTGCGGCTGACCGGGGGCGGCGCATGACCCGCATGCGGCTGACCGAGGGCGGCGCATGACCCGTGCGGCTGACCGAGGGCGGCGCATGACCCGTGCGGCTGACCGAGGCGGCGCATGACCCCGATGACCCGCGAGAGGGCGCTGGAAGCGGCGACCGCCGACGCGTCGACCGCGGTCGTCGTCGACGCCCGCACCCCCTGGCAGCGCCAGCTCGCCCGCGGCCGGATGCGCCTGGGGTTCTCGATGCTCGGCCCGGCCTTCGTGGCCGCTGTGGCCTACGTGGACCCCGGGAACTTCGCCACCAACCTCCAAGGCGGAGCGCGCTTCGGCTACGAGCTGATGTGGGTGGTACTGGCGGCCAACCTGATGGCGATGCTGGTCCAGTATCTGTCGGCCAAGCTCGGCATCGCCACCGACCACAACCTGCCCGAGCTGTGCCGCGCGCACTTCCCGCGGTGGACGAGCTGGGCCCTGTGGATCCAGGCCGAGATCATGGCCATGGCCACCGACGTGGCCGAGTTCCTCGGCGCCGCGATCGGTCTGAACCTCCTCTTCGGCGTGCCACTGCTGGTCGCCGGGCTGATCACCGGCGTGATCGCGTTCGGGATCCTGGGACTCCAGCGCCACGGCTTCCGGCGCTTCGAGCTGGCGATCGCAGCCCTGCTGGGGGTGGTGTTCGCGGGCTTCCTCTACGAGACGATCCACATCGGGCCCTCGGCCCACCTGGCGCTGGCCGGGTTCGTCCCCCGGCTCAGCAACAGCGACGCCGTGTATCTGGCCGTGGGGATCATCGGCGCCACGGTCATGCCGCACGTGATCTACCTGCACTCGGCGCTGACCAAGGGGCGGGTCGCGGTGCGCGACGATGCCGAGCGCCGCCAGGTGCTGGGCTTCGAGCGCGTCGACGTGATCATCGCCCTGACCCTCGCGGGCCTCATCAACCTGGCGATGATGGCCGTGTTCGCCAAGCTGTTCCACACGCCGGCGCTGGCCGGGATCTCCTCGATGCAGTCCGCGCACGCCCAGATCGGCCATCTCGTCGGTGGTGGTGCCGCGCTCGCCTTCGCCGTGGCCCTGCTGGCCTCCGGCGCATCATCGTCGAGCGTCGGGACCTACGCCGGCCAGGTCGTCATGGCCGGCTTCATCGACGTGCGCATCCGCATGTGGGTGCGCCGTGCGGTGACGATGATCCCGGCGCTCGTCGTGCTGGCGACCGGTGTCAGCGCCACGGACGCGCTCGTGCTCAGCCAGGTGGTGCTCTCGTTCGGGATCCCGTTCGCGCTCGTCCCGCTGGTGATCCTCACCAGCCGCCGCGACGTGATGGGCGCCCAGGTCAACGGTCGCCCGATGATGTTCGCGGCGTTCGTGGTGGCCGGCCTCATCTCCGCGCTCAACGTGTTCGCGCTGGCCCAGCAGTTCCTCGGCTGATCCCGGGCTGGGGGCTTGCAGGCGGGCCGACCCCGCTGTCCGAGGGTGCCCGCTAGTACGCTTGGCGCCAGAGATGTCCCTCGCCGACACGTTCAACGAGATCATCGCGCCGCTGCCCGATGACTGGACCGATCTGGAGTTCGACGTGCGGATCTTCGACGAGACCCGCTACGTGGATGCCGCGATCGTGATGGTCACCTGCAACGCGCAGCCGTACTCCAAGCATGACTGGCACTGGCGCCTCGTGGTGGCCCACCGCTTCGGCCACGCTGCCTCGGTCCCCGCCGTGCACCTGGCTCTGAAGCTGCTCGATCAGGGCGGCATCGATGGGGAGATCGCCCTGCGCGAGGTCCGCACCGGCCGCGCCGAGGTGGTCCAGATGTGGGGCCGCACCGAGTCGGTGCGCCAGGAGTTCAAGAAGATCCGCGCCCAGTAGGCGCGGCCGCGCTCGGCGCGGCGCCGCGGTCAGCCCTTGGGAGCAAAGGCGGCGTCGAAGGTCGCGGTGACGCTGGGCGGGGACTTGACGATCCCGAAGCGCGCCTCCCACGCCGACCAGCGCTGAAGGAGCGCCGTGTCCAGCACTCCGAAGTGGCCTTCGGGCCCGCGGAAGGCGGCGCCCAGTCCCGCCAGCTCCGCCGTGTCGAGGGCGTGGTTGAGGCCCGGCACCTGGCTCTCGAGCGCGCGCTGGCCCACGACGGGCTGGGTGAGCGCGAGGTCATAGCCACGCACCAGCGCGCGGACGACGCTGCGCGCCAGCCCGGGATCGGCCTTCAGGCGCGTGGCCGTGGCGCACACCACCAGCTCGGGATATGACGGCGCCCCGTAGTTCTCAACGCGGAAGACGTGGAATCCGGGCCGCTGGCGGTTGAGCGTGACGCCCTCGTCGTTCCAGAACGCCGTGGCCCCGGCGACCTTCCCGGCGAGGAGGTCGCTGACGGCGTTGAAGCCGATGGTGATCGTCTTGAGCTGCTTGGGCCGGCCACCGGCGCCGGCGACGATCGAGTCGAGCACGGCGGTGTCCGACGGGGCCCCGCTGATGCCGACCGTCTTGCCGATGAGCTCCCGCGGACCGGTCACGGCGGGCGCGGCGATCACCGAGGCGAGCGGGCGCTCGACGATCGGGAGGATCCCGACGACGTCCTCGCCGCGCTCGCGGGCGATGGCCAGGTCGTGGATGTCCAGGATGGCGAAGTCGGCGCGGCCGGTCTCCAGGAGGCGGATCGAGTCAGTCGACGCCGACGGCGCGATGACGTGCAGGCGGACGCCGGCGGCCGTGTCGAAATGGTGCGCGAGCGCCGTGTAGATCCCCACGTGGACCGGGTTGGGCGTGAAGTCGAGCACCAACGTCGCGCTGCGCGGCGAACTGCCCGAGCCGCCCGACGATCCACCGCAGCCGGCCGCCATCGCGGCGGCCGCGAACAACGTGACGAGTGTGACGAGCGGGCGCCGCACGATCGGGCAGCATAGGCGCCGCTCGAGGCCCGTACACCCGGCCCTCCGTGCCGTGTGTCCGGTGCTCGCACGCGATCTGCGTGCGTCTGGACGCGCCTGACGGGAGGCGATGACCCCGCCGGACCACCAGCACGACTTGGGTCATCGTCTCACGTCAGCCACGCCCAGCCATCCCGCCTCCCGCATCCGAGCCCAGGACACACGACACTAGAATCCGCGGCGGACATGCGTCGCCGCCGCGTCACGTTCAGCCGCAACCTCACGCTGTCGCTCAGCCGGACCTGCCGCTGCTATTGCAAGTACTGCGCGTTTGCGACCCATCAGCCGCACCTGCACGAGCCCGACGAGGTGCTGTCGATCCTCGACCGGGCCGTCTCCCGGCACCGGGCCAAGGAGCTGCTGGTGCTCACGGGCGAGCGGCCCGAGCACAACGCCGGGGTGGCGGCCAAGCTGGCCGAGCTGGGCTTCGCGGACTTCACGGCCTACGTGGTCTGGGTCTGCGAGCAGGCGCTCGAGCGCGGGCTGCTGCCGCACACCAACCTCGGCGTACTGGACCGCGCGGACCTCGATCGCCTGCGCGGGGTCACGGCCTCGCAGGGGCTGATGCTGGAGTCCGTGGCCGAGCGGCTCATGGATACCGTCCACGCCGGCTCGCCGACCAAGCACCCGGCCATGCGGATGCAGACGATCGACGCCGCCGGTGAGCTGAAGATCCCGTTCACCAGCGGGATCCTCGTCGGGATCGGGGAGACCGAGGAGGAACGGATGGCGTCGCTCGCCGCCCTGGCCGCCGCTCACGAGCGCCACGGCCACCTCCAGGAGGTCATCCTCCAGAACTTCGTCCCCCATCAGAGCTACTACGGCGAGGAGCCCGCCGACATCGCCGAGGGCGCCGCTGCCGAGTACTGGCGCACCGGGGTGGCTCACGGACCGATGCTCGCCGCGCCGAAGTGGGCCTCAGCGGTGTCGCTTGACGACATGAAGCGGTTGATCTCAGAGACCCGCCGGCTGATGCCGGAGATCGGCATCCAGGTGCCGCCCAACCTGTCTGACTGGTGGCCGGAGCTGGTGGCCGCCGGGGCGACCGACCTCGGCGGGCTGAGTGCCAACGGCGACCACATCTCGCCCGAGCACCCGTTCCCGTCGCCGGCGCAGGTGCGCAAGCGCCTCGCCCAGGACGGTTACGCGCTGTCGGAGCGGCTGTGCGTCTACCCGGAGTACATCGACCCCGAGTGGGTGTCACGGCCGGTCATGGACGTGATCAAGACGCGTTACTGGTCGTTCATCCCTCGCCGCGGCAGCGGTCGGCGCACCGAGCTGAGCCTGGCCGACGACGTCGCCCCGCGGGCGGTGGAGAGGGCGCGCGATGGCGCCCGGCTGACCGCCGAGGAGCTCACCGCCCTGTTCGCCGAGCGCCGCCCGGCGGTGATCGCCGACATGCGCGACGCCGCCGACGAGCTGCGCCGCCGCCTCGCCGGCGACACGGTCACATTCGTGGTCAACCGCAACATCAACGTCTCCAACGTCTGCGTCGTCGGATGCGCGTTCTGCGGCTTTGGGCAGTCCAAGCGCTCGCCCGACGCCTACGAGCACTCCCGCGAGGAGTTCGCGCAGCGCGTCGGGGACGCGCTGGAGGCGGGCGCCACCGAGCTGTGCATCCAGTCGGGGATCCACCCCGACTGGGATCTCGAGAGCTACCTGGGGTGGCTGCGCTTCGCCAAGGAGCTGGCGCCCGAGATCCACCTGCACGCCTACTCGCCGATGGAGGTCGCGCACATGTGCGACGTCAGCGGTCTGCCCCCGCGGGAGGTGTTCGCGCGGCTCCGTGAGGCGGGGCTGGGGTCCACGCCGGGCACCGCCGCCGAGGTCCTCCACGACGGCGTGCGCGAGCGCATCTCGCCCAACAAGCTGCCGGTGGCGCGTTGGGTGGAGATCATCGAGGCCTCGCACGCCGAGGGGATCCGCTCCACGGTGACCGTGATGTTCGGCCACATCGAGGAGCCCCACGAGCTCGCCGAGCACATGCGGGTGGTCCGCGAGCTGCAGGAGCGCACCGGCGGGTTCACCGAGTTCGTGCCGCTGTCGTTCATCCCCTTCCAGACGCTGCTGGGCCGGGCTCACGGGGTGCAGGAGATCTCGCGCGAGGAGAACCTCAAGCACACGGCGGTGTTCCGCCTCGCGCTCGGCCAGACCATCACCAACCTGCAGGCGTCATGGGTGAAGATGGGCCTGGACGCCGCCACCGAAGCACTGACCTGGGGCGTCAACGACCTCGGCGGCACGCTGATGGAGGAGTCGATCAGCCGGATGGCCGGCAGCTACCACGGCGTGCGCCTGGAGCCCGACGAGCTGGTCGCCGCCGCGCATCGCGCCGGGCGCCCGGCCGCCGAGCGCACCACGCTGTATGAGATCCGGCGCCGGTTCGAGCCGGAACAGCCGGATGATTCCGGCCGCCCGCGGCCTGGGCGAGCCCGGACGGCGAGCGCGGGCTGGCCGGAAGCCGCGTAGGCGGGTGAGCGGGCGATGAGCGTCGAGCGGCCGCCGTCGCTGTTCGCCGGCGTCGAGCCGCTGGAGGTGTTCGTCGAGCTCCTGGCCGACCTCGAGACCGACACCACCTCGACCGAGTTCTACGACCGCATCTGCGAGGCGATCTGCCGGCTGACGACGATGCGCCGCGCGGCGATCTTCATGGCCGACGCCGGCCGGCGCCGCGTCCGGGTGGTGGGCTCGCACGGCACCTCGTTCTCGCAGCTGTCCACCCTGCAGCCCTCCCCGACGCTCATCTCAACTCCCATCGCCCAGCGCGCGCTGCTCGAGGACGAGGTGGTGGTGGTCGCGGACGGGATCGAGGATCACATGCCCGCCGAATACGCCGAGCTGTTCGGGATCACCACCCTGGTCTGCACTCCGCTGAGCGCGGCCGGCCGCGCCTACGGCGTCATCTGCGCCGATCGCGGCGGCGGGCACTTCGAGCTCAGCGACGGCGAGCGCCACCTGCTGTGGACGCTGGGCAAGACCGCCGCGCTGGTCGCCACCGCTCGCAACGCGACGCGCCAGCAGGAGCGCACGCGGCGCCTGGGCGAGCGCCTGGAGCTGGCGCGCGAGATCCACGAGCGGGTCATGCAGCGGCTGTTCGGCGTCTCGCTGGCGCTGAGCGCCGACAAGGCCCTTGACCGCGACGAGCGCGACCGCTGCCTGTCTGAGATGCAGGAGGCCCTGTCGGACCTGCGCTCCGCGCTCGAGCGGCCGCTGGCGCCGGTCTCCACCGACACCGGCACGACGCTGGCCGCCGAGGTGGCCCGGCTGGTGCAGACGCCGGGGCCGAGGGTGCGGGTTCACTGGCCCGACGCGGTGCAGGTGCCCGCCGGGGTGGAGCCACTGGCCCAGTCGGTGCTGACCGAGGCGCTGCGCAACATCGCCAAGCACTCCAGCCCCTCGCTGGTGGAGGTGGTGGTCGCCGATGACGAGGACACCTTCAGCCTGGAGGTGCGCAACGACGGCGTGGCCCCCGGCGCCCGCGGCGCGGGGATGGGACTGCGCCTGGCCGCGTTCGAGGCGCTCCAGCACGGCGGCGTGGTGGATTTCGGCGCGCCCGAGGAGGGGACCTGGCGTGTCCGGCTCGTCGTCCCGCTGATGGAGCGGGCATGAGTGCCTCAGCGCCCCAGCCGCCCGGGCGCGCCGTCATGGACCGCAAGCTGAGGGTGCTCGTCGTCGATGACCACGACGTCGTGCACTGGGGCTTCCGGGTCCTGCTGGGCGAGCAACCCTGGGTGGAGCGCTGCCTGGCCGCGCGCACCGGTGATGAGGCGCTGCGGCTGTTGCCCAGCCTGCGCCCCGATGTCGCGCTGGTCGACCTGTTCCTGGCCGGCGAGTCGGGCGCCGACGTGTGTGACTCGATCCGCAAGGCCTCTCCGGCCACGCGGGTCCTGCTCATCTCCGGCGCCGGGCGGATGTCGCCGGCGGCGGCCCGCGCGGCCGGTGCCTCGGGGTTCGTCTCCAAGGACTGGGACGCGCGCGAGGTGGCGCGCGCCGTGCGCATGGTCGGATGCGGGATGACGGTGTTCGAGCCGACCTCCGAGCAGCCGGCGCCGATGCTCTCAGAGCGTGAGCGCGAGGTCCTCGACCTCATCGCCGCCGGCTCGACCAACCGCGAGATCGCCGAGCAGCTGTACCTGTCTCCGCACACGGTCAAGGAGCACACGAGCGCGGTGTACCGCAAGCTGCAGGCCCGCAATCGCGCCGAGGCGGTTCAGCGCGCCCAGCGGATCGGGTTGCTCAGTTAGCCGACGGTGATGACGAAAGCGTTGCCGGGCGACGCTTTTGTCATCAGGGTCGCGGGCGGAGGACTCAGCCGACCGCCTCGCCGTTGGCGACCAGCTCCACGTCGATGTTGCCGCGGGTGGCGTTGGAGTACGGGCACACCTGGTGCGCGGCGGCGACGATCTCCTTGGCCTGGCCGGCGTCACCGATGTCGGGCAGCGTCACGTCGAGCTTGACCGCGACGGTGTACCCCCGGTCCTCGGTGGTGACGAGGCTGACGCTGGAGTCGATGGCGACGTCGCCGAGCTCGAGCTTCTGCCGGCGCGCCACGGCGCCCAGCGCGCCCTCGAAGCAGGCGGCGTAGCCGACGGCGAAGAGCTGCTCGGGGTTGGTGCCCTGGTCAGAATCGTCGGTCGGCGGACGCAGCTGGACATCGAGCCTGCCGTCGCTGGTGGCACCGTGACCGTGCTCCCGGCCTCCGGTGACGTGGGCCTCGGCGGTGTAGATCGTCTTCGGCATGGCTCGCTCTCAGGTCTCGAGTGGTTGTCCACTCAAGATATCCGACCCCATCCACCCCGCTCAGCGGCGGCGCATGGCCCACTCGATGGCGGGCAGCTTGACCGCGTGGGGGAGGTACTGGCTGGCGAGCATCGCCGCGCGGATCGGCAGGCCCGGGACGACCACCCGGCGGCCCGCCTCGAGGCCCTTGACGCCGGCCGACGCGGCCGCCTCGGCGGTCACCCACGCCGGGCGCGGGACGGCACGCTCGAACGACTGGCCGCCGGCCACCTCCCACCCGGAGATGGCCCAGAAGTCGGTGGTGACCGGGCCCGGCGCCAGCACGGTGACGGTGACCCCGGAGCCGTGGAGCTCCTGATGCAGCGCCTCTGAGAACGTGAGCACGTAGGCCTTGGCGGCCGAGTAGCCGGCTGAATAGGGGAGCGGCTGCATGCCGGCGGTGGAGGCGACGTTGAGGATCGCGCCCCGGCCACGGCGAACCATCTCAGGTAGGAAGGCCGAGGTCAGCGCGACGACGGCCTCGACCAGCACGCGCACCTGCTCGAGCTCGCGGGCCGAGTCCGCCTCGTGAAACGGGCCGTTGGTGGCAAAGCCGGCGTTGTTGACCAGCGTGCTGATCTCCAGGCCCAGCGACCCGATCCGGGCCGGGAGTCGCTGGCGCGAGGCGGCCTTGCCGAGGTCGCAGCCGACCGCCTCCGCGCGCACCCCGAACTCACCGTTGAGCTCGTGGGCCAGCTCGTCGAGCTTGTCCTTGCGCCGCGCCACCAGGACGAGGCCGTGGCCCCGCTCGGCCAGCTCCCGGGCGATGGCTGCGCCGATGCCCGAAGAGGCACCGGTGACCAGGGCTGCGGTATCGGGACTGGGGGCGGGGAGGCTCACCGGGCGATCTCGGGTCCAGCGTACCTGCTCCCGCTGGTTCTCGGTGCGATCCCCCGGAAAACTGCTGTGCCATCAGCGCAGAGGATCTGCGCGCATAACCCCCCAAATGGGGTCCCCCCAAAAGGGGGGAACTACATAACACGGCTGTATCCGAGCTCAGTGGGCGGCGTACGTTGAGGCGATGGGTGCCGCAAGCGCAATCCTGTTCCCCGGTCAGGGGAGCCAGACGCCGGACATGCGCGACCTCGTCCAGCGCGTCCGGCCCGACCTGCTGGAGATGGCCGTCGGAGCCGTCGGCGAGGACCCCTTCCCGCGCGCCGACGACGGCACTCATTTCGCCCAGCCCGCGATCTTCTGCGCCAGCCTGGCCGGATGGGAGGCGCTCGGGCGGCCCGTCGAGGCGTTCATGGCGGGCCACTCGCTGGGCGAGATCGGCGCCCTCGTCGCCGCCGGCGCGCTCGACGAGCGTGAGGGCCTGGAGCTCGTCGCGCTGCGCGGCCGCCTCATGCACCAATCCGGCCTTCAGGCCGAGGACGGCGAGGGCGGCATGATCGCGGTGCTCGGCGCCGGCGCCTCCGAGCACGCGCCCGAGATCGCCGAGGCCCACGACCTCACCGTCGCCAACGACAACTCACCGATGCAGGTGGTCATCTCCGGCGCCAAGTCGCGCCTGCCCGGTGCACTGGCCCAGGCCAAGGAGATGGGCCTGCGCGCGATGGAGCTCGACGTCACCGGCGCGTTTCACTCGCCGATGATGGCCGGCGCGGTGCCCGAGTTCGAGCGAGCCCTCGCCGGCGTGACCTTCGGCGAGCCTGCCGACGGAACCACCGTGATCTCCGCGGTCACGGCCCAGCCGTTCACCGACCCGCGCCAGGAGCTCGCCGATGCGCTGACGATGCCGGTGCGCTGGCGCGAGGTGATGCTGACCCTGCACGAGCTGGGCGCCGAGCGCTTCGTCGACGTCGGGCCCGGCCGGGTCCTCACCGGCCTGGCCAAGCGCACGCTCTCCGGCGTGGAGCTCGTCAATGCCTGAGGCGGCCGTCCTCACCCGCGAGCAGGCGCTCCGCGCCGCCGGGCTGACGCTCACCCCGGCAGCGATTCTGAGCGTGGCGACCGAGCTGCCGCCCGACCGGCTCACCAGCGCCGAGCTGGCCGACCGCCTCGGGGTGACCGAGGAGTGGATCGTCAGCCGCACCGGGATCCGCGAGCGCCGCCGCGCCCGGCCCGAGGAGCGGCTGTCTGACTACGCCACCCGCGCCGGCGCACGCGCCCTGGAGGCGGCGGGGGTGGATGCGGCGAATCTTGACCTCGTGATCGTGGCCACGCTCAGCCAGGATGAGCTGACTCCCAACACCGCGCCGATCGTCGCGCACAATCTGGGCGCGACGCACGCGGGTGCCTTTGACGTGGGCGCGGCGTGCACGGCGTTCCTCGCGGCGCTGGCGCAGGGGTGCGCGAACATCGAGAGCGGGCGCGCGCAGTACGTCCTGGTGGTCGGCGCCGACTTCGTCACCCGCCTGGTCGACTACAGCGACAAGCGCTCGGCCCCGCTGTTCGCCGACGCCGCCGGCGCGGTCGTCCTCGGACCCGGCGGCGACGGCGACGGCGACGGCGACGGCGACGACGGTGCCCTCGTCGCGAGCGACCGCGGCGCCGTCGGGCCGATCGTCCTCGGCGCCGACGGCTCGCACGCCCACACGCTCTTTGCCACCATCGCCGAGCGCAAGATCCGCATGGACGGGCCCGAGGTCTTTCGTCACGCGGTGGCGCGCATGAGCGAGGTCACGCTGGACGCCGTCGCGCGCTCGGGCCTGACGCTCGCCGACATCGACCTCTTCGTCTTTCACCAGGCCAATGCCCGGATCACCCGAGCGCTGGGGGAGCGGCTCGGGCTCGATCCCGACCGGGTCGTCGAGTGCATCGAGACGATCGGCAACGCCTCGGCGGCGACGCTGCCCGTGGGGCTGGAGACCGCTCTCGCGGACGGCCGCCTCCGCCCGGGCGCCAACGTCCTGCTGGCGGCCTTCGGCGCGGGCTTCACGTGGGGCGGCGGCGTGTTGCGGTGGGGAGGAGGCTCGGATGTCTGAGGCGCGCGAGGACGGCTGCGCGCTCGTGACCGGCGCCTCCAAGGGCATCGGGGCGGCGATCGCCAAGGCGCTGGCCGCCGACGGCTGGGGGGTGGGCGTCAACTACAACTCTGACCAGGCCGGGGCCGACGCCGTGGTGTCCGCGATCGAGGCCGACGGCGGCCGTGCCGTGGCGGTCGGAGGTGACGTCGCCGATCCGGCGGTCCCCGATCAGCTGTTCGGCGCGGTCGAGTCCCACTTCGACTGCCCGGTCCTGGTGCTCGTCAACAACGCGGGGATCACCCGCGACGACCTCACGCCGTCGATGGGCGACGACGCCTGGGACGCGGTCATCCAGACCGACCTGAGCGCCGCGTTTCGCCTCACGCGCCGCGCGCTGCGCCCGATGATGCGCGCGCGCCAGGGGCGGATCGTCAACGTGTCCTCCGTAGTGGGGCTGCGCGCCAATCCGGGCCAGGCCAACTACTCGGCGGCCAAGGCGGGATTGATCGCGCTCACCAAGACCTCCGCGGTCGAGGTGGCGCGGCGCGGGATCACGATCAACGCGGTCGCCCCCGGCCTGATCGAGACCGACATGATGGCCGGGGCGTCCGCCGACCTGGTGGGTCACATCCCCGCGCGCCGGGTCGGGACGCCGGAGGAGGTCGCCGCATGCGTGCGCTTCCTCACGTCCGACGCGGCGAGTTATGTAACCGGCGCGGTGCTATCCGTAGACGGCGGCCTGGCCGCATGAGCCGCGCAAGCGTGAACAACGACTAGAGGAGCAAGGACACATGTCAGTGACTACGGAACAGGTGGAGAGCCGCGTCGTCGAGACGCTGGCGAGCTTCGGTCCCGACGAGAGCCAGATCACCCGCACGGCGACCTTCGAGGAGCTCGACATCGACTCGCTCGATCTCGTCGAGCTGGCGCAGGTGGTCGAGGATGAGTACGGCGTCGTGCTCAAGGGTGAGGACATGAAGGACCTCAAGACCGTCGGCGATGCGGTCGACCTCATCGTGGCACGGGCAGGCTGAGTGGCTCCGATGCCGGAAAGACGTAAGGTCGTCGTCACGGGGCTCGGAGCGGTCACGCCGCTCGGGATCGGTGCGACCACGCTGCACGAGCGCTGGGCCGACGGCGAGGTCGGCATCGCCGACGGCCGCGCGGCCTGCCGCGAATTCGAAGGCAAGGACCACCTGTCGGTCAAGGAGGCGCGCCGCCTGGACCGTTTCGCCCAGCTCGCCGTCGTCGCCGCGGGTGAGGCGCTGAGCGAGGCCGGCTGGGGGCATGACGGTGGCGAGGGACCCTATGACCCGATGCGCGTCGGCTGTGTGATCGCCACGGGCATCGGCGGACAGGCGACACTCGAGGCCCAGCTCGAGGTGATGCGCGAGCGGGGCGCCAGGATGGTGTCGCCGCTGGGCATCCCGATGTACATGCCCAACGCCGCGGCCGCCGCCGTGACGATGAAGTACAAGCTGCGCGGCCAGAGCTACGCCGTCGTGTCGGCCTGCGCCAGCGGTGCCCACGCCGTGGGCTCCGCGCTGCGCATGATCCAGTACGGCGAGGCCGACGCGGTCGTCTGTGGCGGCGCCGAGTCGGCGCTCACGGACTTCTCCTTCGCGTGCTTCAACTCGATGGAGGCCCTGTCTCCGCAGGGGATCTCACGGCCGTTCGACGCCCGCCGTGACGGCTTCGTCATGGGCGAGGGCGCCGGCATGCTCGTCCTGGAGGACGAGGAGGCCGCGCGAGAGCGAGGCGCCACCATCCTGGGCGAGGTGGCCGGCTACGCCTCCACCACCGACGCCCACCACCTCACCGCTCCCGAACCGAGCGGCGGACCCCAGTCGCGCGCGATCGAGCTGGCGCTGCGCGATGCCGGCGTCGAGCCGTCGCAGATCGACTACATCAACGCCCACGGCACGTCGACCCAGCTCAACGACGCCGCCGAGACCAGGGCGCTGAAGACCGCACTCGGGGCAGAGGCCAAGCGGATCCCCATCTCCTCGACCAAGTCGTCGATCGGACACACGCTGGGCGCGGCGGGCGCCGTGGAGGCGGTGGCCACGTTCCGCACGCTCATCACCGGCGTCATCGCCCCCACCCTCGGCTATGAGGTCCCTGACCCCGAGCTCGATCTGGACTACGTGCCGGGCGAGGCGCGCCCGCTGGTGACCGGCAACGGCCACCCGCCGCTCGCGTTGTCCAACTCGTTTGCCTTCGGCGGCCACAACGTCGCGCTGGCGCTGCGCGGAGCGGCCAAATGAGCGCCACCGCGGTCGGGCGCGAGGGCATGGGGTCTGGGGCCCCCGGGCAGCGGCTGTCCCCGCTCGAGCGCCTGGAGGCGCTCTGCGACCCCGGCTCGCTGCGCGTCCTGCGCTCCCGCGCCCGGTCGGCGCGCCTGGGCGATCGCGCGGTCGACGGCGACGGTGTCGTCGGCGCCACCGGCGCGGTCAACGGCCGCCCGATCGCCTGCTACGCGCAGGACGGGGCCTTCCTCGGCGGCTCGCTGGGCGAGCGCCACGCCGACACGATCGTCCGCGTGCTCTCCACGGCTCAGCGCGCGCGCATCCCCGTCGTCGGGTTCGTCGAGTCCGGCGGGGCCCGTATGCAGGAGGGCACCGCGGCGCTGGCCGGCTATGGCCGCATCTTCCGCGAGACGGTGGCCCTCACCGGCGTGGTGCCGCAGATCTCGATCGTGTCGGGCGCCTCGGCCGGCGGCGGGGCCTACTCGCCCGCGCTCACCGACCTGATCGTGATGACGCAGGACGCGGCGATGTTCCTCACCGGGCCCGGCGTGGTGCGCGAGGCCCTCGGCGAGGAGATCGACGCGGCGGGCCTGGGCGGCCCGCAGGTGCATGACCGCAACGGCGTCTGCCACCTGGTTGAGCGCGACGAGGCCTCGGCCGCCCTGCGCGTGCGCGAGCTGCTGTCCTACCTGCCGTCGGCGGCGGGCCAGACGCCGCCGCGTGGCATCCCCACGGCGCCCGCGGACCCCGATCCGGGCGTGTTCGTCCCCATCGAGCCCCGCGCCACCTACGACGTGCGCGATGCGCTGGGCGCGATCGTCGACCGGGGTTCCCTGCTGGAGCTGCGCCCGCGCTGGGCGCGCAACACGGTCACCGCCCTGGCGCGCCTGGACGGCCGGCCCGTCGGCATCGTCGCCAATCAGCCGCGTTATCTCGGCGGGGTCCTGGACGCCGAGGGCTCGGAGAAGGCGGCGCAGTTCGTGAACTTCTGCAACTCGTTCGGGGTGCCGCTCATCGCCATCGTCGATACGCCCGGGTTCATGCCGGGCTCGAAGCAGGAGAAGGCCGGGGTCATCCGCCATGGCGCGTCGCTCGTGCGGGCGTTCGCCGCGGCGCGGGTCCCCAAGCTCACCGTCGTGCTGCGCAAGTGCTACGGCGGTGCCTACATCACGATGAACTCCCGGGATCTCGGCGCCGACCTGGTGCTCGCGTGGCCCGATGCCGAGCTGGGGATCATGGGTGCCCGGGCGGCGGTGGGCGTGGTCAACCGGCGCGAGCTGCGCGCCGCCGATGACCCCGAGGCCGAGCGCGACCGCCTCGCCGACGCCTACGCCGAGGAGCACCTGCGCGCCGAGGCCGCCGCCACCGAGGGCTTTGTCGACGAGATCATCGAGCCGGGCGAGACCCGCGACCGCCTGGCCTGGGCTCTGCACTCCTTCGCCGCCGGTCAGGTCGGTGAACGCCTGTGATCCTGGAGGGCAAGCGCCTTCTCATCACCGGTGTCATCACCAAGGATTCCATCGCCTACCACGCGGCCGAGCAGGCGCAGAAGGAGGGCGCCGAGGTCGTGCTGTCGAGCTTCGGGCGGGTCCGGCGCATGACCGAGCGGGCCGCCCAGCGGCTCCCGCAGCCGGCGGATGTCCTCGAGCTCGACGTCAACAAGCCCGAGGACCTGGATGCCCTCACCGAGTCGCTGCGCGAGCGCTGGGGCGGGATCGACGGCGCGTTGCATGCGATCGCGTTCGCTCCCCAGGACGCGCTGGGCGGCAAGTTCATGACCGCGCCGGCCGAGTCGGCCGCGCAGGCGTTTCAGACCAGCGCGTACTCGTTCAAGGCGCTGGCGGCGGCCTTGCAGCCGCTGATGTCGGCGGGCTCGTCGCTGGTGGGCATGGACTTCGACGCCAGCGTGGCCTGGCCGATCTATGACTGGATGGGCGTGGCCAAGGCCGCGCTGGAGTCCGTGTCGCGGTATCTGGCCCGCGACCTCGGGCCCGACGGGATCCGCGTGAACCTCGTGTCGGCCGGCCCCCTGGGGACGGTCGCGGCGCAGGGCATCCCGGGCTTTGACCAGCTCGCCGAGCTGTGGCGCCGGCAGGCCCCGCTGGGATGGGACGTGTCTGACCCGCTCCCGGTGGCGCGCGCCATCTGCTGGCTGCTCTCGGACTACGCGCAGGGCATCAGCGGCGAGATCGTCCACGTCGACGGTGGTTTTCACGCCGTCGGTGCGCCGGGCGAGCCCGCCGAGCAGTCCGCGTGACCAGTCCGCCGGCCGGGGTCACAAAGTAAACTTATTGGTTTAGTTGGGCTCGAGCTCCGGTGGGAGGGCCTTGGGCCCGTCGGGGTACATCCACGCCAGCAGCTCCGGGGTCAGCTCCAGCGTGTTGGCGGCCTCCGGCGGCGCGCCGGCGACCAGCCACAGCGCGTCCGCATCGGTGTCGTTGAACACCTGGCGCAGGCTCTGGGGCTCGACGTGGAGCGCCGAGAGGGGTGTCAGGGTCAGCGGTTCGTCGTCCACCCGGATCCGGCCGGTCCCCTCGAGGACCACGTAGAGCTCGTGCTGGCCGCGGTGGCGATGGCGCGTGCTGGCCTGGCCGGGCGCCAGTCGCCACAGCCGCGCGCCCAGGGTGGGCGCCTCGAGCTGCTTGGCCAGGTCGGTGTTCATCACGCCCATCTGGTTCGAGGGGCGCCAGAAGGCGTCCCCGGCGGCGAGGAGGCGATAGCCCATGCCGCCAATCTAGCCGCTGGTCCAGCCCAGGCGGAAGCGGTGCCGTGCAGGCGCCCCTTCGCGCCCCCATCGAGGTTGGTGCCCTCGTCGTCGGTGTCGATCGCCGTGTAGCCGGCGGCGACGTAGCCGCCGATCACCGACTGTTCATCGGAGCCATAGCCCGAGTTGCCGCCCTGCTGCGTGTAGGACGGTCGCATTCGGAGCCCAGCGTGTCATCGGCGGTCTGGTAGGAGACGAGGTCGGCGTTGGGAATGGTGCGCCTGGCGCAGGATCGCTCCCGGCGCGGCGGCGTTGAGGGCTGCCGCCGGGTAGCTGTAGAACGGGTCGGCGGAGGGCAGTGGTGGATCGGCGAGCGCCGGCGGCGCCACGACGCTCATGGCGAACACCGTCGCCGTGAGAGCGAGTGCTCGTCGTATGGCTGTCACGTCGGGTCCCTCCTCCGCGCTGGTCCTACATGCCCTAGTCCACGATCTGTACCCGCAGATGCCCTCTAGCGAAACAGGTCAGAGGCGGCGTCGCGCAGCAGGGGCAGGACCCCAGGGCCGTCGTCGGCGGTGACATGCCGCCCGGCGCCGCTGATGAGCACCGCGGGTTGCATCGCATCCTTGGCGCGCGCGAGGTCGGCGGCCGCGGCCAGCGCGTCGGCGACCGCCAGCCACGTGGCCTTGAGCTCGCGGCCGCGGGCGTCGGTGCGCCCGCGCCAGTCCTCCAGGGGAGCGAGCCCGGCGCACCCGATGGCCACGTCGACCTGGCCATTACGCCACGGACGTCCGAACGAGTCGGTGATCAGCACCGCGGGCGCTACGCCGAGGCGGGCCCGCAGAGCGGCGCGCAGCCGCCGGGCTGAGTCGTCGGGGTCGACGGGGAGCAGGATCAGCGTGTCGTCGTCGGGGGCGTTGGAGGCGTCGACACCGGCGTTGGCGCAGACGAACCCATGATGGGTCTCGCTGATCAGGACCCCGCGCGTGGCACGGCGGACCTCGCGGGTCTCGTCCAGGACCACCTGCACGTGGCGGGGATCCTTGCCCAGCTCCGCGGCCAGCGATCGCGCACGCTCGCTCACCGTGACGTGCGAGAGGGCGCGAGTGCGGCCCTCGGCCTTGGAGATGAACTTGTGCGCCACGGCGAGCACGTCCGTGTCGGCCGGCGCCCCCGGCGGCATGGTGGCGGCGATGAGCTCGGCGGGGTCATCGCCGGCGCGGATCTCGGGCAGGCCGTCCAGCGCCACGGCGGTGATGGCGCCCACGGTGACGGCGGTCAGGCTCGGCTGCGCGCGAGCTGTCGCAGCATCCCGCGGGTGTGCGCCGCGCCGCCGCGGGTGTCATCCAGCGTCGTCTCGACCGCGTGGAGGTCCTCCGGGGTGTCGAGGTCCAGCGCCAGGGACGCGACCTCGACGGTCTCGGCCGTGATTCCGGCGGCCACCGCATGGCGGTGATGGCGATCGTGGCTGCCGGACCCGAACGAGGACTTCATCGCGTCAGGCGGCGCCAGCAGCAGGGCGTTGGTGCCGGTCCCGTGCCGGTCGGGCACGATCAGCACGAAGGGCGGCTGCACCTGGCGGCCGAGCAGGTCGTCGAGCTCGCCGGGGTCCAGCAGCGGGGTGTCTCCGGGGACGAGCAGGACGCGGTCGGCGCCGAGCTCGACGGCGCGGGCGATGCCCCGAGCGGCGGCGTCGTTGTGGCCCGTGTCCTCATCGTCGGCGACCATCGCCCCGTAGCCGCCGGCAATCCGCTGGGCGTTGTGATCCCGGGAGACCACGAGCACCTGATCCACGAGCTTGGACCGGCGCAGCGCCACGAGCACGTCGGAGAACATCGCTTCGACGAGGGCCCGCCGCGGCCGAGGGTCGAGCTCCTCGGCGAGCCGCGTCTTGGCGTCGTCGAGCGTCTTGATCGGGAGGATCGCGAAGGTCGTCACGGCTCGTACACGCTAGCTGGCGCCCGGGATGACGCCGCCCGTAAGCGGATTGTGCGCTGTCATTTCCGCAGTCCCAGCGCGAATTGGAGGGTCTGCTCGGCCACCCGGCGGCGGGCGGGCCCGTCGTCCATGAGCACGCTCGTCTCCAGGACGGGCAGTGCACGGGTCCGCTGGTCGGCCACCAGACCGTCGGCGATGCCCGCGTAGGTCTCGGCGATGCCCGCGCTGGACACGGTCCGTCGCGCCCACCGCAGGAAGGCCTCGGTGGGGCCCTTGAGCACCCGGCCGTCGACGAGCGGGCTGACGGCGACCACGGCGGCGGGGCTCGCCGCGAGCGCCTCGATCAGGCCGGGGAGGGCGAGGATCGGCCCGATGGAGATCACCGGGTTCGACGGGCCGATGACGATGGCCTGTGCCGTCGCGATGGCCTCGAGCACCTCCGGCGAGGGCGCTGCTGCGCGCGCGTGGCGGAAATCCACATCCTGGACGGGACCTTCGCCGCGGCGGCGGATCAGGAACTCCTGAAGGGAGAACCACCGTCCGTCGGCCATCACCCGGGTGCGCACCGGCTTGTCGGACATCGGCAGCACCCGGGCGCGGACGCCCAGTGCCGCGCAGATGCGGGCGTGGGCCTCGGTCAGCCGCGCGCCCTCGTCCAGCGCACGTGCGCGTTCGATGGCGATGGCGAGGTCGCGGTCCCCGAGGTTGAACCAGACCTCGACCCCCAGCTCGCGCAGACCGTCCATGACCGCGAACGTGTCATCCTTGAGCCCCCACCCGCGGTCGTCGATGAGATCGGCGAGCCAGAACGTGACCAGGTCGGGGTCGGGGGAGACGTGGGCCCCGTAGATCTCGATGTCGTCGCCGGTGTTGGCGACGACGACCAGGTCCTCGGCGCCGATGACGTCCAGCATCCCGCGCGCCAGCTTCGCTCCCCCGGTGCCGCCGGCGAGCACCACGACCGGTCCCGTCAGGCCCATGCCGCTCTCAGTGCAGGCCCGTGATCTTGATGCCCGCCCGCACCTTGTTGCGGACGTTGATGGAGATCAGCAGCGGGGTGAACTGCTCGACGATGCGTGCCATCTCCAGCGGGCCACAGTCGACGGCGCGCAGCCCGTCGATCTTGTCGACCAGTTCGATCACCTTGGCCTTGTCGGCCTTGCGGTCCCCGCAGACGAGCACGTCCTCATCGAGTTTGTGATCGAGCTCGGTGAGGAGCGCGGCGCTCACGGTGTGAAAGGCCGAGACGACCACGACGCCCTCGGGGACCATCTCCTGGGCCTGCTGGGCCGCCGACCCCTGCCACACCCCGAGGGTGCGGGTCGCCTTGCCGCTCACCGCCGCTGCCAGCGGCACGGTGGCGTCGATGACCAGCTGCTCGGGGGTCAGCGCGTTCTTGAGGTTGGTCAGCGTCTCTGAGTGGGAGCGGAAGGGCACGCTGAGGATGACGATCTCGGCGCCCTGCACGGCCTCTGCGTTCTCCGCGCCGGTGACCGTTGCCCCCGGAACCCGGGTCTGGGCCTTGGCCGCCGCCTCCTGGGCGCGGCCGCCGTCACGCGAGCCGATGACGACCGGGACGCCGGCGCGCCCCAGCCGTACGGTCAGGCCGAAGCCGAGCGCTCCGGTCCCGCCCACTATGCACACGGGGGATGACACGAGATCCGCCAGTCTATGGATTGTCAGCGCGTGGCCTGAGCTGCCCGCGGCTCGGGGGTGCCAGACGATTGCGTCGCCGCCAGGTCGGCGTCGATCGCGTCCACCAGGGTCAGGGCGAACTGGAGGAGCCCATCGAGCGCGGCGGGGTCAAGGGCCGCCGAGGTGTCGCCGGCCTGGTGGGAGCGCGGGGCGAGCCCGCCGGCGTCCAGGCAGCCGATGGTGAGCGCCGGAAGGCCCCGAGTCCGGGCGGGCAGGGCCGGGGAGGTGCCGCGGCCCCGGTGCGGGCGTGCCCCGAGCCAGCGCGCCTCGTCACCGGCCTGGGAGGCGAGCGCGCGCAGCCTCGCCGGATAGCGCAGCGGCACGAGCGGGCCGTCAGAGAGCCACCAGCAGGGGCGGCCGGCGCCCGCGGCGGCGATGCCGAGCACGATCGTGTTGGCGGCGCGCAGCTCGCCGCGGCGCGAGCGCAGATGGCGGCGCAGGCCCGACATGGCGGCTTCGCCGGCGCCCTGGAGGACGAGCTCGACGTCGAGCCGCCGGGGCGGCGCGGCGTCCAGCGCGCGTACGAGCGAGATCGCCACCGCGGCGCCCGAGCCGTTGTCAGAGGCCGCCGGACCGGTCGGCGCGCCGGCCATCTCGAGCAGGATCGCCAGCGCGAGCACCAGGGCGGCGGTGGGGATGAGCTGCACGACCCCGATCGCGGTGCCGGCCGTGGCGCCGTGACGCACGACGGCGACCGCCAGCAGCCAGACCATCGTGATGGCCAGCCAGCCTGCCCAGCCGGGCGTCAGCCGCCCGCCGCCGGCGATCCGCTTCAGGCGCGCCGCCGGCGCGCGCAGCCAGGTGCGGTAGGCGAGGCCGGTGTGACCGGCGTCGTAGTTGGCGGTGATGATGAGACGCACGCGCGGCGGTGCGTCTGGCTCGTTGTCCCGGGCCGATGCGCGGCTGACCACGTTCTGGGTCGCGCGCTCGCGGGTCAGCCGGCGGCCGGGCGAGTAGCCGGTCAGCGAGTCGCCGATCACGCAGAGCAGCGCCGCCAGGATGATCGCGCCGCCCAGGAAGCCGTGGTGGACCGCCAGCAGGCTGCCGACGATCGCCGCCAGGGTGTGCCAGGCGTGGGCGAGCGCCCAGTTGGGGCGACACCAGAACGTCTGCAGCGTGGCGCGGCGCCGCCCGCCGCGGACCTGGCCGGCGAGCCAGGCGGCGGCGCGGCGCTCGGCGTCGCTGCCGGCGCCACGGGCGGTGAACTCGGTGAGCCGGGTGGCGGTATCGATGGCCTGCATTGCGCAGGATGATCCCAGGGGCGGCCCGCGGGGGGCCGGGGGTCGCCGGGGCGCGGACGCGCGATCTAGTACAACCGGAGCCGGAATGACTGTCTCTGAGGACGAACTGCTGACCGTGGCGCACGCAGCGGCGGGCGCTGCGGCGGCGGAGCTGATGTCCCGGTTCGGGGGCCACGTGCGGGGCGTACGGACCAAGAGCACCGCGACCGACCCCGTCTCCGAGGCCGATCTGGCCGCCGAGGCGGAGATCCGCCGCGTGCTCGGCGAGCGGCGACCCGACGACGCCATCCTCGGCGAGGAGGGCGGCCAGAGTGGCGACGGCGAGCTGCGCTGGATCGTGGACCCCCTCGACGGGACGGTCAACTTCCTCTTCGGGATCCCGCAGTTCTCCGTGAGCGTGGCCTGCCAGGACAGCGACGGCATGCTGGTGGGCGTCGTGCTGGATCCCGTGCGTGAGGAGACGTTCGCCGGCAGCCGCTCGGGTCCGCCGACACTCAACGGCGAGACGATCTCCGGGTCCTCACGCGAGGACCTGGCGACGGCGCTCGTCTCCACGGGCTTTGCCTACGACGCCGCCGTCCGGGCCAAGCAGGCGGCCGTGATGAGCCGCGTCCTGCCGCGCGTGCGCGACATCCGGCGCGCCGGCTCAGCGGCGCTCGATCTCGCCTGGCTGGCCTGCGGCCGCTACGACGCCTATTACGAAAGGGGCGTCAACCTCTGGGACTACGCCGCCGGCGGGCTGATCGCGGCCCGCGCCGGCTTGACCGTCCGCGAGCTGGCCGCCGCCGACGACGGCCCGGCGGGGCTGGCGGCGGCGGCACCGGCGCTGATGGACGAGCTCATGGGCCTGATCCTCGACGGCACATAGACTTGGCCTCCACCGCGGCGGTGGTGGAACGGTAGACACGGAGGCCTCAAAAGCCTCTGTCCTTCGGGACGTGTGGGTTCGAATCCCACCCGCCGTATCAGGGCTTCGCCCCGTGACCTCGTGACGACACGCGCATGTGGACGTAGTGTGCGCGTATGGGGTTCGGCGCTGCGCAGTGGGTAGCGATCACACGGCGGGTGGCGGCGGTGGTGACAACGTGTGCGCTGAGCGCCTGCGGAGCGGGGGTCGCAGCCGTCGGGCCCGGTCAGAACACTGCCACGAAGAGTCGCCGCCCTGCTCCGGTGACGTGCGCGCACAGAACCGGCTTTGAGCTCTCGCTCGTCAGTGACCGCGGCGGACGGCCCACGCCCGTTGGGGCAGCGACGTGGTTCGCCCGTCACGGCGGGGTCGGCGGCATTCCCCGGACCGGCTGGCGGCTGACCGGCAAGCACGCCGACGGTGCCACCGTCGCGTCGGGACATACCGTCCTGCATGCGATCCGCGGCAGCGACGGCACCTGGCAGGTGGACAGCGGCACCACCTGCGACTGACCGAGGAACGACCGTCAGTGAGCCGGGACGGCGAAAGCGACGGTGTCGACGTCGGTCATCGTCGAGCACTGCAGGTACCAGCGGTAGTCGACCCCCAGCTCGGCGAGGAAGTCGGGGATCGCCACGAGATCGTCGGGCCGGTGGTAGCAGGCGATGGCCAGGCGGGGACGCTGGCTGCGGATCGTCTCCACCGCCCCCTGCAGGACGCCCAGGTCAGCGCCCTCGACGTCGACCTTGACGAAATCCACGCGCGGGATCGCGGCGCTGCGCACGAGCTCGTCGATCGTCTGGGTCCGCATCGCGATCAGCTCGAACTCGCCGGCGGTGGCGTCGGCCTGGAGGGTGGCGCCGGCGGCGATCACGTCGGGCATGAAGACCTCGACGCCCGGTTGCGGACCGAGCGGATCAGACCACACGCGGATCCGCCCTGACAGCTCGGGGTTGAGGTTGAGGTTCTGGTCCAGCAGCCGGCGGTTGCCGGGGGTGGGCTCGAACGTGTGCACCATCCCCTCGGGGCCGACCGCGTGCGCGAACCACAGGGCGGTGTCGCCCCAACACCCCCCCGCGTCCAGCACGACATCGCCGTGACGGGGTCTGGCCGGCACGGACTCGTCGCGATAGGCGTACTGCGAGAACGCCATGGTGGAGGCGAGCGGCAGGGGCGAGCCGATCACCTCGAACGGCAGCCCGAACGGACGCAGGTCGTAGTGGTGGATCTGCCATTCGACGGGCATCCCGGGCAGGTGGGTGACGAAGCCCTGGCGCAGCGCCTGGGCGCCCAGCGCGATCACCGTGCGCCGGTAGGGGCCCGGCTCGAGCTGGAGGCGCACGTGAGCGGGGCCAAGCGCCCGGTAGGCGAACAAGCGCAGAAGGAGCTCACGGCTGGTCTCGTCGCCGAGCGCGTTCCACAGCGTGGTGGCCCGTTCGAGGATGGAGAGCTGCTCGTCCAGGCGCTCGCCGACGAGCGCCGGATCGGGGAGCTCGACGCCGTGGGGCTGGAACAGGTAGTCGATGTTGTCGGGCAGATGGGTGGCCTGCGCGACGGCGATGGTCTGCAGGAAGCGCGCGCGCCGTGCGTGATCAGGGGTGGGCGGCGCGACGCCGGCAGGTTGAGGCACCGCGAGACAGGCTACGCCGTCACACGGCGAGACCGGCTACGCCGTCACACGGCGCGTCCGGCTAGGCGGTCGCGGCGGACGGGCCCCGGGCGATCGGCTTGGAGCCGCGGCGCTCGGCCTCTTCCTCGGGCACCTCGAGCTCGACGTTCCAGCCCTGGGAGAAGCCGATCAGCGCAAACACGATCAGCGCGACCTCGACCGGGATCACGAGCAGCGTGATGGTGCCGAGCACGTCGGTGCCCAGGCCCGACCCGCCGAACAGCGATTGGGCAGCGGCGAAGCCATGGTGATTTCGGTCAAACCAGCTCGTGCCGTCCAGCCCGAAGCCGGCGATGGCGGCGATGATGACCAGCAGCATCGCGAGCGCAGCGGCGAGGGGCAGGATGCCGCGGGCCCACCGCAGGATGTAGAACGCGAGGATGATGTAGACGGCCGACCAGATGAAGTTGACCGGCTTCATCCCCTGGAGCTTGGTCCAGCCGCCGATCGTCAAGACCATCATCAGCACCACCGAGGCGATGAGCAGCGCCACGACGATGAGCTTGGTGAGCTTGCAGATCGCCTTGTCCCGGTTGGGATGGATGACGGCGTACCCGGGCCGGACGTTGCGTACCTGAGCCACGAGCCCGGACCTTACCTGCTGAAAGCGCTGGACATGCGCACAGCATTCCCGGTCAGCGTGCCTCACAATCCTCGGCACGCCTCGCGGGCGTGGTGAAACGGTAGACACGCCGGCTTTAGGTGCCGGTGGGCGCAAGCCCGTGTGGGTTCGACTCCCTCCGCCCGCATTCACTCACGGCCCGGTTGATGTCGAGCGCTCCTTGGACCACTGCCAGAGCGCCTTGTCCAGCGTGCGGATCGAGACGCCGCACTGGGCCGCCAGCGCGCGGCACGCCTCCAGGTAGCCCAGCCAGAAGCTGACCGGGTACTGCGAGCGAGGCTTGACCCCCAGCGACTCCAGGGCGCGGACATCGAGGATGGGATACAGCGCCGGGAAGGCGAAGTACAGGAGCGTCGAGGCGGTGGGAACGCCGACGCCGTTCAGCGAGAGCAGGGCCCCCATCCGGACCGCCTCGTCGGCTTCGGCGAAGGCCCGGCGCGTGGCGGCGCGGACCGCCGCCTCGGTGTTGAGGGCAACCTTCGGTGCGCTGCGCGGCGTCTTCCAGGCACAGACGAGCAGGAACTCGCGGCGCCGGTAGTAGCCGCGGGCGCGCGCCGCGGGCCCGATGGTGTCGACCGCTCCCTCGTCGCCGGTGGGGAAACGCGCCGCGAGGTCCGGCACCTGCTCGGGCGGGAACTGGATCTCGAACGCCGGCACGGGCCGGTACCATCGCAGGACCTCACAGGGGAGTGAGTTAATGGCTATGCGCACGGTCTCCAAAACCGTGAATCCGGGTTCGAATCCCGGCTCCCCTGCTTCCCGCTGGCCCCCCGTGATGCTCTCGCACACCGTCTACCGCACGTTCAACACCTCCCGGCGGCGCGAGTTCATCCGCATCACCGAGGACGTCGCCGAGGCGGTCCGCGACGCGGGCATCGCCGAGGGCATGGCTCTGGTGTGCGCCATGCACATCACCGCCGGTGTCTGGATCAACGACGACGAGCCCGGCCTCCAGGCCGACACGCTGGAGTGGCTGGACAAGGTGGCGCCGCCGAGCTGGTCTGAGCCCGCCAACGACGTGGCCCGCGAGCTGCTGCCCGATCCCGGCGACTATCGACACCATCGCGGCGGCGAGGACAACGGAGACGCTCACCTCAAGAACCTCCTCGTCCACCACCAGGTGATCGTTCCGGTCACCGAGGGCCGGCTCGATCTCGGGCCCTGGCAACAGGTCTTCTACTGCGAGTTCGACGGCGGCCGCCCCAAGCGACTCGTCATCAAGGTGCTGGGAGAGTAGGCCGCCCTGCAGGCGTCGCGGATCTTCGCCCCCGGGGCGCTGGCCGGGCAGGTTGCGCTCGTCACCGGGGGCGGCACCAACCTCGGCAAGGCCGCCGCGGCCGAACTGGTGCGCTGCGGCGCCGCCGTCGTCATCGCCGGGCGGCGAGAGGAGGTCCTGGCCGAGACGGCGGCCGAGCTGGGGGAGGGGTGCACCTGGGTGTCGGGCGACATTCGCGAGCGCGCCGGGGCTGAGGCGATCGTCTCCGGGGCGCTGGAGCGCCACGGGCGGCTGAACTTCCTGCTCAACAACGCCGGCGGCCAGTACTTCGTCCCGGCCGAGGCCATCACCGCCAAGGGGTGGAACGCGGTTCAGCGACTCAACGTCACCGGCACGCTGACGATGTCCGAGGCCGCCTACGACCTGGCCATGCGCGCGGCGGGGGGGACGATCGTCAACGTCACCGTCTCCCCGCATCAGGGCTTCCCGGCCATGGCGCACACCGGCGCCGCGCGGGCAGCGGTCGAGGCGTTGACGAAGGAGCTGGCGGAGCGGTGGGCGGACGACGGCGTGGCGGTCAGCGCGATCGCCCTGGGGCGCCTGGCCACCGAGTCGCTGAAGAAGTACCCGGCGGAGCTGTGGCGGCGCGCGGCCGAGTCGGTGCCGCTCCAGCGTCTGGGCGAGGTGCAGGAGTACGGGTGGCTCGTCGCGCTGCTGGCCACGCCGATCGGACGGGCGCTCTCCGGCTCGGTGGTGACCCTCGACGGCGCGCTGGACAACTGGACCGGACCGTGGCCTCCGCAAGATCTCGTGCGTGACGGCGACGTCCCCACGGAGGACCGCCGCGCGGTCGTGTCTCCCGCCTCCTGGCGGCGACTGACGCTCGACGAACCTGGGAGCCGTTGGCGGCCGAGGGACGGTCGACGCCGACGGCGCCGTCACGCACGACGTTCGCGCGTGATCCGCGCCCGCCTGAGCGAGCCGGCCCGGCCGCCGCTTGCGGCTGACCCTGGCCCGGCCGCCGCGTTACCATCGGTCGTCCCCGCGGGCGAAGTGTTGTGGTTGCACAAAAGCCTTCCAAGCTTTTAGGGCGGGTTCGATTCCCGTCGCCCGCTCTCGCGCCGTTATGATCGGTGCAGCCACGGGGAGTGGCGCAGTCTGGTAGCGCACCCGGCTGGGGGCCGGGCGGTCGCAGGTTCAAATCCTGTCTCCCCGACTAACGAATTAGCTGCAAATCACCGAAAATCGATTTTACAGCGTATCGGGCCACCTGGCCCGGAGGGCATCAAAAGGGCATCAAACGCGCGTCGAGATCTTCGTCGGCCAGCCACAGTCCGGCCGGTGTACCGAGGATCTCGGGGCGGCTTGTGCGTCCGGTGAGCCGGCCCTGGCCGCACGAACCGGAGAGCAAGGATTAACTGCTGTGGCGGTGCTGCGGGCCGATTAGCCTCGGCGCTGTGACTGCGCAGCCGCCGGTGGGGACGATCGCCATGCTGTTCACGGATGTGGAGGGCTCGACGCGCCTGGCCAAACAGCTCGGACCGACGTGGCCGGGCGTGCTCGCCGACCATCACCGGGTCGTCGGCGGCGCGATCGCCGCGGAGGGCGGCTATGTCGACGGCACGGAGGGCGATGCGTTCTTTGCCACGTTCGCTGATCCGGCGGCGGCCGGACGCGCCGCCGTGGCCGCGCTGCGCGGCTTGCGCGCCCATGCATGGCCGGCGGGGGTCGGGGAGTTGAAGGTGCGGATGGGTTTGCATGTGGGCTTCGTCGAGCGCGCCGCGACTGGTTACGTCGGCCTTGAGGTGCATCGGGCGGCGCGCGTCGCCGCGGCCGCTCATGGCGGGCAGCTGCTGATGACCTCGGCTGCGCATGACCTGGTCGGTGAGACCGTGCCTGCCCAGCCGGTGGGTGCGCACCGCCTGAAGGACTTCCCGGCGCCCGAGGCGCTCTACTGCGCGGTGGTCGACGGTCGCGGCGCCGGGGCGTTCCCGCCGCCGCGAGCATATGAGGCGCGACCGACCAACCTGCCCGCGGGCCTGCCGGCGTTACTGGGGCGGGAGGCGGAGCTGCGCGAGCTCCACGACCTGCTTATCGTCCGCGGCGAGCGGCTGGTGACGGTCACCGGCCGCGGCGGGTCCGGCAAGACGAGCCTCGCCCTCGTTGCCGGCGGCGCGCTGTTGGCCGAGCATCCCGGCGGCGTGTGGCTCGTGCCGCTCGCGACCGCCGCCGGCGATGCGGTGCTGCTCAGGGCGGTGGCGGCGGCCGTCGGCGCCGAGGGTGACCTGGAGACGACGACATTGCAGGCAATCACGGCGCGGCTTGCCGAACGTGGACCGGCGCTGATGATCCTCGACAACGTCGAGCATCTTCTCGCAGACGCGACGGCCGAGATCGCCGGGCTGTTGGAGTCAATGCCGCAGTTACGGATCATGGTGACATCTCAGGTACCGCTCCGGATCGGTGCCGAGTACGTGCTGGCGCTCGACGCGCTCGATGACAACGCGGCGCTCGCGCTCATCGAGGGCGTGGCGAGACGGCGTGCTCGCCCCGTTCCGCTGGCGCCCGCTGACCGAGAGGCGCTGCTGGACGTCGTACGTCTGCTCGAGGGGCTCCCGCTCGCCCTCGAGCTCGCCGCTGCCCGGCTCGCGTTGCTCACGCCGCCCCAGCTCCGTGACCGCTTGCGATCCTCGCTTGACCTCCTCCACGAGGACCGGTCGGACCGGCCGCAGCGTCAGCGGTCGCTGGCGGCGACGGTCGAGTGGACCCTCGGCCTCCTTGACGCGCCCACCCGGGATCTGTTCGTGCGCCTCGCCGTGTTTACGGGTCCAGTCGAGATTGAGATGCTCGAGGCGGTCGTCGGCGGCGATGGCCTGGAGATGCTCGACGCGCTTGCCGAACTGCTCGACGTCGGACTCGTGCGCCGGGTTGAGAGAGGAGACGGCCACGTCCGGTTCGGCCTGCCGGAGGCCCTCCGCCAGATCGCGGCAGCGACGCTCCATCGCTCGGCGGATGGCTTGCGGTGGCGCCGGTTTCACGCCGAGCACATGGCCGATCTCATGTGGCCGGCGCGCGCCTTCTATGTCACGCGCGCGGTGTACGACGCGGCATGGCAGGCGGCGCCGGAGGCGGCGGCCGCCCTTCGATGGACGTCGGACGCCGGCGATCCCCTGGCTGGCCGCATCGCCGTCGGTCTCGCGGCGATGTTGGTCGACCACGGCCGGATGCGCGAGGCGCTGGAGACCCTTGACCTGCTCTCGCCTGAGGTCCTCAATGATCCTGAGATCCAGGTGTACGCCGCCATCGACCGGATCTACGCGCTCGTCATCTTCGGCCGACACGAGGAGGCGGAGGCGCTGCTCGAGCACGCGCTCGCCCTGGCCCCCGACGATCGAGCGCGCGTGGTTGCGATGATCATTGGGGCGACCATGCACCTCTTCGGCGGCGACACCGACCGGGGTCTCATCGAACATCTTCAGGCCACCGAGGTCGCCCGGCGCGTCAAAGACGCGGCACTGGTCGCCGGCGCGCTCATGTTCGAAGCCCAGGCCCGGCTCGTTGCCGGTCAGCTGGAGGCGGTCGAGGCGACGCTGGCTGAGGCCGAGCGTATCGGGCTACCAGCGGAGGCAGCGTGCCTCGATCGCCGGGTGACGATCTACGGCGACCTCGCCATGTCTCGCGGCCGCACGCGTGACGCGCTTGAGCGCTACGTGCAGTCACTGGCCTACGCGCAACGTGCCGGCAACGAGCTGCAGGTGCTGTTCGATCTGCTCGGAGTCGCGCGCGCACTCGCGGAGGCCGGTGAGGACGAGGCCACGATCGAGGTCTCGGCGATGGCCGACGCGCATGCCACGGAGCTCAGCGGACCGGGCGAAGCGATGGTCGGGCATCTGCTCGGAGAGGGCGCGGTCGACGCGAGTCGACGCAGGCTGGGACCCGAGCGCGAGGCGGCCGCGGTTGCGCGAGGACGCGCGGTGCCTGTTGCGCAACGGGTCGAGCGAGCCTCGGCGCTGGCAATGGCAGCCGCGCTTGCCGCGGCTGGTTGACACCTGCCGGTTGCGCGACAGGCGATCGACACCGACGACACAGGTAGAGGGACCGTTCGGTGCCCGCTGGCCCTCAGCCTGCTGGGGCAAGCCGAGCCGCTTCGAGAAGCCCGGCCGAGGCAGTTGCAAACCCAGCACTTATTGGGCCTGGTGTCGTCGGGCCTGCGGCTAAGGCGGTCGAGCGCGGCCGCCGCAGTGCGTGAAGGCGCGCCCGCGGGGAATCGGGCGCGCCAGGTTGAGGTGAAACTCGGAAGGGAACGTGGGGCCCTCAGTGCAGCAGCATCGGCTGGCCGCCCATCGTCTGGTCGGGCTGCGAGGAGTTGTCGGCTCCGGGAGCCCGGTTGGCGACACACCCGTTGGCGATCAGATTCTCGAGCTGGGCGGCGGCGATCATCTGGCCGGCTGTAGGGGCACCGCGGGTGCCCGGCGTCGCGCCGGATCCGACGAGGTAGTACTCACTACCGACGCTGAACATGATGTTGATGGCGGCAGTGCGAGGTCCGCGGACGATCCATCCGATCGCGCCCGGGATGGCGATGTCGCGCAGCGGCGTCACGCGCTCGTCCGCCCAGCCGGCCTCCGCCATCGCGCGCTGGGAGGCCAGCTCGGCGCGAGCGCCGGCGGCCGTGCGGTATCGCTCGATCACGGACACCGCCTGGGCAGCAAGCGGGAAGAGTCCGTGCAGCTGCTCGCGCGCGCCTGCGATAAAGCCAAGACGCTCGAGGAAAGCGGTCTCGCGTGCTGGGGTGGCGGACTGATCAACGTGCGCTGCCCAGGTCCGGGCGTTGCGGACGATGGTCGGCCGCTGCGTGGTGATGAAGCCGTGGAGTGCGGAGGCGGGCAGCACTTGTTGGGTGAGCGGGAGCGGTTGGGCGGTGGGGACCGGCGCGGCGAAGGACGGGCTGGGCAGCGAGCTGACCGTGTGGACGGCCGTGACGGCGATCGCAGTAGCCGTGGCGATGGCCGCGAGCAGCAGCCCCAGGTGGGTGCTGACGAAGCGGTTCTGCAGCGGGACGTTCATGGCTCCTCCTCGTGTGGCGCCCGATCCGTTTCGGTGGTCTGGCGCCGGCGATTGCTGATGGGAGCACGGTATGTCTGGCCCGCGGGCGCGACGACGTCGTGCGCAACAGAGCTTCTATGCAATCGTGCACATTCGCCGGTGCGGCCCAGACGGCACCGGTTCAGCCGACCAACCCGCGTAGAGCGTCGATGTCGAGCACCCAGATCTCCCGCCGGCCGGTTTCGATCCACCCGAGCCCGCGGAGCAGGTGAAGCGACCGGGCCACGGCCTCGCGTGATGCGCCGCTCCAGGCCGCCAGCTCGTCCTGAGAGAGCGGCAGGGTGATCCGCACTCCGCGATCCTCGGGTTCGCCGGTGGTCTGCGCCAACTCGACGAGGCGCCCGGCGATGCGCGCCGTCACGTCTCGGGTGGCGAAGTCGATGCGCTGGCGATCGGCCTCGGCGAGCAGGGCGGCCACGTTCTCGAAGACCAGCTCCCCGATCCGGGGATACTCGAGCGCCAGCCGCCGGAAATCGGCAGCGCGCACGAAGAGCGCCTCCACCTCGTTCACCGCGGTCACGTCTGCGGTGCGGGGCCGATCGCTCACCGCCGCCAGCTCTCCGACCAGCTCGCCCGGGCCGGAGAACTTCAGGAGCACCTCCCGTCCGCCGGTGCCGATCAGCGAGACCTTGACCGTACCGTCGATCACCGCCACCACGCCGCCGGCGTCATCGCCCTCGTGGAAGATGGCCTCGCCCTTTGCCACGTGGCGCAACCGGCCGGCAGCTTGGAACGCGGCGCGCTCGTCGTCGCTGAGGGCGCCCAGGAATTCAGGCATGCCGCAGCCTGTACATCCGCAGGCGCCCATAGTCCTTTGCCAGTGGCATATGGCCGACATAGTCACACGCGAAGCGATCACAGCCGGCCAACACGAGTGCGGCCGCAAACGGCTCCGTGACGTAGACCGCGCCCGGCGGGGTCACGGGCTCGATCCGGGCGGTGCGGCTGACATGGGATCCCATGAACGCGCCGGCGTCGACCACGGGGTCGTGGATGGGGAAAACCGGGCCCAGGTGCCCGCCCAGCCGCAGCGCGAGGTGCTCGGGGAGGCCCACCGACGGCAGATTGATGGCCGCCACAGCCGCCTGGAGTTCGAGCGCACAGTTGGCCGCGCGCACCGCGTCGCTGAGCACGACGTAGAGAGCATCGCCCCAGGTGTTGCGGTGCCAGATCTCGTCGTCGTGGCGCGCTAGAACCTCGGCGAACGCGCCGAGGAGCCGTTCGCTGAACACCGGCAATTGCTCGTCGGTCAAGGCGGAGAAGCCCCTGATATCGCCGAAGAGCAGGGCTCGCACGACGCGCCCGGGCCGGGTTCCCGCCGACCTCGTGCCCGGCGCTTCCGTCGGTTCGGGCATTGCGCGGCGAGCCGGCGAACCGGCCGGCGCCGACGCGGCTCCGACGGCGACCACCTCGCGATCGGGCGAGACAATTGTGAGCGCATGACCGCCGCGCTGCCAGGTGCCGACGTCGATCGCGGTGCCCGCGGCGCCGCTGGCCGAGCCGCCGTCCCAGACCGCGAGCTGGCGCACGTCGGCGTCGAGATAGCGGGCGCGCAGCAGCGCGAGGCCCATCGCGAGCTCGCTGCTATAGCGAAAGAGCACATCGTCGCCCAGGAACGCGTCATCAGTGGCGTAGCGCACCGAGGCCGCGCCGGCGAGGCAGCGTTCAAAGCGTTGCACCCACGCAGCCCCGGCCGGGGCGACCGACCAGGCGACGAACTCGTCACGCGCGAAGGGCAGCACGACGTGAAGCTCTCCGCCGGCAGCCATGATGGCCTCCGCCCACAGGATGTCGGCCCCGCTGGCGAGTGACCCGTACGCGTATCCGATCCGGGCGCCGCGCACGGCCTCCGCGATGCGACGTGCCACCTCGCCCTCACGGCCGGCGGTGAACCGGACCTCGCCAAGGCGATGGCCGCAGAAATGAACCACCGCCGGTCCGGCCAGCGGAGCCAGGACATCGGGATCGATGGCCAGCAGATCACAGATCAGTCGCAGCTGCCGACGGGTGCTCGCCAGGGCGCCGTAGTCACCGTCATGTGCCGCCGCCGCCCGTACCAGTGCCGCCTCCGCTGCGCCGACGTCGTCGCAGAGGAGATGGGCCTCGGCCTCCGTGGCCACGGTGTAGTAGGACGTGCTGTTGCCGGCGACGAGCTCCACGATGCTTCCCGCGAGCTCGCGCGACCTCGCGGCATACCCCGCCACCAGCCACAGCGTCGCGGCGTTGATGGCCGGGTAATAGCCACGCGTTCGCGTGAAGATGGCGTGGTAGAGGGTCGCGGCCTGCGCGGCCCGTCGCGAGCGCTCGATCCCCATCACGCTCAGGGCTGCGTCCTTGGCCAGACGGGCCCGCAGGGCGCTCACGTCCTCGTCGGCGACGGCGTCCAACCCGTACTCTTCGAAGCGACGCACCGCCTCCTCGGTAGCTCCGGTGCGCGCCAACGCCAACACCGCGCGGTGCTCCAGGCCCACGTCGCCAGGGTGCTCGCCGAGCCCGCGCTCAGCGAGATCGAAGGCCGCCAGGAGCTCTCCGCGGCGCTCCTCGGCGCGCACGGCATCAAGCCACGCGGCCGGACTCATGCGGGCCGGGTGGTGTGTCATGTCATCCGACCCCGAACTCCGTGCGCTCCTGCGCGCTGAGCGTACGGGTCACACGACTCCGCGCCAGCGCCAACAGCGCCGACGGGTTTTGGCAATCGGTGCACGCGTCCCACCGCCTGACCGTGTTGCCGGCGCCCCAGCTGAGCAGCTGTCTGCCGTCGGCGGTGAAGGCGATGCCCGTGACCGCGTCGGGCTGGGCGAAGATGCGAAGCTCGGCCAGGGACCGCGCGTCAAAGACGCGCACAGTGTGGTCCAGCCCGGCGCTAGCCAGGTACCGGCCATCGGGGCTGTAGGCGACCATCGGCACCCCGCGGGTGTTCTCGGTCAGCTGGGTTTGACGGCCGGTCGCTGGAACCGGGGTCACCACGATCGTTCCGTTCCACGACGCGATGGCCAGCCGGTGCCCGTCGGGGCGGAACGCGATCCACGCGAGTTCGCCGCTGAGGTTGAGCGCGCGCCCCACGGGCTTTCCGCTCGCGACATTCCAGACCCTGATGCCGGTGCCGCAGAACGTGCCTGCGGCGACCAAAGTGCTGGAGGCGTTGAAGGCGTAACCACGCCACCCCGCCGCGCAGTCGGCCTCCGTCGCGAGCGCCCGTTGTCGCCCCGTGCTCAGGTTGAGGACCTCCAGCGCGTAGCGCGCGGTCGGGGGGCCGCCGCTTGACACCGGACCGGAGCCGGTGGTCTGCACCGTCATCGCGACCAGGTTGCCGTTGGGACTCATGACCGGTTCGCTGCCGGTGGGCAAGGTAACCGGCACGTTTCTCACCACGCGCCGTTGCGACACGTTGAACAGGAGTACCCGCCCGCGCGTGGCGTTGGGATTGGGCGAGACGATCGTCCCGGCGAAGCGCCCACCTGGTCTGAGGAAGTACGCGTCGAGGTTGGTGGTCGCCCGCGACAGAACGAGCGGGGGGCCTGCCGATCGCCCATCGTCGGTCCAACCCTGGGCCACCACCGTCTGTGTGTGCCCTTGCGCCGGGGTCCGGACGGTGAGGAACCCGCCGGGTGCTGTCGTGAGGCCGGCGAGGTATCCGCCGACGTGCTCAGCGCTCAGGGCGAGCCCTGCTGCGCTCCAGACCCGCACCGTGCCGTCTGCTGAGCCGGTGGCCACGACCCGCCCGTCGGGGCGGAAGCTCACCGTCGCGACAACGGCGGAGTCGCCGGAGTAGGTCTGGACCGCCTCACCGGATGCCGCGTCCACGAGCCCCGCCGTACCATCGGCAAAGCCGTAGGCCAGCTCGCTCCCATCGGGGCTGAACGCGGCCGCCGTGGGCTCGACGTCCGGATTCTGGATGGCCCGGAACCCGGGTACAGGCTTCAGCGTGGCGGCGTCCAGCATGACAAACGAGCCGCCCCCATTACCGAGCAGACCGACGGCGAGCTCGCGTCCGGACGGTGAGAAGGCGACGGTGGCCGACAGCTGAGAGCGCGCACTGAGGATCCGCCGCCGCATCATGTTGTAGACGAGCAATCCGGGGCCGCCGTTGCCGGCATCGAAGCCGATGGCGATGCGGCGTCCGTCGGGGCTGAAGGCCATCTGCGTCGGAGGGCCGTATTGCCGAGCGTGGGGCGGCCGGATGGCCTGCAGACGCCCTGTCGCCATATTCCACAGGTCGAGCTGGTACACGCCGACCGCCGCCACGATGGGTGCTCGAGGGTCGATCGTAAACGTCCCGAGACCAGGTATGGGGGGACTGGTGGCACGCACGGCGCCGGTCACCGGGTCAAGGCTGTACAGGCGAGCTCCCGACGCAATCACCAGCGCCGAGCCGCTGTCGGTGTACGCGAGTGCGGTCGGGGCGCCGCGGCCGACTCGCACCGTCCGCTCGATTCTGCCGGTCGTTGCGTTGGCGAACCTGATCGTCCGGTTACACAGACCCTCAGCTAGCAGGTTGCTCTGCGGCGCAGGGTCAAACGCGACCTGGGGTCCACCACAGCCCTGGACGCCAACATCGGGAAGTCGATAACGAATCGGCGACGCGTCGAGCGCCGATCTCAGAGCGAACATCGTGCCCGTCGCTCCATATGACACCTTGGTCTGCACCGCGGCCGCGCCGAGCAGCACCGCCCGCTCGGCGTCGACGGACTGCTGATTGACGGACTCCGCGGCAAGCGCCTGCGCCCGGGCATTCGTCTCGGCGGTAACCGCACTACCACGTGAAATGAGAGCGAAGATGAGAAGCCCGACCGCCACGAGAGCAACGGTGAGACTTCCACCGACCGCAATGCGCTGCCGGCGGCTGGCCGCCTGCCGGGCGGCGAGCAGATACTCCTGCTCGAGCGCCGTCGGACCCGGATCCTTATCGACACCAGCCGCCAGCCACCGCTCCGCATCCGCCAGCTCGGTGCCGCGCAATAGGAAGCTGCCGTCGCGCCCGTGCTCATCCCACTCCAGCGCCCGGACCGTCACACGGGTGTGGTCCTGCTCCCACGGGAGGTCTGAGTCGATAGCGGCAATGATGCGATCGAGCTCCGCGCTGGGATCGCCGTCCACGGGGATCCAGTTGCGATAGCGGATCTCCTCAGGGAGCCGCTCATCGGGCACTGGGCGCAACGCCAGCGGGATGATGCGCTTGTTCAGCTCGCTCGCGTGCGTCACCTCCTGGTCGCAGAACGCCGAGCGGACCGAATCGGGCGTGATCACGAACAGGAACGTGTCCGAGCCCTCGATGGCGCGGCGTAGGGCGGCCGGAAATACCTCGGCGTCGCGGACCCCCTCCACATCCACCCATACGTCCTTGCCGCGGCTCTGCAGGCCTTCGGCCAGGCGTGCCACGAACCCGGAATCACGCCGCGAATACGAGACGAAGACGCTTGGCATCCGCACCCCCGAAGACCGATACGGGACTGGCCGAGGATATTCCCCACACGCCTCCGCGTCTACCACTCACTGGCTTCCCACCAGGACGCGCTGCGAGTGACGCGGGCGACGCCAGCCGCTCCCCCGGAGAAACATGACGCCAACAGCACGAGGCTGGACAGTCCCCCGAGGCCAAGACCCCCAATAAACGCCTGCCGAAGACGCTGACATACGGCGCGCGCCGCCCTCACCACTGCCCGCAGCGCGGCGCGCTCGCCAGAGCAGACGCGTTCATAGGACTGGTCGGAGATGGGAGAAGCAGGTCCGTCATCAGCTCGCCGGGCTGAAACCACTGGCGCGTCCTTGCGTGGCAAAGCAGCGGCGCGCCCCGGACGAGCGCGCCGACAAAAGGGATCGTCAGCTCGCGAGGTTGATCCTGCAGACCGCGTCGCCCGTGAACCGACGCAACGTCGCCATAGGACTCGTCCGCTCGGCGCCAGCTGAACGACGAATGCGATGGTACCGACCCGCCAGGCGTCGACCTTCAGAGCCGCGAACACAGAAAGCCCCGATGGTGACGCTGTGCAGAGCGGGTGGAGCAAAGCATCCGGCGTAGCTCGTCTCGCCGTCGGAACAAGCAAGAGCAAGCTCCGCGGTCCGAGCCACGCCCGAGTGGTCCTCTTGACGTTGGCTTGGAGTTCGCCTCTCTTGGTCGACTACCTAACGACCCAGTTGCAGATGCCCGAGTAGGCGTCGAGCTCAGAGACGACGTGCCCGTCGACCAGCAACCTGGCTTGTCGGTCGAATCGCAGGTAGGCATCCCAGGTTCGCTGCGGCGGTCGATCACCGGTGCCAGCCACCAGAGCGGTCATGTCGTCGGCCGCGCGTGCTGGATCGCGAAGAACGCGCCCGATCTGCTGGATCACGGCTCGGTCGTTGCGAAGTGGGTCATAGAACGCAACGATTCTGAATCGTGGGTCGTCGATGCCCTCGATGAGCTTGTTCTGATGCACCCAGTACTGCGCGTCTGTCGTGGCCGGATCTGGAACCGACCGGCGCAGCGTTCCTTCTCCCGGTCGGAATGTGTGATGAAGCCCCAGCGCAGACGCTCCAGCCCCCTCGAGCGCGTGGACCACACGAGTGATCGCGTCGGCATCTCGGCACCGGACGATGACGCGCGTTGGTAGCTGCGCAAACCGATCCGCGACCAAGGCAGTCAGGCTCCCGCGCAAAGGTCGAGATGTCACCTCGGCTCACGTTCGCGAACTCCGGCCGCCGTAGGAAGCGCGCGTCAACAGCCTCGTGGTATGTGTAGCGGTAACGGAACTCGCCGACCTCGAAGTACTTCACGTCGTTGCGGTACGGCGTGGCGGTCAGAAGCACTGTTGGGCAGCTGAGCGCACGGATGGCCTGAGACCAGTGATGCGCGGGTTCGTAGTGACCTTCATCTACGAACACGAGATTGAAGCCGCCGAAGACCGACTCAAGAGTCCGACCCTCGCGCTGACACGCGGATTCCATGACGTCGATCGCGGCGATCGTGGCGACGAAGACGGTCGGTTCCACGGCGCCCTCAATGTCCTCAATCCGCGACGAGGGTGGAAGACGTTTGACAGCGGGAAGGCCCGCTGGCCTCGCGACGCCGATGATCTCCCAGAACCGGCGGTCAACGTCACGAATGAGCTGGCGGACGAGGGCATCCCACGGCGTCAAGACCAAGCGATGGCCCCGGCAGCGTGTGTGCATCGGCGCCTACTACGTATCGACGGTGGAGGGTGCGCCGTCCACGGTGATGCGCGTCACCGACACCGGCTTGCGCACGTACCTGGGGAGCGCGTCGCGCCGCGTTTGCACCGCCGTTATCAAGCGCCACGGGCGGCTTGACCGGGTGGACAACCTGCGGGTGGAAACCCTACGGCCCGGCGACGGACGAGGAGGTTGAGCGGGCGCGTGCTGATGACGCGCTGCCGTGACGCGCCGATCGGCGTGGAAGAAATCCCTAGCCGAAAGCCTGAGGCGGGCTCGTAGTCGGCGCGAGCTGCGAGTTGCCCGTGAAGGACGCAGTGATGAGCGCATCATCCGCGGCGGGCATGCTGACCATTCGAAGGTTGCACGCCTGGTACGGAGTGACCGCCTGCCCGGTGTATGTCCGCACCGTTTGATCTGAACTCAGAGAGACGACGACCGTGCAGGTTGCCGCGAGGTTCGAGCTCCCGGCAAAGGTGGCGACGACGCCCCGCGTCGTGTCGTCCGTGATCTTGTACGTCAGCGGTAGACCGCGCAGCTCGTTGCCGCTGCTGTTGTAGACCGTACCCGACACGTCGAAGTACGTATTCGGGTTGTTGTCTTCGGGATACAGCTGCGCGAGGACGGTGGACGTCGTGGCACCCCGCTTCACGACGCACTCCGCGCGCTTGACCGTGGCCGTCTTACCGTGCAAGCGCTCCTTGACCTTGACCACCTTGCGGGCGTACCCCACCCGGCAACCCTGATGGGGCTTCGGGAAGTAATGCTGAGACACCGCAGCCGCGCTCGCGGGTAGCGCGAGAAGTGCCGCCGCCACCGCTATGCCCCGACGCATCCTCATTCCTCTCGCCGTCATCCTCTGGCCCTGTGTCCAGCCTACCACCGGCCGGCCGCTGCGTAAACCGGCGTGTGTGGCAAATGCTCGCACTAGAGCGCCGGTAGAAACTCGCTCACGTGACAGTCAAAGAGCGTCTACACCAGCTCGGGGACGACTCTCCGAGGGAGGCCGACGAAGCACTCCGCTACACCGAGCAAAGCCGCGAGGATCCGGTGATCACGCCCTTCCGCGACGCGCCCGAGGACACGGCGCGAGCGGCGCCGCCGCCGATGACGACCTCCTCGGGGGCGCCTGGTCCGGTTCGCCGGTGAAACCGGTTACCCCGGAGGAAGAGGTGGCGCTGGCCGAGGCTGATCGCGACATTGCCGCGGGCCGCACGATCGGGCGACGCCATCGAGAGTGTCGCTTGACGATTTTCGAAGCGGAAAGCTGCCGTCGTGGGCGCCAGCGGTGGGCCGGCGCTTGCTCGACGGAGGTAGTCGAGCTAACACCCGAAGGACCGCTGTGCTGCTCGTCCGGAGAGCGACTGTCTCGGAGATCCCGACCGACCGGACGCTCGGATCTGCAAAGGCGACAGCATGTCGCAGTCGTCGCCCAGCTTCTGCTTCGACGGGAAGCGGCCGGTCCGCCGTCAGCAGCTCCTCTGGATCTTACGAGCCGCTCGCAGGCCGCGGCGACATCCGCGTCGGGCGATACCGAACGGGCGCAGACAGCAAGCCAACAGACGGTCAGCAGTTCAGGGACCGTGGCCACGCTGGCTCGGTTGCGACTGATCGGTTGGTTTGCCGTGCGTCATCACGATGTCGGGGAGCGCCTTCGGGTGGGTACGGCTGGCCGTCTCGTGCATGACGAGGGCGCGCAGCATCGTGCGTACGCCGACGAACTCAATCGGCGCGGTCGCCGGACCCTCATTGCCCACCGTCTGGGCGGCAGTCGCCGTCAGCGCCGAACGGCGTGTGCCTTCATGCACGTACGACGAGCGCGCGTCGTAGGACCGCAGGAGCCGCTTCCGCAACACGGCTCGATCGGATGGCACAAATAGCGCCACCGAGATCGGCGGCTGCGGGGTCCACTGCTCGAACTTCATCGCACCGTCCGGCTGCAGCGTGAGCCCCGGCACGAAGTCCTCGAGCTGAGTCTGCCAGCAGTCATCCGGCAGGCTGTCCGTGACATAGCTGGCGAACGTCTGTCGCAGCCGCAAGTGGCGATCCTGAAGAAGCTCGTCGCGAAGCCCATCGATCTGCTCGCTTTCTAGCTCGAGGTGGGAGAACGCTTGGTCCAGCCGAGCGGCGTGCTCCCAGTCGGACCAGTTGACCGGCGTGACTCCATAGGTTCGGGATAACCGTTCGAGCCCAGCGATCGCGAGGGCATATGCGGCATTCGCTTCGACGTCGTACAGCAGCGTTGCTGCGTAGTGCAGCTCGATCGCCGCACCGATGGCGTCCCGATCGTCGGGCCCAAGGCCGTGAAGCTGGCCGAGCAACGAGGCGATGTCGGCCGTTGAGCTTGGTCCGAGCGGACCGGCGAGACTGCGGTCCAGCACGAGGTCGGTCGGAAGAAACGTCCGCATCGTCGAGCCTTCCGGCGTGAGCGGAAAGTCGCTTGCTGCGACCTGCACGCGCCGGTTCGTCGCGAGTGTGAAGATCGCGCCGAGCTGCGCGGCCACAGCCTGGTCACCAAGCGTCGGTGGACCGCTCACGTCCGGCCAGCACAGAACGGACAGCCGACCCGGCAGCCTGCCGAACGAAAACACCTCCTGACAAGTGCACCGGGGGTGTGAGCAAACGCAATGGCGGCGGGGCGGACGGCGGTCGCACCTGGTCCGCGATCCAGACCGCCCGAGTCCACAAACTGCGGACCATCCTACGGACGCGTGGTCAGGCTCATCGCGCATCGGTGCTGCCCTTCTTGGCCCTCGTGTTTCGCCGTGAGCTCCGCGCGCTCCGCTCGCGGCGGGCTCCCCAACCCTCTGACTCAAGGGCCTTGACGATGTCGCTGAGCACCCATGCCAGCTCCAACTGCTCTTGTTGGACGAGCGAGGCCCAGTTGCCCTCCATCGCCAGTGCAAGGCGATCGACGGTGCGGTCAAACGCCTCCCATAGATGGTCGGGACCTGGGCGGTTGGCGCCCGGTCGCAGCTCGTTGGACAGGATCATGTCTTCGGTGTCTGCGACCGGCTTCCAGGTGAAGCCCGGGATGCTCGCCGCGCGCTCCAGCGCCGCTGCCTGCTTTTCCGCCGCCTGTGCGATCGCCCGCAGCCGATCGACGAACTCGGGGGCTGGCGGCGCGGTCTCGCTCGCGTCGAGCGCTGCATCCCAGACCGCGCCGGCTTCCTGTAGCTCTTTGACCGCGGCCTGCATCACCTCCGGCGGCACCCTCGCTTTGGCGACCGCGGAGGCCGACCATGAGCGGACACGCACAGGGCGGCGGGGAGGAGGGGTCCCGGGTGCACCGGAGCTCCGGGTGGGGACGTTGTCGTAGCGCGTGCTCGACTCCGCAAGCATCCGATCCAGCTCGGATCGCTGGATGAGCAGCTTGCGCTCGCCGGCGCGCTTGGCCCGAAGCTTGCCGCGCGAGATCCATAGCCTGACCGTCGCGGGGCTGATCCGCAGCTCCGCGGCAATCTCGGCCACCGTCAGCCACGGATCGTCTGTGAGGTCGCGCTCGTGGTCGGTCAACTGACGTCCTCGGGCGATGGCATTATTAGCGCAAGCAACGTGATTGCGTTATCTTAGATCGTGCTGCGGGAGTCCGCAGCCAAGAGCAGGAGACTCAGCGTGGCTCGCCGCCCAGTCGAACTCAACCGTTCTCCATCCGCCGTCCCCGGCGACGGCATGACGGCGATCGATTCGGCGCGCTCGGTTTCCTTTGGGATCGCAGCAGAGACGGTGAAGCCGACATCGCGACTGCTCGAAGCAGAGGACGTCGCGGATTACCTTGGCGTCCGGACCGATTGGGTCTATCGCGAGGTCCGCGCGGGTCGCCTTCCGCATATCCGGCTCGGTCGCGCCGTCCGGTTTCGACGCGAGTCGATCGAGGCGTGGATCGACTCGCGCGAGCGCGGCGTCCCCGCACGCCGCCGGTTGTGAGCCGTCAGCCGCCTGCCGACGAACGCCAGTTGTCGCTGCTCGCGCCGTCCGGTGCCGCGCCGGTCGGTACGGTCGGTCAGGTTGTGAGTGCTGAGCCATCGAAACCGCCAGAAACCGCACGGGCGCGGCGGCGGCCGCGTGGCACTGGTGCTGTCTTGCAGCGGGGCAACCGCTGGTATGGCCAGTGGTACCTGCGCGGCCGGCTGGTGAAGCGCTCCCTGGGCCCGATGCGCCAGCCCGGCAGCCGGGAGGGCCTCACTCGGACCCAGGCCGAAGCCCGGCTGCGCGAGTTGATGCTCGAGACAAACTCGGCGCCGCCGCCGGTCACGGAGCGGATGACCGTCGCGGACGTCGGTGACCGGCGAATCAAGCAGCTGGCCCGGAGCGGACGTAAGCCGGATACGACGCTCGCCAACTACGAGTCAGAGATCCGGATCCACTTCGTCCCGCACTTCGGCGAGATGTCGGTCGACGAGATCACGGCCGACGACGTCGAGGATTTCATCGACGCATGCCTCGACCGCGAGGACCGGCTCGACCGCGGCCTGGGCGGGCTCTCGGTCAAGACTGTCCGCAACCTTTACGTCCACCTCAACGGGATCTTCGCGTTCGCCGTCTCTAAGGGGTGGGCTCACGCCAATCCGTGCCGGGCCGTCGACAAGCCAGCATCGTCCGAGGACGACGACAGCGAGATTCGGTTCCTGGACCGGGCCGAACTGGACGCGCTGCTCAAGGCGGCGGCCACGCCCGTCTGCCGCCACACGCCGGCAACGCTCGTCCGAGCGGCGCAGGCCCGGACACTGCGAGACGTCGAGCGCTTGGGCTGGAAGGAGGTCGGCGAGCGCTTGGGATGCTCGGCCGCGACCGCGATCTATCTGTATCGCGCGACGCCTGACGCGGTCCTGGAGGATGACCTCGCGCGCGTGGACCGCGCGCTGTATCTCACGGCGGCAATGACCGGGCTTCGTCAGGGCGAGCTGCTTGGCCTGCGCTGGCGAGACGTCGACTGGGCCGCACAGAAGCTCCGCGTCGTCCGGCCATACGTGAGAGGCCGGTTTCGCCCGCCGAAGTCCCGCGCGTCGTCTCGCGCGGTTCCGATGGCTGATCACGTCGGGCGCGAGCTCGAGCTGCTGTTCCAGGCGTCGGCCTATCGAGCCGAGGATGACCTCGTGTTCGGTCATCCCCACACGGGCCACCCACTTGATCGCAGCCAGGTCAGCAAGCGCTTCAAACGGACCCTGAAGCGGGCAGGCGTCCGCGAGGTTCGCTTCCACGACCTGAGGCACACGTTCGGGACGCGGTGCGCCGCGGCCGGAGTGCCGCTGCGGACCCTTCAGGCGTGGATGGGCCACGCTGACATCAAGACCACGATGGTCTACACGCATTACGCGCCTGGTGCCAACGAGGCCGAGCTGGTCAACGGGGTGTTCCAATCAGAGGTTGCGCCGCAGGCTCCGGCGCCTACCATTCGTCGTCGATGACCGCTAAGGAACAACTCCGTGAGCGCGTGGAGCACCTGACTGAGGAAGAGGCCGCTGCGACGCTGCGGCTGCTCGATCAGCGCACCGACGCTCTCACACAACTGCTTGACGACGCCCCACAAGATGACGAGCCGACCACTCCCGAGGAGGAGGCGGCCGTCCACGAGGCGCTGGAGGCAGCCGGGAGTGGCGAGACGATCAGCCTGGAGGAGTTCCGCCGGGAGCTCGACGCCGAGCGGCGGTGAGCACCCCCGAGCGCTGGCGCGTCGAGCTGACGCGTCCCGCCGCACGGGATATCAGGCGTCTGGACCGGTCGGTTCGCGAGCGGGTCCTGACCGGGCTCGATGGGCTCGCCGGCGACCCGCCTGCCGGTGACATCAAGCGGATGAGCGGGATCACTCCGCCCCAATGGCGACTGCGGGTTGGCGACTGGCGCGTGCGGTTCAGCCGCGACCCGGAGCGCCGGACGATCCTGGTCCTCCGTGTGCTGCCCCGCGGCCGCGCCTACCGCGAGTGACAACTGCCCGATACGACGAGGGCATCAAAGAGGGCATCAAACTGAGCACAACTGCGAGCTACCAGGAACTAGCAAACCGTTATGAAATAAGGGGATCTGTCTGGCGCCAGCCCGTGGAGCCCGGCTGGGGGCCGGGCGGTCGCAGGTTCAAATCCTGTCTCCCCGACTAACGAAAGACCTGCAAATCGCCAATATCGCCCAAGGCAACAGACGGGCCATTGAGGCCGACGGACGTTGTTGGACGACTAACTTTGGTCGTCCGTGCAGAAATCGCGGGCGTGATCCCGCTCGCGCGGCTCCCCGTGAACGCACGGTCATCGAGTAGGCGAACGTACCGATGAACAGCCCCACCGCCAACTAGCTGCGGCGGTCGTGCAGGATCGTCCGCACGATGCGTGGCGAGAACTGACCCATCGCCAGCTGCACCGCGACCAGCGTCAGCGAAAGCACCACGCTGTTCAACGTCACCAGCGAGGTCGACGCCGCGGTCAGGATCTTCTGCAGCGACGACACCGATCCGGTCACCCCCATGCCGACGAGGTGAAAGCCGAAGGACCGATCGACCGACAAGAGCGCCACCGCGAGCCCGATGCCAGCCACCACGCAGCTCAGCGGCAGCAGCCACAACCGAGTCGTTGCCAGGTGGCGCAGCCGCAAGCGCTGCACGCCCCCTCACGACTGCGGCCACACGTCGATCACGGCTATGACCCCGATCTACCCGGCTACGCCCGGGCAAACCGCCGCGCCCGGAGCCTACCTTGATAGCCCCCAGCTCTGCTGTCCGCGCAATCGGGGACCGGGACGCGAGGTGGAGCGTCGTGCGGTGCAGCGGAAGCGAGTGTTCTATCTGACAGGTGGACAGCGGGGTCATCGGGTGATGAGTAGGGTCTTGCCGATCGTGGTGCGTTCCTCGATCGCCGCGTGGGCGTCCTCGGCGTGCTCGAGCGCGAACGTTTGGCCGATCGTGGCTTGCAGCTTGCCTCGGGCGGAGAGTTCGAGCGCTTCGCGTGCCAGATCCCTGAGCGTGGATGGGTTTGGGGGCGTCGTCTGCACGAGCGTCACCTGCTGGGCCGCAGCGTCTTGATCGTTGATGGCGGTGAATGCGCCGCTGGCCATCCCGAGGCGCAGCATCCGCCCGCCCGGCCGGAGCTGCTCAAACGCCGCTCGGCCGGCGGTCCCGCCGACGCCGTCGATCACGATGTCGACGGGGTCGATAGATTTCCACCAGTCTTCGCGCCGGTAGTCGATCGTGAGGTCCGCTCCGAGCGATCGCGCGAGGTCGAGCTTCCGGTGGCCGCCCGCGGCGGCTAGCACGATCGCGGCCTGGTTGTGCGCGAGTTGGACGAGCAGGCTGCCCACGCCTCCGCCTGCGGGGAGCACCAGGACGCGTTCGCCAGCTGCCGGTCGCAGCGAGCGGATTGCCAGTAGAGCGGTCCGCCCGTCCGCTACGAGTGCGACGGCATCGCGCAGGGCGAGGTCGTCGGGAACTTCGATAAGTGCCGAGGCTGGAGCGAGTGCCAGCTGCGCGTACCCGCCGCCGCCGCGCAGCGAGCAGATTACGCGCCGGCCGACTAGCGTCACGTCGACCCCGGATCCGACCTCTGCCACCACGCCGCCGACCGCATTGCCCAGCACGACGGGAAGGTCGGGGAGCATGTCGGGACGTGGCGGTCGCCCGGCGCGGATCTGAGTCTCGACGAACGTCACGCCGGCCAGCTCGGTCGCGATAGCGACCTCGCCGTCGTCAGGATGGGGGTCGGGGAGCGTGACGGGCTGGAGGCGATCGGGCGGTCCGAACTCGCGTAGAAGTGTCGCGCGCATCAGCTGGCCTCGTGAGGTGTCAGGGCAGGAGCTTTTGTCGGCCGCGTCCGGGGTCGCAGCTGGTCACGGCTTGCTGGTGGCGGAGGTTGCGCAGCGCTTGTCCCCAGGACGCCAGCTCGGCGAGCATTGCGTCTGCCTTGCGCTCGGCTGTCCCGCTTGGCGTGAAGTCGGTGAAGTTCGTGAAGTCGACAGACAGCGATAGCGGGACCATTGTGCGGACGTCGGCGACGTGGAGCTCGCCGAGGATGACGCGCAGGTGCTCGATCGCGCGGGCGCCCCCGGCGTCCGCACCGTAGGAGACGAACCCGGCGGCCTTGTTGGTCCACTCGTGGTAGAGGTAGTCGATCGCGTTCTTGAGCACGGCCGGGATCGAGCGGTTGTACTCCGGGGAGACGAACACGAACGCGTCGTAGGCGCCAACCGTTGCGGCCCACGCGCGCGTGTGCTCGCCCGCGTAGTTGCCCATGATCGGCGGCATCGGCTCGTCGAACATGGGAAGCGCGACGTCGGCCAGATCGATCAGATCGGCCTGGAGGTCTGAGCGCTCGGCAACCCGGTCGAGCACCCAGCGGGCGACCGGCTCGCTGTGGCGGTTGGGGCGGGTGCTGCCGATGATCACGGCAACGGCGAGCGGCCGGTCAAACATGGTCGGCTCCTTCAGACTCGATGTAAAGTACGCGTTGTACTTTACAGCATGTCCGTGTGGCTGCCACACTGCACCGGCGATGTCAACCACCAGCCCAGCACGGGCTCTACGTCCTGAGAAACGCGAGGCGATCCTCCGTGCGTCACGCACCGTGTTCGCCAGATTAGGGTTTGCGCGCGCGACCATCGACTTGATCGCCGCGGAGGCCAACGTCTCCACCCGCACTCTCTACAAGCACTTCCACAACAAAGACGAGCTGTTCGCCACCGTGCTCACGGCCAGCGCGACCGCCGTCGCCGACGACTACGAGAGAGCTGTCCGCTCCGGCATCTCCTCAGCCCATACGCCGCATGAACGGCTCAAAGTGCTCGCGCTCGCGGCGACGAAGCAGGCGCTCGGTCATCCCGAGCACTTCGCGATGATCCGCCAGATCGTGACGGAGACCCAGCACTTCCCCCAAGGAGTAATCGACGCGTGGCGCAAGGCCGGACCCGACCGCGTTCAACGCGAGACCATCACGCAGCTCCGAGCTCTCCACAAGGACGGCGTTTTGGAGATCGAGAACTTCGCCCGAGCGGCCAGACACTTCTTCGCCCTGACCAGCGCCGAGACCACCGAACGACCGGGACGTGCCCGACCGTCACCGCGTGCTGTCGAGGACGCCATCGACGCCGCCGTACAGGTCTTCGAACGCGGCTACGCACCACGGCGAGCCTGACCTCCCCGGCGGTGGATGGCAGACGCCTTGGGCGATGCTGCATCGCACAATCCGGTAAACGACGCATTCATGCGCGCCGGCCAAAGGCAGGTCTCGACCATGGTCGTGACCGGGGCTGGGTACGACTCCTCCACGCCTATTGCGGCGGTGCCGGCGTCGCTGTCGCTTCAGCATGCTGGAGCGGAAGCGCTGTCGGTAGGCTTGTGCAGATGACGCCGCCGCGGCTCTATTACATGCCGCGGACCCGGTCGAGCCGGGTGCTGTGGCTGCTCGAGGAGATCGGTGCGCCGTATGACTCGACGGAGATCACGGGTGCGCAACGCCGCTCGGCCGAGCACCTAATGCGCCACCCGCTGGGGCGGGTCCCGGCGCTGGCACTCGGGGACGGCACGACGATGTTCGAGTCGGCGGCGATCTGTCTCCAGCTCGCCGATCTGAACCCGGCGGCCGGCATGATCGGTGCCGTTGGCTCGTCCGAGCGGGGACTCGTGTACCAGTGGGTCGTATTCGCGGTCTCCGAGCTCGAGGCGCCGCTGTTTCGCTGGATTCGCGAGCTCCGCGATGGGGTCCCCGAGTCCCCTGCGCGCGAGCGCTTCGCCGACGCGGCCGCCGCGCTCCAGTCGCGGCTCGGCGAGCACGACTGGCTCGTCGGCGATCGCTTCAGTGTTGCCGACGTGATGTGCGCGAGCGTGCTTCAGGGAGCCAACTCGCGCGGGCTGCTCGAACCGTGGCCGGCCCTCGAGGCGTACGTGCAGCGCGCTGAGGCGCGGCCCGCGTACGCACGGGCGGCCGCGATCTCGGATCGCCCCCGCAGCTGACGTCCCGAGCACCGCCACCTGGCTGCACCGCGAACGCAGCCATGATGTCGATGGATGGCTGCTGCTCAGCGCCGGCGCTGCCGACGAAGCAGGCCGCGCGCCGAGGTGAGACTCGCGTGGCTGCTCTCGTGTGCGACGGTGTGTCCGCGCCCGGCTGGGACCGGGCGGATCCGCGCCCGCGATGGAGGAGAATGGCGGGAGATGGCGAGGCTCGTCGGTGTCAACCATGTCGCGCTGGAGGTCACCGATCTTGGTGAGGCGCTGGACTGGTACGGACGGTTCTTCGATTTCGAGCTGCGTGGTCGCGTCGGCGGGAGGATGGCTTTCATCGACATCGGCGATCGGTTCATCGCGATGGCTGGCGGCCGCACGCAGCCGGCCGACGGTGCGCGGCACTTCGGCCTGGTCGTCGACGACAAGGAGGCGGGCCGGAGAGCGACGCAGCAGGCTGGCATCGGGGTCCAGGCCTCCGGATCGCTTGACTTCAACGATCCGTGGGGTAACCACGTCCAGGTCGTCGATTACCGCGAGATCCAGTTCACGAAGGCGACCGGCGTGCTCCGAGGCATGGGGCTCGATGGCCTCGGGAAGAGCGATTCTGCGCAGCAGAAGCTCCGCGACAAAGGCCTCGCCGACTGACCGACAGACCGCCGAGCGGGTAGGCACGAACGAGAGCGGCGTTCGTGCCTCAATCACAGATAGAGCAGATGTTGAGAGGGTCCGTGACCGTCGAGAGGTAGCGACACGCCCGAACCCGGTCACTTGCTCCCGCTGGCGCTTCTGTCGTTCGTTCACCTAGCGGACATCGTTCCTGGGGGGCTCCATCAAGAGCCCGGATCGGATCGCGCCTTCGCGATCGCGCCGGATCCCCATCGCTGTGTTCATGTGCAGGAATCCCAGGTGTCTGTAGTAGTGCTCCGTACCTGCGTTGGCATAGAGGATGATCTTCTGATGGCCGGAGGCCAGGCCAACGAGCCGGCCGACGATCGCCTTGCCCAGCCCCTGTCCTTGATACCGCGGGTGGACCGCAACATCCGCGATGTAGGCGCAATCGAGGCCGTCGGCCAGTGCACGACCGGCCGCTATGAGTCGCTCGTCCCGGTAGGCGAAGCAGTTGAACATGCTGTTTGCAAAGACGGTGGCGAGTGCCGTCGGCGTTTTCTGGCCGAGTGGAGCGATTCGGTAAAGCTGCGAGAGGTCGTGCAGATCCACGGTACGGATGTCGTCGACCCATTCGATTGCGGCCATGAAAGCCTCCTAGCGTCGATGGTGGGTTGAGCCGGTCGCCCCACCCGTTGAAATGGGCGTTCTGTCAACTACTGCCACGGCCTGAACGCCGATGCGCCGTTTGTCAGCCCCCGGTTCCGAAGCGGTTAGCCCGCGCGGGTTCTGAGCACTGCCGCGGAAGTGAGGATCACCGCAACGGCGCCAAGCCATAGCACGCCGCTGATTGCTGTAACGCCGGCGACGATGCTCCCGAACAGAGCTCCAAGCGCGATCGCGAGGTTGAACATGAAGGTGTTCAGTCCGGTCGCGGCCTCGGTTGCGTTTGGCGCCGCCTTGAGTATCCACGTCTGGACGGTCACCGGCAGACCGCCAAACGCAAGGCCCCAGAGGACGAGGAAGCCTAGCCCGGTGATCGGCGTCCGGCCGAGGATCGGGAAGCCGGCCAGGATCGCGGCCAGCGCCACACTGAGCGTGACGATGGTCCGCCGGACGTCGCGGGTCGCTGCGGCCCCGGCGATGAAATTACCGGCGATCGCGGCGGCGCCATACGCGAGCAGCAGCGGCCCGACCACGTGGGCGTGGAAACCGGAGATCCTCTGAAGGATCGGGCTGACAAACGTAAATGCGCCGTAGTGCCCGCTGACGAGCAGGAAGGTCGCGATCACGCCGGTCCGCACCGCCGGCAGGCGGAGCTGGTCGAGGAGCGTGTGGACCTGAACCGGCTGCTCAGCCGGCATCCGCGGCAGCAGCGGCAGCAGTACGCTGACGAGTAGCAGGCCAGCCAGCGCCACTGCGGCGAACGCGACGCGCCAGCCGGCGAGCCCGCCGAGCAGGGTGCTGGCCGGGATACCGAGCACGCTCGCCGCCATCGCCCCGAAGAAGATCAGCGCGGTGGCCCGTGGTACGTGCTGGGTGGGGACGAGCCGTACCGCAAGGCCGGCTGCCAGCGACCAGAATCCGCCGATGCCGATGCCGATCAGAAAGCGCGCTGCGAGCAGCACCGGGTAGCTCGGCGCGAGCGCGCTCAAGAGGTTCGCTCCGCTGATCAGGCCGATCAGGCCGATCAGGACGACGCGACGATCGAGGCGGCGGATGGCGACCGGCAGCAGCACCGCAGCGACTGCGGCCACTAGCCCCGACACAGTGACCGCGAGCCCGACCTCTGCGTCGGGTACGTGTAATCCTCGTGCGATTATCGTCAGGAGCCCCGTTGGCAGTTGTTCCGCTGTCACTGCAGTGAACGTGCCAGTGGCGACCGCGAGCACGGCCAGCCAGCCCTTCAGGGGGACGCGATCAACCACGGGTCGTTGGTCGACCATCCTCTGCGGGACTCGTTCGCCGTGCGCCGCTCGCGTAGCACGCGTGTCACGAGTCTTCGGCTCCTCGCGCGTCGACATGTCTGTCCTCCCTTCGCCGTCAGTCTCTTAGCACTGAGATAGAATAACTTAGCACTAAGCGAGCACTGTACGAACTTCCAGAGATCATCCGATAGGCTGGGCCTCGACGACAATGCCTGACCATCTCGATTTCGTGATCGCGCGGTGGGCGGTCGAGCGACCGGATCTCGACGTCTCGCCGATGGCTGTGATCGGCCGCGTATCCCGGCTGGCCCGGGTGATCGATACCGAGCTCAATCGCGTGTTCAGCGCGCACGGGCTCGATCGGCCTATGTTCGATGTCCTCGCGACGCTCCGGCGGGCGGGACCGCCACACCGGCTGACTCCGGCCGAGCTGTTGAGATCGTCGATGGTCACCTCTGGCGCCGTGACGCAGCGCCTAGACCGCCTGGAGAAGCGCGGACTCGTCGCGAGGAGCCCGAGCGAGCTCGACGGCCGATCGGTATACGTGTCGCTGACGACGGACGGCTTGGCGCTGATCGACCGCGTGCTCCCCGATCATGTCGCCAACGAGCACCGCCTGCTGGCGCCGCTGACCGAAGCCCAGCGCAAGAGCCTCGCCGACACACTCCGCAGACTGCTTGAATCGCTCGGAGACGTCAGCGACTGACCGAAAGATCTGCGCGACACGCGCTCACCGGTCGCCCAGGGCCGCATGATCGGGCCTGGCCGAGTCACACAAGCCGGAGAAGGCAGACTTGCGTTGCCATCCCGTTCTGCGCTCGGACGATGGACGTGAACGAGGCCATGAACCTGGCAGTGGCACGGCTGGCGAGGCTCGGTGCGCCGGCTCGGCTTCGAGCCCCTCGCGATTGGCCCTCGGCGGCCTGGAGCGCTCACCCGACGCTTTGCGCAACAGCGCGAGGCGGGCGGACCGCACATGCGGAGGACGCCGAGCCGCCTCACGCTCTCCGCGTCTTGAACACGCGCTGGCCGTGCCATCGGGCTAGCCAGCCGGGGAAGCCGCGCAGGCGATTGCTGCTCGGGGCCGCCATCTGCTCCAGATCGTCCTCGAGTTCGGCGAGTCCGTGGGGTCCGACGCGTCGGCAAGACACGCCGGCCGTCGGCGACGTCGCGTTTGGGCAGTATGGGCTACGCCATGTGATCCCCCGATTCGCGGAGGCATCTGATCATCCGGCGTCTGAGGACTTGAGCGTCTTGTAGGGCTTTCGCGGCAGGCCGACTGCGCTGGGGGGTCCGCAGGCGTGGTGGGTCCGGTGTTGGGAGGTCGACACAGGTCGTCGGCCGGTAGCCGTGAGCGGCGCGGCTGGGTCGGGTTGGGATCGGCGGTGATGCTCAGCAGAGCGCTGGGATCGCGCGCAGCCGGCTGAGCGCGTCGACCAGCGCCCGCGCCCATGGCCAGTCGGCCTGGAACCGCAGCCGAGTGCGGCGGATCGGACGCACGAGCCGGCCCGGGGTGGGCAGCGGCCGGCGACCCCAGCCGCTCGGGCTCAGCGACGGCGAGTGCGCCTCGAGGCAGATGAGCTTCTGGCAGTCAAGTCTCGTTCCAAGGCGAGCCGTCGGCTTCACCGACTGGATGTCCTCCTGGGTCGGGGTCCCGAGAGTTCAACAACGGTGATTCTCGCGGCCCCGGGAGGATGTTCCCGCCCCTGCGGCTAGATCTTTACTGGCGGACCGCGGCTTAGGGGCCGAGCCGCGCAGTTGGATAGCGTGGTGGCCGGAGTCATTCACGAGCTGCGGAGAGAGATGATGCATGCGCTCATGGTTCAGGGCACGTCGAGCTGGGCGGGCAAGAGCCTGATCGCAACGGCCCTCTGTCGGTACCTGGCGAGACGGGGGGTTCATGTGGCGCCGTTTAAGGCGCAGAACATGTCGAACAATGCCCGGGTTGTCGCAGGGGGCGAGATCGGGGTCGCGCAGTATCTCCAGGCTCGCGCGGCCGGGATTGAGCCCGACGTGCGGATGAATCCCGTGTTGGTAAAGCCGGAGGGGATGACGCAGAGCCAAGTCGTCGTTTGCGGGCGCGTCGATCCCGAGGCCAGTGCTCGTCCATGGCGACAGCGCACGCCGCTTCTGTGGCCCGCCGTCAAGGCGAGCCTTACGTCGTTGATGGGCGAGTTCGAGATGATCGTTCTCGAGGGAGCGGGCAGCCCAGCCGAGATCAACCTGCTGGACTGCGACCTAACCAACGGCCGGTCTGCCGAGGCGGCGGACGCGAGCGTTCTGCTCGTGGCGGACATCGACCGTGGCGGGTCGTTCGCGCACCTGTATGGCACATGGGTGCTGACGGAGAAGCGGGCGCGAGAGCGCCTGTGCGGATTCGTGCTCAACAAGTTCCGTGGCGACCCAGCGCTTCTCGAGCCGGCCCCCAAGCGGCTCGCCGCGCTGACGGGTGTACCGGTCGTGGGCGTGGTCCCTTGGCTGGCGCATCAGCTGCCGGACGAGGACGGTGCGGCGACACCCGCGTCGGCCTGCGAGCAAGGGCCGACGGTCGCGATCGTGCGTTATCCGATGGCGTCCAACCTGGACGAGTTCAAGCCGCTCGAGCAGGTAGCGCGAGTTCGGTGGGCGACGACCGCAGCCGAGCTGGACGGTGCGCATCTGGTGGTCCTGCCGGGATCCAAGCACGTCGCTGCCGACTTGCTCTGGCTCCGATCGACTGGGCTGGATCGCGCCATCGCCGCACGGATTCGCGACGGTGGACGAGTGCTCGGTGTTTGCGGCGGGCTGCAGATGCTAGGGCGCCGGCTGCATGATCCATACGGCATCGACGGGGCCGGAGAAGGACTTGGCGTGCTTGACCTGGACACCACGTTCGAGCACGAGAAAATCGTCCGGCTCACGACGTTTCGCTTTGCCGAGGGGCTCGACGGGGCGTGGCATCCGTTGGCCGGGATCGAGCTGGACGGGTACGAGATTCGGCAAGGTCGGACGGTCGCCTCTGGCGCAGTCCGCGAGGCAATCCCGGGTGGGTTGGGGTGGTGTGACGGTTCTGCGCTCGGCCTGACAGTGCACGGACTCCTGGAGGAGCCGGAGGTCCTGGCTCGCCTGTTCGGTCGCCGGCCGACCCGATCGCTGGACGACGTCCTCGACGAGCTCACCGATGGCGTGATCGCCGGGCTTGACGCGCGGTTCGTCGAGCGCCTCGTCGGTCTCGCGTGAGAATCGGCCCATCGATGTTCTGGTCACCAATGCCGGGCATCGCTACCGGCGCGATCTAGACATGCTCACCGCGTCGGATGTGGAATCGCATGCGCGACGCGCACGTCGGCTCGACATTCGCGCTCAGCCGGCCTTGCCGCGCTGATGCGTGATAGGGGAAGCCTGTCATCGAGTGCGCGGGGTTGAACGTGCTCTTGGTGGGCCTGGAGCTCGTCACGGGTCGATTTTTGTGTCGACCTGTCGAATTCATCGCAGGCCGTTCGTCTTACTGCGACCCACCCGTTGAAATGAGGAGGCAGCGATGCAATACATCATGGTGATCTACCAGGGCGATGCGCTGGAGCGACAGGCCGCGCTACCGGAGGAGGAACAGAAGCAGGTCTACGCCGACTACGGGGCAATCAACAAGACGCCGGGCGTCACGACGGTGCCGCCGATGGGCTTGCCCGAGAACGCGACGACCGTCCGTGTCGAGGGTGGCAAGACCCTGACAACCGACGGCCCGTACGTGGGCATGAAGGAGGCCGTGGGGGGCCTGTTCATCCTCGAGGCCGAAGACCTCGATGCCGCGATCGAGGTCGCCGCCCGAGTCCCCGCGGCACGCTACGGCGGCGCTGTCGAGATTCGACCTTCGGAGGTCTATTGGTAGCGACACTCGATCACGTCTTCCGCGCGGAATGGGGCCGCGTGCTGGCCACGCTGATCGGCTTCCTCGGTGACTTCGACCTCGCCGAGGAAGCCGCTCAGGAAGCGTTCGCGATCGCCGCCGAGCGGTGGCCGCGCGAGGGCACCCCCGGCAACCCGCGCGCTTGGCTGATTACGACGGCACGCAACCGAGCGACCGATCGGATTCGCCGCGAGCAGGTCCTCAAGACCAAGGTGGGCCTGCTTGTCGCGGACGATCGAATTGAGGTCCCGATGAACACCACGGGGTTTCCGGACGAGCGGCTGGAGCTCATCTTTACTTGCTGCCACCCGGCACTCGCAATCGAGGCGCAGGTGGCGCTCACGCTACGCACTCTCGGCGGCCTGACCACTGACGAGATCGCCCGGGCTTTCCTCGTTGCCGAGCGCACGATGGCCCAGCGGCTGGCGCGGGCCAAACGCAAGATCAAGGCAGCCGCCATTCCGTTTCGAGTACCACCAGCTCATCTGCTGCGCGAGCGTCTCGACGCGGCTCTCGCCGTCGTCTACCTAATCTACAACGAGGGATACGGCGGCCGCGACGAACTCGCGGCCGAGGCGATCTGGCTGGGGCGAGCTCTGACCGAACTCCTCCCGGACGACCCCGAGATTCGCGGATTGCTCGCGATGATGCTCTTGCACGACTCCCGCCGGGACGCCCGGTTCGTCAACGGTGAGTTGATTCTGCTCGCCGATCAGGACCGGTCCCAGTGGAACGCCGCGCAGATCGCCGCCGGACGGGCCGAACTTGAACGCGCGCTCGCCCTGGGTGGCCGTGGACCCTACGTGCTACAGGCGGCGGTCGCCTCGCTCCACACTGAAGTGCCATGCGACTGGGCGCAGATCGCTGCGCTGTACGGCGAGCTTGGCCGCCTCACCGGCTCGCCCGTCGTGGAACTGAACCGCGCCATCGCCATCGCCGAAACCGAGGGTCCCGAGGCGGCGCTGGACGTCATCAACGGACTCGGCCTCGATGACTTCCGCTACCTGCACTCGACGAGAGCCGATCTCCTGCGACGAGCCGGGCGCACCAACGAAGCACGTGACGCTTACAGACGCGCGAGACAACTTACCGACGACGGCGCCGAACGACGTTTTCTCGAACGTCGCCTAACACAACTTGCGGGCACGACCGACTGCGGTTAGTCGTCCCTATCGAAGTGTGGCGCTCACCGGCCCGTAGTCCGGCGGCGTCGTCCAGGGCCCGAGGTCGATCGGTTAGGGTCAAGTCAGGTGTTCCGCGGCGCATAGCCCCGTGCGAAGACATGCACGGCGGCGTTGATCGCGGCCTCGACGGCGCGTCGATGCCTTGCTTAGCGGTCCGCACCAGCCGCAGGCGCTCGCCGGCGCGGGCATCTCCTGTCGCGATCCGAGGCATCTGCAGCCCGGTTGGCGCGCGACCCAGTCGAGATGCCACCTCACCCCGGACCACGCCCGAACTTGCGCGCAGTGTGCTCGGTTACCGGCGAAGCCACCCGCTAGCAACGGCGTCGCCGCGGCGACACCATCCGGCGTCGCTGCTGCTGGCCGTTTGAGAAGGTGGGCGCCTTTCTCATCGAGTCGCAGTCGGCGGACGGCGAGCAGTGAGGATCGCGATAGCCGCGAGCGCGCCCGCGACAAGGAGCAACACTCCGATCCCACCGGGCACTAGCAGTCCGGCGAGGGCGGTGCCGAGCGCGGCTCCGAACCAAGACGTACTTTGGAGCAGCGCATAGCTCGAGCGGTGAAGCCTAGGCGAGGTCCGTCGAGCGAGCTCCCCGGTCAAGGTACCTAAAAGTGGTGCTACGGCCACGCCGGAGACGACAAGCGTCGCCACAAACCCCCAACGCCCGCCCCAGTCTCCGAAGCTAAGGAGCGCAAGCCCGAGGCAGCCCGCTGGGAGGGCCCAGAGTACAACTCGCCTCGTACGAGGGCCGCCCCCGGTTGACAAGACGAGCCCCGTGATAAGCGAGGCGCCCGACCACGCGGCAAGGGCAATCGCGATGTAGTGTGCGTCTTCAAGCCGAGCGACGGTCGCGACCTCGATACACGCCAAGGCGGCATAGGCTCCGCCACCGGCCACGACGACCGGCACCCACGACCGCCGTCGCTTCGCCGATTCCATTGTCGAGATCCGAGGCTCCACTGTCGTGTGTTGCGCATCGGTCAGTGGCGCTGCGGCGATGGCATAGCCGGTGCTCGATGCAAGCAGCAGGCCGCTGCACACAGCGAGAGGACCGACCAGCGCAACGGCATGGGTGACGCCCACGCAGAGCGGTGCTGCGATGAAGGCAGCACTGGCCAACGCGGACTCGAGTCCAAACGCGCGCTCGCTGCGTTCAGCGGTGAGCGAGGAGCCCAACGCGGCACGTGCGAGAGAGGTCACTGGTGGTAGCGTCGCGCCCGCGAGCACGGCCAGGGCGAGCACGCCTACAATCCCGGGCTGAGCGTCCAAACCCAGCTGCGCCGCGCTCGTGACGATGCTAAGGGCGACGAGCGTCGGACGCGCTCGCTGTCTGGCAGTCCACGCCCACAACGGCTGCGCTCCCGCGCACGCCAGGGTCCAGAGTGCCAGCGCGAATGAGGCGACCGACAGGGCGTTGCGCGCCCTGAGCGTCAGCAGCATCGCGAGGGGAACCATTGCTGTGGCGAGCCGATAGGTGACCATGATGGCCTGCATCGCCGCCAGGCGGCGCGAGCTCATACCGTCCGACCAAGACGACACGTGCGCGTCTTCCGCATCTCCGGACCCGACGCGACCGCAACAGCTCGGACGGAGCGAGGTCGGTGACGCCAGACTCGCATGTCCGGTGTGGACGCGGCCGCCTGTGTCGTCGTTCGGGTGCCGCGGAAGATCGAGCAACTCATGCCATGTCTACTCCGAGCGAGCTGCGTGCGTGAGTCGGCTGCGCGCCGGTGGCTTGCCATCTATCGCGCCTGCTCATGATCTTCTTGCATCGCGACCGCAGGGTCTCAGCAAGCTCGTCGGGCGGCAGGGCTCGCCCTGGGGCCACGCCGGGAGGTTGATGTGCCGGGGCGGCGGTTCCATGGCTGACTCCTGTCCAAGGTTTTCGTTCTGTACCCAAACGGACGCACCGCCTGCCTGGGCGGCGGGGGCCCAGAGGCGCCCACGCTGTAAGACAAGGCGGAACTGGCTCGAGTGTCAACCGCATCAGTTCGCCAGTTAGCGTGGCGTCCCAGACGTGCCACTTGCCGTCCCCGGATCAGCGTTGCGCGTGCCTGACGAGGAAAGCCAGCAGCGTGTGGGTGAAGACGTCTTCGGCCTCGAGGTTCGGTAGATGCCCTGCACCCTCGATGATGAAAAGCTCGGGGTCGCGTAGGTGATCGATGATTTCGGTGGTCACGGTCTTGTTGGACCAGGGGTCCTCTGAGCCTGTACAGACGAAGGCGGGGATGTCGAGATCCCGGAGGCGTGGGCGGTAGTCGGGGCGCTCCGCCCGGCCGCGAAGCGCGGCCGCCGCTCCCGCCGCCGGCGCACGTGTCATCATCGCGTCGACCTGGCTCCGCATCGCTGGTGTGGCCCTCGGCCCATAGAGGCCGGTGTGCATGTAATCCACGAGCGGCTGGATCCCATCGCGCTCAATCAGGTCGGCCCGCTCGCGGCGCACCGAACGCTCCTGCGTAGTCACCGGCTCTGCCGTCGTCGTCACGAGCCCCAGCGCCCACCATCGCTTCGGATTCGCCGTGACTAAGTCCATCGCGACCAGACCGCCCATGCTCAGCCCGACGACGGCGGCGCGTTCAACGCCGAGCCTGTAGAGCAGTTCCTCGACGTCCTCGGCGTACTGACGCAGCGTGACCAGGAACGGCGTTACCGGACTTGCGCCGAAACCGCGAAGGTCAGGCGCCACCACCCGAAACTTGCTCGCCAGCACCGCCGTCTGGGGGCGCCACAACGACCGGTCGAACGGATGGCCGTGGATCAGCACCACGCACGGGCCAGCACCAGTGTCATCGTAGGCGAGCTCCATCTCACGCGACCGACCGGGCGTCCTGTGACCACGCTGTCAGCAGCAACTCCGCGCCTGGCCTCTCCGGCCCGAGGTTCCGTGCGCCCCTGGCGCAGCAGCAAACAACCCCGAGGAAACCGGGTGGTGAGGACGGACATGGGCACTGAGTTGCGCTGAGCAAACTCTCGATACTCGTCCGCGCGCGACTCATCGACGCCAGATCGCCAGATCGCCAGATCCGAAGCACCATGGCAAGTTCAAACCATCTCCGAGAACACATCCGACTGCGGCGGATGCCCTCTTCGACCCTCCCAGGGGCGCGCGTCGTGGATGCTCGCGGAGGGCTCGGACTTTCGCTGGCTCGCGCACGGCGCTTACCGGGCGCTATCGAGCAGGAGCGGACAGGGTCTACGAAGAGGCAGCGCGCACGAGGGATTACGAGCGCGTTCGACCGGGCGCCCTGCGTCGCTTCGATTCGGGGGATGCGTTGCCGAGGAGCCCATCCGCGATTGATAACGTCGCTAAAGGCGCCCGTCTTGTACGCGATTGCTAATGCAGCAGCTAGCGACCGAACACGCGCGCTTTCTCCGACCGGCAAACCTTCCTGGCGTTGAGGCGCTACAGGCAACGTTCGTCAGCCACCGCTACGCGCCGCACATCCACGATACGTGGACCATCGCACACCTGATCTCGGGAGCGGCTCGCTTCCAGCTCGAGGGCCGATGGCAGACAGCGCCCGCCGGGACGTCGTTCGTGATCGCCCCCGGCGCGGTCCACACCGGCGAATCAGCGAGCCCGGCCGGCTACACCTACCGCGTCCTGGACCTCGAGCCGGAGCGGCTGGCCGAGCGAGCCGGCCGAGAACTTGCCCCCCGCCGAAGTCGCACGGCGGTGCTCGTGCGACGCGAGCAACTGGCACAGGCCCTGATGTCGATGCACCGTGTCCTCGCTGTGCCCGAGATGGCCCTCGAGCAGGGCGAGGTTCTGGCCCGCGTGTTGCGCGAACGGCTCGGGTTGATCGGGTGTGAGGATGGGCCATGGTCCCCGCGCCGTGCACCCGACGGTTGATGCTGCCCGCGCCTACATGGACGCGCACTGGCGCGAGGACTTCACCCTCGAACTAGGCGATCGGTCGGCTTCAGCGCATTTCACGTCGTTCGCACCTTCCGGAAGGAGCTCGGCATGCCGCCGTCCCCGTACAGGCGTGCGCTCAGGATCCAAGCGGCTCAACGGCTGCTGAGGACGGGCACACCGCCTGTCAAGCGCCATCGAAAAATGTCGGTTGATCGCCATCGAAGAATGTCGTTCTTCGGTGCTGATGACCGGCGGTCCAGCCGGTTGGTTTAGCTCGCCGCAGACATCGCGGCGTGGAGGTTGGCGAGGAGCCCGGCGGGGTCTGAGGGTTTGAAGGCCGTCGCGGGTGCCGCGTGCGGTTCCGGCTTCGCGCGGGTCGATGATGCCGAGACGGGCATGCCGATCCCGAACTCGATCTCGAGTCCGGACGCAGGCGCACCCGTCGCTCGGTGATCGCGCCGAACTGCTGCTGGCGGATGATCGGCGGTCGTTCTTGGCCGTCGAGCCACTCGCTCGATTCGGTGAAGCGTTCCGGTATGTCGGTCAGTATGTCGAGGTCGACGTCGGAGTCAGGGCGAGGCGTTCCTTGGCGACGCGTTTCGACGATGGCGAGTCCAGCGGATCTCGGGCCGGCGTTGGGCCCAGGAGGCGAGCTGCGCGTTGATGTGGCGCACCTCGGCCTCTCGATCGGTGGATTCGTTGGCGCTGGGAGAATTCACGGTGACATCCTCGCGGATGCGGGCTCCTGTCACTTGTGCCGCGCTCGGATTCCAGCGCGGCGTATCAGTCGCGTCGTGGTGCGCCGTCCTGCGGGCCTCGGCGAGGTTGCTGAGGGTGATCGCTCGGGCTGCTTTCATCGTTCTGAGCGTCTGCGGGCGGTTGGCGGAGGAGGTCTCCACGGCCGCGCAGGCGCCAGGATCGGCCGTTGATGGGGTGAGGATCTCGGCGTCGTGCAGGAGGCGGTCGAGGATCGCGACGGCTTGGACTTCGTCGCCGAACAGCTCGGCCCATTCCGACACCCGCTTGTTGCTGGTGATGATCATCGAGGAGCGGGTGTAGCGGCGGTTGATCAGCTGGAAGAACCGGTTCGCGTCTGCGTGCTCGAGCCTGAGATATCCGACCTCGTCGACGATGAGAACGTGGGGGCGTTGGTAGTGCGCGAGCTTGTTGCGCAGCGTGCCGAGCTGGTCGGCCTGGCGCAGCTCGCGGACGATGTCGTCGAGCGTCATGTAGCGCACGAGGTAGCCGGCGCGCAGCGCCTCCATCGCTAAACCGACCGCCAGATGCGTCTTCCCAACACCCGGCGGGCCCAAAATCAAGGACGAGACCTTGTTCTGCACGAACCGCCGCGACCGCAGCTCGACTATGCGCTTCGGTTCAAGCTCGGGCTGGAAGCTGGTGTCGAACTCGTCCAGGGTCTTGTGGTGCGGCAGCCCGGAGAGCTCGAGCCGCGACGCGTCGCGCCGGCCCTCTAAGATGCCGACTTCTGATTCGAGCACGAGGTCGACGAACTCGCGTTAGCCCAGCGACGCCGGTTTCGGCGCGGTCCACACGTCGTCGGCGGTGTCGGCGAGGCCGTTGAGCTTTAGCTCCCGCGCGTTGCGCTTGATTCGCTCACTGATTAGCTCACCCATCGATCGCCTCCTGGTAGCGGTCAGGCCAGCGGCGATGCACTTCTGGTCCGGCAGCGCGTTTGATGACCGTCGCGAGCGACACCGAGTTCTCGACCGGATCGGGCAGCACCCGTGACGGGCGGCCGCGTTCGTGGCGCGCGAGACGCCGGCCGTCAAGAAGGGAGTGGACCTCAGCTCGCTCGCGCCGACCCAGCTCGACCCCTCTCCCGGCTTGCGTCCGGCACGTAGTCGCGGCGGTCCTGAAGCTGAAGAAACCATCCGCGCAACGACATGACTGGTGCGGTCAACGACGAGATAGGCTGTCGGCGGCAACGGGAGCAGCGCGGCGCGCTCGCGTTCGACACGCACAGCGACAATCTCGCCGTGGGTGCCGTGCTTGCGCTGGCGGGCGATCGTCCTCGTTCCACGCCAGCCACTCGATGTTCGCCTGCTCATCACTGGTGAAGCTGTGACCGCGCAGCAACCGCTCTCGGACGTAAGGGACGTCATGCTCGACCTTCCCCTTCGTCTTCGCCCGGTAGGCCTGACAGAGCCGCATCGAGAACCCATAATGGTGCGCCGACGCGAGCGCCTCGGCGTGAAAGATCCGCTGCTCGATCGTCATGTCGCGGCCGACGTGTTGGCGCACCACGGTCTTGGTGCGGTCATAGAGCAACTCGCGGGCCACACCACCGAAATGCGTGAACGCCGGCGCGGTGACACGCCCAGAACGTCACCAGGTCCTGGGAGCCGGTCAGCCGGCAGAAGCTGCGCGGGAGTGGCCGAGGACCATATGGAACTTATAGAGCGGCAGCCCCAGCCCGACGTCGTACGGATCGGCTGCTCATGGGACCAGTCGACCTGCGCCTGAAACCCGGCGCGGTCTCGAACCGCGCCTCGCTGCGCGGCGCAGGTGCCGGACGCGAACGCTCGACGTAGCGGCGGACCGTGTTGTAGCTGCCCTCGAACCCGTAATCACGGACGAGGTCCTGATGCACCCGTGTCGCGAACAGCCTGGGCTCCTTCGCGAGCCACTGATCGATGACCGGCTTGAACGCATCCAGCTTGGACGGCATTCGCTTGCGGCGATAGACCGGCTGCGCGCCGGTCTCCAGATACCGCTTCACCGTCCGCCAGTCCCGACCGACCAGGCGGCCTATCTCGGCATAGGTGTAGCCCTGACGCGATAGCGCCCTGATGTCCATCAAATCCTCCTCGCTGATCACAGCCGGCCTCCTGCTCGACGACACGGAGTCGCCGAGCGTCAAGACCGGCCCAGACAGAAGGCCAGCCAGGGGTAGGTCAGACAGCGCGCACGCGCATGACGGACTCGTCGCCCCTCCGGGGCTCCTCACCCATCACGCGCGTAACCACCCCTGAAGCCTCCCGCTCGACCGACAGAATTCGATGGCCATCGACCAGCATTATTGAGTGGCTACGGGCACACCGCCGGCCCGCACCGCGACGGAGTGCGGCTTCTTCGACCAGCCGCACCTCAACCGGCACTTCAAGCGCGTCACCGAGCGTGACGCCCGTGCTGTAGATGCGTGCGGCACCGTCCTCCTTCACCCCACGGAACTGACACCGCCGCGCGCCCGCTCGGACCTGGCCTGTGCGCCCTTCAGCCCCGGATCCATCAGCGCGGCTCGGCCGTGCTCCGGCCTACATCAAACAGCTGATCCAATCGGATGCAGCTGTCGCGCGGCCCTGCAGGCAGGCGAGCGTCCGACCCGGCGATCGAGGGTAAACGGTTGAAGGACGACCAGCTAATCGGAGCGTCCGGTGAGCGGATCGAATCGCACTGCAGTCGCATCGATTCTTTGCGATTCGAGGTCCGGCTGCGCTCAGCCGTTAGCTCCTGGAGCCGCGTATGCGTCCGCCCCGGAGATATGGAGCGACACGTATTCCTCGTCGCCGACGACCCAGCTATCGTGGCCCGGTGGAACCGCGAAGAATACGCCAGGCGTAAGCATGAGCTCGCGGCCATTTCGCATGCTGACTGCGGCCGAACCGGCGATGACAAGGCCCACGTGGCTGACCTCGCAGAGTTCGGTGCCCGCGATGGGCCCAACGTGCTCCGACCATCTCCAGCCCGGCTCATAGACGGCTCGGCCCAGCTCTAGGCTGCCCACTCGGTAGACCTCGAGCCGGCCGCGGACGAACTTTCGAACCTCGTCGGGCTCCCCTATCGGGACGATTTGTGGCAGATCCATAGGCAGATTGGTACCGCGATGCGCGGGAATGGTCTTGGACGGACTTGCTGACTAATTTGGGCGTACCGCCCCGGGGCCTTGAGGACGAGCGGCGCTGACTGTGATCCGCCGGACGCAGCTTCCACGCCTAGGACTACCCGAGGATGTGCAAGATGTGGATGGTGTACGGGAGCTCGAGGGAAGATCCCGCCTGCGGGAGCGCCCAGGCCGGTGCAGGTGAAATTGGTTCAGGCCCGAGCCGACATCGCTCGCGGACACCGTGACGGTTTCGGGGTCGTGTACCACGTGCGGGTGTTGCCCCGAGCGACTCGGCGAGCCGGCGGGTGGGCTGTTGTCGACGCAGTGCTCGGGGCCCGGGGTCCACGGGGCGCCTGCGTCCAGCGTGCCGCCGGCACCAGTCTGCGGCAGCACGTTGAGCTAGCAGGCGCCGGTGGGCAGGTCGGCGACACAGTGAGCCCGAAGGTAGCCCGCGCGCGGCCGCTGGGGAAGCCGCCGTCCTAGCCCGCGTAGGGAGTTGCTGCCCCACACGCCAGCACTCTGACTGTTGGCAGGTAGACGTGCAGATTGCAGACCGTCCCGATCCCGGGCCGGGTAGCTCGTCGAGAGGCTGAAGCCTTAGTTGAGACTCGCTCCCCCACCCGCTGTCGGCCGCTGGCCAAACGAGCTGACACCGATGCTGGACGTGTGCGTAGTCTCGCCGACCAGCTGCTCGAGTATGGTCGGCAGGGCGCAGCTCCTCCTACCCAGAAAGCGGCGACGCCCCGTAGTTGTGCTCGATCTGCCCGTGCGTTGGGATTCCCGTTCGGGGTGTGCCGAACCATCAATTGTTCCGAGCTTTTGTCTGCAAAGTGGCCCTGTGCAAGGGCCAGACGGTGGCCTTAGGGTATCCCTTCATGGCAACCAATACCGCTCAATCAGCCGCCAGCGGCGACTCGCATGGCCTGCGGGTGCAAGCGGTGATCGCGACATTGGTGAAGGCGCCAGCACCGTCATAGACGAGGGTGGGTCGCCTTCGGTCTCGTGGATCGTGGTAGGTACGCCGCCAGCCCGAGTTGCTCCCCCACGCCCGGGGGCTGAGCAGGTGGTCACCGGATCGCCCGCTTCGCCATAGGGGCTGGCGTTGACGTCTTGCGGGGCGTCGCACGTACTGCTCTGCTCGGAGGCACATCTTCCCTCGGGCGACAAACGCGGATTGTCCAACGCGGCGCGCGGAACTCGATCCGCGGGACCACTCGACGCGCGCCCGGTCGGGAATCGAGCACGCTCGGCCGGGGTTGGCCGAGCCGTGTGCGAGCGAACTCGCCAGGGCGACGGGCAGCGCTCCACGCATCCGACCTACCTGGTTCCAGGGCCTGTTGCCTTCACGCGGGTGTCTTCGAGCTGCTCGCGCAACTCGGTCAACAGAGGCGGCCCGCTGACGGCGTCGAGCAGGGCGGCGGCCCGGCGAGCGTTGCCTTCGACGATGACGTCTCCCGCCTCCTTGAGCTCGGACGCGCGGACGCCACGCATGAGTGCTCTGAGCCCGGCCCGGGTCAGCTCGATCGTGGTCTCGGGCTGCGCATCCGGGGCCGGGTAGAGGCAGCCGCCGTCGACCGCGATCCGGACGACTTCGCCTTCGACGCGAATCTCATAAGCGCCGTTGGCCCGGCGCGGGACCGACGTGGCCCCGAGGAGCAGTGACGTGAGCGGCACGCGCGGCGGGAGCGTGGATGGATCGTCAGGCAGCCGAAGTCGGTGGGCACCCCACCGAGAGAGCTCGGTCAGGACAGGTCGCAGGGCCAGTCCGGCGTTGGTCAACTCGTACCGAGAGCCGCGTCCCTTCCCGACCTTCCGCACGACGCCCTGGTCCTGGAGCGTCCGCAGCCGCGTGGCGAGGATGTCGGTGCCGACGCCGCCGAGGCCGTTGAGCAGCTCGGAGTACGTGCGCGGACCGAGAAGCAGATCGCGGACGACCAGCAACGCCCAGCGCTCGCCGACGACGTTGAGCGCCGCACCGATGGGACAGAACGTCTGGTAGCCGACCGGTGACGCCATGACATGAGCATACCCCCTTGACTTGGACATTCCAAGCTTGGTATAACTTGGATCATCCAAGTGATAGGCCACAGGAGGACATCGACAGTGCGCACCTCATCTCCAGCAACGCATGGGAGCGACGGGCTCTCGACGATCGAGCAGGCCCGCGCGGGCATCGATACCGCTCTGGCCCGCAATGCCGGCTTCGCCGCGGGAGGCGAACATGAGGGAGCCACCGTGTTCCCGACGCTCGGCCTCGTCGTGGTCACGTGCATGGACCCGCGGGTCGATCCCGCCCATGTGCTCGGTTTCGCACTCGGCGATGCCGTCGTCCTCCGCAACACGGGCGGGAGGGTCACCTCCGATGTGGTCGCGGCCGTCGCGTTCCTGGGGCAGATCGCCGAGATGGCGCCGCGGGAAGGCCCGCTCTTCGAAGTCGCGGTCATCCACCACACTCAGTGCGGAGCCGCCGCCCTCGTCGACGATGAGTTCCGCGAGCGCTACGCCGAGCGGATCGGCGCCGACGAGTCGGTGCTGCGCGACTGGGCCGTCCTCGATCCGGCCGCCACCGTCGCCAGCGACGTCGCGCGGCTCCGCACCGATGACGCGATCTCGCCCAGAGCCACCATCTCCGGACATGTCTATGACGTGGTCACCGGTCTGGTCGACACGGTAGTCGCCGCGAAGAGCCCCGCCAGCACGGCTGGGCAGGGGGCATAGCCGTGTTCGAGATTCTCGCTTCATGCATACAGCGCATGCGGCGCTGGGAGGTCTCATGAGCGCTCGCGCTGTCAGCAACCAACCGGCCTCAGAATCCGTGGTGGCTGGCAAGGGTTCGCCAGGGCTGGTGTTCGCCATCCTCGCTGTGGGCGTCTTCCTGGCCTCGCTCGACCTGTTCATTGTCAACATCGCCCTTCCGGCGATCGAGCGTGGCTTCGCCGGCTCAAGCGTTGCGAGCGTCTCCTGGGTCCTCAACGGCTACACGATCATCTACGCGGCCTTGCTCGTTCCGGCTGGGAAGATCGGCGACGTCATTGGCAGGCGAAGGGTGTTCGCGTTCGGCCTGGTGGCGTTCGGAATCGGTTCGGCGCTTTGCGCCGTCGCCCCTACGCTCAGCTTCCTCGTCGGTGCCCGCGTTCTTCAGGGAGTGGGGGCGGCGGCTGTGACGCCGACATCGCTCGGTCTCATGCTGCCCGTGATCCCACCCGCCAAGCGGCCGGCTGCGATCGGCGGCTGGGCTGCGCTCGGTGCTGTTGGTGCCGCTGCTGGGCCGCCGCTTGGGGGGTTGCTGACTGACATCAGCTGGCACTGGATCTTCATCGTGAACGTCCCCCTGGCGTTCGCCGCGTTGTTCGCGTTGCTGCGATTCGTCCCTGAGATCCGCGACCCAGCCAGGCCGTCGCTTCCGGACGGGTTCGGCACCGTGATTCTCATGGCCGCCGTCTCCCTGGCAACACTCGGCCTAGTGAAAGGCAGCGACTGGAGCTGGGATGGCCGCGTCGTGGGCTGCTTCGTCGGCACTGCCGTTCTTGCCGTTCTCTTCGTCTACCGCTCTTCGCGGCACCCGTCCCCCGTGCTCGAGCTCTCGATCGTCCGGGTTCCGGCATTCGCCTTCGCCACTCTGTCGGCGACGCTGTTCTTTGCGGCGTTCTCGGTGATGCTGATCGGCAACGTTCTCTTCCTCACCGGCGTCTGGCACTATTCCGTCTTGCGGGCTGGTCTCGCGCTCACTCCGGGGCCGGTCGCGGCTGCGGCGATCGCGCCATTCGCCGGCAGGATGGCCGCTCGGATGGGGCCAGGAGTGGTCGGCGCGCTCGGCGGCCTTCTCTTCGCCAGCGCCTCGCTCATCTTCATCGAATTTATTGGCGTCGGTCGTGCCTACGACACGATCTTCCTGCCGAGCATGATCGTCGGCGGGATCGGGGTCGGCCTAGCGCTCCCGTCATTCACCATTGCCGCTACGCGGACGCTCGCGCCACAACTGTTTGCCACGGGCATCGGAGCACAGTCGATGTTCCGCCAGATCGGCGGAGCGCTCGGGGTGGCCGCATTCGTCGCCATCTTGGGTACGCCGAGCGCCCACTCGATCCTTGGCCGCTTCGACGACACCCGTTGGTTCATGGCCGCCGCCGCGGTCATGGCCTCTGCCGCCCTATTGCTGGTCAAGCGGCCGGCGCCGTCAGCAGTCTCAGCGCCCGAGGCGCCGGTTGGTGATCAGGACGCGCCCGACACGGTCTCCGTAAGTCCGATCATGAGTGACTCAGGCTGAAGTGCCTCAATCGACTGCTACGACAGGACCGACACCGATTAGCCGACCAAAGAGAGACGCCCCACGAGCCGCGACCGTCCCCAGAATGCCAGCCCGGTCCCACTGCATGAGCGCCAATCAGGCCCGGACGGCGTGGGCGACACGCGCAACGGGAGCACCCGAAGACATTGATCACTGAGCATGGGCAGGTCGGGCTCGACGCTCCGCTTGATGGCGACGGGAGCCTTGAACACCGGATCGTCAGAAATGGCAGGGGGCAGTGTCGCTAGGCATCCCCGCGCCGATTTCAGCCTTTCGTCGCGGGCGGCATGTCCTGGTTCATCCCGTAGAGCTATCGCTGCATCGGGGCGGACGCCGGCAGGCGTGCGAGTTCTGCCACCGCAGCGGCAATCGACGGCTCCGGAACCGCTCCGTAGCCGAGAAGCATTGCTGGCGGCCGGTCGGCGTGAGTCCAACAGCGTTCGTGCAGCGTGTCGATGGCGATCCCGCGCTCGCGGGCCTGTCGTGCGATAGCGGGAACGTCGATCTCCGGGCGTGGCCGCACCACGAGATGTAGGCCGGCGGCGATGCCGGTGATCTCGACATCGAGGCTGTGCGTCAGCGCGTCGACAAGCGCGTCGCGTCGTTGCCGGTATCGGCGACGCATGGCCCGTAGATGACGTTCCAACACGCCTCTGTCGATGAGAACCGACACGGTTGCCTGATCGATGACGGACGGCCAGGCGCCACTGGCATGGACCCGGCCGGCCACGGTGTCGGCGAGAGTCGGGGGCAGCAGCAGCCACCCGAAGCGAAGCACGGGTGAGAGCGTCTTGCTGACGGTTCCGGCATATGCGACACGATCCGGCCCCATGCCCTGGAGCGCGGCGACCGGGTGGCGGTCGTAGCGGAATTCCGCGTCGTAGTCATCCTCGATGATCAGCGCTGCCCGTTTGTTCGCCCATCCGAGCAGGGAAGCGCGGCGCTCCGCGGAGAGCACGACGCCGGTGGGGAACTGATGCGCCGGCGTCGTGATCACGGCATCGACGGCGAGCCGGTCGAGACTGTCGACGGCCAGGCCGTACGCATCGACCGCGACTGCGACCGGCTCGAGGCCTGAGAGACGAACTGCTCGAGCGTGGTGTGGCCAGGACGGATCCTCGACCGCGACCCGGCTCGCGCCGCGGTCGCGCAGCACGTCGAGCACAGCTGCGAGTCCGCTCGCGAGCCCAGGCGTCACGACGATCTGGTCGGCCGTCGCTGCCACGGCCCGGGAGCGGGCGAGGTAGTCAGCAAGCGAGGCTCGCAGGCGCGCGAGGCCGCCACGGTGGGGCCCGAGCAGATCGGCGTCCGGCATCGCGCGCAAGCCCTCGCCCGTCGCGGACAGCCAAGCCGCTCGCGGGAAGCTCGCGGGGTCCGGAGCACCGCTTCGCAGCTCATACCGTGCCGGCGCGGCGACCCGTCGCGCCGACGGCGCCCGTCGCGCGGGGAAGACCTCGATGCGGTCGCTCACTCGCGTGCCGGAGCGAGGTCCGCTAACGAGGTAACCCTCCGCCGCCAGCTGCGCGTACGCCTCGACGACGACACCCCGGGACACGCCGAGGTCCGAGGCCAGCGTACGGGTCGGTGGGAGCCGACTCCCGCCGCGCAAGCGGCCCAAGCGGATCGAATCCCGCAGCTGCTGCTCGATCTGCGCCCGCTTTGACGCGCCGGATCGAAGCGCGACGAATAAGTCCAATGGTCTGAAATTTCCTCTGCAAGGTGGCCCTGTACGAGGGCCAGATGTGGCCCTAGGGTAGCCGCTCATGACGGTGACTACGACGTCGGTCGAGGAGCATGTGAACGTCTCGGAGAGGTGTGTCAACCCTTGGGCATCGTGCACGGTGGTGTGTACGCGGCCATCGCCGAGTCGCTCGCCACGATCGGGACGATGGAAGGCGTCGGACCTGACCAGGTCGCTCTGGGGCTCTCGAACAGCACGAGCTTTCTGGGACCGGTGCGAAGTGGCCGGCTCAGTGGGCATGCGTTCGTGATTCATCGCGGGCAAACCACATGCGTGTGGGACGTGGTCGTCCACGACGATGCAGAGCACATCTGTGCCGTGGCCCGCGTGACTGTTGCCGTGCGGCCCCGCCGCGCCGGGGATGCTCATGCCTGAGGGGCAGCCGCCGATCACGCCCGGCGCCGGTGTCTTCAGCTCCGACTGGCTGCCCGGGCCGGAAGACGGGACCGCGTCTTCTGTGGTCGTCAGCTTCACCGACTTCCGAGCCACCCTCACCGAGGATCTCACAGAGATCTACCGCATGGGCATCGATCTGGGTCAGAACTGGCCGATCATGAGCGGCGCCGTCGGGCTGTGGCTGTGGGGGAAGCCAAGTGAGCTACGCGGCGGCTCGGTGTCGGTCTGGCGATCCGACCACGACCTCCAGCAGTTTGTCCGCTGGCCCGTCCATCTATCGATCATCAAGAGCTGGCGGGCTCGGATCGAGGTCAGCGCCCAGCGCTGGGCAGCCCGCGGTTTCGTCGCTGAGGAGGCGTGGCTGCGAGCAGAGAGCTATATGCGGCTTCCTCGGACGATGCTTCAGCCGTCAACCCATGACTGATGTTGGCCGACCGACGCTCGTCGGTTGAGCCCGTGACCGCGAGAAAGGTGAGACGCAATGGCAGCATCAAGGGTGGTTTCCGGGATCGAGGATCTCGCCAGCCGAGTCGGCGAACGCGCCGGACCGACGGCGTGGCGCAGCTTTCCGCAGGAGCTCATCGACCAGTTCGCGGATATCACGAACGATCATCAGTGGATCCACGTCGATGTCGCGCGGGCAGCAAGGGAGAGTCCGTTCGGCGGGACCGTCGCACACGGCGACCTGACGCTCTCGCTCCTGGACGGCTTCAGCCAGGAGCTCCTCCGCCTCGATGAAAGCGGCTTTCTGGCCGGCTCAACTACGATTGGAACGAGGTCAGGTTTCCCGCCCCCGTCCGCTCCGGATCACGTGTCAGGGCGACTGGTGAACCGATCGAAGTCACAGAGATTGGCAGCGGCTGGTGGCGGCTGATCACCCGTTACACCGTCGAGGTCGAGGGCTCGGACAAGCCGGCAGCTGTCGCTGATGCTGTCTCGCGTCTGCTGGCGACAGGACGCTGCGGCGTAAGGCTGCCTGGCGCACCCCCTTCACTCACCCCGATTTCCCAGGAGAGCCATGTCACTGCAATCTCTCGGTGCCCGTCGTCGGCTCCTCAGCGTCATGGCCGTGGTCGTGAGCATTGCCGGTGTGCACGCGCTTCCCGCGTTGGCCGGCGGTCATGGCGGCTCAGCCGGCCTGGACCGAGTGAGGATACACCGCGGTCACTACCGGATTGACGCCTACGAACAGGCCGGCTACAGGTACACGGTCGACGGACAGGTGGCCACGATCATTGAAGCGACCCCCCCTCGCGCGCTGGCGTGGAAGGGACGGATCCTGGTCCCGGGCCTGTTTGATGTGAGCCACCACTTCGAGATCGACCCGCTTGCCGACGGTCACTCGCGACTGCGCCAGCTCGAGGCGCCAGTTCGAGCACTTCTCGGATCTCATGGTGCCGTTCATGCGCGGTGTGCTTGGAGACACGCGAGCGGCCTTGGAACTCGCCGATCACGCGATCAAGCAACGCGGAGATAGCATGGTGGTGGATTCTCAGCGCGTCGAGACTGGATGAAGGGAGAAGTGTCAGCCGGATGAAGGTGGCCAACCTCGCCTTGAAATTCGCGCTCGAAGTCGCCGCGCTCGGCGCGTTCGCGTACTGGGGCTCAGCGGCCGGCACCGGCATAGAGTCACTCGTGCTCGCGATCGTCGCGCCACTGGCCGTCGGCATTCTCTGGGGACGCTTCGCCGCGCCGAGGGCCACACATCGCCTCCCGCATCGTCTTCGAATTCGGTTTGAGCTCGGCGTGTTCGCTCTCGCGGCCCTCGCGCTGCTGAGGGCGTCATCGGCAGCCGCGATCGTCTTCACGTTTCTGGCAATCGCCAACTCGCTGCTCCTGACGATGTTCGGTCAATGGGAGACCGACCAGCGAGGTCAGCCACGATGACCAAACGCGCCCCGACTTCCCGGCGCGAACTGCTCAACGCCCGACTCGAGGACGGGGCAACGATCGAACGCGCTCGGATCGGCCTCGTCGAACTGCCGCCGGCGCAGCAAGCGGGCCGGCACCGCCACCCCTGTCACGTGATCGGCTATGTGCTGTCGGGACTGATCCGGTTTCAGGTCGCGGATGGACCTTCCGAACTCCTCGTTGCAGGGGACGCATTTCACGAGCCCGCGGGAGTAGAGGTTCTCCACTTTGACAACGCGTCAGACTCCGAGCCAGCCGTCTTTCTCGCTTGCTATCTCCTGCCTCCAGGTGAGACTCGTCTCATCGAGATGATGCCCTCGCCGAGCTAGCACGCCCCCCATACTTCGCATGCACGCCCCCCGGCAACGGGAAAAGCGCTGACGACTACGCGTCCCTGGCCGTGGCTCCCGGGGCGCGATCAGGCACCACGCAGATGCTTGCTGATCAGCGTGGCGACCTCGTCGGGATGATCACGGGCCAGGCTGTGCGTTCCCCCGGTCACGACATGGAGCGAGGCGTCCGGCAGCAGCGCCGCAAGCCGCTGGCCAACCGACAACGGGCTGATCGGGTCCGCATCGCCCCAGACAAGAAGGGTTGGCAAGCGCACATCTGCGAGAGCCTCGCCATAGTCGACCTGCTCCTCACAGATCCAGCGCGCGGCGTTCGGATGCTCGGCCCTGTACTCCTCGCGCCAGTCGGCTGCACCGAGCCCAGCGACATCAAGCCCTCCGGAGGTGGCGACCAGCACTAACTTCCGCACTTTCCGCGGCCAACGGAGCGCAACGCCCACGGCGACGATCCCACCCATCGACTGGGCTACGAAATCACTCTGATCAGCGGTCTCGCAGCCGACGCGGAGGATGAGCTCATCGAAACTCCGGATTCGCGGATCATGAGGTTCCAGGCCGGCTCCGGGCCACCTGTGAAGCGTCTTGTCCCAACCCATCGGGAGCCGCTCGGCAACCGGGCGCCAAAAACCTGCCGCCCCCGCTGCTCCCGGCAGGAACACGACGTTGGGTACGCTGCGCCCTCGCGCCGCCGGTGTCGCGCGTGAGGCGTTTACGTTAGGGCGTGCAATGGCCAAGTCATAACCCCTCGGCGTCGACTTTCGATTTGAGTTCTGCCCAGCCGGGAGAAACGCCGCGGGGCCCAGCCATCGGCAGACTTTGCTCCACCCTAGCTCAGCTTGTCAGGCCGACGGACTCTGATCGGCTCGCCGTGAGAGCGGCAACTTGCAGTGGTCCCAACGCAGCGTCACGATCAGATAGAGCATGGGACGCCCGGTTCGGCGGGCGTCGCTCATCGGCTCGGAGCGCTGACGGCCAACACGGCGACCCACCGATCAGGGCCAGCCAGGGCCCGCTTCGCCGCTTCCTAGCCTGATCGCAGGGCGGTGGAGAGGGCGGCCGTAGAACGGTTGGTGCCGGCGCCGGGAGGATTGAGCCGGATCGGATTCCACGAACCCCAGCCTCCGCGAAACCCGGCCTGGCTCACATAGCGACCGGACTGAATCCCGGGGAACCGGCCAACTCCTCCAGCACCCCAAGCCAACGCCGCCGCTCAGCGCCAGCAGCCCTTGCTTCGCTGCCCCGACCAACTGGCCGAGCGCTGCCTGCACACGCTCGGGGAGCGCAGCCTCGTGCGTGGTCGCCTGTGCGACCGGTACGGGCTATTCACCGCGGTTCTCCTTGGCTAGATCTTTGCGGGACCACCGCGAACGTTCCCATCGGAAGCGGACGCGCCGGGGGGCACCGCCGTCACCTCAAAGTTCGACGAGCCCCTGAGGCACCTCCCCGCAACGGCGGTCCGCACGACCGCATCGAGGTCGTGGGGCTTCAGCGGCGCCCGCGCTGAGCCCGCGGCCAGCACGTATGCGCTGGCGACGAGGATGACGGCAACGCTGTCGACGTCTAGGGCGAGCGCGATGCGGCCCAGACCACGTTCTGCTGTGAGGTAGGCCGCGATCATCCGCGCCGTTTCGGCCAACAGGGGGAGGCCCGTGGGTGTGGTGAGGCGCAGCTTGGCCAGAAGCTCGCGACGCGAGCAGCTGAGGCTGACGATCGCCACAGCGCTTGGCCGGAGCGCGGCGGCGAGAGAACGTGTGAGGTTGGCGGTCACGGTCCCAGCCCCGGCGCTCGCGCGAAGGTCCGCGGCGAGCGCGTCGAGTCGCTCGATCTGGGCCAACACGAGGGTCGCGAGGAAGGTGTCGAAGTCGGCGAAGTGCCGGTGCAGAATCCCCTTGGCGACTTTGGCTTCGGTGGTCACGGCGCGGCTGGTCAGCGCGTCCGGTCCGTCCCGGAGCAGGACCCGCTCAGCGGCGTCGAGGAGCTGCTCGCGGATATCGCGGATCGGCGTTCCCGTGGGCACGGACTACCTGCCTGCAGAGTTCGAGGTGTTGACAAGTGGGCATGTGCCCACTACAGTGGGCACATGCCCACTGTATCGCCCTCGCCGGCGCCCGGCGAACCGCATCAAGCCAGGGACGCGGCGGAGTCCTTCGGCGCCGACGCTGCGCGCTATGACCGGACGCGGCCGCGCTACCCGCAAGCCCTCGTGGAGCGGATCATGGCGGGCGTCAGTGGCCATGATGTCCTTGATGTGGGGATCGGCACGGGCCTCTCGGCACGACCATTCCGGGCGACGGGCTACCGGGTACTCGGCGTCGAGGCGGACGGGAGGATGGCCGCCTTTGCCCGCCACGCCGGGTTTGACGTCGAGGTGGCCAGGTTCGAGGAGTGGGACCCTGCGGGGAGGAGGTTCGACCTGATGATCGCCGGCACGACCTGGCACTGGTTGGACCCCAGAGCCGGGGCGGCGAAGGCCGCCGAGGCGCTGCGCCCCGACGGCCGGTTGGCGGTCTTCTGGAACGTCGGCCAACCGCCCCCTGAGCTCGCGCGGGCCTTCTCCGCGGTCTACCGACGGATCCTTCCCGGCACGCCCTTCGCCGTCGCGCCAAGCGATCCTCTCGCCGCCTACGAGCGCATCGTCACCAGGTCGGCCGACGCGATCCGTGCCATCGGCTCCTTCAGCACGCCAGAGCGATGGCAGGTCGAGTGGGAGCGGTCCTACACCACCGGACAGTGGATCGACCAGGTGCCGACCTTCGGCGGCCACAGCCAAGTTCCGGCCGGCACGTTGCAGGAGCTACTGGCCGGCATCGGAGCTGCGATCGATGCGATCGGTGGCAGGTTCACGATGCGATATGCCACTGTCGCGCTCATCGCCACCCGGAAATGCAGTCCGCCCGCCTTCTGTGACGCGCGGCCGGGACTCCGAACCGCGGCACGGACCCGGGGTCAAGGAAGGATGCCCGCGATCTGATCGTGGGCAGTCTCGAGCATGTTGACTCCGTGCGGGATCCAGGCGCCGCATTAGGCTCGCACCTCGATGGTTACCGCGGGGCCGCCGTTCGCCGCCGTCGTCCTGTGCCGAATCCGCGTCAGATCGCCGCCGACGAGTGGGTCGCACAAGAAGCGCGCGATCGGGCCACCTCCGCTGAGCGCCGGCTGGGGCGGCATCCGTAGCGTCGCGCCCTCGCAAAGCATCGCGACCGGTCCCTCCAGCTGCTCGAAGGCAGGCGCATAGCGATTGAGCAACTCCCGCTCGGCCGGACCCGCCGCCGGCACGGGCTCCCGCGGCAGGGGCTGCTCGACGGTCGCGCGCGTTGCGGAGCGGTGCTGATGACCCGACCGTTGACTCCACCAGCTCGGCCACGTCTGGTGCGGTCCACCCTGAAGATCAGCGCGGCACGCCGGCGACCCTGGAGCCCCGGGTGTCGCATCCAGGAGCGCCAGCTCAATCCCTCTCGAGTGCCGCAACGCGCGAGCGCAGGTTCGGCGCGCTTCCGCTTGGCTTGTGGTCGATTGCCTCTCGGCGTGATGCTTCAGCGGACTAGGAGGATCATCGCGCGCCGGGCGAGCCTGCGGGCTACCACCCTGGCTGCTACGGCGCATTTATGTCCGACCCGGCCGGGCACGACGTCGAGGTCGTCAACCACAGCCGGGGGTGAGCCGGGACCGACGAGTCTGCCCACGACAGTCAGCCTAAGGCCTCCTGGCGTTCGCTGCAGCCAACGACGCCCAATCGGATTCTCATCCTCTTGTATTGAAGCGCGAGAGGGCCCGCGCCGCTCAAGCGACACGCCGTGCTCGAGAAGCATCGCATGCGTGCCTGTAAGCGCTCGCGGCAGGCTTCGGAGCAGACGACGACGGGGACGCGTTGAGGCGGTAGCCGACGCTCATGGCCGAAGAACTCGGACAGAAGCTGCGGGTCGAGCTACAGGACGCGGTAGGTGTACCCGCCTGCGCTTGCCGATTCCCCAGTGTGGACGGCCTCGGGAGGGATCACGAACACGCTCCCAGCGTGCGCTGTATGCCAGCGGCCCTCCAGTTAAGAGCGCGCGGCCCCCGCCAGCACCTGAGCCACAGTCCGGATGTCGTGTAGGGGGCCCGTAGCGATGATTCAAGAACGTCGCACGGAGTGCTTCCACGCCGCGCAACTCGCGGGCCGCACGAACCTTGCCTGTTCACTCGAGCCTGTTGCATCGCGCAATAACGTCCAAGCCGAGCCGATCCGTTGACGCTAAAAATCGATCGCATGGACTCACCCACAATCCTACGCACCGGACAGCCCGGCGAGGTCCGGGGGTTCGAGTTGGGCCGCCTCGAGCTCTACGAGATCGGAGGCATGCAGCTCGGGCGAGCGACCTACGAGCCTCGCTGGCGCTGGAGCGAGCATGTGCGCCCGATGGCCGGCACCGTGCCGCGCGAGGTCAGTCACGTCGGCTTGGTACCGAGTGGATGTGCAGCCGTCCGCATGACCGACGGCATGGAATTAGTGATCGGCGTCGGAGGCTGCTTCCCCATCGCCGCCGACCATGACAGCTGGGTGATCGGCGACGAGCCGTACGTGTCGTTGCACCTCATGGGCGCGGACACCTACGCCGCGCCGTCCGCGCTGACAGACGGCGCGCCGGACCTCGAAGCAGCGAGCGAGCCAATGCGTCTGATCGGCCTACGTGGCGTTACAACGCCCGGCGTGTGCGTCCATGGAGATGACGGCGCATGATCCTACGAATCTGGCTCACCCGAATCGATGAGTCCCGCGCACACGAGTACAGCCACTTCGTCCAACACAAGTCAGTCCCGATGTTTCGCACGCAGCCGGGCTTTCGAGGCGTGCTGTTCGCGGCCAGGGAGGGAGAGCGAGCCGTGATCTCACTTTGGGAGGACCGTGCGTCGGTCGAGGCACTCGACACCTCGCCGAGCTACACGACCACGGTCGCGGCCATCGAGGCAGCTGGCTTCCTGGAGGGGGAAAACGCCGTGGACATCTTCCAGCTGGAAGGAGCTGTACTCGACCAGGGGCTCGCCGTCGAGTGGACGACCATGCGCGGGACAGGCAGCGGCGATCCATGACCGTGGTTCTCGCGTACTAGTGGCGACCATGTCTCGGCGAGTCGCGAAGCTCTCAGAGACCCGCGCGTTTGGGCCGCCCGCGACTCGCGAGTACTCGGCGAGATGGACAGAGGCTCACGAGATCGGCCGCAACCGGCAGGCATTCGGTCCGTCGCCACTTCGGAGTCGAAGGGTTCGGCGCGTCAACGCCAACGAAGCGGATAACGGTGAGCTGATCGTGGCTCCTCACGCCGGCGAGCAACACGCCAATCAAGAGAGACCTACGTCCTGCTCCAACCCCAGGCGCGGTTCGTCTGCGAGTCGCAGGCGCTGCTGACCGACGCGTCCACCGAGCCCCTCACCCAGGACGTGATCGGCGCAGGCCCCTCGCAGAAGTGCGGATCCCCAGGTGGCCTGACCCCCTGAGTTCGGTCCGACGCCTGTGAGAGTTTCCCGGCCCGATAATGGGCCAAGGAGGACTCACATGAAGCGGCGCCGTCACACGCCTGGGCAGATCATCCGCAAGCTGCGCGAGGCTCGGCGAGGGCCGGACGATCCCGGAGGCGGCGAAGGACCTGGGGATCAGCGAGCAGACCTATCAAGGCCCAGGACGCGAAGCGGCTGAAGGAGCTCGAGCGCGAGAATCAGCAGCTGGAGCGGATCGTGGCCGAGCAGGTGCTCGAGAACCAGGCGTTGAAGGAGATCGCCGGGGGAAACTGATAGGCCCGCCCCGCCGACGCCAGGCGGTGGCGATGCTTCGCGACCGCCTTAGTGTCAGCGAGCGCTGGGCATGCCGGGTGGTCGGCCAGCATCGCTCCACGCAGCGGCACGAGCCGAAGCCGGCCGGGGATGACGCGGCGTTGCGCGCGGAGCTGCGAAGGTTCTCGGGGGAGCGTCCGCGGTGGGGGGTACCGGCGAACGCATCACCGGCTGCGGGAAGGGGGGTTGGGAGGTGAACCGCAAGCGGGTGCAGCGGCTGTGGCGCGAGGAGGGGCTCAGGGTGCCGCAGCGGCGGCGCAAGTGCCGGCGTCTCGGAGAGTCGACGGTCCCGGCCGAGCGGTTGCGGGCGGAGCGGCCGAATCACGTGTGGGCGTTCGATTTTCAGTTCGACCAGACCGCTGACGGGCGGGCGCTGAAGTTGCTGAACGTGGTCGACGAGTTCACGCGCGAGTTGCTTGCGATGTTCGTCGAGCCCAGTATCGACGCCGATCGGGCGGTGAGCGTGCCCGAGGCTCTCGCCGCCGAGCGCGGCGGGCCTGAGCTGCTCCGCTGCGACAACGGTCCGGAGATGACTGGACACGCGCTCCGCGACTGGTGCGAGCAGTCCAAGGCCGAGACCGCGTTCATCGAGCCGGGCGCGCCGTGGCAGCACCCGTTCGTCGCGTCGTTCCACGCGCGCGTGCGCGACCAGCTGCTCGACGTCGAGGAGTTCTGCTTTCTGGCCGAGGCGCGCGTGGTGAATCTCCGACTGGCGGGAGGACGACAACTGGCGCCAGCGGCACTCATCGCTCCGGGTGAAGGCACCCGCCGTGTTCGCCGCCGAATGGCCACGAACGAGAAGCTGCCAGCCGGCGCCTGACCAGCCCGACCATCGGGGGTGCTGCGGCGACCGCGGCGCGACCATCGCCGCTCCGCCTCGCTCCGCTCGGCTCCGCGACGACGGTCGCGCCTCCCAGCCACCCTCGCCTCCAGCGCGTCCGCCCGATCCGACCGCACGGCCGCTACCTTGCTTCGAGACCCGTATCGACCACCAACTCTCACCCGTGGTGGACCGACAAACGGGGTCCGGTCACAGTGCCTGGCCTCAGCCCGGAGTGTGTGTTGGACGCATTTGCTCTATCTGTCAACCCGCGTCAAGCCGTCAGATAGCGCGCGGGTGTCACTCCCGTGACCCGCTTGAAGTGCCGATTCAGATGCGCCTGGTCGTAGAAGCCGCATTCAGCTGCGGTTCGTGCGGGCGGCGTGCCTGCTCGCAGCATTTTCTGGGCGGCTTGGACTCGGAGCGCGCGCCGGTACGCGGACGGCGGCGCCCCCAACTCCTCACGAAAGCTTCTGACGAGATGGAACGGGCTCAGCCCAGCGACACGCGCGAGCTCCTCGAGAGAGAAGTTCTGGCGCCAATGCTCGAGGATGTACGCGCGCGCGGCGGCGACGGCCGGATGGGCCCCGCGCCGGCCCGACCGCTCAGCTGAGCCCACTAGATCGACCAGCTCGTGTGAGACGCGCGCGAGCGCCTCGCTCTGCTCGAGCACCATCCCGGCCACGGGAAGCGTCGCGTGCAAAAGCGTCAGAGCCCTCGCGAGCGTGCGGACGCGGAGGACTACCGGCAGACCATGTGGGGCGCTCGTCAGGTCGCCTTCCGAGCCATCCCGCAGGCGCGAGGGCTCGAGATACAGAACCCGGTATTTATAGCCGTCCGTAGTCGCCGGCTCACCGGTGTGGACCGCCCCAGGCGGGATCACGAAGGCGGTCCCGGCGGGGGCAGTGTGCCACCGGCCCTCCAGCTGGAACCGGGCCGCTCCGGCGATCACTTGGGCGATCGTCCACTCGTCGTGAAGGTGCGGCGCGTAGCGATGGCTCACGAATGTTGCGTGCAGCGCCTCCACGCCCACCAGGCCGGCAGGCCGCACGAAGCGCGCTTGTTCAGTCAGTTGAGGCCGCATTGACCACCATTCCAGACCGGCGGGCGACCGGTGTCATCACCCAGGGCGTGGATGATCTCAACATCGTACGCACCCGGCCGCGGCCCAACAGCGCCCGCGATACAAATCGCCCTGTGGGTGCGCTCACGATCATGCAGACGTGTGCGATGCGCACCATGAGCGATCAATTCCGCGCCGAGCCGCGAAGAACCACGTCGACCACGGGACCGTTGTGGGGGTGCAGGCGCGCCGGCGTGCCCGGGGGGATCGTGATCCGCCGGATCTCCAAGCGCTCAGGTCTCCAGGATCTCGGGGAACCGGACGTCCATCAGGACCTCGCGCACGACCGCCTCATCGGGCCAGCGGACCTCGGCCGGCTCGCTGCGGGTGCCGCCGCCGCTGCGCGACTCCTCTTCGCCGATGATCAGCTCTCCGTCCGCGTGTAATCGCTTTGGCTCACTGGAAGCGACCGACGGTCACGGCAACGCGATGATCCTGTTCAACGGGTCCACCGCCACGGGTGATGGAGCAGCGTGGCCGTACACGAGCGGTCTCTATACGACGGTCCTACGGCACTAGGCCTGTGCCCGGTGTCGGGCCGTCGCCGACCTCATCCAGGTGCCGTGTCCGGGTAACGTGTCGTCGGTGCTCACGATGCAGCCAACGGTGCTCAGTGAGGTTGGGCGGCGCGAGAACAACGAGGATGCGCTGTGCGCCTCGCCACGGTTGGTCGCGGTTGCCGATGGGGTCGGAGGCGCGGCGGCCGGAGAGGTTGCGAGCGGGCTGGCGATCCTGAAGATGATTGGGCTGGACAAGCGGCGCTTGGCCCATCCACTGCAGGAGGAACTGGGCGCGGCGGTGGCCGACGCGAACGCGGTGATCGGCTTCGCGACCTTCTGTGACCCCGGTCATGCCGGCATGGGCACCACGCTCACGGCAGTCGCGCTCTCCAACGACGGTGCGTATGTGATCGCCAACGTCGGTGACTCGCGCACGTATCTTCTCCGCGGGGGGCATCTGCGCCGCCTCACGCGCGATGACAGCCTGGTGCAGGCACTCATCGACAGCGGTGCACTCAACGAGACCGCCGCTCGACAGCATCCGCAACGGTCCGTTGTCCTCGAAGCGCTCGACGGTGTCGAGCGCCCGCTGCCCGCCGTGCGAGTGGTTCACGCCCAAGCGGGTGACCGCCTGCTGCTGTGCTCAGATGGCGTAACGGATTATCTGGACGATACGGAGCTCGCCACGCTGTTGAGGATCGGCGACGCAGCCGTGGCGATCCGCCGAGTCGTCGACACGGCTCTCGATCACGGCAGCCGCGACAACGTCACCGCCATCGTCGCGGACGTTGTCGGCACCGGGGGACCGCGTGGAGGCTGGCTCGCCGCACCAGACGACGTTCATGGCCGAGAGCCGCGAGTGCTGGGCGGACCAAAAGCCGAAGTACGCCAGCGCAGCTTTGATGTCGCCAACCATGCCTAGCCCGCGGTCTTCGAGCACGTGCCTGACATCGTGCCGTTGAGCGGGATGGACCGCCCCAGTGGCGGCCGCGGCGCCTGGCGCGTGCGGTTCGTCTGGGGCCCGGTGAGCCCAACGCTCCCGGTCGTCCGAGCTAGACCTGGTGGACGTCCAGCCGATACCAATCCGAGCCATCGAGGATGTCAAGAAACGGTGCTCTCGCTCCCCGTCATGTTCGACGATCCGCAGTCCACAGCCAGGGTTGGACACCGGCTCCCTGACCAACATGAGCGCATGCCCCTCCCAGGAGATCGAGCTGGCAAGGCCGTCTCCGACACCGTTCGTCGCACGCCCGACGAACCCCAATGACAGGCCGGTGGGCACGCGTGTAACTCTCGCACGCCGGCCAACAGACATCGGCGACATCGGCGTCGTGCTCGGGTGTGCGAGGATCCTCTGCGATGCGTGCCCGTAGCGGCCTTGCTGCGCTGGCGATCCTGGTTGGTGTCGCTGTTGCGGCCGGACCGTCGATGAGCGGCGCGTCCACTCCGGCGGCGCCCGGCAGGTTCGTCTCCATCGGCCAGGCCCAAGCGAATCCGCTGCGATGGGACATGTCGCTGTACTCGTCGAGGAGTGGGACGCTCACCCGGCGGTTGGCGTCCTTTCCGGAGTTGTCGTTCACCAACAACGGGTTGGCGCTCACGCCGGACGGCAAGGAGGTGTATTTCACGTTGATCCCCCGGCACGCCGGGCGGCGGTTCTACCTGCGCCTGATGCGGATCGATGTCGCCACCCGCGGCGAGGTGCAGGTCGCCGAGGGTGCGCAGCCGGCGGTCAGCGACGACGGGACGCAGCTGGCCTACGCCACGTTTCCCCACGGACTGGCCGTGCGTGACCTGACGGCGGGCACGACCCGGACGATCAGCCTGGTGGCCGAGCTCGGAGAGCAAGCGGACCTGCTCGACGGTGCGGTCACCTGGCTGGCGGACGGTTCGGACATTGCGATCGTCCCGTCGGCACCCGCCCGGGCTCTCGTCGGACACCACCCGCCGCGAGCGCGCTGGTGCGGGACCACCGCCGCTCACGCCGTCGTCGTGTTCGTTCACGTTCCCGCTGAGCCAGCTCCGTTGACGGCGCGGTGCGCCCACGTCGCCGGAAAGCCACTGAGCCCTGCGATCGCGCTCGGCGCAAACACGGCTGCGCCGACCTCACTGCTCATCGCCACCGATAGCCACGGTGACAGCACGCAGCTGGAACGGATTGCTCAGACCGGCGCCACGACGCGGTTGCTCACCATCCGCAACTCTCTGCCGCTGGCCTTCGACTCCACCGGGAATCATCTGATGTACCTGGTTGGCCACCGCCCGCCACGGCTATGGGAGGCCACGATCGCTGATGGGCATCTCACCGACCGCTCGCGACTTCACGGGCACAACTGGGGTCCTATCGCCTGGTGATCACCCATGCAGCCGGCAGCACCACTGCGGGAGGCAACCCGCCGGCGGGTCGCCGCCGGCGGCGATCCACGTCACAGAGCAGGACAGAAGTGGTCAGGGACATCGGTGTCGAGTGACTGAATACCCTCCCGGTCGCCTGTGGAGCGGGGCCGCTGGGTCGGAGACGCAGACTAGACTCGGCTCGATGAGGCCGGGGGAGAGCGAATTTCCAGAGCTCCGGCTCGCGGCGAAGGCGGCGGACCGACAGAAGGCTGCCCGCGAGCGGTGGCCGGTGTTCGAGGCGCGCCTGCGAGCCTTGGGCTACAGCCCGCGAGCGATCGCGCATGCGTTCTCGGTTCTCAGTGGATCGGGGACCGTAGACGAGGCATTGCAGGTGCTCGAGCGCACCGATCGGTCCTCGGCTCCCGTCGCGCTGCGCTTCGTGGTGCACGACCCGCCCGGCAACTACTCGACGGGAAAGGGCTTGACGATCACGTTCGTCGAACGCGACAGCAACGTGCTGCGGGTCGGCTACAACCTCGGCGTGATGCCCTTCGCGGTCGACCACGCCCTCGCCGCGCAGCGCCCTCGATTCGAAGCGAAGGACGATCTTGGAAACAGCTACCGCGACGTCGGCGGCCATTTCCTCGGGCTCGCCGCCAACCACGACCCGGTGCCCGCCAGCGCGGGCGCGTGCGGCGGATTCACGCTCGCATTACCCGATCCGGCGGCATGCGAGCTTCGCATCCGCATGTCATGGAACCCGACCCTGCGAGCGCTCTGGGACGAGCCCGCGCGAGAAACCGTCGTCTCACTTCAGAGCTGAGCGGCAGCTGGCACCTACACGTCCGTGCGGATAACCTGATTGGGGGTGGCGCTCTGGCCGGTGTTCATGTGGTCGGTGGTTCAGGAAGACCAGGTTCGGCTCTTTGAGCTGGGCGACGTCGTCACCTTGCCGGTCACGTTGGTCGACGCCGCCCAGGTGCCAGGCTGGCCGTCGGATGTCGGTGTGCAAACGCTGGTCACGTTGAGCGCCGAGGACGGCGGCCGACGTCGGTGGGCCACCACCGCCTCGGGGCTCTCGGTGCGCACCAAGCTGCCCGGAGAGATCGGAGCGAGCGTCCCGGTCCGCGCGGGGTTGAGCGTGGAGATCCAGACTTCCAGTTTGCTGTCGTACGTGACCGGGAGGGTCCAACGGATGGAGATGGCTCCGGGCAGGAGGCAATCGGTTACGCCCGCCGCCACCTCCGCGCCACGGCCGAGGACGTGGAGGCGCAGACCACGCTCTACGCCTGCCCTGACACCGGCGCCATCTGGATCCAGCGCCACAGGGCCCCGCGGGCCGACGCCGGCGACCCGCCCCGCGCGCCCTCCGGTCAGCTGATCTTGGAACGACTGTCGCCGGTCGGCGCGGCACCTGGGTGATCGGACACCGCCTCGAGGCGGATGCCGAGGCGATGCAGGCCTGTGTTGCCGGCCGGGGTGAGTTCGAGGAGGCGTGGCTGCGCGGTGGGCTTGACCCAGCCTTTTTGGCCCAGGGAGGCGGCGAGCTGGGCGCCGAGCTGACCTCCGAGGTGTGGTCGTCCGATCCGAGGGTCCATGCATGAGAAGGCGAGCGTACGGCGGGCGGGCTTGGTGGACAGCTCGACTCCGAGCTCGGCAAAGCCGCGGGCGGCTTCTGGGCCGAGTTTGAGTTCCCCTTCCCCGTCTCGGGCCACGAGCGCCTCTGATCGCACGAGGTGATCCATCAGAGCGACGCCAATCTGGCCGGCGAGGTGGTCGTAGCAGGTAGTGGCCACCTGGGCCGGCCGACCTGGGCGCGGCGGAGCCCCGCGTAAGCCGTTGAGCATGGAGAAGATCTCCCGCAGCCCCGGCTCGGCGAGCTCGTAGAGCGCGAGGCGGCCCTGGTGGCTGACCGCTACGAGGCCGGTGTCGCGGAGTCGCCGTAGGTGATTGGCCAGTTGCGTGGGCGACACATCAAGGCGCTCGGCCAGTTCGCTGGCCGAGGCCGGCCCCTGCTCAAGGCGTTCCAGCACGGCGTATCGCGTCTCGTCGGCGAGTTCGGCCAGAAGCTGGACCCGGGGATCGGTTGCTCGCATTCCAGCGAGTCTACTCCGCCAAGGTTCATATTCACCTGAATGGTGGTAGTGTACGATTCAGGCTTGAGTGAAGTGTCGTCGTAGATCAAAAGGAGGCTCGGAATGCTGCACCCCGCGCTGGCTCGAGCGCTCATCACCGCTCACATCGAGGACCAACTTCGTGCGGCCTCCCGTTGGCACACCATCCGCCTCACCCGTCGTGCGCGACCCACGCGCGGCGACCTTCAATCGCCGCGGCAGGACAACCACCGAGATTCCCTGAGCAGCCCTATAGCCATGCCAATGCCGCGCCGACATCTCCGGGGCGGCAACGCACGATCGCGTTGAGGTTCATCGCGTCATGGGGACGCGAGCACCGGGATCAGCGGGCCGTCCACGCCGGCGTGGCGCCCGTCGTCGTAGAGGACCGGTGAGGGCTTGAAGCCCTTGGCGATCAGGTAGATCCCCAGCGAGAGCTCCCAGACGGCCTCTGGCAGTGTGAGGATGAACGACGCCCCGGAGCTCTGGCTGTAGGCGCCGAACAGGACGAGAAGCGCCGTGACCAGGGCGAGGGAGCCGCCGGCGATGCCGAACTGGGCGAAGCGCCGCGGCACAAGCCCGGACCGCAACATCAGGTAGCCGAGGATGAGCCCGTTGCCGATGGCCGCGCAGAACGCAGGACCGACCAGGAACGTCGCGTCATGGACGGCGACCAGCGATCGGCCGCTGAGGATGAGCGATGCGGTGTCGGTCCCCGTGGCGCCGGCGAGGTCCCGGCGCAGCGTCACCACCGCGAGCAGGCTGACGATGCCGACCGCGATGAGGCATGACTCGAACACGCGCACGGTCACATAGCCCAGCGCGAGGCTTTCGCTCTGACGCCGCAGGACGGGGTACAGCGTGACGGCCATGCCGATGCCGGCGATGAGCGTGAGGATCTCGAACAAGGCGCCCACATACACGCGCCCATCACCGCCGGCGCCGACGACGAAGTTCGTGTGGTGGAGCACGCGGTCATACAGCATCAACGCCGGGATGGAGATGAAGGTGATGACCATGAAGATGCCCGCGATGCGCGCGACCCTCCTCGACGGCGGGTCACCGGGCCGATCAAATGGGTCGCGAAGCGTGTGGTCGGGCGGTGCGGAAAGCGTCATTGCCGGCTCCTTGTAGTAAAGGTGCGCGGACCGCTGAGGGTCGACGTGCCAAGGCCGGCCAGGAGTGGAAGCCGCTAGGGCCGCCTTTCACCCAAGGCGTCAGCGGACCATACACCCAAGTCAATCCCGGGCATCTTCGCCACGGACGCCTGGGATCGGTGTAGTGTCGGTCGTGGTCGACCGTCGGGTCGGCTGCCGCTTCTACCGGCGTCACTCCACCGACTTGGTGGCTTCGCCCCTACCTGTTGAAGCCTGAGGGCTTCCGCTGGCGCGCTATGTCATCAGTCGAGCTTCGGGAAAGTGACGAGGTCAGGGGCCTCATTGGCCGTGGCCGTCAGGTCGGCGTCCTCACCTACGCCGAGATTCTCGACGCCACCGCCGAGCTCGACCTCGATGACGCCGACCTCGAGGCCCTGCACGCCCTGCTCGAGGGCTCTGAGATCGAGCTGGTCGAAGACGTCGACCCCGCCAGCGTGGTGAGCGCGCACGTCCAGCGCGCCCCCGACACACGCGCGCGCCGCAACGCCCCCATGGATCTCAAGCCGGACATGACCACCGACGCGCTGCAGCTGTTCTTCAAGGACATCGGCAAGTCGCGGCTGCTCACCGGCGCCGAGGAGGTCAGGCTCGCGAAACGGATCGAGGGTGGCGACCTGGCCGCCAAGCAGAGGATGGTCGAGTCGAACCTGCGGCTGGTCGTCTCCATCGCGAAGAACTACCGCAACCGGGGGCTGCCGTTCCTCGATCTGATCCAGGAGGGCAGCATCGGTCTGGTCCGCGCGGTGGAGAAGTTCGACTACCGCCTGGGCTTCAGGTTCTCGACCTATGCCACCTGGTGGATTCGCCAGGCCGTCGCCCGAGCGCTCGCCGACACGGGACGCACCATCCGGATACCGGTTCACATCGTCGAGCAGGTCAACAGAATCGCCCGTGCCGAGCGCAGCCTGACGGCATCGCTCGGTCGTGACCCGAGCTCCGAGGAGATCGCCGGCCTCGTGGCCGGTGTCACTCCCGCGAATGTCGAGGCGATCAAGCACGCCACGCGAGCACCGATCTCACTCGAGAAGCCGATCGGCGACGAGGAGGGATCGGAGTTCGGCCAACTGATCGCCGACGATGACAGCGAGTCCCCGTACGACCTCGCCGTTGTCGCCAGCACCAGGACGGCGCTGTATGAGGCGCTGGACGGCCTGACCTACCGTGAGCGCCGCGTCATCGAACTTCGCTTCGGGCTCGACGATCAGCAGCCGACCACGCTTGACGAGATCGGACGCCGGTTCAAGGTCACTCGGGAGCGCATCCGGCAGATCGAGAAGCACGCACTCCACAAGCTCCAGAGCCTCCCCCAGAGCGGGCACCTGCGCAGCGACACCCAGAGCCTCCCGGTCACGCCCCCGCGGCGGCGACCCCCGATGTGAGCCGGTGAGCGCCCGACCGCGGGGCGTGGGGGTGACCGTCCGGTCGCTTGCGCAGCAGGTGCCCGGGCCACGGAGCAGCCTTCACGTCGGGACCCTCCCGGGCGACCTGACCGCGCTGGGCCCCGAGACCGCGACGATGCGGGCTGTCGCTGGTCCATGGCCGCGCGGGCTCCGCGGCCGCCTCCGCCAACCGGGTGAGGTACCACACGAGCGATGGCGGGCGGCCCTGGAAGGCCAGGGTCCTCTCGCCGGCGATTGGTTGAGCCGTCGCCGGACGGTCAGGACGCGGTCGATGTTCCCGCGACGTACCTGCCAGGGGTGCCGAAGAACCACTGCGAGAGGATCTGACGCGCGACGGGGGCGGCGGCGACGTCGCCGAAGCCCGCCTTCTCCAGGTGGACAACGACCACGATCGGCTTGTCGGTGTGGTCGATGACGAAGGCGGCGTACCAGGCGTAGTCGGGCTGGTTGGTGTACTGGGCTGTTCCGGCCTTGCCGTAGACGGTCATCGGGAAGGCGCCCATCACGTCGTCAGAGGTGCCGCCCGGAGATTGTGCGGCCTCATGGAGGCCGAGGCGGATGGCTGCCAGATCCCCTGAGCCGATCGTGAGGTGACGGGCCGGTGGGTTGATGGCGCGGACGACGGTGCCGTCGTGCGTCGTCACGTTGACGCCGAGGTGGGGACGCACGACGGTGCCGCCGTTGGCCAGCGCCGCGTAGGCCACCGCGACCTGGAGCGGGGTGGCTTGGACATCGCCCTGCCCGACGGCGAGGCTCTCGTTGTCGCCGATCGACCATGGCCGGTTGGCGCCGTCGGCGATCCCGCACCGGCACTTCGCCTCCAGTGCGTTGCGGCTCTGGCGCCATCTCGGGGTGGGCAGCGTCCCGCGGCTCTCACCGGGCAGGTCGATGCCGGTGAGGCGGCCGATGCCGAGCGCCGAGGCCCACGTGTCGAGCGGTCCGCCGCCGGGCGCCCTGCGGGGATCGACGTTGAGCCTGGCGCCGAGGTTGTAGAAGAAGTCGTCGGAGGAGGCTCGCAGCGCGCCGGCGAGGTCGAGCCGACCGTCGACGGCGTTGCCGCTGTTGTGGCGGCACTGTTCTCCTGCGCCCGTCCCGACGCAGAACTGGCCGGTGTCGTCGAAGGTGCGCGACGTCGTCCACTCTCCGCTGGCGAGCGCGGCGACGGCGGTGATGGGTGTGAACACCGAACCGGTCGGACCCGCGCTCTGCGTGGCTCGGGGAGACGACCCCATCGCGTACACCTGGCCGTTGGTTGGGTCCATGGCCACGAACGCCCCTCCCACAGCGGTCGGGTTGCGCGCGATCGACGTCCTGAGCGCTCGCTCGCCCGCCCGCTCGAGCTTCGCGTCCAGGGACACGTCGAGGGTGTCGCCGACGCGCAGATAGCGGTCATACGCGGCCTCGAGTCCCGTCCTGCCCAGGCCAGCGCCCGTCGGGGTGGCCAGGCCCAGCGCCTGGGCGGCGAGATGGCCGGGATATGAGCGCACGGAGCGGCGGCTGACCACCACGCCGCTGAGATGCTCGGCCGCCACGCGCCGGGCGACGGCATCCGACACATTGGGCTCAACGGCGAACGGGGAACCGCGCCCCTGCGGCGACGTGGATGTCGCCGGGCACGGCGCGGCGCGCAGCCACCGTTGCCCGCCGAGCGCGCAGCGCCGCGACGCGTCCTTGACGCCCAGTGCGTGGGCGAGCCGGTCATAGACGCGCACGCGAGCGGCCCTGGACCTCGGCAGAGCGGTCGGCGTGATGCTGATCGTCGCGGCGCGGGTGGTGTCGGCGAGCACGACGCCGTTTCGATCGACGATCTCACCTCGCGTGCCGTTCCCGGATGCCGGATGTGAGGGCTGGTGGGCGCCGTGGCGAAGGACCACCAGTGCGGCGACGGCCACGGCGACCGCGAGCGCCACCGCCAGGACCGATGGGATCAGTCGCAGGGCGTGTCGCCGGGAAGAGGGCGACCGAGGTTGGCGGTCGAGCCGCGGATCGTGGGGCGTCGCGGTGATCTGCCCCCACAGTCGGTCATCACCGGACCGGGGCGCGTCTGGAGGCTTGGCGGCGTGGAGCCGGTCGAGGATGTCCGGATGCGGGGTCATGTCTCCTCCAGGCGAGTCCTCCGGGCGGCGGGAGGCGTCGTTGGGTTGTCGTCGAGATGACGGATCAGGCGCCGGCGAGCGCGATGCAGCCGGACCCGGAACGCCGCCGGGGAGATCCCGAGGCTGGCCGCGGCCGCCTTGGGCGTGAGGTCCTCCCAGGCCACGAGCAGGAGCGCCTCCCGATCGCTGGATGACAGCTGCAGCAGGGCGACCTCGAGCTGCGCATCGAGCTCGACGGTCGCCACTGGGGTCTCCGGTGCGGTCGCGCGGTCATCCACCGGCTGGGTCACCGCGCCCTGGTGTCGGCGCCAATCGGCCAGCATCAGGTTGCGCGCCGTGGCGATCAGCCACGGCCGCGGGTCGTCGGCGGGGACGTCGGCCAGTCGCCGCCAGGCGATGGCCATCACCTCGGCGGCGATCCCCTCCGGATCGGCGGCTCGGCGACGTCGCGCATAGCCGGCGACGAGGGAAAGGTGGACGAACACTCGCGCAAACCGCTCCTCGGCAGCAGCCCGCGCCGGCGACTGATCGCTCATGCCCGTAACTGTCGCGTGCGCGCCGGAGCGTTACACGGGAGGTGTCAGTACGCGGTGTGCATCGCCGTGCTGACCGCCTCGAGGGTCCGGTCGGCGACCGCGGCGGCGGCCGCGCTGCCGTCGAGGAGCACCTGTCGCAGGTGGGCACGGTCGGCGATCAGCTCGGCTCGGGCGGCCCGGATCGGACGGAGGCGCTCATTGATGGCCTCGGTGGCGCGCCGCTTGAGCTCGGCCGCTCCCCGCGCGCCGATCTCCTCGGCGACGTGCATCGGATCGGCGTCCAGGCAGAGCGCGGTGAGCAGCACGAGGTTGGAGATCTCGGGCCGGGTGGCGGGCTCGTAGGTGATGTGGCGGCCGGGGTCGGTCTTGGCGGCCCGGATCAGGCGCGCGGTCTCGTCCGCGGTCGCGCCGATGGCGATGGTGTTGTGGCGGCTCTTGCTCATCTTCTGTCCGTCGGTGCCCAGCAACGCGGGCGCCTCGCTGAGCAGAGCCTCGGGCTCGACGAACACCGGCTGGTCTGGCGCATAGCGGCGGTTGAAGCGCCGCGCGATGACCCGCGCCTGCTCGATGTGCGGGAGCTGATCGGCACCGACGGGAACCAGCGTCGCGCGGCAGAACAGGATGTCGGCGGCCTGGTGGACGGGATAGGTGAGCATGAGCCCGTTGAGCGTCTGCATCCCGGACGCCTCGGCTTCCTCCTTGACGGTTGGGTTGCGCAACAGCTCGGGAAGCGTGACGAGGCTGAGAAACGGCAGCAGCAGCTGGTTGAGCGCCGGCACCCGCGAGTGCGCGAAGATCGTGGCGCGGGCGGGGTCGATGCCCACGGCGAGATAGTCGGCAACCAGCTCCTCGACGTCGCCGGGCAGCGATTCGGGGCTGGTGCGGTCGGTGATCGTCTGGTAGTCGGCGACGAGCACCAGCAGCTCGACGCCTTCGTTCTGCAGGCGCACACGGTTGAGCAGGGTGCCGAACAGGTGGCCGAGGTGCAGCCGTCCGGTGGGGCGATCGCCGGTCAGCACGCGCGGCGTGGCCGTGAGCCGGGGAGGGGGGACTTCGGTGGAGATCATGCGTTCCTTTCGGGGGTGAGGGCCCCTCCCGAGCGCACGTCGTCGATGAACACGATGGGCCGCTCGAGAGCGGCCCAGGCAGAGGTCAGCGGGGCCGCGCTATGCGCAACCGCCACCAGCCGAGATTCGTGCCGTGAAGCATCACGGCGATGATACGGCCCGGGCGCCTCCAAGGCCAGCGCGTTGCGCCGGGATCCGCGGGTCCCCGATCGTCGCCTGCCGGACCGCGGCGGCGAGCGCGTCGGCAAGCAGCTCGACGGCGACGATGTGCTCGGTGCCCGCGGCGACGCGGACGAACGGCTCACCGCACTCGGCGCGCGCTGCGGTCAGATAGATCCGGCTCGTATCAAACCCAAAGCTCGAGCCGCCGAGCAACGCGGCGCCGCGCGCGGTCGCCTCGGCCACCGCGCCCTGCACCAGAGCGTGCTCGCGCCGCAACTCGGGGTCGTGCCCGTCGAACACGATCGACAGGCACCCTCCGCGGAACGCGGGAGGGGATACGGCCAGCGCCGACGAAGGTGACGCGCGGCCCGGGTACACGATCTCCACCCCCCGAGCCTCAACCTGCGACAGGCGACCGGCGAGGACCAGCGCGTTGCGCTCGAGGCGCCTGAGCCGGCGCTCGAGCACCCCGCGGTCGGGCGAGGGGAGCGCATGGACCGCGACGTCGGCGACATTGGTCCCGAGGTGCTCGCGGTACTCCGACAACCTCTCCGCAAGCTCGGGGCGCGCGACGATCACCCCCGCGTTGGCACGATCGAGTCCGAGCTGCGCGTATTTGAGCAGGCTCTCGAACATGATCAGGCGAACCGACGGGTCTGTCTGCGCGAACGGCTGATTGAAGACCGAGAGGCCGGTGTTGTCGACGATGAGGTAGGTGTCGGTGCCGCGCAGGCAATCGATCAGCGGCGAGAGCTCGACCACCGGCATCCAGCGGGTGTTTGACAGCGCGTCCATGAAGACCGCGCTCGGGCTGAGCTCCGCGATTCTGCGCAGCACTCGCCGAGTGTCGCGCTCGTCGGCCACCCGCAGGCGTCCCGGCAGGGCGCGCTCGAGCAGGAGCCGGGTCTCGTGGTACACGCCGGCGCCCACGAGCACCGGTCCGTGCAGCTTGCCCTCCATCGTGAGGAACGAGAGGATGGTGGTCAACGCCGCCATGCCGCATGTCGTCAACAGCGCCCGCAGATCCGCGGGCCCGTCGACCATCGCCGCGACCCAGCGGCGCTCGAACTGCTCGCCATCGACGTGCCGATCTCGCTTGTAGTCGTTCCAGTGCGCCCGGATACGTCCGGGCTGCCTGCCTGCCGCCGGCATCGTGGAGTGCAGGAACGACGGCGACTGCCAGTCGGCCGCGCCGACCAGTCCCGCGGTCAGCGCCCGCTCAACCCGCAACAGATCAGCCAGTGACACCTTCTCCGCGGCCAGTCCGTTCACCAGTGATGGCGTCGCCTGACCGCGTTGCGCCAGTTCCCGAAGGCCGAGCAGCCGCTCCCTGATCGACCGATAGCGCCGGCAGGAGGCCGCCAGCTGGCGACTCAGCAGATCGTGCGTCCGGACATGCAGGAGCGCGTCGTCCAGTTCGCCTGTCGCCTCGGCCAACTCGGTCTCGGCGCTATGACACAGAAACAGCAACTCGCCGAAATCGGCGTTGAGGTCGGCGAGCGCGGCGACCCACTGTGAGCTGTGACTCCGGGGAGCATCGATCGTCGCAACGGCCACGACTCCCATACGTCTCAGCGCCGGCGCTGAGTCCGCCGACGCGCAAGCCGGCGGCGGCGTCAGACCCGGTGGTAGCGCGCGTCCGCGATCGAGTAGAGCGCGAAGGCGATGAAGCCGAGGGCCACGATCGCCAGCAGGAGCGGGCCGGCGGACGCGTGAGCGAGCTTCTGGAGCGCGCCATCGAGACCGACGGCGCTCTTGGCCGAGTAGTCGAAGGCTGCCTTGATCAGCCCGTAACCGGCGAGGAGGAAGATGACGGCGCGGGCGAGGTGACCGACCACGCCGACGGCCGTGAAGGTGGTGCGCGTACCGTCGCCCATGATCTCGGTGCGGGAATCCTCCAGGAACTTCCGGGCCACCCCCTTGTAGCCCTGATAGACGCCCACGCCGATGACGATGAGCCCGGCGATGGCGACGATCACCGGCCCGCCGGGCCAGCCCAGGACGCCGGCCGCGGCGGGCTTGGGGCTCCCGCTGGATGCGTGGCTGCCGGCGAGGATCTTCACCGCGGTGACGCAGAGCGCGGCGTACACGATGGCGCCGGCGATCGCCGAGACGCGCCGCTGGAGGGAGCCGTCCTCGTCGGGACGTGAGCCCGCCAGACCGTCGGACAACCGCCAGGTTGCGTAGGCGGCGAGCCCGATGGCCAGCACGATCAGCAGGACCTGACCGAACGGTTGCCCGGCGATGGTCTGGAGCGCGCCGCTCTGGCTCTCGGTCCTGCCTCCCGAGCCGACGGCCAGCTTGAAGGCGAGGATCCCGATGACGCCGTAGACCACCCCACGGGCGACGAGCCCGACCCGGGCCAGCACCTGCAGGGCGTCGCGGCGAGAGCCCCGGCGACCGGCCGAGCGGGCCGTCGCCGCCAGTTCGGATCGATCCGGCATCGCGGCCATGACAGGGCTCTACCCCCGATCTGGGCGGCGGAGACATGGGGATGGGGAGGCGCGCCACCGCGCGCTTGGACGTGCGGCATCGCGCGGTCAGAGGCCGAGCAGCCCGAGCATCAGGCGCTCGGCCAGCACCTCGTCATGGGGGGCCTCACCGGCGACCTGGATGGCGAGGCCCTCGAGCGCCCCGATGCCCGCGATCGCCAGCGTCTCCGCGGGCGGCCCGGCGGGGATCGAGCCCGCCTCGCGCCCGGCGGTGATGAGGGCGGCGAAGCGCAGGGCGTTGCCGTGCACGATCCGCTCGATGGTGTCCCCGACGGCGTGCTCCCGCCCGGCGAACTCCACGCGCAGCGCCATGATCACCCGGGCAACGTCGCGCCGGCAGTAGACGACGTGGCCGCGCGCGAGCGCGACGAGGACCGCAACCGGGTCGGTGTGGCGATGCGCGGGCTCCCAGACCTCGTGCTCCCAGGTGGACGCCACCCACTTGACGACGGCGAGGGCCAGGTCCTCCTTGCCCGTGAACTGGTGATACAGCGCACCGCGGGTGTAGCCGGCTTCGGCGGCCACTCGCTCCAGCGTGAGGTTGCCGTACCCGTAGCGCGAGAGCCCCCGGGCGGCCGACTCCAGGAGCGCGGCGCGGCTCTGAGCCCTGCGGTCGGCCTGCGTTCTAGATACGTGCATGCATGTATGTTACTGTGGGCTGCGGACAACACGAACAGCCAGCCCCAACGGAGGTCACCGACCATGAGGCTCCCGACGACCGCGCACACCATCCAGCCCTGGCGGATCCACGAGATCGCCGGCGACTTCACGGTCGAGGACGTGTGGGCTCTGCCGACGCCGGGTGGGCCAGACGAGTTCCCCCTCCTGGTCGACATGACGGTGACCAACGACCCGGACCGAAGCGGGTCGGCCGTGGTACGCGCGCTCTTTGCCCTGCGCTGGAAGGCGGGGGAGCTTCTCGGCTGGGACGACCCGTCGTCGGGGACAGGGTCGCGGGTCGCGACGCTGCGTGATCGGCTCCCGGCCGATCTGCGCGCCGGGCCGGCCGGGCCGGAGTTCAGCGGCGCGCTTCCGTTCAGCCCGCTCTACCTGACTGACAATGAGTGGGCGGCGGAGATCGCCAACCGGACGATGCATGGCGTCATGCACCTCGGTTGGGTGCCTGACGGGTCCGGTGGCTACCGCGGCCAGATGGCCGTCCTGGTCAAGCCCAACGGACTGCTGGGCCACGCGTACATGGCGGCGATCCTGCCGTTTCGCCACCTCATCGTGTACCCGCGCATGCTCGACGAGATCGGACGCCGGTGGCGGGCGCGCGCCCGCGATCGGAGCGCTGCGGCCGCCTAGGCCAAGACCCGTGGTGCCGAGCATGGCCACGGCGCCGCGCTGGCCGAGCCGCGGCTGGTCGTCGATGGCGACGTCAAGGGCGGGCGCTACGTGTCAGACCTGGTCGATCCGGTGGTCGGCGACGTGCTCGGTGCCGGTGGGCCGTGGTGGTGATGATGGCGATGCCTCAGACTCCCGGGAGTGCATCCTGACCTGGAGCTGGCCCTTGAGCTGACCGACGTAGCCGCCGAGATCGCCCTCCCGCGCTTCCAGGCCCGGGATTTCACCGTGACGATCAAGCCCGATGGGTCCCCGGTGACCGACGTCGACCACGCCGTCGAGCGTGCGCTGCGCGAGCGCCTCGCGCAGCGCCGCCCCGACCATGCCGTGCTGGGCGAGGAGTACGGGGCCAGCGGCGACTCGGAGTGGTGCTGGTACCTGGACCCGATCGACGGCACGAGTCATTTCGTGGATGGCGACCCCGGCTGGATGACGTTCGTGGCTCTCGGGCGCGCAACGGAGGTCACGGTGGGGGTGATCGGCATGCCGGCGCGCTCGCACCGCTGGTGGGCCAGCGGGGGCGGCGGGGCCTTCGAGGACGGCCGCCCGATCGCGGTCTCCGAGACGGCGCGGCTCGCCGACGCGGTGGTCAATGACGACTGGCGTGCGACCCTCTCCAGCGGGCGATCGGGCCGCCCCCTGACCGCCGTGGCCGAGCGGGCCGCCGCCGTCCGCCCCTACCAGGGGTATGGCTTCGTCACCGTCGCCGCGGGCCTGGCCGACGTGGCCATCGGAGACGGGGGACACGCCTGGGACTACGCCGCGGCCAAGGTGATCGTGGAGGAGGCCGGCGGGCGCTTCACCGATCTGTCGGGCGGGCCGCGCTTTGACTCCGGAGCCGCGGTCGTCAGCAACGGCCGCGTGCACGACGACGTTCTCGCGGCGCTGCGCGCGGGCGCTCCCGGTTCGGCCTAGCGCCTCGCCGCCGCGGTCGCTTCGGCCCCCGCGGCCGCTGCCGCCGCTGCCTCTGCGGCGAGCGTCCGCACGATCTCGCCGGCCGGGCGCGCCTGCGCGCGAGCGTGCCCCTGGCCGGCCCACAGATTGATGGCCTCGGCGTCGCCGGCGGCGCGCGCCGCGGCGCGCAGCGGGCTGGTGATGTGGTGGACCTGCGGGTAGGCGCGCGGAGCGTCGGCGTCGTGGTCGTCCATGAACCGGTTGACGATGCCGCGCGCCGTGCGGCCGCTGAAGGCCCGGGTGAGCCGAGTGACGCCGGGGATCGCCAGCCGGGCTCGGTGGGGCTCCGAGGTGCCGGCCTCGGGCGTCAGCATGAGCGCGCTGCCCAGCTGCGCGGCGCGCGCGCCCGCGACCAGGGCGGCGGCGATGCCCGGACCGTCCATGAGCCCGCCGGTGGCGATGAGCGGGAGGTCTGTCTGCGCGCCCAGCAGGCGCAGGAGCACGAGCAGCCCGTACTCCTCGTGGGCGCCGTCGTCCTGGAAATACCCACGGTGGCCGCCCGCCTCGGTGCCCTGGGCGACGAGGGCGTCGGCACCGGCGGCCTGGGCGAGAGCCGCCTCCTCGGGGCTGGTCACGGTGACCCAGACGGCGATGTCGTGCCCGCGCAACCGGGCGACGGTCTGAGGCGTCGGGCAGCCGAACGTGAACGACACGACCGCCACGCGCTCGCGGAGCACGAGATCGAGCTTGGCGCCGTAGGCGTCGTCGTCGAACCGCGGCTCACCCAGCGACACCCCGTGGCGCTCTGCGTCCGCGGCCAGCGTCCGGGCGTAGGCTCTGACGGCGTCGGCGGACCCCACGTCCTCAGCCGGGGAGAAGAGATTGACGCCGAACGGCGCGTCGGTGGCGGCGCGCAGCGCGGCGATGTCCTGGGCCACGGCGTCCGAGGTCCTATAGCCGGCGGCGAGGAACCCGAGCCCGCCCGCCTCGCCCACGGCGGCGGCCAGGGCCGGGGTCGACGGGCCCCCGGCCATCGGGGCCTGGACGAACGGGAGTCGCAACATCGACGGGTCGAACCCCATGACCTGGATCCTCCTACGCCCCGCCGCAGCCGTCCACGACCGGATGCATCTCAGTGATAGGCATTTCCTCCCACAGCCCGTATCCTTGGCCGGTGGAACTGCGCCAGCTGCGCTATTTCGTGGCCGTGGCCGAGGAGCTGCACTTCGGCCGGGCCGCCGAGCGGTTGCGCATCGCGGGTCCTTCGCTGTCCCAGCAGATCAAGGCTCTGGAGCGCAGCGTCGGGGTCGACCTGTTCGTGCGGGACCGGCGCCACGTCCGCCTCACCTCCGCGGGACGCACGTTGCTCCCCGACGCCCGGGAGATGCTGGCGCTCGCCGGCGCCGCCCGGCGGCGGCTGGCCAGCGCCTCGGGGCCGGTGCGGCTTGGCTACGTGAGCTGGCTGCCCGACGAGCTGGCGGCGACCGTGCGCACCGACCTGCGCATCGACGAGTGGGTGATGCCGAGCCACATCCAGGTCGAGCGCGTGCTGGAGGGCACCCTGGATGCCGCGATCGCGTGGGCGTCCGAGCCCGATGACCGCCTCGACGTGCGCCTGTTGTGGCCCGAGCCCCTGCACGCGGTCGCCCCAGCTCGTGGGAGGGCGGGGGAGGTGAGGGCCGCCGACCTGCGGGTGCTGGTCGACGCCGATCTCACCTCGTGGGACGCGTGGAACCGGTTCGCCGAGGCGTTCGCTCGCGACACCGGCGCCACCGTCGTTCATGTCGACGACGGCGGCATCGCCGGGCCCGGCTTTCACGAGCGCTGCCTGCGCCTGCGCGCTCCCGTGCTCGAATCGCCCAAGCGCCATCAGGCACGCCTGCCCGCAGGCCTGCGCATCGCAACGGTGCGCGACCCGACGCCCGTGTGGTGCTGGTCGCTGATCACCCGGGCCGACGACGACCGGCCCGCCGTCGCGGACCTGCGTGCTGACGCCGCCTCGCTGACCCGCGTCGCCGGATTGCATGTCCGCCCCGCCGAGCCGTGGTGGACGCCGGCCGAGGACCCGCTGCGCGAGGAGCTCCGGTCCCTGCCGCTCAGCGCGAGCCGGGCCGTGGCCTGAGGCTGCCGATCCCCAGCGATTCGTCGGCCGCCGCGGAGGCTCCTGGCGACGCGTCCGCCCCCGCCGACTCCCCTGCTCCCGCGGCCCCCGGCGCCGGCGGCTCGTCGAGGAAGTCAGAGCTGGGGACGAAGAACAACGTGCCCGTGACCGCCGTGGAGAAGTCGAGGATCCGGTCGGTGGTGCCGGGCGGGCTGCCGACGAACATGTTGGTGAGCATCCGCTCGATCACCGCGGGTGTGCGCGCGTAGCCGATGAAGTAGGTGCCGAACTCCGCGGCGCCGACCCGCCCGAAGGGCATGTTGTAGCGCACGATCTGAAGCTCCTCGCCGTCCTCGTCCTCGATCACCGTGAGCGCCACGTGGGAGTCGGGGGGCTTGACGTCGTCAGACAGCTCCAGGTTGGACAGCTTGGTGCGGCCGATGGCCTGCTCCTGGGCCTCGACGCCGAGTGCGTCCCACCCCTTCAGGTCGTGCACGTACTTCTGGACGACGACGTAGCTGCCGCCGGCGAAGTCCGGGTCCGCTTCGGCGATGAGCGCCGCCGCCTGCGCCGCGCCGCCCTCGGGATTCTCGGTTCCGTCGACAAAACCCAGCAGGTCGCGCTCATCGAAGGAGCGAAAGCCATGCACCTCGTCGACGACACGGGCATGTCCGTCCAGGGCGTCGGTGAGGCGTTGGGCGAGCTCGAAGCACAGATCCAGCCGGCTGGCACGGATGTGGAAGAGGAGATCCCCCGGGGTGCTGACCGAGACGTGGCGATCGCCGGCGATCTCGGGCAGGACGTGCAGATCGGCCGGACGCGGTCCGGAGAACAGGCGATCCCACAGCGCCGCGCCGATCCCGGTCACGCAGCCCAGACGCGCCTCCGGGATGCGGAAACCGACCGAGCGACGCAGCCCGTTGACCTCGGCCAGGAAGTCACGGATGTCGCCCTCGTGGCCGGGCTCGGCGACGAGGACCAGGAAGATGGCCACCTGGCTGGGCGCCAGCAGGATGGTCTGAGGCTCGGGGGTCGACATCCCGCCGGACATTGTGGCCGACGGCGGAGCCGCGGGCGGGGCCGAGGGTGGCCCCGCCCTGTGACGTGTGGTTCGCGCCGGCGCGGCGCTAGCTACGAACGCGCTACCAGCGGGTGCCCTCGGTGAACGGGTTGAACGGGCCGTTGTCGCCGGTGAGGCGATCGGGCCAGAACGTGGTGAACGCGGCGTCGCCGAGGTTCAGCGCGGTGGCCGACGTCTCCAGGCTGGAGGGCAGCGCCACCTGGTCCCAGCTCCCGGTCTGCACGCGGTGCTGGAGCGCCTGCACGCCGGCCACGAGCTCGGCCGGAGTGAACGCGCAGTGCTCCTGGCGCTGGACGAACGCCTGGCGCAGCAGCGCCTTGTCGCCCGCCTCACGCACGAGGCGGTGGTAGTAGTTCTCCTGCTGGACGGGCACGAGCTGGTCAGAGATCGTGTGCAGGTCCAGCTCGGGCACCTGGAGCCGGCCGGTCGGCACCGAGGTCTGCTGCAGCCAGCGGATCGCCTTGTCCGAGGCGCGGATGTTGGCGCCGCGGGTCAGTGCCTCGAGGTCATCGCGGAGGCTGAGTCCGGCCGCCTGGTAGAGGGCGTGGACCTCGGCGTAATAGGACGAGTGCGACAGCAGCTTGGCGAAGTTGACGCCGACATCCCAGCCGCCGTTGCCGCCCGCGGCCAGCTCGATCTGCTGGCGGCCGGTCTCGACGAAGAGCATCACCGGATTGGCGACGAACTCCATGTCGTACTGCTGCTGCTCCTGTGTGGCGTAGTCATAGACGCCGGGCATCGTCTGGCCGGGGGCCCAGGTGGCAACGTCCATGAGAGACATCGCCAGCGCGAGGCGCGCGCGTCCCTCGGGGGTGGTCTGGGCCTGCGCCGCCGCGTTGTTGAGGGTCGTGGCGGCGGCCACGGCGTCGCCCGGGCTGGTGTAGTCGACGAGCTTGGCGGCATCGGCGGCCAGCAGCTTGTCGATCGCATACTCGCCGTCGAGCTGGTAGTTGTTGAGCTGGATGCCCCCGGCGACCAGGCCGCACGTGGTCAGCGCGCCGTCGAGGCGGCCGTTTGACTGCTGATCCTCGAGGGCGCTGATGAGCCCGCCCATGGAGGTCCCGAAGGCCAGCACCTGCGTGGGCCGGGAGGGGAGGACCGTCCTCTTGACCGCCTGGAGCGTCTGGAACTGGTCACGGACGGCGCTGCCCAGCGCCCACAGCGACCCGTTGGGGTCATATCCGGAGCCGGCCAGGGCGTAGCCGGCGTTCAGCAGCGCCGCCTGGGTGCCGGGGTCCGGTGCATCCTGCGGGCTGAGGGTGCCGTAGCCGTGGCTGTAGAGCAGCAGCGTCCCGTTCCAGTCAGACGGCACGTCGGCGATCCAGGTGCCGCCGTCAGAGGTGGTGCCGGTGGAGTGGGTCGTCGCGGCCATGGCCGGCGTCACCGCCGCCAGCGCCAGCGCGCATGTCGTCGCGAGCCCCGCGCCGAACCGGCGCACAGATCGTCCGCTCATCGTGTCCTCGCCTCTCTCGTGTGATGCCCGCTGCCGGCGGCAGCGGCCTCTCCGCGGCGCAGCCTAGGCATTCGCAAGTACCTTGTCAATCTGGTGGACGGGCTGCGTCCGGTGGCCGCTGGATAGTGTTGGCAGCCATGGATCGCGCCACCGCCGCGGACCCGGTCAGCCCGCCCGTCACGGTCCCCCGGATCGGGTATCTCGTCTACCGCGTCGAACGCCGCCTGCGCGTCCGGTTGGACGAGGCGGTCGCCACCCAGGGCATCACCACGACCGAGTACGTCACCCTCAGCGTCCTGCGCGACCGCGACGGGCTCTCGTGCGCGCAGCTCGCGCGGTGGGCCTTCGTGACGCCCCAGGCGATGAACCTCGTGATCTCCGCGCTCGAGCGTCGCTCGCTCATCCGGCGCCGGCCCGACCCCAACCACGGTCGGGTGCTGCGCGCCTCGGTCACGGCCAAGGGCCTGAAGGTGCTCGACCTCTGCGACCGCGACATGGACGCGATCGAGGCCGACATGCTGGACGGCCTCGAGCCCGAGCGCGTCGACGCCGTCCGCGAGGCGTTGCGCTCCTGCGCGCACTCGCTGGAGGCCACCCGGCCGCTGCCGCGGCCCCGGCCGCTGGGGCGGAAGCGCAACGGGGCCTAGCTACTGGAACGCGACGAGCGCCAGCCGAGCCTTCGCCGTGGCGGTGGTCGCCGGCGCGGCGGTGTCGCCGGGCGTCGCGCCCAGGCCGCCGCCACCGCTGACGGAGCCGCTCCCGCCCGTGGGCGCGGGCGTGGTGGTGGCGCCCGCCGGGGCCGGCGTGGTGATGGTGGCGGTCACCCCGAGCTGGTTGCTCTTGGTCTTGGCCAGCAGCTTGTGGCCGGCGCTGGTCAGCGAGAAGCTGAGATAGCCCAGCTCGCCGGCGCCGAGCGTCTGCGCCTTGGTGCGGGCGATCGTCGTGCGGCCGGCCGACAGCGTCGTGGTCGCGACGCACGGGGTGGTGCCGATGCACTCGGCGAGGATCCCGCCGACCCAGCCGTGTGAGACGAACTCGGTTGTGCCGATCAGCTTGAGCTGGGAGGACTGGCCGGCGCTGCGCGCGGGGCTGGGGTTGGAGGTGGTGAACGAGCTGAGGGTGAGCTTGCGCGTCGCCGACGAGCCCGAGGTGGAGCGCACCTTGACGTTGACGGAGAGCTGGTGGTTGTGGGCCTTGAGCAGTGCCTTGCCGGCGGCGCTGGTGAGCTTGAAGTAGGCCAGGCCCCCGCCCGCGGGGATGAACTCGCGCTTGGTGGTGGCGAACGTCGTGCGTCCCGAGGAGATCGTCGTCGTCACCGCGCACGGCGAGACGGCGACGCACCCGACGGGAACGGCGCCGAGTCCGCGGGTGGGGACGAACGCGCTGTTGCCGAAGATCATCACGTGCGACGGTGTGGCGGTCGCCGGCGAGGTGCCGAGTACCTGTCCGGTGGCGCTGAGCGCCTCGACCTCCCAGTAGGGGAACGAGTTCCTGGACACCGCGGGCAGGCGCGCCCCGGCGGCGATGAGCGGCGCGCTGTAGGTGAACGAGGTGGGACTCGAGCCGCCCATGACCTGCCAGGACGCCACGCCGGTGGCTCCCGACCAGCTCGGGGTGAGATCGGTGCTGCCGTCGGGGCCGGCGCCGACCTTGAGCGACGGAGTGGGGGCGGGCGTCGGCGTCGCGTCGGCACCCGAGCCGGTCCCGGCGGCGGCCGTGGCGGCATCCAGGTAGTCGCCGTCGATGTTGATCTTGGCGCCGCCGTAGGTCTCGTTGTGGGCGCCCTGGTACTGGTGCAGGCGCTGGTGGGCGGCCCACTCGGTCGCGGGAACGGTGGCGTCGGCCGTGGTCTGCCGGTTGTTCCAGTTGGCGATCCACAGCTCGTCGGGCTCCGTGTAGCCGGTCCCGTCCTGGGCGACGAGGTCAGCGATACCCGAGGCGTCGCTGGAGTAGACGCCCGACGCGTAGCCGTTGGCGTGCAGCTCGGTGGTCCAGGCCTGCAGGAAGGCGAGCACGGCGCCGGTGTTGGTGCTCGTCCGGTTGTAGGCCTCCATGTCGAAGTAGATCGGGTTGCCGCCGCCCATCCCGATCGCCTGGGCGTCCACCACGGCGTCCTGGGCGGCCTCGGTGCCCTGGGTCGACGCGTTCGCCGCCGAGATGCCGGCGCAGCCGCACGAGTTCGACGGCGACTGCAGGCCGACGTAGATCGGGACCATGTGCCAGCCGGCCAGGGACTCCTGGCTGACCCAGGTCGACGACAGGTTGGGCTGCGAGCAGGCCATGTTGGCGCCCCCGATGTAGATGCCGATGGCCCGATAGGGGGAGGCCCCCCAGGCGGACATCGTTGCCGGACTCGGCGTGCTGCACGCGTCAAAGCCCAGGCCGGTGTACACCTGGCCCGGTCCGGCGGGCGTCGCGGGCGTCGGCGGAGCAGTGGCTCGCGAGCGAGCGTGGGCCTGCATCCGCGTCGAGGCGCGCATTCGGGCGCGGGCCGCCGCCACCGCGGAACGTGGCCGCAGGCGCACGGCGGCGCTCACGGCGGTTGACAGCGACGCGACGTGCAGCGCGCGCTGGATCACCGCGGGCCGGCGGTTCCAGGTCGCGGTGACGAGCACCCGGTGCGCGGTGTCGACGATCTGCGCCTCGGCGCCGGTGCCGGCCGTCCCGGCGGCGGCGGTGGCGGGCAGCACCTGGGAGGCCCGGGATCCCAGCGGCTGCACGAGGATCGCCTCGGTGCGGCCCGCGGCCTGGCCCGGGCAGCTCTGCTGGGGCGAGGGCCGGCCGAGGTAGACGGCGTGGCGGTTGAAGCGGACACACGTGGTGGGTGCAGCGGCCAGCCGGTAGACCGGCCAGCTCGCGGGCACCAGCAGCCGGTAGCCCTGGTAGGTCACCACCTTGGCGGCCGGGGCTGCCGGCGCGGCGCAGGGTGGTCGCGGGGAGCGCCAGCGCCGCGATCAGCATCGCCAGCAGGGACGCGAGGCGCGTCGTGGGGCCGCGGCGGGCTGTCGATCGGCTCGAAGCTGAGGGCATACAGGAGGCGGGCGCACCCGATCCTCGCTCCGGATGCACTCCGGATAATGGCGTGTGCAGGCTCAGGCGTTGCAAATCGGCACCCGGCCGCACCGACAAGGTGCTCTGAGCCGTGCTGCCTGAGCTGGATCTCAGGGACTCGATGTTGCTTACAACAGCATGCTGTGACAAAGGTTGCGCCGCTCCTGTCGCCGAGTTTGCGTATGCATCGTTGCGAAAGACCTTTGATGCTCTGGCGAGGGGCTGGGCGCGTCTGGGCGCGTCCAGACCCCGTCAGAGCGCGAAGGGATTTCTCGAGCGGTGCATTAGGCTCGGCATCGGTGAAGGCCTTCGCCTCCGACAATTACGCAAGCGCGCACCCAGACGTGCTGGCCGCGATGGCGCAGGCCAACGACGGCCATGCGGTCTCCTACGGCGCCGATCCGTGGACGGCGCGGGCGCTCGAGGTCCTGCGCGGCCACTTTGGCGAGCAGTCTCAGTCGCTGCTCGTGTTCAATGGCTCGGGCGCCAACGTCGTGTCGATCCGCGCCGTGTGTCGGCCGTGGGAGGCGGTGATCTGCGCCGACACCGCGCACGTCAACGTCGACGAGGGAGGCGCGCCCGAGCGCATCGCCGGGGTCAAGCTGCTCACGATCGCCACCGCCGACGGCAAGCTCACGCCCGACGACGTGCGCGCGCGGGTGACGCGCGTGGGGGATGAGCACGCCGTGCAACCGCGGTTGGTGACGATCACCCAGAGCAGCGAGTACGGGACCCGTTACGCCCCGCAGGAGATGCGAGCGCTGGCCGGAGCCGCGCACGAGCTGGGGCTGGTGCTCCACGTGGACGGCTCGCGGCTGTCCAACGCCGCCGCGGGCCTGGGCTGCGGGCTGGGCGACCTCGCCGGTGAGGTGGGGGTCGACATCCTCAGCCTGGGCGGGACCAAGAACGGGATGGTCCTCGGCGAGGCGGTGGTGTTCCTGAATCCCGCGCTGGCGGACGGGGCCAGGTACCTGCGCAAGCAGACGCTCCAGCTCGCCTCAAAGGGGCGGTTCCTGGCCGCCCAGTTCGTGGCGATGTTCGAGGGCGATCTGTGGCGGCGCAACGCCGCCCACGCCAACGAGATGGCGGCGCGGCTGGCCGCCCGCCTCGGCGACATTCCCGGCGTTCAGATCACTCAGTCGGTCGAGGCCAACGGGGTGTTCGCGGCGATGCCGCGCGATGCGGCGGACGCGGTGCGGGCGCGGTGGCCGTTCTACACGTGGGACGAGGCCAAGCGCGAGGAGCGGCTCATGTGCTCCTGGGACACGACGGCCGAGGAGGTCGACGCGTTCGCCGACGCGCTGGGCGACGCGTGTGGAGTGCCTGCGCGAAGCTAAGGGTCTGGAGTGCCTACGAGAAGCTAGGCAGCCTGGCGCGCGGGCACCAGGTTCGGACCGCACTCGCGCAGGTCCTTGGCCAGCCGGGCGGCGGTGATCTCGGTCCAGCGGCCGCTCTCGACGAGCGCGGCGCACAGGCTCTCGGCATCGCTGAGGGCCTCGACCGCGGCCGGGTCCTCGATCAGGTCGGCGGCGAAGATCAGGGTGTCCGCTGCCTCGCGGATGCGATCCTGCTCATCGCCCAGCAGCTTGCTGGGCCCCAGCTCGTTGAGAGTGTTGATCACGCGGCCGTAGGCCTGGGTTCGTTCGGGGCTCATTGCGGACTCCGCTTCGGGAGACGAGTTCTGATGTTGGTCCAAGGTGTCGGCAAAATGACGTCTTGGCTTTAGCCAAACGTCCAGATATTTCGCTGGCGCTTAGCTACCCATTGATATAGACCAGATAACCGCCGGCAAGTGTGCGGTCGGTCACGGGCGCCGTGGCGCCGGTGACGAGCGGTACCGCCTCGGGCTGCGGCGGCGCCGTGACTAGGGATATAGCAGGGCGCTGTGAGGGCGCGCCGGTCAGGTCAGTCGCTGACGCCCAACTTCGACACCAGCTGCTCGAGCGAGTCCGCGGCATCTGACAGCTCGCTCGCCGAGGCGGCGATCTGCTCGGTGGCCGCGAAAGCTTGACCGGATGCGGGCAAAGCGACCGTCAGGACGACTCGGCGACGAACCGGTTCTCGGTTCGGCCGATCCCGTCTATCTCGACCACGGCGACGTCGCCATCGCCCATGAGCAGCTGCGGCTCCCGGCGGAACCCGACGCCGGCCGGCGTGCCGGTGAGGATGACGTCGCCGGGCTGCAGCGTCGTGAACTGCGAGATGACGCTGATCAGCGTCGGCACCGGAAAGATCATGAGGTCGGTGGCCGACTCCTGCACCACCTCGCCGTTGACGAGCGTGCGCACGGTGAGCGCGGCGGGGTTGCCGGCCTCGTCGGGCGTGACCAGGGCCGGTCCCAACGGCGTGGAGCCGTCCCACGCCTTGCCCTGAAGCCACTGGTGTGTGCGGTACTGGAAGTCGCGCATCGTCACGTCGTTGGCCACGCTGTAGCCGGCCACGACCTCGAGGGCGCGGGCTTCGTCGAGCCGGCGCGCGGGAGCGCCGATGACCACGGCCAGCTCGCCCTCGTAGTCCACCTGGTCTGACTCGGGCGGGCACGCGATCGTGTCGTAGGCGCCGGTCAACGACGTGGCGAACTTGGTGAAGAGCACCGGATAGTCGGAGTCGTCGCGTTGGGTCTCCTCGATGTGCGCCTTGTAGTTGAGCCCGACGCAGATGACCTTGCCCGGCCGCGGGATGAGCGGCCGCACCGTCGCCTCGCTCAGCGCGAACACGGCCTGGCGATTGAGCGGCGGATCGCGCAGCAGAGCGTTGGGGGTCTGGGCCCCGAGCTCGGCGATGTTGGTGAGCGGGATGGCGGTCTCGCCGTCAATCGCCACCGCGTGCGGCTGTCCGTCGTGCAGGACCGAGGCAAAGCGCATCGGCGGGCCCTTTCGTCCGAGGGTCGGAAGGGCGGATTGTCTCGGTTGCGCGGCGGTGGCCGCCGCGCGGCCCCGCGCTACGTGCGGGCCGCGGCCCGCGCTACTTGCGCCCGTGCGCCGCCGCGAACGGTGACTCGAGCAGGTTGAACTTCGGCCCGGAGACCTTGTTGACCCAGTTGCGGGCCAGCATCGCCGCGTACTTCGGCCAGTAGACGCCGGTGGGTGGGGCGCCCGGGACGCACTGGCCGCCGCTGCCGCCCGGGTTGGAGAACCAGAGCAGACCGTCGGTCTGGGCATAGTTGGTCTGCTGGGCGACGTCGCCGGACACCGACAGCGGGCCGAGGCCGCGCCCGGGCGGGTTGCAGAGCACCTCGTTGCCGTGGCCGACGCGCTGCCTGGGGACCAGCGGGCCCTTGCCGTTCTCGCCCGTGTTGACGACGAAGTGCGCGCCTCCCAGCAGGCGCGAGATCTGCTGCCCGTAGTGGATCTCGGTGCTGGTCCAGTCGAAGTGGGTGGAGTTCAGGAAGAAGCCCTGCGCCTGGGCGACGCCCGAGGCGCGCAGCCACGTGGCCATCCGCCGGTACTTGACGGCGTCGGCGGCGCCCGCGTCCAGGTAGACGACGACGTGCGGATCGGCCTCCAGTGCCGAGACGGCGTACCGGAGCTCGGCCTCGCGGATGGCGAGCTGGCTGTGCGTGAGGCAGGGGGCGGTGATCAGCGAGTCGAACTCGAGGAAGAAGACCACGTGGTAGTTGCCGATCCCCTCGGCCACCTGGTGCATGAAGTCCTCATAGCGGGCGGCCATCGCCGGCGTGGCCGTGTAGCCGCAGTGATCGTGCACCAGCGTGTAGGTCGAGAGCATGACCGTGGTGCCCGGCTGCTGGACCTGGGTGCCCTCGAGGTAGTGCGAGACCTGGCCCGAGACGTTGGAGCCCATGTTCCACATGTAGAAGCGGTGCGCGCCGGGCTCAGAGGCGATGTCGCCCAGCAGCGCCGCCATGGCCGGGTTGGAGTTGCGGTAGTGAGCCTGAGCCGTGGCCGCCCCGCTGTCGGGGTCGACGTAGAACTTGGTGCCGGCGAGCGGGTTGCCGGCGGCCGCGGCGGAGACGCCTTGCGGGCTGCCGGTGGCCGCGACGCCCAACGGGTTGGCGGGGTCGCGGGCCTCGATCGGGTCGTCGTGGAGGATCGTGACCAGCGAGTTGTTGTTGGCGCCGATGCTGTCCGGCCACGAGCTGTAGAGGTAGGCGAGCGCGTGGACCGGCGTCGCGTTCATCCCCTGGTCGATGATGCGGACGTTGAAGGTGTAGCTGTCCTGGCCGGGGGCGAAGGTGATGTAGTGGTTGGGGACGATGTCGAAGTCGATCCCGGGCTGGGCGTCCTGGCGCTTGACCCCGTATCCGACGTGCTCCTCGCCGCTCAGGTCACCCGTGCGCTGTATGGTGATCGCCAGGTAGCCCTGGTTCTCGTGCGCGGTGTAGGCGGGCTGATCGAGCTGCACGCTGCCGGGGCTGCCGCCGTCATGCGGGACGGCCGCGCGCGCGGCGGTGGGGACGATGAGGGCCAGCCACAGGCCGGCGAGGGCGAAAAGGGTCGATCGGCGAGAAAGGATGTGCATCGGGCTCTGGTCTTGGGATCAAGGACGGGGGTCTTCAATGCAAATCGGCAGCTGGCGCGCGCGTTTGATTGGCTGTGGGACGAAATCGACAAACGAATGGGTTTTTGGTCAGATCTGTGACAAGAAGGTGCGCATGCGGGTAGTCGTGGTCGGCGGCGGGATCCTCGGGTTGGCGACGGCGCGGCTGCTGGCGACCTCGCGCCCGGGGGACGAGGTGGTGGTGCTGGAGAAGGAGGGGGATCTCGCCCGCCATCAGACGGGTCACAACAGTGGCGTGGTCCACGCCGGGCTCTACTACGCCCCCGGCTCGCTCAAGGCCCGGCTGTGCACGCGCGGTCGTGAGCTGATGAAGGAGTTCTGCGCCGAGAAGGGCGTCGTCTACGACGAGTGCGGCAAGGTGGTGGTCGCCACCCGGCAGACCGAAGTGGGTCCGTTGCGCCGGCTGGCCGAGCGTGCCGAGACCAACGGCGTGCCCGGCCTGCGCTGGCTGGACGCCTCCGAGCTGGCCGAGGTGGAGCCCCACGTCACCGGCGTGGCCGGCTTGCACTCGCCCCACACCGCCATCGTCGACTTCGTGGCCGTCGCCAACGCGATGGCCGAGGACGTCCGCGCCGCGGGCGGGGAGATCCGCACCGGGGTGCCCGTGGCCCGCGTCAGCAAGGACGGGTCGCGCCCACGGGTGGAGCTCGAGGCGGGCGAGACCCTGGAGGCTGACCGGGTGATCGTCTGCGCCGGCCTGCACTCAGACCGGCTGGCCCGCGCATCGGGCGAGGACGCCGAGCCGCGGATCGTGCCCTTCCGGGGCGAGTACTTCGCCCTGGCGCCCGGTCGGACGCATCTGGTCAAGGGGTTGATCTATCCGGTCCCTGACCCGACGCTGCCCTTCCTCGGCGTCCACCTGACCCGGAAGTTCGACGGGTCGGTGTGGCTGGGGCCCAACGCGGTGCTGGCGACCGCGCTCGAGGGCTATCGTCGCGGCTCGGTCGTGTGGCGGGAGCTGTTCGAGACGCTCGCCTGGCCCGGGACCCGGCGGATGATGCGCCGCCACTGGAAGGCGGGCGCGGGGGAGCTGTACCGCTCCGCCCGCAAGCGCGCCTTCATCTCAGAGCTGCAGCGCTACGTGCCCGAGCTCGAGGTGGCCGACGCGGTGCCGGCGCCCGCGGGCGTCCGCGCCCAGGCGGTGGACCGCGACGGCTCGCTCGTCGACGACTTCCGCCTCGGCGTCACCGACCACGTCGTGTGGGTGCGCAACGCGCCGTCGCCGGCCGCGACCTCGTCGCTGGCCATCGCCGACGAGCTGGTCGGCCGCCTCGTCGATTGACCAGCCGGCGGCGCGAGGGCCGGGCGGGACCACGACGCCGCCGCCTCGCCGACTGACGAGCCGGCGGCGCGAGGACCGGGCGGGACCACGGCGCCTGACGTGTGTCATCTGAAGCACGGTATTCGCGCTCAGATTGCACGGGGGCGGCTTTGCCGTCGGCGGCGTGGGGTATTCCTACGCCCGAGATGACGCTCATCGCCCTGTCCGCCGCCTACGGGGCCGCCGGGAGCCAGATCGGCCCTGGCCTGGCGCAGCGGCTCGGCGTGCCGTTCATCGACCGGGGGATCGCCCTGGCGGTGGCCGAGCGGCTCGACGTCTCCGTCGACGACGCGCTGGCCCACGAGGAGCCGAGCAGCAAGAGCCTGCTGGAGCGGCTGCTCTCCGGATTTCTCGGCGCTGACCCGGGGGCGCCCGCCCCGCTGCCCTCCGACACCGTCACGCCCGAGGACTTTCACCAGGCCTCGCAGGAGGCGCTGCTCGCCCAGGCGGCCACCGGCCGCGGGGTCATCCTGGGCCGGGGCGCGGTCGCCGGGCTCCGCAAGGACGACAGGGTGCTGCGGGTGCGGCTCTCGGGGCCCGTCGAGCGCCGGATCGAGCACGCCATGCGCGCCCGGGACCTGGACCGTGACACCGCCGCGCGGACGGTGCGCGCGCTTGACCGCGCGCACGCCGACTATCTGCGCCAGTTCTACGACGTCGACATCCGCGATCCGGGGCTCTATCACCTGATGATCGATGCGACGGCCTTCGACGCCGAGGTCTGCATCGACCTGATCGTGGCCGCCGTGGAGGCCTTCGAGCGGGGCGTGGAATCGCCATAGCGCCGCCGCCGGTCCGAATCCTGACTGCAGCAGCGCCGGCCCGCCCAAGATGGGCCGGAATGGGTAGGACGTGCGCGTTGGGGGTTGAACGTCCAACGAGGAGGGACAGCGCATGCATCATCGAGGCCGGCGGCGTTGGGTGAGGGCGCGCACCACTGCCGCTGCACCGCGACGCGAAGCGTCCGAGGCCCCCAAACGCCCCGTGCTGGGCGCGGGCCGAGGACTGGGACTGCGGAGGGGCCGCCTGCCGCAGTCGCTGCTGGACTGACGCTGGCACCGCGGACGGCTGGGCGCCGCGGACGGCTGGGCGCCGCGGACGGCTGGGCGCCGCGGACGGCGGGAGCGGCCTTCGGCGCGGGCGCGGCGCCGGGGCCGTTGCTTTACTTCGACACCGTCACTAGTCAGCGTTCCGTGAGTGTGGGATTACGCATTCCCTCATGGGCCGGTTCCTGTCAAAGTACGGCCTCCACCGCAGGGCCGATATCGAGAAGCTCGGAGGAAAGCCATGACTGGAGTGCCCCGACGCGTGCGAGTGGTGGAAGCATTCCCTGAGATCGTCGAATTCCTCGATCCCGAGCAGCAGGAGATCGCCCGGCGCCAGCTCGTCGCAGACCTGATCGTCGCCACGACCGGCAGCTGGATGCCACAGGTGTCCACCGACGTCCCTGGTCATCTCGGCCTGCTCGTCCTCGACGGCCTGCTCAGCCGCGACGTCATCCTCGAGAAGCCGCTGGCCACCGAGCTCGTCGGCCAGGGAGACCTCCTGCGTCCGAGCGATCGTGACGGTGAGGACGCACCGGTCCCGTTCGGTGTGTCGTGGACGGTGCTCGAGCCGGCCCGATTGGCCGTACTGGACCCCACCTTCGCCCGGGCCCTGGGGCAGTGGCCCTCGGCCATGGCTGCCGTGCTGCGCGGCGCCAGCAACCGCGCCCATTCACTGGCGATCACGCTCGCGGTCTCCAACCTGCGCCGCGTCGACGTGCGGCTGCTCATGTTGCTGTGGTACCTGGCCGACCGGTGGGGGCGGGTGACGCCCGACGGCGTGATCGTTCCGCTCCGGCTCACCCATGAGACGCTGGCGCGCCTGGTGGGCGCGCAGCGCCCGTCGGTGACAACCGCCATCCGCCAGCTCGAGGAGGATCGCCACCTGCGGCGCACGCCCGATCGCCTGTGGCTGCTCTGCGGCGCTCCGCCGGAGCGGATGGCACGCGAGGAGGCTGCGGCGTCGGTCGGCCACTGAGCCGTGCCCGCCGGACAACCGTCCGGAACTGAACTGACTCGTCGTCGATCTCAAGTACCATAAGAGACGGACACGGTGGAGCCGAGGGGTCGCTCGGCAACGGGATTCGGGGTCGAAAACAGAGGGCACGTCGATGGTCAATAAGGGGCAACGCCGCCCGAGCGACGCGATGGCGGCGGAGGAAGGGGCGCGGGCGCGGATCGCCGCGGACATCCACGACGACACGATTCAGACGCTGAGCGCGGTGGCGCTGAGCCTCCAGAACGCGCGCGACCAGAGTGACGACGCGGCCGCCCGGGCGACACTCGACGCTGCCTCGTCGCACGTGCGTGACGCGGCCGATCACCTGCGCCAGGTGATGTTCGAGCTGATGCCGCCGACGCGCGCCACCGATCTGCGCGGCGCGCTCGAGGCCTACTGCGCGGTGCTGTTCGCCGGCTCCGGGATGGCCTGCGAGGTCACCGGAGAGGCGCCCGAGGTCGACCCCGACGTGGGCGCGGTGGCCTACCGCATCACGCAGGAGGCAGCCCGCAACGCTCTGCGCCACTCGTGCGCCGCGCACGTGCGCGTGGCGCTCGAGCGCGGGGGGGACGAGCTGGTGGTCACCGTCTCCGACGACGGCGTCGGCCTGGGCGCTGACGGCTCCGGCTTCCCTGACCACGCGGGGCTGCGGATCATCGACCAGCGCGCGGGCGCGATCGGCGGGACCGTGGCGTTCGAGACAGGGCTGGGTGGACAGGGCACGTCGGTTGTGGTCTGCCTGCCGCTCGGCGGCGAAGGGCTGGCGTGAGCGGCGCGTCCCAGCCGGATGAGGTCAGCGTCGTCGTCGCCGACGACCATCCGCTCTTTCTCGGCGCGCTGCGGCGCACCGTCGAGAGCTGCAGCTCGCTGACGCTGCTCGCCGACGCCAGTGACGGTCTCCAGGCACTGGAGATGATCAGGCTGCACCGCCCCGATGTCGCCATCCTGGACATGCGGATGCCCAAGCTCGATGGCCGCGAGGTCATGCGCCGGCTCCGTGAAGAGCAGCCGGCCACGCGAGTGTTGTTCATCTCCGAGTACCACGGAGGTGAGCTGGTCCTCCAGGCGCTCACCGCCGGCGCGGCCGGCTACCTGCCCAAGTCCGCCTCGCCCGAGGAGATCTGCGACGCGATCGTCAAGATCTCCCGGGGCGAGTCGGTGCTGCCGGCGGAGATCGGGACTGAGTTGGCGGGCACGCTGCGCGACCGGGGCTACTCGGGCACGCATCTCACCGCCCGCGAGCTCAACGTCCTGGCCCTGATCGCCGAGGGTGAGTCGGCCAACACGATCGCGGACCGGCTGCATCTGGCCGTGCCCACCGTCAAGAGCCACATCCAGAACCTCTATGCCAAGCTCGGCGTCAACGATCGCGGCGCGGCGGTCGCCGAGGCCATGCGGCGCGGACTGATCACATGAGGCGGTGGTCATGCGAAAGACTTTTGGGGCGATATGTGATTAGCCCCTGGGGAGATGGGGTAGAGGTGCAGCGGCCTGTTAGTGAGTTAGGCCCTCTCCTCCCTCGGGACTGCGGGCGGGTACGGCGTCGGCGGCACCATCGCCTACCTGCCCGCGATCCCCGGGTTTCATCGTCTACCCCGCCCAAACGCTCGGCGTGTCGGCGCTCCTGGGTGCTCCCGCGCGAGCCGTGCGCTGTGGGGCGGGTCAGCGCACGTCGGCCGCGCTCGCGCTTGCGGCAGCGGCGGGCGAGGCGGAATGAGGCGTCGCAGCGGCGTGAGATTTGGTGGTCGGCGCGGCGAGCGCCACGCACACGACGCACACCATGAGGACCGCGACGGCCCACATAACGCGGGTGAAGAGGCGATTCATACGCCCCCAATCGGCAAAAAGCAGTGGATTCATCGTTCGCTCGTGTTCAGATACCCCGACCGGTGGTGTGAACACACCGCCCGGTGACGAGGTGTTTCTCGGAGGGTTTGGGGCTACCCCGGCCGCGCCGGGACCAATCGGGTCCGCGCTCGCCTCGGTGATCGTGGCATCCGTCACATGAATCGACTGTCTGAGTAGTCGCGCACGGGGTAACTTGATGAGTAGCCGTCCGCGACAACGTGCGCGGTGCGGTGCGTAGTAGGTCGAGACGGCAGGCGATCGCGCGGCGATCTTCTGACGGGCCCATGGTTTCACGTAGCCCAACAGAAGGAGCAGACGTGCACACAGCAACGTTGCCCGATCGAAGGCATCCTCCGAACCTCGGTCTCTGCGACACCACCGAGCTGATGGCGCTGTGGTGCGAGCACCGCGACCAGGCAGCTCGAGACGAGATGTTCCAGCGGTTCCTGCCGCTCGCGCGGAAGCTTGCCGCCCGCTACAGCAACCCCCACGAGCCACTCGAGGACCTGGTGCAGGTGGCTTCGGTGGGCCTGCTCGGCGCCATCGACCGCTTCGATCCCGACCGCGGCGTGCGCTTCCCGGCGTTCGCCGTCCCCACGATCCTCGGCGAGCTCAAGCGCTACTTCCGCAACACCGGGTGGTCGGCTCACGTACCTCGCGGCGCGCAGGAGCTGTCACTCCGGGTGGAGCGCGCCATCCGCCAGATCGAGGCCCTGGGAGGCCGTCACCCGCGCGTCGCCGAGCTGGCCGAGTACCTCGAGCTTCCGCAGGAGGATGTGCTCACCGGTCTCGACGCCGGCACCGCGCACTACTCCGTGTCGTTGGACGCGCCCCTGTCGGGCAGCGACGATGAGGAGCAGCTCGACACCCTCGGAGACAGCCTGGGCGATCTGGATGACAGCTACGGCCTGGTAGAGGCGAGTCTGGCGCTGTCGGACGCGCTCGGGCGCCTGCCCCATCTCGAGCGCCAGGCGCTGACGCTGCGGCTGGAGCGCGACATGAAGCAGACCGAGATCGCACGCGAGCTGGGCTGCTCGCAGATGCAGGTCTCACGGCTGCTGCGCCGGGCCAGCGTTCGGCTGCACGAGATGACCGACCCGGACCTGGGCCCCGAAGGCGCCGCTTCAGCCTCCCGTGAGGAGCGTGAGCTCGCGTAGGAGCGCGCCCATCCCGGCCAGATCGTGGACGCGGCGCTGGCGTCCAGCGCCGCCGCCGCGCTCCACGAGACCGGGCAGCAGCTCGAGCTCGTCGGAGCAGCCGAGCTCCGGGGCGTGCCGGCGGGCCACGCGCAGCGCATCGGCCAACAGCTCGTCGACCGTGCGCAGTGCTCCCTCGCCGTCGGGCAGCCGCGCGGCGGTGCCGAATCGGGCGGCACGGAACAGGCCCTCCTCTACCAGCTCGGGAGCCACGTCGGGCGATGAGGTCTGCTCGGCGGCACTGCGGGCCAGGCAGTGCGTGAGCGCGACGATGGCGGCCGTGTCCTCCAGCGAGCTCTGGACGTCGAGCGCGCGGACCTCGACCGTTCCCAGGCGGGGGTGGGGGCGGAGCTTCCACCAGAACCACGTGTAGTCCGCGACGTCCGCGGCGCGGACGAGGCGGTCGGCCATCGCGCAGAAGTCATCGAAGTCATGTAGCGCCCGAGGGGTACCCGAACGGGGCCAGGCCTGCAGGGTCAGCTCGCGGGCCGAGGCCAGCCCCGTGTCCCGGCCGTGGCGAAACGGCGAGTTGGCCGACAGCGCCTGGAGCAGCGGCAGGTGGCCGCGGAGGTGGTTGAAGGCGCGGATCGAGGTATCGGCGTCGGGCATCCCGACGTGTACATGCAACCCGCTCACCGGCGTGATCGCGGCGTCCCCCAGCAGGTAGCGGATCTGCTCATAGCGTTCCTTGTCGGTGATCTCGGCCTCGCCCTCGGTCGCGGAGGGATGCGTCCCGGAGCCGAGGAGGCCGACGCCGGTGGCCCGCAGGGCCTGGCGCATCGCCGCCAGCGCATCGATCGCCTCGCCCGCCGCGGCGCAGACCTGGGTGATCAGCTCGACCTGGCAGGCGTGCAGCTCGGGCGCGATGTCGCCGTCCACCTCGCCGACGCGATCACGCACCGCGGGCGAGACGTTGACCTGGTCGCCGGTCACCGGGTCGACCAGGAACAGCTCCTCCTCGACGCCGATGGAGAAGGGCCGGCTCGAGCCGAACCGCGGTTCGGTCTCGTCGGGCGCGGTCACGGGCGGCAGCTACCCGGCGCCCACGCGCAGAAACTCCGCCCGGCAGGCCGGGGTGCTGACCCCCGGGGCGGCGGAGCCCCTCGGGGAGGCTCAGCCGGCGGGCTCGGGAGTGGGCAGCGCCTGAGCGGTGCGCTCACGGCGGCGGCAGACGGTGTGCAACAGGATGAGCGTGCCCAGGTAGATCAGGAGGTCCCCGACGCTCAGCACGTTGGGCAACGGCCCCGGCCACGGGATGACATCGCCGAACCACAGCAGATGGGGATGCGCGAGCGGAGCGGAGTTCTCAAAGCCGGCCTCCATGTGCAGCCCGGCAAGGCGCTCGGCCGTCCGCGAGGCCGCCATCTGCCCGCCGTTGACGGTGATGACCAGCGCGTTGAGGAAGGCTCCGAGGCCGATGACCTTGACCCCGGGCAGCCGGCGGTTGCACCACAGGAACACTCCGATGAGCACATAGGTGGCAATGTGGACCGCCTTGTGCATCTCCTCGCTGCCGCTGCGGATGATGACGGTGATGATGACCTGGATGGCCAGCGCCACCACGGGCACCCACGTGCCGCGGACGCGGATGGAGGCCAGGCGGCTGATGCGCCCGCCGGTGAGCGGAACGCTGAGCAGGCACAGCAGGGCGAAGGCGATGAGGATCATGCCGCCTGCCCGACCACACGCACCGGCGCCTCGACGATGGCTCGCGCGACGCCCGACGTGCTGCGGAAGTCCAGCAGCCAGCGGGTGGCGTCGGGGCCGGCCAGCGGGTGGCTGATGGCGTAGCCCTGGGCCGCGTCACAGCCCAGCGCCTCGAGCTCGGGCAGCATGGACCAGTCCTCGACCCCTTCGGCGACGGCGCGCAGCCCCAGGTGGTGGGCGAGGTCGATGGTGGAGTTGACGATGACCTTCTCGCTGGAGCCGGCCGACATGCGGCTCACGAACGAGCGGTCGATCTTGACCTCTGAGACCGGGAGGTCGGCGAGGTAGGCCAGCGACGAGTAGCCGGTGCCGAAGTCGTCGATGGAGATCTCGCAGCCCAGCGCCTCGAGCTCGCGCAGCACGGTGCGGGCGGTCGCCGGATCGGACATGAGGGCGGTCTCGGTGACCTCCAGCTTGAGTCGCTGCGGCGTGACGCCGGTGCGGCGCAGGGCGGCCACGACCTGCTGGGTGAAGCTCTGGTCCACCAGCACCTGCGCGGAGATGTTGACCGCGACGGAGATCTCGAGGCCGATGGCGTGCCAGTCGGCGACCTGCAGCAGCGCGACCTCCATCACCCGCTGCGTGAGCGGCTTGATCAGGTTGGTGGCCTCGGCCATGCGGACGAAGGAGCTGGGCGGCAGCACCCCCAGGCGGGGGTGATCCCAGCGCACGAGCGCCTCGACGGCCATGACCTCGCGGGTGCGCAGGTCCAGCTCGGGCTGATACCAGAGGACGATCTCCTCGTTGGCCACCGCGGTGCGCAGCTCCGCGGTCAGGGCCAGCTTGGCCGGGCTGTGGTGGTCGTGGCGCTCGTCGTAGAGCGCGACGTTGGAGCGGGTCTCCTTGGCGCGGTACATGGCGACGTCGGCCTTCTGCAGGAGCGTCTCGACGCCGTGGCCGTGGTCGGGGAACAACGCGATCCCGACGCTGGCCTGGACATCGACCACCATCTCCTCGAGCTCGAAGGGCTCGCGCAGCGCGTCGACGATGCGGTGGGCGAGGCCGCTGGCGTCCTGGCGATCGGTCGCGGGGCGGATGACCGCGAACTCATCGCCGCCGAGCCGGGCGATCTGGCCCTGCTTGCCGATCACGTTCTTGAAGCGCTGCGCGACCTGCACCAGCAGCAGGTCGCCGTAACGGTGGCCGAGCGTGTCGTTGACCTCCTTGAAGCGATCGAGGTCCATGAGCAGGACCGCCGCGGGGACGTCCTCGTCCTGGATCGCCTCGGTGATCGCCTCGTGAAACGACGTCCGGTTGGGCAGCGCGGTGAGCGAGTCATGGCGGGCGGCGTGCTCGTTGCGGGCGCTCTGGTGCACCGAGTTGTACATCGCCACCACCGGCGCCAGGCACAGCGGCACGATGGCGACGGTGTAGGCGGCGGCGGCCAGGACGATCGGCGCCACCAGCAGGACGACCCCGCCGGTGATCACGACGAAGGACCAGTTGTTGCGGAAGTAGCTCGCGACCGGCACGTTCTGGTAGAGCGCGATCGCCGTGTTGACGATGAGCACGTTGACCGAGAAGAACGCGACGGCGGCCAGCATCATGGCGGGCAGCTGGCCACTGGCGAACGGGTGATTGACGTCGAGGTGCGGCGACACCGAGATGGCGCGGATGATCAGCCAGGCGGCGATCATCGAGAGCGTGTACTGCCCGAAGTTGAAGCGTATGCGCCACCAGGGCTTGCCTGAGGTGGCGTCCTGGAGGACCGAAGCGGCGCCCTGGGCGATGAGGGCCGGGCCGAGCCCGCCCACGAGGAGCACGGCCATGGCGAAGGCCGCCGACAGGGTCAGCTCCTCATCGTCGCCGCGGCGCGGGATCTTGATCGGGAGCATCTCGCCGAGGACGACTCCGGCGGCGAGGATGGCGAAGGTGACGGGGTCTTCGACGATGTAGTGGAGGTGGAGATCCGGAACCAGGAAGGCCACGGCCACCAGGCTCGCGGCGAATATCGCTTCACACCAGATCCGGACTGTGGATAGCCGCCGCATTCGCTCTCACCCCAGGTCGAAGATCGTCGAACGCGCCCCCGCGAGCAGACTCGCGGAGGCGCGTCCGTCGGGTCCTACCAGAACTTCACACCCGCCCCGGAGGCGATTGCGACGGTGGCGATGGCGGCGAGCGTGGTGCAGGCCTGGTACATACGGAACTTCTTCATGGTGGTTCCCTCCTTGGAAACAGTCCCCATCAATTGGGGACCTGACCCGCTCTAGATCGGTGTACCAATCCGTTGTGTTGAGAGCTTTGGACAAGTGTTGGAGGGGTCGAGGGCCGGAAATGCCCTCGTGTTGTCGGCCGCGAAGGGCCTCAGCTTGAGCGGACACCCCGCCCAGTTCGTGTTCGGATACGGATCGTTGACCGCCCGGCCGGGGCTTGTGGTGACCCGAGAGCTAAAGGAGAACGGCTTTGTTGCCGATCTGGGGGGCTTGCGGCGGACCTGGGGCGTGGCGATGGACAACCGCCGGGACCTGCCCGGCTACAAGTACTACACCGACGCGGCCGGCCGGCGCCCGCCGGTGTTCGTCGCCTACCTGGATCTCATCGAGGCACCCGAGGATCCGGGCGCGGTGGTCAACGGCCTGTGCCTGCCGGTCGACGACGCGGTCCTGGCACAGCTCGACGCCAGGGAACGCAACTACGAGCGCACCGACGTCTCAGACCGGGCCTCGGCCGGTGGCGCGACGGTCTGGGCCTATATCGGATCCGCCGCGGCCCGGGAACGTCTCACGATGGGCCGGCGCACCGGCACCGCCCTCATCGACGCCGGCTACGTCCGGACGGTCGAGGCGGGCTTTGCGATGCTCGGTGACGCTGAGCTGGCGGCGTGCCGCCGGTCGCTGGAGCCGGGAGACCTGCCCGTGGCCGAGCTGACGCGCCACGAGCTCCCGTAGCGGAACCTGGTCGCCGGGAGGGAGCAGGGGGTCAGAGGCGGGCGCCGGGCGAGGTCGGTCGCCGGAGCGGACGAGGTCGGTCGCCGGAGCGGACGAGCTCCACGGCCACGGCGTCGGCGCGCCCGATGTCGTGCTCGAGCCGGTGGGTCGTGACCTCGGCGATGGCGAATCCCGCCTGCGTGCAATGGCGCAGCACATCGCGCAGGATCCCGATCGCTGCCGTCATCCACACGATGGCGGCGGTCGTGAGCCCGCGCACGGCGTGGCGACGTACGAAGATGAGGCCGCCGCCGATGAAGCCCAGCCCGGAGACGATCTGGGCTGCTCAGGCCCTGACCGCTCGGCACGACCACTGCCAGGTGTGGGCTCATGCCGGAGAGGTTCGCCGGGCGCCTGGGACACCCTGCCCGCTCGCCCGCCGTGCGGGATCGGGCCATCCGCGGAGCCCGGGTGTCGCGCGCACTAGTCTGAAAGGCCGCCCCACCCGCCAACCCCCGAGGAGTCAGAAACGATGGATCGCAAGTGGTGGACGCTGATCGCCGTGTGCACCGGCACGTTCATGCTGCTGCTGGACGTGACGATCGTCAACGTCGCGCTGCCCTCGATCCAGCGGGCTCTGCACGCCAGCTTCTCTGACCTGCAGTGGGTGGTCGACGCCTATGCGCTGACACTCGCCGCGCTGCTGCTCACCACCGGCTCGCTGGCGGACCTGTTCGGGCGCCGGCGGATGTTCGTGAGCGGCCTCGTCATCTTCAGCCTGAGCTCCCTGCTCTCGGGCGTCGCCGCAGACCCACTGCTGCTCAACCTGGCCCGAGGGGCACAGGGAGTGGGCGGAGCGGCGATGTTCTCCACCTCGCTGGCGCTGCTGGGCAGCGCGTTTCAGGGCCGCGAGCGCGGCACGGCGTTCGGGGTCTGGGGAGCCATCACCGGCCTGGCGGTGGCGGTCGGCCCCGTCATCGGCGGCGCGCTCACCTCGGGCCTGTCGTGGCGGTGGATCTTCCTCGTCAACGTCCCCATCGGCGCGGCCGCCGTCGTCATGACCGTGCTCAAGGTGGACGAGTCCCGTCAGCCCGGCGCGCGGCGCCCTGATCCGATCGGCGTGATCACGTTCAGCGGCGCGCTCGGCGCGCTGGTCTACGCGCTGATCAAGGGCAACAGCAAGGGGTGGGGCTCGGCCGAGATCATCGGCTGCCTCATCGGATCCGGCGTCCTGCTGATCGCGTTCGTGGTGGCCGAGCTGCTGCAGGGCGAGAACGCGATGTTCGACCTCAAGCTGTTTCGCAAGCCCACGTTCAACGGGGGCCTGATCGCCGCCTTCGCGCTGTCGGGCGGGCTGTTCGCGCTGTTCCTGTACCTGACCCTCTATCTGCAGGACATCCTCGACTACTCGCCGCTCCAGAGCGGCCTGCGCTTCCTCGTCCTGTCGGGCGCGATCCTGCTCACCTCCAGCGCGGCGGGCCGAGCGACGGCGACCGTGCCGATTCGATTTCTCATCGCCCCCGGGCTCGCGCTCGTCGGGGTCGGCCTGTTGCTCATGCGCGGCCTGACCGAGGGCTCGGGTTGGACCCATCTCATCCCGGGCTTCATCCTCGCCGGCGCCGGCGTCGGTCTGGTCAACCCGCCCCTGGCGTCGACGGCGATCGGAGTGGTCACTCCCGACCGCGCCGGTATGGCCAGCGGGATCAACTCGACGTTCCGTCAGGTCGGCATCGCCACCGGAATCGCCGGGCTGGGCTCGCTCTTCTCCCACACTGTGCGCACCCACGTCGTGTCGCTGCTGGTCGGCTCGCCGGTCAACCCCGCGGCCGCACACCGCCTGGCCTCCGACATCTCCCAGGGCAGCGGCGCCGCCGGCGGGTTGGCCTCGCTGCCGGCCCAGGCCCGGCCGGCCGCGATCCATGCCGTGCGCACGGCGTTCGTCACCGGTCTCAACGAGGTCTTCCTCATCGGCGCGATCCTGTCCCTGGTGGCGGCGGTGCTGACCGTGCTGCTGATCCGCAGCCAGGACTTCGAGTCCTCGGCGGCGCGTTCAGGGGCGGCGCCTCAGCAGCCGCAGGCCGCGGGCGCCGGCGCCGACTAGCTCGGGAGCGTGACTCCGGTGAGCTGCGCGCAGGCGGCGAGCAGCGCGTCCTGGAGCTCCGTGTCTGACGCCGCGGGGTCGGCCGGGCGCTCCGTGCGGTGATACAGGTAGCGGCCGCTCACCTGCGCGGCCGGCTCATCTGACACCGCCAGCCACGCCTGCGTGTCGGCGCCCAGCGCCAGGTCGTCGGGTGCACCAGGACCACCCATCCGGGTCGCCACCCACCCCGGCGTGACAGCGTTGGCGCGGACCTGCGGCCACCGCCGGGCGACGGCGAAGGCCAGCACGAGGTCAAGCAGCTTGGAGTCCGAGTAGGCCTGGACCCCGTCCCAGCGCCGGTGACGCCACTGCAGGTCGTCGAGCGCAGGATCGCCGCCGGTGTGCATCCCGGAGGATAGATAGACGAGCCGGTCCGGGCGGGTCATCAGCGCGGTGAGCAGGTAGGGGGCGAGCACGTTGACCGCGAACAGGGCCGCCAGACCGTCCTCGGTCTCGGAGCGGCCGGACACCTGGTAGCCGAGCGCGGCGTTGTGGATGACCGCGTGAAAACGGCCGCCGTCGTTCGCCTGTTCGGCGAGGGCGCGGGTCTGGGCGATGCTGGCCAGATCGCCGATGAGCACCCCGGCGGCGCCGGGGACGCCGTCGAGGGCCTCGCGGCCCCGCGTCTCGTGGCGGGCGTGCAGCACGACCTCGTGGCCCTCGTCGACCAGCTGCGCCGCGGCCAGCCTGCCCAGGCCGTCGGCCGACCCCGTGACGAGGACGCGGCTCACCGGGGCTAGAGGAACCGCTCGCGCAGGACGCCGGCGAGGACGTCGGGCGCGACGTTGTGCGACTGCCCCTCGAGCACCCGCCACTCCCCGTCGGGGACCGCCTCGGCCACCGCACGCACCGCTTCCGCCGCCCAGGGCGCGCTGAGGCTGCCGGTGGTGCCCAGGACGGGACAGGAGATCGCGGCCAGGCGCTCGGTGGGGACGAGTCCCTCGTTGAGCACCCGTACGTCGTAGGCGAGGGTGTGCGCGAGGGCGAGCAGCGGCCGCCATCCCGGCGATCCCTTCACCTGCTCGATCATCGCGTCGGACATCCCGGTGCTCGCCATGAACCGCTCGACGGCCTCGTCGCGCCGCCCGTCGTCGGCCAGCGCCGCCAGCTCGCTCGCGGTCTGAGCAGATGTGCCCGGACCGGAGACGTACGGGGGCTCGTTGACGACCAGGCCGCGCATGGGGATGCCGGAGGCGGCGGCCTCCAGTGACAGCGCGGCCCCCGAGGACTGGCCGAAGACGAACGGCGCCTCGCCGGTCTCGGCGACGATCGCGGCCAGGTCCTGGACCTCGTTCTGGGGCGTGGAGGACCCGCTGTCCGAGCTGTCGCCGCGGCCGCGCCGGTCATAGCGGTACAGGGTGAAGTCAGCGTCGAGCAGCGGCGCCAGCGGGGCGCCCGTGTCCCGGGTGCTGAGCGCGCCGTTGACGATGACCAGCGCGGGACCCGAGCCCGAGCGCTCGTAGGCGATCGTCACGCCGTCATCTGAGGTGATCGTGTCCACGGTGGGCTCCTCCCGACAAGCTACCTGGCGGAGCCCCCGGCCTACATTCTGAACACGCCGTAGCGGATGTCGTCGAGCGGGGCGTTGCCGGCCGCCGACAGGGCCAGGCCGAGGACGTCGCGGGTGTCGCGCGGGTCGATGACGCCGTCGTCCCACAGACGGGCGGTGGCGTAGTAGGGGTGGCCCTGGCGCTCGTACTGCTCGCGCAGCTGCGCGCCGGTCTCGGCCTGCCCGACCTCGGTCATGACCATCGCCGCCTGCTCGCCGCCCATCACGCTGATCCGCGCGCCGGGCCACATCCACAGCATCCGCGGCGAGTAGGCCCGCCCGCACATGCCGTAGTTGCCCGCGCCGAAGGAGCCCCCGACGATCACCGTGAGCTTCGGCACGCGGGCGGTCGAGACGGCGGTGACCATCTTGGCGCCGTGCTTGGCGATCCCGCCGGCCTCATAGTCGCGCCCGACCATGAACCCGGTGATGTTCTGCAGGAACACGAGTGGGGTCCGGCGCTGGTCGCAGAGCTCGATGAAGTGCGCGCCCTTCAGCGCGCTCTCGGAGAAGAGGATGCCGTTGTTGGCGAGGATGCCGACGGGGTGGCCGTGGATGTGGCCAAAGCCGGTGACCAGGGTGGAGCCGTAGAGCTCCTTGAACTCGTGAAAGCGCGAGCCGTCGACGATGCGGGCGATGATCTCCCGCGCGTCGTAGGGCTTGCGCAGGTCCGTGGAGACGACCCCGAGCAGCTGCTCGGGGTCCACGACGGGATCGCTGACCGGCGCGCGCTGCCAGGGCAGGTCCGCGCGCGGGGCCAGCGTGGCGACGATGTCCCGGACGATCTGGAGCGCGTGGGCATCGTCGGTGGCGAGGTGATCGGTGACGCCGGAGGTGCGCGAGTGCAGCTCGCCGCCGCCCAGCTCCTCGGCGGTGACCTCCTCGCCGGTCGCCGCCTTCACCAGCGGCGGGCCACCGAGGAAGATCGTGCCCTGGTTGCGCACGATGACGGTCTCGTCGCTCATCGCCGGGACATAGGCGCCCCCGGCGGTGCAGGAGCCCATGACCGAGGCGATCTGCGGGATCCCCTGGGCCGACATCGTGGCCTGGTTGAAGAAGATCCGCCCGAAGTGCTCACGATCGGGGAAGACCTCGTCCTGGCGGGGCAGGAACGCGCCGCCGGAGTCCACGAGGTAGATGCAGGGCAGGCGGTTCTGCAGCGCGATCTCCTGGGCCCGGAGGTGCTTCTTGACCGTCATCGGGTAGTAGGTGCCGCCCTTGACGGTGGCGTCGTTGGCCACGATCACGCACTCGCGTCCCGAGACGCGGCCGATGCCCGTGATGATCCCCGCGCCCGGCGCCTCGCCGTCATAGAGGTCGTGCGCGGCGAGCGCCGAGCACTCCAGAAACGGCGCCCCCGGGTCCAGGAGGCGATCGACGCGCTCACGGGGGAGCAGCTTGCCGCGGCCGACGTGGCGATCCCGCGCGCGCTCGCCTCCCCCCAGCCGGACGCGCTCCAGCTGAGCGTTGAGGTCGTCGACCAGCGCCGTGTTGGCGGTCAGGTTGGCCCGGAACTCCTTAGAGCCGGGGTTGGCGTGGGAGCGCAGCACGTTCATGGGGTGCCGGCCTCGACCCGGGCCAGGGGCTGGTCCACCGCCACCTTGTCCCCGACGGCGACGGTGAGCTCGGCCACCTCGCCGTCGACCGGCGCGGTGAGCACCAACTCCATCTTCATCGACTCCAGCACCACGAGCGGGTCGCCGGCGCTCACCCGGTCACCGGCGGCGGCGTGGACGAGCAGCACCTGCCCGGGCATCGGGGCGCGCACGTCCCCGTCGGCCGCCGCGGCGCCGAGATCGGTGTTCGAGGCCGGCCGCACCGCCCAGGCCGAGCCGCCGTGGCCGATCCAGGTGACGTCGCCGTCATGGGCGAGCAGCCATTCGCCGCGACCGTCGATCGCGAAGCGGCCGTCGCCGAGCGGGCTCACCATCGCCACGTACTCGGGCGGCACGGTCACGTCGAGCGGCTCGCCGCCGCTCACCGACAGGCGCCAGTGCGAGTCAGCGCGCACGCCGCCCAGGCGCCAGCCGTCGACGCGGTCGAACGGGTCGGCGGCCCCGCCGGAGTCCGAGCCGGCGGCGCGGTCGGCCAGGATCAGCATGGCAGCGGCGATGGCCACGCCCTCGTCTCCCATCGGCCCCGCCGGGACCCCGCGACGCTCCACGAGCCCGGTGTCGAGATCGCCGGCGCGGACGGCGTCGTCGGCGAGCAGCCCGCGCAGGTACCGGGTGGTCGTGGTGACGCCCAGGACGGTGAAGGCGGAGAGCGCCTGGTCCAGGCGGGCGAGCGCCTGCGGGCGGTCTGACCCGTGGGCGATGACCTTCGCCAGCAACGAGTCATAGCTCGTGTCCACCACCGTGCCCACCTCGATCGCGGCGTCGACGCGCACGTGGGGCGTGCTCGGCGGCCGGGCATAGGCGAGGACGCGGCCGGCGGCGGGAAGGAAGTCGCGCTCCGCGTCCTCGGCCGTGATCCGGACCTCGATGGCGTGGCCGTCCAGCCGCACCTCGTCCTGGGTGAGGCCGAGCGGCTCTCCAGCGGCGACGCGCAGCTGGAGCTCGACCAGATCCAGGCCGGTGAGGAGCTCGGTGACGGGATGCTCGACCTGCAGGCGCGCGTTCATCTCCAGGAAGTAGTGCTCGGCCGGGTCGGCGAAATCGGCGATGAACTCGACCGTGCCGGCGCTGACGTAGCCGGCGTCGCGGGCCAGGGCCACGGCCTCCTCACCCAGAGCCGCGCGCAGCTGCGGTGAGACGACGGGGGAGGGGGATTCCTCCATCACCTTCTGGTGGCGGCGCTGGAGCGAGCATTCCCGTTCGCCGAGGTGCAGGACGTTGCCGTGGGTGTCAGCGATCACCTGGACCTCCAGGTGGCGGGCCCGCGGCAGGAAGCGCTCGATGAAGACGCGGTCGTCGCCGAAGCCGGCCTTGGCCTCGCGGCGCGCCGCGGCCAGCGCGGTGTCCAGCTCCTCGGGGCGCTGAACCACGCGCATGCCCCGTCCGCCGCCTCCGGCGGCCGCTTTGACCAGCAACGGATAGGCGTCTCGCGCGCCGCCGGCGCGGGCCTCGTCCTCGGTGAAGCTCGGGACCACCGGCACTCCGGCCGCCGCGGCTGCCTGCTTGGCGCGCAGCTTGTCGCCCATGAGCTCGCCGGCCTCGGGCGGCGGCCCGATGAACGTCACCCCGGCGGCAGCGCAGGCGCGGGCGAGCGCCGGGTTCTCCGACAGGAATCCATAGCCGGGGTGCAGCGCGTCGGCGCCCCATTGCGTGCACGCGCCGACCACCGCCTCGATATCTAGGTAGGACGGGAGCTCCACCGCGTGGACGGCCTCGCGGACGAACGGCGCGTGGCGGTCGGCCGGGGTGTACACGGCGACGGAGTCAATGCCGAGCCGGCGCAGCGTGCGGATCACCCGGCGCGCGATCTCGCCGCGGTTGGCGACCAGGACGTTGCGGAACATCACTACGAGTCCTGGTGGGCCCAGCGGTGCCAGTCGATCGGGCCGGCGACGAGCGTGTGGCTGCCGACGGGCCGGCCCAGGTGGTACTGCACGGCCCGCGAGGCCTTGAGGAGGGCGCGCAGGTCGATGCCGGTCTGGACCCCCATCTCGTGCAGCATCGAGACGACGTCCTCGGTGGCGACGTTTCCGGTCGCGCCGGCCGGCACCGGGCAGCCGCCGAGCTCGCCGAAGCTCGATTCGAACGAGTCGATCCCGACCTCCAGGGCGGCGTACACGTTTGCCAGGCCCTGGCCACGGGTGTTGTGGAAGTGGGCGGTGAGCTCGATGTCGTCGGGCCCGCCCAGCCGCTCACGCGCGGCCGTGAAGAACCGCTTGACCTGGAGGGGATTGGCCATGCCGGTGGTGTCGCCGAAGCCGATCTCCTGCGCTCCCGCCGCGGCCAGGCGCTCGGCGATCTCGAGCACGCGCTCGGCGGGCACCGTTCCCTCATAGGGGCACCCGAAGGCGACGGAGATCACGCCCTCGCAGCGCAGCCCCGCCTCACGGGCGCGGCCCAGCACGCGCTCGAGGCCGGCGAGGGACTCGAGCATGCCGCGGTTGACGTTGCGCAGGTTGTGGGTCTCCGAGGCCGACATGAACACGTTGATCTCGTCGAAGCGATCGCGCAGCTCCAGCGCCCGCTCCAGCCCGCGCTCGTTGGGGATGAGCACCGAGCGGCTCACCTCGTCGGGAATGTCCACGGCCTGCAGCACCTCGGCGGCATCGGCGAGCTGGGGGATGACATCGGGCCGGACGAAGCTGGTGATCTCCAGCCGGCGCAGGCCCGTCCGGGCCAGGGCATCGATCAGCTTGACCTTGGTCGGGGTGGGGATCACCTCGGGCTCGTTCTGGAACCCGTCGCGCGGCCCGACCTCGCGGATCCTCGCGTGCAGCGGAAGCTCGCCCATCCGCGGGCTCTCCGGTACGCCGGCGCCGTCGGGGTCGGCGCTCATGCTCCGAGCGCCCGGGCGATGACCATCTGCTGGACCTCGTCGGTGCCCTCGCCGATGGTGAGGATCTTGGCGTCGCGGTAGAACCGGCACACCGGGTACTCCTCGATGTAGCCGTAGCCGCCGTGGATCTGCACCGCCTCATCGGCGGCCTTCACGGCCAGGCGCCCGGTCTTGAGCTTGGCCTGGGCGGCGACGAGCGAGAAGGGCTTGGCCTGGTCCTTCAGCCACGCCGCGTGGTAGACGAGCAGCCGCGCGGCGGCGATCTCCGTGGCGAGGTCGGCGAGCTTGGCCTGGATCAGCTGGAACTGGGAGATCGGCTTGCCGAAGGCGCGGCGCTCCTTGGCGTAGGCCAGCGCCTCGTCAAGCGCGCCCTGGGCCAGTCCGACGCCCATGGCGGCCACGCCGATGCGCCCGATGTCGAGCACCTGGAGGAACTGATGGAAGCCCCTGCCCCGCATGCCGAGCAGGTTCTCCTCGGGCACCCGGCAGTCCGTGAAGGTGAGCGGCCGGGTGTCCGACGCGTTCCAGCCCATCTTCCGGTAGGGCTCGGCCTGCTCGTAGCCGTCGGTGCCGTTGGGCACGATGAGGTTGGAGATCTCCTCGTCATCGGTCCGCGCGGTGATGCACACCACCCCGGAGATGTCGGTGCCGGCGTTGGTGATGAACTGCTTGGCGCCGTTGATCACCCACTCGCCGTCCTGCAGCCGCGCACGGGTCCGGGTGTTGCCGGCGTCGGAGCCCGCCTCGGGCTCGGTCAGCCCGAAGGCTCCGAGGATCTCACCGGCGCACAGGCGCGGCAGCCATTCCTCCTTCTGCGCGTCAGAGCCGAAGAGGTAGATCGGCTGGGTGCCGAGCGACGTGTGCGCGCACAGCGTGATGGCGACGCTCGAGTCGACGCGGGTCAGCTCTTCGACGGCGATGGCGTACTGAAGGCTCGAGCCTCCGGCGCCGCCGACCTCCTCCGGGAACGGGATGCCCATCCACCCCAGCGAGGCCATCTTGGCGACGATCTCATAGGGGAAGGAATGGGTGCGGTCGAGCTCCTCGGCGGCCGGCGCCACCTCGGCCTGGGCGAACTCCCGGACGGTTCGCTGGAGCAGCTGGGTCTGGTCGTCAAGGGCAAAGTCCATGGGCCGCGCGACTATAGCGAATTTGCGTTCGAATTTCGAACAGAGATTCGGTAAAGTAAGCGCGGTGTCAGTGAGACCCACACGGCCCGCGCTGGGGCTGCGCTATGACCGCCGCCAGCAGCAGGTCGTCTACCAGGCCGCCAAGGTGTTCGCCCGCCAGGGCTATGACCAGACGACGATGCAGGAGCTGGCGGCGAGCATGGACCTGGCCACGGGCGCGCTCTATCACTACTTCAGCGGCAAGGAGGAGCTGCTCACCGCGATCTGCGACCAGCTCATGGAGCCGCTGCTCGAGCAGGCCACCGAGCTGCTGGCCGGTGACCACGGCGCCGAGGAGCAGCTGCGCGGGCTGGTGCGGATGTGGGTGTGCCACGTGGTCGAGCACCGCGACCACATGCTCGTCTTCCAGCAGGAGCGCCACCTGATCGAGTCCGGCGAACGCTGGCGCAAGGTGCGGGCCTCACGCAAGGCGTTCGAGCGCCTGGCCGCGCAGGCGCTGGATCGGGCTCGGCCGGGTGCCGACTCCCGGTTGGCGCTCCTCGGGCTGCTGGGGATGGTCAACCACACGGCTCAGTGGTACCGGCCGCGCGGAGAGCTCTCGCCTGAGGCGATCGCCGACGGCTACGTCGACCTGGTGCTCGGTTAGGCTGAGCGGCCATGGCCTGGCTGCCCGAGACCTTCGTCGCGCCCCAGCGCGCGGAGCTGGCGACCGGCCATCACCTGCGTCAGATCCGCGCCGACGACGTCGCCATCGACTACCCCGCCGTGATGGGCTCGCGGGAGCGGCTCTGGGCGCTCTACGGCGACCTCTGGGGGTGGCCGCCGGCCACCATGACCTACGAGCAGGATCGCGCCGACCTGGCTCGCCACGCGGCCGAGATGACCGTCAACGAGTCGTTCAACTACGCGATCTTCGACGCCGGCGAGACCGAGCTCCTGGGATGCATCTACATCGATCCGCCCGGCGACGGGTCGCCCGCCGGGTCCGATGCGTTCGCCTCGTGGTGGGTGGTGGACGACGCGGTCGGCACGGCGCTCGAGGCGGCCCTCGCCGAGTTCGTGCCGGGATGGCTGGCGGATACCTGGGGCTTTGGCGCGGTGCACTCGTACCCGTGAGCCTGTCATCGGGAGATCGCGCGCACGACCTTCCGCTTCTCCGGTCCTAGAGGCGGACGGTGGTGACCTCCGGTGAGCCGCGGGTGCGGGCGACCGACAGGCTGACGCGGGCGGTGGCCCGGTGCCCGGCGCGCAGCAGGGTGACCAGTCGGCTCGGCAGCGCCAAGGTGAGCGTGGTCACGTGTCCGGGCGCCACCCGGGTCGAGGCGGCGGTGGCATGGAACGTGCGGGTGATCGTCCGGCGGCCGGAGCGGAACCAGGCGGTGACGACCGCGCGCGCGGTGACCCGCGCCGCTGAGGTGCAGGCGGTCCGCACGGACAGGGCTGGGCGGCGGGTGAGTCGGCCCGAGGCGCCGCGGGCGGTCACCGCGGTCCGGACGGCACGCAGGATGCAGACCGGCGGTGCGGAAGCGTTGCTCGTTCCGGCGCCGGACCCGGTCACCGTCACGGTTGGAGCGGGCCCGTCCGCGTGGGCCACCGGCTCTGACGCGATCAAGCCGTCGAGCGCGACGAGGTTGGTCGGGCCGGCGCCCGCCGCGCTGTCCTCGGTCCCGGAGGCCAGCGGCGCGGTGCCGGTGATGAGCGTGGCCCGGCTGACGTCGGAGGATGGGAACAGTACCCCGAGGAACTCGGGTTGGCCCGGCGCTCCTGTCGGCACGGGGTAGGTCCCCAATGACTGACCCTGTGCATCGAGGTACTCGATCGAGGAGCCGTTCGGCACTTCGGCGTTGAGGAACGTCGCACCGAAGCCGGCCACGGTGGCGGGCAGGCTCGGCACGGTCGGGCCCGGACTGCCACTTGGCGACGGAGTCGCCGACGCCGCGGTGGGCTCCAGGAAGGTGACATCGGTCTCGGTGGAGCCCTGCGGCGCCAGCGGATGGGTGCCGTCGGTGGTGGCGAACAGCGCCGGATACGCCGGGTCGATCGCCTTGAACCCGTCATCGGTGACGGTGATGGCGGTCCCCGGGGTGCCGAGCTCCACGCCGGAGGCATAGAAGGACAGCAGGTTGAGGAACCCGACCGGCGCCGGGTCGACCCAGCCGTCCGGGCTCGTCGTGCTCTGTGTGCTCCAGCTGCCAACCCAGGCCTTGCTCATGTCGACCACGCGGTAACCGCCGGACATGGCCGCGTCGGTCGAGCCGTTGTCGCTACCTCCGATCGCCGTCTCGAACGCGCTCTGCGCCGCGCTCACCTGGGCCGGGCCGACCGCGGTGAACACCTGCGGCGGCGCGGCGGCAGCGGCGGACGCGGGGAGGAGAGCCCCGACCGCCAGTCCGAGGGTGGCCATCCGGGCCAGTCGGGCAGAGGTCACGCCGCGAAGTGTCCTGGGTGCGGCCGCGCCGTGTCAAGCACGGGATGTGTTCAATGATCAAGCCGGCTACAGCGGCGCGGCGGCGGCGATCTTGCCCGGGTTGAAGATCCCGTCCGGGTCCAGCGCCCGCTTGATCGCTCGCATCATCTCGACCGCTGGGCGTCCGTGCTCCTCGACCAGGAACCGCGCCTTGCCGTAGCCGACGCCGTGCTCGCCGGTGCAGGTGCCCTCGCGCTCCAGAGCGCGGCGCACGAGCCGGGTGTGGAACGCCTCGCCCCGGGCCACCTCGTCCGCGTCTGCGGGATCGACGAGCACGATCACGTGGAAGTTCCCGTCGCCGACGTGGCCGACGATCGAGGCCGTCAGCCCGTGCTCGGCGATGTCGGCCTGCGTGGCCGCGATGCAATCGGCGAGCGCGGACACGGGGACACAGACATCAGTGGTGAGCGCTCCGCTGCCCGGCCGGGTCGCCCGGGTCGCCTCCATGGCGCCGTGGCGGGCATGCCAGAGCCGCCGGCGCTCGGCCTCGTCGGACGCCCAGGCGAAGTCAGAGCCGCCGCACTCGGCGGCCAGCTGTGCGGTGTCGCGCGCCTGGGTCTCGACCTCGGCCTTCGAGCCGCCGTGAAACTCGATGAACAGCGTGGGGGCGACGGTGAACTCGGTCTGGTTGTGGCGGTTGATGGCCTCGATCTGGAGCTCGTCGGCGAGCTCGATCCGGGCCACCGGGATGGCGTGCTGGCTGACCATCACCACGCACTGCACCGCGGCGTCGATGGTGGGGAACGTGCACTGTGCCGCGACGGTGGCCTCCGGGGTGGGGTGCAGGCGCAGCGTCGCCTCGCAGATGAGGCCGAGCGTCCCCTCCGAGCCGATCATCAGCCGGGTGAGGTCATAGCCCGCCGAGGACTTCCGCGCCCGGGAGTGCGTGCGCACCACCTCGCCCCGGGCGTCGACGAACGTGATCGACAGCACGTTCTCGCGCATGGCGCCGTAACGGACGGTGGTCGTCCCCGACGCGCCGGTGGCGATCATGCCGCCGATCGTCGCGTCGGCTCCCGGATCCACGGCGAAGAACACGCCCTCGGGGCGCAGGCGCGCATCGAGCGCGCGGCGGGTCACTCCGGCCTGCACCACCACGTCGAGGTCCGCGATCGAGGGAGGGCTGATCGCGTTCATCTCGCGCATGTCGATGGAGAGCCCGCCGCCGAGCGCGGCGACGTGGCCCTCGAGCGACGTACCGGCCCCGAACGGCACCACGGGCAGGCGGTGCGCCGCGGCGACGGCGATGATCGACGCGGCCTCGTCGATCGAGCGTGGCCACACGACCATGTCCGGCCGTGCCTCGGGGTGAAACGACTCGTCGTGTCCGTGCTGGGCGAGGTCGTCGGCGCCGGTGCGGACGCGATCGGCGCCGAGCAGGTCGCAGAGCGCGCGCTGGACCGACTCGACGCTCGCCGGGTCCGGGCGCGGGACGGCGGGCACCTCGCTCACGGACATGGAGGGAGTGTGACGGGTCAAGGTCGTCGGCGCGCGAGGCCTAGGCGCAGCCGGCGAGGGTGAGTCGCTCCGGGAGCGTGGCCATCCACTGCGACAGGCGCCCGTCCGCCACCGCGAATGCCGCTTCCACCTTCAGCCAGGCGAGGGCGTCCTGCCACGTCGGCACCGCCTGCGCCACGGTCACCACCAGCTCGGTGTCACCGTTGGCGCGGACGATCGCCAGACCGCGCCAGTTGCCCAGAGCGCTCACGGAGGCCAGATCGGCGAGCCTCCACTCACGCACGGGCGCCAGGCCGACGTCGAACATCAGCGCGCGGCGGTCGGTGGCGTGCAGCACCCCCACGGTGGCGGGATTGCCCAGGCCCGCGGCCCGGACCCGGCCGACGTCGACCGCGAAGCGCTCGGCGGGCGCCAGCAACGGGCGCCCGGAGATCGGTGGGCGCAGCTCGCCGCGCTCGAAGCGCACGCGCCACGCCTCGATCTCCGTCATGACCCGCTCCGCGGGATCGATCAGGGCGGTGAGGCCGGAAGTGCTCATGCCGGCAGCCCGGACAGGGCGGGGTAGAGGGCCTGGTAGCGCGGGCGTGCGGCGGCGTAGGCCTCGACCCATGCGGGATCGGGGTCGACGTGAGCCGTGGTCTTCACACCCGCCTGGGCCGCCGTGCGCGCATCGTCGAACACTCCCGCGGCCACGCCTCCCAGCAGTGCCGCCCCGTAGGCAGCGCCCGCCTCGGACTCGGTCCGCTCCAGCGGGAGCTCCAGGACGCTGGCCAGGATCTTCAGCCACAGCTCCGAGCGCGCGCCCCCGCCCGAGACGCGGGCGATCTCGGGCCGCCGGCCAGTGGCGGCGATGAGGTCCAGACCGTCGCGCAGCGCGTAGGCCACGCCCTCGAGCACCGCCCGGGCCAGGGCCCCGCGGTCGTGGCGCAGGCCCAGGCCGACGAAGCCCCCCCGCAGGTCCGAGTCCGGGTAGGGGGTGCGCTCGCCCGACAGATAGGGGGCGAAGGTGAGGCCCTCGACCCCCGGGGGCCACGCTGCGGCCTGCTCGAGCAGGGCGGCGATGTCATCGGACGCGCCGAGCGTGTCGGCGAGCCAGCTCAGCGCCCCGGCGGCCGACAGGATGACCCCCATCACATGCCAGGTGTCGGGTAGAGCGTGGCAGAACGCGTGCAGGCGACCCTGCGGGTCCGGGGTGAAGGCGTTGCGGGCGGTGAAGATGACGCCGCTGGTGCCCAGCACGAGGGAGGCGGGGCTGTCGTCGTCGGTGACGCCGACGCCGAGGGCTCCCGCGGCCTGGTCGCCTGCGCCGGCGGCCACGGGCACGCCGGTGGCGGTGTGGCCCGTCACGTCCCCGGACTCGTGCACGGCCGGGAGCCAGCTGGGGTCCACGGCGAACGCCTCGCCGAGCTCGGAGCTCCAGGTGCGCCGGCCGACGTCGAGCAGGAGCGTGCCGGAGGCGTCGGAGACATCGGTGGCCAGCTCGCCGATGAGGCGGTAGCGGACGTAGTCCTTGGGCAGGAGCACTCGCTCGATCTGCCGGTGCACCTCGGGCTCGTGCTCGGCCAGCCAGGTGAGCTTGGGCGCGGTGAAGCCCGCCAGCGCGCGGTTGCCGCTGAGCGCGACCAGCCGCTCGATTCCCAGCTCCTCCTCGATCCGGGTCGCCTGGGGCTGGCTGCGCCCGTCGTTCCACAGGATCGCGGGGCGCAACGGCCGGCGATCAGCGCCGAGCACGACGAGGCCGTGCATCTGCCCCGACAGGCCGATCCCGTCGGCGGCGCCGGCGTCGAGCTCGGCCAGGACGGACTCGGTGGCGGCCCACCAATCCTCGGGGTCCTGCTCGGACCAGCCCGGGTGGGGCATCGAGATGGGGATGGGGCGCTCGGCCTCGGCGAGGACGGCGCCGTGCTCGTCGATCGCCACCCCCTTGGCCGATGAGGTCCCAACGTCGATACCGATGACGCGCGCGGCCATTCTGTCTAATCTTAGACAAAACTACGTGAGGGAGTGGCAGCAATGACGAACGCAGAGAGCGGGAGCGGCGCGCGGTTCACCTTCGGGCTCTGGACCGTGGGCAACCCCGGGCGCGACCCGTTCGGCGAGCCGACGCGGCCGCCTCGCGATCCGGTGGACACCGTGCACCGTCTCGCCGACGCCGGCGCCTGGGGGGTGAGCCTGCACGACAACGACCTCGTCCCGTACGGCACCTCGGCCTCAGAGCGCGACCGGATCGTGGCCGCGTTCAAGGAGGCGCTGAGCGAGCGGGGGCTCGGCGTCGGGATGGCGACGACGAACCTGTTCGGCCATCCGGCGTTCAAGGACGGCGCCTTCACCTCCAACGACCGCGGCGTGCGGCGGGCGGCGATCGGCAAGGCCATGCTGTCGATCGACCTCGGCGCCGAGCTGGGCGCCGAGGTCTACGTGTTCTGGGGCGGCCGGGAGGGCACGGAGGTAGGAGTGGCCAAGGATCCCCGGGACGCGCTCGAGCGCTATCGCGAGGCGATCAACCTGCTGGCCGACTACGTGGTGGAGCAGGGCTATGACCTGAAGTTCGCGATGGAGCCCAAGCCCAACGAGCCCCGGGGCGACATCTTCCTGCCCACCGTCGGCCACGCGCTGCACTTCATCACCACGCTGGACCGGCCCGAGATGGTGGGCGTCAACCCCGAGGTGGCCCACGAGACGATGGCCGGGCTGTCGTTCATGCACGGCGTCGGACAGGCGCTGTGGGCGGGCAAGCTGTTTCACATCGACCTCAACGCCCAGCGGATCGGTCGCTATGACCAGGACTTCCGCTTCGGCGCCGAGGACCTCAAGGAGGCCTTTCACCTGGTGCGCCTGCTCGAGCGTGCCGGCTACGACGGGCCCCGCCACTTCGACGCGCACCCGTACCGCAACGAGAACGAGGCGGGCGTGTGGGAGTTCGCGCGCGGCTGCATCCGCACCTACACCGCGCTCGCCGAGCGCGCCCGTCACTTCGACTCCCTGCCCGAGGTCCAGGAGGCGCTGGCGGCGGCGTCGGCGCCGGAGCTGGGTGAGGCCTCGACCGCGGGCCTGGACGAGACAGATGCGCTCAAGGCGCAGGCCTCTGAGCTCGACGTCCTGGCCGACCGCGGCTACCACAACGAGGCCCTGGACCAGCTCGTGGTCGACGTGCTGCTCGGTCTGCGCTGACGCCCGGCTGCGCCGTCGGTGCCGACCGTGCCCATCGTGTCCAGCCCCGCGCCCGCCGCGCCCGCCGCGCCCGCCGCACGCGAACGCAGCGCGCTGCGCGTGCTGGATTACCTGTTTCGCGCCGGACCGGCCAGCCGGGTCGACATCATCCGCGCCACGGCGCTGTCACGAGCCACGGTGTCCAAGCTGATCGGCGAGCTCCAGGCCCAGGGGCTGGTGGCCGAGCAACGGCCGGCGCTCACCGTCGCGGGGCGCTCCGGGCGGCCGCCGGCGCTGCTCACGCTCAATCCGGAGCTCGGGGCGTTCGGCGGCGTCGACTTCGGCCATAGCTCGATGCGGGTGGCGATCGCCGACGTCACCGGCACGCTCCTGGTCGAGGATCGCTTCGACCTCGACGTCGACAACGCCGCCGAGCTGGCCATCGCCGCCGCGGTCGAGCGCCTCCCGGCGCTGGTCGCGCAGGCCGGTCTGCCGCGGCAGCGGCTGCTGGGTGTGGGGGCGGCGATCTCAGCGCCGGTCCGGCGCGACGGCGCGAGCCTGGTCTCCGCCGGGATCCTGCCCGGCTGGAGCGACGTCTCCCCGCAGCGCGAGCTCGCGCGGCGGCTGGGCGTTCCGGTGCACGTCGGCAACGACGCCAACCTGGGCGCGCTGGCCGAGGTCCGGACCGGCGCCGCCCGCGGCGCGTCCGACGTCGTCTACGTGATGCTGTCCTCGGGCGTCGGCGGAGGGCTGGTGCTCGGCGGGTCCCTGTTCACCGGGCACAGCGGGATGACGGGCGAGCTCGGGCACGTCCAGGTCGACCCCGACGGCGCGCTGTGCCGGTGTGGCAACCGTGGCTGCCTGGAGACGGTGGCCGGCGCCCAGGCGCTGCTCGCCCGCCTGCAGACCGGCCCCGCCCGGGGACGGGCGGGCAGCCTGGCCGAGGCGGTGCAGCGCGCCCACGCGGGCGACGAGCTGGCCCGCCGGGTCTTCCGGGAGGCCGGGATCGCGGCCGGCCGGGTGGCCGGCGGGATCTGCAACGTCGTCAATCCCGAGCTGGTGATCGTCGGGGGTGACCTGATCGTGGCGGGGGAGCTGCTGGTCGACGCCGTCCGCGAGGGACTGGAGCAGACGAGCATCCCGGCGGTGCGCGCGGAGGTGGCGGTGGTGGCGGCGACGCTGGGTGACCGCGCCGAGCTGCTGGGGGCGATCGGCCTGGCCATCGAGCAGGCCGACATCGCCGCGGTGGTCCGCGGCCTGACGCCGGTGCCCTAAGAGTGGAAGGGCGCTGACGGCTACGCCGCCCAAGGGGCGCGCGCCGCAGCCGCGATCGCGTCGGCCACGGCGGCCGCGCCGTGGGCGCCCCAGGCGATCGTGTAGTGGTTGGTATCGGGCACCTCGACCGCCTGGCGGCGCTCGGGGTCCGCAGCCGCCCATGCCTGCACGTCGGCGAGCGGCTGCATGGGGTGGGGGTCGTCCACCATCCCGCGCGGCGCGCACAGGAACACGGACGGCACGGTGAGCCGCGGCGCATCGGGCTCACCGAACAGGTCCAGGCCGTCGTCTCTCACCACCTGAGGGGTGATCGCGGAGCGCAGCCGGGGCGGCTCGCCGACGAGGTCGTAGGCGGCGTAGGCGTCGAGGTCGGCGCGGTCGACATCTGCGCCGGCGACCGCCGGATGCTGCGCCCACCAGGCCTGGTAGGCGGCGACGTCGGGGAAGGTCATCTCCAGCCGCTCGAACGTCGGGCCCAGGAAGTCCTGCACGAACTGGGCCGGCTCGGCGCCCACGCTGTCAGGGATGGTGAGCCCGCCGTCGACCAGCACGAGCCGCGCCACCCGCTCGGGATGGGCGACCGCCAGCCGAGCGGCGATGTAGGCACCGAGCGAGTGACCGACCACCACCGCCCGGTCGAGGCCGACCGCGTCGAGCACGGCGACCATGTCCCGGGCGTGGGCGTCGAGCCCGACGACGGGCGGCAGCTCGGCGCTGCGTCCGCGGCCGCGCAGGTCGACCGCCACCACCGTGGCGCGGTCGCCGAGGGCACGCGCCGTGGCCAGCCACGTGCGGCTCGTCGACGTGATGCCATGGATCGCCAGCACGAGCGGAGCGCCCGCGGTGGTGTCCGCCGCTTTGCCGAACCGGTAGACGGCGAGGCGTCCTCCGTCGACCGCGACGTCGAGGCGAGCGCTCACCGGGCGGCCGGGCGGTCCAGCGCGAACTCGCCGTCGCCCTCGCCGGCGCTGCCCCCGTCATCGGCGGGGGTGTCGGGCGTCGCCGGCCGCGGCGCCGTGAGCTGGCTCTCCCACGGGCGCTTGAGCCACAGCCAGGCCGTGGCGCCGGCCAGCAGCGTGGCGCACAGGATCCAGCCCAGGGCCTGGGTGGGCACGCCCACGTACTTCAGTCCGGAGGCGAAGATGACGAACGCGATCGCGGGACGCACGTAGCGGTCGGGCACGCTGGAGGAGAGCAGCGATCCCACGAGCACTGCGGGGACGCTGCCGATGATGAGCGAGCCGGTCACCGACAGCTCCACGTGCCCGAAGGCCAGCGCCCCGAGCGCGGCGGCGAGGGTGAGCGGCACCGCCTGGGTGAGGTCGGTGCCCACGAGCTGGTTGGCGCCGATCCGCGGATAGACGAACAGGAGCGCGATGATCATCAGCGAGCCCGAGCCCACCGAGGTCATGCCCACGACGATGCCGCCGATGATCCCGATCGCCAGGGTCGGCAGCGGCCGGGTGATGACGTCGGCGAGGAAAAGATCGCGCCCGTTGCCCGAGCGGCGGTCGATGACGAAGCGCAACGCCATCGCGCTCGCCCCGATGAGCAGCGCGGCGCCCAGGAACACCTCGATGGTGTTCTCCGCCGATTTGGCGTCGCCTAACAAGTGCAGGAGGTAGGCACCCAGGAACGCGGCGGGCACAGAGCCCGCCACCATCCAGCGCACGAGCTTGAAGTTGACCGTCCCGGCGCGGATGTGCACGGCGGCCCCGATCGGGCGCATCACGACGGCGGCCACGAGGTCTGACGAGATCGCCGTCGACGGCTTGACCGCGAACAGCAGGATGAGCATCGGCGTCATCAGCGCCCCGCCGCCGGCGCCGGTCATCCCGACGAGCAGGCCGATGATCGCGCCGCCGAGGACGATGTAGGGATCGATGTGCACGAGTGCGGGCCGGCTAGTGGTCGCTCACCGTCAGTAGCGCTCGCGCGGCGGCACCGGGCTGATGCCCCGGGCGGGCGGAGGCCCGGAGAGTAGCCATCCGTCGGTGACCGCGCGGACCAGCCCGCGCCGGCTGAGGTCCGACAGCGCGCTGGTGACGGTGGGGCGGCGGGCCGCCACGAGATCGGCCAGCACCGTATGGGTGAGGCGCAGCGGGACCATGACACCGTCGGAGCGGACGCGGCCCCAGCGGCCGGCGAGCTGCCAGAAGAGCAGGTGCAGGCGCACGTCGACGCGCGCCTGGTGGACGATGGCCATGTTCACCGCCAGCTGGCGTGAGCGCAGCACCGAGCGCGCGAAGAGCTTTCCGGCGATCTGGGGGAAGCGGGCGAGCTGGCGGACGAACCGCTCGTCCAGGACCGCGACGCGCGACGGCTCGAGGATCAGCCACTCGACCGTCAGCGGCAACGTGGCGTTCTCGACGTCCTGGTTGACGGAGCGCAGCACGTCGCCCTCGCCCACCAGCTCGGCGCCGAAGCGGCCGTCGATCCCGACGCGGTGCAGCATGACTCCCTCCAGCACGAGCAGCCCGATCCCGTCGTCGATGGAAATCGTCCGCCCCGCCCAGGCTCCGGCGGGGACCTTGACCTCGCGGGCGACGAGCGCCTCCACCGCCTGGGAGCGGCGCATGGGGTCGATCGCCTCGGCCAGCTCGGGGTCTTCGCGCAGGACCCAGCAGACGTTTGCAGCGGGGACGACGTGGCTCACGGCGGGCACTGCGTCAGTGCCCTTCGCCGGAGGTCACCGGCGCGTTCGCGGTCTCGCGGATGAGGCGCTCCAGCGCCTCCGCCACCTCGCGCGGACGCTCCAGGGGTGACATGTGACCGGTCTCGGGCAGCTCCAGCAGGCCGGCCGGGTGGGGGAGCGCCTCGGCGATCCGGCGGGCGTAGGCCGGCGGGGTGAGGCGATCGTCGGCACCGGCGATCACCAGGGTGGGGACCGTGATGCTGGCCACGGCATGCCACAGGTCCATCGCCGACAGGGCCACGCCGACCGCCGCCCGCGCGTCGGGTGAGGTGTCGATCAGCATGCGCTCGTAGAACGCCACGTCGCCCCTGCTCGCGTGAGGGCCGAACGCGGTGTAGCGGATCATCGCCAGCTGGAGCGGGGTGGAGAACGGCGGGACCGGGGCCTTGGAGCCCAGCAGCGCCCGGCTCGCCCAGGGGTGGTTGAGAAACCGTGCCATCTGCGGCAACAGCAGGTGACCGGAGAGCAGATCGCCCAGCCCGGTGTTGACCAGGGCCGCGGCGCGCGCCCGCGTGCGCGGATCGTGGTGCTCGGCCCAGGCGGCGATCGACATCGCGCCCAGCGAGTGGCCGACCACGGTCGCCGGCTCGTGCTCGGTGCCGGCGCCCGCAGCGGCGAGCACCGCCTCGAGGTCCTCGCCGAAGCGCTCGAGCGCATAGTCGCCATCGGTGGCCGGGCGGCTGCGACCGTGGCCGCGCAGGTCATAGGCCACCACCCGCAGCCCGTCGGCGCGCAGGCGCTTGATCACCGGCCCCCAGTAGGTCAGCTCCTCGGTCCAGCCGTGAGCGAGGACAACGGTGTCGCCGTCGTCGGGGCCGAACGTCTCGGCATACAGCTCGGTCCCGTCGGCGGAGGTGATCCGCAGCGGGCGCCCGTCCAGGGGGGCGCGGAGGCGCTGGTAGTCCTCGTCGGCGGCGATCGTGCGCAGATGGCGCCGCTCGATCGCCGCGCCGGCGGCGACGGCGCCCAGGACCGCGGTGGCGGCGATGGCGCGGGGTCCCAGGCGCGATCGACGGCTGCGTCCCATCCCGGCAACCCTACCGCCCGGGTGGGCGGCGACGCGCATGGGGCCGCCCGCCGTCCGAGGGGTTGCGCGCACCGGGCCGCCCGCCGTTTGGGGGGTTGGGCGCATGGGTCGCCCGCCGTTTGGGGGGTTGCGCGCGTACGAGCCCTCGCTGCGGCCGCGGCTCTGCGTACCATCTCGCCCGTGCGAATCGGGATGCTCACGGGCGGCGGGGATTGCCCTGGCCTCAACGCGGTCATCCGCGCCGTCGTGCGCAAGGGCATCGACGCCTACGGCGACGAGCTGATCGGCTTTCGCGACGGCTGGCGCGGTCCCCTGGAGGACGTCTTCGAGGAACTCACGATCGAGTCCACGCGCGGCATCCTGCCCCGCGGCGGGACCATCCTGGGCAGCAGCCGCACGAACATCTTCAAGCGCCCCGACGGGGTGGACCAGGTGCGCCAGACGTTCGAGCGTCACGAGCTCGACGGGCTCATCGCGATCGGCGGCGAGGACACGCTGGGCGCGGCCAGCCGGCTCTCCGCCGAGGGCCTCAACGTCATCGGCGTCCCCAAGACGATCGACAACGACCTCGGTGCCACCGATGTCACCTTCGGCTTCGACACCGCCCTGCACGTCGCCACCGAGGCGATCGACCGGCTGCACACCACGGCCGAGAGCCACCATCGCAACCTCGTCGTCGAGGTGATGGGCCGCAGCGCGGGCTGGATCGCCCTGCACTCCGGGTTGGCCGGCGGCGCCGACGTGATCCTCATCCCCGAGATGCCCTTCGACATCGAGGAGGTGTGCCGGCTCATCAACCGGCGCCACGCGCGCGGGCGCTACTTCGCGATCGTCGTGGTCGCCGAGGGGGCGACGCCCAAGGCGGGGACGATGGCGGTCGCCACGGGGCAGGTCGACGAGTTCGGTCACCCACGTCTCGGCGGGATTGGGCAGCAGTTGGAGCGCGAGATCGAGACGCGCACGGGATTTGAGACCCGCACGACCGTCCTGGGCCACGTCCAGCGGGGTGGGACGCCGACGGCCTTTGACCGGGTGCTGGCCACCCGTCTGGGGCTGGCCGCCATCGATGCCGCCCACGAGGGCCAGTGGGGGATGATGACCGCGTTGCACGCGACGGAGATAGAGCTCGTGGCCCTGGCCGATGCGGTGGCCGAGGTGCGTCGCGTGCCGGTGGAGGAGTACGAGCGCTACGGCGTCCTGTTCGGCTGAGCGCACCGGCTTGCCGGGCGTGCCCGGTCATTCACACAAACATCGTTTGCGTGCAGGCAGATCCGTCTATTCTCAGTCGTAGCGGCCGTACTGCGGCACCGCGGTGACGGCCGGTCATACAGTCAAAGGAGCTCAGCTATGAGCACAACTGAAACCACGAACGTCAACGCGAACCTCAAGTCGCTGGTCGAGGCGGGCGTCAGCCCGTGGCTGGACTACCTCCAGCGCTCGCTGATCACCGGCGGCGACCTGCAGCGCCTCGTCGACGAGGACTCGCTGCGCGGCAACACCTCCAACCCGTCGATCTTCGAGAAGGCCATCCTGGGCGACTCCGACGACTACGACGAGGATCTCAAGGAGCTGGCCGGACAGGGCCTGAGCCCGCAGGAGATCTACGAGCACATCGCCATCAAGGACGTCCAGCTGGCGTGCGACGTGCACCGCGCCACCTGGGAGGCGACCCACCACCAGGACGGCTTTGTGTCACTCGAGGTGTCGGCCGACATCGCGCACGACACGCAGAAGTCGATCGATGGCGCCCGGGACTTCTGGAAGCGCGTGAACCGCCCCAACGTGATGATCAAGATCCCCGGCACCACGGAGGGCATCCCCGCCATCGAGAGGTGCATCAGCGAGGGGATCAACATCAACATCACCCTGCTGTTCTCGGTCGAGTCCTACGAGAACGTCATCGAGGCCTACATGAGCGGCCTGGAGAAGCGCCTGGAGAAGGGCGAGTCCCTGGACGTCGCGTCGGTGGCGAGCTTCTTCGTCTCCCGCGTGGACACCGCCGCCGACAAGCAGCTGGAGGCCTCGGGCCACACCGAGCTGCTCGGCACCGCCGCGGTGGCCAACGCCCGCGAGGCCTACCGCAAGTTCGAGGAGCACTTCTCCACGCCACGCTGGGAGGCCCTGCACCACGCCGGGGCCCACGTCCAGCGTCCGCTGTGGGCCTCCACCGGCGTCAAGAACCCGGCCTACCCCGACACCAAGTACGTCGACGACCTCGTCGGCCCCCACACTGTCAACACGATGCCGCTCGAGACCATGAAGGCGTTCGCCGACCACGGGCACATCTCCGGCCCCACGGCCCAGAAGGACCCGTCGGAGGACCTCGAAGCGCTGGTCAAGGCCGGGATCGACATGACCGAGATCACGAAGGAGCTGCTCACCGACGGCGTCACCCAGTTCATCGACGCCATGGAGCGTCTGCTGGACGGGATCGAGAAGGCCGCCAAGCAGTGACCGCCGGCGCTCGGGCCAACCACTAGTGCGTGACCTCCCACTAGGCCGCGCGATCAACTCGCGGAGGTACAACTGATGCAAGTCGGCTTCATTGGGCTGGGCAAGATGGGCGGCAACATGGTGACCCGCGTCCGGCGCGACTCCGACATCGAGGTCGTGGCCTTTGACTTCAGCGCCGACGCCGTGAAGGCGGCCGAGGAGCACGGAGCCAGTGGCGCCGACTCGCTGGAGGACCTGGTGTCCAAGCTCACCCCACCGCGCGCGGTGTGGGTGATGGTCCCGGCCGGTAAGGCGACCGAGGACACGATCGACAAGCTGCTGGGCATGTTCGACGAGGGCGACACGATCATCGACGGCGGCAATTCGAAGTGGACCGACTCGGTCAACAGTCACGCCAAGTGCGCCGAGCGCGGCGTGCACTTCGTCGATGTCGGCACCAGCGGTGGCATCTGGGGCCTGGAGATCGGCTACTGCATGATGGTGGGCGGCGAGGACGAGGCAGTCAAGCCGCTGGAGCCACTGTTCAACGTGCTGGCGCCCCCGGCCACCGACAAGGAGCCGATCGGCTGGGGCCACATGGGCGGCCCCGGCTCCGGTCACTTCGTCAAGATGATCCACAACGGCATCGAGTACGGCCTCATGCAGGCCTACGCCGAGGGGTTCGAGCTCATCCACAAGTCCGACTACGGCCTGGACACCGAGCAGATCGCCAAGCTGTGGGGCAACGGGTCCGTGATTCGCTCGTGGCTGCTGGAGCTGGCCGCGCGGGCGTTCGAGGTCGACGGCAACGACCTGAAGAATCTCGAGGGCTACATCGAGGACTCCGGCGAGGGCCGGTGGACGCTCGACGCCGGCATCGCCCACGACACGCCGATGCCGACCCTGGCCGCGGCGCTGTTCGCGCGCTTCTCCTCACGCGGCGAGGGTGACTACAGCGCCCGGGTGACCGCGGCGCTGCGCAACCAGTTCGGGGGCCACGCGGTCAAGACGGCGCCGAAGCAGTGAGTGCGACGTCCCCGCTCAGCGCGGCTGACACCGAGAACCCGCTCGTCGAGGGTCTGGAGCGGCTGCCCGTCCACCCGACGTCCCTGGTCATCTTCGGCGCCACGGGGGACCTCGCCCACCGCAAGCTGTTGCCGGCCATCTACAACCTGGCCCATGAGGGCCAGTTACCCGAGCGGTTCGAGGTGGTCGGCGTCGGGCGCCGGACGCACGAGGACGAGGAGTTCCGTGACACGGTCACCGACTCCATCGAGCAGTTCTCCCGGCGCCGCCCCGATCCCAATGTCATGGAGGGTCTGCTCAACGAGGCCCGCTATGTCCAGGGATCTTTCGATGACGACGTGGTCTACAGCGAGCTGGTGCGCCAGCTCGACGAGTTCGACCAGTCCGCGGGGCGCCCACTGGACCGCGTCTTCTACCTCTCCACGGCACCCGAGTTCTTCCCGCTGATCGCCGGCAAGCTCGGGGCCGCTGGGCTCAACCAGCGCGAGCGAGCCTCGGTGCGGATCGTCATCGAGAAGCCGTTCGGCTATGACCTGGCTTCGGCCCGGACGCTCAACGCGCAGCTCCTGGAGGTCTTCGAGGAGGACCAGATCTTCCGCATCGATCACTACCTGGGCAAGGAGACCGTCCAGAACCTGATGGCACTGCGGTTCGCCAACGCCCTCTTTGAGCCCGTGTGGAACCGCAACTACATCGATCACGTCCAGATCACCGCGGCCGAGGACATCGGGATCGGCGGGCGCGCGGGCTATTACGAGCATTCGGGCGCGCTGCGCGACCTCGTCCAGAACCACATGCTTCAGCTGCTGGCGCTGCTGACGATGGAGCCGCCGACGGCATTCGACGCCAACCGCCTGCGCGACGAGAAGCTCAAGGTGCTGGAGGCGATCGTGCCGCCCAGCGTCGACGAGGTGGAGGCGATGGCGGTGCGTGCCCAGTACGCCCCCGGCGTGGTCGGCGGGGTGGAGGTGCCGGGCTACCGGGAGGAGGACGGGGTGGCGCGCTATTCGCGCACGCCCACCTATGCCGCCCTGCGCCTGCACGTCTCCAACTGGCGCTGGGCCGGCGTTCCCTTCTATCTGCGCACCGGCAAGCGGCTGTCGCGCAAGCTCACCGAGATCGCCGTGGTGCTCAAGCAGATCCCGCATGTGGCCCTGCAGAGCTCCGGCTCGGTGGGGATCCAGGCCAACCAGCTGGTGTTCACGGTGCAGCCCGACGAGGGCGTGTCGGTGTCCATCGGGGCCAAGATCCCCGGCACGCGGATGCGGATCCGCCCGGTGAACATGGAGTTCCGGTACGGGACGTCGTTTCTGTCGGAGTCGCCCGAGGCGTACGAGCGGTTGATCCTCGACGCGATGCGCGGCGACGCGACGCTGTTCACCCGCAACGACGAGATCGAGGCGCTGTGGGGGATCATCGACCCGATCCTGGAGGCGTGGGACACCGACAAGTCCTCGACGATCCCGCAGTACGAGGCTGGATCGCCGGGGCCGCGTGAGGCCAATGCCCTTCTCCAGGACGGACGTATCTGGCGGCGCCTGTGAGCGAGGACGTCTGGTCTGAGCAGGACACGAACCCAGACGCCATCGAGGCCGCGCTGCGCGAATTGCTGCGCGAGCGTCACGCCGCCAACGAGGCGCTGGCGCCGGCCCGGGTCATCAACCTGATCGTCATCGTCGACCGTGAGTGGAAGGGCGAGGTCGCCAACCGCCTGGAGCGTGCCGGTCGCTACCACGGCTCGCGCACCGTGCTATGTGCGGTGGAGGAGAAGCGCACCACGCTGGACGCCGTGGCGACCGTCAGCTACGAGGAGCCCAAGGGATCGTCGCTGGGCGTCATGCACGAGAGCGTCGAGATCGACCTGGGTCCCGAGCACCTGCGCGCGCTGCAGACGATCTGTGATCCGGTGCTGGTGTCCGAGCTGCCCACGGTCCTGTGGTCCCCGCACGGCCATCCCGAGGCGGTCGACGCCCTCTGCCCGCTGGTCGACGTGATGCTGCTGGACTCCGACGATGTCGATGATCCCGTCGAGGCCTTCGCCCGCGCCGAGCGGCTGCGCAAGCACGCCTACATCGTCGACCTGGCCTGGCTGCGCACGACGCCGTGGCGCGAGCGGCTGGCCGCGACCTTCGACCTGCCCGAGCGCCTGGAGACGCTGCGCGAGATCGAGGAGCTCGAGATCCGCCACCGCGAGGCCTCGATGGCCAGCGCGCTGCTTCTGGCCGGCTGGCTCTCCTCCCGGTTGCAGTGGGAGCGCAGCCGGCTGCGACTCTGGGACGGCCGCCTGGTCTCCGGGACGCCCGAGGGCGAGGGCGACGTGGTCGTCTCCCTGCACACCGCCGAGCAGGAGGCGCCCGGGCTGGCCGGCGTCACCGTGGCCACCGCGGACGGCACCTCACTCTCGCTCCAGCGCGGGCAGGGGGGGCTCGACGCGGTGGAGCGCACCGCCGCCGGTGAGGAGCGCGGGTGGAAGATCCTGGGCGCCTCGCGCGGCGAGGGCGGGATCCTCGGCGAGGGCATCCGCCAGGCGCTGCTGCGCGATCCCACCTACCTGCCCGCCCTGGAGGCGGCGCGGGGACTGTGCCCCGCATGACGGTCACGTTCGAGATCGTCGACGATCCCGCCCGGGCCTGCGCCGCGGTGATGGTGGGCGCGGCCATCAGCGGCGGCGACATCGTGCTCACCGGGGGATCGACTCCCCGTGCGGCCTATGAGCACTTCGTCGAGGCGGTCCAGCGGGTTGACATCGACCTCTCACGGTGCACGTTCTGGATCGGAGACGAGCGCTGCGTCGATCCCGACGATGACCGCTCCAACCACAAGATGATCAAGGAGAGCCTGCTCGACCCGCTCGGCGACCGGGCGCCGGAGTTCGTGCGGATGAAGGGCGAGCTCGGGCCCGAGGAGGGCGCCGACGACTACTCGCGCCTGCTCCAGAAAGCCTCCCCGGCCAGCCCGCCGAAGTTCGACCTCCTGCTGCTGGGGATCGGCCCCGACGGCCATTGCGCGTCTCTGTTTCCCGGACAGAAGTCACTGACCGAGCGCCAGCGGCTCGTCATCGGCGTGCCCCAGGCCGGTCTGGAGCCGTTCGTGCCGCGCATCTCCCTGACGCTGCCGGTGCTGGCCGGCGCCCATCACATCGTGTTCCTCGCGGTCGGCGATTCCAAGGCCGATGCCATCGCCCGCGCCTTCGGACCGGGCGCCGAGCCCGAGCCGTCGACGCCCTCCTCGCTGCTGGTGCCCGAGGCCAAGTCGATCACCGTGCTCATCGACGACGCCGCGGCATCACAGCTGAACTTCACCGGAGAGCCCCAGTGACCGACGTCATCGGGCTCGACCTCGGCGGCACCAAGATCGCCGTCGCCCGGCTGAAGGGCACAGACCTCTCCGACTCCCTGATCAAGCCCACCGACCTCTCGGGCCAGGACGCGCTGATCGAGCAGCTCGTGGCGCTGATCGGGGAATGTCGTGGGGACGAGCTCGATGGCGTCGGGCTCGGGGTGCCGTCGATCGTCGAGTTCAAGACCGGGCGGGTCGTCTCCTCGGCCAACATTCCCCTGGCCGACGTGCCGCTCCGCGAGGTGCTGGGCGAGCGGCTCGGAGTGCCCGTATTCGTCGACAACGACGCGACCGTCGCGGCGCTCGCCGAGGCCCACGATGAGGAGCTGCGGATGGTCGCGCGCGACCTGGTGATGATCACCGTCGGCACCGGGGTCGGCGGCGGCCTGGTGCTGGGCGGGCGCATCTACCGGGGCGCCACCGGCGGCGCCGGTGAGCTGGGCCACACGATCGTGGGCATGGATCTCAGCGGGCCGGTGCCCGATGCCGGCAAGTTCCCGCAGGTGGGATCGCTGGAGCGCGTGGCGGCGGGCCACGCCCTTGATGCGATGGTGGCGCGTGCCGCCGACGAGCACGCGGACTCGGCTCTGGGCCGCATGCGCGCCGAGGGCAAGAAGGTGACCGGGGTGGAGGCGGTCGACGCCGCCCACGCCGGCGACGCGGTCGCGGCGCGGTTGCTGGAGCTGTGGGGCGAGCGAGTGGGCATCGGGATCGCCAACGTCATCAACACCTTTGACCCCGAGGAGGTGGTGATCGGCGGCGGCGCGGCCCGCGCGGGCGACCTGCTGCTGGAGCCGGCCAAGCGCACCGCGGCGGCATACATCCTCCCGGGCCTGGGCAAGCAGACGAACATCCGGGTGGCGCGACACGGCGTGCGCGCCGGGGTGCTGGGCGCGGCACTGCTCGCCGCCCACGAGCTGGCCGACACGCAGGCGCCCGCGCCCACCGAGGATCTGATGGTGCAGGACAAGTGATCGTCGCCTGCGGGTTTGACCACGCCGGATACGTCCTGCGCGAGCGCCTGCTCAGCGTGATCGCCGCCGACGGACACGAGATCCTTGACTTCGGCACCGATCGGCCAGACCCGATCGACTATCCCGACAAGGCGCTGGAGGTCGGGCAGGCGGTCGCCTCGGGTCGCGCGCAGCGCGGGATCATCGTGTGCGGGTCGGGTGCGGGCGTGTCGGTGGCCGCCGCCAAGATCCACGGCGTGCGGGCAGCGACGATCCATGACACCTACACCGCCCACCAGGGCGTCGAGCACGACGACGTCAACGTGCTGTGCCTGGGCGGGCGCGTGGTGGGGGTGGAGGTGGCCGCGCAGATCGTGCTCAGCTTCCTGCAGGCGCAGGTGTCGTTCGAGGAGCGCCACGTGCGCCGGCGCGCCAAGGTGGACGAGATCGAGCGCACCGGGGGTGCCGAGATCGAGGGCACCGAGGGAGCACCCGCGCCTCAGACGTGAGAGGGTGTGCGGGGGACCGCACGATGAGTGAGCAGATCTACATCGCCCGGCACGGGGCCACCGAGTGGAGCAAGTCGGGGCAGCACACGAGTCGCACCGACCTGCCGCTGCTGCCCGAGGGGCGCGCGCAGGCCTCCGAGGAGCTCCGGGCCAAGCTGGGCGGCATCGATTTCTCGCTGGTGCTGTGCAGTCCGTTGCGGCGCGCGCGGGAGACCTGCGAGCTGGCCGGCTTCGGCGATGTCGCAGAGATCACCGAAGATCTGGTGGAGTGGGACTACGGCGAGTACGAGGGGCTGACCACGCCGGAGATCCGTGAGACGACGCCGTCGTGGTGGCTGTGGCGCGACGGCTGCCCGGGAGGGGAGATGCCCGCGCAGATCGGCGCCCGCGTCGACCGGGTCCTGGAGCGGTTCGCCGCCGTCGACGGGAAGGGGCTGGCCTTCGCCCACGGCCACGTCCTGCGAGTGTTCACCGCGCGCTGGCTGGAGATGGAGGTCGATGCGGGCGCGCGCTTCAAGCTGGAGGCCGGCTCGCTCGGCATCCTCGGCCATGAGCGTGATACGACCGTGGTCGAGCGCTGGAGCACATGACAGATGTCATAGGCGATTTCGGCGGCGCGGCACTTACGCGGGGACCGGCCCGGGCTTACGCTCCGTGCCATGAATGCGATTCCCACACAAGCAGATGGACTGGCGATCGAGGTCCGTGACCTGCGCAAGTCCTACGGCGAGACGCATGCCGTAGGCGGGGTCACCTTCGACGTCAGGCGCGGGGAGGTCTTCTGCCTGCTGGGCCCCAACGGCGCCGGCAAGACGACGACCGTCGAGATCCTCGAGGGCTACCGGTCACGGTCGTCGGGCGAGGCTCGGGTGCTGGGGATCGACCCGGCGACGGGTGCGCGTGAGCTGCGCGAGCAGGTCGGCATCGTGCTCCAGCAGTGCGGCGTGCAACCGGACCTGTCGGTCTACGAGCTGGTCGAGATGTTCGGCCGCTATCACGCGAGACAGCGTCCGGTGGACGAGGTCATCGACCTCGTCGAGCTCACCGAGAAGCGCAACGAGCGCGCCAAGAAGCTGTCCGGGGGACAGCGGCGCCGGCTCGACCTGGCGCTCGCCCTGGTGGGCGACCCCGAGCTGATCTTCCTCGACGAGCCGACCACCGGCTTTGACCCCGCGGCACGTCGCCAGGCGTGGTCGACGATTCGTTCGCTGTGCCAGCTCGGCAAGACCGTCTTTCTCACCACTCACTACATGGACGAGGCGCAGTTCCTGGCCGACCGCGTCGCGGTGATGCGCGGCGGCCAGATCATCGCCTCGGGACGGCCCGAGGATCTGGGTGGGCGCGACCTGCGCCCCGCGGAGATCCGCTTCGAGCTGCCGGAGGGATACGGGCTCGGCGACGTGCCCGCCGTCCCGGCCGAGGATCGCCTGCTGCAGGGCGATCGGGTGACCATCCAGACGCGCCAAGTGGTCCGGGCGGCACAGATCGTGACCAGCTGGGCCGTCGAGGGCGGGATCGAGCTCGCGCACTTCTCGGTCACCCAGCCGTCGCTGGAGGACATCTACCTCGAACTCACCGGGGCCAACGATCACAATGGACAGGCCGAGGAGGCCCCAGTAAGCCGGATGGCTCATGCCGCCGACTTGCAGGCGAGCCCGGACGGCGAGCGGAGGCGATCAGCATGAGCACCGTCCCACAGTCAACTTGGAGCAGGGACCTGGGCCTGGTCCTCTGGCAGATCCGCTACGAGCAGCGGGCCTACTGGCGCAACCGCGGGCGGGGTGTCTTCACCTTCGTGTTCCCGATCATGTTCCTGGTCATCTTCGCGTCGCTGGACAAGGGCCAGACGATCTCCAGCCGCGGCAACATCGCGTTCAACGACTTCTTCGTTCCCGGCATCCTGGCCTACGGCATCATCGCCACCACCTTCGTCAACCTGGCCATCGGGACCGCGATCCTGCGCGACCAGGGGATCCTCAAGCGCATGCAGGGCACCCCGCTGCCGCGGTGGGCCTACGTGGTGGCCCGGATCGGCTCGGCCTCCATCGTCATGCTGGCGATGACCGTCGTCGTCCTGGGCCTGGGGGCGGCTGTCTGGGGCCTCAACTTCCGGCTGGGCGCCCTGCCGGGGCTGATCGTGACGCTCGTGCTGGGCACGGCGTGCTTCACCACGATCGGGATCGGCATCACCCGGTTCATCCCCAACGCCGAGTCCGGCCCCGTCGTGGTCAACCTCGCGGTCCTGCCGCTCACCTTCATCTCCAACATCTGGTTCCCGGTGGACTCACTGCCCCATGCGCTCAAGACGATCGCCGGCATCTTTCCCATCAAGGCGCTGGCCTCAGGCCTTGAGTACGTGTTCGACCCGCGTCATCACGGGGCCGGCTTTGCCGGGTCTGACCTCAAGGTGCTGGCGATCTGGACCGTGGTCGGCATCTGGCTGATGATCCGGTTCCTGCAAAAGCCGATGGGGGAGGGCGGTTGATTCCCGAGGTCCGACGGCGGCTCTCTCGCGCGCGCCTGCTCCAGGGCGGCCGGGGCGCTCGCCCGGGCCTGGACACTCGCCCGGGCGTGGACACTCGCCCGGGCGTGGACACTCGCCCGGCCGCGTCGGCCGGGCCGGCGGCCTCTCCCGGGCCCGTGGACTGCGCCCCGCCGCTCGCGGCCCGACTGCGGTGGCTCATGCGCTGGGGCCCGGACCGCGGCGGCGCGCACGGGCCCATGGGGCGGGCTCGCGTCCTTGGCCTGATCATCTGGACGCTGTTCATCGTCGTCCCGATCGTGGATGCGATCACCAACACCGGTTCGGCGACCGAACACGTCCTGGCCATCTCGGGGGCGGTCGCCTTCTCGGGCGTCTATGTCTGGCTGGTCCTGACGTGGTGGGAGGAGAACGCGTTCCGGCGGTCGCTGGCGCTGGCGGGGCTGCTGCTCGTGCTGGCGTGCGTGCTGACCATCGCGGACCGCCCGAGCTGGGGCTTTCTCTTCACCTACGTCGCAGCGTGCATCGGACTGGTCGTCCCCTCCGACGTGGGGCTGCCGGCAGTGGTCCTGTGTGCGGGCGCCGCGGTCGGCGCCACGGCGGTCGGCGGCGGCAGCGCCGGCACCGGTGGCGGCTTTGCCGCCAGCGCCGTCGGCATCGGACTGCTCCTCGTGCTGATGCGCGACCTGCGGACGCGCAACCTCGAGCTCATGGAGGCCCGCGCCGAACTTGCCCTCACCGCGGTGGCGGCCGAGCGCGAGCGGTTCGCCCGAGATCTGCACGACCTGCTCGGCCACAGCCTGTCCGTGATCGCGATCAAGGCCGAGTTGGCAGGACGCCTCTTGAAGCTCGACCCCTCGCGGGCGGCCGCCGAGGTGGCCGACGTGGAGCACGTGGCGCGCCAGTCGCTGCGCGAGGTGCGTGAGGCGGTGAGCGGCTACCGCCAGCCGACGCTGGAGAAGGAGCTGGAGGGCGCGCGGGTGGCGCTGACCGCGGCCGGAATCGAGGCCGAGTTCGAGCGTGCCCCGGTCGCGCTGGACCCTGACGTGGAGGCCGTACTGGCCTGGGCGGTGCGCGAGGGGGCCACCAACGTCATCCGCCACAGCGGGGCCTCGCATTGCCATGTGCGGGTGCGGGCGGGGCTGTCCGACGCCGAGGTCGAGGTGGTCGACGATGGCGACGGGCCTGCGTTGGGTGTGGGGGCGGTCTTCGGTCCGGGGGGCGTGGGGGCTGCGGGGGGCGTGCGGGCTGTGGGGGACGGTGGTCATGGCGGTCACGGGATCACCGGGCTGAGCGAGCGCGCCGAACGGCTGCGCGGGCGGATCGAGGCCGGGGGGCGGCCCGACGGGCGCGGCTTTCGCCTTGCCGTGTCGATTCCGGTCACCGCCGCCACGGGCTCATGATCCGCGTGCTCATCGCCGAGGACCAGGGGATGGTCCGCGGCGCCCTGGCCACCCTGATCGGGCTGGAGCCCGACATCGAGGTCGTGGCCCAGGTGGCGCGCGGCGACGAGGTTCTGAGCGCGGCGTTGGATGTGCGGCCCGACGTCGCGTTGCTGGACATCGAGATGCCGGGGGCGACCGGTCTCGATGCAGCCGAGGAGCTGGCCGTCGCCTTGCCGGCGTGCCGTGTCCTGATCCTTACCACCTTCGGACGCCCCGGGTATCTGCGCCGGGCGATGGAGGGCGGCGCCTCTGGCTTTGTCCTCAAGGACTCCCCGGCGTCGGAGCTGTCCTCGGCCATCCGCCGGGCTCTGCGGGGCGAGCGCATCGTCGATCCCGGACTGGCCGCGGCGGCGCTGTCCCAGGGCGAGTCGCCGCTCACCCCGCGCGAGCACGAGGTGCTGGCCGCCAGCCGCGAGCACGCCACCGTGGCCGAGCTCGCGCGGGCTCTGTACCTGTCGCCGGGCACCGTGCGCAACCACCTCTCCTCCGTGATGCAGAAGCTCGACGCGCGCAACCGCGGGGAGGCGGTGCGGGTGGCCGAGGAGCGTGGCTGGCTCTGAGGGGCCTTGAGTGGCGGCGCGTATCGTCTCGGACCGGGTGCGTTCTTCATCGC
>CAVYUJ010000005.1:0-834749 GCA_963771675.1 uncultured Actinomycetota bacterium | reverse complement strand
TACCGGGTTGGAACTATTACCCACCGATCCGCGACCCGCGCGAACTCCCCAGCCGCGACCTGGCCGAGAACATCGAGATTCCGCTCCCCGACGGCCTCCCGAACCAGACGGCGGACCAGTTGCTTGTTGTCCTCGATCGACATTCAGATGTCACCGGGTCGAAGCGGGCAGCGGGGCGGCGCAGCAATCGCCGCCGCGCCACGGCTCGCGGCCCTCGTGCACCGCGAGCGCCGCGATCCCGAGCGCTGCGGCGGGGTCGGCCCACCAGAGGCTGAAGGCGAGATTGAGCGCGAGACCGATGAGGACGCCGCTGGCAAGGTAGGCGCAGAGCAGGTTCTGCGCGCCTTCGCCCGCGGTCGCGCCCGAGCCGAGCTGCTGCCCGATCCGCTGTTTGGCTTTGCCGAGGAGCGGCATCACGATGATGCTCGAGCTCGAGAGGCCGACTCCGAGCCAGCTGCTAGCGGGGTGCTCCCCGTTGATCAGCGTGCGGATGGCGTCCTGGGCGATGTAGGGGGCGAGCAGGAAGAAGGTGACCGCGACCAGCCGCCCGGCGCGGTGTTCAGCGGCTTCGCTGAGCCGGCGGGTGCCGGTGAAGCGCCAGATCACGATGATCGAGGCGAGCGCCTCGATCACGGAGTCAAGTCCGAAGCCCAGCAGCGCGACGGAGCCGGCGAGGAGCGCGGCAGCGATGGCGATCGCTCCCTCCGCGCTCATGTAGGCGAGCGAGAGCCACGACAGGGCCTTGGCTCTGCGGATCAGATCGTCGCGCTGGTGCTCCGTGAGCGGCGCAGGGCGGGCAGGCGCGCCGCGCACGACGGGGAGCTCGATCGGTGGGCTGCTCACGCGCGGATGTGGGTGGCGGCGACGTGCGCGTCGATCAGCTCGCGCCCAGGCGCCGTGAGCGAGTAGAACACGATCTTGCCGTCACGCCGCGAGACGGCCAGCCCGGCGTCGCGCAGCGCGCGGAGGTGATGGCCGACGAGATTCTCTGCCCTGGCGACGATCCACGCCAGGTCACACACGCACAGCTCCTCGCCGTCGCGCAAAGCCAGCGCGATGCTCAGCCGCGTCGGGTCGGCCAGCGCACGGGCGAGCGCCGCGGCGTCCCGCGCGAGCGCTGGATCCAGCCGCTGGCGGATCCGCTCGGCGCGCGGGAGGTCGAGGCACAGCAGCGCGCAGCGATCATCCGACACCCCTTCATCCTAACGGCCATTGCGATGTTGTGGGTTCCGGGGTGGCGCTCTCGCGAGGCGTGTTGGCGCGCTGGGTGGGACCGTTGGCAGCCGCGACTCGCAGGATGATCGTCAGTGAGGCGTCGTCGGCGTAGGCGATTCCGGGGGTTCGGTCGCCGATCGAGTAGCGGTCGGTGGGGTTGGCGGCCAGGAAGCGGCTGGGTAGTTGAGAGGGTGATCGACCAGAAGAAGTTCGCGTCGGCAGCGTTGCCCGGTCGAAACGAAGCTCATAGTGCTGGTCGCCCATCAGCTGCTCCCCGCCGGCGTCCGGGCGGCTGCCACCGTAGACGGCTTCTTCGGCAACTTGGCCGTAGATCCCGATGTTGGCCGCGGCCGCGCGGGTGAGGTAGTCATCGCCGAGCCCTTGACGGGAGCCGAACAGGCCGATCGCGGAGGTTGTCTGTGACACCCGCTCCTCGATGTCTTTGAGCCCGCGCTCGACGTCGGCTCCGATCGCAGTCAGCACTTCGGCCGGACGTGTCGGTGACATGTCGTCGGCACCCGCCGCGGTGATCATCCTCAGGCATGCTCCGGGAGGGCGGCGAGGATCACGCCGATGAGTGCGAGCAGGGTCCAGCCGGCGACGTAGAGGAACGCGGCGGTGGGTGAGATCGCGGTCCAGAGGATGCCGGCGATGGCACTGGCGGCGACGTTGCCGACGGCTTGGATGGCGGCGAGCAGCCCGAACGCCGAGCCGCGTAGCTGGCCGGGTGCGTGCTGGGCGACGGCGGCGCTCTCGGCGGTTTCGGCACAGCCAATCCCGATGCCAGCAAGGATGAAGCAGCCAGCGAGCAGCGCGATGCTCTCGCCGCCGGCGGCGAAGCCGAGGTAGGCGAGGGTGAAGCAACCGGCGCCCACGGCGAGGATGCGGAGCATGCCTTGCCGGTCGCCGGCATGGCCAGCGGGAACGCTGGCAAGGGTGGCGGCGAGGTTGTAGGCGGCGTAGAGCAACAGCGCGAGCTGCGCCGCGGAGGTGTGGGAACGACCGGGCTGCAGCAAGTCGGTGGCGCGGAGGATCATCAGTGTCGCGGCGAGGTTGCCCAGCTCGAACGCCGCGGCCGCGGCGAGCAGTCGTCCGAGGCGGCCGTGCAGCAGCGGGCGGACACGCAGCCGGATCGGCTGGTGCTCACGAGCCGCAAGCTTGGGCGCATGGCGGATGGCGTAGATGATGGCCAGGGCGGCGAGGAGCCCGGGAATGATCGAGAGCAGGATTGCGGAGCGCACGCCGATCAGTCCGACGAGTCCGATCGCCAGCAGCGGCCCGCCGATCGCGCCGAGGTTGTCCATCGCGCGCTCAAACCCGTAGGCGCGGCCGTAGGCGGTGGCGGGGACGACGTCGGCCAGCAGCGCGTTGCGCGCCGGGACGCGCAGCCCTCGGGCCGTCCACGCCCCCGCGCGCAGTAGCCCGACCTGCCATGCGGTGGTGGCAGCGCCGATCAGCCCGGAGAGGACCGCGGTGGTGGCGTAGCCGCCCACCGCGATCGACCGGCGTCGCGCCGGGTCGTCGGCCGGCGCGCCGCCGGCGAAGTTCGCGACGCCGGTGAGCCCGTCGGCGATTCCCTCGATCAGCCCCAGCGCGGAGGCGGGCGCGCGCAACGTGGTGGTCAGCAGGCTGGGCAGCAGCGAGGTGGGGACCTCGTGGCCGAGGTCGGCCAGGAGGCTGGCGATTCCGATCCCGCCGACGCCACGCGTCAGCCACCGCGATTCATCGGGCGTGTCCGTGGTGGCCTGGGTCTCGGCGGTGACCGGCGGCGTCGGGTCCGGCGGCGAGGGGTGCTCGGGCAGCGTCACGTCGCCGGCTTGAGCAGGTGGACGTGTTCGGGCTGGGCGCGAAGGCCGACGCGCACGCCCTCGCTGACCGGCAGGCGGCCATTGTCGGTCGGTGACGCGTGGATGGTAAATCGCGTCAGCCGGATCGTCAGGGCGCCGCGGTCGTCGTGGATGCTGGTGATGGTGTCGGTCAGCCCGCACCCGGAGGAGTCCGCGAGTTGAAGCTGCCAGGGGTAGATCGCGACGTGCACCGGACCGTCGGCCGCCGTGGCGCTGTGCAGCTCGCCGCCACCCTTCAGGAGCACGGTGGATCCCGCCGGTGTCGCGGTGGCGGTCCCTTCGAGGACGTTGGCGCCGATCAGCCCGGCGACCATGACACTGGCCGGGGCGGCGAGCAGCTCGGCCGCGGACGCGACCTGCACCAGCCGGCCGGTGTCGATCACCGCGATCCGGTCGGCCAGCGCGGTGGCGTCCTCAAACGCGTGGGTGACCAGCAGGGTGGGCAGCGCGAGCTCGCCCAGGAGGTCGCCGAGCTCGTCGCGGACCTGGCGGCGGGTGATCGCATCAAGCGCGCCGAAGGGCTCGTCGAGCAGCAGCACGCGAGGCTCGCGGGCCAGCGCCCGCGCCAGCGCGACCCGCTGGCGCTCACCACCCGACAGCTGTGCGGGCCGCGCCCGGGCGAGGTGCGCGATGCCGAAGCGGTCAAGCAGGTCGGGCCGGTCGCGCTTGCCGGCGAAGCGCACGTTGCCGGCCACGGTGAGATGGGGGAACAGGCCGTAGTCCTGCGGCAGGTAGCCCACCCGCCGTCGCTCCGGACTGACGTGGATCCCGCGCTCTGTGTCAAGCCACGGCTCGCCGCCGAGGGCGACGTGTCCGGTGCAGCCGCGTTCGAGGCCGGCGACGGCGCGCAGCAGCGAGGTTTTCCCGGCGCCGGAGGGGCCGATGATCGCGACCGTCTCGGCGTCGAGGTTCAGCGCGGCGCGAAGCTCGAAGGAGCGACGGGCGAGCGCGATGTCGATTTCGAGGAGGTCCATGAGCGCGCGAGCAGCTTTGCGGTCAGCAGGATCGCAGCGCTGACAATGATCAGCAGCACGCCGATCGCGACCGCCTGATCGAGGTTGGCGTCAAATAGCGAGTAGACGGCCAGCGGCAGGGTCTGCGTCGTGCCTTGAAAACTCCCGGCGAACAAGATGGTCGCGCCAAACTCGCCTACCCCCCGCGCGAACGCGAGGGCGGCAGCGGCGCCCAGACCGCCCGCCGCCAACGGGACCGCGACGCGCGCCATGCGCCTGACCGGGCCGGCGCCGAGCGTGCCGGCGACGTCGAGCAGCGTCGCGTCGACGGCCTCGAACGCAGCGATGGCGCCGCGGAGGTAGAAGGGGCTGGCGACGAACAGGATCGCGATCACCACCGCCGCCTGCGTGAACGCGAGATCAATTCCCAGCACGCTGAAGGTGTGGCCGAGCAGCCCGAGCCGCCCGAACGCGACCAGCAGCGCCAGCCCCGCGACCGCCGGCGGCATCACCAACGGCAGCTCGACGATCGTGACCACGATGTCCCGGCCGGGGAACCGTGAGCGGCCGAGCAGGTAGGCGAAGGGGGTCCCGAAGCCGACCATCAGCGCGAACGCGACCAGGTTGGTCTTCAGCGACACCCGAATCGCGTCAGTCGCGACCTTGGTCCCGAACCCGTGGATACAGCTCACCGAGGGGCTGATAGGTGAACAGCGCCACGATCGGCAGCAGCAGGAACGCCATCACCACCGCGACGAGGAGCGTCATCCCGACAGCCAGCGCGGCGCGGCCGACGGTGGCCGGCCACGCCGGCGGCGGGTCGCTGGCGGTCGGGGCGCGGCGGGTGGCCGCAGCGCTCACGGCTTCCCGAACCCGGCCGCGCGCAGCTTGGCCTGGCCGGCCGGGGAGAGCACTGACTGCACGAACGCCTTCGCCGCCGCCTGGTTCTTGCCGGACTTGACCACGGCGATGAAGTCCTCAGCTCCGGGCTTGGCCTTGGCCGGCAGCCGGACCACAGCGACCTTGCCGTCGGCGGCCTTGGCGTCGGTGATGTAGACAAACCCGGCGTCGGCCTGGCCGGTCGCGACGTCAGCCACCGTCTGGGTCACGTCGGTGGTCTGGCTGACCACGTTCTTCATCGCCGCGCTGGTGATCCCCAGGTTCATGAACGCGGTGCGGGCGTAGTCACCGCACGGCACCGTGGCGTTGCAGATCACCAGCTTGACCCCGGGCTTGGTGATGTCCGCGACCGAGGTGATGTGCGCCGGGTTGCGCTTGGGGACGATCAGCACCAGCGTGTTCGTCGCGAACTGCACCGGCTTGTCCACGAGCCCCTTGGCCAACAGCTCCGCCGGCTGCTTCGGGCTGGCCGCCGCGAACACGTCCGCCGGTGCACCCTGCTCGATATCGGTCTCCAACGCACCGGACCCTCCGAACGTGTACTTCGCGTTGGGGTCGATTTGCGGAAACACCTTGGTCAACGACGCCGCCGCCAGCACCGTCGGCACCGACCCGCCGGTCGCGCTCGCCGACGATGTCGTGCCCGACGGGGTCGACGACGACGTGGTCGCCGCCGGTGACGACGTCGCCGTGGAACGCGAGCCGTTGCTGCTGCCGCATGCGGCGGCGAGCGCGGATACCGCGATCGCCATGATCGCGATCGCCGTGCGCCGGACCAGCCGGATTTTGTTCACCACGGTCGTCTCCTTGTCCTCACGCCAGAATCCTGGCACCCTAACCGAATCGTGGCAATGAGCAGCGGAGGCCGTCTGCGGGAACGGCGCCAGGAATGCGGGCTGACCCAGACCGAGCTCGCTCGCCGTGCCGGCGTCAGCCGCCAGCTCGTCGTCGCCGTCGAAGCCGGACACAACACTCCGGCCGTCGACGCCGCGCTGCGCCTCGCCCACGCCCTGGCGACCACGGTCGAGGATCTGTTCGCCGACGAGCCCTCCGCCGTGGTGTCCGCGCTCGGCGGACCGCTTCGGGACGGTGTCGCGCTTCGCCTCGGCCAGGTCGCTGACCAGCTCGTGGCCGCCGAGCTTGACGACCACGGCACCGCGGGCGCTGGGTGGGCCAACCCCGACGCGGTGCTGGAGGCCGGCCGGCTGCGGGTGTTCCCCGGGGCGGCACCCGCCGCGATCGTGATCGCCGGCTGCGACCCGGCGCTTGGAGTCGCCGAGGCGATGCTGGCCGGCGTCGGCTCACGCAGCTTGCTTGCGATCTCCGCGCCGACCGGCACCGCGATCGCCGCCCTCGGGCGCGGCCGCGTGCACGCCGCCGTCGTGCACGGACCACCAGGTCAGCTGCCTGAGCCGCCGGTGCCCATTGTCCGCTGGCATCTCGCCCGCTGGCAGGTCGGGCTCGGAGTCTCCCGTCAGATCCACGGCAGCTCGATTGAGTCGGTGCTGCACTCCAACCGCCCGGTCGCTCAACGCGACCCGGCCGCCTCCAGCCAACGCGCGTTCGAGCAGGCCATTGCTCACATTGGAATCGCTGAGGCTCCACGGGGTCCGCGAGCCGCTGGGCACATCGATGCTGCCCGGCTTGCCGCCACTCTGACCGGCGCCGGCGTCACCACCGAAGCTGCCGCCCGGGCGTTTGACCTGCGCTTCCTCTCCCTGGAGGATCACGCGGTGGAGATCTGGTTGGCCGAGCGCTGGCGCGATCACCCGGCCACCAGCGCGCTTGGTGAGCTGCTGTGCTCGACGGCGTTCACCGACCGGGTCGGTCAGTTCGGCGGGTATGACCTCGCCGGGTGCGGCACCGCCGTGTAGACGCTCAACGACGAGCAGCCGGCTACCTGAGCGCGGCCGCTGCGCGCCTCAGCACATCCAGTCCGGGCAGTAGTCCCAGCCCGGCCGTTCCTGACCCGTTCCCGCCGGGCGCGGGCCGGCGCCCCTTGATCGTGGCACGTCTGACGGCGTGCGGCAGGGCGCCAAACAGACACGGGGCCACTCTCATTCGACGGAGGATCTGCAGCCAAAGTACAGACCGCCGCACGTGCAGTCGGCACGAACACCTGTTTGCTGACAGGAGGCCGCTGTCATTCGACCGAGGTTCTACAGGCGAGATGTCGGATCCGGGATGGATTCAGTGGAAATCTCTCGTCCGGCGTCGCCGCGGGGAGCGGCACTCGGACACGTCTTGGCGTAACGGTCAATCTGCGTGCGCGATATGATGTAGGTGAGCGATGAGGCTCGCTTCTAAGTGCGGCTAAGGCCGCTGATGGCCTCTATTCCCGTATCTCTCGTTGGAATGGAGTCATCAGATGTGTGCATCTACAGCCGCGCTTGTCAGGTCACCGAACACCGCCGATCGGGGTGTGACCGTTGCGAACGGACTGTGTGGCGATTTCGCCTGCGGTCAACGGAGCGACGCTGAGGGCCAAATAGAGGAGTCGGACTTCGCGGCGGGCGTGCGTCAGACGCCGAGTCCGGTGATCACCGGCGATTTCGCGACGGGTGTACGGACCGGGCGGGCCTTACGGATCGTGGGGAGCTTCGCGTCCGGTCAATAGACCAAGCCGTATGCCTACCAGGGGAGCGCGCCGAGCTCATGAGAGACCGCGCGGCCCGCCTCGAGAACGTAGCCCACGAGGTCGCCGCGCGGCTTTCGCCGGTTGAGCATCCGCTCCGGGGTTCCGAAGACCCCGATCGCACCGACAACCAGGCCCTGGCGATCCTTGATCGGCGCGGCGATTGACATCTGATGGGCAAACAGCTCGCCGATCTCGGCGCCCCAGCCCTGGTCGCGCACCTGCGCGAACTCACGGTCAAGGGCAGCATGGTCAGTGATCGTGGCGTGGGTGAACGCGACGAGCTCTCGTCGGCTGAGCTCGGCACCAACGTAGGGATGATGAGCCAACAGGACCTTGCCCAGCGCGGTGGCGTGGGCGGGCAGCAGGGAGCCGACATCGAGGGTCTGCAGCGTGTCGTCCGGACGGAAGACGTGGTGAACGATGAGGACCTGGGAATCGTGCAGCGTGGCGATCCGAACCGCTTCCTGCGTGCGAGCCGCCAGTGAGTCTGACCAGTTGAGCGCGCGGGCCCGCAGCTCGTTGCCATCCAGATAGCTCGAGCCCATATGCAGCAGCGCGGCACCGAGCTGGTACTTCCCGGTCTCCGCGTCCTGCTCGACGAACCCCACCGTTTGCAGCGTCCGCAGCAGTCCGTGCACGGTGCCCTTGGGAAGGGCGAGCTCTCCAGCGAGATCAACCACTCCGAGCCGCCGAGTGCGGCCCGAGAGCAGCCTGAGGATCGCCGCCGCCCGCTCGATGGATTGAATGTGCCCGGGCACGCGCTGGTTCAACGCCGTCGTCGTCCGGCCTAGAACTCGTGCTCAGCGAGCCGCCGGCTGCACCCTTTAGTCATGCGTCGCGTCGCTGACGACCAGAACGGGGATCTCGGCGCCGGCGATGAGGTCCTGGGTGATTCCTTTGAGCAGCAGCCGGCCGGCGCGGCGTTCGTGGTGGTGGCCGCACACGATCAGGTCGGCGCCGTGGCGGTGGGCATAGACCAGGAGTGCCCGCGCGGGTGTGTCGCCCTCAAGGATCTCGTGGGCGACCTCGACCCCGGCCCGCTCGGCTCGGTCCTTGACCTCGTCAAACGTGGCCTCCAGGTAGCGGTGTGCGGCGTCGCTGGACTCGGCCCGGTCGGCGGCCGTCTCGGCGTGTGACGGCGAGTAGGCGATCGAGATGACGGTCAGCTCCGCCTCGTATCGGCGGGTGACGTCGATCGCGACGTCGAAGGCCCGCAACGCGACCTCCGAACCGTCCCAGGCAAGCAGGATTCGTTGAAACATCAGCGTAGGATGGGGATGAGGGACAGGGCCAGGATGAGGGTGACCAGCAGGTAGAGCAGATAGACGGAGAGGCGGCCCGACTGGATCCGGCGCACCAGCCCGGCGGCCCGCAGGACGAGCACGGCGAGGGGGGCGTAGATGAATCGATCGACGGCCAGGACCACGGAGGTCTCGAGGCGGAGCCGGGGCCGGTGCGCGCCGGCGGCACCGTCCTGCACCAGGCGGGTGCGGTAGCCCAGAGGCCCGCGCAGGATCACGCGCATCGGGTTGGAGTACGCCGAGGCGCGATACTGCACCGCCGCCAATGGCGCGCCGCTCCCCGTCACCCAGACGGGCGCGCGCCGGACGGGCCGCGCCCGGAGCGCCCTCGGCCGCGTCAGCTTCACCGCCGCGACCGCCAGCAGCGCGTAGGCGGGCAGGGTGATCGTCAGCCAGGTCGGGGCGAGCACGGAGAACCCGGTGAACACCGGGGTGAGGACGAGCGGGTGACTGATCGTGGTGCTCGCCAGGTTCAGGCCGAGCAGCGGCTGCAGCGCCGCGCCCACCGCGTGGATCTCCCACGGAGCGACGGTGCCGAGGAAGAGCAGGATGACTCCGAGTCCCACGAGACCGACCGGCCATCGGGTGGGCTCGCGCACCCGGGCGAGCTGCTCCCGCACAGGTCCGAGGAAGATGAAGCTGTAGAACTTCGCGAACGCGAGAAGACCGAGTCCGGCCGTCAGCGCCAACGTGGCGGCGGCCAGCGCGCACAGCAGACGCGACAGCAGGCTGGGCATGCGAAAGCCCTGGAGCAGCGCCTCGAAGGTGAACCACTCGCTGACGAACCCGCCCAGCGGTGGGATCGCCGCCAGGGTCAGCGAGGACACGCCCAGTGCGACCGCGCTGAAGCGGCATGAGCCGGCCCAGCCCGCCGAGGGGGTCGATGCGGCGCTGTCCGGTGGCCTGCTCGATGCGATCGACAGTGATCAATGCCAGGGTCTTGGCCAGGTTGTGGGCGCACACGTGCAGGGTGGCCGCGAGCAGTCCGGCGGCGGCGAGGATCGGCTGATGGGCCGACTGCCCGAGGAGGGCGACGCCGAGGCCGACGAGGACCACGCCGGCATGCTCGACAGTCGAGTACCCCAGAAATCGCCGGAGGCTGTCCTGGGTGAGCGCGTAGACGATCCCCACCAGCGCGGTCAGCGGCGCCGAGGATGAGCAGACGTCACCGCACCAGCCCGGCAGCGGCCCCAGGATCTGGAACTCGAAGCGCCACAGACCATAGAAGCCCGCACAGAGCGCGACCGAGAGCCATGCCGCGCCCAGGCGTGGCGCCGCGCCATAGCCGGCCGGCACACCGCCCTGGAGCGGGAGGATCCCGACCTTGGTGGCAAAGCAAGCCAGGAAAAGAATGAAGGCAACACCTCGCGTGCCCGCAGGCAGCGCCGCCGCCGTCCATGCCGAAAGCGCGAAGCTGTGGGTGTGCGCGTACAGCAGGCCTACGGCGGCCAGGAGTGCGCCTCCACCGATCTTGGCCAGGCCCCCGGTCAGGTATCCGGCCCGCAGATCCTCGGCGCTTCGGCCGGCGCTGGCGATCAGATAGACCGCCACCGTGAGTGCCTCCCAGGCGATGCAGAAGAGAAACCCGTTGTCGGCGCCGATGGCGACCGCGACACACAGCACGACCACGCCGCCAAGGCAGGTGAGGGACCGGCCGGCGGGCGAGGTGGCGGAGGCGAGGGCCACCCCCGCACCGGTGAGACCCGTGAGCGCCAGGAAGATCCCGGTCACGCCGTCGGCACGCAGGGCGCTGTCGCCGAGCCCGATCCACCCGCCGAGGTCGAGCACCGGCCGCGCACCGCCGACCGCGGCGTCCACGCCGACGACCACGAGTAGGACACACCCGACGGCCGAGCACAGTGCGCCGGCGCGCGGCAGCCATGCCGCCAGCGGCGCGCCGATCACCAGCGCGCTCATGGCGATCGCGTAGACGAGAGTCATGCCGCGACCTCCGGTCGGTCGAGCAGTCCGACGGCGAGCAGCAGCCCGTGCATGATCGCGATCGGTGCCGGAGGTGACCCGGGCACGTAGACGTCGACCGGCAGGACGCGGTCAACGCCGCCGGCGGTGAGGTCCCCTGGTGCGGCCAGGCCTCCCGAGCAGGCGTCGGTGCCGACGGCGACGAGCGCCTTGGGCCAGGGCATGACCTCCCAGGTGCGCTCAAGCGGCTGCCGCATCGCTGAGGTGACGCCGCCGGTGACCAGCAGCACGTCGGCGTGACGCGGGGCGTTGGTCAAGAAGAACCCGAGCCGCTGGATGTCGTAGTAGGGGTTCCAGAGCGCCTGGATCTCCCACTCCTCGGCGCCGTCTGAGCCGCAGTCGATGTGCCGGACGTGGATGGAGCGCCGCAGCGCCGACGCCGCCTCGCCCAGGGGATCGCGGAGCGGCGCATCGTCGAGCACGGCCTCGGGGACGACCAGCGCGCGCCGCGTACGCGCCGCCGTCTCGTACGCGTCGGCGAAGCGGAAGTGCTCGGGCGCCGCCCGCACGCACTCACCGCAGAGGATGCAGCGGCCGCGGTCCACCGATACCCGGCCCTCCTCGTCGACCGCGATGGCGCCGGTGGGGCACAGCTGCGCCAGCGGGCCGCTCGCGCCGTACGCGTTGACCACCTCGATGGGACCGTGGTAGCCGATAGGAGGGCGCTCCAGGGCGTGCGGATAGCGCGTCGTGATCCGGCCTTGGCGCAACGCCGCGCAGCAGCCACTCGAGCATCAGCGATCCGCTCCCGCGGGGGTCAGGCCGAAGCTGTGCTCGATGAAGGCGAAGTCGGTCAGCACGTCGCTCGGGAACGCGTGATCAAAGAGGGCCCAGTTGCGCAGCGAGGGCGATGCGAGGTGCACCCGGTGGATCAATCCGCGGCGCACCTCGACCCAGACCACCAGCTCGCCCTGCGGCGCCTCCACCCATCCCAGCGCACTGCCCTCGGCGTCGGACGGGATCGGGGTCTGGAGCTCACCGTCGCCGCGGCGCAGGTGATCGATCGCCTGACGCAGGATCCGCAGCGACTCGAACGCCTCGCCGAATCTCACGTTGACGCGCGCCATCGCGTCTCCTTCGCGATGGGTGATCACCCGGAGACCGAGGCGCCGATAGTCGCCGTAGGGACGCTCGTGGCGCGCGTCGGTGGAGACGCCCGAGCCACGCGCCAGCGGCCCGACCGCGCGCATATTCCTCGACCAGCGTCGCGGGCCAGGCGGCCCGCGCCGATCAAGCGGTCGGTCATGGAGGCCGTGCCCAGGAACAGCTTTCGGTCCCGGATCAGCTGAGTCTCGACGCTGTCCAGGGCGAGCGACACGCCGTCGAGGCGCAGCGCCCCCGCGTGACGGACGCCGCCGGGGACGATGACCCCGCGGGCAAAGCGGCTGCCGGTCAGCCGGGCACGGAGCCGAGTAACCTGCTCCTTGAGGATCTGGAAGCGGGCCTGGCCTACGTACAGGGCGGTGGTCTCCGCCTCCTTGGCGATGACGTCGAAGTGACAGGCCAGCCGCTCGAGCTCACCGTAGACCGCGCGCCATCGCTCCGCCGCGGGCGGCGGCTGGACACCGACGGCGCGCTCCACCGCCTGGCTGAACGCACTGGCGTAGGCGACGGTGGCGATCCCGGCTACCCGCTCGGCCACGTACACCGCACGGTCCGGGAGCAGTCCGGCGAACCGGGCCTCCATCCCCCGGTGCTTGAAGAACGGCCGCGTCTGCAGCCGCTCCACCGTCTCACCGCCGGTCTCGATCTGGAACTGGACCGCCTCGAATACCCCGGAGCGCACCGGGCCATACGGGATCACGAAGGCGTCCAGGCCGTGGACGGACCGATCGAGCGCGTCGGCGTCGGGGGTGGTCAATGGCCCGGCCGTCGGCGCGCCGAGCGGGTGCACGCCGTGGCGCTCTGCGAGTTCCCGCTCGGCCCATCGCGCCGCCGGCCAGAACTCACCGAGCGACCCGTAGGTGACCGGATCGGCGCCGTCGGTAGGCGCGCGCAGGACCACCAGCGACCCGTGCAGCGCGAACACGCCGACCAGGGCTGGCTCCGGCGTGTCGGCGGCGAACAGCGTCACGAACCGCGCACCCGCGGTCTTGAGCATGTGGGCCGCCCGCCGGAACGCCAGCAGCTTCACCCGCAGGCGGACCTCGTGGGGCGGCCCCGGCTCACCGACCGCGCCCAGGTGCTGGGGCAGGTCCCCGGGCAGCTCACCGAGTTCGCCGCGAGAGGCTGGTCATGTCGGCACCGCCAGCCGATGCACCGCACTGCTCAGCAGGGAGCCAAGCTGTTCGGGGAGGTGCACGCCGAGCGCGACCGACACGAACAGGCAGGCCACCATGCCGGCGACCATCCACGCGCTGCGTTCCCGCACCGCAGCAGGCGCACCCGCCGCTGCTATGGCCACGCCCTGTTCAGGGTGACTGAGGACCATGCGCGCCGCGTGCCAGACCACGCCGAAGAAGGCGAGGTTCACCCCGACCAGCAGAATCGTGACACCGACGTATTGGGGCCGGGCAAAGCCGCCGGCGACGATCTCGAACTCGCTGCGGAACACGCCCGAGAGCGGGAGGCCGCTCAGGGCCAGCGCTGCAGCGAAGAACATGCTGCCCGTCCACGGCATGGCGCGTACGGCGTCGGTGATGCCGTCGACCTCCTTGGTGTCGTAGCCGCGCAGCAGAGACCCCGCACCGAAGAAGGCCAGCCCCTTGGCCGCCGCGTGCGTGAGGACGTGCAGCAGCGCGCCGGCCACGGCGAGCGGCGCCCCGAAGCCGATGCCCAGGGCGATGATCCCCATGTGTTCGATCGAGGAGTAGGCGAGCAATCGCTTGTAGTTGCGTTGCCGGATGACGAACAGCGCGGCCGCCGCCAGCGAGACCGCGCCAAAGACGATGAGGACGTGCTCGGCGAAGGACCGTTGTCCGCTGGCGACCGTGACCTGGAAGAAGCGCAGGATCGCGTATAGCGCTCCGGACAGGAGCGAGCCCGAGAGCATCGCGGAGACCGGCGCCGGCGCCTCGCTGTGCGCGTCGGGCAGCCAGGTGTGCATGGGCACGAAGCCGACCTTGGTACCGAACCCCACCACCGAGAGCACGAAGGCCAGCGCGACGGCATCGTGCGACAGACCGTGGCCGTGCTCCAGGAACCGCTCGAAGCGCGGGACGTACGCCGTCCCGAGCAGGTGGGTGCCGGTCGCGTAGAGGACGATGATCGCGAGCAGCGCGATGCCCAGCCCGCTGGAGGCGATGAGGATGTACTTCCACGACGCCTCCAGAGCCGCGTCGGTGCGATCGATCGCCACCAGCAACGCGGAGACGATGGTGGTCAGCTCCACGGCCACCCACAGCGTCCCGAAGTCGGCCGCCAGCGGGACGAGGAGCATCGTCCAGCCGAACAGGTTCATGTAGGCGAAGTACCGCTTGGCGAACGCCGGGGCGTCGGCCTGGCTCTCGTCCACGGCCAGGTAACCGATGGAGAACACGCCGGCGACGGCGTACAGCAGCCCGGTGGCCAGCAGGAACACGGCCCCCAGCGAGTCGACGCGCATCCACCCGCCCGCGGCGACGATCACCTGGCCGTGGCGGACCGACAGGGAGATCGCCACCGTCAGGATCAACGAGACGATCCCCGAGACCACCGTCGCGGCGCGGGCCAGGTGCCAGCCGTCGACCAGCGTGAGCAGCGTCGCCACCAGCGGGACCGCCAGCAGTGCGTAGAGCGCCCAGCTCATCCGGTGAGCCTGTTGAGGACGTCGGTCCGCACCGCGGTGCGCTCGACCGCCAGATACTGGACGAGGACCACGAACACCAACACGCCGACGAGCACGTCGAACAGCAGCAACAGCGCCAGGATGATCGGCAGTCCCGGCGCGATCACCAGGCTCGCCACCGACACCGCGTTCTCCAGGACGAGGAATCCCAATAGCTGAGACGGGGCATACGGCCTCAGCACCATCAGCAGGAACGCCACCAGCACGCCCCCGACGGCCACCGGCAGCGCCGAGAGCGGGAGCGCCGCCTCGGCCCCGATGTGCACCGGGCGCAGCACGATGAACGACAACGCGCACAGCGCGATGCCGATCAGAATGCCGGTCGGGACACCGATCACGGAGGGCACGCGCGCCTCGGCCTCCAGACGGCGCAGCACGAATCTGATCCCGAGCGGGAACAGCAGCGCCTTGAGGCCGATGGTGACAGCGGCCAGCACGTAGAGCTCCCCGCCACCGCGTCCGGTGGCCGCGGTCCCGATCGCCAGCGCGGCGACCACGGCCGAGCCCAGCGCGTAGAGGCGCAACTGCTCCCACACGTCCTGGGAGCGCAACATGCCGTACTCGAGCAGGAGCACCAGCACCGCGGCGATGGTGGCGATCGCCCCGAACACGGTGAGCGTCTGGTCGCCGAAGGACGGCTCGAAGAGGAAGATCACCACCGCCAGCACGGCCAGCATGAAGCTCGCCGCCGTGAACTCCGGGATCTTGTAGAGCCGCAACTTGGCGTAGCTGGACTCGATCACCACCACCGCGACCCCGACGACGAGCGCCTTGGCGAAGAGCAGGACGATCGCCAGGCCCACGACGTCCAGCCGCCCGCTGTCGGCCATGCCCCATGGGACGACCAGGACGTTCATGAAGATCGTGAACAGCAGGAGCTGCTTGATGTTCGAGCCCCAGCGCAGGAAGGCCAGGCCCGGGCCGGAGTGCTCGGCGACGCGGGCCTCCTCGATCTGGCCGAACTCGAGCGTGCCACCGTGGTTCTCGACGGGGATGCGGCCCGTCTCGGTCAGCACCAGCATGAAGAAGGCCGCGATCATCAACAGGTGGCTGGGCCGGACGACCTGGACCGCGGAGGAGCGGATGGTCGCGCCGAAGGCGTACGGGAGATCGGTGTGCGTCGTCAGTGCCAGGACGAAGGTCACGAAGATCACCGTCGGCTCGTTGAAGGCACCGAATGACCGCAGCCGGCTGGAGCCCAGCTGGGCGTACGGGCTGCCGCTGTCAACCGCTGCCAGGGAGACGGCGAAGCTGGTCAGGGCGAAGATCAGGCCGACGCCGAAGAAGTCGGCCATGTACCCCAGCGGCAGCGGGAACGTGGTCAGCGCCGGGATGAGGAGCGGGATCGTCGCCAGCCCGGCGAAGTTCACGTAGGGCGCTGCGCGGAACACCGGCCCCGCCGGTGCGGGCAGGACCGTCTCCTTGCGCAGCAGCTTGAGGATGTCGTAGTAGGGCTGCAGCACCCGCGGTCCGCGGCGCTGCTGAACGATCGCCTCGGCGCGGGCGATGATCCCGCTCACCAACGGCGCGAGCACGAGGATCGTGACAACCTGCAGAGTCTGGATCGCCCAATCGGGCAGGACCGGCATGGCCCTTGCTGCTCCTTTCGCTGGCTAACGCGCTGCGTTGGCGAAAGGAGCCATCAGCCCTTTTTCTTGGCGGGCGGTTCGAGGTAAGGCGCTGCCTCACCTACGCCAGGACTCCATCTGTGCGCCCGGAACCATAGCGCACGGTCATACCGGAACGTGGGCCTATGGCCGGGGCTCGTTATGATGGGTGAGAGGCGATGAGGCCCGCCTGACGAATTGCCGACCCGGCTGATGGCTTCTACCGAACACCCGATCCGGTGGAAGCTATATGCGGTCTCATCACGTCAGCATCCTCTTCAACGACGCGCAGGACCGGCCTGACGACGGGCCCAGCGAGGAGCCCGCGTTTCTCGCCGACCTTCGTCTGGACCAGGTCATCTCCGCGCTCACGGCCGGCCGCGAGAGCTACCGGCTGACGTCGTACCTGCATCGCCCGTTGCGTTCGGTCGAAATGGTGCGCTATCGACACCACGTGCTGCGCGATCTCGAGCGCGAACCGGTCAGGGACGCTGTCGCCGCGTTTGCGCGCGGCATGGCACGGGTGCGTACCCACCTCCATCTCGCCGACACGCTGCACAACCAGCGACAGCAGCAGCGATGGTTCGTCAGTGCCGCCGCGGTCTACTGCAGCGTGGTGTCCACGTTCGCCGAGGCGCTGGTGGAGGCCGAGATCACGGCGCCCGGGCTGCGATCTCTCAGTGACTACCTGAGCGCGTACAGCTCGTCCGCTGCGTTCACGTCCCTGACTGCCGACACCCACCAGCGTGAGGCTGAGCTGTCCGCGATGACCTATTCCGTTCACCTCCGTGGCAGGCGGGTGACCGTGAGCGGCTACGACGGCGGGCCCGACGTCAGCGAGGAGGTGGCGAGCGCATTCGCCAAGTTCCAGCAAGGCGATGGGCGCGACCATCGGGTTCGGTTCCGAGAGTTCTCCGACATGAACCACGTCGAGTCTCAGATCCTCGATCTCGTGGCCCGGCTGTTCGCCGAGCCGTTCGGCCGGCTCGCCGAGTACCGCAGGCGCCATGAGGGCTTCGTCGACCCGACCGTCGCGCGGTGTGAGCGTGAGGTCCAGTTCTACCTCGCCTACCTGGAGTACATCGCTCCGCTGAAGGCCGCCGGTCTGAGCTTCTCCTACCCGGGGGTGTCAGCCCGCTCAAGGGAGATCGCTGCCACGGCGACGTTCGATCTCGCCTTGGCGGCCAAGCTCGTCGCCAAGAACGCGCAGGTGGTCGGCAACGACTTCCACCTATCGGGGCCAGAGCGTGTGCTTGTCGTGAGCGGCCCCAACAACGGCGGCAAGACGACGTTCGCACGCACCTTCGGCCAGCTGCACTACCTCGCGGGTTTGGGGTTGCCGGTGCCGGGCCGTGACACCCGTCTCTTCCTCCCCGATCGCATTTTCACCCACTTCGAGCGCAGGGAGCGCATCACGACGCTCCGTGGCAAGTTCGAGGATGAGCTGGTGCGCATCCACGCGATCCTCGAGCAGGCGACGCCGGACAGTGTGCTGGTCATGAACGAGAGCTTCGGTTCCACCACGCTCCGCGATGCCGTGGTCGTCGGCACCGAGGTGATGCGCCAAATCCTCGCGCTTGACGTGCTCGGCGTCTTCGTGACGTTCGTCGACGAACTGGCGTCGCTGGACGAGCGCACCGTGAGCATGATGAGCACCGTCGTGCCCGGCGACCCGGCCGTGCGCACCTTCAAGGTGATCCGCAGGCCCGCCGACGGCCTGGCCTACGCCTACGCGTTGGCCGACAAGTACGGGCTGGATACCGCGTCGTTGCGCCAGAGGCTCGCGCCATGAAGGCGTTTCTGATGCATGCCAACCGGGACTTCGACACCGAAGGCGAGCTGCCGGCCAACCAGGAGGCGTTGACTGAAGACCTCGAGCTGACCACGTTGCTCAACGCGATGGCCGCCGGCGACGCACTGCTCTTCGAGGTCGCCAGACGGGCGCTGCTCCAGAGCCTGACCGAGCCCGACGCGATCGCCTACCGCCAACAGGTGCTCGCCGACTGCCTGAAGAGCCCCGCGGTGGCCCGCGACCTCTACGTGATCGCCGGAGAGGCCCTAGCGGCCCAGCGGAGCGTGTGGGGCAGCGTCCTGGAGCGTGACTCGCCGCACTTGGTCTTGCGCACCTCAGTGCGCAAGATGGAGATCCTCACCGGCTTTCTGCGACGGCTGCGCGAGCTCGCGGACACATACGCAACCAGCGTGGGCTCGGCGGGGTTGTCGCGATTGTTCGCCATGCTCGTCGAGGAGCTCAGCGAGGACTACTTCGACCTCATCGAGCGCCACCTCAAAGAGCTCGAGCTCAAGGCTGGCGTGCGGTTCAGCGCGCGTCTGACGACGGGAAACAAGGGCGGGGAGTACACCTTGCGTCGCGCGCCCGATCAGGGGTTCATCGCGCGGATTCTCGGTCGGTCCGGCTACAGCTTCACGGTGGCCGACCGTGATGAGGCCGGAGCAGCTGCCCTCGCCCAGCTCGAGGACAGAGCGCTCAACCGCGTCGCCGACGCGCTGGCTCGGTCGGTCGATCACGTCCTCGACTTCCTGACGATGCTGCGCACCGAGGTGGGGTTCTACGTCGCATGTCTGAACCTGGCTGACGAGCTGACCGTGCTCGGTGCGTCGATGACAACTCCAGAGGTTCTCCCTGTCACCGAGGTGACCCTGCGCGCGCACGGCTTGTATGACATCTGTCTCGCTCTCACCCTCAAACAGCCGGTGATGCCGAACGATGTCGAGGCCGGCGGGAAGTCACTGGTGATGATCACCGGCGCCAACCAAGGGGGCAAATCGACGTTTCTACGGAGCGTCGGGCTGGCCCAGCTCATGGCCCAGAGCGGCATGTTCGTCGCCGCGGATACCTACCTCGCCAACGCCTGCTCAGGCGTGTTCACCCACTACAAGCGCGAGGAGGACGAGACCATGGAGAGCGGGAAGCTCGACGAGGAGCTCGCGCGAATGAGCGAAATCGCCGATCACATCCGCGCCGGCTGCCTGCTGCTCTGCAACGAGTCCTTTGCCGCGACCAACGAACGCGAAGGCTCCCAGATCGCCCGCCAGGTCATCGACGCAATGCTGGCCGAGGACATCAAGGTCGTCTTCGTGACCCATCTGTTCGACCTCGCCGATGGCTACCAGGAGCAGCGGATGACGCGAGCTCTATTCCTGCGGGCGCCTCGCCGCGAGGGTGGCGCTAGACCGTTCCGCCTCTCCGAAGGAGAGCCCCTCCCTACCAGCTACGGAGAAGACACCTACCGCAAGATCTTTGGCGCCCTAGTGGCCTCGACCACGGTGAGTCCGTCGTGAGGGTCAAGGCGCACGCGATCATCTGGATCGACGGCCTGCTGATCCTCGCCCGACAAGCAGGCAGTGGGCGACAACCGGCGCTCACGCTTCCCGGCGGAGACGTCAACGCCGACGAGTCCATCGCCGACGCGCTCAAGCGAGAGGTGTCCGAGGAGACCGGTCTCGAAATCGATCCCGGCCCCCTGCTCTATGTGTCCGAGGTCGGCGAGCCAGCTGGAACCCACGACCTCCAGTTGATCTTCCTCGCCGAGGCCCGCGGGGTCCCCACGCTACGCGGCCGCTTCACCACGATCGATCTAAACGGCGACCCGCCTCCGGACGTCCGTCCGGCGATCCTCGACCAGATCGCAGCCGATGCTCGCAACGGCTGGCGCAGCACCCCGAGGTGGCTGGGAGCAGCACCGTCCGGGCTACCTCCGGCTCACGACGGCCGGGCCGGGTCTCGCTAGGCCCTCATTGAACGAGGTCCACCGCGGCGGTCGGGAACGTCAGAAGTCCATCGGACCTGCGTCTCATTCCCCATCGACTACCGGACGTTCGGCAGCGTCCCACTGGCCCAACGTTGACTGCGACGACGCGGCCGGGAGGGCATGGCGTCCTTGTCTCGTGATCGCGGTCGTCCAGATGTGAGCGCCGTAGAGCCGTGTGGGCTCTACGGCGTTGTCGCGCAGATGTGCCGGCACCGCCCCAAGTCCGTAAATAGCGCGGTGTCTCCGCGTGAATGCGAGAACTGCTTACGTCGTGGGCTGCGTTAGGTGCGGCTAGGCGCGTCCCGCGGCGGCTGGCGATACGGGCAGCGGGTGATGGGGAAAGAAGGTGACCACCACGTGCGCAAGCTTCTTGGCGGCAACCCGCACGTGCATGGCGCGCGCCCACAGGAGCACGCCCGAGGTGCGCGGCAGCAGTGCGTAGCTGCCTGGTGGGACCGAGAGGCGAAACCGACCGGCGTAGTCGGTCGCGACGTTCGCGGTCCTAACTCGGTCTGGCAGGCGCAGGACCTCGATCGTCGCCCGCACCGGTCGCTCACGGCACCCCGGATCACTGGCGGCCTGACCCGCGCACCGAGAGCTGACGGCTTGACCCACGATCCCGGATCCTTGACCGCCGGAACGCTGGCGCTGCGACACGCGTGTCTCCCCGGTTCTTAGCGGGGTGGAGGGCGTCGCGTGTGACTGAGCCGTCTGTTGGCTTATCGACGAGCCGCAGCCGCTGAGCGCGAGAACGCCGAACAAGAGCGCCCCCGAGATTCGGTAGAGCTTTCGCGTCGAGGTTCTCATCAGACTCGCCCAGGTGTCATGCGCTCTTCTCCAACGCCGTCAACGCCGTCAACTGCGTCAACGCCGACTCTCGGCCGCGGCAGGCATTCACAACCGCGAACGCCGCAGCATCGATGTACCGGCGCGACGCCCTTATGCCCAGACTACGTGCTTGGACTCCATCCATCACGCCGCACCGCCCGAGCGGCTGTTCTCATTCCGGTGCCCTTCATCCGTGCGCCTCCGCCCAAGCGTGACGGGCCTCGCGCACGGCGTAGATGAGGATGACCACCGCTGAGAGCGGGTCTGCCCACCACCACCCCAGGACGGCGTTGAGGACAACTCCTAGCAGGACGGCGGCCGCGAGCGTGCCGTCGATGACGGTCACGCGCGCCTCGGTCTCGAGCACCGGGTTGCCCAGCCGCCGGCCGGTGTCACGCTTGCCAGCCGCCAGCGCGAACATGACCGCCACGGTGACCGCTAGCCAGGCGATACCGAGAGTCGACCGGCCCGGGTGCGCTCTCGCGCTGACCAGGATGGCGGACTGTGCGGCGATGTAGATGGCCAGGAGCACGAAGGCGATCGCGATGACCCGTAGGGCTCGCCGTTCGCGCTCGGAGCCGGTGTCGCCTTTGAGCTGCCAGACGACGACCGCAGAGGCGACGATCTCGATCAGCGAGTCCACCCCGAACCCGGCGAACGCCACCGATCCGGTGGCGACCGCCGCGCTGACCAGCACCACCACACCGGCCACGTTCCAGGCCAACGTCGCGTACTCGAGCCACAGACCGCGGCGCAGCAACATCCGCCGGGTGCCCCGGCCCAGCTCAACGGTCATCTGTGCCGCGTCGGCTTGCCCAGCTCAACGATCATCTGTATCGGGTTGGATCCCACACGTCAAAGCATCGCTCACCCCGCAGATCAGCGAGCGGGTTCATAGCGCTGGAGCCTGGACCGCGCCGGCGCGGAGTCCTGACCGGCGGGCCTGGTGGGCCGGCCGGGCGGCCGGCCCACCCATGAGGCGTCGGTTAGTTGTTGGGCTGCCCGACGGTGGTCCCGCTGGTCTGGACCGCTGAGCCGGTGTAGCTGCCCGAGCCGCCGAGAGCGGGGCTGTCGTGGGAATAGGCGATGTGCGCGAAGCCCCGGCTGTCGGTGTCGACGCCGAAGTCGTCAAACAGCTGGCGGCCGCTGGTGCAGTTGATGCCGCCCTCGCATACCGGGCCCTGGTGGACGGCCATCAGTTGGTGCGGCGCCGCCCAGCCGGCCGGACTGGACGCGGCGTTTTGCGCGAAGTAGACGTACCAGGTCTGGTTGGTCTTCGTGGGCGCGCCGTAGTAGACGAGGTCGACGCCGTGCGCGGTCGCCGCCAGCCACGGGAAGATCGCCTGGGCGGTGTTCGTGCTGACCGGCTTAGAGCACGTCCAGGTCTTGCCGTGATTGGTGGACTCGGCGGTGCGGATCGAGGTGTCATCTGACCACGCGTACCAGACGTGTCCGGCCGGGTCCACGGACACGTTGGGGAAGTTGTGATTCAGATCGGTCGAGGCCGACGCCGTGCTGCACGCAATGGGGTTGTCGGCCCAGGTATGCCCGCCGTCGGCTGAGACGCCGAGGAAGGCCTCGTTGTTGTGGCTACCCGACGAGTTCGATGGGGCCACGAATGCCTGGTAGGCGTAGAAGTTGCCCGCACCGGCCGGCAGGTTGCGATGATCGATGACCAGGTTGCCCAGCTCATTGGTCGTCGCCTTGTAGTCGGTCGGCGGGATGACCTGAGCGACCTGCGTGTACACCTGACCGCCGTTGTCTGAGCGCAGCACGTCGATGTCGTTGGTGGCAATGTCGTGGTAGCTGAGCAAGGACGTCTGCGCGCCGAAGGCGGCGATCCACTCGCGATCGTCGACGGGCAGGCCGCCCTGTACCGGCGTCTGGGAGAACGTCGTGCCGTTATCGGTCGACGTGGCCACGTTCACCGAGGCCAGATTGAGGCTCGACACGTACACGTTGTAGTTGCCCGACGCGTTCTTGGCGCTGGCGACGGCCACGTCGATGTCGCCTCCCGAGAGGCCGACGCCGCTCACCGCATTGGGCTGACCGCGATACTCCAGCGCGCACCCCGAGGCGCCCGTCCCGCCGCTCTGGCCGAGGCCTCGCCACAGCTGACTGCCGCTGCCCAGCCCGTTCTCAGAGCCCAGGAACACGTTATTGGCCCGCGACACATGGATCGCGGGTTCGCCCGCGCCATTGGTGCCGCAGCCGCTGGCGCCGACCGTCGACGCCTGCAGCTGACCATAGTTAAACCCACCGACCGTCGCTGCCGACGCCGAACCAGCGACACCGAGCACACCAACACAACCCACGACAGCCACCAGCCCGCGACTCCGCCGCCCAACCCAACTCTTGCGCATGCGCCTACTCCTGACTCCCTAGACAACGTGTGCCGAACCCGGGCACCGAGGGGCAGCCTGGGCCTGACTCGCCCGCCGCGTTCCGACGCTACCCGCCCGACGGCCGATTTAATCTCTGCGCATCAGTGACGCCCCCGCGCGCCCCGGGGGCGGGGTGACGAAACGCGAGGTCATCCGGCCCACCAGGCGGGAATCCTTGACGCTGGCGGGAGCCTCAACGGTGACGGCCCGACCCATCAGGCGATCGTGGCGACCACGACCCCCGCCGGTCGGTCGGCTGCCCGAACACGCGGTGCGGCGATTTCTAAGGGTGATCGCCTGCGTCGTGACACCGTGATACCTCCACGTCGTCGCCCAGCCATCACACGACGACCACAGCGCGCTCATATGCAACCGTGTCCGGAAGCTCAGCTGCCCGCGCGCCCGCTGGGCCAAGCTGACGGCGCAACCCAGCGCGGTCAGTTAGCCAGAACCGCAACCCCCACGCCACCCCATCCGTCGCACGGACCATCGGCGAACCCAGGCATCGTTCAACGGACACTTCCGCGTGTAGTCGGGGCGGTCGCGAGCCAGCGATGGCGGTTGTCTCGCAAGCCAACGTCTAACGGACACCTGTCACCGCTTCAAGATCCTGGCCGGACGCGTCCGCTCGCACTTACCGGCCACCCGAAGGTCGCGGGAGCGTGGGGATCCAGGGGGTCGCGACGTGGGGAAGCCACGGCTGGCTCGATGAACTCGTGGTGCTGGTATCTGAACGCCTCCAACTCCGGCTCGCCGAGCCTTCCGGACCTTGAGGTGTTCGTAGAACAGCGCGTCGGCGCGCAACTGGCCGGTCCTCGGCATAAGGTCTCATCCGTGGACGCCAGCGCGAACGTCGGACCCTGGATCCGCGAGCGGAAGCTGGGAAGCGGAGGTAACGCCACGGTATGGCTGGCTATCCATCGCGATTCGGCGCTCAAGGTCGCGCTCAAAGTCCTGGATGCAAAGAAGCAGGAGTCCGAGCGCTACCGGAGGTTCGCGCAGGAGGTCAGTGTCCTGCGCCGCCTCGGGGCCTACGAGGGAGTGCTTCCGCTCGTGGATGGGTGCCTGCCAGAAGCAGGATCGCGTGAGCGCGCCTGGCTGGCGATGCCAGTCGCAACTCCGATATCCGAGGCCCTGGCAGATGCCTCACTCGAAACGGTGGTCGGGGCGCTACGGGACATCGCACAAACGCTCGCGCGCCTCCAATCCGAACACAGGATCGGTCACCGTGACATCAAGCCAGGGAACCTCTACCGCCTCGATGGCCGCTGGCTCGTTGGCGACTTCGGACTGGTCGACGTTCCTGGCGGCGACGACCTCACCAAGAGCGACGGACAGCTCGGCCCGGCCAACTACACGGCGTACGAGGTGATCAAGGACCCGAAGACGGCAGCATCCGGACCGGCTGACGTCTACTCGCTAGCAAAGACGCTCTGGGTGCTCGGCACCGGACAGAACTGGCCGCCTCCCGGACCTCAGTCCGCAAACACGCTCGGCCTCAGACTCTCCGATTTTCGCTTCCACCCGAAGAACGCCGAGCTGGACGGCCTGATCGAGCGAGCGACTGCGACCGATCACGCCGAACGCCCCACAATGGCGGAAGTCGTGGAAGAGCTGTCGGCGTGGGAGCGCCTGACGAGTGAGCGGGTTGCCGTCGATCTCTCCGGCTTCCAGGCGGAACTCCAGAGAAAGCTTGGTAAGCAGCTGGCCGAGCGGGACATCGACGACCGCCGCAAAGACCTCGCGCGAGCGGCGATGCAGACCCTGACTGAGCGCATGCGCCCCCTCAACGACGCACTGCGCGCCGCCTACCCCCACACGGAGGTCGACATCCAACACGACCGGATCACGGAGAGTTTGCTGTCATCGAAGCATCTGCACTGGGGCGTGAGCCCGCTTGCGGAGTGGAAGCGCACCACCAAGATCACGGTTGGCGAAGATCACTCTCCATTCTCGCTGCGGATGGCGAGGGCGGTCGTTCTGCTCCCGGACGGGACGCTCCGCCTTCGTTGGATGCTGTTGGTCGGACTCGACGGGGTGATGGGCTCGACGTTCTCTGCGCAGGACTCAGGCGAGTTCGCCGCGCCAATTGGCTCCGTACAGCAAGCAGAAATGATCGAGCAGTTCGTCGCGCAACTCGGCGGTCAGCTACAGGCCGCTACGACAGCCTTCGCCGATGCGCTACCGAATCTTGCTTAGGGCGCGGGCGTCCCACAGATGAGGCAATGAACCTGCCCGGTCCAGTCGTCCAGCACCTTCAAAGGTTCCGTCGGATGACACGGAAAGTCGACGCGTCGCATGTCGTCGTCTTCGGTTAGCTCCCGTGGCTCGGGGTCAGGATCCCGCTTGACCTCGAAACGGAGCAGGCTCGAACTGCCGCTCTCAATGCGGTTACCCATCTCGTCGAGCATCGGCCCAACCACGTCTCTGATCACGGTGGCGCGCGCTGCCTCGACCTGCGACTCCGTCAGCCATCCCTCGTTTGCCTGAACGGCGCAGTACGGGCAGTAGTACCCGGAAGGATCCGGCGTCGCCCCAGCGGCGGTCTCTGAGGGGAGCCACTTGAACTCGCGCTCGCACGTAGGGCACTCTCGACGGAGAAAACCATCAGAGTCGAGCGGCACGCTGATGCTGGTCTGGAACTCGTCGTCGCTCATGACGGCTGGATTCTGACCACTCGCGACGTTCTGGTCTGATGCTTGGTGCAGGACGAGCATGCGCTCTTCCCCACGAGCATCAAGCGCGCTCCCACCAGCGGGGTTCAGGGGTCGCCGGCACACCGAGATCGTCAGCAACTTCTTCGAGCAGCTTCTGAGCGCGTGCGAGGTCCTCAGCGGGCTGTCGGATGCGCGCTCCCAGGCTGGCGTCGTCCCACCCGGATGGACGAGCGCCCCCTCGTGACCTATGCCGCATCACGAGCGTGGCCAGAACACTGAGATCGACGGACGGACCGTCGTCCCCGATCTCCGCTCGCTGCTTTCGGTCCTCAGGAGCGGCAAGGCCGCCGGCCGTGAGAGCGTCCGAGAGCCACGCGCGAGCACTGATCGGCGAGCTACCAGCAGGAATCGGCGGGGCCGGGATCCGCTCGCGGAGAACCGTTCTGGCTTCAGCTACCACCTCGTCGTCGCTCATGCGGGGCTTCAACCGCCCGGCGCGCGCGAGCAGCTCGCGAGCCACCGCGGGATCACGGATGTCGTTGACGTTGTTAGCAGGGTCGGGATCAGAATTGCTCTCCACGCATCCAGTATTGATCGCGGCACGGACGCCACCCCGGAAGGAGCGCGCTTCGAGCAACGCCTCGCAACGAGGTAGCCCATCAGCGGCGGACCAAGCCGAAGCTTGACGACAGCCCACGCGGAGCGCACCGGCGCGATTCGGACGCTTCTGAGCTAGCCGCAGACGTGCGTCGCGCTCGCGCTCCGTATCGGCGTGGTCTCTTGCCTCTTGGACGATCGACGCCGGGTCGGTGGCATCGCTTGTGCATGGTCGCCGCAGGTGCGGGGTCTCGACGAAGCGGCGCTCTCCGCCCGAAGGCAGCCATGTGAGGGAAGCCTCCGTCTCATACGGGATCGACTAGCGGACGCTCGATGGCGGCTTCGGCGCCTCACTGCCCCAAGGTCATTCGGTGTGCCACGACAAGGCACGCGCTCGTCGACGGCGGGTGGGACATCGAACCAACCCAGTTCGCGTGACCGGCCGCCCGGCCCGGAACTCTCGTCCTGGATTTCTCTCCCAAATGGTCCCTTCACCTCGTCCTAGGTGTGTATGGCCAAACGATCCACCCCTATGTTTTCGGCGCCTGTCGGGGCGGGTGCCCGGACCGATCTGGCCGATCATCCGGCGCCGGACACGTCGCACCTTGAGATTCCACCCGGGCAGTGCTATGTGACCGCGGTGCAGCTGGCCCATCGCTTCGGAGTGGGGGTCAAATGGGTGAACGAGCACAAGCTCCAGCTCGGCGCGACGCCGATCTCGAACTCGGCCAACAGCAAGCTTCGCTACTACCTGCCCACGGCAGACGCGTACATGCACGGCAGGACGCTCGCGCCCGTCGAGAAACGGCGACGGTCACGCGCAAAGCGCGGCTCGGGCGGCAGCAGTCAGGGGTTGATCGAGTTCGTCTGAGCACGGGCCGCTTCGGGGGACCGCTCAGATCTCGACGCCCGCCATCCATTCTTCGAGCATCTGCTTCTGCTTCGGGTCGCGGGGGTGGGGCTGGGCGTAGACCTCGAGGGTGAGCCTGCTGCTGCGGTGCCCGATCTCATGCATGGTGGCCCGCTCGTCGCGGCCAAGCCAGTACCACGACGTCGCCGCGGTGCGCCGGAACGTGTGCGGGGTGACCCGCTCGGGGAGCGGCTCGCCTCCCGAACGTTCCAGGGCGGCGCGTGCTGCCTCGGTCACCGGGGCGAGTAGCCGCGCACGCGCGTTGTTGCGATCGCGGGGGCGGCCGGTAGAGGTCGGCCAGATCGGGGTGTCGGCACCCGTGTCGCCGAGCCGCGAGCGATGAGCCGCGAGCGCCGCTCGGGCCACCGTAGGCACCTGGATCGTTCGCCTGCCGGCGTCGGTCTTTGACTTCCTGACCGTGAGGCCAGCGTCGGAGAGGTCGCGCCAGTTGAATCCGCAGAATTCGTGCACGCGCGGTCCGCACAGGGCAAGCACCCAGATGGCCGCCTCGCGGCCGTTGTGTGCGTAGCGACCTTCACCCTCGTCCAAGGCGCGCGCCGCGGCGATCAGTGCCTCGACGTGCGCCGGCCACAGCCAATTGCGGTTGGGTGCATCTCGCCGTAGTCGCATATCAAGGGTCGGATCGGGGATCTGCAGCCCGTGGCGGCGGTTGGCGCGGTCAACGACGCTGCGCAGCGTCGAGAGGCAGCGGTTGATCTCAGAGTCCTTGAGGCCACGGCTCGAGAGGCTGATCCGTCCGTTCGCCCCCGGATCGGAGAGCCTGTGACACCCACCCCGCTGCCCGTAGCGGCGAAGCAGCACGATCTCGTCCTCGTCCAGATCGACGCTCTCGGAGCTCGTGAGCCGCTCCAGATCCTGAAGCTCCTGCGCGCTCGCCTCGGCCAGCTTCTCGGCAAGGTCGGTGAGGATTGCGCGCTCCTGGCGCTTGCGCTCGATGAACTGAGCCACCAGCCCTTCGTCGATGTCGGACAGCGGGCGCTGGATCGTCTGCCCCGCATCCACGAAGGCAAAGAACGGGAGCAGGTGCTTGACGACCGGCGAGGTCGCCGCGCTGCGTGTGTTGCGGTTCTCGCTCCTGGTCTCCCGCCACTGCACGTACTCCGAGCACGCCTGCCAGACCGTCAGAGACTGCGTCGGCGCCGGATCCGCGGCCGGTGAAGGGATCAGATCCCACCATGGCTGCCTCAGCTTCGCCGCCGGCAGCAGCGTTGCATTCAGGAAACGCTCGGCACGGTGCTTCGTCCACTCAGGTTCCCGGCCGAGCACGTGACGGTCGGTTCGGATCTTGGCGTAGAAGGCGCGGTGTCCATCCGCGAGCAATCGAGTCTCAAGGTGTCCGGAGAGGGGTGTTGGCATCAGCGTAGGGTCCTTTAGTCCACGGGAACAGTCCACGGAACCCCTACAGCCGTATCGGCAGCGGCTGGCGTTGACTAAAAACCTGCTGATTTACAGGGAGAAAGGCTCTGCTTCGTCGAGCCAAAATCGCTGTGGCTCTTCGCGTGTGAAGCGAGCGCTCTCCCACTGAGCTACGCGCCCTCGGGGGAGGCATTCTACGCAGGGCCGGATCGGCGGTCATCCTCGGTTCCGGGGGCCGCCGCCCGGGACCGGCGGGAGGGGCCGCACCCTCCCGCCGCGATACCCGCGGACCGCCCCACATCAGCTGACGCTCACCAGCCGTGGCCCCCGCCGTGGCAGCTGCCGCTGCCCGCGTCGCTGTAGGTCGCGGGCGTGCCGGCCGGCGCGGTGGGGCTCTCGAGGGCTGACTCGTAGTCCCAGCTGTATCCGTGGGGATGGAGGACCAGCTTCATCACGCCGTAGTACTGATCCGCCCACGCCTGGAGATTGGGCGTGGCGGGCAGGACGGTGTCGAGCGATTCGCCGCCGGTTCCGACGATGAACTCGCGGATGCCATGCCGCTGATCCACGGTGCCCGAGGGATCCATGGGGGCAAAGCGCGAGTACACGTGGTCGTGGCCGTTGAGGACGATGTCGGCGTGGTGGGCGTAGAGGAGCTTCCACCACGCATCCGCGGCCTGCCCCTCGGCGCTGTCGGAGGTGAACGGGGTGACGGTGGAGCTGAACGTCGGCTGATGCCAGTAGGCCAGCGTGCAGCCCGCGTGGTTCTCGTTGAGGTCCTGGGCCAGCCACTTGGTCTCTGACGCGAACCACGATCCGGTGGGGCTGCACCCGCCCGGCTCGTCGGCGCACTCGACGTTGAGCGAGATGAGGTGCCAGGCGCCCAGGTTGTACGAGTACCACCCGTTCCCGGTCTGGCCGAACTGCCCGGCCTGACCCTCGGCCTGCGGCGCGGGCTGGCTGACGACGTGGCCGTTGGCCGGGTTGGTCACGGTGTCGTCGACCTCCGAGCCGTTGCTCGAGTGCTGGATGCCGTTGTAGTAGTCGAAGTAGCCCAGGCCGCGGACGCCCGTCTGCCCGTGGTTGTCATAGAACTCGTGATTGCCGGGGGAGGGGCGCTGCAGGAACTTGAACGCGCCCCAGTACTTGTCAAATGAGTTCTCGAAGTCCGAGTAGTAGCCGTTCTGGTACTGCTCGTCGCCCAGGACGGCCACCAGGTTGGGCTTCATCGCCTCCACCTGCATCGCGGTGGCGTTCTGGGCCTCGTCGCGCACGACGGAGCCCGAGCCCTGATCACAGGTGTCGGTGGGCTTCTCGGACTCCTGCGGCGCGCCGGGCTGACAGGAGATGTCGCCCACCGTGGCCAGCACGGGGGACGGCGGCGTGGCGGCGTACGGCCACGCGTTGTCGTTTGAGGCAAACCACCACCCGTCGGCCAGACCGGTTCCAGCCAGCGCGCACAGCGCGACGACGGTCACCGCGATGGTGACCCCGATCCGGCGGGAGGTCCTGGCCGCGCCCACCGCGCGGCGCACCCGATCCGGCATTGCGACTCCTCTCGTTTGGCTCTGAAAACGAGCGCACCGTATGCGAGGCCGGGCAGGCCGATGTATTCAGCTTGTGCGAGGCGCGATGAGAACGCTCTTAGAGTCAGATCCGAGCTTCGCGGGCTCAGAGCCGGACGACGTCGCCGGTCGCCAGCGTGCGCGTGGCGCCGCGCAGGTCCACGAACAAACGCGAGGACTCGACGAGCGCCTGATGGTCCACCTGAGGGTGGACGGTGACCAGGACGACGGCGTCGGCGGAGGTCACCGTGTCCAGGCCTGAGCTCTGCAGGCCGAGCTCGGGGAGGGCGGGGACGAACGGGTCGTGATAGGAGAGGATCGGCGCCGCGCTCGGCCAGCAGCTCCATGATCCGCAGCGCCGGGGACTCCCGGATGTCACCGACCCCGCCCTTGTAGCTGACGCCGAGGATCGCGATGCGCGAGCCCTTGACCGGCTTCTCCACGTCGTTGAGCGCCCGCTCGATGCGCTCGACGCAGTAGTAGGGCATCTGCTGGTTGACCTTCCCGGCGAGCTCGATGAACTCCGTGGACATGTGGAACTCCCGGGCGCGCCAGGTGAGGTAGAAGGGGTCGACGGGGAGGCAGTGACCGCCCATCCCGGGCCCGGGCTCAAAGCGCATGAAGCCGTAGGGCTTGGTCGCCGCGGCATCGATGACCTCCCAGATGTCCACGCCCATCCGGTCGGCCAGGATCGCCAGCTCGTTGACCAGCGCGATGTTGACCGAGCGGAAGATGTTCTCCAGCAGCTTGGCCATCTCGGCCGCCTCGGGCGTGGATACGCGCACGACGTGATCACAGACCGTCCCGTACAGCGCCACGGCGCGCTCGGTGCACTCCGGCGTGATCCCGCCGACCAGCTTGGGGGTGTTGCGCAGGGTGTAGTCGGTGCGGCCGGGGTCGACGCGCTCGGGTGAGAAGGCCAGATTGATGTCCTCGCCCACCTTGAGGCCGCGCGCCTCCAGCAGCGGCAGCACCTGCTCCCGGGTCGTCCCCGGGTACGTGGTGGATTCCAGCACGATGAGCTGTCCCTGCTGCGCGATCTCGGCCAGCGCCCGGGTGGCGCTCAGCAGCGGGCCGAGGTCGGGCTCGCGGTTGGCGGTGAGCGGGGTCGGGACGCAGATGAGGACCGCGTCGGCGCGGGCCAGCGGCGCGTAATGGGTCTGGGCGTCGATCTGGTCGCGCACCGCCATCAGGCGCTCGGACGTGATGTCCTCCACGTAGGACTCGCCCGCGCGGATGGCGGCCACCTTGGCGTCGTCGACATCGACGGCGACGACGTGTTCGCCGGCCTCGGCAAAGCCCACGGCCAGCGGCAGCCCGACGTAGCCGAGCCCGATGATGCCGATTGACATGAGCGCTGACGATACACCGCGTCCTGGCGGCCCAAATCCGCTGCGCCGCCGCCCGCCTCCGCCAACCCCCCGCGGCGAAACGCACTAGCATTCAGCGTGGACCGTGCTAGGCGGGGTGCTAGCGGTGCCCTGTACCCGCAATCCGCTCTAGTGGGGCTGAATTCCCTCTCGAGGGGCTGGAGGCCCGAGGTCAGCGCCCTATTTGAGGCGGTGATGGTCTGGTCCCTTTGCGATGGAGAGCTGTGAACCAGGTCAGATCCGGAAGGAAGCAGCCTTAAGCGGTCACCTCCAGGCGCGACGGGAGCGCCAGACCGGAGTCATCAAGTAGCGGCCGCGCCTCGGACCCGGTTTCGACGGAGGGTGCACGGTCCACTTCTTTCGCCCGCCGCCGAGCCGCGGCGGGCGCCCGCGGGGGCCGCCGCCGCGGACCGGCGCGGCATCTAGACTCGACATAACTGTGTCCACCGGGCCGTCCCTCTACCGCCGCCACCGTCCTCGCACCTTCGCCGACATGGTCGGCCAGGAGCAGGTGGTGCGCACGCTGTCCAACGCCATCACGCGCGGGAAGGTTCACCACGCCTACCTGTTCGTCGGCTCGCGCGGGACCGGCAAGACGAGCACCGCCAAGATCCTCGCCGCCAGCCTGAACTGCGAGCAGGGACCGACGATCACCCCCTGCGGGGTGTGCGAATCCTGCGTCTCGATCGCCAGCGCCACCTCGCTCGACGTGATCGAGATGGACGCGGCCTCCAACAACTCCGTCGACGACATCCGGGACCTGCGCGAGCGCGTCGCCTACGCCCCGCTGTCGGGCCGCCACAAGGTCTACATCCTCGACGAGGCCCACATGCTCTCGCCGCAGGCGTGGAACGCGTTTCTCAAGACGCTGGAGGAGCCGCCGCCGCGCACGATCTTCGTGCTGGCCACCACCGAGGCCCAGAAGGTGCTGCCGACCGTGGTGGACCGCTGCCACCGCTTCGACTTCGGCCGCCCCACGGTCGAGCAGGTCGCCACCGTCGTGGCCCGCGTCGCCGCCAGCGAGCAGATCGACATCGAGTCCGGCGCCGTGGCCCTCATCGCCCGTCACGCCACCGGCAGCTTCCGCGACGCGCTGGGGACGCTCGAGCAGCTCCTCACGTACGCGGGAGACGATCAGATCGGCGCCGCGGACGTCCTGGCGGTCCTGGGCGTGGCCGACGCCGAGCACCTGTTCGAGGCGCTGGATGCGGTCATCGCCCATGACCCGGCCGCCGTCCTGCGCAGCGCGGCCAAGCTGAGCTCCGCCGGTCGTGACCCCGGCCAGATCCTGCGCGACCTGGAGGTTCACGGCCGCGAGCTGCTGGCGGTCAAGATGCTCGAGGAGGTGCCCGAGGAGCTGCGGGTCACGCCCGAGCGCGACGCGCGGCTGTTGGCCCAGGCCCAGGCGCTGGCGGGCACCGACGTCGTCCGCCTCCTGGACCTCGTCTCGGCGGCACTCGAGGCCACGGCCAATGGGGCTCAGCCGCGCATCCAGCTCGAGCTCGTGCTGGTCAAGGCCACCGCCCCGGAGGTCGACCCGTCGTCCGCGGCCCTGCTGGCGCGCATCGAGCGCCTCGAGGCCGCGCTGGCCGGGAACCGCCCGGCGCCCACGCCGACGCCGCGGTCCGCGCCCCCGCCCGAGACCACGCCGGAGCCGGCGGTCGCGCGGGAGCCGAAGTCCAACGGCGGCGACCCCGCTCCCGCCGCTGCGGCGCCCCCACCCACCGCGGCGCCGGCACCCACCACCCCGGCACCCACCACCCCGGCAGCGGCGACAGCGGGCCCCGCGACACCCGCCCCCGCCGACGCAGCGCCCGCCGCACCCGAGCCGGCCCCCACCCCGCCTCCCCAGCCCCCCGGCCCGCCCGAGCTCGCGACGGTGACCGCCTGCTGGCCGGCCGTCATCGACCTCCTCAGCCAGGACAACCAGCTGCTGGCGTCCTCGCTGGCCGCCGCGCGCCCGGTGTCGCTCACCAACGAGGCCCTCACGCTCGCCTTCCCCACCGACAAGCAGTTCTACCTGCGCAAGGCCGAGCAGGATGACAACCGGCGCGCCACCGCCGACGCTCTGCGCTCGGTCATGGGGACGCCGCTCATCCTCCGCTACGAGCTGCGTGACGAGCCCGAGCCCGCGGACCCCGCGACCGTCCCGGGTGGCCTCTCCCACGAGGAGCTCGTGAAACGATTGGTGGAGGAGTTCGACGCCCAGGAAGTGCTTGACGACGACGAGGAGACTGAGAACTGATGCCCCAGCCGAACATGCAGCAGCTGCTCAAGCAGGCCCAGAAGATGCAGGAGGACATGCTCGCCGCTCAGGAGTCGCTCAAGGACGAGGTCGTCGACGCCTCGGCCGGGGGCGGGATGGTCAAGGTTCAGGTGACCGGCGACCTGGTCATCAAGGCGATCACGATCGATCCGCAGGCCGTGGACCCCGACGACGTCGAGCTGCTCCAGGACATGGTGCTGGCGGCCGTCAACGAGGGCATGCGCGCCGCCCAGGAGCTGGCCGCCGACAAGATGGGCAGCATCGCCGGCGGCCTGGGTGGGTTGGGTGGGTCCGGTTTGGGCGGTCTCGGCCTTCCCGGGCTCTAGCCTCCCCGGGCTCTAGTCTCTCGGCCGCGTGTACGCACCCCCGGTCCAACGGCTCATCACGGAGCTGTCCAAGCTCCCTGGCGTCGGCGGTCGCACCGCGCAGCGGCTGGCCTTCCACATCCTGCGCGCCTCCGACGAGGAGGCGTTCGCGCTGGGCGACGCCATCCGCGAGGTCAAGGAGCGCATCGGGCTGTGCGAGGTGTGCTTCAACCTGGCCGACGGGCCCCGCTGCCGCATCTGCGCCGACGAGCGCCGCGATCCCGAGCTGATCTGCGTCGTGGAGGAGCCCTCGGACGTCATCTCGATCGAGCGCACGCACGAGTTCGCCGGTCGCTATCACGTGCTGGGCGGTGCGCTGTCCCCGATCGACGGGGTGGACCCCGAGGACCTCAAGATCGCCGAGCTCTATGACCGGGTGAACGGAGACCCCGACCACCCGATCCGGGAGGTGGTCATCGCCACCAACCCCACCACCACGGGTGAGGCGACCGCGCTGCACATCGCGGCCGGTCTGCGCGAGCGCATCCCGGAGATCTCCGTGACCCGGCTGGCCAGCGGCCTGCCCGTCGGGGCCGATCTGGAGTACGCCGACGAGCTGACCCTGGGCCGGGCCTTCTCGGGCCGCCGCGCCGTCTGAGCCCGCCGCAGCCGGCCGCGCCGCCGCCCAACCCGCGAGCCACGTACATTCCAGGGCCGTGTCTGTGAGCACCCCTGAAACCGTGGTCATGAAGTTCGGTGGCACCTCGGTCGCCGACGCCGAGCGCATCAAGCGCGCCGCCCGCCGGATCGTCGCCCAGCGCGAGTCGGGCAAGCGCGTCGTGGCCGTCCTGTCCGCGCGCGGGAAGACCACCGACGAGCTGATCGCGATGGCCGAGGAGGTCTCTCCCGAGCCTGACCGCCGCGAGATGGACATGCTGCTGTCCACCGGCGAGCGGATCTCATGCGCGCTGTGCGCGATGGCCATCAACGACCTCGGTCACCGCGCCATCTCGCTCACCGGCTCGCAGGCGGGCATCGTCACCGACACCTCCCACACCAAGGCGCGCATCCTCGACGTCCGCGCCGACCGCATCACCGAGGCGCTCAGCGCGGATCAGATCGTCCTCGTCGCCGGGTTTCAGGGCGTCTCGACCAGCCGCGACGTGACGACGCTCGGCCGCGGCGGCTCGGACACCACCGCCGTCGCGCTCGCCGCCGCCATCAGGGCCGAGGTGTGCGAGATCTACACCGACGTGGCCGGCGTGTTCAGCGCCGACCCCCGGATCGTCCCCAACGCCCGCAAGCTGCCCCAGGTCAGCTTCGAGGAGATGCTGGAGATGTCGGCGTCGGGCGCCGGCGTGCTCCAGTTGCGCTCGGTCGAGTACGCGCGCACCCACGGCGTGCGGATCCACTGCCGCTCAAGCTTCGACGCCGGCCCCGGTACCTTTGTCCTCGGAGAAGACGAGACCATGGAACACCCCCTCATCACCGCCGTCACCCACTCCACCGACGAGGCGCGGATCACGCTCGTCGGGGTGCCCGACCGGCCGGGCGCGGCGGCCTCGATCTTCATGGCGCTCGCCGACGCCAACTGCAACGTGGACACGATCATCCAGAACGAGCCGCTCACCGACGGCCGGGATGCCGAGGTGTCCTTCACCATCGGGACCGAGGACCTGCGCGCCGCCGAGGCGGCCCTGGCCCCGGTCCAGGCCGAACTGGGGGTCACCCGAGTGGACACCGACCGCGAAATCGGCAAGGTCTCGATCGTGGGTGCCGGGATGCGGTCGCATCCGGGCGTCGCCGCTAAGGTCTTTCACACGCTGGCGACAGAGGGCATCAACATCGAGATGATCTCCACCTCACCGATCAAGATCTCGTGCATCATCCGCGCGGAATCCGTCCCGCAGGCGGTGCGCGCGCTGCACTCCGCCTTTGAGCTGGGCGAGGGCGGCATCGAGGTCGAGCAGGGCCCCCGATGACCCGCGTGGCCGTTGTGGGCGCCACCGGCGCCGTCGGGCGCGTCATGATGGACCTCCTGCGTGAGCGCGCGTTCCCCGCCGACGAGATCGTCCCGTTCGCCTCGGCGCGCAGCGCGGGCACCGTGATCGACGGCCGCACGGTCCAGCTCCTGGATGACGACGCCGATGTGAGCGGCATCGACATCGCTCTCTTCTCCGCGGGGGCGAGCACGTCTCGCGCCCGGGCACCTCAGTTCATCGATGCCGGAGCCGTCGTCATCGACAACTCGTCGGCGTTCCGTCGTGACCCATCGGTACCGCTCGTGGTCTCCGAGGTCAACCCGCACGCGCTGGCCAACCACCGCGGCCTCATCGCCAACCCCAACTGCTCGACGATGCAGCTCATGGTCGCGCTGGCCCCGATCCACCGCGCCGTCGGGATCGAGCGGCTGGTCGTGTCGACGTACCAGTCGGTCTCCGGGACCGGCAAGAAGGCGATCGACGAGCTCGACAGCCAGGCCGAGGCCAGCCTGCGCGGCGAGGCGATGCCGGCCCCTGTCCTCTATCCGGACCACATCGCGTTCAACGTGATCGGCGCCGCCGGCAACTTCGCCGAGGGCGACGACCACACCGACGAGGAGCGCAAGATGATGTTCGAGACGCGCAAGATCCTCGAGGATGAGTCGATCGGGATCGCCGTGACGTGCGTCCGGGTGCCGGTGCGGGTGTCACATTCGATCGCGGTCAACATCCAGACGCGCGAGCCGCTCGGCGCCGATCGCGCCCGCGAGATGCTCGCCGACGCTCCCGGGATCGCGCTGGAGCATGTGCCCAGCCCGCTTCAGGCCGAGGGGCGCGACGAGGTGTTCGTCGGGCGCATCCGCGGCGACGACTCCCATCCCCGCGCGCTGTCGATGTGGGTGGTCTCCGACAACCTGCGCAAGGGCGCCGCCACCAACGCGGTCCAGATCGCGGAGCTGCTGGTCGCCGATCGCGCCGGCTCTGCCGTCGCCTGACGTGAGCGGAGGCGACGAGCTCTATGAGGTGATGCGTTGCGCGCCGTCGACGCGCGCGTTCACCGACCAGCCGGTGCCCCGCGACGTGCTGGAGCGCGTGCTCGACAACGCGCGCTACGCCCCCAGCGGCGGCAACCGCCAGGGATGGCGCGTCATCGTCATCACCGACCCTGATATCCGCCGGCGGCTGCGCGAGCTCTATCAGGAGCCGTGGGACGCCTACATGGTCAAGACCGGCGGCCGGGCCGCGCTGGACGCCGGTGAGGCGAGCGGCCTGCCCAAGGGGCGGCTGCGGATGCTCCGCGGCGCCGACGAGTACGCGCGACGCTTTGACCGGGTCCCGGTGCACCTGCTCGTGTGCGCCGATGTCAGCGCGCTGGCCATCACCGACGAGGCGCTTGACCGCCCGAGCATCGTCGGCGGCGCCTCGGTCTACCCGTTCGTCCAGAACCTCCTCCTCGGCCTGCGCCACGAGGGCCTCGGGGCCGCGTTCACCACGCTGCTGGTCCCCAGCGAGCCCGCGATCCGCGAGCTGCTCGCGATCCCCGACGAGGTCGTGCTCGCCGGGCACATCTCGGTCGGCTACCGCGCCGATCCGTGGCCCAGGCAGCTCAGCCGCAGGCCGGTGTCCGAGTTCGCCTTCGGCGACCGCTACGGCGACCCCTGGTAAGCCCTCGCGACGCCACCTCGCGACGCCACCTGGCGACGCCACCCGGCGTCACCCGGCGATTTTCAGCCGACGATGACGCCGATGGCCCCCAGCGCCGTCAGGACGACGAACAGGACCAGGTACACCGTCCGCGGCAGCACGTTCATCAGCCAGTTCAGCAGCACCCCGTAGCCGCTGGTGGTGCGCCGCTGGCCGGGCCGGTGGGTGACCGCCCACGCCAGCGCCGAGATCCCGATCACCAGGACGCCGGCGGCGAGCAGCCGGTTCAGGCCGGTGATGACCCCGGCGAGCATCACCGCGAGGACCACGTAGGTGATGACCGAGTCCCAGCCCCGCCACTCGAACCACGGGCGGCCGTCGTGCGGCGGCGGGGCCTCGGGAGCGGCGGAGGCGGACGAGGCGGCCGGCTTGCGCGGCGGCGCCTTGGGCCGGGGGATCTTCTTGGGAGCGGTGGACGGTGCGGGATCGACGCCCGTCAGCGCCCGTCGTCGCGCCCGGCGGCGCGCGGCCGGGGTATCGCCCCGCCCCGATCGATCAGGCCGGTATGCAGACATCTCGGCGTGAAGGCTAGAGGGTTCCCGCGCTCACACCGTGGGGCGCAACTCGCGGCGGGTGCTGACGCCCAGCTTGCGGTAGATGTGGCGCGCATGCGTGCGCACCGTCTCCACGCCGACGTGCAGCGTGGCCGCGATCTCCGCGTTGGAACTGCCGTTCTGGAGCAGCTCGAGGACGTCGGCCTCACGAGCGGTCAACGGGGTCGGGCCGGCCGGCTCATAGCCGGACTCGCCCGCGGAGGGCAGCACGTGCATTCCGCGCGAGGCGAGATAGATCGTGTGCAGCACGTCGCGCGCCTCGGCGTTCTTGGCCAGGCAGGCGGTGGCGCCGAAGCCGATCATCTGGCGGCACTCGGCCGTCGTCGGGTTGTTGGCGAGCACCATCAACCGGACGTCGGGGAAGCTGGCGTGCAGGTCGCGCAGCTCAGACGGGCTTGACAGCGCGGCGAAGTTGAGGATCGCGACATCGGGGTCGTGGACGCCCAGGGTGACCTCCATCTCGTCCTGGGGGACGTCGGTCGCCACCACCTGCAGGTGCGGGTCGCCGTCGATCAGCGACTGAAGACCACGGTTGACGATGTCCTCGAACTGCGCGACCGTGATGGCGATCGGCTGGCGGTTGGCGATGCTCAATGGCGGCGGGTGTGGTCTGGGTGGACCTCGGCCTCAGTCGTCCGCGTGTGAGGGGGGAGGTGCTCTCACCCGTCTTTGTACCCCGTATCCCCCGAAGTTCACCCCTAAGAGGGGACGAAAATTCGCCTGCCGCGAGTCAAACTCCCCGGCGCTGATCTTCTCAGTCGCATCGGCGACTCAGAGGGACGGGCAAGGGAACACGGAAGGGAAGGCGCGAGGACACTGGTGGCTTCGCGCCTTCTCTCTCCACAGGGCCACGTCAGCGCCCCGGGATCAACGAGGGAGGGTCCCGGGGTGCAGCGTTCAACGAGCGGCCCGGCGGGTCCGCCGCGCTCAGGCCCCGTGGCGCGCGGCGCCGGCCGGTCTACGCCGGCGTGCCCGCGACCAGCCCCGGCCTACGCCGGCGCGCCCACGACCAGGCGCGGCCTACGCCGGCGTGCCCGCGACCACCGATGCCGACCAGTCGATCACCGAGGTCGGCTTGACGACGTGCTTGCTCATGCCCAGCTCCTTGGGGTCGAGCCCCAGGGCCAGCCCGAGCAGCTGGGGCAGGTGCAGCACGGGCAGCCCGAGCTCGCGCCCCACCTGCTTGGCCGCCAGCGGCTGCTGGAGATCCAGGTTGAGGTGGCACAGCGGGCAGGGCACCACCAGGCAGTCGGCGTCGGCGTCGATCGCGTCCCCGACGTGGCGGCCCGCCATCTTCAGCGAGGCGTCCATGTTCATGGTGATGATGGGAAAGCCACAGCACTTGTACACGCCGGCGTAGTCGATCACCGTGCCGCCGAGCGCCTCGATGACCATGTGCATGTAGCGGTCGCGGGGGTGCTCCTCGTCGATGCCCAGGCGATGCACGGGGCGGACGATGTAGCAGCCGTAGAACGGGCCCACCTTGAGGTCGGTGAGCGGGCGCGTGACCTTGGACTTCAGGGTGTCCAGGCCGATCTCCTCGACCAGCAGCCACAGCAGGTTCTTGTTGGTGAGGCCCTTCTCATAGCTCAGGCCTTCGTCGGCGAGGTTCTCGTTGATGTGACTGCGGTAGTCGGCGTTGGCGTCCAGGCGCTCCTGGCACTCGGACTGCGCGCCCTGACAGGTGGAGCAGATGTTCATCATCAGCTCGCCGTCGGTCTGCTGGGCCAGCGCGAAGGTGCGGGCGTTGAGCGTGTCGGCCAGCTCCTGGTTGTGCTCGGCGATGACGCCGGCGCCGCAGCACGCGGCCCGGTCGAGCTCGACGAGCTCCAGATCGAGCAGCGGGGCCACCTTGGCCATCGAACCGTGCAGCTCCGGCGTGAACCCGCGGCTCACGCACCCCGGCCAGTAGGCAACCTTCATGACGTCTCGCTTTCGCTCGAGGCGGACTCGGGTTCCTCTCCTGAACTGCTGACACTGTCCCCGCCCACCCCCGCGCCGACGGGCTCGGGCTCAGGATCGTCCTCGTAGCCACTCACGTAGAGGTTGAGCTCGTAACGGTCCGGGCGCTGCTCGACGGTCTTGAACACGCGTTGGACGGCGTCGAGATCGGGCTTGGCGATCTTGTGGCCGAAGAGGGCGGTCTTGATGCTCACCTTGCCGCGCAGGACCGCCGGGACGATCGCTCCCAGCGACTTGAGCAGCACCTGGCCCGCGGCCGGGTGGAACTTGCCGAACCACGAGTTGCCGCCGAAGCTGCGCGGCAGCAGCTCGGCCTCGTGCAGCAGGCCGTAGTCACGCACCAGGGTCACGAACGACTCCTCGTGGCGGTGTCCGTTGTTGCCGTCGTCGATCTCGAAGTCGGCTCCGGCCCGGCGGCGCAGGCGCATGATCTGGCTCATCGGCGCCACATCCTTGGGGCAGGCGTCGATGCAGTTGAAGCAGTGGGTGCAGTCGTAGATGCCGTGGGGATCCTCGGAGAGGTCCTTGAGCCGCTCGGCATGCTGGGCATCGCGGGGATCGCCCACGAAGCGGTAGGCCTTGGCCAGCGCCGCTGGTCCGGCGAAGAGCGGGTCGATCTCCATCGAGAGGCAGTCAGAGACGCAGGCGCCGCACTGGATGCAGGCCATCGTCTGGGTGATGTCGACCATGTTCTCGTGGGGCACGATGTACTCGCGCTCGGGAACCGGCTCCTTGTTGATGAGGTAGGGCGTGACGCGCTGGATCTTGCGCCAGTGGACCGCGTCCATATCGACGATGAGGTCACGGATGACGGGCATGTTGCCCATCGGCTCGACCTCGATGACGCCTGCCGGGGTGGTGCCCGCCTCGCCGTCGCCCTCCTCGGCATCCAGGCTGACCACGTCGCCGGGGGCAGGGTCGTTCCACCCGGCACCGTGCATCCGCGCCGCGGCCTCCTCCAGGTGCGTGTTGCAGGCCAGGCCCGGCTTGCCGTTCATCCGCACGCCGCACGAGCCGCAGATCGCCTGCTGACAGGAACAGCGGATGCCGACCGAGCCATCCACCTCGTCGCGGATCTTGAGGATGGCGTCCAGCACCGAGTTGCGGGCCCCCAGCTCCACGCGGTGCTCATCCCAGTAGGCGGCCTGCCCGGACTTCGGGTCAAAGCGGCGAAGTCTCAGCAGATACTCAGGCACGGTTCTAATACGTCCTTTCCTGGGGCTGCCACTTGGTGATCGTCACCGGGGAATAGCTCACTGTGGGTACGTCGTCGCCGTTGGCGGTCACGTCGATGTGCTTGAGCCACTCGTCGTCGTTGCGCTCGGGGAAGTCGGTGCGGAACTGGGCTCCGCGCGACTCCTTTCGCTCCAGCGCACCGACCACGATCGCCTCGGCCACGTCCAGCATGTACCCGAGCTCGATCGCGCCGATCACGTCCTGGTTGAACACCGTCCCGCGATCGTCGATCGACGCCCTGGGCGCCTCCTCCTTGAGCCGGCGGATGATCTCGTAGGCCTGGTTGAGCCCGTCGGCGTCGCGGAAGACGGCCACGTACTTGTTCATGGTGTCGCCGAGCTCGTCCTTGATCGACGCCACGCGTCGGCCGCCCTGGGGCCGGTTGATGATGTCGTTGATGTAGCGCTCGGTGTCCGCCACCCGGGAGGCCGGTGTGGTCGGCATCGTCATGTGCAGCGCCTGCTTGGCCGCGTGCTCGCCTGAGCGCCGGCCGAAGATCAGGGTGTCCAACAGCGAATTGGCCCCCAGCCGGTTGCCGCCGTGCACCGAGACGCAGGCCACCTCGCCGGCGGCGTAGAGCCCCGCGATCGTCGTCTGGCCGTCCGAGTCGGTCTTGACCCCGCCCATGATGTAGTGCTGGCCGGGGTGGATGTGGATGGGCTCGCGGGTGATGTCCACGCCGGCGAAGTCGCGGCCGATGTTGACGATCTCGCGCAGCGCCTCGAGCACTCGCCGCTTCGGAACCTTGGTGATGTCGAGCGCGACGGTGCCGTCGGGGAAGCCATTGCCCTCGTTGATCTCGGTCTGCTCGGCGCGGGAGACGACGTCGCGCGAGGCAAGCTCGAGCTTGTTGGGCGCGTACTTCTCCATGAACCGCTCGCCCTTGGCGTTGAGCAGCCACGCGCCCTCGCCGCGGGCGCCCTCGGTGATCAGCAGCCCGTTGCCCGCCAGCGTCGTCGGGTGGTACTGGATCATCTCCATGTCCATGAGCCGGGCGCCGATCCGGTAGGCCTGGGCGATCCCGTCGCCGGTGACGATGAGGCCGTTGGTCGTCGGCCGGTAGGCCTGTCCGGCGCCGCCGTTGGCGAGGATCACCGCCTTGGCGTTGAACACCTCCAGGCGCCCGTCGCGGAGGTTGCGACAGACCGCGCCGATGCACCGGCCGTCGTCGTCCTGAAGCAGGTCGGTACCGAACCACTCCTCGTAACGGTCCACCGTGTCCGAGTGCTTCATCAGCTGCTCGTAGAGGACGTGGAGGATCGCGTGGCCCGTGATGTCGGCGACGTAGTAGGTGCGAGCCGCGGAGGCGCCTCCGAAGGCGCGCGTGCCGAGGTTGCCGCGTTCGTTGCGATGGAAGGTCACGCCGGCGTGCTCGAGCCAGAGGATCTCGTCCGGCGCCTCGCGGCACATGATCTCGATCGCGTCCTGGTCGCCCAGGTAGTCCGAGCCCTTGATGGTGTCGAACGCATGCGACTCCCACGTGTCCTCGGGGTTCAGGGCGGCGTTGATGCCGCCGGCCGCGGCGACCGAGTGGGAGCGCACTGGGTGGACCTTCGAGATGATCGCCACGGTGGCACCGGTCTGCGCGGCGGCCAGCGCGGCGCGCTGCCCCGCCAGCCCGGCGCCGATGATCAATACGTCATGGGAGGGCATTGAGACCAATATAAATGAGGGTGCTGGCGGGACGCCGCGCCCCTCAGCCGCCAGGCCTCAGGCCATCGAGCGGCTGAGCGCCGCCGCGAGGGCGCGGCGGACCTGTTCGACGGTGACGACGCCGCGCAGGATGCCCTCGGCGTCGACCGCCATCACGGCACCCAGCTTGCCCAGCGTCTCAGAGGCCAGGAGCTCGGAGACCGGCCGGTCCTCCTGTACGCGCCAGCTCGGCGCCCCGTCGGACTCCAGCACGGCGTCCGTCGTCAGCCATGCCTCCCCGCCGTCGATCGAGGCCTGGGCCCGCTCCTGGCGGACGATCCCCAGCAGATGGCCGCTGTCATCGATGACCGGCAGCCATGGCTGGTGGTAGCGCAGAAAGAACTCGTCCACGGCCTGGGTCACCGGCGTCCCCGCCGGGATCGCCACGGGATGGGTGTCCATGATGTCCGCCACCCGGACCCCTTCGATCCGCTCGACCATGGCCGACTGCGCCAGCGCTCCCTGGCAGGAGCGCCACATCAGGTACGCCAGCGCCATCAGCCACACGCCGCCGAAGCTCGATGAGGCCGCCGTCCACCACAGCCCGAAGCCGGCCATGACCAGGGCGAACCCCTGGCCGAGGCGGCCGGCCACCACCGTGCCGCGGCGCTTGTCCCCGGTGACCCGCCAGACGATGGACCGCGCCACGCGGCCGCCGTCGAGGGGGAAGGCCGGGAGGATGTTGAACGCCAGCAGAAGGACGTTCATCAGCAGCAGCCAGCTCAGCGACAGAAGCACCGGCGTGATGCGGATCGTCGAGTCCAGGACGATGGCGTGGCCCAACCGGCTGGCGCCCACGATGGGCAGGTCGATGGCGAGGCACAATAGGATGACGCCGAACGTCGCGAGTGGGCCTGCGATCGCGACCTTGAAGTCCTCGCCGGGCGATGCAGCATCACGGCTCATCTGCGTGAGTCCACCGAACAGGTACAGATCGATCTTCTCCACCCCGATTCCCTGCCGTCGCGCCACCAGGGCGTGCGCCAGCTCATGGGCGATGAGCGATGCGAACAGCAGCAGGACGCTCACCACCGTCGTCATGTACGCGACGCCGTCAGAGCTGTGCAGCGTGTCGCGAAACGGCCCCGAGAGGATGAAGATCATCAGGAACAGGATGAGGAACCAGCTGCCATCGACGCCGATCCGGATCCCGAACGCGTCGAACAGCTTGATCGAGGTTGACCGCCTCAACATGGTGGAATGGTCTCATAGGCGCATCTGCGCCCACGAAATTTCAGGAGACATGAGATGACTGAGCGCCTTGACGGTCTCAAGCAGCGCCTCGGACAGTTGTCCGACCTGGGGCATGCGTTGTCGCTGGCCCATTGGGATCAGCAGACGATGATGCCTCCGCGGGGTGGCGAGGCGCGGGCCGAGTCGCTGGCCACGCTCACGCGCATCAGCCACGAGATGTTCGTCGACGACGACACCGGACGGCTGCTCGAGGGCGCCGCCTCCGAGCTGAACGGCGCCGATCCCGACGGCGACGACGCGCGGCTGATCGCGCTGGTCCGCCGCCAGTGGGACAAGGCCCGGCGCGTGCCTCCGGATCTCGCCGCGGAGATGGCGCGGGCGGCGTCGGTGGGCCAGGAGGCCTGGGTCGTCGCCCGCGAGGAGTCTGACTTCGAGAGCTTCGTGCCCTACCTGGAGCGCAACTTCGAGCTCGCCCGCCGTTACGTCGACTGCCACGCGGCCGATGGCGGGTTCGAGTGTGCCTATGACGCCCTGCTCGACGATTACGAGCCCCAGCTGCCCACCCGCGACGTGTCGGCTCTGTTCGAGGAGCTCAAGGCCGAGCTCATCCCCGTGATCGCCCGCATCGCGGCCGCCGAGCCTGTCGATGAGGCGCCGCTTTACGCCAGGTTTGCCGTCGCCGGCCAGCGCGACCTGGTGCGCGAGGTGGTCGAGCTCATGGGCTTTGACGACGCCGAGTGGCGCCTGGACGACACCGTGCACCCGTTTGCCACCCGCATCGGTGGCGGCGACGTGCGCATCACCACGCGGTGGGACGAGCATTTCTTCCCCACCGGCCTCTACGGGGCGATGCATGAGTGCGGGCATGGTCTCTACGAGGCGGGTCTGCCACCGCGGCTGCGCCGCTCGCCGCTCGGGGCCACGGAGTCACTGGGCATGCACGAGTCCCAGAGCCGCATGTGGGAGAACATGGTCGGCCGTGGCCGCTCGTTCTGCACGGTGCTCGCGCCGCGGATCGCGGCGCTGGCCGGCGGGGAGCTCTCAGACCTCGATCCTGACCGGCTCTACCGCGCGGTCAACCGGGTCAAGCCCAGCTACATCCGGGTCGAGGCCGACGAGGCCACGTACGCACTGCACATCATCCTGCGCTACGAGCTCGAACAGGGGATGATCGACGGGACCTTGGCCGTGCGCGACCTGCCCGAGGCATGGAACGCGCGCTTTGAGGAGTACTTCGGAATCTCGGTCGACAATGACGTCGACGGGGTGCTGCAGGATGTCCACTGGTCGGCAGGGCTGATCGGCTACTTCCCCACGTACGCCCTGGGGAACCTGATCGCCGGACAGCTCTGGGAGCGCGTGCACGTTGACCTCCCAGACCTCGAGGCCCAGCTCGCCGCCGGCGAGCTCGGTCCGCTGCGAGAATGGCTGGGGGAGCGCGTTCACCGCCACGGGGCCAAGTTCACGACCGCCGAGCTGCTGGCCCGCGAAGCCGGCGGCCCGATGACGGTCACGCCGTTCACGAACTACCTCAAGGCTAAGCTCGGCGATGTGTACGGGCTGGACTTGACTTGACCGGCTGACACGACACTAGAAAGGTAAGACGTCCTTCACTTATGAGTAAGAGTTCAGTCAGAGTTGCAGTAACCGGCGCGGCCGGCCAGATCGGCTATGCGCTCCTGTTCCGGATCGCCAGTGGACACCTCCTGGGGCCCGACACCCCGGTTCACCTCTCCCTCCTGGAGATTCCCCAAGCGGTCAAGGCGGCGGAGGGCACCGCGATGGAGCTTGACGACTGCGCGTTCCCGATGCTCACCGGCGTCGACATCTACGACGACCCGGCCAAGGCCTTCGACGGCGTCAACGTCGCGCTGCTCGTCGGCGCGCGGCCCCGCACCAAGGGTATGGAGCGCGGTGACCTGCTCGAGGCCAACGGTGGGATCTTCAAGCCGCAGGGGAAGGCGCTCAACGATCACGCCGCCTCCGATCTCAAGGTCCTCGTCGTCGGAAACCCGGCCAACACCAACTGCCTCATCGCGCAGTCAAACGCTCCGGACGTGCCCAAGGAGCGTTTCACCGCGATGATGCGGCTGGATCACAACCGCGCGATCGCCCAGGTGGCGAAGAAGACCGGTGCGGCGATCAGTGACGTGACCAACATGACCATCTGGGGCAACCACTCGGCCACCCAGTATCCGGACGTCTTCCACGCCAAGGTCAAGGGCGGCGACGCCGCCGAGGCCGTCGGCGACCGAGATTGGATCGAGAACGATTTCATCCCGACGGTCCAGAAGCGCGGTGCGGCGATCATCGAGGCGCGTGGCGCGTCCAGCGCCGCCTCGGCGGCCAATGCCGCGCTCGACCACGTGCGCGACTGGGTGAACGGCACGCCCGACGGTAACTGGGTCTCGATGGCCATCCCGTCCGACGGGTCCTACGGTATCGGTGAGGGGATCTTCTCCGGCTATCCCTGCACCTGCTCCGGGCGGCGAGTACACCATCGTGCAGGGACTCGAGCTCGACGACTTCTCGCGGGCGCGCATCGACGCCACCGTGCAGGAGCTCAACGACGAGCGTGACGCCGTCAAGCAGCTGGGGCTGATCTAAGGGCTCGGTCGCTTACGCCGCCGCGATCGTTTCACCACGATCGCGGCGGCATTCGTGCCGTTTCCCGGTCCGGGCTGCGGCAGGGTCGCCTCAGGCGAACCTGAGGCGGGCCACTACTTCGCAGCGGGGTGCCAGCCCTGGCCCTCCCGCGTCACCTGACCGTCTTCCACCAGCTTCGGCATGACGCGGTACAGGTAGTTCGGCTCGATCTTCAGCGCCTCGGCGATCTGCGGGATCGTGATTCCGGGCTTGTCACGGACGAGCGCGAGCGCCTGGTTGGCGCGGGTGTTGCCACCCCGGCGTCCGCGCGGACGGCCGGCACGGCGAGTGGCGCGACGGCGCGGGGTCGCGGCTGCCGGTGGCGCTCGCGCCGTTGGCGCTGGCCGGGCGACCCGGACCGCGACGCCCACCGACGAGCGCGGCACGAGCAGCCTCGAGCTTTGACACCTCGACCTTGAGCTCGGTCAAGCGTCTATCGATGTCCTTCACGGTACTGTCAACGAAATCTGCCAACGGGCCACCTCCGCGGCGAGTGTGAGACGTATTCGTATAGGCACGATACAACCCGCACGAACCTCCGTTCGTGCAGAACGAGGTTCAGTTCCCGCTCGACGAGTGCCTTCAGTCGCTCCAGTGACTTCCGCGCTTCACGCTCGGACGTGGCGCCGACGATCATGCGACTGGCGACGTTGCCCAGGCGTCCACCGGGGACGTGAACTCGTTGGTGTACCGAAATGTTGTCTGACCTTCGCGAGGGCTCGACAGCTCGTACCGGATGACGCGCCGTGGAGTGTGCGGGGCCGCCGCCCTCCCACTCTGCGAGGCGCGGACTGTCAACTGGCCATGACCGTCCAGTGGACCTTGAACGTGAGGCCGCGGACATGCATGGACTGATCCATCGTCGAGCCGGCGCGCAGCGGCGAGTCCGACACGTGGGACACCGACTTGTGGATCGTCACCCAGTCACCGAGCCGCTTGGGATCCATGACCGTCTCCCACACGCGCTCGATCGGCGCCTCGATGTCGATCTTGGATGAAACGGTGCTCATGGGCGTGGCGCACACTAACGTTCCCACGCCGGCAGCGGCGCTCAGGGCCGCGCTCACCGCGCGGCGAGCGGCTCGTCGCGCTCCCACTCGGCCAGCGCATGCTCGATCGCGGCGTTCAGTGGGTGCAGTCTCACCCCAAGAGCCGCGCCGCGCTGATCGTCCGCGGGCACCAGGTCGGTGTCCAGGCTCTCCATCAGCGGGCCGATCGAGCTCGCCACTCCTCGCCGGCGATGACCGCGGCGACCCGGCTGGCGATGGGCGTCGCCGTGAGCCGCCTGAACCTCAGCGCCGGGCGGTCGACGAGCATGAGGTCGGCGATGCGCGTCGATCAGCTCGCCGTAGGAGACGATGTCGGGACCGCCGACGTCCAGGCGCCTGCCGGCGACCGCGGTCACTGGTGGCCGCGCGGATCAGCATGCGCGATGATGTCGCGCTCGTCGATCGGCGCGGTGCGGTTGGCCCGCCAGGCCGGGAAGGCGAGCACCGGCATGCGCTCCACCAGCCGCACGAGGAAGCGAAACGAGCGCGAGCGTGCGCCGATCACGATCGACGCCCGCAGCGCGACCGAGCCGGGCACCGCGTCGAGCAGGATCTCCTCGACCGCCAGCCGGCTGGCCAGATGGGCGGAGCGCGGGCCGTCGCGCGGGACGAGCCCGCCGAGGTAGACGATGCGCCGCACGCCCGCCGCCGCGCGCCGCGGCGGCGAAGCGCTCGGCCGCCGTCGCGCTCGCGGTCGGCGAACGGGCCGCCGTCGGCCGCGCTCCATCGAGTGGATCAGGAAGTAGGCGACGTCGACGCCGTCGAGCGCCGCGGCAGCCCCTCGCCGGAGACGGCGTCGCCGGCGACCACCGGCACGTCGAGGGCGACCCGCTCGGGCGAGCGGGCAAAGCCGCGGACGTCGATGGCCGTCGCGCGCCAGGCGCGGGGCGAGGACCGACGCCGACGTAGCCGGTGATCCCGGTGACCAGGACGGTCACTCGCTGATCGCCGGCCCGCCCAGGGCGCCGGGGCGACGAAGCTCGCGATCGAGGTCGGCGGCGCGGGGCAGCCCGACCAGCGCCAGCGCGTTGTCGAACTCGCCCAGCAGCGTCTCCAGCACATGCTGGGCGCCGCGCGCGCCGGCCACCGCCAGGCCCCACAGTCACCGGCCGGCCGATGCAGGACCGCGCGGGCGCCGAGCGCCAGCGCCTTGACGACGTCGGTGCCCGCGCCGGATGCCGCCGTCGACGAGCACGTCGATGCGTCCGCCGACGGCGTCGACGATCGCGGGCAGCGCGTCGGCGCCGGACAGGACCGTGTCGAGCTGGCGGCCGCCGTGGTTGGAGACGACCACGCCCGGCGGCCCCGTGATCGACGGCCAGCTCGGCGTCCTCGGCGGTGAGGATGCCCTTGACCAGGACCGGCAGCGCGCTGCTCGGCGGCGAAGCGCTCGATGTCGGACCAGCGCAGGTCCGGGTCGACCAGCCCGTGCGAGCGCCGCCGCGGGGGCCGAGGCGTCTGCGCGGCGTCCGGCGCGGCATGTCGGCCACGGGGTCGCGGACGGCTCACCTGCGCAGCTCGCGCTCGCGGACGCCCGAGCACGGGGCGGTCGACGGTCACGACCAGCGCCTCGTAGCCGTGGCGCGCCGCGTCGGCGACGAGCTCGCGGCTGACGCCGCGGTCGGTGAAGACGTAGAGCTGAAACCAGCGCGCCAGCTCCGGGACGCGCCTCGGCGATCGTCGCCGCGCCGGCGCTGGCGAGCGTCGAGAGGCACATCACGGTGCCGGTCGCCGCCGCCGCGCGCGCGGTGGCCAGCTCGCCGTCGGGGTGGGCCAGGCGCTGGAAGGCCGTCGGCGCGATCGATCACCGGATGCGGCCGTCGGCAGCCCAGCAGCGTCACGCCGGGATCACAGCGGCCGACGCCGACCAGCATCCGCGGGCGCAGCGCCAGCCGACGCCACGCGGCCACGTTGTCGGCGCAGCGTGATCTCGTCGCCGGCGCCGCCGCTCGATGTAGCCGCGCGCCTCGGCACTCATCGTGGCCAGCGCCTCGCGCTCGTAGTCGGCCAGCGTGCGCGGCCGGCTGAACGGCTGCCCGAGTGAGGTCGTGGCGGCGGCGTCCATGTCTACCCACAAAGCTACGGAAATTGCGGGCCGGCCCTGTCCGCTGCACAAAGTACCCGCATTTTGCCGGTTTTTCCCTCGACGGAAAAGTTCCTGCGTTTTCCGGGAATGGACTTTGCACGGGGGGGTGGAATCCGCTTTGATGCCCGCCTTGCTGTCTGGTGTGAACATTCGAGCAGAATGGGGTCGAGGACAGGTATGGCAAATGGTCGGGCGCCCGCCGCGAAGGCGAGCTGCGAGAACTGCTTCTTTCGTCAGAACCTGCTGTGCGCGGTGGCCGACGCGGGCCCCTGCGCCACCTTCCGCCCGGCGCATCCGGAGGGGCTGCGGCCGCCCAGCCAGCTGCGCTTCGTCTTCCGCCAGGAGCGGCGCCTGCAGGTGGCGTGGGCGTTCCCCTCGCCCAACGAGCAGGTCGCGCTCCACGCCTGAGACGGGCCGACCGTCCGGCCGGCGCCTCGAGATAAGGTTTCGCGCCATGTTCTGGCCGCTGATCGGCGGATTCATCGCCTTCGTCCTGCTCGCGATCTTCATGGGCTGGGTCATGGACCCCTCCCGCCGCGGCGACCGCGACGGTCACTAGCCGCGGCGCTCAGCCTCGGCGCACGCTCGCGTCCGGCTGCGCCGCCGCGCGCTCGGCGCGACGGCCAGCCACTCCGCTCCCGCCGTGTCGGTCACGCCGTGGGCGAGGATCGAGCACGAACACGGTCAGCGCGGCGAGGTTGAAGATCGTCGCGCCGGCGCGCGATCCCGCTGGCCGAGGACCAGCAGTGAGAAGGTCATCGTCGCCACGCCCTTGGGGCCGAACCAGGACATGAACGCGCGCGTGGCCGTGTCGGTGCGCGGTGCCGGCCAGCGCGGTGAACACCGCCACCGGCCGGGCCACGAGCAGGGTCAGCGCCACGACGCCGCACGGCCGCCCAGCCGGGCCGAACAGCCCGTGCAGCGGTGAGCAGCGAGCCGAACACGACGAAGATCCCGAGCTTGACCAGCTCGACCAGCATCGGCGGCCTGGCGCTCGAAGTAGCGCGCGGAGCTCCGGGCGGCGGATGCCGAGCATGATCGCGCCCACGTACACCGCGATCAGCCCGTTGCCGTGCGGCAGTCAGCACCGCCAGCGCCGTAGGCGGCGAACGCGATGCCGAGCGCGAACAGGGACCGCTGGTGGGCCGGGATGCCCTCGGTCAGACGCCCGTCGCGGCGGGCACCAGCCAGCGCGGCGGCGAAGCCCGACCACGAGCCCGACCACGAAGCCGAAGCCGATGTTCTCGAGCACGAACCGCCACCACACGAAGTGCCCGCCGCCGGCGGCCAGGCCGCGCTCAACGCCAGCACCGCCGGCAGGGCGAGGCCGTCGTTGAGCCCGGACTCCAGGTTGAGCGAGTGGCGCACCAGCCGCGGTACGCGCGGGTTGGTGACCACGCTCGAGGACAGCACCGGGTCGGTGGGGGAGAGCAGCGCGCCGAGCAGGAACGACTCGGTCCAGGTCAGCCCGGCGAGCCAGCTGGGTGCCGAGCGGCGACGATCACCGCGGTCAGCGGCATCGCCAGCACGAGCTTGCGGAACGGCAGGTGCCAGTGCGACTGCAGCAGCTCGCCGTCGACCTCGAGCCCGTCGCGGAACAGGATCACGATCAGCGCGACCGTGGCCAGCTCGGCCACGAACGCCGATGCGGGCGTCGAAGTGCAGCGCCCCGGTGACGCCGTCGCCGAGGACGAAGCCGGCCACCACGAACACCGCGGTCGAGCGACACGAAGCGTGCGCCGGGCCAGGCCCGACAGCAGCGCTCCGAGAACCAGCAGCCCTCCGAGGGCCAGCGCGGCCACTTCGAAGCGATGCGACACCGCGTCGATGAGCTACGGCATTTTGGCCTGCACCACGGCCACGGCGGTTAGAGTGTCAGATAGAGACACAGGAGGAGCGAAGTGCAGGTCACGGTGCTTGGCAAGTCGCCGTCCTGGCAGGATGCCGCGGGGGCGTGCAGCGGCTACCTGGCGCAGGAGCAGGGCGCCAGCGTGCTCCTCGACTGCGGCAACGGCGTGTTCTCAAAGCTGCGCCGGATCTGCGACTACGTCGACGTCGACGCCGTGGTCGTCACCCACATGCACGCCGACCACTTCCTGGATCTCGTTCCCTTCAGCTACGCGCTGCGCTACGCCCCGCGCCAGCAGCCGGTGCCCGTGGCCGGCTGGCCGGGAACCGAGGAGCCGGCGCGTCCGCGCCTCTACCTGCCCGCCGGCGGCCTCGAGGTCCTGCGCCACGTCGTCGGCTCCTGGGGTCACGACGACCTGATCGAGACCGCGTTCGAGGTGCACGAGTACGGGGCCGACGACGTGCTGTCGGTCGGCCCCCTCACGGCCCGCTTCTGCGAGGTTCCGCACTACGTCGTCACCTTCGCCGTCGAGCTGGCGTGCGACGGGGCGCGCTTCACCTACGGCGCTGACTGCCGCCCCAACGACGAGCTGGTGCGTTTCGCCCAGGACACCGACGTGCTCCTGATCGAGGCCACCCTGCCGCGCCCGGAGCGTGACGGCACGCGCGGGCACCTGACCGCGCGCGAGGCCGGCGAGCACGGCAAGGGGGCACGCGCGCAGCGGCTCGTGCTCACCCACTACTCCGACGAGCTGGACCCCGCGCTGACGCGGTCAGAGGGCACGGACGGCTTCGGTGGCCCGGTGGACCTGGCCGCGGAGGGCGCCGTCTACGCCGTGTGAGCGACGGTCGGTGAGCGCGCGCCACCGCGAACCGGTGCATCTGCTCCGGCGGGCCGACGGGTTCCCGCGCGCGGGCTACGCTTAGGCCAATGTCTGAGCGTGATCTGTTTGCGAACTTCGAACGGATGCGACGCGAGATGGATGAGCTCTTCGGTGGCGTGCTCGAGCGCTCCGGGCTGTCGCGCCGGCATACCGGCCAGTGGCCCGCCGTCGACGTCGCCTATGCCTCGGATCCGCCCCGGGCGATCGTGACGGCGGAGCTCGCCGGCATGGACCCCGCCGACATCGCGCTCCAGATCGAGGGGCGCAAGCTCTTCCTGGCCGGTCGCCGTGGCCCGGCTCAGCCCGCCCCGGACGGCTACCAGCAGATCGAGATCGAGCGCGGAGCCTTCCGCCGGCTCATCGAGCTCGGCGCTGACGTCGACGCCGATCACATCAGCGCCCGCTACGAGGACGGGATGCTGCGTGTCGAGCTCCCGCTGGCCAGCAGCCAGGGACCCCGCCGTGAGGTGCCCATCCAGAGCGGCGACGGGCAATGACGATCCTCGACGTCGGGACCGCGCCGGGCGAGGCCGACCACGATCAGGAGAACGGGTTCCGGCGCCTTCCCGCGCGGCTCGGCGTCCTGCCGCTACGCGACTCGGTCACCTTTCCCGACCTCGTCATCCCGCTGAACATCGGCCAGCCGCGCAGCCTCGAGCTCGTCAATGACGTCCTGCGCGGTGACCGGTCGATCGTGCTGGTGGCCGGTCGCGACCCCGAGGTCGAGAGCCCCGGACCGGCCGAGCTGTACTCGGTCGGCGTTCTCGGGGCGATCGCGCGCATGGTGCGCCTGCCCGACGGGACGCTGCGTGTCCTCATTCAGGGCGGCCCGCGCGTGGCGGTGAAGGAGTGGGTCGGCACCGAGCCCTACCTGGTGGCCGAGGTCGAGCACGCCCGCGACCGCGTGCGCGAGAGCGCCCAGCTCGAGGCGCTGGCCCGCAACGTCCAGCGCACGTTCTCCAGCATCGTCGGCCAGGTGCCCTACCTGCCCGAGGAGCTCCAGGTCATGGTCGCCAACGTCGACGACCCGGTGATGCTCAGCCACCTCATCGCCGGCGCGATGCGGCTGCCCACCGAGGAGAAGCAGGCGCTGCTGGAGGAGCTCGACGTGACCAAGCGCCTGCGCCGCCTGTCGGAGATCCTCGCCCGCGAGCTCGAGGTGGTGGCCCTGGACACCAAGATCCAGTCCCAGGTCCAGTCCGAGCTGCAGAAGGGCCAGCGTGACTTCTTCCTGCGCCAGCAGCTCAAGGCGATCCAGGACGAGCTGGGGGAGGGCGACGAGACCCAGGCCGAGGTCAAGGAGCTGCGTGAGCAGCTCGAGGCGCTGCGCCTCCCCGAGGAGGTCTCGAAGCAGGTCGAGCGCGAGCTGGGGCGCCTGGAGCGCCTGCAGGCGTCGATGGCCGAGTACGGCGTGGTCCGCACCTACCTGGAGTGGATCGCGTCTCTGCCGTGGGACACCGCCACCGAGGACAACCTCGATCTCGCCCATGCCCGCCGGGTGCTCGACACCGACCACTACGACATCGAGCAGGTCAAGGAGCGCATCCTCGAGTTCCTGGCGGTGCGCTCGCTGATCGCCAACAACGGCAACGGAGCCGGCAAGCGCCAGCCCGCCGGCTCGATCCTCACCTTCGTCGGGCCGCCCGGCGTCGGCAAGACGTCGCTGGGGCGCTCGGTCGCCCGCGCCCTGGGCCGCAGGTTCGAGCGCATCAGCGTCGGGGGCATGCGCGACGAGGCCGAGATCCGCGGCCACCGTCGCACCTACATCGGCGCCATGCCGGGCGTGATCGTGCGCGCGCTGCGCGACGCCGGCGCCAAGAACCCGCTGTTCATGATCGACGAGATCGACAAGATGGGCTCGGACTTCCGCGGCGATCCGTCCAGCGCGATGCTCGAGGTCCTGGATCCCGAGCAGAACAGCACGTTCCGCGATCACTACCTCGACCTCCCGTTCGACCTCTCAGAGGTCATGTTCATCACGACGGCCAACAACCTGGACACCATCCCGGGCCCGCTGCGCGACCGGATGGAGGTCATCCAGCTCGCCGGCTACACCGAGGCCGAGAAGCTCGAGATCGCCAAGCGCTATCTCGTGCCGCGCCAGATCGAGCGCAACGGCCTGACCAGCGCGAGGATCGCCTTCACCGACGCCGGGCTCAAGGCGGTGATCTCGGATTACACGCGCGAGGCCGGGGTGCGCCAGCTCGAGCGCGAGATCGGCTCCGTGGTGCGCAAGGTGGCCCGTCAGGTCGCCGAGGGCAACGCGAAGCGCAAGGTGAGCATCACCGAGCCCCGGGTCCGTGAGCTGCTGGGCAAGCGCAAGTTCCACTCCGAGACGCGCCGGCGCACCTCGCGTCCGGGCGTAGCCACCGGTCTGGCCTGGACCCCGGTGGGCGGCGAGGTCCTGTTCGTCGAGGCCACGGCGATGCCCGGCACCGGGCACCTGACGATCACGGGGCAGCTGGGGGACGTGATGCGCGAGTCGGCGCAGGCCGCGCGCTCCTACGTGCGCGCCAACGCGCCCGAGCTGCTGGAGGATCTGCCCGACGACTGGTTTGCCACGCACGACATCCACATCCACGTGCCGGCCGGCGCGATCCCCAAGGACGGCCCGAGCGCCGGGGTGACGATGGTGACCGCGCTGGTGTCGCTGCTGTCGGGCCGGGCGGTGCGCGCCGACACGGCGATGACCGGGGAGGTGACGCTCACCGGTCAGGTGCTGCCGATCGGCGGGCTGAAGGAGAAGGCGCTGGCGGCCCAGCGCAGCGGCGTCCACACCGTGATCGCCCCCGAGCTCAACGAGGCCGACATCGACGAGATCCCCGAGCATCTGCGAAAGTCCCTGCACTTCGTGTTCGTCTCGACGATCGACGAGGTCCTCGAAGCAGCGCTGAATCGAAGGCCGCAAAAGGGGTATCGCGTATCCTGACCACTTACCCGCCCAGGACCTGAGGGAGACCAATGGCATCACGACGAAAGAAAGTCGCAAAGGCGGTGCCTTTCAATACCGCCGACCTGGCCAACATCACCAAGGCCAACCCGTATCTCCAGCGCCTCATCGAGGACGCGGAGCTGCGTGACAACGTGCGCGTGGCGATCGACTCGGCCAAGAACGCGATCAACCGTCTGAGCAGCGCCAAGGCGCCCCAGAAGGCTCTGATCGACGACAAGAAGCTGCAGAACGAGATTCGCTCCGCGGCCGAAGCCGCGCGTGACGCGGCCATGGCCCTGTCGGACGCGCCCAAGCGCTCCAAGCCCAAGAAGAAGGGCGGCTTCGGCCGCAAGCTGCTGGTCCTCGCCGTGGGCGCCGCCGCCGCCCTGGCCCTGTCGGAGGGGCTGCGCTCCAAGGTGCTCGACACCCTGTTCGGCGCCGAGGAGGAGTTCCAGTACACGCCGCCGGCGGGGACGCCGGCGCCGCCGCCGGCCAGCACGGTCAGCGCGGCCTAGCGCCTAGCACCGTCACCGCAGGACCTGCGTAAGGGCGCCCTCGTGGCGCCCTTTTCGCGTCCTGGGGCCGCTGGCCCGACCAGCCCGTAGAATCGCCCCGGATGCAGGCGGCCACCGCACCCGAGCGCTCGCTTGCCGGCGATCTTCCCTCCGAGAAGGCGGGGCTGATCGTCGAGGCCATGCGCGCCAGCGTCGCCGAGCGGGGCATCGCCGGCTCCACCTTTGACCGCGTGGCCCGCGAGGCCGGGGTCTCACGCGGGCTGCTGCACTACTACTTCGGCTCCAAGGAGCGGTTGCTGGTCGAGGTCGTGCGCCGCGAGTCCGAGGTGCGCGGGGAGTCGCTGGACCAGGCCGTGGCCGGGGCGGCGGGCGCGGACGAGCTGATCGACGCGCTGGTGCGCAGCCTGGAGGAGATCCTCGGCGAGGGCACGCGCGCGATGGTGACCTTCTATGAGCTGCTCACCCTCGGCCAGCGCAACGCCGAGATCGCCGCCGAGCTGGCCGAGCTGTCGCGGCGCACCCGCACCCGGCTGGCCGACGCCCTGCGCGCGGGCCGTGAGGCGGGCAAGTTCGAGCTGCGCGGCTCCCCCGACGACGTCTCCAGCTTCCTGTTCGCGCTCGCCGACGGCGTCACCATCCGCCGCATGGCCGAGCCCGATCTGGACACACGGCCGCTCATGGACCAGGCTGTGGCCGCCGCCCGCGCGCTGCTCGCGTGACCGCGGCGGCGCGGTGACCGATGCGCCGCCTCGCGGCCTTGGCCGTGACCGGGCTGGTGGTGGTCGTGCTGGTCGTCGCTCAGCTCGTGCTCCCGGGCATCGCCAGCCAGCGCCTGCGCGACCGCCTGTCGCGCTCGGGCCGGGTGCTCGACGTCCAGGTCTCGGCCTTTCCGGCGATCGAGCTGCTCTGGCACCAGGCCGACTCCGTCGTGGTGCGGATGGCCACCTACCGCGCGTCGCCGGCCAGGCTGCCCGGCACGCTTGATCAGGCCGGCGACGTCGGGTCGCTGCGCGCGTCGGCCCAGACCTTCCAGGACGGGCTGCTCACGCTGCACCAGGCCAGCCTGGTCAAGCAGGGCAACCGCCTGACCGGCAGCGCGGTCGTCGCCGAGTCAGACCTGCGCGCCGCGGCGCCGTTTCTCACCTCGGTGACGCCGGTCGCCTCGGCCGGGGGCCAGCTGACCCTGCGGGGCACCGCGACCTTGCTCGGGCTCAGCGCCACCGTCGACGCCACCGTCTCGGCGCAGAACGGCAAGCTCGTCGTCGCCCCCGACGTGCCCTTCGGAGGTCTGGCCACGATCACGGTGTTCTCCGACCCGCGCATCGCGGTGCAGGGAGTGAGCGCGTCGCCGGCGCCCGGCGGCTTTGCCGTGCGCGGAACCGCGGTGCTGAAATAGAAGCTGCGCGCTCGACGCCGCGCGCGGGCACAATGGGAGCAGTGAGCGAGGCGCCGAGATTGACCCGGCGCGACGTGCTGAGCGGTGCGGCCGCTGTTGGTGTCGGGGCGGCGATCGCGCCGAGCGCCGCACTGGCGAAGGGCCGGGCCAGCGGTCGTGTCTTCTCTGTTGCGGTCGGGAGACTGGCGGCCGGGACCTCGCCTGCGATCACGGCGGGCCGCCGGTTCGTGCTGGCCGGGATCCAATGGACGGCCCCCGCCGCGGCGCAGATCGAGCTGCGCGCGCGCAGCAGCGGCGGGCGCTGGAGCCCCTGGGCGCAGGCCTCTGTCCGTGGCCACGAGCCCGACCGCCCCGCTGCCGGGCCCACGCAGTTCGGCGAGCCGCTGTGGTTCGGCCCCGCCGACGAGGTCCAGCTGCGCAGCGGCGAAGGCGCGAGCGGCGTGCGCCTGCATTTCGTGGCGGTCGACGCCGTTCCCGGCCCCGCCGCCCATCGCGACGCCACCGATGGCGAGCACCGCTCCATCACCGACGCCCCGTACCCGCTGGTCGACGTCAACCTGCCGGCCGGCCCCGGCCAGCCTCCGATCATCGCCCGCTCGGCCTGGGCGGGGCGGCGCCACCCTCCCGCCTCCGGCCCCTACTACGGCGCGATCGACCTCGCCTTCGTTCACCACACCGAGAACCCCAACGGATACTCGGCGGCGGAGGTGCCGGCGATGCTGGCGGCCATCTACGACTACCACCGGTTCACGCGGGGGTATTTCGACATCGCCTACAACTTCGTGATCGACGCCTGGGGGCGGATCTGGGAGGCGCGGGCCGGCGGCGTCGACGAGCCGGTGGTCGGCGCGCACGCCGGGGGCTACAACGCGGTGTCGACCGGTGTCGCGATCCTGGGGACGTTCTCCTTCGTCGAGCCTTCGGCGGCCGCCGTGTCGGCCCTGCAGCGCCTGCTGGCCTGGAAGCTCGCGCTGCACGGCGTGCCCGTGCTGGGCAAGGTCCGCGTCGAGGTCAACCCGTCAGACGCCTTCTACACGCCCTTCGCGCCCGGACAGCGCGTGCTGCTCCCGCGCGTCGCCGGCCACCGCGACGGGGACATGACGAGCTGCCCGGGCACCGATCTCTACCGCCGCCTGCCCGCCATCCGCACCAAGGTCAGCGTTCAGGCCGGGCCCCGCTACGTGCTCACGCTCGCGGCGTCGCAGACGACGATCGCGCCCGGGGCAGCCGTCACCGTCTCCGGCGGCTACGCGCAGAACCCGCCGCCGTCCACGCCGGTGGCGAGCGTGCCGGTGCAGATCCAGAGCGTCAGCGGCGACGGCCTGCTCACCACGCTGACGACCCTGACCACCGGAGCTGATGGCACGTTCACCGCGACACTGCCGTTCGCCCAATCAGCGGTTCTGCGCGCCGTACATGCGTCGGCGCCCGCCTCGGTCTCGAACCTGGTGGTCGTCGGCGTCACCCCGCTGCTCACGCTCGCGCTGGCCTCGACCGCACCGGTGCGGGTGTCGGGCACGATCGCGCCCGCCAAGCCGGTGACGGTGAGCGTCTACAAGCTCGTCCGGGGCCGCCGCACGCTCGTGTCCACCCGCCGCCTGAAGGCGGCGGGCGGCACGTTCAACGCGCAGGTGTCGCTCGGGCGAAGGCCACGCGGGACGTATGTGATCGTCGCCCGGGTGGCCGCGGACGCAGTCAGCTTGGGCGCCGTCACGCCTGCCGTCAGGGTGACGGTGTAGCCGTCGTTCCTCCTCACCGAGACCTGTCCGCCGTTCCGGGACCAGACCACCCGGGCGGCAGGGGTGGCTGAGCCCGCCTAACATACGGGCGCGTCATGGCCTACGCCGTGGATTTCAACGACGTGTCGACAGTGGGGCTGGAGTCCTCGCCGGTCGCGGACGCCCTCGCTGGTCTGCGGGCGCACGAGGCCCGCTACTTCAAGAACAAGTACGACCACGTGTTCACGGTGGAGCCTGCGAGCGACGCCAAGAAGACCATCGACTGGGTGCACCGGATCCTCAAGGACGAGCGGGACCTCGTCATCTCCTCACCGCCACTGGAGGCGACGGCCTTTCAGGTGGAGAACATCCGCATCGCCTACGTGTTCTACGAGAGCGGTCTGTCGATCAACGTGATGTACACCGTCGACGACGGGGGGAAGCGAGCCGTCGGGTTCAAGCTCTCCGAAGGGATGGACGTCCCCGAGGAGCTCGCCTCGCAGTTCAAGTTCGCCAGGCAGAAGTCAAAGCTGGCCGGAACCATTCGCGGTTCCTACTTCGTGTTGAAGAACGAGTACTGAGCGCGGCGCCTCGCGGGGCCGGAGCCTCACCTCGGGAGAGCCGGAACGTCAGTCGATGACCGTGACGCCGTGCTGCGCCAGTGCCCGCGCCTCGGCGCGGCCGGCGGCGGGCGCGCCGATCAGCCGAAGCTCACGCAGTCCCGCCGCGCGGTCGATCCAGCCGAGGTCGGCGACCTGGGTGCCGGTGAGGTCCAGTTCGACGGCATCGGTCACCGCGGGAAGCTCAGCGACGTCGACGAGCGTCGTCACCGGCGCGTCGCGGACGATCAGCTGACGGAGCGCGTGCAGGCCCGCGAGCGGCGACAGGTCCGCCACTGACGTGTTGGACACGTCGAGATACTCGAGGCGCTCCAGGCGCGCAAGCGGGCTGAGGTCTGAGACCGGCGTGGAGTTGAGCTTGAGCCACTCGAGCTCGTGCAGACCGGCCAGCGGCGACAGGTCGGTGACCCGGGTCCGCGACAGGTCGAGCCGCCGCAGGTGCTCGAGGCCGCGCAGCGGGGTGAGGTCCTCCACTCGCGAGCGCGCGATCTCCAGCACGGCGAGGCCGGGCAGATCGGCCACGGGCGAGAGGTCGCGCAGGTGGTGCTCGATCGTGCGGTGACGGTCGGTGGCATAGAGGCTGAGCTGCCGCAGGCCCGGGAGCTCGCGGAGCGGATCGAGCTCATCGATGGGGACGTTCACGCACTCGAGGATCTCGGTGTCCGCAGGCCACTCCTTGTCACAGAAGCGCACTCAGAACCCCTTGCGGTAGTGCCTGACGAGCCAGTCGACGAGCTTGCGGTCATCGGCGGGGTTGCCGGTGAGCTGGCTGTAGCCGCCGATCGCGCCATCGATGACCGCCTTGACCGCCGCCGCCTTCTTGACCTTCTTGGGCACCTGCTGCTTGGCCGCGTTGTTCTGGATCGCGATCGTCGCATGGGCGACGCCCTCAGAGAGCGCGACATCGAGCACGGTGACGGTCTTGGGCTGGGGCTTCTGCAGGTGGATCGTCAGGTGCATCACCTTGGACATCTCCAGCAGGCTCGCCTTGCGCTTGTCAAAGATCGGGTCGCCGGGCTTTGCGGCGATCAACCGGGCGGACTCGCGGACGAACGCGTGCGCATCGACGGCCGCGTCCCACGCCTTCCTCAGGTACTCGCTCGCGGCCCGCCGCACCTCGTCCTCGAAGGTGACCTTGTGGCCCCCGGAGGTCTGCTTGGGCACGAACTTCTGAAAGCCGGGGAGGAACTTGGTCTTGTCCTTGGGATCGCGCACTCGGTAGAGGCTGTGGCCCAGGTACCGCGCCGGCAACTCCTCGTAATGAGCGGCGTTGTTGACCTTGTCGCCCTCCTCCATCGCCTCGAAGCCGTCACTGCCGTAGTAGCCGAGGTCGTCGACGTTGGGGTCGGCGAGGTGACACGACTCGTGGATGAGGGTGATGATGGCGTCGTCGCGGTCGGTCACCTCTGCCACGTCACCGGTGAGGTGGATGTGCTGACTGGCGAAGTTCGCCCATCCGCCCAGTCCGACCTGCGGGTCATCGCGGTTGTAGTCGGTATCGATCGCGGTGTCGGCGCTCTTGATCGCGTTGGCGAGCGCGGTCTTGGCCTTGCCGTAGCGCGTCTTGGCGAGCTTGGCCTTGCTGCCGAAGACGTCCTGGAGGCCCGCGTCGTCGGCCATCGCCTGGTCGATCTTCTGCGCCGCGATCTTGGCGACGTCGGTCAGCTTCTTGAGGTCTGCGGCCTTGAGCTTCGCCTCGGCGTCAGCCACCGACGTGTACACGTCAGACGTGTCGGTTCCGAGGACGCCCGCCCAGGCCTTCTCGGCAAACACGCCACCCCCGGGGAACAGCTTCTTCATGACGTCGTCGGCGTCGGTCCGAAGATCGAAGTCGAGGTCCATCCGGCGCAGCGCGCGTGCGACCGCGGCTTCGATGTCGCTCTTGTCGAGCAGGCCGCTGCCGTACAGGCTCTTCAGCTCCGTGGCGGACGGGACCCTGAACCGCGTCCCGTCGGCCAGCGGGCTCCCCGGGCGCGAGGCTCGCGCCTCCTGCAGGCGCTGGTTGGCGACATCGAGCGGGATCAGGCCGGCGCCGCGCAGGATGCCGACGGTGGCCGCGTTGCCGGCGCGACGCTGCACGGCGAGCACACCGTCGACGCTCAACGCTCCGCTGCCGAACTGCGAGGCAGCAGTCCGGGTGACCGCGTCGCCCCGACACGGCACTGCCTCTTCTGCCACCTCCTGAAGGCCCCGGGAAGCGCTCACCGCAGGATCCTACACCGCTGCCCCCGCGCGTCTCAGGCGGCCGCCTTCCAGTCGGCCCGGCGCAGTCTGTGGAGCAGGAGCGGGGGCAGGAGGCCGACCAGCAGCGTCGCGGCGAGCAGCGCCAGGAGGTAGGGCAGCGTCGTGATGTGCCCCAGTTGGCTGGGGGGCAGCAGCCCGACCACCCCGGCGGCCGCGCAGGCCAGCGTGCCGATGACGCAGATCGCCGGCAGCGCTGGCGCGCGGTAGCCCCGTGGGTGGTCCGGCTGCCGGCGCCGAAGGTTGATCGCCGCGACGAACATGAGGACGTACATGATCAGATAGACCTCTGTGGCCAGGGTGGCGAACACCCAGTAGGCGCGTGAGACCGCGGGCACCACGGCGAAGAGCACCCCGATCACCGTGATGACGATCCCCTGGGCCACCAGGATGTGGAGCTGGACGCCGCTGGCGTTGAGTTGCTGGAAGTAGCGCGGCAGGTAGCCACGCTCGCGAGCGATGTCCAGCAGCCCGGTGGAGGGACCGGTGAGCCAGTCGAGCAGACCGCTCAGGGAGGCGACCACCAGCCCCACGGCGATGATCGGCGTCAGCACGTTCAGCCCGAAATGATCGAGCAGGCTGCGGAACGCCTGCATCACCCCCGCGGTGAAGCTGATGTGCGGCGCGGGGACCGCCACCGAGATCGCGAGCGTCGGGAAGATGAAGACGAGCAGGATCAGGACGACGGCCAGGAGGGTCGCCCTCGGGAACTCCCGCGGGGCATCGCGCAGCTCGTCGACGTGGACGGCGTTGACCTCCACCCCGCCGTAGAGGAAGAAGCTGTTGACGATGAGCACCACGCTGGTCAGGCCATGCCAGGCCGGGAGGACGTGGTGGGTGTTCAGCGGCGCCGCCGACGGGTTGCCCTGCAGCAGGTAGATCGCGGCCAGGCCGACGAGGAGCAGGCCGGGGATCAGCGTTCCGACGAGAATCCCGTATGACGCCAGCCGGCCGGCGGAGAGCACTCCTCTGGCGGAGACGAGCACCGCCGCCCAGAACAGGACGATGATCACCGCGGTGGTGTAGAGGCCGCTGTGCGCCAGGCCGGGCGCGAACACGTACGCCAGCGTGCTCGCGACATAGGCGAGCAGCGCCGGGTAGTAGAAGGTCGTCTGGGCGAACTGACACCAGATCGCCACGAACCCCATCCGGGAGGAGACCCCCTCCGACACCCACTTGTAGACGCCGCCGGGCCATCCGGAGGCGAGCTCGGCCGATACCAGCGACGCCGGCAGGAGGAAGACGATCGCGGGCAGGACGTAGATCAGCACCGACGCGAGACCGAGGACGGCCGTCGCGGGCGTGGCGCCGAGATCACCCACCGAGCCCAGGGTCAGCATCGCCATCGCCAGCCAGGTGAGCGTCGTCCTCGACCCCGCCGCCGATCGCGCGTGGCGGCTGACCGGCTCCGGACCCGGCTGGTCGGGGGTGGGTGTCATCTGGCTCTCTGTGTGACGCTCAGTCCGGGCCGGCGATCAACGCGACGGCCGCCCCGACGAGGTCGGCGTTGCCCGCCGCCGTGCTGCCGTCGGGAAGCTCCAGTACGTCCTCCAGTCCGACGCGGACGTCGAGCCCGGCTGCCCCGGCCGCGGCGATGACCTCCCAGGTTCGCGCGCCGGAGCCGTGCCACAGCTGCGCCACCCCCGGAGGGATGAGCTCCGCGATGGCGCGGGCGTCGTCCGCGCCGCCGTCCACCTCAACCAGCGCGCGCAGGACCTGATGGGCGAACGAGCTGCGGCGCAGCTCTTCGGCGTCGGCCGGGCTGGCCAGTCCGGCCTCGATGGCGATGCCGGCGTGCACCGCGGCGCGTGCGACGCCCATCCAGCCCAGCTCGGAGAGGTTCACCGAGACGAAGTCGGGCGGCTGGCGCCAGGTGGCCAATGCGGCCGCCCGGGCGAAGGGATCGGGGTTGATCGCCGCCGACGTCGAGACGCCGATCGCAAGCCGCGGAGCCGCGGCGCGAATCGCCGCCACCGCGGCATCGCAGGCCTTGGCGTCCACCGTCTGCACCCCATGGCGGTCGGTCGGATGGACGTGCACGGCAAACGCCCCCGCGCTCCGGACCGCCTTCGCGTCGGCGGCGAGCTCCGCCGGCGACAGTGGAACGGCGGGATGCTCGGCCCGGGTCCGGCCGCCGTTCAGACAGGCCATCACCGCCATCGCAGCCGCTAACCGTCGGGGTCGGCGTCGCCGAATGGGATCTTCGGCGAGGTCCACGGCGCGCGCAGCCGCCGTTCGATCTCCGCGCTGAGCTCCGAGATCGCGATCCGGTCCTGGGCCAGGCTGTCGCGCTCGCGCAGCGTGACCGTCTCGTCCTCCAGGGACTGGTGGTCGATCGTCACCGCCCACGGCGTGCCGATCTCGTCCTGGCGCCGGTAGCGGCGACCGATGGCCCCGCCCTCGTCGTACTCGGCCTGGACGTGCTCGCGCAGCTCGCTCCACACCTGCCGGGCGAGCTCGGGCTGGCCGTCCTTGCGCACCAGGGGCAGGACGGCCACCTTGACCGGCGCCAGCAGCGGGTGCAGGCGCAGCACCGTGCGCTGCTCGCCCCCGATCTCGTCCTCGTCGTAGGCGTCGACGAGGAAGGCCAGCATCGCCCGGTCGGCCCCGGCGGCGGGCTCGATCACGTGGGGGACGTAGCGCTCGCCGGAGGCGGTGTCGACGTACTCGAGCTTCTGCCCGGAGTGCTCGGCGTGCTGGGTGAGGTCGAAGTTGCCGCGGTTGGCGATCCCCTCGAGCTCCTGCCAGCCGATCGGGAACAGGTACTCGACGTCGCTGGTGCCGCTGGAGTAGTGCGAGAGCTCATCGGCATCGTGGGGGCGCAGGCGCAGATGGTCGGCGCGGATCCCCAGCTTCAGGTACCACTCGTGGCGCTCGGTGAGCCAGTGCTCGAACCACCTCGTCGCCTCGTCGGGCGGCACGAAGAACTCCATCTCCATCTGCTCGAACTCGCGGGTGCGGAAGATGAAGTTGCCGGGGGTGATCTCGTTGCGGAAGCTCTTGCCGATCTGCGCGATGCCGAAGGGCGGCTTCTTGCGCCCGAACTGCAGGTAGTTCTTGAAGTTGAGGAAGATCCCCTGGGCGGTCTCGGGCCGCAGGTACACGGTGGCGCCCTCCTCCTTGACCGGGCCGACCGTGGTCTCGAACATGAGGTTGAAGTCACGGGCCTCGGTCAGGTCGCAGTCCGGGGTCTCGCCGGGATGCTTCGAGGGCTTCTTGCCGCAGGCGGAGACGTCGAGGTGGTCGGCGCGGAAGCGCAGCTTGCACGTCCGGCAGTCCACGAGCGGGTCGGTGAAGCCGGCCAGGTGCCCGCTGGCCTCCCACGTGCGCGGGTGCTGGATGATCGCCGAGTCCAGCGCGAGGATGTCGTCGCGCTCCTGGAGCATCGCCCGCCACCACTGGCCCTTGACGTTGTTCTTGAGCAGAACGCCGTAGTGCCCGTAGTCATAGCTGGACCCGATCCCGCCGTAGATCTCCGAGCTCTGGAACACGAAGCCGCGCCGCTTGCACAGCGACACGATCTTGTCCATGGTGACGGGCTCGGAGGGCATGGGCGGCGGCCGTCGATGGTAGCCGTCGGTACCGCCTCCCTGCCCTGAGCCGCCCTTGGCACTCTGGCACCGGGAGTGCCAGCTATATTCTGTGAAGCGATGCCCATTTACGAGTACCGGTGCAAGAAGGGCCACCAGTTCGAGGTCATGCAGCGGATCAGCGACGACGCGGTGACCAAGTGCGAGGTCTGCGGCGCACCGGTGCAGCGCGTGTTTCATCCCATCGCCGTGCACTTCAAGGGCTCGGGCTTCTACAACACGGACTACGGCACGCGCAAGCGCTCGCGCGAGATGAAGGAGGCCAAGGAGAGCTCCTCGAGCAAGAGCGAGTCCTCCTCGAGCAACTCCTCCTCCTCGGATTCCCAGAGCAGTTCCAACTCCGACGGCGGCTCCTCGTCGTCGAAGTCCTCCGACTCCGGGTCCTCCAAGAAGTCCGAGAGCAAGGCGTCCTCGAAGGGCTGACCGCGGCTGCGGTCCCCGCGGCCCCGCGCGCGGCACGGGCGCACTCGGGAGGTGGGGCACCTTCCGGCGGCGCGAGGACGGGCGTGCAGGTTATGGCTGCTCAGCAGCCATCAGATGACACACGTCCCTCCGGAAACGCGCCGGGCCTACGTCCCGTTCATCAACTTCGAGACGGCCTTGTGAATCGCCGCCTGGCCCGAGGCCGACTGCACGTCGGGCAGCGGCAGATGGTGGTCCTGGAGGATGTCGGTCGGCGCCGACCCGCCGATCTCGGCGGCCACGAACAGGGTCATCAGCGTGAAGCCGCCCATGTCCGTCCGCACGGCCTTCGGGGCGTCCCAGGAGGCCCAGGGCAGGTGGAAGAAGATGCCCGGGGACAGCAGCTGGCCCTTGATGGCGTTGAGGATCTTCTGCTGGTAGGCCTCGCGGGTGAGGTCGTTGGAGGCCGCGTTGCAGGCGTTCTCGCGGGTGCGGGCCAGCGTCAGCGCCTGGATCCCCGTCAGGTGGTGGGTCCCGGGCCGCAGGAACAGGGAGAAGCCGCCCTTCGCGACCCCGCCGCTGATGTTGGAGCAGATCCGGCCGGTCTGGACGGTGACGCCCCCGATGGCGTCGATGAACTTGGGGAAGTTGGCCAGGTTGACGATGATGAGGTGGTTGATCTTGACGCCGGTGAGGTTCTCCACCGTCTTGATCGCCAGCGCCGGGCCGCCGTAGGAGTAGGCGGCGTTGATCTTCGTGACGCCGTGGCCGGGGATCGGGACCTGGGTATCGCGCGGGATCGACAGGCGCCGCGAGGTTCCCCCGCCGACGCGCCACAGCATCATGGTGTCCGAGCGGATCCCGCCCGCGAACGCGCCCGGCTCCTTGGAGCCCTTGGGGCGCTGGTCGGTGCCGATCACGAGGACCGTGTCGGTCGAGGTCAGCATGTTCCCGCCCGGCGACAGGCCCGCCCCGACGGAGGCCGGGACCGAGCCGCTCTGGATCTGCGCGCTGACCAGGAACAGCACCAGCGAGAGCACGAGCCAGGCGACGATCGCCACCACCAGGTACTTGAGCACCCGGCGCACGCCCCAGCGCCGCCGGAACCAGGGAAGCCCCGGCGCCGCGCCTGGACCGCGCCCGCGGCGTCCCGGTCCCCGCGGGCCGCCGGGACCCTCAGGACCGCCGTCGCGACCGCGCCGCGGCGCGACCATCTCCTCCTCGCCGCGCAGGCGTGCCCGCAGTCCCTTGGGGATTGAGCGGTAGAGCTTGTAGGGGCGCTCCTCGGGGCCGGCCTGATCGGGTCCGTCCTCATCACCGGACCGATAGACCCGGTAAGGCGGGTCCTCCGTGGGCGCTCGATTTCGGGGGTCGTTGGACATCGAGCTCTGCATATAGTGACGACATGCCCGCGCGGCGGACCATCGGCGTCGACCTGGGCGGTACGAAGCTTCTCGCCGGCGCGGTGGACCCAAGCTTAGGCGTTCATCACCGGGTTCAGCGGAGCGTAACCGGTTTGCAACAACGCGCCCTCCTCGATATGGCGGTCGACGCGGTGGCCGAAACCCGTGAGTCCGCAGGGGCTGAGGTGGATGCCGTCGGCTTCGGGCTCCCGGCTCTGATCGACCGCCGGACGGGCAAGGTGGCGGTCGGCGTGCACACGCCGCTGGCCGACATCGCGTTCGCCGATGTGATGACCGAACGCCTCGGATTGCCCGTGTTCGTGGACAACGACGGCAACAACTCTGCCCTGGCCGAGCACCGCGCCGGCGCCGCCCGGGGCACCTCGGACGCGGTCGTGCTCACCCTGGGGACGGGGATCGGCGGCGGCCTGATCCTCGATGGGCGGCTGTACCGGGGAGCGCGCGGCGGGGCCGGCGAGCTCGGCCACATGGAGATCGACTTCGACGGCCCGCCGTGCAAGGACAATTGCCCCGGGCGGGGCTGCGCCGAGCTCTACGCCTCCGGTCCGGCGCTCGTCCGCGAGGCCACGCGACTGGCCGCTGAGCGGCCCGAGTCCGGCCTGGCGCGCGCGATCGCCGACGGCCGGGAGCTGCTGGGCCCTTTGGTCACCGAGCTGGCCCACGATGGCGACGCGGCGGCGGTCGAGGCGGTGGAGCTCATCGGGGACCGGCTGGGGGTGGTCATCACCAGCCTCGTCAACATCTTCAACCCGGAGATCGTGGTCATCGGCGGCGGGGTGATCGCCGCCGGCGAGCTGCTGCTCGCTCCGGCCCGCGCCGTGGTGGAGACGCGCACGCTCCCGTTTGCCCGCCAGGGCCTGCGGATCGTGCCCGCGCGCTTCGGCGTCGAGGCGGGCATGGTCGGCGCCGCCGCGCTGGCCTACGACGGGCTCGCCGGCGAGCTCTGAGGCCCGCCGGCGATCAGTCCGGTCAGCCGGATCGGCCCGGTCAGCCGGATCGGCCCGGTCAGCCGGATCGCCCCGGTCAGTCGGATCAGCCCGGTCAGTCCGGAAGCTGCTGCGCCACCGAGCTGAGCTCGTCGGGGACGCGGGCCCCGACATCGTCGAGCAGGTTCTCGGCAGCCAGGCCGCCGAGCTCCAGGTGAGCCTGCGCCTCGGCCTCGAGCAGCGCCCGCTGCTCGTCGGCGATCTTGTTCTCCGCCGCGACGTCGATGTCCCGGCACAGCCACAGGTACAGCACCGCGGCCACCGGGAAGCCGATGAAGGGCGAGATGTCACCGCCCGACAGCGACTTGGCCACCGGCCCCTCGTAGATCGTGGTGCTGAAGAACGGGATCATCACCGCGAAGCCGACGCAGTAGGCGGTGAGCCCCCGCCACGACCAGGCGCCGTAGAGGCCGTTGGGGATGAACAGCTCCCTGATGGCGTAGTTGTGCTTGCGCACGAAGAAGTAATCCATCAGGTTGATCGCCGTCCACGGGATCATGAAGTAGAGGACGATCAGCAGGAAGTTGTTGAAGTTGGTGAGGAAGTTGTCGGGCAGCAGCAGCGCCAGCGCGGTCGCGACGATGGTGATGAAGAGCACGCCGAGCCACCGTGCCGTCAGTGTCGGCTTGATGCGCTTCAGCGTGTCGACCGTCGTCAGGGTCGACAGCGCTCCGCTGTACATGTTCATGGCGGTCACCGCGACCAGGCCCGGGATCGAGAGCACGAGCAGGATCGGCCCGAACCCGTGGAAGATCTTCTGGGCGGTGTCGTGCACCGCGGCGACGGGGGCCAGGCTCGTGTCCGGCGCCAGGATGAACGCGCCGAGGAGCATCATCAGCGCTCCGGCCGCCGAGCCCCAGTACGTGTACCAGAACACCGTGCTGGTGGGCGTGTCCTCAGGGAGGTAACGCGAGTACTCCGACACGTAGGGCGCCCACGTGAGCTGGTAACTGACCACTGCGCCGAACTGCACCAGGAACAGGCCCAGGTGGAACTTTCCGAGGTCGAAGGAGTGCGCGGGGAGCGACACGTTGAGCAGCGCGCCGATGGTGAACACGGCATAGGCGACGATGAACACCCACGTCGCCCAGCGCAGCCCGGTGTGGATCCAGTGGTAGCCGATGATGGTCAGCGCCACCGACACGATGACCACCGGAAGGTCGGCGACGAAGGTGCCGGTCCCGGGGAAGAGCGCCTGGATGACCTCGCCGCCGAGCAGCGTGTTGAACACGTTGAAGCCGATGAACAGCATGACGGCGACCACCACCGGCAGCAGCGAGCCGTAGTAACCGAACTGGGCCCGTGACTGGATCATCTGCGGCAGGCCCAGCTTCGGGCCCTGCGCGGAGTGGAAGGCCATGAACAGGGTCCCGACGATGACGCCGGCGATGATCGCGATCGCCGCCCAGATGAAGTTGAGCCCCAGTGACACGCCGAGCAGACCCACGGCCAGCGTGGAGATCTGCGCGTTGCCCTGAAACCAGACCGGTCCGAGGTGCCACGGCTTGCCGTGCCGCTCGGTGACGGGGACGTAGTCGATCGACCGGATCTCGACGCCCTCAGAGTGGTTCGCCGAAGACTGCGGCGTCCTCGACTGAGTCGTGGTCATTCCCTCTCCCTCACATCAGATGCCCTCTCGGGCATTGCCGAGTATGTGTTGTATACAAGATTGGTGCGACCAATGCAACAGATGTGGCTTGCGGGCCGGGGCCAAGAGCTTGGTTGATCCGCGGGTCGCCGGCACTGGCCGAGGGGCCAGGATCCGGTTCGATGTGCTTATCCGAACGGACCTCCCATCGCGAGGGTGGGCGTGCTCATCGTGTGCCCGTGAGGATGCTCAGTGGAAGCGTGAAGCCGACGTTCCACATGCCGGCGTCGACCACCTCCAGAAGCTTGAGGTCACCGGCCAGACTGCATGTCACGTAGGCGTCCTCGCGGGTGAGGCCATGCTCGTCGACCAGCCAGGCGATCGTCTCGCGCACGGCGGCACGGGCCCCCTCCATGAGATCGGGGCCGATGCCCATCGTCCCGTGGTGGCCGGCGCCCTCGACCTGCGGCGTCAGCGGCCCCGCCGTGGCAAAGCGCGGTGCGCCGATGGTCCGGCGCTCGACGCTGAAGCGCAGCGTCGCGTCCATGTCGCACTCCAGCGCCGCGAGGCAGACCTCGCCGTCGCCCTGCACCGCATGCGGGTCACCGCACGAGAACAGCGCCCCCTCACACCACACCGGCAGCCACAGCGCGCTGCCCACCGTGAGGTGCCGGGTGTCGATGTTCCCGCCCCCGCGATGGGGCGGGAATGAGGGCAGCTCGCCCGGCTCGTCGGGGTGGGTGCCCATCGTGCCCAGAAACGGGGACAGCGGGATCTCGACCTGGGGGCACACGGTGACGGTGTCGCGGCCGCGCAGGTCAAAGGTCCGCACGAACGGGTCGGGAAAGTCCATGGGCAACAGGCCGAGGCCCGGCTCGGTGCCACACCAGCCCCAGGCGCCGGGACGCAGGGACAGGATGTCCACGCGCAGGGTGTCGCCGGGGTGGGCGCCCTGCACGAACACCGGGCCCAGCAGCCAGTAGATCTGGTCGGCGATGAAGTTGGTGTCGGCGTAGCTGTCGCCCTCGTGGATCTGCTCGGCGCCGGCCATCCGCAGGGCGAAGCGCACGCTGTCGCCGTCGGCGATGCGCAGGGTGGGCTCCCGGTCTCGGTTCCACGCGTGGTGGACGCGCGAGGGGTCGATCACGTGCTCCATGAGTTCCTCGTCTCACTCGGGTCGGCCGCGCTGATCCAGCTCGGGTCCAGGTCGCGCACGGACGGGCAGCCCAGCAGCGTCATCGCCAGGCGCAGCTCATCGACCAGGATCTGAACTGCGCGCTGCGCGCCCGCCGGGCCGCCGGCGGCCAGCCCGTAGACGAGGGCGCGTCCGGCCAGGCAGGCGCGGGCGCCGAGGGCCAGCGCGCGGACGATGTCCACGCCGCGGCGGATGCCGCCGTCCATGTACACCTCCAGCTCGCCGCCGACGGCGTCGACGATCTCCGGCAGAGCGCGGATCGTCGAGGTGGCGTGGTCGAGCTGGCGCCCGCCGTGGTTGGACACGATGACCCCGGCCAGACCGAGGCTCGCGGCCTGGCGGGCGTCGTCGCCGCGCAGGATGCCCTTGATCAGCAGCGGCCCGTCCCAGCGCTCCTGGACCCAGGCGATGTCACGCCAGCTGAGGGCGGGGTCGAACTGGCGCCCGATGAGCTCCGCCATGCTGTGACCCTGTCCCTCCTGGGCCACGCTCAGCAGCAGGCTCTCGGACAGGATGCGGGGGCGGCTGAGGAAGTTGGCCGTCCAGCGCGGGCGTCGCACTCCGTCGACCAGCGTCCGCGCGGTGACCCGCGGGGGAACGATGAAGCCGTTGCGCTGGTCGCGTTCGCGCGGCCCCGGGCGGGCCACGTCGACGGTGACGACCACCGCCTCATACCCGAACGCCCGCGCGCGCTCGAGCAGCGCCCCGGCCAGCCCGCGGTCGCGTCCGACGTAGAGCTGAAACCACCGCGGCCCGGGGCTGGCGCCTGCCACGTCCTCCAGCGTGCGTGAGGCGGCCGAGGAGAGCACATAGAGGCCGCCGGCGGCATGGACGGCGCGCGCGATCCCGACCTCGCCCTCGTGGTGCACCAGGCCGGTCAGGCCGGTGGGGGCGCCGAGCAGCGGGATCTCGACGCGCCGGCCGAGCACCTCGGTGGAGAGATCGATCTCGGTCGCGCCGACCAGCATGCGCGGCCGCAGCGCCAGCGATCGCAGGTCTGACTCGTTGCGCTCCTTGGTCACCTCGTCCCAGGCGGCGCCGTCGACGTAGTCAAAGACGCCGCGGGGCAGGCGCCGCCGGGCCAGGGCCCGCAGGTCGGTGATGTTGACGGCGCGCTGGGCGCGCCCGGCCTCGGAGAGCCGTTCACGCGTGGTCTGCGGCAGGCGGCGCATGTCCTCGGCCAGCTGGTGGCCGAGCATGCCGAAGAAGCTCACGCGCCCACCTCGGCGCCGGGCGCGTCGAGCGCCCCGGACTCGGCGCCGGCCGCGGCAAAGGCCCCGTCGGGCAGGCTCGCCCCCAGCGCCAGGCGCGCCGCCAGCGTCGCCGACACGCTCGCCGTCTCGGCGACGGCCACCTCATCGACCAGCTCGCGGACGTCGCCGCGCGAGTGGTAGTAGGGGTAGTCGGGGCGCCAGCACAGCACCGACGGGACGCCGGCATCGCCGAAGGGCGCATGGTCTGAGAAGGTGCTGCGGCGATGGTGGACGTGATCGGCGTGCCAGCCGAGCTCGCGTCCGGTCTGCACGGCCATCGCCAGCAGCCCGCCGTGGATCGACCACACCTCGCGCTGGGCCGGGTAGGCGCTGGCCAGCCCGTCGAGGTTGATCATCGCCACCGCCCGGGCCAGCTCGTCGCGGTGCGCGGCGACATACGCGGTGGCGCCCCACACTCCCAGCTCCTCGGCCGAGGTGGCCACCAGCACCACGCGCCGCTGCGGGCGCAGGTCGCGCAGCGCCCGCGCCGCCTCGAGCAGGCCCGACAGCCCGCTGCCGTTGTCATACACGCAGTCGCCCTCGGCCTGGCTGTCGTAGTGGGCACAGAGCACCACCTCCTCCTCCCCGGCGCCCGGGATGACCCCGACGACGTTGGCGGTGGTGGCCGGCGTGCAACCGCCCTCGTGGCCGATGGTGAGCTGCACCGCCGTTCCGCAGGTGAGTGAGGAGATGAGCGCGCGGGCGGCGAGGTGGCCGATGGTGACGCCGGCGTAGGGGAGCGGGCGCCCCGCCCACGGCGGACTCAGCGGCGGCGGGTACAGCGCCCCGGTGAAGTTGCCGACGATGCCGTCCGGCGTCTCGCACACGTGCACGAAGCCGGCGATCCCGCGCTCGGACAGCAGCGCGACGAGATCGAAGGGGAAGACCGAATGGGCGACGACGACCTTCCCGGCCAGATCGACCCCGGCGGCGTCCAGGCGGGCGAAATCGGCGGCCTCGGCGCCACCGAGGTAGATCGCCTCGCCGCTCACCGGCCCGGGCGCGGTGTACTGGAGCGGGTGGGCCTCGTAGGCCTGCGTGCCCCCGCCGCCCACCTCGCGGGCCGCACATGACGCGGGCGCCGGCGTCCAGGCCAGGTACTCGAACTCCTCCAGGTGGACGTCGGCCAGGTCGAGCTCGCCGAAGCGGCCGAGCACGTACCAGCGCGCCTGCGCCTCGCCGCGCGTCCCGCAGAAGCGGTTGCCGATATCGGCCAGGTCATCGAGGGTGGCGCCGATGGCGCTGGGGTCCAGCGCGATGCGGGTCTCGTCGGTCATGTCGCCTCCGTGCTGAGTAGGGGGATGGGGGCGCCGTCGACGATGACGTCGAGGAGCATGGGCACGCTCGCGCGCAGCGCGGCGCTCAGGGCGCCGGGCAGCTGGGCCGGTTCGGAGACGCGCACCGCGTGGCAGCCGAATGACGCCGCCAGCGCCAGGAAGTCCAGCCCGGGCAGCTCCATGCTCGGCATCTCCTCGATGCCGGCGAAGCGCGCGGCCGACTCGAGGATCGCGTAGCGCCCGTTGTTGACGATCACGAACGTGACGGCGGCGCCCAGCCGCATCGCGCTCCACAGCGCCTGGGGCGCGTACAGGGCCGACCCGTCGCCGACCAGGCACACCACCGGTCGCTCGGGCCAGGCCAGCTTGATCCCCACCGCCGCGGGCATCGCGAAGCCCAGCCCGCCGCTGGTGGTGGCAAAGAAGCTGGCCGGCCGGCGCATCCACACGTGCGCGCGCAGATCGCGGCGATTGGACGGGGACTCCTCGACGAGCACCGCGTCCTCGGGCAGCGCGCGGGCCAGCGCCGCCATCAGGTACGCCGGCGGGATCGGACCCGCGGCGGGCGCGTCGACCGGCGAAGGCGAGGGCCGCGCCGGCACCGGCCGGGCCCGCGCCCGGGGTCGCACGCGCTCAACCAGTCCGCGGGCCACCGCGCGCACGCCGGCGACGACGCTCAGTGCCGGCGCCCGGGCGGCCTCGCCGGGGTCGTCAGTGACGTGGATGATCTGCGGGAACGCGGCCTCGCCCGGCTCAAAGGGCAGGAACGCGAACACCGGGGCGCCCAGCACGAGCGCCAGGTCGCGACCGGCGAGCTGGGCGGCGGCGCTGGCGCGGCCCGGGGCGAGGTGGCCCTGGTAGAGCGGGTGATCCTCGGCGAAGCCCAGCCGCGGCGCCTGGGGCGCCGTCCACACCGGGGCGTCGAGCCGCTCGGCCAGCTCGGCCACCTCGTCCCAGCTGCACGCCTGGTCCACGCCCCCACCCACGATCAGCGCCGGCGCGCCGGCCTGTTCGAGCCGCTCGGCCAGTCGGTCCAGCAGGTCCTCGTCCGCGCCCACCCCGTAGAGCACGTCGCGGGCCGCCGAGCCACCGGAGGTGAGCGCGCCGGCCTCCCAGTCCCCGCTGGGGATCGAGACGAACGTCGGTCCCTGGGGCGGCGTGCGCGCCAGAGCCCAGGCGCGGTCGATGGCCGCCGGCACGTCCTGCGGGCGTGGCGGCTCGTGGCTGAACTTGACGTAGGGCTCCATCAGGGCGGTGGAGCGAGCGAACAGATAGGGCTCGGACGCCAGGTGACGGCGGTCCTGATTGCCGGCGGTGATGACCAGCGCAGCGCGGTTGTGAAAGGCGTTGACGACGGCGCCCATCGCGTTGCCCACGCCGCAGGCGCTGTGCAGGTTGACGAGGGCGGGGCGGCCGCTGGCCTGGGCGTAGCCGTCGGCCATCGCCACCGCGACGCCCTCGTGCAGGGCGAGCACGTAGTGAAAGTCGGCGGGGAGGTCCCGCAGGAGCCCGAGCTCGGTGGAGCCGGGATTGCCGAAGATCGTCGTCATCGCGCGCTCGCGCAGGAGCGCCATGGTGGCGGCACGGACGGTGCGGGTCACACCGCCCCCGTCGGCGTGGGCACCGGTCACCGTCAGGCTCCGGCCGCATTCGTCGTCAGCCGCGCGTAGGCCTCGGGGTCGGTGGCTCCCTCGGTGCACAGCAGCAGGACGCGGCTGTCGCCTCCCAGCCCGAGTGCGCGGCGCGCGCCCCCCAGCTCAGCCTCACGGACGAGGGCCAGCATGCCCGCCAGGCCACCGGCGCCGGTCTCGCCGGCGACGATCCCGTCTGCGGCCAGCAGCCGCATCGCCTCGGGCACGCGGGCGTCGGGCACGGCGACGTAGGCGTCGATCCCGCGCGACACCGCCGGCCACGCGATCAGCGACGGGGTGGCGCAGTTCAGGCCGGCCATGATCGAGTCCTGGGGGTGGTCGAGGGTGACGAGCTCACCGGCCGCCACCGACTCCAGCACGCACGCCGCCGACGTCGGCTCGACGCCCACGATCCGCGGCCGCTGCGCCCCGAAGGACGGCGACCAGTAGTGGCGCACGACCGCCGCGGCCAGCGCGCCCACCCCGACCGGCACCGCCACCACATCGGGCGCCGCGCGCTCGCCCAGCGCCTCGTCGATCTCCTCGAACACCGTCGCGTAGCCCTCGATGACCCACCCGGGGACCTCCTCATACCCCTCCCACGACGTGTCGGAGATGACCAGGCAGCGCTCCGACGCGTCCTGCGCCGAGCGGGCGATGGCGTCGTCATAGCCGCCGTCGACCACCGTCACCGTGGCGCCCTCGCCGGCGATGGCATCGATCCGCGCGCTCACGGTGTTGGCGGGCACGTAGATGGCGGCGTCGAGCCCCAGCAGCGCCGCCATGTGGGCCACGGCGCGGCCATGGTTGCCGTCGGTGGCGGCCGCCAGCGACAGCGGCCGCAGCGGCGCCACCGCGTCGTGCAGCGCGGCGAACGTCGGCACCTCCTCGGCGGTCACGCCGAGGCGGGCCAGCAGCGCCCGGTAGACCGCCCACGACGCGCCGAGCACCTTGAAGGAGGGCAGTCCCAGGCGCGCGGACTCGTCCTTGACCAGCACCTCGGCGACTCCGAGCGCCGCGGCGGTGGCCGGCGCGGGGCGCAGCGCGCTGGGCGCGTACCCGGGCATGCTGGCGTGAAAGGCGCGGGGCCGCCCGGCCGCGCCGACGTCCAGGGACTGCGCCGGCCGGGGCGCAAGCAGCGCGACCGCGGGTCCGTCGGGGGCCACGGCGCTCACCTCGCCGGCCTCCCCGGCCCGGGCACCGAGTCGTCGCGGCCGCTGCGGATCGCCGCCAGCACGCGCTCGGGGATCATCGGCAGGCGCAGCATCCGGATGCCGATGGCGTTGTGGATGGCGCTGGCCAGGGCCGGCGCGCAGGGGCCGATGGGTGGTTCGCCGATGCCCCGAGCTCCGAAAGGCCCTTTCCCCAAAAACAGCTCGAGGCCGATCGCCGTGAGGTCTGGCAGGTCCAGCGAGGTGGGGATGAGGTAGTTGGCAAACAGCGTCGAGTGCAGAACGCCGCCCTCGGTCTCCATCTCCTCGCTCATCGCGTAGCCGATGCCCTGCGCCGCCGCACCCTGGATCTGGCCCTCGACCCGTTGCATGTCGATGGCGCGGCCCACGTCGTGCACGGCGACGTACTTGAGGATCCTGACCTCGCCCGTGCGCTCGTCGACCTCGACGTCGGTCGCGTGGCAGCCGTGCGTGTAATCCGGATAGGTCTGCCCGCGGCCCGTGTCGGGGTCGAACTCGCCGGCCTGGGCGCTGAACGTCTCGTGGCTGTAGGGCATCACGTCACGGCTCTCCGCGGTTCGCGCGAGCTCGGCCATGGTCACCGCGCGCGCCCGGTCACCGGCGACCCCGACCCGGTTGCTGGCCCACTCGAGCTCTGACTCCTCGCAGCCGAGCAGGTCGGAGGCGATGGGAGCCAGCTTGTCGCGCAGGGCGGTGGCGACCTTCACCGTGGCGTTGCCCGACATGTAGAGCTGCCGGGTGGCGAAGGTGCCGCCGGTGAGCGGCGTCAGGTGGCTGTCGCCGATGTGCACGCTGGTGCGGTCCACGGTGACGCCGAGGATCTCGCCCGCGATGTTGGCCAGCGAGGCCGCCTGCCCGGCGCCGAGGTCGGTCACCCCGGCGCGGATGACCATCGTCCCGTCCTGCTCCAGGCCGATCCACGCCGACGCGCGGTCGGCGAAGAACATCGAACGGCCGTAGGGCTGCATGCTGCAGGCAAAGCCGCGGCCGACGCGGCCGCCGTTGGTCGGCTCCGACAGCTCGCCGAGCTCCTCGAGCGCCCGGTGCATGCACTCGCGGGTGCCGCATTCGGTCTCGATCGGCTCGCCCGTGACGCGGATGTCGCCCCGCGCGACGAAGTTGCGCTCGCGCACCTCTTGCGGCGTCAGGCCGAGGCGCTCGGCGATGAGGTCCATCTGCGACTCGTAGCCGAACACCACCTGCATCGCGCCGAACCCCCTGAATGCGCTGGTGGGCACGGTGTTGGTGAACACCGCCGTGCTCTGCATCCGGGCGTCGAGGCACTTGTACGGGCCGGTCGAGTTGACCCCCCCGGCGAAGAGAACGCGCGAGCTGAGCAGGGGATAGGCCCCGGCGTCACCGAGGATCTGGATGTCCTGGGCCACGATCGTCCCGTCGTCGGTGACCCCCGTGCGGTAGTGCATCCGGAACGGATGGCGCTTCTGCCGGGCCAGCAGGGACTCCTGGCGCTCCCACACCATGCGCACCGGGCGGCGCGTCTTCCACACCAGCGCGGCGAGGTAGGGCTCGACGGTCATGTCCTCCTTGCCGCCGAAGCCACCGCCCATGTAGGCGGCGATGACGCGGACCCGGCTGTGGGGCAGCTGGAGGATCTCCGCCAGCGCTCGCGCATGCTCGATCACCTGGGTCGAGACCCGCAGCGTGACGACACCGTCGGAGTCGACCCACCCGACTCCCGACTCGGGCTCCAGGTAGGCGTGATCCACGCGAGGGGTCTGATAGGTCTCCTCGATGATGTGGTCGGCGCGCTGCATCGCCGCGTCGACGTCGCCGATCGAGGAGTTGTAGGTGACGTAGGTGTTGCCGCCGGGGTGCACGCTGGGGGCCCCGTCGGCGAGAGCCTCGTCGATGGTGAAGACGCCCTCGTCCTCCTCGTACTCGACGTCGACCAGGCCGGCCGCCTCGACGGCCGCCACCATGCTCTCGGCGGCGATGCACGCCACCGGCTCGCCGTCGTAGCGGATCCGCTCCGCGGCCAGGACCGGCTGCACCGTCTGCTCGATGCCGAGGCCCGACGCCTCCTCGGAGATCGCGTTGTGGGGGATGTCGGCCGCGGTGAGCACCGCCCGGACCCCGGGTGCCTCGCGCGCTGCCGAGACGTCGATGCGCGCGATCCGCGCGCAGGGCACCCGGGCGCGGACCACCACCCCGTGCAATATGCCGGCAAAGCTCCAGTCGTCGGCGTAGGGGAGGGTGCCGGCCACCTTCTCCACGAAGTCGCGATGGGGGACCGGGCTCGTCCGTCCGAGCGGGCCCCGTGCCGGCACCGGGCGCGCGGGCGGCGCCTTGACGGGGACGTCGCGAGCCTGGACATGGCTGGTGTCAACCGCCACGCCGGTCCTCCAGCCGCAGGTCGCGGTAGGCCTCGATCGCGTCCAGGATCTTGGTGTACCCCGTGCAGCGGCACAGGTTCCCGGCGATCGCGTGGCGCAGCTCCTCGCGGCCGGCCTCGGGGTGGCGGTCCAGATACCACTTCACCGTGAGGAGCATCCCCGGGGTGCAGAAGCCGCACTGCGAGCCGGCGTGCTCGATGAACATCTGCTGGAGGTCGTGCAGCTCGCCGTCGCCGGCCAGGCCGCGCACGGTCGTGACCTCACACCCGTCGGCCTGCACCGCGAAGATCAGGCACGCGTTCACCGGCTCACCGTCGAGCAGGACGGTGCACGTGCCGCACACGCCCTCGCCGCACCCGAGCTTGACCTCGGGAGAGCCGGCGTCGGTGCGCAGCAGCTCGAGCAGCGACAGGTTCGAGCTGACCCCGAAATCGGCCGCCCGGCCGTTGACGGTGAGGCTGATGTGATGCCGCGAGAGCGCCGTCATGCGGCCACCGTCACTCCGCCGCGGCGCCGCTGCGCGTCCTCGGAGGCGCCGCGCAGGGCCCGGGCCACCAGCACCGCGACCATCTCGCGCCGGTACTCGACGCCGGCGTGGGCGCTGGGCAGGATCTCGGCCTCGGCGGCGACGGCGCCGCCCACGGCCTCGGTGGACGCCTCGTCGATTCCGCCGCCCAGCAGCGTCCGCGCCGCGGCCGACACGTCGACGGGACGCCGGCCGACCGCGCCGATGACCAGCCGGGCGCCGGTGCACACCCCGGCGTCGTCGGCGGTGACGATGGCCGCGACGTTGACCATCGCGAAGTCCCCGGGCCGGCGGGCCATCTCCAGAAAGCAGGAGCCCTGCCCGTCGGTGAGCGCCGGGACCTCGACGCGCGTGATGAGCTCGCCGTCACCCAGCGTGGTCATGAGCTGCATCACGGGCAGGTCGTCGACGGCGATCGTGCGCTCGCCGTCGGGGCCCAGCGCGTGCACGCTCGCGCCGTGGGCGATGAGCACGCACGGCAGCTCGGCGGCCGGCTCGCCGTGGGCCAGCGAGCCGCCGATCGTCCCGCGCTGACGGACGCGCACGTTGCCGATCTGGCGCACCGCCTGGGTGAGCATCGGCACCCGCTCGGCGACGACGTCGGAGCGCTCGAGGTCGACGTGGCGCACGAGCGCCGACAGCACCAGGGTGCCGTCGGCGGTGAGCTCGATCGTGCGCTCGTCGGCGCCACCGACGTCGATGAGCGCGGAGGGCGCGGCGAAGCGGAGCATCATCATCGGGACCAGGCTCTGGCCGCCCGCGATGACATGGGCCTCGTCGCCGAGCTCTGCCAGCCGCTGCACCGCCTCGGTCCACGACGACGCGCGGAGATAGTCAAAGGCGGCGGCGTACATCCGGGTCAGACCGTCGCGGGCGCGCCGATCTGATCCAGCACCACCGTCAGCGCGGCGTGATTGCTCGTGACCACCGGGACGCCGAGCGCGGCCTGGATCTCCTCGCGCGCGTCGATGGCGCGGAAGTTGGTGCACGACGCGAACAGCAGGTCGATGTCGGATCCGGCGAAGCACTCGGAGGCAAACTGCGCGATCCGGGCGGGCTCCACCTCGGCGATGGCGAAGTTCTCCGTGATCCCCAGCCCGTGGATGCCCGCCACCTCCAGGCCGTCGTCCTCGAGGCTCTCGCGGATCTTGTCGTTGAGGCTCTCGACGTACGGCGTGATCACGCCCACCCGCCGTCCGCCGGCCTCGCGGATGACCCGGCGCACCGAGGCCGCGACGCTGAACGTCTCGGCGCCGGTCTCGTCGGCGATGCGCTTGATCAGCTCGGCCTCGTAGGCGTTGCCGCGCAACGCGCCGGCGCTGGTGCAGCCGAACACCATGACGTCGGGGCGCGCCGTGCGCAGGTCGGTGATGGCGACCGGCAGGTGGTCGTCGAGCATCGCCGACTCGCCCTCCGGAGTCGTCTCCTCCAGGTACATGCGGGCGGTGTGCAGCGTCGCGTCCGCGGGCAGCCGCCGGTAGAAGTCGACCTCGATGACGCTGTTGGAGGACGGGACGATCAGCCCGACGCGGGTGCTCATCAGTCCGCCGCCGAGCTGGCCAGGGCGGTGCCGAGACCGTCGGCGGAGCCGTTGGTGGCCGCGGATGGCGGTGGCGGGGGCGGCAGCTCGAGCAGGCTCAGCGGATTGCCCTTGATCATCTGCTCGATGCCCTCCTCGCTGATCCCCGACTCATACACGGACTGGGCGAACACCCGCAGGGCCTCGGCCGGCATCGGGTTGTGGCGCTGCCCGGCGTCGCTCATGAGGATGCAGTGCTCGGGACCCAGCTCGTTGATCGCCTCCACCACGCGCGTCAGCGGCGCGTGGTTCCACATGGGGGAGACGGTGCAGTAGCCGAACTCGGCGAAGGCGCCCTGGGCCACGAGTCCCTTGAGGTCCTCCATGTTCAGCGCCGGGACCCTGAAGAAGGGGTGGGTGATCATGATCTTCTCGACGCCGCGCTCGCGGGCGGTGGCGACGAGCTTCTGGATCTCGGGCACGGACAGGTGGCAGGTCGAGAGGATCGCGTTGTACTCGGCGGTGAGGTCGAGCACGTCGATGAGGCCGTCGATGGGCGCTCCGTCGGGGCTGAAGATCTCGATGCCGGCGTCGTCGGACTTGGCGACGGTGCTCTTCTGCTTGTCGTAGGCGCCGGTGGATCCGAACGTGCGCGCGTGGTTGGCGGCATCCACCGTCGGCATCCACACGTGCTTGGCGCCGAGCTGCAGCGCGGACTCGACCGCGGCCGGGTTGATGCCGCCCACGGCGCGGTTGAGCACGATCCCGCCGACGATCTGGATTCCCGGCACGAGCTGCTGGGCCAGGTAGGCGCGGCTGGTGGTGCGCTCGGAGTGGCACTTGAGCGAGATCGCGCGCAGGCCCAGCGACGCCGCATGGCGCGCCACGCCGACATCGTCGGCGATGCGCGGGAAGAGATCGGGCTCGGAGTGGACATGGACGTCGACCGCGCCCTTGATGTCGATGAATGGACCGATCATGGGGTTGAGGTCACCTCTCTCGTCTGTGCGGTGTTGCGCTGCTCGCCGTCGCGCAGCCAGCGCAGCTCGGCAAGCTCCTGCTCGGTCGGGGCCGCGAGCTCTGTCACGGTGTCTGACACGAGCAGCTCAAAGCTTGTGTTGGCGTGGACGTCGGCCTCGGTCACGCCCGGTTGGAGCGCGTCGAGCCGGAGCCGTCCGGTCGCCTCGTCGAAACCCAGCAGCGCCAGGTCGGTGATCACCGACACCGGCCGGTTGCGCACCAGTCCGGCCGCTCGGCGCGATTCGGGACCACTGAGGTAGCCGGGGCTGGTGATGAAGTCCACGCGCTCGACGAACCGGCGAGGCTCATGGCGGGTCATGATCATCACCTCGCGGCAGCTGGAGACGATGTCGTTGGCCCCGCCGCTGCCGGGCAGGCGGACCTTGGGATGGTCGGGGTCGCCGATGTAGCTGGTGTTGACGTTGCCGTAGCGATCCAGCTGGCCGGCCCCGATGAAGCCGTAGTCGTAGTGGCCGCGCTGCCCGTAGAGGAACAGCTCATTGATCGAGGTGAGCATGAACGCGTCGTGGGCGGCGCGCATCTCGTTGGTGGACACCGGCAGGCGCCCGGGCAGCATCCGCGGGCCGATCGAGCCACCCTCGAGCACGATCGTCAGCGACGGCGCGTGCAGGCGCTTGGCCAGCACGCTGGCCTCCAGCGGCGCCCCCACCCCGGCGAACACGACGCGGCCATCGCGCAGCAGCCGGCTGCCGGCGATCGTCATCAGCTCGACGGGGGTGGGCTCGGCCGTCATTCCCGTGCTCATCTTCCGCCCTCCGGGCTCATGCGCCGACCAGCTCCCGCGCGAGCCGGCGCTGCTCCAACAGCGTCGAGGCGCCGACCGAGTCCAGGAAGCCGGCGAAGCTCCCCGGCCGCTCCACGACCTCGGCCAGGTAGGCCTCGACGCCCGCCACGCCGTCGGCGGCGACCTGCTCGGAGTAGGCGTCGAAGTGGGCGAAGTCGGCCTCGTAGCGGCCGTGACACTCGTGCGGGTAGCTCCCGTAGGCGACCTCGACGACGGCGTCGACCACGAAGCCGGGGATCTGCGTGCGGTCCGCGTGGCGGACGATCGCGTCTGAGGGCACGAGCTCCTCCGCGGTCACGATCACGGTCTTGGCCGCCCGCGCGAGCTCGACGTCCATGTAGGCCGGACCCTCGATCTGCGCGTTGCCCGCGGCGTCGACGGTGTGGACGTGGATGAGGGCGACGTCGGGCACCAGGGCCGGGACCGCGACGAGCAGGTCGTCGGTGAACGGGCAGCGGATGTGCTGGGCCGGCAGGCGATCGAGCAGGTCTGAGCCCAGCAGCGAGGCGGTGGGCAGGAACGGCATGCCCATCGAGCCGGCCATCAGCCGCAGGCCGAAGCTGAGGTGGCTCCACTCCTCATAGATCGTGGGGTCGCGCTCGACGTACTCGCGAAAGACCTTGGGGATGCCCCAGCGCAGGCCGATCCCGACCCAGCTGGAGATGAGCTTGCTCGCCGCCCCGGTGGCCAGGAACAGCTCGGACTCGTAGCACATGAGGTTGCGTCCGAGGGTGAGGTCGCGGCGCTGGGCGCGCAGCAGCTCGAGCAGCATCGCCCACGGCGTGCGCGAGTAGCAGCAGCCTCCCGCCACCACGGTGTCGCCGTCTGAGACCAGCGACGCCGCCTCCGCCAGCGACATGCGCTTGTCGGCGGCGGTGGTCATCACTAGGCTCCGACGGCGAGCTCGGAGACCAGCGGCATGACCTCGGCGGCGAAGCGCTCGACCTGCTCGGTCTCATAGTCACAGGGGACGAGGCAGATGTGCTGCACCCCGGCGGCGGCCTGGGCGGCGATCTGCTCGGCGCACTGCTCGGGGGTGCCGCGGATGGCCGACTCGGCGGTCGACTCGCTCCACGCCGGGAGGTCGAAGTAGTCGCCGATGTACTGGCGCGCGCGCCGGTCGCCGGCCTCGAAGCTGTCCTCGACGCACAGCGCGAGCTGGGCCACGTTGTCCAGCGAATCGGGGTCGCGCCCGGCGTCCTGCGCGTACTGGCGGATCCGCGTCCAGGCCGTGCTGAACGCCTCGGGCTCATAGAAGTAGGTCAGCCAGCCGTCCGAGCGCTCGGCGACGCGATGCAGGACCTTGTCGACGTAGCCCCCCACGAGCAGCCGCGGCCGCGGCCGCGGGGAGGGCACGGGGAGCATGAGGGCGTTGCGGAAGGGGACGCCACGCGCCTCGCCGGTGACGCGCTCGCCGGTCCAGAACTGTTTCATCAGCTCGAGGTTCTCCTCGAAGATCTGGCCGCGGCGCTTGAAGGGCACCCCGCAGGCGTCGAACTCGCGCTCATACCAGCCGACCGCCATTCCCAGGGTGAGGCGTCCGTTCGAGACGAGCTCGAGCGTCGCCGCCGTCTTGGCCAGCACCGCGGCGTTGCGCAGGGGCAGCACCAGGATCCCGGTGCCGAGCTCCACGCGCTCTGTCTCACGCGCGAGGACGGTGAGCGTGGTCAGCGACTCCAGGAACGGGAAGGGCCGCCCCGTCCCCAGGAACATGTGATCCCACGCCCACAGCGAGTCGTAGCCCAGCTCCTCGGCGCGGCGCGCATAGGCGACGATCGCGTCGAGGTCTGGCACCCGCGGCGCGGGCGTGAAGTTCTCGACGGCGAGCCCGAACTTCAGCCGCGTCATCTTGCGGCCAGAGCCTTGATCAGCACGGTGCGGCCGTGGTCGATGTGCTTGTGCATCCGCTCCTCGACCAGGGCGGGGTCGCCCTTCTTGAGGGCGTCGAGGATCTGGAGATGCTCGTCCAGGAAACGGCGCGGCACCTCGGTGCTGTAGACCCGCTCGGAGAGCTCGAGCTGGAGCCGGGTCCAGTACCCGCGCAGGACGCTGAGCAGCTCGCTGCCCGAGGCCTCGTAGATGGCGAGGTGGAAGTCCGCGTCGAGCTGTCCCGCCTCGCGCGCCTCCGCGGCATCGAGCGCCTCCACGAACCTGGCCAGCACGTCCTCGACGGAGGCGAGCACCTCAGGGGTCATGCGCTCGGCGCCCAGCCGGGCCAGGTGCGGCTCGAGCACCAGGCGGACGTCGTAGAGCAGCACGGCCTCGTCGGGGGTGAGCCGGTAGGTGACGAACGTGCCGCGGCTGCGATAGGTGATCACCAGCCCCTCGCCCTCGAGGATCCGGAGTCCCTCGCGCACGGGGGTGCGGCTGACGCCGGTCCGCTCCATGACGATCGCCTCGGTGAGGCGGGCGCCGGCGGGCTGGCGCCCGGTCAGGATGTCCTCGCGGATGACGCGGCAGACATGCTCGGCCAGGGACGGTGGCCGTTCGGGAGGAGCGTCACCGTCGTTGTCGCGACGGCGCAATCCATACCGGTCCGAGCGCCGCCCAGCACGGCCTTTGGAGATGGACATAGGGCGGCCTTTCGAAGGTCGGGGCAAGGGGCAATGAGTGTGCAGAGTATACAAGGAACGCGGCCGCCGCTCAGAGATCCTCGATCAATGCAAACCCGACGGTGTCGAAGCTCGTCATGCGCTCGAGCACGTCCTGTGCGCCGTCGAGCCCGACCCGCTCGGTGACCAGCCCGGCGGGGTCGAGCCGCCTGTCACCGACGAGGCCCAGCAGGGCGGGCAGGTGGATGTGCGGGTTGCCGACGCTGCCGACGATGGTGAGCTCCGCCTCGATCAGCTCGTCGAGCGGGATCCCGACGATCCCCTGCTCCTCCTTGCTGGTCAGTCCGACCTGGACCAGGCGCCCGCCCTTGCGCAGGCTCATGATCGCGGCGTGGACGAGCGAGGCCGTGCCCAGGCCGCCGAGCGCGACGTCGGCGCCGCCGTTCGTCGCGTCCTTGATGGCGGCGACCACGTCGGTGCCGCGCGCGTTGATGGTGAGCGCGGCGCCCTGCTGGGTGGCGGCCTCGAGCTTGCGGTCGTCGATGTCGACGGCGATGACCGCGGCGCCGCTCGCCGCGCCGATCTGCACCGCGGAGAGGCCGATCCCGCCGACGCCGTGCACCGCCAGCCACTCGCCGGCCCTCAGCCCGGCCTGGTGCTGGACGGCGTGCCAGGCGGTCATGAAGCGACAGCCGAGCGCCGCGGCGGCCTCGTAGGAGACGGTCTCGGGGAGCGCGACGCAGTTGAGGTCGGCGTTGACGACGCGTACGTACTGCGCGTAGCCGCCGTCGTGGGTCATGCCCAGGAACTCCATGGCGTCGCACAGGTTGCTGCGGCCCTGCCGGCAGTAGCCGCACGCGCCGCACGCCTCGTGGAAGGGCACCGCCACCCGGTCGCCGGTACGGATCGCGGTGATCTCGCTGCCCACCTCGACGACCTCGCCGGCGAACTCGTGGCCCATCGTGATCGGCAGCGGCGGCGCCAGGCCCACCCAGGACCAGTCGCCCTGCCAGGTGTGCCAGTCGGTCCGGCAGATGCCCTCGACGGCGACCTTGACGATGGCCTCCCGCGGACCCGGCTGCGGGTCGGGCACGTCCTCGATCACGAGCGGTTGGGCGATCTCCACCAGCCGGGCAGCTCTCAACTCGTCCTCCTCGCGGTCGCACTCGGGGCGGGCGGACCGACCGGGTCCGTCACGCCGATTTGTGCAGTGTATACGTTTATGTGGCGGTGGGTGGTGTGGGTGTGCGCTTTCGGCGTTGCAGCGGGGTATCGGCGCACGTCGAAGGCGAGCTTGGGAGGAGCCACTTCGGGTTGCCGCGCCGCCTGCCAGGGGGTTGTGGCGGATCTTTGAGCTATTTCCTCCACTATCCGCCACGACCCGCTGAGAGCCAGGGGGTCGTGGGAGATCAGGGCTCTCTGAGGACCGTTATCTCCCAGAACCCCCTGCACAGCCTGGCATTTACGCTTCAGACCCAGCCCTCCCAAGCCGCAGTTGACGTGCGCCGGTACCCCGCTGCAACGCCAACGGCAGACCACTCACCCCAGACTTCCGTGCGGCGGGCGGTCAGTCGCGCGCGGCGTCCACCAACGCGCGGGCCAGCTCGGCCGGCCGCGTGAACATCACCTCGTGGCTGCCGCCCATCTCCACCAGCTTGAAGTCGCCCAGCCGCGCGGACATGTGCGGGTGCCAGGTCCCGGGTGGGAGCGCCAGGTCGTCGGCCACCGCGATGAAGCTGCGCGGCAGCTCGCCGCGATGAAACTGCGCGAGGTCGAGCTTCTCCGCCCACGGGGAGTACGGCTGGGGCACGAGCCGCTCCCACACGGTGCGCGCCGCCTCGGGGGAGGCGTCCTGGATGAACAGGTCGCGGAACACCTCCCACGCGCAGGCGACGGTGTTGTCGGGGCTCGAGGCGGCCGCGGCCGCGAAGGCGTCGGTCTGATCCTGCGGGAAGTTGTCGTTGACGCTGGCGCCGTCCTGGACCACGAACGCCGTGTGGAACACCAGCCGTGCCAGGCGCTCGGGGATCGCCTGGGAGACGCGGCTCACCACTGACCCGCCGAAGCTGTGGCCCACCAGCACCACGTCGCGCAGGTCACGTCCCTCGATGAAGTCGACCACCGAGCGGACGTAGTCCTGATGGCGGATCCCCGCCCGCGCGGCGCCGGGCTGATGGCCGGGATAGGTCGGCGCGTACACCTCATGCCCGAGCTCGCGCAGACACCACCCCGTCGGCTCCCATGCCCAGCCGCCGTGCCACGAGCCGTGTAGGAGCACGAACGTCTCAGCCATCGTCCGCTCCCGTGATGAAGCGGTCCAGGACGTTCCCCGTGATCCGCGAGACGTTGTTCTGGTAGCCCGCGTGAGACAGGGCGCCTGACCAGGCGATGGACGACGTCGCGAATACCGCGCCACCGCCGGGCGCCTCGAAGTAGGTGAGATCGGCGCGCACGTTGGGATGCTCGGTCCCACCCACGCCGTCGAACATGAAGTCGATCTCCTCAGGGACCACCTTGTAGGAGTCGTTCTGGTTCTGCGCGGAGGCCAGGAGGTAGGTGTGCGGGGGTGTGCCGAGTGTCACGTCGGCGCGGTCGATCTCCTGACCGGCGGCGCCGCCACCGACCAGGCCGAAGTCCCCGATCGGCTCACCCCGCACCACTCCCTCGAACATCCAGCTCATCTCGGGCAGCTCGCCGTCCGGCATCCGGTGATACGGGAACGAGCCGGCATATCCCTCCGAGGTGAAGCCGGTCCCGAACAGCTTCTGTGGCGGTCGGCCCCGGTTGCGCCAGATGCCGCCCTTCTCGCCGGTCGTGCTGTGCGAGGTCTCACCCGGCGCAGCCTGCCACGCGCGGACGCCGTTCTCGCCCCGGCGTACCTCCATGATCCACGGCTTCTCCGCCGAGTAGCTGATCACCCAGTAGAACCCGTTGCCGCCCATCGACATCACATGGCCGCCCTGAGTGACGTAGCTCTCATACGCGTCGAGCATCTGCTCCGAGGCGTATTCCGGGTGCGAGCCGGTGATCACCGCGCGATACGGGCGCAGCGCGTCGGCTCCCTCTCGGTGGAGATCCTCATCAGTGAGCACGTCGTACGGCGTGCCGCGTGACTCGAGCCAGTCGACGAGGTACAGGTCGGACGGAAACTGCCACGTACCGAGAAAGCTGAACCGGTGCCGCGGGCGCATGTTGACGATCGGCCGGCGGCGGGAGCTGAACGCCACGCCACTGCCGTCGGCGTGCAGCTCATACATCGACAGCCCCAGCTCGGGATGCTCCATGAGCAGCAGATCCATCGGTTGGAGCGCCGGCGTGTGCCCGACGATCGCCTGCCCCATCGGCGCGGCTGTGGCGAGATGCTCGTTGGCATACGCCATGTAGCTGGCGGTCGGTAGGACGAGCACCACCGGGCTCTCCCGGCCCGCGGCGGCCCGCACGAAGAAGGGCGTGTGGTCCTCGAATCCGGCCACGCGCAGGCGCAGCGCGTACACGCCCGACGCGAGGTCGTCGGGCACGCGCAGCTCACAGGTCGGCTCCCAGCCGACGTCGTCGATGTCGTCGTCGTGGAAGTGGACGGCTCCGTAGAGCTCAGGGGCGTGGCGCCACTCGTAGCAGGACCCGTCCCAGTTGTGTGCGGTCACCGCCCGGGTGGGCTGGTTGACCAGGCGGCCGTCGGGGACGCCGGCGATGCCCGAGGAGACGACACTGGTGTCGATGTGGCGTGTCAGGTCCCACCACGCGCTCAGGCGATCGGTGACCGCGGGTTGTGCGCCACTGCTCGCCAAGGCCGCCAGCTGCCCGTCGCCCAGTGCGCCGGCGTAGACGCAGGGGAGGGCCAGCTTGCCGTTGTAGGCGCCGTGCACCATCTGACCGTCGGAGCGGTCAAACGCCCCGAGCAGCAGGTCGACGTCGGGCACCGCCGGTGCTCTCGCGGCGCTGATCTCAGCCGCTCCGGCCGTGACCCGCGTCACCGGTCCAAACCGCGAGTTGTAGGAGCTCACGACCGGCGCCGCGCGGATGCCGAGCATGCGCCGCGCGGGATCCCACGAGCCGCAGATGAGGTACCAGACCCCGGCCAGGAGCGGCTCGGGCAGCGCGACGCGTGCGCCCGTGGTCCAGAACGCGGGAACCAGGCCGGGCGTGAGCACGAGCGCCATCCCGGTCTCGGTCGTCGCGTCCCACGCGGAGATCAGCGGCTGCACACCGGTGTCGGCGAAGGGCTGGACCATCGCGCACAGGCTGACGCCCGTCTCCGTCGCGCCGGCGAGGATCGAGCCGGCGTCCGGGATGCGCGCGTGTGAGCCGTGCTGGGTCGGCTGGTCGCGCAGGGGATAGGCGCCGTCGATGCTCGAAGGGACCACGAGCTCGCGAAAGCCCGGCCCGCCGGGCTGGGTGTCGCCGTGGATCAGCTTGACCAGCTGGGCCTGCACCGTCTCGGCGCCGGCGCCGCTGACATGGAACCGCAGGGTGTCTCCTGGCCGGACGCACAGCTCGTCCGGATAGCCGAGGGCCCACGCGTCAAAGCGCGTCATCAGTCGCGGAGCCGCAGTCCGAAGACGTCCTCGAGGCGCTGGCCAAGCACGGCGTCCATCGCCTCCCCTTCGGTGGCGAACGGCCCGAGGATCCGGTCGGCCCGCACCGCCGGGAAGCCCACGAGCCGGGAGACGAACCAGTGGTCAGTGCCGTCGTGCTCGGTGATGAGCTTGCCGTCGATGGGCAGCGCACCGAGGTAATTGAGGACCCGCTGAAGCGGTTCGCTGTGCTGTCCGAGCGGCGTTCGGCGGTGCTCGGCGATGAGGTCGGGGGTGATGAGCGGGCGCAGCGAGGCATGCATGCGGGCGTGGAACCTCTCATGCACCACGGCCTCGAGCGCCTCCTGCGATTCGACGGGCATCCCCTCTCCGATCCTCTCACCCACGTCCGCGGGACGCATAGAGTATACAATCGGCGCCAACAACGACTGATCCGGGATAGAGGGGGTAGCGATGTCGACGGTGTCAGTGATGACTGCGGCCGAGCAGCTGATCGACCGTGACCGGCAGCTTCTGATCCATCCCTACCTTCCGGGGGCGACTCAGGAACGCGTCGTCATGACCGAAGGCAGTGGATGCAGGCTCAAGGACGTCGAGGGTCGCGAGTATCTCGACGCCACCGGCGGCCTGTGGCTGGCTCAGATCGGTCACGGCCGGGAGGAGATCGCGGAGGTGGCGGCCGCGCAGATGCGCCGGCTGGAGTACTTCACGAGCTTCTGGGAGTTCTCCAACGACCGCGCCATCGAGCTCGCAGCGCATCTGGTCGCGATCGCCCCGCGCGGGCTGACGCGCGTGTACTTCACCAGCGGCGGCTCGGAGTCCAACGAGGCCGCGCTGCGCATGGCGCGCTACGTCCATAGCCGGCGCGGCCATGAGGGCCGTGATTGGATCCTGGCCCGGCGCAGCGCCTATCACGGGATCGGGTACGGGTCGGGCTCGGCCAGCGGGCTGCCCATCTACCACGAGGGGTTCGGGCCCATGCTGCCCCACGTCCGCCATCTCACTCCGCCGTGGCCGTATCGAACCGAGCTGTTCGACGGTCGCGACCCGACGGACTTCTGCCTCGACGAGCTCGAGCGCACCATCTCAGAGCTCGGCGGCGACCGAATCGCGGCGATGATCGGCGAGCCGATCATGGGCGTCGGCGGGATGCTGGTGCCGCCCGACGACTACTGGCCGCGGGTGCGCGAGCTCCTCAGCGCCCACGGGATCCTGCTCATCTTCGACGAGGTCGTGACCGCGTTCGGCCGGACCGGGAGCTGGTTCGGCGCTCAGCACTTCGGCGTCGAGCCCGACCTCATCGTCACCGCCAAGGGGATCACCAGCGGATATGTGCCCCTGGGCGCCGTCCTGGTGTCCGAGCCCGTCGCCGAGGAGCTCGGCCGTGACCACGGCTTCCCGGTCGGCTTCACCTACAACGGCCACCCGACCGCGTGCGCGGTGGCGCTGCGCAACCTGCAGATCATCGAACGCGAGGGTCTGCTCGACCAGGCGCGTCGGGTCGGTGCCTTCCTGCTTCACGAGCTCTCGGGGCTGGAGGAGCTTCCGGTCGTCGGCGAGGTTCGGGGAGTCGGCATGATGCTCGGTATCGAGCTGGTCTCAGACAAGCAGGCTCGCACTCCGATCTCGATGCACTCAGCTCCGCACGACGTCATCCGGCGGGAGACCGGCGTTCTCGTGCGCGATTGCGCCCACACCCTCGTGCTGTCCCCGCCGCTCGTCATGACCGAGGCCGAGGCCGGTGAGGTCGTCACCGCGGTGCGCTCCGTGCTCGAGCGAGTGCAGCCCGATGGGACAATCGCCCCTCGATGATGGCGTCGTCTGTCCTGCCCGCCCGCCACGGCACCGCCGTTTCGCTCGCCGCCGGCGAGCGCGTTGAGATCATCAACCGCGACGGGGGCCAGGTGGTGGACTGGTGGGCGCTCGCCCATCCACGCGACGGCGACGACGAGTACGCCTCGATGGAGCACACCCGTGCCGCCCTGCGCCGGCTCGTGCCCCGCGTCGGGGACGCCATCTACAGCACGCGCCGCCGCCCGCTGGTCACCCTGGTGCAGGACACGAGCCCCGGCGTGCACGACACGCTCATCGCCGCGTGTGACCCCGAGCGCTACCGGCTGCTGGGCGGCGCCGCCGACCATCCCAGCTGCGCCCAGAACTTCGCCGCCGCCATCGCCGAGCACGGCCGGTCGCTGCCCCGCGCCCCGGCGCCGCTCAATCTCTTCATGGCCATACCGTGGACGGCCGACGGCGAGCTCGAGTTCGCGCCGTCGCCCGCGCGCGCCGGGGACGGCGTCACCTTCGAGGCGGAGGTCGATGTGCTGGTCGTCGTCTCGGCCTGCCCGATGGACCTCAACCCCATCAACGCGACGATGGGGGACATCGGCCTGCGCACGTTGCGCGCGCGGCGCCTCCTAGAGCATCGCGCCGGCGGCGGCGAGCACCGCCTGGAGCTGACGGACCCCGGTCTCCAGCGACACCACGTCGATGCGCTCATGCACCGTGTGCATGCCCTCCCCGTGGGTACACCCGATGCCCACCGCCGGGATCCCGAGCGCGGCGGCGGCGTTGGCGTCCGTCGAGCCGGCGCCGAAGGCGTCGCCGAGCCCCAGCGGCCGCCGGGCCGCCAGCACGGTGCGCACCAGCGGATGCGAGGCCCTGATCTGACCCGCCCCGCGACGACCCACGACCTCGCACGTCAGTGACAACGGCGGCGCCACGGTCAGCGCGCCCAGCCGGGCTTCGAAGGCGGACAGCGCCGCGTCGTCGAGCGAGCGCAGCTCCACGAACATCTCGGCCGCCGACGCGATCGCGTTGACCGCGCCGCCGCCGGACATCCGGCCGACGTTGACGCCCTCGGTCACCAGCGCGTCGCCGATCGCGATGAGTGCGTGCAGCGCGCTGGGCGTCCCCCGGTCACGCCAGGAGTGCCCCCCGGGACCTGACACCGCCAGCCGGGCGCGCAGGCTGCCGACGTGCTCGATGACCACGTGATCCAGGCCATGGCCCTCGACCGCGATCACGCGCAGCGGCGCGAGGTCGTCGCAGGCCTGACGCGCCCCGCGCAGGTTGCCCAGCCCCTCCTCGCCGACGGTGAAGGCCACCGTCAGACCGGGCGGCGGGGCGATGCGCGCAAGCGCCCACACGGTGGCCATCACCGCCGTGGCGTTGTCGCCCACCCCGGGGCCGACCAGGAAGTCGCCGTCGCGCTCGAAGCGCAGCTCGGTGTCGGCGTCAAAGACGGTGTCCACGTGGGCCATGACCAGCAGCTCGGGGCGACCGTCGCCAAAGCTCCACACCAGGTTCCCGGCGGCGTCGCGGCGCCGAGCGCCCGGGGCACCCTCGAGCCGCCGCTCCAGCCACGCCACGCGCGCCTCCTCGGCGCCGGTGGGCGCGGGGACCGCGGCGAACGCGGCGAGCTCCGAGACGTCGATCACGACGCGATGACGGCGGTCGCGTCGATCTCGACCAGCCACTCGGGCCGGGCCAGCGCCTCCACCACCAGTCCCGTCGAGACCGGGTACACGCCCTTGAGCCACCTCCCGACGACCCCGTAGACCGCCTCGCGGTAGCGGATGTCGGTGAGGTAGATGACGATCTTGCAGATCTCCTCCAGCCGCGCGCCCGCCTCGTCCAGCAGCCGCTCGATGTTGCGCATCGCCTGCTCGGCCTGAGCGGCGGCGTCGCCGATCCCCACCGACTCGGCGGTGTCGAGGTCCTGGCCGACCTGGCCGCGCAGGAACACCGTGCCGCCCGCGACCACGGCCTGACAGAGATCGTTGTCGAGCGCCTGGTCGGGATAGGTGTCGCGGGTGTTGAAGGGGCGGATGCGCTGATGGACCATGGCTTTCCTTAGACGGGGGTGGACAGCGACGCGGCGGCGTGCACGACCTCGCCGCCGATGACCACCGCAGAGACGACGTCCTGGCCCGCGGCCAGGCACAGCTCCTCGGGATGGTCGACGGACAGGATGGTGAGATCGCCGCGCTTGCCCGGGTCGAGCGAGCCGCGCTCGGCGGCGGCGCGCAGCGCGTAGGCGGCGTTGAGCGTCGCGCCGACGATCGCCTCGCCCGGCGTGATGCGAAACCACGGCGCGCCCAGCGCGATGGTGGCGGTCAGCGAGGTGGCGTGAATCGAGGAGCAGTAGTCGGTGGCGATCGCGACCGGCACCCCGGTGTCGATGAACAGCCGGGCGTTGGCACGGCGGTCGGTCATGTACACGAGCTCGGCCTGGGGCAGCAGCACCGCCACCGTGTCGGTCTCACCGACGGCGCGGATCTCCTCGTCGGGGGTGTAGGTGAGATGCTCGGCGGAGAGCGCGCCTCCGCTCACGGCCGTCTCCCAGCCCTGCGAGCTCTGCCAGGCGTCGGAGTGGGTCCGCGCCGGGATGCCCAGCTCGGCGGAGCGCCGGAGCATCCGCAGCGCCTGCGGCGGCGTGAACAGGCCGGCCTCGCAGGTGATGTCGTGAAAGTCGGCGAGCCCGCCGTCGACGACGCGCTCGAGCATCGCGAGGACATCGGAGGTGTAGGCCTCGGCCTCCATCCCGGCGGGCACCACGTGGGCCCCCAGGAACGAGATGTACAGCTGCAGCGGGGTCAGCGAGCGGCTGGCGGCCAGCAGCTCGAGCTGGTGCAGCTCGGTCTCGGCGGTGAGCCCGTAGCCGGACTTCACCTCCAGCGTGGTCACCCCGCCGGCCAGGATGCGCCGGTAGGCGGCGGCGAGCTGGGCGGTGAGCTGGTCGTCGGAGGCCTCGCGCGTGGCCAGGACGCTGGCCCAGATCCCGCCACCGGCGGCGGCGATCTCGGCGAGGCTGGCCCCGGCCAGGCGCTTGGCGTACTCGGCGTGGCGGCTGCCGGCGAACAGGGGATGGGAATGGCACTCGATCAGCCCCGGCAGGACGGATCGGCCCGTCGCGTCGATCGTGGGCACGGACCGATCGCCCCAGTCATGCAGCACCTCGGAGGTCTCACCGACCGCGGCCACCCGGCCGTCGCGGATGGCCACCGCGCCGTCGGCGATGAGGTCCAGCTCGCCCTGCTGGGCGCCGCGGCGGGGCGAGCCATGGTCGGTAACCCGCGCGACCTGCGCGGCGTGGACGACGTTGAGGTCGCTCACGAGACCGCCGCGCCCGACGTCAGCGGTAGTGCTCCCGCTCCCGCGGCGCCGTCGATCCCGGCGTAGCGCCGCACCAGGTCCATGGGGCTCTCGAAGTCGTAGTTGTTGTAGACGGCGAGCAGGTGGGCGAACGCCGGGGACTGCGCGAACAGCTGGAAGGTGAGGCGGTGTCCGGCGTAGTCGGAGTTGAGCAGGTCGCGGGCGAATGCGAACAGGCGTCGCCGCTGCTCGGCGCTGATGTCGCCGACGGCGAGGTACTTGTCCAGCCACGGGCCGGCCTCGGGATCGCGGAAGGTGGCGGCGCTCGGCGTCACGCAGAGCTGCCCCCCGCACAGGTCACGGGCCAGGTGCATCATCGCCGGCAGCTGGGTGCAGGCGAGCACGCGGCCGGTGTAGAGCAGCGCCTGGTTGGGCATGAGCAGCCCGCCCGGGCTGGGCTCGCCCAGCTCGATCGCCGCGGTGAGGTGCGCGTGGATGCCCTCGCGGTAGCAGGCCAGCTCGGCCAGCTTCTCACGCACGCCCTGGTGGGCCTTGACCCCCGTCTGGTTCGCATTCAAAGCCGCCACGCCGACGAGCAGGTCGGCGAAGCGCAGGTGGCGCTGGACGAACGCGAACATGCTGTAGCGGTGCAGCGTGGCCCGGATGAACGCCGCCGCGCGCGTGTGGCGGTAGAAGAGGACGTTCTCCCACGGGATCTCGACGTCGTCGAAGACGATCATCGTGTCGATCTCGTCAAAGCGGCCCGACAGCGGATAGTCCTCGGCCGAGCCGCGCTGCGCGAACGAGGACCGGCAGATGTGGCGGATGCCGGGGGCGCCCATGTCGGCGATGAAGCCGACCGCGTAGTCCGACAGCTCCTGGTCGCCCCAGTCGCCGATCGTCGGCTTGACGAACGCCTGGTTGGCGTAGGCCGCGGCGGTCTCGAACTTGGCGCCGCGCACGATGATCCCGCTGTCGGTCTCGCCGGCGACGTGGAGCAGGACGTCGGGGTCCTGGTCCTGGGGCCGGCGCGCGCGGTCGCCCTTGGGATCGGTGTTGGCCGATACGTGGAAGGGGTCGGCGAGCTCGGCGTGGCGGACGTGGTGGCGGATGTGCGCGGAGAACTGCGGGTCGATCTCGTCGAGCACGTCCTGGCCGTCATACAGCGACCACATCTCGCCGACGGTCTCGTCGCCGACGCGGGTGACGATGCCGGCGAGGTCGTCGAGCACGCAGTCGACGGCGGCGCGCTTGGCGTGCCAGTCCTCGCGGGTGTGGGGCAGCTTGGCGCCGGTGGGGCAGCGCTCGCCCATCTCGGCGTCGGTGTAGGTCATGCGCTCCTGGGTGGCCGGATCGTGGGCCATGTCGTAGATGCGCGCCCGCGCGTCGACGATGGGGCGAAACGCGGGATGGGTGGCCACGTCGGTGACGCGCTCGCCGTCGATCCACACCGAGCGCCCGTCGCGAATCGACTCTCTGTACTCATCGCCCGTTCTGATCATGTGGTACGCTTTCCCGTATATCGGTAAATGTTTCCCGGAATTGACAGGCAACGTACCAGTTCCGCGCGCGGTAGGCAAACGCGATCGGTCGGCCGCCCTCCGATGTCGGGGCGGCGCCGCTGATGGCCCGCCCGCGCACCGACGCCGACCCCGAGACGCCCAAGGTCCTCGACAAGGCGCTGCGGGTGCTCGACGCCTTCGGCGATGCCCGTGACCGCTGGCCCGAGGCCGACCTGCGCCGCCATCTCGGGATGCCGTCGAGCAGCCTCAACCGCATCCTGCGCGGCCTCGAGCGCGCCGGCTACGTGCTGCGCGACGACGCCGGCTCCTACCGCCTGGGCATCGGCGCCGTGCGCCTCGGCGACCGGGCGCGCGCGTCGCTGGACCTCCCCGGGATCGTCGACGCCGAGCTGCGCTCGCTGGCGCAGGCCACCCGCGAGCTCGTCCTCTTCGCCGTCGCCGAGCCCGCGCTGGGGACGGCGGTCTACATCGCCGCCGTCGACTCGCCCCAGCGGCTGCGCGTCACCGCCGAGCGGGGCACCCGCGTCCCGCTGACCGCGGGCGCCACCGCGCGGTCGCTGCTCGCCTGCGCACCCGACGCGATCATCGAGCAGGTGCTGGCCCGCCCGCGTGAGTCGCTGGCCGCGGGGACCCTCACCGACGAGGCCGCGATCCGCGAGCGTCTCGCCTTCATCCGCGCCAACGGGTGGGGCATCAGCTGGCAGGAGACGTTCGATGGTGCGTGGGCGCTCGCGGCGCCGCTCCTGGACGAGGACGGCCACGGCGTCGCCTCGATCGGGGTGGCGGCGCCGATCAGCCGCCACAGCGAGGCCACCGAGGAGGCGACCCGGCACGCGCTGCTGCTCGCCGTCGCCGGCGCGGCCGAGCGGTTGCGTCCGCCGGCGCCCGCGGGGGCGGGCGGGGGCAGTCTCTCCAGCGCACCTGCGAAGCTGCACGCGTGAGCACCGGCCGCCTCATCGTCTGCCCGACGCCGATCGGCAACCTCGAGGACATCACCCTGCGCGTCCTCGCCGCGCTGCGCGAGGCCGATCTCGTCGCCTGCGAGGACACCCGGCGCACCCGCGTGCTGCTGGATCGCTACGGCGTCGGCGCCAAGCTCGTGAGCTACCACGAGCACAACGAGGCCGAGCGCGCGACCGAGCTGGTGGCCAAGATGAGCGCGGGCTCCGTGGTGGCGCTGGTCTCCGACGCCGGCATGCCGCTCGTCTCTGACCCGGGCTTCGTGCTCGTGCGCGCCTGCGTGGCCGCCGGTCTGGCCGTCGAGGTCCTGCCCGGCCCGTCGGCGGCGCTCAGCGCGCTCGTGGCCAGCGCCCTGCCCGCCGAGCGCTGGCAGTTCGTCGGCTTCTTGCCCCGCAAGCGCTCAGAGCTCGAGCGCGTGTTCGCGCAGCCGCAGACCGTGGTGGCCTTCGAGTCCCCGCGGCGGCTGGGGGCGTCCCTGAAGACACTGGCGGCCCTGGACCCCGACCGCCCGGCGGCGGTGTGCCGCGAGCTGACCAAGATCCACGAGGAGGTCGCCCGCGGGACGGCGACGGAGCTCGCCGAGCGCTACGGCGGCGCGGCGCCCAAGGGCGAGATCGTCCTCGTCGTCGGGCCGGCGCCCGAGACCGTCCCCGGGATCGACGCGCCCCTGGCGGCGCTGCGCCGGCTCGTCGACGCCGGGGCCAAGCCGCGTCCCGCCGCCGGCGTGGTGGCCGAGCTGACCGGCGTGAGCGCCAACGCGCTCTACCGCGCCCTCACCGCCAAGGACTAACGCTCGACGAAGTAACTGCCCGAGCCCTGGCCGCTTGAGAAGTAGCGGCTGGTCACGGTCTTCTTGCGGGTGAAGAACTCCACCGCGTCGGTGCCGTGGGCGTGCAGGTCGCCGAGGAAGCTGTCCTTCCATCCCGAGAAGGGGAAGAACGCCACCGGCGCGGCGACGCCGATGTTGACGCCGATCATGCCCGCCTCCACCTCGTGGCGGTAGCGCCGGACCGACGCGCCGGACTCGGTGAAGATCGACGTGCCGTTGCCGAAGCGACTCCCATTGACGATCTCGATCGCCTGATCGAGGGACTCGGCGCGGATGACGCACAGCACCGGGCCGAACACCTCCTCCTGGGCGATCTCCATCTCGGGCGTGACGTCGTCGAGCACGGTGGGGCCCAGAAACGCGCCCTCGGGCGCGATGCCCTCGCCCGAGACGCCGCGCCCGTCGACGACCGCCGTGGCGCCGCCGTCGATGCCGCGCTGGACCCAGTCGGCGATCCGGTCGCGGGCCGCGCAGGAGATGACCGGCCCGACCTCGCTGGACTCGTCGAGGCCGTCGCCGACGTGCAGCGCGCGCGTGGCGTCGACCAGCGGACCCATGAGCTGCTCGTGGGCGTCGCCGACGGTGACCACCACCGATCCCGCCATGCAGCGCTGGCCGGCGGCGCCGAAGGCCGAGCCCAGGATGCCGTCGACGGTCTTGTCGATGACGGCGTCGGGCATGACCACCATGTGGTTCTTGGCCCCGCCGAGCGCCTGGACGCGCTTGCCCGCCTTGGCCGCGCCCTCGTAGACCAGCCGCGCCACCGGCGCCGAGCCGACGAAGGAGACCGCGTCGATGCCGGGGTGGGCGAGGATGCCCTCGACGATCTCGCGCCCGCCGTTGACCAGGTTGACGACGCCCGCGGGGAGGCCGAGCGCATCGAGCTCCTCGAAGGCGATCTGCTGCGTGAGCGGCACCTGCTCGGACGGCTTGAGCACGAACGTGTTGCCGCAGGCGATGGCGAACGGCAAGAACCAGAACGGGACCATCGCCGGGAAGTTGAAGGGCACGATCGCCGCGCACACTCCCACCGGCTGGCGGATCGTCTCGGCGTCGATGTTGCGCGAGACGTCCTCCAGGATCCGGCCCTGCATCGTCGTGGGGATCGCGCACGCCGCCTCCACCATCTCGATCATGCGGCCCACCTCGGCGGTGGCATCGACGATGGTCTTGCCCATCTCGGTGGTCACCGAGCGCGCCATGTCCTCATGGCGGGCGACGAGGCGCTCGCGCAGCTCGAACAGCTTGCGGGCGCGCGCGATCGTCGACACCGCGCGCCACTCCGGCAGGGCCGCCCGCGCCGCCTGCACGGCGGCGTCGAGGTCCGCGCCACCCGACATCGGCACCCGGGCGAGCGTCTCGCCGGTCGACGGGTTGGTGACGTCGAGGACCTCGGTGGCGGCCTGCGCCGGGGTCCAGCGCCCGGCGATGTAGTTGTCGAGCAGACGGGTGGCGGTGGCGGACATGATCGGAAAGCTCCTACTCAGTTGCGGGCGAGGGCGCGACGCGCCATTCGTGATCGGGATCATTGACGACGGCCCACTGCCGCTTCGGACCAGCCATCACGTTGAGGTAGTACAGGTCGTAGCCCGGAGGCGCCGACACCGTGTGATAGCCCCGCGGGACCAGCACGCAGTCGCGGTCGCCGAAGCTCAGCGTCTCGTCAAGCGATCGGTCCTCACTGTAGACCCGTTGCAGCCCGAACCCCTGCCCCGGGGTGACACGGTGGTAGTAGGTCTCCTCCAGGAAGGTCTCGGCCGGCGGGTTGTCGGAATCGTGCTTGTGGGGCGGGTAGCTGGACCAGTTGCCGCCGGGCGTCAGCACCTCGCACACCAGCAGGGAGTCGGCCTCGCGATCGGCCATCAGGATGGGGTGGATCGTCCGCTCCTGCGATCCGTAGCCGCGCGTCTCCACCTCGATCTCGTCGCCGCGCAGCACGCGGGCCCCGGCGCCGCCTCCCGGAGCGGGGCCCCAGCACAGCGCCACCTCCCCCTGGTCGGCGGAGGCGAGCTGGAACTCCGTGCCCGGCGGCAGATAGGCGGCGTCGGGCGGGCCGCTCCACGGGTCCGCCCGGCCGCCCAGCTCGTTGTACTCGCCGTGCTCGGAGTTGACGGTGGCCGTCCCGGACACCACGACGATGCACACCTCGCGATCGCGCGTGTCGCGCTTGGCCACCACGCCCGGCGACAGCGCCAGCACCTCGAAGCCGACGTACGTCCAGCCGGCCGCGTGCGGGCTGATATCGAGGAACGTCCCGTCTGCGGCGGGGGTGGCCGAGGGATGGACGACGAGGTCGGTCATGGGCTCCCTCCGAGGAATTGCCGTTGGGCGGACACGTTGCGCTCGTACTCCGCGCGCGCGGCGCGCACCGTGTCCTGGGTCGAGGTCTCGGCGACCGGCACGTCCCACCAGCCGTCATAGCTCGGCACCCCGGCGTAGCGGTCGGTCTCGATGCAGATCACGGTCGGTCCACCGTCAGAACCCCCGCCGGCGGCCTCGGCCAGCGCCGCGCGCAGGTCGGCGATCGTCCGCGTGCGCACCACGCGCGCGCCCAGGCTCTCGGCGTTGGCGGCGAGGTCGACGGGGAGCACGTCGGCGCCCGCGGGCTCGGCCAGTCCATCCCCGCCGGCGTCGTCGACGGGGAGCGACCCGTTGGCGGCGAAGCGGTAGTGGGTGCCAAAGCCGGCCGAGCCGACCGAGCGCGACAGTGCGCCGATCGAGGCGTAGCCGTGGTTGTCGACGAGCACGATCACGACGGCGATCCGCTCGGCGACGGCGGTGACCAGCTCGCCGGGGCCCATCAGGTAGGAGCCGTCCCCGACGAGCACGAACACCTCGCGCTCGGGCGCCGCCAGCTTGACCCCCATCCCACCGGGGATCTCGTAGCCCATGCACGAGTACCCGTACTCCACGTGGTAGCCCTTGCCGGCGGGGTCGCGGGCATGCCACAGCTTGTGCAGGTCCCCGGGCGCCGAGCCCGCGGCGCAGACGACCACGCCCGTCTCCCCGGCGGCGTCGTTGATGGCGCCGATGACCTGGGCCTGGGAGGGAAGACCGGCGCCGTCTGCGGCCGCGCCGGCGTCGCCGTCGCCCGGCGCCGACACCAGCCGCGCCACCTCACCCGCCCACGCCGCGCTCTGCTCGCCGGCCAGCGCGCGCCACTCCGCGGGGACGCTGTAGTCGCCGAGCGCGGTCCGCAGCACCTCCAGCGCCACCCGGGCGTCCGCCACCACCGCCACGCCGCCCAGCTTGGCGGCATCGAAGCTGGTCACGTTGATGTTGACGAAGCGCACGTCGGGGTCCTGGAAGGCCGACTTCGAGGCGGTGGTGAAGTCGCTCCATCGCGTGCCGACGCCGATGACGACGTCGGCCTCTCGCGCCAGGCGGTTGGCGGCGGCGGTGCCGGTGGCGCCGATCGCGCCGAGGCTGAGCGGGTGATCGGAGATCAGCGCGCCGCGCCCGGCCTGGGTCTCGGCCACCGGGATCCCGGTCGCGTCCACGAACGCGCGCAGACCCGCGGTCGCCTCTGCATAGATGACCCCGCCGCCCGCCACGATGAGCGGCCGGCGAGCGGTCCGCACGAGGCTCGCCGCCGCCGACACCGCCTGCGGCGCGGGCGGTTGCCGGTACACCGTCCACGTGCGCGGCGCCAGGAACGCGGCCGGCACCTCGAAGGCCTCGGCCTGCACGTCCTCGGGCAGGGCCAGCGTCACCGCCCCGGTCTCGGCGGGATCGGTGAGCACCCGCATCGCCTCCAGGGCGGCCGGGATGAGCTGCTCGGGCCGTTCGACCCGCTCGTAGTAGCGCGACACCGGGCGCAGGCAGTCGTTGACCGAGACGGTGGCGTCGTGCGCGACCTCGAGCTGCTGGAGCACGGGATGCGGGTAGCGGGTGGCGAAGGTGTCGCCGGGCAGGAGCAGCACGGGCAGGCGGTTGATCGTCGCCAGCGCGGCGCCGGTCACCAGGTTGGTGGCGCCGGGTCCGACCGACGTGGTGCACGCCCAGGTCCCCAGGCGATTGCGCTGGCGCGCGTACCCGGCGGCGATGTGCACCATCGCCTGCTCGTTGCGCGCGGGGTGGTAGGGCAGCAGGTCCGGGTCCTGGGCGAGCGCCTGGCCCAGGCCGGCGACGTTGCCGTGGCCGAAGATGCCCAGGCACCCGGCGAAGAACCGCTCGCGCCGGCCGTCTCGCTCGACGTGCTGGGCGGCGAGGAACCGCACCAGCGCCTGGGCCACCGTCAGCTCAGGCATGTGATCCACCGAGTGTCACTCAATCTCCGTCTCGTTCCCCGTGCGGCTCACGAACGCTAACACCGCCGATCTCCGAGAGATCGACCCAGCGCCGCTGGGCCGCGGCGCGCTCTATGGCCTCGCAGACGCCCTGGACCTCGAGGCCGGCCTCCAGGTCCGGGCTCCACTCTCCATCGGGCCATTGGGCGAGCAGGTCGGCCGCCTGGTTGACGAAGCTGGCGCCGTAGCCGATGCCCTGGCCGATCGGCCACCAGCCCTCCGTCTCGGGATGGGTCGCATGCTCCGCGCGGATCCGGCGCAGTCCGTAGAGCTCATCGGGCTCCTCGCCGTCGCCGAACCACAGCTCGTTGAGGCGGGCGTAGTCGAAGCGCAGCGTCCCCCGGGACCCGTTGACCTCGACCACGAAGTCACAGGGCCGGCGCGGGGCGACCTTGGCGGTCTCGAGCACCCCCAGCGCGCCATCCTCGAAGCACAGCAGCGCGGAGGAGGCGTCGTCGTTGTCGACGCTCACGGTCGCGCCCGGGTGGCCGTCGCTGTCCTGGCGCTCGGTGACGAACGTCTGCGATTGCGCGCTGACCGACCGGACCGGCCCCACCATCCATCGCGCGAGGTCGATGAGATGCGCGCCGAGGTCGGCGATCGTGCTCGCGCCCTGCCTGCGGTCAAAGCGCCAATCGAACGGCACATCGGGGTCCAGGAACTCATCCGACAGCCACGTCCCCCGCCACAGGCGGGGCCGCCCGATGCGGCCCTCGTCGATCATCTGCTTCATCAGGGCGAGCGCGGGGAGCCGGCGGTAGTTGAAGCCGATGGCGTGACGGACGCCCGCGCGCCGGACGGCCTCCGTCGCGCGCAGGGCGCCGGCGTAATCCGCCGCCAGCGGCTTCTCGCAGATGATCGCCTTGCCCGCCTCGGCGGCCGCCGCGACGATCTCGGGGTGGGTCCCGGGCGGGGTGCAGATGTCCACGATCTCCACCGCGGGGTCGGCGATCACCTCACGCCAGTCGGTCACCGCCCGCTCGACGCCGTAGGTGCGGGCGGCGCCGTCGACGAGGTGGCGGTGGCGGCCGCTGATCACGCGCAGCCGCGGCCGGCAGGCCAGCGGGCGGATGTGTGGCGCCAGCGTGTAGCCGTAGGAATGCGCCTTGCCCATCATCCCGTAGCCGATGATCCCGATCCCCACCTCGGGCCCCGGGTCCGTGGGCGGGCCGGCGCTCACGGGGCCCGGTCCTTGAGGGGATCGGGGCTCATGGGGCCCCGGCCGGGATGCCAGCGGCGGGCCGGTCGGCCGACAGCGCGTCCGAGGTCCATCCCGCCACGGTCTGCGCGGCCACCGCGTCGGCGCCCTGTGCGCCCTCGCACGCCCCACCCCGGACGGCGCGCGCGAACCCCTCGGCCTGCCGCGTCATCGAGCTGCGGAACACCTCGTCGCCCGGCGCCCCCCACATGAAGGGAATCCGCTCGTAGCCGTCGGTGCCCCAGATCTCCAGCCAGCATGAGTCGGGCTGGGGGAACCGGCGCCCCAGCGAGATCGTGGCCGCGGCGCCCCCCGACAGCGCCGCCAGGATCGTCGTGGCGTCCGGATCGCCCGGTGGCCGAGGCGCGGTGCTCGGACCGGCGGCCGTCGCCGCCACCCACCGGAACTCCTGGCCGAGCAGCCAGCGCACCTGATCGAACTCGTGCACCCCCATGTCGACGGCGATGCCGCCGCTGTGGGCGCGGAACTGCTCAGACGGGAGCTCCTCGTCCCACTGCATGCACGCCACGTGGCAGACCTGGCCGAGCTCTCCGGCGGCGATGCGGTCCCGAAGCGCGCGCAGCTCGGGGACGAACCGCCGCCAGTACCCCACCTGCAGCAGCACCCCGGCCCGCTGCGCGGCGTCGGCGGCCGCGACGGTGTCCTGCACGCTCACCCCCACCGGCTTCTCGCACAGCATGGGGATGCCGGCGGCGACGAACGTCTCCACCAGCGCCGGGTGCCGGTCTGACGGCGCCGCGATCAGGACGGCCTCCGGGGCGCCGTGGGCCAGCAGCTCGTCCACGGTCTCATGGAGCTGGAGTCCGGCGGCCGCGAGCTGCTCTCGCGTGGCGGCGACCGGCTCGACGACGCCGATCAGCTCGACCGTCTCCGCCGCCTGGAGGGCCCCCAGGTGCACACGGCCCATCCGCCCGGCGCCGATGAGCGCGACGCGGACCGGCTCAGAGGCCATGCGCGCGCAGGTACTCGCGGTTGCGCTGCTGATCGATGGCGGGCTGCTCGGGATCGGCCGGATCGGGCAGCACGTCCTGCTCCACCACCAGCCAGCCCGAGTAGCCGTTGCCGGCCAGCGCCTCGAGTACCTGCTCGATGTCGATGTCGCCGTCGCCCAGGGCGCAGAACGCCTTGCGGCGCCAGATCTCCTCGACGGGCGCCGCCTCGGCGACGATCTCCTCGAGCTTGGCGAGCCTCGCGTCCTTGAGGTGGACCTGGTTGATGCGAGCGCCCCAGTCGCGCACGGCGGTCACGGGGTCACCGCGGCCGAGCAGCAGATGTCCCGTGTCCAGGCACAGGCCGACGTCGCTGAGCTCGAGCAGGCGCTCGATCTCCCACTGCGCCTCGATGTACGTGGCGGTGTGATGGTGGAAGGTGGGGTCATAGCCGCGCTCGCGACAACGCTCCACGGCGATGGCCAGCCCGTCGGCGAATCGCCGCCACGCCGCATCGTCGAGCCCGACGCTGGGATCGAGGGCCGCCCGGCCCGGATACCGCGAGCGTGCCGGCGATCCGGCATCGGCCAGCGTCGGCTTGGGCTTGAGCCCACCGTTGCCCGCGTGGTCGAAGACGTCGAGCAGCACCTCCAGCTCGGGCAAGGCCTCCCGGAGCTGCTGCGGCTCTGAGAAGGGAAGCTCGAGGTATCCCCCGGCGAGGCTGAGGTCGCGGCCGCGCAGCCGGCCGGCCAGGGTGTCGGTGTCACCGAGGTAGCCGGCGGGCCCCAGGTCGATGCCCTCGTATCCCGCCTGGTGAACCCAGTCCAGCAGCGTCAGCGGCTCGGGGACGTTTGGATCGATCCCCACCGTGATCTCGAAGGCGCCGTAGCTGACCGGCGCGTTGGCCACCGAGATCCGGGACACCTCACCGCCCGACGAGGCCGCCGCTCCGTGTTGCTCGATCGTCATCGGCCCGCTCCCACTCCGCCGGGCGCCGGCGCGCCGGCCGCGAGCTCTGGCTCCAGACCCTGGTGGGCCCGCGCGATCGCCTCGCACAGCGCGATGTCGGCCATCCCGTCGTAGCCCGAGGTCCGCGGCTGGCGGCCCGTCGCGATGCAGTCGGCGAACTCGCGCAGCTCGCACTTGAAGGCCTCCTCGTAGGAGACGACCTCGTCGCGCTCCCAGCTGTGCGCGCTCCCGGGCTCGCCGCCCTCGACGATCAGCCGGCTCGGCATGCTGCGCAGGAACGGCGACGGCAGCCTGAGCGTGAGGCGCTGGTCGGGGGCGTAGAAGGCGAACTCCTGTGAGTAGCGGGCGATGCCGGGCAGGTCGACCCAGGAGAGGTGACAGTCAGTGTGACCGAAGCGCAGGTTCACGCTCACGCACTCCCGCGCGAGCTCGGCGGAGACGATCGCCGTGGGCTCTCCGAGGACGCCGCGCAGGGCGTTGAACTCATGGACCAGGTTGTCGAGCAGAATCCAGCGGTAGCACCAGCGCGTGTGGTCATCGGCGGCGCCCAGGGCACCGTCGAGCGCATGGTCGTCGGCGCCCTGCAGCTCCTGCATGACCTCCGGGGGCGGCGGATCTCCGGCGACGAGGGGATAGTGCGAGACGTACGGTGCGAACGGCGACTCCAGCGTGGTCACCTTGACCAGCCGCAGGTCGTCGCGCACATCGCCCATCAGCTCCGCCAGCCGCTCGTAGGCCGGGTCATACCGCTTCATCGTGCCGACCATGAGCCGGACGTTGGCGGACTCGGCGGCCTCGATCATGGCGGCGCACTCGGCGCTGGAAAAGGCCATCGGCTTCTCCACGAACACGTGCATCCCGGCTTGGGCGGCCTGGATCGCGATCGGCGCGTGGTCGCCGGAGGTGAGCACCATGATCGCGTCGAGATCCTCGGCGAGGAGGTCCTGCCACCGGGTGTGCAGGGTTGCCACACCCCAACGCTCACCACACCGTTGCGCCACCGTCTCGGACACGTCGCACAGTGCCGCGAGCTCGAACCGGTCACCCAGCTCGGTCAGATATGGGAGGTGCATGACCTGGGCGATCAACCCACAGCCCACCACGCCCACCCGGGTCGGTTTACTCAAGGACTCTCCTTATTGGAACGTTCCACGCACATTACCGGTCCGCTCGGAAGGGTGTCAAGCGTGGGAAGGGACGCCCGTCCGGTGGGCTGGACATCCGCGAGCCGCGGATCACACCGCGGATATCATCTCCCCGCCATGGAGACTAGGGCCGGGTAGCCGGTTGCCAGCGATGAAATCGCCCCGCTCGGGGAACGGGGCGGCGCGCCCCGCCTCGCCGCGCAAGCCGCCCACCATCTTCGACGTCGCCGCCGAAGCGGGAGTGTCGAAGTCGACCGTGTCCAACGTGGTGCGGGGCGTGCAGGAGGTGTCGGACGGCACCCGGGCCCGCGTGCTGCAGGCGATCGAGCGGCTGGACTACAAGCCCAACACCATCGCGCGCCAGTTCGTGCAGCAGCGCACCACGATGCTCGGCGTCCTGCTCGGCGACCTCAGCAACCCGTACTACGCGCAGATGGCACAGGTGGTGGAACGCGCGGCATTCGGCTTCGGCTACACGACGATGTTCTGCAACATCGAGGGCGCGGAGGAGATCGCGGTCTCCGGAGTGGACGCGCTGCTCGGCCACCGCGTGGCCGGGATCGTGTTCCTGGCCTTCGTGGCGCGTGGCTCTCATGTCAATGACTCGCTGCAGCGCGCCGGGGTCCCCATCGTCTTTCTGGGCCTGAGCGAGGCGTGGGGGGATTCCGTCGGTCCGCGCGACACCGAGGGCGGTCGCCTGGCCACCGACCATCTCCTCGAGCTGGGTCATCGCCGGATCGCCTTCGTGCGCACCCCGCTGGTGGAGCGCAGCGGCGATCGTGCCCGCTACGCCGGCTACCGCTCCGCGATGACGCGCCGCGGTCTGGAGGCGCTCCCGGCCCACGTGTGGGAGCCCGGCTCCGAGGTGATGACGATCGGCCGCCGCCCGGTGGCGCTGGAGAAGGCCATCGGCGGCCCGGGCGCGCCCACGGCGCTGTTCGCCTCCAACGACATCGGCGCCATCGCGCTCATCGAGGCGTGCGAGACCGCGGGGCTCTCGGTCCCCGGCGACATCTCGATCGTCGGCTTCGACGACATCGCCATGGCGGGCCTGCACCGGATCTCGCTGACGACCGTCGCGCAGCCGCTGCACTTCCAGGCCGAGCGTGCGGTGAGCCTGCTGCTCGAGCGCATCGAGAACCCCAGCATCCCGCCGCGCCATGTGCGCGTTCCGGTGAAGCTCTGCGTCAGGGATTCGACCGTCGCGGTGTCGCGCAAGCGCTGAGAGAGACACATGCCGTCGCGCGCGCCGCGCCGGCGGCGAGGGCCCGGACCGCACGTCGGCGACCTGGCGGCCCCGCTTGACGTGGTCGGGGAGACGCGATAGAACAAGCCGCCTGGAACGCTCCAAACGGACCGGGTCGAGTACTGCACACAGCACACAACACGGAGGGGTGGGCTTGACGGACCCCAGTTGGCAGCCGCGCCGCCTCGCTGTCGTCGCCGAGGCGTTCCTGGACCGAACCCTGCCTGAGCTGCTGGACTGCCTGACCGACGCCGCGCCCGAGGTGACCGCGCTCGAGCTCGGCACCGGCGGCTACGCCCCCCATCCGCACTGTGACCGCGAGCGCCTGCTCGCCGACGACGCGGCCCGCAGCGAATGGCTCGCCGGGATCGAGGGCGCGGGCTTCACGATCGCGGCGTTGAATGCCTGGGGCAATCCGCTGCATCCCGACCCCGGGATCGCAGGACCCCACGACCACGCCCTGCGTCAGACGATCCGGCTCGCCGCGCAGCTGGGGGTCGACCGGGTCGTCGCCCTCGCCGGATGCCCCGCGGCGGCGCCCGGCGATGTCACGCCGCACTTCGCCGCGGGCGGCTGGCTGCCCTATCTGGAGGGCATCTACGAGCGCCAGTGGGAGCAGAGCGTCGCCCCCTACTGGAGCGCGCTCAGCGAGTTTGCCCGCGCCGAGCACCCCGACGTCAGGGTCTGCATCGAGCTGCACCCCGGGACGTCCGTCTACAACGTCGAGACGTTCCGGCGGCTGGCGCGGCTGGGGGAGAACCTCGCCGCCAACATCGACCCGAGCCACTTCTTCTGGATGCAGATGGACGCCCTGGCGGTCACCTCGGAGCTGAGCGACCGGGTGGGGCACGTGCACGCCAAGGACGTGTGGTTCAACGAGCGCGTGCTGGCCACCGCCGGCCTGCTCGATCACCGCTGGCCGGGCCCGACCGCCGACGTGCCGTGGAAGTTCGCGACCGTGGGGCGGGGTCACGATGCGGCGTGGTGGAGCGCCTTCATGGCAGTGGTCGACGCCACCGCCGCGACCGCCGTCGCCATCGAGCACGAGGATCCCGACGTCCCGCCCGTCGAGGGCGTCGCCGAGGCGGCGCACATCCTCGCCGGAGCCCTGGAGCGCGCGGCATGAGCGGCTTCTCCGGCGGCGTGCGCTTCGAGGAGGTGTGGAAGCTGTTCGGCGAGGACAACGCCGCGGTGGCCAACCTCAACCTGCACATCTCGGAGGGGGAGTTCCTGGTCCTGGTGGGCCCCTCCGGGTGCGGCAAGACGACGTCGCTGCGGATGCTCGCCGGCCTGGAACGCCCCACCTTCGGGCGCATCTGGTTCGGCGACCGCGACGTGACCGCGCTGTCTCCGGGTGAGCGCGACGTCGCCATGGTCTTCCAGAGCTACGCGCTGTACCCCAACATGACCGTGTACCGCAACCTCGCCTTCGGCCCCACGGTGCGCGGCGAGTCAAAGAAGGATCTGCGCCGGCGCGTCGACGAGGTGGCCGAGGTGCTGGGGATCGGGGCTCTGCTCAGCCGGCGGCCGAACGAGCTCTCCGGGGGCCAGCGCCAGCGGGTCGCGCTGGGGCGCGCCCTGCTGCGCGAGTCACAGCTGTTCCTGCTCGACGAGCCGCTCTCCAACCTCGACGCGGCGCTGCGCGTCCAGATGCGGGCGGAGCTGATCCGTCTGCACAAGCGTCTCACGCAGACCACCACGGTCTACGTCACCCACGACCAGATCGAGGCGCTCACCATGGGTGACCGGGTCGCGGTGCTCAAGGACGGGGACGTGATGCAGTGCGACACGCCGTCGGGCCTGTATGAGAACCCGGCCAACCGCTTCGTGGCCGCCTTCATCGGCTCGCCGAAGATGAACCTGTTGTCCGGGGAGTTCGAGGACGGCGAGCAGCGGTCGACCCTCACGCTGCTGGGCGAGGAGGTGGAGCTCCATCCCCTCCAGGCCAAGGCCCTGCGCGACAGCGGTGGCGGACGGACCCCGGTGGTGGGCATCCGTCCCGCGGATCTGCGCCCGCCCGCGGATGTCGCCGGCACCACCCACACGGCGCGCCTGCGGGCGGTCGTCGACGTCGTCGAGCACTCCGGCTCAGAGATCTTCGTCACGGTTCGGGTCCAGGACCAGCTCGTGCTGGCCCGGTTCCCTCGCACGATCATCCCGGCGGCGGGGGACCACGTCGAGCTGGTCTTCAACCCGAGTCATCTCTACTTCTTCGACGCCCAGTCGGGCGAGCGGTTGATCGATCGAGAAGCGGTTCTCAGGGACCTTGGGGAGGCGCCCAAGCGCGGTGCCCTGTCCCTCAACGAAGCACAACACTAGGAGACCAGGCATGAGGATTGGGCTGAGTGGTTTACGTCGCAGCGCAGTGGTGGTGCTCTCGGTCGCGACCGCTGCCGCCGTCACGGCGTGCGGTGGGGCGAGCAGCGGCAACTCGAGCGTCTCGCCGAGCTCCGGCAAGGCGAAGGTGATCAAGGTCGCCTACGGCTCCACCTACGTGTTTGACACTCAGGGGCTCACCAACAAGTGGTGGAGCCAGGTGGCCAAGCAGTTCGAGGCACAGAACCCCGGGATCAAGGTGCAGCTCGTGCCGATCCCCGGCAGCTACAACGACATCGTCAACAAGCTCAGCCTGCTCTACCGCTCACCGTCGACCGCCCCCGACGTGGCGGAGATCCCCACCGGCCAGATCGGCCTGTGGCAGAGCTCGGGGTACCTGCGACCGCTCGACAGCTTCCTGCCCAGCACCAGCTGGTGGAGCAAGTTCCCCAAGGTGGTCCAGAGTGAGGGCCAGTTCAACGGTCACACCTACGCCGTCGATCAGGGTGAGAACGACAGCGCCATGCTCTACAACAAGCAGATGTTCCAGAAGGCCGGCCTGCCCGTGCCGTGGAAGCCGAAGAACTGGAACGACATTCTGACCGCCGCCAAGAAGCTGAAGTCGGCGCTGCCCGGCGTCATCCCGCTGTGGCTGAACGCCGGCTCGGGCTCGGGGGCCAACGGCCTGCTGCAGGGCATCAACAACTTCATCGTCGGCAGCTCGACGCCGAAGATCCAGGACGGCAGCAAGTGGGTGGTCGACAGCCCCGGGATCCGGGACTCGTTCACCTTCATGAAGAGCGTCTACGCGCAGGGCCTGGGCGCCTCGGAGACGGCGCTGTTCAGCCCCAACGCGGTGACCACGCCCCTGACGCTGTTCGCCAAGGGCAAGCTGGCCATGGCCGTGGGCTCCAACTACTTCACCGGCAACTGGACGAAGTTCATCGGCGCGCCGTACTGGGCGCAGGCGGCCCAGACGATGGGCGTGGCGCCCATCCCGACCGAGACCGGTGGTGGCATCGCCAGCACCCTCGGCGGCTGGGACTACGCCATGTCGGCCCACAGCGGCAACCCCGACGCGGCGTTCAAGCTGATCAACGTGATGGAGAACCAGCAGAACAGCATCGACGCCGCCAACTGGGCCGGCTGGGTGACGCCCAACAAGGACTACTGGACGGCGCCGGCGTTCACGAAGTTCGCTCCCTACCAGTCCCTGTTCGCCCAGATCCTCGCTCACGCGACGCTCACCCCGTCGTCCTCGGCGTATTCGATCTGGGTGCAGGGGATGGGCAATGCCACCGGTCAGCTGGTGCAGAACCCCAGCACCAGCGTGGCCACGGCGGTCAACACGCTCAGCTCCTACGTGTCCAACCAGCTCAACGGCAGCACCGAGAAGCTGAAGTAGGCGAGCAGGCATGGCGATAGCGGATGCCAGTGGCGGCCCGGTGGCGATGACGCCGCCGGGCCAGGGCCGCCCGATCCCCACCGGTCGGCGGTCAGACCGGGAGCGTTTTCAGTGGGGGAGCATGACGCTGCTGGCTCCCGCGCTGGTGCTGCTGATCGTCCTGTTCCTCATCCCGGTCGGCTACGCGTTCTTCCTGGGCTTCACCAACCTGCGCCTGGTGGGGCCCACGGCGGTCAACTACAACTGGACGGGTCTGGCCAACCTCCACCAGCTGGGGCGCGACACGGTGTTCCCCGAGTCGGTGGAGCTGACCGCCATCTTCGTCGCCGGCTCGGTTCTCGGCACCGTGGTGATCGGCCTGGGACTGGCGCTGCTCATGCGCAACGCCAACGGGGTGCTGCGCATCGTCGTCGGCGGCGTGGCCGTCATCGCCTGGATGATGCCGGCGGTGACGGCGGGGATGACCTGGTACGCCTCCACGACGGCCGGGGGGACATTCGCCACCCTGTCGGGCCTCGGCCAGTCGGACTTCCTGCACAGCCAGCCACTGCTCATCGTCACCCTGGCCAACACCTGGTCGCAGTGCGGCTTCGCCATGCTCGTGTTCGCGGCGGCGCTGCGCAACATCCCGTCTGAGGTGATCGAGGCCGCGACGCTGGAGAACGCCTCGCCCTTGCAGCGCTTCCGCATGGTCATCCTGCCGCTGCTGCGCCCGACGATCGTCACCACGGTGCTGCTCGTCACCCTGCTGACCCTGGCGAACTTCGCGCTGATCTACATCATGACCCAGGGCGGGCCGGGCAACTCGACCAACATCCTGCCGGTCTACTCCTACCAGCAGGCGTTCTCGTTCAACAACCTCGCCTACGGGGCCCTGATCGGTGATGTGATGGTCGTGATCGCCACGATTCTCGGCTTCGCCTATGTCCGCGCGTCGAGGCTGCGCGTATGAGCGCGCTGAACCCGGCCGACGCCTCGCTGGCCGCGCTGCCCGACACCCGGGTGCACGTCCCGGACTCGGCGCCCCGCGTGCCGCCGCCCTCCCGTTCCTCGCGGCGGCTGGGCAACGGCCTGCTCGCCGTCATCGGGATCCTCTTCGCGCTGCCGATGCTGTGGCTGCTGGCGGCCTCGCTGGACTCCCAGGCGTCGTGGAGCATCGAGTTCCCCCACTTCACGCTGGCCAACTTCCGCGCGGCCACGGGCTCGAGCCAGCTGCACTCCCTGTGGAACAGCGTCGTCCTCTCGGCGGTGGCCACCATCGTCTCCACCGTGGCGTCGTCGCTGGCCGCCTACGCCCTGTCGCGGCGGCGGATCCCCTGGAAGGGCCCGCTGCTCCTGATCGTGCTCTTCCTCTCGGGGATCCCGATGTCGATCCTGATCGTGCCGATCTACCAGATCTTCGCGCTGGAGAACTGGCTCTCGATCCTGCCGACGGCGATCTTCCTCGGGGTGACGGCGATGCCGTTCGAGATCTGGCTGATCAAGAACTTCATGGACGCCATCCCGTACGACCTGGAGGAGGCGGCCCGGATCGAGCGCGCGAGCACCTGGCACATCCTCACGCGGATCGTCGGGCCGCTGGCGCTGCCGGGCATCGGCGCCGGCGCGATCTACGCCTTCGTCAACGCCTGGGGCTCCTTCGTGGTGCCGCTGGTCCTGATCACCGATCCCAACCAGCAGCCGGGGCCGATCGCCATCTACGGCTTCATCGGCGCCGCCAACGTCCGCTACGGGGACATCGCGGCCTACTCGCTGCTGTATTCGATCCCGGTGTTCATCCTCTACGCGATCATGTCGCGCCTGTTCACCGGGGGCTTCACCCTCGGCGGCGCGGTCAAGGGGTAGGCGCGGCCCCCCGGCCTCGCGGTCGGTCGCGTCAGGCGAACGGTGGTGTGAGGCGCTCGGCGGTCTCAGGCGGTCGGCGACAGCACGACCTTCATCGCCTCGTCGCGCTGGGCGAGCTCCAGCCCCTCCTGCGCGCGCTCGAGCGGGAGGCGGTGTGAGACGAAGGTCTCGAGCGGCAGCGTGGTGAGATGGCGGGCCAGGAGGTCCATCGCCGGCTTGTAGGACTCGGCGGTCTCACCGCCGACGCCGATCACGTTGACGTTCTTGGTGCAGATGTCGGCGTTGGGGTTGATCTGCACCGGCCCCATGTCGACGAACGCCCCGGCCTCCACGACGGTGCCGCCCACGCGGACCATCCGCAGGCTGGTGACGAACGTCTCGGGCACGCCCGAGCAGTCGAGGATCATGTCCGCGCCGCGTCCCTGAGTGGCCTCCCGGACCCGCGCGATGAGCTCGTCGCCCTCCAGCCGGCCGGCATCGAGCACCATGCCGGCGCCGAACGCCCCGGCGCGCTCCAGGCGCGACGGGAAGCGGTCGATCGCGATCAGCTCCCCGGCGCCCATCAGCCGCGCCTTGATGAGATGACACATGCCGAGGGGGCCGACGCCGAAGACCACGACGGTCTCGGCGAAGGTGTCGTTGAGCCGGCGGGCGCGCTCGAACCCGTGGGTGACCGCCATCGGCTCGGTGAGCACCGCCACGTGGTCGGGGAGCTCATCGGGCACCCGGAACAGCTGGGTGCCCGGCAGCAGGTACATGTACTCGCTCCAGCCGCCGAACAGGTGTGGCTCGCGACTGCAGTTGAGGCTGTTGCCGTAGTCCTCCAGGCGCTCGCACATGTAATACGGGTGGCCGTTGCGGCAGTACCAGCACTCGCCGCAGCTCACGTTGGCGGCCGGGACGACGCGATCGCCGGCCCGCAGCGGCTGTCCCTCGCTGTCGAGCACCGTGCCGCCGGTGGCCGCGACGGTGCCGACGTTCTCATGCCCGCAGATGAGCGGGTACTCGATCTGGCGCTCGTGCGGGGTCCCCGCGTACTGCATGACCTCCCCGCGGAAGGTGTGCTTGTCGGTGCCGCAGATGCCCGACATCGCCATCTGGAGCACGACCGCCCCGGGCTGCGGATCGGGCAGCGGGAACTCCTGGACCTCCAGCTCGCCCGGCTGGGTCATGACCGCGGCTCTCACGGGGCGGCTCATCGGCGAGCGCCCGTCCGGGCAGAGGGCCGCCAAGCTCTCCGGGCACACGGCCGAGAGCCTCGGGCAGACGGCCGAGAGCCTCGGGCAGACGGCCGACAGCCGCTCCGGGCACCCTCGAGCCCGCGTGGTTTGGAGCGTTCCATATCGCTGACTTCTACCGTCTCGGCGCCGCCGCGTCAAGGCCGTCCGGACCGGTCGCAATCCTTGTGACAACAGTTGCAACCGCCGGATTTCAGTGGTAGGTTGCTGGAACGTTCCACAGACCCGGGGAGGGCAGCATGGGCATCGCAGTCGGTCACAGTGGCAGCGCACCGGAGCGGCCAGTCGCCCAAGGCGGGTTGTTCACCCGCCAGGCGTCCGGGCTGGTCCGTGAGCTCGGGATCCCCGCCGCCGTCGGCATCTCGCTGGCGTCGGTGGCGGTGGTCAACACGTTCATCAACTTCAACGCCGGGCTGACGGACTTCAGCAAGTCCGACATGTACCTGCCGCTGCTCGCCGGAGCGTTCATCTGGCTGGTGGCGATGTTCGCCTACCGCCATCTCCTCGAGGCGATCCCACGCGCCGGCGGCGAGTACGTGTTCCTGTCCCGCGTCGTCTCCCCGGTGGCGGGCGCCATGGCCGGCATCGGGATCGCCGTCGTCTTCACCTACGTGCTCGCGGCCAACGCGCATTTCGCCGCCACCTTCACGCCGTTCATGCTGACCGCGCTCGGCTCGGCCTTCAGCAGCGCGTCGATCGCCAACGCCGCCAACGACGTCGGCACCAATCTGGCCGTCGTGCTCATCAGCTGCGGCGTGATGGTGATCGTCGCGCTGGCGTCGCTGTTCTCCCTCAAGCGGCTGGCCCAGATCATCCTGGCCCTCATCGTCGTCCAGCTGCTCGCGTTCCTCTGTCTCGCGGTGCTCCTCGCCGACCACAGCCACGCCGACTTCGTCAGCGCGTTCGCGCGCTACACGCACCATCCCGGCGCCTACCAGGCGCTGGTCTCGCTCGGCCACTCCAACGGCGTGCTCTACGGCACCTCGTTCGCGGCGATGATCGCGATCATCCCCTTCATGGTCCTCAACTACAACGGCGTCCTCTACTCCTACTACGTCGGCGGTGAGCTGCGGCGTCCGGGACGGACCTACCTGTACGCCTCGGCGATCAGCATCGGCCTGCTCGTCATCGTCTGGGGCGGCGTGTGGGCGCTGCTGCGCCACACCGCCGGACTGCACTTCATGCAGGCGCAGGCCAATCTCGGCGCCGGCAGCCCCGACGCCTACGCCAAGATCACGTCGCTCAGCGCCCAGGCGGGCGGCCTCGGCTACGGCCTCGTCCTCTCCGGCGACCCCATCACCAAGATCCTCTTCGGGGTCGCCGTGCCGGTGGCCGAGATCGCGGTCAACCTCGCCTTCGTCGCCGTGACCACGCGCGTGCTGTTCGCGCTGGCCTTCGACCGCCTGCTCCCGCTCAGCGTCGCCAAGATCAACGAGCGCAATCACGCGCCGCTCGTCGCGATCGCCATCGTGATCGTCATCGGCATCGCCTTCTGCATCCTCACCACGTACGCCGACCTGACCAACATCGTCGCGCTGGAGAGCCTCTTCTTCGCTCTGATCCTGCTCGCCGGCGGGGTGGCGGCGACGTTCCTGGCCAGCCGCCGCTCAGACCTCCTGCTCAGACCGGGCGCCACCGATCTGCCGCGATGGCTGGGGATCCCGCGCGTCACCTGGGCCGGCGGCCTGACCACCGTCCTGGCGCTGTTCACCATCGTCGAGGTGCTCGTGCACTCCAGCGTGTACGGAAAGCTCAGCGCCGAGTCGATCACGACGCTGGTCATCGTGCTGGGGGCCGGTCCCGTCATCTATCTCATCGCCAGTTCGATGCGCCGCCGGCGCAATCAGATCGACATCGGCATGTCGATGCGTGAGCTGCCGCCCGAGTAATGCTCGGGCGCCGCAAGGAGGCCTCCGCCCGGCGGCGGGCGCTGCGCATCTTCTTCGCCACCGACGTCCACGGGTCCGACCGCTGCTTTCGCAAGTTCCTGGCGGCGGCCACCGTCTACGAGGCCGAGGTCCTGCTGCTGGGCGGAGACGTGGCGGGCAAGGGACTGGTTCCGATCCGGGCCGAGAACGGCTCCCTGCACGCCGAGGTCCGCGGTGAGCCGGTCACCGTGCCGGCGGCCGAGGAGCCGCGCCTGCTGGCCGAGATCAACAAGCTCGGCTTCTACGGCGTGAGGATGGAGGCGCACGAGGTCTCCCGGATGCGCGAGGACCCGGGCTACGTCGCCGAGCGCTTCCGCGGCGAGATCGCCGCCCAGGTCGAGGGCTGGTGTGAGTTGGCGGCCGAGCGCCTTCCCGACTCGGTGCGCTGCATCATCACGCCGGGCAACGACGATCCGTTCGAGGTCGACGCGGTCCTCGAGCGGGCGTCGCGGGTCGAGTGCCCGGAAGGCGTGCTGTGCGACCTGGGGCCGGTCCTGCTGGCCAGCCTCGGCGACGTGACCCCCACACCGTGGAACACCGAGCGCGAGTACAGCGAGGAGGAGCTCGAGCGCCGGATCTGCGAGATGCTCGACCGGGTGCCGGCCGACCGGCGCGCGGTCGTCAACTTCCACTGCCCTCCCTACGGCACCGGCCTGGACGTGGCCCCCGAGCTCGACGAGAGCCTGCGGCCGGTGCTCCGCGGCGGCCGGCCCAGCTTCATCCCCGTGGGCAGCACCGCGGTGCGCGACACGATCAAGCGCTATCAGCCGTCCGTCGGCCTCCACGGCCACATCCACGAATCCCGCGCCGCCCAGAAGATCGGGAGCACGCTGTGCCTGAACCCGGGCAGCGACTACACCGCCGATCTGCTGCGCGGGGCGGTCGTCGACCTCGCCGAGGACGGAAGCTGCCTGGACTTCCTGTTCACGGCGGGCTGACGCGCCCGCCGGCGCGGCTCACCCCGCCGCGACGTCCTGGAGGCGCACCGCCCGGCCCTCATGCAGCGACTGCAACGCGGCCAGGCCGATGACCAACGGCGCGCGGGCGTCCTGCACGCCCACCGGCGGCGCCGTACCCGCCCGCAGCGCGGCGACGAACCCCTCCCACTCGCGCTCGTAGCTGGGCAGGTAGCGCTCGAGGAAGAAGTGGGGGAGGGGCGGGCGCGAGATGCCCTGCGCGGTGGTGAGCACGCCGGTGTGGGCCGGAGGGTTCTCGGATGCCGCCATGCCGTCGGAGCCGAAGGCCTCGACGCGCTGGTCAAAGCCGTACGCGGTCGCGCGGCAGTTGTCGATCGCGGTGAGGCAGCCGCTGGCGTGCACGAGCGTCACCAGCGCGGTGTCGATGTCCCCGGCCTGCGCGAAGGCGGGGGCCACCCGGACGCCGCCGCGGGCGAACACCTCCACGACCTCTGAGCCGGTGACGAACCGGGCCATGTCGAAGTCATGGATCATCATGTCCAGGAACAGGCCGCCCGACGTGCGCACGTACTCCAGCGCCGGCGGCTCCGGATCCCGGCTCGAGATCCGCACCAGGTGGGGCTCGCCGATCCGCCCGGCGGCGACGGCCGCTGCGACCGACGCGTGCGCCGGATCGAAGCGGCGGTTGAAGCCGACCTGGAACGGCACGCCATGGGCCTCGATGGCATCGAGCCCGCGTTCGAGCTCCTGCAGATCCAGCGACACCGGCTTCTCGCAGAACACCGCCTTGCCCGCCTGTGCCGCCGCCACCATGAGATCGACGTGGGTGTCGGCGCTGGAGCAGATCGCCACCGCGTCGACGTCTGACCCCAGCACCTCCTCCACGCTCGCGGCCACGGGCACGCCCAGCTCCCGGCCCACGTCGAGGGCGAAGGGCGTGTGGACGTCATAGACGATCCCGACCGCCGCGCCGGGCACGCGCCGCGCCAGCAGCTCGGCGTGCAGCCGGCCGATACGCCCGGCGCCGATGAGCCCGATGGTGATCGCCGTCACGCCGCGGCCTCGGCCGCCAGCGGCAGCACCGCCTCCCACGACCCGCTGCGCGCCGAGCGCAGCAGCGCATCCTGGACGGCCGCCCACTCCAGCGCCTGCTCGAACCCGGGCGCGAACGGCTGCCCGTCGGCCAGCGCGGTGCAGAACTCGTGGTCCTCGATGGTCACCAGGTCCTCGAACCCGATCGGGTTGCCGCTGCCGGGGACGAACACGCCGTGGTGGCCGAAGCGATCTCCGCCCAGGACGGTGGTGTAGCCCGAGGCGCGGTCGGACGCGGCGCGGTAGAGCCGCAGCTCGTTGAGGCGCTGGAAGTTCCAGCCGACCGCGCCGCGGGTGCCGTAGGCGTCGAAGGCCATGTCGGACTCGGGGCCGAGCATCGTCCGGCTGGCCTCGAACGTGCCCCGGGTGCCGTTGGCGAACTCCACCAGCATCCCCGCGTAGTCCTCGTTGGTGACGGGCGTCAACGGGTCCTCGGGACGGCCGCGGCCGTAGTGGCTGGCGCCCGCCACGGGTTGCGGCCGCTCGGTGATGAAGGTCTCGATCGTGCCGGTGACGCGGGCGATCGGGCCGATGAGCATGTGGGCCAGGTCCACCGCGTGTGAGAGCAGGTCGCTGGTCACGCCGTACCCGGCCTCATCGAGCTGAAAGCGCCACGAGTTGAGCCCGAGCGGATCGGCGCCGTAGGTGGAGAAGAACCGCCCGCGGTAGTTGGTGACCTCGCCGAGCTCTCCGTCGGTGAGCAGCTCGCGGGCGTACTGCACGAGCGGGGCCCAGCGGTAGTTGTAGCCCACGCCGCTGATCACGCCCGCCGCCCGGGCCGCGCCGGCGGCGTGCCGGACGTGCTCGGGCGTCCCTCCGACGGGCTTCTCGCAGAACACCGCCTTGCCCGCGCCGGCGACCGCGGCGACGAGCTCGCCGTGGAGCATGTTGGGGGCCGCGATCCAGACGGCGTCGACCTCGGGGTCCTCGACGACCGAGCGCCAGTCCACCGAGGCCCGCTCGAACCCGAACGAGTCGATGGCGTCCTGCACGCGCGCGGGCATCGCGTCGCTGCAGGCCACCAGCCGGGGCTCATAGACGCGGTCATGAAACAGGGTGGGGATCCGCAGCAGCGAGCGGGTGTGGGCCTGGCCCAGCCATCCGAAGCCGATCACGCCCACGCCGATGCGATGCCTCGCGCTCATGCCGGTCGCCTCCGCTCGGCATCCGGCCTCGCCGGTAAGTCGGCGGCATGAGTCGTCCGGCTTCTCGGCATCTCCTCCACCAGCTCCATCACCTCGGCCTCGTAGGGCATCGCCGCCGAGCACAGCAGCCGCGAGGCCACGATCCCGCCGGCGGCGTTGGCGAACGCCACCGCCCGCTCCGGCGGCCAGCCCGAGAGCAGTCCGTGGCACAGCGCGCCACCGAACGCGTCACCGGCGCCCAGCCCGCACAGCACCTCGATGGGGGCCGGGGCCACGAGCCGCTCACCGCGCTCATCGGCCAGCAGCACGCCGTCACCGCCGAGCTTGACGATGGCCAGCTCGACGCCGCGCGCCAGCAGCCGCGCGGCGGCCTCATGGGGCTCGTCGGAGCCGACGGCCACCGCGCACTCCTCGCGGTTGCCGACCGCGATCGTCGCGTGGTCGACCGCCTCGCCGATGACGCGGGAGGCCTCGTCGCGGTCGCGCCAGAAGCTGGGACGGTAGTCGAGGTCCAGCACCGTGTGCCGCGCGCGCCCGCGCGCGAGGAGCATCTCCTGCACCGTGCCCCGGCACGGCTGCTGCGCCAGCGCGCCCCCCGAGATCCACAGCACGCCGACGTCCGACACGACGCGTGCCGGCACCTCGCCAGGGTGCAGCTGGAAGTCGGGCACCGGCGGATGGCGGCGGAAATGCAGCTGGGGGTCCTCGGGCGGGTCGAGCACGGCGAAGGCCAGCGGAGTCACTCCTTCCTCAAGGACCCCGACGAACGATGTGTCGACCCCGAAGTCGCGCAGCTCCTGGAGGACGACCGCGCCGAAGGGGTCGGCGCCGACCTTGGTGTAGAGCGCCGCCGTCCGTCCCAGCCGCGCGGCGGCGATCGCGACGTTGGTGGGGCTGCCGCCGACCGCCTTGGCGAAGGTCTGCGCCTCCTGCCAGCCGGCGCCGAGCTCGCCGCAGTAGAGGTCGATGCTGATGCGTCCGACCGTCAGCAGTTCGAGGTCAGCCATCTCCGGTCGCCCCATCCGTCCGCTACGCGGACTCATCGACCTCGGCCGCCAGCTCCTTGGCGACCGCGGCCATCTCCGGATCGCCGGCCAGGCCCTGGAGCTCATGAGTCAGCTGCTCGAGCTCGGCGCCGCCGGCCATGAGCGACGTGAGCTGATCGAGCGTCGTCTCTGCCTTCAGGTAGGAGCCCATCATCTGGCCGCGCTTGAGCAGGACGAACCGGTCACCGACGGGGAACGCGTGGTGCGGGTTGTGGGTGATGAAGACCACCCCGCGCCCCCGGGCGCGCGCCTGCACGATGTACTTGAGCACGATCCCGGACTGCCTGACCCCGAGCGCGCTCGTGGGCTCGTCCAGGATGAGCACCTTGGCGCCGAAGTACACAGCGCGCGCGATCGACACCGCCTGGCGCTCGCCACCCGAGAGGGTGCCCACGGCCTGGTTGGGGTCGCGGACGTCGATGCCCATCTTGGACATCTCCTCGCGCATCACCGACTGTGCCCGCTTGATGTCCATGCGCTGCAGCGGGCCGCGCCCCTTGGTCGGCTCGTTGCCCAGGAAGAAGTTGCGCCACACCGACATCAGCGGCACCGTGGCCAGGTCCTGGAACACGGTGGCGATCCCGCTTGCGCGGGCGTCCCGGGGGTTGGTGAAGCTGACCGGCTCGCCGCCCATCAGCAGCTCGCCCGCGTCGGGGGCATGGACGCCGGAGAGGATCTTGATCAGCGTCGACTTGCCCGCGCCGTTGTCGCCCAGCACGCAGGTGACCTCTCCCGCGTTGACCTTGAGCGAGATGTCCTGGAGCGCGTTGACCGAGCCGAAGTACTTCGAGACCGACCGGGCCTCGAGCAGGCAGGCCCCGTCCTTGACCTCTGGCTGCGCCATGCTCATCGCCTCGCCGTCACCGCGCGGCGGTAGATCAGGGTGTTGACGACCACCGCCAGCAACAGGATCACCCCGAGGAACGCGTAGTTCCACGAGCTGTTCCAGTTGGCGTAGATGACGCCCTCGAACGCCATCCCGATGATGCAGGCGCCCAGTGCGGCGCCGACCGCCGAGCCGTAGCCGCCGGTGAGGAAGCAACCGCCGACCACCGCCGCGATGATGTAGAAGAACTCGTAGCCCACGCCCTGCTCGGACACCGCGGAGGACGCCTGGGTGAAGGAGATGATCCCCACCAGCGCCGCCGCCAGCGCCGTGCTCAGGAACAGGAGGATCTTGGTCCGGTTGACCGGCACACCGACGTTGCGGGCCGCGTTCTGATCTCCGCCGGCCGCGAAGATCCAGTTGCCGAACGTGGTGCGGCTGAGCACCCAGGACCCCACGATGGTCACCACGATGAACCAGATGATCGCCGTGCTGTAGCCGCTGGGCAGCGCCCCGCTGGAGAAGAACGAGCTGCCGAAGATGGACTTGGCGCTGGAGAGGCCCGCCGGGTTGGGCGTGCTCACCGACACCTCCGTGCTGCCGTGGTTGAGCAGCAGGGTGCCGCCGACGCTCGCGCCGCGCAGGATGAAGAACGTCGCCAGCGTGACGATGAAGCTCGGCAGCTTGCTCTTGACCACGACGTAGCCGTTGAGCAGCCCCACGAGGCTGGCGAACACCAGCGTGCCGATGATGGCCAGCCACGTGTTCCAGTGGTACTTGCCGACCAGGAGCGCCATCACGATCGCGGTGACCCCTGACATCACCCCCGTCGAGAGGTCGAACTCACCGCCGATCATCAGCAGCCCCACCGGCACGGCCAGGATCCCGAAGAACGCTGCCTGCTGAGTCCACGCCGCCAGACCGGTCTGGTTGAGCCACAGGTGGTTGGAGCTCGCGTCGGTGATGGCGAAGAGGAGCCAGACGACGATCGCCCCGATCAGCGCGCCCAGCTCGGGCCGGCGCAACAGCCGCGTCACGCGGCTGATCGCAATCAGCCGTTCGTCGGTCGTCGCCGGCTCCGTCCCCGGCGGGGCCGGTGTCGGCGTCGGCGTGGGGTGTGGGGTGGCACTCATCGTGCGGAGGCTCTCATCGTGGGGCGGTCACTCTCCGTCGGTCACGTGCGAGCCGCGCCGGGCGGCCAGTCCCGCCCGGCGCAGCTGCGCGGTTTGCCGTGTCGGCCCGGTGGGGGTCAGTCGTCCCCCGCCGCGATCGCGGCCGCCACGTTTGTGATGTTGCTCTTGTCGACCAGGAGCGGGCCGCTGGCCACGGTGGTGCCGCCGCCGACGGTCTGCCCCTCGTGCTTCTTGTAGAGGTACAGGAACTGGATGGGCAGGTAGCCCTGCAGGTACTGCTGCTGGTCGACCGCGAACGCCAGCGTTCCGGCCTTGATCTCGTTCTCCACGTCGGTCGACAGGTCGAACGTGGCGATCTTGACGTTGGTGGGATGGGCGCCGACCAGCGCCGCCGCGATCGCGTTGTTCAGCGTCATCACCGCGTTGATCTGCGTGTGTGACTGCAGGTAGGAGGTCACCTGCCCGATCGCCTGCTGGGGGTTGGAGGCGGCGTTGGGCGTGGAGAGCGTCAGCTCGGTGCACGCGGGGCCCTTGGCGGGCGGGCTGCCCGACTTGCACTGCTGCCCGACGCCCAGGGCCTGCGCGATGCCGTTGCAGCGGTCGAGCAGGTTCTGGCCGGATTGGTGGATGACGCAGAGCACGTTGGTCGCCCCGAGGCTCTTGAACCGCGTCCCCGATGCCTGACCGGCGAGCTGCTCGGGCTGTCCGACGCACGTCATCGCGCCGCTGGCGGCGATGTCCTGATCGTCACAGCCGGCGTTGAGCAGGACCACCGGGATGCCCTTCGAGACCGCCGACTTGATCGTCGGGTTCATCAGCGACGGATCATGGTCAGAGATGGCCATCCCGTCAACGTGGGCATTGATCGCGTCCTGGATCTGGGCATTCTCGGCGTTGTCGTCGGGCTCGGCCTGGCCCCCCGTCTGGGAGCCGTAGGTCTCGGTCAGCGTGCACCCCAGGTCGGCCGCCGCGTTCTTGGCGCCCTTGTAGACGACGCTCCAGAAGTTGCCGTTGTCACCGTGGGTGATGAGGGCGAACTTGTAGTTGCACGGCTTGCTGGAGCTGGCGATGTTCACCGCGTTGGTGGTGCTGGACTTCGACTTGCTGCCCCCACTGCCGGAGCTTCCGCCGCATGCCGCTAACCCCAGCGCGGTGACTGCCACCAGCGCCGGCACCGTCAGACTGCGACGCAGTCGTCTCATCGATTGATCTCCTCCGTCCTGTGAGCCGAGTTGGGACGCGATGCTCTCTCTCGCTGGCGGCATCGAAGCGCTGGTCACCGCCGGCTCGTCCGCGGTGATCGCCGTCTCCTGCGCGAGCACGAGCCACCCGTCACCCGCGCTCGGTCAAGGTCTGAACGTCTGGGGTCCGGGCCGCGATCCACTCCTCTCTCTCCCGCGGCCTTGGAGCGCTCCAGGATCCGGAATCGGGTTAGAGCGCTCTAAGGGGCGAAGCCGCGAATATATCCCCACCATCTCGGTTACGTCAAGGGAAATCCCGCCTCTGTCGGGTGGCGGGTTGGTTGGGGTTAGAGCGCGACAATGCACTTGCGGCGGTGATGCGGGCTGGGGTAAGCTCGCGCCGGTTCGTGATGCGTGACCGTGCCCCCAGGAGCGCCGTTCTGCGCCGTCCGCCGACGATGGAGGACGTGGCCCAGGCCGCCGGTGTGTCACGCGCGCTGGTGTCGCTGGTCATGCGCGCTCAGCCCAACGTCTCCGAGGAGCGCCGGGCCCGCGTGCTGAACGCGGCCAACCGGCTCGGCTACCGGCCCAACGCCATGGCGCGCAGCCTCGCCAGCCGCCGCACCAAGACCGTCGGCGTCATCCTCGACGACCTGCGCAACCCGTTCTTCGCCGAGATCGCCGGCGGGATCGAGGAGCTGGCGTCCGAGCTGGGCTACCAGGTGCTGCTCGGCGCCGGCGGGCGCCAGGCACGGCGTGAGCGCGCGTCGCTGGCCACGCTGCTGGAGTACCGCGTGGACGGGGTCATCCTCGTCAGCCCGCGGATGCGCACCGCGGACATCGCCGCCGCCGCCGCGGAGGTCCCGGTGGTGATGGTGGGACGCCAGCTGCGCGGCGTCGACGCCGACCTGGTCATCATCGATGAGAACCTCGGGACCCAGCTCGTCCTCGACCACCTCATCGGCCTCGGCCACGAGCGCATCGCGCACGTGGACGGCGGCAAGGGGGCCGGCGGACCGCAGCGCCGCTCGGCGTTCCTGCGCGCGATGCGGGCCCACCGCCTGGGCGCTCGCGCGCGTGTGATCGGCGGGGACTTCACCGAGGAGGCCGGCGCGGCCGCCGCCCGGGCCATGCTCGCCGAGCGTGACCGCGAGCTGCCCACGGCGATCTTCGCCGCCAACGACATGGTGGCCGCCGGGCTGCTCGGCGGCTTTGACCAGGCCGGCGTCGAGGTTCCCGCGGACGTGTCGATCGTGGGCTATGACAACAACTTCATCGCCCATCTGGCGCACGTCTCGCTGACGACGGTCGACCAGCCGCGCACGGAGATGGGGCGGATGGCGCTCGAGCTGCTGCTGGACCGGATCGACAACCGGCGGGCCAGGGTGGTCCGGCTGGTCGAGCCCGCGCTGGTGGTCCGCTCCACCACGGCGCCGCCCAGGACCTCCGGTGTGAACAGCGCCGGCGGCCGCTCGGCGCTGGCGGTGTGAGGGACACCCACACACGCTCCCGCCGGCCCCTCTTCCCCAGACGCAATTGACGCTGCCGGTCTCGCCCGCGCCCGCGAGGGAGCCGCCGCGAAATCAACCATCTAGCCTTGCAACCGCCGGCCATGAGCTTCTACATCACCACCCCGATCTACTACGTCAACGCCCAGCCCCACCTGGGCCATGCGTACACCACGATCGCCACCGACGTGCTGGCGCGGCACATGCGCCAGCGGGGCGAGGACGTGTTCTTTCTCACCGGCACCGACGAGCACGGGGAGCCCGTCGCCGACGCCGCGCGTGACCAGGGCGTCACGCCCCAGGAGCTGGCCGACCGCAACGCCGAGCGGTTCAAGGCGCTGGCGCCACGCCTGGACGCGTCCAACGACTTCTTCATCCGCACCACCGACGCCGAGCATGAGCGCCGCGTCCAGGAGGTGCTCCAGCGCGTCCATGACAACGGGTACACGTACAAGGGGCTCTACGAGGGCTGGTACTGCCCGCGGTGCGCGGATTTCAAGGTGGAGAACGAGATCCTCGAGGGCAACCGCTGCCCGATCCATGAGATCGAGCTCGAGCTCCACCAGGAGGAGAACTGGTTCTTCCGTCTGTCGGCCTTCCAGGAGCAGCTGGAGGAGCTGTACGCCGAGCACCGTGACTTCGTGATGCCGCCGGTCCGCTACAACGAGGCGCTGGCCTTCATCACCTCGGGCCTGCAGGACATCTCGCTCAGCCGCCAGCGGCTGCAGTGGGGGGTCCCCGTGCCGTGGGACACCGACCACGTGTTCTACGTCTGGTTCGACGCGCTGCTCAACTACTACACGGCGCTGGGCTACGCGCGGCCGGGCGAGGACCTCACTGATCGCTTCTGGCCCGCGACGTACCACATCATCGGCAAGGACATCCTCAAGTTCCATACGGTGTTCTGGCCGGCGATGCTGCTCGCCGCGCGCCTGCCGCTGCCCGAGCACGTCTTCGTCCACGGCTTCCTGCTCGGCGCCGACGGGCGCAAGATGAGCAAGTCGCTGGGCAACGTGCTGGACCCCTTCGAGGTCATCGACGAGTTCGGCATCGACGCGCTCCGCTTCTATCTGCTGCGCGACGTCGCCTTCGGCGCCGACGGCACGGTCGGCATGGACGCGGTCACCGCCCGCTACGAGTCCGAGCTGGCCAACGACTACGGCAACCTCGCCAGTCGCAGCGTCGCCATGATCCGCCGCTACCGCGACGGGGTGGTACCCGACGTCGCGACCGATCCCGCGCTGGCGCGCGAGTTCGAGGGTCTGTCCGAGCGCGTCTGCGACCTGCTCGACCGCGCGGAGGTCACGACCGCGCTGGAGGAGATCTGGGTGCGCGTGCGCCGCTGCAACCGCTACGTCGAGGAGCGCGCGCCGTGGCAGCAGGCCAAGGATCCCGCGTCCGCCGACGCGCTCGATCAGACGCTCGCCTCGCTGGCCGAGGCGGTGCGGGTGATCAGCGTCCTGCTGGCCGCCTACATCCCCGAGAGCACCGCCAAGCTGCTGGACACGCTGGGCGCCCCCGATGTCTCGATCGCCGGTGCCGCCTTTGCCCCCACGGGCGGGGGCCGGACCGTGGCCGCGCTGGAGCCGCTGTTTCCGAAACGGTCCCACCCACCCGCTCCCGCGCGGTGATCGACAGCCACACCCACCTGGATTTCTGCGAGCCGCCCAACGCCGAGCTGGTCGCTGCCGCCGAGCAGGCCGGCGTGACGCGCATCCTCACCGTCGGCACCGACGGCGCCTCCTGCCGTGCGGCGCTGGCCGCCGCCGAGGACTTTCCCCAGGTCTACGCCGCCATCGGCCGCCACCCCAACTCGGCGACCGGCTTCGACGACGCGGACTTCGCCGAGCTCGAGGCGCTGGCCGCCCACGACAAGTGCCTGGCCATCGGTGAGACGGGCCTTGACTACTACCGTGACTACGCGCCGGCCTCGGATCAGCGCCGCGCGTTCGAGGCGCAGATCGAGCTCGCCCGCGCCACGGGCAAGCCGCTGGTCATTCACACCCGCGCCGCCGACGACGACACGCTGGCCATCCTGGGCGAGCAGGCGGCCGGGCTGCGGGTCATCCTGCACTGCTTCTCCATGGCCGACCGCGTCGAGGAGTGCCTGGCTCACGAGGACTGGTTCTTCTCCTTCGCGGGCAACGCGACCTATCCGCGCGCCGAGGATCTGCGTGCCGCCGCGCTGCGCATCCCCGCCGACCGTCTGCTGGTGGAGACCGACGCGCCGTACCTGGCGCCCCAGCCGGTGCGCGGCAAGCCCAACCAGCCCGCCCACGTCGCCATGACGGCCCAGGCGCTGGCCCTGGAGCGGCGGGTGGCCTACGCCGAGCTGGAGCGGGCGCTCGACGCCAACGCCGCGGCGCTGCTGGGATGGTGAGCGCCCGCTCCGCGCGCCAGCGGGAGCTCGGTCAGAACTTCCTGATCGACCGCAACATCCTGGACGTGATCGAGCGGCTGGCCGAGCTCGCGCCCGGTGACGTGGTGCTGGAGGTCGGCGGCGGCCCCGGCGTGCTCTCGGTCCGTCTCGCGCAGCGCGTGGGGCCGGCCGGGCACCTGCACGTGGTCGAGGTCGACGAGCGCCTGCGCGAGGGTCTGACCGGTGAGCTGGCCCCGTTTGCCCACGCCACCCTGCACATGGGGGATGCGCTGGCGCTGGATCTCGCGGCGTTCGATCCCGCTCCGACGAAGGTCGTCGCCAACCTTCCCTACGGCGTCGCGGCCACCGTCATCCTGCGCACGGTCACCGAGCTGCCCACCGTGCGCCAATGGGTCGTGATGGTCCAGCGCGAGGTGGGGGAGCGGTTTGCCGCCGCTCCGGGGACGGGGGCGTACGGCGTGCCCTCGGCGCTGGCTCAGCTGGCGTGCGAGGTCAAGGTGCTGCGGCCGGTCTCGCGCCATGTGTTTCGCCCCGTGCCCAACGTCGACTCGGTGCTGCTCGGGCTGCGCCGCCGCGGACCGGGAGCCGACCCCGCCGTCACGCGGCTGGTGCACGCCGCCTTCGCGCACCGGCGCAAGGCCCTGGCCGGCTCGCTGGCGCTCGCCCCCGCCGAGGCCGGCTTCGGCCCCGACGTGCGCGAGCGGGCGCGCGCGGCTCTCACCGAGCTCGGCCACCCGCCCGACGAACGCGCCGAGCGCCTGGCCCCCGATGAGTTCCGCGAGCTGGCGGCTCGGTTGGGCCCATGACCGTCCTGACGCGCGAGCGCGCGCCGGCCAAGATCAACCTGTGCCTGTACCTGGGACCCACCCGCGACGACGGGCGCCACGACCTCGTCACGCTGTTCGATGCGGTGTCGCTGTTCGACGATCTCGAGGTGTCGCCCGCCGATCGCGACGAGGTGGTCTGCGAGGGCGTGACCGGCCCCAACCTCGTCGCCGACGCGCTGTCGGCGCTGCGCGAGAGCGGCTGGGAGGCCCCGCCGGTCCGCGTCACCGTCACCAAGCGGATTCCGGTCGCGGCCGGCATGGGGGGCGGCTCGGCCGACGCGGCGGCGCTGCTGCGCCTTGCGCCACGGCTCGCGGCCACGGACGGGACCTCGCGCCTGCGCATCGCCGGTCGCCTCGGTGCCGACGTGCCCAGCCAGCTGGTGCCCGGCCCCTGGATCGGTGTCGGCGCCGGCAACCGCCTGTTGCCCTCGCCCGAGGTGCCGCCCTACGGCGCGCTCGTCCTCCCGCAGCCGTTCGGGCTCTCGACGCCCGACGTCTACCGCGAGGCCGACCGGCTGGAGCTGCCTCGCTCAGGTGAGGAGCTGCGCTCCCTGCGCGCGCAGCTGACGGGATCGTTCTCCCGCGAGCTGATCGTCAACGACCTTCAGCCGGCGGCGCTGTCGCTCGCCCCCCGGCTGGGCGAGACGCTCGGCGCGGTCGCGCGGGCCGGCGCCGATGACGCGATCGTCTGCGGGTCGGGCCCGACGGTCATCGGGCTGTTCTGGGGAGACGACGGCGCGTCACGCGCGCGTGACGCGGCGAGCCGGATGCGCGGCGATCACCCCGCGGTGGTCAGCGCCGACCCGGTGCGCGGAGGGGACGACGCTCCGGCGGCGAACGAATGAGCGTTCACACGCCACCGCGGGCTCCGCACGCGCCTATGGGTGCCTTCTTGCCCGCAATTTGCGCCGATTTGGAGTCCTCGACCCCGGTTATGACTACCTTTCGGCACAATTACGGGTGCCAGACGTGACCAACACCACGATCACATACATCGTCGCCGGCGGCTGCGGGTTCCTGGGGCTCATCGCCTTCGTGATGCTCCTGGTGGTCCCCGCGGTGACCGCCTACCGCCGCCCGGTGGAGCGGGTGGCCGCGGTCATCCTGTCGTTCTATGTGCTGGCCGCCTTCCTGGGCGCCGGCGTGGTGCTTGGCGCGCTGATCATCCTCGAGTGGCCGCGGCTCTTCTGAGAGCCGGTTGGTGAACGAGGTGGCCAACAGCGCGGAGCGCGGCGGATCGCGCACCCCGGACCTCGGGGCCTTCGCGGCGATCACGGACGCCGTCGAGGCGGGCGCCGGGCTGCCCGAGATCCTGCGCGCCGCCGCGCGGGCGCTGGACGCGAGCCTCATCCTCATCGACCGCTCGGCCGCGGTGCTGGCGGTCGCCGCCCGGTCCCCCGCCGACGAGCGCTCGCTGATGCGCGACACCGACGACGTGACCACTCTGGAGCTGCGTGTCGCCGAGACCCTGGTGGGCCAGCTGCGGATGCGCACCCGCGAGCGCACGCCCGACAGCGCCGTGCTGCGGCTGGTGACGACGCTGATCGCCTCCGAGGTCGAGCGCGTCCGCGCCCCCGAGCGGGCCTCCGAAGAGGCGGCCACGACCTTCCAGCGCGCGGTGCTCGGCCGGCAGATCGGCGACCGCGACGACCTCCTCGCCCGCGGCAAGGAGCTCGGCACGGACCTGAGCGCGGGTGCCAGCGTCGCCGTCGTGCGCGCCCACGCGCGCAACCCCACCGAGGATGACTGGCGGCGCCGGCTGCTCGCGGTGGCCGGCCGCGGGGGCCGCTCGATCGCCGCCGGCTCGATCGCCGCGCCCACCGGGGTCGACGCCGGTGAGGTGGTCATCCTCATCCCCGATCCCGACGGCGACACCGGACGGCGCGTGTCGGCGGCGGTGCTGCGCGAGCTCGAGGCCGGCCTGGGCGGGTTTGCCTTCGCGCTGGGCCGCAGCCGCCGGGTGGAGGACCCGCTCGATCTCCAGCGCGCCTTCAACGAGGCGCTGCTGGCGTTGAACGTCGTCGAGGGCGATTCCGAGCGCATCCAGATGGCCTACGACGAGACCGGCACCTACCAGCTCCTGCTGCCCTACATGAGCGACCCCGCCGAGCTCAAGCGCTTCTACAACGAGACGGTGCGGCCGCTCGTCGCCTATGACGAGCAGTACGAGACCGATCTGCTCGGCACCCTGGCCACGTTCCTGGACTGCGACGCCAACGTCAACGCCACCGCCAGCCGCCTCATCACCCACCGTCACACGATCCGCTACCGGTTCGAGCGCGTGCGCGAGCTCACCGGCCTCGACGTGTCCTCCACCGACGGGCGCGAGAAGCTCTCGCTCGGGCTCAAGGCGATGCGGGTCCTGGGCATCGCCGCGCCGCGCGGGCCGGCGACGGAGCCGGGCGCCGGCGGCGGGCGCGTCCGCCACTGAGCCGGCCGCTGCTGCTGGAGCGTCAGTTGCCGTCCAGCGCGGACTGGACCGCCTGGGCGACCATCGCGCCGGCCACGTGCAGCGCCTCCGTGCTCTGCGACGCGCGCGCGAGCACGAACGCGCCCTCCAGCGCCGCGATCATCCCGACGACCAGCTCGCGGCTCGTGGCCTGGTCGAGGCCGGCCGCGGTGAAGCGCGGCAGGCCCGCGGCGATCCAGCTCTCGAACACGTCGGCGCAGGCCTCGCGCATCGTGTCCGACGTGCTGGACACCTCGAGCGCCACCGTCGCGATGGGACAGGCGTCCTCGTACTCGCTCTCCTCCAGATGGACGGCCGCGCCCTCGAAGAACGCGCGGACCGCGGTGACGAGATCCGGCGCGGGGTCGAACACCTCCGGGATGAGCAGCTCGTAGAGCGCGCCCGAGCGGCGGATCGCCGCCGCCCCCAGCTCCTCCTTGCCACCGGGGAAGTGGTGATAGATCGACCCGAACGGCGCCTTGGCCGTGTCGACGATCTGCTTGACGCCGGTCGCCGCATACCCCTGCCGTCGCAGCAGGTCGGCGCTCGCGTCCACGATCCGATCCCTCGTCTCCCTCATCGGCTCCTCCTCACTTCCCGGGTGGGGTCCTCACCGGCCGCTGTCCGAACGGTGGCGCTGTCGCCCTTGCACCACTAGATAGATCGCTCTATTTTACTCGCTAGAGCGATCAATCTAGGAGGCGACGATGATCCAGTCCTGGCTGGCCAAGAAGCTGATCACGTTCATCATGGGGCGCACGCGCCGGGGCGACGTGCGCCCGACCCTGCTGCTCGACGCGCCCGACGTCGAGCTCACCTTTCCGGGCCGCAACTCATGGTCGGGAACCTTCCGCGGCAAGCACGAGGTCGCCCGCTGGCTCGGGCGCTTCGCCGCCGTCGGCATCCAGATCTTCCCCGACGAGGTGGTGGCGGTCGGTTTCCCCTGGCGCACCACGGTGTGTGTACGCGGACGCGACTACCTGCGTGACGCCGGCGGCACCACCGTCTATGAGAACCGCTACGTGATCTGGGGCCGGATGTCCTGGGGCCGCCTCAAGGCCTACGAGGTCTACGAGGACACGCAGAAGGCCGACGCTCTGGACGAGTATCTGACCCAGCACCGCCCAGAGCTCGCCGTGGCCTGACCGCCGGGGCCGGCCGTGGCCTGACACCCCCGCTCAAGTTCCCGGTGGCCACGGTCGATGCGACCGGACCATGAGGGCACGAATTGGGCGCGCGCTTCCGCGTTCCGCTGAGCTGAAGCCTGCCGAGCGCGGGTTGCTCGCGGCTGCCTTCGTCGCCCTCGGCGTCCTGCTCGCGATCACCGCCGCCAACGCGCTGCTCGGCGTCGGGGGCGCGGGCGCCGACCCGATCATCCGCGACTGGGTCAGCTCGGCCACCGGCATCCTGGTCTCGGGCATCGTCTGTCTGCGCCCGCTGCGCCTCCACGTCCGCCGGCGCTCCTTCGCCCTCGTCGCGGCGGGGGTCACCGCCTACTCCGCCGGCAACGTCATGTGGGCCGTCTGGCTGTCACGCGTGGCCCACCCGCACGTCCCGTCGATCTCTGACGTCCTGTGGCTGAGCTTCTATCCGCTCGTCGCCGCGGGCATCGTCGGTCTCACCGGCATCCGCGGTCGCAACCGGCCGCCCGCCGGCGTGTGGCTGGACGGCATCGTGGCCGGCGGAGGTCTCGCGGCCATCGGTGCCGCCATCATCGTCCCCACCGTCCTCTCGGGCTCCGGCAACGCCGCGACGCTGGCCATGGAGCTCACCTATCCGATCGGCGACCTGCTCCTCGTCGGGCTCGTCGTGGGGATCATCGCCCTGCGCAGCTGGCGCATCGACCGTGGCTGGGCGGGCCTGGGCGTGGCCTTCGCGCTGCTGGCCGGCGCCGACTTCCTCTACGCCGTCCAGGCCACGGGCAGCGCGGGGCGCCCCAGCGCGGTCACCAACCTCATCTACCTCCTGGCCCTCTCAGCCCTCGCGTTCGTCGCCTGGCAGGTCCCGCCGAGCCGGCCCGAGCCGAAGTTCGCGTCGTGGTCGGTGCTGCTGGTGCCCAGCGGCTTCATGCTCGCCGCCCTGGGGCTGCTGCTCGTCGACCACCTGCACCGGCTCAGCGCTCTGCCGTTCGGGCTGGCCACCCTGACCATGTTCGCCGCGATCGGCCGCATGATGGTGGCCTTCCGCGACGCGCGCGGCCTCGCCGAGGCGCGGCGGCTGGCGGGCACCGATGACCTCACCGCCCTCCCCAACCGGCGCCGCTTCATGGCCCTCACCGAGGAGGCGATCGCCGCCAGCGAGGCCTCCGGCCGCGGCCTGGCCGTGCTGATGCTCGACCTTGACAACTTCAAGCAGCTCAACGACACGCTCGGCCACCATGCCGGCGACGAGCTCCTGCGCAAGATCGGCCCGCGCCTCCTGCACGCGCTGCGCCATCTGCACACCGTCGGCCGCCTCGGCGGCGACGAGTTCGCGGTCCTCGTCTACCCGGCGCCCGGCGAGGACGCCATCGTCCGGATCGCCCAGGACATCCTCGGAGCGCTGCGCGACCCCTTCACGGTGAGCGAGCTGTCGCTGCGCGTCACCGGGAGCCTCGGCATCGCCTCGTTCCCCGACCACGCGCGCGACGCCGACGAGCTGATGCGCCACGCCGACATCGCGATGTATCAGGCCAAGTCCAGCCGCGATCGCTACGACTTCTACGCACGTGAGCGCGACACGCATTCCCTGGAGCGCCTTGCGCTGGCCGCCGAGCTCGCGGCGGCGCTGGCCGGCGACGCCATCGAGGTCCACTACCAGCCCAAGGCCGACACCCGGACGCGGCGCATCGTCGGCGTCGAGGCGCTGGCGCGCTGGCGCCGCGCCGACGGGCGCCTGGCTCCGCCGTCGGAGTTCGTCGGACCCGCCGAGCACGCCGGCCTCTCGCGTGAGCTGACGCGCCGCGTCGTCGAGCTCTCACTCGCCCAGGTCCGCCGCTGGCGCGACGACGGCTACGAGCTGCAGATGGCGGTCAACACCACGGTCGCCGACCTGCTCGACACGACGTTCCCCGACGAGATCGAGGCGGCTCTCGCCCGCCACGGCGTTCCCGCCGAGGCGCTGGTGCTCGAGGTGACCGAGTCCTCGGTCCTGGCCGATCCCGATCGCATCAGCGCCGTCATGCGCCGGCTGTGCGAGCTCGGCGTCGAGCTCTCGCTCGATGACTTCGGGACGGGGTACTCGTCGCTGGCCCACCTCAAGGCGCTTCCTGTGGCCGAGCTGAAGATCGACCGTTCGTTCGTCTCGCGCATGTGCAGCGACGCCACCGACGCGGCGATCGTCTTCGCGCTCATCCAGCTCGCGCGCAAGCTCGACATCCGGCTCGTCGCCGAGGGGGTCGAGGACCGCTGGACGTGGGACGCGTTGCGCGTGCTCGACTGCGATCTCATCCAGGGCTACCTGCTCAGCCGGCCCCTGCCCGCGGCCGACATCGAACTGCAGCTCGAGTCCCAGCGCCGCCAGCGCCTGAGCTCGGGCATCGCGCACCGCCACGACCAGCTCAACTCCCAACGCAGCTCCATCGACCGTGCTCGTATCGCCGTCTGACAGCTCGGGCCCACCCGAACGGGCGGTGTGGCTCGATTCATACCCGTGGCCGCTTGTGGGATTGGACCGGAGAGGGGATGCTGAGCATATGAGCACCGTCGTCCCGACGCCGTTGCTGCGAGTGGGGTGTGGGGCTCGGTGCGGCCGGCCGAGCAGTGGTGGCCATCTCATCGTCGAGCCCGGCGCGGTGCGCTTCGAGTTCCAGCCGGCCGCGACGAAGCACGGCATCCCGAGTGTCATCCACGCCCGGCCGCCGATCATCTTCGTCCGCGGCCGCCTGCTCCCGCCCGGGGTGAGCTCGGGGCTGATCCTCACCGGTGACGAGGGCACGGTGACGGTGCTCACCTGGTGGGGCCTGCGGACCCGCGTCCGGCAGGCGCTCGTCGAGGCCGAGGTGGCGTTCTTCGAGCGCGCCACGTGGCTGTCGGTCGGCTGGACCGAGGGCGCCAACGGGGCGCCCCGCGCGCTGTCCGGGGCCGCCGTCCAGTAGGCCGAACCGCCATGGCGGTCGAGTAGGATCGCCCGCCATGCCGATCGGCATCATCACCGGATCCGGGACCCACGCACTGCCCGGCTTCGCCGATGCCCAGCTCCTGCTGCATGAGACGCCGTTCGGGACGATCGAGGTCTCGCGCGGGCGCTTTGCGGGCGTCGACGCCCTCCACATCTCGCGCCACGGAGCCGGCCACGTGCGGCTGTCACACCAGGTGACGCACCGCGCCGACATCTGGGCCCTGCATGACCTGGGCGCGACCGCGGTGATCGGGTGCACCGCGTGCGGTGCCGTGGACCCGAGCCTCGAGCTGGGCTCCCTGGTGGTCTTCGACGACCTGCACTTCGCCTCCAACCGGCTGCCCGACGGGTCGCTGTGCACGCTGTTCGTGGCGCCCGGCGATCCGGCGCGCGGCCACTGGATCCTCCACGGCGGGCCGTACTCCGAGGGCGTGCGGGCCGCGCTGCTGGCCGCCGCCGCCGATGCCGGACACGCCGCTCGCGACGGCGGAACCTACGGGCACGTCGACGGACCGCGCTTCAACACCCCCACGGAGATCGCCCAGCTGGCGGGCTGCGGGGTGGTGGCGGTCAGCCAGACCGGCGGCCCCGAGACGGTCCTGTGCGGCGAGCTCGAGCTGCCGTTCGCGCTGGTGGGCTTCGTCACCGACTACGCCAATGAGGTGGTGCCGGGGGAGCCCACCCCGGTGGCGACGCTGATCGAGCTGATGGGCCAGAGCACCGCGGTGTTCGCCGACGTGCTGGCGCTTGCGGTCAACCGCCTGTCCGGAGAGGTTCCGCAGCCGGGCGGCACCATGTACCGCTTCGAGCAGGGGTGATCCGGTGGCGGCGTCGCCGGCCGTGCTGGTGATGGCGGGCGCGGCCCGGGTGGGTCCGGAGCTGAGCGAGCTGCTGGGGGTGACGCGCGTCGCCGAGCTCGAGCGCGTGCTGCTGGCACGCGCGGTGCAGTGGGCGGAGGGGGTGAGCCCCGGGCGGGTGTCGGTCGCCGGCGTGGGTGAGAGGCTCGCCGAGGCCGTGGCGCGCGTGTTTGCCGGTGCGGACGGCAACGCCGTGCTCGTCGTGTGGCCGGTGCTCCCTCGGTGGCTCGAGGAGCACTCGACGGCCGTCCTCGACGACCTCGCCGCGGGCTGCGAGGCGTCCGTGGCGCCGGTGTTCGACGGCGGCCTGTACCTGCTCGCGCTGGCGCGCAGCATCCCCGGGGTGCTCGATCTGCCCGAGGAGACGTGGGACAGCCCTGATGTGATCGGGCTGGTCCTGGCGCCCATCAACGCGGCCGGGGCGCCTGTCGGGCTGGTGCGCCCGGAGCGCGCGCTGCGGCGTCCCGCGGACGTGCGTGCCGCGCTGGCCGATCCACTGCTGGACGCCGAGCTGCGGGCGCTGCTGGAGGGCTGACGCGCCGGTCAGCCGGCCGTGCCGCTCGTCTCGTCCAGCAGCTGAAGGAGGTCGTGGGCGGCGAGCTCGATCGCCTTGTGGCGCCATTCGCTGGCGCGGTAGACCGAGGCGATCAGCCCCATCCGGTGCACCCGCCGCAGGTCCCCGTAGACGAAGGCGTAGCGGGCCTTGGTCTCGTCGGCGGCGCCCTCGGTGAGCCCGAGGTGCCACTGCGCGTACTCGTCCCAGGAGTGGTTCTTCAGGTACGCGTTCTGGGCCTCGGCCCGCGGCTGGACCTGGTTCCACTCGCTGGAGAGCACGTACTGGCGCTTGCGGATGAGCTCCTCGGCGTGCGCGACCGCGGCCTCGTTGAGGGCATACGAGGCCATCGACGCGCCGGGCCCGCTGGCTACTGCCGGTAGTTCTCGACGACGCTCTCTGAGCGGACCTGAGCGTCGTCGGGGTTGCCGCCCTCCTCGCGCAGGCCCCGGCGCTGGCGCAGGAGGTCCCAGCACTGGTCCAGTGACACCTTCAGGGCGTCGAGGCGCTCGCGGTCCTCGTCGGTGGCCTGGCCCGAGGACTCGCGGTTCCAGAGCTGGTGCTCCTCCGCGACGAGCTTCTCGATGTTGCCGTGGATCTGATCGTCGTCCATGGGCGCACACGGTACTCCTCTGGTTGGTCCGGGCCCGAGTCTCGGCGCGTGGGTTACCCTCTGGCCAGCATCTGTCGCGATGCACTGGGGAGTGGTGTAACGGCAGCCCGCCGGCCTTTGGAGCCGTGAGGTCCCGGTTCAAATCCGGGCTCCCCAGTTGTAACGAAACCGCTGCAAATCGCGTAACGGGCGAGAACCACCCTCTCTCGCAGGCACCCTCTGGCAGAGGGACCTGCGCGATTTTTCCGCGTTATGCATAAAGATCGCGCGGATCGCGGATCGCGGATCGCGGATCGCGCATCGCGCATCGCGGATCCGCGGATTGCCAGTTCGGCCCTGACCACCAAACCAGCTGGTGGCGGTGGTCTCGGATAGCGCTGTCCGCAAATGGATTCGCTGGTACGAGCGGGGTTTTGAGGGAAAGGGGGAGACAGAGGCCGCGTGAGGCGCATACGATCCCGGTTGTGACCGCGCCCGTCGTCGTCATCCTGGCCGCAGGGCAGGGCACGCGCATGCGTTCGACCGTCCAGAAGCTGCTGCACCCGCTGTGCGGCCGGCCGATCATCGAATGGCCGGTGGCGGCTGCGCGGGCGGCCGGGGCGGACAAGATCGTCGTGGTCGACGGGCCGGACCGGCGGCTGGCGCCGGCGCTCAACGGGGCGGTGACCCTGGCGGTGCAGGAGCGCCCGCTGGGCACGGCGGATGCGGTACGGGCGGCGGTCGACCAGATCACGGGCGAGGGCACGGTGGTGGTGGTCAACGGCGACGCGCCGCTGATCACGCCGGAGTCGCTGCGGGCGCTGGTGGAGACCCACGAGGGGTCGGGCGCCGCGGCGACGATCGCAACGATGGTTCTGGCCGACCCGAGCGGGTACGGGCGGGTCGTGCGCGCGGCCGACGGGACGGTGGAGCGAGTGGTGGAGACCAAGGCGGCAGGCGACGCCACCGAGGCGGAGCTGCGGATACGCGAGGTGAGCACCGGGGTGTTCGCGTTCGACGGCGCGGCGCTGGTGGGCGCGCTGGCCGAGGTCCGGGCCGACAACGCCCAGGGCGAGCAGTACCTCCCCGACGTGCTGGCGATCATGCGCGGGCACGAGCGCACCGTGGGGGCGTACGAGCTGGCCGATCCCGACGAGCTGCTGGGGATCAACGACCGCGTCCAGCTGGCCGAGGTGGCCGCGGTGGCCCAGCGCCACATCCACGAGCGCCACATGCGGGCCGGCGTCACGATCGTCAATCCGGCGGCGACGGTGATCGATGCCGATGTGCGCATCGGCGAGGACACGGTGATCGCCCCGTTCACGAGCCTGCACGGCGCGACCACCATCGGCCGGGGATCCACGATCGGCCCCAACAGCACGCTGACCGACGCCACCGTGGGCGACGGCTCCACCGTCCTGCACTCCTACGTCACCGGTGCGGTCATCGCCGACAAGGTGAGCGTCGGGCCGTTCGCGTACCTGCGCCCGGGCACGGTGCTGCGCGACGGGTCCAAGGCCGGCACGTTCGTGGAGATCAAGAACTCCGACGTCGGCAGCGGGACCAAGGTGCCCCACCTCTCCTACATCGGCGACGCCGACATCGGGGAGCAGAGCAACCTCGGCGCCAGCACCATCACCGCCAACTACGACGGCTACCGCAAGCACCGCACCACGATCGGCAGCCGGGTCAAGACGAGCGTGGACACGACGTTCGTCGCGCCCGTGTCGATCGGCGATGACGCCTACACCGCCGCCGGGTCGGTCATCACCACAGACGTGCCGGAGGGCGCGCTGGGCGTCGCGCGCCCGCGCCAGACCAATATCGACGGCTACGCTGAACGCCGCCGCCAGCAAGCCGCCGCCGAGTCGAAGGAGGGCCAGTGAGCACCACGGAGCCGTCGGCCCCCACACGTAACATGCTCGAGGACGAGATGAGCGTCACGGAGACCGCCACAGTGCCGACGATCCTGCGCCGGGAAGCCGATAAGCGACTCATGCTCGTCACGGGACGGGCCAATCCCGAGCTGGCCGCGCGGATCGCCGACAAGCTCGGCGTCGAGCTCTCCGACGCGACGACCAAGACCTTCGCCAACACCGAGGTCTACTGCCGTTTCCAGGAGTCGGTGCGCGGCGCCGACGTGTTCATCGTCCAGCCGACGTGCGCCAACGAGGCCGCCGGGCTGAGCGCCAACGACGCGCTCATGGAGCTGCTCACCATGGTCGACGCGGCGGTGGGTGGATCGGCGCACCGGGTGATCGCGGTGACGCCCTGGTACGGCTACTCCCGGCAGGACAAGAAGTCCGCCCCGCGCGAGCCGATCTCAGCCCGGCTGGTGGCCCGCATGCTCGAATCGGCGGGCATCGACCGCATCCTCACCATGGACCTGCACTCCGGTCAGATCCAGGGCTTCTTCCAGAAGCCGTGCGATCACATGACCGCGCTGTTCATGCTCACCCAGTACTTCGACGACCTCGGACTCGAGGACCTCGTCGTGGTGGCCCCCGACGCCGGCCGGGTCAAGCTCAACAAGCAGTTCGCGGCCAAGATCGGCGCGGACCTGGCCATCCTCAACAAGGAGCGCCCCGCCCAGCAGGTGGCCGAGATCAGCTACATCATCGGAAACGTGCGCGACAAGACCGCGCTGCTCGTCGACGACATGATCGGCACGGCGGGCACGCTGGCGGCCGCCGCCCAGGCGGTGCGTGACGCCGGCGCCCGGCGCATCTATGCCGCCGCCACCCACGGCAACTTCTCCGGCAACGCGTGGCAGAACCTCACCGACGCGGGATTCGAGCAGGTGGTGGTGACCGACACCATCCCGCTCCAGCCGGGCGCGCCGAGCAACATCCGGGTGCTGTCCTGCGCCGATCTGCTGACCAACTCGATCCGCCAGATCTTCACCGACGGCTCGGTCAGCGACGTGTTCGGCGGCGAGAACCAGCTGTTCTGAGTCTCCCGAGGGCGCAGGGTCACACGTGGGAGCCGACGGCGAGCCCGGGTCACGCGGCCGGGTGCAGTCCGAGCGCGCCGCGCGGCTGCTCGACCTGCTGGGCCTGACCGAGGACGAGCTGTGCGCCACGCTCGGCGTCGATCCGCTGACCCTGCTCTCGGGGCAGCTCGATCACCGGCCTGAGCTGCCGATCCTGTCCGATCTGCTGGCCGAAGCCGAGGAGCAGGCCGGCCCGGCCGTGCTGCGACGGTGGGTGCGCGCAGCCGGTCCTCAGGGACGTCCGATCGACGCCCTCACGCGACGCGACTTCGCCGCGTTCGAGGACGCGCTGGGCGCGCTCGCCGAGCGGGGCTTCGTGCTGCGCGGCGGAGGGGGAGCGGGTGGCTGAGCCGTTCATCCACCGCCTCCGGGTCCGCTACGCCGAGTGTGATCTGCAGGGCGTGCTGTTCAACGCCAACTACCTGGCCTACATCGACCACACGATCACCGAGCTCTGGCGCGCGGCCTACGGCGGCTACACGGTGATGCTCGATCGCGGCGTGGACATCGTCGTCGCCGAGGTGAACATGCGCTTCCTGGGCTCGGCGCGCTTTGACGAGGAGGTGATCATCGAGGCCATGGTGACGAACCTCGGCACCACCAGCGTGACCACCGCGTTCCGCTTCCGCCGCGGCCGCACGGGGGAGCAGTTGCTCGAGGCGGAGATCCGCCACGTGTTCATCGACCCGCCCACCGCCGCCAAGACCCCGATGCCCGACTGGGCGCGCGACGGTCTGGCCCCCTGGCACCTCCCGGGGGAGGCTTAGTCCTCGTCGGGCTCCGGCGGCTTCTTGGGCCAGGTCCCGATCAGGTGATGGAAGAACCGCGCGAACGTCCGGTCCACCGCCGCCGCCGTCCCTGCCATCACCCCGGCCTGGAGCGCCTGCGCGCCCACGACCTTGATCGTGCTGCCCTCGCCGCTGCCCGGCATAGGCGGCGGCTCATGGTCGATCTTGGCCCAGATGCTGCGGAACACCGACCGGCCGAGCTTGCCGGCGATGATCGCGCCGATGATCGCGAAGGGCCTGTAGAGGAGCCGCAGGAGAAACATCTCGCTGAACCCTAATGCACAAGTTCGCGGACGACTCGCCCCCTGGACAGCGTTTGTTCTCCAGATGGCGGTTGTGAACGACCGCCCCGCCTGGGTAAATACACCTCAGACGTTGCCGAGTCGTGAAGGAGGGAACCAATGCTCGACGAGGATCCAGCCCGCGGAGAAGGTGCAGCGGAAGAGCTCCTGCGACGGGCACTGCTCGACGACAGCTCCGCTGTGGCCGTGTCCCTGCGGGTCAAGGGACTGCCGCTCACCGAGGCGGTGACCGTCATCTTCCACGGCCGGCGGGACCTCGGCACGCTTCAGACCTACGTGGCCTGCGGCAGCCGCGGAGCCGGGGCCACCGTCTCAGCCAACGAGCTGCTGCGCGTGCCGTGCGACCTCGACCTCGCCGACGCGGGCGACCGCGACGAGGCCGAGCGCCTGTACGTCGAGCAGGCCACGGCGCTGCGTGACGCGCTCGTCGGCGCCGACACCGTCCTCGACGTGTGGCGCGAGCCGCTCAGCGACCTGGCGGGCAGCGGCGTCGCCATCGACCACTCCGTACAGCTCTCGGTCAAGCTCCCCGCGCACCGGCTGCTCCCCACCGCTCTGGTGGCCACCGAGTCACAGCTCGTCGTCACCCCCGTGTGCAGCGCCCGCACGCTCGCCGACGGGCGCCCGCCGATGGGGATCGCCTGCGCCCAGCAGGACCTCAGCCGCGTCTATCCCCTCGCCGATGATCCCGAGCGGTGCGTCGAGGACTTCCTGGAGCTGGCCGCCGAGCACGCGCTGCTGCTGGCCGAGCGCCTCGAGCATCAGGAGGCCTCGGTGCAGCGCTTCATGGAGCTCAGCGACCCGTAGGGCGCACGCTCGTCGCGGGACGCGTGCCGCGCAGCGCCACGATCCCGTCGGCTACCGTGGCGCCGATGCGCCGCCGCTGGATCATCACCGCGATCGTCGCCGGCGTCATCGTCTTCCTGGCCATCGCCACGCTGCTGACGCGCGCGTTCAACGTCGGCGACGCCGAGAACGCGGCCATCACCAACCTCGTCCAGGCCGAGGCCCGCGGCAACACCGCCGAGGTCATCTCACTGATCACCGGCTGCCGGGCGAGTGCCGCCTGCCGCGCCCGCGCCGCCACCAACACCGCCGCGCTGCGCCACTCCGGCAGCGTCGGGATCGCGGAGATCAACCTGTCGTCGTCGTTCTCGATCACCTCCACGCTCGGAACCGCTCGGGTGGCGTGGGTCGCGGGCAACTCCCTGCCCCGCGTGCAGTGCCTGCGCGTACGCCACGCGGGCAGCGTGGTTCAGGGGTTCACGATCGAGCTGCTGGTGGTCAGCCGGCGGATCGCGAGCGACGCCGACTGCCCAAGCCACTTTTAGTGGCCCCTCGCGCAGGTACTGGCGCATTCGAGGCACGCCTGACGGCGCCAGCATGGGCCCGCGGCCCGCTCGGCATCCTGCCTCGCCGGAATGGGCCGCGCCCATGTCGTCCAGCTGTCCTCGGACCCTCGTGTAGCGCTGCTACACGTCGGGTCCTGCGTCCTCGCCTGGCATCCGTCAGTCGCACCTCTCGGTGCGCCCGTACTTGCGGGAGTGACCACTCGCCGCGCGATGAGGCTCGCGCACGGGGCGCCGAGCGGGCTCGCGTGCCGGGCGCCGGTCATGGCCGGGCAGGCGCTCGCCGAGGCGGCCGTGCTCCCGCAGGCGCACGCGCGCGGGTACCGCGTCGGGCAGCGGCAGGCCACCGCGCGGAGGCTTCGGAGCCTCCGGGGGACCCTTGGGACCGCGGCCCCAGCCGTCGTCACCGTCGTCGGAGCGGCGTTCGGGACCGATCGGCGTGTCCTTGAGGGCCGGGAACATCAGCAACGCGACACAGCCGAGCCCGAGCAGATGGACGCCGGCGATCCAGAGCATGAGGGCAGCCCCGCTCATGGCGCTAGGTTAGCGCACCGTTAGCCCGCCGTGTCAGCGTTCGCGGTCGATCTCTGAACGGCCCAGACCGGCGTTTTGAACGGATGGCGCTACCATCGAACGCCGCTGATGGCACGAGGTGACACCACCGCACTCAAAGCATCACCCCGCGAGCCGGACGGGTCGCGCTCGGCGCGCCGCCTGCGCCGCGCGGGCAACATCCCCGGGGTCGTCTACGGCGGTGGCGACGAGCCGCTCTACTTCTCGGTTCCCGCGCGCACGCTGCGCCACGCGCTGGCCGGCGCCGGCGCCGTGCTCGACCTCACCATCGAGGGCGGCTCCGCCAGTCCGGTCGTGGTCAAGGACCTGGTCCGCCATCCCATCACCGGCGATACCGTCCACCTCGATCTGCTCCGCGTCAACCTGGACGTGAAGATCCAGGCCACGGTGATGCTCGAGCTCACCGGCGCCGAGGACTCCCCCGGCGCCAAGGAGGGCGGCGTGCTGGAGCAGATCACGCGCGAGCTCACGATCGAGGCGCTGCCCACCGACATTCCGGACTCGCTCACCCATGACGTGTCTGCGATGCAGATCAACGACACGATCACACTCGAGTCGGTGACGCCGCCGGCGACGGTCACGTTCATCGATGACCCCGAGACGGTGATCGCCACCCTCACCCCGCCCAGGCTCCAGCTCGAGTCCGACGACGAGATCGAGTCCGAGACCGAGGTCGTCGGCGAGGGCGAAGAGGGCGCCGCGGGCGAGGGCGACGAGGGCGCCGCCGAGGGCGGCGACTCCGAGTCCTCCGGCGACTCCGACGCCGAGTAGGGCCCGGCCATGCGCATCCCCGGGCGCAGCGGCGCTCGCGTGGTGCCCGTCGAGTGGCTGATCGTCGGCCTGGGCAACCCCGGCGCCGAGTACACGGGCTCGCCGCACAACATCGGCTTCGAGGTCGCGCAGCGCCTCAACCAGCGCTGGGATCTCGGCAAGCCCAAGTCCCGGTACCGCGGCCTGCTCACCGAGGGCCGGGTCAGAATCGACCCCGCGGCGAACCCGGCCCACCTGCCCGCGATCCGGGTCGCCGTGCTCATGCCCCAGACCTACATGAACGAGGCCGGCAAGTCGGTCGGGCCGGCCCGCGGGGAGCTGCGCGTGGACCTCGATCACCTGCTCGTGATCCACGACGAGATCGACCTGCCCTTCGGGGACATCCGGACCCGTCTCGGCGGCGGTCTGGCCGGCCACAACGGGCTGAAGTCGCTCAAGGCGTCGCTGGGCAGCGCGGACTTCCATCGAGTGCGCGTGGGCGTCGGGCGCCCGCCGACCACCGATCCAGACCGCGTCGCCGCCTACGTCCTGGGCAAGTTCCGTGAGCCCAAGGCCGACGTGGAGGCCCTCATCGACGAGGCCGCCGACGCGGCCGAAAAGCTCGTCGCCGGTCCCTCGGACCCCTGATCGCGGGTGCCTAGACTGAGAAGAGCAGCTTTTGATGCTCTCCTCCCTCCTCGCCCACGCCGATGACGATCCGCAGACCGCCGCGCTCCTGCGCGACGGCGGCGACGCTTTCGTCTCGCAATCGCTGCGGCCCTACCTGGTCTCGGCGCTGCTGGAGCGAGACCCGTCGCAGCCCGCGATCGTGGTCGCGGGCGACGATCGCGCCGCGCGCGACCTCGCTGCCGGGCTGAGGAGCTGGCTGCACCCCCGGGTCGTCCGCTACTACCCGAGCCGCGGCGTCAACTACGAGTCACACCTGGCCCCGCCGCCCCACCTCGTGGGCCTGCGCATCGCCGCGCTCGACGCCCTGCTCGAGTGGCAGAGCGAGGGCGATCCCGGCGAGTCCGCGCCCGTGGTCGTCGTCAGCGCCGTGGCGCTGTCGGAGAAGGTGCCCGACCCGGCGATGCGCCCGCACGGCTTCGTGCTGCGCACCGGCGATCTCATCGACCTCGACGAGACCGCGATGGACCTCGTCGCCGCGGGTTATGAACGCGTCGACCAGGTCGACGACCGAGGCCAGTTCGCCATCCGCGGCGGTCTCCTCGACGTGTTCCCGGCCACCGAGGACCGGGCCGTGCGCGTCGATCTCTTCGGGGATGAGATCGAGGCGCTGCGCTGGTTCTCGACCTTCACCCAGCGCTCGCTCGACGACGCCGACCTGGTGGAGGTGGCCCCGGCGGCCGAGCTGGCGCTCGAGCACCGGGAGCTGGCCGAGATCGCCGCGCTCGAGGAGGCGTCAGACCGCCCCGACATCACCGAGCTTCTGCCGGTCGAGAACTTCCACTCCTTCCTGGAGCTCACCGCCGCCGACGCGGCGGTGCTGGTGTCGGGCTCAGAGGACCTGGCACCGGCGCTCGCCGACCACTGGCAGGACGTCACCGCGGCCTTTCACGACGACGACGCCCACCACCTCTACGTCGCCCCCGACGAGATCATCGCCCAGCTGCAGCAGCGGGTCCGCATCCGCCTGTCGAGCATCGACCAGGACCAGACGTTCGCGTTCCGCGCCCAGGCCGCCGACATCGCCGCACGCGGGCTGAAGGAGGCCGAGCCCGAGCTGGAGAAGCTCGCGCGCTCCGGGTACCGGACGGTGCTGACGTTCGCGCGCAGGGGGGAGGGCGAGCGCTTCGCCTACAACCTCGGCCGCCTGAAGACGCGGTGGCTGGGGGAGGGCGAGGGCGCTCCCGCCACCCCCGGGCAGATCACGATGGCGGCCGCGCGGCTCCAGGCCGGCTTCATCGCCCCGCAGTTTCACCTCGCCGTCATCCCCGACCACCGGCTCTTCCAGCGCCGCCGGGCCGCCGAGAAGCCCGGACGGGAGCGCCGCCGCGGGGTCCTGCGCAGCTTCGCCGACCTGCGCACCGGTGACATCGTCGTCCACGAGGACCACGGCATCGCCCGCTTCGCGGGCTTTGACACCAAGACCGTCGCCGGCGTCACCCGTGACTACCTCTACCTCGAGTACGCCGGCTCTGACCGGGTGTTCGTCCCGGTTGACCAGCTGGCCAAGATCAGCCGCTACGTCGGCGCCGGGGGGGCGCACCCGCCGCTGTCCAAGCTCGGGGGCACCCGCTGGGAGACGATCAAGTCCCGGGCGCGCCGCGCCGCCCAGGAGCTGGCCGGGGAGCTGCTCAACCTCTACGCCGAGCGCAAGCGCCGCGAGGGCCATGCGTTCCCCGTCGACAGCGACTGGCAGCGCGAGTTCGAGGACGCCTTCCCCTACACCGAGACGCCCGACCAGCGCGACGCGATCGAGTTCGTCAAGGCCGACATGGAGGCCCCGCGCCCGATGGACCGCCTCATCTGCGGCGACGTGGGCTACGGCAAGACCGAGGTGGCGCTCCGCGCCGCGTTCAAGTCCGCCCAGGACGGCAAGCAGGTCATGCTGCTGGCGCCCACCACCATCCTGGCCCAGCAGCACTACGGGACCTTCTCCGAGCGCCTGAAGGACTACCCGGTGACGATCGAGCACGTGTCGCGGTTCCGCTCCGCGGCCGAGCAGAAGGAGTCCGTCGCCCGCTTTGCCAAGGGCGAGGTCGACATCCTCATCGGGACCCACCGCCTGCTCTCGCGTGACGTCCGGGCCAAGGACCTGGGCCTGCTCGTCGTCGACGAGGAGCAGCGTTTCGGCGTCAAGCAGAAGGAGCTCCTGCGCCAGCTCAAGCTGCGCGTCGACGTCATCGCCATGAGCGCGACGCCGATCCCGCGCACGCTGCAGATGTCCCTGGCGGGCATCCGCGACATCAGCGTGATCGAGACTCCGCCGGAAGGGCGCCGGCCCGTCAAGACCTATGTCGGCGAGTACGACGAGGAGCTCGTGCGCCGGGCGCTCATCCGCGAGTCCGAGCGCCACGGCCAGGCGTTCTTCCTGCACAACCGGGTCGAGACGATCGAGGAGACGGCGGTGCGGCTGCGCGGCCTGTGCCCGGGGATGCGCTTCGAGGTCGCCCACGGCCAGATGGACGAGGGCACGCTGGAGAAGCGGATGCTGAGCTTCCTGCGCGGCGACGCCGACGTGCTGGTGTGCACCAGCATCATCGAGTCCGGCATCGACATCCCCCAGGCCAACACCTTGATCGTCGAGCGCGCGGACACCTTCGGGCTGTCCCAGCTCTACCAGATCCGCGGGCGGGTCGGCCGGTCGCGGGAGCGGGCCTACGCCTACCTGCTGTATCCCAGCGCGGCGGCGCTCACCCCGGAGGCGGCCCAGCGCCTCTCGGCGCTCAGCGACTACACCGAGCTCGGCGCCGGGTTCAAGATCGCCATGCGCGACCTGGAGCTGCGCGGCGCCGGCAACCTGCTCGGCGACGAGCAGTCCGGTCACGTGGCCGCCCTGGGCTTCGAGCTCTACATGCAGATGCTCGACGAGGCCGTGGCCGCCATGGACGAAGACGGTTCCGGGGCCGATGAGGAGTGGGAGCCCGTCCGCCTCGACGTCAACGTCGACGCCTACGTGCCCTCGGACTACATCCCCTACGAGCAGGCCAAGGTCGACGTCCACCGCCGGATCGCCGGGGCCCGCGAGGTGGCCGACCTGGCGGCGCTGCGCGAGGAGCTCGAGGACCGCTTCGGCGACGTCCCCGACCCGCTGCACAACCTCATCGCGCTCCAGCAGGCGCGCATCAAGCTCGGCCAGGCCGGGGCGCGCGCCGTCACCGTGCGCGGCGACCGGCTCGCGGTGACCCCGATCGAGCTGGACTCGGTGCGCGCCAAGAAGATCCGGGCCGAGATCCCCGAGGCGCTCTATGAGTCAGGCAAGTCCCAGCTCTCGGTGCGCGTGCCCAAGGATCCCGCCCAGCGTTTCCCGGCGATCGTGCGCGCGGCCGACGTGCTGCTCTCGGTGACGCGCGAGGCCGAGGCTGAAGCCGCGGTCGCCTAGGCCGCGCGCCGCCCTTCACTAATACTTACGACCAGCGCGCCGAAGGCTCGCTACTATCGGCCGGGTCCTATGAAGTCTTTGCGGTCCATCCTGGCGCTTGGCGCCTTTTTTGTGGTCCTGGCGGCTGCCGTCGCCGGCTGCGGCTCCTCCAGCACCGGCATCCCCGGTGACTCGGTTGCCGTTGTCGCCGGCAACCCGATCACCACCAAGGCCTTCAAGCACTGGATGTTCGTCGCGGCGCAGGGCCAGGCGGCACAGTCCCCCGGCTCGCCGGTGATCATCCCGGACCCGCCGAACTACACCCAGTGCATGGCCGCCGCCCGCAAGCAGATCCCGTCGTTGGCCAAGACGCCCGCCAAGACGCTGAAGACCGACTGCAGCCAGCTCTTCACGACGCTGTCAGGACAGGTCATGGACTTCCTGATCAAGGCGTACTGGTACCAGGCCGACGCGCACAAGCTGGGGATCAAGATCACCGACGCGCAGGTCCAGAAGGCGCTGAACACGGCCAAGAAGTCCCAGTTCTCCACCGACGCCCAGTTCCAGTCGTTCCTGAAGACCAGTGGCCAGACGGTCCAGGACATCCTCTTCCGCGTGCGGGTCAACCAGATCTTCCAGAAGCTCAGCGCCAAGCACCCCTCGACGGTGACCCAGGCCGCGATCGCCGCCTACTACGCCGCCCACAAGTCGCAGTTCGGGACGCCCGAGACGCGCAACATGCAGATCGTCCTGACCAAGACCCTCGCCGAGGCCAACACGGCCAAGAAGGCGATCCAGGGCGGCCAGAGCTGGGCTTCGGTGGCCAAGAAGTACTCGATCGACCCGAGCAAGAGCACCGGCGGCGTCCTCAAGGGCGTCACCGCCGGCCAGCAGGACTCGGCGCTCTCCAAGGCGGGGTTCGCGGCGTCTCTCAACAAGCTCGTCGGCCCGGTCAAGAGTCAGTTCGGCTACTACCTGATCGAGGTCACCAAGATCACCGCGGCCACGCAGCGCTCACTGGCGCAGTCCTCCGCGCTGATCAAGCAGACGCTCACGAGCCAGCTCACCACCAAGGCCCAGACCGCGGTTGACAGCCACGCCAAGGCTGACTGGTTCAAGAAGACGTCGTGCCGCAAGCTGTATGAGATGGCCGACTGCAACGGCTACAAGGCGCCCAAGACGACGTCCACCGCGGGCGCCCCCGGAGCCGCCGGCGCCACCAACTCCGCCGGGACCCCCTCGGTCTCCGGGGCGACCAGCCCGGCGCCCGCCGGAACCTCGACCGCAGCACCGTAACCGTGTCCGCCGAGGACGCGGCGCAGTCCCTGACGACGCTGGACGCGATCACCCGCCGGCTGCGGCGTGAGTGCCCGTGGGACCGTGAGCAGGACGAGCGCACGATCGTGCCCCACACCCTCGAGGAGGCCTACGAGCTGGCCGACGCCGCGCACCAGCGCAACGACGCCAAGATGCTCGATGAGCTCGGCGACGTCCTCTTCCAGGTGCACTTCCTCGCGCTGCTGCTCGAGGAGCGCGGCGCCGGCGATCTGAGCCAGGTCGCCGAGCACGTCACGGAGAAGCTCATCCGCCGCCATCCCCACATCTTCGGCGAGACCGAGGTGGAGGACGCCGCCCAGGTGCTGCGCAACTGGGACGCGATCAAGCGCACCGAGGCCGGGCGCGAGCCGGGGATCTTCGGCGAGGTGCCCGAGAATCTGCCGTCGCTGCTGCACGCGCGCAAGCTCCAGCGGCGAGTCGCCTCCAGCGGCTTTGACTTCCCTGGCATCGAGGGGCCTCTCCAATCGGTGCGCGAGGAGCTGGCCGAGCTGGAGGCCGCCGAGGGCGCGGACGATCGCTACCACGAGCTCGGCGACCTGCTGTTCGCCGTGGTCAACGTGGCCCGCAAGCTCAAGCTCGATCCGGAATTGGCGCTGCGCTCGGCCTCAGAGCGATTTCGCGGTCGCGTGACGGCGGCCGGCGACCTCGCGGCATCCGAGGGCGGAAGCTGGGACGATCTCCCGCCTGAGCAGCAGCTCAGCTACTACGCCCGCGCACGGCTGACCGAAGGAGACAATCGCCCGTGACCCCTCTCGTACGATGAGCCAGATCGAGCACGTCCACGCACGCCAGATCCTCGACAGTCGTGGCAACCCGACCGTTGAGGTGGAGCTCAGCGTCCGTTCGGGCGCCTGGGGGCGCGCCGCGGTGCCGTCGGGGGCGTCCACGGGGGAGTTCGAGGCCACGGAGCTGCGCGACGGCGGTTCGGACTGGATGGGCAAGGGCGTGAGCAAGGCCGTCGAGAACGTCAACGGCGAGATCGCCACCGCGGTCCACGGCCAGGACGCCGCCAGCCAGGCGGCGCTCGACCGCATGCTCATCTCCCTCGACGGAACGCCGAACAAGTCGCGGCTGGGCGCCAACGCGATGCTGGCCGTGTCGCTCGCCGCAGCCCAGGCCTCGGCGGCCGAGCAGCGGCTGCCCCTGTGGCGCTACCTGGGCGGTGAGACCGCCCACATCCTGCCCGTCCCGATGATGAATGTGCTCAACGGCGGCGCGCACGCCGACAACGCGGTGGACTTCCAGGAGTTCATGATCGTACCCGTCGGCGCGCGGAACTTCACCGAGGCGCTGCGCATGGGCTCCGAGGTCTTCCACCACCTCAAGGCCACGCTGCACGAAGAGGGCCACTCCACCACGGTGGGCGACGAGGGCGGCTTCGCTCCGGACTTCCAGTCAAACGAGCAGGCGCTCGAGGTGCTGATGGCGGGCATCCGCGCCGCCGGCTACGTGCCCGGCGACCAGGTCGCGATCGCGCTCGATCCCGCGGTGTCCGAGCTGTTCAGGGATGGCGAGGGCTACGTGCTGGAGCACGAGGGCCGCACGCTCAGCGCCGACGAGCTCGGCGCCTACTGGGCCGACCTGTGCGACCGCTACCCGATCATCTCGCTCGAGGACGGGATGGACGAGGAGGACTGGGACGGATGGTCGGCGCTCACCCAGCGCATCGGCAACCGGATCCAGCTCGTCGGCGACGACCTGTTCGTCACCAACACCCAGCGGCTCAAGCGCGGGATCGAGAGCGGGGTTGCCAACGCCATCCTCATCAAGGTCAACCAGATCGGCACCCTCACCGAGACCTTCGCCGCCATCCGCATGGCGCGGGAGGCCGGCTACGCCGCGGTGATGTCGCACCGCTCGGGCGAGACCGAGGACGTGACGATCGCCGACCTCGCCGTCGCGACCGGGTGCGGACAGATCAAGACCGGCGCCCCGTCGCGGACCGATCGCGTGGCCAAGTACAACCAGCTGCTGCGCATCGAGGAGGCGCTGGGCCCCGAGGCCAGCTACCCCGGGCGGTCCGCGTTCCGCGCGTAGTGATGACAGGCGCCTTGCGGGAGGAAGGAACCCGGGCGTGTCGAACGAAGGCCGCAAGGGATGCCGCCCGCTCGCCCCGCCACCGCAGCGCCTCGCCGCCAGCCCGCGCCGGCGCCGCGCCGGCGTCCCCGGCTCATCGATCGACCGCCGCGGCTGCGCGTCCGCTGGGAGCGGGTCGGCCGGGTCGGGCTCCTGGTCGTGCTGGCGGTCGTCGTGGGGCTCTACGTCGAGCACACGCTGTCCTACTTCGCCACACGGGCGCAGTCCGAGCACCAGCAGGCGATCGTCACCCGGCTGGCCCACGAGAACGCCCGACTCGCCCGTCAGGCCAAGTCGCTCACCCAGCCGTCGACGATCGTGTCGCAGGCGCGCGCGCTCGGCATGGTGCGCCCGGACGAGCGGCCCTACGTGATCAAGGGCGCGCCCAGCGGTCCCTGACCCCCAGGCTCCGATGAGCGGGACCGGGGGCGGGCACGGGGGGATCACCTACGACGACCTGATCGGCCTCTGGCAGGACGGCCAGCGCCGCCTCGCCGCGGCGGAGGCCGCCGACCGCGCCGCGATGGACCGCGTCGTCGACGAGCTGGTCATCGCGCTGCGCCGCCGGCTCGGCGGCCCGTTCACGGTCAACGAGCTGGCGCGGCTCTATGTCGACCAGGGCACCGATTGGTGCTTTGACGTCGCCGTGCGGGTGGCGCCCAACCGCCCCGCGGCGTGGGATCTCATGACGGTGGCGGGAGCGGCCTACGCCATCTACGCCCGCCAGGCGATCGACTACACGACGGGACGTCGGACCGCCGAGAGCCAGTAGCGCCACGGCGGTCCTCTGTCCGGTCAGGGGACGGGTGGGGTCGATTCAGTCGTCTTCGTCGTCTGAATCGGAGTCGGACGAGCCGGCGCGGCGAATCACGATCTGGTCCTCCTCGATCGCGACCTCGACCGGACGGTGACCCGCCCAGTACTCCGCGTACACCGGGTCGTCCTGGACGGCGGGATCGAGCCACAGGCCGTAGCCCTCCTCGCCGTGGTCGAACGTGGCCTCGAGCGTGCCGGACGAGCGGCGGCGAGGGGTGCGTCCGCCGCGTCCTCCGCGGCGTCCGCGACGGCGGCGGGCGGGCTTTTCAGCCTCGTCGTCGTCGTCGTCCTCGTCCTGGTCCTCGTTCTCGTCCTCGGGCTGCTCGGCGGCGGCGGCGTCGAGTTCCGCGGCGATCAGCGCGTCATCCTCGGCGCGCAGGTCGATGTCATCGTCGTATTCGGCCGCGGCGGCGGTCCCGTCGGTCTCCTCGCCGCCCTCCAGTTGCTGGTCGCGCTTGAAGGCCTGAATCTGCTGCACTGTCACTTCGAGCTGATGGGCGATCCATGCGTCGGTCCGCCCTTGGCGGACCCAGGCGCGGATGCGGTTGAGCTCAGGTCTGAGAGATCGGCGTGCCATATCGGGAGCGGAGACTAGTACAGGAGACGGCCGAGACCTCGTCTAGTGGCCCTCGCCCCTCCCCGCAGGCGGATCGCCGGGCTCGGACAGGGCCCGCCCGGATGGGCGGCGAGGCCTCTGAGTATCCGTGCAAAAGCTTCTGTCTTCTTGAACTTTGAAAACCGTTGCCGGTATGCTCAATCGAGGGCAGGCGTCACGCTACGCGTGGGCATGACGCTCCTGTTTTTAGCGGCCAATTGCAGGGAGGCGACTATGTTGGTACTCACCCGCAAGTCCAACCAGAGCATCATGATCGGAGACGACATCGAGGTGTCGGTGCTGGCGATCATGGGTGAGAAGGTGCGGATCGGAATCCAAGCCCCTCGTGATATCCCGGTGTTCCGCAAGGAGGTCTACATCGAGATTCAGGAAGAGGGCAGCGACGCCCACAAGGGAGCGCGCGAAGAGGTCGATGCGGCCTTGCGCAGCCTGGGGGACGCGGCGGATACTTAGGCTGGTGGCCGGGTTTGCTGCCGCCGGCGAGCCGAGCGCTGACGAGCTCGGTGGTTGCCGCCGCCGGCGCAGCGAAGGGCGGCGTCAGCCCAGGAGCAGGTACAGCGTCTCGAACATCGCGGCGGTGACGATCAACGCCGTCGCGATCAGCGAGAGGATGAGCATCCAGTAGCGCAGCGAGCTGCGCTTGCGGCGGCGGACGTGCGTACGGACCCGTGAGCGGCGCACGGCCTGTCGCCGGAGCGTCTCGCGCCGGCTGCGGTCAAGCTGCGTCTCGTGCCGGAACTCCTGCTCCAGCTGCGCAAGGCTCTGGCGCATCTTCATCGCCATCGGGGCGAGCCTACCAATTGGTGCAACTGCGGGGCATGTGCGGGCACACGCCCCGCCTGGTCAATCCGCCGTCAGGCGACGTGCTGCTTTTCGTAAACGTCCACGAAATGCAGGTAGTTGTCGGCGATCTGGGTGGCCGCGGCCTCACGATCGAGCTCCTTGTCCAGGAAGCCCTTCAGGGCGTCCCACCAGATCGAACGTCCGATGGCGAAGCCGATGAAGCCCTCGACGGGCGATGCCGCCCGCAGCCACTCCTCCACCTTCTCGGTGGAGGCGCCACGGCCGAGCAGCACGCAGGTCACGCCCTCGCGGCCCTCGCCGGTGCGGGCCTGCTCGGCCAGCATGGCGGCGTCGGAGCGCTCGTCGACGCCCTCGATCTTCCAGACGTCGACCTCGATGCCGAACTTCTGGCAGTCCTCGATGGACCGGCGCATCAGCTCGGGACGCAGCTCGGCGTCGTAGCGGTCCGAGGACCCGCCGACTGACTCCAGCTGCGCGTCGGTGGCCGGCACCAGCAGCTCGAAGAGGAACTTGCGGTCGTGGGCGTGCAGCCAGTCGGCCAGCTCCTTGAGCCGCCCGAGCTGGCGCTCGTTCATCACGGTGTCGGGGTCGTCGGGGTTGTAACGGACGAGCACCTTGGAGAAGTCGGGGTTGAACTGCTCGATGTGCTTGCCGAAATCGGCCCCGTACTGGAAGTCGAACTCGTTCTGGCCGGACTTCTCGACCGGCATGGAGAGCTTCAGGTGCTGGGCGCGGGCCTCGGCGGGGATGTCGCCGCCGAACTGCTCGTCGACCAGGACGCCGGTCGCCGCGGCGTCGAGCCCGCGCTTGACCGCGACCTCCATGCCCTCGTAGATCAGGTGCTTGGCGTCGGCGATGGTCGCCGTCTCCTCCGCGGTGGGATCGCCCTGGATCCCGAACATCTTCTTCTGAAACGACCCGCGATGGTCGAACGCGAGGATGTACAGCTTTCCGTCATAACCGAGCGCCATGGCAATCCGCCCTTCCCGTTCACAATTTTCGTTTCTCACCCTTCAGTCTAGGGCCGATTTCGCGGTCCCGATACCCCGCAGACCCACCCTCCGGGCGATCCCTTAGGCTTGGCGGCCAGTGGAGCACCGCTTCGCCGGACACGAATACACGGTCGGGATCGAGGAAGAGCTGATGATCCTCGACGCCCAGTCGTACGAGCTCGTCAACGCCATCGAGGCGATGCTCGAGTCCGCGCCCGCCGGCGACATCAAGCCTGAGCTGATGGAGTCCGTCCTGGAGATCTCCACCAAGCCCTGCGATGGCGTACCCGAGGCCGGTCGCCAGCTCCGGGCGCTGCGCCAGCAGGTGGTCGAGACCGCGGCCGGCAAGGACCTGGCCATCGGCTCCGCCGGCACCCACCCGTTCGCGATGTGGGAGGACCAGCGGATCGTCGCGCGGCCGCGCTACCGCGACCTCATCTCGGCGCTGCGGTTCGTCGCCCGCCAGGAGCTCATCTTCGGCATGCATGTGCACGTCGGCCTCGACGACCCCGACAAGGCGATCCACGTCGTCAACGGCATGTGCGTCCACATGCCGGTGCTGCTGGGCCTGTCGGCCAACTCGCCCTTCTGGCGCGCGAGCACCACGGGGCTCGCCTCGACGCGGACCCCCATCTTCCGCGCCTTCCCGCGCGTCGGTATCCCGCCCCACTATGAGGACTGGGCGGACTACGAGCGGCGGATCGAGTTCATGATCGAGGCCGGGGTCATCGAGGACTACACGTACCTGTGGCATGACGTGCGCCCCCATCCGAACTTCGGGACGGTCGAGATCCGCGTGATGGACTCCCAGACCCACATCGAGCATTCGATCGGTCTCGTGGCCCTCGTCCAGGCGATGGTGCGCGAGCTCGCCGAGCATTTCGACGCCGGCAGCAAGCTCTCGCCCTACCCGTTCGAGATGCTCGATGAGAACAAGTGGCTCGCCGCCCGGCACGGCCTGGAGGGCGAGCTCGTCGACCTGCCCAGCTCCGAGCGGGTGCCCACGCGGGCGCTGGCGCGACGGCTCATCGACCGCATGCGCGAGCACTGCGCTGACCTCGGGTCCCTCTCCGAACTGGAGGCGGTCGAGGACCTCCTGGCCCGCGGCAACGGGGCCGCCCGGCAGGTCGTGGTGTACGAGGCCAACCACGATCTGCGCGAGGTGATGGCGGAGATCGTGACCGCCACATTGGTCTGACCGCGAACCGCCGGGCTGTCGGTCACGGAAAAGCGCCTCAGAGGAGGCCGGGCCGGTTCTACAATCGGATCGTGAGCACCGGCGGACCAGACCTCTTCGTGATCTGCAAGAGCTGCGGATCGGAGGTCAGCCCGTACATCACCGAATGCCCGTACTGCGGGAATCGGTTGCGCAAGCGGGCCCCGAAGCTCGACCGTGACCAGCGCGTCGCCGAGCGCAAGGCGCGCCGCCACCCGCCGCCGCTGCTCACCCGGCTCAAGCGCGACGAGATCCCCGGCATCCGCGGCGACACCCGCCCGTACGCCACGATCCTGCTCGTGGTGGCCGGTCTGGTCGGCTGCCTGCTGTGGCGGACGAGCCTGGGCACGGATGACCTCGTCGTCGTCGGCCAGCCCGGGTCGCAGTGGTGGAAGCTGTTCACCGCCGCCTTCACCTACGACAACGTCGGCTACGCGATGATCACCCTGGGGACGGTGGGCCTCTTCGGCTGGCTGCTCGAGCGCCGGCATGGTCCGTTCCCGGTGATCGCGCTGTTTCTCATCGGCGGCGTGGGAGGCCTGGCCGCGACCACGGCGATCGACCCCAACGCGATCCTCGTGGGCGCCCAGGGCGGCGCGCTGGCGCTCGTCTGCGCGTGGGCGATGCCCGACCTGCTGACGCTGCGCTCCGGGGGCGACGTCGAGGGTGACCTCATCGGCGCCGCGGTGATCGCGGTGGCAGTCGCGCTCATGCCGCTGGCCGACGTCGCCGCCAGCTGGGTCTCTGACGGGGTCGGCGTCGTGGCCGGCTTCGCGGTGGGGATCCCGCTCGCGCTCATCGGCGAGCGTTGAGGCTGCGGCTCGCGCCGGCCCCCTTGCTCGCGCCGGCCCCCTTGCCCGCGCCGGCGCCCGGGGCCTCGGGCGGCGACGCGATCTATGATCGCGACCACTAGTGCCGGAGCGCGCCTACACAGACGCTGAGCTCGATGCCGCCATCGCCGAGCTCACTGACCCGACGCGGTTGCAGGACGCCCAGGACATCGTCATGCGCGCCGCGCCCTCGCTGCAACGGGTGCTGGCCGCGGCCATCGCCGAGGGCGGGTGGTTCGACGCCGCCCACGAGCAGGCCGTCCGCGAGGCGGCCGGCGAGCCCGATGGCGAGGCGAGGCTGCGGGCGGTCAAGACCCTGCTCACCGAGGAGACACGGCTGGGGATGCTCGTCGGAGTCGCTGTCGGCTTCGAGCTCTCGCGCGCGCTGCAACGCACTGATCCCAAGGGTCCGTAGGAGATCTTCTATGGGCCCTAAAGACCCACAGGAGGACTAGAACCACGATGGATGTCAACTTTCTCGGCCACGCCGCCTTCAGCCTGACCGACGGCGACACGACCGTCCTCATCGACCCCTTCCTCAGCGGCAACCCCAAGGCCTCCGTCTCCGCCGATGATGTGGCGGCGACGACGATCCTGCTCACCCACGGCCACGGCGATCACGTGGGGGACACCGTGGACATCGCCAAGCGCACCGGGGCGCCGGTGCTCGCGATCACCGAGCTGGCCGGCGAGCTGGAGGGCGAGGGGCTGGAGGCCATCAACTGCAACCTCGGCGGATCGCACGACTTCGATTGGGGCTGGGCGAAGCTCGTCCCCGCCTGGCATACCTCGACCACTCCGAAGGGCACCGTCAACACGCCCGCCGGGCTGCTCATCAACTTCAAGGACACGCTCGTCTACCACCTCGGGGACACCGCCCTGTTCTCCGACCTCTCGCTCGTGGGCAAGCGCCGCCAGGTCGACATCGCGCTGATGTGCATCGGCGGCCACTTCACCATGGACCGCCATGACGCCGTCGACGCCGCCGAGTTCGTCGGGGCCAAGACCGTGATCCCATGTCACTACAACACCTTCCCGCTGGTCGAGACCGACGCTCAGGCGTTCAAGGCCGACGTCGAGTCGGCCACGAGCTCGAAGGTCGTGGTCCTGGAGCCCGGCGAGAGCCACTCGGCATGACCCACGCCATCGTCCTCATCCAGGCGGAGGGGTCGGCGCTCGCCACGCTGGGCGGCGAGCTGGCCGGCATCGAGGGGGTGGCCGAGGCCTACTCGGTCACCGGAGAGTGGGACTTCGTGGCCATCCTGCGTCTGCGCGAGCAGGAGATGCTCGCCCAGGTGGTCACCGGCAGGCTGTCCCAGCTGTCCGGGGTCCGGCGCACGCAGACCATGGTCGCGTTCGAGGTCTACTCCCGGCATGACCTCGAGGCGCTGTTCTCGGTCGGTCAGTAGCGCCGGGCGGGACGACGTGGATGGTAAATCCTCCCTCACAGGGCGGATCCACCATCCACGTGGCCGCCCTCGCCGCTCACCCTCCGGCCCCCGCCGCTCACCCTCCGGCCCTCGCCGCTGACCCTCCGGCGCCCGCCGCCCCTCCGGCGCCCGCCGCCCCTCCGGCGCCCCGCCGCCCCATCACCCCGGCGGCGCGCAGCGCCTGGTCGAAGGCGTCGGCCATGGCCTCATAGGTGTACGGCTGGACCGCGGCGCGGGCGGCCGCGCCGAGGCGCTCGCGCAGCGCGCGGTCGCCCACCACCAGATAGATCGCTCTAGCGAGCGCCTCGGGGTCGCCGGGGGCGACGACCACGCCGGTCTCCCCGTCGCGGACCAGGCCGCCGGCGACGGCGCCGACCGCCGTGGTGGCGATCATCGGGCGCCCCTGCTCGAAGGCCTCGTTGCAGACCAGGCCCCAGGGCTCCTTGAAGCGCGGAGTGGGGATGGAGGGGAGCAGGCCACACACGCAGGCGGCGTAGGCCGCGGGCAGCTGCGCGCGGGGAAGGGGACCGAGCGCGCGGGCGCGGGGCAGGCCGGCGACGCGCTGCGCCAGCGGGCCGTCGCCGATCACGACGAGCGTCGCGTCAGCGCCGACCGAGGGCCAGGCCTCGGCGATCACCTCGACCCCCTTCTCAGGCACGAGCCGGCCGGCGTAGAGGACGAGCGGGCCGTCCCCGAGCCCGTGAGCCGCCCGGAACTCCGCCACCTCGTCGCCGGTCACCGTGCGCCTGAACAGCTCGGGCTCCACGCACTGCGGGGCGACGAAGACGTCCGAGTCCCGGCCCCGGATCGAGGCGACGAACCGGCGCACGTGCTCGCCGTAGGCCAGCACCGCGTCGGAGTGGCGAAAGATGCGGCGGGTCATCGGCAGCGCGACGGCATGCGCCAGTGACCGGGGCTGGTGCCAGATCGAGGCCCAGAACACGAACGGCCTGCCGTACCGGTGCGCGCCCGCGTAGGCGGCGGGCAGCAGCGCCCCGCCGGCGAAGGGAGCGATGACGGCGTCATAGCGGCGCCCGAGCGCCAGCGCCTCACGTCGGCCATGCAGGCGGCGCGCGGGGAAGTCGGCGGCGGCCAGCTGCGCGTCGAGGTCGGCGAACCAGGCCGGCGCGTAGCGCTCGCCGCCGCCGTAGCAGAGCACCTCGATGTCGTGGCGCTGGGCGAGCAGGCGGTACAGCGGGAGCCGGTAGTCGCTCAGATACGTGGTGAGGACGGCGATCGTCACGGCGACGCATGATGGCGGCAGGGACCTGTCTATGCTCGGCCCGATGAGACGCCGGCCGTCACTCGTGGCGATCGTCACGTGCCTGGGTCTGGCGGCCTGCGGCGGCTCATCGCACGGCAGCAGCAACAGCAACGGCAACACGGGCAACGCGACGCCGGCTTCGTCCACGCAGGCGTCTACCAGCACGCCCAACGCGGGCATCCGCACGGTCACGGAGTCCGTTAGCGGCGTCGCTGCCACCACCACCACCACCAGCACCAGCGCCCCGCCCGAGGTCCCGACGGCCAAGAAGCAGAAGCACCACGGATCGTCGCACGCGGCCTCCCAGGGCGCCCACGTGGAGACGAACCTGGCCGTGAGCGCCAATGGCGACATCTCGCCGCCGGTGGTCTCCGTGCCCTCGGGCGTCGGCGTCGAGATCCACGTCACCAACCACGGCAGCGGGGCCGACACGATCGCGCTGAGCGTGCCCGGACATCCGACCGTCCACGTCGGCCCCGGTGCCCGCGGCACGCTGGAGACCGGGGGCCTGAAGGACGGGACCTACCGCATCCTGCTCAACGGGACCCCGCGGGGACAGCTCCTGATCGGCGCTCAGGGCGGCCCATAGCCCGGCGGCGCGCGCCGGCCGGCGCGCGCCCACCCGATCCGCGAGCCCGGCTCAGCCGATCCGCGAGCCCGGCTCCGCGCCCCGGTCGGGCCGCAGCAGCACGACGCCGCGCTCCTCGTCCAGCGCCCCCAGCACCAGCACCTCGGAGAAGAAGGGGCCGATCTGGCGGGGCGGGAAGTTGACCACCCCCACCACGAGCGTGTCCTGCAGCTCCTCGCGCGCATAGTGGGTGATCTGCGCCGAGGAGCGCTTGACGCCGATCTCGGGGCCGAAATCGATGGTCAGCTTCCAGGCGGGCTTGCGGGCCTCGGGGAAGTCGTCGACCGCGACGACGCGGCCGACGCGCATGTCGACCGCCATGAACTGGTCGAAGTCGATCAACGGTGGGCGAGCGCGAGGGCTTCGCGTCCCCACCAGAGGTGCGCGTGCGTGCGCAGGAACGCGACGGAGTGGGCTTCCGCGCCGGTCGACTGGGGCGGCGTGCCCGACTGCGGTGACGTCTGCGACGGCGGCGGGGTCTGCGAGGGCGGCGGGGTCTGCGACGGCGTGGTGGGGGTCGTCGGCGTGGTCGTCGTCGGCGTGGTGGTCGTCGGCGTCGTCGTCGTGCCGGTGGTGGGCGTCGTCGTCGTGGTCGTCGTCGTCGTCGTGCCCGTGGTCGGCGTCGTGGTGGTCGGCGCGGTCGTCGTGCCCGTCGTCGGCGTGGTGGAGGCCGGGGGCGCCGTGGCGGAGGCGGCCGGCGTCGGCGGCGTGGTCGCCGGCGTGGGAGCGCTGGGGAGGACCGTCGGGTCAGACTGGCTCTGCGTGCGCCCGGTCACCGGCGGCTTGGCGGCCACGGTGGTGGGATCGGTTGCCGTCGGCGTCGTCGTGGTGGTGGTGGTGTCCGTGGTGGTGGTCTTGGTCGCCTTGGCCTTGGTCACCTTGGCCTTCTGCTTGCCGGGTCTGGTGGCGGCGGAGTCCTTGCTGTCGACCGACGAGCGAGGCTCGGCGTAGGACCGGGCCGCCGGCGAGGGCGACGCCGAGGTGTTGTGCACCGGCGCGGTCGACGGCGGGGTCTGGGCGACGGTGGTGGCCCGGTGCAGATGGCGGTGGGTCGTGTGCCCGGCCTCGACGGCGCCTGCGGTGACCAGGGCCGCCGCGGCCAACCCGGCCGCTGCCTTGCCGGCGAGCGCGCCGATGCCCGCGGAGATGAGCCCGCTCGAGCCGGCGGCCGCACCACCGGCGACCGCGGTCCCGGCAACCGCTCCGGCTCCCGCCGCGCCGGCTCCGGCGCCCGCGGCCCCCGCCCCGGCGGTCGCGCTCGAGGCGGCGGCGGTCGCCGATGCGGTCGAGCCCGAGGCAGCCGAGTGGCTCAGATGCAGGAACAGGATCTTGTGGAACATCGCCATCGGCCCGACCGGCAGCAGCGCGGCGAGCGCGCGGTTGGTCTTCTTGAGCTCGGTGCGGAAGGTGGTGCAGCGCTTGCAGCTGCGCAGGTGGCGGCGGACGAGGGGGGTGGGCCGGCGCTGGAGCCCTTCGGCGATCTCGGCGAGCTCGATGCGGACCTGGTCACACGACAGCAGGCGGGCCTCGGCGGCCTCGGCCAGCGAGACGCGCGCGCGGACGAGCAGGGACTTGACCGAGGGGACGGTGGTCTCCATCGCCTCGGCGATCTGCTCGTAGGACAGGGCGTCCATCTCGCGCAGGACGAGTGCGGTCTTCTGGGTCTCGGGGAGCTCGTGGATGTCGCCCACCAGCAGCCGGAACTCCTCACGCTCGTGCACCTTGTCCGCGGTGGTGGCGCCGTGCTCGGAGAGGTGGTGGTCCATCGAGTCCACGCCGATCGCCGAGGCGCGTCGCAGGTGGTTGAGGCTGCGGTTGCGCGCGATCCGGTACAGCCATGGGCGGACGTTGATCGGCCGGTCATCGGCGAGGATCGCGTTGAACGCCGCGGTCATGACCTCCTGGAGAACGTCCTCGGCGTCCTCGCGCGAGCCGAGCAGGTGGCGGCAGAAGGCCATGAGCCGGGACTCGTACCGCGCCACCAGCACCTCGAACGCGGAGGTGTTGCCCCTGCGCAGGAGCGAGATGAGCCGGTCGTCCGACTGAAGACGTAGCAGCGCCGACCGCCCGTGCAGTCCAACTCCGCCCGAGTATTTCAGCGCTGAGACTTCCATCCGGCTTACGTGGGGGTGACTCCCTTCTACCCGCGCAGGACACGCTAGCAGCGCATAAGTTGCGGTCCCCCGAGCCATAAGTTGCGGTCCGCTCAGCGCATATCTTGCGGCGGTTCGGGGAAGGATCGCCGGGAACCTGGCCGGAAACCAGACCGTTGAGAGGGACCCGAGGAGGGGCCGGACGCGTGCGGATGTACCCGGGGAGGGACTCGAACCCTCACGCCATAAAGGCAGTCGCTCTTAAGGCGACCGTGTCTGACCAATTCCACCACCCGGGCAGGGTGTCGGACGGTATCGATTTGCGCCCGTATCGCCAAGCGTTCAGGGGATCACACACCCGACGGTTGCCAATTGACAGGCGAATGGAGCGCTTGCTAGCTTCAAATTTCGGTGTGTTGCGGCGGAGTCCAGGGCCAGCCGCGCGAGGAGATCGGATGACTAAGTCGCGGCGATGCGCAACTCAAGTGTGATCGGCCGCGTCGCCGCTGTGGCGGCGGTCGCGGTGGCGCTGGTCGCGGTCGCGATCGTGGTGCTCTCGAGCGGGAGCAGCTACCAGGTGCGCGCGGTGTTCGCCAACGCCAGCCAGATCGTGAGCGGCGATCTCGTGGAGGTCTCGGGCGCGTCGATCGGCACGGTGTCCAACATCGCCCTCACCCGCGGTGGGCAGGCCGAGCTCACGCTCAACATCACCAACCACGCCTACGACCCGCTGCGCCAGGGCACCCAGGCCACGATCCGCGAGCTCTCCTTGTCGGGGATCGCCAGCCGGTACGTCGACCTGCACCTCGGCCCGTCCAACAACGCGCCGATCCACGCCAACGGGGTCATCTCCGCCGCCAACACCACCAGCGAGGTCGATCTCGACGAGATCTTCGACACGCTGAACGGCCCCACGCTCAAGGGCCTGCAGGACGTCTTCCAGGGCTCGGCGTCACAGGTCAAGGGCGCCGGCCCGAAGATGCAGGCGGCCTTCCAGTACCTCAACCCGGCGATCGCCTCCTCCAGCGCCCTGTTCCGTGAGCTCAACCGCAACACCGGCAACTTCACCAACTTCATCACCAAGACGGGCAAGCTGGTCTCCGACGTCGCCACGCGCAGCTCAGACCTCTCGGGGCTGGTCTCGCACCTGTCGACGACGACCGAGGCGCTGGCTCACCAGCGCGTCGCCCTGGGCCAGTCGCTGCAGCGCCTGCCGGGCTTCATGCGCCTGGCCAACACCACGTTCGTCAACCTGCGCTCGGCGCTCGACGACCTCAAGCCGCTCGTCGACGACTCCAAGCCCGTCGCGCCCAAGCTCCAGAAGCTGCTGGTGCAGCTGCGGCCGCTGGCCCGCAACTCGGTCCCGACGCTCAACGACCTGTCGAACATCATCCACCGGCCGGGCGCCAACAACGACCTCATCGAGCTGACCAAGCTCGGCGTGCCGCTGTCCGCCGCCACCGTCCAGAACATCACCGCCGACGGGAAGGTCCGCCCCGGCGCGTTCCCCGAGTCGACCACCGCACTCAACGACTCCACGCCTGAGCTCGCCACCGCGCGGCCCTACGCCGTCGACCTCACCGGCTGGTTCGAGGGCTACACGCACCCGGGCACCATCGACGCCAACGGCGGCGCGAGCCGCGTCGCGCCGGTCATCGGCATCGGCTCGATCGAGAACGGCGCGCTGAACATCCTGCCGTCCTTCACCGACCCCACCCTGCGCAGCATCCTCGCCTTCGGCGGGCTGGGCGGCGTCGTCGGCAGCGGCCCCAGCAACCCGACCAGCTCGCAGGGCGTCCTTGTCACCGGCCAGGGCGACCGCTGCCCGGGCTCGATGGAGCGCGGGGCGCTCTATTACCCGGAGACCGGGTTCCCCTGCACCCCGTCCGAGGTCCCGACGGGCAAATGAAACGGATCCTGATCTCAGGCGCGCTGCTGCTGGCCGCCGCCGCGTTCGTGTTCCTCTCCACCGGCGCCTCCAAGGGCACCGCTCAGGGGACGTACAAGATCGAGTTCCAGAACGCCTTCGGCCTGGTCACCGGCGCGGACTTCAAGGTCGCCGGGGTGCCGGCGGGGACGATCAAGGGCATCGGCCTGGACCAGAAGACGCTCAACGCCGTCGTGACCATCCAGGTCAACCGCGCGGGCTTCGGTCAGTTTCACCAGGACGCGAGCTGCGAGTCGCGCCCGGAGTCGCTCATCGGTGAGTACTTCGTGGACTGCAACCCCGGGAGCTCCGGCCCCGTGCTCAAGGCGGGCGCCACGATCCCCGTCAACCACACGCAGTCGACGATCCCGGCCGACCTGCTCCAGGACACGATGCGCTTGCCCTACCGCCAGCGCTTCTCGCTGATCGTCAACGAGCTGGGCGCCGCCGCCGCGGCGCGCTCGGGCGACCTGCAGGCCGCGCTGCACCGCGCCGTGCCCGCTCTTGACCAGACCGACAACCTGCTCAACCTGCTGGCCAACGACTCCACCACGCTGCAGGCGCTGACCAAGGACTCCAACAGCGTCATCACCGCACTGGCCAACAACTCGCAGAACGTCAACAAGTTCATCGACGTCGCGGGCAAGACCGCGGCTGACACATCCACCCAGCAGGCCAACCTGCGCACGTCTCTCCAGCGCCTGCCGGGCCTGCTCGAGCAGCTCAAGCCCACGATCGCGCAGCTCGGCACCACGGTCACCACCAATGAGCCGGTGCTCCAGAACCTCAACCAGGCCTCCGGTCAGATCGACCGCCTGCTCACCGATCTCCCCGCCTTCTCCAAGTCGGCCAAGCCCGCGATCAAGTCCCTGGGTCAGGCCTCGGTCACCGGCAAGGCGGCCGTGACGGCCGCGGCCCCGACGGTCAAGGACCTCAACGCCTTCGCCAAGTCCACCCCGGAGCTGGCGGGCAACCTGGCCATCGTCCTGCACGATCTCGACGACCCCAGCCGCGCGGTCGAGCGTGACCCGCGCAGCCCCGGCGGCAACGGCTTCACCGGCCTGCAGGCGCTGCTCGGCTACGTCTTCAACCAGACGTTGGCCGTGAACACCTACGGCCCCGAGGGCCACATGCTCACCGTCGACGCGTTCGCCAGCCCGATGTGCTCGGCCTACGCCACTCCGGCGACGATCGCCCTGGCGATCAAGCAGTACGGGGCGGCATATCGCCAGTGCTACTCCTGGCTGGGCCCCAACCAGCCGGGCGTCAACGAGACCGACCCGTCGAATCCCAGCGCTCCGGTGCCCGATCCGGGCGGAGCGCCTCCCGGCCAGAGCGGCCCCAGCACCAGCGCCAGCCGCCTCACCGCGGCGGAGGTGCAGGCCGCGATCAACGCCAACAAGAAGCAGCCCGCGAAGAAGTCCAAGACGGCCAAGAAGGGCAAGAAGGGCAGCGCCGCGAGCAACCCCAGCGCCAACGCCCCGTCGAGCACGGCCGGCAACGGCTCCAGTGGCAGCGGCAGCTCCTCGAGCTCCGGTGGCGGCTCGGGGCCGCCGATCGACCTCGGCAAGACCATCGGCCAGGTGCTGCAGGGCACCGTCGGTGGCACCCCGGCCCCGGCCCCCACCACGCCGGCCGTCCCGACGCCGACCGCGCCGAGCACCGGCAGCGGCAGCTCGTCGTCGTCGGGTGGCACCGCCCAGCAGCTCCTCAACTACCTCCTCTCGCCATGAGCACCCCCACGCGACAGGGCAAGCGCGCGCGCCGCCCCTCGGCACTCTCCAACCCGGTCCTCGTCGGCGCGATGACCGTGCTCGTGATCATGGTCGCCGTCTTCCTGGCCTACAACGCCAACACCGGGCTGCCGTTCGTTCCCACCGACGAGCTGAAGGTCGACGTGGCGTCGGGCTCTGACCTGGTGCCCGGCAACGAGGTGCGCGAGGGCGGCTTCCTCATCGGCGTGGTGCAGGCGCTCACGCCCATCCAGCTGCCCAGCGGCCAGGTGGCCGGGCAGCTCATCCTCAAGATCAACAAGGCGTACGGCAAGGTGCCGGTCGACTCGACGGCGTCGATCCGCCCGCTGTCCGTGCTGGGCCTCAAGTACGTGGACCTCACCATCGGCCACTCGCGCCGGCTCATCAAGGACGGGAGCACGCTCCCCATCACCCAGACGAGCGTGCCGGTCCAGTTCGAGGACGTCTTCCAGGCCTTTGACGCCAAGACCCGCAAGTCGATCGACCAGAACCTCGTCGGCTTCGGCGACACCTTCGCCGGCCGCGGCTCGGCGCTCAACGACACCTTCGCCAGCCTGCCCTCGCTGCTGGGCTACCTCAAGCCGGTCACCCAGTACCTGGCCGATCCCAACACCGAGCTCACGCGGTTCTTTGACAACCTCGAGGGCGTGATGGGCGCGGTGGCGCCGGTGGCGCAGACCAACGCCCAGCTGTTCACCGATATGGCCACCACCTTCCAGGCCATCGACCACAGCCCGTCAGACCTCGAGTCGACGATCGCCAAGTCGCCGTCCACCGAGCAGGTGAGCACCCGGTCCCTGGCCGTGCAGCGGCCGTTCCTGGTCGACTTCAACACCCTGGGGACCCAGCTCGCCCCGGCCACCGCCGAGCTGCGCGACGCGCTGCCCGACATCAACCCGGCGATCGAGGCCGGCACCAGGACGCTGATCCGCACGCCGGTGCTCAACGCCAACCTCCAGTCGGTGATGGGCGCGCTCAAGACGCTGGCCCAGGCGCCGGGCACCAACGTCGCGGTCAACGCGCTCACCAGCACGGTGCAGACGCTGAACCCGATGATCCGCTACCTCGGCCCCTACCAGACGGTGTGCGACAACTGGAACTACTTCTGGACCTATCTGTCCGACCATGTCTCTGAGGCGACGAGCTTCGGCTTCGCCCAGCGCGTGCTGCTCAACCAGGGCAACCCCACCCAGCCCAACAACGTCGGCCAGCAGGGCGCGACCCAGCCCGCGAACGGTGGCGGCTCGACCTCGCTGCTGACGGGCGGCAACGAGTTCCTGCACGCGCAGCCCTACGCCGCCGCGGTCGACAACGCGGGCAACGCCGACTGCGAGACCGGCCAGCGCGGCTACCCGCTCAAGCTCAATCACCTCGATCCCAGCGGCGACAACTTCGCCACCGACGCCCACACCCCCGGCGACCAGGGCCCGACGTTCAAGGGCCGCACCCACGTGCCCGCCGGTGAGACGTTCAGCCGCAATCCCACCACCGGCCCCCAACTGGCCAGCGTGCCCTCGAACCCATGAGATTCGGACGCAAGAAGAAGCGCCGCAACGGCATGAGCAAGTTCAAGGCCGGCCTGATCGGGATCATCCTGATCGCCGTGTTCTCCTACGCGGCCTACACGAAGTTCGCCAACCCGTTTGCCCACAAGTACACGGTGCACGCGACCTTCGCCAACGCCAACGGGCTGCAGCCGGGCTCGCTGGTGCGCATCGCGGGCGTCAACGTCGGGACGGTCGCCGCGGTCTCGCAGGAGCCGGGGTGCAAGTCGGCCAGCACCACCGAGACCGCGTGCCAGGCGGCCGACGTGACGATGAACATCACCAATCAGGGCCTGCCCATCCACGACGACGCCACCTTCGCCATCCGCCCGCGCATCTTCCTGGAGGGCAACTTCTTCGTCGACGTCTCGCCGGGCACGCCCCAGGCGCCGGTGGCCAGCGACGGGCACACGTTCCCGATCCAGCAGGGCGTCGAGCCCGTCCAGTTCGACCAGGTCCTCACCGGGCTGCAGGGCAATACGCGCCAGAACCTCCAGACCCTGCTGCAGCAATACGGCAAGGCGGTCAAGGTGGGCGGCCCGTCGTTCAACAAGTCCATTCAGTACTGGCTGCCCGCCTATGAGTACTCCTCGATCGTCGCCCACGACGCGCTCGGCATCCAGCCCCATGACCTCTCCAACTACATCGCCGCCCAGGGGCAGGTGTCCGGGGCGGTCGACACGCACCCCCAGAACCTCGAGAACCTCATCACGGACTTCAACACCACGGCCAACGCGTTCGCGCGGGAGAACACGTCGCTCGAGCAGACCGTCGCCCAGCTGCCCAAGACGCTGTCGGCGGCGATCCCGGCCTTCAACGCGCTCAACGCCGCGTTCCCGCCCCTGCGGGCATTCGCCAAGGCGCTCGTGCCCGGCGTGAAGTCGACCGGGCCGATGGTCGACGCCAGCCTGCCGTTCGTCACCCAGCTCAACGACCTCGTGCAGCCCTCGGAGCTGCGCGGCCTGACCGCCGACCTGCGCCCCACCGTCCCGGCCCTGGCCAAGCTCACCCTGGACACGATCCCGCTGATGAAGAACGAGGTCCGGCCCACAGCGAGCTGCGTGGCCAACGTCATCTATCCGTGGTCGCAGCTGACGGTTCCCGACGACAACTTCAACGCCTCCAACGGGTTCCCGTCGCGCAAGGTGTACATCGAGGCCGTCGACTACCTGCCAGGTCTGGCCGGCGAGTCGCGCGACTTCGACGCCAACGGCCCCTACATCCGCATCCTGGGCACGGGCGGCACCCTCACCTACTCGCTGCAGCCCGGCCTGTTCGGCCAGTCGCTGACCAAGATCGACGCCGTTCAGCCACAGGTCCCGCCCGGCGGCAAGCGGCCGCCGTACGAGGAGACCGTGCCGTGTGAGACCCAGAAGACCATCACCGACCTCTCCACTCCGTCCAGCGGGCCCATCCAGCAGACGAACACCGGGACGTCGGCCCCCGCGGCCAGCGCCCGCTGGCAGGGCGCGACCCAGAACGCGGTCTCCGCGCTGGCACAGATCGCCGGCGCCTCCGGGCTCAAGCTCAACACGTCGCAGATGTCGACGGGCGGCGCGAAGTCAGGCTCGGGCGGGTCGGGCTCCGGTGGCTCCGGCGGGTCGGGCTCCGGTGGCTCGGGCTCCGGGAGCGGGGCGGGCGGGGTCGTCTCGCAGGCCAGCGACGCCGTCGGCCAGGCCATCTCAGGGGTGATCAGGACCCCATGATGCGCGCGATCAAAACGCACCTCACCGACTTCGTCGCGATCATCGTGCTCCTGGTGCTGTCGGTCGCCGTGGCCGGCTACGTGCTCAGCCATGAGCGGTTCCGCTTCCCGTTCATCGACGCCTCGCCGTTCACGCTCAACGCCGCGTTCTCCACCGCCCAGGCCGTGACGCCCGGACAGGGCCAGTCGGTGCGGATCTCCGGGGTCCAGGTCGGGGAGATCGGCAACGTGACGCTCAAGAACGGGGAGGCGATCGTGCAGATGCAGCTCGACCCCCAGTACAAGCATCTCATCCACACCAATGCCACCGCGCTGCTGCGTCCCAAGACCGGGCTCAAGGACATGTTCATCGAGCTGCAACCCGGCAACAAGTCGGCTCCGGTGGCCAAGCAGGGGTGGACGCTGCCGGTGTCCAACACGCTGCCCGACGTCGACGTCGACGAGATCCTCTCCTCGCTGGACGGGGACACGCGCAACTACCTCCAGCTGCTGGTCAACGGCGCCGGGCAGGGCCTGCAGGGAAAGGGCGGCACCGAGCTCGCGCAGGTGTTCGAGCGCTTCGAGCCCACCCACCAGGACCTGGCTCGCCTCAACAAGGCGGTCGCCGTCCGCGGCGCCGATCTGCGGACGCTCGTCAACTCGCTCCAGCGCCTCAACACGGCGCTCAGCCACAACCAGGGTCAGATCGTGCGCCTCGTCGACGCGAGCTCCACGGTGTTCCGCGCCTTCGCCTCCCAGGACACCAACATCAGCAAGGCCATCTCGCTGTTGCCGGGGACGCTGGCCCAGACCACCGACACGCTCAACAAGGTCACCACGTTCGCCAACCTGCTGGGACCGACGGCCAAGAACCTCCTGCCCGCGGCCAAGGCCCTGCCCGCCGCCAACGCCGCCGTCACCGCGCTGGCCAAGCCGAGCGCGCCGATCGTCCAGAATCAGATCAGGCCGTTCGTCGTCGCTGCCCGCCCGCTGGTGCGCAACCTCAAGCCGGCGGCGCAGAATCTGGCCGCGGCCACGCCGAACCTCACCAAGACCTTCGACGTCGTCCAGCGCTTCGGCAACATGCTCGGCTACAACCCCGGCGACACCGAGCATGGCTATCTGTGGTGGCTGGCGTGGCTTGACCACAACATCCGCACGCTGTTCTCAGTCCAGGATGCCAACGGCGACTTCCGCCCGCTGTTCCTGCAGGCCAGCTGCGCCACCTACACCCAGATCGTCGATGGGCTCAACCAGGCCTCGGGCGGGCTGGGCTCCGAGTTCGAGTCGGTGTTCAACCTCACGCCGATCCTCACCACCGCCGGCGTGTGCCCGACGCAGGCGGCCGCCAACCAGGCCGACTACCAGAAGTACGAGGCCAAGAAGCAGAGCCTCGCCGCCAACGTGTCGAGCACCGCCGGCTCCGCGACGGGCGGCGCCGGCAACGCCGTCACCGGCACCGCCAAGGCGCTCGCTCCCTTCGACCCCAACCTCCCGGTCCGCTAGATGGACACAGGCAGCCCCTCAGTCACCAAGATCATGACGATGGTGCTGTTCGCGCTGTCGGTGATCGGCCTGACGATCTTCCTATGGGTGTCCTTCGGGGGGACGATCCCGCTCACCCCGCGCGGCTACGAGTTCCGCGTCTCGTTCACCAACGCCAGCCAGCTCGCCGACCAGGCCGACGTTCGCATCGCCGGCGTCTCGGTGGGCAAGGTCGTCGGCAAGACGCTGGACCCGATCCACAACCGGACGATGGTCACGATCCAGATGGCCAACAAGTTCGCCCCGATCCACCGCGACGCGCGGGCGATCCTGCGCACCAAGACGATCGCCGGCGAGGTCTACGTCCAGCTCACCCCGGGCTCGCCCAAGAGCCCCGCGCTCCCCGACGGCGGGTTGCTCCCGCGCGGCCAGGTGGCCAACGCCGTCCAGCTCGACCAGATCTTCAACGCGCTCGACCCCACGACGCGCGCGGCGTTCCGCCAGTGGCAGCAGCAGCTCGCGATCGCGGTCAAGGGCAACGACCAGAACCTCAACAGCGTGCTCGGCAACCTGCCCACATTCGCCGCCGACGCCTCTGACCTGCTCAAGGTGCTCGACATCCAGCACACCGCGGTGGTCAACCTCGTGCGCAACGGCGGCACCGTATTCGGCGCGCTGGGCCAGAGCCAGACGGCGCTGCGCAACCTCATCACCAGCGGCGAGCAGACGTTCGCCACCACCGCGGCCAACAATGCGGCCATCTCGGCCACCTTCCACGTGTTCCCGACCTTCCTGGACGAGACCAAGGCGACGATGGCACGGCTGCAGAGCTTCGCCCAGGACACCGATCCGCTGGTCAAGGAGCTCGAGCCGGTGGCGACCAACCTCAAGCCGACCCTGACCGACGTGCGCGAGCTGGCCCCGTCGCTGCGCTCGTTCTTCACCAACCTCGGGCCGCTGATCACCGCATCCAAGACCGGCCTGCCCGCCATCCGCGACGTGCTCAACGGGACGACCCCGCTGCTGGCCTCGCTCGGCCCGTTCCTCGAGCAGCTCAACCCGATCCTCACCTGGCTGTCGCTGCATCAGCAGCTCATCGCGGACTTCATCTCCAACGGCGCCGCCGGACTGGCCGCCAGGACGACCTCGTTCTCCGGCAATGGCACCGGCCACTACCTGCGCCAGTTCCAGCCCGTCGGCGCCGAGACGCTGTCCTTCGCCGCCAACCGTGACGCGTCCAACCGCGGCAACACCTACCCGCCGCCGCTGTGGCTCGCCGATCCCAAGGACTTCACCGCCGACAACCATCCCGGCAGCTTCGCCCTGCCGTCGTGGGACTGCGACAACACCGGCGCCCCGGGCAACGGCTCAGAGGCCGCCAGCCCCGGCGCCCCCTCGATCACGCAGACGGCCACCCCCGCGTGCTGGGTCGCGCCGCCGCTGGGATCGCTGCTCGGTCAGAGCAACAAGTTCCCGCACGTCAACCAGGCGCACTACTCCAACCGATAGTCCCTCTCGGCGGACGTGTGTCATCTGAGGGCTGCTCAGCAGCCATTACTTGCACACGTCCGAGCGGCCGCCGCCCTGTCCAGGGCCGCGGCTACCAGCCTCAGCCGGTGGCGGACTCCAGGTCGCGCTCGCGTTCGATGACAGCCGCCTGGCGGCCCTCGCCGAGGGCGAGGAGGTCAAGCAGGCTCGAGCCCAGCGACGCGTTCCCGGAGCTCGAGAGCCCGTCACGGTCTCCCAGCGGCCCCAGGGCACGAATCCACGCCGAGGTGGTGCCCCGGATGACGGCGTCGGCGGCGTCCTCATCGATGCCCTCAGCGATCTCGGCGCCCGCGCCGGTGATCGTCACGCGGTAGTTGGAGCATGACCCTGACGGGGCGTCGCTGACCTCGAGGTCCACGGTTCCCGACGAGTCGGCGTTCTCGTTCACCAGCCCCGGAACGAGCCGGAAGATGGCGCCGAGGTCGACGCGCTCAGAGGTCCGCGGTGCGCTCCAGGCCCATTCGTAGCCCCAGCGGGCCAGCGCGCCCAGCACGGGGGCCAGCTCACGGCTGCGCTCGGTGAGCTCGTAGTCCACGCGGGGCGGCACTTCCCGATAGCGCTTCCGCGTCAGCATTCCGTCGGCAACCATGCGGTTCAGCCGTGACCGCAACTGTTCTGTGGAGATCCCGGGTAGAACCCGTTGGAGCTCGACGAATCGACGCGGACCTGAGAGCAGGTCGCGAACTATCAGCAGGGTCCACTTGTCGCCCACGAGATCAAGTGCGCGGGCATCAGGTGACCACTGGTCATAGGGATGACGCTTTGCGGGCGGTACGTGCGAGATGAGGACTCCCCGGTCTAAGGACGGCGCTTCCACCTACCGAGAATCAGCATAACGAACAAATCGTGTTTCGCCACCGGTTTTAGCGCCAGTTTCGGACACGTGCGTCGTTACAGGATTCGCAATGGGCCAAGTGATCTATCTCAACGAGCGGAGAAGTGAACACCCCCGCTCACATGTGGTAGCGCAACCGCTGTTCTTCTTCGACGTCTCCTGCCCGCTCTCGTATCTCACCGCCGAGCGCATCGAGCGCAAGCTGGGCGAGGTCGAGTGGGTTCCGGTGGACGGCGCCTCGCTGCGCGCCGGCACCGCCAGGCCGTCGGCTCGCGCGGAGGCGGTGCACGCCCACGCCGATGTGGATGGACTGCAGACGCGCGCCGACTCGTGCGCGCGGGCGCTGCGCCTTCCGCTCGTCTGGCCCGACCGCTTCCCCGGAGCGGCGCGCTGCGCGCAGCGCGCGTCCGCATTCGCGTGCGAGATCGGCGCCGGCGCGGCCTTTGCGCTGGCGGCGAGCCGGCTGGCCTTCTGCGGCGGATTTGACCTCGAGGATCCCGAGACGCTGGCCGAGGCGGCCGCCGCCGCCGGGGTCCCGCTCGAGGAGTGCCTGAGCGCCGCCGGCGAGACCTGGCGCGACGAGGAGCTGGAGGCCAATGCCGACATGCTCCGATCGCGCGGGATCAGCGAGCTCCCCGCCATCCGTATCGGGGACCAGTGGTTCGAGGGCGAGGCCGGACTGCTGGCGGCGGGGGCGCTGATCGCGGGACCCGAGACGCGCCAGCGGCTGATCGCGCCGGTCTAGGGCCGGTCCTCACGCAGGACCCCGCGCGGGGTGCAACGCCCGCGCCCCAGCCGGACATACTCGGCTGTGACCATGACTGACCCACGGTCGGTGTCGGAGGAGCGCTTCCGTGACCTGTACGCCGCGCACGGGCGGGCGATCCTGGCCTACGCGGTGCGCCGCACGCGCGACCCGCACGACGCCGCCGACGTGCTCGCCGAGACCTTCCTGGTCGCCTGGCGCCGCCTCGCCGACGTCCCCGCGGGCGACGAGGCCCTCCTGTGGCTCTACGGCGTCGCGCGCCGGACGCTGGCCAACCAGGCCCGGTCCGAGCGCCGCCGCGAACGGCTGGCCGAACGTCTGCGCCATGAGCTGCCCGCGGCCGTCGCCGCGGTGCCGGCGCCGGCCGACGACACGCACTCAGCCGTTCTCAGCGCGCTGCGCGACCTCGAGGAGGCCGACCGCGAGATCCTGATCCTGGCCGGCTGGGAGCGGCTGGAGCCCGGCGAGATCGCGACCGTGCTCGGCATCACCGGGGTCGCCGCCCGGGCACGGCTGCACCGCGCCCGCCGCCGCTTGCGCGCCCGCCTTGCCCAGGGCGCCCCGCAGTCAGCGGACGCCCCGGAGCCGCTGGCCGCCCCCGAGCCCCTGTCTCTCGCCCACCCACCGTCCTTTCCAGAGGAAGCCCGACGCGCATGACCGAGATCGAACTGCTCACCGCCGCCAACCCCCTGACCGACGCCGCCGCCGCGCGCCTGCCCATCGACGCCGGCGAGCGCGAGATGCTCGACGCGCTGGTCGCGCGGTCCGTCGCGGCGCCGGCCGACCCCGCGCCGCGGGTGCGGCGCCCTCGGCGCCTGCTCACGCTCGCGGGGCTCGCCGTCGCCGTTGCCGTACCCGTGATCGTGGTGCTCGCGCTCGTGCCGACCGACCGCCGGTCCGAGCGTCCGCCGGCTGCGCCCGCGGCCCCGACCCACCACCCGCCCAGGGCGCCGGCCGACTCCTCGCCGCTCGTGCTGCTGCAGGAGCCCGGATGGCATGTCTGGTACGCCGACGAGGACACGACCGGGTTCGGCGAGGCGGACTTCGCGCGCGACGGGGCCACGATCCACAACGGCGCCCCCAGCGGGGGCGGCCGGGCGCTCAATTGGTTTCCGGCATCCGACACCCGTGGCTACATTCAGGACCGCGCCGGGGAGGCTTCGATCAAGACCACCCAGCGCGTCCTCGGCGCGACGGCGCATCTCATCCAGTACAAGGATGGCCCTCTCCGGCACCCGGGCTACTCGGCGATCTGGCGCTCAGGTTCGCGAGGCTTTGAGTTCCGGGCTTCCGCGGCCAACATGACGGCCTTCAAGGCCCTCCTGGCCCAGGTGGTCCGCGTGAACGAGGCCACGTGGCTGAGGGACATGCCCCCCAGCGTGATCACGCCTGCACACCGCAGCGCGGTCATCCACACCATGCTGCGCGGCATCCCGCTGCCGCCCGGCTTCAGCGTGAGCCAGATCCCCGGCGCGACGCTCGACCGCGACCGGTATCAGCTGGGCAGCGCCGTCACCGGCGTCGTGGCCTGCGAATGGTTCGCCCGCTGGGGCCAGGCGCGCCAGGCCGGCAACGGCGCCGCAGTGCGCCAGGCGGTCGCGGCCATGCAGACGGCCAAGCACTGGCCGGTCCTCGAGCAGATGGACAAGACCGGAGCGTGGGGGTCGGTCCTGCTCGGCTACGTCAAGGCGATGCCCAGCGGTCGCTGGTTCGGCCGCCCGCTCCTGGGCGATGTCAGCTCGGGCCTCGGCTGCCAGAGCGAGTGGCGCGTGAAGCTCCCGTAGCTCGGGATCTGCACGTGCCAGCGGCGCTGGCACACTCCCAGCATGATCGATCCCGTCGATCGGGTGGTGCGCGCCGTCGCTCGCCGGCACTCCTCCGCGCTCGTGTGGCTGCAGTTCGGCATCGCCCACCTCGTGCTGCTGGGCGGCGTGGGACTGCTCAGCCTCTACGAGCAGCTGTCGGCCACGCAGTTCTGGGTCCTCACCGCGGTGTCTCAGGGTGTGGTGGTGCTCGACAACGCCGTCTCGGTCAAGCTCACCCGCCGGCTGTGGGCGCCGTTCGCGCGCTGGGAGCGCGGCGACCGCGGGCGCGACGCCACGGTCGCGGCCTGGCTGGCGCTGGCGACGCTGCCCATCGAGTACGTGCGCGTCGCGCGCCGCTACCTCCTGTTCTCGTATCTGCCGCTGATGGCGTTCTTCACGTGGGAGCTGCGCCTCCCGTGGTACGGGTTCTTCGTGCTGACGGTGGTGGGGAGCGTCGTGGTCGCCTACGCCCTGATCCTGCGCTACTTCATGATGGAGGTGGTGGTGCGACCGGTGCTCGAGCGCGTCGCCGAGACCCTGCCGCCCGACTTCGAGATCGCCGCGCCCGCGCTGTCGCTGCCCTACCGCCTGCTGGCGGTCGCCCCGGTCATCAACGTGATCACCGGAGTGGTCGTCGCCGGGCTGGTCGACCACCGCCACCACGCGTCGCTGTCCGATCTCGGTCTGGCGTGGGTGGTGGCCGTCGGCGTGTCGTTCACGATCTCGCTCGAGCTGACCGTCCTCGTCGTTCGCTCCGTGGTCAGCTCGCTGCGCGATCTGCGGCGGGCCACCGAGCGCGTGCGCGACGGGGACTTCAGCGCCCGCGTGCCCGTCGTCTCCACCGACGAGACCGGCGCGCTGGCCCAGTCCTTCAACACGATGATCGAGGGCCTGGACGAGCGCGAGCGGCTGCGCTCGGCCTTCGGTGCCTTCGTCGATCCCGGCCTGGCCGAGCGGGTGATCAAGGAGGGCTCGGATCTCGCCGGGGAGGAGGTGGAGGTCAGCATCCTGTTCTTGGACATCCGCAACTTCACCGCGTTTGCCGAGTGCGCGGAGCCGCCCGAGGTGGTGGCGCTGCTCTCTGACCTGTGGGAGCTGGCGGTCCCCGTGCTCCTGCGCCACGGCGGGCATGCCAACAAGTTCATCGGCGACGGGCTGCTGGGGGTCTTCGGGGCCCCCGAGCCGCTGGTCGACCACGCCGACCGGGCGCTGCACGCCGCGCTGGAGATCGCCGAGCGGGTGCGCCAGGAGTTCACGGGACGCATCGACGTCGGCATCGGGATCAACTCGGGGCCGGTGGTGGCGGGCACCGTCGGGGGCGGCGGCCGGGTCGAGTTCACCGTCATCGGCGACGCGGTCAACACCGCCGCGCGCGTCGAGGCGGCCACCCGCGAGACCGGAGATCAGGTGCTGATCACAGAGGACACTCGCCGCCGGCTCAGAACACAGGGTTTCGAGCTCGTTGAGCGCAAAGCGGTTGAACTGAAGGGCAAACAGGTACCCGTACAACTGTGGGCTCCGCGCGCGCACCCAGTAGACCCCTCTCGCCACGACCGCGCCGGCGCGTCGGTGGCGGACTGAACCTCAAGTCGGTGCCCCGCGCCGTAAAGCGGTTCTGGCGTATCGGCTACGAGGCCAACATCACCGGCATGGCCTCGATGATCGCCTACAACATGCTGCTGGGCGTGATCCCGGTGGCCCTGCTGAGCCTGTTCGTCGCCGGCCAGGTCCTCTCGAGCCACGCCGTCGCCCACAGCGTCCTGCAGGACCTCCAGGAGGTCTTCCCGGGAACCGCCGAGGGCACGCTGGACTCGCTTCTGGACCAGATCCGCACCTCCACCACCAGTACCGGCGTTCTGGCGCTGGTGGCGAGCCTGTGGCTGGGCTCCTCGTTCTGGGGCGCCCTGGACACCGCCTTCGACAAGATCTACCACGGCCCCTCGCGCGGGTGGCTGCGGCAGAAGCGCTTTGCCATCTCGATGCTGTTCGTGGTGCTGCTGTTCATGGTGGCGACGGTGGCCATCCCCACCGTGCAGAGCCTGCTGCGCGCCGGCGCCAACAAGCTGCCCTTCGACCTCGCCCACGTCGCCGGACTCGTCTACGTCGCCTCGCTGGCCTTCAGCCTGGCGATCCTGTTCGTCTGCCTGGTGATCATCTACTCGCGCGTCCCGCACCTCAACGTCCCGTGGCGCGCCGTGTGGCCGGGCGCGCTGGGCGCCACCGTGGTCATCGCCGTGGTCGACTACGCCTTTCCCGCGTACCTCACCAACATCTCGACGATCGCCCACTTCGGGACGACGATCGTGTTCGTGCTGATCATGCTCGGCTGGTTCTACGTGCTCGCGCTCGTCATCCTCGGGGGCGCGATCGTCAACGCGATGCGCCTGGAGCCCGGCGCGCCCACCGCCGTGGAAGCTCGGTAGCTTCCCTCGCGTGACCACCGACACCAACACCGACACGATGCTGCACGGCGGCCGGCTGGTGGCCCGCGCGCTGCGCGGCTATGGCGTCACCAAGCTGTTCACGCTCTCCGGCGGCCATCTGTTCTCGATCTATGACGGCTGCCGCGCCGAGGGCATCGACATCGTCGACGTGCGCCACGAGCAGGCGGCCGCCTTCGCCGCCGAGGGCTGGGCCAAGGTCACGCGCACGCCCGGCGTGTGCGCCCTGACGGCGGGGCCCGGCGTCACCAACGGCATGAGCGCGATGGCCTCGGCCGCCCAGAACAACTCTCCGATGCTGGTCCTGGGTGGCCGCGCCCCCGCGTTTCGCTGGGGCCAGGGCTCCCTGCAGGAGATCGACCACGTGCCGTTCGTGGCGCCCGTGGTCAAGCACGCCGCGACGGCCCAGAGCACCGCGGAGATCCCGCGGCTGCTCGATGAGGCGTTGCGCGCGGCGGTGACGCCCCATTCCGGCCCGGCCTTCATCGACTTCCCGCTCGACCAGGTCTTCGGCGAGGCGCCCGCGGCCGAGACCCACGCCGGCCTGCCCGAGCCGTGGACGGGCTCCGGCGCCGACGCGGCGCAGATCGACCGCGCGGCCGCGCTGCTGCGCGACGCCGAGCGTCCGGTGGTCATGGCCGGCACCGGGTTGTACTGGGGGCGCGGGGAAGAGGCGCTCAGCCGGCTGGCCCATGAGCTGCGCGTCCCGGTGTTCCTCAACGGCCTCGGGCGGGGCTGCCTGCCCGCCGACGACGAGCTGGCCTTCTCGCGGGCGCGCAGCGCCGGGCTGGGCGGCGCCGACGTGGCGCTCGTGATCGGGGTGCCGCTCGACTTCCGCCTGGGCTTCGGCGCCGCGTTCGCCGAGGACGCGAAGGTCATCGCCATCGACGTCGCCGAGCCGCTGCGGCCCCATCCCCGCCAGCCCAGCGCCGAGCTCTACGGGGCCCTGCCGGCCACCCTGGAGGCTCTGTGCGACGGCGCCGGCGCTCCGTCCGCCGAGCGGGCGAGCGCGCGCAACGGATGGGTCGACTCGCTGCGCGCCACCGAGACCGAGCGCCGCGGCTCCGAGGCCGCCGAGCTGGCCGACCCGCGCGGCCCGCTGCATCCGATGCGGATCTACGGCGAGCTGGCCCAGCTTCTGGACCGTGACGCGATCATCATCGGCGACGGCGGCGACTTCGTCTCCTACGCCGGCCGGGTGGTCGACTCCTACCGGCCCGGCTGCTGGCTTGACCCCGGGCCCTACGGCTGCCTGGGATCGGGTCCCGGCTACGCGCTGGCGGCCAAGCTCGCCCACCCGCATCGTCAGGTGGTGCTCCTGCTCGGCGACGGCGCGTTCGGCTTCTCCGGGATGGAGTTCGACACGCTGGCCCGCCACGGGGTCGGCGTCGTCGGCGTGATCGGCAACAACGGCATCTGGGGACTGGAGAAGCACCCGATGGAGGCGATCTACGGCTACTCGGTCGCCGCCGAGCTGAGGCCCGGCACCCGGTATGACGAGGTGGCGGCCGCCCTCGGCTGCCACAGCGAGCTCGTGAGCACGCCCGACGAGCTGCGGCCGGCGCTGGAGCGCGCCTTCGCGGCCGGCGGCCCGGCGCTCGTCAACGTGCTCACCGATCCGAGCGTCGCCTACCCCCGCCGCTCCAACCTGGCCTGAGGCAACAGCCTCCACACACGAAAACCGCCCGCGTTCTGCGGGCGGCTTCCGATCCAGGTTTGGCCCAATCGGGACGGGCAGGGGTACGTGCCAGAAAGGGCCAGTTAGTGTGGTCCGGACGGCGGGAGGCGCCGATGTCTGCGGCTTCGCCCGGACCTATGTTGGGAATACGGGTCGCCGGAAGGCGATCCGCACCCCGCGGATAGATTGACCGGCCCCCGCAGGAATGGCAATCGAACATTCGTCCAGTTCTTGCCTAAAACCTCACTAGTCGCCCGTCAGAAAACTGACCGGTGGGGTTTACAAACGCGGAGCGGCGAGGCCCAAGGCGGCCCCGCGGAGGATGTCGTGCTCTGAAATCTCGATCTGATCGAGCCCGAACAGCCGCAACACCTCCCGGAAGATGAGGACGCCCGCGACGATCGTCGGCGCGCGGTCCGGGTGCAACCCGGCCACCTGGCGGCGGCGCTCGAGCGTCATCGCGGCCAGCTCGCCGAGGATGCGCTCGCTCTCGGCGGCGCTGAGCAGGTAGCCGTGGACGCGCGTGGGGTCATAGGGCTCCAGGTGCTGCGCGATGGCCGCCAGCGAGGTGGCGGTGCCCGCGACGGCGATCCCGTGCGCGACGGCCGATCGCGTGTCGACCGGAACGTTGTCGGCCAGGATCCCGCGCACATCGGCGACGAGCTCATCCATCTCGCCCCGATCGGGCGGGTCGGCGCGCAGATGGCGCTCGGTCTGGCGCACGACCCCGGCCTGGGTGGACACGTGAAAGCCCACCTCGCCGCCGCTGCCGACGATCATCTCCGTGGATCCGCCCCCGATGTCCAGCACCAGCGTGGGCCGGCGGTCCGCCGGGTCGCGCTCGCTGGTGGCGCCGAGGAACGTCAGCCGCGCCTCCTGGTCACCGGTGAGCACGTGGGGCTCCAGGTCATAACGGGTGCGCACCGCGTCGGCGAACTCGGAGCCGTTGGCCGAGTCACGCACGGCGCTGGTGAGCACGGCCACCGCGGCCCGGCAGTCGTGGCCGTCGATCTCCGCCTTGTAGCCGTCGAGCGTGGTGAACACGCGCTGCATCGCGTCGTCGCGCAGGCGCCCGTCGGCGTCCACGCCCGCGCCCAGCCGCGTCACCTCGCTGTGGCGCACCAGCTCGCGGGTGACCCGGCCGGAGTCGAGCTGCGCGATGAGCAGGCGCGTGGAGTTGGAGCCGATGTCGACGACGGCGACGTTCATGCGTGCGACGGGGGAGGCTACCCCGCGGCGCTGTCAGTCGGTGTGAACGGGATGTGGCATCGGCTCGCCATCCAGGGCGGCGAGCAGGTTGTCCACGGCGCGCGCCGCCATCGCCTCGCGGGCGGTGTGCGTGGCCGAGCCGATGTGCGGCGCGACGATGAGGTTGGGGGCGCTCAGCACCGGATCGCCGGGCGGGGGCGGTTCGGGGTCGGTGACGTCGAGCGCCGCGCCCGCGATCTCCCCCTGTCGCAGCGCCTCGACGAGCGCGGCCTGGTCGACGATCGGCCCGCGGGCCGTGTTGATGAGGATCGCCGTCGGCTTCATCGCCTCCAGCGCGGCGGCGTCGATGAGGTGGTGCGTGGCCGGCGTCAGCGGGCAGTGCAGCGAGACGAAGTCCGAGCGCTTGAGCAGCGCCAGCAGGGGCACGCCGCCGTCTGAGCCGGTGTGCAGCACGGTCATGGCAAAGCCCTCGGCGCGGCGGGCGACGGCGCGGCCGATCCGGCCCATCCCGATGATCCCGAGCGTCGCCCCGAAGACATCATGGCCCAGGAACCTCTTGGGCTCCCAGGTCACCCAGTCATCGCTCTGGACGGCGAGCAGCGCGTCGGGCAGCCGGCGCGCCGCCGCGAGCATGAGCGTGAAGGCGAGGTCCGCGGTGGCATCGGTGAGCACGTCGGGGGTGTTACCGACGGGGATGTCGCGAGCCCGGGCGGCGTCGAGATCGATGTTGTCGTAGCCCACGGCGTAGTTGGCGATGGCGCGCAGCCGGGGCGACCCGTCGATGAGCTCGGCGTCGACGCGATCGGTGAGCAGGCAGAGCAGCCCATCGGCCTCGGCGGTGCGCGCGCGCAGCTCCTCATAGGGGGGCGGCAGCCGTTCGGGCCAGAGGTCGACCTCGTGGCGCTCGCGCAGACGGCCGAGCGCGGGGCCGGGGAGATCGCGGGTGACAAAGCAGCGGGCCACTGGCCCGCCGCATTGTCACGAAAGTCGCCTGGTTATGCGGACTCGACGGGCGCCACGCGCCCGCCTGGCACCGCCGACCGGGCGGGCACCCGCGGCAGCCCGAACGCCACCACCAGGGCCCCGACGAGCGCCAGCGCCCCCGACACGAGGAAGGCGAGCTGGAAGCCCGAGACCAGCGCGGCATGCGCCGTCACCCCGGCGTGGTGCAGGTCCGAGGTGGTGCGCGAGGTGGCGATGGCCGCCAGAATGGCCAGGCCCAGGGCGCCTCCGAACAGCCGCGCCGTGTTGACCAGGCCGGAGGCCAGGCCCGCCTCGTGCGGGGCCACGCCGGCGACGGCGCTGATCGTGGCGGGCACGAAGGCCAGCCCGATCCCGAGCGCGGTCAGCAGCGAGGGGAACAGCATCGCCCCGACATAGGTGCCGTGCACCGAGATGTCGGTGAACCAGAACAGCCCCACGGTCAGCGAGGTCATGCCGGCGATGAGGATGGGCTTGGCGCCCAGGCGGCCGACCAGCCGCGACGCGATGGTCGACCCGGCGACGATGCAGAGCGTCATCGGCAGGAAGGCCAGGCCGGCGCGGATGGGGGAGTAGCCGTGCACCTGCTGGAGGTAGAGCGACATGAAGAACCACATCCCGAACGAGGCCCCACCGACGAGCAGCACGATGACGTTGGCCGCACTCAGCGTCCGCGAGCGGTAGATCCGCAGCGGCATCAGCGGCGAGCGCGCGACCCGACCCTCGATGAGCAGGAACACGCCCAGCAGGGCGATGCCGGCCGCGATGAGCAGCAGGGTGGAGGTGTCGCCCCAGCCGGTCTGATCGGTGCGCACGATCCCCAGCACCAGCAGCGACAGGCCGATGGTCGCCGTCAGCGCGCCGCGCACGTCGAACTCCTGCGCGCGGGCGGTGTTGCGGCTCTCCAGCAGCAGCCGCTGCGCCGCCACGGCGGCGAGCAGTCCGATCGGGACGTTGATGAAGAGGATCCAGCGCCAGGAGAGGACGTCGGTGAGGATCCCGCCCAGCAGCACGCCGGCGGCGCCACCGGCGCCGCCCATGGCGCCCCAGATGCCGACGGCGCGGTTGCGCGCGGCGCCCTCGGCGAAGGTGGTGGTGAGGATCGACAGTGACGCCGGCGCGATCACCGCGCCCCCGAGGCCCTGGACGGCCCGGGCCGCGATGAGCAGCCCCTGGCTGTTGGCAAAGCCGCCGGCCAGCGAGGCGAGCGCGAACAACGCCAGGCCGGCGACGAACACGCGGCGGCGCCCGAGCAGGTCGGCGGCGCGGCCGCCGAGCAGCAGGAAGCCGGCGAAGGTGACGGTGTAGGCGTTGACGACCCACTGCAGGTCGACCTCGGAGAAGCCGAGGCCGTGCCGGATCGCGGGCAGCGCCACGTTGACGACCGACACGTCGAGGATGACCATGAACTGCGCCAGGCACGACAGCAGCAAGGTCGCGCGCAGATGCGGTGTCTGGGGTGATTCGGTGTCTGGGCTCATGAATTTCAATCCGGGTCTCTAAGTTCGATAATCGTCGTACATCGTAGTACGGTCCCCACGGTGCTCACGGGAGGGGCCACCAGGTAGACGGAGAACGGTCCCGGGAGGGGACATCGTGAGATGACCGACGGCGACGGACGCGACGGCCTGGCACGGGCGATCGTGCTCACCTTCGACAACCTCGGGGAGGCCAGCGCGCTGCAGCGCGGCAGCTGGGATCCGCAGACCCCGCTGGGCGATGACCCGTCGGTGACCCGGGCGCTGCCCTGGCTGCTCGACGCGCTCGACGACAGCGGCCTGCGCGCCACCTTCTTCGTCGAGGCGATCAACTGCGAGCTCAATCCGCAGGCCCTGCAGACGATCAGCGCCCGCGGCCACGAGCTCGGCGTCCACGGCTGGGAGCACGAGGCATGGGGCGGGCTCGACGCCGCAAAGGAGCGAGACCTGCTGGAGCGAGCCACGCGGGCGTTCGCCGGGCTGGGACTGACCGCGCGCGGCTTTCGCCCGCCGGGCGGCGAGCTCACCGCCCACACGCCCGGGCTCCTGCGCGAGCTGGGATTTCACTGGTGCTCGCCGGCGCGCGAGAGCTCGGGTGGATGGGATCGGGAGCCGGCGGGCGAGGGCCTCGTCGCGGTCCCGTTTGACTGGGAGCTCGTCGACGCCTACCACCTCATGGACCGGTTCGCCGATCTGCGCGAGCGTCGCGGGGACAGCGCCGCCGCGCTCGGGGCCGAGGCCGCGGGCGAGCGGATGGCGCGATCGCTGCGCGAGGCCGCCGGCGAGCGGATGGGGCGATCGCTGCGCGACGCCGCCGGCGAGCGGATGGGGCGATCGCTGCGCGACGCCGCCGGGCCGCAGACGGTGATCATGCACCCGTTCCTCATGCTCGACGCAGCGTGGCGGGGTCAGGTCACACGGCTCCTGGAGGCCATGGCGGCGCGGGGCGGCGTCGTCCCGGGGGGCGTGTTCGCGCGCAGTAGGGTGGGCCCATGAGCTCCGAGACCCGTATCCCCACCACCCACGTCGGCAGTCTCCCCAGACCCCAGGAGGTCGTCGATGTCGTCTTCGCCCAGGACCGGGGCGAGTCCGTGGACCCCGGCGAGTTCGACCGCGTCATCGGCGGCGCGGTGAGCGACCGGGTGCAGCATCAGGTCGACGCCGGGGTGGACTGGGTCTCCGACGGCGAGATGAGCAAGATCGGCTACGCCACCTACATCCGCCACCGGCTCAGCGGCTTCGAGCTGGGGGACGCCCCGCGGGCGACGCCCGCCGACCTCGACGCCTACCCGGGGTTCCGCGACCGCCAGGCGCGCGAGGGCGGCTACCGCTACCAGCGCCCGATCTGCCGCGGTCCGATCACCTATGAGCATCCCGACCCCGTCCAGCGCGACCTCGCCCACCTGAGGGCGGCCATCGAGGGCCAGCCGGTGGCGGGCGCCTTCATGAACGCGCCGTCGCCGGGGATCGTCGCGCTGTTCGCGCCCGACGAGCACTACGGGAACCTCGACGCCTACCTGGAGGCGATCGGCGAGGCGATGCGGGTGGAGTACGAGGCGATCGTCGCCGCCGGGGTGATGCTCCAGATCGATGCGCCCGACCTGGCCATGGGCCGCCACATCATGTACCGCGACCGCTCCGACGAGGAGTTCGTGGCCAGCGTCCAGCGCCACGTCGACGCCATCAACACCGCCCTGCGCGACATCCCCGCCGACCGCGTGCGCCTGCACCTGTGCTGGGGCAACTACGAGGGTCCGCATCACCTCGACGTCGCGCTGGAAAAGATCATCGGCGCCATCCTGCGCGCGAAGCCGTCGACGATCCTGTTCGAGGCGGCCAACCCGCGCCATGCCCACGAGCACATCGCGTGGGCCAGCGCGGCCATCCCCGAGGACACGGTGCTGGTGCCCGGAGTGATCGACACCACCACCAACTACATCGAGCACCCCGAGCTGGTGGCCCAGCGCCTCGAGCACTACACGAGGATCGTGGGGCCCGAGCGGGTCATGGCCGGGACCGATTGCGGCTTCGGCACCTGGTCGGGATACGGGGCCGTGGACCCCGACATCTGCTGGGCCAAGCTGCGGTCGCTGACGGAGGGCGCGCGGATCGCCACTGAGCGTCAACCCGCCGTGCGCTGATCGTCAAGACCCTCCACGGGCGATTGCGCCCTCAAGTACGATCGTCTGCGCGTCAACGAGAGAGAGGAGAGGCCATGCCGAATCCAGGTTTCATCCGCGGTACCCACCACCTCACGTTCTGTGTCGGGGGCGCCCAGGAGGACTACGACTTCCACGTCCGCCTGCTCGGACTGCGCAGCGTCAAGAAGACGGTCCTGTTCGACGGCGAGATCCCGATCTACCACCTCTACTACGGCAACGGCGCCGGCGACCCGAGCACGCTGCTCACCGCGTTCCCGTACCGCCAGGCGGGCTGGATGGGCAAGCGCGGCACCAACCAGGCCAAGATCCTCCTCCTCTCGGTCCCGGTCGACTCCATCGGCTACTGGTCAGACCGCTTCAAGGAGCACGGCGTCGACCACGAGCGCATCGAGCGCTTCGGCACCGAGCGCCTGCTCTTCCGCCACCCGTGCGGCATCGAGTACGCGCTCGTCGGAGACCCCGAGCACGACACGCGCGAGCCCTACGACGCGCACGTCCCGGCCGAGCACGCCATCCGCGGCGCCTACGGCACGACCACGTCGGTGACCGAGCAGGGCCCGATGGACTACTTCATCGTCCAGGGCATGAACGGCGAGCCGCTCGGCGACGAGGGCGAGAACCACCAGTACCAGATCGGCGAGCCCGACGGGTTCGGGCGGATGCTGGAGCTGGTCGAGGAGCCCCACCTGCACCAGGGCACCTGGCACTTCGGAGAGGGCACGATCCACCACCAGGCCTTCGACGTCGGCACCGCCGAGAACCAGCAGGTCGTCAAGGACCACATCGTCGGCCTGGGCTTCACCGACGTCTCGGAGGCCAAGGACCGCGGTTACTTCTTCTCCATGTACTGCCGCAGCCCCAGCGGCCTGCTGACCGAGTTCGCCTACGGGACGCCGCAGGGCTTCCTCATCGACGAGACGGCGGCGGAGCTGGGGACGCACATGTGCATCCCGCCCCATTGGGAGCACCGGCGCCCGGAGATCGACCAGCTGGAGCCGATCGAGACGGAGGAGACCGTCGTCAGCTGACCGGCGGCGCCGCGACTGCCGGCAGCCCCGCGAACACCGGGGCGATGTCGGTGTAGACGCGGTAGTCCGAGATGAGATCGTTGGCGTCGGTGCGGTAGATCGTGACCACCGGCACCGTCACATCCTGCCCGTCGCGGCGGGTGTAGGTGACGTTGGCCTCGACGATCGTCGCCTCCCCGTGCTCCCACAGCTCGACGAGGTCATAGCGCAGCCCCGCGATGCGGTCGTAGAACGCCTCCAGCGCGGTGCGGCACCCGTCGCGGCCGTAGATCGGCTCGTCGTTGCCCAGGCGCATGACCGCGTCCGGCGCGAGGTAGGACGCCCAGGCGTGGGCATCCATTCGCTCGATGTCGGCGAACATCCTCATTCGCGTTGCGGCGCGACGCTGACTCATGTGACTTCCCTTCGCCTGGATTCCGTTCAGGGTTCGAGAGCGCGGCGTATTAAACACGTCGGTGGGGTCGATGCACATCCAAATGGACTAAGACCTGGTAGGGCCGGTCGCTGCGCGGCACGGTCGGGTCTTCTTTAAGGTCCGCCTGCCTGCTCAAATACCGCCCCGATGGCCGCTGCTCTCCAGATCCCCTCCAACCCGCTCGGCGCCGCCGGCCAGCGCGTGCCGCGCGTGGCCCTGGGCTGCGGCAATTTCGGCGGCGTGGGCTCGGCCCCGGCGTTCTTCGGGCAGGGGCTCTCGCACTCGGAGGCGCTCGAGCTGATGGACGCCGCCTGGGCGATGGGCATCCGCCACTTCGACACCGCCGACGCGTACGGGGGCGGGCGCAGCGAGGAGGCGATCGGCTCGTGGATCCGCTCGCGGCGCACCCGGCCCGGGCTCACCACCAAGACGTTCAACCGCATGACCGCCGAGGGCGACCAGGGACTGGCCCCGGACCGCGTGCGCCGGCAGTTCGCCTCCAGCCTCGAGCGCCTGGGCGTCGATCGCGTCGATCTCTACCTGGCCCACGAGTTCGACCGCAGCGTCGCCCTCACCGAGACGATGTCCGTCTTCGAGGAGCTGCGTGACGCGGGGCAGGTCGTCTCCTACGGCGTGAGCAACTTCAACGCGGCGCAGCTCCAGCAGGCCCTGGACATCGGCGGGACGTCGGCGGTCCAGAACGGCTACTCCCTGCTCGAGCGCGGCGACGAGGCCGAGGTCATCCCGCTGTGCGCGCGCAGCGGCACCGGCTACCTCGTCTTCAGCCCGTTGTGCGGCGGCTGGCTCACCGGCAAGTACCGCCGCGGCGCCGCCTATCCGTTCGGCTCGCGGATGACCCAGCGGCCCGAGCCCTACGAGGCGCTGGCCACCGACGAGACCTTCGACCGCCTCGAGTGGCTCGAGCGGCTGGCCGCCGACCGCGGCACCTCGATGGCGGGGACCGCGCTGGCCTGGCTGCTCGCCGACGACCGCATCGCCCAGGTCGTGGTCGGCCCGGGCCGCCCCGAGCACCTCGAGCCGATCCGGGAGGCGATCGAGCACCCCCTGACCCCCGACGAACGCCGGCAGATCACGGAGACCTTCAGCTGATGCGCGTCCTCACGCTGTCCAATGCCGACATCCACGCCGCGCTGTCGCCCGCCGCCTGCGAGCAGGCGATGGCGGGGGTGCTCGCCGCGCGGGCCCGGGGCGACGCGTTCAACCCGCTGCGCACGGTGACGGTTCCGCCGGGCGCCGCCGGGTTCATCGGGCTCATGCCGGCGTATGCCTCGGCGCCCGCGGCCTTCGGCCTGAAGGCGATCTGCCTGATCCCCGGCAACCCGGCGCGCGGCCTCGACGCCCATCAGGGCACGGTGACGCTGTATGACGGCGACACCGGGATGCCGACCGCGATCCTCAACGCCTCGGCCATCACCGAGATCCGCACCGCCGCGGTGACCGCCGTGGCCACCCGTGCCCTGGCCCGCGACGGCGCCCGCGTGCTGGGCATGCTCGGCGCCGGGGTGCAGGCCCGCTCGCATCTGGTCGCGCTCGCCGACCTGCGCCCGTGGGACGAGGTCCGCGTCTACGCCCCCACGACGGCGCACGCCGAGGCGCTGCGCGACGTCCGGCCCGACCTCACGGTCGCCGCCTCCGCGGCCGAGGCCGTCCAGGGCGCCGACGTCGTGGTGGTGGCCACCAGCGCCAAGCGCCCGGTGCTCGAGCACGGCTGGCTGGCCGCGGGCGTCCACGTCAACGCCGTCGGGGCCAGCTCGCCCACCGCGTGGGAGATCGAGCCCGCGACGGTGGCCGCCGCCGCCCTGTTCTGCGACAGCCGCGAGTCGGTGCGCAACGAGGCCGGCGAGTTCAAGCTGGCCGTCGAGGAGGGGCTCATCGCGGGCGAGGAGCACATCCGGGCCGAGCTGGGCGAGGTGGTGGCGGGCAGCCACCCGGGGCGCGGCGGCGACGAGGAGCTCACCTTGTTTCGCTCGCTGGGCATCGGGGTCGAGGATCTGGCCGCGGCCCAGGTGGCGGTCCAGAGCGCCCGCCGCCAGGGGCTCGGGACCGAGGTGGAGCTGTGATCGCCCTCGACGAGATCCGTGCCGCCCGCGAGCGGGTGACCGACCTCGCCGTGCGCACGCCCCTGGTCCGGCTGCACCTCGCCGACGCTCCCGCCGAGATCCACCTCAAGCTCGAGACGCTCCAGCCCATCAACTCGTTCAAGATCCGCGGCGCCGGCAACGCGATCCGCTCGGCCACCGAGGAGCAGCGGGCCCAGGGGCTGCTCACCGCGAGCGCCGGGAACATGGCGCAGGGGGTGGCCTGGGTGGCCCGGGAGCTGGGCCTGAAGGCCACGATCGCGGTGCCCGAGCACGCGCCCCAGGCCAAGCTGGACGCGATCGAGCGGTTGGGCGGCCGGGTGCTCAAGGTGCCCTATGACGACTGGTGGCAGGCGATCGTCACCTCGCAGATCCCGGGCGAGGAGGGGCTGTTCGTCCACCCCGTCGCCGACGAGGCGGTCATGGCCGGCAACGGGACGATCGGCCTGGAGATCCTCGAGGACCTCCCCGACGTCGACACGGTCGTCATCCCCGTCGGCGGCGGCGGCCTCACCGTCGGGATCGCCAGTGCGATCAAGTCGCTGCGCCCCGACGTGCGGATCGTCACCGCGGAGCCCGAGACCGGGGCGGCGCTCCATGCCGCGCTGGCCGCCGGCGGTCCGACCGACGTCGACTACCAGCCGTCGTTCGTGGACGGCTCGGGCAGCCGCCGGGTGCTCGACCCGATGTGGCCGCGGCTGCAGGAGGTCGTCGACGAGGCCGTGGCGGTGTCCATCGCCGACACCGAGGCGGCCGTCCGGACGCTGGCCGAGCGCGTGCGGGTGATCGCCGAGGGCGCGGGGGCGCTCTCCACCGCCGCGGCGCTGGCCGGCCACGCGGGCTCGGGCAAGGTGGTGTGCGTGGTCAGCGGTGGGAACATCAACCTCAGCACCCTGGCTGAGATCATCAACGGCGCGGGAGCGCGATGAGCGACGACGACGACACCGGCCCCGTCCTGCCGGGACCCGGGGCCAGCGACTACGAGCGGTACCTGCGCACCGACGAGCTGCTCGCGCTCCAGAAGCCGCCGGAGGATCGCGTGCACCGCGACGAGCTCCTGTTCCAGACCGTGCACCAGTCCTCGGAGCTGTGGCTCAAGCTGGCGCTACAGGAGGTCTCGGAGGCCACTCGGCTGATCGACGCCGACGAGCTCCTGGGCGCCGCGCGGCTCCTGCGCCGCGCCGTCCTGTGCCTGCGCCAGGTCACCGACGCGCTGGACATGCTCGACCTGCTGGACCCCTGGGACTACAACACCGTGCGCACCGCGCTGGGCCACGGCAGCGGCTTCGATTCCCCCGGCTTTCGCAACCTGGCCCGGGCCACCCCGGCGCTGGGGAGCGCGTTCGAGGGTGCCCTGGGGCGCACCGGAGTCCCGATGGACGCGCTGTACCGGCAGCGGTCGGAGTACGAGCCCCTGCACCAGCTCGCCGAGCTGCTCACCGACTTCGACGAGCGTCTGCGGCTGTGGCGCTTTCGCCACTACAGCGTCGTGGCGCGCGCCATCGGCGAGGAGACGACGGGGATCGCCGGGACGCCCGTGCAGGTGCTCGGCAAGCTCATCGCCCAGCGCTCGCTGCCCAAGCTGTGGGAGGTGCGCAGCCGGCTGGTGGAGCTGTTCGAGGCCGAGCGCTCAGGGGGCGGCGGCCTGGGCGGTGGGGGTGCGGAGGGCGGCGGCCACACCGGTGGGCGTGGCATTGGGCACGGGGACAGTTAGCGGCTGACCGACCGGCAGGTCGTCGACAAACTGCGGGCCCGGGAAGGGTGGGCCGGGGCGTAATTGGGGCGGCTTTACAGGGGGTTTTGGGAGATAATGGTCCTCAGAGAACCCTTTTCCCCCACAACCCGTTGAGAGACCGCGCGAGCGCCCCAAGCACCCGCAAACCGTCCCCTCGTTGCCGTCGTTGACGTTCCCTCCGCGCCCCCGGGAACGTCCCAGACGATCTACGACCCCGTTGCGCCCTCCAGCCCCGCGACCAACCGGTCCACCTCCTCGACCGTGTTGTAGTGGATGAAGCCGATCCGGATCGCGTCCTTCTCGTAGCCCAGCCGCTTGTAGAGGTTGAGCGAGTACCAGGAGTCGTGGGCCCACACGCCGATGTCCTGCGCGGCCAGACCGGCCGCCACGTCTGCGGCCGGCACGCCGTCCACGTTGACCAGGAACGTCGGGACGCGGCCCGCCATGGTCTGCAGCCCGTAGACCGTGACCCGGTCGGAGATCCCGGACAAGAACCGCTCACCCAGAGCCCGCTCGTAGGGGACGATCGCGTCAAAGCCGCCGATCGAGTCCAGGTAGTCGATGGTGGCGTTGAAGCCGGCGAGCAGCTCATAGGGGCTGGTGCCGGTGTTGAAGCGCCGGCCCAGCGGATCGGCCGGCGCCGGGCGCGCCTTGTAGGGGCGCCAGCGCGAGGTCACCTCGGCCTTGCCGTAGGCCAGGCCCAGGTGGGGCCCGCAGAACTTATACGGCGAGCAGATGAGCACGTCGGCGTCGACGGCGCGCACGTCGATCGGCTCATGGGCGGCGTAGTGCACGGCGTCGATCCAGGCCAGCGCGCCCGCGTCGTGGGCCATGGCGCACACCCGCGCGGCGTCGACGACGGTCCCGACGGCGTTCGACGCCCAGGCGAAGGCGACCACCCGGACGCGCCCCGAGGACAGCTTGTCGGCCAGGTCGTCGAAGTCGAGCACCGTGTCGGGGTGCAGCTCGATGTGCTTGACCACCAGGTCGCGGTCGGCCGCGAGCTCCAGCCACGGCGCCACGCCCCCGTCGTGGTCGGCGCTGGAGACCAGGATCTCGTCGCCGGCCTGGAAGTCGCGCCCGGCCGTGCGGCTGAACGTGAAGTCCAGCGAGGTCATGTTGGCGCCGAAGGTGACCTCGTTGCCATCGCAGCCGAGGAAGCGGGCGGCATGGGCCTCGGCGGTCTCCAGGATCTCCTTGACCCGGAAGCTCGTGGCGTACCCGGCCCCCAGGTTGGCGCTGGCCTCGCGCAGCGCGCGGGCGATGGCGTCGCCCACCTCGTCGGGCACCTGGGACCCGCCCGGGGCGTCGAGGAACGCGAACCGGCCTCCCAGCGCGGAGAAGCGCCGGCGCACCTCGCCGACGTCGATCGTGGGGTTAAGCGTCTCTGCCACGGCCCTCTCCTTGCTTGCGGCGGTCACGTACCAGCTTGCAGCGGTCACACGGTAATGGTTTGATCGTCATACAAAATCAAATCGAGGGGGTGCAGGACACCTTGACCGTTCGTGTAAGCCGCCACGCGGAGGCCAGTTGGCAGGGAACCGTGCCCGAAGGGGGCGGACGGATCGCGCTGGGCAGCGGCGCCTTCGAGGGCGCGTTCACGCTGCGCAACCGCGTGGAGGACGAGGTACGCGGCACCAACCCGGAGGAGCTCATCGCCGCCGCCGAGGCCGGCTGTTTCACGATGTCGCTGGCCAATCTGCTCGAGGAGGCCGGCTCGCCCCCGCAGGATCTGCGCACGACGGCGCGGGTCCGGCTCGAGCAGAAGGAGGAGGGCTTCCGGATCACGCGGATCGCCATCACCACGGTCGGCGAGGTCCCCGGCTTTGACCCGGCGCGCTTCGCCGAGCTGGCCGAGCAGGCCAAGGCGACGTGCCCGGTGTCGCTGGCGCTGACGGGCACCGAGATCACCATCGAAGCGACGCTGCAATGAACGCTCCGGGGGCAGGTGGTTGACCGCCGCGGCCCGAATGTGCGAAGGTGCCCGACCCCGAGCCCAGGATGCGCTCGGGACCCGTTGCCAAGCCCAAGTGAATCTCGTCACCGTCATCCGGAGCCGCCGCCGATGCCGGCTGTGAACGTCGTCCACGCCTCTGAGGTGGAGCCGTTCGTCAGCCCCGGAGGGCTCAGCGTCCGCCTCACCCTGGGACCGCGGACCGATTTCGAGGCGCTCCAGCAGGCGGTGCTGGAGTGCGCGCCGGGGCAGCGGGCCTCGCTCGTGGTCCCCGACGACGTCGAGGAGACGATCTTCGTCCTGGAGGGCGAGGGCCGGCTCCACATCCGCCGCGACGCCCACGCGCTGGGCGCCGACATGGGGATCTACCTGCCGCGGGGGACCGAGTCAGAGGTCGAGAACACCGGCGACGGCCCGCTGCGCCTGGTCGCGGTCCGCGTGCCCGACCCGAGTCCGGGCCCACCGGCGCCGGCCAACGTGCGCCGGCTCGACGAGCAGGAGGTGGAGCAGGCCACCACCGAGCGCGAGTTCCGCATCGTCGCCGACCCCAGCACCGGCCTGCGCTCGGCGACCCATTTCGTCGGCTACATCCCGGCCGAGCGCGCGCCGGACCACTTTCACACCTACGACGAGGTGATCTACGTGCTCGACGGCGAGGGCCGGATGGAGGCTGGAGCCTTCTCGTGCCCGGTGACCGCGGGCTCGTGCATCCAACTGCCCGCCCGGACGGTGCACTGCCTGTCGAACGCGGGCACGGGGCCGATGCGCATCGTCGCCGTGTTCCGGCCCGCGGGATCTCCGGCGGCCGCTTTCTATCCGGACGGCACCCCCGCCTATCAGAGCAATCAGGACCCACTCCAGAGGAGGAGCTAAGAGGCCATGAACGTACGTTTGACACTGGTTGCGGCAGCGCTCACAGCGCTGGTCGCGGCCGGCTGCGGAAGTTCGAACAGCAGCAGCAGTAGCAGCAGCGGGAGCTCAAGCGCCGCTGCCGCCGCCACCACCTCGAGCGCGGCGGGCACATCGTCGGGCTCGAGCGGCTCGAAGTGCACGGCGTCGATCGGCATCGAGGCGCCGCTCACCGGCCAGGTGGCGGTGCTCGGCCAGGAGCAGCTGGCCTTCGCCCAGCTGGCGGTCGCGGCCGACAACAGCCGCCAACGGCACCGACATCTCCCTGGTCCAGGGCGACACCCAGCTGATGCCGGCGCAGGCCACGACGGTGACCCAGCAGTTCGTCTCCAACAACAAGATCGTCGGCGTCATCGGACCGGCCGGTAGCCAGGAGGTCGAGGCCGTCGGGCCGCTGTTCGGCCGCGCCGGGCTGGCCGTTCATCACCGGGTCGGCGACCAACTCCGCGCTGACCACGAGCGGCAAGAACCCGACGTTCTTCCGCGTGGTGTCACGCGACGACGTGCAGGGGCCGCAGGACGCCCACTACATCGTCACCCACCTCAAGCCGAAGTCGCTGATGATCGTCGATGACCAGGAGGCCTACTCGACCGGCCTGGTGGCGGCGATGCTGCCGATCTTCAAGGCCGCGGGAATCAAGGTCGACCACGAGTCGGTCAGCCAGAAGGTGACCGACTTCTCCTCGCTGGTGGCCAAGGTGACGCTCGAGCACCAGCGTCGTGGTCCTGCCGTGGCAGGTGGCCGCCAACGCGCCAGCAGTTCGGCAAGAACCTGGCCGAGCAGCACAAGAACGCCGTCATCTTCGGCACCGACGGCCTGTTCTCGCCGGGCTCGTTCACCACCAACGGCGCGTACGTGTCGTCGTTCGGCCCGGACATCAACGACATCCCGGCCGACAAGGCGATCGCCGCTCAGGCCAAGGCGAAGTTCCCGAAGTACGGGACGTTCGGGCCGCCGATCTACGCGGCCACGCACGTGCATCGACGAGGCCATCGCCTCGGCGTGCAAGAGCGGTCAGCTCCGAGCCGCTCGAGCGTGCTGTCGGCGGTCAAGGCCACCGACGAGCCGACGCTCGATCCTCGGCCAGCCGATCAAGTTCACCAGCAAGGGCGATCTCGTCGGCGGGAAGTTCTTCCTGTTCAAGATCAACGCCGCAGGCAAGTACCAGCTCATCCCGAGCACCTGATCTGACACCCCTCGGCGTGCCTCGGGCGACAGGGCCCGAGGCGCGCCGCGGGTGCGCGGATCGCTCTTGACGCCACATGCACTTCTTCGTCCAGGAACTCGTCAACGGGCTCACCCAGGGAGCCCTCTACGCGCTGATCGCCCTCGGCTACTCGATGGTCTACGGCGTGCTCAAGCTGCTGAACTTCGCCCACGGCGACCTGTACATGATCGGGGCGTTCATCGGCTACTTCGTGATCCAGTGGTTCGGAGGGTCGACGGCGCTCGTCGATCGCCGGTCCCGGTCGTCTGCTGTCGATCATGCTCGTGCTCGCCGGCGGCGGGTGCGGTGTGCTGGGGGTGGCGATCGAGCGCTTCGCCTACCGGCCGCTGCGCGACGCGCCGCGGATCGCGCCGCTCATCACGGCGCTCGGCGTCTCGTTCTTCCTGGAGAACGCGGCCCTGCTGCTGTTCGGCGCGTCGTATCCGCAGTCTACAACACCTCGGACGTTCATCTCCTTCTCCAGCGGCATCCACATCGGGCCGCTGAGCATCGACAACATGCGGATCATGGTCATCGTGCTCAGCGTGGCGCTGATGGTCGGCCTGCGCCTGCTCGTCGACCGCACCGCGCTCGGCCGCTGATGCGCGCGGTGGCCATCGACCGCGAGGCCGCCGAGATGCTCGGCATCAACGTCGACTTCACCATCGCGGCCACGTTCTTCCTCGGCTCCGCGCTCGCCGGGGTGGCGGGCGTCATGGCCGGCCTGGTCTTCAACCAGATCTACACGCTGATCGGCTTCGTGGCCGGCCTCAAGGCGTTCACCGCCGCCGTCGTCGGCGGCATCGGCTCGATCGCCGGCGCGGTGCTCGGCGGGTTCGTCATCGGCGTCGCCGAGTCGTTCATCACCGGCTACATCTCCTCCACGTACACGAACCTGCTCGTGTTCGGCATCCTCATCGTCGTCATGCTGGTGCGCCCGTCGGGTCTGCTCGGCCGCGTGCAGCTGCAGAAGGTGTAGGCGCGGGCGATGGCGCTCGAGGAGGAGCGGGGTCCCGACGTCGGCGTCGACGAGTGGGTCGCGCGCAGCGGCCAGCGCCGCCAGCACGCGCCGGGCTGGCGCGGCGAGGTCCAGAGGCGGTTCGAGGGCGTCGGCTGGTGGCCGCGGCTGCTCATCGCCGCCGTCATCGGCGCGCTCATCCCGCAGATCGGCCTCAACGGCTTCCAGCTCCAGGTCGGCATCAACGCGCTGCTGCTGGCGCTGCTGGCGCGTCGGCCTCAACGTCTCGGTCGGCTGGGCCGGTCTGCTCGACCTCGGCTACATCGCCTTCTACGGCTTCGGCGCCTACGGCTTCGCGCTGCTCTCCTCCAGCCAGCTCAACAGCCCGACGGGCATCCACCTGCAGGCGTGGGAGTCGATCCCGCTCGTCATGATCGGCGGGGCCCTGCTCGGGCTCGCTCGTCGGGCTTCCCGTCGCGAAGACTGATCGGCGATTACCTGGCGATCGTCACGCTGTTCTTCGGCGAGGCGTTCGTCGAGTTCACCAACAACGTCGCGCCGACCAAGCTCGGCGGGCCCAACGGCATCTTCGGCCTGGACCCGATCCGTGCCTTCGGCGGTCAGCTGCTCACCAACACCGGTTACTTCTACCTGCTGCTGGTGCTGCTCGTGCTCACCATGGTCGTCCTGCACCTGCTCGACAACTCGCGCACGGGCCGCGCGTGGCGCGCGGTGCGCGAGGACCCGCTGGCGGCGTCGCTGATGACCATCCCGGTCAACCGCGTCAAGCTGATGGCGTTCGCCTTCGGCGCGGCGATCGCCGCGATGGCCGGCGCGGTGTTCGCGGCCCAGCAGACGAGCGTGTTCCCGACCGACTTCGACACGCCGTTCCTCATCCTCATCTACGCCGGGCTCATCCTCGGCGGCGCCGGGAGCGTCGCCGGCGCCGTGGTCGGCGGGCTCGTCGTGGCGATCATCCTCGAGTTCCTGCGCAACCCCACCGAGGCCGGCTACGTCTTCTACGGGGTGATCCTGCTGACGATGATCGTCAAGCTGCGGCCCTGGACGCGGCTGGCCGCCGTGCTCGGGTCCACGGTGGTCTTCGGCCTGATCGTGCGCCTCGATCGTCGGGGCGATCTCGTCCGACGCGACGGGCGGCGACAACGCAGTCGAGCGGCTGGATCGCACGACATCCTCCACAACTGGGTGATCGTCCCGCGCAACCCGACGACCTTCGGGAACGTCGGGTTCGTCGCCCTCATCGTGATGATCATCGGGCTCGTCCAGCTGCGCGGGCGATGGCGGGCGATGCTGCTGGTGCCGACGCTGTACCTGGCCACGTGCGTGTGGGAGGCGCGGCTCGTCGAGGTGCCGGCGATCACGCGCCAGATCCTCATCGGTGCGATCCTCATCGTGATGATGAACGCGCGCCCGCAGGGGCTGCTCGGGCAGCGACGGGTCGAGGTCGTCTGAGTGGCGCTCCTCGAGCTGAGAAGGTCTCGCTTGCAGTTCGGCGGCCTGCGCGCGCTCTCCGAGCTGGACCTGACGGTCGACTCCGCCGAGGTGCGTCAGCGTGATCGGCCCCAACGGCGCGGGCAAGACGACGGTCTTCAACGTCATCACCGGCGTCTATGAGCCGAGCGAGGGCGATGTGCTGCTCGGCGGCGCAGTCGCTCGTCGGCAAGCCGCTGCACGCGATCACCCGCGCGGGGGTCGCGCGCACGTTCCAGAGCCTGCGCCTGTTCCTCAACATGTCGGTGATCGAGAACGTCATGGCGGCCACCTACGGCGGCACCAAGGCGATGCCGCTGGGAGTCGATCCTGCGCCTGCCGCGCGCCCGGCGCGAGGAGCGCGAGGTCCGCGCAGCGCGCCGAGCAGATCCTCTCCTTCTTCGGTCAGCGGCTGGCCGGTTACCGCTGGGACCAGCCCGCCTACAGCCTGTCCTACGCCAACCGCCGCCGCCTGGAGATCGCCCGGGCGCTCGCCACCGAGCCGAAGATCCTGCTCCTCGACGAGCCGGCGGCGGGGATGAACCCCGCCGAGACCCACGAGGTGACCGAGCTGATCGCCCGCCTGCGTGACGAGCTGTCGCTGGCGATCCTGGTCATCGAGCACGACATGCACGTCGTCGAGGGCGTCTCTGATCGGGTGATGGCGCTCGACCACGGCGTCACCATCGCCGAGGGCGACTTACGACCGCGGTCGCCACCCACCCCGCGGTGGTCGAGGCCTATCTCGGACGTGACCCCGACGCGCTGGCCGAGGCCGGCTGAGGCCACCGCACGATGCTGCTGGCGCTCGACGACGTCACCACCTACTACGGCCAGATGCGGATCCTCGAGGGGATCTCGCTCCAGGTCGACGAGGGCGAGCTGGTCTGCCTGCTCGGCGGCAACGCGTCGGGCAAGTCGACCACGCTCAAGACGGTCCTGGGGCTCGTGCGCCCCCGGGCCGGGCGCGTGCTGCTCGACGGCGAGGACGTCACCCAGCACAAGGTGCCCGACCGGATCGCGCGCGGAATGGCGATCGTGCCCGAGAATCGCCGCCTGTTCGGCTCCATGACCGTCTACGAGAACCTCGAGCTCGGCGCCGTGCTGCGCGACGGCTCGACGTTCAAGGAGGACCTCGACCGCGTCCACACCCTGTTCCCGCGCCTTCACGAGCGCCGCGAGCAGCTCGCGGGCACGCTGTCGGGCGGCGAGCAGCAGATGGTGGCGATGGGGCGCGCGCTCATGTCGCGGCCCCGGCTGCTGCTCATGGACGAGCCCTCGATGGGACTGTCGCCCGCGCTCGTGCAGCAGAACTTCCGCATCATCAAGGAGGTCCATGAGTCCGGCGTGGCCATCCTCATGGTCGAGCAGAACGCCACGATGGCGCTGTCGATCGCCGACCGCGGCTACGTGCTCTCCACCGGCACGCTGGTGCTCTCCGGAGCGGCCGGCGACCTGCTCAAGTCAGAGGATCTCAAGCGGGCCTACCTCGGTCGTTGAAATCCGCATCCGCCGGAAGATGAGTTGTGGGAATTGACGAGTGGCTGGGCGAGACTGACGCCACCGGCTCGCGCCGACAATACCCGGGTGTATGCGAGGGCGAGCCGGTGGCGTCAGGCGCGTCCAGACGCCGTCAAAACCGCAAATAATTGACGGCGGGCCCCGGGAAGAAATCGCCGCCGGCGGAGTCATGAGCGCGTAGACGGGCGCTTTCCTGGAAGCGTCCAGCTTTGAGCGAAAGGGGCTCAGGGTGTACAACGATATTCGTGGGCGGTCGCAGCCGGTGCGCTGGCGACCGCCGCCGCGGCATCCGCCGTGGCACTCGCTGCGACCGGCGCGTTCCTGCGCCCGCTGCACACCTTCTCTCACATCGCCAGCGCGGTCCCGACTGCGGGCCGGGCCAAGGGGACGTCAATCCCTACGGGGTGGCCGTCGTCCCGAGCACGGTCGGCGATCTGGTGCGCGGGGACGTACTGGTCTCGAACTTCAACGACGCCAAGAACCTTCAGGGCACGGGGTCCAGCATCGTCGAGATCTCTCCGACGGGCCAGCAGCACGTGTTCGCCGTCGTGCCCAAGGCGCGCCGCATGCACGCCGTGGGCCTGACCACCGCGCTGGCGGTGCTCGGCAACGGTGACGTCGTCGTCGGCACCCTCCCCGCCCCCGGCGGCAAGTCCTCCAAGGCCGAGCAGGGCGCCCTCACCATCCTCGACTCCAGCGGCAAGGTGCAGGCCGAGGTCATCGGGCACCCCATCGACGGCCCCTGGGACATGACGGCGGTGAGCTCGCCGGCCGCGCCACGCTGTTCGTGACCAACGTGCTGAACGGGACCGTGGCCGCCCACGGCCAGACGGTCGACGGCGGCACCGTGGTCCGGGTCATCCTCTCGACCGCCCGCAGCCATCTGCGGCTGATGTCCAGCACCGTGATCGCCTCGGGCTTCGCCGAGCACACTGACCCCGACGCCCTGGTGGTCGGGCCCACCGGCGTGGGCCTGGGACGGCACGGGGTGCTCTACGTCGCCGATTCCGACGGCAACCGGATCGCCGCCGTGCCCGATGCGATGACGCGCAAGACGGCGATGACCGACGGTGCCGGACGTGGCCAAGGCGGCGCTCAACGACCCGCTGGCCTGGCCGTGCGCCCAACGGGGACATCATCTCCGCCAACGGGGGGGATGGGCGCCTGGTGGAGACCACGCCCGGCGGGCGCACCCGGCGGTGCGCAACGTCATCCACAACGGCGGCGGCGACCTGTTCGGGCTCGCCGTGCCCCCGATGACAAGAGCCTGTACCTCGTCGACGATGCCGGCAGCGCGCGTCCGCCGACTCGCTCGGCCTGTTGCGCTGACCGGGCAAAAGGGGACGTCGCGGCTTTTCCCCGGCCGCGGCGTTCCGCTGCTCGCTCCCGCCGGGCGCCGATGATTCCTCGCCTCCCGCCCGGTCTAATGTTGTGAGAGACCAACCAGGAGGTCGATATGAGCCTGCCCGAGATCGTCGGCCACGAGGAGTGGGAGACCGCCCGCAAAGAGCTGCTGGCGCGCGAGAAGGAGCTCACCCGCGCCCGCGATGAGCTGGCCGCAGCGCGCCGCCGGTTGCCGATGGTGCTGGTGGAGAAGGACTACCGCTTCACGGGACCCGACGGGGAGGTCGTCCTCATCGACCTCTTCGAGGGCCGTCACCAGCTGATCGTGTGCCACTTCATGTTCGACCCCGCGTGGGAGGACGGCTGCCCGAGCTGCAGCGCCGGCGCCGAGGAGATGGCGGAGGGCAAGATCGCGCACCTGCACGCCCGTGACACGACCCTGGCCTACGTGTCCCGCGCGCCCTACGCGAAGATCGCCGACTACAAGCAACGGCGGGGCTGGACGTTTCCGTGGTACTCGTCGCACGGCTCTGATTTCAACTACGACTTCCACGTCACGCTCGACGAGTCCGTGATGCCGGTGCAGTACAACTTCCGCACCCCGGTTCAGTTCGCCCAGGCCGGCCAGGAGTTCGAGCTGGCGGGCGAGTTCCCCGGACGTTCGAGCTTCCTGTCAGATGGCGAGCACGTCTACCACACCTATTCGGTCTACGCCCGCGGGCTGGAGACGATCGGCGGCTCCTACTACCTGCTGGAGGAGACCGCGCTCGGTCGCCAGGAGGACTGGGAGCAGCCGGCGGGCCGCGCCGCCTCGGTGCGGGGCGCGATGCCCGACTTCGCCACGTAGGTCCGGCCGCCCGTGTGCTGACGCTGCTGCTGGTCGCCGGCTCGGTCGGCGCCGACAACTTCGCGGCAGCGATCGCCATCGGCCTGGCGGGCGTCGATCGCCGGCTGCGGCTGCGCATCGCCGTGATCTTCGGGCTCTTCGAGGCGGGGATGCCGGTGATCGGCCTGCTGGTGGGGCGCAGCCTGTCGGGCTCGCTGGGCTCGCGCGCGCATCTGCTCGGAGGCGGGCTGCTCGTCCTCGTCGGCCTGCAGATGGGCGTCAGCGCGCTGCGCTCCGACGATGACGCCCCGCCGGCGCTGACGGGCGCGCCCGTGGCCCGCCTCGTCCTGCTCGCCGCCGGGCTGAGCATCGACAACCTGGTGATCGGCTTTGCCCTGGGCGCGCGCGACACCCCGCTCGTGCTCAGCGTGGTCGTCATCGGCGTGGTGAGCGTGGGGCTGTCGCTGCTGGGACTCGAGCTCGGCAGCCGCCTCGGCGCCCAGGTGAGCCGTCACTCAGAGCTGCTGGGCGCGGGTGTGCTGGTCGCCGTCGGGGCGGCGATCCTCGTCCATGTGGTCTAGCGGCCCGCGCGCGACAGGCGCTAGATGTGGGCCCCGAGGCGGTAGAGCGGCTCGGCGCCCATCGCCTCGGTCAGGCTGTTGGCGGTGATCGCCAGGTGGTCGTGCAGCGCCTCCGCGGCCCGGTCGGGATTGTGGGACTCGCAGGCGGCCAGGATCTCCCGGTGCTCGGCGGCGCGCTCCTCCAGCCGGCGGACCTGCGGCCACTCCAGCGCGTAGCGCTCGCTCACCTGCCACAGCGGCTGGATCAGGCGCAGCAGCCACGCCGACTCGGCGGCCTCGTAGAAGGCGAAGTGAAAGTCGGCATGGGCCGCGGAGGTGACGGCCGAGGTCTCGTCGCTGACGTTCTCCAGTTCGCGCAGGCACTGGCGGGCGTGCTCGGCGCGCGCGTCGGTGAAGCGGGCGGCGGCGCGGCGCATGGCCAGGCTCTCGAGCGCCAGGCGGGCCTCGTAGACCTCGCCGAGGTCAGTGACCGACAGCGGCCTGACGCGGGCGCCGCGGTGGGGGACGTTGTCCACGAGCCCCACCGCGTCCAGGCGCCGGACGGCCTCGCGGATCGGCATCGGACTCATGTCCAGATGCACGGCCAGCTCCTCGATCGGGAGGCGCGCACCGGGCCGCAAAGCGCCGGTGATGATGGCGGAGTGCAGCGTCTCGAAGGCCTTCTCGGCGAGCGTGCGATGTCCCCGCGATGTGCCTGCGCGCGTCGCCAAAACGGCAAGGTGCGACTCCATGGGAGGTTAGTACCCCCTTTGATGAGGAAAAGTCAAGTTGCCAAAAACCTGTCCTTTCGCCATGCGCACGTTGGTGCGCTTTGCGAATACCCACCAAAGGGGGTCGTTCCGGCGTGTTATGCCTGCTCACGGCGACTATTTGGCGGGAGCTGAGAGGGCGGCGACGGGGCCGGCAGAGCGGGTTTTCCGGTCAGACCGAACCTCTGCAGAAACCTCCATCTGGGGGGTTTGACGGGGCAGGAGCGTGGCCAGGAGCGCCCCGCCGGCCGACAGCGCGGCGGACACGGTCAGGGCCGGCACGAAGCCGTCGGCGAACGCCGCCGGGCGAGGCGTAGCTGCCCGCGCCGGTGAACACCGCCGCCGCGATGGCCAGGCCGAAGACGCCCCCGAGCTGGCGCGTCGTCATGTACGCCCCCGAGGCCTTGCCGAGGTCGTCCGGGGCCACCGCGTTCATCACCGCGTTCTGCGCCGACGGGATGGCCATCGAGATGCCCGCGCCGGCGATGACCAGCGGCGCGATCATGTGCCAGTAGGTCATCCCCGGTGACGCGATCGCCGCGACCCACGCCATCCCGGCCGCCTGCATCGACAGTCCCAGCGTCACCAGCGTCCGCTCGCCGATGCGGTTGGTCAGCGCGCCGGCGATCGGGGCCACGATGAACAGCGTCCCCGTCCACGGCAGCAGCCGCAGCCCGGAGTCGAGGGGGCCCTGGCCGAGCGAGAGCTGCTGGAACTGGGCCATGAAGAACACGGCGCTGAACAGCGACGCCGAGAACAGGAAGTTCGACGCCGTTCCGGCCGAGAAGCCGCGGCGCGCGAACATGCCGCGGCGGCAGCATCGGCTCGGCCGCCCGGCGCTCGACGAACACGAACGCCACCAGCGCCGCCACGCCCGCCGGCGAGCGTGCCGATGACCTCGGCGCTGCCCCAGCCCGCGTCGTTGCCGCGCATCAGCCCCCAGACGATCCCCATCGCGGCGCGCGGTGACCAGCACCAGCCCGGGCACGTCGAGCCGCGCCCGCGGTCCGTAGCTCTCCGGGATCCGGGCCAGCACGAGCGGGATCGCCACCAGGCCGATCGGGACGTTGATCCAGAACACCCACTGCCACGCCAGCCCCTGGGTGACGGCGCCGCCGATGACGGGGCCGCCGAGCACGGCGATGCCGGTGATGCCCCCGTAGACGCCCATCGCCCAGCCGCGCCGCTCGGGCGGGAAGGCGCGCTGAGACCAGCGCCAGCGAGAGCGGCGCGACCAGCGCGGCGGCCGACGCCCTGAACGGCCCGCGCGGCGATCAGCAGCCCGGCGTTGGGCGCCAGCGCGCACGCGATCGAGCCGCAGCACGAACAGCCCCAGGCCAGCGGCGAACATCCGCCGGCGGCCGAGCCGGTCACCGAGCGCGGCCGCCGTGACCAGCAGCACGGCGAAGCTGAGCCCGTAGGCGTTGACCGTCCACTCGAGCTCGTCGATCGAGGCGTGCAGGTGCTGCGGATCGTGCCCAGCGCGGTCGAGACGACGAGCGCGTCGAGCGCCACCATCAGTGACGCCACTGAGCTCAGCACCAGCACCCAGCGAGCGGTCTTCGATGTGGTCACGGCTCCTCCTGTGTGGTCGTTGCGGTCCTCATGCTTGAGACCCGGAGCCGAGAGAATTGAGCGATGATTTCCCGCGCCCGCGGTGTCTAGCGAGTGGATGCGGAAATGACCTGGCAGCAGACGCCTCGAGCACGTCGCCCGCGCCAGCGCGGCGACGAGGATGCTTTCGCCGAGCTCACCGACCCCTACCGGCGCGAGCTGCAGCTGCACTGCTACCGGATCCTCGGCTCGCTCCAGGACGCCGAGGACCTGCTGCAGGAGACGCTGTTGGCCGCATGGCGCGGACTGGAGGAGTTCGAGGGGCGCTCCTCGCTGCGCGCCTGGCTGTACACGATCGCCACCAATCGCTGCCTGAACGCGCTGCGGATCGCGACCGGCGCCACAGGCCGCGCCCGGGGCCCGGCGCGGGCCGGCACCACCCGCCCGAGAGCTTTGCCGAGATCGCTGGCTCGAGCCCTATCCCGACGCGCTGCTCGAAGGCATGCTCGACACCGCTCCGGGGCCCGAGGCGCCGCTACGAGACCAAGGAGTCGGTCGCGCTCGCCTTCGTCTCCGGGCTTCAGCACCTGCCACCGCGCCAGCGGGCGGTGCTCGTGCTTCGCGACGTGCTCGGCTACCGCGCAGAGGAGGTCGCGGACATGCTCGACTCGAGCGAAGCGTCGGTCAACAGCGCCCTGCAGCGAGCCCGGACGACGCTCGACGCTCGCTCCCGCCGGCCGCGAGCGCGCTGGCCGTGCCCCGCTCGGACCCCGAACGCAGTTGCTCGGCCGCTTCGCCGAGGCCTTCGAGAGCGGCGACATCGAGGCGATCGTCGCACTGCTCACCGATGACGCCGTCCTCACCATGCCGCCCGAGCCGCGAGTGACCAGGGCCACGGCGATCGACGCCTTCCTGCGCGCCCGCCAGGCCGGCGCCGCCGCGGGCCTGGCGCTTCGTCCCGTCGCCGCCAACCGCCAGCCCGCCTTCGCGTTCTACCTGGACCGACGGCGAGCTGGCTGCGCTGCGGGCATCTTCGTGATCGGCGTCCGCCCCGACGGCATCGAGTCGATCACCCGCTTCCACGACCGCGGCCTGCTGGACCGCTTCGGCGCGCCCCGCGCACCTGTAGCGCGGGCGTCAAGTAGCGAGCGCGCCCTGCCGATGCTTCATTCGTTATGGAGCAATATTTTAAAAAAAGTGAGAGTTTTGATTTGCGCAGAGCCACCGTCCAGGAGTAGGGATGGTAGCCGTGCTGACCTCACCCCCTTTTTTTTTTTTTTTTTTTTTTTTAAAAAAATTAACTCGCCGTGACATTTGTCTGAACAGATGTCAGTGCATTCGTAGAAACGGCGGGAGCCTTCTCCGCCGGATGGTGACTAGACAGGGGGACAGAGCAGAAACCCTCTGGGCAGCCGCCTCGGGCTGCTGGCTGATCGGGCAGCTCGCGTGGGATCTGTTCGGGATCATCGGCTTTCCCCTCTCGCCCAGCCTCGCCGATATCGCCTGGTGGGGCTTTGCCCTGTGGTGCTGGTGAGCCTCGGCCGCTCAGCGCGCGCTCGCGGTCAGTCCGCGTCGTGGTGTTGTCGAGACGCTGCCGCTGATCGGCGCCGCGGTGGCGCTAGCTCTCGCCGGCTGTGGCACGACGCGGCGGCTCGACGCTGGCGCTGGCGCCGAAGTCTCCGCGCTCGTCTATCCCGCGCTCTACGTGGCGGCGGCCGTGCTGATGGCTCCAGGCGATGATCGGCGGCTCGCTGCGCGGCTCGCGCTCGCCGGCGCTCCCCCTGGTCACTCGGCGGGATGGTCGCCCAGGCGATCGCCTTCATCCTGTGGAGCACGCAGCTGCTGGCCGGCACCTACGTCCCCGGGCACAGCCGCTGCTCGATCCGCTCTGGGTGTGTCGGCCTGGTCGCGATCGGCGCCGGCGGGCTCTGGCCGCGCGCCGGCCCGAGCCGGCGCGTCGAGCTCGACGAGCCGGCCCGCCGCGGCGGCGTGCTGCCCGGCGCTGCTGTTCGCGCTGCTGCTGGCGACGCTCGTCCACGCGCAGCTCAGCGACGCCGCCGACCGCGGTCGGCGATCGCGCTCGGCGTCGGGCTGCTGTTCTCCGGCGGCGCGCTCATCCTCCGCAGCCTCCTGCTCGAGCGCCGCCTGCGCGAGCTGCTCGAGCGCGAGCGCGCGGCGCTGCGCCGACCTGGCCGAGCGCGAGGCCGAGCTCGCGCGCATCAACGAGCCGCTGGTGGAGGACTCCCGCCGCGATCCGCTCACCGGCATGCGCAACCGCCGCGCGCTGGCCGATGACCTGCCCCGGTCGAGGCGCGGCACCGCGAGCGCGGCGCCGCTTCGCCATCGCGCTCTGCGACGTCGACCACTTCAAGGCCTACAACGACCAGCTCGGCCACCTCGCCGGCGACCAGGCCCTGCGCGCGATCGCCGGCCACCGTCCGCGGCGCGCTGCGCGAGGGCGACATCGCCTACCGCTTCGGCGGCGAGGAGCTGCTGCTGGTCATGCCCGACACCGCGCCGGCGAGGCGCTGAGCGCGGCCGAGCGCGTGCGCGAGCCGTGCAGCGCGCCGCGTGCCCGCACCCCGACGGGATCGGCGGGGTCCTCACCGTCTCGATCGGCGTGGCCGCCGGCGACGACGACGCCGCCACGCTGCTGGCGCGCGCCGACGCCGCGCTGTACGAGGCCAAGCGCGACGGGCGCAACCGCGTCGCTGCCGGCCGACGCGACGCGCGCCGGCCGGCCGACGGGCGTGCGCCGGCGCGCCAGCGACGACGAGGCGGTGCCGCGTCAGCTGCGCAGCATGCTCGCGGTCTCGCGCGCCGCCGCGTCGGGCACGGGCCCGGTGCCCGGTGCTCGAGGCGCTGGCCGAGACGATCCGGTTGGAGCTCTCCTTCCAGGTCGTGGCGGTCAATCTGCTGCGACCTCGCCAGCGAGCGAGCTCGAGATGCGTGGCCGTGCTCGGCGACGAGGACGCCCGCGCCAGCTGCTGGGCACGGTCAATCCGTGGCCCGAGTGGGAGGGCGCTGATGGGCTCCGAGCACGAGCGCCGCGGCGCGATCTGGCTGCCCGCCGGCACTATGACTGGGAGCGACGAGATCAGCTCGTGGGTGCCGCCGACCGCGGCGGCGCTCGGACCCGACGCGTGGGACCCCGATGACATGCTGCTGCTGCCGCTCCGCGGCGCCGACGGCGAGTGCTCGGCGTCGTCTCGGTCGACCAGCCGCGCAGCGGCCGCCGGCCGACCGACGAGGAGCTCAGCCTGCTGATGGCGGTCGCCGATCACGCCGGCGCTGGCCCTCGAGCAGGCCCAGCGCGAGCGGCTCGCGGCGGCGGCCTGCGCGAGCAGTCCTCCGAGCTGCGGCTGGCCGCCGTGATGCTGCTGGCCGAGACGCTCGACCTGCGCGACCCCAGCACCGGGCGCCACTCGCGCACGGTCGGCGAGCTACGCGCGCGCAACCGCGCTGGCGCTCGGACTGGCGCGCCGACCGCGTGCGACCGCATCCACGCCGCCGGCGTGCTGCACGACCTCGGCAAGCTCGGGATCGCCGACGCGATCCTGTACAAGCCCGGGCCGCTGGACGACGCCGAGTGGCGCGAGATGAAGCGCCACCCCGAGATCGGCGCGCGGATCCTCGAGCACGCCGGCCTGACCGACATCGCGCACTGGGTCCGCGCCCACCACGAGCGCGTCGACGGCCGCGGCTATCCCGACGGCCTGAGCCGGCGAGGAGATCCCGCTCGAGGCGCGCGATCCTCGCCGTCGCCGACGCCTATGAGGCGATGATCGCCGACCGGCCCTACCGCACGGGAATGCCGCCGCGAGGCGGCCCGCGACCGAGCTCGTGCGCTGCGCGGGCACCCAGTTCGACCCGGCCGTCGTCCCCGCGTTCCTGGAGACGCTCGAAGCCGGGCCCGTCGGTGGGGCCCCTAGGCCTGGATCCCGCCGCCGTCGATCACCCAGGCCTGGCCGCTGATCGCGGCCGCGGCCGGCGAGGCCAGGAAGACGACCGCGTCGGCCACCTCGTCGGGCTCCAGCAGCCGCCCCAGCGGCGAGGCGCCGGCCAGCGCCTGCCTCGGCCTGCTCGGCCGAGCGCCCGGTCGCTGCACGATGTGGGCCATCGACCGGGCGGTCATCTCGGTGCGCACGAACGTCGGGCAGACCGCGTTGACGCGCACCCCGGTGCCGGCCAGCTCGGCGGCCACCGCGCGCGTCAGCCCGACCGACGGCGTGCTTGGAGGCCGTGTACGCGATGGTGTACGGGACGCCGACGCGCCCGGCCGTCGAGGCGACGGTGACGATCGCGCCCGCGCCCGCGCTCGCGCATCCCCGGGACGACCGCGCGCATGCACAGGAACGGCCCGGTGGCGTTGACGTCGAGGTGCCGGCGCCAGGACTCGAGCGTGGTCGCGGTGCAGCGGCGCGCTCTCGGCCATCCCGGCGTTGTTGACCAGCACGTCGACGCCGCCGATCGCCCCGAACGCGGTCCCACGTCCGCCTCGTCGGTGACGTCGCAGACGGCGGGTGGCGCCCCGCAGGGCAGCCGGCGCCAGCGCCGCGTCGTCGCGCCCGAGCGCCACCACCTCGTCGCCGAGCGCGGCGAAGCGCTCCACGATGGCCCGGCCGATGCCCTTGGCGCCGCCGGTGACCACGACCATCCGGCTCATTCCTCGGCGCGCCTCCCGGAACATCGACCGGGCGATGATCTCGCGATGGATCTCCGAGGCGCCCTCGTAGATGCGCGGTGGGCGCACCTCGCGGTAGAGATGCTCGAGCGGGTGGCCCTGCTCCAGGCCGCGCGCCCCGTGGAACTGGATCGCGGCGTCGACGGCCTCCTGGGCGGTCTCGGTGGCCAGCAGCTTCGACATGGAGGCCAGCGCCGTGTCGCCCTGGCCGGCGTCGTGGGCGAAGCGCCGCCTGGTGGACGAGCAGCCGCGCCGCGTTGGTCCGGGCGCTCAGATCGGCGAGCTTGTGGGCGACCGCCTGGTGGTCCTTCAGCGGCTTGCCGAACGTCTCGGGGCTCGACCGTGCTCGGCCGTCAGCTCCATCGCGTTGCGGCACATGCCGATCGCGAAGGCGCCGACGCTGGGGCGGAACAGGTCGAGGGTGCGCAGCGCCGTTCGGAACCCGGCGCCGGCCTCCCCAGATGATGTTCTGGCGGCGGACCCGGACGCCGTCGAAGGTCAGCGAGCCGATCGCGTGGGGGACGAGCAGCTTGCGCGGCTCGCCGGAGAGGCCCTCGCTCGCCGGGCACGACGAACGCGGTCACATCCCGGCGCTCATCGCCCGCTTCGCGCGAACACGGTGAACACGTCGGCGTCCGGCGCGTGGGAGATCCACAGCTTCTCGCCGTTGAGGACGTACCCCGTGCGCCGTCGGCGTCGGCGCGCAGCGACATCGCGGCCACGTCGGAGCCGGCGTCGGGCTCGGTCAGCGCGAACGCCGCCACGACGCTGCCCTCGATGATCCGGGGGACCCGCTCCTCCCGGACCGACGGCGAGGCCGGCCTGGACATGATCGGGTAGCCGCTCAGCCCCTGGACCGCCAGCGCGGTCTCGGCATCGATGCAGCCCAGGGCCAGCGCCTCCCGGATCAGGCACAGCTCGATCGCGCTGTCGTGGCGCCGCTCGAACAGCCGGCCGAGCAGGCCGTGCTCGCGCGAGCGCGCGATCAGCGGCCGGTTGATCGCGTCCGGGCTCGCCGGCGTCGGCGATCGGCGCCAGCGTCTCGGTGGCCAGCGCCCGGGTCTGCTCGTAGAGGTCGCAGCTGCTCGTGGTCGAAGGTGGACGTCGATCGCGGAGGTCCTTCGTCGCGGGAGAGCACCGGCGATGCCCATCAGCTCGACCTTGGCCGCGGGATCGACCAGCTCGGTCACCCCGAACAGCCCCATCGCCGGATAGTGGCGGCCGAAGTGCGTGCGCCACACCTCGCCGAGCTCGCGCGCGACTGCCCTGTACTCGGCGACGTCGGTGACGAACACCTGCAGCGAGACGAGGTCGACGGCTCGCCGCCGGCGGCCCGCAGCGCGGTCACCAGGTTCCCGGCGGCGACGTCGAACTGCTCGGCGATCGTCTCGCCGGTGACGTCCCGTCGGGCGCCTGGGCGGTCTGGCCGCCGAGGTACACGGTGTCGCCCGCGCGCACCGCGTGCGAGAACCCGATCGGCGGCGGCAGCTCCGGGGGGTTGATCGATCTCGCTCATCGGCCGCTTCCACTCCGGCCGGCGCCCCTCGCTCCACGCCGCGTAGAACTCCTCGAAGTCCTCGGAGTGCATCAGCAGCGCCTGCGTGATCGCCTCGAGCTCGATGCGCCGGCCCGAGCGCCATGTCCAGCTCGCGGGTGAGCAGCGTCTTGGTGGTCGCGTAGGCGAACGCGGGGCCCTCGGCGAGGCGCTGCGCCAGCGCGCTGACGCGGTCGGCGAGCTCGTCATCGGCGAGGACCTCGGTGGCCAGCCCGATCTCGTGGCGCGCGCTGCGGCGTTGACCTTGTCGCCCAGCATCAGCAGCTCGGTGGCGCGGCCCAGGCCGACCATCCGCGGCAGCAGGTAGGCCGAGCCCATGTCGGCGCCGGCCAGCCCGACGCGCGTGAACAGGAACGCGAACGACGCCGACTCGGCCATCAGCGCGGAGTCGCAGGCGAGCGCGATGACCGCGCCGGCGCCGGCGGCGATGCCGTTGATGGCGGCGATCACCGGCACCGGGCAGCTCGCGCAGCGCCTTGACGACCGCGCCGGTCATGCGCGTGAACTCCAGCAGCTCGGCGGTCTCCATCTCCTGCAGCGGCGCCGATGATCTCCTCCACGTCGCCGCCCGAGCAGAAGCCGTGGCCCTCGCCGGCGATGACCAGCACCCGCACGTCGCCGCGCGCGGGCAGCTCGGCGACGCAGGTCGCGCAGGTCGGCGTAGGCCTCGAAGGTGAGCGCGTTGAGCTTGTCGGGGCGGTTGAGCGTGCACCGTGGCCACGCCGTCGTCCACCGCGAAGTCGAAGTGCTCGCCACTCCTCGGTCAGCGGTGCGCTCGCGCGGAACGGGCTCATGCGCGGCGCGACGATACTCGACATAGAAGCTCGGCGAGCAGTTGGTCAGGTATGCTGCCGCGCCGAGGCAGACTTGGCAGCGAGAGCGCGTACTGGAATCCCAAGGTCGAGACGCTCGGAGCGCCCGCAGCTCGAGGCGCTGCAGCTGGCCAAGCTGCGCCGTGCAGGTCGCGTGGGCCAAGGAGCGCAGCCCGTGGTACCAGCGCACGCTGGCCGACGTCGACCCCGAGCGCTGCGCTCGCTGGACGACCTGCGCCCGCTGCCGATGCTCACCCGCGAGGAGTGGATGGACTCCCAGTTCGAGCACCCGCCCTACGGCGAGCTGCCCGACCATCGGCGGCGCCGGGCGCGATCCGCGTCCACACCACGTCGGGCACGACCGGCAAGGGGCCGCTGCGCGCGCTTGACTCGCGCAAGGACTGGGCCTGGATCGCCGAGATGTGGGCCTACGGCATCTGGGGCTGCGGCGTCCGGCCCGGCGACACCGCCTACATCGCCTTCGGCTACGGCTCGTTCATCGGCTTCTGGGGCCTGCACTACGCGATGGAGAAGATCGGCGTGCTCAACGTCCCCGGCGGCGCCCAGACGCACCGAGGCGCGCGTGCGCCAGATCGTCGACTTCGGCGCCACCGTCGTCGCCTCCACCCCCACCTACGCGCTGCGCCTGGCCCAGGAGGCCCAGCGCGCTGGGCATCGACCTGCGCGGCTCGGCGGTGCAGCCGGCTCATCCTGTCCGGCGAGCCCGCCGGCTCGATCCCGCAGACCAAGGCGCTGATCGAGGAGCAGTGGGGGGCCAAGGCCTATGACACCGCGGGCATGACCGAGATCGGGACGATCATGGTGTTCGAGTGCGCCCACCAGCCCGGCGGCACCCACATCATCGAGGACCACGTGATCGAGGAGGTCATCGATCCCGACGACGCTGGAGCCCGTCGACTACGGGAGCGCGGCGAGCGGGTCGTCACCTCGTTCGGGCGCGGCGCCGATCCCGCTGCTGCGCTACCGCACCGGCGACCTCGTCTGCAAGGTGCCGGCCTCCACGTGCGCCTGCGGGCGCGGCTTTGACATCTACGAGGGCGGGATCCTCGGCCGCGTCGACGACATGAAGCTCATCCGCGGCACCAACGTCTACCCGCGCGCGATCGAGGCGATCGTGCGCGAGTTCTCCGAGGTCGACGAGTTCCAGACGGTCATCACCCGCGAGGGCGTCCGCGACGAGATCACGCTGCGCGTCGAGCTCAAGTCCGACGCGCGGATGCCGACGCTGGGACGGGCTGGCCGAGACGCTGCACAAGCGCCTGGCCCACGCCCACGAGGGCCTGAACTTCCGCATCGAGCGCGCCGGCGAGGGCGAGCTGCCCCGCTTCGAGCTCAAGGCCAAGCGCACCGATCGACAAGCGCGAGGCGCCGATCGGGGCGCCGGCGTGAGCTGAGCCGGACAGGACCTGCTGGGCGGCGAGCTCACCGACGCCGAGGCGCGGCTGCTCGCCGTCTACGAGGAGCTCAAGGCGCTGTGCGCCGAGGATCTGCCGCCCGTCGCCGCGGCCAACGCGCGCGCCGCGCTGGCCCTCATGCACAACGTCGTCAACGGGCTGGCGCTGCGCTACGAGCACCTGAGCGACCTCGACGTCTAAGCCTGGAGCGGCCGTACGCTGATGCGATGCGGATCGCGGTAGCCGGCGGCGGCCCCGGCGGGCTGTACTTCTCCATCCTCATGCGCCGGGTGGCGCCCGACTGCGAGATCACCGTCTTCGAGCGCAACCGCGCCGAGGACGCCTTCGGCTTCGGCGTCGTGTTCTCCGACGAGACGCTGACGGTGTTCGAGCACGCCGACCCGCGTCAGCTACCGCCGAGATCACCGACGGCTTCGTCCACTGGACCGACATCGACATCCACCACCGCGGGCAGAAGACGCGGTCGGGCGGCCACGGCTTCTCCGCGCTCGGGCCGCCGCGAGCTGCTGGGCATCCTGCAGCGCGCGGGCGCGTCGCTGGGGGCCGAGATCCGCTTCTGCAGAGGCGCCGCCCGTCGACGAGCTGGCGCCGAGCTCGATCTGGTGGTCGCCGCCGACGGGGCGTCGAGCGCCGGTGCGCGCCGCGCGCGCCGAGGACTTCGGGCCCGCGCTGGATCCCCGCGACTGCCGCTACATGTGGATGGGCACCGACCTGGTCTTCGACGCGTTCAAGTTCTTCATCGCCGAGACCGCCGCACGGCGTCCTCCAGGCCCACGCCTATCCCTACAGCGACGCGGATGAGCACGTTCATCGTCGAGATGGCCGAGGACGACGTGGCGCCGCGCCGGCCTCGGCGAGCTGGCCGGCGGGCCCGCTGCCGCCCGGGGGTCAGCGACGAGGCCAGCGTCGCCTTCTGCCAGGAGCTGTTCGCCGACGCGCTCGAGGGCCACCCGCTGCTGGCCAACAACTCCAAGTGGATCAGCTTCGTCACCGTGCGCAACGCGTGCTGGCGCGCGGGCAACGTCGTGCTGCTCGGCGACGCCGCCCACACCGCGCACTTCTCGATCGGCTCGGGGACCAAGCTGGCCATGGAGGACGCGGTCGCGCTGGCCTGGGCGTTTCGCGAGCACGGGCCGACGACGTCCCGGCGGCGCTCGAGGCCTACGAGGCCGAGCGCCGCCCGGTGGTCGAGTCCACCCAGCGCGCCGCCCAGGGGTCGCTGGAGTGGTTTGAGGGGATCGCGCCGCTACGTCGGCCAGCCGCCGGCTGCAGTTCGCCTTCAACCTGCTCACCCGCAGCCGCCGCGTCACCTACGACAACCTGCGCCTGCGCGACGCGGCGTTCGTGGCCGACGTCGACGAGCTGCTTCGCCCAGCGGGGCGGGTTCGCGGCGCGGCCCGCCGATGTTCCCCCCGCTGCGGCTGCGCGGGCTTGAGCTGCCCAACCGCGTCGTCGTCTCGCCGATGGACATGTACTCCGCGGTCGACGGCACGCCGTCGGACTTCCACCTCGTGCACCTCGGCGGCCGCGCGCTCGGCGGCGCCGGCGCTGGTCATGCACCGAGATGATCTGCGTCTCTGACATCGGGCGGATCACGCCCGGGTGCGCGGGCATGTACCGCCCCGAGCACGTCGAGGCCTGGCGGCGGATCGTCGACTTCGCCCACCGCTACGGCGGTTGCGCGATGGCCGCCCAGCTTGGGCACTCGGGGCGCAAGGGCTCGACCAAGTTGATGTGGGAGGGGATCGACGAGCCGCTGGAGGAGGGCAACTGGGAGGTGATCGCGCCCTCGCCGATCGCCTACTCAGCCGCCAACCAGGTCCCGCGCGAGATGACCCGCGCGGACATGGACGATGGTGCGCGACCAGTTCGTGTGCGGCCGACGCGCGGCGCGTCGAGGCGGCGGGCTTTGACCTGCTCGAGCTGCACTGCGCCCACGGCTACCTGCTCTCGAGCTTCCTGTCGCCGCTGACCAACCGGCGCACCGACGAGTACGGCGGCTCGCTGGAGGCGCGGGCGCGGTTCCCGCTCGAGGTCTTCGACGCCTGCCGCGCGGTGTGGCCCGCCGAGAAGCCGATGAGCGTGCGCATCTCGGCCACCGACTGGGTCGAGGGCGGCTTCACGCCCGATGACGCGGTCGCGTTCGCCCGGATGCTGGCCGAGCACGGCTGCGACATCATCGACGTCTCCTCCGGCCAGGTCGACCCCGAGGAGCGCCCGGCGTTCGGCCGCAGCTTCCAGACCCCGTTCGCCGACCGCATCCGCAACGAGGTCGGGATGCCGACGATCGCCGTCGGCGCCATCGCCAGCTACGACGACGTCAACACGATCGTGCTCGCCGGCCGCGCCGACCTGTGCGCGCTGGCCCGCCCGCACCTCTATGACCCCCACTGGACCCTGCACGCCGCCGCCGAGCAGGAGTACGCCGGCGACGGGATCGAGTGGGTGCCCGCAGTACCAGGCCGGCAGCCGCAAGCCGCCGACCGGCCGCGGCGACGAGGTGCGCAAGGAGCTGCAGCGCACCTTCGAGCCCGACCCGCCCGAGCTGCTCACCGCCCCGGAGGGCTGGTCCTAGCGACGCTTGGGCCTGGCGGTGCGCCGCCAGGCTGTGCCGGGCGGCGGCGCGCAGTGGCCTTCGCCTGGCGCTGCTGCGGGCGGTGGGTCAGGGCGCGGCGGTGCTTGGTGCGGCGGGCCTTGCGATGCGCCGCGGACTCCGGGGCGGGTGGTGAAGTCGGCCGGGCCCGCCGGCTTTGTCAGCCGGCGGCGGCCGGGGCGACCGGTGGGCCCGCGGGCTCGGCCGCCGGGGTCGCCTGGGTCGCCGGGGCGGCCTGGGTGGCCTGGGTGGCCTGGGTGGCCGGCCGCAGCACGAGGGCCAGCCCCACCAGCCCCGCGCCCACCGCCGCCGCCGAGCAGAACACGTAGACGTGCGTGAACGTGGCCACCTGCCCGGCTGCGCCGGAGCGCAGCAGCGTGGCCAGCGTCGCCACCCCCAGCGCGCCCCCGACCTGGCGGGCGGTCTGGTTCAGGCCCGTGCCCGCGGCGAAGGACTGGGGCGGCACCGACAGTGCCGCCGCGGTCGAGGTGCCGGTGGTCACCATGCCCATGCCCGCCCCGAGGACCAGGCCGATCGGCAGCCAGTAGGTGAGGAAGTGCGGGTGGGTGGTGAGCGTCGCGGCGATGAACAGGCCCGAGGCCGCCATCAGCGCCGCCCCGGCGGCCACCGCCGTGCGCGGCGTCGCGCGCCGGCCCGCGACCACCGCCGACACGCTGGCCGCGATCGCCCCCGGCGTCATCGCCAGCCCCGCCTGGAGCTCTGAGTAGTGCCAGAGCTCGGTGAGCACGAGCACGCCCAGCAGCATCCAGGCGTAGAGGCTCGCGCCGTACAGCAGCGAGGCCCCGTTGGCCAGGGCGAACGTGCGGTGCTTCCACAGGCTGGTCTCGATGGCGGGGACCGGCATCCGCCACGAGCGCTGGATCGCCGCTACGGTGCCGGCGACGCCGCCGGCGAGGCTGGCGATGGTGCGCACGTCGCCCCAGCCCCACACGGAGCCCTGGGACAGCCCGAGCGCCGCCAGGCCGATCCCGAGGGCCAGCAGCACGGTGCCCAGCGCGTCGGGCAGGCGGGTACGGGCGGTGGCGGTGCGCGGCAGGATGCCCGCCGCGCCGGCCAGGGCCAGCCCGGCGGGGACGTTGATGACAAACAGCGAGCGCCAGCCGAAGACGTGGACGAGCACGCCGCCCACGCTGGGGCCCACGGCGGCGGCGAACGCGCCGGCGGCGCTCCACAGCGCCACCGAGGTGGCACGGCGCTGCGCCGGGGTGTCGGCGAGCAGGATGGCCAGCGAGGCGGGGATCATGATCGCGGCACAGGCGCCCTGCACCGCCCGGGCGACCAGCAGCACCGGCACGCTGGGCGACAGCGCGCAGATGAGCGAGAGGGCGGCGAAGCCGCCGACGCCGGCGCGGTACAGGGTGCGCCGGCCGATGACGTCGGCCAGTCGCCCCGCGGGGGCGAGCAGCGCGGCGAACAGCGTGGCGTAGGCGGTGATCACCCACGACAGGCTGGTCACGCTGGTGCCCGGGTAGGCCCGGCCCAGCGCGGGGATGGCGAGGTTGACGACGGTGACGTCGAGCAGGGCCAGGAAGGCGGCGCCGGCGGCGAGCGTCAGGACACGGCTGTGATGCGAGCGAAACATGGCTCCAACGACTCCTCAGGTCATGAGAACGAACGGTCGTGCTTTTTCTTTTTATACGAACGATCGTGCTACTGTCAAGCCCGATTTCATGAGCGCCGCCGAGACCACCGAGACCGCCTCGCAGGCCACCAACGCCACGACGGCCATCGAGGCCGGCGACGAGATCCAGGACGGGCGCCGGCTGCGGGGGGACCGCACCAAGCGGGCGATCCTGGCCAAGGCCGTCGACCTGGCCTCCGTCGAGGGCCTGGAGGGACTCACCATCGGCCGCCTCGCCTCAGAGCTCGGGGTCTCCAAGAGCGGGCTGTTCGCCCATTTCGGCTCCAAGCTCGAGCTCCAGCTCGAGACGGTGCAGACGGCGTCGGAGCTGTTCGAGGAGCAGGTGTGGCAGCCCGTCGCCGACGCCGAGCCCGGGGTCGTCCAGCTCGTCGCGCTGATGGAGTCCTGGCTGCGCTACTTCCGCGACCCGGGCAACAACGGCGGCTGCTTCTTCTCCAACGCCTACCACGAGTTCGATGCCCGGCCCGGGCCGGTGCGCGATGCCATCGCCGCCCAGAAGCGCCGCTGGATGGCCGCGATCGTCCATCACGCCAAGGTGGCCGCCACACGCGGTCAGCTCAAGGCCGGCACCGATCCCGAGCAGCTGGCCTTCGAGCTCGACGCCGTCGGCTCACTGGCCAACTCGCTGTGGCAGCTCGAGGGTGACGAGAAGGCCTTCGGCCGCGCGCTGACGGCGATCCGCACCCGGCTGCACGCCTCAGCCACCGCCTCGGGGCGACGCGCGCTGAGCGCCGCGGGGCTCAGCGGCTGAGCAGCCGGCGCACCCGGTCACACGCGTCGTAGACGTCGGTGAAGCGGGTGGTCAGCGGCGAGAGCCCGAGGCGGATGACGTCAGGGGTGCGGAAGTCCACGACGACGCCGCCCTCGATGAGCTGTCGCGAGAGCATCCGCGCCTCGGGGTGCACGAGCGCGACGTGTGACCCGCGCCGGCTCGCCGCCCGCGGCGAGCCCACCGAGCACCCCAGCGGTCCCAGCCAGTCGTCGATGAGCGCGATGGCGTACTCGGTGAGGCCGATCGACTTGTGGCGGATGGCGTCGATCCCCGCCTCCACCACCAGGTCCAGCCCCGCCGCCACCGCGGTGAGCGCCAGCACGGGCGGCGTGCCCGACAGCATGGCCGAGATGCCCTCGCCCGGGAGATAGCCGGGCGCCATCTCAAACGGATCGCGGCGCCCCAGCCAGCCCCAGATCGGCTGGCGCAGCGCGCCCTGGTGCTCGGCGCGCACGTACAGGTAGGCGGGCGCGCCCGGGCCCCCGTTGAGGTACTTGTAGGTGCAGCCGACGGCGAGGTCGATCCCGTCGCCGTCGAGGTTCACCGGGATGGCCCCGGCGCTGTGGCTGAGGTCCCACAGGGCCAGCGCGCCATGGTCATGCGCGATCTCCGTGATCGTCCGCGCGTCGAGGATGAAGGCCGAGCGGTAGTTGACGTGGGAGAAGGTCACGAGCGCCGTGTGCTCTGAGATCAGCTCGGCGACGTGGGCGGGCTCGGGGCCCGCGGCGGGGTCGGCCCGCACCCACAGGATCTCGAGGCCGCGCTCGGCGGCCAGGCTCTCGAGCACGTAGCGGTCGGTGGGGAAGTTGTCGACGTCGGTGATGATCTGCGTGCGGCCCGGCCGGGCGCCAAGCGCCGCCGCGGCCAGCTTGTAGAAGCACACCGTCGTCGAGTCCGCGATGGCGGTCTGGCCTGGCGCCGCACCCAGCAGCTCTGCGCCCAACCGGTCACCGAGGGTGCGCGGCAGCTTCATCCACCCCTCGCTCCAGGCGCGGATCAGCCGCTCGCCCCACTGGTGCTCGACCACCTCGGTGAGCCGGCTCGCGGTGTCGCGCGGCAGCCGGCCCAACGAGTTGCCGTCCAGATAGATGAGCCCGTCGCCCGCCACGACGAAGCGCTCATGAAACGCGCGCAGCTCATCGGCGTCGTCGAGCGCCGCCGCCTCGGCGCGCGCGTGCTCGGGCGAGGTCATGGGGCGAATCTAACGGACGCGTGACGGCCGGCCCGACGTTTACCCCGGATCGACACGGCGCACTAAACGGCGGCGGCGCATCTCTAAACACGGTCGCCGCAGATGTAGGCGTTCGCCCAATACCGCCGCTGGTGATCACGCGCCATGATCGGCGCGAGAGGTTGATCAGGTACAAGGGAGAAGAAACCATGGGCAGTCGACGGGCTGGAGTGGGCGTGACCGTGCGCGGCGCGCTCCTGACCGGATTGGTGTGCGCCGGCGGTCTGGCGGCCTCGCCGGTCGCCTCGGCGGCGGTGGCGCCGCAGACGTTCAGGTACACCGGCGCCGAGCAGGCGTACGTCGTGCCGACCGGGGTCACCGGCCTCCAGGTCGCGGCCACGGGAGCACCGGGGGGAACCGGGCTCACCGGGAACGCCGGCGGTCCCGGTGGCGCCGGCGCCAATGGCGCGCAGGTGAGCGGCGTGGTGCCGGTGACGCCGGGAGAGACGGTGTATGTCGAGGTTGGCGGCGTCGGGGGAGCGGGCAACACCTCTGGGACGGCCAACGGCGGCTTCAACGGGGGCGGCTCGGGGCTCGCCGGTGGCGGAGGTGGCGGCGCGTCAGACGTCCGCACCGTGTCGTGCGGAGCGGCGTGCCCGGGCAGTGCCGCCTCGCTTCAGTCCCGCCTGCTTGTTGCCGCCGGCGGGGGCGGAGGAGCCGGTTCATTTGACGTTCTGTCCGGTGGTGCCGGAGGGGCCGGCGGGCTCGTCGGCGTCGACGGCAAGGCCGGCCAGGGCAGCTCGCTCTGCACCGGCGGGGGCGGCGGAGCGGGCGCCAGCCCGAGCGCGGGTGGCGCCGGCGGGACGGCCGCATCGACGCTGATCGGCGACCCCACCGTCTGCTTGGTCGGGACCAGCACGTCCGGCGTGCTCGGCAATGGTGGTGCGGCCGGGCAGGGCGCAGACTCCGGCGGCGGCGGTGGCGGGGGGTACTACGGCGGCGGTGGCGGCGGCGCCGGATCCACCGGCGGCGGTGGCGGCGGGGGCGGCGGTTCGAGCTTCGGGCCCGCCGGAGCGATCTTCGCACAGGACGCGACGGCGACTCCTGCTGTGACCCTGACGCCCATCGGCGCGCCCGCGGCGCAGATCGCCCCGGCCACGCTGCACTTCCTCACCCAGCCGATGAGCACGGTCAGCGCGCCGCAGACGGTGACCATCACCAACACGGGTCAGGGCCCGCTCAACGTCACCGGGGTCTCCTTTACGGGGACCGATCCCGGCGATTTCTTCGTGGGCTCGAGCACGTGCGGTGGATCAGTGGGGGTCGGCGCCAGCTGTCAGGTGACGGTGTTCTTCGTCCCGCAGGCACAGGGTGCCCGCACGGGGACGCTCGACGTTGCCAGCAACGACCCGCTCAGCCCGGCCACGGTGAGTCTGTCGGGGAGCGGCGGTCCGCTTCCGGCCGGTCCGGCGGGCCCGGCGGGTCCGCGCGGGGCGACGGGAGCCACGGGTCCCGCCGGGACTGTCGTGTGCCGTCGCGACGCGGTCGCCATGTCTCTGTGCTCGATCATCTTCGCGCCGGGGACATTCAAGATCGCGTCGAGCGCGACATCCGCGCGCTATCTGATCAAGCTCGGCGCGCATGACGTGGCCACGGGCCGCGCCACGATCCGCCACGGCGTGGTCACCCTCGTGCGGCTGCGCGCGCTGCGCCGGGGCCGCTACGAGCTCGTGCTCACCACCGGTGGAGGACGTCACCGGCGCACGCTGCTCAAGCGCACCATCGCCATCCGCTAGTGGCTCGGGGGCGCGCCGCGTCTGGCGCGCCCCCGCCTACCCGGCGGGAGCGAAGGCCAGCACCCGGCTGGGGCTGCCGGTCCCGCCCACCAGGCGCAGCGGGCACACCACCAGCATCGCTCCGCTGACCGGGAGCTGGTCCAGGTTGGCCAGCTGCGTGAGCCCGAGCCTGCCCGAGCCCAGCAGGAAGTTGTGCAGCGGGAACGGCGGCTCCATCCCGCCCGCCGACCCGGCGTCGATGCCCACGCACTCGGTGCCAAACCCGGCGATGGCGCGCTCGGAGGCCAGCCAGCGCGAGGCCTCCACGTCGGGCCCGGGCGTCCGCGGCCCATTGTCGCCGACGTTGAGGAAGAGATCCTGGTCATGCGCCCGCGAGCCCCAGCCGGTGCGCAGCAGCACCCACGCCCCGTCGGGGATCCGCCCGTTCTCCGCCTCCCACGCCTCGAGGTCGGCGACGGTGAGCAGGTAGTCGCCGCCCGCGGCCTCGGTCTCGGCGGTCTTCTCGATCACGCACGCGGGACCGACGAGCGTCTGCACCGGGATCGAGCCGATGTCCGCGCCGTCCTTGCCCGTCACCCAGTGGATGGGCGCGTCGGTGTGCGTGCCCACGTGCTCGCCGATGGTCAGCGTGTACCACGCCCACGCCGGGCCGCGGTCGTCATAGCGCGAGATCTCCTCCCGGGTGAGGCCCGGGGTGTTGGCGAACGGCGGCGGCAGCTGGATGATCGGCGTCGTCTCGCTCAGCGGCTGGGTCAGGTCGATGACCTGCACCGCGCCGGAGGCGAGGCCGTCGAGCAGCGCGGAGACCTGGCTGGCTTGGGTGCTGGACATGGGCGCTCTCCTTGTCGGTGATGGGCGGGCGGGCTGAGGCGGCGGTCAGCCGGCGCGGAACGCTTCGGCCAGCCATTCTGCACAGATGTTGGGGTTGACCTTGGCGTCGAGGACGAGCGGGCCGGGCTCTGGCTCGGCCAGCCAGGCGTCGACGATGTCCAGGTCGGCGGTGCGCCGCACGGTGGCCGCCTGCGCGCCGCTGGCGCGGGCGATGGCGGCGAGGTCGGCGTCGGGGAACTGCACCCGGGAGACGTCGTGGCCCATCGGGGCGAAGTGGTGGACCTCGGCGCCGTAGGCGCTGTCGTCATAGATGAGCACGAGCAGCTTGAGGCCCAGCCGCGCCGCGGTCTCGATCTCGGCCAGGGCCATGAAGGCGCCGCCGTCGCCGATCGCCGCCACGGTGGGGCGATCCGGCCGGGCGATCGCCGCGCCGATGGCGTTGCCCAGCCCCAGCCCGACGGACTGAAAGCCGTTGGGGAACACCCAGGCGCGAGCGTCGGGGACCGACAGGAACATCGCCGGGTAGCCGAGGAAGTGCCCGGAGTCCACCGCCACCGCCTTCTGCGGCGGGCAGCCGGTCCTCCAGCGCGATCGACAGCGTGCGGGGGTCGATCCACTCGTCGGTGGAGGCGTCGTCGTAGGGGTCGCCGGCCCAGCCGCGGGCGGCGATGTCGTGCGCCATCGCCTCGGTGCGCCAGCCGGTGGCGCGGTGGCCGCGGCGCTCGAGCTCGTCGGCCACCAGCCGCGCGCCGGCCCCGGCGTCGCCGAGCATGGTGAGATCGGCGGGGCGGTTGAGCCCGAACGCGCGCGTCTCGATGTCGATCTGGGCCACCTGGGCGCCGGCGGAGATGAGCTGGCCGTGGCGCGTGGTCCAGTGGTTGACCGAGGCGCCCGCGACGAGCACCACGTCGGCCTGGGGCAGCAGGTGCGCGGCAAGCGGCGAGGCGAAGCCGCCGGAGATGCCCAGCGCGTAGGGGAGACCGGCGAACAGGCCGTTGGCCGGCGCCGAGGTCGCCAGCAGCGCGCCGGTGATCGCGCCCAGCGCGCTCGAGCGCGTCGCGGGCGTCGGCCGAGCACCGCGCCGCGTCCGGCGATGATCACCGGCAGCTTCGCCCCCTGCAGCAGGTCGGCGATCGCGGCGATCGACTGCGCGGACGGGTCGGGCGTGGGGAAGGCGGGCAGCGGCGGCTGGCTGGGCTCCAGCGCCACCGGCGGCTGGGGCTGGATGTCGATCGGCAGCATCAGCACCACGGGGCGGCGCTCGATCACCGCGCGCTGGTAGGCGCGCTGGGCGTCGTCGGCGGCGGTGGCGGCGCTCTGCAGGCGGTCGGCGGTCGCGCCCACGGACTCGGCCAGCCCCGGCTGGTCGATGCGGAAGTTGGAGGTGAGCGCGGCGGCGGGCGACTCGCCGGCCAGCACCAGCAGCGGGGTGCGGCTCTTGACCGCCTCGGTGAGCCCGGTGACCGTGTTGGTCAGCCCGGGTCCCTGGTGCACGCTGCAGATGCCGACGTTGCCGCTCACCCGCGCGTAGCCGTCGGCCATGCAGATGGCCCCGTCCTCGCGCCGGGCGTGGTGAAAGCGCGCGCCGCGCGAGCACAGCGCGTTGGTGACGACGAGGTTGCCGGAGCCCAGCACCCCGAAGGCGTCGGTGACGCCGGTGGCGGCCAGCGTCTGGCCGACGACGTCGGCCACCGACTGCGGCGCGCGGACAGTCGTGCTCATCTCACGCCGCTCGTCACCTGGACCGCGCCCTCCTCATCGAGCTCCCGATCCTACTTGCGGCCCGCGATCGGCGTCCAGCGAAGATCGCGCGGTGTTTGCCGCGGGTTGGCAGGGGTGATAGGAAGGTAGAGATGACCACCGAGCACGATCCCGACAGCGAGCCGGAGCGCGAGACCACCCCGGCGCCGACCGACCCGGCCGAGACCGGCCCTGCAGAGCCCGGCCCGGCCGAGCCCGGCCCGGCCGAGCCCACGCCGGAGACGGCGGTCGCCGCCGACGGCCCCGGGCGCCTTGACTCCCACAACATGCTCCCGCCGCGCGAGCGGCGCCGCTCGGGCTTTGAGCGCCTCATCGTCCGGCTCATCGCGACCTGCGGGATCGTCGGGATCGGCGTCGCCATCGCGGCCATCATGGTCTCGAGCAAGTCCCAGGGCTGGGTCGTGGGCCTCGTCGTCTCGATCGTCAGCGTCGTGCTGGCGGCCATCCTGTGGTCCTCGCGCCAGCTCTGACCGGCCTCTGACGCGTCTGTGATCCGGGTCTCGCCCGGTCTCTGCAAGTCCTCCATACGTGCAGGCGTTTCGTCGACGGGTCTGTACCATCGCACCTGGAACTGGCAGCCGCCGACCGGGACCCTGTCTTGACGGATTCGAATAGTTTGGGCGCACTCGGAATGAGTTGTTGATGACCGGCCGCGCACGCGCTCGCCGGGGGAGAGCTCGGGCGTGAGCACCGAGAGATCACCTCAGAGCCTGCGCGAGTTTCTGGGCCAGACCGGCCAGGTGGGGCGCGACATGCTGGAGGTCGACTGGGCGGCGACGCCGCTCGGGCCCATCGACGACTGGCCCAACGCCCTGTCCACCGTGGTCCGGGTGCTCCTGACCTCGCGCTTTGCCATGTGGATGGCATGGGGCCCGGAGCTGACGTTCATGTGCAACGGCGCCTACCGGCGCGACACGCTGGGCCAGAAGTACCCGTGGGCGCTGGGCCGGCCCGCGCGGGAGGTGTGGGCGGAGATCTGGCCGGAGATCGGACCCCGGATCGAGACCGTGCTCAGCACCGGCCAGGCCACCTGGGACGAGGCGCTCATGCTGATCCTCGAGCGCAGCGGCTACCCGGAGGAGACCTACCACACGTTCTCCTACAGCCCGCTGGCCGATGACGACGGCGTGATCGCGGGGATGCTGTGCGTGGTCAGCGAGGACACGCGGCGCGTGATCACCCAGCGGCGGATGGGGACGCTGCAGGAGCTCGGCTCGGCCTCCGCGGGCGTCCGCGAGGAGCGTGAGTTCCTCGACGCCTCCTGCCAGGTCCTCGGTGCCAACACCCGCTCGCTGCCGTTCACCATGGTCTACCTGTTTGACGACGGCGAGGCGCACCTGGCCTGCAGCAGCGGGATCACGGAGGGCCATCCGGCTGCGCCGGCGGTGCTCGACATCGACGACGCCGACGGCCCCTGGCCCGTGCGCGAGCTGGCCATCGGCCTGGGGACGCTGGTCCCGCTGGAGCGAGAGCGCCTCGGCGAGCTGCCCACGGGCGACTGGGACGAGCCGCCCCTGCGCGCGCTGGTGCTGCCGCTGCTGCAGCCGGCCCACGAGCGGCCCTACGGGTTCTTCGTGGCGGCCCTGAACCGCTACGCCGAGCTGGACACGGAGTACCGCGCGTTCGTCGAGCTCGTCGCCCAGCACCTCTCCGCCGGGCTGGCCGCGGCGCGCGCCTTTGAGGCCGAGCGCCGCCGCGCCGACGCAGCTCGAGGAGCTCGACCGGGCCAAGACCGCGTTCTTCTCCAACGTCAGCCATGAGTTCCGCACGCCGCTGACGCTGATGCTGGGACCGCTGCAGGACGCGCTCGGCGAGCCCTCCGGACTGGACGCGGAGCGCCTGGAGCTGGTGCACCGCAACGCGATGCGTCTGCTCAAGCTCGTCAACGGGCTGCTGGACTTCTCGCGCGCCGAGGCCGGGCGCATGCGCGCCGAGTTCCGTCCCACCGACGTGGCCAGGCTCACCACTGACCTGGCCAGCACGTTCCGTGAGGCCACCAACCGTGGCGGCGTCGACCTGGTGGTGGAGTGCGAGCCGCCGGCCAAGCCGGTCTACCTCGACACGGACCTGTGGGAGCGGATCGTGCTCAACCTCATCTCCAACGCGTTCAAGGCCACGCTCGAGGGCTCGATCGAGGTGCGCGTGCGCAATGTCAACGATCACGTTCAGCTCTCGGTCAAGGACACCGGCATGGGCATCGAGCCCGAGGAGATGGACCGGCTGTTCCAGCGCTTTCACCGCGTACGCAGCGTCGCGCGCAGCTATGAGGGGACGGGCATCGGCCTGGCGCTGGTCAAGGAGCTGACCGAGCTGCACGGGGGCGAGGTGGCCGCCGCCAGCACGCCCGGCGAAGGCTCTGAGTTCACGGTCACGGTCCCGTTCGGCACCTCGCACCTGCCGGCCGATCAGGTGTATGCCGACAGCATGGAGCCGGCGGCCTCGATCGCCGGACTGTTCGTCGAGGAGGCGATGAGCTGGGTCGAGCCGTCGGGCGACCGGCTCACCCCCGGTGAGATCCCGGCCGTCGGTGCCGGCCGCGCGACGGGTCCCGGGCGCGGGTGCTCATCGCCGATGACAACCCGGACCTGCGGCGCTACCTGACCACGCTGCTGGCCGCGCAGTTTGACGTCGAGACCGTCAGCGACGGCGACGAGGCGCTGCGCGTCATCGGCGAGCGCCCGCCTGACCTGCTCATCTCAGACGTGATGATGCCCGGGCGTCGACGGCTACGAGGTGCTCCAGGCGGTGCGCTCCTCGCCGGAGACCCAGGACCTGCCGATCATCCTGCTCTCCGCGCGGGCCGGCGAGGAGGCCGCCATCGAGGGGCTGGTCGCGGGCGCCGACGACTACCTGCCCAAGCCGTTCTCCGGTCGCGAGCTGCTCGCCCGCGTGCGCGCCCACCTCGACCTGTCCACCCTGCGCCGCGAGACGGCCGCCGAGCTGCGCGCCGAGCAGTGGCGTCTGGAGCAGACCATCCAGCAGATGCCGGCGGGAGTGATGCTGGCCGAGGCGCCGTCGCGCCGGATCGTCCTCTCCAACCGCCAGGCGGCCGAGATCCTCGGCCACGGGATCCTCCCCCACCAGTCGGGCGACTACGACGGCTACCAGCTCCTCACGCTCCAGCGCCAGCGCCTCAAACGCGACGAGGGCCCCCTGGCCCTGGCGATGCTCTCGGGCGAGGTCGTCGAGGACCAGGACATGCTCTACGTCCGCGGGGACGGGCGCACGATCGTCATCCGCATCAGCGCCGCCCCGGTGCGCGACGAGGCGGGCGAGGTCGTCGGCGGCGTGCTCGTCTTCCAGGACGTCTCTGAGCGCGTGCGGACCGAGCGCCTGCTCGCCGCCCAGCGCGACATCCTGGCCCTCATCGCCAACGGGGTGTCGCTGCAGCGCGTGCTCGAGGCGATCGTGCACTGCGTCGAGGACCTGTCCGAGTCGCCCGCCAAGAGCGCGATCATGCTGCTCAGCAACGACGGCCACCACCTCGTCCACGGCGCCTCGCCGAGCCTCCCGGCGGCCTACCGGGAGGCGGCCGAGGGACTGGAGATCGGGCCCGACAGCCCCGGCGCGGCCGCGTTGACCGGACAGACGGTGATGATCACCGACACGCGCACCGCGCCCGGCTGGGAGCCCTACCGCGAGCTGGCCGACGAGCTGGGGATACGCGTCGTCTGGTCCACACCGGTGCGCGCCGACGACGGCGAGCTCGTCGGAACCCTGGGCGTCTTCTACGACGAGCCCCGCGAGCCCTCGGACGAGGACCGCCGCGTCGTCGACCTGCTCGCCCGCACCGCCGGCGTGGCCATCGGCCGCGCCCGTGACGCCGAGAGCCGGACCCGGCGCCTGGAGGAGCTGCAGAGCAGCCTGCTCCCGCGGGCGCTGCCACGGGTCCCGGGCCTGGGTGCGGCGGTGAGCTTCCATCCCGCCGAGCGCGGCCTGGACGTCGGCGGTGACTTCTATGACCTGTTCCAGCTCCCGGGCGAGGCGTGGGGCTTTGTCATCGGTGACGTGTGCGGCCATGGCGCCGAGGCCGCCGCGGTGACCGCGCTGACGCGCCACACCACGCGCGCCATCGCGCGCCTCGTGTCCCGGCCCGCCGACGTGCTGCGGATGGTCAACGAGGAGCTGCGCTCCTCAGACCACGACCGCTTCTGCACCGCGCTGTACGGGCGACTGGACCCGGTGGCGGGCGGGATGCGGGTGACGCTGGCCTGCGGCGGGCATCCGCCGCCGCTGGTGCGCCGTGCCGGCGGTGAGATCGAGGCCCTGCGCGCCCACGGGCCACTGCTCGGCGTGTTCCCCGCCGCGGAGTACCCGGAGATCTCGCTGGAGCTCCAGCCCGGCGACACGCTGCTCCTCTACACGGACGGGCTGATCGAGCGCAACCCCCGGGTGCCCGGCGACGCCGCGCTGCGCGAGCTGCTCGCATCACTGACGTTCGAGGACGTCGACGGCCTGATGGCCCAGATCGAGGAGCGCGCCCTCGGCACCCCGCATGTCCGCCTGCCCGACGACAGCGCCGTGCTGGCGCTCCAGGTCACCACCCCCCGGCCCGGTGGCGCCGATGTCGACGGGGCGGGCGCGCCGATGCTCGTGCACTCGCTGGCGGAGTAGCTGGGTTCAACCTCTGGCCTGGCTCCCGTGGTGCGGGGGCCGGTGCGGTGTGCCCGATTGCGGGGACCGCCGGTTGCGGCCCCCGCGAACGGGATCACTCGGTTGTCGTTAGGTCGACTCGGGTGTCGTCAGGCGACCTGCGTCACCTCGTTCTTGTGCTGGGTGAACGACACGTTGCCGGCGTCGCGGGCGGCTGCGCGGCGGGCGCCGGGGTGGTGGAGGTCGCTGCGCGCGTCGGCGTGCTCGCCGGGGCGGGGCTGTGGGAGGCGGTTCCGGCCTGGCGCGCGGTGTGTGGCGATCCGCCCGTGACCGTTGGGGTGGCGATGGTGGGCGCGCGCGTGATGGTCCGCGCGCTGGACGCGACGATCTGCGCGGTCTGGGTCACGGCGGTGGTCGCCTGCTGGGAGGTCTGGGCCGCGGCGTGGGTGACGGGGGCCGCGGCCTGCTGCACGGTGTGGGTTGCCGCCTGCGTCACGGGCGCGGCGGTCTGGGCGACCGGGCGGACGGCGCCTGGGCACTCGTCGTGGGCACCGCGGGTGCTGCCGGCGTCGCGGACGCCGCCTGCCGAGCGGTGCACTGGACGGACGAGGCGGCGGCGGTGACGGCCGTCTGAGCGCTGGGAGCCAGAGCCGGCACCCGTCCGAGCGGACTGCCCGAAGCGAGTGCCGACGCAGGCACCATGAGTAGACACACAGCCACGACGCAACCCGGGGTGAGTAGCCGGTTCAGCGTCTTGTGTGTCCGTTCCCCCACAGTGAGTTTGTCCCCCTCGGAAGAGGGAGCAAACATTAAAGATTCAGTGAGTTAGTGGAGTCTGATCACTTATTGCCTATGAGGGCTCCTACCTACTCGGGTGGGACACCGCGTACCGGCTGCGGATTGCGCAGCACTGCTCTGACTTTCAAAGCAATCTGCTGCGAGTTTCGAAGCGCAACTGTCACCAGGCCTCGTGACAAGGTACTGCTCTGCTACGTAATCCGAAGCACTCGGAGGAGAGGAACTCACCCCAGATGGGTGTCAAAGAAGGTGAGGATCCGCTGCCAGGAGTCCTCGGCCGACGGGTGGTCGTAGTTCATGCGCACAAACCGCATCACCGGGTTGAGCGCGGGCCCGACGTTGATCCGGTTCATGAACGCGTGCCCGACGTTGGGGTACTCCTTGACGTCATGCTCGACGCCGAGCTCGGTGAGCGCACGCTCCAGGCGCTGCGCGCGGCCGCGCAGCTCGGGGTCGCGCTGGCCGAAGCTGGCCACGACCGGGCAGCAGCCCTCCAGGCGCGACACGTCCTTGGGCACCTCGCCGTAGTTGACCGACGCGGCGGCGAAGTCATAGCGCGGGGCCGACAGCATGGCGAAGCCGCCGCCCATGCAGAACCCGATGATCCCGATCCGGCCCGTGCAGTCCTCGCGCGCGCTCAGCCAGTGGCGCGCGGCCTCGATGTTCTGATAGGCCTCGCCCTTGCCGTCGCGGCTGGCCTTCAGCGTCGCCACCACGCAGCGGATACCGCGCCCGGAGTACAGGTCGGGCGCGAAGGCCAGGTAGCCGGCGGCGGCCAGGCGATCGGCCTGCAGGCGGATGTCGTCGCTGAGGCCGAGCGCGTCCATCACCACCACCACGCCCGGCCACGGTCCGTGGCCGCGCGGGTGCGCAACATAGGCGCGCAGCTCCCGATCCTCGGCCGGGAAGTAGGTGGTGTCAGGCATCGGCTAGTAGCGTCTCATGGCCCGTTGGTGGAGGGCGTGGCCGGTGTCGTCCCGGGCATCTCCAGGCCCTCGTCGCGCGCCAGCCCCGCGCCGATCCGGGCCGCCAGTTGCGGCGTGGCCAGCACGATGAGGGCGCCGATGATGAGCCAGATCCCCACCACGAGCGGGAAGCGGCTGTAGGGGAAGACCTGCCCGGTGACGTTCTTGTAGATCGTGTAGCCCAGGAACAGGATCCCCAGGATGGGGATGACGATCTCATACAGCGGCGCCCGCCGGGCCTTGATGAAGAGGAAGCGGATGGCGCCGATGTTGGTGACGATGTAGGCGACGAGCAGGCTCAGCACGCCGAGGGTGCCGGGGTAGAAGAACGCGCTGGTCGCCGAGACGCCGGCGATGCGCTGGACGATGATCGCCCCGACGCCGACGGTGAGCACCACGCCCAGCGCGCCGGCGGGGGCGCCGGTCCGCGTCGAGGCCCGGCCCAGCGAGTCCTCGAACCGGGTCCCGCGACTGAGCGCGAACAGGATGCGCGCGCCCGCGGTGGCCGAGGCCAGGCCGCTGGCGAAGGCGCTGATCGTCGCCCCGACGTTGATGAGGTCCTCCATCCAGGACCCGATGTAGGCGTGGCCCAGATCCCCGAGCGGCGAGGCCGACGACGAGAAGGCCTTCGCGCCGGTGGCGGTCGCGCCAAAGCCCCACGTCTGGACCAGGATGCAGAGGATGTAGAAGATCCCGGTGGCGATCACCGCATTGCGGATCGCCCGCGGGATCTCGCGCTTGGGGTTGTCGGTCTCCTCACCCAGCGACGCCGCGCCCTCAAAGCCGGCGAAGGAGAGAAAGCCGAACACGGCCGCCCCGCCCACCGCCGAGAGCGATGTCCCGCTGGGAAGCTTGAAGGCGTCGACGCTGATCGACGTCCCGTGCGGCGAGGAGCCCGCGATCAGCTTGACCACGATGACCAGCATGAGGATGAAGATGAGCGTCACCGAGATGCCCTCCATCCCCAGCAGCGAGCGGGTGGCGATGCGGATGTCGCCGAAGGCCAAAAACGCGATGATGATCGCGGCGACCAGTGCGATCCAGATGTAGTCAGCGCCCTTCCAGATGCCGCTGCCCTGGAAGAAGGCGACGCCGAACGTGCCCGCCTCGGCCGTGCTCGCGCACGTGAAGGCGAAGTAGGTGCCCAACAGCGCCCAGCCTGAGAAGAACCCGGCCTGCGGTCCCAGCGTCACTCCGGCCAGCGCGTACACCGAGCCGGCGTGGCTGAAGTACCGCGACAGGCGGATGAAGGCATAGGAGACCAGCAGCACGCCGACGGTGGCGAAGATGAAGGCCAGCGGCACGGCCCGGCCGATGAGCCCCGCCGGCGCGGTGCCGTTGAGCGCCATCGCCGCGGTGGGGGCCATGATCCCGATCGAGATCGCGATCGCCTCCCAGAAGCGCAGCTCGCGGCGCAGGCCGTGAGACGGAGGGTTCGGGCTCGATGCCGGCGCTTGCGTTGCCATCGCCTGTCCCTTCTCGGTTAAGGGTCCACGCGGGTGCCCAGACCCGGCCTAAAGTGCGTGCACCCTACCGCATCGACCGTTGTCTATTGGTTCATTCGCCGGGGGCGAGCTCACCGAGCTCGTGCAGCCAGTCGCGCACGCGCTGGGAACGAAACAGCTCATCGACCCCCTCGGGCGCCAGCGCGGCGTCGAGCTCCCCGCCGGCGTCCTCGCCGGCCCCGGCGAGCAGCGTGAAGCTGAAGAAGAGCTGGTCGACGGCGATGAGCGGCGTGGGGGTGTAGCCGGGCGCGTGGGCGAGCGCGACCTGGAGGTCCTCGCGGCTGCGCAGGGACTGCAGCACCGTGGCGAGGTTGCCGGCGGCGTCGAGCGCGGCGGTCCGGATCTCCTCGGTGGCGCCGTTCGCGGTGGCGGCCCGGTAGAGCACCTTGTAGTGCTCGGCGTGGTCGAGCATCAGCGCGGCCAGCGACGCCTGGCGGGAGGCGAGGAACCTGAGGTCGGGGCTCAGCTCGGCCGGGGCGTCGCTGGAGTCGAGCATCTCGCGGCGCAGCTCGTTCACCGGTTGGCCGCCTTGAGGTCAGGGTTGTGCTCGCGGTGGCGGGTGACCCACTCCTCGATCTCGTACTGGTGCGCGAGGCCGTGGATGTCGTCCTGGCTGAGCAGCGCCTCGGGCTCAGGGTCGTCCTCGGCCAGCGCGGTGAGGGCATAGGCCAGTCGCGCCAGCGCCGAGTGCACGCCGAAGGGCAGGACGGTGGGGGGGAGCGTACGCACGTCGACGACGTGCGCCATCGTCTCGAAGACCACCCGCTCCACGTAGGCGATCCGGCGCGCGCCGGCCAGCGCCTCCTCGTGCAGCTCGCTCGCGGTGGCGCCGTCGTGGTAGAGCCGGGTGAGGCGGGCGCAGCGCTCGAGGTTGTCCTCGAAGGCGTAGTACCGGCCCGCGACCAGCTCGGCGAACTCGGGGTCCACCTCAGGGGTGTCCGGCTTGCGGCCTCGCCTCATTGCTTGTCGCGGAGAATAGTCCCGATGATCCGCGCCGCGGCGCGGGCGGCCGGGTTGCTGGTCTTGAGCAGCGCGGTGCGCACGGCGTCGAGCTTGGCCGTGGTGTAGCTGGTGTAGGCCCAGCCGTTGTGCGCGAGGTCGGCGACGGCGTCCTTGACGCCGTCGGGCAGGACCCCGGCCTTGTCGGCGTTGTCGAGCAGGCCGTCGATGAGGTCCGCGCGCGCCTCCTGCTGCGCGGACTCGGTCTCCGCGCCGGCGCCGAGCCGGGCCTCGCGGGCGCGCGCGAGGATCCTCACAAACGAGGCGTGCTTGCCCTCGCCTGACGCGATCGCCTCGGCGATCTCCTTCTCGTAGGCCTGCTCGCCGGCCTCGGTGACCGCCTCGCGGCCCGCGGCGCCGATCCCGAGCCGCTCCGCGACCGCCTTGAGCGCATTGGCGCCGAGGTCGACGCCGCCGCTGCCCCCGAGGGTGGCGATGAGCAGGATCGCGTTGGTGAGGTCGTCGGTGGGCTCGACCTCGGGGGTGGTGGCGTCCTTGTAGAAGCCATAGCCGGAGATGAGGCTGTTCCACGGATCACCGACCGGGATGACGCCGTTGTAGGGCGTCAGCGCGTTGGGATCGGCGGACAGCGGAAAGCCGTCGCTGGGCAGCCCGAAACTACGGCCGGGCGTTCCAGGCGCCGCGAACGACGCCCCGAACGGCCCGGGTGCCTCGCCTGGCGAAGACCCCTCCAAGGTACCTCGATATGCGGATGCTTTGTGAGTGAACTCGTTCAGCGCGGTGGTGGCGCGCTGGGCGTAGCCGTCGGCCTCGGTGCCGGCGTCGGTGGCCTGACCGGACGCCGTCGTCGCCTGGGTGCTGATGCGGGTGGCGTCGTCGGGCTTGGTGGTGGCGGTGATCGAGGTGGTGAGCTTGAGCGCCAGCGCCTCGTTGGCGGCCTGGCGGTGCTTGGCCGCCTGCCAGGCGTGGCGCAGCCGCTTGATCTCTGACTGGCAGTGGTCAAGCGCGGTGGCGTAGCCCGACACCGCGTGGGCGCAGTCTTTGAAGGTCTCGGCGGCGCCGCGGGTGATGCGGGCCAGGGTGCTCGAGGAGGAGTGGTAGGCGGCGGCCGCGTAGCCCTGCCAGTCGGCCTCGAGCTCGGCCTTGGCGCCGTGCAGGCCACCCTCGGCGTGCTCCAGGTCGTCGGCGGCGTTGCGCAGCGCGCGGGCGGCGGTGGTGATGCCGCCCGGATCGCCCTTTGGCGGATCGGGGAAGGTCGCGTTCCCGGTTGCGCTCCCGCCGCCCCCGGCCCCGCCGCCGATCATGCGGTGAATCCTGGGAGGGTCACGCCCTGAACCCTGGGAGGGTCACGCCTTGAACCCTGGGAGGGTCACGCCTTGAACCCCGGGAGGGCCGTGGTGGGCACGATCCCCTGGTCGGTGACCAGATAGCCGACCGAGGCGGCGGCGACGTTGTGGGAGAGCGACTGCATCGTGGTCTGGAGCGCTTGAGTGGCGGTTTGCGCGCGGATGCACATGTCGCTGAAGACCGCCTGTATCGGTTCGCCCCCGAAGGAGCCGGCGGCGCCGGACGCCGCTGCCGCGGCATTGTTGGCGTCGCCGACGCTGTTCGCGTTGGCACTGATGGCCAGCGCGGCGGCGGCGAGGGCGGGCGTGTGGACCGTGAATGACGACATGCGGCGTGCCTGGCCGAGTATGTGCGCGCCCCCGTGGTCTGAGAAGTGACCACGGGTATCGATGACGCCGCACCTTGGGGTTTGCGCCCGCGCGCGTGTGGAAATGTTGGTCGCCATCCGGTAGGCGGCAGGGAGGGAGAGCCCCATGCGCATGCGTATGACGACGGTCCTGGCGGTGTTGATCGGCGCGGTGGTGTGCGCGCCTGCGGCGCTGGCTCACCATGGAGGCGGCGATGGTCGCCGCCACGGCCCCGGGCGTGGGCGCGGTTTTGGGGGGCCGTCGAGCCTGGTCGTCCGCACGCAGTCCGGGGCGGTCCAGGGGGAGAGCACCGGCGGGGTCGATCAGTGGCTTGGGGTGCCGTATGCGGCGCCGCCCGTGGGTGCCCTGCGCTGGCAGCCCCCGCAGCCGCCGGCTTCGTGGCGCGGCGTGCGCCCCGCGGTGACGTTGCCTCCCACGTGCCCGCAGCTGCCCAGCGGGAACGGGCCGCGCTCGGAGAATGAGGACTGCCTGTATCTGAGCATCTACCGGCCGGCCGGGGTGTCCCGGCACGAGCGCCTGCCCGTGCTGTTCTGGATCCACGGCGGCGGCCTCACTACTGGGTCGGGCAACCAGCACAACGGGGCGCTGATGGCGACCACCAACCACATCGAGGTGGTCTCGATCAACTACCGGTTGGGCATGTTCGGCTTCCTGGCGCTGCCGTCGCTGAGCGCCGAGTCCCCCTCGCACGCCTCCGGGGACTACGGGATCCAGGACCAGGAGGCGGCGCTTGAGTGGGTGCACCGGGGCATCGCCGCTTTCGGCGGGGACCCGCGCAACGTCACCATCGCCGGCGAGTCGGCCGGGGCGTACTCCGTGTGCGCGCTCATGACCTCGCCCACGGTGCGCGGGTTGTTTGCCCGGGCGGTCATCCAAAGCGGCTCGTGCATCTCGACGCCGCTGTCGGCGGCCGAGCAGAGCGGCGCGACGTTCGCATCCTCGCTGGGATGCTCTGACGCCGCGACGGCGGCCTCATGCATGCGCGGCAAGACCGCGGCGCAGATCCTGGACGACCCGCAGTACCCCGGGGCGCTGTCGCCGACGTCCGGCGGGCCCGAGCTGCCGGTGGCGCCCGCAGACGCCGTGGCCTCCGGGAGATTTGACCACGTGCCGCTGCTGATCGGGACCAACCACGACGAGGGGCGGACGTTCGCCCAGGGCCTGGCTACCGCGCCCGAGTCCGAGTACGACTCATTGATCCAGAGCGAGTTCGGCGCCAACGCCTCCAAGGTGCTCGTCGAGTACCCGTGGAGCAGCTTCCCCTCGCCCTATACGACGGCCTATGCGATCGGCGCGGTGTGGACCGACAGCGGCTTCACTGGCGGGATCGGCGGCTGCGCCACCCAGGATCTGGCCACGCAGTTCCGCGCCGGGACCCGGACGTTCTTCTACCAGTTCGACGACCGCCACGCCCCCGGGCTCAACAACCAGCTGCCGGGCTATATGTGGGGCGCGGGGCACGCCATGGAGCTGGCCTACATGTGGCCCAGCTTCAACAACGGCTTCTCGCTCTACGACGAGTTCACGCCGGCCCAGAAGCAGCTGTCTGACCAGATGGTCCGCTGGTGGGGCGCGTTTGCCCGCTTCGGCGCGCCGCTGGTGCACGGCCAGCCCTACTGGCCCAGTTACCAGCACGACGAGATCATGTCCCTGCGGCCCGGCGATGCGTCGGAGGCGATCCCCAACGCCGAGTTCGGGGCCGAGCACAACTGCAGCTTCTGGGCCTCGATCCCGGGTGCCGTGGGTGGATAGCCCGCTTTTGGGCGTTCCGGGCCGGCTCTTGGTGGGTTGCGGTGGCGCGTTAGCGTTCAGCGAAGCGCACGCGGCCCCTCCACGGGCCCAGCAACCCTTGCTAAACTTGGCTGTCCGCCGCGGGGTGGAGCAGTCTGGTAGCTCGTCGGGCTCATAACCCGAAGGTCGCGGGTTCGAATCCCGCCCCCGCTATCGGAAAAGACCTGCACAGCAGGTCTTTTTCTTTGCCCGAATTTTGGTTGAGTCCTCAAGGTGTCACAAATATGTCGCGAGAACCCCTCCCACTAAGGGCGTAGCCTTCGGCTTATGCAGCGCGTGTCGGGAAGCGTCGCGAGGGTCGAGCGCAAGCGCGGACCGGTCTGGTATGCGCGCTGGCGGATGGCCTCCGGCCGTCAGGGCCAGAAGGCCCTCGGCCCGGCCTGGAGCGGTCGCGGACGGCCGCCCGCCGGCTACTTCACCAAGCGCACCGCCGAAGACTGGCTCCGTCGAGTTCCTCGACGACGCGCGCCGGGACGCCGCGGCCGGGTTCGTCTCGACGGGCGTGACCTTCGCCGAGGCGGCGGAGGAGTACCTGCGCTTCGCCGAGCAGGACCGGGGCTGCAAGCCCTCGACGATCCGCGGCTATCGCTCACAGCTCAACGCGCACCTGCTACCGGCGTTCGGGACGATGCGCATCGAGGACATCACAGAGCGCGAGATCGAGCGCTGGCGCGCCGGCATCACGGGATCACGGGCCGCGCGACCGGTCCTCTCCAACAAGACCAAGAACCACCAGCTCGTGCTGCTGCACGCGATCTTCCGCCGGGCGGTCAAGGTCTACGGTCTGCGGCGCAACCCGCTTGCCAACGTCGACCGCTACCGCGTCCGCGCCAGCGGCGACATCGAGGTGTTCTCTCCCGAGGAGATCTGGGCACTGGTCCGGGCGGCGTCATCGGAGATCGACGGCACGATCTTTCTGACCGCCGCCTTCACCGGGCTGCGTCGCGGCGAGCTGCTCGGGCTGCGCTGGCGCGACGTCGACTTTGAGGCTTCGACGATCCGCGTCCGCGCGAGCTATGCCGCCGGCAAGCTGACGACGCCGAAGTCCGGCAAGGTGCGGGCGGTGCCGATGGCGCCCGACGTCGCTTCGGCTCTTGCGCGGCTGGGCCAGCGCGGGACATTCATCGGCGAGGACGACTTCGTCTTCGCCGGTGAGGCCGGTCTGCCGCTCAACGGCGACGCTCTGAGCTCGCGCTACGAGCGAGCCCTCCGCGCCGCCGGCCTTCGCCGCCTGCGCTTCCACGACCTCCGCCACACCTTCGGCACCCGCATGATCCGCGAGGCCGACATCCGCCGCGTACAAGAGTGGATGGGCCACGCCGACATCCAGACGACGATGAAGTACCTGCACTATGAGTCGCGCAAAGAAGACGCCGACCTGGTGGCTCGTGCCTTCGCGACGGCGAACGACAGCTTCGATAACAGCGCCGTCTGACGCCGGGGCCGCAGGTAGGCTGGGCGACTGGGATCGACGGGTTCAGAGGATAGGAGCGGGGGTCTTGGCAGTTCGCATTGAATGGGAGGGCAAGCGGACGCAGGTCGAGCGTCTCTCGCTGCCTTTCCAGACGGTAGAGACGATCAACGAGTCCCGTGCGACACGTGAGCGGGACACGGGCGCTCTGTTCGGCGGCTCGGCCTCGAATTCAGACGGCCGTAACCAGCTCATTTGGGGGGACAACAAGCTGGTCATGAGCAGCCTGTTATCGGACTACGCGGGAAGGCTCAAGCTCGTCTACATCGATCCTCCCTTCGATACGGGCACGGATTTCTCGTATCGAGTGTCCGTTGGCGACACGACGGTGGACAAACTCCCCTCTGTCCTTGAGGAGCATGCGTATCGGGATACCTGGGGTAGGCGTCCCGAGTCCTATCTCTCGATGATGTATGAGCGCTTGGTGTTGATCCACGAGCTGCTGAGTTCGGATGGGTCGCTCTACCTCCACTGCGCCCCCAACGTAAGCCACTACCTCAGGCTCGTCTGCGACGAGATCTTCGGCCCAGGCAATTTCCGTAGCGAGATCATCTGGAAGCGAACAACTGCGCACAGCGACACCAAGCAGGGCCGCGTCCTTCACGGGGGAATCCACGACGTGATCCTCTTCTACACCAAGGGTGACTCGTGGACCTTCAACACGATTTACGTGCCGTACGATCAGGCCTACGTCGAGCTGAAGTACCGCTTCGTCGAGGAGGGGACCGGACGTCGCTACCGGCTGGGGGACCTGACTGCAGCGAAGCCGGGCGGCGACACGAGCTTTGAGTGGCATGGGCGCAAGCCGTACAAGGGCCGCTACTGGGCCTACTCCCGCGAGAACATGGATCAGATGCACGCCGAGGGTCGGATCCGCTTTCCCGACAAGGCCGACGGCGTACCTGAGTTCAAGCGCTACCTCGACGAGATGCCTGGCGTCCCCCTGCAGGACATCTGGACGGACCTCGACCCGATTAACGCAAGGGCATTGGAACGTCTCGGCTACCCCACCCAAAAACCCGAGACTCTCGTTGACCGGATCATCAGGACTTCAAGTAACGAGGGTGATCTCGTCGGCGGACTTTTTCTGCGGCTCCGGCACAACACTGGCTGTCGCCGAAAAGACTCGGCCGTCGCTGGATCGGCTGCGATCTAGGCCGATTCGCGATCCACACCACTCGGAAGCGCCTTCTGAACATTCCGACTGTCGGCCGTTTGAGATCAAGAACCTCGGCGCGTACGAGCGCCAGCGCTGGCAGGTCGCGACGGGAAACGGGGCGCTGCGCGCCTACCTGGACACGATCCTCGCCTTCTACCGCGCTGAGCCGATCGAAGGCTTTGCCCACCTGCACGGCCGCAAGGCCGGTCGGATGGTGCACGTCGGAGCAACGGATGCACCGGTGACGATCGACGAGACCGAGGACGTCATGGACGAGATGGCCGACAACGGAATCGAGGCGTGCGACCTGCTCGGCTGGGAATGGGAGATGGGGCTGCACGACACGATCACCGAGACAGCCCGCCGCCGCGGCCTGGATCTTCGTCCGCGGCAGATCCCTCGCGAGGTCATGGAGCGCCAGGTCACCGAGGCGGACGCGGTGCGGTTCTTCGAGCTCGCGCACGTCGACCTCGACATCCGCCGCCAGGGGCAGCGAGGCGAGCGTGGTGCTGAAGGACTTCCTGATCCCAAGCGAGGAGCTGATCCCGGCGAAGGTTCGCGACCAGATCAGCTCATGGGCGGATCTGATCGACTACTGGTCGGTCGACTTCGACTTCAGCGACGAGGTCTTCCACAACCAGTGGCAGGCGTATCGCACCCGCGAGCAGCCGACGCTCGCAACGCAGAGCGACTGGCACGAGTACCCGGGCCCGGGGCGCTACGCGATCGTGGTCAAGATCATCGACATCTTCGGCAACGACACGACGAAGCTCGCCGAGGTCCGCATCAAGTGAGCCCAGAGATCGAGCTCGCAGCGCCAAGAGACCCGTTCGCCGTCCCGGACCGCCGCAAGCCGAGCGAAGGGACGTATGCCGTCAACGGCGTCCGCGCGCGCGTCGACGCGTGGCGAGCGCAGGACTATCCAGGCGCCTCGGCGACCTCGCGGCGGCTGCTCGGGCTTCTGGTTCGCCGACGAGCACCGCGCCGAGGACGGGACGCCGTTCCGGTTCTACTTCTGCCAGCGCGAGGCGGTGGAGACGTTCATCTACCTGACCGAGATCGAGCCGGTGCGCAAGCTCGCGGATCTGCTCGAGTTCGCCGAGCACGGGATGACGATCCAGCCGGGGGAGCCGAAGCGCCAGCGGCTGGCGATCAAGATGGCCACGGGTCGGGCAAGACGATGGCGATGAGCCTCTGCGTGGTGTGGTCCTACTTCCACGCGCTTTACGAGACCGGACTCGCCGATGACGACGTCGTTCCTGGTGATCGCACCGAACCTGATCGTGTTCGAGCGGCTGAAGAGCGACTTCGGCGACGACGCGACCTTTCGGCGCGACCCGCTGGTCCCGCCCGAGTGGGAGCACGACTTCGACCTCACCGTCCTGCTGCAGGACGACCCCGCACCGGTGACGAGCCGCGGCGTCCTGTACCTGACGAACATCCAGCGGCTCTACGAGCCGCCGGCCACGCGGTAAGGGCAAGGCCGCGCCGAACCCGGTCGAGGCGATGCTCGGCCCGCGGGTCAACCGCGACGTCGACGCATCCTCGGCGGAGGAGCTGTTCGATCGGATCGCGGCACGCGACCGGGTGATGGTGCTCAACGACGAGGCGCACCACGTCCACGACGAGAAGCTGATGTGGAACCAGACGATCGAGCGGCTCCACGCTGCAGCTCCGCTCCCGCGCCACGGATGATCCGGACGCTGGCGTCGTATCGCAGCTGGACTACTCGGCGACGCCGAAGTATGAGAAGGGCGGCCTGTTCCGACACACCGTGGTCGACTATCCGCTCGCGCAGGCGGTCGCGGACGGGATCGTCAAGACCCCGGTGATCGGCGAGGTGACGGGCGCGAAAGTCGAGCTCGGCGCGACCTCGTTCCAGCGCAACCGACAATGGCTCGACGTCGCGGTAGGTCGCTGGCGGGTGTTCTACGAGAAGCTCTCCCCGTCGGGGAAACGGCCGGTGCTGTTCGTGATGTGCGAGAACACTCAAGCCGCCGACGAGGCCGGCGATTACCTGCGGCCGCCTGCCCGACTTCGCCGGCGATCAGCTGCTGGTGATCCACACCAATCGCAGCGGCGAGATCACCAAGGACGACCTCGATCTGGCTCGCAAGGCTGCGCGGGACGTCGATGGGCCAGACAGCCCGATCCGCTGCATCGTCAGCGTGCTGATGCTCCGCGAGGGCTGGGACGTGCGCAACGTGTGCGTGATCGTCACCCTCCGGCCGCTGAGCGCCGCCAACAAGATCCTTGCCCGAGCAAGCGCTCGGCCGTGGCCTGCGGCGGATGACCCCGCCCGGCTCAGGATTCGACGAGCGTGTGGTCGTGATCGAGCACGAGGCGTTCCGCAACCTGTGGAGCGCCGAGCTCGACGGCGGCCTGGTCGTCGAGAGAGAAGGACGCGGACAAGATCGAGCCGGGCGCTGTGACGATCTTTCCCGATGAGGCCAAGCGCAGGTACGACATCGTGATCCCCCAGCTCACCCGGACCCTTACCCGAGCCGACAGCCCGTTGAACGAGCTCAACCCGTCCGACGTAGCCGACCCTAAGACGCGTCTCGCTGTGCCGGACGTTAGGCCCGACGAGTACGTCCAGTATCGCGGCGTGCACCTGATCGACCAGGGGATCATCGAGGAGTACGAATTTCGCGTCCCGTACGCCGAGGACCCGTCGGGCGTGATTACGTACTACACACGTCTGATCGCGAAGGACGCCGGGGTCGAGCGGCTCGCCGGCACCTTCGCGACGCTCGCGCCGATGGTTCGCGACTACCTGAGAGACCGCGTGTTCGAGCGGCCGGTCGACCTCGACGACAAGGTGATCCTGCGGCGGCTCGCGGAGAACGACGCCCAGGCGCTCGTCTCCCAAGCGTTCCTGCAGGCGATCCGGGCGCTGGCGATCACAGAGCGCGAACCTACGATCGAGGAGAACGCCCTGCGCGTCTCGGAAACCCCGCCGTTCCCGTGGTCGCGTGCCACCGTCGAGGGCGAGAAGACAGTCTTCAACCTCACCCCGGTCGACAGCTCGCTCGAATCCCGCTTCGCCGTCTTCCTTGACAAGAAAGCGACGGACGTAACTGCCTGGGCGAAGCTGACGATGAACTCCCGGTTCGCGCTCGAGTACATCGCGAAGGCCGGTGCGCTCCGCTACTACTACCCCGACTTCGTCATGCGCCTGAGCGACGACAGCTGCCTGATCGTCGAGACCAAGGGCCAGGAAGACCTCGACGTCGCGCTTAAGGACCGCCGTGCCCGGCGCTGGTGCGAGGACGCGACCGGCTCTCCGGTCGCGATTGGGCCTACGAGAAGGTGCCCCAGAAGCTGTTCGAAAAATACGACGGCGACAGCATCGAGGGCCTGCGCAGGTTCCTCGATGCGAGCGCACCTGCGACAAAAGTGTAAAAACATGCTCGGGCCTCGCCCGTCTGGCGCTACCGTCAAGATGATGCCAATGCCGAGAGCGGACACCACATCGCAAGGCACGCAGATCGACCTCTCGCAATGGGCCGAGGAGGTTGAGCACGAGCGGATCCATGTCGAGAAGGCCAACAATGAAAAGGCCGCAAGACGCGGATATCTGGTCTTCGCGACCGATCCCGAGCGGGATCCGGACGAGCCCGGTTATCGCGAGGTCTTCGCGACTGAAGCCAAGACTCCAGGCGAGGCAACGGCCAAGGTACGCCCGCTCGCTGAGGGCCGGCGTCTGCGGACCTACCTGGCCACCGGCACCTATAAGGACGAGCTTCCCGAAGCACGCTGGGTCGCATAGTCGGTCCGATCGCTAGTTCGTTCCTACGTCGCTTAGCTCCGCAGCCGACCTCACGATCAACGAGACCGACATCCTCTTTCGTTGCCGGTGTCGATCCTCAGTGACCTGGGCCCCTGAGATCGGTCCGGACCATGTGAGAGCTTCGACGGCCCTGGAGAATGGGTCAGAGGAGCGCATCGATGAAGGGACGACGTCACACGCCGGAGCAGGTGGTTCGCAAGCTCAGGGAGCCGATCGGCTGCTGGGCGAGGGGTTCGAGCTCGCGGACGTGCTCAAGGAGCTGGAGGTGTCAGAGGCGACGTATCACCGGTGGCGGGCGCAGTTTGGCGGGATGAAGGCCGACGATGTCAAGCGGCTGAAGGAGCTCGAGGTCGAGAACGCCCGGTTGAAGCGGATCGTCGCCGATCAGACTTTGGAGAACGCGGCGTTGAAGGAGATCGCGAAGGGAAACTGGTGAGCCCGTCGCGGCGGCGTCAGGCGGTTCGGATGCTTCAGGATCGCCTTGGTCTGTCGGAGCGGCGGGCGTGCCAGATCGCTGGGCAGCATCGCTCCACTCAGCGTCACCAGGCTGCGGTGGCCGAGGATGACGCGGCGTTGCGCGCCCGGCTGCGGGAGATCTCTCGGCAGCGGCCGCGGTGGGGGTATCGCCGCGCGCACGCGCTGCTGCTCGGGGACGGGTGGGAGCTGAACATCAAGCGCACTCGTCGGGTGTGGCGCGAGGAGGGGCTCAGGGCGCCGCGCAAGCGCCGCAAACGCCAGCGGCTGGGCCACTCCACGGTCCCGGCTGATCGGCTGCGGGCTGAGCGGCCCGATCATGTGTGGGCGATCGATTTCCAATGGGATCAGACCGCTGACGGGCACAACCTCAAGCTGTTGCACGTCGTGGACGAGTTCACCCGCGAAGCGCTGACCATCGAGTGTCACCGCCGCATCGACGCCGACAAGACCGTTGACGTCCTGGACCGCCTCGTCCTCGAGCGCGGCGCACCGGGGTTCGTGCGCTGCGACAACGGCCCGGAGCTGACCGCCAACGCGCTCCGAGACTGGTGTCGCTTCAGTCGGACCGGCAGCGCCTACATCGACCCTGGCTCGCCGTGGCAGAACGCCTATGTCGAGAGCTTCGGCGGTCGCGTCCGCGACGAGCTGCTCGCGGTCGAGATGTTCTCTTGCCTGACCGAAGCCCGCGTCCTGATCGAGGACTGGCGCATCGACTACAACCACCACCGCCCTCACTCCGCGCTGGGCATGATGGCTCCGGCCGCGTTCGCCGCCAGCCTCCGTCAACCGTCCCTACCACCCACAGCAACGGCATCCGGGGAAGGGGGCGACCAGGGTCACCTGCTTCCCATCGTCGGCCGCTCCCCACAGCCCGCCGTCTTCCCAACCCCGCGACAGCAGAGTCCTGCCGAGGAGATCACCGCCCAGCACACCAACCGCTGCGGGAGCTACCGTGGCACCACCGTCACATCCACCCAGCTCTCACAGCGGGTGGACCGATGAACGGGCTCCGGTCACTCAGCACCGTCGTGTTCCTGCTCTTTCCGTTCTTCCCGGTCGCCGGCCGCCTCATCCCGGACCCGCCTCCGCCCCCCGCTGGCAGGTCGCCAACTCGCACGGCGCTCCACGATCGCTTCTGTACCTGCGGGCGACCCGCCAGAGCTGTCCGCTGGATACGGCACCGACCGAGCTGCCCGAGCTCGCGTTGGTTCATCAGGCGTCGCTTGCTCCGGGTCTTGTGGTTCAGGAGTTGGACGAGACTCGTGCCACCCATTGGCGGATCGCCCAAGCGATAGTCGTGATGTCGGCCATGGCCTTCCGAGGTGCGCGCGCCGCCGGCTTGCTCATCGCTGCTGGCTACTCCTCGGAGGCCTTTGCGCATGCTCGGCGACTAGCCGAATTCGCGGAGCACATCGTCGCGGACCGATCAGAGCAGCGTGCTGTGGCATGGATGGCAGGTCGTGGAAGAAGCCCGCCGGTCTCATGGGACGGGCGTACTGGGACGAGCTCTCACCCACTCACACGCCGATGGCGCTCATCTCCGCCATGTGAGCGACCCTGACCAGGACGGGCACATTTACATGTTCTCGGGTCGGTGCCCTGTGGATTGGGTCGCAAGCGTCACCGTGGCCATGGGCGCGAAGGACCTAGCCGTCGTCGGACATCGCGAGGCCGGGCTCGACCAGCACGGGATTGCGTCTCTGGACCGAGCGATCGACACGGTGCTCGAGCGTCGGGACGCTCAGCTCGCCTTCTGGTGAAGTCCAACCTGGACGCCTCGACAAGACCGACGGCTCCCGACGTGGCCAACGGTGACCGGCGCCCGCGCCCCACCGGCGAGTCCGTTGTCGAGAACATCGATCCATCCGACCCACTAGTCAACATATCTACAGCTATCTACACGTTGCAACGTCTCATATCGAGGGTGACCTAATGAGCAAGCTCAAACTGCCCGATCCGGGTTTCGTGTTCTGGCCGGTCGGCTGCGGCGACTCAACGACCGTCGTCGTCAACAAGGACACGATCGTCCAGATCGACATTCATCACGTCGAGGACGCCGAGAATGACAAGGACCCACGGACGCCCGTCGTCGACCGGCTCGTGGAGCTGCTGCCGAAGAAGAACGAGAAACCGTACTTGGCGGCATTCGGTGCGACCCACCTCGACAAGGACCACGTGCAGGGCTTCGCGGAGCTGCTCAAAGCAGTCGTGATCGGCGACCTGTGGTTCACGCCGCGCATCCTCTGGGAGCAGCAGCAGAACGAGCAGGACGAGCTGTGCGAGGACGCCAAGGCGTTCGTCAAGGAGGCCGAACGGCGGATCAAACTGATGAAGAAGCAAGGCGCCGTCGGCTCCGGCGACCGGATCCGCATCATCGGCTACCACGACGTGCTCAAGGAGCACTCCGACGTCTACAAGGACCTGCCCGAGGGTGCCGTCACAACCCCCGGAAGCACGTTCACCCACATCGACGGCGAGGACAAGTCAGACCGGTTCTCCGCGTTCGTTCACGCTCCGTTCAAGGAGGACACCGAACACGAGCGCAACGACACCTCCTTCGCTCTGCAGATCACCCTCAGCGACGACGGGCACGAAGGTCGAGCACTGCTGCTCGGCGACCTCAGCTATCCCACGCTCAAGCGGATCTTCGACCGCTCAAAAGACGAGAGACTGGCCTGGGGAGCGTTCCTCGCGCCGCACCACTGCTCAAAGAGCGCCATGTACTGGCAAGGCGACGGGGAGGAGAAGGAGACCCTCAAACAGGACATCCTCGACGCGATCGAAGACGCCCGCGAGGACGGCGGCTACATCATCGCCAGCGCCCCACCGATCCCCGCAAGCGACGAGAAGGGCGCAAACCCACCGCACGCCAAGGCCGCCAAGCGCTACCGCGAACTGGTTGACGCCGGACACTTCCTCTGCACCGGCGAGCACCCCAACGTGACCTCCCCTGAGCCAATCGTCTTCGACGTGCACGACAAGGGGCTGACCCTCCGCACGACCGGTGAGCAGTCCAACCAGAGCAGCACGGCAAGTCTCGCCCGCGCGGTCGAGGCGGCCAGGGGAGGTGCTGCACCGGCGGTGCAGCCGGTCGGGTTCGGAAACGCTTGACGCTCTCCCAAGGACAGCGTCAGGCGCTGCGCCAACTCGAAGCGGTCGCCGGGACCAGCTCCGAGGCGCTCGAATTGCTCTCGGTCACGGACGCGACCGAGGACTGGCCCTATCTCGAAGTGGAGGTATCGCTCAACTGTCACGGCTTCGAGCATCGAGACGGTGGCCTGCCTCTACGCGATCGCGAGCGCCTACTAATCCTCATCCCTTCGGACTTCCCGTTCGCCAAGCCCGAACTCTGGACGGCGCACCGCCGCTGGGCGGGAGAGCCGCACGTGCAATGGGGCCGCTCGCTGTGCCTCTACCAGGCACCCACCGTGGAGTGGCAGCCCAGCGACGGCATGTACGGCTTCCTGCAACGAACCGAGCTGTGGCTACGAAGGGCAGCGACGCGCGAGCTAGACCCGGCTGGGGCGCCCATGCATCCCCCCGTCGCCTACGTCACCCCCGGAGCGCCGCTGGTCATTCCTCGCGTCGACACGCCGCCAGTGCTGGATCGCCCCTGGGTCGGCTGGGTCGCCACGCACAATCACGGACAGCAGCGCATCGACCTGCGCGACTGGACGCCGCTACGCGACCCGGACGGCAAGCTGAACTCGCTGCCGGACCAGGCCGGCGCCGCGTTCCTGCTCCCCTCGGCAATGGACTGGGAGTACCCCAAGTGGACCGTCTCGCTGCTGATGGCGCTCATCAACCGCGGCATCGAGTACGGCGAGCTGATGCTGCACCTCAAGTGCACCACGCTCAGCATCGAGCACGGACAACCGATGCTCGTCCTCGTCGGCAGCGCCATGCGCGGCATCGCTGGAGAGCACCCACGCCAACATCTCTGCGCCTGGCGAATCCCTGCAGACACAGTCGATCAGTTGCGACTCGCGCTCGCCGAGCTCTCCGATGACGAGCAGTTGCGCAGCCTGGGACGCGAGGCGGACGACCGTGCCTTCAAGTGGCTGACCGATTCCGAGGTGGAATGGTGCCCCATCCACGAGGACCGGCCGGAGATAGTGACCCGACGAGACGACGGGTCGCCAATGGAGGCGTTCGCTGGACGACGAGTCACCGTATGGGGCTGCGGCGCTCTCGGTGCGCCCGTCGCGCACTGGCTCGCCCGCGCCGGGGTCTCGGCGCTGACGGTCGTTGACTCTGCCCGCGTGAATCCAGGGCTGCTGGTGCGCCAACCGTACACCGACGCGGATATCGGACGCGCCAAGGCAGAGGTCCTCGCTGAGCAACTACGAGCCATACGACCTGCCCTCGAAGTCACGCCGCTCGTCCGCAACATACGCCAGCTACTCAACAAGCCCGACTGGTCCGGCAACAGCGAGATCCTGATCGACTGCAGCGCGAACGTCACAGTCCAGACCAAGCTCGAGCGAGTCCGACGCCAGCATCCCCGCAATCAAATCTCGATCGCGACGATGCTCGTCGGGCACACCGCCCAACACGGGCTGAGCGTCCTCGCCCGCCCGCAACACTCCGGTGGCACAGCCGACGTCCTGCGCGCCGTGAAGCTCAAATGTCTGCGCCGGGGCGAGCTGAGCGGATTCGCCGATGAGTTCTGGCCGAGCTCGCCGCGTACCGAGCATTTCCAGCCTGAGCCCGGCTGCTCAGATGCCACGTTTCGCGGATCGGGCGCAGAGGCAAGCGCGGTCGCCGGAACACTGCTCACCGAGCTCGCCCGCGACCTGCAAGATCCCGTCCGCGACCTCAGCGCCGTCGGCCACCTCATCGCGCTTCCCGGGGTGTCGCACCGCGGTGCGCGCCACGCGCGCCTGACAAGCACCCCCGCACTCGTCGCAACGACCGACACAGGCGAATACGAGGTCAGGCTCTCCGACAACGCCGTCCGTCAATTGCGCGGATGGATCGCCACCGCGGCTCGGCGACTGGGCCCAGCCTCCGAGACCGGCGGCCTGATCTTCGGTCAGCGCGACACCGCCGCCGGCGTGATCTGGATCGACTCGCTCTCCGGCCCTCCACCCGACAGCAGACAGTCGCCGGCCGAGTTCGTCTGCGGCATCGAAGGCGTCGAGGAACTCTCGGACGCCAACAAGGTGCTCGGTCGCGGATCACTCGAGTTCCTCGGCATGTGGCACACACACCCTGACCAGTCCTCGGCGTTCAGCCACCGCGACCTGCTCGGGATGACACAACTGCTCGCCGCTGCCCAGAGCCATCTCCCGCAAGGGCTGATCCTGATAGTCGGGCACGCCAGTGCACTCGCTGAACCCAACCAGACAACCGTCGCCGACATCAGCGCCTATACGTTCGACGGGAGAGTCGACGAGCACTCCATCCACATGGAAGTCAACGACGCCCAGTCCGTCGAGCTCGCTCCCCGTCAGGACCCCGCCCGCAACATCGGCCTGGCCCTCTCAGGGGGTGGATCACGCGCCGTCGCGTTTCACCTCGGATGCCTCAGAGCGCTGCACGACCGCGGCATCCTCGACCGCATCCGCGTCATCTCCGGCGTATCCGGAGGCTCGCTCATCAGCGCCCTCTACGCCTACACAGACCAGGACTTCGACCGGTTCGACCAGCACGTCTGTCAGCTCCTCCAAGACGGACTGCAAACACAGATCATCCGCCGTACCCTCCTCTCCCGACGCGCCCCCCAAGCAGCGCTCACGCGGCTGATAGCGGGAACCGCCGCCGCCGCCGCTCGGACGGCCGGTCTCGCGCGCAGCAAGCTCGGCCACACCGCTGCGCTCGACCCGCCGCTGCGACGCTGGATCAGCCGCACCGACGCGTTCGCCGACGTGCTATCAAACCGCCTGTTCGGCGACGCCCGACTGCCCGATGTACGCCGAGGCGAACTTGACATCGTGATCAACTCGTGCGACCTCACGACGGGCAGCGCGTTTCGCTTCGGCAGCCGCGAGAGCCGAACCTGGCGGATCGGCAAGCTCACCGACAACACCATCCGCGTCGCCGAAGCCGTTGCAGCCTCCGCCGCCTACCCACTTCTGCTCCCCGCGCTGGACCGCCGATGGAGCTTCACCGACCCGAACGGGTCCCAGGTCGAGCGCCGCGTCGTCCTGACCGACGGCGGGATCTTCGACAACCTCGGAACGACCTGTCTCGAGCCCGGCCGCTCTGCAAACTTCACGACCGTCTACGACGTCGACTACATCATCGCCTGCGACGCCGGCCGCGGACTACTCGACCCCGAGGTGCCCTTCGGCGCCGTCTCTCGACTGGCACGGAGCTTCACAGCGACTTTCCGCAAGGCCCAAGACGCCACCAGGGCCCGCCTCTACACGCTCGTCGAGCACGGCCAGCTCAACGGATTCGTCATGCCCTACCTCGGACAACTTGACTCCTCACTGCCCTACCAGCCCGCCGATCTCATACCCCGCGAAGACGTCATCAGCTACCCAACGGACTTCTCACCGATGGCGCCGGCCACCATCGACCAACTCGCCAGCCGCGGCGAGCAGCTCACCCGCCTGCTCGTCGACCACTGGACCCCCGAGCTCTAAGCTCAACGTCCGGCCTAAGGCGTAGATTCTCCGCGTGGCAACGTCCGGCGGCAGCGATCTCGAGCGGGAGTACAGAGCGCTCGTCGTCCAAGTCACCGAGCAACGCGAACGCGCCGAACGCCTTCGCTCGCTCGCCGACCAGATCGAGGAAAACGCCTCGCGCGACGAGCATGTACTCGGAGAGATCACCGCCCTCATCGGCAAAGATCCACAACTGCGCCTCGAGGACCTCGACGACCGCCTGCGCGGCCAGCGACTCAGAGAAGTCGCTATCGATGTCCTGCGCCGCGAGGTCGGCCCCGGCCAAGCGATCCACTACAAGCAGTGGTACGGACTCCTAACCGAGGCGGGATACACAGTCGCCGGCCGCGATCCACTGGCAACCTTCCTCGTGCAGGTTCACCGCGCCGGCGAAGTCGAGCGGATTGGAAACCGGACAGGCCGCTACCAGCTCGTGGCGCAGGCCGGTCTGGGCTCCTAGCGCGGAGCCGGTAGGCTCGCCGAGGCCCGTCATCGCGCGCGAGGAAGCCTCGGGACGGCTACGACGGTGCTCGCGCCGACGTAGCTCAGCTGGCAGAGCGCGGCCCTCGTAACGGCGAGGTCCCCGGTTCCATCCCGGGCGTCGGCTTCGTTTGCGCCACGAGCGCCGGACCCCTCCCGACGGTACGACCCGCGGCATCGTCGAGTCGCCGCATGAGCATGCTCGCGAACGCGAGCGTCTCAAGCGCCTCCTCCGCATCGAGCGCCTTGAACAGTTCGTGAGCATCGGGGTTGCGGATCCCGCGAACCGCGCCCATGAACAGAAAGCGGAAGCCCGACTGGATGTTGCGGCCGGTCTCGGTCGTGAGATCCGCGAGCGCGATCCGAGGGTTGGAGTCGGAGAACGCCTCGCTCATCAGCTTGCTGCCGTCGAGGTCGAGTCCAGTCATGGCCTTGACGCGATTGTTGACCGCCTTGAACGCTTCGAAGATCGCGACCTCGAGGTGCCCGCTATCCAAGAACCGGCCTGCGGACTGTCGTACGTCGGCATGTAGCGCAGCGATCCGGGCATCCTGTCGCAGCGGCGTCAGCGTCCCGGCTGCATCGGTGCTCCGCTCGCCGATCACCAGGCGAGCATCGCGCACGTGCCATCCCTGTGCGGCAAGCAGGACCGTTATCCGCTTTCGGACGTCCGGATGCGGCGGCGTGTGGTTGCGGCCCTCGAGCCAGCCCCCGATGAACTGGCGCAACGCGCGCCGGCCAGCCGAGCCGCCGTCGTGGAGCGCTTCAAAGATCCCCATCACGTACTCCCACTTATTGCCCTGCACCATGGCTGGGACGAAGTCGTCGGGAACACCGGACTCGCGCAGGTAGCGCGGGAGCTGCGAGGGGGTGTAGGTGTCGCCGATCGCGCGGGCGATCTCTTCGAGCGTCATCCCCGCGATCGGACGATCGTCGTCCTCCTGCGGATCGGGCAACGGGCGCTGGATCACCAACCCCCGTGCGCGGTCGCGTCCGGCAAGCGTCAGGCGGATGTCACGTATGTCGTGCAGCCACTGATGAGCCTCAACGACCGGATCCATCCGCCGCGCGCCGGGATGATGCTGATCGGCCCACTCCATATAACCCGCCGCTTGGGCGAGCAGCAGCTCGCGCGCAAACGTCCGGGAATCGTTGTCCCAATCGGCTGTCGGACTGCTACCCATGACCTGCATCAAGGTGTAGCCGTTCATCAACGACCCGACCTGCCCCTCGGTCTCGAGCTCATCGATCAGCCGCAGTAGCTGTAGGTCATCCCAGCGCATCGCCAAGGCTTCGCATCAGATCGCGGGCAGTTTGACAACTCTCGAGCGCGCGAAGCGTGCTGACCATAGACTTCACGCGTCAACCAGCCCGGAGATGCCATGTTCGAGCCCGAACCGTATTGGTATGAGCGCCTGCCGCCTGCCCCTGCGGAAGGCCGTCTGGACCGCGAGGACCTCGCGGCGTGGGCCCGATATCAGCCCGGCCGAGCGGACAGGACTGGGATGGTCGCTTCTCGTCTCCGACCGTGACGAGGAGATCTGGGAGCGTGCGCGAAACGTCCCCGGGGTTCGCTGGCCCGCAGTCGGGCTGCTTCACCCAGACGTCGATCGCACGCTGAGCCCCGACGATCCACCATTCGGGGTGATCCTCTACGGCGATGAACGCGTCCGGTCGGGCGAGGATCGCCTCCAGGGCATGGCCTTCGAGGACATCGAACTACCCGTCGTTGTCCGGTACGGCCGCTATCAGGAGCACGCGCCGGCGCCATCGATTCCGCACGGACGCTTGGCGTGCTGGGGCAGCACACGCGGCGGTGGATTCCAGGGATGGGTGACCGCCCGCCACGTCGCCGAACACCCCATGATGAGCACCGTCGGCACCGTCATCGACACCGCGCCGAGTGCCTGGACGCCGCTCTGGTCGACGTCGCGCCCCCCGGTGGTGGGGTGCCTCAGGCGCTCGCGACCCCGGCCAACGGAGGTACCGTCGACCTCGAGTTCAGCACGACGCAACTAGCGACGATCCTCGATGTAGCGACCAACCTGGGGGTACAGGACTCCTCACGCTTCCCCCTCCGCTTCAGCCTCAACGTCGCCGGGCAGCCCGGCGACTCCGGCAGCCTCATTACCGCCACCCCCTGTGGCGAGCCGCTCGGCGTCTATCTCGGCGCGTTCACCTCGAATGGGGCGACGAACGGTGTCGGCCTCGCCTTCAGCCAGCTCGCCGTCCTGATCGGATTGGAAATCTACGCATGAGCACGCCCAAAGCCGTCACGCTGATCGTGACCGACGACACCCCACCTACGGGGCCCGCCGGAAGTGCGCCGAACTGGAAGGCCCCGCCTGACGGCTTCGAGGAGCAGGCGCTCCATGTGCCCGCCTTTGTCAAGAACATCTTCGTGCGCAAGCCGAAGGATGTCGACCTCGGAAGACTGCAAAACGCGCTCGAAAAGGCAGAGGACGAGGTGGCCGCTCTGCTGGGGGCGCTCAAGCACCAATCGGCCGGCGGGTTCCATCTCAAGAGCGTCGACGTCGATTTGTCGGTGAGCGCCGAGGGCAGCATCGGCGTCGTCACTGCCGGCGCCGAAGCATCCATTACCCTCAGCTTCGAGCGTGAGACTCCGCCGCCCGCCACAACCGCAGAGGCGTAGCCGTTTTCTGCAGGAGCGCCCGCGTCGACATCACGGCGAGGCGGGCATGGCCCAGCCGCTCTGAAGGTCCTACAGGCGGATGCCCTCAGACGATGGTTGACCGGACCACCGTCTCGTCGCTGCGATCGCCCCCACGGACGATCGCGTCTCGCGCCAGGCGCTCGTGTGGGGCGTGGACCTTGTGGGTAACGGTGCGCCGCTCGGCCTATGCACGACGCTCTATCGCGGGCGCGGCGAACGATCGCCGAAGCAGCACTGGGCATCTTCAGATCACCTCGACGAGATAGCTTGGCTTCATGTCGGTGCCCGCAACAGGCGAAGAGTCGGAGCCGTCGAAGGGCAATTACCTACTGCATGCAGACGGTTCCGGCACCGGGACTACCGACAATCCAGCTGAAGGTGCGATCGGAGTTGTCCTCAGGGATCCCGGCGGTCACCTAGTCGCTGAGATCTCCGAACGGATCGGACCCGCCATCAACACCGTGGCGGAATATCGGGCTCTCATCGAAGGACTCAAGCTCGCTCGCAGCTGCGGGATCCAACGCATCCGGGTGTTCCTTGACTCGGAGCTCGTGGTCGACCAGGTAAACGGTCGCGCGAAGGTCCGCAAGGAGCACATCAGACTCCTGCACACGGAGGCGTGCTCCCTGCTCCAGGAGTTTCGCAACATCAGGGTTTCGTGGGTCCCGCGAAAATGGAATGCCGACGCGGACGCACTTGCAACCAAGGCGCTTCTGGGTCGCTGAGCGCAGCAACCAGGGAGAGCGGCAAACCCAGCCGAAACGTCAGTGCCCATGCACCACGATGGGCCTCCGAGGTCCGGCCGCCTGCTCCCTATCGTGTGATTCCATCGGTCCCTGATCCCGCGTGGATCAACCGGTCACTGTTCGGCCGCGTGATCGCTTCCATCGGAGCCTGGCTCGAGCCCCGGCGAGTCCTTTCCCAGAAAGGGGATCGCGCGACCGGCTGGCGGCCTGGCGATTGCGATGCCCCACGGATCCGAAAGCGGGCTTCGGCTGTGCTGACGATCGGGTTGCGCGACGCGGATGACCCGGCGACAGCCGGCTTGAGCCGCGCCGCGAGGGATCGGATCGCCAACCGCCTTCGACAGCGCGTTGCGGGATACGGCAGAGCTCGCCTGAGGTAGGCTCACGCGCCCATATGGCTGGGTACGAAGAACGAACGCGACAGACCGCACAGCGCGTCGCGACCGTCGCCGAGCGCGGCGAGCGTCTCTCGAAGGGCATCGGTTACGGATGGGCTGCGGACGCCCATGTCCATCGTGGAGCCGCGTTTGTCTTCGTCGGATGGGCCCTCGAGCAGCTAAAGCTCGAGGCCGCGAGGATGGCTACCGATCCCCCCAGAGACGATTTCGAGGTCACGACGAACGCTCGCCCTGCCCGGATCAAGGCGGAGGACCTCGCTCCCGTCATGCAGGGAGACCCGATAACGCGCCTCGCGATGGACACTTCGCTCGATCTCGACCATGTCGCGGCTGCTCTAAGCGCACACGTCCGTGCCTTCGAGCGGCTCCAGGGCGCGGTTCAGGCGTCAGCGTCTGCAGGAACCCGCGAAGCACGTGCGAGCGAGGCGACGCGATTCGGAATCGACGTTGCGGTCGGTATCGACAGGACGCTTCCAGTTCTCTCGTCGCTGGCCAGCACCGAAGGTCCGCCGTTCGACACCTTCGAGCGAAGTGCCCCGCGCTCAAACGCACCGGCTGATCTCCCGAACGATGTCCTCGCCCTCCTCTACGTCGGCGGCATTCCCATCGGTTCGCTGCGACAGGTTCTTTCGGTCCGGCCTCCTGAAGTTCCGCTGATGGCAGATTACGCGGAGCTAACGGCACCACTCGCCGAGCTCTCCGCCGAGCTGAAAGGGTGGAAGTTGCCACCGCGCTGGGCGCCGCCAGAGTCGAGTTAGTGCGGGACAACTGGTTACAAGGCGAGGTCAGGTGAGTAGCTCGCAGCACCCCGCCCACGGGTCGCATGCGCTCCGGGTGCTCGTCCGGGGGCAGGCGGGTCCGGGCGGTTGAGTCACGCGATCGCACCTGCGCGGGGCGGCGATCTACCTAGCACCTGCGGACGACTGCTTTGTGCACCTTCGCAAGCGAGATCCGGACGATTCCATTGGCGACTCGGCGCTGACCCGAAATGCTGGCCCCGCGCGAGCGCCTCCCGACGAATGGGCTCGCGCGCTGGTTGACCGACCGGACGATCCCTGCGGTGACCGGCACTCATGCATCGCGAGCCGTCCGTCGGCGCGAGAGAGCACCGTCAGACAGGGCTTGCAACAGAGCGATGACACTTGCGCCGCCAATGCCGAGCAGGATCCCCGCCCAAAACTCACGATTGGCATTGTGCGCGGAGGTATCGACGTTCTGGAGGACGAAGTCCGCTTGGACGAAGCCGGGGTGACGCCACTGGGTTGACCCATCAAAGAGCGGCGGGATGTTGGTGTACGAGAGCTGCATCCATGCCGGGCGATTGAACGACTCCTCTATCCAGGAACGTCGCGGGTTGTACCAGCGCCCAGGCGCAAGAATGGCTCCAAGGACGCTTTGGTCAGGAGTTGCCTCAAGTCCCGCGTCGCCCGGTGGCGCGGCCTCCACGAAGGGCAAGTCGCCGACGGTCCAGCCAGAATTCTCTCCCACGAGCGGGCCGACCACCCCGGCCGAGATGAATTGAATGCCGGTGGAGGTGAAGCCAACAGGAGCAGATTCCTCGGTGTATAAAGTCGAATATCCGCTCGATGGTCCGGTGATCTCGCCTTGAAGCACCTGGACAACGTCCCCTGAGCCAGGGGTGTGAACGTGAATGGCGCGGAACGTCGTGTCGGTCCCGGTGCGGAAAAGCCGCTTCGTAGTCCCCCCGTACTCCGGAATCTCGACCGGTCTTATGCGAGCGACCCCGTAGAACTCGATCATCCAGCGCAGAGTTTGGCCGGCTGGGACGTTGGCTCCGAGTTCGAGCTGAACCTCCGCAGAGTGGCCGACTGCCGCGCCGTATGCGACGGACACCGCCAGGGGAGCGCTCGCGTTGCTGGTGTATATGTAAATGCCGCTTTGCTCGGTGCCGCAGCCGGCGTTGGTCTGAATGCATGGGGCCGGGAAGTTGGGCTCCGTCGGAATGCGCGTCAGACGAAAGCCAACGTATCCCGAGACGCATGCGCCGACGAGGAAAAGCCCGGCGAGAAGTCGGGACCGTAGCGCAGTTCGTCGCGCTGCACCGGCGGCGGCACCCGACTTCGGTCGGGCGCCCGTGTCTGTCGGACCAAATGAGGCTTCGCTGCCGCTTAGGACGTCCACGGTTGATGGCGATGAGCTTTGGAGTGCCTCGGCGCTCTGGTACTGAGGCTGCGTTGCCAAATGACGCTCGTCCAGACTTGAGCGCCCACGGTGCGCGCGGCCATCCAATAATGCTGGTTGATGGCCATCGAATTCTGTAGGTCGACTGGGAGGTTCCGGGGTTGGGTACGCGCGTGATGGGTGAGGAGCCCCGGAGGGGCGACGAGCCCGTCACGCGCGTGCGCGCCGCCTGACACCCCCTCGGTCGGCTGTTCTGTCTGAGGCGGTCTTGACGCTCGACGGCTTCGTGTCGTCGAGCAGGAGGCCGTCTGTGATCAGCGAGGAGGATTTGATGGACATCAGGGCGCTTTCGCGTCAGGGCTACACGTACGCCGAGATCGGCCGGCTGCTGGGCCGGGACTGGCGAACCGTGAAGCGATATCTGGAGGACGGCGCGCAGCCGGTCTACCGCCGCAAGCGGATGCCGTCGAAGCTAGACGAGTTGAAGCCGGTGATCGATCAGTGGCTCGCCGCCCAGCCTCGGCTTCTGGCGACCAGGGTCCATCAGGACCTCGTGCGCGACTACGGGTTCGAGGGCAGCTACAACACGGTCCGCCGATACGTCGAACGCTCACGGCCGAAGCCGGAGCCAGGAGCGGAGACGCGGTTCGAGACCCGCCCGGGGTTCCAGGCGCAGATCGACTGGTCCCACGAGCAGCCGATCCGCACGACTTCAGGGTTGGAGCTGCCGCTCTACTGCTTCCACATCGTCCTCGGCCACTCCCGCGACTCGTTCTGCCGGCTGACCGGCTCCCAAGACCTCGTCACGTTCTGGGCGTGCCACCGGGCGGCGTTCACGCACTTCGGTGGGGTGCCGCACGAGCTGCTCTACGACCGCACGAAGACCGTGGTGCGCCAGCACGTCGGCCGCGACGTGACGATCGAGCAGCGGATCTTTCACCCCGAAGCCCTCGCGTCCGCGCACCACTACGGGTTCTCGATGCGGCTCTGCCAGCCCTACCGGGCAAAGACGAAGGGCAAGGTCGAGCACGATGTCTCCTACGTCCGCGAGCGGCTGCTGCGAGGTCACAGCTTCACCAGCTACGAGGAGGCGAACATCGCCTGGCTGGCGTGGAACGAGGAGATCGCCCGGCAGCGGAAGCACGGCACCCACGGCGAGATCGTCGCCGCAAGAGCGCAGCGCGACCACGGGGCGCTGCTGCCGCTGCCATCGGCGCCATACCTGGTGGTCGACCGCACGACGCGGGTTGTGGCGCGTGACGGATTCTTCAGCTTCGAGGGCCGCCGCTACCACGTCCCGGACGCCAAGCCGGGCGAGCGGGTCGAGCTCGTGCTGGGCGCCACCGAGCTCGAGGCCCACTCGCTGCTCGATGGCCGGCGGCTCGCTCGGCACGAGCGCGGCCGCCCCGTGCGCGTGCTGCCCGACCCGGTTGAGGACTCAGTCTCGCTCGCCCAGGTGCTCTCGGCGATGCCCGACCCCGAAGTCCATCGCCGGCCGCTTGAGCGCTACCAGGAGGCGATCGATGGGTGAGCTGATCTCCGAGCGAATCCGCCGCAACGCACGCGAGCTGAAGCTCTACGGCCTCGCCGAAACAGCCGATGAGCTCGTCGACCGCGCCGAAGCCGGGAAGCTCGGCTACCGCGAGTTCCTGGACCTCGTCCTCGAGAGCGAGGTCGGCGTCCTCGAAGGCCGCCGTTACGCGTCGCGGCTCAAGCTCTCCGGGCTGCCGCACCACAAGACCCTGGACGAGTTCGATGCCGGCTTCCAGCCCGAGCTCGACCCCAAACGCCTCGCCGAGCTCCGCTCGCTGCGGTTCATCCAGAACAAGGTGTCATCGCTGATCCTCGGTCCGCCCGGCGTCGGGAAGACACATCTCGCGGTGGGATTGGCGATGGAAGCGCTCCGCGCCGGCTACCTCGTCCGCTACACCACCCTCGACGACGTGGTGCGCGAGCTACGCCAAGCCGACCAGCTCGGCACGCTGCGCAACAAGCTCGCGCACTACCAACGCCCACACGTCCTGATCGTCGACGAGGTCGGCTACATGAGACTGGAACACGCCGACGCGAACCGGTTCTTCCAGCTGATCAACCGCCGCTACACGCGCTCATCGATGATCGTCACCAGCAACAAGCGGGTGTCCGAATGGGCCGAGCTGTTCGGCGACGAAGTCCAAGCCGTCGCGATTCTCGACCGACTGCTGCACGACGCCGAAGTCCTCACCATCAACGGCCCCTCCTGGCGACTGCGCGGCCGCGGCGACCTCCTCACCGCCAAGCCGCAACCGGCCGAAAATGGCGAAACCAGCCCGACCGATACCCCTCCGCACCCTCGCCGAGGGCCGCAAAAGGGCTCACACGACGCCGACTGAACGGGCCTCGGCTCCGGTGAGCCCACTGCGTGGCTCACCTGCAAGACTCGACACCATGACCGAGATGCTCGAGCAGTGGCGTGATCCGGTGTTCGAGAACCCTCACCAGCAGGTACCCGCGCAGCTGGCGGACAGGCTGACGGAACTCGCCGACCAGCTCACCGCCGGGGAGAACGTCACCGAAGCAATCGCGGCGGCCCGCATACCCGACGCGCCCGACGACATACCCGCGACGCCGCTCCGCATCGGCGCTCTGCCGACGAGCCTTCGCATCTACTACGAACGGCTTCACGCGCTCCTCGCGGTGGCGGCGATCGCCAGGCACACCGATCCGGCGACGTTCGGGCACGAGAACCCTCCCACGGACGCCGAGAAGCGCTTCGGCTCCGTGCTCGGACAGGCGCTCCACGAGGGATGCTCGCTGGCCGACGTCGCTCTCGCGGCCGGCCTACCCGAAACGCAGGTCGTCGCGATCGGCAAGCGCACGATCCGACGCACCAACTGGCTCAAACAGCTCTAACCACCGAGTCCGCCAACACCCTGGCTGCGTTCAGGTCCTCCACCGACCGACACCTTTCGATGGCGATCCACCGACATTTTTCGATGGCGCTTGACACACGGCTTCGGTGCCGTGCCCTCACCCACGCTACGGCTGCAGCTAGAAGTCCGACGACGTACCACAGCGCGTTCATTTGTCAGAGCCCGAGGACGGAGTTAGAACGCGGTTCGCGCTGTTAGGGGTTCGGAAATGGACACCTGAGCGGACCTTCGCTCCTGGGGCTGAGCCTGAAGGGGCACTGGGTAGTATGCGCGCGACGTCAGACGGCTGAATGCCCAGCTGTGGCGGGATCACTTGATGCACGGAGAGGCCGAGTCTCGGCGGGGTGACGGTGGCCATGGAAAGCTCCCCATAGGCGGCCATCTGAATCTCCCCGCTGGTGGCCACCGTTTCTCCCCATGGGTGGCCACGGTTTCTCCCCACGGTTCTGTCCTGAGGCGCCGGTACTCGGACGCGCGTTGGTGTTCAACGCGCGAGCTGAGGAGGCCGGCCGTGAAGAAGCCGGAGGAAGCGATGGAGATTCTTGAGGCGTATGACGCGACGGGGTCGCTGCGTGGTGCGGCGGCGTTGGCGGGGTGTGATCACAAGACGGTCGCGAGGTTGGTCGCGGCGCGGGAGGCGGCGGGTGGTGGGCTGCCGGAGCGGGCGCGCAGCCGGCCGCTGGTTGACCCGTTCGCGGGGAAGATCGATGAGCTGGTCGATCGCTCGCGCGCGCTGGTGCGCGCGGATGTGGTGCACGGGGTGTTGGTCGCGATGGGCTATGAGGGGTCGTATCGCACGACGCGGCGGGCGGTCGCGGAGGCCAAGCGCCGGTGGCGGCAACAAGCACGGGCGGCGGACGCGGCCGTGGATCCCGCAGCCGGGGTTGTGGCTGCAGTTCGATTACGGCGACGGGCCCGAGGTCGCCGGGTCGCGGGCGGTGTTGTTCTGCGCGTGGCTGGCGTGGTCCCGGTTTCGGGTGGTGGTGCCGTTGCGCGACAAGACGCTGGCGAGCGTGGTGATCGGCCTGGATCGGACGCTGCGGCGATCGGTGGGCGTCCCGACCTACGCGCTGACCGATAACGAGAAGACGGTGACGGTCGAGCACGTCGCGGGGATCGCGGTCCGCAACGCGACGATCGTTGAGGTCTCGCGCCATTACGGGCTGACGATCGCGACGTGCGAGCCGGCGGACCCGCAGAGCAAGGGCGGCAGCGAGGCGACGGTGAAGATCGCGAAGGCGGATCTGGTCCCGACCGATCACAACCTCCGCGAGCGAATACGCGGACTGGCAGGCGCTCGAGCGGGCGTGCCAGCAGTTCATGGCCGATGTCAACACGCGGCCGCACCGCGCGACGCGTCAGCCGCCGGTGGTGCTGCTCGCCCAGGAGCATGAGCATCTGCACCGGCTGCCGCGGCTGGCGCACACGTTGTGCTTCGGGCAGACCCGCAAGGTCGACCGCCAAGCGACCGTGAGCGTGGGGGATGCGATCTACTCGGTCCCGCACCAGCTGATCGGCGAGCGGGTCTGGGTCCGCGCCGAGGGCGAGCAGCTCGTGGTCGTGCACATCGACCCCGACCAGGGGCCGCGGGAGGTCGCCCGCCACCCGCTGACCACACCGGGCCGGCCGAGCATCCACGACGCGCACTACCCGCCGCGGCCGGCCGGGGCGCTGGAGCGCAGGCCCCGAGCCCGCAGCAGCGAGGAGCGGGAGTTCCTGGCGATCGGCGACGGTGCCGAGCGGTGGCTGAAGCGTGCCGCGGCGGAGGGCACGGCGCGGATCCGGCGCAAGATGGCCGAGGCGATCGATCTGGCCAAGCTGCACGGCACCGGCCCGGTCAACGACGCGCTTGGAGCGGTGCGCCAGCTACGGCCGGTTCGCCGACGGCGACCTGCGCCAGCATCCTCGCCCACCAGCAGTCAGGCGGACCGTGATCCCGCTCCCCACACGCGCCTCAGAGGACCGCTCGCTGCAGCGCTCGACCCGCAGCTGGGAGGGATTCGGACGATGACGACTACTCCCGAGATCATGGCGCGATCGCTCGAGCGTCGAATACCGACGGCGCGCTGAGAGCCGTCTCTGCGGCCCTGCGCGAGGTCGGGCCGCGACCGATCCCATGCCCGCAACACGGAGCTCGCCGACTGCTGATCGCGAGGCCGCGCGATGACCGTCAAGACCGCCCGCCCCCGCCACCCCTGCCCGACGAGCTCGACCGGCTGCTGCGGCGCCTGCGCATGCCCTACGTCCGCCGGGCGGCGCCCGAAGTGATCGCCACCGCACCGAGTCAGCGCTGGGAACACGCCGAAGTCCTGCAGCGTCCTGCTCGCCGAGGAGGCCGCCGGCCGCGACCACGCGACCATCTCGATGCGCCGACGCGCCTCGGGGCTGCCGGCCGGCAAGACGTTCGACGCCTGGGAGGCCGACCGCCTCGGTCATCCCCACCCAGACCCAGAACGCGCTCCGGACGCTCGAATGGGTCAACCGCGCCGAAGTCCTCGTCGTGTGCGGCCCGAGCGGAAGCGGCAAGAGCCATTTCATCGAAGCGCTCGGGCACCTCGCGATCGACAAAGGCCGCACCGTCTCCTGGCACACCCTCGACTCGCTCGCGGCCCTGTTCCGCCGCCACCGCGCCGATGACAGCGATCAACAAGGCGATCAGCAAGCTGATCCGCGTCCGACCTGATCCTGATCGATGACGTCGGCCTATTGCCGGTCTCCGCCGACGCCGCCGACGCGCTGTTCCGCGTCGTCGACGCCGCCTACGAGAAACGCTCGATCGCGATCAGCTCCAACATCCACCCGTCCGGGTTCGACGAGCTGATGCCCAAGACCATGGCGACCGCGACCGTCGACCGGCTCCTGCACCACGCGCACGTGATCATCACCGACGGCCAGGACAGCTACCGGCTCGCCCAAGCGACCGCCGGCAAGGGGGTGAAGCCCCTCACCTGAACCCGACCCAACCCCTGCTGGGGAGAAATGATGGCCACAGGTGGGGAGATCTGATGGCCACCAGCGGGGAGAAACCATGGCCACCAGTGGGGAATTAAGTGGCCACCGGTGGGGAGAAACCGATGGCCATTGACACGGGGAGTGCAAGCCGAACGCTTGAGGCAGACGAGCACATTGCCTCAGAGGTGAACGTCAACTCGTCCGTCTGTTAGCGAGCAAGTCGGCGACAACGCCGTCATGCGATTTCCGTGGAAAGGTCTAGGGGCGACGATCGCTTTAGCCCGCGAGCAACGTGCGCACTTACGATCGAGTTGGCGACGTAGTGATTGCCCGGAGGCGGAAGGTCGCGCCCCCTCAGTTGCCACCCGAGACATCTGGAGCAGCCGCGCGTTCAGCCGCGACCGCGAGGGCATATGCCTTGAGCGTCTCGAGGGGTTCAACACGCAGTAGGCCCCTCTGCGTACTGAGGCCGAGGTCCTCCCCGGCCGCCACGATGCGGTTCATCTCGACCGTGTCCTGGCCGGCCCACATGACCGCACTGGTTCGGCGGTCGACGATCCACTTCGTGTGCGCTTCCAGCACAGCCTCGAGGCGCGGCTTGGCCTGCCTGGTGAGCTCGAGCTCGATGGCGACCTTTCTGACATCGAGCTCCGCGACGAACGTGGGGCGGTGGATGGCCTCGTGAAGCTCGCCGCGGCGGTCACGCCAACGCAGTGGCATCACCCACCGGTCATCGGCACGGAGCTCGCGCGGGCCGAGGAAATCGCGGCCGCGAGCGCGGAGCCACGCTGCCGTCCACGCCGTCGCGATGCATGTCGGCCAGGTGGCGGGCCGCGCCCCGTTGTCCAACGGTCGCGCCGCGACACCGGCGGCACGCACGCCGGCGCGCGTCGCCATGAACAGGCACCCCTCACCGCGGCCCATCGGACGCCGGGCCAGCCACCCCTCCCGCTCCAGCCGCCGAGCATGACTCCTCGCCGCCACCACACTCCACCCCATCGCACAGCACCAGGCATCCAACGGACATGGCCCCACCCGCGCCAACCAGTCAAGGCCCCGCATCGATCCCGGCCCGACACCCAGAACCCGAGTCATGACAACACCCAGGACCCGACCCGATCCAGGCATCTGATCCTGGCCCGCCTGTGCCCCACACAACAAGAAGAAGCGAAGTGGACACGACTACCCGACCCAACTCCTTCGGAGCTACATGTGGGGGGCGGGTAGTCGTGTCCACCCGAGCGTCCTATCGCCTGTGTTCGCTGGGGTGCAGGCGGGCCAGGTGTTTCGTGTAATTTCACAGAAGATTCCACACTTCGAGAAACACTTCGGGCGCCGCTGGACAGCCGGTTGGATTCCCAACCCGGCCGGCCACCATCGCCGCCACCCGGTCGCGTCACCCTGATCGAGCACAGCGAGATCCTCAGCGGGAGCGGAGCGGTTTCCGACGCGCGTCCCCCTTCCTGCTCCACGTCGCACTCCTCTCCTCGATGCCCGCCCCAGGTCGCCGTGCCAGCCGGCGCGGGCGCCTCCTCGTGAGGGTGCGCGCGACTACGAAGGACTCGTCGCGGCTGGGTGCATGCTCGAGTCGGGATCGGTTTGGAAGCGCCGGAGATGACGCGGTAGGCTCCGCCGCTTCCCAAGTCAGAGTTCGGACGCACTGGTGGTGACCGGACGTTGACTCTCGTTGACCCGCGTTGACTTACGTTGACTCATATTACTCAGATTTGCAGGGAAAAAGCCGCGCGATGAGCTATCGTACACGGCGGTAACGTCATGTACGGCAGCTCGGTCTCCCTCCCAGGATCCGCCCGTGAGTCGCGCCGCCGCGACGGCTGGTTCGCGCTTCCGCGGCTCGGGGCGCGCCTTCGGGCACGGTGGGTGGAGCGTGTCGCGCGGGGTGCGAGGCCGTGATGGATACGTCAGTCGGTCACTCGCTTCTCGATGAGCTCATGACAGCTCGACAGGTCGCATCGATCTTCCAGATGAAGGTCTCGACTGTCGAGGACTACGCCCGGCGCGGCTTACTCCCGAGCGTGAAGGTGGGTCGCCACCGTCGGTTCATCCGCTCCCAGCTCGAGCAGGCCTTGAGCCGCCTGGCGGCCCGCCAGCCGTAGCAACGCGGCGACCCGCGCCGCTCGGAGCTCGTCCCGATTGCCCGACGAGGACGGCAGCAGGCGCCGGGTGCGCGGCCACGATGCAACTTGCGCTGTCTCACGCCGGGCAGGGAGACTACGGTGGTGCCCGACGAGCGGGATTTCGAGCTGCGACGCGCCGCGATGGACGGTGTCAGAGAGCTCCAGCGCCGGTACGACGATTTGGTTCCGGTCGCCGCGCTTCGGAAGGGGTTTACTTTTGACGGCCACCGGATCAGCTTTGGATCGTTCTACAGCGGCATCTTTCGACCCAAGGAGATGGAGAGTCCTGCCGCGCTCTCCTTGGTGACCGCGGCGCCGAAGCTCGGGCGCCCGGCGCCGTACGAGGATCAATTCGATGAGGAGACTGGCCGGTTCACCTACCGCTTTCGAGATCCGCAGGCGGCGACGATCGCCGCGTCGCGGCAGGCGGAGGTCGACAATCGTGCGCTGATATCGGCGCACGATCTCGCAGTCCCCGTCATCTATTTCCGAGGCATCGCTCCCGGGCAGTACGCGATCGTTGCGCCAGCGTTCGTCGTCGGCGTCGACCGGACTCATCGGTTGGTCGAGCTCGAGGCAGGGCTTCCGTTGGCTGATATGACGCCGGCCGGCCTGGTGTCTGATGAAGACGTCCGCCGGTACGCGACTCGAGAAGCGTTGTACCGACTGCACCAGCACCGCTTCCGCGCCGCGGTGCTGCGGGCCTACACCGTCCGGTGCGCCGTGTGCCAACTACGCGAAGCGTCGCTGCTCCAAGCAGCGCACATCGTGGACGACCGCGATGCAATGGGCACAGCGACGATCGTCAATGGAATCGCCTTGTGCGCGATCCATCACCTCGCCTACGATCGCAACCTGCTTGGTATCGACCCGACGGGCGTCGTACACATTGCTCGCCGCCTCCTCGATGAGGTCGACGGACCGATGTTGCGCAACGGGCTGCAAGGATTCCACGGAGCGGCAATCCTGCAGCCTCGACGCGACGATGAGCGTCCAGATCCCGATCGTCTCGAGATCCGGTTCGCGCAGTTCAGCGCGACGGCGTAACAGACGATGCCGCTCGGCTAGCTCGGGTCGGCCTGAGGAAATGGGGCGCCGAATGTCATGGGACCGGACGGGGGAGAGACGCGGCTCTCTTGTCCGATTCGCGCGCCCCGCTAAGAGATCCGCTTCGCGGCTCGGTCTGTTGCAACCGCCCCACCCATACGATCTGCTCGCAGGACTCGTGTGAGCAGCGCACCCCGCGGCTACTCCTGCAACAGCCGCTCGATCCGTGGGCGTAGGAACCGCCACGTCCGTCCGAGCCGACTTGCCGGCAGTTCGCCGCGGCGTGCGAGGTAGTAGACGGTCGAGATCGGAAGGTGCAGAAGCTCGGCCACCTCAGCGGCGGTCATCACCTCATCGCGCGTCAGCGGCACGCGACCACCGTCGCGTGAGTCGTTGATCTGCGGAGTCGTGGTGAGTATGCGCGAAATCATGCAGGCTCGCGCGGGGTGGCGCAAGGACATCTTGGGACGTCCTCAAGGACGTCCTGGGACGGCTTCGGACATCTACGGTCAAGGCGCTGGAAATTCGGACTTTCGGTAAGAGGAGAGGCTCGAAAACGAGCACCTCAGGACCGCGATCACCCGTGCCGAACTGGAAAGTCCGAGGAGTTCGCCGACATCCCTCAAGTCCGGTGACTCGGGTTGCGGTTAAGAGGTAGCCGACGAGATCGAGGTGAGCGACGGTCACTTCGCGAGGCACTCGAGCAGTTCGCGGTCCTGCTCGATGAGTCGTCGCACGTGATCGGTGAACGTGGGGTCGCGACGGTCACACGCAGTGCTCGACCGAAGTCGTGGCAGCGAGAGCCCTGCTCAGCCCGCAGAACCAGCATCACCAGCGCGCGGCCTGTCTCACGGCGGAACGAAGCTTCGGCACGACCTTTTCTCAGCAGCGCGGCAAGGGAAGGATCGCCGTCCCAGGCCGCGCCGTTCGGGTCACGCCTTCGCTGTGGTGATGTCTAGCAGCCAGCGCGCCCGCTGGTCGATCAGTTCGACGATCGTCCCGAGGATGGGTGCGTCCCAGCCCGTATCGATCAACTGCTGGCGGGCGTTGCGCGCCGCTCTGGGCGCGTCTCGCGCCATTCCGCGCAGCCGCCGCCGGGCGGCGGCGGCACCGAGCCCGGCGCCGTCGAACAGGCGGTCGAGATGCCGTGCGCGCACGTAGTCGGGGCGGTACTCGCCGCCGATGCTCATCGCCATCTTCCGCGTCAAGTTGTGGGTCCTGCGATACGCAAACGTGCTCAGCACGTCATAGGCGGGCGCGAGGACTGCCTGGCTGGACTCTGGGAGATAGAGCAGGGAGAAGTTCTTGCCATGGGCGTCGTGGTTGCCGACTAGGAAGTTCAACGCGACATCATCGAGCAGCTTGATCACCTCTCGTGCAGGAACGGCCGTGGCGCGGCGGACCAGCGCGAAGCAGTCGGCCAGCGACGGCCCGCCTTCGGCTTGGTACTTGTGCGCCGCTGGGACTCCCAGCGCCTGGCAGAAGTCCTCCTGGTGAAGGCGCACTATCCCGTCATCGAATTCGCGTCGGTCGTAACGCTTGACGAGGAGAAACTCGTGACCGGCCACTCGTTGCGCCGACGCGTCGACGACGTCGGCGCCCAGCTGCCGGCCGACCATGGGGCAGAACGCCTCGTTGACGACGGTGTGAGCGAGCCGCTCGATCGGCGTCTTGATGATGTGCGTCGACGGCGTCTGGCCGCGCGTGAGACCGATCCGCCCGCCGGCGTCCACGACGACGGGCAGCTTGTCCTGAGCGCCCGCGAGGGACAGGCGGTAATCACCGTCGGCGTCGACGTGCATCGGACGCGACGGCAGCTCGGCCAGGAGCTGGGCGAGGCCGGCATCGTCGAGCCACTCGACATCGCCGCCCACTGGGGCGGGGCGATCACCCTGCGGCAGAAGAGTAATCGCCCCGGCAGTGTCACCCGCGATCATCGCCAGCAGGCTGTAGTCGTTGCTCTTGCTGACGCCGAGCAGGCGGGCCAGCTGGCGCCGCGGCTCGCCCTCGGGGAGCAGGCCGCCGAAGAACGCGGCCGCCGCCCCGGCATTGAAGCGGCCAGCGAGCGGCAGCGACTGCGACAGCGGCGGCATCTGGTCTGCCACCCAGTCCGCCGCGTAGGCGAACTCCATGCCGGCCTCGCTCTGCGTCAGCGCGCCTGCCTGCCGGTCAAAGCACCACACCGCCAACGGGCCGAGGCCCTCAGGCATGCGGATCGTTCAGCGTGATCGACACGCCGAGCGCGTCGGCGACGCGCAGCGTCTCGGCGAGGCGCACCGTCGGCTTGCCTCGCTCGAGCTCCCCCAGGAAGCGGCGACCGACTCCGGCCGCGAGGGCGAGATCCTCGAGCCGCAGACCGCGAGCGATTCGCGCGGCCTTGAACGCCGCTCCGAGCTCTTCGGGTGTTGTCAGTGAGATGGACGAAGCCATGATCCCGATCGGGCACTTTACAGTGTGTGCGGTCCGGAGCGCTGCCCAATGTTCCCGCTCGGGAACTCAAGCCGTATCGCGGCCGATCCAGTCGTCGACGCTCCCGATCGGGAGCATGACACGGCGTCCAGCCAGGCCGCGAGCGGCGCGCCACCATGGGGGACCGAATCGCCCCGCACTGGCCAAAGCGTGTAACGAACCGTGTAACGAGATGAACACATATGACCTCAGGCAACCTGAGGCAAAATCAGAAAAGGCCTGCAAACGAGCATCTAGATCACCCCCAGGAGGCGCCTCATAACCCGAAGGTCGCGGGTTCGAATCCCGCCCCCGCTATTCAGGAAGTCGCTGGAGATAGCAGTAAAAGAAGAGCCCCGGATCTCCGGGGCTCTTGTCATTCCGGGTCCGTGTGTTAACGGATGTCGAACGGACCGGCCGTGCGTTCCGAGCGGTGTGGATGCCGCCGCGCTGTCTGAGAGGATCTAAAAAGCGTTTTAGACCCTCTTAGGGCATGGACCCTCACTCGAATCCATACACGCTCGGTGCCGGCGCTCGGCCGCCGCGGCTCGTCGGCCGAGAAGCCGAGGTCGATGACTTCGGGGTGGCGTTCTAGCGACTGGGCTGCGGTCGATCTTCCCGTGGCTTCGTGCTCGATGGGTTGCGCGGTGTGGGGAAGACGGTGCTCCTCAACGAGGCCGACCTGGTCGCTCGAGAACACGGCTGGGTCAGCTCCGGGGTGCTCGAATGCAATGAGGATGACGAACTCCCTCTCCTGATGGCGCGCCTGCCCCATCGCGCACTGCGTCGCCTGAGCGCTGGCAAGCGAGTCGGCGCCGGGGTCAAGAGGGCGCTCGGAGTCCTCCGTGCGTTCACCTTCGCGATGGACGAGCGGGGCCTGTGGCGGTTCAACATCGATGTTAAGGCGATCAGCGGCGTCGCCGACTCCGGCGATCCCGAAGCGGACATCGTCGAATTGCTCGGCGAGGTCGGTGCCGCAGCGGCGCAGCACGGCTCCGGGGCTCCCTTCCTTCTCGACGAGTTGCAGTTCCTCGGAAAGCACAGCCTGTCGATGCTCGCCGCGGCAATGCACGGCGTGAGCCAGCAGAACGCGCCGGTGCTACTGGTCGCCGCCGGTCTGCCGCAGCTCCCGCTGATGCCGAAAAACGCAAAGCCGTACACCGAGGGCCTCTTCGACTACCGGACGATTGAAGGGCTCCCACGAGCAACGGCCGCGAGCGCGCTCACGGTCCCCGCTCAGCGCGCGAAGGTCAATTCGAGCAAGACGCGCTTGACCTGATCCTCGACCGAGCGGACGGGTACCCGTATTTCCTACAGCAGCGGGGCGAGACGATCTGGAGAGAGGCTGCGGGACCGACGATTACGCTGAGCGACGCCGAGGCTGCGGAGGACATCGTCAACGACGAGCTGGACCGCCGGTTCTTCCGCGACAGATACGAGGAGGCGACGGAAGCGGAACGGATCTACATGGCAGCGATGGCTGATCTGGGCCACGGTCGCCACAGCTCGGGCGAGATCGCAGCACACATGGGGATGACCCCGAAGAAGCTTTCGGTCCGCCGATCCAGGCTCATCGAGAAAGGTCTCATCTACAACCCGAGCGGAGCACAGCTCGACTTCACCGTGCCGCAGTTCGCTACCTACCTGCGGCGCGTGCACCCATTTGATCCTCGGGAGCGGCACAGCCGAAAGGGCGTCCCCGCCGGGAGTGAAGTCTAAAACCGATTTTAGACCTGCTTAGCCCGGACTCGCTCGCCCTTCGCCGCGTTACCACGACGACCGCTCATTACGAGCCTGACAGCGATGACATCCGGCGAGATCCAGCGGTTCCTCCTCGTGATGGACGTCGGGAGGGGCGGACCGAGGTCGTCCTTCATGAGTGTGACTGGCTTCTAAGCACGCAGGGCCAGGTGCCGGTCTATTACTGGCTCGTCCGCGATGTCGGACCGGATCCACGGCTTCGCGAGTTTCTGCGTGAGGTCGAGGATGCTCGCGAGCGCAATCGTCAGCTTGTTGCGCAGCGAGGCACCCAGGGTGATGTTGACGTCGAACTCCTACAGTACGACCAGTTCAATCGCTCGGTAAACGAGCAACACAGCCTGCGTGGTCGTTACGAGATCCTGGGCCGGCGGTTCTCAGAGGTGCAGCATTGAGTCAGCGGTCCGGACGGAGGTTGCCGGCTTCAGACCCGGTTTCCCGCCTGTGAATCGCTGCCCTGCCTCCCGTCCGCCTTCAGCAAGCTTCTTCGACTGCAACCCCCACCGCCCTCACGGCACCCTGGGCATGATGGCGCCGGCCGTCTTCGCTGCCAGTCTCCGCCAGTCGCCCGGGCCGCCCACAGCAACGACATCTCAGGAAGGGAGCGAGCAGAGCTGCCGGCTTCCCCCTGCATCCGGCGCCCACCAGCTGGCCATCTCCCGACCCTGCAACACCAGAGTCCTGCTGAGGAGATCGCCTCACCGCCGCTCAACCGCCGCGGCAGTAACCGTGACACCATCATTACAACCACCCAGCTCTCAGAGCAGGTGGACCGATGAACGGGCTCCGGTCACACGGAGCCTGACATGCAGCGGGCTGATCCGCATTCGCAGAGACGCCGTTGTCGAGCGCTCTATCGCCTTGGCGAGCGCCGGCAGCTACGACTCGGCGGAAAAAGGGTCCCGATCGTCGATCCGGCGCCGCATCCGCGCGGCTCTTTGGGATAGCGCCACCCATACCGCCTCGCGCGCGTGAACCCCCGGCACGCTGTTCGGCGTCATGCCACGATGGTGGGCCCGGCCACCCGGCGCACGGACCGAGTCGCGACGGCCGATAGAGTGCGCTTCCTTGGAGCGCCGCAGTGTCGGGCGGGGGGATGAAATGATGATCTTTGCGCTTGACCACATCGTATTCTCGGCCACCGTTGCGGAACGCGATCGCATCGCAGCCGAGCTGGAGGGATCAGGCTTCGCTGCCGAGCCGTTTTCGTTGACGTTCCCGGAGAGTGGCGCGCGGAGCGAAAGCTGGAGCTTTGCGAGTGGCGCTTTCGTAGAGTTCGTGTCCGAGGACGAGCCCGGGGCGACCGGATCGCCGTGGTTCACCCAGACTCCGCGGGTGATCGGGCTCGGGTTCGCATCAGATGACTTTCCGGCCGACACGGCTTGGCCGGACCCGGCGCGATCCTGGTCGATGGATGAGAGTCACACCCTCAATGACGGCTCGGCGCTTCGCATCCACGCTGCGGGCCCTCACGAACATCGTTCGGACTTCTACGTCTTTGTGATGGATCGGCCCGAGTCGCAGCTCGAGTTTCCGCCGCGGGTCGCGGCGCCCAAGCTCGACCGGGTTACGCTGGCCGGCTGCGATGCTGAGTCGTGGCGGGCCCGGCTGAGCGAATGGTTCGGGGGGAGCGAGCGTGACGGCGACCTGATGCTCGGTGACGCGGTGCTCGCCTTCCGCCCGCAGGCCACCCCCTCCGTCCGGGCCTCGCTGCGGTTCGAGGCCGACGTCGTCGAGCCGCTCCTGATCCGACTGGGTGTCGGAGAGATTGCGATCGTCCCGGGCCCCGTCGTGTCGAGCCAGTGACCATCACCCCGTTCCTCGACGTCGCGGTGCTCCACGCGTTCTGGGATGGCGATCTTCCCGCGCGCCTGGTGATCGACCCGGGTGACGTGGTGGTGTCCGAGACGCTCCAGGGCGCCGGCCAGTGAGTCGTGACAGTGGCAGCGAGTTGCTCGGCCGGTTGGGCCCCGAGCTGCTCCATCCACTGACGCGTCTCGTGACGATCCGAGGCGTGCAGCCGGGCGACGTTCTCGGATGAGGGATGTGGAGCGAGCAGACCCGCCGCGAGCCGCCGAGCCGCCGGGCTCGACGATTTTTCGCGTTGCCCGGGAGGCCGGGGTGTCGATCACCACCGTCTCCCACGTGTTCTCAGGCAAGCGGCACGTCAGCGAGGCGACGCGCGCGCGTGTACTCGAGGTCGCCGAATCGCTCGAATACCAGCCCCGAGCGTCAGCGCGCGCGCTCGCGACGCGGCGGTCGATGACGGTGGCGGTCCAGCACTCGATCAGCGGGCCCGAGGACATGGTCAACCCGTTCATGGGCTCGATGCTGGCGGCGATGAGCGAGGTCGCGATGCGCGCGGGCTATTCGTTCCTGTTCGTCCCGCCCGGTGCGACCTCTGAGATCTTCATCGCCCCGTTAATCGAGGAGCGGCGGATCGACGGCGCGATCCTCGTCGACCCGACGCCCAAGGATCCATTCGTGGCGGCGCTAATGGAGAGCCGGATGCCGCTTGTGTCGTTGGGGCGAATCGAGGGGCACGAGGAGCTGCTCCGCGTCGATCACGACCACGCCGGCTACTGCCGCGCGGTGCTTGAGCATCTGCGGTCCGGCGGCTACCGGCGTCCCGCGCTGATGTCGCTCGTGTCGCCGATGTCTCTCGTCACCGACATCGTGACGACGTTCCGCTCGGCGGCCGGGCCACGCGCCCCGATCGTCTCCCCGGACGAGTTCTCCGAACAGCGCGCCTACGAAGCGGCGCTGCAGCTGCTCGAACGCAAGCGCCCCCCGGATGCGATCTATTGCATCAACGATCTCATGGCGATGGGGGTCGCTCGTGCGGCTCGCGACCTGGGCCGGCGGGTGCCGCACGACCTCGGCATCGTTGGCGTCGGGGACTCGGTGCTGGCGCGCACGATGCGCGTGCCCCTCACCTCCGTCCGCGTATATCCCGAGCGGGCCGGAACGCTGCTGTTTGAGGTCCTAATCGACCTGATGGAGAGGGGGACGGAGACTATCTCGCAGCCCCCTCTGCTCCCCGCAGAACTGGTCGTCCGCGAGTCGACATCGCGGGCTTGACATACGGACAACCCGGTTCGGCCAGATACCACTGGAATCGTCCGGGTTCCGCTGGTAGGTTGCGCTCTGCAAAGCCCTTTGTATTCAAATCGGGGGGAAGGATCTCGATGAGCGTTTCCCAGAGGACCGGAGTGGCCCAGAGCACCCCTGCGAGCGGTGTTGGCGGTGGGCTCTACACACGCAACAGCTCGGGGCTGGTCCGCGACATCTCGCCCGGCGCCGGCATTGCGCTGAACATCTCGTTCATCTCGCTGCCGCTGGCGGTGCTGGTCGCGACCCAGGCGCCGTCGGCGTTTCCCGGGGCGAGTCCGTTCTGGGTGTGCGTCTTCGCGGGTGTGCTCTGCATCTTCCCGGTCCTGCTCTACGCGCTGTTTACGGCCGTCATGCCGCGGTCAGGAGGCGACTACGTGTTCGCCAGCCGCACGCTGCACCCGTGGGTCGGCTTCGCCGCCAACTTCAACATCACCGCCTGGTATCTGCTGGTGATCGCCTACTTCAGCTACCTGCTGGCGCCGTTCGGCATCTCGACGGCATTCGCGACGATCGGCGCCACCGCACCGAGCGCCACGTTCACGCGATGGGCCTCGGACGTCACGTCCAAGGGATGGGAATTCGGCATCGGCAGCGTGACTCTGATTCTCGTCGCTGTCCTGATGAGCTTCGGGCTGCGCCGAGCGCTCGCCATCTACAAGTGGCTGTTCGCGCTCTCCATCGTCGGGGTGGCCATCGCCGTCGTGGTGCTGATCGTCAATGGGCGCAGTGACTTTCGGAGCGCCGTCGGCCATTACGGCGGCAACTACGACGGCATCATCTCCGCCGCCAAGAAGACGGGGTTTGCGGGCAGCGGCGGGTTCGACCTCGGTCACACCATCCTGGCCATGCCGCTCGCCTTTGCGTCGTTCGGCTATGCCATCGTCACCGCCTATGCGGGGAGTGAGATCCGCTCTCCGAAGTCGTCAGGACGCCGGGTGATGGTGATCTCGCTCGGCATCTCCGTGCTTGTCGTGGCCATCCTGATGGCGCTCGCCTCCCGCACCTTCGGCAACGACTTCCTGGGGTCCTCGACTGTGTTGTCCAATGCCGGCAGCACCGCCTACACGCTCCCCGCACCGGCCTCGTTCTTCTTCTACGTCTCGATGTTGACCGGCTCGACGGTGCTGACGGTGATCATCAACATCTCGTTCATCGTGGCGTTCATCGTGGCGCTGCCCGCGACGTTCCTGATCGCCACCCGTAACCTGTTCGCCTGGTCTTTTGACCGGATCATCCCGGACAAGGTCAGCGAGGTGAGCGAGCGGACGCGCTCCCCGCTGGTGGCCAACGTGGTCGTACTCGTGGTGACGCTTGCCTATCTGGCGGTGATCGTGTTCGCCGGTGGCAGTTTCCTCACGCTGCTCTACACGGCGGGTATCGCCGAGCTGCTCACTTTCATGGTGGTTGCCGTCGCCGGCATCATGTTTCCCTACCGGCGTAAGGTCCTCTATGAGGAGTCTTCGATCGTCAAGTCGTTCTTCGGATTGCCTCAGATCACCGTGGTGGCGGCCATCTCGCTGGCCGTCTACCTGCTGTTCTTCATCTCGCTGCTCAGCGCCGACGCGTTGGGGGCCAACTCGTCCACCGGCATTCGGGCCACCGTCATCATCGCCGTGGTCAGCATCGTGGTGTATCCAATCTCCAAGGTCGTGAACCGACGGCGGGGCGTTGACCTCGGCTTGGCGTTCCGGGAGCTCCCGCCGGAATGAGTCCCTTCCGCCGCAAGCGCGAGCGCGGTGAGCGCACGCGGATCTTCTTTGCGACCGACGTCCACGGATCCGAGCGCTGCTTTCGCAAGTGGCTGAACGCCGCGGCCTCCTACGGGGCTGACGTACTCATCCTCGGCGGCGACGTCACCGGCAAGCTGATCGTGCCGGTGGTCCAGATAGGCGAGTCCGCGTGGTACGCCGACATCTTTGAGGAGCGGGTCCAGGTCGACTCGTCGGTGGCGCTGGCCGAACTTCAAAAACGCATCCGGATGATGGGCCGCTACGACGTCGTCGTCTCACCTGACGGCGAGCGCGCGCTCGCGCACAGCGAGGGAGCGGTGGCCGAGGCGTTCCAGCGCGTCACCCGCGAGAGCCTCCGCCGCTGGACCGAACTGGCCGCCGAGCGCCTCGGCGACTCGGGCGTCTCGGTGTTCATGATGCTCGGCAACGATGACGAACCCGACCTCGCAGACGTGTTGCGCGAATCACCGTTCGTCACCTATGCCGAGGATGGAATCAACGAGCTGCCGGGGGGCTGGTACCTGCTGTCCTTCGGCCCCTCGACGCCGACGCCGTGGAAGACCCCGCGGGAGTTGGAGGAGCCGGCGATCGCCCAGTGCATCGCCGCCCTCGCCGAGCAGCTGGACGATGCCGGCACGTCCATCTTCAACGTTCACTGCCCTCCGGCCGACACTCATCTCGATCAGGCCCCGCAGCTCGACGCGGACCTGCGGCCGGTGGTTGATGCCAGCGGCATCCGCACCGCCTCGGTCGGCTCCACATCGGTCCGTGAGGCCATCGAGCGTTTTCAGCCCGTGCTCGGCCTCCACGGTCATGTCCACGAGTCGCCGGGGGCCTCCAAGCTCGGTGATTCCCTGTGCCTCAACCCCGGCTCGGAGTACGCCGACGGGATTCTCCGTGGAGCGATCGTCGATCTCGAGGCCGGCCACGGGCTACGCTCCTGGCAGATGATCCAGGGGTGAGGCGATGACCGAGATCGTGTGGGTCAACCCGGTCCTGGGCGACGCGTTCGACGCCGATACGCTGGCCGTGATCGAGGCCGTCCGGGCACCGGACCACGTGCCGAGGGTCCGGCATCTCGAGTCCGGACCACCACACCTGGAATACCACCTTTACGAGCACGCCGCGTTCGGGCCAATGCTCGAGCTCTTCCGGGAGGCTGAGCGCGAAGGGTGCGGCGCGGGGGTCATCGGATGCTTCTACGACGGTGGGCTGCGCGAGGCGCGCGAGGCGCTGACGATGCCCGTGGTCGGAATGGGCGAGGCTGCGATGCTCCTCGCCGCCACCCTGGGCCACCGCTTCTCGGTCATCGTCGGGCGTCGCAAGTGGATACCCAAGATGACCGACAACGCGGTGTTGCTAGGCATCGACCGGCGGCTGGCCTCGTTTCGGTCGGTCGAGTTGGGGATACCGGAGTTCGTGTCCGACCCCGAGAGGTTCTTCGACGCGACGATCGACGCGGGCCGCCAGGCCGTGCAACACGATGGCGCGGAGGTGGTGGTGCTGTCTGAACTGACTTCCGCCGAGTTCTGTGAGCGGGCGCGCGCCGAGCTTCCCGTCCCGCTCGTGGATCCTGGCATGGCCTGCTGGAAGTGGGCGGAGATGATGGCCGACCTGTATCAGCGAGTCGGTCTTACCCATGTCGACGGGTTCGGATACGAGGCGCCGCCGGAGTTGCGCGCGTGAGTGCGGCGGAAGTGGTAGCGGCCGGCCAGCGCCTGGTCGCTGCCGGAGCGGAGCGAGACGTCGCGGTGCGACTGCTCGGCGGGGCCGCCGTCGTGCTGCATTGCCAGCGAACCCTGGGCGGCTCCCCGCACCGTGAGATCGGAGACCTTGACGTGGTCGTCGGCGGCACGGAGGGCCGTGAGGTCACCGCTGTATTCGAGGCCGAGGGATACGAGCCGGACCGGCGGTTCAACGCCATGCAGGGGGACCGGCGGATGATCTTCAACGGCCCGGTCGGGAAGGTGGACGTGTTCGTGGACCGGTTCGAGCTCTGCCATAGGCTCGAGCTGGCCGATCGCCTCTCGCTAGAGCCGGAGACGATCACCGCGGCCGATCTCCTGCTGACCAAGCTCCAGATCGTCCAGCTGACCGAGAAGGACGTGGTCGACATCGCCCTGCTTCTGACAGAGCACACGTTCGGCCGGGGCCCAGGGGACCACATCGACGTGGCCTACATGTCTGAGCTGGTGGGCGACGACTGGGGGCTGTGGCGAACGTCGTCACGAACGCTGGCCGAAATCGCCGTTCGGCGTCCGGAGGTTGCCGCGATGACCCGGGAGCTGAACGCAGCGTTCGACGAGGCGCCCAAGACCCGGCGCTTTCGCATGCGCGCTCGGGTTGGCGAGCGCAAGCGCTGGTACGAAATACCCGACGAGATCTAGGAGATCAGATGACCCGGCTCACCACTGCGACGCAGGTGGAGGACTTTCTACGCGGCAGCAATTTCATGAGTGCGTCTGGAGGCGGCGACCCGGTCGTCGAGCGCCGGCAGCTGCTCGCTGACCTGGAGGCCGGGCGTGAGATCGGCTGGGTGCCCATGTCCGCGTTCGCTCCCGATGATGTGCTGTTCTGCACCTGCTATTCGGGCGCCATCGCCCCCGAGGTGTTCACTGACCAGACCGAGGCGGCCGCGGCGCTGGGAGGTGCGGTGGTTCACGACCATCCCTTCCTGGCGGCGGTGGCCCTGCTCGAGCGTCAGCTCGGCGTGACCTGCCGCGGACTGATCTCGGTCGAGATCGGCGGCATCAATAGTGGAGCCATCCTCAGCGCGGCGGCACGTCTCGGACTGCCGCTGGCCGATGCCGACTACTCCGGGCGGGCGATCCCTGAGCTGCACGCCACCGCACTGGAGCTGTTCGGCGCGCCCGTGCTTCCGTTCGCCTGCGCGGATTACTACGGCAACGAGACGGTCATCCTCGGCGCCGCCTCCAACGCCTGGGCCGAGCGGATTGGCAAGCACCTGGCGCAGGCCTCGCTGGGGATTGTGGGCTGCGCCTTTGCGGCGCTCCCGGCTGTGCATGTAGCGGAGATAGCGGTGCCCGGGACGCTCACGGAGGCGCTGCAGCTGGGACGAGCGATCCGCGAGGCGCACGGCGATCCGGTGCAGGCGGCCGCCGATGCGCTCGACGGCTGGGTGCTGTTCCGCGGGACGGTAACCGAACGCGACTGGGAGAACAACGGCTACATGGAAGGGCGTCACGTCCTGGAGGGCACCGGAGATTTCTCCGGCCACCGTCTCGAGGTCTGGTTCCGCAACGAGAATCACGTCAGCTGGCTCGACGGAGAGGCCTGGGTGGCCAGCCCCGACCTCATCGAGTTCTGCGACCCCGAGACGGCCGAGCCGCTGGTCAACACTCACCTGGAGGTCAATCAGGCGTTGGCGGTGGTCGGTATGCGCCGCCGCCCAGCGTTCGACTCGCCGGCCGGACTGAGGGTCCTCGGCCCCGAGCACTTCGGCTTTGACGTGACCTTCCGCGGCATCGAGGAGCTCGTCGCCTAGTGACGGTGACGCTGGATCTGGCGCAACGAGTGCTGAGCGCGTTCGCCGGCTCTGATCTGGACGCGGTCATTGAGCTGACCGTCCCCACCGTGGTGGTGTTCGGGACGGATGTCGGCGAACGCTGGGACGACCGGCGTGGCCTGCTGGCCGCGCTCGAAGGCATGCGCTCGCTTCAGCTGAGGGCACAGTTCGGGGACGACCTTGTCTGCGGCGAGGACTGGGCCGCCGGTACCGCCAGCTATCGGATGCCCGACGGCTCGGTCATGCCGGTCCGGGTCTCGCTCATCTTCGCTGGCGGCCGCCTTACCCACGGGCACTTCTCGGTGGCTCAGCCGGTGGGGTAGATCCCGCCAAGCGGCTCGCCCGGACGATGGCGGAGGTGAAACCAGGGCGGCATGACGTCGGCGAGGGCGCCCCGGGCGGCGCGCGCCCCGGCAGCGGTGACCCGCTCGCGCTGTGGGGCGTCGGCGGCGTAGTCGGCGCGAGTATGCCCGACGACGACGATCCGGCCGCACAGCACCATGTCGAGGTAGCGCACCGTCCATTCCAGCATCTGCAGGCAGGCGGCCGCCTCGTAGAAGCCCCGCTCGCCTTGGGCCACGACGAGGAGGATACGCTTGTCCCGCATCGCTGCGCGGAACTCCGCCTCGCCCAGTTCCAGCCGGCAGCTCCAGCGATCGACGAACGCCTTCAGCTGGGCCGAGGGGCCGTACCAGTACAGCGGTGTGCCGAGCACCAGTAGGTCACTGTCGAGCACCCGTTCCATCACGGCGTCGAAGCCGTCATCGATCGTGCACGCTCCGCGGGCGAAGCAGGCCGCGCAGTCGCCGATGGGCCCTACGGTCGGGCCCGGGAGCCACGCCTGGTCGATGTCGGCTCCGGCACTCGCTGCGCCCGACAGAACGTCAGCCACCGCCGCGGCGGTGTTGCCGCCGGCGCGCGGGCTGGCGACCAGCCCAAGACTCACCACCAGCGGCTGCGCGCCGTTGTCAAGATCTCGAAGCCGTTGTCGGTGACGAGGCCGTTGTGTTCGAACATCGCGCCGCCGATCGATGGGTGGCCGAGCAGGAGCTCGACGGCGAGGTACATGTCGCGCTCGATCGGCATGGGGTCACCTTCGACCAGCCACGGCGTCTCCCACATCATGCCGAGACCGTGTCCGATGGCGGGAAACCCCGGCATCTCCGGCTCCTCGTGGGGGATCGATGCGATGAACTCGGACTCCGCCATGACATCGCGGGCGAACGCGTACACGTCGCCTGCGGTCATGCCGGGACGGATGGCATGACACGTGCGCTCGACAACCTCGATTGGCGTCTCCAGCAGGCGGCGCTGCTCCGGAGTCGGATCATCTCCGACCACCCGCGACCGGGCGAAGTCGAAGAAGTACCCGCCGTAGGAGCCGTAGCAGTCGACGTGGAACATGTCACCGTGCTCCAGCCGGCGCACCGGATCGGCCGATGGCAGGCGGCCCCAGGTGTAGGTGTGGGCGTGCGGCCCGGACCCGCAGGCGGCGTCATAGAGCACGCCGCCTCCGCGCAGCAGGACGCGTGACGCCTCGCCGACCGCCTCGGCCTCGGTCGCCCCCTCGACGACGGCGTCGATGAGCGCCTCTAGCGTCGCGTTGCCGACGACGCACGCTTGCCGGATCACGGTCTGCTCGGCGGGGCTTTTGATGACCCGCAGCTGATCGATGAGCGTGTCGGCGCGGACGAGGGTGGCGCCGGGCAGCGCCTCCTGCAGCCCGAGCCACGCGGCGGCCGTCATGTAGCTGGCGCCAGCGATCCCCAAGCGGCCGCGCTCCAGGCCGCGGTCGCGGATGACGGCGGCGGTGGTCGCGCTGACGTCGATCGTGGGACGCACCTCGTCGGCGACGACTAGGTCGCGACGCCACCACGGGACGTCGACAACGACCGTCGTGGGGCCGTCGACAGGGACGACGACGACCCCGTGCGAGCGCGCGGTGCCGACGCCCGCCTCGTCTCCCATGTACGGCTGCTGCGAGTAGTGCCCGGACAGCCACAGCACGTCGGCGGACATGTCCATGAACGCGCCGCCACGGGAGTACACGACGGCCGCGTCGAGGCCCGCGGCCTGGGCCGCCTCACGCGCTCGCGCCTGTCGCGCTGTGAATTCGTCCGCGGTGATCGCGGTCCACGGATCGAACGTCGGGCTTGTCAATCCAGTCACGGCTGCTCCCGTCTGCAAAACGCTTTGTACGTTGCCCCCGCAGCATATAGGCTTGTGCACGATGACCGCCGGAACAGCCGCGCGCGGGCGCGCGGGAACGTATTCCATCGTTGCTCGGGACGCCGTCACCGGCGAGCTGGGTGTCGCCGTGCAGTCGCACTGGTTCTCAGTCGGGCCGCTCGTCCCCTGGGCCCTACCCGGCATCGGCGCCGTGGCGACGCAGGCCAACGTCGACGCGGCCTACGGCCCCCGTCTGCTGGAGCTGCTGGCCGGCGGGGTGGACGCGACGAGCGCGCTGGTCCGCCTGATCTCGGCCGACACCGGTGCGGCTGGACGGCAGGTGGCGGTCGTCGACGGCGCCGGCCGCGCGGCGGCCCACACCGGGGACGAGTGCATGCCCTACGCTGGCCACCTCCTCGCAGACGGTGTCTCGTGCCAGGCGAACATCATGGCCAATGCGTCAATCTGGGGAGCGATGATCGGCGCGTTCACGTCGACGGGCGGCCGACTTCGTGACCGCCTGCTCGCGGCGCTGGACGCCGGCGAGGAGGCCGGGGGAGACATCCGCGGTCGCCAATCCGCGGCGATTCTCGTGGTGCCGGCCCACGGCAACCCCTGGGAGACTGAGGTCTCCTTGCGCGTCGAGGACCATCCGGAGCCATTGATCGAGCTCAGGCGGCTGTGCACGCTCCACGACGCGTACGTCCTGGCCGGCAACGGGGACGCGATGGTCAACGAGCACAGATACGAGGAGGCGGCGGACCTCTACCGGCGGGCGGCCGAACTCGCGCCGGACAGCATCGAACTGCGCTTCTGGTCCGCCCTCGGTAGCGCGCAACTCGGCGACCTTACGGCCGCCGCGCATCAGGTCCGGGAGGTGATCGCCCAATCCCCAGGATGGGGCGACCTGCTCGCCCGGCTCCCGGACAACATCATGCCCTCGGTCACGATCCTCCGCTCGGCCGTCGGCATCCCCGCAGCCTGATAGCAGAGCCCTGGAAAGGTCGGAAGTCCTCCGGGATCAAACGAACGTGAGAGTGGCCTATACGCACCAGCGGCAGCCTCGGAAAACTGCTGCAGCGGTGCAGGCCGCCTAGGCAGATTGCCGAGACCCGCCGGCGGCCGGCCTCCGTGTGGCAAGTGCCTTCGCTATGGAAGCGGTTCGAGTCGATCCGCACCCTCCGACCTCGCCCGTCGGCGTGAGGGCGGGGACGCGTCGCCCCCGCAGCGAGAGGCGGGGCGGGAGCTCCATATCCTGCCGACGTGGCCCGCCATCCGGCGCTGAAAGATCGAAGTCCAGCGGAGCCGGCCGGACGCCGGTGGGCCGCCCCATAACGGCCGTATCAGGCGGCTCGCGAGCGAGCCCCCGCGCTGCGCCGGCGCTCGGCCAGTTGATGTGAGCGCATCTGCGCCGGTGGGTCTGATCAGACTCATTTGGCGTGGGCGCGAGCTGGGATGACGAGTACCTTGACGGTCAACCAGATCGCCGAGCACCTCAAGCTGAAACCCCCAGACGTCGGGGAATTGGATCGACCAAGGATCGCTTCTGGCCGTCCGCATCGGCCGACGGGTCCCGGGTTCGCCGTGCCGATCTTGATCGCATCCTCGCGAAGGCACGACCGTCTCCGTCCAGCCGGCACCGTCGTCGTGCGCACCGGCCAACGCTCGCAAGCAACTCGGCCAGGCCCTCGAACGCGCCCAGGGACTCCTTGGGCGACGGAGCCCTGCTCGCCGCTCCGAGTTGGCCAAGGGTCCGCAACAGCTCACCGACGCCGACGGTGACGAGCAGAGTTCCCGGCGCGTCGCTGGTTTACGCCTCAGTGACCGGCCATGACGGTGGCGCTGGTGCTCCTCGATCATTGCGGCACCCTGGATACTCGGTGCGGCCGCCGGGACTCCTGGTGGAACATGACTGCCGAAAGCACCGGTCGTCGGAATCCGACGGCGCCTTGGCAAAAGGCCTTGTGCGGGGTGAGACAGCTTTGCGCAGCTCGTCGGACAGCGCCAGGAACGGGATGACGTTCTCCTAGGCCGAGCACCAGGCCTGCACCGCGGCGGGGTAGCGCCCGCCCGCTCGTCCTCGAACGCGTGCAGTTGGGCCAGCGCGGCGTCGGCGTTGGCGGCGGTGTAGATCGGCCGTAGCGCCGAGGCGACCTTCGTTTTGTCGCGATCAGGACGTTCATCGATGGCCGCGTGGCACACGCCGCCGTCGGAGTCACGGAGCACGACCCGCAACTGGAGGAGGTCGGCGGCCTTGAGACGGAAGCCAAGCAGTTCGCAGGGCCGCTGCGGGCGGCCGTCGGGGCACGGAGGATCCCCGACCGCGCCCCAGGACTGGTCGCCGCTGCGGATCTCAGGGGCTGGAGGGCTGCATCGTTTGATGATCGGGTCCATGCCGAGAGTCTGGCCCCGTGTGCGCCGGCCGTGGTGCCGCAGCCCCGGAATGTTGCGCGTCTGGCACGAGGTTTGACAGTCGCGTGATCGTCGTTCCACCTCCGTGACGTCTTCGCGCCGTCGCGCCGTCGCTCGCCGACGGTCTAGACACGACGGGAGCGGTCAACTACTACTGCGCTTCGCGCCGCGCTTGTTGCGCGCGCGAGGTGACGAGGCCCGCCCCGCCGTGGGCTTGCTTCGAGTCAGTTCCAGGGTCATGTAGTCGCGCTGCTCGTGCGTCAGCCACTCCGCGAGGAAGGGTTCGATGACTCGGTACTCGCCGTCTGGACCGCGGCCGGCGATCTCCTTTCGGATCAACCCGGCGAGCGCGGTCTGGAGGGTCGGGTTGGCGGGGAGCTCGTGGCGTTGGTGGTAGTCGGCTGAGTAGATGCTGGCCGTGGGATCGTCGGCGAGGGCGAGCATGACCAGCCGCTGCGGGTGCGGCGCCTCGTCCCACAGCTGGGCGAAGTGATTGTTCTCAGAGCGGAGCACGCGTGACACGGCGGTCTCGATGTCGGCGACCCCCGCGTCGCCGCCGGGCGGGATGAGCTCCCAGACGAAGTAGGCGAGCTCCTGGGTGCCGTAGGGGTGTCCGCCGCTGACGGCGAGGAGGTGCTCGAGCCCGTCGGGGGTGATGCCCTTGCCGGACGCGGCGAAGCGGTCACGGAGGAAGGGCCCAAACTTAGCGGGCGGGATCATGCCGATCTCGAGCTGCTTGGCGCTGCGCCAGAAGGGCTCGTTCTTGTCGTTGAAGATGCGCTCGAGGATGTGGCGCTTGCTGCCGAGGTAGACGTGGCTGACCTCCGGCTGGGTCTGAAAGACGGCGCGCATGAGGTTGGGGAACTTAGGATCGAGGGAGATGATCTCCTGGAACTCGTCGAAGATCATCACCACGCGGCGCTTCCGGTCAGCGGCGAGCTCACCCAACAACTCGAGCAGCCGCTCGATCGTCTCGTCGATGTCGCTCCTTCGTCTGCCGGTCTGAAAGCTGAAGCGCAGCGAGCCGTCGCTCGGGTCGACCTCCATCGTCGGTCGCACGCGGAGGCTGCGGAACAGCTCGGCGGCGCGCTCGAACGCCTGGCCGACGGGGGAGGCGATGTCGGCGTAGATCGTCTTGGCCAGCGCCGCGGCGAGCCGCTCCTTGTTCGGAATCTTCATGAGGTCGCAGTAGCCGACGAGCGCCTTCTGCCGCAACGCCTCCTGGGCCGCACGCAGGACCAGCGAGGACTTGCCGTAGCGACGGGGCGCGTAGATCAGCACGTTTTGGCCGTTGCGCATGTCCGAGGCGAGCTCGGCCACCTCGTCCTCGCGGTCGGTGAACGCCTCGTCGAGCGCGAGGTCACCGAAGGTGAACGGGTTCGTCGCCGTTTTATGCATGAGGACATTATGGCCTAATACATAAGACGGCGCAGCTCGGTGACGGCCAGGGCCGGGCTCCAAACGCTCGCACACAGACCCTTATGTATCGAGACATTATGGTCCGATGCATAAGCTCTGCTGGCCCGTCCTCGCGCCTGTGCGCGTATATGGCTCAGGACATACGAGCGCAGACGAACCGCACTACGCCCAGCCGTTCATGAGCAACAGCCCGTGCGAGCGGGTCAGGCACCCGTGGCCGCTGCTCGCCGGGCGCCGGACGGTGAGCCGGAAGCAGCGATACACCTCGCGCCCCGCGTAGCGCCCGGGGTTCGACAGGGTCAGCGTGGCGGGGGTGCGCAGCCTCGCCCCGTCAGCCTGGTCGGGATTGCCGCTGCTCGCGTCGCTGGTTCCGGTGGCGCGCGCGACCCGTGAGCCCCAGCCCTTCCAGCTCAGTCCGGTCAGCTCCCACGAGCCGTCCTGGAAGAGCGGGAGCGCTGTCGGACCAATCACCAGCGCATGGGGGCGCTGGGGCAGGCCACCGGGGTTCTGAAAGAAATACACCTTGCGGCGCGCGGACGGCGCGGGCGGCTTGACGAGAGGGCCCGGCGCCGCGACGGGCCCGCTCACCGTCACCGGCACCGCGCTGTTCGTCGTCGTCCCGTTGCCGAGCTCGCCGTTGCCGTTGTAGCCCCAGCACTGGGCCGAGCCATTGGACAGCGCGGCACAGGTCTGATGCCCACCCGCACTGACCTGAGTCGCGCCGATGAGGCCGCGGACGGCAACCGGCGTGGAGGTCTTCGGGGTCCGTCCGTTGCCCAGCTCACCGTCTCCGCCATAGCCCCAGCAGCGGATCGAGCCTCCGGTGACGATCGCGCAGGCATGGAGCTGACCGGCGCTGACGGCGACGGCGCCCAGAACCCCGGGCACCGGAACGGGCGTCGAGCTGTCGGTCAGCGATGAATTGCCGAGCTGGCCGAACCCGTCCTGACCCCAGCACTCGACGCTGCCCCCGGTGATGACCGCGCAGGCCTCGGACCCGCCGACGCTGAGGGAGATGACGCCCGTGAGACCGGTCACGGGGACGGGCTTGACGCTGGACGCCGCCGCGCCGCCGGCACCGAACCCCCAGCAGTCGACCGTGGCGTCGGAGAGGACCGCGCAGCCCTCCCCTGCGCCCACGCTCACCGTCGCCGCGTTGGCCAGGCCGGTGACGGTGACCGGCGTGGCGCCGGCCTTCATGGCGCCGTTGCCGAGCTGTCCCAGGTCGCCCTCGCCCCAGCACTTCACGGTGCCGCCGGTGATCACGGCGCAGGTCGTCTCAGCGCCGGCGCTCACCGCGATCGCCCCGGTGATCCCCCTCACAGCGACCGGTACGGCGCTGTCCTTGCGAGTCCCGTTGCCGAGCTGACCCTCGGCGTTAAGGCCCCAGCACTCCACATCGCCCGTCTTGGTCAGGGCGCAGGCGTGGTCATATCCGGCGCTCACCGCCGTGACGTCGCTGAGGCCGGAGACGGCCACCGGTCGCCGGCTGGCCGTCGTCCGATCGTCCCCGAGGTCGCCGTACTCGTTGTTGCCCCAGCACTCGGCCGTCCCGTCGGTGCCGGCGGCGCACCCGTGAAGCCCGCCGAGGCTGACCCCGGTCAACGACATCGGGCCTGCGGCGCCGGCGCTTCCGACACCCACCCCGCCCAGCACCACCACAACCGCCACCCACAACGCCCTCCGCGTCCATCGTCCCGCGAGCATCCGGTGAACACCCCCAACGGTCTGCATCACACCCACCCGCTCCTCAGAGCCAACCAAGATCGCTCCTGCACCGATGGAGCGCTGCGCGGACTCTATTCCCGCACCGCCTGGGCGGCAAGGCGCCGTCCCGGTACGATCCCGGCCGCGAGTGCGATGACCGAGGCTCGCCGGTGCCCTCCCGTCGAGGGCGGCGTAGAGGGGCGTGGAGATGGGATTCGGCTCACCAGGGCGGTTCACCTGGCGTCAACCAGCGGCGGTCGTCGCCGCGAGCATCGCAGCCGCCCTGGCTCCCGCCGCCGCGCAAGCGACAGGCTGGACGATGCAGACGGCCACCGCGCCCCCCGCCACGACGGACAGTGCACTGACCGGGACCTCCTGCGTGTCGACGACGTTCTGCATGGCGGTCGGCAGCGACGACCAAATACTCACGAGCGGCAGCGTCCCGCTGACGCTCGGAGCGTTCTCCGAGCTGTGGAACGGCACCGCGTGGGTCCTGCAGCCAGTGGCCACGCCAGCGGGCGGAGCGCCGAGTCTCGCCGGCGTGTCGTGCGTTTCGACCACCTCGTGTGTCGCGGTCGGCGACGTCGTCAGCACCAACGGCTCGGCTCAGAAACCGCTGGTGGAGACCTGGAACGGGACGAGCTGGGCGGTACAGCCGACGGCCTCGACACCGGCCACCGGCGCCCTTAACGGGGTGAACTGCCTGTCTGCGACGTACTGCGTCGCCGTGGGCTACGGGTTCCGCGGCCGCCTTGTGGGGGCGCCGCTGACCGAGATCTGGAACGGACAGAGCTGGCGAGCGCAGGCGACGCCGAAGGTCGGCGGGCTCAACAGCGGCTCGTTCAGCGCCGTCTCGTGCGCGGCAGCGAACGACTGCACCGCGGTGGGCGGGTATCTGGCCCACCGCGAGGACGACGACCACGGCATCCTCGCCGAACATTGGAACGGCACGCGGTGGCAGGTGCGCGGCAGGCTCGGGCCGGCGTCGCAGGGCACCCTCGAGGGCGTCTCGTGCCTGCGCGGCGGGCAGTGCCTCGCGGTGGGCGCCGTCGGTCTGGACCAGGGACAGCCAGGGGTTCCGATCGCGCAGCGGTGGAACGGACGGCGATGGGTGTCGATGACGGTTCGCGTCCGCGGATCCGGAGGGCAGCTGGAGGGGACCTCCTGCAGCTCCGCCCGCTCGTGCGTCGCGGTCGGACTGCAGGCGGTCGGGGAGTTCGCCAGTCCTGTGCGCGAGGTCCTGCCGAAGTCGATGCAGCTGATCGTCGAGCACTACGACGGCAGGCGCTGGACCCCGGTGCGCATCCCCGAGGGGACGGCCAGCTTTCAACAGTTCAGCAGCCGTACGCTGGCCGCGGTCGCGCCCTCACTGACCTCGGTCTCCTGCCTTGCCACCAAGAGGTGCGTCGCGGTGGGCGCCCGGCTCTCCGGGCATCACACGCTCCCGATCGCGGAGGCCACCGCCTAGCTGTAGTTCCTGAGCACGTTGTTCATCCGGGCCTCCTTGGAGGCTGGTGGTTCTCGAAGCCCCAGTCCCAAGGAGAACCCGGATGCGATTGCACGCTAACGCGGCGCTCAGTCTGAAGGCCCCGTGCTCGGATGGTCGAGCAGGTATTGGCGCAGGATCGGTCGATCGCGCTGGCCGCCGAGGCGGCCGGCGTGAGCGAGCGAACCTGCGCCAAGTGGGTCGCTCGCTACCGGTCTGAGGGGCCGGCGGGGCTGGTCGACCGGTCAAGCGCCCCGAGACGGGTGCATAACCGCACCGACTCGCGTCGGGTTGAGCTGCTGATGGCGTTGCGGCGGTTGCGGTTCACCGCCCCCGAGCTGGCCGACCTGCTCGGGATGCCCGTCTCGACGATCTCAGCCATCCTCACACGACAGGGGATGGGTCGGCTCGGGCGCCTGGCCTTAGAGCCCGCGCAGCGCTATGAGCGCGAGCGTCCCGGCGAGCTGATCCACATCGACGTCAAGAAGCTCGGTCGCATCCAGGGCGGCGCGGGCAAACGCGTCACCGGCCCGCAGCGCAACAGCACCCGCGGTCGCCGCCAGGACGCCAGCGGCATCCCGCGCGGCACCACCGGCTGGGATGCCGTTCACGTCGCCGTCGACGACGCGACACGCCTGGCCTACGTCGAGGTCCTGCCCGACGAGAAAGCCACCACCGCAGTCGCCTTCCTGCGCCGAGCGATCGCGTTCTATGAGCGCCACGGCATGACCATCGAGCGGGTGATCACCGACAACGGCTCGCCCTACATCTCAACCGTGCACGCCATCGCCTGCCGCGCGCTCGGAGTCCGACATCTCCGTACCCGCCCCTACCGACCCCAGACCAACGGCAAAGCCGAGCGCTTCATCCGCACCCTCATCAACAAGTGGGCCTACGGCGCCATCTACGCCTCAAGCAAAGAACGCACCGCAGCCCTTGACGGCTGGCTCTATCACTACAACCATCACCGCCCACACTCAGCCATCGGGCGACAACCACCCATCACCCGCCTGAACAACCTGCTCAGCACTTACACCTAGCCGTCGGTGAGAAAGGCCGCCACTTGGCGGTCCGCCGCGGGCTCGTCGGTGGGATACAGATGCGCCGCGCCCGGCAGCTCGACGAGGCGTGCGCCGGGGATGCGCTCCGCCAGGGTGCGGCCGTTGGCCGGTGCCACCATCACATCCTCCAAGCCGTGGATCACCAGCGTCGGCACGGCGATCCGCTCCAGCCGGTCATGACAGTCATGGTCGAGGGCCGCGGCGAGCTGCGCCGTGTAGGACTCAGGCGTGACCGGAAAGCGAAGCCGCTGCGCGATGTCCTCCGCGATTCGCTGCCCGTCACGAGCACGGGTGGCGGGCCCGTGGTTGTAGGGCACGGACGCCCACACCGCTTCCTCGGGCGGCATGCCCGCGCGGCGGCCGAGAAAGGCCACCGTGTCGTCGGGGGCCGCGGTGTGGCCGGCGCCGCCGGGCGTCGTCGCGCCCAGCACCAGACGCTCCACCCGGTCGGGATGCTCCAGCGCCACCGCCTGGGCGATCATGCCGCCCAGCGAGATCCCGTTCGGATACCAGCGAGCTGACACTCGCCGGATACTGCCTCGGCGGCGTGCTCGCGCTCCTCGCCGCAGCGGCCCAGCCGGGGGCGCCCGTCCGCAACCTGATCGGGCTGACCACGCCGTGTGATTTCTCAGAGCTGGGCTTCCTGAGCGAGATGCTCGCCGAGGGACGGCTCGAGCCCGCGGACGTGATGGACTCCACCGGCATCGTCCCGGCGCGCGTCCTGGACCAGGCCTTTCAATCGCTCAAACCCACCGACGCCCTGGTCCAGCAGGTCAACGTCCTCCAGAACCTGTGGAACGACCAGTGGCTCACCGGCTTCATCGCCATGAACAAATGGGCCCGCGACCAGGCGCCGCTGCCCGGCGCCGTGTTCCGGCAGATCGTCGAGAGGCTCGTGCGGGACAACTCCCTGGCCGAAGGGCGGGCCGCGCTGGGCAAGGGCGAGGTGAGCCTGGGCGACATCGTATGCCCGTTCCTCAACGTGTTCTGCAACCGCGACGAGATCGTGCCGCCGCGATCCGCGGCTCCCCTGACGGGCCTGGTCGGCTCCGAGGACGTCACCGAGCTGTGCCTGGAGTCCGGGCACGTCGGGCTGGTGGCGGGTCGCCAGGCGGCGAAGGTGGCACGACCGCAGATCGCGGAGTGGATCCGAGCTCACAGTGAGCGGTCCGCTGGATCCCCGCCCGTCACGGAGAAGGCTCGGACGCAGGAGAAACCGAGAAGGGAGGCCTCAGATGACGCCAGTTCCGCTCGCGACGCTGCCCGATGACGTCGCCCCTCAGGTCGGCGACGCGGAGCTAAGCCGCCGCCGTCGCGCACCCCCGCACCAGAGCGCTGAGCAGCGCCGCCGGGTTGCCGAGCTCGGGGCGGTCTGCGGCGAGCGCTTCCTGAAGCAGCCCGTCGTCGACGTCGGTTGCTTTCAGCCACGCGGCGGAGCGCTCGGCGCGGGTTGCCGTCAGGAAGCTGGCCAGCGGCCGGGAAGGCGGCGCTCTGCTCGTCCATCAGCAGCATGTGCCCCTCGCCGCGGGCCACCAGCAGGCGAGCGCTCGGAATGTGGCGCGCGAGCAGAAGCGCATTGGCCAGCGGCATCACCGGATCGTCGTCGCCGGTCACCACCAACGTGTCCGCGCTGATCTGCTCGAGCCATCCCAGGGTCCCGGGGCTTGTGGCCATGGCGAGCAGCTGCCACGCGTAGCCCAGCGGGGTCGGAGGGTTGTGCAGGCGCGAGTCGCCGTGACGGCGGACGAAACCGGGGTCCGTTCGCGCGCGTCCGCCCATCAGCTCGCCGATCACGCGCTCTTAGTAATGACGCCAGTAGTACCGCAGCGGGGTTGACATCTGCGTCCTACCGCCACGCGCGCTCCCCCTGCTGGCTGCCATCGCGGGATTGTAAGTGGGCGCCCAGCCGGAGCCGGCCCCGCGAGCATCACTGCTCGAGCGTGACCACCTGCCCCGTGATGGCGCTCTCCCGGGCCGCGTCCAGGACGCGCGCCGACGCCACGGCGTCCCACGGGTCGACCGGCACCGGACCGCTGCCGCGCACCGCGGCGGCAAAGGCGGGATAGAACGTGTCCCAGGCGCCGCGCTCGGACGGCAAAAGCACAGACCTCCCGTCGCGAAACACCCGTCCCCACCGCTCCTCGGGCTCGGCGCCCCAGTCGGCCACCGCCGCCGGAGACTGACCCGCCACCAACCGCTCTTCCTGGCTCTCCATGTCGGGAACGACGATGTAGGTGGCGGTGGTGCCGGTCACCCGGTAGCGCGGGCCGGGCGCGTTCTGGCGCCAGCTACCCCAGATCTGGGAGTGCACCCCGCCGGCGTGGGTGATGGCCACGAAGACATCGTCGTCGACGGCCTCCGCCCCCGAGCCAAACTGCATCTCGGCGTAGACGGACTGCGCGGGACCGAACAGCACCAGTGCCTGGTCGACGAGATGGCTGCCGAAGTCCCGGAGCGTTCCGCCGCCGGAGGCCGGCGGCCCCGGGTCGGGCGCGAAGCGCTCAAAGCGCGACTCGAAGCGCACCGGATCGCCGAGCACGCCGTCGGCCAGGGCCTTGCGGACGGTGAGGAAGTCCGAGTCCCAGCGTCGATTCTGGTACACGCACAAAACGATCCCCAGATCCTCGGAGAGCAGGACCGTCTCACGCGCGGATGCGGCATCGAGCGCGAACGGCTTGTCGCAGACCACGGCGAGTCCGAGCCGCAGGGCCTGCTGGACGAGCTCGATGTGCGTGCTCGCCGGGGTGGAGATCGTCACCGCCGCGGCGCCCGCCGCGGCCAGGTCCTCGAGTGAGTCGAACACCGCCCGGCCCGGGAACTCCGCCCCAAACGCGCTCCGGCGTTCGTCAGAGTTGGTGACCACGCCGAGGAACTCGCACTCGGACGCGCCGGCGATGAGCGGCGCGTGGAAGTAGCGCCCCCCGAATCCGTAGCCGACCAGGCCGATGCGCAGCGGGGTCACGGGTGCAACCTACCGCGACCGGCGGCGCGCTATGACGAGACGGTCGCCAGCGTCGCGTCGTCGGCGACGTGCTCGACCCCGCGCAGCGCACGGGCGAGCAGGTTGACCAGCGCGGCGCGCTCGTCGGCGTCGAGGGCCTGCAGGACCTCGTTCTCGACGGCGTCCATGTGGTCGCGAGCCTTCGCGAGCGCCTCGCGGCCGGCCTCGGTGATCTGCACGCGGTGGCGGCGGCGGTCCTCGGCGTCACGGACCCGGACGAGATATCCGCGGTCCTCGAGCTCGTTGAGGAGCAGGACCACGTTCTTGGCGTCCATGCACAGGGCATCGACGAGCTCCTGCTGGGGCGCCCCGTCGTGGTCCTTCAGATAACTGAGCGCCATGAGCAGCCGCAGGTCCATGCCGAGCAGCTCGGGGTTGGTGCGTCGCATCACCTGCTTGGCCAATCGCGGCAACAGGATCATCGCGCTGGGGGTGCCGGGGCAGTTCTCGTAATTCATGACCGGGGCGATTATAGCGGAAATTTCGGGATCGTGCACGCAGGGCAAATAGTTACCAGATTGTAATTGATACACGCAACATGGATGATTCGTGCTAAGGTCTTCATCACTCCGACCCGTAAGGACCCTGATGAGCACAGACAGCCCAGACACCCAAAGCACTCGAAGCCCCAGCCGCTGGGCGGTCCTCGCCCTGCTCGGCGTCGCCCAGCTGATGGTCGTGCTCGACGCGACGATCGTGAACATCGCGCTCCCGTCGGCGCAGCGGGCGCTGCACTTCACCGCCGACAACCGGCAGTGGGTCATCACCGCCTACGCCCTGGCCTTCGGCAGCCTCCTGCTGCTCGGCGGCAAGCTCGGCGACCTCTTCGGGCGCAAATGGACGCTGATCGGCGGCTTGACCGGATTTGCCGTGGCCTCCGCGATCGGCGGCATGGCCCAGTCCTTCGGGATGCTCGTCGCCGCGCGCGCCCTGCAGGGAGCGTTCGGAGCCATCCTCGCCCCCTCGGCGCTCGGTCTGCTCACCGTGACCTTCCAGGGATCGCCTGACCGCCCGAAGGCGTTCGGCATCTTCAGCGCCATCGCGGCCGGCGGAGCATCGGTCGGACTGCTCCTCGGCGGCGTGCTCACGCAGGCGCTGTCCTGGCGCTGGAGCCTGTACGTCAACCTGGCGATCGCCGTCCCGACCGCCATCCTCGCCATCCGGCTGCTCCAGAATGAGCGCCAGCCCCACCGGCCGCGCATCGACCTCCCCGGCACGCTGCTCGCCTCCGGAGGACTGTTCGGCCTCGTCTACGGCTTCTCCAGCGCGGAGACGAGCTCGTGGTCCAGCGCGACGACGATCGTGTCGCTGGCCGCCAGCGTCCTGCTCCTGGGCGGATTCCTCGCCGTGGAACGGCGCTCTGACCATCCGCTGCTGCCCCTGCACATCGTGTCGGATCGAGCCCGCGGCGGCGCCTACGCGACGATCGCCCTCGCCGGCTCCGCGGTGTTCGCGGTGTTCCTCTTCCTCACCTACTACCTGCAGCAGAACCTCGGCTACTCGCCGCTCAAGACCGGCCTGGCCTTCCTGCCGATGACCGTGATGATCGTCCTCACCGCGACGACGGTGCAGACGCGGATCCTGCATCGCACCGGGGCCCGCCCGCTGGTGATGACCGGGATGACGCTGGGGATCAGCGCCATGCTGGTGTTCACGCAGCTGTCGCCGCACGCGGCCTACATCACCCACGTGCTGCCCGGGCTGCTGCTGACCGGAGTGGGGATGGGCTGCATCTTTGCCCCCGCATTCTCCACCGCGACGCTCGGGGTCAAGAACAGCGACGCCGGCATCGCCTCGGCGATGGTCAACACCTCCCAGCAGGTGGGTGGCTCGGTCGGCACAGCCCTGCTGAGCACGATCTTCGCCAGCGCCGCGGCGAGCTTCGCCTCCGGCCACGCCCGGACCGCGGACCTCGCCAGCGCGGCCTCCATCCACGGCTACACGACGGCGTTCGAATGGGCCGCCGCGCTGTTCGCCGCCGGATTGCTGGTCGCGACCCTTGTCCTCCCGCGCGACGGCGCCGCCCGCGCCCGCACCGCCAATGCCGAGGCCGCCAGTGACCTCAACCTCAGCCTCGAGACCGCCTGATCGGAGCACCACCATGAAGAAGCACTCCCTCACCATCCCCTCCCGCGGCGACGACGGCCGCCTCCAGAAGTCCAGCACCACCACCGGTCGCCCGGACGCCGCCCGCCAGACAGGCGGTGCGGGCGCGGCGCGCATCCTGCGCCGCTGGTCGGTGGCAGATCTCATCGCCCGCGCCGGCGGCGCGCCCCGAGCGTTCGCCTGAGCGGCGCCGACGAGCCCGGCTGATCTGGTTGCCGGCGTCCGCAATGTCCGCCACCGCCACCCCCAACGAGATGCCGGCCACGGCCCGGCCGCCGGCGCAGATCGCAAGCCGCGATCTGCGCCGGCGGCTCGTCACCGTCGTGGTCCTCGCGATCTGCGTCGGGGCCGTGGTGGTGGCGGTGCCCGACCTGCGGCCGGTGGCCCGCGAGATCGCGGCGATCAACCCGGCGTGGGTGGCCGCCGCCATCGCCCTGGAGTTGGCGTCATGCCTGAGCTTCGTCGTCATCTTCCGGCGCTTCTTTGAACCGATCCCGGCCCCGGTCGCGCGCGAGATGGCCTGGTCACAGATGGGGTCAGGCGCGCTTCTCCCGGGCGGTGGCGTCGGTTCGCTGGCCGTGGGCGGTTGGCTGCTTCATCTCGCCGGCATGTCCACCCGGCAGATCCTGCGGCGCTCGAGCGGCCTGTTCTTTCTCACCAGCGCGATCAACGTGTTCGTGCTCGCCGCCGGCGGCCTGGTCCTGCTGATCGGCATCGGGGGCGGCCCGCACGATCTGCTGCGCACGGGGCTGCCGGTCGCCGCCTCGGTCGCCGCCGTCATCGTCGTCCTCGGCCTGCCGCGCGTCATGCGCCGCGCCGCCGGCCGGCTCCCGGCCCCGGCGTGGCTCGAGGACATCGGCACCGGGATCCCCGCCGCCCGCGACGCGCTGCTAGCACCGAACTGGCGCCTGCTGGGCGCGCTGGGCTACCTGCTGTTCGACATCGCCGTGTTGTGGACCACGCTGGCGGCCGTCGGTCCGGCGCCGCCGGTGGCGGCACTGGCCGTCGCCTACCTCGCGGGATACCTCCCCAATGTGCTGCCCATCCCCGGCGGGATCGGGATCCTCGATGCCGGACTGGTCGGCGCTCTCGGGCTCTACGGGATGCCGCTCACGCACGCCGCCGCGGCAGTGCTCGTCTACCACGCGGTGGCGTTCTGGATCCCGAGCCTCGGCGGGATGCTCGCGTACGCCCGCCTGCGCCCGCGCCTGGCGTCAGGGGCGATGGCGGCGCGGTAACTGCGCTGCCCCAGCTTGACATCGCTGTTGCGGCCCTTCTAGATTGCCGCCCCTGATCCGCACGCGGAAGAGGGGTTTCGATGGGTAGCCGTGGTATCGCCGCAACTGGGCGCCTGCGAGCAACGGTGGCGATCGTCCTCGCCCTCACCGCGGTGGCCCTGAGCGCCTGCGGCGGCGGTGGTGGTGGCTCGAGCTCCAAGGGCACCGTGTCGGGCTCGATCAAGCAACCGGGCCTGTACGGCAAGCTCCCGGCCGCCGGGACCGCGACGCACGGCGGCAGCATCACGTTCGGCCAGCTGAGCGGCACGACGCCGAACTACATCTTCCCGGTGGTCCCGTCGGGCAACGCGAGCACCATCAACTACCAGTGGCAGCAGCTCATGTGGCTGCCGCTGTACAACAACTTCGCCTACGGCTCGGCCCCCGGCAAGATCGTCGACAGGCTCAGCCTGGCTGCGCCGCCGACGTTCAGCAACGGCGACAAGACCGTGACGATCCAGCTGCACCGGGGCTACAAGTGGAGCGACGGGAAGCCGGTCGACGCCCAGGACCTGCTGTTCGACGTCGCGCTCATCAAGGCGGCGGTCGCCGAGAGCGCGGCGAACTGGACCGGGTTCACGCCGGGCTACTTCCCCCAGAGCCTGGCGAGCATCAGCGCGACCGGGCCCTACACGGTGGTGATGCACCTCAAGCGCGCCTTCAACCCGGGCTTCTTCCTGCACAACCAGCTGGCGAACAACATCTACCTGCTCCCCAGCAGGGCATGGAACGTGACGTCGCCCAGCGGCCCGCACCTGGACTGGACGGTGCCGGGCAACGCCAAGAAGATCTATGACTACCTCACCAAGGCCGGCGGCAAGCTGGGGACCTATGCCACCAACCCGCTGTGGAAGATCGCCGACGGCCCCTTCGTGCTGTCGAGCTTCAGCCCGGTCACCAGCTCGTGGACGCTGAAGGCCAACCCGAGCTACGGCGGCTCGCCCAAGCCGTACATCCAGTCGCTGCAAGGGGTCACCTACACGGGGATCACCCCGATGCTGAACGCGATGCGGACCGGCACCCTCGACGTGGGCTCGCTGGACTTCTCTCAGCTCGCCAACGTCCCCGGCCTCAAGTCCCAGGGCTACAACGCCTTCGGTCTGCCCAGCTTCGGGTGGGCGGGTGTCATCTGGAACTTCAAGGACACCACCGGCCACTTCGACAAGATCATCGCCCAGCTGTACTTCCGCCAGGTGATGGCGATGCTCGTCAACCAGCCTGCGATCGTCGAGGGGATCTACCACGGCGCCGCCGGAGTCGCCTACGGCCCGATCCCCCCGGTCCCGAAGTCGCCGTATGTGCCGCCCACCGCGGTCAACCCGCCCTACCCCTACAACCCGGCCAAGGCGGTGGCGGTCCTCAAGGCCCACGGCTGGCACGTGGTCCCCAACGGGACGACGACGTGCGCCAACGCCGGCAGCGGACCGAACGAGTGCGGCGCCGGGATCCCGGCGGGGACGCCGATCAAGTTCGACTGGTACACCCAGACGGCGGCGGCGGGACCGTACGTCCCCCTGACCGACGAGGCGATCACCTCCGAGGCCAAGCAGGTGGCCGGGATCAACGTCGTCCTGCACCAGAAGACGTTCAACTACATCGCCAGCAACCTCAACGACGCTGACCCGTCGGTGGCCAAGTTCACCAACCAGTGGGCCGTCGAGAACTTCAGCGGTTACGTCGACAACGGCTATCCGACGCAGAACGCCATCTTCAACACCGGCGGTTCGTTCAACAGCGGCGCCTACGTCGATCCGAAGATGGACGCGCTGATCAAGGCGTCCGTGTTCGGCTCTGACCCGAATGCGGTGATCAAGGAAGCCGATTACGAGGCGAGGATGGTCCCCGCGCTGTTCGAGCCCAACTATGACCTGCTCTGGGCGGTGTCCAAGCGAGTGGGCGGTGATCCGGCGTCATATCTCAGCCTGACGCAGTACGGCCTCTGGCCCCAGTTCTGGTGGGTCAACAAGAAATAGCCGCGGCGCCCGGGCGGGGGCCGCGCGCGCCACGCCTCCCGGTGGGAGGCAGGGAGGGTCCACGGCGATGACCGGCTATGTCATCCGGCGCACGCTCGTGGCGATCGTGATCACGATCGGGATCGCGGCGATCACCTTCGAGCTGCTGCATCTGATCTCGGGAAGTCCGGTCCATGAAGTGCTCGGCCGTGGGGCCCGGCCGGCTCAGATCGCGGCGTGGAACCGCCAGCATGGGTTCGACCGGCCGCTGGTGACCCAGTTTCTGACCTATCTGGGCAACCTCGCCCATCTCAACTTCGGTTACTCCTACAAGCAGGGGCAGAGCGTCGCGACGCTGTTTGCGCAGAACGCCGGGCGCAGCATCTATCTCTCGGGTACCTCGCTGCTGCTCTCACTGCTCATCGCGATCCCGATCGGGATCGCGCAGGCCGTCAGGCGCAACAGCTTCGGCGATTACGCGTGGACGACGCTGACGTTCGTCCTCTACGCGATGCCGCCGTTCTTCCTCGGGATCATCCTCATCGACGTGTTCGCCCTCCATCTGCACGTGTTGCCGCCCCTCGTGCCGTCGTCGATCACCTCGACCTGGGGGGCGATCACCCACCCGCGCGATTTTCTCCTCCCCATCGTCACACTGACCGCCGTCAACATCGCCTCGTTCAGCCGCTACATGCGCTCGTCCGCGCTCGACAACCTCGCCCAGGACTACATCCGGCTGGCTCGCGCCAAGGGGCTGTCGCAGCGGGCGGTGCTCTACCGCCACCTGCTGCGCAACGCCTGCCTGCCGATGATCACGCTCGTCGGTCTCTCGATCCCGGATCTGCTCGCCGGCAACCTGCTCGTCGAGGTGCTCTTCAACATCCAGGGCCTCGGCCTCCTGTTCTTCAACGCGCTACAGAGCGGCGACTATCCGATCCTGCTCGCCTACACCGTCCTCGGGGGAATCCTCACCGTGCTCGGAAACCTGCTGGCCGACGTCGCCGTGACCATCGCCGACCCGAGGATCCGGATTTGACCGATCGCCAGCTGGGTCCCCCAAGCGGGATCGGCGCGCCGGGCAGCCGCCCGGAGCTGCTCGAGACGGCACCCGTCGCCGACGCGGGGGAGGTCCATGGGATCGCCAGTGGCTGGCGGCTCGCGGTGCGCGAGTTCGCCGACAGCAAGGTCGCGCTCGCGGGGCTGGTCATCCTCGTCTTCTTCGTGCTGCTGTGCTTCGTCGGCCCGCTCGTCTACCACACCAACCAGTCACTCACCCAGCCGCTGAACACGGACCTGGCGCCGGGAGCGGCCAGTCCGCTGGGCGGAACCGCCGGGATCCTCGGCACCGATGAGCACGGCTTCGACGAGCTCGGGCGGATCATGGCCGGCGGCCAGACGGCGCTCGAGGTGGGCTTCTACGCCGCCGTCATCGCGACGCTGATCGGGACCCTGTACGGAGCGATCGCGGGCCTCGCCGGGCGCGTCATCGACGGCGTCATGATGCGCTTCGTCGACATCGTGCTGTCGATCCCGTTCCTGTTCATCGTGCTCGTGCTGGCGACGAAGTTCAGCGCCACCGTGCTGGCGGAGAGCCTGTTGCTCGGCTTCTTCTCATGGCTCGTCCCGGCGCGCCTCATCCGCGGCGAGGTGCTCACGCTGCGCGAACGTGACTTCGTGAGCGCGGCGGTGGTGATGGGCAGCAGCCGGACGCGTCTCATCTACAAGCACCTGATCCCCAACGCCTTGTCGGTGGTCATCGTCAACATCACCTTCCTCGTCGCCGACTCGATCCTGGCCCTCGCCTTCCTCGGCTTCCTGGGCTTCGGGCTGCAATACCCCACGGCATCGTGGGGCGACATGCTGGGCAACGCCGACACCAACATCTCAAGCGGCCAGTGGTGGCTGGTCTACCCGGTCGGGTTCTGCCTGGTGGCGGTGGTGATGGCGTGCAACCTCGTCGGCGACGCGCTGCGCGACGCGTTCGACGTACGGCTGCGCCGGAGGTAGGGATGACGGTGACAGACGGCCATCCGCGCGCGCTCGAGGTCACGGACCTCACCACGGAGATCAAGCTCTCCCGCTCGACGGTCCACGCCGTGGGGAATGTCGACATCGCCATCGACGCCGGGGAGACCCTGGGCCTGGTGGGCGAGTCGGGCTGCGGCAAGTCGATGCTCGGGCTCTCGATTCTCGGCCTGCTGCCGAAGGGCGGCGCGATCACCGGGGGCTCCGTGCAGCTCCAGGGCCGTGAGCTGGTGGGCCTGCCCGACTCCGAGCTGCGCCGGTTGCGCGGCAACGAGGTGGCGATGATCTTCCAGGACTCCCAGTCGTCGCTGAACCCGACCAAGACGATCGGCGAGCAGGTGGCGGAGCCGGTGCGCCTGCATCGCGGCGGATCGCGGACGGAGGCCAACAACCGAGCCCTCGAGGTGCTCGACCTGGTCGGCCTTCCGCAGCCACGAGAGCGCATGCGCGATTACCCGCACCAGCTGTCGGGCGGCATGCGCCAACGCGTGATGATCGCGCTCGCGCTCGCCTGTGAGCCCAAGGTGCTGCTCGCCGATGAGCCGACCACCGCGCTGGACGTCACCATCCAGGCGCAGATCCTGGCCCTGCTCGACAGCCTCGAGGAGCGCCTGGGCATGGCGACGCTGCTCGTCACGCACGACATGGGCGTCGTCGCCGGCCGGGCCGACCGGATCAGCGTCATGTACGCCGGGCGGATCGTCGAGACGGGGTCGACCGAGGACATCTTCGCGGCGATGCACCATCCCTACACCCAGGCCCTGCTGGGCTCGATCCCCAAGTTGAGCCAGGACAATCGCAAGGCGCTGGTGAGCATTCCCGGCCGCCCGCCCGATCTGACCGATCCCCCGGTCGGCTGCCGCTTCGCCGCGCGTTGCCCGTATGCCACCGACCAGTGCCGCGCCGAAGAGCCGCCACTGGCGGGGACCAACCCCGAGCACCGGTTCGCGTGCTGGCATCCCGTGGACGGACCCGTCTCATCGCTGCCCGAGGTGGCGAGTCGTCCACGCGCCGCAGCGGATCGTGCGGCGGTCGCGAACGGTCACCTGCTGGAGATCACCGACGTCGTCCGGGCATACCCGGTGACGGCCGGCACGATCCTGCCGCGCAAGGTGAACTCGGTCAAGGCCGTCTCCGGAGTGACGTTGCACGTCGACGTCGGCGAGGCACTGGGGCTGGTGGGGGAGTCCGGGTGCGGCAAGACCACGCTGGGCAAGATGATCGTGGGCATCGAGACACCCGACGCGGGCCGGATCACGTTGGACGGCAGGGAGCTGTTTCGCAGCCGCGGGCGCGAGCTGCGGCGCGCGCGGCGCGACCTGCAGATGATCTTCCAGGACCCGTACGCCTCACTGGATCCGCGGATGCGGGTGCAGGCGCTGCTGCGCGAGCCGCTGGTCATCCAGAAGCTCGGCAGCCGGCAGGAGCAGGATCAGAAGATCCGGGCGCTGCTCGACGAGGTCGGTCTGCCCGCCAACGCGCTGGAGCGCTATCCGCACGAGTTCTCCGGCGGGCAGCGCCAGCGCATCGCGCTCGCCCGGGCGCTGATGCTGGAGCCCAAGGTGATCGTCGCCGATGAGCCGGTCAGCGCTCTCGACGTCTCGATCCGATCGCAGGTCCTGAACCTGATGAAGCGCCTGCAGGCAGAGCACCAGCGCGCGTCGGTGGTGATCTCCCACGACCTGGCCGTCGTGAAATACCTCGCCGATCGGATCGCCGTCATGTACCTCGGCAAGGTCGTCGAGCTCGGCAGCGGCGATGACATCTACCGGCGCCCGGCGCATCCCTACACCGACGCGCTGATCAAGACGATCCCCGTGCCCGATCCTGCCGCCGAGCGGGCCAAGACCGAGGTGGGGATCACGGGCGAGCTTCCGAGCTCGATCACGCCGCCATCCGGCTGTCGCTTCCGGACGCGCTGCCCACGCGCGCAGGCACTGTGCGCCGAGCAGGAACCGCTCCTGCGCCGGTTCGGGCCGACCCATCAGGCGGCCTGTCATTTCCCGCTTCAGGAGCCCGACCCCGCCGCGCCGGCCGGCGACGTCGTCGCCGCCTGAGTCAGCGGGCGATCCCCATCGCGTCCAGGATGAAGGCCTGGATCTCCGCTTCGTAGCGAAAGCGGGCGCCGCGCCCCGACGGGCCACTGTGGGCTCCGACGCCGGTCTCGGCTCGAAACAGCACGCGCGCGTCCCCGGTGTCGGTTGCGCGCAGCTTCGCCACCCACTTGGCCGGCTCGTGGATCGCCACCCGCGGGTCGTGAACCGCGCCGGTGACAAGCAGCGCCGGCCGCTGCCCCGGTGGCGGATTCTCGTAGGGGGAGTAGGACCGCATGCAGGCGTAGTCCTCGGGCTCGCGCGGGTCGCCCCACTCATCCCATTCAGTGATCGTCAGGGGGATCGACGGATCGAGCATGGTGTTCACGACGTCCACGAACGGCACCTCGGCCACGACGGCGCGCCACCGGTCCGGCCGCATCGCGTACACCGCGCCCTGGAGCAGGCCGCCCGCCGATATCCCCCGCGACACGATCCGGTTTCCGTCCACGAGCGCGCGTCCCGAGCCGCCGGCAAGGTGGTCGGCGACGGCCACATAGTCGGTGAAGGTCGTCGGCTTGGCCCGCAGCCGGCCCTGCTGCCACCAGTCGCGTCCGCACTCGCCGCCGCCGCGGATGTGGGCCATCGCGTAGACGACGCCGCGGTCCAGCAGTGACGGCAGGCTGCGGTCGAACTCCGCGTCGATGCTGGACTCGTAGGAGCCGTAGCCGTACAACAGGCACGGCGCGCTGCCGTCCAGCGGAGTGTCGTCGCGGTACGCCAGCGTGACCGGGATCTGCGCTCCGTCGGGCGCGGGCGCCGTGATGCGTTCGGTGCGGTAACGGCCGGCCTCATACCCCGGCACGTCCATGCGCTTGAGCAGCCGGCGCCTCCCCGTGGCGAGGTCGAGCTCATACCACGCGGGCGGCTCGATCAGTGACTCGACGGCGATGACGACCGAGCCAGCCTCGTAGTCCTCGGCGTGCTCGACCCTGATCGAGCCCGCCGGCACCTCGGGGGTGATCTCGGTGACCTCGCCGCCGTCGTGGTCGGTGATCGCCAGCAGCGGCTCGCCACCGCGTCGCAGCGTGAGCAGCAGGTGGTCGGCCAGCACATCGCATCGGTGCAGCCGGGTATCGGTGCGCGCGGGTGCGATCGCCGGGCAGCTCACGGGTTCCCAGTGGTCGCGTCCCGGGGAACCCAGCGGCGCTCGCATCAGCGTGAACTCCGGTGCCCCGGCGTCGGTGACCACGTAGAGAGTGCCGCTGCGCGCGGGATCGACCAGGTACTCGGTCCCCGGCTCCCGCGGCTGGACCACCAGGGGATCGTCGAGCGGGCTTGCCAGCGGGATCACGCGTACCTCGGTGGTGTCCCGCGAGGCGGCGTTGATGAGCGCCAGCTGTCCGCTGCGCGACCCCGCGAGGGTGAGCTCGAATCTCTCGTCGGGCTCCTCCAGGACGAGTTCGTCGGCCTCGGCCGTCGTTCCGACGCGATGGCGCCACACCTGGTACGGCCAGGTCAGCGTGTTGGGCACGAGATAGAACACGTACTGCGAGTCAGCGCTCCACGCCACTCCGGGATAGCTGCGGCTGATCACCTCAGGCAGGTCCTCGCCGGTGGCCAGGTCCCTGATGCGCAGCTCGTAGATCTCCGCGCCGCTGGTGTCGGCAGACCAGGCGAGCAGCTTCCCGTCGGGACTGGGCTCGCGGACCCCGACCTCGGCAAAGCCGGTGTCGGCAGCGATGACGTTCTCGTCGAGCAGGACCTGCTCCTCGCCGCCATCGCCGGGCGTCCGGAGCAGCTGCGCGTTGTCACTGCCCTCCGGGATCACCGTGCGGTAGATGAATCCGTCGCGCGGCCAGGCCACGGAGTACTCCGGGCCGTCGGGCGTCCGGCCATCGGCTTCGGCCGCCAGCGTCTGGGCGAGTGCGTCCAGCCCGCGCGTCTGCGCGTCGTAGTAGGCGCGCTCGGCGGTGAGGTAGGCGTGGAGGCCGGGTTCGTTGGGGTCGCGCATCCAGGCGTAGTCGTCGGTGACGGTCTCCCCGTGCAGCTCCCGGACCGACGGCACGCGCGGCGCGATCGGTGGCGTGATCGGCTCCTCCATGAGCGCGCCAACCTAGCGAACGGAGCGGCCCCGCAGCAGCTCGGCCACGCGCTCGGCGGGCAGGCCCGGGGAGGTGTTGCCATCGCGGCCGGTGACGGTGGGGGCAGACAGCATGCTGTTCAGGACCGCTTCCTCGGTGGCCTCGACGATCGCGGCGAAGAACGGGTCCAGCGCTATGCCGGTCAGGGGGGACGCGGGCCCGGAGTCAGGCGGCGCACGGCGCTCGGGGCCGCGGGCGGCGCGGGGGCGGCGCAGGCCCGTCGCCATCGCCAGGAAGATCTCACCGCTGCCGTGGTGCCCCGTCGAGCCCGTTCTGGCCAGACCGAGCCCCGCCCGGCGGGCGAGGCGGACACAGGCGGCCGAGTCAAGCGGAGCGTCGGTCACCGCGACGACGATGCAGGAGCCGGCCGGCGGCCGCGCCGCCGTGGTCGAGGCCGGGGCCGCGTCCGTGGCCGCGTCCTGGGGCGCGAGCAGCCGTCCCACCCCGAGCCCGTCCACGGTCAGCCGCCGGCGCTCACCGAAGTTGGACAGCAGGAGCACGCCGACGGTGTGGCCGGACGGGGTCAGCCGCGACGCGGTGCCGATGCCGCCCTTGAATCCGAAGCAGGTCATGCCGGTCCCCGCGCCGACCGCGCCTTCCGCGGGGGCGCCGGCGCCGATCGAGGCCCGCGACGCCGCCAGGGCGGCCGCGACGTCCTGCGATGTCACCTGCATGCGCCGCGCGTCGTTGAGGAAGCTGTCATCGCATTCCGCGACGATCGGGATGAGGACATCGTCGGTCCCGATCCCGGGATCCTCGGCCATCAGCAGCTCACAGGCCGCGTCGTAGACCCGACCCACCTGCATCGTCGAGGTCAGGAACACGGGGGACTCCGCCAACCCCCACTCGCCGGCCGCGAGAAACCCGGTGCACTCCCCGGCGCCGTTGAGAATCGCGCCGCCGGCGGGCACCGGGTTGCGGAACAGGTTGCCGCCCAGGTCGATCACGGTCACTCCCGTCCTGGCCACCCCGCGACCGTCGGGCGGTGGCGGCTCGTCTCGCCACACGGTGGCGTGGCCGACGCCGACCCCGGGGACGTCGGTGATCGAGGCCGTCGGCCCGCTCGGCAGCAGGCCGATCGTGATCCCCAGGTCCGTCGCGCGTGGCACGCGGTCATCATTACGCACCCACTGATGACGACGCACCGCGAAAGCTCCCTTCTGGGCCTGCCGGTCGTGTGGCACCCGGACTGCCTGCTGCATGAGCCCAAGGGCGAGGTGTGGCTCGGCGTCTGGGAGACCGGCACCGAGATCCCGGCCCGGGCCACCGTGATGCTCGACGCGGTGCGATCGGCGGGCGCGACGGTCATGCCGGCGACCGCGCACGACGACGCCGCGCTCCTGGCCGTGCACGAGGCCACCCTCGTCGATCATCTGGCGACCGTGTGGGCGGAGTGGGAGGCCGACGGCTATCGGACCGAGCATGGACGCGACCGCGTGGTGCCGTACGTGTTTCCCACCGACGGGCTGCTGGCCGGACAGCCCATGCGCTCCCCGGCCGCGCTCCACGGGCGCGCCGGGAGGTTCTGCTACGACACGATGACGCTGATCGGGCCGGGCACGTGGGAGGCCGCCAGAGCGGCTGCCGACGCCGCGCTGACCGCCGCGGACGCGGTCGCGGCCGGAGCGCGGGCCGTCTATGCGTTGTGCCGGCCGCCCGGGCACCACGTGGGACCGAGCGCGTACGGCGGATCGTGCTATCTCAACAACGCCGCGATCGCCGCACAGGCGCTGCGCGAGCTCGGGGCCGGGCGTGTCGCCGTCCTCGACATCGACGCCCACCACGGCAACGGCACCCAGGCCATCTTCTACGCGCGCGCCGACGTCTACGTCGGCAGCGTCCACGTCGATCCGGGCGCGGGATGGTTCCCGCACTACGTCGGGTATGCCGACGAGCGCGGCGCCGGGGACGGGCTGGAGGCCAACCGCAACGTGGCGCTGGCGCCCGGCACGGCCGATGCCGGGTGGCTGGACGCGATCGACGTCCTCTGCGCCGACGTCCGCGGCCGGGGCGCCGACGCGATCGTCATCTCGCTCGGCCTCGACGCGGCCGAGTCCGATCCGGAGAGCCCCCTGCGGGTCAGCGCGGAGGGGTACCGTCGCGCGGTCGAGCGCGTGGCGGGGCTCGGGCCCGCGGTCATCGTCCAGGAGGGGGGCTATGACCTCAGTGCGCTCGGCGGCCTGCTCGTCGCCGCGCTGTCCGGGGTCCGCGTCGCTTGACTCGCCTCACGCGTTCGGCGAGCATCGGCCGGCAACGCATGCCTGCGCGCGCCTGGAACAGCGATCCCGTGGTGGTGACTGTCGCTCCGACCGGAGCCGACGTCTTTCGCTCGAACAACCCCAACATCCCGTACACGCCGGCCGAGATCGCCCAGCACAGCATCGACGCGGCGGCGGCGGGCGCGACGGTCGTGCACCTCCACGTCCGCGAGGACGACGGCACCCCGAGCGGACGCCCCGAGCTCTTCGGAGACGTGATGTCGCGGATCCGCGACGGCAGCGACCTGATCACGATGGTGTCGACGGGTGGCTCCAACGACATGACGATCGAGGAGCGCACCACCGGGCTGGAGGCCAAGCCCGACCTGTCCGGCGTCGAGTCGGGATCGATGAACTTCGGCGATGACACGTTCATCACCCCGCCGCCGGCGGCCCGCGGGATCATCGCGCGCGCCACCCAGGCGGGCATCGGGCTCGAGGTCGAGGCCTTCGACGTCGGTCATGTGATCAGCGCCGTCCGGTGGTTGGAGGACGGCGTCCTCCCGGCGCCGATGCGGATCAATCTGGTGTTCGGGGTGCCCGGAGGGATCGATGCCTCGCCCGAGGCGCTCGCCGCCATGCTCCGGCCGCTGCCCCCGGAGACGTTCTGGACGGTGACGTGCGTCGGCCGCCACCACCCGCGCATGCTCGGGCTGGCGCTGCTGCACGGCGCACCATGCATCAGGACGGGACTCGAGGACGCGGTCTACATCAGCCGGGGGGTGCTCGCGCCGTCCAGCGCCGCACTGGTCAGCGCGGCGATCGACCTCGCCCACGCGGTGGGACGGGAGGTCGCGACGCAGGACCAGGCACGGTCGCTGCTGGGGCTCGCCGCGCCCCAATGACCTCGCTGATCGAAGCGCTCGGCACCGCCCGCGTGCTCGAGCCGCTCGGCGCCCTGCCCCAGGCGGCGCTGCGGCTGGACGCGACGCTGCCCCTGCAGCGCTACGAGATCGAAGTCGAGGTCGACACGTTGTGCGTCGACTCGACCAGCTTCCGGCAGCTCGTGCAGTCCAGCCACGGCGACCCCGAGAGGGTCGGCGAGGCGATCCGGGGCATCGTCGCGCAGCGAGGCAAGCTGCACAATCCGGTCACCGGGTCGGGCGGGATCCTGACGGGCACCGTGCGCGCGGCCGGCGACGCGTATCCGGAGCCTCCGCCGCTCGGCCTGCGGATCGTCACGCTGGCCTCGCTGACCCTCACTCCACTGCGCCTGCGCAGCGTCGGGCCGCTCGATCTCACCCACCCACACGTTCCCGTGAGCGGGACCGCGTACCTGCCGTGGACGGCACCGTGGACCGCCTACCCCGAGGACACGGCGCTGGAGGCGACGCTGGCGGCGCTCGACGTGTGCAACGCCGCCACACAGACGCGGGCGCTGATCGGCGCCGACACCCGCACCGTGCTCGTGCTGGGCGGCGGTCACGCCGGTCTGCTCGCGCTCGCCGCGGCGCGCGACTGCCTGGCGCCCGGCGGACGGCTCGTGCTGATGGACGCCGATGGGCGCATCTGCCGGCGCGCCAAGGATCTCGACCTGGCCGACGTCGCCATCGAGGTCGATCTGCGCGACGCCGTCCAGGCGCTGGCCCGTCTCGAGGATACCGGCCTGCCCCGCGCCGACGTGACCGTGGTGGTGGTCAACGCGGCCGACTGCGAGGCCGCCGCCATCCTGCTGACGGCCGACCACGGGACGGTGCTGTTCTTCTCGATGGCCACCTCGTTCACCAAGGCGGCGCTCGGGTCAGAGGGCATGGCCTCGACGGCGCGGATGCTGGTGGGCTCCGGCTACGCGCCTGACCGCGGCGCCTATGCGCTGGAGCTGATCGGTCGCGACGAGCGCCTTCAGCGGGCCATCGCCGGAGCACGCGGGTGAGCGTCGGTCAGTCGACCCCGCCGGAGACCGACGGAGCGCCGCGCGGCGTCCACGTCGTCGAGAACGACTGGATCGAGTTGCCCGACGGAGTCCGTCTCAGCATCCGCCTGTGGCTGCCCCAGGACGCCGTGGGCCGCCCGGTGTCGGCGATCCTTGACTCGGTGCCTTACCGCAAGGGCGACGGGACGGCCATCGGGGATGCCGCCTGGGGAACGTATTTCGCCGCGCGCGGGTTCGCCTTCGCGCGGGTTGACCTGCGGGGCAGCGGCGATTCCTCCGGGATCCTCGAGGACGAGTACACCGAGCAGGAGCAGCGGGACACCGAGCATGTGATCGCCTGGCTCGCGCAGCGCCCGTGGTGCACGGGGGCCGTCGGCATGATCGGGGTGTCATGGGGCGGCTTTGCGGCGCTGCAGATGGCGGCGCGCGACGTCGCGCAGCTGCGGGGCGTGGTCGCGATCCACGCCAGCGACGACCGCTACGCCGACGACGTCCATTACATCGGCGGCTGCGTCTCGGCGATGGACATGTCCCAGTGGGCGACATCGATGCTGGCCTACCTCAACCAGCCGCCTGACCCGGAGGTGGTCGGGGCGGGCTGGCGGGAGGCGTGGCTGGAGCGCCTGGAGGGCGCGAGGCCGTTCATCGAGCCGTGGCTGAGCCACCAGCGTCGCGACGCGTACTGGCGGCAGGGCTCGGCCTGCGAGGACTACGGCGCGATCACGTGCCCGGTGTTCGCGGTCGGGGGCTGGTCAGACGGCTACCGCGACATGGTCCTGCGGGTGGTCGAGCATGTCCGCAGCCCGGTGCGGGGACTGATCGGACCGTGGGGCCACACGAGCCCCGAGAGCGGACGGCCCGGGCCGGCGGTCGGGTTCCTGCAGGAGTGCCTGCGCTTCTTCGCCGCCAGCCTTGACGGCGTGCAGAACGGCTTCTTCGACGAGCCACGCCTGACCAGCTACATGCAGGAGCCGGTCGCCCCGGCGGGGACGTATGCCGAGCGGCCCGGGAGATGGGTGGCCGATCCCGCGTGGCCGTCGCCCGCGGTGCAGCCGTGGACGCACGCACTGGGGGTGGCGTCGCTCCAGGAGGGCCACAGTGACCCGACGACGACCCGGAGCCTGCGCGGCCTGCAGACCACCGGCATCGCCGGCGGCGTGTGGTGCGGCGACGGCAGCCCGGCGGACTTCGGGCTCGACCAGCGTCCTGACGACGGCGCGTCGCTGTGCTGGGACAGCGCTCCGCTCACCGAGCGCGTCGAGATCCTGGGCAAGGGGGAGGTCACGCTCGAGGTCAGCGTTGATCATCCGTGGGGCCTGGTGGCGGCCCGCGTCTGTGACATCGCCCCGGACGGGACCTCGACGCTGGTGGCCCGCGGACTGCTCAACCTCAGCCGCCGCGACGGCCACGATCGCTCCGTGCCCATGGCCGTGGGAGAGCCGGTGGTGGTGCGCATCCCGCTGCAGGCCACCGCCTACGCGATTCCGGCGTCGCACCGGATCCGGCTCGCGGTCTCCAACACCTACTGGCCCATGGCCTGGCCATCTCCTGCGCCCGCCACCCTCACCGTCCACTGCGGCCCGCGCAGCGTCCTCTCGCTCCCGCGGCGCCGGCCCCATGAGCTCGACGCGCAGCTGCGGCCGTTCGAGGCCCCCGAGACGGGCACGGCGCTCACCAGTGAGACGACGATGCTGCGGCCCGGCAGCCGCACCGTCCGCCGCGACCTGTCCAGCGGCAGGACCGAGCTCGAGTTCGACTGGCATCCGTCACGCACGCTGATCGTCGCGACCAACACCGAGATCGGCGAGGAGAACGTCACCACCTACAGCATCACCGAAGGTGATCCGCTGTCGGCCACCGTGTCGTGCCGGGTGTACGTGTCGCTGTCGCGCCCGGGGTGGAGCACCCGCGTCCATGCCACGAGCACCATGACCTGCGACGCCGAGCAGTTCACGGTGACGACGCTGCTCGATGCCTTCCAAGACGACGTCCGGGTGCACGCCCGCAACCACACCCATCGATTCCCGCGCGACGGAGCCTGATGACCCTCACCAACACCTCCGGCCGGCCCACGGTGCCGTGGTCCTGGTATTCAGACCCGGCGATCCTGGAGTTGGAGCGGGAACGGATCTTCCGCCGCTCCTGGCAGTACGCCGGCCATCTCGGCGAGCTGCAGGGACCCGGCAGCTACTTCGCGTCGGCCACCGGGCCGATTCCCATCGTGATCACCCTCGATGGCGAGGGCACATTGCGCGGCTTCGTCAACGTCTGCCGCCATCGCGGCGCGATCGTCGCCGCGGAGCCGGGCAAACGGGGCACGATCCAGTGCCCCTATCACGCCTGGACCTACGGGCTCGACGGCGCGCTCCGGGCCGCCCCGCGCGGAGGCGACGATCCCGCGTTCGACGCCGGGCGCATGGGACTGCTCCCGGTGTCGGTGGGCACGTGGGGGCCGTTCGTCTTCGCGAATCCCGATCCGCAGGCCCAGCCGCTGCGCGAGGCGCTCGGCGATCTGCCCGAGGTGGTCGCCGAGCACGGCCTCGACGTCGACTCGCTGCGCTTCAACCGCCGGGTGCACTACCCGATCCAGGCGAACTGGAAGATCGCGCTGGAGAACTATCTGGAGTGCTACCACTGCCAGCTCAACCATCCGCGGCTCGTCGAGGTGATCGACGAGCGCCGACTGGAGCTGGTCTCCGCCGGCCTGCGCACCAGCCAGTTCGCGCCAGTCGATCCGCGCTCGCTGAACGGTCGGGGTCCGATCGACGCGCACGGCGAGGTGGCCGGCGCCCAGAACCATCTCTGGTTTCCGACGCTCAAGTTCAACGTGCTGCCCGGCCACCCGAACCTCTCGATCGGACCGCTGTGGCCGACGAGTCCGGTCGCCTGCGAGGGCTATCTCGACTACTGGTTCGGCGACAGCGCCGATGAGACATGGATCGATGAGCTGTTCGAGCTCGACACCCAGGTCGGCGCCGAGGACACGGCACTGGTCGAGGCCGTCCAGCGCGGGGCCGCAGCGGGGATGATCGATCGCGGCTGGGTGCTCGGCGGCGCCGAGACGTTGATCGGCCACTTCCACGACTACGTGCGCGAGCGGCTCGGGCTCGACGGCGCCTCAGGCTAGGGTCAGCCGTCTGACAGCGCCGGTTCGGGCCTCTCGCCGGGCGGGCGGGGTTCCTCCCTGCGCTACCGCAGGGTCACCACCACGCGTGCGTTGCGGGCTCCAGAGAGCTTGATCAGCACTCCGCCCGGGACCCCGGCGGCCCGCACCCACCCGTCGGATCGCGCCCGCAGCGCGCCCACCGAGCTCGCGCGACGCACCGCCCGCCCGTCGACCAGCACCCGGCGCGGCACCCGGCGGGTGAGCAGCAGGATCTGGTCGCGGGCTGGGGCGCCGTGCAGCGTGAGCGTCACCGTGCGCCCGGCGGTCTCGGCGGTCATGGTGCCCGGGCTCGCGCTGATCGCCTGACCGGCGCCACCGCTACCGGGGGCATACATCCAGCCGGTCAGCCCGGGCCGCGTCAGGTCGTCGACGCCCCAGCCGTGTGACCACACCGCCGGCGTGCGCGCGTTGAAGCCGATCGCGCTGCCGGCGCGCATGAACAGCGGGAAGCGATCGAGCCCGACCGACTCGGTCACGGTGCGCCCACCGGTCAGCACGCGCCCGGTGAACACGTCGACCCAGCGCCCGTGGGGCAGGTAGACCGCCACCGGCGTCGCGCGCCCCGCCTCGCCGTCGGCCTCGGCCCGGTCGGCGGTCACCGGTGCCGCGAGCAGGTCGGGGCCCACCATCAGCTCCTGATCGGTGGCGAACGCGCGCCCGTCGGCCGGGTACTGGAACCCGAGCGGGCGCAGGATCGGCACGCCGGTGCGCGCGGACTGCTGCGCGAGGCCGTAGAGATACGGGAACAGCTCGTAGTGCAGGATCACCGAGGCGCGGAAGTCGTCCACCGTCGCCGCCGGATACTCCCACGGCGTGGCGTTGAGCCCGGCGCCGCCGACCTCGAACACGGGGCTGATCGCGCTGAACTGGGCCCAGCGGTCAAACAGCGCCGGGGTGGGGCTGTTCGTGGCGGTGGCCGGCGGCTCGGGGTCGATCCCGCCGGTGTCCGAGCCCCAGACGGGGTCGCCGCCGCCGAGCGGCTCGGAGATGCCGTAGCGCAGCTCCGCCCGCAGCCCGGCGAAGCTCTCGTAGGCGTCGGAGCCCCACATGCCGTGCGTGATCGCCGCGGTGCCGGGCGCCCCGGCGCGCACGAGCGTCTCGAAGTCGTCGCCGTTGGCCGCGCGCAGCGCCTGGCTGACCGCCGACTGGTAGAGCTTGGAGTACTCGAGGTACCTCGACGCGCCCGACCCACCGGCGAGGGTCGCATCCTGGAGGCGGTACTCCTCGCCGCGGTCCTCCTTGGTCATGTTGACCCCGAGCTTGAACAGCTTGGTCAGCTGGGCGATGTAGTAGGCCCGGGCCGCCGGGTTGGTGAAGTCGATGTAGTCGGTGCCGGGGATCAGCCAGCCGTTCTGCGCCCACACCTCGCTGCCCGTGCCCGCGCACGAGGCACCCGCGGCCGAGGTCTCCCCCAGCGGGCCGACCCACAGCCCGAATCGCACCCCCTCGGCGTGGATCGTGTCGATCATCTGCTGCGGGTCGGGGAAGAAGGTGGGATCGAAGGTGAGGCTGCCGCGGCATGACGTGCTGTTGGAGCGGGCGGTGACCCCCGGTGGCTGGCGCTCCCACGGGTTGTCGATCCAGATCGTCCCGATCGGGATCCGCAGGTCCTTGAACTCGGCCACGTCGGCGAGGACCTGGGCCTGGTCGGCATTGACGTCGCGCCACTTCATCAGCGCCAGCTCACTCGGCGGCGGCAGGGCCGGTAGTCCGGTCTGGGCGAAGTAGTCGCTGGTCACCGTCGCCGGGGAGCCATAGAAGACGTCGTAGGTGAGGTGGTCGTCGAGCACGCACACCTGGACGCGGTCGGCCTGGGCGCCGGCGGCGACCGGGCAGGGATAGGGGTTGACCGCTCCCGCCGGCGGCTTCGGCGTCTTGGCGCACGTGGGCCCGTCGGCGACCGGGACGGCCCCGGGGAAGGCGAAGCGGCCAATGTGGGTCGTATCGACGGCAAGGCCGTACCCGTCGCTGGCCAGGTAGAACGGCGCGGGGGCCTGCTCCTGGTTCTGGCAGTACTCGCCGGCCTCGTCGCCCTCCTTGCCCGGACTCCAGCCGCGGATGTGGCCGCGCAGGTCGACGTAGGCGGCCGAGCTGGCCCCGAGGTACTGCTCGGTGGCCGGCGCGTGCAGCGCCTCGAACACCGCGGTGACCCCGGTCTCAGGCGTCAGCGTCACCGCCACGCGGACGCCGGCCCGGGTCCGGGTCACGGTCACGGTCGCGGTGCGGCCGGGCTCGTCGGTCGCGACCCGATAGGCGGTGCCGCCGGGCACCGCGTGCTGGGAGACGAGGTCGGTGAGGCGGTGGTCGACCGCGCCGGCATCGGTGTCGGGTGCGCCCCCGACCTGATAGGCGAGGCGCCCGCCGGGCCCGGCGATCGCGCCGCCGGCCTCGGCGGTGACCGCCCGCCCGTCTGAGACGAAGCGCAGGCCGAACGGGCGCCGGCTCACCTGCCAGGCGACCGGGGCTGGGCCGGCCGCCGGCGCCGGGCGGGCGCTCCCGGTACGGGCCACGCCGGCGCCGGGATGCCCGGCGAGCGTCAGCGCAGCGATGGTCGCCAGCGCGGCCGCGGTGCCGAGAGCGAGACGGGTGATCCTCATCATGACCTCCTGGCGGGAGCGAACGTCGTCGTACCGGACCCGATCGCGTACACGGCGCGGCCGCCGTGGCGGGCGATGAACCGGGGGTGGCCGGCGCCGGCCGCGACGTAGCGGTCATCGCCGGCGGGCAGCGACACCGTGGCGGTGACGTTGTCGGGCACGCGCACGGTCAGGCGCACCTCGGTCCCGGTGCGGCGCCCGGCGCGCCGCCAGTTCACCGACACCGGACCGGCCTCGGTGAACTCCGTCCCGCGGGCGAAGCGCAGGCCGCGTCCCGGCGGGGCGATCTGCACCGACGATCCGGCGACGCCGGTGGGGGTGATGCCGAGCAGCCCGCGGGTGATCGGATAGACGCCGACCGAGCCCCAGCCGTGGGAGAAGCTGTCGGTGGCGGTCTGGCTGATCGCCGTCCCGTTGCACTCCTGGTCGTCGTAGCTGGTGTTGTCGCCGGCGTCGCCGCTCGGCGCCGCGCAGCCCGGATCCCACTGCTCCCACATCGAGGTCCCGCCCTCGGCGAGGATCTTGGCCGGTCCGTCGCCGTCACGGTTGGTGAGCAGGGTCACCAGCGCCGCGGGCCGGTCGGCCTGGACGAGCGCCAGCTCGAGCTGGCCGAGGTCCATCGGCCCCTGCTTCATCCCCTGGCCGGCGATGAAGCCGCCGAGGCTCCCATAGCGGCCGGCGGGCGCGATCCCGTCGACGATCGCGAACGTCTGGCTCAGCTGAGACGCGTTGTTGATCTGCGCTGCGCCGGAGGCGGCGTTGCAGTCCCCGGGCACGCCCTTGGCCCCGCCGGAGACCGAGATCCCGTCGGCGTAGAGGCCGCCCGCCCGGGTGAGCCGAGCGTTGATCGCCGCGGCCAGGCTGCGGGCCTGCCCGGAGTAGCCGCGGGCCGCCGACCCGTCACCGAGCGCGTGAGCGGCGCTGGCCAGCGCTCTGTAGACCTCGACCGCGCGCTCGTTGACCACCGTGTCGACCCCGGAGTTGAGGACGACGGTGTTGTAGCGGTCCGGGGCGGGCCAGTCGATGATCCCGAAGCGGTAGGCGGTCGAGGGCGAGAAGCTCGCCAGCTGGCAGACGAGCCCGGCGACCTGACCGTCCGCCGGCGTGCTGTCGCGCACGTAGGTGGCGACGTTGCGCATCGTCGGGTAGGCGGCGCGAAGCGTGGCGATGTCCCCGGTGGCCAGGTAGTAGTCCCAGACCAGCTCGGGGAACATCTCGGTGTAGTCCGGGATGTCGCGCTTGCCGCCGTTGGAGACGTTGTTGTCGGGGTAGATCGCGTTGACCTCGCCCCAGGTCGAGCCGGGCGCCGGCGTGCCGGCGGTCCACCAGCGGTGCTGGGAGAAGATGAGATCGTCGATCAGCTCCCGGGTGAGGCCGCGTTCGGACAGGTCCTCCATCTGAGCCTGCGACTCGTTGGTGCCGTCGCCGGTGAATTGGCCCTCCTGCCGGTCGGGGCTGTCCTCGTAGGCCTGCTGGCCGGCGTAGAGGGCCGAGCGCTCCATCAGCGTGAACACCGCATCCAGCTCCGGATCGGAGCTGGCGAAGGTTGCGGCCTGGTCCAGCGCCGTCCCCGGGTCGTCGGTGAACACCGACGCCGGGCTCCAGCGAGCCGGAGTGTCGGCGTAGCCGGGCACCGCGCTCGGTACGTCCGGTGTTCCGGCGGGGGCTCCGGGATCGGCAGCGGCCGCGCCGACCTGCGACGCGCCGTTGTACTGCTCCACCGCCCACACGTCGGCCGGGCTCAGCGGCCGCCCGCCGTCGGCGCCGCTGGCGCCGTCGATCTGCAGGTAGCGCCACCCCATCGGGGCGTAGAACCCGGTCGTCTCCCCCGGCTCCCCGAGCTGGGTGTAGTAGAAGTGCAGGTCGGTTGACTGGGTGTCCAGCGGGCTCGTGCCCGCCCGGGAACCCTGGACCCACACGCCGGTGGGGTGGGCGGCGCGCAGCGGGGTGGCGAGCGACAGGGTGTCGCCGCTGATCGCGCTGATCGTGTCGGTCTCCGGGTGCCCGGCGCCGTAGCCGTCGGCGGGCGCGTCGACGGTCACCGGATCCCCGACGGAGAAGCCCCGGTCCGCGCCGGAGCCCGGATAGTCGGGGTAGGCGCTGCCGCCGGCGACGGTGAGGCTCGTGGCCCCGGCGGGTGCGGCGGCGGTGCTGGCGGTTCCGGCGAGCCGGTAGCTGGCCGTCAGCGTCACCTGGTTGCCGGCCTGTGCCGCGCCGGCCTGGGGGAAGCGCACGACCGGGACGCCGACGAAGGCGCGACCGAAGTCGGCCTCGGCCGTGCCGTCGGGCAGGGTGCGGACCGACACGGGGTGGATGAGCTTGTAGGTGACGGGCGCCTGCAGCGGGGTCAGGTGGGTGAAGCCGCACGGAGCCGAGAGCACCGGGTTGGCGGTCGCGGTCGCCGGTGGCGCCGCGCTGGCGTTATGGCCGGCGGGAACGGAGTAGTCGCCGCAGTCGGGTGGCTCGGGCAGCGGTGGGGCGCCCATCACCACCGCCGGTTGCCAGGCGGGCCCCGGCCGGTAGCTGACGCGGTCCCAGCCTGACAGCGCCTGGGCACCGGGGCCGCTCTCGTACTCGACGTAGTCGCCCGCGTTCTGGGTGGAGCGCATCTGCGCCGTCTGGTCACGCTCGGCGGTGTCCCGGGTCACGCTCCACGTGCCGTCGGAGACGAGCGTCTGCGAGCGGCCGCCGGCGTACTGCACCACGACCTTGGCCAGCAGTCCGGAGGGGCCGTCCTCGGAGACGACCGGCGTTCCGGCCGCCTGGGCGGCGCTCAGCGGCTGGGTCAGGGTGACGGTGTCACCGGAGATCGCGGCGATCCGGTCAGTGAAGAAGCCGGGCTGGCCCGGGGTCCCGAAGCCGAGCGCCTCACCGGTGTACCAGTCGTCGGCCGCCCCGCAGAACGCGGCCGAGGTGGACGGTGCCGAGGCGCAGGTCGACGCGGAGGCGACGGCGGTGGAGATCGTGGTCGCGCCCGCGGCGGCGGCAGCGCTCAACGTCGTCGCGTACGGCTGCGGGCCCTCGGGATGGGCCTCGCCCACAGCCCAGTCGGCATAGAGGACGCCGAGCGCGACCCGGCCGCCATGGCGCTGGGCGGCGGCGAGGGAGCCGGTGATGTCCTCGGCGCCGTAGTAGTTCTCGCCCGCGGTCTGGTAGTCGTCCTGGGTGTCGATCACCTCGCCGTCGACGTGCAGCTGCCAGCGCATCGGCGCCGCCACATAGGCGACCGCGTGCACCACCCGACCCCCGCCGCGCGCCAGCGAGAAGACGCGGCGAGCCAGCGTGTAGTCGATCGTCGCATCGTTACCGGAGGTGGGACGGCGGATCCACTGGGCGGGGGCCCATTGGGTGTCGCTCAGGCCGGTGTCGAAGTCGGCGGCGGCCGGCGGGCTCGGCTGTCCCTCGCGGTTGTAGGTCATCACCGTCCAGGCGTAGTGGTGTCCCGGGCGCAGCGCCGGACCGCGGTAGGGCACGGCCTCGCTGTGGGTCCCGCGAAGGCGGCCGCTGTTCCACACGACCGCCCCGGTGAACGCATCGCTGACGACGATCCGGGCGGCGCTCTGGCGCTCGTCGCCGGCGGCGTCCTGCGGCCACCAGCCGAATTGCGGCGCGCCGGTGACGTCGAGCGGCGTGGTGCGATCGTCGACGGTGAGATGCGCCGGGGCCAGCGCGGTCGAGGCCGGCCGCTGCCGGCGCTGAGCGTGGGCGGCCGCCGAGGGGGCAAGGCCGCCGAAGGTGGCCGCCAGGACGACGGCGACGGCGCCGGCGACGGCGGCGGCGGCCGCGCCTCGAAGCGGCGGCCGGCGGCGCGCTGCGCATGCGTGTGGTGCGTTCACTGACCTCTCCCGTCGTCGGCCGGACCCCTGCCAGAGCCTGGCTGTAAAGCTTTACAGACAATTCGATGCTAACCGATGTCGCCGGGCGCCGGCCTCCAGGTCACGTCAGTGTCCGGCGACGACCGTGCTCCGTTGCAGCTCTTCGGGTCTGCGGGAAGGCCCCGCTGAGCAGACCGGCGCGGCGCGCAACCCGCACCGGCCCGGGTCGCGCCCCCGCGGGCGCGACCGGACCGATGGGGTCAGAGGTCAGCCGCGCGCGACGCGACTGGCCCAGGGCTCCCGTCCCTGCCGGCGGGCCGGCCACGGGAAGGTGTAGGCGCGGTAGCTGTTGACGCCCGCGGGGTACTGGACGTTCAGCAGCAGCGCGCCCGAGCGGGAGAACTCGGAGAGGTAGGGCAGCGATCCCCATCCGACCAGGAGATTGCCGTCCCCGGTCGTCTGGGCGTTGCCCTGTGACGGCGCGGTCAGGCCCTCGGGCTGGTCGTAGGACTGCACCACCGTGGCCGTGCGGCGGCGCTCGTCGAGGACGACGCGGACCGCGCGGCTGAGTCCGAACTCTGCCGTGGAGCCCACGCCGGTGTTGGCGATGCCGGCCGACTCGTTGTCAAAGAACGTGTACTCGCCATGGCCGAGCGACTCAGGATCGTGCTGCCAGGCGAAGATGGCGCCGGCATCGTTGAGCGACTGACCCGGTGCCGCCCGGAGCCTGAAGCTCGAGGCCTTGCCGCCGAGTTGCCAGATGATCGATCCGCTGCGCCGGTTGACCTTGTAGGTCGTCCAGGTGTCGCGGGCATCGATCAGGAGGTTGCCGTCACTGTCGAGGTGGACGGCGTTGATGTGAAACCAGTCCCACGGCGTGCTCGCGGACGCGGGCAGCGGCTGCTCGCTCTGGCTGTAGGGCACGTGGTCGGCGCTGTTCCACTGGAACAGGACCTTGCCGGTGCGGATGTCGATCTCCTGGACGACGCCATCGATGACAGTCTGGTTCGCGGGCCCGCCGATCGAGGTCAGGTCCGCCGTCGCCGTCGTGTAGGCGAGGATCAGGGCGGTGTTCTGCGGGGTGATCAGGAACTCGTGCCCGTCGGCGCTCAGCCCGTTGCCGGCGTTGACGGTGGCGATCGGCTGGTAACGGTCGTTGTAGATGTAGTCGGTGCCCGTGGCCAGGCCGCCGAGTCCGGTGCCCTGCCACCAGGTCAGCACCGGGCGGCCGTGGTAGTGCTGCGTGCGGAAGTCCGCCGCGGTCTGGCCGGCCGGGATCGGGTGAAACCAGACGACGTTGCCGCGCCGGTCGAGGATCTCCGGGCCGTTGGCGTACTGCGTCGTATCGCCCGTGGGGGTGATGAAGAGGTCGTCGCCGCGCGAGTGAGCGGACGAGGCCAGGAACGTGACGGGAGGTGGCGCGGGGGGCGCCGGGGTGTTGGCCAGGGCGGGGGTTGGCGCCACGGCGACGGCGGCCGTGGCGGCGAACGCCGCGGCCAGCCCGCGCAGGTGGAAGCGCGCGTGCGCGTGATGAGGCATGCGGACTCGATCCTTTTCGGTAGGTGGGGACGTACGTCTCCAGGACGCCGGTGTGCCCGGCGGGCCGGGAGACGGCGACACCGTATCAGAAACTCCATAAAGTCAATCAAATTAGAGGAGATAGCTGGCCCGAGAGGAGATCGCCCAGCTGCGACGTTCGTCGAGTTATCGCCGAAGTCGTCAGGAACGGGGCATCACAGCACGAAGAAACGTCATGTCTGCAATGCCGGCGACACCGGGCCTGGTCGAGGGAGCCCGGCGGTCGCCAAGCGCCCATAGGGAGGAAAGATGTCCAGTCCCGTTGAAGTGCCCGCCCCGACCGCTCAGCCCAGCCTGGCGGTGAGCCATCGCGATGGCGGCGATGGGGTCTGCGTGGTGACGCCCACCGGCGAGATCGATCTCGCGTCGGCGCCGCGGCTGAAGTCGAGCCTGGTGGGGCTGCTCGACCAGGGCTTCGCCCGCTTCGTCATCGACCTCTCCGAGGTCCGCTATCTCGACTCGACCGGGCTCGGGGTCCTCATCGCGTTCTCGCGGCGACTGGCCGACGACCGGCACATCGTGCTCGCGCACGCGCCGGATTCCGTGGTCGGGCTGCTCGAGCTCACCGGGCTCGATGCCCGCTTCCAGACCTTCCCCACGGTCGAGGACGCGCTCGTTGAGGTGCACGGCGACCGCCTGCCGGCCGCGTCAGCGCTGTGCCCGGACGCCGCGATCGCGCTCGGTCTCGCCGCCACCGCCCTTCCCTTCGCCGAGTCCTCGGCGGATGAGCTGCGCCGGTGGGTGCGCATCCTGAGCGCCCACGGTGAGGCGGGACGCGCGCTGCAAGGCGTCGGGTTCACCTCCACCGATGCGGCCGCCGAGCTCCCCGTGACCGCCGCCGGCGCCAACGCCGATGGCCCTGCGCCACACGCTGACTCCGTCACGCGCGTGCGAGCCGCCGCGGCCGCGATCGCGGCTGATCGGGAGGCGGCGACCGTCACCACCGTCGATCTGCTGCTCGCGGTGATGATGGTCTACGGCGACGCGTTCGATCGTGAGCTGCGGCTTCACGGCACCAGCTCGGTGGAGCTGATCGAGTGCCTCGGAAGCAGCCCGGACCCGGCCGGTACCCCCGATCCGGCCGGTACCTTCGACCCGGCCGGTATCCCGGACCCGGCCGGCATCAGCTAGCCACCACGCGACCGATCCCCAGCCTCCGCCGGTGGCGCCCGAATTCGGGCGCTACGGTGGTGGCATGCCAGTGCTGCTCTCACCCCGTGGCCCGGACGGTGGCGCGCGGTGAGCGTGTACGTCGACCATGCCTTTGCCTACGGCGAGTGGGGGCGGTGGAGCGGCGGCGGCCACCTCCAGGCCGACACGATCGACGAGCTCCACGAGTTCGCCGCTCGGCTGGGCATGCGGCGCGCGTGGTTTCAGTCCAAGCCGGGCCGCCCCGAGAATGACCACTACGACCTGACCCAGGCGGGCCGCGCGCTGGCCCTGGAGATGGGCGCGATCGCCGAGGACCGCCGTGCCGGGACCCGCCGGCGCCAGGCGATCCGACGCGCCGCGCGGCAACGCAGCGAGCGCCTTCCGGCCGCGTCCGGCTGACGTCGCCGCCACCGGGAACCGGGCGAATGGGCCGGTTTCAGTCGTCGAGATTCTCGAGGATCTCGGTGGCTCGCGACCACTGCGCCGGGGGCACGACGAGGTAGACGTCGCCCCGGCCAAACCGGTCGAGCGGGTGGTCTGCGACGCAGCTGGCGTCGACGCCCAGCCCGCGCAGCTGGTCGCGCCAGGCCACCGCCGTCTTCTGGTCCTCGAAGGTGCTGACCGTCTCCCAGCCGGCCAGGCGGGGATCGTCGATGGCGACGGCGGGCTCCTTGGCGCCACGACCTTTGCGAAAACGCGACAGCACCAGGCCAAGAGCGTATCCCGTGAGACGCCGAAGCCAGAGCGGGCCGCCGCGGGTGTGGCGCCGCGATTAGGAGGCGCTGGTACGCTGGCTGTAAGGGAGTATCCGGCCTGACGCGGGCGCCTTCGAGTGACAGCGCCACCTCTGATTCTCTGCCACCGCTAGTGCGGAGATCGTGCTGTCGCTCAAACTTCACACGCAGGACGCTGGTCCTGCCGGGTCTGATGGCCGTGATCTTGGCTTCTCGGCGTTTCGCCGTCGAGTCGCCCTGAGCGCCCTGGGTGCCGTTGTTGTCGCCGGCATCCTGGCGTTCGTGCTTGCCGGGCGCAGTGGTCAGTTCAGCGCCGCTCTGCGGACCGCTCCGATCGGGCTGCTGGCGGTCGCGGTGCTGCTGCAGATCGTTGCGCTGCTGGCGCGCAGCGAGGCGTGGAACATCTGCGTCAGCGCCACCGGTGCGACGGTCGGTCGCCGGGTCCTGTTCCGCGCCGCGGCGTGCGGCTACGTGGCGAGCGTGCTCAACGGATCGTTCGGGATGGCCGTGCGGATCACGTCGCTGCGACGTGCCGCCCCGGACACCTCTCCTCGTGTGCCGGCGCTGATGGCCGCTGAGTTGCCGATCATCACCGTCGAGCTCGCGCTGGTGGCGATCTTCTCCTTCACGCTGGTCGCACCGCTCGGCGTCCCGTGGTGGGTGCCGCTTCTCGTCGTCGCCGCCGTGGCCGGGGTCGTCGCGGGGCTGCACCGCGTCTCGGAGTGCCGTCGCACAGGGCTCTGGTCCGGCCTGGCGATCCTGCGCGTGCAGAGCCGGAGCCGCCTGATCACGTTCGCGGTGCTGGCCGTCTGCGCGCAGGTCCTGCGTAACTGGCTGATGCTGCACGCGATCGGCGTCAACGTCTCCGTCTTTGACTCGATGGCCCTCCTCATCGTGATGTTCACGGTGGGTCAGCTTCCCATCGGGCCCAGCACGGGGCCTGCCGCAGCGGTTCTCATCCTTGGCGCCCACGGCGTTGCCGCGACCGCTGCCGCCGGCGTCCTGCTGACCGTCACCGGAATCGTCGGCTCGCTCTGCTACGCCGCGTGGGCGATCATCGATCGGATCGTCGCCGGCCGCCGTGCCGTCAGCCCGGACGTCGGCGTGCGACCCGTCGCTCTGGTGCCGACCCGGAGCTGAGCATCCCCCGGAGGATGCGCCCTCGTGACCCGTGACGTATCGTGGTCGCGTGGTCAGGATCCGGAGTGCAGCCGCAGGAGAGGCGGAAGCGCTCGAGGGGTTGCAGCGCAGAGCCGCTGACGTGTGGGAGGAGTGCCGAGAGCAGCTCGCGGCGCATCCCGAGCTCGTCGGGCCTGTCCAGACCCGGTTTGGCCCTGCGGTTCGCATGCGCCGCGGACTCCAGAAGTGACTGGGTCTGGCTCGGCCGATCGGGCAGGCACGGCGCACGAGGCGCTCCTGCGCGAGCTCGCCCCCCGGGTTCTCGCCGCCGTCGTGCGGCGCCACGGACGCTTCGACCTCGCGGAGGACGCCACCCAGGAGGCCCTGATCGCGGGCGCGCGGCAGTGGCCCGCTGAGGGCGTGCCGGCCAATCCGTACGGCTGGCTGGTCGCGGTGGCCACCCGCCGGCTGATCGACGCGCTGCGGGCCGAGGAGGCGCGGACCCGGCGAGAGGAGACCGCCGTGGCCCGGGAGCCTCCGCCGGGCGCCGAGGTCCCCGATGAGGACGACGCGCTGACGCTCCTGTTCCTCTGCTGCCATCCGGCGCTGTCGCCGCCGTCACAGCTGGCGCTCACGCTCCGTGCCGTCGGCGGCCTGACGACCGCGCAGATCGCCAGCGCGTTCCTGGTCGGAGAGGCGACCATGGCCCAGCGCATCAGTCGGGCCAAGGCGATGATCGCGCAAGCGGGCGGCCGCTTCGAGCCGCCCCGCGAGGAGGAGCGCACCGCGCGTCTGGACGTCGTGCTGCACGTGCTCTACCTGATGTTCAACGAGGGCTACACGGCGACCTCCGGCGAGCGGCTGCAGCGGCGCGAGCTTGCGCGCGAGGCGATCCGCCTGGCGCGGATGACGCACGCGCTGCTCCCCGACGACGGCGAGGTCGCCGGGCTGCTGGCGCTGATGCTGCTGACCCAGGCACGCAGCGCAGCACGCGAGGGCCCCGACGGCGCGCTGATCCCGCTCGCCGAGCAGGACCGGCTCAGCTGGGATCGCGCGCTGCTCGAGGAGGGCGTCGCGCTGGTCGAGGCGACTCTGTCACGCGCGCGGCTGGGCGCCTACCAGCTGCAGGCGGCGATCGCAGCCGTGCACTCCGAGGCCAGGACGGCCGCCGACACCGACTGGCCGCAGGTGCTCAAGCTCTATGACCTGTTGCATGCGCTGGCGCCGAGCCCGGTCGTCTCGCTCAACCGCGCGGTCGCGGTCGCGATGGTCGACGGGCCGCGCGCCGGGCTGACCCACCTCGATGCGCTGGCCGGCGATCGCCGCCTCACCGACCATCACCGGCTCGCGTCCGTCCGCGCCCATCTGCAGGAGATGGCCGGTGACACTCCGGCTGCGCTGGCCGGATACCGGGACGCCGCACGCCGCGCCACCAGCATCCCCGAGCAGCGCTACCTGCAGGCTCGGGCCGAGCGGTTGCGCGGCGATGTCGAGAACCCATCGACGGCTCCGACCAGAGGGTGACCACCCAACCACAAGGAGCATCTCGATGCGCTACATCCTGCTGATCTACCAGAACACCGAAGCCTGGAACGCCCTCTCCCAGGAGGACAGGGAGGTCATGATGCACGCCGGCGGCGACATCGTCGGGGAGCTGACGGCGAGCGGCGAACTCGTGGGCGGCGAGGGCCTCGCCGACGCCTCGCAGGCACGCTCGACCCACGTGCGTGACGGCGTCGTCACCGTGACCGACGGGCCCTACCTGGAGGCCAAGGAGGCGCTGGCCGGCTACTGCATCGTCGACGTCGCCACGCCCGAGCGCGCCGAGGAGATCGCCGCGCGCTGGCCGGACGCCCAGCATTGGGGCATGGAGATTCGCGCGCTGATGCACGGCGGCGGGCAGGAGGACTGACCGATGCTGACGCTCTATGAGCACCCCTTCGCGCTGTACTGCCAGAAGGTCCTGGTGGCGTTCAACGAGCAGGGCGTCGCCTACGACGTCCTCGAGGAGCAGCGCGACTTTGACCGGGCCGAGCTGGCCGAGCTGTGGCCCCCGGCGTCGATCCCGGTGCTGCGCGACGGCGATCGGATCATCGGCGAGACCTCGATCATCATCGAACACGTCGCCGGCGCACAGCTGGTGCCGTCGCTGCACGCCCGCCTATGGGACCGGCTCTGCGACCAGTACGTCTCCAACCCCGTGCAGGCGATCGTCGCCGACACGATCACGGAGCGCTTCGACGAGCGGGCGGTCGCTCAGGCGCAGGGCCAGCTCGACATGGCCTACGGCATGCTCGAGGCCCAGCTGGCCGCGCACGAGTTCGTGGCCGGCGAGGCGTTCACGATCGCCGACTGTGCCGCCGGGCCGGGGCTGTTCTACGCCCTGGCGATCCATCCGTGGGACGAAGGCACGCATCCGCAGCTCACGCGGTATTACCGCGCGCTCGCGCGGCGGCCGTCGTTCGCCACGGTGATCGCGGACGCGCGGCCCTACCGCCACCTGTTCCCGCTGCCCTGGCCGACGGACTTCGACCGCTACCACTAGTGCGGATGCGTGTACTAGACCTCACGCGACGGTGACCCGAACCAGCGCGTGAGCGCGTCGGGCAGCTCGGGGTCCGCTGGCTCTCCGACCCAGGCGACGTACCCGTCAGGCCGGATCAACACGGCAGGGGGAGCGCTGACCACGCCCAGCACCGGCAGCTCCCACGCGCCGTCATATTCGGCGTCGACCAGCCGGACCCGATCCCCCCAGGGAGTGATCTCACCGCCGCCGGGCCGTCCCAGGTTGAGCAGCACCGGCGTGGCGCGGTGCAGCAGCTCGAACACGCGGGTCGGACCGTCGGCGGTGGTGAGGTCGAGGTCCGGCATGCGGCGCCCGAGCAGCGGATGGCCCTCGCCGAGGTCGTAGTGGATGTCGAGTCCGGAGACGATTCCGGCGAGCCATCGGCGCGGCTCGTCCATGGTCGCCAGCTCTGAGACCACGTCGAGCAGAGCCTGCGTGCGATCGTCGCGGCGCTGGAGCGTGGCCTGCGCCATCGTGTGATTGAGCGCGCGCGCAGCCACCGGATGACGCTCGCAGTGATAGGTGTCGAGAAGGCTCTCCGGGCAGGTTCCGTCGACCACCCGAGCCAGCTTCCATCCCAGGTTCACGGCATCCTGCACGCCGAGGCTGAGGCCCTGTCCACCGGCTGGGTAATGCACGTGCGCTGCATCGCCCGCCAGCAGCACGCGTCCGTCGCGGTAGGCGGCGGCCTGCCGGGTCATGTCGGTGAACCTCGAGATCCAGGTGGGGTTGTGAATCCCGAAGTCGGTGTCGAAGACGGCGGTCAGGGCTGCGCTCAGATCGCCCAGCGTGGGTTCGCTGCCGGGCCCGACCTGCTGCTCGGTGACCACGACCCGGTACGTCCTCCCATCCTCCATCGGGTGAAGGCCGTGGACGCCGGCGGCGTCGTGACGGACGCCCCGCGGCGGCTCCTCGGTCACCTCGACCTCGGCGATCAGGTTGCTCCGCGTCGGATCCCACCCCGGGAACTCGATGCCGGCCGCCTTCCGGATCAGGCTGCGTCCTCCGTCGCACCCGACGAGATAGTGCGCCCGCAGTGGCTCGCCGTCGGCGAGCCGGACATCGACCCCGGTGTCGTCCTGGGCAAAGCCCGTCACCTCACGTCCGTAGTACATGTGCACCGGCAGCTCGGCGATCCAGGCGGCCATGATCCGTTCGATCTGGTTCTGCCAGATCCCCAGCGAATACGGATGGCGCGTGGGGAAGTCGCTCATGTCCAACACGGTCGAGCCAAACATCGCGGCCTGAGCCACCCGACCCTCGGCGAGGAACCGATCGGCGATCCCGCGCTGATCGAGGACCTCGATGGTGCGTGAGTGAAACCCGCCCGCTCGGGAGCCGACGAGCACGCCATCGGGCCGCCGCTCGACGACGGCGACGTCGATCTGCGCCAACGCCAATTCGGCTGCCAGCATCATCCCCGCCGGACCGCCACCCACGATCACCACTGCGTGTTCCGTCGTGCCCATTCGCTCTCCTCCTCCAGTTGCTTGCCGGTGCGGCGGGCGATTATGGGGCACTTGTCAACGCCTCATGAGGCGTTCTTCTGCGGTATAAATTAGGAAGTGGGGAGGGGCGAGGGAAACCGGGCGAGGACCCGGTCGCGCAGTCGCCGCTGTCCGTCGCGATCAAGTGCCCGATGGCCGAAGACCCGCTGGTGCAGCTCTCCCGGCTGGCGGACCCCGGCGCGGCCATGCGCCAGCGCGAGGTTGTCGAACACCAGGACGGCGCCCGGATGGATCGTCACCTCGGACTCCACCGCCCTGACCGAGAGGCCGTGAGCGTCGAAGAAGTCGAGCTCGGCGCTGATGCTGGCGAACTCGTTGCCGCACAGAAAGCCGGGAGTGGTCTTCACGCTGGGGAGTCGCGGTTCGCCTCCGGCGGCGGCCTCGACGATCCGAGCCAGGCTGCCCTCCGTGTAGCCCGGCGTCTCGTCAAAGGCGCCGTGCGTCTCACCGTAGGCCGTCAGCCGCGCGAGGAGCTCGCGCCGCTCAGGCCACGTCCCCTGCGCGAGCAGCGGCCGGAGGGGTACCAGCCGAGTTCTCGCTCGGCTCGGGGCCGTGCCGAGCTCGACGTGCAACGCGGTGAAGCGCGCGACGTCAGCGCTGTGCACCGGGTCCAGCGGCAGCCCGAAGTCGAAGTGCAGGGTCTGAAAGTCGCGGCTCGGCGGTCCGGGCGCGGGTGGGATGACGAACTCGCCGATGACCTCCAGCGGCGGGAAGCCCGGGTCTGTCGGGAGCTCACGCAGCAGGCCCGCAACCGAGTCAAATGCCGCCTGCGCGCTGGCAAACGGACCGTCGATCGTCGTGGACCCGGACGTGCTCAACGCCACTGCGGCGGTCTGAGAACCAGCCATGTTCCAGACGCTGTCAGGCGATCGTCATCGTGGTGCGCTGCACGATTCGGTGCGTGCCCTGGCGACTGCGGAGCGTGAGGGTGTAGCGACCGGGGCGCAGTGTGTGGCGGCGGTGGGTGAGCACCAGCTGCCAGTGGCCTGTGCCGGTCGGGATGGCGAGACCGGTGGCGTAGGTCACGCCCGCCCGGGAGACGGTGGCGCCGAGATCAGCCCGGTCGGTCGTGAACTTCACCGTGCCGGAGACCAGCCTCGTCGTGCACCTCTGCACGGTGGTCTTGTGCCTGTGCCCGTGAGAGGTGGTCGTCTTACTCACCTTGTGACAGACGACCAGCTCGATCTTGCCGGCCGGGCCCTGTGGCCCGGTCGCGCCGGTCTGGCCCGTCTGGCCGGTCGCGCCGGTCTGCCCGGGCGCCCCCTGCGGCAGTTGCCCGCCGGTGCCCGACAGGAGCACGCTCGCGGGGCTGCTCGGATCGTTGCTGGCGATCAGCAGGTTCGCGTTGCGGGCGCCCTGGGCCTGTGGGGCGAAGCTGACCCTGATCGGGCAACTCGCGTTCGCCGGGATCGCACCCAGGCACCCGTTCGCCGTGATCAGGAAGTCCTGCAGGTCGCTGCCGGCGAACGTCAGGCTCGAGATCTGAAGCGGACCCGGGCCGGTGTTGGTGATCACGATCGTCTGCGGCGCCGAGATCGTCTCCTCGGGCTGCGTCCCGGGGAACGTCACACCAGCGAGCGGCGCGAACGACAGCGCCGCGACCTGTGGTGTGATCATCACTTCGGGCGTTCCGCTGGTATCCGTCGCGATCCGCTGGCTGACGACAAACGGCGCCACGAAGCTCGAACCCGCGCCGCCGCCTCCGAAAGCGCCATTCGCATCGCTGGTCGAGAACCCGCCTTCTCCACCACTTCCGCCGCCGTAGTAGCCGCCGCCCCCCGCGCCGGCGCTTCCGCTCCCGCCGGTCCCGAGTACGCCCGGATTGCCGTTGGTCCCCGAGAAGAGAGTCCCGCTGCCCCCGGTCCCGCCGGCACCACCGCCTGAAGCCGTCCCGCCAGCGCCACCGGCTCCGCTGCTGGCAGTCGCGTCGCCGCTCGGTTGCCCGTTACCCCCCGCACCACCAGCACCGAACAGATCCGCTCCGCCAGAACCCCCCGACCCGCCGGGCACGATGAACGGAGGTGTGTTGACGAAACCTTCGAGCGCGCCGCCGCCGCCGCCCCCCGCCACCAGCACTCGCGAGTTCAGGGAAGACCCCTGGCCGGCCGGAACCGTACGCACATCCGACGCGCCCCCACCCGCTCCGGAATCCGAGCCGCCATCCCCACCACCGCCAAAGGTGGCTCCATGGGCGCCGCGGCCGACACCGTTGCCGCCCACCTCGACGAACAAGGTCTCGCCCGCCGTCACCGGAATCTCGCCACCGACGACCGCGCCGAAGCCGCCGACCCCGTCAAGGCCGTCCCCGCCCTTTCCGCCCACGGCAGTGATCGACACCTCACTGACCCCCGGCGACACCGTGTAGCACTGCTCGGCGCCCGTAGCGGTGAACGTCACCGCACCCGTCTGACACGCAGCCGCCGCACCGGGGGCAAACGCCGCCGCCCATAGCCCTGCGAGCGCGACCAAGAACCCCAGCACCCGACCACGCGCGATCCTCACGGCCACCGCTCCGATCCCATGCCACGTGCCTCCCTGGCCGCGGAACACGACGAACCTACTCGACGAGCCCGGCCAGCGCAAGCGCCGCGGGCCGTTGGACCCCGAGGCATTCGGCGCGCATCGCGATCGTGCTGATCACGATCGGCCAGCTGCGTGGTCCCGGCCGATGGGACAATGGTCGGAGTGCTGGATCGGGTGCTGTGTTCACGACTCGTGGGGCGAGACGAGGAGCTCTTCGCCCTGGAAGATGCCCTGCTCGCCGCTCACGGCGGCGAGACGCGCCTCGTCGCCCTGGGCGGGGAGGCGGGCATGGGCAAGACGAGGCTGGCGAGCGAGCTGGCCACGCGCGCCCAACGCCTGGGCTGGACGGTGCTGTGGGGCGGGTGCAGCGAGTCCGAGCTCCCGATCCCGTACCTTCCCGTCGTCGAAGCGCTCGGCAACTACCTTTCCGGCCAGGACACCGCCCGGGTCAGCGAGTCGCTCGGCGCGGCGCGACGCGAGCTCGCCCAGCTGTTTCCACAGCTCGGCGACGATGAGCCCGTCACCCCTGTCGGCGATCCGGCGCAGGCGAAGTTGCGCCTCTTCGAAGCGATCGTGGGGATGCTGGGCACGGTCGCTCGCGACCAGGGTCTGCTGCTGATCCTCGAAGACGTGCACTGGGCCGACACCGCGACGCGTGAGCTGCTCGATCACCTCAGCCGGCGGCTCGCCTCCATGCGCGCGATGCTGCTGCTCACGTACCGCAGCGACGAGCTCGACCGCCGCCACCCTCTGGCGCCGTTGCTGCAGAGCTGGCGTCGCTCCGGCGCCGCCGAGCTGGTCACACTCGCGCCCCTGGACCGCGGCCAGGTCGCAGAGGTGATCTCGGCGATCCTCGATGGCGAGGAGGTCCAACCGCAGTTCCGCGAGCTCATGTATGCCCGCACAGAGGGCAACCCCTTCGTGCTGGAGGAAATGCTCAAGGAGGCGATGGATGGCACGGCGGACGAACACGACTCCGGAGACGGGTGGCAGCGGCGTTCGCTTCAGCAGCTGCGGATCCCCGACACGGTCCGCGACACGATCCTCCTGCGCTTTGCCCGGCTCGATCCTGCTGAGGCGCAGGTGCTGCAGGCGGGGGCGGTGCTGGGCAGGACGTTTGACTACCGCACCCTGATCTCCGCGGCGGATGCCTCGGAGGCCACCGTGCACCGCGCGCTTGAGGTCGGAGTGGCGCAGCAGTTGCTGGATGAGCTCGCCGATGGCAGCGCGAGCTATCGCTGGCGGCATGCGCTGACACAGGAGGCGGTCAGTACCGAGATCGTGCTGCCGCGGCGTCAAGCGCTGCACGGTCGCGCGGCGGACGCGCTCATCGCCGCGGGGGCGGGTCCGCTGATGGTGGCGGGTCACCTGCTCGGGGCCAGCCGCTTCCAGGAAGCGGTGCCGGCCTGCCTGCAGGCCGCAGAGGACGCGGAAGCGTCGCTGGCGTTCGCCGACGCGCTCGAGCTCCTCGAGCGGGCGTTGCCACACGTGCGGGAGCCGCTGGACCGGTTCCGCATGCTGTGCCGGATGGGCGGCCTCCTCTGGATGGACGACAAGTGCGCGTACGCCGCTGAGCTGCTGGCCGAGGGCATCCTCGGGCTCGAGGCGTACGGCGAGGAGCTCGAGGCCGCGCGCCATCGACTGGTGTTGGGCCGCTGCCATTGGCAGGAGAGCAGGCCGGACCTGGCAGGCGAGGAGTTCGAGCGGGCGCGGCACACGCTGGAGGGGCACGCCGCGTCGGCAGACCTGGCCATGGCCTACATGCGGCTCGCTGGGCTCTACCAGTTCAACAAGGATGCCCGCGCGCTCGAGACCGCCAGAAAGGCGGTCGAGGTTGCGCGCAGCGCAGGTGCCGACTTCGAGCGCGTGTGGGCGCAATCATTCGTCGCGCTCGCCATCTTCGACGCGGGGGAGACCGCCGAGGCGAGGTCGATGTTCGACGACTGCTTCTCAGAGGCGCGGCGTCGCGGCTTCCCGATGATCGCTCACAACATCGCCTACAACGACACGTATATACGACTGCACACGATGAGCGCCGACGTCACGGAGCGCCTCGATGTTCTTGCCTCCGAGCCCGGACCGGCGGTGATGACCAACATGATGGAGACGGCGCGGAGCTGGGGGCTGCGTGCGCGAGGCGAGCTCGCTTCCGCTCTCGCGGTGATCGAACGTCAGAACGCCCTGCGCAGCGCCAGTGACAAGGTGCGCTGGCGGGTGCGGGTCGAACGCGCCGAGGTGCTGCTCGAGCTCGGGCGGTTGACGGAGGCCGAGGCGATCCTTCCCGAGACGTCGGAGCGCGCCGAGCTCCAGGATCTCGTCTACGACGCCGGTCCCCAGATACGGCTTCGGCTCCACACCGGCCGGGTTGACGAAGCGGTCGAGCTCGCGCGGGAGATCGCGTCGCACGCCGCCCGGCTCGCCCCGTACGATGACGCGCTCGCGGTCGCTGTCGAGGCGCTGGTCACAGCCGGCCTGCTCGATGAGGCCCAGGCCGGCGTGGACGCCGCCCGAGCGCTCGGGCTCGGCATCGGGGAGACCTTCCTCGACGAGGCGCAGGGCCGCATCCTGTTGGCCCGCGGTGAGGCCGCCCAGGCCAGACCGATCCTCGAGACCGTCGCCCGCACTGCCGCGGCATGCGGCTTTCACCTCGCCGAGTGGCGGGCGCGGGTGCTGGCCGCCGAGGCGCTCGCACAGCTCGGCCGACCGCAGGAGGCACTGAACGAGCTGACGATCGTGTGCGTCGGGGCCGATGCCGCTCGCGCGGTCCTCATCGCAGACTCCGCACGGGCCATCGCCGACAGGCACGGCCTCAGCCTTCCGCACAGCGCGCCCGTCATCTCCGCGGAGTCGGAAATCACGCTGGCCGGAGAGCGTCTGGTGACGTCGATGTTCGCCGACGTCCGTGGTTACACGGCGCTCACGGCGGCGACTGCACCGGCCGAGATGGCCGATCGCATCGCCACGCTCTACCGCTGGGCTGCCGCCGAGGTCACCCGCCACCACGGCGTGGTCAACAAGTTCGCGGGCGACGCCGTGATGGCCACCTTCAACGTCACCAGCACGCGAATCGATCACGCCCGCCAGGCGCTCGAAGCCGCGCTGGCGTTGAGCGGGAAGGCGGCGCTGCTCGAGCTCGGGGTGGGCATCGGGATATCGGTCGGCCCCGCGCTCGTCGGACCGAAGACGGCCGATGCGGACATCATGGTGCTCGGCGAGGCCACGAATCTCGCCGCGCGATTGCAGACTGCGGCTCAGGCAGGCGAGATCGTGTTGAGCGATGAGGCCCACCGGCGGGTGGCGGCGTGGCTCGACGAGCATGGTCTGCAGGCGCTGCCCGAAACGCTCGAGCTCAAGGGGTTCGAAGGTGCGCAGTCCGCGTGGCGCGTGCGCGCCGACGCGAGAGCGTCCGCCCAGTCGTACGCACCTCGGAGATGAGGAGTGCGAGGTGCTCGGGTCCGGTCCCGGGGTGCAGGATGCAGGCGCGCAGGGTCTCCCGTCCGTCGAGGACGGTGCCGGTGAGAAAGACGCGCCCGCGTGCCTGGACCGCCTCGGGCAGAGTACGGTTGACCTCCTCCAGCCGCGCCGACGGACAGCCTTCCGGGCGCGCCCGGAAGGCGACGATCGACGTCTGGGGTATGACGGCCAGCTCCAGCTCGGGGTCACTCTCGACCAGCGCCGCCAGCTCCCGTGCGAGCCGATTGGTCTGCGCGATGTGGGCGGCGATCCCCGAGCGCCCGAGCGCCGCGATGGTGGCCCAGATCTTCAGTGCGCGGAACGGCCTCGTCTGCTCAAAGCCGTACTCCGCGAATGTGCCGACGGGGCCCGCCTCGCCGTGGCGAAGATACGGCGGGATGAGGCTGAACGTGTCGCGCAGGTCGTCCGCGCGCCGGACCAGCGCGCACCCCGCGTCGACGGGCACGCCGAGCCACTTGTGCGGGTCCAGCGTGAGCGAGTCGGCGCGCTCCATGCCGTGGTAGCGGCCGGCGATCGCGGGGTCGAGCACGCCAAAACCGCCGTAGGCGCCGTCCACGTGGTACCAGAGACCCTCCGCGCTTGCCAGGTCGGCGAGGGCGTCCAGCGGGTCGATCACCCCGGCGTTGACGGTGCCGGCCGACCCGACGAGCAGCGCCGGCACGATGCCGCTCTCGCGGTCCGCAGCGACCATGGCCTGCAGCGCGTCCGCGTCAAGCTCGGCGTCGTTGAGCGGCACCTCACGGATGGCCCCGCTCCCGAACCCCAGCAGCTCCAACGCACGCTGCACGCAGCTGTGGGCTTCCGCCGGCACATACGCAGCGAGCCGCGGAGCGCCGGCAAGACCGTCCCGGCGCACATCGTGGCCGGCCGCGGTGAGCGCACGCTCGCGAGCCCCCGCCAGGCACACGATCGTGGCGGCGGACGCGCCGCTGGTGAGCAGCCCGGCACCCGGTGCATGCGGAAAGCCGACCAGCTCGGCCAGCCAGCGCACCACCGTGCGCTCGAGGTGAACGTCGGCGTGGTCGCCCGCGACGACGCTCGGATTCATCGCGGCCGCGGCCAGCGAGGCGAGGATGCCCGCCGACGACGGCGGCGGATTGACCCAGCCGAAGAAGGCAGGGTGGCCGTTGCCCATGGGATGGGGCAGGACATCGCGCACCATCGCCGGGACCAACTCGTCGAGGGTGGCCGCCTCCGCGGGCACGGGCAGGTCGAGCAGCCGCTCGCGCAGCGACTCGGGCGACGGCTGCCAGACCGGCTGTGACGGCAGCGTGGCGAGGTGATCGGCTACGCCGTCGACGAGCTCATGCGCGGCGCGGCGAAAGGCCTCGATGTCCCGGTCGCTCACGCGCCAAGAATAGGTTCCTGCAGGTTCGCGCTACCTACGAGAGGTTCACTCCGGCTCGCCGGCCTGGTGTTCGGATGCATCGTCGGCAGGGGGCGTGCTCTCTGGATCGGCCGCCTCATCGACGTCGTTTGACATGCGCGAGAAGGCATCCGCCGCCATCGGGGCGATCGCGGAGTCCATGGGGGCAACCCGCGTCCTGAACGGCCGACCACCCGTCTTGGTCCGGGGTGGGGCGGCGGTGGGGGTGCCCGACCGCGCTCCCGGCGCCGGCTCTGCCCGACTCTGCGCCACTCCCGCCGCGCCCACGGTGCCGGCCACGGGAGCCGGACGGTGGCGCAGCTTGGGCACCACCACCATCGCGACCGCGAGCAATATCAGCAGCAGCGCGGTGACGAACGCGCTCGGGAACGACGCGCCCGTCTCCGCCTGCTCGGTGCGGGCTCGGGCCGGCGTGACCGCCAGGTTCCCGCTCCCCGCGCTGGACGAGCGCCCGCCACGGGCCGAGTGGAGGCTGGCGCCCGGGGCCGAGCCCGACCCGGTGCCCGCCGTCCCCGGCGAGATCGAGGACAGCGCCGGCAGACCGCCGGACGCCATCGCCAGCATCCGCGTGACGGCGGCCGGTGACCCCGCGCACCCCGTCGCGGCGCTGCGCCCGAGCGCGGCGACCGCGAGGCGCTCGAGTCTCGCCTCGCGCCGAGCGCTCAGGTGGAGAATGCGCGCCGTCGCCGCTGAGCTGCGGGCCGGCCCGTGGAGACCGGCGCGCAGGGACAGCAGGTGCCGCGCCCGACCGTCAAGCGTCCCGAGGCAACCGCGCAGGCGGGCCACCAGACGACGCAGCCGGCGACTCTCGCGCGCCGCAGCGAGACGACGCTCGCGCGGCGATTGAGGCGGCGAGGCTCCGGTGCGCCCGAAGACGGCGTCCACGGCGCTGGCCGAAGCGGCGTCACCCGACACGCTGGGGGTGGAGCCATTCGCCGGGCCGGTTTGCCCCCCGGCCACGGCTCCGGCACCGGAGGTTGCGGCGCCGGCGGCCGACGCGGCGGAACCCGGGCTCCCAGGCGCGCTGGACGTCCCAGCACGGTGGGTTGCCGCACCCGAGGCCGCGGAGACGGTGGAGGCCGTCGTGCGGACGACGCCCGTCACCGACCGGGTTCCCGCCGAGGGTGTGGTGGCCGAAGGGACCGTGCCCACCGGCGTGGACACGCGCGGAGTCGTGACCTTGGGGGTGGTCTGACCTGGTGGTACTGGCGTGGTGACCTTGGGGGTGGTCACGGTGGGCGTGGTGACCTTGGGGGTGGTCACGGTGGGCGTGGTGACCTTGGGGGTGGTCACGGTGGGCGTGGTGACCTTGGGGGTGGTCACGGTGGGCGTGGTGACCTTGGGGGTGGTCACGGTCGGGGTGGTCACGGTGGGCGTCGTCACGGTGGGCGTGGTGAGCCTGGGGGTGGTCACGGTCGGCGTGCTCACCGTCGGCACGGTGACCGTCGGGACAGACAGGGCCGGCACGGCGGCGCTGACCACGTGCTGCGGCACCGTCGCAGCCATCCCCGCAAGCGGTTGCGCAACGAGCACCCCGATCCCGGCTGCCGCGATTCCCACCACCACACTGAGTCGCTTCATGGCCTATCCCCTCATGTGGTCGTGACCGCCGAACGGCCGTCACGACCAAAACTTATGTATTGCTCTACATACTTCCCCCGGTGAAAGACCCCAATCAGAGCGTTCAGAGATCGGTCAGCCAAGCGAGGGGCCCGAGCGGCTAGGTTGGCGAGATGCCCGAGCGGCAGGTCAGGCTCCCGGAGTACCTGCCGGGGGCGTCCGGGTTGGAGTTGCGTCGTTGGGAGGTGGCCGACGCCGCGGACCTGCAGCGGCTGGTCACCGAGAGCGCGGAGCACCTCAGCCCGTGGATGGGCTGGATGACCAGCGAACCCTTGACCCTCTCAGACCGCGAAGCCATGCTGCGCGAGCGAGAGCGTGAATGGTCAGACGGTGGCGATGTCATTCTCGCCATCCGTCTCGACGACCGGCCGATCGGCAGTTGTGGCCTTCATCGCCGGATCGGGCCAGGCGGTCTGGAGATCGGGTACTGGATCCATCCCGCTCTTGGCGGCCGAGGCCTTGCCACGAGCGCCGTGCGGCTGCTGACCGAAGGCGCGTTGCGGGTCGAGGGCATCACTCACCTCGAGATCCACCACGACAAGGCAAACGTCGCCAGCGCCGGCATTCCCCGCCGGCTCGGCTATCGGCTCGTCGACGAGCGCCCGGATGAGATCGCCGCGCCGGGGGAGATCGGCATCGAGCAGGTGTGGCGGATCGACCGAGACGAGTAGATCGGGCGAGGTATCGCCCGGTCCACACCCGCGGCCACTTCCGAGCGCTGCCGGTGGGGCGCATGCTTGGGCCATGTCCCAGATCGACGTCGTCATCGCCGTCACCGCGTCGGCGGAGAGCGAGGGGCGGTCATGATCCCCCTGGATCCCGGCGTCTCGGCGCCGACCGGCGATCCCGACAGCCTGCTCGCGGCGGCCAGTTGGCACGAGAATCTCGCCAGCCACTTCGAGACCACCGTGACGACGCTGCAGTTCACGCGCGGGTCGCTGAGCGGCGAGAACTGGTCGGGCGAGGCGGCGAGCTCCTACCAAAGTCTCACCAGCCTGGTCATCGGGCACTTCAGCCAGGCCGCCATGACCGCAAGCGCCGCCGCTGCGGCCCTGCGCCGCTACGGCTCAAAGCTCCTCCTGCTTCAGCAGGAGGGCGTCGCGGCCGTCAACCAGGTCGTGCACTGGATGACCCTCCGGGCCGCCGACCAGAAGAAGCTCGCGAAGGCTCAGGCCGACGTCACCACCGCCCAGAACGCCGTGTCCGGCGCCCAGTCGTCGATCGACTCATACGTTCCTCACGGTGGCCCTGGAGCGGTGACGGCGCAGGTCAACGCGCAGGTGCAGCGGCTCCGTCAGGCGCAGGCGGCGCTCCAGACGGCGCAGACGGCCGAGCGCGCCGCTCAGAAGGTGGTCGACCACGACGACCGGCAGGTCCTCTCCTGGCAGACCAAGGCGCGGTTGATCTGGCACGAGGCACAGAACGAGGCTGCGCTGGCCACGGGGAGCCTTCAGCCGCTGGAGGTCCCGCCCCCGCCCCTCGCGGGCGCGCCCGCGACCTTCACCAACACGCTCGCCGATGACGCCCCGTTCCTCGCCGCCAACCCGCAGTTGACGGACCGGTTCGCCAGGACCATCGCCGCCGCGAACGCCAAGAAGAACCATCTCTCGAGCTCCGACGAGAACAACGACGTCCAGTCCATCCTCAATGCGCTCAACAGCGGCAAGAACCTCAACGACGTCAAGCTGACCGTGCCGCATCACAGCGGCGGCGGGTTGTTCAGCGACATCCTCGCCGGCATCGCGGTCGGTGGGACGGAGATCATCGGCGGGGGCCCCGAGGATCCGGCCGCCGATGCGGCATCCGTCGCCGAGGTCGCCGCCATCGAGGGCACCGCGGACACCGTCGCCGCCGCCACCGCGGGCGCCGACGCCGTCGACGCGGCGATCGACGCCGACGCGGCGGCCGGCGAGGCGGGCGACGCCGCCTCCGGTGGTCCGGGCATCGACCGCGGCGACGGGCGCGATCCGCTCGGCCGCTTTACCGGCAGCGGCGGCTACGGCGCCGACAAGGAGGCTCAGGGCCTGCAGGACTACGCCGACGTGACGGGCCGCGATGCGATCCCCGACCATGTCCAGGCGAAGCTTCCCGACGGCGCGCAGGGCCGCTACTACGACGGACTCGCACTCAAGCCGGACGGCACATATGAGGGCATCGAGGTCAAGAGCGGCACCGCTTCGCGTAACGCGGCGCAGCGGACCTTCGACGGCAAGGTCAGCTCGTCCAATCCGGCCACTGCTACCTTGGGCGGCACGGAGATCAAGATCACCTCCGTGCGCGTCATCACCGTCCCCTGATGCCCGACGTCACCCACGCCATCACGATCGACGGCCACACCTCGATGGAGGCCGCAGCGTACGACTCGACGGTCGAGGCGGCGATCGAGCGAGCCGTCCGCATGCTCGAGGGAGGCCGCCACTTCGCGGTCAGCCTGTGGGCGCTGCCACCGGGTACGCCGATCGACCTGGTCAAACGCGACGAGTGGCCGCAGGAGTACATCCAGGCCGCCGGCGAGGACGGCGAGCGGCTCACCGCGGAGCTGCGTGAGCGCGATGAGGCCGGCGGCTACGAGCAGTTCGTGATCGGACGCTCCGAAACGGACTCGGAGGCCCTCACCGAGATCATCTCCTGGTCGGGCGGGAGCTCTGCCGTGGCAGCGAGCGAGGTGCTGACGACCGATGAGGTCGTCGAGCTGTTCATCGCCTATTACCACACCGGTACCGTGCCGCCGTCGTTCTCGCGCCGCCCGCTCGCCGCGCCCACCCGGCAGTAGCGCTCAGCGCCGCCCGCTCGCCGCGCCCACCCGGCAGTAGCGCTCAGCGCCGCCCGACGGCGCGCGCTCCGCGATGCTCGCCGTTCGTCACCGGCGGCGACGCCGAGCTGGAGGTGCCGGTGCGGACCGCGCGATGTCCATGAGAATGCTCGCGATGCGCTCCTTCGGCTGGTCGGGGTGGGCCAGCCACCAGCCGGCGAGAGACTCGCCGGCGCCGGTGAACGCGTGCGCGAAGGCCTCATCCTCGAACAGGGTGGTGAGCATCTCGGTGACGCGCGCGCGTAGCCCGGACAGCTCCGCGGCGACCACGCCCCCCTGGGCGAGGGTCTCTCGGTGCAGGATCGTCCAGCCCGCGCTGTGCTCCTCGGCGTAGGTGAGGAAGGCGAGGATCCCGGCGTGGAGGCGCCGCGCGGCCGGCGCGCTGGGGGAGTCTGCCTCGCGCATGCTCTTCAGCAGCGCCCGGCCGGAGCGCTCGATGTAGGCGACGTACAGGCCCTGCTTGGAGCCGAAGTAGTTGTAGAGCATGGGCTTTGAGATCCCGGCGGCCTCGGCGATGGCGTCCATCGAAGCGTCGTGAAAACCGAAGCGCGCAAAGGCCTGGCCCGCGGCGTGCAGCATCTCGCCCTCGCGCTCGGCGCGCGGCATCCGGCGGCGGCTGGTCCTTCTCTGGGCGGCGGGCATGCTCGGCGTAACCGCTACCTTACTGCCGAGTAATGTTACTTGCGAGTAACATCGAACAGCCTTCAACCGGTCTACCCCCGGCTTCCCCAGCGCCTGGAACGCGCTGGCGACGATGAGGCAGGCCCTTGCCGGGCCCCCAGACACCGACAGCGAAGGAGGCACGGAAGGATGACGTTCTCCCTGGATCTGACCGAGGAGCAGACCTCACTGCGCGAGAAGGCCCACGCGTTCGCGCGCGACGTGATCCGCCCGGTCGCGGCCGAGTACGACCGTCATCAGGAGTTCCCCTGGCCGGTGCTCGACGAGGCCGCCCGCCAGGGCTTCTACGGCTGGGAGCTCTACGCGGAGCTGTCGGTCGACCCGACGGGTCTGTCGCTGCCGATCCTGATGGAGGAGCTCTTCTGGGGTTGCGCCGGGATCGGCCTGTCCATCGTGATGCCGGCGCTCGCGCTGGCCGCGATCCGCCAGGCCGCCACCGACGAGCAGCTGCTGCGCTGGGCGCCCGAGTGCTTCGGAGCTCCCGGGAACATCAAGCTCGCCGCGCTGGCGGTGACCGAGCCCAGCGGCGGCAGCGACATCCGCTCGATCCAGACCCAGGCGCGCAAGGACGGCGACGACTGGGTCATCGACGGACAGAAGGTGTTCATCGGCAACGGCGGGATCGCCGATGTCCACGTGGTGGTGGCGACCGTGGACCCCGAGGCCGGCCACCGTGGCCAGGGCGTCTTCATCGTGCCCAAGGGCACGCCGGGCCTGTCGATGCTGCGCAAGCTGGACAAGCTCGGGTGCCGCGCCTCTCACACCGGTGAGATCGTGTTCGAGAACTGCCGGGTCCCCGCCGAGCACCTCCTCGGCGGCGAGCAGCGCCTGCAGGAGCGGATCGCCAAGGGCCGCGAGTCCGAGCAGGGCCGGAAGCCCATCGCGCCGGCCGAGGAGGGTGGGCCGGCGGCCGCGATCCAGCGCCGCAGCTCAGCCGCATTGGGCGCGTTCGAGCGCACCCGGCCGATGGTGGCCGCGCAGGCGATCGGGATCGCCCGCGCCGCGCTGGAGTTCTCACGCGACTACGCCACCGGACGCCATGCCTTCGGGCAACCGATCATCGAAAACCAGGGCGTGGCGTTCCCGCTGGCCGATGTCGCCGCCGACATCGACGGCGCACGATTGCTGACCTGGCGAGCTGCGTGGCTGGCTGCCCAGCGCAAGCCGTTCGAGAACGCGGAGGGATCGATGTCCAAGCTCAAGGCCTCCGAGGTGGCGGTCCGGGCCTGCGAGCAGGCGATCCAGACTCTGGGTGGCTGGGGCTACATCAAGGACTTCCCCGTGGAGAAGTGGTACCGCGATGCCAAGCTCTACACGATCTTCGAGGGGACCAGCGAGATCCAGCGCCTCGTCATCGGCCGCGCCCTTCGAAACCAGGCGAGCACCGAGCCACTCGATCAGCGCATGCAGACGCCACGCTGAGGCGTGAGGGTCCGCCGCCAGGCGACGGCAACGCCCAGGCCGAGACACGCCAAGCCGACGACGAGCAGGAGCGACGCGGTCACGTTGACCTGCGCGAGCCGCCCGGATATCGACGCTCCGAGAGCGCTGCCCGTCGCCGATGCCGTCGTCAGCCAGGTGAACGCCTCGGTGCGCCGGTGGCTCGGGGAGACGACGTCGAGGAGCTCGAACAGCGCCACGTTGAGCAGGCCGACGCCGGCCCCGGCGACGAACAGGACAGCCGCGATCTCCGCGATCGAGGACGCGACGAGCGTCATCGGGAGCGCCACGGCGATGATCAGCGCACCGGCGAGATACCGCTGCCCAGCGACTCCGGGAAGCCGCCGGCCGCCGGCCGACAGTGACATCCCGATGCTGCCCAGTGCGGCAGCGACCAACGGGACGGCGCCCAGTTCTGCGAGGCCCTTCGAGGCGGCGACCGCGGTGACCGCGATCTCGAGACCTGCCAGCCAGGCCCCGGTCATCAGGTCGCTGGCCATCAGCGTGCGCAGCCCCGCGCTCCCGCGCAGAACCCCCCACACGTCGCGACCGGTCCGCGACGGCGAGCGGGGCGGGTCGCTGAGCGTGAGCGTGAGCGCCTCGGTGGACATCAGGACGGCGGCGACCGGGACACCGAGCACGAGGATGCCGAGTGCCGCAGCGGGAGAGATGACCAGCGAGATCGCGGCCACGAGCGCCGGGCTGCCGACCTGGGCGGCATCGGACAGCGCGGCGTTGAGGGCATGGCCCGTGTGTGCCTGCTGCGGCCCGGCGAGATCGGCCCACAGCGAGCGAGCGGTGGCGATCAGTGGCGGCGACGAGGCGCCGAACAGGGCGGCGCCGACGAGCAGCAGCGGGTGCCGGCCTGACGCGCAACCGGCGAGCAGCAGGGCGGCGGCGAGCACGTGGCCGGCGGCGAGGTGGCGCAGCGCGCCCGAGCCCCGGCGATCGACGAGTCGTCCGCGAAACGGAGCCAGCGCCCCCGCTCCCAGCGACTGGACCGCGACCGCGACGCCCGCCAGCGCGAAGGACCGAGTCGTGTGCTGCACGGTGAGCACCACAGCCAACCCGTAGCCGCTGTAGGACAGCCAGCTCACGGCGCAGGCGATCATCAACTGGCGCGCGCCGGCGCGGCCGAGCAGCGCCCGATATGAGGACAACATGAGGGGACACTCCTGACTGACGGCCGGTCATGTCCGGCCTGGAATGACAGTGATCAAGCGATGGCGGCGACCAACAGCGGGTCGCCGCACCGATCACGGTGGACTCAGTCGGGAATGGATCGACACGCTGAGCATGAGATTACGCCATCGCACTGTGACCGAGTCGCTGTCAGGCCGCTGCGTGGACGCCGGGTCCGCGCTCCGCAAGCGTGCGTGACGCGCCAGCTCGAGCGCTGGATCGAGAGCGACGGCGATCCGGAACCGATTCCCGACGAGCCGCCACCACGCGTCGAGCGCGCCACGGGGCTGATCGGGGCGGAGCCACGCTCATCCGCGCCGCGTTGCCTACTGCGTGATTACGACCGCTTCGGCGACCGCTTGGCCTTGGGCGGAGCCGTGGGGATCGGCATCGTCCACACGGCGTCGCTCAATCCGAGGTAGAGGGCGTGGGTGGTCAGCGCCTGTGCGTACTGGTTGCCGTTGACGAACTGTTCGTGTGCGGCCCGCGGGTCGATCGTGGCCGGGACCGAGATGACAAAGCGCTTCAGGCTCGGGAGGAACACCCCCGACAGGCGACCCGGCTTGGATTGCCACAGGATCGCGTGCGACCTGAACGGCGGTCCGCAGCGCTGGTGCGCGCAACCCGGATAGGACGTGTAGGTCAGCCGCTCATGCAGCGTCGTGCCGCACCGCTCGAGGAAGCTGCCCCCGTTGCTGGTGGCAATCTGAAATTGACCATCGGAGCTGACCGACCCATAGGACGTCCGTGGTGACTCCGGGTTCCCCTGACCGTTGGGCGGAACGGTCACGGGCGCGCAGACCGAGCGAGCCGGGTTGGCCGCGTCCAGGTCGACCGTGGTCGTGGCATTGGCGGGATCGTCGACGATGGCGCCGGTGGCGAGGCTCTGCAGGGAGAAGCTCTCTGCGCAACGCTCGGTGTCCGCGCACCCCCCGGCGAGCGAGACCCAGTGGCTGCCCACCGCAGCCACGCTGGAGAAGGGTGGAATCGCAAATGACGTCAAGCCGCCGGTGTCCATGTCGTAGGTCTCATCCGGGAGGCCGCCGGGGTCGATGGAGCCGCCGCAGTAGAACACGATCGATGAACCACCGATGGCGACCGGCGACGGGCAGTCGGTATTGGTCAGCGTGGTGGTGTGACCCGTCGTCCCGTTGATCAGCACGCCCTGACCGCTGGTGGTGTCAAACGCCAGCGCGCGGTTGTCATAGCCCATGAGCTGGCCCGAGGCGAGCCGCTTGAAGTGCGCCGTCAGCGTGATCGTGGTCGGCCTGGTGTGCGATTTCGTCCGCTTGGCCAGCGCGAAACCGGGCACGGCGGCGACCAGGAGGAGCACGACCACGCATGCGGCCAGCGCGGCTCGCTCAGCTTGTGACATGACGCGGCGAGGGCTTGAGCCATACATGAAACGCACAACGCAACGCAAGGTTGCGCGCTCAGGTCACGCCATCGTCACTCGAGTACGTCGGGGCCGAAGATGACGTTCCCTCCCTCAGCGCGAAGCCTGTTGACGAGCTCCCGGCGCAGCGCGTCAATCTGCGCGTGGAGGACCTGGCGCGTGCTGGAGACCTCCTGCTCGCGGGCGATGAGCTGCTTGAGGAGGAGCTTGAGCTCGTCCGAGGCGAGCGAGCGCGGATCGGGGATGGGATCCATCCGCGCGAGTGTCCTCGGTCATGGCGCGGCGCGACAAGGGCCAGTCGACGAATGGCTGACCTCGGACGGGGCCACGTGACGCCGGTTCAGGCGCTCAGAGCCCAGGCTGGCTTAAACGGAGACGTGCTCACCGCCGTTCCAGAGGAACCCCACGGGCCGCAGGAGCGGCGCGCTCGACGGCGTCACCGTCGTCAGCCACACGACCAGCTCCTCACGAAGGTGTCGTGCGACGCGCGCGCCCAACTCGCTGCTCTCGTCGATCACGCGGCGAGCCTACAAGCGCGCTCTCCTCGGTCAGCCTTCCGGAAGGCCGGCGAAGTCGCGCTTGACCTGCCGGTACCACCCCATGCCCGAGATCGGCCGCTTCCACCGGCCCTTCATGTCCTTCAGGGCACTCTCATGGCTGGCGTCACCGCCGGCGACCGCGTCCTTGAGGTGCTGGTCCTGCGCCTTGATGACCTCATCGGCGGTCGTCCCGTGCAGTTCGAAGTCACACGGCCCACCCAGCTGTTGACACGTCATCACCTTCATCTGTGTCCCTCCTCGGGATGTCGCTGTCTGCATGCGAGCAGGCTAGAGCCGCGGGCCCATCCTGGCTTCTCCGTTCCTGCTCGATCTCGGGGGCGCCTCACTCGGGGCGCGCTACTCGACGAGCGGCGGTTCGCGCAGTGACGCGTTGATGTGCTCGGACAGCGCCCTTGCCGCGGCGCGCTGGGCGGCCAGCTGCTCCTGGTCGTCGTCGGCGCCGAGCAGGGCCGCTTCGTAGGCGCTGGCAGCGGCGTCCCAGTTGCGGGCGAGACGGTCGGTGTCAAGCCGTGCCTGCCGGCGCATCGTCTCGACGCCGGTCGCGATGTCGGCGGCCGGCGTGTCGGCGCCGTAGAGACGCTCGGACTCTCTCTCACGGACAAACGTGAAGGTGTGCCGCGGGGTGAGGACCGGTCGGTGGATGTACCGTGTCACTCGGGTGGTCGCGTCGTCGAGCACGTCGGTCGACACGCTGAACCGTGGGTAGGGCTGGATCGTCACCAGCCAGTTGTCACTCTGGGCCGCGATGGCACGCTGCTGACGTCCGTCGATGGTCAGACCGACATACTCGGCAACGTGCACCCATCCCCAATGGGTGGCGACGAGCAGGAGGCCGATGAGCGCCACGACGACGTCAAGCGCCCCGCCCCCGTTGAGCAGGGCCTGCCAACCCCCGTACAGGGCCAGCGCCGCCCCGCCCAACAGAGTGGAGCCGGTGAGGACCGATCCGGCGGCCACCAGCCGATCGTGCTGGTGCGTCGAGAGCGCGGGCTCCCGACGCTGCTCCGCGTCGGGCAGGTTGATGAGGTCCTCGTGCAGCAGCCGGCTGTCCGGCGCCACGCCGAGGAACGCCAGCATCCCCCCCTCACGGGCGTCCCCCATCGAAACGCGCGGCGGGTCCTGCTAGGACCGTGCCTCCCCAGCCCGCGTCGGCAACGACGGGTCGCTGCGCCGCACGCCGTTGCCGGGAGGCTTCGCGGCGTCAGCGGCGAGAGTCCCGGTGAGCATGCCCTCGCGCACCTGCTCCATCAATGAACCGACAGCGGCCGGTGAATGGGGCAGCAGGAGCGTCGTCATGTTGCCGTGCTCGCCGACTGACCGGATGGTGTCCATGTACTGCGTCAGCGCCACCAGGCCCATGGCCTCGCGTGCATCAAAGCCGCCCTGGCTGGAGATGAGCGCCAGCGAGTCCTTGAGTCCCTGGGCGATCGCCTTGCGCTCGGCGGCCACTCCCTCACCGTGGAGCCGCATCGACTCTGACTCCGCCTCGGCCTTTTTGATCTGCAGCGTCTTGTTGCCCTCACCCTGCGCGGTGGCGGCCTCCTGGTTACGGCGCGCGGCGTTGATGTTGTTCATCGCGTCCTTGACCCGCTGGTCAGGCTCGATGTTCGTGATCAGCGCCTTGATGATCTCGTAGCCGTAGTCGGCCATCTGGTTCTGGAGGGTGTCCTGGATGTGCTTGGCGATCGTGTCGGCATCGGCGTAGGCCTCGTCGAGGTCCATCGTCGGGATATGCGAACGGACGACGTCGAAGGCATAGGACTTCATCTGCACCTCGGGGTCGTCGAGCTTGTAGAAGGCGTCCTTGACCTTCGCCTCGTCCGCGCCGACCATGTACTGGATTGCGAGCTTGACCACGACGAACACGTTGTCCTTGGTCTTGGTCTCGATGTCCGCGTTGAGCTGCTCCACCTGCAGGCTCATCCGACCGGCGACCTTCTCCACAAACGGTGATTTGCGTTGGAGGCCGGGACCGGCGACGCGGACGAACTTGCCGAACCGCTCAACGATCGCGCGCTCCTGCTGTTCGACGGTGAAAAAGAAGACAGGCATACCGACGTCCTTTCTCGTCCTACATCCGCTCGCGCTTGCGACGCTCGAGGACCTGCTTGCGGTCGCGCGCGTCACGGATCTTGCGGGCCTTCTGGTGGGCCACCTCGTTGCGGTTCGCGATCTCCTTACGAAGCTGATCGAAGGCCGCGTCAGCGGTGGACTTCCCCGGTCCCGGTTCCTCATTTGGCTTTGGCGTCATGCCGCACTCCTTTCGCTCCTCTAGAAAAAGACTGCCCAACGGGAGAATGCGAGAGCGCGGCACCCAAGCGGTGGGACTGCCTCCTCAACCTTACTCGGCCGCAGTGCGCGCCGCCAGGTATTGCGGTCGCCACGCCGTCGGCCTGGTGGCGCCCCCAACTTGACGGGGGCGCCGGTTGTATGACATCACTGAGCCCGTGAACGAGGAGACGACGCCGTTCCAGCTCGCCGTCCGTGCCCACGTCGCGGGAGATCTGGAGCACGCTGCGGCGCTGTACCGGCAGGCCGGAGAGAAGGGCGACGCCGAAGGCTGGTCCCAGTTGGGCGGGCTGCTCTCTGACGCGGGCCGGGACGATGAGGCATTCGAGGCGTATCAGAAGGCGACCGAGGGCGGGGATCGGGAGGGGCTGCTGAACGCCGCCAACATGCTGGCCGATCACTACGACCGGCCTGAGGAGGCGATCGAGCTCTACCGGCGGGGGATCGAGGCCGGTGACCCGCGGGCGCTGACCGAGCTCGGCGTGGTCCTGGAACGCCTCGACCGCCACGACGAGGCCGAGACCCGGTTCCGGCAGGCGATCGCCGCTGGCGACCTGCGCGCGCACCTCAACCTGGGCAACCTCGTCGAGCGCGCCGGCGACCTCGAGCAGGCGGAGGCCGAGTACCGGCGGGCGGTGGACGCAGGCCTCCCGGGGTCCTGGGCCGACCTCGCGCTCCTCAAGGAGACGACGGGCGACGACGAGGAGGCCGAGACGCTGCTGCGCGCCGGGGTTGCCGCGGACGACCCGTGGTCATACGCCAACCTTGGCCGGGTGCTCTGCGACCAGGGTCACCATGAGCAGGCCGAGGCAGTGTTCAAGGAGGCGCTGGAGCAGGGCCACGCGATCGGCCTGCTCAACTACGGCAACTGCCTCTCGGAGTGGGACGGCCGCGAGCAGGAAGCCGAGGCGGTGTACCGGCAGGCGATCGCCAGCGGCGACGAGGAGGGCCACCTCAACCTCGGGACGTTCCTCCGCGACCAGGGCCGCGCCGAGGAGGCCGAGGCGGAGTACCGCACGGCGATCGAGTTGGGGGATGAGATGGCCCGGCTCGCCTACGGGGAGTTTCTACTGGAGGCAGGGCGCCGCGATCAGGCGCTCGAGCAGCTCAACCATGCGGCGGCGAGCGGCTACGCGGAGGAGGTCCAGGAGATCCTGGCTGAGGCCGACGATTAGCCGGCCGGGGCGGGCAGAGCCAGGTCGCTCACGGCCAGTGTGGCGCTGTGTGCTCCCTGCGGTTGGGCGCCGACCGCGGTGCATCCGGTCCGCAGCACGCACGAGATGCCAAAGAAGTTGGGATCCAGGAGGTTGTCCTCGAACCAGACCCGGTTGGTCAGCGTCGCGACGCGCGGCACCGCGACCCGGGTCCAGTGGCCAGACGCCCAGTGCATGACGAGGGGCTGCTGGCTCGCGGGCGAGGTGACCGTGTGGGGGTCGTGCTGCCCCGCGGCGTAGCAGTCGTCGACCGCGACGCACGAGACCCCGTTGAGCGGGCTGTTGCGGGCGATGCCGGCGGTCGCGGTGCTCCAGCGGCTGCCGTTCCACCGGTCCGCGAAGCCGCCCTGCGGATAGAAGTTCTGCGTGCGCAGCGTCAGCCCAGTGGCCAGGCACGACGTGCGTGACGGGCACGACACCGCCGTCAGCCACGTGTCGTTCAAGAACGTCTTGCCGTGGAAGCGGTCACGCTCGGGCGGCGGCTTGGCCATCGTCCAGTGCCCGTTCAGCCACCGGGCGGCGAGCGGATGCAGGTCGGCGACGCCGGTCTTGTTCACGTCATAGGAGCCGACGGCGGTACAGACGTTCACCGCCGCGCAGGAGATCGCGGTCAATGACGGCCCGTACCGGACCAAGGGGAGGGCGAGCCGCCGCCAGGTGCTGCCGTTCCACAGGACCGCCGTCCCGGCCTCCACGCCGGTGGAACCCACGGCGATGCAGAAGCGGTCAGAGGCACACGAGACTCCGGTCAGCGCGCTGCCGCGGATTGATCGCAACGGACTCGCCTGCACCGTCCACGCGGTGCCGTTCCAGACCTCGAGGACGGCGCGGCCGCTGCCTCCACCCAGGAAGCCCGCGACGTACTGTCGGCCGGGCGTATGGGTCGACCCCACGGCGACGCAGAATGTCGGCGAGGCGCAGGACACGGCGGCCAGCACCGGACTGGCCCCGGCGGCCGGGGTGGAGACGGCCTGCCAGGCAGAGCCGTCCCACCGCGCGGCGAAGGTGGCTATGGGTCCGAGCAACGTGATGCCCGCGTGGTCAAAGCCGGAGTCAGAGCTGCCCACCGCCATGCAGAACGTCGCCGAGACACATGAGACGCCCGTCACCGCGGCGTTCGCGGGTCCACTCGGACCCGGCACCGCCTGCGGGGCCCACGGCGTGGCGGATGCGGACGCGGGCGTGGGGGTCCTGGGCGCGGCGGACGCGGGCGCGGCGACGCCCACGGCGAGGAGACCACAGACCACGGTCGCTCGCCGAACCCATCTCCCGATCCCGGTCCCGATTCGCATGAGCTGCCGGCCAACCCTACCTGCTCCATAGAATCCCGCTCGATGACGCGAGTGGCGATCATCGGCGGGGGCATCGGCGGCGCGACAGCCGGGTGTGCCCTGGCGCAGGCCGGGCTGGAGGTGTCCGTCTACGAGGCGGCGCCGGAGCTCAAGGAGATCGGCGCCGGCGTGGCGCTGCACCCCAACGCCATGCGGGTGCTGCGGATGATCGGGGTGGAGGACGCGGTGCGCAGGGTCGCCGGGCGCTCCGAGCACCTCGTGACCTGCGACGGCAGGACCGGCCGCACGATCTCGAAGATCAGCCGGGCCCAGCAGGCCGCCACCTACGGTCTGGCGGGCGCGACGGTGCACCGCGCGGACCTGCTTGACGTGATCGCCGCTGCGCTGCCGGCCGGCAGCGTCACCCTGGGCAAGCGCTGCGCCACCGTGGAGTCCCATGATGACACTGCCGTCGCCCGTTTCGAGGACGGCTCTGAGATCGAGGCCGACGTGATCATCGGCGCCGACGGCATCCACTCGCGGGTGCGCGCGGCGCTGTTCGGCCCCGACGACCCCCGGTTCACCGGGAAGATCTGTTACCGCAGTGTGGTTGGAATGGAGGCGATCGCGGGCGCCAAGCCGAGCACCGACAACGCACAGTGGCTCGGTCCGCACGGGACGATCGTCCTGTACCCGCTGCGCGGCAACCAGCTGGTCAACGTCGTCGCCCACTACGACGACGAGCACTACCGCCACGAGTCCTGGATCAACGAGTGCGACCGCGCGGAGGTCCTGGATCGCTACGCCGGCTGGCACGAGTCGCTGCGGCGGGTCTTCGCCGCGGGGGACACCTGGTACAAGTGGGCGCTCTACGATCGCGATCCGATCCCGCGCTGGACGCAGGGCCGGATCACCATCCTCGGCGACGCGGCCCACCCGATGCTCCCGTACCTGGGGCAGGGCGCATGCCAGGCCATCGAGGACGGCGCGGTCCTGGCCACCGCCCTGCGGGCCGAGCCCGAGGACCCGCAAAGAGCGCTCGAGCGCTACGAACGCACCCGCCGCCCCCGAGCCAGCCGGGTCGTGCTCGCCGCCCGCGAGCGCGGCGCCAGCAACCACCTCAGCTCGCGGCTGGCGACGGTCAGGCGGGACCTCGGCATCGCCGTTCGCCGGCGCTTCAAGCAGGACACCGAGGGCCGTGGCGCCGGCTGGATCCCCGAGTACGACGCCACCTCACCCGACGTCCTGGCCTCGTAGAGCGGCGGGCGCCGACACGCCACCGGCTTGACATGACAGACGCACAGACCGTACGATTGTCATACAATCGGTCCGCCAGACGGTCTGCTTGAATGTTGCCCGTGGCGCGGTCCCCGGTCCGCGTCGACATAGAGGAGAGAGGACGAGGGAATGCTCAGGAATGGGTTGCGGTCGCGCACGGCCGCGCAGTGGGGCGCGACGCGGGGTCGCTCAGCGATCACCTGCCTGGTCGCCATCGCGGCCACCGCCTTCACCATCGCCGGCTGCGGGTCGAGCAGCTCGGGGGGCTCCAGCCCGGGCGCCACCCCAAGCCCAGGCGCCGGAAGCGCATCCACCGGCTCAGGCGACGGCAGCGGCTCGAGCGGCGGCAAGTCGATCCTCATCGGCACGATCGCCGGCACCACCGGTGCCTACGGATCGACCGGTGTCGCCATGGTCAACGGTGCCAAGCTCGCCGTGCAGGACATCAACTCCGCCGGCGGCGTGAGCGGCCACAAGTTCAGCCTGACCACGGCCAACGACAACGCCTCGGCGACCGTGGCCTCGCAGGAGTACCAGAAGATGGTCTCCAACGGGGCGGTCGCGATCACCGGCTCCGGTGACACCGGCCCCGCGACCGCGGCCATGTCGGGCCGCCTTCAGATCCCGGACATCGGCGTGGTGGATGACGCCGGGATCACGGTCTACCCCAAGGGCCCGAGCGCGGCGCCGCTGCCGTGGGCGTGGAGCTTCGGGCTCAACACGTTCGCGTGGGGCGCCAAGGACGCGCAATACGCGCTCAAGAACTGCAAGTCGCTGGCCGTGCTCCATGACCCGTCCACCTACGGCGGTGGCGGCGACGACGCCATCAAGCTCGCCTACAAGAACGCGGGCAAGTCGATCACGCTCGACGACGCGATCACGGAGAACTGGTCCACCGGCGCGACCGTTGGGCTCAGCTCGGAGCTCAACAAGATCAAGTCCGCGGGGGCCGACTGCGTCGTGGTGTGGCTGACTCCGCAGGACACTGCCGCCTTCGTCCAGGCGATGCACAGCGCGGGTGACCACTTCACCGTCCTGGGCAACGACGAGATCAACGCCGACAACACGTTCTCCAACCTCGCCGGCTCACAGGCTGACGGCGCGATCGGCGCCGTCATCACCTCGCAGCTCACCCCGTCGGCGGCGCTCAAGGACTTCATGAAGCGCTACCAGGCGCAGTTCCACGTCGCCGCGACGCCGTTTGCCGAGGCGACCTACGACAGCGTGAAGATGCTCGCCCAGGTCATCAAGGACAACGGCGGCAAGACGGATCCCAAGAGCCTGCAGGCCGGCCTCAACAGCGTCAAGAGCTTCCCGGGCCTGACCGGGACGCTCACGCTCAGCCCCATGAAGCACGCAACCATCGACGAGAGCCAGCTCACCACGGTCAAGTACAACGCGTCAAAGAAGCAGTGGGTGCCCCTGACATCAGCGCAATAGGGGCCTAAGGCTCGTGCCCTCTCGCCGCGCCGGTCCGCACCTCCTTCGCGGGCCGGCCGGCGCAGGGCGCACGAGAGACAGCGAACGGAGGGACATGACCACAACCGACGACCACCAGCAGCGGCGCAAGGATCTGCGCGACGCCTTCATCGACAAGCGGGGTTACTGGAGCCCGGTGTGGGATGGCGTGCTGGACCTCGACCCGGACTTCTTTGAGTCCTATCTGCGCTTCTCCTCGGTGCCCTGGGAGTCCGGGGTGCTCGAGCCCAAGGTCAAGGAGTTCATCTACATCGCCGTCGACACGGCGGCCACCCACCTCTACGTCCCCGGGATCCGCGACCACATCAAGCAGGCGCTCAAGCACGGCGCCACCGGCGCGGAGATCATGGAGGTGATCGAGCTCACCTCCACGCTGGGCATCCACGCCGCCAACATCGGCGTGCCGATCCTCGTCGAGGAGCTCGAGGCCGCCGGTCACACCATCGACCGCTCGCTCAACGAGCGCCAGGAGGAGGTCAAGGCCGACTTCACCGAGAAGCGCGGCTACTGGAACGCCTTCTGGGACGACATGCTCGTCCTCGACGCGGAGTTCTTCGCCGCCTACACCCAGTTCAGCTCCGTCCCCTGGGTGAGCGGAACGCTCGAGCCCAAGATCAAGGAGTTCATCTACACCGCCTTCGATGTCGCCGCCACGCACCTCTACGTCAAGGGGCTGCGCCAGCACATCCGCAACGCCCTGGACTACGGCGCCACCCGTGAGGAGGTCATGGAGGTCATCGAGATCGCCAGCGTGCTCGGCATCCACGCGGCGACGGTCGGCGTTCCCATCCTCATCGAGGAGCTCGCGGGCGGCAACGGGAGCGCCTCGTGAGCGAGCTCGCGCACCTGTACTCCCGCTACAAGGGCCTCGCGCTGGCCGTCGGCGCCGGCCTCATCCTCGACGATGGCGCCGATCTGGCCGCCGAGACCCTGCATCTGGCCGCCGACGCCGGCCGCGCGCGGGAAACCCATGCGGTCGACGGCGACGCCACCGCCGCCCAGGCCTGCCACACCGCGGCGCTGGACCTGCACCGCCTGGCCACCGCCACCCCCGGCACCCCCGGCCACGCCGCGCTCATCGAGCAGGTGCGCGCCAGCCACAAGGCGCTGCGCGCCCTGCTCTGGGACGACATCGCCCACCAGTACGCGCCGTGCGGCGCGCACCCGCACCGGCCCACACACGAGCGCGGCCAGCACGACCACCGCCCCACGCACGAGCACGGCCCGCACGACCACCGCCCCACACAGGAGCACGACCATGTCTGACTACTCGATCTGGATCGTCGAATACGCGCGCGTGGAGGAGTACCCGGTCTCCTGGATCCTCTACGGCGCCCGCAACGAGGGCAACACGGTCCTGCCCTACTGCTACGCCGTGCTGCAGTCAGACGAGCACCTCATCGTCGTGGACTCCGGGTTCAACATGGCCGATTACGGCGAGGTGCTGGCCACCAACTTCGGCGTCTCGCACTGGCAGCCGCCCAAGGTCGTCCTCGGCCGGCTGGGCTTCGACCCCGACGACGTCGACACGGTCATCCTCACCCACAATCACTTCGACCACGCCGGCGGGGTGGACCTGTTCCCCAACGCCCACGTGTTCATCCAGCACCGTGAGATCAGTCACTACCTGTGGGCCAAGGGCCTGCCGGACCGCCTGCAGTTCATCACCTCGGCCACCGATCCCGACCTGGTCCTGTCACTGGTGCAGCGCCTGAAGGACGGCAAGCTGACACTCACCGACGGCAAGTCCGAGTTGCGCCCCGGTGTCATCGCCCACCCCGCGTTCGAGACTCACACTGACGGATCGCAGTACATCACCGTCGAGAACGAGCACGACGGTCGCTGGCTGATGGCCGGCGACAACATGTACGTGTACGAGAACGTCACCGGTCGCGGTGACGGGCGCTACGTCCCGATCGGCTACGGCATGGGCAGCCTGGAGAAGGGCCTGCTCCTCACCGAGGAGATGTTCACCGCGGTGGATGAGCGCGTCGAGCGGATGGTCCCCTTCCATGCCCTGGAGATGTGGGACCGCTTCCCCAGCCAGCGCTTCGACGACAGCCTGCACATCGCCGAGTTGTCGCTGCGTCCGGGCGATCAGAGCCGGCTGACCCCCGCGGCGTCGGCGGGCTGAGCGCGTGCAGGTCATCCTCTCAGGGCTGGCGATCGGGGCGGTGTACGGCCTGGTCGGGATGGGCTTCTCGATCGCGTTCTACGTGACGAGGGTCATCAACTTCGCCGAGGGCCAGCTGCTGATGGTGGCCATCATGCTCACCGCCGCGCTGGCCCGAGGCGGGGTGCCCGCTCTGCCCGCGGCGCTGATCGGGATCGGCGGGTCGGCGGTGACCGGCGTGCTCGTCTACCTGGTCGCGGTACGCCCGGTGCTCGCCTTCAACCGCTTCTCGTTCGCGTGGCTGGTGAGCACGCTCGGGGTGGCGCTGGTGCTCGAGAATCTCGCCGCCATCATCTGGGGCCCGACCTCGCGCGCCTTTCCCGCGCTGCTCAAGAACTCGAGTATCCACATCGGCTCGGCGCACATCACCGTGCAGGAGTTCGTGGGGTTCTTCATCGCGCTCGCGCTGGCTGCGGCGTTCGAGCTCACGCGCCGGCGCACGGCATTCGGCCGGCTCGGCGTGGCCATCGCCGAGGATCCCGAGATGGCCTCGGCGATCGGGGCCAACACCCAGGCGTTCGCCATCGCCGCCTTCGCCATCGCCGGCGTGTTCGCGGGCGTGGCGGGGATCCTCATCGGGCCGCTCACGTTCGCCAACCCCTATCTGGGTGACACGTACGGCATCTCCGGTTTCGTGGCGCTGATGATCGGCGGCACCCGCCGGCCGCTGTCGGCGATGGGCGGTGGCCTGCTGCTCGGCCTGCTCAGCCAGCTCGCCACCTCGGCCATCAACCCTCAGGCGGCGGACTGGCTGCCGTTCGTGGTCGTCGTGCTCGTGCTCCTGCTCACGCCCGAGGGCCTGTTCAGCCTGCGCCTTCGCCGGCCGGCGATGCTGCAGCGCCCGGACACCGCCGGGGCGGCGGCCCAATGAGCGTTCAGGCGGCGCCGACCCCGGTGATCTCGCCGCCCCGGCCCGGCGGGCGCGTCATCCCGTGGCGGACGCCGGCGGGGATCGTCATCGCGCTGGTCTTCGTGTGGGGCACCTACGCCGTGGCCACCGGTTCGCTCTACACGCAGGGGCTCGTGCTCACCGCCGCGGTGTTCGCGATCCTGGCGCTCAGCCTCGACCTCGTCGCCGGGATGCTCGGGCTCTACTCGCTCGGCCACGCCGGGCTGTTCGCGCTCGGCGCCTACGCCACGGCGCTGCTGCAGGCTCAGCACGGCTGGAACATCTTCCTGCTGCTGCCGGTGTGCATCATCGGCGTCGGCGCGGTGGGGATGGTGCTGGGCGCTCTGTCACTGCGCGTCAGCGGCCTGTACTTCGCCATCACCACGTTCGTGTTCACGCTGGTGCTGACGGTGGTGGCCAGTGACTTCAGCTTCACCGGCGGCGATCAGGGCCTGCTCGGCCCGCTGTTCCCGCCGTTCGGCTCGGCGCTGAGCGGCCTGGGCAAGTCCGTGGCGTGGGCGATCGGCCTGGCCCTGGCTGCGACCATCCTGATCGTCGTCAGCATCCGCCGCTCGCCGCTGTACTCCGTGCTGCTGGCCATCCGCGACGCCGAGCCCATGGCCGCCGCCGCGGGCGTGCGCACGGCTCTGGTGAAGATCGGCATGTTCGGGCTCTCGGCGGCGCTGGCCGGCATGGCGGGCTGGTGCTTTGCCTTCCTCGGCGTCGTCTCCCCGGGCCAGTTCAACTGGCCGGTCTCGGTGGACATCCTGGTCATGGTCATCCTCGGGGGGATCAACACCACCGTCGGCCCGATCGCCGGCGCCGCGTTCATCTCGATGTTCCCGTCGTGGGTGAACATCAACCCGTTCTGGGAGGAGGTCCTCTTCGGCAGCCTGTTCGTGGCCATGATCATCCTCGCTCCCGAGGGTGTCGCCGGACTCGCCCGGCGCGTGATCGCGCGCCTCGCGCCCGCCCTGCTGCGCCAGACCGAGCGGGCCGAGACCGTCCCGCTCGCCCCCACGCCGCCACCGGCTGCGGCCGCCACCGGCGACGCGGTGCGCTGCCAGGGCGTCACCTTCAGCTACGACGGCGGCCTCACGGTGGTGGACGACGTCGACTTCACCGTGCGCCGCGGCACCATTCACGGCCTCATCGGTCCCAACGGGTCAGGCAAGAGCACCCTGGTCAACCTCATCGCCGGACGGCTGCGTCCCACCAGGGGAACGATCGAGCTCGACGGGGAGCGCGTGGACCGGGAGAGTGCGCCGACGCGCGCCCGTCGCGGCTTCACGCGGACCTTCCAGGACGCCACCCTGGTGCGCGAGCTCTCGGCGCGCGACAACGTGGCCATCGGGCTCTACAACCAGGTTCCGGCGATCGCCGCCCGTGGCCCCGTCTGGCCCGCGCTCCCGGGTTCGCGGGCCACGACGCGTACCATCCGCGGCCGCTCCCGGGGCGCTCTGGAGTACGTCGGCGCCTCGGAGTGGGGAGGGGCGCGCATCGCCGACGTGCCACACGGCGTCGAGCAGCTCACCCAGCTGGCGGCGGCCGTGGTCGCGAGCCCGCGCACGCTCATCCTCGACGAGCCGCTCGCCGGACTCGCGCCCAGCGAGGTCGAGCACGTGGCCACGCTGCTGGGCCAGCTGCGCGAGGGCGGCGTGAGCGTGGTCCTCATCGAGCACCAACCGCGCTTCGTGTTCGACGTCTGCGACGAGGTCACCGTGCTCAACGCCGGAAAGGTGGTCAAGAGCGGGCCGGCGGCCGAGGTCCGCGCCGACGACGACGTCCGCCGGGTGTACCTGGGGCAATGAGCGTGACCGTCTCCACCCCTCAGGTCACGGGCGACGCCCTCACCATCGCCGGGCTGTCGGCCGGCTACGGCCGCTTCGCGGTGCTCCACGGAGTCGACCTCCATGTCGGGCGCGGCGAGGCCGTGGGCCTGGTCGGGCCCAACGGGGCGGGCAAGACGACGGTCATGCGCAGCATCATGGGCATGATCCGCCACCGCAGCGGCTCGATCCGCGTCGGTGACACCGATGTGATCGCCATGCCAACGCATCGCATCGCCCGCGGTCACGCGGCCCTCGCCCCGGAGGGGCGCCGGCTGTTCTCCGAGCTCAGCGTGGAGGAGAACCTCGTGCTCGGGGCGACCCACCTGCGCGGCGACCGCGATCGCATCGCCACGCTGCTCGAGTCCGTCTATGACCTGTTCCCGGCGCTGCGCGGCTACCGCGACCGGCCGTCGACGGCGCTGAGCGGCGGCGAGCAGCAGATGGTGGCGATCGGGCGATCGCTGATGAGCGACCCCGAGCTGCTGCTGCTCGACGAGCCGTCGCTGGGCCTCGCGCCGCTGGCCATCGAGGACGTCATTCGTGCCCTGCTCGCCCTGCGCGAGCGCGGGCGGTCGCTGCTGATCGTCGAGCAGCGCATCGATCTCGTGCTGCGCGTCTGCGACCGGATCAACGTCATGGTGGGCGGGCGGATCGTCCTGGAGGAGGAGGCATCCGAGGTCGACCGTGATGAGCGCGCGGTGATCGATGCCTACCTCGGATGAACCGTGGGCCTCTGACCTTATGCTGCTTGCACGATGATCACACCGTCTGACAACAACGGCCTGGGCCCCCTGTCGGTCCACGTCAAGCGCGTCGCCGCCCCCGTGCGCGAGCAGGTGCTCGACCAGCTGCGCGACGCCATCGTCCACCAGCGTCTCGAGCCCGGCCAGCGTCTGGTCGAGCGCGAGCTCACCGAGCAGACCGGGGTCTCGCGCACCACCATCCGGGAGGTCCTGCGCGAGCTCGCCGCGGAGGGGCTGGTGATGACCATCCCCAACAAGGGCACGGTGGTGACGTCGGTGCCTCTCGCCCGCGCCGAGGAGCTCTACGAGGTCCGCGCCGTGCTCGAGAGCATGGCGGTACGCCAGTTCGCCGCCAATGCCACCGACGATGACCGAGCGGCTCTGCGCCGCGCCCTGGAGGGGATCGAGGCCAAGGTCGGCGGTCACAGCAGCGAGGCCCTCGCCGCCAAGAAGGACTTCTACGACGCGCTCTTTGCCGGCGCCCGCAACCAGACGATCGCCGAGATCGTCGAGGGCCTGCAAACGCGCGTGTCGTTCCTGCGCGCCACCTCGATGGCCCAGCCCGGCCGTCCGGCCCAGACCGTCGAGGAGGTCCGCGCCATCGTCGACGCCCTCGACGCCGGTGACGCCGAGCGCGCCGCCGAGGCCAGCGCCTTTCACGTCCGCCAGGCGGCACGCACCGTGCTCGATGCGCTTGGCACCCAGGCCAACGATGAAACGGAAGGCAGCTGAATGGGGGAGAACAACAACTCTCGATTCGATGTAGGGATGGGTGTCCGCACCGAGGTGCTGGGCGCCGAGCACGTCGAGCGGTCTCTGGAGAACGCCACATCGTTCGGGCGCCCGATGCAGGATCTCGTCACTGAGTACTGCTGGGGGGCGGTGTGGTCGCGCCCCGGCCTTGACCGCCGTACGCGCTCGCTCGTCAACCTCGGGATGCTCACCGCGCTCAACCGCCGCCACGAGCTCGGCGTCCACATCCGCGGCGCGCTCAACAACGGCGTCACCCCGGAGGAGATCCGCGAGGTCCTGCTCCAGGCCGCGATCTACTGCGGGGTGCCGGCGGGCATGGACGCGTTCCGCATCGCCGAGGAGTCGCTGGCCGAGCAGGGCGTCGACGTGGAGTCGATCGAGTGACGGCCGACGCGCAGTCCCCGGTCGGCTTCGTGGGATTGGGCGCGATGGGAGGGCGGATGGCGGCGCGGCTGCTCGCCGCCGGCCACGCCCTCGTCGTCTGCGATCCGGACGCCACGGCGGTGGACGCCGCCGCTGCGGCCGGCGCCACGTCTGTGTCGACCCCGCGCGAGGTCGCCGACGCCGCTTCGCTCGTCCTGGTCAGCCTGCCACGGCCCGCGATCGTGCACGAGGTCGCGCTCGGTCCTGACGGTCTGGCCGGCGGCTCGGCCATCGAGGTCTACGTCGACCTCTCGACGACGGGTGTGGCGACGGCTCAGACCGTGTCCGACGGTCTGGCCGCCCACGATGTCGCCGCCGTCGACGCCCCGGTGAGCGGTGGCCCCGCCGGCGCCGAGGCGGGCCGGCTGACCCTCATGGTCTCCGGGCCGGACGCCGCCGTGGCGCGTGTGCGCCCGCTGGTGGAGGCGCTCGCCGGCAACGTGTTCGTCGTCGGCTCTGAAGCCGGGCAGGGCCAGGCGGCCAAGGTCATCAACAACCTCATGTCGGCCTGCTCGATCGCCATCACCGCCGAGGCGATGGTGCTGGGCGTGCGCGCCGGGCTTGACCCAGGCACCCTGCTCGACGTCATCCACGTCTCCAGTGGTGCCAACAACGCGGCCAGCGACAAGTTCCCCAAGCAGGTGCTCACGCGCGCGTTCGCCCACGGCTTCCGCCTGGACCTCATGGCCAAGGACGTGCACCTCGCGCTCGACGAGGCCCGCCGCCGCGGCGTGCCCATGGTCCTCGGGTCGACCGTGGAGGAGCTGTGGGGGCTGGCCGACGCCACCGGCGACGACGGTCGCGACTGCACTGAGATCGTCCGCATGTTCGAGGCGTGGGGCGGCGCCGAGATCGCCGCGAGCTCATGAGCGGGGGATGGACCCTCACCGCGCTGCGCTACGCGTCGCGCATGACCACGCGGTCAGACGTCTTCCTGCGCTACGGCCAGTACGGCGAGCCCGACGGCCCCCAGGAGATGACCTACTACCTGTGGGTACTGCGCAACGGCGGCCAGACGATCGTCATCGACACCGGGTTCAGCGCGGCCGGCGGGGGCGCGCGCGGGCGGACGTTCCTGGTGGAGCCGCTGCAGGCCCTGCGGCGGGCGGGCATCGACCCGGCCGCGGTCGACATGGTCATCAACACGCACCTGCACTACGACCACACCGGCCATCTCGAGGCCTTCGGCGACGCGCCGGTGCTCGTCAACCGCACCGAGTTCGAGTTCTGGACCGGTGTCTACGCCGAGCGGACGCAGTTCGGGGCCCACATCGAGCCCAGCGAGGTCAGGGCCGTTGCCGCCGGGGTGCCGAGCGGCGCCGTGAGACTGCTGGACCGTGAGACCGAGGTCGCGCCCGGCGTCACCGTGACTGAGGTCGGGGGCCACTCGCCCGGCCAGACCATCGTGTTCATCGAGGGCGAGCAGGGCCTGATCGTGCTCGCCTCAGACGCGGTGCACTTCTACGAGGAGGTCGAGCGCGACCGCGCCTGCTGCGTGCTGGTCAACCTCGAGCTCGTCTACCGCGCCTACGACATCATCCGCGCGGGCGTCCGGGCCGGCGGCCGCCTGGTGGCCGGCCACGACCCGCTGGTGATGGACCGCTTTCCCCGCCTCGAGGCGGACCCTGAGCTCGGCGTCCTCGTGGCCTGAACCTGACGGAGGACCGCCGATGACCACCCTGACCGTCCCCGATCCCCAGGCGCTCGCCGACGGGCGCGCCGACGGCGTCCTGCCCCTATATATCGCCGGGCGCTGGGAGGCCGCCGCCGGCGGCGGCACCTACGAGAGCTATGAGCCGGCCACCGGCAAGGTGTGGGCGACGGTCGCGGCCGCCGGGCCCGAGGACGTCGACCGCGCGGTGCAGGCCGCCCGTGCCGCCATGGCCGGCCCCTGGGGCTCGACGATGGCGATGGACCGCGCCCGCGTGCTGTGGCGCATCGCGGAGATCATCGACCGCAACCGCGACCTGCTGGGGCGGGTGGAGTCGCGCGACAACGGCAAGCTGCTGCGCGAGACCCACGGCGAGCTCGACGCCATCGTGCGCTACTTCGAGTATTTCGGCGGGGTCTGCCAGACGGTCCTCGGCCAGACGAGCCCGGCCACCGGGCCGTTCTTCACCTACACCCGCCGCGAGCCCGTGGGCGTGGTCGGCGCGATCATCCCGTGGAACTCGCCGCTCAACATGCTGGCGTGGAAGGTCGCGCCCGCGCTGGCCGGCGGCAACGTGGTGGTGCTCAAGCCGGCCGACGAGACGCCCGTCTCGGCGCTGGTCCTCGCGGTCCTGCTCGAGGAGCTCGAGCTTCCGCCGGGCGTGTTGAGCGTCCTGCCCGGGATCGGCAAGGTGGCCGGCGAGGCCATCGTCGACCACCCCGGGGTCGACAAGCTCGCCTTCACCGGCTCCACCGAGACGGGCAAGCGGATTGCCGCGCGGGCGGCTTCGACGCTGAAGCCCGCGACCTTCGAGCTCGGCGGAAAGTCGCCGAACATCGTCTTCGCCGACGCCGACCTGGAGGTGGCGGTCCACCGCTCGGCGTACGGGATCTTCTCGGCGGGCGGCCAGTCCTGCATGGCGGCGTCGCGCACGCTCGTCCAGCGCAGCGTTCTCGACGAGTTCGCCGAGCGCTTCGGACAGCGCGCGTCGGCGATCCGGGTCGGTGACCCGTTCGCGGAGCGCTCCCAGGTGGGCGCGCAGACCTCGGAGCGCCAGCTGCGCAAGATCGAGTCCTACGTCGGAATCGCGCGCGAGGAGGGGGCCAGCGTGGTCGCCGGCGGCGCGCCGCCCGAGGGCGCCCCCGACGGCGGCTACTTCTACCGGCCGACCGTGCTCGGCGAGGTGCGCAACGACATGCGCGTGGCCCGCGAGGAGATCTTCGGGCCCGTCACCGTCCTCATCGGATTCGACGACGAGGACGAGGCGATCGCCCTGGGCAACGACACGCCCTACGGCCTGGCCGCCGCCGTGTGGACGCGCGACGTCAAGCGCGCGCACCGCGTTGCCCACGCCGTCCAGGCGGGGACGGTGTGGATCAACAACTACCGGGTGTGGAACTGGCTGATGCCGTTCGGCGGCTACAAGGACTCCGGCTACGGCCGGGAGGGCGGCCTCGAGGTCATGCAGCACTACACCCAGACCAAATCGGTGTGGGTGGACCTCCAGGACGAGCCGGCCGACTGGTTCGGTGACGCGTGATGGGCGGCGAGCCGCTGCGCGCCGGGATCATCGGCGCGGGGAACATGGGCGGGCGCATGGGCCGCCGGGTTGCCGCGGCCGGGGACCCGATCGTCGCCTTTGACGCCAACCCGTCGACGCTGGCCGAGTGCGGGATGCCGGCTGCGGACTCGGCCGCCGCGCTGGTCGAGGCGGTGGACGTGGTGCTGCTGTCGTTGCCCGACAGCGCGATCATCGAGCGAGTCGTGTTGGGGGAGGGAGGCGTGCTGACGCACGCCCGGGTTGGGCAGGTGGTCGTCGATCTGTCCACGGCGGATCCCCGGTCGTCGGTCCGCATCCATGAGGCGCTGGCGGAGCGCGGGGTGGAGTTCCTGGACGCGGGGATCTCGGGCGGGGCGGCGGCGGCCGAGAAGGGGTCGCTGACGCTGATGGTCGGCGGTGACGGCGACGCGCTGGAGCGGGTGACGCCGGTGCTTCGGCACTTTGCCACCAAGATCGTCCACATGGGCGCGCCGGGAAGCGGCCATGTCACCAAGGTCCTCAACAACTTCCTCAACGGCGTGGCGTTGGCGGCGACGTCTGAGGTGATGGTGGCGGGCAGGCGCGCCGGCCTTGACCTCGAGCGCCTGCTGGAGGTGCTCAATGCCAGCTCCGGCGTGAACTTCGCCACGCTGAACCGGTTCCCCAAGATCATCCACGGCGACTACCTGGAGGGCGGCCTCACCGGCGAGCTCATGGCCAAGGACATCCGTCTCTACCTGAACTACATGGCCGGGATCGGCGTGCCCACCTTCAGCGGGCCGGGCTGCCTCGCCGCCTTCGAGCTCTCCAACTCGATGGGCTACCGCGACGTCATCTCCAACCGGGTCGTCGACGGGCTCGGCGACCTCGCCGGCGGTGTCCGGCTCTACGACGAAGAGGAGGACTGACATGAAGATCAGCCACGGACACGCCGCCGGCAAGGCCACGAGCGAGGTGTCAGAGACCTTCACCGGCACGGTGCTCCGCGACCCGGTCCTGTCGGGCGACGGCGCTCCCATTGTCAACTCGGTCACCTTCCCGCCCGGCGCGCGCACCAACTGGCACGCCCACTCCGAGGGTCAGCTCCTCATCGTCAGCAGCGGTCGCGGGCGGGCGGCGACCCGCGACGGTGACAGCGAGGTCCTCGAGCCCGGCGACGTGGTGTGGTTCGCTCCCGGCGAGAGCCACTGGCACGGCGCCGGCCCCGACACCGTCATGACCCACATCGCGATCTCGCTGGGCGTCACCGACTGGGGTGACCCAGTGACCGACGAGGACTACGCCACCGCGGGCGGCTGACGGGCGAATCTCCACCGCATCGGCACGTGGGCGGCGGCGTGGGGATCCGGCACGCGGCCGGTAGCATCGCGCCGACGACAACGACCGAGGGGTGGTAACTGTGGGCGACGTGGCGGGCCGGCGGATGACCGCCGAGATCGACGGGGACTTCGTGGTGTTCCTCATCGGCGCGCGGCTGAGCAAGCTGCACATGGCGCGCAGCTTCATGGACCTGGGCGGCCGGCGCGGGATGACGCACATGCTCGACCACCTGGTGGCCCATCCGGAGAAGGGGCTGCTGGCGTATGAGATGGGGATCCCGACGATCGTGCAGTACTGGCGCTCCTTCGAGCAGCTGGAGGCGTTCGCCAAGGACAAGGACGACCCGCACCTGGAGGTGTGGCGCCAGTACTGGCGGCGGGTGGGCCGCACGGCACGGACCGGGATCTGGCACGAGACCTTCCTGGTCAAGGCCGGGCAGTACGAGGCGGTCTACGGGAACATGCCGGCGCGCGGGCTGGGCAAGGCCGGCCGGCTGGTCCCGGCCTCCGAAGCCTCGAGCGCGCGCTCGAGGCTCCGGACGCCGAGTGATCTGAGCGTGTGAGCTGCGTCAGCTGACGGTCGCCGCGTGAAACTGGTCGGCGATGCCCGGATAGATGAGGTTCTGGTCATCGTGGAGGTTGGCCTTGACGCCACGGCTCAGGTCGTCGACGAGGGCTTCGGGCTGGCCCTGCTCCAGGGCGTCCAGCGCCGAGGCAGCGACCGCCTGGGGCGCGACCTTGTCGACGGGGAGGGCGGCGGTGAGGTCGGTGTCGACGAACCCGACGTGGACGCCGACGACCTCGGTGCCCGAGGGTGCCAGCTCGATGCGAGCGGCATTGGTGAAGCTCCACGCCGCGGCCTTGGAGGCTGAGTAGGTGGTGAGGCTGGGGGACGCGGCCCAGGACACCACCGAGAGGACGTTGACGAACGCGCCCCCGCCGTGGGCGGCCAGCACCGGAGCGAAGGCCTGCGTCACCGAGACGAGACCCAGGTAGTTGACCTCGAGCTCGGCCCGGGCGGCGTCGAGGTCTGCGCCCAGCGGAGTCGACCCACCGCCGATCCCGGCGTTGTTGACGACGATCTGGACATCGTCGAGCTGTTGGGCGGCACGGGCGACCTGGTCTGCGTCGGTGACGTCGAGCGCCACCGGCACGAGCCGGTCGTCGGTGACGGTGCTGGGGTCGCGGACCCCGGCATAGACCTTCGTGGCCCCGCGAGCGAGGAGCTCGCTCGGCGATCGCCCTGCCGATTCCCCGGTTGGCACCGGTGACGAGCGCTACGGATCCTTCGATCTTCATGGCTGCCCTTTCAGGTCCGAAAGTCAAGATGACGGGTGACATCTAAATGGATGATAGCTATCATCCAAGTCGCATGCCACGTCGTTCTCAACAGGACAAGGCCAAGAGCCACGAGCGGATCGTCGACATCGCCGCGGCGCGCATCCGCGAGGCCGGCACCACCACGCCGAGCGTCGCCGAGATCATGCAGGCGGCGGGGCTCACGCACGGCGGCTTCTACAAGCACTTTCAGTCGCGCGACGACCTCATCGCCGAGGCGGTCGACCGCACGTTCGCCGACAGCCGGTCGGCGACCGCGGCGGTGGTCGACGGGGCCGAGGATCCGCTGGCGGCGTTCGTCGACTGGTACGTCTCGGCCGAGCACCGTGACAGCCCCGCCACCGGGTGCGGCGTCGTCGCCCTCGGTGCCGAGGCGGCCCGCTCAGACGCCCGCGTCCGCGCCGCCTATACCGAGCAGGTGCAGGCCTACCTCGCCCGGCTTGAGCAGTTGCTCGGTGACGCGGGTACTGACGCGGACGCACCGGCGGACCCCGAGGCGCGCCGCCAGGCGACGGTCATGCTCTCCACCCTCGTCGGCGCCGTGCTCGTCGCCCGGGCGGTCGATGACCCCGCGCTGTCTGACGAGATCATCCGCGACGTCCGCGCCGCGCTGACCTCGCGCTAGATCCGCGCGCTGGTTGCCGGCGCAAAGCATTACGGCGCGGGCGGGTGGGTAGTGGGGTCCCAGAACATCGATCCCATCCAAGGAGCCCACATGTCCGAAACAGACACCTACAGGATCATCGAGATCGCCGGCACGTCACCCGACGGCGTCACCGAGGCGATGAACTCCGGCGTGGCGAGAGCCGCCAAGACGCTGCGCGGTCTGGACTGGGTCGAGGTGCGCAGCATTCGCGGGCACGTCGAGGGGGACAAGATCGCCCACTTCCAGGTCGAGATGCGGGTCGGCTTCAAGCTCGAGGGGCAGTAACCCCGGGCCCCGGCCGGGCCTCGCTCGGCTCCCGGGCGCACCCGCTCGGCGTTAGGCGCGCGCGAGGAGCATGTGAGCTTCCTGCGGGAACTCGAGGCCGCCGTCGACCTCGTAGCGCGCGAGCGCGTCGGCCACCGATCGCGTGATCCGTTCCGTCATGCCGCGTCTCGCGAGCTGCTCGGTCAGCAGGCTGGCCAGGGGCGTCGCGGTCAGCTGCACCTCCACCCACTCCGACGCGGACGCGAACCGGACGAGCTTGGTCTCGGTGGTGATGGTGATGTCGCGGAAGCCGGCGTCGCTCACCAGCTTTTGCACCAGGGTGGAGTAGGCGAGCACGTGCTCGGCGCGCTTGGTCTGTGAGGCGCCGGTTCCGAGGTGGTGATCGAGCGCCTGGGCGAGCGCCAGGGTGCCCGGGTTGTGCTCGATGGGCCCGTACACGCTCACCCCCAGCCGGCCGCCGTCGACGAGCACGCGGCGCATCTCGGCGAGGGCGCCCGCGCGGTTGGGGAAGAACTGCAGGCCGAGCTGGCACAGGACGACATCGAAGGCGTCGTCGTCGAACGGCAGGGCCAGGGCGCTTCCCTGGACGAAGTCGATCTCCGCGCTCTGGGCCCGGGCCACCGCCAGCATCGCCGGATTGATGTCCAGCCCGGCGACGCTCCCGTCTGGCCCGACGCGATCCCGGCTCGTGCGGGCGACCACACCGGTGCCGCAGGCGACGTCGAGCACGCGATCGCCCGCTCCCACGTTTGCGCGGTCCACCAGATCGGCGGCCCACAGGGCGGTGATCGCGGGCACGAGGTGGCGCTCGTAGCGCTCGGCCTCGCTGCCCACGAGCTGCCAGTGCTCCGCGCTTGGTACCTGAGTCATCTGGTCACACCTCGGCCGCCAGCATCTGGAGGTTCTGGCGCAGCCATCGGTGCGCCGGGTCGTCGTCGTAGTCCTCGCACCACCATAGGGCCTCGACGATCGCCTCCGACGCCCCGGGGCAGGGCATGATCCGCAGGTCCAGCGGTGGCGCCAGCTTCTCGGCCAGGCGGGCCTGCATCAGGGCCACGCGGTCGGTGCCGGTGATGAAGAACGGCACCGCCTGGTAGCTCTCCACCCGCACCGAGACGTGTGGGTGGATGCCGAGGATGGCGAGCTGGGCCAGCAGCGGGGCCGACGAGGTGCGGCCGCGATCGGGCACGAACGGCGCCACCCAGTTCATCCGCGAGAGGTCGGCGACGCTCGGCGCGCTCCCGTTGAGCGCCGAGTTGCCGTTCCAGCAGACGCACACCCAGCGGTCGCGAAACAGCTCCGCCGATCGCACGTGCGGGACCATGAGCGCGGTCAGGGGAGGGGAGACGATGCCGTCGATGCGGCGGATGAGCTCCTCGGCCTCGCCGGCCAGCGGTCCGCGCACCACCAGGATGTGCAGCCGCACGTTGGGCGCCTCGCGCTCGACCAGCGCCGACAGCCGGTCGCCGATGACCGCGACGGTGTAGTCGGCCATCAGCAGGGTGAACTCGCGGTTGGACGTCCGGGGGTCGAAGTCGCTCTCGGCCGCGAACACGCGCTCGGCGGCGGCGCAGGCCGCCTCGACGTGCTCGGCGAGTTGGGCGGCGAGCGGCGAGAGCAGGTAGTCCCCGCCGCGGCGTACCAGCAGCTCATCGCCGAAGTGCCGGCGCAGCCGGGCCAGGGCGGCGCTCGCCGCGGGCTGGGTCACAGCGACCCGCTCGGCCGCCCGGGTGACGTTGCGCTCGCGGATGAGCTCGCGCAGGATGACGAGGAGGTTCAGGTCCAGCTTGGCCAGCTGCGCCACGGGGCGCGTGACCTTCGCATCTCTCGTCCGGGTCACGGCCCCGCGAAGCCTAGACGAGACGGGAGCGCGCACTCACCGGGTTCTGGGCCAAGCCGTGGCGCCGGCGACCCTCCCGCGGTCGCCGGCGCCTGACCTGGATCGGTCAGCCCACCAGGCACATCAGCCCGAGCGCACGCCCATGCGTGCGCGGGCGCCACTGCGCACCCGCAGGGGGCCCGTCGCCCCCGTGGCCGCCAGCTCGGCGCCGGGCTCGTCCAGACTGCGGTCCCGGCCCCGCGCGCCCAGCAGCGGCGCGTCGAGCGTCTCGGGGCCGCGATGGGCGGCGATGAACACGAGCGCGCCGCCGAGCGGGATGAGGAAGAGCGCCGTGTAGGCGTAGGGCACGATGTGGGCCAGGCCCTTGACCCACACGGTGTAGAGCCCGGGCAGGATGAGCCCGAACGTGTACGCGGTGCTGTAGCCGGCGGCCCTGACCTGGGTGCCGAACCGCTCGTTGAGATAGACCACGAACACACCCAGTGGCGCGTTGGTCACGAAGTTCGCGATCCCCGCCATGAGCGCGATCACGCCGAAGCTCGCGCCGGCCTCCGCGAAGTGGATCATGAACACCCAGGCCGCCGAGCCGATCGTCACCACCGAGACCGCGACCCACCGCAGCAGCGTCCGCCGGCCCACCTTCTGGCTCAGCGCCCCGTACAGGACCATGCCGCTGGCGGTGGTCAGGCTGGAGACGATCTCGAACCAGCTCACGTTCGTCGGGCTCTGGTGCAGCACGGTGATGAGCAGCACCGGCAGGAACGAGACGGTCATCTGAGAGGCGAACCACATCCCCGTCATGAGCACCACGGTCTGGGTCAGCCGGGCGCGGTCCTCCTGCCCGGTGAGGAGCTGGGCGAGCGGCATCCGCTTCTCGCGCCGTGAGCGGTTGAACTCCTCATCGTCGAGCTCGGGCACGAGCCGGTGGAAGTAGAGGAGGTAGAGGAGGCCCATGATCGTCCCGACGAAGAACGGGATCCGCCAGCCCCAGACCTCGAACGAGTGCGGCGCCATGTGGTTGAGCGCCAGCAGCTGGATGAGGCTGATCATGACCAGGGCCAGGCCGGCGCCGGTGACGACCAGGCCGCCGACGACCCCGCGCCAGCGCCGGGGCGCGCGCTCGATGGCCAGCGGGACCGGGCCGGCGTAGCCGCCGCCCAGGAAGATGCCGCCGATCAGGCGCAGCGCGATGAGCGCGCCGATCGAGCCGTAGCCCCAGGACCCGTAGCCGGGCAGGCAGCCCATCAGCGTCACCATCAGCGTGAAGCCGGAGCCGGTGATGAGCGCGACGCGCTTGCGACCGATGCGGTCAGAGAGGTTGCCGAAGATCGGTCCGCCGATCGGCCGGCCGAGCAGCGTCACCGTGAACACGAGCGTGTCGAGCGTCGCGCGCGTGGTGTCCGACATGCTCGCGGGCTCGAAGTAACCCAGCGCCGCCGGCAGCACCAGCGCCGGCAGGTAGATGTCATAGCTGTCGAGGAACAGCGTGATGACACCGCCGAGGATCGACCGGCGGGCAGCCGGGGTCAGGCGCTCAGGCGCCACCGCTGCAGAGTCCGTGGACATCTCTCTCCCTCCGTCATGGGGTCGGCGGCGCGACCACCTGGAAGGCCACGCACCATCGGACCCTCGCAGCAGACGAAGATCACGATCGCGGCCACCCTAACACCGGCTCGCGCGGAGAAGAAATGGATTCTTTGTCTACCGCGTATAAACAGCATTGATACTGAGACCGGGCCAAACGGGTAGTAAATCTCTGGTCTTGCCTGTCGGCACCTCGACGCGCTACGGTGAAACCGTCACAGTGACAACAAACGGCACTGATGAGTGAGGAGAGCAGCAGGTGAGAGTGGTGGTGGCCCCGGTGAGCGAGTTCCCCCCGGGGGAGCGGCGGATCGTCCAGGCGGGCAGCCGGTCGATCGGCGTGTTTCGCGTCGGTGATCGCTTCTACGGCGTCCGCAACCGCTGTCCGCACCAGGGCGGGCCCCTGTGTCGCGGCCACCTGCTCGACGACGCGGTCGCCGACGCGCCGGGCCGGCCGCGGATCTCCGACAACCCGCTGCGGATCGCGTGCCCCTGGCACGGCTGGGAGTACGACCTGGAGACGGGGCAATCATTCATGGGCGCCGGCCACGCGGGCGTGCGCAGCTACGGCGTCGCCGTCCAGGGGGGCGGCCAGCTGCTGGCCGAGCTCGAGTCCGCGGCGACCGGCGAGACCGAGCTGCGCCCCGGGCCCTACGTGGCCGAGACCTTCGAGGTGCATGTGGAAGACGACTACGTGGTGCTGGAGGCTTAGCGAGATGACCACCACCCAGACCAACGGGCAGACGGCGGGCGAGCACGGGGCCGCTCAGGCCGTGAAGCTGATCGATTGCGACGTGCACGCCCAGCCCACCGAGCCGATGCTGGCCGAGCACCTCGGCCCCTGGGCCCGCGCCCAGCTCGAGCACTACGGGCGGCGGACGCCCCGGATCACCGACTGGTACCCGCGCGCCCGTAACGGCGGCATGCGCGTGGACGCCTGGCCCAACAAGCCCGGGCACATCTGGGGCTCAGACCCCGAGATGCTGCGCGGCCAGCTCCTCGACGAATACGACATGGACTACGCGATCCTCGAGGTCCTCAGCGGCCAGGACTGCTATGACCACCCCGACTTCTCGCGTGAGTGGAACCACGCGGTCAACCAATGGCAGCTCGAGACGTGGCTGGATTTTGACCCGCGCCTGCGCGCCACCATCGCCGTCCCCCACGAGTACCCGGAGCTCGCGGTGCAGGAGATCGAGAAGCGCGCGGACGACGAGCGCTTCGTCGCCGTGCTGCTCCCCGCCAGCGCCGCCGAGCCGCTCGGCGCGCCCAAGTACTGGCCGATCTACCGCGCCGCCACCGAGTGCGGCCGGCCCGTCGTCGTGCACACCGGCGGCTACGTCGACCACCGAGGCGCGGGCTATCCATCCTTCTACCTCGACTACCACGTCGGCAACGGGATCGTGACCCAGGGCCAGCTCACGAGCATGGTCGCCGGTGGGCTGTTCGAGGAGGTGCCCGGGGTGCGCGTGGTCATGACCGAATCGGGCGTCGCCTGGGCGGCGGCGCTGCGCTGGTCGCTGGACGCCGCCTGGGAGCTGATGCGCTCCGATCACCCGCGACTGCGGCGCCCGCCGTCGGAGTACATCGACGACCACGTCTGGTTCACCACTCAGCCGATCGAGGAGCCCGAGGATCCGCAGCACCTCATGTACGCGATCGAGCAGGCGCACCTGGGCGACAAGCTGCTGTTCGCCACCGACTATCCGCACTGGGACTTCGACTCACCCAAGCAGGCGCTGCCGCGGGTCATCGACAAGGAGCTGCGTCAGAAGATCCTCTGCGGCAACGCACTGGACCTCTACGGCTTCCCGAGGGAGCGACCCCAGCCCGCGCCCGCCACCGCCACCGGAACGCCGGGCCTGTCATGAGCGCCATGGAGAGCACGCGGTATGAGCCCGGCGCCGTCGACTGCGACGTCCACGTCGCGCCCGCGGCCTACGCCGACCTGCTCCCGTACCTGAGCGACTACTGGCGCCAGTACATCTCCGAGGCGGCGATCCGCCTCACCGGCGTGGGCCACGCCTACCCGCCCGGGGCGCCGGTGACCGCGACTCAGGCGGCGCGGGAGAAGGGATGGGCGACCCCGCCCAACAGCTACGAGCAGCTCGCCGAGCGCTACCTCGATCGAGCCGAGCCCCAGCACGCCGTGCTCAACTGCATCACGGGCTTTGACACCCACCGCAACCCCTACTTCGCCGCGGCGGTGGCCGCCGCGCTCAACGACTGGGTGCGCGAGACGTTCCTCGAGCACGATGACCGCCTGCGGGCGAGCATCTCCATCTCCCCGGTGTCCCCCGATGACGCCACCGCCGAGATCGAGCGCGTCGGTGAGGACGCCCGCTTCGTGCAGGTGCTGCTGCCCGTCCGCTCGGACCTGCCCTGGGGCCACAAGAACAACCACGCGATGTTCGAGGCGGCTCGGCGGCACTCACTCCAGGTGGCGCTGCACGCCTGGGGGAGGGCCGGGAAATCACTGACCCCCAGCGGCTTCACCACGACGTACCTCGAGGACTACCTGGCCAACCAGCCGATCGCGCAGGCCCAGATGCTCAGCTTCGTCTCCGAGGGCGTGTTCGAGCGCTTCCCCGAGCTGCGCGTGATGGTGACCGAGTGCGGCTTTGCCTGGCTGCCGACGCTGCTGTGGCGCTTTGACAAGGACTGGAAGGGCGTGTGGCGCGAGGTGCCGTGGGTCAAGGACCTCCCCTCGGAGTACGTCGGGCGCCACTTCTGTCTGACCACCGCCCCGGCGCACCTCCCGCCCGACGAGTCCGGGCGCGCGCAGTTGCTGGAGATGCTCGGCGGCTCCGCGATGCTCACCTACGCCAGCGACTTTCCCCACGACCACGGCGACAGCATCGCTCCGCTGCTGCGCCAGCTCTCGGTCCAGGACCGGCGAGCCGTCGTGCAGGACACCGCGGCCGCGTTCTACGGCCTGAGCGCCGATCGAACGTATACATCTCCTTGACACGTCAATGCCACGGTGCAAGACTGGATTGGTCTGCCCCTCATGTCAGTTGCCGCTGATGTCAGGGTTTGGCGCAGTCCACTGACTGTGTAAGGGGTCACGTGTCTGTGTGACCCCAGCGAGGTAGGGTCACCACACGTTCTGGGAGGAAACGTGCACTACGCCATGTCCATTTGCCGTGCCGTGACCCCCGCGCGGTCGCGGTCACGGGTTGTGTGCCTGCTCGCCCTCGCCGTGCTGATCGGCGCCGGCGCCACGCTGCTCGTCTCGGGCGCAGCGACCGGCCAGGGGTCCAAGGCGGCGGGGGGCCGCCCGACCGGCGGCGGAACGTCGGCATCGCTGGTGCTGCACCAAGCCTCCGCGCTGACGCTGGCCCTGTCGCCGGACCACAAGACGATCACGATGAATCTGCTGGGCAACCTGTGGACCCTGCCGGCAGGCGGCGGCACCGCGACGCGGACGACGAGCCTGCAACAGGACACGGCCTATCCGGACTGGTCGCCCGACGGCAAGACGATCGCCTTTCAGTCCTACAAGAGCGGGACCTTCCACATCTGGGCGATGAACCCCGACGGCAGCAACGTCAGGGAGCTCACCTTCGGGTTCTACGACGACCGAGAGCCACAGTTCTCCCCGGACGGAACCAAGATCGCGTTCTCATCGGACCGTCCGCCCGACGGTTCCCCCGCGGGCACCGCGACCGGGTCCTACAACGTCTGGACGCTGACCCTGGCCACGGGGCAGCTCACCGAGATCACCCATCAGTCAGGTGGAACCAACGACTACTACCCGACGTGGACCCCCGACGGGAAGCAGATCACCTACGTCGACACCAGCCATGCGATCGAGAGCGTCGCGGCCGACGGGACCGGGGCGCCCACGACGCTGTATTCGGACCCGGCGAACACCTTCTACTCGCCCACCTGGTCCCCCGACGGCAAGAGCCTGGCCTACACCGAGCTGGACAACCAGGGCACGCTCACCCAGCTGTTCGTCAACGGCAACGCGGTGTCCGGGAACGAGGATGTGTTCGCCTTCCCGGCCCGATGGGCGTCAGACGACAGCCTCATCTACGCGGCTGACGGGAAGATCCTGCAGCGAAGCGTGTCCAGCGGGGCCGTGCAGACGATTCCCTTTGCCGCCACCGTGTCGTTCCACCGCGCCTCCTACCCGATGAAGGCGCACGACTTCGATTCCACGACCAAGCAGCCGGCGACGGGCATCCTCAGCCCCGAGCTGTCGCCCGACGGGCGCCATGTGGTGTTCGTCGCGCTCAATCAGCTGTGGGAGATGAAGATCGGACACCGCCCAGTGGCCCTGACCAACTCGCCGTGGGCCAAGGCGACACCCGCCTGGTCACCTGACGGCAGGTTCGTGGCCTACGCATCGGACAAGGACGGGCCGATGGCGATCTACATCCGCAACATCGACACCGGGGCGACGCGGCGTCTCACCGCGCCGTTCACCGGCGCGCAGGCCAAGCTGGCCTGGTCACCGGACGGCAAGAAGATCGCCTTCGAGTCCTCGCTCGACAGCGAGGCCGGCTCTCAGGCGCTCTACGTCGCCGATGTGGCCACGGGCCAGTTCCGCCAGATCTTCGGCCCCGAGAACGCCAAGGGGGCGGACTACGAGATCGCCTTCGAGCCCGGCGCGCCCTCCTGGGGGCCCGACAGCAACACGATCGCGCTCGCCGTGCAGCAGAGCTACTCCACGCGGTTCCGCGAGGGCGAGAGCGAGATCCTCACCGTCAACGCGACCACAGGTGAGACGCACGAATATGGGGCGGGCGGGACCCAATCTCCGTATGAGACGATCACCAACCGCGTGGAGGGCGACGGCCCGGTGTGGTCCCCCGACGGCAGGTACATGGCCTATGTGCTCGACGACGTCCTGTGGGTCCTGCCGGTGACGTCGACCGGCGCCCCCGCCGGCCCGCCGCGGCAGCTCACCAACGAGGTCGCCGATCAGCTCAGCTGGTCGGGTGACTCTCAGCACATCCTCTATGACTCCGCCGGCACGCTGCGCATGGTCGGGGTCAACGGCGGCGCGCCCGCCACGGTTCCGGTGCGTCTGAACTGGCGCCCACAGGCAGCGCCGGCGGGTGAGAAGGTGATCCACGCCGGAACGGTCTGGACCGGGACGAGCGGCGCCGAGCAGCACAACGTGGACATCGTGGTGTCGGGCAACCACATCGTCAGCGTCGGCCCGGCGAAGCGGCGCTCCGCATACCCCGCCCGCATCCAGTACGTCGACGCGTCGGCGGACACGGTGATCCCGGGTCTCTGGGACGCCCACTCGCACGAGAACATGGATCAGCCCTTCGCGGGGAACCGGCGTGACCGGCTGGAGCTGTCCATGGGCGTGACGAGCGAGATCTCGATGGGCGACGAGGCGTACCACTCGCTCGAACAGGTGGAGTCCCAGGAGTCCGGCGCCACGCTCGGGCCGCGGTACTTCTGGGGCGCCGAGCCGGTCGATGGCCGGCGCATCTTCTACAGCTGGATGCGCGCGGACCCGGACATGACCGCGCTCACGCGCGATCTCTCCCGGCTGGCCCAGCTCAAGCCCGACATGCTCAAGACCTACGTCCGGCTGCCCAACAGCTACGAGCAGATCGCGATCAACGCCGGGCACCAGATGGGCATCCCCTCCTTCTCGCACTACTTCTGGCCGGCGCTGGAGTTCGGGCAGGACGGAACCTCACACTGGGCCACCCAGCGGCTGGGGTATCAGATCGCGACCTCGAACAACACGGTCGCCTACGACGACACCATCCAGCTCTACGCCCAGTCGGGAATGGCGATCACGAATACGCCGTTCTTCGGCGTCCAGTACCTGGAGAACGTCAACGGCAAGCCGATCCTCTCCGACCCGCGGCTCAAGACGCTGCTCAGCCCATGGCAGTACGCGCTGGCCGAGCAGGAGTACGCGGCGCCTCCGCTCAGCGCCGCGTCGTTGCAGTCCATTCGCGGGTGGTCGCAGGCCGACGCCAAGATCCTCGCCGCCGGCGGGACCGTGCTCGGCGGGACCGACAACCCGATCGGCATCGGCAACTTCGGCACCGTCGTCGCGGCGAGCGTCATGGCTCACACCGGCCTGAGCAACTACCAGACGCTGAGGGCCTTCACGGTGGAGCCCGCCAAGATGATGGGCGTCCTGAACCAGATCGGCACGATCGCACCGGGCATGATCGCCGACATGGACATCATCCACGGCGACCCGCTGCAGAACATCGAGACGATCGCCAACGACGTCTACGTGATGCAGAACGGGCGGCTGTTCACCGAGAACCAGCTGCTGGGCCCCTACGCCAAGGTCCAGCTCAACACGCCGCCGAGCTCGGCGACGCAGGTGTCGGTGGCCCTGGCCGAGGCGCAGACGCTGTCGCGGGGCAAGCACCCGTGGGCGACGGTGGGCGAGGTGGCCAAGCTCCAGCAGCTGAGCATCTATCTCTGCCACCCGGAGAGCGGAAGCGACCCGCTGGCGGCCAGCGCCAGCACGGATGTGGCGACGCTGGGCGCGCCCGAGTACTGACGAATGCCAAGCTTCTCGGCGTGCCACTCGCGCACGCCGAGCTGCTGGAGGGCCGTGCCGGCGATGACCCGGTGCTGGACCTCGCGCTGGCCACGGCGCTGCTGCAGCGCGTCGCCTCCGGGCAGCGCGGGCCGCTGATCCGGGTCTACCGGCCCGCGCCCACGGCCGCCTTCGGGCGGCGCGACAGCTTCCTCGCCGGGTTCGCCCGTGCTGCCGAGGCCGCGGAGCGCCGCGGCTTCACGCCGGCGATCCGCTCGGCGGGAGGACGGGCCGCCGCCTATCACGAGCGGTGCCTGGTCATCGATGAGATCGTCCCGGCGAGCGACGCGATGGCCGACGTCGACGCGCGCTTCGCCGCCGAGGCCGAGAGCCAGGCCCAGGCGCTGCGCGGGCTGGGCATCGACGCGCGCGTCGGGGAGGTCCCGGGCGAGTACTGCCCGGGCCGGTTCAGCGTCAACGCCCGGGGCCAGACCAAGCTGATCGGCGCCGCGCAGCGGATCATCAGCGGAGCGTGGCTGTTCTCCACCGTCGTGGTCATCGACGGCTCGGAACGGGTGCGTGCGGTGCTGGAGGAGGTGTACGCGGCGCTTGACCTCACCTGGGATCCGGCCAGCGTCGGCTCGATCGCCGACGAGGTCGCGGGCGTCACCCTTGAGCAGGTCCGCGACGCGCTCCTGGGCCGGCTGGCCGGTCGCTACCGCCTCTCCGCCTCCGCCGTGACCGATACCGAGGTGGCGGCGGCGCGGGAGCTGCTCGGCCGCCACCAGGTCGTGCCCGGCGCGAGGGGACCTACGCCGGGCGGCTGACCGCGCGCGCCTCGGCCAGCGTCGGCTGCGCGGCGGTCCCGCCGGCCGCGCGCATCGACAGCGTGCCGCAGGCACACGCGAGGGCCAGCGCATCCTCGAGCGACTCGCCGGCCAACAATCCCGCCAGCAGGCCGGCGTCAAAGGCGTCCCCGGCCCCCACGGCATCGACCGGATCCACCACGCGCTGGGGCGGCAGAGCGCGCACCAGCTCGCCACCGCCACCGGCCGGCGCCGCCACCGCCCCCTCGGCGCCGAGCTTGACCGCCACCAGTGGTCCGAGCTCGGCCAGCCGCGCCGCCGCCGCGGAGGGGTCGTCGACGCCCGCCAGGCGACAGGCCTCCACCGCGTTGGGGAGCAGCACGTCGATCTCCGCGAGCAGACCGCGCAGGCCCCCGTCCCAGCCCTCGGCCGGGTCCCAGTTGGGGTCCACGGACGTGGTGGCCCCGCCGCTGCGCGCGGAGCGCAGGACATCCGCCAGTCCCGGCGCCAGCGCGGTCTGGAGGAAGAACGACGACACGTGGACGTGACGCGCACGGGCCAGCAGCCCGGCATCGACCAGGCCGGCGGTCATGGCCGCGATCGCCCCCGGGAAGGTGAGAATGGCCCGGTCATCGGGGCGCGTGAGCACGACGGTCAGCCCGGTGCGCAGCGCGTCGGAGATCACCACCCCGCTCACGTCGACGCCGCGATCGGACAGCGCCCGCACCATGAACTCCCCGAACTGGTCATCGCCGACCAATCCGGCGATCGCCGTGCGGAGACCCAGCCGCGCGGCGGCGCAGGCCATGATCGCGCCCGAGCCCCCGATGGTCAGCTCGGCGTCGTCGACCAGCGTCTCGGCCTGCCCGAACCGGACCTCCATCGAGGCGTCGGAGAGGACGAGATCCGGATTGACGTCAGCGAGGACGAGGAGGTCGAGGCCGTGCTCCGGGCGGGCGGGGCCGGTCACCGGATGGCCAGCCCGGTGGCGGCGTCGAAGAGGTGAACCTCCTCGGGTTCGACGCCGAGCTGGATGACGCTGCCCTCCGCGGGGCGCTCCTTCGGGCTCAGGCAGGCCACCGCTTCGGCCCGCTGCTGTCCGTCGGCGGCCACCATCGCCGCGTCGCTGTCCTCGTGGAGGACCTCGGCGAGCTCAGCGCTGACGAGGCCGTGGACGATGACCTCATCGCCCAGCGGCTCGACGACCGCGACCTCAAAGCCGAGCGACGGCATGCCGTTGCGCGCCGGGCGCAGCGACTCGGGGCGGACGCCGACGAACACATCCCCGTCGGCCACGCCCGGCGCCGGGACGACGAGATCGCCCGCGGTGGCCGAACCGGCCCGGACCCGGCCGCGGAGCAGGTTCATGGGTGGGCTGCCGATGAAGCCCGCGACGAACACGTTGGCGGGGCGGTCATAGACATCCTGGGGGGCGCCGAGCTGCTGGAGCTTGCCGTCCGACATCACGGCGATGCGGTCTCCGAGCGTCATCGCCTCCACCTGGTCGTGCGTCACGTAGACCGTGGTCACGCCGAGGCGGCCGTGGAGCCGCTTCAGGGCCGCGCGCATCTGCACGCGCAGCTTGGCGTCGAGGTTGGACAGCGGCTCATCGAGCAGGAACACCTCGGGCTCGCGCACCAGGGCGCGGCCCATGGCCACGCGTTGGCGCTGGCCGCCCGAGAGCTGTCCCGGGCGGCGCTTCATGAGCGCCTCGAGACCCAGCATCTCGGCGACCTCGGACACGCGCCTGGTCACCTCGGCGCGCGCCACGCGCCGCTGGCGCAGGGGGTAGGCGAGGTTGCGGGCCACGGTCATGTGCGGGTACAGCGCGTAGTTCTGAAACACCATGGCGATGTCACGGTCACGCGCGGAGACCTCGTTGACCACGCGGTCCCCGATGCGGATCGTCCCCGCCGACGGCGTCTCCAGCCCGGCGATCATCCGCAGCGCGGTCGTCTTGCCACAGCCCGACGAGCCCACCAGGATCATGAACTCACCGTCGGCGATGTCCAGTGACAGGTCATCGACCGCGACGGCTCCGGCGGCAAACCGCTTGCTCACGGATTCGAGTGTCACTCGGGGCATGACATCCCCCTCATTTGATCCCCGTGAACGCCACTGACCGGATGAACCACCGCTGCGCGAACAGGAACAGCGCCAGCATGGGGATCTGGCTCATGACGGTGCCGGCCATGAGCAGGTTCCACTGCGTGAAGTGGCCGCCCTGGAACTGGGAGAGGCCGAGCTGGAGGGTCGAGTGCGCCTGGGAGTCGATGATGATCAGCGGCCACAGGAAGTCGTTCCAGGACCACATGAACTGGATGATCCCCAGCGTGGCCAGGGCCGGCAGCGACAGCGGCAGCACGATCTTGAGCAGGATGCCCAGCCGCGAGGTCCCGTCGATGCGGGCCGCCTCCTCGAGCTCGATCGGCAGGGTGCGGAAGAACTGGCGCAGCATGAAGATCCCGAACGCGCTGCACAGGTTGGGCAAGATCAGGCCGCCGATGGTGTCCACCATCCCCAGCTGCTTGACGATGAGGAACGTCGGGATGAGGATCACCTGGAAGGGGACCATCAGCGTCGCCAGCAGCACCACGAACAGCACCTCGCGCCCGAAGAAGCGGATGCGCGCGAACGCATAGGCGGCGAGGCTGCAGAACAGCAGGTTGCCCGCCACCGTGGCCAGCGAGTAGAGCAGGCTGTTGACGAAGAAGTGCGCGAACGGGGCCGCGTTCCAGGCGTCGGAGTAGTTGCTCAGATGCACGGAGGAGGGGATGAGCTGCGGCGGGAAGCTCGTGGCCTGGTCCCGTGTCTCGAGCGAGACGATCACCATCCACACGAGCGGCACGAGCATGATCGCCGCCACCGGGGCCAGCACCAGGTGCCACGGGCTGAAGGGCAACCGGCCGCGCCGTCGCGGCGGCCCGGCGTCGGGCACCGGCGGGAAGCGGTCAGATGCGGAGACGGCGGGGGTGACGCTCACGACGGATCCCTATGAGCTGTAGTAGACCCGCCGCCGCCCGACCCACAGCTGCAGCAACGTGACGATGAGGATGGCCAGGAACAGCACGTAGGCGATGGCGGCGCCGTAGCCGCCCTCGAAGAACTGGAACGCCTGCTGGTAGAGGTAGTACACGATCACCGTGGTCGAGCCGAGCGGCCCGCCGCGCGTGGTGACATAGATCTCGTCGAAGAGCTGCAGGGCGTTGATCGTCGACCACACGACGATGAACAGCGTGGCCGGCCCCAGCAGCGGCAGGACGACGCTGCGAAACGTCGACCAGCGGGAGGCGCCGTCCATCTCCGAGGCCTCGAGCAGGTCCTGCGGGATGCCCTGCAGCGCGGCCAGGTAGATGATCACGTCGAACCCCAGCCAGCTCCACACCGTGATGGCCACGATGCAGTACAGCGCCTGGTTGGGGTCCTGGAGGAACTGCTGCGGACCGATCCCCACCAGGTGCAGCACGTAGTTGACCAGCCCGAACGTCGGGTCAAGCAGCCACAGGAAGATGATCCCGGTGGCCACCGTCGAGGTGACGAGCGGCACGAACACCGCCAGGCGGTAGAAGCGGATGCCGCGGATCTTGCGGTTGAGCGCCACCGCCAGGGCCAGTGCCCCGGCGACCGACACGGGGACGAAGATCACCGTGTAGACGAGGGTGTGGCCGATCGCCGAGCGGAACGCCGGGTCCTTGGCCAGCGCGCGATAGTTGGCCAGGCCCACATAGTGCGCGGGCGCGATGAGGTTGGTGGACTGCAGCGAGAGCAGCAGCGACCAGCCGATGGGGATGATCGCGAAGACGGCGATGAGGATCACGGCGGGGGTCACGAACGCCCAGCCGGCCAGATGGTCGGAGCCGATCAGCCGCTTGCGCAGGCTCGGGCGCCGGTGGACGGCGACTGCGGTCGCCGACTGCGCGGTCATGCCGTGACCCGCACCGCTATCCCGGCGCCGCGAGGATGCCGTTGACCTGCTGCGCGGCCTGGCTGAGCGCCTGCTGGGGCGATGCCTTGCCCAGCAGCACCGACTGCACGGCCTGGCCGATCACCGTGGACACCTTCGGATACTTGGTGCTCTGCGGGCGCGCCTGGGTGGCGTTGTTGAGGTTTGCGGCCCACACGCCGATCCCGGGGTACTTGGCCACGAACTTCTTGTAGCCGGGGAGCTTGGCCACCGAGGCGCGGACCGGGAGGTCACCGGTCAAGGTCACCCACTGCAGGTCGATGGCCGGCGAGGTCAGCCACTTCAAGAACGTCCACGCGGCCTGCTCGCGGGCGGAGCCGTTGTTGAACATGACCCAGTTGTCGGGCCCGGAGATCGTCTGGTGATTCTCAGCGGCGGGCAGGACGGTCACGCCGTAGTTCACCTTGGACTGGATGATCTGGGCCAGGTCCCAGGGGCCGGTCCACAGCATGCCGATGTGGCCGTTGTTGAACACGCTGAGGTAGTTGTCCGAGCCGTTGTCGAGGTAGATCGAGTGGTGTGCGGTGAGCTGCTGGAGCAGCGTCAGCGCCTTGACGCCGGCGGCCGAGTCAAAGCCCGCCTGCTTGCCGTCGGGGGAGAGGATCGAGCCGCCCGCCTGCCACAGCATCGCCCAGAAGCGCCACACCGTGTCCTCGCTGGCGTCGTTGACGTAGGCCCAGCCGAACTGCTTCTTGGCGGGGTTGGTGAGCTTGATCGCGGCGTTCTCGAAGTCGCTCCACGTCCAGTTCGCGGTCGGCAACGGGATGCCGGCCTGCTTGAACAGGGTCTTGTTGTAGACCAGCGCGAGGTTGTCGACCAGCGCCGGGATCCCGATGATGCTGTTGCCGACGGTGGCCACCTTGCGCTCGGCGGGGAAGAAGTCGTTCCAGTTGAAGCTCGGGTCCGCGTCGATGAACTTGTTGAGCGGCACCAGCTGCGGATTGGTGGCGATGTTGGGCGCCCACGAGCCGTAGAGGTAGGAGATGTCCGGCGGCTTGCCTCCGGCGATGGCGGCCAGCACCTTCTGCAGGGCGTAGTCGCTGTTGCCGTAGAACTGCGAGTTCACGGTGATGCTCGGGTGCGTCTTGTTGAACTCGGCGACCAGCGCCTTGAATCCGGCGGCCTCGACCTCGGTATCGCCCTGCCACACGGTGATCGTGGTGTGACCCCCCGTGGTGCCGCCCGACGCGGCCGGGCTGCTCGAGCTGCCGCTGCTGCTGCTGCTGCTGTTGCTGCTGCTCCCGCAGGCGGTGAGCCCCAGGGTGACGGCGATGAGTCCGAGGAGGATGAGGCGCTTCATCTGTCCATGCCTTTGCGTTGGGGTCACCCCAGCACCACGGACCGCGTGAGATGCTGGGGATTGTCAGGGTCGAGGCCCTTGGCCTCGGCGAGGGCTACCGCGCCCCGCTGCAGCGCAACGAGCTCGGCCATCGGATCGAGCGGCCGCGTCACGACCGTCGCCCCGGTGGCGCGGACATCGCGGACCAGGTCGGGGTCGGCGTCGCCCACGAACCACACCAGGGTGCCGGGGCCGGCGACGCTGATGGGGCCGTGGCGGTACTCCATGGCCGGATAGGACTCGGCCCACGCCTGCCCCGCCTCGCGGAACTTCAGCGCCGCCTCCGAGGCCAGACCGACGGTCCAGCCGTGGCCGAGGAACACGAAGTGCTCGAACTCGGCCGGCTCGGCGGGCAGCGCATGCTCCAGGATGGCCTGGGCGTCGGCGACCGCCGGGAACAGGTCATGGCCGACGTGGGCGCGCAGCAGCGCCAGCGCCGTGGTGGCAAAGCGCGTCTGCACGATCGAGGCCTCGTCGGCGAAGGCCAGCACGATGGCGTCGGCGGCCGCGTCCACGACCGGCGTGCCCGGCACGGCCGAGATCGCCAGCGAGCTGACGCCGGAGGGGAGGGCCCGCAGGCAGCGGACCACCTCGGTCGTCGTGCCCGAGCGTGAGATGGCGAGCACCAGGTCGTAGCGGCGCCCGGCCGGCATCTCGGAGGCGACGAACGCGTCGCTCTCGCCCTGGCCGGCGGCCTCCCGCGCGGCGGCCACCGCCTGGGCGATGAAGTACGAGGTGCCGCAGCCGATGATCGCGAGGCGCTGTCCCGGTGCGGGAAGCCGGCCCGCGACCTGCGGCAGCAGCTCCACGACCTGGCGCCACATCTCCGGCTGGCTGGCGATCTCCTCACGAGTGACGCTCACTTCTGCGCAATATATGAGCTACATGAGCAGAAGGCAACATCGAATCCCGAGTATTTGTGTTCATACGACCCCGATGCGACATACACTGAGCGCGCGATGCAGCAGCCTGAGCGCCTCGGCGCCATTCTGGAGCGGCTGTCGGCCGACGGCGCGGTCAACGTCGTGCAGATCGCGCGCACGCTCGACGTGTCGGCGGCGACGGTCCGTCGGGACCTGCGGCTGCTCGAGGAGCAGCGACTGCTCGAGCGCACGCACGGCGGGGCGGTGCCGCATGGGGTCACCTACGAGCTGCCCTTGCGCTACAAGACCACCCGGCAGCCCGAGCAGAAGCGCCGCATCGCCCACGAGGCGGCCAGCCGGGTGCTCGAGGGCTGGGCGATCGGGCTCACCGGTGGCACCACGACCACCGAGGTGGCGCGCGCGCTCGTCGATCGCCCGCGGCTCACCGTCGTCACCAACGCGCTGAACATCGCCGCGGAGATCGCGGTGCGCCCCAACCTCAAGCTGGTGGTGACCGGTGGCGTGGCCCGCGCCGAGTCATATGAGCTGGTGGGCCCGATCGCCGAGTCGAGCCTCGAGGGGCTCAACCTCGACATGGCCTTCCTGTCGGTCGACGGCATCTCGCCGCGGGCCGGGCTCACCACCCATCATGAGATCGAGGCCGGCACCGACCGGGCGCTGCTCACCCGCGCCGACCAGGTGGTCGTCGTCGCCGACAGCTCCAAGCTCGGCCACGTCGCCTTCGCGCGGATCTGCGAGCTGGCCGACGTCGACGAGCTCATCACCGACGACGGGGCCGATCGCGCCGCGGTGGCGGCGATCCAGGACGCTGGGGTGCGGGTCACGATCGTGTGAGGTGGGGAGCGCTTGCGGGAGGGGGGTGAAAACCCGCTCGCTGCAGGCTCTTAATAGGTAGTGGCGGATAGTGAGGGAAATAGCTTCAAGATCCTCCTCGACTCCAAGATTCTGGACCTCGGGCGGCGTCAGCATGGGCATGTGGCTCGGTTTCAGCTCCTGGAGCTCGGCGTCGCCCAGGGACTCATCGCAGGCCGTCTGGCCTCAGGTGCCTGGGTGGCCGTCCACACGGGTGTCTACGGGATCGGTCCGCGCCGCAACGACTCGGTCTCGCGTGCGGCCGCGGCGGTGTTGGCCTGCGGCCGCAATGCCGTCCTGAGTCATGCGTCGGCCGCGAGCCTGTGGGGGTTTCTGCCCCGATGGAGCTTTCCGCTCGAGGTCAGCTCGAAGGACCGGCGCGAGCGCCCGGGCATCACCACCCACCGTTGCCAGTCGTTGTGGCCAAGTGACCTCACCCGCCACCATGGCGTCCCCACAACCACCCGGGCCTGCACCGCGCTCGACATCGCGCCCCGGCTTGCCGACAAGGAGCTGACCCGGCTGGTCAACGACGCCCGCCTGGACGGGTACCTGCGCCCCGCGTCGCTGCAGGACATCATCAACCGCAACCCTCTGCACCCTGGCACCAAGCTCCTTCGCCGATTCGTTGATGACCCCCACGCGCCGACGAACTCAGGCTTCGAAGACGACTTCATCGCGTTCGTGCATAGGTACGGGCTCCCGAGGCCGGAGATCAACTTCCCTTTCAACGGCCGCAAGCTCGACGCGTTCTGGCCCGAATACGGGCTGATCGTCGAGTGCGACGGCTGGGACACCCACCGCACCCGCGAGGCCTTCGAGGGCGACCGCGAACGTGACACCGACCACCTCGACTACGGCCTGACCACCGTCCGGCTGACAAGGCGACGCCTCGAGCAGACACCCGACTATGAGGCTGCGCGCTTCGAACGGATCCTCAAGCGGCTGGCCGGTCAACGCCGGTGAGAGGCGACACCCCCGCCGGCGCGGATCCCCTCGGGCATCAGGTCCCCGTGGGCCTCGATCAGCTCGTCGACCATGGCGTGGATCTGGGCGATGGTCAGCGTCGCGCCCGCGTTGGGATCGAGCATCACCGCCTGGTAGACGTGGTCGCGGCGTCCCTCGAGGGCGGCCTGCACCGTGAGATCCGCGACGTTGACCATCGTGCGGTTGAGCGCCGCGCATTGCGGGGGCAGCGCGCCGACGGCGATCGGATGCACCCCATTGGCGTCGACCCGGCAGGGCACCTCGACGCAGCAGCCGCCGGGCAGATTCTCGATGAGCCCGTCGTTGCGGACGTTGCCGTACTCGATGCGCTCGATGCCCGTGGTCATGGCGTGGATGTAGCGCGGGGCGAGCTCGCCCTCGCGCAGCACCTCCAGCGGCTCGCCGGCGGCCAGCTTGTCCTTGATCTGGGCGTACTCGCGCAGGTTGTCCTGCGATCGCCGGATGTACTCGTCCACCGGGATCCGGTAGTGCTCGAGCTGGTCGTCGTGGGACATGAACCACGGCAGGTACTCGGCGCTGTGCTCACTGGACTCCGTGGGGAAGTGGCCGAACTGGCGATAGAGCTCGACGCGCACGCGGCGAGCCAGGCCCTCGGGATCGCGCGCGATCGCCTCGTCGAGCAACGGGTAGAGGCTCTCGCCGTCACGCTGGAAGCGCAGCACCCAGGCCTGGTGGTTGACCCCGGCGGTGAGGAACTCGATCTCCGGCTCGGGCACCCCGACGATCTCGGCGATCTGCTCATGGGTGTTCTGCACGGAGTGGCACAGCCCGACGATCCGGGTGTCGCGGCCACTGGCCCAGACAGACCAGCACAGCATCGCCATCGGGTTGGTGTAGTTGAGCAGCGTCGCCTCGGGGCACATCTCGTCCATGTCGTCGGCGATGGCGAGCAGGACGGGGATCGTGCGCAGGGCGCGGAAGACCCCGCCGACCCCCAGCGTGTCGGCGATCGTCTGGCGCAGGCCGTAGCGCTTGGGGATCTCGAAGTCGCGCAGGGTGGCGTCGAAACCGCCCACCTGGATCTCGTTGATGGCGAAGTCGGCGCCGTCCAGCGCCGCCCGGCGGTCGAGATGGGACTCGATGGCAAACGTCGCTCCCGTGGACCGGTTGACGTCGGCCGCGATCTGCTCCGCGGTGGCCAGGCGCTGCGGGTCGATGTCATGCAGGACGACGGTCGACTCGGCGAGCTCCGGGAACGCGCTGAGGTCGGCGAGCAGGATGCGGGTGAACTCGACGCTGCCCGCGCCGATGAGCGTGATCCGTGGATGCATGCTCACAATTGTTCTACTTCGCCGCAAAACGTGCAAGAGTGAGCGTCCGCGGGGGGTGGGGCCGGCAGCCCCGGTCTACCATGCGGGGCCGCGTATGGCCCCGGAGAACCCCAAGCTCAACCAGTCGGTCCAGAAGGCGATCCGCTTGTTGCGCGCCGTGGCGCAGGACCCCGCGGTGAGCGTCTCGGCGCTGTCGCGCGCCGTCGGGCTGCCGCGCGCGACCGCGCTGCGCATGATCCAGACGCTCGAGGGTGAGGGCTTTTTGCTCCGAGTCCCCGGGGCGGACCGTGTGCTCCTCGGCCCCGAGCTGCTGCGGATCGCTCGCGAGGCGGACGCCGGGGCGGTGCTGCGGGAGTTGGCCCGCGCGCCGCTGGCTCGGCTCAGTGACACCCTGCGTGAGACGGTGACGCTCAGTGTCATCGGCGCCGATGGTGAGCTTGACCTCATCCACCAGGTCGACGGTCCGCACCATCTGGTGCCGCGGTCCTGGATCGGGCAGCGATTCCCGTTGCACGCAAGCTCGAGTGGCAAGGTGCTCCTCGCCGCGTTTGACGAGCAACGCCTGGAGCAGTTCCTCTACCGGCCGCTCGAGCGGCTCACGCCGGCCACCGTGACGACGGCAGCGGGTCTGCGCCGAGAGCTCGAGCAGGTGCGTGCCCAGGGGTACGCGGTGACGTGCGACGAGCTGGAGGAGGGCCTGTCCGGCGTCTCGGTCGCGATCGCCGACGAGGGAGGGGAGCTGCTCGGCGTCGTCAACGTGAGCGGCCTCAGCCAGCGCTTCGACGAGGCTCGCCGCCCGCAGATCGCGCGGGACATCGGTGTGGTCGCCCGCGACATCGAGGCCGCGCTCGGACACCGCAGCCACCCCGCCGCAGTGGCCGGCTCAGCGGGCTGAGCGACCAGCTCGAACAGGCCCGATCGACTAGCTCAGCGGGCTGAGTGACTAGCTCAGCGGGCTGAGTGACTAGCTCGACGGGCTGAGCGACTGGCTCAGCGCGCTCGGAGTCCGCTCGGCGAACACCGGCAGATTGTCCTGCGCATCGCCGTCGGGAACGCGCCGCGTGCCGACCATCCGGTCGATGACCATGTTCTGAAAGCGGTGCACCGGCTCCTCGAACCGGTAGCACAGGCGGCCGCCGGGGAACGGCGTGGAGTCAAGCCCCTCCTGCACGCGCTGCACGATCTCGATGTCCTCGCGGTTCACCTCGTCCCAGAATCGCACGAGGCCGTCGACCCCCTCCTCGACCGATCCACCCGAGCTCGACTCCGGATGTGTCAGCAGGTACGTGCTCTCCACCGTGAAGCGCGGACTCACGGGGGTGGCGACGATGACGAAGAGGTGGTTGGGGAGGATGTTCACGGCGACGTTGGGGAACAGCCACAGAAAGCGCGCGCTCACCGCGTCAGACGCGTTGAGGCCCGTGATCGGGGCCAGCCCGTTGTCCCAGCCGGAGCCGTCGGTGTCGGCCGCGATCGGGCTGGTGCAGAACCCCGAGTACATGCCGGGACCCTGCCAGCGGTGGTGGGCGGCGATGGGCGACACCTTGACCAGCCCGGGATGGACCCATGGCAGGTGGTAGTACTCCATGAAGTTCTCCGCCACGAGCTTGTAGTTCGCGGCGATCTCATAGCGGTTGGTCCGCGCGAGCTGCCACTCGTCCAGGCGATAGCCCGCGGTGCGCAGGGGCAGATCGCCGAGGTGCTCGGAGAGGGGGCCGGCGGCGGAGGCGTCCAAGCTGACGAAGACGAGCGGCCCCCACGAGTCGACGGCGACGGGCAGCAGGCCGTAATCGGCCCGGTCGAACTCCTTGACGTCCTCCATGTCGAACGCCGGCTGCTGATCGGGCGGGATGTCGGAGCCGCTGAACATCGGGGTCCCGACGCATGCGCCGTTGAGGTCGTAGGCCCAGCTGTGGTACGGGCAGCGGATGAAGCGCTTGACGCAGCGTTCACCGGGTGTGAGCAGCCGCGTCCCGCGATGGCGACAGACGTTGTAGAACGCGCGCAACTCGCCGGCGTCGTTGCGCACGACGAAGACCGAGCGGCCGCCGATGTCGGCGACCAGAGTGTCGCGCGGCGTGCGCAGCTGGTCGAGGCAGCCGACCGCCGTCCACGACCGGGCGAAGACCTGTTCGCGTTCGACCGCGAAGAACTCGTCTGAGGTGTACGCGTCGGGGATCAGCGTCTGGGCGAGCTCGACCGGACGCCGCGTTGCCGCATACGTCGCCTCGTCGGTGAAACGGCTACCACCGTCCACTGAGTGGTGGGGCATGCTCACTGAGGTGTGACGCTAGTCCCTCCCTGAAGGGATGTCAAGATCCTCCCGATGATCGTCTGCGTCGCCGGCAACCCGGCCATCGACAAGCTGTTCGGAGTGGATGCCGTGCGCCCGGGTGAGATCCATCGTCCGGACACGTTCGTGCCGCTGCCGGGGGGCAAGGGGATTCACGTCGCCCAGGTGGCGGCGGCCCTCGGCGCTGATGCGATCGCCACCGGGATCCTCGGCGGGCACCCCGGCCGCTGGCTGGCCGAGAGCCTCGCCGACGAGGGCGTTCCCGGCGTGTTCGCGTGGGCCAGCGCCGGCGAGACGCGCTCGTGTCTCACGGTCGCCGACCGAGCGACCGGCGGCCTCACCGAGTTCTACGAGGACGGCATCCGGGCCACCCCGGAGGACTGGGCGGGGCTCGCGCACATCGTCGACGAGTTGCTCGCCCACGGACCGGATTGGCTGGCCATGGCGGGTTCGGTGCCGGCCGCGCCCGGCGTGGAGGGCTACGCACAGCTCGTGCGGGCGGCCCGCGCAGCCGGCGTGCGCAGCGCCGTCGATTCCCGAGGCGCGGACCTCGCGAGCGCCATCGACAGCGAGCCTGATCTGGTCAAGATCAATGCCGCGGAGGCCGCGGAGCTCTTGGAGATGCCCCGCATCGACGCCATCGCGCAGGCCCGCGACGCCGCCGACACGGTCCGTCGGCGCGCCGGCGGCGATGGGCACGCGGTGGTGATCACGCTCGGTGAGCTGGGCATGGTCCTCGTCGAGCCCGGCGGCGAGGCCTGGCATGGGGCGGTGGCGGCCCGTGGGAACTATCCGGTCGGCAGCGGCGACGCCTTCCTCGCCGGATTGCTCACCGGTCTCAGCGCAGACCCATCCGCCGGCTGGCCCGAGGCGGCTGCGCTCGCCCTGGGCGCCGCGGCGGCCAACGCCGAGATCCCGGGCGCGGCCCTCGTTGATGCCGCCCGCGCGCGCGAGCTGGCGGCGAGCGCGGAGATGCAGCGCCTGAGAGAACCCTCACGGCCGACCGATTAGTTTGTAGGGCCCGGTCGGTCTTAGCTTCCGTAAGGCCACAACACCCAGGAGGGAGCAGGATGAGCACCACGGCCACCAGCATCCGCACGATCAGCCTGGTCTGTGTCGGCACCCCCGACCAGGACAAGGCTGTCGCCTTCTATGAGTCGATCGGCTTCGAGAAGCGCACCGACGTCCCGTTCGGCGGCGGCTACCGCTGGATCGAGGTCTACCCGCCCGAGGGCACGACCGGCATCGCGCTCGCGCCCCCGCCCCAGGGCGGTGAGAACGTCGAGCCCCAGCAGACCGGGATCACGCTGACCACCGACGATGTGGACGCGACCCACGCCCAGATGAAGAGCCTGGGCGTCGACGTCGACGCCGAGGTCTCGCGCATGGGCGACCCGGTCCCGCCGATGTTCTGGTTCCGTGACCCCACCGGCCACACGCTGATGGTGGTGGAGAACCCATCCTGACCGATCGGCCCTCCAACGGAGATCGGGACTTCGCCGATCTCGTCGAAGCGCACCGGGCCGAGCTCCACGCGCACTGCTATCGCATGCTCGGCTCGGTGCATGACGCCGACGACGCGCTCCAGGAGACCCTGGTGCGCGCGTGGCGCGGCGCGGCCGGGCTGCGCGAGCAGGGCTCGGCCCGGTCCTGGCTGTACACCATCGCCACCAACGTGTGCCTGACCGAGCTCGAGCGCCGCAAGCGCCGCGCGCTCCCGCACGACCTCGGACCCGCGGGCGAGCCCCTCACGCCCCCCGGCCAGCCGCTGGTGGAGTCGACCTGGATCGAGCCCTATCCCGACGAGGCCGTCGGCTTGACCTCCGGACGGGCGGCGCCCGAGGCCAGCTATGACCAGCGCGAGGCCGTCGAGCTGGCCTTCGTCGCCGCCGCCCAGCACCTGGCCGCCAACCAGCGCGCGGTGTTGATGCTCCGCGAGGTGCTGGGCTTCAGCGCCCAGGAGACGGCGACGATGCTGGACACCAGCGTCCCGTCGGTCAACAGCGCGCTGCAGCGGGCGCGTGCCGCGGTGCAGGAACGCGTGCCCGAGCGCACCCAGCAGACGACCCTGCGCGCCCTGGGCGACGGCGGCCTGCGCAAGCTGATCGACCGGTACGTCGACGCGTGGGAGCGCTGCGACGTGCCCGCCTTCACCGGGCTGCTGGCCGAGGACGCCACGTTTGCCATGCCGCCGCTGGCGACCTGGTACACGCCGCGCGACACCATCGCCACCTGGGCCAACGCCTTCCCCATGTCCGGCACCTGGCGCTGGCGCGCGGTGCTCACCAGTGCCAACGCGCAGCCGGCGCTCGCGTTCTACGCGTGGGACGAGTCCGAGGCCGCCTACCTCCCCTTTGCCCTCAACGTGCTGAGCTTCCGCGACGGCGGCCTGGTCAGCGACGTCACCGCGTTCATCGTCCGCTCGACCGAGGCGCCCGAGCCCGAGGCGTACGTGAACTTCCCGACGCAGCCGATGGACGAGCGCCAGCTCGCCGGCACCTTCGGCCGTTTCGGCGTGCCCGAGCGCCTCTCCTAGCAAATCTCCGCGCCGGACCGATGAGTTTCGGCAGCGGCCGCTCGTCTTAACGGTGTCCCGTTGAACCGACGAGCGAAGGAGAGCGACAGTGTCTGGCGAGAACGCAACCAATGCCCCGGCGGTTGGGCAGCACGGAGACCGCTCCCGCTGGATCGCGCTCGTGGTCCTGTGCGTGGGAATGCTGATGATCGTGCTCGATGTCACGGTCGTGAACGTCGCGCTGCCGAGCATTCAGAGTGACCTCGGCTTCGCTCAGTCGAGCCTGGCCTGGGTCGTCAACGCCTACCTGATCTCGTTCGGCGGGCTGCTGCTGCTGGCCGGTCGCCTGGGCGACCTGCTCGGCCGCCGGCGCGTGTTCATGTCAGGCCTGGCGCTGTTCACGGCGGCCTCGCTGTTGTGCGGCGTGTCAGACAGCCAGGGCGTCCTCGTCGCCGCTCGCTTCATCCAGGGCATCGGCGGCGCGATGACCTCGGCGGTGATCCTGGGGATGATCGTGACGATGTTCCCCCAGCCGGGGGAGCAGGCCAGGGCCCTCGGCGTCTACGCGTTCGTCGCCTCGGCCGGCGGCTCGATCGGCCTGCTCGCCGGCGGCGTGCTGACCCAGGCGATCAGCTGGCACTGGATCTTCTTCATCAATGTCCCCATCGGCATCGTCACCGGCTCGCTCGCGATGCGCGTGCTCCCCGCCGACCGCGGCATCGGCATGCGTGCGGGGGCGGACGCGCTGGGGGCGCTGCTGATCACCGGCTCGCTCATGCTCGGCGTCTACACCATCGTCAAGCCGGCGGCCGAGGATGGCTGGGGCGCCACCACCACGCTGGTGCTCGGCGCCGTGGCGGTCGCGCTGCTGGTCGCGTTCCTGATCCGCGAGTCGACGGCCACGACGCCCCTGGTCCCGCTGTCGATCTTCCGCTCGCGCAACGTCGCCGGCGCCAATGCGATCCAGGCGCTGCTCGTCGCGGGGATGTTCAGCGTCTTCTTCCTCGGCACGCTGTACCTGCGAGAGGTGCTCGGCTACGACGCGCTGCAGATCGGCTTCGCGTTCCTGCCGACGACGCTGGTCATGGGCACGCTGTCGCTGCGCTACTCCGAGCGGCTGATGACGCGCTTCGGCCCCCGGACCACGCTCATCCCGGGTCTGGTCCTGATCGCCGCCGGGCTGGGCCTGTTCGCCCGCGTCCCGGTGAATGGCCACTTCCTCACCGACGTGCTGCCGGCCGGTCTGCTGATGGGAACCGGCGTCGGCGTCTCGATGGCGGCGCTGATGACGCTGGCGATGTCCGGGGTGGCTCCCAGCGAGGCGGGCCTGGCCTCAGGGCTGGTCAACACGACCGCCCAGGTCGGCGGGGCGCTCGGCCTCGCGGTCCTGGCCACTCTGTCGGCGACGCGCACCCACGACGCGCTCGCATCCGGCGCCGGCTCGCACGCGGCGCTGACCGCCGGCTACCACCTCGGGTTCGTGGTCGGCGCCCTGCTCGTCGTCGCGGCGATCGTCGTCGCGGCCGTCGCGCTCGAAAGCGCTCCCAAGGCGGCCGCGCGCGCGATCGACGCGACGCCCGCGCTCTCGCAGGGCTGAGCCCGCCGGCACGGGCGGCGTGGAAGACTGCCGCCCGTGCCCTCACGATTCGACGTTCTCCTCGAGCCGGTGACGATCGGGCCGGTCACCGCGCGCAACCGGTTCTTCCAGGTGCCCCACTGCAACGGCATGGGCTACCGCGACGTCACCGCCCACGCCGAGATGCGGGCGGTCAAGGCCGAGGGCGGCTGGGCGGTGGTGTGCACCGAGCAGGCCGAGATCCACTACTCCTCGGAGGTCACGCCGTTCATCGAGCTGCGCATCTGGGACGACCAGGACATCCCGACCATCGCTCGCATCGCCGACGCGATCCACCAGCACGGTGCCCTGGCCGGCATCGAGCTCTGTTACAACGGGATGAACGGGCCCAACCTGTACAGCCGGGTGGCGCCGATGGGCCCCGCGCATCTGCCGGTGGCGACGTTCACCTCCGACCCCGTCCAGGCGCGCCGCATGGACCTCCATGACATCGCCGACCTGCGCCGCTGGCACCGCGCGGCGGTGCGCCGCTCGCTGCAGGCCGGCTATGACCTCGTCTACGTCTATGCCGGTCACGCGCTGGGCGGGATCCATCATTTCCTGTCGCGGCGCTACAACGACCGGACCGACGCCTACGGCGGCTCGGCGGAGAACCGGATGCGGCTGCTGCGCGAGATCCTCGAGGACACGCGCGAGGAGGCCGACGGCCGCGCGGCCGTGGCCTGCCGGATCACCGTCGACGAGCTGCTGGGCGACGAGGGCATCACGCGCGAGGACATCGAGGACGTCGTCGGGACGCTCGGCGAGCTGCCCGACCTGTGGGACTTCGTCCTGGGCTCATGGGAGGACGACTCGGTCACCGCCCGCTTCGGCGAGGAGGCCGAGCAGGAGCAGTACGTGCGCGGGCTCAAGCAGCTGACCTCCAAGCCGGTGGTCGGCGTCGGGCGCTTCACCTCGCCCGACACGATGGTGCGCATGGTGCGCAGCGGCGTGCTGGACCTCATCGGAGCGGCGCGGCCGTCGATCGCGGACCCGTTCCTCCCGCGCAAGGTCGAGGAGGGCCGGCTCGAGGACCTCCGCGAGTGCATCGGCTGCAACGTCTGCGTGTCCGGAGACTTCACGATGTCCCCGATCCGCTGCACCCAGAACCCGTCCATGGGGGAGGAGTGGCGGCGGGGCTGGCATCCGGAGCGCATCCGCCATCGCACCACCGACGCGAAGGTGCTGGTCGTAGGAGGAGGCCCGGCGGGCCTCGAGGCGGCGGTGTCGCTCGGCAAGCGCGGCTACGAGGTCATCCTCGCCGAGGCCTCGTCCTCGCTGGGCGGCCGGGTGGCGCGGGAGGCGCGGTTGCCGGGGATGGCCAGCTACATCCGCGTCGCCGACTATCGCGAGGCACAGCTGCGGCGGCTGCGCACCGTCGAGCGCACCCAGGGCGAGGTGAGCGCCGCCGAGATCCTGGAGTACGACTTCGATCACGTCGCGGTGGCCACCGGCGCGCGGTGGCGCGCCGACGGGGTCGGGCGCCACCACACCCGGCCGATCTCGCTCGACCCCGGGCTCCCGGTGCTCACGCCGGACCACCTCATGACCGGCGACCTGCCCACCGGCGAGCGCGTCGTCATCTACGACGATGACCACTACTACATGGGCGGCGTGCTGGCCGAGCTGCTCGCCCGCGCCGGGCGCCACGTGACGCTGGTGACGCCGGCGGTCTGCGCGTCGAGCTGGACGACCAACACGATGGAGCAGCACCGGATCCAGCGCCGGCTGCTGGAGCTCGACGTCCACATCGTCGCCTCCCACGCCGTCGTCGGCACCGCCGCGGGGGCGGTCCACGCGGCATGCGTGTTCACCGGCCGCGAGCGTGAGATCGGCGCCGACGCGGCGGTGCTCGTCACCGCGCGGCTGCCGATCGATGGGCTCTACCAGGGGCTGCTGGAGCGCCGCTCAGACTGGGCCGATGCCGGCCTGGAGACCGTCAACGCCGTCGGCGACTGCCTGGCCCCGGGTACGATCGCCGCCGCGGTGTGGGAGGGTCGGCGCTACGCCGAGGAGCTCGACGAGCCGACCGACCGCGGCGACACGGTGCCCTTCCTGCGCGAGGTCACCGAGCTCGCCGACCTGGGGTGACCCCGGGGTCAGCCCCCCGGCCCCGGGCGTCAAGTCTCGACGAGAATCTCCCCGATTCGCGATGTATCGGGGATCTATCCGTGCATTTGCACACGTTCATTGTTCAGCGATGCCTGATTGGATACTGTCGAGTTCCGGATGCTCACTCAAGTGAGACTCCCTTGTGCAGGCGTCGGTTTGATCGACCCGCGGACGGACCGCAGCTGAGCTCTGGCTGCACCCCGTCTGGACGCCGACACAGACATCGGTAACCGTCCCGATCCGATGCGCGCGCCCGAGCGGCGGCTACGCAGGTCTGGTCTCGCAGTCCCGAGTCCGACCACCGCATCTCCCCGGACCGGTGAAGGCTCACCTCGAGCCGCGTCGCAACCGCGTCGCGCTCGAGCACCCGCGCTTGCGCACCCATCCAAGGAGGAACACACCGTGTCAACGGTCAGTCTGAATCGTGACGAGCCCACTCCGGGCGGCTGATGTCCTGGAGAAGCTGACTGATCAACAGCGGGGGCTGGCCGTGCGCTTCATGCCGTTCGCCGAGCGCGTGGCCAAGGGAAGGACGTTGCACCCGGGCGAGCAGGCAGAAGTCCGGTCAGACGCCCTGTTCGGTCTGGTCAAGGCCGCCCGGTGGGGAACCCTGGGACGGCCGTTTGCACCGTACGCCCGGGCGTGTATCGAGGGCCAGATCCTGCAGGGGAAACGGGACCGCTCGGGAATCCGGCGCGACCGGAAGAACGAGAGGCCCCGGTCCGTCTCGCTGGACGCCCTGCCCGCGGACACGGAGCCCGGCTTCCAACTGATGGGCGGGCGGACTCCGATTTCGCCCTGCCAAGCCGCCGAGGATGCGGAACTGTGGCGCTCGGTCGACGCGCTGGCGCCACGCGAGGTCCGGGCGATCCGCCTCTACTACCAGTCGGATCAGACCCAGGAGACCATTGCCGCCGTCCTGGGGGTCTCTCAGATGGAGGTCTCCCGGATCTTGGCTCGAGCCCGGGCCAGATTGAGAGACCGCGCCAGGTGACGGGCAGCCCATGCACAGCCTCCGGCGGGATTGGCTCGGACGCGCTAGACGCCCCAGACCTCGTCGGCGACCTCGACGACAAGCCGGAGCTTGGCCGCCTGATCCTCCGCGGTGAGCGCGTTGCCCTCCAGGGTTGACGAGAAGCCGCACTGGGGGGATAGGCACAGCTGGTCGACGTCGATGTATCGCGCCGCCTCCTCGATGCGGCGCTTGATGTCGTCCTTGGTCTCCAGCGCGGATCGCTTGGTGGTGATCAGGCCGAGCACCACGACCTTGCTCTTGGGGACGAAGCGCAGCGGCTCGAAACCGCCCGAGCGTTCGTCGTCCCACTCCATGAAGAAGCCGTCGACGGCCAGGTCGTTGAACAGCGCCTCGGCCACGTGGTCGTAGCCGCCCTCGGCCACCCACGAGGAGCGGAAGTTGCCGCGGCACATGTGCGTCGTGACGGCCATGCCGTCGGGTCGCGCAGCGATGGCGGCGTTGAGGTGGGCGATGTACTCCTCGTGCTGATGCTCGGGGTCGCCGCCGACCGCGCGCACGTGCTCGCGCTGGTGCGGGTCGTTGAGATAGGCAAAGCTGATGTCATCGAACTGGAGGTACGCGCACCCGAGCTGGCCCAGCCGGGCCACCTCGTCGCGGTAGGCGGTCTCCAGGTCGGACCAGAACGCGCCCATCTCCGGGTAGACGCCGGGGTCGATGGCCGGGCGTCCGCCGCGATAGTGGACCATCGACGGGGACGGGATCGTCAGCTTGGGCAGCCCGCGATCGCCGACGATCGCCGCCAGGGTCGAGAACGCCTCGCCGAAGATCGTGTGCGAGAGCCCCAGCCTGCCGTCCACCCTCATCGCCGACGGGGTGAACGAGACGTCGCCCTCGTCGCTGTGAAAGGTGAATGACGAGCTGGCATCGAGCCGGCTGACGCCATCGAGTTGGTAGATGAAGTCCATGTGCCAGGAGCCGCGCCGCAGCTCGCCGTCGGTGATGCCGCGCAGCCCGGCTGACAGCTGCAGCTCGACGGCGTCGGCGATCGCCGCGTCCTCGATCGACCGCAGCTCGCCGGCGTCGAGCAGTCCGGCGGAGAAGGCGTCGCGGGCCTCCTTGAGCGACGCGGGGCGCAGCAACGAGCCGACGTGATCGGCACGAAAGGGGGGAGCGGTGCGGGGTGTCACGGTGCTGGGACCTCCTTGGCGTTCATTCCAGGACCAGGACGCCCCGGAGGTTGCGGCCGTCGCGCATGTCCTGGTAGCCCTCGTCGATGTGCGACAGCCCGTCATAGGTGCGGGTGACCAGCCGGTCCAGGTCGAGGTGCCCGTCGCGCCACAGGGCGAGCAGGCGCGGCACGTCGCGCCGGGAGTTGACCGACCCGAAGATCGAGCCGACGACCTGTTTCTCATACCCGGCGAGGTTGAGCATGTCGATCGTCGGCGACCCGTCGTTGACGGGGTGGATGTTCACCACCACCACGCGCCCGCGCTTGGCGCACAGCTCCATGATCGAGCCCATCAGGTCGCCGCGCCCGACCCCCATGGCGCAGATGGTGACCTGACAGAGCAGGCCCCAGGTGACCTCGCGCACCATCTCGATCGCCTCCTCGATCGACGCCGCCACATGGGTGGCGCCGAGCGCCCGCGCCTCCTCGCGCTTGAACGCCACCGGGTCCACGGCGAAGATGCGCCGGGCGCCGGCGAAGCGGGCCCCCTGGATTGCGCTCGCGCCGATGCCCCCGACGCCGAGCACGGTGACGTCGTCACCTGCCCTCACACCTCCGGTGTAGACGGCGCTGCCCCACCCGGTCGGCACGCCGCAGCCCACGATGCACGCCTTCTCGAACGGGATGTCCTCGTCGATCTTGATGATCGACGCCTCGCCGACCACGGTGTGATGGGCGAAGGCGCCGACCAGGCAGATGATGTTGAGGTCCGTGGCACCGAGGTGGTGGCGCGAGGTGTGATCGAGCAACTGACGGCCCGAGCCGATCCACCGCCCTTCGTCGCAGAGGTTCCCGTGGCCGGTGACGCACGGAGCGCACCGGCCGCAGGTCGGGATGGATGAGAACACCACGTGGTCGCCCACGGCCACGGAGCGCACGCCGGGCCCGACCGCCTCGACCACCCCGGCCCCCTCGTGACCGCCGATGGTCGGGTGGTCCAGTGGCACGTCCCCGGTCCGGTGGTGCTCCTCGGAGTGACACAGTCCCGAGGCATGAATTCGCACGAGCACCTCACACTCGCGCGGCGGATCGAGCTCGACGTCCTCGATCGCCCAGCGGTCCGCGCCCGGGTGGAGCACTGCGGCCTGCGTGATCATCTCGCCGTCCCTCTCCTCTCCGGCCGTCAGCCCTTGGGGTAGGCGTTGAGCGCGGGCGCCGTGTCGTAGAGCTTGTGCGTGAGCGCCACCAACGTCCCGTCCTTGACCTGGAAGAAGTTGACGTCGGTCGTGAACATGCGCGGCATCGCGGTGATGGCGCCCTTGGTGGCGAAGTTCACCGGCGGGATGATCCCGGTGCTCACGCTGAGGTGGTTGAGCGCGTCCATCACGTTGGCCCCTGTCACCGGCTTCTTGGCGGCGAGGACGTGCTTGACTGCGGCCTCCAAGACCATGACCGAGGCATAGCCCGGGTACACGGAGTGGTTCTGGGCCAGCGCCGAGGGCTCATACTTACGCATGTCGGAGATCATCGTCTTCTCCTGCGGAGTGGCGTCGGCCGTGTCATCCGTGCCCGCCAGCGCGTTCTCATACGCCGAGTCAGACCCGTACACGCCGTTGAGCAGTTGGCCGATCGAGGCGATCGCCGACTTGGTGAGGACGTCGATGTTGACCGACATCTTCATGTTGCCGCCCGCGCTCTTGATCGCCTGGAGGATGGGCTGGGTCTGCGCGGTCGTGGGGAACCCGTCGACGACGCAGTCCACGCCCTCTCCGCTGAGCTTGGCGATGGAGGGGCTGAAGTCCGCCGTCGTGGGGGTCACGAGCGACGGGGCGGCGATGGCGGCTCCGGCCTCCTTGGCGCCGGCGTCGACGGAGGCGACGATCCCCCCCGTGGACGGGATCCCTCCCAGGGTGATCACGCCGATCTTCTTGCAGTGCGCCTGCTGGGCGAGGACCTCGGCCTGTCCGACGAGGATGGGGAACCCGCTCTCGGTCACGGGGAAGGCGTCGGCGTTGGTGGCGTCGTTGGGGTCCCCCGACGGGCCGACGATCATCGGCACCTTGCCCGCGGTGAGGATCGGGAACATGTTCGTGTCATAGATCGTGAAGTCGCCCACGATCGCGGCGTCGTGGTCCTGCACCGCCTTGCGGGCGCAGTTGGAGCTCGTGTTGGGGTCGCCGAGCGGAGGCGAGCCGTCCTGGCAGAAGCTGAACACGAGCTTGTGGCCGCCGATGCCGCCGGCAGCGTTGATCGCGTCCACCGCGGCGCGCGCCCCCAGGGACAGATCCTGGCCGTTTGCCACCGGTTGGGTGATCTGCATGATCGAGATCGTCGACCCGCTGCCCGAGCCCCCGCCGCTGCTCGAGCTGCCGCAGCCGGCCAGGACGAGCGCCGCGAACGCGAGCGCCGCCAGCGCCTTCGTCTGATATCTCATCGCTCCCTCATTTCTCCTCGAGTGGTGGGTGTGCGCGCAGCGAGTACCGCCGCGGCGTCACGCCGCGCTGTCGCGCTTTCCGTCTGGGGTCCGTCAGTGGTGGATGGGGCCGGCGGCTACGGGCCGCCGGGACACGTCGTCACAGGTAGACCTCCTCGATCTCCCGCTCTTGGTTGCGTACCTGGGCCGAGCTCCCGCTGAGCACGATCGCGCCGCGCTTGAGGAAGCACGCGCGATCGGCCATCTCCAGCGCGACCCGCACGTGCTGCTCGACGATGAGCACGGCGGCGCCCGCGTCGGCCGCGCTGCGCAGCGCGGCCAGCAGCCGCTTGACCACGATCGGCGCGAGCCCCAGCGACATCTCGTCGGCGATCACCGCCCGCGGCCTGGCTCCCATCACCCGAGCCAGCGACAGCATCTGCTGCTCGCCCCCAGAAAGCTGCCCGGCGCGGATGTCCAAACGGGCCCGCAGCTCGGGGAAGTGGGCGAGGGCGTCCTCCGGGGCCCCGCGCCCGAGGCGGAGGTTCTCGGCGACGGTCAGCCGCGAGAAGACCGAACGCCGCTCCGTGACCACTCCCAGACCCAGACGCACGCGCCGGTGGATCGGGAGCGTGGTGGGAGCCCCGGCGAACTCGATGACGCCGCCCAGCGGCCGGAGCGCCCCCGCCAGGGTCATCATCGTGGTCGTCTTGCCGGCGCCGTTGGGCCCGGCGAGGAGCACGACCTCACCCGCGCGAACCTCGAGCTCGAGGTTGCGGACCACCGGGACGCCGTGGTAGCCGGCGGACACGTTGCGGGCAGCGAGCATGACGGGCCGCTGACCGTTGGTGGCGACCTGCGCGGACACGGTCAGTGCTCCGCCGGCGCGCCGGTGACGCCGGGTAGCTCGGTGTCCAGGCCCGGGATGGCGGCGTGCGCGGCCGCTGCGTCCTGGGTGGCAAGGCCGAGGTAGGCACTGCGGACGCTCGGGTCGTCGCGCACCGCGTCGGGGCTGCCCTGGGCGATCACCCGGCCGAAGTCCAGTGCCAGCATCCGGTCCGACACCGAGGAGACGAGGTTGACGTCGTGCTCGATGAGCAGCACGGCCAGCCCCCGCTCGTGGGCCAGCCGGGCGATGAGCTCGGCCAGGTCGCCACGCTCTCGTTCGTCCAGGCCGGCGGCCGGCTCGTCCAGCAGCAGCACGGTGGGATCGGCCGCGACGGCGCGGGCGATCGCCAGCAGCCGACGCCGCCCGTAGGGCAGCTCGCCGGGATACGCGCCCAGTACCTCGCCCAGGCCCAGATCGTGTACCGCCTGGGTCGCCGCCGGGCCGAGCCGCGCGCGGCCGGGTCGGACGACGTCGGACAACCAGGGCCACACCCCGCCGGGATCGTCGGCCACCAGCAGGTTCTCGTGGACGGTCATGTCCTCGAAGAGCTCGAGCGACTGGAACGCCCGGCCCAGCCCGCGGCGAGCGCGTGCCGTGACGCCGAGGCGGCCGAGCTCGACGCCATCGAGCCGGATCGAGCCGCTGCGCGGAGCGGTGAACCCCGTGACCGCGTCGACCAGCGTGCTCTTGCCGGCGCCGTTGGGCCCGATCACGCCCAGGATCTCGCCTGAGCGCAGCTCGAAGCTCACATCGTCAAGGGCGCGCACACCGCCGAAGACCACGGTGAGCCCGGAGGTCTGAAGCGTCGTCTCGCGGCGTCCACCGGCGGCGCCGGTCGGCCCCCCTGCCGTCCGGGCGCCGCGGGTGGCAGCGATGGGCTCGCCCAGCGGGCTGAGCTCGACCGGGGCGGCCGGCGCGGGGAGCGCGCGGTGGCGCAGCTTGCCGGCCAGCCGCCGCAGGTCACGCGCCTGCAGCGGGACGATGCCGTCGGGCGCCTGGACGAGGACGATGAGCGTCAACGCTCCGAACACCAGCGACAGGTCGGTCACCGCGCTCGAGCTGATCGTGTCCAGGACCTGATAGCCCAGGCCCCCGTTCTGCCCGGCGCCGCCGACGATCGGCCCGAGCAGGTAGCCGACCCCGCCGATGACGGCGTTGGACACGAGGGTGATCGATGTCATCGCGTCATAGCCGCTGAACAGCGCGCTCGGGAAGTACAGGGTGGTGAGGATCCCGCCGAGCCCGGCGATCATCGCGGCGTAGCAGAAGGCGCCGATCTTGGAGCCCAGGACGTTGACGCCGAGGGCGGCGGCGGCACGCTCGTTGGCGCGGATGGCGAGCAGCCGCCGCCCCGTCTTCCCGCGGCGCAGATTGGCGACGCCGATGGCGAGGGCCACGAACACGACGAGCACGAACGCCGCGTAGCGGCGTGGGAACAGCGTCGAGTCCAGGTCGAGCCCGAACAGGTGGAAGAACCCCAGCGACAGCCCGGCCGCGCCGCCGTTCAGCGTGTTGTTGGAGAGCACCAGGTCGACGACGCAGATGCCGAAGGCCAGCGTGGCGATGGCCAGGCTCATCCCACGCGCCCGCAGGGCGGCGACGCCCACGATCAGCCCGATGGGCAGGCACACGCCGACGCCCCCGAGGATGGCCACCCAATAGGGGGCGCCGGCGACGACGAGCCGGGCCGCGCACAGCGCCCCGCACCCGGCGATCGCCCACTGCGCAAGGGAGATCTGCCCCGCGAACCCGGTGAGGACGACGATGCTGAGCAGCACGACGGCGCCGATCACCGTGAACGTCACCGCGCTCACCCAGGTGGTTGGCAGCACGGTGAAGATGAGCACGATCGCCACCGCGAGGGCCGCGAGCACTCGCGCGCGCGGGATCTGTCCCGTGGTGACACGGGGCAGGCGCTCGGCGACGTGGCCGCGGACCGGGAGCGCCTGCCCCCGCGCGACGATGAACACGAGCACGGCGAAGAACGGGACGGCGTCGCCGATGCCCTGCACGTTCACGTACTGATTGAGCTCGGATTGGGCGATGCCGATCGCCACCGCGCCCACGAAGGCGATTGGGAACGAGGTGAGATTGCCCAGCACGGCGGCGGCCAGCGCGGGCATCAGCAGCGAGGTGGCAAGACTCACCGACAGGCCGGTGATCGGCGACAGCAGAATGGCCGCCAGCCCCGACAGCGCGGCGCCCAGAGCCCAGTTGGCGCCTGCCACCCGGGCCGGTGACCAGCCGAGGGTGGCGAGGGCGCCCCCGTCCTCAGCCACCGCGGAGGTGGCCAGCCCGAAGCGCGTCCAGCGGTACGCCGCCCCGGCCGCTCCGGCGATCACCGCGGCCACGGCGATGACGAGCAGCTGGTTGGCGCCGACCCTGACGCCGAGGAAGTTCACCGGGTTCGTCGGCAGCAGCGAGGTATCCGTGTACGTGTTGCCCGCGGGGTACTTCAGGCCCACCACGCCGACGAGCACCACCATCAGCGCCAGGGTGACGACGATTCGCGTGAGGTTGCTGGCCGCCTTGAGCGGCGCCATCAGCAGATGCGTGCCGTAGCCCAGCGCGGCGGCCACCGCCACGCCGGCGATCGCCGCCACCACCGACGGGACGGAGTGCTGGTCGCGCAGGAAGAAGAACAGGAACGCGCCGACCATTCCCATCGCGCCCGAGGCGAAGTTGATGACGCCGGAGCCGCGGAAGGTCAGGACGATGCCCAGCGAGCCCAGCGCGTAGATCGCGCCCGCCGAGGCTCCGAGGATGGCGAAGACGATGACGCTGTGCATATGGCTCTAGACGTACTTGATGGTGTTGCCGGCGTCGACGGGCAGGGTGACGCCTGTCACCAGGCGCGCCTCGTCTGAGGCCAGCCAGGCGACGGCGTTGGAGATGTCCTGCGGCTCGAGCCACGGGACCGGCAGCAGGTGCTTGGACTTCCACACCTCGATCGTGTCCTCGCGGCTGGGCGCCTCGAGGTCCGGGCGGAACATCCGGTAGATCGCCTCGTTAGCGATCATGTCGGTGTTGACGGCGCCGGGGCAGATGGCGTTGACGCGGATCCAATGGGGTGCCAGTTCGACCGCCAGCGTCCGCGTGAGGCTGAGCAGGGCCGCCTTGGCGGCCGAGTAGTCGCCCAGGTAGCTGCCCGACACGATGGCGGCGCCCGAGCTGGTGACGATGATCGAGCCACCGTTGCCAGCCTTCAGCATGTGGGGAATCGCGGCGTGGACAGTGTGAAAGACCCCCACCAGGTTGACCTCCACGCACTCGCGCCACGCGACCGGGTCGACCTCCCAGGTGAGCGCGCCCTTGGGGAAGGCGCCGGCGTTGGCGGCGACCACGTCGAGGCGCCCGAACTCCGCCACACCCGCGTCCAGCGCGCTCTGCAACGACTGCAGATCGGTGACATCGGCCTGGGCAAAGAAGCAGCGGCGCCCTTCGGCCTCCACGAGGCGGACCGTCTCGTCCACGTCCTCGCTCTCGGCCAGGCGGTAGTTCATCCACGGGTAGGTCTTGAGCGCGTCGATCCCGATGATGTCCGCGCCCTCGCGGGCCAGGCGAACCGCATGCGAGCGGCCCTGGCCCTTCCCGATCCCGGTGATGAACGCCACCTTGCCGTCCAGCCACGTCATGGCGTCGCCTCTCCCCCGCCGGGGCGTGGGGCGAACTGGGGCAGTGACACTGAGTCGCTCACGTCCTCGAAGGTCACCTGCACCGGCAGTCCGACGCGCGCGTCCTGAGCGTCGCAGTTGCGCAGGTTGGTGAGCATCCTGGGTCCCTCGTCGAGCTCGATGAGCGCGATGATGTAGGGGGTGCGCCCCACCGCCACCGGGTGCACGGCATGACACACGGTGGTGAACGCGTAGACCTGGCCGTAGCCACTCATCGGCTGCCAGGCGAAGCGGCGGCTGTGACACACCGGGCAGATGGCCAGCGGTGGATGTGACAGGCGTCCGCACTCACACTGCTGGATGACGAGGCGATGCTCGCCGGCGGCGGCCCAGAAGGGAGCGGTGAGCTCGTCCGGGACGGGCAGGATCCTCATGCCGCGGCCTCCATGCGCACCCGGTTCGACGAGATCATGGGAGCCGAGCACCACGCCGCTCCCCGACGGCCCGCCGTAGAACGAGGCCGACACGCCGGCGACCTGGTTGTCCGCGGTGCCGCGCAACTGGTGGACCGCTTCCACCACCCCCGTCATGCCCTGCACGTAGCCGTCGGCGATATGGCCGCCGTGCGTGTTGATGGGCAGCGGGCTGGCGGGGCCGATGCCGTGGTCGGTCACGTGGCGCCAGGCCTGACCGCGCTCCACGAATCCGTAGAGCTCGAGGCTGAGCAGCGTCATCAGCGAGGTGGCGTCGTAGAGCTGCGCCACCGAGATGTCGCCGGGCCCGATCCCGGCGTCCGCCCACAGTCGGGCCGCGCGGTCCCGGGGGAAGATCTGCAGCAGGTCCTCGCCGAACGGGTTCATCGGCTCGTGATCGGGCGACAGCGACTGGCAGGTGGCCAGGATCGGCGCCGGCCGGCAGTCCAGCTGCGCCGCCCGCTCCTCGGTGGTGACGACAACCGCGCAGGCGCCGTCGTTCTCCAGGCAGATCATGAACAGCGTCAGCGGCCAGCTGATCGTGCGTGCCGCCTCGAACGCATCGCGGTCCAGCGGACGGTCGTGGAGTATCGCGGCGGGACGCGCATTGGCGTAACGGCGCTGATCGATGGCGACACGGCCCAGCGCCTCCCGGAACTCGGCCTCTGAAAGGTCGTGCTCGGCCATGTACCGGCTGCCCCACAGGGCGAAGAGATGGGTCGGCGCGAGCATCCAATACGGCCACGTGAAGGCGCGGTCGCCATCGATGACGAGGTCCTGCTCCTCGGGCGGCCCGCCGTGCAGGGCCTGGTCGGCGCGGCCGAAGCGGTTGCCGTCGCTCTGCTTGATCGCGCGGTAGGCGAGCACGGTCGACGCGCGCCCCGACAGGACCGCACCGACGGCGTGGTGGACCATCCCGCCTGCCGCCTCGCCGCCCAGTGGCAGCTCGCCGAGGTAGCCGAGGTCGCGGATCCCCAGGTTGCGGACCAGCGCTGCGTGGCTGACGGTCTCGAACGGCCCGGTGAAGCGCAGCAGGCCGTCGACGTCACGCGGGTCGACCCCGGCGTCGTCGAGCGCCTCGAGGCTCGCTCGCACCGCCAGCTCGAGCACGCTCTCCTCGGCCGAGCGCGACAGCGGCGTCTGTCCCACGCCCACGATCGCGGTCCGCCCGCGCGCCCATCCGGCGCCGTGGTCAGCCATGACGCGCTCCGTCGCCGGCGACCGCGGCCGTACGGCGCTCCGCCTCCTCGGCGCTGGCGCCCAGCCACTCGCTGATCACCTCGCTGCCATGCTGCCCGGGCTGCGGGGGCTCGGTCACGCGCGCCGGCGAGCCCGACATCATCACCGGCCAGCCGGGGATGGTGACCGTGCCGAGCTCGGGATGGGGGACCCGCACGAAGACACCGCGGTCATAGAGGTCGTCGTCGTGCAGCAGCTCGAGCGTCGTCCGGACCGCTCCGGCCGGGACCCCGGCCTGCCCCAATTCGCGCATCGCCTCGAGCTTGGTGCGCCGGCGCGTCCAGCCGGCCACGATCTCGTCGACCTCCTCCTTGTGGCGACCGCGCGACTCCGCGCCGCGGTAGGGCACGTGGTCGATGAGATCGGTGCGGTCGATGGCGCCCAGCAGGGCCTCCCACTGGCGCTCATTGCCGCAGTGGATGTGCACGTAGTCGTTGGGACCCAGCGGCGCGCACGGGAACAGCCCCGAGGGCGACGTCGGGAAGGTGAACGGCGGCCCGTTGCCGAAGCGGGGCGTGGGAACGTCGCGCCCGACGGGGTAGCCGAAGTGGATCCGCAGCGCTGCGGCGACGTTGTCGGCCATCGACACCTCCACGTGCTGGCCGGCGCCGGTGCTCACCCGCTGATACAGCGCGGCGATGATCCCCAGTGCGGCCATCATGCCTGAGCCGGTGTCCCCGACGTCCGGGCCGGGCTTCATCGGGAGGCCGTCGGGCTCACCGGTGACGCTCGAGGCCCCTGACATCGCCTGGGCGATGGGGTCCCAGCAGGGAAAGCGCTCATAGGGAGAGTTGCGCGCGAACCCCTTGACCTGCGCGTAGACGAGCCGGGGGTTGAGCTCCTTGAGGGTGTGGTAGCCGAGCCCGAGCCGCTCGATGACGCCGGGCCCGAAGTTCTCGGCGAACACGTCGGCGCGCCGGGCCATCTCCAGCACCAGCTCCTTGCCCTCGGTGCTCTTGAGATCCACCACGATCGAACGCTTGGATGCGTTCTGGAAGTAGAACGGGAGCTGGTCATAGCTGGAGCGGTCGCCCGGCGCCACCACCTTGACCACGTCGGCGCCGAGGAACGCCAGCGCCAGGGTCGCGGAAGGCCCGGCGACCTGGTGGGTGAGGTCGAGGACCCGGACGCCGGAGAGCGCCAGGGCGCCCGGCGTGGTGGCTGCTGCGTCGTTCTCCATCGTGTGACCTCTCCTCAGACGTGTCTCACTGTCACACCGTGCCGGCGACCACGCTCTCCTTGCCGGGTGTCAGGCGCTCGGCCAGGAGCTCCTCGTTGAGAGCGATCCCGATGCCGGGCCCCTCGGTGGGGTGCAGGTAGCCGCCCTCGTATCGCGGAACCTCGAGCGCGAGGTCGTCGGTGATCGGCGTGTCCACCGTATTGAAGACATCGTGGATGTGGAGCGGGCCGAGGTTCTCGTGCGGGAAACGGGAGGCCCACTCGTTGCTGCAGAGCAGGTGAGCGTAGGTGGCGGCCTCGAAGCCGCACCCAGCCATGCAACCGCACATGACGCTGAGCCCCGCCGACTGCGCGATGGAGATCCACTGCTGTGACTTGAGCAGTCCGCCCGCCTTGGGCACCTTGATCATCAGCCCGTCGGCCGCGTCCTTGCGGATGATCTCCTGCACGTCGGAGAGCGAGCGCGCCGACTCGTCGAGGTAGATGGGCGTCGACACCTTGCGGCGCAGCCGCGCGGCGCCGTCGATGTCCCACTCGGGCAGCGGCTGCTCGATGAACCACATGTCGTAGGGCTCGAGCGCCCGGATCGCCTCCAGGGCGTCCTGGTAGATCCAGTGGCCGTTGATGTCGACCCAGAGGCGGATGTCGGGGCCCACCGCCTTGCGGACTGCCGCCACCATCTCGATGTCGTCGGCGAGGGTGCCGTGGCCGGTCTTGAGCTTCAGCGCGTCAAAGCCCTCGGCGACGGCCGCGGTGGCCATGGTCACCGCCGGCTCGGGCTCGGCCGCCGACATCACCCAGGCGAGCTTGACCCTGTCCACCGACCGGCCGCCGAGGAGCTCATACACGGGAACGCCCAGGAGCTTGCCCTTGATGTCGTGCAGCGCATAGTCCACGAGGGCCTTGGCCTGGCTGTTCTCGCGGCACAGGAAGTCCATGCGGGCCACGATCCGCTCGATGTTGGTGGCGGGCTCGTCGCGGAGGACCTCGGGAAACAGCACCGTCGCGATCATCGCCATGATCGACTCCTGGGTCTCGCCCAGGTACCAGGGCGACACGTTGCCGGTGTCGGCAACCCCGACGATGCCGGCATCGGTGTGGAGCCTGATGAGGACGCTGTCGATCGACCGCAGTGTCTCCTCGCGCATGGTGAACGCGTGCCTGAGGGGTGAGGACATCGGCAGCAGCTCGACGCCCGTGATCCGCGGCGTGTCGCGCGTGGGGGGCTCAGTGGGCCCGGGGGCCAGCGTGTGCACCGACAACGGTCTCTCCTCTCATCAGGACAATTCAAAATTCGAACTGTTCTCTTTTCGAACAATAACACTCCCGCATAGACTTGCGCCGATGACCCCAGGCCCCTCACGAGCGAACGCCCGATCCGGCGCGGGCCGTTCCGCCGGCGCTCGCGCTGCCTCGGCCAAGCCGGCCGCTCCTGACGACGGCCCCAACGACGCTGCGGTCCTCTTGAGCAAACTCGGGCACCGGGCCAAGCGCCTGTTCACGCAACGGCTCGTCCCGCTGGGCCTCAAGCCCAACCACGTGCAGGTGCTGGCGTATCTGTCGGCACACCCCGGGGCATCGCAGCGCGATCTGGTCGACTCACTACGGGTCACGCCGAGCACCATCGTCGAGCTCATCGACGAGCTGGAGGGCCGCGATCTCGCGCTGCGCCTTCGCAATCCGCAGAACCGCCGCGCCTCCGTCGTATCCCTGACGCGGCGCGGGCGCGCGATGCTCACCCGTACGCTCGCCCTGTCACGCGAGGTCGAGGCGCAACTGCTGGCACCGCTGGGCGCGGCCGATCGCGAGCGGCTGTTGGGCTACCTGCGGCTCATCGACGAGAACCGCTGACGAGGGTGGCGCCTGCCGGGCGCCGACGGCCGGTCCCGCTCAGCCCGACGGTGGCGCGGTGGAGTTGCGCACCACCAGCCGCGTCGCCACCTCGACCTGCACGGCGTCCGGGGTGCCGCCGTCGATGAGCTGGAAGAGCATGCGGGTGGCCAGGCTCGCCATCTCGGCCAGCGGCTGGCGCACCGTCGTGAGGTTGGGCTGCATCCACACGCTGAGCGGGAGGTCGTCAAAGCCGACGATGCTCACGTCCTCGGGGACGCGCAGGCCCAGCCGGTGGGCGGCCTCATAGGCGCCCATCGCGATCATGTCCGAGGTGCAGAACAGGGCGGTCGGGGCCGAGCGCATCTGCAACAGCGCGGTCGCCTCCTCCAGGCCGGCGTCCTGGTTGAACTCGGCGAAGCGGACGAACTGGCGCGGCGGGCGGATGTCCCGGCGCTGGAGCGCGGCGCGGTAGCCGTCGACCCGCGCGCGGCTGCAGAGCACGTGGGCGGGACCCGAGATGGTGGCGATGCGCTCGTGGCCGAGCTCGAGCAGATGCTCGGTGGCCGAGACGCCGCCGGCCCAGTTGGTGGCGCCCACCAGCGGTGCCTCCGGGGGCGGCTCGGCCAGCGGGTCCAGGAACACGTAGGGGATGCCCAGCCCGTCCAGCGACTGCACCTGTCCGTGGGTGAGGTCTGAGACCACCAGGACCGCGCCGTCGGAGTGACGTTCGATGACCGCGTCCAGCCACGCCCGCGGCGGGCGGTTGCGGCCATGGGCGTTGGTGACGACCAGCCCGCGGCCGAGCTCGTGGGCCACCTGCTCGACGGAGTCGAGGACCACCGAGGCCCAGGGGCTGTCCAGGCCGCGCATGACCAGTTCGACCACTCCGCCGCGTGCCCCGCGCCGGCCGGCGCCGCGACGGCGCGGCTGATAACCCGCGGTGGCCAGCGCCTCCTCGACGCGCTCGCGCGTGGCGGCGGAGACGTCGGGCCGGCCGTGCAGGACCTTGGACACCGTGGGCACCGAGATGCCGGTCTGCTCGGCGATGTTGGCCAGCGTCACCCGCATGGGCGCACCCTACCACGCCACCCCGAAAGTTTCGACAAATTCGGCGGTGGCTGCGACGCAGTTACCTGTGAGCGACCCGGGTTTCGGTTCTCACTTGACGCAGATACACAGCATGGCTACGATCCGCGCATCGCAACTTGCGTCGAAACTTTCGCAAAATGTGAGAGCGACGCCGAGGTAGTGGAGAGCAGAGGAGGGAACTCATGAGACGCCCCATGATGCTGGGTGTCGCAGTGGCGGCCGCCGCTCTGGTGGCCGCGTGCGGAGGCAGCTCGTCCTCCGGTGGCAACGGTGGCGGGGGCGGATCCTCGGGCGGTGGAGGCGGGGGCAGCGCCTCGAAGGTGACCCTGACCTGGTGGAACAACGCGACCTCGGGCGCGCTGTTGCAGACGTGGAATCAGGCCGCTCAGGCGTTCCACGCCAAGTACCCCAACGTCACCATCAAGAACATCCCGATCCAGAACGAGGAGCTCCAGAACACCAAGGAGCCCGCCGCGCTTCAGTCCGGCAACCCGCCGGAGATCTTCCAGCAGTGGGGCGGCGGCCGCCAGGCCAGCGAGGTGCCCTCGGGCCTGCTCGCCAACCTCACCACCAGCACCTCGAACTGGATCGGCGCCCTCGGCTCACGCGTCGCGTCGTGGCAGACCAACGGCAAGCAGTACGGCGTCCCCTATGACCTGCACGTGGTCGGCTTCTGGTATCGCAAGGACCTGTTCGCCAAGGCCGGGATCTCGGGTCCGCCCGCGACGCTGACCGAGCTCGAGGCCGACGTGTCAAAGCTCAAGGCCGCGGGGATCGCCCCGATCGCGGTGGGCTCCAAGGACCAGTGGCCAGACGCGTTCTGGTACGAGTACTTCGCCCTGCGCGAGTGCTCCACCGCCGCGCTGCAGGCCGCGATCAAGTCCGTCAGCCTCAAGGACCCGTGCTTTGCCAAGGCCGGTCAGGCCATGCAGCAGTTCATCGCCACCAAGCCGTTCGAGCCCGGCTTCTTGGGCATCGCCGCTCAGCAGGGCGCGGGCAGCTCGGCGGGCATGGTCGGCAACGGCAAGGCCGCGATGGAGCTCCAGGGTGACTGGGAGCCCGGCACGATCGAGCCGTTGACCAGCGACAAGAACATCCTCTCCAAGCTCGGCTGGTTCCCGTTCCCGTCGGTCCCCGGCGGACAGGGCACGCCGGGCGCGACGCTCGGCGGTGGCGACGGGTTCTCCTGCTCGTCCAAGGCGGGCAAGTACTGCGCGCTGTTCCTCCAGTACATCGACAGCGTGCCGGTGCAGAAGAAGGTGGCGGCAGCCGCCATCGGCCTGCCGGCCAACCCCGCCGCCGCGACGGCCATCACCACGCCGGGGCTGAAGACGGCCGTGGCCTATGAGAAGAAGACGCCCTACCTGCAGACCTACTTCGACGTCGCCTTCCCGGTGAACGTCGGGACCGCGCTGGACACGGCGATCGCCAACTTCTTCGCCGGACAGGGCAGCAACTCCAGCGTCGTGCAGGCAGTGGCTCAGGCGGCATCGAAGTAGATGCCGGGCGTCCAGCACGTCCGCGTCGTCGGGAGCGCCGAGGGCGCGCTGGACTCGAGCTCCTCCACGGCGCCGGTCGCCACCAGGCGCCGGCGCCGCCGCAGGGCGGCCCGGACCGCAGAGCTCTCCCTGCTCTGCGGTCCGGCCCTGCTGCTGTTCGGGCTGTTCGTTCTCGTCCCGATCATCCTCGCCGCCTACCACAGCCTCTATGACTGGGTGGGGTTCGGGGCCAGGACGTTCAACGGGCTGCACAACTACGCCACGGCGCTCAGCGATCCGGTCTTCCGCAGCTCGATCCTGCACAACGTGATCATCGCCCTGCTCTCGGTGGCCATCCAGCTGCCCCTCAGCATCGGGCTGGCCATGCTGCTCAACCGCCGGCTCAAAGGGCAGGCGGTGATGCGGCTGCTCATCTTCGCCCCCTATGTCGTCTCCGAGGCGATCACCGCCGTCATCTGGCTGCTGCTGCTTGCGCCCGGCGGCTTTGCCGACGAGGCGATGAGACGCGCCGGCCTGGGCGGGCTTGTCCAGCTGTGGCTCGGCAACCCGCACATCGTGCTCTACACCATGTTCGCCGTCGTCACCTGGAAGTACATCGGCTTCGGGATCATCCTGCTCCTCGCCGGGCTCCAGGGCATTCCGCCCGAGCTGCGCGAGGCCGCCGCGATCGACGGCGCCTCGAGCCTGCAGATCACCCGCCACGTGGTCCTCCCGCTGCTGGGGCCGACGATCCGCATCTGGGTCTTCCTCAGCGTGATCGGGTCGCTCCAGCTCTTCGACGTCATCTGGATCATGACGGCCGGCGGGCCGGCCAACGCGTCGAGCACGATGGTCACCTACCTCATCCACAACGGCTTCAACAGCTACGAGTTCGGCTACGGCAGCGCCGTGGCCGTGATCCTGTTCATCGTCTGCTTCGCCTTCGCGCTGCTCTACCAGCGCTTCGCGATGCGTCGCGACACGGCCGGCTCGGTCACGGCGATGGCGGGCTAGCGGGGTCATGTCGACCGCCGCCCTCACCTCGCGCGCTCCCGGTGCCGGCCACGACCGCAGCCCGGGTCGCCGCAGGCGCTGGTCGCTGGGTACCCCGTTCAGCTACCTGGGCGGGCTGGTGGTGGTGCTGATCAGCATCGTCCCCCTGCTGTTCGTCGCGCTCGGCGGCTTTCGCACCACGGCGCAGATCAACGCCCAGCCCGCGGCGTGGCCCCATCCGTGGGTGTTTGGCAACTACCGCTCGATCATCACCTCCACCATGTTCTGGCAGGAGCTGGGCAACAGCGCCTTCATCGCGGTGCTGGCCACCGCGCTCGCCGTCGGGCTGGGCTCGATGGCGGCGTTCGCGCTGTCCCGGTATGAGTTCCGCGGCCGCGAGCTGATCTTCGGCACGTTCATGATCGGCCTGCTCTTCCCGGCCAGCGTCGCCAGCCTGCCGCTCTACCTGCTGCTGCGCCAGCTCGGCCTGCTCGAGCACCTGATCGGGGTCGCCCTGCCCGAGGCGGCGTTCTCGCTGCCGGTGACGATCTTCATCCTGCGGCCGTTCTTCCGCGCGGTGCCCGGTGAGCTGGAGGCGGCGGCCGCCATCGACGGCTGCTCCAAGCTCGGCTTCTTCTGGCGCATCCTGCTCCCGCTGTCGCGGCCGGCGCTCACCACGGTGGCGATCCTGGCCTTCGTCACCAGCTGGAACGCCTACCTGCTGCCCCTGCTGGTCTTCAACGACCCCAGCCACTTCACCCTGCCGCTGGGGGTGGCGACGTTCCAGTCGCAGTACTCGCAGAACACGGCGGCGGTGTTCGCCTTCACCGCGCTGTCGATGCTGCCGGCGCTGCTCTTCTTCGTCTTCGCCGAGCGGCGGATCATCGGCGGGCTGACCGGAGCGATCAAGGCGTGAGACCCAACGTGCATGAGGATCAGGAGGCGACGCGATGACTGACCACCCGGCCGGACGTTCGCCGCTGACCTCGGCGCCCGAGCCCTGGCGCCAGCCGGCCGCCGGGATCGACGCGCGGGTCGCGGATCTGATGGCGCGGATGACGGTGCGCGAGAAGATCGCCCAGCTCTACGGCGTGTGGGTCGGCGCCGACGGGGAGCTGGGGGAGGTGGCGCCCCACCAGCACGAGCACGCCGCCGCCCCGCGCGACTTCGACGAGCTCATCGCCCATGGCCTGGGGCAGCTCACCCGCCCGTTCGGCACCGCGCCGGTGGAGCCGGTGCTCGGCGCCAGCGCCCTGGCCAACAGCCAGCGCCAGATCATGGCGGCGGGCCGCTTCGGGATCCCCGCCCAGGTCCACGAGGAGTGCCTCACCGGGCTGGCGGCGTGGAAGGCGACGGTCTGGCCGGCGCCGCTGTGCTGGGGGGCCACGTTTGACCCCCCGCTGGTGGAGGAGATGGCGCGTCGGATCGGCGCCACCATGCGCCGGATGGGCATCCACCAGGGGCTGGCGCCGGTGCTCGACGTCGTCCGCGACGCCCGCTGGGGGCGGGTGGAGGAGACCATCGGCGAGGACCCGCTGCTCGTCGGGATGATCGGCAGCGCCTACGTGCGCGGCCTGGAGCAGTCAGGCGTCGTCGCCACGCTCAAGCACTTCGTCGGCTACTCGGCGTCGCGCGGTGGGCGCAACCTCGCGCCGGTCTCGGTCGGTCCGCGCGAGCTCGCCGACGTGCTGCTGCCGCCCTTCGAGATGGCGCTGCAGGCGGGGGCGCGCTCGGTCATGCACTCCTATACGGATCTCGACGGGATGCCGTGCGCCGCCGATCCCGAGCTGCTCACGACCCGGCTGCGCCACGTCTACGGCTTCGACGGGACCGTGGTGGCCGACTACTTCGGCGTCGTGTTCCTGTACACGCTGCACGGCGTGGCCGCCGATCGCGGCGGCGCGGCGGGCGCAGCGCTCGCGGCCGGGGTGGACGTGGAGCTGCCCACGGTCGACTGCTACGGGGACCCGCTCGTGGAGGCGGTGGGGCGTGGCGAGGTCGCCGAGGCGCTCATCGACCGCGCGGTCACGCGCGTCCTGCGCCAGAAGTGCGAGCTCGGCCTGCTGGACCCCGACTGGCAGCCCGAGCCGCCGCTGCTCTCCCAGCGCCAGCCCCGGCTCGATGATCTCGAGGCGCGGCGCCTGGCGCGCAGGATGGCCACGCGATCGATCGTCCTGATGGGCAACGACGGGACGCTGCCGCTCGTGGCAGGCAGTCAGGTCGCGGTCGTCGGTCCGCTGGCCGACGACCGCGCCGCCTTCTTCGGCTGTTACTCGTTCCCGCGCCACGTGGGCGTCCACCATCCCGAGGTCCCGATGGGGCTCGAGGTCAGCTCCCTGCTGGAGGCCCTGCGCGAGGACCGGGCCGGCTACCGCGTCGAGCATGCCGAGGGGTGTCCCGTGACCGGCGGTGACGACGACGGCGTGCGCCGTGCCGCCGAGGTTGCGGCCCGTGCCGACGTGTGCGTGCTGGCGCTGGGAGATGAGGCCGGCCTGTTCGGCCGCGGCACCTCCGGCGAGGGGTGTGACGCGACCGATCTGCGGCTGCCCGGGCGCCAGGAGGAGCTGCTGGAGGCGGTGCTCGCCACCGGCACCCCGACCGTGGCCGTGCTGCTGGTCGGGCGTCCCTATGACCTCTCCCGTCAGGTCGACCGCCTCGCCGGCGCGATCTGCGCGTTCTTCCCGGGCGAGGAGGGCGGCCCGGCTCTGGCCGACGTGGTCAGTGGCCGCGCCAACCCGTCGGGCCGACTGCCGGTGAGCTTCCCGAGCGCCGCCGGCAACCAGCCCGGCACCTACCTGACGGCCAAGCTGGGCGCCTCGAGCGGCGTGTCGAACCTCGACCCCGATCCGGTGTGGGCCTTCGGGCACGGGCTGTCCTATGCCCCGGCGCAGTGGGAGACGGTCGAGCTGGCGCGGGGTGACCGCTGGGCGACCGACGGCGTCTGCGACGTCGCCGTGACCCTGCGCAACCCGTCCGACCGGGCCACCAGCGAGGTCGTGCAGGTCTACCTCCATGACCCGGTGGCCGAGGTGGTGCGCCCGGTGGTGGCGCTGATCGGGTTCGCCCGCGTCGAGCTGGGTCCCGGCGAGCGGCGACGCGTGCGGATCCGGCTCCACGCCGACCTCACCTCCTTCACCGGCCGCGGCGGCGAGCGGATCGTCGAGCCCGGGGACGTGGAGCTGCGGGTGGGCCGCTCCAGTGTGGACGTCCACGCTAGGTTGGCGCTGCGTCTCGTGGGCGCCCGGCGGGTCGTCGGCTATGACCGCCGGCGCACGCCGGACGTGATCATCGAGCCACCGCGCTGATGCGCCCGACACCCGGCAGGAGCCGCCATGCCGCACTTCGACCTTTCCGGCCACGAGCTGGTCGGCTATGACCCCGTTCTCGACGCGCCCGACGACCTCGATGCCTTCTGGGAGCAGACGCTGTCCGAGACCCGCGCGCATCCGCTGGATGCGGTGCTCGCGCCCGCTGACTCGCCCTTCACCGTGGTCGAGAGCTACGACGTGTCGTGGCGCGGGTTTGGCGGTGACCCCATTCGCGGGTGGCTGCACCTGCCCGCCGGTCGCGTGCCCGGCGATGGCCCGCTGCCCGCGGTCGTCCAGTACCAGGGCTACGGCGGCGGGCGCGGGCTGGTCTTCGAGAACGTCTTCTGGGCCTGCGCGGGCTATGCGCACCTCGTCATGGACACGCGCGGCCAGGGGAGTGGCTGGTCGACCGGGGACACCCCTGACCCGAGCGGCTCCGCGCCCGCCCAGCCCGGATACATGACCCGTGGCCTCACTGATCCCCACGGCTATTACTACCGGCGGGTGTACGCGGACGCGGTGCGCGCGGTCGAGTTCATCGCCACCGTCGAGCAGGTGGACGCGGAGGCGATCGCCATCACCGGCGCGTCGCAGGGCGGCGGATTGTCACTGGCGGTGGCTGCGCTCGCCGACGGCGTGCGCGCGGTGATGGCCGACGTGCCGTTCCTGTGTGACTTTCGGCGGTCCAGCCAGATCGCCCTCACCGACCCGTACCTGGAGATCGTCCGCTACCTGGCGTCGCACCGCGACCATGAGGAGGCCGCGTTCGCGACGCTGTCGTACTTCGACGGTGCCGTGCTGGCACGGCGCGCAGGCGCGCCCGCGCTGTTCTCGGCGGCGCTCATGGACGAGACGTGCCCGCCCTCGACGGTCTACGCCGCCTACAACGCCTACGCCGGGCCCAAGGAGATCGTCACCTACCCCTACAACGACCACGAGGGCGGCGAGGCCTTTCACAAGGTCCGCCAGGCCGCATGGCTGGCGCAGACGCTGGCGACCGTGGGCGCCGCTCCGGCCGACCCCGCGCACCCGACACGCCCCGGATAGGAGGACCCATGGCCACGATCGCCCTCGAGCGCGTCAGCAAGGCGTACCCCAACGGCTTTCAGGCCGTCAACGAGGTGGACCTCACCGTCGCCGACGGCGAGTTCATGGTGCTCGTCGGGCCCTCGGGGTGCGGCAAGACGACGCTGCTGCGCATGATCGCCGGCCTGGAGACGATCACCTCGGGCGAGGTGCGCATCGGTGATCGGGTGGTCAACGAGCTGGGCCCCAGGGAGCGCGACATCGCCATGGTGTTCCAGAACTACGCGCTGTACCCGCACATGACCGTGGAGCAGAACACCGGCTTTGCCCTCAAGCTGGCCAAGCTGCCCAAGGCCGAGATCGGGGCCAAGGTGCGCCGGGCCGCCCAGGTCCTCGGCCTCACCCAGTGGCTGGAGCGCAAGCCCGCCCAGCTCTCGGGCGGGCAGCGACAGCGGGTGGCCATGGGTCGCGCCATCGTCCGCGAGCCCGCCGCGTTCTTGATGGATGAGCCGCTCTCCAACCTCGACGCCAAGCTGCGCGTGCAGATGCGCACGGAGATCAGCCGCATCCAGCGCCACCTCGGCGTGGCCACCGTGTACGTGACCCACGATCAGGTCGAGGCGATGACGATGGGCGACCGGGTGGCCGTCATGCGTGACGGCGTCGTCCTGCAATGTGACGAGCCCCAGTCGGTCTATGAGCGGCCGGTCAACATGTTCGTGGGCGCGTTCATCGGGTCGCCGGCCATGAACCTCTATGAGGGGACGGTCGAGGAGGGCGCCGCGGCGGTCCGCCTGGGATCCCAGCGGTTGGAGCTGCCGCAGGCCGTCCGGACGAGGCGGCCCGCGCTGGCTCGCTATGGCGGGCGCGACGTCGTCGTCGGCCTGCGGCCCGAGCACCTCTCCGTCGCGGCCGCGGAGGGGGCGGCCGGCGGGCCCGCGCTCGAGGCGCGCATCGAGCTCGTCGAGGCCCTGGGGTCAGAGCTGCTCGTCTACTTCGACCTCGACGCGACCCGCGTCCTGGCCGAGGGCGCCCACGAGGCCGACGAGGAGGAACTGGTGAGCGGCGGGCAGGGCGTCGCGCGCGTGCCGCCCCGAGCCCGCGTGCGCCCCGGTGACCAGGCCCGGTTCGCCGTCGACGTGGGCGAGATGCACTTCTTTGACCCGGTGAGCGGCGAATCCATCGTCGACGGACAGCCCGCGGAGGTTCCTGTCGGCGCAGGGGGGTGAAAACCGGGTCGCTCGAGGCTCTCTATCTATGTGGAGAGAAAACGCGAGCTGAGGTTCACGGCAGAGGCTGAGGCGTGGGTCAAGCGCCTGGCGCCCGAGAAGGCCAACCGCGTGGCGGCCGCCACCGACCATCTCGTCGCCCGCGGGCCGGCACTGCGCCGGCCGGTCGTCGGCGCCATCGTCGGCTCGCGCCACCACAACATGAGGGAGCTGCGGATGGGCACGATGCGCATGCTCTTCGCCTTCGATCCGGCGGGCCACGCTGTCATGGTGCTCGGCGGCGACAAGCGCGGCGCCTGGAACGACTGGTACCGGCAGAACATCCCGCGTGCTGACAGGCTCTACGACCAATACCTGCGAAGCAACGGAAGGGGGGGATCGTCACGTCACAGAGATCCACCAAGCCATGGAAGGTGATCCGCGACGAGCTGCCGATCGACGAGACGCGGGTCGCCGCCTACGCGCTCATCATCGACGCCCAGAACCGCATCGCTGACGCGCGGATCCGCGCCGGCGCCACTGACGCCGAGATCGACGCGGCACTCGATGCGTGCGAGCCTCCCGATCCGCAGGCACTCAGTCCGCGCGACCTCTATCTCACGGCGATCGAGTTGTTCGTGGCCGCGCTCGGAGGCCGCCTCGACGGCGCGTCGGCCCTCTTCGGCGACGCGGCGGTCGAGCTGCCGGCGCCGCCTCAGTGACTCGGCGGCACGTCGAGGGCCGGGTTGCGGTCAAAGAACCCGACGGGCTTGAGCCAGAAGGAGACGGTGTCGACCGGCATGACCGGCCACTCCTCGGGACGGGTGATGTGATGGATGCCGAAGACGTACCAGAGGACGACATCGGTGTCCTCGATCGGGCGATCGGCCGCCGTCCACACCGGCAGCCCGCGGTCATCGTGGCTCTGGACCACGAACTCGCCGCAGGGCCAGCGCTCCTCCTCGTCAAACGGCGTCACCCACAGCGTGTGGGCGAGGACCTGGGCGCGGCGCAGGACCGGCGAGTCCGGTGAGAGCATCGCGGGGAAGCAGTCTCCCGGCACCAGCTTGTAGCCCACCGGCCCGCCCAGTCCGTTGCGCACCCCCCGGTTGACCACCTTCCAGGAGCGCTGCACCGACCAGTCGTAGTCCTGCATCCCCTCAGACTCGGTCCGCAGCGGGGTGTCGTGCTGGACCAGCGCCACCCCGTGCGGGTTCTCGGGTCCGATCGGCAGGGCCTCTGACTGCGAGCACATCACCGTGTTGGCGTCGCCGTCGACGTCGAGGTCCAGCCGCGCCACCAGGAAGTGCTGGTGAAACGGAGCGTAGGTGCGCTCGTCCACCAGCGTCCCGTAGGGCGGCTGGCGTCCCTCGGCGAAGTGGGTGGTGACCATGATGCCGGTGGCCCGCACCTCGGCCTGGATCGTGCCGTCCTGATGAAAGCGCCAGTAGATGAGGTACTCGTAGTTGCCGACCGTGACGTGGAAGGACACCACCAGCCGGCGCATGCGGCGGGTCTCGGCGCCGCTGACCTCGTCGACGTGCTTCCACAGCACGCCGTCGTCCTCCTCGTGGATGCAGACCGCGTTGGCGATCGTGTACGGCTCTCCGGCTGTGTCGTGCAACACCGCATCGAGATAGGCGATCTCGCCCAGGCAGTCACACCCCAGCTCCAGCGAGGTGGTCATGAACCCCAAGCCCCACTCCCCGATGTCGAAGGCGGTGCGCCGGTAGTGCTCGGAGGTGGGGTCGCGGTAGGGGACCACCATCTCGGCGAATGACAGCCGGTGGGCGATCGAGCGCACGCGCCCGCCATCCTCATAGCCGACGGCGTGGAGCACCAGGCCCTCGCGGTAGTTGAAGCCGACCCGCATCGACCACCGCTGCCAGCTCAGCAGGTTCCCGTCGAGCGTGAACGAGGGCCCGTCGGGCTGGGTGATCTCGAGCGGCTTGACGTCCGGGCGCAGGCTCTGGCCCGGGACCAGGCGCGGGATGTACTCGCCCATCGCCGCCGGCTCGTCGATGGCCCCGGTGTCCTCGACCTCCAGCAGCTCCATCGTGTTGAGGTCCACGACGAGATGCAGCCCCGTGACGGGGTTGGCGTAGGGGTTGGAGCCCTCCTGGCTCCGGTACCAGACGTCGGCCCAGCCCAGGCGGCGGTCCGAGTAGGGCTCGGGCAGCAGATGCGCCCCGTAGGCCCATGCCTCGACCAGCACCCGGTCCATGTCGGTGATCCCACGGCGGGCCAGCGCGTCGATCACCTGCGGCTCGCGCCGCATCGCCACATCGCACTCGTGGACCTCGTCGACGGTCATGTTCGGCTGCCCGTCGGGCTGGTGCGCCCAGCTCAGCACCGCATCCTTGGTGAGGGAGACCAGCGCCTTGTAGGCCCTGCCGTCGGCCCGGTTCCAGCACACGACGCGCGCCGCGCGCTCACACGTCTCACCGAGCCGCCACTCGCGCACGACCGTCTTCGGCGGCTCGCGCAGCTCGATCGAGGCAAAGCGCCAGCCGGCGCCCACGCCGTGGTCACGGCGCAGGATCCTCGCGGCGTGACGGATCTCGTCAGGGCCCAGCGGGTCGAGCGGGTGCACGGTCATCGGTCCGCCATGCTCCATGATCCCGGGGCGTGAAGCAACCGCCGCCACGGCACCCACCTCTTAAGGACCTCTCACGAATGTGGCCTACCTTGACCGACGTCATATGAGTGGACCCAAGCATCTCTGGTCGGGAGATTGGGAGAACGAGTCCGATGAGGCCTCGGCCTCGCGTGTTCCCCTGGCTCAGCCTGAGCCCGAGGCGCCCCCGCCGGCACCGTCCGAGCCCACCCGTCCCCGGCGCAGCCTCCGCCCCTGGGTGCTGCCGGTGGCGATCGCCGCCATCGTCATCGCCGGGGCCGCGTACGGCCTCACCCGGCTGTTCGGCTCCTCTCAGCCCTCCGGCCAGAACACCTCCGCCGCCCTCAGCCCCCTGCCGGCACCCGGGGCGACCGCCAATCCGCGACCCATCATGTGGCTGGGGATGGAGATCGTGAGTACGGCAGGGCCCCCGGTGATCGAGACCGTGCGCCCCAACAGCAACGGCGACCTCGCGGGCCTGGAGCCCGGCGACGCGATCCTGGTCGTCAACAACCATGCGGTCGGCTCGACGAGCAGCATCTCCGACGCCATCAAGGGCCTGCACTCGGGCGACCGGGTGACGATGATGGTCAACAACGGCGGGGCCGTCTTCCAGCGGGTCGCGATCCTGGCGGCGCCGCCCTCACCGTACCCGTGAGCTTCTCATCGCCGCTCGTCCTCATCGGCCTCGTTGCCGTTCCGGTGCTCGTCGTGTGGTACCTCGGGCAGCAGCGCCGGCGCCGGGGAGCGGCCGCCGCCTTCGCGGCGCCGCTTTTCACCGCGTCGGTGACGCCGCGGCGTCCCGGCTGGCGCCGCCACGCGCCGATGCTGGTCTTCGCCATCGCCATCGCGCTGCTCATCGCCGCGGCCGCCCGCCCCCAGCGCACGGTCGCGGTCCCCGTCAACAGCGCGGCGATCATGCTGGCCAACGACATCTCGAGCTCGATGAGCGCCACCGACGTCAAGCCCTCGCGCCTCGGCGCCGCCCAGAAGGCGGGCTCGACGTTCGTCTCCGGCGTCCCTGACAGCGTCGAGGTCGGCCTGATCGAGTTCGCCCGCCGGCCGGTGCTGCTCCAGTCACCGACGACCAACCACACCCTCACCCTCGGCGCGATCGCCGGCCTGCGCCCGGGCGGCGGCGGCACCGCGATCGGCGAGGCGATCACCACGGCCCTGCACGCGCTCACCACGCTGCCGCGCAAGAACGGCAAGCGGCCGCCGGGTGCGATCGTGCTGCTCTCCGACGGCACATCGAACGTCGGCCCGGGCCCGCTGGCGGCCGCGCGCCAGGCCAAGGCCGATCACATCCCCATCTACACGATCTCCCTGGGGACGCCCCACGGCACCATCCCCATCAAGAAGAAGGACGGTCAGACGGTCACCGCGCCCGTCCCGGTGAGCTCGCAGGAGCTGGCCCAGATCGCACAGAGCTCCGGCGGCAAGACCTACACCGCCGCCGACAGCACCAGGGCGCGGGCGGTCTACGCCCATCTCGCCGTGGAGCTCGGCCACAGGAAGGTCAAGCGCGAGATCACCGCGGACGTCGCGGGCGGCGGCCTGGTGCTGCTGCTCGTGGGCGGCGCCCTGACGCTGCTGTGGTTCGGCCGCGTCGTCTAGACCGTGAGTGACCACCGACCCCCGTGTGACCACCGACCCCCGTGTGACCACCGACCCCCGTGAGTGACCACCGACCCCCGTGAGTGACCACCGACCCCCCGTGAGCGACCACTGACCCACCCCCGGAGGACCCATTGACCGACATCGAAGCGACCACCCAACAGAGACACGAGGCACGTGACGCGCTGCAGCAGGTGCTCTATGAGATCAAGCGCGTCATCGTCGGACAGGACGCGATGCTCGAGCGCCTGCTCGTCAGCCTGCTCGCGGGCGGCCACGTGCTGCTCGAGGGCGTCCCGGGGCTCGCCAAGACGCTCACCGTCAAGACGCTTGCCGCCGCCCTGGGCGGGACCTACGGCCGCATCCAGTTCACCCCGGACCTCGTCCCCGCCGACCTCGTGGGCACCCGGGTGTGGCGGCCCGACACCGGCCGGTTCGACACCGAGCTCGGCCCGGTGTTCCACAACTTCCTGCTCGCCGACGAGATCAACCGTGCCCCCGCCAAGGTGCAGTCGGCGCTGCTCGAGGTCATGCAGGAGCAGCAGGTGACGATCGGGGGCACCACCTACGGCGTGCCGCTGCCGTTCATCGTGATGGCGACGCAGAACCCGATCGAGTCCGAGGGCACCTACCCGCTGCCCGAGGCCCAGGTCGACCGTTTCCTGATGAAGATCATCGTCGACTACCCGAGCGTCGGCGAGGAGGCAGCCGTCGTGGGTCGCAGCATCAAGGACGCCGTCGAGGTCCGCGAGTGCCTGTCGCTGGACGACCTGCGCCGGCACGCCGAGGCGGTGCAGACGGTGATGGTCGACCGCGAGGTGATCGGCTACGCGGTCGCGCTGGCCGACGCCACCCGCCACCCCGCGGAGCACGGACTCGGCGACATCGCGCCCATGATCGAGTTCGGGGCCAGCCCCCGCGGCCCGATCGGCCTCGTCCAGGCATCGCGCGCGCTAGCGCTGCTGCGCGGTCGCGCCCACGTCGAGGTCCAGGACCTCCGCGACCTCACCCCTGATCTCCTGCGCCACCGCATCGTGCTCTCCTACGACGCGCTCTCAGACGGCGTCACCGGCGACGAGCTCATCGAGCAGGTCCTGGCCACCGTGCCCGAGCCGGGAGCCCGCCGGCTGATGCGCACCGAGCGCGAGGGCCGAAGCGCCGGGGGGTTGATGAGCGCAGCCGGATGACTCACGCCGCCGACATACAGGCGAGGCAGCTGGATGACGCGGGCGCCGCCCGGCCGGGCGAGGCGGGATGCCGAGCGGGCGGCGAGCCCGCGGCCGAGTGGAGACGATCAGCGTGAGTGAGGGGCTGCTCGCGCCACCCGCCGCGCGGCAGGGCCCCGGCCCCATCGCGCAGCCGCTCATCGAGGCGCTCGACCTCGCGGTCAGCCGCCTCGTGGCGCAGACCCTGCCGGGCGACCGCCGCGCCGCCGGCGTCGGCCTGGGCACCGAGCTCGCGCAGCTGCGGCCCTACGAGATGGGCGACGACGTCCGCCACATCGATGCCGCCGCCAGCGCGCGCACCGGGACCCCGCACGTCCGCCTCCACGTCCCCGAGCGGGCGCTGACGACCTGGATCGTGCTCGACGTGTCGCCCTCGATGGCCTTCGGCACGGCGCGCCGGCTCAAGGCTGACGTGGCCGAGGGCGCGGCGCTGGTGTTCGGTCGCCTCGGCGTCCGCCGTGCGGGCAGCGTCGGCATGGTCAGCTTCGGCGCCGGTCCCGCGCGCGTCTCGCCGCCGAGAGGGTCGCGGCCGGGCATCGTCGCGCTGGGCCGCCGGCTGGAGGCGGGCGTGGCGCTCGACGGCCACGAGGAGCCCGAGGCGCTGGCCGACGCGGTCGCCCGCGTGGGCCGCCTGGCCCGACAGCCGGGCCTGGTCGTCGTCATCTCAGACTTCCGCGATCAGCGGGCGTGGGAGCGCCCGCTGGGGTCGCTGCGCATCCGCCACTCCGTGCTGGCGATCGAGATCAGCGATCCCCGCGAGACCGAGCTGCCGGCCGTCGGTCACCTGATGCTCGTCGACCCCGAGACCGGTGCGCGGGTCGAGGTCAACACCGGGCGGCGCCGCATCCGCGAGCGCTTTGCCGAGCTGGAGCGTCAGCGCCGCGAGCTGGTGGCTTCAGAGCTGCGCCGGCTGCGCGTGCACCACACCACCCTGTCCACCGACGAGGACTGGCTCTTCGAGCTGGGGCGCCGCCTGCGATGAGCTTCCAGTCGCCGCTGTGGCTGCTGACGCTGGCCCTCGTGCCCGCCATCGTGGCGATCTACGTCCTGGCGCGGCGGCGTCGCGCGACGCGCTACGCGATCCGCTTTCCGGCCGTGGCGACGGTCCGCGAGGCGGTGGCGGCGACGCCATCGTGGGAGCGTCACGTCCCGGCCGCGCTGGCCCTCGCCGCCGTGGCGCTGCTGGGGCTGGCCCTGGCGCGCCCCCGGGTCACCCATCACATCCCCACCGGCGAGGCGAACATGATGCTGGTCACGGACCATTCGGGCTCGATGGCCGCGCAGGACGTGCAGCCCAACCGGCTGGCCGCCGCGGTGTCGGCGGCCAACGCCTTCATCGACCAGCTGCCGTCGACCGTCCGGGTCGGCGCCATCGGCTTCGGGAGCTCGCCCGACGCCGTGCAGGGGCCCGCCGCCAACCACGCGGAGGCGCGGTCGCTCATCGACTCGCTGGTCGCCAACGGCGGGACCGACACCGGCGACGCGCTCCAGCTCGCGCTCCAGCTCCTGCAGGGGACGAACGCCAAGCACCCGCCATCGGCGATCGTGCTGCTCTCCGACGGCGCGGCCAACGCGGGACCTGACCCGGTGGCGGTCGGCCAGGAGGCCAAGAAGGACAAGATCCCCATCTACACCGTCGCGCTCGGCACCGCGGCCGGGGTGCTCCCCAACCCGGACCCGTTCGGCCCGCCGCAGTCGGTGCCGCCCGATCCCCAGCTCATGCAGGAGATCGCCCGCGTCTCGGGCGCCCGCGCGTTCAACGCCCGCAGCGCCGACGAGCTCAGCTCGATCTACAAGAAGCTCGGCAGCCAGCTCAGCACGGTGACCCGCAGGAAGGAGATCACCGCCTGGTTCGCGGCCGCCGGGGTGGTGCTGCTGATCGGCGCCGCGGTGTCATCGGTGCGCTGGTCGGGCCGCCTGCCCTAGCCGGTCAGCCCGATGGGCAAAATCGAGCCAGCAACCGCTCCTGCCCACTTGCTGGCTCGGTTTTGCCCGCTGGACGGGCATTTCCGAGCCAGGAGCCGCTCCTGGCCGGGTGCTGGCTCGATTTTGCCCGCTCTGGACGGGGGTTGTTCGAGCCAGGAGTCGTGACGGGTCACGGGCTGCCGCGCCACAGCAGGGCGCGCTGGCGGGCCCGGGACAGCTTGGACACGACGAGGTCGTAGGAGTCCTCGACCATGTCGGCGATCATCTGCTCAGACAGGGTCCCGTCGAGCACCACCGTGTTCCAGTGGCGCTTGTTGAGGTGATAGCCGCCCGTGATGCAGGGGTGGGCGTCGCGGAGCTGCTGGGCGAGCGCCGGCTCACATTTGAGGCTGACCGACAGCGGGTCGCCGTCCAGGCGCGACAGGGCGAACATCCTGCCGGCGACCTTGAACACCGAGGTCTCAAAGCCGAACGGGAACGTCTCCTCGGAGCCGTGAAAGGTCAGGCACAGGTCCCGGAGCGCGTCGCGATTCACGGGGCGGATGGTGACAGCCCGGTAGGAGCCCGGGGCATCCCCGTCGCCGCCGGGCGGCAATGACCGGTGGTCCCGGGCCAGGGGGGATCAGCACTCGCGGTTGCGCTTGCTGGAGCCCGGCGCCAGGCAGCCGACCGACGCGACCCGCCGCCGAGCTTGCAGCGAGTCATGTCCGAATTTGGTCCGTTTCACTGCGAACGGCCCGGGTGCGGTCGTGATAGCTTCAGCCCGCGTTTCAACACGGAGGTGGGTTCATGGCGGTTCTCGATCCAGAGACAGGGGTGCTCGCCGAGGTTCGAGACGGCGTCTACGGTGACGCTGTCGGGACGGTTGAGCCCGGCGGTGCCGAGTTCATTCCGCTGTCGGAGCGCCACGGGGTGACCCGCACCCTGTTTGGTACGTGGACCTCGCCGAACCTCGAGTTCGCGACGGTGTTCGTCGGGGTCATCGCCGTCTCGTTCTTCGGCCAGTCGTTCTGGGACGCGTTCCTGGCGATCATCGTGGGAACGGTGCTCGGCTCGCTCGCTCATGGCTTCCTGAGCAGCCGCGGCCCGTCGTTCGGTGTTCCTCAGATGGTCCAGAGCCGGATCTCCTTCGGTTGGGTCGGCAACCTCCTTCCCGCTGGGCTGAACTCCGTGACGGCCGGGATCGGCTGGTTCGCCGTCAACAGCGTGAGCGGCGCCCTCGCGCTCAACGCCCTCACGGGGGTCACCGGCTGGGTGTGCCTCGTCTTCGTCGGGATCGTGCAGACGACGATCGCGTTCTACGGTCACAACCTCATCCAGGTGTTCGAGCGGTGGATGCTGCCGCTGCTCGGCGCCGCGTTCCTGCTCGCCGCGATCGTGATCATCTCCAAGAGCCGCCCGGGAGCCGTGCACACCACCCAGGGGGTGGGAGGCTTCCTGCTGAGCGTCGGCGCGTCCTTCGGATACGCCGCCGGCTGGAACCCGTTCGCCTCCGATTACACCCGCTACTTCAAGCCTGGTACGAGTCGCAGCGCCGGGCTGTGGTCTGGAGCGGGCGTCCTGGTGTCATGCATCGCGCTGGAGACCGTCGGCGCGGCGTCGGCGACGATCCCCGGGACGAACTCGAACCCGACCGCGCTGTTCACCTCTCACATGTCGACCGCGGTCGCGGACATCACGCTGGTCGCGATCGCGCTGGGTGCGATCTCGGCAAACGCGCTCAACGTCTACTCGGGCGTCATGTCCTTCCTCTCGACCGGCATCCGGCTGCCACTGAAGATGCGCCGCGCGATCGTCGCGCTCGGCTTCGGGTCGATCGGCTTCGTCGTCGCGGTGACGGGACTGCACAACGCGGGCTCGGACTACGAGAACTTCCTGCTCGTGATCTCCTACTGGATCGGGCCGTGGCTCGGCGTGTTCTTCGCCGACTGGGTGCTGCGTCGCGGCCAGCGCGTCGACGGGTTCCTGTTCGATCGCAAGCACAACCCGTGGGCCGGCGCGGTGGCGATGCTCATCGGCATGGGCCTGTCGATCTGGCTGTTCTCCGCCCAGACCGAGTACGTCGGCTTGATCGCCAAGCACAACCCGGGGATCGGCGACCTGACGTTCGAGGTCGGGTTCCTGCTGAGCGCGGTGCTCTACGCGATCTTCTTCTCGATCAGCCATGACAAGCGCGAGGAAGCGCTGGTGATCCCCGACGAGACCGTCTGAGGCGGCGGCGCGGCAGCCGCTCAGATGATCAATCTGATCGTCCGCAACGCCCGGCTGCTCGACGGCGGGCTCGTCGACATCGCGGTGGAGGACACGCGCTTCGCGCGGATCGCGCCGGGGCTCGATCTCGACGCCGAGAACGTGATCGACGCCGAGGGCCGACTGGTGACGGCGCCCCTCGTCGACTGCCACCTGCACCTGGATGCGTCGCTGAGCGCCGGGCGCCCGCGCTTCAACGAGAGCGGGACGCTGATCGAGGGGATCCAGGTGTGGGGCGAGTTGAAGCCGACTCTCACCGAGCAGGACGTTTTCGACCGGGCGAGCGAGATCGTCCGCTGGTCGGCCGCGCAGGGGACGCTCTGGATCCGCGCGCACGCCGACATCTCAGGCGAGAACGACGCGATGCTCCGCGGGCTCCTGCGCGTGCGCGATGAGTTCGCCGACCTGTGCACGATCCAGGTGACGGCGTTCCCGCAGGACGGGCTCTACGCCAACGAAGGCGACGCGGAGCGACTCGAGGAGGCGATCCGCCTCGGCGTCGACTGCGTCGGCGGCATCCCTCACTACGAACCGACGGCGGAGCTCGGGCTTCGCGAGGTGCACCGTGTCTTCGAGCTCGCCAAGGCGCACAACCGCCGGATCGATGTCCACTGCGACGAGACCGACGATCCCAGCTCGCGCTATCTCGAGGTGATGGCCGACAACACGGTCAAGAGCGGCCTCGCCGGCCGTGTCACCGCGAGTCACTGCACCGCGATGGGCTCCTATGAGCCCTACTACTCCTCGAAGCTGCGCGGGTTCCTGCGCCGCGCAGGCATCAACATCGTCGTCAACCCGTACGCGAACTCGTTGATCCAGGGCCGCCTCGACCCCTACCCCAAGCGCCGCGGCTTCGCGCAGCTCAAGGAGCTGCTCGCCGAGGGTGTCAACGTCTCGCTGGGCAACGACGTGATCATCGATCCGTGGTATCCGATGGGCAAGGCCGACCTGATCGACGCCGCCCACCTCGCGCTGCATTTCACCTACATGAGCGGCCGCGAGGAGATCACCGAGATGCTCCGGCTCGCCACCGAGCGTGGCGCGCGGACGCTTGGTGTCGAGGACGAGTACGGGATCGAGGAGGGCAAGCCCGCCGACTGCGTCATCTTCGACGCCACGACTCCGATCGACGTCATCAGCCTGCGGGCGACCCGCCGTTACGTCATCCGCCGCGGCCGCGTGATCGCCGAGACGACCCCGGCGCGTACGACGCTGCTCGGAAACCACCTGAACTTCGCGGTGGCCGGTGCAAGGTAGCCGGCGAGTACGGTGGATGCGTGCCCGAACTGCAGCTCCTGTGCCGCGATCACGCGCCCGCGATTCTGGCCTTCGAGCTCGAGAACCGGGCGTACTTCGCGGCATCGATCACCGATCGCGGTGACGAGTTCTTCGAGCGGTTCCCCGAGCGCCTTCGCGCGCTTCTGGCCGAGCAGGAGGCCGGGGCGTGCCTCTGTCACGTGCTCGTCGACCCGGATGGCACGGTCCTCGGTCGCTTCAATCTGTACGACCCCGCGGACGGGACGGCGGAGGTCGGCTACCGAGTCGCGCAGCGCGTGGCCGGCCGCGGCATGGCGACCGCCAGCCTGCGCGCGCTGTGTCTGCTGGCACGCGATCAGTACCACCTGCGGACGCTGACAGCGGCGACGGACGCGGCGAATCACGCCTCGCGGAGGGTGCTCGAGAAAGCCGGGTTCGTCCACGCCGGGGACACCATGGTCAGCGGCCGGCCGGGGGTGAGATACACGCTGGACCTCGCTGACATCGCTGACGGCTGACTCCGCTTCGCCCCGCGGCGTCGGCAGTCCGGAGCGGTACAAATGTCACCCTGCGCGGGTGGCCCGCTGGTAGGCTGGCGCCGTTCGGGGACCCTTGAGGGGACTGAAGTGACTGAATCGGTTGAGCTGGCGACCCTCTGGCTGGTTGACCTGGTTGGCTCGACGCGGTTGGCGACGTCGGTGGGCCCTGTCCGGGCCGACGAGTTGAGGGATGAGTTCTTCGCGCTCCTGCGTGAGGCGATCGACGCGTCGGGCGGGCGCGAGTTCAAGAACACGGGGGACGGTCTGTTCGTCGCGTTCAGCTCGGCGTCGGCCGGCGTGAGGTGTGCGGTGGCGACCCAGCAGTTGTTCGAGCGGCGCTACCGCGGGGCCGAGCAGCGGCTGCACGTGCGGATCGGGTTGGGGACGGGCGAGGTCACGCTCAAGGAAGGCGATTACTTCGGGATGCCACCGATCGAGGCGACGCGGTTGTGTGACCTGGCGCCCGCGGACGGGATCCTCGTGTCGTCCTTGACGAGGCAGCTCGCCGGACGTGTCGACGGCGCCCGGTTCGAGCCCGTCGGGGAGCTCGAGTTGAAGGGGATCCCTGGGCCGGTGGAGGCGTTCGCGGTCCAGTGGGAGCCGCTCGATCCGGAGCGGTCCGGGGTGGAGATGCGCCAGTGGCCATTGCCCGAGGCGCTGCGCGTGGTGCCGCGGATCGCGTACGTGGGCCGTGAGGCGGAGCGTGAGCTTGTCGAGCGGGCCCGTCGGTCGGCCCGCGCGGGTGTCCGGCAGGTGGTCCTGCTGTCGGGCGAGCCCGGGATCGGGAAGACGCGGTTGGCGTCCTACGCGGCGCTGGGCGCGAACGCGGATGGGTTTGCGGTGTGCTGGGGTGGATGCAGCGAGGATCTGGCGGCGCCGTATGAGCCGTGGATCGAGCTCTGCTCGCAGATCGTCGAGCACGCCGCCGAGGACGTGCTGGCCGGCTACGCGCAGATGCACGGGGGCGAGATCAGCCGTCTGGCGGGCAACTTCGCCCGGCGGGTGACCGAGACGCCGGCGCCGCAGTCGTCTGATCCTGAGACGGAGCGCTTCATGCTGTACAAGGCGGTCGCGGAGCTGCTGCGAGCGGTGGCGGCGTCGGTGCCGCTGTGCGTGGTGCTCGACGACTTCCACTGGGCGGACGGGCAGTCGGTCGCGTTGCTCAAGCACGTGGCGCGCAACGTCGAGCGCGGCGCGCTGCAGCTGCTGGTGACCTACCGCGACACGGACCTGACCAAGGGTCATCCGTTGACCGGGGTGCTCGCGGACCTGCGCCGGCTCGAGGGTGTTCAGCGCGTGGCGTTGCGTGGTCTGACCAGCGAGGACGTGCGGGTGATGACCGAAGCCGCCGCGGGCCACGACCTGGACTCCGACGGGGTCGCGCTGGCCGGCGAGATCGCCGCTGAGACGGACGGGAACCCGTTCTTCGTCGGTGAGATCCTGCGCAACCTGTCAGAGTCGGGGATCGTGGTGTTCGACGAGGCGCGGGGGCGCTGGGAGGTCGATCGCAGCTCGGGGGTGGCGCTGCCCGAGAGCGTGCGGGAGGTGGTGGAGCGGCGCGTCGACGTGCTCGGCGCGGGCGTGCGCGAGACGCTGACCGCGGCGGCGGTGATCGGGCGCAGCTTTGATCTGGAGCTGCTCTCAGAGCTGGTGGAGCTCCGGGAGGCCGAGCTGCTCGGTCAGCTCGAGGCGGCGGTCCAAGCGTCGCTGCTGGTCGAATCGGCCGAGCGTGTCGGGCGGTTCACGTTCGCCCACGCGCTGATCAACCACACCCTCTATCAGGCGCTCGGGGGGACACGCCGCGCGCGGATGCACCTGCGGGTCGGCGAGGTGCTCGAGGGGCTGGCCGGCAGCGACCCGGACGCGCAGCTGGCCGAGCTCGCATGGCACTGGCGGCTGGCGACCGTGTCGGTCAACACCACCAAGGCGGCGGGCTTCGCATTGCGGGCGGGCCGGCAAGCGCTCGACCGGCTCGCGCCGAGCGAGGCCGCCAGACTGTTCGGCGACGCGGTTGACCTGCTCGGGCACGACGACACGGCGGAGCGGTGCGAGGCGCTGATCGGCCTCGGCGAGGCACAACGGCTGATCGGTGAGGCGACGTATCGAGACACCCTGCTCGAGGCGTCCCGGATCGCCTCAGAGCGCGGGGACGCCGACCGTGCCGCGCGGGCGGCGCTCGCCAACAACCGCGGCCTGGTCAGCGTCTTCGGTCACACCGATGAGGTGCGGGTCGCGGCGATCGACCGGGCGATCGAGCTCGACGAGCCGCCGCGTCGCGCGCGTCGTGTGCAGCTGCTGTCGCTGGCGGCGCTCGAGCGGATGTACGAGCTCGATTCAACGCGCAGCCGGAAGCTTGCTCGGGAGGCGATCGTGCTCGCCCGCGCCACAGGAGACCCGAGGGTTCAGGCCGAGGTCCTGGTCAGAGCGTGGCAAGCACTGATCAGCGCCGACACGGTGGCCGAACGGGCGGCCCTGCACCCGGAGCTGCTCGCGAGCGCGTTGGCCTCCGGCGACAACGCGCTCGAGTTCTGGGCGCGGTGGCTGACCGTGTACGTCAGCATCGAGCAGGGCGAGATCGATCGGGCGCGCGAGGCGCTCGCGCAGGCCGACCGGATCGCCGACCAGCTCGGCCAGCCGACGCTGAAATGGGCCGCGACCTGGATCTCCGTGTCGCTCCCGATGCTCTCAGGAGACCTGACGGCAACCGAGGAACGCGCGGAACGCGCCCTACAGCTGGGGCAGGAGGCCGGTCAGCCCGACGCGCCGGTGCTACACGCCGGCGCCATCATCGCCGTCAGACTGGTTCAGGGTCGGGTCGCAGAGGTATTGCCGCGCCTCGAGCAGAACGCCGCCGCCTACCCGCGACTCATCACCCTGCGCGCCGGACTGGCACAGGCACTGGCGTGGAGCGGGCGCACCGACGAAGCCGCGGCGATCGTCGGGCAGATCACCGCCAACCGGCTCGACGATGTCCCATGGGATCCCGCCCGGACGCACGCGCTCGCTCGGTTCACCGAGGCTGCCGTGGTGGCCGGGCCCTCGGACGCCTACCCCGTCCTGCATAAGGCCTTCGAGCCCTTCGCCGACCAGATCATCTCCAGCGGCGCCGGCGCCTCCGGATTGTCAGGCACCTATGTCGGGATGCTCGCGGCGAAGCTCGGTCAGCACGAGCGGGCCGACGAGCACCTGCGGATCGCCTCGGAGTATCACCGTCGCAACGGGATGCTCGTGTGGGAGGCACGGTCCGAGCTCGCCTGGGCCGAGGCACTCGCCGAGCGCGGCGAGACCGAGCGCGGGCGCACGCACGCCACTCGTGCTCTCGAGCTGGCGCGCGGACACGGCTACGGCGCCTACGAGCCCCGCGCCGCGGCGATCCTCGCCGCGCCGGCTCAGCCGCCGAGCACGTCGAGCACCTCGTCGACGTCGCGCTCGTCGTTGTAGACGTGCCAGGAGGTCCGCAGCCGCCCGCCGCGCATGGCGGCGACGATGCCCGCCCGCGCCAGGCGCTCGCTCGCGTCCGGGATGTCGACGGAGACGATCGCGCTGTCCGACGGCTCCAGGCCCAAGCCGGCGCGGAAGCGGTTGGCCAGCGCGAGGTCGTGCGCGTGGATCGCCTCGACCCCGATCTGCTCGATCAGCTCCAGGGCCGGAGCCGTGCCCACCCAGGAGAACCATGCCGGTGAGACGTCGAGGCGCCGGGCCGAGGACGCCAGGCGCAGCGGCGGGCCGAAGTAGCTGGAATGGACGTCCTCGCCCGCATACCAGCCGGCGCTGTGCGGGATCACGTCATCGAGCAGCCTCTCTGACACGGCAACAAACGCGGTGCCGCGCGGGGACATCAGCCACTTGTAGGCACCGCACACCAGCACGTCGAGGCGGCCGGCGTCGATGGGGAGCCAGCCCAGCCCCTGCGTGGCATCGCAGATCGTGACCGCGCCGACGGCCTGCGCGGCGGCGACGATCGCGTCCAGGTCGGCGACCTCGCCGGTGCTCATCTGAACCGCGCTGAACGCCACCACGCCCGCGCCGTCGGCGACCGCCGCGGCGACCTCGGAGACCGGAACGGTCCGGACGTCCAGGCGGCTCTGGACCAGCAGCGGGAACAGCAGCGAGGTGAACTCCACGTCGGGCACGATCACCCGCGCGCCCGCCGGCAGCGCGGTGGCCACCGAGCCGACCAGCTCTGACACCGTGGATCCGACCGCGACACGGTCCACATCGACCGCGACGAGCCGCGCGAAGGCGGCGCGCGCCGCCTCGGTCCTCTCGCCCCAGTGCTCCCAGCTCGTGCGCCCGCCCCGCCAATCGGTCAGGGCGGCCTGGAGCGCGTCCCACGCCGGGCGCGGCGGCAGCCCGTAGCTGGCGGTGTTGCAGTAGACGCCCGCCGGTGTCCACAGCTCCTGCGCGTCGTCGATCCGCATGCGGACAACCTACCGATGCCGGCCGGCGGCCTCGATCGAGCTATCCGGTCACGGCGACCGTCTGCTGGAAATGGCCGGTGGCGCCGCCCCGCGAGGCGGCCACGGAGACCACGTCGCTGCCCGCGGCCGCGGGCACCGTCGCACTGAACGAGCCATCCGGCGCGGCGGTGACCTGGCGGATGGACGTGGGTATCGGCTGGTCGTGGGCGGTGCCGCCGGGATCGGTGGCGCCCGCGGGCGAGAGCGTGGCCGCGACCACCACGGACGCGCCCGAGGCGGTGGTGCCCGACACCGTGACCGCTCCGGCCCTCGGGGTCGCGGTCACCGTCAGCGGCGCGGCGGGCGGCACGCCGTGGGCCAGATACCGGTCGCGCACGGCCGCCGGCTGCTCGAGCAGCCTCCCGGACTTGATGTCCTGGGCCAGGCGAACGAAGCCGGCCTCAACCCACGTGATCTCGCCCGCTGACCCGGCCGGCTGGCCGTCGGTGAAGCCGATCGACGCGGTCGTCGGGTCGCTCCCGTAGGGCGAGGCCGGCACGTCGGCCTCGTCCCAGTCCTGCTCCGGGATCATGCCCACGCCGCCGGCGAAGTTGGCCATGTCCAGCAGCATCCGGGCGCCGCCGGCGGTGTCACCGGTCTGGAGGTCCTGCTCGCCGCGCTCGCCGTTGAGCAGGGGCCAGGCATGCCCCGTGCCGGTGAACCACGGGATCCACGGACGGCCGGTGATGGGGCAGTGCATCGGCGCCGGCGCGTAGCAGTCGCCATACCCGTCGGTGCCTCCGGTCACGGGCTCATTGGTCCCCTCGACTGACTCAAACAGCGTCCCGTAGCGCCGGAAGCCCTCGCCGCTGGGCGTCTGGATCCCCAGCACCCGGTCCACCACGCTCAGCGAGTTGACGACCACCGGATCCGACGGGTCCAGCTCGCCGAAGCGCGCGAGCTCGAGAAAGCCCGCGTCGACGACCGAGCGCTGGTCGGCGTCGACGCTCCCGTTGCCGAGGTTGTAGACGATCGGCGCGTTGGGGTCACCGGTCTTGGACAGTCGCAGGAAGTAGGGCTGGCTCGAGTACGGGCCGGTGCTCGTCACCGTCCAGGCCTGGACGTGACGGCGCCAGTCGTCCGCGGTGGACCGGTAGAGCTGGGCACGCGCGTCGTCGCCGTTGGCCCGGGCCATCGCCGCCGCCGACACGAGGCCCGCGATCTCGGTGGCGATGTTGGAGGGCGAGTAGCCGCCCTGATCCTCCCAGCGTTCGTCGCCGTAGACCGGGCCGTGGGCGACGAGGAAGTCGGCGGCCGGCACCACGTGGTCGCTGTACAGGCTGCGGTCATGTCCCAGCTCTGACTGCCAGGCCATGATCAGGGGGAAGGCCTGCTCGTCGGGCTCCAGGACGTAGTTGTCAGACGCGGTGGCTCCGTTGAGCAGCGCGTCGCGCGGGAAGCTTCCGTCGGGCAGTTGCACCCTGTTGAAGATGAAGCGCGTCTGGGCCTGGGCGGTGGCGAGGTCCCCGTCGGTGAGGAATCCCGTGAACGTCTCGTAGAAGTCGCGTTCGAAGATCACGCGGTAGTTGGTGCTCACATCCGGGAGCCCGTTGGTCTCGGTGTTGGCCGCGGTGGCCTGTCCCCACGGGTCTGCGAGGGACGAGACGACGGCGCCGGGGAACTCCTTGTCCTCGGTGGCCTTGAGGACGTTGGCGGACGTCCAGTACTGCTGGAGCACCTCGCGGTCCTGGGCGGCGGTCAGGTCCGGGAACCCCGCCGCCGGCCTGCGCAGCCCGGCGTCATAACGCAGCCAGCCCTCGCGGTAGCGCGCGGACGTCTGGCGAAACGGCGTCCCGGCGCTGGCGGCGGCCGCCTGCACGGCCGCGGCCTCGGTCTGTCCGTAGCCGAGCGCCAGCGTGAACGAGTCCTCGTGCGCGGGGTCGATCTGGGCGGTCTGCTCGACGTTGCCGTTGTCCGCCTCGCGGTAGGTGGGCCCGAGACGGTGCTGGGCGTCGAGCTGACTCAGACCGTCGCTGGCGGTGCCGGCGAACCCGCTGGAGGAGACGGGATAGGCGTGATCGGCGGCGAGGGCTCCGTACACGGGGACCTCGTAGGTGCGCTGCGTCTGGCTCGAGCGGGCGAGCGTCTGATAGGACACGAGCGCGCCCGCGCCGCGATGCGATCCGGCCGTGATGGTGGCCGAGTTGGCACCGCCGTTGGTGGTGCCGCCGCCTCCGGCGCCGTTGATCATGGCGTCGTAGCGGACGTAGAGCAGGTACCGGCGCGCGGCCGCCACCAGCGGCTCAAACCGCGTGTGCATGACGACGCTCGACCGCGCCGGGTCGGTGAGATAGTCGGTGACGATCCGGTAGCGGCCGCTGCGGGCGGTGGCGACGATCTCGCAGCTCATGCCGGTGCCGTCCAGCGGCCGCGCGACATAGGTCATGTCACGGGTCTGCAGATCGGTGAAGCTGTGGCCGTCCGTGACGAGGAACTGGAGGGTGCTGAGGTCGGAGTTGTCCGTCGTCGGGCTGTAGGTGTCAGACAGCACCCCGTCGGCGACGGTGAACCACACGCGGGACCGGTTGGTGGTGGCCGATCCCAGACAGTCCTTGCGCCCCAGGTCGAGGTAGGACGTTGCGCCCGGCGCCCCGGGAGCGGAGGCGGCCGACCATCGCTGCGCCGCGGCCGCCGCACTGGAGACTCCGGGCAGGCCCAGCGCGGCCAGGGCCAGGCCGGAGAGACACCCTGCCGTCAGCTTCCACGCCTTCATCACACGTGACCTCCGTCGTTCACGGGTTCAGCCGTCGCCGAACGACCGCGACCTGGATGACGCGGTCGGCCGGTTGACACGCCGGCGAGCACACAACTATAGTGGTTTCTGTAAACCTTTACAAGAACGGTCCGGGACGAGCGGCGGGCGGCATGGCATGAGGGAGGTACACGCGTATGCGCCGACGCTCGGTGATCGTTGGGCCGCTTGTTGTGCTCGTCGTCAGTGCAGTACTCACCGCAGTTGCAGGGGCTGCCGGTCCCGGGGTGCGGGGCGCGGCCGCCGGATCTGATGCCCCGCGCGCGGCGGCCGGCTCCCCCGCCCGGCGCGCGGCCGCCGGCTCCCCCGCCCCGCGTACGGCCGCCGGCTCCCGCGCCCCGCGTACGGCCACCGGCTCCCCCGCCCCACGTACGGCCGCCGGCGACAGGCGGTGGGTGCGTCGCCCCGCGGTCCCGGCCACCTGCCAGCGCCTGAGCGCGGCGGAGGCGACCAGCACCGGCGCCTTCGATCAGGCCACGGAAGCGGCGCCGCCGGACACCGGTCGCATCCAGGCGGCCCTGGACGCGTGTGCGGGCACCGGCGAGGCGGTTGAGCTGACGGGGCGGGGTGGCGACAACGCCTTCCTCAGCGCGCCACTGCGGATCTGGTCGCGCGAAACGCTGCTCGTCGACGACGGCGTCACGCTCTACGCCTCCCGCAGGGCGAGCGACTACCAGATCCCGGGGGCCGATACGTGTGGGACGATCACCGCCGACGGCAACGGGTGCCAACCGTTCATCGCGATCGATGGATCGCATGCCGGGGTGATGGGCACCCGCGGGCAGGACGGTCACCTCGGCGTCATCGACGGACGAGGCGAGATGACGATGGTGGGCTCGACGTCGACCTGGTGGGATGTCGCCGAGGCGGCGAAGTCCGGCGGCAATCAGAACAACCCCAAGCTCGTGCAGGGCGAGGGCGCCGACGACGTGACGATCTATCAGGTCGAGCTGCGCAACTCGCCGATGTACCACATCCTCATGACCGGAGGCAACGGCCTCACGGTGTGGGGCGTGATGATCGATACGCCGGCGGCGGGGGCGCGCAACACCGACGGCATCGATCCCGAGAGCGAGCGCAACGTCACCATCGCTCACGACATGGTGCAGGACGGGGACGACTGCATCGCCATCAAGTCCGACGCCGGGGAGCCGGCGCAGGACATCACGGTGGCGGACACCCATTGCTACGGCACCCATGGCATCTCGATCGGAAGTCAGACCGCCGGAGGCGTGTCGAACGTCCTCGTGCGTCAGGACACCATCGATGGCTATGACAGCCTGGGCAACGTCTCCACGAGCGACAATGGCATCCGCATCAAGTCAGATGCGCTGGTGGGAGGCATCACGCAGCGTGTCACCTACCGGGACGTGTGTCTGACCCGCGTGAAGTACCCGCTGTACTTCAACCCCTTCTACACGAGCGGCGGCTCCTCGATCCCGAGCTTCCGCGACATCGTGCTCGATGGCATCGTGGCGGTCAACAGCGTGAAGGGCGCGCAGTCACTGTTCGACGGCTACGACACAGCCCATCCGCTCGTCCTCGACCTGGCGCACGTCCGCCTCGATGTCACGGCTCAGAGCTCGCAGGATGCCCAGATCGGCATCGATGACTCCAACGTCGCGCCGGCGGGACCTGACGTGTCAGTCGCCCCCGTCCGGGTGGGCGGACGCGTTCCGTCGTGCACCTTCCCCGCGTTCGGATACCCCACCTCGTGAACCCCACCGTCAGGAGGCGACCCCAGCACGACGGCGTCGGCGTCCTCGTCGGTGATCCCGTCTCCGGGGATGACCGCGATGCGGCTCAGGCCGGGACCAGCTCTCGCTCGGAGGGCTCTTCGACGGCGTCCTCATAGTCCTCGGCCCGCGTCTCGTCGTTGACGGGTCGGGGATCCAGGCGCCGCGTCACCGGCGTCAGCACCGCGGTGACGATCAGGTTGGCGAGGATGGCGAGGAAAGCCGAGTACATGGTCACCTGGAAGGAGCCGATCGACAGCGGGAACGCCGACTTGAAGCTCTGCGACGCGGCCATGTAGGTCCCGGTGCCCATGCCGACCGCCCATCCGGCCACCAGCGCCCAGCGGTCGAACCAGCGCGTGTAGAGGCCGAGGAACACCGCCGGCAGGGTCTGGATGATCCAGACGCCGCCGAGGAGCTGGAGGTCGATCGCCGACTTCGTCGACACGAACAGCGCGAATACCAGCGCACCGGCCTTGACCACGACCGAAGCGATCTTGGCCACGGCCGCCTCCTCGGCCGCGGTGGCCGCCGGGCGCAGGAACTCCGCATAGATGTTGCGCGTGAAGAGATTCGCCGCGGCGATGGCCATGATCGCCGCCGGCACCAGCGCGCCCACGCCGATAGCGGCAAAGGCGAAGCCCTCAAACCACGACGGGAAGTACTTGATGAACAGATCGGGCACCGCGAAGTTGGCGTTGACTGGCTTCAGGCCGGCTGCGATCGCCATGTAGCCGAACAGCGCGATGATGCCGAGCGCCAGGGAGTAGAAGGCCAGCAGGGCGGCGTTACGGCGGATCGTGTTGCCGCTCTTGGCGCTGAGCGCACCGGTGAGGGCGTGCGGATACAGGAACAGCGCGAAGGCCGAGCCGAGGGCGAGCGTGGCGTAGGTCTCATACGACGCGGGCTTGCCCGGGACGAGCGCGGCCGGCGGCGTGCGCTTGGGCAGCGCCTTCTCGGCGGCGCCGAAGATGTGTCCGAAGCCGCCGAGCTTGATCGGGATGTAGATGATCGCGACCACCACCGTGACGTAGATGGCGAAGTCCTTGACGATCGCGGTGAGCGCCGGCGCCCGCAGCCCGCTCTGGTAGGTGTAGGCCGCGAGGATGACGAAGGCGATGATGATCGGCCAGTCACCCGAGATGCCCATCGCGGCGATGACGGTCTTCAGGCCGATGAGCTGCAGCCCGACGTAGGGCATGGTGGCGATGATCCCGGTGATGGCGACCGCGAGAGCGAGCGACCTGGAGTCAAAGCGCCCGCGGACGAAGTCGGCCGCCGTGATGTAGCCGTGGCGCTTGCACACCGCCCACAGCCGCGGCCCGAACACGAACAGGACCGGAAAGACCAGCGTGGTGTACGCGAAGGCGAAGAACCCGGCGCTGCCCGTGCCGAACATCGCGGCGGGCACGGCGATGAACGTATAGGCGGTGTAGATGTCGCCGCCGATGAGAAACCAGGTCACCCAGGTCCCGAAGCTGCGGCCGGCCAACCCCCATTCGTTGAGGTGAGCGAGATCCGCCCTGCGCCAGCGCGCCGCGGCAAATCCGATCATGGTCACGACCGCGAACAGGACGCAGAACACCACGATCGCTGCGGGATGGACGTTGTGCCGATCCACCTCCTAGCTCACGCGCCGGTAGACGATTCCGCAGATGCCGGTGGTCAGCGCCAGCCACACCGCCTGGTACCAGTAGAAGAACGGGATCCCCCAGAGGTGCGGGTTGGCATGGGCGTACAGCGGCGGGTACAGCAACGCCAGGAAGGGCAGGAGCAGCAGCCAGTAGTAGGCACGGCCCGTGCGGGCCCGGCCTGCGGAGCCTGTCTCTCCTCGCGGGTCGGCGTCCGGGACCGCCATGGTCCTTGCCTTTCCCACGGGATCGCGGCGGCAAACCGCGGATCGCGCGGGTGGTCTGATCCGATACATCTGTCCGATGCCGGCACGCAACCTCGTCAACCTCCACTCGGCCTCCAAGGGCTACGGCAGCCGCTCGGTCCTGCGCGAGGTGACCCTGGGCATCAACGAGGGCGAGCGCGTCGGCATCGTCGGTGAGAACGGCGCGGGCAAGTCGACGCTGATGCGGCTGCTGGGCGGCGGTGAGTCCCCTGACCAGGGCGCCGCCACCCACACGACGGGGCTCAACGCGGTGCTCGTGAGCCAGCGGGTCGACCTCACGCCAGGCAGCACCGTGCGCGCCGAGCTGGTCGGCGGCCGGCCCGACCACGAGTGGGCGCGCGACGCCGCGATCCGGGAGGTGCTCGACGGACTGCTCGGCGGCGTGGCCGTCAGCCGCTTCCCGCAGGGCCTCGAGACCCTGACCGACCGGCTCTCAGGCGGAGAGCAGCGGCGGATCATGCTCGCCCGCGCGCTGTTGCGGATGCCCGAGCTGCTGCTGCTCGACGAGCCGACCAACCACCTCGACGTCGAGGGCATCGCGTGGCTGGCCTCGTTCCTGGCCGGCCATCGGGGCACGGTCGCGGTCATCACCCACGACCGCTGGTTCCTGGACGCGGTCTGTGACCGCACCTGGGAGGTGGCCGACGGCGCGGTCTACCAGTACGACGGCGGCTACTCGGCCTACGTCCTCGCCCGCGCCGAGCGCGACCGCCAGGCCGCCGCTCGCGAGGACCGCCGCCGCCAGCTCGTGCGCAAGGAGCTGGCATGGCTGCGGCGAGGCCCCCCGGCCCGCACGTCCAAGCCGAAGTTCCGCATCGAGGCCGCCAACGCCCTCATCGCCGACGTCCCGCCCGCGCGCGACGCCGTGGAGCTGCTGCGCTTTGCCACCGCGCGTCTGGGTGACAAGGTCCTCGACGCGGTCGACGTGTCGGTGACCTTCGGCGAGCGCCGGCTGCTCTCCCATCTCACCTGGCGGCTGGGCCCCGGCCAGCGGGTGGCGCTCGTCGGGGCCAACGGCTCGGGCAAGACGACGCTCATGCGCCTGCTGGCCGGAGACCGGGCGCCCGACAGCGGCGAGGTGCAGCGCGGCGCCACCGTCGCACTCGCCGAGCTCTCCCAGGACACCACCGAGCTCCCGCGCGGTCTGCGCGTGGTCGAGGCGCTCGCCGAGGTTCGCGGCCGCGCGACGACCAGCGCAGGGGAGGACCTCACGCCGGGGACGATGGCGGAGCGCTTTGGCTTCCGCGGCGAGAAACTCAGTACTCATACGGAAAACCTCTCGGGCGGCGAGCGCCGCCGGCTTCAGCTGATGCGGGTGCTGCTGGGTGGGCCCAACGTGCTGTTGCTCGACGAGCCCACCAACGACCTGGACATCGACACCCTCACGGCGCTCGAGGATCTGCTCGACAGCTGGCCGGGGACGCTCGTCGTCGTCACCCACGACCGCTACTTCGCCGAGCGTGTCTGCGACGACGTGTTCGCGCTCATGGGCGACGGCGCCCTGCGCCACCTGCCCGGCGGGATCGACCAGTACCTCGAGCTGCGCTCGACGGCCGTCGCGACCGCTGAGGTGCAGGCGCGCCGGCCGGCGCGCGCCTCCTCCGTGAGCCCCGGGGCTCAGCGCCGCGCCGCCCAGAGGGAGCTGGCCCGCGTGGAGCGCGAGCTCGAGCGCGCCGAGCGCCGCGACGCCGAGCTCCAGGCCGCGATGGCCGAGGCCGCCACCGACGCGGGGCGGCTGGGGGAGCTCACCCAGGAGCTGACCGCGGTGGCGGCCGATCGGGAGCGGTTGGAGGCCTCGTGGCTGGAGCTCTCCGAGACGATCGAGGGCTGAGGCGCGGATGTGCGATGCTCGGACCTGCACGTGAGCCGACGCGTCAACAGCCCGCTTTTGCTCGTCGGCAGCCTGCCGGCGCCGTCCACGGACGCCGCCCTGCGCGCGGGCGCCGAGCTGTTCGGTGACCTCGTCTTCGCGCTGCCCGACGGGGAGACGGGCCCACGAGCGGCGTGGGTGAGCTACGAGCGCGAGCAGCTGGCGCGGCCCAACCCCGACGTGATCGTCCTCGCCGAGACCGAGTCACCCACGGGCCGCCCCCGCCACGCGTACGAGACCCCGGTGTTCGGCATCCGTCCCGGCGTCACCGAGCTGCGGTTTGACACGTGGCCGCGCATCGACGACGCGATCGCCTCCTACCGCGAGTTCGCGCAGCTCAAGCGTGACGGCGTCATTCCCGCGCAGCTGCGCTTCCAGGTGGGGCTGCCGTTCCCGGCCAGCGCGCTCAACGCCTTCAAGGCCGACTTCGCCGCCGATTACCCGGTCGCCGAGCGCGGCTTTCACAAGCTCGTCGCCGCGGAGCTGCAACGGCTCACCGACGCCATCCCGCCCCACGAGCTGGCCATCCAGTGGGACCTCGCCTATGAGACCCAGGACATCGAGGGCGTGCTGGCCTGGACCGGCGAGGGGGCGTGGGAGCGCTTCGCCCGGCCGGTGACCACGCTCACCCGGCTGATCCCCGAGGAGGTCCTGGTCGGCTACCACCTCTGCTACGGCACCTTCCCGGAGTGGCCGATGTACGAGGCCCGTGACTACGCGGTCCTCGTCCGTATGGCGAACTTCGCCGTGGCCAACTCGGGTCGCACCGTGGACTGGCTGCACCTGGCCGGGCCCCGCTACCTGCGCAGCGAGGACCGCAGCTTCTTCCGGCCGCTCGTGGACCTCGAGCCCGGGTCCGCGCGGGTGTTCCTGGGCATCGTCCTGCCCATCGACGGTGTCTCCGGCCTGATCCGCCGGCACGCCACCGGGTCGCGCTACCTCTCAGACTTCGGCGTGGCCATGTACTGCGGGTTCGGGCGCCAGCCCGGCGAGGACGGGCTGGAGACCATGCGGGAGCACAGCCGCGTCGTCCGCTCCCTGAGCTGACGGCGCCACCGGCGGTGCCGCCGGGTCAAGCCGCGCGCACAGGGCCGCCACGACGTCGGGGTCAAACTGCGTCCCCGCGCAGCGGCGCAGCTCCGCGAGCGCATCCGGCAGGGTGCGTCCGGACTGGTAGCAGCGGTCGGAGGTCATGGCGTCCAGGGCGTCGCACGCGGCGATGATGCGCGCCCCGAGGGGGATGGCGGCGCCGGCCAGCCCATCGGGATAGCCGGTCCCGTCCCAGCGCTCGTGGCCGGCGCGGACCAGGCGCGCCACCGACTGCATGACCGGGTCGGCATTGAGGATGCGCTCGCCGATCGCCGAGTGCTGGCGCATCAGCCGCCATTCCTCATCGTCCAGTGCGCCGGGCTTGTCGAGGATGGCATCGGGGATGCCGAGCTTGCCCACATCGTGCAGCTCGGCGGCGCGCAGGAGCTCATCGAGCTGATCGACGTCGAGCCCGAAGTCGCGCCCGAGGTCACGGACGAGCTGACCGACGCCGTAGACGTGGTAATGCAGGTCGGGCGTGCGCTCTGAGAGCACCTGCATGAGCACGTTGTGGGTGCGCGGCGGAGTGCTGCGGCTGGTGCGGACCTTGGCGGCGTACATCCGCTGATCGGCGAGCTGCAGCAGCGCGGTCGTGGTGGCGGCCTCCTCGGGGGCCGTGGCCAGGCCGTGCGAGGCGCTCACGCTGAACATGTTGCCGTGCTCGGTGAGGGCCGCCGTGGCGGCGCCGATGAGCGCGTCGTCGGTGGTGAACCGTCCCATGAGCAGGAGGCAGAACTCATCGCCGCCGAGGCGATAGGCCCGTCCGTGGCTCCCGACCGCGGCGCGCAGAGCGCCACCGAGCCGCGCCAGCAGGGCGTCGCCGGCGGCGTGGCCGAACGTGTCGTTGTAACGCTTGAAGCCGTTGAGGTCGAAGAAGACGAGCGTCTGGGGGTGGTTCTCGTCGGCATCGGCGACGGCCTCGTCGAGGTCGCGCATGAGCCGCCGGCGGTTGCCCAGGCCGCTGAGCCCGTCGGTCAGGGCGTCCTTGGCGCTGTGGCGCAGCATCCGGACGTTCTCCATGAAGGTCAGGACCGCGCGCACGATGCCGGTGATCAGCGCGCCGGCCGCCAGGAGGACGGCGGCGGGGGTGATGTGGGTGAAGGCGGCGTCGACGAGGACGCCGAGGGCGAGCGCGGCAAAGCCCAACGGGAGGACGATGATGTGGAACGACGCCACCGGCTGGCTTGCCCGGCGCCTGACGGGCTGCCAGGCGGCCACGGCGAACAGCGCCATCGCGGCGGGCCACATCGTGTCCAGAATGCCGCCCGCGACGTAGGTCCCCTTGGCCTCCAGGTAGCTGAAGAGCAGGTCGGCGACGGCGTCGACGACCATGGCGGCACCGAGGCACACCCATAGCCGGTCGGGACGCCACGAGTAGAGCGCGAACGCCACCACCACGAAGACCAGCAACGTCAGATCTCCCAGCGGGTAGGCGAGGTTGACCGTATCCTCGATGATGCGCCCGTGGCTGATCTGGAGCACGGCCGGCAGGACCAGGCCGGTACCCACGGAGGCCAGCGCGAGTGCCACCATCCCGCCGTCGAGCCATTGCCCGGCGGACACGCGGCCGCGACGCGCCCGGAGGAGGAGCATGAGCGCCGCGTACATCGCCGGATACATCGCCAGGTAGAGCGGATCGGCGATCGACGGGAACGGGGGGTTGGCGAGGTTGTCGAGCCAGAGCGTCCAGACCAGGTCGCCGGCGGTCCAGGTCAGGAGTCCGAAGGCGATGAGCGCCCAGGCCCAGCGGTCCTCGCGGCACGCCCAGACGCGGGCGGCGCAGATCCCGACGGCGAGCACCTCCGCCCCGGTGTAGACCCAGTTCTTGGCCAGCGCATCCATGGCGGGGCCGCCGAATCCCAGCAGCGCATGTGTCGCGTGAAAGGCGACGAGGAGCCACATCGCCGCGAAGGCGGTCGTGAGCAGGCGGGAATGTCGGGTCGATGTGCGCATGGGGCCGGTGCGCCCGGGGGCCCGGTCCGTCGGGCGCGACTGACCACATATCGGCTCAACCGACCCACAACTCAACCTTCAGGCCGCCGTGCCCACCACATGCGCAGATGACGGGCGCCGTCGCGGCGCCGGCCATCTCGCTGCCCCCGTCGTCCCCTCTCCGGCCGCCGCACAAGGGGGAGCGCCGAGCGCCCGAGGTCCAGCGTTCTGATGTGAGCCAACCCGAGAAGCGCCGGGACCACGCGCATCGGGAGGACTCCCCATGTTGCGCAGGCCGTTTCCTATCCTGCGCCGGGGCGGCGGCGGAGTCGGGCGCCGCCCCCAGCGCAGGTTCGTTCAGCCGGCCAGCGCGGCGGCGATCAGCTCACGCAGGCCGAACGTGCCGTCGGCCGCGGCCAGGGCGGGGTCGGGCGTGAACAACGGATCGACGTTCAGGAACGAGCTCGGGTCGCCCAGCATCAGACCCGCGAACGTCTCGGCGACGATCCGACCGCCGACCGGGCCCAGGCGCCGCGTCGGGATCGTCTGCGGCCCGTCCAGCGTGGCGAAGTCGACGTCGACCTCCTTGGTCTCGGCCAGGATGTAGGTCCACAGCGGGCAGTTGCCGGCGAACGCCGCTCCCGCGACGTCCACGATCGCGCCCCTGAGGTCGGCCGGGTCGCCGGTGAACTTGCCGATCTGGATATCGCCGTCGGCCAGCGGGACCACGCCCATGGCACGGGCCACGGTCTGGCCGCTGGGCAGGCGCAACCGCCAGCCGCGCAGCAGATTGCGGGCGGCCAGCGACGGCGGAGGGTCGCTGGCGACGCGCGGGGGCAGGTCCTTGAGCGGGTTCACCAGCGAGGTGTCGATCTTGTAGGCCAGCTGCGTGCGCTCGAGGTTGCCCGGGGAGCCGTGCGCGCCCGCCTCGTTGGGGTTGCCGTAGGCGCGCTCGCTGAGGTCGATGAACCGTCCCCAGTCGATGGCCCACTGGGACGGGAACTCCGTGAACCCACCCAGTGAGGCCCCGTTCGGATCGCTGGGGAAGGCGAAGATCGGCAGCGGCCCGATGTCGTCGTTGAGCCGGTAGCCCGGGCGGATCATGGAGTGGCCGAAGCGATAGGCCGCAACCGAGAACTCCAGCGGCATGAACGGAGTGGCCGGATCGAAGAACAGCAGGTCCGGCGGGTCCTGGATCACGTTGGTCCTGTTGACGACGTGCGGGAGGACCTCGGCCAACACGTCAGAGGAGACGACGGTGGGCAGGAAGTCGTTGAGCACGACCCACTGGTAGTGGAAGCGCACCTTGCGCTGCACGTCGGCGAACGCCATCTGAGTGTGGCTGTCGGCCAGCCGGTTGTGGAAGCGCAACATCAGTCCCTGGAGCTGCGAGACGATGACGTTCTCGTCGTTGCGGGGGTCCCCGATGATGGCGCGGTGTGAGTTGGGATCACCGCCGGTGCCGTTGCTGCGCGGAAGGTCGTGGGCGTTGACCGCGGTCCCCAGGGCCTTGCCGGTGAGCGATCGGCCCAGCAGGAAGTCGCGCCCGCCGAAGTACAGGTACGGCTGGTCATCGGGCCCGCGGCCGTAGAGGTTGTCGAGGTCGAAGCGGGGGGTGCGGAAATCGACCAGCGCGTCAGGATCGTCCTGGCGCGCGAGGCTGCTCACCGGATCGAAGGTGAGGTCGTGGTCGATGAACTGACCGAGATAGGTGTACGCGGCCGGGAAGCCGCCCTCCTCGTTGTCAGGGCCGTCCTTGGGCGCCTCCTTGGCCGCCTCCATGGCGCGGCCCAGCTTCTCCAGGGCCGACTGGGATTGTGCGTCGGTGGCGCCGAAGTCAGCCGGCGGCAGCGACGGGAAGAGGCGGCCGAAGCGCCCCCCGGTGGCGGGCGAGCCGCCGGTCAGCGACAGCCCGCGGATCCCAGAGCCGTGCGGGGTCGGTGGGGGAGCGGTGATCGCCGCGGTGAGATGGTCGATCCGCGCCTGTTCCTCGGTGGCGGCGTCGGCGCCCCCGTTGGTCTGCGCATCATCGGTACGGGTGGTCTGAGTGGCCATGCGGACTCCTCGCTGGTGGGTTCGCTCACGCCCAGGTGACCGGCGTGCTCCGAGAGGGGGCGCAGGTGGGCGGGGCCTGAGCGCCCCAGGCGGGCGCGCAGGTGGGCGGGGCCTGAGCGCCCCAGGCGGGCGCGCAGGCAGGCGGTATCCGGGTTCTCCACTCGGTCACGTCACCGGCATGCGCGCATGGCTGCGCCAGCAAACCCTCACCCCGCTTGATTTGAGAGCGTCGTATGGACGCTCCGAGCCCCGGTCCGGGCTGTGAACGTGGCCGCCTCCCGACGGGCCGCAACGTCGATCTTAGGAAGCCCGAATGTGGCTTGTCAAGGCCAGTTGGGAGGCACGCAGTCCACGGGAATCCGGCCAGTTGGAGCCGCGTTACTCAACATAAGTCGCGCAGCGGCCGATCGTCGGCGTGTGATCAATGTGGTGCTGACAGAGGACGAGGAGCACGCGGGCGCCACCGAGCCCGCCGGCGCTATCGAGCTGCGCCTGGCGCGCGAGGAGACCGTTCGCGTCCGGGACCTGGTGGCCTCCCACAACCGGCTGCACGACCTGATCGCGCGCGACGCTCCGCTGCGCGATGTGCTCACTGAGCTGGTGGAGGGCATCGAGGAGTACGAGCCCTCGGTGATGGCCTGCGTGGTGCTGCTCGACGGCGAGTCCAGCACGCTGCACCCGGGGGCCGGCCCGTCGCTGCCGCCTGCCTGGCTGGAGGCAATCGACGGGGTGGTCATCGGGCCGAACGTCGGCAGCTGTGGATCGGCGGCGTGGTCGGGCGAGCTCACCATCAGCGAGGACCTCTCGACCGACCCCAAGTGGACACCGGTCCGCGATTTCGCGGCGAGCTTTGACCTCGGTCACTGCTGGTCGATGCCGATCAAGGGTGCGGACGGGCTCGTCCTGGGCACCTTCGCGCTCTACGGATCGGCGCCGCGGGCGCCGCAGCCCGAGCACGTCGCGCTGATGCAGGACGGCGCCAGGCTGGCGGGAATCGCCATCGAGCGCCATCGCACGATGGAGCGGCTCATCCACGATGCGCGCTGTGACGGGCTGAGCGGGCTGCCCAACCGCCGCGCCATCTTCGAGCGGCTGGAGCTGGCCCTGGCCCGGGCCGGACACGGGTCGCACGTGGCCACGCTGTTCGTCGACCTCGATGGGCTCAAAGTGCTCAACGACACGCTCGGTCACGACCGGGCCGACGACATGATCCGTGAGATCGCGCAGCGGCTGGGTCCAGCGCTGCGTGTCGACGACTTCGTGGGCCGGTTCGGGGGCGACGAGTTCGTCGCCATCGCCGAGGAGGTCGCCGACGCCGAGCAGGCCGCGGCCCTGGCGGCGCGCCTGCTGGAGGTCACGTCCGCGCCGTTGCGGGGTCTGGACGGGACGACGCTCACGGCGAGCATCGGGATCGCGCTGGTGGGCGCCGACGTCGACGCCGCGGAGGCCATCCGGCGTGCGGACACCGCGATGTATCGCGCCAAGCAGTCCGGACGCGACCGCTACTCGTTCTTCTTCGAGGCCACCGGTGACGGCCTGCCCGAGCGTCGCCGGGTCTCGCTCACGCGCGAGCTGCGCGAGGCGGGGGTGCGCCACGAGATGACGCTCGCCTTCCAGCCCGTGTTCGAGCTGGCAAGCAGCGAGATCGTCGCCATCGAGGCGCTGACGCGCTGGACCTCGCCCAGCTGCGGCGAGGTGTCCCCCCGGGAGTTCATCCCCCTCGCCGAGAACTCGGGGACGATCGTGCCGCTCGGCGCGTGGGCGCTGCGGGAAAGCTGCGAGACCGCCACCCGCATCGCCGAGCTCAGCGGCCGCCGCCTCGAGCTCGCGGTCAACGTCTCCGGGCACCAGCTGGCCAAGGCGGGCTTCGCGCAGTCGGTCTACCAGACGCTGGCCCACGCGAACTTCCCGGCGGAGCTGCTCACGCTGGAGGTGACCGAGGGTGCGCTCGTGCAGAGCGACGACATCACCGCCCGCACGCTCGAGGAGCTGCGGTCCCTGGGCGTGCGCCTCACCGTCGACGACTTCGGCGCCGGCAACGCGTCGCTCGTCAGCTTCCGCGAGCGTCCGCTGGATGCCATCAAGATCGATCGCCAGTTCCTCACGGGCCTGCCCGACGACGCGGTCAGCTTCGCCGTCGTCGCCGCGATCAGCAGCATGGGCACCGCGCTGGGGGCCACGGTGACCGCCAAGGGCGTCGAGACCGAGGCCCAGCTCGTGTCGCTGCGTGCCATGGGCTGCGAGCGCGTCCAGGGCTTTCTCCTGGCCGAGCCCATGCGCCCCCGCGATCTCGTCGCCCGCCTGCGCGGCTAACGAGCCGCCCATCTCGCGGGGCGCCCCTATGCTTGGGGTGTGGCCGGTCGCAAGGCATCCCCGCTGGGGGAGTTCATCCGTCGCAACCGCGAGCTGTCGCAGTATTCGATGCGGCAGTTCGCCGAGTTGGCGGGGATCTCCAACCCCTACCTGTCACAGATCGAGCGCGGGCTGCGCGCTCCGTCCGAGCAGGTGGTGCAGTCGATCGCCGATGTGCTGAAGGTGTCGGCCGACACGCTGTATGAGCAGGCCGGCGTCGCGCGAGACGGTGACGATGTCTCGGACACAGTGACGGCCATCGGAGAGGACCCTCGGCTGACGCCCCGTCAGCGGAAGGCGATGCTGGAGATCTACGAGTCGTTCACGGGGATCTCGGCCCGTCCCCGTCAGCGGCGCCGGACCGAGCAGTCCGACGCCACCTCCGGGTGACATGCAAGCGCTGATCGGTGCTAGGCGCTGATCAGGTCGCGCGTGGCGGAGATGCCCGCCTTGGCCACGTCCTCGGTGAGGGTGGCGTGCGCGTTGAGCAGCTGGCCGAACGCGTCGATCCGCGACTGCTCGCCGATCTTGCGCTCCGCCTTGGTGATACCGGCCACGTAGCGCTCGACGCCGTCGAGGTAGGCGACGGTGACCTTGCGACCGGCCTCGGCGAGGCGGTCGTTGGCCTCACGGATCTGCTCGGTGGCGGCCTCGAAATCGGGGGTGGCGGTCCTCGTCTTGGCGCGGGAGGTGCTGGTGGCCATGGTGTCTCCTAAGGGTTAGCTGAGTTGGTGTTAGCAACTTAGCACGCTTCTAGCTAGCGCGCAAGCTGGTTAGCAGACTTCTTGCTAGCAGACGGCGTGCGCCCTTCCTAGGGGGACACGTCTTCGAAGCGCCGCGCCCGGGTGTTGAGCGTGAACTGGGCGATCACGGCGGCCACGACGAGGAACCCGGAGATGACCAGGAACGCGCCGAGCACGCTCATGTGCGGGATCTGGGGGGCGATGAGCAGCACCCCGATCCCGCCGCCGAGATGCCCGATCCCGTCGACGAGCCCGAACCCGGTCACCCGCGCGCGCGTCGGGAAGCTCTCGGCCGACAGGGCATAGGTCATCGGCACCCAGACGTTGAAGCCGAAGAACACGATCGCCATGCCGATGAACGCGATCCCGGTGCTGGTGCCGGCCTCGGCCACCAGGATCGAGCCGACCACGGTGATGAGGGCCCCGATCGGCAGCCACAGCTTGCGCTCCAGCCGCTCGGCGTAGCGCACCGCGAACAGGGCGCAGGCGAGGAAGCCAAAGGCGCCGACGGCCTGGATGATGCCCGCCTCCGGGGGCGGATAGTGCAGCGCGGCGAGCAGCGAGGTGCCGCCCGCCGAGACGGCGAACACCGTGACATAGGCGAAGAACCACACCATGACGAGCACCACCACGCGCTTGACGTAGGTGGCATTGCCCAGGACATGCTTGAAGGAGATGTAGCCGCCGGGAGACGGCATCTCCGGAGAGACGTCGTCGGGGATCGGCGGCAGCTGGTGTCGCCGGGAGGCGCGCTCCTCCATGTTGGTGACCACGCGATCGGCCTCGTCCACGCGGCCCTGCCCGATGAGCCACCGCGGAGACTCGGGCAGCTCGTAGCGCAGCACGACGGCGACGAGCGCCAGAAGTGCCCCGACGCCGTACATCCAGCGCCAGCCGTTCTCAAAGCCCGGGCCCGCCTGGGCGAACGGCAGGCCGTGCGGCCATGGCGTCTTCGGCGTGGTGAGGAACAGGCCCAGCCAGATCCCGAGCAGGGCGCCGAGGGCCGAGTTGACGAAGATCACCGATGTCCACTTGGCCCGGTTGCGCCGGGGCGCGACCTCGCCGACGTAGGTGTTGACGATCGACAGGTCGGCGCCGATCGCCATTCCCGTCACAACGCGGGCGAGCACGAAGTTGGTGTAGTCGGGCGCGAGCGCATTCCACAGCGAGCCGACGCCGGTGAGCAGCATGGTCACCAGCAGCATGTTGCGGCGCCCGATCTTGTCCGAGATGGGGCTGAGCAGGAGCGTGCCCGCCACGTACCCGGCCAGGTTGAGAGCGATCGGAACCCGGATCGTGTTCAGCGCGGTCTCCGGGGTGCAGCCCGGCTTGAGCGCCACGCAGCTCTGGATGAATGACACGTTGATGTCGAACACGTCATAGAACGTGAAGAGGAAGCCCAGGCCGATGATCCCGACGAACAGGAGCGGCATCGACCACACATCGAGGCGATCGAGCCGGGCCAGCACCCCTTTTGCCCTGTCGCTCCCGGTGTTCGTCCCCGGTCCGTTGTCGGCTGCGGCTCCGGTGCCCTCGCCGGCCGGTCGCGGCCCACGACGGCGGATGTCGGCGGCGCCGCCCGCGGCGCCTGAACGTGTCTCCGGCATATCCGTTCCTCCTCCGGCCCGCCATCCGCGGGCCTCGACAGTCAGGAATGCATCCGTATTCCTAAATGCCTACCCATCCTTTGCGTTTCGAACACCTGGGCGCATGGCGAACGCGCGAAGGTCAGATATTCGACATGTTGATCATGCTCAATCGGGCGTGATCGGGCGCTGGAAGACGTCGAAGCGAAACCGCGGGCCCATGCCGGCCGCCTCGTAGACCCGCAGGCCGCGCGGGTTGTCCGAGGCCACTCCGAGTTGGGCCTGCACCAGGCCGGCGGCGGCGAAGGCGGCGAAGCCGTGCGTGAGCAGGGCCGTGCCGAGCCCGCGGCGCTGGTGGCTGGGCGCGACCGCAAGCAGGTCGACATATCCGGAGCCCTCGTGCTGCCAGCGCCGGGCGAGAAGAAAGCCCACCATGCGCGGACCGTCGTGCGCCACGAGGCTGAGGTCGGGTGCGGTGTCGTGGGCGCGGAGGTGCTCCTGGACGAACATCTCGTAGGACTCGGGCACGTAGTCCGGGCTGGAGGCAAAGCTCTCGGCGTCCAGAGCGTGCAGCGCCCGGGCATCCCCCTCGGGGTCCAAACGGCGCAGCGTGATGCCGGCGGGTGGGTGCGCCGCGGTCACCCCGCGGTCGAGCGGGCGCGCCATGCGCCAGTAGCTGCGCACGTGGCGGTAGCCCTCGCCCTCGAACAGCTCACGCGCGCGCGGGTTGGTGGAGGCGGCGATCTGGCGGTGGGCGTCGGCCTTGCGCTCACGCTCGCGCTGCTGCACCCACTGCAGCAGGCGCGCGCCCACCCCGCGGCCCTCGTACTCGGGCGCCACCACGGCGAAGGCCCCCGGTCGGTGCACGATCGCATAGCCGGCGAGCGCGCCGTCGAGCTCGACCAGCAGCGTGTCACGGCTGAGCTGGAGGTCAGGGGAGCGCCACTCGTCCTGCACCTCCTCCAGCCGGACCAGAGGCAGGCCGATGTCCGCCGTGTGACGGGCCACCAGCAGGGCCAGCACGGCCGGCGCGTCCTCCCAGTCCGCTCCCCGGGTGCGCACGGGTGTCAGGCTATCCGGACGGCGCGCTCGTCGTCAGGCCACGCCGCGCGCGGCTCTCACGCCACCCAGCGCACGTCGGGCGGGCGCGCAGGGGAGCGCGAGCCGAGCGCGCGTTCCGCCGCGGCCAGGCGCCGGACCGCCTCCGCCAGGCGATCGGGCGGCTGGGTGAAGGGCAGGCGCAGCCGCTGCTCGAAGCCGCCGTCGACGCCGAACCGGGGGCCCGGCGCGACCCGCACGCCATGTGCCCCCGCGCGTGCCGCCAGGGCGGAGGCCGTGGTGCCGTCGGGCAGCTCCACCCAGAGGGCCATCCCGCCCGAGGGGCGCTCGACGCGCCAGCGCGGGCGTTCATCGGCGATTGCGCTCAGCAACGCGTCGCGCCGTTCGCGCAGCCACTCGCGGCGGGCGGGCAGCAGGGCGTCCAGGCGCCGGAGGACCTCGACGGCCATGAGCTGGTCCAGGATCGGGCTACCGACGTCCTGGCCGGCGCGGGCGAGGGCGAGCCGGCGCACGAGCTGCGGATCGCCGCGCAACCAGCCGGTGCGCAGGCCGCCCCACACCGGCTTGGACAGCGAGCCGAGCGCCAGCACGCCGGTCCCGGAGTCACCGGCGGCCATCGAGGGGGGCGCGCGGTCGGCGCCGCGGGTCTCGCTGGGTCCGCGGGTCTGGGTGGGGCCGCGGGTCTGGGTGGGTCCGCGGGTCTGGCTGGGTCCGCGGGTCTGGGTGGGGCCGCGGGTCTGGGTGGGTCCGCGGGTCTGGGTGGGGCCGCGGGTCTCGTGGGGCTCCAGCACCAGCTCGGCCAGGCTCTCATCGCTGACCAGCAGCATCCCGGCTGCGCGCGCCGCCCGGGCCACCGCGGCCCGCTCCCGCGCCGAGGCCCAGAAACCCGTCGGGTTCTGGAAGTCCGGGATGAGGTAGCCCAGCACGGGACGGGCGTCGCGCAGCGCGGCGCGCAGGAGCGGCATGTCCCAGCCTTCCGCGCCCACCGGCACGCCGATCGGGACGCAGCCGTGAGCGCGCACGGCATCCAGGGCGCCGGGGTAGGTGGGGGTCTCGAGCAGCACGCGGTCTCCGGGGCGGGCGAACGTACGCAGCGCGAGGTCCCACGCGTGCAGCGCGCCCTGTGTGACGAGCACCTGGGCGGGCTCAGTGCCAAGGCCCCGCCCGCTCAGGTAATCCGCGATGGCGACGCGAGCGTGGGCCAGCCCGAACGGCTCGTAGCCGTGGCCGCCCAGCTCCGGCGCCAGCGCGTGGGCGGCGTGGAGGGCCACCTCGCCGAGCTCCGGCGGCGCGGGCAGGTTGGCCAGGGTCAGGTCGATGATGTCGCCGGCCGGCGGCTCGGCCTCGTCCGGGCGCCCCTCGGGCACCGGTGGGGAGGTGATCCAGCTGCCCCGGCCCCGCCGCGAGGCGAGGTAGCGCTGCGCGCGCAGGACGTCGAGCGCCGCGGTCACGGTGTTGCGCGAGACGCCGAGGGCGAGCGCCAGCTCACGTTCGGACGGCAGGCGGGTGTAGGGCGGGAGCCGTCCCTCCACGATCAGCGCGCGCAGTGCGGCAGCCAGCGCGGGATAGGCCACGCCGCCCCCGCGCCATTCGCCGAGCAGCCGCACGAGGTGCGGCGTCGCCAGCCGGCGCAGCGCGACCACGGTGCCATCATCGCGCGATTGGCCCTGTCTGGATGGTGCCAAGTCTGGCAGTCTAACTTGCGTGAGCCGGACCGTCACCCCATGAGTCGCACCGTCGCTCCCCTCAGCCGCCTGCTTGCGCCCGTGCCCGCCGACCGGCGCGCGCGGCGCATGGCCCAGCTGCTGGTGGGCCTGGTGGGGTACGGGGTGACGGCGTCGATGATGGTCCTCGCGGGTCTGGGGCTGGACCCCTGGGACGTCTTTCACCAGGGGATGTCGCGGACCGTGGGGCTGGGGATCGGCACCTGGGCGGTGATCGCCAGCGGACTGGTCCTCGTGTGCGGGTGGGTGCCGCTGCGACAGCGCCCGGGCCTGGGCACGGTCTTGAACGCCATCCTCGTCGGCCTGGTGATGGATGTGATGCTGGCGGCGGTGCACCCGCCCCATGCCCTGTGGGCGCGGATCGCCCTGCTGGTCGGCGGGGTGGTGGGCAACGGGTTCGCCACCGGCTTCTACATCGGCGCCGGCCTGGGGCCCGGGCCGCGAGACGGGCTGAGCACCGGGATCGCCGCGCGCGGCTATTCGATGCGGGTGGTGCGCACCGCCATCGAGGGCTCGGTCCTGGTCACCGGGTTCGTGCTGGGCGGCACGGTGGGGGTGGGGACCCTTCTCTACGCCATCGCCATCGGCCCGATCACGCACCTGACGATCCCGGCGCTGGCCGTCGGGCGCCGGCAGCGGGCCGAGGCCGCGCGTGCCTCATCCGCCCGCCCGGAAGTGTCACACACAAAGATATCCGTGTGACACTTGCAATTGTCTGACACCTGGGTTACTCTGCGTCGACAAGGAACCCCGTTTGCCATGTATGCCCTGACTCACAACTTCCCCGCTAGGCCTCAGCCGACGCTGGTCGCGCTCGCCGGCCCGTGCCCGCATCGCCCGTGGGAAGCGGCCAAGCGCAGCAATGCCATCACCCTCGCGGAGTCGCGCGTGCGCTAGAGGCAAACGCATATACCGGCCGAGCGAGGGCGACCCGGATGGGTCGCCTTTTTTGTGCCGTCACGCGCCGATGCGGCGAGTGACACTGTGACTGACACCTGCCGCGCAGGTGGCAGTGAAACCTGCCCAGTTTCACACACCCTTCGCCCGGCCAGGCGCTCTGCGGCAGAGCAATGTGGCGGGCGAGCGAAGACGCGCCGCCGCCCTGCCGGTCCGGGCGGCGGCGCTGCGCGCTACAAACACAGGAAGGAGGGAGCGATGACCATCAAGACGTTCGGCGAGGTCGACCAGCGCAGCCTGGCGCAGCTCGAGCGATGCATGGCCGCGGGCGACGCTGAGTACGGCGTGCTCTGCGCGGACCATCACCCCGGCTACAGCCAGCCGATCGGCGGCGCGATCGCCTACGAGGGGTACGTGTCCCCGTCCGGGGTCGGCTACGACATTGGGTGCGTTGCGGTCGCGGAGCCGGTGCTCTGCGCCGATGGTGCGGCGCGTCCGATCGAACGATCCCGCGATCCGCTGTGCGCCGACCCGGCCGGGGTGGTGCGCCCGGTGACGCCGTTTCTGGGTGTTGTTGCCCGAGGCCGTCGGGCGACCGTGACGGTGGCACTCGGGAATCACCGGAGCGTGACCGTCACGCCTGACCATCTGATCCAAACCGAGCGCGGCTGGCGCCGAGCCGATGAGCTGATGGAGCGTGACCGCGTGCTCTGTCCGGTGTTCGTGGGCTGGCCAGACGACGGCGGGTGCCCCGACCCGGCCCTCGTGCGTTTGGCTGGATACGTGAACGGCGACGGACACCTTCAAATTCGCGGAAGCCGCGTCTGCCTGTATACGAGCACGGACGCCGATGTCGACGACCTCATGGCGGATATGCGTGCCGTTGGCGCCAATCCGTCGCGGCACCGGCGCGTACGGCCGAACGGGTCGATCGAGAACGCGGTCTATGCAAGCGAGCGACGGCTCCGCGATCGGCTGGAGGCTCTCGGCTGCCCGGTGGGTCGAAAGGCGGGACAGTGGCTGAGCTCAGCTGAAGCGATTCTGCGGATGCCGCCCTACGCACGCGCCTGTTACTTCTCAGCCTTCGCGTCGGCCGAGATGAGCACGCCGCGACTCACAGAGGGCCGCATCCCCAACCTCGCGATCAAGCAGCGGGGGATCGAGGCGATCGAAGGGGTCGCAGACCTCCTCGAGTCGCTGCGCTTCCGCGTGGGGATCAGCCGCTCGGACGGAGAGAACTGGATCGTCCAGATCCTTGGAGGCGAGTCGGAGCAGATCCGCTTCATCGAGACGGTGGGGTTCTGCCGAGCCCGAGACAAGCGGCTGGCCGCCGCGGCCGCGGTGGCGACGTCTTGGGAGCGGTTGCGTCACCTGTCGTCGCGCATGCGTGCGCAGGCGCAGGCGCAGGCGCTTGTGCGGCGGCGAATGGCGTGCGGCGAGCAGGTGCGGCACGCCGTGGCTGCGGTGGCGCGTGAGAGTGGTCTGACGCCGGCGGCCGTCCGGCACCTTGCCTACCGGCGGGGCGTCCTGCGTCCTGCGCTGAGCTGGTGTCCGGTGGACACTGCGTGTGGCGAGTGCGTCTACTCGGACGTGGTGAGCGTGGAGCCCGCAGGTGAGTGGGAGACCTACGACATCGCCACCGCCGATCCGGCCGCGTCGTTCGTGGCCGGTGGGATCGTCGTGCACAACTGCGGAAACAAGGCTGTCCGGACCGAGCTGACGGGCGCCGATCTCGAGGACCTGGGCGGTGTGCGGGCCATCATGGACCGGATCACGCAGCGCATCTCGTTCGGGATGGGCGTGCCCGCGCGCGAGCGCGTCGATCACCCGGTGCTGGAGAAGATCCGCGTCGCGGAGTTCGCGCCGCAGCGCAAGCTGGCGGGCCTCGCCGCGTCCCAGCTGGGCACGGTCGGCTCCGGCAACCACTACGTCAACCTCATGGAGGACGAGGACGGTCACGTGTGGGTGGGCGTCCACTTCGGCTCGCGCGGGTTCGGGCACAAGACCGCATCGGGGTTCCTGGCCCTCGCTCAGGGCCTGGCCTTCGACAGCCGGGCGCAGGAGGGCGAGATGGACTCGCCGCCCGTGCTGCTCGAGCTTGGCACCGAGCTGGGCGACGCCTACATCGCGGCGATGCAGCTGGCGGGCGCCTACGCCTACGCGGGCCGCGACGTCGTGGTCGCCAAGGTGCTGGAGCTCCTGTCCGCCGACGCGGTTCACGAGGTGCACAACCACCACAACTTCGCCTGGCGCGAGGAGCACGGTGGACGGACCTACTGGGTCATCCGCAAGGGCTGCACGCCGGCCCGGCCGGGCCAGGAGGGATTCGTCGGCGGGTCGATGGGCGACGAGTCCGTGATCCTCGCAGGCGTCGCCTCCGAGGAGGCCGCGGACTCGCTGTTCTCCACCGTCCACGGAGCCGGCCGGGTGATGAGCCGCACCCAGGCGGCTGGGCGGGTGCGCCGGCGCAAGCGGTGGGCGTGCAATCACCGCGACTGCGACCGCGTGTTCGAGCTCGATGCCGTGAAGTCCGACGAGACGCGGGGTGTGTGCCCCGACCATCCCGACGCCCGTGTGCGCAAGGTGTGGGTCGAGGAGCAGACCAGGCGCGGCGTGGTCGATTGGCCCGCGGTCCAGGCGCGGCTGCGCGACCAGGGCATCGTGCTGGTCGGCGGCGGCGCCGACGAGGCGCCGGAGGTCTACAAGCACCTGCCCGACGTGCTCGACGCCCACGCCGGGTCGATCCGGGTCACCCATCGGCTGCGCCCGCTGGGCGTGGCGATGGCGGGCCGGGACGTCCACGACCCCTACAAGGACTAGGACCGTCCCGCCCCACCCGCCCCACCCGCCCCACCCGCCCATCCGCCCCACCGGCCCCGCCCAGGCCCGCCGCCGTCGCCGTCGGGGCGGCGGGCGGGTCGCGGGTGCACCTCTGTGCCCCTTCTCACAGCGCGCGCGAACCGATGATGTGAAGATCCGCACGAGGGCGCAGGAGACGCGTGAGGGCGACGAGGGCGCAGGAGCGAGGACGAAGGGGGCCAGATGTCGACGTGGACGACGCAGACGACCTGTAACGGGACGCCGGAAGACGTACTGGACTTGCTGACCGAGCCGGGCGCGATCGCGCGCTGGTCACCGGTGCCGTTCACACTTCTCGATGCCGACCGCGAGCGCCTCTGCGCCGGGGACCGGGTGCGCGTGCGCGGCGAGCTCGCCGGCCGGGGGGTCGAGTTCCTGGTCAACGTCGCCAAGGCCGACGAGGGCCATCTCGCGCTCACGGCCACCGGTCCGATCCGGATCGACGTCGACTACCGCGTCGTCGGCGATGCGCGCGGCAGCAGCGTGCGCGCCCGCATCGGCGTCGCCGGCAGCGGTCTGTTCGGCCGCGTGCTCGCCGGCGCCACCGACGCCCTGCTTGCGGCGGGGGCGCTGCGGGTGGCCGTCGACCGCATCGTGCAAGAGCTGGAGCCGGCCGTGCTGGCGGCCTGACCGCCTCAGACAGGTCGTCAGCCGGTCGGCCCAGGGTCCCGTGTCTGCGTCTAGGTGAAGGCGGAGAGACCGGTCAGGTCCCGGCCGAGGATGAGCGACTGGACGGAGTCGGTCCCCTCGTAGGTCTCGACGATCTCCAGGTCGGTGAGATGCCGGGCGACGTGGTACTCGAGCAGCAGGCCGTTGCCGCCCATGATGTCCCGTGCCTCCGAGCACACGAGCTTGGCCTTGCGCGCGTTGTGCAGCTTGGCCAGCGAGGCCATCGATCCGGTCATGGCGTCCTGTTCCTGCAACCTGGCCATCTGGAAGCAGATGAGCTGCATGGCGGTGGTCTCGGCCACCATCGTCGCCAGCTTGGCCTGGACGAGCTGAAAGCCGGCGATCGGCTGGCCGAACTGCGAGCGCTCGGCCGCATAGGCCACGGCGGCTTCGACGCCGGCCATCGCGTGTCCCACGCACTCCCACGCCGCACCGCCCCGCGTGTGGTCCAGCACGCGGGTCGCGTCCTCGAACGTGCGCGCATGGGCCAGCTTGTTCTCCGCGGGGACGCGGACGTCGGTGAGCGTGATCTCGGCCTGCCACACGGCCCGCTTGCCGATCTTGCCTTCGATCACCGTGGACGAGTCAAACCCCGGCGTGCCCTTCTCCACCACATAGGCTCCGACGTCGCCCTCGCCGTCGCGGGCCCAGACGATGATCAGGTCGGCGAACGAGGCGTTGCCGATCCACCGCTTGGCGCCGTTGAGCAGGTAGCCGTCACCATCGCGGCGCGCCTCGGTCTCCAGGGACACGGAGTCCGAGCCGTGGTGAGGCTCGGTGAGCGCGAAGGCCCCGATGAGGTCGAGCTGGGCCATGGACGGCAGCCATCGCGCCCGCTGCTCCTCGGAGCCCAGCAGCGCGATCGAGCCCATGGCCAGCCCCGAGTGCACGCCGAAGAACGTGTTGATGCTCCCGTCGGCGCGGGCGAGCTCGCGGGACACGATCCCGGCGCCCAGCCTCGACATGCCCGGGCATCCGTATCCCTCGATGGTCGTGCCCGCGACCCCGAGCGCCGCGAGCTTGGGGACGAGCTCGAAGGGGAACTCGGCTCGTTCCCAGTGGTCGTTGATGATGGGGAGGACCTCCTGCTCGCCGAAGGCGCGGACCCGATCGCGGATCGCGCGCTCCTCGCCGCTCAGCTGCTCGTCGAGCAGGTAGTAGTCGGACGCGCGGGCGGCGCGTTCCTGATCGGTGTCGGCGGTCACAGGGTTGGTCCTACCCGCTGTAGGCTGGCGCTCACCGCCGGCCACGTCTTCAGCGATGGGAGAACCACCATGGATGCCGTCAACCGCCAGGTCCGCCTGGCCGCCCGCCCGGTCGGGCTGCCCAAGCCCACCGACTGGGAGCACACCGAGGAGCCCGTCTCTGAGCCGGGCGAGGGCGAGGTGCTGGTCAAGGTCAAGTACCTGTCGCTGGACCCCGCGATGCGCGGGTGGATGAACGACGCACGCTCCTACATGCCGCCGGTCGGCATCGGCGAGGTGATGCGCGCGGGCGGCTGCGGCGAGGTGGTCGCGTCCCAGCACCCGGGGTTCGAGCCCGGGGACCACGTCACCGGCGTCACCGGGATCCAGGAGCACGCGGTGCTCAGCGGCGACGGGCTGATCAAGGTGGACCCCGAGCTGGCGCCGCTGCCCGTGTACCTGGGGACGCTCGGCATGCCGGGCATGACGGCGTACTTCGGGCTGCTCGAGATCGGCAAGCCCCAGGAGGGACAGACCGTGGTCGTCTCGGGCGCGGCGGGCGCGGTGGGCAGCGTCGTCGGCCAGATCGCCAAGATCAAGGGCTGCCGCGCGGTGGGGATCGCCGGCGGCGAGGAGAAGTGCCGGCACGTTGTCGACGAGCTCGGCTTTGACGCCTGCGTCGACTACAAGTCAGAGAACGTGCTCGCGGCACTGCGCGAGCACTGCCCCAAGGGGATCGACGTCTACTTCGACAACGTGGGCGGCGAGATCCTCGACGCGGCGCTGGCGTGCCTCGCGCGGGGCGCCAGGGTGCCGCTGTGCGGCGCGATCTCGCAGTACAACGCGTCGGAGGGGATGCGGGGACCGAGCAACTACATGTCGCTGCTGGTCAACCGCGCCAGCATGACCGGCTTCCTCGTCTTCGACTTCGCCGACCGCTATGCGCAGGCCGCCCAGGAGATGGCGGGGTGGCTGCAGGAAGGCCGGCTCAAGACCTTTGAGGACGTCGCCCCGGGCGGCGTTGAGAAGTTCCCCGAGACCCTCCTGCGCCTGTTCCGCGGAGAGAACCTCGGCAAGCTGGTGCTCGAGGTGGACCCCGGATGATCTGAGCGCAACCCGGGTGGGTGAGTTGAGCGCAACCGCGGTGGGTGAGTTGAGCGCAACCGCGGTGGGTGAGTTGAGCGCAACCGCGGTGGGTGTGGCGGGTTAGCACCCTGGGGGCTGGAAATTCTCCGCGTCCCCTGCGAGGATCAAAGAAGAGGATCGCAACGACCGGGGGACCGACATGCCGGGGATCAGGCTGGTTGACGTGCGCGCTGCGCTGGCGGCGCTTGGTTTGGCGGGGCTCGCCGCACTCGCGGTGGCCATCGTGACTCATCTGCCCACGCCCGCTCCGAGCGGGCCGGCGACGCACGCCGCGACAGCCGGTCTGAGCAAGCTTCAGGCGCTGCCGCTCCAGGCCCAGTCGGTCATCTCGTCGTCGATCGCCGCCGATGATCGCGCCTTCGCCGCACGGCGCACCGCGTCCGGGTGGGGCCTCAGCGGGGGCGGCGTTCGCGCGGACTTCGCCGCGGGGGAGCCGACGCTGCGCCTCGCCGGCGACAGCACGCTCTCGCTGTCACTCACGGGCGTCCCCGGCCCGACCTCGGTGACCGCGCACGGCAACCGCGTCACGCTGGCGCGGCCCGGCATCGCCGAGTGGTACTCCGCAGGGCCGCTGGGCGTGGAGCAGGGCTTCACCCTGGCACACCGTCCCACCGGAGCCACGGCCGGCGGCGTGACGCTCGCACTCGCGGTGGGCGGTTCGCTGCGTCCGCGCGCGGCGGGATCCGCGGTGAACTTCGTGGGGTCGCGTGGCAATGTCGCGGCGCGATACGGCGGCCTGACCGCGGTCGATGCGACCGGGCGCCACCTCCCCGGAGCGCTGAGCGTTGCGGATGGGCGCGTGCTCATCACGGTCAACGACCGCGGGGCGCGCTACCCGATCACGGTCGACCCGCTGGTCGAGCAGTCCGTGAAGTTCGTCCCCTCCGACCGCACACTGGGCAGCGGCAGCCATATCGGTTCCAGCGTCGCGATCTCATCTGACGGCAACACGGTCCTGGTAGGCGCCCAGATCGACAACCAGAGCCACGGCGCCGCCTGGGTGTTCGTCCGTTCCGGCTCGACGTGGACCCAGCAGGGGCCGAAGCTGGTCCCGAACGATGGGAGCAACGCCCCCAATAGCGCGTTCGGTTCCAGCGTCGCGTTGTCCGGGGATGGCAATACGGCCGTGATCGGCGGTGACATGGACAGCGGCACAGGCGCGGCCTGGGTGTACACGCGCAGCGGGGCGACGTGGACTCAGCAGCCGGCAAAGCTCACGGGAGAGTCGGATCCGTCGACCATTTCGGGACCAGCGTTGCGGTATCGCCGACGGCACGACGGCAATGATCGGAGACCCGGGCGACAACGGCGGCCAGGGGGCGATCTGGCCGTTCGTCAAGAGCGGATCGACCCCTGTCCACCGAGGGGACCAACGGCGCGTGGACGCAGCGCAGACTGCCCCACTACCAGCGCATGTCGTGGACATCCGTGGCCCTGTCCTCCGACGGGAACACCGCCTTCACCGGCGGGCCGAATGACAACACCGGCACGGGCGGCGCATGGGCGTTCACACGGGACCCGAGTGGAGTCTGGAGCCCGCAGGGCGGCAAGCTGATCGCCAACGGACGAGGCGCCGATCCCCTTGCTTAGTTCCTCCGGACCTCGTTCGGCGGCGCGGTCGCGCTCTCCGCTGACGGCAACACCGCGCTCATCGGGGGCCCAGACGACAACAATGGAACGCGGTGGCGCAGCCTGGGTCTTCACCCGCGCCAATGGAGCGTGGAGTCAGCTCAGGTCGAAGTTCGGCCCAACGAACGGGATCGACGACCCAACGAGCAGTTCGGCAGCAGCGTCGCGCTGTCCTCCGACGGCGACCACCGCGCTGGTCGGCTCGGCCTCCAACGACAACAACATGGTGGGCGCAGGCTTCCTGTTCACGCGGTCGGGTGGCTCGGTCGTGGAGCAGCAGAGGCTGACCGGAGCCGACGAGGCCGGGTTTGGCTTCTTCGGCACCACGGCTGCCCTGGCGTCCGACGGCCAGACGGCCATCCTCGGGGCTCCCTCGGACGACGACGAGATCGGAGCGGCGTTCGTCTTCGCGCCGCCCAATCCCGTGTGTAGCAGTGTCGCCGCGACCGCCCCGCGGGGCGGCGGGTCCGCGGCCGTATCCCTGTCGTGCACCCTCCCGTCGGGCGCGCATCCGAACTTCTCGATCCTCGGTGGACCGAGCAACGGGACGCTCAGCGGCTTCAACGCCAGCACCGGGCAGCTCACCTACACCTCTGCGCGGTTCTTCTCAGGCCAGGACTCGTTCACGTATCACGTGAGCGACCAGTGGGGCCTCTCCAACACGGCGACCGCGACGCTCACGGTGCCGGCTCTCCCCGTGCCCACGTGCTCCAACGTCACGGCCAAGGGAAAGGCGGGGGCGACCAAGGTGACGGTCACCCTCAAGTGCACTGGTCCGAAGGGCCACTCGTTCAGCTACGGCATCGTGAGCAAACCGGGCAACGGCAAGCTCGGCAAGATCAACCAGTCAAACGGCAAGGTCACGTACACGACGCACGTCGGTGCCCAGGGCACCGACCGCTTCGTCTACAACGCGACGGACGCCGGCGGCCCGTCCAAGGCGGCGACGGCGACGATCAAGCTGCCCCATCTCAACCGCATCACGTCGGGGATGAACTGGGACTTCCACCCGACGACGGCGACCTTCACCCAGATCAATTCGCTGACCATCCTCGCGCTGCCCGGCGGGGCGAAGGCGACACTCACCTGCACGGGCAAGGGGAAGAGCGGATGCCCGATCTCCAAGCACACCGTCTCGGTCCCCAAGCACCGCGTCTGCAAGGGCAAGGGCAAGAAGCGCAAGTGCAAGCTGCAGGAGCCCAAGACGGCCTTCGTGGACCTCTCCCGGTTCGTCTCGGGCAAGCACCTCAGCATCGGGACCAAGATGACCGTGACGATGTTCGAGTCGGGCTGGATCGGCAAGAGGTTCAGCTTCACGATCGTCAAGAACCACCAGCCGCCGGACACGATCACGGCCATGGCGCCCGGGAGCGCCACCAGGCTCTGCCCTCAGTGCTAGCCGCCCACTGGGTTCGCCGCGGCCCCTCCGCGGGTCGCGGCTCCCGTCGGCGCCGCGTCGGCGGACGCGGCACGGCCCTGAACGGTCCAGAAACCGGGCTCTCCGTGGTTGCGGGCTGATCACAAGCCGAGGATCGCCCCTGGTTAAAGTGAACGGCGGTAAGTGGCCCCTCCCGCAAATACGTTCGCATTCGAGGCACGCCTGGCGGCGCCAGGCTTTGTCCTCGGACCCTCGTGTAGCGCTGCTACACGTCGGGTCCTGCGTCCTCGCCTGGCATCCGCCAGTCGCACCTCTCGGTGCGAACGTACTTACGGGAGTGACCACTAGGCGCAGAACGGGACGCGGATGGGAGTCGGCAGATGGTGAAACTGGGTCGCTGGTGCATTGCTCATCGCCGTTGGGTGATCGGGGGATGGATCCTTGTCGCGGTCCTCACCACGGTCATCGCCGGGGCCGTGGGCCGCCAGTACGCGACCGACTTCAGCCTTCCCGGGACCGAGGCCCAGCACGTGGTCGACCTGCTCGGCAGCCAGTTCAAGGCCCAGAGCGGCGACGTCGACACGATCGTCTTCCACAACGCACGCGGCAGCATCGACGACCCGGCCGTGCGCAATGCGGTCACGCCACTGCTGGGGCGCGTGGCCAAGATGCCGCACGTCGTCAGCGTCATCAGCCCGTACAGCACGGTCGGCGCGGTCGAGGTGTCCAAGGATCGCAAGACGGCGTTCGCCACGGTCAACTACGACAAGCGCGCCAACCTCCTACCGGACAAGGCCGGTCAGCCGGTGCTCGACGCGATCAACGGCGTCAGGGTGCCGGGGCTCAGCCTCGCCGCCGGCGGGCAGGTGATGGAGAACGCCGAGGGCTTCAACATCGGCCCCGCGACCTCCGTCGGCGTGATCGCGGCGCTGATCATCCTGCTGCTCACGTTCGGCTCGCTCAGCGCCGCCGGGATGCCGCTGGTCACCGCCGGGCTCGGCCTGATCACCGGCATCGCCCTCGTCGGCCTGGGCACCCACGTCACCAGCATGTCCAACGTCTCTCCGGAGCTGGCGGTGATGATCGGCCTGGGCGTCGGGGTCGACTACGCGCTGTTCATCCTCACGCGCTTCCGGGAGAACTACGCCCGCAACCAGAACGTCGAGGCGTCGATCCTGCAGGCGATGGACACCTCGGGCCGCGCCATCCTGCTCGCCGGGACCACGGTGATCATCGCGCTGCTGGGCATGTTCGCCACGGGCGTGACCTTCATGTATGGCTTGGCGATCGCCTCGGTGCTCGCCGTCCTGCTCGTCCTGCTCGCCTCGCTCACCGTGCTGCCGGCGCTGCTGGGCGCGTGGGGGCGCCGCGTCGTGCGACCGACCCGCAGCGCCCGGCGCCGCGAGGCCCGGGGCGAGGCGCCGCGCGCATCGGCCTGGCGGCGCTGGAGCCTCGTCGTCCAGTCGCGCCCGTGGCCGCTGGCGGCAGCGTCGCTGGTGGTCATGCTCCTGTGCCTGGTGCCGGTGCTGGGGTTGCGGCTGGAGTCAAGCGATGCCGGCAACGACCCCTCCGGCACGAGCACGCTGCGTGCGTTCAACCTGCTCTCTGACGGCTTCGGCCCCGGCTTCAACGGTCCCCTCGAGATCGTCGCGCAGCTCGACAACCCCGCCCAGCAGGCCCAGCTCCCGGCGCTGCGCACCGCGGTGGCGGGCACGCACGACGTGGTGGCGGTCACCGCCCCGCGGTTGTCCCCCTCGGGCAAGGTGGCGGTGATGGAGGCCTATCCCGCCTCGGCGCCCCAGGACCAGGCGACCACCGACCTCGTCAACCACCTGCGCACCGACGTGCTCGCCAAGTTCAAGGGCAGCTTCAACGGCAGGCCCGAGGTCGGCGGGTTCACCGCCGGATCGATTGACTTCTCCAACGTTCTGGCGGGCAAGCTGCCGCTGTTCATCGGGATCGTCGTCGTGCTCTCGGCGCTGCTGCTGTTCGTCATCTTCCGCTCGCTGATCATCCCGATCCAAGCGGCGCTGATGAACCTGCTGAGCATCGGAGGCGCGCTGGGCGCGACCGTGCTCGTGTTCCAGAACGGATTCCTGACCGGCCTGCTGGGGGTGAGCAAGGGACCGGTGGAGCCGTGGATCCCGGTGCTCATGTTCGCCGTGGTCTTCGGTCTCTCGATGGACTACGAGGTGTTCCTCATCTCCCGCGTGCGTGAGGAGTGGGTGCGCCGGCGCGACGCCACGGTGGCGGTCGCCGACGGGATCGCGTTCACCGGACGCGTGATCAGCGCGGCGGCGGCCATCATGATCTGCGTCTTCCTGTCGTTCATGCTCGGCGACCAGCGATCCATCAAGGAGTTCGGTTTCGGGCTGGCCGCCGCCGTGTTCCTCGACGCGCTCGTGGTGCGCTGCGTGCTGCTGCCCGCCGTGCTCGAGATCCTGGGCCCGTCGACGTGGGCGCTGCCGGATTGGATCGATCGGCGCCTGCCCCACATCCGCATCGAGGGCCACGGCGCCGAGGAGGACGCGCTGGACGCCGAGCTCTCGCGTGACGACGCGCCGTTCCCGGATCCCACGCCGTCCGGCGGCTGACCCGGCGAGCGGGGCTGCGGGCGCCGACCCGCTGGTAGCCTCAGCACACCACAATGTGGATGCGTGCGAGGCTGACGATTTTGACGGTGGCGATCACGTGCGCGGCGTGCGCGGGGAGCGCGGCTGCGGCCACTGCCCCGGCCACCAACTTCGACGCGGACAACCACAGCCAGAACGTCTACTTCGCCGGCCCCGACGGCTCCCTGCGTGAAGTCGCCTGGACTCCATCGGCCGGGTGGGGGCACATCTCCGCCGTCGTGCCCGCGGGCTCGCTCGGGTCAGCTCCCGGGACGAACGTCGACCCGGAGAACCACAGCCAGAACGTCTACTTCCCCGGGACGGATGGGTCGTTGCGGGAGATCTCGTGGACGCCGTCAGCGAGCTGGGACCACGTCTCGGTGGTCGCGCCGGCGGCCTCGCTCGGGTCGCCACCGGCCACCAACTTCGACCCGGAGAACCACAGCCAGAACGTCTACTTCGCCGGCCCCGACGGCTCCCTGCGTGAGGCCGCCTGGACTCCATCGAGTAGCTGGGGCCCAGTGTCGACGGTGGTGCCGGCCGGGTCGCTCGGCTCGGCGCCGGCGACCAACTTCGACCCCGACAACCACAGCCAGAACGTGTACTTCGCGGGTCCGGGCGGATCGCTGGAAGAGATCTCGTGGACGCCGACGGGCGGGTGGGACCACGTGTCGGTGGTCGCGCCCGCCGGGTCGCTGGCATCGGCCCCCGCGACCAACTACGACGCCGACAACCAGAGCCAGAACGTGTACTTCGCGGGCCCGGACGGCTCCCTGCGCGAGATCGCGTGGACCGCGTCGGGCGGGTGGAGCCGCATCTACGTGATCGTCCCGGCGGGCTCGCTGGGGTCGGCGCCGGGCACGAACTTCGATCCGGAGAACCACAGCCAGAACGTGTATTTCGCCGGCCCCGACGGCTCCCTGCGTGAGATCTCGTGGACGCCCTCCGGCGGCTGGGACGCGATGTCGGTCATCACCTCCGGCGGCGCCCTCGGCGCTCCCGCGGGCGGATCGGCACCGGTTCCGCCCTCGGGGTCGGGCTCGGTCGCGCTCACTCCGGCGCGTCCCACGGGGCGCCGCAAGCTGGCGGTGAAGATCCTGATCAAGTGGAGCTGGAACCACCGGTCGACGCGTCTGGTGCGGATCACGGTCGGGCGGCTGCCCGCACGCGCGACGCTGTCCATCACCTGCCGCGGGCGGGGATGCCCGTCGCACAAGCTCCGCGTCACGTCGAGAACGCTGCGCCGGCGCCACCGGACCCTCCGGGCCGGAAAGGTCTACCGGGCGGGCGACCGGCTGCTCGTGTCGCTGAGCGCGCCGTCGTGGCGCCCCGAGCGCGCGCGGATCATGATCCGCAACGGCCGCCTGCCGGCGATGGAGCTGCTCTGACTCAGACCGCGGTGCGCGAGCCCCGCAGGAAGTGCGTGATCGAGTCGGTGAGCAGCTCGTCGAGCTGCTCGGGTGCCACCATCCCGCCGGTGAGCAGCGCCGCGATCCCCTGGATGGTCGCGAACAGGACAAGCCCGACGCGCTCAGGATCGCCGGGCTCGAGGCGGCCGTCGGCCTGGCCTTCCACGATGACCGACAGCATGACCGCGAAGGCCCTCTCGGCGGCGTCCTGGAGCGCACCGGCCTCATCGCGGTGCTTGACCGCGAACATGAGCTCCAGCAGCGCCGGGTCCGCGGTGGCGAAGCGGATGTAGGCGGCGGCCGTCGCGTGCAGGCGCGCCTCGAAGTCGTCGCCCGCGCCGTCGACGGCGGCCCGCAGCTCGGCGCGCAGCCGCTCAAAGCCCGTCTCGGCCAGCGCGTCGAGCAGCGCCTGGCGGTCAGGGAAGTGCCGGCGCGGGGCGCCGTGGCTGACGCCGACGTCACGGGCGAGCTCCCGCAGTGACAGCTCCTGGACGCCGCGGTCGCGCACGGTGCGCACGGCGGCGTCGAGCAGGGCCCGCCGCAGGTTGCCATGGTGATAAGGACGCTCGGGCATCGGGAGAGAGGCTAGCGAACGAAGTAGCTCTTGACAACATTGTGGTCAGCGCCTACATTGTTGTCCATGACTACTTTCTCCACCGCCTCCATCCCCGACATGACCGGCAAGACGGTCATCGTCACCGGCGCCAACAGCGGCATCGGCCGCGTCGCCGCCTCCGCTCTGGCCGCCGCCGGCGCCCGCGTCGTCCTGGCCGTGCGCAACACCGACAAGGGCGATGCCGCCGCGTCACAGATGTCCGGCACCACCGAGGTCCGGCGTCTGGACCTCGCCAGCCTCGACTCCGTCAGGGAGTTCGCCGCCGGCTGGGAGGGCCCCGTCGACATCCTCATCAACAACGCGGGGGTCATGATCCCGCCGAAGTCGCAGACCGCCGACGGGTTCGAGATGCAGTTCGGCACCAATCATCTCGGCCACTTCGCGCTCACCAATCTGCTGCTGCCCGACGTCGCCGGACGCGTCGTGACCGTCGCGTCGGGGGCGCACCGCATGGGCCATGTCGACTTCGCCGACCTCAACTGGGAGCGCAAGACCTACAGGGCGTGGCGCGCCTACGGGCAGTCCAAGCTGGCCAACCTGCTGTTCACCGCCGAGTTGCAGCGCCGGCTGATCGATGCCGGCTCCGAGGTGGTGGCCGCTGCCGCCCACCCGGGCTACGCCGCGACCAACCTGCAGTCGCACAGTGAGAACCGCCTGATGGAGGCCCTGATGTGGATCGGCAACCGCGTCATCGCCCAGGACGACAACGGTGGAGCACTGCCCACGCTGTACGCCGCCGTGGCCGACGTCCCGGGCAACAGCTACGTCGGGCCGACCGGGTTCATGGAGGGTCGCGGGGCGCCCGGATTCGTCGGACGCTCGAAGGAGGCCCAGGACATGGAGGTTGCGCGCCGGCTGTGGGACGTCTCCGAGCAGCTGACGGGCGTCAGCTTCCCGCTCGCCGCACAGCCGGTCCCCACGCGCGTCTGACCACCTATTCCCTCCCTCGCGGATGTGACCTCATGAGCTTCACCACTGACACCCCTGAGGCGAGCCGCACCGTCACCCGACCGGCTCGCCCTGCCGTCGCCACGCGGCGGCCTGCCACCAGCACCCGCGTTCCCCGGCGCAGGTGGGCGATACTCAGCCGCGTCGGACCGTCGGTGCGAACGGTGATCGTCCCCGTCCGCAACCGGGCAGCGACGCTGTCGACCGTGAGCGCGGCGACGTCGCTGAGCGTCAGCCGCATGCGCGACCGGGTCGTCGCGGGCGCACCCGGCTTCCAGCTCAGCGAGGTGCTCGTCCCCGGCAGCGGCTGAATGACGAGCGACGGACCGGACCGCACCGCGGTGACGGCGCGGCCGGGCAGGGCGGCGTCGTTGGCGACGATCCCGGCGACCGTCCCCGACGCGCTGTCGCGCGCCGCCAGTCCGCTCAGCCAGTAGTCGCCGGTGGCGCCGAGCCCGAGCGCGCTGCTCGACAGGCTGGGATACCAGTCGTAGGTGAACGCGCGGGGGTGGGTGGTGCGCACCGGGGAGCCCAGCGCGGCCACCGCATCCGAGAAGCGGTCCTCGGTGGCGAAGGCGAGGTGGTCGGCGCCGGTGTGGATGAACAGGTCATAGCGCTGGGCCGCCCGGTCAAACGCCTGCGCCTGGGCGATGACGCCGGTGGTCGGCACCAGCTCGTCGGCGTAGGTCTGATCGATCACGTACGGGATCCACCGCGCATTGGGCACCATCGCCGAGCTCTGCCCGTCCTGCGCGCATGTCGGGTCCTGGGAGGCCGGCGCGGTCGCCCCGGGGTAGACCTCGACACCGCAGGCCACCGGCCCGTCGAGCACCAGCGCCCCGGCGAAGTCGTCGGGGTGCTCGAACGCCAGCTTGTAGGACGCCCAGCCGCCCATCGAGTAACCGGAGATCACCGTGCGCGCCGGGTCCAGCGTGTAGGTCTGCGCCAGCTGGCGCCATACCTGCCAGAAGTCGGTCTCGGCCTCGTTGTAGTACCAGCCCGCGGGACCGAAGCCCTCGGTGGTGGCACAGATCGAGCCGCGGGCCTGGCAGAGCTGCTGCAGGAGCTGCGGGTCAAGGGCGCCGTACTGGTTGTAGTTGACCTCCAGCGAGTGCAGGATCCAGGTGAGCGGCGCCCTGTGGCCGGTCCGGTACCCGGTCGGCACGTAGACCGCGTAGGGCTGGATGCGCTCCATCAGCGTCGGCTTGAAGTCTCCCTCGTTGCCGTCGTCGGTCCGCTGGCCCTCGCCGGGGTCAAGGCGCGACACGTACCAGCGGGCGCTGTAGCCGGTCGGCTGCGGTTCGGGTGTCGCATCGCCCGCGGCCAGCGCCGACCAATCGACGACCTGTGAGAACTTCGAGACGTCGCCGGAGGCCAGGGTGTCGGCCTGGTCATCCTCCATCCAGTAGTTGCCGGTGACCGAGCGCGCGAGCCCGTCGAGCCCCAGTGCGCTGCCGACGGGCGTGGCGGCGAGCGCCGCCTGGGCCGCGGCCGCCAGGGCATCGCTCGATCCGTCGGTGTAGACCGGAGGCTCTTGGGCGACGCTGCGGAAGGTGATGTTGTAGACCCGCTCGGCCGGGAGGGGCAGCGCGCTGGTACCGGCGGTGTCGACGTCGGGCGGAGCGAAGTTCTGGCCCGGTGCGTCGGCCAGCCCCGCGGCGAGCCGCACCCGCCACGTCCCGCTCACCGGGAGCAGGCTGTTGGGCACCGCGACGATGAACGACTTCGCCGCCGGGTCGACGGTGAGGCTCCCGCCGTGGGCCACCACGTCGGTGCGCAGCCCGGTCAGCGGATTGACCAGCCAGGCGCCGCGGCTCGAGACGACCAGCGCCTGGTCGATGCCGGGCGAGGTCACCCCGGCCGAGGCCGGCCACGCGGCCACGCCGGTGGCGGCATTGTCATCGGTGTCCAGCGCCCACTCGGCGATGGGGACGCTCGGGTCCGCGAGCGTGACCCAGTCGACCCGCCAGTAGCTGAAGCCTCCCTTGACGCCGATCCCGGCGCGGAAGATGTCAGCGCCGTTGTTGTCGGCGGCCCCCGACGGGAAGACGTAGTCGCCCTGGCGTCCGGCCAGGCCCGAGCTCTGCGCGAAGGTGGAGGTGTTGAACCCCTGCGGGCTCGATGCGCCGTAATCGTCGTAGACGAAGTCGGTCCACAGCGAGGCGCCCCCGGCCAGCCGGCCGGTGCCCGAGGTCTGCGGGAACGTGCTCGGAAACGGCCACGCGGTGGGGGAGGGCTCCGGGAGCGACGGGGCCGGAGTGCCGGCCGCGGCGGGCACGTCGGTGGGCATCCCGGCGGGGACCTGCGCGCTCGCCGTCGCCGTCGCCGTCGCCGTCGCCGCGGCGGTGGTGGCCGACCACGCGCAGGCGCCCACGATCAGCAGCGTGGGCAGCGTGTGGCGACGTGGCTGCCGGACCCGGTCTCTCCGCACCTCTCCGACAATACACCAGGAGACGGTGTTTTGAGCTATGAGGAAGTCAGGAGCTCGGCGCTACGGCACCCTGACGCCCTGGAGCATCACCGCGCCGAGGGTCGGGTTGAGCTCGGTCGACTGATCCACGCCCGCCGGCGTGATCGTGTCCATCACCTTGGGCACGGTGCTGGGGTCGACCTTGCAGATCGCGCTGGTTCCGCCGGGCGCGCACACGCCGAACGAGAAGTCTCCGGCGGGCTGCGTGAACGCTCTGGCCTGATCGCTGCTGAAACCGTCCTGGCCGGTGAGCGCGACTGTGAACACCCAGCCCGATCCCGGGTCGCCGAACGCGGCGCGGGGCAGGACGAGCGTCGCCGTACCGCTGGGGTCGTCGGGAATGAACTGCGGCGATCCCAGCGACGCGTTGGCCGCGTTGAGCCATATCGGGGCGGCGAAGCCCTGGACCTCGATCCGCTGGGTCCAGGCGTCGGCCGGCGCGATCGTGTAGTTGCGGCTCGTGAACGGCGCCGCCGTCGAGGTCGGAGACGCCGACGGATTGCGGACGTAGATGTCGAGCAGCTGGGCGCCGAAGTTGTTGCCGAAGGTGGCGACGAGGTTGCGCAGCGTCGTCTGGATGTAGACGTCGGTGGCGGTCTCGTTGACCCGGAAGTTGGTCAGGTCAAACGATCCCGCGACGAAGTTCGACGAGTTCGGGTACACGTAGGTGCCCGGGCCGTTGTCGTCGCCCGACGGGTCGGGCACGTTGAGGACGGTCGTCCCCGGCAGGGTGACGTCGACGACGGACTCCTGGGCGTAGCCGGTGTTGCTGCCCTTGGTCGCGGTGACCGTGATCGTCGGCGAACCGAACGAGGTCGGCGTCACGGTCAACGACCAGTGTCCCGAGCCGTCCGCGGTCGTGGACGCCGTCGCGGCGGTCCCGCCCGCCGGCGTCTCGGCCTCGGCGTCGACGCGGGCGCCCTTGGCGGTCGTCCCGGTGACGGTGATCGACTGCGCGGTGATCGTGGTCCCCGGCGCCGGGGAGGTGATCGCCAGCGGCAGCGCGCCGGGCATCCCGTGCGCGAGGTAGCGGTCAGAGACGATGTCGGGTGTCTCGACGCTGCGCCCGGCGCCGAGGTCGATGGTCAGCCGCGCGACCGTGGCCTGGGCCCAGGTCAGCGGACTGGCCGAGCCCACCGGCTTGCCGTTGGTGAAGCCGATCGATGCGATGGTGGGATCGGTGCCGAACGGTGACGGCGCGACGGGGGCGTCCTCCCACACCTGCTCGGGCTCCAGGCCCTGTCCCGAGGTCATGTTCTCCATCGCCGCCAGCAACCCGCGGGCCGACGACGGGTGCCCGGCGGACAGGTCGAACTCCGCGCGCTCGTCGCTGAGCACCGGCCACAGATGGCCGGTCCCGTTGTCGCTGGGCGGCCATGGAGCGCCGAGCACGCTGCAGATCGATGCGCCGCCCGGGACGCAGTCGCCGTAGCCGTCCTCGGAGCCCGGTGCGCTGGTTCCGTAGCGGTAGAAGCCCGGCCCGCTGTCGGTCTGGCGCTCGATGGTGTTGTCGATCACCGTCAGCGAGGCGCGGATGTCCGGATCGCGGGCGGGCAGGATGCCCAGCCGCACGAGCTCGAGGAAGCCCGCGTCCACGATCGAGCGCTGGTCGGTGGGGGTGGTGGTCCCGTTGCCGAGCGTGTAGGAGATGGCGGCGTTGGGGTCGCCGGTCTTGGAGACCCGGATGAAGTACCGGGGCGCGTAGGGACCGGTCGTGGTCACCGTCCAGGCCTTGATGTTGCGCGCGAAGTCATCGGCGGTCGCCTGATACAGACGGGCGTGCGCGGGGTCGTGGTTGACCGTGGCGATCTTCGCCGCCGCGGTGAGCCCGGCGATCTCGGCCGAGATCGTGGAGGGCGAGAAGCCCGACTGCTCCTCCCATCGCTCGACCCCGTCGGACGGCCCGTGTCCGACGAGGAAGTCGGCCGCCGGGATGACGTGGTTGGTGTACAGCGAGCTGTCGTGAGCGAGGCCGGACTGCCAGTCCATGAGGATCGGATACGAGGTCTCGTCCAGCTGGGTGCCGCCGGTGTCCGGAGCGGGCTTGCCGTTCTCCAGAGAGTTGCGCGGCATCGAGCCGTCGGCCTGCTGCTGGCGGTCGAACAAGAACAGCGTCGCGTCCTGCGCGGTGTGGACGTCGCCGGCGACGAGCAGGCCGGTGAACGCCTCGTAGAGATCGCGGGCGAAGACCTCGCGATAGGAGCCGAAGTAGTGCGGGTGGCCGTTGTTGACCGTGTCGGCCAGCACCGCCTGGCCCCAGGGGGAGTCGAGCCCCGCCGCGATGGCGCCGGGGAACTGCTTGTCCTCGGATGCCTTCACCACGTTGACCGATGCGTAGTACTCCTGGTCGGCGGCGCGGCCCAGCCGCCACGCGGGACGGCGCAGGCGCGAGTCATACCGCTGCCATTGCGCCTCGTAATCGCTCCAGGCGCTCCCGAAGTGCTGGTTCGCGGACGCGCCGGCGGTCGCGATGGCGGCGCTCTGGGTGGTGCCGAAGCCGAGCGCCAGGTTGGTGGATCGATCGTGACGCAGGCGCAGCTGCGCGGTGAGCGTCACGTGGCCGTTGGGCGCCGAGTCAAATGAGGTGGTCAGCCCGTGCCCGGCGTCGAGCATCGTCAGGCCGTCGGAGGCGCTGCCGGCATAGCCGACGCTCTCGGCGCCGAAGCCGCGGCTGGACTGCAGTGCCTCGAACGTCGGGACGGCGTAGTCGCGGTTGCTCGCGTCCGTGACCGTGTTGGTGTTGGCGTCGACCGGGACCGAGCCCACCAGCGACGCGCTGTTGCCGCCGCCGTTGGTCGAGCCCCCGCCGCCCGTGCCGCCGGCCAACGGGTCCAGCCGCACGTACACCTGATCACCCGACGGGCCGTGGAAGCGCGTGCGCATGAGCACCGCATCGCGCGCGGGATCGGCGATGTACGTGGTGGTGATCGAGTAGTGGCGCGCGGCGCTGGAGGCGACGATCGTGCACGACATGCCCGTCGGGTCGGGAACGACGCGGTAGCTCATGTCGCGCGTCTGCAGGTCGGTGAAGCTCGAGCCGTCGGTGACGACGTACTGGAGGGTGTGGACGTTGGTGGCGTCGACGTTGGGCCAGTAGGTGTCGGACAGGACGCCGTCGGCGACCGTGAACCAGACCCGGGAAGTGGTGTTGCGCGCGGTCCCAACGCAGTCCTTGCGGGCAAGGTCGAAGTAGCTGTCCGAGCCGGGCGCGCCCGTCGCGACGGCGGCATCCGCCGCCGAGCTCATCACGCCGGCACACAGGGCACCCGCCACCACGATGACGGCCAGGACGTGACGTTTCACGGCTATCCCCTCTCCTGAGTTCCCTACCTGATCCGCATCTACGACGGCCACGACGCGGCGCAGCGCAGCGCAGCATACGCCTCGGCGTCTCTCGGGCAAAGCGGTTCACCAGCCGGTCATTACTCTGAGAGAAGCGCCATGACCGCCGCCGCCGACAGCCCCGCCCTGCCCCCGTTCACCGGAATGGCTCTGGACCGGGCCTCAACGGAGCGCAAGGACGCCGACTGGGTGAGCGCGCGGCTGCGCGACGCCGGCTCGCGCGTGATCGCGGCAGGAGACGACGGGGTGCTCGTCGCAGGAACCGACGCCCCCGAGCTGGTGCGCGCCCGGGTGCGCGAGGACCAGCTCCCCGAGCCGATCCTGCTCGGGCTCGACGGCGACGCGGCGCTGTTCGCGCTCGACGTCGAGTCGCTCACGCCCGAGGCGCAGCAACAGACGGTCGACGGCCATCGCTTCATGAGCCTGCGCGAAGCGGGGGCGTTGATGGCGCCCGCCGAGGGCGGCCTGGCCGCCTACGTGATGGCGCTGCTCAACTGGCACCGGCGCCACCGCTTCTGCGCCAACTGCGGCAACGCCACCGAGATCGCCGAGGCCGGCTACTCCCGGCACTGCCCGCGCTGCGGCGCCAACCACTTCCCCCGCACCGACCCGGTGGTGATCATGACCGTCGAGCACGATGGCCGGATGCTGCTCGGACGCCGGGCGGGGTGGCCGGCGGGCCGCCTCAGCGTGCTGGCCGGCTTCGTGTCCCCGGGCGAGTCGGCCGAGGAGGCGGTCACGCGCGAGGTCCAGGAGGAGTCGGGGATCATCGCCCGCGACCCGGTGTTCGTCGCCTCCCAGCCGTGGCCGTTCCCGGCCTCGCTCATGCTCGGCTTCCATGCGGTGTCCGATGGGGGCGAGCCGCAGGTCACCGACGATGAGCTCGACGAGGTCGGCTGGTACCCGCGCGAGGCCGTCCAGGAGGCCATCGCCGGCGGTGATCCCGGGTTTCAGCTGCCCCCGGCGGTGTCGATCGCGCGCTTCCTCATCGACCGCTGGGCCGCGCGGGGCCGCTGAGCCCGCGGAGTTCTGACGCCTCAGAGCGCACACCTCGGCACCGGACCGTGTGCGCTCTGAGAGTGGAGTCCCGCTGACCCCACAGAGCGCACACCGCGGAGGCGGAGGGTGTGCGCTCTCTCGCGTCATTGCTGGCGAAACTGCACGCACTGCGCCCTCTGGGTCGGTGCGCGCGCATTTTCACCCGCTCCGTTGGCGCTCACCGCCGCACAACTGCTGTGGCCGCGGCGTGCGTGCCCTTTCGCCAATCCGCAGCAGCCCCACATAAGTAAACCTATAAGTTTACTTGAAGCACGGCCTGGGCGGCGTTGTGTCCCGGGATGCCGCTCACCGCTCCGCCGCGCCGTGCGCCCGCCCCGCAGATGAAGACGTTCGAGTGGCCGGTCTCGACGCCCCAGCGGCCGATGTCCGCGTCGTCCTCGGCGAACGGCCACGTCAGGTCGCGGTGAAAGATGTGGCCGCCGGGCATGCCGAGCTCATGTTCGAGCTCGAGCGGGGTGTGCGCCTCCAGGCACGGCGCCCCGTCGGGCGTGTGCAGCAGGCAGTCCTCGATCGGCTCCGCCAGCACGGTGTTGATCGAGGCGAGGGTGGCGGCGACCGCCGCGTCGCGTGCGGCGTCATGGTCGGCGCGGAACAGACGCGCGGGCATGTGCAGCCCGAACACGGTGAGCGTCTGCACGCCGGCGGCCTGCAGCTCGGGGCTCAGGATCGACGGGTCGGTGAGGGAGTGGCAGTAGGCCTCGCACGGCGGCAGCTCGGGGATCTGGCCGGCGGCCGCCTGGGCATGCGCGCGCTGGAGCTGGTCATAGCCCTCGTTGACGTGGAACGTGCCGGCAAACCCCTCGTCCGGGGTGACCGACGGGTCGCGCAGGCGGGGCAGCCGCCGCAGCAGCAGGTTGAGCTTGAGCTGTGAGCCCTCGGGCGCCTCGGTCGCCGGCGGCTCGCCCATCAGCTCGGCCAGCACCGCCGGGGCGACGTTGGCCAGGACGCGCCGGCCCTCGTGGACCTCGCCACCGCCCGTGCGGACCGCGACACCCCCATCGTCTGCCTCGATCCGCGTCACCGGCGTATCCAGGCGCAGCTCGGCGCCCGCTCGCCGGGCCGCGTCGGCGAGCGCCCCCGAGAGGGCTCCCATGCCACCCACCGGGATGTCCCAGTGGCCGGTCCCGTTGCCGATCACGTGATACAGAAAGCAGCGGTTCTGCGCCAGGCCCGGCTCGTCGAGTGCGGCGAAGGTTCCGATGAGCGCGTCGGTGGCGACCAGCCCACGGACGAGGTCTGAGTCAAACGACGACTCGAGCAGCGCTGACAGCGGTGTCTCGAACAGCGCCTCCCACGCGGTGTCGTCGGCGACCAGGCGCCGCAGATCGGCGCGGGAGCGCAGCGGCTCGGTGAGCGTGGGGAAGACGCGCTGCGCCACCCCGGCGGTGAGCGCGCCGAACCGGTCAAGCGCGTCCGCGCTGCCGTCGCCGTCACCCAGGGTGCGCGCGATCGTCTCACGCGTGCGCCGGGCGTCGTCGCAGATGAGCACGCCCGCGTCGCCCTGGGGCGTGTAGGAGCTGATCTGCCGCCGGCGCAGCTCCACCGTGACGCCGAGCGTGCGCAGCAGCGCCTGCGGGAACAGGCTGACGAGATAGGAGTAGCGCGAGATGCGGGCGTCGACGCCCGGGAACGGGCGCGCCGAGACCGAGGCGCCCCCGGCGTGGCCGGCGGACTCCAGCACCAGGACGCGGTGACCGGAGCCCGCCAGCAGGGTCGCCGCCACCAGCCCGTTGTGGCCGGCGCCGACGACGATCACGTCAGCTTGAGGCATCCCTCCTAGTGTGCCGCGCGTCGCCATGTGACGACGCGTCGACCGGCTGGTAGAAGAGGTCGTTGCCGATCCACGGCGAGTAGTCGTGCGCGTGGGGTGAGACGACCGGGTGGAAGCTCGACGCGTCCGTGGTGGCGCCGGTGCCGTTGTACTTGGGCACGAGCGGATACGGATACACGGGCCGCGTCAGCGTCGTGGCACCGACGGTGTCGGTGGCGATGATCTGGCTCGGCGCCGACCCGCCCTCCACCCACTGGACCATCGGGTAGACGAGGTCGAAGCTGCTGGCCGCATAGCCACCGCCGCAGTGCGCCACCGTCGGGAACAGGAACATCCGCGCGAACTGCTCGGTCGAGCTCAGCCCGCCCATGCGGCTGGCCAGCGTGTCGTAGTAGTCGATCGTTCCGAACACGGGGATGGCCTGGTCGGCCCACCCCTGCCAGATGATCAGCTTGCCGCCGTGGCGGCGAAACGCGCTGAGGTTGGTGTCCATCGCGTCATACGTGTTGGCCACCGGGAACAGCGAACGGAAGGTCCGGTCGCTGAAGCTCCACTGGTCCGGGTCAGGACCGAGCTGGTCCGGCGGCAGGTACTGGTAGCGCAGGTAGGGCAGCGACAGGCCGCCGTAGACCGCCGCGGTCTTGGACGACACGGTGGCCCCGAACGGCGCCGCGGCGACCTGGAAGCCGCCCCACGACCCCTCTGAGCCGAAGGCGAATCCGCCCGGGTACAGATGGCGGCCCTGCGGGTCGACCGGCCCCTGGTAGATCTCGTCGGCCACCGTCACCTGCGCCGGCGTCAGGCAGTTGGCGTTGTCCACGCCGGCCGGACACTGCATGCTCGCGACATTGAATTGGCAGTTGCGCGGGTCGGTGATGATCCCGTCGCCCGGCACCCCGTCATCCCCGGCACAGGCACTGATGACCGCGTTGTGCAGCGCCGCCAGCTTGGCCGAGGTGAGGATCGCGTTGCCGTTGGCGTCGGTGTTGACCCGGTAGTCCCAGGTCTGCAGCTCGGCGTTGAGCGGGCCGGCGATGATCTCCGGCGCGCCCGCGATGATGCCGTTGAAGTCGGTGGGATAGCGCTCGGCCACCGCCATCGCCTCGCGGCCACCGTCCGAGCAGCCGTCGAAGTAGGAGTAGTTGGGCGATTGGCCGTAGTAGTCGCCGATGATCGTCTTGGCCACGACCGCGAGCGCGTGCTCTGACTCATAGCCGTACTCCTTGCGCAGCTTCTGGCTGTTGAAGGCGAACAACCCGGCGCCACCGAGGCCGGTGGAGGTGGTGTGGCCCTCGTCGTCGGTGGCCATCGCGAAGTCCCCGCCCAGCTGCGCGTCGCAGGACGGGAAGTTCTGGTTGGTGATCACGCCGCAGTAGCCGCCGCACCCGTTCTGCAGGTAGCGGCCCTGCCAGGTGCTCACCGGCAGCTTCATCTCGAAGTGCGTCTGGGGCGCGATCATCCCCTTCACGTCGCAGTACTCCGGGTTGCCCCCGGCGGCGGCCACGTCAGTGGTCGAGTCGATGCTCGTCGGGAAACCCGGGATCGTGACCAGGCTCGGCAGCGTCTTCAGCGTCGAGCAGTCGACCTTGGCCGGGATGGTCGGGCTGACCGCGGCCAGCCGGTTGGACGCGTTGACCAGCGCGCGGCTGGTCTGGGCACTGGCCACGCCACCGTTCGAGGCCAGGACGGCCACGGTGGCGGTGATGACGGCTGCGGCACCTGCCAGGCACAGGTAGGCACGCAGCGAACGCAGGCGAAACGTTTGCATGTGGAACCCCTTCCTCTCTCTCGCCGGGGTGGGATTCTCGTGCGGGCGCCCTCGCTGTCAAGCGACCCGGCGTCCAGTGGCGGCCCGCGGTGCGCGACCGGACAAGCGCGCGACGTAGGGCCCAGATCAAGCGCCGGCCGGGGCTGCGTCGTCCCGGACACCGGCAATCCGTAGGATGCGTGGCGTGGGCGAGTCGCACCGGGACGGCGGCGCGCTACTGGAACGTGGCGCGGAGATAGCGGGCATCGACGGCCTGCTGGCGGCCGCATGCGACGGCCGGGGCGGGGTGGTGGTGATCGAGGGCCCGGCCGGGATCGGCAAGAGCGCGCTCCTGCGAGCGTGCGCCCAGCGCGCCGCGGCGCGCGGCATGCAGAGCCTGCAGGCCCGCGGCGACGACGTGTCGATGGAGTCGTCGTTCGCCGCGACCCGCGAGCTGCTCGCGCCCGTCGCCGACGCGGGCGCGTTCAGCGGTTCGGCGGGGCTCGCCGCGCCGGTGTTCACCGGCGAGGCGGAGGTCACGCCGGAGGCCGACCGGGCCATCGCGGTTCTGCACGGTCTCTACTGGCTGATCGCCGACCACTGCGACCGCGGGGCGGTGGCGCTGCTCGTGGACGACGCGCACTGGCTGGACCCGGCGTCGGCGCGATTCCTGCTCTACCTGGCCCGGCGCATCGAGTCACTGGCCGCCGTGCTGGTGGTGGCGCAGCGACGCGGGGAGGTGTCGGGGCCGCTGGCCGCGCTCACCGAGCAGGCGTCCCTCGTTCTGGCCCCGGCCCCGCTGTCGCCGGACGGCAGCGGCGAGCTCGTGCGCCGGGAGCTGGGGCCACGGGCCGACGAGGATCTCTGTCGCTCCTGTCATGAGGCGACGGGCGGCAACCCGTTCTACCTGCGCGAGCTGGTGGCCGACCTGCGCAGCGAGGGCCGCCGGCCGAGCGTGGACGTGGCGCGCAGCGTGCGCTCGCTCGGCGCGGGCACGGTCGGGCGCAGCGTGCTCGTGCGGATCGGCCGGCTCGGCCTGGACTGCGACCACCTCGCGGAGGCGATCGCGATCCTCGGCCCGGGCGCACCGCTGCGTCATGCCGCCAGCCTGGCCGACCTGGACCGTGAGGCGGCCGAGGTCGCGGCGGACCGCCTGCGGTCCGCCGACGTGCTGGCGCCCGAGCGCGAGCTGGACTTCATGCACCCGATCGTCCATGAGGCGCTGCTGGCCGAGCTGCCCGCGGCGCGCCGGGCGGCGCTGCATTCGGGGGCGGCGCGGCTGCTCATCGCCGATGGCGCGCCCCCCGATCGCGTTGCCGCGCATCTGCTCTCGGCCGAGCCCTACGGCGAGGCGTGGGTGGTGGATGCGCTGCGGACGGCGGCGCGCCAGGCGATGACGCGCGGCGCGCCTGACACCGCCGCCTCCTACCTGCGCCGCGCCCTTGCCGAGCCGCCCGCCGCCGAAATGCGCCTGGAGGTCCTCCTGGAGCTCGGGCGCGCCGAGGCGCTGCTGCCGTCCGACGACGCGTTCCCGGCCCTGCGCGAGGCCCTGGAGCTGGCCCGCGAGCCGGTGCAGCGCGCCCGCGTCGGCCAGGAGCTGGCGCACGCGCTGCTCAGCGTGGGGCGCGGTGACTCGGTGCGCGCCCTGGTCGAGAGCATGCTCGACGACGCCGGGCTCGACGAGGAGGTGGTGGGCCGGCTCGAGGCCCACCTGCTCGGCGGCGGCGCCACCGACCTCACCGCGACCCGCCGCATCGTCGAGCGCACCGCCCCGCGGTTTGCCAGCGCCCGGCGCGGCGAGGTGAGCGATCCGCTGATGCTCGCCGCGCTGGCCTCCACCGGGATCGTCACCGGCCTGTCGGCGTTCGAGGCGTCAGGGCTCGCGCGGCGCGCCCTCCATGACGAGCGGCTGTTGCGCCATCTGATCCCGTACGGCGGAGCGGCGCGCGCGCTGACGTGGACCGAGCAGTTCGAGGACGCCGGGCCGGCCCAGGAGGTCGGCCTCGCCGAGGCCCAGCGCCGCGGCTCGGCGCCGATGTTCATGCACGCCTCCACCGTCTGCAGCGTCACGTCGCTGCGCCTGGGCGAGCTCGATCAGGCGGAGGATCACGCCCAACGCGCCTACGAGCTGGCCCGGGAGATCGGCTCCGCGCACTTCGCCGCGATGTTCCTCATCCCGATCCTGGCCGAGCGCGGGCGGCTCGATGACGCCCGCGCGATCCTCGACTCGCTCCCGCTCGGCGAGCCCGAGCTGAGGGTGTGGCAGGGCGTGGGGGTGCTGGCCGAGCGTGGCCGGGTGCGCATCGCGTCGGGCGATCTCGCCGGCGTCGCGGACATGCTCGAGGCCGATCGCAGGATGACGGCCGCCGGCTGCCACCTCAGCGTGCTCGTCGAGTGGGTGCCCACGGCCGCCGCGGCATTGGCGCGCCTCGGTCGCGCCGACGAGGCGGCCGCCCTGGCCCGGCGCGAGCTCGAGGCGGCGATCGCCTTCGGTGCGCCCCGGCGCCAGGCGCTCGCGCTGTCGACGTCCGGCGGCCTCGATGGCGGCGCGGAGGGGCTCGCGGCGCTGCGCGAGGCGGTGGCGCTCCTCGATGACTCTCCGGCGCGGCTCGCCAGGGCGCAGGCGCTCGTCAACCTGGGCATCGGACTGCGCCGCCGCGACGAGGGCCTGGCCGCGCGCGAGCCGCTGGCCGCGGGCCTTGATCTCGCCTATCAGTGCGGCGCGGTCGCGCTGGCCGACACGGCCCGCACCGAGCTCGTCGCCACCGGGGCGCGGCCGCGGCGCGCGTCGCTGCGCGGCCCCGGGTCGCTGACCCCGGCGGAGCTGCGCACCGCGGAGATGGCGGCCTCGGGCATGAGCAACCGCGAGATCGCCCAGGCCCTGTTCGTCTCCACCAAGACGGTGGAGACCCAGCTCTCCCAGGCCTACAGCAAGCTCGGGATCGGCTCACGCGCGGAGCTGGCCGCGGCCCTCACCGGCACGGCCGGCGCCAAACGTCAGGGACCGCGCGACCAAAGATCAGGGTCTTTCCTGATGCGCTGAGCGGTGGCCTCCGGCACGCTGCCGGTCGATGAACAGGGGCGCAGTAGTGGAGGTCATCGTCCAGATCGGACACAGCGACGGGACTGTCAGCGGACAGGTCACGGCGCCGGGGGCGCCGGGGGCCGAGTTCTTCGGCTGGCTCGAGCTGATGGATCGACTGGAGCGAGCAGTGGACCGACAGGAGGCACTCAACAGTCAGAGCCGCGACCGCACGGACGCGGAGAAGGGAGAGCAGGCGCAGTGACCCTTCAGTTCAGGGGCACGCGAGTGGGGCTCTCGGCTCTGACTGCCACGGTGCTGGCGCTGGGAGTCGCGGCATGCGGCTCGAGCGGCAGCGGTGGCGGTGGCGGTGGCGGTGGCGGTGGCACGCAGTCGTCCTCCTCATCGGCCGCGCCGGCGGCCGCCACCACGAGCGCGGCGGCGACGAGCAGTGCGGCGGCCACGACCAGTGCGGCGGCGACGAGCTCTGCGGCGAGCGCCGGCGGCAACACCGCGGCGCCGGGCACCAGCCTGAAGGCGGGCCAGAGCGCGACGGTGCCGTTCGCGACGACGCTGAAGTCCGGCAAGGACGGGCCCACCTACAAGCTGAACGTCGACGTCGAGTCCATCACCAAGGGCTCGCTGGCCGACTTCAACGGGATCCAGCTCGACGCCACCGAGAAGGCCAGCACCCCGTACTACGTCGAGGTGAAGATCACCAGCCTGGGGCCGGGCACGATCGCCAGCACCGATAACGACCCGGCGATTCAGGTGGAGGGCGTCGACAAGACGGGGCAGACGCAGCAGAGCGTCACCTTCTTCGGCGACTTCCCCAAGTGCGACGACAAGGTCGCGCCCAAGACGATGGGCGTCGGCTCGACTTTTGCAACCTGCCTGACCTTCCTGGTGCCCGGGGGCATCACGAAGGCGGCATACACCGGGACCGAGAGCTACATCGACAAGCCGGTGACCTGGTCACCGTAGTCGGTGAAACGGGAGGGCGGCGCCTGCGCTGGCGCCGCCCGCCCTGCTCTGCGGGCCCTGCTCATCGGATGACCGGCTCGGTCGCCCCCAGCAGGGCCAGCGCCCGCCGGTCGGGCATCCCCTCCCAGTCACCGGAGACGGTGACCGCGAAGGCGCCCGCCGCCACCGCGGTGGCCAGGCGGACGGCCGGCTCGGCGCCGCTCATCAGCTCGGCCAGGTAGCCGGCGACGCACGCGTCGCCCGCGCCGACGGTGTCCACCACGGTCACCACCGGGGCCGGCTGCTCGATCGTCGCGCCGTCGATGCGGGCCAGACAGCCCTCGGCGCCGCGCTTGACGACGACCTGGCCGGGACCGAGGGCCTCGAGCGCCAGGGCCGCCTGCAGCGGGTCGGCGCTCTCGGTGACGATCTCGGCCTCGTGCTCTCCGGCGAAGACGACGTCGGCGCTGCGCACCGCGGCCTCGAGCGCCGGGGCGGCCTCGTGCACCGGCCACAGGGCGCTGCGGTAGTTGAGGTCAAAGCTGACGGTGACGCCGGCGTCGCGGGCGATCGCGATCGCGTGGGTGACCGCCGCGGCCGGCCCGGGACCGAGGGCGAGCGTGATCCCGGTGACGTGCAGGACGCCGGCGCCGCGGATGAGGTCAGCCGGGATGTCGTCGGCGGCGAGGTGCGAGCCCGCGCTGTGGCGGCGGTAGTAGGTGACGCGCCCGTGGACGCCGCTCGGGCGCCAGCGCGCCATCAGCCCGGTCGGGGACGGGTCGGTCACGGTGATCGCCTGCACCTGCTCGGCGCGCAGCTCACGCAGGATGAGATCGCCCGGCGGATCGGCGCCGACGCGCCCGATCCAGGTCGCCGGCACGCCCAGCCGCCGGACCCCGATCGCGACGTTGGACTCAGAGCCGCCCATCCCGAAGGTCATCGGCTCGCCGTTGCGCACCGACCCCGGCGCGCTCTGGACGACGAGGCCCATGGTCTCGCCGGCGGTGACCAGGCCGGGGCTCACCGGGCCTCCCGCCCGGCGCGGACGGCCTGCAGGGCCGCGGCCGCCCGGTCCGCCAGCGCGTCAAGCGAGCCGCCGTCCAGCGCGTCGCCCACCAGCGGACCGCCCAGGCCCACGGCCACCGCTCCCGCCGCGATGTAGTCGGCGATCTGGTCCAGCGCCACGCCGCCGGTCGGCACCAGGGGGATCTGGGGCAGAGGCGCCCGGACGTCCTTGAGGTGGCGCGGCCCGCCCGACGCCGCCGGGAACAGCTTGACCGCCGGGGCTCCCAGGCGCCAGGCCTCGAGCAGCTCGGTGGGAGTGAAGCCGCCGGGGTAGCAGGCCACACCGTGCGCGCCCGCGTACACCGCGACGTCGGCGCAGACGCCGGGGCTGACCAGGAAGTCGGCGCCCGCCTGAAGGCACGCCGCCGCCTGGCCGGCGTCGATGACGCTCCCCATGCCCAGCGCGACGTCGGCGGGCAGCTCGGCGCGGACCCGCGCGAGCGCGTCGACCGCGCCCGGCGTGGTGAGCGTGAGCTCGAGGCAGGTGACGCCGGCCTGACCCAGCGTGCGCGACACGTCCTGGAGATGGCGGTCGGTCGACCCTCGCAGGATGGCGACGACGCCCGACTGAGCCAGCTGCGGGGTGATGGGGAGGCGGTCGGGCACGGAGGGCATTGTGACCTCCAGGGCCCTCAGTCTGCCACTCTGCGGGCGGTCCGCTCCGCGCCGTCGTGTACCAGCGCCTCGAGCTGCTCGACGAGGAGGTCGCGCCAGCCGGCGTCGGCGGCGAGCTCCTGGCTGAAGATCTGGCTCATCGACAGCAGCGCGTCGACCACGGGCTCGGGCCCTTCGCGCCCGCGCAGGCGGCTCGGCGATCTCGTCGGCCAGCGGGTCGTCCATGGTGAGCGCGCGTCCGCTGTCTGACCGCCGCGCGCTGGCGAAGCGCATCCACGCGGCGACCCCCAGCGAGGCCGCGACGGGCTCGGCGCCCGCCCGGCGGCGGTCGGCGATCGTGCCCAGCAGGCGCATCGGCAGCTTCTGGCTGCCGTCCATGGCGATCTGGATCGTGCGGTGGCGCAGCGCGGGGTTGGCGAAGCGATCGAGGAGCTCGTCCTGGTAGGCATCGAGATCGAAGCCGTCCGGGACCGCCAGGGTGGGGGCGGCGTCGACGGCCATCAGCTTCTGCAGCAGCGCGCGGAAGGGGGCGTCGGGCCGGACGGCGTCAGAGACGAGCTCAGCGTCGGCGAGCACGGCGAGGTAGGCGAGCGCGGAGTGGGCCCCGTTGAGCAGGCGCAGCTTGATCTGCTCGTAGGGGCGCACGTCGCTGGTGATGATCGCGCCGGCCCGCTCCCACGCCGGGCGCCCGGCGGCGAAGTCGTCCTCGATCACCCACTGGGTGAACGGCTCGGTGACCACCGCGCCCTCGTCGCGGGCGCCGAGCGCGGCCGCGATGCGGGCCCGGTCGTCCTCCGTGGTGGCCGGGGTGATCCGATCCACCATTGATGAGGGGAAGGTCACGTTGGCCGCGATCCAGTCGCCCAACCCATCGGATGCGGGCACGCGGTCAACGAAGTCGGCGACGAGCCGATGCAGGACGTGGCCGTTGTCCGGGAGGTTGTCGCAGCAGAGCACGGTGACGGGACCGCCGTCGTCCGCGCGCCGCTGGGCCAGTCCGCCGGCGAGCTGCCCGACGACGGTCCGAGATCCCCCATCGGCGAGGTCGGCGGCGACGGCGGGGTCCTCGAGGTCCAGGCGGTTGGTGGCCGGGTCCTGGTGATAGCCCTTCTCGGTCACGGTCAGCGTGACGAGCCGGGTGCAGCGCGCGGCGATCCGCTCGCGGACCACGTCCGGGTCGGCCTGGGCCCAGTGCACCTCGCGCATCGCGCCGATCACCCGCAGGCGCTCGCCCGAGCCGTCGCGCTGGGCCAGGGTGTAGAGCCCGTCCTGAGGGCCGAGCTGCGCCACGACGTCAGCGCTGCGCTGGCTCACCCCGCAGATCCCCCAGTCGCCACCCTCGGCGGCGATCGCGGCCTCGGTGTAGGCCGCCTGGTGGGCGCGGTGGAAGGCGCCGACGCCCAGGTGGACGATCCCGACTCCGAGCGCGCAGGGGTCCACCAGCGGCGCCACCTCGCGCGGGAGCTGCTCCAGGGTCGCCAGGTGCAGGCGCGGGGTCACATCACCGCGCCGAGCTGCCAGGGTGCGAACTCCTCGTCGCCGAAGCCGAACTCCTCACTCTTGGTCTGACGCCCCGAGGCGATGGCCAGGAGCTCTCCGAACAGGACGTCGCCGAGCTCGGAGACGGTCGCGTCGCCGTCGAGGACCGTGCCGCAGTTGAAGTCCATGTCGTCGCCCATGCGCTCGTAGAGCTGGGTGGTCGTGGCCAGCTTCAGGCTCGGCGCGGGCTTGCAGCCGAACACGGATCCGCGGCCGGTGGTGAAGCAGACGAGGTTGGCGCCGCCGGCGACGATCCCGGTGACGCTCACCGGGTCATACCCGGGCGTATCCATGAACACCAGGCCCTTGGCGGTGACCGGCTCCGCGTACTCGTAGACGGCCTGAAGCGGGCTCGAGCCGCCCTTGGCCACGGCGCCCAGGGACTTCTCCTCGATCGTGGTCACCCCGCCGGCGCGATTGCCAGGGGAGGGGTTGTTGTCCATGTGGCCCTCCTCGGCCGCGGTGTAGTCCTCCCACCACGCGATCCGTTCCATGAGCTGGTCGGCCACCTCGGGGGACGCGGCGCGGCTGGTGAGCAGATGCTCGGCGCCATGGATCTCGGGCGTCTCGCCGAGGATGGCGGTGCCGCCGGCGGCGACCAGGCGGTCGACGGCGACACCGAGCACGGGGTTGGCGGTGACCCCGGACCAGCCGTCCGAGCCGCCGCAGTTGAGCCCCAGCACCAGCGCTGAGGCGGGCACCGGCCGGCGCGGCACGGCCGCTTCGGGCAACAGCTCCTGGACGAGCTCGATGCCGCGGCGCACGGTCGCGACCGATCCGCCGAGCTCCTGGATGACCAGCCGGCGCAGCGGCGTGCCCTCAGGGAGATCGAAGCCGTCGACGAGCGCGGAGATCTGGTTGACCTCGCAGCCCAGGCCCACGACGACGACTGCGGCCACGTTGGGATGGCGGGCGTAGCCCGCGAGGGTGCGGCGCAGCACGGCGAGCCCATCGCCGTCTCGCGAGAGCCCGCAGCCGCTGCCGTGGGTGATGGCGATGACGCCGTCGACGCCGGGGTGGTCGTCGAGCGCACCGGGCGCGGAGAACGCGGCTGCGATCCGCTTGACCACGGTGGCCGAGCAGTTGACCGAGCTGAGCACGGCCACGTAGTTGCGAGTGCCCACGCGGCCGTCGGGGCGGACGATCCCGTCGAAGGTGGGGATCTCGGTGGTGGTGCCGGCGGGTGTGGGCGTGGCCGCTTGCCGGGCGCGCGCCCCCGCGGCGGCAGCGGCGCCGGCGGCGGCCGGCGTGGCGCCGCCGGGCCCGCCCTGGGCGGGCACCGGGAGCCCCTCGCGGGAGAGCGAGCGGAGGTTGTGCTCATGCACATGCTCGCCGGCCGCGATCGCCTGCGTGGCGATCCCGATCGGCTGGCCGTACTTGAGGACCTGCTCACCGGCGGCGATGTCGGTGAGGGCGAGCTTGTGGCCGTGGGGGATGGTGTCGCGCACGGTGACCCGCCGCCCGGCGCCCTCGAGCTCGGTGCCCGGCTCGAGCTCGTGCCGGGCGAGCGCCACCGGGTCTCCGGGATGCAGCTGGAGCAGTGCCTGGGCCAGATCCACCGTCAGCCCCCGTTCTGGACCCACGCGTGGGCGGGATCGAGGTAGGGCATCATCACGCGCCCCTCGCCCGCCATCACCCACAGGTAGTAGAGCTCATAGCCCGAGGCGGCGGCGACGGGGTGAAAGCCCGAGCGGATCACGGCGACGTCGTCGTCGCGGACCAGGAATGACTCCTCGGCGCGATCTCCGTCGAGCTCGTAGCGGATCTGGATCCCGAAGCCGCTGGACGGGTTGACCCGGAACAGATAGACCTCCTCGAGGTCGACCTCCTCGGGTGGGTTGTGGCGGTCATGGCGGTGCGGGGGATAGGAGGACCAGTTACCCGGCGGGTTGATCGTCTCACCCAGCAGCAGCCGCTGCGCGTCGTGCTCGGGACCCAGGATCGTGCGCACGGTGCGGGCCCAGTTGCCCTTCCCGACCTCGGCGATCCGCTGCTCCTCGGGCCTGATGACCCGGGCCGGCGGTGCCTCGGCGGACGGCTCGGCGGCGGCGGAGGCGACCGCCGCCTGGACGGGCCCGTCGAGCGCCTGCAGGCGCAGCCCGGTTCCCGCGGGCGCGTAGACGGTGTCCCCGGGCGCGTCGAAGACCGACGCGCGCTCGCCGGCGCGGCCCAGCGAGGTCCCGTCGGCGGTGAAGGCGTCCACCACGCCGCTGAGGATCACCGCGGCGGTCTCGCCGCCGGCGGGCAGCTCCAGCTCCTCGCGCGGGCTCAGGTCGGCCAGCGCGAGGTTGATGTGGGCGGTCTCGTCGCCCGCGGTCACCAGGTCTCGCATCACACTGCTCCTTGGTTGGTCTCTAATGACAGTGGCCCGTCCGCCCGTCGCGCCCCGGGCGCCGCGGTGGATCCGCGCACCACGAGCGTCGCGGGCAGCTCCCGGACGCTCGGCTGTGGCGCCGGCGCGTCGGGCTCCTCGAGGCGGCTCAGCAGCGCGTCGACGGCGGCGGCGCCGGCCTCGGCCGTCGGGGCCGCGACGGTGGTGAGCGCCGGGGTGAGCATGGCGGCAAGGGGGATGTCGTCGAAGCCGACGACGCTGAGCTCGCCCGGCACCTCGACGCCGAGCCGCGCCAGGCGGCTGAGGATGCCCGCGGCGACGAGGTCGTTATAGGCGAGCACGGCGGTCGCGCCGGTCGCCAGCACCTGCTCGGCGGCGTCGACCCCGCCCTCGAACTGGGGCGCCACCGGGCCGATGGTGACGATCTCGGTGCCCGCGGCCCTCGCCGCGGCGCGCAGTCCGCGCAGGCGCTGCTGGTTTGACCAGGATCGCCGCGGGCCGGAGAGAAACGCACAGCGCGCGTGACCGAGCGCGGCGAGGTGGGCGATCGCCTGGCGCATGCCGTCGGCGCTGTCGACCGTGACCGTGCTGAGGCCGTCGAAGCGACGGTTGAGCAGCACCACCGCGGGCGTGGGCTCGAGTCCGGCCAGCGTCCCCGGGGCCAGGCGGCTCGAGCACAGCACGATCCCGTCGACCTGCTTGCTCATCGCGCCGATCAGCGCCTCCTCCTCGGCCGCGCTCTCCTGCCCATCGGCGACGAACACCGCGTAGTCGGCGGCGCGCGCCCGGGCCTGCGCACCCTTGAGCACGCCGTGGAAATACGGGTTGCCGAGGTCCGGGACGATCACGCCCACGTTGCCCGTCCGCCCGGTGATCAGGCCCCGCGCGGCCCGGTTGGGCTGGTACCCGAGCTCGCCGGCGGCCTGGAGCACCCGAGCGCGCGTCGCCTCACGGACGGTCTCCGGGGCGGTGTAGGAGCGCGACACCGTGGCCACGGAGACCCCGGCGCGCTGCGCGACATCGTGGATGCTGGCAGCCATGTAAAGGTTTACATTAGCGTGCCCGGGCGACGTGGATGGTGAATCCCCTCCTGGAGGGCGGATTGACCATCCACGTCACGCGGGCCCGGCCTACCAGTCGTGCATCGTCCCGTCCTGGAGCCGCGCCACCGGGAGCATCGCCGGCTGGTAGGGGAACGACGCGGCCAGCTCCTCATCCATGGTCACCCCCAGCCCCGGCTCGTCGCCCGGGTGCAGCATCCCATCGCCGAACGTGTAGGCGTGGGGGAAGACGCGGTCGGTCTCGGCCGTGTGGCGCATGTACTCCTGCAGGCCGAAGTTGGGGATGGCCAGGTCCAGGTGCAGCGCCGCGGCCATGCACACCGGCGACAGGTCGGTGGCGCCGTGGCAGCCGGAGCGCACGCGGTAGAGCTCGGCGAGGTGCAGGACGCGGCGCAGATGCGTGATCCCGCCCGAGTGCACGACGCTCATGCGGATGAAGTCGATGAGCTGCTCGGAGATGAGCTGCTGGCAGTCCCAGATCGAGTTGAACACCTCGCCGATGGCCAGCGGAGTCGTCGTGTGCCGGCGGACGAGACGCAGGTTGGCCTGCAGCTCGGCCGGCACCGGGTCCTCGAGCCAGAAGAGCCGGTGGGGCTCGAGCGCCTTGCCGAGCTGCGCGGCCTCGATCGGGGTCAGGCGGTGATGGACGTCGTGGAGCAGGCGCAGATCCGGGCCGTGGGCGTCGCGCACGGTGGCGATGACGTCAGGGATCGCGGCCAGATAGCGGCGGGTTGACCACGCCTCCTCACGGGGGCGCACGCCCTCCGCGGGCTCATAGAACATGTCGCCGCGGCTGACCCCGTAGGTGCTGGGCAGACCCGGGATCCCGCACTGGATGCGGACCGCCTCATAGCCCAGGTCGACGTAGCGCTGCACCGCCGCGAGCACGTCCTCCACGGTCTCGCCGTTGGCGTGCCCATAGACGGTGACGCCGGCGCGCGAGCGCCCCCCGAGCAGCTCGTACACCGGCAGACCGGCGGTCTTGCCCTTGATGTCCCACAGCGCCGTGTCGACGGCGGCGATCGCCGTCATGGTCACGGGGCCGCGACGCCAGTAGGCCCCGTTGTAGAGGTAGCGCCACGTGTCCTCGATCGCGCCCGCGTCACGGCCGATCAGCAGCGGGCAGACGTGCTGTTCGAGGTCGGCGACCACCGACTGCTCGCGGCCGTTGAGCGTGGCGTCCCCGAGCCCGGTGATGCCGTCGTCGGTGGTGAGCTTCAAGGTGACGAAGTTGCGGCCCGGGCAGGTGACGATCACCCGGGCCTCGGCGACCTTCGACATCGGCAACGGCCTCCTTCGCGGTGTGGGCGCACCCTACCGCTGAGGCCGGAAAGGGGGAGCGCCGCGTCCGTGACGACACACGAACGCGGCGCTGGGGGGCGAAAGTGGGCGAGAGACGGGGTGGTGGACCGCCTCTCGCCCGGGGCACAGGGGACGAGGCGCCGTGTCTCGCCGGCGACCGGCATCGCCGAGTCACCCGCGAGGCGACACGCCGTTGCCTCGCTCACGGATCGAGACCCGTTGGGCGATGCGCGCCGCCCACGCCGGGCGAATGAGTCATTGCCTCGTCCTCTGGTCCGCAGTGTCAACCGCGGACCCGGGGACCGGAACTGCACGTTGGTCTAGGAGGGTGGCCGGGGGCCCATTTCCTGGACGTTTAGGCAGGCTTGGTCAGCTCTCGGCCCCCTGCGGCCGGGGCGCGCCCTCGAGGTGCGGATGGGGCATGTGCAGATGAGACGGAGCCCGCCCGGCCGGCTCGGCCCGGCGGTCCTGCACGTCGCGCTTGGTCACGGCCACGTAGGCGACCAGCGCGATGAACACGACGAGTGCGACGGCGCTCACCGGGCCGTCGCCCACGCTCAGGCCGCCGCTGGTCGGCTTGCTGAAGCCATCGGCGAACGAGGCGCCCAGCGGCCGCGTGACGACGTACGCGGCCCAGAAGGCGACGATCGGGTTGAGGTTGAAGCGCCACCACCCGATCGCCGGGAGGGCGAAGACCACCGCGAAGAGGACCGCCGAGGTCCAGAAGCCGAGCTTGAGCGAGTACGCGGTGAGGTCACCGGCCGCGGTCCCCAGGGCGAACGTGCCGAGCACCGCGGTCCAGTAGAAGGCCTCGCGGCGGCGCGTGTTGATCGAGTGGATGGAGAGGGTGCCCTCGCTGCGGTACCACACGTAGAACGTGGCGGCCACGAACGCGGCGAACACCGGCGTGGTGACCGAGTAGGGGATGCTGGCGCCGTCGTGGATGCCGTCGGCGGCCATCGTCCCGAACACCGCGACCATCATCACCGCGAACCAGTAGACCGCCGCGCGGTACTCCGGCGTGCGGAACTGGAGCCACAGGGCGAACGCCAGCCCGAAGATCCCGATCGCGCCCGCGATGGGGACGCTCTGCTGCCCCATGTAGTCAGACATCGCCTCGCCCATGCCGGTGGTGAGCAGCTTGAGGACCCAGAAGATCAGAGTGATCTCGGGGACCTTGAGCGCGAGCGGCAGCGCGGCTCGCAGGCGGGGGTGGCTGGTTTCGCGCATGGCGTCCTTTCGTGCGTGGTCGGTCGTCTACAGCCGGCCGCGACCGGCGCCTCTCCCGCTCGCCGTCAGGTGCGCCCCGTCGACGCGAGCAGACCGAGGTTCGGCACCGAGCCTTAGCGGTTGCTAAACCAACGCTCCCTGTCTAAGTGAGCTCTCACTCTCCGGGGCGCAAACGGCCTCGCCTAACGCTGCGCTAACCGCGTGCCCGGCCCGTGCTAACGACTCAGTTCCGGGCGGGTTGGTAGGTGGCGATGATCGCGCCCGTGCTCGTGGTCGTGGCGGCGGTGAGCCGCAGGGAGGCATAGACGCCTTCGGGGAACATCCGCCGGCCGGCGCCGAGCACGAGCGGGGCGATCATCAGCAGGTACTCGTCGATCAGGTCGGCGGCCATCAGCGAGCCGATCAGCACGCCACTGCCCATGATCACGAGGGTCGTGTCCGAGCTCTCCTTGAGGGCCGCCACGGCCGCCGGGACGTCGCCGTCGAGCAGTGTCGAGTTGGGCCAGCCGAGTCTCGCCTCGGGGTTGTTCGAGGCGACGTACTTGCCGATGTTGTTGAGCGGGTCCTTGAACGGGCCGCCCTCGGAGTTCCAGTGGGTCAGCATCTCCTCGTAGCTCCGTCGCCCGAAGAGCCATGCGAAAGTCCCGCCGGTCAGCTCGGTCAACCGCTCGCCCGCCTTGCCGACCGCCGTCTCATCGCTGTAGGGGACAGCCCAGCCGCCATGCGCAAAGCCGTCCCGGGTGTCCTCGTCCGCGCGGCCAGGTGACTGCATCACGCCGTCAAGCGTCACCCAGTTCATCACGATGATCTTTCCCATCTGCTGTCCTCTCGGTCTCGACGGCGCCACCCAGATGCGCCGCCTGGGGCATGGCGAGGCCGGAGCGTTTCCGGCCTCTCATCCCCTACACGAACGCGGACGGCCGAATTCGACATCGCCGGGCGGGTCAGCCACGACGAGTCCCGGCTGAGCCAGTCCGATCAGTCGATCTGGACCGGGACGTAGGCGAAGCGGTCCACGTCCACCAGCCCGCCGTCGGTCAGCCGCAGCTGCGGGATCACGCTCAGCGCGATGAACGAGAGCTGCATGAACGGCTCGGCGACCGTCGTGCCCAGGCGCTCCGCGGCCGCGCGGTTGAGCGCCTCGATCTGATCGGAGACCTCGGCGGCCGAGCGGTCGGTCATCAGGCCGGCGAGCGGAAGCGGGACCTCGGCGAGGACGGTGCCGTCGAGCACCGCCACCTGGCCGCCGCCGATCTCGGCCAGCCGGGCGACGGCGGTGTGCATGTCCTCGCCCGAGCGGCCGACGACGACGACGTTGTGGGCGTCGTGCGCCACGGTGGAGGCGAGCGCGCCCCGCGCCAGTCCGAAGCCCGTGACGTAGCCGCGGCCCACGCGCCCCGTGGCCCGGTGGCGTTCGACCACGGCGGCGTGGGCGAGGTCGGCGTCGGGCTCGACCTCGAGCTCGGTGCGCAGCGTGGTGAGGCTGTGGCTCTCCACGCCGATCGCGCGCACGTGGCTGCCGAGCGGGGCAGGGAGCACGAGCGCGTCGGCATCGGGCAGCGCGCCGATGTTGACCGTGTCCCGCAGCAGATCGGGGACGGGCGCCGCCGGGACCGCGCCGGGCACCAGCGCGCCGCCGCTCACCACCATCCGCCCGCGCTGCCACACCTGGTCGGGCGTCCAGGTCCCGAGCGCCGAGAACGCCAGGATGTCGGCCTGGTGGCCGGGCCCGAGGCTGCCGAGCCCCGCGAAGCCGTGGTAGCGGGCCGGGTTGGTGCTCGCCAGCAGGATGGCCTCGATCTCCGAGATCCCGTTGGCCACGGCCAGTCGCGCACAGTCATTGACGTGGCCGAGCCGGCGCAGCGTATCGGGCTCGCGGTCATCGGTGCAGAACGCCGCGTGATCGGTGCCGTGGGCGACGATGGAGGGCGCCAGGGCCACCAGGTTCTGGCTCGCGGACCCCTGGCGGAGGAACACCCACATCCCCTTGCGCCGCTTCTCCTCCGCCTCGGCCAGCTGGGTGCTCTCGTGATCTGACTCCACGCCGGCAGCGAGGTAGGCGTCCAGCAGCGCGCCGGATACGCCCGGGCTGTGCCCGTCCACCCGCAGCCCCCCGGCCACGGCCACGCGGGCCAGCATCTCCTCGTCGCCGCCGATGACGCCGGGGAAGTTCATGACCTCGGCCACGCCGCGGGCGCCGTGGCGGGTGATGAGCTCGCCGATGTCGCCGGCGTCGAGCGTCGCCCCCGCGGACTCGAACGGCGAGGCCGGCACGCAGCTCGACGCGTACACGGCGAAGGTGAACGGGAGCGGGGCCGCCGCCTCCATCAGCGCGAGGATGCCGGGGACTCCCAGCACGTTGGCGAGCTCGTGGGGGTCGGCGGCCACGGCGGTCGTCCCGGCCGGCAGCACGGTGGCGACGAACTCGTCGATCCACAGCTTCGTGGACTCCAGGTGCATGTGCGCGTCGACGAAGCCCGGCGTCAGCGCCGCCCCGTCGACATCGATCACCTCCACGGCCTCGCGTTCGCCCCAGCCCGCGATCACTCCGTCGGCCAGCGCCAGCGAGGTGTCCACCCATTCCCGGGTGGCGTCGGCGAAGACCCGGCCGCCGGTGATGAGCGTGTCCGCGGGCTCGTCGCCACGCGCCACGGCCAGCGCGCGGGGAGTCGCCGGGGGTCGGGCCATCGGCTCACACTGTTCCACAAATTTCGTAGGCTGCGACCGGTGCCCACCCCGCCCCGGCTCAGAGGCCGGCTGACGACCCTGCTGTGCGTGGTGGGTCTCATCGCCGCCGCAACCGCTACCTGCGCAGCGGCGTCCGCCCGCGCGTACGTGTTCCGTCTCGGAGTGACCGGCACCCCGCACAGCCGGCCGCTTCCCTCCAACTTCCTGGGCCTGGCGCTCGAGTTCAACGAGATCCCCCAGTTGGCCGGGCCGGCGCCGCAGTCGGTCAACCCTCTGTTCGCGCAGCTGGTCAAGAACCTCGTTCCGGCGGGGCGGCCCAACATCCGCATCGGCGGCCAGAGCACCGATCGGGTCTGGTGGCCGGTCCGTGGCATCGCCCAGCCCCTCGGCGTCACCTACAACCTCAGCTCGACCTGGACCGCGGATGCGCGTGCCCTGGCGGCGGCGACCGACGCGCAGTATCTGCTGGGGATCAACCTGGAGGCCAACCGGACCCGCATCAGCCAGGCCGAAGCCGACCACCTCGTCAAGGGGATCGGCAGCGCGTACCTCGACGCGCTGGAGATCGGCAACGAGCCCGACCTCTACACCGTCGTCCCGTGGTACCGGACCGCCGGCGGCCATCCGCTGCCCTGGTACAGCCACGACGGCTCGCCGGTGTTCTCACGCGCGCCGACCTACAGCCCGCAGAGCTACGTGGCGGAGGTCGCCCGGACGCTGAAGGTCGTGCCGCGGCTTCCGATCGCCGGTCCGGAGACCGGCAGCCCTCCGTGGGCCGACGCCTTTGACCGCCTGGTCTCGCCGCACTCGCAGGTGCGGATGCTCACCTCACATGCGTACGGGCTCAACCAGTGCGTCAAGGACCCGTCGTCCCCGGCGTACCCCTCGGTCCCGAACCTGGTCAGCCTCGCCGCCTCGCGCGACGAGGTCGGTCAGATCGGCCCCTACGTGGCGCTGGCCCATCGCAACGGCGCGGCGTACCGGATCGACGAGATGGGCTCGGTGAGCTGCAACGGCCGCCGCGGGGTCTCGGACACCCTCGCCTCGGCCCTGTGGGTGATGGACGCCCTGTTCACGATGGCCGGCGATGGCGTCGACGGGGTCAACCTGCACACGTATCCCAACTCCGACAACGGCCTGTTCGACTTCTCCACCGCTCACGGCCATCCACGCGCGAGCGTGCACCCCCTCTACTACGGAGCGCTGATGTTCGCCCAGGCGGCGCCCGCCGGATCGCGGCTGCTGCGCGTCGTCTCCGGCAGCCACGGTCCGCTACGCGCGTGGGCGACGCTCGCCCCTGACCACCACGTCAGGGTGCTGCTCATCAACGACAGCCTGAGCAGCTCGGCGCTGGCGGTCGTGCGGACGCCCACCGCCTCCGGGCCGGCCGCGCTCGAGCGCCTGCGGGCCTCCAGCGCATATGCCGCCTCCGGCCTGACTCTCGGGGGCCAGACGTTCGGTGCCACCACCGCCACGGGTGTCCTCGCACCCCCGGTGGCCCAGCCGGTCACCCCCCACGGCGGCAGCTACTCGGTGACGCTGCCCGCGGGGAGCGCCGCCCTGCTCACGCTGCCCGCCTCGGGAGGGTGAGGGCGGGGGGCACGCCCCAGGGGGCATGATTGGGGCCGATGAGGACCATCTTCGGGGGGGTCGAGACCGGCGGCACCTGGGTGGTGTGCGCCCTGGGCACCGGCCCGGACGACATCGTGGCGCAGGAGACGTTCGCCACCGGCGAGCCGGGCCCCACGCTGGAGCGGGTCGCCGCCTTCTTCGAGCGCGGGCCGCGGCCGGCGGCGATCGGGGTCGGGTCGTTCGGGCCGGTCGACCTCGACCCGCGGTCTCCCACCTGGGGGCACGTCACCACCACCCCCAAGCCCGGCTGGGCCCACACGCCGGTGGCGCCCGTGTTGCGCGACCGGCTCGGCATCCCGGTCCACTTCGACACCGATGTCACCGCCGCCGCGCTCGGTGAGCATCGCTGGGGAGCGGCCGCCGGGGTCGACAGCGTCTGCTATGTGACGGTCGGCACCGGGATCGGTGCCGGGATCCTCATCGGGGGCCGCCCGGTCCATGGGCTCGTCCACCCCGAGGTGGGGCATCTGCCCATCCCCCACGATCGTCAGCGCGACCCGTTTGCGGGGTCGTGTCCCCGCCATGGGGACTGCTGGGAGGGGCTGGCCGCCGGCGGCGCGATCGCCGAGCGCTGGAACGCCGATCCCCGCCAGCTTCCCGATGACCACCCGGCGTGGGAGCTCGAGGCCGAGTACGTGGCCGCGGGGATCTTTTCGATCGTGCTGGTGGCCTCGCCGCGGCGGATCGTCGCCGGCGGCGGCGTGATGGAGCGACCGGGCCTGCTGGCGTCCGTCCGCGCGCGGCTGGTCGCGCTGAACGCCGGCTATCTGGAGACTCCGATGATGGGCGATGACGTCGCCCGCTACGTGGTGGCCCCCGCGCTCGGCGACCGCGCCGGAGTGCTCGGCGCGATCGCGCTCGCGCAGGCCCCCGACGACTGATCCGCCCCCGAGCTGTATCTGATCTCCAAAAAGTTGACCGCTGCTCTTCAGGTTCGCCGGGGGGCGACCGATAACGCGAGAGATGCGCCACTCAGAGGCACCCCAGCCAAACCCTTCTCGGCCCCTCCGCCGCCCCCACGTGGCGGCGTCCGGTCCCGTTGACCCGCGGGAGGCGCTCGGCTGGGGTCAGCGTCATCACGACCAGTGGCTGCAGCGCTGGATCCGCTCCACCGAGGACCTCGCCCGTCTCCAGTACTCCCACCGCATGCTCGACGCCGTCATCGATGAGATCGACGGGCGCGACATCCGGATCGGCGACCAGTGGCTGACCGACTACGCCTCCTGCAACTACCTGGGCCTGGATCTCGACGAGGAGATCATCAACGCGATCCCCGAGTACCTGGCCAAGTGGGGGACCCATCCCAGCTGGAGCCGCCTGCTGGGAAGCCCGATCCTCTATGAGGAGATCGAGGACAAGCTCACCGACTTGCTCGGCGCCGAGGACACCCTCGTGCTGCCGACGATCACCCACATCCACATGTCGGTGATCCCGGTGCTGGCCGGCGGCGGCACCCTGTTCCTCGACAGCCGCGCGCACAAGACGATCTATGACGGCTGCGCGATGGCCGAGGCCCGCGGCGCGACCGTGCAGCGCTTCCATCACAACGACCTCGACGAGCTCGAGGCGCTGCTGCGCGCCAACGACTGGCGGCGCCCCGGGATGATCCTCATCGACGGCGTCAACAGCATGACCGGCAACGCGCCGGACCTGCACTCCTTCGCCACGCTGGCCCGCGAGCACGGCGCGCTGCTGTACGTCGACGACGCCCACGGATTCGGCGTGATCGGCGAGCGCTCGTCCTCCGAGGTCTGCGACTACGGGGCGCGCGGCAACAGCATCGTGCGCCACCTCGGCGAGAGCTACGACAACGTCGTGCTCGTCGGCGGGTTCTCCAAGGCCTACTCCTCGCTGCTGGCGTTCCTCGCCTGCCCCACGCCCGTCAAGCAGGTGCTCAAGACCGCCGCGCCGCCGTACCTGTACTCCGGTCCCTCGCCGGTGGCCTCACTGGCCACGGTGCTCGAGGGCCTGCGCGTCAACGAGCAGCGCGGCGAGCAGCTGCGCGGCAAGCTGCATCACCTCACGTGGCGGGTCCTGGACCGCCTGTCGGATCTGGGCGTCTACACGCCCAACCGGTCGGGCTTCCCGATCGTCGAGATTCCACTGGCCGACCCCGACAGCCTGGACGCCGTCGGCGACCTGCTCTTCGACAGTGGCATCTACGTGACCATGGCCGCGTACCCGCTGGTCCCCCGCGACGAGGTCGGCTTCCGTATCCAGCTCACGTCGGCGAACACCGACGAGCAGGTCGACCATCTGTGTGATGTTCTAGGCGAAGTCGCCGAGCGCTTCAAGCTTCAGGGTTCCCCGGCCGAGTAACCACTCACGATGAGCACTTCGGCACCGGACAGGATGTCCACACGGTCGCGCCACTACTGGTGGCTGTACCTCGCCATCGGCGCGATTCTCTGCGGCCTCTACGTCTTCGAGGCGCCGTTCAAGGGCTCGGGCCCGGTGATCAACGGACTGGGCCTGTACGGCGTCATCGGCGTGGTCGGCGGCATGCGCGTCCACAAGCCGGCGGCAAAGACCGCGTGGTGGTTCATGGCCGGCGGCCTGCTCCTGTTCCTGATGGGCGACGTCTACACCTACAGCTACCCCAAGCTGTTCCACGCCGACGTGCCGTTCCCCTCGCCGGGCGACGCGATGTACATCGCCGTCTATCCGGTGCTGATGATCGGTCTGCTGCTGATGGTGCGACGCCGCAACCAGCGCGCCGACGGCCCCGGGGTCATCGACGCGGTGATCATGAGCGTGGGTCTCAGCCTCGTCTCCTTCATCTTCCTCATCGCGCCCTACATCCACGACGGCTCGCTGAGCCTGGTCCCCAAGCTGGTGTCGATCGCCTACCCGACCGGTGACCTCATCCTTCTCGCCGCGGCGATCCGCCTCGCCGTCGACGCCGGCAAGCGCCGCCCGAGCTTCTATCTGCTCATCGCGAGCATCGTCACGCTGCTGGCCACGGACTTCGTCTACGGCATCATGATCCTGGACAACACCTACACCCACCAGCTGTGGCTCGACGCCGGCTGGATCTTCTTCTACCTGCTGTGGGGCGCCGCGGCTCTGCACCCGTCGATGGTCGAGCTCTCCGACGTGGAGACCGGACGCGAGTCGCGCCTCACCGGCATGCGCCTCGTCCTGCTCGCCGGCGCCACGCTGATCGCTCCCATCCTCGAGCTCACGCGGACGATCCCCAATCACAACTGGGACGCCGTCGTCCTCATCGGTGTCTCCATGATCCTGTTCTGCCTGGTCGTGGGACGGATGGCCGGCCTCGTGCGCCAGCGCGAGAAGGCGGCCGCCCGCGAGCGTGCCCTGTCGGCCGCCGGCGGCCTGCTCGTCGGCGCCACCGACCGCAACGAGATCGTGATCGCCGCGCTGCAGGCGGTGGTCGAGCTCGGCGGTGACCAGGTCGACGCCCGCCTGTGCCGCATCACCGGCGAGAGCGTCCGGGTGCTGGCGATCAACGATCGCGGCGGGCTGGCGGACTGGACGGTCTCGGGCGAGGTCGCCGCGCTGGTCCAGGAATGCGACGCCCGCGGCGTCGCGATGCTGCCGGCGTATGCGCGCCAGCAGCTGCGCCTGCCGATCGGAGAGGATCCGGTCCTGGGTCTGGAGCTGCGCCAGGGCGACAGGAGCGACTCGCTGCTGATGTTCGTCGTGGCCGGCGCTCCGTGCGGTGACGCCGACACCCGCTACGCGATGCGCACGTTGGCCCACCAGGTGGCCCTGGCGCTGGGGAGCGCCGAGCTGTCTGAGGAGGTCCACCGCCAGGCCGGCGAGGCGCGCTTCTCCACGCTGGTCGCCAACGCCACCGACCTCATCACCGTCCTGCGCGCCGACAACACGATCGCCTACCAGAGCCCGTCCATCGAGCGCGTGCTCGGCTACACCGCCGACGAGGTCATCGGCAAGTCCTTCGAGGAGCTGCTGCACCCCGAGGAGCAGGGCCGCCTGCTGCGCCGCCTCTCCGACGGCGCCGGCGCCACGGGCCGTCCCGAGGTCATCGAGTGCCTGCTGCACACCAAGGACGGCGAGCTGCGCTACTTCGAGATCCTGCACTCCAACCTGCTCGACGACGAGGCGGTCCGCGGCATCGTCCTCAACGGCCGCGACGTCTCCGAGCGCAAGGAGTTCGAGGAGCAGCTCGCCCACCAGGCCTTCCACGACCCGGTGACCCATCTGGCCAACCGCGCCCTGTTCAACGAGCGCGTCCGCCACGCGGTGGCGCGGTCACTGCGCGAGGGCATCGGGATGGCCGTCGTGTTCGTCGACCTCGACGACTTCAAGACCGTCAACGACAGCCTCGGGCACGCCGCCGGCGACCGGGTGCTGCTCGAGGTGGCCCAGCGGATCTCCACCAGCATCCGCGCCGCCGACACCGCCGCCCGCTTCGGCGGCGACGAGTTCGCGATCCTGCTCGAGGACGTCCAGAACATCCAGTCCGCGGCGGAGACGGCCGAGCGGATCCTCGAGACGCTGGCCCGCCCGCTTCAACTTGACCACAACGACATCGTCATTCGCGCCAGCCTGGGCATCTCGGTGGCCGAGGCGGGCGCCGCCACGGACGCCGACGAGCTCATCCGCAACGCCGACGCGGCCATGTACATCGCCAAGGGGGAGGGCAAGGGCGGCTACCGCGTGTTCGAGCCCGCCATGCACGAGCAGGTCGTGGCGCGCCTCGAGCTGCGCGCCGACCTCCAGCGCGCGATCGAGCGTGACGAGTTCGAGCTGCACTACCAGCCGCTGGTCCGCCTGCGCGACGGCGCGGTCACCAGCGTCGAGGCGCTCGTGCGCTGGCGGCACCCGAGCCGCGGCCTCATCCCGCCCTTCGAGTTCATCCCGTTTGCCGAGGAGAGCGGACTGATCGTCCCGATCGGCCGCTGGGTCCTGCGCGAGGGGTGCCGCCAGGCCAAGCTCTTCCGTGAGCAGACCACGGCGGGGGTCAAGCCCGGGATCGGCATCAACCTCTCGGTCAAGCAGCTCTTCCATTCCGACATCGTCGCCGACGTCCGCGAGGCGCTGGCTGACGCGGGCCTCGAGCCCAGTGCCCTGACCCTGGAGATCACCGAGTCGGTGATGATGACCGACATCGATCTCGCCGTCAGCCGCCTCGGAGAGCTGCGCGAACTGGGCATCCGCCTCGCCATGGACGACTTCGGCACCGGCTACTCGTCGCTGAGCTACCTGAGCAAGTTCCCGCTCGACATCCTCAAGATGGACCGCTCGCTGCTCGCTGCGGGCGCCTCCCCGGTGACCTCGGGTCTGGCCTCCGCCGTGCTCGGTCTGGGCGAGACCTTCGATCTGGAGGTCGTCGCCGAGGGCATCGAGTATCCCGAGCAGTCGGCCACCCTGCGCGACCTCGGCTGCGAGACCGGCCAGGGCTTCTACTTCGCCCGCCCGATGGAGCCGTCAGCGCTGCTCAGCTATCTGGACGAGCGCGCCGGCGAGATCGACGGCACGGCGATTCCCGCGGCCACCAGCTGAGCCCGGGGGGCTCGGCGATGCAGCACAGCTACGAAGGGCTCGACCGGGTCGGCGGCTTTGACCGCGTCCGCCTGTTCGCGCCCCTCGCCCATCGCGACTACCGCCTGCTGGTCGGCGGGATGAGCGTCTCGCTGCTCGGCGACGGGCTGTTCCTCGTCGCGCTGGCGTGGCAGGTCTACGCCCTGTCCAACGCGCCCACGGCGCTGGCCAGCGTCGGCATCGCGATGACGATCCCCACGATCCTCTGCCTGCTGCTCGGCGGCGCGGTCTCGGATCGCTATGACCGCCGGCTGGTGATGCTGAGCGCCGACGCCGTGCGCGCGCTCGGTCTGGCCACGCTGGCCGTCCTGTCGGTGAGCGGTGCCCTGCGGTTGTGGGAGCTGATGGCCGTCGCGGTGGTCTACGGGGCGGCGACGGCGTTCTTCGATCCCGCCTCCGACGCGCTCGTGCCCCAGCTGCTCCCGGCCGATGCCCTGGCCCAGGCCAACTCCCTGGACCAGCTCATCCGCCCGCTCGCCCTGCGCCTCGCCGGTCCGGCCGTCGGCGGAGCGCTGGTGGGAGCGATCGGTGTGGGCTGGGCCTTCGGGCTCGACGCCGCCTCCTTCGTCGTCTCCGCGGTGACGCTGCTGGCGATGTCGCCGGTGCGCCGTGCGGGCGAGGTCGGGGAGGCCGCAGCCGAGGCGGCGCGCTCGGTCCGGCGCGAGATCGCAGCCGGGCTGCGCTACGTCCGCGGCCACGCCTGGCTGTGGGCGACGCTGGTCAGTGCGGCGATCGCCTACCTGCTGTTCATGGGCCCGACCGAGGTCCTGCTGCCGTTCGTGGTCAAGAACAAGCTCAATGACGGCGCCGGCGCGCTCGGCCTCGTCTTCGCCGCGGGCGGGCTCGGCTCGCTGCTGTGCGCGATCGTCGTCGGCCAGCGCGGCCTGCCGCGGCGCGCGCTGACCTTCATGTACATCTGCTGGACCCTGGCCACGCTGGCGATCGCGGGCTATGGCCTGTCGAGCCAGCTGTGGGGGCTGATGATCGCCAGCGTCGCCTTCAACAGCCTCGAGACGGCGGGCACGATCGCCTGGGCCACCACCAAGCAGCGTCTCGTGCCGACGGAGCTGCTGGGACGCGTCTCCAGCCTCGACTGGCTGATCTCGATCGGGCTGCTGCCGGTGTCCTTCGCGATCACCGGTCCGGTGAGCTCGGCGCTGGGCCTGCGCACGACGCTGATCGGCGCCGGGGTCCTCGGCGCCGTCGTCACCTTCGCCGCGCTGCTGGTGCCGGGGGTGCGCCGGATGGACGCGGTCCTGGCCGATGGCACCGAGTCTGCCTCCGCCCCGCCGGCGCCGGTCGGCATCGTCCTGCGGCCGATCGAGGACACGATCGGCTGGGCAGAGGACATCCGTCTCCCGGCGTAGCCCGTCTCCGTGGCGGTCTCCGCGGCGGTCCCCGCACAGACCGCCGCGAAGACGAAGTCTCGGCCAGATCGACTCCGGGGGTCCGGTCGGCCTGTCCTGCACCGTCTCACCCTCGCCGACCACGCCCGGCTCCGGCGGCTTGCGCGCCTTGAGGATGTCGCGGATGCCGAAGTCGTAGATCGGACAGGCGAGCGCCGCTCCGATCAAGGGCCCGACGATCGGTATCCAGAAGTAGTCGTTGACATTGCCGTAGTTGCCAGGCATCGCCTGGCTGCCCCAGCCCGCGATCCACGCGAACATCCGCGGTCCGAAGTCTCGGGCGGGGTTGATGGCGTAGCCGGCGTTGGCGCCGAAGGAGATGCCGATCGCCATCACGATCATGCCCACCATGAACGGCGTCAGGTTGGATCCGACGGGCATGTTGAACTCATCGGTCACCGCCCACACGAACAGAGCCAGGAAGAACGTCCCGACGATCTGGTCGATCAGTGGCCCCAGGAAGTTGTGGAAATAGGGTGCCGGGAACGTGGCAAACGTGCTGTAGGTGGCCTTGGATGCCGCGGTGCCCTTGACGATGTGATTCATCTGGTCAAAGTGGTTGATCGCGTTGTTGTAGACCAGGAACACCAGGGCGGCCCCGACGAAGGCGCCCAGCACCTGCGCGATCCAATAGCCGGGAACCCTGCTCCACGGCAGCTGCTTGCGGATCGCGGCACCCAACGTGATTGCGGGGTTGATGTGCGCCCCGGTGATCCCGCCACTGACGTAGACGGCGAAGGCGACGGCCAGCGCCCATCCCCAGGTGATGAGGAGCCAATCACCCGAGGACTGGAGCGCGCCGGCGGAGCTGCGGCCGGAGCCCACCAGTCCCCAGAGCATCGCCACCACGCCGTCTCCGAAGCAGATCAGGATGAAAGTGCCGAAGAACTCCGCCCAATACTCGCCGACCACTCCGGTACGCCAGCGAAGTGGCAGGCCACGAGTCGTCCTCGCGTCACTTACGGTTGCCACGCAGCCTCCCTCTGGAGACGTGAATAGGTAACGGTCCCTCGGGGGCACGCGGTACCTCACGGGTCTCGGGGGACACGAGGTCGCTGACACGCACCGCCGAGCAACGCGCGGCCGAGTTGCACGCGACGCGTTCCATCCTCACCCGGTCACACCGGCACCAACCCGCTGGACCTGTAGGGCCTGTCAGGTTACCAGTGAAAAATCGGCTGCCGCGCCTCGGTGGCCGTCCCGTGTGGCACAGTGTTTGTTGCCGTACATCCGCCACGGCCACACCGGCTCGGGTGCGGCTCGGGGGCGGCGCCCTCAGACGGAGGAATCAGCCGGCGGCGGTCCAGATGCAGCGGCCACCGCGCGGGCCGTGACGGCGAGGGAGGCGCTGGTCATAGACTCCGCCCACATGGAATTCGGAATCGGTTACTTCCCCACTCACGACGCGATGTCACCGGGCGCGTTCGCGCGCCTGATCGAGGAGCGCGGCCATGAGTCGCTGTTCTTCGCCGAGCACACCCACATCCCGGCCAGCCGGGACTCCGAGTACCCGGGCGGTGGGCCGCTGCCCCACAAGTACATCCACACCTATGACCTGTTCGTCGCGCTGACCCACGCGGCGGCGGCGACGTCGAGGCTGCGCGTGGGCAGCGGCATCTGCCTGGTCATCGAGCGCGACCCCATCACCACGGCCAAGGAGGTCGCCTCGATCGACCATCTGTCCGGCGGCCGTCTGGAGTTCGGGGTGGGCGCCGGCTGGAACCGCGAGGAGATGGCCAACCACGGCACCGATCCGCGCACGCGCATGCGCCTGTTCAAGGAGCGCATCGAGGCCATGAAAGCCATCTGGACGCAGGACGAGGCGAGCTACGACGGGGAGTTCGTCTCCTTCGATCGCATCTGGTCCTGGCCCAAGCCCGCGCAGCGGCCCCACCCGCCGGTGCTGGTCGGCGGCCTGGGGCCGACCGTGGAGGACCGGGCGCTCGACTTCGGCGACGCCTGGTTTCCCAACTACGGTCCGCCGGATCTCCTGCAGCGCGTCGAGGCGCTGCGCGCCCGGGCTGACCGCCACATCGACGTCATGGCCATGGGCGTGCCCCCGCAGCCCGAGGCCCTCCAGGAGTTGATCGACGCCGGCTTCCAGCGGGCGGTCCACTGGATCCCGTCGGGCCACCGCTCCGTGGTCGAGGCGGCGCTCGAGCGCTGGGAGGCGGCGATCGCGCAGGTCACCGGCGAGGGGTGACCGTGGGCTCGCCGGAGGCCCGTTCGCGGTGAACCTGGGCTCGCCGGAGGCCCGCGAGCGGTTCGCCGTGGCGCGGGTGGCGCGGCTGGCCACCGCCGATGCCGGCGGCCGGCCGCACGTGGTCCCGGTCGTCTTCGCCGTCGCGGGCGATGTGGTCTACACCGTCGTGGACGCCAAGCCCAAGCGGACGACTGCGCTGCGGCGCCTGCGCAACGTCGCGGAGAACCCGAGCGTGGCGTTGCTGGTGGACCACTACGACGACGGCGACTGGGATGCGCTGTGGTGGGTGCGCGCCGAGGGTGTGGCCCGCCTGCTGGATACCGCGGTGGACGCCGAGGCCCAGCGGGCGGTCGAGCTGCTGCAGGCGCGCTACCCCCAGCAGCATGCCGTCGGCGCTGTGCTGGCGGTTGACGTGGCGCGCTGGAGCGGCTGGGCGGCGGCCCCCGCGCCCTCCTAGCTACTCCTCGTCCTCCTCGGAGTCCGGGGGCGTCTCCTCCCCGGCGCGCTCGTCGCGCTGCGCCCACTCGAGCAGCGGCTCCAGTGAGAACACGGCGTCGTCGATGCCGGCGTGCAGGTCGCCCAGCTTCGCGAACCGTGCGGGCATCGTGGCGATCGTGAGGTCCTGGGGCTCCACGTCGTCGATCTCCTCCCAGCCGATCGGCGCCGAGACGGTCCCCTCGACCTTGCCCCGGACCGAGTAGGCCGATGCGATCGTGTGGTCGCGGGCGTTCTGGTTGTAGTCCACGAACACCTTCTCAGGAGCACGGTCCTTGCGCCACCAGGTCGTGGTGGCGTCATCCGGTGCCCGGCGCTCCACCTCGCGCGCAAAGGCCAGCGCGGCGCGGCGCACGTCGCCGAACCCATGCTCGGGCCTGACCCGGACGTAGATATGGATGCCGTGGCCGCCCGAGGTCTTGGGCCAGCCGACGGCGCCGATCTCGTCAAGAACCTCCTGGGCGGTGTGCGCGACCCGGCGTACGCGGTCCAGCGTGCAGTCGGGCATGGGGTCGAGGTCGATCCGCCACTCGTCGGGATGCTCGACGTCGCCACGGCGGGAGTTCCAGGGATGGAACTCCACGGTGGACATCTGCACCGCCCAGATGACGCTGGCCAGCTCGGTGACGCACAGCTCGTCCGCGGTGCGGCCGAAGCGGGGGAACGTGATGTTGACCGTCTGAAGCCACGGCGGCGCACCTCTGGGCACCCGCTTCTGGTGGACCTTCTCGCCATCGACGCCCGACGGGAAGCGGTGCAGCATGCAGGGCCGCTCGCGCAGGGCGCGGACGATCCCGTCGCCGACGCTCATGTAGTAGCGCGCCAGATCGAGCTTGGTCTCGCCCCGGGCCGAGAAGTAGACGCGGTCGGGGTTGGAGATCCGCACCGTCCGCTCGCCGACCTGGAGCTCGATCGCCTCGCTCTTCGCCGTCGCCATTCACGGGATCGTGACACGCCGTTCCTATCGTGAGCAGGGACATCGACTTTTGATTGGAGTTCAGCTGATGCAGACACGCATGCTCGGAACACTCGAGGTCTCGGCCCTTGGCCTGGGCTGCATGGGGATGTCGGCGTTCTATGGCTCCGCCGACGAGGACGAGGCGGTCGCCACCATCCAGCGGGCGCGGGAGCTCGGGATCACCTTCCTGGACACCGCCCAGCTCTACGGCCCTCTGACCAACGAGGAGCTGGTCGGCCGCGCGATCGCGGGCCACCGCGACGAGTACGTGATCGCCACCAAGTTCGCCCGCCGCATGGACAACGCGACCGCGGGCGACATGTCCACCGTCGGTCCCGTCGACGGGTCGGCCGAGCACGTGCGCAGCTCCATCGACATCTCGCTGGCGCGGCTGGGTACCGACTACGTCGACCTCTACTACCAGCACCGCGTCGACCCCGACGTCCCGATCGAGGAGACCGTCGGGGCCATGGCCGAGCTGGTCCAGCAGGGCAAGATCCGCCACATCGGGCTGTCCGAAGCCTCGGCCGACACCCTGCGCCGGGCGCAGGCGGTCCATCCCATCACCGCGCTGCAGACCGAGTACTCCCTGTGGACCCGGGACGTGGAGACGGAGATCCTGCCGACGTGCCGCGAGCTGGGGATCGGCTTCGTGCCCTACTCGCCGCTGGGCCGCGGGTTCCTGTCCGGCCGCTTCACCTCACCGGACGAGCTCGAGCCCGGCGATTTCCGCCGGTCGGGCCCGCGCTGGAGCGGTGACAACCTCGACGTCAACCGGGCGCTCGCCCGCAAGGTCGCCGAGATCGCGCAGGACAAGGGCGTGACCCCGGCCCAGCTCGCGCTCGCGTGGGTCCTGGCCCAGGGCGACGACATCGTCCCCATCCCCGGGACCAAGCGCCGCGAGTACCTCGAGCAGAACGCCGCCGCCGTCGACGTGGAGCTGACCGGCGACGATCTGACCCGGATCGAGGCCGAGGTGCCGCGCGCGGCCGGCGAGCGCTACGACGAGATGGGGATGGCCGCGGTCAACCTGTAGGCGACCGCGCCGCCTCAGAGTGAGGTCAAGCCGAGGCTGGTGAGCCCGATCGCCGTGAACCACAGGCGGCGGTCGGAGCTCAGCGCGGCCAGGGGGATCAGCCACGCGATGTACCAGGGCATCAGCAGCCCGGCGGAGACGAGCAGGCCGACGGTGGCCCAGCCCGCCGCGGTGATCCAGTCGAGCTCGCCGATCCACACCCGCCACATCAGCCAGGCGAGGCTGATCACGTAGCCGATGTGCAGGAGCACGCCGACCGGAGCGTCGAGCTGCTTGAGGCCGATCGCGTTGAGGATGAAGCCCGGAATGCTGTGGATCCCGCCCTCGCCCTGGATGCTGGAGAGGGTTCCGAGCAGGTGCAGGGTGCCCGAGCCGAACATCACGAGGCCGAGGCCGCCGAACGTGGCGGCGGCGAGCGCGGCGCCGGCGAGGATCCGGGCGCGGCCGGACGACGCCACCCGGCGTCCCGCGCTGGCCGCGAGAGCGAATGGGAGCAGCATTCCCGCCGTCAGCTTGATCGCGGTGGCGGCGATGATCATCGCGCCGCCGGTGCCCTCGCGCTGGCGCAGCAGGACGTAGATCCCGGCCACCAGCAGCGCCAGCATGAGCAGGTCGTTGTGGCCGCCGCCGACGCCGTAGATGACGATCACCGGGTTGAGCCCGACCAGGGCGACCGCCTTGACCGGGTCGATGCCCCGCAGCTGGGCGGCGTGCCAGACGAGCACGACCACGGCGAGGAGGGAGAGCGCGGCGATGCCCTTGTAGGCGAAGACGTTGGTGGCGAGGTTCAGTCCGGCCAGCGGATAGCTGAGCGCTGTGAACAGCGGGCCGTACGCGGTCGGCGTGTGGGTCCACTGGATGCCGACCAGGTGGTAGAGCGGGTCAAAGGAGATGACGTTGGGCCCGTAGAGGTACGGGTTGATGCCGTAGGTGCCGCCGAGCCGCCCGTAGGCGATGTAGCTGAACAGGTCGGTCGAGAGCAGCGGCGGGGCCACCAGCACGAGTGCGTTGACCGCGGCGATGCTCACGAGCACCGCGCGGCGCGACAGGTACTTGGCCGCGCGCAGCGCGACGGTGTAGGACACGAACATCAGGACCATCACGGCGATCAGCCCGGGCAGGCCGATGTCGAGGCCGACGTGGCCGAAGGCGCCGGCCAGGCCGCCGAGGCTCTGGCGCAGCGACTGGGGCAGCAGCAGCTCGGTGTGGGCGGCCGAGAGCGAGATGAGCAGCGCCGTGATCAGCAGGCCGCCCAAGCCGACCCAGCCCGCGGGAGGCGACAGGCCTCTGGACAGCCGTGGGCCCGGCGCGGCCAGCTCGAACGCGCCGCTGTGATGTGTGGCCCCAAGCGGCTCGCGAGCCCTCATGGGACCGATCATTGCACCCGAACGGGCGGAATGTCGGCTGCGATCCGGAAAGCTACGACTTTCGGCGTTAGATGTAAAAACGGTGTCAGTTTTCATTGCGTTAAGACTTTCTGTTCCTACCCAGGTACCAGAAAACGCTGACACCGTTACCGCCGGCGCCGGTGGCGGACCTACGTTCCGCGGACCAGCGAGGGAAGTTTCAGCACCAGCTGCGGGATGTCCGAGAGCGCCCCGGAGAGTGCATCGCGGATCGCCGCGTCTGCACCGGATTGGAGTGCAGCGCCGTGTCCGACGAGCAGCTTCTCGGGGGAGCGGGCGGTGAGCGGTCCCTTGGGCGGGCGCAGCCGCAACATCGGGTGCACCCCGACCCGACGGCCGAGCGCGAACGCGGGGGCGGTCCCGACCGCCTCGGCAACCACCAGCGCGCGCTCGTTCTCCCACCACAGGGCGACCTCGCGCCACCACGGGCGGGAGATGACCGGGATGACCGTGAACGGGCTGTCGGGCACGTCGGTGGGGAGGCGGAGCAGCGGCACCTCGAGGCGCTGGGCGATCGCCCCGTTGTCGCGGTTGTGGCGGTCCAGCAGCTGGATGACCCCCGCCGGCGTGCCGAGCTCGGTGGCGGCGCTGAGCGCGACCTCGTCCTCGAAGGGGTCGATCAGCCAGACCCGGCCGTCGGCGCGCAGCGCATGCGACGCGCGTCGCATACCGGTGGTCTCGACCCAGGTGAGGCCGAGCGAGTGACGTTGAATGGAGTTGCTCATCGCAGTGCGCCGGTGGGCGGGGGCGCCAACACCACCCCCGACCATAGCCGTCCCGCGGTGCGGTCCTGCCCGGTGACCCTAGGCGACGGCGACGACGCCGGTGAGGCGCCACAGGCCATCGAAGCCGAGATGGGCCTCGTCGGCGACGCGGCCCAGACGCTCGCGGGCGTCGGTGAGATCCGTGCCACAGACCGTGGCCACCTCGATCGTCGCCAGCGGCTCGCCGGCCCACTCCAGCACCTCGCGCACATCGTCGGGGTCCTCACGCCGCGACGCGTCGGGCGCCAGGTTGGCGACGGCGACCTCGTAGGCGGCGGTCGGCTGGAAGCCGGGGACCGACAGCGACGCGCCATCGCTCTCGCGCACCAGCTCGTATGACGGGCACGTGTAGCGATAGCCGGTGTCGGTGCGGGCGAGCTTGTGCGACAGGGCCAGCGCGCCCGACGAGGGCTGGCGTGCCTCCGCCATGTCCTGGCGCAGGAGCTCCTCGGTCTCGGGCTCGGCCAGCCAGGTCTCCAGCTCGGAGGGATCGACGCCGGCGCGCTCGGCGGCGGCGGCGAGCGTGGCCGGCTCGTCGATCAGGTCACCGGAGAAGTGCAGCACGCGCAGGGCGCGCAGCATCGCCCACTCGAGCTCGGGCTGATGACGGCGGACCGCCACGACGGCGCGGCACGCGGGGACCGTGCCGGCCATCCGCGGGCGCAGCGCGGTGTCCATCGGCATGTGGTGCTGCTGGGCGAGCTGGCGCATGCCCTGGGACATCTGCTCCACCGTGAAGCCCTTGTCCTCGTAGACGCTCCCGTCCTCGGCGAGGCCGACCATCCTCACCCGCCACTCGATCTGGTCGCCGTAGAGCCACCGCAGGCGCCAGCGCGACGGCTCCGCTGACCAGGCGAAGGGGCAGCCGGGGTCCGTGTACTCGGTGATCGTCAGCTCGGCCATTGGAATCTCGATTCTCCGAAGGGGGTGGGGGTGCCTATCACCCTAGATGGTCGACTCCACAACTATCTGCCCTGAGGTGGCTAGCCTCCGTGCTGCACATGCCCGAACTGCCCGAAGCCGAGCGCGCCCGCGGCGTCCTGGAGTCCATCCTGGGGCGCCGGATCGCCCGCGTGCACGACGGCGACACCTACGTCTCGCGCCCGCACGCGCCAGGTGAGATCGCCGACGGGCTCGTCGGTCATCGGTTCGCCACCGCGCACCGGCGCGGCAAGTTCCTGTGGCTGGAGACCGACGACGGCCCCGTCCTGGGCCTCCACCTCGGGATGGCGGGCCGGATCGTCGTCGACGACGGTGACGACGTCTCGCGGTGGGACCGATTCGCCGTCGAGTTCGACGACGGGACGCGCATGGCCCTGCGGGACAAGCGCCGGCTCGGGCGCGCGGTGCTCAACCCGGATTTCAGCCACGTCGGGCCCGACGCCGCCGACGTGAGCCGCGACGAGTTTCGCCGGATCATCGGCGCCGGGCGCACGGCGGTCAAGGCGCGGCTGCTCAACCAGGGGGCGATCTCCGGCGTGGGCAACCTGCTCGCCGATCAGGCGCTGTGGCAGGCGCGGATCGCGCCCACGCGGCTGACCTCCAGCCTGAGCGACGAGGAGCTGGACGGCCTGCGGCGCGAGCTGCGCTCGGCGGTGCGCTCCGCGATCCGCAAAGGTGGGGTGCACACCGGGGCGTTCATCCCGGCCCGCGGTCGCGAGGGTCACTGCCCACGCGACGGCCACCTCCTGAGCCGCGCGACGGTCGGCGGGCGCACCACGTACTGGTGCGACGCCTGCCAGCTCTGACGCCGCTACAAGTAAACTTATAAGTTTACTTGACGGATGGGAGCAGGTCGGCCAGCTGCTCCATGACGACGTCGAGCACCTCGATGTGGTTGCGCTCGAAGATCATCCCGTGCCCGTTGCCGTGCACCCCGTGCTCGGCCAGGCGCAGCAGGCGCACGTTCGCGCCCGCATCGGAGAGGTGATCGCGCACCTCGGTGTCGAAGTGGCCCAGCAGCGACGCCTCAGCGGTGACGAGCAGCACCGGGATGTCGTTGAGGCTCCCGTCGAGCGGGACGGCGGTGAGGCCGTGGGGGAGCCCCGGCAGGCCGTCGGCGGGCGGGCGAAACGGCGGGCCGAACGGCTCGAGGGCGACGATCGCGCGCACCTGCTCCGGTCGCGCGGCCGCGATCAGCCAGCCCGCGGGACCGCCCGCGGAGTGCGTGAACAGGATGGATGGCCCGACGCGGTCGACCAGCTCGGCGCCGAGCTGGCGCTCGAGCGCGTGGGCGACGGCCAGGTCGGTGGGCATCGAGCGGCAACTGGCGACCAGGTGGAGGATCGCCGGGTCTGATCCCGCCGCGCCCCCGTCGCCCGGCCACTGCGTCTGCAGGTGCGCGGTGGGATGAACGCCGTCGGGGGAGCGAAAGAGGACGGCCAGGCCCTCGGCCGTGGGCGGCGGGCCCATCTCCCCGAGCGCGGCGGCGTAGTGGGCCCCGCGCCCGTGGCCGGGGCGGTCCACGGTGTAGACGCGGTGACCGCGGCGGGCCAGCTCCGGCGCCCAGCCCGGGCGCCCGTCGGGCGTGCCCAGCCAGTCCAGGCCCTGGCCCCCGCCGCCGTGGATGAGGATCAGCGACGGGCGCTCCTGGGACTCCGCGCCCGCCCACTCCACATACATCGGCGCGTCGCCGCCGGCGCCGATCCAGAACCGGCCCTGGCTGTCGCTGGCCTCGGTCATCGGCGCGGACCCTACCGCCTGGCGACTAGATCGCGGCGTCTTCCTCCTCGGGCTCCTCGTACCAGCGCTTGCGGTCCCCGACGCGGTTGCGCATCTTCCACTTGCCGGACTTGGGCTCGGCGTCGATGCGCTCCCACAGCCCGTGGAGGTGGCCGGCGATCACGGCCTGCTGCTCGCTGCTCAGCGAGTAGTCGCCGACGTCGGCGACGCAGCGCTCGATCGTCTGGCGGCAGGTTCGCCACAGCCCCCAGTCGCGTGCGCACAGCTCGGCGACGTAGTCGGCGCCGATCGCTTCGAGGTCGTGGTGGAAGCACAGGTTGTAGATGTCACGCTCGTCGCGCTCGTTGAGCTGGACGATCTGGAGCTTGGTGAGCAGCAGCTCGGCCAGCGGGATCGTGAGCGGCTCGATCTCGAGCCGGTCCGCGATCGGGATGGAGTGGCACATCTCGAACGCGCCGACGAAGACATCGACCTGGCGGCGATGGACCGGGTCGATCCAGAGCTGGCGGTGGGTGCCGTGCATCGCGTTGAACATCTCGTCGCCGATGTAGCCCAGCGCGGTGAATACGGTCGCCAGCGCGCGGTTGTTGCCGCGCGGGGTGACGAGGTCGATGTCCTTGATGTCACGGGTGAGTAGCGGCCCGCCCGCCTCCGGGTCCGGCGCCTGGAGGCGGATCGCGACCCCACCGAGCAGCCGTACGGTGACGCCGTCGGCGCCGGCGCGGCCGACGAGCCGTCGGCCCTCCTGGACGGGGTCGGCGTGAGCGGTGTCGCCGTCGTGCACGGGCAGGGTGATTACCCGGCGGGCACGAGGAAGTCAAGCGAGGTTCCGTAGACTCCCGCCCGCGCTATTTGAGACGTCTGCTCATGCGCGTCTTGTCATCAGGGTGAGGAGGATTTGGGATGGCTCGTGGTTTCCGGCGTCTGCGTGGCGCGACGCTTGCCCTCGTGGTGATCTCTCTGGCCATCGCTGCACCGGCGAGCGCCAAGCTCGGCGTCACGTGGATGAAGGGCTACGCCGCCCCCGGCACCCCCGCCAGGTACGACAAGGTGGGCGTGATCAAGGTCGGCGCGCGCAGCGCCCGCAACGTGCTCGTGCTGGAGCCCGGGACCTCGGCCGGCGGCGGTTACTTCGTGCCGCTGGCGCAGTGGATCGTCTCCCGCGCCCCGGGCTGGCAGGTGTGGTCGGTGGAGCGGCGCGAGAACCTGCTCGAGGACCAGTCCGAGCTCAACCTGGCCAAGGAGCACAAGGTCAGCGCCACCCAGATGTTCGAGTACTACCTCGGCTACCTGTCTGACTCGAGCATCACCAATCACATCCGGCCCGTGCCCGACTCGGCGGTCCCGTTCGCGCGCCGGTGGGGGCTCAAGGTCGCCATCGAGGACCTGCACGACGTCATCGGCGCCGCCCGCCGGCTCGGGGGGCAGGTGGTCCTCGGCGGCCACTCGCTGGGCGGGTCGGTGGTGACCGCCTACGCCACCTGGAACTTCGCCGGCAAGCCCGGCGCCGACGAGCTCGCGGGCCTCGTCTATGACGACGGCGGCAGCTCGACCAGCCCGGTCACCGCGTCCGGCGCCCGCTCCGAGCTGACGACGCTGTCTGAGAGCACGCCGTGGCTGGCGTTCTCCGGCGTCCCCGCGCCGCTGCTCGGTCTGTTCTCCGCGGTCGGTTCGACGGCCGCGCTGGTGGCCCCCGGCGAGCAGTCGCTGTCGCAGTCCTTCCCGCTGACGCCCAGCGTGCTCAAGCCGCCCGAGGCCGCCACCAACCTGGCCACGTTCGGCTACGACACGGACGTCAAGACCTCGAAGCTGGTGTTCGCCGCCCAGGCGCACCTGGGGCAGCTGAACACCAGCGTCAGCCCGGCCGGCTGGTCGAGTGCGGGCGCGATCACCCCGATCGACCGCTGGGCCGCCATGCTCGCGGGCGCCGGCATGACCAACGTCGACGGCAGCGAGTGGTACTTCCCCCAGCGCCTCACCGACGACACCGGCGCGGTTGACCAGGGCAACGCCAACCCGGCCCAGAAGGTCCTGGACGTCGACGCGACGATGGGCCACAAGCTCCCGAGGTCCCTGCGCATCTACGCATTCGGCGCCTACGGCGGCACGCTCATCACCCGGGGCGCGGCCGCGCTGGCCAAGCAGAGCCGGATCCCGCGCAGCCACCTGCTGCTCGTCAGCCGCCACGGCACCTACGCCCACAACGACCCGGCGTCGGCCTATCCGCACAACGTGTTCTTCAGCAACCTGATGACGTTCTTGGCGAAGGTCGCCAAGGGCTGAGCGGCGCAGTCTCCGGGAGCGCCCCGGGCTCGCTGGGGGAAACGGCGACGCCGGCATGATCTTTCACCAGACCGCCCTCCAGTGCGCAGAACGCGCCAGACCTGACGCGGCGAGCCCGAATTCACGCTTTATGCGCCCTCAGGAGCCGGGCGGCGAGTGGCAGCCCGGTACCGGCCGGGCGCTAGCGCGGCCCGGGGTGGCCGCCGCCGCCGGGCTTCCCCTTCGGCAGCCGTGTTCAGACGCGCCGGCGCCCCCAGAACCGCCGGCCCATGCCGTCCATTTGCCTCGTGTTAGCGCGGCTGAACCGCGCCGGGCGCCAGGCGTAGACTCGCGCCCAGCAAGGGGATCTACTCAGCAGGGGGGAAGTCATGGCAGCGTCGGACCGTGTTCCTGTCTCCGGCAGCGAGCGCACACTCAGATCCGGGCACACGCGGATCGGTGACGTCGATCCGCAGGCCACCGTCGACCTCACGGTCTACGTCCGCCCGCGGGCGACCGTGGACTGGGTCGATTCCGAGGCCGCACGGGCGCCGATGGCGCGGCGTGTCGTCGCGCGCGAGGACTGGGCCGATATGCACGGGGCGACCGACGAGGATCTCGCGGCCGTGGCGAGCTTCGCACGGGACGCGGGGCTCACCGTGACGCACACGGACTCCGCGCGGCGCGCGGTCCATCTCCGCGGTTCGCTGCAGGCGGCGGCGGACGCGTTCGACGCGACGATGGAGGGCCGCTTCGAGGCCGCCCAGGGCATGGGCGAGTACCGCGCCCGGTCCGGCGCGCTCAGCGTTCCCGCGGCGCTGGGCGATGTCGTGATGGGCGTGTTCGGAATCGACGACCGGCCGCAGGCGCGGGCCCACCTGCGCCGCCACGCGCAGGCCGCCGCCTCCGCGTCGTTCACCCCGGTGCAGGTGGCCGAGGCCTACGCGTTTCCGTCGGGCGCGACGGGCAAGGGTCAGACGGTGGGGATCGTCGAGCTCGGCGGTGGCTTTGACACCGGGGACCTCACCACGTACTTCCAGGGGCTCGGGTTGGCCGCCCCCAGCGTGACCGCGGTCTCGGTGGACGGCGGCCAGAACTCGCCGGGCACCGACCCCAACTCCGACGGCGAGGTCATGCTCGACATCGAGGTCGTCGGTGCCGTGGCGCCCGACGCCGCCATCGCGGTCTATTTCGCGCCCAACACCGACCAGGGCTTCATCGACGCGGTGTCGACCGCGGTGCACGACACCACGCACAAGCCGTCGGTGATCTCGGTGAGCTGGGGTGAGTCCGAGGACGCGTGGAGCGCGCAGGCTCGGACCCAGATGGAGCAGATCCTCACCGAGGCCGGCGCGCTGGGCGTGACGGTCACGGTGGCCTCGGGCGACAACGGATCCTCCGACGCGGTCAACGACGGCCAGCAGCACGTCGACTTCCCGGCGTCGGCGCCGCACGCGCTGGCCTGCGGCGGCACGTCGCTGCACGCCTCGGGGGCGACGATCGAGTCAGAGACGGTGTGGAACGACGGCTCGGGCGGCGGGGCCACGGGGGGCGGCATCAGCCGCCAGTTCCCGGTTCCCAGCTACCAGGCCAACGCCAACCTGCCGGCCAACGTCGACACCCAAGCCGCCGGACGTGGCGTGCCCGACGTGTGCGGCGACGCCGATCCCCAGACCGGCTACCGGATCCGCGTCGACGGGGCGGACGAGACGATCGGCGGCACGAGCGCGGTGGCGCCGCTGTGGGCCGGGCTGATCGCGCGCCTGGACGAGCAGCTGGGCGCGCCGCTGGGCTTCGTGCAGCCCCTGCTGTACCCGTTGCTGGGCAGCGGCTCGTTCCATGACATCAGCTCGGGCGACAACGGCTCCTATGCGGCGGGGCCCGGCTGGGACGCGTGCACCGGCCTGGGGTCTCCCGACGGCACCGCGCTCGCGGCGGCGGTCACGCCGTCCGGCGGCGGTTCCTCGGGCTAGTGGGCGGGAGACCCACTCGCGAAGCGCTTCGACGCCAGGCCGTTGCATATGATGCGGCGGTCCTGGCGCATGGCGTGGACCCACCCGCCGCCCGCGCCCTCAGCAACTGCGGAAGGTGCATGTGATCGACGAGACCAGAGGCTCGGTGTGGTTTGTCACGGGTAGCCAGCATCTGTACGGCGAGGAGACGCTGCGCCAGGTGCACGAGCATTCGCGCAAACTCGCCGAGGCGCTCAACGACAGCCCGGCCATCCCGGTCGCGATCGTCGACCGCGAGCCGCTGACCGACGCCGATGCCATCCGCCGCGTGCTGGCCGAGGCCAGCTCTGATGACGAGTGCGTCGGGGTGATCGTGTGGATGCACACGTTCTCGCCGGCTCGCATGTGGATCGGCGGCCTGAACGCGCTGCGCAAGCCGCTGCTGCACCTGCACACGCAGTTCGACCGTGAGCTGCCGTGGGGCCAGATCGACATGGACTACATGAACCTCAACCAGTCGGCTCACGGCGACCGGGAGTTCGCCTACATCGAGACCCGGATGGGCGTGTCGCGCAAGACGGTCGTCGGCCACTGGTCAGACCGGCTGGTGCAGGAGCGGATCGGGACCTGGATCCGCGCCGCGTGCGGCTGGCAGGAGGCCCAACGGCTGCGCATCGCCCGCTTCGGCGACAACATGCGCGACGTCGCGGTCACCGAGGGCGACAAGGTCGGCGCCCAGATCACGCTCGGCGCCACCGTCAACGGCTACGGCGTCGACGGCCTGTCAGACGCCGTGGAGCACGCGCGCGACGCGGCGGTGGACGAGCTGCTCGAGCGCTATGACGACGAGTATGACCTGGCGTCCGAACTGCGGTCAGACGGCGCGCGCCGCGAGTCGCTGCGCCAGGCCGCGCAGATCGAGGTCGGACTGCGGTCGGTGCTGCTCGATGGCGGCTTCGGCGCCTTCACCGACACCTTCGAGGACCTGGGCCGGCTGCGCCAGCTCCCGGGCATCGCCGTGCAGCGGCTGATGGCCGAGGGCTACGGGTTCGGCGGCGAGGGCGACTGGAAGACGGCGCTGCTGCTGCGCGTGCTCAAGGTGATGGCGTCCGGCCTCTCGGGCGGGACCTCGTTCATGGAGGACTACGTCTACCACCTCGGACCCGGACCCGCGAAGGTGCTCGGCGCCCACATGCTGGAGATCTGCCCCTCGATCGCCGCCGCCCGCCCGTCGTGCGAGATCCACCCCCTGTCGATCGGTGGCCGCGACGATCCCGTCCGCCTCGTCTTCACCGCACCGCCGGGGCAGGCGGTGATGGTCTGCCTGGTCGACGTCGGCGGCCGCCTGCGCCTCGTCGCCAACCAGGTGGACGTCGTCGCCGCCCGACGAGGAGCTGCCGCGGCTGCCGGTGGCCCGGGCCGTGTGGGAGCCCCGACCGGAGCTCTCGACGGCGGCCGAGGCGTGGCTCATGGCGGGGGGCTCGCATCACAGCGTGTTCACGATGTCGCTGAAGATGGAGGCCCTGCGCGACCTGGCCGACATCGCCGGGATCGAGCTGCTGGTCATCGACGAGGACACCACCATCCCGCAGTTCGCCAACGAGCTGCGCTGGAATCGCGCCTACCACCACCTGGCGCGCGGGCTGTAGCGACTCGGTCCGCCCCCGATCGGACCGCTCGGGCCGGCCCGGCATCCGGGACATACCGGAGTCCGCTCCGGGACATAACGCCTAGCGCCGGGGCCCCGCGATGGCCGAGAATCCTGGCCGTGGCAACGTGGAATGAGCGCTCCGGCGCACCAGGCGGGCTCACACGGGGGAAGCAGGGACGGTGGCTGGGCGGTGTCTGCGTCGGCCTGGCCGCCGTCACCGGTCGGTGGGTGGGCTGGATCCGCGCGGCGTTCGCGGTGGGGGCGCTGGTGGGCGGGCTCGGGATCGCGCTGTACCTGGCGTGCTGGCTGATCATCCCGGCGCAGGGAGAGGGCGATGAGCGGGCTGGGTCGTCCGGCGTCGTGGTCATGGCGCAGGCGTGCGCGGCGTGCGCGGCGCTCTGGTCCTCGCCGGGATCGGGGCGGCGGCGACGGTGTTCGGGTTCGGCTGGGTCGTGGTGGGCGTGGCGGGCGTCATCCTGGTCGGGGTGCTCGCGGGCCGGCCGAGACTTGGGCCGGCATGGACGCTGCTCCCGATCGCGGCACTCACGATCCCCGCACTCGCGGTGGCCGCCGACGGCCTGCGCCTCACCACGCAGACCAGCGCCACCACCGTGGCGCCGCCCGACGCCCGCGCGATCGAGGGGCGGGTCTACCGCAGCGGGCTGAACACGATGCTCGTGGACCTGCGCCATGCGCAGCTGCCGGCGACCGGGACCGTGCCGTTGCGCATCGCCGCGGGCGTGCGTCGCACGATCGTGGCGCTTCCGTCGCAGAGCTGCGTGCGCGTCGTCGTCCACTACGACGTCAACCCGCTCGTGGTGCGGCTCGGCGCGCTGCTCGCCGGACATGCGCTGGTCTTCTCCGACGCGGTCGTGTTCGGCCGGCTCTACCCCGGTTCTCCCGACACGCTCACGCCTCCGGCGCGCCGCTCCGGCCCCCTGCTGGACGTCCACTTCACCTCGCAGGGCGGCAGCCTCTACGTCCGTGACTATCCCGACTCGGTGGACCCCGCCGCCGAGCCCAATTGGCCCGGCTTCCAGGTGCGCCTCGAGCCACGCCCGGACATTCGGGGGACGCCGAAGAAGGCCGCGGCGGGTCTGCTGAGCCACTGGCGCGCGCGGATCGTCATCCAGGAGGCCAGTGCGCGCGCCGTCAATGCCCTGATGCCGGGTCCATGTGACCCGCCGGTGACGCTTCCGCCGTCGCGGCGCCGGGCGTCCCCGGGTCACGCCGCGCGTCACAGCACTCCCCGGGCGTCCTCGGGCTCGGCCCGGGCGCCGAAGAGGCACCGGTGAGCGTCGCCGAGCCTGCGATCGTGCCGGGCCCGGCACGCGTGGACCGACACCGGCTGGTCACCGCCGCCGGTGGCGCCGCGCTGCTCGCGGGCCCCGCACTGATGCTCGCCGGGGGGATCCCCAGCGCGGTGGCCGTGGCCGTGGGCGTGGTCGGCGTCCTGATCACGTTGGCGCTGGTTCTGCCCGCCGGGGTGCGGGCGCTGGCGCGCCATCCGAGCCTGTTGCTCATCGCCGCCTTCCTGGGCCTGGCGGCTCTGTGGCTGGACGCCGGCGTGCGACAGGCCAGCAAGGTGCCCGACGGCCTCGGCGGTTTCGGGGTACGTGCCGGGGTTCCGTATCCCTTCGTCCTGGGGCAGTACCTCGATCAGCGGCTCATCGCCCGGACGGGGTGGCCATGGCAGGTCGGCCATCTCTCGCTGCTTCCGCTGGTGGTCGCGGTGCTGGCCGCGGCCGGTGGCCTGGTGCTGGTGGCCGATGCGGCCAGGCTCAGGCTCGGCATCACGGTGCTGCCCCTCGCTCGCCGCGCGCCGTGGCGGGTCCTCACCGAGGCGCCGAGCCGGCAGGCCTCGATCGGCTGGCGGATGGTGCCCGGCGTGCTCCTCATCCTGCTGGCGGCGGTCCTGGCGATCGGCCTCGTCGACCAGTTCGTCGTGGGCCATGGGTTCCTGCAGGCGCTGCTGCTCATCGGCGTCTGGGGCGGCGCCGCAATCCTCATCGGCAGTCCGCTGCTCGTCGGCTCGCTGATGCGGCTGGACCGAGACAAGGCAGGACGGGCCCGGGAGGAGGAACGCCAGCGGTTCGCCGCGCACCTGCACGACTCGGTGCTGCAGACCCTCGCGCTCGTCCAGCGCCAGGCCCACGACCCGGTGGCCGTGGCGCGGCTGGCCCGGCGCCAGGAGCACGCCCTGCGCGCCTGGATGGCCGGCGAATCGGACCTCGCCTCAGAGACGCTCTCCACGGCGCTCCGCGAGATCGTGGCCGAGGTGGAGGAGGAGTACCGGATGACGGTCGAGCTCACCGCGATCGGCGACCGGCCGCTGGACACCAAGGGAGAGGCGCTGGTCGCGGCCGCGCGAGAGGCGCTGCGCAACGCCGGCCGTCACGCACCGGGAGCTCCCGTGTACATGTTCTGTGAGATCGGCCGCGACCGCGCGGAGGTGTTCGTCCGCGACGAGGGTCCCGGGTTCCTCCCCGGAGAGGTGGCCAGTGAGCGCCGTGGCATCCGCGACGCGATGGTGGGGCGGATGGCGGTGATCGGGGGCCGGGCGACAATCGACTCGACGCCCGGCGAGGGCACCGAGGTGGTTCTGCTGCTCGGCCCGCACGGGGCTGGGCGATGAGCGCCGATACGCCGGGCACGCCCGGGGCTGGGCGATGAGCGCCGATACGCCGGCCACGCCCGAGGCTGCCGTGCCCGGGCGGTGTCGCATCGTCGTGGTCGACGACCACCACCTCTTCCGCGCCGGCGTCCGCACCGAGCTCGCCGGTCATTGCGACGTGGTCGCCGAGGCCGCCGACCCGGCCCAGGCGCTGGTGGCGATCGCCACCACGCGGCCCGATGTGGTGCTGCTCGACGTGCACCTGCCCGGCGGCGGCGGGGTGACCGTGCTCGAGGGCCTGGCGGCCGCCTGCGGAGAGGCCGACCCGCCCGCCGTCCTCGCCCTGTCGGTGTCTGACGCGGCCGCCGACGTCGTGCCGATGATCCGCGCCGGGGCGCTCGGCTACGTGACCAAGACGATCGACACCGAGGAGCTGGTGGCGGCGATCGAGCGGGTGGCGGCGGGGGACGCGTACTTCAGCCCTCGGCTGGCCGCGTTCGTGCTGCAGGCCTTCAGCACCCCGGTCCAGGCGGAGGCGTCCGAGCCCGGCCTGGAGTCGCTCACCGCGCGCGAGCGAGAGGTCCTGCACCACCTCGCGCGCGGTTACGCCTACAAGCAGATCGGCGCCCGCCTGGGGATCAGCGCGCGCACGGTCGAGTCCCACGTGGGGGCGGTCCTGCGCAAGCTGCAGCTCAGCTCGCGCCACGAGGTCACCCACTGGGCGGCGGCGCGCGGCCTCATCGAACCCGAGCCCGGGCCCGAGCCAGAGCCCGAGCCCGACGCGGCAGAGCCATGAGGGCCGCACGGGCCACCGCGGCCTCTGACAACACGTACCGCTGCGCGGGGTGCGGTGCGCGCTGGAGCTATGAGGCGGTGCGTTACGTGGCCCTGTGCCCGGAGTGCGCCAGTGGCCTGGTCCGTGTCCCGGAGCCTGAGCGAGCCGAATCGCGCGAGCGGCCGTCGTGCTCGGGCCAGCGATGGCCGCTGGTCCAGTAGTGATCGATGTCCTCCAGCGAGTGGCCCTTTGTCTCCGGGATGCAGAAGCGCACGAACACGATGCCCAAGGCGGCGAACACGGCGTAGATCCAGAAGACCACGTCCTTGCCCAGGGCACTGACCGCGGAGAGGAAGGTGACCGAGATGAGCAGGTTCGCCGACCAGTTGGCCACGGTCGCGGTGCTCGCCCCGATCCCGCGCAGGCGGTTGGGGTACAGCTCGGCGGTCATCAGCCAGAACAGCGGGGAGATAGAGAGCGAGTAGCACCCGATGTAGACGAGCAGGATCGCCAGCACCCCCAGTCCCCAGCTCGATGCGCCGAAGTGGAAGGCCAGGCCCAGCAGCACGAGCATGCTGCCCATGCCGGCCAGCCCGAAGTAGAAGAGCTTCTTGCGGCCGACCATGTCCACGAGGGCGATCGTCGGCAGCACGCAGACGAACAGCACCGCACCGACGAGGATCTCCGCGATGAGGCCACCGGACCCGGCCGAGATGCCCGCATAGCCGAAGATCGTGGGCCCGTAGAAGAGGACGGTGTTGGGCCCGACGAACTGCTGGAGCACGGCCAGCCCCAGGCCGGCGATCAGCGCACCGCGGACGCCGGGCGAGAGCAGCTCGCGCAGGGAGCCGCGCTCGGTGTCCTCCAGGTCCTCGTGCAGCAGCGCCATCTCCTCGTCTTTGGCATCCGGGTTGACGCGCTCCATCACCTGCTCGGCCTCCTCCCAGCGGCCCTGCATGGCCAGCCAGCGCGGGGTGTGGGTCATGTAGAGCATGCCCACGCCGAGCGCGATGCCTGGGATCACGGCCGCGGCAAACATCGGGCGCCAGCCCCAGCCGGCGGAGAAGAAGATGTAGTCCAGCACGTAGGAGAGGAAGATCCCGCCCGAGATCGCCAGCTGCTGGAGGATGACCAGGCCGCCGCGGATCTGCCGGGGCGAGAGCTCGGCGATGTAGGTGGGGACGATCATCGACGAGGCGCCGACGGCGACTCCGACGATGATCCGGAAGATGATGAAGACCACGAGGCTCGGCGCCAGCGCGGTGGCCACCGCCCCGACCGCGTACAGCAGGGCCAGCGCCATCAGCGCGTAGCGCCGGCTGATCGCGTCGGCCATCTTGCCCGCGAAGACGCCGCCGCCGATGGCACCGAAGAGGACCGCCGAGACGGCGAGCTCCTCACTGCCGGAGCTCAAATGCCACTTGGCCTTCAGCAGGTTCTCGGCGCCTGAGATGACACCGATGTCATAGCCGAACAGCATGCCGCCGATGGCCGCCACCCCTGCCACCAGGTAGGCGTACCGCGGCGTGGAGCGGATGACGTCCCAGCGAAATGCGCTGCGAAAACCCGCGTCGTCCTCGCGTGCCCGGGTCTCGGTGCTGCTCTCATGCTGCATGCTCAACCCCTCTCTCGTCCTGCCGAGCGGGCCCCGGATCAACGTGTGTCTACCGCCTGCCGCCGGCTTCTCTCTGGCGTTGCGTCCGACACAAAGTCGATACCCGCAGAATCCGGCGTAAACAGAGAAATGTGAGCGCTCTCAACGACCGCAGCCGGCTCGGCGCGGCCGGTCAGGTGGCGAGGTCGCCCCATAGGCGCCGGCCGAGCCCCGACGCGCGGGCCACGGGCCGGCTCACTGCGGCGCGGACGCTCTCCTCGGTCCCGGCGAGGATCAGGCGCCGCTGGGCCCGCGTGGCCGCCGTGTAGAGCAGCTCACGGGTGAGAATGCGCGACTCCTGAGAGGGGAGGAGCACGGCGGCGCTGTGGAACTGCGAGCCCTGGCTCTTGTGCACGGTCATCGCGTAGACGGTGTCGATCGCGCCGAGCCGGCTGGGGCTGTGCTCGATCGTCTCGTCGCCGCGGGCGAACGCCGCCGCCACGCGCCCGTCGCCGAGCGACACGACGACTCCGGTGTCACCGTTGTTGAGGCGCAGCTCGTAGTCGTTCTCATTGACGAGCAGGGGCCGGCCGACGTACCAGCGGTCCTCGGGGTCGAGGTCCGCGAGCTCGGCGGCGAGCCAGCCCTCCATCCGCGCCGTCCACGTCGCCACGCCGTAGGGCCCGCGCCGGTGGGCGCAGAGGATCCGGAACGACCCCAGCGCATCGAGCGCGGCGCGTGCCCGACCGGCGCGCGCGGCCTCGAATGTGGCCCTGGCGGCGGCGAGCGCGGGCTCTGAGACCGCCGGCAGCGCGTCCTCGTCGGCGACGTCGACGTCGAGCCACGTCACGTCGTCGGCGCCCGCGCGCAGCAGCTCCATGACGGCGTCCCCGTCACCGGCGCGGATGGCGGTGGCCAGTCGTCCGATGCCGCCGCCGAAGCGGTGCACGCGGTCGAGCACGACGATCTCCGACGGTGGCTGGGATCCGACGCGATCCCCACCCGCCCCGGCCGGCCCGGATCCGAGCGCACCCGCCCCGACGATGTCGCCCAGCACGGCCCCGGCCTCGATGGAGGCGAGCTGCCCCGGGTCACCGACGAGGATGAGACGCGCGCCCGAGCGCAGCGCCTCGATCAGCCGCGCCATCAGCGACAGCGAGACCATCGAGGTCTCATCGATGATGACCACGTCGTGGGCCAGCCGCTGGTTGCGATCGTGGCGGAAGCGGCTGCTGCTGCCGGGTCGCCAGCCCAGCAGGCGGTGGATCGTCGACGCGCGCAGCGCCAGCAGCTGCGCGCGCACGCGGTCATCGACGTCGAGCGCGGCGGCCTCGGCATGGACTGACTCCTGCAACCGGGCCGCGGCCTTGCCGGTCGGCGCGGCCAGCGCGACCAGCGGGAAGGCGCCCCCCGCGGCGGCCGCCTGCTCGCAGATGAGGGCCACGATCCGGGCCACGGTCGTCGTCTTGCCCGTGCCCGGTCCGCCCGCGACGACCGACCAGCGGTGCGTGACCGCGGCGGCGGCCGCCCGTGACTGCCGGCCGGCGGCCTCGGCGCCGAACAGACGCGACAGGCCGTCGGCCAGCACCTTCGTGTCAACCCCTGACGGAGGGGTGCCGGCCATCGCGCGCAGCGACCGCGCGACGCCGACCTCCTCGGCCCAGTAGCGATCCAGATACAGCCAGGAGCCGACGAGCCGGAGCGGGCGGACGTCGGCGGCGGCGGCGGGGCCGTCGCCGTCGGTGACCAGCGGACTGGCGCTCACCGCCGCGATCCAGGCCCGCGGCTCGGGCCAGTTCAGCGCGGAGAGATCGATCGCCTCCTCGGCGTCGACGGCCGCGGTATCGCGGATCCGCGCCAGGTCGACGTGCACGTGGCCCAGGCGCGGTCCGCGCACGGCCAGAGCGACGGCGAGCAGCACGGTCTCATCGCTCTCGCCCGCCAGCCGGGCGAGCTCGCGGGCCACGTGGACGTCGGCCGCGCCGACGACGCCGGCGTCGTTGAACTGGCGCAGCAGCCCGGACGCGTGCAGCGAGAACCGCGCGTCGAAGGGATCGCGCTCGCGCGTGAAGACGGGTGGGGCGGGGTCCGCGGCGCTCATCGCTGGGGGCGGGGGGCGGGGCTCATCGCCGGCGGGCGGCGGGCGGGGCTCATCGCCGGCGGGCGGGTGGGTCGACATCGAGCGCATCGCTGAGGGCCGGGACAAGCCCGGCCGGCGCCGGCCAGCCGAACACGCCGGTGCGGTGGCCGCCGGTGACAGAACCCGCCCTCCCCGCATCGGCGCCGGTCATGCCCCGCACGAACAGATAGACGACGCCGGCCAGGTTGACCGCCGGGTCATATCCGGGCAGTCGCCAGCGCAGGAACCGGTGCAGCGCGACCGAGTAGAGCAGGGCCTGGAGCGCGTAGTGGTGGCGCAGCATCTCGGCGGCCAACGGCTGCGGCCCATAGTGCCGCGCGGTCAGCGGCTCGTCGGGCGCGCCGAGCCAGTTGGTCTTGTAGTCAAGGACGGCGAACCGGGGCGGAGCGGCGCCGGGCCTCGGCGCGGCCTGGGGCAGGCTGGGGTCGCTCCGGGCGGGGTCCGCGATCCGGACGACGAGGTCGAGGCTGCCGGTGAGATAGCCGCGGACGCTCTGGCGCAGCCGCGCGTCGTCGAGACGCTCGGCATACCCCGCCAGCGCGTCGCCGGGGCCCGTGTGGGCCCGGAGCACATCGGCGATCCGCTGCAGGGTGAGCCATCCGCTGGGCTGGTCGCCGCCGGCCAGCGGCAGCTCGAAGGCAAGCTCGTCGAGGCGGTCGCGGCGGTGCACGTCGCGCAGCCGCCGGTCGCTCAGGACAGGGCCGAGCGGCGTCTCGAGCACCTCCCGCAGTCCGGTGGCCAGGGCGGTGACCGGGCCGACGTCGACCGCCCGGCGGCCCTGGACCTCGGCGATGCGGGCGGCGAGCTCCGCGTCGATGTCCGGGGCGGCGAAGTCGGTCGCCTCCATGACGCGGTGCACGAACGTCCCGACGTCGACCCCGGCGGGCATGGCGCCCAGCGAGAGCGGCGCCTCGGACTCCGGGTCCGGCGCCCCGATCGTGAGCTGGCCGCCGCCGTCGGCCGCGGCGCCGGCGTGGGCGGCGGGGGTCATGCCCACCGCGGGCGCGACTCCCGGACCCGGCGGCTCGTCGGCCAGCAGCGGCTGCTCGGGCTCGCTGGTCACCCACTCGTCGTGGCTGGCCGCGGTGATGTCGCTGTAGGAGGTGCGCCGCCAGCGCAGGTCCAGGGTGCGCTCGAACGCGGACACCGCGAGCTCTGAGGGCGGCGTGCGCTCGGTGCGCCAGATGGCAGGCTCGCCCAGCTGGGACCGTTCGACGCTGATCGTCCTGCCCTGACCGCCGGTGGCCTCGGCGAGTGATCGAAACCGGTTGACGACCGTCTGGTCTGGCGGGGTCGAGCCACCGCTGGGCTCCACGTCCCCGCTCTCGGTGCGGGCGAACAGGAGCCGCCCCAGCGGCGAGTCGCGGCTGTCAAAGGAGCCGGCCCACCACACCACGGCCTGGTGGCGCGCGCGGGTGAGCGCGACGTAGGCCAGGCGCAGGTCCTCTCCCCGCTGCTCTCGGATGAACTGCTCCTTGTGGCGGGCGAAGTCGCCACCTTCGAGGGCGACGTCGATGGTGCGCTCGTCCTGCGCATCGGGGTCGTGGAAGAACACCGGGCGCGGCGGCTTGTCCGGGATGTAGCCCGCCTCCCACAGGAATGGGAGGTAGACGACGGGGAACTCAAGGCCCTTGCTGCGATGGATGGTCAGGACCTGCACGGCCTCGGCGTCCGATTCCAGCCTGCGGCTGCGCTCCTCGTCGGCGGTGTCGACATCAGCCTCGGCGATGCGGGTGCGCAGCCACGCGGTGAGCGCTGTCGGTCCGAGCTGCTCCGCTGAGGCGGCGGCGTGCAGGAGCTGCCCGATGTGGCGCAGATCGGTGAGGCTGCGCTCGCCGGTGGAGTCGACGAGGACGCGCGCGGCCAGCGCCGGCCCCTCCGTGGCATCGCGCATCACGGTCTCCAGCAGCGAGGCGACGCCCCGGGTGCGCAACACGCGCGCCCACTCGTGCAGACGGCGGTGCACCTCCTCCCATTCCCAGGAGTCCTCGTCGGCCTCCGCCAGCCGGGTGGCCGGCCAGCCGACGAACGCCGTGAGCGCGGCCGAGTGGGCGCGGGTGAGCGACGCCGGCCGTTCGAGCGCCTCCAGCAGGCGCAGCCATTGGCGCGCCGGCTCCGTGCCGAAGACGCTGCCCGCGCCGTTGATGACGGCCGGGACGGCGACGTCCTCGAGCGCCTGGCGGATCATCGCGGCCTGCCGGTTGGTGCGCACCAGCACCGCGAGGTGGCCGGGCTTGACGGGCTCGGTGCCGGGAGCGCCGCGCCGCCCGCCGGTCGCGGTCACCCGGGCCCCGGAGCTCAGCAGCGAGACGATGTCGGCGGCGACGTCGCAGACGACGTGGCGGCGCGCGTCCGCCGCCCGGGCATAGCCCCGCGGAGTCTGGGGCAGGTCCGCGCGCAGCGCCACCCGCAGCCGCAGCGGCGCCGCCACCGGCGCCCCGGTGAGCCCGGGGGCCTGGTGCTCGTCGGCGGCGCGGACCTGGCGGTAGGCGATCCCCTCGTGGCCCAGCTTGACCCCGGAGAACAGCGCGTCGTGGGCGTCGATCAGCCCCTGGTCAGAGCGCCAGTTGACCGGCAGCGTCGCCTGGGTCGAGGCCGCGCGGGCGGCCTCGAGGTAGGCGTACACGTCGGCGCCGCGGAAGGCGTAGATGGCCTGCTTGGGATCGGCGATCAGCACCAGAGTTGCCCTGCCCTCTCCGAACGCGAGGCGCAGGATCTCCCACTGTGCCGGGTCGGTGTCCTGGAACTCATCGACCAGCACCACCTCGTAGCGCGCGCGAAGCTGGGCGGCGACCGCGGCCCCGCCGGGCCCCTCGAGCGCGCTCCGGAGCCGGGTGACGAGGTCGTCGTAGGTCATGACCAACATCGCCCGCTTGCGCTCCTCCAGCTCGCCGCGGGCCACGGCCGCGAGGCGCAGGCGCATCTGAGGCACCTCGGCGTCGGCGCTCACGATCCGCGCCGACGGGTTGTCGATCGCGGCGCGGGCGATCGTCGCGGCCTCGGCGCGACCGAATGCGGGCGGTCCGCCCCGGCTGAACCGCCGCACGTAGAGATCGTCGACCACGTCGTCGACGAGGTCCGAGAGATCCTCCGCGAACGTCACGTCGGGCTCGAGGTCCCCCGCGATGCCCAGACCGCCGAGCATCTCCTGGCAGAAGCCGTGGGTCGTGGCGATCGTGGCGGCGTCGAAGCTGGCGATGGCGCGCGCCAGGTTCTCCCGGTGGTGCTCGGCGTCCCCTCGGGCCAGCAGCGTCACCACCTGGTCCTCGTCGGGATCGGCCGCGGCGCCGGCCAATCGCCGCGCCAGTCCGCGCTCGACGCTCACCAGGCGCTCGCGCACACGTTCGCGCAGCTCCCCGGTCGCGATCCGCGTGAAGGTGACCAGCAGGAGGCGCTCGAGGGGGATCCCCTCGGCGACATAGCGCGCGGTCAGGGCGGCGATCGTGTACGTCTTGCCGGTCCCGGCGCTCGCCTCCAGCACGGTCACGCCGCGAGGCAGCTCGCCGCACGGGTCAAACTCGACGGGCTGGAGCGGGATCGCACTCGGAGTCACCGGGCCCGCACCTCCTCGCGGGTCAGCAGGCCGTCCCACAGCCGCCGGGCCAGCCGCCCGAATCGCGAGTCCTCGGACGGGAGCCAGCCCTCACCCGCCTCGCCGTCGGCGGGTGCGATGTCCAGCACCTCCGAGAGGGTGAGCACCCCGCCGAAGGCCATCTGGTGCTCGGTCTCGCGGTCCTCCTTCTCGAAGTTCCACTCGGTCTCCCACTCCTTCACCGCGGCGGCGTACGCATCCTGGCCCTGACGCGCGGCCGCCGCGTAGGCGGCGGAGGTCAGGCAGAACATCGGCAGCGGCTCGCGCATGCCCCGGTCATAGAGATCCATGAGCACGGCCAGCTCCGCGCGCGCGGCGGCGCGCCGGCCGGCGAGGTCGTCGCCGAGCGGCTCGATCCACGCCGTCCGCACGTCGCCGCGACCCTGGCCACGGCCGACCGTCGCCGCCGCGAACGGCCGCTCGGGCGCTGCGGCCGTGAGGGCCAGCAACCGCACCCAGGCCGCGATCCGATGCTTGGCGGACACCCGGGAGAAGGTGGTGGTCAGCAGCAGGTCGCCGATGACGCCGGTGACGGTGCCGTTGAGCACGCGGCCGTCATCCAGCGCGACGCGCACGTCGATGGGATCCCCGCCGGCCCCACCGATGCCTGGCGCCACCGTGCGGGCGCGGTCGACGATGGCGGTCACGATCGGTGAGAGGTCATCGATGACGGGCTTGCCCAGGACGCCGGGCGGCAGCGTCCCGCGCGCGATCTCGGCCAGGATGGCGGTCCGCGCGTCGATGCCGCGCAGCTGGGCCTCGAGCAGCCGCTGTCCCACACCCCAGCGCTGCAGGCCGTCGAGCTCCACCGACAGCTCGTCCTGGATCTCGTCGGCCGCCGAGTACAGGCTGATCCCCAGGCGCTGACGCATGAAGGCGCGCACCGGATGCTCGACGAAGCGCACGAGGTCCGCCAGCTCGACCACCGCCGCCGGACGCCGCGACAACGGCGCCCCCATGAAGGGGCGAGGCTCCGAGCGCGGTCCCGACAGCGCCCGCGCCCCGGCGAGCGCAGCGGGGTCAAAGCTCCACGGCTGCTCGCCGGCGATATCCCCCGCGACGAAGTTGCGGGGATCGAACGGCTGCAGCGGATGGCGGATGACGACGCGGTCACGGGCCGGCCCGTCCTCGCCGCGCGCCGTGGCGTCGACGGCGTCGAGCAGCTCGCCCACGGGGACGGCCGGTGGGCGCAGCGCGTTGGTGCGCTCGTCGTTACCGCTGAAGGTGACGATCAGGCGCTCGCCCGCGGCCAGCACCGCATCGAGCAGGAGCTGGCGGTCCTCGCTGCGCGGATCGCGCTCCCCCAGGTGGGGGTGCTCGAGCATGAGGTCGTCGCCGTCGCGCGGCGCCTTGCGTGGAAAGGCGCCGTCGTCGAGCCCGAGCAGGCAGACGACGCGGTGCGGCACCGAGCGCATCGGCTGCAGCGTGCAGACGGTGAGATGACCGGTGCGGAAGTTGGCACGGGTCGGGCGGCCCTCCAGCCGCCGGGCCAGGAGCGCGCGGACCTCGGCCGGCGCGAGCTCCGGCGCTGATCCGTCCCCGATCTCGGAGACCAGCTCGTCGAGCACCCGCTGGAGCTCGGCGCGCTGCCAGCGGTCGGAGCTGCCCGTGGCGGTGAGAGCGTCCGCGGCCCGGGCGATCGACTCGGTCCACTCCGCCAGCGTTTGGCGAGCGTTGAGCGAGCGCACCGCCTCTCCCACCCGCGTCACCAGCTCGGTGAACCGGCCGGCGAGGTCGATCGCGCGGCTGTCCACGTCGTCGAGCGGGAGCACGCCGGCAAACAGCCGCTGGCCATCCTCGGTCATCGTCACCCCCAGCAGCAGCCGCTGCAGGCCCGCCTGCCAGGTTCCGCTGTCGAGCGCGTCGAGCTTGTACGGCGCGCGGTGGGGGGCGTCGAGGCCCCAGCGGATGCCTGCCTGGGCAATCCAGTCGGCCAGGCGGGTCATGTCATCGTCATCGAGGCGAAAGCGGCGGCGCACGGGGCCCTGGTCGGCGAGGTCCAGCAGCTGCGACGCGGTGACGCGCTGCTCGGCCAGCTCCAGCAGTGCGGCGACGACGCCGAGCACGGGGTTGGTGTGGCGCAGCGAGCGGTCGGCGAGACGCACGCGCACGTCGATGGTGGCCGCACCGCCGCCGTTGTCGCCGGGCGCCCGGCCGTCACCGGCGCCGGCCGGCGCAGTGCCGTCGGCGCCGGCCTGAGCCTCACCGGTCCCGAACGTCGCCTGGATCAGCGGCGCGAACGTCTCGATGTCAGGGCACATCACGATCACGTCGCGCGGCTCGAGCGTCGGGTCCTCGGCAAGCGCGTGCAGGATCGCGTCGCGGATCACCTCGACCTGTCGCGCGCGCCCGTGACAGGAGTGGATCTCGATGCTGCGGTCATCGGCCGCGACGGGGAGCCGCGCGTCCGCCGCGCCGGGCAGGGGCGCCCCGGGCGCGGCGCGGTCGTCGCGCACCCCCTGCTGGATGCGGCCGAGCAGCGTGTCGGGCGCCGGCGCAGACGCGTGGTGGACGTCGGCCAAGGCCGGCGCGCCCGCGGTCAGCACCAGCTGCATCTCACGCGAGTCCCGGCCCCACGAGGCCAGCAGGCGGTTGGCGGCCAGCGTGACCGTCCGGTCGTCCTGGCGGCGCGCGACGTCCCCGCGGTCAGCGCGGTGTGTCACCTTGTCCCACAACGCGGGCGACGGGTGTAACAGGAACAGGTGCACGTCACGGCCGGCCGCCAGCGCGCGCAGGAGGTCCCGGTGACCGGCCGGCACGCGGGTCAGCCCGAACAGCGACAGGCGCTCGGGCAGCTCCAGGAGCGCGGGATCGCCGGCGATCCGCTCGCACGCCCGGCCCGCGCGCTCGGCGAGGTCCGGCACCCCGATGCGCGCGCGCAGACGCCGCCACAGCTCCGCCTGCCAGCCCGATGCCGCGGGGAGCGGAGTGCCGACGGCGTCGAGGTCCTCCTCGCGTGCCCAGGCGGCGAGCATCTCGGGGCGGTGCAGGGCGTAGCGGTCGAACAGGCCGGCCAGGTGACGGACCGTGGTCAGCCGGCGGCTCTGGCGGGCAGCGCGCATGGGGTCTGAGGCCCCGGTGCCGGCGCCCAGATACGCCGCCAGCGTTGCCAGCCAGGGCTCGTGCAAGGACCCCTCCACCACGGTGAGCAGCGGCCAGACCGAGCGCTCGGGCAGCCAGGGATCCTCGGCGGGGTCGATGCCGGAGGCGGCGGCCACCGCGTCGGTGACCAGACGGTGGGGGGAGGGGAACTCGACGTTGGCGCAGATGCCGTCGGCGTGGCCCGGCCGCGCGCCGAGCACCGAGGACATCCGCTGGGTCAGCCAGCGCTCCATGCCGCGCGTCGGGACCGCGACGACCTCGGGCAGGAACGGGTCAGCCGGGCTCTGAGCGAGGAGCGCGGCGAGGGCGTCGGCGAGGGCGTCGGCGCGGACGGCACGGTGGATGTGGAGCACGGCCTGAGAGGGTATCCGGGCGCCCGGCAGGTCCACACCGCGTGACGATCCGCGCCGGAGTGCAAATTCTTTGTGTCAATTGCTTGCATTCCGGGACAGCGTGAGTTACCCTGACGATGTCCTTAATGGAGTGACCTTCTATGACGAGCGCATTCAACATCTCTCTCACGGCCACGACGGCGCCCCACACCGGCGCCGATCTTGGCGTGCGGGCGGGCGGCGTGGGTAGCGCCGGCTACGCGATGGGGGCGGACGCTCAGCCCCGGACCGCGATCGTCGAGGCCTCCCGCAATCCCGATGCCCTTGCTGCGAGGGGCGCAGGCTGACAAGTGCCTGCGCACAGCGAACTCGAAGCAAGGGCGACCCAAGGGTCGCCTTTTTTGTGCCCAAAACCACGTTCCCGATCGATCGGAGACACCATGCTCACATCCCAGCGCACCGGCAGCTAGAGCCGGACCCGGCAGCCTGACCGGCCCTCGGCCGCGTCTCTCGTAGCTGCATCGGCGCCACCGCGCGCGCACCTGTTGACACTCACTCTCAGTGGGTCACTTGGTGCTGCGCGTTTACGGTGACACACACACAGCGTTGACCACCACTGTGACACTAGGAAGACACCATGTATCTCAACAGGGATGAGTTCCTGCTGCTCTCTCGCACGGGCAGAGGCACATATTCGACACGCGCCGGACCCGGGCCCGACGAACGCTTCGAGGCGAGGGTCATGCCCCGCCGGTTGCGCCGGCGCGCCCGCAGCGGGCTGACCCTGCGCAGCGGCTCCGGGCGGGGACTGCGCCACGTGCTCGGTCCCCGGTCCGGCCGGGCGAGCCGTGCCTCCCGCTCCGCGGGCTCCGCCGACCAGGAGACCTACTTCGAGCTGGAGTTCGCGGTCGGGTTCCCGGCCGAGGAAGACTCGGTGCTTTGACCCAGAGAGCCGCCCGGGGCGGGGCGGCTCTCTCCTTTCTGTGAACATCTCCGGCGGATGAGCCTCACCGCCTCACGCCGTGACTTCGCCGCCGACGAGGCGCTCCTCACCGATGTTCTGCGCGACGTCATCGCGATGGGGGAAGGGCCCCAGGCGGTACGGCTGCTCGATGACGCCGTGGCCCTCGGTCAGGAGGCACGTCTCGGGGATGAGCGGGCCGCCGACCGGCTGGCCGAGCTGGTGGCCGGCCTGAGCCTCGATGAGACGGAGATCCTCGTCCGCTCGCTCACCCGGTGGTTCCAGCTCGTCAACCTGGCCGAGGACAACGAGCGTGTGCGGCGGCTGCGCGCCCGGGACGCCGCCGATCCCGAGCGCCCGCGGGCCGGCTCGCTGCGCCACGTGATCTCGGCGCTGCACGAGGCCGGGACGACCGAGGGCGAGCTCGCCGAGGTGCTCAGCAACGCCGAGCTGCGGCTGGTGATGACCGCGCACCCCACCGAGGCTCGCCGGCGCACCACCATCGACAAGCTCGCGCGGGTGTTCGGCGTTCTCCGTGAGCTCGACGAGCGCTCCCACGCCCCCGCCGCCGACGCCCGCCGCCGGCTGCTGGCCACGGTGCAGGAGCTGTGGGGCTCCGATGACCTGCGCGCCGTCGAGCTGACGGTTGCCGACGAGGTGCGCGGCGGCCTCATCCACTTCTCCTCGACGCTCGCCGACACGATCCCCCGCATCTACCGTGACCTCGAGGAGGCGGTGGCCGAGTTCTACCCGGAGCCCGGGGCCCGCCCGCGGGTGCCGCCGCTGCTCAGCTTCGGCTCATGGATCGGCGGCGACCGGGACGGCAACCCGTTCGTCACGCCCGAGACGACGGTCTCAGCGCTCGAGCTCATGCGCGAGCAGTGCCTGCGGCTCATCGAGGCCCAGGTGGAGCAGCTCGCGGGACGGCTGTCGCTGTCTGAACGGCTGACCGGCTCCGCGCACGGACTGGAGCCGATCCTGACGGCCGGGGGCGAGCGCTTCCCCGAGCTGGCCGAGCGCCTCGCCGGGCTGAACTCGGAGGAGCCCTACCGCCGCGCGCTGACGTTCATGCGTGAGCGCATCCGCGCGACCCGCAAGCGCGTGGCCGGCGCCTACGCCGAGCCCGCGGAGCTGCTGGAGGACCTGCGCCGGGTGGAGGCATCATTGCGCGAGGGACAGGGCGCGCTGACGGCCGGCTCAGACCTGCGCGACGTGATCCGACGGGTCGAGGTGTTCGGCTTTCACTTCGCGCGGCTCGACATCCGCGAGCACGCCCTCGTCCATCGGCGCGCGCTGGCCGAGGTCTACGGCGCGCTGCGCATGTGCGAGGACTACGAGGGGCTGGGCGAGGCTGACCGGCTGGCGCTTCTCCAGGCTCAGATCGCCGATCGCCGGCCGCTGATCCCCACCGACATCGACCGGTTCTCGGAGCCCACCCGGGACGCGATCCGCACGTTCCGCACCCTGCGCGCGACGCTGGAAGGACCCAACCGCGGCGCCATCCAGACCTACATCATCTCCGGCAGCGAGGGCCCGGCGGACATCCTCGAGGTGCTCCTGCTCATGAAGGAGGCCAGCCTGTGCCGGGCCGGCGGCGACATGGCCCAGCTCCGGGTCGTCCCGCTGTTCGAGGCGGGCGCGACCCTCGAGGCCGCGCCGGACACGATGGAGCGGGTGCTGGCGATGCCGGTCTACCGGGAGGCGCTGCGCTCGGTCGGGGACGAGCAGGAGATCATGATCGGCTATTCGGACTCCAACAAGGACGTGGGGTATCTCGCCTCGGCGTGGGCGGCCTACCGGGCGCAGATGCGAATCGCCGAGGTCCTGACCCGCCACGGGGTGAGCTGGTGCTTCTTCCACGGCCGCGGCGGTGCGGTGGGCCGTGGGGGCGGCCCCACCAACGGCGCAATCCTGTCGCTGCCGCCCGGGACGGTGCGCGGCCGCCTGAAGATGACCGAGCAGGGCGAGGTGCTCACCGCCAAGTACGCCGTGCCCGAGATCGCGCACCGCGAGCTCGAGCTCGCCGCCAGCGCCACGCTGGCGACGGGACGGTCCCAGCCCCACCACGAGTCCGAGCGCTTCGCGCGGCTCCTGGCCGAGATGGCCGAGGACTCGGCCGCGCTCTACCGCTCGATCGTCCATGACAACCCGGACTTCGTCGCCTTCTTCGAGACGGTCACGCCGGTGCACGAGATCAGCCGCCTGCGGCTGGGCAGCCGGCCCGCGAAGCGGACGCAGTCCGGGGGGATCGAGGATCTGCGCGCGATCCCGTGGGTGTTCAGCTGGACGCAGGCGCGGATCGTGCTGCCCGCGTGGCTGGGGCTGGGCACCGCGCTGCGCCACGCGCGGGAGCGGCACGGGCTGGAGCTGCTGCGGCGGATGGCGGCGGAATGGCCGTTCTTCACCAGCGTTCTGTCCAACGCCGAGATGGGCTGCGCCAAGGCCGACCTGGGGATCGCGCACCGTTACGTGGACCTCTGGGATGACGCGGCGGCGCGCGAGCGGATCTGGCTACCGCTCAAGGACGAGCTCCAGCGCACGATCGAGGAGCTGGTGCTGATCGGCGGCGGCGAGCGGCTGCTGGACACCGAGCCGGTGCTCCAGGCGTCGATCGACCGGCGCAACCCGTTCGTGGATCCCCTCTCCTTCGTCCAGGTCGAGCTGCTGCGGCGGTTGCGGCGCGAGCCTGACGGCGCCACCACCGCAGATCAGCTCGGCCGCGTGAGCCTCCTGACCATCAACGGAATCGCCAGCGGCCTGCGCAACACCGGGTAGCGCGGAGCCGCCCACGCCGCCCGCTCGACCCGCTCGGGTACCGCCGCCGAGCCGGTAGCCTCTATCGACCGCCGATGCCCCACGCACCCGACCTGTCCGGCTGTGCCCTGGACGACCGTTACGAGCTCCGCACGATCATCGGCGAGGGGGCGTTCGGCCGCGTCTATGAGGGCTTTGACCGCCGGCTCCAGCGCCCCGTCGCGGTCAAGGTCATCAAGCCGTGGTGGGCCGACGATCCCGAATGGGTGGTGACGTTCGAGCGCGAGACGCGGCTCCTGGCGCGCGTGAGCGATCCCGGCATCGTCCAGATCTACGACGTCGGCCATGCATCGCAGGGCCTCTACTACGTCTCCGAGCTGGTGGACGGAGAGAGCCTCGCCAGCCGGTTGCGGCGGGGTCCGCTGCTCCCATGGGAGGCCTGCGGCGTCGCCACGCAACTGTGCCGCGCGCTGGCCGGCGCCCACGTCCAGCGCATCGTGCACCGTGATGTCAAGCCCGCCAACATCATGCTCTCGACGGAGGGCAGGGTGAAGGTCGGCGACTTCGGGGTGGCCCGCCTGGCCGAGGGGAGCACCGACGGCACCGCTGCCTCGATCGTCGGCACGCCCCGCTACATGGCGCCCGAGCAGGGCCGCGGGCACCCCACCACGCCCGCCACCGACGTCTACAGCGCCGGCGTCGTCCTGTACGAGATGCTGTCCGGCGCCCCGCCGTTCACGGCCCTCGCGGTCGTGGAGCTGGCGTTGTGCCACCTCCAGGAGCCGCCACCGCCGCTGTCGCGCCAGTTGCCGGCCGCGCTGGTCACGGTCGTGGAACGCGCTCTGGCCAAGGACCCCGCGCACCGCTACGCCGACGGCGCGGAGATGGCCGATGCGCTGGTCGAGGCCCGTCGGAGCCCCGCCAACGCGCGTGCCGCCAATGGACGTGCCGCCAACGGGCGTGCCGCCAACGGGCGTGCCGCCAACGGGCGTGCCGCCGATGGACGCGCCGCCGATGGACGCGCCGAGCGCCCGGTCCCCGCGCGGGCGCGCGCGACGGCCCGTCCGCATCATCGTGCCCTCGTGGGCGCCGTGGCCGGAGCGGGCCGCTCCGACATGCCGCCGCCTGCAGCGCGCCGCTCCGACATGCCGCCCCCTGCACCCGGCGCGCCCAACGTGCCCGTCCGCGGGCCCGAGCCGCCGCCGGCCCCGCTTCGACCCCCCGCGCCCGGTCCGCACGGCACCCGGCGCGCCGCACAGTTCTCACCGCGGCGCAACGTCAACCCGGCGCGACGCCGCCGGGCGGCAGCCGCTCTGGGCCTTGTCATCGCGCTGCTTGTGGCAATGGTGGCCGCGGCCCTCGTCATCGGCCACACCACCTACACGCGCGTGCCGTCCGTGCTCCACCGCTCGCGGGGCGGCGCCCTGGCGGCGCTGCGCCGGGCGCATCTGCGCGCGACGACACACAGGGCCTACGCGCTGGCCGCGGCCGGGACGGTCATCGGCGAGGCCCCACGGGGCCACACCCGGGTGGCCCGGGGCACCACGGTGCAGCTCACGATCAGCCACGGCCCCGCGCCGGTGCACGTGCTCAGCGTCGTGCATCAGAGCGTCGCCGACGCCCAGCGATCGCTGCACGACCTGAAGTTCCGCACCGCGGTCCGTCAGGTCGCCGCCCCTGGCACCGCGCCGGGCACGGTCGTGGGACAGACGCCCGCCGGCGGTGAGCGGCCCCGCGGCTCCCTGGTGACGCTGAACGTGGCCGAAGTGCCGCGCTGGCACGACGTGACGACGTTCACCGGCGGCGACTCGGGCGCGTTCCACATCGCCGGGCAGCACTGGCGGATCGTGTACACGATGGGATTCCACGGCACCTGCACGTGGATCCTGTTCTGCTCCGGGCCGACGGCGCGGGTCGTCGATGCCCGCACGCGGCGCTACGTCGCCGGCTTCGGCCTCCAGAACGGCACCGGGCAGGTCCAGAGCTTCACCAGCGGCGCTGGCTCCTATGACGTCCGCGTCACGCCGGGCGGCGACGACGCCGGCTGGTCGCTGCAGGTCCAGGACCTCTACTAGTTCCGCGGACCGGCGTGGAGGACCGGGTCCGTCTCGGTCGCGCTCCCGCGCGCGCCGAGCCAGCCGGTGGACTCCCGCCGGCGGCTCGAGGGCCAGCGACTTGACGGCGCCACTGCGCCCCGCCGAGAATGGGGCGGACCCCCACGCCTTCTGGGAGGGCGCCAATGACCTATGACTACGTGATCGCCGGTGCGGGCTCGGCCGGCTGTGTGCTTGCTGCACGCCTGACCGAGGACCCCAGCGTGTCCGTGTGCCTGCTGGAGGCGGGCCCGCCGGACGCCGCTGACGAGCTTCACCTGCCGGCGGGCGTTCTCGCCGTCGCGACCAGCAAGTACGACTGGTCGTTCATCTCAGACCCTGAGCCCGGGTTCGCCGGCCGCCAGCGCTATCTGCCGCGGGGCCGGACGCTCGGCGGGTCGTCATCGGTCAACGCGATGGTCTACATCCGAGGCAACCGGGCCGACTACGACGGCTGGGCGGCCATGGGCCACAGGGGGTGGGGCTGGGACGACGTGCTCCCGTACTTCAAGCGCGCCGAGGACAACGAGCGTGGCCCCAGCGAGCTGCACGGCGCCGGGGGTCCGCTGGGGGTGAGCGACAACCGCAGCCGCTACCGCACCTGCGAGGCCTTCATCGAGGCCGCTCTCCAGGCGGGCCTGCGCGCCAACGACGACTTCAACGGGGTGGAGCAGGACGGGGCCGGCTGGTACCAGGTCACCCAGCGCGGCGGGATGCGCTGCTCGGCTGCGGTCGGCTACCTGCACCCCGTCCTGGGGCGCGAGAACCTCACGCTGATCACCGGCGCGCACGTCAACCGTGTGGTGCTCGACGGCCACCGGGCCACCGGCGTGGAGATCGACCGCGACGGGGAGATCTCGGAGATCTCGGCCGAGCGCGAGGTGATCCTGTCGGCCGGCGCCTACCAGAGCCCCCAGATCCTGTTGCTGTCGGGCATCGGGCCGGCGGAGGACCTCGCGATGGTCAACCTCCCGTGCGCGCACGAGCTGCCCGTCGGTCAGGGCCTGCAGGACCACCCCTCGACGTGGATCACGTACACCACCGACGAGGCGTCGCTGCTCAGCGCCGAGAGCGCCGAGAACCTCGAGCTGCTCACGACTCAGGGCCGGGGCCCGCTGACCTCCAACTTCGCCGAGTCCGGAGGGTTCTTCCGCACCGACGACTCGCTGGAGGCGCCCGACATCCAGCTGCACCACATCCCGATCCTGTTCCCCGAGGCGGGGTCGGCCGAGATCCTGGTCGACGGCTGGGCGGTGTCGGCGTGCCTGCTGCGCCCCACGAGCACCGGCTTCGTCAAGCTGCGCTCGCGCGTGCCCACGGCCAAGCCGCGGATCCTGCACAACTACCTGGGCACCGATGAGGACCGGGCCGCGCTGATCAAGGGCGTGCGCCGGGCGGCGGAGATCGCCGGCCAGCCCGCGCTGCAGGCGGTCAGCACCGGCACCTGCGCCGCTCCGGCGGGCAGCGACGACGCCAGCATCCTCGCTCACATCGAGCGCAACTCGACGACCATCTATCACCCCGTCGGAACCTGCGGGATGGGGCGCGTCGTCGACGACGAGCTGCGGGTGCTGGGAATGGAGTCGCTGCGGGTCGTCGATGCCTCGGTGATGCCGACCCTCGTGCGCGGCAACACCAACGCGCCGACGATCATGATCGCCGAGCGTGCCGCCGACCTCATCCGCGGCCTGGACACGGCCGGCGCGGGCTCACAGGCGACCTCGGCGACCGCGTGACGACACGGCCGGACCCGACGGCATGGGAGCCGGGCCCGCGCGCCCCCGCGTGACGGTATGGGAACCGGGCCCGCGCGCCCCCGTGTGACGGCATGGGAGCCGGCCCCGCGCGCCCCCGCGTGGAGCCGGTCCCGTCCCGGGTCACCCTCGTCGCACCGACTAGCCCCCGGCAGTTAGCCCGGTCCCGACGATGAGGGGGACCCGAGACCACCGGTGCGAAGCATCCCCCGGAGCCGCGCATCGGTGTCCGAACCGCTGGTGAGGAAAGTACGGTGCGCGAGCCCCTCTGCAAAGCGGGAAAACCCTAGGACCAAAAATCCAGTGTGAAGTGTGTTTTCAGGCGACCGGCTCGTCGTCGCGGCGCAGCGCCCCTGCCAGCCCGCCCCGGGAGCGGATACCGAGCTTGCGATACGCGCGGGTGAGGTTGGCCTCGACGCCCTTGACCGTCAGGAACGCGCGCTCGGCCACCTCCTGGTTGCTGAGGCCCGACGCCGCCAGCTCGGCGATGCGGCGCTCGGTGGCCGTGAGCTCGCCCGGCTCGCCGCTGCGCTCACCCGCGCGGCCCACCTCGGTGCGCGCCGCCTTCGCCCACAGCGGCGCGCCGGTCTGGTCAAACAGCACCAGCGCCTCGCGCAGCGCCTCCCGCGCGGCCGACCACTGTTTGCGCCGTCGCAGCGCCCGGCCGAGCGCCAGCAGGGTGCGCGCGCGCTCGAACGGCATCTCGACCCGATCGTGGGCGGCCAGCGCCTCCTCCAGCGCCGCGATCGCCAGCTCCAGATCGCCGCGGGCGGCGGCCAGGATGCCGCGGCCGCGGGCGGCGGCGGCGATCGCCCACGGCCGGTCGTGGGCGGTCCCCAGGCGCCGAAGCAGCTCGATGAGCGGCTGGGCACGGGCCAGCTCCCCCAGCGCGACGAGTGCCTCGATCTCGTCGGGCAGGAACACGAGCCCGATCGGGTCGGCCAGCCCCATGGACGGCAGCATCTCGGTGAGCGGCTCCAGCGCGGCGTGGGCGGCGGCCGGATCACCGGCCGAGAGCTCGCCGAACCCCAGAGCCCAGCGGGGGAAGACGGTGGCCGTCCACCATTCCAGCTCCCCGAATTGGGCCAGCGCGGCGTTGGCCTGCTCGCGGGTGGCCGCGAGCTCCCCTCGTTGAGCGCTCACCAGCGCGGCGGCGGTGAGGACCAGCGCCGTGAGGGCGGGATCCCCGAGCAGCGCGACCGCGGCGGTGTCCGATGCAGCGATCTCCGTGGCGCGTTCGGTCTCTCCCAGCCACAGGTACGCCCACACCAGATACATGGACGTGGTGGGGATGTCGCTCTCCACTCCGCGCTCGCGCCGCGAGGCGCGCAGCGCCACGAGTGTGTCGACGGCCTCGCGTACCCGCCCTGTCCACATCAGCAGCAGGCCCGCGATCAGCTGCGGCGAGGTGAACGCCAGCCGCCGGCGATCGGGCTCCTCCAGGCGCAGTGCGCGGTCCAGGCGCTCGGTGGGCAGTCCGTCGCCGTTGAGGAAGCTCACCATCGCCGCGACCGCGAGCGCGTCGGCGAGCACGCCCTGATCCCCGCCGGGCAGCTCGGCGCGACCGACGGCCGCCTCGGCATGGCGCAGGGCGCCGCCGACGTCGCCCGCGCCCACCAGGTAGAAGGCCGCGTCGAGATCGATGGCCGCCGCCAGCGACGGCTCTCCCGCCGCCGCGACCAGCGCCTCCTGCGTGGTCGCGAGGGCCGTGGCGAACCCGTGGGAGCGGCTCTCCAGGGTCGCCCGCAGACGCAGGCCATGGGCGCGCACGCGATCCGACGGCTCTGACCCGAGCAGTTGCGCCAGCATGTCGCCGGCCCGGCCGGCGCCGCCGGCGTCCAGATGCAGGCCGGCCGCGCGCAGCAGCCGCTCGGCGCGGAGCGCATCGTCGCGCGCCGGGGTCCGCTCGAGCGCCAGCTCGATCAGCTCGGCGGCGGCGTCGGGCGCCCCCCGGGAGACGGCCAGCTCGGCCGCCGTATCGAGCTCGGCGGCGACCGCCCGGTCGGCGCGGTCGGCGCTCGAGGCCAGATGGCGGGCTCGCTGCTCCGGGTCACCGACGTGCTCGGCGGCGGCGCGGTGGGCGGCGCGCCGCTGGGCGGCCGACGCCGAGGCGGAGATCGCGGCCGCGAACAGCGGATGGACGAACGCGATGCGTCCCCGCTCGTCGATCCTGACGATCCCGCGCTCCTCGGCGGGCGCCAGCGGCGCCGCGTCGACCGCCCTGGTCGTGGGCTCGGCCAGGACCGCGGCCCTCAGCAGCGCGCGCTGAGTCGCCGCCGGCAGCTCGGAGACGCGCGAGGCCGCCAGGGTGCGCACGTCATCGGGGACCGGCAGCCGGGCGTCATCGGCGCCGGTCGCGTCGACGATCAGCCGCGCCACCTCCAGGGCGTAGAACGGGTTGCCGCGCGAGGCCTCAGCGACGCGGGCCAGGACCGGACGCGGGAGCGAGCGCCCCAAGCGGTCGGCGATGACCCGGCCGAGTGCTCCCAGGGCCAGCGGGCCGACCCGCACGCGCCGCACGCGCCGGCGCTCGACGGAGTCCAGCAGCCCCAGCCCGGCGGCGCGGGGACGCGAGGCGCACAGCACGCCGACCGGCTCGGCGTCCAGCCGCCGGATGGCGAACGCGAGCACGCCGGCCGTGGGGCCGTCGAGCCACTGGGCGTCGTCGAGGGCCAGGAGCACCGCGGTGCGCCGCGCGAGCTCCCGGATCAGCGTGAGCAACGCGGTGGCCACGAGGCGGGCGTCGAGCGCCGGGCTCTCGGGGGCGGAGCGCAGCAGAGCCACTTCCAGGGCGTTGCGCTGCAGGTCCGGCAGCGCGGCGAAGGCCGGCTCCTGCACGCCGGCCAGCATGTCCGAGAGCCCGGAGAAGGACAGCTTGGCCTCCGCGGCGGCGGGCCGGCACGCGAGCACGAGCATGCCCCCTCCGCGCGCGCGGTCGACCGTCTCCTGCCAGATGGTGGTCTTGCCGATGCCCGCGTCACCCTCGAGGACGAGCGCGCAACTGGCCGCCCGCGCCTGCCCCAGGAACAGGTCGACCTCGGCCAGCTCTGCCTCACGTCCTACCGCCGCAGGAGCTCGCATGGGCAAAGGGTAGACCTGTACTCGTCAGAGGCCGAGCATCGTCAAGCGCGCGCTGGTCAGGCCGCGAGCGCCCCCGGCCGACCCCTCCCGACTCGCCGTCGAGGTGGGATCGCGCGTGCCCGGTTTTAGGGCAGCTCGTCGAGCACCAGCTCGATCGTCCGCTGCCGGCCGTCGCGCAACACGACCGCCGGCACGGCCCGCCCGATCCGCTCGTGGACCATCAGCCGCTGGAGATCTGACGCGTCGGTCACCGGCTCCCCGTCGAGCTCGAGCAGCAGGTCGCCGCGCCGCAGCCCCGCGTCGGCCGCTGGGCCGTCGTCGACCACCTGCACGATCTGGACCCCGGCCCGGCGGCCGAGCCGTTCCGCCGCGCGGGGCGGCAGCGGCCGGGGGGCGACGGCGACGCCGAGGTGGGCGCGGCGCACGCGCCCGTCCCGGATCAGGGTGGAGATGATCACGCGCGTCGCGTCGTTGATGGGGACGGCCAGGCCCAGGCCGATGCCCGCCAGGGCCGTGTTGATGCCCACGACCCGGCCGGCGCCGTCCACCAGGGCCCCGCCCGAGTTGCCCGGGTTCAGGGCGGCGTCGGTCTGGATGACGTTCTCCACGACGCGCCGCGGTCCCCCGCGGGCGCCGACGGGGAGAGAGCGGCCGAGACCGCTGACGACGCCCGCGGTGACCGAGCTGGCAAAGCCGTTGGGATTGCCGATCGCGACCACCAGCTGGCCGACGCGCAGCTCGGTGGCGTCACCGAGGGTGGCCGGGGAGAGGTCCCCGCCGTCGGCGCGCAGCACCGCGAGATCCGAGAGGGGGTCGGAGCCGACCACCGACAACGGCGTCTCGCGCCCGTCGTTGAAGCTGGCGGTGCCGTGGCGGGTGCCGTCGACGACGTGAGCCGAGGTGATGAGAAAGCCGTCGGCGGAGATGGCGACGCCGCTGCCGGCGCCCGTGACCTCGCCGCGGCGGGTGCGGCGGCGGACCTGAAGGTTGGCGACGCTGCCGCTGAGCGCATCGGCGACGGCGATGACCGTGCGCGAGTACGCATCGAGCGCGACGGCGGACTGCTCGAGGACAGTCGCTCCATTTCTGCTTGACATGCAATAATCGTACACAACAGTTTGATCTCAAGCAATTGGAGCAAAGCAAATGCCTGACCCCATCACTTCCGAGCGGGAGCTGGCCGACACCGTGATCAGCGTCGCCGCGCATGTGGAGGCCGAGCTCGAGGAGGCGCTGGCCGAGCACCGGCTCTCCCGCGCCAGCTTCCTCGTGCTCGACGCGCTCGAGCGCGCGCCGGCCGAGACGCTCAGCCAGCGCGACCTCGTCAGCGCGCTGCGGCGCACGTCGGGGACCCTGTCGGTCCGCCTGGGCCGGCTGGAGCACGCGCGGATGATCACGCGTGAGCCCGACCCGGAGAACCGCCGCAGCGTCACCGTGACGCTCACCGACCGCGGTCGCGCGCTGGTGCAGCGGGCGCGTCCCGCCTACGCCGAGCGGACGCAGCGCCTCGCCGCCGGCCTCCCTGACGGGGCGGCGGGATCACTCGGCGAGTCCCTGAACGCCTGGCTGGCGTTCTTCGAGCCCGGCGAGGGCGAGCACCGGCGTCTCGGCGTCGCGGTGGCCGGCGCCGCCGTGGCCAAGAAGATGCGCCGCGCCGTCGGCCTGGACGAGGCGCCGGGCCTGCTCATCGTGCGCGTGAAGTCCGCGAGCGCCGCCGACACCGCGGGGCTCTCCCGAGGCGATCTGATCACCGCGGCGGCGGGGAACCCGGTCCGTTCGGTCGGTGACCTCGAGCGTGCCGTGCGCGCCGCCGACGGGACACTGGCGCTGAGCGTGCTGCGCGGCGTCGACGCCCGTGAGGTCGAGGTCGCGCTGTCCTAGCGGGGTGACCTGAGCGGGGCGGCCTGGATGGGCCGCTGCGCGCCCGCGCGGTGCGATCGTGCACACTCGCGGGTCCCAGTCCGTGCGCGCTCCCGTCCACACCAGGCGTCGTCTGAGCGCGGCGCTCGCCTGCATCGGGGCGATCGCCGTGCTGGCCGGCGTCCCGCTCACCTACGCCGGCCACGTCCTGGGTAACTCGGCCCAGTTCAGTGCCCGCGCCGCGTCGCTGCTGGACAACGCGGGCATCCGCTCTCTGATCGAGCAGCGCGTGGAGGAGCAGGCCATCCAGTCGGCAAAGGTGCCGCAGCAGTACGTGCCGCTCGTCACCAGAGCGGTGGACATCGCCGTTCGGACCCCCGCCTTCCGGCGCGTCTTCGACGCCGCGATCTCCGACCTGCACAAGTCCGTGTTCGTGTCTGACTCGGACACCATCACGCTGCGGCTGGCCCATGCGGGCAAGCTGGTGGTCGAAGCGCTGCGCCGCGTCGCTCCCGGCCTGGCGGCGCAGATCCCGGCCTCGGCGACCCGGCAGGTGATCCGCATCTCCAGCGGTGACTTCGGGCAGGCGACCCGGGCCGCGCGGGCGATCGAACGCGCCCACAGCGAGGGGATCCTCCTGCTCATCGCCGGCGGGGTGGTGTTCCTGCTGGCCATCGCACAGGCGGGGGAGCGGCGGCGGGCGGCGCGCTACGTGGGCATCGCCATCCTCGTCGACGGGGTCGTGCTCGTCGCGGCCTATTCGATCGCCCGTCCCGTCGTCCTCAGCCGCTTTGCCGTCGGCGATGACCGCAGCGCCGCCGGCGCGGTGTGGAACGCGTTCCTGTCGGGGCTGCGCTCAGACGCGGTGATCCTGGCCGTGGCCGGCGCGGTGGTGGCGGCGGTGATGTTCGCCCTTCGCCCGCGCCGCGGCGGCCACCCGGGCGAGCCGGCTAGTGCAGCACGAGGCGGAGGGCGAGCACGAGAACGCCGAGGACGGCCCCGATCGCGGCCTGTCCGATGAGCGCCTTTCCCGTCAGCCCGGCGCGCACGCCGATGAGGACCTCGGCGCCGATGATGGCGGCATCGGCGAAGTAGACCGCGGCGATCACCGCCGTATTGAGCGAGGCGCCGGCGACCCAGAACGCGATCAGCGCGACGAAGGGGACGGCCGCTCCGTAGAGCACCGTGAGCTCGTGGACGGCGGCACCGGCCAGGCCCCCGACCGTGGCCCGCGAGCTCTGCTCGAGACGTTCGCCGGTGAACCGGGCGTAGGTGAGGGCGAGCCAGTAGGTCGCCAGCGCCACGAGCACGCCCACGACCGTCTTGGGATAGGTCTCCCGGGTCGCGCTCTCGGCCGACAGCAGCGTGGCCACGAGGATCGTCCCGTAGACGAGGCCGGCGGCGTTGTCGGGCATCGGCGCATTGTCATCGCGCGCCCGGACGGGAGGCGGCGTCAGCGGGCGGTGGCGTGCACCAGCCCGCCCGTCCGCCCGGCCCGCGCGAACACCCAGCTGCGCAGCGCCACGTAGCGCGTCACGGTCGCGACCGTCGCGGCCGCGACGAGCACCGCCACCTCGAGCAGCCGCCCCGGATGCGGGTCGACGCCGTTGAGCACGTCGAGGGCCCCGGCGGTCAGCCCGAGCGCGATCAGGGCAGGGCGGGCCGGGCGGGCTCGCCGTGCGGGCGCTCCGCCGCGTCGGGCGCGATGGTGAAGGTCATGGTCGGGCTCACAGTCGTTGGGAGGGTGACTGCGGGCAGCATCGTCAGCCCGCCGAAACCGGCGCTATGAAGCGGCTCAGACGGACGTGTGAACGCATGGAAGGGCCGGCCCCTTGTCACCAAGAGAGCCGGCCCACCCACGAGAGAGGAGAAAACGCGCACGCGCCCCCTGCCCGCGCGTACGCATGGGGTGTATCGGCACCTCGGCGAAGTTCGATAAGTTCCGGGCGGTGTCTGTCATCCGCCGCCTCGCCGGCCCGTTCTTCGTCTTCGCCGGCGTCATGCACTTCGTCATCCCCAAGACCTACCGGCGGATCATGCCGCCGTACGTCCCGGCCCACATGCCGATGGTCTATGCCAGCGGCGTGGCCGAGATCGCGGGCGGCGCCGGCCTGATGCTGCCGCGCCATCGCCGTATTGCCGGCTGGTGGCTGATCGCGACGCTGCTCGCGGTGCTCCCGGCCAACGTCCATATGGCGCTGTACGCCGACGAGTTCCACAAGGTCCCCGGCGGCAAGCCCGTCCTGTGGGCCAGGCTGCCGTTCCAGGGCGTGTTCATCGCCTGGGTGCTGTCGGCGATGCGGCCGCCGGACTGACTCCGCGCCCGGCACACCTCCCGGTGGATGACGTGAGCGGAGACGACACCCGGTTTCAGACGCGCCACCCCGACGTGCGCGCGTTTGGTCAGCCGCGCCGCCCCGGCTTCGCCGACTGCGCCCCGTCGGGCCGCGTCCGCCTCGATGCGCTGGCCTGCTGGCTGCAGGACGTGGCCTACGCCGACGTCCAGGACGCGGGGCTGGAGCAGGCGGCGGTGTGGGTGGTGCGCCGCACCCGGATCCGCGTCAACCGATTCCCCCGCTTCGGGGAGCGCTTTGCCCTGACCACGTTCTGCAGCGGCATCGGGCGGATGTGGGCCGAGCGCCGCACCGACATCGTCAGCCAGGACGCCGCCAACGGGGCCGCCCCCGACGTCGAGGCGCTCTCCCTGTGGGTGCATCTCGACGTGGAGCACTGGCGGCCGTCGCCGGTGACCCAGGCCGAGGTCGACATCTACGGCGGCGCGCCACCCCGTCGCGTGAGCGCCCGGCTGCGCCATCCGGCCCCTGAGTCGACCGACCGCGGCAGCGAGTGGACGTTTCGCGCCACCGAGTGCGACATCGCCGACCACGTCAACAACGCCGCCTACTGGGCGCCGCTGGAGGAGGAGCTGCTGGCCGGCGAGGATCCCGAGCACCTCGACGTTGAGATCGAGTACCGGACGCCGGCCCAGCCCGGCGCCAAGCGCGTGATCAGCAACGGGAGCTACCGCTGGATCGTGGGCGACGGCGACGAGCTGCACGCCTCGATCCGGCTCAGAGCAGCCGGCGATGGCCACTGACGCCGAGGCGCTGCTGCGCGCGTCGCGGCGGCCGCTGGTGATCGGGATGGGCGGCGGGGGAGACGTCGCCGGGGCGCTGGCCACCGCCGAGGCGATGCGCCTCTACGACGACGCCGATCCGCTGGTCGGCGGGCTCACCTGGGAGCGCCGGCCGATCGACCCGGTGCCGGGGCCACGGCGCGTCGCGGAGATCCAGGGCGGCTGGGAGCTCTCGCCGGGGGTCCTGCTGGCCGGGCCGTCCACGCGGGTGCGCGACCGCGAGGTGTTCTTCGCCGAGTCGCGGATGGCGGCGTTTCTCGGCCGGCCGACCGTGCTGATCGACATCGACGGCGGCCCCGCGGCGATCGCCGAGAGCCTCGGCAGGGCGATCACCGCGCTTGACCGGGACCTGACCGTGTTCATCGACGTCGGCGGCGATGTCCTGGCTCAGGGCGACGAACCCGGCCTGCGCAGCCCTCTCTGCGACGCTGTGATGCTCGCCGTCGCCCAGCGCCTGGTCCAGGAGGGACGGCCGGTGCTGCTGGGCGTGTTCGGGATCGGCTGTGACTCCGAGCTCACCGTGGCCGAGGTGCTCGAGCGCATCTCCTGGGTCGCCGCCGCGGGTGGGCTGTGCGGCGTGCGCGGTCTCACCGAGCCCGTCGCCCGGCGGGTCGAGGAGTCGCTGGAGCTCGTGGCCACGGAGGCCAGCGCCCAGGCGATCCGCGCCTTTCGCGGGGTCAGCGGGACCGTGAGCATCCGCGGCGGGGCTCGCCAATTCGAGCTGTCGAGCGTCGCCGCGCAGACGTCGTTCCTCGATGTGCCGGTGACGATGGCCGTGGCCGGGCGCCTCGCCCAGGCGCTGGCCGACGCGGGGAGCCTCGAGGAGGCCAACGACGCCCTCAATGCGCTGGGCGTGCGGACGGAGCTCGACCTGGAGCGCGACCGGCCGGCCGGCTGAGATCGCTAGTGCATGTACTAGCCTCGAGGCATGGCACGCGCGGTGGGAATCCCTGAGGCAGGCGGCCCCGAGGTACTGGCGGTGATCGACCGGCCGGTCCGTGAGCCCGCCGAGGGCGAGGTCCGGATCGCCGTCGCCGCCGCGGCGGTCAATCCGACCGACATCGGCCTGCGCGCGATGGGCGCCGAGGGGATCGACGCGCCCTGGACCCCTGGGATGGACGCCTCGGGCACGATCGAGTCCGTCGGTCCCGGCGTGGACCGCGTCGCGGTGGGCGACGAGGTGATGGCCGCGGTCAGCCCGCGGCGGCCCGAGGGCGGGGCACAGGCAGAGCTGCTCGTGGTGCCGGCCGCGTCCGTCGTGCGCATTCCCGACGGCGCGACGCTGGAGGAGGCGGCGACCCTGCCCATGAACGGGCTCACCGCGATGCGGGGCCTGGAGCTGTTGGACCTCGCCGACGGCGACACGCTGGCGGTGGCCGGCGGCGCCGGCCTGCTGGCCTCCTACGTGATCGCTCTCGCGCATGAGCGCGGCTTGCGGGTGATCGCCGACGCCAAGGCCGGCGAGGAGGAGCTCGTGCGGGGCTTCGGGGCCGACGTTGTGGTCACGCGCTCTGACGACTTCGCCGGCGCCGTGCGCGGCGTCGAGCCCGACGGCGTCGCCGCCGTCTACGACACCGCCCTGCTCAACGACGCCGCCTTCGGCGCCATCCGTGACGGCGGCGGCCTGGTGGTCGTCCGCGGCTGGCAGGGCGGCGACGCGCCGCGCGGGATCCAGGTGCACCCGGTCTTCGTCCGCGAGGTGCTCGAGCGCACCGAGTGGCTCGAGGAGCTGCGCCGGCTGGCCTCCGAAGGGCGCCTGCAGCTCCGTGTGGCGGCCCGGTTCGCCCCCGAGGATGCGGCCGAGGCTCACCGGCTCATGGACGCCGGTGGCCTGCGGGGCCGGGCGCTCATCACGTTCTCGTAGTGGCTTGGCGCCGGCTACGGCGTGAAGACGACCTTGCCGACGACATCGCCGCCGAGCAGAGCCTCGAAGCCGCGCTTCGCCTCGGACAGCGGCAGCGTCTGGTGGATGGGTGGCCGGATGTCGCGCTCCAGGCAGAACCGCATGAGCCGCTCGAGCTCGTCTCGCGTTCCCATGGTGGACCCGATCACCTGGAGCTGCAGGAAGAACACGCGCGTCAGCTCCGCCGGTGGCGCGTCGCCCGACGTGGCGCCGGAGACCACCAGCTTGCCGCCGGGCTTCAGTGAACGCACCGAGTGGCCCCACGTCGCCTTGCCCACCGTCTCCATCACCGCGTCGACGCGCTCGGGGAGCCGGGCTCCGGACTCGAACGCCTGCTCGGCCCCCAGGGCCAGCGCCTCCGCGCGTTTGGCCTCCGAGCGGCTCGTCACCCAGACCCGGACGCCGGCCGCGCTGCCCAGCGCGGTCAACGCGGTCGCCACGCCGCCGCCGGCGCCCTGCACCAGCACGGTCATGCCCGGCGTCACCCCACCCCGCGTGAACAGCATGCGGTACGCGGTGAGCCAGGCCGTGGGCAGACAGGCGGCGTGCTCGAAGGACAGCTCAGGGGGCTTGGGGATGACGTTGCGCGCCGGGACGGCCACCTTCTCGGCCAACGCCCCGGGATAGCGCTCGGACAGCAGTGAGCGCTTCGGGTCAAGCGTCTCGTCGTCGCGCCACGCGTCGCTGGTGATCACCGCGTGGACGAGGACCTCGTTGCCGTCCTCGTCGTGGCCCGCCGCGTCACAGCCGAGGATCATCGGCAGCGCGTCGGCGCCGAGGCCCACGCCCCGCAGCGACCAGAGGTCATGGTGATTGAGCGCGGCGGCCTTGACCGTGATCGTCTTCCACCCGGACGGGGGCGACGGGTCGGGCATGTCGCCCACGACCAGGCCGGCCAGTGGGTCCTCAGGATTGATCTCGGCGGCGTAGACGGCGAGCATGTTCCCGGCACGCTACCCATCTTTGGCCGACGCCGTCCTCGCGGGGCGAGGGCACCATCGCCGGGCGCCGCCGCCAGGGGGGCGAAGGCACCGTCGCCGGGCGATGGCACAATCGGGCCATGGCAAGAGTCGTGGCTCGCGCGAGCGTCCAGATGCAGGCCGCTCCCGAGCGGGTTCTGGACTTCCTGCGTGACTACCGGGAGTCGCGCGAGCGGATCCTCACCAGCAACTACACCGCCTACCGGGTGGAGCAGGGCGGCAAGGGCGAGGGCACGGTCTACGCCTACCACTTCGCCGCGGGGCGTCGCGAGCGTGACTACCGGCTTCACGTCTACGAGAGCCCCGGCGGCCTTCAGGAGTCCGATCAGCTCTCCTCGTTCGTCACCACCTGGCATGTGGACCCCTCGCCCAACGGGAGCGAGGTGACGATCGAGAGCTCCTGGGACGGCGCCGGCGGCGTCGCCGGGATCTTCGAGGGCCTCTTCGCGCCGATGGGCATGCGCCGCATCTACGGGCAGATGCTGGCCAAGCTCGACGACGCCCTCAAGAGCTGAACGCCGGCGTGTCGCCCAACAGCGCGAGCAACGTGGAGATCGGGCCGCTGGCGCCCGAGGACCGCGGCCCGTGGGAGCGCCTGTTCCGCGGCTACATCGAGTTCTACGAGCGCACGCTGCCCGATGAGCGCTACGACCAGGCATGGGAGGAGTTCCAGAGCGCCGCCCGCATGCACGCGCTCGGGGCGCGGGCCGGGGGCGAGCTGATCGGGATCGCCCATTTCCTCGTCCACGCCAACACGTCGGGCCCGGACGTCTGCTACCTCCAGGACCTGTTCACCGCGCCCGAGAGCCGCGGCCGGGGCGCGGCCACCGCGCTCATCGAGGCGATCGCCGCGTGGGCGCGCGAGCGGGGCTGCATGCGCCTGTACTGGACGACGCACGAGTCAAACGCGATCGCGCGCCGCGTCTATGACCGCGTCGCCGCCAACCGCGGCTTCATCCGCTACGAGCGAGATCTCTGACGACGTGCGACCGGGCTACTGCTTGATCGGTTTGGTCTTCCCCAGCACCTTGCCGCTGGAGTCCAGCGCCTGAACCTCGAGGTAGGCCTGGGACGACCGCAGCTTGATCGGCGTCTCGAAGGCCGTCTTGCCGGCGCGGGCGATCACGCCCATCTTCGACGGGCTGCTGCCGCCGAGCACATTCCAGCGCGCCAGCTGGGTGGAGCCGTTCCAGCTCGCGTAGACGGTGGTCGTGCCCTTGCCGGTGCGAGTCCTGAACGCCGGTGCGGCCCACGGCGTGCCGGTCCACGGGTAGCGGTAGGCCCGATAGCTCTGGTTGGCGTCGACGAAGCGGGCATCGAACACGGTCCGGCCGTGGGAGTCGAACTCAGTGAGCCAGGGCTGAGAGCCGAAGCCGAGGAGCGAGTCGCCGTTGCGCAGCAGCTGATCGGAGCCCTCATAGCGCGAGAGGACCGAGGGGGAATGCGTCTCCTGCGCTGCGAGCGACGCGGTCATGTGGGTCTCGTCCAGGCGAAGCGTCAGCCCGCGCGACTGCTTATGCACATCGGGCGGTCCGGCGCCATCGTCGAAGATCGTCATGCGGTTGCCGGCGAGCAGCCGCGCGTCGTGCTGGAAGGCGAATGACGTATTGGATCCCATCTTGAAGCTGGAGGACTTGCCGCCCAGCGTCCACACGATCCCGCCGGTCTGATGTGACACCTCATAGACGGACCACGTGTCACGCGCGGAGATGATGAGATTCCCGTTACCGACGAGCTGTGCCGAGTTGAGGTGGAAATAGTCCCACGGGTGACCGGTGTTACCCGGGATCGCCTGGTAGCTGGCGGTGACCGGGACGTGGTCGAGGCTGTCCCACTGGAACAGGACGAGCCCGGTGGGGATGTCGATCTCCTGTACCACTCCATCGAGGACGATCCTGGGCTTGGCACCCTTGGCGGTGGACGCGTTCCACAGGACCGGGTAGTACGCGGTCACCAGCGCCGTGTCCTGCCCCGTGATGGTGAACTCGTGCAGGTCGGCGTTCACCCCGTTGCCCGCGCTGACGGTGGCGATGTGCTGGTAGGAGCCATTGTAGATCTCGTCGACGCCGTCGCCCGTTCCGGCGGCACTCACATTGCCCTGCCACCAGGTCAACACCGGCTTGCCCTGATAGGTCTGGACGTTGAAGTCGGTGGCCGTGTCGTTGTGGGGTACCGGCTGGTACCAGATGAGCCCGCCAAAGGGCCCGATGATCATGGGCCCGTTCTGGATCGGGCCGTACTGCGGGGCGATGAACAGGTCGCCGCCCGCCGCCACAGTCGGGGACGCCTTCTTGGTCACGGTCACCGCGGTCGGCACGAGGTCCGGTCGCGAGACGAACCGGTCGATGTCGTTGCGCACGCGCGGCGCCGGGCGCACGCCGGCGAGGGGGATGGAGCCGGCCGGGGTGGCGACCGTGAAGCTGTAGGCGCCGGCAGGGACCCCGACGATGGTCAAGCCGGTGCTCACGGTCACCGTCTCTCCCGCCTTGAATGGCTGCGAGGGGATGAAGCTCCCGCCGCCGCCGTCCGAGTCGGCCACGATGCGGCCCGTGTGCGTGCCGCTCTTGGATCCCGTCACGGTGATCGGCCCCAGCTGGCCGGCCGGGACGCCCCGGAACGTGAGCTGCGTCGTCGGCGCCGCCACGCGGCCACCCGGGATGGGGAACACACTGACCGGGGCTGATGCCGCCTGCGCGGCCGCCGCCGGGACCACGACCGCTGCGGCCGCCACGAGCAGGGCGATGGCGGCGAGCCGGGCACCTCGCCGGCGGGAACCAATCGGACGCTGCAGGTAAGACATCGTTCTCCTTCTCAGACGTTGTACCCCTCAGGCTGGACCCCGCCGGCAGCCTGGTCCACTGTGTAACACGGCATGGAGCCGATAGTTACGGCCACACGAGAACCCGCGCGGTGACACCTCGTCCACTGGTGTCACCGCGTGTCAAGCTGGTGTAAGGAAGCCGGCCTAGTACGAGCCCGGAGGCGGCAACGGCAGCGACTTCGGCTTAGGAACGCTGAACGCCTTGGACGTGCGCAACAGGTGCCCCTTGGCGTCGAATGCCTGCACCTTGTAGACCTTGGCGCTCTTGACCAGCCTGATCGCGGTCTCAAAGCCGGACTTGGCCTTCGTGGCGACCACGGGAAGGTGGTTGGGGTTGGATCCGGCGAGGACCTTCCATGCCGTGACCTGGGTGGCGCCGTCCCAGCTGGCGTAGACGGTCACCTTCCCCTTGGCCTTGCGCGCCGCGCCGCTCGGCGGGAAGTACGGGGTGCCCACCCAGTTGCCGGTGAACGACGCGCGGTAGCTGAGGTCCTTGCCCGGCCAGATGGCATCGAGCAGGAGCTGGCCGGTCTTGGAGTACTCGGAGAAGTAGGGCTGCGAGCCCCAGCCGACCAGCGCATTGCCGTTCGGCAGCACGTTCATGCTGCCCAGGAACGCGGGGTCGAGCGGACGGTTCCTGTGGGTGTACGACGACGTGAGCGACGCAGTGTGGGCGGCGGTGTTCAGGGTGAGGACGAGACCGCCGGAAGCGCCGTTGGGCTTGGCGAACACGCCGGGGCCGGTGATCGCGCAGCAGTTGTCGTTGAACAGCGAGACCTGGTTGTGGGGCAGCATCTGCACGTCGTGCTGCCAGGCAAAGGCGGCGCTGGCCGGAACCGTGAAGCTCGAGGCCTTGCCGCCCAGCGTCCAGACGGTCTGGTTCGTCGTCGTGTTGACGAGGTAGGCGGCCCAGGTGTTGCGCATGGAGACGAGCATCTGGTTGCCGGGAAGCAACTGGATCGAGTTGATGTGGTAGGCGTCCCACGGGGTGCCGGCCGGGGCGGCTGCCGGCGGGGCGGGCTGCTCGGACTGCGAGAGCGCAATGTTGGGCGTGCCGCCCGGGTTCAGCGCGTCCCAGGTGTAGAGGAGCTTGCCCGTCTTGATGCTGTACTCCTGCACTCCGGAGTCATAGACGACGCCGGAGGCCGAGCCGCCATAGGCCGAGAGATCCTGGCCCGGGACGTTGCGGTAGACCGTCACCCAGATGTTGCCGCCGCTGATGACCGCGTCATGGACGCTGATGATCCACGGCGCACTGGCCTTGATCGTGGCCACGCTGCGGTAGTGCTGGTCGACGATGTCGACCTCGCCGCTCGTCGACGCGCCGGTATTGGTGACGACGCCCTTCCACCAGGTGAGCACGGGCTTGCCGTTGTAGGTCTGCTGGCGCAGGTTGGTCGACGTGGCCTTGGTACCGATGGGGAGGACCCACACGGGCTGGAGCTTGGCGTCCATGATCAGCGGGCCGCCCTCGCCGGTCATGGGGCCGGTCGCGGTGAGGTTGGGGAAGTTGTCGAGCAGGAAGTAGCCCCGGGCCAGCTTGTTGGTCTGCGTCTTGACGTCGGTGCTGAGCTTGGGCGGATGCAGCCGGGGCGCGGACAGGAACGAGTACGCGCCCTTGGTCGTGTAGGCGCCGATGTCTGCGGGCGCCGCGGCGTGTGCGCTCGTAGCGAACGCACCCAGCGCGCATGCACACGCCAGGCCGAGCGCAGCAACTGACCTACTCAGCAGCGATTTCAACGTCATCGTCGTTCCACCCATGGGTCGAGGGACAGGCTTGCATCGGACTTCCCCCCGACCGAGGCTCCGACTGCTCACTGGCCCGCCACGGTAGGGGTTGGCCTGTAAGGCCTCGATAAGTTAGCCCGGATTAAGATGTGACGATCTTGCCATTAAGCGTCCGGCGGCGTCGCGGGCGCACCGCGGCGATCGTGGCCGGCAGATGGGCGGCGGCCCAGCAGGCGGCGGCCCCGTGGCACTCCTCGAGGCGCGTGAGATCGGCGTGCAGCCCGGCCAGATCCGCGGGTGAAATGCTCCCGGCGAGGTTGTCGAGCTCGTAGGGATCGGTGCGCAGGTCGTAGAACTCGCGCTCGCCGTCCCGGTACTCGACGTAGAGGAAATGAGCGGTGCGCATCGCCTCGTACGAGGGCGGATTGCCGCTCAAGCGGTCCTGCTCGTCGGGGTCGCGGCGGTCAGGCTTGGGTCCGTGGTGCTCGACGAGGATGACGTTGCGCCAGTCGCCGGGGATGTCGCCGTGGATGAGTCCCAGCAGGCTTTGGCCGTCGCCGGTGCTCAGGGTCGCTCCGCCCATCTGGGCAAACGTCTCGGCCAGGTCTGTGTTCTCGGTCATCGCGTCCGTCGACGTGTCGACGGGCACGCCGGGGCCGGTGACGACGAGCGGGACGTGGATGTCGGTGTCAAACGCCGTGAGCTTGCCCGGCGTCAGCCGGTACTCGCCCGTGTGCAGCCCGTTGTCGGAGCTGAACACGATGTAGGTGTTGCTGGCCAGGCCGTTGGCCTGTAGCGCGGCCCGGACCTGGCTGATCATGTCGCCGACCGACTGGACCGCCTGCGCCCGGCGGCGGAACGCCCGGTCGATCTTGTAGATCTGGCGAGGAGTCAGCGCGGGGTGCCCGGCCAGCCAGGACGGCGGGTTGGCGGGCAGCACGTCGAAGCTGGGCGGACGCGGCGCCATGAGGCCCGGGAACAGCTCGGCGTCACGGGGCGCCGGAACGTACGGGGTGTGCGGCGCGAAGGTGGAGAGCTCCAGGAAGAACGGCCTGCCCATGGTGGCCGATCGGTCGATGAAGTGCACCCCGCGGCGCGCGATCACGTCGGTGAGGTAGTCCTGCGGACGGTGACCGAAGTGGTGGACGGTGCCGTCGATGTTGAGCTTGTAGTCGAACTCGCGATAGCCCCAGCCGGCGACGTCCCACTCCGACCACCCGGGGGGCACGGCCGTCGCGGCGATCGGCGAGCGACGCTGCAGATAGCCGTTGATGTACTTGCCCATCATCGCCGTGCGGTATCCGATGCGCTGGAGCGCGACATTGAACGTCCGGGTCTCGTCGCCGTGGTTGTAGAAGGCCCTGAGCCCGCCGAACGGGCCGGCGTTGGTGAAGACGCCGGTGTCGTGCGGGAACTCCCCGGTGAAGATCGACGAGCGCGACGGGCAGCACAGGGAGTCCGACACGAAATAGTTGTTGAAGGACATCCCGTCGGCCTGAAGCGCCTGCACCTGGGGCATGTACGGGAGCAGGTCCATGGACAGGTCGTCGGTGAGGATGAAGACGATGTTGGGATGCCTGGGTCCCGGCTGAAGGCGGGCGGGCGCGCCCGGCGCGGTTCCTGCGTTGGGGGCGGCGCGGGGGTGCGACCCGCCGCCCGCGCCGGCGAGCAGACCGACCGCCAGCGCGACGGCAGCGGCGACGAGGAGCGTCACGAGGGCAACGCGAGGCGCCGGCCCGTGCCCCGAGGTCCGGGTGGGGAACGTCGTCATGATTCTGATCAGCGGCGGGCGGGTTTGAGAGAGGACATCACGTGGTCGACCTGGTCAGGCGCGAGCGGAGATGTCTCCAGCTCCGGTTCCTGGTCAGGGTGCGCCGACAGCCCCCTGGTGACGATCCCAAGATAGCGACGCCACAGATCGGGCGATACGTCGCGCGAGGCGTCGATCAGGGTGCTGAGCATGAGCTGGACGATGGGGAGGTCCTGCGCGGCGACATCGCTGCGGATCTGTCCCGCCTCGCGTGCTCGCCGCACGAGCTCGAGCCCGATCGGCAGCAGGCGCGACCGGATCTTGGCGACCCGGTCCAGGCCGTCCGTGCTGGCGGTGATGAGATCCTTCACCCCGCGGTCGTTGGCCTGCAACTCGAGCGCGCGGCGCAGGAACGTCTTCAGCCCCTGCCATGCGTCGGGCTCGTCGAGCGCTCGGCCGGCCAGGGAGACGAGATCTTCCAGGCGCTGCTCGAAGAGCTCCTCGATGAGCTGGGACTTGTCCGGGAACCGGCGGTAGACGGTGCCCACGCCGACCCCCGCGTGGTGGGCGATCTCATTGAGGGTGACTCCGAGGCCCTGCTCTGCGAACAGCTCGCGTGCGGCATCGAGGATGCGTTGCCGGTTGCGCTCGGCGTCGCGGCGTAGCGGCTTGTCGGGTTCGGTGAGCGTCACGAGCCCCACCGTAGCAAGAAGTGGATTGACAATATCCGTTTCTGTGTTAGCGTTCCGGTCATAAACGGATACATTGCATCCACTTAGATAGTCCTTATCCACTTCCCGTCTCCATGCCCACCATCTCCGACCGGAGCCCTGCTATGTCCCACCCGACCAACAACCCTCATCATGAGCGGCGTTGGGCGATCCTCGCGATCCTGGGGATCGCGCAGCTGATGGTCGTGCTCGACGCGACGATCGTGAACATCGCCCTGCCGTCGGCGCAGAAGGCGCTGCACTTCTCCAACGACAACCGCCAGTGGATCGTCACCGCGTACTCCCTGGCCTTCGGGAGCCTGCTGCTGCTCGGCGGCAAGATCTCCGACCTCTTCGGCCGCAAGTGGACGTTCATCGCCGGGCTGTCCGGCTTCGCGCTGGCCTCGGCGGTCGGCGGGGCAGCCCAGTCCTTCATCATGCTCGCCACCGCGCGGGCCTTCCAGGGCGCCTTCGGCGCGCTGCTGGCGCCCGCCGCGCTGTCTCTGCTGACGACCACGTTCACCGAGACCTCGGAGCGCAACAAGGCGTTCGGCATCTTCGGCGCGATCGCCGGGAGCGGCGCCTCGGTCGGCCTGCTGCTCGGCGGCCTGCTCACCCAGTACCTGAACTGGCGCTTCAGCATGTACGTCAACTCGCTGTTCGCCGTGGTCGCGGTGTCGGGGGCGGCGACGCTGCTGCACAACCAGGCGCCCGCGACCAAGCCGCGGGTCGACATTCCCGGCGTCGCCACCGTCTCGCTCGGTCTGTTCGCGCTCGTCTACGGCTTCAACCACGCCGAGACGACGAGCTGGAGCAACGGGCTGACGCTGGCCGTCCTGGCCGCCGGCGTCGTCCTCCTCGTCGCGTTCGCGGCGATCGAGCGCCGGGTCTCGAGCCCGCTGCTGCCGCTCCGCGTCGTGCTGGACCGCAACCGCGGTGCCGCCTTCATCTCGATGGGCCTGGCCGCCGTGGCGATGTTCGGCGTCTTCCTGTTCCTGACCTACTACCTGCAGGTCAACCGCGGCTATTCGCCGGTCACCACCGGCCTGGCCTTCCTGCCGATGACCGCGGTCGTCATGGTCACCGCGATCGTGGCCACCACCCGGCTGCGCTCCCGGGTGGGCCCGCGGCCGCTCGTGGTCGCCGGCATGACCCTCGGCACGGTCGCCATGCTCCTGCTGCGCGGCATCGGGATGGACTCCAGCTACGCCGGCGACATCCTGCCCGCGCTGGTCGTCATGGGCGCCGGGCTGGGACTGGTGTTCTCGACGGTCATGAACAACGCGACCCTCGGGGTGGCGCCCGCCGACTCCGGCGTCGCCTCCGCGACCGTCAACGCCGCGCAGCAGATCGGGGCGTCGCTGGGCACGGCGTTGCTGTCCACCCTGGCCGCCGGCGCCACGACCAGCCTCATCGCCGGTCAGCGCCCGACGCCGGCCCTGATGGCCCAGGCCGCGATCCACGGCTACACCACCGCGTTCACCGTGTCGGCCGGCGTCTTTGCCGTCGCGGCGGTCATCGCCGGGCTGCTGTTCACGCGCAAGCAGGACCAGCCGGCGTTCGCCGGCGAGCCGGTCCTGGCCGCCTGAGCCTCGACGAGCGCCACTGGTTCCGTCCCGGGCACTGGACCGGGGCGGAACCAGCTGATGTAGCCACCGCCGGCGGTCAGTCCCAGCGGCCCAGCGGGTACTCGATCGTGGCCTGGGCGGCCGCGATGCGGGCGATCGGCACCCGGTAGGGCGAGCACGAGACGTAGTCCAGCCCGGCCCGGTGAAAGAACACCACAGACTCCGGATCGCCCCCGTGCTCCCCGCAGATCCCGAGCTTGAGGCCCGGATGGGCCTCGCGCCCGACCCACGCGCCGAGCCGGACCAGCCAGCCGACGCCCGGCTTGTCGATCGTCTCGAACGGGCTGCGGTCGATGATGTTGCGCTCCAGGTAGGTGGGGACGAACTTCGACTCCACGTCGTCACGGGAGAAGCCGAGCGCGGTCTGGGTGAGGTCGTTGGTGCCGAAGCTGAAGAAGTCGGCGAAGCGGGCGATGCGGTCGGCCACGAAGCAGGCCCGCGGCAGCTCGATCATCGTGCCCACCGTGTAGTCGGTGCCGATCTCCAGGCCCTCGGCGTCGCCGACGCCCTGGACGAGTTCGCGCATGATCTCCAGCTCATGCTCGTAGTCGACGAGCGGGATCATGATCTCCGGGTGGGGGGGCTCCTCGGCCGCCTTGGCGGCGCGCAGGATGGCGTGGACCTGCATCTCATAGATCTCGGGGTAGAGGATCCCCAGCCGGACGCCGCGGGTGCCGAGCATCGGGTTCTCCTCGGAGATGTCCTGGACGCGCTCCTGCATCCGCTCCAGCCTCTCGAGGTCATAGCTGTCCTCGATCCTGGCCCGCTCCACCGCGGCGGCCAGATCCGGCAGGTTGGGCAGGAACTCGTGCAGCGGCGGATCGAGCAGCCGCACGGTGACCGGGAGCCCGGCCATGGCCTTGAAGATGCCCTCGAAGTCCTCCTGCTGGAGCGGGAGCAGCTCGGCCAGCGCCGCTTTGCGGGCCTCGCGATCGTCGGCCATGATCATCGCCCGCATCTTGGGCTGGCGGTCCTCGGCCATGAACATGTGCTCGGTCCGGCACAGGCCGATGCCCTCCGCGCCGAGCTCCCGGGCCTTCTGGGCGTCCTGGGGCGTGTCGGCGTTGGTGCGCACGGTCATGCGGCGCACCTCGTCGGCCCACTGCAGCACCTGCTCGAAGTTCTCATCGACCTGTGCCTCCACCAGCGGCACGTCGTCGGTCGTGACCTGACCCTTGGTCCCGTCGATGGCGATGCGGTCGCCCTCGTGCAGCTTGGTCCCGTTGGCGCTGACGGTCTTGGCGCCCAGGTCGATCTCCAGCGACTGCGCGCCGACCACCGCCGGCCGGCCCATCCCGCGCGCCACCAGGGCGGCGTGTGACGCCTTGCCACCCTCCGAGGTGAGGATGCCCTTGGCGGCGTGGAAGCCGGCCACGTCCTCGGCGTCGGTGAACGGGCGTACGAGGATGACGTCGCGACCGTCCTCGGCCGCCGCCACCGCATCGGCCGCGGTGAACACGATCTCGCCCTTGGCCGCGCCCGGCGACGCGCTGACCCCGGAGGCGAGCACCTCGAACTTGGCCTTGGGATCGAAGGTGGGGTGCAGCAGCGCGTCCAGGCTGCCGGGGTCGATCGTCATCAGTGCCCGCTCGCGCGTGAGCAGGTTCTCCGACACGGCGTCCACCGCGAAGCGCACCGCCGCCTGAGCGGGCCGCTTGGCGTTGCGCGTCTGGAGCATGTAGAGCTGCCCCTCCTCGACGGTGAACTCGGTGTCCTGCATGTCCTGGTAGTGGGCCTCGAGCGTGCGCAGGATCTCCATCAGCTGCTCGTGGACCTCGGGCATCCACTCCACCATCTCCGAGATGTCACGCGGGGTGCGCACGCCGGAGACGACGTCCTCGCCCTGCGCGTTGGGGAGGAAGTCGCCGCTGGGCTCGGGGGCGCCGGTCACCTCGTCGCGGGAGAACGCGACCCCGGAGCCGGACGTGTCGCCCTTGTTGCCGAACACCATCTGCTGCACGTTGACCGCCGTGCCCCAGTCGTCGGGGATGTGGTTCAGGCGCCGGTAGGAGACCGCGCGCTCGCCCACCCAGGAGTCGAACACCGCCCGGATGGCCAGCCGCAGCTGCTCCTGGGGATCCTGGGGGAAGTCGTCGCCGGTCTCCTCGGCGTAGATGCCCTTGAAGGTGTCGGTGAGCTCGGAGAGCGCGTCGACGTCGAGCTCGGTGTCATCGGTGACCCCGCGCGCGTCCTTGGCCGCCTTGATCGCGTCCTCGAACTTCTCGCCGGCGATCCCGCGCGAGACGTTGCCGAACATCTGCACGAAGCGGCGGTAGGAGTCCCAGGCGAAGCGCTCGTTGCTCGTCGTCTCGGCCAGCCCCTTGACCGATTCGTCGTTGAGCCCGAGGTTCAACACCGTGTCGAGCATCCCGGGCATCGACTCGCGCGCGCCCGAGCGCACGGAGACCAGCAGCGGGTCGCCACGATCGCCCAGCGCCTTGCCCGCCTGCTCCTCGAGGCGCTCGAGCGCCTCGGCGACCTGGTCGGCCATCCCCTCCGGCTCCTCGCGGTCGGCGCGCATGTACTCCACGCAGGCCTCGGTGGTGATGGTGAAGCCGGCCGGGACCCGGTCGGGCCCGAGGACGCGCGTCATCTCCGCGACGTTCGCCCCCTTGCCGCCGAGGAGGTCGCGCATTTCCTTCGAGCCCTCGGCGAAGGCGTAGACCCACTTCGTCACGGGCGGATCCTACCCCCGATCCCGCGCCGTGCGAAGCGTCTTACGCCGTGTTCGCCGTCAGCGCGCGCGGCTCGAGGTCCATCGCGTCGGCGATGAGCTCGTAGGAGCGGCGCCGCACGCCGTGGTCATAGGTGATGGTGACCACGATGACCTCGTCGGCGTGGTAGGCGGCGGCCACCGTCTCCAGGCCGGCGCGGACCGTCTCCGGCGAGCCGACGATGCCCCGGCGGCCGGGAATGTCCCCGGACGGCGTGAGCCGCGCCTCGCGCGTGAGGAACTCCGACGCCTCCTCGGGGGGCGGGACGGCGATCAGCTGGCCCCGGCGCAGCAGCGTGAACGTCATCCGGCTGCTCGAAGCCAGGAACTGAGCCTCCTCGTCGGTGGCGGCGGCCAGCGCCCACACCGCGACGGCGGTGCGCGGCGCCTTGAGGTCACGCGCGGGCGTGAAGTGCTCCCGGTAGGTGCGTGCGATGGCCGCGCCCTCGGGGTTGATGAAGTCCGCGAAGGCGTAGCGCAACCCCAGGTCGCCGGCCCAGATCGCGCTCTGCTCCGATGAGCCCAGCAGCCAGGGCACGGGGAGCTGCGGGCGGCCCGGCAGCGTGGCGGCCAGGTGACGGAACGGATGCTCCTGAGGGAGGTCATCGTCGAAGTAGCCGAGCATCTCAGCGAGCTTCTGGGGGAAGTCGTCGGCGGCCGCCTGCCGGCGATCCTGCTGGAGCGCGAACGTCGTGAGCGGGTCGGTCCCGGCGGCGCGGCCGATCCCGAGGTCGATCCGGTCGGGGTACAGGGCGGCGAGGATGGTGAAGGACTCCGCCACCTTGAGCGGGCTGTAATGGGGCAGCATCACGCCGCCGCTGCCGACCCGGATCCCCTCCGTGGCGGCCGCGATCGGCCCGATCAGCACCTCGGGACTGGGCCCGGCCAGCATCGGGCCGCCGTGGTGCTCGGCCACCCAGTAGCGGTGGTAGCCCAGCGCGTCGGTCAGCCGGGCCAGGTCGAGCGTGTTGTGCAGCGCGTCGGCCCCGGTCGAGCCCTGGGCGATGGGGGACTGGTCAAGGACCGAGAGCAGCATGCCCTCGATGTTAGTTCGACGGTTCTCGTACCTCTGTGCGGACCGTGCGGAGTGCCGCGGGCCCTGCTGCTAGAAAGCAGCCGCAATGCCCGTGAGCACGCAGGCGCTCCGTGAGGTCGCCGCCACGCGGTACGTGACGCCCCTGCGCGAGGGCGGCTCGCTGCCGGGCCTGGTGGAGGCCGACGACGACGGCCTGTATGTCGCCAAGTTCCGCGGCGCGGGGCAGGGTGTGCGGGCGCTCGTGGCCGAGATCATCATCGGCGAGCTGGCGCGGGGTGCCGAGCTGCTGATGCCCGAGCTCGTGACGGTGGCGATCGACGCCCGGCTGGGCGCCGCCGAGCCCGACCCTGAGATCCAGGAGCTCATCACCGCGTCTGAGGGCGCGAACCTGGGCGTCGACTTTCTCCCCGGCGCGCTGCCCTATACGCCGGCGGGGGCGTGGCAACCCTCGGCCGAGCTGGCCGCCGACATCGTCTGGCTCGACGCGCTGGCGACCAACGTCGACCGGACCGCGCGCAACCCCAATCTGCTGCTGTGGCACGAGCGCCTGTGGATCATCGACCACGGCGCGGCGCTCTATCTCCAGCACGGCGGCTTGGATCCGGCGGCCCACGCGGAGCGGCCGTTCCCGCTCATCGCCGATCACGTCCTGCTGGGACGGGCCGGCTCGATCGCCGAGGCCGATCAGCGGATGCGGGCACGGCTGGGGGAGGGCGCGGTCCAGGCCGCGGTCGAGCTCGTACCGGTCCAGTGGTTCGCCGATGCCGATCCCCCCGAGGTGTATGCGGAGTACCTGACGCGGCGGCTGGCCGCCGGTGGATTCGTGGAGGAGGCCGAGCGTGCCCGAACCGGACGCTAAGCCCTTCAGCTACCTCATTCTCCGGGTCGTCCCGAGCGTCGAGCGGGGCGAGCGCTTCAACGTCGGGGTCGTCCTGTTCTGCCGCCAGAAGGGGTTCCTGGCGGCGCGGGTGGCGCTCGACTCCGCCCGGCTGGAGGCGCTGGCCCCATCGATGTCCGTCGCGGAGGTCCGCGAGGTGGGCGAGCACCTGGCGGCGCTCGTCCGCGTGGTCGAGGGGGCGCCGGACGCCGGTCCGATCGCCGCGCTGCCCGCCTCAGAGCGCTTCGGCTGGCTGGCGGCGCCGTCCTCGACGATCGTTCAGGCCTCCGAGGTTCACACCGGGCTGAGCCGCGACCCGGAGGCGACGCTCGAGGCGCTGTTCGAGAGGCTGGTGGCGGCGCCGGCGGCCTCGCGCTGAGGCGCCTCGTCCTCGGTGTGGATGATCAGCACCGGCACGTGGCTGTGATTGAGCGCGTAGTGGCTCACGCTGCCCAGCAGCGAGGCGCTCAGCGCGCCGCGCCCGCGTGAGCCCATCACGATGAGGTCGTGCTCGCCGCTGCGGATGCGCGCCATCAGAGCCTCGCGAATCGGCTGGCGGGTGAGGATCTTGGTGACCGGGATCGACGCGGGGACGCGGTCGACGGCGGCGGTCAGGGCCGCCTTGGCCTCGTCGGCCAGGTCGTTGGCCAGCGGCCCGATGCCCGCGGCCGTGACGGGGTTGCACGCCCAGTAGGGCGGGCGGGGGATGGAGGTCAGGATCGTGAGTCGTGACCGCTCGGCCGTCGCGAGGTCGATCGCCTCGCTCAGGGCCCGCTCGGCGTGAGCCGAACCATCGACGCAGACCAGGATGTTCCGGAACATGACGACCCCCTACGGGGATTGGCACTTGTATGGCATGCCAAACATTAGCATGGCAATGGTTGCTACGCTAGGTCCTGATGGAGGTGCATGCCCCCAGCTCGCCCGCCAGCGCCGAGGATTTCCTGGTCGCGTTCGAGACCCTGGCCCAGGCGGTGCGCCGCGCCCGCGGCGCGGTGGCGCAGGACGCGCCTGGGCGCCTGACGCTGTCCCAGTACTCGCTGCTGCTGCCGTTGTCAGGCGCGGACACGGCCCGGGTCTCCGATCTGGCAGCGGGCGCCGGGATCGCCCCCTCCACGGCCAGCCGCATCCTCGATGCGCTGGAACGGCGCGCGATCGTCCGTCGCACGCGGTCGGTGGAGGACCGCCGCGGTGTCACCGTGACCCTCACCGATCACGGTCGCGCCACCCTCGATCAGCAGCACGAGTGGATGCGCGGACGCCAGCTGGAGTTCTTTGACGACCTGCCCGGCGAGGAGCGCCATCTGGTCGCCGACCTGCTCGTTCGCCTCGCCGCGCTGATCGACGAGCTCAGCTGCGGCCCGGCTGACTGACCTTTCCGCGGGTTGCCGCGCCGCGGCCCGGTTTCACAAGCGGTCTACATCCTGCGCCCGGCGGCTTCGTATAACCAATCGCGTCACTCGCCGGGCGCCTCCCTCCTCGGGCGCCCGGCGAGCGCCGGGTCCCGCGGGGCGCGCCGGGTCCCGCGGGGCGCGCCGGGGTCCCACGCGCCGCGCCGGGGTCCCACGGGGCGCGCCGGGGTCCCACGGGGCGCGCCGGGGTCCCACGGTTCGCGGGGCCTGGGCAAAATCGAGCCAGCAACGCCTCCGAGCGCGCACCTGGCTCGGAAATGACCGCGAGCCGGGCAAAACCGAGCCAGGTGACCGGCCAGGGACGGTGGTGGCTCGGAAATGACCGCGAGCCGGGCAAAACCGAGCCAGGTGACCGGCCAGGGACGGTGGTGGCTCGAAAATGCCCAGCCTGGGGTGCCACCCGCCCGGCGCGCCACCGGCCCGACGCGCCGCCACCCGGCCGACCGCGCCGGGACGTCAGCGGCCCCACCCAACCCTCCGCCCGTGCGCTGCACCTGTTTCTGGTAGGGATGTGCGCTCACCCCCCGGGTGTCTGGTGTTGCCGGGGGCGCGCTGGTATCTGCACCACGGGTCCATAGCGTGTGGAAGCATGCCCACCACCTTGCACCTGGAGCCGGAGCTTGCCGCCCCCTCACCCGTGGTCGCGCCGCGTGCCGGCGCTGTGGCCGCGTCGGTCGCGGTCAGCGTCCCGGAGACGGTCGTCACCAACGCGGAGATCGGCGCGCGCCTCGGCGTTGACGACGACTGGATCGCGCGGCGCACCGGGATCCACTCGCGCCGCGTGGCGCGCCCCGACGAGCGCCTGGATACCCACGCCACCGAGTCCGCTCGCGCGGCGCTCGCCCGTGCCGGCGTGTCCCCCGCAGACGTCGACCTGGTCATCGTCGCCACGACCACGTCCGACGAGATGATGCCCGGCACCGCCCCACTGGTCGCACACGCGCTCGGGGCCACCGGCGCCGGCGCGTTCGACGTCGGCTCCGCCTGCACCGGCTTCCTCTCGGCGCTGGCCGTCGGCGCTGCGCAGGTCGAGGCCGGGCGCGCCCGGTGCGCCGTCGTCATCGGCGCCGACTTCATGTCGCGCATCACCGATCCTTACGATCGCTCCACGGCGGCGGTGTTCGCGGACGGCGCGGGCGCGGTGGTGCTCGAGCAGACCGCAGGCCAGGGACGGATCGGCCCGGTCGTGCTCGGATCGGACGGCGCCGGCGCGGACCACATCAAGGTCGAGCGCGCGGACGGCAAGATCCGGATGCGCGGCCACGAGACCTTCCGTGAGGCGGTGGCGCGGTTGACCCTGTGCACCCATCAGGCGGTGCGCGCCGCCGGCGTCGGACTCGACGAGATCGACCTCTTCGTCTACCACCAGGCCAATGGGCGGATCCTCTCCGCCGTCGGCGAGCGGCTGGGCCTGCCGCCCGGCCGGGTGGTCGACTGCATCGGCCAGTACGGCAACACGTCGGCGGCGACGCTGCCGCTGGCGCTCGCCTTCAGCGAACGGGAAGGGATGTTGTCCCCAGGGGACAAGGTGCTGCTCGGAGCATTCGGCGCCGGGTTTACCTGGGGAGCGACCGTCCTGGAGTGGGGACGCCCGTGAGCGCCCTTCTCGAACGCCCGACCCGCGAGGGAGGCCGCAGGTTCCAGCCGAGCGCCAGAGGCGAGCGGTCAGAGTCGCTCACGCCGCTGGAGCGCCTGGAGGCCCTGTGTGACCCCGGCTCCCTCCAGCTCATCCGTACCGAGGTCCTGTCGCACGCGATGGGCGACAAGGCCCGGCAGGGCGACGGCGTGCTCGGAGGCTCGGGCACCGTCGGCGGCCGCACGGTCTTCTGCTACGCCCAGGATCCCCGGTACGCGGGTGGCTCGCTGGGCGAGCCGCACGCCGACACCATCGCCCGCGTACTGGAGCTGGCCGAGCGCGGCCGGGCCCCGGTGGTGGGCTTCGTCTCCTCGGGCGGCGCCCGGATGCAGGAGGGGATCGGCGCGCTGGGCGGCTACGGCCGGATCTTCAAGCGCACCGTGGCGCTGAGCGGCAAGGTGCCCCAGATCTCGATCGTCACCGGTCTGTCGGCGGGCGGCGGCGCGTACTCGCCCGCGCTCACCGACTGGATCGTGATGACCGAGGAGTCCAGCATGTTCCTCACCGGCCCCGGCGTCGTCCGCGAGGCGCTGGGCGAGGTCGTCGACGCCGAGACCCTCGGCGGGGCCAAGGTGCACGCGAAGAACGGCGTCTGCCACTTCGTCGCGCGTGACGACAGCGATGCCGCGTCGCTCGCCCGTGAGCTGCTGGCCTACCTGCCCAGCCACAGCGGGGACGTCGCGCCGCACGTCCGCCGGCGGCCGCCGAGCGGGGCGGACCCCGAGACGATCGTGCCGCTCGAGCAGCGCCGCATCTACGACGTCCGTGACGTGATCGGCTCGATCGTCGACGGTGGCGAGCTGCTGGAGGTCTCAGCCGGCTGGGCGCGCAACCTGGTCACCGGCTTCGCCCGCCTCGACGGCCGGACGGTCGGGGTCGTCGCCAACCAGCCGCGCTACACCGGCGGCGTGCTCGACGTGGCCAGCTCTGAGAAGGGCGCCCGGTTCGTCTCCAAGTGCGACGCCTTCGGGATTCCGCTCTTGGTCCTCGTCGACACGCCCGGGTACATGCCCGGCATGCGTCAGGAGTCCGCCGGGGTCATCCGCGCGGGCGCGGCATTCGTCCACGCCTTCGCGCACGCCACGGTGCCCCGCATCACCGTCATCCTGCGCAAGGCGTTCGGCGGCGCCTTCATCACGATGAACTCCAAGGACCTCGGCGCCGACTACGTGTTCGCCTGGCCGCAGTCGGAGATAGGGATCATGGGCGCCAAGCCCGCGGTCGGCGTCATCCACCGCCGCCAGCTGGCCGCGGCCGACGACCCCGAGGCCGAGCGCGAGCGCCTGGCCTCTGACTACGCCGAGACCCAGCTCCGTCCCGAGGTGGCCGCGGCGCGTGGGTTCGTCGACGAGCTGATCGCCCCGCAGGACACCCGCGGGCGTCTGGTCTGGGCCTACAACACGCTGGCTCCGCTGCGATGACGCTCACCACCTCCACTACCGTCGCCGCTCCCGCGACGGTCCCCACACCCACCACGCCCGCGCCGGTCACCCCCGGCGATGTCCTGCTCACCGGCGCCACCGGCTTCGTCGGCATGGAGCTCCTGGCCCGGTACCTGGAGCGCGGCGAGCGCGACGTGGTCACGCTCGTGCGTGCCGACAGCGACGAGGGCGCCCAGGCCCGGCTCGACGCGGTGCTGGAGAACATGTTCGGCGCCGACGCTCCCCGCTACCGCGAGCGCGTGCGCGCCGTGGCGGCCGACATGACCGCTCCCGGCCTCGGGCTCACGGAGTCCGAGCGCGGCCGGCTGGCCGAGCGCGTGACCAAGATCGTTCACTGCGCCGCCTCCGTGTCGTTCACGCTTCCGCTCGAGGAGGCCCGTGAGATCAACCTGGAGGGGACTCGCCGGATGCTCGAGCTGGCCGATCTGGTGCGCGACAACGGCGGTCTGGAGTGCTATGCCCACATCTCCACCGCGTTCGTGGCCGGCAACCACCCCGGCAGCTTCGCGGAATGCGACCACGACGTGGGCCAGACGTTCCACAACTCCTACGAGCAGTCCAAGTTCGAGGCCGAGCGGCTCATCCGCTGCCACGGCGACCTGCCGTTCACCATCCTGCGGCCGAGCATCGTCGTCGGTGATCGCAACAACGGCTGGACCTCCGCCTTCAACGTCCTCTACTGGCCGCTGCGCGCCTTCGCCCGCGGCCTGTTCACCGCCGTGCCGGCGATCGCGTCGGCGCCCGTCGACGTCGTCTCGGTCGACTACGTCGCAGACGCCGCATATCAGCTGTGTGAGTCAAGCTGCGGCAACGGAGCGACGTATCACCTCACCGCCGGGGAGAACGCCTCGACGATCGCCGAGCTCGCCAGCCTCGCCAGCCGCTACTTCCGCCGTCCGGTGCCCCGCGTGGTGCCGCCCGCCGAGTTCGCCGAGATGACGCTCGGCGCCGCCCAGCGCAAGGCGCTGGAGGCCGGGAGCGAGTACTTCCCGTACTTCTGCATGGAGGGCACGTTCGACGACCGCGAGACGCGCAAGCGGCTGGAGCCGGACGGCATCACCACCGCTCCGCTGCGCGACTACGTCGACCGCCTCCTGGACTTCGCCACGCGCGCCCGGTGGGGCAAGCGCCCGATGTCCCGGGCCGACGCCTTCGCCGACGACACGTACCCGCTGCTCAGAGCCGCCTCCTAGTCGCACTTCCGATCCAGGGACGTCGTGGGAACGATGTCCCACCGGAGGGGTCGCCCCCCCACCCGGGGGGTCGTCCCCTTGCCCGGGTTGCCCCTCCGGACGGCCGACGCGATAGTGGACTGATGGTCGCCCTCGCCGATGTCGCGCGCTTTCGCCCCGAGGACCCCGACGTCCTCGTCCAGGCGGCCCTGGCGTGCCCGGTGTGCCTGCGGGCCGAGGACGTGGAATTCCAGGACAGCCTGGAGGGCTACGATCCATCGGTCCGATGCCGCTGCCCGTCATGTCAGACCCGTTGGCGCGTCTACCTGGCGCCCGACCAGGCGCTGCGGCTCGCCCTGATGCACGCGCACGCCGCGTAACGCGCGCGGCCATCTCCCTCCGCCCGGGTCAGCGACGTGAGCCTCGACGCAGCGAGTGAGGGTCGCGCCGATCTCGGGATCGGAGCGCTCGAGCTGTTCGTCGAGGTCCTCTCGCAGTCCGAGGCCGGCGCCACCGTCGACGGCTTCTACGACCACCTGTGCGAGGCGGTCTGCCGGCTGGCGCGGATGCGCCGCGCGCTGATCTTCCGCTACGACTCGGCCGACCGCCGCGTGCGGGCGGTCGGGGCGCACGGCATGGACATCGAGCCGTTCGCGGGCGCCTACGTGACCGTCGAGTCGGCACCCATCGCCGCGCAGGCCATCCGCCAGGACCAGGTCATCGAGGTGGTGGGCGATCTCAGCGGCCAGGTGCCCGAGGAGTTCGCCGCGCTGGTGTCCGAGCCGGCCCGGCTCGTGTGTGCGCCGATGGCCGCGGCCGACCGCGCCTTCGGCGTCATCCTGGCCGATCGCCTGATGCACGAGCCCCCGCTGGAGGAGGCCGACCGCCGTCTGCTGTGGACGCTGGGCAAGGCCGCGGCGCTCGCGTCGGTCGCGCGCATCGTCTCCACCCAGTTTGAGAAGGCCAGTCAGCTCGAGCAGCGCATCGACCTCGCCCGGGAGCTGCACGAGGGCGTCATCCAGCGCCTGTTCGGCGTGTCGATGGCGCTCGACGGTGACGGTGAGCTGCCCGCGTCGGCGCGCCAGCGCTGCGCGGCCGAGACGCAGGCGGCCCTCACCGACCTGCGCGCGACGCTCCAGCGTCCGCTGGGCCGTGCGCCGCGGGCCACGAGGACGACCCTTGCCGCCGAGGTGACGCGGCTGGCGGTCGCCCATCCCCACCTCGGCCTGTCCCTGGTGGAGGGGACGCCCGCCGACGTGCCTGCGCTGCTCCAGCCGCTGGCGCAGTCCGTGCTCATCGAGGCGGTGCGCAACGCCGACAAGCACGCTCAGCCGAGCCACGTCGACGTCCGGCTGGGCCGCGCCGACGGGGCGTTCTGGATGGAGGTCGTCAACGACGGTGTGACGGGCGCGCGCCGGCGGGCCGGTATGGGCCTGCGCCTGGCGGCGCTCGAGGCGCTGCAATCGAACGGCGTGGTCGAGTTCGGCGAGCGCGACCCCGGGATCTGGCAGGTACGGCTCATGGTGCCCGACGAGGACGATGACTGACGAGGAGCGCAGCCCCGAGCGGCTGCGCGTGCTGGTCGTCGACGATCACGACGTCGTGCACTGGGGATTCAGGCTCATGCTCACCCAGCAGTCGTGGGTGGAGCGCTGCGTCTCCGCCCACACCGGCCCCGAGGCGGTGACCATGACCAAGCGCTACCGCCCGCACGTCGCGCTCGTCGACCTGTTCATCGGCGAGGAGTCCGGCGCTGAGGTGTGCGAGCGCGTCCGGGAGGCCGAGCCCAACACGCGCGTGCTGCTGTTCAGTGGCGCGGGCGAGATCTCGCCCCAGGCGGCCCGGGCCGCAGGTGCCTCGGGCTTTGCCTACAAGGACTGGCCCGCCCGCAAGATCGCCAGCGCCGTGCGGCTGGTGGGGATCGGCAAGACCGTGTTCGAGCACCAGGACCGCCAGGGCGCGCTCGGCCTGACCGATCGCGAGCGTGCGGTGCTGGAGCTCATGGCCTCCGGCGCCACCAACCCGGAGATCGGCGAGTCGCTGCACCTGTCGCGCCACACGGTCAAGGAGCACTCGAGCTCGGTCTACCGCAAGCTCGGTGTGCGCAACCGGACCGAGGCGGTGCAGCGCGCGCAGCGGCTGGGGCTGCTGCGGTGAGTGGCGTACCGTTGATCAAATGACCACCGTCATCCGCGAGCGGAGGCCGAGCTGGACGCCGGCCTGAGTGAGATCGCGCGGTTTCTGGCGCAGCGCCCGCCGTTCGACGTTCTGGCCGCGGACGAGCTGGCCGAGGTCGCCGCGCAGGCGGCGATCGAGTTTCACCTGCGTGGCGCCGTGATCCTGGCCGAGGGCGGCGATCCGGTCACGTTCCTGCGCGTCGTCCACTCGGGCGGGGTCGACATCATGCACGAGGGCCGGCTCCTGGACCTGCTCGGGCCCGGCGACGCCTTCGGGCACGCGGCGATGCTCTCCGGGCTGCCTCCCGGCTTCGAGGCGCGGGCGGCCGAGGACACGCTCTGCTACCGGATCCCGGTCGAGGTGGCGCGGCCACTGCTCGATCGGGCGCGGCGCAGCGAGCTGCGCTCCGGGCGGACCGACGTCAACTATCAGCCCGTGGTCAAGCTCATCCGCGCGGCCACGGTGACGTGCAAGCCCTCGGAGAACATCGGGTTCGTGGCCGAGCGCATGACCGCGGCCGGCGTCAGCGCCGCGGTGGTGGAGCTGGAGGGAGGGGGCTGGGGGATGCTCACCGACCGGGACCTGCGCGCCCGCGTGCTGGCCGTGGGCCGGTCAGGCGCGGTCCGCGTCGACGCGGCGATGACGGCTCCGGCCTACACCGTCAGCCCGGACCGTCTCGCGGGCGAGGTGGTCTATGAGATGCTCGAGCGGGGCATCCGCCACGCCCCGGTGGTCTCCGAGCGTGGACGACTCGTCGGCGTGCTGGAGGACGCCGACCTGTACGCCGCCCAACCGCGGTCCTGGGTGCGCGCGCGGCGCAACATCGAGCGCTCCCGCAACCTCGACGCGCTCTCAGAGGCGGCGGCGGAGCTCCCCGCATTGATGCTCGACCTGCACCACTCCAGCGTCCGGGCGCTGGAGCTGGCGCCGGTGCTCTCCGCGCTCGTCGACGCGCTCACCCGGCGCGCGATCGAGCTGGTGTCGGGCAACGGCACCGCGGCCGAGGCGGGGAACGTGTGGGTCTCGCTGGGCAGCCAGGCGCGGCGCGAGCTGACCCCGGCCTCCACCCGGCGCGGCGCGGTGATCCACGACCCCAGGCGCCCGCCCCGGCCCGAGTGGCTGGCCGCGATCGAGGCTGCCCTCGCGCGGTGCGGCGTCGTCGGACCGCTGGTGGCGCGCGACGCCCGCGGCTGGGCGGCGCGCGCCGGCGATGACGAGCTGGCGCTGTCGGTGCTCGCCGACCGGCGGGTGCTGTGGGGCACGCCGTCAGCGCCGCTGCCGGTCGCCCAGGGGCCCGCGCGCGCGGCGCTGCTCGAGGCGTTGGCCTTCCGTGCGTTCACGCCCGCGTTGCCGACGGGCTTCGACGCCGATGCCGTGCTCACCCGTGAGGGACGCCACAGCCGTCTCAACGTCCGCTCCTCGGCGATCGTGCCGATCGCCGCCATCGCCCGCTGGGCCGGGGCTGCCGCCGACGCCGGCGAGGGCTCGACCCCGGAGCGCCTGCGCGCCGCCGCCGATGCGGGCGTCCTGCGCGAGGACCAGGCCCAGACGCTCACCGAAGCCTTCGAGCTGGCGCTCGAGCTGCGGATCGTGCACCAGCTCGATCAGATCGCCGCGGGCCAGACCCCCGATGACCTGGTGGACGCGGCGGCGATGAGCGCGCTGACGCGCGCGCGCCTGCGCGACGTCTTTCACGCCGTGGGCACGGTGGCGCGAGAGCTGCGTCCCGCATGAGGCTCTCGCTCAAGCGCAGCGAGGCCGGAGGCCGGTTTGCCCAGACCAGCGGCCCGGACCGTGACACCCCGTGGCGTGAGGCGGAATGGTGTGCGATCGATCTCGAGCTGACGGGGCTGCACCGCTCCGATGAGATCATCGCCATCGGCGCGGTGCCGATCCGCGACGGGGCGCTCATCCTCGGCGAGGCGATGTACTCGCTGGCTCGGCCCGAGCACCCGCCCGGGCACGCCTCGGTCCTCGTGCACAAGCTGCGTTCCGTCGACCTGCGCGAGGCGCCGCCCCTCGACGACGCCATCGACCAGCTGCTGGAGACGCTGACCGGCCGCGTGCCCGTGTTTCACACCGCGATGGTGGAGCGCGCGTTCCTGGGCAAGGAGCTGCGCCGGCGGCGCCTGAAGCTGCCCGACGACGCCGACACCGAGGTGCTGGGCCGGTTGTGGCTGCGCCGTCGCGACGGCGCCACGCCGGGCGGCCTTCCGCTGGCGCGGCTGGCGGCGGTGCTGGGTCAACCGGGGGAGGACCCCCATCACGCCCTCGGCGATGCCCTGACGACGGGCAAGGCGTTCATCGCGCTGGCCAGCCTCATGGATGCGGAGTCGCCCCAGACGGTCGGCTCGCTGCAGTCCGCCGAGCGCGAGCTGGGCGCCGGCGGCATGCGGAGGTTCGGTCCCGGCTGACGCCGGCGCCGCTTGGTCCCGGCTGACGCCGGCGCCGCTTGGTCCCGGCTGACGCCGGCGCCGCTCGGTCCCCGGTCAGCGCCGGCGCCGCTCGGTCCCCGGTCAGCGCCGGCGGCCGGGGCCCTCCGCGGGCATCCCGGCCTCGGTGAGGCTGAAGCGGGTGGAGGCGGCGAGTACGCGGTCGGCGGTGCGGGCGAGCTCCGAGAGGGAGACCGTCACCTCCTGAGACTGCGAGCTCGTCTCCTGGGTCGCGGAGGACATCTCCTGGGCGGCGGCGGAGGACTGCTCGGCTACGGAGGCGATCTCGACCGATGTGTCGGCCATGCCGGCGACGCGCTCGGAGATGCCGGCGATGGCATCGCCGATCTCCACAAAAGCCTGCTGGGCACGCTCGGTGCTCGCGACGCCCTCGTCGGCGAGCACGGCGGCCTGCTTGACGAGGCCGACGACGCCGTTGATGCCCTGCTGGATCTCTGCGATCAGCTGCCCGATCGAGGTGGCCGAGTCGCCCGACTGCTCGGCGAGCCGGCGGACCTCCTCGGCGACGACGGCGAACCCGCGGCCGTGCTCTCCGGCGCGCGCCGCCTCGATCGCGGCGTTGAGCGCGAGCAGGTTGGTCTGGTCGGCGATGCCGGTGATGGTGTCCAGGATCCCGCCGATCTGCCCGGACTTCCGGGCAAGCTCCTCGATCCCCGCCTGGGCCTCGTGGCCCGAGACGCGCACACGCTGCATCACGTCGCTGGTGGAGCCGACGGCGCGCGCGCCCAGCTCACCGAGCTCGCGGGCCCGCGCGGTGGCCTCGGAGGCCTCATCGGAGAGCTCGCGATTGCGCTGGAGCATCGCCGCCTGCTGCTCGGCGCCGCGGGCGACCTCGGAGCTGGCCTCGGCGATCCCGTTCATGGCGTGGCTGGTCTGCTCGACGGTGTCACGGACCTGGGAGAACACCTCGTGCATGCTCTGGCTGGAGTCGATGAACAGGTGCAGCGACTCGTTGACGGTGGCCTTGAGCTCGGGCCCGCGATCGGAGAGGTCGTACCTGCCGCCCTGGCTGTGAATCTCGGCGAGGTTGACGCCCAGCGTGGCGAAGGTGTCGAAGTAGAACGCGTCGGTGATCGCCTGCTGGTCGTAGTTGAAGACGATCCGGATGGCGCGCTCGGCGTCCGCCACCATGGTCAGGTCCAGCTCGGGCTCGCGGCGGGGACGCCAGCCGAAGGCCTTGGGCTCGGCGTCGGCGATCTGCGGCGGGGTCCGGTGCAGCGCGTGGCGGACCGCGTCCAGGTAGGCGGGATAGGTCCCCAGAAACCACTTGAGCGGCAGGTCGATCTTGTTGTGGATGGCGCCGACGCGCAGCAGCGCCTCGAAGTAGTCGATGCCGAACGGCTGACGCGTGCCCGGCTCGGCGAAGATCGCGTGCCAGCGACCCACCTGCGCGGCGTGCCAGGCGGAGCGCAGCGCGTCGAGGGTGATGCCCTTGCGCGAGACGTAGCTCTCGAAGAACTCGGCGGCCGCCGAGAAGCCGAAGGCGTGCGCGGTGAGCTCGGCGGCGATGTCGTCGGCCACCTCGCGCGCCCACGGGCGCAGGCTTCCGATCAGCGCGATCACATCCTCGTCGAGCCCGATGAACCGGCGTCGCAACGCCAGGTTCTCCGGCGTGATGTGGTACAGCGCTGTGAGAGACTCCATCCGGTTCAATCCTTCGTCGTAGCGTTGGACCGGCGGGTGCGCTCCCGGCGGTGTGTAGGTCACCCTGTGGGGCTCTGATCGGTCTCCCAGCGGGATCCTTGAGGTAATAAGACGCACAAACCCTGCCTTTGCGTTGATAAGTAGGGTTCACCCTCTATGAAGCGCGGCCTGTTCATCGCTCCGTTCGACGAGCTCGTGGACCCGCGGGTCATGGCGGAAGTCGCCGCCGCCGCGGAGGAGAGGGGGTGGGACGGGCTGTTCGTGTGGGACCACATCGTCTACCGCGCGCCGGTCCGTGCCGTGGCCGACCCGTGGATCGTGCTCAGTGCCGTCGCCTGCGCGACACGTTCCCTCCGCCTGGGCCCGCTGGTCACGCCGCCGGCGCGACGCCGCATCCAGAAGCTCGCCCGGGAGACCGTGACGCTCGATCACCTCAGTGGCGGCCGGCTGATCCTGGGCGTCGGGCTGGGCAGCGACAACAGCGGCGAGCTCGGGCCGTTCGGCGAGGAGCTTGACCCGGTGAAGCGGGCGAAGCTCTTCGACGACGGGCTGGATCGTCTCGCCGCGATGTGGGCCGGCGAGTTCGAGCCGGCACCGGTGCAGCAGCCCCGGATCCCGGTGTGGGCGGCGGCGCGCTGGCCCAACCGGCGGCCGGTCCGGCGCGCCGTGCGCTGGGACGGGCTGTTCCCGATCGAGATGCCCGGTCCCGACGCCCTGGCCGAGCTGGTGCAGGAGACCACCGAGGCGCGCGGCGGCGAGCCGTTCGACATCGTCGCCGAGATCGATCCCGGCGATGACCCCGGGCCGTGGGAGCAGGCCGGGGCCACCTGGGTCCTCACCGGCTTCGGGCGACAGCCGCGGCTGGCCGAGGTCCGCGAGACGGTCGCCGCGGGGCCCTGAGCGCCGCGATCAGTAGAGCTGCAGGTAGCGCTCCAGCTCCCACGGAGTGATCTGCTCGTGGGCCGCCTGGACCTCGCGCCGCTTGCACTCGATGAAGTAGTCGATGTAGTCGCCGCCGCGGGTCTTGCCAAACGCCTTGCGCAACGGCTCGTTGCGCTCCAATTCGCGGGTGGCGTCGAGCAGGTTGGCCGGCAGCGTGTCGATGCCGGCGGCCTCGCGGTCCTCCACCGACATCGTGTAGAGGTTGGCGCTGTTGGGATCGCCCGGGTCCAGGCCGCGGTCGATCCCGTCCAGGCCCGCGGCGAGCATCGCCGTCGCCGCCAGGTACGGGTTGCACGAGCCGTCCACGGTGCGGTCCTCGACGCGGCCGCCGGCGGGGATGCGCAGCATCTGCGTGCGGTTGTTGTAGCCGTAGCTCACGTAGGCCGGCGCCCAGGTGGCGCCGCTGGTGGGGGCGCCGACGACCAGGCGCTTGTAGGAGTTGACCGTCGGCGCCGTCACGGCGATGTAGGCCTTGGCGTGGGCCTTGAGCCCTGCGATGAAGTTGTAGCCGAGCTCGGTGAGGCCCAGGCCGCGCTTGTCGTCGGCCGGGTCGCACTCGAACACGTTCTCGCCGTCCTTCCACAGCGAGACGTGGAAATGGCACCCGTTGCCGGTGAGATGGGCGAACGGCTTGGGCATGAACGTGGCGATCAGCCCGCGCTGCTGGGCCAGCGACTCGACCATGTAGCGAAAGAAGATCGCCCGGTCACAGGTGGTCAGCGCCTCGGCGAACTGGAAGTTCTGCTCGAACTGGCCGTTGGCGTCCTCGTGGTCGGTGGCGTAGTTGTCCCAGCCGAGGTCGGTGACCGCGCGCGACACCTCGGAGACGAAGTCCAGGTTGCGCGTCAGCGCCCGCATGTCGTAACACGGCTGCTCGAGCGTGTCGAGCGGGTCGGCGAGCTCCAGCGAGCCGTCGGCGGCGCGGCGCAGCAGGAAGTACTCGAGCTCGGCGCCGATGCGCATCTCATACCCCTGGTCGGCGGCGCGCGCCAGGGCACGGCGCAGGATCGTGCGCGGGCAGTAGTCCCACTCCTCGCCCTCCACCGTCACGTTGCAGGCAAAGCGAGCGACGGTCGGGCGCCACGGCAGGATCGTCAGCGTGGTCGGGTCGGGCATCGCGACCATGTCGGGATCGTCGGGGCCCTGGCCGATGTCGCCGGCGGCGAAGCCGGCAAAGCCGGCGCCTTCGGTCAGCAGGTCGTCGAGGTGGTGGGCCGGGACCAGCTTCGCGCTCGGCTTGCCGTGCATGTCGACGAACTGTGCGAACAGGAACTCGATGCCGTTGTCCTTGACGATCTTGCGGACGTCGTCTTCATTGCGGGGAGGATCGATCATTGCCCATTTCTATACGGGCGGCGCCGTGCTGCACAATGGTCCTGGGCACCCCGTTGGGGCGCCCGGGCATGTGCGCGCCGCACATAACAAGGACCGCATGGCACTACCCGCAGAATCACCGCGCCCGATCGGCACCGAGCTCCCCAGCCTCCGCGAGGAGAACCGCACCCTGTTCGGGGTCATCAAGCTCGTGTCCTCGTCGCTGGAGCTGGTGCCGATGCTGCAGGGCGTCGTCGACCTCGCCACCGAGGCCACCGGCTGTCACGCGTGCTTCATCTATCTGCTGGAGGACTCAGAGCTCGTCATCCGCGCCGCCTCGCCCGTGTTCGGGGAGGCGGTGGGCAACGTGCGCTTCTCAGTCCAAGAGGGCCTCACCGGCTGGGTGGCACGCCATCGCCGCCCGGAGTTCATCCGTGACCGGGCGATGCAGGACCCGCGCATGAAGTACGTGCCGCTGCTGGAGGAGGAGTCGTTTCAGTCGATGGCGGCGGTGCCGATCCTGTCGCGCGCGGGCGAGACGATCGGGGTCATCGTCCTCCACACCCGCGCGCCGCACGAGTTCGGGGAGGACACGCCCAACCTGCTCACCCACATCGCCTCGCTGGTGTCCGGCGCGATCGAGAACGCCCAGCTCTATGACCGCGAGCGCCGCCGCGTCGATGCCCTCACCGGCCTCTCCGAGCTCGCCCAGCAGGTCGCCGCCGCCCCGGACGCCGGGGAGCTGGGCGAGGTGCTGGTCAGAGGCACCGCGGCGCTGCTGGATGCCGACGCCTGTCAGCTCCTGCGCGTGGCGGCCGACGGGGAGAGCGTGCTGCCGCTCGCCTCGCACCCCGAGACCCTGCCGGCCCCGGCGCTCACCAACGTGGCCGAGGTCATGCTGGCCGGCCTTGAGAACCGGTCCGGTCCCGGCCGGCGCGCCGCGGGGCGGGCGCTGTGGCCGACGGAGGCGCTGGCCGACGTCCTGGTGACGTCGCTGGTGGCGGGCGGCGAGCGCGTCGGCGTGCTGTGCGTCGCCTCGCGGGCCGCGCGGCGGTTCGCCGACGAAGACGCCGAGATCGCGCGTGCCATCGCCCATCTGGCCGCGGTGGCGATCAAGCGCGCCGAGCTCATCGAGGGCCTGACCAAGGCCAACACGATCAAGGACCTGTTCGAGGCGCTGGCCGCCGGGGCCACGACCTTCGCCGCCGCCAAGGCCGCCGAGGTGCGCTGCGACCTCAACGCCCCGTATCTCATCCTGTCCGCGCAGCCCGCCGGCGCCCGCGCGCAGTCGACCGGTGAGTGGCGCGTGGCGGCGCAGGCGCTGGGCCGCGGCCTGGCCGAGCTCGCTCCGCGCTCCGCGATCGAGTCCGGGCCCGGTCCGGTCCGGGCGCTGCTGGCCTTCGGCTCGGCGCGACCCGGCGCCGTCGACGGGCTCCTGCGCGAGGCCCGCGAGCTGGGCCAGACCCACGGGGCGGTCATCGGCGTCTCCGAGCTGCGCGATGCGCCCGACGACGCCGCCGGGGCCTACCGCGAGGCGCGCGACGCGGCCACGATCTCCCACGCGCTCCTGCGCGACGGCGGCGCGATCGCCTACTCACAGGTCGGGGCCTATCGCTACCTGGTCCAGATCGGGGCCGACGACGCCCCCCGCGACCGGATGCGGGCCGCCGTGGACCTGCTGATCGAGTACGACCGCCGGCGGCGCACGGCGCTGCTGGACACGCTGGAGCGGTACCTGTCGGAACGACGCAGCGTGATCGAGAGCGCGCGGGCGCTGTACATCCACCCGAATACGCTGCGCCAGCGTCTGGGCCGGATAGAGGAGCTGACCGGTCTCGATCTGGACCAGGACGACCTGCTGTCGCTGGAGCTGGCGATCAAGCTCGCGCGACTCCACGGTCGCCCGGACGGCTGAGCCAGCGGGTCAGTCGTCCGGGCGGACCAGGATCACGGGCAGCCCCGCCTTCCGTCGCACTCGTTGCGGCTCCTGCGTCCAGATCATGTCGCCCAACCACCGGCTGCGGTCCGGATCGGCGGTCATCACGATCGCATCGCAGCCCTCGCTCGCGGCCTTGCCGACGATCCGCTTCGTCGCGTTTCGGGTTCCGAGCACGTGGCCGTCGGCGTCGATCCCCTTGCGGCGCAGCCGCTTGACCGCCGTGCGGACATTCGCGCGCTGCTCGTCCCACTCGCGCTTGGTCGGGAGCAGCCCCGGGTTGGGGAGCCCGAAGGACACCCCGTGCACGCGTGCGATCGACAGGACGTGGACGCTGGCCCCAGATCTTCGCGCAAGCTCGAGCGTTCGGGCAATCACCGCTTCCGAGAACGGTCGGCCCTCGGAGGCGAGGAGGATTCGCTTCCAGGGGCCAGTCGCGTCGACCGTCTCGCCGTCCTGGCGCTGCCAGCTGCCCACGGCGCTCACGGGCCGCTACCCGTGACGGCGGGTACGGACGATTGCTCGGAGACCTGAGCTTCAGGCCGACTGTCCTCGACCCTGGTGCGGTACCAGTACAGCGGCAGGTAGGTCAGCAGCGCGCCGAGCCCGATGAAGTAGTAGGGCAGCGTCGTCGTGCCGGCGGCGTTGCACGCGCAGCTGGCGTACACCGGCCCGCCCCACACGTAGATCACCGCGTACAACGCCGCTATCCCGAGCGCCACGTACTTCATGAACTCGGGCAGTCGGAACGGCCGGCGGACGTTTGGGCGGTCCTTGCGCAGCAGGTAATAACCGACCAGCACCGGCAGGAACGAGAACAGGTAGCCCACGTTGGAGAACGTGTAGATCTGCACTGCGCCGCCCATGAGCACGACGATCAGCGAGGCGGCCACGTTGAACGCAAACGCGTTCCCGGGGACGCCGTGGGAGTTGGTGCGGGTGAAGAACTTCGGGAAGTGGCCGTCGGTCGCCATCTGGTGCAGCGAACGCGACGACCCCGTGATCGCGTTCAGCGCGGAGAGGATCAGCGCGAGGATCAGCATCCAGGCGATCAGCCACTTCAGCAGCGTCGAGCCTGCGCCGGTCCCGAACACCTTGGAGGTGAACTCGACGAAGATTGTCTTCGGGTCGACCAGCGCCGCGCTGCCGAGCGCGTGGACGCCGAGCACGATGATGAAAGCGATCGGGATCATCATGTAGATGAACACGCCGTAGCCGCCCTCGAGGTTCATCGCGATCTTCGCGTCGCGGTCGGGGTCGCGGCACTCGCCGATGTAGCAGGCGGCGGCCTCCATCGCGATCACGTTCCAGGTCAGCAGGAAGCTGAACGCGACCGACAGCGTCACCCACCCGTGGTGGTAGAAAGAGTGAAAGAAGCCGGTGCCGTCAACGTGGTGGAAGTGGAGCAACTGGCCGAAGTCGACCACCGACGGGTGGAAGACCCACGCGATCGCCAGGAACGTGAGCGGGATCATCGAGAGCATTGCGAGCACCGTCGCGAACACCGTCCCGAACCTCAGGCCGCGGTAGGCCGGGATGAACAGCGCCAGGATCCCGATCGCCGCGATCCCGAGCGTCCACCAGGCGATCGGCGTGCCCAGGAGCGAGATCCCGCTGCTCGTGTTGAGCTTGAACAGGTCAGCGATGTAGAACGACGCGAGGATCATGTTCAGCGGCGCGACCGGGAACCAGCCGATCCAGTAGGCCCACGCGGTCAGGCCGTTGATGTGCACGGCGAAGCGCGGCCAGCGGTCCTTGTAGGCGACGTAGGCGTAGCTGGGCGAGCCGCCGGAGCGGTCGGGCATCATCCCCGCCAGCTCGGCGAGGAACAGGCACAGCAGGTAGCCGGTGATGGTGATCACCAGGATGATCGGGACAGAGGCAGGGCCCCATGAGACAACCATCACGGGTGCGATCCCGGTCACCAGGATCGTGCCCGCGAGCCCGATCACGAACGCGCTCCACCAGTTGCCCGTCTTGGGCAGGCCGGAGCCCTCGTACGCGAGCTCGTCCTCGAAAGGTCCGGGCGCGGTCAGTTCGTCCGGCATGTGCCCTCCAGGTCCGCTGATCGTTGCTGGGCCTACCCTGACACGTCACGGTTGGCTCGCAAGGCAAGATGCGAACACAATTGCGGTGGCTGACATGGAGCACTTGGACACATTCCTGGCCGGTTACCCGCCGTTTGACGGCATCGGGTCGGCGGATCTGCGCGCGCTCGCCGCCGAGGCAGTCGTCCAGCAGCAGGCCGCCGGGACGGTGCTGCTGGTCGAGGACGGGCCGCCGGCGACCGGGCTGTGGGTGATCATCTCCGGATCGATGGACATCGTCCATGAGGGCGAGGTGATCCAGGTGCTGGGGCCGGGCGAGTGTTTCGGGCACCCGTCGCTGCTGACCGGGATGGCGCCCGCCTTCACCGTACGCGCCCGAGAGGTGTCGAGCTGCGCGCTGTTCACGCCCGCCGCAGCGCGGCGCGTGCTCGCGACCGAGGCCGGCGTCTCCTACGTGGCGGGATCGCTGCGCAAGCGCCTCACCCGCGCGGGCCAGACGGTCCACGGGCTGCACGACGTGGGCACCACGCCGGTGTCGGCGATCATGCGCCCGCCCGTCTACGCCGAGGCCACCGAGACCCTGCGCTCCGCCGCCCAGCGGCTGGGGGAGGACCACGTCCAGGCCCTGCTGGTGGCGATGGCCGACGACACGATCGGCATCCTCACCGACGCCGATGTGCGCGCCGCCGTCGCCGCCGGCGAGTTCTCCGGCGACGCTCCCGCCCGCGAGCGGGCCCGCGCGCCGGCGCCGACCGTCCCCGTCCGCCAGCTCGCCATCGAGGCGACCGTCGACATGCTCGCCGCCGGGGTCGAGCACATGGCGGTGCTCGACGGGGAACGGGTCTGCGGGGTGCTGTCGGCCGCCGACCTGCTCGGCCTGGACGCCAACAGCCCGATCGGGCTGCGCCACACGATCCTCGGCGCCCCCAACGCCGAGGTGCTCGCGCAGGCGGTCTCGCACCTGCCCCAGCTGTTCCTGGCCCTGTCGCGGGCGGGCGTCCCGTCGCGCGACCTGGGCCGCGTGCTGAGCCTGGCCCACGACGCGGTGGTGGCGAAGCTGATCGACTTCTCGATCTGGACCCAGGGGGCGGCCCCATTGCCGTGGGCGTGGCTGGATCTGGGCTCGGCCGCCCGCCGGGAGTTCACGCTGGCGTCGGACCAGGACAACGCGCTGGCCTACGCCCGGCCCGCCCCGGGCGCTGAGCTGACCCCGGAGGCGGCCGACGCCTATTTCCAGCGGCTCGGCGAGGACGTCAACGACGGCCTGGAGCGCTGCGGCATCGGGATCGACAACAACGGCGTCATGGCCCGCAACCACCTCTGGCGCATGTCCAAGCCCGACTGGCTGCGCACCTTCGACGAGTGCCTGACCCAACCCGACGAGTCACACCTGGTGCGCGCCACGGTCGTCTTCGACTTCCGTCCCGCGGCCGGCGGCCTGGCCGTGGTCGCCGACCTCACGGCGCGCATGCGCGCGGCGCGCGAGCATCCCCCGTTCATGCGCCTGCTGGCCCGTTCGGCCGCCGGCTTCCCCGTCGCGCTCGGGTTCCGCGGCCAGCTCTCCACCGACGACGAGGGACGGCTCGACATCAAGAAGGGGGCGATCATCCCCGTGGTCAACTTGGTCCGCTACCACGCTCTGGCGGCCGGGGTGACGATCTCACCGACGCTTGACCGGATCGAGGCGGTGGCGATGGCGGGCGCGCTGGAGGGCGACGAGGCCGAGGCACTGGGCGAGGCGTTCGAGGTGATCGCCCAGGTGCGCTTCGCGCATCACGCCCAGCTCATCTCCGATGGACGCCCCGCCGACAATCTCATCGAGCCGGGAGCGCTGACCCCGATCGCGCGCACCGAGCTGCGCCAGGCGCTTCAGGCAGTCAAGCGCGCTCAGAAGCGTTTACCGGTCTAAATCCGTAACGCAATCTGAACCGACGACGCCTGACTGGGCCGCGGTGTGGCTCAGATCGCCACATTCATGGCCGAAAGTGTGCGCGCCACCGCCATTGGAGGGTCTCAGGCCAGGTCTTAGGCTCATTTCCATGTGCGGCATTGCGGGGCTCTACACCAAGACTGATGCGCTGCGCTCCCAACTCGGCGCCCACCTGGCGGAGATGCTTCTCCAGCTCTCAGATCGCGGGCCCGACAGCGCCGGCGTCGCCTTCTACCGGGATCCGGCGCCCGACGGGTGGTGCAAGATCTCCGTGCACTCGCCCGTGGAGGAGCCGGGCTGGGGTGATCTCGCCGACGCGCTGGCGGTCCAGTTCGGCGACGCCGCGCTGACCGGGGTCCGGGCGACGCACGCCGTGTTCACGGTGGCGGCGCCGGCCGAGGAGGTGGAGGAGTGGCTGAGGGCTTTGCGCCCCGAGGTCACCCTGATGAGCGCGGGCCAGACGATCGAGATCTACAAGGAGGCCGGGCTCCCCGCCGATTTCGTCGCCCGCTTCGACCTGACCGCGATCGGGGGCAGCCACGCGCTCGGGCATACGCGGATGGCCACCGAGAGCCGTGTGACCACGGAGCACTCGCATCCATTCTCCACGGGTCTCGATCTGTGCCTGGTCCACAACGGATCGCTCTCCAACCACAACCGCCTGCGCCGCGCGCTGCGCAAGGAGGGGATCCACTTCCAGACCGACAACGACTCCGAGGTCGCCGCCGGCTATCTGACCTGGCGGATGGCGCAGGGGGCGACGCTCGAGCAGGCACTCGAGGGCTGCCTGGACGACCTGGACGGCTTCTACACCTTCGCGGTCGGCACCGCCGACGGGTTTGCGGTGCTGCGCGACCCGATCGCGTGCAAGCCGGCGGTCATGGCCGAGACCGACGAGTGGGTCGCGATGGCCTCCGAGTACCGGGCCATCGCCGTGCTCCCGGGCGCGGAGCACGCAGTCAGCTGGGAGCCGGTCCCGGGGCACGTGTACAGCTGGGGCACCGCGCTGGTGGCGTGATGGCCACCCCGCAGACCCCGCCGGCGACGGCGCTCAGCTTTGACCTGCGCTCCGACACGGTGCGCGATCTCAACCGCCGGTTGCACGGCCCCGAGGCCGCCGGGCACATCCGCGTCGTCAACCCCGACGGGCGCCATGCGGTCGCCGTGGGCCTGGACGCCGAGTGCGAGGTCGGGATCGAGGGCCACGTCGGCTACTACTGCGCCGGCATGAACAAGCGCGCCACGATCCGGGTGCGCGGCAACTGCGGGGTCGGCGTCGCCGAGAACATGATGTCGGGCACGGTGATCGTGGACGGCTCGGCGAGCCAGGCGGCCGGCGCCACCGCCCGCGGCGGCCTGCTCGTCATCCACGGCGATGCGTCGGCACGGTGCGGCATCTCGCTCAAGGGCGCCGACATCGTCGTGCGCGGCTCGGTCGGGCACATGAGCGGCTTCATGGCCCAGCGAGGCTGCCTGGTGGTGTGCGGCGACGCCGGCGAGGCGCTGGGCGACTCGCTGTATGAGGCGCGGCTCTACGTGCGCGGGACGGTCGCCGGCCTCGGCGCCGACTGCGTGGAAAAGGAGATGCGCGACGAGCATGCCGTCCAGCTCGGCGCGCTCCTGGCCGCGGCCGACATCGACGCCGACCCGGCGGAGTTCCGCCGCTACGGGTCGGCGCGGCAGCTCTACACCTTCAAGGTCGACAACGTCGGCGTGTACTAGAGGAGCCCCTCCGGATGAACGCCACCACCAACGGCTCGGGCCGCGGCCACTGGCAGCCGGGCCTGCGCGAGTCGGCCACGTTCGATCGCGACACGATCGCGGACATCCAGCGCGCCGCTCGCGAGGGCATCTACGACATCCGCGGCTTCGGCGCCAAGCGCCGCGTCCCACACTTCGACGACCTGCTGTTCCTCGGGGCCAGCGTGTCGCGCTACCCGCTGGAGGGCTACCGCGAGCGCTGCGCCACCGACGTCACCATCGGCACCCGGTTCGCCTCGGAGCCGATCCACCTCGACATCCCCATCACCATCGCCGGGATGAGCTTCGGCGCCCTCTCGGGCCAGGCCAAGGAGGCGCTGGGCCGCGGGGCCAGCGAGGTCGGCACCTCGACGACCACCGGTGACGGCGGCATGACGCCCGAGGAGCGCGAGCACTCGACCAAGCTCGTCTACCAGCTGCTGCCCAGCCGCTACGGGATGAACCCCGATGACCTGCGCCGCGCCGACGCCATCGAGATCGTCGTGGGCCAGGGCGCCAAGCCCGGCGGTGGCGGCATGCTGCTGGGCCACAAGATCTCTGACCGCGTCGCCGAGATGCGCGACCTGCCCAAGGGCATCGACCAGCGCAGCGCCTGCCGGCATCCGGACTGGACCGGCCCCGATGACCTGGAGATCAAGATCGGGGAGCTGCGCGAGATCACCGACTGGCGCATCCCGATCTACATCAAGGTGGGCGCCTCGCGCACGTACTACGACGTCGCCCTCGCCGTCAAGGCCGGCGCCGACGCGATCGTGCTCGACGGGATGCAGGGCGGCACCGCGGCCACCCAGGAGGTCTTCATCGAGCATGTCGGGATCCCCATCCTGGCGGCGATCCCGCAGGCGGTCGAGTCCTTGATGGAGCTCGACATGCACCGCAAGGTCCAGCTCATCGTCTCCGGCGGGATCCGTACCGGCGCCGACGTGGCCAAGGCCCTGGCCCTGGGCGCCGATGCCGTCTCGATCGGCGTGGCCGCCCTCATCGCCCTCGGCGACAACGCGCCCGAGCACGATGCCCAGTACGCCGAGATCGGCTCCGCCGCCGGCTACTACGACGACTGGCAGGCCGGCCGCGACCCGGCCGGGATCTCCACCCAGGAGCCCGAGCTGGCCCAGCGGCTGGACCCGGTGGTGGGGGGACGGCGGCTGGCCAACTACCTGCGCACGCTGACGCTCGAGACCCAGACGCTGGCCCGCGCCTGTGGCAAGTCCCACGTGCACAACCTGGAGCCGGAGGACCTCGTCGCGTTGACGATCGAGGCCTCGGCGATGGCCAAGGTGCCGCTGGCCGGGACCAACTGGATCCCGGGGCTCTCGCCGGTCGGTTGATTCCGGGGCTCTCGCCGGTCGGTTGATTCGCTGTGCGACCGTCGGCCGGCCCGGCGGCACGCGAGGCGCACCGCCGGGTGGACCGTCATTGCGCTCAGGGCTGAACGAGGACCGGCGTCGTGACGTTGAAGAACCGGTTGTGCCGGAGCTCGGCGGTGACATTGCCGCCGGTCCCGAGCCAGATCCCGATGCCGTTGTCAAAGATCCGGTTACGGGCGATCTCGATCGTCACGGGGACCGCGCCGTAGACCACGACGCCGACCGTGCCCTGCGGCGAGTTCGGTCCGTCGTCCATGTCCGGGGCGAGGTTGTTCTGGCCGATCACGTTCCCGATGACGTTGTTCCCGTTCAGATCCTCGAACGTGCCCGGTGCGATGGGATGGGCGTGCAACGTGACGCCGCCCAGCCCGTTACCGGCGATGTAGTTGTGGATCACCAGGTTGTCGTAGGAGGCGCTACCGGCGGATGCGTTGGCGAAGATCACTCCGGCGCCCTCGCCCTTGACGCCGTTGCCGGTGATCACGTTGCCGGCGATCACGTTGCGGTAGTCACCCGCCACCGACGGCTGGCGGTGTCCGCCGGCGTCGAGCGCGAACGGGTTGTGGCCGGGCACGGTGACGCCGCAATCGAACAGGTTGTCCTTGATGACGTTGCGCGCGATCAGGTTGTCATGGGTGGGGCCGAACTCGTCGGTGATCAGGACGCCGCCACTGTTGCCGCTGTCGTAGTTGCCGGACACGATGGAGTCGTAGACGCCCATGAGGTGGATGCCCTCGCCGCAGTCTCCGGGGACCGGACCGGCCGGATTGCACTGCGGATATACCGAGTTGGGCGACTGAGCACCGCCGGTGTCGTTGCCGGTCACGCGGTTGTCGGTGATCGAGACGTGGCTGATGGATCCGCCCGCGAGCGATCCGGTGGCCAGCACGCCCTCGCCGATCGCGCCGGTGATGGTGAACCCGCTGACGCTCACCCAGCCCGACTTGATGGTGACGCCCGCGAGGCAGGGCGCGCTCCCCGGACCGGACGGGCCGAGCTGGTCGCACATGATGGTGTTCGTCGGCGCGCCCTGAATGGTCGGGTCGTCGCGGCCCAGCAGCGTCAATGGCTGGGAGATGACAACGTCCTCGGCGTACGTGCCGGGACAGACGACCACCGTGCCCCCTGACGGCGCGGCGCCGACCGCGGACTGGATCGTCGAGTAGGCGGCGGTGTCACATGAGTAGTCGCCGCTCCCTGTCGTACCGCCGGGAGAGACGAAGAGGGCGCCGCGATGATGATGCTCACCATCGTGGTGGTGGCCGCGGTCCCGGGCCGAGGCGACGGATGGAGCCAGAGCAAGGACCGCGCAGGTCATCACTCCCAACAGCAGACTGCGAAACCGCAAGGCCCCGGGCCGAGTGTCGGTCATAGTGCTCTCCTATCTGGACTGATCCCCGTCATTCACCGCACCCCAAAGCGGTGTGACTTGTCACTCCTCCTCCAGGGATGAACGCTAGCCCGGTCGCCCCCCGGGTGTCAAACGCGTCCCCATCTCCGCCTCGTCTACGTCTCCACCTCGCGGCCGTCCTCGCCCCACAAGACGTGGAAGGTTCCCTGCCGGTCGACGCGCTTGTACGTGTGGGCGCCGAACAGGTCGCGCAGCCCCTGGATGAGGCTGGCCGGCCCCCGGGCGCGCCGGTAGCCGTCGTAGTAGGCCAGTGAGGAGGAGAAGGCCGGCGTGGGGATGCCCAGCTCGGCGGCTCTTGCGACCACGCGCCGCCACGGGTCCTGGGCGTTGGCCAGCGCGGTGGTGAAGAAATCGGCGAGCATGAGGTTGGCCAGGCCGGGCTCTGCGTCGTAGGCCTCGCGGATGCGGTCCAGGAAGCGGGCGCGGATGATGCAGCCGCCCCGCCAGATCGTGGCCATCGACCCGAGGTCGATGTCCCAGCCCTCGGTGTCGGCGGCCGCCGCCATCTGGGCGAAGCCCTGGGCGTAGGAGACGATCTTGGACGCATAGAGGGCGTGCTCGAGGTCGTCGGCCAGCGAGTCGTCCGCGGTCTGCCCGGCCGGACCCTTGAGCACGTCGGCGGCGTGGACGCGCTGGTCCTTGAGCGCGCTCAGCGTCCGCGCGAACACCGCCTCGGTGATCCCGGTGAGCGGCACGCCGAGCTCGAGCGCGTCCTGGGCGGTCCAGCGGCCGGTGCCCTTCTGCTCGGCGGCGTCGAGGATGACGTCGACGAGCGGCCGGCCGGTGGCGTCGTCGGTCTTGGACAGCACGCGGGCGGCGATCTCGATGAGGAAGGACTCGAGCTCTGAGCTGTTCCAGTGCTCGAAGCGCTCGGCGATCTGCGCCACCTCCCAGCCCAGGCCGTTGCGCAGCAGGTCATAGCTCTCGGCGATGAGCTGCATGTCGGCGTACTCGATCCCGTTGTGGACCATCTTCACGTAGTGGCCAGCGCCGTCGGGGCCGACGTAGGTGCAGCAGGGGGTGCCGTCGACGTTGGCGGCAATCGCCTCGAAGATCGGCTTGACCGAGGCGTCATAGGGCTCGCGGTCGCCTCCGGGCATGATGCTCGGCCCGCGCAGCGCCCCCTCCTCGCCGCCGGAGACACCGACGCCGAGGAAGTGAATCCCCTGCTCGGCCAGCTTCTCGTGTCGCCGCTGGGTGTCGCGGTAGTTGGCGTTGCCGCCGTCGATGAGGATGTCGCCCCGGTCCAGGTGCGGAACGATGTCGTCGATGACCGCGTCGGTGGCGGGGCCGGCCTGCACCATGCTCATCAGGACGCGGGGCGTGGCCAGGGCGCCGACCCAGTCCTCGGTCGTCTCGTGGCCGGTGATGGGACCTTCGGAGCCGTGCTCCTCCAGGAACGCCGTCATGCGGCTGGTGGTGCGGTTGTGCACGGCCACGGGGATGTCGTGGTGGGCCACGTTGCGGGCGAGGTTGGCGCCCATCGTCGCCAGTCCGGTCAGCCCGAAATGCCTGTCGTCGCTCATGCGGATGAAGTTACTCCTGCGCCGGAACACAGGCGGCCGGCGCCCGAGCCGGCGGTGAGTAGGGTGAACGTCATGGACTACCGCACACTAGGAACCACCGGCGTCAAGGTCAGCCCGCTCTGCCTCGGCGCGATGATGTTCGGAGAATGGGGCGATCCCGACCCTGACAACGGCATCCGCATCATCCACCGCGCGCTCGACGCCGGCATCAACTTCATCGACACCGCCGACGTCTACTCCCGGGGCGGCTCGGAGGAGATCGTGGGCAAGGCGCTGGCCGGCGGCAAGCGCGACAACGTCATCCTCGCCACCAAGGTCCACGGCACGATGGGGGATGACCCCAACGAGTTCGGCAACTCGCGCCGCTGGATCGTGCGCGAGGTGGAGAACTCACTGCGGCGGCTGGGCACCGACTGGATCGACCTCTACCAGATCCACCGCCCCGAGGCCGACACCGACATCGACGAGACGCTCGGCGCGCTCACCGACCTCGTCCGCGCCGGCAAGGTGCGCTACATCGGCTCCTCCACCTTCCCGGCCTCGCAGATCGTCGAGGCCCAGTGGATGGCCGAGCGCCGCGGCCGCGAGCGCTTCATCTGCGAGCAGCCCCCGTACTCGATGCTCATCCGCGAGGTGGAGAAGGACGTCCTGCCCACCACGCAGCGGTACGGCATGGGCGTCATCCCGTGGAGCCCGCTGGCCGGCGGCTGGCTGTCGGGCCGCTACCGGCTGGGCGAGGACGTCCCGGACTCCCGACGCGCCGATCGGATCCCCGACCGCTACGACCTGTCGCTGCCCGCCAACCAGCGCAAGCTCGAGGCCGCCGACGCGCTGGGCCGGCTCGCCGACGACGCCGGGATCACGCTGATCGAGATGGCCATCGCCTTCGTCATCCGCCACCCTGGGGTGACCGCGGCGATCATCGGCCCGCGCACGATGGAGCACCTCGAGTCCCAGCTCACCGCGGCCGACGTGACGCTCTCGGACGAGGTGCTCGACAAGATCGACGCCATCGTCCCGCCCGGCGTGAACATCAACGCGGCCGACGGTGGCTGGCCCAATCCGGGCCTGGAGCCCGCCGCGCGCCGGCGCTGAGGGGGCGTGTGTCATCTGGTGGTTGCTGAGCAGCCATCAGATGACACACCCCTACTGCGCGACCCGCCAGCTGTCGAGGATCGCGGCGATCTGCCTAAGCGCTGACGGCGGGGCGTCGGGGCCGAGGTAGATCTGGACCTGGAAGCCCCGGCCCCCCTCGCGGAAGGTTCGCTCGTCGCTGGGCCCGCAATCGCCGGGCTTGATCGCCGAGGCGCCGATCCGGAAGTGGGTGGTGTGCCTCGGGAAGTCCTTGAGGTCCGCGTGCCCGAGCGCCTCGTACTCCATGACGAACAGGTAGGCCCCGTCGCGGGGGAAGGCGGCGACGTGGGGCGTGTCGCACACGCAGTAGTGCCGGGAGAAGTGGACCGGGAAGGTGGCCGCCGAGAGCCGGGGGACGGGATCGCGCAGCGGTGTGCCCATGCCGTGCGTGAGGTGCCAGGCGCGGGGCAGGACGACGCTGACGCCTTCGCCGACCGCCGTCCGTGCGCTCGCGACGCGCACGCTGGCGACGCGCACGCTGGCGACACGTGAGTGCTCCTGGTCACCGGCTCCGGCGGGCGCCGTCAGCGCCGCTGTGACGGCCAGGGCCAGAGCCGGGACCAGGAGGAGCCTGCGCACACCCCCTATACGCTCGCCGCGGGGGTAGAGGTTCCGCTCAGCCGCGCAGATATTCGGCGGTCGCCGCGTCGGCGGGGAAGAACGCCTCCACGGCGAGCTCTGAGACCGTGACGTCCACGGCCGTCCCGAACGTGGTGATCGTGCTGAAGAACGACAGCTCGGGGGCGTCGGAGCCCGGGGCCGGGGCCAGCCGGAGCCCCACGGTGACCGCGGATACGGCCCGCCCATCCGCCGCCGGGGGCTCAGGTCCCGGGTAGCCGAGCATCTCCTCGTACAGTTCGTCCAGCTGCGGGTCCCCGGTGAGGCGGGCCGCGCGGTCCAGGCGCTCGATCAGATCGGCCCGGTACTCGCCGAGGTTGAGGATCCGCGGGGCGACGCCGCCCGGGTGAAGCGCGAGGCGGATCGTGTTGACCGGCGGCACCAGCAGCGCGGGGCTGACGCCCTCCAGGAACGGCCCGAGCGCCTCGTTGGAGGCGACGAGGTTCCAGTAGCGGTCAACCGCGATCGCGGGATAGGGCTCGTGGGCGGCCAGCACCCGGCTGACCGCGTCGCGGACTTCGCGCAGCGCGGGATCGTCGAAATCCCGCGCCGCGTACTGGGGGGCGAACCCGGCGGCGAGCAGCAGCTCGTTGCGCTCGCGCAGCGGGACGTCGAGCCGCTCGGCCAGGTGGAGCACCATCTCGGCGCTCGGCCGGGCGCGGCCGGTCTCGACGAAGCTGAGATGCCTCGTCGAGACCCCCGCCTCCAGCGCGAGCTCCATCTGGCTCATGCGCCGGCGCTGGCGCCAGTCACGCAGGAGCGGTCCCACTCGGGGTCGCGTGGTGCTCGGACTCTCGGCGATCGTCACCATCACGAGCCTACCGTCGCCGGGATCAGCCGGGTGAGGCCCGCGACGCCGGCCAGAGCCACCGCCAGCGCGACCACGCTGAGCTCGAACGCGCCCGCGAATCCGTGGGACACCGCTCCGTAGAACAGCACCCCCACCACGGCCACTCCGATCGCGTTGCCGACGTTCTGCATCGTGGCGAGCACGCCCGACGTGGCGCCGACGTGCTCGGGGGGCGCCGCCGCCATCACCAGCGAGGTCAGCGGGGTGATGCCCAGGCCCATGCCGGCTCCGACGAGCGCCAGCCCGGGGGCGAGTGCCAGCACCGACCCCCCGACGCCGACGCCCGCCACGGTCAGCACCAGCGTGAGGTGGCCGACCGCGAGGATGGCCGCCCCCGCCGCCAGCACGCGCCGGCCATGACGGACGGTGAGCGCGGGCGCCTCGAGCGACGTCATCAGGTAGGCCGCGGCCAGGATCGTGAACACCAGCCCGGAGTGCAGCGCGCTCATGCCCCGTCCCAGCTGCAGGTACAGCGACAGCACCAGGAAGAACGACGCCTGCCCGCTCCAGAACAGCAGCTGGGCGATGAGCCCGATCGTCACGCCACGCGAGCGAAACAGCGCGGGCGGGACCATCGGTGTGCCACCTCCGGCGGCCACCCGCCGCTGCTGGAGCGCGAAGGCGCCGAGCAGGACCGGTGCGGCGGCCAGTGACAGCCACGTCCACAGCGGCCAGCCGTGCGCGCGGCCCTCGACCAGCGGCAGGACGATCGCCGTGAGGCCCAGGGTTGCCAGCAGGGTGCCGGCCAGGTCCAGGCCACCGGCCTGCCCGCGCGCGTTGACCCCGCGCCCCCGGATCACCCGCGGCGCGGCGACCACGGCGGCGACGCCGATCGGGAGGTTGATGAGAAAGCAGCTGCGCCAGCCCAGTCCGGCCGGGTTGGCCTGGACCAGGAGGCCGCCGATCAGCTGGCCCGACACCGCGGCGAAGCCCATGCTCATGCCGTAGGCGGCCAGCGCCTTGGCGCGATCGCCCCCGTCGTAGAGGACGCCGATGATCGCCAGGACGTTGGGCATCAGCAGCGCCGAGGCGCACCCCTGCGCGAGGCGCGAGAGGACCAGGACCTCGGGCGTGCCCGCCAATCCGCACCCGGCGGAGGCGAGCGTGAACAGGGCCAGCCCGACGGTGAAGACCCGGACGCGGCCCAGCCGGTCACCCAGCCGGGCGCCGGTGATGAGGAACACGGCATTGGTGAGGCCGTAGCCGGCGACGACCCATTCGATCGCGCCGTTGGACGCGTGCAGGCGCGCCTGCATCGACGGCAGCGCGACGTTGACGATGAAGAAGTCCAGCACGACCATGAAGGTGCCGGCGAGGATCACCGGCAGCGGCAGCCAGCAGCTGCGAGTGTGGGGGAACGCCGTCGGGGCAGACCCGACGGCGGATATCGATTCAGTGCTCATGGCCGGGCACGTTCCCAGCCGCAGGTCACGCCGTCGATTACCCGCCGGGTAACGGCGCGAGCCCTTCCAGAACTCTTCGATCCTCCCTACGGAACTCTGAGACGGCCGCGCGACAGTTGTCCTCGGGCAGGCTCCCAACTGCCCCTCCTACAAGTGATCGACGAGTGAACGAGCGATCACCCATATCCCGCCGCAGTTGGGCCGGTCCCACCTCCCGGGGCCGGCCCAGCTGGTGGGGGGCGGTGGCAGGTTATGGGGGCGCGGGCGCGGTCAACGGCAGGGCTGGGGAGGGGTTTGGTTTGGGTCTCAGGCGTAATGGCTGGCTTTGCAGGGGGTTTTGGTAGATAACCGTCATCACGTAACGGTGATCTCCCACGACCCCGCCCAGGGACACCGACAGCGTTGATACCGCCCGAACCGCCCACTCGATAGCCCTGCCGTTGAGGCTCGCCCGTGCCCCAACACCCTTGAACCCTCCCGCCTGGCCTACGTGAACGCGATGACGCTCCGGATCCCGTCCTGGCGCTCCATCAGCTCAAAGCCGTGGTTGACGTCGTCGAGCGTGATCCTGTGTGAGATGAACGGGTCGATGTCGATCTGGCCGTCGAGGTAGAGCTGGACGAGCTGGGGCACCTGGTCGCGGCCCTTGACGCCGCCGAACGAGGAGCCGCAGATCCGCCGGCCGGTGATGAGGTAACGGGGGACGACGTCGAGCGTCTCGCCCCGGCCGGCCACGCCGGCGACGGTGCACAGGCCCCAGCCCATGCGCGCGGACTCGACCGCATGGCGCATCACCGCCACCAGGCCGGTGGCCTCGAAGGTGTAGTCGGCTCCGAACCCGCCGGTCTCGTCGAGCACGCGCTGGACGGTGTTCTCGTCGGCGACCCAGGTCTCGGTGGCGCCCTGGCCGCGCGCGAGCTCCAGGCGCTCATCGGACAGGTCGACGCAGATGATCCGCTCGGCGCCCTGCAGGCGGCAGCCGGCCACCGCACCCAGGCCGACCATGCCGGCGCCGAACACGACGCAGGTGGCCCCGACCTTGACCTTGGCCGTGTTCATGGCCGCGCCCAGGCCGGTGGAGAGGCCGCAGGCGAACAGGCACGCATGATCGGGCTCGGCGTCGGGCGAGACCTTGGCCAGCGCGATCTCGGGCATGACGGTGTACTCGGCGAACGTGCTGGTGCCCATGAAGTGGCGGATGGGCTCACCGTCACGTGACAGGCGGGTGGTGCCATCGGGAAGGTAGCCCTGGTTCTGCTGGTCGCGGATGGCCAGGCAGAGGTTCGTGTCGGGGCTCAGGCAGTGGACGCATTCCCGGCACTGGGGGGAGAAGAGCGTGACGACGAGGTCACCGGGGGAGAGGCTCGAGACGCCCTCGCCGACCTTCTCGACAAATCCCGCCCCCTCGTGGCCGAGGACGGTCGGCGCGTAGCCGGAGGGATCGACGCCCGACGCCGTGTACATATCGGTGTGGCAGACCCCGCACGCGGCGAGGCGCACCAGCACCTCACCCGGCTTGGGCTCGGCCAGGTCCAGCTCGGTCACCTGCAGGGGCTTGGCGAACTCCTCCAGCACCGCGGCGCGCATCTTCAACGGGGGCTCTCCTTCCCTCGGGTCAGGTCAGGGCCCAACCATATTGATCGCGCGCGCCCTACCGGTCGGCAGCGTGCGGCGGCTCGGCGGCGCTCCGCCGCCCGTCGAGCGCGTCGATCAGCAGCTCGAGCATCCGCTGCCACTGGTCGGGCTCAACGCCGCGGGCCGCCCGCGTGGCCGCGAACAGCAGCCGCAGGTCCAGCGTGGTCGCATCGGGGCGCAGCCGTCCCTCGGCGCGGGCGGCGGTCAGCAGCCGCTCCTGGGCCTCGCTGGCGCGCGTCACCGCGGCGATGACATCGGGGTGATCGGCGACGAGGGCGCGCGCATCACCGATCAGATAGTCGGCGCGCTGTCCGCTCACCAGGCTCGTCAGCATCCCGGTGAGTGCGTCCCACCGGTCGCCCGGCCGCTCGTCGGCCTCCAGGGCCGCGGCGGCGACCGTGTCCATGCGCCGCACCACCAGCGCGGCGAGAAGCTCGCGCTTTGACTCGAACAGGCGGTACACGCTCGCCACGCCCGCCCCGGCCGCCTCGGCGACGAGGCTCATCGGCGCGTCGAGCCCGTCGGCGGCGAAGACCTCGGTGGCCGCCGCCAGCAGCCGCTCGCGCTTGGCCGCGGAGTCGAGCTGTGTCCACTCGCACCGACCGGAGGCGGCCTCCGGCTCCGAGAGCGGAATCATCATTCCGCTAGAGTACCCGGGCGTGTCAACGGGTGCCCATCGGGACCACGGGGTCCACCCCAATCTGATCCTCGCCGTCACCGCGCTGGCGGGCATGAGCTACTCGATGCTGAGCTCCGCGGTCATCCCCGCGCTGCCGTCGCTCGAGCACAGCCTGCACACCACGGAGACCGGCGTCACCTGGCTGCTCACTGGCTATCTGCTGTCGGCGTCGGTGGCGACGTCGATCATCGGCCGCCTCGGCGACATGTACGGCAAGGAGAAGCTGCTGGTCATCACGTTGGTCATGCTCGCCGCGGGCACGGTCGTCTCGGCGCTGGCAACCTCGTTGACCCCGATGATCATCGGGCGCATCGTCCAGGGCGCGGGCGGCGGCATCTTCCCGCTGGCGTTCGGGATCGTCCGCGACGAGTTCCCGCGCGAGCGCGTGGCGGGCAGCATCGGGCTGCTGTCGTCGGTCCTCGGCGTCGGCGGCGGCATCGGCATCGTGCTGGGCGGGCTGATCGTGGAGCACCTGAACTACCACTGGCTGTTCTGGATCCCGCTCATCGTCACGGTGGCGGCCGCGATCTGCACGCAGCTGTTCGTGCCCGAGTCCCCGGTCCGGGTGCCCGGGCGCGTCAACTGGCTGGCGGCCACGCTCATGACGGTCGGCTTCTGCTGCGTGCTCATCGCCATCTCGGAGACGATCACGTGGGGCTGGGGCTCGGCCCGGACGCTCGGCCTCCTCGCCGCCGGGCTGGTCATCTCCGCCGGGTGGATCCTGGTCGAGGTCCGCAGCGCGGTGCCGCTCATCGACATGGCGATGATGCGCATCCGCGGGGTGTGGACGACCAACCTCGTCGCGTTCCTGCTCGGCGCCGGGATGTACGCCTCGTTCCTCGTCTTCCCGCAGTTCGCCCAGCTCCCCAAGCGCACCGGCTTCGGCTTCGGCGCCTCGGTGGTCACCGCCGGCCTGTACCTGCTGCCCGCGGCACTGGGGATGAGCGTGCTCGGGTCCGCTGCGGGCCGCGTCGCGCGGCGGTTCGGCTCCCGGCTGGCGGTCATCGTCGGCAGCGGCATCACCGCGCTGTCGTTCGGACTGCTGGCGGTGGCCCATGGCCACCCCTACGACATGCTGATCAGCGCCGCTCTGCTCGGCGTCGGGATCGGGCTGGCCTTCGCGGCGCTCGGCAACCTCGTCGTCCAGGCGGTCCCGCCGAGCCAGACCGGCGCCGCCACCGGCATGAACACGGTGATGCGGACCCTGGGCGGCGCCCTCGGGGGGCAGATCGTGGCCACCTTCATCGCCAACAACGTCGCCCACGGCCTGCCGGACGTCACCGGCTTCACCGACTCCTTCGTGCTCGAGGCGGTGTTCCTTGTCATCGCAATGCTCGCCGGGACGCTCGTGCCGGTGATGAGCGGGCACCGTGCGTCGGCGGCTGAGACGGTGCTGGAGCCCGAGCTCGCCCAGGCCCACGAGGCCGCCTGAGTCGTGGCGCGCCGCTCGATCTCCTCGCTTCGAGGCACGGGCAGCGACCCCCGCGGTCCCAACTACAAGTGGATCGCGCTGTCCAACTGCACGCTCGGCGTGCTGCTGGCAACGCTCGACGCATCGATCACGCTCATCGCGATGCCCGACATCTTCCGCGGCATCAAGCTCGACCCGCTGGTGCCCTCCAACAGCTTCTACCTGCTGTGGATGATCCTCGGCTTCCTCGTGGTCTCCAGCGTGCTGATCGTGAGTCTCGGCCGGCTGGGCGACATGTACGGGCGCGTGAAGATCTACAACCTCGGGTTCGTCATCTACACCGTCGCGTCGCTGATCCTCACCGTCGACTGGCTCACCGGCAAGGACGGCGCGCTGTTCCTGATCGTGTTCCGGATCGTCCAGGGGATCGGTGCGGCCTGTCTGCTGGCCAACTCGGCGGCGATCATCACCGACGCGTTCCCGGCCAACCAGCGGGGGATGGCGCTGGGCATCAACAACATCGTCGGTGTGAGCGGCATGTTCATCGGGCTCGTGCTCGGCGGGCTGCTGGCGCCGATCAACTGGCGCCTGGTGTTCCTCATCTCGGTCCCGGTGGGGCTGTTCGGGACCGTGTGGGCCTACCTCAAGCTTCAGGAGCTCTCGACGCCGCGGCGGGCCCGCATCGACTGGCCGGGCAACATCAGCTTCGCGCTCGGGCTGATCCTGATCATGATCGCGGTGACCTACGGGATCCGGCCCTCGGGGACTTCGGCCACCGGGTGGGGGAGCGTCAAGGTGCTGGTGCTGATCGGCAGCGGTCTCCTGTCACTGGTGGTCTTCGCGATCGTCGAGCGCCGGGTGGAGGACCCGATGTTCCGCCTGCCGCTGTTCAAGATCCGCGCGTTCACGTTCGGCACGCTGTCGACGTTCCTGTCCGCGGTGGCGCGCGGCGGCCTGATGTTCATGCTGATCATCTGGCTGCAGGGCATCTGGCTGCCCCAGCACGGTTACGACTTCACCGACACCCCTCTGTGGGCGGGGATCTACATCCTGCCGCTGACGATCGGGATGCTCATCGCCGGTCCCACCTCGGGCTACCTGTCGGACCGATTCGGCGCTCGGCCGTTCGCCACCGGCGGCATGCTCGGCGCGGCGATCAGCTTCGTCCTGCTGGCGATCCTGCCGACGGACTTCGCCTATCCCGTGTTCGCCCTGGTGCTGTTCCTCAACGGCGTCTCGATGGGGTTGTTCGCCTCGCCCAATCGCGCCGGAGTGATGAACAGCCTGCCCCCGTCTGACCGGGGCGCCGGCGGCGGGATGAACCAGACCTTCCAGAACTCCGCCCAGGTGCTGTCGATCGGCATCTTCTTCACGCTGATGATCCTGGGCCTGGCCTCGACGCTGCCCCATGCCATGGCAACGGGCCTGCACGCCCACGGGGTCCCGACGCACAACGCCGAGGTGGCCGCTCACCTGCCGCCGGTGTCGATCCTGTTCGCCGCGTTCCTGGGCTACAACCCGATCCAGCACCTGCTCGGGTCCAGCGTGCTCACCCATCTCAGCCACGCCCAGCAGAGCCTGCTCACCGGCCGGTCGTTCTTCCCGCAGCTCATCTCCGCCCCGTTCCGCGACGGACTGCACGAGGCGTTCGCGTTCGCGATCGTCGCCTGCCTGGTCGCCGCCGCCGCCTCATGGTTCCGGGGTGGCAATCCGACACGGGCCGTGGGCGTCGCTGACTCGGGCCCGGCGCGTCGCCCCCGCGTGCGCGCGGAGCAGCACGCCGAGACGACCGTCGCCCGCTGACCGGCGCTCAGAGTCCCTGCTGAAGGGCCAGCACGAGCAGGATGATGGCGATGGTCCCGGCGAGGACGACGACCACCAGGTTGGCGGCGAGAACCATGCGGAGGGTGCGTCGCGGGTTGCGCGGGCGACCGGCCGGGGTCTCGTCGCCTGCTGACGCGTCCGGCATGGAGTCGTGCGCCGCGACCTGCTCCTGAGTGCTGCCGTCGGTGACGGACTCGGCGAGCGCGTCGGTGACGAATCGGTTGAGGCTGACCTGTTCACGCTCGGCGGCCTGAGCGAGTTGCTGATGCAGGTCGCCCGACATCCGCACCAGGAACCGTCCGCTGTACCCGGCGGCCGGCTTGGGACCCGCTGGGCGCGTCATGGCCGCCTTGGCCGCGGCACTCTCGGGCGTGTCCGGCGCCTGGTCAGCTCGTGATACCACGGGTGGGGCAGTGGTATCACCCGCCGCTGTGGGGGAATCGTCCTGGTCCAGCTCGGCGCGCAGCTTCGTCAGCGCTCCGGCGAGCAACCGGGACACGTGCGCCTGGGAGATCCCGACCTCGCGCGCGATCTGACGCTCGGTCATGTCGCCATGGAAGCGCAGGTACACGATCTGGCGCTCGCGCTCGTCCAGGACATGCATCCGCTCCGTGAGCAGCAGGCGGTCGTCGCTGTCGGCGTAGGGCTCGGTGATGAGGACCGCCTCCGCGCCGTCCTCCGATGCCGGGAGGCTCACCGGCTCGCGCGCCCGCTCGGCGGCCAGCGCGCGCTCCACCTGTCCGGTGTCGGCGTCGAGCGCATCGGCGAGCTCGCTGAGGGTCGGTGCACGGCCAAGACTGGCGGCCAGTTCCGACTGACGGCCGCGCAGCCGCTTGCCCAGACGCTGCAGCTCGCGGGGGATCCTCACGGGCCCGGAGCGGTCACGGAGGTGGTGCCGAATCTCACCTTCGATCGTGGGCTCGGCGAAGGCCGGGAACGACACGCCGCGTCGAGGATCGAAGCGGTTCGCCGCCTTCACCAGACCCACGGCGCCCACCTGCACGAGGTCGTCCAATTCGACGCCGCGGCCGACATAACGCCTTGCCACCGACTTGGCCAGTGGCAGATGCGACTCGATCAGGCTCTCACGATCTGCGGGTGCGAGAGTCCGGTGCCTTGACGTCACCCTTCCACCTCAGCCCGTTCCCCCTGGGCAGTATCACGGCGATGGTACCAAGAGCCGTCTGAGCGATTGCATGGATCAGACCAGCCCGCCCCGGGGATCTTAAGGGTGTGGGGATCTGCACAAAGCTATCCATCCCCCGGGGCCCGTCATAGACGATGGCCAGCCGGGGGCGGCACGTTGGAGGGGCACGCTGGTCAGCGATCACGATCCTGATCGCGGCGGTGGTGATGGCCGCGCCTCAGGGCGCCCACGCCGATGTGCTCCCGGTCGCCCCCAGCGCGCTCGCCCAGGCGGGCCTGGCTGCGGCCCAGAACGCCGTCGGTGCCGCCGCGGCCGCCACGAGCGCCGCCCAGCCGAGCGTGGCCGTCCCCACCGTTCCGGGGGTGGCTCCGGCTAGCTCTCCCCGTCACACCTGCGCGAGCCGCCGCGACGCCCCCAGCCGCGGCCACGCAGGCCGCCGCGCGCCCCGCGGCGTCCACAGCGGGCGCGGCCTCGGGGGTCCCGAGGCCGCCCGCTCCGCCCGCTCACCCGGCGCGCGCCGCCGACCCGCCCCTGCCGGTCGCGGAGTCGGCGGCGCGCGCGGGGGCGAGCCCAGGACCGGCGGTCACGCCGGTAGCGGCCGCACCGGTCACGCCAATCGCGATGGCCCCCGTCCTGGTCGTGCCGACGGCGGCGATGCCGATCGTCCCGGCGCCGGCGGTGGTCACGGTTCCCACGGTGCAGATTCCCGCCGTCGCCATTCCGTCCGTCGGCGACCTCGCCGCGATGGGATGGCCCCTGGACCTGGTGGGTCCCCTGGCCTCCGCCGTCCCGCCGGCCTCGGCGGATCCCCTGGGGGTGCTCCTCTCAGGCCCGGTGGGAGTCGGCCTTTCAGGTCTCGTGGGGGTGGGCCTTTCAGGTCCCGTGGGGGTGGGCCTTTCAGGTCCCGTGGGGGTGGGCCTTTCAGGTCCCGTGGGGGTTGGCGTCGCGGCTCCGCTCGGCGGCTCGCCGTCCACGGCAGGCCGGCCGCCCCATCAGCGACATCTGAGTGCGCCCACCGGACGCGACCGGGCCGGCCACCGCCACGGGGGGAGCCAGGCACTGCCGGGGTCCCGCCCCGTCGTTGCGGCCCCGGCGCCGTCGTGGCTTGGTCACATCGTCCGGGCCTCCCTGCCGGATCGTGCGCCGGCGGGTCCGGAGCCTCGGCTGCGCCGGCACCGTCCACTGCCGCCGCGCCCCGCGCGCTCGGTGCCGGAGCCCAGCAGCTCGCCGCCTCCGCTCAGCTTGCCGATGACCGGCAGTGGGCCCGCGGCCGCCGGGGCCCCCGGCGGTGGCGGCGGCGCCGCGGCCGCAGTGATGACGGTCGCCGCCCTCCTCTTGATCTTCCTGTTGTCGACCCGTGTGTCGCTGGACCTGTCGGCGTGGCGGTCCACGCTGCTGGCCCTGCGGCTCGAACGCCCGGGGTAGCTGCCGCTGTTGTCACGAACGGCGGCCGTCTCGGGGCATCCGAGCCGTCGCCGGGCCGTCAGGCAGGTGCCGTGACGGCCACCGTTTCAGTGCATCTGGTCCGGCTTGTCCGGACGGGCACAGATTCAACTCAGGAGAGAACAGCAATGCGATCAAAAATGATCGCTCTGGTTGTCACCCTCCTCGCGATGGCCGTGCCGGCCACCGCGATGGCGGGAGGCGACCCGGGCAGCTCGGGAGGGGGTGCCGCCGGCGTCGGTCAGGCGCAGCTGGCCTCCCAGCTCGCGGCGACCCTGCAAAACGCGGCCTCACAGGCGCAGGCCGGGCAGAACGCCGTCAACAGCAACGCTCCGGTCACCACGGCCGGCGGCAGCGTCACAGGTGGTGCCAACAGCGCCGCTCAGAACGCCTCCAATGGCGCGACGAGCGGAGCGGGCAACAACGCCGGTACCACTCAGAACAACAACCAGGGCCAGTCGGCCGGGTCGAGCTGCAGCGTCGGCTGCGGCGGCTCCGGTCAGGCGCAGGGTTCGAACCAGTGGGCCGCGACCGTGCAGGCGGCGGCGTCGAACGCCAATGCCAGCCAGGGCGCGGTCAACGCCAACGCTCCGGTCAACACGGCCGGCGGCGACGTGGCGGGCGGTGCCAACAGCGCCTCTCAGAACGCCGGCAACGGCGCGCAGAGCGGTGCGGGCAACAACGCCGGTACCACTCAGAACAACAACCAGGGCCAGTCGGCCGGGTCGAGCTGCAGCGTCGGCTGCGGCGGCTCCGGCCAGGCGCAGGGCTCGAGCCAGGGATCGGCAACGGTCCAGGGCGCGCAGTCGGGCGCGGACGCGACCCAGGGTGCGGTCAACGCCAACGTTCCGGTGAACGTCGCCGGTGGTGACGTGGCGGGCGGCGCGAACAGCGCCTCTCAGAACGCGTCCAATGGCGCGACGAGTGGTGCGGGCAACAATGCCGGCACGACCCAGAACAACAACCAGGGCCAGTCGGCCGGGTCGAGCTGCAGCGTCGGCTGCGGCGGCTCCGGCCAGGCGCAGGACAACCAGCAGGGCTCGTTCACGGGCCAGTCGGCTGACTCCGCCGCCAACGCCGGTCAGAACACCGTGAATGCCAACGTCCCGGTGAACATCGCCGGTGGCGACATCGCGGGTGGGGCCAACAGCGCCTCTCAGAACGCCTCCAACGGCGCGCAGAGCGGTGCGGGCAACAATGCCGGCACGACACAGAACAACAACCAGGGCCAGTCGGCCGGGTCGAGCTGCGGCGTTGGCTGTGGTGGCTCGGGCCAGGCTCAGCAGTCGGGCCAGGGGTCGGCGACGCTGCAAGCGGCGACGTCGACCGCCAACGCCAACCAGAACGCGGTGAACGCCAACGTTCCGGTGAACATCGCGGGTGGTGACGTGATGGGCGGCGCGAACAGCGCCTCTCAGAACGCCTCGAACGGCGCGGTGAGCGGTGCGGGCAACAACGCCGGGACGACCCAGAACAACAACCAGGGTCAGTCGGCGTCGTCTGCCTGCTCCGTCGGCTGCGGCGGCGCAGGTCAGTCCCAGATCAACCAGCAGGGTTCGTTCACCGGGCAGCTCGCGTCATCGTGCGCGAATGCCTGGCAGAACCTGGTCAACTCGAACGTCCCGGTGATCACCGCGGGCGGCGATGTGCTGGGTGGGGCGAACAGCGCGGCGCAGAACGGGCTGAACGGCTCGCTGAGCGGTGCCGGCAACAACGCCGGGACCACGCAGAACGGAGGCCAGGCGCAGAACGCCTGACGCCTTGTGGGGGCGGTCCGGCCGGCCGAGCCTGAACCGGTCGGACCCCCTTGACGCTTCGGAATCCCCGGCTGACCGCGGCCGGGGAGTTCCGGCACATGAAGTGCCAGTGGATGGACCCCATCGACTTCGGAAAGCGACTCGCAGTCCTCACCACCGCCATGACGTTGGCGGCAGTGGCCGGGGCACGAGCCGACGAGGTGCGATCGGTGGGGACCGGAGGCGCCAGCCTGACTGGGCTGACGCCGTCGGTTCGGGTGGCTGCGCCGGTGCCGACCGAGCCGGGGGCGGCCGAGCCGGTGGCGGCCGAGCCGGTGCCGACCGCGCCGGTGCCGACAGTGGCGGCTCCGACCGCGCCGGTGCCGACCGCGCCGGTGCCGACAGTGGCGGCTCCGACCGCGCCGATGCCGACAGTGGCGGCTCCGACGCCGCCCACGGCCCCGGTGACGGTGGTACCACCGGGATCAGTCGCGATACCACCGGCAAATCCGCCGCCGGACGGCGGTTCGGGCTCGCCGCCCGCGACCGCGGCGGCACCCGCCGCATCCAACACGACCACGCAGACGATCACTCAAGTCCAGGTCTCGACGTGCGTGTCGCATTGCGACGGGGGGAGCCAGGTCCAGCAGGCATCCCAGGACAACACGACGGTGCAGGCGGTGGGGCCGCCTGTGGCCAACGATGGCGGTGCCGCGATCGCGCCGTCGCCACCAGCGACCAGGCGCACGACGGCGTCGAGCGGGCGCACGAGAGCCTCGTCGCCGTCGACTCCGACCGCGTCGACTCCGACCCCGTCGGCTCCGGTCCCGTCGGCTCCGGTTTCGTCGGCTCCGGTCCCGTCGGCTCCGGTCCCGTCGGCTCCGGTCCCGTCGGCTCCGACCGCGTCGGCTCCGACCCCGTCGGCTCCGACCGCGACCCCGTCGACCGCGTCCAGCCCTCCGCCATCGACGGCGGCCAATCCCCCGCCGAGCGGGGTGACACAGGTGCAGCTGGGGTGCGTCGAGCACTGCTACGGCACCACGACGCGCGACCACTCCGGCCGGACGCTGGCGCAGGACGAGCAGCTCCTGGGTGAGCTCCAGGCGCCGCCGCCGCCCGCGGCGACCGCGACGCCCGGGGGCGAGCAGAACGTCACCCAGCAGACTGCCGCCCAGTCCCAGAGCGGCGACGGGCAGCAGTCTGAGGTTGCGAGCCAGCACAACGGCACGGTCCAGGTCGTCGCAACCCCGGCCGGCGGCGCGGGCGACACCGCACCGGGCGACACCGCACCGAGCGACACCGCACCGGGCGACACCGCACCGGGCGACGGCGCGCCGGGGGACGGAGCAGCCGGGCCGGCGGCGGTCAATCAGACCGCACAGGGCATCGCCCAGCTCCAGGTCGGATGCCTCTTCTACTGCTCGGGCACGCGGCAGACCCAGCAGGCGCAGCAGTCCAACACGACCGTGCAGTCGGTCAACAGCTCCGGTGCGGGAGCCGTCAACACGGTCTCCACGGGCGTGTGGCAGGTGCAGGTCGGGTGTCTGGCCTGGTGCTATGACGCCGTCGAGACCCAGACGGCCTCCGGGACCGACTCCACCGTCACCGCCGTCGCCCCGCCGGTGCAGGGACCGGGGTCCGCGCCGGCGCCGGTGCCGTCCCCGCCCGTCCCGGTGGACAGGCCGAGCGCGGCGGCGCCCTCGACCGGCGCCCGGATCCGTGGCAGCGGGGGCGCGGCGGTTCGGCTCGTCGGCGCGGGGCCCGGCGCCGGGGTGCACGAGACGGTGAAGCCGGTCCTCGGCGGCGAGCGGGTGACCGCGGTGTCTGTGTCGGCGGTCGCCGGGGGCGGCGCCGCACTCGTTTCGGTCACCGCCTCGCGCGCGGTTCAGACCCAGCTGCGCGTCCGGGCGTCACACGAGGCACGCCGCAGCGGCCGCGCGCACCGCATGCCACGGCCGGCGCGCCCGGCGCGGGCCACGACGCCGGCGTCCGGCTCCACCGCTGTGGCCCGGACCTCAACGGCGCAGCCCAGCCCCGAGCTTGGCCTGGCGCTCATGCTGATGGCCCTGGGCGTCGGCGTGTGGCGCCGGCGTCGGGTGCGATGATCGACGGGCACGGCGAGCCCGAACAGCGCCGCGCAAGATCGACCGGCTGACATCCGTTGGTCCGCAAGAGGAGAGCAACAACGTGCGGAGGGGAACGCGCGACGTCCAATCTCAGCATCGTCCGTTGCCATGAGCCATGGCGCGGTGGACACGGGTTAGCCTGACCGCGGCGGTCGTCGCGGTATCAGCCGCGCTGCCGATGACAGCGGCGCAGGCCGCGGGCCCCACTCCGCAGAAGGCCCCGGCCACCACGCCCGCGCCTTCGCCCGACCCTGCGCCCGCGGCGCAGTCACGACACAGCACGTCGACAGCCCCCTCGCCGGCGCCGCGGCCGATCACACCTGCCGTGACGATCACGCCACGTCCGGTGACCGAGACGGCGACGCGGCCGTCGTCGGCGCCTCGGATCCGATCGCGTCCGCGCCCCGCGGTCACGCACAAGCGGCGTCCGCGGACGCACGCGCGTCATCGCCCGGCACCCGCGCGGCACTCCAGTCCCGTCGATCGACTGACCATCCCCGGAGTGGCGAGCCACGCGGAGGCGCGCCCGGCGCCGGAGCACAACAACGGCGTCGTGCTGCTCATCGGCGCGCTGGTGCTGCTGGCGCTGGTGGCCGCCAGCCTGTCGTTGCTGCGGCTGGCCAACCGGCTGCACCGGGAGATCATGGGGTCGGCGGCATGAGGTGCGGCGGGTTGCACGGTGGCGGTGGTGGTGCGCGCTGGGCCGTCTCGCTTTGGCGTCGCGGCGCTCGCGAACACGCTGTCCGTGACGTGTAGTCCGGGGCTCGCCGGGCGGTGCGTGCGACGAGTCTGGCGCTTGGCAGCTCGACCTCGGTGACCGTCACGTGGCACGTGGACCCGGTCCCCGCGCATGACGCACTCCGGGTGCTTGTCGCAGACGTATACGGACGTGAGCGCGATCGTGTCGTGCGCAGTTTGCATGGGGTCGGCCACTGGTCCAGACAATCAGCTTCCCGCTGCACGTCGAGATCTCCACCCCCACGGCCACCGCCACCCCAGACCGCCCCCCGGACGCCAACGGCTGGTACAACCACCCGGTCACGGTCACCCTCGCGGGCAGCGCGTTCTCGGGCATCGCCTCGTGCACGCCCGTCCAGACCTACGCGGGCCCCGCGACGACCGCCACCGCGCTCGCCGGCACCTGCACCGACAACGCCGGCAAGACGGCCAACGCGAGCTTGCCGTTCCGCTACGACGCGACGCCGCCCAGCCTCAGCGTCACCTCCGAGCCGGCCGACCGCATGGCCGGCCTGAGCTGGCACGCGTCAGCCGGCCCCGCGCCGCTCGCCTGGGTCCAGGTGTCTCGCCGCCCGGGCCTGAAGGGCGCCGCCGGCAGCGTGCTCTACACCGGGACCGCACAGACCGGCTATGAGGATCGCCAGGTGCGCAACGGGACCGCCTACAGCTACACCGTCACGGCGGCCGACCAGGCGGGCAACATCACCCAGCGGACGGTGAAGATCAGGCCCGGGGTGCGCCTCCTTGCCCCTGCGTCGGGCGCCCGCCTCAGACACCCGCCGACGCTGCGCTGGACGGCGATCCCGAAGGCCAGCTACTACAACGTGCAGATCTTCCGGGGGTCGAAGATCCTCAGCGCGTGGCCGACCAGGGCGAGCCTGAAGCTGGCGCGCAGCTGGAGCTTCGCCGGCCGGCGGCACCGGCTGGCCCCGGGCCGGTACCACTGGTACGTGTGGCCGGGCTATGGGCCGCAGCGCGACGCCCGCTACGGACACGCCGTCGGCAACGCCATTTTCGTGATCCGATGACCTCCAAGCTGGCTAGCCAGCCAGTACGATTGGCGGCGGTCCATCGGCCCGTCAGGAGGAGCAGGTGACATCAACTCGTCGTGACCGCGAGCAGGCACTCGAAGGTGACCTCGACCAGGTGCTGGTCACCGAGCGGGAGCTGTGGGTCGACGGCCCGCCGCACCAGCTCTTTGCCCGGCTGCGCAACGAATGCCCCGTCCACTGGACCTCGCGCATCGGCGAGTATCCGAACGAGCCCGGCTACTGGTCGATCACCCGGCCCGACGACATCCATGCCGTCAGCCGCGATTGGAAGACGTACTCCTCCGAGATCGGCGGCGTCACCGCGATCACCGACGGGTTCCCGCTCGAGCTCATGCAGGCCATGTTCATCGGCATGGACCCGCCCAAGCACGACCGGCTCAAGATGCTCTTCCAGGCGGGCTTCACCCCCAAGCGGATCGCCGCCCACGAGGACGCCATCCGCGAGATCACCGTGCGCGTGCTCGACCGCCTCGAGGGACGCGAGAGCTGCGATCTGGTGGCCGACGTCGCCCAGCCCGTCGTCTCGCGCGTGATCGGGAGCTTCATGGGCGTCCCCGAGGAGGACGACGCCATCTGGGCCAAGCTCCTGAACGTCTCACTCGCGGCCGGTGACCCGGATCTCGCCCCGGAGGGGATGCAGAGCATCATGGCCAACGAGATCCCGGAGATCTTCCGCCGCTGCACCGAGCTCATCGCCGCCCGGCGCGAGACGCCCACCGACGACCTCACCTCGGTCCTCGTCCATGCCGAGATCGACGGCCAGAAGCTCGAGGAGCACGAGATCGTGATGGGCTTCTTCCTGCTCATGGCCGCCGGCAACGACAGCACCAAGGCCACCTACTGCAGCGGCATGAAGGCGCTCATGGAGCATCCGGACGAGCGCCGGCTTCTGCTCGACGACCCGTCGCTGATCCCCAGCGCCGTTGAGGAGTCACTGCGCATGTTCCCCGCCTTCGCCCATTTCCGGCGGACCGCCACCTGCGACGCCGAGATCGCCGGGCAGCAGATCCGCGAGGGCGACAAGGTGGTCATGTGGTACGTGTCCTCCAATCGGGACACGTCGCGCTACGAGGACCCCGATCGCTTCGACGTGCGCCGCAACCCCGAGCACCAGGCGTTCGGCGCCGGCGGCCGGCACTTCTGCCTCGGCACGGCGCTGGCGCGACTCGAGCTGCGGATCCTGTTCGAGGAGACGCTGGCGCGCTACCCGGAGATGGAGCGGGCCGGACCCACCACGTTCGTGGAGTCGGGCTTCATCAACCAGCTCAAGACGCTGCCCGTGACGCTCGGGCCGCGACGGCGCTGAGCCCCGGCACCCGCGGCCCCGACGGGCGGGGCGGGTCTAGCCCCACTCGGACCAGGGCGACTGCGCCGCGACGGCCTCCTCGTCGGCGCGGATCACGTGCATGACGGCGTTGATGAGCGCCAGGTGCGTGAACGCCTGCGGGAAGTTGCCGAGGTGCCGGCCGGTCTGCGGGTCGATCTCCTCGGCGTAGAGCCCCAGCGGGCTGGAGTAGCCGAGCAGCCGCTCGCACAGTGACCGGGCGCGGTCCAGCTCACCGATCTCGCACAGCGCCGAGACCAGCCAGAACGAGCAGATGAGGAACGTGCCCTCCTTGCCCTCCAGGCCGTCGTCGGTCTCCTCGGTTCTGTAGCGCAGGACCAGGCCCTGCTCGGTGAGCTCGTCGGCGATGGCGAACACCGTGGCGCGGATGCGCTCATCGTCGGGCGGCAGGAAGCGCATGAGAGGCAGCAGCAGCAGCGCGGCGTCGAGCGCCTCGGTCTCGTAGTGCTGCACGAACACGCCGCGTTCGTCGACGCCGTTGGCGAGCACGTCGGCCTTGATCTCGTCGGCCGCCTCGCGCCAGCGGCGGGCGCGGGTGAAGTCCTCGCGCAGCTCGGCGAGCCGGGCGCCGCGGTCACACGCCACCCAGCAGAACACCTTGGACGAGGTGAAGTGCTTGGGCTCGCCGCGCACCTCCCAGATGCCGCGGTCGGGCTCGCGCCAGTTCTCGATGGCCTGCTCGACCTGGCGCTGGAGGATCCGCCAGACGCGGTCATCCAGGGAGTCGCGGCTGCGGGTGTGCAGGTACACCGAGTCCAGCAGCGCGCCCCACACGTCGTGCTGCTTCTGCTCGTAGGCGGCGTTGCCGACCCGCACCGGACGGGCGCGCTCGTAGCCCTCGAGGTGGTCCAGGGTGTACTCGTCGAGCTGGCGCTCGCCGTCGAGCCCGTACATGACCTGGAGGTTCTCCTCCCCGGCGGCCACGTCGGCGATGAAGTAGAAGAAGTCGTTGGCCTCCCATTCGAAGCCCAGCGACAGCAGTGCCCACAGCATGAAGGTCGAGTCGCGGATCCAGCTGTAGCGGTAGTCCCAGTTGCGCTCGCCCTGCGGGGTCTCGGGCAGCGATGTGGTGGCGGCCGCCAGCAGGGCGCCGCTGGGCGCGTAGGTGAGGCCCTTGAGCGTGAGCGCCGAGCGCTGCAGGAACGTCCGCCACGGGTGGTCGGGGAAGTCGCCGCGATCCAGCCAGTGCTGCCAGTGATGGGAGGTCCACACCAGCCGCTCGTAGGCCTCCTCGATGTCCTGGGGCGGGGCGTGCTCTGACCAGGAGAGCGCGGCGTAGACGGTCTCGCCCTCCTTCATGAGATGGCGAGCCGTCGCGCGGCTGCCCTCGAAGCCCAGGCGCAGGTCCGTCGTCAGCTTCAGCTCGACGCTGCCGTCCTTGCTGCGGGCGAGACCCTCGTTGTAGCCGTCGCCGGAGTACTCCCAGTTGGCGGGGTCACGGCCGTAGTCGAACTTGGGCTCGCAGTCGAGCAGGAGCTGCACCTCGCCGTTGACGCAGCGGACCGTGCGCAGCAGGACATGGTCGGCGTCATAGTCGGTGGGGGCGCGACGGTGGGTGTGGGAGCGGTCATGCTCGTGGTGCCAGCGCCCGATGAGCAGCACGTCGCGCACGATGATCCAGCCCGAGCCCGAGCCCCAGCTGGTCTCCAGCACCATCGTCCCCGGGAGGTAACGGCGCGCGGCGGGGACGGTCATGCCGTCGGGGCCGAGGCGGAACAGGCCGGCGTCGCGGTCGAGCATGGCGCCGAAGATGCTCGGCGAGTCGACCCGGGGCAGGCACATCCACTCGACCGCGCCCGACGGCGCCACCAGCGCCACCGTCTCACAGTCAGAGAGGAAGGCGTACTCGGCGATCGGCGGGAACGCGCTCGCACCGGTGCGCGGGTCGAGCTCGCGCTCGCGCGCGGGCGACGCCGGCGCCGGGGCGGGCGCCGGGCGGCCGTGAAGCTCGGGGGTGTTGGCTTCCTCGCGCAACGTGAGCAGTATCGAGAGTTACCCGTAAAACACAAAGTTTGGTCGGGCGCTCTCAGCGGGACCAGTCGCTTTTGCGGGGGGTTCTGTCAGCCTCCGAGGCCGCCGAGCAGCGTGAAGGGATTGAACGGGCGGTGCTCATAGACCGAGCGGCGGTTGCGCTCGACCAGCACCTCGCTGCCTGCCGGGGCCTCCCCACGCAGGCGGTCGGCCAGGGCCTGCGCGCTGTCCTCGTCGGTGGCGCCGATCAGCAGATAGCTCCAGCGGTGCACGTGGGGGACGCCCTCGTCGTCGAGCCGGTGAGAGAGCTCGGACGCGTCGTGGCGCGACGCGGTCTGGATGCGGACCTCGAACTCCGGGTAGCCCTGCTCGGCGGAGTCCTCGCGCTCGTCCTCGACACGCTGCTCGCGCTCCTCGACGGCGTCGCCGGCGGTCACCGGCTGGGGCTCGTCGGCGCTCTCCCACTCCTCCGAGACCGGATGCCACTGCGCGACCTGGACGTCGACGGTCCACCCGTGCTCCTTCGCGAGCCGGCCCGTGAGGTCCCGGACGCGCTCGGCCTGGGCGCGGTTGCCCGCGTAACAGAAGACCACCGGGCCATCGACCGAGACGACCACGCGGTCATGGAAGGCCTGCTGCAGGTCATGCTCGAGCTCGTCGGCGTTGAGCTGCTCGGTGAGTCGCCGGGCCAGCCCGTCCTCGTGGACGTCGATGCGTACGCGCCAGTCGTCGTTCATGGCGCAGAACAGTAGACGACCCTGGGCCCGAGGCCCGGACCGCCAACGTCGCGGTGCCCCGCGGGGCGGGGTCTGCCCCTGCGTAGGATGAGAGCAGATCATGAGCTCTGGGCATCGAGGTTTTTCCGCGTCGCACGGTGCCGGTGGCACCGGCTTTCTGCGCTCGACCCGCGGGTCGGGCAAGAAGCCGGCGCCGCTGATGGACCCCACGCGACAGCGCGACCGGGGGCGGATCCTGGCGCTGTTCAGGCCCTACCGCGTGCGGCTCACCATCGTCATGGTGATGATCGTCATCTCGGCCGGGGTGAGCATGCTCAATCCGTTCCTGATCCGGGACACCCTCAACGAGGGCCTCGGCCAGCACCGGGGCGGTCTGCTCACCGAGCTCGTGCTGGCGATGATCGGCGTGGCGGTCTTCACCAATGCCATCAGCGTCTGGCAGACCTACCTGTCAAACGTCGTGGGCCAGCGGGTCATGCACGATCTGCGCGCCGCCGTGTACCGCCACCTCCAGCGGATGTCGCTGGCCTTCTTCACCCGCACGCGCACGGGGGAGATCCAGTCACGGATCGCCAACGACATCGGCGGCCTGGAGGGCGTGGTCACCACCACCGCGACGACGATCGCCTCCAACGTCACCACGGTGATCGCCGCGCTCGTGGCCATGTGCCTCCTCAACTGGCACCTGGCCCTGTTCTCACTGGTGTTCATCCCGCCGTCGGTGTGGGGGACGCGCCGCGTCGGCAAGATCCGGCGCCGGATCACCACCGAGCAGCAGAAGCGGCTGGCCGACCTCTCGGCGCTGGTGGCCGAGTCGCTGTCGGTGTCCGGGATCATGCTCGGCAAGACGATGGGGCGCGGGCAGGATCTGGCCGAGCGCTTCACCCGGGACTCCAAGGGGATCGCCGATCTGGAGGTCCGCAGCCGGATGGCCGGGCGCTGGATGATGGCGACGATCCAGTTCATCTTCTCGGTCCAGCCGGTGATCATCTACTGGCTGGCGGGCCAGTCGTTCATCGGCAGGATCGACATCGGCACCGTGGTCGCCTTCACCACGCTCCTGACCCGGCTGCTGTTCCCGATCAACTCCCTGCTCGGCACCCAGGCCGACATCGAGTCCTCGCTGGCGCTGTTCGACCGCATCTTCGAGTACCTGGACCTGCCCATCGACATCGTGGAGGCCGAGAAGCCGGTGACCCTGCGCCCCAAGGAGGTGCTGGGCGAGGTGCGCTTCCAGGACGTGTCGTTCCGTTACTCGGTCCCGCAGGCCGGCCGCGCCGAGGAGGAATGGACCCTGCGCCACATCGACCTCGTCGTGCCCGCGGGGACGCGCACTGCGATCGTGGGCGAGACCGGGGCGGGGAAGACGACGCTCGGGTATCTGGCCGCGCGGCTGTATGAGCCCCAGGAGGGCCGGGTGACCATCGACGGCGTCGACATCCGTGACGTGTCGCTGGCCTCGCTCGCCGCGACCGTCGGCGTCGTCTCCCAGGAGACCTATCTCTTCCACGCCAGCGTGCGCGAGAACCTGCGCTTCGCGCGGCCCGACGCCAGCGATGAGGAGGTCGAGGACGCCGCCCGCACCGCGCGGATCCACGACCTGGTGGCCTCGCTGCCCGAGGGCTACGACACGGTCGTCGGCGAGCGCGGCTACCGCTTCTCCGGCGGGGAGAAGCAGCGGATGGCGATCGCCCGCACGGTGCTGCGCAACCCGCCGGTGCTGGTGCTCGACGAGGCGACGAGCTCGCTGGACACGCGGACCGAGTACGCCGTGCAGGCCGAGCTCGAGCGCCTGTCCGAGGGCCGCACGACGATCACGATCGCCCACCGCCTCTCCACGGTGCGCGATGCCGATCAGATCGTGGTCCTCGACGGGGGGCACGTCACGGAGCGCGGCACCCACGAGGAGCTGATGGAGCGCGGCGGCGCCTACGCGGCGCTGGTGGCGCGCGACGTCACCGACGACCCGGATTTGCCTGATCCCGGGAAGGCAACCGGCCCCAGGGCGTCTTAAGCGAAAAGGGCGAAGAGACACGACGTTGAGAGTCTGCGCCCGGCCGCGTGCCGGGCGTGAGCGGGGTTCTGCGCGGGCGAGCGCAGCCGCCGGGCGCGTGTCGCTGACCCCTGCGCGCGGCCGCGTTTCCCGCGGCGCGCGGTCCGCGTACACGTTCAGAACGGAGTTAGAGGTGACCATCACCCCCCAGTCCCCCGATACCCAGCGCTCTCAGGGCGTGACCAACCGCCGGCGCTTCATCGCCGGCGCCGGGCTGACAGTGCTCGGCGTCGGGTCGCTGAGCGCGGCCCCCGCGGCGTTCGGTAAGGGCACCCTGTCCACCGGCGACGCCGCCATCCTGCGGTTCCTGGCAGCGGCCGAGATCCTCGAGAGCGACCTGTGGCAGCAGTACAACGAGCTGTGCGGGATCCAGGACCACGAGCTGCCGCACGGGACAGGCAACAAGGCGTTCACCGAGGCGCTCAGCGTGCTCGACAGTGACATGGCCCAGTACGTCCACGACAACACCGAGGACGAGTTCACCCACTTCACGTTCATCAACGCCTACCTGCAGTCCCGCGGGGCCCAGCCCGTCAACCTCGACCAGTTCCGCACGCTGTCCGGCAGCACCGCCAAGGGAGCGGCAAACCTCAAGCGGATCACCAATCTGATGGAGCTCACCGTCGACACGTCGTGGTGGACCCGGTACCGCTCGCGGACCAAGGACCCCGACAACGGTGACACCTTCGCCCAGGCGGTACCGGCCCTGGCCAAGGGCCGCTGGCCGGCCATCCCTCGCACCGACGCCGACCTCAAGAACAAGAAGCACCTCCAGGCGATCGCCAACACCGCCGGATTCCATTTCGCCACGATCGAGCAGGGCGGCACCAGCCTGTACCCCGCGCTCGCTCAGCGCGTCCAGGACGCGGATGTCCTGCGGGTGGTGCTCGCCATCGGGCCGACCGAGGCGATGCACTTCCAGACCTGGTCAGACAAGGCCGGCAATGCCCCGGCGCTGCGCGACCCGACCAACGGCCTGGTGTTCCCCGACCTCAACAGGAAGCCGTTCGGCGGCGAGGACTTCCAGACCAACCTGATCATGCCCGAGCCCACGACGAGCTGGCTCGGGCGCAAGTTCCCAGCCGTGTCGATCGTCCGGCCCACCGAGACCAAGGGCATCGCCATGGGCGTGGCCAAGTTCCTCACGGACATGGGCCTGTTCCGCGGCCAGTCGCCGGCGTTCTTCACGGCGATGACGACGCTGGCCAAGCAGGCCGACGCCGCCACGCGCTAGCCACCTGACGCATGACACGGGGTGGCGGTCGCCCCCGCCGCCCCGTCCAGCGCCGCTGCCCGCGTCCACCCGCGGGCGTGGTCAGCGCAGCAGCGCGCGTGAGATGACCAGCCGCTGGATGTCCGAGGTCCCCTCCTCGATCTCCTCGAGCTTGGCGTCGCGCATCCACTTCTCCACCGGGTACTCCCGGCTGTAGCCCCAGCCGCCGAGCGTCTGCACCGCGGCCCAGGTGCACCACATCGCCGTCTCGGAGGCGTGCAGCTTGGCCATGGCCGCCTCGGTGGTGGCCCGCTCGCCGCGGTCGACCATCTGCGCCGCGCGCCAGGTGAGCAGCCGGCTGGCGTCGACGCGCAGGGCCATGTCGGCCAGGCGGAAGGCGACCGCCTGGTGCTGGCCGATCGGCTTGCCGAACTGCTCGCGCTCCTTGGCGTAGGCGGTGGCGTACTCGAGCGCGGCGCGGGCCAGGCCGGTGGCCGAGGCGGCCAGCGTCACGCGCGAGCGGTCGAAGGTGTGCATCAGCCCGGTGAAGCCCGCGCCCTCGTCACCGATGCGGCGGTCCTCTCCGAGCACCACGTCGTCGAGGAACAGCTCGCAGTTGGGGATGGCCCGCTGGCCCATCTTGCGCAGCGGCGGGCCGCAGCGCAGGCCCTCGTCGTCGTCCTGCACGAGGAAGGCCGTGATCCCCCGATGGCCGCTGCCCGGCTCCACGGTGGCGAAGACCACGTAGAACCGCGACACCCCGCCGTTGGAGATCCACGCCTTCTGGCCGCTCAGGACGTAGCCGCCGTCGCCGCGGCGCGCGCGGGTCCGGATCGAGGCTGCGTCCGAGCCGCTCTGGGGCTCGGTGATGGCCAGCGCGGTGAACGGCGGATCCTCACCGGCCAGCGGCGACAGCCACCTCTGCTTCTGCTCCTCGGTGCCCAGCGCCAGCAGCGGCTCGGCGAAGAAGCCGTTGGAGGTGATGAGGTTCCCGATCCCGCTGCAGCCGTGGGAGAGCTCCTCCTGCACGATGCATCCGGTCAGGCAGTCGGTCATGCCCGCGCCGCCGTACTGCTCGGGCAGCATGAACGAGGTCAGCCCGAGCCGGGACGCCTTCGCCCATATCTCGCGCGGCAGCTCGGTGTCGGCCTCGTCGACGGCGAGCGAGATCGGGCGGATCTCACGCGCCGCGAAGTCCCGGCAGACCCGCTGGATCTCACGCTGCTCGTCGGTGAGCTCAAGCATGGACGGCCGGCTCCGCCGCGCGGTAGGTGACGAGCTGCTCGAGGCCGCGCTTGGACACCTCGTTGGCGATGATCATCCGCTGGATCTCCGAGGTGCCCTCCCAGATCCGGTCGACGCGGATGTCGCGGTAGAGCCGCTCGACCGGGTTCTCGCGCATGTAGCCGCGGCCGCCGAAGATCTGCAGCGCCCTGTCGATGACCCGCCCGGCCGCTTCTGAGGCGGTGAGCTTGACCATGGCCGCCTTGGCGTGCAGCAGCTTGGGCGACATCCCCGCGTCGGCCTCCCACGCGACCTGGTGGGTGAGGGTGCGGCACAGGGCGATGTCGCAGACGCTGTCGGCGATCATCGCCCCGATGAGCTGGTGCTGCGCGATCGGGCCGCCGGACTGCACGCGCTGATTGGCGAACTCCGAGGCCAGCGTCAGCGCGCGCTCGGCGGCACCCGTGGCGCGGGCGGCGATCATCAGCCGCTCCTCGACGAACCACCCGCGCGTGAGGTCATAGCCGCCGCCGATCTCCCCGAGCACCTGCTCGGGCCCGACGGCGACCGCGTCGAAGACGAACTCCGGGTGCTCGAAGACGAAGGTGTGCATGTAGGCGGGGGTGCGCTTGACCGACACCCCGGGGAGGTCCTTGTCGACGAGGAACAACGTGTGGGCGCGCTCGGGACCCACCAGCGCCTGGACGATGAGGAAGTCGGCGACGTCGCCGACGGTGACGAACCACTTCTCGCCGCTGATGCGAAAGCCGTCGCCGTCGCGCTCGGCCACGGTCTCGATGAGCGAGGGATCGGAGCCCGCCTTCTCCTCCGTGACGGCGAAGCAGTCGCGGCGCTCACCGTTGATGGCGGGGATGAGGTAGCGCTCGCGCTGGGACGGCGTGCAGTGGCGCAGGGCGTTGGCCGGGCGCCACACGGCGTCCCACAACGCGTTGGTGAGCTGGCCCAGCCGCTCCTGCACGATCACCTGGTCGAGCACGGACAGGCCCTGGCCGCCCCACTCGGTGGGCATGTTGATGGCGTTGAGCTCATGCTCCAGGGTCAGCCGGCGGATCTCCGCCAGCGACTCGTCGGGCAGTCCGCGGCCCTGCTCGCACGGCTCCTCGAAGGGGATGATGGCCTCGGTGAGGCGGGCGGCGCGGTCACGCAGCTCCTGCTGCTCAGGGGTGTAGGTGAACTGCACTGTCTCGCTCCTTCTCCCGGACGAGAATGAGAATGAGAGTTGGCCTAAGACTCATTCTCATTGCGGTCCTGGGTCGGTGTTCGGATGAAGCGCGCGTCGAGAGCGATCGCCTCGGTGCGCGTGACCAGCAGCGGGTTGATCTCGAGCTCGGCCAGCTCCGGGTGAGCGGCCGCGACGTGTGACAGCGCGGCCAGCGCGCCGGCGGCGGCCGCGATGGCCAGCGCCGGCCGGCCGCGAGCGCCGGTGAGCAGCGGTGCGATGCGCAGCCCGCGCAGCATGGCCTCGGCGTCGGCTTCGGTCACCGGGGCCAGGCGCACCGCGGTGTCGCGCAGGATCTCGGCGTAGAGGCCGCCGCTGCCGGCGAGGGCCACCGGCCCGAAGCGGGGGTCCCAGCGGGCGCCGATGAGCAGCTCGATGCCATCGGTGAGCGACGCCATCCGCTCCACGGTGCAGTGCTCGGGCTCCAGCGCGCGGGCGATGTCGGCATAGGCGGCGCGGAGCTGGCCCTCGCCCGCGATGTTGAGCACGACGCCGCCGGCGTCTGACTTATGGGTCTGGCCCAGGGCCTTGAGCACCACGGGGTAGCCGATCTGCAGCGCGGCGGCGACGGCCTCGTCGGCATCGGTGACCTCGTGGTGGGCGACGAAGCGGATACCGGCGGCGGCGAGCAGGGCGCGCGCTTCGAGGTAGCCGCCGGTCAGCGGGGCCGGGGCCGGGCCGGCCGGCTCGGCGGCCGGGAGCTGCGGGATCGCCCGGGGTCGCCACGCGCCCCGGTCGGCCAGTACCGCCAGCGCCCCGGCGGCCTGCTCGACGGATTCATAGACGGGCACGCCTGCGTGGCGCAGCGCCTGGGCCGCCGGGCCCTGCGGGTACATCGTCTGGGTCACGACCGGCCGGCCGGTGGCGGCCACGGCGGCGCCGATGAGCTCCGCGGTGCGCAACTCGTCGTCGGCCGTCTCGGGGCCGTACTCGCCGTAGCCGCCGAAGTAGCCGGTGACCAGCAGCGCATCGACCTCGCCGCCGCCCAGCAGGTCGAGCGCGATCCGGTCAAAGACGTGGACGTCCCGCTCGGCGGCGCCGGCCAGGTCGATCGGGTTGGAGACCCCGGCCGCGGCCGGCAGGGTCGCGGCCAGCGACGCGGCGGCCGCCTGCGACAGCTCGGGAACCTCGAGGCCGGCGTGCGTCGCGACCGCCGCGGCGATGCTGACGTGGCCGCCGCCGTCGCCGAGCACCGCCACCCGCCGCCCGCGTGAGGCGGGGCTGCGCAGCAGCGCCTGGGCCGCATCGACGAGCTCACGCGGCGTGCGCACGCGCTGGACGCCGGCCGCGGCCAGCGCCGCGTCGATGGCGGCGCCGTCGGAGGCCAGCGCGCCGGTGTGCGACTGGACGGCGCGGGCTCCGGCCCCCCCGCGGTCGATGGCGAGCGCCACCACGGGCTTGCCGGCGCTCACCGCCGCGGCCGCGGCGCGGGCGAACGCGCGGCCGTCACGGAAGTCCTCGATGTAGACGGCGATGACCTCGGTGGGATCATGGGCCGCGAAGGCGTCGATGAGCTCGGTGGCGCCGATGTCGGCCTGGTTGCCCAGCGAGGCGAAGCGGGAGAACCCGAGTCCCTCGGGCGCGGCCATCAGGCCGAGCTCGAGCGCGAGGTTGCCGCTCTGGGAGATGAGCCCGATGGCGCCGGCGGGCAGGGGGTTGGGCACGAGCTCGAGCCGCCGCCCGGAGTCCAGGACGCCGAGGCAGTTGGGCCCGAGCAGCACCGCCCCGGCATCACGCACGCGTGCGGCCAGGGCGGCGTCGTGGGCGTCGCGCTCGTCGCCGCCCGCCCCGGCGCTGATGACGACCAGCGCGCGTGCCCCGGCCTGCAGCGCCGCGTCGACGGTCGGCGCGATCGCGGGGCCCGGCACGGCGATGACGACGAGCTCCGGCGACTCGGGCAGCTCATCGAGCGACGCGTAGGCCCGGCGTCCGAGGATGGTGCCGGCACGGTGGTTGACGAGGTAGGCGGGCCGGTGGGTCTCGCCGCGCAGCGCGCCCTGGGCCAGCCAGTTGCCCCATTTGCGCGTGTCCTCGGAGGCCCCGACGACCGCTACCGACGCGGGGTCGAACAGCGCCGAGACGGAGCGTGGACCGAGCTTGACTTCCATGGCCAGCCGGAATATAACCGCGGCTTGAAATCGCCGTTTGGAGTCACCGTTTCATGACCTGGGCGCGTCTATGACCAGCGGGCTGAGAAGACCGAGACGACGGCTGGACGCGGTCCGCCGGCCGCAGATCCTCGCCACGGCGACCGACCTGGTGCGCGAGAAGGGGCTGTGGAGCGTGCGCATCTCCGACGTGGCCAAGCGGGCCGAGATGAGCCCGACCAGCGTCGTCTACTACTTCGGCACCAAGGACGAGCTGTTCGCCGACGCGATCTCCCGCGCCGACGACATGTTCTACGAGCCGGTGCTGGAGGAGCTCTCCCGGCTCGACACCGCCGGCGAGCGGCTGGCGTGGCTGATCGTCCGCTCCAGCACCAGCGACTGGATGCTGTGGATCGACCTGTGGGTCTATGCCCGCCACCATCCGGACACCGCCGTGGCCCAGCGTCGTTTTCACCGGCGCTGGCGCCAGACGATCGAGGACGTCGTGCGCGAGGGGGTCGAGACCGGCGAGTGGATGGTCGAGGACCCACCCGGCGTGTCCCAGCGTCTCGCGGCTCTCACCGACGGGCTCGCCGTGCACATGGTCCTCGGCGACCCCGAGCACACTCCCGAGCGCTACGTGAGCATGTCGCTGACCGCCGCCGCGCTGGAGCTCGGCTGCTCGCGCCAGGACCTCGTCGACGCCGCCGCCCGCTGCCCGGCCAGCGAGGAGCCGCGGTGACCGTGCTCTTCACCGGCGTGCGCGAGGCCGCGCGGCTGGGCATCCATCGCTCGCTGGATCCGCCCGGCGCGCTGCCGCACATCGCCCGGCGCCTCGATGCCGCGTCGGCGGCCAACGAGTACGAAGCGGAGCTCGCGGCGGAGGTGCTCGCCATCGACGCGACGAGCTTTGCCGACATCCGTCGCCGCGGCGACTCAGAGCCGGAGGCCATGGCCGCCCTCATCGCCGGCATCGTCGCCGAGCACGGCAAGCTGCAGAACCCGGTCACGGGCTCCGGCGGCGTCGTGCTGGGGCGCGTGACCGCGGTGGGCCCGGCGCATCCCATGTCCGATCTCGCTCCCGGGGAGCTCGTCGTCCCGCTGGCGTCGCTCATCGCGGTGCCGCTCGAGCTCACGAAGGTGGGCCCGGTCGACCCCGGCAGCGCTCTGGTCCCGGTGTCGGGGCGCGCCGTCGTCACCGGGGAGATGCGCTGTGGGCGGGTCGCCCCGGACCTCGGGCCGGAGGTGTCGCTGAGGGTGTTCGACGTCTATCCGGTGGCCAGTTACGCTCAGGAGCTCGCATCCCCGGGGGACCACGTCCTCGTGCTGGGCGCGGGTCATGCCGGCCTGCTCGCGGTGGCCGCGGCGCGGCTGGCCGTCGGCCCCACCGGCACCGTCACCGCGGTCGACATCGACGCCGGGGCGCTGGAGCGCGCGCGGGCGGTCGACGGGGGAGCCATCACGATCCAGGCCGACGTCACCGACGCGCTCGGGGTGGCGAACGCGATGGAGACGGTGGCCGACCTCACGCTGGCCTGCACCAGCGTGCCGGGGGCCGAGGGAGCGGCGATCCTCGCCACGGCGTCGCGCGGGACGATCGTCTTCTTCTCCACCGCGACACGGTTCGCCGCCGCCGCACTCGGTGCGGACGCCGTCGGCAGCCAGGCGGCCCTGATCATCCCCAACGGCCTGACCAACGACCGCGGGCAGCTTGCGCTGGAGCTCCTGCGCGCGAGCGCGCCGCTGCGCGGCGCGTTCGGAGGGGCGGCGTGATCGAGCCCCACACCGACTACGGTGCGCACACGTGGCTGGAGCTGCGCGAGCTGGCCGGCCGCGACGACGTGGTGATCGTCATCCCCACCGCGACGCTCGAGGACCACGGCTACCACCTGCCCATCGACACCGACGTGCGGCTGGTCGAGGCCATCGCGCGCGGCGCCGTCGAGCGCTTCAACGCCGAGGACCGCTCCGGCGCGGCCATGCTGTTCCCGACCGCGGTCCACGGCTACACGCCCCACCACATGGACTTCCCGGGAACGGTCACGCTGCGCTGGAACGTGTTCGTCGAATCGCTGCTGGACTGCGGTCGCAGCCTGTGCCGCCACGGGTTTGACCGGATCCTGATCCTCAACGGCCATGGCTCCAACGCGCCGCTGGTCGATCTCGCGGCGCGGCTGATCAACGTCGAGCATCGCGACGCGGTGGCGATGGCCTCCACGCTGTATCTCACCACCCCGGAGTCCGTGGAGACCGTGACCGCCCAGCGATCGAGCGGGCCCGGGGGCATGTCGCACGCCTGCGAGCTCGAGACCTCGCTGTATCTGGCCCTGGCGCCGGAGCGGGTCCAGATGGACAAGGCCGTCAGGGAGATCCCGGAGTGGAACGCGAACGTCTGGAGCGACTGGCCGGGCGCGGGCCCGCTGTCCTACATGCCGCACTGGAGTGGCCTGACCGAGTCCGGCGTGATGGGCGATCCCACGGTGGCCACGGCCGAGAAGGGTCGCGTGCTCCTGGAGCGGGCGCAGGAGGAGGCGGCGGAGTTCATCGCCGAGGTGGCGTCGCGCCCGCGCGCCCCCGGCACCGACCACCACCACGCCGACTCAAGGGGGGCGCAGTGGCCGGTGAGGTGACCCTGGTGGCGCTGACCAAGCGCTTTGACGACGTGGTGGCGGTGGACGCGATCGATCTGCACGTCGCGGGGGGCGAGTTCTTCTCCCTGCTCGGTCCCTCTGGCTGCGGCAAGACGACGACCCTGCGGCTGGTGGCGGGGTTCGACGAGCCGACCTCGGGCCAGATCATGCTCGACGGCGTCGATGTCGCCGGGCGCCCGCCGTTCAAGCGCAACGTCAACACGGTGTTCCAGAGCTACGCTCTCTTCCCGCACCTGCGCGTGTTCGACAACGTCGCCTTCGGTCTGCGCCGCAGCGGCGTGGACAAGGCCGAGATGCGCCGGCGCGTCGCCGCGGCATTGGAGCAGGTGGAGCTCACCGGGCTGGAGCGGCGCAAGCCCGCGCAGCTGTCCGGGGGCCAGCAGCAACGGGTGGCGCTGGCGCGGGCCCTGGTCCTGCGGCCCGCGGTCGTGCTGCTCGACGAGCCGCTGGGCGCGCTCGATGCCCAGATCCGCCGCACGCTCCAGGTGGAGCTCAAGGCGCTCCAGGAGGAGGTCGGGCTGACGTTCGTCTACGTCACCCATGACCAGGAGGAGGCGTTGACGATGAGTGACCGGCTGGCGGTGATGCACGCCGGTCGCATCGAGCAGCTCGGGCCGCCCAAGGAGGTCTACGAGCATCCGGACACCACGTTCGTCGCCTCGTTCCTGGGCATCTCGAACCTGCTGGTCGGCACCCCGCGCCGCGGCGATGGCGATCGCTGCACCGTCCAGTTCGGGGAGTTCGCGCTCCAGGCGACGGGCGGGGTGGACGGCGCGGGCGGGGTGGGCGGGTCCGGTTCGGGCGAGGTGGGCGGGTCCGGTTCGGGCGAGGCGCAGATGGTCATCCGACCCGAGCGCGTGCGGATCGAGCCGCACGACGCCTCCGGGGAGAATCGCGTGCCGGCCCTGATCGAGCGGGTGGTGTACCGCGGCAGCGCCGACCAGGTGTTCGCGCGGCTGCCCGCCGGCGAGCAGGTCCAGGCGCTGGTCCAGAACTCCGGCGGCCGGACCTGGGAGCCGGGGGACGCGGTCCGGCTGCACCTGCCGGCCGAGGCCCTGCGGGTGCTGGCCGACACCGGCGTGCCAGCGGTGGAGGGGAGGACGAGGACGGCACAGGCAGCGGGCCTGGCGCCGGTGGGTCAAACCGAGGAGGAGAGGTCACATGCAGCAGGTGAACCGACGTGATTTCCTGGCGACCGGCGTGGCGCTCGGGGGCGCCGCCCTGCTCGGCGGATGCGGGTCGTCGAGCTCGGGTGCCAGCGGCTCCGGCTCGGGGGCCAAGACGACGCCGCTGAGCAAGCGCCCGGCCATCGCCAAGGAGCCGGGCAAGCTGTCCATCCTGGAGTGGGGCGGCTATGAGGCCGGCGGGACCTCGGCGCAGACCTCCGGCCTGTGGGCCGGAACGCCCTACACGCAGGAGTTCGGCAAGCACTCGGTGGTCTACACCTACATCGTCAACGACGACCAGTCGCTGAGCAAGGCGGCCACCAGCGGCCCCTTCGACATCATGCACCCCTGCAACGAGATGATCCCGAGCTTCGTCAAGCAGGGGCTCATCCAGCCGTGGGACACGAGCCTGCTCCCGAGCTTCAAGAACCTCAATCCCTTCCTGGTCGAGAAGGGCCAGATCAACGGCAAGCAGTACCTCATCCCGTGGGACTGGGGCTACGCCAGCCTGCTCTATCGCACCGACAAGATCGATCCGGCGGACGCCACCGGATGGGAGCTGGCGTGGAACCCGAAGTACAAGGGCCGCATCTCACTGTGGAACGGCAGCGGATCCAACATGGAGGTCGCCGCGCTCAAGCTCGGCTACCACGACATGGACACCATGACCGACAGCCAGATCGCGGCGGCCAAGAACACGCTCATCGCTCAGAAGCCGCTGAACAAGTTCTACTGGTCAAGCGAGTACGAGCAGATGCAGCCGTCGTTCAAGTCGGGCGACATCTGGATCACCTACTCCTGGCAGGACGCGTTCGTGTCGATGTCCAAGGCGGGACTGAAGGTGGGCTATCTCGACCCGTCGCAGGGCAAGCTGAGCTGGTTCTGCGGTTACACGCTGGGGGCGCAGACCAAGAACTACTTCCACGCCCACAAGTACGTGGAGTCGTTCATCAACCACAAGGCATGCGTGCAGATGACCAACCTCTTCTACTACGGGACGGCCGACAAGACGATCACGCCCGCCGAGATCCAGAACGCCAAGCTGGCCAAGCAGCTGAACGTCGGTAACCCGACCGCGATCGAGGCCTCAGACGTGCACCTGCAGAGCTGGCAGCCCGAGCGTCCCAAGTACGAGCTGGCGTGGCAGGAGGTCCTGGCCGCCTGAGCACCCTGGCCTCCGCATCCTCGCCGGGTCCTGGACGCCGGCGCCTGCACTGGCTCAGCTCGCGCTCGTTCGCCCGTATGCTGACGGCGCTCACGCCGTCGGCATACGTGGTGGTCGTGCTGATGGTGCCGATCGTCCTGATCGGCCTGTACAGCTTCGGCCTGCTGACCAACGTGGCCGGCACCCACACGGCCTTCTCCACCAGCGACTGGTCGGACTTCCTCACCGGGGCGGGCAACCCGTTTCGCAGCCGGTTCTTCACCTCCATCGAGGTGACACTGGTGGTGTCGGCGGCGGCGGTCCTCGGCGCCTACCCGTTGGCGTACTTCCTGGCCTTCGTCGCCGGGCGCCACCGCTACACGGTGTTGCTCCTGGTGCTGGCGCCGTTCTTCACCAGCTACCTGCTGCGTGTCATCGCCTGGCAGGTGATCCTCAACAACAACGGTGTCATCAACAGTGCGTTGTGGCAGCTGGGGCTGCGCGCCAACGGGCATGCCATCACGTGGCTGATCTACTCCAAGTTCAGCGTCGCGCTCGTGCTGTTCTACGCCTGGGTGCCATTCGTGGCGCTGCCGATCTTCGTCGTGCTCGACAACCTGGACCGGCGGCTGCTCGATGCCGCGCACGATCTCGGCGCAGGCAGGTTCACCACGTTCATGCGCGTGACACTGCCGATGAGCCTGCCCGGTGTCGCGGCCGGATTCGTCTTCGTCCTCATCCCGACGACCGGCGAGTTCATCGCCCCGCTGCTGGTGGGCGGCCCTTCCAGCCAGCTGTTCGGCAACTCCATCCAGGCCTTCTTCTCCGACACACCCGACTGGACCTACGGTTCGGTGCTGGCGCTCACGCTCGTCGCCGTCGTGCTCATCATGCTGGCGCTGTTCGGGCGGTTCATCGGCGGCGATCTCACCGACGCGGAGACCGCAGCCGGATGACTCACGCCGCCGACATGCAGGCGGGGCGGGTGCGGTCCGGGTCCGAGCGCAGGCGGTCAGCGTGAGGGCCGTCGGGCGCCTGGGGCGCAGCCTGCTCTCCACCTACTTCGGGCTGCTCGTCCTGTTCCTCTACGCGCCGCTGATCGTGCTCCTGGTGTTCGCCTTCAACGCGGGCAACATCCCCTCGCTGCCGATCAAGAGCTTCTCCACCAAGTGGTTCTCCACCGCGTTCTCCGACACCACCCTGACCTCGGCGCTGCTGCGGAGCCTGCTCATCGCGCTGGTCAACGGCCTGGCCGCGACGCTGCTGGGGGTGATGGCCGCGGTGAGCCTGGCCCGGCGGCGCCTGGCTCTGCGCCGCGTCGTGGTCACGCTCATCCTCATCCCGCTCGTGGTCCCCTACATCGTCCTCGCCGTGGGCATGGTGGTGCTCCTGCACCAGCTGGGGATCGCCACCTCGCTGGTGGCGGTGCTCGCCGGCCACGTCGTCATCTCGCTGCCCTACAGCGTGCTCGTCATCCTGCCGCGGCTGCGCACGCTGGACGCGTCGATCACCGAGGCGGCCTGCGACCTCGGCGCCTCGGAGCTGCGCGCCTTCTGGTTCGTGACGCTCCCCCTGCTGGCGCCGGCCCTGTTCTCCAGCTTCCTCATCGCATTCACGATCAGCTTCGACGAGTTCGCCATCGCCTCGTTCCTGGCCCCGCCGGGATCGCCGACCTACCCGGTCGTCCTGTATTCCTCGAGCCGCACGCCGGCCCTGCTGCCCGAGGTGATCGCGATCGGTTCGATTGTGATCGTGCTGTCGCTGGCGCTCGTCGTCCTCGCCGAGGTGGCCCGCCGCTGGGCCGAGCGACGCATCGAGGCGCTGTCCAAGGCGCCCCCGCTGACGGCGGGATGAGACGCGCGGCTCGCCTGCTGGCCGTCGGCGCCGCACTGACCGCAGTGGCCTGCGGCTCCTCGACGCCTGCGGGCGCGATTCCCACCCTGCCCGCCCGCTCGGTCCCGGGGCTGCCGAGCACGCGCACGACGCTCACCCCGGCGTTCCTGGCGCGCGAGACGCAGGCCGCACCGCTGCGGGCCCGGCTGCGGTCGTGGGGGTTCATCGCCGGGGCCCGGCGCTACTTCCAGGGCGAGTCCCACACGCTGCAGCTCGTCGACTCACGCACGCTGCGCTTCCGGGGCGCGGCCGGCGCCGCCGCGTTCGTGGGGTTCCTGCGTACCCACCTCGATGCCTACGTGGGCACGTTCGCCCACACGAGCCGCTTCGCCGCCGAGGGGCGGTCGGGCTTTCTGGCCGTGGGCCAGGAGTGCCAATGTCATCTTGCCAACCCGAGCTATCTGGCCGCGGTGGCCGCCCGCGGGACGGTGACCTGGCTCGAGATCAACGGGCCGGGGGCGACCCCGGGACGGCTGGCGGCGCTGCTGGCCCGGGCCCCGTGATCAGCCGGTGACGGCGGCGGCGAGCTGCTGACCCACCTGCTGCATCAGCTGCTCGTCGCCGGTGGTCACCCGCACGTAGCCGGGCAGGCCGAACTCTGATCCGGCGCGGACGAGGATCCCGGCGCGGGCGAGCGTGTCGGCGACGCGCAGGTCGTCGACCCCGAGGTTCAGGAGCACGAAGTTGGCATCGGAGTCCACGGCGCGGATCGGGCTGTCGTGCAGCGCAGCGGTGAGCCGCGCGCGGGCGCGGCGGACCTGATCGCGCCGTCCCGGGAGCAGCTCGGTGCGGCGCAGGCTGGCCGCGCCGGCACAGAGCGCGGCCCGGTTGACGTTGAAGGGCTCCTGCACGGCGTCGATGTGGGGGGCCAGCGCCGCGTCGACCAGCAGGTAGCCGAGCCGGAGCCCGGCGAGGCCGAAGATCTTGGAGAACGTGCGCAGGACGATGACGGGCCGGCCGTCCCGGATGTCGGCGAGGCGGTCGATCCGCTCGCCGGGCTCGATGTAGTCGCAATAGGCCTCGTCGGCGACGGCCAGGCAGCCGGGGGGCAGCGCGTCCAGGAAGGCCGCCCAGTCGGCGGGGGGCAGCCGCAGGCCGGTGGGGTTGTTGGGGTCGCAGATCCACACGAGCTTGGCGTGGTGCTCGGTGGCGGCGGCCGCCACCGCCTCCAGGTCCAGCGCCAGCGACGGCGCGTTGGCCACGCGCACCACGTGAGCGCCGGCCACGGCGCACGCCTGGGCGTAGAGGCCGTAGGTGGGACGCGGGACGATGACCACGTCGCCGGCGTCGATGAAGGTCGCCACCACGGCCAGGGTGAGCGCCTGGATGCCGTGGCCCGGGATGACCTCGACCCCGCCCAGGTCGGCGCCGCTCCAGCGCGCGATCGCGAGGCGGAGCTCTTCGAAGGCCTCCTCGGGATAGGTCCAGACGTTGTGAAGGTCGCCGGCGACGTCGTCGAGCACGCCCGGCAGCGGCCCGAACAGGTTCTCGTTCCAGTTGAGGCGGATGAGGTCCTCACGCCCCAGCCGCGCCTTGACCTCGGCGGCGCTCGCTCCCGGGACGTATGGGCCGACGCCGGCGACCGAGCGGCGCAGAAGCGACGTCGCGGTCATGTCGTCGGCTGGGCCGCCGCGATGAGCTGGCGCAGGACCACGACCGCCGGACCGTCCTGCTCAAACGCCCACTGCAGCTGTTCGCCGAGATCGTCGGGCGAGGCGGTACGCACGGGCACGTTGTAGGCGAGGGCGATCGCCTCGATGTCCTTGCCGGGGAGCTCGACCGAGGTCGTCTGGCCGAACCGGTCGCGCTGGTACTCGCGCAGGATCCCGTAGCCGCCGTCGTCGACGACCAGCAGCTTGGCGGCGATGTCGTGCTGGGCCGCGGTGCCCAGCTCGGCGATCGCGTACTGGAGGCCGCCGTCGCCCATGACGGCCAGGACGGGCCGGTCAGGGTGCGCGACGCGCGCCCCGATGGCCGCCGGCCAGGCGTAGCCGAGGGTGCCCGACCCCATCGGGTACAGGAACTGCTGACCCGCTCCGAGGCGAAGGTGCGGGGCCGCCCAGTAGGCGAGGATCGTCATGTCCCACGCGGAGACCGCGTCAGGGCCGAGCGCCTGCTCGACGGTCTCGAGCAGGCCCAGCTCCAGCTCGCGCCCCTGCGCCTGCAGGCCGGAGCGGATGCGGTCGTGGACGGCGGCAACTCGCGCCTGCGCCTCGGGCGCCGAGGGCTCCGGGTGCTCGGCCGACAGCTCTGCGACGAGGGCGAGCAGCGTCAGCTTGGCGTCGCCGACGAGCGGCAGCGCGCTGTAGTTGACGCCGATCCGCTCCGGCGCGGCGTCGAGGTGGATGAGCTGGCCACCGAAGCGCAGTCCGTACTGGGCGGTCGTCTCGGCGCCGAGCTCGGTGCCGACGGCCAGCACCACGTCGGCGACCGACAGCAGCTCCTGCAGCGCGGCCTCGTCACAGCCCGAGCCGGCCGCCAGCGGGTGATCGGCGGCGATCGCCCCCTTGCCCATGTAGGTCGTGGCCACCGGGGCCTGGAGCAGCTCGGCGAGCTCGCGCAGCTCGCCGGTCGCGCCGGAGCGCAGGACTCCGCCCCCGGCCCAGATCACCGGGCTCTTGGCGTGGGCGAGGCGGGTGGCGGCGGCCAGCACCTGCTCGAGCGGCGCGCACTGGCGCTCCACCATGGCCTCGAGCATCGTCACCGGCCCGCCCGGCGCGGGGGCGCTGAGGAGGTCGACGGGGATTTCGAGGTAGACCGGGCCGCTGGGCGGGGTGAGCGCGATCCGCCACGCCTGGGCCAGCAGCCCGGGGATGGACTCGATGCTGTGCGCCCGCGCCGCGCTCTTGACGATCGGCGCGAATGAGGCGATCTGGTCGGGCAGCTCGTGCAGGTAGCCGCGGCCGCGCCCGATCAGGTGCGACGGGATCTGGCTGGACACCGCCACCACCGGCACGTGCGCGCTGGCGGCCTCCATCAGCGCGGTGAGCGAGTTCAGCGCCCCCGGCCCGGTGGAGAGAAACAGCGGCGCCGGCCGGCCGCTGGCGCGGGCGTACCCGTCGGCGGCGAAGCCGGCGGCCAGCTCGGTCCGCGTTCCGTAGACGGAGATCGCGCCCTGATCGGTTGCCTGGTCGCGCAGGCCCTCCCAGATCGGCAGCGCATGGATCCCCGGGACGCCGAATGCGGCCTCGGCGCCGAGCGCGGCCAGGCTCTCGACGACCAGGTGCCCTCCGATCCGCTTGGCCATCAACCGGCCTCCGCCGCGGCCACGGAGGGGCTGGGCTCGAGGATCGCGCGCGTGCCCTCGAGCACCGCCTCCTCGAGCGTGCGGGGCCCGAGGACATCGCCGACGCGCACCGCGGAGGGGTGTGACTCCAGCTGCGCCCACAGGTCGTCGGCCGGCACACGGCCCTGAGCCAGCACGAGCGTGGCCACGTCGGGCAGCGGCCGCTGGGCGCCCGAGAACACGTGGCGCAGCTCGAGTGCCGGGCCCTCGAGCGCCAGCTCGTGGTGGTGCAGGATGGTGATCTCCTGCTCGTCCAGGCGCCCCAGATAGAGGTTGCGCTGGTACTGGTGAAGCGTCTCGCCCGCGACCACGCCGGCGCAGGCGAGCGTCACCTCGCGGCCGGCGCCGGCCAGGCGCTCGGCCGCGTCAAGGCCGTCCCATCCACCGCCCCAGTCGGCCACCAGGACCGGCCCGGTGACGTCGCGTGGGGACCGTATGGCGTCCCAGGCCGGGACGATCTGAAGGGGGGTCGCGGGCAACGTGGGGACATATGGTCGCGCACCGCTGGCCAGCACCACCGCGTCATAGCTGCCGGCGAGCTCTGCGTCGGCCTCGGTGTTGAGCATCAGGGTGACGCCGGCAGTGCGCAGCCGAGCGGTGGTGGAGCGCAGGTAGCGCTCCCACAGCTCGGTATGGGCGGGCGCCAGACCGGCCAGCCGCAGCTGGCCCCCGAGCTCCGGCTCACGCTCGACCAGGGTGACGTCGTCGCCGGATCGGGCGGCCTCGATCGCCGCGGCGGCGCCGGCCGGTCCGGCGCCGATGACGAGCAGGCGCCGAGCGTGGCCGGTGGCATGGGGGATCGCGTGGTGGTTGCCGGCGCCCAGTGTCCGCTCGCGGCCGGTGCGCGCGTTGACGGCGCAGCCGATCGGCACCCCGGCGTGGTAGTGGCCGATGCAGGCCTGGTTACAGCCGATGCACTCGATGACCTCATCGGTGCGCCCCGCGAGCGTCTTGGCGACGAGCTCGGGGTCGGCGATGAGCGCGCGCGTCAGGCCGATGAGGTCGGCGACGCCGTCCGAGATGAGCCGGTCGGCGGCGGCGAGGTCGACCACGCGCGTGGTGGCCAGGACGGGAAGGCTGCGCGGGAGCGCGGCGCGGACGGCGGCGGCGGGGAGGCCGATGGCGGCGGCGGGCGTCGGTGGGGGAGGGGCGATCCAGGTCGACGCCGCCGGGAACGCCGAGTGGCCGAGGACGAGCGAGACGAAGTCCAGCAGCCCGTCCCGGTGGAGATGCAGGACGGCCTCGATGCAGTCCTCGATCGTCATGCCCCCAGGCGTGAGCTCGTCGGCGGAGAGGCGTGCGCCGACCGCCATCTCGCGGGTGCCGACGGCGTCACGCATCGCCGTGAGGATCTCCCTGGAGAAGCGCAGCCGGTCTGTCATCGAGCCGTCCCAGCGGTCGCCGCGCCGGTTGCTCTGCCGTGAGAGGAACTGGGCCGGCAGATAGCCGTGCGAGATCGACAGCTCGACTCCGTCAAGGCCGCCGTGGGCGGCATGATCGGCGGAGACGGCGTAGCCCTCGATGAGCGCGTCGATCTCGGCGAGGGTGAGCGCCCGGGGCTCGGTCTTGAAGCGCAGGCTGGGGATGGCCGACGGCGCCGCGGTCGGGGCTCGCGGCGAGGCGGAGATCTGCTCGCGCCCGCCGTGGTTGAACTGGACGAGGAGCCGGGTGTCGTGCGCATGCACCGCGTCGGCCAGCCGCCGGTAGGCGGGGACGACCTCGGGCAGGAAGCCGCCGATCGTGTGGGCGGTGAGCAGGCCCGTCGGGTCGGTGGCGGTCGCCTCGATGAAGATGGCGCCGGCTCCGCCGCGAGCCCGCGCCTCGTGGTAGGCGATGAGATCGTCGGTGGGGAGGTGATCGTGGACCAGGCTCGTCTGATGCGAGGTCGAGACGACGCGGTTGCGCAGCGTGACCGGGCCGAGCTCGATCGGCGACATCAGCGCCGGGTAGGCGCCCTGAGCGCTCACCGCACGGTCGCTGCCTGCATCCAGGGCTCGCGCGCGTCGTCGGCGCTCTCGGCGTCGCGCGCGGTTGCGGGCGTGAGGCGGGCTCTGATCACGGGTCGCAAGGTGAGCACCATAATCGCCGAGAGCACGAGAAGCGGTACGGCGTCGGAGGTCGCCTGCGACAGGTTGGCGGCCGCAGGGGCGCCGATGACCTCGCCGATCGCCCACGCGAGGTTGAGCATCATCGTGGCCACGGCCAGCGGGATGCCGATGCGCTCGGCGGTGTCAGTGATGAGGGTGAGGGCCGGGATGGTGTACGCCGTCAGCGGACCGCCGAGCGCGATCACGCTGACGATGGCCAGCAGGAGCGCGGTCTGCGGCAGCGGGAGCAGGGCCATCAGGATCGCGGTGAGCGTCAGCCCGAAGTACAGCGGGACGCCCGCGCCGCGCCGATCCACGACGCGTCCGATCGGGCCCGAGACGGCCATGCTCATCAGCGACGCGATCAGGAACACGGCCCCGACCACGACGCTGTGCGCGCCGAAGCGGGCCAGGCGCAGCGGCAGCAGCGCGCCGGTGGCGCCGAGCGTCGCCGCCTCCAGCAGGATGAGCCACGAGCCCAGCCGGATCCGCGGGCTGCGCACGATGTCGCGCAGCGGAGTGGCCGTCTCGGCGTCGGGTGCGCGGGCAGCGGGCTCGGAGTGACCGCCCGTCCAGACGGCGAGGCCGAAGGCGGTCGCCCCGACGACCGCGAACACCACGCCCGTGCCGATGGTGACCGCCAGGATGCCGAGCACCGGGCCGAGCAGCGTGCCGAAGATGGCCGCGCCGATCACCGAGCCGAGCATCTCGCCACGCCGCTCGCGCGGTGCGGCGGTGATGACCCAGGTGAGGCCGCCACCCCAGATGAAGCCACAGCCCGCGCCCTGCAGGAAGCGCAGCGCGTCGAGCGCGACGATGCTCGTGCCAAAGCCGAAACCGGCGATCGACACCGCGAACAGGAGCAGCCCGACGACGCACGTGCGCCGGACCCCGGCACGGGTGGCGATCCAGGCGCCGATCAGCGATCCGGGGATGATCCCGGCCGGGTAGGCGCCCGCCAGTGCTCCGACCGCGGGCTTTGAGGCGTGCAGCACGTGCGCGTAGTGGGGCAGTACCGGCGTGATCGCCGAGTACATGGCCGATTCGAACAGCAGCAGCACGCGAACCAGCACCACGGTCCCGCGCGCGGGGTCCTGGCGGCTGTACTTGACGGCCTCCAGGCGCGATCTCAGCAGGCACATGATCGAGCTCATGCGCCGGCCACCAGTGCGGCGGCGAGCCGCCGCAGTCGTGGGCTGAGATCTTCGATGGTGCCCTGCGCCAGCTGCTCCAGGAGCAGGCCATCGGTGGCGCCGAGCAGCAACTCGGCGTCCGCGCGGGCGTTGTGTGATCCGGCCCGCTCCAGCAGCCGGCTGAGCGTGAGCAGATAGACCTCGGTCCAGCGCTGCGCGATCTGCTGCAGCGCCGGCCGGCGCGCCGCCTCCAAAAGCAGCGCGAAGGTGGCGATGAGCGAGCCGCGGTTGGCCTGGGAGCCGTCATCGCAGTCGGTGATGGCGCCGACGGCGGCATCGAGCGGGTCGGTCTCTGACCGCTCCATCTCGGCGCCGTAGGCGAGCAACCGTGCGGTGTCGCGCTCGGCGGCCAGCTCCAGCGCCGCCGTGAGCAGATGCTCCTTGGAGTCAAACCAGTACGTCGTGGAGGCCAGCGGCAGCCCGGCCACCTCGGCCACCCGGCGGTGCGTGACCGCGTCGGGGCCGACCTCGGCCACGATCGTGAGCACGGCCTCCAGCAGCGCCTCACGGCGCGCGGCGCCGCGGGGACGGGGCGTGGCGTCTCGGGTCCCGCGAGTGGTGGCGGTCGTGGTGGCCATCGGTACAACTGTACCAATCATCGGTACAGATGTACCGGTCTGTGCGCAGGCGCGCACGCGCACCCAGGCGGCGGCGGTCGCCGGCCTGCCACAGACGCCGATCGCGCGTGTCAGCGCGCGTGACGCATGGTGGAGCGGGCGTCGCTGGTGCGGATCATCGTCCAGGCGCAGATCGTGCCCAGAGCGGCGATGATCGCGCCCGCCAGGTACGCGGCGTGGAACTTGGCCAGCTCGCTGCCGGCGACGCCGGCGACGATCGTCGTCATCACCGCGATGTTGAGGGCGATCGCCGATTGGCGCTGGGTGTTGTAGATCGCGGAAGCGTGAGCGGTGTCCTCGCTGGAGATCGTGGTGAACATCGCGGTCTGGATCGAGAGAAACGCGCCGCTGTTGGCCACTCCGCCGAAGAACATGAGCGCGCGCACCAGCCACAGGCTGGTCGAGGGCTCGACGAGGAGAAACAGCGCCAAGAACAGGCACAGGCCGCCGGCGCCGAACCCGGCCATCACGCGCGGCCCGACGCGCGGGTACAGGCGGCCGAGCGTCTGGGCGGCGAACCCGACCCCGAGCGCCTCGACGAACGTCGTGGTCCCGGAGCTGATCGGCGACTGGTGAAGCACCTGCTGGAGGAAGATCGGGGTGAGGTAGAGGCTGCCCAGGAACGGTCCGGTGCTGAGCGCGAACACCACGTTGGTGGCGCGCAGCAGTCGGTCTCGCACGAGCCTCACCCGCAGGATCGGGTCAGACTGGCCGAGCGACAGCCGCACGAACACGCCCAGCAGCGCCAGCCCTCCGATCCCGGTGAGCAGGATCGGCGCCGAGGACCAGCCGAGCACCGAGCCCTCGCTGATGGCGTACAGCAGCGCGCTGAGCCCGGCGCCCGACAGGACCAGCCCGCGGACGTCCAGTCGCCCGCTCGGGGCGGGGCGGTCCACGGGCAGGAACCGGTAGGCGAAGGCCAGGGTCAGCATGCCGATCGGGACGTTGACGAGGAACACCCAGCGCCACGAGAGCCACTGGGTGAGGACCCCGCCGATGATCGGCGCGCTGCCCGGCGCCACCAGGATCGGCACGATCAGCGTCCGCGCCACCTTGGCGCGCTGCTGCGGGCCGTAGGCCCGGTAGAGCATCGCCATGCCCGTCGGGGTCAACATCCCACCGCCCACTCCCTGCAGCGCCCGCGCCCCGATCAGCTCGCCGAGGTTCTCGGCCGCGCCGCACAGAGCGGACGCGACGGTGAACAGGGCCAGCGCGAGGACGAACGTGCGCCTGGTCCCGATGCGGTCACCGATCCAGCCCGAGGCGGGCATGACGACCGCGAGCGTCAGCAGGTAGGCGATCACGGTCCACTGCACGTCTGACAGCGGCGCGGCGAACGCGCGCCCCAGCGTCGGCAGGGCGACGTTGACGATGTGCATGTCCATCGCGGTGACGAAGATCGCGCTCACGTAGGCGATCGCCACCGCTCTGGCCGGCCCCAGCTCCCAGCGCCCCAGCCGGACCACCGGTGCCGGGCTCTGGACGGGCTCGGCACGGGTCACGGGGGGCGAGGTCACGCTACGACCCTAGTCACCTCGTCCTCTCAGGCAGCACACGACACCTCGAGCAGGCAGGTGAGGTGGCGGTGGGGTCAGCGGACGGCGATCTCGGCGGAGAGCTCGTAGGGCGGCACGAGCCCGAGGTGGTCGCCGCTCCAGAAGCGCCCCGGGTCATACCAGCTTGCCGGCCGGCTCCTGGGGAGCAGACCCATGTGCTGGTAGGTCGTGGCCACGAGCTGGGCGCAGAAGACGGTCTCCATTGCCCCTGGGCGGCGGGTGCGGCTGGTGAGCCACCCCTTGAAGAGGTTGAGCGTCGTCGGGAACGGCCGGCCGTCGAAGCGGTCGATGGTCTCCATCAGCCGGTCCTCGTGGTAGCGCTCGATCGGCCCGCTGAGCTGGCGCAACCAGGCACGCTGGTGGTAGCGCGCGTCCCATGTCGTGACCGCGTCGGAGAGGCGATGAAGCTGGACTCCGCGCTGGCGCTGTCCCGTCCACACGTCGGGCAGCGACCGGCCAAGCTCGGCGTGCCAGAGCAGCGGCGGCAGGTCGTCGAGCGCGACGACCATGCCGACATGGTTGACCGGACTGTTGGTCGCGGTCCGGATCGTCAGGTCGGCGAGCGCGGTGCCACGGAACAGCCAGATGTCGCCGGTCGACGCCATCTCGACCGCTTCCTGGAGTGCCACCACCGAGTCGGTCACGCCACTACCCTACGCAGCCGATGCGCATGCGCTGGAAGCTCCTCGGGCTCGCCGGTCTCGCCGGGGTCGCCGCGACCGGCGTGGTGGTGGCGCGAAACCGCCGTGCTCAGCGTGAGTATCCGCCCGACGAGCTCCGCGAGCGACTGCATCGCCGGCTCGACGAGGTATCCCAGAGCCCCCCGAGCCGGGACTAGGGATTGGGGGCCGGCCCGCTCTCGGCGGGGGGCGAAGGTGTCTGTGGAGGCGCGTTGCGCCGCGGTCCCGTGAGGACCGCGACCCGTCGTACGACACCGCTGGGGCGCTGCGTGGTCGCGTCCGCCGGCGGCTGCCATTCCGATCGCTGCTCGATGAGCGAGCGGATCGGCCGATTGTCCCGAGCCTGCCAGGAGAGGAATCGCAGACCGGCCGTCTCGTTGGTGAGGTGCATGACCTCCGCCACCCCGGCGTAGTGAAAGCTCGGGCCGCTGAGCTCGAACGCGGTGTTCTGTCCCACCGTGAGGGCGTCGTCGGCAACGAGCATCCCGCCCTCGGACAGGTTGATCACACGATCGACGGCCCGAGAGCCCGGTCCCGATCCGAACCTCGCTCGGACATCTTTGACATCGGTGATGCGCGGGTGCCGACGGGCGTTGTTCATGATCGCCTCCAATGGGGCGTGGCCAGGTCCGACGCCTTCGCGAAAGGTCGAGCCGATCGCCAGGCGCGCTGTCGTCATGTTGCCACCTCGCCCGCAAACACAATCCGCGGGCGTCCGCTCGTTCGCCGGCCGGGGCAGCGGCGATCAGCGTCTGCCGGTCACGAGCCGTTCGCGGTCGAAGATCGCCGCCACCGCCCGCCAGGCGAGCGCGTCGATCGCGAGCAGCGCGGCGGCGAGGCCGAGCGCCAGGCCGGTCGAGGGCGTGATGACCTTGAGTGACAGCAGGGCCACGATCGCCAGCGGCGGCAGGCTCGCGAACACGCTGAGCTGCTGCGCCGCGCGGATATCCGCGGTGCGGGAGGAGATGGCGATCCCGACCCAGATCGCCCACGAGGCGATCAGCGGTGTGAACAGCAACTGGATCAGGACGTGCGATCCGCCGAAGATCGCCGAGACGACGGCATGATGGGCGAACAGCGCGGCCGCGGCGAGGAAGATCCCGAAGATCGTGTACGCCACCCCGAGCGTCGGCAACAGCGCCGCCAGCGCCTTGCCGACGAGGAACTCCTCGTGGCGGATCGGGGTGGTCAGGATGGGCTCGAGGGTTCCCTGCTCACGCTCACCGACCACCGAATAGGCCGACAGGGCGGAGGGCACGATCGCCGGGATCAGCAGCATGTAGAGCAACGAGATGCCGATGCGCGTGTTGAGCTGGGAGCCGGCCAGCGAATCCGGGATCGAGAACAACTGGATCATCGGCACGACGATGAAGATCAGCGGCAGGATCGACATCGTGAAGACGACGACGAAGCGATTGCGGCGGTAGTCCCGCAGCTCCTTGTGCAAGATCGCCCCGACACGTGTCCAACTGAAACTCATCGCCGTTTCGCCTCCACGTCCTCGTCGATCAGCTCCAGGTAGACATCCTCGAGGGAGTGGTGGGACTCGGCGAGCGAGAGGAGGTCGACGCCGGCCCCGACCAGCGCTCGCGCCACCTCCGGAGCGGCAAGGTCAGGATCCGACACGGCGAGCGTGTAACCCGCTGGCGTCTGCTCCCATCCCTCGACTCCGGGCACACCATCGAGCACCCCCTGGGGATCCTCGAGCGGAGCGCGGATCCGCACGTCGAGCGACCGGTGGAAAAGCCGCTGACGCAGCTCGTCAGGACGGCCGACCAACCGGAGGGTCGTGTTGAGGATCGCCACCCGGTGGCAGAGCCGTTCGGCTTCCTCCAGCCGGTGCGTGGTCAGGAAGATCGTCACCCCCCGCTCACGCAGCGACGCGATCAGCTCGTGAACCTCACGCGTCGCCACCGGGTCCAGCCCCGAGGTCGGCTCGTCGAGGAACAGCACCGTGGGATCGTTGAGCAGCGCCCGGGCCAGTGCGACCCGCTGGCGCAGGCCCTTCGACAACGCCCCACAGCGATCTCCCGCCCGGTCGAGCAGGTTGACCGCCCGCAGGGCACGCTCGATGCGTCCGCGAACGTCGTCCAGCTCGTAGAGCCCGGCGAAGCACTCGAGGTTCTCCGTCACGGTGAGGCGCAGATAGAGGCCCGGGGACTCGGGCATGATCGAGATCCGCGCCCGGATCGCCGCGCCGTTGCCGGGGGTGACGGGGATGCCGGCGACCGTCGCCGAGCCCGACGTCGGCGCGATCAGCGTGCCAAGCGTCCTCACGGTCGTCGTCTTGCCCGCGCCGTTGGGCCCGAGGAACCCGAACACCTCGCCGTAACCGACCTCGAACGACACGTCGTCGAAGGCGACGCGGCTCCCGAAGCGCTTGGTCAGATGGTCCACCACCACAGCGGACTCGTCGGTCACGCTGTCGCGGTCAGCCAGGGCCGCACTGCCGCCTGCCGCAACGGCGTGGGAGCCAGGATGCTGCTGATCTCGAACATCGGCCATTGCGACTCCTGAAGGCAGCGGAACGCGATATCTACGTGATATCACGATTCCCTCGGTTGTCAAGAGACCGCGGAGCGCGCCCGGGCGCGGCCGGGCGCGGCCGGGCGCGGCCGGCGCGGCTGGACGCGGTCGCCGCCTCCAGCGCCCATGCGCACATCGCCGACTTCAGCGCTCATGCGCACAATCGCCGCGACGCGCGTGCGCGGGTCAGCCGTGCGAGCGGGCCCGCGGCGCCTTGAGGGTGATGGTCCGGTGGATGACCGTGCGGCGAGTGGTCGCGCCGGTCAGCGTGACGGTGATCTGCACCTTCAGCCGGTGGTGAGCCGCCAGCAGCTTGCGTGACGCCTTGGAGAGCTTCAGGACGACCTTCGTGGTCTTGCCGGCCCTGAGCGAGAAGCGCACCTTCCCGAGCGAGACGTTGTGGCGCTTGGCCTTGGCCGACGCCACCGCATACTTGCTCACGCTCTGACCCGTCAGCGTGCCGGCGCAGCTCTGGGCTGAGCGCAGGGTGAACGCGACGCTCGCGCCACCGGACGTCACCGACGCGCTGAATGCCTTGAGCTTGACCGGCGGCTTGGCGGCCTTCGGGGGCGATGTCGGCCCGGTGGGTGAGGTCGTCTTCGTCAGCGAGAGCAGGTGGTCGTGCAACGCGGTGCCGTTGGGCGCTGCGGGGGTGTGGTTGGCCAGGTCGCTGAACAGGTAGAAGGCGTCGCACTTCTGGCTGTTGATCTCATCGGGCGACAGGAGGTACCAGCCCCAGGCGAGGTAGCTGACACCGTGCTGGTCGGCCCACGTCATGTAGTCGTTGTCGAACGTCGACGGCGTCTTGTCGGCGCAGCTGGGGTTGAGGTAGTTGTCCTCGTCGAACTCGCCGGTGACGACCGGGACGTTGGCCGCGACCGCCGCGATCGTGCTGTTCCAGCAGGTCGCGGTGTCGCAGGTCTTGCCCATGTAGTTGTGAAACGACGCCGCCTCCTGGTTGAGCGGATCGTCGGGGGCGTTGGCGGCCCACTGGGTGAGATCGTTGGCGTAGTCCAGGCCCCCGGTCATGATCGGCTGGGTGGCGCCCGCGTTGCGCACGGCGTTGAGCAGGGTCTGCATGCCGGCGATCTGGTAGCGGGTCGTCGGATTGCCGTTGGCGTCGTAGGCCTGCGTGTCGCAGGCAACCGGGGGAGCGCCGCCACCGACGACGTCCGGCTTGGTCCCGGATTCCCAGCAGCCCCACGTGACCGCGTCCGACGTATTCCCGTCGTCTCCCGACCGGGGGTCGGTCGGGTCATACGGCTCGTTGAAGAGGTCGAAGACCACCGCCGGGTTGGACTTGAACGCGGTGGCAACCGACGTCCAGAACGCCGGCGAGTGGTCCATGTCGGGCATCGGCTGCTGGTTCTCGGCGACCTGACTGCCGGGCGCTGACCAGTGCAGGTCGAGGATCGCGTACAGGCCGTGGGCGTTGAGTTGCGCGACGTAGTTCTCGACCGCGGTCCGGTACCCGTCCGCGGTCAGCGTCTGGCCCGGGTCCTGGCTGTTGTTCGGCTGCCCGTTTATCCCCAGCCAGCAGTCCTCGTTCAGCGGCACGCGCACCGCGTTCGCGTTCCAGGAGGCGATGGCGGCGGCATCGGCAGCGTCCTGATTACCGTCGTTGTAGCCGAAGCCGTCGACGCAGGCGTACTCAGCGCTCGGGTGGTTGACGCCGAGCAGCCGGATGGTCTGGCCCGCCCCATTGACGAAGTGATTGCCCTGGATGGAGATCGACAGCGGCACGGTCGCGGCCCGGCCCGGCGCCTGAGCGAGCGCGAAGATGGCGATCGCACACGCGACGCTCGCCACAGCCGGCGCCCGCCAGCCCATCTGCCGAAGAAGCCCCTGTCCCATTCCGTTGCGCTGCAGACTACGTAGCCGCCAATGCGTTGTCCAGTCCGGGCGGTGAGACGGAGCCCGGCGCTCAGACGACCTGTCTTGAGCGGGATGAGGAACTCCACACGGTTCGCTGTCGTGGCGCTGACACTCACGGACCGAACCTGACCTGATCGGGCCGTAGCGTCGGCTTGGCATCCACGCACCACGCCCCGGAGGGAGAGACGATGGACATGAAGCTCGAGCTGGTGGCGGTCCCGGTGACGGACCCCGATCGCGCCAAGGCGTTCTACACCGAACAGGTGGGGTTCAATGCCGACCACGACATCCCGGTTCAGGAGGGGCTGCGCTTCATCCAGCTCACCCCTCCGGGTTCGGCGTGCTCGATCGCGCTGGGCGTCGGCATCACCGACGCCGAGCCCGGCAGCGTCGTCGGTCTGCAGCTCGTGGTGGCCAGTGCCGCCGAGGCCCACGACGAGCTCGCCGGCCGCGGCGTCGAGGTCTCCGAGGTGCAGGAGTTCCCGTGGGGGAAGTTCGTGTTCTTCGCCGACCCCGACGGCAACCGGTGGGCGATCCAGGAGATCGTGCACCCGTCCTAGTGCACCTCTCCGGATGCGTGTACTCGTCCCGGTCAGTGCGCTGACCAGCTCCACTTCGCCTGCGAGATCGGACATCCGTCCACCGTTTCTCGATTGATTCAAGTGGTCCGGTGTCCGTGGGGGCGGCGGCGGGCAGGATGCCAACCGATGAGGTGAGCCGGATGCTCACCGTGGAGGTACGACGTGCACCGGATTGTCGTTGTCGCCCTGGTCGGCGTGCTCATGGCCGTGGCCGGGTCCCACGTGCTCACGGCGGCCTCACACGCCGTGACCGACGCACGAACCGCGGCGGGCCTGATGCAGTGCGACGCCAGGGCGCTTGACCGCTACAACGCCGCAGATCCGATCGGTGGCGGCGATCCGACGGCGCCGTGCGCCGGGATCGCCAAGCGGCTCCAGTCGGAGACCGGGGCGGGCGAGGCCGCTGTCGCCCCGGCAGGGCCGGGCCGATAGTGGTCGCCCGCGTCGTGGTGCGCGGGCGACCACATATTCAGCGGTCGCCCGCGCTCAAGTCGCGGGCGACCGGGCTTTGTCAGCCGGCGGCGGGCTCGGGTGCCGCGGCGGGGTGTTCCGGGCGCGAGGTGGCGCTGCGCCCCTCGACGTTGAGCCGGGGCAGCGCCGAGTTCAGCCAGTACGGGATCTTCCAGTTGGCGTCGCCGATGATGATCATCAGCGCCGGCACCAGCACGGAGCGGACGATCAGCGCGTCGAGGAAGACGGCCGTGGCCAGGCCGACGCCGAACAGCTCGATGATGCGCTCACCACCGAGGATGAACGAGGCGAACACCAGCACCATGATCGCCGCGGCGGCGGTGATCGTCCGTCCGGTGGCCGACAGGCCGTGCGCCACCGCCTCGGTGTTGTCGCGGCGGCGGTGCCACTCCTCATAGATGCGACTGACCAGGAACACCTCGTAGTCCATCGACAGTCCGAACAGGATGGGGAACATCAGCACCGGCACGAACGTCTCGATCGGGCCGGTCGTCCCACCGAGCCATCCCTTCTGGAAGATGGCGGTGACCACGCCGAACGCCGCTCCCGCCGACAGCAGGTTCATCACCGCCGCCGTCAGCGGGATGACGAGGCTGCGGAACACGGCCATCAGCAGCAGGAAGCTGAGGACCACCACGACCCCGATGAACAGGGGCAGCTTCGCCGACAGGATGTGGCTGAAGTCCTCGAAGATCGCCGTCGTGCCGCCGACGAGGACGGTGAGTCCCGTCCCCTTGGTCGCCGCCGGGATCACCGTGGTGCGGACGTGGCTGAGCAGGTCCGTCGTTGACGCCGCCTGCGGCGAGCCCTTGGGGTACACGCTGGCGATCGCCACCGTGGGATGACCGTGGCCGCCGACCATGGCGACCGGGGTCGAGCCGACGACGCCCGGCGTGGCCGCGACCGCCTTCAGGGTCTTCTTGAAGGCGGCGACCTCGCCCGGCTGTGTGGGGTTCTTGATCTGGGCCACCAGCTCCAGCGGCCCGTTGTAGCCGGGTCCGAAGCCCTTGGCCAGCAGGTCGTAGGCCTTGCGGGTCGTCGTGCTCGACGGGTCGGTGCCGGCGTCCGCCGAGCCCAGGCGCATGCTGAAGAACGGGATGGCGATGACCACCATCACCAGCGTGGCCACGGTGGCGAAGACCGCCGGGCGCTTGCTCATCGCGTCGGTCCAGCGCACCCAGAGCGGAGACTCGACGTTGAGCTGGAACTCGCCCTTCTTGAGCGCCCTCCGCTCCCGACGGCGCGGAACGAACCGGCCGATGGGGGTGGCGAGCAGCGCCGGCAGCAGCGTCAGGGCGGCGAGCACCGTGAACGCGACGGTCACGGCCGCCGCGATGGCGACGCCGTACAGGAAGCTGACGCCCAGGGCGAACATCCCGAGCATCGCGATGCACACGATCAGGCCGGCGAACAGAACCGCGCGGCCCGAGGTGTCGATGGCCTCAACCACAGCGGCCTCGCGGGTCTCGCCGCGGGCGAGCGCCTGCTTGAAGCGCGTGACGATGAACAGCGCGTAGTCGACGCCGACGCCGAGGCCGATGAGCAGCGCCAGCTCGGTGGAGAACGTCGCGATGTTGATGGCGTGCGAGAGCAGGCCGACGACGGCGGTGCCCGCGCCGAGCGACACGCCCGCGGTGATCAGGGGCAGCACCATCGCCGCCGCGGAGCCGAAGACCACGAAGAGCACGATCGCGGCTGCGATGAAGCCGAACAGCAGGCCGCTGCCCTGGTTGCTGGTGTTGCCGGCCTCGGCGATGTTGCCCTCGACCTGGAACTGCACGCCGTTGCCCGAGTGCGAGGTGATCGACTTCACGAACGCCTGCGCCTCCGGCGCGGTGATCTTGTTCTGGTTGGCGGCGTTGGTGAACGTCACATTGGCGAAGGCGACCTGCCCGCCGGGGGCGATCTGGTGGCTCGTCGCGGGCGTGTAGGGCGAGACGACGCTCGCCACGTCCGGGTTGGCGGCCACGCTGGCGAACACCTGCTTGGCGCGCGCGACGACGGCCGGATCGGTGACCTTGCCCTGCGAGACGCCGATCACGAGCTGGTCGGTCTCGCCCGACTGGTGGGGGCTGGCCTTCTGCAGCAGCCGGATCGCGTCAAAGCTGCCCGTGTGGGGAAGCTTGAAGTTGTCCGTGAACGCGCTGCCGGCGGCCGAGTGGATCGCGACCAGCGCGACCAGCCCGACGACCCAGCCGAGCAGGGCGAGCCATCTATGTCTGAAGCACCACGAAGCTACGGTTCTCATACGACAGTCATCCTCCGAATTGGTTCCATCCTGAGGCTAGGCCTCAACGGTGTTCGGCGTAAGTGGTGTGAGGCCGAAATGAGCCGTGACAATTGTCACGGCGCCAGTGCGCTGAGCCCAGCCCCGGGCCGCCCATTGAACACATGTTCGCTGACATTTGGCTGACAACCCTCCGTGTGAGCGCGAGATGAGCCCCGGCCGCAGCGCCCGAGGCCGCAAAAGCGCCGGTTTGCTGCTCTTCCGTCATGCCGGGGCCTCCGACCTCGAGGTGCTCCTCGTGCATCCCGGCGGCCCCTTCTGGGCCACGCGCGACCTCGGCAGCTGGTCGATTCCGAAGGGCGAGTGCGAGGACGGCGAGGATCCGCGCGCGACGGCATGGCGCGAGTTCGGCGAGGAGCTCGGCACCCCCGCACCCGAGGGTGAGGCGCTGGAGCTGGGCGAGGTGCGCCAGAAGGCCGGCAAGATCGTGCTGGCGTGGGCGATCGCCGGCGACCTGGATCCCGAGCACATCACCAGCAACACGTTCACCATGGAGTGGCCGCCGCGCTCCGGCCGCTCACAGGAGTTCCCCGAGGTCGACCGAGCGCAGTGGTTCGCTCTGGCCGAGGCGCGCGAGCGGATCAACCCGGCCCAGGTGGCGCTGCTCGAGCGGCTCGAGGAGGCCGTGGGCGCGTGAGCCCCGGCGAGCGATAGCCTGCCCGGCCGCGTGAGCTCCGGCGACAACATCAGCCCCACCGCCCACTACACCGGCGAGGTGTGGCGGCGCGCGGGGCTCTCGCATCCCTGGCTCGGCACGCGCGAAGGCCGCGTGATGGTCGAGGCCCTGCACCCGTTGATGGTGGTCAGCGGGGCGCTCGGCGGGCCCTCGCTGGAGAGCTACCTGCTGGCGCGCCACCGGGCAATCGATGCGCTGCTCACCGACGCCGTGGAGCGCCAGGGGGTAAGCCAGGTGATCGAGATCGCCGCCGGGATGTCGGCGCGGGGCTGGCGCTTTGCCAACCGCTACGACGGCCGCCTCACCTATGTGGAAGCCGACCTGCCCCCGATGGCCGAGCGCAAGCGCCGGGCGCTGGCGCGGATCGGCTCGCTCTCGGACGCGCATCGGGTGGCGGACATCGACGCGCTGCGCGACGGCGGTCCGGGGACCCTTGCCGGGCTCGCCTCGGAGCTGGACCCTCACGCGGGCGTGGCCGTCATCACCGAGGGTCTGCTCGGCTATCTGCCCACCGACGCCGTGCTGGCGCTATGGGGCCGCATCGCGACGACGCTTCAGGTATTCCCCTCCGGCCACTACTTCTCCGACCTGCACCTGGGCAGTGTTCAGACCCCGGCGGTCCGCTTCTTTCGCCGGATCCTGGCGGGGTTCGTGCGCGGGCAGGTCTACCTTCACTTCGACGGGGCCGAGGAGGCCGAGGCGGCGCTGCGCGCGGCGGGCTTCGCCACCGCGGCGGTGCGTCGCGCGGGCACGATCATCGAGCTGCCCGCGCGCGAGGAGCGATCGACGGCGCATATACTTGAGGCATCAATCACCTGACTCGGAGCGTTCCCTCATGATCACCGCCACCCTGTACTCCGATCCAGCCTGCCCCTGGGCCTACTCAGAGAGCCCTGCCCTGAGGGTCATCGAGTGGCGCTACGGCGACCAGCTCGATTGGAAGCTGGTGCTGGTGGGGCTGACGGAGAACTCCGAGCAGTACGCCAAGCGGGGATACACGCCCGTGCGCGGGGCGCTGGGCCAGCTGCACTTCCGCAGCCGGTACGGGATGCCGTTCTCGCCGGCGCCCAAGGCGCGGCTGAGCGCCACCGCCCGCGCCTGCCGAGCCGTGGTCGCCGCACGCCTGTCTCGCCCCGGCACCGAGTGGGCGGTCTTCCGCGCCATCCAGCTCGCCAACTTCACCGGCCCGCTCGTGCTCGAGGACGACGACATGCTGCGCGACGTGCTCGCCGAGGTCCCGGGCGTGGATGCCGACGCGATCATCGCCGCCCTGGACTCGCCCGAGGTCACCGCGGCCTATGAGACCGACAAGGCCGAGACCCGCAAGGCGGCCGGCTCGGCCGCCGAGCTGCAGGGCAAGACGGCCACCACCGACGGACCGGTTCGCTTCACCGCGCCCTCGATCGTCTTTCGGTCGAACGGGACCTCGCTGGTCGCCGGGGGCTTTCAGCCCGTCGAGGCCTACGACATCCTGGTCACCAACCTCGATCCCACGCTCACCCGGTACGCGCCGCCCGAGACGCCCGAGCCGCTGCTGGGAGCGTTCCCCGGCGGGCTCACCACGCAGGAGGTGGCGGCGCTCATGACCCACGGCAACGACGCGCCCGACCGCCGCGCGGCGGAGGCGGCGCTCATCGAGCTGGTGGCCGACGGCAAGGCCACGCGCCAGCCGCTGGGCGACGACGCGCTCTGGCTTGCCACCGGGTGAGCGTCCACCCGCCTTGTCCGCGTAGCGCCCGCCCACGTGGGCGCCCACCTACTCGGACCAGGTGAGCCGCAGCGGCAGCGACTCCAGCCCGTAGATCCCCGACGGGGTCCCGAACTCCGGCTCCCCGTCGAGGGTGACGCGCTCGACCCGCCGGGCCAGCATCGCCAGCCCCTCCTGCATCTCCGCGCGGGCGAGGTTGGCGCCGACGCAGTAGTGGATCCCGGCGCCGAAGGTGAGCACGCGAGCGCCGCCGCGGTCGGCGGTGATGTCGAAGTCGCCGGGATCGAGGCCCTGGTGGTTGGCGTGCCAGGCGGAGACCAGGATGACCGAGCCGGCGGGGAAGGTGACCCCGCGGTGCTCGATCTCCGCGGTGGTGATGCGCGCGGTGAAGGGAGTGATCGGCTCGTAGCGCAGGGCCTCGTCGACCGCAGGCAGCGCCAGCCCGTCCGGGTCCGTGCGCAGCGCCGCCCACTGCTCGGGATGCAGCGCGAGCAGGCGGACCGCGTGGGCGAGCTGGCTCTGGCTGGTGTCGACGCCGCCGACGAGGATGTTGAGCACCAGGTTGCGCAGCTCGTCGTGGTTGAGGCGCTCGCCCTCGGCCTCGGCGGCGATGAGGTCGGTGATGAGGTCCTCGCCGGGGTCGTCTCGGCGAGCGACGATGAGCTCGTCGGCCCAGCCGTAGAACTCCTCGACGGCGGCCTCGATCCGGCCACGGTCGCCGGCCAGGCTCGTGGCGTCGAACTGGCGCTGGATCACGTTGGACCATTCGTGCAGCTTGGGGGCAGAACGGCGCGGGGCGCCCATGACCTGCGCGATGACCAGAGACGGATAGGGCTTGGCCACGGCGGCGATGAACTCGCACTCGGTGCCGGGCGCGATCGAGCCCAGAAGCTCTGAGAGGAACGCCTGCATGCCCGGGCGGTAGCGGGCGACCGCGCGCGGGGCCAGGGCCGGGTTGACGAGGTTGCGCAGGCGGCGGTGATCGTCGCCGTTGACATTGATGATGTTCTTGGCGATCTCCTCGTGCAGCGGCCCCTCGGTGATGCCGAAGATGTCGGCGATCGTCATCCCGGGGAACACCGCGTCGCGCGTGCGCAGGAAGAACTCGGCCGACTCACGCTCGAGCACCAGGAAGCCGAACGGGCACGCGGCCAGCCAGCCCTCATGACCCTCCAGCGCGGCCATCGCCTCGCGGTAGTGGTCTCCCCGCAGCGTGGAGTCCGTGTGATCGAACATCGGGAGGTCGAGTTCGCCGGCGAGGGGCATTCGCGTCCTCGACTCAGATCCAGGGGTTGGCGGCGAGCTCGCGCGCCACGGCCTCGGTGAGCATCAGGGCCTGGCGCACCGTGCGGTAGTCGACGTTCTCGGGCGTGTCTGACATGAGGTGGTAGTTCGACAGGGCCTTGTAGCGGTTCATCGAGGCGAGCGTCGCGGTGGGGTAGCCGGCCCGGCTGGGGATGACGGCGTCGGTGGAGTTGCGGGCGCGCATCCCGCGGCGCAGGACGGCGCCGGCCTGGTCGGCGACCCGGGCGATGAGGTCTCTGAATGCGCGGTCATGGTAATCCTCCATGACCACCGGTCCCTCACCTTCGAGCAGGATCAGCCGCGGCGAGCCGAGCGTCTCCAGGTTGACAAACCACGTGTGCCGGCGGTCGAGCGTGGGGAAGTGGCGGCGGGCGAAGCCGTAGATGCCGCCCTGGATGACCTCCTCGGCGCCGCAGGACGCCAGCACGATGCGCAGGCCCGGCACCGGCGCGGCGCGCAGCCGCTCGGCCAGCGCCACCAGCACCGCCACCGCCGTCAGGTTGTCGTTGGCGCCCGGCACGATCGGGCTGCGGGCGACATCGGCGAACACGGCCGCCCCCAGGGCGGAGCCGGCCAGCCCCGCCGCGAGGAGCCCGCGGCGGCGGCGCAGCGACCCCAGGGCCACCAGGGTCGGCGCGCTGATCAGCGTCCACCACAGCGGCAGGGAGGTGTCGATGCGCTCGAGGACCCCGGGGAACGTCTCGCCCAGCCACGCCTGGAACGTGTCGTCGAAGATCTTGCCCGTGGGGGCGGCGTCGTGGTGGGCCAGGAGCACGAGCGTGCGCGGCGCGGCCGCGTCCCCGCATGTCCCCACGACGTTCCACGTCGTCCGCGACGGGCTGGCCGCGCGGCGAAACAGGCGCGGCCCGTTGGAGACGTCGTCGGCGATCGCCGCTGCCACCGCCCCGGCGACGGCCCCGGCGACCGGCCGGGCACGGCGGCTGGCCAGGGCGGCCAGCCCGGCGACCCCGCTGGTGATCGACAGCGACCTCATGACGCGCGCGTAGCCGTCGCGGAACTGCTCCTCCTCGACCTCGGCCTCGCAGCCGGCGGCGCGCAGCCGCTGCGCGATCCAGTCCGCGGCGCGATGCTCGCCCTCGGATCCGGCGCCGCGCTCGATCGGCGCCAGCGTCTCGATCACCTCGCGCAGCGTGGCCTCAGCCTCATGGAGGCCAGGGTCCGTCGGGGTGGCCGCCTCCGTGCGGCCGGCCACTAGGCCTCCACGTTCTCGAAGATCGCGGCCAGGCCCTGGCCGCCACCGATGCACATCGTCTCCAGGCCGTAGCGATCGCCGCGGCGGCGCAGCTCACGCAGGAGCGTGGTGAGGATGCGCCCGCCGGTGGCTCCGATCGGGTGCCCGAGCGAGATCCCGGAGCCGTTGACGTTCACGCGCTCCAGGCCGTCGGGCAGCTCCCAGTTGCGCAGGACGGCGAGCACCTGGGCGGCGAAGGCCTCGTTGAGCTCGATCAGGTTCATCTGGTCCATGGTCATCCCAGCACGCGCGAGCGCCTTGGCCGTCGCCGGGACCGGGCCGATCCCCATCGTCTTGGGCGGGACGCCGGCGACTCCCCAGCTCACCATCCTGGCCATCGGGGTCAGACCCAGCTCCGCGGCCTTGTCGGCGTGCGTGACGATGCAGACGGCCGCGCCGTCGTTCTGGCCGGAGGCGTTGCCCGCGGTGACGGTGGCCTCGGGGTCCTTGCGCACCATCACCGGGCGCAGCGAGCCCAGGCTCTCCAGCGAGGCGTCCGCGCGTGGGTGCTCGTCGCGGTCGATCGTCCGGGTGCCGGTCTTGCGCTCCCTGACCTCGACGGGGACGATCTCCTCGGCGAATGCGCCGCTCTCCTGGGCGGCGACCGCGAGCTGATGAGAACGCAGCGCGAGCTCGTCCTGCTCTTGGCGCCCGATCGAGTACTCCCGCCGGAGATTCTCGGCGGTCTCGATCATCCCGCCGGGCACGGGGAAGTTCTCGCCGCCCGCGGTGACCCGGCCGCGCACGAGACGATCCTCCAGCATGGCCCCGCCCGAGCGCGCGCCCCAGCGCAGCGCGGTGGAGTACAGCTCGGCCTGGCTCATGCTCTCGGCCCCGCCGGCGATCACGACATCGGCGGCGCCGGTCTGGACCTGCATCGCGGCCTCGATCACCGCCTGCAGGCCGGATCCGCAACGCCGGTCGATCTGCAGCCCGGGCACCTCGACGGGCAGGCCGCTGTCCAGCGCGGCCACGCGTCCCAGCGCCGGGGCCTCACCGTTGGCGTAGCCCTGGCCGAGCAGGACGTCATCGACCTGATCGTGCGGCAGGCCGGTGCGTTGCAGGACCGCCTTGATCACCGTGGTGGCCAGCTCGGTCACCGAGACGTCGCGGAACATGCCGCCAAATCGCCCCACCGGGGTCCGCAGCGGTTCGCAGATGAGGGCCTCGCGCATCACGCCAGCTTATCCAGAACGGCGTCTTGGACCCGGGCTCGGGGTGGGGTGGGGAGACCGGGTAGCGTGGGCCCATGCCCACATATAAAAAGCTCAACTTCTCAGAGGTCAAGGACCTCGCCCCTGATTACGGCATGTCGGAGATGGGGGAGGCACGCTTTGCCCGCGGCGTGCTGGGCGCCGAGCGGATCGGCGTGACCAAGTACCTCATGAAGCCCGGGCGCCGGGTCGGATTCGGCCACCGCCATCCGGAGTCCGAGGAGGCCTACGTCATCCTCTCCGGCAGCGGCCGGTTTCGCGTGCAGGACGACGTGTTCGACGTCGCTCCCCAGGACATCGTCTACTGCCCCGTCGACACGATGCGTGAATGGCAGGCCGGCCCCGACGGGATGGAGCTGCTGGCCTTCGGCGCCCACACCGAGGGCGAGAACACGGAGATGAACCGGGAGTTCTGGGGCGACTGACGCCGGCGGTGGTCAGTCGGTGATCTCGATGTGCCCGGGCTGGGCGGCCACCCGGGCCAGCCACTCGCGCAGCGCCGGGTAGGGGCGAAGCGAGAAGCCGCCCTCCGGCGCCACGTGCGTGTAGGCGTAGAGCGAGATGTCGGCGATCGTGTAGCGGTCGCCGACGAGGAACTCGTGCCCGGCGAGGTGGCGCTCCATCGCCGCCAGCGCGCGCTCGCCCCCTTTGCGCTTGGCCTCGCGGTCGGCTTCGGGCGGGTGGATCTCGGCGAGCTCCCAGAATCGCGCGACGGCGATGTTGGGCTCGTGGTCGTACTGCTCGAAGAACTGCCACTGCATGACCTGCGCGCGCTCGTAGGGGTCGATGGGCACATACTCCGTGCCATCGCCGAAGTACCAGAGGATCGCGTTTGACTCCCCCAGCGAGCGGCCGTCGTCGAGCACCAGCGTGGGGACGCGCAGCGCGGGGTTGAGCTCGCCGAGCACGTCGGGCCGGTCTGAGCGGTCAAAGACGCTCAGCTCCCGGCGCTCGAAGGGGATCCCGAGCTTGGCGAGCAGGAGCCGGACCTTGTAGCAGTTGCCTGAGACGGCGGAGTCATAGAGGAGCATGGCGTCGCACCCTAAACGACCGCGGCAGGCGGAACCGGACGGGCGGCGAGTGACTAACCTCGGTTCATGGCCGAGGCGACGCGCCCGACGGAGCAGCCAGGTGGGGGGGCACCTTCGGCGCTGCTGGTCGGAGTGGCCGGCCGGACTCCGCACCCGCTCATGGTGCGGGCGATCGCGTTCGTCGTCGGCGCGGCCAGCCTGGGGACGGAGATCGCGGCGGCGCGACTGCTCGCCCCCTACTTCGGGGCCTCGACGATCATCTGGGCCAACACGATCGCCACCGTGCTGGTGGCGCTGTCCGCCGGCTACTGGCTGGGCGGCAAGCTGGCCGACCGGCGCGCCGATCTGCGCGGGCTGTGCGCCGTGGTCCTGGTCGCGTCGCTGCTGCTCGCGCTCGTGCCGTTCGTGGCCGACCCGTTCCTGCGGCTGTCGGTCAACGCGCTGGGGTCTCTGTCGGTGGGCGGGTTCGCCGGGTCACTGGCGGCGGTGCTGGTGCTGGTGGCCGTGCCGGTGATGCTGCTGGGCACCGTGGCGCCCTACGTCAGCCGCCTGAGCATCCAGACCGTGAGCGAGACCGGGCGCACCATCGGCAACCTGTACGCGATCTCCACCGTCGGGTCGCTGGTGGGGACGTTCTTGGCCGCGCTGCTGCTCATCCCCACGATCGGCACCCACCGCACCTTCATCGTGTTCGCACTGGCCCTGGCGCTGGTCTCGGTGCCCGGCCTGCGTCTGCGGCGCCTGTGGGCGATCCCGCTGCTCGTGGGCGGCTCGCTGGCCATCCCGCCCGCGGCGATCGGGGCCGGCGTCGCCGGCGGGCGCGTCATCTACGAGACCGAGACCCAGTACCAGTACGCGCGGGTGGTGCAGTTCCGCAGCGGCGTCCGCTGGCTCCAGCTCAACGAGGGCGTCGCCGTCCACTCGGTGTACCGGCCCGGCAGCTTCCTCACCGGCGGCTACTGGGACAGGTTCCTGGTGCTCCCGTTTGCCGCACAGGCACCCGCCACGGGACCGGTGCCGCCGGCCCGCATCGCGATCCTGGGCGACGCCGCGGGCAGCGTCGCGCGCGCCTACGGCCATTTCTTCCCCGAGACGCGGGTCGACGCCGTCGAGCTCGACGGCAGGCTCACCGAGATCGGCAGGCGCTACTTCCACCTCTCCGGGCCGCGCCTGCACCTCTACACCGCCGACGCCCGGCCGTGGCTCCAGGCCAGCCACGCACGCTACGGCGCGATCTTCCTCGATGCCTACCGCCAGCCCTACATCCCGTTCTACCTCGTCACACGCCAGTTCTTCGCCTCGGCGCGGGCGCACCTGCAGCCCGGCGGCACGTTCATCGTCAACGTCGGGCACCTGCCGAACTCGAGCTCGCTGGAGCGCGTCGTCACCGCCACCCTGCGCGCGGTGTTCCCGCACGTCGTGCGCGACCGCGTCAGCTCGGAGAACTCGCTGCTGGTGGCCTCGACCGCACCGATGTCGGCCGCGTCGATGATCGGGGCGCACGCGCAGGTGCCGCTGGCCCTGCAGGGGCTGCTGGCCTCGACCTCGGGCCAGATCGAGCCGACGCTCAGCGGCGGCACGGTCTACACCGACGACAAGGCGCCCGTGGAGTGGCTGACCGACCTGTCGATCCTGCGCTACGCCGCGGGCACGCGCTGAGCCGAAGCCGCGGCCGCCTCGCCGGCCGCGGCCGCCTCGCTCGATGCGGCCGCCTCGCGTGCCTGCGCCGCGGGGACCGGAGGCCGGTCCTGACGCACCCGGACGCCGCCCTTGGGAGCGATCGTGATGGCCCGGAACTGCCCCTTGGCCCGCTCGGGGTCGACCGGGCGCAGGTCCGCGCGCTCCAGCACGCGCGCCAGCACCACCCGCATCTCGGTCAGCGCGAAGCTCGCGCCCAGGCAGCGGCGCGTGCCGCCGCCGAACGGCACCCACGTGTAGGTGTCTGGTCCCCGCCCACCCCCGTCGTCGGCGAGGAAGCGCTCCGGTGAGAACGCCCCCGGGTTGGGATACAGGTCGGCCCGGCGGTGGATCGCGCGGATCGAGGGGTTGATCTCCACGCCCACCGGGACCTCGTAGCCGGCGATGGCGAACGGGCGCTCGCGCACCACACGGCCGACGCCCGGGATGACCGGGCGGAGCCTCAGCGACTCCTTGACCAGCGCGTCCAGATAGCGCTCGTCTCCCGGCAGGGCCCTCGCCCGCACGCGCGCGTCGTGCAACACCAGGTCAAAGGTCCACGCCAGGCCGGTGGCGGTCGTCTCATGGCCGGCGAGCAACAGCGTGAGCAGCTCGTCGCGGACCTCGCCGTCGGTGAGCGCGACGCCGTCCTCGTCGCGGGCCAGCAGCAGCGCGGAGAAGACGTCGTCGCGCTCCTGGAGGTCAGGCGCGGCGCGGCGGCGGGCGATCTCGGCGTAGATGATCTCGTCGACCGCGCGCTTGCGAGCGTCGAACTCCCGGGCGGATCTGCGCTCGCCGCGCCCGCGCATGACGGCGTTGAGCAGCAGCGCGCCGCGGGCCCTGGACAGCGGCTCCACCATCGCGCGCAGCCGGCGAGCGAGCTCGTCCTCGTCGGCGCCGGGGCTGTAGCCGAACACTGCGCGCAGGATCACCCGCAGGGTCAGGGACTGCATGCTCTCCAGCAGGGTGAACGGCTCGCCGACGGGCCAGCGATCGATCTCGGTATCGGCGCAGTCGCGCATCGTCTCGACGTGGGCGAGCATCTGCTGGCCGTGAAACGGGGGCAGCAGCAGGCGGCGGTGGCGCAGGTGCTCGCGGCCGTCGAGCAGGAGCACCGACCGCTGGCCGACGATCGGGCCCAGCAGTGCGTTGGCCTCGCCGGCATGGAGCCCGTCGTGTGAGCCCTGGAAGAGCTCCTTGACCGCGCTGGGGTCAAACAGCATCACGAAGCGCCGGTCAAACAGCGTCCCCATCGTGATGACGTCGCCGTAGCGGCGCCGGCACCACTCCAGATAGCGCACGCCGCCGACCATGAAGCCGAGCGTCTGCAGCCAGCGCGGGAACGTGGGGCCGGGCGGGAGGGGGGCGGTGGCAGTGCTCATGGCCCGATCGTCGCACACCGCCATCGCCGGCTCGCCCGCTCAGCGCGTCTGTGGCCCCTGCGAGGCTGCCGCCCGGCCCCCGAGATCCTGAAGCGTCAGCGGGTGTGCCGGCGGCCCATCGATGACCTGCCTGCGGTGGAGGTGCAACTCGGCGTCGACGTGCAGGAGCTCGCCTGAGGCCAGCGCCCGCCATCCCTGGTCGTCGTCCATCTTCTCCGAGGCGATCACCACCGCGGGACGCGTCGCCAGGTCGGCCGAATGGACGTGGATCCGCCCGCGAGCGCTCGCGTGCTCGAGATGGCGATCGCCGCTGTCGCCGCCCGCTTCGCGCTCGAGCACGAAGAGGTCATGGGTGTCGGGGTAGCGCAGCGCCCACAGCTCCTGCGCCGAGATGAGCACGAGGTTGATGGCGAAGAGCGGCAGGTTCTCGGCCACCCAGCGCGCGGCGGCGGCGATGCCCTCGCCGACGTCGCCCGTCCGGCGCGTCTCGCGGGTGATGAGCGCGAAGAAGCGCTCGGAGTCCGTCTCGCCCTTGACGAGCGACATCGCCTCGCCCAGCTCGTCCTGGAGCCGGTCCAGGCCCTCGATCACGCCGTTGTGGGCGAACAGACGGTCGTCCTGCTCGAACGGATGGGTGTTGTCGGGCGTCAGCGCGCCGGTCGAGGCGTAGCGGACGTGGGCCACGAAGGTGCGGGAGTCGATCTCCTTGGCCTCACGCGCGAAGTCCCTGTCCTGATAGGCCGCGATCGGCTGCTTGGAGACGACCGGCCCGCCGTCATGCGCGAAGTACCCCAGCCCCGTACCGTCAGGCTCGCGCCGGCTCTGCTGTGACAGCGAATCAGGCGCCTCGAGCAGCCAGAAGGTGGCGTGGACGCGCTCCGGGCCGCCGCTCATGCCAAACAGACGACACATGGCGCCCACATTAGTGGGCCTCTCGGAAGACCCACTGGGGGCGATCTGGGTCTGTCAAAGTAATTTCAAGCTCGCCTGCGATCCTGGTCCTGTCCAAGAAAGGCGGACTGATCATGAGATTCCTGCGTTCAGCATCCACTGGCCGGCTTCTGGCCCTCATCGGCGGCCTCATCGTGGCCATCGCCGCCGGCACGGCGATCGCCGTCGCCGCCACCGGCAACGGCCCCGTCCCGCGGGCCAAGCCCCTGGCCCGGGCGCTCCACCAGGCGCTGGCGGCCAAGCCCGTTCAGGGCATCAGCGCCGACATCAGCTTCACCAACAACCTGATCAGCTCCGACAACCTGCCCGGCGAGGCCGCCGACCCGCTCCTGCAGGGGGCGCGCCACGGGCGGGTGTGGCTGTCCAACGACGGCCGGCTCCGCATCGAGCTGCAGGGCGACAACGGGGATGCCAACCTCGTCGTCAACAAGAGCTCGTTCTGGATCTCCGACCCGATGCAGAACACGGTCTATGAGGGGACGCTGCCCGCGAGCACGTCTGACAAGTCGACCCAGGCCGATGCGGCCAAGGGCGCGGCGCACGGCATCCCGACCGTCGCCGACATCCAGTCGCAGATCAGCAAGCTGCTCAAGAGCGTCGACCTCGGCGGGGTCGCCACGTCAGACCCCGGTGATGTCGCCGGACGCGCGGCGTACTCGGTCTCGGTGTCCCCCAAGCACTCCGGCGGGCTGCTGGGCCGCGCTCAGCTCGCCTGGGACGCCGTCACCGGCGTGCCGCTGCGCATCGCCGTCTACGCCCGTGGCAACCCCGCCGCGGTGCTGGCGCTCACCGCCACCAACATCTCCTACGGCAAGGTCGCGGACTCAGACCTCAACATCCAGCCGCCGTCCGGCGACAAGGTGGTCAAGGTCTCGACCGCCGACAAGCACGCCGCGGCGGCGCAGACCGCGCGGACGGCGCGCGCCAAGCTCCACGGCAAGCACGCCCAGGTCAGCGGCGTCGCTGCAGTGGCCCGTCACGTGCCCTTCACCCTCGGCGCGCCCACGGCGCTGGCGGGCCTGCCCCGCGAGGGCGTCACCCTGCTGGACTGGGGCGGCACCCCGGCCGCGCTGGTCACCTACGGCCAGGGCCTGGGCGGGATCGCGGTGATCGAGCAGAAGGCCGGCTCCCAGGCGGCGGCATCGAGCAGCTCCGGCGCTGACCGCGGTGGCCTGAATCTCCCGTCGGTGTCGATCAACGGGGCCACGGGCCAGGAGCTCGCCACCCCGCTGGGGACCGTCGTGCGCTTCACGCAGGGTGGCGTGGCCTACACGGTGCTCGGCTCGGTGACCCCCTACGCGGCGGAGACCGCATCGCGGGCGCTGACGAAACCCGCCCCGTGACCGACGGCGCGGACACTCCGGCGACTCACGGTCCGGCAGCGGCCGATGGACAGGCCGATGCCGGACCCCCGCCGATCGAGGTTCGCGGACTGGTCAAGCGCTACGGCGAGCTGACCGCCGTCGGCGGGGTCGACCTCACGGTGCAGACCGGGGACGTCTACGGCTACCTGGGGCCCAACGGGGCCGGTAAGACGACGTCGCTGCGGATGATGCTCGGCCTCATCCGCCCGACCGAGGGGACGGTCCGCCTGTTCGGCCGTGACCCCATGGACAGCGTCCGAGCGCTCGAGGGCGTGGCCGGCTTCGTGGAGGCGCCCACCTTCTACCCCTACCTCAACGCCCGGAAGAACCTGGAGATGCTCGCCGCCTACGACGGTGGCGGCGCGCCCGAACGCATCGACCAGGCGCTCGACACGGTCGAGCTCACCGGCCGCCAGCGCGACCGGGTGGGCGGCTACTCGCATGGCATGCGCCAGCGGCTGGGGATCGCCGCCGCGCTGTTGCGCGACCCCAAGCTGCTGCTGCTCGACGAGCCCGCCACCGGCCTCGATCCGGCCGGGATGCGCGACATGCGCCTGCTCATCCGCCGCCTGTCCGAACAGGGCATGACCGTGCTGCTCTCCAGCCATCTGCTCACCGAGGTCGAGGACGTCTGCAACCGCGTGGCGATCGTGCGCCAGGGCCGGATCGTCTACGAGGGTGAGATCGCCGCGCTCAAACGCGGGGCCGGCACGCGCTACTGGCTGCAGACCACCGACGACGACCGCGCGCTGGCGGTCTGCCGGGCCCAGCCGGGCGTCGAGGACGTCCGCGTGGAGCACGGGCGCATCATCACCTTCACCGCCGACGAGGATGCGGCCGGCGCGCTGTCGCAGGCGCTGGTGGAGTCCGGGGCGCTCATCCATGCGCTGGCGCCCCAGACGGTCACCCTGGAGGACCTGTTCTTCTCGCTGACCGAGGGCGATGGCGTCCCGCCCGCCGCGGCGCCGGTCACGTCGTCCCCCGAGCCCGCCGGGGCGGCGGAGAGCCAGCGCTGATGCCCGGCGTCGGCACCGTCTACCGCTGGGAGCTGTTCAAGCTGCGCCACCAGAAGCGCACCTACCTGGGCCTGGGCGCGGCCATCATCGTGCCGATCCTGTTCGTGCTGGCCATCCACCTGCGCCACCACCGCGACCGCGGCGGCGGCTTTGCCTTCTCTGACTACCTGGACCGCAGCGGGCTCGCCGTCCCGCTGGTCATCCTCCTGTTCGGCGCGGTGTGGATGTTCCCGCTCATCACCGCGCTCGTGGCCGGCGACATCTTCGCCTCCGAGGACCACAACGGGACCCTGAAGACGATCTTCACCCGGTCGCTCGAGCGCTGGCAGGTCTTCGCGGGCAAGGCGCTGGCGGCGAGCACCTACGCGGTGACCGCGATCCTCCTGTGCGGGACGGTGGCGGTGATCGCCGGCAGCGTCCAATCGGGGTTCAACTCGCTGCAGAGCCTGTCGGGCACGATCGTGTCGGCGCCCAAGGCCCTCGAGCTCGTCTACGTCAGCCTGCTCGTCTACCTCATCCCGATCGCGGCGATCGTCTGCATCGGGCTGCTGCTGTCCTCGGTGACGCGCAACAGCGCCGCCGCGGTCGTGGGGACGCTGATGGTCTCGCTGCTCATCCAGCTCATCGGGATCCTGCCGGGACTGGGCTCGCTGCAGCCCTACCTGCTCTCCACGCAGTTCAACGCGTGGCAGGGGTTGCTGCGCACGCCCACCGACTGGGAGCCGATCGTGCGCGCCGCCTGGGTGTGCGCGCTGTACGGCCTCCCCGCGATCGGCGCGGCATTCCTGGTCTTCATCCGCCGCGATGTCGCCGGTGGCTGACCCGCCGCACGACGCGGAGCGGGTGCTGATCGTCGACGACGACCCGCCGCTGCAACGGATGCTCACGCGCACGCTCTCGGCCGAGGGCTTCGCGGTGACGGTGGCGGGCGACGGTGGCGCCGCGCTGGCCGCGGCGGAGCGGTTCGCGCCCGACGTGATCGTGCTCGATGTGGCCATGCCCACCCTCGACGGCCTGGCGGTCTGCCGGCGCCTGCGCGGCAAGGGCCTGCCGACGCCGATCCTCATGCTCACCGCCCGCGACGGCGTGCGCGATCGCGTCGCCGGACTGGAGGCGGGCGCCGACGACTATCTGGTCAAGCCGTTCGCGATCGAGGAGCTGGTGGCTCGGCTGCGGGCGCTCACCCGCCGTGGCCAGGTGTCGGACTCGCGGGCCTACGCCGATCTGAGCCTCGACGTCGCGGCGCGCACCGCCACGCGTGGCCGGCGGTCGCTCGATCTCACCGGACGCGAGACGGCGCTGCTGGAGCTGCTGCTGCGCCAGCCCGGGCGCGTCGTGACCCGCGAGCGCGCGCTGGAGGAGATCTGGGACGACGCCGCCGAGGCCAACGTCGTGGACCGCTACATCACCCGCCTGCGCCGCAAGCTCGGGGACCCGCCGCTCATCCGGACCATGCGAGGCTCGGGGTTCGTGCTGCGCGCCTGACCGCCCTGCGGCCCTCCCGGCTACGCGGTGCCGAGCAGGGTGAGGACGCCCTCCTCGGGCATGGGCTGGCTGAACAGGAAGCCCTGGGCGCCGTCGCACCCGAGCCGGCGCAGGTGGACCAGCTGGGCGTCGGTCTCGACGCCCTCGGCGACCACCTTGAGCCCGAGCGCGTGGCCCAGCTCCACCGCGTCGCTGACCGGGTCGGCGTCGCCGTCGCTGCGCCCCAGCCGCGAGACGAGCGTCGTGTCGATCTTGAGGATGTGGATCGGCAGGTCCGAGAGGATGTTCGAGACCGAGGTGCCGGTCCCGAAGTCGTCGATGGCGAGCGTGATGCCGAGCTCGTTGAGCGCTGCCAACTGGCGCATGGCGAGCTCGGGCGCCGCCTCGAGCGCCCCTTCGGCCACCTCCAGGCACAGGACCGAGGGATCGTGGCCGCCGTCGCGCATCTCCTCGGCGAGGTGCTCGACGAGGTGGGCGTCACCGAGCTGACGCGCCGACAGGTTGACCGAGATCGTCACCCCCGGACGCGACTCGCGCCAGCGCTCGACCTGATCGAGCGCCTGGTGGATCACCCACTCGCCGATGGGGACGATCAGCCCGGTCTCCTCGGCGATCGACATGAACTCGACCGGCTGAATGAGTCCCAGCTCCGGGTGCTCCCAGCGCACGAGCGCCTCGAACCCGTCGAGGCCGGTCTCGTCGTTGAACGAGACACGAGGTTGATAGTGGACGCGCAGCTCGCCCCGCTCGACCGCCTGGCGCAGATCACGCTCCAGGTGCGAGCGCGGGCCCGGCAGCCGGGCCATGACGTCCTCGAACACCTCGAAGCGGTCCCCGCCGGACTCCTTGGCGCGGTACATGGCCGTGTCCGCCTGGCGGATGACGTCGTCGATCTCCTCCTCGGGGTCGGTGACCAGGTAGACGCCGATGCTGATCGAGACCGTGCGCTGCTCCCCGCCGAGGGTGACCGGGCGGCTCGCCGACTGCGTGACGCGATGGGCGACGACCGTGGCCTCCTGCTCGCTGTCCAGGCCCTCGAACAGGAAGGTGAACTCGTCGCCGCCGAAGCGGGCGACGGTGTCCATCGGGCGCAGCATGCTGCGGAAGCGCTCGGCCAGCTCCATGAGCAGCCGGTCGCCGGCGCTGTGCCCCAGCGTGTCGTTGATCTGCTTGAAGCCGTCGACGTCCAGGAACAGCACCACCACCGGGCTACCGGTGCGGCGGCTGCGATCCAGCGCGCCGCGCAGGCGGTCCAGGAACAGCGCCCGATTGGGCAGCGCGGTCAACGGGTCCTGCAGTGCCTGGAGAGCCAGCGCCGCCTCGCCGCGCTTGCGCTCCACCGCGTAGCTGACCGCGCGGACCAGGCGGGGAGCGTCGAGCTCCGACCGGACCAGGTAGTCCTGGGCCCCGGCCCGCACGACGGCAACGCCCTCCTCGTCGTCGCCGTCGGCCACGACGACGATCGGCGTCGACGGCGACGCGGCGCTCAGCTCCTCGAGCGCCTCGAGCGTCGACTGGTCGTGCAGGTCCAGCAGCACGCACGTCGCCCCGTGATCGGCCAGCTCCTGGACCGCGTCGGCCACGTGTTGGGTGTGACTGACCACCAGCCCACGGCTCCAGACCGACCGCAGCATGTCTCCCAGCTCTAGCGCCGCGCGCGCGTCATCCTCGACGAGCAAGACCCGCGCGGGCTTGCCGGGCCCGTACAGCTCCATCACCACCGTGCAAACCTCCGTGTTGCGTCCCGGAACTTTAGCTGGGACAGAGAGGTTTGACCATAAAAACAAAAAAATAAAGTCTTGGACGTGAGGCTCGCTCTGAGACCGTTGCGTTCGCTCCGCGCACGAATCGTCGCCGCGGCGGCGGCGGCGATCCTGGCCGCGGTGGTCCTGCTCGTGGTCGTCACCGTGCTGCTGGTCAACCATGAGCTGCGGGGCTCGCTGGACACCGCGCTGCGCGAGCGCGCCCAGGAGGTGGCCGAGCTCGCCATCTCCACGCCGGCTGTGCTCACCGACCCGGGCGCGCTGGAGAGCCCCATCTCGGGCCGGCAGATCTCGGTCCAGGTGGTGGACCGTCGCGGCCGGATCGTCGCCCGCTCGCTCAACCTCGGAGCGCGGGTCCTGCCCGAGGATGCGCTGGAGCGCGCCGCCCGCGTGCACGGACGCACCGGTGCAGAGGACGTCGAGCTCGATGGCCGCCCGCTGCGCATCTACGCGGCGCCGATCGCCGACGCCAGCGGGCCGGCCGCGGGCGGGGCGGTCCTCGTCGCCTCCGACACCTCCGACATCGCCCACACCACCTCGCGCCTGGCGGTCCTGGTGGCGCTCACCGGCGCCGCGGTGGCCCTGCTGGCCGCGCTGGCCGCGGCGGCCCTCACGCGCCGGGGGCTGCGGCCGCTGCGGACGCTGGCTGCCGCCGCGGGGGAGATCGAGGCGACGGCCGACCCGGCTCGCCGGCTGCCAGAGGCGGCGACTCTGGACGAGATCGGTCGGCTCACCGGGGTGCTCAACCGCATGCTGGCCTCGCTCGAGCAGGCTCGTGAGAGCGAGCGCCGCCTGCTCGCCGACGCCTCCCACGAGCTGCGCACGCCGGTCACGGCGCTGCTCGGCAACGTCGAGTACGCCGCGCGCCACGGCGCCGACGAGGAGGTCCTGGCCGACCTGCGCCACGACGCGCGGCGCCTGGCCCGGCTGGTCGACTCGCTGCTCGCGCTCGAGCGCGCCGAGGAGGTGACCCAGGAGCTCGAGCCGCTGCGTCTGGACCTGCTGGTGCGCGCGACCGTCGACGAGCAGGACCCGGGCCGGGTCCACGTCGGCAGCATCGATCCCGTCACCGTGCGCGGCGACGACAACGCCCTGCGCCGGGCGCTGGGCAACCTCATCGAGAACGGCCTCGTGCACGGCCCGCCCCGGGGCGGCGTGACCGTCTGGCTCGAGCGGGCGGAGGACACCGTGCGGCTGAGCGTCGTCGACGAGGGGTCAGGCCCGGACCCGGACTCGCGCGATCAGCTCTTCGAGCGCTTCTGGCGCGGCCGCGACGCCTCGGACCGTCCGGGCTCGGGCCTCGGCCTGTCGATCGTGGCCGCGATCGCCGAGCGCCATTCGGGGCGCGTCGTCGTCGACGGCTCGACCTTCACGATCGAGCTCCCGGTGGCGCCCCGCGAGCGCTAGCGGGGCTGCAGGCGTGCCGGCGGCCCGAGCTCGGCGGGCGCCTGGCCATCGGGGCGCGCGCGCAGGCTCATCTGCCACCAGCCGACGCTGTACCACCGCCCGAACTTGTAGGCGACGTCGCGGTAGACGCCGACCGGCGCGAAGCCCAGCGACTCGTGCAGGCCCACGCTGGGAGCGTTGGGCAGCGTCACCCCGGCGCACAACTCGTGGACGCCCTGGCGCTCGAGGAGCTCGAACAGCGCGCCGTACAGGGCGCGGCCGACCCCGCGGCGCTGGTGGGCGCCGGAGATGTAGATCGTGACATCGGCCGACCAGCGGTAGGCGGCGCGGTCGTGATGGCGCGAGCCGTAGGCATAGCCGACGACCTCGCCGTCGATCTCGGCCACCAGCCACGGGTACGAGCGGGTGGTGATGCGGATCCGGTCGGCCATCTCGTGGGGCTCGGGGGCGCGCTCCTCCAGCGAGGCCACGCCGTCGGTGACGTTGGGGGCGTAGATGGCGGCGCAGGCGGCGGCGTCGCGGTCGGGATCGGCGTGGCGGATGTGCACGGGCGGCACGGTCTGCGGAATCTAATGCGCCTTGAGGGATCTAATGCGCCTTGAGGGCGGCGCGGATGCGGTCCACGAGCGCCGCGGGTGCGGCGGCGCTGCCCTGAAGCGTCGCCGGGACGGCGAGGCGGATGGCCGAGGTGACGAACGTCACCGGGGCGGCCCGGGCGCGGTGCAGGCTGATCGGCTCCTCGCGGCCGTCCAGCCCGAGCGACGGCGCGAGCTCCAGCAGCAGTGAGCGGGTGACGCCGGGGAGGATCCGGCCGTCGGCGGGCGGGGTGATGAGCGCGTCGGCATCGTGCACCCACACGTTGCCCCACGCCGCCTCGAGCACCGTCCCGTCTGAATCGACGAGCAGCGGCACCGTCTCGCAGCCCGATATCGCGCCGCGATATCGGGGCGCGACCTCGAGGAGCCGGCGGTCGCGCCACTTGTGCGCGCCCAGCCCTCCGGCCATGACGAACGGCATCAGCGCCACCGGGCGACGCGAGCCGGCGGCGACGGGCCCGGTGGTGATGGTCACCGCTTCGCCGGGGACGACGTCGACGCGCAGGCGGTGCTCCCCGCCCAGGCCGGCCGCCTCGGTGTCGACGCGGCTCGCGAGATCCCGGGGCAGCCGCATTCCGTAGAGCGCCCCGACCGAGGAGGCGAGGCGGTCGAGGTGGCGGTGCGCCGCGTGGACGCGCCCGTCGCGGACCAGCATCGTCTCGAAGACGCCCTGCGAGCGGTCAGGCGGCACGGGTGGCCAGCGCGGGTCGCTCTACCTCCACGGTGGTGCCCACGGCAGCGGCGATCGGCCGTGCCTTGGTCAGCGCCTCCTCGAGCTCGGTGTGGGGGTCGGAGTCGGCCACGATCCCGCCGCCGGCGCCGAGCCAGACACGGCCGTCGGCCAGCTCCAGCGTGCGGATGGCGACGTTGAGCTCGAGCCCGGCCGCGGGGCTGGCGAAGCCGATGGCGCCGGTGTAGACCTCGCGCCCGGCGTGCTCGAGCTCGGCGATGACGTGCAGCGACTGAACCTTGGGCGCCCCGGTGACCGAGCCGGGCGGGAAGGTCGCGCGCAGCACGTCGGCGTCGGTGACCTCGGGGCGCAGGCGTCCGCGCACGTGGGAGACCAGGTGCCAGAGGCCGGGGTGGGGCTCGGCGGTGGGGCGGCGGGGGGCGACGATCGTCCCGTACTCGCACACGCGCCCGAGGTCGTTGCGCATGAGGTCGACGATCATCACGTGCTCGGCGGCGTCCTTGACCGAGCCGCGCAGGGTGTCCAGGGCGGCAGCGGCCACACGCGAGTCGGGGTCGCGCGCGATCGTTCCCTTGATCGGCCCGGTGACGATCTGCCGGCCGCGGCGGCGCAGGAAGAGCTCGGGCGAGAGCGAGGCGATGCCCCCGCGGGGCGTGGCGAACGTGGCGCCGTAGGGCGGATCGAGGCGCTCCAGGGCGGCGGCGAACAGATCGGTGGCGCGCGCCTCGGTCTCGCCGTGCAGCCGCAGGCAGAGGTTGGCCTGGAAGATCTCCCCGGCCGCGATCCGCCGGCGGCACTGGGCGACGGCGTCCACGTGGTGTGCCGCGTCGACGGCGGTGAGGTGCAGGGGCGACACGTCCGGCGCCGGCCCTGTGGGGGGCGCGGGGCGCCGGAGCAGATCGGTGAGGTGGCGCAGCCGGCGCGTCAGCGCGTCGCGGCGGGCCTCGGTGACCAGGGCCTCGAAGTACCACTGCCCGTCCGGGGTCTGGCGCAGGACGTTGTCGTAGTAGGCGAGGTGGAAGTCCGGGAGGGCGACCGGGCGGTGGGCGTTGAGGGGGACGCGCTCGACGCGCGCCGCCAGCCGGTAGCCCAGCCACCCGAACCAGCCGCCGCCGACGGCGCCTTCGGTGTCGGCCGTCGCGCCGTCGAGGGCCGGGAGCGCGTCGAGCAGCGCGAACGGGTCCTCGGTGTCGGCGGCCACGCGCAGCGGGTCGGCGCCGACGATCGCGCCGCCGGGGTGGCGGCGGGCTGGGGCGGGTGGGACCACTTTCCACACAGCGCGAACGGGAGCGGCTCGCGCTGGGCGAGCACCCGGAGCACCTGGGCGGGGGACCACGAGCACTCGAGCGCCACGCGGGTGAGCGTCGCCGAGGGCGACGACGGCGGCGACGATAAGGTGGGCTTGACCTGCACTCTGCTCATACTGTACGAATTGGTCTAATGACTGCAACGCTCATCGACGGCAAGTCCATCGCACAACAGGTTCGCACCGAATTGCGCGACGAGATCGAATCCTGGGTCGCCGGGGGCGGCCGCCGCCCCGGCCTGGCGACCGTGCTCGTCGGCGAGGACCCCGCATCGGCGGTCTACGTCGGCGGCAAGCAGAAGGCGTGCGCCGAGGTCGGCATCGAGGGCTTCGCCCACCACCTCCCCGCCGACGCGCCCGAGGACGACGTGGTGGCGCTCCTCCTGGAGCTCAACGCGGATGACCGCGTGTCGGGGATCCTGCTCCAGCTCCCCACGCCGGACCACATCGACGGCTCGCACCTCACCACCCTCATCGACGCCGGCAAGGACGTCGACGGGCTGACGCCGGTCTCGGCCGGCCTGCTGGCCAAGGGGCTGCCGGGGCTGCGGCCGTGCACGCCCTCGGGCTGCATCGAGCTGCTGCGGCGCCACGACGTGGCGCTCGAGGGGGCCGAGGCCGTGGTCGTCGGGCGCTCTGACCTGGTCGGCAAGCCGGTGGCGGCGCTGCTGCTGGCCGAGAACGCGACCGTGACCATGTGCCACTCGCGCACGCGCGACCTCGAGGGGGTGTGCCGGCGCGCCGACGTGTTGATCGCCGCGGTGGGCCGGCCGGAGATGGTCAAGGGCAGCTGGGTCAAGCCCGGCGCGACGGTGATCGACGTCGGCATCAACCGGACCGAGTCCGGGTTGGTGGGCGACGTCGAGTTCGCGTCGACCGCCGAGGTGGCGGGGCTGATCACGCCGGTGCCCGGGGGCGTGGGCCCGATGACGATCGCCATGCTGCTGCGCAACACGCTGCAGGCTGCGCAGGCGGCTGACGCTGCGCGCGCTTCTCTGGCCTGACCGCGTCGTTGGCCTCGGCGCGTCGCCTTTCGGCTCGCCGGGCGCGGTCGGCCGGGGGAGGGGGCTGCGGCGTTTTACGGCATGGCCGGGGAAGGATTGCGCTGAGCCGCCTCCCGCGACGACCAATCGTCCACATATCATCGCGGCGCCTTGCGATTTTCAGCCGATTGGTCGCCCCGCGTACCTCTGCGGACAAATCGCGCCGCCCCATCGCGATTTGTCGTCGATTGGCGGTTGGGACCCGCCGGCGCCGGTGGTCCCCTTCCCAAGTCCGCCGTTCTACGCGCTTGCGACGAATGCAGGCTCCTCGGCGAGCACCGCATCCAACGCTGAGAGCACCCGACCCGCCACGTCGCGCGAGGCGTTGACGCCCATGAGCCCGATGCGCCACATCGGGGGCGCGCCGGCGAGCCCGCCGCCGATCTCGATCCCGTGCTCGCGCAGCAGCCGGCCGGCCACGGCCTTGCCGTCGACGCCGTCGGGGACGCGCACGGCGGTGAGCTGGGGCAGCTGGTGGTCGGGCTCGGCCAGGAGCTCGAGGCCGCGGCCGCGCACCTCGTCCTGGAGGAAGCGCCCGGCGTCCATGTGGCGCGCCCAGCGCGCCTCGAGGCCCTCGACGGCGACCTCGCGCAGCGCCTCGTGCAGCGCGTAGATGTTGAGCACCGGCGTGGTGTGGTGGTAGGCGAGGGGCCGATCCACCCAGTACTTGCGCAGCAGCGAGAGGTCGATGGCGTAGGGCACCGGGTGGGTGCGCGCGGCGATGCGCTCCAGCGCGCGATCGGACACCGCCACCGGCGACATCCCGGGCGGCGCGCCGACGCACTTCTGCGAGCACGAGTAGGCGAAGTCGATCCCCCAGTCGTCGAAGCGCAGCTCGATGCCGCCGAGCGAGGTGACGCAGTCGGCCATGAGCAGGACGTCGCGGTCGCGCAGCGCGGCGCCGAGCTCGGCCAGCGGGTGCTGCACGCCGGTGGACGTCTCGGCGTGCACGACGCACACCAGACGGGCGCCGGGGTGAGCGTCGAGCGCCGCCAGGAGCTCGTCATTGGACACATGCTCGCCCCAGTCGGCATCGACCCGCACCACCTCGGCGCCGAGGCGCTCGGCGATCTCCACCAGGCGACGTCCGAAGAAGCCGTTGACGCCGATGATGACCGTGTCCCCGGGCTCGAGCAGGTGCGCCAGGCCGCACTCCATGCCCGACGTCCCGGTGGCCTGGAGCGGGAGCACCAGTCCGCCATCGGCCTGATAGGCGATGCGTTGCAGGGCGACGACCTCGAGGAGGATGTCGGCGAAGTCAGGGTCCATGTGGCCGAGCAGCGGTTTCTGCATCGCGGCCAGGGCAGCCGGTGAGACGTTGCAGGGGCCGGGGCCGCACAGCAGCCGCTCGGGTGGGTTGGCAGGCGAGGGGATCTCAGTCATGCAGCGAGCTTAGTTGTGCGAAGCCCGGGCATCCATCGACTGCGTTCTATGCATTGGACAAATTCATCCAAATATGTTGCGCGCCCGCATCCGGCGCGCGTACCCTGCTGCGCCATGAAGCCCACGCGCACCCGCCTGCACCGCTCCGAGCTGGCCGTTCCCGGCTCCAATGTCCGCATGCTCGAGAAGGCGCCCAAGTTGGGCGCCGACATCGTCATGCTCGATCTGGAGGACGCCGTCGCGCCCGACGACAAGCCCCAGGCCCGCACCAACGTCATCGCCGCCCTCAACGAGCTGGACTGGTCGGGTTGCAGCGTATCGCTGCGGATCAACGGCCTGGACACCCACTACTGCTACCGCGACATCGTGGATGTCGTCGAGCAGGCGGGCCGGCACCTGGACTCGATCATGATCCCCAAGGCGGCGGGCGCCGGCGACGTGCACCTCGTCGCCACGCTGCTGAGCCAGATCGAGGAGGCGATGGGCCTGGAGCGCAAGATCGCGCTGAGCGTGCTCATCGAGACCGCGATGGGGATGGTGAAGGTGGAGGAGATCGCCACCGCCTGCCCGGAGCGGATGGAGGCGATGGTGTTCGGCGTGGCCGACTACGCGGCCTCGCTGCAGAGCCACACCACCTCGATCGGCGGGACCAACCCCGACTACGCGATGCTCACCGACCGCGAGGAGGTCCTCTTCCTCGGCCAGGAGCGCGAGCACCACCTCGGCGACCAGTGGCACTACGCGCTGTCGCGGATCGCGGTGGTCTGCCGCGCCTACGGGCTGCGCCCCATCGACGGGCCGTTCGGCGATTTCACCGATCCCGAGGGCTACATGGCCTCGGCGCGCCGCGCCGCGGTGCTCGGCTATGAGGGCAAGTGGGCGATCCACCCCAGCCAGATCCAGCTGGCCAACGACGTGTTCACGCCCAGCGCCGACATCGCCCATCGGACCCGGCGGATCATCGCCGCCATGGAGCAGGCCGCCGCCGAGGGCAAGGGCGCGGTCTCGCTCGACGGCCGCCTCATCGACGCGGCCTCGATCCGGATGGCGCAGAACCTCCTGGCCAAGCTCGACCAGATCGAGGCGCGCCGCGCCGCGCCCCAGCTGCGCCGCGCGGGCTGATCGGGCGCTGAGGGCGAGGATCCGGAAGGCCGGCGCGACGTCGGGCACTTCGGGCTTGCCGGGCGGCGGCGGCTTGTGCGGATTGAAACCAACGGCCGGCCTCACCAGTCCGGCGCCGACGACGATCAGGACCAGGATCACGAGCATCGATTGCATGACCAGCCGAGCGCCGGCCGGAGCTCGTGATACGTCAGATGGGGGCGCAGACCGCCACGGGCGAGGACGGGGACATGCCGTCGCCTGCTGCGGCCGGCGGCGCTAGGACCGCGCGGTGGCGAGCTCGTCGGCCACCCGCGCCCCGAAGAGCGAGGCGTCGACGCCCACGGTGATGAGCCGGAAGCCGGCCGCGGCCCGGGCCTTGGCCTCCGCACCGCCGCCGGTGCAGTGCATCCCGGCGACGATGCCGCTGGCCGCGCACGCCCCGCGCACGCGCGTGATCGCCTGCTCGAGCAGCTCGCCGCCGTGGCCGGGCTCGCGGCCCAGGCCCAGCGACAGGTCAGACGGGCCGATATAGATTCCGTCCAGCCCCGCCGTGGCGGCGATCGCCTCGACGTTGTCCAGGCCCTCGCGGGTCTCGATCATGACGAAGCAGAGCGCCCCGGCGGCGAGCCGCTCCGGATCGGCGGAGCCGACGGTGAGCGCGGCGCGCAGCGGTCCGTAGGAACGGACGCCGTGCGGGGGATAGCGACAGCCGCTGACGGCGCGCTTGGCGTCCGCGGCGCTGCCGACCAGGGGCACGATCACACCGGCGGCGCCGAGGTCGAGCACGCGGTTGACCATCCACGGCTCGTTGTAGAGCACCCGGGCCAGGGGCACCGCCCCGCGGGCCTCGATCGCGGCGAACATCGCCACCATGCGCTCCTCGTCGGCGCCGCCGTGCTGGAGGTCGACGCAGACGTAGTCACAGCCGATCGCGGCCGCGATCTCGGCGGTCAGCGTGGTCGGGATGGAGCCCCAGAGCCCGAAGGCGGGGCGGTCCTCCTTCCAGCAGGCATCGAGGCGGTCGCGGCCCGACATGGGCCGGACCCTACACGCCGAGCGGGCCCGCCGCGACGCGTCGGGACGCGCCGGGCCGGGTGTCGCTAGCTCGGGATGCTCGGCACCACCCACTGGACGACGCCGACCGATGCGGTGCCGGTGCCCTGCATCGAGACGCGTAGCTTGGTCGTGGTCACCTGGTCGAAGGTGACGTCGTTGAACTGGTTGATCTGGGCAGGCTCGCCGCTCTGGTTGCCGACGTCGACCCAGGCGCTGCCGTTCCAGTACTGGACCACCCACGAGGACGGCGTCAGCAGGCCGCCGCCGTCATCGGCGAAGTAGAGCTCGGAGCTGTTGGTGGTGATCGGCGAGGACCAGTCCAGCTCGATCCAGTGGGTACCGGTCTGCGGCCAGTCGCCCCAGTAGGGGGTGAGGTCGTTGTCGTCGTTTGACTGGACCGGGTACAGGCCGCTGTTGATCCCGTTCACGGTCGCCCACGGCGAGGTGTAGGACGCGGAGGGGGTTCCCGTCAGCGCCAGGTCGGTCGACCCCGGCGGCAGCGGCAGCGGCTTCTCCACGGTCACCCATTGCTCGGCGCTGACCGAGCCCGACGCGTCGGCAGGCGCACCGTAGCTCGCGTCGACGATCAGGCCGTTCGCGCTCGTGGGCGCCGTCATCGTGGCCGGCGGGGTGACATCCCAGGTCACGGTCTTCGTCTGACCTGGAGCGATGACGCCGAAGCCGGCCGGGGTGCTGGCGCTGGTCGTCCAGCCGGTGGGGGCGTCGAGGCTCAGCTTCACGTTGGTGATCGCAGTCGATCCCGGGTTGGTGATGGTGGCCGTCGCCGTGGTCTGGACCCCGGGAGACAGGCCGGGCTGGCCGTTCTGGCCCGGGGCGGTCCCCTTCACGCTGACGGTGAGCGCCGGGCGGCTCGCCCGGCCGAGCTGGATCTCCACGGTCTCTCGGTCCATGGTGACCGAGTGCGTGGCGGGGTCATAGCCGCCGCCGATGACCCGCCGCACGCCGGCGTCGGCGAACACCGGGAGCTGGACCTGGACGTCGTCGCCCGGGAGCCTGCCGCTCAGCGAGACCACGACGACCCGGTCATCGGGCCTGCCGTGGGTGCTGATCTGCACCCCGTAGGTGGCGCGGGCACCGGACGCCTCGCTGTAGGAGGAGGTCAGATTGTTCACGGCGATCGTCTGCCCGGGGGTGATCCAGGCGTCGGGGACGCCGCGCCCGACGTAGAGCACGGTGTGGCTGCCGCGGGCGCTCGTCGTCGACGCGAGCCCGGGGGCCACGAGTGACTGCAGCAGCGTCTGGGTCTGGCCCGCCATCGGCCAGACGTAGGGGACCGCGCCGAACTGTGGCCCGGCGTGGCTGCCGGCCCACGGGTTGTTGGGGTCAGGCGCGCTTCCGTTGGCCTCCCACCACGCGTTCGGCCCGCCGGTCGTGGTGGCGATCTGCCAGGCGTAGCTGGTGATCGGCAGGTCGCGATACGCGTTGCCGTACAGCGCTCCCTGGGCGTAGGCGGTGTTCAGCGCGACGCTGTAGCCGGAATAGGCGCCGAACGAGGGGAACGGCACCCCGGTGCCCGCCAGCCGGCTGAAGCCGGTCTCGTAGAGGCCGTCGGTCTGGCTCGGGTCACCGAGAGGGCCGTTGAGCGCGCCGCCCTGCAGGAAGATGTCCCACACGTTCTGGCCCCACAGGTTCGATCCGGCCCAGTTCGCGTCGCCCGCGGTGTTACAGCGGTCGGCGGTGATCGGCACGTTGACCTCGCATGGGAGGAAGGCGAAATCGTTGGGCTGCTCGTTGGCGGCCAGCGCTCCGTTGACCTCATTGAGCAGGCTGGTGTAAGCCCCGCCGGCCCACTGGGCCTCCGCCTCGTCGCCGATGCGCGCGGCGATGTAGCGATACGCCGACAGGCCGGCCAGCGCCGTCTCGTCGTCGAAGAGCCAGGTGCCCTCGCTGTCGTTGTCGTTTGACCGGCGCAGGTAGCCGGCCGCGTTGAGCTGGGACAGGTAGTCGGTGTGCATGATCGTGTACAGGCTCGGGCCCCACTGGCTGGGGCCGTTCGCGTCGTCATGGAAGTACTTGGCGACGAACGCGGTGTCGTTGGTGCCCTCGAGGTAGGCCGCCCAGGCGGTGGGGGTCCGCCACGGACCGTCCCAGTACCAGTTCGCGCCCAACTCGTCGAAGTTGGATGCCTCGGAGATCCGGGCGTTCAGGAGCAGGCTCTGCGCGTCGGTGTAGTCGCCCAGCTCGAAGCGGTTGGCCAGGATGCCGGGCGCGTCGTGATCGAGCAGGTAGGCGTAGTTGTTCGCGGCGGAGAAGGGAGCGTCGCCGGCCTGGACGATCCTGGTGTACACGAACGCGGCCTTGTAGGCGTCCTCGATCGCCGAGCCCGGGTCGCGCAGGTTGCCGGTGTCGGCCAGTGCGACGTTGGGCAGCGAGAGCCTCGGGATGACCGAGAGGCGGTCGCGCCAGTAGTCGGTCATGTGCCGGTAGGCCGCGCTGTAGGGCAGAGCGCCGGGAGTACCGCGGCTCGGAGTGAGCGCGCTGACGGAGGGCAGGGGCACCGTCGTGCTGAAGGTGTCGACGGCCGCGACGAAGTCGTGATGCACGGTCTGCCCCGGTGCGACCGTATCGGGGGACTGGTTGAGCGAGATCAGGTTCGGCCCCGACTGGCCCGCCGGCACGCTCACCGCCGCCGAGCCGTGGTTGGTCACGCTCACCCGGGTGTAGACGAGCTCCACCGGATTGCCGGCGATGGACTGCCGGTTGGCGAAGTCCGTGATGGAGATGGCCACCTGATCGCGGGTGAACGACGTGGTCATCGCCGGCAGATAGTCGTCGGCCATCGTCCAGTGCACCGAGCCCGGCGCGGGCGCCTGGCCGGGCGCCAGCCCGTACGTGTAGGCGTTGAACGAGTACATGGCGCCGCAGAGGCTCTGACCGCCCGACTTGTACGTTGTCGGCACGCCGCGCGCGAAGTAGGACCCCGAGAGGTACTCGAACGGTGCGTAGAGGTTGCGCTCCCAGCCGATCGCAGTCTCGTTGGCGAACCCGAAGCCGTACGGATCGCCCGGCGTGGGGAAGTTGGTGCCGAAGTCACGCGGGAGCGTGGAGTCGTGGCAGGCGTTGACCGGCAGATTCGGCACCGGCTGCAGCGGCGCACCCGCGCCCGCCCCGGCCCTGGCGCTCGTGGACGTGCTTGCCCTGGCGCCGGCGGCCGCCGGCAGGGCGAGGGCAGCGACCGTCGCGCCGACGGCGACAGCCCTTGTCAGCTGGATGAGCTTGGACACCGCGCAGTTCCCTCCCTTGTGACAGACCACCGCGATATCCCGGTCACCGGGCCAGGGGCGGTGGAACCGCACCTCTGACCGCCGCTACGACGGAGCGACCTCCCGTACAGTCGAAGCGCTTCGTCGAAGCGCTTCGACACGCTAACACCCGGGCTTTGGGCCGTCAAGTGGCAACCGGCACGACCGCGCGATCCTCAGGCCACCGCGCGCGCGTCGTCGACGAAGGCCTCAGCCAGCGGCGACGCCTCGCCGGCGCGGGTGAGTGCGACCAGCTCTGAGTCCGGCGCGCCGCTCAGCGGGCGGTAGGTGACGCCGTCGATGGCGAGGTGCTCCATCGACGCGGGGACCGGGGAGACGCCGATGCCGGCGGCGACCAGCCCGATGATGGTCATCATCTCCGGCGCGTACTGGACGACGTGGGGCGTGGTGCCGGTGGCCGCGAGCCGGCCGATGAGCAGATCGTGAAAGCCGGGCGCCTGGCGGCGGGGGAAGAGCACGAGCGGCTCGGCGGCCAGGCGCTTGAGCGGGATCCGGCGCAGGGCGGCCAGCTCATGATCCTGGGGAATGGCCGCGATCGTGCGCTCTCGCATCACCTCCTGGAGGTGCAGGCCGGTGTCTGACTGCAGCGGGGGGCGGACCAGCCCGACGTCGACGACGCCGGTGCTCAGCGAACGCAGCTGCTCGGTGGTCGAGCGCTCGCGCAGCTCGACCTCCACGCCGGGGCGGGTGCGGCGGAAGCGCTGCACGGCGGCGGGCACGATCGAGAGCAGGGCCGAGCCCACGAACGAGACCCGCAGGACCCCGGACTGGCCGGCGTCGATGGCGCGGGCGGTCGAGACGGCGACGTCGAGCTCGGCGAGCATGGCCCGGGCATCGCGCAGGAACGCCTCGCCGGCCGGGGTGAGCTCAACGCGGCGCCGCGTGCGCTCCAGCAGCGTGCAGCCGAGCTCGGTCTCCAGCGCGTGGATCTGCTGGCTGAGCGGCGGCTGGGAGATGTGCAGGCGGGCGGCGGCACGCCGGAAGTGCAGCTCCTCGGCGACGGCGACGAAATAGCGCAGCTGACGTAGTTCCATGACCCCTCGTGCGATGGCGGCGACGTTGGTCTCTGTGATACGAGAACCAAATCAATAGATCCTAATTCGATATTGGACAGGATCAAGCGCCGGGCTTAGCGTCCCCGTCATGTCGTTTCTCTTGGAGTGCCCCAACTGCGGGGTGCGCGAGGTGACCGATTTCGGCTTCGGTGGAGAGGTCTCCGCACGTCCCAAGTCACGCCCGAGCTTCCGCGAGCTCAACACCTACAACTACTTTCGCCGCAATGTCGCCGGGGTTCAGCGTGAGTGGTGGTTCCATCGCTCGGGCTGCCGCGCCTGGTTCATCGCCGAGCGCGACACGGTCACCAACGAGGTGAAGCTGGTGGAGCTGCCAGCCGGACGACTCACGCCGCCCCCGGCAGTGGCGAGCCCGGATGGCGAGCGGGGGCAGGCGTGAGTCGCCTCAACCCACAGCCCGGCGAGCGCATCGACCGGACCAAGAAGATCTCCTTCACCTTCGACGGCAAGAAGGTGCAGGCCTACGAGGGCGACACGATCGGCTCGGCGCTGTACGCCGCCGGCCGGCGCACGTTCAGCCGCAGCTTCAAGTACCACCGCCGGCGCGGCCTGATGTGCGTCGCCGGCCAGTGCCCCAACTGCATCTGCGCCGTTAACGGAGCGCCGGGGGCACGGGCCTGCACCGAGCCGGCGCGCGAGGGGATCACCGTCACCCACGTCAACGCGCTGCCGTCGCTGGAGTTCGACGCGATGCGCGCCACCGACATCTTCGGCGGCCCGTTCACGCCGCCCGGCTTCTACTACAAGACGTTCATCCGGCCGCGCAGGCTGTGGCCGCTGTACGAGAAGATCCTGCGCAACGCCGCCGGCCTGGGCAAGCTGCGCCACTCCCAGCCCGAGCGTGAGTGGCGCACCGAGTACCGGCGCCGCCACGCCGACGTCCTGGTCACCGGCGGCGGGATCGCCGGGCTCAACGCGGCGCTCGCCGCCGCGCGCCTGGGCGCCGACGTCGTCCTCGCCGACGAGGGCGCCGAGCCCGGCGGCCAGCAGCTCGTCGAGTCAGACGGCCAGGGCCTGGGCCGGCTGCTCGCCGACGTGCGCGACGCCGGGGTGGAGATCATCCACCAGGGCTCCGCGCTGGGTTACTTCGACGGGCTGGTCCCGGTGTGGCAGCGCGACATCCTGCACCAGGTCCGCGCCGCGCGCCACGTGTTCGCGACCGGCGCCATCGAGCAGCCGCTCGTCTTCGCGGGCAACGACCTGCCCGGCGTGATGCTGTCGGGCGGCGCCCGGCGGCTGGCCGCGCTCTACGGGGTCAGCCCCGGCAGGCGCGCGGTCATCGCCACCACCTCGGATCGCGGGCTGCACGCCGCCCAGGCGCTGCGCGCCGTCGGCGTCCAGATCGTCGCCGTCGCCGACCTGCGCCCCGAGGCGGGTGAGCTGGTCACGTCACTGCGCGCCGACGGGATCCCGGTGTTCAGCGCCCACACGATCATCGAGGCCCGTGGCAGCAAGACCGTCAGCGAGGCGATCATCCAGCCGCTCACCGGCGGCTCCGAGCATTCCTTCGAGTGCGATCTGATCGTCGTCTCGGGCGGCACCATCCCCGCCACCTCGCTCCTGCTCCAGGCCGGCGCCAAGAGCGCCTACGACGCGCAGCGCGGCCACTTCGCCCTGTCCGAGATGCCGTCGGGCGTCTTCGCCGCCGGCGAGGTAGCGGGCGCCGACTCCGACCCCGCGGTCGCGGCCTCGGGGGAGCTCGCCGGCCTTCAGGCCGCGCACGCCCTGGGTCTGGGCGACGACGCCTCGGCCAAGCGCGTGACGGCGCTGAGCGCGCGGCTGGCCGAGCCGGCGGCGCCCGACATCGCCGTGGCGCCGCCCGTGAGCGGCGCGGGGCGCGGCAAGTGCTTTGCCTGCTTCTGCGAGGACGTCACCAGCAAGGACGTCCACCTCTCCATCGAGGAGGGCTATGACTCGATCGAGCTCGCCAAGCGCTACACGACGGTGACGATGGGCCCCTGCCAGGGCCGCATGTGCCAGCTGCCGTCGGTGCGGCTGATGGCCCAGGAGACCGGGCAGGGCCTCGAGCAGGTCGGCGTCACCACCGCGCGCCCGCCGTGGGTGTCGGTGCCGATGGGGATCCTCGGCGGCCGGCCGGTCGAGCCGGCCAAGCGCTCGGCCATCCACGACCGCCACCGCGCGCTGGGCGCCAACGTGAAGTGGGCCGGAGACTGGCGGCGCGCCTATGACTACGGAGATCCCGAGGGCGAGGCGCTCAACGTCAACACGGCCGCCGGGCTCATCGACGTCTCGACGCTGGGCAAGCTCATCGTGCGCGGTCCCGACGCCGGGGAGTTCCTGGACCGGCTGTACCCCAACCGCTTCTCCAACCTCAAGCCCGGACGCATCCGCTACGGCGTGATCAGCTCCGACGCGGGGCGGATCGTCGACGACGGCACGATCTGCCGGATCGACGACGAGACGTTCTACGTGACGACGACCTCGAGCGGGGCCGGCGCCATGGAGGAGTGGTTCTCCTGGTGGCTGGCCGACTGGGGCGACCGGGTTCACCTCACCGACGTCACCCAGGGTGTCGGGGCGGTCAACCTCGCCGGCCCGAAGGCGCGCGAGATCATCGCCGCGGTCACCGATCTGGACTGCTCCAACGAGGCCTTCGCCTACCTCGACGGCAAGCAGGCGCAGATCGCGGGCGTGCAGTGCCTCATCCTGCGCATCGGCTTCGTCGGCGAAGTGGGCTATGAGATCCACTTCCCCTCCGGCTACGGCGAGCACGTGTGGGACGCGCTGATGGAGGCGGGCAAGCCCCACGGGCTGCGGCCGTTCGGCCTCGAGCCCCAGCGGATCCTGCGCCTGCAGAAGCTGCACATCATCGTCGGCCAGGACACCGACTCGGAGTCCACGCCGTTCGGCGCGGCCATGTCCTGGATCGTCAAGCTCGACAAGGAGCAGGACTTCATCGGCAAGTGGGCGCTCGAGCACTACTCAGACCACGGCGCCGGCGTGGCGCTGGTCGGCTTCACCATGTCCAACGGCGACGTGCCCACCGAGGGCGCCGTCGTGCTCGACGCTGCGGGCACGCCCGCCGGGCAGGTGACCAGCTCGCGCCATTCGCCGGTGCTCGACCGCACGATCGGCATGGCCTGGGTTCCCGAGGCCTTTGCCCAGGACGGCTCCCAGATCACGATCTCCGACGAGGGCCGCACGCTCACCGCGGAGATCCAGACCAAGCCGTTCTACGACCCCGACGGGGAGGTGCTGCGCTCGTGAACCTCGATTTTCTCAAGACGGCGTCCGGCGATGCCGTGGCGCACTCGCCGATGGAGCGGCTGGCGCGCGAGGCCGGCGCCCGCTTCGAGGTCCGCGACGGCTGGAACGTGGCCGTCGAGTTCGGGGCGGATGCGGCGGGGTCGGCGAGCCGCGTCGGCTGGGCCGACGTGTCGCACCTGGGCAAGCTCGAGCTCCAGGGCCCCTCTGAGGCCATCGACGCCGCCGCCGGGACCGAGCTGCCCTTCGGAACAGCGGTCCGTCGCGATGAGGCGTGGTGGTGCCGGCTGACCGCCACCCGCGCGCTGGTCATCGGAAAGCGCCCGGAGCTCGGTGGCGCCGAGGGGCTCGACGTCCTGGACGTCACCTGCAACTTCGCCGCGCTCACCCTGGTGGGCCCGCTGGCCCGCGAGACGTTCGCGCGCTTCTGTGCGCTGGATCTCCGTCCGCAGGTGACGCCGGTCAACGCGCTGCGGCCAGGGTCGATCGGCCGCCAGCCCGGCATCGTCATCCGCGAGGACGAGGAGCGCTACCTGTTCCTGTTCGGCTGGGCCACCGGCGAGTACATGTGGAGCGTGGTCGCCGACGCGGGCGGCCACCTCGGCGGCGCCCCGGTGGGCGCCGACGCCCTGCGGGAGGTGACCGCGGCCCATGCTTGACATCTTCCGCAAGCGGCGCATGTGGCGCCGCCAGCCCGACCTCAAGAGCTCCTACGACGTCGTCATCGTCGGCGGCGGATCGCACGGCCTGGCCACCGCGCACTACCTGCGCGACCACGGCATCAAGGACATCGCGATCCTGGAGAAGCGCTACATCGGCTCGGGCGCGGCCGGGCGCAACACCACGATCCTGCGCTCCAACTACAAGACGCCCGAGGGCGCCAAGTTCTACGACGCCAGCGTCAAGCTCTACGAGGGGCTGTCGCAGGACCTCAACTTCAACCTGCTGTTCTCCCAGTGCGGCCACCTCACCCTGGCCCACGCCGATCGTGCGATGTTCGTGATGGCCAACCGCGCCGAGGTCAACCGCCTGCAGGGCATCGACAGCCGCCTCATCTACCCCGACGAGATCGCCAAGCTGGCCCCGGCGATGCAGGTGCACAACCCCAACGCGACCTATCCGATCATGGGTGCGCTCTATCACCCGCCCGGCGGCATCATCCGCCACGACGCGGTCGTGTGGGGGCTGGCGCGCTCCGCCGACCAGGGTGGCGCCGAGATCCACCAGAACACCGAGGTGCTGGGGATGGAGCGCTCGGGCAGCAAGGTCACCAAGGTCAAGACCAACCGGGGCACGATCAACGCCGGCCAGGTCCTCAACTGCACCGCCGGGTGGACCACGCTGATCTCCGACATGGCCGGGGTGCCTCTCCCCATCACCACCCATATCCTCCAGGCGTGCGTGACCGAGCCGATGAAGCCGCTGCTCGACGTGGTCATCGTGTCGTCGCAGATGCACGTCTACATCAGCCAGACCGACCGCGGCGAGTTCTTGATGGGCGCCGAGATCGAGCCCTGGACGACCTACCGGATGAACGGGACACTCAACTTCCTCCAGGACGTCTGCCGCCACGCGATGGAGCTGTTTCCCCAGCTCGAGCGGGCGAGGCTGCTGCGCAGCTGGGCGGGCCTGTGCGACCTCAGCCCCGACTACAGCCCGATTCTCGGCAAGACCGAGGTCGACAACTTCCACGTGTCGGCAGGGTGGGGGACCTACGGGTTCAAGGCCGCCCCGATCGTGGGCAAGACGCTCGCCGAGCTGGTGGCCACCGGACGCCAGCCCGACCTCATTGCGCCGTTTGCGCTGGAGCGCTTCTATGAGGACAAGCTTGTGTCCGAGCTCGCCGCCGCTGCCGTCAGCCACTGAGATCCAGAAGAGGGAGACACCACCGTGAAGTCAAGCCTTGAGATCGCCCAGGAAGCCGTACTCCAGCCCATCGAGACGATCGCCACCGAGGCGGGGCTCCAGCCCGACGAGATCGAGCCCTACGGCCGCTACAAGGGCAAGGTGGCGCTCTCAGTCCTGGATCGCCTCAAGGCCACGCCGGACGGCAAGCTGATCTGCGTCACGGGGATGACGCCGACCAAGGCGGGCGAGGGCAAGACGACCACGCTCGTCGGGCTGACCCAGGGACTGGGCGTGATCGGCAAGAACCCGGTGGCGTGCCTGCGCGAGGCCTCGCTGGGGCCGGTGTTTGGCATCAAGGGCGGCGCCGCCGGCGGCGGGCTGACGCAGGTGGTGCCGATGGAGGACCTCAACCTCCATTTCACCGGCGACATCCACGCCATCACGGCGGCCAACAATCTCCTGGCGGCGATGATCGACGCCTCGATCCTGCACGGCAACCCGCACAAGATCGACGCCCTGCGCATCGGCTGGCGGCGCGCGGTGGACATGAACGACCGCGCGCTGCGCAACATCGCGGTCGGGCTCGGCGGACGAGCCAACGGCTACCCGCGCGAGACCGGCTTTGACATCACCGCGGCATCGGAGGTGATGGCGATCATGGCGGTCGCGCGCGATCTCCAGGACCTGCGCCGGCGCATCTCCAAGATCACGGCGGCCTACTCCTATGACGGCGCCAAGGCGATCACGGCCGAGGATCTCGGCGCAGCGGGCGCGATGACGGTGCTGCTCAAGGACGCGATCAAGCCCAACCTGGTCCAGACGCTCGAGGGGCAGCCGGTGCTCATGCACTGCGGCCCGTTCGCCAACATCGCCCACGGCAACAACTCGCTCATCGCTGACCTCATCGGCATGAAGATGGGCGACTACGTCGTCACCGAGTCGGGCTTCGGCGCCGACATGGGCATGGAGAAGTTCTTCGACATCGTCTGCCGCTTCGGCAAGCTGACTCCGTCGGCGGCGGTCCTGGTCACCACCGTGCGCGCGATCAAGCACCACGCGGGCCTCGAGGACGACCCGCGGGCCGACCGCTCGGCGGCGCTGCATGCGATCGAGACCGGGTTTGCCAACGTGCGCCATCACCTCAAGACCGTCAAGACGTTCGGCGTGCCGTCCGTGGTCGCGGTCAACCGCCGCCCGGGCGACACCAACGAGGAGGTGGAGCTGGTCAAGCGCCTGGCCATGGAGGCCGGCGCGTTTGCCGCCGAGGCCAACGAGGGCTTCACCAAGGGCGGCGCCGGCGCGGCCGATCTCGCCACCGCCGTCGTGGAGGCATGCGAGCAGCCCAACACGTTTCACCAGCTCTACCAGGACGACGAGCCGATCCAGGACAAGATCGAGGCGGTGGCCAAGAACGTGTACGGCGCCAAGGACGTCTACTTCTATCCCGAGGCCGAGGCCAAGATCACCCAGTTCACCCGCGAGGGCCTGGGCCACTTCCCGATCTGCATGGCCAAGACCCACCTCTCGCTCTCGGCCGATCCCACCCTGCTCAACGCGCCGGAGAACTTCACGCTGCCGGTGCGCGACATCCGCGCCTACACGGGCGCCGGGTGGCTGGTGCCGCTGGCCGGCGACATCGTGCAGATGCCGGGCCTGGGCAAGACCCCGGCCGCGCTCAATATCGACATCGACGAGCACGGCCGGACGGTCGGGCTGTTCTGATCTGAGCACGTGTTCATTCAGAGAACGAACTAGGAGACAGCCGATGGGCGGCGAAAGGAATCACCGCAGGGACATGGAGCCTTCGGACGACAGGCTGACGGAGCTGGCAGCGCGCCTGCAGCTGCTGTCCGCGCAACGTCCGGCGTCACCGGCAGAGTGTGTCGAGATGCCGACATCACCCGCCTACAGGCTCTATCCAATGCGCATGAAAGGTGACGCCAATGGGTAGTCCCCCGGCGAGAAAAGGAGGCTCGATGCGCCCCTCGCATTTGCCGCTCACGCGTCTGCTCCCGACGATCAGTCGACCCGGCTCCAACCGCCGTGAGGCGGAGGAGAAGGCCGCCGGCGAGACCAAGCCCCCGAAGAAGCGCAGCCTCAACGAGGCCGCGCACAAGCAGGGCTACTGAAAACTGTTTGAGCGGACAGCCGCTCGGGGACATACGATTCCTCCCGACAAGTTTCGGGACAAGGAGTCGTCGAGATCACACGCGGAGGGTCACCACGGAAGGCGGGGGCAGTCGTCTCAGGCGACGAAGCCTCCGCGGCCAACCGCCCCTCGCTGGTGGACGGGGCCGAGCGGGCCCTGCGCAACTGGCTGGCGCCCGGGCGCTATCGCCAGGGGGATCGGCTGCCGCCCGAGCATGAGGTGGCGGCGATGCTGGGGGTGTCGCGGGGCACGCTGCGCAGCGCGCTGCAGCGGCTGGAGGACAGCGGCGAGATCGTGCGGCGGCAGGGCAGCGGGACCTTCGTGGGGCGGATGGCGGTGCCGCCCGCGTTCGGCGAGCGGCTGGAGCGGCTGGAGCCCTATTCCTCGGTGGCGGCCCGGCGTGGCCTGCATCTGTCGGCGGTCGATGTGCGCATCGAGCACCGCGCGGTCGGCGCCGAGGTCTGCGAGGCGCTGGGCCTGGAGCCCTCGGAGCCCTGCACGTCGGTGTGGCGCACCCTGGTGGCCGGAGGCTCCCCGGTGGCGGTCATGTACGACGTCGTGCATCCGAGCATCGCCCTGCCCGAGGTGGGTGCGCTGCGCGCCGAGGTCGAGCAGGGGCGGATGGTGCTCGACGTGCTCATCGACATCGGGATCCCGGTCACCTACGCGCGTACGCGCGTGATGCCGGCGGTGCTCACCGCGCGTGAGCGGGCCGGCAAGCTGCTGGGCATCACCGGCACCACCGCGGGCCTGGAGCTCGAGGAGCTGATCTTCGCGGGCCGCGACGACCGCGTGGCCTATTCGCGGGACCTGTTCGCCCCCGGCGGCATCGAGGTGATGGTGATGCGCTCGCTGGATTCGCCGCGCCCGGCGCGCGTGGCCGGCAAGGTGGCGAACAAGGTGGCGGGCAAGGTGGGGGCCACACGCAGCGCAGCCAACGGCCGTGGGGCGCGACGTCCCGCTCGGGCTTCTGACCGCTGATCCTCAGTCAGAGCGGGCGCATGCCCGCTGAGCGCGGTGATGCGCCCCGTCGTGCCGTGGGCTCGGTGGCCCGCGCGACCCAGCTGCTCGACGTCCTGGCCGCCTCCGAGACCCCGCTGGGCGTCAACGAGCTGGCCCGGCGCATCGGGGTCAACGCGAGCACCGCGTCGCGGCTGCTCACCACTCTCCAGGACGCCGGGCTGGTCATGCGCACCGACAGCGGGCCCTACCGCTTGGGCCTGAAGCTTGTGACGTTGTCGGACCGCGTGCTCGCGGGGTTGGACGTGCGCGCCCTGGCACGGCCGCTGCTGGCCCGGCTGGTCGCGGAGACCGGGGAGACGGCGACGCTGTCGGTGCCGGGGGAGACCGAGGCCATCACGGTGGACTTCGTCCCGTCGCCCTCCAGCGTGGTGAGCATGGCCCGGGTGGGGCGGCCCAGCGTGTCGCACGCCACCGCCGCGGGGAAGGTGATGCTCGCCTTTGCGGGGGGCGAGGCCGCGGGGGGCGAGGCCACGGGGGGTCGCGCCCTGGGGCGGGTGGGCGGAGGGGCGGGGCGGGTGGGATCGGTTTCCCTGACGACGTACACGGCCCGCACCATCACCGACCCGGCGGCGCTGGCCGCCGAGCTCGACGCCGTGCGGGCACGCGGCTGGGCCGAGGCCGTCGGCGAGCGCGAGGCTGATCTGGCCGCGCTCGCGGCGCCGGCGTTCGGGCGCCACGGCGAGCTGGCGGCGATCCTGGGGGTCCAGGGCCCCGTGTCGCGGCTGCCCGCGCCGGCGCGCCGCGGACTGCGTGAGCCGCTGCTGGTGGCCGCGGCCGATCTCAGCGCGGCATTGGGCGGTCAGACGTCGGGTTGACCGCCGCCCGCGGGCGGCGGCCTTGGGGGGTCAGCTTGGGGGCGGCCTTGGGGCGGCCTTGGGGTCAGCTTGGGCGGCCTTGGAGGGTCAGCTTGGGGGGGTCAGCTCCAGGGGTAGGGGCTGTGCGACACGGGATGCAGGTCGCCGGTGGCGAAGCGCTCGTAGCGGAACGGGTGCAGCAGCGAGGAGTGCTCGCCCTGCAGGACCCGGGCGATCTCCTTGCCCACGGCGATCATCTTGTAGCCGTGGTTGGAGTCCGCCGCGACGAACACGTTGGGACGCATGTAGTCGAACACCGGGAAGTTGTCGACGGTGAAGGCGCCGACCCCGCCCGAGCGGACCTGGCGGTACTTGGCGCGCGCGCCCTCAAAGCGCGTGAGGCAGTGCGACAGCGAGGCCGACCACATGTCCGGGAAGCCGGAGTCGACGGTGCCGGTGGGGTAGGGGTCCACGTCGAAGGTGTTGCCGAGCTTGATCGGCTGGGCGCCGCCCTGGACGCTGTCACGGTCGGGCTTGAAGTAGACGCCCCAGAACTCGTCGGTGATCAGGGTGCCGTCATCGGCGCGCAGGGGCTGGTCTGAGTCGACGTGCAGGACGGGGGAGCTCTGGCCGTCGTTGGTGACGAAGCTCGCCGGATCGAACGCGGCCTCGCCCTCCTGCAGGTACCAGTAGGTCCACATCGGCTGGTCGGTGACGACCTGGCCGTCGGGCTGGCGGACGTCGAGGCGGTCCGGGAGCTCGAGCATCTCCCAGATGGAGGCGATCCACGGCCCGACGGCGACGACCACCTGATCGGCCTGAATGTCGCCGGCACTGGTGTGGACGGTGGTGACCGCGCCGTCGTCGCCGGAGGTGAAGCCGGTGACCTCGACGCCGGTCTCGATCCGGGCACCGGCGGCGCGTGCGAGGTCGGCCAGCCCGAGCATCGACTCCTTGTTGAAGGCATAGCCGCCGGCCTGCTCGTGCAGGCAGACGCTGAGGCCGGGGGCGCGCCAGTCGTCATAGAGCGAACGCATGTGATCTGAGACCTCGCGCTCACCGACGTACAGCCGCGAGGGGTAGCCGATCCGCTGCTGGCGCTCGTAGACCTCGGTGAGGTCCTCCTCCTGGGCGGTGGGCCCAAGCGCGATGTAGCCGCTGGCGTGGTAGTGGAGCTTCTCGGGCTCTGACTCCCACACCTCGACGCACGCGGCCATCAGCTCCTGCATGGCCGGCTGGAAGTAGTTGTTGCGCACGATGCCGCAGGCGATCCCCGACGCGCCGGCCGCGACCTCGGTCTTGTCGACGACGAGGACCTCCTGTCCCTGGCGGGCGAGATGCCAGGCGGTGGACAGGCCGTGTACGCCGGCACCGATGACGAGCGTCGGGGTGGAGGAGGGAAGACGGTCGGGCACGGGGGCTCTCCTAGCGATGTTGCCTATAGCGCAATAGAGTTGTAGATAACGCAACAGAATGCTACCGTGGCGACGTCGCGCGTGCAAGCGGGGAGCCTTGCCATGTCCACGGCCGCTTGGTATAAACGCGCCGTGTACCAATTTGTCCAGTCGTGCGGCGCTGAGGTGGGTACAGCGCCCGCCTGCGGACGGAGCGCCGGCGAGCCCGGAGAGCCGCCACGGCGGTGACGCCGCGGTCCGGCCGCCGGGCTTAATCGATCCATTGAGGCCGCCCGCGGAGTCGGGGGTCTGAGGAAGGAGTGGAGGATGGCGAAAGGTGTGGAGACGCCGCAGTTCGGCGGGAACGTAGAGACGGTCCTCTCCAGTCCGCGGATCGCGCCTGCGCCGGCGACGCTGGAGGAGGCGCGCAACGCCCCGGGCCGTGCCGACAAGATCGAGGCCCTCACCAAGCTGATCGAGGACGAGGGCATCAAGTACGTCTTCTTCCAGCAGGTCTCGATCACCGGCCGGGTCATGGGCAAGGGCGTGGTGTCCTCGTTCTTTCCGCAGGTGGCCGAGCGCGGCTACCAGCTCGTCTACGGCGCCGTCGCCAACCTCTTCACCGATCGCTACGGCAACTACATCGGGTTCGGCCCCGAGGAGTCAGAGCTGGCCGCCGTCGCCGACCTGGACACCTTCGCCGTGCTGCCGTGGGACAACCGGGTCGCCCGCGTGTTCTGTGACTGCTACGACACCGAGACCGGCGACCTGCTGGACGCCGATCCGCGCCAGAACCTCAAGAAGGTGGCCCACGAGTTCGAGCAGGAGCTCGGCTACCAGTTCCTCATCGGCATCGAGCCCGAGATGATGTGGCTGCGCAAGCCCCGCGAGGGCGAGGAGCCCCAGGGCGTCACCAAGCCCTACTGCTACCACATCCACCAGTTCGAGGAGCTCCGTCCGGTGCTGCTCGACGTCGTGGAGTACGGCCAGGCGCTGGGGCTGGACATGAGCTACGGCGACCACGAGGACGCCCCGGGCCAGCTCGAGCTCAACTTCCGGTTTGACCGCCCGGTGCGCACGGCGGACAACATCACCACCTATCGCCAGGTGTGCGCGGCGGTCGGCCGCAAGCACGACCTGCTGCCCACGTTCATGCCCAAGCCGTTCACGGGCGTGTCGGCCAACGGCCACCACCACCACTTCACGCTCATCGACGACGAGGGCACCAACGTCTTCTACGACCCCGACGGTCCGGCCAAGCTCTCCCAGTTCGCCCGCCACTTCCTCGGCGGCATGCTGGAGCACTTCCCGGCGCTCATGTGCGTCGGCAACCCCACCGTCAACTCCTACTGCCGCATGTGGGATACGGGCTTCTGGGCGCCGATCTACAAGAACTGGGGCTGGCAGAACCGCACCACCACCGTGCGCGTGGCCAGCGGCGGGCGCTTCGAGTACCGCGGCGTGGACTCCTCGTGTAACCCGTACCTCACCGTCGCCACGCTGCTGCGCGCCGGCCTGGACGGCGTGCGCCGCGAGCTGGACCCGGGACCGCCGCAGCAGGGCAACACCTATGACCTGCTCCAGGAGGGCGCCGAGATCGAGAAGGTGCCCGACAGCCTGGGCGCCGCGCTCGAGGCGCTGGCCGCCGACGAGGTCGTCCGCAGCGCCATGCCGGGCCGCCTCTACAAGGTCTTCAACCACTACAAGCGCGATGAATGGGAGCGCTACCTCGCCGCCGTGACCGATTGGGAGCGCGACGAGTACCTGGAGGTCCTCCCGTAATCGGGCCCAGCCCGTCACTCCCGTATCGGAGACACGACTATGTGCGGAATCGCAGGGATCATCTACAGGAACGGCAACGGGGCCCATCGCATCGGCCGCGACATGACCAGCATGCTGCAGTCGATGAAGCACCGTGGGCCCGACTCGACCGGCTACGCGCTCTATCACGCGCCCACCCACGAGCTCACCGTTCGCATCAACCTGGCTGAGTCCACCGCCCCGCGCGACGTGGACTTCGCCGACGACGTGCGACGGCGCCGCCGGGATGTGGAGGCGCGGCTGCGCGGTGCCGGCGCCGAGATCAAGAGCACCGAGGACATCAACGAGTACACGTTCTCGGCCACGGTCGTCTACCACGACGACCTCAAGCGCCTCGCCGACCACATCGAGTCGGTGCCCCACACCGAGGTGCTGTCGCTGGGTCACTCGCTCGACATCGTCAAGGACCTGGGCGATGCCCGCACGGTGTCGGGCTCCTACGGTCTGGACGACTACTTCGGCTCACACGGGATCGGACACGTGCGGATGGCCACCGAGTCAGACGTGGACATCGCCAACGCCCACCCCTACTGGGCCTATCCGTTCTCCGACGTCGCGGTGGTCCACAACGGCCAGCTCACCAACTACCACCAGTGGCGCCGGCGCCTGGAGTCTCGTGGCCACCGCTTCGCGTCGATGTGTGACTCGGAGATCATCGCCGTGTACCTGGCCGACCGGATGGCCAACGGCGAGTCACTCGAGGATGCCATGCATCACTCGCTGGAGGACCTCGACGGCGTGTTCACCTACATCTGCGTCTCCGAGGACGCGCTGGGGGTGGCCAAGGACGAGCTCGCCGCCAAGCCGCTGGTCCTCTACGAGGGTGACGACATGGTGGCCCTGGCCTCCGAGGAGATGGCGATTCGCGCGGTCATCGACCACGAGATCGAGACCTACGACCCCTACGAGAGCACGGTGATGGTATGGACACGGTGAATCATCCGCGCGCGGCGGCGGAGGAGCCGCAGTTTGACGCCCGTGGGCTGGTGGAGCTCAACGCCCGGGTCCCGCGGGTGTCTGAGATCGACGGCGCCAGCGCGACCCTTGATGCGGGTCCCCTGACCACCCGCCAGATCAACCTCGAGCTGCGCTGGCTGTTGTATGAGCAGGGCGTCACCGACGTCACGGTGCTCAACCCGGCCGCCCGGCACTCGCTGGGCGCGGGCATCCTCACCCGCTGCAAGCTGCGCTTCGAGGGGTCGCTGGGCTACTTCGCGCTGGGCATGATCGACGGTCCGGAGGTGCAGATCGCCGGTCGCGTCGGCTGGTCGGCGTGCGAGAACATGATGTCCGGGGTGGTGGTCATCGAGTCCAACGCCGGGTCACTGACGGGCGCGGCGATCCGCGGCGGGGACCTGGTGATCAAAGGCCAGGTCGGCGCGCGGACCGGGATCGACCAGAAGGGCGGCACGATCATCGCGCTCGGCAGCGCCGGGTCGATGACCGGGTTCATGATGCAGCGCGGCCGTCAGATCATCTGCGGCGACGCCGGCCCGGGCCTGGGCGACTCGATGTATGACGGCACGATCTACGTCGGCGGCACGGTCAAGTCGCTGGGTGTCGACTGCGTCGAGGGCGAGTGGACCGACGCCGACACCGAGTTCGTGCAGCGCAAGTTCGGCCTTTACGGCCTTGGTTCGCCGCCGCCACTGCAGAAGTTCGTGTGCGGCAAGAAGCTCTACAACTACGACTCGCTCGAGCCATCCGAGCGCAAGCTCGTCCTCTAGGGGGTTTTGAAATGGCTGCTGACGAGAACGCACCGATGGCCCGCAACGTGCTGGGCCGCTCGAGCATCTTCACGCCCGAGGTCATCGACGACATCCACGTGAAGTCCGAGCTCGGCCGCTACCGGATGCGCGGCTTCTCGATGTTCAAGAAGATCCCGCACTGGGACGAGCTCATGTTCATGCCGGGGACGCTCACCCGGTTTGTCATCGAGGGCTATCGCGAGAAGTGCCTGACCAAGACCGTGCTGGGCGCGCGCTTTGCTTCCAAGCCGATCGAGCTCGACATCCCGGTCTACATCACCGGCATGTCGTTCGGCGCGCTGTCGCTGGAGGCCAAGATGGCCCTGGCCAAGGGCGCCTCGATGGCCGGCACCGCCACGTGCAGTGGCGAGGGCGGGATGATCCCGCCCGAGCGCGACCTGTCGACGAAGTGGTACTACCAGGTCATCCAGAGCCGGTACGGCTTCAACCCCCACCACCTGATGCTCGCCGACGCGTGCGAGTTCTTCATCGGCCAGGGCTGCAAGGTCGGCCTCGGCGGCCACCTCATGGGCCAGAAGGTCACCGAGCAGGTGGCCGAGATGCGCTCGCTGCCCGCGGGCATCGACCAGCGCTCACCGGCGCGGCACCCCGACTGGCTGGGCCCCGACGACCTGTCGCTGAAGATCCAGGAGGTCCGCGAGGCCACCAACTATGAGATCCCCATCCAGCTCAAGCTGGGCGCCGCCCGCGTCTATGACGACGTGCGCATGGCCGCGAAGTGCGGCCCGGACATCATCTATCTCGACGGCGCCGAGGGCGGCACCGGCGCCGGGCCCCACACCGCGTCCGAGGAGACCGGGATCCCGCTGATGGCGGCGATCCCCGAGGCCCGGCGCGCGCTGGAGGACGTCGGCCTGGCCGACGAGATCGACCTGGTGGTGGCCGGCGGCATCCGCAACGGCGGTGACGTGGCCAAGTGCCTGGCTCTGGGCGCGGACGCGATCGCCATCGGGCACTCGGCGCTGATGGCGCTGAACTGCAACAAGGAGATCCCCGGCGTCACCGACTACGAGGGCACGGTCGGCGTGCCCGCGGGACGGTGCTACCACTGCCACACCGGGCGCTGCCCGGTCGGCGTGGCCACCCAGGATCCCGAGCTGCGCAAGCGCCTGGTCGTCGACGACGCGGCCAACCGCGTCTACAACTTCCTGCACACGCTCACGCTGGAGTGCCAGATGCTGGCGCGCGCGTGCGGGAAGACCGACGTGCACTCGCTGGAGCCCGAGGACCTGTGCGCGCTGACCGTGGAGGCCTCCGCGATGGCGAAGGTCCCGCTGGCCGGCACCGACTACATTCCCGGCGTGTCCGAGGAGAAGACGCTGGCGCGGATCGAGCGCCTGCTCGAGCGTCACGTGGCCAACCCGATCGACTACCTGGACCCGGTGCACGCGGCCACGGGAGGTGAGCGGTCATGAGTGACGTGACGCGTGTGCCCGGCGAGCCGCAGAAGGTGTTCGCCATCGACGCCGAGTACCTGTCGGGCAAGCGGTTCGAGTACCAGGAGGACATCTCGCTGGTGGAGGACGTGGATCTCATCGCCGCCACCCCGGGCCAGGACATCAACTGGCTGGAGGACGTCACCCTGCTCGCCGAGGAGGGCGTGCCGGCGGTGTTCGACCGCTACTCCAACTCATTCATCAAGATCTACTTCGACATCCCGGAGGGGCGCGAGGACGAGATTGCGCGTAGGGTCCTCATCAAGCACCTCCAGTCGGGAAACTCCTACGGAATCGCCTTGAAGGAACGTCACGCCAAGTTCCCCCAGCCCGAGCTGGGCCCGTGGGTGGAGGGCTCCCGGATGGTCGGCACCGACTACCGGCCCTCCGTGCTGGAGGGCTGGGAGCCGCCCGAGCACTAGTGCTCATGGCGAGCGCCACCGAGACGGACGGTCCGGCGGGTCTGCCGAGGTCGGTCAGGCGCGGCCCGCCGATCACCCTCACCTGTGACTGCGGGGAGAAGCGCTACCTGCGCTACGGCGAGCGCTGGACGTGCGAGAAGTGCGGCAAGACGTGGAACACCAACCGGATCCCGATGGAGCAGTACGTCGCCGTCCGGGCCACCCAGCTGCGCTACCGCCGGGTCCCCATCGCGATCAGCGCGTTCGCCCTCGCCTGCGTGGTGGCATGCGTCATCGTCGGCAAGGCCCTGGGCGGGCTGATCGTCGTGGGGATTCTCGCCACGACATGGAGCATGTTCTTCCGGCCGATCCACCGCCGCAAGTACCGCGAGGCGATCGCGGACCTTCCGAGCTGGAAGATCAAGCCCGAGTAGTTCTTCGGACCCCGGGTGCTCGGGGCGGGCGGATTTGGCGTACGATGGACCTGTTCGTAGGGGGAACAAGGCCGGTGGGTGATCTGGGAACGGGCCGACGTGGGACGGGACATTGGGGCGGGATGGCGTAGGGCATAGGGGCGGACGCCGGGCTCTCGGCCGGGTGGTTGCGGTGATGGGCGTGGCCGCGCTGGTGTTGCTTGGTGCGGTCACGGCGGCGTCTGCGGCGACGCCTGCACGTCACCTCGAACGGGGACAGTCCGGTCCCCACGGCCGGCACGCTGCGCACCGTTATCGCGGATGCCGGGAATGGCGACACGGTCGTCATCGATCCGGGGGTGGAGCCGCGTTCTGAGCGCAATTCGGCGGAATCATCATCTCGGCACCACGTGATGTCACTTACGATCGAAGGGCAGGGCGCACGGTCGACCACGATCACCGGCGATGGCGCCGATTCGACCTTTGTCCTCAGCAACGGCTGCCAATTGCAGCCCGACGCCGCGGTCACCATCACCGGCGTCACCCTGACCGGAGGCGGCGCGATTGAGGGAGGCGCCCTCTTCGTGGGCGGCGAGCACGACCGCGACGCTCATCGGCGGACACGCTGTCCGGGAACACGGCCACCGACGGGCGATGTTTCGGGCCTGGGCGGAGCGGTGTACGATGCCGGCACCCTCAACCTCGACGGGGTCAGCGCGTCTGGGAACAGTGCCTCAACCGAGGGCGGAGCCCTCTACGTCGAAAACACCGGAACGGCTCAGATCACCAACACCACGATCGCCGCAGAACACGGCGGGCGTGGACGGCGGCGGGGTCGACAACGAGGGCCGGGCCACGTTGGTCGGCGACACGCTGGCCGCCAATCGGATCGACCGGCGGCCACGGCGGGAACATCCAGACCAATGGCACCACCACACCGGCACGATGACATGCTCACCGGACACCATCGTGACGGGGGGCAGTGCCCCAGCGTCGGCTGCAGGGTCCGAACTGCTTCGGGGCCCTTCATTTCGGGCGGCAACAATCTGGAGAGCACAACGCCGAGCCAGTGCGGGCTGACCGGGACCGGGGACCAGGTCGGCGTCAACCCGCTGCTGGGCGCGCTCGGCAACAACGGGGGTCCGACGGACACGATGGCGCTGCCGGTGAGCAGCCCCGCGATCGGCCACGGGGCCTGCGCGCCGGCGCTCAACATGGTCGACCAGCGCGGGCTGCCCCGCCCCGGCGCCGGCGAGACGGCCTGTGACACCGGCGCCTACGAGTTCCAGAAGGACCCCACGGCCGTCACGGTGACGTGCACCCCCCGCCCGACCGGCTTCGGGACGCCGACGACGTGCGCGGCCGGCGTCACCGACCAGGCAGGCGCGAGTCCACCGTCGGGGACCGTGACGTTCACCAGCACGGCCGGGTCGTTCGGCGTCAACTCGACGTGCATGCTGTCGGGCGCCGGCGCGACGACGAGCTGCAATGTGCCGTTGACGCCGACGTCGTTGGGATCCAAGCAGGTCTCGGCGGCCTACAGCGGAGACCCGACGCACCTGGCATCGACCGGATCGAAGCCGCTGACGGTCACGAACGGGCCCCCGGTCGGCATGACCGTGCTGTGTGCGCCGGGCACGGTGGCGCCGGGCGCGTCGACGACCTGCACGGCGACCGTCGCCGCGGTGACGGGCGGCTCACCGGCGCGGCCCACCGGATCGGTCGCGTTCACGGTCAAGGGCGCGTCCACCGTGAGCGGCGGGGGCACGTGCACCCTTCATCCGGCGGGCACCCCGGCTGTGTGCTCGGTGACCTACACGCTCGGCTCCCACGCGACGGGAACCTACGACGTCACCGCCGGCTACAAGGGGGATGCGGTGCATCTGCCCGCGAGCGTGCCGACGAGCTTCGCGGCGACCCCTGTGGCCGGCGAGGCCGCCAACGCCTCCGTGGTCAGTGGCACCGTCCTCATCGAGCTGCCGTCGGGCCACTCGTTCTCACCGCTGCTCGACCGCCGCGGTTCGCCGCTGCCCGGGGTGGTCAGTCCCCTCAAGGGTGCGACGGTTGCGGTGCCGATGGGGTCGACCGTCGACACGACCAAGGGCAGGATTGCGCTGTCCACGGCCGGCAGCTACGCCAAGCCGCACGCCGGCGCTGCGCCGCCGCTGCAGAACGCGACCCTCTCCGCGTCCATCTTCACCATCGAGCAGATGACGGCCAAGCAGGCGCGAAAGCATCTCAAGCGCGGCGAGGGTCGCCTGTTCGGCACGCCGCCGACGACGCTGGGCATGCGCACGCCTCGGCGAGCCACCGCCAAGGCCCGCTGCCGCCGGACCGGCGCGCCGGGCAAGGGCGTCGTGCGCGCGATCAGCGGTACCGGCAAGGGCCTGTTCCGGACGGTCGGCGCCAACAGCATCACCACCATCCGCAACGCCACCTGGATCGTGAGCGACCGCTGCGACGGGACGCTCACCGAGGTCGGGCGGGGTCACGCCACGGTGACGCCGATCCACCCCACGCACAAGCATGAGCGCCCGGTCGTCGTCGGTCCCGGCCAGGGCGTCCTGATCAAAGGGAGATTCGTCTGATGCGCAGGAGAGCCGTCATGTTGAGATCACGCTCGGTGCTGATCGCTCTGGTCGCGACGGTGTCGCTGGGGTGGGGGGCGGGCCAGGCGCTCGCGCAGTCGCCGCCGCCCAACGACAACTACCTGTCGTCGACGATCATCCCGCAGGCCTCGACGACCGGCATGAGCCTGGTCACCTATCACGACACCGAGGACCTGACCGCGGCCACGACCCAGGGTGACCTGTTCAACCCCGACCAGTCCGGGCTGCCGTTCGCCGGGGGCGGCCCGGAGCCGCTCACCTGCGGCTCGGCCGGCTACGGGCAGACGATCTGGTACGACCTGCACCCCAAGGTGCCCGAAGGCGTACAGCTCGCCGCCAACGGCGTGCCGAACGTCATCGCGATCTACCGGTGGAGCCTCAAGACGAGCAAGATCGTGGCCAAGCTCGGCTGCCAGACGGCGTCAAACGGCGTCAACACGGTCAACGTCCCGGGCGAGCTGCAGAAGGGGGACGCGTACACCGTGCAGGTGGGAGCGCTGACGACGCCCGCCGGCCCCGCGGCCGGAAGCGTCGCCTTCACCGCCAAGTTCCTCCCTGACCATGACGGCGACGGCGTCTTTGATCCGCTGGACGCCTGCCCGCTGCTGGCCGGCATCTCCAAGCTCGGCGGCTGCCCGCCGGCGCTCGGCCCGGCCGTGAACTGGAGCGCGAATGGTCAGAGGCTCACCGAGTTCCAGGCCAGCAGCCTCCCCGCGGGCGCCCGCGTTCTGGTCAAGTGCTCCTGCGGGGTCACGCAGACCAAGACCGTGCCGGCGAGCGCGGGGGTGGTCGTCCTCACCGCATTGGTCGGACGGACGCTCGCGCCCGGCGCCACGGTGCAGGTCTGGGCGACCAAGCGCCCTTCGGGGAACGGCACATATCGCTTCGGCGCGATCGGCGCCTACCTGCGCTACGTCATGAGCTCGGGCCACGGCTTCGGCCCGCCGCTGAAGCGCTGCGTGCTGCCCGGCTCGCTCACGCCGCGCCGGATGTGTCCGGCGGGCGGGAAGAAGGTTCACGGCTGACGCGCCCGCCGGCCCGCGGCGGGCGGGCAGAAGGTTCACGGCTGACGCGCCCGCCGGCCCGCGGCGGGCGGGCAGAAGGTTCACGGCTGAAGCGCCCGCCGGCCCGCGGCGGGCGCCATCGACACGCTGACTGCGGCTAGTGGACGATCAGCACATCGCAGCGGGCGCCGTGCTTCACGGCGTCCGACACGCTCTGGCCCAGCACCCGCTGGAGCAAGGACAGCTCGCGCGACCCGATGACGATCAGGTCCGCCGAGCGCTCCCGCGCCGCGGCGAGGATCGACTCGGCCTCGTGACCGACGGCCTCGACGTAGTCGGCGCCGATGCCCTCGCCCTCCAGGTAGACGCGGGCCTCGTGAAGCTCCTGACGGTGATCGGCGGCGGTCTCCACCGGGTCGGCCCCGATGGACCGACCCGTGGTGGTGATGGTGACCGGCGCGACGCTGGTCACCACCACGTGTGCCTCGAACGCCTTGGCCAGCTCCGCGGCGCGCTCGAGCGCGCGCCGCGAGGCGTCAGTCTCGTCGTAGCCGACGACGATCGTCTTGATCATGCGATCGCCGCCGCGCTCTGGGCGGGCATGCCCAGCTCGGCCCTCTCCTCGGCGGAGGGCATCTCGGGCACGTCCTCCCGGAAGTGCACGCCCTCACCGTCCTGGACGACACGGCGGAACACGAACAGGATGAGCGAGCCGACGAGCACGGCGATCCCGATCCAGAAGTCGGTCCACGTGCCGTAGCCGTTGAGCTTGGGCGCGAGCGCCCCGACCACCAGGAAGATGAAGTTCAGGACGCACAGGAACGCGGCCACGGGCAGCCAGCCGTTGGAGACCTTGATCGGTCTCGGCCAGTTGGGCCGGTCGCGGCGCAACAGCAGGAACCCGCTGAGCGCGAACACGTGGGCCATCACGTACCCGATGTTGCTGAGATACAGGATCGCCAGGTTGTTCTTGATGACCAGCACCAGCGCGATGTTGACCGCCAGGTCCATCGTCATCGCGCGGGCGGGCACGTGGTACTTGTTGAGGACGCCGAACTGCTTGATCGTCATGCCGGCGCGCGAGATGCCGAACAGGGCGCGGCCGGCATCAGAGGTCGACGAGGTCATCGACAGCAGCAGGCTGGCGATGATGCAGATGGTGAAGAAGCTGGCGGCGCCGTGGCCCACCAGCGTCCCCATCGCCTGCGTGTAGAACTGGCCCTCGGCGCCGGTGCCCACGGCCTTGGAGACGCCGTCGACGCCGCCCAGGCCCAGCGGGAGCAGCAGGCAGACGAGCAGCATGAAGGTGGCCGCGGAGCGCAGCGCCCGGTGGGTGTCCTGGATGGACTTGTACTCAGGCGCAAACGTCGCGCAGGCCTCGGTGCCGTAGGCGGACCAGGCGAGGATGAACATGTAGACCAGCGCCAGCTTGATCCCGCCCCATGGTCCCGGGAACGTGCTGTGCACGTTGGCGCTGTGCCAGTGGCCGCTGAAGTACGGGACGATGACGAACAGCGCCAGCGGCACCATCAGCAGCGCGGCGCAGGCATAGGTGAACCACACCGCCGGCCGTAGGCCGAAGATGTTGAACGACCACACGAAGATGATGCAGCCGATCGCGATGAACGACGACAGCGTCAGCGTGTTGCCCAGGAAGCCAATGGAGAGATGGGAGGTCGGCCACCACTGGGAGGTTGCGAGGTCGCCGATGATCTTGCCGAAGATCGACAGCACGACCGACCAGCCGATCCAGTAGCCAAACGCCGACAGTGGCCCGACGAGGGTCGTGTACTTGCGCCAGCCCTCATGCGCGTAGAGCGCGATGCCGCCGCTGCGGTGGCCGAACATCGTCGCCGGCTCGGAGTAGATCCAGGCCTGGAGCAACCCGATCGCCGCCGAACACCCCCACAAGATCATCGAGCCGACGACCCCGAAGATCCCCAACGTGAATCCGAGGCTGCCGAGCAGGAAGCCGGGGTTGCAGAGCGCGATGACGAATCCGTCCCACCAGCGCAGCGTCTTGAGGAGTTGTACCTCCTCGACGGTGGCAGTAGCCAAGCCTCGTCCCTCCTGATTTTTGCGGCGCGCCGGAGGCCTCATCCGAGAGGTCAGAGCCGACGCCTGTTGGGCGCAGGTATACCAGTTTGTACAAATTGGGTCAAACAGGAATGAACAAGTTTGTACGCAGGGAGCGGGGTGGTCGGCCGCCGTGCTCCACCTGGCCCGTGCGACCATGTGCGAGATCTCTCCGATGCCCCTCCTGCGCCAGCGCGAAGGCACCGACGCGGCCGCGCGCGACCCGGGTCAGCCCGAGGCCGCGCCGCGCCCGGTGGTTCTCGCCACCCTGTCGGTCCGGGTCCATCCCGAGGCCGAGCGGATGGCCATCGAGAGCGCGATTGACGCCAATCCCGCCCACCCCAGCTTGATCATCGCCAACATGCTGTGGCTCCCGCCGCACCCGACGACCCTCGTCCTCGCCCGCGAGGTGGCGGTCCTGCCCCACGAGGAGGACCTCGACGCCGTGCGCGAGACGGCCGCCCGGGCGGCGGCGCGTGGCGTGAACACCGAGCTGCTGCGGATCTCGTCGCGCCGGCCGCTCGCCGCGCTGCTGGAGCTGATCGAGGAGCGGGGCGCCGGGCTCGTGGTTCTGGGCCCGGACCCGCAGCGGTCACCGCGATGGTGGCGCACCGTGGCCGCGCGGCGGATCCGGCGGCGGGCGGGGTGTCTGGTGTGGATCGCGCCGGGCTAGAGGTTGCGGTGGGCGTTGCGGCGTGGGTCCGGTGTCGCGGGGGCACGTAGCCGGGCTCAACGGCGGGCAACGAGCGAGGCCACGTTCCCGTCCGAAGTGCGCGATTTTTCCGCCATACGCATAAAAATCGCGCTTGCGCGCTTCGCGCATCGCGCTTCGCGCATCGCGCTTCGCGCATCGCTGCGGCCGCCCGGTCGCCTTCCAAGCCCGCCGTTGACGTAGACCTGTGTCGGCCGGGGACATCACGTCCCCAACCGCCAGCGCACGGAACTAACCCCCCGCGCCCCCGGCCCGCCGCGCGGCGGCCTCGCGGTCCTGGGTCTCACGCAGGGTCCCGAACCGCCCCGTGTAGAACAGCAGCGGCTCGCCCTCCCGGTGGTAGAGGTGCTCCACCTCGCCGATCCACAGCACGTGGTCCCCGGCGGGGTGCACGTCGACGACGCGGCAGCCCACGTGGGCCAGGGCGCCGTCGAGCAGCGGCAGGTCGTTCTCCCACACGAACGTGGGGTCCACCGAGGAGGCGCGCTGGCCGGCGAAGTGGGCGGCGAAGTGCTCCTGGTCTGAGGCGAGGACGCTCACGCCGTAGCGGCCCGTGCGGGGCAGCATCTCGCTCATCCGGCAGCGCCCCAGGGACACGAGCACCAACGGCGGGCGCAGCGAGACCGACAGGAACGCGTTGGCGGTCATGCCGTGGATCGTGTCGCGATGGGTGGTGGTGACCACCGTCACCCCGGTGGCGAAGCGGCCCATCACGTTGCGCAGCTCGCGGGCCGCGGCCTCGGCCTGGGCCGAGCGGGGCGTGAGCTTGGCCACGCCGGTGGGAGCGCTCAGCGACGCGCTGGGCGGCGGGGTGGCCGGCGGCCCCTTCCCGCGCGCCCGGGCGTGCACCTGCGGGCCCGTCCCGCGCGCGCCCGTGTGCGACGTCGCCGGTGGCGCGGGAGGCACCGAGGCCGGGCGGATCGGCGGCATCATGCCCGTCGAGTCCGTGGGCGGCGCCACCTTGGCCACCCGCGTCAGCCGTGCCACGCCCTCCCGGTCAGTCACGGTCACGACCGCGGGCGTTTCTTCTCCGGGTCATAGAAGGGGAATCGTACGACGGTGGCGGGGATCCGCTTCTGGAGCCCGTCGAGCTTGCCGACCTCGACCGCCGTGCCGATCTCCGAGTACTGGATCGCCATCCGGCACAGGGCAATCGACTTGCGCAGCAACGGGGACCGCATGCCGCTGGTGACCACGCCCACGCGCCGGCGGTCGACGTACACCTCGTCGCCGTGGCCGACGACCTCATTGCCGGAGAGCTCGAGACCCACCAGCGTGCGCTGCGGGTGCTCGCGGCGCTCGAGCAGCGCGTCGCGGCCGATGAAGTCCTCATCGTCGAGCGCCACGGCGAAGCCGATGCCGGCCTCGAACGGGTCGACCTGGTCGTCGAACTCGTACCCGGCGAAGATGAGCCCGGACTCGATGCGCACCATGTCGAGCGCCTCGAGGCCCAGCGGCTTGATGCCGCGCGGCCCGCCGGCCGTGAACACCGCGTCCCACACCGCCTCGGCGTCGGAGGGGTGGCAGAAGATCTCATAGCCCAGCTCTCCGGTGTAGCCGGTACGCGAGACGACGATCGGCACCCCGTCATAGGTCCCGATCCGCCCCACCAGGAAGCGGAACCACTTGAGCTCCTCAAGCCCCGGCTGTGACGGCGGCGTCCACACGAACTCGGCCAGCGCCTCGCGGCTGAGCGGCCCCTGGACGGCGATGTTGTGCAGCTGATCGGTGGTGGGCTTGATCCACACCTTCAGCCCCAGCTGGTCGGCCACCTGGCGCATCCAGATGCCGTCGTACTCGTCGCCGCCGACGAAGCGGAAGTTGTCCTGGCCCAGCCGGAACACGGTGGCGTCGTCGATCATGCCGCCGGTCTCATTGCACAGCGCGGTGTAGACGACCTGACCCACCGCCAGCTTGCGGATGTTGCGGGTGACCACCCGCTGCATCAGCGTCTCCGCATCGGGGCCCAGCACCTCCCACTTGCGCAGGGGGGAGAGGTCCATGACGGCGAGCTTCTCGCGGCAGGCCCAGTACTCGGCGATGCCGCCCTCGTTGTTGAAGCAGTGGGGCAGCCAGTAGCCGCGGTACTCCACGAAGCTCTTGGTCAGCTCCGACGTCTTTGAGTGAAAGGCGGTCTCCCGGGTCAGGACCGCCTCGGCATCGGCGGTCACGCGCCGTGCGACGGCCATCGAGAAGCGGTTCTGCGGCGAGTAGACGCGGACGTGGACATCCGTCACCTCCCAGGCGTTCGATGGGTCGATGTCATCAGGGCAGGCCGAGGACGCGCACACCAGGTCACTGGACGCCCGCAGCATCACGTAGTCGCCCGGACGCGACCACGGCTCGTCAAACGCGAGCTGCATGTTCGAGTCAAAGCTCGTGTTGTAGAAGAAGTTCAGGGCCTCCCACCCCTTGCGCGGAGCGATCTCGAACGCCCGCAGGGCGCCGTTGAAGTTGTCCGTGCAGTTGATGTGGCCCGGATAGCCCATGTCCTCGTAGTACTTGGCCTGGCAGGCCAGGGCGAAGGTGTCGTGGCGTCCGACGGTGTCACGCACCACCTCGACGAGCGGGTCCATGTCGAGGTCGTAGAACTTGCGATACAGGCCGGGCTGCGGGTAGGCGTTGCCCATCAGCGTCCGGGTCACCGTCGCGTCCAGGCCACGCTCGATACCCCGCTGCAACTTGGCGGCGTCGAAGGCCAGGAAGTCCGAGCACTGCTTGCCGCGCACGTCGATGATCTGGATGTACTCGCCCTCGCGGACCTCGTAGCTCTGCGCCGACGCCGGGTCGATGCGGAAGTCCAGCCGGGGCTCGGCCAGCGGCGCGGGCAGCTCGACGTCCACCGCCTGGCGCGGGATGGCCCGGCGTACCTCGAGCGCGAGCTCGGTGGCCGGCGCATCCCCGTCGACGACCCGCCCGCCCGGGGCGCCGACGGTGACCGTCGTGTCGCCGACCGCGGTGAACGAGAGCGTGCTCCCCGGCGCCGACTCGCTGCCGAACAGGCGCGCCGAGCGCGGCTCGCCGGCCCCGAAGCCGGCGCCGGTCACCGTCAGCTCCGCGACCTGACCGCCATGGCGATCGATGATCCGCAGCTCGTCGTCGCCACTGAGGGCGACGACGGTCACGCCTCCCGGCCGAACCGGGTAGCGCTCGATCGCGCGGTCGACGACGAGCAGGCCGGAGGGCGCGAGCGTGGCCATCTCAGCGCGCTCCTAGGCCGGGGCCGAGGCCTTCTCCACCTGGGCCATGAGCTCTTCGGCGAGCTTGCGCTTGCCGTCGGCGTCGAGCTTCTTGATCTCGTTCTCCACGGCGCGGCGGTTGTAGGTCTGGTTCCAGTAGTCGAGGCTGTCAAAGCCGAGCAGCACGGCCTTGCCCACGAACTGGCGCAGGACCTCGTTGGTCGGGCCCATGACCCAGCCGGCCTTGGCGTCACGCAGGTAGCGCTCCATCTCCATGTCGCGCTTGTAGCCGGTGCCGCCGCAGGCGTGGAGCATCTTGTCCACCACGTGGGCGGTGTTCTTGGCCGCCTCGAACTTGATCTGCCACGCCCAGTGCAGGAAGTTGGCGCGGGCGAACTCGCCGGGGGCCATCCGCTTGGTGTTGTGGTCGGTGGCGTTGTCCATCGCCTGGGCCACCGAGAAGCCGAACAGGCGGCAGGCGTTGGTGTCCATCACGGCCTCGCCGACGTAGTCCTGGATCGTCGGGTAGTCCGCGACGCGCAGGCCGACGTCGACGTGCTTCTTGCGCGTGGTCTGGCGCTTGGCGATGTCGATGGCGCCGAGCGCGAGCCCGTTCCACACCGCCGAGGAGCCGATGAGGAACCACGGGTCGACGGCCTCGTCGTTGGAGGCGGCGCCGTCGCCCTCGGGTCCGACGATCTGGCTGGCCGGGATGGAGACGTCGTCGACCTGGATGGGGCCCGACTGATTGCCGCGCAGGCCGAGCGCGTCCCAGGTGGAGGGCTGGGCCTTGACGTCCTCGCCGTCGATGACGAACACGCTGAGGTCGTCATAGCCGCTGAAGTCAGGGCTGGTGGTCTGCACGACGTAGAAGTCGGCAAAGCCGCCCGACGTCGTCCACGACGCCTTCTTGTTGACCTTGTAGCCGCCGTTGGAGCGCTCGGCGCCCGAGGAGAACGGGTACCAGAAGTGCGAGCCGGTCTCCGGGTCCGAGTAGGAGAGAGTGCCGATCTTGCCGCTGTTGAGCGGGCGGATGTACTTCTCGATCAGCTCGTCGGTGGGGCGCAGCATGATCGTGTTGACCGCGCCCATGTGCATCACGTAACACATGGCCGTCGACGCGCAGCCGTAGCGCGCGATCGTCTCGCAGGTCATGTGGAAGGCGACATGGTCCTCGCCGAGGCCGCCGTACTCGGTGGGGACGGTCAGCGCCAGGAAGCCGTGCTCGCCGAGCAGCTCCAGGTTGCGCCGCGGGTACTCGAGGTTGTCGTCGGAGACCTTGGCGTTGGCGCGCATCTCCTTGACGGAGAGCTCGATGAGCAGGTCGCGCAGCTCCTTCTGGCGATCGGTCAGCACCCAGTCGGGGTCCCACTCATAGCCGAGACCCCAAAACGGCTCTCCATCCCACATCTTCTCGGACATTGGCTCCTCCGGCTCTTTGTTGTCCTCACTCGAAAACAGGCGGCCGACGTAGACTAGGCGTTCGGCGCGCTGTGCACAAATAGGTTCAAAAGATTTTTATGCGGCCTGGACGCGCGGCCCGCGCACCTGGTTGCCCGCGCCCTCGGGCCACGGCAGCTCGCGCTGGGCGCCGGCGATCTGGTGCAGCGCGGCGAGGATCTCCGGCGCCGCCGGCGTCGTCTTGCCGGCGGCGCGGTCGACGTGGAGCAGCATGTGCTCGCCGGTGGCGATGAGCTCATCGTCGGAGTCGCGCCGCAGCTCGTGGAACAGGTGAAGGCGCTTCTCGTCATGGCCGAGCAGCCGGGTGGCGACGTAGAGCCGGTCGCCGCCGCGAGCCTCGCCGAGATGGCGGATGTGGGTCTCCACGGTGTAGTAGGAGCGCCCGGCGTCGATGTAGGGCCCGACGATTCCGATCTCGCGCAGGAAGGCGTCGGTGGTGTCCGCCAGCACCTCGAGGTAGCGGTACTCGGTCATGTGGCCGTTGTAGTCGATCCATCCCGGTTCCACGAGCGCCTCGTGCAGCCGCAGGCGCCCGTCGGGCAGCGGCGTCGGGGGCCGGGCGGTCCCGGCCCGCTCGTACAGCTCTCGTTCGGTGAGCGCCACCACCTCGCCGGCGGCGTACCCGGCGCCCTTCAGGCCCTGCAGGACGGCGATGAGGCAGTCATCGCGGATGCGCGTGAGCTCGGCGATCGAGCGCCCGCCGGCCTGGGCGTCTGACTGGGACACGATCTTGTCCAGGAGCTCGTCGCTGAGCTCCGGCACGTCGGTGAGATGGGTCCACGGCAGCTGGAGCGCCGGTCCGAACTGCGCCATGAAGTGGCGCATGCCGGCCTCGCCTCCCGCGAGCCGGTAGGTGAGAAACGTGCCCATCGCCGCCCAGCGCAGCCCGGGCCCGTAGCGGATGGCGTCGTCGATCTCCTCGACCGTGGCGATGTCGTCGGAGACCAGCCACAGCGCCTCGCGCCACAGGGCCTCCAGCAGCCGGTCGGCGATGAAGCCGTCGACCTCGTGGCGGACGACCAGCGGGCGCATCGCGACCGACCGGTACATCGCCGCCGCCCGTGCGACCGTCTCGGGCGCCGTGCGCTGCGCCGCGCAGACCTCCACCAGCGGCAGCAGGTACACCGGGTTGAAGGGATGGCCGACGACGAAGCGCTCGGGCCCCTGCATCTCGGCGGCCAGCCGGGTGGGCAGCAGCCCCGAGGTGGAGGTGGCGATGATCGCGCCCGGGGGCGCCGCCGCGCTCGCCTGGGCCAGCAGCGCGCGCTTGAGCTGCTCGCGCTCGGGGGCGCTCTCCTGGACGAGCTCCACGCCGGCCACGGCCTCCTCGACGGAGTCCACCAGCGTGAGCGTGCCCTCGGGGGGCATCGGCGCGAGGGTCAGCCGCCGCCAGGCGCATCGCCCCCGCTCGATGGTGTCGAACACCGCCTCGGCGGCCTCGGGCGAGGGATCGAACAGGCGGACGTCGACGCCGGCGAGCACGAACCGCGCGGCCCAGCCACCCCCGATCACGCCCGCGCCGAGCAGCCCCACCCCTTGGGGCGCGACCATGCGCGGCTGCGCCCCGTCAGTCACGGGACCGCAGCGAGAGCCGCTCCCGGACCTCCTCAGGGCCGAGCACGCGGACGTTCATCGCGTTGAGGATCGTGGTCGCGCGCTCCACCAGCTCACCGTTGGTGGCCTTGTGACCGGGTCCCAGGTACAGGTTGTCCTCCAGCCCGACGCGCACGTTGCCGCCGGCGAGCACCGCCATCGCCACGTAGGGCAGCTGCATCCGCCCGATCGAGAAGGCGGAGAAGACCGCTCCGGCCGGCAGCGCGTTGACGAGCGTGAGCAGCGTGCCGGGATCGTCGGGCGCGCCATAGCGGATCCCCATGCACAGCTGGATGAGGACCGGATCGTCGATCAGCCCCTCGTCGATGAGGTCCTTGACCATCACGAGCTGGCCGGTGTCGAACACCTCGAGCTCCGGGCGCACGCCCAGCGCTTGGATGTGCCGCGCCATCGCCCGCAGCATCTCCGGGGTGTTGGCCATCACGTAGTCACCGCCGGCGGCGAAGTTCATCGTCCCGCAGTCCAGCGTGCAGATCTCGGGCATCAGCGCCTCGACGTGGGCGAGGCGCTCCTGCGCGCCCACCAGGTCGGTGCCCGCCGGGTCGAGCGGCAGCGGGCTGTCGGGGCCCCCGAGGACGAGGTCACCACCCATCCCCGCGGTGAGGTTGATGACGGCATCGACGTCGGCGGCGCGCACGATCTCCACCACCCGTCGGTAGAGCTCCACGTCGCGTGAGCCCTGACGGGTCGAGGGATCCCGGACGTGGATGTGGACGACGGCCGCGCCGGCGCGCGCCGCCTCCAGCGCCGAGGCGGCGATCTGCTCGGGCGTGACCGGGACGTTGTCGCTGCGAGCAGTCGTGTCGCCCGCGCCGGTGACGGCGCAGGTGATGAACGCCTCGGTGTTCATCGGCTGAGGGCCGCCTCGACGGTCGGTGTGTTGGACAGCAGCTTGGTCGTGTACTCGGCGCTGGGCGACTCGAACACGCTCACCGTCGCGCCGCTCTCCACGATCTTGCCCTGGGTCATCACCAGCACCCGGTCGGCGATCGTCCGGATCAGGGCGAGGTTGTGGGTGATGAACAGCATGCTGAGCCCCGTCTCGGCGCGCAGGTCACGCAGCAGCTCGACGATCGCCGCCTGGACGGAGACGTCGAGGGCCGAGGTGACCTCGTCGCAGACCAGCAGCGCCGGCTCGGCGGCCAGCGCCCGGGCGATGGCCACGCGCTGGCGCTCACCGCCGGAGAGCTGGTCGGGATAGCGGTTGACCGCCTTCGCCGACAGGGCCACGCGCTCCAGGCACTCGGCCACCCGCTTGCCGTTGTCCCGCCGCGAGCCGCCGAACAGCGCGAGCTGGCGCGCGATCGTCTGTCCCACCGTGCGCCGCGGGTTCAGCGACGCGTACGGGTTCTGGAACACGTACTGGATCTGCTTGCGCGCCTGTGAGCTGCGCTTGCGCGCGGACTCGGGGAGGCGCTCACCGCCGAGGTTGACGTCCCCGGTGTAGTCGGAATGCAGCCCGGAGATGCAGCGGGCCAGCGTCGTCTTGCCGCTGCCCGACTCGCCCACAACCGCCACGCACTCGTTGCGCCTGACCTCCAGGTCGATGTCGTGCAGGACGTGGGCCGAGCCGTAGTTGCCGTTGAGGTGCACCACCGACAGCACGACCTCGCCCGCCTCGGCGGCCGCCCGCATCTCCCCGGTGGTCGGCAGCTCGGACGGCGCCTCCTCGGCGCGGTAGCAGTGCACGATATGGCCGCCCTCGAACTCCGATGCCGGCGGGAACACCTCGTGGCAGCGGTCGATGGCCAGGTCACAGCGCGGCGCGAAGAAGCAGCCGGTCGGGCGGTTGCCGGGGAGCGGGGCGTGGCCGGCGATGCCGACCACCGCGCGCTTGCCGGCCATGTCGGGAACCGCGCGCAGCAGCTTGCGGGTGTAGGGGTGACGGGGCTTGGCGAAGATCGCGTCACGCGGGCCGCGCTCGACGATCCGCCCCGCGTACATCACCGCCACCGTGTCGGCCAGCTCGGCCACCACGGCCAGGTCGTGGCTGACGTAGACCGCGGCCACGTTGTGGCTGTGGCACAGGTCGCGCACCGTCTCCAGCACGCGGGCCTGGGTGGTGACATCGAGGCCGGTGGTCGGCTCGTCGCACACGATCACGTGGGGGCGGCAGGCGAAGGCCATGGCGATGGCCACGCGCTGCTGCTGGCCCCCCGACAGCTGGTGTGGGTAACGGCGCAGGAACTGGTCGTCGCTGGGCAGCGCCACCTCCTCCAGGGCCTCGCGGATGCGGGCCTTCTGGTCCTCGCTGCTCGTCTGGGACTTGTGGGCCTCGAGCATCTCCGAGAGCTGGCGGCCGATCCGCAGCGCCGGGTTGAGCGCGGTCCCCGGGTCCTGGGGGATGTAGGAGACGGTGCCGCCGCGCAGGCGGCGCAGCTCACCGGCGGCCATCGCCGCCAGCGGGCGGCCGTCGATGACGATGTCCCCGGCGGTGACCTTGCCGCCGGGGCGGCAGTAGCCCATGAGGGCCATGCCGACCGTCGTCTTGCCCGACCCTGACTCGCCCACCAGTCCCAGCACCTCCCCGGCGCGGACGTCGATGGCGATGGCGTCGACGATGTCCTGGCCATTGGAGACGAGATCGATTCTCAGATCCCGGACGGCAACCGCGGACGCGGGTTGCTCCGCGGCGTTGGACGGCTGGTCTGCAATCGCCATGCTCACTCCCCTCGGTCGATGCCGATCGCCGCGCGGGCGAAGCCGTCGGTCAGCAGGTTGGTCCCGATCGTCAGCAGCGCGATGGCCACGATCGGCAGCACCACGCCCCACGGCTGCACGCTCACCGCGAGCCGGTTCTCGTTGATCATCACGCCCCAGTCGGCCGTAGGGGGCTGGACCCCGTCGCCGATGAAGTTCAGCGCGGCGATCAGGCCGATGGAGTACGTGAGGCGCAGCCCCACCTCCACCAGCAGCGGGCTGGTCACGTTGGGGAGAAGCTCCCCGAAGATGATCCGCCGGCGCGGCTCGCCGACCGCCTCGGCCGCCTTGACGAAGTCGCGTTCCACCACCTGCAGCGCCGCGCCGCGGATCACGCGCGCCACCCGGGGCGCCGTGGAGATGCCGACGATCAGGATGATCAGGCCGATGCTCGGCCCGAACGCGGTCACCAGCAGCAGGGCCAGCACGATCTGGGGGAACGCCATGAACACGTCGGAGACGCGCATCAGGATCTCGTCGAGGATGCCGCCGCTGTAGGCCGCCGTCAGGCCGACGACCATGCCGAGGCCCACTCCGATGATCGTCGCCCCCAGCGACATGCCCAGCACGCTGCGCCCGCCGTACAGGAACCGGCTCCAGACGTCACGGCCGAGGCTGTCAGAGCCGAACAGCAGGCCGTGCCCGGCGGGCGCGTTGGGAGCGCTGACGAACACGTCCGGCTGGTGGGGCGCGATCAGCGGCCCGACCAGGGCCAGGAGCACCATCAGCACGAAGATGCCGAGCCCGATCCGAGCGCGCCACTGGCGCAGCGTCAACCGGATCAGGGCCAGCCACTGGCGCTGACGGATCGGGGCCGCCGCGGCGACGCCGTCGAGTGTGATCGCCGGGGTGCTCATCGTCCCGCCGTCCTCAGCCGGGGCGTGACCACGATCGTCAACAGGTCGGCGACGAGGTTCACCACCACGTAGACCGCCGCGATGATCACCGCCAGGGCCTGCACGACCGGGATGTCACGGTTGCCGACGGAGTCGACGAGCTGGGCGCCCACTCCCGGGAATGAGAACACGAACTCCACCAGGACCACGCCGCCGGCCATGTAGGCCAGCTGCAGCGCCGAGACCTGGATCGCGGGCACGATCGCGTTGGGGACGGCGTGACGCCAGATCACCGTCCGGTTGGGCAGGCCCTTGAGCCTCGCCATCGTGACGTAGTCAGATTCGAGCACCTCCACCATGGAGGCGCGCATGATCCGGCTGATGTAGGGCGTCACGGCGATGACCAGCGTCGCCGCCGGCAGGATCACCGACTTGGGCACGTTCCAGGCGTGGTCGCCCGGTGGGATCAGCGACACCGCCGGGAGGATGTGCGACACGTTGGTGGCGAACAACAGGGCCAGCCCGATCCCGATCACGAAATCGGGAAGCGAGGCCAGCGCCAGGGTGGTGGTGGACAGGATGTGGTCGGCGGGCCGGTCGCGCCGCACGGCCATCAGCACGCCGAGGCCGATCGACAGGGGGATCGCCACGATCGCCGACACCAGGACCAGGAACGCGGAGTTGGCCAGGCGCCCGCCGATCAGCGAGGACACCGAGCTCTGCGTGGCGGCCGACGTCCCCAGGTTCCCGGTCACCACTCCGCCCAGCCAGCTGAAGTACTGCGACACCACCGACCGATCCAGGTGCAGCTGGCGGCTCAGGGCCGCCAGCCGCGCCGGGGTGGCGTCGCGTCCCAGGATCGCCCGGGCGGCGTTGCCGGGCAGGGCCTGGGTCGCCGCGAACACGACGATCGAGACCAGCAGCAGCGTCAGCAACCCCAGGAGGATCCGTCGTAACAGGAACCTGCTCATGGCCTCGTCTCCCCGTGTCGTCGCCTGGTGGCCCCTGCCGCGCGTACGCTCGCATTCGAGCGGCCTCCGGCGGCGCCTGGCTTTGTCCTCGGACCCTCGTGCAGCTGGGCTGCACGTCGGGTCCTGCGTCCTCGCCGGGCGTCGCCGGCGACCACTCTCGGTGCGACCGTACGCACGGCAGCGACCACCTACGCGGTGAACCCCACGTTCTTGAACCAGTAGTTGCCGAGGGGGAAGCCCGACTTGGCCTCGACAAAGCCCGAGAGCTTGGCGCTGTAGGCATCGATCTGGTTGGAGAAGTACGGGATGATGTAGCCGCCGTTGTTGTACTCGATGGTCATCGCCTGGCTGATGATCTGGTTGCGCTTGGTCTGGTCGATCTCGGCCCGGGCCTGTGCGATCAGCTTGAGGTACTGGGCCGCATCGGTCGTGCCGGCGGCGGCCCAGTGGCACTCGTTGTACGGCGAGTTGGGCAGGCTGCCCTGCGCCGCCTGGGGCAGGTACTCGCGGGTGGCCCAGAAGTCCTGGGCGAACGTCCACTTCAGGTATTGGGGCCCGTAGAAGGTCCCGGTGTCGAGCTTCTGGAGCTTGACCGTGACACCCGCGGCGCTCGCCTGCTGGGCGAACACCTGCGCGGCCTGGACCACGCCCTGGAACACCGGGGCGGTCGTCAGCTGGACGGTGAGCCCGGAGTGACCGGCCGCCTTGAGCAGCGACTTGGCCTGCTCGGGATCGGCGTGGCGCTGGGGCAGGCTGGCCGGGTAGCCGGGGTCATACGGCGCGTACATGTCGTTGGCGATGCGCCCCTGGCCCGAGAGGACCTGCTCCACCATCTGCGGGCGGTCGACGATGAGCCGCATCGCCTGGCGCACGCGGACGTCATTGAACGGCGCCTGATCGACACGCATCGTGAAGGGCTGCCACTCACCGCTGTGGGAGATGAGCACCTTGAGCTGGCTGTTGCCCTGCACCTGGGCGATCTGGCCGGTCGGCAGGTTGTCGATGGCGTCGACCTGACCGCCGAGCAGCGCGTTGACGCGGGCGGTGTCGTCGGTGAAGTCGATGATCGTGAGCTGGTCCACGTAGGGCCGGCCGCTCTGCCAGTAGTTGGGGAACTTCTTGAACACGCTCTGCTGGCCGGGCGTGAAGCTCGCGTACATGAACGGGCCGGTTCCCACGGGCTTCTTCGGGTCATAGTCGGTGGGGACGATTCCGTTGAAGTACTGACCGAGGTCGTCCAGGAACGTCGCGTTGGCGAACTTGAGCGGAATCCGGACCTCGGACTTCGAGAGCTTCTTGACGTTCTTGATGTCGACGTAGCCGATCGAGGCCGACCCGGTCTTGGGGTTCTTGGGGTCGAGGATCCGCTGGAGGCTGAAGACGACGTCGTCGGCGGTGACCGTCTTGCCGTTGTGGAACTCGATCCCCGGGCGGATCTTGACGATCCACGAGTTCGCCTTGCCGTGCTCGGCCTCGATGGACTCGGCCACCATCATCTCCAGCGGGCCGAAGCTCGGCGGGCGCACCGCGAGGGGCTCGTAGAGGTTCCAGCACCGCATGATGTCGGTGTCGACCGTGGGCAGGTGGGCGTCGATCGTGTCCTTGGCGCCGCCGCCCGTGGCCCCAACGCGCAGGCTGCCGCCGGCCTTGATCGTGCCGGTCGAGGGCGGGCTGGACTTGGCCGTCCCAGCGCCACCGCCGCCGCCGCCGCTGGACCCGCCGCTGGAGCCGCCGCACGCCGCGAGCAGCCCGCCGGCGGACAGCATCGCGCCGCCCGCCAGGGCGCCGTGCAGCACCTGACGCCGTGTCAGTCGGTCGCGTGCTTCCTCATTTGAGAACTCGTGATCAGTCACCCCAGACTCTCCTCTTTGTGGCTGTCGGTGTCGGTGTCCGTGTGGACAAGGCTCTCTGCACTGGTCAGGCGGGTGGCGTAGCGCGTCGCCTCCTCGGTGAGGAGGTCGACGGTCAGCACGAGGTGGGCGCGCACCACGTCCCCGGCGGCGGGGTCACGGCCGGCGATGGCCTCGAGCAGCTTTTGGTGGTCGGCGACGTAGTCAGAGACCGAGTAGACCGGGTGCCAGTTGAGCAGCATCTGGGACTCGGCGGCCAGGGGCTCGTGAGCCCGGCTCAGGCGCGGGCTGCCGGCCAGGCTGACCATGACCCGGTGAAAGTCGATGTCGGCCGCGATCAGGTCCCGCGACGGAGTCGCCGCGCCGTCGGCGGGGGAGAGATCGACGATCCGCTGCTGGGCCGCCCGCAGGGGAGCGATGTCGAACCCCTCGGGGTCCTCCAGCAGGGCGCCGACGGCGGCGACCTCGATCGCCGTCCGCGCCCGGTAGACGTCGATGAGATCCGGGGCCGAGACGGGCCGCACGCGGGCGCCCCGGTTGATCTCGGTGATGACGAGACCCTCCTGGACGAGATGCTGGATGGCCTCGCGGATCGCGCTGCGCCCCGTGCCGAACGCCTGGGCGAGCGCCACCTCGGGGAGCTGCTCGGTCGGCTTGATGCGACCGGCGAGGATGGCGGTCCGTAGTTCGTGCAGAACCTGTTCCGTGGTCGAGCGCCGCTCGACGGTCCCTAAGCCCCAGGCGGTGTGATCGGGCAACTTGTCGACAACCTACTCCCGACTGTCGGCCAAGTCAACAGCGTGTGAACGCTCGATCGCCTTGCGAGGTTCGTCGGTGATGAGGGCGGCCACGCGCCGGTCGGCGTGGAGCGCGTGAAGGCTGCGGTCGTCGTTGACGGTCCACACCCATGACGCCAGCCCCTCGCCCGCGGCCCACTCGACGATTCCGCTGCGCACGAGGCTGAGGTGGGGGAGCAGGAAATCAGCGCCGGTCTCGCGCACCCGGCGGCCGGCCTGGCGGGCCGCGCGCGGAGCGACGAGCAGACCGGCGCGCGTCTCGGGCCGGTGGCGCTTGACCTGGGCGAGCACCCCGGCGAGGAACGAGGTGACGACGTAGGCGTCGGGCGCCAGGTGCTCGGCGATGAGCGCCATCACCTCCTCGACGTAGCCGTCCTCCTTGAGCTCGATGTCCACCAGCAGCCGGCCGGCGGACGCGTCGAGCACGTCGGCGAGCAGCGGCGCCTGGCCGGCCCGCATCCGCGACTGGACCTCGCCGTGGGTCAGGCGGCGAACGGGCCGCCACCCCGCGCGAGCGTCGTGGATGACGACGAGGCGCCCGTCGGCGGTGCGGCGCACGTCGATCTCGACGCCGTCACAGCCCAGCTCGGCGGCCCGGTGGACGGCCGCCAGCGAGTTCTGCGGCGCCTGGTCCCAGGCGCCCCGGTGGGCGAAGATGAGCGCCCGGCTTCCCCCGTCGCGCTGCGCGGTCGCCGCGGTTGCTCCGTGGTTCATCGCGCAGCCCACGCTAGCCGGGTGTGCGGCGGACGCGGCGGAGGATGCTTATCCTCCGCCAGCCGATGGCCGCTCGCACCCCCGACTCCTTCCTCGTGCTCATGGCCGACCAGCTGGCCGCCGGATGGCTGCCGCCGTACGGCCACTCCGTCGTCCAGGCGCCGCACCTGTCGGCGTTGGCGCACGCCGGCACCGTGTTCGACTCCGCCTATACGGCGTTCCCGCTGTGTGCGCCCGCACGCGCGGCCATGCTCACAGGCCGTTACGCCTCCCGTGTCGGGGTCTACGACAACGCCGCCGAGTTCCGCGCCGGCGCGCCGACGGTGGTCCACGCCCTGCGGGCCGCGGGCTACCACACCGCGGTCAGCGGCAAGATGCACTTCGTCGGCCCCGACCAGCTCCACGGGTTCGAGGAGCGGCTCACCACCGACATCTATCCCGCCGACGTCGACTGGACGCCGGACTGGAGCCGCCCGCTGGAGGACCCGCTCCCCTGGTACCACACGATGGAGAGCGTCCTGTCGCCCGGGATCTGCGCCGCCAGCATGCAGACCGACTACGACGACGAGGTCGCCTTCCAGGCCGTGCGCAAGCTCTACGAGGTCGCTCGCCACCGCGCCGACCAGCCGTACTTCCTGTTCGTGTCGTTCACCAACCCCCACGACCCGTGGGAGATCCCGCAGCGCTTCTGGGACCGCTACCGGCGCGACGACATCGACGGCCCCACCGTGCCCTCGCTCCCGCTGGACGAGGCCGATCCCCACAGCCGCCGGCTGCGCGCGATGTGCCAGGTGGACGAGGCCGGGCTGACCGCGGAGCAGATCCGCCGCGCCCGCCATGGCTACTACGCGGCCATCAGCTACCTGGACGAGCGGATCGGCCAGGTGCTGGAGGCGCTGCGCGAGTCCGGTCTGGAGGACCGCACCACGGTCCTGTTCTGCGCCGACCACGGAGAGATGCTGGGCGAGCGGGGCCTCTGGTACAAGATGAGCTTCCTCGAGCAGTCGGCGCGGGTGCCGCTGATCGTGCGCACGCCGGGTCAGTCCGGGGGTGGCGGGCGGGTGACGGAGCCGGTGTCGCTGGTGGACTTCGCGCCGACGGTGCTCGAGCTGGCGGGGCTGGGCGTCGATGCCGTGGCAGGGGAGGGGGACGGCGTGAGCCTGGCCGGCGCGGTCTCGGGCGGCGGCGGCTCGGCCGCGCCGGCGGAATTGGCGACGCGCCCGGTCATCTCCGAGTACCACGCCGAGGGCGTGCAGGCCCCGTCGGCGATGGTCCGCTCGGGCCACCACAAGCTGATCGTCTCCCTGGAGGACCCCGACCTGCTCTATGACCTCGGCGCAGATCCCTTGGAGCTCACCGATGTGAGCGGGTCGGCGCAGGGGACGCCGGTGGTCGCGCAGCTGCGCGCAGAGCTCGAGGCGCGCCTTGACCTGCCTGACATCGGGGAGCGTGTGCGCGCCAGCCAGCGCGAGCGCTTCCTCGTCTCCCGCGCCCTGCGTCAGGGCCGCCCGACACCGTGGGATCACGACCCCCCCTACGACGCCGCCGCGCGTTACATCCGCAACCGCGAGGACCTCTATGAGCTCCAGCGGCGCTCCCGGCTGGACAGCGGGACGCCCGAATGACCGCCCTTTTTCGCGGTGGCTCGGCGCAAGCGCACGGTATGACCTGGGGTTGATCTGGTGATGGGGCGTTCCTCGATGACTCGTCTGCCCTGGCGGCAGGGCATTGTCGTCTTCGCGCTGGGCGCGTGCGCGTTGTTTCCGGCGGCGGCGTGGGCTGGTCCGTCAGTCGTCCTCACCAGGCCGGCCCCTGACACCACCACCTACTATCCGGCAGGGGCCGTTCCCGACTCGTCCTTCAGCTGCGCCCCTGACACGCTCGGCTCGCTGAGCAGCTGCACCGCCACGGACGGCACGGTCACTCCGTTCGACAGCGGCGCCCCGCTCCCGGGCGACCTGGGCAGCCACACGATCATCGCGACGGCGAGCGAGACGGACACCGCCACTGGCACGATCACGACCACGGCGACGGCCACCGGGACCTATGTCGTCGCCGACCCGCCCGCGGCCCAGGTCACCGCGCCCGCCGGTGGCCTGACGTACGCGACCGGCCAGTCGGTGCCCACCGGCTTCGCGTGCGCCGAAGGAACCGACGGCCCTGGGATCAGATCGTGCAAGGACAGCAACGGGAGCTCCGGCACCACCGGCAACCTGGACACCTCGACCGTCGGGTCGCACACCTACACCGTGACCGCGACCAGCGGGGACGGGCAGACTGGCGCCGACTCGATCACCTACACCGTGGAGGACCCGCCGACCGCAGCGATCTCGGCTCCGGGTGGCGGCGGCACGTACGCCATCGGCCAGGTGGTCCGCACGAATTTCCACTGCGTCTGGGGTGACGGCGCGGGCACCGCGACCTCATGCGAGGACTCGCGGGGCCAGACCGACGGGACGGGCCGGCTGCAGACCGGGACCCTGGGACCCCACACCTACAAGGTCACCGCCACCCAGGACGGTCTGATCGCCACCGCCCAGATCTCGTATGTGGTGGCGCCGCCGCCGACGGCCCAGATCTCCGCGCCGGCCGCGGGCCAGGTCTACTCCGTCGGCCAATCGGTGCCGACGCGCTTCAGCTGCGCCGACGATCCGGACGGGCCGGGGCTGCGGTCGTGCACGGACTCCGGCGGCGCCGTCGACGGCACCGGCGTGCTCGACACCTCGAGCGAGGGCAATCGGTCCTACACCGTCACCGCCACCAGTCGCGACGGGCAGACCGGCAGCGCAACCATCGACTACACCGTGGTGGGCAAGGCGCCCGAGGTGGTCGTCGACGCGCCGGTCGACAACGCCGCCTACCTGTGGAGCGCGATTCCCGCCGCCGACTTCACCTGCGTGCCGGGGGCCGGGTCGACCGTCCAGTCGTGCACGGCGGCGGTGGGCGGCCAGACGATCTCAGACCACCAGGCGCTCCCCGATGGATTCGGCGCCCACGTGATGACGGCCACCGCGACGGATGCCGATGGGCTGAGCTCGACCGTGAGCGTCACCTATACCTCCACCGTCTCCACCGTCTCGGTGCCGCCGGTGTCGATCCAGGCTCCGCGCCAGGGGGCGAGTTACCGGCTGGGCCAGACGGTCGCGGCGCGGTACTCGTGCCTGGCCACCACCTCCGGCCCGGCGCTGAAGTCGTGCGTCGGGAGCGTGCCGGCGGGTCACCGGATCAACACGCGGACGCTGGGCGCCCACCCCTTCAGCGTCTCGGCGACCAACGACCAGGGCGAGTCGACGACCGAGATCGTCACCTACAAGGTGGTGCCGACCACCAACCGGTTCGCGGTGGTGGGAGTGCGGGCCACGTCATCCGGGGACGCGCGGCTCGCTCTCAGGCTGCCGGGGCCCGGCTCCGTGCACGTGGTGGCGACGGCGTGGAACGCGGCCGCCCGGCGCTCGGGCCGACATCTCGCCTACGGGACGGCGAGCGCCGGCGCCCGGCGGGGCGGCCCGCTGCTGCTGGTGGTCCAGCCCACCGCCGCCGGCCGGGCGCTGCTGCGGGCCCACGGGGCGCGGCCGGTCATCACCTTCGCCGTCACCTACAAGCCGACCGGCGCCCGGCCGCGCGTCGTGCGCCCCAAGCCGCTGCATCTCACGTAGTCCGCAGCACGGGGTCCGCACACCGGCTGGAGCCGCGGCGATAATCCCGCAGCCGTGGGCACTGCGACCAGGTTCCGCACGCGGATCGGGGCAGTGGTCGCGCTGGCGCTCGCCGTGCGCGTGGTCGTGGTGCTGGCCACCCCCGGCTTCGTGCCGCGGGCCGACGCGGCCGACTATGACCGGATCGCGGTGGCGCTGGCGCGGTCCGGGAGCTTCCCGGCGACCCTGCTCGCGGCCCCCGGCGGGCCGACCGCGTACCGCCCGCCGCTGTTCCCGAGCGTGCTGGCGGTGCTCGACGCGGTGGTGGGGACGGGGTCGGCCTCCGCGCGCTGGGAGGCGGGGCGGATGCTGGAGGCGGTGCTCGGCGCCGTCGCCGTGCTCCTGGTCTGCCTCATCGCGGCGCGGCTGTGGGATGCGAGGGTGGCGTTGGTCGCCGGCGCCATCGCCGCGGTGTTCCCGCCGCTGGTGCTGGTCGGCTCCTCGCTGCTGTCCGAGTCGCTGTTCATCCCGCTCGTCCTGGGCGCCGTGCTCGCGGCGCTGCGCCACCGGGCAACGACAGCAGGGCTGCGCTGGGCGCTGGCCGCCGGGGCGCTGACCGGGCTCGCCGCGCTGACCCGCAGCAACGGCGTCGCGCTCGTCATCCCGCTGGCCTTCCTCGTCTGGACACGGCGCCCGCGGCTGCGTTCCGTCGCCCTCGCCGCGCCCGCGGCGCTCGTGGCGGCGGCCGTCGCCGTGCTGATCCCCTGGACGGTGCGCAACGCCGTGGTCATGCACGCGTTCGTGCCCATCAGCACCGAGGGCGGCTACGTGGTCGAGGGGACCTACAACCGCGTCGCCGCCCACGACACGCCGTACCCGGGGCTCTGGCTGCCCCCGGTCGTCGCGGTCCGCGAGGTCCTGGCCCGCCACCCGCGCGCCTCGGAGACCCAGGTCTCGGACACGCTCGAGTCCGAGGCCGGCGATTACGCGCGGGCGCACCCCGGCTACGTCGCCACGGTGCTCTTCTGGGGTGCGGTGCGCACGCTGGGCATCGCGCCCGGGTTCGAACGCGTGGGCGCCGCCTCGGAGTCCTATCCCGAGTGGCTGGTCGACCTCAGCATCTACGCCTACTGGGTGGTGGGCCTCGTCGCGCTGGCGGGCCTGTTCATGCCCGCCGCGCGCCGAGGGCCGCCGGCGTTCTGGGGGGTCCCGCTGACCATCGTGCTCTCGTTCATCTTCGTCGAGGGCGCGATCCGCTTTCGCGCCCCGGCGGATCCGTTCGTCGTGATGCTGGCGGCGGCCGCGCTCGCCGTGGCCGGCGGGCGCGGTGCGGCCGGCGGCCGGCTCAGGAGATCATCCCGCCCCACTGCCCGCCCGTGATCCCCAGCACCTGGCCGGTGATGTAGTTGGCCCACGGGGTGCAGAGCAGGAAGATGCCGCCCGCGGCCTCGAACGGCTGGCCGGGGCGGCCCAGCGGTATGAGGTTGGGCGCCAGCTCGCGCATCTGGCCCGGGATCCCGAGCTGCACGGTCTCGCCGTCGATCTGCATCGTGTTGGACTCCTCCTTGACCGCGGTGAGGCGGGTCTCGATGAAGCCGAAGGCCACGGCGTTGACGTTGATCTTGAACTGGCCCCACTCCTTGGCCAGCGTCTTGGTCAGGCCGATCACGCCGGACTTGCCCGAGGAGTAGTTGGCCTGCCCGGCGTTGCCCATGGTGCCGCTGATCGAGGAGACGTTGACGATCTTGCGGAACACCTCGACGCCCTCCTCGCGCTCCTTCTTGGCCGGCTCACGCATGTGGGGGGCCACGGCGCGGCACATGCGGAAGGGGACGACGCTGTGGATGTCGATCATCCGCTGGAACGCCTCGTCGGTCATCTTGTGGATGGGGGCGTCGATGGTGTAGCCGGCGTTGTTGACGAGGATGTCGACCCGTCCCCACGCGTCGACCACCTTGCCGACCAGCTCATCGCACACCCCGGGCTTGGTCAGGTCGCCGCCGAAGACGAGCGTGTCGCCGTCGATCTCCGAGGCGGTCTGCTCGGCCACGTCGCCGTCCAGGTCGTTGATCAGGACCTTGGCGCCCTGCTCGGAGAAGAGCTCGGCGGTCGCGCGGCCGATGCCGCGGGCCGATCCGGTGACGATCGCGACCTTGTCCTCGAGGATTGCCATCTGCACTGCCTTTCGTCGTATTCGGTAGCCCGCGGGATCTTGCCAGCCGCCGATTGTCTGGGCTCCGCGACCCAGCCGCCGATTGTCTAGGCTCCGCGACTGATGAACGCAAACGACTGGCTGGCCGCCTACGCCGAGAAGCTCGGCATCCCGGCCCCCACCAAGGATGAACTGAAGGCCGTGCTCGACCTGGCCGGCGAGGCCGCGCATTCCTCCCAGCGGATCGCCGCGCCGGTGGCGACGTGGATGGCGGGAAAGGCGGGCATGGGCCTCGACGAGGCGATGCGGCTCGCCCAGCAGGTCGAGACCGACTCGCCCGACGGCGAGTCCGATGGCTGAGCGCGAGCATGACGTCGTCGTCTTCGGCGCCACCGGCTTCACGGGGGCGCTGACCGCGGAGTACCTGGCCGAGGCGGCCAGGGGCGGTCGCTGGGCGATGGCGGGCCGCAGCCGCGACAAGCTGGAGGCGGTGCGCGACCGGCTCGGCACCGACGTCCCCCTCATCATCGCCGACATCGGCGACCCGGCGTCGATCCAGCGCCTGGCCGAGTCGGCCAAGGTCGTCATCACCACCGTCGGCCCCTACATCCACTACGGCGAGCCGCTCGTGGCCGCATGCGCCGCCGCGGGCACCCACTACGTCGACCTCACCGGCGAGCCCGAGTTCGTCGATCTGATGTGGCTGCGCCATCACGAGCAGGCCGAGCGCAGCGGCGCCAAGCTCGTGCACTCGTGCGGGTTTGACTCCATCCCCTACGACCTCGGCGCGCTCTACTCGGTCTCGGAGCTGCCCGAGGGCGTGCCGATCAAGCTCGAGGGCTTCGTGCGGGCCGGCGGCACCCTGTCCGGCGGCACCCTGCATTCGGCGGTTCACATCATGGCCCGGCTGCGCCAGGGCCGTCAGGCGGCGAGTCAGCGCAAGCGGCTCGAGGCCCGGCCTGCCGGGCGGCGGGTGAAGGGCATCACCGGTCCGCCGCACCACGACAGCACCGCCGGCGGCTGGGTCCTGCCCGCGCCCACGATCGATCCCGTCACCGTCCTGCGCTCGGCCCGCGCCCTCGAGCGCTACGGGCCGGACTTCAGCTACGCCCACTACATCGTCGCCAAGCGCCTGCCGGCCGCGGTGGGGCTCGTCGCCGGCGTCGGCAGCGTCGTCGCCCTCGCCCAGCTGCCTCCGACGCGGAACCTGCTGCTCAAGCTCAAGGGCCCCGGCGACGGCCCCAGCCCCGAGCAGCGCGCGAAGGGCTGGTTCTCCGTCCGCTTCCGCGGCGAGGGCGGCGGCCGGCAGATCGTCACCGAGGTGACCGGAGGCGACCCGGGCTACGGCGAGACGTCGAAGATGCTGGCCGAGGCGGCGCTGTGCCTCGCCCATGACGACCTGCCCGACCGCGCCGGCCAGCTCACGCCCGCGGTGGCCATGGGCCAGGCGCTCATCGACCGCCTCCGCGCCGCCGGCATCGGCTTTGCCACCGTGTCCGAGGCGGCCGCGTGACCGACGTGCAGGGCCGGCCCGAGCTCGGCGAGCGCCGGCGCATGGTCGACCTGCGCACCGACGGGCGCGCGGCGCTGGACTGGGCGGCCGACTACCTCGAGCGAGTCGGCGACCTGCCGGTCCTCGCCCAGGTCGCGCCCGGCGAGATCCGCTCGCGCCTGCCCGCCCAGGCCCCCGACGAGCCCGAGCCGTTCTCGGCGGTGCTGCGCGACCTCGACGAGGTTCTGCTCCCGGGCGTCACCCACTGGCAGCACCCGCGATTCTTCGCCTACTTCGCCACCAGCGCCGCCGAGCCCGGGATCCTGGCCGAGCTGCTGGCGGCGACGCTCAACTCGGTCGGGTTTCTCTGGAGAACCGCTCCCGCCTCCACCGAGCTGGAGGGCGTGGTGCTCGACTGGACCGCCAAGCTGCTGGGGTTGCCGGACGGATGGCACGGCCACATCGAGGACACCGCCTCGACCGGGACGATGGCGGCGATGATCGCGGCCCGCGAGACGACCGGCCGCAACGAGGTCGTCTGCTCCGAGCACACCCACTCGGCGGTCGAGAAGGGCGCGCGGATGCTCGGGATGACACTGCGCAAGGTCCCCTCCGACGCCGAGTTTCGCCTGCGTGTCGAGGAGCTCGGCGATCTGAGCGGGGCGGCGCTGGTGGTGGCCACCGTCGGCACGACGGCCAGTGCCTCGGTCGATCCCGTCCCTGCGATCGCCGACGCCTGCGCCGCCGCCGGCACCTGGCTGCACGTCGATGCCGCCTACGCCGGCAGCGCCATGGTCTGCCCGGAGTTCCGCTGGGCCTTCAATGGAGTGGAGCGCGCCGATTCGCTGGTGGTGAACCCCCACAAATGGCTGCTCACGCCGATGGATTGCTCGCTGCTGTGGACGAGCCGGCCCACCGAGCTGCGTGCCGCCTTCAGCCTGGTGCCGGAGTTCCTGCGCACGCCCGACGCCGAGGACGCGCTCTCCCTGAGCGAGTACGGGCCCGCGCTGGGCCGCCGCTTCCGCGCCCTCAAGCTCTGGGCGGTCCTGCGCTGCTACGGCCGCAGTGGCCTGCAGGAGCACATCCGCCGCGGGGTGGCGCTCGCCGAGCTGTTCGAGGGCTGGGTGGCGGCCGAGCCCGGCTGGGAGCTGTGCGCGCCGCGTCACTTCTCGCTCGTCTGCTTCCGCCTGGAGGGTGACGACGAGCGCAGCAAGGTGCTGCTCGAGCGCGTCAACGCCGGCGGCGAGATGTTCCTCTCGCACGCGGTCCTGGGCGGTCGCTACGTGCTGCGGCTGGCCATCGGCCAGATGAGCACCACCGAGGCTGACGTCCGCCACGCCTGGGACGTTCTGCGCGGCGCCGCCGCCGAACTGTTGTAGATCGCCCGCGCAGGGGTATTGCCCGATCGACACCCCGGGCCGTTGTGGGGCACCCGACTGGCGGGAATAGTGAGGATCGATGAGCTGGAAGCCACCGGAATCGCTGTGGGAATGGCACGCCCCTTATGACCCGCAGGGCGGGACGTACTCGGACAACATCTTTCCGAGCCGATGGGCGAGGATGCTGTTGCGGGCCGACCCGGCCGCGTTCGGCGCGGTTGAGCGCTCCCTGAGCTCCACCGCCCAGCTCGCCGAGGTCACCGCCCACGGGTTGCGCGCGGCCACCGGCGCCGACTGGGAGGGCGAGGCCGGCGACGCGTACCGCAAGGCGCTGGGCAAGTTCCCCACCGTGCTCGATCAGGTCCACCGCTCCTACATGGACGCGATGGGCGCGTTCGCCGCCTTCAGCGAGACGACCTTCGAGCTGCAGGGCAAGTACCGCGCCTTTCAGTCAGACCTCGAGGCGACGCGATCGGAGTGGCAGAGCGCGCTGTCGGCGACCTACTCCGACGCGCAGACGGGCTGGGCGCGGATCCATCACCTTCAGGATGCGCTGACCACGCTGTGCGCCCGGGGTCACAGCATCCTCATGGCCAGCGGCGACGCGCTGACCGCGCTCCAGGGCCGGCTGGCGCCACTCATCGCCGATGCGCCGCACGTCCACGAGAGCAACTGGGACAAGGTCCTGCACCCGTTCAAGGTGTTCCTGGGCGAGATCACCGGCACGTGGCGGGCGTTCAAGGAGTACGCGGACCACCCCGGCTGGAAGACGCTCGGCGTTCTCAGCGAGGATCTGGCCGTCGACGCCGGCGTGATCGTGGTGGCGGCGAGCGCCCCGGAGGGCCTGGCCGGACTGGGCTTCATCGACGCCGGAGCCGACAGCACCGTGCTGGCGCTCAGCGAGGACGGCGCTGCCGCCGCCCGGGGGGTCGGGGTGGCCGCCACGGGACTCAACGTGACCAGCGATGAGTTCGATCACGACTACGGCACCGGCGCCCTCGAGGCCCTGCTCATCCTCGCCCCGGGCGCCAAGGAGGCGTTCGGCTCCAGCGAGCTCGACAAGACGATCGGTGAGGCCAAGATCGTCTCCTACTACAAGGCCGAGCGCGAGGCCGGCGACACTCCGCAGCAGGCCCTGGCCGGGCTCAACCGTGACGAGGCCGCCGCGCTGAAGAAGGCGATCCCCCACTACGACGACCCGGCGGCCGTGCAGGCGGCGACCAAGCGGATCGCCTCCGAGCTGCAGGCGGTGCGCCGGGAGGCCGGTCTCGTCGAGGCCCCCAGGGGATTCATCTGGGAGAACGGCGTGCTGGTACCGGCGAGCAAGGCGGGCGGCCGCGCGATCAATCACGCCATCGGCGTCAAGTCCGGGGAGCACTGATGTCGCGGTTCGTCGTCGACTCCCACAGTCTCCGGGCGCTGCAGCAGGCGGTGCTGGGGTTGGCCGAGGAGCTGGACAACGGCTCGGCGGCGATGGACCCCTACGGCTATTCATCCCGGCCTGACCCCGCCACCAACTACTCGACCGAGATCGCCGACTACGGCGTGCTCAACGGTGGCGACGAGGCGCTCAGCGACTTCTTCGCCGCCTGGCAGCAGTCCCTGGCGGTCACCGGCAAGAACATCGAGACCCTCGCCAAGCAGCTCGGCTCCGCCGCCGACCAGTACGAGGCCGCCGAGCAGACCCAGGTCTCACTCAACGAGCTCTTCCAGTCGATGCTCGATCCCAAGCCGTCGCCGCCCCCGCCCAAGGGACTGGGCGGGCTCATCACCGGCGGCTGAGCGTGAGCGTCGCGCTGGAGGCGGCGTGGCAGGAGGCGGGCTGGGGCCCGCGGCGCGCCAGCCCTGTCACCGGCCATGACCCGCCGCTGCTGTTCTCCCTGCGCTGGCCGGAGGGCTGGCAGGTGCAGGAGCTGCGGGGAGGCCATGGCGGCACGCCGTCGGCAGACTCGCCGCTCGGCCGCCTGCGCCTCTGGGGCGCGGGTCCGGACGCGATCACCACCCAGCGCGTGACGCTGCGCCTGCCCCGTCCCGGCCGGGCGGACTTCCAGCTCCTGGCGACTCTGTCGGCGTCGCTGGCCGATGTCGGCGACCTGCCCGCGGACGGCGTGCGTGTACGCTCGACGCGGCCGGTGACCCTCGGCGACGATCTGCCGTCGCTCGAAGTGCTGGTGGTGCGCCATATGCTCCAGACCCCGTTCGGTGTGCTCGCGCTGGCTTTCTCGGCGCTTCAGCCAGACTTCTACGACGTGCTCGAGCCGCTGTTCGAACGGGTGGCGCAGACCGTCAGGCTGGATCCGTGCGCGCCATGAGCCGCGCGATCCTCGCGACGCTGTGCTGTCTCGGCGCGCTCGCGGCCTCCGCGGCGGGCGCGCAGGCGCTCCCGGCTCCGCCGGTGGCGGTGCCGCCGGTGCCCGTGCCGCCGGTGCCGATCCCGTCGCTGAACCTGCCGCCGGCCGCGACGTACACCGGCCGGCCGGCCATCGCGCATCCGCTCAGGGGCATCGCGCCGACGCCGCACAACCGCTTCATGGCGCCCAACGGCCGCGCGGAGATCCACGACGATGCCTGGCAGACCGACGCCTACACGGGGGCGGGCCCGCTGGGCCGCTCGCCGGTGGTGACCTCGACGATGATCGCGCGCGACTGCGGGTCGATCACCTTTGACGCACGGGGGCGCATCGTCTCGGTCTGCGTCGGTCTCGCCGGCCCCGAGCTGTACATGTTCGACCCGGCGACGCTGGCCACCCTGGCCACGTTCAACCTCCCGCCGCGCCAGAGCCTGCCCGCGGGAGGCTCGCCGTTCCAGGACTTCGGCGGCGGTGGCTACTTCTACCTGGACTCGGGCGGACGGGTGGTGACGGCCACCACCACGCGACACATCGAGGTGATCGGCGAGACCCCGGACGGCAGCGGCTTTGAGCTGGTGCGCGACTACGACCTCAGCGGGGCGCTGACCTCCGCGGAGGAGCTCACCTCCGCGCTGCCCGACTCACAGGGGTTGTTGTGGTTCGTGGCCCGGGCCGACGGCGTGGTGGGGACGCTGAACCTGTCGAGCGGAGCGGTCCACGTGATGCGCATCGGCCATGGCGGCGTGGGGGAGATCGAGAACTCGTTCGCCACCGACCAGCATGGCGGCGTCTTCATCGCCTCAGACCTCAGGCTCTACCGTTTCGCCGCGGGGCCGGGCGGGGTGCCCCGGATCACCTGGTCGGTGACCTATCCCAACAGCGGTGAGGTCAAGCCCGGCCAGGTCGACGCCGGCACCGGGACCACTCCGACGGTGATGGCCGGGGGCTACGTCAACATCACCGACAACGCCGACCCGATGGACGTCGTCGTCTACCGCACGGCGGTGCGGCCGCGGCGCCCGCGCCTGGTGTGCAAGGTGCCGGTGTTCGCCCGCGGCGCCAGCGACACCGAGAACTCGCTGATCGTCGCCGGGCGCTCGATCATCGTGGAGAACAACTACGGCTACACCGGCCCGACCACCACCGCGAACGGCGGGGTGACCGCGCCGGGCTTGGCCCGGGTGGACATCAACGGCAACGGCCGCGGATGCCACACGGTGTGGACCAACACCACGGACGCCGCGCCGACGGTCGTCTCCAAGCTGTCTGAGGCCACCGGGCTCGTCTACACCTACACCAAGGGCGCCGCCACGTCTGACCCGTGGTACTTCACCGCGATCGACTTTCGCACCGGGCGCACCGTCTACCGCCGGCTCGCCGGGACCGGCGTGGGCTACAACAACAACTACGCCGGGATCGCGCTCGCCCGCAACGCAGCCGAGTACGTCGGCACGCTGGGCGGCATCGTCGCGATGCGCGACAGTGTGCCGTAAACGTTGCACAGTTGACACCCACGTCTGACAGGTTTCGTGTCAGCCTGGGTGAGTGAGTGACTCTGAGCCAAAAGGCCGTGGAAGACAAGGCATTTTGGCTCTGACTGCGGCGCGCCAGGAGGGTGTGGTGAGCCGGGAGCAGCTGCATGGGCTGGGGTTCAACCACGAGCAGATCGCCCGGCGCGAGCGCAACGGCGAACTGCACCAGCTCTACGCCGACGTGTGGGCGGTCGGCCACCGCAACGTCACGCCGCTTGGGCGCCTCAACGCGGCCCTCTTGTCCTGTGGACGCACCTCCTTCCTCAGTCATCGCACGGCTGCCGCGCTCCATGGTCTTCGACAGGTCAATGTCCACGCCATCGAGGTCACGATGGTCGGCGCTCGTGCGCGGGCACGGCAGGGGCTCACCATCCACCGCACGGCCAAACCCCCGGAACCCCAGGACCTCCGCGCAGTCGGCCACCTGCGCTACAGCTCCGTGTTGCGCATGCTCATCGAGCTCGCCCCGCGCGAGACGCCCGCTGAGCTGGATCGTCTGATCACCGAGGCCGTCCGCAAGCAGCTCCTGAGGCCCGACGCCATCGAGGCGGCGCTGCAGCGCCACGCCAGGCGGCCCGGGCTGGCCCGCCTCAAGAAGGCTCTGGCCGCCTATCGCCCACGGCCCGATCGCAAGTCAAACCTCGAGCGCGCCTTTGACGCCTGGCTCCTAGAGCACCCCGAGATCCCGGAGCCCGAGCGCAACGTGTACATCAACGGCTGGGAGATCGACTGCTGGTGGCCGCACCAACGGGTGGCGCTCGAGCTGGACGGTCGCGCCTACCACGTCGCGGTCGCCGAGATGGACCGCGACCGCCTCAAGGACACCAAGCTGCAGATCATGGGGGTCAAGCCCATGCGAGTGACCGGGGACCGGTGGGACCTCGACCGCGCCGGGGTCTACAGCGACCTGTCGGCGCTACTTCAGCTCAGCTGAGGTCTTCCCGAGCAGCTGGCGGGCGATGATGAGCAGCTGGATCTGCTGGGTGCCCTCGAACAGGTCCAGGATCTTGGCGTCGCGCGCCCACTTCTCCATCAGCTCGCCCTCGCCGAAGCCGGTGGCGCCGCACAGGGCCACGCAGCGCAGCGCGATGTCGGTGCCCACCCGGCCCGCCTTGGCCTTGGCCATCGAGGCCTGCAGCGAGTTGGGCTTCCTGTTGTCGGCCATCCAGGCGGCCTGGAGCGTGAGCAGCCGCGCGGCCTCCCAGTCGGCCTCCATGGCGATGAACTCGGCGGCGGCCGCGCTCTGGAGGTGCGCCGGCAGGTCGTAGTCGATCTCGATCCCCGCGCTCTCGAGGTGATCGCGCGTCGCCTCCAGACAGGCCCGGGCGACGCCGACCGCCATCCCGGCCACCAGCGGGCGGGTGTTGTCGAACGTCTGCATGACCCCGGAGAACCCGCCCTTGGGCGCGATCTCGGGGTCGCCGAGGAGGTTCTCCTTGGGAACGCGGCAGTCGGTGAGCACGAAGTTGGCCGTGTCCGACGCCCGGATCCCGAGCTTGTGCTCGAGCCGGTCCAGGGTGAGCCCGGGGTTGTCGCGTTCGACCACGAAGCTCTTGATCGCGGCGCGGCCCTGCGTACGGTCGAGCGTCGCCCACACGACGATCAGCTCGGCCCGGTCCCCGGAGGTGACGAAGATCTTCTCGCCGTTGAGGATGTACTCGCCGGTCTTCTCGTCGAGCTTGGCCGTGGTGCGGATCGCCGCCGAGTCAGAGCCGGCCTCGGGCTCGGTGATGGCCATCGCGGCCCACTTGCCGCCGAAGCGCTGGAGCTGCTCCTCGTTGGCCACGGCGGCGATCGCCGCCTGGCCGAGGCCCTGGCGGGGCATCGCCAGCAGCAGGCCGACGTCGCCCCAGCACAGCTCGATCAGCCCGAGGAGGCTGGCCATGTTGGACCCGTTGCGGGTGCTGTCCTCGGATGCGGAGGCCTTCTTGGCCTGGCCGTCGCCGTTGGAGCCCGCGCCGACGGTGCCGGCGCCGGCGCCGCCCAGCGCGCCGGACTCGTTCATGCCGTCGATGAGCGCCGCCAGCATGTCGAGCTCCTTGGGGTACTCGTGCTCGGCGGTGTCGTACTTGCGGCTGTTGGGGCGGAAGATCTCGGTCGCCACCTGATGGGACTGGGAGACCAGGACGTTGAATTTCTTGGGGATCTCGAGGTTGATCATGATCAGACGAGCAGCCCTCCCTCGAGCATTCCGGCGGCGCGCAGATCGCGATACCAGCGCTCGACGGGATGCTCCTTGACGAAACCGTGGCCGCCGAGCAGCTGCACGCCCTCAGAGCCGATGGTCATGGCGCGGTCCGCGCACAGGCGGCGTGCGAGCGCGACCTCGCGGGCGAAGGGCAGGCCGTGGTCCACGCGCGCGGCGGCGCGGTAGGTCGCCAGGCGCAGGCCATCGAGCTCGATGGCGATGTTGGCGACGGCGAACGCGACCGCCTGACGGTGCGCGATCGGCTCGCCGAAGGCCTTGCGGTCCTTGACGTAGGCGGTGACGTAGTCGAGCACCGCCTGACCGGTGCCGACCGCCAGCGCGCACCATGCCAGGCGGCTGAGGGCCACGCACTCCCGGTAGACCTCGGCGTCGCCGCCGCCCAGCAGCGCGGTGGCGGGCAGCGCCACGTCCTCCAGGATGAGCCGGCCGGTGCCCGCGGCGCGGACGCCCATGCCGGGCTCGGGCTCCACCGAGATCCCGCTCGTCTTGGACTCCACGATGAAGAGGGAGGGGCCCGCGTTGTCGAGGTCCGCGGCGACGACGAACACCTCGGCGTCGGCGGTCCGGGGCACCAGCGACTTGACGCCGTCCAGGACGTAGCCGCCGCCCGCGCCGCGCGCTCTGGTACGCAGCTCGAACGCGTTGAAGAGGGGCTGGGCCTCCATCAGCGCCAGCGACGCGGAGGGGACGTCGTCGCCGACGAACTCCGGTAGGTAGGTCGCCTGCTGCTGGGCGTCGCCCCACAGGCTGATCGCGGTCGAGACGGCCGCGGGCGCCAGGCAGGCGACGGCGATCCCCATGTCACCCTGGGCGAGCGCCTCGCTCATCAGCACCGTCGTGGTCGCCGACCGCTCCTCCACGGCACCGCCGAGCTCCTCGGGAACGCCGATCATCGTCAGGCCGAGCTCGTTGGCCTGGCCGAGCAGCTCGGCCGGGGCGGCGCACGCGCCGTCGGCGTCCAGCGCGGCCGGGCGCAGGCGCTCCTGCCCGAACTCGCGCACGGAGTCGCGCAGCATGAGCTGCTCGTCGGACGGGGTCAGGTCAAAGAGGTCAGAGGTGCGCGTCTTGGGCTGGCGCGCGGGCCGCGACAGATGCAGGCCCGCCCGCCCCGCGGCGAAGGTGCGACCGGCGGTGGCCGCCGTCCGCGCCCCGGTCCTGGTGGCGCCGTGGATGAGGCTGGTGACGGGGTCACGCAGGCCGAGCCTGTCGATGGTGCCCGACGAGGCGACACGGTTGAGCGCCCGCAACCCGACGGCCATGCCGCGCTCGGCGATGTTCGGTGGTGAGGCCATCTCTCTCCTACGGTATCACGGTTTGTTGTGACGTCACTTCATGTAATGCTGAACGTCGACGTCTATCTAAGCACTCGGCGAGGCGCTCACTCCTTCTTATGGAGTTCTTACTCAGGGCCCGTCATGCTCAATCGGTGCGCGTATTGATTGCCGAGGACGAACTACGCCTGGCCGACGCCATCGCGCGCGGCCTGCGCCGGCAGGGGTTCGCAGTGGATCTTGCCCCGGATGGGGAGCAGGCACTCGTCAAGTCGCGGGTCGTCCGCTACGACGTGCTCGTGCTCGATCGCGACCTGCCCGGCGTGCACGGCGACGATGTGTGCCGCGCCGTGCGCGATGAGCGCCCGGATACGGGGATCCTCATGCTGACCGCCGCCGGCGCGTTGGAGGACGTCATCGAGGGGCTGTCGCTGGGAGCCGACGACTATCTGGCCAAGCCGTTTCGCTTCGCCGAGCTCGTCGCGCGCATCCACGCGCTGGCCCGTCGCACCGCGCCCAGTCGCCCGCCGGTGCTGCGCCACGGCGACCTGGAGCTGGATCCGGCCCGCCGGCGGCTGACGCGGTCCGGCCAGGAGCTGGAGCTGGCGCGCAAAGAGTTCGCGGTGCTGGAGGCGCTCATGGCGGCCGACGGCGCTACGGTTTCAGCAGAACAGCTGCTGGAGCGCGTTTGGGACGAGCACACCGATCCGTTCACCAACGTGGTGCGAATGACGATCATGACCCTGCGTCGCAAGCTGGGCGATCCGCCGGTGGTGCAGACGGTGATCGGAGTGGGCTACCGGATGGCGTGACCGTGGGCGGCCGGCGCTTGCCTGACCGTCCCGTCCGCGTGCGGCGCACGCCCGCGCCGACGATCCGGCTGCGGCTGACGGCGCTGTACGGCACGGTGTTCCTGATCACGGGCGCCGCGCTGCTGACCGTCGGCTACGTCTTCGTGCGCACCAACCTGCGCACCCATCACAGCCTGCGGGCCGAGCTCATCCGTCTGGGGATCCGCCCGGTGCGCGGCGAGTTCGGGTTCCCGCCCGGTTCCTCGACGGGCAAGCTCATTCACACGGTCCAGAACCAGATCCTGGGCGGCGCGCTGCACCGGCTGCTCATCGAGTACGCGGTGGCCCTGGTCGTGATGACGGCGATCTCCGTGGTGACCGGCTGGCTGTTGGCCGGCCGGGCGCTGGCCCCCCTGCGTGAGATCACCGCCACCGCCCGCCGGGTCTCCAGCGAGAACCTGGGTGAGCGGATCGACCTGCCGGGTCCCGCCGACGAGCTGCGCGAGCTCGCCGACACCTTCGACGGGATGCTCACCCGGCTCGACGGCGCCTTCGCCAGCCAGCGCCACTTCGTCGCCAACGCCTCGCACGAGCTGCGCACCCCGCTGGCGATCATGCGCACCGAGGTCGACGTGGCGCTGGCCGACCCCGACGCCAGCGCCCGCGAGCTGCGCGACATGGGGGAGGCGATCCGAGACACCGTCGACCGCTGCGAGCGGCTCATCGCCAGCCTGCTGCTGCTCGCGCGCAGCGAGGCGGCCACCGGTCAGGAGGAGCCCGTGGACATCGCCGCGCTCGCCGCTGACTGCATCACCGACCTGTGGGCGCGCGCCGAGGAGGCGCAGATCGAGATCCGGGACGACCTGGAGCCGGCGTGGACGACCGGCCACCCCGGCCTGCTCGAGCGGCTCATCGCCAACCTCGTCGACAACGGCATCCATCACAATGTGCCCGGCGGGTTCCTGCACATCCAGACGCGGGCCGCCGGCGACGTGGTCGAGCTGGTGGTCGCCAACGGCGGCGAACCGATCGAGCCCGAGCGCGTCCAGGAGCTGGTGGAGCCGTTCCGGCGGCTGGATCGGTCGGCGCGCGGCTTCGGGCTCGGTCTGTCCATCGTGCGGTCGATCGCCCAGGCGCACCACGGCACGGCCACCCTCATCGCGCCCGTCGCCGGTGGCCTCGAGGTCAGGGTGACGCTGCCGCGCCTGAGCGAGAGCCACGCCACGCGCCCGCGGCCGACCGACGCGGTGCGCTCGGCCAAGGGCGCATTATCAGCCGATCCTCAGAATCCTCTTACGAAAAGCTGACAGGCCGAAACGTACGCTCCGGTGCATGTCGCGACGGCGCCATCTACTGCGAAGCGACCAAGGGTCTGACCATGGCATCCCCGCGCCGTGTCCTTCCCAAGGTCGCGTCCAGGCGTTCAGCGACTGCGACGAATGTGCGCCTCGTCGCCAGCGGAGGAGATACCTCCCCGCTACCTGGGGATCCGGCGGCGGCTCGGGCCACGACTCCCGCCTGAGCATGGCCGCCGGACCTCGGGTTACCTGGTGGCGCCGGCGCTGAGCCTCGACGAGATCCCGCCGGATCTCAGCCGGGACCAGATCCCGGCGCACGCGTACGCGCCCGCCGCGAGGCCGATGACGGCCGTGCTCGCCGGCAGCGCGCTGATCGCGTAGCTGAGCGCCAGGCCGCCCCACATCGCGCCGACGGCGATCGCGCCCGATAGGGCGAGGCCCCGGTAGGGTCGCGCCGTCAGGGCCCGGGCCGCCCCGCCGGGGGCGGCGATGAGGCCCAGCAGCAGCAGCGCGCCGACGGCCTGGGTGCTCTCGGCGCTGACGACGGCCAGCGCGGCCAGGAAGGCGAGACCCAGCGCGCGCACGGGGATGCCGCGAAGCGTGGCAAGCTCCGGATCCAGCGTGGCCAGGAGCAGCGGCCGCGCCGCGGCGATGACGAAGGCGATCACGGCCAGCGCCACCGCCGCGGCGATCGCCGCCGCCGCCGCGCTCAGCGAGTAGATCGACCCGAACAGGGTGTTGGCGGTGGTGATGCCGCTGGCGCCGGCGGCGCTCGTGGCCAGGACGGTCAGCAGCAGCACGCCGACCCCCAGGATCCAGGCGAAGGTGATGCCGATCGTCACGTCGTCGGCCTGCGCGCGGCGGCCCAGGACGCCCATGGCGCCGGCCAGCGCCAGGGTGAGGGCGAACAGGCCGATGCGCTCGTCGACGCCGACGGCCGCGGCGGCGATCGCGCCGACGAAGGCGACGTGGCTGAGCGCGTCACCGGCGAACACCTGGGCCCGGACGACGACGAACCAGCCGATCACGCCGCAGGCCAGGGCGATGAACGTCCCGGCCAGCCACGCGTTGCGGACGAACTCGTGGGTGAACATCAGCGGCCGAGCACGCGGGCCAGGAGGTAGATGACGAAGCCGATCGTCGTCGCGTAGAAGCCGACGGGATAGATGCTGAAGTAGGCGACGGCGAGGGCGAGCCAGATCGTCAGCAGGGCGAGGGCGACGGTGAGGAGCAGGCCGGCCAGCGGCCGGAGCGTGAGCCGCTGTGCGGCCGCGGGCGGGGCCACGAGCAGAGCGAAGACGAGCAGCGCGCCGGTGAGCTGACTGGTCGCGGCGATGGCAAGTCCGAGCACGAGCAGGAACAGCGCGTCGAGCAGGACCACGGGGAGGCCGCTCGCGCGAGCGACCTCCCGATCGACGGAGGCGAACAGCAGCGGGCGGGCCAGCGCGGCGAGGATGGCCAGCGCGGCGAGCGCCACGAGCAGGAGCGCGAGCACCTGGCCGCGGGTGATGCCGAGGAAGGTCCCGAACAGGAGCGTCTCGGGACCGCCGAGCACCGCCTGGTTGAGCGAGAGAAAGAGAAACCCCGCCGCCAGGCCGACGGTCTGGACGGTTCCGATGACCGCGCTCTCGCCGGCCTGGGTGCGCTGCGCCGGTCCGCTGCGCCCGGCGCGACCGATGGCCAGGGCCGCGGCCGTGCACGCCACGTAATAGCCGACAGCCGTCGGCAGCCCGGCGAGCGCGGCGCCGGCGGCGCCGGGGAAGGCCATCACGCTCAGCGTGTGCGAGGCGAACGTCTGGCGGCGCAGCACCACGTACCAGCCGACGATCCCGGCGAGCACGGCGACGATCGTGCCCGCCTCGAGGGCGTTGACCATGAAGGGATAGGTGAGCAGGAGGTTGAGATCCTCGATCGGGTTCGGGGAGAGGGAGGGGGTCACGGCCCGTGGCGGTGGCCGTGGTGGTGGGGCGCCTCGGGCTGGCCGACGACGACCAGCCGCCCATCGGACGAGCGCAGCACCTCGATGGGTGTGCCGTAGAGCTCGGTCAGCGTGGGCGCGGTGATCACCTCTTCGACCTCGCCGCACAGCGCGCGCCCGCCGGCGAGGTAGACGACCCGATCGAGGTAGGTGGCCAGCGGATTGACGTCGTGGGCCACGAGCAGCACGGCGACCTCCTCGGTGGTCGCGATGCGCCGGATGAGGCCGGCGACCGCGGCCTGGTTGGGGAGATCGAGGCTGTCCAGCGGCTCGTCGAGGATGAGCAGCCCGGGGCGGCGGACGAGCGCGGTGGCGATGAGGAGGCGCTGCTGCTCACCCCCGGAGAGCTCACCGATGGCCCGCTCGGCGTAGGCGCCGGCGCCCACCAGGGCGATCACCTCCTCGACGCGCGCGCGTTCGCTGCGCCGCCGGCGGCGGGCGGTCGGGGTCAGCGGAATCGGCACGCCCCAGCGGGCGCCGTCGAGGCCGAGGGTGACCAGGTCGACGCCGCGCACGCGGGTGGCGCCATCGAAGCTCTGGCGCTGGGGCAGGTAGCCGATCTCGGCGCGGGCCTGGTGCGGCGAGCGCCCCATCACGTCGATCGAGCCGCCGGCGAGCGGGACGAGGCCCAGGATCGCCTTCATGAGCGTGGACTTGCCGGCGCCGTTGGGGCCCAGCACGGCGACGAACTCGCCGTGGCCGATCGTGAGCGAGACGTCCGAGAGGATCTCGCGTCCGGCCATCCGGATGGCGGCGCCGTGCAGCGCGACCGCGGGGGTCTCGGCGCGGGGGATGGTGGCGGGCGTGGCCTCGGTCACCGGCGTGTGGAGCGCTGGAGGGCCCCGTCGGTCATCGGCCGGTGGCCTGATGCAGGGCGGCCTGCAGACGCGTCAGTTGCGCGACCTGCCACTGCTGGAAGGAGTCAGACGCCGGGGACAGCGTCTCGGTCACGGTGACGGTCGGGATCCCCGCGGCGCGGGCGGCGCCGTTGAGGCGCTGGATCTCCGGCGTGACGTTCTGATCGTTGTAGACCCAGACCTTGATCCGGTGCTCGGCGAGCTGGCGCTCGGTGGCGATCGTGTCCTGGGCGGTGACCTCGGTCCCCTCGCTCACGGCCTTCATGAAGCCCGGCGGGGTGATGAGGTCAAGGCCGAGCGCGGGCGCCTGGAGCGCGAAGATGCTCTCCGAGGCGCCGACCGGGACGCCGCTGTAGCGCCGGCGGATCTGGGCGATGAGGTGGTGATAGCCGGCCAGGGCGGCTCCGTCGAACCAGCTCAGGCGCTGCGCGAAGTAGCGCTTGTGCGGAGGGTCGAGGCGCTCGAGGTCCGCGGCGATGGTGCCGGCCACGCGGGCGACGTCGGCGGGGTCATACCAGCGGTGCGGGTTGTCGCCCTCATGCAGGCCCAACAGCGAGCCCACGCTCAGCGTGGCGCGCCCGTTGACCGGGTTGGCGGCGAGCAGCTTGGGTGCCCACGGGTCATAGCCCACCCCGTTGACGACCACCAGCTGGGCGGTCGCCATCGACCGCGCGTCGCCGGTGGTGGGCTCGTAGGAGTGGGGGTCCTGGGCAGGGTTGACGATCAGGCTCTGGACCTGCGCGTGCGCGCCGCCGAGCTGGCGGGCGATGCTGCCCCAGAAGTTCTCGGCGGCCACGACCCGGACCTTGCCCCCGATCGTTCCCACCGTGGAGTCCGAGCAGCCTGCTGCCATCACGGCGAGCGCGGCAAGCAGTGAGATGGCCAGCCCGGTGCGCGTCACGCCCCCAACCTACCACAGGAATGAGAATTAGTCTTATTCCTATTCTGATTCTCATTCTCGCTACAGTGGGGCCATGGCCAGCCTGGAGTGGATTCATTACGTCTACGCCAACCTCCAGATGGGTGGCTTCAACCGCGGCGGGGCGCGCGATGCCGTGATCGATCTCCTGGGCGAGCAGGAGTGCGCGCTGAGCGCCGCTCAGATCGAGACCCGCCTGCGCGGGGAGGGCCGGCCCATCGCCCGCGCCAGCATCTACCGCACCCTGGACCTCCTGGTGGAGCGCGGCCTGGCCGAACGCGTCCACGTCGGCCAGGGCGAGGCGCTGTTCGAGCCCCTCGAGCCCAGCGGCGAGCACCACCATCACCTCTTCTGCGGCCAGTGCGGCCGGCTCATCCCCTTCGACGATCCAGGCCTCGAACACGCCATCGACAAGCTCGAGGACCGCCTTGGCGTCACCGTCGACAGCCACGATGTGCTGTTGCGCGGCGCCTGCGAGCAGTGCCGGTAGCCGCCCGCCGCGGCGCGCTCCTCGTGCCGCGGACCGGCCCTACCAGGTGTCGACATTGGGCCGGCGCTTGCCCGGCGCCTGGAACCACCGGGGCCTCGCGTCGTCGAACAGCGTCGCGAGCCAGCGCCGCGTGTCGGCCGGGTCGATGACGTCGTCGATCTCGAAGTACGACGCCATGCTGAGCCCGCGGCCCCGCTCGTACGCGGTCGCCACCATCGTCTCGTAGGCGCGCGCGCGTTCGGCGGGGTCCTCGATCGCCTCCAGCTCGCGGCGCATGCCGAGCCGGACCGCGCCTTCCAGCCCCATCGCCCCGAACTCCGACGTGGGCCAGCCCACGCAGAACAGCGGCGCCTTGAAGCTCCCGCCGGCCATCGCCTGGGCGCCGAGCCCGTAGCCCTTGCGCAGCACCACCGTCCCCGTGGGCACGCTGAGGTTGGCCCCGGTGACGAACATGCGTGAGAAATGGCGGACGGTCGCGGTCCGCTCGGACTCCGGCCCCACCATGAAGCCCGGCGTGTCGGCCAGGAACACCAGCGGGAGCCCGAAGGCGTCGCACAACCCCATGAACCGCGCCGCCTTGTCAGCGCCGTCGGCATCGATCGCACCGCCGAGGTGGCCCGGATCGTTGGCGATCACCCCCAGCGCCTCCCCGTCCACGCGCGCCAGCGCGGTGACCATGCCCGGACCGAAGCCCCGCCGCAGCTCGAGGACCGAGCCCTCGTCGAACAGCCCGTCGATCACGTCGCGGACCGCGTACACGCGCTTGCGGTTGGCGGGGATGAGGTCGCGCAGCAGCGTCTGGTCGGGGATCGGCGCCTCGCCGGCCGCCTTTCCCGGCGAGCGCCCGAAGTAGCTCAGGTAACGCTGGGCCGCCTCGACCGCCGACGCGTCGTCCGCGACCCGCAGGTCCACCACCCCGTTGGCGTCCTGGACGTCGATGGGGCCGACCTCGCCGGGCTCGAAGACGCCCAGCCCGCCGCCCTCGATCATCGCCGGGCCGCCCATGCCGATGCTCGCGTCCTCGGTGGCGATGACGACGTCGCAGCAGCCCAGCAGGGCGGCGTTGCCGGCGAAGCAGTAGCCGCTGGCGATCCCGACCAGCGGCACGAGGCCGCTCAGCTGCGCGAAGTACTGAAAGGCCCGGCAGTCCAGCCCGGCGATGATCGGCATGTCGACGTCGCCCGGGCGCCCCCCGCCGCCCTCGGCGAACACCACCACGGGCAACCGCCGCCGCTCGGCGATCTCGAACAGCCGGTCCTTCTTCTGGTGGTTGCGCATCCCCTGGGTGCCGGCCAGGACGGTGTAGTCGTAGGACATCGCGGCGACCGGCTGCCCCGCGATCGTGCCCACCCCGCCGACCAGGCCGTCCGCCGGCGTGCGCTCGATCAGCTCCTCGCGCGAGCGCCGCCGCTCCTGGGCGGCGAACATCAGCGGCCCGTACTCCACGAAGCTCCCGTCGTCCAGGAGGTCCTGCAGGTTCTCGCGGGCGGTGCGCCGGCCCTGGGCATGGCGCTTGGCCACGGCGTCGCGACGGCGGTGGTCCAGACCGATGTCGTGGCGCTCGCGGACGGCCTCGAGGTCCGAGCGTTCCCGGCTCTGGGGGATTTCGGTTTCAGTGGCCGGGGCACCGGCGCTCCGGCCATCGGTCGTGATCGTGGCCAGGGTCTGGCCCTCGTTGACCGTGTCGCCGATCCGCACGTGCAGCGCCGTGACCGTGGCGTCGCGGTCGGCGACGATCTCGTGCTCCATCTTCATCGCCTCGATCACCACGACCGCGGTACCGGCGGCAACGTGCTGGTCGGCGGCCGCCGGAGTGGCGACGACGGTGCCCGTGAACGGCGCCACGAGGGTCTGGCTGGGGTCTGCCGGCACGGGCGGCAGTCTACGATTCGCGGCCATGAGCGAGGCGCCGCCGCTGTTGTGGGAGCCGTCTGACGAGCGCGTCCAGCACGCGACGCTGACGCGGTTCATGCGGTGGCTCGCCGAGGATGCGGACCCCGCCCACCCCTTGAGCTTCGGCTCCTACGCGGAGCTGTGGCAGTGGTCGGTGGACTCACTGGATGAGTTCTGGGCCGCGGTGGTGGCGTACTTCGACCTGCGCATCGAGGGCGGCTCGGGGGCGGTGCTGGGCGATCGCTCGATGCCGGGCGCGGAGTGGTTTCCGGGGGCCAGGACCTCCTACGCCGAGCATGTCTTCCGCGGCAAGGATCCCGATGCGGTGGCGATTCGCCACGCCTCCGAGGTGCGCCCGGAGCTGGCCGAGTGGACGTGGGGGCGGCTGGGCTCCGAGACCGCGCGGATCGCCGCCGGGCTGCGGGCGCTGGGCGTGGTGGAGGGCGACCGGGTGGTGGCCTACATGCCCAACATCCCCGAGACCGTGGCCGCGTTTCTCGCGTGCGCGTCGATCGGGGCGACGTGGTCCTCGGCCGCGCCCGAGTTCGGCGCGCGCAGCGTCATCGATCGCTTCGCCCAGGTGGAGCCCAAGGTGCTGCTGGCCATCGACGGCTACGGCTACGGCGGCAAGGACTTTGACCGGTCAGAACAGGTGAAGCGGGTGGCGGGCGAGCTGCCGGGCCTCGAGCGCACGGTGAGATTCGGCTACCTGGACGGGACGGGCTGGGAGGACGGCTTCCTGGGCCCCGAGGATACGGGGCTGGAGTTCGCGTCCCTGCCGTTCGACCATCCGTTGTGGGTGCTCTACTCGAGTGGCACCACCGGACTGCCCAAGCCGATCGTCCACGGTCAGGGCGGGATCCTGCTCGAGCAGATCAAGGCGATGCACCTCCACATCGACGCGCAGGCCGGCGACCGGATCTTCTGGTTCTCCACGACCGGCTGGATGATGTGGAACTTCCTGGTCGGGGTGCTGCTGACCGAGGCCTCGATCGTGCTCTTTGACGGCAATCCGGGCTACCCGTCCCTGGAGCGGCTGTGGGACCTGGCCGACGAGTCGGGCACGACGACGTTCGGGACCAGCGCGGCGTTCATCGCCTCGTGCATGAAGAGCGAGGTGGAGCCCCGCTCCGGGCGAAAGCTGGGCGCCCTGCGGGCGGTGGGATCGACCGGATCGCCCCTGTCGCCCGAGGGCTTTCAGTGGATCTATGACCACCTCGGCTCCGAGACCTGGCTCTTCTCCACCTCGGGCGGCACCGACATGTGCACGGCGTTCGTGGGCGGTGTGCCGACGCTGCCGGTCTACCTCGGCGAGCTCCAGGCGCGGTCGCTGGGAGCCGCGGTGGCGGCGTGGGATCCCGACGGCAGGCCGCTGATCGAGGAGGTCGGGGAGCTGGTCATCACCGAGCCGATGCCCTCGATGCCCGTGTTCTTCTGGGGCGACGAGGACGGTGAGCGCCTGCGCGACTCCTACTTCTCGATGTACCCGGGGATCTGGCGCCACGGGGACTGGATCAAGATCACCGAGCGGGGCACGGCGGTGATCTACGGGCGATCTGACTCGACCATCAACCGTGGTGGGGTCCGGATGGGCACCTCTGAGATCTACCGGGCGGTGCTGGACGTCGACGAGGTGGTCGACGCCCTCGTGGTCGATCTGCCGAAGGACGGCACCGACGGGTGGATGCCACTGTTCGTGGTCCTGCGCGACGGCGCGTCGCTGAGCGATGAGCTGATCGCCGAGATCCGGCGGCGGGTGCGCGAGGACTGCTCGCCGCGCCATGTGCCCAACGAGGTCCGCGAGATCGCGGCGGTCCCGAGAACGCTGTCGGGCAAGGTGCTGGAGGTGCCGGTCAAGCGGATTCTCATGGGAACCCCGCTGGAGGACGCGGCGAGCCGCGAGTCGCTGGCCAACCCGGAGGCCCTGGACTACTTCGTGGAGCTGGCTTCAGACTCGGGGTAGGCCACGCGCCCGGGACGTCCTAGCCTCCTCTTACGGACTTCTTCCCGAACTCTGAAAGGTTCCTCACGGGTAGGTGGTCCTATAAGGGACACACAAACGCAGCCCCATCCAGGGAGTGATCCAAGACCATGAGAAGTGTGAGCCGATGGATTCCCATCATCGGCGGCGCCATTGCGGGAGGGGTGATCGCGCTGATCATCGCCAGCTCGAGCTCCAGCACGAAATCCGTGACGACGACCGTCTTCCAGCAGGGGAGTACGAACTCGACGGAGCCCACGTCGTTCAAGGGCACCACGGGCCTCAGCGTCAACCAGATCTACAAGGCCGCGAGCCCCGGCGTCGTCGACATCATCGTGACCGCCCAGAGCCAGAACCAGGGGTTCGGGTTCTTCGGCGGTCAGGGCGGCGTCACCCAGGGCGAGGGCGCCGGCGTGGTGTATGACACCAACGGCGACATCCTCACCGACGAGCACGTCGTGGCCGGCGCGACCTCGGTGAAGGTCAATTTCCAGGACGGCAGGTCGGTCTCGGCCAAGGTGCTGGGTACCGATCCGTCGACCGACGTCGCGGTCATCCACGTCGACGTCCCGGCCTCGGAGCTGCACCCGATCCCGCTGGCCGACTCCACCCAAGCTCAGGTGGGCGACCCGGTGGTGGCCATCGGCAGCCCCTTCAGCCTGCCCGAGACGACCACGACGGGCATCGTCAGCCAGACCGGTCGCCCCATCCGCGCGCCCAACAGCTACACCATCCCCAACGCCATCCAGACCGACGCGGCCATCAACCCCGGCAACTCCGGCGGTCCGCTGCTGGACGGCAACGGGCACGTCCTGGGTCTCAACGACCAGATCGAGACCAACAACCAGACCGCCGGCGGCGAGGGGTCGAGCTCGGGCGTCGGGTTCGCGATCCCGTCCAATACGGTCAAGCAGGTCGCGGCGACGATCATCAGCGGCCACAAGGTGGAGCACGCCTTCATCGGCGTCTGTCTCAACAGCCTCGACAACAGCAAGGCGCAGATCGCCACCACGCCGGTGCAGACCTGCCCCCATCCGGTCACGCCGGGGGGCCCGGCGGCGCTGGCGGGCATCCAGCCCGGTGACACGATCACGGCGATCAACAGCACGCCGATCGCCACCACCGATCAGTTCATCGCCACCATCGACAAGTACAAGCCCGGTCAGACCGTGACCATCGCCATCACACGCGCCGGTCAGAGCAAGCAGCTGAAGGTGACGCTCGCCGCCCGGCCCGCCGGATCGCCGACCGGCGGCTGATCCCTCAGGCGCTCGCGGCTCGGGTCACATCACGACGCCGGGCCGCGAGCGCCATCGAGAGCGGTCCGCCGACGGCCACCACGGCGATGAGCAGCGGTCCGAGAGCGCCGTGGCCGAACGCCGACGCGATCGCGTAGGCGCCCGCGCCGAGCAGTCCGGCGGTCGGCAGCGTGATCACCCACGCCGCCGCGATCGTTCCGGCCACGCCCCAGCGAACCGCTGACAGCCGCTTGGCCGCCCCGGCTCCCATGACCCCGCCTGAGATGACGTGAGTGGAGGACAGGGGGTAGCCGAGGTGTGACGAGACGAGGATCACCGCCGCGCCGGAGGCCTGAGCCGAGAAGGCCTGACCGGAGTCCATGCGGATGATGCGGCTGCCGACGGTGCGGATGATCCGCCAGCCGCCGGCGTAGGTGCCAAGCGCGATCGCCGAGGCCGACAGGATCACCACCCACGGCGGGACGGTGGCATGGTGGGGGCTCAACGAGCCGTGTGCCACCAGCGCCAGGGTGATCACGCCCATCGTCTTCTGGGCGTCGTTGGTCCCGTGCGCGAGGGCGAGCGCGGAGTTGGAGGCGATCTGGCCCAGGCGGAAGGCACGGGTCACCGGCCCTGGGCTTCGCCGGCCCAGCACCCGGTAGATCACGACGATCCCACAGCCCGCGACGATGAACGCCGCCAGCGGAGCGACGAGCGCGGGGACGACCACCTTGGTGAGCAGGCCGCCGAACTTCACCCCCCCGGTGCCGACGGCGGCCAGCATGGCCCCGATCACCCCGCCGATCAGCGCGTGCGAGGAGCTCGACGGCAACCCGCCGGCCCACGTGATGAGGTTCCAGGCGATCGCGCCGACGAGCCCGGCGAAGGCGATCGTCTCGGTGACCTGCCCGGCGTCGATGATGCCCGTGGCGACGGTGGCCGCGACCTTCAGGGAGATGAACGCGCCGGCGAAGTTGAGGACCGCGACGAGGGTGATCGCGGTACGCGGCGCCAGCGCGCGGGTGGAGATCGACGACGCGACGACGTTTGCGGTGTCGTGAAAGCCGTTGGTGAAGTCGAACGCCGTCGCGGCGACGACGACGATCACGAGCAGGAGAACGCTGTGCACCCGGAATTCAGGCTACGTCAGCTGCTGGCGCTCGCGGCCCACGCCAGGGTGCGTTCCATCAGCTCGTTGTGCACGCTGCGGGAATTTCCGTGGCGGCGCGACCACGACCGGTCGGGCGACATCGTCCACGCGTAGGTGTCATCGGCCAGGCAGCGGTCCAGGGTGTCCTGGATCTCGCTCTGGAGCTCGGGACGCTCGACGGGGACCAGCAGCTCGACTCGGGTGTCGAGGTTGCGCGGCATCAGGTCGGCCGAGCCGATGTAGAAGATGCGCTCATCGCCGCGGTGGAAGCTGTAGACGCGGCTGTGCTCCAGGAAGCGCCCGACGACCGACACGACCTCGATGGTGTCGCTGACCCCGGGGATGCCCGGCACCAGGCAGCAGATCCCGCGGACGTTGAGGGAGATCGGCACGCCGGCCTGCGACGCCCGGTAGAGGGCCTCGATGATCTGCTGGTCCACCAGCGCGTTCATCTTCATGACGATGCGCGCCTCGCGGCCGTCGCGATGCGCCTCGATCGTGCGGTCGATCTCGGCGATGAGGGGCTGGCGCAGCCACGTGGGGGCGACCAGCGTCTTGCGCTGAGGCTCGGGGTGGCCGAAGCCCGTCAGGGTGTTGAACAGGTTGGCCACCTCGTCACCGATCTCGGGGTCGGTGGTGAAGAAGCCGAAATCCTCGTAGAGCCGGGCGTTCTTGGCATGGAAGTTGCCGGTTCCGATCATCACGTAGTTGCGCACGGCACCGCGCTCGCGGCGCACGATGAGGATCGCCTTGGCATGCGTCTTGAGCCCGGGAATGCCGTGGACGACGTGCGCCCCCACCTCCTCCAGCGCCCGGGACCAGTGGATGTTCTGGCGCTCGTCGAAACGAGCCTTGAGCTCCACCAGGCACACCGCCTGCTTGCCCTTCTCGGCAGCCTCGATCAGCGACGGGACGAGCGCCGAGTCGTCGGACGTGCGGTACACCGTCATCTTGATCGCCAGCACGTTGGCATCGTCGACCGCCTGCTTGACGAAGCGTTCGACGCTCGAGGTGAACGACTGGTAGGGATAGTGGACCAGGACGTCGCCGGCGCGCATCATCGCGAACATGTCGGGCTGGGCGTCGCCGTCGGTCGGGGAGGTGACCAGGCCGGGCTGCGTCACCGGCGTCCAGCTGGGCCAGCGGATCTCCGGCTTGTCCTTGATCGAGGCGATCTGCATGAGGTCGCCGAGGTCCAGCAGGCCGTCCACGTCGTAGACCTGGAGCTCCTCGACGCCGGTCCACTCGATCAGCCGGGTGCGCAGGCCCGGGTCCATGCCGGCCCCGACCTCGAGGCGCACGACCTCGCCGAAGCGGCGGCGGCGCAGCTCGTCCTCGACGGCGCGCAGGAGATCGTCGGCCTCGTCGGAGACCTCGAAGTCGGCGTCGCGGGTGACGCGGAACAGGTCATGGCTGAGGATCTCCACGCCCGGGAACAGCGCGCCGAGATGGCGCGCGATGATGTCCTCGAGCGGGATGAAGGTGTCCTTCTCGATCTCGACGAACCGAGGCAGGACCTCCTTGGGCACCTTGACCCGCGCGAACGCGTCCTGGTCGGCCTCGGGGTCGTGCAGGTGCACGATGAGGCTGAGCGACAGGTTGGAGATGTAGGGGAACGGCCGGCCGGCGCCGACGCCCAGCGGCGTGAGCACGGGGAAGATCTGCTCGCGGAAATGGCGCTCGATCGCCTCCGCGGGCGCGCCGGACTCGTCGCAGCTGACGATCCGGACGTCGTGCTCGGCCAGCCCGGGGCGCACGTGGCGGATGAACTGCTCGGCGTGGCGGCGGTCGAGCGCGCGCACGCGGTCGTGGATGCCGGTGAGCACCTCGGTGGGGGAGAGGCCGTCGGGACCCCGCGCGTCGATCCGGGCATCGACCTGGTCGTGGACGCCGGCGACCCGGATCATGAAGAACTCGTCCAGGTTCGAGACGAAGATCGCCAGGAACTTCAGACGCTCGATCAGTGGGAGCGACTCGTCCTCGGCGAGCTGGAGGACGCGGTCGTTGAAGTCCAGCCAGGAGAGCTCGCGGTTGACGTAGAGCGACTGGTCACGCAGGTCGGGCACCTGACCGGGCCCGGACCCGTTGCCCTCGTGGCGTCCGACCGCCGCGGCCTCGCGCGGCTCGGAGCCGACGTCGCTCACGCTGGCCACCGCTCGCCATCCGGGCTCGCTTTGACGGTGGCCGCGTGAGTCATCCGGCTTCAACCCTCTCGCGCCCGGCGATGGCGCTCAGCTCGGCCGGGCGCAGGAGCACGACCAGCTCGCCCTTGGAGATCCCGGCGAGGCCGCCCTTGCGCATCCGAGCCTGGGCGCCGGTGAGGTCATGCAGCGTCAGCGTGAACGATGGGTCGTGGCCGACGAGCAGGACGTCGCCCATGCCGGCGACGAGGTCATAGGCGTCAAACGGCTCGCCGCCCAGCCGGCGCTCGAGGGTCACCTCGACGCCGAGCGGCGCGCAGGCGTGTTGGGCGGTCTGGACCGCCCGGACCTTGGGGCTGGACAGGCAGGTGTCGATGACGACACCCAGCGCGGCGAGGGCACGCCCGGCGTCCTGGGCCTGCGTGATCCCGCGCTCGGTCAACGGCCGCTCGTCGTCGGGCGAGCCGTCGGCCGCCTCGGCGTGGCGTAGGAGCCAGAGCATGCCCTTACTGTACGACTCATCGCGGTACCCAGGCTAAGCGGGAGGCCCGCGGCCGTCGTGAAGGTTCGGTGAACGTCATGGCACTGGCGCGCCGGCCAGCGCCAGGACCGCGCCGAGAGCCGCGGCCACGACCAGGGTCGAGACCACCCCCCGGCGCAGGGCCAGCAATGCGATCAGCGCGGCGGCGAGCACTCCGAACTGCCACGCCTCGGTCAGCACGGCCGCGAGGGTCACGGCGGCCCCGCCGATGGCGCCGATGGCCGCCGGTCCGGCGCCGTCCAGGAACGCTCGCGGCCCGGGGAGGTCGCGCAGCCCGTCAAAGCGCCGGCCCGCTAGCAGGACGAAGGCGAACGACGGCGCGAACGCGATCGCGGCGCCCAGGATCCCGCCGATGAGACCGTGCGCCGCGTAGCCCACGGCGGCGATGGTGGCCACGACCGGCCCCGGCGTGATCTGGCCCAATGCGACCGCGTTGAGGAACTGCGCGTTGGTCATCCAGTGGTTGACGTGGACCGCGTCTCCCTGCATGAGCGGGATGATCACGAAGCCTCCCCCGAACGACAGGGCACCGACCTTGAGCGCGGTCCAGGCCAGGGCACCGTACCCGCCGGCGGATACCGCCGCGGGCCCCATGACGACGGTCAGCGACGGCGCCGCGGGACGGCGCCGCGCCACCTCGACCGCCCCGCACGCCACCAGCACGAGGACGAGGTAGGGGCCGATGAGCACCGCCGCCGCCGCGCCCGCGATGACGTACGCCATCCACGCGGCCAGGCCGGAGCGTGAGCGCGCGCGCTCGAGGCTGGGGCCGAGCAGGCCACGGGCGGCGTGGGCCGCGACGGCGGCCACCGCCGCGCCCGCGCCGGCGCCGGCGCCGCGGACCCACAGCGGCGGGGCGTGGCCGAGCACGACCACCGACAGCCCCAGGATGAGCACGACCGCGGGGACGATGAAGCCCAGACCGCCGAGGACGGCGCCGCCTGCCCCGCCGATGCGATAGGCGCAGTAGATGGCCAGCTGAGTCGATGCCGGCCCCGGGAGCAGCCCGCACGCGGCGTTGGCATCCTCGAACGCGCGCGCGTCCATCCACCGGCGCCGGTCGACCACGAGCTGGCGCAGCAGCGCGATGTGCGACGGCGGCCCTCCGAATCCGATCAGCCCGAGCCGGGTCCACTCCCGGGCGACCACGGCCGGCGACACAGGGTGATCCGGGCGCACGCCCGGCCACGGTACCTCAGGCAGGACGCACGGCCGCGCGCGGACGCAGCGACAGGGCGCGGACGCAGCGACAGGGCGCGGACGCGACGGCGGGGCGCGGACCCGGCTACCGCACGCGGACGCGCACCACGGAGGCGCCGCTTCGCCGCTGGTGGCGGTGCAGGCCGTCGACGGCGTCCGACCGGATGAGGTAGGTCCCGCGGGGGATGCGCTGGCGGCGCCGCAGCGACCAGATGCCCGTCCCGCGCGCGCGGAACTGCACCGGCTCGGCGCACGACCGCCTGCGGCCCAGCCGCCCGCCGGCGAGCAGGAACCGGCAACGGCCGTGGGCGTAGGTGCGGTAGACGCTGATGTACACGTGCGTGACCCGCTGCTTGCGGCGGACCGCGGCGGCAGCCCCCGCGCAGGCGCGCTCGGACGCGGTCCCCCGCACGAAGAAACCGTGACGGGTGGCGCGCGCCGCGCGCTTGGCGATCTTCGAAGCCGGCCGTGCGGTGCACCGCGACGCCGAGGAGGAGAACGGCGGCTGCGGGCTGGTGACGGCGGTGGGGGTGCCGGGGGCGCCGGGTGTCTCATGGACCGGCAGGCGCAGCTCCAGGTCGGACACCGCGATGGAGAACGTGCCGTTGGAGGTCCGCGCGTAGGGGCTGTCCTGGCTGAGCAGCTCGAGCTTGGGGATGTGGCCGGCGGCGAAGTGCCACGCCCCCGGGTGCAGCTGGAACACCTGGGGTCCGCCGGCGGTGACGCGGTAGAGCCCGCGGGCCACGAGCGTCTCGGTGTTGGCGGCCGGGTCGACGTCCCACAGCCGCGCCGCGAGCACGGGGAACGTGCCGGTGGGGGTCAGGGTCGCGATCACCGTCGGCGAGCCGAGCAGGGTGTAGCCCGATCCGGTGACCGCGGGCAGGCGATAGCTGGCGACGCCCGCGCCCTGGTCGGTGGCGGTGGCGGTCGCGCAGGCTCCGGGTCCGGTGATCGGATCGACGGCCTGGGCGACGGTGGGGTTGCCCGCGCCGGAGCTCACCGTCTGGGCCGCCGCCGCGGAGAAGTCCACCTCGCCGGGGTGCAGGCCGGCCCAGGTGGAGGCGGCGAAGGGCCCCTGAGCCGCGGCGGTGATGGGGCAGGTCTGGGTCAGAGCGGTGAAGCCGAGCGGCGGCGCGGCGCCGGTGCCCTTGGCGTAGTGGTCCAGGAAGGACTGGATCCGAGCGGTGAGCAGCGCCTGGTCGGCCGGCTTGTTCTGTCCACGCATGTGGCCGCCGTCCCAGTCGAACAGCGCGATCGGGTCGCCTGGATAGAGCGATCGCTCCAGGTTGTCGTAGCGCAGCGCCTCGTCGACCGGGAACAGGTCGTCGGTGAAGCCGTTGGCGATCAGCAGCGGCGCCGGGGCCTCCTGGGCGACGCCGTAGGCACCGTCGAGCAGGTAGTAGGACGAGTGGTACTGCGCGATCTGGGTGACGATCGACTCGTCCTCGGCATTGCCGTCATAGGGCTCGCCGGCGTTGAGCGCGCCGAACCAGGTCGTGAGGTCGGCCTGCGAATTGGTGCCGGCGGGCGCGTAGAACCCGGAGGCAGAGCCCAGGCCGTAGAGGGCCGAGACGAACGACTGCTTCTCGACGCCGATCGGCGTGAGGTCGGTGGTGGCCGCGGCGACCTGATAGTCGAGCGTGCGACCGTTGGGGATCAGCGAGTAGACGAGGTCGCTCCACGGGATGACCGGCGCGGCGGCGGCGATGTGCAGCGGCGTGCCGGCGGGGCTGGTCCAGGGGCTCACCGAGCCGTCGGCGTTCATGATCCGGTCGCGGAGGGTGGCCAGCGCCAGCGACACGCCGCCGCCGTAGGACTCGCCGGTGACGGCGATCTGGCCCGGGTTGGCGATGCCCTCGTCGACGAGCAGGCCGAGGGCGTTCTGCACGTCGCGCACCTCGTAGCGGTCGTCGTCGAGGCGGATGTAGCCGTTGGCGCAGCCCGTCGGGTCGGCGAGGCGCGAGGCCGCGCTGCCGCACGAGTCCCCCCAGCCGCGCGCGGTGAGCTGCACCACGGCATAGCCGGCGCGCGCCCACTGGTCCGCGGTGGGCCCGAGGTACTCGGCGCTGTCGGGACCGCCCGCCGTCTGGCCCCAGCCGTGGCTCTGGGCCACCAGCGGATAGCCCCCGTCGGCAGCTCCGCCGGTGGGCGCCGGGGGCAGGATCACGTAGAGCGCCAGCGGCGTGCCGTCAAAGCTCTTCAGGCGCGTGTCGGCGCCGCCGCTGGTGCTGAAGTCGCCCTGGCAGACGCGCGTGCCGTCGGACTGCGTCGTGCACGGGATCGCCTGGCCGCTGACGGTCTGGCCGCCCAGCACGCTCGAGATCGCAGCCGACGCCGAGGCGGGAGCGCCCACCGCGCTCACCGCGGCAACGGCTGCGGCCAGACACCATCTCCTCATTGCGGCGGCACGATACTCCAAACCCCGGAGCGGCGGGCGAACCTCCGCCCGAGGGCGGCGCGCCGGGTCAGCCGATGAGCAGGCGGCGGTCGAACACCCGCTCGAACGCCTCGCCGTCGCCGTAACGCTCCACGCTCCAGCGGGGGAGGGTGAGGTCGCCGCCCGCCTTGAGATGAAGGTCGACGCCGTCGCCGTTGGTGTCGAGGCGGGCCTCGGACACCGACTGGTCGCGGCCGCGCTCGAGGTGCTCGGCCAGGCGCAGGATGACGGCGCAGCGGTCGAGCAGCTCCTCGTCGCCGTCGTGGGCGATGGCCTCGATGATCCCGAGCTTGGGGATGCCCTTGCGGTGATAGCGGGTGATCTGGGCGATCAGCGCTCGCTCGCGCGGGTCAAAACCCGGCAGCTCGGCGCTCTCGATGAGGTAGCGCGAGTGCTTGTGGTGATCGTCGTAGGAGATCGTCATGCCGACGTCGTGGAGCATCGAGGCCGCCCACAGCAGCTCGCGCTCGCCGTCGGCGGGGCTGAACAGCCCGCCGCTGACCAGCGAGTCGAACATCTGCAGCGAGAGCATCGCGACGTGCTCGACGTGGGCGATATCGGACTCGTACTGGACGGCCAGGTTGCGGACGGCCGCGCCGCGGACGTCGTCGAACAGCGGTCGGGTCCCCGTCGAGCAGGGTGCGGGCCAGGAACACTCCCTCGCGCAGGCCGGCGTCGGTGGCCTCGATCCCGTCGAAGCCGCCGAGCGACACCACGGTGTCCAGCACGACGGCCGACGGCGAGGATGATGTCGCCGCGGCCCGGCTTGATCCCGGGGACCGATGCCGCGCTCCTGGACTGGACATCGAGGCCAGCTCAGCGGTGAGGTCAGACGAGCACCTTCGGGGTGATGTAGAACCCCTGGACGCCGAGATCCAGCGAGCCGTCTGGCGGCCTGGGCGGCGGCGGCGAGGTTGCGCACCGCGCCCCCGATGCCCACCATCCGCTTGCCCGACGAGGCCAGCCAGTCCAGCCCGGCCACCGTCTCCGCGACGTGGTCGCGCAGCTTGGACAGGTCCTTCTTCTTGACCGGACCGTCACCGGGCAGGAACTGCTCGGTGACGCGGACGGCGCCGAGCGGGAACGAGACCGATCTCGCCGGGCGCGCCGGCCGTCGACGTGGGTGAGCTGCAGGCTGCCGCCGCCGATATCGAGCACGACGCCGTCGGTGCAGCGTGGTGGTGTTGACGGCGGCGACGTAGCCGAAGTAGCGCCTCCTCGCTCGCCGACAGCGTCTCGATGGTCAGGCCGGTCGCCGCCTGCGCGTCGGCGAGGAAGCGCTCGCCGTTGGCGGCGTCGCGGATCGCGCTGGTGGCGACCACGTGGACGTCCTCGGCGTCGAGATCGGTTGGCGCGGCAGAAGCGGGCGAACACCGACGAGCGTCTCCAGGCCGCGGCCATCGCCTCGTCGCTCGAGCTTGCCCGAGGCGGCCAGGCCGGCGCCGATGCGGACGGTCTCATAGAGCTCGTCGGTGAGCTTCCACCACGGATCGTGCGGCGAGCGAGTAGGTGAAGACGACCAGCCGCCACGAGTTGGAGCCGAGGTCGACGACGGCGACCTGACGGTTGCGTGCCCGCTCCTGGCCCGCGGCGCGCGTCGATCGCCAGCTCACGCGCCCATCATGCGCGCCGGGCCGGACGGCTCGCCGCCCAGGGAGCGCCGACGGCTCAGGCGCCGTGCGGGCGCCCGTCCGCGGGCGCGCGGGCGCCGGCCGCCGGCGGAGCCGGCGGCGCGCCGGGCCGTCGACCGGTGACCACGTAGCGGAACCCGGCGCCGATCAACAGCACGTCAGGAACACCGCGCTGGTCGCGCACCACTCGCAGACCGCGTGGATGGAGAACAGCTCGCGGTAGGTGAGATAGCCGCTGAAGGCGAAGCCGATCAGGGTCAGGCCGAGCGTGGCCAGGCGGCTCTCCTCGCGGTCGGGCACCAGCAGCGAGGCGGTGATCCCGATGTAGCCGATCAGCCCGAGCAGCGCCACCGGGACGCCGTCGAGCTTGGACCACACCGAGCTCTGCACCTTGATGCAGGACGCGCCCGCGGTGCACGCCGGCTTGATCCCGGCGTAGTGGATGTCGTGAGGTAGATCGCCACGCCGAGGCCGAGCGACGGCCAGAACCAGCATCACCCGGCGAAGGGGACGCTCATGACACCGAGTTGATCGTCGACTGCAGCGTGCTGTAGGTCTGATCGCCGACCATCGGCTGGGCCTGGCTCTTGGGTCCGGTGACGACCAGCGTCGGGGTGCTGCTGAAGCCCGCCGCGTGCGCGGCCGCGTCATCGGCGCTGACCTGGTTGGTCAGCGCCGGGGACCCGCGATCGGAGTTCCACTGGTCGAAGCTCAGGCCCGGGGATCTGCTTGGCCAGCCCGCCGAGGTAGCTGTCGGTCACGTAGCTGGAGGTCTCGTCGCCCTGCTCGTGGTAGAAGAGCTCGATGTAGTTCCAGCCCTCTTCTGGTTGCCGGCGGCCAGCACGGCCGCCTGGCCGGGCACGAACATCGAGCCGTTGGCCTGGCCGTGAGGCGGTCTCGAGCGCCTTGTAGACGATCTTGACCTTGCCCGAGCGGACGTCGTTGGAGATCAGCTGGTTCTCGGCGCCGAGCGCGAAGGACTTGCAGACCGGGCAGACGAGGTCGCCGTACTCCGTGACGGTCACCTTGGCGCTCGGCGAGCCCAGCGTGGCGCCCTGCTGCGGGATCCCGGCGAGCAGGGCGTTGACCGTGGCCTGCGCCTTCTTGGCGGCCGGGCTGTTGGGCTTGGGCACCGATGCGCTGCTGCCACCGGAGGAGATCGCGATGGCGACCACGACGACGGCGATGGCGCCGACGACGGTCGCCGCCGAGCATGCGCAGGCGTCGATCGCGCCGGGCGCGCTCGGCGCGGGCCTGCTCCTCGGCCAGCCGCCGCTGCCGGGCGGCTTCCTTTTGCTCTTTACGTGAGGCCATGCCAGATGCGGGCCGGCGCTCGATGCGACCGGCAGGCGCGTGAGGATAGCGGCGCCTGCTTTAGGCCAGCCTTAAGGACCTCGATGGATTTCTCAAGGTTCTCAAGCGACGTCCAGCGTGAAGGGGGCGGTGACGACCCGGCCGTGGATCATGAGCTGGACGAACAGGCGCCAGGTTCCCGAGACGGGCAGCAGCACGCCGAGCGTGAGCTTGCCCGGGGCGGCCGAGCTGACCGGGATCCTGGGCGCGCCGGCGAGGCTGCCGCAGTTGGGGGCGTCGGGCGCGCACACGTGGGTGTGGAAGTAGTTGAGCGTCCCCTGCTCGAAGAAGATCGCGTGCGCCAGCGCCCCGAACCAGGAGACGAAGTGGACGGGCTTGCCGTGGTCGGTGACGGTGACGTGCAGGAAGACCGCCTGGATGGCGTGGATCGGGGGTGAGGCTGCATGTCGAAGTGGACGCCATCGATCACCTGGTGGGCCTTGAACGGTGGCAGCTTGATCGGGTGGTATGCGCCGGTGACCATCACGTTGCGAAACAGCTGGAAGTTGACCAGGCCGCCGGGGGTTTGGCCGGATAGACGTCGACGAGGACGTGGTAGGGGCCGGGGGCCGGGAATGTCACTGACTGGTGCAGCACCCCGCTGGGCGGGATCGGCGGGTGCTGGTGGATGATGTAGGCCAGGTCGTCGCGGACGATGATCAGGTGCACGCCGGTGTGGGGCCCCGGGCCGGTCTTGTACTGGGTGAGCGTCTTGCCCGACGGCAGCTTGATGTCGAAGGACATCATCGTGGGCTTGCCGGGGGAGATCGTGCCGCTGGGCTGAAAGCGGCCGAGGCTGTAGGCGGCGGCAGGGGCGACCTTGGGTGCGGTGATCGAGGAGCCCGAGCTCGAGCCGCAGCCCGCCACCACGGCGGCGAGCGCCAGCACCGCCAGCACCGTGAACGCGAGGGTCCCGGCGGGACGCGCGCGCCTCATCGCAGTGCGGCCTGGATGGCCTGGGTCACCTCGTTGGTGCCGAAGGCGCCCTCCAGGCGAGCGACGATCTTGCCCTGGCGGTTGATCACGAACAGCCACGGCTCGGTGCGCAGGTGAAAGGCCTTCAGCTGCGGGCGCAGGCCCTTGCTGGGCTGGTTGTCCACGTAGACCTCCTCGTGGATGAAGTCCACCTGGGTGCCGAAGCGATGCTGCACCTGGACGGCGACGTCGGTCACCGGCCCGCACACGCGCGAGATGCACAGCTGGGGCGTGGAGAACAGCAGCGCGATCGGCTTCTTGCCCAGCGCCTGGTTGAGGGAGACCGAGGCCATGTTCTCCGGGGGCAGCCGGGTGGTGAGGAGCTTCTCGTCGTTGTGGACGGTCGCTGCCGTGTCAGTCGCGATGTCAGGCGGGCGATCCCCGACCCCCGGGATCTGCGACGACGACGCCGCGGCGAGCTCACCGGTAGCCCCGATCAGGCCGCTCGGGGCCCTTGGTGAGCGCCAGCACGAAATACGTGCCCGCCTTGGGTACGGGCACGTTGGCGGCATAGATGGCCTGGATCCCGCCGGGCCCGGAGTTCTCCTTGCTGCGGTACTGGGGCAGCACCGTCATCGGGTCGGCGGGTGCCAGGTACGGCCCCTTGGCGGGCGCCCCTGGGCTCGAGGCGAGGTAGATGGCCGTCGGCGCGTAGACGAATTTGCCGGCGCTGGTGGTGAGCGCGAAGGCGTAGCGCTGCGTCCCAGGCGTGAAGGTCCCGGTGGCGGCGCCGAGCTCGACGCTTGACTTCGCCAGCGTGCCGAGGTCCTTGAGGCTCTTGCCGTTCGCGGCCGGGAACCGGGAGGCGCGGGGATGCACAGCGGCGGAGAGGTCGGCCACGGCGGGCGCCGGGGAACCGGCCTGGGCCGAGGACGAGGCCGCGGTGGCGCTCGTCGCCGCGGGGGCAGAGGCGGTCTTGGAGGACGATGAGGAGCCGCACGCGGACAGAATCGCCGCGGCCACGACCACCGCCCACAGCGCGTGCGCGCGAGTGCGGGGACGACAGCCCCACGCGACCCGCACCTGAAAAGACCCGGAATGCCGCACATCTCAGAGCGTACAGACGGGGTTGACGTCGAGCGCTGGCGCCGAGACGGTCACACACCCACATCAGGTGCGAGCGGATTGTCGGGCTCGGGCGAGGTTCGCCGCTGTTTGCACGTAAAGATCTTGTGACCAAGCCCCCGATGGGGGGCAGCCGGGGTGGGGCGTGGGTTAGAGTCCCGCCCATGTCGACTGAGCGCAGCGAGACGCTGTCCGCGTACTCGAGCACCGCCTCCGCGCAGCGGGGCCAGAATCGCCTTCGCCTGGCCGTGCTCGATCGCGATCCGGGCTTCATGCAGGTTCTGTCCAAGCGATTGGACGCGCTGGGATGCGAATACCGGCCGTTGCCTGCGCCGCTGAATACCGATGCGCCTGGTCACGATGCGCCTCAATGCGATCGTCCTGGACCTGGCCATCCTGGGACCGACGGGCTGGAGCTATCTGGAGCAGGTGTGCGCGCGGCTGCCCGGGCTGGCGGTCGTCGTGTGCACGGGGCCGTCGTCGGTGGCTCAGCGGGTCCGCGGCCTGCGCCTGGGCGCCGACGCCTGGATCACCAAGCCGTGCCACGCCGAGGAGCTCATCTGCGTCATCGAGGCCGCCGTGCGCCGCCACCGCCGCTCCGAGATGCCGGCGCTCGATGCTGCGGCCAGCTTCGGTGAGATCACGATCCGCCCCGACCTCTACCAGGCCTATGTCAACGAGGTCAGCCTCGAGCTGACGGCCCGCGAGTTCGAGATCCTGCACCTGCTGACGGGCTCTGACCGGGTGCTCCGGCGCGAGGAGATATACGAGCGCGTGTGGGGCTACGCGATGGCCCACGGCGACCGCTCCGTCGACGTGTTCGTGCGCAAGCTGCGCCAGAAGCTGCGGTCCGGATCGCCGGACTGGAACTACATCCACACCCACTTCGGCGTCGGGTATCGCTTCGCGCCCGAGCGCGAGCACAGCGTCGAGGCGGAGCTGGACCTCATCACCGCGCGCCACGCGACGGCGACGAGCTGGACACCGAAGAGCTGGACTCGGCGCTGGCGGGCTGACCGCCGGCCGCCCGGCGGGCCGTAACGCGCGGCGCGTTTACAGCTCCTTCACACGCTCGTCACAGGCTGATAACGCCAGCCGGTCCGCGCCCCAGCAGCATGCGAAGGCGTGACGCAGGCAGCTCAGGCCGCAGCGGGAGGTGCTGGAGGTGGGTCCGCTCCAGATCGTCCCCGACGAGCATCTGGCCCGGGCCGAGGGACGGGCGCTGATGCTGTCCATCCGCGAGCTGCGGCTGCTCACCGAGCTGGCGCGGCGGGCTGACCGGATCGTGACGCGCGAAGAGCTCTTCCGCCTCGTGTGGGGGCGGGAGATGCGGGTGCGCGATCGGTCCGTGGACGTCTACGTGCGCAAGCTGCGGGTCAAGCTCGAGGCGGCGCTGCCGGGGTGGTCGTTCATCCACACGCACTTTGGCCTGGGGTACCGCCTCGCCGCGGACACCCGGCAGGTGGTAACCGCGGGTTCACAACTCATTAACACCATGGGCCAGTCCGGCCCCGAGACTCTGACTGACTCGAACTGAAAACGAAGGAGAAACCAAGTGCGTACACATCGTCTCGGTGGGGTGGCGGTCACGTTGGCCGCTGCGCTCGCCATCGCCGCGTGCGGCAGCAGCAATTCCAGTAGCAGCTCCAGCGGCGGGCGCTCCGTGACCACCTCGGCGGCCGCCGGCAGCTCCACGGGCGCCAGCAGCGGCGGCGGCGAGCCCGGCGACGCTCAACGGCGCCGGCTCGACCCTGGCCGCTGCCGATCTACCAGCAGTGGGGCTCCAACGCTCAAGACCAAGGGTCTCACCGTCAACTACAACGCGGTCGGATCGGGCACCGGGGTGGCCGATCTCCAGACCGCGACGGTCGACTTCGCCGGCTCGGACCCGGCGCTCAAGGCCGACTGACGTCAAGGCCATGAAGGGCCCGGTCCTCCAGTTCCCGGTCGCCTTCGGCGCGATCACCGTGTCCTACAACCTCCCCGGCGTCAAGAGCGGCCTCAAGCTCGACGGGCCGACGCTGGCCGACATCTTCCTCGGGCAAGATCAAGACCTGGAACGACGCGGCGATCAAGAAGCTCAACCCGGGGATGAACCTGCCCAGCACCGCCATCACGGTCGTGCACCGCTCGGACTCCTCGGGCACCACCGCCGGGTTCACGACGTTCCTGTCGGACGTACAGCCCGAGCTGGAAGTCCTCGGTCGGCACAGACAAGGACGTCAAGTGGCCGGTCGGCACCGGCGCCGCCAAGAACGCGGGCGTTGCCGCCGCGGTCAAGCAGACCCAGGGCGCGGTGGGCTACGTCGAGCAGGCCTACGCGCTGGAGAACGGGTTCACCTATGCCGCGATCAAGAACGGCAGCTCGTATGTGCTGCCCACGATCGCGAACACGTCAGCGGCGGCCAACGGGATCACCGTCCCGTCCGACCTCGGCATCTCGACGATCAACTCCTCCGGCGCGGGCGCCTACCCGATCGTGTCCCAGACGTTCCTGGACGTCTACAAGGACCCGTGCAAGGACGACAAGGAGAGCGCGGCGACGGCCAAGGGCCTGAAGTCGTTCCTGGCCTACGCGTTCGGCGCGGGCCAGCAGACGCTCGGCTCCGGCGGCGACAAGCTGCCCTATGCGCCGCTGCCGGCCTCGCTGGCGGCCAAGGACAACACGCAGCTCGCCACCATGACCTGCAACGGCTCGCCGATCTCCTGAACGATCGCGAGCTCGGGACCGGATCATCATGGAGGCAAGCGCCACCACCGTGACCGGCGGCCGCTCCGCGTTTCAGCGGTCGCCGGCGTCACGGCTGCCCGATCAGATGCTGCAGTGGGGTCTGACCGCCCTCGCGGTCCTGATCCTGCTGCTCATCGCGTACTTCTTCGTCCGGCTCATCGGCGAGTCGACGAAGGCGCTGAACTCGTTCGGTCTGAGCTTCATCTTCGGCAACGACTGGGACATCAGCCGCAGCATCTTCCACGGAGCTCCGCTGGTGGTGGGAACGCTGATCACCTCGGCGATCGCGCTGCTCATCGGGGTTCCGGTGGCGGTGGCCACCGCCCTGTACCTCACCGAGCTGTGCCCGCGCCGCGCCCGCGCTCCGCTGGGGATGCTCGTCGACCTGCTGGCGGCGGTGCCGTCGGTCGTCTACGGGCTGTGGGGGGTGTTCGTGCTCGGGCCCAAGCTGGAGCCCCTCGAGCGGTGGTTCGCCAACACCTTCTCGTTCATCCCGTTCATCGGCGGGGGCGGCGCCACGATCACCCCGGGCAACTACTTCATCGCCGGGCTCATCCTGGCCATCATGATCCTGCCCATCGTCTCGGCCATCGCTCGCGAGGTGCTCGCCACGGTGCCGTCCGAGAACAAGGAGGCCGCGCTGGCCCTCGGCGCCACCCGCTGGGAGATGATCCGCATGACGGTCCTCCCCTACGCACGGCCGGGCATCACCGGCGGGGCCATGCTGGGCTTGGGACGGGCCATCGGTGAGACGATCGCCGTCGTGCTGACCATCGGCAACGCGCCGACGATCGGAAAGCACCTGTTCGACCAGGGGTACACGCTGGCGGCCGTGATCGCCAACGAGTTCGGCGAGGCCGCCAACCAGCCGCTGCACGCGTCGGCTCTGTTCGCCGCGGGGCTGGTGCTGTTCGTGCTGACGCTGCTCGTCAACATCCTGGCGCGGTGGTTCGTGCGCAGGGGCACGCGGCGCATGGGGGTCCCCGAGGCTGAGCCGCCCGGGGCAACGGGCGGCGTCATCGGCGCGGTGAGCAGCGCGGGAGCGAACTGATGAGCATCGCGAGCGATTCTCTGCTTCCCCAGACCAGCCCCGGGCGCAAGCGCCGGGATGCGGCCATGCGCGCGGTGCTCATGGCGGGGACCGGCCTGGCCCTGGTTCCCCTGGTGCTCATCATCTACTACCTGCTCTACAAGGGTCTGGGCTCGTGGAGCGGCTCGTTCTTCACCACCGACCCGAGCGGCAACTTCTTCGGTAACCCGGGGGGGATCCGCAGTGCGATCGTGGGCACCCTCGAGATCGTCACGGTGGCGACGCTCATCGCAGTCCCGATCGGGATCGCCGTCGCCCTGTATCTCACCGAGTACGGCCGGGACGGCCGCTTTGCCAACGTGACGCGCTACTTCGTCGACGTGATGACCGGCGTCCCGTCGATCGTGTTCGGCCTGTTCATCTACATCGTGCTGGTGATCTCGCACGTCGGTGGCTCGGGGTTCGCCGGATGGAAGGGCGCGTTGGCGCTGTCCCTCCTCATGCTGCCGATCGTCATCCGCTCATCCGAGGTCGTGCTCCTGCTCGTGCCCGCCAGCCTGCGCGAGGCCGCGCTGGCCCTGGGGGCGCCCCGCTGGCGGATCGTGTGGAAGGTCGTGCTCCCCACGGCGCGGACCGGCCTGGTCACCGGGTCCCTGTTGGCCGTCGCCCGCGGCATGGGGGAGACCGCGCCGCTGCTGTTCACGGTCTCAGCCGCATCCGTGCTGACCGGGAACCTCAACTCGGAGATGAACACGCTCCCGGTGCAGATCTTCAGCGACATCACCAATCCCCGTGACGTCGTCGTCGCCCGTGCTTGGGGTGCTGCGCTGACCCTGGTCGCGCTGGTCCTCATTCTCAACCTGGTCGCGCGAGCGATCTCACGCAGGAGCGCCATGACATGATTCCCCCCGAAACGACAAGTAAGGAACCTCAGGCAATGGCGACCACTGGAGAACCGCCGGAGGCCGAGACCGCACCCGATCTCTCCGCACTGGGGGAGCGCCGCACGGGCCACGGCATCAAGGTCCGAGATCTGCATGCGTACTACGGGTCGGTCCACGCGGTCAAGGGCATCGATATCGACTTTCCCGCCAACGAGGTGACCGCGATCATCGGGCCGTCGGGCTGCGGCAAGTCGACGATGGTGCGGTGCATCAACCGCATGCACGAGGAGATTCCCGGCGCCCGCTCGGAGGGCAGCGTCTCCCTGGACGAGCTCGACGTCTACGGCGAGAACGTGGACGTCACCGCGGTGCGGCGCATGATCGGGATGGTGTTCCAGAAGCCGAATCCGTTTCCGACGATGTCGATCTTCGACAACGTCGCCGCCGGCCTCCGGCTCACCGGGACCAAGCACGACAACCTGCGCGAGCGCGTTCACCGCGCCCTGCGTGCCGTGGGACTGTGGGGCGAGGTCAAGAACCGGCTCAATGCGCCCGGCATCGGGCTGTCCGGCGGCCAGCAGCAGCGCCTGTGCATCGCGCGCGCGGTGGCGGTGGAGCCCGAGGTGATCCTCATGGACGAGCCGGCCTCGGCGCTTGACCCGATCGCCACCCTGAAGGTCGAGGAGCTCATCGACGAGCTCAAGAGCCGCTACACGATCGTGATCGTCACCCACAACATGCAGCAGGCGGCGCGGGTGGCCAACTCAACGGTCTTCATGCTCGACGGAGAAGTGATCGAGCACGACGAGACCACCAAGCTCTTCACCAACCCCAAGGACGAGCGCACCGAGCGCTACGTCACCGGGAAATTCGGCTAGGGGGTCTGTCAGCGATGCAGGAGACGCGCCACCAATTCCGCGAGGACCTCAAGGAGCTGGAGCGCCAGGTTCTCGGCGGTCTGGACCTTGTGATCGGGCAGCTGGACCGGGCGCTCGAGTCCGTGAGCTACCAGGACGTCGAGCTGGCCGCGATGGTCGTCGCCGACGATGACCGCATCGATGGGCGCTACCTGGAGGTGCACCAGGGGATCCTGTCGCTGCTGGCTCGCCAGTCCCCCGTCGCCACCGACCTGCGCATCGTCGCCGCGCTGCTGCACTGCATCCGCTGCATCGAGCGGATGGGCGACCAGTGCGTGAACATCGCCAAGCTGGTGCCGCTGTCGGGCCACGACTCGCCCAAGGACAAGGACACGCTGGATGCGATCGAGCGCATGGGCCAGCTCGCGCGTTCCGAGGTCTCCCAGGCCAAGGACGCCCTGCGCACGCGCAACGTCGACCTCGCCCAGGACCTCGTGCGCCAGGACGCCGAGATCAACCGGCTCAACCGGCACATCTTCAAGCGTGCCGTGGAGATCGGGGACGATCTCGAGCTCCGCGAGTGGGGGATGTTCATGATCCTCGTGGCGCGGTGCCTGGAGCGCGTCGGCGACAACGCCGTGGAGATCGCCGAGCAGGTGGTGTTCGTGGTCACCGGCCTGTTTCGGGAGATGGCGGACATCGGCACCTCGGCGGAGGCCGCGCAGAGCACCTAGCTAGCCGTCGTTGCGCGGGCGGCCGTGCGGGTGGACGGTCCACGCCCGTAACTCTTGTCCACCGGGCCAGTGACGGTTCCGGCGGTGACCGGGAACCTTGTCAGCATGAGCACAAGGCCACCCCAGATCGTCGCCTTCGGCGGCGGCGGGTTCTCGATGGAGTGGGGCAACCCGCTGCTCGACGACCACGTCCTCTCGCTCACCGGGGCCGGGTGCCCGCGGGTGTGCTTCCTGCCGACGGCCAGCGGTGACGCGGACCACTACGTCGTGCGCTTCTACCGGGCGTTCCCGGCGTCGCGCTGCGAGCCCTCGCACATCTCGCTGTTTCGCCGCGAGACGGGCGTCGGCGATCCATATGCCCACCTGCAGGCCCAGGACCTCATCTACGTGGGCGGGGGCAGCCTCGTGTCGCTGCTCGGGACCTGGCAGTCCCACGGGATCGACCACGCCCTCTATGACGCCTGGCGGGCAGGGGTGGTCCTGTGCGGAGGCTCGGCCGGCTCACTGTGCTGGTTCACCGACGTGATCTCCGGCTTCCATGAGGGGCCGCCGCGCCGGTTGGAGGGCCTGGGCTTCCTGCCCTGGAGCAACGCCGTCCACTACACCGACGAGCCGGGCCGGCGCTCGGCGTTCATGACCGGCGTGGCCGGTGGCATGGCGGCCGGGTACGGGGTGGGGGACGCCGCGGCGCTGCACTTCGTCGACACGGAGCTGGTGGAGGTGGTCTCCTCGCGGCCTGATGCCCGGGCGCGGTTCGTGTGCGCCGACGGCGCCGGGGGCGCGAAGGAGGAAGATCTCACTGTGAGGTATCTCGGCGCTCATGAACTGCGCCGCGCCGCGTGAGCGGCGACGGCGACGGCGACGACCGGCGGCGCATCCTCGCCATGGGCGGCGGGGGCTTCACCATGCAGGACCGCAGCGCCGCCCTGGACCGGCTGGTCCTGACGCTCACCGGCAAGCCGGTCCCCCGGATCTGCTTCCTGCCCACCGCCAGCGGGGACGGGCGCGACCAGACCACCCGCTTCTACGAGCGCTTCAGCGGCTGGCCGTGTGAGCCGACCGTCCTCTCGCTGTTTCATCTCGGCCGCGACCGGATCGAGCCCCGGGCCCATCTCCTGGCCCAGGACGCGATCTATGTCGGGGGCGGCTCGATGCGCAACATGCTGGCGGTATGGCGTGAGCACGGCGTGCACGAGACGATGCGCTCCGCGTGGGAGCGGGGCATCGTCCTCGCCGGGCTGAGCGCCGGCGCCATGTGCTGGTTTGAGAGCGGGATCACGATGAGCGGCGGCGCGCCGCGTCCCGCCCCGGGCCTGGGCCTGATCGAGGGCAGCATGTCGGTCCACCTCGACGGCGAGCCCGAGCGGCTGCCGGCCTACCGGGAGGCGGTGGGGAGCGGGGCGGTGCCGCCGGGATACGCCGTGGACGACTGCGCGGCGCTGCTCGTGCGCGGGACCGAGGTGGAATCGTGTGTCACCTCGCGGCCCGGGGCCCGGGTGCTGCGGGTGCAGGCCGACGGCGACGGCGGCACGGTCGAGCGGCCGATGGCCGTCGAGGTCCTGCCGGGAGCGGTGGCGGTCGGCGCGCCGGTCGGGGCCGGTGAGCCCCGGGGGGTGGCGGAGCTGCGGGCGCTGCGGGCCGGGCGGCACCGCTGGGAGTGAGGCCGGGTCAGCCCGCGGCGCTGGCGGTGCCCTGCTTGCGGCGCAGCAGGACCAGCGCCCCGGCCACCACGACCGCGGCGACGATGAGCCCGATGAGCAGCGGCGTGGTCGAGCTGCCGCCGCTCGTGGAGCCGCTGGAGACGCCGGCGACGCCCTTGAGGGGATGGCCGTCGGCGGCGGCGAGCTTGGCCACGGCGGGGATGGCGGCCTGCGCGAGCGCGACACTCGTCTTGCCCTTGGGGAGCGGGAGCGAGGCGACGGCGGCCGTCGCCTTCGCGTTGACGCCCTGGATCCCGTAGCCGGCGGGCATGACCACCAGCAGCGGCTGGGGGCCCTGGAAGCTGATCTCCTTGTCCAGGAACCTGGCGTAGTCGGTGGGCTTGCCGAACAGCTCAGGGATGACCCCGAGGTCCACCGGCGAGGCGATCAGCGCCACCTTGAGCGGGAGCCCGGCCTTCTTGGCCGCGGCCGCCTCGGCGTTGAGCGTGCGCTGGACGCTCTGCGGCACCGGGGGCGAGTACGGGTAGTAGACGTTCTGGCCCAGCAGCACGTCGCTGGCCGGATCGCCGTCGGCGAGGGCGGACGCGCAAGACATCGCCCCCACCAGGATCACGGTGGCGAGCAGGCTGGCGAGACGGCGGGCCATCCCCGACATTATCCTCAGCGTCCTTGGCTCAGCGGAAGTCCACCAAGTCTCGCAAGCGGCGCAGCTCGGCCACCGCTCCGCGGGCGGTCGCCTCCACTCGCCGTGACGCTCGCGCCGAGCGCCAGGCGCAGACCGCGCAGGAGGTCAAGCGCGGCGGGCGCACACTGGGCCGGGAGGGCGAGCGACCCGAGGGGCCGTTCGGCGGACTGCCCATCTCCGAGCTGGCCATCCTGCTGGGGCTGATCGCGTCGGTCGTCGGGTTCATCCAGGGCGGCGGCCCGGCGCTCATCGTCGGGCTCATCGTGTGCGCTCTGGGCGTGATCGAGATCACGGCGCGCGAGCATTTCTCCGGCTACCGCTCCCATACCGCGCTGCTGGCGGCCATCCCCTCGGTGGCGCTCGAGGTCGGGATCGTGCTGGCCTTCAAGCCCAGCCAGCGCGCAGTCCTGGTGCTCGTCGTCGTCCCGGTGTTCGCGGGCCTGTTCTGGGTGCTGCGCAAGCGCTTTCTCATCGCCCGCCAGGCACGGGTGGCGCGCATGCACACCCGCGCCCCGCTGTAGCGACCGCGGCGACCGGGTGCCGGGGGGGCTACCGGGTCTCGACCGGCTCGGTGGGCGCGGCCGTCTCGTCGAGCCCGGGGTGGGCGGGGTGGGCGGGGGCCTCGTCCATATCCTCCGCGGGCACGCCCGGCAGGTGCAGCGTGAAGATCGCGCCGCCGTCGACCGCATTGACCACCGACACGCTGCCCCCGTGCTGCTGGGCCACCTGGCGCACGATGGCCAGGCCCAGCCCGCTGCCCTGGCGGCCGCGGGAGTTGCGCCCGCGGAAGAAGCGGTCGAAGACGTAGGGCAGGTCCTCGGGATCGACGCCGGTGCCGTGGTCACGGACCTCGACGCCGCGCGGCCCGACCTGGAGCTCGACGGTGCCACCCGGCGGCGAGTGGCGCGCGGCGTTGTCGAGCAGGTTGTTGATGGCACGCCCGAGACGCTCCGGCGCGCCCTCGATGAGGGTGGGGACGAGGGTCGCCTCGAAATGGATCCCGGGGGCGTTGCGGCGGGCGCGGGTCAGCGACTCGGCGGCGACGCCGTCGAGGCGGACGTCGTCGGTGTTGGAGCCGGGCTGGTCGCCGCGGGCGAGCTCGATCAGGTCGCCGACGAGCGCGGTGAGCTCCTCGCTCTGCTCCACGACGTCGGCGAGCAGGCGGCGGCGGTCGTCGGGCTCGAGCACGACGTCCTCGAGCAGGACCTCGATGTTCGTGCGCAGGCTCGTCACCGGGGTGCGCAGCTCATGGGAGGCGTCGGCGACGAGCTGGCGCTGGGCGCGGACGGACTCGTCCAGCGCCGCGCGGGAGGTCTCCAATCGATCGAGCATGGCGTTGAAGTTCGTGGCGAGCAAGCCCACTTCGTCGTCGGCGTGCACGTGCAGGCGCTTGGTGAGGTCGTCGGTCTCGCCGATCTCCTGGGCCACGTCGGCGACCTCGGCCAGCGGCGCCAGCACGCGCCGTGACGCCATGCGCCCCAGCACCGCCGCGACCGCGACGCCGCCGAGCAGCACAAGCGCCAGGATCAGCCGCAGGTCGCGGAGGATCGAATCGACGCCGTTGAGGGGACGGGCGAGCTCGACCGCCGCCGGTACGACCTGGCCGTCGAAGGTTTGGAGGTTCACGCCGAAGGTGAGGACGCGCAGGTGCGTGTCACCGACGTAGACGTCGCGGATCGAGGAGCCGCTGCCCGCGGTCGCCATCCGGCGGACCGCTGCGCTCTCCGGGAGGGTGATGTTGCCCTGAATCACCCTGGACTGGCCGGTGCCGAAGACGATCACCTGATATTGCGCCGGGCCTCCGGCGCTGGCCGGAATGCCGGGAATGGACTGCTCCTGGATCCGTCCCGACTGCAGGTCCGCCTCCTGCTGCGTGGCGAGTGCGGTGTCCACCTGGCTGCGCAGCTGATGGCGCACGACCATGTAGCAGACGACCACGGCGATCATCACGGCGATGGCGACGGATGCGGCAGCGATCAGGGAGAGGCGCTTGCGCAGTGTCATGCGGAGATCAATCGCGCAGGACGTACCCGATGCCGCGCACCGTGTGCAGCAGCCGCGACTCGCCGCCCGCTTCGGTCTTGCGCCGCAGGTACCCCATGTAGACGCCCAACGCGTTGGAGGTGGGGCCGAAGTCGTAGCCCCAGACGTTCTCGAAGATCGTCGTCCGCGTCAGCACCTGGCGGGGGTGGCGCATGAACAGCTCCAGCAGCAGGAACTCCGTGCGCGAGAGCTCGACCAGCCGGTCGCCACGGTGGACCTCGTGGGCGACGGGGTCAAGCACGAGGTCGCCGTAGCGCAGCGGCTCGCCGTCGGCGCTGCCGTCCCCGGAGCGGCGCAGCAGCGCGCGCAGCCGGGCCTGCAGCTCACGCAGCGCGAACGGCTTGACCAGATAGTCGTCGGCGCCGACGTCGAGTCCCTCGACGCGGTCATCGATGGCGTCACGCGCGGTGAGCATGAGCACCGGCGTCCGATCGCCCGCCTTGCGCAGCCGGCGGCACACCTCCAGCCCGTCGAGCCGCGGCATGAGGATGTCCAGGATCACCGCGTCGGTCGACCCGCCGGCGAGGACGTCGAGGGCCTGCTCGCCATCCTCGGCGAGGGTGACGTCGTGGTTCTCGAGCCGCAGGGCACGTTCGAGCGCCCGCCGGACAGCAGGCTCGTCATCAACTACGAGTACGCGCGCCATGGCGCAGATGATGGCGCGTCGGCGTAAAAGTTGGTGAAGAAGCCCGTGCGGCGGCGCGGGGCGCGAATCGCGATCATGGGCGCAGGCATCCATGAGCCCCGACAAGCTTCACACCTATCGCGCCAAGCGCGACTTCGCGGCCACGACCGAGCCGGCCGGGGAGGCGGCAGGCCAGGACGGCGCGGCGCGGTTCGTGGTCCAGGAGCACCACGCGACGCGGCTGCACTGGGATCTGCGCCTCGAACATGAGGGCGTGCTGGCCTCATGGGCGATTCCCAACGGGATCCCCGCCGACCCCGCCGACAACCGGCTGGCCGTCCACACCGAGGACCATCCGCTCGAGTACCTGGACTTCCACGGCGAGATCCCGGCCGGCGAGTACGGGGCGGGCACGATGAGGATCTGGGACCACGGCACGTTTCAGACCCATCTGTGGGACGACAAGAAGGTCGAGGTGACGTTCCACGGCGAGCGGCTGTCCGGGCGCTACGGGCTCTTCCCCATCGGCCAGCGTGGCCGGGAGGGCTCTGAGAAGGACTGGATGATCCACCGCATGGATCCGCCGGCCGACCCCGACCGGGAGCCGATGCCCGAGCGGATCCTGCCGATGCTGGCGGGCGCCGGGGAGCTTCCCGCGCGCGAGGAGAACTGGTCCTTCGAGGTCAAATGGGACGGGGTCCGGGCGATCGCCTACGTCAAGCCCGGGCGGCTGCGCCTGGAGAGCCGGAACCTCAACGAGATCACCGAGACCTATCCCGAGGTCCGCGGCATCCTGCGTGACCTGGGGATGCGCGAGGCGGTGTTCGACGGGGAGATCGTGGCCTTCGGCGACGACGGGCGCCCGAGCTTCGAGCGCCTGCAGCGGCGCATCAACGTCTCGTCGGTCAGCGCGGTGCGCCGGCTGTCGGCGAGCACGCCGGTGGTGTACGCCATCTTCGATCTGCTCTACCTCGACGGCCACCCGCTGATGGCCCTTCCCTACCACGAGCGGCGCGAGCATCTGGACGGCCTCGGCCTCGGCGGCCCGGCGTGGCGGGTGCCGGCGGTGCATCCGGGCCGCGGCCGCGCGCTGCTGGAGGCCACGGAGGCGCAGGGCCTGGAGGGCATCGTGGCCAAGCGGCTGGACTCCCGGTATGAGCCGGGCCGGCGGACCGGGGCCTGGGTGAAGATCAAGCACGTCCATCGCCAGGAGCTGGTCATCTGCGGCTGGCTGCCCGGCGAGGGCCGCCGCGCCGACCGCATCGGCGCGCTGCTCATGGGCTACTGGACCGACGACGGACGCCTGCGCTACGCCGGGCGTGTCGGCACCGGCTTCACCGAGCGCACGCTCACCGAGCTGGCGCGCACGCTCGCCCCGCTGCGCCGGGCCGACAGTCCCTTCGACGAGGCGCCCAAGCTCCCGCGCAACGCCGCGTACGTCGAGCCCGACCTGGTCGCCGAGATCGAGTTTCGCGAGTGGACCTCCGAGGGCGTCATGCGGGCCCCGTCGTTCAAGGGGCTGCGCGACGACAAGGCGGCCATCGAGGTGGTCCGGGAGAGCGACGGCGGCGAGGCCGCCGCGCCCGAGGACACCGGGCCCGGGAGCGGGGGCGCCAGCGGGGACGGGCGGGGATCCGATTCCCCCGAGGCGCTGTTCGACGCCGTCGAGAAGCTCACGGACGGCGCGCTCGCGGTCGAGGTCGACGGTCGCGAGGTCCGGCTCACCAACTGGGACAAGGTGCTGTTCCCGGCCGCCGGGTTCACCAAGGGCGACCTGATCGCGTTCTACGCCCGGCTCGCCCCGGCGGTGCTCCCGCATCTGGTTGACCGCCCGCTCACCCTCAAGCGCTATCCCAACGGCGTCGAGGCGCCCTACTTCTACGAGAAGCAGTCGCCCTCGCACCGTCCCGACTGGGTGCAGACGGCGCGCGTCGGCGACGTCAACTACACCCTGTGTCAGGACCGGCCGACGCTCGTCTGGCTCGCCAACCTCGCCGACATCGAGCTGCACACGTCGCTCTCGCTGGCCTCCAAGCCCGAGACGCCGACGATGCTGGTGTTCGACCTGGACCCCGGGGCGCCCGCCGGGATCGTCGAGTGCTGCGAGGTGGCGCTCGTGCTGCGTGGGCTGTTCAGGGCACTGGGGCTGGAGAGCGTGGCCAAGACCTCGGGATCGAAGGGGATGCAGCTGTACGTGCCGCTCAACGACCCGAAGGTGACCTATCGGAACACCAAGCCATTCGCGCGGCAGATCGCCGAGCTGCTCGAGCAGCGGCTCCCCGAGCTCGTCGTCTCGCGCATGACCAAGCGGCTGCGCGAGGGCAAGGTGCTGGTCGACTGGAGCCAGAACGACGACCACAAGACGACGGTCACCGTCTACTCGGTGAGGGCGCGCGAGCAGCCCACGGTGTCAGCCCCGGTCAGCTGGGATGAGGTCCAGACCTGCCATGACGAGGGTGACCCCGAACGACTGACGTTCACCACCGATCAGGTGCTCGAGCGCGTGGCCGCGGACGGCGACCCGTTCGCGATGCTGTTGTCCACGAGGCAACGACTTCCTCAGGGCTAGCGGGGGCTCGCGCACTAGGATGGGGCTCCGCATGGATCAGATCCAACTGCGCAACCGACTGCTGGTGGCGACCGGGATGTGGAAGGAGGCGACGGGCGAGCCGCTGCCCCGGATGGCGCCGGGCGACCCCGCCGACCAGATCCAGAGCTTCGAGCTGCGGCTCGTGGACCGGCTGTGGGAGAGCGCCACTCCCGAGAACGCCCGGGAGATCGCCGACCGCACCTGGGACCTGGTTCACGACCGCGCGGATGACGACCCCGTCAAGAAGCGTGTCGTCGAGTGCCACGAGGCGCTGGCGCGGATCACCCGCCTCAATGACTGACGACCGGCCGGCTCAGATCCCGTGGGAGGGGTCCGCCACCACCACCACTACACGCTTGAGCAGGCGATGGCCGTGCGCGGCTGGGTGGCCGAGCGCGTGGAGTGGGTGCGCGACGCCCAGGCCCGCCTGGTCGCGCTGGGGCCCGGGACGACCGCGGCGATCGAGGCCCTGCACCGCGACGACGGCGGCGCCTACCCCGGCCGTGAGATCGCCCGCTCGCTGGTGGAGATCAGCCGCGCCGTCGGCGAGCTCGACGCGGTGGAGATCGTGCTGCGCGACGTCGACCGCGGCCTCATCGACTTCCCGGCGCTGCAGCCGGACGACTCGGGCGCCGCGCATGACTGTGGCGGCGCCGGATGCCCCGCCCGCGGTACGCCCGATGGGGTGGAGGTCTACCTCTGCTGGCTGCTCGACGACGAGGAGTCGATCGGCTTCTGGCACGAGCCCGAGGCCGGCTTCGCGGGCCGCCGCCCGCTGTAGCGCCGGCCCGTCCGACGCCGGCTGAAGCCCCCGCGCCGCCCCGGCCCCGGCCCAGCCCGGCCGCTCCTACGGCTGTTGGACGACGGGAGGCGCTTCCTCGGGCTGGGCCCGGACGTTCTGAGGCAGCCCCGCCGCGTCGTAGGCCTCGTTCTGGTCGAGCGTCTCGTGCTCCATCAGCGCGGACACGAGGGAGTCGAGGTTGTCACGGTGTGAGCTGAGCGCCACCGTGGACTCCTCGTGGGCGGTCTCCACGATCCGGCGCACCTCCTCGTCGATGAGGCGCTGGGTCGTCTCCGAGGTCTCGGAGACGCCGGGCAGCAGCGGCCCCTGGCCGTCGGCGGGGATGACCGCGACCGGCCCGATCGCGGGGCTCATCCCCCAGCGCCCGACCATCGCGCGGGCGATCCGGGTGAGCTGCTGGATGTCTGACTCAGCGCCCGTGGTGAGGTCACCGAAGACGACCTCCTCGGCGACGCGGCCGCCGAGGGCGACCTTGATCTGGGCCAGGAGGTGGCGTTCGTCGAAGTTGAAGCGGTCGGCGTCGGGAGCGGAGAAGGTCACGCCCAGGGCCATGCCGCGGGGGATGATCGAGACCTTGCGCACCGGATCGGCCCCGGGGGTCAGCATGCCCATGATCGCGTGGCCGGCCTCGTGGTAGGCGGTCCGGCGCCGATCGTCCTCGGAGAGCATCACCTTGCGCGCGGCGCCGAGCACGATCCGCTCCAGGGCGTCGGTGATGTCCTGGCGGGCCACCTTGGAGTGGTTGCGCTTGGCGGCCAGCAGCGCCGCCTCGTTGGCGACGTTGGCCAGGTCGGCGCCCACCATGCCCGGCGTGGAGGCGGCGATGGCACCCAGGTCGACGTCGGTGTCGAGCGGCACCGAGCGGGTGTGGACCTCGAGGATCGCCTCCCGGCCGGCGCGGTCGGGCGGGACCACCACGACGCGGCGATCGAACCGGCCCGGGCGCAGCAGCGCGGGGTCGAGGATCTCCGGCCGGTTGGTCGCCCCGAGGACGATCACGCTCTCCCGAGGGCTGAAGCCATCCATCTCGGTGAGGATCTGGTTGAGCGTCTGCTCACGCTCGTCGTGGCCGCCGGACAGGTTCGGACCGCCCGAGGAGCGCGAGCGGCCGATGGCATCGAGCTCGTCGATGAAGATGATCGCCGGCGCCGCCTCCTTGGCCTGGTGAAAGAGATCACGCACGCGCGAGGCGCCGACCCCGACGATCATCTCGACGAACTCCGACGCCGACATCTGGAAGAACGGCACCCCCGCCTCCCCGGCGACGGCGCGGGCCAGGAGCGTCTTGCCGGTCCCGGGGGGCCCGGACAGCAGCACACCGCGCGGGATCCGCGCGCCCAGCGCGAGGTACTTGTCGGGCGTCTTGAGGAAGTCGACGATCTCGGTCAGCTCCTCCTTGGCCTCGTCGATGCCGGCGACGTCCTCGAAGGTGATGTGCTGGTCTGACGCCTCGACGCGACGCGCCCGCGAGCGCCCGAAGGACATCAGGCCTCCGGCCCCACCGCCCCCGCCCGCCGAGCGGCGCGCGACGGCCACGAACAGCGCCACCAGCAGCAGCGTCGGCCCGAAGCCGAAGAGGAGGCTCTCGACGATGGACGGGCCCTTGTTGGTGGGCTGGGCGTTGATCGTGACCCCTTCTGAGCGCAGCGCGGAGAAGAGCGCCGCGTTGTCGGCGAAGGACGGGATCTGGGTGGAGAAGTTCGTCGATTTGGTGCCCTGGGCGGAGGCGATCTGCGTCTTCAGCGTCCCGGAGATCGCGTCCCCGGTGGACGAGATCGAGCTGACGTTCTTGGCCTGGACCTGGTTGAGGAAGGTCGGGCTGTAGGCGATCTGGATCGGCGCGTTGGGCTTGAGCGCCTGCGAGGAGACCCACAGGTTGATCGCCACCAGGAAGGCGACGATCCCGCCGACGATCCACCACCGTGACCGCGATGGCGACGGCGGGCGCTGCTGCTGGCTGGCGCCGCGGCCGTCGGGGGCGGGCGTCACGCGCCAGCCCTGCTGGCCCGGTGCGGGGGGCTGCGCACGGCCTCGCTGCTGGGTGGGTCGGCGGGCAGGCGGATCGGGCATTGACTGAGATTGTGGCAAGGCCGGGCCACAGGCTCGTCGGGGCCTGTGCCCACGGCGTGATCGGACGCCGCCTCGCGCGCACGCGCGCGCGATCAATATGTGTCGAGCAGCGAGCGGAACATATCGGCCCCGTGGACGGCGGCACCGATGTGGCTCGCCTGCTCGGCCAGCCAGCGGTCCGAGGTGACCACCCGCACGAGCGCCGGGTTGGGCTCGGCGCGCAGCCGGCGCACGATCTCATCGTCGGCGGCATCCCGACGCGGCTTGGGCGCGTGGGCCACCTCGATCACGGTCGAGCGGATCGGCGGCGACGGCTTGCGCTCAAAGACCACCACCACGTCCTCGCCCTCGGCCGCCGCCCAGCGCTCGAGCAGGTCGACGAGGCGCAGCATCGCGGCATCGCGATCGCGCCACCAGCCGTCCGGCCGGGTGCCGATCACGTTCATCCCGTCGACGTACCAGCGCATGCGTGTGGCTGACCGCGGCGGCGGTCAGCCCTCGTCCGTGGAGGGGCGGCGGCGGTCCCGCTTGCGATCGGAGTGCCGGCGCTTGGAGTCCAGCCGCCGGGTCACCGAGCTGCGCGTGGGGCGCGTGGCGTGACGCGGACGCCGGGGGGCGAGCGCCGTGGCCAGCCGGTGGGCGAGCCGTTGCAGGGCGAGCTCGCGGTTACGGGTCTGGCTGCGCTCGTCCTGGGCCACCGCGACCACGGTCGCTCCCAGGCGGGCGATGATCCGCCGCTTCTGGTCGTCCGAGAGCGCCTCGGAGCCGGCGACGTCGAACGACGCCTCGATCCGGGACGCGGTCTTGTTGGCGTGCTGCCCGCCGGGGCCCGACGAGCGCGAGGCGCGCAGGGTGATCTCCCGCAGCGGGATCGCGGTGCCGGGGCGCACGGGAAGGGGATCGTCCATGGTGAGGAGATGATGACCTGTGTTCAGGTGGTAAAGGCGTCTCGCGGACTAGTGCTCTTGGTGGTCTGCGTGGTACCTTGCCCGCCGACAAGGCCGAATCGGCTAAAAGTCGGTCGGTAAATACGCAGGTGCAGGCCCTGGGGGACGCAACACCTCCGCGGTAGCAGCACTTCAAGCTACGGAGGGAACTCCCATGCCAAGCGGAACGGTTAAGTGGTTCAGCGACGAGAAGGGCTTCGGCTTCATCACGCCCGATGAGGGCAGCCGGGACCTGTTCGTCCACCACACCAGCATCCAGGCCGACGGCTATCGGTCTCTCGCGGAGGGCGCCAAGGTGTCCTACGAGGAGGAGGCCGGGCCCAAGGGCCCGAAGGCCATCAACGTCCAGAAGATCTAGAGCCTGACCCCGCGTCGGGGCGCCGGCTCTGCATCAGCACATCACCCGGGGCGGTCGATGGCCGACTGGGTGATCATCTCCTCGCTGGCGACCGCCGGCGGCACTCTCGTGCTGGCGGTCGCCACGTTCAGCTCGGTGCGGTCGGCCAACCGCTCGGCGCGGGTGGCCGAGCGCTCGCTCATGGTCGGGCTGCGGCCCGTGCTCATCCCCTCCCGGGAGGACGACCTGCTGGAGCGGATCCGCTTCGGCGACGGCCAGATCGTGCAGGTGCCCGGCCACGGGGGCGCCGCCGAGGTCCACGACGGCAACATCTTCATGGCGCTCGGGCTGCGCAACGGCGGTAACGGCCTGGCGGTGATCCACGGCTGGCGAGCACGGGCGCGCATCCAGTTCTCGGCGCCCGCCGCCGGCCGCGTCAACGAGATGCCCGACCTGGAGGAGTTCCGGGCCCAGCAGCTCGACATCTACATCCCGGCCGGCGACAGCGGCTACTGGCAGGGCGCGCTGCGGGATCCGGCCGACGCGGGGTACGACGAGGTGAGTGGCGCACTGACGGACGGCGGCGCCATCACGGTCGATCTGCTCTACGGCGACCACGAGGGGGGCCAGCGCGCGATCGCGCGGTTCGTCATCGCGCCGTGGCCGACGGACGATGATCGCCCTGACATCGAGAGTCCCATGCGGGCGATCGTGATCAGGTACTGGACCGTGGACGGCCACGACCCCCGCTAATCGTCGTCCTCGTCCTTGTCGTCGTCGTCAGCGGAGCCCTCGTCGTCGTCCTCCTCGTCGGGCTCGTCCTCGTCGGGGTCATCCCAGTCGGGAGTGACGCCGGAGTCGGCGCGTGCGCGCTCCGCGTCCTGACGGACGTCGGCGATCCTCTCACCGAGGCGCTCGTTGCGCTCGGCGAGCGTGTCGGCCTGGTCCTCCAGCGTGTCGGCGAGCTTGCCGTACTGCTCTCGTTCGCTCATGGCGGAAAGCTCACCACTCGCGTCAAGGCGCAAACCAAACGTTGGCGGCAGGGGGGTCGATGGCACGAACCAAGAGTAAGCCCCGACCGCACGTGTGGCTAGAATCGATCCCCTGAGAGGAAGGGACGACGCAGGTGACGCGCACACGACCGCTGGGGGCATGATGACCAAGGAGGTCGAGGAACTCGAGCGCGTCATCATCCGCTTCGCCGGGGACTCCGGCGACGGGATGCAGCTGACCGGTGGCCGCTTCACCGACGCCACCGCGGTGGTCGGCAACGACCTGGCCACGCTGCCGAGCTTCCCCGCGGAGATCCGGGCCCCGGCGGGCACGATCGCCGGCGTCTCCGCCTTCCAGATCCACTTCGCCTCGCGCGACATCCTCACCCCGGGCGACCACCCCAACGTCCTGGTGGCGATGAACCCGGCGGCGCTCAAGGCCAACCGGGCCGAGCTGCCCCGCGGAGCGACGATCATCGTCAACGAGGATGCCTTCTCCAAACGCAACCTGGAGAAGGCCGGGTATGACGCCAATCCGCTCCAGGACGGCTCCCTGAGCGAGTTCCGCGTCCACCGGATTCCGATGAGCACGCTGACCACACGCGCCGTCGAGGCGATGGAGGGCGTCTCCACGCGCGACGCCGGCCGGGCCAAGAACCTGTTCGCGCTCGGCCTCATCTCGTGGCTCTACGGCCGGCCCACCGACGTCACCAAGCGCTGGGTGGAGAAGAAGTTCGCCCGCACCCCGGCCGTGGCCCAGGCGAACCTGGCCGCGTTCAACGCCGGCTGGTCCTTCGGGGAGACCACCGAGCTGCTCGATGTCCAGTACCACGTCGCCGCCGCCACCGACGTACCGCCGGGCACGTACCGCAACGTCAACGGCACCACGGCGTTGTCGCTGGGGCTGATCGCCGCCAGCGTGCGCTCGAAGCTCCCGCTGGTGCTGGCCAGCTACCCGATCACGCCGGCGTCCGAGCTGCTGCACGAGCTCTCGCGCCACGCCAACATCGGGATCTCCACGATCCAGGCCGAGGATGAGATCGCCGCCGCCGGCATGGCCCTGGGGGCCTCATTCGGCGGTCGCCTGGGCGTGACCGCGACCAGCGGACCCGGTATGGACCTCAAGTCCGAGACGATCGGTCTGGCGGTGATGCTGGAGCTGCCGATGGTGATCGTCGACGTGCAGCGAGCCGGCCCGTCGACGGGGATGCCGACCAAGACCGAGCAGTCAGACCTGCTCATGGCGCTCTACGGCCGGCACGGCGAGTCGCCGCTGCCGATCATCGCGCCCAGCACCGCGGGCGGATGCTTTGACGCGGGCTTCGAGGCCGCGCGCATCGCCATCCGCTACCGGACGCCGGTGATCCTGCTGTCGGACACCTTCCTGGCCTCCTCCTCGGAGCCGTGGCTCGTGCCGCAGGTCGACTCACTCCCCGAGATCGACCCCGAGTTCGCCACCGCGCCGGCGCACAACGGCTCCACGCCCTCTGAGCCGGCCGCTCCGTTTCAGCCCTACAGCCGCGACGATCACCTGGCGCGACCATGGGCGATCCCGGGCACGCCGGGCCTGGCGCACCGGATCGGTGGCCTGGAGAAGGCCGACGGCAGCGGCAACATCTCCTACGACGGCGCCAACCACGAGCGCATGACCGAGCTGCGCGCCGCCAAGGTGGCCGCGATCGCCGAGGAGATCCCGCCGCTGCTGGTGGACATTGAACCGGACCCCGCCCGCCCCACGGGTCTGCTCGTGCTCGGCTGGGGCTCCACCGAGGGCGCGATCCGCGCGGGCGCCCGCCGGGCGCGCGAGGCCGGCCACAAGGTCGCCGTCGCCCAGCTGCGCCACCTCAACCCGCTGCCGTCCAACACCGGTGACGTCCTGCGCTCGTTCGAGCGCGTGCTGGTGCCCGAGCTCAACAGCGGCCAGCTCGCGATGCTGCTGCGCAGCCGCTTCCTGGTCGACGTCGAGTCCTACACCAAGGTCCAGGGGCAGCCGCTGTTTGCCTCCGAGATGGAAGAGGAGATCGCCAACCGCCAATGAGTGCCACCCTGACCAAGGCCGACTTCCAATCAGACCAGGAGACCCGCTGGTGCCCGGGCTGCGGTGACTACGCCGTGCTCTCGGCCGTCCAGCAGTTCATGCCCGAGCTGGGGATCCCGCCGGAGCGGATCGTCTTCATCACCGGGATCGGCTGTGCGGGCCGCTTCGCCTATTACATGGACACGTACGGCATGCACGGCATCCACGGCCGGGCGCCGGCGCTGGCCACGGGGCTGGCGACATCGCGCGACGACCTGTCGATCTGGGTCGTCTCCGGCGACGGCGACGCGCTGTCGATCGGCGGCAACCATCTCATCCACGCGCTGCGGCGCAACGTCCCGGTCAAGGTCCTGCTCTTCAACAACCAGATCTACGGCCTCACCAAGGGCCAGGCCTCGCCGACGTCCGAGCTGGGCAAGATCACCAAGTCGACCCCGTTCGGCGTCGCCGACCACCCGTTCAACCCGGTGGCCCTGGCGCTGGGCGCCGAGGCGACCTTCGTCGCGCGCACGATCGACCGTGACCGCCACCATCTCACCGATGTGCTGCGCGCCGCCGCCACCCATGAGGGCGCGGCGCTGGTGGAGATCTACCAGAACTGCCCGGTGTTCAACGACGGCGCCTTCGCCGCGGTCACCGACAAGGAGACCAAGGACGCCAACCAGATCCGCCTCACGGCCGGCCAGCCGATCCGGTTCGGAGCCCAGGACGAACGCGGCGTCATCCGCGGGCGCGATGGCTGCCTGACGGTCGTGGACGTCGCCGATGTCGATGAGTCAGAGCTCCTGGTCCACGATCCGGCGCGCTCGGACGCGGGGCAGGCGTTCTCCCTGGCCAAGCTCGCCGAGACGCCGACCGGGCCGACCCCGATCGGGATCTTCCGCGACGTCGAGCGCCCGGTGTTCCGCCGTGGCGCCACCGAGCCGGCCACCGAGGACCAGCTCTCGGATCTGCTCTTCGCCGCCGACACGTGGACCGTGGCCTGACCGTCGAGCTGCTGTGGTGGGAGGGGTGCCCGTCGACGGACCGGGCGCTCGCTGAGCTCCGGGCCACGCTGGCCGAGCTCGGCCTGCCCGCGGACGTCCAGATGCGCGAGATCCGCAGCGACGAGGAGGCCGAGGCGGCCGCCTTCACCGGATCGCCGACGATCCTCGTCGACGGCGTGGAGCTGATGACGGCGCTGGGCCGGGGCGCCGGCGACGAGCCGGCGGGACTCAACTGCCGCGTCTACGTCCGCCGCGACGGCCGGGTGTCGCCGACCCCGGACCCGCAGGACCTGCGCGACGCCCTGAGCGGGCGCGGCGCCCCAAGCGGGCGCGACGCCCCAAGCGGGCGCGACGCCCCAAGCGGGCGCGACGCCCCAAGCGGGCGCGGCGCCCCAAGCGGGCACGACGCCCTGAGCGCGACCCACCAGCGAGAGGAGTAGGAGGCCATATGAGTGTGGACATCGGCGAGCGAGCACCGGACTTCACGCTGCCCGACACGGCCGGGGACGGCTGGTCGCTGGCCGGCGACGGGACCACGCCCACGGTCCTCGTGTTCACGTGCAACCACTGCCCGTACGCGCTGGCCTGGCATGACCGCATCGTCGACGCCGCGCGCGACTACGCCGACCAGGACGTCCGCTTCCTGGCCATCAACGCCAACGACGGCGAGCGCTATCCCCGGGACTCCTACGAGGCCATGCAGAGCCGCGTGGCGCGCGAGGACTGGCCGATGCCCTACCTGCACGATCCGACGCAGCAGGTGGCGCGCGCCTACGGCGCCAAGACGACCCCCGACGTGTTCCTGCTCGACGCGGAGGGGAGGCTGCGCTATCGCGGTGCTCCGGACTCCGACCATGACGATCCGGGCCAGCGCGCGGCCTGGCTGCGCGAGGCGCTGGACGCCGTGCTCGCGGGCGCGGAGCCCGAGCGCGCGGAGACCACCCCGGTGGGGTGCTCGATCAAGTGGAAGCGCTAGGCCGGGCTCGGGTGACGGCGACGTAGCCGCCGTCCGGGGCGAGCGACCAGTCAGGCGACATCGGGGTAGCCGCCGTCAGGGGCGAGCGACCAGGTCAGGCTACGTCGATCGACGTAGCCGGGGTCAGGGGCGAGCGACCAGGTCAGGCGACGTCGACGTAGCCGCCGTCAGGCTCGAGCGGCAGCCCCGCCTCGTCCCACGCCAGCAGGCCGCCGGCCATGTTGTGCGCCTCGTAGCCGGCCTCGGAGAAGGCCTGGGTCGCCATCGCCGAGCGCGCGCCGCTGCGGCAGTAGAACACCACGGGACGGCCCTGGTCGATGGTGTGGGCCTCGGCGCTGAGGTTGCCCAGCTCGATCAGGCGCCCGCCGGCGATCCGGCCGGCCTCGTGCTCGTGGGGCTGGCGCACGTCGACGAGCTGGATCTCCCCCTCGGCCAGCAGCCGGGAGACCTCCTGCGGGGAGTAGTCATCGCCCATGTTTTGGGAGATTAGTCCCTCGGGTAGGGGACCCGCCATCGGCAGCGAATTCCCTCCTACGGAGAGGGTGCAAAGGATGGTGTGACAGACATCTTGCAGGTCGTGTAGGCTGCCCAGCCGATAAGCACCCAGCCGAATCGCCACGGCAGTGTCCGAGGCGATCGGGGAACCCGCTGGGACCCGTCCGGGTCCCTGGGGCGAATCGCCGGATTTCCGGCGTAGCGCAACTCTTTCAGCGCGAGCCCGTCAGCTAACCCCGTAGGCGTCCGAAAGAGAAGGGTTACTTTTGTTCCAAGTCCGCGTCCGCGCCGTTCCCCGACTTGCCGGGGCCCTGGCCCTCACCGCTCTCGTACTTCCTGTTTCTCCCGCGCAGGCCGCCGCGAAACAACGGTTGGGAAGCCGGACCCTCCGGCAGGGCATGAGCGGCGGCGACGTGCGGACCCTCCAGGCCGACCTGACCAAGGCCGGCTTCAGGACGCCCACCGTCGGCATCTTCGGCCCGACGACCGAGCGCAACGTCAAGAGCTTCGAGCGCAAGTACCACCTGGCCGTCAACGGTCTGGTCACGGCCGGCTTCGTGCGCAAGCTGCAGCTGGTGATCACCGGCGCGTCCAACGCGGACAGCACCCCCGGCAGCGGCGGCACCTCACTGGGCCAGGGCGGACCGGCCGGCGGCAGGCGCAAGGCCAAGCAGGCTGCGACCGCCGCTGACCCCACGAGCGTGCTCTCCGACAACCCCGTGCTCGCCCCCGTCGCCCAGGACGGCGGCTCGCAGCACCTGGGCGAGCGCACGCTGCATCAGGGGATGAAGGGTCACGATGTCCGCGTGCTCCAGGGCTACCTGTCGCTCGCCGGCTTCCCGACCGCAGTCGACGGCGACTTCGGGGCCGGGACCAAGGCCAACGTCATCAAGTTCGAGGACGCCAACGGGCTCACCGACGACGGCGTGGTCACCTACGCCCAGTCCCAGGTACTGCGCCAGGTCGTTGCCAAGGCGATGACGGCCACCGGTCCCGTGGGCAAGGCGACCCTCAACTCCGACGGCACGGTCACGCCGCCCGCGGGCGCGCCGCAGGCCGTGGTGGACGCCATCAACGCGGCCAACTCCATCATCGACAAGCCCTACCGCGTCGGCGGGGGCCACGGCAAGTGGAACGACTCGGCCTACGACTGCTCGGGCGCGGTGAGCTTCGCGCTGCACGGCGCGAACCTGCTGTCCGCCTCCGAGGACTCGAGCCAGCTCGAGTCCTACGGCAGCGCCGGTCCCGGCCAGTGGATGACGATCTACGCCGACGCCGCGCACACGTTCATCGTGATCGCCGGCCTGGCCTTCGACACCGCTCACTACGGCCCGACGACGCCGGGCGGCACCGGCCCTCGCTGGCTGACCCCGGCCAACGTCACCGCCAACCTCCAGGACGGCGGCGACTACATCATCCGGCACCCGTCCGGCCTGTAGGGGACTCCAGCCGCGGCGCGCGGCCGACGGCGCGGGTCATCTAGCATCCACAGCGCACATGTCCGCGCTGTCTGAGCTGTACACGATCCCGCAGGAGCACCTCGACTTCCGGGACACGATCCGCGAGATCGCGCAGCAGCGCATCGCCCCGCGCGCGGCCCAGATCGACGAGGAGGCCGCCTACCCGCACGACCTGCGCAAGCTGCTGGCCGAACAGGACATCCTGGGCCTCCCGTTCGAGACCGAGCACGGCGGCACGGGCACCGGCACGCTGATGCTCAACATGGCGGTCGAGGAGATCGCGAAGGCGTGCGCGTCGACCGCGCTCATCCTGATGATCCAGGAGCTGGGGACCCTGCCGATCAAGCTGTTCGGCTCCGAGGAGCTCAAGGACCGGTTTCTGCCCCGCTGTGCCAGCGGCGAATGGTCCCCGGCGTTCGCCCTGTCCGAGCCCGAGGCCGGCTCCGATCCCGGCGGCATGATCACCCGCGCCGTCCAGGACGGCGACGAGTGGGTGATCGACGGGACCAAGAACTGGATCACCAACCTCGGGGTCGCCGACTTCTATGTCGTGTTCGCCGTCACCGATCGTGAGGCCGGGCACTCGCGTGGCATCACCGCCTTCGTCGTCGAGGCCGACCGTCCGGGCTTCAGCGTCGGCAAGCTCGAGCACAAGCTGGGCATCCGCGGCTCACCGACGGGCCAGCCGATCTTCGACAGCGTCCGCGTCCCGCAGGAGAACGTGATCGGCGAGGTCAACGAGGGGTTCAAGGTGGCGATGGGCACGCTGGACCGCTCACGCCTGGGCGTGGCCGCGCAGGCGCTCGGCATCGCCCAGGGCGCGACCGACTACGCCGCCGCCTACGCCCGCGAGCGCCGGCAGTTCGGCAAGCCGATCAACTCCTTCCAGGCGATCCAGTTCAAGCTCGCCGACATGGAGACGCAGTGCGCCGCCGGGCGCGAGCTGCTCTACCAGGCCTGCGCCAAGATCGACCGCGGCGATGCCGACGTCGGCAAGTACTCGGCGATGGCCAAGCTGTTCTGCTCCGACGTGGCGATGAAGGTGACCGTCGAGGCGGTGCAGGTCCTCGGCGGGTACGGCTACGTCAAGGAGTACCCGGTGGAGCGGATGATGCGCGACGCCAAGATCACCCAGATCTACGAGGGGACCAACGAGATCCAGCGCCTCGTGATCGCCCGAACCCTGAGGTAGGGATATGGCCCCGCCCACCGAGCCGCCGACCTTGCGCCGCATCCTCTTCGCGGCCGTCGCCGCGCTCACCATCGGTCTGGGAGCGGTGAGCGTGGTCACCGGCTTCAGTGACTCCCCGCCGGTCCGGCTGCTCCAGGGCATCGCCATCTTCGGCGCCGGCGCGGCGATCGTCGGTGGCGTCGTGGTGCTGACCATGACCCGCATGGCCGGCTGGCGCGAGCCGGAGTCAGAGGAGGAGTTCGAGGCGATCGTCCAGCGTGCGGAGGAGCTGGCGGCCCTGGGATATGACCCCGCCCACCCAGACTCCGATTCCGGCTCCGGCGGCTACGACGACGATGACGACTACGCGCTCACCAGCGACGAGGACTTCAAGGCGCTCGTGCGCTCCGCGCTCGATGAGCTGCCGCTGGAGTTCCACCGCGCGCTGGAGCACGTGGCGGTCGTCGTCTCCGACGGCGGCCGTGCCCGCCGCGCCTACGGCCTCTACCAGGGCGACACCGTCGCCCGCGACTACTTCCACGACCGGATCATCATCTTTCGCGACACCCTGATGCGCGACTTCGGCCACGACCCTGAGCTGCTCAAGGCGCAGGTCAGGCGGACCGTCCGTCACGAGCTCGCCCACCACCTCGGCTGGGGCGAGACGGGCGTCCGGGGTCTCGGCCTCTGACCCCGGCATCCACCTCTTACGCCCGCTCCGCAACCCATTTCACAAGGAGACATTCCGCCCATGCCCGAAGCAGTGATCGTCGACGCCATCCGCACGCCCATCGGACGCGCGGGCAAGGGCTCTCTGAAGACCGTGCGCGCCGACGAGCTGGCGGCGCTGCCGATCCGGACGCTGATCGAGCGCAATCCCGACGTCGACTTCGCCCAGACCAACGACGTGCTCATGGGCGCGGCCTCCGGCGTAGGGGAGCAGGGCTACAACGTCGGGCGCAACGCGGCGCTGCTCGCCGGCCTGGACCACCACGTCCCCGGCTGCACCGTCAACCGCTTCTGCGCCTCGTCGCTGATGACGATCCGGATGGCGTCGCATGCCATCCGCGCCGGCGAGGGCGATCAGTACATCGCGGCCGGCGTCGAGGCTGTGTCTCGCGCTGGGCTGGGCGCCGGGATGATGGAGGAGGCCAAGAACGACAAGCTCAACGGCTCCGAGGGCTCGCTCTATGACGTCTACATCCCGATGGGCATGACGGCCGAGAACGTCGCCGAGCGCTGCAACGTCACCCGCGAGCAGCAGGACGAGTGGGCGGTGATCTCCCAGAACCGCGCCGTCGAGGCGCGTGACTCCGGTCACTTCGATGCCGAGATCGTCCCCGTCACCGTCGCCGCCCATACCGACACCGACAAGGAGGGCAACGAGGTCGAGGTGCCCGAGACCGTGGTGTCCCGCGACGACGGGCCCCGCGCCGGGACGACCATGGAGGTCCTGGGCAAGCTCAAGCCCGCCTTCAAGCCCGACGGCACCGTCACCGCCGGCAACGCCTGCCCGCTCAACGACGGGGCCGCCGCCGTGCTGGTCATGTCCGACGAGAAGGCCGAGCGCATCGGGGTCAAGCCGCTGGCGCGCATCATCGCCTCCACCGTGGCCGCCATCCGCCCCGAGATCATGGGGCTGGGTCCGATCCCGGCGATCCAGGCGCTGCTCAGGCAGACCGGCATGAGCATCGACGACATCGACATCGTCGAGATCAACGAGGCCTTCGCGGCCCAGATCGTGCCGTGCAAGGAGGAGCTCGGGATCCCGGACGAGAAGCTCAATCCGTTCGGCGGCGCGATCGCGCTCGGCCATCCGTTCGGGATGACCGGAGCGCGGATCATGACCACGCTCATCAACGGCCTGCGCACCGTCAACGGCCGCTACGGCATCGAGTCCATGTGCGTCGCTGGCGGGATGGGCCAGGCGATGCTGATCGAGCTGCTCTAGCCGGCCACGCCCTGTGGTCTGGGCCGTGCCGCGTCTGGCACAGTATCGGCGCACGTCAACGGCCTGCTGGGGAGGATGGGCTGCCGGACACGCGGCGAGGCGGGGTTATGGCGGAGGAGGACGGGGCGCCGGCCACGCGGTGAGACGACGGGGGTTATGGCGGATTTTGGAGCTATTTCCTTCACTATCCGCCACGACCCCGGTCGCGACGCATCGCCTGCAGACCTGGCCGCACCCGGAGCTCGTGCAGGCGCCTAGTGGACGGTCAGCGTCCGGCTGGCGTTGCCCGGTGAGAAGCCCGAGCCCTCGGAGGGGTCGTAGTTGACCACGTAAAGGTGGCGGCCCCTGGTGTCCCTGCCCGAGACGGTGAAGGCGCCGTTCCTGGCGCGGACGACCTTGGGCGACGAGAGCTGGAGGTACTGCCGGCCGGAGATGAGGCGGTCGAGCACGACGGTGGAGAGCCCGTTGGGTCCGCGGGTGCGCGCCCCGGCGGGCCCCACGAAGCCGGAGATCGTCACGACCCCGTTGGTGACACTCGCCCTGGTGATCTTCACCGTTGAGATCCCGGGTCCGATGAGCACCTGGGGGGAGCTGGCGGGGGTGCTCTGCCCCTGCGCGTCCCGGGCGGTGACCAGGCACACGACGTCATAGCCGATCGTGGACGCGGGAACCTTCAGCGTCTGCCCGGTGGCGATCGTCGAGCCGCCCGAGATCGCCCACGCGAAGGAGAACGAGACGGCGTCGGCTGACCATGTGCCCTTGTTGCAGGTGAGCGTCTGCGCGTAGTTGGGCTTGCCGCTGATCGTCGGCGGCTTGCTCGCCACCGGCGCGGTGATGGCCACCGGCGCGGCGATGGCCACCGGCGCGGCGATGGCCACCGGCGCGGCGATGGCCACCGGCGCGGTGATGGCCACCGGCGCGGCGATGGCCACCGCGACCGCGATGGCGCTGAGGGCCGCGGCCACCAGCACTGCGATGGCGGCCGTCCGTCTCATCGGCTAGCGCGGGGGCATCCGCAGCGCGCCGTCGAGCCGGATGACCTCTCCGTTGAGCATCTGGTTGGAGACGATGTGGGCGGCGAGCGCCGCGTACTCGGAGGGCCGGCCCAGGCGTGACGGGAACGGCACCGCCTCGCCGAGCGCCCGCTGGGTCTCCTCGGACAGCTCGCCCAGCAGCGGCGTCTCGAAGGTGCCCGGGGCGATCGTGCACACGCGGACCCCGCCCACCGCCAGGTCGCGCGCGGCCGGCAGCGTCATCCCGACGATCCCGCCCTTGGAGGCCGAGTAGGCGACCTGTCCGATCTGCCCGTCAAAGGCGGCGATCGACGCCGTGTTGATGCACACCCCGCGCTCGCCGGACTCCAGCGGCTCATTGCCCAGCATCGCCGCCGCCGCCAGGCGCAGCACGTTGAAGGTCCCGATCAGATTGACGGCGATGACCTTCTCGAACGCCTCCAGCACGTGGGCGCCGCGGCGCCCGGCGATCCGCTCGCCGTGTCCGATGCCCGCGCAGCAGACGGAGATCCGCAGCCCGCCGTCGGCCTGCGCCACGGCGCGGGCGACGGCAGCCTCCACCGTGTCGGCCTGGGTCACGTCGGTGTGGGCGAACGATGCGCGCTCGCCCAGCTCGGTCGCCAGCGCCTCGCCGCGCTCCGCGTTGAGGTCGGCGATGACGACGTGGGCGCCGGCGCCGTGCAGGTGGCGCACGGTCGCTTCGCCGAGCCCGGAGGCCCCGCCCGCGACCATGGCGGCTGAGCCGTCGATCCGCATGGCGGCGAACCCTACTGAGAGCCGTCGGCGGGCGGCCTGGCCATCGTCACCGCGAACAGCCTCTCCGGGTCGGTGAACCAGCGCTCGAGCTCCAGGCCCGAGGCCTCGAGGTCGGCCTCCACGTGGGCCCGGGTGAACTTCGCGCTGATCTCCGTGCGCAGCTCCTCGCCGGCGGCGAACTCCACCCGCAGGTCGAGGTCGGCGATGTAGGCGCTCATTGCGCGCGTGGCGCGCAGGCGCATCTCGACCCACTCGTTGCGGCGGTCGTAGAACGCGATGTGCTCGAAGCTCTCGGGCTGGAAGTCGCCGTGGAGCTCGCGGTTGAGGACGTGCAGCAGGTTGCGGTTGAACTCGGCGGTGATCCCGGCGGCGTCGTTGTAGGCCGCCTCGATGACATGCGGGTCCTTGACCAGGTCGGTGCCGAGGAGAAGCCGGTCGTCGGGCCCCAGCAGCGTGGCGATCTTGCCCAGGACGTTGCGCCGCGTCCCGGGCGGGAAGTTGCCGATCGTCCCGCCCAGGAGCGCGACGAGGCGGTTGCCGCCCACCCGCCCGTCGTCCGGGACGTGCTCGAGGTGGCGCTCGAAGTCGCCCACGACCCCGTACACCTGCAGGCCCTCGTAGTCCTCGATCAGCGTGCGCGCGGCGTCCTCCACCACGGTCCTGGACACATCGAGGGGGATGTAGCGGCGCAGAGAGCCGGCCTCGCGCATCGCGTCGAGCAGCACGCGCGCCTTGTCCGAGGCGCCGGCGCCCAGCTCCACGAGCTCGCCGGCACCGGTGAGCTCGACGATCTCGTCCGCGTTGTCGCGCAGGATGGCCAGCTCCGTGCGGGTCGGGTAGTACTCGGGCTGCTCGGTGATCTCCTCGAACAGCTCCGATCCCCGAGCGTCGTAGAAGTGCTTGGGGGCCAGCTCCTTGAATGGCTTGGTGAGGCCGTCGAGCACGTCGTTGGCCAGCGAGCGCTCGTCATCCTCCGACAGCCACGAGTCGACCTGGACGAGGGGTTGGGACAGCGGCTCCATGTCAGAGGTCCTTTGCGATTCGCAGGCCGGAGAAGATCTGCCGCCGCTGGGGGAAGTCCCAGTTGCGGAACGTCGGGGTGATGACGCGGGGCCGGGTGGCCCAGGCGCCGCCACGCAGCACCTTGTACTGGTCTCCGAAGAACACCTCGGAGTACTCGCGATAGGGAAAGGCGGCAAAGCCGGGATAGCCGGTGAAGTTGCTCGACGTCCACTCCCAGACGTCTCCCACCATGGCCAGCACGCCGTATGGAGAGGCGCCGCGGGGCAGCGACCCGGCCGGGACGGGTCCGCCGGCGCGCTGGTCGACGTTGGCGTGCAGCCCCGGGACGATGGGGTCGTCGCCCCAGGGGTACAGACGGGAGCTCTGCTGCTCCTGGTCCCAGGTCGCCGCCTTCTCCCACTCGATCTCGGTGGGGAGGCGGCCGGCGTGTGCTCGAGCGAAGGCGTCGGCCTCGAACCAGGAGATGTGGACGACCGGGCGATCAGGATGCAGTGGCTCAAGGCCAGAGAGGCGCCACTCAGACCGGAGGTCGGCCGTCCAGCTCTGTGGTCGGGTGATGTCGTAGTCCTCCTTCCACGACCATCCCTCGTCGGACCACCATTCCCGCCGCTCGTAACCACCCCCTTCCACAAACGTCAGGTACGTGGCGTTGGTGATCGGCGTGCGGCCGATCAGGTACCCGCGGACGTCGCTGCGATGACGGGGCCGCTCGTTGTCGTAGGCAAACCCGGTCGCGCCTGCGCCGATGGTGCACGGTCCGGCCGGGATCTCGACGAGCTCGAGGCCGGTGAACGCCGGGGTGCCGCCATTCGCCGAAGTCGCGCCCGTGCCGGGGCCGGTGGCCGCGCCGGCGAAATCGGACAGCCCCTCGAGCTGCGCGAGCTGGATCGTCTGGAGCATCGTCTCGGTGTGCTGCTGCTCATGGCGCACGATGAGCTCGGCGATCACGCCGTCGCCGATGCCCTGGCGCTCGATCACGTCGAGCGCGCGCTCACGCACCTCCTGGAGGTAATTCCGGGCCTCGGGCGGTCGCAGGAACGGGAGGTCGCCGCGACCCGCGCGCGGCGTCTCGAACGCGTCATAGACGTCGGCCAGCTCCTCACGCAGGAGCGGCTCTCCGCCGAAACGATGCACGATCCAGAGGTCCTCGAAGGCCGCGATGTGGCCCAGGTCCCAGACCAGCGGGCTCATCAGCGTCGAGTGGACCTGCTCCAGCTCCTCGTCGGTGAATGGCGCCACCAGCTCGAGCGTGCGCCGGCGTGCCTCCCGGAGGTGATCGATCGCTTGCTGAGCGTCGCTGACCGCGACGGCTGCCTGGAAGCCGTCCATCCCCTAATAGTGACAGCCTCGAATCTGACCGAAACGTTAAGTCTGTGATGCGGCGCCCGCGCCGCTTGAGATCGGCCCAAACCGGTTAGGCTCCTCGACGATGAAGATCAAGGAGCTCGACCGCGGTGAGGTGGTGGCTGTCGCGGGAGGAATCCTGTTGGGGGTGTCCCTGTTTCTGAGCTGGTACACGCTGGGCAATCGCAATGCCGAGCTGGGTACCTGCCGTGGCCCCAACACCTCCTGCACCGGCTGGGCCGCGCTGTCCGCGTTCCGCTTCGTGTTCCTGATCGCCGCCGTCGCGCCCCTCATCCTCGCCTGGATCATCGCCCGTGGCCATGCGCTGTCCTGGCCTCGCGGCGAGCTCACCGCCGTGACCGCCATGGTGGCCCTGATCATGACGTTGTTCGTCGGGGTGATCGATCATCCCGGCTCGCCCCCGGACGAGATCGGCGTGTCCACCGGGTGGTTCGTGGCGGTCGGGGCCGACCTACTCATACTCACCGGCTCGGTGTGGCGCGCGAAGGAGAGCGCGACCGGCCGCAAGCCCCCGGGGGTCCTATGAACTCACCGCCCAGCCAGAAACCCGATCGCAACCTCGCGCTGGAGCTCGTGCGCGTCACCGAGGCCGCCGCGCTCGCCGCGGCGCGCATGGTGGGCCGCGGCGACAAGGAGGGGGCTGACCAGGCCGCCGTGGATGCGATGCGCCTCGTGCTGGACACGGTGTCCATGGACGGCGTCGTCGTCATCGGCGAGGGCGAGAAGGATGAGGCCCCCATGCTCTACAACGGGGAGCAGATCGGCGATGGGACACCTCCCAAGGTCGACATCGCCGTCGATCCTCTGGAGGGCACGCGCCTGGCGGCGCTGGGGATGCCGAGCGCCCTGGCGGTCATCGCCCTGTCCGAACGCGGCTCGATGTTCGACCCCGGCCCGTGCGTGTACATGGAGAAGATCGCCGGCGGCCCAGACATCGCCGACCTGCTCGACCTCGACCGGCCGCTGGCCGAGACGCTGGCGCTGGTCGCCGAGCGCCGCCACCGCGACATCCGCGACGTGATGGTGGTGATGCTGGACCGCGAGCGCCACCACGATGCGATGCGCCAGGTCCGCGAGGCGGGCGCCCGCGTGCGGCTGATCACCGACGGAGACGTCTCCGCCTCGCTGCTGGCGGTGAGCGAGAACTCCCCGGTCGACCTGCTGTGGGGGATCGGCGGCACCCCGGAGGGCGTGATCTCCGCGGCGGCGATCAAGTGCATCGGCGGCCAGCTCCTGGGGCGGCTGTGGCCGCGCGGTGACGAGGAGCGCACCGCCGCCGTCGACGCCGGCTACAAGCTCGACCAGATCCTCACCTGCGACGACCTGGTCCAGGGCGAGAACGCCTTCTTCTCGGCCACCGGCGTCACCGACGGCGATGTGCTGCAGGGCGTCCGCTACCAGGGCGATCGCGGCGCGACGACGGAGTCGCTGGTGATGCGCTCGCGCTCGGGCACCGTGCGCCGGATCCACGCCCGCCACGATCGCGCCAAGATGCGCGCGATGGGCATCACGACCTACGGCTGAGCCACGGGCCTAGGGCTGGGCCGGCGTGCGCTCGCGGGTCCGCTCCGCGGCCGCGTCCCAGTCGGCGCCGTTGGGCTGGTCGGCGAACTGCCCGACCTTGGAGCGGGCCAGGTCCAGGTTGGCCAGCGAGCGCAGGAACGCGTGCGTGACCAGCACGTGCACCGCCGACTGGGTCATCTCATAGACGGGCTCTGAGAAGCCGACGGCGATCGAGGGATAGAAGTTCGCCACCTCGACCTCGATGAGCAGATCCGCCGTGGAGACGGTCCCCGCCGGCTCCGGGGGCGGCTCGCGGCGCACGTCGAGGGCCAGAAAGCCACAGCCCCGCCCCCCGCGGGCGACGAGCAGGCCGTCGCGGATGGGCCAGCGCACGGCTCCGTGATCGTCCTCGATCGTGTATTGCGGAGCGCCGAAGCGCAGCAGCGTGAACGGCCGAGCCAGAAGGACGACCGAGCGGCTGTCGTCCGTGTACTTGACGCGGATGAGGCCGAGCGTGACCCGGGAGAGAAAGCGCCAGTACGTGCGGGCGAGGTTCTCCAGGTTGGCCGGGGTCCAGATGCGCTCCAGCTCGGTGGCGGTCATCGTCAGCACCGCCGACTGGACGGAGCGCACGGCGCCGTCCTGCTGAATCACGGTGGACCTGCGCGGCGACACGATCACCGATTGCGCGGGGAGGCGGCGGCGGCGCTGGCGGCGGAAGATCGCGGCCGCCGCGGACAGGACGCACGCCACGAGGGCCAGAGGTGCGATCACGGCGATGATTGTGCCCGTTTTGCAGACGCGGCAAGCTGTCGCCCCGCTAGGGGGCGGGTACAGCGGTCCGTGCTCAGGCGGCCAGGGCGTGCAGCGAGACGGTGGTGCCGCTGGTCAGGTCGCCGTCGCCGGAGGGGATGAGCGCCAGCGCATCGGCGCCGAGCAGCGAGGTGAGGATGTGCGATCCCTGCGCGCCATTGGGATATGCCCGGACGGCGTCGCCCTCGTCGGTGAGCCGCACGCGGATCATCTGATCACGGCGTGGGTTGCGGGCGACATCGGCGCCGAGGACCGCGGTGGCGCGCGGTGGCTCGGGGCTCCGGGCCCCCTGCAGCGCGGCGAGCGCCGGCGCCACGAACAGGCTGAAGGTCACGACGGCGGAGACCGGGTTGCCGGGCAGGCCGAACACCAGCGGGCCGCCGGCCGCGGGGACGCCGAACCAGGTCGGCTTGCCGGGCTGCAACGCAACGCTCCAGAAGACCTCCTGCACCCCGAGCGCGTCCAGCGCCGGCTTGACGTGGTCGTGGGGGCCCACCGAGACGCCGCCGGAGATGATCACCACATCGGAGTCCGCCATCGCTGCGCGGATCCCGTCCGTGGTGGCGTCGGGGTCATCGGGGAGCCGCCGCGCCGGCGTGGTGACGGCGCCGGCTCGCCGCGCCAGGCCGGTGAGCATCGGCGCGTTGGAGTTGTGGATCTCGCCGGGACCGAGGGGCTCGCCCGGGGCACGCAGCTCGTCTCCCGTGCACAGAACCGAAACCCGCGGCCGGCGGGTGGCGGTGACCGAGCCCACCCCGGCGGCGGCCGCCGCCCCGAGTGCCACCGGACCCAGAGGGGTTCCGGCGCTGAGCACGACCGTGTGCGCGCGCATGTCCTCGCCGGCGCCCCGGATGTGCTCGCCGGGCGCGGCCGCGGCAGTGGTGTGGATCGCGTCGCCACCGTTGAGCTCGGTGTTCTCCTGGGGAATCACGGCTGTCGCTCCCGGCGGGACGGCGGCGCCGGTGGAGATGCGGATCGCCTCACCGTCGGCCAGCCGGTGGTGCGACGGGGTGCCGGCCCGGGACTCGCCGACGATCTGCAGCGTGCGCCCGGCGTCGCCGGCGATCACCGCGTAGCCGTCCATCGCCGAGCACGGGAAGGGAGGGACGTCGCCGGCGGCGGTGACGTCCTCGGCCAGGACACGGCCCAGCGCGTCATCGAGCTCGACCGGCTCGGTGCCCAGCGGGCGGATCGCCTCGAGCACTCGCCGGTGGGCTTCGGTTATGGAAATGAGCGATCTGGGCATGAGGAAGGGTGGTGGCAAGGACGCGGATTTCCAGCATATTGCGGTGAAGGGGCATGGAGTCGACAGGGGGGCGTGATACAAGACGGCCGATGCCGTCCATGCCCCCACGGCGGCGGCGGGCACGGCCGGTTGCCGATGCTCCAATCGATGCGCTGATCCCGCGGTCAGAGGACCTGGCCAAGGGATGGCTCCTCGCGTTGCTGGAGCAGGCGCCGCTGGACGACGCCCCCGCCATCCTGGCCACCGACCTCACCCGCGACGGACCCCGGGTGTGCGACGCGGTGCTCCGTGCCATCGCTGACGACACCGATCTGCGCCGCCTGGAGCCCGGCGGGGTCCTGACCCGGCTGGTCGCCCGCGCGGGCGAGCTGGCCGGCGCCACCGCCCCCGCGGCTGTCTCACGCGCCGTCGACGCCCTCATCGGCGTCATCTGGGCCGCCGTTCGCGACGAGCTGCGCGGCGCCGATGCCGACCTGGTGGCGGACCTGACCGAGCGCCTGGCGCTCATCGGGGAGCTCGTCCGTTCGGCGGCGCTCGAGCAGGTGGCGCCGCCGGCGGTGTCCCCGGCGCCCTCGATCGGGCCGCCGCCGCCGGTGGCCACGACCCGCCCGGCGCCTCCGCACCCGCCCGCGTCTCCGCAACCGGCCGCCCCTGCGCCGGACTCGCGCGCCGCGCCGCCGCCACCACCGCCCGCGTCACCGCCGACCGTCGCGGCGCCCCCGCCGGCCGCCGCGCCCCCGCCGGCCGCCGCGCCCCCGCCGGCCGCCGCGCCCCCGCCGGCCGCCGCGCCGCCGCCGGCGTCTGCGCCACAGCCCGCCGCGGCGCCCCCGACGCAGCGGGCGTGGCCGGGGATCTCAGACCCGCCGACCCTGGACCCGTCGCGCTCCCTGTGGGTCGGTGCGCTGGAGGACGAGATCGTGCGCTCCGCCGGCGCGCCGCTGTCGCTGCTGCTGGCCGAGCTCGAGGACGCCGACCGCGTGAGCGCGGTCGAGCTTGGCGCCGAGGCGCGCGCCACCTTCAACCGGTTCGCCGGTGCCGTGCGCAGCGCCGTACGCCGTCAGGACATCCTGGTGTGCGAGAGCGACGCCCGCGCCTGGATCATCGCGCGCGACACCGCCCGCGGCGGCGCCTACGCGCTGGGCGAGCGCATCGCGGCGGCGGTCAGGGCCTCAGAGCCCTGGCAGGGGGCGCCGCTGGTGGCGAGCGTCGGTGTGGCCGTGTTCGGCGAGGACGGGCGCACGAGCGGCGAGCTGATCGAGGCCGCCGAGGAAGCCCGGTTTGCCGCTGCGGCGGGCGGCGTGGAGGTTCGGGGGACCGAGGAGCCCTGAGCCGCGCCGGCGCCGGCAGCGCTTCGGCACGAGACCGGTTCAGCGCTGTGGCAGGGAGACCGCGTCGATCTGCGCGGTGCCCTTGATGCCCAGCGCCCTGCCGGTGGCGACGGTGAGGTCCCAGTCGGCGCCGTTGGCATAGGGGCCACGGTCGATGACCGGGACCACCAGGGTCTTGCCCTGGTAGTAGATGGCCACGGACTCGCCGCAGCGCAACGTGCGGTTGGCCAGTCCGATCGTGCCCCGGCGCAGGCGCTGGCCGCACGCGGTCCTACGGCCGTAGAAGCCGGGTCCGTACTCGGTGGCCCGCGACGGCCGGTAGACGGTCGTGGTCAGAGACGGTGTCATCGCCGCGCCCTGAGCCTGATCGGTGGTGGCGACCACCGCCCGCATGGCGAACTGACCGATGTGGTCGGCCTGCCAGCCGGCGCTGAAGCTGCCATCGGAGCCGATCGTGGCCGTCACCGTGTTCGTCCACGTCCAGTTGGTCTGATGCCCTGAGCGCTGGATCTGGATCGTCTGGCCGGCGAGCTGGGTGGGCGCGGTGCCCGAGAACATCAGCTGCTTGCGCAGGATCCCCGAGGCGTTCGTCTGCAGGGTGATGCCGTTGCCGGTCGCGGAGACCGTCACGTTGCCGCTCTGGACCGACGGCGTGGTGCCGGTCGTGGTGGTGGACGTCGTGGTGCCGGTCGTCGAGCCGACCGGCGAGCCGCCGGGCGAGACCGATCCGCCGCCCGACGAGGCCAGCGCCACGGTAGGCACGGCCAGCGCAACGGCAAGCAGCGCGGGTACGGCATGGGCATGTCGACGGCGACGAGTCATTCAATCTGGGTGCTGCATCCATGCCTACGAGGTGAGCTGACGGGCTCGCGCTGTTACGGCGCTACGGTCCTTGACGGGACCGATTCGCCCCCGCGGGTCTGCGACAACCCGCAAGTGGTTCCCCCGTCGACCCCTCCCTGAGGAGAGGTCGTTCGGCTGGTGGCGGGGCAGTATACGCAACTGCGCCGGACGAAGTTATGTACGCCCGGTGATCCTGGCTACGGGCGGGGCAGCCGCGAGACCGCGCGGCGCAGAGCGCGGGCGCTGGCTTGCAGGCCGATCTCGGCCAGTTCCGCCGCGGCCTGGACCGCCGTCTCCAGCGGGCCGGGAGGTGGCTCCGGGGGCGTCGCCGCGGCCGGCGCGGGCGGAGCGGCGGGCTTGGGCCTGGCGGCGGCCGGCTTGGGCCTGGCGGCGGCCGGCTTGGGCTTGGCGGCCGCGGGCCTGGCGGCGGCCGGCTTGGGCCTGGCGGCGGCCGGCTTGGGCCTGGCGGCGGCCGGCTTGGGCTTGGCGGCCGCGGGCTTGGCGGTGGCCGGCTTGGGCTTGGCCTGGCGGCGGCAGGCTTGGCTCTGGCGGCGGCAGGCTTGGCTCTGGCGGCGGCAGGCTTGGCTCTGCGGCGGCGGCGGCAGGCTTGGCTCTGGCGGCGGCAGGCTTGGCCGGCGCGGCCGCGGGCTTCGTCGCCCGGGCGGTGGACGGCTTGGCCGAGCGCGCCCTCGGCGGCGCCGCGGGGTTGACCACCGCGGCCTCCTGCGCCTGCGGATCGAGGGGCGGCGCTCCGGCGGGAGCGGGCCGCTTGTCACTGCGTCGGTGGGGGCGCGTCCGCGGGAGCGAACCGATCACGCCGGGCTTGGGCTCATTGCTCATACGGCCCAATCATGGCGCACGGACCGGAAAATTCGCCGTCGGCCAAAAATTTCGTTCTATCGTTGAAACGACGCGGACGGTCCGAGGTATAGATCTACAGACAAAGAGAAGACGCCCCGGCGGCTAACCCCTCGCCGAACGGTGCTTCAGCTGGGCCTCTGCAGGCCTCCCGCGGATTGACTTCATAAAATATAGTGACTATAGTCGGACCGTATGTTTGAGTAGCGGCCGTACGCCCTGAGAGGGGCGTTTTTACCGCGGGTTTTCTTTGTACTGCGACGGCACCGCTGGCGTGTTGCCGCCAACGACGGAAACGGAATCAGATGTCTGTAGCGGAACTGCAGGAACTGGAAGAGATCAAGGGCCTGGTCAACCGCGGCCAGCAGCTTGGGGTCCTGACCTTCTCGGAGATCGCGGGCGCGATCTCGGAGCTGGATCTGGACGAGGCTGACGTCGAGGAGCTTCACGGCTTCCTCGAGCGGGCGGAGATCGAGCTGGTCGAGGAAGTGGACCCGGCCCTCGCGGCCACCGAGGTCGAGCGTGCGCCCGACAAGCGCGGTCGGCGCAAGGCGAAGACGGCGCTGGATCTCAAGCCGGACATGACGACCGACTCGCTCCAGCTGTTCCTCAAGGACATCGGCAAGGTGCGCCTGCTCACCGCCCAGGAGGAGGTCGACCTGGCCAAGCGGATCGAGCGCGGCGACCTCGACGCCAAGCAGAAGATGGTCGAGTCCAACCTCCGTCTGGTCGTCTCCATCGCCAAGAACTACCGCAACCAGGGGCTGCCGTTCCTGGACCTCATCCAGGAGGGGACGCTCGGCCTGGTCCGCGCCGCGGAGAAGTTCGACTACCGCAAGGGCTTCAAGTTCTCGACCTACGCCACGTGGTGGATCCGCCAGGCGATCGCCCGTGCGCTCGCCGACAAGGCGCGCACGATCCGCATCCCGGTGCACGTCGTGGAGAAGCTCAACAAGATCGGGCGCGCCGAGCGCAAGCTGGTGACCGAGCTCGGTCGTGAGCCGACTGCCGAGGAGATCGCCGAGGTGACGGGGATCGAGCCCGAGGAGGTCGAATCGATCAAGCGCTCCGCCCAGGCCCCGGTCTCGCTGGAGAAGCCGGTCGGCGACGAGGAGGAGTCCGAGTTCGGCCAGTTCATCGCCGACGAGCGCGCCGAGTCCCCATACGAACGGGCGGCGGAGATCCTCACCAAGGAGGCGCTCCGCGAGGCGCTGGAGAATCTCAGCTACCGCGAGCGCCGCGTGCTCGAGCTCCGCTACGGGCTCGGGGGCGAGCATCCCCGGACGCTGGACGAGGTCGGACGGACGTTCAACGTCACCCGCGAGCGCATCCGCCAGATCGAGAACCAGTCCCTGAAGAAGTTGCAGTCGCTCGCGGAGGCCCAGAAGCTCCGCGACGTCGCCTGATCCGGCGGTCACGGACGGCGGTCGCCGGGTGCGGCGGCCGCCGGGACGACAACCTTCTGCCACCTGGGGCCGATCCGCGCAACGATCCTGCGTGGACGCCGCCACGATGACGTTGTAGGTTGCCCGCACGGGTTTCCAGGACCCGGACCTACGACATTGGGAGGTAGTGGGAATGGGTGTGCGCTCGAGGCTGGCGGTCATCGCTGGGGTGGTTGCTCTGTTCGCGTTGATGCAGGTGCTGTCGGCGTCCGCGTCGTCGGTGGCCCACGCGCCGGCGTCCGCGCAGAGCGTGATCGTGGTGTTCAAGAACCAGGATCGAGCCCAGCCCGCGACCCGCTCGGCGCTCGGCGCACGCCGCAAGACGCTCGCCGCCGTCCAGGGGCCGGTCCTGCAGCAGCTGGCTGCCGGCAACGCGCGTGACGTGCACAGTTTCACCACGCTCAACGCGGTGTCGGCGACCGTGTCGGCGGCGCAGCTCTCGTCGCTGAGGTCCGATCCGGCGGTGGCGGAGGTCGTTCCCAACGGCCTCGTGCACCTCGCGCCCCCGACGACCCAAGGCACCGGCAGCGCCACCGGCGCCGGCGCCACGCCGCTGCCCGGCGCCTGCGCCCCCAACGGCAAGGTCCAGCTCGAGCCCGAGGCGCTGCGGACGATGAGCGTCGACTCCGACAACCCGAACGCCAAGACGGCGCGGTCGCTGGGAATCAACGGCAGCGGGGTCACCGTCGGCTTCATCGCCGACGCGATCGACCCCAACAATCCCGATTTCATCCGGGCCAACGGACAGCACGTGGTCGTCGATTTCAAGGACTTCAGCGGCTTCGGTACCTCCGCGCCGACCAGCGGCGCCGAGGGGTTCGGCGATGCGTCGGCGATCGCCGCGCAGGGCCGCGAGGTCTACGACGTCAGCCACTTCAGCGCACTGCCGCTCAACCGTCCGTGCAACATCCGCGTCGAGGGCGTCGCTCCCGGCGCCAACCTCGTCGGTCTCGTCGCCTTCGGCGCGTCCAACGTCGCGCCGGACTCATCGATCCTCGAGGCGATCGACTACGCGATCACCACCGCCCACGTCAACGTCCTCAACGAGTCCTTCGGGATCAACAACTATCCCGACGACGGCGGGTCGCTCGACCTGATCGCGCAGGCCGACGACCAGGCGGTCGCGGCCGGGATCACGGTCGTCGAGTCCACCGGCGACGCCGGCGTGACCAACACGACCGGCGAGGCGGCGACCGATCCCAACGTCATCTCGGCCGGCGCCTCGACCGATAATCAGAACTACATCCAGGATGGCTTCGGCGGGACCCGGTTCCCCGAGGTCAAGAGCTGGATCAACGATGAGATCAGCTCGCTGAGCTCGTCGGGCTTTGACCAGAACGGGCGCACGATCGATGTCGTCGCGCCAGGCGAATCCGACTGGGCGTTGTGCTCCACCAACCAGGACGAATTCGGTGGCTGTGGCAGCCTGACCGGGGACCCGGCCCCGGTCCAGTCCTTCGGCGGGACGAGCCAGTCCTCGCCGATGACGGCGGGCGTCGCGGCGCTCGTCATCCAGGCGTATGAGAAGACGCACGGCGGGACGGCGCCCACGCCGGCACTGGTCAAGCAGCTGCTCGTCTCCAACACCGACGACATCGGTGCTCCCGCCGACCAGCAGGGCTCCGGTCGTGTCGACGCCTACAAGGCCGTGCTCGCGGCCGAGAACGACAACCAGCCCGCCGCCGGCGGCTCTCGCCAGGGCCGTAACGTCGGTGTGATGACGACGAGCCCGACTCAGCTGAACGCGGTCGACCAGCCCGGCACCGCCGAGAACCTGACCGACACGGTCACCAACGAGAGCGGCTCGACGCAGCACCTGACGTTCTCGGGTCGCACGCTCGGTGCCTACCGGTCGCTGTTCAACACGCAGTTCACGCTGTCTGACAGCGACCCGCAGACGCCCGACTACGCGGGCGTGCCGATCAACTACCAGCGGCTGCGCTTCCGGGTGCCCGCCGGCCTGGACCGGATCGACGCGTCGGCCGCATACCACGGCGCCACGCCGACCGCCTCGCTCAACGCGCGGGTGCGGATCACCCTGATCGACCCCAACGGCACGTACGTCGGGGACTCGCGGCCGCAGGGCCTCGGCAACTTCGGCGACCTCCAGATCGCCCACCCTGCCGCCGGCACGTGGACGGCGTACGTCTACAGCCGCGATTCGGACGCCGGCGGCTACGTCGGCCCGGTCGCGTTCGGCGTCAGTGGCGCCAGGTACACCTCGTTTGGCACGGTGCGCCCGTCGAGCGCGACGCTGAGGCCGGGCCAGGCGGTGGCGGTGCAGATCAGGACGCACACGCCGGCGCAGCCCGGCGACGCCAGCGGGGCGATCGTGGTGAGCTCGGGCGGCTCCGGGCATGGCCCGGCGACCGCGACGACGGTCCCGGTCACGCTGCGCAGCCTCATTCCGTCCGGCAGCCAGACGTTCTCCGGGACGATCACCGGCGGCAACGGCCGGGCGCCGATCAGCGGACAGGAGTTCTTCTACCAGCTCGACGTGCCCGCCGGAAGGCCGGAGCTCAACGCCACGATCACGGTCCAGGACCCGGGCAACCAGTTCGGTGCCTACCTGATCGATCCGCAGGGCCAGGCCGTCGCCTACGCCACCAACATGGTGCCCGGTGCGACTGCGTCCTCACCGCCTGAGAACCAGGTCGGCGCGCAGCTGCACACCCTCAGCCCCGCTCCGGGCCGATGGAGGCTGGCGGTGGTGTTCGCACCCGTGGTCTCGGGGAACTCGCTCTCCTCGCCGTTTGAGGTGAGCGTCAACCAGCAGGCGGTGCCGGCCTCGGGCGGCACACTGCCCAACGCCGCCTCCACGCAGCTGACCGCCGGCCAGGCCTACACCTACAACGTCACCGTGAAGAACACGGGAACCGCGCCGGAGATGTTCTTCGACGATGCGCGGCTGCCCGGCAGCACCCCGTTCACGCTCGGTGCCGTGAGCGGGAACTCGGACAACCTGCCGGTCAACGACAACCTGCCGGTGTACCTCGTGCCGACCAACTCGACACAGTTCCAGGCACAGGCGACGACGAGCGGGCCGACGCCGCTCCTGTTCGAGTCCCAGCCCGCAGGGGGCGATCCGGACCTGGCCTCGACGGTCGGCACCACGGCATCGCTGTCGTACGCGAACAACCCCCTGACGACGGGCGAGTGGGACGTGCTGCCGATCGAGTACGGGACGTTCGGGACGACCGGGCCACCGAGCGAGGCGGCCACCACGTCGGCGAGCGTCGTCACGAGCCCGTTCGACACCGCGGTCAGCTCGCCGACCGGCGACCTGGAGGCGGACAGCGCGAACCCGGCGTCGAGCCTGGGCTCGTTTGCGCCGATCACCGTCGGCTCCGGGCCAGACCGGGACGATTCCGGTCACGATCACGCCGAGCGGAGCGTCGGGCACGAAGGTCACGGGGACGCTGTACCTCGACGACACGGCGTACTTCGAGTTCGGTTCGATTCAGGACGCGGTGGTGAACTACCCGCAGGCCGATCAGGTGGCCGCGCTGCCCTACCAGTACACGATCAAGTAGCTCATCACCGTCGATCACGGCCCTCTGCCCTGAGCAGGAGCGCTCGAGATTCGGACACGCGACCGCCGCGACCCGCGGCGGTCGCGTCTGTCAGGGGCTCCTGAGCGCCTGGCGTGACAGCGGTGCGAGTCTGCCGTCGCGCGCGGACGTTGCGTTATCTGGGCCTTAGCTGACGTTAGCTTACGTTGGCCTTACGTTAACTTGACGTTAGCCCGACCGGTCCCTCTGTAGCTTCGCGCCCGCCGTTTCTGCCCCCAAGCTGACCCTAGAGACCGCCGCGCCCGGCGCGTCGCGCCCGCCGGGCAATCTCATGCTCACCAATTTCTTTGACGTCACGCACCCTTCGCTGGTCGGTCCAGAGCGGGCCGCTCATGCTCGAGTACTGACCCTGGGGACCTCCAGGAGGTTCGGGGTGACCGATGAGATGCGGCCGATGAGCGCCACGGTCAGCCGCCGGCAGTTCCTGCCCCGTGCGGCGGCCGCCGCCGCAGGCGTCGTGGGCGCCGCCGCCGTCGGCTACGAACTGCCGCACCGCTCCGGGTCCGCGCACCGGTCGTCGCCCGCCGCGCCGGACACGTCCTCTTCGGCGACGCCACCGGCGACGGCAGCGTCTGGCTCCAGCAGGGCCCAGACGTTCCTCACGCGCCCGGATCTGCGGCCTCCCGCGGTGCGGGTGACGCAGCTCGGCGATCAGCCGGCGCACGGGTCGACGCCGCGCTTCATCGTGCTGGCGCCGATCAACGCCATTCCGGCCGCCGAGCCGCAGCAGGGCCTGATGATCATCGACCGGCAGGGCCGCCTCGTGTGGTTCTCACCGGTGTCGGGCACCACCGCGTTCAACCTCGACGTGCAGTCCTACGGCGGCACGCCGGCACTGACGTGGTGGCGGGGCGCGGTGTCCAACGCCCATGGGTATGGGGTGGGGGAGATCGGCAACGCCGCGTATCACCCGGTCAAGACGATCCGCGCCGCTCATGGCCTGCAGACCGACCTGCACGACCTTCAGCTCACGCGCCGCGGGACGGCGCTCGTCACCGCCTATGAGACGACGACCACGGACCTGTCCTCGATCGGCGGGTCCTCGCAGGGGCAGGTGTTCGTCGGGCACGTCCAGGAGATCGACCTCGACACCGGGCGCGTCCTGCTCGACTGGAACAGCCTCGATCACGTCGGCATCGACGAGAGCTATCAGCCACCCCCGCACAGCGGCCAGGGCTATGACTACTTCCATCTCAACTCCGTCGCCGAGATGGACGACGGCCATCTGCTCATCAGCGCCCGCAACACGTGCGCGCTCTACAAGGTCGACCGCTCGACCGGGAAGATCCTGTGGCGGCTCAACGGCCGGCGCTCGGACTTCAGCATGGGCGGAGCCGCCACCTTCTGGTGGCAGCACGACGCCCGGCCCCACGGGGCATCGGTGATCACCGTGTTCGACAACGCGGGCCCGGACAAGGCGAAGCAGTCGCGGGGGCTGGTGCTGTCGGTGAACGACGCGGCCCGGCGCGTCGAGCTGACCCGGGCGTTCACCCATCCGGCGGGGTTCATCGCCGGCACCCTGGGCAACGTCCAGCTGCTCAGCGGCGGTGGCGCGTTCGTCGGCTGGGGGTCACAGTCGTACTTCTCGCAGTACGCTCCAGACGGGTCCATGATCCTTGACGGGGAGCTGCCGATCGGCGTGCGGTCCTACCGCGCGTATCTCGCCGACTGGGTCGGGCGTCCCGCCGATGGTCCGCGCGTCGTCGCTCAGGCCAATCCCGCCGGGGGCTTTGCCGTCCATGCCAGCTGGAACGGCGCCACCGAGGTCGCGCGCTGGACGGTGCTGGCCGGATCGGACAGGTCGTCGCTGTCGGCGGTGGGATCCCAGGCGTGGACGGGCTTTGAGACGGCGATCGCCGTCAACAGCGAGGGCCCGTACTTCTGCGCCGTCGCCGTCGATGCCGGCGGGCGTGAGCTGGGGCGCTCCGCGGTCGTCTAGGCGTCATGGCTCGGAGCGCCAACATCACCTGGCAGGACTCCAACCTCTCGCGGGCGTCACGCTGGGGCGCCCTCGGCGCCCGCGGCGCGACGATCTGGCTCACCGGGCTCCCCTCCGCAGGGAAGTCGACGCTCGGCGCCGCGCTCGAGGAGCGGCTGGTGCTGTCGGGGCGGTTCGCCTACCTGCTGGACGGCGACAACCTCCGCCACGGGATCTGCGGTGACCTCGGCTTCGACGAGGCCGACCGAGCCCGCAACATCCTGCGCGTGGGCGAATTGGCGCACCTGTTCGCCGATGCGGGCGCGGTCGCCATCGCCGCCCTGGTGTCCCCGCTGGCCGCCGCCCGCAACGAGGTCCGCTCGCGACACCTGGCCGCCCGCGTGCCCTTCATCGAGGTGTTCCTCGACACGCCGCTGGCTGAGTGCGCGGCGCGTGACCCCAAGCACCTCTATGCCCGCGCCCGCGCGGGAGACGTCGCCGACTTCACCGGCGTGGACCAGTTGTATGAGCGGCCCACGCGACCGGAAGTGGTCGTGGGACCGGGGATGGATCTCGCCTCCGCGGTGGAGGCGGTGCTCGCCTCCCTCGAGGCCAACAGCGAGAGCACGCGCCCGGCACGGGGGCGACGGCGGTTTCCCTGGGGCCTTGAATGGGGCCGTTCCCTACAACGAAACGGAGTGAAGCGATGAAGCTCATCGGAGCCGGATTACCGCGGACCGGGACGCTGTCTCAGAAGATCGCTCTCGAGATGTTGGGGTTCGCCCCCTGCTACCACATGGTCAACGTCCTCACCGACCTCGACGAGACGCCGCGCTGGCGCCGGGTCCTGGATGGAGATCTCGCGGCCTCCGAGATCTTCGAGGGGTTCGAGGCGACCGTGGACTGGCCCGGCTCGTTCTTCTACCGGGAGCTCGTCGAGCAATACCCGGACGCCAAGGTGCTGCTCAGCGTCCGCTCGGGCGAGGCCTGGGCCCGGAGCATGCGCGACACCATCTGGGGCGTCATCTACGGGCAGATCCTCATCCGGCACCTGTCCGACGCCCGGCGCCTGGTCGACCCGCCATGGGACGACTACATCGGCCTGATGTCCGAGATGTGGCGGCGCAGCGGCTTGATGCGCGACGACAGCACCACCGCCGAGGAGATGGGCGTCGCCATGGAGCGCTTCAACCAGGAGGTACAGGACGCGGTGCCCGCGGAGCGGCTGCTCGTGTGGTCGCCGGGCGACGGCTGGGAGCCGATCTGTGAGTTCCTGGAGGTGCCCGTTCCCGAGGCCGACTTTCCCCGGGTCAACGACAGCGCCCAGTTCGGGGATCGCATCGTGGACGGCGCCATCGAGGCGATCCAGCGCCACCGCGAGGCGCAAGCCGCGCCCGTGTCAGCGTCCTGAGCGCGCGGCGCGCCTACTTCACTTCGTGAAGTCTTGCGCTAAACTCGGGAGCCTGATGGTTTCGAACGACACTTGTCCGGTGTGCCGGACGGCCGAGATCGTCTGCGGCAAGTGGACTCTGCTGGTGATCCGGGACCTCGCCGACGGACGGTCGCGGTTCTGCGAGCTGGAGCGGTCGCTGGCCGGAATCAGCCCGCGCACCCTATCGCTGCGACTGCGTGCGCTGGAGGAGGAGGGCATTGTGGAGCGCCAGACGTTCCCCGAGGTTCCGCCCCGCGTCGAGTACGTCCTCACCCCCAAGGGGTGGGCGCTCGTGCCGCTGATCGAGAGCATGCGCGTCTACGGCCGTGAATGGCTGGGCGCGGACTGCGCGGCAGAGGTCGGCGCCGGCGCCGATCGCCAGCCGGTCGCCACCGCCGCCTGATCGCGGGACACGGGTCGCCGGCGCGCGGCGGCACTGCAAGGTCTGGTGCGCACTGGAGGATCGCCCCGCGCCGCGGAGAAACCGCGGTCGTGCGCAACGTGATCCTTCACCGGCTGCTGGAGACATTCACCGTCGACGCGTCCAGCCGTCTGTGCGCGGAGGCCGCCGCCGGTGCCGAGATGCCGTTCGAGCTGGCCGAGGAGCGCGGCGCCGGACGCGTCCCGCTGTACTGCTACCGCCCGCTGGTCGACGAGTTCATCCGCTCACGGTCCGAGTCGCTGGGCGACCTGGCCAGTCATGCCGAGGCCGCCCAGGCGCTGGCGCGCTGCGAGGCGCTCGACGTCTACCTGTCAGAGCACGGGCTCAAGGCGCCCGCCGACGTCCGGGGCATGGCTCGCGCCGCGCTCGGGGTCTTCCTGGAGTGCGTGTTCACCGAGCGCAGCGGCTTCGGGTTCGAGCCGGCGGCGTTCGAGTCCGCCTACGCCGACCTCGAGCGCGCGATCTACGAGGGCCACTGCACCGCCACGGTGATCGCGCCGCTGCTGGGCGTGGCGCTTGACCCTGACACCATCGAGCTGACGCTGGGCGACGGCCTGTCGCTCATCCGCGGTGACGCGCTGGCCGACGCGCCCCCCGAGGCCGTCTGGGGAGAGAGCGAGGAGCCCAATGTGCTCGCGCTGCTGGCCATCGACGAGACGGGCTCTGAACGGCCGCCGGTCGCCGTCGCCCGTACCCGCTTCCGCCACGTGCTCAGCGCGCTGCGGCTGTTCGAACGCGGCGGCTTTGCCGTGGGGCCGGTCGGCTGGGCACGGACCGAGGCAGGGAGCTGGCGCTCGGTGTCGATCGGCGTCGCCGGTCGCCCACGGCTGCTCACGATCGTCGCGGCCGCCCAGGAGGAGGAGCTCCGCGCGTTCTGCCGGCTGGTCGCCCGGCGCGACCCCCACCCGGAGCTGGCCTGGGCGCTGGCGCGGTATGAGATGGGATGCGAGCGCCTGTCGCGGGGTGAGGCGCTCACCGACTACCTGCTGGCGCTGCGCGCGCTGCTGGAGCCCGAAGGGCCGGCGAGCGGGCGGCTGGCCCAGCGTCTGGCGGTCATCTGCGCGCGCCCCGAGGACCGGGCGGCGCTGACCGCGAGGACCGCCCGCGCCGTCGCGCTCGAACGGTCGCTGATCGCCGGGCTGTCGAGCGAGAGCAGGGATCCGGCGCGACCGGACGCCCTCATCGACGAGCTGGCCGAGAACCTGCGAGCGATCCTGCGCGACATGCTCTGCGGCCATCTCGATGCCGATCTCGTGGCCGTCGCGGACGAGCTGCTCGCCGAGGACGCCGGTGCGGACGAGGCGTCGTCGTCAGACCCTGCCGCAGGGGTGCGTTAAACTACGTGGCGACCGCTCCCTACTCGGTCTCCGCTGTGAGGCCGGGAGTGTTTTGCCCACCAGGCACAACACAGTAAGTCCTGGGGCTCGTAAGTAGTCAGGGGGAGCGCGATCACAGCGGCGAGCGGGCACTGCCCGCTCGTTCTGTTTAAGCCATGTGCATCGTCCCGCCGGCCCGATCCAGACCGACGAGCGCGCCCGGACGGAGGTACTAGGCTGCGCCTGATGGCCGAGGACGCTCTCATCTGCATGGTCGAGATCCCGATGGGCAGCCGCAACAAGTACGAGTTCGACTCCCAGCTCGGAGCGATCAGGTTCGACCGCTTCGTCTCGGCCTCGGTCGTCTATCCCACCGACTACGGCTTCGTTCCGAAGACCCTCGCCCTCGACGGTGACGAGCTGGACGTCCTGGTCTGCGTGTCCGAGCCCACGTTCCCCGGGTGCCTGGTTCCCGTCAACCCGATCGGGCTGTTCTGCATGCGCGATGAGAACGGGCCCGACGACAAGGTCGTGTGCGTCCCGGTCCACGACCCGCGCTGGAACGTGTACCGGGAGCTGGAGGACCTGCCCCAGCAGCTGCGCGACGAGATCTTTCACTTCTTCACCGTCTACAAGGACCTCGACGTCGACCGCCACTCCGAGCCCATCGGATGGGAGGGACGCGACGCGGCGCTGCGCCGGATCACCGAGGCTCAGGAGCGCTACCGCGCGCAGGCCGGAGGCTGAGGGGGCGTGGGGGTGTACCACCTCGAGCTGCGCCAGTTCCCGCACGTCACGCGGGTCTTCAACCTGACCCGGGACGAGCTCGACGCCCGGTTCGTGCGGCCGTGGGTGGGCGGGGCGATGATCGAGCACGACGACCGCCGCTGGGCGCCGGAGCGCAGCAAGCTGAAGATCCTGGAGGGGCCGGAGCTCCGTCCCGATGATCTGGGGCTGGGCCGGGGCTGGGCCAGCGCCTCGCGCACCGGCACCGACGTCACCGACGCGGTCATCGCCCAGGCGCGCCGAGGCGCGGAGGCGCGCCCCGAGGTCGAGGCGCTGAAGGCGGCGATCGGCGAGGTAGCGGCCCCGCTGGGCTTTCAGGACGTGATGGCGCTGGCGGCCGCGGCGCACCCGCAGTGGCGCGCCAGCCAGCAGCTGGAGCTCGCCGAGCAGGCGGTGTGGGAGATGCTGCACCAGGGCCGCGTGGTCATGACCGTCACGGGCGAGACGGTGGCCCGTCAGCGCTGGCAGCCGGTGGTGCTGAGCTGGGCCACGTGGGCCGGCGTCACCACCGAGCCGTTTCGCCTGCAGGCCCCGGCCGCAGAGCCGGCCGCTGGCGACAAGTAAACTCATAAGTTTACTTTCTAGGGCGGTTGGGGCGGTTGGGGCGGTTGGGCCGGCGGGGGCGGTTGGGCCGGCGGGGGCGGGTGGGCCGCCCGGTCAGGCGATGACGTCGGCGATGAGGCGCTCGCGCTCGGCCGGGGAGGCGAACAGGTAGCGGTGGACGCGTAGGAGGCCCTCGACGTCGTGGACGTCGTGGTCGAGGTGGGGCACGAGGAGCAGGGGCTCGTCGCCCAGCTCGGCGCGCAGACGGGCCGTGTTGTGCGCATCGCGCTGCGCCAGGCGGTGGTAGTCGAAGAAGTTCTCGGCGACGCGGCCGGCGAGGTCGGCGGGAAGCTCGGCGTCGAGCGCGCTCATGAGGTCCTGGGGCTCGGCCTCCCCGAGGATGTCGTGGTGCACGCGGTTGACGATGACGCCGGCGAACGGAAGCCCACCCTCGATGAGCGTGCGCCGGAACCAGAGCGCCTCGTCGATCGCCGCCTGCTGGGCCGAGGTGACGAGCACGAAGACCGTGGTGGAGGCCTTGAGCATGCGCTCGACTCCGCGGGCGCGCTCGCTGAAGTCATCGGTCATGTCGCCCAGCAGCCCGAAGAACGTGGTGAGGTCGCCGATCAGGTCCACGCCGGTGACCCGGCGCATCGCCCCCAGCAGCGGCGCCGCGCCACGGCCCAGGACGCGCATGCCCAGGCCGGTGGGGCGGATGAACGCCTTCAGCGCCCGTCCCTCCAAAAACGACGTCAACCGGGTGGGAGCGTCGAGGAAGTCCAGCGCGTTGCGCGACGGCGGGGTGTCGAGGACGAGCAGGTCGAATTCCCCGTCGCGCTCGAGCTCGTAGAGCTTGGCCACGGCGGTGAACTCCTGCGAGCCCGACACGGCCGTGGACAGCTCGCGGTAGACGCGGTTGCGCTTGATCTCCTCGGCGCGCTCGGGGTCGGCCGCCACCCGCTCGATGAGCTCGTCGAAGGTGCGCTTGGGATCGAGCATCATCGCCCACAGCTCGCCCTTGAATTTGCCGCGCCCGCCGGTCAGCCGCTCGGGCTCGACGCGCCGAGGCTGGTTTTCGAGCTCCTCCAGGCCCAGCGCGTTGGCCAGCCGTTTGGCCGGATCGATCGTGACCACGGCCACCTTGGCGCCCTGGCGCGCCATCCCCAGCGCGATCGCCGCCGAGGTGGTCGTCTTGCCCACGCCGCCCGACCCGCCGCACACGCACACGCGCTTGCCCGCCAGCAGATCGGAGACGCTCATGCGGGCTCAGTCTAGGATCGCGGTCTCGCCGGCTTCCCGCCGGATTGGACGCAACCAGAGGGTTGCACTAAACTGCGCCCGATGAGGATCCTCGCCCTGTATGACATCCACGGCAACCCGGATGCGCTGGACGCGGTGCTGGCCGACCCGCGAGCGGCGGAGCCGGACGCGGTGGTCGTCGGCGGCGACGCGGTTCCCGGCGCATTCTCGGCCGCGGTGCTCGATCGGCTGGCGGCACTGACCGTCCCGGCGATGCACTGGGTGCGCGGCAACGGCGAGCGCGAGGTGGCCGCGGCGGCCGATGGCCCGGCGGGCGACGCCGCCGGTGCCGGGGACAGCGCCGCGGAGATGTCGGCCTTCACCGCGGCCGAGCTGGGCGCCGACCGCGCACGGGCGCTCGGGGGCCTGCCCCTCACGGTGACCGTGGATGGCGTGCTGTTCTGCCACGCCACCCCGCGCAGCGACGAGGAGCTCGTCACCCGGATCTCGCCGCCGTCGCGCTGGTCCGAGGTGCTCGCCGGGGTCGACGCCGCGCTGGTCATCGCCGGGCACACCCACCAGCAGGACGATCGCGTGGTCGACGGCGTGCGCTTCGTCAATGCCGGGAGCGTGGGGCTCCCCTACGAGGGCGACGGCGACGCACGGTGGCTGTGGATCGAGGACGGCGTGCCCGAGCTGCGGCGCACCGCGTATGACGCCGCGGCCGCCGGTCGCCGCATGGGCGACGCCTGCACCGCCCTGGCCGACTCGGTCAACGCGTCCCTGGTCGAGCCCGTCGAGGCGATCGTGGTGACGCGGATGTTCGAGGAGCGCGCCGGGTCCGGGTCGGCGGATCCAGGCTAAGCCGAGGCTCCGGCCGTCTGGGCGTCGGGCGCGGGCGCGGCGCCGGACTCGGGATCAGATGCCGGCGGCTGGGGCGGACCCCCGAGGATGCGCAGAGCGTCGGCGGGGATGTGGACGGACACGGGAGTGCCCTGCTGGTAGCCGTCGGCGTCGCCCGTGTTGGCGATCGAGGCCTGCAGCTGTGTGCCGGTGGCCAGCCGCACCATCACCTGGACGCTGGCGCCCACGTAGACCGTGCGCTCGACCATGCCGGGCAGGCAGTTGCCGCGCCCGGCACCGTGCTCGAGCAGCTGCACGCGCTCGGGTCGGGCCACGACCTTGACCGGCCCCGACGCGGCGAGGTCGCCGGCGCCGGCGCGCAGCCGGAAGTCACCGACCGCGACCGTGCACTGCCCCGGCTGAGCGCGATCGGGTTCGGCGTCGGCGTCCATCAGGTTCGACACGCCGAGGAAGTCGGCGACGAACACGGTCGCCGGGCTCTCGTAGACCTCGGCGGGGGTGCCGATCTGCTCGATGCGCCCCGCGCTCATCACCGCCACGCGGTCGCTCATGCTCAGCGCCTCCTCCTGGTCGTGGGTCACGAACACGAACGTGATCCCCACCTCCTCCTGGAGCGCCTTGAGCTCGAGGCGCAGCTGCTTGCGGATCTTGGCGTCCAGCGCGCCGAGCGGCTCGTCGAGGAGCAGCACCGCCGGGCGCAGCACGAGGGCCCGGGCCAGCGCCACGCGCTGCTGCTGGCCGCCCGAGAGCTGCTGCGGGCGGCGGCCGGCCAGGCCGCCGAGCTCGACGAGGACGAGCGACTCCTCCACGCGGCGGCGGACCTCGTCCTTGGCCACCTTCTGGCGGCGCAGCCCGAAGGCGACGTTGTCGAACACGTCCAGATGCGGGAACAGCGCGTAGTTCTGGAACACCGTGTGGACGTTGCGCCGGTGCGGGGGCACCTGCGCGACGTCGACGTCGTCGAGCAGGATCTCGCCCGCCGTGGGGCGCACGAAGCCGGCGATCATCCGCAGGGTCGTCGTCTTGCCGCAGCCCGACGGGCCGAGCAGGGAGAAGAACTCGCCCGCGTTGATCGAGGCGTCGATGCTGTCGACCGCCGTGGTCTCGTCATAGCGCTTGGTGAGCGAGCGGAGTTGGACGTTGCCAGCCATCAGGCGGCCTCGATCCCGGAGAGCTCGCGCAGCGCGGAGACGCCCCCTTGCGAGGCGGTGCGGCGCCCGAGCACGGTGTACAGGGCGTAGGCGACGGTGATGCCGATGAGCGTCGTGGCCACCAGGATCGTCGCCAGGGCGTTGAGTGCCGGGGTGCTGGTGCCGCCCCGGGCGTTGGAGTAGAGGTACATGGGGATGGTGGTGGTCGAGGCGGTAGAAGACATGTACTGGGTGACGACGAAATCGTCAATGGACAGGGCGAACACGATGAGCATGCTGGCCAGGATCGCCGGCATGAGCAGAGGGACGAGCACGAGCCGGATCGCGGTCCACGAGGTGGCGCCGAGGTCGCGCGCCGCCTCCTCGTACTCAGGCCCGATCGAGGCCAGACGGCTGCGGATGATCACGACGACATACGACAGCGAGAAGGTGACCTGGCCCACCACCTGCGCGACGGTGCCGAGATGGATGAGGCTGAACGGGACCAGCGAGAGCTGGGTGAAGACGACGAGCAGGGACACCGCCATCACGATCTCGGGCGTGACCAGCGGGATGAGCATCAGCGAGTTGGCGATGCCCGAGCCACGGCCGCGCCACCTGGCCAGCCCGACGGCCAGAAGCACCCCGAGCGGGGTGGCGATGACCATGTCCAGGCCGGCGAGCAGCAGGCTGTGCACCAGCGCCTGGGTGTACTGGGGGTCGTGGAAGATCGACTGGGTGGGGTCGCCCCACCACCATTTGATCGAGAACCCCTGCCAGACGCTGCGCGACTTGCCGGCGTTGAACGAGAACAGGATCGCGATGACCACGGGCACGAGCGCCCAGGCGATGTAGCCCCACGTCTCGAGGATGAGGAAGCGCGGCTCGCCCCACGGGTTCTGCAGGAAGCGCGGCAGCAGGCTGCGCCGGCCGCCCGCCGAGGGCGCGGGAGCCACCGGGCGCGGCGCGGCGTCGGGCGTGGAGGTGGTGGTGCTCATGCCAGCTGCCGTTTCTGGTCACGCGCGGTCTGGTAGAGGTAGTAGGCCATGCCGATGGCGAGGATGGCCATCAGCACCAGCACCAGCGAGGCCCCGAGATTCTTCTCCGAGCCACCCTGGACGAAGATGTTGATCTCGTTGCCCAGCATGTTGGTCTTGGGCGAGGCCGAGATGAGGTCGTTGGTGTAGTAGTCGCCGAACATCGGCAGCACCACGAGCGCCGAGCCGGCCAGGATGCTCGGGCGGCTGAGCGGCAGGGTGACCCGGACGAAGGCCTGCCACGGCGTGGCGCCGAGGTCGCGAGCGGCCTCGATCTGACTGCGGTCGATGCGGTCCAGCCCGGCGAACACGGGCAGGATGAAGTACGGGATGTAGCCGTAGACGAGGGCCAGGATCACCGAGTAGGCGTTGCCGTTGAGCCAATCGGGCGGGTTTCCGATGCCGATGGCGTTGAGGATCTGGTTGACGTAGCCGTCGGGGGAGAGGAGGCCGATCCAGGCCAGCATCCGCAGCAGGTAGCTGACCCAGAACGGGATCACCAGCAGCACGATGAGCAGCGTCTTGAAGCGCTTGGCGTGGCGCGCGACGTAGTAGGCGACGGGGTAGCCGATGGCGAAGCACAACCCCAGCGAGATGCTCACGTAGACCAGGGTGTTGCGCACCGCCGGCCAGTACTCGCCGCCGGGCAGCGATCCGCTGAACGCCTTGGAGACCCAGCCCGGGTTCCAGTTGGCGGGGTTCCACGCCGGGATCGGCTGGAACAGGAAGTCGACCTGGCCCATCGCGATGGCCACCACCGCGTAGGCGGGGATGACGACGAACAGCAGCAGCCACACGACGCCCGGGAGGGCGAAGGCCCGCCAGTAGGAGGCGCGGTTGTCGATGGAGGTTGCGCTCACGACGATTTGATGGCGGCCCAGGCGTTCTCCCACAGGGCCTGCCCGGCCTGGCTGAGCGTGCCCTGGACGTAGCCGTTCTTGAACTGCTCCTCACGGATCAGCGTGTTGGTGAGGTTGGGCGCGAGGTAGCCCTTCTTGACCACCGCCTCGGGGGTCATGGCCGTCAGCGGCTGCTGGTAGCCCGTGTAGCTGAAGTTCGAGAACGCCTGCTTGGAGTCGAGCAGGTGGTTGAGGAACAGGTGGGCCAGCACCGGGTTCTTCGCGCCCTTGAGGACCGCCATGGTGTCGTTGTTGATCGGGCCGCGGCCGTCGGGGGGCCACCAGTAGGCAAAGGCGCTCGCCTTGGTGCCCTTGGGCGCGTAGGAGGGGATCACGGCCATGTCACCCGACCACGCCTGATGCAGCCACAGCGAGCCGTCGGCGAGGCGCTGGTACTCGTTGGTGTCGAACTTCAGGTTGACCGAGGACACCAGCTGCTGGACCGCCTTCTGGGCGGCGGTGATCTGGGCGGGGATCTCCGTGTTGACGTCGGTGACGCCGTTGTGCAGCAGGCCCATCGTCAGCCCCTCGTGCTGATCGTCGAGCATGCCCACCTTGCCCTTGACCTTCGGGCCCTCGGTCCACAGCGCCGACCACGGCGCCGAGAGCTTGGCGGGATTGAAGCCCGGCAGCTTGTCGGTGCGCCAGCCGATCCCGGTGGTGTAGATCGTGTAGGGCACGGTGTAGCGCGCGCCCACGTCGTACCACGGGTTGTTGAGCGCCGGCCAGACATTGGCCTTGAGGTTGGGGATGTAGCTCAGGTTGAGCGGCTGCAGGATCTTGCCGACGACGAGCTGCTCGAGGTAGACCAGCTCGGGCACGAACGCGTCGAACTGCACGGCCCCCGAGTCGAGCTTGGCCACGGCCTCATCGATCGTGTCGAAGGTGCTGATCTGGACCTTGACGTTGTATTTCTTCTCAAAGGCCTTGACCACGTCCTGGTTGATGTAGTCGATCCAGTTGTAGAGCTGGAGCGGGCCCTTCTCGGGCTGCATGCCCGACGCGATCGGCTTGTTGTCGGCGTAGATCGGGAGCGTGAGCGGATGGTCGGGACGGGCCAGGGCCAGTCCGCCGGGGCCGAGGTTGGCGGGCGCGGCGCTCGACGCGCCGGAGGCCGAGCCGGAGCTCGACCCAGCTGCGGGGCCGACGGGGGTGGTGCTCCCGCACGCGGCGAGCAGGCCGGGGATGGACAGCGCGGCCGCAGTCCCGCCGGCTCGTTTGATGAAGGTCCGTCGGGTGGGGCGATCCACCCAAGGGGTGTCGTCCGTCATGGAGTGGCTCCTCTCCTCTGAGTGGTCTCGATCGGCCGGCTGCGGCGCAGCGCGCACTTCAGTTCGCTGTTGGCGAGCGCGAGGCACCGGTCGACCATCCGCGCCGCACCGACATCGGGCTGGCCCAGCGTGACCTGCACCCCCAGCCCGTCCATCAGTCCGCTGAGCGAGAGCGCGAAGTCGTCGGGGTCGGCGGCGGCACTGAACTCGCCCGACTGCTGCCCGTCGCGGACGATGTCGGCGATGAGCGCCCGCTGGCGGCGGTCCAGGCGGAAGTACGACCGGCGGACGCTGGGGTCGCGCCGGGCGCGGACCCAGATCTCCATCCAGAGGGTGTAGTCGTTGAGTCCGCCCGGGCCGAGGCTGGTCTCCTCGATGAGGTGCACGAGCCGGTCGGCGGCATGCTCGATACGGTCCTGGCCCTCGGACAGCCGCTCATAGAACGTGCGGTCCGCGTACTCCACCGCCTCCTCCAGGAGCCGATCCTTGGACTCGAAGTAGTAGAGGATGGTGGGCGAGCTCGTCCCGGCCCGCTCGGCGATGTCGCCGATGCGCGTATCGAACAATCCGCGCTCGTAGAGGACCTCGGCGGCGGCGGCGATGATCTGCGGCTTGCGCAGGTGGTCGACTTTGGGTCGCGGGCTCACGGCGGCTTTGGATTTCTCCTCCGGCTACGTCCGGGACACGTATACTGAATCCCGAGTCAGGAAACTACGCAGCGGGCCGCTGGCTGTCAAGGCGGGACCGTGCGGATGTGGTGAGGGAGGCCTGCCGTGACCGATGTGGCGGTGCTGGGAGCCGGTCTGGCCGGGCTGTCGGCGGCCCGCGATCTCATGCGCGGCGGGGCGGACGTGATGGTCCTGGAGGCCCGCTCGCGCGTCGGCGGCCGCGTCGATGCCACCACCCTGCCCGACGGCCGCACGGTGCAGCTCGGCGGCGAGGTCGTCGGGCACAAGCACACCGCCTACCTGGAGCTGGTGGCCGAGCTGGGGCTGGCGGTCGAGCCCAGCTACGTGGCCGACCCCGGCGAGCTCAGCTGGGGCCTGGACGACGGGGTGTTCGTCGGCGACGACGCGCCGTGGATGACGCCCGAGGAGCGCGCCGACGCCGAGCGGATCGACGGCCTGTTCGGGGCGCTGGCCGGCGAGATCGATCCCGATGACCCGTGGAGCCATCCCGATGCGGCGCGTCTGGACGAGCTCAGCCTGGGCGCCTGGCTGCGCCTGAACGGCGCGCTCCCCGCGGTGCGCCGGCGCTACGCGCTGGCCTCCCTGTCGCTCTCCTGCGACGGCCCGGATCGCAGCTCGCTGCTGGCCGACCTGCGCAAGCACGCGACGCTCGCCGGCCAGGGCTTCTACGACCTGGCCGCGTGGGAGGGGCTGCGCTGCTCGGCCGGTTCGGCGGAGGTGGCGTTGCGGATGGCGGCCGAGCTGGGGTCGCGCGTCCGGTTGGGCGCCGTGGTCTCCCGAGTGCAGGTGCTCGGGTCGCGCGGCGTGGTGATCGGGTTGGCCGGCGGCGAGGAGATCCGCGCCGAGGCCGTGGTCTGTGCCCTGCCGGCGGGGCCCCTGCGTGCTGTGGAGATCGCCGGACTCAGCGACGCGCGACTGACCTCCCTGCGCGCCCTGCGCCAGGCGCTGGCGGCCAAGCTCGTCGTCGCCTACCCAGACTCGTTCTGGCAGCGACAGGGGCAGAACGGCCTGGCCGAGGCCGAGTGGCTGTTCGGCTCCACCTGGCCGCAGGGGGAGGGCCTTCTCTCCCTGCTGGTCCCGCCCGAGCGGCTGTCGGCGTTCCTGGCCGCGCCGCCCGACGCGCGCCGGGCGGTGATCCTGGGCGGGCTGGAGGCTCTCTACGGAGAGGGAGCCCGGTCCCCGTCGGCGTTCATCGAGCGCCCCTGGGGCGTCGACCCCTACACCCTGGGCTACATCACGAGCTGGGCGCCGGGGGACCTGATGGCGGCCGGGCCGCTGCACGGCCAGCACGAGCCACCCTTCTACGTCGCGGGCTCTGACCACTGGGTCGCCGGCTACATGGAGGGCGCGGTGCGGACGGGGCGCGGGGCGGCCCGGGCGGCGCTGCGGGTCGGGACCGCGGTCTAGGTTCAGGCGGTGCTGCGGAGGTCCGCGGCACCCTCGCCGCGCTGGGTCCCGTCGAGGCCGGGCGCGGCGCCGCCGACCAGGCGCTCGCCGAGACCCAGCTCCGCCGCCAGCGCCGCGGACACGCTGCGCCGCGCGCGCTCGAGCGAGATCGTCGAGTCACCGATGAGCGTGCGCACCCCGAAGCCGTCGAGCAGAGCGAGCGTCCGGTCGGCGACCTCCTCGGGATCGCAGCGCTGAAACTCGCCGTCGCGGATCCCGGCGGTGATCTCGTCGGCAAACCACGCGTGCATGCGCGCGTAGAGCTCCTCGGCCACCGGCCGCAGCTCCGGGTGGCGCACGGCGCGCAGCCACAGCTCCACCCACAGCACCCAGTCCTCCTCCAACACGGGGGTGGTGGGCAGGCACTGGTCGATCATCGACTGCAGGCGCTCGGCGTGGGTGGCGCTGACCGGGAGGTCGCTCTCCACGCGCACGTCGCCGGCCCGGGCGTAGGAGTACTCGAGCGCCTCGGCGAGCAGGGCCTCGCGGGTCTCGAAGTGGTAGTGGACGTTGGCCGTCGAGACCCCCGCCTCCATGGCGATCCGGGCGATGCGGACGGCGTCGATGCCCTCACGGGCGATCTGGCCGACCGCCGCGGCCAGGATGCGCTCGCGGCCGTCGCGGCGGCTCGCCATCAGCCGTCCGCGCCGTCCCCGCCGCCCGAGGCGGCCACCACCGGCGCCAGGTCGGCCCGGATGCGGTCCGCGAACCAGGCCACGCCGTTCTCGCGCGCCGACAGCGGCCCGCAGCGATACCCGCGCGTCTGAAGCCCCTGCTGGACGTTGTCGACGAGGTCGATGTCCTCATCCAGCACCAGCGTGTTGAGCCGCTGGTTGGCCCACTGCACGAACCGCGTGCGCGGGCTCGTGCCCGCCGGGCGATACGAGGCCGACACGTCGCGGGTGCTGGCCACGCCGTTGGGCAACAGCTGCCAGGTGCCCACCTGGTCCGGGTAGAGGTCGATGGTGGTGTTGGGATAGATGTAGACGTAGCGCCACACGGTGCGGTCCCGGGGCGGCAGGCCGGGCATGGGTGTCACGAGCTGCCCGTAGAGGCGCTCGAGGCGGTTGCGCGACGGCTTGTCGCGCATGGGCGCGTCGAACCACAGGTAGTGCTCGTTGACCTCGACGTCGTAGTGCTTGTAGTCCAGCATCCGCATGAGGCCCGGATGGGCGATGGGAATGTGGTAGCCCTCGATGTAGTTGTCGGCCACCACCTTCCAGTTGGCCGGCTGGGTGCCGCCGGCGGGCGCGAAGGGAGTGAGCGTCTCGATCCGGTAGGGCGCGAGGCGCTGCGGCAGATCCCCGACGAGCTCGGCGAGCGGCGCCGCGTCGTTGTCGAGGTTGACGAAGACCAGCCCGCACATCTCCTCGACGCGGACCGGCATCAGGCTCAGCGAGGGCTTGTCCAGCTTGTCGCCGAAGGCCAGCCCCTCGGGGACGCCGATCAAGGAGCCGTCCATCTTGTAGGTCCAGCCGTGGTAGCGACAGCGGATGGCCGCCTTGCACTGACCCGACCCGCTGAGCAGGCGCGAGCCGCGATGGCGGCAGACATTGAGGTAGGCGCGCAGGGCGCCCTTGTCGTCGCGCACCACGAGCACGGGCTGGCTGCCCGCGGCGGCGGTGATGTAGCTGCCGGGGCGCGGCAGCTGGGAGACGTGCCCGGCCAGCTGCCAGGTCCGCTCGAAGATGAGCTCCTGCTCGGCGTCCTGCAGCTCCGCGTCGATGTAGTAGCGGGGCTCGAGCGCGATGCCCGACGGCACGGACGCGGGGGCGGCCGAAGGGCTCAAGGACGATGTGGGCGGGGCGGCGGTGGTGTCCATGTTCTCATCCTGACTTTGTGATCAGTTGATGTATTCTAACCCGCATGGTCAAGCGCGCGTCCTGGCTCTCGATCACGCCGGAGCCCGAGCGTGAGCTGCCGGCGGCGGTCGCGACCCTGGCCGCGGGATGCCGTCCCGCCCGCGATCTCATCGCCGCCGAGCAGGCCCGGATCGAGCGCCTGATCCTGCACGGAAGCCAGCGGCGGTGGCTGGCCTACCTCCACGACGTGGTGGACCTGATCGTCGCCGAGGACGGCAGCGAGGACCCCGACGTCGTCGCCGCTCGCCGGCGGGCGACCAAGGTGATCGCCAACCATCACAACCTGCTCCTCGGCCTGGCCGGCTCTGGAGCCCGACTCACCGCCACCGACTCGAGCCGCCTGCGCGCGCTCAACGACCAGTAACGACGAGGAGCCCCATGACCACGACGACGAGCGGAACCGCCGCCAGGCCCAACGACCTCCCCGACGAGCACGTCGCCCTCCAGCAGCGCGCGCGCGCCTTTGTCGACGAGGTCCTGCGTCCGCTGGAGCTCACCGCCGAGGCCGCCAACGGCCGTCTCCCCGATGACACCATCGCGCACATCAAGCGCGAGGCGATCGCCGCGCGCCTCCAAGGGGGGCGGATGCCCGTCGAGCTCGGCGGCCAGGGCTGGTCGATGCTCGAGTGGTTCCTGGTCAACGAGCAGTTCGGGCGCGTCACCAACGGCCTGCACTGGCACGTCCCCGGCGTCTACAACGTGTGGGTCGAGGCCAGCCCCGAGCAGGCGCAGCGTTACGTGGTGGCCGCGCTGCGCGGCGAGGGCGGCGACGCCTACGCCGTCACCGAGGCCGAGGCCGGCTCTGACCCCAGCGGGATCGCCACCACCGCCGTGGCCACCGACGCCGGGTGGCGCATCAACGGGGAGAAGTGGTTCGTCACCTCCGGCGACGTGGCTCGGGTGCTGATCGTGGTGGCCAACGTCATCGACGGCCCCGACCGGCTGTCGACGCTGTTCCTGGTCGAGCCCGACGCGCCTGGAGTGGAGTTCATCGACGATCCGCCCTACACCCACAACTACCCCCACGGCCACCCCACCATCCGCTTCACCGACGTGGAGGTGCCGGCCGACGCGGTCGTCGGCGGCGTCGGCAACGGCGACGAGCTCCAGCGGCGCTGGTTCACCGAGGAGCGCCTGGGCATCGCCACCCACGGCCTCGGCGCGATGTGGCGGTTGCTCGACGAGACCACCGAGTGGGTGCTGACCCGCAAGCAGGGCGGGCAGCGCATCATGGACTACCAGGGGATCTCCTTCCCGCTGGCCGACTCCGCCACCGATGCCACCGTCGGCCGCCTGCTGGCGCTGCACGTCTGCGAGATGGTCGACGCCGGCGCCGACCCCAAGCTCATCCACGCCAAGGCCTCGATGGCCAAGCTCTTCGTCTCAGAGGCGGCGGGCCGCTGCGCCGATCGGGCGGTGCAGGCGTTCGGCGGCCGCGGCTATCTGCGCTCCAACGTCGCCGAGCGCTTCAATCGTGAGCTCCGGGTCGATCGGATCTGGGAGGGCACTTCGGAGATCCAGCGACTCATCATCTCGCGCGCGCTCGAGCGCCGCGGGGTGGAGGCGACGATCCATTGACCGCCCTCACGAGCCCGGGCAGCGGCAGCGACGACCCGGTGACCGCGGTCGGGACTCCGCCGGCGCCGATGGACCTGGGCCGTCTCATGCGCCCGGCGTCGATCGCCGTGGTCGGGGCGACGGACCGGGCGGGCAGCTACGCCGCCGAGACCCTCGTCAACCTCGATCTGATCGGGTTTCCGGGCCCTGTGTATGGCGTGAACCCGAAGCGCACCGAGGTGATGGGGCGCCCGTGCGTGCCCACCGTCGCCGACCTACCCGAGGCCGTCGACGCCGTCGTGGTGGCGATCCCCGCCGCCGGCGTCGCGGCGGCCGTCGACCAGGCCGGCGCCCGCGGCTGCGGCGGCGCGGTGGTGTTCAGCGCCGGCTTCGGCGAGGTGCCGTCCGGGCGCGGGCACCACGACGAGCTCGTGGCCGCCGCGCACCGTCACGGGCTGCCGGTGTGCGGGCCCAACTGCAACGGAATCGTCTCCCCGCACTCGCGCACCGCGCTGTGGGGCGACGCGTTCGCCGTGCCGGAATACGACCCCACCCACCCCGCGGTGGCCCTGGTGTCTCAGAGCGGCAACGTGGCCGTCAATGCGCTGGCCACGCGGCGAGGGCTGCGCTTCCACACGGTCATCGCCAGCGGCAACCAGGCGGTGCTGAGCGCCGCCGACTATTTGGCGTTCCTGTCCGGGGAGAGCGGCATCGGTGCGGTCGCGCTGTACCTGGAGGACGACGGGGGCCCCGGGCTCGTCGACGGCCTCGCCGCGTGCGCCGATGCCGACATCCCGGTGGTGGTGCTCAAGGTCGGTCGCTCGGCGGCGGGGGCGCGGGCCGCGGCCGCCCACAGCGGGGCCCTGGCCGGTGACCAGCGCGTGTTTCGCAGCCTGATCGCCGAGGCGGGAGCGGTGTGGGCCGACGACGTCCACGAGCTGCTCGAGCTGTCCAAGACGATCGCGACGCGGCGGACCGATCCGCCCCGTCCGACGCGCGCTCAGGGGCTGGCGATCATGACCTGCAGCGGCGGTGACTCGGCTCAGGGCGCCGACGAGGCACAACAGCTCGGCCTGGAGCTCCCGGCCCTCTCAGCGCAGACCCGGGCGCGGCTGGCGGAGCTGCTGCCCTCGGCGGCCACGGTGGCCAACCCGCTCGACTACACCGCGATGATCTGGGGCGACGTGCAGGCGCTGGGCCAGCTCGTGCGCGCGCTGGGGGAGGACCCGGCGGTCGGGCAGGTGCTCGTCTTCTATGACCAGCCCCACGGATTGACCGGGGCGCCCGAGGCGTCCTGGCGGGCGGTCCGCGAGGGGGTGAAGCTGGGAGCCCGTCTGAGCCCGGTGCCGGTGATGGTGTCCTCCACGCTGCCCGAGCTCCTCGACGACGCGGCTGCCGCCGGGTTCGCGGCGGCCGGCGTCCCCGCCGCCGCGGGGCTGCGGACCGGGTTGCGGTGCGCAGCGGCCGCGCTGCGCACGGGCGTGGGCGCTGACGCGGAGCGGCTGCGGGCGATCGCGGCCGCGGCGCGGACCGCGACGGAGGCCGGGGCCGACGGCGAGTGGCTGTCCGAGCACCAGGCCAAGGAGCTGCTGCGCGGCGCCGGGCGTCGCCGTCCCCGACGGCCTGGCCGTCGATGGCGAGGACGACGCCGTCGCCGCGTGGCGCGGGCTCGGCGGGCCCGTGGCGCTGAAGCTCAGCGCGGCCCGGGTCCAGCACAAGACCGAGCTGGGCGGGGTGGCCCTCGGGCTGGACTCCGAGGGCGACGTCCGCCGTGCCCACCGCGAGATGGCGCCGCTCGCCGATGCGCACGACGGGACCCTCCTGGTCGAGCGGATGGCCCCGCCCGGCGTGGAGCTGATCGTGGCCGCGCACACCGACGGCGTGGTGCCGGCGCTGGTGGTCGGCCTCGGCGGGATCTGGACCGAGCTCCTCAGCGACGTCGCCGTCATCCCGCTCCCGGCCGACGCGCCGCGGATCGAGCGAGCGATCGCCACGCTGCGCGGCGCGCCCCTGCTGCTGGGCGGGCGCGGCCGTTCCCGCGCCGATGTGGCCGCGGCGGCGCGGCTGGCGGCGCAGGTCGGCGTGCTGCTGCTGGAGCGCGGCTTGGCCACCGTCGAGTGCAACCCGGTGCTGGTGGGGGAGACCGACGCGGGCGCGGTGGCCGTCGACGCGGCGATCCGGCTGGGAGGCGGAGGGTGAGCCGCTCAGACGACTACGACGTCGCCGTTGTCGGCGGCGGCTTTGCCGGCGTCACCGCGGCGCGGGAGTGTGCGCTGCGCGGGCGCAGCGTCGTGGTGCTCGAGGCCCGCGACCGCCTCGGCGGCCGGACGTGGAGCGCGGACTGGGACGGCTGGCACGTCGAGTACGGCGGCGCGTGGGTCCACTGGCACCAGCCGCACACGTTCTCGGAGATCACGCGCGCGGGCCTGGCGACGACCCTGGGCCCCGATGCGCAGCGCGCCCATTGGCACGTCGGCGCCGAGCGTCACGAGGGCACCATCGCCCAGCGCGACGCGATCGCCCAGAAGGGCTGGGACCAGTTCGTCGACGGCGTGCGCGAGGCGCTGCCCGCGCCGCACACGCCATTGCACGCGATCGACAGGCTGGCCGCGTTCGACCGCCTCAGCATCGCCGATCGCGTGGACCAGCTCACCCTCTCCGACGAGGAGCGCGACGTCCTCTGCGCCGAGCTCGAGTCACTGGCCCACGCGCCGCTCACCGACGCGGGCGCCGTGTCCGTGCTGCGCTGGCATGCGCTGTCGGGCTACAGCCTGCTCCTGACCCAGGAGACCGGCGGCCGGGTGACGATCGACGCCGGGACCGGTGCGCTGCTCGCCGCGATCGCCGGCGCCGTGCCCTTCGAGCGCCGGGTCGACACCCCGGTCGCCGCGATCGCCACGCGCCCGGACGGCGTCGAGCTCACCACCCGCGCGGGCGAGGCCGTTCACGCCCGCACCGCGATCGTCGCCGTCCCGCTCAACGCCCTGAACGCGATCGCCTTCGACCCGCCGCTGCCCGAGGACAAGCAGGCGGCGATCGCGCTCGGTCAGGCCAGCCGCGGCATCAAGATCATGCTGCGGGTCCGCGGGGAACGCCTGATGCAGAACGCGATCGCGCGCGGGCATCCCTTCGGGTACCTGGACAGCGAGGAGCTCGACGGCGACGGGACGCAGCTGATGATCGGCTTCGGTCCCGACGCCGAGCGCTGCGACGCCGCCGACCTGCCCGCCGTGCAGGCCCAGCTGGACGCGCTGCTCCCCGGCTACGAGCTGCTCGGCGCCACCGCGCATGACTGGCTGGCCGATGAGTTCTCCCGGGGGACGTGGGCGATCCACCGCCCGGGGTGGTACGAGCACCATCACGCCGCCATGCGCGCGGCCGAGCCGGGCCTGATCTTCGCCGGGTCAGACCTCGCCAACGGGTGGGCGGGGTTCATCGACGGCGCGATCGAGTCCGGGCTGCGCGCCGGCGCCGCGGCGGCCGACCTCGCCGCTGGTCAGCGCTGACCTCAGCCGTGACCTCAGCCGCTGACCGGCACGGATTCGAGCGCGGCCAGCCCGCCCTCCAGCGAGTCGGCGAGCAGATCGAGCTCGGGCCGGCCGACGGTCTCGGCGAACAGGTAGGGCAGCTCGATCAGCTCGGTGGCCAGGCCCTCGCGCAGACGGGCGAGCTGCTCGCGCTGGGCCTTCATGCGCGCGTGCTCGGACAGCGCCGCGCCCAGGGCCGCGGCGGTGAGCGGCTCGGTCGGCGCGCTTGCGCGCCTTCTCCAGCGCGGTGCGCTCGCGCGCGCTGAAGCGCTGCGGATAGCACGCGTTGACGATCGTCGCCTCGAGCGCGAGTCCGCTCCTCGGCCAGGGCGTCGCGCAGCCACAGCGTCTCGTTGACCGGCATCTCCTCCGCGGTGGCCACCGCGACCACCGCGGTGAAGTCGGCGTCGGCGATCGTGGCGGCGATGGCCCCGGCCTGATGGGCGATCGGCCCGACGCGGGCGATCTCGGCGAACGTCCGCGGGCGTGCGCAGGATCCCGACGCCGTGGCCGGCGGCGGGAGAGTCGACGATCACCAGGTCATAGACGTCGGCGCCGTCGGTGCGCCGCTCGAGCTGGGCGAGCTCCCAGACCTTGCCGACGCTGAGCAGCTCGCGCATGCCCGGCGTGGCCATCGCGAAGGCCTGGAACAGCCGGCTCGGGCCGAGCGCCTGGCCGACCGCGCCGGTCTTGACCCGCAGGTACTCCTCCATCGCGTGCTGGGGATCGACCGAGATCGTGAACAGGCCCTCGGCGAGCTCGACCTCCTCGAAGGCGTCGCCCGCGCTGGTCGAACGCCTGTCCGGACCCGCTCCTGGCTGGCCAGCTCGGCGACGATCGTGCGCAGCCCGCGGCGGGCGGCGACCAGCCCGAGCGCGGTGGCGACGGTCGACTTGCCGACGCCCCCCTTGCCGGTGACGAAGATCAGGCGACGGTCGAGGAGTCCGGGCACGAGCCACGCAGAACATAGCTTTCGGGGTGGCGATGGGGCCAAACGCCCCATCGGCAAAGGATTTCCCGCCGGCCTGCGAATACACGGCGCGTATGAGTCCCCGATCGCATCGGAGCCCGTAGATGCCCACCTGCAAGGTGATCGCGCTCGCCAACCAGAAGGGCGGCGTCGCCAAGACCACGACCACGCTGAACCTCGCCGTGGCCTTCGCCGAGGAAGGGCACCGCGTGCTGTGCTGTGACATGGACCCCCAGGGCAACCTGACGATGTCGCAGGGCATCGACCCCGACACGCTGGAGAAGTCGATGTACGACGTGCTCGTGCACCACATCTCGATCCGCGAGGTGATCCGCAAGCGCGAGATCGACGTCGCCTGCGCCTCGATCGACCTGGCCGGCGCCGAGATCGCGATGTCGACGATGATCGGCCGCGAGCGCTCGCTGCAGAAGGCGCTCCGGGAGGTCGAGGACGACTACGACTTCGTCTTCATCGACACCCCGCCGAGCCTCGGGCTGCTCACGATCAACGCGCTGACCGCCTCCGCACAAGGTGATCGTCCCCGTGCAATGCGAGTATCTGTCGATGCGCGGGCTGATCCAGCTGCAGAACACGCTGGCGATGATCCGCGAGAACCTGAACCCCGACGTCGAGATCGAAGGCATCCTGCCGACGCTCGTCGACCTCCGCACGCTGCACGCCAAGGAGGCGATCGAGCTGCTCGAGGAGAACTTCGGCGACCAGGTGTTCGCGTCGCGCATCCGCAAGACGGTGCGGTTTGCCGAGGCACCGGTGAAGGGCATGTCCGTGCTGAAGTACGATCCCGACGGTCTGGCCGCCCACGCCTACAGGCAGCTCGCCAAGGAGGTCCTCGCAAATGCCAACCGGTAAGCGCGCGAGCATGCGCGAGGGGCCGCTCGCCGACCTGTTCCGCAAGACCGCCGAGGACGACCGACGGCGACACCGAGCGGGAGCCCGAGCGCCGGCCGCGTCGACGCCGGAGCCGACCTCGCCGGCGACCGAGTCGATCCAGCCGAGCCCGGAGGCCGCCGAGCCGCGCCGCGCCGCGAGCCGCGCCGCGCCGCGCGCGCCGAGCCGCGGCCCGCCGCGCCCGAGCCGGCGCGCCCGAGCGCGCGACGCCCGAGCCCGCGCCGCCGCGCCCACCCGTCGTTGGAGGCCGACGCCCGGTCGCCGAGCTCGAGAGCCCGGGCCCGAGATCCCGTCGCCGCAGGAGCGCCTGCGCCAGGCGTTCTCGGCCGACATCCCCGAGAACGTGCTGGAGCGCGCCCGAGCCGCGCCGAGCCGCCCGCGCGACGCCTACGCGCGCGCTGACCGCGAGCCCGACGCCTTCCCGCTCGCCGGCCGCCGGTCGGCATCCCGGTGCTGCGCGTCGTCGGCGTCGGCGGCGCCGGCGTCAACGCCGTCAACCGGATGGTCGAGGCCGAGGTCGAGGGCGTCGAGTTCCTGGCCATCAACACCGACCTGCAGTCGCTGCAGCTGTCGGCCGCCCACGAGACGCTGCACATCGGCGACGCGCGTCACCCGCGGCCTGGGCTCGGGCTCTGACCCGGAGCTCGGCCGCCGGGCCGCCCGCGAGGAGTACGACCGGATCAAGGCGATGCTGCGCGGCTCGGACATGGTGTTCATCGCCGCCGGCGCCGGCGGCGGCACCGGCACCGGCGCGGCGCCGATCGTCGCCCAGATCGCCCGCGAGCTCGGCGCGCTGACCGTCGGCATCGTCACCCGGCCCTTCCAGTTCGAGGGCTCGCGCCGCCGCGACCAGGCCGAGGCCGGGATCGCCGCGCTGGCCGAAGAGGTCGACACGCTGATCGTCGTCCCCAACAACCGGCTGCTGTCGGTGCTCGACCGCGGCGTCTCGATGGTCGAGGCCTTCCGGGTCGCCGACGACGTGCTGCGCCAGGGCGTGCAGGGCATCTCCGACCTGGTCACGCTGCCGGGTCTGATCAACCTCGACTTCGCCGACGTGCGCACGATCATGTCCGACGCCGGCAACGCGCTGCTCGGGATCGGCATGGGCACCGGCGAGCGCCGGGCGATCGACGCCGCCGAGCAGGCCGTCGCCTCGCCGCTGCTGGAGACGAGCATGGAGGGCGCCCGCTCGATCCTGCTGTCGATCACCGGCGGCAAGCGACATCTCGCTGTGGGAGGTCAACGAGGCCGCCAAGGCGGTCGCCGAGGCCGCCCACCCCGACGCCAACATCATCTTCGGCGCGATGGTCGACGAGAAGCTCGACGACCAGGTGTGGGTCACGGTGGTGGCCACCGGCTTCGGCGACCGCGCGCCCCGCCGCCGCGAGGACGCGCCCGAGCGCGCGGTCGCCGCGCCGAGCGAGGAGCCGCGGCGCCAGCAGCTGCGCGAGCCGGCCGGCGAGCCGCGGGTCAGCCGCGTGCGCCGAGCGCCTCGCGCGAGCTCGACGTCCCCGAGTTCATCCCGCGGCGCTGACGGCCGAGCGCCGGTTGATGCCGTGACCGCGCCGGGCACCCAGCTTGGCGTCGTCGCCGCCGGGCCATCCGCTCAGCGCGCGGGCGGGAGCCGACGCGCTGCGCGCGGGCGGCAACGCGGTCGACGCCGCGCTGGGCGCGATGCTCGCCTCGTTCGCCTGCGAGCCGCTGCTGACCGGCCTCGGCGCCGGCGGCTACATGCTCGTCGTGCGCGCCCGGGCGAGGCGCCGGTGCTGCTGGACTTCTTCGTCGAGGCGCCCGGGCCGCGAGCCGGCGCCGACCGCGGGCGCTCGAGCTGCATGCCGGTCCGGTCTCGTTCGGCGACGCGGTCCAGGTGTTCAACATCGGCGCGGCGTCGGTGGGCACGTTCGGGATGCCGGCCGGCGTCTGCGAGGCCGCGCGCGCGCTTCGGCCGCTGTCCCGCTGGAGCGGCTCGTGGCGCCGGCCGCGCGCGCTGGCCCGCGAGGGCGTGGCGCTCAACCGCCAGCAGGCCTACATCGTCGAGATCCTCGGCGGCGATCGTCACCTCGACGCCGGAGGCGCGGCGCTGTTCGCGCCCGACGGCCGGCTGCTGCGCGCGGGCGAGCGGATGCGCCAGCCCGAGCTGGCCGACGCGCTGGAGCGGCTCGGCGCCGAGGGCGCGCGCCCGTTCTACGAGGGCGACATCGGCGCGGCGATCGTCGACTGGCTGGCCGCGCGCGGCGGCCTGCGTGACCCGCGCGGACCTGGCGCGCCTACGAGGTGATCGACCGCGAGCCGATGCGCGTCAGCTACCGCGGCCGCGAGGTGCTGACCAACCCGCCGCCGTCGGCCGGGCGGGATCCTCATCGCGCGCGCGCTGGCGATGCTCGACGCGCACGCCCGGCGCCGCCCGTCGGTCGTCCGAGATCGTCGAGGTGATGGAGCGCACCCAGCGCGAGCGCACCCCGGAGTTCCTGGCCGGGCTCGACGATCCCGAGTTCGTCGCAGCGCGTTCCTGGCCGCGGCCGGTCGGGGCCGGCTGGGCTCGACCACGCACATCGCCGTGCTCGACCGCGACGGGCTGGGCGTGCTCGGTCACCTGCTCCAACGGCTCGGCCTCCGGCGTCATCGTGCCCGGGCACCGGCGTGCACCTCAACAACATGCTCGGCGAGCAGGACCTCAACCCGCTCGGCTTTCACCGCCATCCGCCCGGCCGCCGGATGCCGAGCATGATGGCCCCGACGGTCGTGCTGCGCGACGGCGCCGCCGAGCTGGCGGTCGGCAGCGCCGGCTCCAACCGGATCCGCTCGGCGATCCTGCAGACGATCATCCGCTCGATCGACGACGGCCTGCGAGGCCCAGGAGGCGGTCGAGGCGCCGCGGGTGCACTTCGAGGACGGGTCGTCTACACCGAGCCCGGGGTCGACATCGCCGCGCTGGAGCGCGCCGGCCGCGCGGTGGGCCCGTTCCGCGAGCCCAACCTGTTCTTCGGCGGCGCCCAGGCCGCGGCGCGCGACGCGGACGGCCGCTTCTCGGGCGGCGGGGACCCGCGGCGGGGCGGCGCCGCGATCGTGGTCGAGGCCGTCTGATGCGCCGCGGTCGCTCGCCGGCGCGGCCTGGTCGCGCTCGTGGCTGGCCGTGACTCGCTCGGCCGGGTGCTTCGACGTCCAGTCGCCCGGACCTGTTCCTGCTCACCCGCACCGGGCAGGGCACCAAGCTGACGCTGCTGATCAACGACAGCGGCACGATCCGCTGCAACGGGGGCAAGGCCAAGCCGATCTCCAATACGCGCGCTGATCCCCGCCCGCGACCTGGCCGACAACCTGGCCAACGACGCCCAGAACGAGCTCACGATCCCCGGGCGCCGGGCAGATCTTCTACTTACCGGATCAAGCTGCAGCAGGGGACGGTCTCGTTCCCCGACCAGGACGCGGCCCGCCACCCGACCTCGCCCAGGCCGAGCTGTTCGCCGCCCAGATCGCCCAGCAGGCTGCGGCCTGCAGCTGAGATCGAGCGCGCACGCGTGAGAGCGCTCACGGCGAGCCGCTTACGTCACGCGTTAGCCAGTCCGGCTAGCCTCGCCGCCGCGCTTCATGCTCACCATCGCCGCCCACCACCTGATCAGCACCTTCCAGGCGATCGTGCTCGGCGTCCTCCAGGGCGCCACCGAGCTGTTCCCGGTCTCCAGCCTCGGCCACACGGTGCTGTTCCCGACCCTGTTTCGCTGGCACAACATCGTCGCCTGGCAGTCCCAGCCCGAGTCGCCGTGGCTGGCCTTCGTGGTCATGCTCCACGTCGGCAGCGCCGTCGGCCTGCTGATCTACTTCTGGCGCGACTGGATCGCGCATCATCCGCGGCGTTCTTCGCCACGCTGGGCAAGCGGCGGATCGAGACCCCGACCGAGCGCCTGGCCTGGCTGATCATCTGCGCCACGATCCCGGTCGGGATCCTCGGCCTGCTGCTCGAGCACCCGATCCGCGTGGCGCTGGCCAAGCCGCTGTCGGCGGCGATCTTCCTGATCGTCAACGGCTGCATCCTGCTCGCCGCCGAGCGCTACCGGCGCCGCGCCGAGGTGCGCGAGCTGGCGCAGCGCGAGGGCCCGAACCCCGAGGGCGCCCGCGCGCCTGGACACGCTGGAGTACCGCGAGGCGGCGTCATCGGCGCCGCGCAGTCGACCGCGCTGATCGCCGGGATCAGCCGCGACGGCGTGGTCATGACCGCCGGCCTGGCCCGCGGCCTGGACAACGCCGACGCCGCCCGGTTCGGCTTCCTGCTCGCCACGCCGCCGATCCTGGCCGCCGGCATCTGCAAGTTCGGCGACCTCACCGGCCCCAACGGCGCCGGGATCCGCGGCGCCGCGGTCATCGCCGCCGTGCTCGCCGCGATCACCGCGGTGATCACCGTGCACTTCCTGACCCGCTACTTCGAGAAGCGGAACCTGCGCCCGTTCGGCGTCTACTGCATCGTGCTTCGGCATCTTCATGGTGCGTCTTCACGGCGATCGCCGGCGCGCCGTAGCGCCGGCTGAGCCGCGCGGCCGCCGAGCGTGGGCAGCCCGCCGCTCAGCCGAAGCGGACCTTGCCGTTGGAGCGCGCCCGCGCCTGGGCGCGATCGACGAAGTCCAGCCGCTTGGTGGCGGCCCGGAACAGCCGGGTGACCAGCTCGCAGCCGGGCGTTCTCGGAGCGCAGGTCGAGCAGCCCCTGCTTGGCCTCCAGGCCGAAGTCGACCGTGGCCGCCATGTCGTAGGCGTCCATCTCGTCGAGCTCCGCGTCCTCGGGCTCGCGGTCGGTGGCGCGCTTGACGAGATCGGCGTACGCCGCGCGGGCGGCGCCGGCCAGCTTGGCGTCGGGCTCGTCGCTGCGTCCTCCGACGAACTCGATCACCCCGGCCGGATAGGGCGAGATGGGCCTGGCGCTCGAGCACCCGGAACGGGCGCGTGCCCCGGGCCAGCAGGTTCATCCGGCCGTCGTCCATGCGCTCCAGCACCTGCTCGATCTCGCACGCGCAGCCGATCTCGCGCAGCCCGTCGTCGGCCATCCAGACGATCCCGAACTCGCGTCCGCCGCGTCCAGGCACTCGGCCATCATCGTCTTGTAGCGCTCCTCGAAGATGTGCAGCGGCACGAGCTCGCCCGGCAGCGCCACCAGCGCCAGCGGGAACAGCGGGAAGTCGGTGACCTCATCGGCCATCAGCGGCCAGTCTAGGACCAGGACGCCGGCGCGCGCCGGGCGGCGCGTCGGCGGCGCTGGGCTCAGTCGCGGCGGGCGGTGAGCAGCAGGTTGTAGAAGATCGCCGGCGGCAGCATCGGCTCCAGCAGCCGCTCGTCCAGGCGCTGGAGCGCGAGGTAGCCGTGGAAGGCGTACTGGCGCCACAGCATCGGCACGTCCGTCGGGGTCGGCGGAGGCCTCGAGCGCCCGGTTGAACCAGCCGAACCAGTTGGCGGTCAGCTCCTCGCCGCGGACCTTGACGTCGGTGAAGCCGGCGCGCGCGCGCGTGGCGCGAGAGGTCGCCGGGCTCGAAGGCGTGGATGTCGACGAAGCGCTCGAGCTCGTGGTCGTCGTGGCCGCCGGCGCCGTTGCGGCCGGCCGCCGGCCGCGCGGCGGCGCCGGGCGGGCCCGCAGCAGCGCGCCGCCACGCCGGGGCCAGCGCGCCGGCGCCGCGCTTGGGCAGCGAGGCGATCCGGTCGCCCGAGCCGCGACGGCTCGCCGGCGAACACGATCCGGCCGCCCGGGCGCAGCACGCGGTGAAACTCGGCGAAGGCGCGGCGCAGGTTGGGCAGGTGGTGCAGGACGGCGTGGCCGAGCACCAGGTCGAAGCTCTCGTCGGCGAACGGCAGCGACTCGGCGTCGGCGCGCGCGGTCCTGACCTGGAGGCCCAGGCGCTCCGCGTTGGCGGCCAGCGTCGCCACCATGCCCGGGCGAGATGTCGGTGCAGGTGGCCTCGCCGACCACGCCGGCCTGGAGCAGGTTCAGGCTGAAATAGCCGGTGCCGGCGCCGATCTCCAGCGAGCGGTCATAGCCGCGGTCCAGCTCCGCGCCCAGCAGCTTGCGCAGCTTGCCCAGCACCTGGGCCTGGCCGATCTCGCCGAAGTCGATGCCCCACTTGGAGTCGTAGCTGTCGGCCGCGACGTCGTGGTAGCGCGTGTTGACCTCGCGGATCTCGTCCGCGGTGCGCAGTGCCTCCATGCCGTCGGGCAGATCAGGCACTGCCCTACCCTGTCGCCCCGTGACCGACGAACGCTCTACGTCCAGCGCGACCAGCCGCCCGGGGTGCCCGCCGCTGGCAGCTGACCGGCGAGCGCACGCTGCCCGACGTGCCCGCCGAGAACTACTGGTACCGCCGCCATCTGGCCGTCTATGAGTGGATCGGCGCGCGGGTCATCGGCGCGCCGGTGCTCGACATGGCCTGCGGCGAGGGCTACGGCTCCGAGGTGCTCTCGCGCTCGGCGGCGAGCGTCGTCGGCGTCGACGCCAACCCCGAGGCCCACGAGCACGCGCGGCTGCGCTACACGCGCCAGAACCTGACGCTTCGAGCGCGGGATGGTCGAGAACCACGGCGAGGCCGGGCAGCCTTCGACGCCGTCGTCTTCCTGCAGACGATCGAGCACGTCCAGGACCCGGTGGCGGTGCTGCGCGCACTTCCGCTCGCTGCTGGCGCCCGGGGGCGCCGCCTACGTCTCGACGCCGAACCTGCTGACCCTGGCCCCGCCGGGCGCCGCGAAGTCCGACAACCCGTGGCACATCAAGGAGTACCGCGCCGCGGAGTTCGAGCGCCTGTGCCGCGAGGTGTTCGCGACGGTGCGGCTGCTCGGCCTGTTCCACGCCCGCAAGCTGCGCCTGCACGAGCTGGCGCTGGCCTGCGGCTGGGACGCCGTGCACGCCCGGCTGCGCATCACCAAGCCGTTCTATGACCGCTTCACCCCGGCGATCGCCGCCAGCGACTTCGCGCTGCGCGAGACCGGGCTGGACGGCGCGCTCGATTTCCTGGCGGTGTGCCAGACCAACGAGGGAGAGAGATGAGATACGTGAAGGTGCTGGTGGCGATCGCCGTGCTCGGCGCCTACCCGGCCGTGGCGCTCGCCCACAAGGCGCCCGTCCAAGAGCCAGCGGACCGCGCTGGTCAAGGCGTTCGACAGCTATCGTGCATGAGCCCGTTCCCGGCAAGTGCCTCAAGGAGGAGGTCTCGACCGCCAACACGTCGTGGGCCGAGATCCACTTCGCCTTTGACAAGCACGGCCATCTCCCGGCGCTGCTGCGCCAAGTTCGCCGCCGACGGCGTGGTCCTCTTCCACTGCACCGCGGCGGTCAGCTGGCACTTCGAGTGCCGCCGGCAGCAGCTTCCGCAACGGCAACGGCGGCTGCAGCGCTGACCAAGGTCGTCCCGCGCAACGGTGATCGCTGACTTCGAGCTCTGCTAGCAGGCTCATCACGCGAGTGCGACGCGGCCGCAGCCGGTTACCGACGTGGTGAGCGGGCGAGCTCGCGCTCGTCCTGCACACCCACATGCCCTACGTCGAGGGCTTCGGGACCTGGCCGTTCGGCGAGGAGTGGCTGTGGGAGGCGATCGCCACCAGCTACCTGCCGCTGCTCGACGTGCTGGCCGCGCCCGGCGGGCAGCACGTCACGCTCTCGATCACGCCGGTGCTGGCCGACCAGCTCGAGGTGGCCGGCGCGCTGCGAGCGCTGCGTGACCTTCCTGGAGACGATCCGGCCCGAGTCGCACCGGCTCGACGTCGAGGAGCTGGCGACGGCCGGCCAGCACGGCGCTGGCGGCCGAGCTGGAGCGCTCGGCCGCCGAGTACGCCGCGGCGGCGCGCCGGCTGCGCGAGCTCGCGAGCGCCGGCGGCGGGCTGCTGGCGGCGCTGGCGCCCCACGTCGAGCTGGACCTCGTCGGCCACCCACGCCATCCTGCCGCTGCTGGCCACCGACGCCGGCGCCGCTGCTCCAGGTCCAGACGGGAGTCGCCTCGCACCGGCGCCGGTTCGGCGGTTGGCACGGCGGGTTCTGGCTGCCCGAGTGCGCCCACGCGCCGTGGCTCGACGAGCTGCTCGAGGACGCGGGGGTGCGCGCCACCTGCGTGGAGCTGACCGGCGTCTTCGGGCTCGGCGACCCGCGCCATCTGCGGCCGCTGCGCGGCCACCGACGGGCCGGTGCTGTGGCCGCTTGACCGCGCGACGGTGGCGCTGGTGTGGGCGCCGGACGGCTATCCGTCGCGCGCGCCCTACCGCGACTCGCATCGCCTCACCACCCACCGCCACCACGTGTGGCGCAACGACGGCGCGCCCTATGACCACGCCGCCGCGCTGGCGCAGGCCCGCGCCGACGCGGCGCGAGTTCGTGTCCCGCGTGCGCCGGCGCGTCGCCGGCGGCGGGGTCTGCGTGTGCGCCCTGGACACCGAGCTGCTCGGGCACTGGTGGTATGAGGGCGTCGCGTGGCTGGGCGCCGTGCTCGAGGAGTGCCGCACGCCAGGGCCTGGCGCTGACGACGCTCGATGACGCGCTCGCCCGCCACGAGCCGGTGCCCGCGCCGCGCCGCCTGGCCGGTGAGCAGCTGGGGCGACGGCGGGGACCTGCGCACCTGGTCAGGACCGCAGGTGGCCGAGCTGGCCTGGCGCGGCCCGCACCGCCGAGCTGCGGCTGGCGGCGCATGCCCGGGCGGCCGCCGGAGCGCGCGCTGCGCGAGCTGCTGGCGCTGCAGTCCAGCGACTGGGCGTTCCTGCACACCCGGGCCACCGGCGGGCGACTATCCGCTGCAGAGGGCGCGCGGGCATCACCAGGCGCTCGCAGCGCGCGCTGGCGGGCGACTCCGGCCAGCCCGCGTTGCGCGGCCTGGCGCCCGATCTGGCCGGCTGGAGCTAGCTGCCGCCCAGCGAAACGTCTTGGGCGCCTCGCGCATCCGGATGAGCTTGGCCGGCGCCCCGCCGACCACCGCGTTGGCCGTCACGTCGCAGGTCACCACCGAGCTGGTCCCGATCACCGAGTTGTCCCCGACGGTGACGCCGCGCAGGATGCAGGCGCCGTAGCCGATCCACACGTTGTGGCCGATGTTGACGTCGCGCTTGTAGATGCCCTGCTCGCGGATCGGCCGCTCCACCTCGACCATCCCGTGGTCGAAGTCGATCATCATCACGCGGTCGGCGATGATGCACTCGCGCCCGATCGAGATGTGCTGGAAGGCCGAGATCGTGCACTCCTGGCCCATCACGGACTTGGCGCCGAGCTCCAGCTCGCCCTCGTGGACGCGCACCTTGCAGCCGTGACCGATCCACGACCAGCGGCCCAGCGTCACGCGGGCGTCCTTGCCGATCTCGAACTTGACCCCGGGGCAGACGAAGCACAGCCCGTCGGTCTGCAGCCGCCCGCGCCAGCGCGACCTTCAGCCACAGCCAGCGGACGGCGAGCCGCAGGTAGCCCCAGGTCAGCATGTGGTTGGCCCGGGCGAAGCGCAGGAAGGCGATCGGGCCGCCGCGGAGCGGAGGTGGTTCCTCGCGGACGACGGCGGGCGGCGGAGGCGCAGCCAGCCGTGGCCGCTCTATGTCCCGTGTGCCGGCCGAGTGCACCCGGGCATCGTAGGGAATTTGATCAGCGCGCCGTGACGCCGCGTCCGGGCATCAGCCGTCGGTGAACAATCCGTCGAGCGGCCCCAGCAGCCGCGCGGAGCGCCGCGACGCTCCGGGCAGCTCCAGCAGGCGGTGCGTGGCGGGCAGACCGGCGCGCCGGCGCTCGAGCTGCTCGTCGCCGATCGGGTGCCAACGATCGTCGACGAGGGTTGCGGGATCGGCAGTCGCGGACCGCGGACTCGTCCATCTCCAGATGCTCGGCCCACAGGCGCACGCGGGTGTCGCGGGCCAGCGCCGCGTCGTCGGTGACCACGCACATCTCGGTGTCGTTGAACAGCGAGTGGGCGTTGAGGTTGGCCGAGCCCACGATCAGCCACCGGTCGTCGATCACCGCCACCTTGGCGTGGACGTACACCGGGTCAGACCGGTCATGGGTGGGCGACAGGGCCCGGATCGTCGCCGCCACGAAGCGCTTGGTCGGGCCCCCGTCGTCGTCGGCATCGATCAGCCGCCCCACCTGGCCGCGGGTGTCCTCGGCGCCGTTGTTGGCCTTGCCCGGGAGCAGCACGACGACGCGGAACTGCGGGGTGGGCGGGTTGCGCAGCTTGTCGGCGATGATCGAGACGAGCTCGGGCGACCACAGGAACTGGTTCTCGAGGTAGATGAGCTCCCGGGCCGAGCGCAGCGCGCGGGCGTAGCTCTCGAAGATGCGAAAGTCGCCGTGGGGGAGGGCGTCGTACATGTCCTCCTCGACGGTGCGCACCACCTGCACCGTCGAGTCCCCGGCCGGCTCGGGGGCGGGCAGCGCGGGGAGCTCCTCCTGGGTGAGCTCGCGCCAGCGGGTCCGGAAGTGGTCGTTGACGTCGGCCACCGCCGGGCCGCGCAACCGCGTGCCGACGTCGTGCCAGCCCATGGAGCGGCGGGCGCGGTGGGCCTGGACGTCGTAGCGATCGCCCGCGGCGTCGGTCATGTCGATCCCGCCCACGAACGCCACCTCGCCGTCGATGACGACGGTCTTCTCGTGGTGGCAGTGCAGCGGGTGCTCCTTGGGGTCACCCTTGGCCTGGATCCGGGTGTGGCGGGTGAGGTTGCTCAGCGCTTCGCTCACCTCGCCGCGGGTGGGGTGAAACAACGGGACGGGCGAGCCCGACCAGACGAGCACCCGCACGTCCACCTGCTCGGCCATCTCGGCGAGCAGCACCCCGATCGCCCCGTTCGGCCGCCCGCGCACCAGCTCGAACGCCGGCTCCAGGTGCCAGCCGGTGACGTGCACGAACCGCTTGGCCTCGGAGATCGCCTGTGCGATCTCGGGCAGCGCGTTGGCGCCGTCGATGAGCACCTCCAGCTCGCAGCCCTCGCGCGGGGGCGGATCGCCCTGCGCGAACACGCCCGGGCTCGATGGCTCAAACAGCCGGGCCCAGCCCAGTTTCGTCAACCGTCGGCGGTGCTTGAGCGAGACGGCGGCCTCGACCCCATCGCCCAGCAACTGATCCAAGCGCCCTACCAACGCGTTCCCCATCCTCTACGACCCTCCCCGCTCGGAGGTCATCTCAAAACTCCGGGTTCTGAGATGACCTCATTTGTCGCCGACTCCACCTGGCATGATGGCGGGCCGCCTGTGTCCCGGTCCAACGACAATCTTGCCGAGCGCCTGCTCGAGGGCGATCGCCGCGCGCTGGCCCGTGCGATCACGCTGGTCGAGAACGACGATCCCGAGGGCTGGGAGCTCGTGCGCACGATCTATCCCAAGACCGGCAACGCGGCCGTGGTCGGCTTCACCGGGCCACCCGGGGTGGGCAAGTCGACGCTGATGGGCGCGCTCACCAAGCTCGAGCGCGAGCGGGAGCGCACGGTGGCGGTCCTGTCCATCGATCCCTCCTCGCCGTTCACCAAGGGTGCGCTGCTCGGTGACCGGATCCGCCTCGTCGACCACTTCCTGGACCCGGGCGTGTTCATCCGCTCGATGGCCAACCGCGGCGCGCTCGGCGGGCTCAGCGAGGCGGCGCTGCAGGCCGCGCTGCTCATGGATGCGTCGGGCCGTGATCTCGTGCTCCTGGAGACGGTGGGAGTCGGCCAGGCCGAGGTCGACATCATCGATCACGCCGACACGGTGGTGCTCGTGCTCATGCCCGGCTCGGGCGACTCGATCCAGGCGCTCAAGGCCGGGGTCATGGAGATCCCCGACATCATCGTCGTCAACAAGGCCGACCACCCGCTCACCGACACGATGGTGCGGGAGATCAAGGGAGTGCTGGCCCTGGGCCCCAAGCCCGACTGGCCCGTCCCGATCATCCGCGCCGAGGCGGTCCGCGGCGAGGGCGTGGCCGAGGTGGCCGACAAGCTGGCCGAGCACCGCGCCTTCATCGAGTCCGAGGGCACGCTGTCCGAGCGCCGGCGGCGCAACCTGCTCAACGAGGTGCTGGCCATCGCCACCTACCGCATGCGCCGCGAGCTCGAGGAATCGGTCCGCGAGGACGACGAGGTGCGCGAGCTGCTCAACCGCGTGGTCTCCCGCGAGCTTGACCCGGCCAGCGCCGCGGCCAGCATCCTGGAGCGCGAGAAGGCAAAGTAGGCGCCCGCTAGAAGCTGAGCGCGAGCTCGGTGAGCAGGCGCACGCCGAATCCGGTCCCGCCCTTGTCCAGATAGGGCGCGCGGCCGTTGTCGCCCACGCCGGCGATGTCCAGGTGCGCCCAGGGCACGTCGCCGGCGAAGTGGTGCAGGAACTCGGCGCCGGTGATGGCCGACGCCTCGCGGCGCTCGGTGCGGTTGGTGATCTGGGCAAAGCGCCCCTTGACCATCTCGGCGTACTGGGGGTGCAGCGGCAGCCGCCAGACGAGCTCGCCCGTGCGCTGGGCGCACGCCGCGACCAGCTCGGCGAGGGCGTCGTCGTTGCTCATCACCCCGGCGTAGACGCTGCCCAGGGCGACGACCACACCGCCGGTGAGAGTGGCGATGTCCACGATCGCGTCACAGCCCTCCCGCCGGGCGTAGGTGATGCAGTCGCCGAGCACCAGCCGGCCCTCGGCGTCGGCGTTGTTCATCTCCACCGTCGTGCCGTCGAGCGCGGTGAGGATGTCGCCGGCGCGCATGGCCGAGCCGCTGATCATGTTCTCGGTGGCCCCGACGACGGCGAGCGCGTTGATCGGAGCGGCGAGGTCGGCGAGCGCGGCCATCGTCTCGATCACCGCCGCCCCGCCCGCCATGTCGAACTTCATGTCGACCATGCCCGCCAGCGACTTGATGGCCAGGCCGCCGCTGTCGAACGTCACCGCCTTGCCGACGAGCGCGAGGCGGCGGTCGCTGCCACGGGCACCCTCATAGGTCAGGGTGATCAGCCGCGGGTCCTGCTCAGACCCCGAGGCGACCGCGGCGAACAGGCCCATGCCCAGGTCACGGAGCTCGTCGCCGCCGAGGACGCTCACCGTCAGCGCGGGCCGGCTGACCGCGAGCTCGGCCGCGTAGGCGCCGAGCGCGGCCGGGGTGAGGTCGTTGGGTGGCCGGTTGCCGAGGTCGCGGGCGCGGTTCTGGGCGGCGGCGACGATCACCGCGCGCGCCACGCTGCCCTCGAGGTCGGCAGGGGCGCTGAGGAGCAGCCGCTCGATGCCGGTGGCGCCCGTGTCCTCATCGGAACCGGCGGCGTCGGTGCGCTTGTAGCGGTCAAAGCGGTACGCGCTCAGCAGCGTGCCCTGCACCAGCCCCTCGGCGATCTCGTCGCCGGCGCCCGGCGGTAGCGCCCAGCACAGCGTCTGCGCGCCCAGCTCTGAGGCGCGGCGCTGGGCCAGCGCGGCGACCACGCGGGCCCGTTCGGCGTCGAGCTCGTCGCGCGCGCCCACTCCGGCCAGCATCACCCGGCGGCCCTCGACGTGGGTGAGGGCCAGATGCTTGAACCGGCCCTTGGCCTCGCCGGAATCGACCAGGGCCTCGAGTTGCTCGCGGGCGGCCTCGACGTGCAGCGGCTCGCCGTCGACTACCGCGTAGACGACGGTGTCGGCGTCGGTCGAGAGGGCCGGCGCCGTGGTCGTCTCGACGTACACGGCGCGCCACACTACTACCATCGGACTCCCTCGCCAGCGACCCCGGAGACGCCAACCGATGCCCAAGACAGTCATCCTCTCTGCCGCCCGCACGCCCATCGGCAAGCTCGGCGGAGGGCTGGCCTCGGTCGACGCCACCGAGCTTGGTGGAACCGCCATCAAGGCGGCGCTGGAGCGGGCCGACGTCGCCCCGGACCAGGTCCAGCACGTGGTCATGGGTCAGGTGCTCCAGGCCGGTCAGGGCCAGATCCCGTCGCGCCAGGCCCAGATCAAGGCCGGCATCCCCAAGGAGGTCTCCTCGGAGACGATCAACAAGGTCTGCGCCTCGGGGATCCGCGCCGCGGGCATGATCGACGCCGCCATCCGCGCCGGCGATCTCGAGGTCGCCGTCGGCGGCGGCATGGAGTCGATGTCCAAGGCGCCGTACATGCTCAAGGAGGCCCGGTTCGGGTTCCGCATGGGCGACGGCAAGGCCATCGACGCGATGATCAGCGACGGGCTGACCAACCCGTTCAGCGGCAAGCACATGGCCCAGGAGGCCTCGGAGGTCGCCGCGGAGCTGGAGATGACGCGGGCCGACATGGACCGCTGGGCGCTGCGCTCCCATGAGCTCGCGATCAAGGCCACCGACGAGGGGCGCCTGCCCGAGGAGATCGTGCCGGTGACGATCTCGGGCCGCAAAGGCGACACCACCGTCGAGGTCGACGAGGCCCCACGCCGCGACTCCAGCCTGGAGTCCCTGTCCAAGCTGCCCCCGATCTTTCTCAAGGACGGCACCCACACCGCCGGCAACTCGCCGGGGGTCAACGACGGCGGCGGCGCGCTGGTGCTCGCCTCTGACGCATGGGCCAAGAGCAACGGCAAGGCCGCGCTGGCCACGATCGTCGCCCAGGCCGCGGTCGCCGACGACTTCCCCTATCTGGCCCGCACTCCGGCCAACGCGGCGTTCAGGGCGCTGGAGAAGGCGGGGCTGTCGGCCGAGGACATCGACCTGTGGGAGATCAACGAGGCGTTCGCCTCGGTCACGCTCAACTCGATGCGGATGCTCGGCATCGACGAGGACAAGGTCAACGTCAACGGCGGCGCGGTCGCGCTGGGCCATCCCATCGGCGCCTCGGGCGCGCGCATCCTCGGCACGCTGGTCTACGAGCTGCGCCGTCGCGGCGGCGGCCTCGGCTGCGCCGCGATCTGCTCGGGCGGCGGCCAGGGCGACGCGGTGATCGTCGAGGTCAATGGCGGCTGACGAGGCCCCGAGGGACCCGGCACCCGCGGACGACGGACCCGGCCCGCTCAGCGCCGCGTTCTTCGATCTCGACAAGACCCTGATCCAGGGGTCTTCGGCGTTCCAGTTCGGGCGCGCCGCGTACCGGGCCGGGCTGATGGGTCGCCGGCAGCTGCTGGCCGACGCGGTGGCCAACATCCAATTCCGCCTGCGCGGCGCCACGGACGCCGACTCGGTGGCCCTGCGCGAGCGGATCGCGGCGTCGCTGGAGGGCAAGCGCGTCGTCGACCTCGAGCGCCTCGGTGCCGACGTGCTGGCCGGGATCCTGCCCCGCGTCTATCCCCAGATGCTGGCGCTGGCCCACGAGCATCAGGACCATGGCCGTCCGGCGTACATCGTGACCGCGGCCTCCCAGGAGCTGGCCGACATCCTGGCCCGCGTGATGGCGCTCGACGGCGCGCTGGGATCGGGGCTGTCCGAGGTCGTCGAGGGTGTCTACACCGGCCGCCCGGTGGGCCTGTTCGTGTACCGGAGCGGCAAGGCGGAGGCGATCCGGGAGCTCGCCGAGCGCGAGGGCTTCGATCTGAAGGCCTGTTACGCCTACTCAGACTCCGAGTCAGACCTCCCCATGCTCGAGGCCGTCGGGCATCCCGTGGCGGTCAACCCCGACGTGGCGCTGGCCCGGATCGCCCGCGAGCGCGGCTGGGACGTCCTGCGCTTCGATCGCCTCGGGCGCCGGCTCAAGACGGCCGCCGCGCTGGGGGCGGCCGCCGGCGCGGGCGGGATCGGGACCGTGATGGCGCTGCGGCGGCTGCGACCGCCGCGCCGGGTCAGGCGGCTCGCGGCATCGGCGCAGCGCCCGGGCCTGGGCGCGTAGGCGGCCGCCCCATCGGCGCGGCGCCCGGGCCTGGGTACGCGGCCGCCCCATCGGCGCGGCGCCCGGGCCTGGGCGCATAGGCGGCCGCGCCCCGTCGGCGCGGCGCCCTGGCGCGTACGCATAGACTGCCGCGCCATGCTCACACGTCGCCTGCGTTTCCTCATCCTGCTCACCGCCGTCCTCATCGGCGTCTCGGCCGTCTCCGCGCTTGCGTCGGGCAAGACGGTCAAGGTGGGCGACAACTACTACGGACCCAAGACGCTCACGGTGGGCAGGGGCACCAAGGTGACCTGGAACTGGGTCGGCGTGCTCAAGCACAACATCGTGGTTCGCAAGGGGCCCTCGTCGTTCAGCTCAAAGACCCAGGTCCGCGGCAGCTACAGCCACACCTTCACCAAGAAGGGCACGTATGACCTGGTGTGCACGATCCACCCGAGCATGAAGATGACCGTCGTCGTCCGGTAGGAGCGCAGGCGGCGCCGGGCGCCCTCCGCGCCCGGGCACGCAGCGCCCGCCCGCGCGGCCTCCGGCGGCCCCGCGGGACTACAATCCGCCGGCCTCAGCGATGTCCTCCTCAGACAAGAAGATCCGCGTCGTCGTCGCCAAGCCCGGACTCGACGGCCACGACCGCGGCGCCAAGATCATCGCCCGCGCCCTGCGTGACGCCGGGATGGAGGTCATCTACACCGGTCTGCACCAGACTCCGGAGCAGATCGTGGAGACGGTGATCCAGGAGGACGCCGACGCGGTCGGCCTCTCGATCCTGTCCGGAGCCCACATGACGCTGGTGCCACGGATCATGGAGCTGTTGGCCGAGCAGGGCATCGACGACGTCGTCGTGACGGTGGGGGGGACGATCCCGTCTGACGACATCGAGGAGCTGAAGTCCTTGGGGGTGGCCGAGGTGTTCACCCCCGGGGCCCCGGCCCAGCAGGCGATCGACTTCATCCGCGGCGCCGTCCGCGCCTGACCCGGGCGTGGGCGGGAACATCCGCGTACCAGTCCCGGGGACGTGGTCCCGCCTCGGCCCCGCGCAGCCCGTACCCGACCGATTGACTCGTCAGTCAACCGGGTATAGTCGCAGCACCTTTTCGCAAGAGAACCATCGTGAGCACGCGGGTCGCAATCCCCGCTCAGGACACCTGATAGGAGGCCACACTTGAAGATTTGCGTCCTGGTGAAAGAGGTCCCGGACGCCGCCGTCGAGAAGCGGATCGACGCCTCGACGGGGCGGATGGACAGGTCGGGTGAGCGAAATCTCAACCCGTACGACACCCACGCGATCGAGGCCGCCATGCAGATCCGCGAGGGCGGCGCGGTCGAGGTCGACGAGATCGTCGCCGTGACGATGGGCCCGTCCACCGCGACGCGCGCGCTGCAGAAGGCCGTGTCGCTGGGCGCCGACCGCTCGGTGCACCTGTCCGATGACGGCTTGGCCGGGTCTGACGTGGCGGCGACCGGCTACGCGCTGTCCAAGGCACTGGAATCGGAGTCGCCCGATCTGGTCCTCCTGGGCCAGCAGTCCGATGACGGCGAGTGCTACACGATCGGCGCCGTCGTCGCCGACCACCTCAAGATGCCGTCGCTGACCCAGGTGATCAAGATGGATATCGCCGGCGAGGCGCTGACCTGTGAGCGTCAGGCCGAGTACGGCTACGACACCGTCGAGGTGTCGCTGCCGGCCGTCATCTCCGTGGGTGACGCCATCAACGAGCCGCGCTACCCGTCACTGAAGGCGATCATGGGCGCCAAGAAGAAGCCGCTCCAGGCCGTTTCGGCCGGCGACGTCGGCATCGACGCCTCCATGGTCGGTGGGGAGGGCTCGCGCGTGCAGTGCGGCGAGTTCAAGGATCCGCCCGCCAAGTCCGCCGGCACGATCATCGAGGACGAGGACACCGACGACACCGTCGAGAAGATCGTCGCCTGGCTTGACGAAAGGAAGCTGATTTAGACATGGCTGACGTTCTCACCTACGTCCTGCACTACGAGGGCGCGCTCAACAAGAACTCACTCGGCGCCGTGTCCGAGGGCGCGGCCCGCGCCGCGGAGATCGGCGGGGAGTGCCACGCCGTCGTGGTCGGCGGCGACGACCTCACCGACGACCTCTGCAAGACCCTGGGCCAGTACGGCGCGACCAAGGTCTACCGCGCCAAGGGCCCCGAGGGCCTGGCTCAGCCGGTCATCGACGTGATGGCCAAGGTCATCGAGGACGGCGGCCACGGCTACGCGCTGTTCGGCGGCGGCCTGCTCGGCTTCGAGATCGGCGCCGGACTGGCCGCGCGCCGGCACGCCGGCGTCACCATGGAGGTCACCGCGATCCGTGCGCAGGACGGCAAGCTGGTCGCTGAGCGTCCGATCCTCGGAGACTCCAAGATCTCCGTCTCGCACTACCGCGGCGATCTGGGGATCATCATCGGCCGGATCAACGCGTTCGAGGTCCGGGAAAACGACCCCGCCCACCCCGCCGACGCCGAGGTGGTCGACGTGGACATTGAGTACTCGCCGTGGTCCAATCAGGCCAAGATGGTCAAGCGCGGCGAGCAGCGCGGCGCCGACGTCGACATCGAGGGCGCCGACATCCTCGTGGCCGGCGGCCGCGGCCTGGGCAAGGCCGAGGGCTTCGAGCT
>CAVYUJ010000004.1:0-660002 GCA_963771675.1 uncultured Actinomycetota bacterium | reverse complement strand
TCTCGCTCGAGGCGAGCAGGAGCCTCGCCGACGCGGGCGCCGACGAGGTCTCTGTTCGCCGACACGATTGGCGTCGCGGGTCCGCGCGACGTCCGCGCGCTGGTCGAGCCCGCCCGCGCATGGGGCATCCCGATCGGCATTCATCTGCACAACACGCGCAACACCGGCTACGCCAACGCGCTCGCCGCCATCGACGCCGGCGCCATGGTCCTCGACGCGGCCACCGGCGGGCTGGGCGGTTGCCCGTTCGCCCCTGGCGCGACCGGCAATATCGCCACCGAGGATCTCCTCTACCTGCTGGATCGCGAGGGCATCGGGCACGCGCCCGTCACGCTCAGCGGTGTGCTTGACGTGGCCCGGTGGCTGGGCGAGGTCACCGGCTTTCACCTCCCGGGGCAGCTTCACCGCGTCCCCGCTTTTCCGCCGGGGCGGACGGTCTCCGGCGGCGCGTGAGACGCTTGAGTCGGCGAGCGCCGGGGCGGCCGGGTGCCGTGACGTGCGCCGGACTTCAGGTTGATCTCATGTTCGGCGGCGATCCTTGTCGGGGCCATGCTGCTGGCCGCAACCATCACGGAGCAGATCGCGACGTGGGCGACTCACGTGGTGTCCGATCTCGGTCTACTCGGCATCTTCGTGCTCATGCTGCTCGATGCCGCCTGCGTGCCGATCCCGTCAGAGATCACGATGCTGTTCGCGGGCTTCGGCGTCAGCCAGGGCCACGGTGACCTCATCTCGGTCACGACGGCCGGCGTGCTGGGCAATCTCGTCGGCTCGTGGCTGGCCTACTACGTGGGGCGCTACGGGCGCCGGCGCCTGCCGGCTGGCCCACTCGGCCGGCGCATCCTCAGCCCCGGCCATCTCGCCGTCGCCGACCGGTGGTTTGCGCGCTACGGCGACACCTCGGTGCTGGTGGGTCGTCTGCTGCCGGTGGTGCGCACGTTCATCTCGCTGCCTGCCGGCGCGGCCGGCGTGGCGATGCGGCGCTTCTCCCTGCTGACGGTCATCGGCTGCGTCCCATGGGTGCTGGCCTTCGCGTGGCTGGGCACCGCGCTCGGCGCCAACTGGGACTCCGTGAAACCGGGTCTCCGCTATGCGGACTACACCGTCCTCGGCCTTGCTCTCCTCGCCATCGCGTGGGCGCTCCTGCGCCGGCGCAGGATAGCGAGCAGACCGTGAACGCAGCCACCAGTGGCGGCCAGGCGCACCTGAGGCCGTGGCGGATCCTGGTGGCGGACATCGAGCCCGATGTGCACACCGAGCTCGCTGCGATGCTCACAGGCTTCGGTCACCGGCCCCGGAGTGTCCTCGACGGCGCGGGCGTATCGACCATCCTCGCGAGCGAACGTCACGATGTGCTCCTGCTGGCAACAGCGTTGGGCAACGGTCCCGATGGCTTCAGTGTCTGCCGGCGCCTGCGGGCCGCCGGGGACGGCACCCCGATCATCATGCTCGGCGACGTCGCGGGCGAAGCCGACGTCGTCACGGGGCTGGAGGCGGGAGCCGACGACTTCATGACCAAGCCGCTCCGGCTCGCCGAGCTGCGCAGTCGCATCAAGGCGCTGTTGCGGCGGGAGCGGTACGCCGGCTCCCTTCCGCCACTGCGTCTTGGGCACGTTGTGCTTGACCACTCGGCGCGCGAGGTGAGACGGGACGCCCAACCAGTGGCGCTGACCTACACCGAATACGAGCTGCTCCTGGTTCTGATGTCCAGGACGGATCGCGTGTGCAGTCGGGCGGAGCTCCTGCGAGCGGCCCGTGGTCACGCTACGTTCACGGATCCGCGATCGATCGATGTGTACATCCGCCATCTGCGGCTCAAGCTCGAGCGTGACCCCAGCATCCCGACGCTCATCCAGACGGTGCGCGGCGTTGGTTATAAGGCGACTCGTGTGACGGTCGCGGTCCATGGCCCGTCAGAGCCATGAGGGCGCGGTGGCTCAGCGCGCCTCGCCGTGCCTCGCCGTGCCTTGCCGTGCCCGCCATCGTCACTGCTCGCGCAACACCCGCCCGAGGGGGAGACGGCGCAGGCTCCGCTGGGCGGCCATCGCACCCAGCGCGAACACGATCACGGCGGCGCCGGCGAGCTCGGCGAGAAAGCCCCACGGCAGCACCAGCGCGTCGGGGGGAGGATCGAACACGTGCTGGAGCATGGCCACCAGCATGAGCGACAGCGCCAGCCCGAGCGGGGCCGCGAGCACCAGGCCGCACCCGACCACGAGCGCCACCTCACTCCACACGTAGGCGCCGATCCCGCGCAGTGACTGACCCACAGCCGCCATCGTCGCCAGCTCGTGGCGGCGCTCGGAGAGTACGAGCGCGATGTAGAGCGCCACGGCGGCGGCGGTCAGGGCCAGGACGAAGATCTCCTCGATGCGGCTGATGCCGCTGAGGTTGACCGTAGTGATCGAGCTGACGGTCTCGCGCGTCTGCTGATCGATGCTCTTGACAAGCACGCCGTCCGCGCGGGTGCGGGCGGCGATTGCCGCCGCGGTCGGGGCTGGTGTCGCGCTGCGGACAAAGAGGACGTTCGGCCCGCCGGCATGGTCGGCGGCCTGAAGATAGGCGAGGTTGGCCACCATGAAGGAATCGCGGGGCGCCGCCGGGAACTCCTGGACCACTCCGGCGACGTGGAAGTTCACGACGCGGAAGCGCCCGCGCGACCGATCGAGGACGCGGAGGCGCAGCAGATCGCCCAGTCGCAGCTGATAGTCGCTCATCGTCTCCTTGGACACGAGAATCCCGTCTGGATGCGCTCTCAGCCGCGCGATGGTCTGGGTGGCGCCGGCCCCGAGGAAGTAGGAGTCGCGCAGGGTCGTCGCCGCGCCGATCGTGCGGGCGTCGATGCCGTAGGTGTCCTGCAGGTCCGGGCCCACGTAGGCGTAGGAATGATCGACCGGGGTGGTCGCCTGCACGCCGGGCATGCCCGAGATCGTGCCCTGCAGCCCCCTGCCGGCGATCGCCCCGGGAGGAGCCGTCGCGGTCACGTCGGCGCCGAGGGTGAGCTGAGCGTCGACATGGGACTGGGCGTCGTAGGTGGCGGTGAACACCGCGAGGTTGACGCCGAAGGCGAGCAGGAGCCCGAGCACGATCAGTCCGCGGTTGATGACCGCGCTGCGGCGGCCGGCGCTGACGAGCAGCAGGCCGTGGGGCGTGGTGGTGTGGGTACGCGCGCGGCGGGCCAGCAGCCACGCCAGTCCGCGCCCCCGGAGGCGGACGAGCAGGAGCGTGGCTCCAAGCCAGAGGAGCGCCGGGGCGAAGAACATGTACACCGACAGTGACAACGTCGGGTTGGCATCGGGGTTGACCACAGCGGTGAACCCGGTGCTGGCCGTCAGCCAGTAGATCAGCCCACTGAGCACGAGCGCGAGCACGTCGAGGTACAGGCGCTGCCAGAGCGGCGCGCGATCGCGCTGGACCGCCCGGCGGCTCTCGTTCACCGTGGCCCTGAGGACGGAGCCGGCCGCGGCAAGCCGCGCCACCAGCGCGCCGGCGACCGCCGCCCCGATGCCGACGGCGACGGTGACGAGTACGCGGGTCACGGTCAGGGCCCCGCTTGCCGCCCCGGCGATCGTCACCGACCCCACGGCCATCCCGGCGCCCAGCAGTCCGGCGCATACACCGATCACCACACTCTCCATCGCGGCCAGCGCGATCAGTCCGCGTCGTGACCCGCCGCGCACGCGCAGGAGCGCGAGGTCCCGGCGGTCCCGGTCCACTCCGCCCAGCGCGGCGAGGTACGCGAGGCCAAGCGCAACCACAGCCCCCGGGACGGCGAGCATGATGAACAGTGTCTCGGCGTAGAGACCGTCCCCGGCGGCCGTGCTGAGCGCAGCGGAGAGGTTGTCGACGAACTGGACCTGGCCGGGCAGGGTCCGCTCAACCCGATGCAGGACCTGTCCCGCCTCTGCGAAGGCGTGGCTTGGACTGCCGGTGAGGCCGGCGGGATCAAGCTGGGCCTGGACCTGCCATTGCACCCCGGACAGGCTGCCCGGCACGGCGGCCGCGCCCGCCGCACCGTTGCGGAGCGTGGGCAGCGCGGGCGCCACGAGCTTCGCGAAGGTGGAGAGGTCCATGATGGCCGCGTTGGCCGGCGGCTGAGCCGGCGCAGGTCCGGCGGTCGGGTTCAGCGGCTGAAAGACGGTGTCCGGGGCGGTGATGAGCCCGACGCCCGAGACGCGCACGCGCACCGGCGGATGACCGGCCCGCACGGTGAGCGCGACCCTGTCGCCGACCTGAGCCTGCAGGGTCGCCGCCAACTGCTGGTCGAGGACGATCGCTCCGGGTTGGAGGGCGCCGCGCAGGAGACGGAACGTGGACAGCCCCTGCAGATAGCCCCCGTCGACGGCGAAGAGGGCGCCCGAGCCCGCGTTGGTGAGCCCGCCGGGTCCGCGGTGGGCCGCGGCCGCGAACGGAGCCGTGGCGGTGGCGTACGCATGGGCGATGCCCTTCTGTGCGCCGACCCCGCGCGCCGTCTGCACATCCTGTTGGTAGGAGCCGACCGGGCCCTGCCAGTCCAATGGGACCGACCGCACCGCAGACCCGGTCATCGTCTGCAGCGAGTGCCCGACGAACAAGAGCATCGCGCCCAGCAGGGCGACGGCCATCCCGAGTACCGCGATACGCGCCGCCGTGCGACCGGGAGCGGCGATCAGCGCCCCCACGGCCAGTCGTCCCAGCGGCCTCACGCGAAGCGCTCCTCACCGGAGACACGGCCGTCGGCGAGTCCGATCGCCCGCCGGTACCGCGCGGCGACGTCGGCGTCATGCGTGGCCGTCACCTGGGCGAAGCCGAACTCGTCGTGCAGCGCGTCGACAAGGTCGAGCACGCGGCCTGCGGTCTCTGTGTCGAGGTGGCCGGTCGGCTCGTCGCACAGCAGCACCCGCGGCCGCTGGGCGAGGGCCCGCGCGAGTGCCACGCGCTGGGCTTCGCCGCCGGAGAGCTCTGCCGGGAGGGCCTGGCCCTTGCCGCTCAAGCCCACGCGCTCGAGCAGCTCGGCGGCCGTGTCATCGACAGGGTCGCTTCCGTCGACGGCGAGCGCCGCGAAGGCGACGTTCTCGGCGGCGGTGAAGGTCGGGAGGAGATTGGCGTTCTGAAACACCAGGGCCGCGCCCGCACCACGGCGATGGGCCGCCACCTGGATCGACGGCATCGCCGTTCCCTGCCAGGACACCTGGCCACGGTGGGGCACGATCAGCCCTGCGAGGACGTGGAGCAGCGTCGTCTTGCCCGATCCGGAGGCGCCGAACAGCGCGATGCGCTCCCCGTCGCCGAGCTCGAGGTCGACATCGCGGAGCGCCACGACCTGGGCGGCGCCGTATCCATGAACGACCGTGACGCGTCGGCACGCCAACAGTGGCGCGGTCGAGGTCGGCGGTCTCATGTCGTCAGCTGGCCGTCGCGCATCTCGAGTACCCGGTCCGCGGTCTGCGCCACCCGCCCGGAATGGGTCACCACGACCACGGCAGCGTCGCTCTCGTCACGCAGGCGCACGAGCGCATCGAGCACCTGACGCTCGCTGGCCGTGTCAAGCTCGCCGGTTGGCTCGTCGGCGAGGATGACGCGGGGCCGGCGGGCGAAGGCGGCGGCCACCGCGGCACGCTGCTGCTCGCCGCCGGAGAGGTCGCCGGCACGTACCGCGGAGCGGGCGGCGAGCCCGAAGGCGCGCAGTGCCTCGTCGGCTCGCTGCTCGGGATCGGCCACGCCGGCGAGGCGACAACCGACCACGATGTTGCCGTGCGTGGTGAGCCAGGACCAGAGATTGGCGCTCTGCAGGACCAGTGCGACGTCTGACGCGCGCAGCGCGTCCACCTCGGTCTCGGCCATCTGCGCCAGGCGACGGCCGCCCACCCAGACCTCGCCGGCCGACGGCTCGTCGAGTCCGGCGCACAGGCTGAGCACGGTGCTCTTGCCGCACCCGGAGGGACCAAGCAGGGCCACGAGCTCACCCGCGTGCGCCTCCAGCGTCAGACCTCGCAGGGCGACCGTCTCGACCGGCCCGGATCGGTAGATCTTGATCACGTCGCGCAGCGCCAACGCGTGAGCGGAGGTCATCGCCACCGGAAGCTGTTGATCATCATCCGGTAGGCGTCGACGTTGTCCACGCCGCGCGGCGTTCCGAGGTCGATCACCGCCACACGACCGGCCGAGGCGAGCTCGTAGCGGTCGACGAGCATCGTGACGCGCTTACCGGTCACCTGGTTGGGCGCGCTCTGGGTGCTGTAGGTGACCCGCACTGCGGGCCCGGCGCTCAACCGCACAATACGCGGCGAGGTGAAATGCAGCGATGCCTGCGATCGCGCAAGCTGGCGCAGCTGTGCGGTGACCTCGGTGGGCGTCGGCGCGCCGCCGTGGATGATGAGGACGTGCGCGAGGTTGTTCTTGTCGCGGAACGTCTCGTTTCGAGCACTCCCGCTCTGCGTCCATCCCTCCGGATACTTCATCGCATAGCCACCGCTCCGGTTGCTGAACGTGAGGAACACCTGGTTGTCGGGGATGTCGCCGGTGGCCGCCGAACGAGCGTCGGCGGACAGCGCACCGGGGGCGGAGGACGGGGCGGACGACGTCGAGCTGGTGCCCGCTGCGCTGGCCGCGGTCGTCGAAGGAGCGCCCGTGCTCGCGGCGTTCGGGTGCGCCGTCCCGGACGAGCCGCACCCGCCGACCGCGGCGAGCACCAGCGTCGCCGCCGCAGCGCGTCTGATCTGTGAAGGTGACATGGTCGTCAGGATGCGCTGGGCATCTGGCGATCTCCTGAATGCCGCCGGCGGCGTCCTGCCGTTCAGGAAATCGTCAGGTTCTCCGATGCCGCCTGGCGATACTTGAGCGGTGTGTCCAACCGTTCTGCTCGTCGAAGATGATGAGGACCTGCGTGACGTCCTGGTTCGCAGCCTGTGCGCCGAGGGATTCTCGGTGAGCGCATGCGCGACCGGTCACCAGTTCGTCACGATGGCGATCGCCGGGGCACCCGAGCTCCTGGTCATCGATGTAGGGCTGCCGGATGCCGACGGACGCGACGTCTGCCAGGCCCTGCGCGCTCGCGGCATCACCTCGCCTGTGTTGTTCCTCACCGCCAAGGACGCGCTCCCCGATCGACTCAGCGGGTTCAACGCCGGGGGTGACGACTACCTCACCAAGCCGTTTGACATCGAGGAGCTGGCCGTGCGCCTGCACGCACTCCTGCGCCGGGCGGGCTCCGGGGTGCAGCACAGCCGTGCCGGGCTCACGTTCGATCCGACCGAGTTCACCGTCTCCTCCGACGAGCGCACGGCGGCGCTCACCCCCACCGAGTTTCGTCTGCTGGCCTCACTGGCCGCCCATTCCGGCGCCACCGTCCCGCGCACGGAGCTCATCCATGCGGCGTGGCCGCATGGCGCGATCGTCCACGACAACACCCTCGACGTCTACGTCGCGCGCCTGCGGCGCAAGCTGCGCGAGCTCGATGCCCGGCCTCGACTGGCCACGGTCCACGGGGTGGGCTACAAGCTGGAATGCGACGTCTAGGCGTGTTCGGGCTGCGCGAGCGCCTCTGGGTCACTGTCGTCACCGCGCTGGCCGTGGTGCTGGTCGGCCTCACCGCCGGCTTCAACCTCGTGCTCGGCGCGCGTCTGAACGCCGAGGCCGACGCCGTGGCCAGCGCCCGGGCCACCGCCGAGCTCGACGGTCTTCACGTCACCTCGAGCGGCATCGAGCTCGCCGAGACCGCGGACGCGGGTGCCGCCGACACGCCCACGTGGGTGTTCGAAGGGGCGCGCGTGCTCGAGCAGCCCAACGCGCCGGCCGCCGTCGGCCAGGCCGCGGCGGGGATGACGCAGAGGCAGGGCTTTCGCGATGTGACGGGTCCTGACGCCCGGCTGTACGCCGTGCCGGTGGTCCACTCCGGCCGGCGCGTGGGCACGGTGGTGGCGGCGGTCTCCACGGCCCCTTATGAGCAGATCCGCAAGGTCGCCCTCCTCGCCTCCGCGGCGCTGGCTGCGCTGGCCCTGATCGCGGTGGCGCTGGGCACACGCTGGCTCATCGCCCGTGCGCTCACCCCAGTGGAGGAGATGACACGGCAGGCGGCGGAGTGGAGTGAGCACGACCTGGCGCGCCGTTTCTCCTTGGGCCCGCCGCATGATGAGTTCACCACCCTGGCCGCGACGCTTGACGGATTGCTCGACCGCGTGGCCGCCAGTCTGCGCCACGAGCAGATGCTCACCGCCGAGCTCTCCCACGAGCTGCGGACACCGCTGAGCGCGATCAGCGCCGAGGCCCAGTACGCGCTGCGCCACGGACCGCAGGATCCGGTGAGCAAGCACGGCTTTCAGCAGATCCTGCAGAGCGCCCGCCAGATGACGAACATTCTCGACACGCTGATCGCCGCGGCCCGCGCACAGGCGAGCTCATCTCATCCCAGCACCGACGCGGTGACCGGAGCACGGGCGGCGATCCATGCCTGTGCGGGTCTGGCCACCGCCCGCGACCTGAAGCTCGAACTGAGCGAGCCCGCCCGTCAGGTGCTCGCGGGGGTCGACGCCGGCCTGCTGGAACGCGTCCTCGCTCCTCTGCTGGAGAACGCATGCCGATACGCTCGCCGGCGGATCCACATCGATGTGTCCGAGGTCGACTCGACCGTGGAGATCGCCGTCCAGGATGATGGAGAGGGGGTCGATGCCACTGATCGCGACCAGATATTCGATCCCGGGTACCGCCACCGGGGTGCGGGGGCGAACGGCGGGGGCGCCGGACACGCGGGCGCGGGTCTTGGCCTCGCCCTGGCGCGTCGCCTCGCTCGCGGGGTCGGCGGCGAGGTCAGCCTCAGCCCCTCGACCGGCGGCGCTCGCTTCGTGGTGACTCTCCCGCATGCCTGAGCTCACGACCCTTGGCGATGGGCGCGCCGTGAGCGTGGGAGTCTGCGAGGACGATGACGGGCTGCGCGACGTGCTGCGCCGGACGCTCACCGCCGAGGGCTATCGCGTGCGCGCCACGGCGTCCGGGGCCGAGGCGATCGCGGCGTTCACCGCGGACCCCCCGCAGCTGCTCGTGCTCGACATCCTCCTGAGCGATCGCGACGGTCGCGAGGTGTGCGCCGCGATCCGCGCCGAGGGATTGTTGGTGCCGGTGCTCTTTCTCACCGGCCGGCACGAGCTCGAAGACCGTCTGGCGGCATTCGACGCCGGCGGCGATGACTACCTGACCAAGCCGTTCGAGGTCCCCGAGTTGCTCGTCCGCCTGCGGGGACTGCTCCGACGGAGCAGGGCCGCTGACGACCGAGATGGGCTGCGGCTCGACGCCTCCGCGCACGCGCTGGTGCTCGGCGCGGAGCGGGTTGCGCTCACGCGCACCGAGTTCCGGCTGCTGGCCGCGCTGATGGGAGCGCGAGGGGCGGTGGTCCGCCGGTCCGCGCTCATCGCAGTCGGTTGGCCCGACGTGCGTGAACCGGCCGCCAACACGCTGGACTCCTGCATCGCCAGGGTCCGGGGCAAGCTCCGGCGCGTCGACGCGCAACTCACGCTCAGCACCATCCGTGGCACGGGCTACGTACTGCGCTGATTTCTGGCATCTAGTCAGGTCTGTGCCAGGTTGCGCACGTAGCGTCGCCCGGCATGCACACACTCACCTCTACCTCGGCGGCGCCGGCCCGCACACGGATGCTCAACAAGGTCCCCGAGGTCACGATCTACTTCTGGCTCATCAAGGTCCTCTGCACCACGGTTGGGGAGACGGCCGCTGACTATCTGAACACCAATCTCGGCCTCGGCCTCACCACGACAACCTGGGTGGCGGCCGGCGTGCTCGCCGTCCTCCTGGGAGCGCAGTTCAGCGTCCGGCGCTATATCGCCCCGCTGTACTGGGCCGTGGTCGTCGTCATCAGCGTGTTCGGCACGCTCATCACCGACAACCTGACCGACAACCTCGGCGTCTCGCTGACGGTGACCGCCCCCGTGTTCGCCGCGGTTCTGGGGACGGTGTTCGCCGCCTGGTACGCCGTCGAGAAGACCCTCTCCATCCATTCGATCGTGACCCGGCGTCGCGAGGCGTTCTACTGGCTCGCGATCCTCTTCACGTTCGCTCTGGGCACCGCGGCCGGTGACCTGCTCGCCGAGAAGCTCTCCCTGGGTTATGCGGTTTCGATCCTCATCTTCGCCGCGGCGATCGCCCTGATAGCGCTGGCCCACTACCGCTTCGGGCTCGGGCCGATCACCGCCTTCTGGCTGGCCTACATCCTCACCCGGCCGCTGGGCGCATCCATCGGAGACCAGATGTCCCAGCATGACCCCGACTTCGGCGGGCTCGGACTGGGGACCACCGCCACGAGCTACGTGTTCCTCGGCCTGATCCTGGTCCTGGTCGCCTACCTCTGGTTCACGGGCGCCGACCGCACCGAGACGGCCCACACCCATCTGACCGGAGACTCACGTGGACATCCACACCCGCACCCGCGGCCGCGCCGGGACCTCGCCGGCCAGGAGGGATAGCGAGGACCATCCCGAGCGACGTCCGCAGGCTCGCCGGTCCCCGAGACCGGCGAGCCCGCTACCTGACCGGTGGCGTGTGAGCTCGGCGGTAGGCGAAATGCCGCGCCCAGCGGCAGGGACAGGCATGAGCTACGCTTGCCTGCAGTAGCGGCCGACCGAGATCTCGCCGCCTCCCGCGCAGCCTCGAACGGCGAGCGGGGGTGGAGGATCGAGGAAATCCCTGCAAGCGCCCTCTTAGCTCAGCTGGTAGAGCACTTCCATGGTAAGGAAGGGGTCGACGGTTCGAGTCCGTCAGAGGGCTTCCTCGGATTAGCAGGCATTTTCTGCATCGTCGGTTCCTTTCGGGTGTTGGCCGGGGGCCTCGGCTACGGAACTGCACTGTGTGGTTCGCCCCCCGGGTGCCATCAGAGCGCGGCCGTCAGCGCCTAGCTCCCAGCGTGGGCTTCAGTAGCCGGATGCCGGGGACGGCATCGCCAACAGCGCGCCGGATTGCGTTCTCTGCCGGCTTGGCTCTCGTCATCGCCAGGCCCGGTCCGCCCGCGCAACTTGGGGGCGTTCTCGTTGTTCTGAGAAGGTGCCGAGTCCACGGCGCTCAGTCCGTGGAGCGGGGAACCCATTTCCCTTGGGGCGAATCTGGCGGTGATCCGCCAGTAGCGGTCTGGATTGGACGCGAGCCCGTCAGCTAACCCCGTAGGCACCGGTCACGAGATGCGATCAACTGCGAGGTTTCCAATGCCCGGATCCAGAATCTGCTGTCAGCTCACTGCCCTGGGGGCGGACATCGGTCGGCCGAGCAGGCTCCTGATCATGGTGGCGGCGGTTGCGGGGTTGTCATTGCTGATGAGTACCGGCGCCGCCGCTGCGACGGGCGTGAGGCCGTCGCCGCTCCGTCGCGTCTTGAGGTTGGGTGATCACGGCCGCGATGTCCGGACGCTTCAGATCTGGCTGACGGACGTCGGCATCACGACAACGGCGGACGGGCGGTTCGGTCCACAGACGAAAGCATCGGTTCGCCGGTTCCAAATCGTGGCACGGCTGAAGCCGCCCAGTGGCACCGTCGGGATCCGGACCGCTCGTACGCTGGCCGGCTGGGTCACCGCTGGCAGGTCCGTCACGACTGCGCCATCGGTGCCAACAGCCGTCCCGGGCGACCAGGCCGCACTGGTCAACGGCCTCGCGATCGCTCCGGACGCGGCCCCTGAGGCGGTCAAGCGGGTAATCGCGGCGGCCAACTCCATCGCGACGAAGCCGTACCTGTACGCCGGCGGTCACGGTCGGTGGAGGGCTTCGGGGTACGACTGTTCGGGCTCGGTGGGCTTTGCCCTGCATGGCGGTGACTTGCTCTCCAGAACTGAGGACTCGGGCGAGATGGAGCGGTACGGCTCCGCCGGCCCCGGCGACTGGATCACGCTCTACGCAAACGCCGGGCATGTCTACGCGAAGATTGCCGGTCTCTGGTTCGACACTGCGGCGCAGAGCTCCGTCAACGACGAGGACCGATGGTCGACGCGGCGCATCTCGCCCGCACGAGGATTCGTCGTCCGGCATCCGACCGGTTACTGACGATGCCGCGCGCCGCATCCACCGCCTAGTGCACGCGGAGCCGTGGGCTCATGGTGCTGATCTGGGACCGCATCATGGAGCCCCAGGTTGACGAGCGCAGCTACGCCGCTGACGAGGGGAGATCTGAGCTCCCAGGTTCAGCGTCTTGGCCGTGGACCGATGTCCGCGCGGTCATCCACCCGCACGGCAAGCGAGCAATCATCCCTCCACGTTCGCCTTCGCGCACGGCATTTTCAAAAATACCTTCGCGCCATCGGTCCGCGCCACAGGCCTGCACCAATCGCTCGGCTGGCATCGGGCCGAACATGAGAAGCTCCCGCTGCAGGTGGCGTGTCTCCGCGGCCACCTCTGAACATCGATCGGTCCACGGGTCGGTCCGCTGGGCGGGGTTCGCCGGTCATCCGTCGAACCGCGCATTCGACGCGTCCGGCATCACGAGCTACAACCGGAAGGAACTCCAATCGCCGCCTCCCCGGGCACCTCCAGGAACACGCCGTCACTCCGGCCGGAAGCCCACCACCGGAAGCTCGCTGACGAGCTGCAGCCGCGCGGCCGTGGAGCCGTCGTAGGGCCAGCCCACGAGCTGACTCAGCAGCCGGCGGACGACCGGAGCCAGCCATCGGTTGCGGCGCTCGTAGTCCGCTAAGGCCTCGCTGGCCTCCTGCGGTGCGAGCATTCTGTACACCGGCCGGAACCGGCGACGCGCGATTGCCACCTCCACCGCCTTGCCGGCTTGGACATTGCGCAGCCATTGAGCCGAACGACCAAGGCCGGCTATGACCAGGACCTCGCCGGTGCGGTCGTCCTTTCCGATCACCTCGAGCATCGTCCGATAGCGCCGGCCCGAGCGTCGCCCGATATGGGTGAGTCTCAGGAAGCGCCGCCCCAGGAGCCATCCTGCGTGGGCGTCGTAGAGATAGGTGGGCGCCTCCAGGACACGGCGGAGCAGCGGCGAGAGAGAAGGCCGGGCCGACGTCATCCGGCTAACACCGAGCTCCTGTCGACGACGCTGTTGGCCGTCGCCGCGGGTTTGAGCAGGCATGAGCACACCTCGGTATCGAGTGGGCACTGGCGCGTCTCGGCCTGGGGCAGGCCTGTGGGCGGCACTCATCGTCGTACACGAGCTCGCGCATCCGCGACGGCTCCGCTGCCCGGTCTGCGGCACGCGGCTGCTCGACGGCGATCCGTTGGCAATCTGCGGCGTGCGTCCCGCGCACGCCGAGTGTGCCCTGATCCATTGGCTCTCCCAGGGGCAACGGCGTCCTCGGCCCGACGGAGCGGACGGCTCGATCCGTGACGAGGTGCAACGCGCACTCGAGCTCCTTGGATTTGACGAGCCTGAGGGCCTTGCCGACTGACCCGGCCGACGAGCGCGCCAATGCCCGGAGATCGGTCACTCGGCCAGCCCGCGGAGCATGGCCTCCAGACCCAGCAGGTAGGCGTCGTCAGCGTCCAACGTCGCCAGCTCGTCGGCGCGGCCGGCGAGGACCGGGAACTCGTCTGCCGCAAGGGCGCGCAGGCGACGACGCCCGGCCGAGCGTGTGGCATCAACGGTGAAGCCGGTTGCCTCGGCAAGCGCATAGCCGCGGGCGTAGCTGACGATCGCCCGGTAGATCGCCAGGGCGTCCGGCGGCGAGAAACCGCTGCGCACGAGGGCCTGGAGCAACTGCTCCACCGGCCGCAAGGCAGCTGCGGAGTCGAACGGCTGGAGCCCGATCAGCCGGAAGGTTGCGGGACGCTGGACGGCAACGCCGCGCAGGGCCGTGGCGAAGCGTCGGCACGCCTCACGCCAGTCCTGCGTCGGCGCCAATTCGTCCAAGGGCGCCAGGAGCTCGTCGGCAATCGCGCCGAGGAGTTCATCGCGGCCGGTGAAGTGGTGGTAGAGCGCCATCCCCTCGACGCCGAGCCTCGCCCCAAGGCGGCGCATGCTCAGCGCCTCGGGTCCCTCACGTTCGATGAGGGCGATCGCTCCAGTCACGATCGTCCGTTGGTTCAGCGGCCCGCGGCGATGGCGGCCACCGCGCTGACGGGCGCGCCGCGTGGAGGACGTGCTTGCCTTGGCCACAGATGGACTTTACAGTGTAAGGTCGACGCGATGGAGCTGACCCGGAGCAGGACGAGCGCTCGTGACAAGGCGACGGTCACCCGATCCAAGAACAGGAGACTCCAACGTGCACGCTTTCACCAGGCTCGTGTGCCGTCTCGCGCCGGTCGCTGCGACGGCGCTGGTCGCAGCGGCCTGCGGCGCCTCCAACGAGACGATCACGACCGTCGCTCCGGGGAGCTCCGTGTCAGGCTCGTCGACAGCGATGCCTGGCATGAGCATGAGCTCCGGTCAGGCGACGGCCAGCACGTCGATGTCGGTCAACGGCATCAAGCCCATCCCAACCCGAACCCTTGCCTCGGCAACGTGGCAGGGCATGAAGATCACCGCCCGGGAGACCACCGCCGCGCCGTTCGTCATCTACGACGGAACCCGAGAGCGGATGGTCAAGCCGGAACGCAGGACGAGCTTCCATCTCATGGTCATGCTCAGCGACGCGCAGACCGGCGTCGCCATCCCCTACGCCTCCGTGTGGGCCACCATCCGGAGAGCTGGGAAGGTCATTTACGACGAGCGCCAGTGGCCGATGATCTCGCGCTACATGGGCCCCCACTACGGCAATAACGTGACGCTGCCGGGGGCTGGCTCGTATCAGCTGAGCCTGCTGGTCAGCCCCCCTGTGTCCGCTCGTCACGTGGAGTACCAGCATGTGTGGCTCAAGCCCCATCGCGTGACCCTCGCCTTCCAGTGGAGGCCGTCATCATGAGTCTCAGCTGGAGAGGTGGGGATCGTGCACGGCGGCTCACTCGCCGCGGGTTCATGCTCGGAGCCGCGGGCGCGGCAGTCGCTGGTGGCGCTGGCGCCGCCGCCGGGGTGGACCTGGTCCCCGCTACGGCCACAGCCCCGGTCCCCAACGTCGATCTCGGAGGCCAGCCCTCGGGGCTGCCGGAGCGGCAGCATGCCTGGGAGGCCACCCTGGTCAAGGACGCTGTTGGCAACCCGGTGGCGCCCCGCCACGACCGACTGCTCTTCTTCGACGTCAACGGCCCGGCCACGCCGGCTCGGGCTCGCGTGCTGGAGGCCGCTTTGCGGACCCTGGAGCGCCGCTTCCCGTGGGGCCCGTCCGGGCTGCTGCTCACGGCCGGGTGGGGACCGTCCTATTTCCGCCGCGTCCTTGGCGTACGCAGCCCGATTCCGGAGCCCACCGCGCTCTCCGATTTCGAGCAGCCCGCGGTGGATAGCTACCACCTCTGTCTGCATCTTGCCTGCGATGATGACCGACGCCTCGCCGAGGTCGAAGCGGCTCTCGTTCACGGCGCTCCGCTGCCGGGGGTCGAAGGGCCGCTCGAACTCTCCAGCGCATTGCGTTGGCGCGAGACGCGCACGGGGTTTGTCGGCCCTCGCTTGCCGGCCGCTCACCAGGACGTCGGCGGGATCCCTGCGGGTGCGCCGGTGTCCCCCGCGGCGCCACTGTTTATGGGGTTTCCGTCAAACCGGCGGCGCAATCAGGCCTCAGAGGATGCGGTGACGATAGCCTCCGGCCCCTTCAGCGGCGGTACGACGATGCACGTCAGTTACATGCGCCTTCGGCTTGACAGCTGGTACGAGGACCTCAATGAGCGCGAGCGGGTGGCGCGCATGTACGCGCCGCAGGTCAGTCCTGGACAGGCCCGACGGTTCACGACAGATGCCGCGAGCGATCCCGGGTTGATGGAGCAGGCGATCACGCGGTACGGCGTGATCGGCCACGCGCAAGCGTCGGCCCGGGCCCGGCGCAACGGCCGACCGCTGATCCTCCGGCGTGATTTCAACACGGCGGATGGCGGCCAAGCAGGCCTTCATTTTGTCGCGCTCCAACGCACGATCGAGGACTTCGTCAAAACGCGCACGGCTATGAATGCGACCCAAGCACAACTACAAAACCCCGCCATCGGCGACACCGTCAACAACGGGATCAACGAGTTCATCTTCGTGCTCAAGCGCGCCAACTACGTGTTGCCCGTCCGCCGTCAGCGCTCGTTCCCTCTCCTGCCCGGCTGACCTGCCGTCTCGCCTGACCGCCTGCGGACAGGAAGATCGGCCACCACGGCATCGCGGAGCCGGGGCGACCGTCACCGCTCGGTCGCGTCGCGGCCGATGGGCTGAATGTGCTTCTCGTCGGAAGTGCCGGTCGACATCTGAGTGAGGAGCCGGTCTTGCAGGCGTTGCGCCGCACCGGCCCCGGCCGCGCGCGCCGCCCGGTCCTCGCTGAGCTCGATCCCGTGTTCGTGGGCGAGATCCAACAGTTGCTGACGCTCGTCGTCCTGGACGGCCAGGCGATAGAACAGCCATCCCAGCAGCGCGGTGGTGAGAAGGATCCGCTCCACCATCATGATCCCGCCGGCGACGTTCTGATCAGAGACCGGGTTGAGCCCACGAGCGGCGTCGGTGGCCCGGTAGACGGGGTAGAACACCGTCTGCGCCCAGATGAGCACGTTGGCAAGCAGCGCACCAGCGAAACGGACGAGGACGACGTAGCCGAGGCCCCACCACGCGCGAAACCACCGGGGCTTAGGGAGCGGTCCGATGAGAGCCAGCCACAGCAGCGTGCCGAACCACAACAGACACGCGTGCTCGAGCGCATGAACGAGGTCATGTCGGATCGCAAGCTGGTAGAGGACGGGAATATGCCAGGCGTAGAGATCGACAGCCCAGAGCACCAGGGCGATGAGCGGATGCGAGAGCTGACGTAGACCACGGGTGACACGGATGTGCAGGAGGGGCTGGAGAACAGGACCGGTCAGGCCGAGCACGATCAGCAGTGACGCGATGTCGCCGATGAGTATGTGCTGCGTCATGTGGGCCATGAGGACCTGATCGGCGAGTCCGTCGAACGGCGGCAGCTGCACCACGGTCATCAGGACCGCGCCCGAAGCGAAGCAGCTGCGCCGCCATCGGGGCACCGCATTGCGTGTGCTGGCAAGTTCGCGAGCGCGGTGGCGGTACAGAATCAGGTAGAGCAGGCACGCGATCACCGGGGGAACGAATTCCCCCAGGTGCGTAGCGTCGACGCTGGCGAGAAGGATCGGAGCCACCCGCTCCATTGAAACGACTCGGCGCTTGTCGGCACCCGCGCCGACCCACGGCGGTCATCCGGCTTACCAACCTCTCGCCCGGGCGGGATCATCCACCCGTGGCCTCAATGGCACTTCACTGCCTGGTGTTGGCGACGGTGTCAATCGTGTCATGCTCGACGGAACCGCCCAAGCGGTGAGGGTCTTCTCGAGGCGCCCAATGTGGAGCCGGCCTGTTCGACGGCTGACCGGTCACGTCCTGGAGCAGTACCTGGTGGGTAGCGCGATGTCGTGTTCTTCACACGGCCCGCCCTCCGGCGCTCGTTCGCAACGATCGTCTCCGCAAGCGCTGCCCCCTACGGCTACACGATCACCGTGTGGAGCGCCGGTGCGCTTCTGATCCACTTTCACGGCCAACCTCGGATCTGGGAGATCTTCCTGTTCCTCGCCGGTGCGATCGCGGGATTCGCAGCTCTGTGGGTCGCCGGACGCGGAACCATCGAGCAGGCTCGACCGCTCGAGCACAGCGCGAGACGTGTCCTGGCCGGGGCGCTTGACCTCTTTGCCGTCGGCGGTGCCGTCGGCGCGGCCGCCCTCCTCGCGATGGTTCCTGCCTGGGTAGCGTGGCCGTTCCCGTCCTTTGGCGCGACGGCCGTCTACATCGTGGCGGCCAGCATTCAACTCGCGCTCACGGAAGCGCGGGAGTCAAGGTAGGCAGCGATGGCACACCGCGCGTCACCGGCGCACGTCTCACGGGCGGCATGGCAGCGATTGGCCGCCTGCACCGCCGCCGCTGCGCTGCTGGAACTTGACGGACCGCTCATCAGGTCCCTCTCCCGTCGGTGGCGCATAGCTTGAAGGTGAGCAGCGCCTCGACGTCCTTCGTGCTTCGCGCGTACTTCGCCGCCTACGCTCTGACGCTTGCCGTCGGCGGAATCCTCGTCGACCGTTACGGCGCGCGGCACGTGGCCTTGGCCGGGCTCAGTGCCTTCGCGTTCGGCGCAGCGGCCGGCGCAGTCTCCTCGGCGCTGGCGCCCCTCACGGCAACCCGCGTCCTAAAGGTCTCGGCGCCGGATTGGTCAGCCCGGCGGCGCTGGCGTGAGCCGTCAGCGGCACTCCTCTCGGGCGCCCGGTTGCTGGGCGCTGCCGTCGGGGACGGCCTTGGCGCGAGGATCAGCTCCGCGCCTAGCGCAGAACCGGGCTGCCCAGGGCGGTGCGCGGGCGCGCAGTTCCCAGCGCGCCCGCGCCCGCCCGCGACCTGGTCAGTGCCAGGTCCACCGGGCCAATGTCATCGTCTGGGAGAGATTTTGACCCGCCGTGGTGGTGACGTGCACGCTGACCTGGAGCAGGTGCCACACTCCGTTTTGCTTGAGCAACTGCTTTCCGGTCGCGTTGATACCGATGTTCTGGAAGCCACCGGTGCCCGCGGGAATGTAGAAGCTCCTTTGGCCGAGCACGGTTCCCCCGTGTACGGCGGTCATCGTCACGTGGCCCTGACATGCGGTGGCGCCCGCGAAGCAGCCGGCTTCCACGCCGATGATGCCGCCAGGCGAGACAAAGCCCATGTGGCCCATGAAGGCGACATGCGATTGCGCCGGTCCGACGACGACAGAATGATCTGACCCGTACGCAGGGCCGCCCGCGTCGGCGGCCACAAGGCGGTAGTGGTACGTGGTTTTGGGAGTCAGCCCGCCCAGTACGGCGTGGACGGCCTCGGTCGATGAGCCCGAGCCGGCATCGATCGGGCGGGTCTGGAGGCCATAACCTGTCGTGGTCCCGTATTGGAAGTAGTAGCTTGTCGCCTGCCCCTTGGGGTTCAGTGACCCGTTCACGCGCACTGAGGTGTTGGTGAGCTGACTGGCTGCGCCGGTCGTGGCGCTGGGCACCGGGATCGTCGGCTGCGCGGTGGAGGTGGTGAACGATTCATCATCTCCCGTGGAGGTACCGGCCGCACTCTTGGCGACCACGCGAAAGTGATACGTCGTGCTGGGTGACAGGCTTGCGATGGCGGCGCTCACTGGTTGGGCCGCCGTCCCCGTGCCAGCCGAGGTGAACGGGGTCTCGTGCCCGTAACCATTCGTTGTCCCCCAGTCAAACGCGTAGCTGGTGTCCTGTCCGTTGGGGTTGACGCTGCCGTTCAGCGTGGCGCCGCCGCTGTTCACGTTGGTCGCCGCGGCGCTGGTGACCGCAGGCGGTGACGCCGATGCCCCGTCAGCGATCGTCGGAATGACGGCAATCGCCGCTGCACAGACACATCCCGAGATGAGCCACAGGCGAATGCGCGAGTTGCGCATGTTGCCCTCCTCTGTTGTCGGAGTTACGGTCCTGCAGACGCCAACACGGAACGAGCGAGGTGAGTTCCGAGCCGACCGAGCAGCCGGTAAGCCGGCGAACAATCGGTTCTCGCCGCTCGGTACGCCGAGATCTCAGCCCCAGCGGCCCCTGAGGTGTGGGCCGGGGACGCCTCGTCGTGGCCCGAGCCTGCCGAGCGGCATCTCGAGCCCCACAAGATGATCGGGCCGGTCCCTGAGCTCGAACGCGACTGTCCGTGCTGGCACCCGCCGGCAGCGCCCACCTCCCGGATCGCGGCAGCCACGGCTTGCATCGGCGCAGCACGCGATGCCAGAGCCCGAGTAGCGTGTCGGCTCGTGCCTGACGCCTCCGACACCGCCCGTCACGTGCGTCTGCTAGACGCGGACGGCGATCTGGGGGAAGACTTATCCCCGGCCGAGTTTGCTCTGGCCAGGCGCCACGCGGTAGTGGAGGTCGCGAGCCTCGAGCGCGGCACCCATCACCCGTGGCGCATCGGGAGCTCCGATTTGTTGGGTCTCCTCGTCATCGAGGGACTCCTCATCCGTCGCGTCCAGGTGGCCGGACGTAACTGCGGCGAGCTCGTCGGGCCCGGGGCGATCGTGCGCCCCTGGGATCATTTCGGCGAACACGCCCCGCTTCCGTTCGAGGTCAGCTGGCGGGTGATCGAGCCCGTGACCCTTGGGCTGCTGGACCTCCAGCTCATCAAAGTGGGCGCCCGATGCCCGCCGCTGATCCACCGGATCCTGCGCCGCGCGGTGGAACGTTCCCACGCACTCGCGCTCGACGTCGCCATCCACAGCCTCCAGCACCTGGAGCTGCGGCTCCTCGTGCTCTTCTGGCACCTCGCCGACCGCTTCGGCCGCGTCACCTCTGAGGGTACGATCGTCCCGCTGCCTCTCAGTCACAGTGACATCGCCGAATTGGTCGGTAGCCAGAGACCGTCCGTCTCGGTCCGGCTCTCGGAGCTCGCCAAGCGCGGCGTCCTCGCCCGCAGGTCGGACCGCACCTGGGTTCTCCTGGGCGAGCCACCCGCGGAGCTTCGCGACATCCGCGCCAATGCCGACGAGCTGCGAAGCCGTCACGGCCGGCCCACCATTGGCGTGGACTAAGGTGCGAGCCCGAACGTCAGCTCCCCGGCGACGACCGCGACTGCCCCGGCAGGCCATGCGTCGAGCGTTTGCTACCGCAATACGACTGGGCGGATCTCGATCGTGGCGCCCAGCCGGGTGGCGGGGATCCGTGCGGCAAGGGCGATTGCGGCGTCGAGGTCGGGCGCGTCGTACACGTAGTAGCCGTCCAGCGCGGCGCTCGGGCTGACCGCCGGGCCCTCTGTGGCCTCGGTCTGACCGTGGCGTACGCGAACGGTCGTCGCCGTGACGGCCGGCTGGAGCTGGTTGCCGTCGAGCACGCCTGGCAGGCGTCTGATCGACTCGAACTCGGCGACGACCGCTTTGCGCTCCTGGAGTGGGAGGTTGCTGATCGCCACGTCGGCGCCGTTGAAGCGGACCTGCAGCACGTACGTCATGCGGTGGTTCCTTTCTGTTGTGTGCGATCGGTTAGACCGTGGCCGGCGCGGGCGCGGGCTCGGCCGCGGGGGGGACGAGCGGCTGCGCGGCCGCTCGGGTGTTCGGGATGCGGCCTGCGACCACCGCCGCGGCGAGGACGAAGATGCTGCAGACCAGGAGCGCTCGCTGGTAGCCGGAAGTGAGCGCCTCCGGTCGGGCTGCGTGGGCCGTGAGCAGATGATGGGTGCGGGCGGTGGCGATCGCCGACAGCACTGCCAGCCCCAGCGCCATGCCGAGCTGCTGTGAGGTGCTCAGCAATCCGGCGGCGAGCCCGGCCCTCTCGGCGGGCACACCGGCGTTGGCTGCAGTCGTGACGCCGACGAACACGGCGCCGAATCCGACCGCCATCAACACGATTCCAGGGAGCACGTCAGTCACGTAGGAGCCGCGCAGCGGCACCCTCGAGAGGTAGTAGATCCCGCCGGCGCTCAGCAGCGCTCCGACGACGATTACGGGCCTCGTCCCGATGCGCGCGAACAGCTGCGAGGAGACGCCTGAGGCGACGGCCAGGCATGCGGTCACGGGTAGGTATGCGGCGCCTGCCTGGATCGGTGAGAAACCGAGCACCTCTTGCATGTAGAGAGTCAGGAAGAAGAACATCGCGAAGAACCCGGCCATGGCGAGCAGCCAAGTCATGTCCGCCGCGGCCAGCCCTTTGACCCTGAGGATCGAAAGGTCCATCAGCGGGTTGCGGCGGCGGCGCTCGTTGACGACGAACCCGACGAGGAGGAGGGCGCCCGCCGCCAGCATCGCGATCGTGCGCGCCTTGCCCCAGCCCACGTTGGGAGCCTCGATCAGCGCGTAGACGAGGAGCAGCATGCCGCCCGTACCGAGCAGGGCGCCCGGCGTGTCGAAGTCGGCAAGCGGCGCGCGCTTGCGCTCCCCGGTGAGCAGAGCGCCCGAGGCGCCCAGCGCCAGGAGGCACACGGGAATGTTCACGAAGAACACCCAGCGCCACCCTGGCCCCTCCGAGAGGACACCGCCGAGGAACACCCCGGCGGCGGCGGCGAGACCGCTGATGGCGCCCCACGCGCCAAGGGCCGTGTTCCGGTCGGCCCCTTCGCGGAACGTGGTGGTGAGGATCGACAGCGCGGCCGGGGCCATCATCGCGGCGCCGACACCCTGGAGCAGGCGAGCTGCGATCAGCACGCCCTCGCTCTGCGCGAGACCCGCGGCCAGCGAGCAGCCGGCGAACCCGACAAGTCCGGCGACGAGCACCCGCCGGCGCCCGAGCAGGTCAGCGAGCCTACCGCCGAGCAGCAGGAAACCCCCATAGGTGAGCAGGTAGCCGCTCGCGACCCACTGCAGGTCCTGCTGAGAGAAATGCAGCGCATGTTGAATCGACGGGAACGCCACGTTGGTGATCGAGGAATCGACCACGTCGAGGAACTGGACGCCGCACAGCAGCAGTAGCGTCAGCATCCCCCATCGGGTGCGGAGCAGCGAGCGGGGCTCGATGCTTGCCTGAGCCTGAAACGCCGTCATGCCTGAGACTCCTTGTCCGCCTATGAGTTAGTTGGCTGACTTAATCTACCAGACGCTATCTTTGGGTGAGATGACTGACTCACACGATCAACGGGTCCCGGGCAAACGCGACAGGCTGGTCGCGGCGGCGCGCGAAGTGATCCACCGACAGGGCGTCGAGACGACCACGATCGCTGACATCGCCCGGGAGGCCGACGTCCCGGTCGGCAACGTCTACTACTACTTCAAGACCAAGGACGAGCTCGTCGAGGCCGCGATCGACAGCCACGTCCAAGACATCCAGGCACTGCTGAGCGCGCTCGAACGGCAGCGCACACCGCGCGCGCGGCTGAAGTCGCTGGTCCGTGAACTCACCGCCCAACGCGAGCTCGCAGCCCAGTACGGCTGCCCGCTTGGAAGCCTGTGCTCGGAACTTGACAAGCGCGCGGACAGGCTGCACCTTGCGTGCGCGGAGATGTTGCGGCTCCCGATCGACTGGTCCGAGCAGCAGTTCCGCCTCGCCGGCCGCCGTGACGCCCGCGACCTCGCTGTTGCGCTGATGGCCTCATACCAGGGCATCGCGCTCCTGACCAACACCTTCCGCGACCCCACGTTGATGGCCCGCGAGGCGCGTCGCGTCGAGCGCTGGATCGACTCCCTGACCTGAGGCGAAGGGTCAGCCTCGACCAAGTCTGGTGTCTTCAGCGCTGGGCTTCATGAGGCCAGGCCGAAGTTCTCAGATCGGTTCGACCGCGGCGAGTTCAGCGGCTGCGGCAGGCTCGCTGCGACGCGCTACCGGCTGGACTCGAGCTGCTGCTGGAGACGCCGCATGTTCTCGGGCATCTCACGCGCGGCCTGGCGGCGGACGACAAGTGGGACCAGCAGCCGTCCGATCCCGTGACCGGTGAAGTCCAGGTCGATCGTCAACCTCGATCCCGACCCGTCGGCGAGCGGCTCGACGGTGACCGCCACGATGGCTCGGATCGGACCGTCGATCCCTCGGTCAGCCCATCGGCGCGGCGGGTCATATTCGGTGATCTCGGTGACCACCTCACGCTCTCGCCCACCGATCCTGCGGACCGTCGTGCAATTGGACCCCACATCGGTCGGGACACGGTCCATGCGTCCCCGCACGCAGCCCTGCTGCCATTCCGGCATCTTGCTCGGGTCGGTCACATACGCGAACACCTCTTCGGGTGAGCGCGCGATCGCAGCGGTGGCTGTGATCGGTGCCATCACCGCGACGATAACTCATCTCAGCCGGGCAACCGGCCGGCAGCTGGGTCCCAGGGCTCAGCCCGGGACGCCGGGCCGGCATGGGAGGTCACTGCGCGGACGTCGATCAGCGAGGACAGCCACGCCTCCACGCAGTGGGCGTGGCGCGACGGCGGCTGCACCACCACCGTCAGGCGGTGCGTGCGGTCATAGCGGACCTCGAGCACGCGGCAGCGGCGGCGATGTAGCAGCGTGAGCGCGCGCAGGAGCCCAGTATCGCTGCCGGGCTGCAGCTCGAGCGATAGTGCGAGCTCGGTCATGGGGCGCACGGGGTGGCGCGGGGCGGGGCGAGTCGGATCACTGAGACGTCTCCTTTCGTCCTGTGCTCCGAGCCGTCGGTGGGCCACCAGCTCGGTCCACAGGACCGATCTGACCCACGGCTCTCTGGTGAGAGCGGCGGGTCTAGGTGGCAATGGTGATGAGCGTCCGCGCGATGCGCACGGTGACGCGGTGCCTATGCACGGACGGCTTCATCGCGGCGGCACTCTACTCCTTGACAGGCTCCCGCGCCACGATCTAGGATCCAACCATCCTGGATCCAGAATCCAGGATGCGTCGAGAGAGGGAAACGGTGGAGCCGAACAAGGTCCAGTGGCGCAGCCGCGTCCGCTTGGTGGACGAGGTGGCCGACGAGCTGCGCGAGCGCATCTACTCCGGGAGCTACGCGCTGGGGTCCAAGCTGCGCCAGGAGCAGCTGGCCGAGGATCTCCAGGTCAGCCGGACCCCGTTGCGCGAGGCGCTCCGGGTGCTGGAGAGCGAAGGGTTGCTCCATTCCGAGCCGGGACGCGGCGTGCGCGTGGTCCCCGCCGACGTCAAGAAGTTCCTGGCCGCATATCAGCTGCGCGAGGTGATCGACGGGCTGGCTGCGCGGCTGGCGGCGGGGTCGTCGGAGACTGCGGCCAAGGCGGCGCTGGGCTCGATGATCGAGCGCCAGCGGGCCGCACTCGATCCCTGGACCCCGTCCGAGTACACCCGCGACAACGTCGCCTTCCACACTGCCGTGATGGCCCTGGCGGCCAACGAATACGTCGCCGCCCAAGCGCCGATCGTCCGCATGACCTCGCAGGTGTTCACACCGGTGGCGATCCTGGAGGCGGCGCATGCCGCCCGCGCCGTCGAGCAGCACTGTGGCATCGCCGCGGCGATCGTGGACGGCGATCCCGAGGCGGCCGAGCGTCTGGCGCGGGCCCACATCCGGAGCACGATCGACCGACTCACCCGCAAGGAACCGGATCAACCCCAGGCCGATGCCTGAGCTGGACCAAAGGAGAGCGCACATGGAACCGCTACTCGTCGCCAGTGACATCGGCGGCACCTTCACGGACACGGTCACGATCGAGGCCGACGGGACCATTCGCCGCTACAAGGCTCCGACCGTCCCCGACGACCCGGCGGCGGGCGTCCTGGCCACACTTGAGTTCGCCGCCGGCGATTCCGACGCGGAGCTGAGCGAGTTGCTGGGGCGCGTGTCGCTGTTCGCGCATGGGACCACCGTGGCCACGAATGCCATGCTCGAGTCCAAGGTCGCGGTCGTCGGGCTCATCCAGACCCGCGGCTTCGGCGACACGCTGTCGATCATGCGCGGCTTCAAGTCGCTGGGGCTCGACGAGGACCAGATCAAGAACTTCCGCTCGATGGTCAAGCAGGAGCTCGTCGTGCCCAAGCGCCTGACGCGCGAGGTGTCTGAGCGGGTGGACTACCGCGGGCGCGTGGTGCAGCCGCTGGACGAGGACGACGCGCGCCGCGCCATCCGAGAGCTGCGCGAGGAGGGCGTGGAGGTGTTCGCGGTCTCGCTGCTGTGGGCGTTCAAGAACCCGGCCCACGAGCAGCGCATCGGCGAGCTCATCTCCGAGGCGGATCCCGACGCGCTGTTCACCCTCTCCAGCGACCTGCTGCCGCGCCTGGGGGAATACCGCCGCACGGTCACCACGGCGGTCAACGCGAGCCTGCGGCCGGTCCTGCGCGCGGCGGTACGGAGCCTTGAGACCAAGCTGCGCGACCAGGGCATGACCGCCGAGCCGCTGCTCATGCAGTCAAACGGCGGCCTGGCCCGGGTCGCCGAGATCGATTGCGAGGCAGCCTCGACGGTGATGTCGGGGCCCGTCGGCGGGATCGTGGCCTGCCAGTACTACGGCGAGCTGCGCGGCGATGGCAACATCGTCGCCACCGACATGGGCGGGACGAGCTTCGAGGTGGGGCTCGTCCTCAACGGGCGCGCCCACATCGCCAACTCGACTTGGGTGGGTCGCCACGAGCTGGCGCTGCCGTCGGTGGCGGTGCGCACCGTCGGCGCCGGCTCGGGCTCGATCGCCCGCGTCACCCACGGCCTGCTCAGCGTCGGACCCGAGAGCGCCGGCGCCGTCCCGGGGCCGGCCTGCTACGGCCGCGGCGGCGACCGTCCCACTGTGGCCGACGCCGACCTCGTGCTCGGCTACATCAACCCTGACAACTTTCTGGCCGGCCGGCTGCGCCTGGACGTCAACCGAGCGCGTGCCGCCATCCGTCGGCATGTCGCCGAGCCGCTGGATCTCAGCGTTGAGCAGGCTGCCGAGGGCATCAAGACCGTGATCGACGCCCGCATGGCCGACCTGATCCGCACGGCCACGATCGAGCAGGGCTACGACCCGTCGGACTTCGTGCTCTACGCCTATGGGGGCGCCGGTCCCAGCCACGCCTTCTCCTATGGTGCCGAGCTGGGGACGAGCGAGATCGTAGTTCCGCTCACCGCGTCGGTGCACTCCGCGTTCGGCATCGTCTCCTCTGATCTAACGGTCGCCGAGGAGCTGTCTGACCCGATCATCAGCCCGCCCGGCACCGAGGACTACGCAACGGTGCTCAAGGCCGAGGAGATCAACGCCCGCCTTGACCGGTTGTCCGAGCGCACGGCAGAGCGCCTGCGCGAGGCCGGCGCGGACATCAGCAAGCTGAGGACGGCCCGCTTCGTGGAGATGCGCTTCCGCTTCCAGATTCACGTCCTCACCGTGCCCGTCCCCGACGGCGCGCTGGACGATGACGGCGTTCGGGCTCTGGTGGCGCGCTTCATCGAGAACTACGAGGCGCGCTTCGGCGAGGGCTCGGCGTTTGAGGCGGCAGGGGTCGAGATGACCACCTTCCGCGTCGTGGCGACGGTCCCGACCTGGCGTCCCGAGCTGCGCCCGATGCTGGCGGCGTCGAGCAACGGCCGTGGCGGCGCGTCCCAGCGGCGTGTGTTCCAGAACGGCGGCTGGCACGAGGCGACGGTCGTCACCCATCACGCGCTGCACACGGGCATGGAGCTGGAGGGCCTGTCGATCGTCGAGATGCCGGACACCACGATCGTGATCGGGGCCGAGCAGAAGGCTGTCGTGGACGAGTACGGCAACGTCGTCATCCGCCCGGCGAATTGAAGCGAGGAACACGATGAGCACCGAAGTCAGGCAGAAGATCGATCCGGTCACCTTCGAGGTGATCCGTCACAAGCTGTGGTCGATCAACGAAGAGGGGTCGGCGACGATGATCCACGTCTCCGGCTCGCCAGTCGTGCACGCCACCGATTACAACTTCGGCCTCTACACGGCGGAGGGCGAGATGGCGGTGATCGGCGTGTACCTGCTGGTCCCCGTCTACACCGGGTCGATGGCCATCCGCGAGTTCCTGGCGCGGTTCGACGATATCGCTGACGGCGACGTCTTCATCATCAACGACCCCTACATCGCCGCCGAGCATCAGAACGACGTTCAGTTCTGCGCGCCGTTCTTCCACGACGGCCAGTTCGTCGCGTGGATCGGGTGCATGGCACACCAGGTCGACCTCGGCGGGATGGATGCGGGCTCATGGTGCCCGACCGCCACCGACACCTTCCAGGAGGGGCTGCGGATCCCTCCGGGCCGGATCGTGCGCCAGGGCACGCTCAACCAGGAACTGTGGAACATCATCACCGACAACTCACGGATGCCGTTCACCGTCTCCAACGACATGACGGCATTCCTGGCTGGGCTCAAGGTCGCCGGCGAGCGGCTGCACGAGTTGTGCGATCGCTACGGGGCGGAGGTCGTCGCCGCGGTCATGGCCCAATCCATCGATGCGTCCGAGCGGACGCTGCGCGGGATCCTCGAATCGCTGCCCGACGGCGAGTTCGAGCACACGTCCTATCTGGACCGTCCGGCGGGTGGTGCGGGTTCCCGTGACAGTGAGCTGCTGACCGTCAACTGCAAGATGACCAAGTCCGGCGACAAGCTGGTCTTTGACTACAACGGCTCTGACCCGCAATCGGCGGGGTACGGCATGGCGACGCGCGCCGGCACCGTCGGCGCGGTGGCGACGCTGATGCTGTGCCTGTTCGGCTCCGAGGTGCCGTGGAACCACGGCCTGATGCGACCCGTCCAGGTGGTCGCCGACGACGGCAAGTGCGTGACCGCGGTCTCCCCGATGCCGGTCAGCGGTGGCGCCGCCGGGGCCAACTGGGTGGCGATGAACGCCGCCGCGGGGTGCATCGCGAAGATGGTGTCGTTCTCTGACGAATACGCGGGGCTGGCCTTCGGGCCCGGCGACGGTTCGTGGCAGCTGGCCCAGTTCGGGGGGCTCAACCAGTACGGCGAGCCGTTTGCCGCCATGTATCTGGACTCACTGCTGTGGGGCGGCCCTGCCTTCGCCGACCGAGACGGAGTCGACTCGGGCGGTGCCATGGTCATCCTCGGCGGTGGCACGCAGGATGTCGAGCAGCAGGAGGTCGGCCAGCCGCTGCTGTACCTGTGGCGTCGCGAGGTGCCTGACTCGGGCGGCGCCGGGCGCCACCGGGGCGGAAACGGCATCGAGTTCGCCATGACGCCCATCGACACCGACGAGGTCATCGGGGTGATGGCGACACATGGCACCAAGCTGCCCAACCGGACGGGCATCTTCGGAGGCCATCCGGGCTCGTGTGCGCGCTTTGAGATCGTCCGCGGCGCCGACGCCATGGGCGACCTGAAGGTGGGGCGCACCATCGAGCGCCTCGACGCGGTCACCGGCGAGTATGAGGAGTTGGCCGGCGTCAACTCCGGGCTGGCGGTCAAGCCGGGCGAGATCATCAACGTCCGTCTGCAGAACGGCGGTGGCTACGGCGACCCCATCTTGCGCGAGCCCGGCGCGGTCCTGGGCGACGTGCGCACCGGCGCGGTCAGCCACGAGGTCGCCGAGCGGATCTACGGCGTCGTCACGGACGGGGAGGCGCTGGACGCGTCGGCCACGGACCGCCGGCGTGACGAGATCCGCGAGGCGCGCCGCGGCGCCATGCGGCTCCCGGATGGAGCCGGTGACGCCGGCGGCGGGACCGCGCCGGAGCCGGGCCGGTGGGGCGAGAGCCTGCGCTTCGTCGCCGGTGAGGGCGGGACGGCGGCGCATTGCGCCCATTGCGATGCCGAGCTGGGCGATGCCGCCGGTGACTGGCGGCGCCTGACCGCCACGGTCCAGCTGAGCCCCGAGGATCTCGGCCCACTGGTCCAGCTGCCGCCCGAGCTGGTGGCGCGGCAGTACGTGTGCCCCAGCTGCGTGACCGCGCTGTGGGTGGAGGTCGTCCCGGTGGACACGCCGGCGTGGAGGGACTTCAAGCTGCACTAAGTGTCGCCTGAAGGACGGTAGGTCGCCGTTGTGTGGGGCTTGAGGAGGTCGCCACGGCGGAGATCAACCATCGAAGGAGAGAAGAGGGTATGTCCAAGAGGTACGTGTGCCTGGCGGCTCTGGTCGTAGGACTCGTCGCTGCCGGCTGCGGGAGCAGCAGCAGCGGAGGCTCTGGGCACAAGTTCACAATCTTCCTGTCCAACAACTACATGGGCAACGAGTGGCGGCCGCAGATGGAGAACGTGGCCAAGGTGATCGCCGCGTCGCCCCAGTTCAAGGACAAGGTCAGTCTGGAGATCCGCAACGTGCAGCTCACGCCCGCGGCTCAGATCCAGTCACTGCAGAGCATCATCCGCCAGAAGCCCGACGCGATCATGGTCGACGCCGCGTCGCCCACCGCGCTCAACCCCACGCTCCAGCAGGCCTGCAACGCGGGCATCCTCGTCTTCTCCTTCGACCAGGTGGTGTCGGCGCCGTGCGCCTACAAGCTGCCGGAGGACTACCTCAAGGAAGCCAACGACATGGCCAACTGGATGGGTACCGAGCTGCACGGCAAGGGCAACATCCTGATGGACACGGGGCTGCCGGGGATCGCCATCTCCACGACCTTCGTGAAGGTCTGGAAGCTGGTCCTGGCCGCCAAGTACCCCGGGATCAAGGTGGTCGGCACGTTCTCGAGCCAGTACGCGCCCGGGCCCGAGCTGCAGGGAGTTTCCTCGGATCTGGCTCAGAGCCCGAAGATCTCCGGGATCCTGTCGGGCGGCTACTGCTCGAGTGACGTCAAGGCGCTGCAGCGCGCCGGCCGGCCGCTGGTGCCCATGACCTGCCTCGACGTCAACGGGAACGAACAGGCGTGCGCCAAAGCCAACCTGCCGTGCTTCTTCTTCGGGGCTCCCGCGTATGTGAGCGGCGTCGCCCTGGAGCACATCGTCAAGCTGCTGGAGAAGAAGGCGTCCTATGCCAAGAGCGAGCCCTACTTCGAGACGAACTTCGTCACCAAGGCGGGCGACATCACGTTCGACCACCAGCAGACGCTGCAGCCGCTCACCAACGGGATCAACTACTACCCAACGGAGTCAGCCTCGCTGATCACGCCCATCACGTATGGGTCGTGGAAGCTGACCCCGACGCAGGTCCTGGGCGGCTCGTGAGCCGACCCGCGCTGATCATCGCTGGGATGCACAAACGCTTCGGTGCCGTGCGGGTGCTCGAGGGCGCCGCGCTGGAGGCCCAGGGAGGCGAGGTGCATGCGGTGCTGGGCGAGAACGGCGCGGGCAAGTCGACGATGATGAAGATCCTGGCCGGGGTCATCCCGGCGGACGCCGGCCAGGTGACGCTCGACGGACGCGCGGTGGCCCTGGACCGGCCCGCCGCGGCGCTGAGCGCAGGGATCCGGACCGTGTTCCAGGAGCTGAGCACGATCCCGCAGCTCACCGTGGCCGAGAACCTGCTCTACGGGCGCGAGGAGACCCGCGTGGGGCTCGTGCGGCGCAGGCGCCGCAGCGACGCGGCGCGGAGCCTGCTCGAGCGCTTCGGCTTGGAGCGGATCGACGCGTCGAGCCCGGTCGCCGAGCTGGGGCTGGGCGACCGCCAGCTACTCGAGCTGGTCAAGGCGCTGCGCGAGACGCCCCGGGTGCTGATCCTCGACGAGGCGACGTCCGCGCTGTCGGCCGCCGACAGCCGGTGGGTGCTCGACCACGCGCGCGCCGCCGCCCAGGCGGGCGCGGTCGTGCTGCTCATCACCCATCGCCTGCCCGAGGTCCGCGCCACCGCGGACCGCATCACGGTCCTGCGCGCGGGCGTCGACGTCCTGAACGGAACGCCGGCAGAACTCGACGACGAGGCGCTGATCGCGGCGATGCTGGGCCGCAGGGTCGAACGCCTCTATCCCGCCCGCCATCCCCCGGCGCCCGAACGCGTGCTGGAGGTGCGCGACCTCTCCGCCGCGGGCCTGCCCGGTCCGGTCGACCTCGACGTGAGCGCCGGCGAGATCCTGGGGATCGGGGGACTGCAGGGCCAGGGGCAGCGCGAGCTGCTGATGGGGCTCGCTGGCGCTCAACCGTGGGCGGCGGGTAGCGCGACCGTGCTCGGCGCGGGCTACGAGCCGCGCTCACCCGCCGACGCGCTGGCGCGCGGGGTCGCCTACGTCCCCGAGGACCGCCAGCGCGAGGGACTGTTCCTGGGCCACAGCGTACGGGCCAACATCACCGCGGCCACCATCGCGCGGTTCGTGCGGCGAGGGCTGCTGGACTCCGGCGCGGAGACGGCGGCGGCCCGCGAGGGTGCCGAGGAGGTCGGGATCGAGTCGCGGCGCTTGGGGGCACGAGTGAGCACGATGAGCGGTGGCAATCAGCAGAAGGTGGTGCTGGCCAAGGCCCTGCTCGCGGCGCCCAAGGTACTGCTCCTGCATAACTGCACGCGCGGGGTCGACGTCGGGACCAAGGCCGAGATCTTCGCCCTGATGGCGCGGCTGGCGGCGGCCGGGACCGCCATCGTGTTCTACTCCTCCGACCTCTCTGAGCTCGTGCACATGTGCGACCGGGTCGCGGTCATCGTCGAGGGCAGGCTGGGCGGCGTCATCGGCCATGACGACCTCGGCGAGGAGGCGATCCTGCGCATCGCCGTCGGGCACGGCAGTCGCGAGGAAAGGCCGACGCTGGCATGAGCACGACCGTCCCACGTCGTCGCCTGGACCTGGCGGTCACGCTCCGCCGCCGCTGGGGTCCGAGCAATCTGGGCACCGCCGGGATCCTGCTCGTCCTGGCCATCGTCGACGTCAGCCTTCAGCCGGCGCTGGCGAACCTGGACCAGATCGGGCTGCTGCTCCAGACGGCGCTGCCGCTCGTGTTCGTGTCGGTGGCCCAGACGCTCGTCGTGCTCGTCGGCGGGATCGATCTCTCGGTGGGCGGCGTGTTCGTCGTGGCCAACGCCATCACCGTGGGGTGGGTGGGCGCCGCCGGCGGAGCGCACGAGGCGCTGCTGCTGGTCGCGCTCGCTGCGGGGCTCGCCATGGGGGCGATCAATGGCCTCCTCGTCGTCGCGGTGCGCTTCGAGCCGTTCATCGCGACGCTGGGCACGTGGACGATCTTCAACGGCATCGCCCTGACCATCCTGCCCACCGACGGCGGGACTCCGCCTCCGATGCTCAGCACCCTCGTCAACGGGACGGTGGCGGGGATCCCCAATTCGATCGTCATCCTCGCGGTCACCTTTGGGATCTGGCGCGGCCTGCGAGCCACGCGCTTCGGGGTGCGCCTCTACGCCGTCGGCGCCGACGAGGAGCGCGCCCGCCTCAACGGGACGCCGGTACGCCGCGTCAAGTTGGCCGCCTACGTTCTGGGGGGAATGTGCGCCGCCATCGGAGGCATCTACTCGGCGGGCGCCACCGCGAGCGGGACCCCCACCGCCGGCGACGCCTACATCCTGACCTCGGTAGCCGCGGTGGTGATCGGTGGCACCAGCCTGCGCGGTGGAGAGGGCGGCGTCGGGATGACGATCATGGCCGCCCTGGCGCTCACCCTCATCTCCGACATCGTGCAGGCCGTCAACCTCGCCGTCTGGGTGTCGGTGGCCGCCTCGGCCGGGCTGCTGCTGGTGCTGGTGGCGGCGCGGTCGGTGATCGACGCGCGGCTGGTGCGGAGGCGGATATGACGGCGCTCGATCGCGACGCGGCACGCGAGGCGTCGGGCGTGAGCCGCCGCAGGGCCTGGGTCCGCGAGCGGCAGGCCACCGTGTCGGCGTACGGGCTGTGCGCCCTCCTGTTCGTGATCGGGACCGTGCACTCCTCTGGCTTCGCCGCGGCGAGCAATATCCGCCAGATGCTCGTGTTCGCAAGCTTCGTGGGCTTCGCCGCTCTGGGCCAGACCCTGGTCATCCTCGCCGGCGGCTTGGATCTGTCGGTCCCGTGGCTGATGGCGTTCGGTGGCATCGAGCTGTCGCGGTTGTCGGCCTCGGGGGTGCCCGCTGTGCCGGCGATCGTGGTCGTGGTCGTGATCGGGCTGGTCATCGGGGTGGTCAACGGGCTCGGGGTCACCTGGCTGCGGGTGGCGCCCATCGTCATGACGCTGGCCGTGGGCGGGCTGATCCAGTCCTATCTGCTGGCGGTCGGTCAGCTCAAGAGCACCGGCGACCAGGTTCCGGCTGCCGCGGTCGACCTGGCCGGCAACCGCCTGGGCCCCGCGCCGGTCATCGCTGTGGTGTGGCTGGTCTGCGCCATCGTCACCGGGGTGACCATCTCCCGCACCGCGTTTGGCCGCCGGGTCACCGCGGCCGGCGCCAACGACGTCGTCGCCACCCTGTCCGGGATCCGCGTCGCGCGGGTCCGGGTGGCCACCTACGCGATCTCAGGGGTCGCCGCGACGTTTGGCGGCGTCGTCCTGTCGGGGTACGTCGGCACGACCTATCTGGATATCGGCGCGCCCTACCTGTTCACGTCGATCGCGGCCGTGATCGTCGGCGGCGCGTCGATCCTTGGCGGCCGGGGCACCTATTGGGGGACGGTGGCCGGCGCGCTGACGCTCACCGTGCTCAGCGCGCTGCTGCCGCTGTTCAAGCTTTCGACGGCCGGGTTGGAGATCGTCTACGGGATCGTGATCCTGGTTGGAGTGTGGCTGTCGAGCAGCGGTCGGTCGGTGTTGACCGGCCTGCGTCGCGGCCCATCCCAGCTCCCACGTACACAAGAGGTTGGTTCAGATGCCAAGGATTGAGACATTCGGCACTCCCGCCACCGCGGGGCGGCTGGCGGGCAAAGCGGCGGTGATCACCGGCGCCGGCTCCGGGATCGGCCGTGCTACCGCGGAGCGCTACGTGCGCGAGGGCGCCCGCGTGCTGGTCGCCGACATCAGCGCGGAGCATGCGCGGGACACGTGCGACGGACTCGGCGACGACGCCGTCGCACTCGCGGTCGACGTGTCAGCCGCCGCTGAGGTCAGCCGCATGATCAACGCCGCCGTGGAGGCGTTCGGCACGGTCGACGTCCTCTACTCCAATGCCGGGATCGCGGAATCCGTCAAGCCGCTGGGGGAGATCAGCGAGTCCGAGTGGGACCGGATCATCGACGTCAACCTCAAGGCGTTCTTCCTGTGCGCCCAAGCGGTGGCCCCGGTGATGAGGGCCGGCGGCGGGGTGATGATCGTCACCGCGTCGATCGCCGCTCGCCGGCCGCGGCCCGGGATGGCTGCCTACGTCGCCTCCAAGAGCGGGGTGATCGGGCTGGCGCGGGCGCTGGCGATCGAACTGGCCTCTGACCGGATCCGCGTCAACGTGATCAACCCCGGGCCCGCCGCCACCCCGATGCTCAAGGAGTTCGACTTCGCGCCAGAGGAGGCCGAGGCGCTGCGGTTACTCGGTGAGGCGCTGCCTCTCGGCCAGGCCATTCAGCCCGCCGACGTCGCCGCCGCCGCCGTCTACCTCGCCAGCGACGAGGCCGCCAACGTCACCGGCATGGTCATGAACGTCGACGGAGGCCGGGACCTGTGAGCGCGGCCAGCTTCGCCGCCGTCGACCCGTCCACGCGGGAGGCGTTCGCCGAGATCCCAGAGTCCTCGGTATCCGAGGTCGACGTGGCCGTGCGTGCGGCCCGTGCGGCTCACCGCATCCCGGAGTGGCGCACTCCGGCGCAGCGGGTGGTGGCGCTGACGGCGGTGGCGCGCGCGATCGAGTCCGAGGCCGAGGCCCTGGCGCGGCTCGAGTGCCGCGACACCGGCAAGCCGCTGAGTCAGGCGCGCGCCGACGTCACCGCCACCGTGCGCTACTTCGACTTCTACGCCGGTGCCGCCGACAAGCTCCTGGGGAGCTCGATCCCGCTCGGCCCCGGCTTCGTCGACTACACCGTCCGCGAGCCGTGGGGCGTATGCGGCCAGATCATCCCGTGGAACTACCCCATGCAGGTGCTGGCTCGCTGCGCTGCTCCGGCGCTGGCAGCCGGCAACGCGGTGGTGCTCAAGCCCTCCGAGCTCGGCTCGGTCACGCCCCTGCGGGTCGCGGAGCTGGCGCGCGAGGCCGGACTGGCCGAGGGGCTTCTCAACATCGTCACCGGTCACGGCGCCGTGGGCGAGGCGCTGGTGGCCCACGAGGGGGTGGACTTCGTCACCTTTGTCGGCTCGGCGGCGGTGGGACGCCAGGTCGCCGCCGCGTGCGCGCGGCGCCTCGTCCCGGTCCAGCTCGAGCTCGGGGGCAAGTCACCCAACGTTGTCTTCGCCGACGCGGACGTCGGCCGGGCCGCGCCGGCGGTCGTCAGGAGCCTGGTGCAGAACGCCGGCCAGAGCTGCTCGGCGGGCTCGCGGCTGCTGGTCGCATCCGGCCGCCGCGATGAGGTGGTGGAGCGTGTGGCCTCGACGATGCGCGAGTTGACACTCGGCCCGGGCCTGGACGATCGTGACCTCGGGCCCCTCATCTCCGCCGCCCAGCTCGAACGCGCCGAGGCCATGCTCCATCGCGCCCTCGGCGAGGGTGTGTCCATCGCGCTCGGTGGGGCGCGCCCCGCCGGGCGCGAGGAGGAGTGGTATCTGGAGCCGACGATAGTCGCCGACGTCGCGCCCGGACGGGAGATCTTCGAGGAGGAGGTGTTCGGGCCGGTGCTCAGCGTGAGCACGTTCGACAGCGAGGAGGAGGCCGTCGCACTGGCCAACGCGACGGCATATGGCCTGGTGGCCGGGGTCTGGACCGCCGACGTGAGCCGGGCCCTGCGCGTCGCGGGGGAGATCCAGGCGGGTCAGGTGTATGTCAACGGCTATGGCGTGGCCGGCGGGATCGAGCTGCCCTTCGGCGGAATGAAACGCAGCGGCTACGGACGCGGCAAGGGGGTGGAGGCGATGAACTCCTACACGCAGGTCAAGAACGTGTGCGTGGTCCTGTGACGGGGCTTCAGCCACGTACCCTGCGGATCGCCGTGATCGGCGGCGACGGGATCGGCCCCGAGGTCATCGAGGCGTCGATGCCCGCGATCGCCGACGCGTTGGCCAGTGACGGCGGCGTGCTCGAGGTGACCCATCTGGACTGGGGCGGCGACCGGCTCCTGCGCACTGGCCAGGCCATGCCCGACGACAACGTGGAGGTCATCCGCGGCCACGACGCGGTCCTGCTCGGGGCCGTCGGCCACCCTGACCTCGCGCCCGATGTGTCGGTGTGGACGCTGGTGCTGCCGCTGCGCAAGGCGCTCGACCTCTATGTCAACCTGCGCCCGATCCGCTCCTGGCCCGGGGTTCTCTCCCCGGTGCGGGGTGCCGACGACGTGGACATGGTCGTCGTGCGCGAGAACACTGAGGGTGAGTACGCCGGCGTCGGCGGCCGTGTACACCGTGGCTCGGCTGCCGAGGTCGCCACCGATGTCGCGGTGCACTCGCGCCGGGCGATCACCCGGGTGGCGCACCACGCCTTCCAGCTCGCCCAGTCACGCGGGCAGCAGATCACGTTGGTGACCAAGTCCAACGTGTCGCGCCACGGCTATGCCCTGTGGGATGAGGTGGTCTATGAGATCGGCGCCGCCGAGTTCCCTGACGTGGAGCTCGAGAAGAGCTACGTCGACGCGATGGCGGCCCGGCTCATCGAGCGTCCCGGATCGCTCGGGGTGCTCCTGTGCAGCAATCTCTTCGGAGACATCCTCTCCGATGGCGCGGCACCGCTGGCCGGCGGGCTCGGCATGGCCCCCAGCGCGAACCTGTGCCCGGGCTCCGATGTGCCAGGGGTGTTCGAGCCGGTGCACGGCTCGGCGCCTGACATCGCGGGCAAGGGGATCGCCAACCCGATGGCCTGTGTGCTGTCAGGAGCGATGCTCCTCCGCGAGACCGGGTTTGCCGGTGCCGCGGCGGCACTGGAGGCCGCGGTGGGTGAGGCGGTTCAGGTCGACGAGGGCCGGACGCCGGACATCGGCGGGTCGGCCGGAACCGATACCGCGGGACAGGCGGTCCGTACCGCGCTGAGGGCAGTGGTGCGCAGCCGGGCGGCATGACGACGACCTTCTCGATCCTGCCCCAAGCGGCGGGATGTGGAGCAGGTGCCCTTCGCGGGCTGGAGCGGCAACCCCGAACCTCCTCGGCCGCTCCGGTCCGCGTGGCACCGGCCTCGTGACCGCGTCAGCGCTGCGGTAATCTACGATGGCGTGGATCGAGTGGGGGGGAGCATCAAGTCGCAGAGTCACGGCGACGTGCTGACCGCGATCTCTGACGGGATGGTCGCGCTGCTCAAGGAGTTCTACGGTCGAGGGCCGACCCGCGCGAAGTCCTACTACCAGGACGACCTGGTGGTGTGCGTGTTGCGGGGCGGATTCACCCGGGTGGAACAGACGCTGTTGGAGGGCGGCCGAGGCGAGGCGGTGATCCATCAGCGCATGGAGTTTCAGGAGCTCATGCGCGATCGGTTCATCGCGGTCATCGAGAACGCCACCGGCCAGCGCGTGATCGGCTTCATGAGCGGCAACCAGCAGGGGCCCGACATCATGTGCGAGGTGTTCATCCTCGCCCCCACCGACCTGGTCGACGAGCACGAGATCGCGCCGCGCCAGCGCGCGCCCTACTGATTCCGGCTCGCCGCCAAACGTGCGGTAGTGTCAGGCGGGGAACAGCGCAAGCGAGCGTTCGCGCGCGTAACGCTGGGCCACCCAGGGTGCGAGGACGCTTCGATCGCGACCTGGCGGCTTCGCACCCGCTCCGCCGGCCTGGCTGGATCGCGCCTCTGTCCCTGAGCGCCGTTCACCTCCCGGATGCGCGTGCGGCTTGACACGCGAGTACTCTCTAGGTAGAGGGCATTCGCTTTCGGGGCTCGCCGGTTAGGGCGAGCAGTGAAACATGACTTCTCAGGTGACGAGACCCGGGAGGTACAGCGATGCTCCAGCCGGCCAGATGGATCTTCCCCTTGCGAACGTGCCGCCCCCTACCCGGGTGGCCTGGGGCTTCTGTGAAAGCGGAAGCCTGAGCCGAAGGGGCGCAACCGGCACCCGCCTGCTGAAAAGTGGTGGCGTGCGCGCGCTTCAAGAGCCGGGGTCAGGTCTCCCCGTGGCCTCGGCTCTTCCGGCTCGCTCGCGGGCCACCATGGTTCGCGGCCCATATTCCTCGGGGCGATGTGCGCTCCCACCTCTCCGGTGCCGGCGATCGGACCTGCGCCGTGCGCTAACGGATCGTCACAGACACCCCGGGTCCGATGCGCGCGGCGAGCCAGACGATCGCGCTGTCAGCGAGGCGAATACAACCGTGTGACTCGGCGGTGCCGAGCGTGCCTCCGAGATTGTCGAGTCCGTGGAGGGCGATCTGCCCGGGCCCGCCGTCGAACTCCTGGAGGACGTCTGAGCGGTCACTGGTCGCGAGGGCGTACGGGCCGCCCGCAGCGTAGGGGCCGAGGTGCACATTCTCCTCGACGAAGTAGTAGCCCGTCGGCGTGGGGGTCGAGGGCTTGCCGACGATCGCCGGGAACACGCGCAGCACGCGGTTGTCATAGTAGATGGTGACCCGACGGGCGCCAAGGTCCACCGCGATCTGCCACGGCGTCGTGAAGAGCTGTGTGTTGTGAGCGCTGATCCAGCCGACCTCCGGTTGCCCGTTCTGGCCCAGCCCCCGGCCGGGGAGGCGCACGCGCAGCCAGCTCTGCCCCCGCGGCGGATCTGTGCGGCTGAGCACCGGCAGCGTCGTGCGCTCGCCCGTGATCGGGCGCCGACCGACGACGAACGTCAGACGCCTGCTCGTTGCGCTCGGGCCGGAGCGGACGGTGTGGCTCGTGCGCAGGACGGCCACGAGCTGTGGCCGAGCCGGCTCTCGACGCGCCGCCGCCGCGCCGCTCGTCGCGACGCCCATCGTCGCCGCGCAGGCGACCACGGTGGCCGTCACGAGTGTCGTCAGTCCGATTGGGCCGATCGCCGGCCGCGCGCAGCGGTGCCACCAGTGGGGCGGCCGGCGGCCGCCCCACTGGTCGCGGAGACATGCATCAACCAGTGAACCCGCCCCCACCGGCCGGCGGCTGCGACGGAGGCGTTGTCGCCACCGGGCGTACGGCCGCGGCGCATGACCTGAACCGCAGGTGGAGGGTCCTCGCCGCGGTGGCGTCCCTGAACGTGACCCGTGCGGTCACCGTGCGGATGCCGTTGCCGGCGGCGACGACCGCGGTCCATGGTGCCCTTCCGCGATTCGCGAGCACGCGGCCGCCGACCGAGAACACCACGCGGCGGATCATGTGACCGGTAATCGTCACTCGGAACGTCCGCTGGACACAGCGAGCGACGCCGAACCGCGAAACCCTCCGCTGCACGCCCCGCGGCGAGGTGGCAAGCACGCTGGATCCTCTATGAGTGCCGGTGGTGCCGGATCCGGCGCCAGGCTGGCCGCCCGTCCCCCCGGCCCCGGAGCCGCCGCCGGTCCCGCCGGTTCCGGTGCCGGCCCCCGTGGCGCAGTGGGCGGCCGTGATCGTGTCGTTGATGAGCGTGACCGAGCCGTTGCGGGCAAGCGCGCGCCCGTTGACCGTGACCGCGTTATTGATGGAGATCGAGGTGAGCGCCAGGATGTTCCCCGTGAAGACCGATGCGCTCCCGAGCGTCGCCGAGCTTCCAATCTCCCAGTACACGTTGCACGCCTGCGCCCCGTTGACGAGGTTCACGTGGCTGCCCGTGGCGGTGGTCAGCGTGGAGCCGGCCTGAAAGATGAAGACGGCGTTGGGGTCACCCTGTGCGTCAAGCGTGAGGGCTCCCGTGAGACCGAGCGACGTCGCGGAGTTGTAGACCCCGGCCGTGAGCCGCTGGCCGCCGAGGTCCGCGGTCACGGCTGCCGGTGGCGTCCTCCCGGCTGCATCGTTGTAGGCGGTGGTGAGATCAGATTGAGCCTGACCCGCCACGGCGTCGGCCGCGTGAACGGTGCCGTTGACCGTTCCCGGCGGAAAACCGGGCACTGCCGTCCCCGGGGTCACTCCCAGATCGCCGTTGACGGTTGACGGACCGGTGTTGGTCACCGTCTGGCCCGCGAGGATCGCGAAGCTGTCCGCGGTGCCGAGTCCAACTGGCGCTTGGGCGGCTTGAGCTCCGCTCGAGGCCATCACCAACGCCGTGCAGAGAGCACCGATGGCCAAGGCGGCCTTGACCAGGCCACGATGCGGCGCTGACGCGCGGCGCGGGTGTCTGGATGAAACAGCTGACATTGTGTCGTCCTTTTTCTCCCGCTGCGAGGAGAGATACCGCTCGCTCACGGAACGCTGTTGCGCGTCGAGCGGCGTATCCTTGCCCGCCGGCGCTTCTGGATTGATCACTCGTGTAGGAGCACGCACATGCGCTCCAGATGCTCGACAAGGTCGCGGAGACCGGGTGCGGCCCGGCGAGGCCAGCTCGCCACCGACGCGAATCCATGTCGCGCTCCGTCCACGTTACGCCGCAGGGGCGCGTCCGGACGTCGCGCTGTCGCCGGGGTGCGCGAAGCGCGACTCCGGGAACTGTGTCAGTTGCTGCACGTCTGTACTCCGGGATCGGTGTCGATACCTCGGAAGTCAGAGCATGCTGCCCGCCCACGTACTCAGGCCGACATCAGGAGGTGCCCTCCGCAGATGAAGATACACAGATCCTGACTGTTTGGCAACAGTCACGCTATACGGTCAGCCATCCTTCGGAGGGCGGGAGCGCTGTGACGTGAGTATTCAGTAGGAATAGGTAGCAACAGGTAAGTGTGACAGCGTACGGCGTGACGGACGCACGCATTCGGGCTCAGCGCCACGGCCATGTCACCTGTCGGCATCAGGGGCTAAGGCGCGCGGCGATTGACGATGAGGTCGAAGGCGTCGGCAACGTGCCACTCGTCGGAGAGCATCACCGGATTGCCGTCGGCGTCATGGTCGGTTTGGAGGATGTGGAGCAGCGGCGTCCGCGGGCGGATGGCCAGCAGCCGGGCCAGCTTGGCGTTCGCAATGGTCGGCTTGAGGTGGGCGGTGGCCCGCGTCACCTTGTGCCCGGCCCATTCGAGCACGACGTAGAGCGAGTTGCCGAGCAACTCGGTGTCGGTGGCGCCGAGCACCGTCTCGGGGATCCGGTCGCGGGAGTAGATGAGCGGCCGCCCATCGCCGAAGCGGATGCGCTCCACCTCCACCACGCGGTCCTGCTCGGTGAGTCCGAGGCGCTCGGCCTCGGTCGGCGTGGGCGCGCGCAAGAGGGTGTGCAGGACGGTCTCGGACGGCTCGTGGCCGGCCTCGCGGATCATCGCCGTGTAGGAGACGTTGGTGTCGAGCGCGTGCCGGCTCGGCGCGGGCGTGACGAACGTCCCGTTACCCCGCTGACGGGCGAGGTGACCGCTTTCCAGCAAGCCCTGGATCGCCTCTCGCACCGTGGCGCGACTGACCGCGAACTGCTCGGCCAACTCGTACTCGTTGGGCAGCTTGTCTCCGTCGGCCAGCCGGCCGGCGCGCATGTCCTCGAGCAGGCCGGTGCGGACCTGGTCGACGAGCGACGGCTGACGGACGCGCCTCATCCCCGCGTCCGCGCGCCGTCGGCGACCACGTCGATGGCGAGCACCCGGGCGACCTGCTCGCGCACCGCAGGCGCACCGGGCAGCCGCTCCTCGAAGATCGCGCCGCCGATGGTGAAGCCCCAGGCACCGGCATCGGCCACCGCGCGGATCTGGTCTGCGCCGACGATCGAGCCGGCGACGATCACCGGCCCGCTGGCGGCTTCGACCACCTGGCGTGTGAGCGCCACCGGATCGGTGTCGGGATGGCGGTAGGCGAGCAGGTCGACACCGTGCACGCCGGGCCGGGCCGTCAGTTCGCTCGCGTGGGCGGCGATCGCCTCCGGCGCGCCCTGCAGGACGCTGGGGTGGCCGACGATCGTTCCGGGGAACGGGCAGTAGCGGACGTCGGTCCCAGCCAGGATCGCGCCCGCCTCGTCGGGGTTGGTGCCACCGAGCACCCAATCGACCCCGATCTCCAGCGCTGCGTGCACCGAGCGGATCTCATCCTCGGCTGAGGTCGAGACGACCTCGAGCATGACCTCCAGCCCGGCGTCATGGGACCGCGCCGCAACCTCGGTCAGCACGTCAGGCGGCTGGCCCACATCCTTGAAGCCGATGTAGCGCAGGCCGGCGTCCTGCACCTCGGCGAGCACGGCGAGCGCGTTGGGCACCGTGGCGTCGTTGTGGGTGAGCATGAAGATGAACTCGATCATCGGTCAGTCCTCGTCTGGTCAGGGGATGAGATCACGAATGGAGGCCAACGTGTGGTCGGGGCGCACATCCGACGCCGCCGCCTCGGCCGCGTTGGTGGCGCCGCTGAGGACGAGGATCCCGGTGGCGCCGATCGACTGGCCCATGGCGACGTCGGTCGCGGGGCGGTCGCCCACGACCGCGGTCGCCTGAGGGGCCACGTCCAGGCGGTCGAGCACGGCCGCGACCATGTGCCGGCTGGGTTTGCCGACGATCGCCTCGGCCCGCGCGCCGGTGCACGCCTCCAGCGCCGCGAGCATCGCCGCGCAGTCGGGCAGGCCCCCGTCTCGCGTCGGACAGAATGGATCGGGGTTGGTGGCGACGATCGGCGCCCCTCGCGCGCGCACCGCGCGATAGCCGGCCAGGAGCTTGGCGTAGTCGAAGGTCCGGTCAAACGACACGACGACGACGTCGACCGCATGTGGGTCGTCGGTCACCGCATAGCCGGCTGCCGTCAGGCGCCGGCGGACCTCCGCCTCGGCGATCGGCAGGACCGTGCACGCCGGGTGGACGTCGTCGAGGTAGCGAATGAGCGCGTCGACCGAGGTGACGATCTCCGTGGGGTCGGCCGGGATCCCCAGACGGGTGAGTCGTTCGGCGTAGGCCGTCGCGGGGTGCAGCGGGTGGTTGGTGACGAACGCCACCCGGGCGCCGTCGGCACGCAGCCGCGCGATCGTCTCGTCCGCGCCGGGGATCAGCTCGTCGTCAATGTAGATCGTGCCGTCGAGGTCGAAGATGTAGGCATCGAACCGACGCACGCCGGAGCGGGTCACAGCCCCCCGCCCAGCGCCCCCACCCGCGTGATCAGCGAGTCCACGTCGGCCGGCTCCCACCGCCCCATGAAGAACGCGAGATCGGCGATCGTGAACCGGTCGCGCATGAGGTGGCAGTGGGCGAGGGCCCACCGGCTGCGCTCCGGATCGATCCCGAGGTCTGAGAGCCGGACGGGAGCCTGGGCGCGCTGCAGCGCCGACACGAGGCGCTCGGGCCCGGTGAGCAGCCGGGCGACGTCCGCATCGAACCATGGCCAGCGGTCGGCGAGCGTCTCGAGTCGCGGCCGGGCGGCATGCCAGCGGGCCAGCTTGCGGCGATAGTCGCTCCAGCACTCGGCCGCCATCGAGCCGCTGGGATCGGCGATCGCGAACGCCTCCGTCACTCGGGCCTCCATCTCTGCCTCCTCGGGGAAGCGCAGCGCCGCCAGCCCGCCTTCGGCGGCGGCCTCGCGGACGACCTCCCAGAGGCATGCGGCAAACGCCGACAGCACGCCGACCTTGGCGCCGTGCAGTGTCGCGGCCTCGCCCTCGGTCATCTCGAGCAGATGGCTGGCGGTGTGCTCCATGCCCGAGCCGGGCGCCGTGCGGCCGGCGATCCCCATCGAGATGCCGCTGAGCGTGAGCGCCGCGGCGAGCAGCTCGATCGCCGCCGGGTCCCCTCCGGCGACGCCCTCGGCGGCATCGAGCGCGGCGTCGACGTGATCACGGGCGAGCGTCACCACCGCCGGCGAGAACGTGTCGTCCTGGCCGACGACTCGCGCCAGCAGCCAGTCGGCGGGAGCGGTGTAGGTGGCGAGCAGGTCGCCCAGCCCCGCTTGATTCATGGCCGGCGGCGCGAGGCCGACCACATCGGTGTCGATGACCAGCCGGTCCGGCCACCGGGTGGGCGTGGTGCGCTTGACGCCGTCGACGACGAGCACCGACTGGTCGTCGGCAAAGCCGTTGACGCTGGCCGCAGTCTGGACGACGACGTGGGGGAGGCCGTCGAGCTGGGCGCTCGTGTACTTGCCGATGTCGGTGATCGTGCCCGACCCGACGGTGACCAGCAGCGCGGCGCCCCGCACCGAGTCGACGGCGGCGGCCAGCGTCGGGGCGTCGGCGTGGACGTCGGCCCCGTGGTCGCCGAGATAGGCGGTGTGGACAGGGCCCTCCCCGGCATCTTCGAGCGCGGCTGCGACCGCGGCCTTGATCTCGCCTCTCGGGCCCGGCATCGGGCGACGGTCCATGAGGAGCGCGATGTCGCCCACGCCGGTGCGCAGCTCGCCGGCCAGCGCGGCGACCTGGTCACTGACTCCGGTTCCGAGCAGAACGCCGCCGAGGCCCAGCGGACGGAGGCGGTCGGCCTCGGGCGCGGCGGCGAGCGCGGCGCGGATCTGCCCGGGACTCCGGACCAGGTCGGCCCCGCTCAGATCGCCGGCGGTGGTCATGACGTCACCGAAGGGCGCGGCGTCCAGGACTGGACGGCGTCGAACAGCGAGCGGTACGCCGCGTAGCTCTCGGCATAGACGGCGGACGTGCGTGCGTCGGGAAGCACCGGCGCCGGGTCAAGCTCCACGCATGCGTCGACCGCGGTCTCGAGGTTGGTGAAGGCACCGGCGGCGACGCCGGCCAGCATCGCCGCGCCGGTGCTCGTCGCGCAGTCACCGAGCACCCGGCGCGCCGGCCGGCCGGTCACGTCGGCCTTGATCTGCAGCCACAGAGCCGAGCGGGCGCCGCCGCCGACCACGCGGATCTCCTCCCCGCCGACCCCGAGGGTGTCGAGGCGATCGACGATGTCCCGGAGCGCGTAGGCGCAGCCCTCGAGCACCGCACGGGCGAGGTGCGGCACGCCGTGACCGAGGCCGAGACCGGCGAAGCAGCCGCGAATCTCGTCATCCCAGCGAGGCGCCATCGAGCCCGACAGCGCGGGCACGAAGATGACGTCCTCGCTGCCCGGCGGGGCTTGTGCAGCAGCGGCGAACAGGTCGCCCTGAGTGCGGCCGGTGACCTCCGAAAGCCACCGGGTGCTTCCGCCCGACACGAAGCCCGGGTTCTCGACCAGCAAGGTGCCGTCGACGGCGTGGGCATGGGTTTCGACCAGCCGCTCGTCGTCGATGACCACCTCCGCGGCTGGGATTGCCACCGGCTCGGCGGTGCCGGTCACGTCGACGAGCACCCCGGGCCCGACCGCACCGGCGCCCAGCGCGGCGCCGTGGTCATCCCCGGTGCCGGTGACCACCTGTGTCTGGGCCGGGAGGCCGAGCTGCTCGGCGGCCTCGGGGCGCAGGCGACCGATCACCGCATGGGCGGGCGCGATGGCCGGGAGGTGGCGAGCGTCCAGCGCCGCCGCCGCGACGAGCTCGTCGGACCAGTCGCGCCGCTCCAGGTCGTACAGCAGCGACGAGGAGGCGTTGGCGTGGTCATGCACCGTCTCCCCGGTGAGCCACCCGTTGAGATAGGCGCCGACCGACGCCAACCATCGCGCCGAGCGATACACGTCGGGCTCATGGTCGCGTAGCCACATCGCCTTCGGGCCGCTGTGCGACGAGTCCGGGTTCAGCCCGGTGAGCCGATGCAGCCGCTCATCCCCGGCGGCGGCGGCGAGCGCGATCGTCTCGCGACCCGCCCGTCGGTCCATCCAGATGATGCCCGGACGCAGCGCCCGGTGGTGTTCGTCGACGGCGACCACCCCGTCCACCTGGCTGGCCAGGCCAAGCGTCACCGCATCCTGTCCGGTGACGCCGGCCTGCGCGCAGGCGCCGCGCACGGCGGCGGCCAGCGCCGTCAGCCAATCCTGCGGGTCCTGTTCGGCCCAGCCGCTCGCCGGATGGTGCAGGCGGCAGGGAGCGTCGTGCAGTGCACGACGGCGCCCATCGTCGTCGAGCACGCAGGCCTTGACGCTCTGCGAGCCGACATCCACGCCGATCAGGAACGCCATCGTCCTACTCCTGCGGGTGGTCGAATGCGTCGGTGAGCTTGGCCTCGTCCACCGCGCCGGTCGCCAGCACCGACCCGGCGAGCTGGAGCGTCTTCGGCCGCGCCATGGCCAGCCAGATCGCGCCGGCGGCGGCCAGGACCACCCACCCGACGATCACCCATGGGAACCAGGTGTAGGGCGGACCGGTCTGCTCCACGATCTGGCCGATGAGCAGGGCGACGATGAGCGCGCCGCCGCCGATCGGCAGGACGCCGTGGCGCACCAGCTTGAATCGGCCCGCGGCGGCGAAGTGGCGCGCGGCGGCCAGGTTGGTGAGCACGTAGACGGGGAGGATCCCCAGTGTGAGCAGGAAGCCGAGATACCCGTAGACGTTCGAACCGCCGATCGGGCTGCCGAGGCCGCCGCTGATGGCACCGACGATGAGCGCCGAGACGATGGCGAACGCGCCGGTGAAGAACACCGCCCGCGAGGGCGTCATCCGCTTGGGGTCGATGTAGCCGAGCGACTTGGGAAGCAATTGCTCCTGGCCCATCGTGTTGAGGATGCGGGCGATGCCGTTGGCCGAGTTGATCATCACCGCGAACATGCTCGACACCGACGCGATGATCACCGGCCACTTCATCCACGACGCGTAGGTTGCCGCCAGCGTCGTCCACGGCGCCGAGGAGCCGGTGAGGGCGTTGGTCGCCTTGGGGCCGAGGCCGATGACCTCCGCCCAGATGCAGAAGCAGTAGAGCCCTCCGACGGCGAGGACGCTGAGCATGACGGCGCGTGGGACGATGCGTTTCGGGTTGCGCACCTCATGCCCCAGCGTGGTCGCGCCCTCGAAACCGACGAAGCTCAGCGCCGCGAACACGAAGCCGGTGACCAGTCCATGAAAACCGTGCGGCGAGGCGCCGGGATTGAACGGACGCAGGGTGAGGCCCGAGTGCCCGCCGTTGATGACGACGATGACCGCCATGAGCAGGACGATGAACACCTCGACTGAGAACAGCATGAGCGCGGTGCGCAGCGACGTGCGAATGCCCTCGAAGCCCAGGAAGACCATCAGCAGCGCCGGGACCATCCCGATGATCCACCACGGGATGTTGACGCTGAACTCGGTCTGGAACGTGCTCTGCAAGAAGGAGCCGATCAGGCCGATCTCCGCGGGCGGCAGCAGCGCGTAGGCCACGAACATGAGCGCACCGGTGACGAAGCCGGCGCGCGCCCCGAGGCCGCGAGTGACGTAGGTGTAGAACGCGCCCGCACTCGGGAACTCCCGCGCCATCTCCATGATGCCGCTGGCGGCGATGAGCATCGCCACCGTACACAGCAGGTACACGAACGGCGTCGCCTCGCCCGAGAACGGGGTGGAGAACTGCGGATTGAAGAACGTGGAAACTGCCGGCCCCATGATGGCCGCCGACATGATCACCGCGCCGGTCAGGCCGACCGCGTTGCGGCGCAGGACGCCACCGCTCTCGACTTCGGCGGTGACCGGCGCGCCGCTCTGCACGACATCCATGGACACTCCTCTCGCCTCCCTTTCGTTGGGGGGATCAGATGTCAGACATCTGATCGGGGCGCAGCCTAGACGCGGACATGGATGAGTGTCAAGGGCCCGATTGGCCGGGTGGCGCCGGCGCTCGCCGCGGGCCGTCCGCCCGACGTGGCACGAGGTGCTCAGGCTGCGCTGGCCAGCGCAGCGCGTCCCGCCTCGGCGCACGCGATGTCCTCGACGACCGCTGCGCCACTGACGCCGACCGCCCCGACCACGGTGCCGTCGGCGTCGGTCACCGGCACGCCGCCACCGAACATGACGTAGCGGCCGCGCCCGTTGGCCTGGAGACCGAACAGCTCGCCGCCGGGCTGGGCCAGCGCGCCCAGCTCCGCCGTCGCCGTCCGGTGGGCGACGGCGGTGTAGGCCTTGTCCACGGCGAGCACCTCGCCGGCGATCTCGGCGCCGTCCATCCGCGCGAAGGCGCGCAGCACGCCGCCGGCGTCGACGACCGCCACCGACACCGCGACCCCTCGCCGCTCGGCCTCGGCGATGCCGGCGGCGACGGCCTGCTGGGCGGCGGCGAGAGTGAGCGCGGTCACGGCCGGGCACTGTATCGACCGGTCCGCGAGGGCTACAACAGCACCGACAGCACCATGATGAACGCGAAGGCGACGAGTGAAACCGCGGTCTCCATCACCGACCACGACTTGAACGTTTCGCCCATGGTCAGACCGAACGATTGCTTGACCAGCCAGAAGCCGGCGTCGTTGACGTGAGAGAGGAACAGGGAGCCCGAGCCGATGGCGAGCGCGAGCAATGCGTCGTGGGTCGGGGTCAAGGTGCCGGCCAGCGGCGCAACGATTCCGGCCGCGGTGATCGTGGCCACCGTCGCCGACCCGGTGGCCAGGCGGAGCGCAACGGCCACCAGATAGCCCAGCAGGAGGATCGAGAGGTGGGTGCCGTTGGCGAACTTAGCCACCGAGTCGCCCACGCCGGCACCGATCAGGGTTTGCTTGAACCCGCCGCCGGCTCCGACGATGAGGATGACCGCCGCGATAGGCCCGACGCTGGCTCCGATCCGGGCAGAGATCTTCTCGCCGTTCAGCCCGACCGCGTAACCGAACGTCATCATCGCGAGCAGGACGGCGAGGGTCAACGCGACCAGCGGTTCGCCGATGAAATCCAGCACCGTCTGAGCCATCGGAGCGGGCTTGGTGCCGTTCCAGATGATGTCGGCCAGCGCCTTGGACAACATCAGTACGACCGGGAAGATGATCGTGGCCAGCGTGATCGCGAACGACGGCGGCCGTTTCGACGTCCTCGTGCCGGGATGTGGTCGCCGTCGTGTCGACCCCGCCGGCGTAGGCCGGGACGCCGACCGGCACGACTCTGGCGATGAGGATCGATAGCAACGGGCCACACAGGATGACGGTCGGAATCGCCACCAGAAGCCCCAAGGCCAGGGTCGTGCCCAGCTGGGCGTGCACGGCGGCGATGGCGATCAACGGCCCGGGATGCGGCGGGATCAAGCCGTGCAGGACCGACAACCCGGCCAACGCCGGGATCGCCACCCGCATCAGCTTCAGCTCGGAGCGCTGCGTGACCAGCACGATCACCGGGAGCAACAGCACCAGGCCGATCTCGAAGAACATCGGCAGGCCGATGATGATCGCGACCAGCGCAATCGCCCACGGGACCATCGCCCTGGATGCCTTCGACAGCAGCGTGTCGATCACCCGGTCAGCGCCGCCGGAGTCGGCCAGCAGCTTGCCGAGCATCGCCCCCAGAGCGATCAGCAGCCCCACCTCCTTCAGGGTGTCTCCGACCCCGTCCTCGAAGTTGGACACGACCATCGGCAGCGCGACCGGCGCCGCCAGCCCGACGAATGCCGAGCCCAGGACCAGCGCCAGAAACGGATGCATCTTGAGTACCACAATCAGCAGCACGATGATCGCGATGCCGATCACGGTGACCACGATCAGGCGCGTGTCGTGCGCCGCCCACGGCTTGGTGACGGCGGCAGCGGCGGCAAGGGTCGGGTTCATCGGCTCCCGTTCTCCGGGGTCGACCCCGTTGGGACCAGACCGAGGCCGCTCATGACCGCATCCGCCTCCGCCGAAACACTGCCCCCGATCTCGACGGTGATCGAGTTCTCCTCAGGTGTGGGCGGTTCGAGCGCGTCGAACTGCGACTCGAGCAACGAAGCGGGCATGAAGTGACCGTGGCGAGCCGCCAGCCGACGGGCGATCTGCTCCCGAGTACCCGCCAGATACACGAACGCGACGTGCTCACCACGCAGAACATCGCGATAGCTCTTCTTCAGCGCCGAGCAGGTGATGATGCCTGGCCGTCCGACGTCGGTATGTTCCCTGATCCACCCAGCGACCTGCGCCAGCCACGGCCACCGGTCCTCGTCATCGAGTCGGTGCCCCGAGGCCATCTTGGCGACATTGGCCGCGGGGTGCAGGGCGTCCCCCTCTTCGAAGTCCCACCCCAGACGCCCGGCCAGCAGCCCGGCCACCGTCGACTTCCCGCAACCCGAGACACCCATCAGTACCACCACCGGCGGCTGCCCAGCTGACACGTTGGCTACCGACACACTCCTCGCCTTCGTCTGGGACCTTCGACGCCGTGAACTCTATACGGCCGTCCCGCGACCTAGCGACGTACCCCGGGCATCGGCTCTGGAGTATCAAGTTGGGGCGATTGAAATCACGGGCGTCCCCATCGAGTATCGGTCACAGGGTATTGCTCACCGGTGTCAGCCCCCGGGCGCGGTGGTTGGCACGGACGGGCGGATTGGTGGGGAGCGCGAAGGCGTGTCGCCGATGGTTCTGGGACCGAGGTGGTGAGACGGGTCACCTCAATCTGATGAGCGCCTCACGATCCGGTGTAGCCGAACGGCCGGGTGCGAGGCCGGCCGCGGATAAATCCGAGTGCAGAGGTCGGATTATGTGGTAGACTCTCGGGTGCGCTCAGAGAGCCCAGCTCTTCTCGCTTCCGGGGCGACGTTTTCCGCTAGAAGGGCAGAGAGGCGGTTGGTTATGGCCACCGCGACAAAGGGCACTGTCAGTCTCACTGACGCCACCGCGCACCTCGCTCCCTACGGGAGAGATTGGTCATGACCCGCTCTTGCTGTGTGAGTTGCCGGATGCGTTTCGCTCCAGCGACCTCGGCGTACCTGACGGCCTGCCCTAGGTGCGGCGACCCGCTGCGGGTCCTGGCCGGGCCCGAGGCAGCCGTGGGGTATCGCCTGTTCGGGCTGGAGGACGCTCCCCATGCACTGCCTGAGGCACTCGAAGTCTCGATGCCGGACCCTGCGGGAGCGACCGTGACCGGCGCACACCGAAGTCAATCTGGAAATGACCTAAGGAGACAGTGATGGCTGCCAAGCACAAGGTGACCGTGTCCGTGCAACCGACGAACCGCTGGCCCAGTTCGGCGGAGCGCCGCGCGGCGGAGATCGCGACACTCTCGACCAAGCAGGCAGAGCTCAAGCAGGAGGCGGCGCAGCGTCGCGCCGAGCGTGCCAACCAGAGCCCTCCGGCCGCACCGACGCGACGCAGGGTGCCGGCCGCGAGACGCAGCAACGCACGCTGACCCAGCTGAGGCTCAGGTCAGCTCGCCGTCGGCGGATTCGGGCGCGCCTGTGTCGTGTCGGCCGGGCGACTGATCGCACGGATCGCGTCGAGCACGTCTTTGATCCCGCCCGCGGTGTCGACATCGAGGCGGTCGAGGATCGTCTCGGTGTCAGCGAACTCCTTGGCGGCGCGCGCGTCGGAGGCAACGGACTGCACCGTTTGCCCGACCATGATGATCGACAGGAGCACCAGCTGTAGGAACGTCTGCGCGATCCACGCCACGATGATGATCACCTGGCCGGAGCCGACGGCGGCGGGGAGGCTGATCAGCGCGATCGCGGCGAACACGTAGGCACACGCCATCGTCCCAACGCTGCGCGTGATCACGAGTGCGACCTTGGCGTTGAATCCTTCAACATCGCGCAGCGCCTTTCGAATCTCCGCCGGGTCAAAGCGGACGACGTGCGGCAACTGCTGTCGAACCTTCAGGGGTGCGTCCATGGGGGCCTCCTAGTCGGGATATGCAGCACGACCATCAACCGCGGGCCGCGGTCGGGGAGAGGGACCATCGCGTAGGAACAGGGCTGCGTTCGTTAGCGTTCCGTGTCGGCGGCGCCAGCGCCCCTCAGCAGCGGTGGACGGACCGGCAGCGATCGCCCCGTCTACAGTTCAGGCATGAGCTGGACGGTTGACGTCGAGGCCACAGCCGAGGCCCGGATCGCGCACCTACCGGGTGCGTTCGCGGCCGCCGTGGAGGACGCACTGAGTCGCCCCGCAGTCCAGCAGCCGTCGTGGCCGGACGCCGAGCAGGCGGCGCGTGTGGTCGGAGTACTGGAGGGCGTGCCGCCGATCGCGGTCGCCTCCGAGGTTGACGTCCTGCAGGGACGGCTGGCCGCCGTCGCGCGGGGCGAGGCGTTCCTGCTCCAGGGCGGCGACTGCGCCGAGACCTTCCTGGACAACACCGAGGCGCGGCTGCGAGGCACGATCCGAACCCTGCTTCAGATGGCCGTGGTGTTGACCTACGGAACGCAGATGCCGGTCGTGAAACTCGGCCGCCTCGCCGGCCAGTACGCCAAGCCCCGCAGCGCGGAGCTCGACGGCGCCGGGCTCCCGTCCTATCGCGGCGACATGATCAACGCGATCGAGCCGACCGCCGAGGCGCGCCGCCCTGATCCCGGCCGGATGATCCGCGCGTTCGCCAACGCCGCCGCGGCCATGAACCTGGCGCGCGCGATCACCGGCGCCGGGCTTGCGGACCTTCACCACCTGCAGGAGTGGAACATGGACTTCGTGCGCCGCTCCAGCGCCGGGGAACGGTACGAGCGGGTGGCCACCGAGATCGACCGCAGCCTGCGCTTCATGTCGGCCTGTGGGGTCGATGACAGCTCATTGCGCACCGTCGAGCTGTTCGCCAGCCACGAGATGCTGGTGCTCGACTATGAACGGGCGCTGCTGCGCCTCGAGGACGAGCGGCTCTACCTGCTGTCGGCTCACCAGGTCTGGATCGGTGAGCGCACGCGCCAGCTCGACGGCGCCCATGTCGCGCTCGGCGCGCTCATCGCCAACCCGATCGGGGTCAAGATCGGCCCGACGGTCACGCCCGAGGAGGCCGTCGCGCTCGTCCGGCGGCTCGATCCGGATCACGTCGAGGGCCGGGTGACCTTCGTCTCCCGTATGGGCAACCATGCGGTACGCGATCGGTTGCCGCCGATCGTCGAGGCGGTCTCACGCACCGGGCACCGCGTCGTCTGGCAGTGCGACCCGATGCACGGCAACACCGAGGAGTCCCCCTCCGGGCATAAGACCCGGCACTTCGACCGCATCGTCGACGAGGTCGAGGGCTTCTTCGAGGTCCACCAGCAGTTGGGTACCCACCCCGGCGGCATCCACGTCGAGCACACCGGCGAAGACGTCACCGAATGCCTGGGCGGGGCGCAGATGATCACCCACAGCCAGCTCGCGTCGCGATATGGCACGGCGTGCGATCCGCGGCTGAACACCGAGCAGGCTCTCGAGCTGGCGTTTCTCGTCGTCGAGATGCTGCGACGGACCGCCGGCTGACCCACGCGACGGCCGGCTCGCCGGCGTCATCTCGGCACAGGAGCGGGGTCCTGCGACCAGGCGTCCTACTCCTTGAGACCTCTGCTCACGCTCGTTCATCCGCGCACCCAGCGCCCCGGCGACTCGCGCGTGAAAACCGTCATCTCGGGTAGCAATCGGGTGTGTCATTGGCGAGATCCGCACTGCGAGCCGCGGCGACCGCCGCCGACGGCGCGGTCGCCTCGGGCCAGATGGCCGTCGATGACCTCGCGCATCTACGACGGACGCTTGACGGGAACAGCATCGACGCGTGGGACCCTGACTACATTCGCCGTGTCCTGCCGCTCTGGCGTGCCGTCATGGCCACCTATTTCCGCGGGGAGGTGCGGGGTCTGGACAACATCCCTGACTCCGGGCCGGCGCTGCTGGTGGGAAACGGCCCACATGGCACTCAGACCGCATCGAGTTCGGCGGCCGCAAGGGATTCATCAAGCTCGCCACCGAACGAGGGGTGCCGATCGTCCCGGTGGTGGCGATCGGTGGTCAGGAAACGGCGCTCTTCCTGACGCGCGGACAGCGCGTCGCCCGGCTCACCGGCTGGGCCAAGCTGACCCGGATCAAGGTCATGCCGGTCGCGCTCGCGCCGCCGTTCGGCCTCAGCGTGCTTGATCTCCCACCGCGTCTGCCCCTGCCGGCGAAGGTGACCATCGAAGTCCTGCCCCCGATCGACCTCGCCGAGCGCTTCGGCCCCAAGGCCGAACACGAGCACGTCTACAAACAGATCGTGGGCGACATGCAGGCGGCGCTGTCCGAGCTCCAAGACGAGCGCGCACTGCCCGTCGTCGGATAGCCGACGCCTCGGTGAGCGGCACGGATCGGCGGTGTTGACGAACACGTACGCCTAGGAGGCGATAGGTGAGTGAGCGGTCATGGTCGAGCCCGCCGCAAGGTGTTCGAATGCGTCCGCTGCGGCGTGGGCGCCACCGCTGGCGCGGAAGCCGTCTGCGACGCGGCGGGCACCGTCGCGTCTGGTGATGGCGAGGCGGACCTGGTCACGGAGCCGCTCGGCGTCGAGCTTCTGGGCCGGGAGCCGTGTCCCGGCGTTGGCCACCTCGACGCGGCGGGCGACCTCGAGCTGGTCGCGCCCGAACGGGACCACGCAGACGGGCACGCCGGCGGCGAGCGCCTTTTGCGTTGCGCCCGCTCCGCCGTGGGTGATCGCGCAGACGGCTCGTTCCAACAGCGGGCCGTGCGAGATGAACCTCTCCACCCGTGCGTTGGCGGGCACGTGCATGTCGAGCGTGGCTGCCGGGAGTGTCGCCACCACCTCCACGTCCTCGCCGGCCAGGGCGTCGAGCGCGGTGCGGACGAGCCGTCCGTCGTCCTGGAACTCGGAGGAGGTGGTCACGAGCACGAGCGGCCGCGTGATGTCGTCCAGCCAGGCCGGCGGCTCACTCGGCGGCTCCCAGCAGCACGGGCCGATCATCCGGACCGTGGCCGGCCAGTCCGAACGCGGATACTCGAAGGGCTCCGCCGTCATGTACAGCAACAGCGGGGAGGCTCGAAACATCTCCTCGGCGGTCTTGAACGGATGGGCGCCCACCGACCCCCGGGTCGCGTTGAGGGCGGGGAGGCTCGCCTTGTTCATGGCGCCTGAGAGCAACGGGCGCAGGAGAGCGTCTCGGATATGACCAAGCGCGCCACCCGCGGGTGCCAGGCCCGGACCGAACGGTGGGACGTCGCGCGAGCGCAGTGGCAGCGGATAGGGAAACCACTGCGCCCACGGCCGTGTTCCCTGCTCTGCCTCGGCGCTCGCGCCCCACGCCATGCAGTCGATGAGCAGCGCGTCAGGTCGGTGTTCGTCGATCGCGTTGCGAAGGTCCTGCACTTCATATGACGAGCGCGCTCCGAAGATCGCCATTCCCCGCTTGAGCTTCGCGAGAGGATTGCGGGCGAGATAGTCATCGTGTTGCAGCGTTTCAATCGCTGGATCGATCGGCGCGGCGTCAAAGCCACGGTCAGCCATCAGGGTGACCTCAGAGGCGAGCGTCCGGATCGCGATCCGGTGACCCCGCTCGGTGAGCTCATCGAGGATCGGCACGAGTGGATAGAGGTGCCCGCGTGCCGGTGTGGTGTAGGCCAGGATCTTCATGTGTCCCCCAGTAGACGCCGGATACAAAGAATCAACGTGGCTCGCACCTCGGCTCGGGAGAGGCCGAGGTCATGCGCGAGGATCCACCAGCTCTGCACATCGCAGATGGCGATCAGCGCTGGGCGCAGCCGGGCGCGCTCGGTCGAAGATGCCCGTGCCAGCCACCGCCCGAATGCGTGGTCGATCCAGTCGTAGTGAAACTGTCGAGCGAGCTGCGCGAGCTCGGCGAGCGGGCCGTCCAGGTCGAGGTTCGTGCTGCGCATCGCTCGTCCCCCTCGCTCCTCGTAATGGTCGAGCAGATTGTCGACCGCACCCGGGATATCGTCCGTGGGCGCGCTGAGTCGCTGCTGCCCGACCTGGGCGATGGCGACGCGGAGCGTCTTCTCGAGCAGCCCGTCCTTTGAGCCGAAATGACGCAGCAACGTCTGCTTGGTCACCCCGGCCCGCGTCGCGATCGACTCCAGTGACGCGCGCTCCCACGGCTCGGACAGGAACGCCTCATTCGCCGCCGCGATCAGCGCCGTCCGCGTCTGCTCCTCAGCCTCCGCGCGAGCAACCTTGGTGTATGTGCGCGACGACGCCATATTCGTGTTACCCAAGGTAACGCGAATTGGCGAGCGTGTCAACCGGGGGCTACGACGTCGTTGGGTGACGTTCTTGGAGGTGGCGCAGCTGCGCCGCTGACCGGGGATCTCGTTTTCTCACCAGCTCGACCACGGTCTCGGTGGTCAGATGTGCCGGCCGGGTGTGATCAAGGAAGTCCGTCAGCACGGCTGTGAAGTGCGCTGGGTCGGTGAGGTGGGGGAAGTGGCCGGCCTCGTCGAAGACCTCCAGGCGGCTGCCGGGCATGCCCTCGTGGGCGGCGTGCGCGTGGTCGACGGGAATGATCCGGTCACGCCGGCCCCAGATGATCAGCGACGGCATATGTGAGGAGAGATAGAGGCGGTCAGAGGCGTTGACGCGCTGGCCGGTGGGGTCGATGACTGCGCGGACCGTGTGGATGAACGCGTTCCTCGCCTCCGCATTACTGAGCGACTGATAGCCATGGGCGATCTCGGTCAGGTCGGGGCCGGTCCGCAGGCCGAGCCGTCCCAGCGCGCGGGGGAGCAGCATCGCTGCGTTGACGGTGCGAGGGTGAGCGAGGAGCGGCAGGACGTACTCCGATCCGGGGAGGGTCGCTGCGCGCAGCAGCCGGTGGACCTCGTCACCCAGGCCGCCGCTCGATACGAGCACCAACCGTTCGCAGCGTTCAGGGAACTGGTACGCGAACTGCATCGCGATGCCTCCGCCGAGGGAGTGGCCGATGATGCTCGCTCGTGCGATGTCCAGGCCGATCAGCAGGTCACGGATGCCAGAGGCGTGCGCCCCCAACGAGTAATCGCCGCGAGGCTTGGCTGAATCGCCGTGACCGATGAGATCCGGTGCGATCACCGTATGCGATTGCGCCAGCGAGCTGATGATCGGGCCCCATTGCGCGGCGCGTCCCGCGACGCCGTGGATCAGGACCACCGGGGGTCCCTGGCCCGCGATCGCGAAGGTGACGCGATGGCCGTGGAGCAGAACGTCGGCGCGCTCGATCAGCGGCGACGTGGGAACTGGCCGGCGACGGCGCGCGTCGCGGGTCTTGCGGTCGGCCGCGTCTGAGGGGCTATCGGGCATGGGCCGGGCAATCGGACATGGGCAGCGGCAGTGACACGTGGACCTCCTAGGTCAGAGGCGGACCTCCAGAAGTCAAGTCGCGCCGCGCGCTGCGCCCCGGGCGAGCGTCACGAGGATGTCCTCCAGGGCGTCAGCATACCGGTGCCGGTGCCGGTCGCGCGGTGAGTGTGCATCCGCACTAGGCCGAACATCTGTTCGGCTAGAGTCAATGGTCGCTGCAGAGACTTGGCCGCGCGACAGCGTGTGTCCCCAAACCGGTCGCTGCGGTTCTGACTCCCATCCGATTGGATTTCGCATGACCGCTTCTCAGCAGAAAATCGTGCAATACCTCAGCGAGGCCCGAGCGAGCGAGCATGCCCTCGTTCGCGTGCTCCAGTCCCAGATCGCCATGACCCCGAGCGGCTCCTACCGCTCCGCGTTGGAAACGCATCTCAACGAGACACGCCGCCACGCCCAGCGCGTGAGCGATCGCCTCGAGTCGCTCGATCATGGCTCCAACCCCTTCTTGGCGGTCCTTGGCTTCTGGGAGGACGCCGTCGGTCAGGCGCTGGCTTTCAGCAAGACCCCGTTTGATCTGCTGCGCGGCTCCGGTGGCGAGGAGAAGGTCCTGAAGAACGCCAAGGACGCGTGCGCGACCGAGGCGCTGGAGATCGCGACCTACACCGCGATCGAGCGGCTTGCGCGATCGGTCGGCGACGACGAGACCGCCGCTCTGGCCCAGGGGATCCTCGCCGAGGAGGAGAAGATGCTCGCACGCATCTTGCGCGAGATTCCCAAGCTGACCGACGCGGTTGTCGGCGCCGAGGTCAAGGGCAACCCCTCCTATGACATCACCACCACCGGGGCGGCCGACACCGTTCGCCGTGCCGGCGTCTCAACCCAGAAGGCCGCTCGCAAGACGAGCGCGGCGACCAAGCGCACCGCCCGCAAGGCCCGCAAGGTCCCCGGCGTCGCTCAGGTCGAGGGTCAGGTCAAGGGTGCCGCGGCCGGCGAGCGGGATCTGGCGATCGCCAACTACGACAAGCTGACCGCGGAGGAGATCATCGACAAGCTGACCGGGCTCTCCCAGATCGACCTGGCGAAGATCGACTCCTACGAGCGCCGCCACCAGGACCGCACCACGATCCTCAGCCGCGTGACGTCGTTGCGTGGCAACGAGCCGTGGCCCGGCTATGACGAGCTCACCACCACCGAGGTGCAGGCCGTCCTGTCTGAAGGCGACGACGAGCGCAGCAAGGCCGTCCGCGCCTACGAGCGTTCACACAAGAATCGCGCCGGCGTGATCAAGGCGACCGAGCGCGAGATCGCCAACGCCTGACGACGAGCCTGGCGGTCGGCGATGTCTGGGTGGAAGAGACTCTTCGAGTTGCCTCGATGGCCGGTCTACCGGCGGAACCCCCCGATCTCGAAGCTGGTACCCCGGTCGAGCTCGGTCGACGAGGTGCCGACCAAGACCCGGTAGCGGCCGGGCGCGACAGTCCACCGGCTGGACGTGGCGTTGAAGTAGGCCAGGTCGCTGGAGTCAAGCCGGAACATGACGAGCGTGCTGTGGCCGGGCGCGAGCGTCACGTTGGCGAAGCCCTTGAGCTGCTTGGGCGGCTCCTGGGCGCCCGCCGGCGATTGCAGGAACAGCTCAACCGGTGTCGGGCCGCCAGTGCGCGAGGTGTTGGTGATGCGGGCGAGCACGAAGGCCTGGCCTCGGTGTCTGTCGTAGAACGCGCGTGTGCCCGACACCCGGAACTGCTCGTAGGAGAGGCCGTAGCCAAACGGGAACAGCGGCCGCTGGCCGGTGGCGTCGTACCAGCGGTAGCCGACGTCGAGTCCCTCGGCGTAACTCTCGTTCCCGGTGGCATCGCCCGGGTAGGTGTTCGGCGGGTTGGCGGCCCCCGGTCCCTGGTTGGCGCTGGCCGGGAACGTGACCGGCAGGCGGCCGCCGGGGCTGGCGTCGCCGAACAGCACCGCGGCGATCGCGGGGCCGAACTGCTGGCCGGGATACCAGGCCTCGACCACGCTGGCGACCTGATTGAGCCACGGCATCAGCACCGGCCCGCCCGTGTTGAGCACGATCACGGTGCGCCGGTTGGCGTGGGCCACCGCGTCGATGAGCTGGTTCTGATCGCCGGGCAGCGACAGCGTGTAGCGATCCATGCCCTCGCCCTGCGCGTCATTGGCGAAGATCACCGCCACGTCCGCGTGACGAGCGGCGGCCACTGCGGCGGGGATGCCCGACTGCGACGGTGTCTGCCAGCCGAAGTGGACCTCCTTGCTGAACAGGCCGCTGCGGCTCGAGTAGTCGATCTCCACCGGAACCGGATGCCCGGCGCTCAGCGGGACCGCGACGTTGACGACGTAATGCGGGCCGACGACGAATTGAATGCCCTCGCGGTAGGCGGGACCGAACGTCTGCCCGGCGATCTTCAACGTGGCGACCCCGGCCTCCGCCAACGTGAAGCGGTACAGCCCGGTTTCCGTCGGGGTCAGGGTGCCGGTCCAGCGAGCCGACCACGCTGAGCCGATCCCGGCCGGCGGGCTGGTCAGGTCGACGGTCGGGTCGACCTGGGTGAGCGCCGGCGCGCCACTCGAGTCGACGTTGTTCCAGTACTGCCCGAGCAGACCCTGGCCGCTTCCGCTGCTGGGGGTGAGCACCGAGGCGGGGACCAGCGTGGGCGAGGCGACGTCGCCGGCCGAGCCCTGCACCGCGGTGACGTTGACGCCCGCATGCGCCGCACGTGACGTGATGCTCTGCGCCGGGGTGATCGCCTGTCCGGCCGCCAGCGGCACGCCCGCCGAGCCGCCGCTCACGAACACCGCATCATCTCCGGTCGGACCGATGAGCGCGATCGAGCGCACGTGGCGCGAGAGTGGGAGCGTGCTCGCATTGTTCTTGAGCAGCACCGTGCCGGCCTCGGCCACCTGCGTGGCGACCTGCTGATGCTGCGGCGTCGACACCTCAGTGGACGGCGTCGCCGGGAGCGGGTTGTCGAACGCTCCGGAGTCAAACATCGCAAAGAGGATCCGTTGGACCGCGTCGTCCAGCCGCGAGGCGGGGATCTGCCCCGAGGTGAAGTCGGCGGCGGACAGCGCGTCCGGCGCTCCGGGAAGCGCCGCGAGGTCGACCCCGGCGTTCTCCGCGGCGACCGGGTTGCGCACCGCGAACCCGAAGTCCGGCACCACGAACCCCTTGAAGCCGTCGCCGTGCTTGAGGTCGCCGAGCGTGGCCGGGTTCTCGCAACTCGGCGAGCCGTTGATCTGGTTATAGGAGCACATCACCGAGTCGACGCCGCCCTGCTGCGCCGCGGTGCGGAACGGCGTCTCGTAGATCTCCTGCAGCGCGCGCTCTGACACCTGGACGTTCACCGCCGGCGCCCCGACAGCGTCAAAGCCGATCCGTCCGAAGTCCTGGTTGTAGGCGGTGTAGTGCTTGAGCGTGGCGATGACATGCTGGCTCTGCGCGCCCCGGATCACCTGCGCCGAGGTGTTGCCGGCCAGGAACGGATCCTCGCCCTCGGCCTCGGGCTGGCGGCCCGCGAGCGGCGTGCGGTCGATGTCCACCGCCGGCCCCCACCAGAAGTTGAAGCCCTCTCCGCGGGCCTCAGACCCCACCACGCCACCGTAGGCCCGGGCGAGGTCGCGGTTGAACGTCGCCGCCAGATCCTGACCGGAGGGCATCGCCGTCGTGCCCGGGTTGCGCAGCCCGTCAGGGCCGTCGTCGCCGACCAGCGCGGGAATCCCGAGGCTCTGGAGCGGCGCGAAGTCTCCCAAGGCGAGATCGATCTTCTGATCGGTGGTCATGGCCGAGAGCAGCTCGTTGGCCCGTTGCGTCGCTGACTGACCGGGGTTGCGCCACGACTGGGCGGCGGTCGGCGCATGTCGGGCCGGCGCCGCGGACGAGATCGCATCGGGGCCCCACACCAGCACGGCGAGGGTCGCCACAACTGCGGCGAGGTAACGTCTGCGGAGCATCGTCTCTCTCCTCACTCGTGCGCCCCATAGGCGCCGCTTACCGTGTGGTGTCCGACGGGTGGCGGTCTCTCTGTCCAGCCGCGTGATCCAATGGCAATGTTAAACGCAGTCATGTGTCAGACGACGAGATGCCCAAGCTGGTGGTGGCTGATAGGTCAGCGATCGTCCGCGCGCCGGGCCAGCCGCTCATGCGCGGGATCATGAGGGGAGAGGCGCCGCGCCGTGAGGTGTGAGCTCGCGTCGCGCATCGCGTCGCCGTCACCCTCGCGCCGGAGGGCGAGCTCGGTGAGTGAGCGCATCCTCGTATCGGTGCTGTTGAGAAAGACGGCGCGCTCGTGGGCGCGCAGGACCCAGAAGCCGAGGCGGATGGCCGGGTTGGCGATCGGTGCCGTTCGTGAGACAGAGTGGACGCGGAACTGCACCTCGCCGCTGTCGTGCCACTTCCACACCTGCCAGTCCATCTGGCCCATCTCCACGTGGCCCTCCAGGGTGCGATATGCCCAGCCGAACACCCGAGCGCCGCGGCCGTCGTGGTCGCGGATCTCGTCATAGACGTTGACGACCCGCACGCCGACATGGACGCTGACGAGGTTGAGCGCACGCAGCTCGAGCAGCATCGTCCGCCCCTCCAGTGAGGCGTTGCGGTCATAGTGGGCCCGGACCAGAGAGGGGTCGGCGAACTCGTAGCCCTGGATCAGCCGCCGCGCTATCTCCCAGCTGCCGCCGGGCACGGGCTCGCCGGGTGGCTCGGAGGGGAGGGGCTGACAGCGATCGTCCACGTGCCATCCGGGTGGAGGGTCGTCGAGATCCAGCGTGTCGGGGTCGTAGTTGACCGGCGCGAGCGCCAGCGCGGCGAGCCGGCGCTCGATCGCGCCCCGCGTCATCGCGGCGCCCCGAACGGGTCCTCGACTCGCTGCGTGTCGATGTCGACGCCACCGGACATCCTGCCGCTCGAGAGGACGATGACGCGCTCCAGAAATGAGGTCCACATGTGCAGCTGGACCTCCTTGGCCATGCGCACCTTGTGATAGAGGAGGTTGGAGAGGCGATCCGCGCTGCGTGCCCACGACTCGATCTCAAAGGCGATCTCCTCGCCGTCCGCGCGGACGCGGAACTCGATCTGGCCCGCCTCGAGGTGGCCCGACAGCGTGGCCAGGCGAAACGACTGCGCGTCGTCGGCGATGACCCTCACCGGCCCGTCCCACGGCCCGGGCATGCGCACGACGTACTCGTCGCCCAGGCGCAGGCATGGATCGTCGCCGAGGACGCGCTGGAACCGGGCGAACTTCTTCGGCGCGGCCTGATTGAGGTCCGTCTTGAGCTCTGTCATGAGGGCGGTGGCCGAGAGCGAGGACTGGCGGATTCGTGTGCTGTAGCGGCGATGGAACAACGGCCCGACGCCGTCGCGCAGGCCCTGCACCTCGCTGTCATCGACCCCGCTCGGATAGGGGGGCGGGAGATGATCGGCGACCGCGGTCCGGACGGCCTCGCGCCGGTGCAGCACCGTCGTGCGCCACATGTAGTCCCACGAGGTCAAGGTGATGCCTGCCGGCCAGGTGAGGGCCAGCAGCCATCGCGAGGCTGCCTTGGGTCGGCGGGGCATGGCTTGACGTTACCCGCCCACCGCCGGCTCACCCAGTGTGTGGCTCGCCAGCGGCCGGGTAACCTGCCTGGTGTGCTCTCCTCCTTTCTCTATCGCCGCGGCCTGCGCCCCGGGCAGATGCAGGTCGCATCGATGGCCTCGGTCGGTCTGTGCATCGGGCTGTGGATCCGCGCCAAGACCGTGGACCAGGAGGAGCGGGGCAACGCCGAGCGGCGAGCGGTCTTCGTCGGGCTGTGGCCGGCGACGATCTGGCTGATCGGCGACGCGCTGGGCCGGGAGGAGTAGGGGAGCGGACCGCCGGCGCGGGGGCCCTGCGCGCGGCTAGACGTGAATCGGGCAGCTGACGGCCCGGGGGGTGTGCGGCGCGCGCTGATCGCGGCCTGCGGTCGTTGCGCCGGCTCCACCGCCGCGGACTAGATCGATGCGGTGGACGCGCGGCGCGCCCGAGGGCGCGGCCGGCCCTCCGGAGCTGCGACGAGTGGCGCCTCTCAACGTCATGCCCTCCTCCGATCGGTCCACGCTGCAAGTGCAGTAATACAATTGAGTTTATACAGTTTAGTGAAGAATCGCGTGTGCGAATGAGGGAGCCGCCTGAGCGTGCGCGAGCGCGGTGTCACCGAGCATGTCCTCGACCGAGCGCAGCAGCGAGTACGGGGTGTATGCCGTGGAGATCACCTTCCCCCTGGTGGCGTGGTGGGAGAGCACGAGCGCGCCGGTGCGCAGCAGGTGTCCCGGATGGCGACCGTGCTCTCCCGCGAAGGCGAGGATGAGCACGCCGTCGTCCTTGTAGGCGGGCGAGGCGAGGATCCGGGGCACCCAGAGCTTGAGGAAGGCGTCCTCGGCTGCGATCCCGACGGGCTGTCCGGCCGGACAGCCGGCGGCGGCCGCCGGTGTCACGGCGGATCCGGTGCTGGCGGTGCCGGTGGTCGAGGCGGTCGTGGTCGTCGATGTCCCGGTGGTCGTGCTGGACGCGGACGGGGCGGCAGCGGTCGCCGCGGCGTCCTCGCACGCGCCGGGCGCGATGTATGAGAACTTCGCCGTCGCGGACGTGCGCGCCAGCGCGGAGGGCAGGTGGGTCAGGTCCTGGTCGTCACTGGCGCAGTCGCCGAGGTCCAGCAGCGAGTGGAAGTAGATGAACGGGTTGTGGCGGGTGTCGTAGCCGGAATCGGTGTTGGGCAGCAGGGCGTCGTCGACGGCCCCGGAGTTCGGGTGCGAGCAGGTCTGCCTGCCCATGTCGGCGATGTACGCCTTCCAGGTCGCGCCCTTGGCGGTGACCTGGTCGCCGATGGTCAGTGCGGTCTCCGGGTAGACGCATCCGGCCCCGGGGACGAGGCCGTTGGACTTTGCGACGACGCCATGGCGGAACTCGAGGTACCTGGTGCATCCGGCGCTGGTGGCGCTGTTCGGCCCCTGACCGCTCACCATGGCGAGGTAGTCGGCGAGCTCGCCATGGCCCAGAGACTCGTAGCCGCGCAGCAGCGTCCCCTTCGCCTCCAGCGAGTGCAGATACGGGGCGGCCGATTTGTCGGCGAACGCGGCGGCGTAGCCGCTCGTCGAGAGGGCGACCTCGAACACGTGGCTCACCTTCGGCAGGGTGCTGCTCGCGCTGGGCGTGGTGCTCGTCGCCGGCGTCGTGGCGGTGCTGTCGTCACCGCTGTCACCGCTCGTGTCGCTGCCGGTGTCGCTGCTGCCGGTGTCGCTGCTGCCGGAACCGCTGTCGGAGCCCGGGCCTGAGGAGCCCAACCCGGACCCGGATGCCGCAGACGAGGATCCCGAGCCGGATCCCGACGAGCTGACATCGCCGGCTCCCGAGGAGCCCGCCTCTCCGGAGGCCGCGGCGCCGGACGTCGCGTCGGTCGAGGCCGCGGCCGCCACGGTCACCGTCTGGGCCTTGGCGACCGGCGGCTGGCGCAGCGCGGCCAGCGCGGTGAGCTGCGCCGCCGTGTGGCCGCTCCCGTCCGTGATGATCACGACCGTCGCCAGCACCGACACGGCGGCCAGCACGGCGAAGGAGAACCGGCTCAGGCGGATGTCAAGCAGCGAGCGGATCAGTCGCCTCCGGTCAGGGCCGTCGCGCACTGCGAGCAGAATGCCGCTCCGCGCGCGTGGGGTGCGCCGCAGCTGGGGCACTGGCCCCCTGTCGCCTGGTGGCCCTCATCGAGGAGGTGCTCCACCTGAGCCAGCTCGATATCGACGCGCTGCAGCGCCGCGGCCTTGTCGATGAGAACGTCCATCCTCACGTGGTCGCGGATCGCCATCTCATAGAACAGCCCGCCGAGCTCGGACTGCAGCAGGGCAAAGCGCTCGGTGAGACGCTCGCGCTGGGTGAGGAGCCCGGGGCCGGGGGCCTCGACCACTGGCGCCGCGGCGGGCGATCGTGAGCGGAACAGCTTCACGGGACCACGACGCTGCCGGGCAGGCTGCTCTGTCCGTTGACGTAGTTCTTGCCCGTCGACTTCTGGACCTTCTGCGCGTCCTGGGCGCCCTGCTGCTCCTGGGCCTTGGTCGGCTTGGCGCCGGCGATCTGCGAGACGGACCCGAACTGCGTCGTCGAGTTCGCCGCCTGGCGGCCCTTCGCCGACGAGGCCCTGCCGGACGATCGCTTCCGCGACTTGGCGCCGCGCCCCGCGGTCTGACCCGTGCTCGGTGTCGAGGCGGCGGGGCTGGTCACCGTGGGGGTCGCGGCGGTGCTGCTGGTCGCCCGTGCGGCCTCGTTTCGCATCACGGCCTGGATGAGCTTGGCGTCCTGATTGTTGGACGAGCGGCCCACGAGGACGCCGACGGCGGCCACGGCCGGAATGAGCGCGAGCAACAACGCGACGCCCAATCCCCGCATGCCACCGCCGGCGCGCCGCGAGCGCTTCCCGGCGATGGCAACGCGCGTGGTGCGTGACCTGGCGGTGGCGTGGGTGAGGTAGCGCGCCGCGGGATCGTTCACGTTGCGGCGATGAGCCCCGCACGAGACGCAATAGCGCTGATCGGCGTCGACGGGCGCCGCGCACTCCTCGCACTGCTGATACGTGGTCGCCGGCGGCGGGGCGACGACGGCCATCGGTGCCGTGGGGGCGTCACCCACAGCCGCGGGGGGTGCGTCACTTATCTCGCTGAGATCCATAGCTGCCTCCTCATTGGAAGATCGTGGGAGCCGCCTCGATCTGGAGCCGGGCGTGGTTGATGTGGCCGAGGATGGGCAGCTTCAGCGTGCTGGTCGCGTTGCTGCCGAGGTGGGGGACGGTGAAGCTCCCGGCGGCGACGTAGCGACCCGCCTGCTCGGCGACCGCGTAGACCTGGAGCTGGTACTGGGGCACCGACGAGAGGTTGCGCAGGGAGACCGCCAGCGGTGACCCGCCGGTGACGGCGGCCGCCGAACCGGGGGTGACCGCGCTGGCCCGGATCACCGGGAGCGGCGTGGCGCGCGGGGCGGAGCTGGACGGGGTGGCGCCGACGAGCGCGAACGGGCGCGCGTGAGCCGGCAGGCGCCGGGTGGTCGTGTAGACCCAGGTCAGCGTTGCGCCCGCCGCCACGAGCGGCAGGTGGGCTGCGAAATAGGAGAGCTCAGCGGGCGATTGCCGGTTGACGTAGACCGGTCGCCTGCGGCCCACCCGGACTCCCACGGAGATCGGAAGGTCGCTCACCGGGTGCGGTCCGGAGTTGCGCACCTGCACGACGAACGCCGTCGCGCCGCCAGCCACGAGGCGGGCGACCCGAGTGACGTCGACCGCCTGGCCGGGCACGGTGACCTCCGTCGGCTGCTCACTGGCGCGGATCCGGGCCGCGTTGAGCTGGAGCCGCGCGGCCTCCTGCTGGGTGGTGGAGCATCCCGCCAGCACGGCGGCTCCCGCCAGCACGGCGGTCGTCGCCACTGCCGCCGGTCCTCGCCGGTGCGTGGAAGGGCTAGCCGAACGCGCCACTGACGTAGTCCTTGGTCCGCTGCTGGCGGGGATTGCCGAACAGCGCTGCGGCGCTGGCGTACTCGACGAGCTCCCCGAGGTACATGAAGGCGACGTGGTCGGCGATCCGGTTGGCCTGCTGGAGGTTGTGCGTGACGATCACCACCGCCACCTCCTCCCGGAGCTTGACGACCAGGTCCTCGATGACCTTCGTCGACTGGGGGTCAAGGGCCGAGCACGGCTCGTCGAGCAGGAGCACCTCCGGTTGGGCGGCCAGCGCCCGGGCGATGCACAGGCGCTGCTGCTGGCCCCCGGAGAGCCTCAGTGCCGGGTGATCGAGGTTGTCGGCGACCTCGTCCAGGAGGCCCGCGCGAGCCAGCGCGTCCTCGACGCTGCTGCGCAGCGCGGCGCGCCGCGGCCGGCGCTTGGCCTGCTCGCGCAGGACGTAGGCGACGTTGTCGAACACGCTCATCGGGAACGGGTTGGGCTGCTGGAAGACCATCGTCACCCGCCGCCGCAGCGCGGTCGGCTCCAGCGCGGAGATGTCCATGCCGTCCAGCGTGATGCGCCCGGTCAGCGAGGCCGTCTTGGTCAACTCGGTGAGGCGGTTCAACGAGCGCAGCAGCGTGGTCTTGCCGCATCCGGAGGGGCCGATGAGCGCCAGCACCTCGCCCTGACGGATCGGGAGGGAGACCGACTTGACGGCGAGCTTGGAGCCGTAGGCGATCGACAGCTCCTCCACCTGCATGCGATCGATCGTCGGCACCGTGACGCGTGCGGCCCGGCGAGCCGTCACGAAGGACGATGCGGCGTGGCCGTTGCTCGTCCCATTGACCGGGGCGCCCCGCGGGAAGCCAGGTGGGGCCTCCGGCGCGGGCCGGGCGGTGACCTTCGCTCCGGGAGTCAGCCGGCGGACCGGCGGTGGCTTTCTCAGGTCCATCGCAGCTCCCTGGAGCGGCGGCCGAAGACGTCGACGAGGAGATTGAGCAGGAGGATGGTGGCCAGGAGGACGAACGCCGCCGCGTACGCCTTGTTGGGCTGGTTGAAGTCACCGGTGGGGGCGTTGTCGAACACGTAGCTCGTCAACGTGCTCCCCGTCCCGCGCAGAGTCCCCAGCAGCGGGACATGACCGACCCCTTGGAGCACCTGCGTGTCTCCGAGCAGCAGCCGGATGATCGCCGTGTCGCCGATCACGTGGCCGATGCCGAGCATGGTCCCGGTGATCACCGACGGCCGAGCGGCCGGGAGGAGCACCCGCCGAATCGTCGCGGTCCTGCTCTTGCCGACCGCGTAGGAGGCCTCCCGAACATGGTTGGGGATGGCCTGCAGGCCTTCGCGGACGGTGGAGACGACGAGCGGCAGCGCCACCAGCGAGAGCATCGCTCCGGCGGCGAAGAACGACTTGCCGAACACCACCCCGTCCGAGGCCGTGTCCGACAGGAAGCCGAGCCATGTGGACTCGAAGAGAAGGATCCCGAACAGGGCGAGCACCACCGAGGGGGCGCCGGCGAGCATCTCCACGGTCGACTCCACCACGCGGGCGAGCGCCGTCGGGCGCCCATACTCGCTGAGCCAGACGGCGACCCCCACACCCACCGGACCGGCGATGCCGATGGCGATCCCGGCCACCAGGAACGTGCCGATGATGGGTCCCAGGAATCCTCCGGTCTCGTTCTGGGTGAAGCCGACCTGCGGGTTGGTCCAGAGCAGCTCGGGGCGCAGGAACCGGATCCCCTGCACCGCCAGGTAGACGACGATCGCGACCGTGACGGCGCAGAAGAGGAGGCCGAGGAACCAGGCGAAGGCCAGCCCGATCCGGTCGGTGAGACGCCACGACGCGCTGGAGTCGGCCGGACCCTGCCGCGCCGGCCCGGATCCGGATCCGCCCGCCCCCGCGGGCATCGGATCGGCTCCACCCGTGATCACGCCACTGCTCATGCCGCCGCTCCGCCGACGTTGAAGTAGCGCTTCATCGGCTGCTTGGCGGCCCAGCCGGCCAGTGACAGCGCCGCGGAGGAGAAGAGGAGGACCGCCGCCATCGCGAAGAGGGTGTGCTCCATCGGCGGGGAGGTCAGCTCGTCGTTGCTCTGCAGGATCGTCGCCGCGAGCCCGCGGGACGGCTCGAGGAAGAACATCCACCCGTCGTGCGGGTTGGGGGCGAACGCGTTGGTGCCCCCGACCATGTCCAACATCACCGACTCACCGAGCGCGCGCGCCGTCGCCAGCACGGTGCCGGCGATGAGCGCCGGCCGTGCGGTGCGCACGGCGATGTTCCAGAACGTGCGCCAGCGGTTGACGCCGAGCGCCAGCGAGCCCTCCAGCCAGCCGCGCGGCACGGACCGCAGGCCCTCGGCGAAGATCGCGATCATGATCGGCGAGATCATCAGGCTGAGGATCACCAGCGCCGCCAGCAGGCTGTATCCGTTCAGCGAGAGCACCGGCGTGACCGACGCTGCCTCCTTCTGGGTGATCAGGTGGTTTCCGATGAACGGGACCAGGACCAGGACGCCGATCAGCCCGTAGATCACCGAGGGGACGCTGGCCAGGAGCCGCACCACTGGCTCGAGGATCCGCTTGAGCCACGCCGGGGCGAACTCGACCAGGAACACCGCGACGAACAGTGAGCAGACGAAGGAGATGACGACCGAGCCGACGGTGGTCAGGATCGTGCTCCAGATGAGCGGCCAGGCGTGGATGAGGAACTTCGGCGCAGCTTTCAGGTCTCCCGAGGTGAAGATCGTCTGGATCTGCTGATCGGCGTTGCCGCCGGGACCGAACCAGGACAACCCGTTGTGGGAGAACGAGGGCCACGCCTCCCGGAAGATGAAGACGAGCATGGCCACCAGGACGGCCACAACCAGACAGACCAACGCGCCGAGCCCAAGCTCGGCGCGCTGATCCTGACTGAGTCCTGTTTCCTCGGCCTCGAGGAATTCTTCGTCCATGTCGGTCCTGCGTGAGCGGCCGGGTGCTGCCTACTTGTTGAAGGCGGCGACCGCCCCGGCCCGGTTGATGATCTGCCCGGCTGCCTTGCTGGTCCGGACCCAGTCGAAGAACTGCTCGACCTGGATGCTCGGGTGGCTGGTGGGGATGACGCCCCAGTCAAACCGGAACAGCGGGTAGCTCTTGCTGCGGATGTTCCTGGCCGAGCAGGCCACCCCGTTGACCGAGATCGCCTTCGCGGGCCTGCCCGAGTGCGACAGCCCGACGTAGCCGATGGAGTTCGGATCGCGCCCGACGCCGATCTGCACCAGGCCGTCGGAGGTGTCCTGCGCCACGTTCGATGCCTGCGTCGCTCCTCCGAGAACCGACTGCTGGAAGAACGTGTACTGCCCGGCGGTGGAGTTACGCCCGATCGGGTCGATGGTGGTGGTGAGGTTCGAACCGGCCACCTGGCTCCAGTTGTTGTCGACGCCGAGGAACACGTTCTTCAGGGTCGCCAACGGGATGTTGGTGATGGAGTTGGCCGGGTTGACCGCGATGCAGAGGCCGTCCAGGAACAGCTTCTCGTAGGTCGTGCCCGAATCGCTGGGCAGTGGCGGGCGGGTGTTGATGGCGAACTGCGTGCGGCCGGCCTGGACGTCCTTGACGCCGGCGTTGCCTCCATCGGGCACGTACTTGAACGAGATGTTGTGGTGGATCTTGCTGTAGCCCTTGAACAGCTCGAGCATGTACGGCTGCGCGGCGCTTGACCCGGAGCCGATCAGCTTGGTCGCGCTTGCTGCCGCCGGCACTGCCAGCGTGACCATGGTGACTGCCAGGGCGCTGACGGTCTTCGCGCGCCCGGACCGGATTTTCGATCTCAACGACGTTCCTCTCTCTGACATTTCCGAGTGTGGTGACGACCTCATGCGTGCTTCTTGACGGAGGCCTTGTGCTTCTTCCTGGGCTTCGGCTTGGGCTTGGGCTTGGGAGTGGGCACCACGTTGGGCACCTTGGGGCAGGCGGTGGTCGGCCCGAGGTTGAACGGCCCGTCCTCGGCACCGGTCCAGTCGGTCACGACCAGCTGCACGACCGCCTGCGGAACGGCCGGGGTCCCCGGCTTGGCCGTCTTCCCGGCGGCGGTGGTCGGCAGGTGCTTGCAGTAGGCCTGGATCGGATCCACCGAGCCCTGGACGGCGAACTCGTTGGTCAGCTGCGCGCCCTGTGTGCCGGTGTTGCAGTTGATGCCGTCCGACGGCGTCGTGCCCTCGCAGGTGATGGTCTCGGTGGGACTGGGCGTCACCCCGTCGGTCTCGAACACGCTCGGCGAGGGGTCGTAGTCGTCGATCGAGCCGCCCGGGTCCCCCTGCTGCTGGATGAGGATCGTGTACGCCGTGATGCCGGCGTCACACGTGAACCGGTAGGTGAGGAGGTTCGGCTCGCTCGCGGCCGCCCCGCCGGGGTTTGCCGAGACCTTCCCGCCGCACTCCGTCAGCGACGTGGGCGTGACGGCGGCGGCGCCCGCGATCGCGGGAAGGACACACGCGGCCAGCGCGACGCCACAGCTGAGCAGGACTGCTCGGCCCCGCGCCCCCAACGAATTCAGATTGCCCACACAGACCTCCATTGTCGTTTTGCGCCAGGTCGCCCGGCGGCGTTTGCGCCGGGTCGCCGCGCTCAGGCACTCCCGGTCCAGGGCCTCGGTCAGGGCAACCAGGCGCCTGACTCCGACCGCGCGTTCACAGCCAATCCGCACAATGCAGATCGACTTTCGGCGAGATCGTACATCAAAGAGCACTAACTTGGGTTTATTAATTGATTTAATGGGAAAGGGCCGCCGAGGAGGGCTTGCGCCGCGAACTCGGAGCTCCCGGGCGTGCCGCCCTACGGCCGGATGTGAGCTACGCGTCCGGGTCGGTGACGCGGCCGAGCATTTCCTGCAGGGCGCTGAGCTGTTCCCGGCTCGCGTGGCCCCAGAGTCTCTGATCGGCGTTGAGCCAGGCCTGGTCCAGGCCGAAAGCTAACCGAATCGGTGGACAAAGGGAGACGGCGCAGGCCGTCCGAGTGAGAGACTTCACGCGTGATCACACGTCGCCTGGCCCGCTCGACGGCCCCGCTCCTGACCGGACTGGAGTGGCCGGTCTTCGAGGCGATCGGCGCGCGCGACGGACCACGGATATGCCTGCTCGCCGGCGTGCACGGATGTGAGTACTCCTCGATCGCGGCTCTCGTGCAGTTCATGCGAACGCTCGACGTCTCGGCCGTGGCGGGGTCGATCCTCGCGGTGCCGGTCGTCTCCCCGACCTCGTTTGCCGCGCGATCGCCGTTCGTCGTGCCCGAGGACGGGCGCAATCTCAATCGCAGCTTCCCGGGAGTTCCGAACGGGTCGTTCACCGAGGTCCTGGCCCACCACGTGTTCTCAGAATTCGTGATCGGCAGCGATGTGCTCATCGACCTGCACGGTGGCGACATGGTCGAGGCGCTCGAGCCGTTCGCGCTCTACGACGACTCTCCCGTCGGCGAGCACGCGCAGCGGCTGGCCCGCGCCTATGGCCTGCCCTTCGTGGTGCGCGACACCACGGACGCGCTGGCCGGAACCACGAGCGCGGCCGCCGCCGCGGCCGGGATCCCGGGCGTCGTCGCCGAGGCAGGCGGCTGCGGGCTGCTCGAAGCACCCGAGGTGCAGCGACACGTGCGCGGCCTGCGCAACTCGTTGCGCGCCGCGGGGGCGCTCGACGGTGAGCCGGACCCGCCGCCTGCGGGCCAGCGGCTCGTCGAGCGATTCCTCTGGCTGCGCACACCGACCGCCGGCTGGTGGCAGGCCGCCGTATCGGTCGGAGACACGGTCGCCGCCGGTGATCGCCTTGGAGCGGTACTCGATGGATTCGGGGACGCGGTCGCGACGGTCACCGCCCCCGAGGCGGGCGTCGTGCTGTTTCTCACCACGAGCCCCGCGATGCCGGCCGACGGTCTGCTCGCGGGGCTGGGAGCAGGCCTGCGCGAGTTCTAGCGCCCGCCCGCACGCCGCGCCCGCCCCCGCCCGCACCCTGGCGGACATGAACGTCCTCGCTCCGGCCCTCGCTGAGGCCGACGGGGATCGGCGCGGCGCATGCCATCGACAGATTGGATCCGGCGGGCCGAATCCGGGCGTCGCCGGCGAGGTCGCAAACTCCTGCCACTTAGAATCGACCCGCCCGCCGTGACCGCCGCGTTGCTAAATCCCGAACCTCAGGCCACGCCACTGCTCAGCGTCGGCGGGCTGAGCGCGAGCTTCGGCCCGCTCCGGGCGCTCAGGGATGTTGATCTGCGGATCGATCCCGGCGAGTTGGTGGCGCTGGCGGGCGAGCCCGGCGCCGGCAAATCGACCCTGGTGCGCTGCATCGCCGGCGACATCCCACCCGTTGGTGGGGTGATCCTGCTCGACGGTCGGCCGGTGCCGGCCGACCCCGGCGGCGCAAGCCGCCGAGGCATCTCCGTCGTGTGGCAGGACCTAGCGCTGTGCGACAACCTCGACGTCGCCGGCAACGTCCTGCTGGGCCAGGAGACGAAGAGGCTGATGATCTCCGACTCGCGTTTCCACGCCGCAGCGGCGTCGCTGCTGGAGGGGGTCAACATCCCGATCCGGGACACAACCCGGCTCGTCGGCTCGCTGTCAGGCGGCCAGCGTCAACTCGTCGCGCTCGCGCGCGCCATCTCCAGTGCGCCGCAGCTCCTGGTGCTCGACGAGCCGACCGCCTCGCTCGGCGTCATCGAGACCGGACAGGTGGAGGACCTCATCCTCAGCCTCCGCGACCAGGGGACGGCCATGCTGCTCGCCAGCCGCGACATCGAGCAGATGTTCCGCCTTGCTGACCGCATCGTGGTCCTGCGCCACGGCCGTGTCGCCGCCGAGCTCGACCCGCGGGGCACCCATCCGGATGACCTCACGGCGATCATGTCCGGGCAGCAGGTGGACTCCTCGGCCCGGCGCCAGCTCACGCGGCTGCACGGTCTCGCCGACCGCCTCGTCTCCGCCGATCCGTCCTCCAGCCTGTCGCTCATCCTGTCCGCTCTCGGCGCGGCGCTGGCCACCGAGCGCGTCTGCATCCACGTCGCGAGCGGCTCGTCGCTGATGTGTGCGGCATCGCTGGGCTTCGCGCCCCATGAGATCGCCCCGTGGCGACGGCTTGCTGTCGGCAGCGGCGGTGGTCCCGTCGGCCGCGCCGCGGCCACCCAGGAGCGCGTGGTGGAGGAAGACCTGCGCGACGGCGGCGCGTGGCCGCAGTTGGGCGCACTCGTCGCTCGCGGGGCAGTCGCCAGCACCTGGTCGGTCCCGGTCATGGGCCCGTCGGGCGTCAGCGCCGTCATCACCGTCTTCCGCACGCAGCCCGGACCGCCGGAGCGCGACGAGCTGGACCTGCTCACCCTGTACACGGGCTACGCGGCCAGTGCCGTGGAGCGCGACGGTCTGCTTGATCAGGTCACCGCCCGCAACCGCGTGCTGGAGACGATCCGCGAGATGCTGGAGACGCTGGCCGGCCCTGTGCCCGTCGGTGACGCCCTCACGATCGCGCTCCAGTCGCTGCGGCGTGGCCTCCAGGCCGACGAGGTGGTGCTGGTCACCCAGTCGGCCACGGCCGAGCTGAGCTGGCGTGGCTACGCCGGAAGGCTCGGGACCGATCCGGTGGCCGCGTCCACCGGACTGCGCGACGCGGCGCGCCGCGCTCTGTCCAACGCCCGCTACGACGGCACGGCGCGGGAGATCCGCGGCGACCCGCGCCATCCGGTGCTGTCCGTGCCGTTCAACGCCCCGCGAGGGCCCACGGTCCTGCTCGCCGGTTGGACCGAGCTACAGGTCAGCGAGGAGGAGACGGCGCTCATCGAGGACGCCGCCCACTCGCTGCGCCTGGCGTTGGAGCGTGAGGAGGCTGGGCTGGCCCACCAGGAGGCGGCCGCGCTGCGCCGCTCCCGGGAGCTTCAGCGCGGCTTCCTCTCGCGTCTGAGCCACGAGCTGCGTACGCCGCTGACCGCGATCCGGGGCTACGCGTCAAGCTTGATGGCGCCCGACGTGACCTGGGACGGCGACTCCGAGCAGCGGTTCCTCGGTCGAATCGCCGTCGAGTCGTCGCGGCTCGGGCGGCTGGTGGACGACCTGCTCGACTTCTCGGCGATCGAGTCCGGCGTCATGCGCCTCCAGCGCGACTGGTGCGACATCCCGCTCGTGGTGGAGGCCGCGGTGTCCTGTCTGACCGGCGAGCAGTCGGCGCAGGTGTCGGTCACCTGCGATCCCGGTCTGCCCGCGGTGTGGGCCGATCACGATCGCCTGGAGCAGGTGTTCGTCAATCTGCTCAACAACGCGTTCAAGCACAATCCGCCCGGGACCCGCGTGTCGGTGTCGGCCCTCGACGAGGCGCGCTCGCGCCCGTTCACGGGCGGTCACGGCGCTGAGGTGCAGATCACCGTGAGCGATGACGGCGCCGGCTTCCCCCCCGCGCTTGCCGCCGCCCCGTTCGACTCGGCCCGGCGTCACCGTACGCGCAGCGCCGGCGCCGGGCTCGGCCTGTCGATCGCCCGGGGGATCGTCGAGGCGCACGGCGGGCGGATCGAGCTCGCGCAGGCGTCGGCTGGGACCGCGTTTCGGATCCGCTTGCCCGTCGAGGCGGCGACGCCGCACCTGGACGGTCACGACCTCGGCGAGCAAGAGGAGCTCATCTCGCTGGCGGCTCGGTCACGCCCCGATGCCTGAGGACATCGTCAAGACGCGGGCGCTGCTGGTGGAGGACGATCTCAACATCGTCGATCTCGTCCGCTCCAACCTCGCCGTGCGTGGGTTCGACACCGTCGTGTCGACCGACGGGATGCGCGCGCTCCAGCTGCTGGAGACCGAGGAGCCCGACATCGTTCTGCTCGATCTCATGCTCCCCGAGGCCGACGGCTTTGAGCTCTGCCGCCAGATCCGGGAGCGCTCGTCGGTCGCGGTCATCGTCGTCTCGGCTCGCGGGGGCGAGCGCGACAAGGTGACCGCGCTCAACATGGGCGCCGACGACTACATGACCAAGCCATTCAGCGTGGAGGAGCTGCTGGCGCGGATCACGGCCACCTTACGGCGCACACGCGCGGCCGGCGCGGCTGAGCCGGGGCCGCCGGTGATCACGGTGGGGGACATCGTCATCGACCTCGCCAACCAGCAGGTCACCCGCCGCGGCGAGTCGGTGCACCTGACGCCGACTGAGTTCTCGCTGCTGCGCGAGTTGGTCACCAACCGTGGCAAGCTGCTCAGCCACGCTCACCTGCTGCGTCGGGTGTGGGGTCACGGCTACCAGACCGAGACCGAGTACGTGCGCGTGTATGTCCGCCGCCTGCGGGCCAAGCTGGAGACCGACGAGTCCCAGCCGCTCATCATCACGGCCCCGCGGGCCGGGTACCGGTTCGTGGCGGAGTGAATCCGCGCCGGCTGTTCATTTCATTTTTACGGTCGTACGCCGGTTGTTAACGTCTCGTTCACGTCGAGGCACCTATCTTCCAGTCCAGTTTTGATCACTGTGACATTCGTCACGCGCTTCGCACGTGTGAGCCACGCGTGCCGCGCATGATGAAGGTTGTTCAAGGAGGAGGAGGAGCCATAGTGCACTTGCTGAGAAGCAAGCCAGTTGTCGCTGCGTTCGCCGTGTGCGGCGCGCTCGCTGTCGCCGCTTGCGGCAGCTCAAACTCGTCGTCGTCGTCCTCGAGCGCGTCGAGCGGTTCCGGTGCGGCCACGACGTCGTCGGCCGCAGCCACCAGTTCCGCCGCAGCCACCAGCTCCGGCGCATCGCCCTCGATCTCCGCATCGTCGTTCACCAACGACTTCTCCGCGATGGCGGCCCTGAAGTCGCTGGGCGCTTCGGGCAAGGGCAAGGTCGCGGCGATCCTGCCGGATACCACCACCTCGACGCGTTACGTCGAGTTCGACCAGCCTGACATCAAGAAGGCCCTTCTGGCCGCGGGGGTGCCAGCGTCGGACATCATCATCCAGAACGCTCAGAAGTCCGACCAGACGTTCCTCACCGACGCTCAGTCGGACATCACCAACGGCGCGTCGATCATCCTGTCTGACCCGGAGGATTCCGGCACCGGCTCACAGGTGGAGAAGTACGCCGCGGCGCACGGCGCCAAAGTGATCGACTATGACCGGTTGACGCTGGGCGGCAGCCGTCCCTACTACGTGTCGTTCAACAACGTCACCGTCGGCAAGGTCATGGGCCAGGGCCTGCAGTCGTGTGTCACGGCGGAGGGAGTCAAGAACCCGCAGGTCATCGTCATGCGCGGTGACCCGACCGACAACAACGCCACGCTCTTCTACCAGGGTTACTACGACGGCGTGCTGAAGTCGCTGTTCTCGGCAGGCACGTGGAAGGAGGTCGCGACGCCGGCCGGCACCTGGGATCCGCCGACGGCCGCGACGGAGTTCGAGCAGGCCTTTACGGCGCACAAGACCGCGAACGCCGCCCTCATCCCGAATGACGAGAACGGCGCGCCGATCATCACCTACCTGAAGAGCCATGGCGTCAAGCCGAACACCTTCCCGATCACCGGGCAGGATGCGACGCTGACGGGTCTGCAGAACATCCTCACGGGCTACCAGTGCGGGACGGTCTACAAGCCGATCTACGCTGAGGCCCAGGCGGCCGTCGCGCTCGCCGTGTACCTGCGCGCCGGCAAGACGCCGCCGGCCTCGCTGCTCAACGGCACCACCGAGGACATCAACGAGAAGAAGCCCGTCCCCTCTGTGCTGCTCAAGCCGGAATGGGTCACCACCAAGAACATGAACGACACTGTCATCAAGGACAACTTCGTCCCGTCCGCCCAGTTGTGCACCGGCTCCTACACAGCCGCCTGCAAGAAGGCCGGGATAAGCTGATCCGAGCTGATCGATAAGTGATTGAACGGTGCAGCGTGCCCGTCCGCTCCGGCGGGCGGGCACGCCACCCAGGACGGCCACAGAAATGAGCATTCCAGAGCCTCGTCCCTCGGACGAACAGACCGGCCCAGCTGCGGCGAGCAGTAACGGAACGCTGCTCGAGTTGCGCAGGATCACCAAGACGTTCGGCCCCGTGCGGGCCCTGACCGATGTCGACCTCCTGATACCCGCGGGCAAGGTCACGGCGCTCGTCGGAGACAACGGCGCCGGCAAGTCGTCTCTCATCAAGACCGTCTCCGGCCTCTGGGGACCGGACGGTGGCGAGATCCTATGGGACGGCCGCCAAGTCCATCTCCACGGGCCCCGTGACGCCGAGGCGCTCGGGATCACGACGATCTACCAGGACCTCGCCCTGTGCGACAACCTGGACATCGTGCAGAACATGTTCCTCGGACACGAGCCGGTGCGCCACCGGATGCTCGACGAGCCCAAGATGGAGATCGCCGCCCGCGAGACACTCAAGGAGCTGCGGGTAACCACCGTGCGTTCCATCCGCCAGCCCGTCGCCTCGCTGTCCGGGGGGCAGCGCCAGTCGGTGGCGGTGGCCAAGGCCGTGATGTCGCAGGCCAGGCTGGTGATCATGGACGAGCCGACCGCGGCGCTGGGCGTCGCCCAGACGACGATGGTCCTCAACCTGATCAAGACCCTGGCCAGCCGCGACGTCGCCGTGCTGCTCATCTCGCACAACCTCAACGACGTCTTCGAGGTCTCCGACCGCATCGCGGTCCTGTACCTCGGCCGGCTGGTGATCAGCGGGCCGGCATCCGACTTTGACCGCCAGAGCGTGGTGGAGTACATGACGACCGGCACCTCGGGGCGCGACCCCGGGGCCGCCAGCGCGGCCTGATCATGCCGCCGGAGGAGGAGGGAGCTTTGGCCGAGTCACCCAGCAGCACCGATCCGGCGCCGGCGGACCAGTCCGGGGTCGCCGTCGAGGAGGACCCGACGACCGGGCTCAGCGACGCTCAGATGGCGACGCTCGCGCCCGAGGTGATTGCGGAGTCTCTCGGCGAGTACTTCGCCGCCTGGGGCCGCCGGCTGCGCAACGGCGAAAGCGGTGCGCTGCCGATCATCGTGGGCCTGATCCTGATCGTCATCTTCTTCCAGATCGAGGATTCCAACTTCCTGACGGCGGGCAACCTGGTCAACCTGCTCGTCCAGTCCGCCGTCCCCATCCTGCTCGGCGCCGCCGAGATCTACGTCCTGCTCCTGTCGGAGATCGACCTGTCGGTCGGCTATACGGCGGCAGTCGGCGCGTTCACGATCGCCGAGCTGATCGGACCGCCGGTCAACCTGCCGTGGTGGCTGGGGATCATCGGCGGCCTGATCGTCACCGCCGGTATCGGCGGGATCCAGGGCACGCTGATCACCCGTCTGAGCCTCCCGTCGTTCATCGTGACGCTCGGCGGCCTGCTCGGCCTCGAGGGCGTCATGCTGGAGTTGGCCAACCTCGACAAGTCGGCGGTCGGCGGTGTGATGTCGATCTCGTCCAACAGCCCGGTCGCCCAGCTCGTGTCCTCGAACATGAGCGTGGGACTGGGCTGGCTCGTGCTGGCCATCGGGCTGGTGGCGTTCGCGGCGCTGACGCTTGCGCGCAGCCGTCAGAGACGCGCCCAGGGGCTCAGCGCGCCCCCCGTCAGCATCACGTGGCTGACGATCGCCGTCACGAGCATTGGCGGCGTCGTCGTGCTGCTCATCTGCAACGCCAACCGCGGCCTACTCACCCCGCTGCGCGGCGTGCCGTGGGTGGTGCCGTTCGTGATTCTCGTCCTGCTGCTGTGGTCCTGGCTGCTCTCGCGCACCCGACTGGGTCGCTACATCTACGCCATCGGCGCCAACCCCGAGGCCGCGCGCCGGGCCGGTGTCAACGTCGCGCGGGTGCGGACGATCGGCTTCATGCTCTGCTCGCTCACGGCCGGTCTGGCCGGGCTGGCGTACGAATCGCGCCAGGGGAACATCGCGACCGACGTCGACGGTGGCAACCTGGTGCTCTACGCCGTCGCCGCGGCGGTCATCGGTGGTACGAGCCTGTTCGGCGGGCGCGGCAAGCCGTTGCACGCGTTGCTCGGCGGCATCGTGATCGCGGCTGTGATCAACGGCCTCGGTCTCATGAACGTCAGTGCGGCCGTGACGGACATGGCGACCGCGGTCGTGCTGATCGCCGCGGTGACGCTCGATTCGCTGGTGCGCCGCCGCGCGTCCACCAATACGCGTTAGCTCGGGGCGCCAACCGTCCTCAGCGCCCGGTCTGCTCCACGCCGCCGGCCCCGCGACGCGCGCAGCGAGGTAGGGGAATGTGCGTGGCCATCGCCGGGATCCCCGGGCCCGGTTAGCCTGTGCTCATGAGCTCGTTCAGTGACACGGTCGTCTTGGTCACCGGGGCGGCTCGCGGGATCGGCGCGGGCACCGCCCGGGCCCTCGCTCAGCGGGGCGCGCGCCTGATCCTGGTGGACCTCGATGAGGCGCCGTTGCGCGAGCTCGCCGCCGAGATCGGCGAGGACCGCGCCCTGGGCGTCGCCGCCGACGTGTGCGACCTCGAGGCGATGCAGGATGCGGCGGCGGCGGGCATCGAGCGCTTCGGCGGGATCGACTTCGTCTTGGCCAACGCCGGGATCGCCAGCTATGGCTCGGTGATGGCGGTCGACCCGGCCATGTTCAAGCGGGTCCTCGACGTCAACCTGCTCGGCGTGTTCCATACGGTGCGGGCCACCCTGCCCTCCGTGATCGAGCGGCGTGGCTACTACCTGATCGTGTCCTCGGAGGCGGCCTTCGCTCCCGGCGCGGGCATGGCCTCGTACTGCGCGTCCAAGGCCGGCGTGGAGCATTTCGCCAGCACGCTCCGGCTGGAGGTCGCGCACCGCGGGGTCGACGTCGGCTCGGCCCACATGTCGTGGATCGACACCCCGCTGGTCCAGGACGCCAAGGCCGACCTTCCGTCATTCCGCGAGATGCTGTCGGGGCTGCCCGGGCCATTGGGCAAGACGCTCCCGCTCGACCGGTGCGTCGACGCGTTCGTCCAGGGGCTCGAGCATCGCAAGCGCCGGGTCTATGTCCCGCGATGGGTGGCCCTGTTGGCGTGGTTGAAGCCCCTGATCACGGCGCCGCTCGGCGAGCGCGAGCCGCTCAAGCGCGTTCCGGAGCAGCTACCCCTGATGGACGCCGAGGTGGAGCGTCTCGGACGCTCGACGAGCGCGCGCACCGTCGCGATGCAGGACGCCACCGTCACCACCAAATAGCCCTCGGCTGGCGACGATCGCGGCCAGCGCCCCCGCGATACCGGCGCACGCGAACGCCATGTCCGGACCCAGGGTCTGGACCAGGAAGCCGGCGAGCGCGGCGCCCGCCGCCGCGCCGGCGGAGGAGGAGGTGAACAGCCAGGAGAAGGCCTCCGTGCGGTTGCCCGTGGGCGCGAAGCGGTCGACCATGGCGTAGATGCTCGCGCCGGTGGGGGCGATGGTGGCCCCGGCGAGCAGGATGATCACGCCCATCAGCGGCAGGCTGCCGGTGCCGGCCAGCAACGCTCCGTGGGTGAGGGCCAGCGCCGTGAGGAGCGCGGGCAGGTGCGTCTCGCCGCGAAAGCGCGCGCCGAGGCGGGTGACGACGACACCGCCGATGAGCGATCCGGCGCCCCACAGTCCCAGCAGAGGGGCGGCCGCGGCGGCACCGGCCATGTGCTTGGCGCTGGCGGTCACCCCGACCTCGGTGGCTCCGAACACCACGCCGGTGCCCAGGTCGACGATCACCAGGACCCGGATCGCCGCTGAGCGCAGGGAGCCCGTCCGGGAGCGCGCCGCGTCCGCGTCGGGCCGCCACACGCGGGAGGCGCGATGGGCCGCGAAGACGACGGTGCCGGCGGCCATCATCAGCCCGGACACGATCAGCGCCGCGCCCGTCGACCACACCGCGCCCAGGCCCAGCGCGAGCGGCGGCCCGAGCACGAACGTCACCTCGAGCAGCGTGGACTCGAGCGCAAACAGCGCGGGAAGCTCGGAGGGGCGCGAGACGATCGCCGGCAGCAGCGTGCGCACGCATGCCGCCAGCGGGGGCGTCGCCATCCCGGCGGCACCGGCGAGCACGACCAACAGCGCGGACGGACTGTCGGCGGGAAGCAGGCCCATGGCGATGAGCGCCACCGCGGTGAGGACCGCACCGGCCACCAGGACGTGCGTCTGCCCGCGGCGGTCGACCATGCGACCCAGCATCGGCGATGCCACCGCGCCGCAGATCGCGTACGCGCTGCAGGCCAGGCCCGCGACCGCGAACGACCCGGTCAGCTCCTGGGTGTGGACGAGGATGGCGATGCTGAGCATCGCCAGCGGCAGACGGGCTAGGACGGAGCTGGCCAACAGCGCCAGCCCGTCGGGGCCGGCGAGGAGGGGAGATGTGCGGGGCGTGGTCATGCCGGCAACGTACGCTCAGATCGGACCGGTGATAAGCACCATTTCGATGCTGCTTTGCAGGTCCAATTTGGCCAGGGGCCCGGCTGTGGCGGCGCGGGCCCGGGCGGACCCGGTCGCCCGGGGTGCAACCATTCGGCCCATGGATCTCGTGCCCGGCTACCGCGAATATGCGCCCCCGGCGGCGCTCACACCGCTGATCCAGTGTCTGTGGGTCCGCGTCTGCGGGCGCGGCGACGAGCTCAGGATCATGCCCGACGGCGCCAGCGACATCGTCTGGCGCCAGGGGCATGGGACCACGGTCGTCGGGCCGGACACGACGGCTCGCGCGTACCCGGCCGAGGCGGATGAGCTGCTGCTGGGCGTCCGGTTTCGCCCCGGTGCGGGCGGCGGGGCGATCGGCGTGCCGCTGGACGGCCTCCGCGACCAGCAGGTGGACGCCCGCGAGCTCGACCCTGGCTTCGACCTCGACGGCGGCCTGCCGCCGGCCACCGTGTTCACGCGGCTGCTCGCGGCCGCCGCGGGTCGCCGTCCCGACGCGCTCGTCCTCGCCGCCGCCTCCCGCATCGCCGACGGCGACGTGGCGAGAATCGCCCGCGACCTCGCGATCAGCGAGCGTCAGTTGCGCCGGCGCTTCCACGCTGCGGTCGGCTACGGGCCCGGCACGCTCGCACGGATCCTGCGCTTCCGTCGCTTTCTCGCCATGCTCGACCGTGGCCGCGCCGACCTCGCCGGGCTTGCCTTCGACGCCGGTTATGCCGATCAGTCCCACCTCACGCGCGAGAGCCGCCGTCTGGCGGGACTGAGTCCGCTCGGCGTCATCCACGCACGGCGCGCCTCATAGCGCCCACGTCCGTTTCATTCAAGACCCCGGAGAGCCGGCCGCGCCATCCTCGGTGCCATGACCGCTGACCTCGGGGCCGCCCAGGCCTTCATCGATACCCACGCCCGGCTGCTCGATCGCCGCCGCCATGCCCTGCTCGGCGGCGGCGCGGGCGGGGACCCGGCCGCGGTGCTCGCCGCCCTCGAGGCCTATGGCAACCCCGACGGCGGCTACGGCTGGGGACTCGAACCCGATCTGCGAAGCCCCGAGAGTCAGCCCGCCGCGGCCGGGCATGCGTTCGAGGTCTTCGCGGAGGTCGCGCCCGCGGCCGGTCCGCGCGCGGTGGCGCTCTGCGACTGGCTCGATTCGGTCACCCTCGGCGACGGCGGTCTGCCCTTTGTGCGGCCGAGCAGCAGCAGCGCCGGGGTGGCGCCGTGGTTCGCCGGCGGCGACCCCACCGCCTCCTCGCTGCAGATCACGGCGTTTGTCGCCGCCGCCGCTCACCGCGTCGCCGCGCACGACGGGGGCGTGGCGGGCCACCGGTGGCTGGAGCGGGCCACACGCTATTGCCTGGACGCGATCGCCACCATCGATGAGCCGCCGTTTGCCTACGTGCTCGCCTTCTCCATCCGGCTCCTGGACGTGCTCAGCGGCCGGTCGAGCGAGGCGGCGGCCCTCATGGGCACGCTGGCCGTCCACGTCCCCGCCGACGGGCGGGTGCCGGTGGCCGGCGGAGCGGAGGGGGAGACCCTGCGCCCGCTCGACATCGCCCCGGATCCCGGACTGCCCGCCCGCGAGCTGGTCGACCCCGCGCACGTCGCCGCCGATCTGCAGCGCCTCGCCTCCGGCCAGCAGGACGACGGTGGCTGGACCGTCGACTACCTGCCGATCTCGCCGGCGGGAACGCTGGACTGGCGGGGGTACGTCACCGTCAAGGCGATCGAGACGCTGCGTCGCAACGGCGTACTCGCGCGGAGTTCCCGCGGATCGGCGTGACGGCGCGGGCGGCGAGTCCCGCGGCTCAGCGTGAGGGCGCGGGTTCGAGGTGGGTGACCTCGAACCCGAACCGCTCGGCCAGACGGCCGGCCACGAGCGAGCGGTGGCAGGCCGCCGCCGTGGCTTCGACGCACAGCAGCGCCCCCATCCCGTGGACGGGCAGCTGGCGGATCACCGGCTCCAGCGGGACGAGGTCGAGGATCTCCTCGGTGTACTCGCGGATGTACTCGGGCGCCAGCCTCACCCGCGAGCGCTTGCCCACCCCCTGGCGGTCGTCATCGCGGTACTGGAGGTGGCGCAGCTCGGTGTCGGGGGCGAGCTCGGGGTGGTACTCATAGCCGATCCGGGCGTCGGCCAGCAAGCGCTGGAGGCGCTGGGCGTTGGCCCACGCGTACTGAGGGCCGCGAACGCCGCGGCGCTGTCGGATGTCCAACACCTTGGTCACGCCGGCGTCGTCGAGTGCGGCGATGAACGTCGTGGCGTCGAACTCATAGACGCCGATGGTGGCGATCCGGGGCACCGCGGGCCCCGTCAGTCCGCGGCCAGGGCCAGCCGGGCGAGCTGCTCGATCCCCTCGCGTGAGCCGGCGACGACGAGGAACCGCTTGGCATGGCAGAACAGGGCGTCCGGCACGCCGGTGACGGCCACGAGATCGTCGCCCTCCCGCCCGGCCCAGGCGGCCGGCAGGTCGCGGCGATTCTCGAACGAGCCCAGCTCGCGGGGAACCGCCTCCAGGCCGTAGCCCTGGCGCTTGGGATAGATGATGTAGAGGGCGTCGGGCGCCAGTGGCACCAGGACCTGCTTCCAGGGAGCGTCGACCGGGAGCTCCACCAGACGCGGGTCGGTGGCGGCGGCGACCGCCTCCTGTACGAGGCGCGCGGACCGCCGCCCGGCGGCGGCGGAGAGCACCTCCCGGGCGAGGATGCCGCGCGCGAGGTCGACGGCCTCGTCGAAGCGCAGGCGCTCCTGCTCGGGGGCCAGCGTCTCGTCCCATGTCGCGTTGAAGCCGCCGACGACCCCGTTGACGGTCAGCGGATACACGCCGTCGACGAGCGTCTCAGTCAGCTTTTGGCCGGTGTCGTTGGCATCGACTCCCTGTACGAGGCTGGCGTCCACCGCGTCGGCCACGTCCTGGTCACCATCGCACACCCGCGCGCCGAATTCGCGCCAGATGAGGCCGAAGGATGCGTAGCGGATGCCATTGGCGCGCATCCCGTCGAACTCGCGCTGATGGTGGTCGAAGTCCCCGGTCGCCGGGTCGTAGCGAAAGCCGACGTCGAGGCGGACGTCCGCGCGCGCCAGGGTCTCCCGGTCGCGCGTGCGCACCACCTCGATGGGGTCGCCGAGCAGGCCGAGCGCGGCGATGGCGAACACCTCGTCAGCGTGAAAGGAACCGTCGTGGGTGGCGATGAGCATGGGCCCAGACTCTAGGACCGGTTCGCACGAGAACGCGTTTGTCCGCCGGATCGGCGAAACTTCGCGACGCGCACCCTGTTGTGTGCAAGTGCCGAGTCCCTGAGCAGCCGCGCTCGGGGAACGGGGAACCCAATTCGTTTGGGGCGAGTCCGGCGGTGATCCGCCGGTAGCGCTTCGATTCAGCAAGCGCGAGCCCGTCAGCTAACCCCGTAGGCGTCAGGCAAGTCAGCTGAATGTCGATCAATGCGGGGTTGCGCGTGTCCGAAGCCAGAATCAGTGCCGTCGTCCATTTCCTCAGAGGCGGCAGAGTCCGCGCGATACGGGCCCTCCTGGCGCTCGGCGCGGGGGCGCTCGTCACGTTCACCGTGGCGCTGACCCCGGCGGTATCCCATGCTGCGGACCCAAGTGGGGCGGCCGCGTCACCCTTTCACCAGGTTCTGCGCCTGGGCGACCACGGCCCCGCGGTGCGCAGGCTCCAGCAGATGCTGACAACGGTGGGGATCACCACCTCCTCCGACGGCCAGTTCGGGCCGGGCACGAAGGCCTCGGTCAAGCGCTTTCAGATCGCCGCGCACCTGAGCCCACCCAGCGGCACCGTGGGCACCCACACCGCGCAGACGCTGCAGACGTGGGTGACGAACGGCACGAGTGCCGCCACCAGCGCCCCTGCGCCGCAGGACACCCAGGCCCCGGCCGGCGGGAAGGCGAGGCTCGTCAACGGGCTGGCGGTCGCGCCCGCGAACGCTCCGGACGCGGTCAAGCAGGTGATCGCCGCGGCCAATGCGATCGCGACCACTCCGTATGCGGTCGGCGGCGGCCACGGCAGCTGGAAGTCGTCGGCCTACGATTGCTCGGGCTCGGTCGGATACGCCCTGCACGGCGGCGGGCTGCTGTCCCAGACCGAGGACTCCGGCCAGATGGAGACCTACGGGTCCGCCGGCTCCGGGCAGTGGATCACGCTCTACGCCAACGCGGGCCATGTCTACGCGAAGATCGCCGGACTGTGGTTCGACACCGCGGCGCAGAGCTCGTCCAACGGCGAGGACCGCTGGTCGACGCGGCGCATCTCGCCCGCCGGCGGATTCGTCGTGCGTCACCCGACCGGTTACTGAGCCCAGGCCGGCGCGCCGAGCGCCGGCGTGGGTGATCCGAGCGACCACCGCACCGCTGGCCGCGCCGGCGCGCCGCCTCGGGCCCCGGGCACGTCAGAATCGGGGGTGCATGCTCTCGATCGCCGACATGCCCATCCCCGTCCGCAACCTGGGCCTGGCCCTTCGCCCGGCGCGAGACCTCGACGATGCCCTGCAGGAGATCCGCGCGTGGGCGGGGGCGCACTCCGTCGTGCTCACCGGCGTGGAGGGCGATCCCCGGCTGCCCGACGAGGTCGTCCGGCGGCCGGAGGCGTCGCTGGCCGAGGGCTGCGACGTGGTGATGGCCCTCGGGGGCGACGGCACGATGCTCGGGGCACTGCGCATCGCCGGGCCGCACGGGGTTCCGGTTCTGGGGGTGAACCTGGGAACCCTCGGCTACCTCACCGAGATCGACGCCGCGCACCTGGGAGGCGCGCTCGCCGTGCTGGAGCGCGGGGCGTACACGATCGAGCGCCGCAGCGGGCTCGCGCTCGCCGCCCGCGAGGGCGTCCCGGATCAGATCGCCTACAACGACGTCGTCCTCACCCGCGTTCCCGGCCGCGGCCAGGCGGCGCTCGCGCTGCACATCGACGGCGAGCTCCTGGTCCGGTATGCCAGCGACGGGGTCATCGCGGCCACGCCCCAGGGCTCGACGGCGTACGCATTCGCCGCGGGAGGGCCGCTCGTGTCCCCGCGCGCCCACGGCATGATCGTCATGCCCGACGCTCCGGCCGGTCTCTTCAACCGGGCCGTCGTGCTGGCCGAGGGCGAGAGCCTGGGGATCGAGATCCTCCGTTCAAGCGCGCCGGTGTCCATCGAACGTGACGGCCAGCTGCTGGGACACGCCGACCCGGGCGCGCGGCTGGAGATCCTGGCGCGACCCGATGCCGGGCGGGTCGTGCGCGTGCACCCCGGAGGCTTCGCCGAGCGCGCGCGGCGCAAGCTGGGGATCACCGATCCCGCGGGACTCGCGGACTTCGACCTCGCCGGGCACGAGCGCTGAGCGGGCCCGTCAGGCCGCGGCCGGCTCGGCGATCTCGACGTCCAGTCGCTCGCGCAGCCCGCGCCGGCCGGCGTCGGTCAGGTGCACCGCGCGGCCGGTCCGGGCGCGCTCGATCCAGCCGCGCTGCGCCATCCGCTCGGCGAGCGCCGCGCCCAGCGCGCCGGCGAGATGGTGGTTCTGCTCGCTCCAGTCGGTGCAGTAGCGGATGAGGGGGCGCCGCCGCGTCCGCAGCGCGGCGAGGTCGATGCCGAACGCGTCACACCACGACTCGCCGGCCGGGGTGAGCCGGTAGTCGACGTCGCGGCCGGGGGCCGAGAGGCGGTCCCTCACCGCGTGTGCCCGGTCGAAATGGCCGTCCCCACCGGTCAGCACCCCGCGGTCAAGCAGCGAGCGCATGATGTCCACGCCCAGCCGTCCGGCGAGGTGGTCGTAGCAGTAACGGCCCGCCCGCAGCGCGCCGGCCCGGGTCCCCTGCCGTAGCGAGGTGACCGGGGAGGGTGGGGAGAGCTCGGCGAGGCTCTCGAGCACCTGGGCAACCTGCGGGCCGGCGAGCCGGTAGTAGCGGTGCCGGCCGTGGGACTCGACGCTGAGCAGGCCCGCATCCAGCAGCTTGGCCAGATGCCCGCTGATCGTCGACGCCGAGACGCCGGCCTCGTGGGCCAGGACGCTGGCGGCCAGGGCGCGCCCGTCGCCGAGTGCCAGGAGCACGCGGGCTCGCGTCCGGTCGCCGATCAGCCCGGCGACGGCGGCGATGTCAGCATCGCCCTTCATGGTCTGGGACCGTAGCGCCGCGACGATTCGGCCGGCGCCGAACTGACGGTGCGCAACAGTGGGGCCATGTCCGCCGTCCGCGACAACCCGCGCGCCGCCGCCCCCCGGTGGGCGGTCCTGCTGGTGATGTGCGTCGGCTACTTCCTGGTCCTGCTCGACGTCACGATCGTCAACGTCGCGCTGCCGACGATCGGCCACAGGCTCCGCGTCGGCGTGAGCGGGCTGCAGTGGGTGGTCGACGGCTACGCGCTCGCCCTGGCCGGCCTGATGCTCACCGGGGGCACCGTCGGCGACCTGCGCGGCCACAAGCGGGTCGTGCTCTGCGGTCTGAGCGTGTTCGGGATCGCCTCGCTGGGCTGTGGGCTGGCCGGCGCGGCCGGGATCTTGATCGCGTGCCGGGTCCTCCAGGGGACCGGCGCCGCCCTCATGCTGCCCGGGACGCTCGCCGTGATCGCCAGTGCGTATCCGGACGAGCGCGAGCGCGCTCGTGCCATCGGCGTGTGGGCCGGGGTGGGCAGCTGCGCGCTGCCCGCCGGACCACTGCTCGGCGGGTTGCTGGTCCAGACCGCGGGCTGGCGCTGGGTGTTCCTCCTCAACGTGCCGATCGTCGCCGTCGCCTCGGTGGCCACCGCACGGGTGGTGACCGAGAGCCGCGACCGCGTGGCGCGCAGACTCGATCTCCCGGGCGCCGCGCTCGGGGCGGTGGCACTGGTCGGTGTGACGTTCGCCGTCATCGAGGCCGGTCACGGTGGCTCGGCGGTGCCCGTCGTCATCGCCGCGGGCGGCGCAGCGGCCGGTGGCGCCGGGTTCCTGCTCGCCGAACGCCGCGCTCGCGACCCCCTGCTGCCGCTGGGCCTGCTGCGCCGCCGCGCCTTTCTCGTCGCCAACGCCGTCGCCGGGGCCATGAACCTGGCCACGCTCGGCCTTCTGTTCGTGGTCACTCTCTATCTCCAGGACGTACGCCACGATCGCGCGCTCGTCGCCGGGGTCGTGCTCCTGCCCCTGTTTGCGCCACTGAGCATCCTGGCGCCGGTGGGTGGGCGGATCGTCGCTCGCGCCGGGCCGCGGCGCCCGATGCTCTGCGGGCTGATCCTGGCCGCCGCCGGCGTCGCGCTGCTCACGATGTCAGACGCCACCACGGGCTATCTGACGCTGCTCCCCGCCGTGCTGCTGTGGGGGGTGGGTCTGGCCTTCCTCACTCCCGCGGTCGTCTCGGCGGCGGTCTCCGCGGTGCCCGCCGACCGCGCCGGGCTGGCGTCGGCGATCAACAACACCACGCGCCAGGCGGCCGGCGCGATCGGGATCGCCACGTTCGGCGGGATCGCCTCGGCCCCGGACAGCCCCGGGTTCCTCGCCGGCTTTCACACCGTTGCCATCATCGGCGCGGGCCTGCTCGCTGCCGCCGCCGTGGCGACGCTGACGCTCCCGCGGGTCTCGCCGGCGAGCCGCTGAGGCGGCGACCCGGGCCGGCCGCCATATCCTCAGTCGCGATGGTCGACGACCGCTCAGACATCGAGGATCGCGCCGACTGCGAGCGGCTGGTGCGGGCGTTCTACGGCCGAGCGCTCACCGACCCGGTCATCGGCTTCATCTTCGTCGATGTCGCCAAGCTCGACCTGGAGGCTCACGTTCCGCGGATCGCCTCCTTCTGGGAGACGATCCTGCTCGGCGCGCAGTCCTACGGCGGCGGGGCGTTTCGGCCCCACGCGGTGATCAACGCCCAGGTCCGGCTCCGGGCCGGCCACTTCGAGCGGTGGCTGTGGCTGTGGCACACCACCGTCGACGAGCTCTTCGCCGGGGAGCGGGCCGAGCTGGCCAAGAGCCACGCAGACCGTGTGGCGCGGGCCTTCCACGCCCGGCTGCGGACGATGGGCGCCGCGCCGCCGGGCGACGAGTTGCCGGCGCTGACGATCACCCGGCACGGCCCGGGCTGACTCCTGCCGCTCACCGGCCGCGGTCCGCCTGAATCTGGAGTTTGTGCGATTTGTTGCAGCTCTTCCGCGCGACCGTGTGCAGATTCACCACAATCATGACTTTCGGCGGCCTGCCCACTACCTTGGCGTGCGGGCGGGACCCCCTTCCCCAACCGATGTGAGGTATCACGGATGAGTCTTGACGACGTGGACCGATCGTTGTCCGGAGCCATGCCGATGACGGAGGTCGTGCATCGCCGATGGGTACTGTCCAAGCGCGCCGAGGACGGGCGTCCGTTGCTCGTCCGCGAGGACAGGGTCGTTCATCCGAGCGGCTTTACATCGCAGCCACGAGGCACGACGGCCCGGCAGGCCGCTGCTGCGACGAGCGGCACCCCGGCGCTCACCTGAGCTCCCTGCCGGCCCGTGTGGGGCGGGCCGGCACATCACCGGTTCCTGGCATGCTGGCGTGACCATGCCGAGTGACCGGATGTACACCCGCGTCTCGACGGCCATTCCGGCCGGAGCGCTGAGGGCGATCGGCAAGCTCAACGTGCCGCTGTACCGCCTCACACGGGGTCGTCTGTTCGGGCGCCTCGATCGCGCGCCGGTCCTGCTCCTGACCACCCGGGGCCGCAAGTCGGGCGCGCGGCGCACGGCGCCGGTCGTCTACCTCGCCGACGGGCGGCGGATGATCGTGATCGGCTCCAACGCCGGGAATACGTGCACGCCGGCGTGGGCGCTCAACCTCGAGGCCCATCCCGAGGCCGAGGTGGAGGTCGGGGCCGACCGCCGTCCGGTGACCGCGCGCGTGGCCGAGGGGGAGGAGCGCGACGTGCTGTGGCGGCGCATGAACGAGCAGTACGCGGGCTTTGACGACTACCGCACCCGCACGACGCGCGACATCAGCGTGTTCGTGCTCGAGCCGCGGTAGCGTCCAGCGGACGTGTGCGATCTGAGGGTTGCTGAGCAGCCCTCAGATGACACACCCCTCGGGCCTGCCCGGTGGCGACCGGCGAGCGGGCGGCAGGGCGGCGGTACGATTGCCTGGGCACCGGTCATGACGCATTCGGATTCATCGCGCGGCTCGCTCGACGGGCCGTCCAGGACGATCACCGTCGAGCCGATCCAGCTGCCCGCACCCGTGCCTCCCCGGCGGATCGACCCTGCGGAGCCCGCGCGCTCGCCGGAACGCCCGCGCGAGCCCGAGCGCCCGCGCGAACCCGCGCGCTGACCGGCACAGGGCGCATGGAGGCCTCGGCACCTGACCTCGTCACCGCCGTCATCGGCTTTCGCCAGTGGCGTCTGTGCGGCGACGAGCTCTGCTCGCTGCGCGCCACCGAGCGCTGGCGCCGTGGCGTGCACAGCGCACACTGCGCCGTCCACGATCACGTGGCTCCGGCCAACGGCTGCACCTGCGGTATCTACGCGTGGTACTCGCCCGTCCCGCGTGGGGCGTCGGCCCTGACCCCGGACCTGGTGGGTGGGGCGGTCGCGCTGTGGGGCCAGATCGAGCTCCATGCCCATGGCATGCGCGCGCAGCATGCGATGGTCGTCGCCCTGGCGCTGCCGTTCTCCCGGGGCGCCAAGCGCCGCCGGATCCGGGCGGCGGCCGATGCGCTGGAGGTCCCGGCCGTCGCGGCCCGCAGGCTCAGGGCGGCCGCCCTCGCCCACGGCGACGTCATCCCGAGCAGCATGCGCCCGCCCGACACCACGCCCAACAAGCGCGCCGCCCCCGGGGAGCCCGCGCCGGCTCGTCTGTATGCCGTCGCCGACGGCTACCACGAGCGCCTGGCGCGCCACCGCCACCCATGAAGCTCGCCGCCCTCGGTGACCGGGATCCCGCGCACCTCACCCACCGTGAGATCGACGCGACGCTGGCTCTGCTCTCCGGCGAGATCGACTGCGGCTGGGTCTCCACCGACAGCGCTCAGGCGCGGGAGCTGGACGCAGTGGACGCCGTGTGGCTGCTCCCGGGCACCCCGTACCGCGACGACGACGCAGCCCGGGCGGCGATTCACCATTGCCTGGACACGGGCACGCCTTTCCTCGGTACCTGCGGGGGGTTTCAGTACGCGTGCGTCGAGCTGGCCCGGTCGCTGGCCGGAGTGGAGGGCGCGGTCAGCGCCGAGCTGCATCCCGGCGGTGAGGCCCTGGTGGTCGCGCCGCTGGCCTGCGCCCTCTACGGCGAGCGCCGGACCGTGACGCCGGTCGCCGGCACACGGCTGGCGGCGATCTGCGGCGCGGCGCCGTTCGAGGGTCACCACCAGTGCGGCTACGGTCTGGCCGACGCCTACGAGGACGTGCTGGCGCAGGCCGGCGTCGTCATCTCCGCTCACGCGCCGGACGCGGGGGTGGAGGGCATCGAGCTCCCCGGCCATCCCTTCTTCCTGGCCACCGCGTTCCAGCCGCAGGTGGGCAGCAGCGAGAGCGGCGTCGTACCGGCGCTCGTCGAGGCCCTGCTGGATGCGGCCGGCGCCCGGCGCCCACCTCGGGTCACGGCGACATGAGCAGCCGAGCGGACGATCTGCGGGTCCCCTGGTCAGCGGGCGCTGTCACCGCGGCGCCCTCCCGCGCCGAGTCGGTGCTCGACACCGGCCTGGAGTACCGGGCCGGAGACCCCGTGCTCGTGTGGGTCCTGCGCCGCGAGCGGCGGGTGTCGGTCTCAGACCGCGGCATGGCGCTGCAGAAGGCCGGGACGAGGCCGGGGTGGACGCGGGCGTGCGCGAGAGTGCACGCGGAGCTGGACGTCAACATCACCCGCGGCGGGGTCGTGTGGCTGCCCGTCGTGGCGGTGGGGCCCACCGAGGCGGACGTGGCCCGGCGGATCGGGCGCGCGTCGCTCATCTTCTTCCAGGAGCTGCTGGAGCTCGAGCGGGTGTAGCGCGACCGGGGCTACCCGTCGGCGTCGAGCGCGGCGGGTGGCGGGGCAAACGCCGTCCGCGCATGGACGAGCAGCTCGCGCAGCGCCGGGCTGGGCTCCGAGCGGCCGCCGGAGGATCCCACCGGCGCCGGCGCACATCTGCGGCGATGCCGTCCGTTGCTTCACTACAGTTGTCTGATCTTGGGACATGACGTCTCGGAAACGGAGGGGCCATGAGCCTGGAACTGATTGGAGCCCGGGAGACGGCGGACGGCATCGCCGTGACGTTCGTCACCGAGCGCGGCGTCGAGCCCCTCGAAGGCAGCTGCGATGAGATCGCCCGGCTGGCCACGGTCATGCAGCAGGTGAGCGCGCTGGCGGCGCTCAACGACGACGAGCGCGTGTGGATCGACGAGGTCGCCGTCGGCGACGCGATCGTCAAGCTGGGGCTGAACCCGGGCCGGCAGGGCCGGGTCAAGATCATCCGCCGCTAGGCGGGCCCTCCCACGTCGGGGGCAGCCCGAACGCCTCGAACAGCTGGCTGCCGAACGTGGTGATCTCGCCGACGAGCCCGTCGCGGATGTCGAACACGTCGATCTTGAAGGCGCGGAACTCCGTGTCGTCCCACGTCCGTAGATAGCTCGCGGTGGCCGGCTGGCGGTTGGCGCCGGTGCGCACGAGCCGCCACTCGCCCGGGCCGTTGTACCCCGTCCCGAACTCGAAGAGCTCGAGCACGGCCTCGCGCCCCTCGTACAGGAACGGGTTGGGCGGCATGGTGACGCGGACATCCTGCGCGAGCAGCTCGGCGGCACGGTCGGCGTCGGCTCCCTCGTGGATGTCGATGAGCGCCTGCACCAGCTCGCGCTCGCGCCGGGTCGGCGGGTTGCGGCGACGTGCTGTCGTCGAGGGGCTCGCCGCGCCGCCGGGCGCGGCGGGTCGTCGGTCGGCGAGGGTCGCGCGCGCCCGCTGCAACGCGCTGTTGGTGGCGGGCAGACTGGTCTCGAGCAGCTCGGCGGTCTCCCGCGCCGACCAGCCCAGCACGTCGCACAGGAGCACCGCGGCGCGCTGGCGCGGGGGCAGCTCCTGCACGACTGCGATGAACGCGAGCTCGATCGTCTCGCGCGCCACCGCCACCACGTCGGGCTCCTCGGCCGAGGCGGCGGGGATCTCGTCGAGCAGCCGGTCCGGGTAGGGCTGCAACCACGGGATCTCCGCGTAGGAGCCGAGGGTCTGCGGGCGGCGCTTGCGCCGGCGCAGCACGTCGAGGCAGTAGTTGGTGGCGATCCGGTACAGCCAGGGCCGAAAGCCCGACGCGGCGTCGACCCGGGATCGGCCCCGCCACGCCCGCAGCAGCGTCTCCTGCACGGCATCCTCGGCCTCGTCGAAGGACCCCAGCATCCGGTAGCAGTGGACGTGGAGCTCGCGGCGGTGACGCTGGGCCCGGGTCTCGAAGTCGGTGGCGGCCACATCAGGGCCCGGGGACGAGGCCACAGGTGACGTTGAGCGTGGTGCCGGTGATGGCGCCGGCGCGATCGGAGGCCAGGAAGGCGATCGATTGCGCCACCTGATCCAGCCGCGGCGCCCGGCCCAGCATCGTCCGGGGGCCGATGATGGCCGCGATCTGCTCGCCGCTGAGACCGGTGGCGCGTCGGGCCGGATTGGTGTCGTGCTCGAGATCGAAGGTCTCGGGCACCCCGGCGGTCCACACCCCCAGGACGCGCACCCCCTGCGGGCCGGTCTCGGCAGCCAGGTAGCGCAGCATCGACTCGATGGCGGCGTCGGCGGGCCCCGTGCCGCCCATCAGGCGCCCCGCGGCATGGCTGGAGCCGCTGGTGACGGTGATGATCACTCCGGCGCCCTGGCGGGTCATCCGCCGCGCCGCGGCCCGCGCGGTGAGGAAGTTGGTGCGCAGCCCGGTGACGACCGGCGCCATCAGGTCCTCCGTGGACAGCTCGATGAGCGGGATGCCCTGGACGTCGCCCCGGGAGATGAGGTTGATCGAGACGTCGATGCGTCCGGCGGCCTGCGCCACGCTGTCGGCGTGGCGCTCGACGGCATCCTCGTCGAGCGCGTCGAGGACGGCCACGTCAGCCCGCGCGCCCAGCGCTGCCACCTGATCGGCGACGCGCTCCAGCGGCTCACGCGTCCGTCCGGCCAGGAACAGCCGCGCCCCCTGACGGGCGAACTCGGCGGCGACGCCCGAGCCGATCCCGCCGCCGGCGCCGTAGATGATCGTGCTCTTGTCGTGAAGGAGTGGTTCGTTCATGGGCGGTGTAACGATGGCAATGCGTCAAATCATCGGTGACGGGCAGTCATAGACTCGAACCCATGCCCTCGAGCCTCCTGATCATGACCCTCGGCAAGGCCGCGGACCGCGTGCCGGGGCTCCGGCGCGTCCCCGTCGTCAAGCTGCTCTCCGCGGCCGAGCTGGCCCTGCTGGCGCGCGATCACGTGTCCCGGCTCAGCCCGGGGGAGCGTCGCCGGCTGGTCTCGCTCGTGCGCGTGGGGCGAGGCCGGCGGAGCCGTCTGACGGGCGCCGAGCGCGAGGAGCTCGAAGGCCTGCTGGTCAAGCTCCAGCCACGGCTGCTCGTGGGTGAGGCGATCGACCGCCTGTCGCCGGTGCCGCTGCCGCGGCGACTCGTGTTCGGGGCCAAGAATCGTTCATAACCTCTAAGTTCTGGCCGACAGGACCGCGCAATCGCGCAAGAAATGCGCGGTTGTACATGAGAAGGTTGGTTGCGTGACCCGAATCGAGCGCACAGCGAACCTGGCCGGAGTCGTGTTCCCCTTCATCGGGACCCTCGTGGCGATCGTGATGCTGTGGAACCGCGCGGTCGACGTCACCGACCTCATCGTGCTGGTGGTGATGTACATGGTCACGGCGGTCGGGATCACCGTCGGCTTCCACCGCCTGCTCACGCACCGCGCCTTCGCCAGCTACCCGTGGGTGGAGCGGACGTTCGCCGTGCTCGGCTCGCTGTCAGTGCAGGGCTCGGTCATGGACTGGGTGGCCGACCACCGCAAGCACCACGCCCATACCGACCGCGAGGGCGATCCCCACAGCCCGCACGTCGGCCACGGCAGCGGCCTGTCCGGGCTGTGGCACGCGCACGTCGGCTGGCTGCTCGAGACCCAGGGCCAGGCCGATTGGAAGAAGTACGCCGCCGAGCTCTACGAGGACCCGGCGATGCGGATGATCGGCCGTCGGTTCCCGCAACTCGCCGTCCTCTCGCTCGCCATCCCGACGGTGGCGGACTGGGCGCTGCACGACTTCACCGCCGCCGGGGCCCTGCGGGGCCTGGTGTGGGGCGGGCTGGTCCGGATCTTCTTCGTGCACCACGTGACGTGGTCGGTGAACTCGGTCTGCCACTTCTTCGGCAGCCGGCGTTTCGACATCGACGACCACTCCACCAACGTGGGCTGGCTGGCCGTGCTGTCTCTGGGCGAGTCCTGGCACCACAACCACCACGCGTTCCCGCGGTCGGCATATCACGGGCTGCGCTGGTGGGAGGTCGACCCGTCCGGCGTGATCATCGCCGGCATGCAGAAGGTGGGTCTGGCCTGGAACGTGGTGCGGATCAGCCCTGAGCGCCAGCGCTCTCGCGCCGTCATCGCATCCTGAGCGGCGTCACGTCGCCCGCCACGCGCTGAAGGAACGTCAAGCAGGGCCTCGGCCGGCTGAGGGTCAGGCCGCCGCGGCCGCGCATTCCGGGCAGAGCCCTGTGATGACGACCTCCACCGCCTGCGCGCTGAAGCCGGCCCGGGCGGATGCCTGCTCGAGGACGGCGGTGTTCAGCTCCCCGTCGAGATCGTCCACGCGCCCGCAGCGCCGGCACGCCGTGTGCTGGTGGGGTGTGGTGCGGGGGTCATACAGCGTCGCGCCCGCGGCGGCGTCGATGCGGCGCACCAGGCCCAGATCCACCAGCAGCTCGAGCGCGGCGTAGACGGTCGGCGTCGAGGTCCCGGGCAGCTCGTGCCGGACCGCGCTGCGGATCTCGTCCGCGGTGGCGTGGCGCCCGCGCCGGCGCAGCTCGCGCAGGATCACCAGCCGCTGCGGGGTCGCGCGCTGGCCGCGCCGGTGCAGAAGCTCGACGAGGTCGGATGGAGCGGCGCTGTCGGGTGGGCTGGGCATGCGAAGGCTACGTCTAAGGGAGGCCTAATTCTAACACAGTTGTTATAGTGTGCGCGGTGGCTGAGACTCTGAGTCAACTTCGCAGGATCGACGAGCGCACCCTCGTGTTGCGCTACATCCAGCCGGGGCTGGTGGGGCTGATCGACGGCACGCTCTCGACGCTGGCGCCGATCTTCGCCGCCGCCCTGCTCTCGGGCTCGCATGCGGCGCTGTTCGTCGGGCTGGCCACCGCGCTCGGGGCGGGTATCAGCATGGGCTTCTCCGAGGCGCTCTCTGACGACGGCAGTGACACCGGCCGTGGGCCCGCAATGGCCCGCGGGGTGGTGACCGGGACGATGACGGCGTTCGGCGGCGTGTTTCACTCCCTGCCGTTCCTCATCCGTGAGGTGCACACGGCGCTCGTCGTCGCCGGCATCGTGGTGGCGATCGAGCTGGTGACGATCTCGCTCATCCGCAAGCGGTTCCTCGCGGTCTCGCTGCGCACCAGCCTGCTCCAGGTCGCGCTCGGCGGCGCGCTCATCGTGGCGGCCGGGGTCGGCCTCGGCAGCGCGTAGCGGCCGTTCCCCGCAGCTCGGGGTCGGGCCCAGGGTCCGGCGGGAAACCCATAGGCTTACCGCCGTGGAGCTCGCCGGCAAGCACGTCGTCGTCACCGGAGCCGGCAGCGGCATCGGTCGCGCCTGCGCAACGCGGTTCGCCGCCGAAGGCGCCCGTGTGGTCGCCGCCGACCGCGACGAGGCTCGCGTCCGCGCGGTGGCCGAGGAGATCGGTGCCGTCGCCCTCGCCACCGATGTGAGCCGCGAGCCGGACATCGTCGCGCTCATCGCCGCCGCCCAGGAGCACCACGGCCCGATCGACCTGTTCTTCTCCAACGCGGGCGTGGCCGGCCCCGGCGGCGGCCCGGAGGCGCCTGACGACGAGCTCCAGCTCACCTGGGAGATCAACGTGATGGCGCACGTGTGGGCGGCTCGCGCGCTGCTCCCCGGCTGGCTGGAGCGCGGCGAGGGCTATCTGCTCAGCACCGCCTCGGCGGCCGGGCTGCTGACCCAGGTCTCGGCGCTGGGGTACTCCATCACCAAGCACGCCGCCGTCGCGCTCGCCGAGTGGCTGTCGATCACCTACGGGGACGCCGGCATCAAGGTCTCCTGCCTATGCCCGCAGGCCGTGCGCACCCCGATGCTCGACATCGCGCTCGAGGACCCGGTGGGCGCGGCGCCGCTGATGGCGGGCGGGCTGATGGAGCCCGAGGACGTCGCCGGCGTGGTCGTCGAGGGGCTGCGCGACGAGCGCTTCCTCATCCTGCCCCACGAGGTGGTGGCCGACCACATGGCGCTCAAGGGCGCACAGCCGGAGCGCTGGCTGAGGGGGATGCGGCGGCTCGTGCGCCAGGCGCGCGAGGCCTCGTCGTAGCGAGGGGTTCGGCGGGTCCATCGACGAGGGTAAACGGCCTGATAGTGAGGCGATTCACCCTCGTCGATCGCAACGCCGCGTCCGCCCGGGGCCAATTTCCGCGCCCCGAGGCCGCCTACGTGCCGTCGTCGGCGGCCCGCTCCAGCCCGCGCCGCAGCCGGGGCCACGCGCGGCGCAGCCGGGCGCGCGCCGCGGCGGCCGCCTCGGCCTGGTCGTTGCGCGCGAACGTCTCGAGCTGCTTGAGCACCCGGAGCACCGGCTGGGCGTCGATCATGAGGGCGCTGTTGCGCGCCGCGTGGGCCGCGGCGGCGACCTTCGCCAGGTCGCACTCGTCCAGACCCTCGTCGATGCTGTCCAGGGCGGTCGTGAGCTCGGTCACCAGGGTTCCGACGATCGTCCCGCGGTCGGCGCCCAGCAGGTGCTCGAGCTCGGTCAGGCGGGTGACGTCGAGGTCGGATTCGGCGGCGGTCATCGGCTCCCCGAGCCCGAGTGGCCCTCGGGGTCAGCCAGCCCGATGGGGGCGCTCAGCAGCTCGTCGGGGATGCCGAAGGCGTCCACCAGCGCGCCGGCGCACAGCCGCGTCTCGTTGCAGAGCCGGTTGACCTCCCGGGTGATCGCCTTGCACCGTGGCCCCGACAGGCGCCCGTGCTCCATGAAGAACGCGCGGTCTGACTCGAGGTCATGCAAGGCGAACAGGTCACACAGGAGCTTGAGCGCGGATCGCAGCTCCTCGTCCTCGCAGCGCGCCACCGCCCCCTGGAAGGCCGACAGCAACGCGGTGGCCATGTGGGCGCGGGCGGCGTTGACCGCGTGGTCCTGGACGGCGCGGAAGACCTCGAACGGCTCATGCCCGTCGTCGAGGCCGCGCTTGAAACGCTGCGCGGCGGCGGCGGTGATGTGGCCCTCGCGCCACTCGAAGAGGGCCAGCTGATCGGCGGGGGCGAGCAGGTCGTCGTCATCGTCGCCTCGCGAGACGAAGTCGCCGATCACCTGGATGATCTGGCGCGCGAACAGGCGCTCGATGACGGTCTCCACGGCCTGGCCGGCGACGAAGGTCACGGTGCCGACGGGATTGAGCTCGCCGAAGTGCTCGGCGTAGTCGGTGAGCAGGCCCTTGGCCAGCAGCATCATCAGGACCGTGTTGTCGCCCTCGAACGTCGTGAAGATGTCCGTGTCGGCGCGCAGGGCCGCGAAGCGGTTGACGCTCATGTAGCCCGCGCCGCCGCAGCACTCACGGCAGGCCTGGATCGTGTGCGCGGCGTGCCAGCTGGCCGTCGCCTTCATCCCGGCGGCCATCGACTCGAGCTCCCGGCGCTCGCGGTCGGGGGCGTCGTCGGAGCGCATGACCGCGTCGAAGCGATCGACCAGCTCGGCCTGGGCGAAGTGCAGCGCGTAGGTCTTGGCCAGCGGTGGCATCAGCCGGCGCTGATGGGTCCGGTAGTCCAGGATGGGCACCTCGTGCCCGGGCTCGGGCCCGAACTGGCGGCGGCGCAGGCCGTAGCGCACCGCGATCGTCAGCGCGCTCTTGGCGGCGCTCACCGAGGCGCCCGAGATGCAGACCCGCCCCTGGACGAGCGTCCCGAGCATCGTGAAGAAGCGGCGGCTGGCGCTGGCGATGGGGCTCGAGTAGGTCCCGTCGGCGTCGACGTCGCCATAGCGGTTGAGCAGGGCCTCGCGCGGGACCCGCACCGCGTCGAACCAGATGCGCCCGTTGTCGACGCCGTTGAGTCCCATCTTCTCGCCGCAGTCCTCGATGCGGATCCCGTCGCGCACGGTGCCGTGCTCGTCGCGCAGCTCCACGACCAGGCAATGGACGCCGTGGTTCTCCTCGCCGACGACGAGCTGCGCGAACACCGCGGCCACCCGACCGTGGCAGGCTGCGTTGCCGATGTACTCCTTGTGGGCCTCGTCGTCGGGCGTGGCGATCACGAACTCGTCTGACCCGCGGTCGTACGTGGCGGTGGTCTGAAGCTGCTGCACGTCCGAGCCGTGTCCGGCCTCGGTCATGGCAAAGCAGCCCGCCAGCTCGAGCGTGGCGGTCGGGCGCAGGTAGCGCTCGTGATGGCGCTGGGTCCCGAGCTGCTGCACCGCGCCGCCCCACAGACCGAACTGCACGCCGAACTTGACCAGCAGCGAGAGGTCGCCGAGCGCGACCGTCTCAAAGCCGGCGACGTTGGCACCGGGGTCGCCGCGGCCGCCGTAGCGCTCCGGAAACCCCGGGGCGGTGAGGCCCTCCGCGGCCAGCAACCTGGCCCATTCCATCACCTGCTCGCGGTACTCGGCGGTGGGCATCGCCACCATCGGCGCGAACTCCGGCCGGCCGAGAACCGTCCGGAGCTCCTGACGCACCTCGGCGTAGCGGCCGTCAAGCAGCTGCATCAGCGCGGAAGCGTCGAACGTCCTGGTCTCCGTGCTCACGGCAGCCACTGCAGGAGGATATGCCTCGGTACGGGCGCCGCGAAACGCCGGGCGTCGTTCATTGGTGCAGGTGCAGGACCTTGCGCAGCTTCCGGGAGAACGTCCCGAAGTCGTTGTGGTGCGAGCTGGCCAGACCGGTCACGCCGAGGAGGGTGACGATGATCCCCGCCGCCAGCGCGAGGATGGCCAGCACGATCGGCCAGCGGGCCTCCAGCCATTCGCGCCCGCGGGTGAGCACGAGCTGCGCGTCGGGACCGGCGAAGGTCAGGACGGCGAGCAGCGCGAGCAGGGGCGCGATGAAGCAGACGTTGAAGATGACCAGCAGGACGACGATGCGGATGACGTCCAGGTTGGCGCCCACGAGGGCGAGGATCGCGGCGAAGTAGGGGAACGCGGTGGGCAGCTCCACCGCCGTGATGGTGGCGCCGAGGATCGCGCTGGAGCGGCCACGAGGGTTGATCTCGGGCGGATCGGCCTGCGACAACCGCTTGCGGTAGCCATAGAGGACCGCGGCGGCGGCCAGCATCGCGCCTCCGGCCACCGTCTCCAGCAGATACCCCAGGTGACGCCCGGGGCGGGGGACGACCGCCAGCAGCAGCTCGCCGGGCCCCAGCGCGATGGCGAGGCCGCCCACCAGATACACCCCGAACACGGCCGCGGTGAACTCGGCGACCTGGCGCCGGGCGTGGTCGCCGGCGGCGAGATAGAGGGCAGGGGCGATCGTCGTCGGGTTCAGCGAGTCGGCGATCCCGATCGAGACGACGAGGCCGATCAGCCGGATCATGCGCCGGCGGCGATCGGTATGAGCATGCGGGCATTGTTCCTGAACGGTGCAATCTCACCTGCTCAGGAGCCCCTGGCCCGGGAACGGGCGCTAGACTCCGGACGGCGCCGGGCGGCGTTTATTCTCGCGCCCGCGGCGGCCCATCCCTACCACCAAAGAAGCGCAAAAATGGCCCGTGGAGACGTCCGGATCGCCGCAACCCTCGCCTGCGAGGAGTGCAAGCGCCGGAACTATCAGACCAACAAGAGCAAGCGGAACAATCCGGAGCGACTGCAGCTGCGCAAGTACTGCCGCTGGTGCCGGCGCCACACCGCACATCGCGAAACGCGCTGAAGGCGCGCCGGATCATTGGCTCGCAACCGTAAACGCCGCAGCGCAGGGCGGGAGCGCCGGCCCGGCCCCGCCGCCCAGCCCGGCGTCGCCACGGCGAGGGCGAACCGGCCCGAGGACGCGCCGGATGCGATCGAGGACGCCACGCAGCCGGATGATTCGCCGCCCGAGCTTTCCGGCGAGGCCGGACGCCGAGCGCTCGAGAGCGGCGAAGTGGAACTGGCCGAGGCTCAGCTCGCGCTCGGTCGCCCCCAGTACGCCGAGTCCGATCTCGCCGCCGGCGGGTCCGACGACGACATGTCGCCCGACGACGAGCCGGTCGAGGACGATCCCGGCGACGCGGCGCCGGCCGGCGATGGCGGCGGCGGTGGCTACGATGAGGATGACGACGACCTCGGCCCGGAGGACAGTGGGTCCGGTGGTGGACGTCACGGCCCGTCGACGGCAGTCGCGGCGCGGCGCGAGCCCCCCGGCGCGCGGCTGGTGCACTTCCTTCAGGGAAGCTGGCGCGAGCTTCAACGGGTACAGTGGCCTGACCGTCGGCAGGTGATGCAGGCGACCGGAGTTGTCATCGGGTTCGTCATCGTCGCCGGCGCGTTCCTCGGCGTTGCCGACTTCGTCGCCACGAAGGTCGTCAAGCTCATCCTCCCCTAATTGCTGTTGTCACTCTGAGAGAAACATGTTCCGCTGGTACGTCGTCAACACCTATTCCGGCCACGAAAACAAGGTCAAGCACAACCTTGAGCACCGCGTCGTCTCGCTCAACCAGCAGCGCGCCGTGCGCCAGATCGTCGTCCCCACCGAGTCCGTCTCGGAGATGAAGGACAACCAGAAGATCACCGTCGAGAAGCGGACGATGCCCGGGTACGTGCTCGTCCAGATGGACCTCAACGAGGACTCCTGGTCGCTGGTGAAGGGCACGCCGGGCGTCACCGGGTTCGTCGGGGCCTCCAACGAGCCGGTGCCGCTGACCCAGACCGAGGTCGACCGCCTGCTCCACATGGAGGGGCCGGCCGAGCGGCCGCGCAGCCGGGCCCAGTTCTCCATCGGTGAGTCGGTGAAGGTCGTGTCCGGCCCGCTGTCGGACTTCAGCGGCGAGATCTCCGAGGTCAACGAAGACGCCCAGAGGCTCAAGGTCCTAGTGTCTATCTTCGGTCGTGAGACGCCGGTCGAGGTCGGCTTCGACCAGGTCAAGAAGATCTAGCGAGAAAGAGACATGGCCAAGAAGGTTCTAACTCAGATCAAGCTCCAGGCCGTGGGCGGCCAGGCCAGCCCGGCGCCGCCGGTCGGCCCGGCGCTCGGTCAGCACGGCGTCAACATCATGGAGTTCGTCAAGGCGTTCAACGCCCAGACACAGGCCGACACCGGCACCGTGATCCCCGTCGTGATCACCGTCTACGAGGACCGCTCGTTCACCTTTGTGACCAAGAGCCCGCCCGCGGCGGTCCTGATCAAGCAGGCCCTGTCGCTGGAGAAGGGCTCGGCCGAGCCCCATCGCGACAAGGTGGCGAAGATCAGCCAGGCTCAGCTGCGGGCGATCGCCGAGAAGAAGATGGCCGACCTCAACGCCAACGACATCGACGCGGCGGCGAAGATCATCGCCGGCACGGCGCGGTCGATGGGCGTCGACGTCGTCTGACCCAGGAGAGATTGAGAGATGGCCAAGCACGGAAAGGCATATCTGGACGCCAAGCAGCGTTTCGACCGCAGCCGGGAGTACAGCCCGTCTGAGGCGATCGCGCTGGTCAAGCAGCTCAGCACCGCGAAGTTCGACGAGTCCGTGGAGGTGCACGTCCGCACCGGGCTGAACGTCCGCCACGCCGACGAGCAGCTGCGCGGGACGATCGCGCTGCCCAACGGCCTGGGCAAGGATGTCAAGATCGCCGTGTTCGCCCAGGGCGACAAGGCGCGCGAGGCCGAGGAGGCCGGCGCCGACATCGTGGGCGGCGAGGACCTGGCCAAGCAGATCCAGGAGGGCTTCGACGACTTCGACGTCGCCATCGCCACGCCGGACATGATGCCGATCGTCGGTCGCCTGGGCAGGATCCTCGGGCCGGCGGGCAAGATGCCGAACCCCAAGGTGGGCACGGTCACCATGGACGTGGCCAAGGCGGTGGGCGAGTCCAAGTCCGGCAAGGTGGAGTATCGGACCGACCGCACCGCGATCGTGCATCTGGTGATCGGCAAGAAGGAGTTCGAGGAGCGCCTGCTGCTGGAGAACTACGCGGCCGTCATCGACGAGCTCATCCGGGCCAAGCCCGCCGCGGCCAAGGGCCGTTACATCCGCTCGGTGACCTTCGCCAGCACCATGGGGCCGGGCGTCAAGGTCGACCCGTCGCGGACCCGCGACATCGTGGAGGAGCCGGTCGCCGCCTGATCAGAAGGCGTGCCCTAGACTGAGATCGAGCCAGCCCAAGAGACGAATGCCTCAGACCTCCGGCCGTCAGCGCGCGTAAGCCCGGAGCAGGTGGAGTCACTTCAAGCCCGCCGGCGCTCGACGCCGAGCCTTGAGACGACGCCCGCCGACCAGCGGGCGTTTTGCTTTAAGAGAGAGCGAAGGTATGAACAGAGACCAGAAGACAGCCGTCGTCGACGAGATCGCCGACCAGATCCAGGAGGCCGAGGCGATCTTCGCCGTCGACTATCGCGGGATCTCGGTCGACCAGGTGGCCGATCTGCGGACCAGGCTGCGGGCCGCCGACGCCCGTTTCCGGGTCGTCAAGAACTCGCTCTCGGAGCGGGCCGCCGACAAGGCCGGGATGGACAGCCTCAAGCCGATGCTGGTTGGGCCCACGGCGCTGGCGTTCGTCAAGGGCGACGCGGCGATGGCGGCCAAGGCGCTGAACGACGCCGCGCGCCAGTTCAACCTGCTGGAGTTCAAGGGCGGCGTCCTCAACGGCTCGACGCTGTCGGCCGACGACGTCCGGTCGATCGCGCGCCTGCCCTCCCGCGAGGTGCTCTACGCCCAGCTCGTCGGTACCGTGGCCGCGCCGATCACCGGTCTGGCCCGCGGGCTCAACGCCCTCATCGCCGGGCTGGCCATTCAGCTCCAGGCGATCGCCGACCAGGGGCTGGTCAGTGGTGAGGCCCCCGCTGCCGCGCCTGCGGCTGCCGCGGAGCCCGAGGCCGCCGCTGCGGAGTCCGAGCCCGAGGCTGCGGCGGAGCCCGCCGCCGCCGAGCCCGCTGCGGAGCCCGAGGCCGCCCCGGAGCCTGAGGCCGCGGAGCCCGAGGCCGCCCCGGAGCCTGAGGCCGCGGAGCCCGAGGCCGCCCCGGAGCCTGAGGCCGCGGAGCCCGAGGCCGCCCCGGAGCCCGAGGCCGCCCCGGAGCCCGAGGCCGCGGAGCCCGAGGCCGCCCCGGAGCCTGAGGCACCGGCCGAGCCCGAAGCATCACGAGACACTGAAACCGAAGCCGCGTCGGACGCGGCCCCGTCCGACGAATAAGGAGGAACCATGGCCACGACAGAGGAATGGATCGAGGAGCTCAAGGCGATCTCCGTGCTGGAGCTCTCGGAGCGCATCAAGGCGCTGGAGGAGGCGTTCGGCGTCTCCGCCACGGCGGTTGCCGCCGCGGCGCCGGCTGCCGCGGGCGGCGGCGACGCCGCCGAGGCCGAGGAGGAGCAGTCGACGTTCGACGTCATCCTCACCGCCGCCGGCGACAAGAAGATCCAGGTGATCAAGGTCGTTCGCGCGGCCACCGGCCTGGGCCTCAAGGAGGCCAAGGCGCTCGTCGACGAGGCCCCCAAGCCCGTCAAGGAGGGCATCGACAAGGCCGAGGCCGAGAAGCTCAAGTCTGACCTCGAAGAGGCCGGCGGCTCCGTAGACCTCAAGTAGCTCCGCCTCCGCGCATCTCGCGGAAGCCAAGTCGTGACCAGCGCGCTCCGTGCCCAGCACGGGGCGCGTTGTGCGTGTGTAAGAGCGCTTCGGAAGTTCTTCGCCGGCTCTGACTTTGATGTTCGCCGGCCATGGTGAGCTGTGGCCATGACCATTCAAGCCCAGCTCCCTGACCGGGCTCTTGACCATTCGCCCCGTCACGATCACCCCACCGACGGGATGGATCCGAGCCACCCGTTCGTCGTCGACCCCTACGACCTGCTCGACAATCGCACCCGGGAGCGTCTGATCGGAGAGGCCGGCGCCCCGGCCGGCCGCTACCTGTCCCTCGAGCATGACGGCGAGACCAAGCTGATCTCGCTGGAGCGTCCGATCACCCACATCGGCCGCGGCCTCGTCGCCGACGTCCGGCTCGAGGACGCACAGGTCTCGCGCCGCCACGCGATCCTCGCGCTCCGCGGCGACGGTGCGCGCATCCTCGACGACCGCAGCTACAACGGCACGTTCGTCAACGGCCGCCGCATCACCGTGCAGTACGTGACCGACGGTGACGTGCTGCGCTTCGGCCGCGCGGTGTTCCGCTTCACCGAGATCACCCCCCGACGCAAGCCCCAGCCGCTGCGCCGCATCCCCTTGGCGCGCCGGGCGCGCCACTACGACCCGTCGCCGACGGCGGCCTGACAGAGAAAGGTCAGTCCAATGGACTCCGCATCGTGGGATTAGTCCCAACTCGTGGGCCTGACAGCGCCGGCCATCGTGCCGGCGCTGCGGGCGCGGGGGAGAGAGGGCGAAAAAGACCGGTGCTTGCCGCTTTTGCGTTTTGCCCCTACACTGCGCCGGTCAGCCAATAGTCGCAGCCGCCCAAATGATGCGACGCCGCGCCACATACGCGGCGGTCGAGGGCGGGGTCCGTGAGAGCTGAGCGGTCCTTCACAGGGCGCCGATGCCGTGTGCTATCTTTGCTGGTCGCGCTCGCTTGAGCCGCTAAAGCTCAGGTTGCGTCCAGTTCCTCCCTCTCGACCGCCCGAGGAGTCGCCGTCTTGGCAACCGCTCACGCCCCCCGGACGCGCCGTAGCTTCGCGCGTCTGAACAAGGTCCTTGAAGTCCCCAACCTGATCGATATCCAGCGCAAGTCGTTCGAGTGGCTGACCGACCCGGAGAACGGCGGCCTGCGCGAGACGATCGATGACATCTCGCCCATCGAGGACTACACCGGCAACCTCGCCGTGCAGTTCGGCGAATTCACCTTCGACGAGCCCGTCGCCAGCCTGGAGCAGTGCCGTGAGAAGGACCTCACGTACGCGCGCCCGCTGACGGTTACCGTCGCCTTCATCAACCGCGAGACCGGAGAGATCCGCGAGCAGTCGGTCTTCATGGGTGACTTCCCGTGGATGACCGAGCGCGGCACGTTCATCATCAACGGCACCGAGCGCGTCGTGGTCACGCAGCTGGTCCGTTCGCCGGGCGCCTATGTCATGGAGCCCAAGGACCGCGAGAAGCAGGTCTTCATCGCCAACCTGATGCCGGCCCGTGGCTCCTGGCTGGAGCTGGAGATCGACAAGAAGGGGCGCGTCTACGTCCGCATCGACCGCAAGCGCAAGCTGCCGGTCACCGTCCTGCTGCGCGCCATGGGCTACGCCGCGGACGAGGAGATCCTCAACCTGTTCGAGAACTCCCTCTACATCCGCAACACGGTCGAGGCGGATCCCGAGGTCACCCGGACCGAGGAGGGCGCGCTCATCGAGCTGTTCAAGAAGCAGCGCCCCGGCGAGCCGCCGTCGATCGACGCTGCGCGCTCACTGCTCAACCAGCTGTTCTTCGACCCCAAGCGCTACGACCTCACGCGCGTGGGCCGCTACAAGCTCAACTCGCGCCTGGGTCTGGACATCGACCTGGACAGCCGGACGCTGACCCATGACGACATCATCGCCCTGGTCAAGGAGCTCGTCTCCCTGCCGCGCCTGCTCGGCATGTCCGAGGAGCCGGGGGATGTCGCCAAGCTCGACTACGCCGCCGAGGCCGCGTCGATGCCCCGTGAGCCCATCCAGGATCACCTCGACGAGTACGAGCACTTCGGCAACCGCCGGCTGCGCACCGTCGGGGAGCTGATCCAGGAGGCCTTCCGGATCGGCCTCTACCGCATGGAGCGCGTCGTGCGCGAGCGCCTCACCACCGAGGACTCGGACACGATCACGCCGCAGACGATCGTCAACATCCGGCCTGTCGTGGCGGCGCAGAAGGAGTTCTTCGGCTCCAGCCAGCTCTCGCAGTTCATGGACCAGACCAACAGCCTCGCCGGGCTGCGGCATCGCCGCCGCCTGTCGGCTCTGGGCGCCGGCGGTCTGACCCGCGAGCGAGCGCCGATCGAGGTGCGCGACGTGCACCCGACCCACTACGGCCGCATGTGCCCGATCGAGACTCCCGAGGGCCCGAACATCGGCCTGATCGGCTCGCTGTCCTCCTACGCGGAGATCTCAGAGCACGGCTTCGTCACCACCCCGTACCAGATCGTCAAGGACGGCAAGGTGACCGGCGAGATCGTGCGGATCGACGCCACGCAGGAGGAGGAGCAGATCATCGCCCAGGCCAATACGCCGGTCGATGACAAGGGCCAGCTCCTGGGCGACGAGATCCTGTGCCGGACCCAGGCGGGTCAGTACGTGACCGTCACGCCCAAGGAGGTCGATCTCATCGACGTCTCCCCGGAGCAGATCTGGTCGGTCACGACGGCGATGATCCCGTTCCTGGAGCACGACGACGCCAACCGGGCGCTGATGGGCTCCAACATGCAGGCCCAGGCCGTCCCGCTGCTGGTCACCGATGCTCCGCTCGTCGGCACCGGCATGGAGCGCCGCGCCGCGATCGACACCGGCGATGTGGCCGTGGCCCGCGCGGCCGGCACCGTGTCCTACGTCGACGCCGAGCAGATCGTCGTCGACGGCACGGACGGCGGCAAGGAGGAGTACGAGCTCCAGAAGTTCATGCGCTCCAACCAGGGCACGCTCATCCACCAGAAGCCGATCGTCGATGTCGGGACTCCCGTGGACGAGGGCGCCGTCCTCGCCGACGGCTCCGCCACCGACATGGGTGAGATGGCGCTGGGCAAGAACCTGCTCGTCGCCTTCATGTCCTGGGAGGGCTACAACTTCGAGGACGCGATCATCCTGTCCAAGCGCCTTGTCGCCGACGACGAGCTCACCTCGATCCACATCGAGGAATACGAGATCGACGCCCGCACGACCAAGCTCGGCGACGAGGAGATCACCCGCGACATCCCCAACCGCTCCGAGGAGTCGCTGCGCAACCTCGACGACCGCGGCATCGTCCGCGTCGGCGCCGAGGTGGCCTCCGGCGACCTGCTCGTCGGCAAGGTCACGCCCAAGGGCGAGACCGAGCTGACCGCCGAGGAGAAGCTGATCCGCGCCATCTTCAAGGAGAAGGCGCGTGAGGTCCGCGATACCTCGCTGAAGGTGCCCCACGGTGAGGGCGGCGTCGTCATCGACGTCAAGACGTTCAGCCGCGACGACGGCGACGATCTGCCGCCGGGCGTCAACGACCTCGTCCGCGTGTTCGTGGCCAAGAAGCGCAAGATCGCCGAGGGCGACAAGCTCGCCGGCCGTCACGGCAACAAGGGCGTCATCTCCAAGATCGTCGACGTGCAGGACATGCCGTTCCTGGAGGACGGCACTCCGGTCGACGTGATCCTCAACCCGCTCGGCGTGCCGAGCCGGATGAACCTGGGTCAGATCCTGGAGACGCATCTCGGCTGGGTCGCGGCCAACGGCTGGTACGAGGATGGCTCGGAGGCGCGCAAGCACGCCACCAACGGCGGGTCCCTTCCCGACGGCCGGGCCGGCAAGGTCTACATCGCCACGCCGGTCTTCGACGGCGCCACCGTCGCCGACGTCGACGAGGCGCTGGTGCGCTGGCAGGACGAGCACCAGGCCAATGACGGGCTCATCCGCATGGACGTCGACAAGCGCCGTCGCGTCGGCGAGCAGGCGTCGGGTAAGACCACGCTGTTCAACGGCCGCACCGGCGAACCGTTCGAGGAGCAGGTCAGCGTCGGCTACATGTACATCCTCAAGCTGCTGCACCTGGTCGACGACAAGATCCACGCCCGGTCCACCGGCCCCTACTCGCTCGTCACCCAGCAGCCTCTGGGCGGCAAGGCGCAGTTCGGCGGCCAGCGGTTCGGCGAGATGGAGGTGTGGGCGCTCGAGGCCTACGGCGCCGCCTACACCCTCCAGGAGATGCTCACGATCAAGTCCGACGACACCGTCGGGCGCGTGAAGGCCTACGAGGCGATCGTCAAGGGCGAGAACATCGCCGAGCCGTCGATCCCCGAGTCCTTCAAGGTCCTGCTCAAGGAGATGCAGTCGCTGGCGCTGGACGTCAACGTCGTCTCCGAGGAGGGCGAGCGCGCCGAGATGCGCGAGGAGGACGACGACCTGCTTCGGGCCGCCGAGGAGCTCGGCATCGACCTGTCGGGCGTTCGGGCCACCGATGGCGCGTCGGCGGATGAGTCGACCGAGCACGAGGGCGAGACCGTCGAGGCCTCCGAGGAGGAGACCGAGGACGAGGATCCCGAGCTGGAGTCCGGCGAGGACCTCGAGGACGCGGACTTCAACTCGACTGAAGACCCGATGCTGGACTCGGAGATTGCCCCTGGAGACGCCGAAGGGGTCTTGGAGGAGGACGAAGCTTGATGTTTCTCGGGTCGGGGGTCCCATCGCGGACGTGCTCTCAGCTTCGAGCACGTCCCGATGGGACTCCCCGCCCCGCGACCACCGATTCGCTCTTGAGATTTTCAATCCGAAGGACTTACTTTGATCGACATCAATAACTTCGACGCAATCGAGATCGGCCTCGCCTCCAGCAAGCAGATCCGCAGCTGGAGCTCGGGAGAGGTCACCAAGCCTGAGACCATCAACTACCGGACGCTCAAGCCGGAGAAGGACGGGCTCTTCTGCGAGCGCATCTTCGGTCCCACCAAGGACTGGGAGTGCTACTGCGGCAAGTACAAGCGCGTCCGCTACAAGGGCATCGTCTGCGAGCGCTGCGGCGTCGAGGTGACCCGCTCCAAGGTCCGCCGCGAGCGCATGGGTCACATCGACCTGGCCGCCCCCGTCTCGCACATCTGGTTCTTCAAGGGCGTCCCCAGCCGCATCGGCTACCTGCTCGACATGGCTCCCAAGGAGCTGGAGAAGGTCCTGTACTTCGCCGCCTCGATGGTGACGTGGGTCGACGACGAGGCCCGCGCCAAGGACACCGAGTCCCTGGAAGGCGAGGTCAACAAGGTCCTGGACTCCTACGCCGCCGAGAAGGAGGAGCGCGTCCTGGAGCTCAAGGAGTCCCTGGCCCGCCGCGAGGAGTTCCTCAACTCGGCCAAGACGGGCCGCGACTTCTCCGATGAGGATCACCTGTGGGCCGAGACGCTGGACGTCAACGTCGCCAAGCTGTCCGACGAAGAGCGCGAGAAGATGCTCAAGGACCTGCGCAAGAGCTTCCAGGCCGACATCGACGACACCGAGGCCTACATCGAGGACGCCGCTGAGCGGATGCGCCAGGTGTGGGAGCTGTTCAAGTCGATGAAGCCCAAGGACGTCATCAACGACGAGACGACGTTCCGCGAGCTGCGCGACCGGTTCGGCTCGCCCTATGGCTTCGGCGAGTACTTCCGCGGCGGCATGGGCGCCGAGGCGGTTCGCGACCTGCTGCAGCAGGTGGATCTCGACGCTGAGTCCGCCGATCTGCAGGACCAGGTCAAGACCGCCAAGGGTCAGAAGCAGGCCCGCGCCGTCAAGCGCCTGAAGGTGGTCTCCGCCTTCCTGTCATCGGGCAACAAGCCCGAGATGATGGTGCTCGAGGCCGTGCCGGTCATCCCGCCCGAGCTGCGCCCGATGGTCCAGCTCGACGGTGGCCGCTTTGCCACCTCAGACCTCAACGACCTCTACCGCCGCGTCATCAACCGCAACAACCGCCTCAAGCGGCTGCTGGACCTGGGCGCGCCGGAGATCATCGTCAACAACGAGAAGCGCATGCTTCAGGAGTCGGTCGACGCGCTGTTCGACAACGGCCGCCGCGGACGTCCCGTCACCGGCCCGGGCAACCGGCCGCTGAAGTCGCTGTCGGACATGCTCAAGGGCAAGCAGGGCCGGTTCCGCCAGAACCTGCTGGGCAAGCGCGTGGACTACAGCGGCCGATCGGTGATCGTGTCGGGCCCGTCTCTGCGCCTGCATCAGTGCGGCCTGCCCAAGCTGATGGCACTGGAGCTGTTCAAGCCGTTCATCATGGCCCGCCTGGTCGAGCGCAAGTCCGCGCAGAACATCAAGGCCGCCAAGAAGATGGTCGACTCGATGATCCCCGAGGTGTGGGACGTCCTGGAGGAGGTCATCCACGAGCACCCGGTGCTGCTCAACCGCGCGCCGACGCTGCATCGCCTGGGCATCCAGGCCTTTGAGCCGGTGCTGGTGGAGGGCAAGGCCATCCAGGTCCACCCGCTGGTCTGCCACGCCTTCAACGCCGACTTCGACGGTGACCAGATGGCGGTCCATCTGCCGCTGTCGGCCGAGGCCCAGGCCGAGGCGCGGATCCTGATGCTGTCGGCCAACAACATCCTGTCCCCCGCGCACGGCGCGCCGCTGGCGACGCCGTCACAGGACATGGTGCTGGGCGCCTACTACCTCACCTATGGCCCCGACGCCAGCGAGCTGGCGAAGATGAACCCGGCGGAGATCACCCCCCGCCCGCATCCGTTCCGCACCGCCCAGGAGGCGGAGTGGTCCTACGAGCACGGGGTGGTCAAGCTGCACGACCTGGCCGAGTACCGGCCGATCGGCCGCAGCGAGGGCCACATCCTGACCACGGTCGGGCGCGTCATCTACAACGAGAAGATCGAGCGTGCGCTCCAGGGGGCGTTGGGCGAGCAGTTCGACCCCGACACCTACGAGTTCATCAACCGCTCGATGCGCAAGAAGGACACGACCCAGATGATCGACGACCTCGTGCAGCTGTACGGGGCGCCGACGATCTCGCAGGTCCTGGACGCCTTCAAGGACGTCGGATTCCAGTACGCGACCCGCGCCGGCGTCACCTTCTCCAAGAACGACGTGCAGACGCCCCCCTCCAAGGAGGAGATCCTCAAGCGCTACGAGGACGAGCTGATCGTCATCGAGGCGCAGTACGAGGACGGGGAGATCACCCAGGAGGAGCGCCACGAGGCGGTCACCGGCCTGTGGGATCGCGCCACCAACGAGGTCGGGGAGGCGCTCTACGCGCACCTGGACAACCTCAACCCGATCGCCATGATGGCCAACTCGGGTGCTCGTGGCTCGTTCTCGCAGATCCGCCAGCTCGCCGGAATGCGCGGCCTCATGGCCAACCCGAAGGGCGAGATCATCGAGCGTCCGATCAAGGCCAACTTCATGGAGGGCCTGACGGTGCTCGAGTACTTCATCTCGACGCACGGTGCGCGCAAGGGTCTGGCCGACACGGCGCTTCGTACCGCCGACTCGGGCTACCTGACCCGGCGCCTGGTCGACGTCTCCCAGGACGTGATCATCCGCCAGGAGGACTGCGGCACCGAGGAGTTCATCGAGATGCCGGTGTCCGAGCTCGAGGTTGATCCGGAGACCCGGGGGCTGCGGCCGACCGGGGCTCCCAACACCGCGCTCATCGGCCGGATCGCCGCCCGCGACATCACCACCAAGCGCGGACGCGTGATCGTGGAGCAGGGCAAGGAGATCGACCGTGCCGAGCTGGCCGATCTGGCCGAGGCCTGGCAGGACGACACCGACAAGGGTGAGCTCATCACCGTGCCGGTGCGCTCCGTGCTCAAGTGCGAGGCGCCGACCGGCGTGTGCCAGGCGTGCTACGGCCGCTCCATGGCCAGCGGCAAGCTGGCCCAGATCGGCGACGCGGTGGGCATCATCGCCGCCCAGTCGATCGGCGAGCCCGGCACCCAGCTGACCATGCGGACGTTCCACACCGGCGGCGTCGCCGGCGCGGACATCACCCACGGTCTGCCGCGCGTCGTGGAGCTGTTCGAGGCGCGCAAGCCCAAGGGCCTGGCGAAGATCTCCGAGGTCGGCGGCAAGGTGTCGATCGAGGACTCCGACAAGGCGATCACCGTGGTCATCACCGACGACGGCGGCGAGGAGCATCGCCACACGTTCCCGCGGCGGACGCTGCTCTACGTCGAGTCCGGGCAGAAGATCGAGCCCGGGACCCAGCTCAACGAGGGGTCGTTGTACCCGCACGAGCTGCTGGCCATCCGGGGACGGACCGAGACCGAGCTGTACTTCGTGCGCGAGGTCCAGGAGGTCTACAAGTCCCAGGGCGTGGACATCAACGACAAGCACATCGAGCTGATCGTGCGTCAGATGCTCAAGAAGGTGCGGGTCGACCAGAAGGGCGACACCGACCTGCTGCCCGGCCAGTTCGTCGACCGCTACGAGTACGCCAAGATCAACAAGGCCGTGATCGATGCCGGCGGCGAGGCCGCGCAGGCCGAGGAGATCATCCTCGGGATCACCAAGGCGTCGCTGAACACGGATTCGTTCCTGTCGGCCGCCTCCTTCCAGGAGACGACCAAGGTCCTCACCGATGCCGCGCTGGAGGGCAAGATCGACCGGCTCAACGGCCTCAAGGAGAACGTGATCATCGGCAAGCTGATCCCGGCCGCGACGGGGCTCAAGCGCTACCGGCGGATCGAGATCGAGCCGTCCGAGCCGCTCCCGCGCGGGATCGACGAGGTGGGCCTGCTCGATCACGACGACCTGGCGGCCGAGCTCGGCCTCACCGACGGCGAGTCGCTCAGCGGCTTTGGCGGCGGGATCGAGCCCGACCTGTCCGATCTCGAGAACATCGGCAACGGCGGCTCCGCGCTGGGCTTCGCCGAGGAGCTGGCCGACCTCGACATCCCGTCCGACGACGGAGACTCCTCAGACGACGAGTAGGCATTTGTCATCCAGCGAGCGGCGCGCCCGCTGCACCCGTCACCGGCATCGGCTCGGCGATTGGATGCGGGCGCGTCGCGCGCCGGATGCGCGCCTCTCCGGACCGCTCTTGGACGGCACTGCCGCGGTGAGCCGGTGAGTCTGTGAACCGGCGGACCCGGAGCCTGCGCTACGGCGCATCCATCGCGGTGGCGCTGGTGGGCGTGGCCTGTGGTGCGCTGATCCGCGGCTCGGCGGGCGGAACGGCCGCGACGGTGCTGGTGGGCATCGGACTGGTCGGCATCGTGAGCCTCGTGTTCTACGAGGTGGGCCTCACCGAGGACCGCGAGCGGGCGGAGCGCGCGCGCCGCGACGCCGCGCAGGAGGCAGAGCCCCACCCGCCACGACAGGCGGCGCACGAGGCAGGGCCCCGGCCGCGCGCGGACGCCGCGCAGGACGGAGAGCCCCGGCCGCGCGCGGACGCCGCGCAGGACGGTGAGCCCCGGCCGCCCCGGCATCTCGGCCTGACCGGCGAGCATCAGGGGGCCCGGCCGCGGCGCCTGGAGCGGCGGCGGGGCCAGCGTCGCCGGCTGGACTGAGTCGCTGGGAGACAGCGGGAGGCGGCGCCGCCACGGCACCGATTACGGTCCCCGACCACGCCGCCCGCCGCGAATTCCCCTGCCGAGCGCGTCGTTGGTGATTCCTCGGAAACGCTCAGATGATCATCTCGTGACGATCGGGGGGCGTTTTACCGCATTTCTTCCAACTTGGCTTCCGACTTGGTAAAGTTTGTAGAGGTTGGTTCGAACGGGGAAACGAACCTTCTTCTGGACAAAATCGAATATTCCTTTGAGTATCTCCGGGGGTTCACTGAGTGACTCGAATTGCGGTCGGGCGCATGGGCGCGGGGGCGCGCTCGTATAGCGTCCAACGGCCAAAGCTGGCCCTGTGGGTCGCTGCTGCGTGGGCGGTTGCGGCAGTCGCCTTCGTCGGGTATGGGGCAGAACGGCTTTGGCAACTACATGCCACGGATGCGGCTCTGCGCTCTGCGATCGAGACCGGCATCACCCTGTCGGCGCTGGTCAGCGCCGTCCTGCTGCTCGCCCACTTCCACCAGACCAGGCGGCTGCGCGATCTGCTGCTGTTGGCGGCGCTCGCCACCGTTGCGCTGACGGACTTCATCTTCAACGCCCTGCCGGCCTACCACTACCAGACCGGCATCTACGGGGCCGGCGCCCGCATGGCGCTGACGATCCTCATCGCCGGCATCTTCCTGGCGGTCGCGTTCACGCCGACCGAGCGCGAGGTGCAGGCGGGCCGCCGCCTGGCCGCGATCGCGGTTCCGGCCGCGTTCTACTGGGTCGCGCTGGGCGAGCTCGTCGACCTCATCGCCGGGCCGGTGCGCGCGCAGGGTCCGTCGGGCGCCTACGGGCCCGTGGCCACGGTCGTGTCAGTGACGTGCTGCATCGTGCTGATCGTCTCCGCGGGCGGGTTCGTCGTTCGCCACCGTGACGGCGACCGCGCCGCCGGCCTGCTCGCCGCCGCCGCCATGTGCATGGCCGGCGCGCAGCTGGGCAAGCTCGGCCTCGGTGTCGCCCCTCCCGACTGGGTCACGCCGTCAGATGCGCTGCGCGTCGCCGGCTACGGCCTGCTGCTGGCCACCGCCGTGGGCATGTACCGCCGCTCCCAGGACCAGGTGGCGCGCGACGCGGTCAGCGCGGAGCGCCTGCGGATCGCCCGTGACCTGCACGACGGCCTCGCCCAGGACCTCGCCTTCATCGCCGCCCACTCCGAGCGGCTGGCGCGCGAGTTCGGTCCCGACCACCCGCTGGCGATCGCCGCCACGCGAGCCCTGGCGGCCTCGCGCGGGCAGATCGTGGATCTCGAGGCGTCGCACAGCTCGAGCACCGAGGCCGCGCTGCGTGAGGTGGCGTCGGAGTTCTCGATGCGCCACGGCGTCAACGTCTCGGTCGTCGTCGACGGCGGCGTCAACACCGAGCGCAGCGAGCACGAGCGGCGTGAGCTGGTGCGCATCGCCCGCGAGGCGATCGCCAACGCCGTGCGGCATGGCGGCGCGCGCAACGTGACGGTGCGGCTTGGCTCCCGGCGCGACGATCTGCTGCTGCGGGTCTCAGACGACGGGTGCGGCTTCGGCGGCGCCGGCAAGGACACCGCCGGGACCGGGCTGGGCATGCGCACCATGCGGGCGCGGGCGCGTTCGGTGGGCGGCCGGCTGGTCGCCCGCAGCTGCGACACCGGCGGGGCCGAGGTCGACGTCGTCGCCAACGACCGCTGACATCGAGGTCGAAGTCATCACCAACGACGGCTGACAGCGGCCGCGCGTCCCCATAACGGACGAGGCGTCCACCAGCTTTCGCGCCGCGCTGTTCGCAGGCTGAACGCCCGCCTGACCTTCCGGCTCATTGTCTGAGAGGGGCATCTCGGTGACGATCCCTCGATCCATGGGTGGGAGCTTTTCGTCATCGGGTGAGATCGAGGTTGTCCGGGAGCTGATCCGCCGGGTGCGGGCTGGTCAGGCCCTGGATCCCATCGCGCTCGCCGAGGCGCAGGAGCGCGGGTTCGGTGTGCTCATGGCGCTCGAGGCCCAGCTCCAGCGCGTCAAACGCACGCCTCCTGGGACTCCTGCGATGCCGCTGGCGCCGCCCGACAGACGTGCCGAGGTCCAGGAGCTCATGGACGTGATCGCCGAGCTCAGTGACGCGCTCACCGAGCTGCGCGGCCTCGCCAGTCCGCAGGGGGGACCGTCGCGCGTCGGCTACGGCTTCGTGCTGCCGGGACAGCGCACCGTGAGAGGGCGCGCGCCCCGCGCCGGCAAGCCTGCGGGAGCCTGACTCACGCGATCCCGGGGCGCCGTGAGGCCGCGCCCGTCCAGACCAAGACACAGAAAAGGGGAGACGCGATGCCGCGCCTCCCCTCGTCCACCCCCTTAAGCCTGAGACTCAGGCTCAGATCAGATGTGCCTGCTCCGATCAGGCAGCCAGCGTCAGCGGCGTCGCGTCCAGCCGGGTCAGCTCACGCTGGAGGGCGCGGCGGCCACGGTGGTGAAGGCCATGGATCGAGCTCTCCGAGCGGCCCAGCCGGTCTGCGATCTCACCCGGGGTGAGACCCACGACATGGCGCAGGAACACCACCTGGCGCTGCTCGTTGGGCAGCGAGGCCAGGGCCGTGCGGACCGTCTCCGCCTGGTCGAAGTCGCCGCCGTAGGAGGCGTCCGGATCGATCACGTGCTCGGTCGGCGTGAGCCGGTTGCTGCGCAGGTGGTCGATGGAGGCGTTACGCGCCAGACGCACGAGCCATGCGAAGAACGGCACGCCGCGGTCGTCGTACTTGACCAGCGTGGTCATCAGCTTCGCGAACACGTGCTGCGTGACGTCCTCGGCCTCATGGTCGTCGTGGACGATCGACCGCACGTAGCCGTAGATGTTGTTCGAGTAGACCGTGTAGAGATACTGGAGAGCATCCCGATCCCCTCCCTTGGCCAGCTTGACGGCCATCCGCACCTTCTTTGCCGTCTCCGGCGACTCGTCCAGAGCCGTACGACTGCGAAAGCCGATCGTCGCCGGCTGGCGTCCTGCGACTGCACTGAGCATATGGGTCCTCTTCTATTCGCCCCGGGGCCAATCCGTCTGGGCCCCATTCCTGATGATGAGTATTGAGTCAGGACGCTCAGCTCTCAATGACCGGGGCGGCTCATTGCCCGTTCACCGAAATGAACGCCAGTCGGACCACTGAACGCGAGAAAGGCTCTGGCGGCAGCGTTTCTCCAGTGGTCGGCGAGGAACGCGTCCAGTACCGTGGTTCCGGTGAGCACCTTGCCAAGCGCCGCCGCCGGAGAGCGGCGGTGACCGCCACCGGGGGTGGCGAGACGGAGCCAGACCAGCCGATCAGGCTGCTCATCGCTGACCATGCGCCCACCCGCCAGGGAATCCGCATGGCGCTCGACGAGAGCGTGATCGTCTGCGCCGAGGCCGGCGACACCGAACAGGCCATTCGCGCCGCCAAGCGAGAGCAGCCCGACGTGGCACTCGTCGGCGGCGCGATCCTGGGCGGCAGGCATCAGGCCATCGAGAGCATCTGCCGGGCTGCGCCGGGGTGCTCGGTCGTGGTGCTCGCCGAGACCGGAGATCCCGAGGACATGCTCGGCGCGGTGCGCGCCGGGGCGATCGGCTACGTCCCCGGACCGCTGGACGCCGAGCGGCTGCGCCGGGTCTTCCGTGCCGCGACGCAGAAGGAGGCGGTCGTCCCGCGCTCGATGGTCTCAGAGCTGCTCGGAGACGTGCGGGGACGTTCCGGAGCGGAGGAGGTGCTCACCCGCCGCGAGGCCGAGGTGCTGGCGATGCTCCGCCGCGGGCATTCGACGGGCCGGATCGCCTCCCGGCTGCAGATCGCCCCGGTGACCGTGCGCCGGCACATCTCAGAGCTGGTGGTCAAGCTCGGGGTCAAGGACCGGGCCGGCCTCATGGGACCCGGTCAGTCCTAGCGCGACGTGCGGCTCGAGCCGCGCGCCGCAGTCGGGGTCGCGGTGTTCCCTCCGACACTGGCGGGGCTAACGACTGGCTTAGGAGGAGGAGGTGTACGTGGCCCGGAGCGTTTGCGGCAGCCTCTCACTGAGGCGGATTTTTGAGCTATTTCCTCCACTATCCGCCACGGGTCCCGCCGCGCTCGCCCGCGCAGCCTTCGATAGCCGCAGTTGACGTCCGCCCGCGCCCCCCAGGGCCGCCCACAACCTCCGGCGGTGGGTCGGCGTCGCGCCCGAGGGCGGTCAGATCACGCCCTGGCGCACGGCGTAGACCGCGGCCTGGACACGACTGGGCAGCCCGAGCTTGGTGAGGATGTTGGAGACGTGGTTCTTCGCCGTCCTCGGGCTGATGTTCAGCTCGGCGGCGATCTCCGCGTTCTCCATCCCGTTGGCGATCAGACGCAGCACGTCGAGCTCACGGGAGGAGAGGTGCTCCAGCGGCGAGCTCTGCTGCTCCTGAGGCGCGGGCGCGTTGCGGATCCTCCCCAGCACCACCTCGGCGGCCTTGGGCGACAGCCACGCGGTCCCCCGGGCGGCGGCCTGGATGGCGACCACCAGGCTGTCGACGGGGGTGTCCTTGGCCAGGAAGCCGCAGGCCCCGGCCTGGAGCGCCTCGGAGACGTCGCGGTCCTCGGAGGCCACCGTGAGCGCCAGCACGCGGACGTCGGGATTGCGGCTGACGATCTCGCGGGTCGCCTCGGGGCCGGTGATGTCGGGCATGCGGAGGTCCATCAGGATCACATCGGGGTTCAGCTCGGCGGCGAGCCGGACGCCCATCCGCCCTCCCGAGGCCTGTGCGATGACCTCGATGCCGTCCTCGTCGGCCATGAGGGAGGCCAGACCGGTGCGAAAGAGATCGTGATCGTCGACGATGAGCACGCGCGTGGGCGCAGTCCCAGGCGTAGCCCTGCTTGCGTCGCTCTCTGTCGAGTTGCCCACTCCGATGCCTTTTGTCCCCGTAGGACAGCATACCGGAGCGGGCACACCGGCCCGACGGAACTGCGGGCTCGAGCGTGCCGGCGGGCCAGACCTCCAGGCCCGCCGGCGACGCGTCGATCAGGCGGCGAGCGCGGTCGCCGACACGTGGTGCGTCAGGCGGGCGACCACATAGTCCTGCTGCTCGGCGGTGAGGTCGGCGAAGAGCGGGAGCATCAGCATCTCGTGCGATGCCGCCTCGGTGTGCGGGAGGTCGTACTCACCGGGGTATGCGGCCTCCTCGTGGATCGCCATGATGCCCTTGCGGCTCCCGATGCCGTCGTCGAGCAGCTGCTGCATCAGCTCGTTGCGGTCGATGCCCGCCTCCGGACGGATCCGGATGCAGTAGGACTGCCACGTGCGCGACGCGTAGGGCGGGTCGGTCGGAGTCTCGATCTCCGGGATCGCGGACAGGGCCTCGTTGTAGCGCTCGCACCGCACGCGCCGGCGCTCGAGGACCTCGTCGAGGATGTCGAGCTGGCACAGGCCCAGCGCGGCCTGCATGTCCGTCATGCGGTAGTTGAAGCCGCGCTCGGGATAGCTCTCGAACACCACGCGGTTGGTGTTGTGACGTGCCAGGTCCGAGACGCTCATCGCGTGCTGGCGGAGCTGGCGCAGCCGCTCGGCCAGTGCGTCGTCGGCGACCGTGATCACGCCGCCCTCGCCGGTCGTGATGACCTTGCGGGGGTGCAGGGAGAAGCAGGCGACAGGCCCGACGGACCCGATCGGCCGACCCTTGTAGTGCGCGCCGATGGCGCACGCCGCGTCCTCCATGATCGCCAGACCGTGGCGCGCGGCGACGTCCATCAGGCTGTCCATGTCGGCCGGCAGGCCGATCTGGTGCACCGGCATGATCAGCTTGGTGCGTGGCGTGATCGCCCGCTCGGCGGCTGCCGGGTCGAGGTTGAGCGTCTCGGGTTCGACGTCGGCGAACACCGGCGTCGCGCCGCACTGCCACACGGCGTTGGCGGTGGCGATGAACGAGAGCGACGGGACGATGACCTCATCGCCGGGTGAGACGCCCAGACCGTAGAGGGCCAGGTGCAGCGCCGACGTGCAGCTTGTCGTGGCGATGGCGTGCGCGGCACCGACCCGCTCGGCGAACCGCTGCTCGAACTCGCGGACCCGGGGGCCCTGCGACACCCACCCGGAGGCGATCGCCGCGGCGACGGCCTCGCCCTCGTCACCCCGGAAGTACGGGCGCGCGAACGGGACCTCCATCACGCCGCCGCCGTGAGCGCGGCGTCGCCCGAGCCCTGAAGCTCGGCCCGCCACCAGTTGACGAGCTGGGTGAGGCCCTCCTCGATGTCGACCGTGGCCTCGAAGCCGAGGATGTCACGAGCGCGGCTCGTGTCGGCCAGACGGCGGCTCACCTTGTTGACGGCTCGCTCGGGGCCGAACTCGATCGACAGGTCAGAGCCCATGACCGCCAGCAGCCTCTCGGCGAGCTCGACGAGGCTGGTCTCCGTGCCACTGGCGATGTTGAACACGTCGTCGGTGTGATCGCTGCACGCCGCCAGGATGTTGGCACGGGCGATCTCGGGCACGTAGACGAAGTCCATCGTCTGCAGGCCGTCACCGAAGATGAGCGGCGGCTGACCGGCGGCGATGCGCTCCATCCAGCGGATGAGCACCTCGGTGTAGAGACCGTGGACGTCCATCCGCGGGCCGTAGACGTTGAAGTAACGCAGGGCCAGGTAGTCCAGGCCGTACATGGCGTGGAAGCTGCGCAGCAGGCCCTCGTTGAACACCTTGGCGGCGCCGTAGAGGGTGTCGTTGGCGTACGGGTGATGGGCCTCGGTGGTGGGGAACTGCTCGGCCAGCCCATAGACCGACGCCGAGGAGGCCGCGACGACTTTGCGCACGCCCTCGCGGGCGGCCGCCTCGAGCACGTTGAACGTGCCGTCGACGAGCACCTCGAGCGCGAGCCGGGGCTCCTCGGCACACTGCGTGATCCGGATGGCGGCCTGGTGGAAGACCACGTCCACGCCGCGCATCAGCCGGTTGACCGTGTCACGGTCCCGGATGTCGCCCAGCTCCAACCGGACCGAACCGCTGGTGAGCGCTCCTGCGAGGTTCTCACGACGCCCGCGGACCAGGTTGTCCAGGACGATGATCTCTTCCGCGCCGGCCTCGATCAGCTGGTCCACGATGTGGGAGCCGATGGTGCCCGCGCCGCCCGTCACTAGTACGCGCTCTCCGCGCAGTTTTGTAGAAGTCATACTGACTCAACGGCGTGGGCGGAGAACATCTTTCGCCCGCGTGGACGGCTGCGTCGGCGACGGTCGACGGCCTGCCACGCGGCCGTGCGACGGCCGCGCGGTGGCGTGGCGACGTGGGGGCAGACGGACTGGCGGGGGCCGGTCAGGCGCCGAGGCGCCCGAGCGCCGCCTCGGCGAACTGGCGGGCCACGCCGCACGGGGCGCTCACGCTCAGCAGCTGACCGCCGGGGAGCGGGACGACCAGGAGTTGGCGGCCAAGCCTGCCGCAGTAGGCGGTGCGTCCCGCCACCGTGAGCTTCTCCCGCTGGCCCAGGTGTGCGGTCACCTGAGAGGCCGCCATCGACTCCACCGCAAGGGTGATCTCGGTCTTGGCGTTGGCCGGCTTGTAGATGCAGGTGGGACCCTGCGGCGCCTCGAAGCGGCTGGAGATCGCGCCACCGGCGAAGGTCTGAGCCTGGGGCAGCGTGACCAGAGTGCACGGATTGAGCTGATGCGTGGAGGCTCCGGTGTTGTCATCGTTGACGATGGCGACCTCCCTGGCCTTCTGCCGGCCACCGGACTTCACCACCTTGTCGGAGCTGTGGGCCACGCCCGTGCCGGCGGCCGCGGCGGCATCGGTATGCGAGCCATGCTTCGGCACACGCTGCGCGCTCGCCCCGCCGATGTCGGGGTTGCTCCTAGCCGGAGTCTTGGCGGCCTGGTCGGTGGTGGTGCCCGAGGTGATGCGATCCGGCCCGCTCGAGCTGCTCGATGCCGTCGCGGCGCGATGGGACCCCGGAGAGCCCGTCGAGCTCGACGCTCCGCAACCCGCGAGGGCGATTGCGCTCAGCGCGCACGCGCCGAGAAGTGCGGGCTTCAGGATGCGGTGTTTCAGAGCGGACATGGCTACCTCAGGACGTTGGGGCGAACAACACGTCCACCCAGTAGTTGCTGGCGTTGAAGGAGTTGGTCGGGAAGGTGCTGGCGGAGCCGTACATGTAGAGGCCGTTGGAGCTGGTGCCCGTGGCCACCGCATGCAGCGGCGGGTTGTCGACGGAGGTGTTGAACGCCGCTGCGGTGACCGAGTAGTGGCCCGTGGGCGTGAAATAGCTGGCGACGTAGGTTGTCCCGGCCGTCACCGAGATGGGAGTCGAGAACAGCACGGTCTGCCAGCCGGACGCGCTCTCTCCGGAGAACGGCGCCGAGGCGAGAAGTGTCCCGGTGGAGCTCCACAGCGCGCCGACATGGCTGCCGGTGTTGGTCGCCGCCTTGTAGAAGCGGATGCCCCTGACCTGGCCGCTGGTGTCGGCGGTGAACGTGACTCCCAGCGTGACCGCCGTCGCGTCACCGGAGTCGACTGTCGCTGGAGTCCCGAAGTCGAAGATCGTGTCCTCGGGGGTCACGGTGGGTGATGCCGATGAGGCCGCTCCGGTCCCGACGCCGTTGGTCGCCGACACCGTGAAGGTGTAGGCGGTGCCGACGGTCAGACCCGTCACGGTGGCCGAGGTCGCCGAGCCGTTGCTGACCTGCGTCGGCGTCTGCGCGGTCGTCCCGACATAAGGCGTGATCGTGTACGCGCTGATCGCGCTGCCGTTGGCCGCGGGCGCGGTCCAGCTCACCAGCGCTTGTCCGGTCGCCGGGGTCGCGGACACGCCCGTGGGCGCGCCCGGCACCGCGGAGTTCTGCGGCGTCACGGAGTTCGAGGCGGCGGAGGCCGGGCCCGTGCCGTTGCCGTTCACTGCCTGCACCTTGAAGGTGTAGGCAGTGCCCGCGGTCAGCCCGTTGATGGTGGCCGACGTCGTCGAGCCGCCGTTCACGTTCGTCGCGGTCTGCGCGGTCGTGCCGATGTACGGGGTGACCACGTACGACGTCGCGCCGCTGACCGCGGTCCAATTGACCGTGGCGCCGCCGATCCCGGCGGTGGCGGAGACTCCGGTGACCTGAGCGGGTGGCGCCGGCTCAAACAGCACGTCAACCCAATAGTTGCCGGACTGGTAGCTGCTCGTCGGCATGGTGCTGGTGGCGCTATAGGAGTACAGGCCATCGGCGCTGACGTTGTCTGACACGGCGTGCAGGGGCGGGTTGTCAACCGCAGAGCTCAGCCCGTTCTGGGTGAACGAATAGTGGCCGTTGGGAGCCAGGTAGCCGGCGACGTACGTCGTTCCGGGGGTGATCGTCACCGGGCTGGAGAACAGCACCGTCTGCCACCCGGAGCCCGTCTCGTTGGTGAACGTCGCCGAGGCCAGCAGGCTCCCGGTTGCGCTCCAGAGGGCGCCGATATGGGTCCCTGTGTTGGTGCTCGCCTTATAGAACCGGACACCGCTGATCGTGCCGGTCGTGTCGGCCGTGAACTTGACGCCGAGCTCGATCGACGAGGGGTCGCCCGAATCGACCGTGGCCGGCGTGCCGAAGTCGAACACCGTGTCCGCCGGCGTGGCCGCAGAGGTCGCGGCCGAGGCCGGACCTGTCCCCAGGCTGTTGGTGGCGGCGACGGTGAACGTGTAGCTCGTCCCGTTGGTGAGACCGTTCACGGCCGCCGACGTCGCCGAGCCGTTGCTGACCTGGGTCGCCGTCTGCGCCGTCGACCCGATGTAGGGGGTGATCGTGTATCCGGTGATCGGACTGCCGTTGGCGGCCGGTGCAGTCCAGCTCACCTGGGCCTGACCCGAGGCGGGACTGGCGGTCACTCCGGTGGGTGCCGACGGGGCCGTCGGAGCCAGAGGCGTGACCGAGTTGGATGCTGCGGACACCACGCCTTTGCCCTGGGCGTTGGCGGCCTGGACCGTGAACGTGTAGGCGGTGCCCTGCTGCAGCCCCGAGATCGTGGCGGTGGTGACAGGCGGGTTGCCGGTCACGGTGGTCGGCGTCTGCGCCGTCGATCCGATGTAGGGCGTGACGATGTACGACGTCGCGCCGCCACCGCCGGGCGCGGTCCAGGACACCGTCGCCGCGAGCCGGCCGGCCGTCGCGGTGACGCCGGTCACCTGCCCGGGAGGCGAGGGGTTGAAGAGGACGTCGACCCAGTAGTTGTCCGCGTTGTACGTGCTCGTCGGGAATGTATTGGCCGACCCATAGTTGTAGACGCCATTGCCCGTGGTGCCGGTGGCGGGTGCGTGCAGCGGCGCGTTGTCAATCTGTGAGTAGAGAGCCGCGGGAGTGAACGAGTAGTGGCCGCTGGGCGCGAAGTAGCTGGCCACGTACGTGGTCCCCGGAGAGATCGTGACGGGACTGGAGAACACCACCGTCTGCCAGCCGGAAGCAGTCTCGCCCGTGAACGTGGCCGAGGCGAGGAGCGTTCCGCTCGAGCTCCACAGGCTGCCGATGTGAGTCCCGGTGTTCGTGGAGGCCTTGTAGAAGCGGATCCCGGTGATCGTGCCGCTCGTGTCGGCCGTGAACTTGACCCCGAGCGTCCCGGAGCCAGCATCGCCAGAGTCGACCGTCGCAGGCGTGCCGAAGTCGAAGATCGTGTCTTCGGGTGTGACAGCCGCGGACGCCGCTGAGGCCGGGCTGGTCCCCAGGCTGTTGGTCGCCGACACCGTGAAGGTGTAGGCGCTGCCGTTGCTCAGGCCCGAGACCGTGGCCGACGTCGCTGAGCCGTTGAGCGTCTGCGTCGCCGTCTGCGCCGTGGAACCGATGTACGGCGTGATCGTATAGCCGGTGATGGCGCTGCCATTGTTGGGCGGAGCGGTCCAGCTCACCTGTGCCCGGCCGCTGGCCGGGATGGCGCTGACGCCCGTGGGCGCGCCTGGCGCCATCGGACCGGACGGCGTAATCGCGCTCGATGGGGCGGACACCGCTCCCGTGCCGGTCGGGTTGGAGGCCTGCACCTTGAATGTGTACGGGGTCCCCTGCTGGAGGCCGGTGATCGTCGTGTTGGTCACGGGCGGGGTCCCGGTGACGGGAACCGGCGTCTGGGCCGTCGAGCCGATGTAGGGGGTGACGGTGTACTGGGTGGGCGCTCCCCCGGACGAGGGGGCGGACCAGCTGAGTGACACCGAGTCAAAGCCAGGAGTACCGGTCACGTTCGTGACCTGGCCGGGCGCCTGGATCGGCATGAAGATCGGGTCGACCCAGTAATTGGCGGCGGCGAAGGTGCTCGTGGGGAAGGTACTGGTGGAGCTGTAGGAGTACAGCCCGTTTGCGCTGCTGCTGTTGCTGACGGCCGACAGCGGAGGCGAGCTGTAGTCGGCGCCGCCCAGCTGGAAGGGGCTCGGCGCGGGGTAGAAGTAGCCGTCATCCCCGGATTCGTGTCCGTTGGGCGCGAGATACGCCGCTACGTAGGTGGTGTTGGGCAGGACCGTGACAGGCTGCGAGAACGACACCGTCTGCCAGCCGGATGCCGTCTCTGACGTGAAGGTCGCCTGGGTCAGGAGCTGTCCGCTCGAGGTCCAGATGCTCCCGATGTGCGTTCCCGTGTTGGCGGTCGACTTGTAGAAGCGGAGTCCGGTGATCTGTCCGTAGGCCTGAGACTGGAACTTGACGCCCACCTCGATCCCGGTCGTATCGCCGGCGTCCGGCGTGCTCGGCGTCTGTGACGTGCTCCACAAGGTGCAAGGACAGTTGACGTTGACGGACGTCGCGTCGGTTGGGCTCTCGAGGTTGCCGCTGTCATCGACGGCGCGCGACTCGATGCTCGTGGTGGGATAGCCGCTCGCCAGCCAGGTGTACTTCCACGTCACGCTCGCCGCGTCCGCGCCCTGAACCGCGGCGGGATGCCAGGTCTGCCCACCATCCGTGGAGACCTCCACTCCGGCCACGACGCCGCCACCACTGTCGGTGGCGGTGCCGGTCACGGTGACGGTGTTGGCGTCCTGAAGCTGGGCGTTGGTGGTCGGGGAGGTGATCGTGGACGTCGGCGCAATCGTGTCCGCGGACTTCGTAGCCGGGACCAGACCGGCCATCAACGTCGTGGGCTGGGCCCCCATGTCGGCGAACAGATTGACCGTGGCCTGCTGGACCGCGGGATCCGGCTTAGCGCCGGCGGGCGGTCCCGCGTCCTGCCAGGCGTTGACGTCATCGAGTCCCCACGCCCATTGGACGGTTCCGGCGCCGAAGACGAGCGCACCGCTCGGGGCCCGATACAGGCTGAGGTGGTGGGTCTGGCTCGTGTTGTTGGCGGTCGTACTCCCGTAGTCGACGAACGACTGCAGGCCGCTGAGCGTCGTCTGGGAGAGGTCGAATTCGCCAGCAGGTCTGAAGCCGTTGTCCGCGTCGACGTCCCACTCATATCCGAGGGTGTTGTCGCCGGGGGCCAGCGTCAGGCTTTGGCCCGTGGTCAGCTTTGCGACTGGGGTGTTGCGCCAGATCCGCAGCTTGCTGTACTGGTACGGGACGGTGATGTCGCCGCTCCCGGAGTTGACGACGAACTGCTGCCCGGTCAACGCGTTGGCGGGCTTGCCTCCGTCGGCGGGCGGGCTGAAGCGGGAGTCGCCCCAGGCCCCGGTCCATATCGTCGGGTCCAGAGGATCAGTTGGAGCGTTGAAGTGCGTCTCCTTGTACGTGATGAGCGTCCGATAGGGGGTGTTGGAACCGTCGGAGCTATTGGCCCAGCGGGTCTTCCAGAACACCTCGTTGCCGCTGAAGAATGCGAGGTTCACACCATGAGCCAGCGCGTTCTCGACGCCTGCACGCTCGCCGGCCGACCAGTACTCGTCGTGCCCATCGGAGATGAAGATCTTGTGGTTGAGCAGCAGCGACGGGTTGCGGTCCAGGTCAGAGTCGCTGACGTAGGAGACGTCGTAGCCGTTCTCCTCGAGCCAGTAGATCATCTGATATTCCGCGTAATACAGACTCGAGGCGCCGCCGTCGGTCTGCTCGGCTCCGTCGAATGGCCGGTTGTAGGAGACCGCGTAGGCCGCCTTGTAGGCGAGCGGGTCGCCGGGCGGGCACGCCACGGAGCAGGTGTACAGGCTGTTGCCGCCGTAGTCGTTGTAGGCCTCCCAGGTCGCGTCGGAGGTCGCGACGAGGATGTCGGAATGGCTCGAGTCGTTGCGCACGACGAACTGGATCTGGCTATCGCCGCCCGGATCCTTGCTGTCGTCGCGCACCAGGTGGGCGATGTAGACCCCTGATACCGCCGTACTGGGCACCGTCCAGCTGGCGGATACCGACCAGTTACCGCAGTCGATGAGCCCCGTGGCGGAGAAGGTCTGGCAGGCGGGCTGCGTCTGCGGGAGCGTGACCGACGGCTTGATGCCGGCCTGAATGATGCGCGCCCCTTGGCCGCCGTAGTAGCCCAGCCGAAGGATGTCGATGTGGTAGCTGGTCGACGTCGTGCTGATCTTGAACTGCTCGGTCTGGCCTGCGGTCACGCTCATCGACGTTGCGAAGCCTTGAATCGTCGAGTCCCCGGCCGCCTTGACCTGCCAGTCGACCGGCGCATCCCCGGTCAGGGCGTTCTCGCAGGCCACCGGGTTGGCGCACGCGGCGAGGGCCCGGCCAGCGCCGAGCGACGCGAACAGAGACAGGGCGACTGCGAGCGCCACGGCGCTCAGAGCAAGAGCGCGACGCCGGTGAGACAGGAGCGCGAAGGAGCTGGACGGCAGGAATGGCATGGGTTTCTCAGTGCGGTCGGCTTGGAAAGATCCTCGCGGTGGCAGCGCTCTCCCTGCGCATCACCTGATCGACACAACGCGCACCCTCTCTATGAGCTTTCACATCGGGGGCGCGAGCGATCAGTCTTCTGAACGCTCAGTTCCTGAACGCCCTGTGGCCGCGAAAAATTTTGCGAAGGCCCCGTTCTTGGGTCGAGAGCAATGTCGCCAACCGCAGCCGCCAGAGTCAAGCTTCAGGGGAGCGAGCCCGTTTCGGCCCCCCGCCTCCTCACCGTGATCGACGGGGTCGACCCGCTGGTCGCGGGAACAGCTGGGGCGATCGAGATCGACGGGGACGGCCATGCGGAATCGGCGTCGCTGGTCTGGCGCGAGGCAATCCGGCGCCGGCTGTTGGGCATCGCCGACGTGGCTGCCGTCTCGATCGCGCTTCTGGTGGTCCTCGGCGGCGTGCACCTGCGCTACGGGCTGCTCACGCTCCCCATCGGCATCGTTCTCGTCCTCGTCCTGTTCAAGGTGGGCGGGCTCTATGACCGTGACGATCTTCGGGTTGTTCATTCCACGCTGGATGAGGCTCCCACGCTGGTGCAGCTCACCGGCCTGTACGCCCTGGGCGTCGGTATCTCGATCTCGATGCTCCCGTCCCACGAGATCCGGGCGGATCAGATCGCGCTGCTGTGGGTGATCTCGTTCGTCGCCGTCTTCACCGGCCGGATGGTCGCCCGCGCGGCTGCCGGGCGTGCCGCTCCGGCGGAGCGCTGCCTGGTCATCGGCGACGCCGATCGCGCCGACCGCGTCCGCCAAAAGCTCGCCACCAGCCGTGCCCGGGCCGATGTCGTGGCGGCTCTGCCGCTGCTGGCCCAGGAGATCGACGACCGCGACTGGATGGCGATGCCGCAGCTGCTGCGCCGGGTCGTCCACGACCTCAACGTGCACCGGATCATCATCGCGCCGACCACCGCCGACACGACGGATGTCGTGAACCTCATCCGTACGGCCAAGGCCGTGGGTGTGCGCGTGAGCGTTCTGCCCCGGATGTTCGAGGTGGTCGGGTCCGCCGTCGAGTTCGACGACGTCGACGGCATGACGATGCTCGGCGTGCGGCGGTTCGGCCTGTCGCGCTCGTCGCGACTGCTCAAGCGCGCCTTTGACATCGCGCTCACCGGCGCCGGCATGCTGGTCATCAGCCCGGTCCTGCTGGTGATCGCGGCGGCGATCAGGCTCGAGTCGCGCGGGCCCGTCCTGTTCCGCCAGGTCCGGGTCGGACGCGACGGCGAGCACTTCAGCATCTTCAAGTTCCGTTCCATGGTCGTGGACGCCGAGGCTCAGAAGGACAGCCTGCGCACGCTCAACGAGGCGGGAGAGGGGCTGTTCAAGCTCGCGCGCGACCCACGCGTCACGCGCGTGGGCGGACTGCTCCGGCGCACGTCCCTGGATGAGCTGCCCCAACTTCTGAACGTCCTGCGGGGCGAGATGAGCCTCGTGGGTCCGCGGCCGCTCGTCATCGACGAGGATGCTCAGGTCGTGGGGTTGGACCGCAGCCGGCTGCACCTTACGCCCGGCATGACCGGGCCGTGGCAGATCCTCGGCTCGCGGGTGCCGATGCAGGAGATGGTCGGCTTGGATTACCTGTACGTCGCCAACTGGTCGCTGTGGCTGGACCTGAAGGTCATGCTGCGCACGGCTCGCCACGTCGCCCGCCGCGGCAACGTCTGACCGCGCCCTCCCACGTTGCCCCTCGGGCGACTGAACGAGCCTCCCCGGTCGCGCCCTCGGGCGGCTGACCGCGCATCACGCCCCGGGAGCGATCTCCGACGAGCGGCGTGCATCCCTCCCGGTCACTGAGCCGACAAACAGAGTGTCGTTTTACCCTTAAGTAGTTCTGGGTATCTGCCGATAACACGGGTGCCGAATCGGCGACGCCCGGGCCGCCTCCATCCTCCTGCCGGAGACCTCATGTGGCCCGTTATGCCGGTCGACGCACAACATCGCCCCGGAAAGCTCCACGAAACGGACACTGCTTTCAAGGGCCGTCCAAGTCGAGCGATCTAGACGTTTGACCGAAGAACCGTTCGGGAAGATATCGGCCGCTACGAAGGGCGCCGACAAGGGGGTACTTCACGAATCATTAAGGCAGGAGGATCGGATGGCTCCGTTTCGACGGATGGCGGCCGCATGTGTCGTCACCTGTTTGTGCTTGACCGCGGGGGCGTGGGGGGCAACGAGGTACGTGGTGCACTCGGCGAAACCGAAGAGCCACCACCACCGGGCGCCCCAGACGATAAGCAAGGGCAAGCACCGCCCGAAGAAGGCCAAGAAGCTCCAGGCGACCTCGCGTCTCACCGGCGTCGCGGCCGCGGTGTCTCCCAGCCTGACCACGGCCGCGCCAATGCTCTTTGGAGACCGCACGGTTGAGTCGACGGTTGACAACAACCCCGCGGGAATGGCCGAGGCCTTCCCGTTCACCACCGGCACCGCCGGTCAGGCCCTCACACTCAGCGTGTACGTCGACTCACACAACAAGGCGACGAAGCTGAGCGCCGGGATCTACTCCAACGCCAATGGGCACCCGGGTGCGCTGCTGGCCTCTGGGACCTGGTCGACACCGCGGAGCGGGGACTGGGATACGATCGCCTTGCCGTCCACGGCAGTCACATCCGGTCAGTCCTACTGGCTGGCGATCCTAGGCACCGGCGGCGCCTCGTACTTCCGCGACCGTGACTCCGGGCCATGTTCCAGCGAGACGTCCTCCCAGACGTCCCTTAAGTCTCTCCCCGGTACCTGGAAGAGCGGCCGGACCTGGCAGACCTGTCCGGTCTCGATGTACATCGGCGGGACACCGGCCAAGGTTGGCACGAGCAGCCCCGGGTCCACCACGACCACACCGACCACCACGACCGGCGGGTCACTCCCGGTGCCGCCGCTCCCAGTGCCGCCGATCAACATCGCTGGACCTACGGTCAGCGGCACCACGACGCAGGGCCAGACGCTGAGCACCACCAACGGCACGTGGAGCGACAGCTCCAGCACGTTCACCTACGGCTGGCAGGACTGTGACAGCGCCGGCGCCAACTGCTCGGCCATCAGCGGAGCGAACGCCAGCAGCTACACGCTGCAGGCGCCCGACGTCGGTCATACTCTCCGGGCAGTGGTCACTGCGACCGACGCCGGCGGGACGAGCTCGGCGACGTCCGGCGCGACGGCCACGGTGGCCGCCGCACCGGTCACGGCACCGTCCAATACCGCCGCGCCCGCCGTCTCGGGGAGCACGACGCAGGGCAGCACTCTCACGACGTCGAACGGCTCGTGGAGCGGCAATCCCTCCGGATTCAGCTATGCCTGGCAGGACTGCAACAACTCAGGCTCCAGCTGTAGCGCGATCAGCGGCGCGACGTCCGGCAGCTACAGGCTGCAGGCGTCTGACGTGGGTCATACCATCCGGTCGGTCGTGACCGCGAGCAACGCGGGCGGTTCAAACGCGGCGAGCTCCGGCGCGACAGCCGCCATCGCCTCGTCGACGCCCGCTGCGCCGTCCAACACCGCCGCCCCCGCGGTCAACGGGTCCCCGACACAGGGCAGCACGCTGACGACGTCCAACGGGTCATGGAGTGGCAACCCCACCAGCTACACCTACGCATGGCAGGACTGCAACAACTCGGGCGCGGGATGCGCCACAATCAGCGGTGCCACGTCCAACAGCTACACGCTGGGCGCCGGAGACGTCGGGAGCACCGTGCGCGCGGTCGTCACCGCCACAAATGCCGGGGGCAGCGCGTCGGCGCCAACGTCGGTGACCGCTGTGGTCGCCAGCGGCGGCTCCGGGGGCGGTGGGGGTGGCAGCACAACCTGTGATCTGAACGCCACGACGTCCAACTTCTCGTCCCAGGTGTCCGCGGCCTCGGCGGGGCAGACCATCTGCCTGGCGTCGGGGAACTACGGCACCTGGAGCGGGACCAACAAGGCGATCACGATCGCGGCGGCGCCGAATGCGGCCCCGACGATGCAGGTGAGCTTCGGCTCCGGAGCCAGCGGGTTCACCCTGTCGGGCATCGGCGGCATGGGCGGCGAGATCGACAGTCCCGCCAAGAACATCACGATCGAGAACTCCGCGTTCACGGACGCGCTGGTGCTCAGCGGCTTGAGCAACTCCAACGTGATCATCAACGCTGACACATTCCTGAACATCAACAACCCCGGGTGCGGCGGACAGCCCGCGCGCATTCACCTGATCAACCCCACGGCGCAGTCCGGCGTCACAGTGGAGAACTCACTGTTCAGTGGGGGTGACACCGACGGGATCCAGAGCGGCGTCCCGTTGACCATTCTCAACAACGTGTTCACCAATCTGAGGTCGTCCAGCAGCGACTGCAACCATACGGACTCTGTCCAACTGTATGGCGGCACGAACGTGACGATCTCGGGCAACCTGTTCTACAACGACTATGACGGTGTCGCGGCGTTCGACGGAACCGGCGGCAACACCATCACGGACAACGCCTGCTACGAGATCGATCGTGGCTCGTGCATCACGCTCTACAGCGACAACGGCTCGGTCGTGAACCACAACACGGCCGGCCCGGGCATGAACCTGCTGGAACTCGACCGCAAGTCGTCCGATCCGGCGGGCAAGGGTACGGTGTATGAGAACAACGTCGGCGACGCGAGCGTCTCAGACGGCTCGACGATGGCGACGGACACCAACAACCTGTACTCGGGAGCCCACTCGCCCGACATGAGCGGCGGCCCGTCGTTCTCCGGTGGCTCCTCGCCCACGACGTGGGCAGGGTACGAGCTGAAGTCGACCTCGGCTGGGCACGCCGGGGCGACCGACGGCAGCGACGTGGGAATCCGTGCCAGCGCCGGAGGGCCGCCTGCGAGCCTCCAGTAGCAGTTCGCAGAGCCTTGCCATGGGCAATCTCCCCGCCCACCGATAGAAGCACCACATAGCAGGAGCGACGGCCCCGCCCATGGCGGGGCCGTCGTCGTCTCAGGCGCGCGGCTTCGAGGGCGGCGGGCCGCGCGATCGACGTGCGCAATTCAGTGGGGGCATGGGCCGTTGATCGAGTGACTTCCCCTACCGAGAGTCGATCGAATGGTCATTGCCACCCTCCTCGTCATCGCCGCGATCCTCGTCGGCGTTCCCGGGCTCATCGCGGCCCTCCACCTGGGGCTGCTCGCCGTGGCTTCGTGGTTCTACCGCCTGCCGTCCCCGCCCGGCCGGCGCCGGACCCGCTTCCTCGTGCTGGTGCCGGCTCACAACGAGGAGCAGGTGATCTCCAGCGGGCTCGCTGCGATCATGGCGGACCGCCGTCCGGGCGACGAGGTCCTCGTGGTGGCTGACCGATGCACCGACGCGACCGCGGCGGTGGCGCGGTCACTGGGGGCTCACGTGCTGGAACGCGGCCCGGACGATGCCCCCGGAAGAGCTGCGGCACGGCAGGCGGGCCTCGAGCACGCGCGCACGTTCGAGTGGGACGCCGTACTGATGTTGGATGCCGACTCGGTCATCGAACCAGGCTTCCTCAACGCGTGCGAACGCGCGATGGCCGGCGGCGCGCCCGCGATACAGGCGCGCAGCGAAAGCGGCCAGGGACGAACCCTGGCCGCCGAGGCCGCTCTGGCCGCCTTCACGCTGCAGGGGATCACGATCCCCCGCGGCCGCGACCGGCTCGGGCTCTCCGTGCGGCTCCGCGGTACCGGGATGGCGATGCGTCGGGAGGTCGCCCTGGCCCACCGTTTTCGGGCGCCGGCCTCCGAGGATCTGTTCTTCACGCTGGACCTGCTCCTGGACGGGGTGCGATGCCAGCACGTGGACGTCGCTCGGCTGAGCTCGCAGGGGGCGAGCACCTGGGGCGCGTTCGGTGGTCAGAAGGTCCGGTACGAGGCAGGCCGTATCTCAGCGGCTCGGACGTACGTCCCGCGCCTTCTGCGACGTGCGGCCCGCCAACATGACATGGCGTGCCTGGAGGCAGCTTGGTTCTTGGTCTCGCCGCCGTTCGCCGTGGGCGCGCTCTCGCTCGTGGCGGCGTGTGCCGTGGCGGCGGCCGCCGGCGCCTGGGTTCTTGCGGCGGTGTTCGCGGCCGGCTTCTGCCTGCTCGGGCTGGCCATCCTCACCGGGCTCATCCAAGCCAGGGCCCGGCTGCGGACGTGGCTCGCTCTCTGCATTGCGCCGTGGTACCTCGTATGGAAGGCGGCGGTGCAACTGCGGGCCGTGGCGAGCGTGCTCCGCCGCGACGACTACTACGGCCCTACGGCGCGCGTCTGACGTGGCGCGGGTCGTACGCCGGATCGCTGCGCCCGCGGTATGCCTCGGCGTGGCCGCGGCAGTGGTCGGCTGCGGGAGCGTGTCCGAGACGCCTGCGGGCGATGGCCACGTCCCCGGGGTACGTCCCGGTCCCTGCGCTCTCCACGCGACTCCGGCGACCCTGGGCGCCAAGATCGATAAGGCCAAGTCAGGCCAGACAGTGTGCTTGGCGACTGGGAGCTACGGCAGCTGGACCGGGACCGGGAAGGCAATCGCCATCGCGGCCGCGCCGGACGCATCGCCGACGATGACCATCCGGTTCAACGGGGATGCCCACGGGTTCACCTTGAGCGGGATCCGCGGCATGGGCGGCCAGATCAGCGCGGGAGCCAGGAATATCACGATCGAGAACTCCACGTTCGCCGGCGCTGTTGCCATCAACGGTCTGGCCAATGCCAACGTGATCTTTGACCACGACACGTTCGTGAACATCAACAATCCGGGGTGTGGCGGCCAGCCGGCACGAATCCATCTCGAGTACAGCACGACGACTCCGTCGGGCGTGACCGTCCAGAACTCCATGTTCAGCGGGGGCGACACCGACGGCATCCAGACCGGCGTGCCCCTCGTCATACGCCACAACGTGTTCACCAATCTGCGGTCCCCGGGCAGCGACTGCAATCACACCGATTCGATTCAGGGCGTGGGCTCACCCGGCGTCGTCGTCCAGGGCAACCTCTTCTACAACGACTATGATGGCGCAGTCGACTTCGACGGCCCCAGCCACTGGCTGGTGACAGACAACGTCTGCTATGACGTCGACCGGGGCGCGTGTGTCACGTTGTATGGAGATCTCGGCTCTCGCGTCGAGCACAACACCGCGGGCCCCCGGATGCGTGTTCTCGAGCTTGATCGCAAGCCTTCTGAGCGGGCGGGAACGGGCACCGTGTTCACCAACAACGTCGGGCCTGCGAGCGTGTCGGACGGCTCCGCCATCGCCACCGACTCCGGCAACCTGTATCCCGGCGCGAAGGGGGCCGATATCAACGGTGTACCGCGGTTCGCCGGCGGGCCCTCGCCGACTTCATGGTGGGGCTTCGCGTTGAAGTCAATCGCCCGGCGCCGGGCCACGACCGCACGCTCCGCTGACGCCGGCATACGCCGACGAGCGGGCGGCCCGCCCCGGCGGCTATGACGAGCGGTGGCGCGCGCGGCGCACCGCTCGGCGCAATGGTGGTCCCAGAGGCGAGGACTTGACGGCGCCGACCGCACGTGTGCGGCCCTTGGCGAGGTGGTGGCGCAGCGGATTCGGGATGACCGCGCCCCGGAACACGGTCTGTTGCCCGGTCATGGCGCGACGCTTGTAATCGTCCATCCCCCGTCCAAGGTCGATCCGCTCCAGGCCGAGGTCGGGCGCGGCCGAGATCACCGCGCGAAGCAGCATCCACCCCGGCGAGAAGCGGCCGAGCTCCGGGGCGTACACGGGGAACCACCAGTGCAGGACCGCGCCGTCGCGGATGCCGAAATGCGCGGCCACGAGCTGGGGGCCGGCGTAGAGCGCCGAGAGCATGCCGGCAAAGCCGTCCGCGCGCGTGTCCAACAGACGGTGCATGAGCGCGACGTGGCGGGCGTCGGCGAAGTAGTCCCGGGCGCCCGTTGTCACGTATTGGTGGCGTTTGAGTTCGATGACGGTATCGAGCAGAGAAGGCTCGACGACGTCGGCTTCGAACCGGACGGGTCCGAACTCACGCTCGGCCTTGTTGGTCAGCCGTCGCGCCTCCGACGCCTTGTCCTTGCCGCTCTTGGCAGCGCGTGAGAGGTAGCCCTCGAGTCCCCCCGCGACCTCCATGTACGGAGACGGCTCGCTGCCGGAGATCCAGGGCTCGACGCCCGGGACGCCTTCGCGCAGGTGGTCGAACTCAAAGGTTGCCGCGCCCGCCGTCTGGATCGCCTGCACGACGTCGAACCGGGCCGCCGGCGCACAGATCGGCCCCTGGAAGTCGGCTGCCGGGAACCCTGCGGGCCGGTACGTGCGCCGGTCGCCCTGAACCGGGAGGAATGACTCGATCGTGCCCGGCGCCCTCTCACCGATGACCACCTTGACCCCGGGGTGGGTCGCGGCCACCGCGGCGACGAATTCGGGGTGGAAGTACGGGCTGTCCAGCGCCGGGTTTGACGCTCTGAGGTCATGCCATCGCTGTCGCTCAGACGGACCCAGCGCGCCGGCCTCCACGGTTCGGTAACTGACCCGAGCCGCCCCCGTTGCGCCCGTTGCGGCGGATGTCTCGTCCTCCTGCGCCCTGGTCACCTGGCCGATCCTAACGCGTCCTGGATGACGGCCGGCGGCATGACTGACGTCTCCAAGGACCGGGTAGCCCGCTCCGGAAGGGCCACGACGGTGCTGTAGGCTGCGGCCCCGACGCGCCCCCCGCCAAGGACCGGAGGAAGCATGGACCCTCGCCGAAGGATCAACACGATGCGCCGGATGTCTTGTTTCTGCGCGGTCGCTGTCGGACTGCTCGCGGGGTGCCTCGCGGCTCCGGAGGCGGGCACAGCCAAAACGCGACAGGCCCAGGGATCCGGGCTGTTCGGGAACGCACGGATCGGTTCCCACCTCGACTCCGTCACCGCCGGTTCGGCGCGCGCCTTCGTCTTTACCAATCATGCGGCCGGCACGGCCGAGACCATCCGACTCTATCTGGCTCGAGGCCGCAGGGCGCACGCTTTCACCGTCGGGATCTACTCCAGCAGGGCGGGGCGTCCCGCGACGCTGCTCGCGGCAGGATCGGCGTCGTCTCCCAGGGCGGGCGCGTGGGCGACGGTCAGGGTGCACCCGCTGGCACTTCGGTCACGGCGCAAGTACTGGATCGCGGTCATGGCCCATCGCGGCCGGCTGTACTTCCGAGATCGCTCGGCCCGTGCGTGCACCAGCGCGGTCGCTCGCGAGCATCGCCTGCGCGGGCTGCCCTCGCAGTGGCGTAACGGGGCATGGCGGCACTCGTGCGCCATCTCGGCGCAGGTGCGTGGCGCGTTGACCCGCGCACAGGCCCCTGCGCCGGCGCCGCCCGTGAGTTCGCCGGGGCCCGCGCCCACACCCCCGCCGGGGCCCGCAAGCCTCACGCCTCCGCCCATCGTCTGCACGGTGACCGCCACTCCATCCAGCTTCGGGTCTGCGGTGTCAGCGGCAGCCGCCGGCCAGACCGTCTGCCTGACCACCGGGGACTACGGGACCTGGGGCGGGACCAACAAGGCGATCACAGTCGCCCCGGCGCCTGGTGCGGCGCCGACCATGCAGATCGACTTCGGTTCGGGCGACAGCGGTTTCACAATGCTCGAGATCGGCGGCGTGAGCGGTCAGATCAACGCCGGCGCGAGCAACATCACCATCGAGTTCTCAGCCTTCACCGATGCGGTGGTCATCAGCGGGCTCGCCAACGCCAACGTCGTGTTCAATGCCGACACGTTCGAGAACATCGACAACCCTGGCTGCAGCGGTCAGCCGGCGCGCATCCATGTGGTCAGCTCCTCGGGCCCGACGGGCTTCACCGTGGAGAACTCTCTGTTCAGCGGCGGCGACACCGATGGCATCCAGGCCGGTTCTCCGTTGACCATCCTGAACAACGTGTTCACGGATCTGCGGTCGTCGAGCAGTGACTGCAATCACACGGACTCCATCCAGCTCTACGGCGGGACGGATGTGACCGCCTCGGGCAATCTGTTCTTCAACGACTACGACGGCTTCGTGGCGTTTGACGGGACATCCGGCAACACCATCACTGACAACGTGTGCTACGACATCGACCGTGGCTCATGCATCACGCTCTACAGCGACGATGGCTCTGTCGTGAACCACAACACCGCGGGCCCCGGTATCAACCTGCTGGAGATCGATCGCAAGTCCGGCGATCCCGCGGGTGCGAACACGGTGTACGAGAACAATGTGGGCGGCTTCACCCAAGCCAACGGCTCGGCGCTGGCGACCAATACCAACAACCTGTTCTCATCGGCCAAGTCACCGAACATCACGGGCAAGCCCAGCTTCGCCGGGGGTGCATCGCCGACGACCTGGGCCGGCTACGAGCTGACGGCTACGTCAGCCGGGCACGCCAGGGCGACCGACGGCGGCGATGTGGGCATCCGGGCCAGCGCCGGCGGCCCGCCCACGCAGTGGCAGTAGCTCCTGGTTCACGGCGTTAGAACCGCCGGCGGATCCAGCTGCGCCACAGCGGTGTGCGCAAAAACCCTGCGCGCGGCGCGACGCGGAGAAACCAGACCCGATAGAAGGCCAGGTGCAGGAGGTCGGCGTAGGCGAGAGCCACGCGCGCTCGCGTCCGCGCGGCCAGGCCGTGCCGGCACACGACGATCGACCTCAGCGGCAGCGTCGTCGCGTTGAGCTTTTCCTTGTACTCGTAGCGGCCTGTCCCCGCTTCGATCGACGTTGCCCCTTCGGCCGCGGCCACCTCCATCATCTTCATCAGTCCGAGGCGGCCCAAGGAGAACTGGTCCCACTGCGCGCCGAAGACCCGCGCGGGAAGCCGCCAGTAGTAGGTCCCCCTCGCCACAAAGCACCAGTAGTAGGAGACGACCTCATCGTCGGCGATCAGGCGGATCAGGCGGACCTGGTCTGAGCCGGCGAGCTCGCGGACCAGGTCCTGGGCGAATGCGCGCGAGCCCGGCCAGTCTCCGAAGTGCCCCAGCTTGTTCACGCCCTGCCACTGGGCCTGATGCATGTCGATGAACGACTCGAACTCGTTCTCGAGGGTCGCCGGAGAGCTGATGACGTCGACCTCGAAGCGGTGCGCCTTGCTGAGCTTGTTGACATTGCGCTTGTAGTTGGATCGCTGGTTCTTGCTGAGGCCCGCGAGATACGCGTCAAAGCCGTCAGGCAGCTCGAACGCCGTGTGCGAGCCGGCATCACGATCGCGCAGCACCTCGACGAGGCCGCTCATCGACGCCGCGGCGGCGCGCACGCCGGCGAGTTGGGGCGTCGTGGACGGACACGGCCCGAAGTGGACCATGTCGACGCGGTCCTCGGCGAGCAGGCGCTGGAGGCCGAGCTTGATGGCCTCCTCGGCGAACGCGAGCTCAACCGGGAGCTCCACCAGGGACACCGTCGAGTCAGCGCCCACCAGCTTGGCGACGCGTGTGAGACCCACCGGGACCCATAGACGATCGATGCAGAACGGGAGGATGCCGACGAGCTCCTCACCTGCCAGGACCGCGATCAGGCGGAGCTCTCGGCCCGTGCCGTAGTGCCTCCACCATATCTCGCACCACCGAGCGGTCATGTAAAGAGACCCGTCGAGGCGGTCGATGAGGCGATCCCATGCCGGCACGATGGTCCGTGCGTCCTCGAATGACGTGAACACCCGCAGGGACAGCGACGGCTCATCCTCGACGAGGCGCACGCCTGAGGGAGCCTCGCTGAGAGGTGCTGTGACTGATGGTGTCATGCGGTTCTTGGTCCTTTCTGGGAAGGTGCGGTTCGGACGGCCGTCACAGCCCACTGCGGCGCCAATGGCGCCAGCTGATCCGGTTCTCGATGTTCGTGAGGGCCCGCCGGCCCTTCCACACGAGCCCGTGCTGGATGCGCGCGGCGCCCAAGCTTGCGCGGCGACCTACCGCCGACCACTGACGCGACTGCCGCGCGTCGGGCCACGCCTGCTCGGCGAACGCCAGATATTCGTTGATCGGCTCCAGCTCGGCGCGGCCTTCCTCGTAGGCGAGCCGCGCGTACCCGAGAGCCGCGAGCGCCAGGCTGCGGCGGGCTGTGGCGAACAGCTCCTCGCCGCGTGCGATCCGGGCGTTGGGGCCGACGAGGACCTTGGCAAACGCGTCGAGACGGCCCTTCAGGTCGGCGACGTGGCCCGCGTTCACGGTGCGCTGCATGCTCAGCTCATGGACGCGGTAATAGCCCTGGCCCGGTCCGTTGACCCGGCCGACATCCGCCACGGCGGCGGCGCGCATCCACATCTCCAGGTCACCCGAGTGTGGGAGCGCCGGGTCATAGCCGCCGATGGTGTGCTGCACGGACGTGCGCATCACCACCTCGGGGTTCATGATGCAGTTCTCGCCCTTCTGGCAGCGACGCTCGATCCATTCCTCGCCCGACCACACGGTCCAGTGCCGAATGCCCGTAGGCGCGGGAGGAGGATCGTCGGCGAACACCACCGGGTGACCGTAGGTAAACCCGACCGAAGGCTCCGCGTCCAGCAATGCGGTCGCCCGCGACAGCGCGCCCGGTGGCAGTGCATCATCGGCCGAGAGCAGGACGACGTAGTCCCCCGTGGCGAGCTCCAGCCCCTGGTTATAGGTGGCGATGTGCCCGCGATTGCGATTGTGCAAGATGGGATGGATGCGCGAGTCCGCTGCGGCGAGCGTCCGCACGACGTCGCCTGAACCGTCCGGAGAGGCGTCATCGATGAGGATCACCTCCGTGTCCACGTCGGGTTGGCTCAGCACCGAGGTCAGCGCGCGCGACAGGTAGTGGCCGTAGTTGTAACAGGGCATCACCACGGTGACGGAGGGGCGGCGTACGAGCGGGACGGGTATGACGCGCCGGCTCATCGCATCCCCATCTGTTGCCACCGCTGCGGACCGACCTCGCCGGTGTGGCGCCAGCGGACACGGCTGGTCTCCTCGATGGCCCGCCGCACGAGGGCGGCGATCATGAAGCGAGGATCGCGCGCGGCACGCCGGCTGCCAACGGCGCGCCGGCGATGCAACGCGTCCCACTCGGGCAGGTCACGTGCCTCCGGCCAGGTCTCCAGGGCCAGGGCGATGTACTCGTCGATCGGCGCCTCGTCGGTCCGGCCGCGGTCATAGGCGCGACACGCCCGATCCAGCGCATTGCCCGCGATCGTCCGGGAGGCGAGGTCGCGAAGCTCATGCGCGCGGGGCAGCGCTCCGGCCACGCCCGCGAATACGGCGTCAAACGCGTCGCGACGTGCCCTCAGGTCGAAGGCGGTCCCGGAGTTGACCGTCCGCTGCATCGACGCGTCGTGCTCGCGGTAGTAGCCCTGGGCCGGACCGTTGATGCGCGCCACGTCGCCGATCGAGGCCAGCTGCATCCATAGATGCATGTCCGATGTATGCGGCAGATCAGTCCGGATCGGCAGGACCCGGCGAAGGCTGGCGGCCCGGATGACGACCTCGGGTTGACTGATCGCGTTGACGCCGGTCCGGCACATCCGGGCCAGCCAATCGGATCCGGACCACATCGACCAGCTCAGCGGTGGCAGGTCGATCTGACGCGGAGTGGCTCCGGTGAAGTGGCGCGGTCGACCGTAGACGAAGCTCACGTCCGGCTGGGCATCCAGCAGCGCGGTAGCGCGCCCCAGCGCGCCGGGTGCCAGCAGATCGTCAGCGTCGAGCTTGACGACGAACTCGCCGTCGACCTGCTCGAATCCTCGATTGACCGACGGGATGTGACCGAGATTCGGGTCGTTGCGCAGCACCATGACGCGCGGGTCGGTCGCCAGCTCGGCGGTCCGCCGGGGCGTCTCGTCCGTTGAGCAGTCGTCGATGATGATCATCCTGACGTCGACGTCGCGCTGGCTCAGAACACTGCGGGCGCATTCGTCGAGGTAGCGGGCGTAGTTGAAGGCAGGGACCACCACCGACACCGTCGGTCTCCGGGACGGCGCGGACGGGACTCCGAGCAGCACCTGCTTGCCCTTGCGGGGTGATGCTGAGCGGCCCGTCGCGTGCAGCCTCACAGTGCCTCCGAGCCTGCCAGGGGGCGCGGGGCACCGAACAGCGCACGCTCCCCGGTCACAACGCTCTCCACGATGCGCACCACCGAAGCGCCGGCGTCCTCCCACGTCGTGCTCTGCACGCTGGCGGCGGCGGCCTCCGCGGCGGCCAGGCGCTCGGCGAGGGGCCGCTCGACGAGCTCGCATAGCTTCCGGGCCAGCTCGAACGGGGACGCCGGAGCGTATGCAACGTGATCGTTGTCCAATACGACCCGGTTGTGGTCGGCGTCGTTGACCACCGGAATGCAGCCGGCCGCGAGCATCTCGTGCGGTACCAGCGAGACGTTGGTCGCGGATAGCACCAGCCCCGCCACCGACCGGTTGTAGAGGGCGTTCAGCTGGTCGGGTGTCCGCAGGCCGTGATTGGTCACCGCGAAGGGGAGGCGCTTGCCCTCCAGCCCGTAGAAGTGAATCTCCACCTCCGGGTGGCGCTTGGCGAACAGCTCGAGGGCCAGGACGGCCAGCTCGTAAGCGCGGCGAGGGGTGCCGGGGCGCGAGTAGAAGCAGATCCCGCTCCGCTGCTCGGGTGCCACCTGCCGGTCCATCGCATAGCACAGGTCCCGCCCGAAGTCGAAGGAGTCGGCCGGCATGCCGTACTTGTCCTGGAGCATCGGAGCCAGCCACCGTCCGGCGGTGACCCCGTGGAATCCGAATCTGTACGTCGCCTCCGCAAGCAGGGACTCGCTGCCGGCAGGGTAGAACGCGGGCTCGAAGTCCTGGACCAGGTAGAAGCGCTGCCCGCGCGCCGGTGACACCAGCACCGGATACGCGGTCTCCCATGCAGTGGCGAAGATGCCATGGGCGTCCTCGATGCCGCTCGCGGCATCGCGAACCTCGGCTTGGACCCAGGGCCACCACGCGCGAATCCGCGCCTCGTGCTGCTCGAGCGCCCAGCCGTGACGGTCGCGCAGATACAGGATGCACCGGTGCCCGGCCTGCTCCAGGGCCGCGATCAGGCGGAACATGGTGGTGTGTCCGCCGGATCCGGGGCCCGGAGGCGCGGACATCCAGGCGATCGTGAGGCGCTCGCCGGGCTCGGCGGGCAGCGCGGGCGGGAGCAGCCAGCCTGAGTCCGCGATCTGGGCGGCGCGCTCGAGGTCCTCGGTCGTGACAGGCATACTCGCGGTCCCCGGAGGCGACAGCCGATTGGCAAGGCGCTGTGCGATGCGCGCAGAGATGCCCTCGTAGCCCTCCGAGCGCAGAAGCCGGCTCGTCTGGCGAACGCGGTCGGCCAATCGAGGGCCACCCACAGCGGTGGTTTCGCCGGGCCGGCCCGGCGTGATGGACACCGTACTGCGGGGAGCGGTCACTGCCGCCCCCTGAGATGAGAGTCGAACATCGCGAGCCTCCTCTTCGCGGTTTCGTCGTTCACTCAACGCTTCACGCTCCGATCATCTTTCGCCAACCGGCCCCTCGGGCCCGTCAGCCGACCAGATCGCGGAGGTTGCTGGCGCGCCGGGTCACCATCTGGGCGTCACGTAGCTCCTGGTCGCCGGTCAGTACCGCCACCGGGCACGTGATCTCTGCGTACGGCACGGGCCGCCGCCCCAGCATGGTCGCCACAACCTGCCGGGCGGCCGCGCGCTTCTCCTCCCCTGTGGCGCCCGACCCGGAATACACGCACCGCAGGGCGTGGCGCAGCATCAGCGCACCTCCGTAGACGACACGATGGCCGGCCGAGAAGTGCTTGCGCGCATACAGCATGCGGGTGACCGCCACGAGGCTCTCCACCTTGGGGCTCACTCCGCCCTTGAACACGCGGTGAAGGATGGTCATCTGCGGAAGATGGCGGATCTCCCAGCCTGCGGCTTTGATGCGGCGGCAGAGGTCGATCTCCTCGGCATACATGAAGAAGCGCTCGTCGAAGTAGCCGGCGCTCTCCAGAGCCTCGCGCCGAACGAACATGTAAGACCCGGTCGTCCAGTCACACGCGAACTCACGGAGATAGGCCTCGCTGTCGAGCTCGCGTTCGCCCAGCCACCGCGGGCGCCGCTTGGAGAAGCGCTCCGCCGACAGTGCGTCGCCGAGCGCCCGCACGACGTTGGGGAAGTAGCGGCTGGTGATGCTCAAATCGCCCTCGTCATCGATTTGGCGACACCCCGCCAGACCGACCTGCGGACGCTCATCCATGAGCCGAACCATGTCGGCGAACGTACCCTCGAGGATCTCGGTGTCAGGGTTGAGGAACAGCACATAGCGGGCGTTGCAGGTCATGACGCCGCGATTGTTGGCGTGCCCGAAGCCATGGTTGGCCGACCACACGGTGCGTGCCCACGGGAACTCGCTCGCGACCATGTCCGCGACGCCATCGGTGGAGTCGTTGTCGACGATCACGACGTCGGCGGCGATGTCGCCGAGGTGCTCCCACACGGTGGGCAGCATCGCGCGGATCCAGTGCGACTCGTTGGTCGATACCGCGATGATGGCTAGGTCGTGCACGTGGGCCCCCTCTTCAGCGCCGCGCGGTGGTGACCGCCGCGCTGTCATTGGTCAAATGTCCGGTCAGTCGGGCGTGGTCAGTCGTGACTCCGCTCTCAAAGAACGCACGGGGGAAAGACGGACTTCCGGCCGGCGGGAGCGCGGCGAGCCTCGGGGTGGGTCAGGCCGGGAGGATCCGCCGGTCGGTCCGGCGCATGCGCCGCAGCAGTCGCGGCACGATCAAGGAGCCGGCAAACCACGCCACGAAGACGAGGAACGACATCGCCAGCGCCTTCGTCGGCAGCGACGATGAGGTGAGCACCTTGACGCGCGTCGGGGACACCTGATTGATCACCAGCGGCTGCAGCTCCAGACCCTTGGTGCCGGTGACGATCTTCGATCTGAAGGCCCCCCCGGCCGAAGCGTGAGTCTGCAACTCGGCGACGGCCGCATTGGCCAAGGCGGTGGCGCCCGGAGGGGTTGCGGCGGTTGCATTGATCGAGATCACGGGCAGCGTGTCGTCCTTGGTGAACACGCTCAGCATGTAGGGCGCGGTCGGATCGGTGGCGGCGTTGGCGGCGGCGTTGGCCATGGCGGTCGGGACCAACGGAAGGCTGAGATCGGAATCGGTGACCTGAACCTGATCACTGGGAACGCCCATCCGGCGTGCGATGTCCGCTGACGTTTGAGAGGTCATCATCAGGTCGCCGAGCAGCGCGGCCCGCCATGCCAGGGTGGATCCTCCAGACGGGGCGATGTCCACGAGCTGAGACTGCTGGGTGTCCAGCGCGACGGAGGTCCACGCCACGGCGGCTTTTGTGGTCACGGGGGTCGTGCCGCCCATACCGATGAGCAGAGCCAGCGCGACGACGGCCCCCACGGCGAGCGGGAACCGTCGCCGCCACATCAGCCGGAGGATGGGCAGGACCTCCATGCGCGGCTCCTGCCTAGGCGCTGGCCGTGCGCTCTGAGAGCGCTTCCAGGCGCCAGCCCGCGCGCACCCGCGCCAGGAAGACCACCGTTGCGGAAGAGGCGAGGAAGGTGAGGATGAAGACCAGAATCGCCAACTGATAGGGCGCGCTCGGGTTGATGACCGTGCCGGTCGCGCGGCCGAGCTGGACGAGCCGGGTCTGATCCTTGGGCGGCGTGCGCTGCGTCGTGGCCAGCCCGGCGAGGTAGCCACGCAGCTCGTCGACGGCGGCGTTGGCCAGCGCCGCGGCGCTCTGCGCGGTCGGGGTCTGGGCGTAGATGTCGAGCATCGGGACCTCAGGGTCGACATCGATGTCGATCCGGTACTGGTCGTTGAGCTTCACGATGTCCGACATCTTCCGCTGGTTCTGTGAGTTGACCGGCACGGACGCCTGCTTGGGCGTCAGCGGGGCCTGGATGCGCAGCAGCGCAACGGGGACGTGCGCCCTGAGGGCAATACGCTCCTCCACCGAAGGGCTCGCGACGACGTTGCCGAGGACGACCGCGCGGTTGGTGAGATCCTCGATGCCGTAGGTGTTCTGACGTAGATCGATCATGATCGAGTCCGGAGTGTCGACCAGTACGTGGGTGCTCGCTGTGGCCATCTCGAGGGCGCGCGGCGTGAGGCCGGGGGGCGCGAGGCTGATCTTGTCGATGCTCCACACCGCGGCGAGGCACGCGATCAGCAGGCTGATCACGAGGCCGAGCCGGTGGTGTGAAAGCCTGCGGATGCGGATTCCGATGCCCACGTCACCAGACCAACGAGGTGCGGAGGGCCGTGCTTGCGCGCATCAGGAGGTAGGGATGCCGCGTGGTCGTCCCACCCGTGTATGGGAGCGGACGAGCTCGCGCTGATCGTGCTGGGCAGGGATCGTGGCATGCCGGCGGCTACGAATGAGGGGTATGTCGTCCGGCCCCATCGCGACGGCGGCTAGGCCGGCCATGTAGAAGAAAACATCCGGGGCATGCGGGAGCGACATGACGCTGTAGAGCATCGACACGGACAGGAAGCAGACGCCCGCGGCGACGCCCGTGACCGCCGGTCCTGACCATCGCGACTCGTGGCGCGAGGCGCTGCGCCGGCAGAGGAGGATGACCGAGATCGGAATCATCAGGATCGCCACGAGGCCCAGGACTCCGGTCTCGACCAACGGGAGGATGATCTCCGAATCCACGATGCGGTCGGTGGGCGGAGCGTAGGTTCCCTGCCCGCGACCCAGGAGCAGGTGGCTCCATAGATCGGGTCGGACAGCGTCGTAGTTCGCCGTGCGGGAGCTGACCGTCGCCACGTGGCTGGCGTCGGCAGAGGTGTACTGGGTGATGATGTTGCGTATCGCCGCGGGCGACGTCGCTGCGAGGAAGATCACGATGACGAGGCCAAGCGGGGCCAATGAGATCAACTGCCGGCGGCGGAAGTAGGCGAGGGTCAGAAACACCGCGCCCGGTGCGACCAGAGCGCTCTTCCGGTCGGTGGCCACCATTCCGTAGAGCAGCGCGACCACTGCCAGTCCGTACAGGAGGTGCTGCCGACGGGTCTTGGACTTGAGAATGCCCAGCACGGCGATCGGCAGGGCCGTGGCGAGCATCGCGACCAGCTCCACGCCGTACGCGGACGGACCCTCCACCCACCGGCGGCCCAGGCTGTCGACCGACGTCGCCGTGTCTCCCCCGACAAGTGTGAACGGCCCGATGAAGATCTTGCTGGACAGGGTCACGAACAGGTTCTGGTGCCACCTGTACTCATAGATGGTCCCCAACGAGACGATCACGGCGAGGACGAGGGTGAACGTTAGGAACGCTGGGACCTCCTCACGTCTCACGGAGCTCGCGATGAGCACGAACACCGACATGTAGGAGATGAGCAGCGGGAGCTTCTTGAGCGACAGCATCAGCTCGCCGGCATGGTTCAGGTAGTGGGCGTCCAGAACCGTGCTCAGGAACGCGCACGCGAGATAGATGCCGATCGCGACATGGACGCGCGTGACCCTGACCCGTGGCCTTGCGCCCGGCCCGGCGGTGAACGCGATCAGCCAGATGGCGAAGACGAACGGCAACACGATTCGGTCCAGCGTGATGTTCACCGGACCAGATGCCTGCAGCTGGATGCGGTCGAACGGCGTGAGCCAGAACATCGCGATGAGACCGGCGATCGACCACGGCAGCAGGCGGCTGGTGTGCGGCCAGTTGGCGGCGCCGCGCCGGCTCAGGCGCGTGCGTTGCGGCACCACCTCCTCCGGCTCCTGGCGATGCCATGGCCGCCGGATGAGAACGAACAGACAGACGTACGCCAGAGCGAACGCCGTGATGAACGTCAGCGCGGCGATGACGTACTTCGCGTGGTTGTTCGTCACGCCGCCGCGTGCGGGGCCCAGCTCGTCGAGCACTGGCAGTTCGCTCGCGGAGAAGCTGTCCGAGGCGGCTTGGGCATGAAGGTAGTCCTGGAGGCCGGGCACGGCGCTGCTGGCGAGACGCATCGCCTCGTCATAGGAGGGCGCCTCGGCGTAGATCGTGAGCACCGGCTCGATCGTCGAGGCCTGGAGCTCGAGCCGATAGGGGTCGTTCGAGTTGCTGAGATCGTTGGCATGCTGCTCGCTGCCAACCTGCGTGAAGGAGACGGGGAAGTTGCCGGTGAGGTCAATGGAGCCCGAGAGCTCCGTGACAGGCACGCGTGCGCGCCGTGCGATGTCGGTCAGCACCGGCGGCGTGGTCATCAGGCGGCCGTAGAGCACCGCATGCTTCTGCAATGTCTGCAGGTCCTGGGGATCTGCGCTTCGGGCGATGATCGAGGCGTCGGGAAAATCGACTGCGACCCGAGCAGTGGCCGCTGCAACGGTGAGGTTGCCGGAGATGTTCTCCTTGGTGCAGGCAGCGCCGATAGCGGCGCTCACCACAAGCAGCGCCAGGACAATCCTGTGACGTTTGAGCCAGCCGAGCATCACGCGTGCATCCGGACTACAAACGGCCTGATCGGACACGCCCTTCCGGCCTCGCGGAGAACTTGATGGCGCCGACCGGCGCTGTTGGCGAACCGCCGGGAGTGAGCTGAAAGAAGCTCTCGACCCCGACCGTTCATCGGGCAGTTCTCAAGTCCAAACCGCAGGAGTGTTCACCGGATGATCGACTATGGCACCCAGGCCCGCGAGCTGCCCCCCGTCGCGCGGCGCACCAACGGGCTCTCACCCGAGGCGCCCGAGCCCGGACAGCTGGTCTTGGTGACCGGCGGCGCGGGCTACATCGGCTCGGTCCTCACCGAGCGACTGCTCAACCGCGGCTACCGCGTGCGGATCCTCGACCGCCTGTATTGGGGCCGCCGCCCCATCGAGTCGCTGCTCGACAAGATCGAGTTGATCGAGGCCGATGTCCGCGAAATGCCGAGCAGTGCCCTTGACGGCGTCGACGCGGTGATCCACCTCGCCGGTCTCTCCAACGACCCGACGGCGGAGTACGACCCCGAGGCGAACTGGCAGATGAACGCGGTCGCCACCGAGACGTTGGGGCGCAACTGCGTTGATCGTGATGTCGAGCGGGTGGTGTTCGCATCCTCGTGCTCGCTCTATGACGGGATGCCCCCGGGCATGCACGACGAAACGGCTCCGATCGAGCCGCGCGGGGCTTACGCCACCTCCAAGCGCTACGGCGAGGAGGCTCTGATCGGCCTCGTCGACCAGGGCCTGTGCCCGGTGATGCTCCGCAACGGCACCGTCTACGGCTACAGCCCGCGCATGCGCTTCGACCTCGTGGTGAACACCTTCGTCAAGGACGCGCTGCTGCGCGGCCAGCTCTCGCTGCACGGCGGCGGTTGGATGTGGCGTCCGCTGGTCGATGTCCGCGACGTGTCCGACGCGATGATCGCAGCCATGGAGGCTCCGGCCGATCTGGTCCGTGGCGAGATCTTCAACGTTCTGCACTCCAACTACCAGATCCGTGAGCTCGCGATGCTGGTGGCCGGCTCGGTCCAGCTCCTCGGGCGACCGGTCACTCTCAGGGAGGAGCCGGCTCCGCGGCTCACCCGTGATTACGAGTGCTCCAACACCAAGCTGGCCAGCCGCCTCGGCTTCCAGCCGTCGCACTCCGTGGTGGAGGCCATTGACGGGATCTTGGCTTCGGTTGACGTCGAGGACAAGACGATGCTGACCGACCCGCGGTTCTACAACATCCGGTGGCTGGAGTTGCTCAGCGAGCTGACCCCGCAGATCGACCACTACAAGGCCGCGCTGTGAGCGCGCGCGCGCGCCGCATTCTCATCACCGGGGGCGGAGGCCAGCTGGCCTCCGACCTCGAGGCGCTGCTGCGTGACGACGCCGAGGTGGTCTCGCCCTCACGGGCGGAGCTCGACATCACCGATGATGCCGCGGTGAAATTCGCGTTCGAGGCGTTGCGCCCGACGCTGGTCCTCAACTGCGCCGCGTTCCACAACGTGGAGGTCTGCGAGCGTGAGGAGGACCAGTCGTTCGCGGTCAACGCCCGTGCCGTCAAGCGCCTCGCTCAGCGCTCCGCCGCGGAGGGCGCACAGCTGGTCCATCTGAGCACGAACTATGTGTTCGACGGCTCGGCCCTGGTCCCCTACGACGAGGAGTCCCTCCCTAACCCGCGCAGCATCTACGCCATCTCCAAGCTGGCGGGCGAGTATGCCGCGCTCACCTATGCGCCGGGCTCGCTCGTCGTCCGCACCGCCGGCCTCTACGGCCTCCATGGCAGCGTGTCGAAGGGCGGGAACTTCGTGACGCGAATGATCGCCCGCGCGAGAGAGCAGGGTGACCTCAAGGTGGTCTCGGATCAGCTGCTCACGCCGACGTTCACGGCGGACCTGGCGGCGGCGATCCTCGCCGCCGTCGATGCCGGCGTCAGCGGACCGCTGCACCTGACGAACTCGGGCGTTACGAGCTGGCACGGGTTCACGGAGGCGATCATGGAGCTCGCCGGAGTCGACGTCTCGGTCGAGCCGACGAGCACCACGATCGCGCCGGGGGCCGCCGACCGGCCTCTCAACGGCGTGCTGCGGTCCTGGGTGTCAGAGCGCACCGGACTCGCGCCGCTGCGGCCTTGGCGCGCAGCGCTCAGCGATTACCTCGAGCGCGCGGGCCTGTTGGCCGGCGCCACCGCCTGACAGGCATCACGCGTACCAAGGGAGACAACATGAAACGTGTGGAGACTCGGCTTGACGGGCCGATCCTGATCGAGCCCCGCGTGCTCGGAGACGAGCGGGGATTCTTCTGTGAGACCTACCGGCGGGAGGTGTTTGCCGAGCTCGGCATTCCCGAGGAGATGGTCCAGGACAACCACTCGCGCTCGGGCAAGGGCATCGTCCGGGGCATGCATTTCCAGATCGGACGCGGTGCCGCGAAGCTCGTGCGCTGCGCCCGCGGCGCGATCGTCGACGTGATGGTCGACATCCGCCGTGGGTCGCCGACATTCGGCGAGTGGGAGGCCTTCGAGCTGACCGAGGAGAACATGCGCTCGGTCTATTGCCCGATTGGCTTCGCCCACGGTTTCTGCGTCGTCTCCGACGTCGCCGACGTGATGTACAAGCAGAGCAACTACTACGCGGATGAGACCGAGCGTGGGATTGCCTTCAACGATCCCGATGTAGCCATTCGATGGCCACTGCCGCTCGATCAGCTGATCCCGTCTCAGCGGGACGCCACGGCGCCACTCCTACGCGACATCGAGGCCGATCTGCCGTTCGTGTTCGGGGCCGACGCGGTCGCCGGCCTGTCCCGGTAGCGCGGCGCAAGAACGGCGGGGCGCCGACCGTTGCTTGTGGGAATGAACGGACGCATACCACTGGGGGTGGTGGCATGAAAGGGCGCAGATCTCAGAGGGTATTGGCGGTGGCCTCCAGCGGAGGGCACTGGGTGCAGCTGCGGCGTATGACGCCGGCGTTCGAAGAGCACGACGTCGCGTATCTGACCACGGACGCGGGCCACCGCTCCGAGGTCGGCAGCGCCAGGTTCCACGTCGTCAACGACGCCAACCGCTGGAACAAGCTGGCGTTGCTGCGCTGCGCGCTCCGTGTGCTCTGGGTGCTGCTCCGGGAACGTCCGACGGTTGTGATCTCGACCGGCGCCGCCCCCGGCTACCTCGCCATCCGGTTTGCCCGGATGATGGGGGCGCGGACGGCGTGGATTGACAGCGTCGCCAACGTCGAGGAGCTGTCGATGTCCGGCCGCATGGCCAGCGAGACCGCGGACCTCTGCCTGACGCAATGGCCGCACCTCGCCGGCGGTCGCATCCAGTATTTGGGAGCCGTGCTGTGATTTTCGTCACCGTGGGGACCCAGCTGCCGTTCGACCGGCTCACCGCGGCGATCGACGCTTGGGCCGGCTCCGCCTCCAGCGTCCCGGTTTTTGCGCAGATCGGACCGAGCCGGCTGCGTCCTCGGCACATCAAGTTTGCTCAGTTCATCACCCCTGGCGAATGCGCTCAGCGGATGGAGGAGGCCAGCGCGATCGTTGCACACGCGGGCATGGGCACGATCCTCACCGCGCTCGAGCTCGGCAAGCCCGTCCTGGTCATGCCGCGCCGCGCTGCGCTCGGCGAGCATCGCAACGATCATCAGCTGGCCACGGCGCACCGGTTCTCCGAGCTGGGGAAGATCAGGGTCGCCTTCGACGAGGCCGACCTGGCTCCCGCGCTGGACGAGCTGGAGCGGACCGTGCCCCAGCCGCGTTTAGGGGCCTACGCACCGGACGACTTCCTGGCCGGCCTCCGCGCGTTCATCGGCGGCGAGCCGATCGTGCGTCCAGCCGAGATGGAAACGTCCCGCTCAGCCGAAGCCGACGCCGCGTTCGCGGCAGGCGCATCTGCGATCTTCTAGCGGGTGCCCGGCGCCGGCGTCAGCGCCACCGTTTGAGCGTCAGTTTCGCCCGGCGAGTCAGGAGCCGTTGGGGGGATGCCTCCAGCGCGGCGACGCGCTCCATCACCTCAGGCGTGTCGCGCGGCCCGATGCTGTTGCGGGACTGGAGGAAGTCCGCCGTCCGGGCGGTCCCGCGATCGCTCGTGTAGACGTGCTGGAAACCCGCGCCACGCGCAGCGCGCAGGACGCGGCGGTCATAGGCGCCGAACGGACACCCGGCGCGGGTCACGGGCCGGTCGATCACTCCCTCAAGGACGGTCTTGGCCTCAACGAGCTCCTCATGAAGTGCGCGATCGTCAAGCCCGCGCCACGGGCGGTGGCGCATGCCGTGGCTGCCGACCTCCATCCCGGCCGCTGTGAGCGCCCGGAGGCCGGCCTCGTCCAGGAACCGCGGCACGCCAAGGCGTCCGGCGACGATGAAGAAGGTGGCGAACAGACCGCGGTCAGCGAGCGCCGGAAGCCCCAGCTCCACATCGGACGCGTTGCCGTCGTCAAAGGTGATGCGCACGTCGTCGCGGCCCGCGATCCTGTCCAGTAGCGCCAGAAATTGCGCATGGCTCACCCACACGTCAGCCTCACCCGGGCCCAGCTCCCGACCGGGCTCGCCGATGCCATGGAAGGTCAGGATCGTGGTGCGTGCCGACATCACTGATCAACGTCGCCTGCTGAGCGAGCCTTGCACGGCCCTAACGCGGCGTACACGGGCGGGCTTACAAGAAGCTCGGGGATCGCGGCGTTGTTCGGGCGAAGGGATCGCAGAACCACGCGCTGAAACCGTCCAGAACAGGGTCGTCACATTCGATGAGCACAGTCTCAATTCTCCGCCGGCTCTGGCGGCACCGGATTCTTGTTGCGATCGCACTGATCGTGGCCATGCTCGCTGGCACCGCCGTGGTCTATCAGCTCCCCGGCTTTCAGAGCCGCAAATACGACGTGGGCATCGTCACGGCGCACATCCTCGTCGACACCCCGAACTCCCAGATCGTCCAGGTCTCGCCGCGCGGGACCGCGACCCTCGGAGAGCAGACCCTCCTCCTCGCCAGCCTGATGGTCGACGGCACCATCAAGTCCGCCATCGCGCAGAAGGCGGGACTGCCGGCGAGCAAGCTGGTAGGCATCAACGCCGCGGTGACCGAGCCCGGGGCGTCAGGCCCGTCGCCGGTCATCGCGCCATCGGGACGCCACGCCTACGTGATCACGACGCAGGTCATGACCGACAGCGCCGGCAACAATCTTCCGATCATCGCGCTGGAGGCTCAGGCGCCCACGAGCGGCGCGGCAGAGAAGCTGGCCAGTGCGACCCTCTCCGCGCTGCGCGACTATCTGAGCTCCCGAGCCGAGGTCGAACAGGTCGCCGAGACCAACCGTCTGCAGGTCGGCGAGCTGGGCCTGTTCCAGGCGACGACGCAGTCGATGGGGCCGTCCAACAGTCTCGGCGTGATCGTGTTCCTACTCGTGTTCTTCCTTGGATGCGGGCTGATCATCGGGGTCCCGTCGCTGCGGCGCGCATGGCGGGCCGCAGGGCAGCGGGAGCGTGAGGCTGCGGACGACCTCCTGGAGGAGAAGACCAGCATCTCCTCTGCCGAGCCGGTGTTGTCCAACGGACATGACGAGAGCCTGAGGGACGCCTTCTTTGACTTCGGCGTGCCCTTTGAGGAGCTGGGCGTGGGCGAAGACGCCACGGCGTCCAGTCAGCACCTCCCGTGAAAACCGACCGTTCGCCGCTCAAGCGTCTCGTCGGCCGAGGCGCGGCGTGGAGCACCCTTGACGTCCTGGTCAGCCGGGTCGGCAACTTCGCGCTCGGCGTCGCCGTCGCGCGCATCGTCGCGCCAAACGAGTTCGGCGTGTTCGCCATTGCGCTGGTCGTGCACACCGTGGTCGTCAACATCTCCGATTTCGGGGTCAGTGCCGCCCTGATCCGCGACGACCCCGAGCGCGTTCCCGCGAGCGCTCCAACCATCGTCACCATCAGCCTGATCGCCAGCGCAGTCCTCGGGGGGCTCGTGGCGCTGTTCTCGGGGCTGCTCGCTCGGTCGCTGAGCTCGCCCGCCGCGGCCACGCCGATTGCCATCATGGCCATCAATCTCCCGCTGGCTGGGCTCACGGCAGTGCCGGCGGCCATGCTGAGACGCGAGTTCCGCATGGACCGCATCTTCCTGGCGGATTTCGCGAACCTCGCCGTCAGTTCGGCGGTGGTCATCGTTCTGGCCCTCCAGGGGCTCGGGGCGCTTGCCCTCGCCTGGTCGTGGGTGGCCGGGCAACTGGCGACGACACTGATCCTGTTGGCATACCGGGCCGGGCGCTACCTGCCCGGTTGGAAGCCGGCGGAGGCGCGGCGCCTGTTGGAGTTCGGCCTACCCATCGTGGGCAGCAACCTGCTCGCGCTGATCGTGCTCAACGTCGACTACATCGTCGTCGGCCATGTCCTGGGTGCGCGGGCGCTCGGCCTGTACATGCTGGCGTTCAACATCTCGGGGTGGGCGAGCAACGTCTTCGGCGCAGTGATCCGCAGCGTGTCCCTGCCCACCTTCGCCCGGCTGCGCCTGGAGGGTGCGGACATGCCGGAGCAGTTCCTCAAGGCGCTGCGGCTCGTCACCGGGGTGACCGTCCCCGTCTGCCTGATCATCGGAGGCTTGGCCCGTCCCGCTGTGGCGGCGATCTATGGACCGAAGTGGCTTCCCGCCGCCTCGGCACTCGTAGGCCTGTCAGTCCTGGGCGCTGGGAGGATCCTCATCGAGCTCGCCGGCGACTACCTGGTGACGCTCGGCCGCACCCGGAGCGTGTTCTTTGCGCTGATTCCGTGGCTGGCCGCGCTCGCGACGACGCTGATTCTGGTCGCTCGACCGTATGGCATCGCTGGGGTCGGGGCCGGCCAGGCGGTCGTCGTTGTCGGCATCGTCGGTCCCGTCTATGCGGTGCTGCTACGGAGCACCGGCGTGCGTATCTGGACGACACTACGCGCGCTGGGGCCGGGCGTCGCGTGGGCTCTGGCCGCCGCGGTGACCGCTCACCTCGTCGCTTCCGCGGTCGGGAGCCCGTTCGGGGGCGCGCTCGTGGGGGCGTGTGCCGGTTGTGTTGTCGCCGCGATTCCGTTTGGCCCGCTGCTCGTCCGCAAGCGCGCGGCGCTTCGCGTCCGCCTGAGCCGCACCAGGGCGCCCGCGTCACCGCAGCCAGCCGGCTCGGTCGTGCAGTCCTGAAGCCCGATCGGAAGGTATCTTTCCGGTCGGCGCGTGGAGCATCGGCAGGCCGTCTGGTCCGGGGCGCGGCGATCCAGCGGTCGCGGTGGTGCCCGGTGTCGGGCTCGCATGTGACATGGGTCGCCCATCACTGTCAGACGATCCCGAAACTGGAGGTCAGTACGCGATGAACGAGGTCATCTCCAAGCTGCGAACTCGCGGAGGAGCGGTTGTCGTTGAGCGTCTGCGGCGACATCTCCCCGCCGTCGCCTCCGAGCTGATGCAGTACGGCCAGTTCTGGCCCCACGATGGCGGACAGGACGGGTATTCGCGGCCCATCTCGCTCGGGGCATCAGTTGATGACGGCCGGTACGCCTTCCCCGTGCCGCCCGAGGAGCTCTGGGCTTCTTACTGCACCAGTGCCGAATCGTTCGTGGCCAGCGGCAAGCAGGATGTCGAGAAGATGGACGAGCTCCTCACCGAGAGCGGCTTTGGCCTCGGAGACGCGCAGCGGATCCTGGAGCTGGGCTGCGCGGGCGGCCGCATGCTGCGATGGATCCCCGACGTTGCGCCGGACGCCGAGCTGTGGGGTGCCGACATCTGGTCCACCGCGATCATGTGGTGCCAGGAGAACCTCAGTCCGCCGGCGCACTTCATCACCAACACGATGAGTCCGCATCTTCCGTTCGGCGACCAGTCCGTCGATCTCGTCTACTGCGGATCGGTGTTCACCCACGTGGATGACCTCGCCGAGGCGTGGTTCCTCGAGCTGCACCGGATCATCCGACCGGGGGGCCGCCTCTATTTCTCGATCAACGACCGGCACTCAGCCGAGATCATCACGAGTGGTGGCCGTCCTGAGTACTGGGAGAGGACCGGAGGCAAGGAGAATTGGGACGCATTCGCGACCCAACTGCGGGAACGTGAGGAGTTCCGGAGGTTCATGTCGGGCGACGCCTACATGTTCACCATGGGCCGGTCGATGATCGCGCACGTGATGTGGGACCCCGAGGTCCTCGCTCGACGGCTCTCGTACGGCTGGAAGGCGTTCCCGGTCGTCCACGAGGCATACGGACATCAGAGCGTTGTGATCCTGGAACGGCGCTGATCGCACGGGAAAGGGGGTCTTCGCCTCGAACCCCCTTCTGCTGGGTGCGGTGCGCTGCGGCCGGCGCTGCGGAGCGGGTTCGACGCGTGCGGTGTCAGCGATCGCCGCGCAGCGGCACCACGGCGCCGTGGAACTCCAGGCTGCGTGACGCCGCCTCGAGGATGTCGAGCACGCGCAGGCCCGCCCGGCCATCGGTGCGGCTGGCGCGGCCGGTCCGGATGCAGTCCGCGAACTCGGCCATGACGCCCTGCAGCGCCTCGCGCTCGGGCAGGGCCGGCGCCACCATGTCGCCGGACCGATAGGACACCAGGGCCTGGCGCCGGTCGTCGGCGCCGAGCTGGGTCGGGTCGGCCAGGTCCACGCCGCGGTCGAACACGGAGATCCTCTGCGAGGGGTTGAGGTCGTCCCACACCAGCGTCCGCTTTGAGCCCCCGATGGTGGTCGTGCGGACCTTGATCGGGCTCAGCCAGTTGACGTGGAGGTGAGCGATCGCTCCGCCGGGCAGTTGGAGCGTGAGGTAGGCGACGCACTCCTGCCCGGCACCGAGCGGATCGGCGCCGTGCGCGGCCACCGCGAGCGGCTGGCAGCCCTCGGGCAGGATGAAGTCCAGGATCGAGAGGTCATGCGGCGCGAGGTCCCAGAGGACGTTCACGTCGCGTTGCACCAGGCCCAGGTTGATCCGCACGGAGTCGGCGAACTGCAGGTCGCCGAGGACCCCGGAGTGCACGAGCTCGCGGATCCGCTCGACTGCCGGCGTGTAGCAGTACGTGTGGTCGCACATCAGCACCACGCCCTTGTCCTCCGCTGCGCTGACGAGCGCGCGGCCCTCGGAGTAGGTGGCCGCCAGCGGCTTCTCGACCAGGACGTGCTTGCCGGCTTCGATCGCCGCCATTGCGACCTTGAGGTGGGTCCCAGGCGGAGTGACCACCGCGATGGCCTCGACCTCTGGGTTGTCCAGCAGCTCCTGCAGGTCGTCGGTCGCCTTGACGCCCGAGAACGATCCGGCGAGCTTCTGGGCGCGCGGGAGATCGGCATCGCAGACCGTGATCAGACGCGTCTCCGGGCACTGGAGCGCGTTGCGGACGATGTTCGGTCCCCAGTAGCCGGCGCCGACGACCGCAATCCCAACGGGCTGGCGCTCATCGGCGCCAGGCCCCTGAAGTTCGTGTTCCGCTACGTATGTCGCCATGGGTTGGTCTGCTTTCGGGTATCGAGGACGTCGAGATCTGTGTGACTGTCAGAGCAACGGCCGGGACCTGCCACTTCTGACGCGACGCCCGGCGTCGCGGCTTTGAGGTTCACCTCGAGGGCACCGTCAGAAATCCCACACTCGGCGCGTTGTTCGAGGTATGCAGCGCCTGAAAGTCCTCATCGCCGACCACGCCCCCACCTGTGCGGGCGTTCGTCTGGCGCTCGGCAATCAGGTGGACCTGTCCGGCGAGGTCTCGGACGCCTCGCTGGCGATCCGCAGCGCCCACCGTGATCAGCCCGACCTCTGTCTGGTCGGCCGCGATCTGGCCGGCGGCTGGCTGAGCGCGGTCCGCGGGATCCGGCGCGCGGCCCCCGACACGTCGGTGGTCGTGCTGGCCCAGGAGCCCAACGTCGACGACCTCCTCGAGGCGATCCGCACCGGCGCCGTCGGCTACATGCCCGGCCCGATCGACAAGGCGCGGCTCGCCAACATCGTCAGCGCCGTCACCGACAAGCAGGCGGTGATCCCGCGCGCCATGGTCCTCGAGCTGCTGATGGAGCTCCGCGGCGTGTGGAGCGACGGCGACGGGCTGACCACGCGCGAGTCTCAGGTTCTCGGAATGCTGCGCCGCGGCCACAGCACGGCGGCGATCGCCGAACGACTGGCCATCGCACCGGTCACCGTGCGGCGGCACATCTCCGAGCTCGTCCACAAGCTCGGCGTAGAGGATCGATCCGGCCTGATCAGGTCCTGACCCGTGGCCACCGTCAGCTTCATGCCGTCGGCGAGCCGGAGTTCGGACAACGTCGACGCTGCGCTGGAGGCCAGCTGCGACGTGCTGATGGTGCTGCAGTCGTTGCGCGCCGAGGCGCCCGACGTGGCCGCGGGCGCGTCCGGCGAGCTGGTCCACGTCCAGCGCGCGATCGAGTCGGTGCGCCGCACGATCGACGAGCTTCGCATGGCCCGCCGCGGGGTCGCCAGTGCGACCGCGCTGGGCTTCGTGATGGCTTCGCCGCGGTCGCGCCGGGCACGAAGAGATGCCGGCGCGCTCGCGGTGTGCAAATCCGAGGGTTGCTCGGCCGTTTGAACAGGTGATGGGCACGACGCCACTCGGCCCCCGTGCACACACCCGAAACACGTAACCACGCAAGAACGCATCTGGGGGACGCTTTGGCCATCTCACATTCAACGCAGCAGGGACACGACTCAGCCGTGCGCTTTGTCACCCTCGACCGCCAGCACGGCGGCATCGCCGACGAGCTCAAGGAGACCTTCTCGCGGATGCTCGAGTCCAGCGCCTACACGCTCGGCGCGGAGGTCGAGGCGTTCGAGGCCGAGTTCGCCGCCTACTGTGAGGTCGCCCATTGCGTCGGCGTCGCCTCCGGGACCGCGGCGCTCGCGCTGATGCTCGAGGCCTATGGCATCGGCCCCGGCGACGAGGTCATCGTCCCGGGACACACCTTCATCGCCTCGGCGCTCGCCGTGGCCCACGTCGGCGCCACCCCGGTGCTGTGCGACGTCCGCGAGGACACCGGGCTCATCGACCCTGACGCCGCCCGCGCCTCGATCGGGCCCCGCACGGCTGCGGTGCTCGCCGTTCATCTCTACGGCCAGGCCTGCGACATGGCCGCCATCGAGGCGTTCGCCAAGCCGCAGGGCCTGCTGGTGCTCGAGGATGCCGCGCAGGCACACGGCGCGCGGTATCGCGGTCGCCGGGTGGGTTCGCTCGGCGCCGCGGCCGGCTTCTCGTTCTACCCCAGCAAGAACCTCGGCGCCCTCGGCGACGGCGGAGCCATCTGCACCAGCGATGACCTGCTGGCGACGCGCCTGCGGCGCCTGCGCAATCTGGGGCAGCGGGTGAAGGGCGAGCACGTGGAGATCGGCTACAACGAGCGTCTCGACGGGCTCCAGGCCGCGCTGCTGCGCGTCAAGCTGCCGCACCTGGACCGCTGGAACCAGCAACGTCGCGAGCACGCCGCGGCCTACCGCCGGCTCCTGCCCGCGGAGGTCAGGATCGCCGCCGAGACGCCCGACACACCCTCGATCTACCACCTGTTCCCGACGCTGTTCGAGAACCGCGACCAGGTCGCGGCCGGGCTGAAGGCCCGCGGGGTGGAGACCGGCGTTCACTATGCGCCGGCGGTCCACGCGCACACCGCCTGGACCAACATGCCGCTCATGCACGGATCCCTCCCGGTGGCCGAGATGTGGGCGGCGGAGGAGCTCTCGCTGCCCATGCATCCCGACCTCACCCGCGATGAGATCGAGCAGGTCGCGGCGGCGGTGCACACGGCCGTCTACGAGCGCATCGCCTGAGACGACGGCCGGTCTGGACGGACATACGAACTCACAGAGATGGTGGCGGCGGGTCGAAGAGACCACCGGTGAAGGCGGGGCGACGCCGATGGCGAGACCCAATTTCACCTCGCCGCCCCTAGGGCGCCCGCGCGGGCATCGCACTGATTCCGCGGGCCCGTGGTGGCCTAACCCGCTTGCCACGGCGTCCGCATCGCCCCCAACAGTGCGGCCTCGGGTCGCGGTCGGTCCCCGCCGCCGCGACCGGCGCGGGCGCCCGAACCCTTCTCACCGAGCGTGATCCCCGCTGGAGGGGGGCTCAGGCCAGCTCACCGAGCCTGATCCCCGCTGGAGGGGGGCTCAGGCCAGCTCACCGAGCTTGTCCCCGCTGGAGGGGGGCTCAGGCCAGCCGGCGGATCACGCGCGCCGGGTTCCCGACCACGACGGTGTCGGCGGGCACGTCCTTGGTCACCACGGCCCCGGCCCCGACCATCGCGCGCTCGCCGACGGTCACCCCGGCGAGGATGACGGCCCCGGCGCCGATGCTGGCGCCCCGGCAGACCGTGGTCTCGCTGAGCTGAAACGGCTGACGGCTGCGCGGCATCAGGTCGTTGGTGAAGGTCGCCTGCGGGCCGATGAAGACGTCGTCCTCGATGGTGACGCCGACCCAGAGAAAGACGCCGGACTTGACCGTCACGCGATCCCCCAGGGTGACGCCGCCCTCGATGTAGGTGTGGTCGCAGATGTTGCACTCGGCGCCGATCACGGCTCCCGGCATGACGTGGGCAAAGGCCCAGACGCGCGTGCCGGTGCCGATCGCATCGGTCTCCACGAGTGCGCGCTCGTGGACGAACACGTCCTCGTTCTCTGCCATCGCCGGGCATTGTGACGCGTGCGGCCGGCGGTCTGCCGTAACATCGTGAATCTTGATTCACACCTCAGGGATGAATCCTGATTCACACCCCCAGCGCGACGGAGGAGCAGAGCGTGGACCTCAACGACACCCCGGAACAGGCGGAGTACCGCGCCCAGGCGAGAGCCTGGCTTCAGGCGAACCGGGACCAGGCTCCACCGCGCTCCGGGTCGTCCGAGGACTCGGCATACATCGACTCCCGTCGCGCCTGGCAGCGCAAGCTCGCCGAAGCGGGGCTGGCCGCGGTCTCCTGGCCCAAGGAGTTCGGCGGCCGCGGGCTGGGGCCGATCGAGCAGGTCACGGTCAATCAGGAGATCTCGCGGGCCGAGGTCCCGGGGATCCTCGACGTGATCGGCATCGGGATGCTCGGTCCGTGCCTCATCGCCCACGGCTCGGAGGACCAGAAGAGCCGCCACCTGGGGCCGATGCTCCATGGCGACGAGGTGTGGTGCCAGATGTTCTCCGAGCCGAGCGCCGGCTCTGACCTGGCCGCGGTGCAGACCCGCGCGCGCCAGGGCGAGGACGGCAGCTGGACGCTCAACGGGCAGAAGGTGTGGACCACCAACGCCCAGTTCGCGGCCTTCGGGCTGCTGCTGGCGCGGACCGATCCCGACGTCCCCAAGCACAAGGGCCTGACCATGTTCATCGTGCCGATGGACTCGCCCGGGGTCACGGTCCGCGGGCTGCGCCAGATCTCCGGCGAAGCCGAGTTCAACGAGGTCTTCTTCGACGACGTCCGCTTGGACCCCGACGCGGTCGTCGGCGGTGTCGGCAACGGGTGGGGCACGGCCCTGACCGTGCTGATGTACGAGCGGCTCACGATCGGCTTCGGCTCCGAGGGCTTCGGCTCGCCGACGCGGCTGGCCCAGACGCTGGCCGCCGACGCCGGCGCTCGCCGCGACGCCGATGCCCGCCGGCGCCTCGGCGAGGTCATCACGGAGCTGCTCGCCGTGCGCTACAACGGCTACCGGGCGCTGACGGCGCTCGCCCGCGGACAGATTCCCGGTCCCGAGGCGGGCCTGGCCAAGGTGACGATGGTCAACGCGGCGATCGCCGCCACCGACCTCGGTGCTGACGTGGTCGGACCCGATGCGCTGGATCTCGACAGTGAGTGGAGCTATCTGATCTCGTTCCTGCCGGGGCTCAAATCGGCCGGCGGCACCGAGCAGGTCCTGCGCAACACGATCGGGGAGCGGGTGCTGGGACTGCCGCCCGAGCCGAGGCTGGACAAGGGAGTGCCCTTCTCTGAGCTGCGCTCGATGGAGAAGCAGGCGGTGACCTCATGAACTTCGCCCTCTCCGACGAGCAGATGCTCCTGCGCGAGGCCGCTCGCGGATCGCTGGCCCGCGTCAAGACGGTCGAGGCCGCTCGTGCCGCGCTGGAGGACCCGTCAGCGCTGCCCGATCTGTGGCCCATGGCGGTTGAGGCCGGCTGGCCGGGCGTGCTGATCGACGAGGAGCACGGCGGCGCCGGCCTGGGTGGCTTTGACGCGTTGCTGGTGGCCGAGGAGTGCGGCCGCGTGCTGGCCGGCGTCCCGCTTCTCGGGCTGCTCCCCGCGACGGCGATCCTCAACGCCGCCGGCGACGCGTCGCTCGAGGCGGTGGCCTCGGGCGAGGTGCGACCGGCCTACGTGCCGGCGCGCCCCCCCGGCGAGCTCGAGGAGGGCTGGACCGTCGAGCCGGCCTCGGGGTTCACCCGCGCGGGCGCGCCGACGGTGGCCGGCGACGGTGAGGACGTGACGCTCGAGGGTCATGTGGCGTGGGTGCCCGACGCGCCCGGCGCCGACCTGCTGGTGGTGGTCGCGGTGGACGGCGACGGCGCGCCCGTCGCGGTGGCCGTCGAGTCCGGCGCCGACGGCGTGTCGGTGGAAGCCGTCGTCCGCTACGACGCCACGCGCTCGCTGGGCCACGTGACCTTCACCGGCGCCCGCGGCCGCAGGCTCCCGGTCGATGCCGCGGTTCTCGCCGACGCCTGGTACCTGGCCCACGCGCTCATCGGGGCCGAGTCGATCGGCGCCGTGCAGACATGCCTGGACGTGAGCGTCGCCTACGCCAAGGAGCGGTTCACCTTCGGCCGGGCGATCGGCTCCTATCAGGCGATCAAGCACGAGCTCACCGAGGTGCTGCGCCGGCTCGAGAACGCTCGCGGTCTTCAGTACTACGCCGGCTGGGCCCGGCAGGACCGGCCCGAGGAGTTCCCGCTGGCGGCCAGCGCGGCCCGCAGCGCCGCCGGCGCCGCCCTGGACTTCGCCGCGCGGGCGATGATCAACGTGCACGGCGGGATCGGCGCGACGTGGGAGCACGACGCGCCCCTGTTCTTCCGCCGCGCCCAGCTCTCGCGACGGCTGCTGGCCGGGACCCACGACGCCACCGATCGGGTGGCCGAGTGCACCATGGCCACCGCCGCGGCCGCCGCGGCCGCCGCGTAGGACGCGCCGGGATGGGTCGCGGCGGCCTTCTGCGGATCACGGCCGCCGCGGCCTGCCTGTGCGCGATGTCGGTCGGGGCGGGGAACGCAGCCGCGCGCGCCCGCTGGTCGCCGCCGGCTCATCTCACCTGGTACTGGCAGCTTCAGGGCCGGGTGCGGATCGAGCACGTGGCCGCCTCGGACATCGACGGCTTTGCCAACGGTGCCGCGGAGGTGGCGCGCCTGCACGCCCTCGGCCAGCACGTCATCTGCTACGTCGACGTCGGCAGCTGGGAGCGATGGCGGCCCGACGCCGGGCGCTTCCCGCACGCGGTGCTGGGCAAGAGCAACGGCTGGCCCGGGGAGAAGTGGCTGGACGTCCGGCGCCTGGGGGCGCTCGAGCCGATCATGCGCGCCCGGTTCGCCATGTGCGCGCGCAAGGGGTTTGACGCGGTCGAGCCCGACAACATGGACGGCTTCGAGAACCCCACCGGGTTCGCCATCACGCCGCAGCAGCAGCTGACCTACGATCGGTGGGTGGCCCGGGCCGTGCACCGGCTGGGGATGGCGGTGTTCGAGAAGAACGATCCCGAGCAGGCCGCGAAGCTCGAGCCGTCGTTTGACGGCGTGCTCGACGAGCAGTGCAACCAGTACCACGAGTGCGGGTCCTTCCGGCCCTATCTGAAGGCGGGCAAGCCCGTGCTCAACGCCGAGTACAAGCGCTCGCTGTTTCCGGGATTCTGTGCCGGCGACGCGCGGCTCGGGATCTCGGGCGCGCTGTACGCGCTCGAGCTCGACGGCACGTTGTTCAAGCCTTGCGGTGTGAATCCCGATTCACTACGCTTGTGAATCGCGATTCACCTCGAGACCCGGAGCAAGGGAGACCACATGGCCACGATCGAGATCACCGACCCGGCGCGCGAGGTCCTCAATCAGGCGCCGCCCCTGCAGCCGTTCAACCTGTTCGACCTCGATCTCGCCCTGCAGGAGGCGCTGGAGCGCGAGGGCGGCGGTTGGGGCGCTGACCGGGCGCGGGAGGCCGGCGCGGTCGCCGGCAGCGTCGAGGCGCTGGAGCATGCGCGCCGCGCCGAGCGCAACGAGCCGCGCCTGACCACCCACGACCGCTACGGCAAGCGGATCGACGCTGTCGAGCTCGACCCGTCGTGGCACTGGCTGCTGGAGGGCGCGGTGGCGCGCAGCATCCACAGCCTGCCCTGGCGTGACCCGCAGCCCGGCGCCCACGTCGTCCGCGCCGCGATGTTCACGCTGTGGAGCAACGCCAACGCCGGCGTCATGTGCCCGGTCTCGATGACCTATGCGGCGGTGCCGGCGCTGCGCGACGGCGCCCCCGACCTGGCCGCCGCGTGGGAGCCCCGCCTCACGTCGCCTGACTACGAGGGCGGCGCGCTCTCGGGGATGGCCATGACCGAGCGCCAGGGCGGCTCGGACGTACGCGCCAACATCACCCGGGCCGAGCCCAACGGCGACGGCACCTACGAGCTGCACGGCCACAAGTGGTTCTGCTCGTACCCGCCCTGCGACGTGTTCCTGGTCCTGGCACAGGCCCCCGGAGGGCTCTCCTGCTTTTTGGTGGAGCGCGGTCACGGGATGGAGTTCCAGCGTCTCAAGGACAAGCTCGGCACGCGTTCGCTGCCGTCCTCAGAGGTCGAGTTCCGCGGCGCCCTCGGCCGGCTCGTGGGGGAGGAGGGGCGCGGCGTCCCCGCGATCATCCGCATGGTCAACCACACCCGGCTCGACTGCCTGCTCGGGTCGACGACCGGGCTGCGCCGGGGCACGCTGGAGGCCATACACCACGCCCGCCATCGCTCCGCGTTCGGAGCTCGCCTCGCCGACCAGCCGGCCATGCGTAACGTGCTGGCCGACCTGGCGATCGAGTCCGAGGCCGCCACGGCGACCGCGATGCGCGTCGCCCGCGGCTACGACGAGCCGTCAGAGGCGGCGTTTCGCCGGTTCGCCACCGCGGTCTGCAAGTACTGGGTAGCCAAGCGCGCCGCCGGTCACGCCGCGGAGGCGCTGGAGTGCCTGGGGGGCAACGGCTTCGTCGAGGACTCCGGGATGCCGCTGCTCTACCGCGACGCCCCGCTGAACTCCATCTGGGAGGGGTCGGGCAACGTGGCCGCCCTCGATGTGATGCGGGCGATCGTCAAAGAGCCCGAGGGCCTGCCGGCGTTCCTGGCCGAGTGCGAGCTCGCCGCCGGCGCCGAGCCCCGGCTCGACGCACACCTCGCCGGCGTGCGCGACCAGTTGCATCAGGCGTTCGCCGGGGAAGGGGGTGCGAACCCCGAGGAACGGCTGTACGCGGGCCAGTTCGGCGCCCGCCGACTGGTCGAGGACCTCGCGGTCGCCCTCCAGGCCTCGCTGCTGGTCCGCCACGCCCCACCGGCGGTCGCCGACGCGTTCTGCGCCGGGCGCCTGGCCGGTGACCGCGGCCGTGTCTACGGCACGCTTCCCGCCGGCGTGGACGCCGAGGCGATCATCGAACGGGCCCTGCCGATATGAGTGTGGTGCAGTACGCGGTAGATGGCCGGGTGGCGCGGATCACGCTCAACCGGCCCGAGCGGGGCAACGGCATCACCCGCGCGATGCTGGTGGCACTCGAGCGGGCCGTCGAGCGCGCCGACCTCGACCCCGCCGTCTCCGTGCTCCTGCTGTCCGGCAACGGCAAGGGCTTCTGCGGCGGCTATGACCTGGTGCAGAGCGCAGAGGGTCAGGGTCAGCTCGAGGGTGAGGGTGAGCCCGCCGACCTCGCCACGGCGCCGCCGACCGGCTCGCCGCTGGACCCCGCGGTGATGCGCGCCAACCACGACCCGGCGGGCGCGTGGGACCCGACGGTGGACTACGCGATGATGAGCCGCAACGTCCGCGCGTTCATGTCGCTGTTTCACTGCGGCAAGCCGGTGGTGTGCAAGGTCCACGGATTCTGCGTGGCGGGCGGGACCGACATGGCGCTCTGCTCTGATCTGCTCCTGATCGCGGCAGACGCCAAGATCGGCTATCCACCGGCCCGGGTGTGGGGCTCGCCGACGACGTCCATGTGGGCGTATCGACTGGGGCCCCAGCGGGCCAAGCGCCTGCTCTTCACCGGTGACTCGCTCTCGGGCGCTGAGGCGGCTGAGTGGGGCCTGGCCGTCGAAGCACCCGATGCGTCCGAGCTCGACGGGCGGGTGGACGCGCTGGTGGCGCGGATCGCGCGGGTGCCCGTCAACCAGCTGCGGATGATGAAGCTCCTGGTCAATCAGTCGCTCTACGCCCAGGGGCTGCACGCCACCCAGGTGCTGGGGACGGTGTTCGACGGCGTGGCCCGTCACACCCCGGAGGGCTACGCGTTCCAGGGGCTCGCGGCGCGCGAGGGCTTTCGTGCCGCCGTCCGCGCTCGCGACGCGGACTTCGGCGACCTCGGCCCGTCCACGTTCAAGGGCTGAGCCCGGTGGGAACGGTGGCCACCGGCACCCGGGAGCGCCTGTTGGCGGCGGCGCGTGAGCTCATCGAGGAGGGCGGCTACGGCGGTGCCTCGGTGCTGGCCATCGCCGAGCGTGCGGGCGTGGCCGCGGGGACGCTGTACCGGCATTTCGCCTCCAAGGAGGAGCTGTTCGTCGAGGTGTTCCGGACGGTGTGTGCGCGCGAGGAGCGCGCGATGCGCGCCGCCGGCGACCAGCTCCCCGCGGAGGCGACGGCGCAGGAGCGCCTGGAGACCGTCCTGGCCACGTTCGCGCGGCGGGCCCTGCGCAACCCCCGGCTGGCCTGGGCCCTCATCGCCGAGCCGGTGGACCCCCGGGTCGACGCTGAGCGCATCGCCTACCGGGCCCGCTATGCGGAGCTGATCGCGGCCGGTCTCGCTGCCGGGATCGCGGCGGGCGAGCTCCCCGACCAGAACGTCGACCTCACGGCGGCGGCGCTCGTGGGCGGCTGTGGGGAGGCGCTCGTGGGTCCACTGTCCCCGCTGGCGGCCGGAGGCCCTGACGCCGAGGCGATCGTGGCGGCGTTGCGCACGTTCGTGGGGCGGGCCGTGGGGGCGTCGTGAGCGAGGGGGGCGGTGAGGGCGTCGTGCGCGCGGCGGGCGGTGAGGGCGTCGTGCGCGACGCGGCCGGTGAGGGCGTGGCCGGCGGGCCGCAGGCCGTGCGGGTCTCGCGCGAGGGGCCGGTCACGACCGTGCTCCTGTCTCGCCCGGAGCGGCGCAACGCCGTCGACGGGCCGACCGCGCTGGCGCTCGCCGACGCCTTTCGCGCCTTCGACGCCGACCCCGGCGCCGCGGTGGCCGTGCTCGCGGGGGAGGGGGGAGTGTTCTGCGCCGGTGCCGACCTCAAGGCGGTCGGCACCGAGACGGGCAATCGCGTCCAGGACGCCGGCGACGGCCCCATGGGCCCGACGCGCATGGTCCTGTCCAAGCCGGTCATCGCCGCCATCGCCGGCCACGCGGTGGCCGGGGGCCTGGAGCTGGCCCTGTGGTGCGATCTGCGGATCGCCGAGGAGGACGCGGTCCTCGGTGTCTTCTGCCGGCGCTGGGGCGTGCCGCTGATCGACGGCGGGACGGTCCGGCTGCCCCGCCTGATCGGGGTCGCCCGCGCGATGGACCTCATCCTCACCGGGCGGGCCGTCGGGGCTGAGGAGGCGGAGCGGATCGGCCTGGTCAACCGCGTCGTGCCGACGGGGACCAGCCTGGCCGCCGCGCAGGAGCTGGCGGCCGAGCTGGCGCGGTTCCCGCAGACCTGCTTGCGCGAGGACCGGCTGTCGCTGCTCGAACAGGCGGGACTCACCGAGGCGGACGCGCTTGCCGGGGAGCTGGCCCATGGCCGGCGCTCACTGCTCGAGGTCCAGGAGGGCCTGGAACGCTTTCGCGCGGGTGCCGGGCGTCACGGCAGCTTCGACTGACCCGATCGCGGCGCGCGAGTAGCACGGGCGCCATCGCGTTGGTTGCGTATGGCAGACACGGAGAACGCAGTCACCGCCGCTTCGAGGACGCGACGCCGTCCTCAGCAGACCGACCTCATCCTGCTCGGCGCCGGGGGAGGCGTCTACGACGTGCTCGACATCGTCGACGCGCTCAACGACGACGGCGCCAACATCAACATCCTGGGAGTCCTCGACGACGGCCGCGCCGCGGGAGAGGAGCACGTCGGCCTCACCGTGCTCGGCGGCCTGGCTGACTGCGCAGACTTCGCGGGCGCCCAGTTCGTCTCGACGATCAACAACGAGCGCGACTATCGCCGCCATCCGGAGATCATCGCTCGCCTCGGACTGGCGCCCACCCGCTTTGCCACGCTCGTCCACCCGCGAGCCGGCGTGTCTCGCCGCGCCGCCTTGGGCCACGGGGTGTGCATCTGCGACGGCGCCTCGGTGGCCGGTGGCGTGACCATCGGTGACCACGTGTTCCTCGGTGCGCGTGCGGTGGTCGGTCACAACACCATCGTCGAGGACCACAGCGTCCTGGCCGCGGGGGCTCTGCTCGGGGGCCTCGTCCACGCCCAGCGCGCCTGTTACGTCGGCTCGGCCGCCGCGGTGCGCCCGGGCGTCACGATCGGCCGGGAGGCGCTGGTGGGCCTCGGCGCGATCGTCGTGCGCGACGTGCCCGAGGGCTTCGTCGTCGTCGGCAACCCGGCCCGCCGGTTCACCGGCGAGGACGATCGCGGCCGCCGGCACCTCCAGAGTCTCTGAGATCACCCGCTCCTGCGCTGCCGGGGAGCCGCGCTGGACCCAGTCCGCCGGCCCACGCTCGCAGCTGGGTCGCGTGCGCGGGCACGAGCCCGATGGCCGGATCGGTCACGACCAGCTGCGTCGGCCCGGGGCGAGCGGCCGCCCAGCGGTGACAGCTGTCGTCGAAGTCGTCGTCGATCCAGCCCAGCGGCCGCTCGGGGCCGGCGAAACGATCGATCGACTCGAGCTTCCAGTGACGCGCGCGAGGGCCCGGCGGCGCCGCGAAGGTTAGATGGGGCAGACCCGCGGGTAGCCCCAGCGCGTACGGGAGGTACGCGTCGGCCTTCTCCTCCCAGCCGCTGCACCAGACGAGCTCGAAGTCCTGGTGGAGGTCGGCGAGCAGCTCAGCCGCGCCGGCGGACAGAAAGTGCGGGATGCCGTCCACCAACAGAAAACGTCCCGGAGGCGGTCGTGTCGCATCGAAACCGAACAGGGAGATGACCCCGTCGATGTCGATCAGCAGGAGCGGTCGGTCCCTACGGGCCACATACCCGAGCTTAATCTGGCTTCGGCAGGGTGTTGAAGGCGTGCCCGGAGCCAGAAGCTCATGCGTCCAGTTTGCAGCGGACGCGCGGTGTGGTGCTCAAGCCCCACCGGCGAATGCCGAAAGAGATGCGTGAGGCGCCAAGAGCCTCATTCGCTCTCTTTCTATCCAGGCCCTCATTGATCTCATGACACAAGTTCTCGGCATCCTGCTCGCCCTCGCGTGCGCCCTCACCACCAACGTCGGCTTCCTGTTCAAGCATCGGGGAGCGTGCGCCGCGCCTGCCGTGGACATCCGTCATCCGCTCCGGTCGGCCAAGGCGCTGTTCGCCTCCAAGCTGTTCGCCATCGGAATGCTGATCGCCTCGGCCGCCTGGATCTTCCACGTCGCCGCCATGGCCGTCGCCCCGCTCTCGCTCGTCCAGGCGGTCCTCGCCGGCGGGGTCGTGCTCCTGGCCGTGATGGCCGAGCGCACCTTCGGCCTGTCCATCTCCCGTCGGCAGTGGGTCGGGATCATCCTCACCGCCATCGGCCTGCTCCTGCTGGGCTTCAGCCTCCCCGCCACCCACGGGGCGCACTCGCACTACTCGGTGCCCGCCATGATCGGCTTCGAGGGCTTCCTCCTCGCCGCCGGCACGCTGCTCATCATGGGCCCGCGCATCGGCGCCCCCCAGCAGCACCACGGCTTCATGCTCGGCGCCGCCGCCGGCATCCTGTTCGGCGTCTCCGATGTCTCCATCAAGGCCATCTCCGGCCTGGTCGCCGCCCACGGCGCCCTCGGCCTGGTCAGCCCCTGGACCGTCGTCACCATCTTCGCCTCCGTGGCGGCCTTCTACGCCTCGGCCAAGGGCCTGCAGGACGGCGACGCCGTCCCGGTCATCGCCGTCACCGGGACCGCCGCCAACGTCTCGGGCATCGTCGGCGGGATCCTCGTCTTCGGCGATCCGCTCTCGACCCATCCGCTGATGTTCGGCGCCGAGATGTTCGCCTTCGCGCTGGTCCTCTTCGCCGCCTGGCTCACCCCGGCCCCGGTTCGGGCCGCCGGTCCGGCGGCTCACGGCGTTCCCGTCGTCGCTGTCGCCTAGCGCTCTTCGTTCCGCTTGTCGCTCGGCTGGCGCTGCCGGCGCTGGGGCGGTTGTCCGTGCAGCGTTGCAGCGGGGTATCAGCGCACGTCAACGGCGGGCTGGGGAAGCGCTGGTCCGTCGCGTGGGCGGCTGCCGGCACGGGGTTGTGGCGGATTGTGCAGCTATTTCCTTCACTATCCGCCTCGACTCCGCCCAGGGCCGCCCCTGAGCGCGCGAACCGCCCCGACCTCCCCTCGATGGCCGCCGTTGACGTTCGCTTCGCATTGCCGCCAAGCTGGGTAGTACAACCGCAGCCATGGCGTCACCGATCATCACCGTCGAAGACCTCGCGGAGGACCGCCCGTCACAGACCCTCCTCGACGTCCGCTGGCAGCTGAGCACGGGGTCCCAGCCCAACCTCTATGCCAGCGGCCACATCCCCGGCGCGGCGTTCGTGGACCTGGAGCGCGATCTCGCCGCGCCCCCGGGCGAAGGGGGCCGCCACCCCCTCCCGATGGCCGAGGACTTCCAGCGGGCCATGCGCGGCGCCGGGGTCAGGGCCGACGCCCCGGTGGTCGTCTACGACGACGCCAACGGGCTGGCCGCGGCGCGCGCCTGGTGGCTCCTGCGCTACTTCGGCCATGCGCGGGTGGCCCTGCTCGACGGCGGCCTCGGGGCCTGGCTCGCCGCCGGCCGGCCGCTCGCCGAGGGCGACGAGACGCCGGCGCATGCGGGCGACTTCGAGGCGCGCCCCGGCGCCATGCCGGTCCTCGATGCGGCGCAGGCGGGCGCGCTGGCCGCCTCCGGCGTCCTCATCGACGCCCGCGCCCCCGAGCGCTACCGCGGCGAGACCGAGCCGATGGACCCGGTGGCCGGCCACATCCCGGGCGCTCGCAACTGGCCGATGGGCCGCAACCTCGACGGCCACGGCCGGTTCGTCCCCCAGTCCGAGCTCGCCGAGGCGCTGGGCGGCATCACCGGCGGAGCCGAGGTCGGCGCCTATTGCGGCTCCGGCATCACCGCGGCGCACACCGTGCTGGCGCTCGAGCTCGCCGGGATCTCGGGCGCGGCGCTGTACCCGGGCTCCTGGAGCGAGTGGGTCACCGACCCCGACCGCCCGGTCGCCACCGGCGACGAGCCGATGGGCAGCTAAGCGGCGGCGGTCGTCGCCCCGGCGCCGGTGGCGCTCGCGGCACCGGCAGCGTCCGACGCCAGAGCGGCGCCGTCCAGGATCACCGACGCCACCTGCTCAGGGTCATCCCAGGTCGGTACGTGCCCGCAGCCGTGCAGGAGGAGCACCCGAGCGCGCGGGATCGCCCGTGCGGCGCGCCGGGCCTGGCGCGGCGGCAGCAGCCGGTCCTGGGCCCCCCAGGCCACGGTCACCGGAACACCAATGTCCCCGCCGCCGGAGTAGTCAAAGGCACGCAGGGCCGGCAGGGTCGCGTCAAACCAGGGCGCACCGGCCAGCGCGCGGGTGTTCTCGGCGGCCTCGGCGCCCGACAGGCGCTCCGGATGCGCGACGAACAGGCTCAATCCCAGCTTGCGGCCGAAGGCGGTGGCGAACAGCGTGTCGGCGTAGCGCGCCGTGCGCCGGGCGAGGCGCACGCTCAGCCACAGCGACGCGCGCCCGTAGGCCATCTCCGCGCGATTGGCGAAGCCGGCAGGGGAGAGCGCGGTGGCCGACCGCACCAGCCCGCGTCCCGCCATCTCCAGCGCCAGCAGGCCGCCCATCGAGTTGCCTGCGACGTGGGGCCGCTCCACACCCAGCTGCCCCAGGAACTCGGACAGCAGCCTGACCTGGGAGTCGATGCCGGGCGGCGTTCCGGGCGGCGGCATCGGCGAGGCGCCGAACCCGGGCAGGTCCACGGCGATGACTTCGTGGTGATCGGCCAGCCGTCCGATGACCGGCTCCCACATCTGCCACCGGCTCCCGAGAGCGTGCATGAGCACGAGCGGCTCGCCGGTGCCGCTGCGACGGTGGTTGAGCTGCACCGGCCCAACCTACCTCAAAACACCGTTGCCGTCGGTGGATGAGCGGGGCGGCCCGTGCTGTCCGCGGCGGATAATCGACGCGGCGTGATCCCGCCCGGGCGTCCAATTGCTAGCAGCGCGCCGGAGCACTACCTTTGTACGAAACGGCCAAGCCCATTTCGGAGGAGATCTATGGCAAGCACCCAGGAGGCAACCGGCACTGAGCGCGGGACGCTCCAGGAACTCGCGCGCCGTCACCTGTGGATGCACTTCACGCGGATGTCGGCCTACGAGGACCACGAGATCCCGATCATCGTCCGCGGCGAGGGCTGCTACGTCTACGACGAGCACGGCAAGCGCTACCTCGACGGGCTGTCGGCGCTGTTCTGCGTCAACATCGGGCACGGCCGCGCCGACGTCGTCCAGGCCGGGGCCGATCAGGCCAAGGAGCTGGGCTTCTACACCAACTGGACCTTTGCCCACCCGCGCGCCATCGAGCTGGCCGCGCGCATTGCCGAGCTCGCCCCCGGCGACCTGAACCGCGTCTTCTTCACCAGCGGCGGCTCCGAGGCCGTCGAGTCGGCGATCAAGCTCTCGCGCCAGTACCACAAGATCACCGGCAATCCGCTCAAGACCAAGATCGTCGCGCGCGACATCGCGTACCACGGCACGAGCCTCGGCGCTCTGGCCGCCACCGGCATCACGAGCCTGCGCACCCCGTTTGAGCCGCTGACCCCGGGCGGTGTCCACGTGCCCAACACCAACACGTTCCGCATGGCCCACGGCTACAGCGTGGACGAGCTCGCCGACGCGGTGGCCGAGAAGATCGAGTTCGAGGGGCCCGAAACGGTCGCGGCGGTGATCATGGAGCCCGTGCAGAACGCGGGCGGCTGCTTCGTTCCGCCCGACGGCTACTGGCAGCGGATCCGTGAGATCTGCGACCAGTACAACGTCCTGCTCATCTCCGACGAGGTCATCTGCGCGTGGGGGCGTCTCGGTGAGTGGTTCGGCGCCGAGCGCTTCGGCTACGAGCCCGACCTCATCACCACGGCCAAGGGCCTGACCAGCGCCTACGCCCCGATGGGCGCCCTGATCGCCTCCGACAAGGTGGCCGAGCCCTTCCTCGAAGGGCACCACAGCTTCACCCACGGCTTCACCTTCGCCGGGCACCCGGTGTGCTCCGCGATCGCGCTGGCCAACCTCGACGTGATGGAGAACGAGGGCATCATCGAGAACGTCCGCAACAACGAGGGCGCGTTCCGGGAGATGCTGGACTCGCTGCGTGACATCCCGATCGTCGGCGACGTGCGCGGCACCGGCTACTTCCACGCCATCGAGCTGGTCAAGGACCAGGACTCCGACGCCCAGTGGACCGACGACGAGTCAGAGACGCTGTTGCGGGGCTTCCTGTCGGGCGAGCTGTTCGAGCGGGGCCTCATCTGCCGCGCCGACGACCGCGGCGATCCGGTCATCCAGCTCTCGCCGCCGCTCATCGCGGGCCAGAGCCAGTTCGACGAGATGGAGTCGATCCTGCGGCCGGTGCTGACCGAGGCCGGCGAGCGGATGCGCAAGATGGCGGGCGGCGGTCATGTCGCTGCGCCGGCGCAACCGGGCGCCTAGGGGACTCGAGCGGATCCCCTGAGCCCGCGCATCAGATGCTGACGGTTCGTGAACTGCTGCGCGGGCTCGACGTTCGCCTCGTCTCCGGCGAGGAGGCGATCGACGCCCCTGTCCGCTGGGTGCACATCTCAGAGCTCCTGGACCCCACGCCCTGGCTGTCGGGCGGGGAGGTCCTGCTCACCACGGGGATGGCCCTGGACACGCCCGAGCAGCAACGGGAGTTCGTGGGCCGGCTGGCCGAGCATCAGCTGGCCGCGCTCGGCTTCGGCGTCGGCTTCGGCCACGACCAGGTCCCGCCCGCGCTCGTGCAGGCCGCGGCCGAGCGCGAGTTCCCGGTGTTCGAGGTGCCCTACGAGGTGCCGTTCATCGCCGTCACCGAGGCGGCCTTCACCCAGCTGGTCAACGAGCAGTACGCCGTCCTGCGCCGGGCGCTGGCCGCCCACGAGCGGCTCGAGCGGGTGGTGCTGTCCGAGCGCGGGCTCGACGCCCTCGCCGGGACGCTGGCCACCCTGATCGGCGCGGCGGTGCTCGTGTTCGACGCCCGCGGCGAGCCGCTGGTGCAGCGCGCGTTCCGGCGCACGCTGGAGCCCGACGAGGTGTCGGCCCTGCAGACCGAGCTGTGTGAGCGTCGGCGCCTCGGCCGCGCCTTCCTGCCGTCTCACCCGGGCCTGGCCGACCGGTCGCTGGCCCTGCCGGTGGCCGTCGACGGCGCTCCGGGCAACGGCGGCGAGAGACGGGGGGAGCGCGTGCCCCAGGCCTGGCTGGTGGCGATCAAGGACGGCGGCGGCCCGCTGTCTGACTTCGATCGCCTCACGCTGCACCAGGCGATCACCATCGTGGCCCTGGAGCTGCTGCGCGGGCGCGTGGCCGGCGACACCGAACGCCGGCTGGCCGGCGACGTCCTGGCGGCGCTGGTCGGCGGCGAGCTGACCGGCGCGGAGCTGTCGCGACGGCTGGAGCCGTTCGGGCTGGCCGAGCGCGTGGCGGCGATCGTCGTTCCGTGGGAGGTCGGGACGGGGTCCCGCCGCGGCGCGGCTGCCCTCGTCGAGGACGCGCTGGCCCAGGCCCTGCGCGACGAGGCGGCTCCCGGACTGGTGGCGTCCACCGGTGCGCTGACCTGCGGGCTGGTGCCCGGCGTGGCGGAGGAGGAGCTGTTTTCGCTGGCGGAGCGGATCGCCGAACGCCTGAGGACGACCACCGGCACCCCGTTCAACCTCGGGGTCGGGCGCCCCGTACCCGGCGCCGATGCGCGCCGCACCTTCCACGAGGCTCGCTGCGCCGTCGAGGCGCTGGCGATGGGCGTGGGGGAATCGCCGCACAACGGGACCGCGAGAAACGGCACCCGCCCATCCCACGCCGCCACGCCCACCCGATCCGCCACCGCACCCGTGGTGGCGACCTACAAGGACCTCGGCTCCTTCCAGCTCCTGCTCTCGCTGCAGGAGGATGAGGCGCTGCGGTTGTTCTGTGACTCAATCCTCGGCCCCATCGAGGCCAGCGAGGGACACTACGGAGGTGAGCTGATGCGATCGCTTGAAGCGTTCATTGAGGAGAACGGCCAGTGGGAGCGAGCCGCGCGGCGGCTGTACTGCCACCGGCATACGCTGCGCTACCGGATCCGGCGCGTGGAGGAGCTGACGGGACGCAACCTGTCGTCCGCCCGTGATCGGATCGAGTTCTGGCTGGCCCTGCGCGGCCGGGAGCTGGTGGCATGAAGGTCGGGGTCCCGTCAGAGATCAAGACCGACGAGTACCGCGTCGCGCTCACGCCCGCCGGAGTGCGCGAGCTGGCCGATGCCGGCCACCAGGTGTTCGTGCAGTCCGGCGCCGGCGACGGCTCGTCGATCGCCGACGACGCCTACGTGGCCCAGGGGGCGACGATCCTCCCCGACGCCGACGCGGTGTTCGGCGAGGCGACGCTGATCGTCAAGGTCAAGGAGCCCCAGCCGGTGGAGGTCGAGCGCCTCAAGCCCCACCACACGCTCTTCACCTATCTGCACCTGGCTGCCGACGAGGGGCTGACGCGCGGGCTGATGGAGTCCGGCGCGACGTGCATCGCCTATGAGACGGTGGAGGACGCCAAGGGCCGGCTGCCGCTGCTGGCGCCGATGTCCGAGGTCGCGGGCAAGATCGCCACGCAGGCCGGGGCGTTCATGCTGGAGAAGCCACTCGGCGGTCGCGGGATCCTGCTCGGCGGTGTGCCCGGCGTGGCCGCGGCCAACGTCATGATCATCGGCGGCGGCGTGGTCGGCATGCACGCGGCGTTCATCGCGCTCGGCATGGAGGCGACGGTCTTCGTCTATGACCGCAACATCGACCGCCTGCGCGAGCTCGACATCGCGTTCGGCGGGCGTGCCGACACGTGCTTTGCCACGACGCTGTCCATCGAGGAGCGCCTGCCGGACATCGACCTGGTCATCGGAGCCGTCCTGGTGCACGGCGCCAAGGCGCCCCACGTGATCACGCGCGCCCAGCTGGGGCTGATGAAGCGCCAGGCGGTGCTGGTGGACGTCTCCATCGACCAGGGCGGGTGCTTTGAGACCTCGCACCCGACCACCCACTCAGACCCCACCTACGAGGTCGACGGGATCACGCACTACTGCGTGGCCAATATGCCGGGTGCGGTCCCGATCACCTCGACCTACGCGCTGACCAACGCCACCATGCCCTACGTGCTCCATCTCGCCAGCGCGGGCGTGCACCAGGCGGTGGCCGACAACCCGGGCCTCAAGCTCGGCGTCAACGTGGCCAACGGCGACGTCACCTATGCGCCGGTCGCCGAGGCGGTGGGCGTGCAGCACGTCAACGTCGACGTCGCCCTCGCGGGGGTCCCGGCCTGAGCCTTGGACGGGGTGCCGGACTGAGGTGGGCGGGCGCGGGTTCCATCCGCGCCTGCTAGCCTCCGTCGCCGCATGCCGACTACAAGTCAGTTGATCCGTAAGGGGCGTCAGGCGCCCAAGAAGAAGCTCGCCACGCCGGGCCTGAAGTCCGGCAAGGGCCGCAAGAAGAAGGTCGCCGCCCCGCAGCGGCGCGGCGTGTGCACGCGCGTGTATACGACGACGCCCAAGAAGCCGAACTCGGCGCTGCGCAAGGTGGCTCGTGTCCGGCTGACCAACGGCATGGAGGTCGGGGCCTACATCCCCGGCGAGGGCCACAACCTGCAGGAGCACTCCGTGGTGCTCGTGCGCGGCGGCCGTGTCAAGGACCTGCCGGGCTTCCGCTACAAGGTCATTCGCGGCACGCTGGACGCCGCCGGCGTCAGCGACCGCAAGAAGGCCCGCTCCCAGTACGGCGTCAAGGCCAAGTAGGAGACTGAAAGATGCCCCGTCGCGCTGCCGCCGCGGTTCGGCCCATCGATGCCGACCCGGTCTACCGCAACCGTCTGGTCCAGCAGGTCATCAACAAGGTGATGCTGGACGGCAAGAAGTCTGTGGCCGAGAAGATCGTCTACGACGCGATGGCCATCCTCGGGGAGCGCAGCGGCAAGCCCGCCATCGAGCAGCTCGAGGCGGGCATCAAGGCGCTGACCCCGGTCCTGGAGGTCCGTCCCCGCCGGGTCGGCGGCGCCACCTACCAGGTGCCCGTCGAGGTGCCCTCACGTCGCGCCCGAACCCTCGCCGTTCGCTGGCTGGTGCAGTTCGCGCGCCAGCGTCGCGAGCGCGACATGGCCCACCAGCTGGCCCATGAGCTGCTCGATGCCATCCAGCAGCAGGGCAACGCGTTCAAGCGCAAGGACGACATCTACCGCATGGCGCAGGCCAACAAGGCCTTCGCCCACTACCGCTGGTAGACGCGCCGGCGTACCGCCGGTAGTCGCGCCGTCCGTCCGCCGTCCGTCCGTGCCGCAAGGGCGGCCGAGCCGCTACGGCGCCGGCGTGACCTTGGCCGTCGTCGCACTCGACGACGATGACGCGGACAGCGCCATGGGCGCGCATGCCGCGGGGTGGGCTGCGCACGTCTTCGCCAGCGCGGCCGAGCTCGGGGTCGTGACCGTCTTGAGGACATGTCGGTCGGCCGCGAGCCACGTGACGGCGGACACCGGGTGACTGCCCGTGACGCCAGGGGCATGCACCGCGTAGAAGTTGTCGCGGACTCCCGCCGTCACGACACGGCCGGCCGGCGCCGTGAAGCTCAGCCTCACCGCGCTCACGCCGTCTGGCACGATGCCAAGGATCGTGCCGCCGTCGTTGCTCGGCGGCTCGCCGTGGCGGATCTCCTCGACGGTCACGCCGCAGCTGAAGCCGTTGCCGTTGTGCACGACGGTCACGACGCACACCTCGTCCACCGGGCCGGTGCGGACCAGGCGGTCGAGCTTGATCACCGCTGCCTGGATCGCCTGCGTGGTGGCGCGCAGCGCCGCCGGGATCTGCGGCAGCTCGCGCTGCAGCTCCTGCTTCTCCAGGGCGAAGCAGTCGTCCGATGGGACCCCGGCACGGGGGTCGTCGTGGATGGGCACCAGGTAGTAGGTGGCCCCGCGAGCCGTGAGCACACGTCGGGCGTACGCGGCGTACGTCGGATCCTGTGGAAGGTCCTGGGGGCGGAGGTGGTCGGCGGCCGCCCCCGGCCTGCGCAGAACGCCCAGGGCCGAGAGCATGGCCGTGTCGGGCGCGCCATGGATGACGCTCTCGCGGTTCGGTATCCGCGTCCTGCAGACCGGAGAGGCCATCGCCCGGCGGGTCGCGGCCGCGGTATATGCGATCTCCTGGCGCACCGTCTTGCGCGGGGTGTGGCTGAGGATCGCCTTCAGCCCGACCTGCGGCGGTCGCGACGCCGGTGCCGCCGGCGATTGGCTGCCGCGATGGCCGAGGAGGACCAGCGCCCCGGCCACGACGGCCAGGGTGACGGCCACGGCCACCGCCACCGGCACGAGCCGAGCCCCGCCGGTCAGCCACCGCCGACGGCGGTTCCGGCGTGGGCTCTGACCCGGGGAGCGCGTGGCCTGGGTGCCCGTCCGCTGCTTCGCGGCGGCGCGCAGCTGGTCTTCGAGGTCTGAGAAGAACGAGGTCATCGGGGCTCCTTGATCTGGGCGCGCAGCGCGCGCAGGCCCCGGCTGACGCGCTGGCGCACCAGCAGCTCGGAGCACTGCATCTCATTGGCGATCTCGGCGTAGGGCCGCTCGTCGACGACGCGGGCCAGCACGGCCTCGCGCTGGGCCGGCGGCAGCGTCAGCACGGCTGCCTCGGCGGCGCCGGGGTCAGCCAGCTCCTGCACCCGGGCCAGGTCCTCGTCGTCGATCGCGATCGGCTCCAGGGCCAGCCGACGGCGCGCCTGGTCCTCGACCTGGCCGCGACGCCGGCTGTCGGCCAGCTTGTGGGCGGCGATCCCGTACAACCAGGCCAACGCCGGGCGCTCACCGGGCCGGTAGCGCTCGGCCGCGAGCAGGGCGGCGGCGAACACCTCGGCGGTGAGGTCGGCGGTCAGCTCCGGATTGCCGGTCCGGCGCAGGAAGAAGCCGAGCACCGCGGTGAGGTGGCGCCGGTAGAACGCCACGAACGCCTCCGCGTCGCCGGCGGCAAACTGCGCCAGCAGGTCGTCGTCGTGCACCATCACCCCGTATCTCGCGCCGTCCCATGAGAGTGTGACAACCGGTGACCGTGCCTGCGGTGGGGTCCCGTGCGCGGGGCGCCCCGGGCCCGTGTCCCGTGCGCGGGGCGCCCGGGCCGCGAGACGGGGTTGTGGGCGATTGTGGGCCTCTCAGGCCCATTTGCTCCCAAGACCCTTGCGCGCGAGAGGGTCCTGGGAGATCACCATCACTCCACGACGGTGATCTCCCAAAGGCCGCCGACGGGCGCCCAGATCGGCCTCGTCCGCCTTCGAAAGCGCCCCGTTCGGCGACTGGCTCGACGACGTACCCCAGGTGGTGCTCGCCCGGGCATCGACGGTGCGCGGGGGCCGCGTTCGCGGCCCCCACCGAGCCTGCCCCCTTAAAGAGAAACGCGAGGGCTGCCTACCGCACGGGACCGGGGGCTGCGGTAGGACAACCCTCGCGTTCTGTAAATGTAACGAGCCTGATGTTGGTAAACCGTTGGGATTGTCAGGAAGTCAGGAAGCGGACCGTCTGCGAGACGAAATGGTCTGAACTCGGCCATCCGTCCATGGCCCGAGCAGGACGCCGCCGGCGCTGGAGATGAGCAGGATGATCGCCCCCGCGGTCTCGAGATAGAGCCCGGCCCGGGGGCTGGCGGCCGCGGTGACGTACGTGCCACCGGAGCGCTCGATGCCGTTGGACTGCGCGTCGGGCAGATCGCGGCCGAGCGCGATGGCGAGCGCCGCCGCGCCGAGCACCGTCATCGCCAGCACGGTGAGCCGGGTGGGCGACCTCGACCACGCGATCGTCAGCCCGGCGACGAGCAGCGCGATCGGGACCAGCGCGTAGGAGTGGTGGGATCCGGATCCGACGGTGGTGGTCACGCCGTTGCGGGCGCTGGTGCGCACCTCGAACAGCGGCAGGAACTCGGCGATGAGCAGCATCAAAGCGGCCGCCAGAGCACCTCCGACGACGACGGCCCGAGTCCTTCGCAAGGCGCCCGCAAACGGCCGCTCACCACCCTCTGAGGCCGCCGCTGCTCTGCTATATTCGGTGTCCGCCTCGGGTTCGGACACGTTCATCTGTGCTCGCACCTGGGCGCGGAGGATCCATTCAATGGAGACACCGACCCACTAGACACACGCCCGTAGCCGACACGCGCTTCGTAAACGGGCCCTCCTGGGCCCTTTTTTGTGAACGCGATCGGCACGTAGACCCCCCTCCTACCCCAAAGACCCATGCCACGCACGTTCACGCTCGAGAACACTCGCAATATCGGCATCATGGCGCACATCGACGCCGGCAAGACGACGACGACCGAGCGCATCCTCTACTACACCGGCCGCACCTACAAGATGGGCGAGGTTCACGAGGGCGCGGCCGTGATGGACTGGATGGAGCAGGAGCAGGAGCGCGGCATCACCATCACCTCCGCGGCGACCACCTGCGAGTGGAACGGTCACCGCATCAACATCATCGACACCCCCGGCCACGTCGACTTCACGGTTGAGGTGGAGCGGTCACTGCGCGTCCTCGATGGTGCGATCGCGCTGTTCGACTCCGTCGCCGGCGTTGAGCCCCAGTCAGAGACCGTCTGGCGCCAGGCCGACAAGTACCACGTCCCGCGGATCGCCTACATCAACAAGATGGACCGCATCGGCGCGGACTTCGACCGCGGCGTGCAGACGATGATCGACCGCCTGGGGGCCCACCCGGTCCCGATCCAGCTGCCGATAGGCGCGGAGTCGGAGTTCCTGGGGATCATCGACCTGGTCGAGAACCAGGCCATCATCTACCGGGACGAGCTCGGCAAGGAGCAGGAGGTCGTCGAGATCCCCGCTGACCAGGTGGACCGCGCGGCTCAGGCTCGCGAGCACCTGCTCGAGGAGGTCTCGCACTACGACGACGAGCTGCTGGAGATGATCCTGGAGGACCAGGAGATCCCCGTCGCCCGGCTCAAGGAGGCGATCCGCGCGGCCACCCTGTCGAGCCAGCTGACCCCCGTCCTGTGCGGCTCGAGCTTCAAGAACAAGGGCGTCCAGCCGCTGCTCGACGCCGTGCTCGACTACCTGCCCAGTCCGCTCGAGGTGCCGGCGGTGGAGGGTCTGGAACCCCAGAAGGGCTCCGACAACGGCGGCGTGCCCGCGCAGCGCCAGGCCTCCGACGACGAGCCCTTCGCAGCCCTGGCGTTCAAGATCATGGCCGACCCGTACGTCGGCAAGCTCACCTACTTCCGCGTCTACTCCGGCAAGCTCGCCGCAGGTTCGCGCGTGCTCAACGTCAGCACCGGCCGCACCGAGCGCATCGGGCGCATCCTGATGATGCACGCCAACGAGCGCGAGGAACTGCAGGAGGTGTATGCCGGCGACATCGCCGCCGCGGTGGGGATCAAGCAGGTCGTCACCGGCGACACGCTGGCCGCGCCCGACCGTCCCATCAAGCTGGAGACGATCACGTTCCCCGAGCCGGTCATCAAGGTCGCCATCGAGCCCAAGACCAAGGCCGACCAGGAGAAGATGTCGGTGGCGCTCGGCCGCCTGGCCGAGGAGGACCCCACCTTCCAGGTGGCGACCAATGAGGAGACCGGCCAGACCGAGATCTCCGGGATGGGCGAGTTGCACCTGGAGATCCTGGTGGATCGGATGATGCGTGAGTTCAAGGTCGACGCCAACGTCGGCCGTCCCCAGGTCTCCTACCGGGAGACGATCCGCGGCACGGCCGAGAAGGTCGAGGGACGCTTCGTGCGCCAGACCGGTGGCTCGGGTCAGTACGGGATCGTCTACATCAACGTCGAGCCGGCGCCGGGCGAGGGCTTTGACTTCATCAACAAGGTCAGGGGTGGATCGATCCCCACCGAATTCATCCCCGCGGTGGAGAAGGGCGTGGAAGACGCGATGGACAGCGGTCCCCGCGCCGGCTTCCCGCTCGTCGACGTCCGCGTCACCCTGACCGATGGCAAGTACCACGACACGGACTCGTCGGAGATCGCCTTCCGGATCGCCGGTTCGCTGGCGCTCAAGGCGGCGGTCCAGAGGGCCAAGCCGGTCCTGCTGGAGCCCGTGTTCTCGGTCGAGGTCGTGACGCCCGAGGAGTTCATGGGCGATGTGATCGGCGATCTGAACCGCCGCCGCGGCCAGATCAACGGCATGGAACAGCGTGGTAACGCCCAGGTCATCGCCGCCCACGTCCCGCTGGCGGAGATGTTCGGCTACGCCACCGATATGCGGTCCGCGACCCAGGGCCGGGCCACCTACACCATGCAGTTCGACCGCTACGACGAAGTACCCCCTAACATCGCCGAAGGCATCGGCGGGGGAGAGAAGGAAGCCGCGTAAGCGGCAAACGGCAATTGCGCTGCCAGCGTGTAGCAGCTGCGGCAGACGGAAAACTTATATCCTGAATAGGTTCGTCCTTCGGACGAGCAAAACACTCAGAAAGAAGAAGGAGCAACACCAAAGTGGCGAAGGCCAAGTTCGAGCGCGACAAGCCCCATGTCAACGTCGGGACCATCGGTCACATCGACCATGGCAAGACGACGCTGACCGCGGCCATCACCAAGGTGCTCCACGACAATTTCGGCGATGGCACCGAGGTGCGGTCGTTCGACTCGATCGACAACGCTCCCGAGGAGAAGGCTCGCGGCATCACGATCGCGACCTCACACGTCGAGTACGAGACCGCCAACCGGCACTATGCCCACGTGGACTGCCCGGGTCACGCTGACTACGTGAAGAACATGATCACCGGCGCCGCCCAGATGGACGGCGCGATCCTGGTGGTCTCCGCGGCCGATGGAGCGATGCCCCAGACGCGTGAGCACATCCTGCTCGCCCGTCAGGTCGGCGTCCCCTACATCGTCGTGTTCCTCAACAAGGCCGACATGGTCGACGACCCTGAGCTCCTGGAGCTCGTCGAGGTCGAGATCCGCGACCTGTTGTCCGAGTATGAGTTCCCCGGCGACGACATCCCGTTCGTCATCGGCTCCGCGCTGAAGGCGCTGGAGGGCGACTCGGAGTACGAGGGCAAGATCCTCGAGCTCGCCGACGCGCTGGATACCTACATTCCCGAGCCCACCCGCGACCTCGACAAGCCGTTCCTGATGCCGGTGGAGGATGTCTTCTCCATCACGGGTCGCGGCACCGTGGCCACGGGCCGCATCGAGAGCGGGATCATCAAGACCGGTGAGACCGTCGAGATCGTCGGCATCCGCCCGACCACCTCGACCGTCGTCACGGGCGTGGAGATGTTCAAGAAGAACCTCGACGAGGGCCGCGCGGGCGACAACGCCGGCTGCCTGCTGCGAGGGACCAAGCGTGAGGACATCGAGCGCGGCCAGGTGCTGTGCAAGCCCGGCTCGATCACCCCGCACACCAAGTTCAAGGCCGAGGTCTACGTCCTCAAGAAGGAGGAGGGCGGGCGTCACACCCCGTTCTTCACCGGCTATCGGCCGCAGTTCTACTTCCGCACAACCGACGTCACCGGCGTGGCCAACCTGCCCGAGGGCACCGAGATGGTCATGCCCGGCGACAACGTCCAGATGGAGATCGAGCTCATCCAGCCGATCGCCATGGACCAGGGTCTGCGGTTCGCGATCCGCGAGGGCGGCCGTACGGTCGGCTCGGGGGTCGTCACCGAAGTCATTCAGTAGTTCGCAGTGGGCGGCGGGCCGGGTCATCGGACCCGCCGCCTTCTTTTTGCCAAGTCAGATACGACAGACATCGGCCGCCCCGGTGGTCCGGGTTCGGCCGCGTCGATGAGAGAACGAAAGCTCTAGAAGAAACTCCGTGGCAACAATCGCTCAAAACAAGATCCGCATTCGCCTGAAGTCCTATGACCACACGGCGATCGAGACGGCGGCAAAGGAGATCGTCGAGACGGCGACGCGCACCGGCGCGACCGTCTCCGGCCCGGTGCCGCTGCCCACGGAGAAGAACGTGTACTGCGTGATCCGGTCGCCGTTCAAGGACAAGGACTCCCGCGAGCACTTCGAGATCCGCACCCACAAGCGTCTCATCGACATCCACCAGCCGACCCCGAAGACCGTCGACTCGCTCCAGCGCCTCGACCATCTCCCGGCCGGCGTGGACATCGAGATCCGTCTCGCCTCCTGACGATGGCCGCGATCCTCGCCAAGAAGCTCGGGATGACCCAGCGGTTCCTGGACGACGGCAAGGTCGAGCGCGTCACCGTGCTCGAGGCCGGGCCGTGTCCGGTCACCGCCATCCGCACCGTCGAGCGCGACGGTTACGAGGCGGTCCAGCTCGCTTTCGGCGCCTGCAAGGAGAAGGTGCTCACCCGGGCACAGCTCGGCCACCTCAAGAAGGCCGACGCCTCCGCGCACCGCCACCTCGCCGAGTTCCGCGACCACGCCGGCGAGCTGCTCGTCGGCGAGACCGTGACCGTCGAGGCCTTCGAGGTGGGGCAGAAGGTCAAGATCTCCGGGAAGTCCAAGGGCAAGGGGTTCGCCGGCACGATCAAGCGCCACAACTTCTCCTCCGGCCCCAAGTCGCACGGTTCGCACAACGTGCGCGCGCCGGGTTCGATCGGCGCCTCCGCGACGCCGTCCCGGGTGTTCAAGGGCATCCGCGGGCCTGGCCGCATGGGCGGCGGGCGTGTGACCCAGCGCGGGCTGACGATCGTCGAGATCATGCCCAACCGCAATCTGCTGCTCGTGCGCGGCGCCGTGCCCGGGCCGACCGGCTCCACCGTGGAGGTGCGCACCGATGGCTAGGACCGCGCCCAAGCTCGGCGGAGGGTCCGCCACCCTGGACGCGACCGCGTTCGAGGCGAGCTTCAACATGCCACTGGTGCACGAGACCGTACGCGCCGAGCTCAACGCGCGCCGGCAGGGCACGCACGCCACCAAGACGCGTGGCGAGGTCTCGGGCGGCGGCGCCAAGCCCTGGCGTCAGAAGGGGACCGGCCGCGCCCGCGCCGGGTCCTCGCGCTCTCCGGTGTGGACCGGAGGCGGCACCGTGTTCGGCCCGCAACCGCGCCACTACACCGGCAAGGTCAACCGCAAGGCGCGCCGCGCCGCGCTGCGTTCGGCCCTCTCGGTGCACGCCGAGCGTGAGTCGCTGGCCGTGTTCGACGCCGGCGCGTTCGACGTCCCGTCGACCAAGCAGGCGCTGGAGCTCCTGGACGGCTGGCTCGCCGCGGACCAGAAGGGCTCCACTCTGGTCCTGCTCTCCGAGGACGAGGCCAACGCCGGGCTGTCGTTCCGCAATCTGCGCCGCGTCGCCGTGATGCCGGTGGCCGACGCCGGCGTCGCCGACCTCATGAGAGCGGCCACGCTGCTGATCTCCGAGACGGCGCTTGACCCGCTCGTGGCCCGGGCCAGTGGCTCTGGCTCCGCCGACGAGGAGGCCGCGTAATGGACCCCAGTCAGGTCATCATCCGCCCGGTCGTGTCCGAGAAGTCGTTCGTGCTCGCCGAGGCCGGCAAGTACACGTTCCGCGTCCACGACCGCGCCCACAAGACCCAGATCCGCCAGGCCGTCGAGCAGCTGTGGGACGTCAAGGTGGTCGAGGTGCGCACCGCCTCGGTGAAGTCCAAGCCCAAGCGCCGTGGCCAGACCGCCGGTCGCACGCGGCAGTGGAAGAAGGCCATGGTCCAGCTGCGCGCCGGCGATTCGATCCCGATCTTCCAGGCCTTCGAGGCGCCCGAGTAATGCCCATTCGCAAGCCAAAGCCCACGTCCCCGGGAGTGCGCTTCGTCTCCTATCCCGACTTCGCGGAGGTCACGCGGACCAGCCCGGAGAAGTCGCTGACCGAGGGCCTGAAGAAGTCCGGCGGGCGCAACTCCAACGGACGCAAGACCGCACGTCACCGCGGTGGCGGCGCCAAGCGGCTGTATCGCCGGATCGACTTCAAGCGGCGCAAGGACGGGATCCCCGCCAAGGTGGCCGAGATCGAGTACGACCCCAACCGGTCGGCCTACATCGCGCTGCTGCACTACGCCGACGGCGAGAAGAGCTACATCCTGGCTCCCGGCCGGCTGCGCGTGGGCGCGACCGTCATGTCGGGCCCCACCGCCGACATCCGCGTCGGCAACACGCTGCCGCTGGCCAACATGCCCCCCGGCACGATCGTTCACAACGTGGAGCTGACCCCCGGACGCGGTGGCCAGATGGCTCGCTCGGCAGGCACCGGGGTGCAGCTCCTGGCCAAGGAAGGCGACTATGCGACCCTCCGCCTGCCGTCGGGCGAGATGCGGATGGTCCGGGCCGAGTGCCGTGCCACGGTCGGCACGATCGGAAACTCCGACCATCAGAACGTCAAGATCGGCAAGGCGGGGCGCAAGCGACACATGGGCGTGCGCCCGCAGACCCGCGGGACCGCGATGAACCCGGTCGACCACCCGCACGGCGGTGGCGAGGGCTCGACGACCCCGGGTCGCCACCCGGTGACCCCGTGGGGCGTCCCCACGCTGGGGTACCGCACCCGCAAGAAGAACAAGCGATCCGACCAGTACATCGTGCGCGGCCGGAGACGAGGGAAGAAGCGATGAGCCGCTCGAGCAAGAAGGGGCCGTTCGTACAGGAGCGGCTGATGACCCGCATCGAGGCGATGAACGCCTCCGGTGAGAAGCGCATGGTCCGGACATGGTCGCGCTCGTCGACCATCTTCCCCGAGATGGTCGGCCACACGATCGCCGTCCACGACGGGCGCAAGCACGTGCCGGTGTTCGTCTCAGAGTCCATGGTGGGCCACAAGCTCGGCGAGTTCGCGCCGACGCGGCTGTACCGCGGCCACGCCGGAACGGGTAAGCGGCGATGACCGACGAGCCGGACAAGACCGAGGACGTCGAGCCCGAGGCCCCCGAGCCCGAGGCCCCTGAGCCGGAGGCCGCTGAGGAAGCGCCGAAGCCGCGCCGCCGCCGTCGCAAGGCCGCTGAGCCCGTGGCCGAGGAGTCGCCCGCGGAGACCGCGGCCGAGGAGTCGCCCGCGGAGACCGAAGCCGACGATGAGACCGAGTCGGTTGCCGCCGAGGCCGCCGGCGCCGGAGCCGACGCGCCCGAGGCCGACGTCGAGGAGCCGCCGGCCGAGCCCGCGAAGCCGACGCGCGCAGCGCCGTCGCGCCGCCGCGGCGCCCGCCGCGATCCCGGTCTGCCCGCCCCCGTGGTGCGCGCTCAGGCCAAGTACGTGCGCTCGTCGGCGCGCAAGGCTCGCCTCGTGTGTGACCACATCCGCGGGAAGTCCGTCGACGAGGCGCGAGCTATCCTCGCTCTCACGCCACGGGCGATCGCACGGGATTGGAGCAAGCTGCTCGAATCGGCGGTCGCCAACGCCGAGCACAACCATGAGCTCGTGGGCGAGGACCTCTACGTCAAGGCGGTGCACGCCGACGAGGGCCCGACGATCAAGCGGTTCCGGCCGCGCGCGATGGGCCGCGCGACGCGAATCCGCAAGCGAACCAGCCACCTGACGATCTTGCTCACGCCAAAGGATTAGACAGACACATGGGTCAGAAAGTTCACCCCGAATCCATCCGCGTGGGCTACATCCACGACTGGAAGTCCAACTGGTTCAACGAGAAGAACTTCTCGGACTACCTGCATGAGGACACGCAGATCCGCGAGCACATCGTGGGCCGGCTGTCGCACGCTGGGCTGTCGGACATTACGATCCGCAAGAACGCCAGCGAGGTGGAGATCAACATCCACACGGCGCGGCCGGGCATCGTGATCGGCAAGTCCGGCTCCGAGGTCGATCAGCTCCGGCGTGACCTGCACCGGATCACCGGCAAGCAGGTCAAGGTCAACATCCTGGAGATCAAGCGCCCCGAGCTCGACGCGCGCCTGGTGGCGCAGTCGATCGCCGAGCAGCTCCAGAACCGCGTCGCCTTCCGGCGCGCCATGAAGCGCGCGCTGACCAGCGCCATGCGCTCGGGTGCCAAGGGCGTCAAGGTCCAGGTCTCCGGTCGCCTCGGCGGCGCCGAGATGGCCCGGACCGAGGGCTACTCCGATGGCCGCGTGCCGCTGCACACGCTGCGCGCGGACATCGACTACGGCTTCCACGAGGCCCGCACCACCTTCGGCCGGATCGGCGTCAAGTGCTGGATCAACAAGGGCGAGATCATGCCCGAGGGCTACACCGGTGCCGACCTGACGATCATGGACGAGCCCGCGCCCCAGAGCCCCGAGCGGGGTGGGCGCGACGGTCGCGGTGGCCGCGACGGTCGCGAGGGTGGCGGCCGCGGCCGTGGCCGTGGCGGCCCGGGCGGTCGTGGTGGCCCCGGTGGTCCCGGTGGGTCCGGCCCCGGCGGTCCCGGCGGCGGTCGTGGTCGTGGCGGCGGTCCCGGTGGTCCGGGCGGCGGTGGCGGTGGCGGTCGTGGTCGCGGCGGCGGTCCCGGTGGTCCCGGCGGCGGTCGTAGCGGTGGCGGTCCCGGTGGTCCGGGCGGCGGCGGTCGCAGCGGTGGTCCCGGTGGTCCCGGCGGTCGCAGCGGCGGTCCCGGTGGTCCAGGCGGCGGCGGTCGCGGTCGCGGCGGCGGCGGTGGAGCCGGCGGCGGCGGTGGCGGCTACCGCGGAGGCGGAGGCGGCGGCGGTGGCCGCGGTCCACGCCCCGGTGGCGGCTCCGGTGGTCCCTCAGGTGGCGGATCAGGTGGCGGCGGACAGGGTGGCGCTCGCTGATGCTGTCCCCCAAGCGCGTCAAACACCGCAAGCAGCACCGCGGTCGGCGCCACGGTCTGAGCCGTGGCCAGGTCAAGGTTCAGTTCGGCGAGTACGGGCTCAAGGCCCTCGACGCCGGCTGGCTGACCAACCGTCAGATCGAGGCCGCTCGTATCGCCATGACCCGCAAGATCCGGCGTGGCGGAAAGGTCTGGATCAACGTGTATCCGGACAAGCCGTTCACCAAGAAGCCCGCCGAGACCCGCATGGGCTCCGGTAAGGGATCGCCCGAGGGTTGGGTCGCCGTCGTCAAGCCCGGACGCGTCATGTTCGAGCTGGCCGGCGTGCCCGAGGACCTCGCGCGCGAAGCCATGCGGCTGGCCGGTCACAAGCTTCCGGTGCGGACCAAGTTCGTGATGCGAGAGGACATCTGATGCGGTCCGCTGACGTACGCGACCTTTCCGACAACGAGCTCGCCGAGCACATCGCCACCGCGCGACGTGAGCTGTTCGGTTTGCGCTTCCAGCACGCCACCGGCGAGCTGGACAACACCGCCGGGCTGAGGCGCGCCAAGCGCGAGGTTGCCCGCGCGCTCACGGTCGCGCGCGAACGAGAAATCGACGTCGAGAGTCAGACAGGAAATGGCTGAAGAGCAGACACCCGAGAACGCTGAACAGACGGACGCGGCGCAGGCTGAAGCCCCCGCGGCTGAGGCTGCGCCCGAGGCCCCCGAGACGGCCAAGGCAGACGCCGCCCCGCCCGCTGCACCTGCCGAGGTGCTGGCGCCCAAGGAACGGCGCCAGCGCGCCCGCGTCGCCAAGGCGGCCAAGACCGGTGCCCGCCCGGCCCGCACGGCCGAGGAGCGTCAGGCCGACCGCGTCGCCGAGCGCGGCAAGAAAGCGCAGCTGCGTCGCACCGGCCGTGCCAAGGCGACCGCCAAGCACAAGGCCGAGGCCCACAGCCGCACGGCCACGCCGGCGCGCGAGCACGTCGTGGGGCAGCAGAAGGTGCGCCAGGGCATCGTCGTCTCCGACAAGGCCGACAAGACCATCACGGTGCGGATCGACACCGCTCGGCGCCACCGGCGCTACGAGAAGATCGTGCGCACCTCGCGCACGCTGCATGCTCACGACGAGTCCAACGACGCCCACATCGGCGACACCGTGATCGTCCGCGAGGCGCGGCCGCTGTCGCGGACCAAGCGCTGGCGGCTGGTGCAGGTCGTGGAGCGCGCGAAATGATCCAGAACGAGACCCGACTGCGCGTCGCCGACAACTCCGGCGCCCGCGAGATCCTCGTCATCCGCGTGCGCGGCGGCTCGCGCCGGCGCTATGCCGGCGTCGGCGACACGATCACGGCCACCGTCAAGACCGCCAGCCCGCAGGGCTCGGTCAAGAAGGGCGAGGTCGTGACCGCCGTGGTCGTACGGACCAAGAAGTCCTACGGTCGCGAGGACGGCACCTACATCGCCTTTGACGAGAACGCCGCGGTGCTCATCGACGCCGCCAACAACCCGCGCGGAACCCGCATCTTCGGCCCCGTGGCCCGCGAGCTGCGCGAGCGCAACTTCATGAAGATCGTCTCCCTCGCGCCGGAGGTTCTCTGATGCCCGCTCGTATCCGCAAGGGCGATCAGGTGATGATCATCAGCGGCAAGGACCGCGGCAAGACCGGCACGGTGCTCTCCGTGGTGCCCAAGCGAGAGCGGATCACCGTCGAGGGCCTGAACATGATCAAGCGCCATCAGCGCCCCACCCAGACGGCCGCGGGCCAGCGGGGCGGCGGCGTGATCGAGCGCGAGGGGCTGATCCACGTGTCTAATGTCATGTTGGTCGACCCCAAGGACGGCAAGCCGACGCGGGTCGGTATTGAGATCGAGGACGGCAAGCGCCTGCGCGTGTCCAAGCGCACCGGCGCCCGACTGGACTAGGACGAGTTTCCCATGGCGACAGCATCCCCCACCACCGCACGACTGAAGACGAGATACCTCGAGGCGATCCGCCCTGCCCTGGTGGAGCGGTTCGGCTACTCGACGGTCATGCAGGCGCCGCGGCTCCTCAAGGTCACCGTCAACATGGGCTGCGGGGATGCCAAGCAGGACTCCAAGGTGCTGGACGCCGCCTCAGAGCAGCTCGGCACGATCACCGGCCAGAAGCCCAACATCCGCCGCGCCCGCAAGTCGATCGCGCAGTTCAAGGTTCGCGAGGGCATGCCCGTCGGCGTCGCGGTGACGCTGCGCGGCGAACGCGCCTACGAGTTCCTGGACCGGCTGATGTCGATCGCGATTCCGCGTATCCGGGACTTCCGAGGACTCAACCCGCGGGCCTTCGACGGTCGCGGCAACTACTCGATGGGCGTACGCGAGCAGATCATCTTTCCCGAGATCGACTACGACGAGATCGACCAGGTCCGAGGCCTGGACATCACGATCACGACGACGGCCGCCAGCGACGAAGAGGCCTTCGCCCTGCTGGAGGCGTTCGGGATGCCGTTTTCGAAGGAGGGCCGGGCGCCTGCCGCAAGGGCAGTCGACGCGCCGGCCGTAACTCAGGCTTAGAAGGAGTCACGTGGCGAAGCTTTCCCAGCGCGTCCGCCAGCAGCGGACACCCAAGTACAAGACCCGGGGATACACCCGGTGCCGTCGGTGCGGCCGCGCCCGCGCGGTCTATCGCAAGTTCGGCCTGTGCCGGATCTGCCTGCGCGAGCTGGCCCACAACGGCTACATCCCCGGCATGACGAAGAGCAGCTGGTAGTCGCATGTCGATGACCGACCCCGTCGCCGATTTCCTGACGCGCCTGCGCAACGGCGCCCAGGCTCAGCACCATCACGTGGCGATCCCGTCGTCCAAGCTCAAGCGTGAGCTGGCACGGATCCTCAAGGAGCAGGGCTACATCGAGGCCTACCAGATCGATCCCCCGTCGCCGGGCCGGCCGAACGAGCAGATCACCGTGACGCTCAAGTACACCGATGAGCGCAAGCCGGTGATCAGCGGACTGCAGCGTGTCTCGCGCCCCGGCCAGCGCACATACGTCGACCACGCGCACATCCCCCGGATCCAGGGCGGGATGGGCACGGCGATCATCTCGACCTCCAAGGGCGTCATGACCGGCCACGAGGCCCGCCAGCAGGGCGTCGGCGGCGAAGTCGTCGCGCGGGTCTGGTAAGGGCGGACGGGAGCTAACTACACGATGTCCAGAATCGGCAGACAACCCATCCCGGTGCCCGCGGGCGTCTCGATCGCGATCGAGCCCGAGCTCGTGACCGTCAACGGCCCCAAGGGCGAGCTCTCAGAGCGCGTCGCGCGCGACATCGGCGTCGAGCAGGTCGGCGAGGAGGTGCTGGTCACGCGGCCCACCGATCGCGGCGAGCACCGCGCCCTGCACGGCCTCACCCGCACGCTCGTGGCCAACATGGTCAAGGGCGTCACCGACGGCTTTGAGAAGCGCCTGGAGATCCAGGGCGTCGGCTACCGCGCGGCGCTGCGCGGCCGCGACCTGGAGCTGGCCCTGGGCTACTCGCACCCTGTGTCGGTCAAGGCGCCGGACGGGATCGAGTTCGAGGTCCCCCTCCCGACCCGGATCGTCGTCCGCGGCGCGTCCAAGCAGCAGGTGGGCGAGGTGGCGGCCTACATCCGCAAGCAGCGCAAGCCCGAGCCCTACAAGGGCAAGGGAATCCGTTACGAGGGCGAGTACGTCGCCCGGAAGGTCGGTAAGCGAGCATGACCGTTCAGACCAAGCCCCAGGCGCGCCTGCGCCGGCGCCGCCGTGTGCGCGCCAAGATCAGCGGGACGTCCGAGCGTCCGCGGGTGTCCGTGTTCCGCTCCAACCGCGGGATCTTCGCCCAGCTCATCGACGATGAGGCAGGGCGCACGCTGGCCTCGGTCAACTGGACCGAGGCCGAGCTGCGATCCCTCAGTGGGGCCGAGCAGGCCAAGCGCGCCGGCGAGGTGCTGGCGGAGCGGGCCAAGGCCGCCGGCGTGGAGACGGCCGTCTTCGACCGCGGCGGCTACCAGTACCACGGTCGGGTCAAGGCGCTGGCGGAGGGCGCACGCGAGGGCGGACTGCGGCTCTGAGCCCAGGCCGAGCCGCTACTCTCACAGCAAGCCATGGCAACCGATCGCACAGTTTCAGCCGCCGGTCTCGACCTGCAGGAGCGCGTGGTGGAGATCAACCGCGTCGCCAAGGTCGTCAAGGGCGGCCGCCGCTTCTCGTTCACCGCGCTGGTCGTGGTCGGCGATGAGCGCGATGTCGTCGGGATTGGCTACGGGAAGGCCAACGAGGTCCCCGTCGCCATCCAGAAGGGCGTCGAGCGCGCCAAGAAGAATCTCTATCGCGTGCCCAAGCACGGCAACACGATCACCCACCAGACCACCGGGATCTTCGGGGCCGGCCGGGTGTTCCTCAAGCCGGCGGCGCCCGGTACCGGGGTCATCGCCGGCGGCGGCGTGCGCGCCGTGCTCGAGCTCGCCGGCATCCACGACATCCTCTCCAAGAGCCTCGGCTCTCAGAACCCCATCAACCTCGTCAAGGCGACGATGGCGGGCTTGGAGTCGCTGCGGACCCCCGACGAGGTCGCCGCGTTGCGCGGACTCTCGATCAACCAGGTCCTCGGGCTCACCAACGAGCGCACCGACGGCGCCGCCGACGGCCCCGGCAACGGCGGTGACACGGCCACCGAGGCCGTCGCCGCGACCGACCCCCGCGCCGAGGAGGCCACGAGGTGAGCACGGTCACGCTGACCCAGCGCAAGAGCCGCAACGGGTGTGACCAGCGCCAGCTCGACACGTTGCGCTCGCTCGGCCTGCGTCGCATCGGCCAGAGCGTCGAGGTCTCCGACACCCCGCAGATCCGCGGCATGATCGCCAAGGTCGCCCACCTCGTCGAGGTGCAGGACTGATGGGCAAGCCTCTGGAGCAGGAAGCGTCCGATTGGGTCGGGCTGCACAACCTCAAGCCCGCTCCGGGCTCACGGCGGCCGCGCAAGCGGGTCGGCCGGGGCGAGGGATCGGGCACCGGCAAGACATCCGGCCGCGGCCAGAAGGGGTACGGCTCGCGTTCGGGCGCCAAGCAGCGCGCCCGCTTCGAGGGCGGCCAGATGCCGATTCACATGCGGATGCGCAAGCTGCGCGGTCCGCACATGAAGAAGTCCATGCCGTTCGAGCCCTTCCGGACCCACACCCAGCCGATCAACCTGCTCGACCTCGAGGCGCGCTTCGCCGCCGGCGACTCTGTGACGCTCGACGCGATGCACGGCAAGGGCCTGGCCACGCGCAAGGGCGTGCCGGTCAAGGTCCTGGCCAAGGGCGAGATCACGATCGCATTGACGGTCCACGCCCACGGCTTCTCGAAGACCGCCCGCGAGCGCATCGAAGCCGCCGGCGGCACCTGCCAGGTCATCGAAAGCTGAGGGACCCGCGTTGATCGCCACGATCCTCGGAGGACTCAGGGTCGCGGAGATCCGCAAGAAGATCCTGTTCACGGCGGGGATCCTGGCGCTCTACCGTCTCGGCGCCCACATCCCCGCGCCGGGGATCAGCTCGAGCGCGGTCAACGCCATCCAGCAGAACCTGGGCGGCAACAGCATCCTCGGTCTGCTCAACCTGTTCAGCGGCGGCGGCCTGGGCCGCATCGCACTCTTTGCCCTGGGCATCATGCCCTACATCACGGCCTCGATCATCCTGCAGCTGCTGCAGGTCGTAGTCCCCTCGCTGGAGAAGCTCTCGAAGGAGGGCGAGGTCGGGCAGGCGCGGATCACCCAGTACACCCGCTACCTGACCGTCGGGCTGGCCTTCGCCCAGTCGATCGGCTACGTCTTCCTGTTCCGCAGCTTCGAGAAGACCGCGGGGCAGACACTGATCCCGAACTTCACCCTGTTCAAGGTGTTCCTGATCGTCATCTCGCTCACCGCCGGCACGGTGCTGCTGATGTGGATGGGCGAGCTCATCACCCAGCGCGGGATCGGCAACGGCATCTCCCTGCTCATCTTCGCGTCGATCGTGTCGCGCATCCCCTCGGGGATCAGCGCGTGGTGGGGCAACCCCGACCAGGTGTTCCGCGTGATCATGCCGTTCATCGCCATCGGCGTCGTCGCCGCGGTCGTCTTCGTCCAGGAGGGCCAACGGCGGATCCCGGTGCAGTACGCCAAACGCGTCGTCGGGCGGCGCATGACCCAGGGCGGCCAGACCTACCTGCCGCTGAAGGTCAACATGGCCGGCGTCATCCCCGTGATCTTCGCGGCCAGCGTCATGGCGATCCCGCCGACGATCGGCCAGCTCATCGGTCAGAACCGCAACGGGTTCGGCACCGACCTCTACAACTTCTTCGCGCCCGGCGGCTGGCACTACGTGGCCGGCGAGTGCGTGCTGATCGTCCTCTTCACCTACTTCTACACCGCGGTCACGTTCAACCCCGTCGACCAAGCCGACAACCTGCGCAAGTACGGGGGGTTCATCCCGGGGGTGAGACCCGGCCGGCCAACGGCCGAGTTCCTCGATCGCATCCTCGCCCGGCTCACGTTCCCCGGGGCGCTCTTCCTGGCGGCGATCGCTGCTCTGCCGACGATCCTCATCAACCAGACCAGCGCCAACTTCGCGTTCGGCGGCACCTCGATCCTCATCGTCATCGGGGTCGCGCTGGACACGATGAAGCAGCTCGAGGCCCAGATGATGATGCGCAACTACGAGGGTTTCTTGAAGTAGGCCGGGGCGTCGGGGGGGTGGGGTGCGCCGTGAGGTTCGCGGCCGGTGCAGCGTTGGATGACCCAGCCGGTCCTTTGGAGCGGCCTACCGATAGAGTGCGCGCGTGGCTCAGCAGCTCAATCTCATTCTTTTTGGTCCGCCGGGTGCGGGCAAGGGCACGCAGGCCGAGCGCCTGCGCAAGGATTTCGAGCTGCCCTACATCGCCACCGGGGACATGCTGCGCACCAACGTCAAGGATCAGACCGAGCTGGGCAAGCAGGCCAAGGCGTTCATGGACGCCGGCGACCTCGTCCCCGACGATCTGATCGTGGCCATGGCGGCGGACCGCCTGGCCCAGGGCGACGCTCAGGACGGGTTCATCCTCGACGGCTTCCCCCGGACCATCGAACAGGCTCAGGCGCTGGAGAAGCAGCTCGCGGACATGGGCCGGCGGGTCACCGCGGCGCTGCTGATCGATACGCCCGACGAGGAGGTCATCCGGCGCCTCTCGGGACGGCGGATGTGCGTGAAGTCCGGCCACAGCTATCACGTCGAGTTCGACCCGCCCAAGCACGAGGGGGTCTGCGACCAGGACGGCTCGCGGCTGGTGCAGCGCGATGACGACAAGCCCGAGGTCATCGAGAACCGGCTGCGCGTCTACCACGAGAAGACCAAGCCGCTGGTCGACTACTACGACAAGCTCGGCCTCATGCGCCGCATCGACGGCACGCGTGAGCCCGCCGACGTCCACGGCCACATCCGCGCGGTGATCGCGACGCTGCGCCTCGAGGAGGATGTCTAGGGCACGTGTGCGGATGCGTGTACTAGGGCCCCGAGCCCATCCGGTGGTGTGATGACCCCCACGATCGGAGATCCGGCCTTAGCTAGCATCGATTCCGGAACCCCTGAACGCTGAGATGATCATCAAGAAGACCCCCGAGGAGATCGACCGCATGGCCGCCGCAGGCGCCGTCCTGGTGCGGACGATGAACCTCCTGGCCGCCAAGATCCGCCCGGGGGTGACCACCAAGGAGCTCGACCAGGCCGCCGAGCGTTTCATCCGCTCTCAGGGGGCCACGCCCGCGTTCAAGGGCTACCGCGGCTTTCCCGGCTCGATCTGCGCCTCGCCCAACTCGATGATCGTCCACGGCATCCCGGGGCCCTACAAGCTGGCCAAGGGCGACATCCTGTCCGTGGACATCGGGGTGGTGCTCGATGGCTGGGTCGCCGACGCGGCGCGGACCTTTCCGGTGGGGCCGATCAGTCCGGTGGCGCAGAAGCTGCTCGACGTCACCGAGGAGTCGCTGATGGTGGCGGTCCCGACGTGCGTGGCCGGCAACCGGCTCGGGGACATCGGCCACGCCGTGCAGCAGCACGTGGAGGCCGCAGGCCTGTCGGTGGTGCGCTCGCTGGTCGGTCACGGGATCGGCCGCGACATGCACGAGGAGCCCCAGATCCCCAACTACGGCCAGCCCGATACCGGCATCCCGCTGGAGGAGGGGATGGTGCTGGCGGTCGAGCCGATGGTGACCGCCGGCCGTCACGGGGTCCGCGTGGCCGACGACCATTGGTCTATCTTCTCCCAGGACGGCTCGCTGGCGGCCCATTTCGAGTTCACCGTCGCGATCACGGCCAACGGTCCCCGCGTGCTCACGCCGTGGCACGAGGCCGGCGCCGGACGGGCTGTCGCGTAGGTGGCGCGGGTGTAGCACACCGGTCGGCGGGAGTCCAGGGTCCCCTGCTAACATCCCCCGGTGCGCCCGCAGCGCGATCATTTGATGCTGCGTGGCGCCTCTTCGGCACGGTAGCGGCGGCCTAGCGGTCGCCAGAGCCGGGTCGAGGATCAAAACTTTTGTCCGCGAATTCTGAGAGCGAATCAGCGTGAAGGTACGACCGTCGGTCAAGCCAATGTGTGAGAAGTGCAAGATCGTCCGCCGCCACGGGCGTGTGCTGGTGATCTGTCCCAACCCCCGGCACAAGCAGCGGCAGGGCTAACCCTCGCTCAGGTAAGGAAGCTCCCTCATGGCGCGAATTTCAGGGGTGAACATCCCCCTCAACAAGCGGGTCGAGATCGGCCTGACATACATCTACGGGATCGGCCGCTCTACCTCCAACGAGCTGTTGGCCAAGGTCGGCGTCGAGCCTGACCGCAAGGTCCGCGACCTCACCGAGGACGAGGTCGTGCAGCTGCGCGATCTCATCGACAACTCGCTCACGGTCGAGGGAGACCTGCGGCGCGAGCGTTCTCAGAGCATCAAGCGGCTCCAGGAGATCGGCAGCTACCGGGGACTGCGCCATCGACGTGGCCTGCCCGTGCGCGGCCAGAACACAAAGACCAACGCCCGCACCCGCAAGGGCCCCAAGCGCATGCAGGTTGCCGGCAAGAAGAAAGCCGGTAAGAAGTGAGTCCAGCCCCCCGGAGACCTCAGCGCGGCCGTCGCCGCGTGCGCAAGAACATCCCGGTCGGGCAGGCGCACATCAAGACTTCGTTCAACAACACGATCGTCTCGCTCACCGACCGCGAAGGGAACGTCATTGCGTGGGAGTCCGCCGGCGGCGCCGGTTTCAAGGGCAGCCGCAAGTCGACCCCGTTCGCGGCGCAGGTGACCGCCGACGCCGCCGCCCGCAAGGGGATCGAGCACGGCCTTCAGAAGGTCGAAGTGTTCGTGAAGGGCCCCGGGTCCGGGCGCGAGACGGCGATTCGATCGTTGCAGGCCGCGGGTCTGGAGGTGACGGGCGTGAAGGACGTCACCCCGCAGGCGCACAACGGCTGCCGACCCCGAAAGCGCAGGCGCGTCTGACATGGCTCGAGACACCAGCCCACAGTGCAAGCAGTGCCGCCGGGAGGGTCAGAAGCTCTTCCTCAAGGGCGAGCGCTGCCTCACCGACAAGTGCGGCGTCGAGCGCCGCTCCTATCCGCCGGGCGACCACGGCCGCGGACGCCAGAAGCAGAGCGAGTACCGCGTGCAGCTGCGCGAGAAGCAGAAGGCCAAGCGCTACTACGGCGTGCTCGAGAAGCAGTTTGCGATCTACTACGGCAAGGCCAGCCGCCAGACGGGCGTCACCGGCGAGAACCTCCTGCGCATGCTGGAGTGCCGCTTTGACAACGTCCTGGTGCGCCTGGGCTTCGCGGCGTCACGCCGTCAGGCGCGACAGCTGATCCTCCACGGCCACTGGACCGTGAACGGCCGCCGGGTGAACATCCCCAGCTATCAGCTGCGCGACAACGACGTGATCGCGATCCACCAGAAGTCGACGGCGTCGCAGGTCATCCGTGACGCCACCGAGCTGACCGGGCAGGTCCCGGCGTGGCTGCAGGCCGATCACGATTCGCTGACGGCCAAGGTCCTGCGCAAGCCGGAGCGGCGAGAGATCGCGGCACCGGTGCAGGAGCAGCTCATCGTCGAGCTGTACTCGAAGTAGACGAACTCTTGAACGCCGCCGGGCCGGACGACCCGGGCGGTGCTGAACGCCGCCGCCCAGGCGGTCAGAACCCACGAAGTTAGGACATCTGATGCTCGATTTCCAAGTGCCCCGAATCTCCAGCGAGTCGGTCGATGACACTCGCGGTTCGTTCACCATCGAACCTCTGGACCGGGGCTTCGGCTACACCTTCGGCAACTCGCTGCGACGCGTGCTGCTGTCGTCGCTCGCCGGCGCAGCCGTCACCAGCGTGCGGATCGAGGGCGTGGCGCACGAGTTCTCGACGATCCGGGGCGTCAAGGAGGACGTCACCGACATCGTCCTGAACCTCAAGGGCATCGTGTGCCGGATGCACTCCGACGCGACGGAGATCGAGGCGCCGCTGGTGGTCACCGGACCCGGTGAGATCACGGCCAAGGACATCGACCTGCCCTCCGGCGTCGAGATCCTCAACCCCGACGCTCACATCGCCACGCTGGAGAAGAAGACCAAGCTCGAGGTCTACCTGACCATCGGGCGCGGCCGCGGCTATCGCCCCGCGGAGGAGAACAAGTCGCCCGATCAGCCGATCGGCGTGATCCCCATCGACTCCATCTTCTCGCCGGTGCGCCGCGTGGCCTACAACGTCGAGCAGGCCCGTGTCGGCCAGAAGACGGACTTCGACAAGCTCACGCTCGACATCGAGACCGACGGCTCGATCGACCCGCACGCCGCGCTGCGCGAGGCGGCCGAGATCCTCATCTCCCAGCTGGCGATCTTCACCGACGCCGACCGCGTCGTCGAACTGCGCGACGTCGGCGCGCCCGGCGCGCTCGATCCCGGACTGGTCGGTGGCGGCCAGGTGGGTGCCAATTCGCGTCCGCCCAACGCCATGGACGACATCCTCATCGAGGAGCTGGAGCTGGGCGTGCGCTCGTACAACTGCCTCAAGCGGGCCGGCATCCAGACCGTCGGCGACCTCGTCTCCAAGACCGAAGGGGAGCTCAACGCCATCCCCAACTTCGGCAAGAAGTCCATCGACGAGGTGATCGAGACCTTGCACGCACGCGGTCTGGCGCTGCGTAACGACTAACATCGTCCGTACGCCATGAGACACCAGCGTCAGCGATACCAGCTCAGCCGCAGCGCCTCGCACCGCAAGGCGCTGCTGATGAACCTCTCCAAGGAGGTCATCGACCACGAGCGCATCCAGACCACGGAGGCCAAGGCCAAGGCGGTCAAGCCGGAGGTGGAGAAGCTGATCACTCTGGCCAAGCGCGGCGATCTGCACGCTCGCCGCCAGGCGCTGTCGGCGCTCGGTCAGGACAAGTTCATGGTCTACAAGCTCTTCGAGGAGATCGCCCCGCGCTACAGCGAGCGGCCGGGCGGCTACACGCGCATCCTCAAGCTCGGGCCGCGGCGGTCAGACTCGACCGAGATGGTCCTGCTGGAGCTCGTCTGACCCCAGGATCGGCGGATCCAGGCTAAGCCAGCGGTGACCGGGGAGCCGGGAGTGGCCGGGCGGGTCGGGCCGGTTTCTCGGCTGCTGATCGAGTACGACGGGACGGAGTTCTCAGGCTGGGCGCGCCAGCCCGGTCTGCGCACGGTGCAGGGCGAGTTGGAGCGCGCCCTGTGCGTGGTGCTGCGGCGCGACAGCGTGCCGCTGACCGTCGCGGGGCGCACCGACGCCGGCGTGCACGCGCTCGGACAGGTGGCCAGCTACGCGGGTGAGCCGACCCGGCCCGATGCGGTCAACGCGCTGCTGCCCTATGACGTGGCCGTCGTGGCGTGCGAGGCCGCCGCGCCGGGCTTCGACGCGCGGCGCGACGCCACCAGCCGGGCCTACGTCTACCGGGTCCTCACGCGGCCCTCGCGCAGCGTCTTCGAGCGCCGTCGGGCGCTGCACTGGCCGCTTGCGCTCGATGTCGGGGCGCTGGAGGCGTGCGCCGGCCTGGTGGCCGGCGAGCATGACTTCACCGCGTTCACGCCGACCGAGACCGACCACGTGCGGTTCGAGCGCATCGTCCTCGGCGCGTCGTGGGCGCAGCCCGGGCCGGGGCTGCTCGAGTTCCGGATCGAGGCCGACGCGTTCATGCGCAACATGATCCGCGTGCTGGTGGGGACGATGCTCGAGGTGGGGGGAGGGCGTCGCTCGGTGCAGGCGTTCGGCGCGTTGCTGCGCGGACGCCCGCGCGCCGAGGCCGGGGTCACCGCCCCGCCCCATGGCCTGCACTTCCTCGGTGCCGGCTATGACGGGCTGCGCGTGCTCTGAGGCGCGCCGGGCCCGGCGCCGTGGCGCCTGGACCGTCGGCGCCGGGGTGGCATTCACTTCCCGTCCAGGCGCAACCTAATCCCCAATTGGACGGATGTTCGATGTCGCTTTTCCTGACATAACCCTACTATTCCTACGCATCGAGGGGCGCAGGCGTTTGGGGGTGGTCGCGGCCCGAGAGGTGACGTAGGTTCTTCACCCCTCGGGCCGCGGTCGAGCGTTTGCCGTGTGCGGGCGCCGGCGACGTACGTTCCGGCCTGATGGCGACTCACGTTCCAGCCTGCTCGCGCCATAGCATCTAGGGCGTGAGGGTTCTTCTCACCAACGACGACGGCATTCAGGCCGATGGCCTGCAGGCGCTGCGCCGTGCCCTGATCGCGCTCCCGTCGGTGGAGCTGGCGGTGATCGCCCCCGATGGCAACCGCTCGGCGATGGCCCGCTCCATCACCACGCGCCGCCCCCTGTGGGTACAGGAGGTGGACTTCGAGGACGGGACCATCGGCTACGCCACCGACGGCACGCCCGTCGACTGCGTGCGGCTGGCCAACCTCGGGCTGGTGGAGGGCTTCGAGGCACAGCTCGTCGTGGCGGGGATCAACCACGGCTCGAACCTGGGAGACGACATCACCTACTCGGGGACGGTCGCGGCGGCCCTGGAGGCGATCGTCCTGGGCCTCCCGGGGATCGCGGTGTCCCAGCAGTCCGTCAGCCGCGAGCTGGACTTCCGCGTCGGCAGGGGCTTTGACTTCGAGGTGGCGGCGAGCTTCACCGCGCGCCTGGTCGCCGAGCTCCAGAGCGTGCCGCTGCCCGAGGGGACGCTGCTCAACATCAACGTGCCCGGCGCCAAGCCTGACGGCGTGTCGGTCGCGCGTCTGGGCAAGCGCATCTACCGCGACGAGCTCTCCCTCATCGATGAGGATCCCACCCACCCCCGGGGGCGCCGCCAGTATCGGATCTACGGCGACGCGAGCTTCGAGCGCGACGAGACCGGTACGGACCTGGCCGCGGTCGCCGCCGGGCGGATCGCCGTCACGCCGATCCACTTCGATCTCACCGACCGGGACGGGATGGATGCGCTGCAGCGCTACGACCTCGAGCGCCTGATCGCGCCCGCGGCCGACGAGGTGACCGAGCGGTGACCTCGGCCGACGAGGTGACCGGGCGATGACCCCGGCGGCGAAGGGCGGCGGCGCGGACCCGGCCGGCCGCGCGCAGGAGCTCCGCAAGCAGCTCGAGCACCACGGCTACCGCTACTACGTCCTGGACGACCCGGAGATCGGCGACGACGCCTATGACGCGCTCTTGGACGAGCTGCGTCGCATCGAGGCCGAGCACCCGGAGCTGCTCACGGCCGACTCACCCACCCAGCGCGTGGGTGGCGAGCCGGTGTCCGATCTGGTCAAGGTGCGCCATCCGGAGCCGATGCTCTCGCTGGCCAACGCCCGGTCGGCGGAGGAGCTGCAGGCGTGGATCCAGCGGATGCGCAACCACCTCGCGCGTGAGGGGATCGAGGACCCTGAGTTCGAGTTCGTCGCCGAGCCGAAGATCGACGGGCTGGCGATCTCGCTCATCTACCGCGACGGCGTGTTCGAGCGCGGCGCCACCCGTGGCAACGGCGAGGTGGGGGAGGACGTCACCCACAACCTGCGCACCATCGGCTCGATCCCGTTGCGCCTGGAGATGGATGGCGAGCCGCCCCCCGCCCTGCTGGAGGTGCGCGGGGAGGTCTACATGTCGCTGCCCGACTTCGCGGCGCTCAACGAGCGCCGGGCCGAGAGGGGGCTGTCGACCTTCATGAACCCGCGCAACTCCGCGGCGGGCACGATCCGCCAGCTCGATCCCAAGCTCGCCGCCGACCGGCCGCTGTCATTGTGGTGCTACGCCATCGGCGTCACGGAGGGCCTGTCCTTCGACGCCCACTGGGACGCGCTCGAGTGGCTGCGCGCTCGCAGGTTCCCGGTCAACCCCGACGTGCGCAAGCTGACCGACGAGCAGGAGCTGGTCGAGCAATGCCAATCGTGGGAGCGCCGGCGCGGCTCGCTGGAGTTCGAGATCGACGGCGTCGTGGTCAAGGTCAACCAGTTCGCGCTCCAGCGGCGGCTCGGCGTGGTCGGCCGTGATCCGCGGTGGGCGATCGCCTGGAAGTTCCCCCCGACGACCGCGGTCACCCGGTTGCTCGAGATCCGCTGGAACCCCGGGAAGTTCGGCGATCTGCACCCCTACGCGGTCGTCGAGCCCGTCCACGTCTCCGGCGTGACCATCAAGCAGGCGACGCTGCACAACGAGGAGGACATCGCGCGCAAGGACATCCGGCCCGGCGAGGACGTGATCGTGCTGCGCGCCGGCGACGTCATCCCGCAGGTGGTCTCGCCGGCGCCGCACGTCGCCGAGAACCAGGATCGTCCCGCGTCGCCCCGCCCGCCCGAACGCTGCCCGGTCTGCGACACCCCGACGGTCAAGCCCGACGACTCGGTGTTCACCCGCTGCCCCAACCGAGACTGCCCGGGGCGGCGCTGGCAGCTGCTCACGTTCTTTGAGAGCGTGCTGGACATCGACGGCCTGGGGGAGAAGCAGGTGTCCCTGTTCATGGAGCTGGGCTGGGTCCGGACGGCGGCCGACTTCTATGACCTGACGGCCGAGCAGATCGCCGGGCAGCCCGGCTTCGGGCAGGTGTCGGCCGAGAAGCTCGTCGCGTCGATCGCCAAGTCCAAGGAGATGCCGTTCGGCCGTGTGCTCGTGGCGCTGGGCATCGAGGAGGTGGGCGGGGTCACCGGGCGCAACCTCGCCGCCCAGTTCCGGTCGATCGACGCCCTGCTCGCGGCCGACCCCGAGACGATCGAGGCCACGCCCGGAGTGGGACCCAAGATGGCGGCCACCATCCACGAGCAGCTCCACGATCCGATCATGGAGAAGCTGATCGCCGACCTGCGCGAGCGGGGCCTGCAGTTCGAGCAGGAGGGGCCGCCCCCCGGCGAGGGCCCCCTGGCCGGCAAGACCCTGGTGCTGACCGGGACGCTGCCCGAGCTCACGCGTGAGCAGGCCACCGAGCGGATCACCGCCGCCGGGGGCCGGGTCACGGGGTCGGTGTCGCGCAAGACCGACTGGGTCGTGGCCGGCGAGAGCGCGGGCTCGAAGCTCGCCCAGGCGGAGAAGCTGGGCGTGGCCGTCCTGGACGAGGCCGGGCTGCTGGAGCTGCTGGGCGGCTGAGCTAGCCGCTGTACTTGGCCAGCGCCACCTGCATCCGGTCCTGGATCGGGTGGGCGTAGTCGGGGACGATGCCGTTCATCATCAGCGCGTAGGCCAGAGAGTGGCCGTCCCTGGCGCGGCAGTAGCCCACGACGTTGGAGGCGTCGTGCAGGGTGCCGGTCTTGCCGCGGCAGCGTCCCTGCGCGTAGGTCCCGCGCATCTCATGTTCGAGCGTGCCCGTCTCGCCGGCAACGGCGAGCGAGGAGGTGAACTGGGCGTCGCCGGCCATGGCGCGCAGCAGAGTGACCACCTGGACCGGGGTCGTGAGGTCCGAGCGAGAGAGGCCGGAGCCGTCGTTGAGCCGGGGGTGGATGCCAAAGCTCTTGACCATCTGAGCCTGCACGACGGCGGCCCCGGCCGCGGTCGTCCCGCCCGAGCCGAAGCGCGCCCCGAGGTCCTTGAGGAGCATCTCGGCGAAGAAGTTGTCCGACGGCGTGTTGGTCAGCGACACGAGCGTGGCCATTTGCGGGGAGTGGACGCTGGCCAGGGTGGTGGCGTCCCGCGGGGTGCTCCCGGCGGTGACCTTGACGTGACGCGGCACGCCGACACCGGCCGCCTTGAGCGCGGCGACGAGCTCCTGGCCCGCCTGCAGGGCGGGATGCTTGAAGTAGACGGTGCCGATCGAGTTGGCCCAGCCACGGTTGTAGGCCAGCGCGCTGAGCTCACCCTCGGTATCGATCGAGGGCTCATTGCCCGTGGCCGGAGTCCCGCGGTCTGAGTCGAACATCGTCTCGTCGGCCACCACGTTGCCGTTGAGCGTGGTGATCCCGGTCGCGCTCTCGAGCGCCGAGACGAGCTGCTGAATCGTCGCGCCCGTCCCGTAGTTGGCCGAGTCAAACGCCGATGAGCCGAACGTCGGATCTCCGCCGCCGCGCAGGTACAGCGTGCCGGTGAAGGTGCCGCCCGCCTGCGTGCCGCTGCCCAGCAGTGCGGTGCTCAGCGTGGCGTTGGCCCCGAACCGCTGCAGGACGGTCGTGGTGGTGTAGAGCTTCTCCACCGACGCCGGGAGGCGGCCCGTGTTGGCGTTCTTGGCGTACAGGACCCGATTGGCGGTGAGATCGACCACGTAGGCGCCGCTGAAGCGGCCGGCCTGACGCATCCCGAGGTTGAGGCTGCCGTCCAGGGCGCGGTTGGCCTTTGTCGGCGCGCTGCTCGACGGGCTCGGGGTCGTGCCGGTGCCGGTCCCGGTGCCGCCGAGGCCCGCCCCGCCGCCACCACCGGGCCCGGAGGCGCCCGCGCCGGCCGCCATCGGGGCGGCGCTGAGCGCGATGACGAGGGCCACGGCGACGCCGGCGACCAGGGCCGTGGCGAGCGAGGGCAGGGCCGTGGCGAGCGGGGGCAGGGGGGACCGCATTGCACATGTGTAACCCATCGCGCGGCGCAAAGCTGCGGTCGCCGGGGCCGGCGCCGGGGCGGGCGTGCGGGAACCGAACCACTAGAATCCAGCGGCCCATGGGCAAGGTTGTGAAGCTGGACGCGACGGATCGCGCAGCCGGGGCCTCCCGGGCCGGCAAGTCCGGGCGCCGGCGGCGGTCCAAGACCGCGCTCGTCCTCGGCGGGGGAGGGTTCACCGGCGGGGTCTATGAGATCGGGGCGCTGCGGGCGCTCGACCTGCTCTCGGTCAACAAGACCGTCAATCAGTTCGATGTCTACGTGGGGACGAGCGCGGGGTCGTTCGTCGCCTCGGCCGTGGCCAACGGGGTCACGCCCGAGGAGATGATGCGGGTGATCGTGTCGCAGGTGCCGACGCCGTTTCCCGACGCGCGTGTGAGCGCGCTGCTGAGGCCCAACTACAAGGAGTTCGTGTCCCGGGGCGTCATGTTCCCGCTGCGGCTGGCCAACCTGCTGCGCACCCTGGGCGGTGACCTGCGTCAGGTCTCCGCGGTCGACATCGTGCTGGCGCTGGCCGAGGCGCTGCCCACCGGCCTGTACTCGGGCGAGGGCATCGAGCGCTACGTGCGCCGGATCCTGTCTGACCCGGACCGGACCAACGACTTTCGCGAGCTGGCCTGCGAGCTCTACCTGGCCGCCACCGATCTCGACACCTGTGAGCGGGTCGTGTTCGGGTCAGAGGGCTTTGACGACGTGCCGATCTCCCGGGCGGTCAGTGCGTCGAGTGCCCTGCCGATGGTCTACCGGCCGGTCCGGATCGGGGACCGAGAGTACGTCGACGGCGGGATCACCTCGACCACCAACCTCGACATCGCGGTCGAGGCCGGGGCGAAGCTGATCGTCGTCGTCAATCCGCTGGTGCCGTACGCCAACGACTTCGAGACCCGCGTCCCGACCATCAAGGGCTCACGGCCGCGGCGGGTGTCGGACATGGGCTTTCCCCACATCGGCTACCAGGCGTTCAAGCTGCTGGCCCACCAGCGCCTGCACGAGCTGGCCCGCCGGTGGGAGGAGCGCTACCCCGGCGTCGACATCATCCTCATCGAGCCGGACTCCAGCGACGAGCTGATGTTCCAGACGAGCATCATGAACTACACGTCCCGGGTCGACATCGCCCGCCACGGCTTCCAGTCCGTGACGCTGAAGCTCGCCAATGACTACCCGCGGTTCAAGCGGATCTGCGCCCGGCACGGCATCGAGATCTCGGCCACCCGGGTGCGCAAGGTGGTCAAGCACTTCGAGGCCGAGCGCGAATCGACGCGCGCCTGGCGGAAGATCCTGGAGCAGACGACGTCGACGCTCCTGCGTCAGTCAGCTCAGTAGCTGACGCTGTCGGCTGCGCCGCAACATCAGAGGGCCGCCGCCAGAGGCGCCGAGCGGCCGTCGCGCGACATCGGACCCGGCGACTCTCAGCCCCCGGGCCGTCGGACGGATAGAGAAGAGCTACGCGCTGGCGGCTTGCACCTGGGACTGCGTGGACACCGTCATCTCGCGCAGGCTAGAGAGGAAAAGAGTCTTGTCGATCCGACCGTTGAAGATCGGGACGCCCAACTCGCAGCATTTGGCGATGACATCGCGCCGGTCCAACCCGGCTTCACGCGCCAGCTCCGTGGGCGTCAGGTGATTGGCCATCGGTCTTCTCTCCTTTGCCGTTCACTACATGACCACAAGTATGCAACGTCATCCGGACGCTCGCAATCCCCATGGACGAAGATACGGTCGCTCGGTCCGCGAATTTCCCCCGCAATTGGAGTGGTTTATGAAGTTTTACTTTCGGGCATCCTTGTCCATAGCCACCCGGGAAGCCATTGAATGAACGCAGAAGTTCAGTCAAGCTTCAACGGTGGGTTCCCATCCCGTCCCAAATAGCGAGCAAGGGCCACGTATGGCGCTCACGATGAGCAGGACCTCCAGGCTTCCCGCGTACAGCGAGCAGGAGCTCGTCGGCGCGATCCGCGCGGGAGACGACCGCGCCTTCGAGGAGCTCTACGCCCTCTACCGCGAGCGCATCTTCGCGTTCATCGTCAGCAAGGTCCACGACCACGGTCGCGCCGAGGACATCGCCCAGGAGGTGTTCATGTCGGCGCTGCGCCGGTTGCGCAGCTCAGACCAGACCATCGCCTTCAAGCCGTGGATCTACGAGATCGCCAAGAACGCCTGCATCGACGAGTTCCGTCGCGGCAGCCGCACCCGCGAGGTGCCCCTGGAGTCTGACGGCGAGTTCGTCGTCGACCGGCAGACGTCGGCCGTCTCGCGGGTCCCGACCCCGGTGGCCGCGGTCGAGGGCAAGCAGCGGCTCGAGGATCTCCGCGGCGCCTTCGGCGGCCTGTCCACGACCCATCACCGTCTGCTGGTCATGCGCGAGTTCGAGGGCATGTCCTACGACGAGATCGGCGAGCGTCTCGGCATGACCCGCCAGATGGTCGAGAGCAGCCTGTTCCGCGCTCGCCGCAAGCTCACCGAGGAGTACCAGGAGCTGGCCAGCGGCCAGCGCTGCGAGCAGATCCAGACCGCGATCGAGGGCGGGCGGCTGCGCGCCGTCAACGGATTGGGCGTCCGTGACCGTCGCCGCTTCGCGCGCCACCTCGCCCACTGCCAGCCGTGTCGCCACGTCGCCCTCATGGCCGGCGTCGACGAGACGCTGCTCAAGCCGCGCAGCATCGCCGCGAAGATCGCCGCTCTGCTGCCCTTCCCTCTGTGGCGTCTGCCCTGGCGCTCCAAGGGCGCCAAGGCGGCGTCCACGGGAGGCTCCCACCATCTCGCGGGCGCGGGCGTGCTGCCGTCGGCCGGCTCCGCCCTCACGTTCGGCCAGGCCGCGGCCACCGTCGCCGTGATCATCGCCGGCGCCGGCGGTGGGCTGGCGGTCCACGGGCTCAGCTCGGGCAGCCACGGGCACCACGGCACGGTCACCCAGGTGCATCATGTGTCCTCGACGTCCCCGGGCTCCGGCGCCTCGTCGTCGGGCGCGGCCGGCGCGAAGGTGGCGCATGGCCCCGCCTCGCTGACCAGCGGCACCGGCGCGCTCAACTTCACCGCATCCCCGAACGCCTCGTCTCAGCCCGGTGCGGCCCGCCGCGGCCGGCGCGGATCCACACCCGGCGCACCGGGCAGCGGGACCGGGAGCGGCGGGTCCGCGTCCTCAAAGCAGGGGAGCGCGGGATCGGGCACGCCGGCGTCGGGAGCGGCGAAGGCCGTCAACGGCGTCTCAAAGACGGTCAACGGGCTGGCCAAGACCGTCACGGGCGCCGGCAAGACGGTTGACGGCCTGGCCAACGGCGTGACGGGCGGCGTCAACCAGACCGTGCAGAAGGTGACCCAGGGCGTCGGCAGCGCGGTCAACGCCGCCACGAAGACGGTCAACAAGGTGACCACCGGCGTCGGCGACGCGGTGGGCAGCGCCACCAACGGCGCCGTCAACCCCGGGAAGACCGTCTCCACGGTCAACAAGACCGTCAACGCCGTCGGCAGCGGGCTGGCCAACGGGGTGGCCAGCGTCGGCTCCGGCGGGTCCAACCCGCCGCCCCCCAGCTCGTCGGGCTCCTCGGGATCGGGCTCCTCGGGATCCTCCGGCTCCTCAGGATCCTCCGGTTCCTCGGGATCGTCGAGCTCCAACCCCTCCGCGGCCTCCGGGGTCTCCGGCGCGGTCAACGGCGTCACCCAGCCGCTGGCCTCCGGGCTCAAGCAGGCCGGCAGTCTCCTCGGCAAGTAAGGCTAAGCTCGACCCAGGGCTCGCGTGCGGCGGACCGCGTCCGCCCGCGAGCGGTGCCTGTGGGATACTGGAAGGGTCTTCGGGGCGTGGCGCAGCCTGGTAGCGCGCACCGTTCGGGTCGGTGAGGTCCCCGGTTCAAATCCGGGCGCCCCGATTTCACTTCACCCGGTCCGCTCCGCGACCAGGGCGAGCTTGCGGACCCGTCCCTCGCGCAGCCACTCGCTCCACAGCCGGTGAGCCGCCAGCAGCTCCTCCAGCGCGCGGTGGCCGATCTCATCGGCGATGTCCGCCGCGTCTGCGTCGAAGGCGGCGCTCAGCGCATCGGCCATGGCGCGGTGCGATCGGCTGAGGTCGTCCTGCCGACGGACGACGAGCCCGACCCGCTCCAAGCCGTCGCGCATCTCCTGCAGCGGGGTCAGCCACACCGTGTCGGCGTCGGGCATCTGCTCTCGCTCGGCCTCGGTGAGCTCGGCACCCTCCTCCAGCGTGAACGCGAAGCGCCCACCGGTCCGCAGGGCGCCGGCTATCCCTGAGAGCAGCGTCTCCTTCTCCGGGAAGGCGAGCATGGTCTCCAGCAGGACCACCACGTCGAAGGGCCCCGGTGGGACGGGGGGAACCCGCGAGACCTCGAAGCGGCAGGGGAGGTCGCCGGCGCGCTCGCGCGCGATGTCGATGGCGCTGGAGCTGAGGTCCGCGCCCAGATAGGAGCACCCCAGCTCCGCGGTGATGAACCGCCCGGGTCCCGCGATCCCGCAGCAGAGGTCCAGCACGGACACCCCGGGAGCGACGCCGGCCTGGACCGCGAGGGCCCGGATCTCGGCGGCGCTCATGAAGCTCTCCTGCTCCACGAACTCGCCCGGGGCGTAGGCCGACACGCGGGCTCGGTGGAGGGCCCGGACGAAGGGCCCGCGCTCGTCCTGCTTCACGCCGTCAAGGATGCCAGCCCCGCGGCGGCGGGGAAGGGTTGACCCACCTGGGCGTCATAGTGGGCGTGAGGTCGCTACCCAACCCGTTCCTCGAGGGCCCGGGGATCACCGGCGAGCTGGCGGCATCGAGCGGCACCTCCGCGTCCGCCCCTTCAGCGGCGGCCACGCGCATCCCCCGGCACGGGCGCCCGCGGCGATCGGTCCACGGCGTCCCCATGGCCGCGGTCATCGTGCAGGTGCTGCTGATCGCCGGGCTCGCGGACACGGTGGGCAGCGGCGCCGGGCTCAGCCTCGCCGGCTGGGCCGTGGGTGTCGCGTGCGCGCTGACGACCAACGCGGCACTGGCCCTCGGGCTCTCCCACTACCGCGCCGAGCGGCTGCGGCCGGCCGACTGGGTCACCCTGTCGAGGGTCACGCTCGTCGTCGGCATCGCGGCGCTCGTCGCCGACTCGTTCAGCCGGCACGTACCGGTGACCCTGCTGGTGTCACTCGCCGCCGTCGCGCTCGCGCTGGACGCGGTCGACGGATGGGTCGCGCGGCGCACGCGCACCACGGCGACGCTGGGCGAGCGCTTCGACGGCGAGGTCGATGCGCTCCTGATCCTCATCCTCAGCGTCTACGTCGCCCGCTCGGTGGGCGCGTGGGTGCTGGCGGTCGGCGCCGCGCGCTACGTGTTCCTGGCCGCCGGGTGGCCGCTGCCATCGATGCGCGCGGAGTTGCCGCCGCGCTTCTGGCGCAAGACCGTCGCCGCGCTTCAGGGAGTCGTGCTGACCGTCGCCGCGTCGCACCTGCTGTCGCCGGGCGTGAACCGGATCCTTCTCGCCGCCGCGCTTGCCCTCCTCACCGAGTCGTTCGGCCGCGACGTGTGGTGGCTGTGGCGCCGGCGGCACGGAACGTTGGTCGCGGCGGGGGTAGATGCGGGCACCGCGATCACCAATGCCGTCGCCACTCCCGACACCTCCGAGGCCGAGCGTGAATTCGAGGTGGCGCCGCAGGACCCCGAGCTCACGCCGAGGACCGGGCCCCGTTGGCCACGCGCGCGGCGCCGGTTCGGGCCGGCGCTGACGGTCGTCGCCGTCGTGGTCGTGTGGGCCGCTCTCGTCTCCCCCGATCAGCCGAGCGACGTGTCGCTGAGCGGCTTTGCCCGGATTCCGTTGGAGGGACTCGCCCTCGTGGCGCTGGCCGGCGTCCTGCCCGTCATCCCCCGGCGCATCCTCGCCGGGATCGTGGGACCGCTGCTCGCGGTGGTCGTCGTCTTCAAGGTTCTGGACATCGGGTTCCTCGACACCTTCAACCGGCGCTTCGATCTGCTCAGCGACAAGAGCTACGTCGGGAGTGGGATCGAGACGCTGCGCGCGTCGATCGGGCGCACCGAGGCGAACCTGGCCATCGCCGGCATCGCCGTCGGCATCACCGCCCTCTTCATCCTCACGACGGTCTCGGCGTTCCGGCTGACCCGGGTTGCGGCCGCCCACCGTGGGTGGGCGCTGCGGGCCGTTGCGGGGCTCGGCGCCGTGTGGGCGCTCCTGTGGGCGTTCGGCGCGCAGTTCATCTCGCACACCCCGATCGCCTCGACGCTGTCGGCGAGCGTCGTCGTCAACGAGGTCCGTGCCGTGCAGGCGGGCATCAAAGACCAGATCGTGTTCGCCGACGAGATCAAGCGCGACGCGTTCCGCAACACCCCCGCCAGCCGGCTCCTCACCAAGCTGCGCGGCAAGGACGTCCTCCTCGTGTTCATCGAGGCCTACGGCCAGCAGGCGGTGCAAGGCCGCTTCTTCTCGCCGGCGGTCGATGCCGCTCTGAGCAACGGGGACGAGGAACTGGCGTCCGCCGGCTTCGCCGCGCGCAGCGGCTTCCTCAACTCCGCGACGTACGGCGGCATCAGCTGGCTGGCCCACTCCACTCTGCAATCCGGCCTCTGGGTCAACAGCCAGCGCCGCTACAACGACCTGGTGAGCACCGATCGCTTCACGCTCAGCGACGCGTTCAGGGAAGCCGGGTGGCGGACCATCGCCGACGTGCCGTCGGACGACTACTTCTGGCCGGAGGGGACGTCCTTCTACCACTACGACAAGACCTATGACCGTCGCGACGTCGGCTATCAGGGCCCCACGTTCGCGTATGCGTCGATGCCCGACCAGTACACCTATGCGGCGCTGGACCGGCTCGAGCTCTCCCAGACCAACCGCAAGCCGCTGTTCGCCGAGGTTGACACGGTGTCCAGCCACGAGCCGTGGAGCCGCATCCCGGTGCAGATCCCCTGGAGCGAGGTGGGCGACGGATCGATCTACAACCGGCCCGGAATGGATGTGGGCCCCGGCAGCTTTGACGCCTACTGGAGCAACTCGCGTCGCGTGCAGGCCGCGTACGGCCGGTCGATCGTGTACTCGCTCAACACGCTGTTCTCGTTCGTGAAGCACACCAACGACAAGAACCTCGTGATGATCGTCCTCGGCGACCACCAGCCGTTGCCGATCGTCAGCGGGCATCAGTCCAACCACGACGTGCCGATCTCGATCATCGCCCATGACCCGAGCGTCCTGGAGCAGATCGGAGGCTGGGGCTGGAACCCGGGCCTGCAGCCCACGCCCAACGCGCCGGTCTGGCCGATGAGCGCCTTCCGCAACAACTTCCTCAGCGCCTTCGACTCGCATCCGGCGGGCCACTAGTCCGTGGCGGCTCTGGAGGCAGATGCGGTGGCCGGTGCTCGGGCCCGGCGACTGGCCGGTCTGGATGGCATCCGTGGCCTGGCCGCGCTCTATGTCGTGGTCAACCACGTCTTCTTGCGCGCGTTCCCCGGCTACCCCGTCGACCACGCACCGTTCTGGGCGGCCTGGTTCATCTATGGGCGCTTCGCGGTCGTCGTCTTCATCGTGCTGTCTGGCTTCTCCCTGGCGCTGTCGCCGGCCCGCCACGGCTGGCGGCTGGACGCCGTCTCCAGCTTCGCGCGGCGGCGGGCTCGGCGCATCCTGCCGGCCTACTGGGCGGCCCTCGCCTTCAGCCTCGCGGTGGCGTGGCTGATCGTCCCGCAGCCGGGACGCGGGGTGCCGAACTCCACATCGGTCGTCGTCAACGGCCTACTCGTCCAGAACATCGTGCCCGCGCACAGCCCCAACGCGGCCTTCTGGTCGATGGCCGTCGAGGTGCAGCTCTACATCGCCTTCCCGGTGCTGCTGCTGATCGTGCGCCGGTGGGGAGCGATCGTGATGCTCGCCACCGTCACGGTCGTCGTCGCGGCCGTCGGGATCGTCGGCCCGCACATCGCGCACCTGGACACGTTCGTGATCCAGTCCCCGCCTGACCTCGCCGCTCTGTTCGCGGTCGGCATGCTCGCCGCCGGAATCGTCGGCGCGAGCCGCGCTCGCCGGCAGTGGCCGTGGCCCCGGCTCGCCCTCGCGGCCGCAGCGCCCGTGCTGGCGACGGTGTGGTGGCAGGGCTCGGTGTGGACGCTCGATCACCTGTACTGGGTCGATCTCGCGCTCGGCCCGGCCATCGCGTGCCTGCTGGCCGGCCTGGCCACGGGGCGTCCGGCCGCACTCGTGCGCCTGCTCGAGGCCAGGCCGATCCGCAGCCTGGGGTCGTTCTCCTACAGCCTGTACCTGACCCACGCTCCGGTCGTCGCCATCGTCTGCGAGCGGATCGTCGCCGGCCGGGTGGCGCCAGGTGCCCCCACCTTCCTCGTATCGCTCGCCCTGGTGCTCCCGCTGACGATCGTCTTCGCGCGGGTCTTTGCGACGGTGTTCGAGATCCCGTTCCAGCGTCCCCGCCAACCGTCCGGTGTGATCCGGCGCCGCCGTCCTCACGCACAGGAGGTGCCGGCATGAGGCGGACCCTGTGGAGGTGGGTGTCGATCATGGGGCCCGCCCTCACGCTCGCCGTCGTGGTCTGGCGCCTGGGCACGGGCCCGTTCATCACCGGCGTCCGCACGGTCGACGGACGGGCGCTGGCGGCAGGGGCCGGCATCGCGGTGCTCACCACGGTGTGCTGCGCCTGGCGGTGGAGGATCGTAGCCCGGGGTCTCGGGGTGGAGCTGTCGCTGCCGGCCGCCGTGGCGGCCTACTACCGGTCGGTGTTCCTCAACGTCACGCTGCCCGGCGGCGTGGTCGGCGACGTGCACCGCGGGATCAGCCATGGCCGGGACGTGCGCGACGTCAGCCGCGGGGTGCGGGCGGTCGCGTGGGAGCGGTCCGCCGGCCAGGCCGTGCAGATCATCCTCACGGTGGCCGTCCTCCTCGTGCTGCCCTCGCCCGTGCACTCGTCGATGGCGCTGGTGGCGATCGCCGTCGCCGTGGTGGCGGTCGGCGTCGTGCTCCTGGCCAGGTCGCGACCCCCCGGAGGCGTGTCCGCATGGGCGCGGCTGCGCGGCGCCGCCGCTCGCGATATCCGCGAGGCGTTGCTGGCCCGGCGAGCATGGCCGGCCATCGCGCTCACGTCCGTGCTCGTCGTCGCCGGCCACGCTCTCTCCTTTCTCATCGCCGCCCGGACCTCCGGCGTCACCGCCCCGCTGTCGGAGATGCTGCCGATCACGTTGCTCGTCATGGCAGCCATGGTGCTGCCCAGCATCGGTGGCTGGGGGCCGCGGGAGGGCGTGACGGCATGGGCGTTCGGCGCCGCCGGCCTCGGCGCGCAACGCGGCGTCTCCACCGCCGTCGTGTACGGAGTCATGGTGCTCGTCGCCAGCCTGCCGGGCGCCGTCGTGCTGGTGGTGACATGGTTCCGTGGTGACCGGTCTCCGCAGCGGCCCCGGGCGCCGCTGCGGGAGAGAGCAGCCCATGCCTGATCGCCCCTACATCCTCCTGAGTTGTGGCATGTCGATCGACGGTTATCTCGGCAGCGCGGCGCCCCGCCGCCTCGAGCTGTCCAACAGCGCCGACTTCGATCGCGTCGACGCCGTGCGCGCTTCGTGCGACGCGATCCTGGTGGGCGCGGCGACGGTGCGCACCGACAACCCGCGGCTGCTGGTGCGCTCGCAGAACCGCCGCGAGGCGCGTGCGGCGCGTGGGCTGCCGACCTCACCGATGAAGGTCACCGTGACCGAGCGGGTGCAGCTGGACCCGTGTGCCGACTTCTTCACCACCGGCGACAACGAGAAGCTCGTCTACTGCGCCAGCCCGAGCGTCGGCGACGCCCGGTCGCGGCTGGGCGGCGTCGCCACGGTCGTCGACGGCGGCCGCCGTGTCCGCATGCGCCGGCTCAGCGAGGATCTCGGCGCCCGGGGCGTGCAGCGGCTGATGGTCGAGGGCGGCGGCATGGTGCACACGCAGTTTTTGACCGACGACCTCGCGGACGAGCTGCAGCTGGTCGTGGCTCCCTTCTTCGTGGGCGACTCACGGGCGACCCGGTTCGTCGGGGACGGCCGTTTCCCGTGGAACCCAGGCCGCCGCGCCACCCTCGCCGACGTCCGCCAGATCGGCGATGTGGTGCTGTTGCGCTACGCCCTCTCGGCGCGGTTTCAGACCGACTGATCCGGACCCATGCCGCTGCCGCTGCCCGCCGCGACGATCCGTACCCAGGTGTCGTTGCCCCTGCGCTTCACCGATGGATATGCGACCGACGCCCGCGTCTACAGCTTCAGCGGGCTGGTCGATGGCCAGGAGCACCTCGCCTTCGCCCTCGGCGACCGGGCCGCCGGTGTGACATCGGCCGACGGCGGCGCGGTGCCGCTGGTCCGGCCCCACAGCGAGTGCCTCACCGGAGATGTGTTCGGCAGCCAGCGGTGCGACTGCGGGCCGCAGCTGCGTGAGGCCGTGGAGCGCATCGCGGACTCCGGCGGCTTCCTGCTCTACCTGCGGCACGAGGGTCGCGGCATCGGCCTGTACGCCAAGCTCGAGGCCTACGCGCTCCAGGACTCGGGGCTCGACACCTATGAGGCGAATCTCGCCCTCGGTCACCGCGAGGATGAGCGCAGCTACCTGGTCGCGGCGCAGATGCTGCGGACCCTCGGCGTGACGCGGGTCGCGCTGCTCAGCAACAATCCGGACAAGGGCCGCCAGCTCCGTCGGTTCGGGGTCACCGTGACCGAACGCGTGCCGACGGGCGTGCACCTGTCGGCCACCAACGCCCGGTACCTGGCCACCAAGGCGCGCCGGGGCGCACACGCCCTGGATGTCCCACTGTCAGCGGGGTGAGGCCGGCGTCGGCAGGACCAGCACGTCGGCGTGGTCCACGATGACCGACAGCCGGCCCGCGCTCGCCTGCGCCAGACGTCGCCGCTCGTAATCGCCCAGCTCCGCGGCCAGGTCAGGCTCCTGCTCACGTGCGGCGCCGACCCAGCCGGCGAGCCACTCCGCGGCCAGCTCGACGTGCGCGGCACCAAGCCGCCATGGGCTCGGCCGGACCAGCACCGCGGCACCCGTTCGGCGAAACCGCTCGACAGCCCGCGTGACCGCGTCCGGCCCGAGCAGCCGGCCGCGCCCGGTCTCGCGGCGCTGGTGTGCGTTGAATGCCGCGGCCACCCTGCTGTCGAGCGGATCGCCAGGGGTCATACCGATATGACCGACGACCGACAGCGTGAGCAGGATCGGACACTCCGGCCCGGCGCAGGCACTCACCAGCTCGGCCAGCTCGTGCTCGGTGAGCATGTCCAGCAGCGCCGAGGCGGTGATGAGCGTCGCGCCGGCGAGATCGTCCGGGCCCAGCGCGGCGATGTCCGAGCGCCTGGCCTCCACGGTGACTGCGGACCCGTCGGCGGCGCGCGCGGGCGGGTCGGCGAGGGCGGCATCGAGCAGATCCGCGTCGCGGTCGTGGAGGATCCAGTGCTGGGGCCCGGGCAGCAGCGGCGCGAGCCAGCGGCCCATCGAGCCGGTCCCACTGCCGAGGTCGTGGATCACCCAGCGGCCGCTGTGCCGAAGCTCTCGCCCGAGGCGCTCGGCGAGGTCACGCGCCCGGGCGCTCGCATCGCTCGGCTCGCGCAGGGCCAACCACGGCCGGCTGACACGGACGATCTCTGCGGTCATCGCGACGCCTGGGTCAGGACGCCGGCGATCACCGTCGCCGGGGCCGACCATCTCGCCAGCGTTTCGCGGCGCTCACGCGCGGCTTGACGCCACCGCTCTCTCAGCCCGGCGTCGGCGAGCCATGCGCGCAACGCATGGGCCAGCGGGGCCGGATCATTCGCCGAGACCAGCCTCCCCGGGCGGGTCTCACCGGCGCCGTGACCGAGGGCCTCGGTCACGCCGCCGACGTCGGCGGCCACGACCGGGACGGCATGGGCCAGAGCCTCGATGACGACCATGCCGTAGGTCTCGGCGCGGGACGCCAGCACCATCAGGTCCGCCGCGGCGTAGCGGCGGTCCAGTTCGGCCCGCGTCAGTGGTCCCGGGAAGTGCACGCGGCCGTCGAGCCCGCCGTCCCGGATGCGGCGGCGCAGGTCCGCCACGAACGCCGGCTCACGATCCAGACGGCCCACGCACACGCAGTCCCAGCGCAGATCAGCCAGCGTGGCCAGCGCCTCGATGAGCACGTCGTGGCCCTTGTCGTAGGTGACCGCCGCCACGCACAGCAGCGCCCCGCCGTCCGCCGTTCCCACAGTGAGGCCGGCGGCATCGACGGCGGGCTCCGCGACGTGCATGCGGTCGGCGGGCAGCGCGTAGAGGTCCCGCAGGCGCCGCCGGGTCCACGCGCTGGTGGTGACGACGGCCGTCGCGGCCGAAAGAACCGCGCGCTCGCGCATCCGGACGTCGGCGGCGTCGTCATCGTCGCTGCGGAGACCCAGCGGCATGTGCACGAGCACGACGAGGCGCAGCCGGCCCGCCTGCGGAACCAGGACGTCGGGGGCCGCCGACGCGACCAGGCCGTCGAGCAGGACGACGGCGCCGTCGGGGATCTGACGCACGACGCCGTCCAGGGCGGCGAACGACGCCGCGTCCGCTTCGCTCCAGAAGCCGCGCACCGCATGCTCGCGGACCAGCCAGCCGAGCGCCGCGAGCCCGCGCAGAACGCGGCGGTCGTACACATTGCCCCCGCTCGGCCGCGCTGGATCATCGATGCCGTCGGGCACGACGGCATGCACCGTCGTCACAGGGGCCGCTCGTAGGTCGCCCACGCGACGTGTGACTCGTGCAGCGTCACGCTGAGCCCCTCCAGCGCGCGAGCGGCCTCGCCCAGGGCCCCGTCGACCACTCTGTCGGCGAGTCGATCGGCGATGACCTGGGCCAGCGCCTCGGTGGAGGTGTTGATGCCGGCGAAGGCGGGCTCGTCGTCGAGATTGCGGTAGGTGAGCTCGCCGAGCACGGCGTGCAGTTCCTGCGCCGCCGCCCCGATGTCGACCACGATGCCGTCGGCGTCAAGGGCCGAGCGCCGGAACGTGGCGTCGACGATGAACGTCGCGCCGTGCAACCGCTGCGCCGGTCCGAACACCTCGCCGCGGAAGCTGTGGGCGATCATCATGTGATCGCGCACGGTCACGCTGAACACGGTTGCTCCCCGTCATAGGTGATGGTGTGGCACAGCGCCGGCAGGCTCCCCGCGGCCAGCCGGGCCATCACGTCGGGCAGCTCGCGGAAGCGGGAGTGCCCGGTGACGAGCGCGTCGAAGGCCCGGTCACGCAGGAGCTCGAGGGCCAGCGTCAGGCGATCGGCCGTCGTCCGGCGCCCGCTGCGGGCCGGCGAGAGAGCGCCGACCTGGCTCGCCCGGATCCCCAGGCGACCCGTGTGAAACGCCCCGCCGAGCGACAGCCGGACCTCGCTGTCGCCGTACCAGCTGAGGTCGATGACGGTCCCCTCGGGCGCGAGCAGGTCCAGCGACCGCTGCAGGCCCTCGGATGTCGCGCTGGCATGGACGACCAGGTCGCGGCCATCCGCGGCATCGGCCGGCAGCGCGAAATCGACGTCCAGCGCGGCGGCGACGTCGGCCCGGGCGCTATCGACATCCACGAGCGTGACCTCGGTCCCCGGGAAGCGGGCCAGCAGGCGGGCGACGCAGCAGCCGACCATGCCGGCGCCGACGACGGTGACCCGGTCACCGAGCAGCGGTGCGGCGTCCCACAGCGCGTTGACGGCGGTCTCGACCGTCCCGGCGAGAACGGCGCGGCCGGCCGGCACGTCCTCCGGGACGACCGTCACCGCCGCGGCGGGCACGACATAGGCGGTCTGGTGCGGGTACAGGCAGAAGACGGTCCGGCCGCGCAGCTCCGCCGGCCCCTGTTCGACCGCGCCCACGTTGAGGTAGCCGTACTTGACCGGTCCCGGGAAGTCCCCCTCCTGAAACGGTGCGCGCATGACCGCGTACTGCCCCTCGGGCACGCCGCCCCGGAAGACCAGCGTCTCGGTGCCCCGGCTCACACCGGACCACAGGGTGCGCACCATCACCTCGTCGCGTCCCGGCTCGGGCAGCGTGACCGGCCGGATCTCCCCGAAGCCGGGCGAACGCAGCCAGAACGCGTGGGCGTCCGCCGGCGAGGGCCTCATGCCGAGATCGTATTGCCGCTGTCTGCGGACCGCCACCGCGGACCGCCCCCGCGACCGGGCGCAAAGACGGCTCTCAGCCGCTGACCACGGCGCCACACGCGGCAGGCGCGCCCACGGTCTCGCTCAGACCGACATTGGTGACGTGACCGTGGACCGACCGCGTCTTGAGCGTGAGACCGCCGAGCTCCTGCTGGAGCGCGGCGAAGCACGCGCGCAGTCCGTCGGTCTCCTCTCGGGTTGCGCTCGAGCTGCCCTGGAGGCCGCGGATGGTGCGCTGCACCCCGTTCAGGTGGCGGCTGAGGAGTCCGATGCTCCTGCTCAGCCGCGATCCCTGCCGGGCGGCGTGGACGGTGAGCTTCTGGACGGCGGCGAGCCGGCTCTCCGTGTTCTGCAGCCGGCCGGTGAGAGAGGCGATGTCGCCCTGCATGCGGCTCGCCGTCGGCACGATGGCGAGCAGGAGAACGGCCATCACGCAGCCCACGAGGGCCAGGACGGCCAGGATCGATGCGACGATGCGGTGCGCGTCCCCGCGCCGCCGCCGCGACGACAGGCGGTGGCCGCCATCGCCGGCCCGCGTACCTGAAAGGGGCAGCCCCGCTGATCCGAGCTCGGACTCCAGCCCGGGGGCGAATCCGTCCAATGTCATCTCTGGCACGTCTCGTCGAATCCTTTCGAGCAACCGGCCGGTCCCACCAGATCAACGGGCGAACGGGCCGGAGATTGACGCGGATGTGTCGGAGCCCCGGGCCGGGCGTCTACTCAGCGTCGAGCCGGGCGGCGATGAGCATCGCCGCGCGCTCATGCGCCGCGTAGGTGGCGCGCAGAGCCTCCTCGACGTCGGGCTCATCGGCCGAGAGCGGCGGGGGATTGGCCACCAGCAGCTGCCGGATGGTCTTGCCCAGAGGCTCTCCGCCCACCGCGTCGGCCAGCGCCGTCAGCGCGTCGGCACGCACCCGCGCCCCCTCCACGAACGAGCCGATGACGGTCTCGCGGGCCAGCGGGGCGGTCCCGAACACACGGGCGTGCAACACCGCGGGATTGACCGCGTGCGGGCGGATGAGCGCGCGCCGCTCGCCGGCGGACAGGCCGGCTGCGGTGGCCAGGTGATCGATCGCCTGCGTGACGCCCTGGGCGTCGACCGGCAGGGACGCCGCCATCTCGGGCGGGAGCTGCAGCCTCAGGCTGGCGTGCTCGGCGGCGGCATCGGCCAGGAGCGCCTCGACACGATCACGGTGGGTGACATCCATCCACGCCAAACGGTAGTCACCGCGGGGCGGCGAAGCGCTCCGGGCGTGGCGGCCCGGCGGCCATTGGGCCGTCGGGCTTCAAGCGCCCTGCGGCCGGCTACAGCTCGGCCGACGCGAGTTTCGCGCCCTCCACCAGCGACCCCAGCTTGAGCCACGCCACCTGGGGATCGACCAGCGAGAAGCGGATGAACGTGTCGAACCCGCAGTCGGTGCCTGCCAGCAGCCGGTCCTTGCCGATGATCTTGCCCAGCCGGATGAGGCGATCGGCGATGACCAGCGGGTGCTCCACATGGTTGGACTTGACGTCCACCACGCCGAGGATCACCGAGGTGTCATCGGGCAGCTTGGTGTCCTCGAAGACGCGCCACTCGTGCTCATGCCGGGGGTTGCCGCCCTCGACGTAGATCGTGCCGGCGTTGACATTGAGGACGTCGGTGATGATCTCGGCGAGCGGGACGTCCTTGTGGTGGGGGCCCCCGTAGTTCCCCCAGCAGACGTGCAGGCGAACCTGCTCACGCGGGATCCCGTCCAGGGCGGCGTTGAGCGCCTCGACCGCCAGCGGCAGGTGGGTGTGCCAGTCGCCGACGCTCGAGCCCACCGAGCGGCAGTGGGCCGCCATGGCCATGTCCGGCGAATCGATCTGGAGCATGAACCCGGCGTCGGCGATGGCCTTGTACTCGTAGGAGAGCGCGTCGGCGAGGACGCCCAGGTAGGTCTCGTGCGAGCCGTAGTGCTGGTCGGGGTAGTTGAAGGCGATCTGGCCGGGGCTGATGGCCCCCATGAACGCGGACGTCGGATCGGCGTCGCCGATGGCCCTCTTGAGGCGGGCGATGTCCTGGTGCACGGCGTCCTTGTCGGACAGCTCCACCGGGCCCACGCAGTTGGAGAACACCAGGTGGGCCATCGAGGGGGTGTTGAACAGGCGCATGGCCAGGTCAGGGAAGTCGGCGACGTCGTCGGCCTGAAACTCCGCTCGGCCATCGAAGCCGGAGAAGCGCTCGTTGATGTACGTGCTGAACCCGGTCTTGCTCATCTCACCATCGCTGATGACGTCGAGTCCGACCTCCTTCTGCTTGCTCACGACATCGGCCACGGCGGCCTCGATCCGCTGGTCGAGCGCCTGGGCGTCGACCTCCTTGCCCTCCTGCTGGCCCCAGATGAGGTCCACGACATCGTCGGGGCGCGGGAGGCTGCCCGCGTGCGTGGTACGGATCGCTTCGCCTGCCATCTCACTACCTCCGGGTTGGCCTCGCGCGGCGGTGCCCCGCGCTCAGCGCGTTCTACACCAAACCACGGCCCGAGGTCGAGGTGTCAGTGCGCGGAGATATATGCATGGTTGTTCATGCAATAATGTGTGCATGGGACACGGCCTCGAACCCGATCTCACCACCCTCAGCGCCGAGACCGCGCGCTCGGTGGCCGAGACGATGCACGCGCTGGCCACCCCCAGCCGAGTGCGGATCCTCAGCCGCCTGGCGGCCGGCCCCTGCTCCGTGGGCGAGCTGGCTCGTCACGTCGTGATGGAGCAGTCGGCCGTCTCCCAGCAGCTGCGGGTGCTGCGTCACCTCGGCCTCGTCGTGGGCGAGCGCGACGGCCGCCAGGTCATCTATGCATTGCACGACGAGCACATTCGCGCGCTGCTGGAGGAGGCGGTCTCCCACACCGAGCATCTCCGTCTCGGTCTGGCGGCCAGCCCGGCCGCTGCCGCCCTCGGCGTAGCCGGATGACTCACGCCGCCGACTTACAGGCGAGCCAGCCGGATGACGCGGACGCCGCCCAATCAGGCGAGGCACGGTGCCGAGCGGGCGGCCAGTCCGCGGGCGAGCGGAGGCGAGCCGCGTGAGCGCGACCACCCCGGCCCTGTTCGCCGCGGCAGCCGGAGTCGGCTTCGGGCATGCGGTGCTCCCCGATCACTGGGTGCCCCTCGCGGTCCTGGGGCGGGCGCGCCGCTATCCGCTGTCCAAGATCGCCCGCCTCTCGGGTCTCGCCGGCGTGGCGCACGTGCTGCTCTCGATCGTCCTGGGAGCGCTGATCATCGTCGTCGGGCTCCAGTTTCGCTCGTCGGTCGCCAGCGCCCAGGACACGATCATCGGGTGCCTCCTGATCGCCACCGGGCTCGGATTCGGGGTGCTCCAGGCCACCGGTCACGGCCATCACCACGACCATGACCACGATCACGGCCATGACCACGATCACGGCCACGACCACGATCACGGCCACGACCACGATCACGACCACGACGAACACGATCCTGACCATGGCCACGGCCATGACCACGCCGTCAGCCGACACCGCCACGCGGATCCCGACGCGGGTCACGGGATCTCCCGGCTGGCGGCGATCATGGTGCCCTTCGGCGCGGCGGCGTCCCCGGACCTGACGATCCTGCCCGTATTCCTCGCCGCGACGACGGTCGGGGTGGCCACCGCCGTGGGCTCGGTGGTCATCTTCGGCGCGGTGACGATCGGGACCATCGTCGGACTCACCCTGGGCGCCGCCAAGGGCGGCTACCAGATCCAGGGCGAATGGCTCGATCGCTGGGGCAATGCGCTCACCGCTGCGGTCCTGGTCCTGATCGGCGCCCTCGTGCTCACCGGCGCGATCTGACGCCGCCCCGCGCTCGCGTCAGGCGAAGCGCGCCGGCGTGCGGGCATGCACGATCGCCGCCTCCAGCTCGCCCGCCAGCGTGGGGAGCAGGCCTCCGGCGGCCATCCAGCCCTCGAGGCGGCGCGTCACCGCGGCGCGCGAGATCTCATCGCCTCGCAGCAGGTCCGAGAGTCCCAGGCTGCGCCAGGTGGTGCGGCGCGCACAGCGGTGGCGCACGGACTCGTAGCGCTCACCGAGCGCCCGGGTCCACGCCTCCTCGCTCTCGGCGAGCTCGCGGCACAGCAGCTCGGCGAAACGCGGCGCGGCCACGGCGCGCAGGCCCGCCTGGAACCGGACCGGGTCCATGCGCATCGCGGGCGCGCAGGCGCAGGCGAACACCATCCGCGCGGTGTCGCGCTCGGCCGGCGTCCAGGACGGCGCGCTCGAGCGCAGGCCCAAGGCGCCCCATACACCGGCCGTGCCGGCGCACACGACGCGCTCGGCCTCGCCGGCGGCGGCGGACAGTAGCTCTCCGAACTCGGGCAGCACGTCGGCCAGGCGGCGCAGCTGGTCGAGCTCCGGACGGCCGTCGACGGACATCACCATGGTCGAGACGACCGCGCCCGCGGCGGGAAACGCGCCGGAGAGCTCGCTGGCCGCCGCGGTGCTGCGGTAGCGCCCGAGCGCGGCACGAAGCTGCTGGAGGTGGGGAATGGCCTCGGGCGGGAGGGTCATGGGCAGCGGTGACGGGGCCCGGCCCACGGCCAGGGGCGCGGTCCCCGCGGAGGGGGCAGCGTCAAACTGCTGTGTCTGATCGTCGGAAACCCGCATTCGTTACGCGTCCGTGGTAAGGAATAGCCGAGCCCCCGGGCGGGCCTCGGTCGGCCGCGGCAAGGATAAGGTCGTCGCGCCCGGTGGTCAACGGGAGCGGACGGAAAGGCTATGGCCGGCGCGGAATGCGTCCAGAACCGACGGACGCGCTCGCGGTGCGCGCCGCTCAGTCGCCGGCGTGCTGACGGCGCTCCAGGCGGCGCCGGCGGCGGACGTCACGAGGGGGGCGTAGGGTGATCGGCTCATGACGTGTCCGGCGCAGGATCAGGAACGCGACCGTGCCCCACATGGCGGGGATCCACAACGCGATGGCGTGGTAGACGACGGTGGCCGCGGTGGCGATCGTCGCCGAGGCTCCGTAGAGGACGAACATCCCCACCAGGCTGCCGTCCAGGATGCCGATGTTGCCGGGGATGGGGACGAGATTGGACAGATAGCCGATCTGGTAGGCGAGGACGATCGTCGCCAGTGGCGGGACGGGCCCGGCGGCGGCGAAGCAGGCTGCCAGCACGGCGATGTCGCACCACAGGAACGCGATTGCTCCGATGATCCGCCAGTCCGCGGTGCTCAGCAGCCGGCGGGTGGCGCGGATGCTCAGGGCGAACTCCGTGAGCAGCGTCCGCATGCGCCCCGGCGCCCGCTTGGCCGCGAACCGGTCGGTGATCGCCGGCAGGGCCAGGAACAGCACGAGCACGGCGGTGCTGACCGCCGCCGGCACGAGGCTGAGCAGCGGATTGCTCGGGCCCGGCAGCAGACCGGTCCACAGTCCCAGTCCCGCCAGCAGGAGCGTGACCACGTTGATGGCGCTGGTGAGCAGGAAGAGCACCGCCGAGCGTTCCGCGATGCGCGCCGGGTTGCCGCCCCGGTCGACGAGCAGCCAGGCTCCGACGGCGATGCTGCCCGCGCCGCCGAGCGACACGGCGGCCCCGAAGGCCAGCTCGCTGAGGGCCACGCGCGCGCCGAAGCGCAGCGGCGCGCGGTCGAAGACCTGAAGGAACGCGATCACGTACCCGAGGCAGGACAGGATCTCCAGCACGACAGCCACCACCAGCCAGCCGACGTGCATGTCGGCCACCTCGTCGGCCACGCCGTGCAGCCCTGGCACCGCCAGCAGGAGGGAGGCCACGAGCGCGACCAGGATGGCCAGGGAGATGAGGCCTCGCCAGAGGCTGCGGCCCGGATCCTCGTCGTCGCGCCCGCGATCGGCCCCCTCGGGGACGACGCGCTCCTCGGGAACGACAGGTCGCTCGGGATCATCCCCGAGAGCCCGAGGCTCGTCGGCACCCGCCGCCATGCTGAACAATTCAAGCAGTGACACGGCTGGAGGTTCCCGGGCATGAGATCGTCGGGTTGCGCGCGGGCAACCCCGGTCCGTTCACGCTGTCGGGCACCAACACCTGGATCGTCGGCTCAGATCCGGCCTGGCTGGTCGATCCCGGACCTGACCTGGCCGAGCACGCGGCCGCCGTCATCGCCGAGTTGGAGGCGCGGGGTGGGCTGGGCGGGGTGGCCCTCACGCATGACCACGGAGACCACTCGGGCGCCGTGGGCGCGGTCCGTGAGCGGTTTCCGCAGGCGCCCGTGGCCGCCGCGCGCGGCGAGGTCGACCGGCTGCTGCGCGACGGCAGCACGTTCGGACCGTTCGAAGCGGTGGGCACACCGGGCCACGCCCCGGACCACCTGGCCTTCGTCGTGGGCGGCGCCGCGCTGACCGGCGACGCCGTGCTGGGCCAGGGCAGCGTGTTCATCGCGCCCGATCCCGGGGCGCTGATCCGTTATCTGGAGGCTCTGGGCGAGCTGCGCCGCCGGCACCTCTCGGTGCTGCTCCCCGGGCACGGTCCCCCCGTCACCGATCCGGCGGCCAAGCTCGACGAGTACGTCGCCCACCGCCTGGAGCGCGAGCGACGGCTGGTGCAGGGCCTGGATGCGGGGGCTCGCTCGGTGGGGGAGATGCTGGACTCGGCATGGGACGACGTCCCACAGCTCCTGAGGCCGGCGGCGACCGTCACCCTCGCCGCGCACCTGGACAAGCTTCAGGCCGAGGGCCGGCTCCCGGACGGGGTGGAGCGGCCCGGGCCCGAGGCACGCAGCGCGTCCGAGCCGCGCTGAGCGACCGCGGGGCGAGCCGCGCGCCGTGGATGACCCCGGCGCTGAGCTACGCCGGCGCGGCGCCCAGCCGCCGGCGGGCCAGCTCCATCGCGGCCGCCAAGGGGGTCTCCCCGGTCTCGTCGCAGCGGTCGAAGATCATCCGGATGGTGGCACCGATGCCCCGCACACGCTGGCGCGCAGCGCCCGGGTCATAGCCCCCGGTCTCCTCGGCGATGTTGATGATCCCCCCGGCGTTGGCCACGAAATCCGGGGCCCACAGGATCCCCTGCTCCTGCAGGAGCCCCGCGATCCGGTCGTCGGCGAGCTGGTTGTTGGCCGCTCCCGCGATCGTCCGGCAGCGCAGACGCGGCACGACGTCATCGTCGAACAGCCCGCCCAGCGCACACGGCACCAGCACGTCGACCTCGGCCCGTGACGCCTCGGCGGGGGTGGTCCAGCTGGCGCCGAGCTGCTGCGCCAGGGCCCGCTTGCGCGGATCGACGTCGGCCACGATCAGCCGCGCGCCGGCCCGGGCACAGCGCTTGGCCACCCGCGAGCCGACGTGGCCGAGCCCCAGCACGCAGATGCTGCGGTTGCGCAGCGAGCTGTCGTCGAAGGCCTTCTGGCAGGTGGCCCGAATGGCCGCCTCGACGCCGAGCGCCGTGAACGGGCTGGGATCGCCCGACCCCCCGCGGCTCCGTGCCAGGCCCGCGACGTGTGCAGTCCGCTGTGCGATCACCGCCATGTCCCGGCTCGAGGTCCCGACGTCCTCCGCGGTGATGTAGCGGCCCTGGGCCGACTCCACCAGGTCGCCGAAGTCCAGCAGCGCCGCGTGACGCCGTCGCGCGGTCAGGGGCGCATCGGTGGGGGCCATGATCACGCCCTTGCCACCGCCGAGGGGCAGGTCGGCCACCGCGGCCTTGAACGTCATGGCCCGCGACAGCCGCAGGACGTCGCGCACGGCCAGGCGGGCGTCGCCGTAGCCCCACAGGCGGCACCCGCCGAGCGAGGGCCCACGCACCGTCGAGTGGATGGCGATCAGGGTGTAGAGCCCCGAGCGCGGGCCACGGCGCACGAGCAGCTGCTCGTGCTCGAGCGTTTCCAGGTACGCGCTGGTCAGTTGCCCGTCATCGTGAACACGGCGATCGTACCGTGCCCATGAGGCCGTGCCGCCGCCGGGATCTTGGACGGGTCGATCGAGCCCGTCGAGGCGGCCGGAGTCACCTTGGTGCTCCTGCCGCCGCCCGCGGTCGAGCTCCCGCCGGTCGCAGAGCTGCTCGCGCTCGTCGACCCTGTCGAGCTGTTGGTGCCCGGGGTGCCGGTCCCGGCCGTGCTGCTGGACGCGGTGCTGCCTCCGGTCGACGTGGTGGGGGCGGTGCCCGTGGAGGTCGCCGGCGCCGTACCCACGGGCGTCGACGCCGACGAGCCGGTCGTCGAGACGGGGGCGTTGGGGCCGGTGGGCGCGCCGGTGGTGCTGCCATCCGCGCTCGGAGCGGAGGCCGGGGTTGACGTCACGGGGTTGGACGCCGGGCTGGCCGGATCGATCGGGCTCGGCGGGCTGACCGGCCCGTACAGGGTGCCCAGCTGATCAGGATCGAGCGTCTCGGTCAGCGGCATCCCGAGAGGCGCGGCCTTGGCGCTCGAACGGGAGTGACGGTGGCCGGTGCGCGTGGCCGACGCGTTGGAGGCCAGCGGGTTCGAGGGCACGCTGGTGACGTCGGTATTCGCCGAGCTCGTGGCCGGGGTCACCGAGGTCTGGCTGACGTTCGAGGTCGATGCCCCCGATGCGGCGGCGGCGCTCGTCCCGGGCTGGGATGGCCGCGAGGGCGCGCGCGCGACGAGGTGATGGTGGTGGACCCGCGGAGTCGCCGGCGGCGCGATGTGCTGCAGCTCGATGGCGCCGCCCGCGGTGACCACGGCGGCGGCCAGCAGCGTGACGACGTGCCCGGTGCCGGCGAGCGCGCCCAACCCCACGACGGCACCCGAGCCGGCCAGGCCACCGGCTGCGGTGGTGGCCGCGGCGGTCGCCGTGGCGCCGCTGCCGGCGATCGCGCCGCTGCCGGCGGCGGCGCCGCCTCCGCCCCCGATGCCGAGGACCTTGGCGATGACGCCGATCGGCCCCAGGGCGGGCACGAATCCCGCCAGCTGGCGGCTGACGCCGCGTACCTCGCTGCGGAACTGCCGGCAGTGCGGGCAGTCCCGGAGGTGCCGGCGCGCCAGCCCGCTGGCGCGGACGCCACGGTCGTGGGCGACGATCAGGTCCTCGCGGATGCGCGCGCACGCGGTGTCGCGCGCCTCGCTGGCCTGAGCCAGTCCCACGCGGGCGCGCACGAGGAGCGACTTGATCGCGGGGACCGACACCCCGAGCGCCCCGGCCACGTCGGCGTAGGTCATTCCGGCCAGTTCACGCATGAGCAGCGCAGACCGCTGCTGGTCGGGCAGGCGCTGCACGTCGGCGATGAGGCGCTTAAGCGCATCGCGCTGCTCCAGCCGCGCGACGGGATCGCCTCCCGCGTTGGGGACCGTCGCCGGGATGGTCTCGGTCGCCACCGACTGGGGACGGCGCAGCTCGTCGATGCAGCGGTTGTGGGCGATCCGATACAGCCAGGCGCGCAGGGCCAGCTCGCGGTTGCTCGAGCGCAGGCCAGAGTAGGCGCGCACGAAGATCTCCTGCACGGCGTCCTCGGCATCCACCGCCGAGCCCGACAGCATCTGGCGCGTGTAGGCGAACATGCGCTGCCGGTAGCGGTCGTGGATGGCCCGGAACGCCTCTTCGCTGCCATAGCGAAACAGCGACACCAGCTGCTCATCGGAGCGAAGACGAAGGAGCGGAGCGCCAAGCGCGAGCCGCGTTCGTGCCAGTGCTACCGAAGGTGGGAGTGCGGAAGCTTCCACGTGGACCCTGACCCATCCTAACGGTTGACTCGGGGGAAAGTTCCAGAATTTCTCGCCCGGTCGACGAAATCTCACCAAATGCCGGGCATGCTCCGGGCGGTGGCGCCGGCGGCGGTCCGGCCCGGCCCCGTCCGCCACCGCGGTCACCTCATCTCCGCGCAACCGGCAGCGGGTACTCTCGGAACCAACATGGTCGACGCAGCCTCGGGAATCGGGCTTCCGGTGGCGTTCGGCGCGGGGCTCATCTCCTTCCTGTCGCCGTGCGTGCTTCCGCTCGTGCCCGGCTACATCTCGGCCGTCGCCGGCGGCCAGCCCGGTGAGGTGCGCGGGGGCAAGGTGCTCGGTCCCAGCCTGGCCTTCGTGGGCACCTTCTCCTTCATCTTCATCGCCCTCGGGCTGCTCGGGCAGCGGGCGCTGCACACGGCTCTCATCGGTCCGACTGCGCTGAAGGTCTCCGGGGCCATCATCATCGTCATGGGCGTCCTCTTCGTCCTGGCGCCGTTGATCCCCGCGCTGTCACGTGAGTGGCACGTCACCGGGCTGATCCAGCGGGCCGGGCGCGGTGGACCGGTGGTCGCCGGGGCGGCGTTCGCCCTCGCCTGGACCCCGTGCCAGGGCCCGACGCTGGGCGCGATCCTGAGCCTCGCCGGGACCTCGGCCTCGGCCTCGCACGGCGCGATCCTGCTCGCGGTGTACTGCGCGGGACTCGGCGTTCCCTTCCTCATCACGGGCCTGGCCTTCGGCACCGCGACCTCCGCGTTCGCGGTGATCAAGCGCCACTACCCGGTGGTGATCGGCGCCGGTGGGGCGGTGCTGATCGCGATGGGCGTGCTCATCTGGACCGGGGAGTTCACGACGCTCAACGTGACCGTGTCGAACTGGCTGCAGTCGCTGGGGTTGCCCAACCTCAACGGCGACACGTAGCCGGCGGCGCGCGGCCGGCGCTCAGCGTTTCGTGGGGCACCGGCGAACGTCCACGACGGCTTTGGAGTGGGGAGCCAGGGCGGTATCGGCGCGGCGGGCGTCCCCTCGGCGGGGTTGGCGCGGATATTTGAGCTATTTCCTCCACTATCCGCCACGGCCTCGCCGCGGGCGCACCGAACACCCTCTTCCCAAGCCCGCAGTTGACGTTCGCCGATACCCAGCCAAAACGCCATGAAGACGACCGCCTACCGGATCAGCCGCTCCGCCCGCGCCGCCGACACCATCTCGCGCAGCGTCTCACGGGCGTCGTGGGTCGGCTCCCAGCCCAACAGCGTGCGGGCGCGAGTGGTGTCCATGATCACCGGCCGGCGGACGCTCTCGATCCACTGCGCCTCATCGGGGACGAAGGGGAGGCGCGCGACGAGCTCGGCGGCGGCGCCGACGGCCAGGTCGGGCACCGGGATGCTGTACCAGCCCAGGGCGTCGGCGAGGTCGGCCATGGTGAGGGTGCCGTCGCCGGCCAGGTTGTAGACGCCGGGCTCGCCGCGACCCACGACCGCCGCCTCCAGCGCGGTGGCGACGTCATCGTGGTGGACGAGCTGGAAGGGCGCCCCGGGGTCCGGGATGACCGGTCGCAGAGCCGGCATGAACTCCAGCGCGCGCAGGATCGCCGACGGCATCTTGTCCGACAGCTGGATGTACGGGATGCTCTCGACGAGCGTCAGCGCGTCGGGCCCGGCGACGATGCAGGGCCGGAACACGTAGGCGGCGACCTCGGTCCCGGCCAGCAGCTCGCGCAGTGCGAGCTCCAGCTCCGCCTTCTGCGCCGAGTAGTAGTGGCGCTGGGTCCCGCGCGGCTCGAGGTCCTCGGTGAGCACCGGCGGGTTGTCTGCGCCAAAGCCGTAGGCCGCGACCGAGGAGGCGTAGACCAGACGCGCGACCCCGGCGTCGATCGCCGCGGTGAACACGTTGCGCGAGCCCGTGAGGTTGATCTCCTTGGTGTCCTGGGCTCCGCCCATGATCATGAACGCGAGATGGACGACGACGTCGGCTCCGTCAATCACCTCGCGCACGGCGTCGGCATCGAGCACGTCGGCGCGGCGGTACTCCACCTTGCGCAGGCCGTCGGCGGCGGGGTCAAACGGCCGGCGCCCCATGGCGGCGACGCGCCCCACCTCCGGGGTGCGCTCCAGGACCCGGAGAAGGGAGCGGCCGATGTCCCCGGTGGGACCGGTGACGGCGACCGTCAGCCGCCCCGGCGGGCCGTCGCCGGGCGTGGACGGCCCGCCGCCCCGGCCCTCAGGCGTCATAGCCGGGCTCTCCGGGCAGCACGATCCTCGCGGTCTCGCCGGTCCCGATGACGCGCGGCTGTACGGGCTCGACGGTGCGCGTGCGGGCGTGCTCGATCAGCGCCTGCGCCGATGCGAACGACGAGAGCTGCTCCAGGTGCTTGATCGTGGGGAACACCAGCATGATCTCCCCGGCGCGGTGGGCCTCGAGCGCGTCCTGCGGGCCGAACCAGCGCGCGTCGACCATCTCGGAGCCGTCGACCCGGAGCTGGGCCTGCTCGGGAGCCTCGGCCAGGTAGAACCACGTGTCGTAGCGGATCTTGACCACCGCCGGGGTGATCCAGCGCGAGAAGGCCACCAGCGCCGCCGAGTCGTCGAGCCCGACGCCCACCTCCTCGCTCAGCTCGCGGATCGCCGCCGCCTTGCGGCCGGGCTCGCCGTCGCCGTCCTCGGGGTTGACCGCGCCGCCGGGGAACACCCAGGCGCCGCCCATGAACCGCGCCTCCGGGTTGCGCCGGGCCAGGAGCACCTGGAGGGCCTGGCTGCCGCCGCGCAGCAGGATCACGGTGGCGGCCAGCCGCGGGACCGTCTCCGGGCCGGTGTTGAGCTCCTCGCCGGGTGCGGGCCGCGGGGTATCCACCACGGCGACCCTACCCCAAGCCGTCCTCCCTCAGGCGAGCGGCCCGGCCGTCGCGGCTGCCGCTACGCTAGCCCGCGATGAGATACATGTGTGAGTCCTGCGGGTTCATCTATGACCCGGACGAGGGCGATCCGGACGGGGGCATCCCGCCGGGAACTCAGTTCGAGGACATCCCCGACACCTGGTTCTGTCCCGTGTGCGGCGCGCGCAAGCGGGACTTCACGCCCTACGAGGACTGACCGGGCCGGCCGAAGGCACGGCCACTGACCGCCGTGCGTGGGCTCCGATCGCGGCCGCGGCTCTGGCTTGGCCTCCAGGCCGCCTGTGTGGCTGCGGTCTGCGCCGCCGGAGCACTCGCGTCGGTCGCGCTGCTGCGCACCCCGTCGGCCGGCCGCCCCCACTCCGCCGGCCGCGCCCCGTCTGCCGGCCACGCGCAGTCCGCCGGCCGCACCCAGTCTGCCGGCCACGCGCAGTCCGCCGGCCAGGCGCCGGCGCGAGGCCCACTGGAATCGATGTTCCAGGACGACCAGCTTCTCATCGACAGTCCGACCGCCACGGTCACGCGCACGCTGGACCAGCTGCGCGCGCTGGGCGTCGACCGGTTGCGGCTGACCGTCCTGTGGGCGTCGATCGCGCCGGACCCGTTCGGGACGCGCCCGCCCGCCGGGTTCGATCCGGTGCAGCCCGGTGCGTACCCGGCGCAGGCCTGGGCCCCGTATGACCGCGTCGTGGAGCTGGGCCGCGCCCGCGGCATCGGCGTGGATTTCGACCTCACGGCCCCCGGCCCTCGTTGGGCGATGTCGCCCGGGGCGCCGGTGGCCGCCCAGGCCAACCACTACGCCCCGTCGGCGGCGGACTTCGGGGCCTTCGTGCGCGCGGTGGGACGGCGCTACAGCGGGAGCTACCGGCCTCGCGCCGCCGCCGTGGCGCTGCCCCGCGTCGCCTTCTGGTCGATCTGGAACGAGCCCAACCAGCCCGGGTGGCTCGCGCCCCAGTGGCAGACACGCGGCGCGACGGCGGCGATCGCCGCCGCGCGCCTGTATCGCGGGTATGTCGATGCGGCGACCGCCGCGCTGGCGGCCACGGGCCATCGACGGGACACCATGCTCATCGGCGAGCTGGCCCCCGAGGGAGACGAGCATCCGGGGGAGGCCGCGCCGGTCCCGCCGCTGACGTTCCTGCGCGCCCTGTACTGCGTCGGTCCCGGGTATGCGCCCCTGCGCGGTGACGCCGCCGCGGCGCTCGGGTGTCCCGCCACCGGCGGACGGGGCGCGTTCGTCGCCGCCCACCCGGGGCTGTTCGAGGCGACCGGGTTCGCTCATCACCCGTACTCGTTCTTCCTGGCGCCGGCGCGCTCGATGCGCAACCCCGACTTCGCCCCGCTGGCCGACCTGAGCCGGCTGGAGGGGGGACTGGACCAGATCTTCGCCGCGTACGCGGTCCACCGCCGGCTGCCCCTCTACCTCACGGAGTACGGGTATGAGACCAACCCGCCCAACCCCTACCGCGGCGTCGCGCCCGCGACCCAGGCGGCCTACCTCGACGAGGCCGAGTACCTGGCGTGGCTGGATCCCCGGGTGCGGGCCCTCTCCCAGTTCGAGCTGCGCGACTCCGCGCCCAACCCCGCGTTCCGGCCCGGGACCGTGCGCTACTGGTCGACGTTCCAGACGGGCCTCGAGTACCTTGACGGCCGCGGCAAGCCGGCGCTCGCCGCGTACGCGCTGCCGATCTTCATCGCCAGACCGCGGTTCTCGCCCGGCGCCACCGTCGCGGTGTGGGCCATGCTGCGAGCGGCGGCCAACGGGACGGCCCAGGTGGGACAGATCCAATGGCGCCCGCCGCAGGGCGCGTGGCGAACGCTGACGGTCGCGCATACCCGCGACGCCGGCGGAGTGCTGCTCGGGGCGGTCAGGCCACCGTCGTCGGGCCTGGTCCGTGTGGCCTGGGTCACGCCCTCAGGACGGCGAGTCGTCAGCCGCGCGGTGCCCGTCACCGGCTGACCGAGCGCGCGCCCGGACCAGGGCGACGCCAGCAGCCAGCGCGCCCAGCACCGCGAGCGCGGCGAGCACGATGAGCGGGAGCGGCACCCCCGCGCTCGTGGACGCGGTGACCGACGGCAGCGGGGCCACCACCTCGGATGACCCGCCCTTGGCAGGCGCCCCCCGTCGCGCGGGCGCCGGCCCGCATCCCCCGGCGGCGCGCGCGGTGAGTGCGGCACTGATGGCGTTGGTGAAGTCCGCGAAGTACTGCGCGCCGTAGGTGTCGACGCCGCCCAGGGCGCGCTGGAGCTCCGGCGCGCTGAACCGGCACGGCGGGATCGCGCCGTTGGACTCGTAGACGCGCAGAACCTGCTGGTAGGCGCTGGCCGCGCCGGCCACGGACGGCAGCGCCACGGCGCGCAGCACCGGGGTCGCCGCCACGGCGAGGATCACCAGCAGCTTGCCGGTCCGGCGCACGGCGCCAGACGCTACCGCAGCGCGTCGGCCAGCCAGCGCGCCAGCGGCAGCTCGGCGCCGGCCGCGGCCAGGAGCTCGGGATCTGCTCGAGCGACCGCAGGCAGGGTCGCCACCTCGACCTCGCCGCGGCGGGCGATCGTGTCGCGGTTGGAGCGCGCCATGACGCTGGGCTGGCCAGGCCAGGGAGTGAGCACGACGCCCGCGACCGTCAGCCCCGCCGACCGCGCCGCCTCGAGGGTGAGCAGCGTGTGGTTGATGGTGCCCAGGCCCGGCCGGGCGGCGATCACCAGCGGCAGCCCGAGGGCCCGCGCCAGGTCACGGACGTCGCAGTCGGGGCCGAGCGGGACGAGCAGGCCGCCGACCCCCTCGACAACGGCGACGGATCCGACCCCGCCCGCCCGGGCGATGGCCCGCACGCCGTCGGCCAGCCACTCCAGCGTCGGGGGCGAGGCTCCGGCCAGCTCCGCCGCCAGATGCGGGGACACCGGGGGCCCGTAGCCGCCGAGGATCACCTGCGCCGGCTCGCACCCGGCGACGCGTGCGAGCAGCTCGTGGTCGGGCGGCCAGACCGGGTCGGGCGGATCGTCAAGGCCGGTGATCAGCGGCTTGATCGCCCGCACCTCTTTGCCCAGGCGGCGCAGGCGCGCCACCATCGCCGCCGCCACCACGGTCTTGCCGACCCCGGTGTCGGTGCCGGTGACAAAGCATCCGCGCAGCTCAGCGCTCATCGACGGGACGGCGGCGTGATCAGGCGGCGCGGCGGACCGGCTCGGGCGCCTCGAAGTCAAAGACGCCGCGCGACGGGGCCGGCTGCGGCGTCGGCGCGAACCCCGACGGCTCGGAGTCCCGCTCCGCGGCGCCGACGGAGGCCAGCGCGGGCTCGGCTTCCGGAACGGGCGCTGTGACTCGCCGGGGCGCGATCCCGAGCGAGCGCGCCACCGCGCCCAGGGTGCGCGCGGCCTCGATGAGCTCCTCCTCGCGATGCGTGGCCATGGCCGCGAGACGCAGCCGGGCGGTCATGGCCGGCACGGTCGGCGGGCGGATCGCCTGCGCGAACACCCCGCGCGTCAGCGCGGCCTCGGACATGCGCACGGCGAGCTCGGCGTCACCGACGATCAGCGGGACGATGTGGGTGCTGGAGTCACCCACGTCGAAGCCCTCTCCGATCAGCCCGGCGCGCAGCGCGGCGGCGTTGGCAGCCAGCTTGGCAACCCGGCGCGGCTTCTCCTCGAGCAGGTCCAGCGCCGCCAGGGCGCCGGCCGCCGCGGGCGGTGGCAGCGCGGTGGAGAAGATGAAGGTGCGCGCGGCGTTGAGGAGGTAGCGCGTCATCTGGTGGTCGCAGGCGACGAAGGCGCCATAGGAGCCGAGCGCCTGGCCCAGCGATCCGACGATGACGTCGACCTGATCCTCCAGCCCGGCCTGCGCGAGCGCGCCGCGGCCGCCGGGGCCGAGCGCGCCGGTCCCGTGCGCGTCGTCGATTACCGTGCGCAGCTCGTGGCGCTGCGCGAGCTCGACGATCTCTGCCAGCGGGGCGACGTCGCCGTCCATCGAGAAGACGCTGTCGGTGACGATGAGGCTGCCGCGGCCCTCGGCCTCGCGGATCCCCCACTCGAGGTGCTCCACGTCACCGTGGTCATAGATGAACACGTCAGCCTGTGAGAGCCGGCAGCCGTCGACCAGCGAGGCATGGTTGAGCTCATCGGAGAAGACGACGTCTCCGGCGCGGGCGAGCGCGGCGACCGTGCCGGCGTTGGCGAGATAGCCGGAGCCGAACAGCAGGGCGCTCTGGCGGCCGGTGAACGCGGCGAGGCGATCCTCCAGCCGGCGGTGGATGGTCATGGTGCCCGAGACCAGACGCGACGCTCCGGCCCCGACGCCCCAGCGCATGGCGGCGTCGGCGGCAGCCTCCCGGACGCGCGGGTGATCGGCGAGCCCGAGGTAGTTGTTGGAGCACAACAGCAGGACGGGCTTGCCGTCGAGCAGGACGTGGGGGCCCTGGGGTCCGGAGACGAGACGGGTCCGTCGATGCAACCCGAGGGCTTTCAGCTCATCCAGCCGGGCCTCGATCTCGATCACGGGTACGCAACATAAGACACGACCCGGACGGCAGCGTGGTGAGGCGGGGGTGAATGGCCCGACGCGCGCGTCCAGGCGCCCCGCGGCTCAGCCCACGTTGGCCCGGCGCCCCGCGGCTCAGCCCACGTTGGCCCGGCGCGCCGCGGCTCAGCCCACGTTGGCCCGGCGCGCCGCGGCTTCGCGCGTCTCGCGGCCCTGCCCGCTGTTGCGGGCACCGTCGGGCCGCGGCGGCACCGACCCCTTGGCCGCGAACTTCAGCTGAGTGGTGGGATCCCACAGCCGCACCGTCAGCGCGGGCGGATCGGCGTGGCCGGGCGACTCCAGCGCCGCGGACACGAGGTCGGGAGTCTGGCCCTCCATCCATCCGGAGCGGTTGTCGGGCCGCGGGTTGGCGCCGTTGTCGGCGTGGGGGGCGACGTTGAGCCCGAGCTCGGTGAACATCGCCCTGTCCTCGTCGGGCGTGTTGCCGAGCGTGGTGAGGAAGTTGCCCATCATCACGCCGTTGAGCCCCGCCTTGACCGCGGTGGCCTGGAGCTCGCCGAGGTTCTCGACGCGCCCGCCGCACAGCCGGAAGAGCGCCTCGGGAAGGATGAGGCGGAAGATCGCGATCCACTTGACCACGTCCCAGGGATCCATCAGCTCGCGATCCCCGAACTTGGTGCCGGGGCGGGGGTTCAGCAGGTTGATGGGCACGCTCGTGGGGTTGATCTCGGCCAGCTGAAAGGCCATCTCCACCCGTTGCTCGCGCGTCTCGCCGAGATTGAGGATCCCACCCACGCATGTCTCCAGGCCGGCCTCGCGGACGGCGTCGATCGTCCGCAGGCGTCCCTGGTAGCGGACCGTCGTCGAGACCTCCGGGTAATAGGACTCGGCCGTCTCGACGTTGTGGTGCACGCGCTGGATGCCGGCCTCCTTGAGCGCCTTGGCGCGCTCGGCCGACATGTGGCCGATGGAGACGCAGCGCTTGAGGTTGGTGTGCTCGGCGACGAGCCGGGCGCCGGCCAGCACCTTGTCGAAGTCGCGCTTGGACAGCCCCTGGCCCTGGGTGACCATGCAGAAGCGGTGGGCGCCGGCGGCCTGTGCGGCGCGCGCGTGCTCCAGGATCTGCTCGGGCTCCATCATGGCGTGCAGCGGCGTCTCGGCCTCGGCGTACTTGGACTGGGCGCAGAAGCCGCAGTCCTCCGCGCAGCCGCCGGACTTGGCGTTGACCAGCGAGCACATGTCCGTGGAGTCACCGAAGCGCTCCACGCGCGCATGCCAGGCGCGCTCCACCAGCGCCCCGATCTCGGCGTGGTCCTCGATCTCGCCGAGGCGCAGCGCCTCGGCCGGCGTGATCAGCGGCGGCATCGAAGCGTGCAGGCTAGAGAATCACGCGGATGCACGCGCCAAGGGTTCGTGGCGCAATGAGCTGATGAACCCTAAGATCGCCTCACCATGCCCGATCGCCTCTACTTCACCGACTCTGACGAGGCCAATGCGCTCATCGCCTCCGATCCGATGGCGCTGCTCATCGGCTTCGCGCTCGACCAGCAGGTGCAGGTGCAGAAGGCCTTCCTGGGGCCGCTCGTGCTCAAGGAGCGCCTGGGCTCGATCGACGCCGCGACCCTCGCCGACGCCGACCTGGAGCCCGTGTTCCGCGAGCGTCCCGCCATCCACCGTTTCCCCGGCTCGATGGCCCAGCGCGTTCACGACCTGGCCCGGCACGTCCGCGACGAATACGCCGGAGACGCCGCGCGCGTCTGGACCGACGCCGCTGACACCGACGCGCTGCGTGCCAACCTGGAGGGCCTGCCGGGGTTCGGCGAGATGAAGGTCAAGGCCCTGGGCTCGGTGCTGGCCAAGCGCTTCGGCGTCGCTGCCGCCGACGGATTGATCCCCTGGCATCCGACCCTCGGTGATGTGGACTCCCCCCAGGCCCTGGCCGACTATCAGGCGGCCAAGCGGATACACAAATTGGAGTGGAGCAAGGCTCCGTGGCCTGACGCCGGGGAACCCCTCCGCGTCTGGGCGGTCAGGTCAACCGCATGGGGCCCGATGTAGGCCATCAAGACGTAGCGGCCATCTAGGTTGAGCGGATCCTTGCCGCCTTCCTTCGGCGCCCAGGGGGTCCCATGTAGCTCGCCGGGCCCATACCAGCTCGTCGGTGTCGCAAGATCGGTGAGCTGGAAGCCAGCGAACAGACGTCGCAAGGTCGCTCGGAGCGCCGCTACGCCGCTCTGGCCGTCTGAGCGGACCTGGCCGGCGACCGCCTGCCGCAGTCTCGTCAGCTCGGCCGCTAGCTCCCTTTCCAGGTCGACGGCATCGATCGCCGTCGTGATCTCGTCGTGGCGGCGCCGATGCTGCTCGGCCTGCGCCTCGGCCGCCTCCCGCTCGGCGGACAGCTCCACGCGCTGCTCTGAGTATTCGGCATCGTCGATGACCCCGTCTTGCCATCCTCGCGTGACGCGAGCGAGCCGGGCATCCGCCTTGATCAGCTCGCGCTCGGCGTGGGCGAGCTGCGCGTCCACGTCCGCAATCTCACGCGCGGCATTCTCTCGAAACGCCTTGCGAGTCGCGTCCTCGTCCAGCGCTACTCGCTCAAAATAGCGATAGACGGCGCTGTCCACGAGCTCGCGTTTGAGAGGGGCTTGCGAGCAGGCGTCAGGGCCGTGGTGTAGCCGCTTGAGGCACACGTACGTCTCGTAGCCCTCGCGGTTGGCGGCCCTCTTGTCCTTCTTCGTCACCGGGGACATCGCCGCGCCACAGGTGCAGCGCAGGAGCCCGTCGCTAAGCAGGTGCCGGCCGGCGGTCCAGCGCCCCGACTTCTTGTATCCGCCCTCCGGGCGGGCGTGGCGCGCCTGGCGTAGCTGGCGCGCCTTCTCCCACATGTCCGTATCGATGATGGCCTCGTGGGTCGGCATGCCGTCGGGGCCGACCGCCGGGTGGCTCTTGCCATTGATGTTCACCATGCCGACATAGAGGGGGTTTTTCAGCATCCCCGCGACCGTGGTCGCGTACCAGCTCCCGCCCGGCGTCAGCGTCGGTATGCCGTCGCGCTGGAGATCCCGGGCGATTGCGCTCTGCGAGCGACCAGCGACCCACTCGCCGAAGATGCGTCGGATAATCGCCGCCTCGCTGTCGACGATCACGAGCGGTCCCGTTGTTCGCCCGTCGTCGGTCGTGTCTCGGTGCCGGTAGCCGTACGGGCGTCGGCCGCCGATGTACTGCCCACGCCCGACCGCGCGCCGCCAAATTCCATCCTTCACGGCCAGTGACTTGCGCTTGGAATCCTCGGCGTTGCGCAGCCCCATGATTGCGCCCATGAGCTGGGCCATAAGGGGGTCGTCAGTGAACGTGGCAGGGTCCTGCACTGACAGCAGCCGGACGCGGTGCTCGGCGGCCCAACCCACATAAAAGTTCAGGTGTCGAGCCGTGACCCCATCGCCGCGCGCCAGCCGATCAGAGTGCTGGACGATCAGCGCACACGAGCCGTGCTCGGCGGCCAGCCGCTCGGCCTCGGTCATCGCGGCAGCGAGGCCCGGCCCTCGATTGCCCTTGAACGCCGACGCGGCCTCATCGCGGCGCTCGGCGACGACGTCAAAGCCGGTGACCTCGGCAAGCTTGCGCCCGTCGGCAAGCTGGTCGGGGATCGAGCCGTGCTTGTCCTCGGTCGATTTAGCGGCGTAGAGGACTGCGGGGATCAAGACTCGGCCCTCATCAGCTCCTCCAGCGCGATACGTCGGACGACGGGCGGCACGCTCTCGGCGTTCAGGATCGCGTCGGTGGCGCCCTCCTGGCCAAGGTCGCGGGCGAGCGCTCGCGCCCACACGCCGGTCTCGGGATCGTCGATGTGCTCGTCGAGCGCTGCGAGCTCGTCGGTCAGCTCCTCCAGCCACGCTCTCATCGCTGGAATCCCGTGGGCCGGGTGAAGCTCGACGGGATGACCGATTCGTCGCTGCCGCCGTCGATGTAAAAGGTCCCGCTCTCGTCGGGCTCTAGCTCGGGAGCCGCCTGGGACCCCTCGTCGGGGTCGACCGGCGTCCGGTCGGTTGTCATGTCTGCTCCTCTCGTGGCGCACGTCGTGGGCGCCGGTTGATGTGGCCAAAACGCCGTGGGGGTGGTTTTGGCCGGATTCACCCATCACCCCGCTAGTCGTTCGTCTCGATGTAGTGCGCACGGGCCCCCAACTGGATGCGCAGACCCCGTTTCTCCTCGGAAACCGTGGCGTCGGGGTCGACCCACATGCTGACCCGCTCCTCGTGCGGCGCGGTGCCGGCGACGATCACGTGAGCCTGTTCGCCTGGCGGAAGGATGAGGCGACCCTCGATGAGCCCAAGGGACTTCTCGCCACCTCGTTCGTCCCGTTGGAGCTCGATACGTGTTACAAGGTGGCCGACTCTCTCATTGAGCCAGTGGAGAGCGCGGGCTTTGTCCGTGTCGGTCATTGCAGGTTCTTCCTGACTGTCGAAACTGAACCCGACGCTGCTGGCGAGGAGCATCAAGATCATCGTGTTGAGCGATACGCCCTGCCGCCCGGCCAGACGGCGGAGGCGGTCGTGCAGCTCGGGCGGGATCCGGAGCGGGTACTGATGCGCGCCCACGGTGGCGGGTCCGGTTGATGGTGCTGTCATATCGTCCACGATATCACACGTTATGTCCAACGTTGGTCACGACGAAGCCATGAGGCTGCCCGGTCTAGGCTCTCATCTGAATGCTCGCTCTCGCTGCCGGCGGAAACCCGAGTGCCGTCACCACTGCCCTCATAGCGCTCGGTGGGGCTCTGTTCGGTGCTGTTGCAGCGTCTGTGACCCAGGTGCTCATTCACTGGCTTCAGGGCAGACGAGACACCGCCGCCCGCGAGCGAGAGGTCAAGATTGCAGCGCGCATGATGCAGGTTGACCTCGCGCGAGCCTGGTCGAACATGGAGTTCTCACGGCGGACCGGTAAGTGGTGGGCGACACCGGGTTTACGGCCGCAGATGACGGACGCTGACCGACGGCTCGTGATTGGCGCTCTTACAGCGGAAGGGTTCTACACCGTCGACCTGGCGTTGACCGACATCGATCATTGGTACAGCATCCGCGAGGGCGTGCAGAGCGGGGCTCTACTTCGGCCGGTGTATGACCCCGATGATCTCCAGCGAGGGCTGGACTGGATCACGGACGCCGGCGATGTTCTGCGCGAAATCACTGGCGACCCTGACTCGATCGAGCCCGAACCCATCGAGCCACCGCCGGCGAAGCCGGCCGCCACCGGGCTTGACACCGGTTGAGTGCCAGAGCAATGGGTTCGAGGACACTGGGGCTGGTGAAGACGCACTGCCCCCGTCGACGGGAGACAGTTACGTCGATCCTTGAGCAACGGGACTGAGGTCCACGGGAGGGTCGACACGGAGGCTCAGACGATGCCGGACACGCGCTTACCCATCGTGCTGACGCTCGCCTCCGTCTGCCAGCGCTGACGCGCTCGGACTATTAAGCCCAGGCGGGTAACCGGGGCTCCGGAGAGATGAACCCCTTCCGACTCATCGGCGTCGGTTGCTCAGCATCGACAGCTATCAGCAGGCGCGCGTTCTAGGGGGTCCACTCGAACCGCTGCGCTTGCGCACCCATAGCCGCCCGGACCCGATGGCGCGATGTAAACGACTTGCACCACCGATCGTGTCCCTCGGTGCGGACGGAACTCTTTAGAACTGCAAACGCCGCTCCCGAAAGGACGGCGTGGCAGGCAAGTTATTCACACCCGATCTGTCCCAAATGACGATAGCCGCGGAGCCGGCTGGATGGGCCTGCCGTGCCCGTGGTTACGCTGGATCCGATGCCCCCGCCCACGCCCTTCGCCCTGCTCCGCGAGCTGTTGCGCGCCGACTTGAACGAGGGTGTCCCGTGGAGCCCCAGGACTTCGCCCAGCGCGTCAATCTGGCGGTCCGGGAGTCCGGCGCCGGGCACTCGTGGACCTGGGCCATCATTGACACCCTGCCCGCTTGGCGCGACTCCTACGAGGGGGTACGTGCCGGCGAGCTGGAGCACTTCGGGCGAGAACTCATCGACGACCATGGGACCGACTACGCGGCGATGATGAGCGGGAGAGATTAGATACCTGCGCGAAGTGCGACGGCCGCATTGCGCTCGTAGCACAGGTGCGATAGAACACCGCACTGCGAGGGGCCGGATTGCCCCCGTTGGTCAGGCCCCCCGGTCGCTTTTTCAGCCGGCTAGCGACCGGGGGAGCCGTCTCACCGCTTACGCCGTCCTGGCGTCTCGGTGCGATGGTTCTACCACCGTGGGGGACAGTCAGTGGTTGGCTGACGTAAGAGAGCCCGGAATTTGCGCAGATTTGAGACTGCCCGTTTGCAGGGAGAATGCCCGAAAGGCGCTGCAAATTCTGGATTCGAACCCGCGACCTTCGGATTGACTGTCGCGGTGCAGTAGATGTGCGGGCGCCCCGGGGGTTGCTGACCGGCGATCTCTCAGACGACCGTGAACCCGGCGCGGCTCACGTAACTCTCGGGCGTCCCGTAGGTTCCGCCGCCGCCGAGCGTGTCGGTGAGGGACACGATCGCCAGGTCCCAAGAGGAGACGGTCATCGACTCTGGCTCTCGAACCTCGCCCGAGCCAGCGGTCCCGGGCGGGTAGTGGTATGTCGGCATCGGCATCGAACCGTGGAAGTTGTCGACGCGGTAGTAAGCCACACGGTCGACCGGCTGCCCGCGATAGAGCACTTCGATGAGATCCATGCCGACCTTGGCGTCGTGGGACCCGACGTTCGGTCCCCACTCGTCGGTGAAGTCCAGGTTCCGGGCGAGCTCCATGCCCCAGACCAGGCCGACGTCAATATCGTTCAAGAGGATTGCGCGGCTGTGGTGCTCGTCGAGACCCCAGATGTGGTCGCCGCGCGCGTCGGTGCCGTACTGGAATCGATGGACGTACGTCGGCGCGTCGGTGGGCAGGACGCGCCAATGCGCCGGCGCGCTGTCGAAGACAAGGGACCGGATCTCATCGAACCTCATGGACGTGTTGCTCCTTTCCTCTCGGGTCCCGCCGAGAACCTAACCCGGCGCCTCGCCCGATTGCGACCCGCAGTCAGCACACAGACACAAGCCCTTGCGGCGCGGTTGACACCGCCGTGGCGACGTGACTAGCGTCTCCCCATGTCAGTCGATCCCACTATCGCGGCGCTTGAGGGTGAGGTCTTCGCGGCTCAGATGGAGCTACAGGCGGCCGACAGGGAGATCGCGCGTAACGCGACGGGGGACATGACCCCCGCGTACAACCGGCGGGATCGCGCCATGCAGCGGCTGGGAGATGCGATGGCGCGCCTGGAAGGAACCCGGCAAGCGCTCGGGGATCGGGTCCAGATGAGCTGTCGGAAGTGCGGCGCCCAGCCCGGCCTTTCCGCGAGCGCGATCCAGCAGGCGGGCGGTTGGTATTGCCCGGTCTGCGGCGAGCGCACGAGCATCTAGCCGCCCGGCGACCCGGCCCCGCGCCGGGCGACCCCGGCGAGGCGTCCAGATCGACCCCGCGTTCGCCAATTTCGCGGAATCGTCCAACCCACGACGGGGGGAATGTGGCAGCTCTCCCGCTGCAAGGTGCTCCACCTCCTTCGGGTCGGGCTCTGACCGGCCGGACCGGGACGACGGCGCCGCAGTAAGGCAGAGCCGGTGTGGCATTGTCAGCGCATCGACCTGTGCTTGACCGTACCCACCGGGCTCTGGTCCGATGGCTCTGTGGCCGCGTTCCCTGATTCATCTGACGGCGTGGGCCACCGTAGCGGCGGGCGCAGGTACCGTTGGCACCCTGGGCTTTCTGGTGGGCCAGCCGTCGGCGCGAACAAGCGGCGGGATCGCATCAGTAGGCGCAGTCAGGCGGAGCAAGTGTCGGGTTGGGTCACGAGCGACTGGATGGCATCACCGCCAAGACGGGAAGCAGACCCTCGCGCTGCTTAACGCCTCTACCGAGCCGGTCTACCAGGCGATCGTAGATCTCGTCTATGTGCAGGGCGGCCCCACGACGGGTCGCGAGATGGATGAGCAGATGCCCGGCTACCGCCAAGCGATTCTGGTGATCCCGCCCGGCACGTACCGCGTGACGATGCCGGAAGCGTTCCATCACATGCACCGCCGCCACGGAGTCCAGCTGGCCTTCACCGACCGGGCCGGCGTTCACTGGCTGCGAGGGTCCAAGGGTCAGCTCGACGAGATCAAGGAAAGCCCGCCCGACCACTACGGGCTCAGCCTTCCGGTCCACTGGGAAGCGCCGAGGAGGGCTGATCCACCTCGGAGCCAGGCCTGGTCTCACACGCGCGTACGATGAGCCGTGATGTGGAGTTTCGAGAAACCGTCGGTGCCAGATCGGATGCCCCAGCCGCCGCTCATGTTCTGCTCAAACTGTGGATGGTCAGCGTGGGCACAGGTGATGATCACTGGCAGCGACATGTCGGATGCCGAGATCGAGGAAGCGAACTTCTCGATGCGGACCGACTGCCCACAGTGTGGAGCGCCGGCCGGCGCCGTGAGGCCGCCGAAGCGTCGCCCGATCGTCGTGCAGATCGCGGAGGCAGTCCGCGATGCGGATCTCACGGGCGCGCAGGTCCGCGAGCTCCGGGAGGCGCTAGGTCAAGCCACCGAGCAAACCACACCCCGACAGATCGGCGATGACCTGCCGTACGCGGCGGCGGTGGTCACCGACAGCGTCGCGAGCTGGCCGAGACTGGGTGATGGTCCTGCTCACCGTGCTGAACATCCTCGCCGTCCTCTATTTCGGGAGATGGCCCACCGCGACGCGCAACAGGCATCGGCCCATCCGCCGCAGGCGGGACGGATGGAGCGCTCGTCTCAGCTCACTCAAGACCAGATCGCCGACATTGCGGCGCAGGTCGAAGCGGATCTCCGTGCTGATCGCGCCCACCACGGCGAGGATCGCGAGCCCTGAGCGGGGCATTAGAGACGCCGTGCTCGGCGTCTCTGATCGGCCTCTGCCTGCCGCCGGCCGCGCTGCTCGGCCGAGCTGAGACCCCCGAGCCGGCGATTGCAACGCATATGCGCTAGCCGGAGGTTGCTCGGGTCGTACGGCTCACCGCCTTCACTAACCGGGGTGCGATGGTCGACCTCGATGTCCGTGGCGCTGAGGATCGGTAGGCCGCAGATCTCGCAATGCCAGGTGCCGTCCTCGTCCTGGCTTTGGCGGATCAGGGCGGCCCGGGCGCGCTTCCACTTGGCGCTCCAGGCGACCGTCGACGACGGGGAGCGCTTGCGGTGCTGCTGGCGCTCAGTCTCGTGTTCCCGGCAGCGCGATCCGCTGGGCAGCGCGATGCGCGGGCATCCTCGGCCGTCGGGCAGGCGCTCGACGCAAGGAAGGGGACGGCCCGCGCTGGCCCTTGAGCGATCATACGCGCCACTATCGGCCGGCCTGGACCAGCGCCTCACCGAGCTGCCGAGCCTGATCGGTGTTCAGGACCGCCAAGGTGGCGCCGGCGTGTGGCACGGCGGGGTCGACGAGGAGGATGTGGTGCGGTGTGCGGTGGACCTCCAGCATGCGGCCGTGCGTTGTGCCGACGCGGGCAACGACGCGGGGGCGGTTGGGGTCGAGCGCCGCGCGTATCCCGTCTGCCCGAGCGGCCTCGGCCTTCTCGACGGCGTTCATCTACGCCACCGCCTCGATCTCGTCGGCGACGGCTTCGCGCTCGGCTTCGCGGGAGCTCTTGCGGGCGTCTCCGCGCGCCTGGCGCTCCGCTCGACGATCTGGAGTGAGGGCAGCTCCACGAGCACGCGCCTCGGCCTCGTCGCGCTCCTGCCACTCGCGGACCCGTTCCTCGGGAACACGACGGCCAAGCGTCTGCGTGGAGCCGCCTGAGCTGGCGTATGGCGCCCTGAGCGGCTGATGGCGGGTTGGTTCGACTCCGGGCGCCAGGTTCTCGACGGCCTGCGTATTCGGCGCCTCGGGCTTGGCCAGACTGCGCAGGCCGGCCAAGACGTCCGCCACTTCGACGACGTTGCCATCTCGCACGCGAGGCGCCCTGAAGCTTGCAGTGAAGAGCGCCGGGCTCTGCGCCGGACCCCCACGGGCGACGGCGCGTGCGGAGCTGTTCACCTCGAGCTTGGCCCACACCTGCTCGAACGAGTCAAGCGCCTTGCTGGCCGCCCCGCGGAGCTCGTCGCGCTCGCGCTCCAGGTCGGCCCGCCACTCGTCGCCGTGCTGGGCGAACGCCTGTCCAACGTTGGTCACGGCCTCGGCAAGGAGGATCTTGGCGGCGCCGTGCTGGCGCCGGCACTCGCGGATGAGGGAGAGCTGCTTCTCCTCCTCGACAGGGCCAGGGTCGGCGTTCTTTGCCGACTTTGCAGCGGCGAGGGCCTGTTCGTCTCGGTACTGAGCGGCCGGTAGCTCGATCTCGGCCTGATCGAAATCCTGGCGTCTGGCCAGCTCGTAGGCGCGGGCCTTCTCATAGGCCTCGATCGTCTGGCGGATGCCGGGGTGGCTGACCGTGGGCGACGGCGGGATCTTGTTGAGCTCGTGCTGGCGCTCAGGGCGCTCAGCGGGGTTATAGACGACGTTCATTGCTGGTCCTTTCGTTTCAATGCTGCGCGGGCGTCAGGCCCACTCGGCGGCTTCGGCCCGCAGCGCGTTGCGCTCCATCGCTCGACGGCTGATGTACGCATTCATGTCCGGTGGGCTATACGGCCGCACCGCCCGCCTCACGCCGCCGTCGAAGCTGATCGCCTCGGGGGGCGGCTCGGCCTGTTGGCGCGCGGCTCGTGCCTCTGAGAGCAGCATGTCGATCCTGGCGTCCGCCCTCTCCATGCCGACCTCGTCGCGGCGGCGGGCAGCCGCCTCGTACGCGCTCATCGCCTCGTTGAGCCCCGACTGGCGATCCTCGCTCAGCTCAGAACCGCGCAGCCGGTCGATCAGGCCGCCACGGCTGCGCCGAGCGCCTCGGAGAATCAGTTCGTTCATCGAACTTGAAGCCATGCATCGAGAATGGCAAGCGACACGGTCGTCTCGACCGAGCCGCTTCGACGCTCCGCGCTGCCGGGTGAAAGGACAAGCCCCGGCAGCGCATCGCGCCGGTTACGTCAACGGCCGGATCCACCGGCATCCCCTTACGTGGAGGCGATGGTCAGATGGTGACGAACGAGGCGGTCGAGTTGGTCCGGCCTGCGCCGATCACGTCTTGATGAAGACGTTGGCGACTCCGAGCGGAGGCATGTTGTTGTGCCCCTCGACGGCGTCCTGCCCCACCACCGCCGCCAGCGATGAGACTGAGGCGGTAGCCGTAGCGCTCGAAGTAGGGATGCTGTTGGACCCCCCGTCCGCCGGTCCCGCGCTCGCCTGAAAGCGCACGGCCGCGCTAGAGGGGTCCCCAGACTCGGCGGAGGTCAACAGGTGCGCCTCCTCGCCGCCCTTCTGACCGAGAGAGCGCGCCGTCAGTCCCGCCCCTAGGATCGTCCGACCCCGATAGTCGGGAACGTTGAACGTGCCCGCTCCGCCCGTAGAGCCGTAGGTGGTGCCGATCGCCGCGAACAGGGCCGGATGATCGGCCTCGTTGTAGCTCGACCCGTCGCAGAGCAAGAAGCCCGCGTGTGACGCCGCCGCCGAATGAATGAGCATGCCGGGCTGGAGGACCGCCGACGGGTCAGACAGCTTGCTCGTATCAATAGCCGCATCAGCGGTGAGATCAGCGTCGACAATCGCACCACGCTTCGCTGCGGCAGCATCGAAAGCGTCGGTGATTGCGTTGACCTGCTCGGAGAACGATGCCTGGTCGCTATCGGAATAGCGGGGGACGTCGAAATCCGGGCTGTTGGGTGCTGATCCGGGCAACGGCTCGGTCCTTTCTCAGATGTTTGCTTACGAGCTCCATTCGTCGTGTTGGGTGGGGCTGCCGTGATCGAGCGTACGAAGTGACCCGGAGGTGTGAAGGGGACAATTACCGACGTGCGGACACACGCCGAGGACGAATTCCCTGCTAATCGCCGCGTTTCTCCGCTAGGCTGCGTAGCCGTGGGCTGGACTGTCATAGCTGCTATCGCCTCCTTGGTCGCCGCCGCGTGCGCTCTGCTTGCGGTCCGACAGACGACACGCCTCCGACGCGAGGCGCGCCAGCAGATCCTCGCCGACGCGCTCATCACCATGATCAACGCCACCGAGAAGAACCCCGGGAACGGGGACCCCGTGTGGGATGCTCGCGTAATCGATGCGGTGCATCAGGTTCAAAGAGCGACCGGGCTGGCACTCCTCGGGCTCAGTGCTGAGATCAAGGAGCCGGTCCTAGGTCTGCTCGACCCGCCGAATCAGACCGATCCGTCTCTCCTATTTCTGTACGCGACCAAGGCGTACGAGGAGCTGCGGGTCGAGAACGGCGGTCAGCCGATCGGCGCGCAATCCGGCCAGCCCCAGGCAGAAAGCCTCGTAGGGTTGTGGTTCAAGCGCCTGCTTCTGCGCGTGTCGGAGCTACTCCGCCGCGCCGCGCTGAAGCCGTGAGCCTCTGCTGGTGCCCGGCGTGCCGCGTGGGCGAAGTCCCTTCACGGCCCAGGCCCAGTTGCTCGATCCACGAGTTGCCGGACCTCGTCTTCGTCAAGCCACCATTTGTCCTCATCCTGAGCAGCGATCACGAGCCCCATCCCGAACAGCGGCCCCACTAGCGCCCATGGGAGCCGTGAGTCCGCCTGGGCACGGCCGACCACCTTGTGGTGCGAGCGGTTCCTGATGTAGACGTCGAGGCCGCTCATCGAGCTGTGGGTGGATCGACTCATCTGCCGGTAAGCCGGCAGATACAGGCCCCGGAAGCTGAGCATGCTCCCGGGCGCGTGGAGGCCAAACACCCGAGCGGACCAGTGGGCGTCCGCCGTCTTTTGCGCGCTCGGGCACGGCGGGCAGTAGGAGCTCGGCGGCCGGCCCCTTGCGCTTCCGCTGGCCTTTACAGGTGCCCGCCGCGTCGTCGGCCTCCTTCGCGCTGTCCAAGCGGAGGATGCGTCTTGACAGTGCCACCTCGTTCTCGGTCAGGATCCGCTCTCCGAACGTCGTGGCGTCGTTGTGGAGCCGCAGGTCGGCCCATACGCTCTCCGCGAACCAGCGCTTGTGTCGAGGCCCTGGATCGACGGCGATCCAGGCGTACGTCACCACCTGCTCGTAGAGGGAGCGGATCAGGGTTCGGCCGTCCACGTCGGCGCCTGCCGCTATGAGCGTCATGGCCGCCTCGACGGTATCCGCCATACGCACCAGCGCGACGGTGCTCCACAGCGACCAATGCGTGGCACGCGCGTAGAAGCCCATGGGTAGATGGCGACGAACCACCCCCACGAGCCCCGCGTTGGCCGCCTGGATCTCCGCATCGCTTGGGAACGGGTCGCGAGGCACCGGCGCGCGATGCTATAGCCGTTCCGCCGTCAGCGGAATCGGCTCAAATGGTGTCAGCGGGAATTTGTCCGCCCGCAAGCGGATACACAAATCGGAGTGGAGCAAGGCTCGCGCCACCGCTGGTTAGCCGCCTCGCGGCTGCTCTGATCAGGCCGCGGCCACCGCCGCCAGCCGGCCGCTCAGGATCGGCCACGCCCGCCCCCGGGGGTCGATCACCTCGAAGTGGCCGCCCCCGGGCAACTCGTGCAGCTCGCAGTCGTCCCCCGCGGCCCGGGCGGCCTTCTCGAACAGTCGGCTCTGGGTCACGGGCACGTCCTCGTCGGCGTCGCCGTGGATGAGCAGCGCCGGCGAGCCGAGGGGCAGCTGCGCGATCGGGCTGGCGGCGGCATACACCCCGCTGTCCGGAGCCGCGCCCAGGAGCTCGAGCACGGCGCCGTTCCCGATTCCGGTGAGTGCGCCCTCCTCCAGGTCGCAGACCCCGGCCAGCGACACCGCCGTGGCCACGCGGTGCCTGTGGGCGGCCCACAGCGCGAGGTGGCCGCCGGCGGAGTGGCCGATCACCACCACCGGCCGTCCGCGGGCCGCCTGCACGGCCGCGCCGAGCGCCTCGCCCACGGCCAGCGCCGTGCCGGGCCAGCCGCCGCCGGGCATCCCGACGCGGGGGTATTCGATGTTCCACACCCACGGGTACGGCTTCGACGCCGCGCACGCCTGGGCCAGAGGGGCGATGGTGTCCGCGGCGTAGCGGGCCCGCCAGAAGCCGCCGTGAACGAACACCGCCAGCAACGGTCCTTCGGCGTCGCCGAGCTCGTCGGCGCTCCACAGCGCCTCGGACATCAGCGCGCTCCGCGCCCGTGCGTCACGGACGCTCCAGTCACGGACCTTCCGCGTCCGTGCGTCACGGACGCTCCAGTCACGGACCTTCCGCGTCCGTGCATCACCGGCCCGTCCACTCGGGCGGGCGCTTCTCGGCGAACGCACGCACGCCCTCCCGGAAGTCCGCTGACGAGAAGCAGGCGTGGCGGAGCGCCAGCAGCTCCCGCTCCACCTCGGGCGCCAGCGTCGCGCGCCCGTCGAGGACCGCGCGGATGACGCGCTTGTTGCCCTGCTGGGCCAGGGGTGCGTTGGCCGCGATCTCGCGGGCCAGCGCGACCGCCCCATCGGCCAGCTCGTCGACGCCGAGGACGTCGTTGACCAGCCCCCAGGTCTGGGCCTTGGACGCGTTGATGCGTCCTCCGACCAGGAACAGCTCCCGGGTGCGGGCGCCACCGATCACGTCGATGAACTTGCGGATCCCGGTGTGGGAGTAGACGAGCCCGAGCTTGGCGGGCGGCATCCCCATCTTGATCGGGTGCGCCGCCAGCCGCACATCGCAGGTGAGGGCCAGCTCCAGACCACCGCCGATGGCATGGCCGTTGAGCGCGGCGATCGTGGGGTAGGGGTAGGCCTCGACGGCGTCGATGGCCGCGGTGAACGGGTGCGCCACGAGCTTCTCGGCCTCGTCGGCGAACCCGCCCGGGGCCTGCCCATCCGAGGCCCTTCCACCGTCCCCATCGCGCAGGTCGCCGATGTCATAGCCGGCCGAGAACGTACGGCCCTGTCCGGTGATGATCACGCAGCGGGCGTCGAGCCGGGGCATGATGTCGACGAAGCTGTCCAGGATCGCCCGGTCCAGCGCCCCCCGCTTCTCCGGGTTGGCGATGGTCAGCCGGGCGACGTGCGGCGCCGGCTCGTCGACCAGCAACTGTCCGGGCGAGTGCGGATTACTCGAGGACAACGAGCGTGTCGCCCTCGGAGACCGACTGCCCCTCGCTGCACCGGATCTCGGCGACGACGCCGGGATCCTCCGCCTCGACCGGCATCTCCATCTTCATCGACTCCAGGATGACGACGGCGTCGCCCTCCTCGACGGTATCGCCGACCTCGACCTCGATCTTCCAGACGGTGCCCGTGATGTGGGCCTCGATGTCGGTCAACTTCGTTCTCCTGTCCGGGGATGGGGCGTCCGGAACGATATAGCGCGGCGTCGACGGCGAAAAAGCCTTCACATTCCGGGATCCGTCCGTCGCGGGCGGTTGACTACCGCTCTCGACGCAGCTTGGATCCGACGACGGAGACCGCAGGTCAGGCCAGCCGATGCCCGAGTCCCGACTGTTCATGAGCTCGTTGTCGCGCCGTGAGCTCGCGCGGCGCCGCCCCGGCCGCGCTCACGTGTGGCGCGTCCGGCTGCTGGGGTTGCTCCTCGTCGCGATCGTCGTCGTCGCGTTCGTGTTCGGCCACGGCGGCGTCTAGGAGCCGGCGGCCTTCGAGCCGCGCGTGAGATGGCGGCTGGTCAAGGGGCTGCCGCCGCGCCGGTGGCCGGCGCGACGGCAGTTGGGTCCCCTGAGGAGGATCTGGTGCGCTAGGACACGCCCACGCTGACGCCCGCCTCGCGCACGGCGTCAGCCCCGAGCGTCGCCGTCGCGTGGACGGTGGCGTTGGTGGCCGGCGCGTACTTGGGCGGCGTGACCTGGAACGCCGTGCTCGGCGCCGCCGACGGGGCCAGCCGCTTGAACGTCGAGCGGCCCAGCGCGCTCACCTTCCAGCCCTGTGGGAGTTGCAGCGCGAGCGTCACGCGATGCAACGTGGCGTTGCCCGAACGGGTGAGGGTGACGGTGACGATCGAGGGCTTCCCGTCCTGCATCGTCGCCGGCGTCTGGATCTGGACCTGACGGGCCCCGGGCGTTGCGCTCAGGTCAAAGCCCGAGTGCAGGGGCAGGTCGGTCAGCGCCGACGAGTCGCCGACGAACAGGCCGTAATGGCCTGTGCTCTGATTCCACGCGCCGGCGCCGTCGTCCCACCACCAGGTGTCACGCGGGGTGACGGTGAACTGAACCTGTGTCGCCTGTCCGGGGCTGAGGTTCACGCGCTGGAAGCCGACGAGCTGACGCGGCGGCTCCCCGGAAGCCGACGGGTCAGCCAGGTAGAGCTGCGCCACGTCTGACCCCGCGCGCTGGCCGACGTTGGTCACCGTCGCTGTCACGTGCATGTCGCTCACGCCGTTGCGGGGCCGGCCCGTCACCCGGAGGTTGCTGAAGGCGAACTTCGTGTAGGACAGCCCGTAGCCGAACGGGAACAGCGGGGTGAGGTTCTGGGCGTCATACCACCGATAGCCCACGTCGAGCCCCTCGGAGTACTGGACCTTCCCGTTGACGCCCGGCCACTGAGCCGGCGTGGACGCCGGTACCTGCGACAGGCCCGTCGGGAACGTCACCGGCAGATGGCCGCCCGGATTCACGCGGCCGAAGAGGACGCGCGCGAGCGAGGTGCCACTCACCTCGCCCGGGTACCAGTCATCGAGCACGGCGGCGACCTGCGACAGCCACGGCATCGCCACCGGGGCGCCCGCATTGACGACGACCACCGTGTGCGGATTGACCGCGGCGACCTTGGAGATGAGCTCGTCCTGGGCCGAGGGCAGGCTGAGCGACAGGCGGTCGGTCGCCTCGGACTCGGTGTCGTCGGACACGACCACGACGGCGGTGTCCGCGCTCTTGGCCGCCGCCACCGCATCGTCGATCCCGGGCTGCAGGGCCGATGGCGTCCCCCACAGCAGCTTGTCCGAGTCGCCGCTGATGCTCAGCGTGTAGGTCTGTCCCGCGACGAGCGGGACCGCCACGGAGTAGATGCTCACCGGCGGCGTGCTGGGGTCGTCGAGGATCTGCTGCCCGTTGAGCGACAGGTATGTCGGCGTGTAGCACCCGCACGGGTTCTCGATCGCCAGCACATAGGTGCCGGTCTCGGGCGCCGTGAGCGTGCCGCTGTAGCTGCCGCCGAACGGGGTGGGGGCGTACGCCGGCGACAGCGCCGAGGCGGGGATCGCCGGCAGCGAGCTGTCGGTCGGCAGGCCCTGCTGGTAGGTCAGATGCGTGCCATGCCCGGCGGCTGCCTCCAGACCCTGGAGCGGGGTCACCGTCTGGGACGGGATCACGTACGCGCTGCCGCCGCCGCCGTAGGTGGGCGACGCCGACGCCGACGGCCCGATCACCGCCACGGTGCCGGCGTGGCTCGCCGACAGCGGCAGCGCCTGCCCGTCGTTCTTGAGCAGCGTGGCCGACTGGTCGGCGACGTTGGTGGCGACCGCGACGTGCGCGGGTGACGTCACCGGGTCAGACGGCGTGCCGGCCGGCGGGTGATCGATGATCCCGAAGCGGAACATCTCGGTGAGCATCCGCGACACCATCGTGTTGAGCACCGCGCGCGGGATCGTGCCGGTCTCGACGTCCTGCTCGAGCGTGGTGCCGAAGAAGTCGGCGAACGGCTGCTCCTGATCGGTCCCCGCCGCCGCGCCCGACACGTCGTGCAGCGCGGCGTAGTCGGAGGTGACGAAGCCCTGGAAGTCCCACATCTGCTTCAGCGTGCCGTTGAGCAGCGTGTTGTTCTGACAGGCGAAGTCCCCGTTGATCGTCGAGTACGAGCACATCACGGAGCCGACGTTGGCGTCCTCCACCGAGGCCTGGAACGCCGGCTCATAGATCTCGCGCAGGACGCGCGTGGAGACGATGACGTCGTCCTGTGGCGTGTTGCGATTGGTCTCCTGGTTGTAGGCGGCGTAGTGCTTGACCTGTGACATCTCGCCGGTGCTCTGGACGCCCTTGATCTCCGAGACGGCGAGGGCGCTGTTGAGGAAGGGATCCTCGGTGAAGGCCTCGAACGAGCGGCCCCAGCGCGGGTCGCGGTCGATGTTGATCGTCGGGCCGAGGTTCACGGCCGCGCCCTTGCCGAGCTCCTCGTTGCCGATCACCTGGCCGTACTGCCGGGCCAGCGACGGGTTGAAGGTGGCGGCGAGCCCGACGCCCGCCGGCAGCTGGGTGACGCCGGTGAGCTGGTCGGCGACCCCGGCCGGCCCGTCCTCCTCGCCCAGCTGGGGGATGCAGAGGTCCGGGATCCCCGGCATGTAGAAGACATACGGGTTGGGTGGCGCCGTGCCGTGGCCCTCGACCATCGTGATCTCGTCGTCCAGGCTCATGTGGTCGATCACGTCGGCGACCCGCTGCGAGATCGGCGCCTGGGAGTTCACCCAGGGGCAGGAGGTCGCATGGGGCTGAGCTCGTTTCGCGGCGGCGCTCGCCGGCGGTGACCCGGCCAGTGCCGGCGCGAGGGTCAGCGCAAAGGCCAGCGCCGCGCTCAGCAGGACGAAGCACAGACGCGGCGCCGACCACGGCCGCGAGGTGTGTGCGTGAAACATCCCTACCCTCCCTGCCTCGGAGCGGTCGCCTGCCGGCCGCTGCATCGGCGCGGGTACCCACGGCGACAGCCCGACAAACGCCGACTCGTCACCGGCACTGTCCGGATCCGGACATCCGGCGCCGACCGTGCGTCGGACGATCAGCTGAAGAGGCCGCTGCCGACGAAGTCCGTGCTGCCGCGCACGCCCGGAGGCACGAAGAAGTAACCCCCGCCGATGGGGGTGATGTAGTCGGTCATCGGCTCGGCGTTGAGCCGGTTCTGAATGGCGACGAACTGCTTGCTCGGGCTGCGGTTGTAGGCGACGAACAGCAGACCCTGGTCAAGCTGTCCGGCCTCGTCGAAGCCCCGGTGGTAGCTGAAGCCGCGACGCAGGATCCGCTGCTCGGCCGTGGCGGGCGTGCGCGGGTTGGCCAGGCGGATATGGGCGTCGAGCGGAATGCGCTCGCCCTTGGGGTCCAGGTCATAGCGCGGGTCCTGGAACTCATCGGTCCCGCCCAGCGGCGCGCCGGTGTCGCGCACGCGACCGATCATGTTCTCCTGCTCGGTGAGCCCGACCCGGTCCCAGAACTCCACGTGCATGCGGATGACGCGCACCACCTGGTAGGTCCCGCCGACCGCCCACGACGGCTCGCCCGCCCCGGCCCACACGAGCTGGTTCATGAGCGAGGAGTCCGTGGTGACGGGGTTGCCGGTGCCGTCGCGGAACGCGAACAGGTTGCGCGGGCTGTTCTTGTCCGTGGGGCCGCGGTCGGCGCCCGAGAAGCCGTCCATGCTCCACCGCTGCTGGAGCGTGCCGCGGACCGCTCGCGCCAGCTCCCGGACGGTGTGCACGACGGTGTCGCGGTGCTGGGCGCAGATCTGCACCATGACGTCGCCGTGGGAGATGTTGGGATCGAGCTGGTCGACCGGGAAGGTCGGCATCTCGATCAGCTCGGCGGGACGCTTGGAGCCCAGCCCGTAGCGTCCGTCGAACAGCGAGGCGCCGAACCCGATGGTCACCGTCAGGGCGTCGGGCGCGTTGTCGGGTCCCAGGATCCCGGAGTCGGCCGGCGGCGCGTCGAGCTCCAGCAGGGGGACCGGGCCGCCGAGCGCGAGCTGCTGGGCGCGGGCGCTCAGGGCCTGCAAGCCCGCGGCCAGCATCGCGCGGTTGGGCGCCATGCTGTCGAACGCCACCAGGGTGGCGTGCGCGGGCGCCGGGTTGAGGATCCCCGACTGGTGGACGCCGGTGAACGGCTGCTGCGTTGCCAGGTCCGAGCCCGCGACCGCGCCGCCGGGCGTGGTCTCAGGGCTGTCGGACGGGGCCGGAAGGTCCGCGGCGCGCGCGCCGGTGGCCACGGCGGCGCCGGCGGCGCCGGTGAGCAGCGCCCCGCGCGTCAGGAAGGCCCGTCGATCGAGGCCGCTCACGGGACGATCCTCACATCACGTGCGGGAATCTGGGGGGTGACCGGCGCCGGGGCCGTCTCGAGCGCGCCGGGGACCTGGGCCAGTCCCTCGAGCGCCTGGCCGAGCGATCCGGACAGCTGCTCTGACTGAAGCTGGGTCAGCTGCGACGTCGTGGGCAGCGTCCCCCCATGCGCGCGCTGGATCGATGCCAGCGTGGACCCCAGGCCGGCGAGGTCGGACGTCACCGCGGGCAGGCCCTCGCGGGTCGCCAGCAGCGGCGCGAGCGTCTTGATCACCTCGGTGGTGGCGACCACCCCGGCGGCGGTCCCCAGCACGCCGGCGCCGCTCCACGGAGCGTCGGTGCCGCTGAGCTGGTCGCGCATGGCGTCCTCGAGGATCTCGTGGGCGCGGGTGGCGTAGTCGGCGGGGTCGATCGCGACATGCGGCAGCAGTCGGGCCAGCTTGGCGACGTCGGCATCGAGCTTGTCCGCCCACGTCTGCAGCGACGACAGCGGAGCGCCCGTCCACAGCCCGTGCTCGAGCCGATGCAGGCCGCTGAAGTGCGCGGAGGTCACGCCGCCGGGCAGACCTCCCGGAGTGCCGTCGATGGCGTCGTTGAGGTCGGACACCGGCCCCTCCAGGTACACCGCCCCGAGGCTGAGATAGTCGGCGTAGGCCCCGCGCCACGCGGCCTGGGCGGCGCCGCGGTCCCCGGCCGCCAGCGCGGACTGCAGCGCCGTGATCTGGCCGCGCATGAGGCTCAGGCGCTGCACCGCGTAGGCGCGGTACGCGGCGACGGGGGCTCGGAAGGCCGCCGGCGACACGGGGGAGAGCTCGTCAGGCGGAGTGGTCGGGGCGCCCTGGACCTGGCCCTGGGTGGCGTAGGCGGTGAGCGAGCTGGATACGTGTGGCGCCGCCTCCCTGTATCGCGCCAGCGACGGTGGCCCGAAGGCCGGCGTCGTCGCCTGGGACGGGCTGTGGGTCACCGACGCCGACGCCGGGGTCGGCGCGCTGTTGCGCGAGGTCACCAGGACGGCGACGACGGCGATCACGACCAGCGCGGACGCGAGGAGCAGCGTGGCCCGCAGCTTCATTCCCTGTCTGAGCATCTTCTTAGACAACGGATCGCCGGATCATGGGCTTGCGTGCCCAAGGCGACCGTCGGCGGCGGGGAAGGCGTAGGCTGAGAGGTCACGCGATGGCCACCAACGACGCCGGACAGACCGACCTCGACATCGACCTCGTCACGGCGTCCCTGCGTGCGGACACCAGCGACCTGCGCGCTTTCGTGGAGGCGCTGGCGGTCAAGCTCGAGGGCGCGGTCCCGGGCGCGGTCATCGTCGAGCGGCGGCGCGACGGGATGTTCGGGCCCAAGCAGGTCCGCCGCATCTCGCTGGACGCCGGTGGCCAGCGGCTCGAGTTGCGGGCCGACGGCGCAGCGATTCAGACGCGTTGCGCGCGGCTGTCGGGCGGGATCGTGCTCAAGAGCGAGGACATGGCCACCGACGAGTGGCTGCGGACGCTCGGCGAGGCGCTGGCCGGCCAGGCCCGCAGCAGCCAGACAACGCGGCAGGCCCTCGAGCGCCTGCTCAACGAATAGGAGACATCAATGGGCTTCCTGAGACGCGACGACGACGACCCCCAGGCCGCCCAGGCGCCGCCGCCGGACGTCGCCATCGCGGAGGGGCCTCACGCCGCCGCCTACCAGTCAGGCTCGCTGGCCGGGATCCCCGAGTCCGGGCTGGCGCGCATCCAGCGGATGAAGAAGGAGGTCGAGCGCGGCTTCTTCACGTCCGACCTCTCGGTCAACGAGTTCCTGCTCGTCAAGCAGTCCGGCTTCGAGCCGCTGGGGCTGGTGCTGGGCAGCTCGATCTACCACATCGGCTTCCAGCAGGCCTCCTGGAACCAGAACCAGGAGATGGGCGTTCTCACCCAGGCCATGTACCACGCGCGTGAGCTGGCGATGACGCGCATGGAGGAGGAGGCCGACCAGCTGGGGGCCGACGGGATCGTCGGCGTGCGCCTGGACATCGGGCGCTATGAGTGGGGCGCCGACCTCGCCGAGTTCATCGCCGTCGGCACGGCGGTCAAGCACCGGGAGGGGGAGCTGCACCGCGCGCCCACCGGACGGCCGTTCACCTCGGACATGAGCGGCCAGGACTTCGCGACCCTGCTGCGCGCGGGCTATCGGCCGGCGGGCCTGGTGATGGGCAACTGCGTCTATCACGTCGCCCGTCAGGGCATGCTCGCCTCGCTCAAGCAGGTGGGGCGCAACGTCGAGATGACCAACTTCACCCAGGCTCTCTACGAGGCTCGCGAGATGGCCATGGAGCGGATGCAGACCGAGGCCGACGAGCTGCAGTCAGAGGGGATCGTCGGCGCGCGGATCATCGAGCGCAGCCACGGCTGGGGCTCGCACGTCATCGAGTTCTTCGCCCTCGGCACGGCCGTGGTCTCGACCAGTCCCGACCACCAGATCGAGAAGCCGGCGCTGGTGCTGCCGCTTCAGGGGTAGCCGGCCGGTCGGACTGCGGCGACCGAGTTGCACCGCACCACCCTCGCCCCGGAGACTCCGCTCGCCCCGGAGATGTCAAACGACGTCACGTCGATGTCGAAGCAATCGACCGTGGCGCCCAGCTTGTCGATCCGCGCCACCCAATGGTTGGGTCGCGGATTGCTCATGAGCGTGTAGGAGCAGAGATGGCCGCAGCGCAGCGCGAGCAGGATCGTCTCGGCGTCGTAGCGTGCGACGTTGCGCTGCGGCGGCAACCAGTGCGAGGGATCGCGGTCACGCAGGTAGATCCCCGCGATGAGCACCACGCTCGCGGCCAGCAGACCGACCGTGGCGGCAAGCCACCTCATCCGCGTAGCACCTTGAACGCCTGGACCTCGCGCTGCCCGTCGCGTGCCCGCACCAGCGGACCGACCGCCACCACGCGCGTGCCAAGAGACGGGGTCGCGGCGTGGTCCGGCAGACGGATGAGCGTGAGATGAAAGTCACCCACGACGGCGACGTGGATCTCGCCGACCTTCGGACCGTGCGTGGAGGCCAGCACGAGGCCGTCCACGCGGGCACAGAAGGCGAGCCGGCGACGGTCTTCACGCACCCGGCCAGCAGTGCACCAGCGCTGCCAGGACGCCGTCTTCGACCGGGCGCCCGTCGCGGGGCGCCGGCTGATCACATCGATTGACCCCTGAGCGGCGCCGACGAGCAGGCCGCAGAGCAGGAGCGCGGCCAATGCGGCGGTGAGTCGCCAGAGCCTGGGCCGATTCAGGGCGATGCGGACGCGCCCAGGTGTTTGGCGCGACGTCCGCATCGCCTGTGGAAACGACCCGCCTACAGCACCGCGTCGTCAGGGAACTGCTGCGGGAGGTACCCCGACGCGAGGTACGCGAGTCGGATCTCCTGTGCCCCGAGGGCACGGTTGAACACGTGGACCTCGTCGATGTTGCCACCGAAGGCGAGGGGGAGGCTCGGGCAACCGGAGTAGTTACCGATCATCAGGTCGTTGCTGGTCGGCAGGTTGTAGCCGATCGGGGTGGTGTTGGGGGTTCCCGTGCCCACCTCCTTGCCGTCGACGTACAGGTCGACCTGTGACCCATTGAACGTCCCGATCACGTTGTGCCAATTGCCATCCCAGATCCCTGAGCCTGCGTCGGGCGATATCGAGAAGCTCAGCCCGCCGTTGTAGGAGACGTAGAATTCGAGGCCGCCGTTGGCGCCGGTGTAGAGGCCGTACGACGCGGAGAGGCATGCGGTGGAGCCCTTCGCGACGACGTACCTGAAGTTGCCCGGATTGGTCGCACTGTTGACCCACGCGCTGACCGTCACCTGAGCGCCCTCGAGGACCGACCGGTCCGGGATGTCGACTGCGCCGGTGCTGCCGTCGAAGTTCAGTGCGTTTCGGAACCGCCCCTTCGTCCACGACACACCGCCCTGCAGTGTCCCGTTGTCAGGTGCGAACGACGTGTCGTGTGCGACGGTCCCGCTTCCCTCGTTAAAGCTCCATGTGCCGACGGGCAGCAGGTTCGCCGCAGCGGCGGGCCCTGCCCCGACCAGCACGACGGCAGATGCCAGCCCGGCGATGACTTTGCCTCTTCCCATGAGTTCTCTTCACCTCGGTCGTGCCTTGACGTGTCAACTTGATCAACGGCCGCTACTGAGGCGTTTTTGCGAGGGCTTGAGAAAGCGTTCATGTAAGCCTATACTTACCGTAAGTGCCAACTTACGTAAGCGCAACGCCCGTTCAGAGGGCCGCCGCACCGGCCCTCATCGCGCTCGGCGACCCCACCCGGAGGGTGATCTTCGAGCGGGTCGCGACGCGCCCTCAATCGGTCTCGGAGCTCGCTCGTGTGCTGCCGGTGAGCCGCCCCGCGGTCTCCCAGCACCTGCGCGTGCTCAAGGACGCCGGGCTGGTCTCCGCCCGGGCCGAGGGCAACCGGCGCATCTACCGCATGGACCCCCGCGGGGTAGAGCATCTGCGCACGTACCTGGACCACTTCTGGAACCTGGCCCTGGCGGCGTTCAAGACGACCGTCGAACAACCCAAGGAGCAAGGATGAGCATTCAGTCAACCGCCGCCCCGGTGCGCACGTCGATCGTCGTGGATGCCCCCGTGCAACGGGCCTTCGAGGTGTTCACACGGGACATGAGGAGCTGGTGGCCCGCGGATCACCATGTCCTCCAGGGCGAGCTGGCCGAGATGGTGTTCGAGCCCTACGTCGGGGGTCGGATCTATGACCGCGCCACCGACGGCAGTGAGTGCATCTGGTCACGCGTGCTGGCGTACGAGCCGCCCCATCGCCTCGTCTTCAGCTGGGACATCACCACCTCGTGGAGCATCGAGGAGGACCAGGAGCGAACGAGCGAGGTCGAGGTGCGCTTCATCGCCGAGGCCGACTCTCGCACGCGGGTCGAGCTCGAGCACCGCAACCTCGAGCGCCACGGCGACGGCTGGGAGGGGATGCACGGCGCTGTCGGCTCGCCGGGCGGATGGCCCAAGACGCTCGCGGGGCTCGCCGCTCACATCGGCGGCTGATCCGGCCCGTCGATCGGATCGACACGTCCGGCACGCTGCCCGAGGCCCTGAGGGGTATCGTCGGCGGCGATGCCGGACGTCAAGATCAGGCCGCAGCAGTACCGGGACGAGCGGCCGCCGGAGCACTTCGAGCGCTACCACGGGCGGGTGCGCGCGGGCGAGCCGGACGCCATGTACGAGCTCGTCCGGATCGTCACCGTGCTGCACGCGCTGATCACGTTCCGCGCGCGCAGCATCGGGTCCGACAACGTACCCATCGGCCCCGTCATCCTCGCTCCCAATCACGCCTCGTTCATGGATCACTTCTTCACCGGCGCCTTCCCGCGCCGGCGGATCCAGTTCATGGCCAAGTCCCAGCTGTTCAGCTCGCCGATCCTGACCTACATCTTCAACCACGGCGGCGTGTTCCCGGTGCGCCGCGGCGCCCAGGACGAAGAGGCGTTCATCAGCGCCTTCAAGATCCTGGAACGCGGTGGCGCCGTCGGCATGTACTGCGAGGGCACACGCTCGCGCAACGGCGAGGTCGGTGCCGAGGCCCGGGCCGGTATCGGCCGGCTGGCGCTCGAGTCGGGGGCGCCGGTGGTGCCGGTGGCGATCCTCGGGTCCCACCAGGTGCGCAACTGGAAGCGGCTGCACTTCCCCCGGGTGACGGTGAGCTACGGCACGCCGCTGCGCTTTGAAGTGATCGAGTCGCCGACGCGCGAGCAGCAACAGGAGGCCGCCGACCGCATCCTCGAGCGCATCCGCGCCCAGCACGCTGAACTGGTCCGCCTCGGACACCGGGGCGCGCGGCGGGCCGCGCGGTCCCACGCGGTCGCGTGACGCTCGCGCCCGGCCTGCTCGACGACCACCGCGTGGTGATCGCCGGTGGCGGCGGGGCCGCCCGGGCGGCGGCCGATCGGCTGCGCTCCCTCGGGGCGCAGATCGCCGAGCTTGCCGACGACGTGCTCGCCGATGAGGAGGCCGCGGCGGCCTGGGCCCGCGACCGGGCCCCGTTGCATGGACTCGTCTTCGACGCCGGCGAGGGGTTCGGCGCCGGCGGAGCCGACGCGTTGCGCACGACGATGGAGCAGGCCTGGCGCGCCATCCGCGCGATCGCCACCGGGGCGCTGATCGAGGCGCCGGCGCCGGGGCGCCTGCTGGTGGTGGCGCCGCGCCCCGATGCCGGCCTCCACGGACAGGCGGTGCGCGCGGCGCTGGAGAATCTGGCGCGCACGCTGTCGGTGGAGTGGGCGCGGTACGCCATCACCGCGGTGGCGCTGTGGCCGGGCGCGGCGACCACCGACGCGGAGCTGGCGGAGCTCGTCTGCTTTCTCATCTCGCCGGCCGGTGGCTACTTCAGCGGCTGCCGCTTCGAGCTGGGCAGGGTGACCGCGGCGGCCCGCTGACCGCGCTCCCAGCGCGGTCATACCTTCTTCTTACGCCTCTCACACGCGGTTGCTATGGCGCAGCCCGATTCTCTGCTCCATGACCAAGCAAGACGGGATCAAGTTGAGGGAGGCACGCAGGGCACGCGTGCGCAGGATCCGGGCCCGGGTGATCGGTGGGTCGGTCGCCCTGTTCCTGGCGGTGTGGATGCTCATCACCGTCGTGCTCGTCACCGGGCACGATCCGGCGCTGGCCCGCAAGACGCTGACCCAGACGGCGAGGACGGCCACGACGAGCAACTCGACGGGCTCGACGGGCGCCACCGGTGTCACCGCCCCGAGCGGCTCCACCGGCTCCACCGGCGCGTCGGCCTCCGCCGGCTCCTCGAACTCCACCGGATCCACCAGCTCCGGGGCCACGAGCAGCGCAACCGGCTCGGGCTCGTCGGGCGTGAGCCCGGTCACCTCGAGTCAGTCGTGAGCGTCAGGGCCTTCCCGCGCACCGCCGGTGCTCAGCGCCGCGAGCACCGCCACACGTTCACGTGCTTTGGCGGCCAGTGCACGGTGATCGTCGCCGACGCCGCCCGGCCCGCGGATGCCGCCGTCGCGGCGGCGATGGCGCGGCGCGCGCTGCTCGCCTGGCACCAGCGCTTCTCCCGCTTCACCGAGGACAGCGAGCTGAGCCGCCTCAACCGCGATCCGGCCGCCACCGTCGCCGTCACCCCGCTGATGTGCCGCGTGATGGAGGCGGCGCTGACCGCGGCACACGACACCGGCGGGTTGGTCGACGTCACCCTCGCGGACGAGATCGAGCTCGCCGGCTACGAGGGCCACTTCGAGGGAGAGGGCATCGACCTGCGCACGGCGCTGGCGCTGGCACCTCCCCGGGCCCGCGCCGCCGCCCACCCCGACGAGCGCTGGCGCCGGATCACCGTCGACCCGCGGGCCGGGACCGTGCACCGCCCGCCGGGCCTGCGCATCGACGTCGGCGGAATCGCCAAGGGCGTCTTCGCCGACGAGCTGGCCGCGCTGCTCGAGGGCTTTGACGCCTACGTGCTCGACTGCGCCGGAGACATCCGCGTGGGCGGGCGCGCCGGGCTGGTGCGCCCGGTCCACGTCGCCGCCCCGTTCGGCGCCGAGCGGCTGCTCACCTTCCCTCTGACCCGCGGCGCGATCGCCACCAGCGGCATCTCCCGGCGTAGCTGGCTCGGCGGCGACGGTCGTCCCGCCCACCACCTGCTGGATCCGCGCACCGGGGCGCCGGTGTTCAGCGGCGTCGTGCAGGCCAGCGCGCTGGCGCCGACCGCGGCACAAGCCGAGGTTCTGGCCAAGGCTGCGGTCCTCGATGGGCCGGCCAAGGCCGCGCGATGGCTGCGCCACGGCGGCGCGATCGTCGCCGACGACGGCAGCTACGAGCGGCTGGACGCGGCCGTGGAGGTCCCGGGAGCGCCGGCGCCCAGCGTGGAATCGCCCGGTGCGCGGGCGCCGGCCCGCGTGTCCAGCCAGCCCACGATGTCGTCGAGCACCGTGTCACGCTCGGGCTCGTTGAGGATCTCGTGGAAGAGGCCGTCGTAGGCGTGCACGGTCTTGTCGACGGCGCCGATGCGCTCGCCCAGCATCACGCTGCCCGCCGGAGTGCATAGCGCGTCGGCGGTGCCGTAGAGGATGAGCGTCGGCACCGTGATGGCGCCGACCGTCGACGGGAAGCGCTCCACGGCGTCGGCGAGCTGCACCGCGGTCCGCGCCGGCACCTTGCCGTGATGCACGAGCGGATCTGAGCGGTACGCCTCCACCACGGCGGGGTCGCGGCTGACCAGCCCGTGGTCGATGGCGATCAACGGCGCGCGCGGGGCGATCACCGACAGCGCCCGCGCCACCAGCTCCAAGCCCCTGGGAACCGCGTCGAGCTGGGCCAGCGTCGCCGACAGGATCAGGCCGGCCAGGCGGTCCTGGTGAGCCAGCGCGTAGCGCACGGAGATGAGGCCGCCCATGCTGTGTCCGAGCATGAACACCGGCACGCCCGGCTGGGCGGCCACGGCCCGGTCCACCAGCGTGTCGACGTCGGCGACGGCGTGGTCGATGTCCTCGATGAAGGCGCGAGAGCCGTCGGAGCGACCGTGGCCGCGATGGTCGAGCGTATGGATGGCGTAGCCCTCGCCGAGCAGCCGGGCCACGGCGTGGTCATAGCGCCCGCTGTGCTCGCCCAGACCATGCACCAGCACGATGACGGCGCGCGCGGGCGCCTCGTCCGGCGTCCAGGACCGCCAGAAGATGCGGCGCTGAAGCACGCCGCCAAACGACCCCGAGGCCTCGGTCACGCCTACTCCTCGGCCCACGGGACGACGACGGCGTCCTCATGGGGCGAGTCGCGGGCCACCACGTACTCGGCGGGCTCGGAGTCAGAGACGTTCTCCACGACGTGAGTGATGCGAGGCGGCACGTAGAGCATGTCCCCGGGCTCCACCTCGAGCTGCTGCTCCAGGTGGTCTCCCCAGAGGATGCGCACGCCTCCGCTGAGCATGTAGAGCGTGCTCTCGCAGTTCTCGTGGTAGTGAGGCCGCGACCGGGCCGCGGCGGGTACCCGGAAGCGACCCATGTAGATGTTGCGGGCGTCCGCGGTGACCTGCGAGATCTCGGCACCGCCGACGATCCCGCGCGGCGTCTCGTGATCGGGCCCTGGCTTGATCAACCTCATTGCGGCCGAGTGTAGGACTCCGCCCCGCGCTCTGCACCCGGGGCCACCTCGATCTGCAGCGGCGGCTGGGGCGCGGCCTCGTGGTCGACCTGGAGCGTGGTGTGACTGATGCCGAAGCGCTCCGAGACGACACGTTGGAGGACCCGCCGCAGCTCGTGGCAGTCGTCGCCGGCGCGCACGACGACGTGCGCTGACAGCGCCGGGAACCCCGACGTCACCTCCCACACGTGCAGGTCGTGGACCTCGACGACGCCCGGATGGCCGGCCAGTGCGCGGCCGACCTCGCCGGGGTCGATGCCCGCCGGCGCCGCCTCCATGAACACGCGGCCGGACTCCTTGAGCAGCCCGTAGGCGGCGTGCAGCAGCAGCCCGGCGATGAGCAGCGATGCGATCGGGTCGGCGCGCTCGAACCCGGTGGCGAGGATGACCCCGGCCGCCACCGCGGTGGCGATGAACCCGTAGAGGTCGGTGAGGATGTGGCGATAGGAGCCCTCGAGGTTGAGGCTGCGCGGTCTGTCGGAGTCTCCGTGCCCCCGGGCCAGGATCGCCGCTGCCGCCAGATTGACCACGATGCCGACGAGGGCCACGATCAGCACCGGCACGCCGTCGACGTGCAGCGGGCTCACCAACCGCCGCAGCGCGTCGACCACGATCACCACCGACAGGATCAGCAGCGTGACGCCATTGCCCTGGGCGGAGAGGATCTCGGCGCGTCCCAGCCCGTAGGTCATCGCGCCCCCGGCCGGCCGGGCGGCCAGCCGCGCCGCCACCAGCGACAAGCCGAGCGCGGCCGCGTCGGTGAGCATGTGCGCCGCGTCGGAGAGCAGGGCCAGCGACGAGGCCAGGACGCCGGCGGTGACCTCGGCCAGCATGAAGACCACGATGAGCGCCAGCGCGGCCTTGAGGGATCCGCGCTCGGTCTCGCGCGATGGGCCGTGGTGGTGATGGTGGTGGGAGTGGTCGTGCGCCACGGGCAGGCGGTGTGGGCGGGTTTCAGTTGACCGACGGGTCGGGGGGCATGCGCGCCACCAGCGCGTAGCTGCCTCCCTTCCGCGTCAGCACCGTGGACCAGAGGTCCGTCGGGGTGTGGGTGAAGGCATCATCGCGCAGGGCCGGCTCGAGGATCCAGTCGCCCCGGTCGACCTCGTCGTCGAGCTGCCCGGGGCCCCAGCCGGCGTGGCCGACGAAGGCCCGGCCGCGCCGGACGCTCAGCGCCGGGTCCTCCTGAGCGCCGCTGGCCAGCACGCCGATGTCGTCGAAGGCGATCAGCGCGGCCTCCTCGGGCTGCTCGAACTCGGCGAGCACGATCAGGGCCGACGGCTGCACCGGGCCGCCGACGTAGAGCGGATCGTCGACGTCGAGCAGCTGCTCGAGCTCGGACACGGCCTCGCCGACGGTGGTCTCCGAGGGGCGGTTGAGCACGAGGCCCAGCGCGCCCTCGTCGGAATGCTCGACGATCAACACGACCGTACGCCAGAAGTTGGGGTCCAACAGTCCCGGGCCCGCGATCAGCAGCTGACCTCGTGCTGAGTCCACCCCTGCGAGGCTAGTGGATGCGCTGGCGGATGCGCCGGCGATCTCACAGGTCCGTCGACCCGCTCCGCCGGCGGCCTCACAGTCCCAGCGATCGCCCGAGGATCTCCTTCATGATCTCGTCGGTACCCCCGCCGATCGGTCCCAGGCGCGCGTCGCGCAGCGCCCGCTCGAGCTCCGCCGGTGCGTCCAGGCCGTGGGTCTGCACGCACGCGTCGATGACGTCGAACGCGCTGCGCTGGGTGCGCAGCTTGGCGATGGTCACTTCGCGCACCGCGTCCTCGCCGGCCACGTGGCGTCGCAACGCGGCGTAGGTGACATCGCGCCCGGCCTCCAGCTCCAGAGCGATCTCGGCGAGCCGGTGGCGGATCGCCTGCTGGGCGCGCAGGTCCGCGCGTGCGGACACGAACGCCAGGGTCTGCTCGAAGCAGACCTGCATCGCGCCGACGGCGCCCAGCGCCATCAGCAGCCGCTCCCATTGGAAGTTGGCCATGATCAGGTAGAAGCCCTGGTGCTCGGCGCCGAGCAGGTTCTCCTCGGGCACGAACACGTCGTCGAAGGCGATCTCAGCGGTGTCCGAGGCGTGCCAGCCGAGCTTGCGCAGCGCGCTGGAGTGCACGCCGGGCCCCCGGTCGATGATCAGGAACGAGATCCCGTGGTGACCTCCGTCCGTGGTCGTCTTCACGGCCGTGACCAGGATGTCGGCGCGGACCCCGCCGGTGATGAAGGTCTTGGCGCCGTTCACCACCCAGCCACCGTCGACGCGGCGCGCCTGGGTGCGAATGCCGGCGACGTCCGAGCCCGCGCCGGGCTCGGTGATCGCGAGGGCGGCGATCAGCTCGCCGCGCAGCCCCGGGACGAGGTAGCGCTGCTTCTGCGCCTCGGTGCCGAAGGCCGCGATCGGCGGCAGGGCGATCCCCGTGTGAGCGCCCAGGCCCGCGGCCAGGCCGCCCGAGCCGCAGCGCGCCATCTCCTCCACGAACACCGCGGCGGCCACCGTGTCCGCGCCGCCGCCGTAGTCACGTGGGAACTTCAGGCCGAGGTAGCCGGCCTGCGCCAGCCACCCGAACGCCTCGTTGGGAAACCACTGCGCCTCCTCCCATTCGTCGGCATGCGGCCGCAGCCGCTCCTGGACGAACCGACGGATCTCGAGCCGCAGGCGCTCGTGCTCGGCCGTGAACGGCGGCACCGGCGCCCGGTCACTCACAAGCCGTAGGACCTTCCGATGACGTCGAGCATGATCTCGTCGGTGCCGGCCCCGATGCGGTTGAGGCGCATGTCGCGCCACACCCGCTCGATCCCGTACTCGACCATGTATCCGGCGCCGCCGTGGATCTGGATGCACTCGTCGGCCACCTCGACGGCGATCCGCGCGGCGTAGAGCTTGGCCATGGAGATCTCGCGCACCGGGTACTCGCCGTTCTGGAAGCGCCAGGCGGTGGTGTAGACGAGCTGGCGGGCGGTCTCGATCTTGGTCGCCATCTCGGCGAACTTGTGGCGGATGACCTGGAAGCGGCCGATCTCGCGGCCGAACGCCTTGCGCTCCTTGGCGTACTGGAGCGTGCGGTCGAACACGTGCTGGGCGCCGGCAACGCACCCGGCGGCGCCGATCAGCCGCTCGCCCTGGAGCTCCCACATGATGTGGTAGAAGCCCTTGCCGATCTGGCCGAGGACCGCCGACTCCGGGACATGGACGTCCTGGAAGGCCAGGAGCGCCGTGTCGGAGGCGTGCATGCCGAGCTTGCGCAGGCGCTTCTCCCGGATCACGCCCTCGGCGTCCATCGGGACGAGGAAGAGCGTGAAGCCGTCATAGCCGGCGTCGGTGTCGGTCTTGGTCACCAGCACGATCACGTCGGCGCGATGGCCGTTGGTGATGTAGGTCTTGGAGCCGTTGATCACGTAGCCGTCGCCGTCGTGCTTGGCCGTCGTCTTGATCCCGGCCACGTCGGAGCCGGCGTCGGGCTCGGTGATCCCCAGGCAGAGGATCTTGCGCCCGGCGATCGCGGGAACCACCCACTGTTGCTTCTGCTCCTCGGTGCCGAAGGCCAGGATCGGCGGCATCGCCATGTCGGTGTGGACGGCGAGGCCCATCGCCAGGCCGCCGCAGTGCGCGTGGACGATCTCCTCGGCGAGCACCAGGCTCGTGTAGTAGTCGCCGCCCTGTCCGCCGTAGGCCTCGGGCTTGTCCAGTCCGAGGAAGCCCAACTCGCCCATCCGCTCGAACACCCAGTCCGGAAAGGTGCTCTCCTCCCACTCCTCGGCGTGGGGCTGGAGCTCCTTGATGACGAAGCGCCGGATCGAGTCGCGCAGCTGCTCGTGCTCGTCGGTGAAGATGAAGTGCTTGCGCTGGCTGGCGTGGTCGGGCTTGCGGACGTCGGCGGTGGCCATGCGGGGCTGAACCTTTCAGGTCGATAGAGCGGCGCGCCGGACGCTAGCTGGGCCGCGCGCAAAAGTAAACAGTAGAGCTTCCTACTTGCTACTTGCGCCGCTGTGTGCGACCGCTCGCCTCTGCGCGTACGCTTCCGCGATGGCCTACGAAAAGATCACCTTCTCGGCCGCGCCCTCGGGCGTCGCCACGATCGCTCTCAACGAGCCGGAGACCCGCAATGCACTCTCCGACGACCTGCTGGCCGAGCTCATCAGAGCGCTCGAGGCATGTCGCGACGACGACGCGGTGCGGTGCGTGGTGCTGACCTCCACCCACCACAGCGTGTTCTCCAGCGGCGGCAACCTGGGCGGGTTCGCCGCCGACGTCCCGCTGGTGCACAAGCACTTCGCCACCTCGCTCTTCCCCGAGGTCTTCCAGCTCCTCGGCCAGCTCGGCAAGCCATCGATCTGCGCCGCCAACGGTCACGTGCTGGCCGGCGCGCTGGGGCTGGCGCTCGCCTGTGACCTGGTCGTCGCGTCCGACACGTCGCGCTTCGGGACGCCGGAGATCAACATCGGGCTGTTCCCGTTCATGATCATGGCGCTGATCTATCGCAACGTGGGCCGCAAGAAGACCGCTGAGCTGATGCTGATGGGCGAGCAGATCTCGGCGGCCGAGGCCGAGCGGATCGGCATCGTCAACCGGGTCGTTCCCGCCGACCAGTTCGAGGCCGCGGTGACCGACTGGGCGGAGAAGCTGGCGCGCAAGTCGCCGGTGCTGATGAAGCTCGGCAAGGACGCGATGTTCCGCCAGCAGGACATGGACTACGCCGACGCCATCGACTTCCTGCGCTCCCAGCTCACCATCGCCTTCAGCACCGAGGACATCCAGGAGGGCGTCCGCGCCTTCTTCGAGAAGCGCGACCCGGAGTGGAAGGGGCGCTGACGGCTATGCCGCGCGTGGTCGCCGCTCCACGCCGCAGTTGACGTCCGTCTGTGAGGGCCTTCCTCAGGTGCGTCGCCAGGCCGTCGGTCAGCGTTGTCAGTGCGTCCGGCGCACGATGGCAAAGCGCAGCGTCACCGTGCGCGACCGCCGGCCGCCGGGTCCGACGGCGCTGATCGACACCGCGTAGCGCCCGGGCGCCAGGCCGCGGAGCCTCAGGTGGCGCCGGTTGCGCCCACGCTTGGCGTGAAACGACGTCCGGCGGGCGCGACGGCTCACCGTGCACCGGGCCCCGTGCCCACGGCCGGCGCGGCACCGGCGGTTCACCTTGTGGCCGGAGAGCAGCCTGGCGATGGAGACATGGACCTGTGCGGCCTGCGACAGGGTGAGGCGCAGGGTGACGCCGGCGCGAGCCGTGACCCTCCGCGCGCCCAGGCGCACGTGTGAGAGTGAGGGTGCCGGCGGCGTCACGCGCACCGCGAGCGGCGTCGAGGTCGACGGACCGAAGTACGCATCACCCGAATAGGCGGCCGTCACCACCCGCGTCGCGCCCAGGGTCGCGCGGCAGGCGGCGGCCCCGGTCGCCGGGGAGACAGCCGCCGCGCCACAACCCGGCAGCGCCTGACCGCCGGAGGTGAAGGACACCGTGCCGGCATCGGGCACGGGCGACACGGTGGCGGTCAGCGTGATCGCGCTGCCCGCCCTCGCGGGGTTGGCCGAGGAGTGCAGCGCCGTGGTGGTGGCAGGCGGGAAGGACGAGATCGTCAGCGCGCTCACCTTGGAGCCGGCGGCCACGAACAGCCGTCCGCCCCCGGCGCTCGGGGTGGCGAAGTGGTCGAAGCCGCCCATGTTCTGCTGGAAGCGGATGGCCCCCGTCGCCGGGTCCAGGCCGTAGAGGACATTGGTGGCACGCCAGCCGGTGGACCACACGAGGCCGCCGGCGAAGATGGGTGGCCCGGAGGCGCCCGTGGGCGCGCTGAAACCGGGCGCGGCGCTGAAGCTCTGAGAGTTGGCGGCCAGCGACACGGCGGCCAGCCCTCCGCTGCAGGGCATGTAGATGGTTCCGCCGTGATACAGCGGAGCGCCGAAATCACCGCCCCCGGGGCAGGCCGGGGCACTGAACACCTGGCCGGTGGTGCCCAGCGCCGTGGCCGAGATGAGCCGCCCGACGCCGTCCTTGCCGTTGACGAAGAGCATGCCGCCCGGCAGCTGCAACGGCTCCATCGACCCCAGGTCGGTGTCGTTGGTGTCGAGCGTCTGCCAGTTGGCGGCCGTCCAGTGATCCAGTACGTCGAGCGTGGCATCGAGCTCGACGACGGACTCCTGGAGGTCGGGCGTCGTCGATGAGCCGAAGCCGTTCCCGGTCTCGACGAAGACGTGGCCCGCGCCGTCGACCGCGGGCGCGTCCCCGGACCCCCAGATGGCCCCGCCGTGCTCACCGGCGGCCGCGTTGACCTCAAAGGTCGTGGGGGTGCCGCTGCCGTCCTCGGCCGCGGAGACGAGCCAGCCGTGGTAGGTGCTGCAATCGCCGGAGTTGCCGCCATAGGGGATGATCACACGACCGCCGTCGAGCGCCAGCGAGGCGCGCTGGAGCAGCGCGGTGTGGTCGGACCCGGGCGGATCGACGGCGACGGGGAAGCCCGCGACCACGGCGCCGGTGGCCGCGTCCAGCGCGAACAGCTCGTGGTTGACCGCTCCGCCGCTGAGCACGTCGGCCACGACATAGATGCGGCCCGTGGACGAGTCGATGGCCGGCGTGCTGGTGATCCCCACCGTCGGCGTGATGTCGCCACAGGGCAGATCGCCGGACGGCACCGGCGTACCGAGGGGGCGCTGCCACACCACCGCGCCGGTGGCGGCGTTCAGGGCGTAGACGCTGTCGTTCTCAGTGGCGACGTAGACCAGCGATCCGGAGACCAATGGCTGGGCGTACACGGCTCCATCGAGCCCGACGGGCCCCCACGCGGCGGCGGGGGCCACGGGGGCGGCGCTGTCGGGGTCGGTCGCGGAGCGCGCGCCGTCGTGGTCATAGCTCGTCCACGCCGGGACGGCGGCGCCGGCCACGCCGGACAGCAGGCCGGCGAGCAGGACCGTGAGGGCGACGACGAGGGCGACGGTTCCGGGCGGCGCGACGTTCGCCCCGCCAGCACCCCCGGTCACACGCCTGCGCAGCACGGGCAATGGCTACCCACTCCCGGCGGCGCAAAACGCGGTGGGGCCGGCCCGGGCGGCGGACCGGCCCCGACCTTGACCTGGCGCCCGGCGCGTGGGGGCGATACGCGCCGGGCCGGGTCAGTTGCGAACTGGAGCTACAGCGCGGCGTACCAGCCTGCGGCCAGGCCCAGCGCGCCCCTCAGCGACTTCCCGTTCCAGTGGCAGAGGAGGTTGACGGACAGGTGCTGGAGGAGTGCCTCGTAGATCCAATGTCGCCGGTCGCGCTTCGCGACGGCAGCGGCATGCCGCAGCGAGGCGCAAGCGCGCCGGCCCGCTGCGGTCACGCGGCCGGTGCGGCAGCGCACTGGCTTGCCCGCAGCGAGCCGTGGCGTCGCCAGTCGGGCCGGGGTGACGTCACTGGAGCCGACGACCGACGAGGACAGACCCGCGGCGACCGGGCTGTGCCCGACGGCCCTGAGCGCTCGTCTGACCTGCGCGGTCTGACCCGTGGTGGCGTTCTTGAGCACCACCGTCGACATCAGCCAGTACGTCTTCGCGCCGGTGGTCACCGAGGCGTTGGGGGTCGCGCCGGACCCGACGACCTGGTCCTCGGCGAGGAGCTCCATGTCGCCCAACGGCGAGATGTTCACTCGCTGGGTGAAGCCCGGCGCCGGGAACAGTGAATCGCCGAATCCGGAGTCGGCGTAGAAGCCGATCGCGAGCTCGTTTGTGCCGGTTGTGGCGGGTGTCACGCCCGAGGCCACCGACGGTGTGCCGCTACCGGTCTTGCCGACCGCCTCGGCCGACTGGTCGAGGACGGTGGCATCGGGGGCCGTCGAGAGCCCGCTGTACTCGAGTAGCGCGGCCCCGACGTCCGCCTTGGCCGTCGGAGTGACCACGATCGCGGGGGGCGTGGAAGACGAGGCGGTGATCGGCGCGCTCCAGACGCTCTCCTCCGTGTTGTCGCCCGCCTTGAAGTGGATCAGCTCGGTGAACGTGTCACCTGCCGAGTCGGTCACGCTCCTCGCCGTCGCGTTGCCGGCGCTCCAAACACCCGCCTCCACGACCAGGCGGTCGCCCGTCATCGTATTGGACGAGAGCGTGACGGCCAGGCTGCTCGTCGTGCCGGAATGGCCCGAGGCTTGCTGCACGAACGCAGGCGACGGCTGCGCGTTCGGCGTGACCGCGTTGGACGGCGCCGACGCCGGGCTGGTGCCCACGGAGTTGGTGGCCGTCACGGTGAAGGTATAGGCCGTCCCGTTGGTCAACCCCGTGACCGTGGCGTGCGCCGCCGCCGGGTTCCCGCTGACGACGGTCGTAGGTTGAGCGACGGACCCGATGTACGGGGTGACCGTGTAGGACGTGATCGTCGCGCCCCCGTTGCCCGGCGCCGTCCACGACACCTCCGCGCCACCGTTGAGCGCCGAGGCCGTCACGGCGGTGGGCGCGGCGGGAGCCGTTGCCGGCGGGGTCACCGCGATGATGGGAGCCACCGCCGGCACGCCGTTGGCGTTGAGGATGAACAGCATGTAGTGCCCTGGCGGCGCGTAGGTCCCGCCGCTCGGCGCCTGGATGGTCAACGCGTTGCCGCTCTGGGTGAAGCTGAGCGGGACGAAGTGCTGGTCCATATCGCTCTGGTGGGTGTCCGAGCCGAGCGACACGAGGTTGACGGCGCTGACCGTGCCCGCGTCACCCATGCTGACGTTGAAGCCGTTGCCGTAGCTGATCGAGCCGGGAGCCGAGGTGATCGTCGGGCGCGGGCCCTTGGAGAGATACGCCGGGCTGTACACCTGAGACGAGTCCTGCCCGGCGAACCCCGCGTTGGCGTGGCCACTTCCGCCCACCAGGACCGTGCCGTCGGGCATGAGCAGCGCCGTCGAGTGATAGCCGCGCGTGGTGCCGGTCGCCGCCGCCGGGGACCAGGTCTGCGTGTTCGGATCCCAGATCTCCGAGGGCAGCACCCCGCCGGAGACCTCGGTCTGGCCCGTCTGGCCGGCGGTGGGCTCGCCGCCGACGGCGAGCACGGTGCCGTCGGCCAGCATCGTGAGCGTGTGGTAGATCCGGGCATGGGCCATCGGCGCCGTCTGGTGCCAGGTGGGGGTGGCGGCGGTCAGATCGATCGTCGCCGTGGTGGAGGCCGCCGGTGTGCTGGGATTGAGGTTGGCCGCGCCGCCGCTGTAGAGGATCTTGCCGGGGCGGTACATCACCGACGAGCCGTTGACGACGCCGCTGGAGCCTCCGACCTGCGTCCAGGTCTTGGCGTTGACGTTGAGCTCGAACGACAGGTCCTCGGACGGCCCGATCGTGAACACGTTGCCGTTCGGGATGAGGTAGGAGAACGGGTACTCCTCCTCGTGGACCTGCGAGGTGGAGACGCCCGTGAGCAGGGTCCACTGTCCCGTCGTGGGGTCGAAGACCTCGGGCGTATCGGCCCAGTGGTTGGCGTCGGTGTCGTTGCCGCTGATGGCGACGTAGCGGCCGTCGGCGAGCTCGGTCAGGTCCGGATACCAGCGCGGAGAGTGCATGTCGGCCACGCGCGACCACGTGTTGGTCGTCGGGTCGAAGATGGTGGTATCGACGATGCCGATCTGCCCGGTGCTCAGGCCTCCGTAGCCGCCGACGACGAGCACACGCCCGTCAGGGAGCTCGGCCATGCCCGAGCAGAACACGCTGTCGGGCGCGGTCTGAGTGGCGAAGGTCTGGGTCGCCGGGTCATAGACCTCGGTGGGCTCGGGCTGCTGCCAGCCGTCGAACTGCAGCACCTTGCCGTTGTCCATCAGGATCGAATGGATCGCCACCATCGGCCAGCTGAGCAACGGCCCCCAGGTGCCCCCACTCGACGCGGTCGGCGTGACGCTGTTGGACGGAGCCGACGCCGGGCCGGTGCCCACGCTGTTGGTGGCGGTCACCGTGAAGGTGTACGCGGTGCCGTCGGTGAGGCCCGTGACCGTCGCGTTGGTCACCGGCGGCGTCCCGTTGACGGTGGTGGCCGGCTGGGCCGTCGACCCGATGTACGGGGTCACGGTGTAGCTGGTGATCGGCGCGCCACCGTTGGACGGAGCCGTCCAGCTGACGGTGGCGTTCCCGTCGCCCGCCGTGGCGGTGACGCCCGTGGGGGCTGCCGGGGCCGTCGCGTTGCCCGACTGGTTGGCGGCGGCGAACACGACCGTCGACATGAGCCAGACGGTGTTGGCGCCGGTGCCGACCGAGGCGTTGGCCGTGGTGCCCGCGGTGGGGAGCCCCTCGTCTTCCGACAGGAGCTCCATGTTGGAAGCGGGAGACACGTTGGCCCGCTGCGTGAACCCTCTGCCCGACGTGAGGGAGTCACCGAAGCCCGAGTCCACGTACATGCCGATGGCAAGCTCGTTGGAGCCGGTCGAGGCGGCGGTGGCGCCCGAGGAGACCGTCGCCGCGGTCTTCGTGGTGCCGACGTTGGATGCGATCTGGTCCACGGCGGCGGTGCCCGTGCTCGCCGAGAGGCCCGAGTACTCCGACGCGATGGCGCCCACGTCCGCCTTGGCCGTGGGCGTGACCGTGATCGCCGGCTTGGTGGCACCGCCGGCGGTGATCGGCGCCGTCCAGACGCTCTGCTCGGTGTTGTCCGAGGCCTTGAAGTGCAGGACTTCGGTGTAGGCATTTCCGGCCGCGTCGGTGACGGTCTTGGCGGTTGCGGCGCCGGAACTCCAGATCCCCACAACTACGACGAGCCGGTTGCCGGTGGTGATCGCCGAGGTCGGGGTGAGCTTCAGGCTGGTCACGTTGGAGGAGTGCGCCGACACCTGCTGCACAAAGGCCGGCGGCGCGCCGTCAGCGGATGCTCCAGCCGAGGTCAGCGCCACCGCCAGCAGCGCGGTGGCTACCAGCGTCGTCAACACGGTGATGGTGAGCTTGCCCCGCATGTTCGTTCGCCCCTTCGTCCTCGCAGCGTGCCGGGCGGATGGCCGATGCTCCCGGCGCATTCGCGGTCCCTGCCCAAATACGTGCCCACGGCCGCGCCGCGCGCGTTCAAGGCGATGAACTCCGCGTTCAATGTGTGAACGCCGTCGGGGCCACCCTCCTGCCGTTCACGGGCGGCCGGAACCGGCGCCGCGCGCTTGACGGCTGCGCGGGCCGCCTGACAAAGTGATAAGTAGTACGTCTCACTTTCTGCCTTGGGCGCCGGTGCCCGAGGCGATCGCCTCCCCGTGGCCACCGACGTCCCCACCACCAGCCTGCTGCGCCCGCTCGCCGAGGACCTGCGCGTGCGGCGCGAGCAGATCAGGCTTGGCGGTGGGGAGGCCAAGATCGCCGCCCAGCACGCCGCCGACAAGCTGACCGCGCGCGAGCGGCTGGCCCTGCTCATCGACGAGGGCACATTCGTGGAGCTGGGGCTGCACGGCCGCCCGCATTTCTCTCAGCGCGCCATGGAGGGCCGCGAGGCCCCGGCCGACGGCGTCATCACCGGCTACGGCAAGGTCGACGGCCGCCTCACCGCCGTCGTCGCCTACGACTTCACGGTGATGGCCGGGTCGATGGGCATGACCGGGGAGCTGAAGGTGACGCGGCTGCGCGAGCTGGCCCTGAGCAAGCGGATCCCGCTCGTGTGGCTGCTGGACTCCGCCGGCGCGCGCATCCAGGAGGCCGTCGGGTCGCTGTTCGCGGGCTCCGGTCACCTGTTCCGCGAGGAGGTCGTCATGAGCGGCGTGATCCCGCAGGTGGCGGCGCTGATGGGCCCGTGCGCGGCCGGGACCGCCTACATCCCGGGCCTGGCCGACTTCGTGCCCATGGTCAAGGGCCGCGGCTCCATGGCCCTGGCCGGCCCCCACCTGGTGCGCGCGGCGGTGGGGGAGGACGTGACCCAGGAGGAGCTGGGCGGCTCGCGCGTGCACTGCCGCAAGTCGGGGGTGGGCGATCTCGAGGTGGCCGACGATCCCGACTGCATCGCGCAGATCAAGCGCTACCTGAGCTTCTTCCCGCAGAGCTGCGACCAGTCGCCGCCGATCTCGGCGACCTCCGATCCCGTGGACCGCGCCGACGAGGAGCTGCTCGACGTCCTGCCCGAGTCCAACCGCAAGCCGTATGACATGTACGAGGTGATCCGGCGCATCGTCGACGACGGCGACTACTTCGACCTCAAGCCGCAGTTCGCCAAGACGATCATCACCTGCCTGGCCCGCTTCGGCGGCCGGCCGGCGGGGATCGTGGCCAACCAGCCCAAGCAGCTGGGCGGGATCCTCGACAACGACTCGGCCGACAAGGCCGCCCGCTTCATCAACCTGTGCAACGCCTACGGGATTCCGCTGGTGTACCTGATGGACGTCCCCGGCTTCATGGTGGGGACCAAGGTCGAGCAGGCCGGGATCATCCGCCACGGGGCCAAGATGCTCTACGCCACCGCGAACGCGACGGTGCCCAAGGTCACGGTCGTCCTGCGCAAGGCCTACGGCGCCGGCTACTACGTCATGTGCGGCCGCGCCTATGAGCCGGATCTGATCGTCGCCTGGCCGTCGGCGGAGATCAGCGTCATGGGGGCCGAGGGAGCCGTCGAGATCGTGTTCCGCAAGCAGGTCCAGGAGGCCGAGGATCCGGCCGCCAAGCGCCGGGAGCTGATCGAGGCCTACCGGAAGATCATCGACGTCTACGTCGCGGCCGGCAACGACATGATCGACGACGTGATCGACCCGCGCGAGACGCGGGCCACCATCTGCCGGGCGCTGGAGATGGCCGCGGGCAAGAAGGTGGAGCGCCCCTGGAAACGATCGGGAGTGGTGCCGGTATGAGTCTGAACGATCCTGCGGTGATCACCTGCGCCATCTCGGGCGCGATCGCCAACCGCGATCAGTGCCCCGCGATCCCCTACACGCCCGAGGAATACGCCGCCGAGGCGCGGCGGATCGTCGACGAGGGCGGGGTCCACATCCACATCCACGCGCGCACGCCCGAAGGGGCGCCCAGCTACGAGGTCGAGGACTTCATGGCGATCCGCGACGCGATCCGCGCCGAGGTGGGCGACGCGGCGATCATCAACTTCTCCACCGGGACGGTCGGGGTGTCGGTCGAGAAGCGGGTCGCCTACCTGGAGGCATGCCGGCCCGAGGTGGCTGCGCTGAACATGGGCTCGCTGAACTACGCCAAGTACTCGCGCTCGCGCCATGACTTCGTCTTCCAGTTCGTCTTCACCAATCCGTTCGACGAGATCATCGAGCTCCTGGAGGCGATGCGCCGCCTCCAGATCAAGCCCGAGCACGAGTGCTTCGACGTCGGCCACGTCGGGTCACTGGCTCCGCTGGTGGACATGGGCCTGCTCGAGGCCCCGCTGCACGCCGACTTCGTCATGGGGGTCGTCGGCGGGGTGCCACCCACCGCGCGCAACCTGGCGATGATGGCCGAGAACCTCGCCGAAGCCTGGCAGGAGCACGCCCACCACTGGGGTGTCATCGGGATCGGCCGCGGCCAGTGGTCGCTGGTGGCCGCCGCGCTGACGCTGGGCGGGTCGATCCGCGTCGGGCTCGAGGACAACTTCTACCTGCCCGACGGTGAGATGGCGCGATCCAACGGCGACCTCGTCGCTCGCGCGCGCCGCCTGGTCGAGGACTGCGGCCGGCGGCCGGCCACCGTCCAGGAGGCCCGCCAGATGCTGGGGATCAGGGCCCATGAGCCTGCCGCTTGACGGCCTCACCGTCCTGGACCTCAGCCGGCTGCTGCCCGGCGGGTTCTGCTCCCTGCTCCTCGCCGACTTCGGCGCCGACGTCATCAAGGTGGAGGACACCGGGATGGGCGACTACATCCGCTGGTCGCCGCCCTACTACGACGGCGCCGCCGACACGGCCAAGAGCGCGCTGTTTCTCTCGCTGAACCGCGGCAAGCGCTCGATCCGCCTCAACCTCAAGTCAGACGGGGGGCGCGACGCGCTGCTGCGCCTGGTCCGGGACGCCGACGTGCTGCTGGAGTCGTTCCGGCCCGGCGTGCTCGACCGCCTCGGGGTGGGCTACGAGCGCCTGCGTGAGGAGAACCCCGGACTCGTCTATTGCGCCATCACCGGCTACGGGCAGGACGGTCCCAACCGTGCCCGCTCGGGCCACGACATGAACTACCTGGGCCTCAACGGGCTGCTCGGTCTCACCGGCGAAGCCGGGGGTCCGCCGGTCCAGGCGGCCGGTCAGATCGCCGATCTCGGTGGCGGCGCGCTGATGGCCGCGGTCGGGATCCTGGTCGCGCTGCGCGAGCGCGACCGGTCCGGCGAGGGCCAGCTGGTGGATTGCTCGATGTTCGACGGCTCGCTGTCGTGGCTGGCCATGCTCGCCGCCGAGGCGTTTGCCACCGGGCGCGCGCCGCGCCGGGGCGATCTGGGCCTGGCCGGGCGCTACAACTGCTACCGGCCGTACGAATGCGCCGACGGCTACGTCACCCTCGGCGCGCTGGAGCCGAAGTTCTGGCAGGCGTTCTGCGAGGGGGTGGGGCGACCGGACCTCTCGGCCTGCGCGTTCGATCCGCCCGACTCGGCGTCGCACGCCGAGGTGGCCGCGATCTTCCGTGGGCGCACCCGGGATGAGTGGCGCGCCTTCGCCTCCGAGCACGACTGCTGCCTGGAGCCGGTGCTGGCGCTCGACGAGGCCTTGGAGTCAGATCTGGTGGCGGCACGGGAGATGGTGGTGGAGCTCACCCAGCCCGGAGCGCAGCGCCCGGTCAAGCTGCTGGGGGTGCCCGTCAAGCTCAGCCGGACCCCGGGTGACGCCGCGCGGGCCCCGGGGCCGGAGCTCGGCGAGCACACCGACGCGATCCTGGCGGCGGCCGGATACTCGCCCGAGGAGCTGGCCGCGCTGCATGCCTGCGGCGACATCGCGGGCGCGGCCGAGACGGTCCGCGGCTCCTTCATCTCGAGTTAGTTAGCGGCCAGGATGGCGACCACCGACGGCATGCTGAAGATGTCCGAGCTGGCCGAGCGGTCGGGCGTGAGCGCGGGGACGATCAAGCACTACCTGCGCGAGGGGCTCCTGGGCTCCGAGGCCGACGTCCTGCGCACGAGCCGCAACATGGCCTACTACCCCGAGGAGTTCGTCGAGCGGGTCCGGTTGATCAAGCGCCTGCAGGAGGAGCGGTTCATGCCGCTGCGCGTGATCCGCGAGGTGATGACCGAGGACCCGGAGCGCGCGGCCCGGGTGGTCGAGCTCGAGGACCGGATTCTCGAGCGCGCGATCGAGGTGGGGGAGAGCGGCCGGGTGTCGCGCGCGACCGTGCGTGACACCTACGACCTGCCGCGCAACGTCCTGGACCGGCTCGAGGAGCTCGAGGTGCTGACTCCCGGCCCGCGCGGCTACGACGGCGACGACGTCGCCATCATCGAGGCGATCTCGCGATTTCGCGCGGGGGGCTACGAGGAGGCGCTGGGCTTCACCGTCTATGACACCCTGCGCTACCGCGAGGCGCTGCAGCCGCTCGTGGCCGAGGAGGTCCGGGTCCTCCTGGACCGCCTCGCCGGCGAGGTCGACGTCGGCCGTGCCGTGGAGATCATCTCCTCGGGCGCGCAGCCGCTGCGCGAGCTGATCGGGGCCATGCACTCCAAGCTGCTCCTGGCCGAGCTGCGCCGCCAGCGCGGCCGCGATCACCAGAAGACGTCGTGATCCTCCATGACGCCGTAGCCGGCGGCAAGCGCGGGGCCGCCGGGGAGCGTGCCGGAGAAGGTCCCGAACGGCTGGCGGTAACGGCTGCGCACCACCAGCAGGTTCTGGCGGTGCTCTCGGACGGCCTCGGCGTCGAAGCGCAGGTCGCCGGCGGCGTCGAGACCGGGGGCGATGGCGACGGGGCCGACCTCCCGCGCCACCCCGTCGACCCAGACGGTCCGTTCGCTGCCGGCGGGCGGGTCGTTGACGCCCTCGACCAGGTTCCAGGCCAGCGCGCGCCCCTCGGCGTCGGTGCCGACGCCCGCGCACCAGCGCCACCGTGTGTGGCGCTCGTAGTAGGCGGAGGTGTCGTCGATGATCGCGCTCGCCTGCACCGCGCGCGGGCGGCCGTCGGCGAGCGTGACCGTGCCGCGCACCGCCACGGCGCCCTGCTTGCGCGTCCAGGCGTAGCCCTCGCCGCTGCGGCAGACGGACTCCACGCCCTCGCTCTCGGCGAAGGTCAGCGCCAGTGAGGCGGGGCCATCGGTGACGCGCGCGCTGCCCGGAGCCAGCGCCACGCCGCCCGCGCTCCGCCAGGTGGTCTCATGCAGGCGCCGGGCCGCGCGGTCCCACACCGCCCAGAACGACTGGCGGGCCCGGCCGATCCTCACCGCGGCGACGCAGATCATGAGCTCAGGGCCGTAGATCCCGATGTAGCGCCAGGCCTTGAGCGGGCGCGTACCGAGCCGTGCCGGCATCGGGCCGGGCGGCAGCGCCAGGCCGTGCAACGCGGCCGGTCGCGTCGCGCCGAACGTCCCCCGGTACGGAAGCCCGGCGAGGCGATCCGTACGATCGTTGGGACCGTCCCGTTCGCGGGTATCTTCTACCACTGACTGACCAGTCAATCAGGCCTCCCGGGAGGACCGCCGTGCGCGCAGCCGCCATTCAACTCAACGCCACCGACGACACCGATCGTAACCTGGAACGGGCCGACCGGCTCGTCCGCGACGCCGCCGCACGCGGCGCTGAGCTCGTCGTCCTGCCCGAGAAGTGGACCGTGCTCGGCACGCGCGAGCACATGGCCGCGGGGGCTCAGACCCTGGAGGGCGAGGCGATCTCCTGGGCTAAGGCCACCGCCGCCCAGCTCGGCATCGACCTCGTCGCCGGCTCGCTGTTCGAGCACGTGGATGACGCCGAGAAGGGCTTCAACACCAGCGTGCACGTCGGGTCAGACGGGGAGATCCAGTCCGTCTACCGCAAGATCCACCTGTTCGACGTCGAGGTCGACGGGGCGGTCTACGCGGAGTCGTCCACCGAGGACCCCGGCGACGAGATCGTCGTCACCGAGCTGGCCAACGGGCTCACCCTGGGCATGAGCGTCTGCTACGACCTGCGCTTCCCCGAGCTCTACAGGATCCTCGCCCTGCGCGGGGCCGAGCTGCTCACGGTGCCGGCCGCATTCACGCTGCCGACCACGCGCGATCACTGGGAGGTCCTGGTCCGGGCGCGGGCCATCGAGAACCAGTGCTTCGTGATCGCCGCCAACCAGATCGGGAACCACCCCGGCGGACTGCGCTCCGGCGGGCGCTCGCTGATCGTCGATCCGTGGGGCCTGGTGCTGGCCACCGCGCCCGATACCGAGTGCGCGATCGTCGCCGACCTGGACTTCGACAACCTGCGTGACATCCGCCGCCGGCTGCCGTCCGTGGCCCGCCGCCGCCCGGAGGCCTACGCATGGGAGCAGCCCGTATGACGACGGCGGCGACCGAGAAGCGGCGCCTGATCCTCGACGCGGCGGTCAGGGTGTTCGCCCGCCAGGGTTTCCACACCTGCCGGGTCTCGGACATCGCCGACGAGGCCGGCGTCGCCTACGGGCTCGTCTATCACTACTTCTCCTCCAAGGAGCAGATCCTCGACACCCTGTTCCTGGAGCGCTGGGACGTGATGCTCGCCGCCATCGCCGAGGCCGACGGGTCAGAGCGCGGTCCCGAGGACAAGCTGCTCACGATCGCCGGGTTCATCATCGACTCCTACCGCCACGACCCGGAGCTGATGAAGGTCATCATCGTCGAGGTGACGCGGGCGGCCAACACGTTCGGCCTCACGCACCTGGACAAGATCCGAGATGCCTACGCCGGCATCGCCGGGATCGTGGCCAAGGCCCAGACCGCCGGGCTGTTCCGCGCCGAGATCACCCCCGAATTCGCCGCCCAGGCGTTCTACGGCTCGGTGGAGCAGGTGCTCACGGGCTGGATCTTCGAGAGCGTCCCGGTGGGGGATGCGGAGCTCGAGCGGGCCAAATCGATGATCGTCGACACCATCTGCCGCGGACTGCGGCGACCCTCCACCGTCGCGGACTGAACCCCCGGCCCGGAGCCGGGCCGCCTCCGCCACCGCCGCGGACTGAACCCCCGGCCCAGAGCCGGGCCGCCTCCGCCACCGCCGCGGACTGAACCCCCGGCCCGGACCCGGGCCGCCTCCGCCACCGGGCCCGAGTCTGCTTGAATGCCTGCCATGTTGGAGAGCCCTTTGGTCAAGCGCCTGCTGTGGTCGGGCATGCTCGCCGGGTTCGGCGCACTCGCAACGCTCGCGTCGACGCGCGTGGCAGCCATGATCTGGATGCGTGTGTTCGGCGAAGAGCCCCCTGAGTGACCGACCAGCCGCCTAGCCAGGAGCCAGCGGGGAAGCCGGGAGGGGACGAGCCCGCCGCGCTCGTGCCCGACGAGGCGTCCACGGCCGCGCACGAGGCGCCGACTGCCGCGTCCGAGCCGGCTGCGGCAACGCCTGCGCCGCCCGTCGCCCCGCCGGAGCCGCCCCCCGCGCCGCCTGAGCCGCCCCCCGCGCCGCCTGAGCCGCCCGCCGCTCCGCCTGCTGCTCCCCCGCCGCCGGCCGCCTTCGCGCCCGCTGATGCCCCGGCGCCGCCGCCTTCGGCTCCCCCGCCGTCGCCCACGGAGCTGCCGCCCGGTGAGGGCGCGCCCGCGGGTCTCGCCGCCGCGTTCCCGGCCGACCGTCCCGAGCGGGCGGTGGGAGCCGCGTTCGCCGGCGGTCTCGTCCTGGCCCTGATCCTCAAGCGCCTTGGCCGCTGAGCCCGAACAGTCCGACAGCCTCGCGGCTGCCGTCACGGAGGTCTCCGAGAAGCTCTCGGTGCTCGTCCGTGAGGAGATCGAGCTCGCCAAGGCCGAGGTGTCCGAGAAGGTCTCCAGCCTCGCTCGGGGCGCCGCGGCCGTCGCGATCGGCGCCGTGTTCGCGGTCTTCGCGCTCATCTTCGTGCTGCTGACCATCGCCTGGGGTCTGAACAGCATCATCGGGTCGATCTGGTGGGGCTTCGCCATCGTGATGGTGCTGCTGGTCGCCCTCACCTTCGGCGCGTTCCTCTTCGCCTGGCGCAAGCTCAAGGTCGGCGCGCCCACGCCCAAGATGGCGATCAGCGAGGCCAAGAAGATCAGCGCCACCGTGAAATCCGGAGCCGACCGCTGATGCCCGCGCGCACCCCGGAGGAGATCCGCAGCTCGATGGAGCGCAACCGCAAGGAGCTCGGCACCGCCGTCGAGCACCTGCGGGTTGAGGTCGTCAAGCTCACCGACTGGCGCTCCCAGCTGCGTCAGTACGAGCCGCAGGTGCTGATCGGCGCCGGCGTGGCCGGGTTCGTGCTCGGCGGTGGCATCGCGGCGCTCGGTGCCCTCACCTTCGGGCGCCGCAAGCGCAGGCAGCAGAAGCTGCTCGCGCGATAGATCTCGCCGGCCCCGCGGCGCACCGGCGCTACGCCAGGTAGGAGCTCGGCAGCCCGCCGACGCCGAGCAGTCCCGGCCCCACGTGGGTACCGATCACCGGGCCGATCTCGCCCACCACCCGCGGTGGGACGCCGAACAGCTCGGTCCCGCGCTGCGCCAGCTCCCCGGCCTCACGGGGCGCCTGGATGTGCTGGACCATCCACGCGTCGGCGCCCGCCTCGGCGCGCTCCTTCAGGAGATCGACCATGCGCTCGAACGCGCGGCGAGACGTGCGCACGCGCTCCACCGGCGTGATCTCAGACTCGACGGTGAGGATGGGCTTGATCCTCAGCGCCGACCCCAGCCACGCCTGTGCGCCGGCGATTCGCCCGCCGCGTCGCAGGTACTCGAGGGTGTCGATCGAGAACCACATCTTCAATCCGGCTCTGGCCTCGCGGGCATGCTGGGCCACGGCGGCGCCGTCCGCCCCTGAGCGCGCGGCGGCGGCGGCCGCCATGACGACCAGGCCCTCACCCCCGCACGCGGTGGCGGAGTCGATGACATGCACCCGGGCGGCCCGCTCGCCCAGCTGGTCACGGGCCTGCTCGGCGGCGCGCACCGTCCCGGACATGCCACCCGCGAGGTGGACCGACACGATGTCGTCGCCGCGGTCCAGCAGAGGCTCGTACACGGCCAGGAAGTCCCCGATCGACGGCTGCGACGTCGTCGGCAGAGCCGCCGCCGAGCCGAGCCGGCGGTAGTAGTCGTCATAGTCGGTGATGTCTGACTCGCGCTCGGCGCCCTCGGGCCAGTGCACGTACAGGCTCACCTGATGAATTCCCTGCTCCTGGGACAGTTCGGCCGGGAGATAGTGGCAGGTGTCAGAGACGATGGCGACGGCCATGAGCGCGGCACCCTAGCAGTGGCTCCGCCGCTCTACACTCGGCCCGCACCATGGGGCGAACGCTCGTCACCGGAGCGACCGGGTTCATCGGCGCCCACCTGGCCCGGCTCCTGGTCGCGCGCGGAGACGAGGTGGTCGTCACGGTGCGCCGCGACTCCCCGCTGACGGCACTGGAAGGGATCGACGTCCGGCGCGTCCGCGCCGACATCCTCGACCGCCGGGCCGTGCGGCGCGCGATGACCGGGGTGGAGCGCGTCTTTCACGTGGCGGGCACCACCAACCTGCGTGCCACGCGGGCGGAGGTGTCCCCGATCGCGGTCGAAGGCACCCGGATCGTCCTGGAGGAGGCGCTGCGCGCGGAGGTGGCGCGGGCCGTGTACACGTCCTCTGCCGCGACGATGGGCCCCGCGCGTGGACGGCGGAGCGCCGACGAGACCACGGCGTGGGGGGCCGGCGGCTACGCGATCCCCTACCTGGACGCGATGCAGGAGGCCGAGACGGTGGCGCTGCGGATGGTGTCCCGTGGACTGCCGCTGGTCGTCGTCAACCCTGCGCACGTGCTCGGCCCCGGCGACCCGGGCCGCTCGTCAACCGCCCTGGTCCGGCGGTTCCTGCGCCGCGAGATCCCGGCCTATGTCGACGGGACCCTCAATGTCGTCGCCGTGCAGGACGTCGCGCGGGGTCACCTGCTGGCCGACGAGCGCGGAGGCGTCGGGGAGCGCTACATCCTCGGCAACCGCAACTTCACGATGACACGCCTGTTCGCCGACCTCGGCCGGCTCTCCGGTGTCCAGCCGCCCGCGCTCAAGCTGCCGGTGGCCGCGGCGATGACCCTGGCCGCCGCCGCCCAGCGCCTGGGTCAGACCAACCTGCCGACGCCGGTCGAGGTCCGGGCGGCGTCCCTGAACTGGAGCTTCTCCAACCGCAAGGCCAAGCGCGAGCTCGGCTGGCGCACCTCGCCCCACGAGGACTGCCTGGAGGAGACGATCGAGTACTACCGCCGCCGCGAGGGCGAGGCGCTGGCGGCGCCGGGCTCGGGGCAGCCGCTGGCGCTGCGGTTGGCCGGCGACGTGCTGCGCCGCCTGCCGTTCTGAAGGCCGCTGCCGCGGCCCCTATCGTCCTGTGCGTGGCCACGCTCTACCGGTGCAACACCCCCACCGATTGGCTGTGCCCGTGTGGCCGGGTGGCCCGGGCGCTGCGGCGGGACGGGATCGCCTTCGAGGCGGTGGTGGTCGGCCAGCGGCGGTCCCGGCGGCCCGAGGTCGAGGCGCTCAGCGGCCAGCAGCGCGTCCCGGTGCTGGTGCTCGACGGCGAGGTGATCTGCGACTCGCGCCGGATCACCGAGCACCTCGAGCACCGGCGGTCAGCCGCCCGCCAGAGCTGACACGGACTCGCGCGTCAGCCGCTCAGCAGCGCTGACACGGACTCGCGCGTCGGCGGCGCCGCCACGCCCCGCTCGGTCACCAGCGCGGTGACCAACGACGCCGGCGTGACGTCGAAGGCCGGGTTGCGACACGGCGTCCCGGCCAGGCTCAGCTCCAGCGGCTCGGTGCGCCACAGCCCCACGCCGCGCACCTCGTCCTGCGAGCGCTCCTCCACCAGGATGTCGGCGCCGACGGCGGTGGCGGCATCGATCGTGCTGCACGGCCCGGCCACGACGAACGGGATCCGCGTGGCCGCCGCGGCGAGGGCGTGGGAGTAGGTGCCGACCTTGTTGGCGACGTCCCCGTTGGCGGCCACGCGGTCACAGCCGACGATCACGGCGTCGACCTCTCCGCCGGCGATGAGACCGGCGGCGGCGCCGTCGACCACCAGCGCGTGCTCGATGCCCAGCCGGCGCAGCTCATAGACGGTGAGCCGGGCCCCTTGCAGGAGCGGCCGTGACTCGGATGCGAGCACCAGCTCCAGCTCCCCGCGATCGGCCAGCTCGGCGATCACCGCCAGCGCGGTGCCGCGCCCGGGCGCGGCCAGCGCGCCCGTGTTGCAGTGGGTGAGGATCCGCCGCCGGCCGGTGAGGAGATCCGCCCCGTGGCGCGCGATCGCATCGCTGGCGGCCTCCTCCTCGGCGTGCAGCGCCCGGGCCTCGGAGAGCGCGACCGCGGCGATCCCGTCCCCGCCCGCCCGCTCGGCCGCCCCGGCGGCCAGCACGGCAGCCCGCACGCGATCGACGGCGTGGGCGAGGTTGACCGCGGTCGGCCGGGCCCCGGCCAGCGCCGAGCAGGCGCGCTCCAGTCCACCGGCGTCCCGGGCCAGCTCGAGCGCGACGCCGTAGGCGGCGGCGACGCCGATGAGCGGCGCCCCGCGAATGCTCAGGCGGCGGATCGCCGCGACGACGTCGTCGGCGCAGCGCAGCTGTAGCTCCACCTCGCGCCAGGGCAGCTGCGTCTGGTCGATCGCCCACAGCGCGCCATCGGCATGGCGCAGGGCGACGACCGGGGCGGCCGTCGCCACCTACTGGCGCTCCCCGCCGGCGGGAGCGGCCACCGCCTACAGCCGGTTCTCGATGGTCAACGGCGCCTGGTCCATGCCGGCCGGCGCGGCCGTCTCGGCGTCCTCGACCTGGGCCTCGATGCCCAGCGTCCCGGCCAGCTCGCCGGACTGGTACATCTCGGAGACGATGTCGCAGCCGCCGACCAGCTCGCCGTCGACGAACAGCTGGGGGATCGTGGGCCAGTTGGAGAGCGCCGACAGCTCCTGGCGGATCCGGGGATCGGGCAGGATGTCGACGGCGGCGAAGCGCGCGCCGAGCGACTGCAGGATGGCGACGGTGCGCGCGGAGAAGCCGCACGCCGGGGCCTCGGGGCTGCCCTTCATGAACAGGATCACCGGGTTCTCGTCGATCGCCTCCTGGATGGCGTCGCGAAGCGGGTTGGCGGTTTGATCGCTCATCGAGTCTCCTCAGCGGTCTTCGTTTGAATGGAGAGGGCGTGGATGCGGTCACCCACCTCGCCGCCGAACACGTCGTAGACGAGGCGATGCTGGGCGATCCGCGTCAGACCGTTGAACGCGGCAGCGCTCACGACGGCGTTGAAGTGGTGCCCATCCCCGGTGACCTCGGCGACGGCGCCGGGGATCCCGGCCTCGATCCGTTCCTTGAGCTCGTCGGGGGTGGCGGACATGGCTTTAGCGTAGCGAGGGCGGGTCGCTATACTGAATGAAGCATGATCACCCTCACTGATAAGGGCGCCGAGAAGGTTCGGGAGTTCCTCGAGTCCCAGAGCGCGGTCGCCGAGACCGCCGGATTGCGGGTCGGAGTCCGCGGCGGCGGCTGCTCGGGCTTCCAGTACGCGCTCGCGTTTGACGAGCAGCGTCAAGGGGATTCCGTGTTCACGGACAAGGGAATCCGCCTGCTGGTCGACACGCCGAGCCTGCCCTACGTGGAGGGCTCGACGATCGACTTCGTCGACGGCCTCCAGGGCGCCGGCTTCAAGGTCGCCAACCCCAACGTGATCGCCGCCTGTGGCTGTGGCTCCTCCTTCCGCGTCGCGGAGGAGGAGGAAGTCTCCGCCGTCTGACCGCGACGAGGCATCGCCTCAGATGGGAACGGCGCTCTGCGAGCGCCACAGGAACAGGCACGCCAGCGAACGTTGCGGGCGCCACGGCTCGGCGATGCGCTCCATCTCAGCCGTCTCCGGTGGCGCCGGCAGTCCGTACACGCCCTCAAACGCCTTGCGGATGCCCAGGTCGCCGACCGGCAACACGTCCGGGCGCTGGAGGTGGAACATCAGGAACATGTCGGCGCTCCATCGGCCGATCCCGCTGATGGCCGTCAGCCTCGCGGTCACCTCCTCGTCTGAGAGCCGGCCGAGCTTTCCCAGCTCCAGGGATCCGTCCAGGACGTGTTCGGCGAGCGACCGCAGGTAGCGGACCTTGGCGTGCGAGAGCCCCGCGCTCGCGCGCAGCTCGTCGGGATCGTCGGCAAGGATCTCCTCCGGCGTGGGCGCCCGGCCGCCGAACCTCGCCGTCAGCCGGTCATAGATCGCCCGCGCCGCACGGGTCGACAGCTGCTGGCCGACGATCGTCCTCACCAGCGCGCCGTAGTGGTCGCGCGACCGGGCGACGCGCCGGTTGCCGAGGCTGTCGACCCCGATCCGGTCGATGAGGTCGCGCAGGACGGGATCGGCGGCGCGCAGGTGCTCGATCGCGTCGGTGAGATCAGCGGCTCCGGCCACGCGAGCAGCTTATCCGCGGGTTGGTGAGGAGAGTTATCCGCGGCTTGGTGAGGAAAGCTTGCGCGGACCGTTCGCCGGGTAGGCTCCCCATGTTCGATCAGGACGTTCGATGCTGTTGCGGAGCTTCAGGGCATTACTCATCGCCGGTGTCGCAGCGATCGCGTGCTGCGGCGCTCTGGTCGTCCCCCGGCCGGCTGTGGCCGACACCGTGTCGGTGGTGTCCCTCACCTACGGCAACCCCGGCGATGTGCCGATCACGGGAGATTGGAACGGGTCGGGCAAGACGCAGATCGGTGCCTACCGTCCGTCGAACGACACCTTCTACCTGGGCGATGTGGGCGGGGTCTCGTACTCGTCATTGACCTACGGCAACCCGAACGACGTGCCGATCACGGGCGACTGGGACGGGTCGGGCAGGACGCAGATCGGGGCGTATCGCCCGTCGAACGACACGTTCTATCTGGGCGATGTGGGCGGGGTCTCGTACTCGTCATTGACCTACGGCAACCCGAACGACGTGCCGATCACCGGCGACTGGGACGGGTCGGGCAGGACGCAGATCGGGGCGTATCGCCCGTCGAACGACACGTTCTATCTGGGCGATGTGGGCGGGGCGTCTCAGCAGTCGTTCACGCTCGGCAACCCGAACGACGTGCCCATCACCGGGGATTGGGACGGGTCGGGCAGGACGCAGATCGGGGCGTATCGCCCGTCGAACTCGACGTTCTACCTCGGCGACGTCAACGGCATCTCCCCCACAGCCATCCAGTTCGGGGAGTCCGGAGACGTGCCGATCACCGGGGACTGGACCGGGTCCGGGAAGACGCAGATCGGGGTGTACCGCCCGTCGAACGACACCTTCTACCTGCGCGAGGTGACGCCGGCGGAGCCGCCCGCGCCGCCGGTGGTGACGGCTCCGGTGACCGTCCCGCTGCCGACCCCGCCGCGCGGCTCGCGCGGGCACCCGCGGGTGCGGGTGAAGATCAAGATCAGCTGGACCTACAACCGCGCGCGCACCCGCATCCACCAGGTGCAGGTGAGCAAGCTCCCACGCGGCGCCAGGATCACCGTGAGGTGCAGCGGCCGTGGCTGCCCGATGAAGCGGCGCAGCGCCCGGGCGTCGCACCTCAAGATCCTCGTCCACCATCTCGACGGCAGCCTCTACCACGCGGGCGACCTCCTCCTCATCACGGTCACGGCCCCAGGCCACGCCGCGGAGCGTGCGCTGGTGAAGATCCGCAACGGCCGGCTCCCGATCGCTGCGCTGCTGTAGCCGCCGTCGTCGCTACGGCGCGGTGACCGACAGCGCGGCGCCGTCGAGCGCGCCGAGGGCGCGCTCCACCGAGCACGCGATGCACGTGAACGTCGGGGTGTCGCGCAGCGTGTAGGAGCTGGACTCGCTGGTGCGCAGCCGCTGGACGAGGTCCAGGAAGTCAGCGGGGTTGTCGGTCTCGAAGGCCACGACGAACTCCTGGTCGTCGAGGCCGAAGGAGTAGCTGGTGTTGAGGTCGACGGACGGGAACTCGCGGCCGATCTTGATGTGCTCCTGCATGATCCGCCAGCGCTCGTCGCCCGGCAGGGCGTACCAGGCGCGGGTCTTGACGAACGGGTAGACGAACAGGTACTTGCCGTGGCCGGGTCGAACTTCCAGACGGGACTCATCGGAGTACTCCGACGGCTTGGTCATCGCCAACAGCGAATACGGAACCGTGCACCACTTCATCAGCCCGCTCTGGGCCAGCACCACATGGAACTCGTGGATCCGCTCCAGATTCTGAGCCTGGCTGAGCAGCATCAGGTCCGCGTCACCGCGCGTGCCCACCAGGGAGAACGACCGCAGCAGGTGCCCGTCGGCGAAATCCGCGCATGCGGCGATGAACTCGCGCTTGTCGGCGGCGCGCTGCTCATCGTCGAGGCGCCGCCAGGACGGGTCGACCTGCAAAAAGGTGTATTTGACGAAGTGACGGGTCGGCATGAGACTCTGATCATACGCCGAGCAACCCACCGCCAGAGCCGGGGTAGTCGGTAGCATGAGCATGATGCGGATTGCGTTGGTTTCGCCGTATTCCTGGACCTATCCAGGGGGCGTGACGAGGCACATCGAAGCGCTCGCCGAGCGCTTCATCGAGCAGGGGCATCATGTGCGCGTCCTCGCGCCGTATGACCCTGTCGATCTGCGCTCGCGGATCCTGCACCGCGGGGCGACGCCGCAATCGCTGCCCGCGCCCGACTATCTCGTGTCACTGGGGCGGACCATCGGCTTCAAGGCCAACGGGGCCGTCTCCAATCTCTCCATCACCCCCTACGGGGTCGCCACCGCGCAGGCCGAGCTGCGCAGCGGCGGCTACGACGTCGTCCACATCCACGAGCCCGTGGCCCCGCTCGGTGGGTGGATCACGACGCAGCTCACCGGCCTCCCGCTCGTCGGCACCTTCCACTCCTTCTCCGAGGGCCGTGTCCCCAACGGACTCGCCAACCTGATGGGCGCCCGGCGCGTGCTCAACCGGCTGCACGTGCGCATCGCCGTCTCCGAGGCGGCGGCCTGGACCGGCCGGCGGTTCTTCGGCGGTCACTACCGGGTGATCCCCAATGGGGTTCACGTCGACCCGGAGGTGCTGGCCCGTGCCGGGTGCAAGCCGCCGTCCGAGCGGCTGCGCATCGTCTTCGTGGGGCAGGCCGTTGAGCGCAAGGGCCTTCCGCTCCTGCTGCGCTCGTTCGAGGCGCTGCGCGACCACATCCCCACCGAGCTGACCGTGATCGGCCCCACCGCCGAGGAGCTGTCGCCGCTGATGCTCGACGACCGTGACGTGCGGGTGCTCGGCAAGGTCGACGACGCGCGCAAGCGCGAGGAGCTCGAGCGCGCCGATGTCCTCTGCGCCCCCTCCGTGCGGGGCGAGAGCTTCGGCATGGTGCTGACCGAGGCCTTTGCCGCCGGCACCCCGGTCGTCGCGTCTGACATCGCGGGTTACCGCGACGTGGTGCGCGACGGAGTCGACGGCGTGCTCGTGGCGCCCGGCGACCCGCAGGCTCTGGCGGAGGTCCTGCGCGACTTCTACGACGAACCTGAGCGGCGCCTGGACATGTCGCGGGCGGCCGCCGCCGACGTCGAGCGCTTCGCGTGGCCCGTCGTGGCCGACCAGGTGATGAGCGCCTACGAGGAGGCCGTCGCCGTCCCCGTCGCCGCTCGACGCGCGCACCGCGCCGCGGTTGCCGTCGGCGTCCGCGCCGCCGACCTCAAGCCCCATGTCCCCGCTCGCAAGCTGCCCAGCCTCGAGCCGGCGCCCTCGTCTCGCCGTAGCCCGGTGGCGACGGCCGCCCGCCGGGCCGCCCTGGTAGTCGTCTCGATCGGTGCCGTGTTGCTCGCCTACAAGGCGCTGAGCACGATCGGCCTGGGCAACATCGCCCAGGCGCTGCTGGCCTCCAGTCCGTCGTTCGTGATCCTGGGACTCGGCGTCATGTGCGGCGCGATGGCGTTGCGCGCCGTCTCCTGGCACGCGATCCTGCGCGCCGCGCTGCCCAAGGCGCGGGTGAGGCTCTCCGACGCGATGCAGGGGACGTTCATCGGCGTCCTCATGTCCTCGACGCTACCTGCGCGGCTGGGCGAGCCCTCCAGGGCCCTGGTCGTGGCGCGCCGGACGGGGCGGCCCCGCGAGCACCTACCGGTCGTGCTGGGCACGGTCGTCTCCCAGACGCTGCTCAACATCGTCGCCCTGATCGTGCTGGGCGCGGTGATGTTCTCCTCGGTCGACCTGTTCAACGGCCATCAGGATGCTCTGATCGCCGTCGCCGTGGCGCCCGTCGCGCTCCTGGTCCTCGTGCTCCTGGCCCCCCTCGTCCTGCGACATGGGGGCGGGCGGTTCGGGCGCCTGCAGGCGCTCGTCGCCCAAGCCCGCCGGGCCATGACCCGCGTCCGGGCCGGCCTGACGGTTTTCCGCATGCCCAAGCTCGGTGCCATCGCCGCCGCCGCGCAGCTGGGCGCCTGGGCGCTGCAGTGGACGTCCTGCTACATCCTGCTCGTCGCCCTGGGCCTCAACCACCAGGCCGGGTGGGCCGCGGCCGCCGCCGTCCTGTTCGCGGTCAACATCACCGCCGTGCTGCCGGCCACGCCTGCCAACCTGGGCGTGTTCCAGGCCGCGTGCGCCGCCGTCCTGCACACCGGCTGGCATGTCGGCCTGGGCACCGGCGTGGCCTACGGCGTGATCCTCCAGGCCGTCGAGGTGTCGACCGCGTTGCTCATGGGCGCCCCGGCCCTGCTCAAGGAGGGCATGTCCTGGCGGGAGGTGCGGCTGCGCGCGATGCACGCCGCTCCGGTCAAGCTGCCGGCGCGTCCCCACCGGTCCACGTCGCGCCGCTCGGGCGCGCTGGACGCGAACTAGTGGGCCTCGGGCAAACGTGTTCCCGGGAAACCCACTAGCCGCGGCCGGCTAGCGCCGGGCCCGCGCCGCTGAGCCGGGCGCTGCGGGCGCGCTGGGCACGCGCACCCGTCGACGAGGCGGTCGATCTGCGACGGGCTGAGCGAGGGACCAGCGGCCGCCTGGAAGACCTCGATCGATGAGATGAGGTCGCCGCGGAGCTTGACCACCCACATGATGCTGCCCAGGACCCGCTCCCCGGGTCGTCGTCCCTCCACGCGCCCGAAGCCGATCACCGACTCCTGGGCCTGGCGGAAGGTCAGGGGGGTGAGGGTCAGCTCATCCCAGATCGTCGCGACGTCGCGCAGATAGGCGCGCACACCGTCATGGCCGACGTAGGGGGTGGTGCGCTCGGCCCGCTTCGCCGTGGCGAAGGAGCGCAGGACGAAGTCCGGGTGGCAGTTGCGGAGCATGTCCTCGACGTCGCGGCGGGCGAATGCGTCGAAGGCGACGGTGACGATGCCGACCGTGTCGATCTGCGAGGCGGGGGCGAGGCCCGGGCATTTGGCGGGGACGCGATCGGAGCCATGGGCGCCCGCCGCCATCGGCGCCGGCCGGCCGAACAGGTAACCCTGGGCCAGGTCCACGCCCATCTCACGGAGCATGATCAGTGTCGCCTCGTCCTCCACACCCTCGGCGATCGTCGTCTGGTTGAACTCCCGAGCCAGACCGACGATCCCACGCACCACCCGCGCGTCGGTCTCGCTGGCGGTGAGCTCGCGCACGAACTCGATGTCGATCTTGAGGTGGTCGGCCGGCAGATGCTTGAGGTAGCTGAGGCTGGAGAAGCCGGTGCCGAAGTCGTCGAGGGCCAGGCGGCAGCCCAGATCGCGGACGCTCCGCGCGAAGGTGCGCCCCGCCTCGGTCTGGCCCATGAACGCGGTCTCGGTGACCTCGACCACCAGCAGCGACGGGTCGACGCCCGACTCCTCCACGGCTGTGGCCAGCTCCCGGAGGATGTCGGGGTCACCGATCGAGCGGCCCGAGAGGTTGAACTCGGTGGGGACGCCCTCAGAGGCGATCTGCACGGCCTGGCGGATCACCCAGCGGTCGATCTCGGAGATGAGCCCGTAGCGCTCGGCGGCGGGAAGGAACTCGCCGGGGGCGATGATCTCCCCGTCCTCTGAGCGCATCCGCAGGAGCAGCTCGTGCTGGACCGTCTCGCCGGTCATGAGGTCCACGATCGGCTGGGCGTAGAGGACGAGGCGGTCCTCGTCGAGCGCGTCGCGGATCCGGCCCAGCCACAGCGCCTCGCCCACGTCGTGCTCGAGCCGGGACTCCCGTTCCTTGCGGTCGGTGATGTCGACCAGCTGGGAGTGGAAGGCCTCGACCGAGCCGTCCTCGCGGCGCACCGGAGCCCAGTGGAGGAGGCCCCACAGGAGGCTGCCGTCGCCGCGCACGAAGCGCTGCTCGGCGGTGAAGGAGTCGATCTCCCCGCGGAGCATCTGCTCGCGGGCGCGGCGGAGCAGGACGAGATCCTCGGGGGGGATGGTCGAGGCGATCGTCTGCCCGAGCAACGCCTCCTGGGGACGTCCCAGCAACCGGCACATGGCATCGTTGACCCGAACGCAGCGGGCCTCGACCGGATCCGCCAGGGACATGCCGATCGGCGCCGCGTCAAACCCCTGGCGGAACAGGTGCTCGGCGGCCAGGCGCTGGCGGTCCGCCTCGCGTTCGGCGGTGACGTCCAGGACGGCGCCGCGCAGGTGCTCGCGGCGGCCGTCGGGCAGTGTGATCGCCTCGGCATGCAGCGAGAGGATCCGGCGGACGCCGCTGGGCAGGAGCACCCGGTACTCGCAGCTGATCGACCCGTGGCGCACGCACTGCTCGCCGATCCCGGCGACGAGCTCCCGGTCGGCGGGATGGACCAGCGCCAGGTGGGCGACCTTGTCCAGCGGCTGCTCCTCCTCCAGCTCGAGCAGCCGGGCCAGGCCCGCCGAGTAGGTGATCTCGCCGGTGGCGACGACCAGCTCCCAGCTGCCGACCCCCACCATGCGCTCGGCCTCGCGCAGGCGGTCCTCGCTGCGGGCGAGGTCCGTGGTCATCTTCATGCGGTCGGTGACGTCGCCGATCACCGCCACCACCGAGCCGATCCCGCCCTGGGCGTCGGGGACCGGCACCAGCTGCACGGAATACGTGTGCGTGCCGTCCTGAGTCGAGTACGCGAAGGCCTGCGGCTGACCGTTCAGCGCGGCCTCGTAGCGCGGCAGCAGGATCGGCACGGCCTCTGGAGGCAGGACCTGCTCGATCGGCCGGCCGATCCAGCCCGCGGTCTGTAGGCCGTGGGCGTTGAACGCGTCGCCCTCGAGGTGCACGATGCGGCGCGCGCAATCGGCGATCACGACAGCCGCCGGCGCGACCGGGATTCCGGCCTCAGCGGGCAAATCGGCGAGCGCCGAAACGTGTCTGCGCCCCTCCCCAGTCCGCGGGAGCGACGCATCAAGCAAGCGCGACCTCACCCGCGTGATATCGGCGGCATTGATCAAATCCTGAGCGCCCCTTTGAGGGTTCTGGACGGCTGCCCGAGCCCGCGCGACCCGGTCGCCCGCGTCGGCGAGCTAGGCCTCGGCCAGCGCCGGCTCGTCCTCGAGGGCGCTCGAGGGGTCCGAGTCGGGCAGCGTGGCGATCAGGGTCGGGTCCTTCTCCGTGCCCGCGATGAGCTCGTCGGCGGCCTGCTTGTCGGTCTTGGGCAGCATCCCGGACTTCATGCCGAAGTAGACGGCCTGGGGATGGTGGGCGACGATCGCCAGCGTCGACTGCTCGGGCTCGACGGCGAAGCCGCCTGACAGCCGCAGCCCGATCGACGGAGCGTCGAGCAGGTCGAAGACCTTGCTCAGCTCGGACTGCTCGGGGCAGGAGGGATAGCCCCAGGAGTAGCGCCGGCCCTGGGTGGGCGCGGCGCCCAGCTCCGAGCGCACCCGCGCGTGCAGCCACTCGGCCATCCCCTCGGCGGTCTGGACGCCAAGACCGTGCACGAACAGCTGCTCGGCGAACTCGCCCTCGGCCTCCAGCGAGGCCATCAGCTCGGTGACCTCCTCGCCGGCGGTCACGGCCTGAAGGGCGACGACGTCGACCTCGCCGGAGTCGACCGGCCGGTAGAAGTCGGCCAGGCAGATGCGATCGTGGCGCGGCTGGCGGGGGAAGACGAGGCGGTGCAGCTCGCGCTCGCGCGGCGCCTCGGGGTCCCACACGATGAGCTCGTTGCCCTCGGCGTTGCAGGGGAAGTAGCCGAGCAGGGCGCGGGGGTGCAGGTAGTCCTGCTCGCGCCACATCCGCTCCAGGCGCGGCTGGAAGTCATCGCGCAGCAGGCGCGTCCAGGCCTCGCCCTTGACGCCGCGCCCGCCCCAGTGCAGCTTGAACAGCACATGGGTGTCGAGGTGGTGGTAGACCTCGTCCAGGGGCACCTCGAGCTCACGCACGCCCCAGTACGGCGGCTCGGGCACGGACGTATCGGTGGCCGCGGCGCTGCGGACCGAGGCATCGGTGACGTCGGGCGCGTCCTCGTCGACCTGCACCGGGGTGTCGCGCAGCTTCTGCGCCGCCGCGCGGGTCTTCTCGGTCAGCTCCTGGCGGCGCTCGGGGTCGATCAGCTGATCCACCTTGGCCAGGCCCTCGAACGCGTCCTTGCAGTAGAAGACGCCGGGCGCATAGACGTCGTCGGACTCGGTGCCGTGGGGATAGAGGATCCGCAGGCCGAAGTTGCGGTTGATGGCCGCGCCGCCGATCAGCACCGGGAAGTCCAGCTTGCGCTCGTGCAGCTCCTGGACGGCGGCGGGCATCTGCTTGGACGTGGAGACCAGCAGCGCCGACAGACCGACGGCGGTGGCCTGATGCTCGACGGCGGCGTCGAGGATGGTCGAGATCGGCACCTGCTTGCCCAGGTCCACCACCGAGTAGCCGTTGTTGGTGAGGATCGTGTTCACCAGCGACTTGCCGATGTCGTGCACGTCGCCGAACACCGTGGCCAGCACCACCGTGCCCTTGGTGTAGCCCTCGAGCTTGTCGAGGTACTGCTCCAGCTGGGCCACGGCGCGCTTCATCACCTCGGCCGACTGCAGCACGAAGGGGAGGATCAGCTCGCCGGCGCCGAACTTGTCGCCGACCTCCTTCATCGCCGGCAGCAGCACCGTGTTGAGGGTGGGAACGGCGCCGATCTTCTCGACGCTGCGGTCGATCCAGTCCTCGACGCCTTCGCGCTTGCGGCGCAGGATGTGGAAGTGCAGGGCCTCCTCGGGCTCCATGCCCTCGGTGGGATCGGCCTGGCCGGCGCCGTCGTCCTCGGCGGGGCCCTTGGACTCGAAGTGGGCGATGTAGCGCTCCAGCGCGTCGTCGCGGCGGTCGAAGACCAGGTCGTCGGCCAGCTCGCGCTCGTCGGTGGAGATCTCCGAGTAGGGCGTGATGTGGTTGGGGTTGACCATGGCCAGGTCCAGTCCGGCCTCCACGCAGTGGTGCAGGAACACGCTGTTGAGCACCGAGCGCGCAGGCAGGCCCACGCCGAAGGACACGTTGGAGACGCCCAGCGACGTCTGCACGCCGGGGATCTCGTTCTTGATCGCGCGGATGCCCTCGATGGTGGCCACGGCGCTCGGGCGCCACTCCGGATCGCCGGTGGTCAGCGTGAACGTGAGGCAGTCGAAGATGAGCGCGTCGGAGTCCAGGCCATGCTCGTCGCAGCAGTACTCGGTGATCCGCTTGGCGATCTCCAGCTTGCGCTCGGCGGTCTTGGCCATTCCGACCTCGTCGATGGTGAGCGCGATCACCGCGGCGCCGTGCTCCTTGGCCAGCGGGACGACGCGGTCGAGCTTGTCGCGGCCGGCCTCCAGGTTGATCGAGTTGACGATGGCGCGCCCGGGGATCTGCTCAAGCGCGGCCTCGATCACGTCGGGCTCGGTGGAGTCGACCTGGACCGGCGCGGGCTGGGTCAGCGAGATCCGCTTGACCACCTCGCGCATCTGGTCGGCCTCGTCCTGGCGCTCGGTGAGCGCCACGCACACGTCGAGCACGTGCGCCCCGCCGGTGACCTGGTCCTCGGCGACGACGGTGAGTCCGTCGTAGTCGTTGGCCAGCAGCAGCTCCTTGGCCTTGCGCGAGCCCTGGGAGTTGACGCGCTCGCCCACGATGGTGGGTCTCGGCGACTGCACCAGGGGGGTCGCGGCGATCATCGAGCTCACGTGCGCGGGGCGGCGCTCGGGCCTCTCAGCGGGCGTGCGGTCCTTGACGCGCTGCGCCATCGCCTCGATGTGAGCCGGCGTGGTGCCGCAGCAGCCGCCGACGATCGAGACGCCGTAGCGCTCGACGAACTCGCCGAGGGTCTCGGCCAGCGGCCCGGGCTCCTCGGGGAAGATCGTCTCGCCGTTGGGCCCCTGCAGGGGCAGCCCGGCGTTGGGGATGCAATGCACCGGTACCGGGCTGAACTCGCCGAGGAAGCGGATCGCGTCGCGCATGTCCTCGGGGCCGGTGGAGCAGTTGAGACCGATGACGTCCACCTTCAGGGCCTCCAGCGTGGCCAGCACCGCGCTGATGTCGGTGCCCAGCAGCATCTTGCCGCCCTGGGGCAGCAGGGAGACACTGCACTGGATCGGGATGGTCCGGTCGAGCTCCTTGGCCGCCTGGCGCACGCCGAACACGGCGGCCTTGAGCTCCAGGATGTCCTGGGTGGTCTCGATGATGATGAGGTCCACGCCGCCCTCGATCAGACCGGTGGCCTGCTCGGTGAACACGGTCTTGAGCTCCGGGAAGGTGATCTGGCCGAGCGTCGGGTCATCTGACGCGGGCAGGAAGCCGGTGGGGCCGATGGCGCCGGCCACGAACCGCTGCTCGCCGGCCGCCTTGCGAGCGATCTGCGCCGCCTTGAGATTGATCTCGTGCGTGTGATCCTCGAGGCCCCACTCCGAGAGCTTCAGCCGGCTCGCCTGGAACGTGTCGGTCTCCAGCACCTCCGCCCCGGCGTCGAGCATCGAGCTGTGCACGCCCTCGATCACGTCGGGCCGGTTGAGCACCAGCGCCTCATGGCAGCGGCCGGGCAGCTGATAGTCCTTCTCCAAACTCAGGTCGAACTGCTCGAGCGTCGCGCCCATGCCACCGTCGAAGACGATGACGCGCTCGCGCGTGGCGGCTAGGAAGTCTCGCATCGGCTCCAGGCTAGCAACCTTGACACGGTTGTGTCAACGTTGGGCCCGCGGCGGTACTGCCGTGGGGCGTCCGTGGAGCGCTTGGCACGGTATCGGCGCACGTCAACTGCCTGCTGGGGAAGGGGGCAGGGGTGTCGGCCGCGCGGACGAAATATCCGCGTATGCAGGGGGTTCTGGTAGATAATGGTCCTCAGAGGACCAAAATCTCCCACGACCCCGCCCAGGGACGCCGAGAGCGCCGAGCCACTCCGACGACCCACTCGATAGCCACGTCGTTGAGCCACGCCACGTGCCTCTGCGACGCAGGTCCCCCACAGCAACCCAGCCGGACCCCAGCCGAGCTACCGCGCGGTCCAGCCCATGTCCATCGTCACCGGCACCCCGGTGAAGGACCGCCCACCCGGCCCGGCCAGGAACGCCACGACAGCCGCCACCTCGTCAGGCTCGATCAGCTCCTTGACGGCATGGGGCGCCAGGATGACCTCCTCCAGCGCTCGCTCCTCGGAGATCCCGTGGGCGCGAGCCTGGTCGGGGATCTGGGCCTCCACCAGGGGCGTGCGGACGTAGCCGGGGCAGACGGCGGTGGCGGCGATGCCGTGCTCGGCGCCCTCGAGGGCCAGCGTCTTGACCAGACCCAGCAGGCCATGCTTGGCCGAGACGTAGGCGGCCTTGAACGGCGAGGCGACCAGCCCGTGCGCCGAGGCGATCGCGATGTAGCGTCCGGCGCCCGACTCGCGCAGGGCCTCCCAGCCGTAGCGGGCGAGCAGGAACGGGCTGGTCAGCATGAGCGCGATGATCGTCTCCCAGCGCTCGATCGGGAACTCCTGGATCGGCGCCACGTGCTGGATGCCCGCGCCGGCCACGATGACGTCCAGATGGCCGAAATGGTCCAATGCGGCGGCCACCGCGCCGGCGTTGGCCTCGGCCTCGGTGAGGTCGGCCTCGTGCGGCGTGCCGGGCCCGTCCGGGTCGGGGTGCAGGTCGACGGCGAGCACGTCATAGCCGTCCTGGACCATCCGGGCGGCGACCGCGCGACCGATCCCGCTGGCGGCGCCGGTGATCAGGGCCACATTAGAGCGCGACATTCCTGCTCAGGCCCAATCGCCGGGAATCTCGCGCATCAGTGGTGAAGGGCTACTGGGCAGTAGGTTGCCGGTCGTGAAAGGGGGTGCTTGATCTGGCTCGCCTCCGGGTACAAGATCGCATATGCAGCGCTTGGTCCGGAATCTCAACGAGACCTACGAGGCCTCGCCGGCCTCGGTCGCCGAAGGGCGCACGAAGCTGGCGGACTTCGCCGCGAAGGTCGGTGCGACGCCCACCCAGGTGGATGCCGTGCGCCTGGCGGCGTCGGAGGCGATGACGAACTCGGTGCTGCACGCCTATCGCGGCGGCCCGGGTCTCATCTACGTGAACGCCGCGGTGGCCTCAGGGGAGCTCTGGATCCTGATCTCCGATGACGGCTGCGGCCTCAAGCCGCGGGCCGATCGTCCCGGGCTCGGACTCGGGCTCGGGCTGATCTCCGAGGTGAGCGACGACTTTGCCATCGTGTCCCGCGCCACGGGCGGGACCGAGGTGCGGATTCGCTTCACCCTCGTCAGCGCGCACGCTCCCGCCCTGGAGCCGGCCCGCGCCGAGCGCGCCGGCAGCGGACGCCGGCACGGCTTCTCGCCGTCGATGTCCGTCGCCTGACCGGCGGCTCGGGCGCACAGCAGCAGGGAGGAGGCGGCGCGCCGCGCGTCGTCAGCGCGGCGGAGCGACGACCGCGCCCGTGGCCGCCGAGGCGTAGAGCGCCTCGATCGCGCGCGCCTGCCCCTCGGCGTCGGCACGGCCGAGCAGCGGCACCGCGTCACCGCGGATGGCCGCGGCCAGGTTGTCGGCCTCGAGGCCGTACGGGTTGCCCGGCGGAACCTCGATGATCTCGGCGGCGTGCGCGCGACGCAGCTCGATGCCCGGCGTCCGGCAGTGCCACGGATCGGCGAGCCGCAGGCTGCCCTGGTCACCGACAACCTCGAGATCGAAGCGATCGTCGAGGATCAGCCCGCTGTCGAAGTGGGCGATGACCTCGCCGGCAAACCGCATCCAGCCGCTGAAGGTGACGTCGACGCCGGCGCCGCCGAGGACCTGCGTGCCGCTCACCAGCTCCGGCTCCCCGGCCAGCAGCCGGGCGGCGCTCACGCAGTAGCAACCGACGTCCATCAGTGCCCCGCCGGCCAGCTCGGCGCTCAGGCGCACGTCGGCCGGGTCATCGGCCCGGAAGCTGAACGCCGCGCGGATGAGCAGGAGACGGCCGATCGCGCCGGAGCCCACGAGCTCCGCCAGGCGCGCCGTCTGGGGATGGTGGCGGTACATGAACGCCTCCATGAGCACACGCTCGTGGCGCTCGGCCAGATCGAACGCCGCGCGGACGTCGGCCTCCCGGCGACTGAGCGGCTTCTCGCACAGCACGTGCTTGCCCGCTTCAAGCGCTCGCCCGGCCCATGCCAGATGCAGCGAGTTGGGCAGCGAGACATAGACGGCGTCGATGTCGGGGTCGGCCAGCAGGGCCTCGTAGCTGTCGTAGGCACGCTCGATGCCCCGCTGCGAGGCGTACTGCTCGGCGCGCGCGCGGTCACGGCTGGCGACGGCCAGCACCGCGCATTCGCGCGACTGCGCCACACCCTCGATGAACGCGTCGTTGATCCGCGCCGTGGAGAGAAGGCCCCACTGCGTGATCATGTCGGCGTCGGCGGGACCGGTCGGTCAGACCCTGCGGTCTGCCGTCGCGGCCGGCCGGTCGGCCTCCGCGGTCCCGAGCAGCTCCTCGCGGCTGGGCTTGACGTCATCGATGGCGCTCTTCATGTCGTGGATTCCCCGGCCGATGGCGCGCCCCACCTCGGGGAGCCGCTTGGGCCCCAGGACGAGCAGCGCGATGGCCAGAACGACAAGTAGGTGCGTGGGCTGGAGAATGTTGTCGATGAACGGCACCCGCGGGAGAGTACAGAGTGGCTGACCGCGCGACGGCATTCGCGCCCGGGCGTGTGAACCTGATCGGCGAGCACACCGATTACAACGCCGGGCTGGCACTGCCGTTCGCCATCAGCGACGGGGTCACCGTGCGGGCCGCGCGCACCGATGAGGACCGCTTTCAGGTCATCGCCTCAGACCTCGACGCGCACGACACGTTCGCGCTCGACGCCGTCTCGCGGGTGGCCGGGTGGCGGGCCTTCGCGCGCGGCGCGGTCGGCGAGCTGACTGCCGCCGGCTGCGCGCTGGTCGGCGCGCGGCTGGAGATCACCGGCTCGGTGCCGCGGGGCTCCGGGCTGTCCTCGTCGGCGGCGCTGGAGGTGGCGCTCTGCCTGGCCCTGCTCGCCGTCGCCGACGTCGCGCCGCCCGACCGCCTGGAGCTCGCGCGCCTGTGCTCGCGCGTGGAGAACGACTGGGTGGGCGCCCAGACCGGCCTGCTGGATCAGATCGCATCGCTGTTCGGAGAACCCGAGCGCGCGATGCGGATCGATTTTCAGACGATGGAGGTCACCCCGGTGGCGCTCGAGCTCGACGGCTACCGGCTGGTGACCCTGGACTCCGGCGAGCGCCATGCCAACGCGGGCGGCGACGACACCGCCGACGGCTACAACCAGCGGCGCGCCGAATGCGTGCGCGCCGCCGAGCTGCTCGGCCTCGAGAGCCTGCGCGACGCGACGCTCGATGCGGTGGAGGGGCTGCCCGAGCCGCTCCGTGCCCGCGCCCGCCATGTGGTCACGGAGAACACGCGCGTGCAGGACACCGTCGCGGCCCTGTCGAACCGAGATCTCGAACGCGTGGGCGAGTTGCTCAACGCGTCACATGCCAGCCTGCGCGACTGCTTTGCCATCTCGACCCCAACCGTGGAACAGACCGTGCGGGTGCTCGTGGACGCCGGCGCCATCGGGGCGCGCATCGTGGGCGGGGGCTTCGGCGGTCACGTGCTCGGCCTGATGCCGCCCGACACCGAGCCACCGCCCGGCGCGTTGGAGGTTGAGCCCGGCCCCGGAGCGCGAATCCTCCGTTAGCGCTAACATCGCGGCGTCCTCCGGGTGGGCGGAGCGTTGGAGAGGAGTGAAGAGATGGACGTCGAGGACGACGAGAGAGCCACGTCGCGACCGCGACGGCCGGCGATCATGTCCGACGTGGGGCGGCTGGCGGGAGTCTCGCACCAGACGGTGTCGCGCGTCATCAACGGCAGCCGGCATGTCAGCCCGCAGACGCGCGAGCGCGTCATGGAGGCGATGCGCGAGCTCGGCTACCGCCCCAACTCGATCGCTCGCGCGCTGGCCACGGGCCGGACGCGGACCCTCGGCGTGGTCAGCTTCGACACGACCCTCTACGGCCCGGCGTCGACGCTGTTCGGCATCGAGCGGGCAGCGCACGAGGCCGGCTACTTCATCATGGTGGCCAGCCTCAAGGCGCTCGATCGCGCGTCGGTGGTGCAGGCCATCGAACGGCTCCGGGTGCAGGGCGTCGACGGGATCCTCGTCATCGTCTCCGAGGAGGAGTCGGCCGAGGCGTTGCTGCACGCCCCGCTCGACGTGCCGCTGGTGGCCGTGGAGTCCGGCCCGGACCGGGGAATCCCCGTCGTGGCGGTCGATCAGACCGAGGGCGCGAACCTGGCCACACGCCATCTGCTCGACCTCGGGCACAAGACCGTGCACCACATCACCGGGCCGCTCAGCTCGATCGAGTCCCAGCTGCGAGCCAGCGGCTGGCGCGCGACGCTCGAGGCCGCGGGCGCTCCGCGCCCCGAGCCGCTGATCGGCGACTGGAGCGCGCGCGCCGGCTACCACCTGGGGCGGCGCCTGACCCGCGACCGCGCGCTCACGGCGGTGTTCGTGTCCAACGACCAGATGGCGCTGGGTCTGCTGCGGGCGATGAACGAGGCCGGGCGGCGCATCCCCGAGGAGATCAGCGTGGTCGGCTTCGACGACATCCCCGAGTCCCCCTATTTCACCCCCCCGCTGACCACCGTGCGCCAGGATTTCGGCGAGGTGGGGAGCCGCAGCCTGAGGGTGCTCGTGAAGACGATCGAGAGCATCCAGGCCGGCGAGCGACCCCCCACCGGCTCGCTCGTGCCCCCCGAGCTGGTCGTCCGCGCCAGCACCGCGGTGCCGCCGGTGGGTGATTGACAGGGATTCGATGTGATCGCTAACATGCGCGCGGCTGAACAGGAGAGGAGACTCACAATCGCCGCAGCTGAGAGGCCGCCGTGGAGGCGGTTGCGGACGAGGTTTAGCCTCGGTTAATGTGATTGGACAACCAGCCCCGGGTCTGAGACGGTTGCGGGGTCGGAGGTCCCGGAGAGGAGGAGCACCAGGTGTCTAAAGAAGAAGATGTTGCCCACGAAACAGTCGAGCGGCTGGAATGGGATGAGCGCAAGGAGGAGGACACTCCCTTCAAGCGGATGCGGCAGGTCACGCGGCGCACCGCGGTCACCGGTGGTGCCGCCGGGATCGGCGCGCTGATCCTCCAGGCCTGCGGCGGCTCGAGCAGCAGCAGCAGCAGCAGCGGCACTGCGAAGGCGGCGACGGGGGGCGGTGGCGGGGGCGTCTTCGGCAGCAGCGCCAAGCACCACTACGTGATGGTCAACCACGTGACGACCAACTCGTTCTTCACCGCGACGATCTACGGCATCCAGGATGCGTGCGCGCTCACCGGCAGCTCGTATCAGTGGACGGGGTCCAACAACTCGATCGTCAGCGAGATGGTGTCGGCGTTCAACACCGCCATCGCGGCCGGGGCCAGCGGGATCGGGTGCTGTCTGATCGACAACACCGCGTTCAACACTCCGGTTGACACCGCGCTGAGCAAGGGCATCCCCGTGATCGCCTACAACGCGGACGTCGCGGCCGGTGCCAAGAACAACCGGATGGCCTACGTCGGCCAGAACAACCTCACCGCGGGCGCCGCGGTCGGCGAGGCGATCCTCAAGGCGGGCGTCAAGTCGGGCGACCTCGTCGGCGGGATCATCGCCACGCCGGGGACCGGCAACATCCAGCCGCGGCTCGACGGCGCGAAGCCGATCCTGGAGAAGGCCGGCGTGAAGTTCGTGGAGGTCGGGACCTCGGCCACCGAGGGCGCGCCGGAGTACAACAAGATCTCCTCGTGGTACGCCGGCAACAAGGACGCGAGATGGATGATGGCGGTCGACAGCGGTGACAGCAACGCGGTCGCCCAGTTCATCCAGAAGAACAACCTGAAGGGGAAGGTCGGCGCCTCCGTGTGGGACGTCGGGCTCCCGGTGGTCCAGGCCATCAACTCCGGCTACGTGACCGCCACGATCGACCAGCAGGCGTACCTGCAGGGCTTCGACACGATCATGCAGCTGTTCCTGTTCAACGTGTCGGGCGGCCTGATGAAGCCGACGAACACCGACACGGGGCTCGGCATCGTCACCAGCAGCAACGTCAAGCCCTACCTGACGCCGACCCGGTTCGAGGGCACCTCCTCGGCCAAGAAGGCACTGGCGTCACCGTCCTCGATCGCGACCTAGGCGTCCGCGAGCGTGTCGTCAGAAGCTCCAACCTCTGCCGCTGCCCCGGAGACCACTCCTCCGGGGCAGCCCAGCGGGGCCACGAGGACGGCGGCGCGGATCCTGCGCCCCTTCCTGTACCAGCGCGAGCTGACCCCGGTCGTCATCACGGTCGCGCTGTTCATCTACTTCACCATCAAGGCCGGGTCCACGTTCACCGGTGCGCTCAGCCTCAGCTCGGCCGCCGGCTATGCCGGGCCGATCGGCGCGATCGCCGTCGGCGAGGTGCTGCTGCTGGTGCTCGCCGAGATCGACCTGTCCGCCGGCCAGGTGTTCCTGTTCTGCCCGTGGATCATGTGGTGGATGCACAACGACGGTCTGCCGCTCGTGATCGCGATCGTGATCGCGCTGCTCGCGGCGTGCCTGGTCGGGGCGGTGAACGGGCTGATCACCGTGCGCCTGAACGTGCCCTCCTTCGTCACCACGCTGGCGACGAACTTCATCCTCTATGGAGCAGTGCTCGTCTACTCGCACGATGCCGAGGCATCGCCGATCCCGCTCAGCGGGGAGACAACCGCCATCGCCAAGCTCATGGGCGCGTGGAAGTGGGCCGAGATCCTGTGGGTGGTGGCGATCACGCTCATCCTGGCGGTGGTGCTCACGCGTACGCGCTTCGGCGTTCGGGTCATCGCCACCGGCGGTAATCTCATCGGGGCGGCGGAGGCCGGCGTGCCCATCCGGCGGGTCAAGGTCTGGTGCTTCGTCCTGTGCTCGTTCCTCGCCGGTCTGGTGGGAATCGTCGACTCGATCAAGTACGGGAGCCTTGACCCCGGGAACTTCGGCGTCGACTACATCCTGTACGCCGTCGGCGCCTGCGTGATCGGCGGCACCGCCCTGACCGGCGGCCGCGGGACGGTGATCGGGGCGTTCATCGGCGCGATCCTCATCGGCCTGCTCGAGGACGGACTGACGCTGACCGGAGTCAGCACCAACGACTTCTTCATCTGGGTCGGCATCGTGATCATCGTCGCGATGGCGCTCAACGTCCAGTTCGACCGCCTGGTGGCCCGTTCGAGGGGATCATGAGCTCCGGTTCTGAGCCCACCCAGCCCCTCGCCGCGGTCCCGGACGGCGCGCCCGTGCTCGAGGTGCGTGGCGTCACCAAGCGCTTTGGCGCGCTCCAGGTTCTCCGCGGAGTCGACCTCACCCTGCGCCAGGGCGAGGTGCTCGGGCTCGTCGGGGACAACGGAGCCGGGAAGAGCACCCTGGTCAAGATCCTGAGCGGCTTCCACGCGCAGGATACCGGCGACATCCTGCTCGCCGGAGACCGCGTGCGGTTCAGCTCGGTTCAGGACGCGCGGCGTCACGGCATCGAGACCGTGTACCAGGATCTCGCGCTCATTCCGCAGTTGCCGGTCTATCAGAACCTGTTCCTGGGCCATGAGGTCATGAAGTTCGGACGGCTGCGCATCCTCGACAAGCGGGAGATGCGCAAGCTCGCGCGGCAGTACCTCGAGGACATCCGCGTGCACGTGCCGAGCGTGGACGCCGAGGCCGAGCGGCTGTCAGGCGGTCAGCGCCAGGCGATCGCGGTCGCCCGGGCGGTGCGCGCGGAGCCGAAGATCCTGCTGCTCGACGAGCCGCTCTCGGCGATGGGAGCGCGCGAGTCGCGTCTCATCATCGATCTGGTCAAGGACCTGGCCGCGAGCGCCCGCGTCTCGATCATCGTCATCGACCACAACTACGCTCACCTCTTCGAGCTCTGCGACCGGATCAACGTCATGCAGGGCGGTCGCCTCACCATCGACCAACAGGTGCAGGAGACGTCGCTGGAGGACCTCACGGAGCTGATGGTCTCGAGCTATCGCCGCCAGTTGGAGGAGGTGCAGAACGCCGGCGCCTGAGTCCGGCCGGCCCGGGGGTCGACGCGTCTGCGCGATCGGGATCGACTTCGGAACGGAGTCCGGCCGGGTACTCGTGCTCGACGTCAACGCCGGCGAGGAGCTCGGCGTGAGCGTCGTCCCCTACCCCAGCGCGGTCATCGACCGCGAGCTGCCCTCCACGGGTGAGCGACTGCCGCCCGACTGGGCGCTCCAGGATCCCGACGACTGGGTCAAGGTCCTGGAGGACGGCATCCCGGCGGCGATCGCCGAGGCGGGAGTGCAGTCCGACGAGATCGTGGGCCTCGGGATCGACGTCACCTCCTGCACGGTGCTCCCGGTCACGGAGGACGGCACCCCGCTGTGCACGCAGGATGAGTTTCGCGAGCGGCGCCACGCGTGGCCCAAGCTGTGGAAGCACCATGCCGCCCAGCCGGTGGCCGACCGCCTCAACGAGGTGGCACTGGAGCGTGACGAGCCGTTCCTGGAGCGCTACGGCGGGCGGATCTCCTCGGAGTGGTACTTCCCCAAGCTCATCGAGGTGTGGTCCGAGGACCGGGAGGTCTACGACGCCTGCGCCGCCTTCATCGAGGCCACGGACTGGATCATCTGGCACCTCACCGGGCACGAGGTCCGCCAGAGCGCCACCGCCGGCTACAAGGCGATGTGGTCTCCGGAGGAGGGCCTGCCCCCGGCCGAGTACTTCGAGGCCGCCTACCCCGGATTCTCCGAGCCGGCCGAGAAGCTGGGCACGGAGTTCGTGCCGCTCGGGACCAAGGCGGGCACGCTCACCGCCGAGCGGGCCGAGAAGCTCGGCCTCACCGACGAGGTGGCGGTCGCCGTGGGCAACGTCGACGCCTGGGTGTCGGTGCCCGGGGCCGGCGTGACCAGCCCCGCGACGTTCGTCACGGTGGTCGGGACCTCGACGTGCTCGATGATCGTCAGCCCCGACGAGGTCCGGCTGCCGGGGGTCACCGGCGTGGTGCGCGACGGCATCCTGCCCGGCCTCTACGGCTATGAGGCCGGCCAGGCGGCGGTGGGGGACATGCTGGCGTGGTTCGTGCGCACGCTGGACGGCGACCGTGACACCTACGCCCAGCTCGAGGGGGAGGCGGCCCGGCTGGCACCGGGGGAGACCGGGCTGGTGGCGCTGGACTGGTTCAACGGCAACCGCTCGATTCTCGCCGACGCCGACCTCACCGGCGCCATCTTCGGACTGACGCTGCACAGCTCGCCGGCGGAGATCTACCGCGCGCTGCTGGAGTCGATCGCCTTCGGCAATCGCCGGATCATCGACAACTTCACCGAGCACGGGCTGGAGCTGTCGGAGATCGTCGCCGTGGGCGGGATCGCCGAGCGCAGCCCGCTGACCATGCAGCTCATCGCCGACACCAGCGGGCTCACCGTCCACGTGCCGTCCTGGCGGGAGATCCCGGCGCGCGGCGCGGCGTTGTTCGGCGCGGTGGCGGCGGGTATCTATGACGACATCGACGCCGCCATCGAGGCGACCCGACCCTCGAGCTCTCGGACCTATACGCCTGAGCCGGCGGCCAAGGAGATCTACGACCGCGTCTATGACATCTACCGCACCTTGTACGAGCGCCTCGGGCGCTCCGAGGTCGAGCTCCTGCACGGACTCAAGAAGATCCGCGCCGAGACCGCCTCGTAGCTGATGGGGGACCTCGAACAGCTACGGGCCGACGTGCTCGGCGCCAACCTGGCGCTGCCGGCTCACGGGCTGGTCAAGCTGACCTGGGGCAACGTCTCGGGCGTCGACCGCGACCGCGGACTGATGGCGATCAAGGCCAGCGGGGTGGACTACGAGCAGATGACCGCCGACGACGTGGTCATCGTCGAGCTCGAGACCGGTGAGGTGGTATCGGATCACGCCCACCCCCGCCGCAAACCCTCGACCGACGCCCCGACCCACCGGGCGCTCTACGACGCCTTTGACGCCATCGGCGGGATCGTCCACACCCACTCGACGTGGGCGACGGCGTGGGCGCAGGCCGAGCAGGAGATCCCGCTGCTGGGCACGACCCACGCGGATCTCATGGCCGAGGCGATCCCGCTCACGCGCCAGCTCACCGCCGACGAGGTGGAGCGCGACTACGAGGGGGAGACCGGCACGGTCCTCATCGAGCTGATCGGCGACCGCGTCGACGAGCTGCCGGCCGCGCTGGTGCGCGGGCACGCGCCGTTCTGCTGGGCCGCGACCCCCGCCAAGGCGGTCGAGATCGCGGTCACGGTGGAGGAGGTGGCGCGCCTGGCGCTGCTGACCCGGGTGCTCAGCCCCGACGGCGGACCGCTGGCCGAGGTCCTGCGCGACAAGCACCACCAGCGCAAGCACGGGCCCGACGCCTACTACGGCCAGCGCTAGAGCTCACAGTCAGAGCGGGGCCCACCGGCGGCGCGGGTGCGAGCGGGCCGGGGCGGGCGGCTACCAGCGGTCGTGCACGTGCTCGCGGATCAGGCGGTCGTACACATCGCGCACGCCGTCGAGCTGCTCGGAGCGGAGCGGCGGCAGCCCGGCCGCGGCCACGTTCGATGACACCTGGTCGGGGTTGCGCGCCCCCGGGATGACGGTGCTCACGCCCGGCTGATCGATCACCCAGCGCAGGGCGAACTGGGCAAGGCTCGTGTCGTCATCGACCAGCTCCGCGAGCTCTCGCGCGGCCTTGACGCCGACCTCGAAGGGCACGCCCGAGAACGTCTCGCCGACGTCGAAGGACTCGCCGGAGCGATTGAAGTTCCGATGATCGGAGGCGTCGAACGTCGTGTTCTCGTCATAGCGGCCCGACAGCAGGCCCGAGGCGAGCGGCACCCGCGCGATGATCCCGACGCCGGCCTCGCGCGCCGCCGGCAGGACCTCCTCCAGCGGCTTGAGGCGAAAGCAGTTGAGGATGATCTGGACGCTGGCCACGTGGGGGCGGGCGATCGCCGCCAGCGCCTGCGCGCATGTCTCGACCGAGATGCCGTAGGCGGCGATCCGGCCGTCGCTGACCATCTCATCGAGAGCGCCGAACACCGCGTCGTCCTCGAACACGCCGTCGGGCGGGCAGTGCAGCTGGACGAGGTCGAGGGTCTCCATGCCGAGGTTCTCGCGCGAGCGGTCATTCCAGGCCAGGAAGTTGTCGCGGTTGTAGTTGATCGGCTCCTGCGCGACGCGCCGGCCCATCTTGGTGGCGATGAACACGTCGGGGTGGCGCTCGCGCAGACGGGCGCAGAACGTCTCGGAGCGGCCGTCGCCGTACACGTCGGCCGTATCGAAGAACGTCACGCCGGCGTCGAAGGCGGTCTCGAGCACCGTGTCGGCCGCGTCCTCGCTGACGTCGCCCCAGTCAGCGCCGAGCTGCCAGGTGCCCAGACCGACGACGCTGACGCTGCGGTCCAGCCGGGTGATCGCGCGGGTCTCCACGCACGCATCCTTTCATGTCGGCGCGGAACCCCGCTTTGCGGGCACAATGCAGGCCATGAGCGAAGCGGGGATGCGGGCGGCCGTCGAGAAGATGCGCGCGGCCGGGGCCCACCCGGAGGCGATCCGGGCCTTTGAGCGTGCCTATGAGCGGCTCGAGTCCGGGGAGACCGCGATGCTGCCCAGCGCCGAGCTGGAGCCGGCCGGCGACGTGCCGGCGCTCGACGATCTGCCCGACGCCGACCCGCCGCGGGCCCTGGCGCAGGTGGTGGTGATCAAGCTCAACGGCGGACTGGCCACGACGATGGGGCTCCAGCAGCCCAAATCGCTCATGGAGGCCCGCGACGGCAAGTCGTTTCTGGAGATCATCATCGGGCAGACCCTCGCCCTGCGCCGCCGCCATGGCGTCGAGCTCCCGCTCGTGCTGATGGACTCCGACAGCACCCGCGAGCCGACGCTCGAGGAGCTGGCCCGCCACCCCGAGCTGCCCCGCGACGGGATCGAGCCCGACTTCATGCAGTCGGTCGTCCCCAAGCTCGACGCGGAGACCCTCGAGCCGGTGAGCTGGCCGCAGGCGCCGGCGCTGGAATGGAATCCGCCGGGACACGGCGACGTGTACGGGGCGCTGCGGCGGTCGGGGCATGCTGCGCTCGCTGCTGGACGCGCGGCTTCCGCTACGCGATGATCTCCAACGCGGACAACCTCGGCTCCAGCGTCGACGCCCGGATCGCCGCCCACGTCGCCGACAACGAGATCCCGTTCCTCATGGAGGTGGCCCAGGGCACCGAGGCCGATCGCAAGGGCGGCCACGTCGCCCGGCGCATCGACGACGGCCGGCTCGTCCTGCGCGAGACCGCCCAGACCCCGGACTCCGACGAGGAGTCCTTCCGCGACTACCGGAAGTGGCGGTGGTACAACACCAACACGCTGTGGGTGGACCTCGAGGTGCTCGCCGAGCGGCTCGAGGAGTCCGAGGGCGTGCTCGAGCTGCCGCTCATCATCAACCGCAAGACCGTCGACCCGCGCGACAGCGACTCCACGCCGGTCATCCAGGTCGAGAGCGCGATGGGCGCCGCGATCGGCAGCTTCCCCGGCGCGGCGCTGCTGCACGTGCCGCGCACGCGGTTCGCGCCGGTCAAGACCACCGACGACCTGCTCGTGCTGCGCTCCGACGTCTACGAGGTCGGCGAGGACCTCAGGGTGGAGCCGGTGCCCGACCGCGCCGACAAGCCTCCCGTTCGTCGAGCTCGACAAGCGCTACTACCGCCTCATCGACGCCTTCGAGCAGCGCTTCCCGTCCGGCCCGCCGTCCCTGCGCGAGGCCGAGCGACTGGTGGTGCACGGGGACGTGACCTTCGGCGCCGAGGTTCGTGTGCGCGGCGCCGTTGAGCTCGACGCGGAGTCGCCGACCACCATCGAGCCCGGCACCGTGCTGGAGCCATGAGCCCGCCCACGCCACCCGGCGCGGCCACGGCCGCCAACGGCACCGCCGAGCCGCCCGGAGCCGGGACCATCACGATCGTGCTCGCCGACGACCACGAGGTCGTCCGCGCCGGGCTGCGCATGCTGCTCGATGCCGAGCCCGGCTTCACCGTCGTCTCCGAGGCCGGCAACGTCGCGCTGACCGAACGCCACGTCGCGGCTCATCGCCCCCGCGTCCTGGTCCTCGACGTCAACATGCCCGACGGATCCAGCCTCCCCGCCATCCCCCGGCTGCGCGCCGCCTCGCCTCAGACCCGGATCGTGGTGCTCACCATGGAGAGTGAGCCCGAGCTGGCACGCGAGGCGCTGCGCGCGGGGGCCACCGGCTTCGTGCTCAAGGAGTCGGCCAAGGAGGAGCTCATCCAGGCGGTCCATCTCGCCGCGCAGGGACGCACCTACCTCAATCCCGAGCTCGGCGCCAAGCTCGCCACCCGGGCGCCCGCGCCCGGCGCCGCCCCGGACGACCTCTCCGCCCGCGAGATCGAGGTGCTCCGCTTGATCGCCGTCGGTCACACCAACAGCGAGATCGCCTCCCAGCTCTTCCTCTCGGTGCGTACCGTCGAGTCCCACCGCGCGCACATCCAGCAGAAGACCCAGAAGGGCTCCCGCGCCGAGCTCGTCGCCTACGCCCGCGACAACGGGCTGCTCTAGGAGCGCCCGCGCCCGCCCGCACCCGCGATCTCGTCGCGCGTGGCGGGCAGCGAGGCCGAGGCGGGGACCGGTTGCACGAGTGGGGCGGCGCCGGCGCGCCGCGCGGCGGTGATGGCGGCCGAGGTGACCGTCGCCGTGTCGTGGCGCTTGGCCACGCTCCACTTCACGCGGGCGATCCGGTAGCGAAGCAGCGCCGCCCACGTGGCGGGTCCGATGATCCCGTCGGGCGTGAGGCCGTGCGCGGTCTGGAACGCCTGGACGTCGAGCAGCGTGTGGTAGCCGTAGTCGCCCGAGACCTCGATGGGGTACCCGGCGGAGATGAGATGCTCCTGGACCCACACGACGAGGTCACCGGACTGGCTGGGGTTGACGTCGGCCAGCGTCTCGTAGGGGACGTAGCCCGGCAACGGGCCCGCCGGCCGCGACACCGCGGTCCACATCGACGCGCCGGCCTCCTGCCAGTCCCACCAGCTCACGCCGCCGGCCCCGTACACCCGCGCGAGCTGGCGAAAGCGGACCACCTGATGGGCGGGCGGGCGCCCGTAGAGCTGGCCCAGCGGGTAGATCGGGCGCTGGTAGATGAGGTTGTAGGCGTAGGTGTGGCCGAAGACGTTGTCGGTGGTGGTGCCGATATCGCGCCAGTACATCTGCGGGGCGTTGTACTGGGCGCCGCCCGGGCCCAGGAACACCGAGTACGGGAAGGCCGGGTGGTAGTCGACGTAGGGGAAGCCGGCCAGCACGAGGGGGTAGCCGTAGCCGATGAGCGCCCGCAGGCGCTGGATGTAGACCTGGGCCGAGACGTACTTGCCCTCGTACTCTGACTCGGCATCGATGATCAGGCAGTCGGCGCCGTCGTGCACGGCCGCGGCTCCCTTATAGGCCTCGGTGACCGGGGCGTTGCCGTAGACGTACTGCCAGGCGCACACCTTGATGCCGTTGGCGTGCAGAGCCGATACCAGCTGCGGGTCGAACTGCGACCACATGTCCGTCCCGTCGCTGGACTTGATGATCAGCGTCGACAGGCCGAAGCGGTGCGCGTCGGAGATGAGCGAGGTGAGGTTGCCCCCGTCGGACCTGGGCATCTCCCAGATCCACATCGCCCGGCCGTTGAGGGGATTGCCCCGGCCGCCGGTGGAGGTGTGCGCGACCGTCGAGCCACCGGCCGTGCTCGAGCTTCCGCCGCCCAGGCCCACGCCGCCCCCGCCCCCGCCCCCCGCCGCCAGCGGCGAGCGCCGGCGCCGTGATGGCGCCGCAGAAGACGACGAGCAACAGTAGGAAGCGGAGCAGCCGGCGGGGCGAGTGGGCTAGGTCGAGACCCCCAGGACGGCCGCGCGCCACGCGGACTTCCACCATACGCCGAGCCACCGTAGCGGAAAACCCGGCGAATCCACGCAAGTTGCGGTGCGGGGCCGAGACCCCGCACCGCGCCCTGCTACGTGCGTGGCGCTACTTGACGAACAGAATCTCCGAGTACTTGGGCAGCGGCCACAGGTCGTCGGCGACGACCTTCTCCAGCCTGTCGGCCGCCTCTCGCACCGTCTCCATCGCGGGGATGGTGGTGTCGCGCATGTACTCCGCGTGCTTGAGCAGGTCGTCGTGAGGCTGGTTGTCGGCCAGGTTGGCGGTTTCGAGCTCGCGGATCGCGTCCACGAAGCTCGAGACCAGGGTCTCGGTCTCGGAGGCCAGCTCGCCCATCTGGGCGCTGAGGAGCAGCGCGAGGTGCCGGGCCGAGGCCGGCAGCAACATCGTCCGGGCGATCGACGCAGCGACCTCGGCCTCGATGTTGAGCTTGGTCACGTACTGCTCCAGGAACACCTCGTACCGGCTCTCCAGCTCGCGCTGGGAGAGGACCCCGTAGTTGGAGAACACCGTGACCGTGTCGTCGCTGGTCAGGTAGGGCAGCGCGTCGGGTGTGGCGCGGAGGTTGAGCAGCCCCCGCGACTCCGCCTCGGCGTGCCACTCCTCGGAGTAGTTGTCTCCGCCGAACACGATCTGCTTGTTGGCCGCGTAGCTGCGCTGCAGGATCGGCCGCAGCGCCGCCTCGAGCTCGGTACCGGACTCCAGCGCCTCCTCCAGTTCCTCGGCGAGGTAGTCGATGGCCTCGGCGACGATCGTGTTGAGCACGGTGTTGGGCAGTGACAGCGACATGCTCGAGCCCAGCGCCCGGAACTCGAACTTGTTGCCCGTGAACGCGAACGGGCTCGTCCGGTTGCGGTCCCCTCCATGCATCGGCAGCGGGGGCAGGACCGGGGTGCCCAGGCCCAGGAACGACTCGGGCGTGGACTCGCCGACCTCACCCTGCTCGATGGCGTTGAACACCTTCTCGAGCTCGGTGCCCAGGAAGATGGACATGATCGCCGGCGGCGCCTCGTTGGCGCCCAGGCGGTGATCCTGGCCGGGCGAGGCGATCGAGGCCCGCAGCAGTCCCTGGTGCTTGTTGACGGCCTGGATGACGGCGGCGCAGAAGAACAGGAACTGGAGGTTCTCGTGGGGCGTGGCGCCCGGTTCGAGCAGGTTCTCACCGGTGTCGGTGCCCATCGACCAGTTGTTGTGCTTGCCCGATCCGTTGACACCGGCGAACGGCTTCTCGTGCAGCAGGCAGATGAGCCCGTAGCGGCGGGCGACGTTCTGCATGATCTGCATGGTCAGCTGCTGGTGATCGGCGCCGACGTTGGAGTTCTCGAAGATCGGGGCCAGCTCGTACTGGTTTGGCGCGACCTCGTTGTGGCGGGTCTTGACCGGGACTCCCAGCTTCTGCAGCTCGCGCTCGGTATCGAGCATGTAGGCGAGGATTCGCTCCGGGATGGAGCCGAAGTAGTGATCGTCGAGCTCGTGGCCCTTGGGCGGCTTGGCGCCGAACAGGGTGCGCCCGGTGGTGATGAGGTCGGGACGCTCGAAGAAGTACTGCTCGTCGATGAGGAAGTACTCCTGCTCGGGGCCGACGGTGGTGAAGATCCGCCCGGCGTCGCTGTTGCCGAACAGCTTCAGGGCGCGCATCGCCGACTTGCTCAACGCGTCCATGGAGCGCAGCAGCGGGATCTTGTGGTCCAGCGCCTCACCCGTCCACGACGCGAACGCGGTGGGGATGCACAGCAGCGCGCCGTTGGGGTTCTCCAGGATGAACGCCGGGCTCGTCGGGTCCCAGGCGGTGTAGCCGCGGGCCTCGAAGGTGGCGCGGATGCCGCCGGTGGGGAACGACGAGGCGTCGGGCTCGCCCTGGATGAGCTCCTTGCCGGAGAACTCGGCCAGGGCGGTGCCCTCGCCGGTGGGGCCGTAGAAGCTGTCGTGCTTCTCGGCGGTGAGCCCGGTGAGGGGCTGGAAGACGTGGGTGTAGTGGGTGGCGCCCTTCTCCAGAGCCCACTCCTTCATGGCCAGGGCGACCGCGTCGGCGAGGCTGGTGTCCAGCGCCTCTCCGCGGGCCAGGGTCTTGGACAGCTTCTTGAAGACGTCCTTGGGCAGCCGGGTGCGCTGGACGGCGGAGCTGAAGACGTTGGCGCCGAATACTTGGTTGTCGGAGGCGGTGAGGTCCGGGGCCCCGATCCCGTGCCCGTTGGGACTCCACCGGGCGGCATGGACGTTCTGCTGGCGGATAGGCATTCTCTTCGGTTGTTCCTTCCTTGTCGGCCTACGGCGGCGGAGGCGCGCGTCACTGGGACTTCTCGCTGAAGACGAGTGCCAAGCGTAGGCGACGTATGGTCAGGGGTCACTATCCCAATGGCCAAACCGCGCGCCCTGCAGTCGGCCGGACGGCGAACGAACGCCGCTATTTGGGGGGTTGGCCCCGGGACGCCCCGAATCTGCCTCACCTGAGAGAATCACAGGCGTGCCGATCGACGCCGAGATCGGTCCGGCGTCCGTCTATGCCCCGGACCCGGGCCGCTACGAGAAGCTGGCGTACCGCCGCTGCGGGCGCAGCGGTCTCAAGCTCCCGCCGATCTCCCTCGGGCTGTGGCAGAACTTCGGCGATGACCGGCCCCTGGGCGTCTCGCGTGCCATCCTGCGCCGAGCCTTCGATCTGGGGATCACCCACTTCGACCTGGCCAACAACTACGGGCCGCCGTACGGGTCTGCGGAGATCAACTTCGGCCGCATCTTCGCCGAGGACTTCCGTCACCTGCGCGACGAGCTCGTCATCTCCACCAAGGCGGGCTATGACATGTGGCCGGGCCCGTACGGGGACTGGGGATCACGCAAGTACCTGCTGGCCAGCCTGGACCAGAGCCTTCAGCGCATGGGTCTGGACCACGTGGACATCTTCTACTCGCACCGGGCCGATCCCGAGACGCCCCTGGAGGAGACGATGGGCGCGCTCGACACCGCGGTGCGCCAGGGCAAGGCCCTGTACGCGGGGATCTCGTCCTACAGCCCCCGCCGGACCGAGGAGGCGATCGAGATCCTGGGCCACCTCGGCACGCCGCTGCTCATCCACCAGCCGTCCTACTCGATGTTCAACCGCTGGATCGAGCCCGAGCTGCTCGGCGTGCTCGAGCGGGAGGGGGTGGGCGCGATCGCCTTCTCGCCGCTGGCCCAGGGGCTGCTCACCAACAAGTACCTCGACGGGGTGCCCGACGACTCGCGGGTGCGCCGGGGCCTGCACTTCTCCGCGGACCTCATCACGCCGGAGAACCTCGCGCGAGTGAGAGCGCTCAACGAGATCGCGCAGCGGCGCGGGCAGAGCCTGGCCCAGCTCGCCATCGCCTGGATCCTGCGCGACCCGCGTGTCACCTCGGCGCTCGTCGGCGCCTCGAGCGTGGCTCAGCTCGAGGACACCGTCGCGGCGCTGAACACCCCCGACTTCGACGACGCCGAGCTGGCCGAGATCGACGAGTACGCGGTCGACGGGGCGCTCAACATCTGGCAGCAGTCCTCGGACGCGACGTAGCTCGCTGGGTCGTGGTGGCCTCGGGCCGGCCCCGAGGCACGTCACGAACGTCAACGACGGCTATCGAGTGGATGGGCGAGGTGGGCATCAGCGCCCCGGCGGCCCTCGACGGGGTTGTGGCGGATTTTTGAGCTATCTCCTTCACTATCCGCCACGGGTCCCGCCGCGGCGACCCGAACGCTGCCTTCCCCAGCTCGCAGTTGACGTGTGCCGCTACCCCGCTGAGACGCCCCACGGAGGCCTGCCCGCACGGCGCTAGGTCCCGCTACTGCTTGGTGACGATCTGGCCGTTGTTGTTGACGTAGGACTGCGCGGGCGCAGACCCCACGTTCACCGCGAAGGTCCCGTGGGGCGCCGAGCCGTTGGACAGCACGGCCTTGGCCTTGCCGTTGAGGCCGGCCGCCACCTGCCAGGCGACGACGTGCCTGCCGGCCTTGACCGCGGTGACCGCCCAGTCAAAGCGTGCGGTCTTGCCCGGGGCCAGCCGGCCCAGCGCCCAGGTGTTGGAGTAGGCCGTCACCCCGGCACCCTGCCCGCCGTTCTGGCAGCTGTAGCCGCACACTCCCGGCGCGCGGTCGACGACCCAGAGGGGGCGCGACGGGTTGGCCAGGTAGGTCTGATCGATGTTGGCGCCGAACGCCGCCGAGCTCGAGCCCTCGCCCTTGGGGGCGGGGTAGGCGCAGGTGACGTTGCAGATCGTCACGGCCACGTCGGGGATCGCCTTGTGGCCCGCGTTGTGCACCGCGATCACCAGGTGCGTGTGCTGGGAGAGCCGCTGCGAGGAGGGGAAGCTGGCGGTGCTGACGGTGACCGCGAAGTGCCCGCTGGGTTCTGAGGCGGCCTGGTTCTGGCCCCCGCAGCCGAACAGGGCCAGGCTCACTCCGACGCCGGCGACCATCTGGCAGGTCCTCATTCTCCAGGCGTTCAACGCGGGCGGAACATACCACCGAGGGCGCCGGCCCAAACCCGGTCTGGCCATGGCCGGGCGACGACGCCACGGCGCATCGGGCGGCGGGGAAGGGCGGGGGCTGGGGCTCATTACACCGAGCTTTGGTTCCCTGTTGGGATCCACCCCCTTTCTGGGTAGGCTTGTGCCACCCCTGCCCCCTGCGGGCAGGTTTGAGAGCCCTGGGAGGAACCAGAACCCTTGATTAGAGCCGTCGCCGACCGCGCGTTTCTGCCGACCAAATCCGTGCTGGAGGAGGTCGGCAACATGATGATCCTCACCGGCAGGACGCTGGTGTCCGCGGTGCGCCCCCCGTATCCGTACGGCAGCGAGTTCGTGGGCCAGTTCCTGTTCGCGATGCGGCTGTGCTGGTTCCCGCTGCTCATCTCGACGATCGCCTTCGGCTACGAGGCGCCGGGCCTCCAGGCCGCCAACTTCCTGGTCCTCTTCGGGGCGCTGGACCGCCTCGGCGGCTTCTTCGTGCTGGCCTCGATCCGCGAGTTCGCGCCGTTCGTCGATGCCATCGTGCTGGCCGGCGTCGCCGGGACGGCGATCACCGCCGACCTCGGCGCCCGCAAGATCCGCGAGGAGCTCGACGCCCTGCAGGTCCTCGGCGTGGACCCGATCAAGAACCTCGTCGTCCCGCGCTTCCTGGCCCTGATGCTGGTCACCGGCCTGTTCGACATCTACGCGCTGATCTTCGGCGTGTTCGGCGGCATCCTCGCCACCGTCGTCAACCATGCGCCGCTCGGGCCGTTCTTCGCCACCTTCTTCAACAACGCCGAGACCACGGACCTGTGGGGCTCGGTGGTCAAGACCACGCTGTTCGGCGCGATCATCGCGATCGTCTGCTGTTACAAAGGGATGACTGCGTCCGGAGGCGCCGAGGGGGTGGGGCGCGCGGTCAACCAGGCGGTCGTCATCGCCTTCCTGGGGGTGTTCGCGTTCAACTACGCGTTCACGCAGACGCTGCTGGCCACCCATCCCGAGATCACGACGATCATCAAGTAGGAGAGCTGAGCACGGATGAATGACTTCGTCGCCACACCCAAGGGCTGGGTCGAGTCCTTCGGGGAGATCGTCAAGTTCGGATCCCAGATGGTCCGCGACGTGGCGACGCTGCGCGTCCTGCGGTTCTTCGGCGAGGCGCTGCGCCAGGCCGGCATCCTCATCGTCTCGTCGACATTGGTCATCTGGGGCCTGGTCTTCATCATCGGCCTGGAGTGCGGGATCGAGGGCGCCTACTTCACCTACGGCGAGGGGACGCCGGCGTACTCCGGCGTGTTCGCGGCGTGGTGCGACCTGCGCGAGCTCGTGCCGCTGGTCTTCGGCTACATGATGGCCGCCAAGGTCGGCACCGGGATCGTCGCCGAGCTCGGGTCGATGCGGATCTCCGACGAGATCGACGCGCTGGAGGTCATGGGCATCAGCGGCATGCGCTTCCTGTGCGCCACCCGCCTGCTGGCCGCGCTGCTCGTGCTCCCGTTCGTCTACCTCTGCTCGATCGGCGCCGGCTTCTTCGCCAGCTATCTGGCGGTGGTGCAGCAGATCGGCTACGTCTCGTCGGGCGGCTTCTTCTTGATCTTCTGGCAGTTCCAGAACCCGCCGGACCTCTTATATAGCTTGATAAAGGCCATGTCGATGGCGATCGTCATCGTCATAGTCGGCTGCTATTACGGGTACAACGCCAGCGGGGGCCCCGTCGGGGTCGGGACCGCGACAGCCAAGTCGATGGTCCTCAACCTCGTCTCGGTGCACCTCATCGGGATGCTCGGAACCCAGCTCTTCTGGGGGGCCAACCCCAGAGCACCAATCGGAGGGTAGGTACATGGACAACGGCGGCGACGACCCGCGCAACATCTCTGATCAGAACGAGGAGCACAGCGCCGAGGCGCGGGGCGCCGAGGTCGAGCTCTCGCCCGAGGAGCGTCAGGAGCAGGTCAAGAGCGCCGCGCCCGATGGCGGCGAGATCCAGGAGCTGCCCGATCGCCCCGCCGCCGCGGACGAGCGCGACAGCGCGCGAGACGGCACGGGCACAGCGAACGGCTCAGACCAGGAACGGTCCGGGTCACGGGTATCGGTGGTCGACGAGTCTCCGCGCCCGGCCCCGCCCGACGGCGTGGACGACGACGAGTACAAGTGGCACACCTACAAGGTGTATCCGTCGGGACGGCCCGACGCCGTCGAGTTCATCGACACCTACAAGTCGTTCGGGCGCTCCCACATCCTGCGCGGGCTGAACATGGGCCTGCCCGAGGGCATGGTCTCGATGATCCTCGGACCGTCGGGAACCGGGAAGTCGGTCTGCATCAAGCACATGGTCGGCCTGCTGTACCCCGATCAGGGCGACATCCTCGTCCATGGGAAGTCCGTGCCCGACATGGCCGACGACGACCTGTTCGACATGCGCAAGAAGTTCGGCCTCCTCTTCCAGGACGGCGCGCTGTTCGGCTCGATGGATCTCTACAACAACGTCGCCTTCCCGCTGCGCCAGCACACCGAGAAGGGCGAGGACGAGATCGAGGACATCGTCATGCGCCGGCTCAACGAGGTCGGCCTGGGCTCAGCGAAGACGAAGATGCCCAACGAGCTGTCGGGCGGGATGCGCAAGCGTGCCGGGTTCGCCCGTGCGCTCGTCCTGGAGCCCGACATCGTCCTCTTCGACGAGCCGGACTCCGGTCTGGATCCGGTGCGCACCGCCCTGTTGGGCGAGCTCATCCTGGAGATCCACCGCGACATGATGGATGAGGCCAAGCAGAACCAGAAGGAGCACCTCCCGACGTTCTGCGTCATCACCCACGACATCATGAGCGCGCGGCGGGTCGCGGACTACATCAATGTCCTGTGGAAGGGCCGGATCGTGGAGGCCGGCCCCGCCGAGGACATGCTCAACTCCGACAACCCCTTCATCCGTCAGTTCCTCTCCGGGGAGTCGCAGGGCCCCCTGACGATGGACTAGTGGGTTCCCGGGAAACCCACTAGAGGCGGCGTCCGCAACGGGAAGTCCGGGTAGCCTCGGGCGCAATGAGGGCCAGGATGTTCGAGAGCTTGTGCGGCGCCGCCGCGCGGCGGCCGATCCTCACGGTGGGGATCGTGCTCGCCTTGGCGCTCGGCGGTGGGCTGCTGGCGCTGGGTCTGCGCCCCTCGGCCGGCATCGACACGTTCGTCAGCTCCTCGTCGGCCAGCTACAAGGCCACCGCCGACGATCAGCGCCACTTCGGCGACGACGCCGTCGTCATCCTCATCCGCGAGTCGCTGCCCAACCTGGTGGAGACCAAGGACCTGGGCACGCTCACCCAGCTCGAGGCCTGCCTGGCCGGCCAGTACGTCGTCGCCAACTCGACGCTGCAGGCCTTCACTCCGGTCGCGGCCGGGACGCACACCGCCTACGGTGGCCCCAACAGCCCCTGCGGCCACCTCATGAAGTCACACGCCACCCAGGTCGTCTACGGCCCGGGGACGTTCCTCAATCGCGCCGTGTCCGCGGTCAACACGGGGATCCGGGCCCAGGTGGCCGCCGCCACCCGCGCCACCCAGGCCGCCGAGGCCAAGGCCTACCAGCTCGCCATCGGCGAGGGCATGACCAAGAAGAAGGCCCTGCAGGAGGCGACGGCTGCCGGGCGCCTGGAGTACTCCTCCCAGCTTCAGGGCCTGGAGCAGCTCGCGGTCAGCTCAGGGCTCACCTCGGTCCCGTCGATCGATGACCCCAGCTTCATCCCCCAGATCGTGTTCGACCAGACCCGGGGGGTCAACCAGCCCAAGGCCCGCTTCTCCTACCTGTTCCCGACCAGGAGCTCGGCGCTGGTCCAGGTCCGCCTGCGCGCCTCACTGTCCGATGCCCAGCAGGCCCAGGCCATCTCCTGGATCCGCCAGGCGGTCAACATGCCGATGTTCCGCTCGGCCTACGGCGGCAGGTACACGATCACCGGCGTTCCGGTGGTGATCAACGACCTGGCGGGCCAGATCACCGGGTCGATCGCCGGCCTGCTCATCGCGGCGCTGCTGGTCATGGCGGCGACGCTGCTGCTCGTCTTCCGCAACCGCTTCCGCCTGCTGCCCCTGGCGGTGGCGCTGGCCGCCACCGGCATCACCTTCGGCCTGCTCGCCGTACTGGGCGCCACCCTGACCATGGCCTCGATCGCGGTGCTGCCGATCCTCATCGGCCTCGGCGTGGACTACGGGATCCAGTTCCAGGCCCGGGCCCAGGAGGCGCGGATGCTGGCCGAGCGCGACGGCGCCGGCCCGATCTCGGCCGCGCGCGCGGTGGGACAGGCGGCCGCGCGATCGGCTCCGGCGATCGCCACGGCGGCGCTGGCCACCGCCACCGGCTTTCTCGTCCTGCTCCTCTCCCCGGTGCCGATGGTGCGCGGCTTCGGGCTGCTGCTGGTGGCGGGGATCTTCGTGGCGTTCCTCTGCGCCCTGACCGCGGGCTCGGCGGTGCTCATCCTCGGTGAGCGCGACGGCGGCTGGGTGGGCGCGTCGTGGCGCGGCGCCGGAGACATCCTGGGCCAGGTCGGGCGGGGCGTGGCGGGCGTGGGCCGCCGCCTGGTGCCCCGAGCCCGCCCGGCGCGCAACCGCACCGGGAGGCCGGGTCGGATCGTGGCGAGCCTCGCGGCCCGCCCCGGCCGGGTGCTGGCGCTCGCCGCGGTGCTCGCGGTGATCGGCTGGGTCGCCGACACGCAGACCGGGGTGCAGTCCGACGTGACCAAGCTGGTCCCCACGAGCATGCCGGCTCTGCACAACCTCAACACCCTGGAGAAGGTGACCGGCGTCAGCGGCGAGATCGACGTCACCGTGCGCAGCAGGAACGTGGCCACGCCGGGGACCGTGCAGTGGATGATCTCCTACGAGCGCCAGCTGCTCCAACACTTCGGCTACCTGGAGGAGAAGGGCTGCGGCGCCGCGACGCTGTGCCCGGCCCTCTCGCTGCCCGACCTGTTCTCCAGCGCCGGCCAATCCGCCTCGGCCACGAGCACGAGCCTGACCCAGGCGCAGATCTCCGCGTTCCTGGCGGCGGTGCCGTCCTACTTCTCGCAGGCGGTGATCACGCCCGATCACCACGAGGCGACGCTGGCCTTCGGGATCCGCTTGATGCCGCTCTCGCGCCAGGAGCAGGTGATCGACTACATGCGCGCCCACCTCAATCCGCCGGCCGGAACCACGGCGGCGCTCGCGGGCCTGCCGGTGCTGGCCGCCGAGGCCAACGCATCGCTGTCCTCGACCGGGCGTCGCTTCCTCACCTTGATCGTGAGCCTGCTGGCGGTGGCGCTCGTCCTGCTCGCCGTGCTGCGCAGGCGCGACCGCGCGCTGGTGCCGCTGGCGCCGATCGTGATGGCCACCGGCTGGTCGGCGCTCATCCTCTTCCTCATCGGGATCCCGCTCAACCCCATGTCGGCGACGCTCGGAACGCTCGTCATCGCCATCTCCACCGAGTTCAGCGTCCTGCTGTCCGAGCGCTACCGCCAGGAGCGCGCCGCCGGCCACGACCTGCATGCGGCCCTGGACCGGACCTACCGCTCCACCGGCGCCGCGGTGCTGGCCTCGGGCGTGACCGCGATCGTCGGCTTCGGCGTGCTGATCTTCTCCGACATCACGATGTTGCGCGACTTCGGCTTCGTGACGCTCATCGACCTGTCGGTGTCGCTGGTCGGCGTGCTGCTGGTGCTGCCCGCGGTGCTGGCGCTGTCCGAGCACGGCGGGGTGCTGGCGCACCTGCGGGACGCCCGGCGCTCGGCGGGGCCCCCGCGGCCCCGGCTCAGGCGCCGGGCCCGAGTGGCGTGAGCGACCCCTCCGGCGGGCAGGACGAGGGCCGGGTCGCCGACGAGACCCGCCCGTCACTGCACCGCCTCGATCCTGATCTGGCCACCCCGGCGGCCGCCGCCGCACGAGCCGGCGCCACCGGCCGCCGCCGCACAGCCGGCGCCACCAGCCGCCGCCGCGCAGCCGGCGCCACCGGTGGCCGACACCCGCCCGTACCGCTGGATGGTGGGGATCATCGGCCTGGCGCTCGTGGTGGGCATCTCCGTGTACCAGTTCGCCACCCACGGGGTGGGGGCAGCACCGGGGTCGCGGCGGGGCACCGGCTGATCACGTTCGCCGCGCCCCTGGCGGCCACCACCCTCGACGGCGCCGCCAACGCGCATCCCACGTGCTCGGCCGCCCGCCATGACCCCCGCGCGCTCAACGTGTGCCTCCTGGCCCGCCGCGGCCCGCTGGTCCTGTCGTTCTTCGTCACCGGCGCCGCCAGTGCGTGCGCCAGGTGAGCGCGCTGCAGAGCCTGGCCGCCCGTTTCCCGTCGGTCCAGTTCGCGGCGGTGGCGGTCGGCGCCTCACACCGGGCGACGGCGGCGCTGATCCGCGCCCACCACTGGACGATCCCCGTGGCCTATGACAGCGACGGCCGCGTCGGCGCGCTGTACGGCGTGGCCGTCTGCCCGATGGCCGAGCTGGCCGACCGGGGCGGGATCGTCCGCGCCCGCCTCATCGGCAACCGCTGGCAGAGCGCCGCGGCGCTGGCGCCGCGGGTGCGGGAGCTGGCCGGCGGCGGGTCCGCTGCGGGCTGAGATGGCTTCGCCGGCGCCGCGGCAGGGGTTCGTCGACCCGCTGGTGGCGGCCGAGTTCCCCGGGCTGCGCCTGCGCTGGGTGACGGTCCCGGCCCGCTCCGCGCCCAGCCCGCCTGCACTGCGCACCCAGCTGCGCGACCTCTCCAACCGCTACCGGGGTGCGGGCGTGGTGACGATGCGGACCAAACCCATTCCCCAGGCCTTTCGCGCCTTCTTTCGCCAGATCGGGCTGGACCCCGACGTGCGCCGGATCCCCTCCGAGGAGGTGGCGGTGGCGCGCCTGGTCCAGGGCGGGTTCGTGTCCGTCGACCTGGTCGCCGACGCCTGTCTGGTGGCCCTGATCGAGACCGGGGTCCCGGTGTGGGCCCTGGACGCCGATCGCGTGGACGACGCCGGCCTGGGCATCCGCGTGATCGGCGAGGGCAGCCTGATCGTCGGCGACGGCGCGACATCGTGCGGTGCCCTGTTCGAGGATCCCGCGCCCGAGTGCGCCGTCGCCGGGCGCACGCGCAGGGTGACGCTGTTCGCCGTCGCGGTCGACGGCGTCCCGGAGATTCACGTCGAGGAGGCGCTGTGGTGTGCCGTGGAGCTCATCGGGCCCGGCTGACGCACGGTTTCCGGGTGCTAAGGTGCCGTTGGCCATGGGAGGAACGGTGCTTCCGTCGCGTCAAACGGCCCCGCTCGCCCTCGTCGGCGCCCCCGAGACGACCCTCGCGCCCGGGGTTGTCACCGACCAACGCGCGGCCCGGCGGACTCTGCGCGAGCAGATCGCCCGGCTCGAGCGAGAGCTCGCCGATGCATTCGTCACCGCCTTCGAGCTCGGCGGCCTGCCCCAGCCGGCCGCGGTCACCGGCCATGCCCGTCTCCTGGACCTCGGTGAGCTCGAGATCGTGCGCGACGACCTGGCCGAGCGGCTGCGCGAGGCGCGCACCATGATCGGCCGGCGGGCCGACGAGATCGCCGAGAAGCGGCTGGTGCTCGAGCGGATGCTGCTGCGTCCGGCCGACCACAGGTTCGTGCGGATCTCCTGCCGGGAGCTCGGCGAGCCCGGGTGCGGCGTCTGGCAGGTGCGCCCGCGGATGGGCTTGATCGGCATGCTGATGGGGTGGTGGCAGGTCAAGCTGTCCTCGGGCTGTCCGTTACCCGGGGGCCACGGCGCCCGCTGACGCGGGCCGTGGCCCAGGCGACCGACAGGTGGGTATGCGGTCAGTCCTGAGGTCCGGGACCGCGGCCCTGCTCGTGGTGGCGATCATGTTCATCGGCAGCCTGGGGCTGTGGGTGGGCACGCCGCTGCTGTGGCTGTGGGTGGGCTCGCAGATCCAGGGCGCCACCCAATCTCTGGGCACGGCGCTGGCGGCGGCCTTCCTGGGCGTCGTGCTCACCGTGACCGTCGTGGCGTCCCTGCTGTCCCGGCTGAGCGACGTCTACCGGGCCAACTGCCTGGCCCGGGGCCTCAGCGATCCCGGCCACGTCGTGCTCGAGGGCGTGCTCGTCGTCAGCGCCGGCCTGACCATCGCGGCCTTCGTGATCTGGTTCTTCTTCCTGGCCGGCACCAGCCCCGTGCCGATCGGGATTCACGTCTGACCGGGCCGGACGCGCCTGGCGACCCCTGCCACCAGGCACGTCCGGCACAGCCTCGCGCTCGTCTGGCCCGGATCCATCGATCCTGGCGTCGAGACGACCCCAGGATCATCGTCTCCGGGCTACGTGCCGACGAGCTCCATCTCCCGTGTCTCAGACGAATCCAACGAACTCGCCAGCATCCGGCGCTGGCGGTCGGTCAGAGTCCCTACCGGCTTCGTCTCGACGATGTGGCTCCGGGAAAGGAACTTCCGGCACCTCGTGTTGCCCCAGCGCCGCTGACTGATCAGGAGATCCCCGATCGGCCAGCTGGACGCGGCGTCAGGACACTGGAGAATGACTTCCGCGGCGGAGACCTCTCCGAGCGCGATGCTGCGCTTCAGCGCTGCGCGCGCGAGCCGGATCTCATTGGCTCGCTCGAGCGCACGCAAGCGCTGTGGCTCGGGGGTCTTCAGTGCGGTTGACGCCATGTAGTGCTCTCACTTCCCAACGTTCGGTCCGCCGCAGCGGACGTTGACCAGTTACGGCAGCTCTCCGACACCAGGCGTCAGCAAGCTGCCGGCCCTGCGGATCATTCGGAGCCGAAGCCTCGGCTCTGATGTTCGGTGATGGCCTCTCCGGAGTGGATTTCTCCCGCCGCCGGCCCTCCTCGCCGCGCGGCTGACCACCACCTTGCGACGCTTAAGACGCTAGAACAAACGACTCGGTCACAGCAATGTCACACGGCGATGACATGCGCTTAGAGCGCCTTTTTTCTCTCGCCCGGTGTCTTGTGCAGGAACGGACAAGTCCGCCGCGGCTCATTCGCCGCCGGGGAGCGTGCCATGCTCGGACTCGAACTCGCGCTTGACCTTGGCGAAGGTCTCGAGCGCGCGGTCGAGGGTTGGGCGGTCATGGGTCGCCATGACGCTCGTGCGCAGCAGCGCGCCTGCCAGCGGGACCGCTGGATGGATCATCACGTTGACGAACACGCCGGCCTCGTAGAGGGCCTTCCAGAGGAAGACGGCCTTCCAGTCGTCGCCGACGAGGACCGGGACCACCGGGGTGATCACCTCGGTTCCGTCGGCAAGCCGGGTGGGCGGGACCACGTGGAAGCCCAGCTCGGTGAGCCCGCGGTGCAGATAGGCCGCGTTGTCCAGGACCCGGGCGAACAGCGGCGGGCCCTCGTCTGAGCGGCAGATGCGCACGGCGGCGAGCGCCGCTCCCACGGCCGCCGGTACCGCCGAGGCGGTGAAGATGAACGAGCGCGCCTGGATGCGCAGGAACTCGACCACGTCGGCGGGTCCGGCGATGACGCCGCCGCAGGAGGCCAGCGACTTGGAGAACGTGGCCATCCTCAGGTCCACCCGGTCCTCGACGCCGAGCAGCTCGCATGCGCCGGCGCCGCGGGCGCCCAGGACGCCGAGCGCGTGGGCCTCGTCGACCATCAGCCGAGCCCCGTAGCGCGCACACAGGTCGCAGATCTCGGGCAGCGGCGCGACGTCGCCCTCGGTGGAGAAGACCCCGTCGACGACGACGAGGATGCCGCCGCCGTCCTCGACGGCGCGCTCCAGCCGGCGCTCGAGCTGGTCCATCCGGTTGTGGCGGAAGGCGCGAAGCTTGGCGCGCGAGATCGTGACCCCGTCGAGGATCGAGGCGTGATCGCCCGAATCGGCGACGACGGTGTCGCCGGGGCCGAGGATCGTGCCCAGGGCGCCCACGTTGGCCTGGTGGCCCGTGGTGAAGACGAGGGCCGCCTCGGTGCCCAGCCACTCGGCGAGCTCCTGCTCGAGCTCGAGGTGCAGGTCGAGCGTGCCGTTGAGAAAGCGCGATCCGGTGATGCCGGTCCCGTAGCGATGCAGCGCGTCCAGCGCGCCCTGCTTGACGCGCTCGTCGCCGGTCAGCCCCAGGTAGTTGTTGGAGCCGAGCATGATCCGGCTCTGGCCCTCCATCTCCACCACCGGAAGGGTGGGACCCTCGAGGGTGTGAAAGTAGGGGAGGGCGTCGAGGTCGCGGGCCGCCTTGAGCTGAGCGATGCGCTCGTGCTCGCGCGCCTTGGCGAAGACGTCTATCGATGTCGACATCTGACCAAGGTAATCGTAACGGGCGGTCGCCGCGGCTCGGCGGACGGTCGTCGCGGCGTTTGTACCTGACCGCGTACGCTGTCACCATATGCCGCCGATGTCTCGCGACCAGTCCACTCACGAGAGCGCCGAGCCGATCGTCGACGCCGATGTCGTGGATGACGTGAGCGGCCCGGTGATCGCCGAGGAGACGGTGCAGGGCATGCCCGTGCTGGCCGAGGTGCGCGCGATTCAGTCGCATTCGCCGTCGTCGCTGCCCACTGTCCAGGCCGCCGCCGTCGCCGCCACGGGATTCGTCGCCGGGGCCGCCACGCTGGCGCTGGTGCGCCGCCACAGCGCGCGCAAGCTCGCGCGCAGCCGCCCGCGCCGGGCGCTCGACGCGCTGCCGATCGTCGGCTCGCGCAGCTTCCTCGTCGACGTCCACCTGATCGCCAAGCCCGGGGAGTGAGAGCCCCGGCGCGCCGTGGGGCAGGCGCGCGCGGCGCGCGCGCGTACGCCCTCGAGGTCCGCCGCGAGGTGCGCCCGAGATGGACGTTCCGGCTCTCGCGCCGGACGGGCCTGGACCGCGTCGCGCGGATCCGCGGCGGGGTCCTGCACCGCCTGCTGCATCGCGGTGAGGACCCGGTGGTCATCCGCGTTGCGCAGATCGGCCCCGACCGGGTTCTGTTCGGCGCCCAGGCCGACTGCCGCGAGGTGGCCGAGTGGGGGATCGAGCGCATGCGCGCCGCCCTGGGCATCGACCTCGACCTCCGGCCGTTCTACGAGCGCTTCCGCTTCGATCCGCTCATCGGAGCTGCCGTCCGCGCGAACCCCGGCCTGCGACCCCACGGGCGCGCCGACCCCTTCGAGGCGCTGGCGTGGACGGTCTGCGAGCAGCTCATCGAGTACGAGCGTGCCGCGGCGATCCAGCGCCGGCTCGTGGCCCGGCTGGGCCGGCGCTGCGCCGTCACCGGACTGGCGGACTCCCCGTCGGCGGCGGTGCTGGCCGCGCAGGCCCCGGCGCTGCTCGAATCCTTCGGCCTCACCGAGACCCGCGCGATCGCCCTCGTCAGGGTGGCCCGCGAGGTCGCCTCGGGGCGCGTCGACCTGTCAGACCCCGAGCAGGAGCCGGGGTGGCGGCGGCTGCGCCAGATTCGCGGCGTGGGGAGCTGGACGCTCGAGACGATGGCGCTGACCGGGCAGGGACGGCTGGATCAGCTCCCCGCCGGCGACCTGGCCTACCTGAAGCTGGTGGGACGGCTGCAGTCGCCCGACCCCCGGACGCGCGCCACCGAGGACGAGGTCCGCGCGCTGTTCGCCCCCTACGCGCCGTGGTCGGGGCTGGCCGGGCTGCACGCCCTGTCGGGCGCGGGGAGCGCGGCGGCGCTGCGGCTGGCCGCCTGATGCCGCGGGCCGCGTGGCCGCGGGCCGCGGGCAACGGGGCGTCGTGGCGTCGCGGCCGGCATCGCTCGACGGCGCCTACGCGTGGATGGGCGAGACCACGAGCTGGTTGCCGCAGGGGGCGATGCGCGGCCCCGGGCGCAGGGACAGCCGCTGCCAGCGCGCCCGCGATCCCGGCGCCGAGAGCATCGCCGCCGCCGCCGTCCGGCAGACCCGCGCGCCCTTGTACTCGTTGTTGGTCACGAGGCTGATCCCGAAGTGGGCGCTCGCGCCGGGCTCCAGGGAGATCGCCCGCGGCTTTGACTCGGTGTCGGGGAAGAACCCGTCGCGGCGGCCCACACGCAGGGGCAGCGGCCGGCCGGCGCCGTTGAGCAGCCGGGCCGAGGGGTAGCCGCGCACCAGACACGGCGTCTGGGAGGTGTTGCGCACGGCCACGTGGAGCTCGAGATGTCCCGTGGCCCCCTCGGTCCCGGAGTAGGACAGGGTGAGCTGGGATCCCGCGCAGCCGGTGGCGTGCGGCGCGCCGGCGCTGTGGGGCGGCGTCGCGGCGCCGGTCGACGAGTGTGTCTGCGAGCTGCCACAGCCCGTCAGCGCCAGGGTGAGCAGCGCCGCCGCTCCGGCGATCCATCTCGGCATCGGGCACATCGTAGGCGCCCTCACGGGCCGTCGCGCAACTCTGCGCCCGGGACCAACGTGAACTCCACGGTCTCCCAGGGCGCGCGGGCCAGGCCCTCGGCCAGGGCCACGTCGTCGGCGAAGCCGTGCACCAGACGCCGTCCGTCGCAGTGCACGCGCACCTCCGGCGCCCCGAACGGCCAGGGATCCAGCGAATGAACCAGATCCCGCCCACCCTGTCGCGGCACCGGCGCGAGCGCGATGTCGACGGCGCCGCCCCCGGCGGTCGGGACCGCCTCGAGTCTCATCGGCGCCCAGCCCAGGAGCAATGCCAGCGAGATCAGGTCCCACGTCCACACCAGCCGGCTGTTGGCCTCGATGCGCTCCGGGGTGGCGTGAGGCGCGGTGAACGGGTCGGCGCTCAGCGCGGCGCGCAGCGAGCGCTGCAGGGCGTCCGCGTGGCGCAGGAACGCGCGCACCGCCTGCGCCTGCACCGGTGGGGCGCCTGCGAGATCGAAGCGCTCGTAGAGCCGCCGGCCGTGCAGGATCGCCAGCAGCGCGCCGTAGCGGCTCTGGGTGACGAGCCGCTGGGGCCCCTCCGACCACAGCCCCGCGTTGACCTCCGGGCCCATCTCCATGAACGACTGCGGCAGTCCCGTCTCGGGGTTGCGCACCGGCTCGAGGTCCCAGGCCGCCATGCCGACGTCGTGCTGCTCGGCGCCGAGGGCCACCTCGTCGAGCGGCTGCACCGGGCCGAAGCGCTCGTTGCCCCAGGCGCGGGCGAACTGGCCGCACAGCCACGCGTGGGACGCCTGGCCGACGGCCAGGACTCCGGCATCGTCGTGACGCAGGACCATGGCGGGCTAGTCCGGCGGTCCGGCGGCGAGGACCACTACGGCCCCTGCCCGGCCAGGAGCTCGTTGGTGGAGGCGTCGGTGATCGTCTGGGCGCTCTTGATCAGGTGCTGCTGGAGCATCCAGTGGCCGAAGGCGTTCCACTGGCTCTGGTTCTGCCAGCCCCACGGCAGGTTGGCCTGCGCCGGGAAGAACGAGGACAGCGTGGCGTTGACGCTGGCCTGCTGGAGCTTGGCGTCAAGCGACGGGTTGGCGTGGATCAGTGCGGTGACGCCCGCCGCGGGGTCGCTGCGCACCGCCTGATATCCGCGCCCCAGCGCCTGCACGAAGCGGCGCAGCTCGCCGTTCTGGTTGGCGACCTCGTTCTCGCGCACCACCAGGACCAGCTCGTCGTAGGTGGGGACGCCGGCGTCGTCGACGCGGATGACGTCGGGTCGCTTGCCGGCTTGGCGGAGCTGGATCGCCTCATAGTTCCAGTAGGCGCCCAGCGTGGCGTCCACCCGTCCGGAGAGCATCGCCGGGACCAGGTTGGCGCCCACGTTGATGTCCTTGACCGAGCCGGCCGCCACGCCGGCGTGGGCCAGGATCGTTCTGAGGTAGGCCTGCTGGTAGGGGATGCCGGCATCGCCGATCTTCTTGCCGCGCAGCTGCCGGGGACTGGTGATGTGCTTGGAGTGAAGCGACACGATCGAGGTCAGCGGGCGCTGCACCAGGGCGGCGATCGCCACCAGCGGCTCGCCGGCGTCACGGGCGAGCAGGAGCTGGGGCTCGTAGGAGATCGCCGCGTCGACCTTGCCGGCCGCCAGGAGCGTCAGCGGCGTGGCCGGGTCGGTGGGCACCTGGACGTGGACGGCCAGCCCGGCCTTGGTGAAGTCGCCGTTGGCCAACGCGTCATAGATCCCGACGTGGTCGGCATTGGGCAGCCAGTCGAGCATCAGATTCAGCGGCTGGGTCTGGGCGGTGGCCGGCGCCAGCGTGTCCTTCTTCTCGCCGCAGGAGGTCAGCGCCAGGCCGGCCAGGATCACGCCGAACATCAGCGCGCTTCGTCGTCTCATCGGGACAGGTCTCCAATCGGTTGATAGGCCCACGGCACCGTGAGGCGCTCGGCCAGCGTCAGCAGCGCGAACAGCGCGATCGCGAACAGCGACAGCAGGACCACAGCCGCGAAGGCACGCGCCGTGTCGAGTTGTGCGATCGACTGGTTGAACAGATACCCCAGTCCCGAGTTGGCCCCGGCCTGCTCGGCGAACACCGCCCCGATCACGGCGACGATGACGGCGATCTTGGTCCCGATGAACACGCCCGGCAGCGCCGAGGGGAGCTCCACGCTGAGGAACAGGCGGCGCCGGGGCATGTCGAAGGTGCGCATCAGCTTGATCAGATCTGGGTCGACGGCGGAGAAGCCGGCCAGGGTGGTGACGACGATCGAGAAGAACGACACGAGCGCGACGACCACCAGCTTGGGCAGGATGCCGAAGCCGAGCCACAGGACGAGCACCGGCGCCAGCATCGCGATGGGGATCGTCTGTGAGGCGATCAGCACCGGCCAGAACGCCTGGCGCAAGGTGACGAAGAAGTGCATCACGCTGGCCAGGGCCAGGGCCGCGACCGCGGCGACGAGGATTCCCAGCACCACCTCCTCGCCGGTGACTCGGAAGTTGGACCACAGCAGGCCTCGGTCCTGAACCAGCGACCGGGCCACCGCATGGGGCGGAGGGAGGATGAGCGGGTCCGCGCCGCCGAGGTCGACGTAGAGCTCCCACGCGCCGAGCAGCGCGAGCACCAGCACCAGCGCACGCCATGCCGAGAGCAGGCGCCTCACGCCGGCATCCCCAGCGCCTCGAGCACGCGTTCGCGCAGCGCCACGACCTCGGCGTCGGTGCGCCGCCGCGGGCGCGCCAGCGGCACCGCCACCTCGCTGACCACACGGCCGGGGCGCGCCGACATGACCACCACGCGGTCGCCGAGCACCACCGCCTCCTCGACGTCGTGGGTGACCAGCACGACGGTCCGCGGCTCGGAGGCCAGGACCTGCGCCAGCCAGCCCTGCATCTCGGCGCGGGTGATGGCGTCGAGCGCGGCGAAGGGCTCGTCGAGCGCCAGCACGGGCTTGCCCGCCAGCAGCGAGCGCAGGAATGAGACGCGCTGGCGCATCCCGCCCGACAGCATCGCCGGGCGCGTCTGCTCGAAGCCCGCCAGGCCGAACCGCTCCAGCCACGGCGCCGCCACCGTGCGGGCGTCGGCGCGGTTCATGCCGCGCGCGCGCAGCGCCAGCGCGGCGTTGTCGATGGCGCTGAGCCACGGCAGCAGCAGGTCGCGCTGGGGCATCAGCGCCGCCGGGGCGCTCACCACGCTGCCGGCGTCGGGCGCCTGCAGCCCGCAGATGAGCTCGAGCAACGTCGTCTTGCCGCAGCCACTGGGCCCGACGACGGTCACGATCTCACCGGGGGCCGCTCGCAGCGACACCCCGGCCAGCGCGTGCACGTCACCCTTGCCGGACGGAAACGTCCTGCTCACGAGGTCCACGCGCACTCCGCCGGTGTCGTGGCGCTCCCCGGCCTGGAGAGCTGGAGCCTCGATCAATCGCTCGTCTCCCTTCGCGGGCATTACCCCACAGGTTCTAAGGGTCAGCGCCGGGCCGCGTGGCAGCGGGGGGCGCTATCTCAGCCGGCGTTCCCGCCAGCCCCCCTGGTTGTCAGGTCTGCCGGGGGGATGGTACCGGCGCGTGCGATAGGGTGCCCGGCGATGCGTGCAGGGAGGGTCGATCGCCGGACTGCCGCCGGCGCTGTGCTGGTGGCGATCGCCGTGCTGCTCACGATCTGCGGCACCGCGCCGGCGGCGCCGAGATCGGGCGCCGGCGCGCGGCGGCCCGCCTTCAAGCCCCGCGTGGGGTTTGCCCTGGGCCTGCTCCCGGCGCACGGCGCGCAAGAGGTCGCCGGCGGTCAGGGCATCCCGGTCCTCTACCACGGCGGCGTGGTCATGCGCAACGTCACCATCCACACCATCTTCTGGGCGCCCGCCGGGTACCACTTCGACGGGTCCCCGACCGCCGGCGCGCTCGGCTACGTGCCCCTGATCCAGCAGTTCCTGGGCGATGTCGCCCACGACTCGGGCTCCGTCTCGAACATCTTCTCGCTGCTCAACCAGTTCGGCGATCGCTCGGGCGACGGCACCTACCAGATCCACTATGACCCGGCCGCCGACTCGATCGCCGACACCCACCCCTATCCGGCCACCTCCAGCCAGTGCCCGTCACCGTCGGGGGTCGCCACCTGTGTCACCGACCTCCAGGTCCAGCACGAGGTGGACCGGCTGATCGGTACCAGCGACCCGGCGGCGCGCGGGCTGACCAACATCTACTTCGTCCTGCTGCCCCCCGACGTGGACGAGTGCATCACGGTCGGCAGCTGCGCCACGACGGCGTTCGCGGGCTATCACTCGGCCTTCTCGCTCGGTCACGGGCTGACGGTGTACTCGGCGATCCCCGACCCCCAGATCGAGTTCACCCCGCCGCCGGGGTCTGACCCGGAGGGCAATCCCGAGGCCGAGGCGACGATCGACACCGTCGCCCATGAGGCCGTCGAGGCCGTCACCGACCCGGTCGGCACCGGCTGGATGGACCCCAACGGGTTCGAGACCGCCGACAAGTGCGAGAGCGGGCCCCAGCAGGGCCCGCCGCTGGGCTACGCCTCCGACGGCTCGCCCTACAACCAGGTCATCGACGGCCATCCGTATCTCATCCAGGACATCTGGTCCAACGCGCGCGGCGGGTGCGTCCAGACCTCGACCACCGTCGCCTCCATCCCCGCGCTGCACACGATCACCCTGCGCCAGTTCAGCTCGCGGGTGAGCGGCAACCTGGGTGCGCGAGGTCGCACGCCGGTCACCCTGATCCTGGCGCGCGCCGGGGCTCCGACGGCCATCGCGCAGGGCGAGAGCCGCGCCGACGGGAGCTGGGGTCCGCTGACGCTGCGCGGCCGCGACGGGGCCCCGCACGCGGTGGGCGACGACCGCGACGTCATCGAGGTCCTCTACGGCCTGGGCCCGAAGAGCCCGTCGCCGGATCTCATCGAGACCGGTGACGGCGGCAATCCCTTCACGGAGGCCGGCTTCACCGGCTGGTTCGACCTCGATCACGGCTACGCCGTGGTCCCCGGCGGGGCGCGCACCGCCTACGTGATCGGGCCGTGCGGGCAGACCGGGGTGCTCACGCTGCAGATCGGCGCCACCCTGGCGCCGTCGCCCACCGACCTGTGCGAGACCGAAACCGACTTCGCGCCCATCATCGTGCACCACGTGGGTCCCGGCACCCCGGTGACGATGACCAGCGAGGACAACCGCGCCGGCAGCGCGGTGGAGCCCGACGGCGCGCTGGTGCAGCTGACGATCGGGCTCGGCGAGCCCGGCAGCGTCAGCGCGGTCCCCAACCGCCAGCTCCTCATCTCTCCCACCGGCTTCCCGACGTGCACGGCGTTCGTGCGGATCCGGACCGTCCGCTGCGTGGGGCTCGTCCCAGGTGCGCAGTACCGCCTGCTCCGCGGCGGGCGCGCCCTCGGCCACGGCCGGGCGGGGCGGGCCGGCGCGGTGACGATCAGCGGCGTGGCTGTGCGCGGCGGCGACGTCCTCACGCTCGTCAACGCGGCAGGACGGCGGCTGACCTCGCTGCACGTCGCCCACCTGCGGGTCGACCTCATCGGCAACCAGACCGCGGTGGCGTCGGGACGCTGCCAGGCCGGGGACTACTGGGGGCCGCCCGTGTCAAAGCCGCCGGTCAGCACGTCGATCGGGCTCGGCATCGGCGGCACCGGCACCATCTGCCCGCCCAGCGGGCGCGCCAAGGGGCTGTCCGTGGCCGACATCGCGCAGACCGATGACTTCTCCGGCGGCCAGACGCTGACCCAGGTCCCGGGGATCGAGTCGACCGCTCCCATCCAGGACGAGACGCTGTACGGCTCCTTCGTCGCCTCCGCGCAGTCGGGGCTGCCCGGGCCGCATGGCTCGGTGTCGGCGACGGGCGTGCCGGTGGCGCTCACCATCACCCCCGCCGGCTCCGGGCACCGTGTCTTTCACGCCGCCAACGTCGACACCGCGCACGGCGTTGACGTGCCCGCGCTGGCCCCGGGGTCCTACGTCGCCACCTGGGTGCTCCATGACGCCGCCGGCGACACGCGGACCGTGACCACCCGGTTCGTCGACGAGGCCTGAGGCCCGGCGGGACACGCGCCTGCGCGCGGCGACGCGATCGGCCCCGGCAGGTCCCGGCCGGCGGTCAGCCGTCGAGGCGCTCGAGCTTGCGCAGGAACGCCAGGCCGGCGCTGGTCGCCGCCGGCGACGGCCCGCTGAAGCCGTAGCCGGCGACGGTCAGCCGGGTGCTGAGAAACGCGTCGAACAGGGCGTTGGGGCTGGGCACGGACCGCGCGGCTCCGGCGCTCAGGCCCGCCAGCAGCTCGATCCCGGGGTGGGAGCGCGCCGCCTGACGTGAGGCCGAGGTCACGAACGACGCGTAGGCGGAGGAGTCGCCCTGGGTCGCCTGCGCCGGCGCCTCGAAGGCGTCGGCGTCATGGGCGGTGTCCCGGGCCAGTCCCAGGCGCAGGAACTCCCTGTCACGCGCCGCGGCGGGCGTCGCGGGCGCCAGCGCCTTGACCAGGCTCGTCTGGGGCGCGGCGATGAACAGCAGCCCGTGCTGGTGGGCGATCGCGGCCGCCAGTGCGTAGTAGTGGGCGGGGTTGCGCCGCTGGGCCACCGGCGTGCCGGCGCCGACGCCGGCGGCGTAGACGACCGCGGCGGTTCCCGCCTGAAGCCGGCCCTGGGTCACCGCGGCGGCCAGCTTGGCCTCGTCGGCGAAGCTCATCGTCGGAACCGCCGAGCCCATCCCCAGCGACGCCAGCGAGGATGCGCCGGCGCCGGTCACGAACGTCCGCGGCGTGTCGAAGAAGTGCGCGGCCGTGGCATGGGCCAGCAGGCCCAGGCGGGAGACGAGGCTCGCGCTGACGATCCACGAGGGCGTTGGCTCAGGCTGGGTCCCGTCGCCGGCCTGCGCCTCGGCGGCGAAGTTCTCAAAGAGGATCTGCCCGGGGCCGGCGCCGGGCACCCCACAGGCAAACCCGGCGTAGCTGGTGGGCGTGAAGGTGGAGTCCACCACGATCGTGCCCGGCAGATCAAAGGCGAAGCCGACCACCCCGATGCCCTTGCTGGCCAGGTAGTCGAGCAGGACCTGCGCGGTGGCCGGGGCGTTGGGCACGCATCCGGTGGTGGAGTTGGCGTCCCACTCGGTGACGATCACCGGGATCGAGGCGCTGGCGGTGCCGAACGCCTTGTCCCAGAAGGTGATGCCGCGGGTCAGCGACGGATAGTGGATGCCATAGGCCAGCTGCGGGTCGGAGCGATGCGCCGGATCGAACACAGGCATGCGCCCGGCCAGCGACTGCTCGCCGTTGAGGCTGGGGACGATGACGACGTTCTGCGGCGCCCGCGCCCGGATGTCATTGATGAGCGTCTGCATCCCCACCGCCTGGCAGGCGCCGCCGGGGTAGATGATCTCCCCGCCCACGCGCCACTGGATCCAGCCGGCCGGCGTGGCCGAGACCCCGGGCTCGTTGTAGAGCTCGAACATGACGTCGCCGTCCCCCGCGAACATCGCCGACAGCGACTCCCACGCTCGCTCGGCTCCCGCGTCGGGCAGCGGGCAGCGCGTGGGCTCGCCGGCCGGCGGCTGGGCCTGGAGGGAGAGGATCACCGCCAGCCCCAGCCCCCGCGCGGTCTGGACCGCGTTGGCCACCTCGTCGACGTAGGCGGTGGAGTACAGCGGGCCCTGGGGGTCCAGACCGAACTGGCTGACCTGGAAGCGCACGAGATCGGCGTGGGCGGCCACCGCGGCTTGCAGCTCGGCGTAGCCGAACTGCTGATGGGCGGCGACGTACTTGCCGCTCAGCGCGCCGTCGGGCGCGACCAGTCCCACGATCTGCACCCCGCGCGGCGTCCACGGCAGTCCGTTGCGCAGCAGTTGGTTGTGGGTGATGGTGATGACCGACGTCGCGGCGCTCGCCCGCGCCGCCGGCACGGCCAGCGACACGGCGGCCAGCGCCATGATGATCAGGATCCGGAGACGCCCCACGACAGCACAACACCCGCACCGCGACGCAAGTTGCGCGGGCGTCAGATCACCTGGATGGGTTGGGTGAGCGCCTTGACGAAATCCTCCAGCTGATCGGTGCGCCAGCACTCGAACACGGTGCAGTGCTCCGCGTAGGCGGCGATCACCGAGTCGCCGTAGTTCCAGTAGAGCTTGGGCTCCGGGTTGAGCCAGAACGTCCGCCCGGCCTTCGCGGTGATGGCCGCGAAGACGTCGTCGCGCGGAGGCCGGCCGTTGGTGCGGGCGTCGCCGAGGACGATGACCGTGGCCCGCGGGTGAAGCTCGTCCTCGATCTCGGCCAGGAACTCCGTCCACACCCGCCCGTAGTCGGTGTAGCCCGAGATGTCGGCCACCCCGGCGTCGCGCGACACGGCCTCGGAGGCGGCGCGGAAGTCGCGCTCGCGCTCGAAGACCTCGGTCACCTCGGAGATCCGCTCGATGAACACGAACGACCGGAGCTTGCGGAAGGAGTCATGCAGCGCGTGCAGCACGCTGAGGAAGAACGTGCTCGCGCTGGTGACGCTGGTCGACACGTCGCACAGGACGAAGATCTCGGGACGTCGCGGCCGTCGCGGCCGGTACTTGAGCTCGATGGGCACTCCGCCGGTCTGCAGCGAGGCCCGCATCGTGCGCCGGACGTCGACATGGGCGTGGCGCTTGCGGCCCTTGAGCTCGTGGCCCTGAGAGGCCAGGCGCCGCTTGAGCTGGGCCACCACGCGGTGCACCGCGGCCAGGTCCTGGATGGGGCCGGTGGGGAGCGCCCGGTCCAGATCGGTGAGCGGCCGTTTGGGCGGCAGGCTCGCGGTGCGCTCGATGAGCGCCCGTTCGAGCTCGCGCCGCAGATGCTGCTCGAAGCGTCGCAGCTGGTCACGGGGGACGCCCTCGCGCCGGGGATCGTCGGGGGGGAGGTCGGGCTGGGGCTCGGTGCGCAGCCCCAGCGCCCGGCGGATGCGCTGGACGTCGACGCCGAGCACGCCCGAGCCCTCTCCGCGCCCGAACGCCGCGATCGCCAGTCGCGCCAGATCGCGCATGGCCGCGTCCGAGCCGTCACGCAGCGCCGCGGCGATCTGCTGGCGCAACGCGTCGAGGTCGAGCTCGAGCGACTGCCCGCTCTGGCCGGCGGCCGCCTCCGAGATGTCCCACCGGCTCGCCTCGGCCTCGGCGGCGCGGAAGAAGAAGCGGTCGAAGACCAGCTCGAAGGTGTGGCGGTCGTCGGGGGACTTGGCCAGCGTGGCCGCGAGGGCCTCCTTGAAGTCCTCCTGCACCGTCCAGCTGATCTCGGTCAGCGCGGCGAAGGCATCGAGCAGCTCCGAGGTGCCGACGGCCATCCCCTCCTCGCGCAGCTCCTCCGCGAAGGCCAGCAGCTGGCCGTCGAAGCCACCGGGCCCACGCTCAGGGATCTTGGCGTAGAGCTTGCCGTGAGGACTGGGCGCGGGCATCGTCGAGCCGGCCGGCGCGGTGTCAGGCCGCGGGCCGGGCGTCGGTGGCGCCATCGAGCTTGACCCCGACGCGCTCGGCCACCGTGTCCAGGTCAGTGCGGTGCTTGACGATGACGCTCATCGTCTGGCGGAACATCGCGGCGTCGATGTCGTTGGCCCCGAGCAGGAGCAGGGCGCGGGCCCAGTCGATCGACTCGGCGATGCTCGGCGGCTTCTTGAGGTCCAGCTCGCGAACCTGGTTGACGATCTCCACCAGCCGGCGCGCGACCTGGGCGTCGAGCTCGGGGGAGTGCAGGCGAACGATCTGGAGCTCGTGCTCGATGTCGGGGTAGTCGAGCCACAGGTACAGGCAGCGGCGCTTGAGCGCCTCGGTCAGCTCGCGGGTGTTGTTGGAGGTGAGCAGCACCACGGGCTGCGTCCGCGCCTCGATCCGTCCCAGCTCCGGGATCGAGATCTGGAAGTCGGAGAGGAGCTCGAGGAGCATGGCCTCGAACTCCTGGTCGGTCTTGTCGATCTCGTCGATGAGCAGCACCACCGGCTCCGGAGAGGCGATCGCGGTCATCAGCGGCCGCGGGAGCAGGAACTCCTCGCCGAAGATGTCGTCCTGGACGTCCTGCCAGCCGGCGTCCCCGGCCTCGGTCTGGATGCGCAGCAGCTGCTTGCGGTAGTTCCACTCATACAGCGCCTTGGCCTCGTCCAGGCCCTCGTAGCACTGCAGGCGCACGAGGGTGCGGCCCAAGTAGCGCGACAGCGCCTTGGCCAGCTCGGTCTTCCCGACGCCGGCCGGGCCCTCCACCAGCACCGGCTTGCCCAGCTTGGTGGCCAAAAACGAGACCAGTGCGGTCGACTCGCCGGGCAGATAGCCGGCGCCGCGCAGGCCGTCGGCGACGTCTGAGACGGACTCTGGCATTGGGGGGAGGGTGGTGGTCATGAGCTCGACGGCGTGGAGATGCGCGCGCTCGCCGGACGGCCCGGAGCACGGCGCGTCCCTCAAATATAGGGTTCTGTGCGCGTGATCCTCCTCATCGCCTCCCAGCAGGCCACCTTCCACGCCCTCATCGCCGTGCTCATCTTCGGGCTGGTCATCGGCGTCTTCGGCCACATCATCAGCTCCCGGACCTTGATCCTCACCGCCATCCTCATCATCGGCGGGGTCAGCGCGTACTTCGCCTTCGGCTTCAGCCACGTGACCTGAGCGAGCGGCCGCGGGGGTACCTGCGGGTCCCGCAGTCACTGTCGTATTCACCATGTCGAATATGCGGGAACTGACCTCATGGGTTTAGGACAGTGACCCATGGGTACCCAAAAAGACCACAGGTTGTTAGCGCTCACAAGAGCGTGACGTACTGAGACAGGAGAGAGGGAGATGCGGGATTACACCCCTGAGCCTCGGGTGCCCATCGGCGTGCGCGCGTGGGCGCGGAGAGCCGTGCGCGCCGGTGCGTGCACGACCGCGATCGCCGCCGCGACCGCCGGGCTGGTGGCGTGTGGCGGATCGTCGGGAGCGAGCGGCGGGGGAGGAGGGAGTCACACCACGACGGCGAGCACAACGGCGGTGGCCAATACCACCAAGGCGTGCTCTGCCGGTGCCACCCGGGTGCAGTTCTGGGCGTGGGTCCCCGGGATCTCGCGCGCGGTGACGGCTTTCAACGCCAGCCACCCGAAGATCTGCGTGCAGCTCTCCGATGTCGGTGCGGGTGATCCCGAGTACGTCAAGCTCACCCAGGCGCTCAAGGCGGGCAGCGGCGCACCCGACGTGGCCGAGGTCGAGTACGACGAGCTGCCGTCGTTCGAGATCACCCACAACGTCGTCAACCTCGTGCCCTACGGCGCGCAGAGCGTCCAACACGACTTCGTGCCGTGGGTGTGGAGCGAGGTGAGCCAGGGGTCCGCGGTCTATGCCATCCCCGGTGACACCGGCCCGATGGCGCTCTACTACAACTCCAAGCTGTTCGCCAAGTACCACCTGCCGGTGCCCAAGACGTGGGCGGACTACGCCGCCGACGCGGCCAAGCTCAAGAGCGCCGACCCCTCGGCCTACATCACCAACTTCTCGGCCACCGATCTGCAGTGGGTGCTGGCGCTCATGGCCCAGGACGGCGCCTTCCCGTTCCAGTACACCGGCGGCGACAAGGTGACGATCGACTTCACCGGGCCCAAGCAGCAGCAATTCGCCGCCTACTGGCAGAAGCTGATGAGCGGGCATCAGGTCAACGGCCTCACCGACGTTGCCGCCCCGGCGTTCGCCGACATGGACAACGGCACCGACGCCACCTGGCTGAGCTCGGCCTGGGGCCCGTCGTACTTCGCCCCGGACGCCACCAAGACCAAGGGGGACTGGCGTGCGGCGCCGATGCCGCAGTGGACCGCGGGCGCCGACGCGCAGACCAACTGGGGCGGGTCCTCCTATCCCGTCTTCAAGGGCTCCAAGCACCCCGCCCAGGCCGCCCAGTTCGCCATGTGGCTGAACTCCAGCCCCGCGGCGTGGAAGATCACGATCACGCCGTCGTCGTCGCTGTTCCCATCATTTGAGCCGACGCTCAACAGCACCTCGTTTGACTCGACCTTGGAGGCGCCGTCGGGAGCGACGCATCCGTTCAAGGTGTTCTCCACCGCGGGCAAGAAGACCGGGGCGGTGCAGTGGCCGCCGTTCATGACCGAGGCGCTCAATGACGCCACCACGGACCTGGCGCCCGCGATGGCGGGCAAGCAGACCCTGGCCCAGGGATTCGCGACGCTGCAGTCTCACCTCGTCACCTACGCCAAGCAGCAGGGCTTCACGGTCTCGACCTCGTGACCGGCGACGCTGTGACATCCGTCCACGTGGGGGCGGCCATCACCCGTGTCTGAGGCCACCGCACATCCGGCCGGCGGCGTGCTGGGCTCAGCGGCGCGCCGCCGGGGCCGGCGGACGAGCTGGATCAACCGGCGCGACCGGCGGGGGCGGTACTTCGTCGCCCCGTTCATCGTGCTCTTCGTGGCGATGATGATCGCCCCTCTGATCTACGCGATCCGGGAGAGCCTGTACACCACGCGGCTCATCGGCGGCACCCGGTTCACCGGGCTCGACAACTACAAGCAGGTGCTGTCCTCGGGGGACTTCTGGTCCGGGGTGATCCACGTGGTCATCTTCGGCGCCATCCAGATCCCGTTCATGCTGATCGTCGCGTTCTTCTTCGCCACCGTCTTCGATCTGGGCGTGGCGAGATTCGGACGGGTGTTCCGGGCCATCTTCTTCATTCCGTACGCCGTGCCGGCGGTCGTCGGCGCGGTCATGTGGAACTTCCTGTTCTGGCCCGGGCAGGGGCCGTTCGTGCACGCGGCCAACACGCTGGGGTTCCACAACACGGACTTCTTCTCGTCGGGGATGATCTGGCCGACGATCTTCGTGATCGTCATCTGGGAGTGGACGGGCTACAACATGATCGTCCTCTACACGGCGCTGAAGTCGGTGCCGCGGGAGCTGGTGGAGGCGGCGGTGCTCGACGGCGCGCCGCTGCGCAAGGTGATTCTCCGGGTCAAGCTGCCGATGGTCCGGCCCGCGATCACCATGCTCGTGTTCCTCAACATGATCGGCGCGCTCCAGATGTTCGTGGAACCCCAGATCATCGCCGCGTTCCAGCCCCAGGCGATCTCCAACCACTTCACCCCGACCATCTTCATCTACAACACCGGCGTCGCCGGTCAGGAGTACGGCCAGGCCGCGGCTGCCGCGGTGGTGCTGGGCCTGGTCACCATCGCCATCTCGGTGACGGTGCTGGTCCTGCGCGACCGGCGCGAGCGGGAGGAGGCGTTCGCATGAGCGCGGTGAGCTGGTCGACAGAACGGCGTGCGCGCCGCCGGGCCCGTCGAGCCGAGGAGCAGGAGGACGTCGTGCCGCTGCGGCTGTTCGGGCTGCGCCGGTGGACGGTGCCGCTGGTCACGCTGCTGTGCCTCGTCTTCGCGCTGTTCACCCTCGTTCCCATCGTGTGGGTGGCGATCGGCTCCACCAAGAGCCAGGGCAATCTGCTGACCACCTTCGGCTTCTGGTTCGCCGCCCCGTTCCAGTTCTTTCACAACTTCTCGTCGCTGTTTCAGAACGTCGACGGCGACGGCATCTACTTCCAGTGGTTTGCCAACACCCTGTTGTATGCCGTGGTCGGCGGCGTCGGCGCCACCATCCTGTCGACGCTCGCCGGCTACGGCTTCGCCCGCTTCTCCTTCCGCGGCTCGCACGCCACGTTCCTGTTCGTCCTCTCGGCGCTCCTGGTCCCGGTCACCGCGATCACCTACCCGCTGTACCTCGTGTACGCCCACGTGGGGCTGATCAACTCGATCTGGGGGATGCTCCTGCCCAGCATGGTGGCGCCGGTCGGCGTCTACCTGATGAAGACGTTCATCGAGGCCGCGGTCCCTCAGGAGCTGATCGACGCGGCGCGGGTCGACGGGGCGGGGGAGTTCCGCATCTTCCGCCGGCTGGCGCTCCCGCTCATGGCGCCAGGGTTCATGACGGTGCTGCTCATCAACGTGGTGGCGGTGTGGAACAACTACTTCCTCCCGTTCATCATCTTCTCCCGCAACGACAAGTTCCCGCTGACCGTCGGCATGGGGGTGTGGGCCAACCGGGCCCAGGCGTCAGGTGACACGCGGGTGTTCCCGCTGATCGTGATCGGTGGCCTGGTGACGATCGTGCCGCTGGTGGCGCTGTTCTGGCTCATCCAGAAGCGCTGGCGCGGAGGCCTGCTCGTCGGCGGCCTCGCCAACTGACTGAAACGAAGAGGTGACGCCATGGCCAAGCTCTCCCTCGAACATCTGAGCAAGACCTACGCCAACGGGGTCCAGGCGCTGCGCGACTTCGACCTGGAGGTGGCCGAGGGCGAGTTCGTGGTGCTGGTCGGTCCGTCGGGATGCGGCAAGACCACCGCGCTGCGCATGGTCGCGGGCCTGGAGGAGATCACCGACGGCACCCTGCGGATCGGGGACCGGATCGCCAACGAGATCTCGCCTCTGGAGCGCGATGTGGCGATGGTGTTCCAGAACTACGCGCTGTATCCGCACCTGACCGTGGCCGAGAACATCGGCTTCTCGCTGGAGATGCGCGGCGTGCCCAAGCGCGACCGCGCCGACCAGATCCGCGAGGCGGCATCGATCCTGGGTCTCGAGCAGCTGCTGACGCGCAAGCCACGCCATCTCTCCGGCGGACAGCGCCAGCGCGTTGCGATGGGCCGGGCCATCGTGCGCCGGCCCAGCGTGTTCCTCATGGACGAGCCGCTCTCCAACCTCGACGCCAAGCTCCGGGTGCAGATGCGCGCCGAGGTGCTGCGCGTCCAGCGCCGCCTCGGCGTCGCCACCCTCTACGTCACCCATGACCAGACCGAGGCGATGACCATGGGTGACCGGGTGGCCGTCATGCGCGATGGGGTGCTCCAGCAGTGCGGCGAGCCGCAGGACCTCTACGACCGCCCGGCCAACATGTTCGTGGCGGCCTTCATCGGCTCGCCGGCCATGAACCTCTACGAGACGACGCTCGCCGCCGCAGGCGACGGCCTGGAGATGCGCCTCGGCTCCCAGGCCATCGCGCTCCCGCCCGCGCTCACCGAGCGGCTGCCCAAGCTGGCCGAGCACCGCGACGAGCCGCTCATCGTCGGCATCCGGCCCGAGCACATGCTCCTGGCGGCCGACCGGTCCTCCGAGCCGCCGGCCGGCCCGGCGCTGGACGCCGACGTCCAGCTCGTCGAGGCCCTGGGCAATGAGCTGTTCGTCCACTTCACCATCGACGCTCCCCGCGCCGCCGAGCAGGAGCGCGTGCTGAGCGTGGGCGACACCGCGGCCGGCGACGTGCCCGAGGACGCCGGTGTCGCGCGGGTGGGCCCGCGGGCCCCGGTGCGTGGCGGCGAGCGAACGCGGTTCGCCCTCGATGCCGCCTGGCTCCAGTTCTTCGACCCCGCGACGGGCGCTGCCGTCGGCCGGCCGGACGCCCCCGCCGCCGCCGCCGATGCGGGCGCAGCCCTTCGCTCCGATCCGCCCCCGACCCTGACCCACTAGGCGAGAGATGCTCACTGAGACCACACACGCGCGCCTGGTGATCGACCCGTCGTTCACCATCGCCGCCGTCGATGACCGGATGTACGGCTCGTTCGTGGAGCACATGGGCCGCGCCGTCTACGGCGGCATGTATGAGCCGACCCATCCCAGCGCGGACGAGGATGGCTTCCGGGGCGACGTGATCGACCTCGTGCGCGAGCTCGGCGTGACCACCGTCCGCTACCCGGGGGGCAACTTCGTCTCCGGCTATGACTGGGAGGACGGGGTCGGCCCGCGCGCATTGCGCAACGCCCGCCTCGACCTGGCCTGGCGCTCCATCGAGCCCAATCTGATCGGCACCGACGAGTTCATCGCGTGGGCGCGCAAGGTCGGCTGCGAGCCGATGCTGGCCGTCAACCTCGGCACCCGGGGCATCGATGCCGCCCGGGCCCTGGTGGAGTACTGCAATGCCCCCGGCGGCAGCTACTGGGCGGATCGCCGCGTCGAGAACGGCCACCCGGAGCCCCACGGCGTGCCGCTGTGGTGCCTGGGCAACGAGATGGACGGCCCGTGGCAGATCGGTCACAAGGACGCCGTCGCCTACGGCACGCTGGCCAACGAGGCCGGGAAGGCGATGCGCTCCGTCGACCCCTCGATCGAGCTCGTGGTCTGCGGCAGCTCCAACTCGGACATGCCGACGTTCGGGGCCTGGGAGGACACGGTGCTCGACCTCACCTGGGACGTCGCGGACTACATCTCCCTGCATTCCTACTATGACCCCGCGCGCTATCCGGACCTCGACGCCTATCTGGCGTCCTCGCTGGACCTGGGACGGATGATCGACAGCGTGGCCTCGATCGCCGACTCGGTGGCGGCGCGCCGCCGCAGCCGCAAGCGCGTGGCCCTGAGCGTCGACGAGTGGATGGTCTGGTACCAGCGCGGCAACCCGGACTTCGAACGCCGCAGCGGGTCGTTCGAATACGCCCCGGCGATCGCCCAGGACGTCCACAACGTCGCCGATGCGCTGGTGGTGGGCTGTCTGCTCATCACCATGCTGCGCCGCGCCGACCGTGTCCGGATCGCCTGCCTGGCTCAGCTGCTCAACACCATCGCCCCGATCCAGACCCGTGACGGCGGGCCGGCCTGGCGTCAGACCACCTACTACCCGTTCCTGCACGCATCGCGCTACGGCCGTGGCACCGTCCTGCGCGTCGAGCCCGACGCCGGCACCTACGAGGTGGACGGAGAGGGCCCCGTCGGCGTCCTGGAGGCCACCGCGGTCCACGATGCCGACGCCGGCACCGTCACGGTGTTCGCGGTCAACCGCAGCCCGGGGCCGCTCGAGCTCCGGGCTGTTCTGCGCGAGCTGCCGGGCCTGGCCGTGTCCGAGCACGTCGCGCTCTGCGACGACGATCTCGAGGCGTCCAACACTCCTCCGGCGGCCGATCGCGTCGTGCCCCGGACGTTGCCCATCGTCGCCGAGGACCGCGTGACGCTGCCGCCGCGCTCATGGAACGTCGTCCGGCTCGCCGGCCCCGCCCGACGCTGAGCTTCCAGCCTCAGGTGGGGCGGTCGAGCCGGATGGTCAGCTGGTCGTCGCTGGGATCGGACGGCTGGGGGCGCGTGCCGTCGGCGCGGGACTCGGGCTCCGCGTCCGCATCCGGCTCGGCGGGCGGGGTGGCCGCGGCCGAGCGGCCCAGCCGGGCGGTCGGCGGCTCGGCGATGTCGAGCTCCTGGATCTCACGCCGGTCAAGCGGCCGGCTGCGGCGGGCCGAAACCGGGGCGCTCAGTCCACGAGGCTCGTCGGGGGTGGCGATGCTCCGGGGCCGCACGCGCTGAGTCGGCTCCTCGGAGGCGTCATCACGCGTGGGGGCCTCCGAGCGGTCATGACGTGTCGGCGCCTCGGAGGCGTCACGGCGCGTGGGGGCCTCCGAGCGGTCGTGACGTGTCGGCGCCTCGGAGGCGTCACGGCGCGTGGAGGCCTCGGGCGGCGGCGGCACGGTCCGCCGGGCGCGCACCTCCTGGGTCCAATCGTCGTCGGCGCCCATATCGGGCCCCGGGTAGGCGCGCCGGGTCGTCGCGGGGCGGCGCCGGTCGTCGGAACCCTTGCGCAGCCACCCGCGGCGGCGCTTGCTCCCGCGGGGGCGTTGGACCACCGGTTCGCCCGGCAGCGGGGGCTCGGGCTCGTGGGCCAGCCTGATCTGGGTGCCGGCGTAGGTGAGCACCGCGGCCACGCCGAGGGCGACGAAGATGCCCCACTCGATCCCCGACGTGTAGGCGATCTGGTCGTGGCGGCTGGTGCCCTCCTTGTCGAAGATGCGCCAGACGATGAGCACGCAGGTCCAGAACCCGGCTGCTGTGATCACGCCCCCGTCGCCCCCCGGGACGTGGAACGCCTGGCCCTCGGCCCGCACGAACAGCAGGATGAGCACGGCCGCGGCCACCAGCAGCACCGCCGCCTCCACGAACGAGAAGGCGCCCCAGCCCGTCAGCGAGCTGCTCGCCGACCGCAGGCTCGTCACGCCATTGGCGAACACCGTCTCCTGATACCAGGGGAGGAAGAGGGTGAGGAAGAGCCCGACGCCGGCCATCGCGGCCAGCCGCCGCTCCTGGGGGAGTTCGCGCCAGGCGCGAATCATGCGAGTGGGGGGCGAGCCTGCCCTGCGCGGCACCTCACGATTGTACGGGGCGGGCCGGGCGGCTCCCGCCCGTCCGCCGACGCCCCCGGGCCTCTACAGGATCGGGATGTCCTGGACCTCGGCCGGGTTCGAGCGGGTGTGCTCGGTCCGCTCCAGATACCAGTCGATCAGAGCTCGCAGCGCCAGCAGCACCTCGCGGATCGCCTCGGCGAGGCGCTGCTGGAGATCAGGAGGCATCCGGTCGCGCAGCACCGCGACGAGGCCCAACAGCAGGTCGGCATCGGCGCCGTCGAGCAACCCACGCCCGGCCTCGGGCCTCGGTCCCTGCCAGCCCGCCGGGGGCGGCTTGGCGGTGCCCCGGTCCGGGCTCACGCGCTGCGCGGCGTCAGCGAGCAGCCGCTCGGCGGCCTGCGAGGCGCGATCCAGCCGCTCCTCCAGGCGCCCCAGGGCATCCTCCATCGGCTCCCGGGACGGCTCGGCCCGGTGGTCGTGGGCGTCACCGGTCGCCATCGAACCTGATCTCCAGCGCGCCGCTGTCGAAGGTGGCGGCGGCCGGTCGCATGGCGGCCATCGCGGGAGGGAGCATGATCGTTCGCCGCTGCCCGTCGACCCCGACGATCAGCTCCAGGCCGATCTTCTTGAGCGAGATGTCGCCCTTCTCGGCGAACGGGAGGTCCAGCCGCAGCCGGGCGCCATCGTCGAGGACCTCCAGCTCCTGGGCCAGCGCCTCATGGAGCACGGCGCCTGAGTCGCGGTCGCCGAACAGCGCGCCGTGGAGCCGGTCGAGCATCTCGGGCCCCACCACCTCCTGCTCGAAGTACGGCGCGCACAGCACCGGCACCGGCGCGAACGCCGAGTGCACGAGCTCCAGGTGCTCCTCCTGCACGCGCCGCCACCCCGCGAAGTACTCGCCCACGCCATCGGGGAACAGCCGGTTGACGATCACCGCGTCGGTCAGGTACCCGTAGAGGTTGAGGTAGGTGAAGGTGCGCATCGCCTCGCCGATCACCATCTTGTCCGGGTTCATCACGAGCCTGATCGTCGAACGGGTGCGGTCGCGGAGGATCTCGTTCATCGCGATGAGGTTCTGCGACAGCCGCTCGATGTCGGCGAACACGGCCCGGCCGGGCAGGGAGATGTCGAGCAGCGAGCGCGCGATCGGCCGTGCGGCGGCCAGCACCTGGCGCTCGAAGGGAAAGACCTTCTCGATCCACCACCGGGCGACGTCGGGGAACGACAGCAGTCGCAGCGTCTCGCCGGTCGGCGCGCAGTCGACGATCACCACGTCCCACTCGCCGGACTCGTTGTGCGCCTGCAGTCGCAGGAGCGCGAACAGCTCGTCGCCGCCGGGCGGCACGGTGAGCTCCTCGGCGGAGATGCGGTCGACGCCACGCTCGATGAGCAGCTCGCCCAGCCACTCCTGCACGCCGGACCAGTGTCGCTCCATCTCCTCCTGGGCCTTGACCTCCTGGCCCCAGAGTCCGTCGCCGACCTGGACGGGCTCACCGCCGAGCTCGGCGCCCAGCGACTCCGACAGGCTGTGGGCCGGGTCGGTGGAGATCACCAGCGTGCGCAGGCCGGCGGCGGCACAGCCTCGGGCCGTGGCGGCGGCCACCGAGGTCTTGCCGACGCCGCCCTTGCCGGTGTAGAGGATCGTGCGCGGGCGCCCCATCGGCGCGAGTCTAAGCGCCCGGCAGCGCGTTGGTCACGCGCCTCACCGGCGTTCAGCGCGTGATCTGCAGGTTCCCGGTGATCCGCCCGAAGTTGCCGGCGAGGTCGGTGGCGGCCAGCACGACCCCATATGTGCCGGCCTTCCTGATCCGGGGGATGGTGAAGCCGCGCACGCCGTAGCCGAACGAGGCGCTGGTGGCGAACACCGTCGCGCCGGCGGCGTTGGTCACGGTGACGCCCACGTGGGAGATCTTCGAGAGGCGGAAGCGCAGCGCGAACGCGCTCCTGTTGCGCGCCCGCAGCGTCAGCTGGGTGAGCGCGGGCGGGGTCGTCTCATCGGCCTGGAAGTGCTGCGCGGTGGTGCAGTAGACCGGCGCCTGCGTACGGGTGCACAGCTGCTGGAGGAACCCGGTGACAAGCTGGTGATAGCTGAGGGGGTCCTCGATGCCCGGCTGGTATAGCGACCACGCGCCGGTGTCGAAGCTGGGCAGCTCCGCCTGCGCCTGGGCGTTGCCGGCGGCGAACAGCGCCGCCGCCGTGGCGCTGTGGCTCACCTGGGCGAAGTCGTAGAGGCCGATCAGGGTCTGCAGGAAGGCGTTGATGATGTCGGTGGTGGGGGCGAAGGTGTACTGGAGAAAGCGCGTCCCGGCGGGCGCCCTGACGTTGACGCCCACCGGCGGCGCGACGCTGAAGACCGGCAGCGCCTGGGTGCCGGTGCTGAGGTAGGTGGCGTTGCCCGTCGCCAGGTAGGCGCGGCTGAGCGCCTCCAGGCCGGTGGCCTGCGACATCGCGCTGGTCCACGGCGGCGCGCCTCCGTCGAAGTGGAAGTAGTACTCCCAGGTCAGTCCTCCGCCCCGCTGGGCCGCCAGCGGGATCATCTCGCTGAGCAGTTGCTCCAGCGCGGCGTAGTCCGCGGCGCCCCCGGTGTAGAGGCCGTCGGCCTTGCCGAACGTGCCCAGCACCTGGAGCTGGATGCCCTGGCCCGGGTAGTACTGCCACACCAGCTGCGAGCCGGGGAACTCCACCCGCTGCCCGCCGGCCAGCAGCGGCCCCTGCGTCCACCATTGCTGATTGGCCGCCAGCGTGGCCATGATCGCCGGCAGGCGTGACGGGGTCAGCTGGTGAGATGCGGCGATGTCGTGCATGGTCACCGTGACCGCGGTGAGCTCGGTGCGGCGCGTCCCGCGCAGCTTCCTCTCCGTGGCCAGCGCGTGGTTGTAGGCGGCCACGTCGGCGTGGTAGGAGGCGGTGGGCAGCGCGCCGCTCTTCCGCAGCCGGGCGAGCTCTGACAGGAACGTGATCTCCGGCTTCTTGGGTCTCTTCTTCCTGGCGACCGCCGCGTGCTCAGAGGTCGAGAGCGCCCGGGTCGCCGTCGGCGACGTGGACGCCGGAGCAGGGGTCAGCGCCGGTCCGGTGACGTACGGATCGTTGCGCCGCGTCGCGTGCCCGTGGTGGCCAAGGACGAGGACCGGCGCGGCGGCGGCGCCGGTGGGAAACAGCAGCACCGCGAGCAGGGCGAGCAGGCTCCTGCGCACCAAGCCGATGCTACATTCGCGCCCAGGTCTGAGCCACGACTGAGGAGGATGTTGCATGCACACCCGGAACACGTCCCGATCGCCGTGGTTGCGGCGGGGGCTGCTCCTCGGCGCGGTCGCGGCCACGCTCGTGCTCGCCGCCTGCGGCTCCAGCTCGGGTGGCTCGGGCTCGTCCGGCAACGCGCAGAGCCTGCTCAAGCAGACCTTCGCCAGCGGCCGTCCGGTCAAGAGCGGCGTGCTGGGCATCGACTTCACGCTGAACCCCTCGGGCTCCAGCACCTTCACCTCGCCGATCAGCTTCAGCATCAGCGGCCCCTTCCAGAGCCGCGGCGCCGGCAAGCTCCCTCAGTCGAACTTCACGATCGCGATCTCGGCGCTCGGCCGCAAGGGCCAGCTGGGGATCGTGTCCACGGGCACCAGCGGCTACGTGACCCTGTCGGGCACCGCCTACCAGTTGCCCTCCGCTGATTTCCAGCGGCTGGAGTCGGGCTTCTCCTCGGTCGGCGGGTCCGGCCAGGGCGGCGGCGGCCTGTCGAGCCTGGGGATCAACCCCCAGCACTGGCTCACCAACGCCTCGGTCGTCGGCTCCGACAACATCGGCGGCACCGACACCACGCACATCCGCGCCGGCGTCAACGTCACCGCGCTGCTGCAGGACATCAACACGCTCCTGGGCAAGGCGTCGAGCACCACGGGCACCAAGCTGCCCAGCTCGATCCCCCAGGCGACTCAGCAGAAGATCGCGGCGGCGGTCAAGAACGCCACCGTCGACGTCTGGACGGGCAAGAGCGACAAGGTCCTGCGCAAGCTGTCGCTGAACCTCAACGTCCCCGTGACGGGACGGCTCTCGACCCTCGCCGGGGGCATGACCTCGGCCGGGATCGGCTTCAGCCTCCAGTACTCCGCCGTCAACCAGCCCCAGACGATCTCGGCGCCGTCCAATGTGCAGCCCTACGCCCAGTTCACCGCCAAGCTGCGGTCGATCCTGACCGGCATCGAGGGCTCGGTGGGGGGCAGCTCCCTCGGCGCAACGGGCGCCACCGGATCGACGGGGACGACCGGATCCTCGGGCTCCTCGGCCACCACCGCCAAGATCAAGAAGTACAGCCAATGCATCCAGGCCGCCGGTCAGGACGTCCTGAAGATGCAGAAGTGCGCGTCGGTGTTGAACGGCTCGTAGTCGTCGCCCGCCGCTGCTTGACGCGGCCGCCGCCGTGAGCGGCGGCCGGGGCGATTACTCCCGCCCGGCCTCCTGATCGTCCTCCTCCAACTCGTCAGAGGAGTCGCCGCCGTCGTCCTCCTCCTCGGCGGAGCCCGCGTGGAGGTGGACCTGGAAGGCCTCGAGCAGCTCGTCGCGGCGGTGTTCGTCCACGGGGAGCTCGTCGGAGATCTGCACCCAGTCGGCCCCCTCGAACTCCTCCATGTTGAAGATCTCGGCGTCGAGCTCGGGTGAGTCGTCGACGACGATGAGGACCTCGGTCTGTGGGTTGAAGTAGGTGCCGGGACGATTGACCAGATCGTCCAGCTCAACACGGCGTGGGTCGGCCATAGTGCGCGCAGCGTACCGCCTGACGGGGGTGGCGCGTGTCAACGGTCCGCTCAGAGCTCGCTCAGAGCTCGCTGAGGGCGGCGATCTGGCGCTCGATCTCGGCCTCGACGTCCAGCGGCGGCTTGCCCTGCCTGGCGCGGCGGTGGTTGCGGGCGATCACGAGATCCCGGATCTCCGCGCGCAGCGCGTCGTGCACCGCGGGAGCGGTGAGCCGGCTCAGCTCGGCATCGATGTCGAGCTCGGGCTCGCCCCGGCGCCGCCGCCGCGCATTGCGCGCCTCGAGCATCTGACGGATCTCCTCGTCGCGCTCCACCACGGCGGCCGCCGAGCCGGCGGGCTCGGATGAATCGCGCTCCATCACCAGGTGATTGCGGCCGTAATCCTCCCACGTGCGGCGCCCGAGCAGCAGCGCCACCAGCGCGCCCGCGACCCCGACGCCGCAGACGACGAGCACCACCGTGCCAAACGCACCTTGCACGCCGCTAAGTGTGGCAGGGGCAGACCCCACGAAAAAGTGGACAAACGTTGTGTTGCGGCGTCGGGATTGGGGGTATCCTTCGCGTCAGAGCACATTGACTGACTAGTCAATCGAAGCCTGTAAAAGGAGAACACGGTGGTTGATTTCACCCTCACCGACGAGCAGAAGAGCATGCGCGAGATGGCGCACGACTTCGCTGAGAAGGAGATCCGCCCGGTTGCCTGGGAGTACGACAAGGACGGCACCTGGCCCGGCGAGATCCTGGAGAAGGCCTGGGAGCTGGGGCTGATGAACAACCATCTGCCGTCCGAGTACGGCGGACCCGGCCTGGGCTTCCTCGACGGCGCGATCATCGAGGAGGAGCTCTCCTGGGGCTGTTCCGGGATCGCCACGTCGCTCACCTGCAACGGCCTGGCCACGGCGCCCGTGATCCTGGCCGCCTCCGAGGAGCTCAAGCGTGAGTACCTGGGCCGCCTCACCGAGGAGCCGCTGTACGCGTCGTTCTGCCTCACCGAGCCCGGCGCGGGCTCCGACGTGTCCGGGATGAAGACCACCGCCACGCGCAAGGGCGACAAGTGGGTCATCAACGGCTCCAAGTGCTTCATCACCAACGGCGAGTACGCCAACTGGTACACGGTCTACGCCAAGACCGACAAGGACGCGGGCCATCGCGGCATCTCCTGCTTCGTCGTCCCCCGCGACGCCGGCGTCGTCGTCGACAAGCACGAGGACAAGATGGGCCAGCGCGCCTCCAACACGGCCACCATCACCTTCCCCGAGGTCGAGATCGGACTCGACCACCTGGTGGGGGAGGAGAACAAGGGCTTCAAGATCGCCATGATGACCCTGGACCGCACCCGCCCCGGCGTGGCGGCGATGGGCGTCGGCGTGGCGCGCGCCGCCATGGAGATGGCCATCGCCTACTCAAAGGAGCGCCAGCAGTTCGGCGTGCCGATCGCGATGCATCAGGCGATCCAGTTCATGATCGCCGACATGGCGACCAAGGTGCACCTGGCCCGCCTGGCCACCTGGAACTCGGCCGTGCTGCTCGACCAGGGCAAGCGCAACACGCTGGAGTCCTCGCACGCCAAGCGCTTCGCCGCGGACGCCGCGATGGAGGTCACCACCGACGCCGTGCAGGTCTTCGGCGGCTACGGCTTCATCAAGGAGTACAAGGTGGAGAAGCTCATGCGTGACGCCAAGATCCTCCAGCTCTACGAGGGCACGGCGCAGATCCAGCGTCTGGTCATCGCCCGCGAGACGCTGCTGCCGCGGCGCATCGAGGAGCCGGCAACCGCCGCCGTCTAGGCCCGAGGCTCGTCGCCGCCGTCGAGACGCGAGGCGTCGCTTTCTGGATGGGGGCTCAGCCTGACGGCTGGCCCCCCTCTTCTTTCGGCCACGGCGACCCCGGCGGTTCCGTCGGGGGCCGGTGGTTGACTGGTGCCCATGCCACGTTGGGTCCTCGTACCGGCAGTGGTGGCAGGGCTGTCCTCGTTTGCCGGCGGAGCGCTGGTGGGCGCCCACTCCCACGCGGGCGCGTCGCCGCCGGGCCTCGTCCGCAGCACGGCGAGCTCTCACGTCGTGCAGCCCCAGCCGCCCGCGGGCTCCTGCCACGCCACGGGCTCGGGGCTGTACTCGCTCCCGGATCCCGGGTGCACGCCCGGGGCCATCGATCCGGCGGTCACCCAGGCCAACATCGCCCGCACCATCTGTCACGCCGGCTACAGCGAATCGGTGCGCCCGTCGGAGTCCATCACCGAGCGTGAGAAGATCGCCAGCCTGAGGTCCTACGGCGATCACAAGCCGCTGCACGCCTATGAGTACGACCACCTGGTCTCGCTCGAGCTCGGCGGCGCCCCCAACGACGCGCGCAATCTCTGGCCCGAGCCAGGCGCGAGCCCGAACCCTAAGGACTCCCTGGAGAACCGCCTGCATGCACGGGTGTGCGACCACGAGATGACGCTCGCCGCCGCGCAACGCGCCATCGCACAGAACTGGGTCGCGGCCTACCACCGGTTCCGATAGCGATCCACACCCCGGCCGCCGAGACGGCCATGCCGCCGAGGGTGGCCGCGTGCAGCGGCTCGCCCAGGGCGGGCACCGAGGCGATCGCGGTGACCGCGGGCACCAGGAGCAGCAGTGCGCTGACCCGGCTGGCGTCGTAGCGCGACAGCAGGTTGACGAGCACGAGCAGCGTGCCCATGCCCATGCCGACGCCGAGCCAGCTCAGGGAGAGCACGAGCTGGAGGCCGACGTGAAAGCGCCCGCCGGCGATCAGCAGCACCGGGACCATCACGACGGCGCCGGTGACCGACTGGGTCGCGGCCGAGACCATCGGATCCACCCCCGCGCCCCAGCGCTTCTGCAGCACGCTGCCGCCGGCCAGCCCCAGCATGCCGACGGCGGTGAGGATGAGCCCGGCGCCGATCCGCGCCTGGCCCAGCTCGGGGGCGAGCCCGATGGCCACGCCCGCGATGCCGATGACCAGCCCGCCCCAGAGCCGCCAATCGCTCGACTCCTGCCCGCCGGCGATGGCCAGGCCGGTTGTCACCAGGGGCGCGAGCCCCAGCATCACCAGCGCCGAGAGCCCGGCGGGGACGCCGAGGGCAAAGCCACCGTAGATGCCCCCGAACTGCGTGACCTGGAACAGCAGGCCGATCACGGCCACCCGCCCCAGCGCAACGCCCCGGGCGCGCCGCCCCAGCGCCAGCGGCACGGTCACCAGCGAGGCGAGGATGAACCGCGTCGCCAGCAGCGGCACCGGTCCGGACACCTGGCTGGCCAGCGAGCCCACCACATAGCCCGAGCTCCACAGGAGCACGAAGATCGGTTGCAGGACGCCATCGGACATGAGCTGATGGTGGCCCGCCTCGCGCGCGCGAGCAATCACAGAAGCGCCGCAATCGATACCGATCCGTGATCGGTTGCTTGCGAGCCTCGGTGGGTCGCGTCATCATGGCCTCGTGGACCTCGATCCCGGTCACATCCGCTCGTTCCTTGCCGTCGTGCGCTACGGCGGCTACCACCGAGCGGCCGACGCGCTGCACCTCACCCAGCCCGCCATCAGCCGCCACATGCGACGCCTCGAGGAGCAGCTCGGCGAGCCGCTGTTCGCGCGGCGGGGCCGGGGCGTCGAGCTGACCGGATTCGGGGAGCGCGCCGCCGAGGAGCTGGCCGAGGTGCTCGCCGCCCACGACCAGGCGCTCGTGCGGCTGGCCCGCGAGAGCAGGGTCGCCGGCCCATTCGTGCTCGGGACCGTCGAGCACATCGTCGACCCGATGCTCCCGACGCTGCTCTCGGTCATCCGCGAGCAGATCGGCGAGCGGCCGCTGCAGCTGCGCGTGGACCGCTCGCTCTCGCTGGCGGCCGCATTTGCCCGGGGCGAGGTGGACGCCGCCATCGTGCTCGACCCCGGCGAGGTGGCCGGGGCGCTCGACTTCGGTCCGCTGACGCTGCGCTGGTACACCGGCGCGGTCGTCACCCACGGCGACGAGCTGCCCGACCCGCTGCCGATGGTCGCCTACGACGAGCCCTGCCACATGCGCGATCTGGCCATGGCCCGCGTGCGGGAGCTCGGCCTCGCGCCCGCCGTCACCGCTCAGAGCCCGCACCTGAGCGGGATCCAGTCGGCCCTGCGCAGTGGCCTGGGCTACGCCTTGCTGGCCGATGGCGGCGACGGGTTGCGCGCCGTGGGCCGCGGACCGCTGGCCGAGCCCATCCAGGCGCGGCTGTGGCTGCTGCTGCGCCCGGGTGATCAGGCGCTGACGCCGCCGCTGCGGGCGGCGATGTGGCGCGCCACCGCGGCCCGCCACCAGGTCGCGGCCTGAGGCCTAGGGGCCTTCCGGGAGGGCCCTAGAGCCAGCCCTTGCGGCGGAAGTAGATCCCGAAGCCCACCACCGAGAACACCAGCAGCCCGAGTCCGAACACGTAGAAGGTCCACTCCGATCCGATCCAGCTCACCAGCGTCGCGAAGTTCTGGCCGAAGAAGCCGGTGAGGAAGGTGAGCGGCAGGAAGATCGTGGCGATGATCGTCAGCTGCTTGTTGATCTCGCCCTGGCGGTTGGCCACCGTCGAGAGGTACATGTCGGTGGCGCCCGAGAGCAGGTCGCGGTAGGAGTCCACGAGCTCGGAGATCCGCACCAGGCCGTCGTAGAGGTCGCGGAAGTAGAGCCGATCGTCCGTCTCCAGGCCCGGAAGCTCGGCGATCCGGTCGGCGTTGCGGATGAACATGTCCCGCATCGGCGTGACCACCCGCCGCATCGCCACCAGATCGCGCTTGAGCGAGAAGATGCGCTGCAGGTCCTCGGCGTCCGCGTCGGCGATCACGTCCTGCTCGAGCTCGTCGATGTCGTCGTCGGTGCGGGTCAGCACCGGGATGAAGGTGGTGGTGATGGCATCGAGGATCTTGTAGACGAGGAACTGCTCGCTGCGCACCTGCTGCTCGTCATAGCGGGCGCGCAGGTCAGACAGGGCGCCGAACGGCCGGTGGTGGATGGTGACCACGTAGTCGCCGGAGATGATCACGTGGACCTCGCGCAGCAGCGGGCCGCCCGACTCGGTGCCGGCGTCCACGCCGAACACCACCATGAACATGTAGCCCTCGTACTCCTCGATCTTGGGACGCTGGCGAAACGTGTGCGCGTCCTCCAGGGTGAGCGGGTGCAGCTTGATCAGCTGCGACAGCTCGGTGAGGTCGTCGTCGCTGGGCCCCTCGTAGTCGATCCAGACGAAGTGCTGGCCCTCGAGATGGGTGGCGAGCTCGTGCCGGCTGGGATTGTGCAGGCACGGGACCCGTACCGCCTTGGGGCGCTGCAGACCCGGGTCTCCGGTGGTCACGCCGCCAAAAGCTACCCGCCGCGGCGGCGTCAGCGGATTATGACTTGGTGGTCATGGCGTGGATCCCCAGGACCACGGCGGCGATGACGAAGGCCCCGGCGAGGCCGGCGATGCCGTAGTTGAGGATGCGGACGCCGCCGTTCTGGGTCGCCTGTCCGCGTGAGACACCGTAGAGCAGGATCCCGAACGCCACGGCGCACCCGGCGCCGCCCGCGAACGAGGCCAGGATGATCTTCCACAGGGCCGACGTGTCGATGATGGGGGAAGCGAACGTGAGCATGCCGGGTTCCTCTAGGCGGTCGCGGGGGCGGGTTGTCTGGCGGCGATCTGCGCCTCGCGCTCGGGCGAGACGTGGGTGCGATCCAGTTCGGCGGCGCCGACCTTGTTGCGCTGGGCGAGCACGAACAGCCCAGCTGCGGCCGCCGCGGTGAGGATCGCCATGACCACGACTCCGGCGTTGGAGCCGAAGAGGTCGGCGACCTCCCAGGCCACCGCGCCGAACACCCCCGCCATCGGGATGGTCAGCACCCAGGCGCTGGCCATCTGCCCGGCCACGCCCCAATGGACGCTCTCGAGCTTCTTGCCCGCGCCGGCGCCCATCACGCCGCCGGAGACCACGTGGGTCGTCGACAGCGGGTAGCCGTAGAACGACGAGGAGAGGATGACCGCGGCGCTGGCGGACTCCGCGGCGAAGCCCTGTGGCGACTCGATCTCGGTGATCCGGTTGCCCATCGTGTTGATGATCCGCCAGCCGCCGATCGCGGTCCCGGCGGCGATGGCCAGCGCGCACGCCAGCTTCACCCAGACGGGAACGTAGAAGTGGGTGGCGCTGATGTCGCCGTGGGCGATGAGCGCCAACGTGATGACGCCCATCGTCTTCTGGGCGTCATTGGTCCCGTGGGCCAGGGACACCAGCGCGGCCGAGCCGATCTGGCCGTAGCGATAGCCCCGTCTGGCTTCGCCCTCCTTGAGCAATCTGATCAGCCGGTAGACGATGAACGTGGCGACCCCGGCGACGATGACGCAGATGATCGGCGAGAGGATCGCCGGGCCGATCACGCTCTTGAGGATCCCGTGGAAGGAGACCGCGTGCGCGCCGCTGGCGACCAGCGTGGCGCCGATGACCCCGCCGATGAGCGCGTGGCTGGAGCTCGACGGCAGGGTGAAGTACCAGGTGACGAGGTTCCAGATGATCGCTCCGACGAGCGCGGCGAACACCAGGGTGAGTCCCGAACCGTTCTGAAGCGCCTTGGGTCGACGATCCCCTTGGCGATCGTGGCTGCGACCTTGATCGACAGGAAGGCCCCGACGAGGTTGAGCACCGCGGCCATGAGCACCGCCACGCGCGGCTTCAGCGCCCCGGTGGCGATGGATGTGGCGACTGCGTTGGCGGTGTCGTGGAACCCGTTGGTGAAGTCGAAGCAGACAGCCGTGACCACGACGAGGATCAGGATGAACATGTCCTTAGACTGCCCCCACCTGCGCCCCGGGATGTGGCGATGTGGTGAACCCGGGCCGGCTCTGGCCGGGCCGCTACTCGGTGGAGCTGAACTCCACGATCGCGATCCCCAGCATCACCAGTCCGAGCGCGACGACGACGCCGGCTTCGAGCAGGGTGGGGACGCGCCAGCCCCACCAGGTCACGCCCGGATCGAGCGCGTGGCGGGCCGCCGGCGAGATGCTCAGGTGGTTGAAGACGATCCGCCGCATGGGGTCGACCGCGTAGGTGAGGGGATCGATGCGGTTGAGCACCGTCAGCCACCCGGGCAGGCCCGACGCGGGGAAGAGCGCCCCCGAGATGAAGAACATCGGCGTGATGATCATCTGCATCACGCCCATGAACGACTGCATCTGCTTGATGCGCGCGGCCACCATCACGCCGAAGGCGGTGATCGAGAAGGCCAGGAGCAGCTGCAGCACGAAGACCTCGATGATCATCACGGGGTCGTAGGGGACGTGCACCACCCCGGCCAGGCAGAGCACGATCACGCCCTGGATGCAGGCCACCGATGCGCCGCCCAGGCACTTGCCGATCACGATCGAGCTGCGGCGGATGGGGGCGACCATCATCTCCCGCAGGAACCCGAACTCGCGGTCCCAGACGATCGAGGCCGCCGAGAACATCGCGGTGAACATGACCGCGATGCAGAGGATGCCCGGGTAGATGAAGGTCTTGAGGCTGACGCCGTGGGTACCGGCGCGCGCCAGCGTCTGGAGCCCGGAGCCGAGCACGAACAGGAACAGGAGCGGCTGCACGAGCGTCGTGATCATCCGCATCCGGTCGGCGCGGTAGCGGATCAGCTCACGGCGCCAGACGATCTTGATCGCGCGCAGCTCGGAGCGCAGGCTGCGCTCCGGGACGGTGACGCGCACGACCGGCGTGCGAGAGACCTCGGCTCCGCCGCCGGGCTCGGTCCGTGGGTCAGTGGTGGTGCTCATCGCCGCCCTCCGGTCATCATCTGCATCATCACCCGGTTGCGATGCTTGGACTGGTCCTCCTCGGCGTCACGGATCGTGGTGCCGGTGTAGGACATGAACACGTCGTCGAGGGTCGGCCGGGACACGCTCACCGAGCGGATCGGCATCTCGAACTCGGCGAACAGCCGCGGGATGAACGCCTCGCCGGCGGGGACGCCGAATGTCACCGCGCCCTCACTGACCTTGCCCTCGACATCGAACTGGCGCTGGAGCGCCACAATCGCCGCGTCGTTGTCATCGGTGTGGATCGTGACCCGGTCGGTTCCCACGCCGGCCTTCAGCGCGTCCGGTGAGTCCAGGGCCACGATCTCGCCGTGGTCCATGATCGCGATCCGGTCACACCACTCGGCCTCGTCCATGTAGTGGGTGGTCATGAAGATCGTGATCTCCTCGCGCTCCTTGAGCTCGCGGATGTAGCTCCAGATCGAGCGGCGCGTCTGGGGATCGAGGCCGATCGTGGGCTCGTCCAGGAACAGCACGCGTGGCGAGTGCATGAGGCCGCGCGCGATCTCCAGCCGGCGGCGCATGCCGCCCGAGAACGTGCCCACGACCGAGTCCTTGCGGTCCCACAGACCCACCATCTCCATCACCTGGCGCATGCGGGGCTCGACGAGGTCCGACTGGACCCCGTAGAGCTCGGCGTGCAGCTGGAGGTTCTGGGCCGCGGTCAGGTAGCCGTCGAGCGTCGGGTCCTGGAAGACCAGGCCGATGTTGCGCCGCACGTTGTCGCGCTCGGAGACGACATCGTGGCCCGCCACCGAGGCTTGGCCCGACGTCGGCTTGGCCAGCGTGCAGAGCATGTTGATGGTGGTCGTCTTGCCGGCCCCGTTGGGTCCCAGGAAGCCGAACACCTCGCCCATGGCCACTTCGAAGTTCACGCCCCGGACCGCCCGGACCTCGCCGAAGTTCTTGACGAGGTCACGGACGGAGATGGCGGGAGTCAACGCTCCGTTACTGGCCGATGACGTCATCGCGTCTCTACGTTAGCCCGCCGGGTTGCCGCTGCGGGGCATTAGGCACCTGACCCGACGGAATCGTCGGCGTCGTCGTCCTCGGACTCCGGGGCGTCCTCGGCGAGGATCCGGTAGAGCGCCCGCCGGGTCTCGGCGAGCACCTCGATCGCGCGGCCCCGCTGGGCCTCGTCGCCGACCGTGGCGACCTGCCACGCGGCCTTGCCGATCTGGATCACCAGCGGCGCCAGCTCGGTGATGGCGTTCTCGCCCGCCTCGTCGGTGGGCTTCCAGGGCTCGGGCTCGTCGGCCCGGGTCTCCAGGTGCTCCCGGCCGGCGTCGGTGATCTCGAAGCGCCGCGACCCCTCGGCCTCGGCGGACTTGATCAGTCCCTCGTCCTCGAGCTGGGCCAGCGTGGGGTAGACCGAGCCGGGGCTCGGGCGCCAGCGGCCGCCGCTGCGCTCCTCGATGGTCTGCATGAGCTGGTAGCCGTTGGCCGGCTCCTCGGCGAGCAGGCGCAGGAGCGCCAGTCTCACATCGCCGCGCCGTGCCCGGCCACGTCCGCGGGGACCGTGTCCCCGTCCGCCGCCGCCGAACGGGCCACCAGGCCCGCCGAACGGACCGCCGCCCATGCGACGCCAGGCGATGAGCTGCTCGAGCTCCTCGGGGGTCGGCCGCATTCCATGCCGCCCGCCGCCGCGGGAGAACAGCCAGTTGGCCGCGTCGCGGTGGTGATGACGGTGGCCCTTGCGGCCACGGCCCCCACCGCGCTCGCCCTCGTCCCGTCGTCCGCGCTCGCCCGTGTCACGGCGTCCGCGGTCCCCGGCATCTCGTCCTTCGCGCTCGCTCCACCCGGTGGCGAAGCCTGCGCCCTGCGATGCCCAGGCGCCTCGCCCGGGCCAGTTCTGTGCGTATGCACCAGTCATATGTGGTTCCTCCACTCGTTACGTTTCTTCTTTTGACTGTCGTCGGTATATCGACGATACGTAACGATATATCGCTGGTGTTCGTTTGTCAAGAGCTTCGGCCGAGCGCGGCGGATATCGCCGTTGAGGTCGGGGCCGGGGGAGGGGGCACCGGCGTCCTACGGCATGGCTGGGGAAGGGTTGGGTCGGGCGCGTGCGGCGACGACTAATCGGCGACAAACCGCCGGAAGCGCCTGCTGATTTGGAGCCGAGTGGTCGCCCCGCGTACCTCAGCGGACAAATCAGGCCACGCAATCGCGATTTGTCGCCGATTGGCTGTTGGGGTGGCCGGCCCCGCTCCGTCCACCTTCGAAAGCCGCCGTTGACGTGCGTCTCGTACCCCGAGGAACGCCGCGAAGGTCGCTACTCGCCGTTGTCGGAGCCGCCCGAGCCGGAGCCCGAGCCGCCCGAGCCGCCGCCACGCTTGCGCAGCCAATCGGCGACCTGCTGGCTCACGTCACCCACCTGGGAGCCCAAGGTTGGTCACGTTGTCCCCCAGCTCCCGGAAGAGCGAGCGGAAGCGCTCGGCGTAGTACTCCATGGCGTCGGAGGCCTCTTCGCGGACGTTGGTGTCGTCACCGCGCTTGCGGTAGTCGCCGCGGATGATCCGGTCGTACTCGCCGCTCTGGACCCACTTCATGATCTCCGAGACGCGCCGGACCGAGTAGGAGTGGGTGGCGTTGATCTCGTTGAAGAAGCGGCGGATGCGGTCGTGGCTGTCCTCCCAGTTCTCGTACTCCATCGCCTGGGCCATGAAGGCATCGAGGTCGAGCTGGTCCGCGGGCAGGCCGGACGCCACCACCATCAGCGTGCGGCAGACGATCTGCGGGTCGCGAACGGCCAGTACGGCCGCACGGTCGCAGCTCAGCTCGGCGGCCCGGCGCCACTCGAGGAGCACGGCGCGCACCGCCCGGACCGGCAGGCCGAGGAGGGGCAGGCCGAAGGTGGCGCGCAGCAGGATGTTCAGCGCGGTGATGTACAGGACGTGATCGGAGAGGATGTGGCCCAGCTCGTGGGCGACGATGACGCGCTGCTCGCCGGGGCCGAGCTGCTCGAGCAGGTTGGAGCCGACGACGATGATCGGCTTGCTCGAGCCGATGGCGACGGCGTTCCAATGCAGCGCCGAGGTGACGTACAGGTCATAGTCGTCGGGCATGTCCAGGATGTGCTTGACGCCCTGGTAGGAGGTCCACAGCTGCGGAAGCTGGCGCTCGGACACCTTGATCGAGTTGCCCAGGAACATCTGGCGCAGCGCGCGCTCGTAGCTGAACTCGACCAGCTTGCGCACCACCGTGTCGAGCATCGGGATGGACTTCAGCGCCGCCGTCGCCGCGCGATCGGCTGGATGCTCGTACGCCTTGGAGGAAATCTCCGGGTAAGGCTCGATCGCCTCAGGCAGCGTGTCCGGCATCGGTGACACGGAGCCTACAGGTGCCGGGTCACTCACCACAAGCGACAATGGACGAGTATGCGATCGGTCCAGGCGGTGCAGACGTTCGCGGCCTCGGTGGCTGACGCAGAGCGCTGCTGGTATGACACGAGCGGCTGGGAGCTGTGGGTCGACGGTCTTGACCGGGTGGTGCAGACCCGCGCCCCCTGGCCGATGGTGGGCGGCGGCGTCACCTGGGAGTCGGGCCCGGCGGGGCGGGGCCTGGTGACCGAGACCGTCGCGACCTACCTCCCCGCCGACGGGCAGACGGTCGAGGTCTCCGACGACTCTCTCAGCGGCCGTCAGTCAGTGGCGTTCACCGCGAGCGGCGACGGGGTGCAGGTGACGCTGTCGCTCGAGTATCGCGTCAACCGCCGCTCGCCCGTCACCCCGCTGATCGATGCGCTCTTCATCCGCCGCGCGATGGCGGCGTCGCTGTCGCGGACGCTGGCCCGGTTCGGGACGCGGCTGCGCGCCGCCTGAACCGACGGCGGCGCGGACGTGGCAGGGCCGGTCCGGCGGAACGCGGCTGCGCGCCGCCTGAGCCGCCGGCGGCGCCTGGCAGGGCCGGCCCGGCCGGCCTCCCCTGGCGGGGCGGGCCGGCCGGACACGACCGCGGTGTCAGCGGATCTTGTACTCGTACGGGATCGTCGTCACCTTGTCGCCGCTCAGACTGGCCAGGTTGAAGGTGTCGACGTCGATGAACCCGCGCACCACCTGACCACGGTGGCCGCTCGGGGTGAACGTCAGCGTGATCTGCCCGGTCTGCCCGGGCCCGATGCTGAGCGGGGTGTAGGGAGCGGAGGGGTCGACGCTCTGCTCCCACGCGTCACCCGTGCTGGAGGTGACATTGGTGTCGAACGGGTTGGTGTTGGCCACCGCCGCCAGGTTCGCCACCTGTGAGCCGGCAGGGACCCCGTTGGCGCCGCACGGGCACGTGGGCTCCGGTATGCCGAAGTAGAACCCGGGAGCCAGCTCCGGCGCGGTCTCGCGGGTCACCGCGGCGTCACCGAACGACACGCCGCCGACGTCCGGATCGCCGGAGAAGTATCCCGCCTCGCTGTGGATCGGGATGTTCGCCTGCGCGAACGTCGCCAGGGCGTTGGTGTCGGGCGGCACCAGCCAGTTGGGCTGCGCGGACAGCGACAGCGGCAGCCCGACATTGTTGGTGTCGCTACCCACCAGCAGCTGTGGCACGCGTCCGTTCAGCCGCGGATCGGCGAGGTAGTCCTTGCGGATGTTCCCGTTGTTGGTCACCTGGATCGTCGCGGTCACCGGCTGCCCCGCCCGCAGTTTCGTATGCCGCGAGTCGGGGATGCCGTTGGCCGATACGCGCGGTGGCGCGAACGAGATGCTGCCCGTGAACGGCTCGCTCAGATGCGTTCCGTCGACCGGACCGGACACGTTGATCGTGACCGTCCACAGCCCACCCTGCGGCGCTCCCTTGAAGAACTGCATGGTGGAGCCGTAGCCGAGGAAGTTGTCGCTGGCATCGAACTGCGCCGTCGACTGCTCATCCAGCGGTTGCCCGTTCGGGTCGACCAGATATCCGGTGAGGACGTAGCCGGGGTCGGCCAGCTGCAGCCCGAGGTTGAGCGACGGCCGTCCCCAGGGCACCTGGAACTGATAGGTGAACGACTGGCCCGCATTCCCGGTCGACCCGCCACCCGTCAGGCGGCCGGCGAACGACCCACCCCAACGAGAGAGTGGCACGAGTGACCGGACGATGATCGGAATGCTCCCGTCCTGGCTGGAGCCCGTCCCGAGGTGCAGGCGGAACGCCTCGTCTCCGGCCTGTCCTGCGGGCACCTGCACGCGGAAGTTCGCCGACTGCCCGGGCCGGAGCGTCCGAGACGACGGGAACACGGCGCCGGCGTTGTGGAACTGCTCGGTCGAGTACTGGAACTGAACCGCGCCGGTGTACTGCGCCGCGTTGTGGACGGTGAAGATCACCGCCGTCCAGGTGCCGGCGGAAGGCTGGCGCACCTCGACGTGTCCGAACCCGCTCTGATCGGTTCCGATCAGTGAGTACGCGGCCACCTGGCCCTGCGGGTTGAACAACGTCTCGAACACCGAGGTCCCTGCCGACTGCGCGTCCCACGTGATGTTGCCGGTGAGGTAATCGGCGCCGGCGGGCACGTTGAACGTGTGCTCCTGGTAGGAGTCGGTGTTGCCCTCGCCGTCGATGTAGGTCGGCGAGGCCGCGGTGAGGGTGACCGCTCCGGTGTCGTTGCTGAGCGGCGACGGTGCCCCGATGACGGTCGGCGTCACCGTCTGCGGGCTCGCGCCCTCGTTGGTGACGTTGACGTTGAACTGCGGCGACTGCCCGGCGTTGACCGTCGCGTTCAGCGACGACTGGCGCACGAACAGGGAGTTGCCCGCCGGCGTCCCGCCGTCGATGGACTCGGCGAGCTGCACGGCCTTGAGGGTGTCGACCAGGCCGGCGCCCTGCCGGTCGGCCGGCGCACCGAGGTCCTGGGCGCTCGAGACGATGATCTGCTTGACCTCCTCCGGCGACGGTGTGTTGCCGTTGTGGGTCTTCTCGTAGGCGGCGATGACGAGCGCCGCGGTGCCGGAGGTCTCCGGGGCCGACGCGCTGGTGCCGCCCGCGGCCCAGATTGGCGGCGGGTTGGCGCCCTTGTCGATGTCGGTGCAGCCGAAGAACGCCGTGGTGTTGCTGCTGCACAGCGACCACCCGCGGTCACCCGGGGCCACCACGCTGACGGTGGACGGGTTGAACTCGGTGGTCCCGTCGGAGCTCAGCCCCGAGATGTTGTTGTCCTCCCAGCCGCCCGGAGACAGCTGCGTGCCGTAGCGCGTCGTCTGGCGGTAGACCCGGTAGGTGGTCGTCCCACCCACGGCGATGACGCCGGGGGTGGTCGCGGGAGAGCCGATGTTGTTGAACGGGCCCGCGTCGCCGCTGGAGGCGACAACGGTCACGCCCGCGGCGACGGCGGCCGCGTCGGCCAGCGACACCGGGTCGTTCTCGGTGTTGGGCAGCGGGTCGCCGCCGATGGACTCGTTGAGGACGTTGACGTGATCCTGCTCGACCGCCCACTGGATCCCCTGGATGATGGTCGAGTTGAAGAATCCGGCGTTGGGGCCGGCCAGGTTCATGACGGCCAGGCTGGCGCCGGGCGCGATGCCCTGGATCTTGATGTTGCAGCCCGCGGGCAGCGGGTGCGCCGGGTTGACGAACCCGGACAGGTCATAGGTCTGGTTCCCCTGCGAGGCGATCGTCCCCGCGTCCAGGAAGGCCTCACGGCCGTCGGTGGGGGCGTTGGTGCCAAAGCCGCTGAAGTCCTCGTAGTCGAAGATCACGTGCTGCCCGTTGGCGCGGATGAGGTCGGGGTTGTTGGGATCGATGCCGTCGGCGACGATGCCCACCTTGACGCCGGTGCCGTCGGTGATCTGCTCGGCGGCGTCGACGTTCATGACCTGCCGGGCCTCGGGCTCGACCAGCGGCTGCGCCGGGTTGGTGGGGCAGATCTGCTGCGGCCCCGTGGAGGTCGCATTGGCGCTCTTGCCCGCCATCGCCCCCAGCGCCGGGCCGGGTCCCGAGCCCAGCGATGCGAAGTGCCGGAACGCGTCGGGAACGACCGCCTGGACGGCGGGGTTGACCTGGAGGTGCTTGACCTCGGCCGGGGACACCGTCGCCGAGATCGCGTCGATGAGCGAGAAGCTCTTGACGTTCCGGGCGTGAACCGCGGTCAGCTCAGCGCGTACGCCGGCCTGGGCCGCTTGGGCGGCGCTGATGCGCGCGCGGGTGTTGGCCCGGGTCGCGGGCAGGCGGCCCAGCTGGTTCTTGAAGATGATGATGGTCCGCTTGTTGGCCCCGGCCGACAGGCGCCTGATCTGCGCCGCGGTCAGCAGGGTCTTCTTCCCGCGGAACACGTGATGGTTGTGCGAGCGGGCCGCCGCCGCGATTCCAACAGCAGTCAGCGGTATCAGTACGGCCGTCGCCAGCAGTGCGACCAGCCGAAACCGTGAGCGAGAGCTCATGGGTCTATCCCCTCCCTAAGAGAAACGAGTGCGGCAATGACTCACCAAGAGGCCGCGCTCCCAGCGCGGCCGATTCGGCTTTCAGTCTGTGACATGCGGCACGGGGTTGTCAAGGGTCGTTGACGGATTTCGCATTCAGTCGTTAACAAACGACCACTTTTAGGGCTCGACACGATGATCCGCTACGGTGCGCGCGGCATGTTCGTCTTCAAGGCCGCGGTCGTCGGAGCCGGGACGATGGGCGCCGAGATCGCCCACATCGTCGCCTCCGCCGGCATCCCCGTGGTCCTCAAGGACACCGACCCAGGGCGCCTGGAGGCCGGCGTGGCCCGGGCCCGGTCGCTGTGGCAGCCCCAGGTGCAGGAGGGCAGGCTCGAGGCCGCCGACGCCGAGGCACGAGCGCGCCTCATCACGCCCGCCGCCGACTACGCCCGCTTCGCCGACGTCGACTTCGTCATCGAGGCCGTCCCGGAGCAGATGGAGCTCAAGCACGCCGTGTTCTCCGAGCTCGACGAGGTCACCCCCGGCCACGCCATCCTCGCCTCCAACACCTCTGCGCTCTCGATCACGGAGATCGGGCAGGCCACGATCCGGCCCGACAAGGTGGTCGGGCTGCACTTCTTCTTCCCGGTGACGGTCAGTCGCGCGGTGGAGGTGGTCGAGGGCGAGGACACCTCGACGGAGACCGCCCAGGCGACGGCAACCTTCGCCCAGGCGATCCGCAAGGCGCCGATCCGCTGCGCCGATGCGCCGGGCTTCGTCGTCAACCGGATCCTCAATGCGGCCGTCTCGGAGCTGTGGCGCGCCCAGGAGGAGAGCGGTGCCGACCTGGAGGCGTTCGACCGGCTCATCGGCGAGGCCTCGCCGTCGGGGCATGGGCCGTTCTTCATCGCGGACCTGCTCGGCCTCGACACCGTCGTCGCCGTCGCCGAGCACATGAGTGAGTCCTACGGCGACCGGTTCCACGTCCACGCCGCCATGCGCGCGCACGTGGAGGCGGGCCGCCTGGGCGCCAAGACCGGGAGGGGCTTCTATGAGCACGGCCGGTGAGCCCGACGCGTCCGGTCTGCTCGAGCGCTACACGCTCAAGGCCTTCGTCGAGGCCTGTCTCATCCTCGAGGACGGGGTGGCGTCGGCCAAGGACATCGACTTCGGCATGGTCGCCGGCGCCGGCGGTGCGCCGCCGCTGGCCTCCGCCGATCAGGCGGGCCTGGACGTGATGGTGAGCCGGCTCGAGCGCGCCGCGCAGAAGTGGGGGGAGGACTTCCTGCCGCCCACGATCCTGCGGCGACTGGTCGCCCAGGGGCGGCTCGGGACCACGTCGGGCCAGGGCTTCTTCCCGTATCCGCGTCCCGATGCGGGGTGGGAGGAGCAGCCGGTCAAGCTCGAGACCCGCGGCGACGTCGCCATCGCCTGGCTGGACCGCCCGCCGGCCAATTCGTTCGCCCCCGAGGTCCTTCAGGCGATGACCGAGCTGTGGGAGCGGGTCACGGGGTCGGGGACGATCCGCGTGCTGGTGGTCGCCTCCGCCAACCCGATGCTGTTCTGCGCCGGCGCGGACATCAAGGCCTTCCAGCGTCTCGACGCCACCACCTGCCGGGAGCTGGTCGACAGCGCCCACGGGCTGTTCAGCGCCTTCGCCGACGGCCCCGTGGTGACGATCGCCGCGGTCAACGCCGCCGCGCTGGGCGGCGGCTGCGAGCTGGCCATGGCGTGCGACCTGCGCATCGCCGCCGACGGCGCCAGCTTCGGCCAGCCCGAGGTCAACCTCGGGATCATCCCCGGCTTCGGCGGGACCCAGCGTCTGCCGCGGCTGGTGGGTCGTGCCCGGGCGCTGGAGCTCAACCTCGTCGGCGACGCCATCGGCGCGGCCCAGGCCTACGACTACGGGCTGGTCAACCGCGTCGTTCCCGACCACGAGCTGCTGGACACGACGCTGGCGTGGGCGCGCAAGCTGGCGGGCCAGGCACCGCTCGCGGTCTCTCAGATCAGGCGTGTCTCGGGCGCCGATGACCTGAAGGACGGCATCGCCGCCGAGAAGGATGCCTTCGTCAGCGTCTTCACCTCCGACGACGCGCGCGAGGGGATCGCCGCGTTCCTGGGCAAGCGCGCGCCGCAGTGGAATCGGACCCCCGCCCGCCCGTGAGCGCGGCGCAGGTCGCCGAGCTGATCCGGGAGGCCGGCTCGGTGGTGGCACTGACCGGCGCGGGCATCTCGGTCCCGTCGGGAATCCCTGATTTCCGCTCGCCGGGGACCGGGCTGTGGACGGGCGTCGACCCCATGGAGGTGGCGCATATCGATGCGTTCCGTCGCGATCCGCAGCGCTTCTGGCACTTCTATGGGCACCGGTTCCAGTCGCTCGAGGACAAGGAGCCCAACGGCGCGCATCGAGCGCTGGCCCGGCTCGAGCGTGGCGGGCTGCTGGGGGCGGTGATCACCCAGAACATCGATCGCCTCCACGCCAAGGCCGGCAGCCAGGACCTCGTCGAGGTCCACGGCTCGATCGAGCACTCCTCCTGCCTGCGCTGTCGCTCGCGGTACCCGCTGGCCGACGTGCGCGCCCGCCAGGCCGCCGTCGACGACGGCGTGCCGCGCTGTGACTGCGGCCAGCCGCTCAAGCCCGACGTCGTGCTCTTCGGCGAATACCTGCCCGTCGCCGCCCTGACCCGCGCCGAGCAGCTGGCGGCCGGCGCGGACCTGATGCTCTGCATCGGATCCTCGCTGGAGGTCCATCCGGTCGCCCAGCTGCCCCAGACGACGCTTGACGCCGGTGGCCGCATCGCGATCATCACACAGGGCGCGACGCCCTACGACGGCCGGGCGGCGGCGCGCTGCGGCGCAGACGTGGTGCAGGAGCTCGAGGCGGTCATCGGCGCCTTGGGCCTCGGCCTCGGCGAGCCGCCGGGCCGGGAGTCGCCACCGCCGGCCTAGCTCCCGGCGGCCGTCCGCGCCCGCAGCGTCGCCTCGACCCGTCCCAGGGCGAAGGCGACCGCGGCGACATGGGCCTCACTCAACGGGCCCGACAGGGCTGCCTGCGCAGCGGCGGCGACCGGCTCGCGCTGGCCGCGCAGCTCCTCCAGACGCCGTGCCAGCTCGGAGGCGTGGGGATCGGTGGCGAGCTCGGCGAGGGCCGCGTCGAGCGCCACCAGCAGCTGGAGCGCCGCCTCCCGCGGCCGGCCCAGAGCCACGTCTGACCGCGCGCGCAGCGTCAGCTCCTCGCAGGCCAGAACCGCTTCGCGTGAGCCCAGCAGCGCCGCCAGCCGAGCCTGGGGAGCGAGGATCCGCGCACGCCGCTGGCGGCCCGCGGGCACCGTCAGCTCGGTGGCGGCGGTCCACCGGCCCTCGGCGACCTCCTCCCCGGCGCCGAAGCCGACGCGGGCGACGATCGCCTGCGCGCGGCCCACGGGCTGCAGGTAGGGGTCGGCGGTGATGACCCGAAAGCAGTGAAGCGCCCGGTTGAGCACGGTCAGGCCGGCCTCGAGGTCCTCCTCGCCGGCGGCGGCCAGCCAGGCCCGCGCCCGCGCTTCGTCGAGAGGCGCGCCGACGTCGATGACCGTCGCCCGGCCGGTCGCGACGGGCGTGGGCTCAGGCTGCGGCTCGGCATCGCGCTGGCGGCGCCGGCCGCTCAGCCGCCGGCGCTCCGGTGCCCCGAGGGTGGCGAACATGAGCACGTGGGTGGGGGACGTCTCGGGCGGCTGGGCGGTGAGCGCTTCCTCCGCGCGCACGAGATAGCGCCCGTCGGGCGGACCGAGCGCCCATGGCAGCTCCACCTGGACGAAGCGAAACAGACTCAGCGACGCGCTCACTCAGCGCGGCATATCACGCGGGCGCGCCCGGTGCGCGCCGGTCAGCGGTTCTTGGCCTGGATCGCGTACCTGCTGGGCGCGATCGGGACGACCGGCTCGGGGATCTGGCTGATGCGGTTGATCAGCTGAATCCACTGACCCGGCTGGAGGATGCTCTTGATCTGCCTGGTGAGCTTGTTGTTGGTCCCGAAGTCCGGCGTGTAGGTGATCTGGATCCGGTTCTTGTGGTCGGGCAGCGCGACGGTGTTGGGCTGCGCCTTGTAGGAGATGTCCGAGATGATCTGGTTGGGCTGCATCGAGCCCTGCAGCGTCAGCAGGCGCCGGATCGTGATGTCGGTGACCGAGCCGGGCTGCTGATGGCCCAGGATCGGGATCCCGTTGATCTTGGTGATGTCGACGCTGGATCCGGTCGCGCCCGCGGCGTCGGTGCCGCTGGCGCCCGTCGCGCTGTGGCCGCACTCGAGGCCCGAGACATCGGGGTCAAGTCCGGAGGCCGAGAGGAACTCGATCACGGCCAGGATGCGGCGGTCGATGACCCCGGCCTCGATGTCGCGGCGGCCACACGCGTAGATCTGGACATGCGGGTCGGCCAGCACGCGGGTGGTGAGCTGCTGCTTGGACATCAGCAGCACCTGGCCGACGCTGGGGTTCTTGGCGCCGGGGCCGAAGAAGGGGTCGACGCCGGCGGCGCGATAGACGGCCGTGGCCTCGAGCAGCTTCCAGCCATCGAGGATCGGCTTGGGATCGATGTACGGGGCGCCCTTGCCCGCGGGCTGGATCATGAAGTACAGGTGCGGCGAGACGCCCTGGGAGGGCCCGCCGATGCGGCCCAGGACCGTCCCGGCGATCACGATCGCGCCCTTCTTCATCGACTTGAGCGTGTACTGGTTCTTGGCCAGGTGCAGCGTGTCGGAGAAGTAGTTGCGGAAGTTGGTGATCTGGTTGCCGGAGTTCTTGAGCTGCAGGTTGCCGCCGGCCGCGTAGGAGGCGGGCCGGTTGGGGTTGGCGAACAGGCGCTCCTTGACCATCGGCGCGCTGACCGTGGCGGCGCCGCCCTGGGCCGAGGAGGCCGCGCTCTTGGCCGCGCTGGTCGCCGAGGAGGCGGCCGTCCCGGCAGCCGATGTGGAGCCGTTGGACTTGGCGGCTTTGCCGGTCGTCTGGGTGCCGGCGGAGGCCGGGCCGGTGATGGAGGGCGTCGAGGTCGAGGGCTTGGTCGCAGCCTTGCTCACGGTCGTCGCGGCCTTGGGCAGGACCTGGGATCCGGCCGACGCCGCGGACGTCGGCGCCTTGGCGGCCGGGACCGAGAACTCCTTGAGAATCTGCTTGGCGGAGGACTTGACCGGCTTGGGCACCGGATACTGCTTGGAGACGCTGCCCAGGTGCGCGTAGGTGTAGATGTTGCCGGTGGCATCCTGGAGCTTGACGTAGTGGCCCAGTTGCGGGGAGGTCCCGACGCCGACGATCTTCCCGTCGTTGACGGCGATCACCGGCGACCCCTTCTTGGCGTAGATCGACGTGCCCTTGGAGTTGGGGTTGGAGTCGATCGCGATCGCGGCGTTGGAGGTCTTGACCTTCTTCTTGGCCAGCTTGACCACCGACGAGTCGGCGTACTTGGCGGGCGCGGCGACGGGGAAGTGGCCCTGGACGAGGCCGGTGAGCGCACCGACGAGCTGGGACGGGATGCCGCCGATCAGCTTGGCGCGCAGGAGCACCGACTCCACGTACCACGATGCGTGGTTGTAGGCGAAGATCGCCTTGGCGACGTTGCTGGAGGCGCCTGCGGCGTGCAGATAGCGCGCGGCCGTGAAGATCGCGTCCACCGGGTTGTACGGGTCGGCCACGCCGTCGCCGTTGGCGTCGACGCCCCACTCCTTCCACGTGGAGGGGAGGAACTGCATCCACCCGACGGCGCCCGCCGACGACACGGACAGGTTGCGGCCGTAGTCGGTCTCGATCTCGTTGATCCCGGCCAGCACCTGCCACGGCACCTGGTACTCGATGCCGGCGGCCTGGTAGATCGGGATCAAGAACGGCGGGATCCGGAACGAGTCGATGAAGAAGTTCGGCACTCCGATCGGCGCCGGGCCGGGCAGCGAGAGCGAGAACGTCGGGTTGTTGGCCGCGGGCACGCCCTTGCCGGTCGGGAGGTTGTTCGCCGGCGAGCTCGGCTTCGTCGCCGGCTTCTTCTTGTGGGCCTTCTGCTGGCCGCCGTGAGACGACGGCTGCTCGCCCTGGCTGGTCCCGGTCGGGAGCGGGGTCGTGCTCGACGTGGTCGTCGTGGTGCTCGGCGAGCCCTTATGTGAGGGTGAAGTTGAGGTTGAGGTCGTGGGCGACGAGCTCGACGATGTCGAGGAGTGCGTCGGCGTGCTCGAGCTGGTGGGGGTGGTCGTCGTGGTCGTCGTGGTGCTCGTCGTCACCGACACCGCGGGCGTCGTGGAGGTCGACGGCGCGCACTGCTCGCTCTCGGAGGCGACCGGGCCGGTGATCGGCAGCCCCATAGCGGAGATGGGCGTTCCGGGCGCGACGTTGACGTTGAAGACGAGGGTCTGGCCCCCGACGAGGGTCACCGTCACCGTGCAGGCGTCCGCGGACGCGGTCGGGATCGCGGCCAGGGCCATGGCGATGAAGATCGCCCCGGCCGTGGCGAGCACGGCGAGCAGCTTCCGGCGACCGATCATGGTCGCGTCTCTCCGACCATCAGGTGGGTGCGCACTCCATTGAAATAACGGGAAGAACCGACGTCGACTGTCATGGACGCTACTGACTGGTCCGGAGCAATGCAATTGCGAACCAGGCCCCGCCGCAATCTAGCTTTTCGGCTGGGCGAGAGATGAAGAACTTGCGAAGACGGCCGGCGTGTCATATCCCGTTCCCGCGCGGACAGAACCGCGGATCTAGAAATCAACCTCTACCTCACATTGAGGGTCTACCCTCGAGTACGACGGGGTGGGGTGGAGTCCCCTGCTACCCCACAGGTCCTACCCCAGCAGGCTAGAGTCCAAGCCCATGAGTGATGAGAACAGCCTCAAGGGACGGGTCACCCGCCAGGGCGAAGAGGCGATCGGCCGATTCGCGCAGGAGCTCCTGGAAAATCCGATGGTCGCCGGTGCCCTCTCGCGTGCCTTCGAGACGCGCGAGCGCGCGATGCGCGCGCAGGAGGTGGCGATGGGCGCGCTGAACCTCCCATCGGCCAGCGACCTGGAGCGGCTCACCCGGCGCGTCCGCAGCGTGTCGCAGCGGCTCGAGGGCATCGAGGACGCACTGGACCGCCTCGACGAGCACGTCGGCCGTGCGGACGGGAGCCGGGGGCTGGAGGAGCGGCTGACCCGGATCGAGGCCACGCTCGAGCGGCTCGAGAAGACCACGGCAGGGCCCAGGTCGGCTCCGCGTGCGAAGCCCGCTGCCGCCGCTGCGAAGCCTGCGGCCGCCGCTGCGAAGCCCGCGGCCGCTGCTGCGAAGCCCGCGGCCGCTGCTGCCAAGCCCGCGGCCGCTGCTGCCAAGCCCGCGGCAGCCGTCAAGCCTGCAGCGGCCAAGCCAGCGGCCGCGAAGCCGGCGGCGGCCAAGCCCGCGGCCGCGAAGCCGGCGGCGGCCAAGCCCGCAGCCGCGAAGCCGGCGGCGGCCAAGCCCGCCGCCCCCAAGCGTCCCGCGGCCTAACCGCTCAGCGCGGCCAGGGCCAGCTCTCCGAGCCGGCGCTCGGCGTCGTGCAGTGCCTCGGTGTCGATGCGCCGCCGCGACGGCAGCACCGTGTCGGACACGATGAGGGCGCACCCGGCGCGCAGCCCGCGGCGTCCCGCCAGTGCGAACAGCGTCGCCGTCTCCATCTCCACGGCCAGCGCGCCCTGTGCGCGCCACTCCTCCTCGGCGCCGTCGGGTCCGTCATAGAACAGATCGCGGGTCACGATCGGCCCGTGGATCCCGTCCGGCCCGGCCGCCTCGAGCAGCCGCGCCACCAGGTCCGGGTCGGCGGCGACCCGGTCACCGGCGCCGAGCGCCCGGCTGGCCCCGTCGGCGGCGAGCGCCTCGGTGGCGACCAACAGATCACCCAGCGCCAGTGACCCGTCCAGGGCGCCGCAGGTCCCGACCCGCAGCAGCGTCCGCGCGCCCAGGTGAGCCAGCTCCGCGATGACGATCGCCGCGCTGGGCCCGCCCATGCCCGTGCTCTGGATGGTGAGCGGCCGGCCGTCGCGCGCCTCTCCGGTGTAGCCCCACAACCCGCGGTTGTGGTTGAACATCCTGGGCTCGGCCAACAGCGACTGCGCCAGCAGCAGCGCGCGGCCCGGGTCGCCGGGGAGCAGCACGCGCTCGGCCAGGGGCGCGGTGGGCAGCAGATGGATCGTGGGCACGGCCGGGCAGCTTACGTGCGCGTCTGGGTGGGGGCGGCTGGGGGTGGGTGGGCCTGATTTCCATACACTGCGCCTGCGTGGCGGAGTTCAGCTCACCCAAGGAGTTCCGCGAGGTCATGGACCGCACCTTCGCGCTCATGAGCGATGACCCCGACATGGGTCCCAAGCTCCGCGACGCCGATACGCCCCAGCGCTTCGAGTTCACCGACCTGGACCTCGTCGTCAACATCCGCGCCGGCGGCCCCGACGAGCCCAACCTGGCCTGGGAATGGTCCGATGACATCGACTGGGAGCCCCAGGTGCGCATGGCGATGAGCTCCGAGACCGCCAACCGCTATTTCCAGGGCAAGGAGAACGTGGCGATCGCGATCGCCCGGCGGCGCATCAAGACGGGCGGAGACGTCAAGGCCGCGCTCGCTCTCATCCCGGTCACCAAGCCGCTGTATGCGCGCTATCGCGAGATGGTCGCCGCCGACTACCCCCATCTGGAGCTCTGATCGAGGGGCGACGCCGGCGCCGGACGAGGTGCCGTGCGCGCGCGCAGGTTGCCATTTTCCGGCCTCGGTGATTGACAGACGGCGCGATGGCGAGTAGACCTAGGGCACAACGCAAGGCAACAGGCCGGAACGTGATCGTCGCCTTTGGCGTGATCGCGAGGCGCCGCCGGAAACGTGACGAGCGCCAACGGCCGACGCAGCGGGCCGTGATGCCCGCGGGCGGCGGGGCCTGGCACTCACCGAGACCCCGTCGCCGACTTGCGTTGCGTCTCAACGCGCTGACTCGTGCCATCCCGCACCCGGGGGGCGCCCGGTGACGCTGACCGATGCCGCGCAGCGCATCGGCGTGACCCCGGCGACGCTGCGCCGCTGGATCCGCCGGGGCCTGATTCCCCAGTACGACGGCGCCTGGACGCCCGCCGCCATCGGCCAGGCGCGCGTGGTGGCCAAGATGCGCGAGCGCGGGCACTCCCTGAAGGAGATCAGCACGGCCACCGAGGAGGGACGGCTGGCCTTCGGGTTCCTGGAGGAGCTGTTCGGATCCGAGCCCCAGCGCTACTCGATCCGGGAGGCCGCCCGCGAGACGGGTCTCGACGAGGCGCTGGTGAGGCGCCTCATCGCCGGCCTCGGCGCCAATCCCCGGACCGCCGCCGCCGTGTCCGAGGACGAGCTGCAGCTGCTGCGCTACGTCGCCGCCGTGCTGGAGACCGGGTTCCCGCTGGTGGCGCTCCTCCAGCTCGTGCGTGTATATGGACAGGCGATCGCGCGCATCGCCGACGCCGAGGTACGGCTCTTTCACCTCTACGTCCACGAGCCGCTGATGCGTTCCGGCGCGACCGGCGTGGAGACGGCCGAGCAGATGCAGGCGATGAGCCGCCAGGTGCTCCCGCTGGCGGGGCCGATCCTCGACCAGATCCATCAGCACTATCTCCGGTTCTTCGTCGAGCAGGACGTCGTGGGGCACATGGAGGCCGACCTCGACGGCACCGCCGTCGACCTCGGGCGCATGCGCGTGGCGATCGCGTTCGCCGATCTCACCGGGTACACGCGGATGACCGAGGAGGAAGGCGAGCTCTCGGCCGTCGACGCCGTGGAGCGGTTCGTGGAGGCCGTGGAGGTGACGCTCCCCGACGAGGCCCGGATCATCAAGACGATCGGCGACGAGGCGATGATCATCGGCTCTGACGCCGCCGCCCTCACCGACTGGGCCGTCGGCTTCCAGGCCATGCAGACCGAGCGACCGCTGCCGCGGATCGCCGTGCACTACGGCGTCGCGCTGTTTCGCGACGGCGACTACTACGGGCGCGACATCAACATCGCCAGCCGGGTGTCGGCGCGCTCGGCCGGCGGAGAGGTGCTCGTCACCCGCCCGGTCGTCGAGGTGGCGGGCTCACACCTGGAGTTCGAGCGCATCGGCGAGGTCACCCTCAAGGGCTTCAGCGAGTCCACCGAGGTGTTCGTGGCGCGCCAGCGCCGGGAGGACGCCGGGTGAGCGACCTCACCGAGCCCGTTCGCGCCGCCGGCCTCCTGCGCCCCGGCGGGCCCGCGGTGGTCCTGATCTCCGGCGGGCGCGACTCGACCTGCCTGCTCGACGTGGCGGTGCGGATCGCGGGCGCGGACTCGGTCAGGGCCCTGCACGTCAACTACGGGCTGCGCGACGCGGCTGGTGAGGACGAGCGCCACTGCCGGCGGCTGTGCGACGAGCTGGGCGTGTCACTCGAGGTCCGGCGCGCGGGCCGCGACGGGATCGCATCGGTGCCGCAGACCGGCAACGTCCAGGCGTGGGCGCGCGACGTGCGCTACGCCGCGGCGATGGAGCTCGCGGCCGACGACGCCGATGTCGCCGCCGGGCACACCGCGACTGACCAGGTCGAGACGATCCTCTATCGCCTGGCCTCGTCGCCGAGCCGGCGGGCGCTGCTGGGCATGCGCCCGAGAGAGGGGAACCTGATTCGCCCGCTGCTCGCCTTCACCCGCGCGCAGACCGCGGCACACTGCGCCGGGCGCGGCCTGAGCTGGCGCGAGGACGAGTCAAACGACTCCGATGCCTTCGCCCGCAGCCGGATCCGCCACGGCCTGGTGCCCGCCCTGGAGGCAGTGCATCCCGCGGCCCAGGCCAACGTCCTGGCGCTGGCCGACATCCTGCGCCAGGAGGGCGAGGTGCTCGACGAGCTGGTCGACGGCGTGCTGGACGGCCGCGGCGAGATCACGCTGGCCACGCTGCGGGCGCTGGCGCCGGCCCTGCGGCGGCTCGTCGTGCAGCGGCTGGCCGACGTCGCCGCGGGCGGACCGGCTGCCGGGGTCGCCCGGCGCGCCGACGACGTGGCGGCGATGAGCGACACCGGGAGCGCCGCGCTGGACCTGCCTCACGGGGTCCGGGTGACGGCCCGAGATGGGGTGCTGCGATTCGGCCGCACGCCCGCGATGCGAAGCCCCGCCTCAGGGCTCGTGACGGAATGATGTGCGGCTCCGACGGCGTCTGGACGCGCCCGACCCTCGCCGGACTCCACGCCTCATTCCGCCACGAACCCTAAACTCCGCGACGTGAGCGACGATCCAGCGATCGGTGAGATCCTCGTACCGGCCGAGGATCTCAGCCGGAGGGTGCGCGAGCTGGGCGAAGAGGTCACCCGCGACTACGCGGGGAAGAATCTGCTCCTCATCGGCGTTCTCAAAGGTGCGGTGTTCTTCCTCTCGGACCTCATGCGCCACCTCGACATCCCCGTCGAGGTCGATTTCATGGCCGTGGCGTCCTACGGCTCGGCGACCAAGACCTCCGGAGTGGTGCGGATTCTCAAGGACCTCGACGCGGCCATCGAGGGCCGTGACGTGCTGATCGTCGAGGACATCGTCGACTCCGGGCTCACGCTCCAATACCTGCTGCGCAACCTGGCGGGGCGCAACCCCGCCTCGCTCGAGGTGTGTGCGCTGTTGACCAAGCCCGCCCGGCGCAAGGTCGACCTCAGCACGCGCTACGTGGGCTTCGAGATTCCCGACCGCTTCGCCATCGGGTACGGCCTCGATCACGCCGAGCGCTACCGCAACCTTCCCTACGTCGCCGCCTTGAACGTATGAGCCCGCGATTGCAGGCAATTTTTCGCCCCCGGAAGGTGCTTGGGATGCCAAACACAGGTGCTACGCTTGCTGATCCACGGTATCCGCGCCAGAACGGGTAGTACCGGGGCAACGCAGGGATTTCACTGATGAGCCGGTTTTTCAAGAGCGCCGCGTTTCCGATTCTGATCGTCGTCGTCCTGGCGTTCTTCGCCCAGAAGCTGATCGGAAGCTCGAGTCACGGGCCCAACTACAACTTCGGGAACCTGCTGACCCAGCTCGACCAGGGCAAGGTCAAGAGCCTCTCGCTGGACCAGAAGTCCAACAGCGCCGACGTGACGCTGAGCGACGGCACCAAGTACTCGGTCGGCTATCCCGACTTCTACGCTCCGACGCTCATCAACGACGCGCAGAAGGACGTCACGGCCCGCGGCGGCTCCTTCAACGTCCAGAGCAAGTCCTCCAACGGCTGGCTGTCGCTGCTGACCTACATCCTGCCGTTCATCATCTTCATCGGGTTCTGGATCTTCCTCATGAACCAGGTGCAGGGTGGCGGCTCCAAGGTGATGTCGTTCGGCAAGTCGCGCGCCAAGCGCATGTCGGTCGACAGCCCCAAGATCACGTTCAGGGACGTCGCGGGGGTCGACGAAGCCGTTGAGGAGTTGCACGAGATCAAGGAGTTCCTCGAGAACCCCAAGAAGTTCCAGGCGCTCGGCGCCCGCATCCCCAAGGGCGTGCTCCTGTACGGCCCTCCGGGTACGGGCAAGACGCTGCTGGCCCGCGCCGTGGCCGGCGAGGCCGGGGTGCCGTTCTTCTCCATCTCGGGATCTGACTTCGTCGAGATGTTCGTCGGCGTCGGCGCCTCGCGCGTGCGTGACCTGTTCGAGCAGGCCAAGCAGAACTCCCCCTGCATCATCTTCATGGACGAGATCGACGCCGTCGGCCGCCATCGTGGCGCCGGCCTGGGCGGCGGTCACGACGAGCGCGAGCAGACGCTCAACCAGCTGCTCGTCGAGATGGACGGCTTCGAGATGAAGGACAACATCATCTTGATCGCGGCCACCAACCGTCCCGACATCCTCGACCCGGCGCTGCTGCGCCCGGGCCGGTTCGACCGCCAGATCGTCGTCGACCGCCCGGACCGGCTCGGCCGCAGGAAGATCCTCGAGGTCCACACGCGCGGCAAGCCGCTGGCGCGTGAGATCGACGTCGACGCCCTCGCCGGGCAGACCCCCGGGTTCACCGGCGCCGACCTCTCCAACCTCGTCAACGAGGCCGCCCTGCTCGCCGCGCGCAACGGCAAGCGCGAGATCACCCAGGTCGAGCTGGAAGAGGGGATCATGCGCGTCATCGCCGGCCCGGAGAAGAAGACCCGGGTGATGAGCAACAAGGAGCGGAAGATCACCGCCTACCACGAGATGGGTCACGCGATCGTCGGGCATTTCCTGCCGAACTCCGATCCGATCCACAAGATCTCGGTCATCTCGCGCGGCCAGGCGCTCGGCTACACCATCTCGCTGCCGGGCGAGGACAAGTTCCTCACCACGCGCGCGGAGCTCCAGGACACGATGGCGATGACCCTGGGCGGCCGTGCCGCCGAGGAGATCTGCTTCGACGAGATCACCACCGGCGCGTCCAACGACCTGGAGAAGGTCACCGCGACCGCCAAGCAGATGGTGATGCGCTTCGGCATGAGCGAGAAGCTCGGCCCGCGCGTGTTCGGCCACGATCACGGCCAGCCCTTCCTGGGTCGCGAGTTCAGCTCCGAGCCTGACTACTCCGACGAGATCGCCCGCGAGATCGACGACGAGATCCGCCGCATGGTCGAGATGGCCCACGTCCAGGCCAAGAACATCCTCAGCGAGAAGCGCGCCGAGCTCGAGAAGCTCTCCGAGATCCTGATCAAGCGCGAGACGATCGAGAAGGCCCAGTTCGAGTCGCTCCTGGAGGGTGACTCGGAGGAGGCCGTCTTCGGCTCCGAGGCTCCGGCCCCGCCCGACGTTCCCACGGTGACCGGAACCCCGGAGCGCGCTCCGGGCCGGGAGGCGCCGCGGCCGCTGCCGCGTCCGGGCCTCGCCGGCGGCGCCGCCGAGTAACAGTCTCGTCACACCTCTCCCACGCGGGCGGTTTTCCGTGCCACCGTGGGCGAGATGCCCAACGGTGATGACGAAAGCGCTGCGAAACGACGCTTTGGTCATCACCGTGAGCTGGCGGCGCGCGCGGCCAAGCAGGAGGTGGTGCACCTCGACCAGCTGCAGCAGCTCGGCTACAGCACGGCGCAGATCCGGCGCCAGGTCGAGCACGGGCTGCTTCACCGCCTGCATCACGACGTCTACGCGATCGGGAGCCCCAACGTCAGTCCGCGGGCCCACCTCCTCGCTGCCCTGCTGACCGTTGGGTCGCGCTCCTTCCTCAGCCACCGGACTGCGGCAGCCGTCTATGGCCTGCGGACGGTCAACACGCACGAGATCGAGCTGACGCTCCCCGGGACGGGCGGCCGGCGTCGACCAGGCCTCCGACTGCACCGCACGCAGACCGAGCCTGGCCGGGAGGACGTTCGAACTCACGGAGACCTCCGCGTGAGCTCGGTCCCGCGCATGCTCATCGAGCTCGCCGGCCGCGAGACCGCAGCCGAGCTCGAGCGTCTGGTCACTGTGGCGCTGCAGAAGCGCCTGCTGCGCCCGGATTCAGAGGACGGCCGTGCCGCGCTCGAGGCGGCGCTGGCCCGCCACGCGCGTTATCCGGGGATGCGCCGGCTCACCGACGTGCTCGCCGTCTACCGCCGCACCGACAGCCGCAAGTCCGAGCTGGAGCGTGCCTTCGACCGCCTGCTCGCCGCCCACCCGGAGATCCCGAAGCCTGTCTGCAACATCGAGATCGATCACTGGGAGATCGACTGCTTCTGGCCCGAGCACAACCTGGCCGTCGAGCTCGACGGCCGCCCGTACCACGTCGCCGCCGGCGCCATGGAGAAGGACCGGATCAAGGACGCCTTCCTCCTCCGTCAGGACATCACCCCGCTGCGCTTCACCGACTTCCGCATGCAGCACGACGTCACAGGGATCCTCCGGGACCTCCACCACTTCCTGGGGACCGCCTGACCTAGTACACGCATCCGCAAGTTCTGCGCGTTTCGACGGCGTCTGGACGCGCCTGACGCCACCCGCGGAAATCGCCGATGCTTTGTTTGGCATCCACTCATTCCACGTGCGACGTCAGATCGCGCCCAGCCACTCGTCGATTCCACGCACAACTTCCGGACACGTGCACTACGGCAACGGCGGACTGAGCCCGGCGGCGTGGCACTGCGCGAGTCCGTGAGCCAGTCCCGGCGGGGCCGCCAGCTTGGGCGGCGTGGCGAACGCGGGCGCGGTGAAGTCGAAGTAGTCGGTCATCGGGTGCGCGTTGGCGTCGCGGAAGGTCATGGCCGGCAGGTTCCACTTGTGCTCGATGAACGCGGTGATCGACGTGTGGTCCTGGACCACGTCGGAGACGTAGTTGGCCCGGGCCCACGGCGACACCACCACCGTCGGCACGCGGAAGCCGTAGCGGTCGTAGCCGCCCGGTACGAGCGGGGGGCCGCCGGGCACCGGGATGGGGGCGATGTCGTCGGGCTTGATCGCCCGCGGCGGGGGGACGTGGTCGTAGTAGCCGCCATGCTCGTCGTAGGTGAGGAAGAACGCCGTGTGCTTCCAGGCGGGCGAGTGCGTGAGGGCCTCGACCACCTTGGCCACGAATCGCTCGCCCACCTGGACGTCCTGCGGGTTCTCCTCCGAGGTCGTGTCGTAGTTGGGGTCCAGGAAGGTGAACGCGGGCAGCTTCCCCGACCGGGCGTCGGTGAAGAACTGGTCGATCTTCTTCAGGCGCTTGTGTCGCGCGTTGGTGAAGAACCCCGGGACGATGAGGGGGCTCGCCACCTGCTGGTAGTAGTTGGCCCAGTCGATGTGATGCGCGTCGAGGCGGTCGAAGATCGTGCCGTTGGCGGCGTGGATCTGGAGCGTCTGCGCGTCGGTCGCGACCAGCCCCGAGGCGGTGCCGCAGAACAGGAACCGGCGGTTGGGGTAGGTCTGGGCCAGCACCGAGCTGAAGTACCGGTTGCCCACCGGGAAGTGCTTGACCAGGGAATACGTGAACGGCAGGTCGGTGTTGTCCCAGAAGCTCATCGCCACCGGCCCCGAGGCCTTGACGAACCCGTCGTTGCGCCCGCCGTCCCAGGACAGGTGCGAGGCGTTCCAGTCCTGGCCGGGATGGCCGACGAGCTGGCACGGCGACGACATCGGCCGCGCGAGCACCCTGGTGCCGTCGGTGTCGAGGTTGACCTCCACCGGCTGTCCATGCGCGACGGTGAAGCCGTCGACCTTGGCCCGGCCCGGCACCCGGTGCGGGACCATGCCCAGCAGGTTGTCGAAGGAATGGTTCTCCATCATCAGCACCACCACGTGCTTGATCTGCGGCAGGCTCTCGGTGCCGGCGCGGAGGTGGGGGAAGGGCAGGCTGTCCGGGCGGCGCAGGCCGGCGACGCGGGCCGCGGGCTTGGCCCAGGCGGGGAGGCTTCCGTAGGCCAGTGCCGCGGCGCCTCCGGCGGCGGTGCCCAGGAGCGAGCGGCGGGTGAGGGTGGACGGGCGAGGCGTGGAGTGTGGGTGTTCTGGCGGCATTGCGCGGGATGTATATCGATCGCCGGGCCGCGCCGCGTCATCACCGGTTGCGCGTTCACGCGGTGGTGACAACGTCCGCGCGCCCGGACCCGGGCCGCCGGAGGGGTAACGTGGCGGACATGACCGACCATCGCCCACCGCAGTCCGGCCGCTACTGGCTGTCGGCCACGCGCGTGTGGCTGCCCCTGGTCATCGTGGCGGCCGGCGTGGTGCTCATCGTCATGGGGCACGGCAGCTACTCGAACCTGGCCAACACCCGCTCGCTGGAATCGGCGGCCGGGGTCTCGCTCCTGCTGGTGGCGCTGATCGTGTGGATGCTGAACTGGATGTACCGGCTCAGCATCCGCTCCAACGAGGAGCGCGAGGACGAGGAGCGGGCCCGCGAGTACTTCGATCGCACCGGCCGCTGGCCCGACGAGGAATAGGCGCGCGTGGCCGCCGCAGCCGACTTCACGGTGATGGGCGTCGTCAACGTGACGCCGGATTCGTTCTCGGACGGCGGGCTCTACATCGACGCCGCTGCCGCCATCGCCCACGCGGGTCAGCTCGAGGCCGACGGGGCGGCGATCCTGGACGTCGGCGGTGAGTCGACCCGCCCGGGCGCGCAGCCGGTGGGCGCCGCCGCCGAGCTCGCGCGCGTGCTGCCGGTGATCGAAGGGCTGCACGACCGCGGCGTATCGGCGCAGATCTCCATCGACACCTCCAAGGCGGCCGTCGCGGCGGCGGCGCTGGACGCGGGGGCGACGCTGGTCAACGACGTGACCGCGTTGCGCGGCGACCCGGCGATGGCCGAGCTGGTCGCGGCCCGGGGGGTCCAGTGCTGCCTCATGCACATGCTCGGGGAGCCCCGCACGATGCAGGACGATCCGCACTACGACGACGTCGTCTCCGACGTCAAGGCGTTTCTGGAGGAGCGGATGGCGTTCGCCGTGGCCTGCGGGGTGCGCGAGGAGAGGATCCTGCTCGACCCCGGGATCGGCTTCGGGAAGACCGCCGAGCACAACCTGCAGCTGCTGGCGCGCGTGGACGAGCTGGTGGCCCTCGGCCGGCCGGTGGTCATCGGCACGAGCCGCAAGTCGTTTCTGGGGCGGATCACCGGCCGTCCTGTCGACGACCGGCTGGCCGCGACGATCGCCACCAACGTGCTGGCCTACGAACGCGGGGCCCGCGTGTTCCGCGTCCACGACGTCGCCCCGGTGCGTGACGCCCTGATGATCGCGGGTGCTACGGTGCGACGCCGATGGCCGACGACGCCGACGACGAGTACGACGAGGACGCTGACGACGTAGACGACGATGACGAGGGCGGAGAGCCCGAAGTCACGATCGAGATCGCCGGCCTGTCGCTGTTCACCCATGTCGGGGTGACCGCGGCCGAGCGCGAGGTGGGACAGCGCCTGCTGCTCGACCTCCGCCTCGACGTCGGCGAGTGCGACGCGACCCTCACCGACCGCATCGAGGACACCATCGACTACGCCCAGGTGTGCGACGTGGCCAACCTCGTGGCCCAGCAGCGCTCCTACAAGACCCTGGAGCGGCTCTGCGCCGCCATCGCCGACCGGCTGCTGGAGCAGTACGAGGCGCATGCCGTCTGGGTCAAGGCCGCCAAGCCCGAGCCGCCACTGGCGCTGCCCGTGACCGAGGTGTCGGTCGAGGTGTGGCGCGAGACGCACGGCTGAGCGGAGCGCTCGCGGCTCGTGACCGCCACCGGCTACCTGGGACTGGGCTCCAACATCGGCGACACGCGCGCCCACCTGGCGGCGGCCATTGCGGCCCTGCCCGAGCACGGCGTGCGCGTGCTGGCCTGCTCGTCGCTGTATGAGACTGAGCCGGTGGGACTCGTGCTTGACCAGGCGGATTTCCTCAACGCCTGCGTGCGGATCGAGACCGATCTCGGCCCCGAGGATCTGCTCGACGCCTGCAAGGCGGTCGAGCGCGAGGCGGGCCGGGCGGCCGGCGGCCCTCGCCACGGCCCGCGGGTGATCGACGTCGACCTCCTGCTGCTCGGCGACCTCGAGTACACGTCGGAGCGACTCACCCTTCCGCACGCCGAGACCGGCTCCCGGCGCTTCGTGCTCGTGCCGCTCTTAGAGCTCGATCCGGACCTCACGCTGCCGTCGGGGCAACGGCTGGCCGACACCCTCGCCGGGCTGAGCGAGGACCAGGCGGTCCGCCTCGTTGCGCCGCCGTTGATGTAATTGCCCTCATGCTGCTCGTCGTCGATGTCGGCAACACCCAGACGCACTTCGGCGTCTACCCCGACGGCGAGGACGTCGTCGCCGAGGACTGGCGCTTTGCCACCGTCCGCGACTCGACCCGCGATGAGCTGGGCGCCGCCCTGGCCAACCTGCTCGGCCTGCGCGGCCTGGGCTTCACCGACATCAACCGATCGATCGTGTCCTCCACGGTGCCCCAGCTGTCTGAGGAGTGGCGGCGCATGGCCGAGCGCTATCTCGGCCACGAGATGCTGGTGGTGGGGCCGGCGCTGCGCACAGGGATGCCCATCCGGTATGACAACCCCCGGGAGGTCGGCGCCGACCGCCTGGCCAACGCCATCGCCGCCTACGAGCGCGTCCACGACACGTGCGTGGTCGTCGATTTCGGCACCGCCATCACCTACGACGTCGTCTCCGCCGCTGGGGAGTACCTCGGCGGGATCATCACCCCCGGCGCCGAGATCTCCATCGACGCGCTCTATGAGCGCGCGGCCAAGCTGCCCAAGGTCGAGCTCGCCGAGCCGCGGGCGCTCATCGGCAAGTCCACCGTCGAGGCCATCCGGAGCGGGATCGTCTACGGGTTCGCCGGGCAGGTCGACGGGATCGTCCGGCGGCTGCGGGCCGAGCTGGGGGAGGGGACGACGGTGATCGCCACCGGCGGGCTCGCCGCGGTACTCGTGCCATCGGTGCGCGAGACGATCGACGAGGTCGACGACCTGCTCACGCTGACCGGGCTGCGTCTGATCTGGGAGCGCAACGCTCCCGAGGCCGCTTAGACGGGCGGTACCGGCACGTCGGGCGTGCGCGCCACGCTCGCGGCCAGGATGAGGAAGGCGAGGCGGCGGCGGTTGTCGGGCTCGGCCGCCGAGAGCTCGTCGAAGATGTCCAGCAGGGAGCGGACCGCGGCGAACACCGGCGCGTCGTCGATGCCGTCGGGCACGTCGCAGGCCATCCGCGCCAGCGCGAGCATCTCCGGGCCGCCGTCGGAGCCGCGCATGGTGGCGATGGCGCCCAGCATCACGTACTCGGCCACGCGATCCAGCAGGACATGCGACGCGCGGTCGCGCTCGCCGATCGCCGGGCCGGCGGGCTTCAGCGGCTCGCCGGCGGCGATCCGCAGCGACTGCTCGGAGGTGATGGAGCGGATCTGCTCGGAGGAGAGGCCCACCTGCACCGCCGAGCGCAGCTGGAAGATCGCCGACATCAGCGTGTGGCCATAGGGCGCGTCGGAGGCGAAGAGGATCTGGCCCGGGGGCACGAGCGCGAACAGCGCCTGCAGATCAGCGGGCATCCACCACGCCGTGTCGAACATCAGGTTGGGGTGGTCGGCTGCGACTCGCCAGATCCACGACAGGTCACACACGCCGGCGTGGGCGAGGATGAACCGCGTCCCGGGGAACGCGGCCGCCAGCTCCACCGCGTGGATGCCGAGCGCCGGGATCCCGCGACCGGCGTGGATGAGGATCGGCAGCTCGCGCTCGTGGGCGATGGCGGCGAGCTCCCGCACGGCGGGATGGTCGAGCGTGAACTGCTCCGCGCGCGGGTGCAGCTTGATGCCCTTGGCACCGGCCTCGAGCGCGCGCTCGGCCTCGACGCGCGCGTCGCCGTTGTTGGGGCTGACCCGGCAGAACGGCGTGAGCAGCCCGTCGGCCTGTGACGCGGCCTCGATGACCATGTCGTTGGCCGGCGGATAGCCGTCGGGCTCATGCATGGGGAAGACGAAGGCGCCCCGCGCCCGGGCGGCACCGAGGACGTCCCGCAGCTCGGCCGGGGTCTGCTTCATGCCGTCGGGATCGTTCTGGCCGAGGTGCGTGTGGGCGTCGAACAGCTGGACCCCGGGGACCTGCTCGAGCATCAGCTCGGCCCAGGGGCGGATGAGCGAAGTGATGTCCATATCCCTCATTCGTACCATGAGTGGCTCGTGACCTCGCTGCTCGACATTCCCCGGCGCCCCGCGCAGGCCTCGCTCACCGACCCGTGGACGCTCGGCGGGATCCCCATCGCCAACCGCGTGGTGCTGGCTCCGCTGGCGGGCATCGGCAACTGGTTCGTGCGCCTGCAGGCCAAGCGTCACGGCGCCGGCCTGGTGGTCTCCGAGATGGTGTCCAGCCACGCGGTGCACTACCGCAACGAGCGCACCTGCACCGAGCTGCTGCGCATCCACCCCGATGAGCACCCCGTCTCCATGCAGCTCTTCGGCTCCGATCCCGACGTCATGGAGTCCGCGGCCGAGCGTGTCGCCGCCGCCGGCGCGGATCTCATCGACCTCAACATGGGCTGCCCCGTGCCCAAGGTCTGCAAGACCGGCGCCGGCGCGGCGCTGCTCTCCGATCCCGACCGCGCGGTCGCCGTGGCGCGAGCGGCCGCCCGCGGCAGCGGGCTGCCCGTGACGGTCAAGCTGCGCTCCGGCGCCCGCCCCGGCGATCTCAGCGGCGTGGAGGTCGCCCGCCGGCTCGCCGAGGAGGGCGTCGTGGCGGGCCTGTGCATCCACCCCCGCCACGCCTCCCAGCGACATTCCGGCAAGCCCGACTATGAGCTCGCCCGCCGCCTGGTGCAGGAGCTGCCCGTGCCGGTGATCATCTCGGGAGGACTGCGCACGCCCGAGCTGGCCCAGGAGGCGTTCGAGCGCACCGGCGCCGCCGCCGTGGCGCTGGCCCGGGGGTCGCTGGGCAACCCGTGGCTGTTCTCGCAGCTGCTGGGCGAGCGCGAGTCCGCCCCCACCCGCTCCGAGATCCTCGACGAGCTCGACTGGGTCATCGACCGCGCCACCGAGCACCTCGGCCCCGAGCGCGCCGGGCGCTACCTGCGCAAGTTCTACCCGTGGTACGTCGAGCGCCTCGGCGGCGACAAGGCGCTCCAGGACGCGCTGCAGCGCCTGGAGTCGCTCCAGGACGTGCGGGACCTGCTCGCCTCCGTCTGAGGCGCTCCCGGGGGCCGGACCACCGCGTGTAACATCCGCGGGCGCCGGCCCCCCGGATGGGGCGTCGGATGGGGCCGCTGGGACCGAGCGAGACAAAGGGACTGGGCAGATGAGCCGACGCCGTGGAGGGCCTGTGTACGTGCTGATCCTCGGCGTCGCTGCGATCTGTTCCGCGATCCTCCTCGGCGCGGTGGCGGCCAGCGCCTCCAGCCCGCGGGTGGCGGTGGGCTCGGCGGCCCGGCTGCCGCTCGGCGCGCGCTTTGGCCAGGCCCTGCCGGCGTCACGGCGGCTGCGGCTGACCATCGCGCTCCGGCCCCGCGACCCGGCGGCGCTGAGCGCGTTTGCCACCGCGGTGTCGACGCCGGGCAGTCGCCAGTATGGGCATTACCTCACGGTCAGCCGGTTCGCCCGGCGCTTCGGCGCCACCTCGTCTCAGCTCGCGGCCGTTGCGGCGAGCATGCGTGCCGGCGGGCTGCGGGTGGGCGCGCCCACCGCCAATCACCTGACGATCCCGGTGAGCGGCACCGTCGCTCAGGTGCAGCGGGCGTTCTCCGTCACCGAGGCCCAGGTGCGCCTGCCCGGCGGCCGCGTGGCCTTCGCCAACGATCGGGCGCCGCAGCTGGCGGCTGGGATCGCTCCGAGCATCCAGGCCATCCTCGGGCTCGACGATGTCGTTCGCCAGCGGCCCCAGGCGCTGACCCGGGTGCGGCCGGCCGCTCACCGTGTGGCGGCGGCGCGGCCCCACGCCGTGGGCAGCGGCCCGGCCCCGTGCTCGGCGGCGAGCTCGGCGGCGGCGACCCCCCGCGGCTACACCGCGGATGAGATCGCCGGCGCATACGGGATGGGCAGCTACTACCCGTCCAACGAGGGCGCCGGCCAGACCGTCGCGCTCGTCGAGTTCGAGGCCTACGACCCGAACGACATCGCGACCTACCAGGCGTGCTACCAGACGAGCACCGCGGTCACCAACGTCAATGTCGACGGGGGACCCGGCGCGTTCAACGGCGATGACGGCGAGGCGACCCTCGATATCGATCAGATCATCGGGCTGGCGCCCAAGGCCAACGTCGCCGTCTACCAGGCACCGGACACCGACACCCAGGCGGCAGTGCTCAACGCGATCGCCTCCCGGGACGTCGCCAAGGTCGTGTCGAGCTCCTGGGGCGGGTGTGAGTCCCAGACGGGGCTGTCGGTGATCGACGCCGAGGCCACGGCGCTGCAGGAGATGGCCGCCCAGGGCCAGTCGTTCTTCATCTCCTCCGGAGACAGCGGGTCGACGATGTGCTACCAGACGAGCCCGAGCGATACGGGTCTCAGCGTCATCGACCCGGGCAGCCAGCCGTTCGCCACCGGCGTGGGCGGGACCTTCCTCGGCAACCCGGATGGGTCGCTCCCCATCGACGGCTCCTACGCCGGCGAGGGCGTATGGAACGATGGCGGCGCCGACGCGCTCGGCGACCAGGCCTCAGGGACCGGCGGAGGCGTCTCACCGGTGTGGCCGATGCCCTCCTACCAATCGGGGGCGGCGGCCGGCCTCGGGGTCGTGCAGGCCAATTCGAGCCGGGCCTGCGCCGGCCAGCTCTGTCGCCAGGTGCCCGACGTCTCGGCGGACGCCGACCCCAATTCGGGCTACGTCGTGTTCGCCGAAGGCGCGTGGCAGATCGCCGGCGGCACGAGCGCCTCGGCGCCGCTGTGGGCCGCCTTCACCGCGCTCGCCAACGCGTCCGCGGCGTGCCGCGGGTTCACCTTGGGGTTCGAGAACCCGGCCCTGTACGCCATCGCGGGCACCGCGTACGCGGCCAACTTCCACGACGTCACGAGGCCAAGCCCCTTCCCCACCGCCAACAACCCCGCGACCAACGACACGTGGTCAGACTCACCGGACAACGCCAACAACCCAAGCGATCTCTACCCGGTGCTCCCCGGCTATGACATGGCCACCGGCCTCGGCTCGCCGATCGCCAACGTGCTGGGCAACTCGCTGTGCGCGTTGCGTGCGCCCGTCTACACGGTGAGCGTCGTCCGCCCCGGCAACCAGCTGGCGGTCAAGGGCCACGCGCTGAGCCTGGCCGTCCACGCCACCGACTCGGGCGGCGCTGCGCTGACCTACAGCGCCACCGGCCTGCCCGCCGGGTTGAGCATCAACGCGGCCTCGGGGGTCGTCTCCGGCACGCCGAGCACGCAGCAGAACGCCACCGTCACCGTGAGCGCGGTCGACGGCTTCACCAACGCCGGCACGACGTCGTTCACCTGGACCGTGGTCGCGCCGGCCAACCCGAAGCTGAGCACGGCGCCCCGGCTGAGCGGCCTGGGCAGGGGCCGGCCCAAGCTGACCTTCAGCGTGGCCGCCGGGGCGTTCGCGCCCGGGCTGAAATCGGTGACGATCAGGCTGGGGCGCGGGCTGAGCTTCGCCAAGACGGCCAGGTCGGTGCCCAAGGGGATCACGGTCCGGTCCGCCTCCAGGAAGGTCGCGTTCTCGGCCAAGGTCCACGGCGGAGCGCTGACCATCACGTTCAAGTCCCCGGTGACCGGCGTGTCGGTGACGCTGGTGGGCCCGACGATCGCCATCAGCAAGTCCGCGGCCACCAAGGTCCGCAGGCACAAGGTCTCCAAGCTGACGATCTCGCTGAGGGCGACCGACGCCGCCCACAAGACGACGGGCTTCAGCGTGACGTTCAAGAAGCCGTCGTAACGCGCTGGTTACATCGCGCGACGTTCGGGATAGGATCTACGCGCCATGTTCCGGTGCGTTGCCAGCGTCGCTGCATCCGCAGCCTGTGTCGCGGCTCTCTGCGCGCCGGTCGCCCAGGCGCAGGTGCAGCCCTACGGCACCAGTGACTACGGGGGCTTTCGCAACATCCTGCCTCCCGGAACCAACGGCTTTGACGACGCGGCCCAGCTGGCGCAGTTCGAGGCCACGGGCGCGCGCCCGGCCCACAACGACGACCAGCTGTCGATGTACTCCAACCTCACGACGGCCGCGGGCTCGATCACCCCCGCCACGGTCCCGGACTACTACAAGGACGCCACCTTCGGGGTGCCTGCCGGCGACACGGAGAGCACGCAGTCGCCCGAGCCCGGGGTGACGATCGTCCGCGACAAGCAGTTCGGCGTGCCCCACATCTACGGCGACACCCGCGCCGAGCTGATGTTCGGAATCGGCTATGCCACCGCCGAGGATCGCCTGTTCTTCATCGATGCCCTGCGCCACTCCGGACGCGGCGACCTCGCCTCCTTCGCCGGCGGCGCCAACGTCCCGATGGACGAGGAGGTGTGGGCCGACGAGCCCTACACCCAGCAGGACCTCGTCAACCAGGTCAACTACATGCAGAGCCAGCCGGGCGGCGCTCAGCTCTCCGCCGACGCCACGAGCTACGTCAACGGGATCAACGCCTACATCACCCAAGCGCAGCAGCCCTTGAACTACCTGACCATGATGCCGGCCGAGTACGCCGCCATCGGCCAGCCGCAGGGACCCGCGCCGTTCACGCTGGAGGACCTCGTCTCCATCGCCACGCTGGTGGGCGGAATCTTCGGCAACGGCGGTGGCGACCAGCTCTACAACGCCGAGCTCTACGAGAACATGGCCCACAGGTTCGGCGCCGAGCACCTGTCGGTGCCAGGTTCGCCGACGGTCATCGCCAAGAAGAAGGCCAAGAAGAGGAAGAAGGCCAGGAGGACAGCCCACACGGCCGCCACGCACACGACCAGCAAGCACAAGGCCAGGAAGCGCAAGCCCAAGAAGAGGCCGATCGCCGACCACTCGGGCTTTGCCACCTTCCTCAGCTTCGACGACCCCAACGACCCTGAGGCGCCGACCACCGTCCACAAGACCAGGTTCCCCTACCAGACGCTGCCGGCGCCGAGCAAGGCCGTCGCAAAGACGATCGCGCTGCCCGCCCCCGGCTCGGTGCAGGCGGTCAACGAGGTCGTCGGCGGAGCGGCCCCCGCCGCCCAGGCGCGAGCGGCACATACCGCCGGCAAGGGCCACGCGGGCCTGGGGCTGGGAACGGCGGCCAACGCGGGCCCGGGACTGCTCGGCTTCAACCACTCGATGTCCAATGCGCTCCTGGTGAGCGCCAAGGACTCGGCCAGCGGCCACCCGCTCGCCGTGATGGGGCCCCAGGTCTCCTACTTCTCGCCGGAGATCCTCATGGAGGAGGACATCCACGGCCCCGGCATCGACGCCGACGGCGCCGCCTTCCCCGGAGTCAATCTCTACGTCGAGCTCGGCCACGGCACTGACTACGCGTGGTCGGCGACCTCCGCGGGCCAGAACATCATCGACACCTTCGCCGTCCCGCTGTGCAACCCATCGGGCGGCGCCGTGGCCACGAGCTCGGACTTCTACGTCCTGCACGGCAAGTGCGTGCCGATGGAGGCCCTGACCGACAGCGAGTCCTGGTCACCCAACCTCGCGGATTCCACCCCGGCGGGCTCGATCACGCTCCAGACCCTGCGGACCGCGTTCGGGATCGTGACCGCCCGCGCCACCATCAAGGTTCGAGCCTGCGGCCCGCTCGGCATCCCGCCTCGCCTGTGCGGGCCGGGCTCGAATCATCCAGTTCCCGTCGTCTACACCAACCTGCGTTCCACCTACATGCATGAGCTGGACTCGGCGACGGGCTTCGCGGACTTCAACAATCCGGCGGCGATGCGCAACCCGCAGGGCTTCTTCAACTCGGCCAGTCACATCGGCTACACGTTCAACTGGTTCTACGCCAACAGCCAGCACATCGCGTACTTCAACTCGGGCCAGAACCCGGTGCGCGCGGCCCATACCGATCCGCTGTTCCCGACGTGGTCCACCGACGCGTGGAAGGGGCTCACCGGCGCCGCCCAGATGACCCCGCAGAGCCTCACCGAGAGCGACATGGGGCAGAACGGCCACCCCCACGTCGTCGACCAGCCCTACATCACCAGCTGGAACAACAAGCAGGCCACGGGCTTCGGGGATCCCGCTACGGAGCAGCAGTACTCGTCGATCTACCGCTCGCAGCTGCTGGACAACAACATCCAGTACTACCTCAAGCGCGACCACGACAAGATGACCCTGGCCGACCTCGTCAATGCGATGGGGATCGCCGGCACTCAGGACCTGCGTGGGGTGGAGGTGCTGCCCTACGCGCTGAAGGTCATCGGCACGCCCTCGAACCCGACGCTGGCCCAGGCGGTGTCCGAGCTGCGCGCGTGGATGGCCTCGGGCGCGCACCGCATCAACCGTGAGAACGGGAGTGTGGGGGGTGGGCGGGCGGGAACGGTCTCGGGCAACTATGACCAGTCCGACGCGATTCGCATCATGGACGCGTGGTGGCCGCTGTGGGTCCAGGCGGAGTTCCAGCCGGTGCTGGGACCCACCCTGCTCCAACAGGTTGAGAGCGACTACCCCATCAATGACGAGCCCGGCGCCGGCGCGCCCGTGCACGGGACGCCGTCGACGCTCCATCAGGGATCGGCGTTCGACGTCGGCTTCTACGGGGTCGTCCAGAAGGACCTGCGCTCGGTGCTGCGCAAGCCGGAGACCGGTCGCCTCAACCGCGTCTACTGCGGCAGCGGCTCGCTGGCACGGTGCCGCGCGGCGCTCGAGACCTCGCTGGCCGCGGCCGTCGCGGAGACGCCCGACCAGGTCTACCCCGCGCAGGGCCCCTGCGCGGCCGGGGACCAGGAATGCCACGACTCGATCCAGTTCCGGGCCATCGGCGCCATCACCCAGCCGCTCATCGAGTGGGTCAACCGGCCGACGTTCCAGCAGGCGGACGAGATCCAGGGTCACGCGCCGTAGCGGCGCCGCACGCCGCAAGAGGGATTGATCCACCAGGCGCGTACTAGACTGCGTGCGCTTGTGGTTTCGCGGGGAAGCTGAGGGACGGGAAGACTGACCGGCCAGTCAGAAAACGCTGTCTATACTCATGCGCCCACTGCGGGCTCACTCGCGCTGGATTCCCGCCGCACGCGGCGGGTTTTTCTCGTCTAAAGATTGCCCCAAACACAGGTCTGATCGCTATGCCCAAGGACGTCATCCTCACCCAGGAGGGCCTCGCCAATCTCAAGGCGGAGCTCGACCATCTCTCCACCACCCGTCGCCGCGAGATAGCGGGGCGGATCAAGGAGGCGCGCGAGTTCGGCGACATCTCGGAGAACGCCGAGTACGACGATGCCAAGAACGAGCAGGCGATGCTGGAGGCGCGCATCGCGTCGCTGGAGGACAAGCTCCGCTCGGCCACGGTGGTCGACGCGTCTGACCTCGGCACCGACGTGGTTCGCGTCGGCTCGATCGTCCACGTCAAGGACGCGGCCGGGAAGTCCAACAAGTACACGATCGTCGGCTCCGCCGAGGCCAAGCCCGCCGAGGCCAAGCTGTCCAACGAGTCCCCGGTTGGCCGGGCACTGATCGGCCGCAAGCGCGGCGATGAGGTGTCGATCGCCACCCCGCGCGGCGAGCGCAAGCTCAAGATCACCAAGATCGACGTCGGCGTCTAGCCTCCGAGAGGTGATCGCCCGTGAGTGAACGGGTCGGGGAAGACGAGGTCTCAGCCTCGACCTCGGACGTCCTCGCCGACCGCCGGCGCAAGCTCGAGTCGCTGCGCGCAGCCGGGGTCGAGCCGTTTCCGCACGAGTTCGACGGCGTGGAGCCGATCGCGGCCGTGCGGGCGGCACACGAGGGGCTCGAGGCCGGCACGGAGACCGACGTCTCGCACCGCATCGCCGGCCGTCTCGCCGCCCGGCGCGGCCAGGGCAAGATGGCCTTCCTGGACCTCGAGGACCGCTCGGGGCGGATCCAGCTGCAGGCGCGCGTCGACGTGCTGGGCGAGCAGCCGATGGAGCGCCTGCTCTCGCTGGATCTCGGCGACCTCATCGGGATCGACGGCACGGCGTTCGTGTCGCGCCGCGGCGAGCTGACCCTCCGCGTCGACGCGTTCACGCTGCTGGCCAAGTCGCTGCGCCCGCCGCCCGACAAGCACCACGGGCTCACCGACGTCGAGACCCGCCACCGCCACCGCGAGCTGGATCTCATGGCCAACGCCGACACGCGTGCGCGGTTCATGACCCGCGCGCGCGTGATCACGACCGTGCGACGCTTCCTCGACGAGGAGGGCTTCATCGAGGTCGAGACGCCCGTGCTGCAGCCGCTCTACGGCGGCGCCATGGCGCGCCCGTTCACCACGCACCACAACGCCCTGGACCGCGATCTCTACATGCGGATCGCCAGCGAGCTCTACCTCAAGCGGCTGATCGTCGGCGGGCTGGAGCGGGTGTACGAGATCGGCAAGAACTTCCGCAACGAGGGCGTCGACACGACCCACAACCCTGAATTCACGGTGCTGGAGTGGTACGAGGCCTACGCCGACTACCTCGACGTGGCCGATCGCTGCGAGCGCCTCGTTCACGCGGTGGCGCAGGCGGTGGGCTACGCGGGGGATTTCGACTTCACGCCGCCGTGGAAGCGCGAGACCCTGGCCGGCTCCGTCCGTGACCGGACGGGCCTCGACATCCTGGAGCTGCGTGACCGCGACGCCCTCGCCGCCGCGATGAGCGCGCGGGGCATGGCGGTGGCCGAGGACGCGACGTGGCCTCAGCTCGTCGATGACCTCGTCTCTGACCATGTCGAACCCACGCTGCAGCAGCCGACCTTCCTGTTGGATTTTCCAATCGAGATCTCGCCCCTGGCCAAGGAGCACCGGGAGACCCCCGGGCTCGTGGAACGCTTCGAGGCGTTCGTCGGCGGCATGGAGATCGCCAACGCCTTCACCGAGCTCAACGACCCCGACGAGCAGCGCCGCCGCTTCGAGAGCCAGCAGCGGTTCGCCGCCGCCGGCGACGAGGAGGCACAGCCCTACGACGAGGCCTTCGTCCAGGCGCTGGAGCAGGGGATGCCGCCGACGGGCGGGATCGGGATCGGGATCGACCGCCTGGTGATGGCCATGACCGACACCCGGTCGATTCGCGACGTGGTGCTGTTCCCCGCCCTGAGGTCATGACCCGGCGCGCCTGGTGGGCGTTCGCCGTGATGTCGGTGACGTGGGGCGCGTCCTACCTGCTGATCAAGATCGGCATCAACGGCGGCGTGCCGGCGCCCGACGTGGCCTGGCTGCGCGTGGCGCTGGCCGCGGTGATCCTCATGGCCCTGGCCTGGCGTGCGGGTGCGCTGGCCACGCTGGCGGGCCGCTGGCGCTGGGTGGTGGCCTACGCCGTGGCCGAGATCTCGATCCCGTTTCCGCTGATCGCCGCCGGCGAGGTGCGCATCGCCTCGTCCCTGGCGGCCATCATCATCGCCTCGGTACCGCTGATCGTCACCGTGCTCTCGCTGCGCTTCGATCCGTCCGAGCGCCCGACGCCGCTGCGGGCGCTCGGGCTGGCCATCGGGTTGGCCGGCGTGATCGCCCTCGTCGGGATCGATGTGGCCGGCAGCGGAGCGGAGGTCCTGGCCGCGCTGGCGGTCCTCGTCGGGGCGGTCGGATATGCGATCGGCCCGATGCTGGTCAAGCTGGGCATGGACGGGATGGACTCGCGCGCGGCCATGGGTGCGTCCCTGGTCATCGCGACGGTCATCCTGGCGCCGTTCGCCGCCGTGGACCTGCCGCGGCGGACGCCGACGGTGGGCGCGCTGGCCGCGGTCGCCGCGCTGGGCGTGTTCTGCACGGCCATGGCGTTCGTGGTCTACACCGTCCTGGTCCGCGAGGCGGGCACCGGCCGGGCGACCATCATCACCTACGTCAACCCGCTGGTCGCGGTGGTCCTCGGGGTGACGCTGCTGGGCGAGCGCCCGGGGCCCGGCGCGCTGGCCGGGCTGGTGATGATCCTGGCGGGATCGTGGCTGTCAACCGGGGGCCGGTTCCCGCCCGGCGGTCGTTCCCGCCGCGGCGGCACGGAGACCGGCGAGAGCGATCCTGAGTCCGATCTTCAGGCCGCACCCAGCGGCTGATCGCGGTGTCGCGGCCCACCGCATCGGGCAAAGTACGGCAGACCGGCTGTTAGACTGACGTATGGCCAGGAAAGAACCGAGGCGCTCATATATTCGGCCAGAATTGCCGAATATGTTGGTGAAGCGGATTCTTCGGCGTCCCCGCAAGCGTTTGTGAACCAAAAGCGGGGCAGCACCGTAAGAGCCAGTAACAGGACCACACCCCGACCAACTTCCTCAGTCGTAAGCCACAACCACACTTAGGAAGCCCCCCATGTTTGAGCGATTTACAGAGCGAGCCCGCCAAGTGGTCGTCTTGGCGCAGGAAGAGGCTCGGACTCTCAAGCACAACTACATCGGTACCGAGCACATCCTTCTCGGATTGCTGCGCGAAGAGGAGGGGCTCGCCGCCCGGGTGCTCGAGTCGCTCGACATCACCGTAGAGCGCGTGCGTGCGCAGGTCGTGCGCATCGTCGGCTCCGGCGAGGAGGTCACCTCGGGCCAGATTCCCTTCACGCCGCGCGCCAAGAAGGTGCTGGAGCTGGCGCTGCGCGAAGCCCTGAGCCTCGGTCACAACTACATCGGCACCGAGCACATCCTGCTCGGCCTCGTCCGTGAGAACGAGGGCGTCGCCGCCCGCATCCTGCTCGACTTCGACGCAGACTCCGAGAAGATCCGCAACGAGGTGATCCGGATGCTGTCCGGCCCCGGCAGCCGCCAGCGCGGCTCCAGCCAGGGCAGTCCCGGCGCCACCGGCACCGGCGAGGGCAAGAAGTCCTCCAAGCTGCTCGACCAGTTCGGCCGCAACCTGACCAAGCTCGCCTCCGAGGGCAAGCTGGACCCGGTCGTCGGCCGCGAGACGGAGATCGAGCGGATCATGCAGATCCTGTCGCGCCGGACCAAGAACAACCCGGTCCTGGTGGGCGAGCCCGGCGTCGGCAAGACCGCCGTCGTCGAGGGCCTGGCCCAGCGCATCACCAACGCCGACGTCCCCGAGCTGCTCAAGGGCAAGCAGATCTACACGCTGGATCTCGCCGCCCTGGTCGCCGGCTCGAAGTACCGCGGCGAGTTCGAGGAGCGCCTCAAGAAGGTGATGAAGGAGATCACCCAGCGCGGCGACATCATCCTGTTCATCGACGAGTTGCACAACCTCGTCGGCGCGGGCGCGGCCGAGGGCGCGATCGACGCGGCCTCGATCCTCAAGCCGGCGCTGGCGCGCGGCGAGCTGCAGACCGTCGGGGCCACCACGCTCGAGGAGTACCGCAAGTACCTGGAGCGTGACTCCGCCCTGGAGCGCCGCTTCCAGAAGATCACCGTCGACCAGCCGTCGACCGAGGAGACCGTCCAGATCCTCAAGGGCCTCCGCGACCGCTACGAGCAGCACCACAAGGTCAACATCACCGACGAGGCCCTCGAGGCCGCGGCGGACCTGGCCGACCGCTACATCTCCGACCGCTTCCTGCCCGACAAGGCGATCGACCTGATCGACGAGGCGGCGTCGCGGATGCGGATCAAGTCGATGACCTCCCCGCCCGTGTACCGGGAGCTGGAGGATGAGATCGAGGAGACCCGCCGCGCCAAGGAGGAGGCGATCGAGTCCCAGGAGTTCGAGAAGGCCGCCAACCTCCGCGACAAGGAACGCCGGCTGACCCAGCGCAAGCGGGAGCTGGCCGACCAGTGGGAGGCGGGCGAGTCGACCGAGCGGCCGTCGATCGGCGAGGAGGAGATCGCCGACATCGTCTCGATGTGGACCGGCATCCCCGTGTTCAAGCTGACCGAGGCCGAGACCCAGAAGCTGATGCGCATGGAGGAGGAGCTCCACAAGCGGGTTATCGGGCAGCACCCGGCGATCGAGGTGGTCTCCAAGGCCATCCGGCGCTCGCGCGCGGGCCTCAAGGACCCCAAGCGGCCGACCGGCTCGTTCATCTTCCTGGGCCCCTCGGGCGTGGGGAAGACGGAGCTGGCGCGGACCCTGGCCGAGTTCCTGTTCGGCGACGAGGACACGATGATCCGCATCGATATGTCCGAGTACATGGAGAAGCACGCCGTGTCGCGTCTGGTCGGGTCGCCTCCGGGCTACATCGGCTACGACGAGGGCGGTCAGCTCACCGAGGCGGTCCGCCGCAAGCCCTACAGCGTGCTCCTGCTCGACGAGATCGAGAAGGCCCACCCGGACGTGTTCAACATCCTGCTCCAGATCCTGGAGGACGGACGACTCACCGACGCCCAGGGGCGCACGGTGGACTTCCGCCACTGCATCGTGATCATGACCTCCAACATCGGGGCGTCGGAGATCGCGCGCAACACGCCGCTGGGCTTCGCCGTGTCCGACGACGAGACCGGGATCACGTACGACGACATGAAGAACCGGATCATGGGCGAGCTCAAGAAGGTCTTCCGGCCCGAGTTCCTCAACCGGATCGACGACGTCATCGTGTTCCACAAGCTGGCCAAGGACGAGATCAAGGAGATCGTGGAGCTGCTGCTCCTGCGGATCCGCGAGTCCATGGCCGAGCGCGAGCTCCAGCTGGAGCTGTCGGAGGAGGCCAAGGATCTGCTCGTCGACAAGGGCTGGGATCCCGCTATGGGGGCACGGCCCCTGCGCCGGGCCATCCAGCGCTACATCGAGGATCCGCTGGCGGACTTCGTCCTGCGGGCACAGGTGCCGTCGGGTTCGACGGTGCTGGTCGAGCCGGGCGAGCCGGACACCGACGACGAGGACGTCAAGCTCTCCGTCATCGAGCCCGCGCCTGCGCCCACGCCGGTCGGCGTCGGCGCCGAGGGTGGGACCGAGGGCGAGCCGGCCGGCGAGGCCGCGCCCGAGGGCGAGGTCCCCGAGCCTCCGGCCGAGTCCGAATAGCTCTTCCTCACATCTGCTTTTCACACCGGCCCGGGCCCTTGGCTCGGGCCGGTGTCGTTGTGTGCCGATCGCGTGACATCTCGGGCGTGGCGTCGGGGGCCACCCGTACGCTGCATGGACCGCGCCATGCCCAGACCCACCTCCATCCACGTCTGCTCGGCCTGCGGCCACGAAACCGCCCGCTGGGCCGGACGCTGTCCCGGCTGCGGCGAGTGGAACACGCTCGTCGAGCAGGTCCGGCCGGCGGCGCCCAGGAGCGGCGGCGCGGGGGGCGCGGGCCTCGACGCCCGCTCGCGCGCGGCGCCGGTCAAGCCGGTGGCGCTCGCCGACGTCGAGGCGATCGACCATGAACGCCTGAGCACCGGGATCGGGGAGCTCGACAACGTCCTGGGCGGCGGAATCGTGCCGGGATCGCTGGTGCTGATCGGCGGCGCGCCGGGGATCGGCAAGTCGACGCTGACCACGATGGCGGTGGCCAACCTGTGCGCGGCGGGTCGCCGCACGCTGTATGTGTCCGCCGAGGAGTCCGCGGCCCAGATCCGCCTGCGTGCCCAGCGTCTGGGTGGCGGTGAGGCGCTCGCCGTGCCGGTCATCGCCGAGACCGACCTGCACACCGTGCTGGCCACGCTGGAGCAGGAGCGCCCCGAGGTGTGCGTGATCGACTCGGTGCAGACGCTGCACTCGACCGACCTCTCCTCGGCGGCGGGCTCGGTGGCCCAGGTGCGCGAGGTCGCCGGCGAGATCATGCAGGTGGCCAAGCAGCGGCGGATCGCGGTGCTGCTCGTGGGTCACGTGACCAAGGAGGGCGCGCTGGCAGGGCCGCGGGTGCTCGAGCACCTCGTGGACTGCGTGCTGCAGTTCGAGGGCGAGCGCGAGCGGACCTACCGGACCGTGCGCGCGATCAAGAACCGCTTTGGGTCCACCAACGAGGCCGGGGTGTTCGAGATGCGCGACGACGGCCTCGTCGAGGTCCTCGACGCCTCGGCCCGCTTCGTCGCCGAGGCCACGCGCTCGCCCGGCAGCGTGGTGCTGTGCGCGATGGAGGGCTCTCGGCCGCTGTTGGTCGAGGTCCAGGCGCTGGTGAGCTCGTCTGAGCTGGTGCCGCCCCGGCGGGTGGTCGCCGGCCTTGACCGCAACCGCGTGGCGCTGGTCCTGGCGGTACTGGGGCGCCACGGCGGCATCGGGCTGGGCAACGCCGACGTGTTCGTCAACGTCGTCGGTGGCGTCCGCGTCGACGAGCCGGGAGTCGATCTCGCCGTCGCGCTGGCGGTGGCCTCGGCGGCCAAGCGGGTCGCGCTCACGGGGGACGCCGAGCGGCCGCTGGCGTGCTTCGGGGAGCTCGGCCTCACCGGTGAGCTGCGCAGCGTGGCGCATGCGGACCGGCGGCTGGCCGAGGCTGAGCGCTTCGGCCTGGCGCCCGTGCTCCAGCCTGAGGTGCACAGGACGCTGCGCGCGGCCCTGGCCGCCGCTCTGTCGCCCGCAAAGGAGGTGGTGAGGGCCGCCTGAAGCCATCGGTGGGGGCCGCCCCGATCCTGCAATCGGTTGCAGCCGCCGGCCGCTTTCGGGGCCGAATCCGGTGCGGCACGCGCGCGGATGTGCGCATTCCGGCAAGAATCGCCGCGCGGAAGAGGGCGAAAGGGGCCGAACCTAAGCTAAAATCACACTTGATGCCGCCGCGTTCCGGGGAAGAGCTCAAAGACGAGCTCGAATCTCGACAAGAATCCCGGATCATGAGGGCGCTCGAGATGGTGGCGCCCGGCACATCGTTGCGAGAGGGGATCGACAACATCGTCGACGCCCGTACGGGAGCGCTCATCGTGATCGGGGACGCCGACGAGCTGAGCTTCATGTTCTCGGGCGGGATCAAGCTCGACGTCGACTACTCGCCCGCCTTCCTCTACGAGCTGGCCAAGATGGACGGGGCGATCGCGCTCAGCACCAACGCCACCAAGATCGTCCACGTCAACGTGCAGCTGACACCGGACCCGACGATCCTCACGATGGAGACCGGCACGCGGCACCGCACCGCGGAGCGCGTCTCCAAGCAGACCGACGCGATCGTCGTCGCCGTCTCCGAGCGCCGCGAGGTCGTCTCGCTCTACATCGACGGCATCAAGTACATCCTGGAGGACATCCCGGTCGTGCTGGCCAAGGCCAACCAGGCGCTGGCGACGCTCGACAAGTACCGCAGCCGCCTGGACCAGGTGTCGACGCGCCTCACCGCCCTCGAGTTCGAGGGCGGCGTCACGCTCCACGATGTGCTGACCGTGCTGCAGCGCGTCGAGCTGGTGACCCGGATGGCCGTCGAGATCGAGCGCTACATCGTCGAGCTGGGCACGGAGGGCCGGCTCATCGAGATGCAGCTCGACGAGACCATGGTCGGCGTCGCCGCCGACAAGGCCGCCCTCGTCCACGACTACCTGGTCGAGGACACCGACGACAGCTTCGCCGTGGTGCTGGATCAGCTGGCCCGCCTGGCGCATCAGGATCTGCTCGATTTCGGGCGTCTGGCCGAGTTGCTGGGCTACGACCGCAAGCTCAACACCCTCGACTATCCGGTCTCTCCACGTGGATTTCGCATATTGGGGCGGATACCGAGGCTGCCCCGCCTCGTTGTTCAGAGGATCGTCACAGAATTCGGAGGATTGGAGGAGCTGCTCGCCGCATCCGATGGCGAGCTGGAGACCGTCGACGGAGTCGGCGAGATCCGGGCGAAGGACATTAGGGAGGGCCTTCGCCGACAGCAGGAGATCAACCTCGTTGATCGGTACCTGCAGACGTAGGAAAACGCGAGCGGGGCCCTGCCCGCGCCGCCTTGACAGAGGAGGACACCATCACAGAGCTAATGGAAGAGCACCTGGATGATCTTGAGCCGATCGAGACGCCGCCGCACATCGAATTCGAGATCGGCGACAGTGTCGTCTATCCGCACCACGGGGCGGGGAAGGTGCTTCGCAAGGAGGTCAAGGAAGTCCTCGGCGAGAGCCGTGAGTACCTGACGATCAAGATCCTCCACAACGACATGACGGTCATGGTGCCAACCGAGAACGCGGCGCTCGCCGGCCTCCGCCGCGTGATCGACGAGGAGACCGTCAAGAAGGTGCTCGCGGTGCTTCAGGACGAATGTTCGGAGATGCCCAAGAACTGGAACCGGCGCTTCAAGCACAACCGGGACAAGATCAAGACCGGGGACATCTACGAGCTCGCCGAAGTCGTACGCAACCTCGCCATCCGTGAGTCCGAGAAGGGGCTCTCGACCGGTGAGAAGCAGATGTTCACCCGCGCCAAGAAGATCCTGGCCTCAGAGCTGATGTACGCGCTGGCCATGGACGAGCAGGAGGTCGAGGAGCACCTCTACGGGCTCTTGCTCGACACCCACAGCACCAGCAACGGGAACGGCAATGGGAAGGTGGCCGTCGCCGCGGAATAGGCGCCGGCTCACTCAGACATGGCGGTCGCGCTGATCGTGGCCGCAGGACGAGGCGAGCGCCTTGGGTCCGGCCGGCCCAAGGCGCTCGTCCCGCTTTGCGGGCGCCCGATGCTCGAGTGGAGCGTCGCGGCGGTGCGGGCGGTCCCGGCCGTGACGCGGATCGTGATCGCCCTCCCCGCCGATGAGCTCGACGCCGCTCCGGAGGGCACGATCGCCGTCTCCGGCGGGGTGCAGCGCTCGCATTCGGTGCGCAACGCGCTGGCGGCATGCCCCGGCGCGGACCCGGTGATCGTCCATGACGCCGCTCGCCCGCTGGCGACGCCGGAGCTGTTCGAGCAGGCGCTGCAGGAGCTCGAGCGCCACCCCGAGGCCGCAGCCGTGATCGCCGCGGCGCCCGTCGCCGACACCATCAAGGAGGTCTCGGGCGACGGCGCCACCGTGGCCCGCACTCTGGATCGATCCACGCTGTGGGCGGTGCAGACACCGCAGGTGTTCCGCCGCAGCGCGCTGGAGCACGCTCTGGCCTCGGCGACCGACGAGGAGCTCGGTCGTGCCACCGACGACGCCTGGCTCGTCGAGCGCTCCGGCGGCGCCGTGCGCATCCTCGGCTCGGACCCGGGCAACATGAAGATCACCACGCCGGAGGATCTGCGCGTGGCCGAGCTCTTGCTCGCGCAGAGGAGCCGATCAGCGTGAGCACCGGGATCGGCTATGACTGCCATCGGCTGGTCGCCGGCCGGCGGCTCGTGCTCGGCGGCGTGGAGCTGGAGCACGAGCTCGGCCTCGAGGGGCACTCCGACGCCGACGTCCTCACCCACGCCATCATCGACGCGATGCTCGGCGCCTGCGCGCTGGGCGACATCGGCCAGCACTTTCCGGACACCGATCCCCGCTACCGCGACGCCGACTCCATCGAGCTCCTGCGGGCGACCGTGGCGCTGCTGCGCGCCGCGGGCTTCGCGGTTGCCCACGTCGATGCCACGGTGGTGATCGAGCGCCCCAGGCTGGCCCCGGTGCGCGACCAGATGCGCGGCCGCCTGGCCGAGGCCCTCGAGCTGGAGCTCGGTCACGTCAGCGTCAAGGCCACGCGCGGGGAGGGGATGGGCTTCGTGGGGCGCGAGGAGGGCGTGGCGGCGGTCGCGGTGGCGACGGTGCGCGAGCTCTGACAGGGCCGCGGACCGCGGCGGGGCGCCGTCAGCCGGCGCGCGCGCTGCCCGCGGAGCGCCGGGCGGCCGCCTGGTCACGCATCCGCTCGTGCTCGACGAGCCGCGTGAGCTGCGTCACGGTGTTGCGCAGGTGCGAGCCGACGATCGGCTGGGCGATCCGCTCGGCGATCCAGCCCGCGACGCCGGAGCCGGCGACGCCGGCGGCGAGCCTGATCTCCACCCTGGTGCGCCCGGGGGCCACGGAGCGCAGCCGCCATCGCCCGCGCTGATCCACGCCCGTGATCGACGTCCAGGCCAGCTCCTTGGGCGGATCCCATTCCACGATCTCGATCAGGCCGCCCATCTCCGCCGAGCCCACGCGCAGGAGCATCCGGTAGCGCGCGCCGAGCCCGACTCCCTCGTCACCCTCGACCTCCCACCGGGTCACGCCCGACATGTAGCTCAGCGCCCGCTCCGGGTCAGACACCACGTCCCATACGGTCTCGATGGGGGCGGAGATCGTCGTGGCGGCGGTGGCTCTCATCCGATCACCGGCAGCCGTCGCTCTTCGGCCAGCGCGTCGAGGGTGTCCTGCATGAGCCGGATCAGATGATCGTAGACCTCGTCCAGGTCGGGCTCGGGCCCGAACTCGGCCTTGAGGTCGATCGGCGGCAGCGTCTCGATGGTGATCTTGGCCGGCAGGGGGATGTGGCCCAGCATGTCGCCGACGTTCAGGCCCCACGGCAGAGCCAGCGAGATGGGCAGGACCTTGAGACGGAACAGCCGGTCGAGCGCCAGCAGCCGCGCCAGGCCCTCGCCGCGGCTGAGGAACAGGGCCGTCTCCTGGCCGCCGATGGAGACCACGGGCACGATCGGCACGTTCTCCTGCAGCGCGAGGCGGATGAAGCCCTTGCGGCCGTCGAAGTCGACCCGGTTGCGCTCCCAGAACGGGCGGTGGACCTCGTAGTCGCCGCCCGGATACACGAGCAGGGCCGCCCCCGCCTGCAGCGCCTTGCGGGCATTGGCCGGCGCAGCCGCCACCGTGCCGAAGCGCCGCAGCGAGCCGAGGCCGGGCATCGACAGCACCAGGTTGTGGGCGAGCTGGTAGAAGGGCCGCTCGACGCCGAAGTAGGTGTTGAACGCCAGCGTGAAGACGACCGTGTCCGGGGTCATGTTGCCGCCGGAGTGGTTGCCCACCATCAGCACCGGGCCCTCGTCGGGGATGTTGCCCAGCCCTCGGACCTCACCGCGGTACCACAGGCTCGCGGCCAGCCACATGAGCGGGAGCCGCTCACGGATGAAGTCGGGATCGCGCTCGTCGAGGTCGGCACGCGGGATCCGGCTCTGCACCTGGCGTGCCACCCCGCGGATCGCGCGGTTCAGAAGGGAGGGGCCGCTGCTCGGGCCGTCGCTGTCGCCGTCGCCGCGCCGCTCGTCGGAGCCGACGTGGCCGTTGCTGTCAGCTGTGTCGGCGACGCCGGTGCGCGCCATCAGCGCTCGGGCCTCACGCGACCTGGCGGCCGGAGCTGTCGCCGCCGCTCTGCCGCGGGGTCCTGGAGCCCGCGACCGAGATCTCGTTGCGCGCGATGAAGCGCATCAGGAGCTCGTTGGTCTCCTCGGGCCGCTCGACCTGGGGGACGTGGCCGCAGGCCTGGATCGTCACCTGCTCGGCACCGGGGAGCCATTTGCGCACGTGGCGACCGAACGCCGCCGGCACCAGCCCGTCGTGGGTGCCCCAGATGAACAGGGCCGGCGGGCGCAGCTCGGCGAGACGGGGATAGAACCCGTGGCGGCCGTAGGGCGCCTCGAGGTAGATGTTGCGCGCCGAGGCCAGGAAGGCCAGCCGCGCCCCCGCAGAGTGGTAGATGCGCCGGAACTCATCGACCATCAGCTCGCCGACCTCGGGGTCGATGAGGTCACGGTCGTAGAACAGGCTCCAGAACTGGGAGGCCACGGTGTTGCGGGTGAAGCCATGGGGCAGCAGCCCGAACTCGGGCCGCAGCAGCCGCACCAGCGGGTGGAAGCCGCGCTTGACCCAGGCCACCGCAGGGCACAGCAGGCCCAGCGAGCGGATGCGCTCAGGCTCCATCAACCCCAGCTCGATGGCGATCCGGCCGCCCATCGAGTTGCCGACGACGTGCGCGAGCGAGATGTCCTGGGCGTCCATGAAACGCAGCATCGTCTCCGCGTACCAGCGGGCGTTGTACGGCGCCCGTGCGGGCTTGGAGGAGGAGCCGAAGCCGGGCAGGTCCGGCGCGTGCACCCGGTAGCGCTGACCCAGCGCCGCCGCCGTCTCGAACAGGGAGGCGCGGGTCCCGCCCAGTCCGTGCAGCAGCAGGACGTCGGGGCCGTGGCCGATGGTCAGCGAGGAGATGTGATGGCGGCCGACCGGCACGTCGTGGATCTGCAGCAGCGGCGGCCGGCCCCCGGGGAGCCGGAACATCCCCTCGAAGCCCACGGCGTAGTCCAGGTTGCCGTTGACGCTCAGGCGCCGGCGCTCGAACGCATCGATTCCGGACATCTCGCCCTGGCGCAGCGCCAGCCACGTCTCCGCGTCGGTCGAGATCGTCACATCGGGCTCGCGCCGGGTGGCGCCCTTGCGCACGCGGGCTCCGTGGGTGGTGCAGCGGACCTCCCACGTATGACCGAGGTCGCAGAGCCGGATCCGGTAGGTCGCGTCGAACCCGTGATCGGCGCCCAGATAGCGCTCGGGCAAGGTGCGAAACGCGGCCTCGACGTCCGCCAACCGGCGCGATCGGTCTGGGTTGATGGGCATTGCCATCTGATTAACGGTGACGCGTGGCCCGGATGGTCGCGAGCGCCGAGCTTTTTGCGCACGGGCGCGTGCCCGCGGGCTGCGAGGCTCTCGCGGTGCTCCGGATGCGCACGAGCGGGCGGATGCGCACGAGCGGGCGCAATCCCGCGGGCGCTAGGGTTCGGCCACGTTGCGCACCGTGACGCTCCATGACACTCGGACCGGGGAGATCCGGGAGCTCGTCCCCGAGACCGCGGGGCGCGTGCGGATCTATGCCTGCGGGCCCACGGTCTACGGCCGTGTGCACGTCGGCAACGCCCGCCCGTTCGTGGTCTTCTCCCTGCTCAAGCGGTTTCTGGTCCACGAGGGCTACGACGTCGAGTTCGTGGCCAACATCACCGACATCAACGACAAGATCTACGTTGCGGCCCGCCAGGCCGGCGTCCACAGCGAGCGTCTCGCCGAGCAGATGACGGCCGCCTACAAGGACGACACGGCCGTGTTCGGGCTCGGGCGTCCCGACGAGGAGCCCCTGGCAAGCGAGACGATCGCCGAAATCGTGAGCTTGATCGAGGAATTGGTCGAGAAGGGTCATGCGTACGCCGCCGACGGGGACGTCTACTTTTCGGTTCGGTCATACCCCCAATACGGCGAACTATCCCATCGCCAGATCGACCAGATGGACCAGGGAGAGGACGTCGAGGGGGCCGCCCGCAAGCGCGATCCGCTCGATTTCGCGCTGTGGAAGGGCCACAAGGAGGCCGAGGACAGCTCCTGGGAGTCACCCTGGGGCCCCGGGCGCCCCGGCTGGCATATCGAATGCTCGGCGATGGCCGAGAAGCTGCTGGGGGTGGGATTCGAGATCCATGGCGGCGGCTCGGACCTCATCTTTCCCCACCACGAGAACGAGGCGGCGCAGACGCGCGCCGCGCGCGACGCGGACCTGACCCGGCTGTGGGTCCACGTCGGGATGGTCCGGCTGGACTCGGAGAAGATGTCCAAGTCCATCGGCAACGTCTTCATGCTCGGCGAGGCGCTGGAGCGCCACGGGCCCGAGACCCTGCTCATGTACTTCGCCGGCGCCCACTACCACCAGCCGATGGAGTACGACGAGGACCGTCTCGAGGAAGCCCGCGCCCGGGCCGCCGGCATCCGCAACACCGCCCGGGGGTTGGTCGACGGTTCCAGCCCGCAGTGGTCGGCGCCGCTCAAGGACCGGTTCTTCGAAGCCCTGGCCAACGACTTCAACACCCCCAAGGCCCTGGCCGCGTTGGCCGATTGGGAGCGCGAGGCCAACCGCAGCGGCGCCGGAACCGTGGGCGGGGCCGACCTGCGCGAGATGCTCGACGTCCTCGGCCTCGCCAGCCTCATGGAGTCTCGGGCCGTGCCGATCTCCGATGAGGTGGCGGCGCTGCGCGACGCGCGTGAGCGGGCGCGCCGGGACCGTGACTGGGGGGAGGCGGACCGCCTGCGCGACGAGTTGCGCACCCTCGGCTGGGAGGTCCGCGACGGCCCCGGGGGACCCGAACTCGTGCCCACGGCCTGAGCCGCGAGCGTCCATCGGCCCTTGGCCCGTCGGCCCCGCCGCCGCGCGCGTCCGCGCCCGCGCCGGCGCAAGCGGCTTTGCATAACACCGCATCGGACTTGACACCGGTGCGGTGCTATGTCAAGCTCGCGCCGGTTAGTAACGATCAACTACAGCTTTAGGCTGAGTTGAACGGGGAGTAGGACGTCTCTGACGCCCGCTTTCTGGGAAAAGCTCTATACGGTGCGGCGCCAGGGGAGGTAGCGCGCCACGACAATCCGTCTTCCGCGCATGCGGGAGTCGGGAAAGGCTGGTTTCGTGGCTCGACTCTCTGCAAACTCTCAGGCTCAACCTCGGGTTGAGGATGGCTTTCTGATCGCCCTTGCCAAACAGGGCCATCCAGATGCCTATGACCGCATCGTGCGCCGGTATTACGGCTTCGTGCGGCTCAAGGCCTCGTCGTACTTCCTGGCCGGCGGGGACGCCGACGATCTCATCCAGGAGGGCCTCGTCGGCCTCTACAAGGCCGTCCGCGACTACCGCACCGACCGTGAATCGAGCTTCCGCAACTTCGCGGAGCTATGCATCACGCGCCAGATCATCACCGCGGTCAAGACCGCGACGCGCAACAAGCACACCCCGCTCAACCAGTACGTCTCGTTCTCCAGCAGCCCCGCCGGCGGTACCGGCGACAGCGAGCCGACCCTTGACGAGGTCATCCCGGGCTCCACCGTCCATGACCCGGTCAACCAGGTCATCTCCAGCGAGGAGCTGCGGGCCCTGGTGGCCTGCATCTCGACGGCGCTCTCAGAGCTCGAGTCGCGCGTTCTGGCCCTCTACCTCGACGGCTACTCCTATGAGGAGGTCGGCCGCCGCCTCGGCTGCGACTGCAAGACGGTGGACAACGCGCTCCAGCGCGTCAAGCGCAAGGTCGGCGCTCACCTCATGCAGCGCGCGGTCCCGGCCTAGGCTGGATCCGGATCTCGAACTCCGCCCCGCCGCCCTGCCGGTTCGCCGCGGTCACCCCGCCGCCCATCGCGGTCGTGAGCTCCTTGACAAGGGCCAAGCCCAGCCCGGAGCCCACGGGACGCTGTGAGCGGTAGCGGTCATACAGGTAGAAGCGCTCGAAGGCGCGCGGCAGGTCCTCCGGCGCCAGGCCGGGCCCGGTGTCGCTGACCGCGATCGCCCCGGGGCCGGTGCGGACCTCCACGGCACCCCCGGCCGGCGTCAGGCGCAGCGCGTTCTCGATGAGGTTGGAGGTCGCCTGGAGCAGACGCCCCTCGTCGCCGATGCCCCAGGCCCCGTCGTCGCCGGTGCCGGAGCACGTGAGCGCGACGTCGAGCTCCTGCGCACGCGGCAGGTGGCGCTGGATGGCGGCCGCGCCGACGGCGGCGAGGTCGACGGGGCGGCGCTCGACGACGAAGCCGGCGCGCCCGAGGCGCGCCAGGTCCAGGAGATCCTGGACGAGCCGCTCCAGGCGGTCGGCCTCGGCGGCCACGACGCGCCCGCCCTCCGCGGGCGTCACCGCGCCCTCCTCGAGCGCCTCCGCGTAACCCCGGATCGACGTCAGCGGCGTCTTGAGCTCATGGCTGACGGACTCCAGGAAGCTGCGCTGCGCCTCCCGGGCATGCGCCAGGTCCGAGGCCATGGTGTTGAACGAGCGCCCGAGGTCGGCCAGCTCGTCCTCGCCCTCGACGGGCACGGTCACGTCGGTCTCTCCCGAGGAGAGGCGCCGGGTGGCGGCGGCGAGCTGATCGATGGGCCGCAGCAACCGCCGCGCCAGCAGGAAGGACAAGATCGCCGCCAGCGCCGCTCCCCCGAGCCCCGCGATGATGAGGCTGGCCAGGAACGGCCGCCACTCCGCGAACGCCAGCCGGGCACCCCGGATGAGCACCACCCGCCCCCGCGGGGTGGTCCGCGCCACGTAGAGCAGCCCGCGCCCGGCCACCGTGACGGTTCCCTCGGAGTCGCCCGCGGCGGCGATGGCAGCGACCACAGCCCGGCCGACCGCGGGCCGCACTCGCCGCGGCTTGCCCGCTCCGACCCGGTAGACGTGGTCGCCCACGGTCAGCGCCCCCGGCGCGCCGCCGACCACGGACAGGACATTGGCCTGCGTCTCGAGCGCCGTGACCCGCTGGTTGGCGATCTTGTGGCGCACGAGGACGATCGCCACGGCGGTCGTCAGGGCGCACGAGGCGATCGCCGCCAGCGCGACGTAGGCGAGGACCCGGCGTCTGAGACTCACAGGCTGGCCTTGTAGCCGAGCCCCCGGACCGTCCGGATGAGATCGGCGTGGCCGAGCTTCTTGCGCAACTGCGCCACATGGACCTCCACCGTCCGGGTCTCCCCGGGAGAGCGAAAGCCCCACACGGACTCCAGGAGCTGATCGCGGGAGACGACTTGACCGGCGTGGCGCAGGAGGTACTCCAGCAGATCGAACTCGCGTTGGGTCAGCTCCACCTCGGTGCCGTCGATCCTCACCTCCCGCGCGCCCCGGGCCAGCACCACGGGCCCGAGCTCGAGCACGTCCTGCGCGTCCGCCGTCGACCGCGCGCTGCCGGCCCGCCGCAGGACGGCCTTGACGCGAGCGGTGAGCTCTCGTGGTGAGAACGGCTTGGCGACGTAGTCGTCGGCGCCGACCTCGAGCCCCGCGACGCGGTCGGCCTCCTCATCGCGTGCGGTGAGCATGATCACCGGGACATCGCCGGCGATCCTGCGGCACACCTCGAAGCCGTCCATCCCGGGCAGGCCGATGTCCAGGATCACCAGCCGGATGGGGTGCCGGCGCAGCTCGGTGAGCGCCTCCTCGCCCGAGCGCACCCACAGGGCGTCGTAGCCGGCGCGCTCCAGGTACGTGCGCACCAGCGCCCCGATGTTGGGCTCGTCCTCCACGACCATGACCGTCGTCGGCATGGGGCAATCGTAGGTCGGGCCGGCCCGGGGGCGCGCCGAGTTTTACACGCAGCTGACCTTTGGCTGACCCGTGCCTTTCATGGCGGCCTCATAGTGACCGGACCATGTTGAGATCACACCGACAAGCGAGGACAGAACCGATGACATCCATCCGCAGGCACTCGCGTCTGCTGCTCGTCGCCGTCTGCTGCGTCGCCGCGGGCGCCGGCATCAGCGCCATCGCCACCGCCGGGGCGACGACGAGCCCGACCAAGAGCTCCGCCCACTCGGGCGCCCGCCACGCAAAGCGGCGGGCCGGTGGCCTCCGCCGCCTCGCCCACGCCGTCCAGGGCTCGGCCGTGGTGCGCACCGCCGGCGGCTTCGCCACCGTCACCTTCGAGCGCGGCAAGGTCGACTCGGTCAGCGGGCAGCAGCTCACGATCACCGAGGGCACGCCCAAGGCCACCTACAAGACGGTCACGGTGACGGTTCCCACCAACGCCATCGTCCGCGACAACCGTCAGAAGGCGACGCTGTCCGCGGTCAAGGCAGGGCAGCGCGTGGTCGTCCTCACCGCGCCCAAGCGCACGTACGTGATCGCCAGGACGCCGAAGGCCGGCTGATCGCGGCCGCGCCGGGCGGGCTCGCCGGGTGAAGGCCGTCGGATCGTCCGGCCACGATCACGGCGGCCCTCAGCCGGCGAGTCGCCCGAGCGTCGGCTCCAGCCCATAGGTCGAGAACGCGCGGAAGGACGCGAACGTGTGGTGCTCGGGTCCGTGGAAGTCCGACGAGCCGGTGGTCAGCAGCCCCAGCTCCGCGGCATGGACGACGAGCAAGCGCGTCTGCTCCTCGGTGTGGGTGGCGTAGAACGCCTCCACGCCGTCGAGCCCCGCCGCGTGGAAGCGGTCGACGGCGGCGATCACCTCGGCCGCGTTCTCGATGTCCCAGAAGGGGTGCGCCCACACCGCAACGCCTCCGGCGCCATGGATGAGCTCGATGGCGTCCTGGACGGAGGGCGCGGCGCGGGGCACGAAGGCCGGGCGGCCTTCGATGAGGTACTCCACCAGGAATGCGGTCGGATCCAGCAGGCCGGCGGAGGTCAGCCGCTCGCGGTTCTCCGGCCGGCTGACCACGGCCTGGGCCAGGTGGGGCCGTCCGATCGACTGCCCCTGCGCGGCGCGCTGCGCCAGCGTCTCCTCGTCGACGGCGAATCCCAGCGCGGTCAGCGCCTCGATCATCGTGCGGGCGCGATGCTCGCGATCACCGCGCGACCGCGCCAGCGCGGCCACCAGCGTGGGCTCGTGGGGGTCGAGGTCATAACCGAGGACGTGCAGGTCCTGGCGACCGTCGAACAGGGCGGTGATCTCGGTGGCCGTCACCAGCCGGATCCCCGCCCGATCGGCGGCGGCGACCGCCTCGGGGACGCCTTCGGTGGTGTCGTGGTCTGAGAGCGCGAACAGCGTCACCCCGGCGGCGGCGGCGGCCGCCACGACCTCGGCGGGGCGCAGCGCGCCGTCGGAGTACACCGAATGGCTCTGCAGATCGAACGTGGGGGCCGGGTGGTCTGCCAAGCGGAGGAGGCTAGCCCACCCGCGCGGACGCCCGGGCGGCCGGACCCGCTCATGGCGCTAGGCGCGGTGGTAGGTGAAGATCACCGTGCCCGTCTTGAGCGGTGTCACATCCACCAGGCTGAGCGTGGTGGCGTCGCTGATGCCCTCGAAGAGGCGCTTGCCCTCGCCCAGTACGATCGGGAACGTCATCAGCCGGTATTCGTCCACCAGACCCAGGTCGGTCAGCCCGCGCACGAGGCTCGCGCTGCCGGCGACGAGGATGTCCCCGCCGTCCTGCGCCTTGAGCGCCGTGACGTCCTCGGCAAGGTCGCCGCTGAGGATGGTCGAGTTGTTCCAGCCGGCCTGCGTGAGCGTCTTCGAGACGACGTACTTGGGCATGCTGTTCATCTTGTCGGCGAACCCGACGTCGTCGGTCCGGCCCGGCCACGCCTGCGCGAACCCCTCGTAGGTGACGCGCCCGAGGAGCATCGCCTCGTGGTCCATGGTCTCGTCGAGCTTGTACTTCATCCCGTCGGGGTCGCTGAACTTGAAGGACCATCCGCCGTGGCGAAAGCCCTCGGCTCCGCCCGGATCCTCGATGACGCCGTCCAGCGAGATGAATTCGGTGACCACGATGCGCCGCATGGCTGGGCTCCTTGGTTGAGAGGCTCGTACGTTCAGGCGTCGAACGACGCCGCTCGAGATCGACAGCGAATGTAGGGAGCGTCTCTCAGGCGCCGACGATCGCGCCGGCCCGGGCGGCCGGCGGGGTCGCGAGCCGCCGCATGGCGAGCGCGCCGCCCGCGGCGACGAGCAGCGCCACCGCCGCGCCCAGACCCAGCCCGGAACGCGGGCCGATCAGGGTCATCGTCAGCCCCACGACCGGTCCGCCGATCGGCGTCGACCCCTGGAAGGCGACGAACCACAGCGACATCACGCGGCCGCGCATCTCCGGGGCGGAGTTGAGCTGCAGCGTGGAGTTGCCCATCGACATGAAGGCGATGCTGCCCGCGCCGGCGAGGCCGAGCGCGATCAGCTCCAGCGCCAGGTTGGGGGCGATGGTGGCCAACGCCAGTGCCGCGGCGAAGCCCAGCGCCGACAGCACCAGCGGCCGCAACCCCGTCTTGCCGCGCGCGGCGACGAACAGGCCGCCCACCACTGCGCCGGCGCCCATCGCGGCGGTCATGAAGCCGAACCCCGTGGCCCCGGCGTTCAGACCCCGGTCGGCCATCACGGGGAGCGAGACCTGGAACTCATAGGTGAGGCACCCGGTGATCGCCATCATCACCAGCGGGACGGCGAGGGTGGGGGTGGAGCGCATGTAGCGCAGGCCGTCGCGCAGCTGGCCGCGTGCCCGCGGTGTGGGCGTGACGGTGGCGAGCTTGGTCGTGTCCATCGAGGTCAGCGTGAGCACCACCGGGATGAAGCTGGCGGCGTTGACGAGGAAGCACTCGCCCTCACCGACGGTGGCGACGAGGATCCCGGCCACGGCGGGCCCGATCGCGCGAGCGACGTTGACCAGCACCGAGTTGAGGCTGACCGCATTGCGCAGGTGCTCGGCGCCGACGAGCTCCATCATGAACGACTGCCGCGAGGGGTTCTCGAAGGCGTTGTTGAAGCCCAGCATCGTCGCGAGGACCCCGATCTCCCACACCTTGACCGAGCCGGTCACCGTGAGCAGCCCGAGGATCAGCGCCTGGACGCCCATCGCGCTCTGCAGGCCGATCATCAGGCGCCGCTTGTCGACGCGGTCGGCCACCACGCCGCCATAGGGCCCCAGGATGAGGACCGGGAGGGTCTGCAGGGCGATGATGACGCCGAGCATCGTCCCGGAGTGGGTGAGGGTGTAGACCAGCCACGACTGGGCGGTCATCTGCATCCAGGTGCCGATCAGCGAGATCGACTGCCCCGCGTAGTAGCGGCGGTAGTTGGGGATGGAGAGAGCGGCGAAGGTGACGCGACCGGCACGCACGACTCGCGTCATGGGCGTCGGTCCTTCAGCTGCTCGGCAAGGTGCTCCAAGGCGGGCAGCGCCTTCTCCAGCAGGCGGCGGTCGGCGGGGGCGAGCCCCTCCATGGCCTCGTTGACCGCGTCGGTGCGCTCCCGGCGCATCCGCTGCGCCAGCCGGCGGCCGTCGTCGGTGGCCTGCACCCACGCGGCGCGGCGGTCACCGTCGTCGCTGGTCCGGGCCACCAGCCCCGCATCGCCAAGGTCCGCGATGACGCGGGAGAGCATGGTGGGATTGAGGCTCTCCGCCTCTGCCAGGACGGACAGGCGGACGGGGCCATCCCGGACGACGGTGAGAAGCACCGAGATCCGCGTCGGGGTGAGGCCGGCGGCCGATCCCGCGGCCGTGGTGCGCAGGCGCCGCGACAGCCGGCCGATGGCGACACGCAGCCGCGAGGCGGTGTCGATGTCTGTGGCGGTTGCGGCGGGGGACATGGTGCCTTTCGAAATACTTGCTTGCTGGCAAGCACTATGCTAGCAGCGCAACAGGACCGTCGGCGGCCGCGGGCACGCCGACGTGAGCGCCGGAGCCGCCGCTCACGGCGCCGCGGCGCCTGGTCCGGGTGCTGACGGCCGGGGCGCCGCGCAGCGTGGGCCAGTGCGGACCGCCGGGGGGCCGCGCAGCGTGGGCCAGTGCGGACCGCCGGGGGGCCGCGCAGCGTGGGCCAGTGCGGACCGCCGGGGCGCCGCGCAGCGTGGGCTAGTGCGGACCGCCGGTGGCGACGATCAGCACGTTGCAGCTGGCGTGGTGGGACACCTTGTTGGGCACGTTGCCGAGTGCCAGGCGCCGAGCGCCATGCATGCCCTTGCTCCCCACGACGATCATCGACGCGCCGACCTCGTCCGCGACGGCCAGCAGAGCGTCGGCCGGGTCCTTGCGGATGGCGTGCGAGGTCACCTCGACTCCGGAGAGCCGGATTCCGGCGACGGCCTCGGTGAGGATCCGCTCCACCTCGTCGTCGGGGAGCGGCTGCCACACCTTGGCCGCGCCCTCCGGCGCGCCGCTCACCCTGGCGTGCGTCGGATGGTACGCCGACACCACGTGGACCGGTGCAGTCAGGGCCTTGGCCAGCCGCACCGCTTCCGACACTGCCTGCTTCGCGGTCTCCGAACCATCTGTCCCGACCACGATCGAATCGCCCATCGCTGTCTACCCCTCTCTGCGCCTCAGGTTTGGGGAGAACCTACAGTTTTCGGCACCACCAGGTTTGTGTGAATGCGCACAGTCAGCGCCGATCGTGGGCTTGGTGGCGCAGTCGAGCAACGTCCGGGCCGGGCCCGTCACCGGGGCGATCGGACATCCGTGACCTGAGAGTCCACCAGGGTTTGCCGCCGGCCACGCCTTTCTGCCGCCGACCGCCCACCCAGGCGCAGCGCTGCTCCATGCCGGTGACGACGCACACGCCCCGGTGAATCCGATGCAAGCGCCCGATCCGTCAGGGGGCAGATCGCGACACACCAGCGCCGGCATTCCCGGTGTTTCACCAGACTGGCCCTCCAGCGCGCATAACGCGCCACACCACCAGGCGAGAACTCGCTGTGTCACGAAATCCCCCTTCATCAGCTCCCATACGACTAAGAGCCTCGAGGGGCGCCATGTTCACCCCCTCCCCAGCCAGCTTTTCAGAAAGGACCGCGACCAGTGGGTCGCCACCCGCCGACCCCGCGCCCCCCTCAGCGCCTACGCCGTCCGCCGCCCGAACAGCACCCCCGCACACAGCACCGACACAACGATGATTCCCACGCTCCACGCCACCGCAGTCACGGCTGCGGACCCCGGAGCGTGCCCGGCCAGCAGCGCCCGGAGCGAGTCGATCACAGCGGTCACGGGCTGGTGGCGTGCGAAGCCCTGAAGCCAGGACGGCATCGTGTGGATGGGGACGAACGCGCTGGAGGGGTAGGGGAGGAACGAGATCAGGAAGGTGATCCCCTGGGCGCCCTCGGGCGAGCGCACCAGGACCCCGATCGCGGCGGCGAGCCAGGACAGGGCCAGGATGAACAGGGCCAGGAGCGCAACCGCTGCCACCCAGGAGACCACGCCGGCGTGGGGCGAGAAGCCGATGGCGAACGCCACCGCCACGGCGAGCGCGGCCGAGGCCAGGTTGCGGCCGACGCTGGCCACCACGTGACCGGCCAGCAACGATGGTGGCCGCACATCCAGGGAGCGGAAGCGGTCGACGATGCCCCCGGCCAGGTCCGACGAGACGGTGACCGCCGTGGTGCCGGCGCCGAACCCGGCGCACACCATGAGCACACCCGGCACCACGTAGTCGATGTACCGCCCTCCGACGTGGATGGCGCCGCCGAAGAAGTACACGAACATCACCATCAGCATCACCGGCAGCGCCAGCGCCGTGATCAGACCGTCCACGTTGCGCAGGGACAGTCGCAGCGCGCGGACGATCATCGTCGAGAGCTCGGTGACCCCGGAACCCCTCGGGGCGCTCTCGCCCCCGTCAAAGTCAACGGCAACGCCATAGGTCAGCTCAGTCATCGGAGCTCTCGCTTTCAGTGGTCGTGGTGCGTCCGGTCAGGGTGAGGAAGACGTCGTCGAGGCTGGCGGTGCGCATGGTGAACTCCGCGATCCGGTCACGGTCAGGATCGAGCTCGTCGAGCAGCGCGCGGACGGCGGCGCCCTCGCCGTGGCAGGCGACGCCCAGCGTCAGCAGTCCGGCGTCGCGCTCGACCACGCGCGTGCCCGCGGCCGAGGCCACCGCGTCAAATGCGCCGCCGTCGACGGCTCGCACCACGAGCCGTCGTCCGGCCACCGTCGCCTTGAGCTCCGCCGCGCTGCCCTCGGCGACGATCCGCCCCCGGTCAAGGACGGCGATCCGGTCAGCCAGCGCGTCGGCCTCGTCCAGGTTCTGCGTGGTCAGGAACACGGTGACGCCGTCTGACACCAGCGACCCCACCACGTTCCACAGCTGGCGCCGGCTGCGCGGATCCAGGCCGGTGGTGGGCTCGTCCAGGAACAGCACCCGCGGCCGGCGCAACAGCGACGCCGCGAGGTCCAGCCGCCGGCGCATCCCCCCCGAGTAGGTGGCCACACGGCGCCCACCGACCTCGACGAGATCGAAGCGCTCCAGCAGCTCGCAGGCGCGGGCACGCGCCGCCCGGCGCGAGAGGCCCTGCAGGCGCCCGATCATCCGCAGGTTCTCGGTCCCGGTCTGGAGGCCGTCGACCGCCGCGTACTGGCCGGTGAGGCTGATCCGCCGGCGCACCGCGCCCCGCTGCGCCACCACGTCGCTGCCCGCGACCAACGCCATCCCGCGGTCGGGCGCGGTCAGGGTCGCGAGCATGCGCACCGTCGTCGTCTTGCCGGCTCCGTTGGGGCCCAGAAGCGCGAACACGGTCGCGCTCGGCACCCGCAGATCGATCCCCGCGACGACCGGGGTCGCGTTGAAAGACTTCTCGAGGCCCGTGGCCTCGATGGTCAGGTCAGTGGTCATGTGTCATCCTTTGTGAAGACGAATTGCGTATGGCGTACGCGATTATGCGTAGACTATACGCAGTTTCGACACCCGTCAAGCCCGCCCGCGCGAATGGCCGAATCCGAGCCCACCGATGACCTCCAGCTCCCCCCGAGCCTCGAGCTGCTCTGGGGCCTGCGCGAGGCCGGATCCCGGGGCCCGCGGCGCGGGCTGACGCTGGCGCGCATCGTCGGCGCCGGGATCACGGTCGCCCAGGCCGAGGGCGTCGGCGCCCTGTCGATGGCGCGCATCGCCAGGGAGGTGGGCGTCGGCACGATGTCGCTCTACCGCTACGTGGCGTCCAAGGACGAGCTGCTCGCCACGATGGTCGACACCGCGCTGGGCGCGCCGCCGCCGCCTGTCGCCGACGAGGACTGGCGCGCGGGCCTGACGCGCTGGGCGGTGGGCGTGCGGACCGCCTACCGCAGTCACCCGTGGTCATTGCGGGTGCCGATCTCAGGGCCGCCGCTGGGTCCCAACAACGTCGCCTGGCTGGACAACGCGCTCGCCGCCCTGGCCGAGACGCCGCTCGGCGAGCAGGACAAGCTGTCGTGCGTGCTGCTGGTGAGCGGGTTCGTGCGCAACGACGTGACGCTGGCCCTCGACTTCGCGGAGGCGGCCGGGAACGCCCCGCTGATGCCCGGATACGGTCAGCTCCTGGCGCGGCTCACCACCGCCGAGGAGCTCCCGTCGCTGCATCGCGCCATCGCCTCCGGCTCCCTCGACGATCCCGACGATCCGGACATCGAGTTCAACTTCGGTCTGGCGCGGATCCTGGACGGAATCGAGGTCCTGATGGCCGGCAAGCGCACCCGGCCCTCGCGGCGCCGCCGCTAGCGCGACCCGTATCGTGGGGGCATGACCGCGCTGCTCCTCTACGGAGACACCGAGCGCTCGCCGGCGGTGCGCCACGAGGTCCCCGTGGCCATCGGCGACGGCCTGCTGTTCGCCGAGGTGCACGGCCGCACGACGATCCTCACCTCGTGGCTGGAGCGTGACCGGGTCGCGGCCGCGCTCCCCGACGCAGAGATCCTCGAGTTCAACGAGCTCGGCATGCGCCGTCTGGTGGAGGAGGGCATGACCCGGCTGGGGGCCGAGCGCGAGGTCGTGCTGCGGGCGGTCCGGAAGCTGGGGATCGGCGAGGCCGTGATCCCCGGTGACTTCCCGGTGGCGATCGCCGACCGCCTGCGCGCCGACGGGATCGCGCTCACCATCGACGACGACCTCGTGGCCGCGCGCCGGCGCGTCAAGGAGGGCCCCGAGCTCGAGGGCATCAGGGCGGCGCAGCGGGCCGCCCACGCCGCGACGGCGCGGGCGGCGGAGCTGCTGGCACGCGCCGAGATCGGCCCGGACGGCAACCTGCGCGGCGAGGATGGGAGGCCGCTGCTGGCCGAGTGGGTGCGCGCCGAGCTGCGCCGCACCTGCGCCCAGCACGGCGCCACCTGCCCGGCGGACATGATCGTCGCCTCGATCCACAACGGCGGCGGGGGTCACGATCCGGGCACCGGGCCGCTGCCCTCGGGGCTGCCGATCCAGGTGGACATCTTCCCGCGCGACGAGGCCAGCGCGTGCTGGGCCGACATGACGCGGACGTTCGTCGTCGGCGAACCCACCTCCGAGCACGCGGGGCTCATCTCGGAGCAGGAGCGTCTCGTCCGCGCCGCACTGGAACAGGCCCGCGCGGCGGTCCGTCCCGGCGTCACCGGCCGGGAGCTGCACGAGGCCACCTGCGACCTGTTCGAAGCGGCGGGCTGGGCCACCCAGCGCACCGGCGGCGGGGAGGAGGGGTTTCAGTTCTCGCTGGGTCACGGCGTCGGGCTCGAGGTCCACGAGCCGCCCGGGCTCGGCTTCTCCGGCCGCGAGCCGTTCGTGGCCGGCGACGTCATCGCCATCGAGCCCGGCCTGTGGGACAAGCGCATCGGCGGAGTGCGCCTGGAGGATCTGCTGCTCGTCACGCCCGACGGCTGCGAGACGCTCACCGACTTTCCCTACGAGCTCACCCCTCGCGCGTGAGACGCGCGGTCCCGGTCCCCGCTGAGTTACCCTGAGCCCAGGACCATGGGACTGCTTCTCTACCTGATCCTCCTCGCGGTGCTGGGCTTGTTCGTGGGCGCGCTGGCGCGTCTGTCCCTGCCCGGGCCCGATCCGATGACGATCCCTCAGACGATCATGCTGGGGCTGGCCGGCAACTTCATCGCCGGCGTGATCGTGTGGCTGGTGTGGGGCCACGGAGTGCCGGGGCTGATCATCTCCGTGGCCTGCTCGTCGCTGATCCTGTACCTCATCCGGCGCAGCCGGGGCGGCGGTCTCAGCCGGCCCGCCGGTCCGCCGCGCTGAGCGACAGCTCCTCATTCCTATCCTTAACGGTGCCGCCGCCGCCGCGGTCGTCGAGCGGTCCCGCACAATAGGGCACAATGACGACCGCATTTACCGACAATAGGAGGGAACCACCGTATGACGCTCCAGATTGGGGCCACCGCTCCTGACTTCGAGGCCGAGACCACCGAAGGTCCGATTCACTTCCACGACTGGATCGGCGACTCGTGGGCCGTCCTGTTCTCCCACCCCAAGAGCTTCACGCCCGTCTGCACGACGGAGCTGGGCTACATGGCGTCCATCAAGCCCGAGTTTGACCGCCGCAACGTCAAGATCCTCGGCCTCTCGGTCGACTCGGTCGACGACAACGAGCGGTGGGCCAAGGACATCGAGGAGACCCAGGGCACCGCGCCCAACTACCCGATCGTCAGCGACAGCGACTTCAAGGTCGCCAAGCTCTACGACATGCTTCCCGCCGACGCCAGCGGCGACGCGGCGTCGCGCACGCCCGGGGACAACCAGACCGTCCGCAACGTGTTCGTCGTCGGACCGGACAAGAAGATCAAGCTGATCCTGGTCTATCCGATGACCACCGGGCGCAACTTCGACGAGGTCCTGCGCGTCGTCGACTCGCTGCAGCTCACCGCCGACCACAAGGTCGCCACGCCGGCCCAGTGGCAGCAGGGCGACAACGTGATCATCGCCGGCTCGGTCTCCAACGACCAGGCCAAGGAGATCTTCGGCGACTACGAGACGCCCAAGCCCTACATCCGCATCGTGCCGCAGCCCGAGGGCTCGCAGCGCTGACGACGGACGCCCCGTCACGCCCGCCCGGAAGGCACACGCGCTCCGGGCGGGCGACGGGACGCGCTTACAGGACGGTGCGCACGAGCTGGATCACCACCACCACGGCGGCGATACCCGCCGCCAGCGCGATGAGCGCCATCGTCAGGCGAACCGCGACCCCGTTCATCCTTCGGCCTCGTCGAGGATCGTGGCCGTGAACGGCTGGCCGCCCGGCGGCGTCACCTGGAAGGCCAGGCTCCAGTTGCCGACCATGATCAGCGCGGGGGCCGCCCGGCGGTAGACGCCGGGCTGGGTCTCGGTCAGCTGGTACTGCTGCTGGGGCATCTCCATCTCCGTGTGGTTGAAGGTCAGGATGACGTTGGCGTGTCGGACCGGCTGGCCGTTCCTGGTGATCTTCAGCGCAAACGAGTCAGGCGCCGCCGCCTTGTTGGGTGACACCAGGACGCTCAGCCGGTAGCCGGCGCGGCTGACGGTGTGGGCCACGGGGCCGGGGCCGACCTGCGCCAGCGCCGAGTTCTGCAGTGCGAACGCCGGGGGCGGCGGGGCCAGGCTGGACAGCAGCGCGGCGACGAACACCGCGCCGCCGACGAGGATCACCTCGCCCGAGGCCAGTCCGCGCAGCAGTCCCGACGCTCCCGCTGCCCGCCGCGGGTTCTCGCCGGCTGCCGCGAGGGCCGGCGCGGTCCTCAGCAGGTTGCCGGAGGCGACGGCCAGCGCCGCGAGCAGGATCCCGACCTTGACGAGGATGGCCACGCCATATCCCGTCCTCCACAGGGCGTCGAGCGCAGGCATGTGGTCGATGGCCTCGATCGTCCCCGTGATGACCAGGAACGCGACGGAGCCCAGCGCCACGTTGGAGAACCGCGGCACCACGACGGACAGCGCCGAGACCCGCCGCGCGGCCGGGACCGCGAACCACAGCACCAGCAGCCCGACCAGACCGCCCAGCCACACCGAACCGGAGATCAGGTGCACCCAGTCGGCCGACAGCGTCAGCCCGGCGGGAGAGGTCTGGGCCGCGTGCCCGACGGTTCCGGGGATGAGCAGCACGGCGATCGCGGCCAGCAGCGCGCCGGTCTGGGCCGCCACCTCCGCGACCGAGCGCTGGGCGCGCTCGGGGCGGTCCAGGTACAGCGCCGTCCAGCCGGCGAGGCAGAACAGCGCGAAGCACAGCAGCATGTCGACATAGCCGCGCCCGAACGCGGTGACGCGGAACAGCGGCACGAGCGCGCCCACGTCGAACACCGAGCGCAGCGAGTCGGTGGCGATCGACGCGTCCAGGTAGGCGGCGATGGCGAGCAGCCCCACGGCCGAGGCGACGACGTAGGCCACCGACAGGGCCCGCAGGCCGCTGCCGTCGGCGCGGCGGCCCAGGACACGGGCGACGAGAAAGCGCAGGACGAACAGCCCGATGGCGATCATCACCGCCAGGAACATCACCGTCCTCGTCACCAGGGGCTGGGGAGAGGTCGCGCTGCCCGCGATGCTGGGGATGGCAAAGCGCGGCGCCGGCCCGGGGTTGGGGCCGACGGCGTAGGTGAACGCGCCCTGCACCGGGTGGCCGTCGACGGAGATCGCGCGCCAGTAGATGAGATACCAGCCCTCGGCGAGGTGCGGGCGCAGCGGCACGACGAGGGTGTCGGGGTTGGCCGGCGACCGGCGGACCGCCCCCGTGGCCTCCTGCGTGCCCGCGGCGCTGGTCACCGAGATGATCGCAAAGCGCGGCTCGACCGCCTCGTCGTAGGTGAGGGCCACGGTCGCCGGAGGGGAGTCCAGGACGCCGCTGGCCGCGGGCACGGTCTTGATCAGGTACGCGTGCGCCGAGGCGGCGGCCGGGGCCGCCAGCGCGACACCGCCGGCCGCCGCGACGGCGGCCATCCATGCCCGGAACCTCATGCCAACGCCCGTCCGCCCCCGCCCCCGCCCCCGCCCCCGCCCCCGCCCTCGCCGCCGCCGCCGCCGCGGCCGCCCGCCAGGGCAAACCCGCCCGCCGCCAGGCCCAGCACCCCGATGACGAGCGCGATGACGGTCAGCACCGACGTCCCGCCACCGCCTCCGCCCAGCGAGGATGCGGCGTCGATCGTGGGCGCCGGCGACTCCGAGGATTCAGGGCCCGTCCAGTCGACGATCGACCCGTCGGAGTAGGTCTGCTGGACGTGGAAGGTGTAGGTCCCCGGCTTGGACGGCTGGGCCAGGAACTGGAACATCGAGTCCTCACCGGTCGGCGTCTTGCCGCCTGACCAGGTCACCTGCTGGACGATCGCGTTGTCACCGGACCCCGATGACTTCACGTTCTGGGTCCACCCCGCCGGGGGCGGGACGAACGAGTCGATCCCGAAGCCGTTGGGGACGGTGAGGACGATCTTGGTGGTGGTGGCGTTCTCCTTCTCGGTGGGGACGGCGAGGCTGTAGAGCTGCAGCTCTCCGGAGAGCGACACCGCCGGGCTGACGCGCGCGTGGGCGAGCGCCACCGCGGGAACGGCGAGGACGATGAAGAGCGCCAGGACCAGGGTTCGCCTCACCGGTCCCGCCGCGAGCTGTGCTTGCACTGTCGTTCGTTCCTCCTTGCCGGCCCCGGCGCCGGCTGCGCGTGTGGTAACGCAGCAGGCCCGGCGGTCGGCCTCGATGGCTCTGACGTGTGAACACACGGGACCCGCGACGGATGGGCGGGTCCCCGGTGATCAGACCGGAGGTCCGCGGCCGCACCACCCCAGCGCCAGCGGCGCGAGGCGGGGCAGGGAGATGCCGGCCGGGCGCGGCGGTGCGACGCCCGGGGAGCAGGGTGCACGGGTGGCGCGGGCGCGGCGGGCGACGACCTCGTGCAGCACCCAGCGGGCCCCGTGCAGGAGCGCCGCGAGGACGAGCCCGACGCAGAGCGCGGCGGGGATCGCCCACCACCCGCCGTAGCCGAAGATCCCCACCAGGCCGGCGGGGTGTCCGGTGGCCAGAAGCCCTTCCAAAAACTCCTGGACGCTGTAGATCGCCACCAGGCTCAAGGCGCAGATGAGCCAGAGCGCGACCATCGAGAATCCGTAGCGCGGCACCGAGGTGTGGCCGTTGAACGCCCGGCCGAGCGCCGACAGGAACGCGCCGACTCCCCAGGCCAGCCCCACCACGATCCAGGGCGCGACGGAATGCAGGTAGGAATGCCCCTGGCGCTGCAGCTCGACGCTCGCGGTGCTGCCGAAGGCCAGCAGGTAGCGCAGCTGGTGCACGGCGATGGCCGCGGCGGGGACGATGGCGGCGCGCGCGAGCCCGCGGACGGCGGACCTCCGATCAGCCCCGGCGATCATCGTGCCCGCAGACAATACCGGCGCGACCGGTTCCGGTGCGACGGCCGGATCGGCGATGATCTGCGCCCATGACCGAGCCCGCGGTAGCCCGTACCGCCCCGGGGCCGGTGCCCGTCGTGTTGGGCTCCATGCGCGGGTATCGCCGCTCGTGGCTGGCCACCGACGTGCTGGCCGCGGTGACCCTGCTGGCCATCGCGGTCCCCGAGCAGCTGGCGACCACTCGGCTGGCGGGGATGCCACCGGTCACCGGCTTCTACGCCTTCGTGGCCGGCACCGTGCTCTTCGCGCTGCTGGGCTCGAACCCGCGGATGTCGGTCGGCGCCGACTCCACCATCGCCCCGCTCTTCGCCGTCGGCGTCGCCAGCTTCGCCGCCAGTGGGACGGCCGGCTACCAGGACCTGGTGGGCATCCTGGCGGTGATGGTCGGGACGCTGGTGGCGCTCGTGTGGCTGGCGCGCCTGGGCTGGATCTCCGAGCTGCTCTCGGCCCCCATCATCGCCGGCTTCCTGGCCGGGATCGCCGTGATCATCATCGTGCACCAGCTCCCTGACCTGTTCGGGGTGCACTCGGCGAGCGGCTCCACGCTTCACCGGATCGGATCGGTCATCTCCCACCTCGGTCACCTCAGCGTGCCGACGCTCGTCATCGGCCTGGCCGTGTTCGCCCTGGTCGTCGGCGCCGAGCGGATCGACGGCCGGCTGCCGGGAGCGCTGGTCGGTCTGGTGGGGGCGACGATCGTCGTCGCGGCCGCGCATCTGGACCATCACGGAGTCGAGGTGCTCGGGCCGTTCGCTCATGGCGCGCCGCGCCTGGGACTGAGCGGCGTCTCATGGGCCACGATCCAGAAGCTGGCTCCGCTGGCCGGCGTCGTGGCGCTGGTCGTGGTCAGTCAGTCCGCGGCCACGACGCGGGCGTTCGCGGCCGAGGAGCCCTATCCCTCCGACGTCGGGCGCGACTTCCTGGCCGTGGGGGCGGGCAACGTGGTCGCCGGACTCGTCGGCGCCTTCCCGGTCAACGCCAGCCCCGCCCGCACCGCGGCGGTGACCGCGGCACGCGGCCGCACCCAGCTGGCCGGTCTGGTCGCCGCCGTCGGTGTCGCCGCCGTCATCCCCGCCGCCGGGCTGCTCCGTGACGTGCCGCTCGCCGCGCTGGCCGGCGTGCTGCTGTTCGTGGCGACGCGGATCTTCCACCTGGGGGAGCTCCGAGCCATCGCGCGCTTTGACCGCTTCGAGCTGGCGCTCGCACTGGTCACGTTGCTGGCGGTGGCGCTGATCGGAGTCGAGCAGGGCATCGGCGTCGCGGTCGGCCTGGCCATCCTCGACCGGACGCGGCTCACCGCCCGGCCCCAGCTCCACGTGCTGGGCCGGATCCCGGGTACCACCAGCTGGGCACCCTTGACCGCGCCCGGGACACCCGCGGAGATCCCTGGCGTGCTCGTGGTCCTGTTCGCCGCTCCGCTGTGGTACGCCAACGCCACGCACTTCCGCGCCGCCCTCGACGATGCCCGTCGCCGCTCGGCCGGGGCGCCGCGGCTCGTCGTGCTCGACGCGCTGGGCATGTACGACGTCGACTACACCGGGTCTCGTGCCCTCTCGCAGACGCTGGACGCGCTGCGCCAGGACGGGATCTCGTTCGAGGTCGCCCGCGCCGGGGATCACCTGAAGGAGAACCTGGCCCGCGGAGGCCTGCTCGACCGCATCGGCGCCGAGCACTTCTACGCCTCGGTGGACGAGGCGGTCACCGCCGCATCGGCACCACCGAGAGCGAGCTGAGGCGTACAGTCGGCGCCGCGCATGTCCGATCCCAGAGCCCAGCGGTTCACCGAGCTGACTGGAGGCTCTCGCCCGCTGACGTGCGCGAGCGCGAGCACCGGGACGAGTACCAGCACGCCTTCTCCCAGAGGCTCGGCCACACGACCACCGACTGGGCACCGTGGCACGTGATCCAGGGCCGACCGCAGGTGGTGTGCCCGGATCGCCGTCGGCGCGGTGATCGTCCAGGCGCCCGACGGGGCTGCGGCGGACCCGTTCCAGGCCGCCTTCCAGGCCGCCCACCCCGCCGCTTAGACGCCCTCGGCAGGCAGCTCGACGCGTCGTGCGAGACACACGTAGGTGACCAGCGGCAGCTCGAGCGCGCCGCCAGAGTCATCGATGGCGCGGCGGACGGCGTCGAGCAGCAGTGCACGATCCCGGTCGGCGAGCAGGATGTGGTCCTGATGGGTCTGGAGCAGATCGACGTAGGCCGCGCCGGTGTAGCGCTGCGGCCAGGGAAAGACGCGGATCTCAGCCTCGCCGAACCCCGGGCTCGCCGCGATCTCCGCCGTCCAATCCCCGGCCAGGCGGGTCGGCTCGCTGTCGGGGTGCATCGGGAAGTCGGCGGGGAGGTCGACCCCGGCGCTCCGGTACGCGCGACTCAGGGATGCCCGCGCCGGACACCGCTCCCAGTCGGGGAGCGCCCAGATCGCCGCGAGCGTCCCGCCCGGGGCCAGGGCGTCGTGGGCCTTGGCATAGCGCACGTCCCCGGCGACCCAATGCCAGGCCTGCACGCTCACCACGGCTGCGTAGCGCTCGGGCGGCTCCCAGGCCTCGAAGGTGCCGCCGACAATGGTGACGCCCGGCCAATGGGCGAGCTTGGCGCGGGCCAGCGCGGCCATCTCGGCGCTGGGCTCGACCCCCACCACCTGCAGTCCCCGCGCCGCGAGCAGCTCCGTGGCCTTGCCGGTGCCGGCCCCGACCTCGACGACGCGTGCGCCGGCAGCCAGGCCCCCGTAGTCCAGCAGCGCGTCGATCGCGGCGGCCGGGTATGACGGGCGGGCGCGATCGTAGAGCTCGGCCACCCGCCCGAAGGCCAGGCGCTGGTCCTCGGTGAAGTGCAGCTGCGCCCCGTCGCCCACCCGGACCAACCGCCGCTAGAGCGCCGAGAACTCCTGGAGCAGAGCGCGCGCGGCGGCGATGCCGAGCGGGATGTAGTCCACGAGCATCCGCTCGTTGGGCGAGTGGATGTTGGCGTCGGGCAGGGAGAACCCGGTGATGATCGTCGGGATGTCGCGGGCGCCCAGCGCGGGGACGATGGGCAGCGTGCCGCCCGAGCGGATGAGCGCCGGGCGGGTGCCGAGGGCCCGCTGGAAGGCGTCCAGGCCGAGTTGGACCGCCGGCGAGTCGGGCGGCACGAGCCCGGGCCGCGCGGAGGAGAGGAGCTGAAGCTCCAGGTCGGCCTCGGGTGGGGCGGCGTCGCGCAGCAGCTGCTCGAAGTTGCCCGCGATCTCCTCGGGGTCCTGGCCGGGCGCCAGGCGGATCGAGACGTTGGCCGCCGCGTGCACCGGCAGCACGGTCTTCTGGAGCTGGGGGGACCCACTCTCCACGCCGTTGACGTCGAGGGCGGGCTCGGCGAACGTTCGCAGGTAGAACTCATCGGCGGCGTTGGCGTCCTTGGGGCGTGCCCCCTGGGTGGCGAGCTCGTGGGCGCCGGTGGGCAGCGCGCGCCACCCCTCCAGCTCCTGCGAGGTCGGCGCCACCAGCCCCTGGCGCAGCGGCTCGGCCAGCCGGCCGTTTCCGGCCATGACAGCGCCCAGGGTCTGCACCAGCGCGTGCGCGGCGTTCAGCGCGGCGCCGCCGTACATGCCGGAGTGCAGGTCGCGCTCCCCGGTCCGGAGGTTGACGTGGAAGTAGATGAGCCCGCGCGTGGCGATGTTGAACGCCGGCTGGCCGCGGGCGATCATGCCGCTGTCGAAGATGATCGCCGCGTCGGCGCCGCGCTGGTCCTGCTCCAGGAACTCGATGATGGAGTGGCCGCCGGTCTCCTCCTCGCCGTCGCAGGTGAAGCGCACGTTGACGGGCAGCTCGCCCGCCGCGGCCAGCTCGCGCGCCGCGGCCAGCAGCATGTAGAGCTGGCCCTTGTCATCGGCGACTCCTCGGGCGTAGAGGTGGTCGTCGCGGATCTCGGGCTCGAACGGGGGCGAGTCCCACAGGTCGAGCGGGTCCTCGGGCTGGACGTCGAAGTGGCCGTAGCAGAGCACCGTCGGCGCCGAATCGGCATCGCGCGACGCGCGCAGCTCGCCGATGGCGAGCGGTTGGCCGTGCCAGTCCACCAGCTCCGCCTCGCCGCCGGCCGCGCGCAGGAGGCGGCAGACCCACTCGCCGGCGTCACGGACCTCGCCGGCCCGGGCAGCGTCGGCGCTGACGGAGCGAATGCGCAGCCACTCGGCCAGCTCGTCGAACCACTCGGACACGTCGACGAGCGTACTTCAGAGCCGCGGGCAAGCGTCCGCCGGCGCACGCGACGACGTCTGATCACACGGCCCGGGCACCGCGCGTGAACACGCGCTCCTCCCACTCGGCGATGCGCCGGTAGCCGACCTCGGCGTAGATCTTGTTGGAGGTGGGGTTGGCGAGGTCGGTGTAGAGCAAGCAGGTGTGCGCGCCGGCCTCCAGGGCGTGACGGCTGACCGCCGCGACCGCGGCGCCGGCGTACCCGCGGCGCCGCGCGGCCGGCGGGGTGTAGACCGGGCCGATGCGCACGACGCCGGCCACCGCGGGGTTGGCCGACACCATCGACACGGCTCTGTCGTCGTTCACCCACAGGAACAGGTGGCCCTGGTCGATGCGGAAGTCGACGGTGGCGACGCGGGACTCCGGTCCGGCGTCGATCACGTCGCTCTCGACGACGAACTCGTCCCACCACCTCAGGGCCAGGTCGCGGTCGGCCTCGGTCGCCACGACCAGTGCGCCCGGGCCCGGCCGTGGCGGGTCCACCACAGCGGTCAGCGAGTGCATCGCCATCGCGGTGCGGCAGCGGTGGGTGCCGCCGCTGCGCCGCTCCCATGCATCGCCGATCGCGCGAGCGGTGTCGAGCAGGGCGTTGATCCCCGGCATGTCCGGATCACGCTCGAGCCACAGGTCGAGCAGGGCGTCGGCGTCGGTGGGATCGATCGACGTGCACAGCATCGGCCACGGCGCGGTGCGCAGCGCCGCAGCGGCCACGGCTCCGTCGCCATCCAGGCCCACGGCGAGCACCGGCGGCGAGGCCTGGAACTGACCTTGGAGCGTCCCCGTCAGAACCGTGGCCACGATGTTGTTGTCGATGTGCGCCTCGAGCAGCGGCCGCACGCGCGCGTCGAAGGCGTCGAGGTCCGGTTCGAGCTCCCAGCGCATGGAGCGCTCAGCGTGAGGCGGTGACCTGGTCAAGCTGGGGCTTGACCTCGGTGACGAACAGCTCGAGCGTCCGCCGTGCCTCGTACAGGCTCATGTCGCCGGTGGGGAGCATGAAGCAGATGTAGTCGCTGAGGCCGTCCTGGAGCAGCGCGGCCAGCCGCTCCGCGATCTGGCCGGTGGTGCCCGCGCCGAAGCTGATCGCGGGCTCCATGCTGGCCATGATCGCCCGCAGCGGGCCCTGCGCGGCATCGCACTCCTCCTCTGAGATGACAAGGCGATCGAAGCGGTGGGCGTTGCGGGTGCGGCGGACCAGGCCCTCCATGCCGCGGCGCGCGATCTCCTGGGCCTCGTCCTCGGTCGGCGCGATCGCCAGCACGACGTTGTAAGCGACCCGTGGCTCGGCGCCGGGCCCGTCGAGACGCAGCTCGTCGTCCTTGTGGCGGTGCCAGGCGTCGACGTACTGGTCATACGCGGCCTGCTCGATCTTGCCCGGCCACATCAGGCTGAGGCCGTACTGACCCGCCGCGATCGGGTTGCCCGGATACCAGAACGGGATGTGCTCCTGAAACGGCCGGGTGGACATCGGCATCGTCGGGAAGTCGTAGAACGCGCTGCCCTCGCTCGAGATCTCACCCGTGGCCAGCGCGCGCTTGATGATCGCCAGCACGTCGACGAAGCGTTCGCGTGACTGCGGCCAGGAATCACCGAACCAGTAGTGCTCGACCGGGACCGCGCCGCGCCCGACGCCATAGTCGAGCCGCCCCTCCAGCAGTTGGTCCAGCACGCAGAGATCCTCGATCAGCTGCACCGGCGGGTGCATCGGCAGCAGCTTGACCATCGGGCCCAGGCGGATCTGGCTGGTCACCTGGGACGCCGCGGCGATGAACAGCTCCTGGCTCGGGGTCATGCACAGATCGCTGCCGTGGTGCTCTGCGAAGTAGTAGCCGGCGAAGCCCGCCTCGTCGGCCGTCCGGACGAGCGCCAGCCGGTCCTTCAGCAGCTGGCTCGTCGGCGTCCCGGGGATGTCCTCGATGTGGTCGAAGATGCCAAAGCTCGGTGCGGTCACGGCAAGTCCTTTCGCTGGATCCTCGTCTCAGATCCTGACATCCCGCCCGCGCCGGTGCGCTCGCCCTCGCACGCAGAGCCAACGCCCCCCGCACCGATCGGCACGGAGGACGGTATGACCGGGCGCGGAAACCCCTTACTGCTGCGTCGCGCAATCTTCTACAAATGCTGACAACGGGTGGGGCGAGCTGCCAAAGGTGTCGTAGGTTTCACGATCCGCAACATCACTCTCGTGAGGACCGCTTTGGTGGATGCCCGATTTGCCGGCGGGGGGCCGCCGCGCTTGCCCAATGGGGAGCGCACCCGCGTGCTGGGCGCAGACACCGATCTCACGAGGGTGCCAGACGCCGTTGTGAGGATGGACGGACCGGGACGCTGACCGGCCACGCCGCGGTCGTCAACGGCAGCGAGCCGTTTGCGGCGACCGGCACGCTGGGCGCCTCCTCGCTGTCGCTGCCCGCGGGCTCGTCCGCGCAGTCGCCGCCGACGTGCGTCGATGCCGCCTACCCGACGATCCGGTTCTTCGCGTCGGGCATGGGGGCGATGGCGGTCGGCGTGGAACATGACGGCGTCCACCTCCCGGCGGGGCGTCGCCGTCGTCGTCGGCGGATGGCAGCCGACACCGCTGATGCTCCCCAGCTCGGCGTACCCGCCGCGGTCGCCGGAGGCACGACGGACGTCTCGTTGGTGCTCACCGCCCTCACCGGCAGCGTGCGCGTCGACGACGTCTTCATCGACCCCTGGAACCGAGGTTGACCGAGGTCGCGTCGATGAGGGGCGTGCGGCTGCTGATCGAGTCCTACGAGAGCGCCTCGTCGGAGAGCCTGCTGCGCCTGGCGCGTGACCGCCACCGCGACACCGGCCGGGCGCGGCGCCTGCTCGTCACGGAGGCCGCCGCTGCGGCGATCTTCGTGATCGGCGCCGGCGCGTTGGCCGTGTTCGGTCACTCCGCGCGGTCGCTGTCACCATGGGCGCTCGGGGTGACGGTGGTCGCGTACCTGATCGCCAGCCGCGTGCAGTATCCGGTCGGGAGCGCGTGGACGGCTCCGACGCAGCTCGTCTTCGTGCCGATGCTGTTCGTGCTCCCGACGCCGCTCGTCCCGCTCATCGTTGCCGCGTGCTCGGTGGCTGACCGGTTGCCGCGAGCGGTGCGTGGGGACTTCGCGCCGGCGCGACTGCTCGCTCGCGTCGGAGACAGCGTCTATGCGCTCGGCCCCGCGCTGGTGCTGGTCCTGTTCGGCGGAGAGGTCTTCTCCTGGGATCGGTGGCCGCTGCTCGTCGCGGCCTTCGCGGCCCAGATCCTGTTCGACGGCGTCGCGGGCTTCGCGCGGACGTGGGTGGCCGAGCGCGTCTCGCCGTCGATGCAGCTCTCCATGCTGTGGCTGTGGGCGGCGGACGCCTGTCTGTCCTGCGTCGGGCTGCTCATCGCGGCGTCGGCCGTGCAGCGCGCGGGGCTGGTGCTGCTGGCCGTCCCGTTGGTCGGCCTGCAGGGTCTGCTCGCGCATGAGCGTCAGCAGCGGCTGGACGCCGCCCAGGCACTGCGCGAGGAGCACCGGATCGCGGTGCAGCTCCAGCGTGGACTGCTGCCCAAGCACCTTCCCGAGACGCCCGGGATGGAGCTGGTGGCCCACTACGAGGCCGCGGGCCGAGGCGCCGAGGCGGGCGGCGACTGGTACGACGCCTTCGCGCTGACCCACGGACGGATCGGGATCGTCGTGGGAGACGTGACCGGCCGAGGGATCCCCGCGGCCTCGACGATGGGCCATCTGCGCAGCGTCACGCGTGCCTTCGCCCTCGCCGACAACGCCAGCCGGAGCCCGGGGGAGGTGCTGACCCGGCTCAACCGCTACCAGCTCGCGCTGGGCGAGCAGGAGCTGTTCACGGTCATCTACGCGATCGTCGATCCGCGCCGGGGACGGCTGTGCTGGGCCAGCGGGGGACATCCACCGCCGCTCCTGCGCTCCGCCACCGGCGAGACCCGCTTCCTCGAGGGCGGCGGTGCGGTCATGGGCGTGTGGGACACGCTGTACGCCGACGCGGAGGACACCGTCGGACCCAGCGACACCCTCATCTTCTACAGCGACGGACTGGTCGAGCGCCGCGGCGAGTCTCTCGACACGGGACTCGAGCGGCTGTCGCAGGCGGCTGCCGCCGGCCCCGATCGCCCCTCCGCGCTCTGCACCCACGTGCTGGGCACGATGCTGCCCGCCACCGTCGCCGTCCACGACGACGTCACGGCGATGGTCGTCAGGATCCGTGAGGAAGCCCTCCACGCGCTCGTCGGTGACACGACCTGGGCCGCCGCCGGCGGCTACCGGTAGCGCCCCGCCCCGCCCATGTTCTTACGGAGTTATGCGCTTTGGCCGCGCGTGCCGTTCACGAACGCGGGGCATCCTCTGCTCATCAGCAAAGGAGCCGGACCATGACCACGATCCTCATCATCAACGCCATCTCATCTCTCGTTGCCGCCGGGAGCGTCGGCGGCCTCGCCTGGCGCCGCGGCCGACGCGCCGCCCGGGTGCAGCCGGTCTACCTGCGCGCCGGGACACGCCGCCGGGGGGCCTGAGGCCTGAGGCCCGCGCCACCGCGGCGTCGTCCTCAGGGCGCCGCGGTCGCCGTACTCGAGCCGTCGGTCTGCGCGGTGGCGGCCGCACTGGCCACGGACGCCGATGTCGGGTCCACCGCGGAGCTCGCCGGGATGACCGCGGGGGTGCTGGCCGGCGCGGAGGCCCCGGAGGTGTCCGACGATGAGCTGCCCGTCTGCGCCGGCGCGGTCCCGGCGCCACTCGCGTCCGTTGTGGCGGTGGACGGATCCGAGCCGGTCGTGCCCGCGGTGTCCGTCGAGCCGGTCGACGGCGCCGAGCCGCTCGTGTCGGCGCCGGAGCTGGGACTGGCCGGCGCGGACGACGTGGGGGCGGCCGCCGTCGCGGTGCCGGTGGGATCCGCTGCGGGTGCCGTGGACGCGGTCGTCGCTGCGCCGCTCGACCCGGCCGACGCCGGCGGGGTCGTCGCCGTGGGGCTGGTGGCGGTAGGTGGCGCCGCACTGCCGGTTGCGCCGCTGGTTGCGCCGTCGCCTGCGCCTGCTTCGCCTGACGGCGGGGAGACCGCCGGTGGCGTCAACCCGCCGGTGGCAGGATCGGGCGAGTTCACAGGCGTCGACGTCGAGGTCCCGCCCGAGCTCGAGGTGGGCGTGGTGGCCGCCGCAGACGACGGAGCGCCGACCGGGGTGGACGTCACCGTTCTCGTCGATGTGCCGGGCGTGGCCGGCGGTCCCGCCATCGGGGCGGCGCGTGGCGCCGGCCGTGCGGGGATCGAGGCCAGCAGCCTCTCGCGCGCGGTGGGCGGCGCCGCGACCCGGTGAAGGAACTGCCGGTCGCCGTGGCCCGCGCTCGCCGCAACGGTGGCGATCGCCGCCGCAGTGAGGATCTTCGCCACCACCCCCGTCGCGCTCAGACCGCCGACGCCGACCGACTCGCCGATGGCCGTGAGCCCGGTGGCCGCCGCGACCAGGGGAGCGCCCGTCATCGCGACGCCCGCGCCGGCGCCGGCGACTGCCCCCGCGGTGGCGGCGGCTCCGGCGCCTGCACCCACACCGCCGACCGCAGTGACACCGCCGACCGCCGTGGCACCGCCGACCGCCGTGGCACCGCCGATGGCCGACGCTCCGCCCACGGCTGACACCCCGCCGACGACCGCGCCACTCCCGCCGACGACCGCGCCACTCCCGCCGACGACCGCGCCACTCCCGCCGACGACCGCGCCACTCCCGCCGACGACCGCGCCGCCCCCGCAGGCGTGCGCGCCGGCGGCGACGGCTCCGCCGCCACCGCCACACCCGGCGGCGACTGCGCCCCCGCCGTGCAGGACCGAGCTCAGGATCGACGGCTTGAGCCCTACGGCGAGCGTCATCGGCAGCATGACGGCGAGCGAGGTCCGCTGGTAGCGGACCTGGTGCTCAAAGGACTGGCAGCCGGGGCAGCGGTCGAGGTGCGCGCGCAGGAGACTGCGTGACGGAACGCGTCCCTCCATGGTGGCCAGCTGCTCACGGATGTCTCCGCATGGGTGCTGTCTCGCCTGACGGCCCCGGACGAGCGCCTCGCGCGCCTGGAACACGAGCGCCTTGACCTTCTCCGTGCGGACACCCAGCACACTGGCGATGTCCTTCTGGGGGTGGTCGCCGAGCTCGAAGAGCACCAGCGCGGCGCGCTGATCGGCCGGAAGCCGCTGCATGTCGTCGAGCAGCTCGCGCAGATCCTCCCGCCGCTGGACCTGATCGGCGAGACACTCGAACACCGGCTGCTCGGTGACCAGCTCGTCGACGCCGACCGCGTCGCGTCGAGCGCGCAGCTCTGACAGGCAGCGATTGCGCGCGATCGTGTACAGCCAGGGCCGCAGCGCGATGCTGTTCTCCCCGTGTTGCAGGGCGCGGTAGGCCGAGACGAAGGTCAGCTGCAGCGCGTCCTCGGCGGCCTCGCGACTGCCCAGCATGTGCGCGCAGAAGGCGAGGATGCCCCGCGCGTAGCGGTCATAGATCTCCTCGAACGCGGCTTGCTCGCCCGCGCGCACGCCGGCGACGAGCTCGTCATCGGACTGGCCCACCACCGATCCGCGGTCTGCCACCAGGCGCAACCCAGGGACGGTTGCCGTTTCCCCCATGTGCACAGTGTGCGCCACCCGGGCGTCAGAGTCCAGTCAGGTTCTGGTCAGGCGTTCGCCGCAAGACCTCGTGGGCGCAAGATCTCATCGGCCCCGGGGCCATAGGACTGCGCCCCGGGGGGCCGTCCTAGCCCCCGGGACGCGAGTGCCCCCACAACGATCACGAGCGGTCCGGCTGTCGCTCGGCTCACATCTCGCCGAGCTCCGCGACCCTGGCTCTACGGACATGAACGCCGGGAGGGGCGGAAGGTTGGTCGAAGAACTTCATTTTCGCCGCTGGGCTTTGGCATAATCAGAGTGGACCAAGCTTGGGACGAAAGTCATTTCGTCCCGCGGGTCGGGCGAGTGTGCCCCCACTTCCCTGACTCTCCGGGGGGTCCGGATGGATCTTGGCCCCCCGGGCCTATATGCGCTGACGTGGGCCGATGGGGGCGCCAGAGGCCCTCGTCGGCGTGCCCGCATCTACCCTTGCCGTGATGCGCGGTCACCACCTGCCGATGGCATGCCGCTCCGGCGCGTGTGCAGTCATCACCCCCGCCGCCGCGCTCGCCGCCGTCATCCTCGCCGCCGTGCCCGGCGCCGCGGCCGCACGGGGTGCGCGTCCGGTCCCCGTCCCCGCCGCCGGACGAGCGGTGAACACGTCGCACCCTGATCACGTCATCGGCCGCGGCACCCCGGCGAGCTGCACCTCGGCGGCGGTCGTCGCCGCGGTCCGGGCCGGAGGCGTCATCCGGTTCTCGTGCGGGCCCCATCCGGTTACGATCACCATGCGCGCGACCGCCAAGGTCCGTAACACGAGCGCCCGGGTCGTCCTGGACGGCGGCGGTCTGGTGACGCTCAGCGGCGCCGGGCGGCGCCGGATCCTCTATCAGGACACGTGCGACCGCGCCCAGGTGTGGGCGACCTCGCACTGCGACGACCAGGCCTTTCCGAGGCTGGTCGTCCAGAACCTCGCGTTCACCGACGGCAACTCCACCGGCCAGCGCGTGGACGGCGGCGGTGGCGGGGCGATCTTTGACCGCGGCGGGCAGCTGCGCGTCGTCAACTCGACGTTCTCGGACAACCGGTGCGACCCCACGGGACCGGATCTGGGAGGCGCCGCCATCCGGGCGCTGTCGCAATATCGCGGGCGCCCCGTCTACGTGACCGGGAGCAGCTTCACCGCCAACGTCTGCTCAAACGGCGCGGGCCTGAGCAGCATCGGCGTCTCGTGGACGGTGCTCAACAGCCGCTTCACCGACAACCGCGCCATCGGCCGGGGCGCGAATCCGGCCCGGCCGGGCTCGCCCGGCGGCGGCAGCGGCGGCGCGATCTACAACGACGGCGACGCGATGACGCTTTCGGTGGCGGGCAGCACGTTCGTCCACAACCACGCCAACGAGGGGGGTGGGGCGATCTTCTTCGTCTCCGACGACCGGACCGGCACGATGCGCATCACCGACAGCACGCTCCAGGACAACCCCAACGACACGTTCCACACGCCGGGGCTGGCCGGGATCTACTTCCTCGGCGCCCGCCGCCCGACCATCACCGGCTCGATCCTGCGCTAGCCGGCCGACGAGAGACCTCATGCCCGCGCGCCTTCTCACCATCCCGATCAGCCACTTCTGCGAGAAGGCACGGTGGGCTCTTGACCGCGCCGGGGTGTCCTACGTCGAGGAGCCTCACCTGCAGCTCGTCCACGCCGCGGCCGCCCGCAGGGCCGGTGGAGGGAGGACCGTCCCGGTGTTCGTCGCGGCCGACGGCGAGGTCCTCGCCGACTCGACCGACATCCTGCGCTGGGCCGATCACCGCCTCGCCGACGAGCATCGCCTCTACCCCGAGGGCGAGCTCGGGGCCCAGGCCGCCACCTTGGAGGACAAGCTCGACGCGGGGCTGGGGCCCGACGGGCGGCTCTGGATGTACCACGAGACGCTGCCCGTCGTGGACAGGCTGCGGCCGTGGGCGGAGGCGGGCCTGCCGGGTTGGGAGAAGCTGGCCTTTCGTGGCGCCGGGCCGCTGGTCGGCATCGTCATCAGCCGCTACCTGGGGGTCAACGACGCCTCGGCCGCGGCGGCGCGCGACAGCGTCGATCGCGTCTTCGACGACATCGCCGAGCGTCTCGGCGACGGCCGGCCCTTTCTCCTGGGCGGGCGCTTCACCGCCGCCGACCTCGCCTTCGCCGCCCTCTCGGCCCCGATGCTCCTGCCCGGTCGCTACGGCTCGCCCCTGCCACCGCCCGAGGCGATGCCCGCGCGAGCAGCCGATCACATTCGCCGCCTGCGTTCGCACCCCGCCGGGCTCTTCGCCGACCGCCTCTACCGCGAGGAGCGCTGGGCGCGCCGCGGCGGCGTATGACGCCCCCGGCTCGAGGCACGTCTCGGCCCGGCCTCAGACGCCCGCGGAGCCGTCGCCGAAGACCGGGGGCGGGGGACCCGGCTGGGGGGCGCCGAAGGTCGCGTAGTGCTCTCGGGCCGAGGTCGTCTCGTCGGGGACCCCCGCACCGTGACGGACCGCTGCCGGCTCGAAGGGATAGCGCGCGCTGCCCCTCTCCCGGCGAGCGCCAACGGCGACGATGAGCGCGGGATCGACGCCGGCCGCGATGATGGTGTGCGCCGTCCCGGGTGGGCAGTGGACGAAGTCCCATGCGCGCAGCGTCCGCTCCTCGCCCTCGATCACCAGGATGCACTGACCCCGTAGGACGAGGAAGTCCTCCTGTCCGGTCTCGTGGTGGTAGAGCGTCATCGGCTTGCCCGGCTCGATCCAGTAGATGCCGACACCGAGGTCGTCGAAGTGCGCCGGACCCTCGCCGCCGAACTTGCAGACCGCGCGCATCTCGTTGTGCATCCACCGTGCGTCGCGCGCGTTGATCACGAACCACCCGGCGGTGGTGGGTACGCCGTTTTCGATCCTCGCCTCGCGCACGTCGCCTCTCTCTGCGTCCTTCGGTCTCGCCGACCTTCGAAGGTACATAATGTCCGGCGTGCCCGGCGGCCGACTTGCTCAGGCGGAGCTGCGGGGCAGGTGGAGCGTCGCGGCGTCGAGGTCGGCGCGCGTCCGGGCCTTCTGCGCGGTGCCGACCCGCTCCTCGAACTCCTCGTCGGTCAGGCGGCCGGACAGCAGGTGTACGCGGAGCTCCTCGAGCGTGTGCTCGCGGTCGGCGTCGCCGACGAGCTCGTCGGCCGGGTGCACGGGCGGGATGAGCTCGAAGGCCTTGCCGGTGACGATCGCGGCCGCCGAGGCGGCGGCGGAGCCCTGGATGGTGCCGAGGAGCTCGCGGTGTCGGAGTGCCTCGACCTTGCGCTTGCGCGCGCCGCGGCGCACCAGCCGGTAGGGGACGAGGAGCAGGCCCCAGGTCAGGTACCACATGGTGACCATCACCCACGCGAACACGATGAGGATGACCACGGCCGTCGTGATGGCCGCGACGCTTCCACCGCTGTTGGCTCGGCGCCGCAGTCGCATGATCCGCTGCGCCGAGCCGGTGTAGCTCATCGGCGCGCTGATGATGACGTCCTCACTGGCGAGGCGAGCGGGCTGCTTGGCGGTGGTGCTCATGGGCATTCTCCATGGAGACAAACGAGATGTCCGCGCGGTGACTTCCGGATTATCGCCGTGGACGGCCTCGCGGTCCAAGCGCGTTGGTCGAATGCCCGTCAACCGACTCAAGCGAGCCGCCATGGACGTCGATGCAGTGCAAGAGATGCGAACCCCGGAGCTCGAGCAGGCCGCGACCCTGTATGACCGCCGGCGCACCGCGGAGGCGATCGCCCTCCTGCGCGCGCTGCTCGCCGAGGATCCACACGACCTCGACGCTCTCGGCCTCCTCGGGGAGGCTCAGCTCGCCGACCACGATCCGGATGGCGCGCTGGCCACGGCCACGATCGCCATCGGCCTGGATCCCGAGCGTGACCTGCCGCACCGCCAGGCGAGCATCGCCGCCAGCCGCCGGGGGCTGCACCGCGACGCGATCGCCCACGCCGAGGAGGCCATCCGCCTCGCTGACGACGACCACCGCGGGTTCGTCGCCCTCGCGCGGGCCCTGTTGCGCGCCAAGCGCGACCCTGAGCAGGCGCGGCAGGTCGCCGTCCGGGCGATCGTCCTCGCTCCCGACGTCGCTGAGCCGCACCTCGTGTTCGGCATGGTGTCCCGCGCCGAGGGTGAGGACGCGGCCGCCGAGGCGGCGTTCCGGCGAGCGCTTGCGCTCGATCCGGGCAACATGGCCGCCCACAACGAGCTTGCCCGCTTGAGGCTCAGACGCGCCGCGCGGGGCCTTCGGGCCACGTCCGCGGACACCGTGGCCGGCGCCTCGGCGTCACCGGGCGCGGACGTCCACGCCGCCGTCCCGCGCCGGAATCTCGACCTTGTCGGGCGCATCTTGAACTCGCGCCAGTCACGGGGTCGGGCTACCGCCTGAAGCACGATCAGTTAGCGCTAGCATCCCGCCCGCGAGAGGGCGCGCACGCACGGCGCGCGCGCGAACAGTCTGAGTCGGGAGGGAAGGTATGCGCAGGGCGTACCGTTCATTTGCCGTCGTCTGCGGGGCGATGGCCGTGCTGGCCGGCGGCCTGATGAGCGGCGCCGGGGCGAAGGTCGTTCCGGCACGAGGCGCGCCCGGCGCCCACGCCGCCCGCGCCGCCCACTCGGGGCGCCACGCGCCCCAGACGCACACCATCACCTACGACCCGGACTCCCTGATGATCGATGGCCGTCGCATGGTCATCTGGTCCGGGGAATTCGAGTACTGGCGGCTGCCGAGCCCCAGCCTGTGGCTGGACATCCTCCAGAAGCTCAAGGCCGAGGGCTACAACGCGGTCACGATCTACTTCGACTGGGCCTACCACTCGCCCAAGCCGGGGGTCTACGACTTCTCGGGCGTACGCGATGTCGGCAAGCTGCTGGACATGGCGGCCAGGACCGGGCTGTACGTCATCGCCCGGCCGGGCCCCTACATCAACGCCGAGACGAGCGCGGGCGGGCTCCCGGGGTGGCTGACCACGCAGGCGGGGAAGGCCCGCACCAACGCGCCCGACTACGAGGCTGCGGCCGACGACTGGCTGCACCACATCGACGCGATCCTGCGCGATCACCAGCTCACCAACGGAACCGGCACGGTCATCCTCTACCAGATCGAGAACGAGCTGGCCAGCACCGGCAGCGGCGAGTTCGACTACATGCAGCACCTCTACGACACGGTGCGCGGCGACGGCATCAGCGTCCCGATCTTCCACAACGACAAGGGCCGCAACGGCATATGGGTGCCCGCGGGCTCCGGGGTGCCGGGGACCGTCACCGGTCCCAACGACCTCTACGCCTTTGACGGCTATCCCGGCGGGACGTGCTCCACCAATGCCACCCCCGGCTCGCCGTCCACGGCGCCCGACTGGGGAATCTGGGGTCCCGGTGGGGCGAAGGGCGGCTCCAGCGCGTCGCCCAACACCCCCGGGTTCACAGCGGAGTTCGGCGGGGGCTGGTTCGACTACTGGGGGAGCCAGGGCACCTATGACTGCATGGCCCAGCGGGAGGGCCCGGGATACGAGCGCGTGTTCTATGAGACGAACATCGCCAATCGCCTCACCATCCAGAACTTCTACATGACCTTCGGCGGGACCTCGTGGGGCTGGGAGCCCGCGCCCGTCGTCTACACCTCCTATGACTACGGCGCGGCCATCAACGAGGCGCGCCAGCTGCGCCCCAAGGCGTCGACGATGAAGGAGATCGGGCTGTTTTTGCAGAGCACCGCTCCGGTCGTCTCGACCGTGCAGAAGGGCGATCCGGTGACGCCGTCGTCGTCCGCGGTCAAGGTCTATGACGACGTGAGCCCGGCCACGGGCACCCACCTGTACGTCGCGACGCACAGCCCGTCCAACGCGACCACCGACGACAGCTTCACCTTCCCCATCACCAGCTCGGACGGCACCTACACGGTGCCCCAGCAGGGCACTCTGGCCCTCAACGGCCAGGACGCCAAGATGCTGCTGGCCGACTACGACATGGACGGCCAGCACCTCGTCTACTCCACCTCGGAGCTCATGACCCACCTCGTCCAGGGCTCCCAGGACGTCGCGCTGCTCTACGGGCGCGACGGCGAGGACGGCGAGACCGTGCTGCGCTACGCGAGCCGTCCCGAGGTGAAGGTCGTCGCGGGGGACGTCACCACCACGTTTGACCCCTCCACGGGCGATCTGCGCCTGGATTACGTCCACACCGGCCTGGACCAGGTCCAGATCAGTGGCGGCGGACGTCCACGGCTCACGCTGCTGTTGGCCGACAACAGCACCGCCGACGGCTTCTGGCGCCAGGACACCGCCGCCGGGCCGGTCCTGGAACACGGTCCTGAGCTCGTCCGGACCGCCGCGGTGAGCGGATCGACGCTTCGGCTCACCGGTGACACGAGCGGCGCCACCACGATGGCGGTCTGGGCGTCGCCGCGGATGCGCACGATCACCTGGAACGGAGCCACCGTCACCCGGTCGGCCCGCCGTGATCCGGCGCGGGCCGGCGCGGTCGCCACCGTCCCCCTGCCCGGCCCGGCGCCGATCCGCCTGCCCGATCTCTCGACGGCGCACTGGCGCTCGGCGCCCGAGTCGCCCGAGGCCCAGCCGTCGTTTGACGACTCGGGCTGGCAGGTCGCCGACAAGACGACGACCAACAGCACGACCAAGCCTCCGGCGGGGCAGCCGGTGCTCACCGCCGACGACTACGGCTTCCACCAGGGCGACGTCTGGTATCGCGCGTCCTACTCGGGGACGTCTGCGGCGAGCAACCTGTCGATGACCTACGGGGGCGGCGGGGCGGGAATGCTCCAGGCGTGGCTCGACGGGGTCTATCTCGGCCAGAACGTCCTCGCCAGCGGCCAGTCGGCGCCACCGACGACGGGCACCGCCACCTTCACGATCCCGACCGCGCTGCGCACCGACGGCCCGCACACGCTGGCCGTGATGGTCCGCAACGACGGCCACAACGAGGACGGTGGCGTCAACGACGCGCAGAAGGAGGGCCGTGGCCTCATCGCCGTGAAGATGAGCGACCCCACTCAGGCGGCGGTGACGCCACCGATCACGTGGCGGATCCAGGGCGACCTCGGCGGCGAGGACCTCGCCGACCCGGTGCGGGGCCCGGAGAACGACGGCGGGCTGTTCGGCGAGCGACACGGCTGGTACCTGCCCGGCTATCCCGACGCGGACTGGCCTGCAGCGACCGTGCCGGCCGCCTCGGCGATGTCGGGCACCGCGTGGTACCGGACCACGTTCAGCCTTCACATCCCACGGGCGGATGACGCGTCACTCGGCCTCACCATCGGCGATCCGTCATCCCCCCGCTCGGCGGCGAACTACCGCGCGCTGGTCTTCGTCAACGGCTGGAACATGGGGCAGTACATCGCCGACGTCGGGCCCCAGCACACGTTCGTGATCCCCAACGGCGTGCTCGACCCCGACGGGGAGAACACGCTCGCGCTCGCCGTGACCAGCGACGGCGGCGCCGGCAACGGCCTGGAGCGGGTCGCGCTGACCAACCTCGGCACTGTCCGCGGCGGCGTGCCGGTCCGGATGGACCCCTCGCCGAGCTGGAACCCGCACACCTGGGGCTCGCCGGCGATCCCCAGCGAGGTGGTGATGGAGGGAGTTCACGGCAACGCGGCGAGTCCGGCTCGCGGCGGAGACACGTTCACCGTCACCGGCACCGTGGCCAACCTGAGTGGTCCCGCGGCCCACGGCGTGACCGCCGCGCTCACCCTGCCCGCGGGGTGGACGGCGACGCCGTCGAGCTCCACGGCCATCGGCACGCTGGCACGCGGCGCGTCGCAGGCCGTGAGCTGGAGCGTCACCATCCCGGATGACGCCGCCCAGGGCAGCTACGCCGTGGCGGCGATCGTCGGCTACGGGCAGGGCCCGACCACGCAGACGACCGGGGGCACCTACGCTCTGAACGTCATCCCCAAGGGGCTGGTCTATATCTCAGACCTGCCCTTCGTCTCGGCCACCAACGGCTTCGGCCCCGTCGAGCGCGACGAGAACGTGGGCGGATCCGGCGCGGGTGACGGAGGCCCGCTCAGCATCGACGGCGTCGGCTACGCCAAGGGCCTGGGCACCAACGCGATCTCCAGCGTCGTGATCGACGTGCCCGCCGGGTGCACCCAGTTCTCCAGCGACGTCGGTGTCGATGACTCCGCGGCCGGTAAGGGCAGCGTCACGTTCAGCGTGCTGGCCGATGGCGCGCAGGTGGCATCGACGGGCGTGATGCGCGGCGGCCAGCCCGCCCAGCACCTCAGCGCCGACGTCACCGGGGTCTCGCAGCTGACGCTCGACGTGGGTGACGCCGGGGATGGCATCGGCCACGACAACGGCGATTGGGGCAATGCGGCGCTGACGTGCCCGAGCTGACGCCGCGGCGCACGCCACCGCGCGCCCGGATGCTACGGTGTGCGTCGACCCTTTCGGGTCGCCGTATGCGCGACGCCTGACCGACCATCCGCCTCGACTGACTCCCCGGCCCCGGGCCGTGGACTCGCGGATGGTGCTCTGGGAAACGCGCGACGGGAGAAGGAGGCGAGCATGCCCGCGACCCTGCTGGATGCTCAGAAGATCACTCGCCGATTCGGCGATCGGACCGTGCTCGACGGCGTCGATGTACGGGTGGATGCCGGCAGCCGGATCGGCCTCATCGGCCCCAACGGCGCGGGCAAGTCGACGCTGCTGCGAATCATGGCGGGGCGCGAGTCACCCGATGAGGGCGTCGTGCGCCGGTTCGGCAGCGTTGGCTATCTGCCGCAGATGGCCGGCGAGGACGGCCGGGGGCTGACCGTCCGCGACACGATCCTCGAACGCGTCGGCCTGGCCGCGGCCGCGGCTGAGCTCGAGCGGTGGACCTCGGCCCTGGGCGCCGGGGACCTCGCGGCGGTCGAGCCCCACGCCGCGGCCCTGGACCGCTGGCTGGCCCTCGGCGGCGCGGACGTCGACGGGCGACTGGCCGCCGCGGTCGACGAGCTCGGCCTGGGCGATGCGTGTCTGGACCGGCCGCTGGGTGCACTGTCCGGAGGCCAGGCCTCACGCGCCGGGCTGGCGGCGCTGGCGGTGGCGCGGTTCGACGTCGTGCTCCTGGATGAGCCCACCAACCACCTGGACGCCGACGGGCTCGAGCGGCTCGCCGCGCTGTTGACCCGCCGCCCCGGAGGGATCGTGCTCGTCTCGCATGACCGGGCGCTCCTGACCGACACCGTCCGGGAGATCGTCGCGCTGGACCGCCGCACCGGGGAGGGGAGCCGTTGGCGCGGAGGCTGGGACGCCTATGAGCGCGAACGTGATGCCGCGCGCGACCGGGTCCGTGCCGAGCGCGAGCACGCTCTCCAGCGCCGGGCCAAGCTCGCGGCCGCTGAGCAGGAGACGCGTCGCCGCGCCGCGGCGAGCCTCAGGCGGACCCACGCGCACGCGCGCGACAACGACAAGCACCTGCGGGAGTGGGTGAGGATGCGCGCCGACGGCATGGCGTCACGCGCGCGCAAGATGGGCGGTCGCGCCGAGCGCATCGAGGTGCCCGATGCCCCGTGGGAGCAAGCGGCGCTGCGTCTCGGCCTCAGCCCCGCCGAGCGCCGTGGCACATGGGTCGTGGCGCTGTCCGGCGCGGTCATGCGGCGCGGCGACTGGTCGTTGGGACCCATCGACCTCGCCGTCGCACATGGGGACCGCGTGCGGCTGAAAGGCCCCAATGGGAGCGGAAAGTCCACCGTGCTGGCGGCCATGCTCGGCGACCTGCCCCTCGCGGCCGGCGACCGCCACGTCGCCGCCGGCGCCGTCATCGCCCAGCTCGGTCAGGCGCGAGACGCTCTCACGGGCCCGGAGCCGGTCTCGGACCGGGTGCGCGAGCTGACCGGCCTCGACGAGTCATCGGCGCGCACCGCCCTGGCCCGGTTCGGGCTCTCCGGCGATCTGGCCGCGCGCAGCGGCGCCACGCTGTCACCGGGCGAGCGCACGCGCGCCGAGCTCACCGTCATCGCCCATCAGCGCGCCACCTGCCTGCTGCTGGACGAACCGACCAACCACCTCGACATCGAGTCGCTGGAGGTCCTGCAGGCCGCTCTGTCAGCGTGGCCGGGAGCACTCGTCGTGGCGACCCATGACCGCCGTCTCGCCGAGGGCCTGCGGCTGGACTCCGAGGTCGCGCTGTGAGCCCGGTGCGGACGTCACAGGAGGTAGTCGGCGATGGCGCGCGAGAGCTCGGCGACCAGCGCGTCATCGCTGACCTCGCGGGCTGACTCGAACCGCGGGCCGTGGGTGAGACGCCGCGCGATCGTGCAGTACATCATCCGGAAGGCGATGTCGATGGCCAGCTCGGGGTCGGGGTGCGACACGTCCTCGGCATGCTCGAGCACGGCTCGCCGGAAGACCTTCGCCGTCGCCTGGGACTTCTCGGCGCCGCGCTCCCAGATGTCGGGATTCACCGCCGCCTGGCGCATGAAGACCCGCAGGTCAGGGCCATGCGCGAGCATCTGGCCGGCGAGCTCTGAGACGAGCTTCTCGACGCGCTCGCGCGCCGGCAGAGCCTCACGGACCGAGCTGGGCGAGATCTGGTCCTCGTCGGTCCACGCCATCACCCGCTCATAGATGGCCATGATCAGCGCCTCGCGGCTGGGGACGCGCGCGTAGATCGACCCGATCGAGACGCCGGCGCGCTTGCTCACCGCCTGCAGCGTGAACCCCTCGAACCCCTCCTCCTTGAGCAGCTCGAACCCGGCTTGCAGGACGCGTTCGAGCGACTCCTGGCTGCGGCGCTGGAGCGGCGGCCGGATGACCGGTTCCGGCGTCGACATCGGTCCGCGCTAACTCCCCCGGACGAGGCGCGGCACCAGGGCCGCGGCATTGGCGCATTCGACGGCGCTGCGTCCCTCGGCGCCGAGCACGTCCAGATCGGGAGCCGGGTCCCCGCTCTCGGGCAGAGCCGCGTAGGGCCAGTCGGTCCCGAAGACGATGTGGTCGAGCGAGGTCACCTCGCGGGTGGCCGCCAGCGCCGGAGCGTTGTTGGTCAGCCCGGTGTCGTAGTAGAGCCGCTCGAGGTAGGCGAGCGCGCCCGCCGGGGCCTGCTCGGCCCGCTCGGGCTCGCGATCGGCCAGCGACGCGATGCGGTGCGCCAGAAACGGGGCGGCGCCGCCGAGGTGGGCCAGCTGGAAGCGGATGGACGGGTGACGCTCCAGGGTGCCGCTGTAGATGAGGTTGGATGCCGCCCGCACCGTCTCGAACGGGAACTCGTACATCCAGACGGGATGGTGGGGGAGGGGCAGCGCGTGGGGCGGCAGCCCGGGATGCACGAACACGTAGGCGCCGCGGTCGTTCAGTGCCGCGAACAGGGGCTCCCACACCGGATCGCCGAGATACGTCCCGGCGACGTTGGTGAGCAGCAGCACGCCGTCGAGGGAGAGCTCGTCGTAGGCGCGGTCGAGCTCCGCGAGCGCGCCGTCCAGGTCGGGCAGGGGCAGGGTCGCCACGGCGGCGAACCGCTGGGGCCGGCCTCGGACGATCTCGGCGAGGCCGTCGTTGGCGCGCCGGGCCAGATCGCGTCCGTCGGCGCCGGGGCCCCGGAAGGCGCCCGGCGGGCCGGTGGAGATGACGGCGGCGTCGATCTCGTGGCGCTCCATCGCCGCCTCCAGTGCGGCCAGGGTCATCGGCGGCAGCGGCGCGTCCCCGAGTGCCTCCCGGTAGGCCGGGGGATGGACGTGAGCGTGGGTGTCGATCCGCATGGCCGCGGAGACTAGTTCTCCACGAACAGACCGGTCGACCGCGGGCCCTCGGCGGCGTCCTGGGCGGCCTCGGCCGCGATCGCCGGGAAGGACTCCATCATCGACTCGGGCATTGCCAGGTTCTTCCACAGCGTCGTGCCGCCCTGGGAGGTGTTCCAGTTCGTCGCCTGCCAGTCGGGCATCGCGTTCTCCCAGCCGCCCGAGTTGATCTCGATGCGGAAGCCGCCGGGCTCACGCACGTAGAGGTAGGTGATCTCGTCGCAGCCGTGGATGCCGGGACCGAACTCGACCGCGGTGTCATGAGCCATGAACACCTCGGCGGCACGCTCGACGTCGAGGCGCTGGTCGACGTTGTAGGCGATGTGGTTGGCGCGCCCGGTGGCGCCGAAGTCGGGCACCAGGCCGAGGTCGTGGGTGGAGCGGATGGCGTTGCACGTCGTGGTGGCGAACACGGTGAAGCCGGGCTCGGCGCTGATCTGCGCGGTGTGGCGCTGCCCGAGCGTCTTGTAGAAGGCGATGTCCTCCTTCATCGACGGCGTGGCCACGGTCACGTGGTCGATGTACCTGGCGCCGGCGCCGCGGGCCGAGAAGCGCTGCGGGCGATTCTGGAAATCCGGCTCGGTCTTCGCGGGGGGCGCCTGGTACAGGTCGGTCTCCCAGAACACCTCGTGGACGTGCCGGCCCGCCGGAGCGTGGTAGCGAAAGGCCCGCCCGTGACCCACCGACGACTCCACCCAGCCGATCGCGAGCCCGCTGCCCGCCAGGCCCTGCGCGATCGTCTGCGGATCGTCGGGGCCATAGGTCCGCCACGCGATGTGCGCGACCGCCGGCTCGGCGCCCTCGGTGACGACCAGGCTGGAGTGCAGCCACTCGGCCCAGCCGCGCAGGTACACCGACTGTCCCTCGCGCGTCGTCTCCTCCAGCCCCAGCACGTCGACCATCCAGCGCACGGTCTCCTCGGGCTTGGGCGAGATGAGCTCGACGTGGGCGAGCTGCGACAGCAGGATTTCGGACATGACCCTCTCCGGTGATTCGCGCGCGTGCTGTTGGTGGCGGGCGGTGTGATGCCCGGCCCGCTGCGGCCTTGGGTCGCCGCCTGCCTGGTTCATACACGAATCAGCGTTCGTGTTCGGAGCGGACTATGGCACGGGCGGCTGAAGGACGACCTGCCCTCGCGCGTGCCCACGGGCGCGCGCGCCGGGCTGTCTCGGGTCGATGCCATCCTTGACGCGTGACCGAGCGGCGTGACCTCGAGGACGGGCGGGCCTGGCTGCTCGCGCGCCTCGAGCGCGGCGTCCATCCGCTCGACGGCCTGGACCCCGAGGCTGCTCGGACGACGATCGCGCAGCTGCAGGGCCTCGAACCCGAGCCCTGGACCGCCGCCTGGGGTGAGCTGTCGGATCGTTATGCCGCCGCCGCGGAGCGGGCCGGCAGCGCCGTGGAGAGGCGCGACGCCCTCATGCAGGCCTACCGGGCGGCGTTCCTGGGCCGCTACCCCACGCCCAATCACCCGCTCAAGCAGCGGATGTACGACCGGGCCCGCGAGCTGTTCATCGCCGCGGCGCAGCTCGAGGACCCGCCGCTCGAAGTGGTCACCGTCCCGTTCGCGGGCAGGCCCGAGGAGGGAGACCACGTCACGTTCTACCTCACCCGCCCCGCCGGCGGGGCCGACCGGCCGCCCGTGGTCATGGTGTGGGCCGGGATCGACACCTGGAAGGAGGAGATGCACGGACGATTGGGAGCCTTCCTGCGCGCACGCGGCTACGCCGTGCTGCTCGTCGACATGCCCGGCGTCGGCGAGTCTCCCGTCCGGGCCGGCCCCGATGCCGAGCGCCAGTGGACGCCGATCTTCGACTGGCTGAGCGCGCGCGATGACCTCGACGCGGAGCGCTGCGCGGCGGCGGGCGGGTCGTTCGGCGGCTATTGGGCCATGAAGCTCGCCTACACTCACCGCGATCGCCTGCGCTGCGCCGTCAACTGGGGCGGCGGCGTGCACATCACGTTCACCGCGGAGTGGCAGCATCAGTCGCGCAACGCCTCCTCCTATCTGATGGACCTGATGGCGGCCCGCGCACGGATCTTCGGCGGCGAGAGCTTCGAGGACTACGTGGCACGCTGCCAGGAGCTCTCGCTGCTCCACCAGGGCTGGTTGGACCGGCCGTCGGCCCCGATCCTGATGGTCAACGGGCGCGACGACGTGCAGAACTCGATCCAGGACATCTACCTCAGCCTGGACCACGGCGACCCCAAGGCCGCACGCGTGTTCGACGGTGGTCACATGGGGGAGGGGCCGGTCGTCCCGACGATCGGCGCATGGCTCGACGCGCAGCTGGTGCCACGAGTGCCCCAGTGACGTCTTCACCGCAGGAGCGCGAGCTGCGCGAGCGGGTGGCCCTCGGCTGCCGGATCCTGGCCGCCAACGGCCACGACGACTACGTGTGGGGCCACGTCTCCGCCCGCGACCCCGGCGGTCGCGGGGTCTGGATGAAGGCGTCGACGTTCGGCTTCGACGAGATCACCGCCGAGCACGTCATCCTGGTCTCCTTCGACGGTGAGGTGCTGGCCGGCGACCATCCGCGTCACATCGAGTGGCCGATCCACACCGAGGTCATGCGCGCCCGGGCCGAGGTGTCGAGCGTGGTCCACTCCCACCCGCCGCATGCGATCGCGCTGGGGGCCAGCGGGCAGCCGCTGCTCGCCCTGTCGCACGCGGCGACGATGTTCGTCCCGCCCGACGTGCCCCGGTACACGCGGACCGCCGAGCTCATCGTCTCGGCGTCGATGGGGGAGGAGGTCGCCGCCACGCTGGCGGGGCAGCCCGCCTGTCTGCTCGTCAACCACGGGATCGTCACCGCCGGCGCCGGCGTCCGCGACGCGGTCGTCCGCGCCGTGCTGCTCGAGAACGCCGCCCACCAGCAGATGCTCACGCGCGCCTTCGGGACCGTGCAGCGCGCCTCGCCCGACGACGAGGCGCTGCGCAAGCGGGCCACGGTGTGGTCCGAGAGCCAGGTCGCGGCGATGTGGGCCTACCTGGAGCGCCGGCTCGCCGCCGGCGGCGCGACCGGGTAGACCACGGTCAGCGCAGCGGCAGCGGGGCGCGGGAGATCGCCGCGGCCTGGCCCGCGGTGAGGTGATGGTTGACGACGAGCTGCGCCAGGACGTGGCGCTCGCGGACGCGCGCCAGCGTGTAATGGTCGAGCGGGTCATAGGCACTCGGAGCCTGGAGGAGACCGCCCAGCATCGCCGCCTCTGACCAGGTCAGGCGCGCCGGCGCGACGCCGAAGTAGCCACGGGCGGCCTCGGTCACGCCCCAGAAGCCATGGCCGTAGTAGCCGACGTTGAGATACATCCGCATGATCTGCGGCTTGCTGTAGGTGAGCGCGAGCTTGACGCCCAGGCCGATGTCGTCGAGCGCCGAACCCCCGCGGTAGAGCTGGCGGGCGAGCTGCTGCTCGATGGTGCTCCCGCCCGGATCGCCACCGCCCTCCATCCCGGCCAGCGCCGCCCGGCCGACCCCGCTGAGCACGTTGACCGCGACGTTGTCGTCGAAGTGCTCGTCCTCGACCGAGACGACGGCGGCGACGAGCCGGGGCGGCGCCGGCATGCCGCCGGGCTCGTGGTGGGCGGCGATGATCCGGCCCGCGCGCGTCTGGGCGTCACCCACGCCGGGCAGTGTGCTCAGGTAGACGAGCCCGCCGATGGCGACGACGAGGCCCAGGCCGGCGATCGCGAGCGCCGTGCGGCGGGCCACGCTCCGGGCCCGCAGCTGCGCCACGGAGCCAACGGTGGGGAAGCTCGCTCGGGACTCTGCCGCGCCGCTGCTCACCCCTCCAAGTGTGGCGCAGCCCTGAGCCGCTTCACAGAGTCGTAATCATCGCCATCACGTGCCGTGTCGCCGGGCGGCCTCGCGGATATCGGGGCGAGGCCGATTCGGGGTGGACGGCCCTGACCGCCGGCGGTAGCCTCACGCCGAGGGCGATGTCTCAACGGGACCACGATCGCGTCAGTCAGGACGGCCAGGCTCGGTCGCGCGCCGCGCTGCCCCGCCGCGCACACAGCCCGGTCCTCGCCCTGCAGCGCAGCGTCGGCAACCGCGCGACGGCCCAGCTGCTCGCACGCAAGGGGGCGGGCCAGGGTCGCGGGACGTTCGAGACCAGCGTCCAGATCGGCAAGCTCGGCCCGGTCGAGGTCACCCAGAGCAACATCGGCGACTGGACCGCTCACAAGAGCAGCGCCGGCGACCTCGAGGTGACCACGGCCACGGGCAAGCACTCGAGCGAGCTCAGGCAGATGGCCGACGGCAGGACCAAGATCGACACGATTCAGGTCCAGGCGCTCACCGGTGAGAACAGCTGGGTGATCGTCACCTTCCGGCACGCGGTGATCCGGGATTACGCGGCGGACGCGTCGAGCAAGACCGAGCAGTGGAAGGCCACCGACTTCGACGCCGTTCACATCGAGCGGACGTCGATCGGCAAGCAGCGCCCGTAGACCGCGCGCGCCGCCATCGGCGCACTGTCGTTCTCACCACCGATAGCATCCACACTGGTGAGGCGCGACTCTGACAGACCTGGTCCACACCCCCCCGCCGGGCGTCGGTCGGCCCGGCGCATGCGCGCTGCGATCGGCGTGCTCACGGTCGCGGTGACGGTGCTGGTGGCCGGATGTGGCGAGGCCCCGACTCCCCCGATCGACTTCGTCCAGAACTACCTCAACGCCTTGGGCGGGGGCGACTACGCCACGGCCTGCGCCATGGCCGACGGCCAGGCCCTCCAGACGCTGATGCGGGCCAAGCATGTGCGGACGAGCTGCCCCACGCTGTTCCGCCGCTGCCTGCCCAACCGGTCGATCACCCTCAAGAAGGACCAGACGCAGCTGCTCTACGCGAACATCAACGTCAGCCTCAGCGACAAGGGCACCGTCGCCGACGCCGATACCAGCGCCACCGAGATTGCGACCGAGCTCAAGCACGTGACCCTCAAGCATGAGCACGGCACCTGGAAGTTCACCGGATTCGGGAAGGCGATCGAGGCGTGCCGCCCGGCCGCGCACAAGCCGCACCAGCCCCGGCACCGCGCCCGGCACAAGCACTGACTACACGGCGATGACCGAGCTGCGTCCGAGCGCCCGGCCGCGTGCGTCCAGCGCGGTCACGGCGGCGTAGCCCTCGCTGGTGCCGAGGTTGATCGCGGTCTCGAACCCGTGGCGGGGCGTCGCCCCGACGGTGCGCAGGTCACTGCGCCGGGGACCGGCCTCGACCCGCCAGCGCGCGACCTCGGTGGCGCCGTTCCAGCTGACGTAGGCGGTGGCACGACCGCTCGAACGGTCCCGCGAGGCCGCCAGCGCGGGCGCGGTCACGGGCCGTCCGGACCAGGCCTGGCGTAAGCTGCGATAGGACTTCTGGTCTGAGCTGGTCCCGATCCGCAGGTCGACGCGCAGCGCGCCGTCGCCGTCGAACTCGCTCACGTAGGGGGCCGAGCCCCAGCCGACGGCCATGTGGCCGTCGCCCAGACGGCGGGCGGAGCCCATCGCGGTGGCGAGGACCGGGCGCGGACGCAGGTAGGCGTGCGAGAGCGTGACGCGACGGGCGCGCTGATCGACGCCGAGCTCCAGCGCACGGGTGCGGTGGGTTCTGGTCCGACCGTCGTCACCGTTGTCAAAGACCGTGATGGTCCGGGCGTTGGGCATCCGGACGTCGTGCTGCCAGGCGAACTGAGCCCGCGCGCCCATCGAGAACTCGGACCGCTTTCCCCCCAGACGCCACATCACCGCGCCGCTCGCGCGATCGAGCTTGTACAGCGCCCAGGTGTGGCGCGCGGAGATCAGCAGGTTCCCGTCCGGGGCGACGTCGATCGAGTTCAGGTGCATGTAGTCGAACTCGTGGGTCGGCGGACGGTAGGACTCCGCCGGGTCGACGTGACCGAGGCTGCGCCACTCTCCTATCAGCCGGCCGGTCGCGATGTCGACCTCCTGGAAGATCGACTCGCGAACCGACGCGCTCGACGAGCCGCCGATGGCGCTCAGGTCACGCGGCACCGTGACCGGCGGGCACGTGAACAGCGCGGTCCCGCGATCGGTGAGCGTCAGCTCGTGGAGATCGATGTGATGGCCGTTGGCGCCCCTGATCCGCGCGATCTCGCGATAGGAGCGGTCGAGCACGATCGCCTCGCCGAAGCCGTAGCCGGTCAGGACCCTGCCCTGCCACCAGACCAGCACATCCTCGCCGCGGTAGGTGTGGACCGCGAAGTTCGTCGGCCAGGCGTTGTCGTCGGCCTGCTGGAACCAGACGGGCTCGCCGGTGTTGTCGATGATCATCGGGCCCGACTGGGCGCCGCCGACGCCGGCGGGGCCCATGAACAGGTAGTGGCCGGCGGGCGGCGCGGCATGGTTGGCGAGGGCATACGTGGTGGGAGGCTCGAGCCCGGGCGCGGAGTGAAAGCGCCGCACGGTTGACCTGGCGCCCTCGGTGACACGCCACGACGCGAGGAACGACAGGCCGCCGTCGAGCAGCTGCGACGCCCCGTAGGCCCCACCGCCGAGGATGGCGGCTCCGCCCGCCACCATCCCGGCCCGGAGCAGGCGGCGGCGGGTCATCAGCGGTTCGGGAACGGTCGTGGGCGTCATCGGGGCCGGCTCAGCCGACAGAGCCCGCCGGGGGACTTGAACCCCCAACCCCTTGATTACAAATCAAGTGCTCTACCAATTGAGCTAGGCGGGCGCGGCCCTTCGAAGTCTGGCAGGCGGCCCCGATCGGGGTCCCGAACGGCGGGGTGGGGCGGGGGAGCATTCCTGAGCCCGCAGCGCTCAGGAGGTGCTGTGCTCCCGCTCGTGCTCCCACCAGTCGATCGTGTCGGCCATGGTCTGGCGCAGGGGGATCTTGGGCTCCCAGCCGGTCAGCTCGCGCAGCCGGGTGGGGTCGCCCCGGAGGTCCATGACCTCGCTGGCGCGGACGCGCGTCGGGTCGACCGTGTGCCGGACCTCGATCGGCGCCAGGAGCTCGGTGAGCAGCGCCACCTGGTCGCCCGCGGACACCGAGCGGCCGGTGCTCACGTTGAAGACGCCTCCGGCCGCGCCGGGCTTGCCCGAGACCAGCGCCTGGGCCAGCATCCGGTAGGCGCGCACGACGTCGCGGACATCGGTGAAGTCCCGGCGCGTGTCGGGGTTCCCGGTGACGATGTTGAGCTCCGAGACGCCGGTCCGGCGGCCCTCGGCCGCCTGCGAGGCCAGCGAGGAGAGCAGGAAGATCGGGAGCTGACCGGGGCCCGAATGGCTGAAGGGCCGCGCGCGGGCGATCTCCAGCCCGTAGGCATCCGCGTAGACCCGGGCGAGCATCTCGCCCGACACCTTGGACACGGCATAGGGGTTGGCCGGGCGTGGCGCCAGATCCTCGGTCGCGGGCAGCACTTCGGGGTTGCCATAGATCTCACACGAGCTGACCCACACCACGGGCGGGCCGCCGGCGACGTGGCGCAGCGCCTCGAGCATCCCGACGGTGATGGCGTCGTTGTCGCCGAGGGTCTGCGCCGGGGACTCCCAGGAGCGCCCCACCGAGGTCAGCGAGGCCAGGTGATAGACGAGCTCGGGCGCGGCGGCGCGCACCGCCTCTCTCACCGCGTCGGTGTCACGCATGTCCACGGCCACCCCGTGACCGCTCCCCTCGGGCACCAGCCCGCGGCGCGACAGCGCGACGACCTCGTCACCGGCCTCGGCACACTGCCGGCACAGCCACGTGCCGGCAAACCCGGACGCGCCGGTGATCAGGACCCGCACGTCGCGTCGGTGCCCGCTGAGCTCAGGGCGAGTCGTGCACGGACACGGCGTGCTCGAGCGAGCCGTGTCCGTTTGAGGAGTAATGGGTTTCGGGCTCGGGCGGCTCGGCCTCCGGCTCGGCGTTGATCCGCCGCTCCAGCTCGCCCAGCACGACTCCGAACAGGAGGTGACGCCACGCGGCCTGCAGGAAGGCGACCCGGTTGCCGCGCAGCTTGGGCAGCTCGCCGCGGGCGGGGTGCAGGCGATCGGTCAGCGCCACCAGCGGCCACAGGGCGACGTGCTCGGCGAGCCCCGCCGCCGGTCCGCGCAGCCTCGGCGACACGGGGATGGCGGGGGCGACGTTGGCGTAGACGGCGCCGAACAGGGCGCCGTTGGCCATATGGATCCCGAGGCCGATCGGCAGCCATCCGGCGTCGCGGGTGACGGCCTTGCCCAGCAGCTCGACGTCGTCGTAGCGGCTGGAGAACACCAGCTTGTCCAGCGGTTGCTGAAGCGCCCACACCGCCGCCGCCACCGCGCCGCTGACGGCGCCACGAAGGGTACGTGTGGGGTCCAGGCCGGGGCTCACTGGGTTTCAACTGTAACGGGCGGAGGCCCGGTGGGTACGGCATTGTGCGATGGACGCCGACCGTTATTACCGGAGAGCGCGGGAGAAACGAGCCAACCTGCTCATCTACGGATTCGTCCGGGTGACCTTCCAGGCGTTCTTTCTCGTCTACTTCCGCTTCAAGCGGATCGGGCGCGAGCACATCCCCAAGCACGGGCCGGTGATCATCGCGTCCAATCACCGCAGCTTCCTGGATCCGTTCGTGATCGCCTGCATGGCCCGGCGGCCGATGTACTACGTCGCCAAGAAGGAGATCTTCCTCTACAACCGCCTTCTCGCCTGGGTGCTGGCCGCCCTCGGGGCCTTCCCCGTCGACCGCGGCGCCGGGGATGCGGACTTCATCGGCACCGCCAAGGCGATCCTCGCACGTGGCGACATCGTGCTCATCTTCCCCGAGGGCACGCGCACCCGTCCGGGCTCGTTGGGCAACCCCAAGCGGGGTGTCGGGCGGCTGGCGCTGGAGACCGGCGTCCCGGTCGTGCCCGTCGCCGTGCTGGGCACCGAGGCGATCCGCAGGGGCTGGCGCATCCGCCCCCACAAGGTCAAGCTCCGCGCGGGGCGCCCGCTGCGCTTCCCGCAGGTCGACAGCCCGTCGGTCGAGCTGGCCGGCGCGGTCACCAACCGCATCTGGCCGTGCGTCATGCTCCAGTGGGAGTGGCTGGGCGGCCTGCCGCCGGTACGCCGCATCGCCATCGTCGGCGCCGGCGGCTGGGGCACCACGCTGGCCGTGTGCCTGGCCCGCGCGGGACTGGAGGTGGACCTCGGCTGTCGCACCCAGGAGCAGGCCGAACGGCTCCAGGCGTCGCGTGAGAACGAGCGCTACCTGCCCGGCGTCCCGCTGCCCGACGCGGTCCGCGTGCTGCGCGCCTCAGACCTCAGCCTGGAGGGCTCGGACATCGTCTGCCTCGCGGTGCCGGCCAGGGCCCTACCCAGCGTGATGGCCGCGCACGGCGGGCGGATCACCAGCCGCGCCGGCGTGCTGGTGGTCTCCAAGGGTGTCGTTCCACCCCTGGGCACCCTGCCCTCCGCGTTCGCCGCCGAGCGCTGCAAGGCGCGGGCCGTCGCCGTGCTGGGCGGGCCGGCCACCGCGACCGAGATGCTCGAACGCGGCGGCTCGGTCGTCGTGGCCTCGCTGGATCGAGGTTTCACCCGGCAGCTGAAGGACATCCTCTCCTCCGCCAAGCTCGACGTGCTCGTCACCAACGACGTGACCGGCGTGGAGCTGGCCGGCGCCGCCAAGAACGTCGCCGCGCTGGCGGCGGCGGCCGCGGCCTCGCAGGCGGGGGCCAACGTCGCCGGCGCCGCGGCGGGCAAGGTGTTCGCCGAGATCGACGCGCTCGCGCGCGCCCGCGGCGGCCGACCCGAGACGTTTGCCGGCGTCGCCGGCGCCGGTGCGCTGGTGGCCAGTGTGGTCGACGGCGCCTCGCGCAACCACCGTGCCGGTGAGCTGCTGGCTCAGGGGATGCCCGCCGCGCAGATCGGCCACGCGCTGGGGCAGGGCACCGAAGCGGTCGACTCGGTGCCGCTGCTGGCGTCGGCCGCACGGGCGGCCCAGCTCGACTCGCCGGCCCTCGACGGCCTGGCCGCGCTGGTCGAGGGACGGATCGATGCCCTCCAGTGGGCCGCGGCCGTCACGGAGCCGTCGCGGCCAAAACGATCCCGGCCGGTCCGCGCCGCGTGACTGCGATCCCCGCCCACCCACCGGCACCTACCGAGCGGAGGTAGGCTCCGCGTGAATTGGCTCTCGACGCCCCCGACTCCAAAGCAGCCCTCGACGCCCGGTTCACCGAGCTGTATCGCCGCCACCTGCGCGACGTCTACACCTACAGCTACTACCGCATCGGCAACCATCATGACGCCGAGGACATCACCGAGCAGACGTTCCTGCAGGCCTATCGCCATTTCGAGCGGGCCCTGCGCGAGTCCGATGGTCGCCCGCTGCGGCCGTGGCTCATCCGGATCGCCCACAACCTGGCGGCCAACTTCTACCGGGACCGCTCGCGCAAGCCGGAGTCGGCCATCGAGGACGCCGGCTTGATCTCCGCGCCCCACACCACCGAGGCGCTCGTGGAGGGCCGCGAGGAGCTCAAGAACATCCTCGAAGGTGTCTCCCAGCTGCCCGACGACCGTCGCAACGCCCTGATCATGCGCTTTGCGCTCGGGATGGACAACCGTGAGATCGCCCGGGCGCTCGATCGCACCGACGGCGCCACCAAGGTCCTCCTGCACCGCGCCATCCGTCAGCTCGAGGAGATGGTGAGCGAGCCCACCAAGGCATCGGGGCAGGACGGATGAGCACCGGTGCCACCGACTTCGAGGCCCTCCTGCGCGAGGCGCTCAGCCCGGTCGACCCGCCCGAGGGCCTGACCGCGCGCATGGAGATGGCGCTGGTCAGCCTCACCGAGCTCGCCCAGGACGAGCTCGAGGCCTGGGAGCTGGCGACCATGCGTGATCCGCGCAATTGGGCGCGCCCCGCGGCGGCGGTCCTCATCGGCGCCGGCGCCGGCACCGCGTTGGTGGTGCTGCGGGTGCGCGGCCGCCACCGGACGCGCAGGCAGCAGTCGGCCAATCTGCGAGAGCTCGCCGGGCGCACGCTCCAGGATTTCGCCGAGGAAGCGCGTCGCGTCCTCCCCGACCGCTGAGGCTCCACGGAGCCCGGCGAGCCGCCGCCAGGCCCGCTGATACCGTCAGCGGCCCATGGCCACCTGCTACCGACACCCATCCCGTGAGACCGGGGTGTCCTGCTCCTCGTGCGGGCGGCCGATCTGCCCGGACTGCATGACCCCGACCTCGGTGGGGATGCGCTGCCCGGAATGCGCGCGCGAGCGCACCAAGGTCAAGACCGTGCGCGGCCGCCCGACGGCTCCCGTGGTGACGCAGGCGCTGATCGCGATCAACGTCGCGGTGTTCATCGGCGAGACCGCCACCGGCACCCCGCTGGGCGGCGCCAACTCGAGCGCCTTCGGCACGCTGTACGAGAAGGGGGCCCTGTTCGGGCCCTACATCCACGAGGTGCACCACCAGTACTACCGCCTGCTCACCTCCGGCTTCCTGCACGACGGCCTCCTGCACATCGCCTTCAACATGCTGTTCTTGTTCTTCATGGGACCGATGCTGGAGCCGGCGATCGGGCGCGTGAACTTCGTCGTGGTCTACGTCGCGTCGCTGCTGGCGGGATCGTTCGGGGCGCTGCTGCTGACGCCGCAGGCGCCGACGGTGGGGGCCTCCGGCGCCTGTTTCGGGATCCTCGGCGCCCTGATCGTCGTCGCCCACTACCGGGGGATCTCCATCTGGCAGAGCGGGCTCGGCATCACGCTGCTGATCAACATCGTGTTCTCGCTCAGCGTGTCCGGGATCTCGATCGGCGCCCACCTGGGCGGCTGCGTCGGCGGGGCCATCTGCGGGTGGCTGGTCGTACAGGTGGGTGAGCGCCGGCGGATGCCCGCGGCCGCCATCGCCGGGTGTGTGGTGGTGGCCGTGGTCAGCGTGATCGCTGCCATCGCGGTATCCGGAGGCGTCGGCCTGGCGCCCAACGGCCTGACGATCTGACCGCGTCATACAGCGACTGCATCTCGGCGGTGAGCCGCGCCGGGTCAAAGCGGGCGCGCACGTCGGCGGCGGCGGCCGTGCCCAGCCGCGCGCGCTCGCCCGCGTCGTCGAGCAGCTCGGCGATCGCCCCGGCCAGCCCCGCGGCATCACCGGGGTCGAACAGGCGACCGGTCTCGCCGTCCCGGATGATCTCGGGCAGGCCCCCGTGGGCGGCGGCCACCACCGCGCAGCCGGCGGCCGCGGCCTCGAGCGCGGTATTGGGCAGCGGGTCGGGTGCGGTCGAGGGGACCGCGACCACGTCGGCGGCGCCGTAGACCGTCTCCACGTCCTCGCGAAACCCGACCAGGGCCACGCGGTCATCGACGCCGAGCCGTCGTGCCAGGGCGACGACCTGCTGGCGGCGCGCCTCGGCGCCGGGCCAGGGTTCGCCGGCGATGACGCCGATCGCCCCGCGTTCTCGCAGGACCCCGGTCGACAGCGCGCGAACGAGCAGGTCCTGGCCCTTCCAGTCCGAGATGCGTCCCAGCACCGCGATCACCGGCGCATCGGCCGGGAGCCCGAGCGCGGCGCGCGCCGGCCCCCGCGGTGCGCGCCGCGCGTCGATCGCCAGGCCGTCGTATACGACCCGCGCGCGGGGATCGGCCTCGAACTGGCCGGCCACCGCCCAGGACACGCACGGGAGCGCCGCTGCGGTGCGTAGCCCCCTCCGGTATACGGGCCACAGCGCCGGGTGCCGGCTGTAGAGCTCACGGACGTGCCACACGTGAGGAACCCGCCCCACCGCTGCCGCCGCGGCGCCGCTGAGCACGACCGACGTGTTGGAGTGCACGAGCGCCACCCCCCGGCGCCGGATGAGCTTGCCCAGGGCGGCGCCGTCGCGCACCACGTCGGCCGCCAGCGACGCGACGCCCCCGGGCGAGCCCACGCCGCGGCGGATCACCGCCGGCGAGCGCTCGATGACCTCGACACCGGCGGCGCGCAGGTCGCGGGCCAGCTCACCGGGCGGGAGGACCACGATCGCGCGGTAGCGATCGGGGTCGAGGCCGGAGGCCAGCAGCGCCAGCTGGCGGTCCGCGCCGTAGCGGCCGCTCGAGGAGTGCACGAAGAGGACCTGCGCTCGGGCAAGCGGCCCCACCTCCACCGAGGCCACTGCGCTAGAGCTCGACGGTGAGGGCCCGGGCGGGCGGCGGGGGTTCGGGCACCAGCTCCGGGTGCAGGATGTGCGCCAGCAGCTCCAGTCCGTCGATGAGCCGCGGCCCGGGCCGCGAGAAGTACGCGGAGGCATCGACGGCGACGACCTCGCCCGCACCGACGGCGGCGAGCTCGTCACGGTGCATCTCGGCCTCGCGATGGGCGATCTCGGCGTCGTAGCCGCACGGCATCACGACCACGACGTCCGGCTCGAGGGCGGCCACCTCCTCCCACGACACCTGCTGCGAGTTCTCGCCGGCGAAGCCGAGCATGTCGTCGCCCCCGGCCAGCTCGATGAGCTGGGGCGTCCAGTGGCCGGCGGCGAACGGCGGATCGAGCCACTCCAGCGCCACCACGCGCGGGCGGCGCGTGGCCTTGCGGGTCAGGACGCGGATGCGGTCGATCCTCGCCGAGGCCTCCCGGACCAGGTCGACCGCGGCGTCCTTGGAGTCGGTGGCCTGGGCCAGGGTGCGGGCATCGCCCAGGACCTCGCCCACCGTGTGGGGATCCAGGGAGATCACCATCGGCTGGGTGTCGATCTCGTCGGCGATGGCACGGACATCGTCATAGGACACGGCGCACACCGAGCACAGCGCCTGGGTGACGATGAGGTCGGGCTCCAGGCCGTGGAGGGCATCAGCGTCCAGCTGGTAGATGGACTCGCCGGCGAGCGTGCGCTCCTTGACGGCGGCGTCGATCTCGGCGGCGCTGAGACCGGCGGGGAGCACGTCGCGCGTGACCTTCGGCAGCCCCTGCGCCTCGGACGGATAATCGCACTCGTGCGTGACCCCCACGACATCGTCGCCGAGGCCGAGCGCGAACAGCAGCTCGGTGGCTGACGGGACGAGGCTGACGATGCGCATGCTCAGGTTTGGGGGCAGCGCGCCCGTGGGAGCTTGAACGGAACCGTATAAGGAGAAGACATGGCGGAAGTGCTCAACGAGGAAGAGGTCGCATCAAGGCTACGGCGTTTGCCCTGGGAGCGCGAGGGCGACGAGATCGTGAGGGAGTGGCGTTTCGAGGACTTCAACGAGGCGGTGGCGTTCGTCAACCGGGTCGCTGAAGTCGCCGAGGACGCCAACCATCATCCGGACATCCTGCTGCACGGCTGGAACAAGGTGAGGCTGTCGCTGACCAACCACTCGGCGGGCGGTCTCACCGAGGTGGACTTCGCGATGGCCGAGCGCTTCGACGCCCTCGACGGATAGCGTCGCGCCGCCCCGTTCACCACCTGGTCACCAGTCCCACACCACGCGGATACCTCCACCGCTGACAAGGTGCATAGTTTGGGGCCGCCACATCGCCCCAAACGGAGGAGGGAGTCTGTGCCAGGTTCACGCTTTCACGCCACCGCGCTGCGCGTGGTGTTCGGTGCCGCTGCCACTGCCCTGACCGGGCTGGCGCTCCTGGGCACCGCGCCGGCGAGCGCCGCGACCGCGTGCCGCCTGGGAGGCGGCGCGATCAAGCACGTGATCGTCATGCAGTTCGACAACGTGCATCTGCAGCGCGACAACCCCGGCGTCCCGTCCGACATCGAGCAGATGCCGGCGCTCTATGACTTCATGAAGGACAACGGGTCGCTGCTGTCCAACGACCACACGGTGCTGATCTCGCACACCGCCGACGGCATCCTCAGCACCGAGACCGGCATGTACCCGAACAACTTCGGCGGCGGGGTCTCCAACAGCTACCCGTACCTCGACGCCAATCAGCACAGCACGCGGGCGTCCTCCAGCGTCGTGCCGGGGACCAACTCGAGCTCGCTGTTCAAGTACTGGACGGACCCGACGAGCGCCGACGACCCGCTGCTGACGCTCATTCACCAGCCCGCCGACGCGGCCAATCCCGCGGGCGTCAACACGCCGGCGCCCTGGGTGGGCTTCACCCGGGCCGGCTGCGACTTCGCGGGGATCGGCGCGGCCGACATGGAGCTGGAGAACGACACCAGCGACCTGACGACCGTGTTCGGGGCCACCTCCCCGCAGGCGGCCATGGGCAACTGGTCGTTCAACACCGCCTTTGACCAGCACTTCAGCGCCGGCTCCAACCTCGGCACCACCGACTTCGAGGGCCTGGCGATCCATTGCAGCAAGGCCGACTCAGCCCCGGGCGGACGGTGCTCGGCCGGCGCCGGCGGCACGCCGGATGCGCTGCCCTCAGAGCCGGGCGGCTACGCCGGCTTCAACGCGCTGTTCGGCGCGGTGGCCGTCAACCCGCTCCTCACCGGAAAGCCGGACTCGGCGCTGCCGGCCGGCTACACCCCGGCGGGGGACACGCCCCCGCCCGCCGGCAACTGGCTGGCGCCGCCGGTGTATGACGTGTTCGCGCCCAACGCCGACAACAGCGGCCGTCACGCAGCGCCCGACCCGGGCAACGTCGGCGCGTCGACGACGCCACCGCCCGACACATTCGTCCCGGGCCATACGCCGACGACGCAGATCCTCGACCACACCGGCAACCCAGGGTTCGCTGGCTTCAACGGGGCGGAGGCCAACAACGCGCTCGGCTACACCGCCGCCGCGCAGGAGGCCGGCATCCCCGTCACCTACACGTACCTGTCCGACGTGCACGACGACCAGTACGACGTCAACCACGGCAATGCCTTCGGACCCGGCGAGGCCGGCATGGAGGCCCAGCTGCGCGAGTACAACGCGGCCTTCACCGCGTTCTTCCACCGGCTGGCCGACGACGGGATCAACAAGCACAACACGGTGTTCCTGGTGACCGTCGACGAAGGCGACCACTACGCGGGCGGCCCGCCGCTCAACCCCGGCTGTGACGGCGTCCATGTCGCCTGCCAGTACGACACCGCCGAGCAGGGCGGCGCGGCCTTCGGGACCGCGGGCTTTGCCCGCAACGTCGGCGAGGTCGACGCGAATCTGCCGGCCCTGGTCAAGGGGACCACGGGCGACGCGACGACGTTCGGGTTTGACAACGACGACGCCCCGGCGATCATCGTGCCCAACCAGTCGAGCCCCAGCGGCCCGCGGCCCGGGCCGGACGACGCCACGGTCCGCAACCTGGAACGCGAGATCTCGGGCACGAGCGAGTTCGACCCGATCACCGGCCAGAGCACCCCGATCACGGTCAACATGGCCGACCAGACGGAGGAGAACATCCTCCACATGATCAACGCCGACCCCAACCGGACCCCGACGTTCACGCTGTTCGGCAACGACGACTTCTTCTTCCAGAGCACGTGCTCGAGCGTGGGATCGGAACAGGGAGTGACGCCGGCGCCGGTCACCAACCAGGGTCCCGGCTGCCCGGCGCAGGGCAACGGGTTCGCGTGGAACCACGGCGACATCCAGCCCCAGATCGCCACGACGTGGCAGGGTTGGGTGGGGCCGGGGATCGCCAACCTGGGCCAGACCTCGCGGATCTGGACCGACCACACCGACGCGCGGCCGACGCTGATGACGCTGCTGGGCCTGCGTGACGACTACACGTGGGACGGCCGCGCCATCGAGCAGATCCTCGATCAGGGTCGCGATGGCGGCTGGTCGGGTGACGGCCAAGGGCGCTCGTCGCGCCACGACGGCAGGGGCGACATCAGCCGGTTCCTGCTCGACGCGCTGGGAGCGGCCTACAAGCAGCTCAACGCCCCGTTCGGGAGCTTCGGGCTCGACACCCTCGATGCGGATACCTCCGCTCTGGCCGGCACCTCGGCCAACGACGCCGGCTACGTGGCCACCGACGGCCAGCTGCAGGCGTGCGAGAGTGCTCGCAGCGCGCTGGTGCCGCGCATCCAGACGGCGTTGCTGCAGGCCGAGACGGGTCAGCGACGTCTCGGAGTGGCCCAGGCGGTTGCGTTGATCGCGCGGGCCAACCGCCTGATCGCCGATGCCCGGCGCCTGGGGAGCTCAGCGACGCCGCCGTCGCGGACGCTCTGCAGCTGATGACGTCGAGACCGTCCCCGCCCGCCGGGGCGGGGACGGTCTCACCGGCCGGGTGCGGGCGGCGCCGGCCCAGCGGCGCCCCCGGCCGGTCACGCCGGGGGCGGCTGCTACCGTTCGCGGCGTCGCTGAATGAACGACGACGAACCCCCCCGAAGTAGTAGCGCGCTGACGCAGGGCGCCGTCCGGACGGAGATCCGGACGACGCGCGGGGCTCTGTGAAAGCGCTCCTGATCATCCTGACGGTGCTGCTCGTGCTGGTCAACGCGTTCTTCGTGATCGCGGAGTACTCGCTCGTCCGCTCGCGCAAATCGCGTCTGCAGGAGATGGCCGAGGACGGCAAGCGGGGCGCGCGCCTGGCTCTGGCCGAGATGGCGGACATCGGGGATTACATCGCCGCCTGCCAGGTCGGGATCACGATGGCCTCGATCGGCATCGGCGCCCTGGGCGAGCCGGCGATCGCCCACGCCCTCGAGCCGCTGCTCGGCGGGCCGCTGGCCCACGGCGGCGCTGTGGCCGTATCGGTGATCATCGCCTACCTGCTGATCACCGTCGTGCAGAGCATCGTCGGCGAGATCGCGCCCAAGCTCTACACCATCCAGCACGCCGAGGATCTGGCGCGCCGGGTCGCGCGGCCGCTGCGCATGAGCCGGGTCCTGTTCTCGCCGTTCATCTACGTCCTGAACTCGGCCTCCTACGCGCTGCTGCGCGCCACCGGCACCGACCCCGACGCGGTGCCCGAGGGCGGCACGCCCGACGAGATCAAGCGGATCATCGCGGAGTCGAGCAGCGGCGGCAGCCTGGATATCGGCGAGGCCAACATGCTCACCGGCGTCTTTCATCTGCACGAGCAGGAGGCCCGCCAGGTGATGACGCCGATTCCCGCCGTCGTCACCGTCGACCTGTCGGAGACCGTCCAGGACGCCTTGCGCCGCTGCGTCTCGACCGGGCACTCGCGCCTCGTCGTCACCGAGGACGAGAACCAGGACCGGGTCAAGGGGATCGTGCACGTCAACCAGCTGGTCAAGCTGATGATGAACGCGGGCTACGAGGCCCACTTCGACAAGCTCGTCCGCGCGGCGCCGATCGTCCCCGAGACCAAGCCGCTGGACGATCTGCTCGCCGATCTGCAGCGCGAGCGCACCGAGCTGGCCATCGTGGTCGACGAGTACGGGCGCACCACCGGAATCGTCACCACGGAGGACATCATCGAGGAGGTGGTGGGGGAGATCGCCGACGAGACCGATCCGGCCGGCGGCGCCGTGCGCCGGCTGGCCAGCGGCGAGTGGTTCGTCCGGGGGCACGTGCCCGTCTCTGACCTGGAGGACTACGGCCTGCACCTCCCGGTGGACACCGACGCCTACAACTCCGTGGGCGGGTTCGTGTTCGCCGAGCTCGGCCGGCTGCCCAAGCGCGGCGACCAGGTCACCGCCGACGGCTACTCGATCCGGGTCGAATCGGTGCGCGAGAACCGCATCGAGGCGGTGCGCATCCGCCACCGCAAGGCACCCGCCGAGACGCCCACGCCGTAGCCGCGCGCATGTGGTGGCGCGCGACCTCGCGCCATTCGTTACATTGCCCGGGTATCGGGCCGTCCGGTTGGCTTCCGGCGGTTGAGAGGAGAGATGAAGCCGGCCCTCCGGGGCCGGCTTCGCCCGCCATCTCAGGACGTGAGCTCTACCGGCGGTGGCCAAAAAGAAACCGGCCCGCTGGGGACGGGCCGGTCTCGTGCTTCTGGGGAGGAGGTGCTGCTATGAGGTACGTCGCGCCATGAATATTGGGCGTCGGACCTGAACGCAGCCTTAATAATTAGTCGTAGTCGTAGAAACCGCGACGGGACTTGCGGCCGAGCGCTCCGCTCTGCACCAGCTCCGCCAAACGGGCCGGAACGGCGGCGCCGATCTCCTCGCCGATCGCCTTGGACACGTCGAGCCCGACGAAGTCCAGCAGCGCGATCGGGCCCATCGGCATCCCGGCGCCCAGCATCATGCACTTGTCCACGTCGGCGGGCTCCATGCCGGTCCGGGCCATGAAGTCCACGGCGCTGAACAGGTAGGGGAACAGCAGCCGGTTGACGACGAACCCGGGAGCGTCGGGGACCTCCACCGGGGTCTTGCCGAGGTCCTGACAGAGGGTGCGGGCGCGCTCGCGCACGTCGTCGCGGGTCTGGGGCCCAAAGGCCAGCTCGATGAGCTCCATCCGCGGCACCGGATTGAACACGTGCAGGCCCACGAACCGGTCCGGGTGCCCGCTGGCCACGGCCAGATCGGCGATCGACAGCGATGAGGTGGTCGTGGCCAGGATCTCGTCAGGTCCCGTGTGCGACGCCAGCTCGGCCAGCAGCGCGCCCTTGTGATCCGGGTCCTCCACCACCGCCTCGACCAGGAACGTCGCCTGCGCCAGCTCGTCCAGATCGCCGACGACCCGTACCCGATCGGCGCAGCCGTTGAGCTCGGGCAGCTTGTCGCAATGCTTGGCGACGGCGCCCCGCACGCGATCCGCGGAGGCGGTGGAGCGGGCCCACAGCAGGACCTCTCCGTGAGCGGCGGCGACAGCGGCAAGTCCGGCCGCGATCGTGCCGGAGCCGGCGATGGCGAGTCTTTCTTGCAAGGGATCTCCTGGTTGTGGGTGCGCCCAGGACCGTGCCGGTCCCATGGCGCCGTCAAGAGTACGGGACTGTTCAGTGGGGCGTACTACCCGTCATCGCTCCTGCTCGGTCGGCCGGATGAGCACCTCGTTGATCGCCACCCGCCATGGCCGGGTGACGACGTAGGCGATCGCGTCGGCGATGTCCTCGGGCAGCATCTTCTCGAAGGTGTCGCCCGCGGCCATGACCTCGCGGATCTCGGGCCGGTTGTGGGAGACCAGCTCGGTGGCCACCGCGCCGGGCTCGACCAGCGAGACGCGGACGTGACGGCCGGTGACCTCCTGGCGCAGCGACTCGCTGAACGCCCCGACGCCCCACTTGGTGAGGTTGTAGACCCCGCTCCCACTGCGGGCGACGCGGCCTGCGACCGAGCTGATGTTGACCATGTCGGCCACCTTGCGGGGGCTGTCATCCGCCGCGGCGAGCAGGTGGGGGAGGGCGGCATGGGCGCAGTACAGCAGGCCCTTGACGTTGAGGTCGATCATCCGCTCCCATTCCTCGCGGGGCGCGTCGACGATCGGGCCGATCAGCATCACTCCGGCGTTGTTGACCAGCGTGTCGAGGCGGCCCAGCTCCTTGACGGTCTGCTGCACGAGAGCCTCGGCCTTCTCCTGCGAGGTGACGTCTGACTCGATGGCCAGCGCCGTGCCGCCGGCGTCGGTGATGCGAGCGGCGAGGTCGTCGATCCGGTCCTTGCGCCGAGCTGCGACCGCCACCGCGGCACCCTGCTGCGCCAGCGCCACCGCGGTCGCCTCGCCGATGCCACTCGAGGCGCCGGTCACCAGCGCCACGGTTCCGTTGAGTTCCTGGTGGGTTGTCATGCAGTCGAGCCTAGGAAGGCGTCTGTGGTAGAACCGCGGGCCAGAATGGCGTCTGACTCTGACACCGTCCGCGCCGCCCGGCTGGTCGAGCTCGGGCAGCCGCTCCACATCGAGGCGGTGGAGCTCCGCGCCCCCGGCGCGGACGAGGTCCGCGTCGACCTCCACTACGGCGGGGTCAACCCCATCGACCGCTACAACGCCGCCGGCCAGGTCAATCCCGACGCCGTGCGCCCCCGCACGCTCGGGGGCGAGGCCGCGGGCGAGGTCGACGGACGCCTGGTGCTGGTGGCCGGTGAGGGTCTCGGCTTCGTCCGCGACGGTGTCTGGTCTGAGGCCGCCGTCGTCCCCCGCGATGCGGTGGTCGAGGTGCCGGACGGCGTCGCCCCCGAGCACGCGGCCGCGATGGGCATCGCCGGGCTCACCGCGCTCAACTGCGTGCGCACGCTGGCTCGCGTCACCGCCGAGGATCGCGTGGTGGTGCTCGGAGCCTCGGGAGGCGTCGGGAGCATGATCGTCTCGCTGGCTCACTCCGCCGGCGCCACCGTCTGGGGCCAGACCGGCTCGGAGGCCAAGGTGCCCAACATCACGGCGGAGGGCGCGGATCGCGTCCTGGTCGGCGGGCCGGAGGAGATCGCCGCCGGCATGGCCGATTACGAGCCGACGGTGGCCTTCGACGTGCTCGGCGACGGGTACGTGGCGGCGCTCGTCGAGGCGATGGCCGCGCGCGGGCGCATCGTCTCCCTGGGGGTCTCGGCGGGCGCCGACGTCACCTTGAACCTGCGCGTGCTGTACCGCAAGATGGTCTCCCTGCTCGGCTACGGCGGGACGATCCTCACGCGCGAGGAGCGCGGCCCGGGCCTGCGTGCGGCATTGGAGGCGGTCCGCGCGGGTGAGCTCTCGGTGCGCATCGACTCCGTTCTGCCGCTGCAGGACGTCAACGAGGCGTTCCAGCGTCTCGTCGACCGCCGGGTCCAGGGCAAGCTGTTGCTGGATCTCCGCTGATCGCTGTCCGCAGCGCCGCGGGCGGGCGGCGTGGGCGGGCCGCCTAGCCCCAGCGAAAGCCCACGTCGTCGGCGCTCACCGGCAGCGGGCTCGACGGCAGCCCCGGCGGCGGGTCGTTCTGGTTGAACCCCACCGGCGCCAGGTCATTGGGCGTGTCGGCGTGAAACAGGGAGGCCAGGTACTGGGCCTGGCCGCGCCCCGGCCCCAGCTCGAACTGGCCACCGCCGTAGGCCCCGATGCCGTGCTCGGCGCAGTAGTCGTAGGTGTCGCAGAGCTTCTTGAGCCCTCCGATCCGCGAGGGCTTGAGGTTGACCATCCGCGGGGCGAAGGGCAGCGCCTCGATATCAGCGATCGAGTGGATGGGGGCGTCCCAGGTGATGCGGCCGTGCTCGCCGGACAGCGCGGCCGCGGTCCCCTCGGTGATCACGTCGGGGTCCTCCAGCCACGCGTGCGGAAAGGCCGTGACCACGCGCTCGTACAGCACCGGGTCCGGCGCCTGGTCGACGATCGTGCCGTGGTACAGCGCCTTGAAGTCGATCGAGTCCACGGCGCCGGTCCGGGCCAGCTCCGCGATGAGCTCCGGCGACCACGATGTGGTGGCGTCGAGCTTGAAGCGCAGCGTCGGGTAGTTGGCCAGTCGGCTCTCGATGGGCGCGAGCGTCGGCGGCTCGCCCAGCCGCAGCGAGACGACGAAGGTCAGCGGCTGGGCGTCGCGTCCCAATGCCGCCTGCAGCGACGTTCCGGCCTGGCGCAGCGCCAGGTCAAGCGCCGCGCTGTGAAACGTCCAGCGCCGGTACAGCCGGGACACCTCGCCGCGCTGGGGCGCCACCGGGAAGAGGTCGAGGCCGTCGATGCGCTCACAGAACTCGCCCAGTGCGTAGCGCCCGGACAGGTCGAGCACCGGTCCCGCCTCCTGCAGCGCCACCTGATCCTCGGCGTCATAGACGACGTCCTCGCCCACCCCTTCCGCGCCCGCGCCGGTGAGGTGCACGACCGTGGAGAGCCGCTCGAAGCCGCTTGACACCTGGGCGCGCAGCCCTTCCAGCGTGTAGCCGTCCACCTCAAGGGGCAGGCCCGCCAGCTTGTCGAACGTACTCACGCGCCGGACCGGGCGGACGGGGTCGGCTCCAGGCGCGCCACGAGCTCCTCCAGGCGCAGCTCCTCCAGGCCCTGGCTCACGGCGTCCAGCTCACCGGCGCAGTACTCCACCAGCTCGCGGCCCTCGCGCACCAGGTCCAGCGTCTCGCGCAGCCCGGCCTCCCCGGAGTCCAGGCGTCGGATGATCTCCTCGACCCGGCTCACCGCCGACTCGTAGGTGCGTGTGTCGTTCATTCGGTCTCCTTCTCGCCGGCGATCTCAGCCGCGACGGCGCCGTCGTGGAAGCGCAGCGTGAGCTCCCGGGCGCGGCGGGCCGCCGCCGCGGAGCCGAGCGGGACGCCGGCGCGGTCCTGCACCAGCGCGTAGCCGCGTGCCATCGTCCGTTGGGGGTCGTGGGCGGCCAGCGCCAGGGCCAGGCGCTCGAGCTCCCGCGCCCGGCGGGCGCGATCGCCCTCGGCGGCGCGCGCCGCGGTCCGCTCGAGCGTGGCCGTCTGACGGACGGCGCGCCCGCGCCCGGCCTCGGCCTGGCGCCGCGCGGAGGCGCGCAGCTCGCGCAGCAGCTGGTGCAGGCGCCCGCGGTGGCGCGCGATGTGCTGCGATGGGGCCCGGGAGAGGTGCGCCAGGGCCCGCGCCCGGACGAGGATCGCGTGGCGGCTGTGGTCGCGCAACCGCCCGGCGGCGCCGGCGAGCACCCGGCGGGCGGCGGTGCAGTCGACGGGCACTGCGGCCTCGGCGGCGTGGGTGGGCGTGGAGCAGCAGACCGCGGCGACGTCGTCGATCAGCGTGCGGTCGGTGTGGTGGCCGACCGACGCGATCACCGGCACGCGCAGGAGCGCCACCGTCCGGCACAGGGCCTCGTCGCAGAAGGCATACAGATCGGCCAGCGAGCCCCCGCCGCGCGCGACGATCACCACCTCCACCTCGGGGGTGGCCGCCAGCTCGCGCAGGGATGCCGCGATCCGGGGCGCGGCGTGGCGGTCCTGGACGGGGACGAAGGCCCAGACCAGTCGGCCGCTCCACCCGCGCCGGCGCAGGCCGGCCAGCACGTCGTCCCGGGCCTTCCCGCTCTCGCCGGTGACGACCCCGATCGTCCGGGGCAGGCCGGCCAGCGCCAGGCGCTTCTGGGGCTCGAACAGCCCCTCGGCGTGCAGACGGCGGCGCAGCCGCTCCAGCTGGACGAGAAGGTCGCCCTCGCCGGCGAGGCGCAGCTCGGTGACCGCGAAGCTGAACGTGGGGGAGGAGGCGGCGCTGCCCGCGTAGTAGTCGCAGCCGCCACCGACGACGACGCGCATCCCATCGGTGAGGGTGACGCCGAGGCGCTCGAAGTCGTCGCGCCACATCGAGCACGGCAGCGCGCCGCGAGCATCGCGCAGCTCGAAGTAGACGCGCACGCGGCTGTCGCGCACGCCCCACACCTCGCCCACCAGCTGCACGCGCGCGAACTCCTGCAGGCGCCGCCGCAGCTGGGCGGCATAGGAGCCGACCGGGTAGGGCCCGGGGAACCGGCTGTCGGCGATGGCCTCCGCGGCAAGCGCGCCGGCCGGGGTGGCCGAGCCGGAGGGACCGGTGGCGTGGGAGCTGGTGGCGGAGTCCATCCCGCTGCCGAGGCTACACGTCGCCTGACACGAAACCGGATCCCGCCCACCCTGCCCGCCCGGGGCCGCCGAGGCGGCGGGTCACCGTCACCTGGCGACCGATCGGCTCAAAGCCCAGCCCGGCGTACATCACCTGCGGCCAGTCGTCGGCGTCGGCGGGCACGACGATCAGATCGGCGCCCCAGCCGCCGGCATGTGAGACCGCCGCCGAGACGACGGCGCCGGCCAGACCCCGCCCGCGATGAGCGACGAGCGTCCCCACCTCCTCGATCGTGGCCACGCGGCGGCCGTCGACATCCGCGTCGAGGAACAGCACGCACATCGAGGCCGGCTCCGCGCCGGGTTCTCCGGCGCCGAAGCACCGGCACGGAGTCGTCGCGCGCAGCCGGCTCTGGGTGGCCACCAGCCGCGCCACGAGTCCGGATCGGGCGTCGACCTCGGGCGCCTCCTCGCGCAGCGCGGCGAGCTGCAGGGCCTGCATGTCCGTCTCGGCGATGACCCCGGCCCACCCGACCCGCGCGTCGGCGGTGATCACCGCCGGATCCCCGGCGAATGCCATGTAGACGGTGCGCGTGCGCTCCCACCCCTTGCGCTCCAGCTCCGCCGCCACTCGCTCCCCGGCGGCTGCGTCGTCGCACACGACGTGACGGTGGTCCAGATCACCCTGCCAGCGCTCGGCGGTCGCCGCGACCTCGGGTCCGCTGAGCCCCACCGGCCCGGCGTCGAGCAGAACCGCGTTGAGGTAGTGGACGTCGCCGAGCTGCGGATGGCGCACCGCGATGCCGCCATCGAAGGGACTCGTCTCCAGCGCGGCACGCCGACGGACGGCGCGATCGGCCGCGAGGGCGGCGTGCAGATCGCCGGTCACACCTCGAGGCGCCGGCACCAGACGACGTAGGTGCGATACGGGGTGTCCAGCAGGCCGTCGGCGGCCACCAGCCCACGCTCCCGGACCAGTCGCGAGACCTCATCCAAGAGGACCGCGCGCGGCTCGTCGGCCAGCAGCGCGACGAAGCTCAGCGACGCGATGCGGGCCCGCAGGGTCTCCACGCTCACCCGCACCGGGTTGGGAAACGTCTCGTGCTCGAAGGCTGAGAACAGACCCGTCGCGCTCAGCGCATCCTGCCAGTCGTCGGACCGGTCGCGCTCGACTCTCGTCGCGTGCTTGGCGGTGAGCGCCCGCATCCCGCCGATCCAGTCCACCGACTCATCCCATTCGTTGCGGACCACCGCCAGCCCCCCGCCCGCGATCAGCACGCGATGGATCTCGGCCGCGGCGGCGGGGACGTCGAACCAGTGAAACGCCTGGGCGACGAGCACCGCGTCGACGCTGGCGTCGGCGAGCGGCATCCGCTCCGCGGTCCCGTCCAGCACCGTGACGCCGGGGACGGCATTCAGAAGCTGCTCGCGCATGCCGGCCACGGGCTCGATCGCCACCAGCTCGGCGCCGAGCCCGCGCAGCGCGCGGGTGAGCTTGCCGGTACCAGCGGCCAGGTCGACCACCACCCGCCCGGGGCCGAGATCCAGCTCGCCGGCCAGCCGGGCGATCGCGGCCTCGGGGTAGCCGGGGCGACCTCGCTCGTAGTCGGCGGCGCCGCGCTCGAAGCCGACGGCCGCCTCCTGCGGGATCCCTGTCACGGCGTGGTGGCCTGGGCGCTGCGCTCCCGCAGCCATGCCACCGTGCCGGCCAGGCCGTCTCGCAGGTCGATGCGAGCCTCCCAGCCGAGGCGCTCGCGCGCCTTCTCCACGCTCGGCCACCGGCGCTGCACGTCGACCGCGAAGCTCGGCAGGTGGTCGAGGGTCAGTTGCGCCGGATCCTCGCCGCAGGCTTCCCAGATCAGCGCCGCGATCTCCGCGACCGTGCGCTCCTCGGAGGCGGAGATGTTGAAGTCCTCGTTCTCGCCGGCGGGGGAGGCCATCGCGGTGACGATCCCGTCGGCGATGTCGTCGACGTGGGTGAGCGTGCGCGTCTGCTCGCCGGACCCGAAGATCTGAAGCGGCCGCTGGCCTGAGAGCACCTTGGCGATGAGATCGGGGACGGCGTGGGCGATGCCGGGCTCGTCGCGGTCGGGCAGCTCGCCCGGCCCGTAGGCGTTGAACGGGCGGCAGATCGTGTAGCGCAGGCCGTGCTGGTCGTGGGCCGCGCGTGTGTAGACCTCGCCCGAGAGCTTGGAGAACCCGTAGGCCGAGCGCGGCGGCACGCACGTCTCCAGATGGGTCTCGGCGGTGGGGAACTCGGTGGCGCGCTCGAACACCATCGAGGACGACACGTAGACGAGCCGCGTCACGTCCTGCTCGACGGCGGCGTGCACGATCGCGCCGGTCAGGGCGTTGTTGACCTCTGTGAGCGTGAACGGGAGCTTGTGGAAGTTGGCGATCCCGCCGACGATCGCCGCCAGGTGGATGACGTGCGAGCAGCCCTGCAGGGCGCTGCGGGCGACGTCGAGGTCGCGCAGATCGCCCTCGTGCAGCTCACAGCCCTCGCGCATCCAGTCAGGCGCGGGGCGGTGGTCCGCGACGCGGACCTCGAACTCCGGGTCGCGCAGCAGCCGCCGCACGACGGCCGAGCCGATGGTTCCGGCCCCGCCCGTGACCAGCACGCGGGCCATCAGTGGGCGGGGTCCGGGGAGGCGGCCGAGCCGAGCAGGGCGGCCGTCTCGGCGGCGAACACGAACACCTGGCCGGTGCCCAGGCTGTTCCACGGATCGGTCAGCAGGCAGTCGTCGGAGGCGAGCGCGCGGATCTGGCCGAGCGTCTCGGCATGCTCGAACTGGGAATGGTTGGTGGCCACGATGACCACGTCGGCGTCGCGCACCGCCTCGTCGAGGGACTGAGTGGGGGTGGCGGCGTGCGGGTCGCACACGGCGACATCGGCCAGCTCCCGCTCGAGCAGGCGGATGAGCTTGGGCGAGAGCGAGTCACGCTCGTCGTCGGTGTCGCGCTTGAAGGTCAGACCGAGCACAGCCACCTTGCGTGAGGAGAGGCTGCCGATGCGGCGTTTGATCCCCTCCACCAGGAACAGCGGGACGCCCTCGTTCACCCGCGAGACGGCCAGCAGCATGCCGGGCGCGTGGGAGCGCTCCTCGGAGAAGGCGAAGTCCTTGCGCAGGCAGGTCCCGGCGGTCATGCCCGGCATCGCGATGCCGCCGCGCGGGTAGTCGTGGTTGATCAGGTCGATGACCTCGAACACGTTGGCCCCGTAGCTCTCGCAGTCCATCATCAGCAGGTTGGGCAGCGCGAAGGTGGCGTAGCGCAGGATGTTGGTCCAGATCTTGGCCAGCTCCGCCTGCACCGGTGAGGTCTTGACGATCGGCGCGCCGAAGATGCTGAACAGATTCGCGGTGTGCTCGGTGGAGCTCTCCCCGACGCCGCCGATGATGCACGGCAGCGATGTGATCTCCTGCAGGAACTTGCCGGCGGCGATCCGTTCCGGCGCGTGGGCGACGAACACGTCCTCGCCGACCCGCAGGCCGCGGCGCTTCTCCAGGTAGCCGGCGACGAACTCGGTGGTCCCCGGGGCGATCGTCGAGCGCAGGATCAGCGCGTGGCCGGGGCGCAGCAGGGGCAGCAGGTCGTCCACGGCGGCCCGGACCTGGCGCAGGTCGGACTCCACGTGGGAGAACGATGGGGTGCCGATGGTGATGACGATGTCATCGGCGCGCGCTGCGTCGGCGGCGCGATCGGACAGCTCCAACCGTCCGGAGCGCTGCACGCGCTCCAGCAGCTCCTGCGTGCCCGCCTCGGTGAACGGCATCCGGCCCGAGCGCAGGGACTCGAGGATCGTCTGGTCGTGATCGACGCCCAGCACGCGCAGGCCGCGATCGGCGAAGCAGAGCGCCAGCGGCAGGCCGACGCGGCCGAGGCCGATGACAGATACGGACCGTGGTTCGCTCATCTCTCTGGGTTAACGGTAGCCGCGCGTCCGGGGTGCGGTAAGGCTGCCCGAACAGGTTCGACGTCACGCGGCCCCCGCCTGCCGCGAGACCTCACGCGATTCAGTGGCTGTCGCCGGGACCGTGACCGACGCTGCGCAGCGGGGCCAGCCCCGCTTCGGCGGCGTGTCCGCGCGTCTCACCGTAGAACGCGATCGTGTCGAGCCGAGCGATCTCACGCTCGCCCTCCACGCGTGCGGGATGGCCCTCGGGCAGGCCTCGGATGAGGCTGCGGATCCGCTCGCGCAGCTGGAGGGCGAAGTGCGGGGTGGAGGCTCCCATCAGCTGGCGCACGTCCTCCACCGTCGTCTCATGCTCGGCCGCCAGGCGGTCGGGATGCTCGGCCTGGCTCACTGGCCCTGCCCGCTCTGAGCGCTCTGGGCGCTCGGGGACACCGGTTGCAGCTCGAGCAGCCGGTCGACCTCGGCCTGAACGGCGACGGAGATCACGCTCTCGTCGCCGATCATCCACGCGTGGTTGTACACCGCGGTGGTCGGACCCTCCTGGGTGTAGCCGGGGGTGGCGTAGTCGAGGAAGTAGTTGAGCACGGCCTTGGGAAGGGTAGAGGCATTCTCCACCAGGAGGTCGGGCCCGTAGTCGCCGCTCGCCGACAGCGCGGCGGCCGCGGCGGCGTCGAGCGGGCGTGAGGCGTTGAGCAGCACGTAGCCGTGACCGGGGCTGCGCAGCGCCCAGCCGAAGCTGTTGGGCACGTGGGCGCAGGCCTGGCCGAACGGGCAGGCGGGATCGCGGTAGACGGTGAAGGCCACGGAGTTGGTCGCGGGGTCTGTGCCGCCGACCCGCTTCACCGTCCCGTACTTGCCCAGCGCGGACATCGTCGCGTCGGAGATCACGCTGGACGGACCGAGCACGTAGATGTGAGGCTTGGAGTGGGTGAGCAGCGCCTGGCGGGTGGCCGCGGGGATGCCGGTCGCGCCCACGAAGAGGATCGGGTTGCCGCTCTCGGCCGCCCATCCCGCCGCGGGCATCGCGTAGGCGGGGCTGGTCGTCGACGCGATCATCACGTCGCTGCTCGGGCGCCCGCCGATGGCCGAGACGAAGCGGTCGATGCCCGCCGCCAGCGTGTACGGATCGGTGCCGCTGATCGCCGCGGAGCGCATCCCCTTGACGGTGGGCACCGCGCCGACGCGAATGACCTGGGCACCGCTGGCCTGCCCGGAGCCCGTGGGGGCCAACGCCGTGAGCGCGGCGGAGGTCGCCGCCGGCAGCGAGCTGGGGCCCGAGAGCAGCACCGGAGCGTGGATCGGGGGCGCCATCAGCACCGACGCCGCGATCGCGGCCTCCCAATCGCCCGTGGGGGCGAGCGTGACGGCGGTCGGATGGGTCCCGGGGGCGGCCGAGGGGAACACGGCGCGCGCGACGCCGGCGGCGTCCGCCACCGGGTCGGCACCGGCCACGCGCGTGGTGTTCTTGGTGGCGAGGGTGGGGAAGCCCAGCTTCTCGCTCGCCTGCGGGGACGTGGAGGGGACCCCGCCGCTGAAGGTCGCCGCGGTGGTGGTCGAGGAGGAGTGCAGCAGCTTGGCCGGGCCGCCGCCGCCGCATGCGGTCAGCGCCAGGGTCAGGAGCCCGGCGATCGCGGGCATCGCGCCTCTCCGGGCGCCACGGGATACGCGGGCTCGCATGCGGGCGGGACGTTAGCCTGGATCCACCGATAATGGGCGCGAGACGACCCCAGGATCGGCGGATCCAGGCTTACCGGTGGCTCGATCGGAGCGCGCGGGTCGCGGGTGCCCGTGGCGCCCCGCGCCATCGTTATGACTCGTTCACAAACGAATCGGTATATTGCCGCTCGCCTAATCCGCGGCCCAGTCACATCCGCGGAGCGGGGGACCCACGTCGTCCCCTTGGGGCTAATCCCGCGGTGGATCCGCGGGAGGCGCGGCTCTTTTAGCGCCAGCCCGACAGCTAACCCCGCCGGCCGACGAAAGAGAGAGATTTGCCGCTTAAACGACTCCTTGTCCCTGCCCTGACGCTGTGTGCGCTCGTCGGCGCGTCCTCGGCCTCTGCGGCCTCTCGGCCTCCGCGGCCGGCGCCACCGGCGGGGCGGGCGGGCCGGTATCCCAGGGATCCACCTCGGTCATGACCGCCAGCACCGGCGGCACCGGCCTGGGGACACCGACCGCTCCACGCAGCACCCCGCAGCATCCGACCGTCCCGGGCGCCGTCGCCAAGGTCATCAAGGGCGTCGCCTATGCACCGGCCTGGGCCCCCATGCAGGTCAAGAAGGCGATCTGGGCCGGAAACCAGATCCGTCTGAAGCCCTACGCGGTGGGCGGCGGCCACGGGAAGTGGAGGGACTCCGCCTATGACTGCTCAGGCTCCGTCTCCTATGTCCTGCACGCCGCGGGCCTGCTCAAGACCTCCGAGGACTCGGGCGAGATGGAGACCTGGGGCCTGAAGGGCCTCGGGCAGTGGATCACCGTCTTCACCAACCCCGGCCACGCCTTCGTCGAGATCGCCGGGATCCGCCTGGACACCTCACGTGAGGGCGATCCGCACCCGGCGCGCGGCACGGGCCCCCGCTGGCGTCCCGTGATGGACACCACCGCGGGCTATCTGGCTCGCCACCCCTCGGACCTCTGAGCACGCCGCCGACTCAGAGGACAGCGCCAGCCGGCTGACCTGGTCCAACGGTCAGCCGGCCGGCGCTGCGCGCTGCGCGGTTCAGGCGTCGTCTGAGATCTCCCGGCGGGCCTCCTTGGCGCGACGGGCGACGATCTCCTCGCGCTCGGACAGCCGGTTGGCGCGGCGCAGCTCGGCCTCGCCCATCCGGCGCGTCTCGGTCGGCGTGACCGCCAGCAGGGGCGGGATCGGGGCGGGATCGCCGCCGTCGTCGAGCGCCACCATCGTCAGGTACGCGGTGTTGGTGTGACGGCGGCTGCCGGTCATCGGGTTCTCGGCCTCGACGCGCACGCCGATCTCCATCGAGGTCCGCCAGGCGGCGTTGACCGTGGCCCGGAAGGTGACGAGCTCGCCGATGTAGATCGGCACCAGGAAGTCCATGCGGTCCATTCCGACCGTCACCACCCGCTGGCGTGAGTGCTTGATCGCCGCGATCGCGGCGGCCTCATCGGCCAGCTTCATGATCGTCCCGCCGTGGATGTTGCCCCGGTTGTTGGCGTCGGTGACCCCCATCAGATGGGTGATCTCCGCGCGCGAGTCTGCTGCAGCCTTTGCGTCCATCGCGTGATCCTATTGCTCATCGGGGTGCGGGGCGGGTCACCGATCCCGTGCGGTGCGCGCCTCCGGTAGGACCGGACCGCCCGCAGCGGCTACGCTTCGTAGCGCCAGTAAAGAACTCGCCAAGGAGGATGCGATGCCGGGCCTGTCCGGGCGCATGTCCACCGTTATCAAAGCCAAGATCTCAAAGCTGCTCGATCGGGCCGAGGATCCGTCCGAGACGCTGGAGTACAGCTACCAGAAGCAGATCGAGCTGCTCCAGAACGTCAAGAAGGGGATCGCCGACGTCGTCACGTCGAAGAAGCGCCTGCAGTTGCAGGAGGAGAAGTACCAGCAGCAGGTGGTCAAGCTCGACACGCAGGCTCGCCAGGCACTGGCCGCCGGCAACGAGGAGCTCGCGCGCACCGCGCTCGAGCGCAAGAGCGCGCTCCAGACGGAGCTGCAGTCCCTCGACTCCCAGATCGCCCAGCTGGAGCAGCAGCAGGAGCAGATGACCGCCTCGGAGCAGAAGCTGCGATCCAAGATCGAGCAGTTCCGCTCCAAGAAGGAGGTCATCAAGGCCCAGTACTCCGCCGCCGAGGCCCAGGTGCGCATCTCCGAGGCCGCCACCGGCGTGGGCGAGGAGATGGCCGACGTCGGCTTGGCCATGCAGCGCGCGCTGGACAAGACCGAGAACATGCGGGCCCGCGCCGGCGCCGTCCAGGAGCTCGAGGCTGCCGGGACGTTCGAGGACCTCACCCAGCTCGGACCGGGCGAGGACGACATCGACCGCCAGCTCAAGGCGCTCTCCAGCAGCAGCGAGGTCGACTCCGAGCTGGCCAAGATGAAGGCCGAGCTCGGGGGTGGCAGCGCGCCCAAGGGCGAGCTGGGAACCGGCGCCGCTCCGGCCGGGGGTGAAAGCACGGCCGCGAGCCAGGAGCAGGCCCAATGATCGTCCGCATCTCGAGCGAGGGCCAGTACGACGTCTCCGACGACGACGTTCCGGGCTTGAACGCGCTGGACAACGAGGCCGTGGCCAGCTGCCAGGCCAGTGACGAGCAGGCGTTCCGGGAGGTGTTCGATCGCCTCCTGGACTACGTCCGCACCCACGGACGAGCGGTACCGGACGACGAGCTCTTCGGCTCCGACATCATCCTGCCCCCGCCCGATGTCTCCCTGGAGGAGGCCAAGACCGAGTTCCAGGGCGAGGGCCTGATCCCGGGCTGATATCTGAGCGGCTGCTTCGCACGTGTGTCATCTGAGGCGTCGTTTGCGCGCTTATCTTGCAGGCCCCGTTGTGACAACCGCCACTTAGTCCACGCCTGCCAGCTCACCGAGTTTGCAGGCCCCGCTGTGACAACCGCCACTTAGTCCACGCCTGCCAGCTCGCCGAGCAGTCCATCCACCCGCGCCGCGGTCCGGTCCCAGCTGAACTGCGCGGCGCGCCGCAAGCCCGCGGCCCGCAGCGCCTCGCGCGCGGCCGTGTCCCCGGCGGCGATCAGGACCGCTCGGGTGAGCGCCGCTCCGTCGTCGGGGTCGACCAGGAGCGCGGCGTCGCCACACGTCTCCGGTAGCGCCGCTCGATCGGCGGCGACCACCGGCGTTCCGCATGCCATCGCCTCCAGGCAGGTCAGCCCGAAGCCCTCGTAGCGCGACGGGAGCACGAACGCGAGCGCCCCCGCGTACAGGCCGGGCAGATCGGCGTCGTCGACGTAGCCCAGGCTGCGCACGCCGGCGGTCGCGGCGGCGGTGGCGAAATAGGGACGCCGGTCACCGGCCCACACCAGCTCGATCCCCTGGCGCGCCAGGGCCGTCGCCACCGGCGCGAGCTTCTCGACGTTCTTGCGCGGGTCGTCGGTGGCGATCGTCAGCACGTAGGGCCGGTGCAGGCGCAGCCGCCCAGCCACCGGCCCCGGGTCCGCGGCCGGGGTGAAGCGCTCGCCGACCCCGCCGGGGATCACGTGCAGGCGCGACGGCTCGAGCCCGGCGAGCTCGATCAGCTCTCGGCGGCTGAACTCCGACACGGTGATGACGGCCAGCGCACGCCGCGCGCAGGCCAGGCCCGCCCGCCCGTGCCAGACGCGGTAGGCCGGCGAGTAGGCGCCGGGCTCGCGGAGCACCGCCGCGTCGTGCATCACCAGCACGTTGCGCGGCCAGGCCAGCGGCGCCAGGTTGGCCGGGGAGAACACGACCGCCGCTCGGAGGCGCGCCGCCTGCGCCGGGAGGGCGACCTGCTCCCACGCCTGCGCGAGCAACCGCCGCCGGGCCCGCGGGCGCGGCTGGGCGACGACGTAGCGGTCGGGCGCCAGCGCGGTCAGCCGGCGGATGACCTCGTCGGTCCAGCGCTCGACGCCGGTGATCGTCGGCCGCGTGGCGGCGCGACGATTGAGGACGATCAGCGGCTGCTGCGTGTGCGGCGTGTGCGGGGCGTGGCTACGCGGTCGCGGCCGGGACCGTCTCGGGGCGGCGCTGGATCCACTTGGAGCTGCACGGGATCTTGGTCCGGTCGCAGCGGTCCGCGTACTTGCGGGCGATCTCGGTCACCTCGGTGAGCAGATCGTCCTCGAGGCGGATCGGATCCAGGCCGAGGTCGAGCAGATGATCATTGGCGACGAACAACTCGTTCTCGGCCGCCTCCTTGCGCGGGTTGTCGACGTAGTCGATCTCGGCGCCGGTGAGGCCGGAGACCAGCTTGGCCAGATCGCGCACGCGGTGGCACTCGGTCATCTGGTTGAAGACCCGGACGCGGTCGCCGCGCTCGGGCGCGTTCTCGATGGCCAGCTGGATGCACCGCACCGTGTCCTGGATGTGGATGAAGGCGCGGGTCTGCCCGCCGGTGCCGTGCACGGTGAGCGGGTAGCCGACCGCCGCCTGCATGAGGAAGCGGTTGAGCACGGTCCCGTAGTCGCCGTCGTAGTCGAAGCGGTTGATGAGCCGCTCGTCCAGGCGCGTCTCGGCGGTCTGCGTGCCCCACACGATGCCCTGATGCAGGTCGGTGACCCGGGTGCCGTCGTTCTTGTTGTAGAACGCGAACAGCAGCTGGTCCTGGGTCTTGGTCATGTGGTAGACGCTGCCCGGATTGACCGGGTAGAGGATCTCCTGCTCCACCTCGGTGCCCTCGTCGGTGTCGATGCGCACCCGCAGATACCCCTCGGGGATCTTCACGCCGGCGGTCCCGTAGCCGTAGACACCCATGGTGCCGAGGTGGACGACGTGGGCGTCGGACTCGGCCTCGACGAGCGCGCAGAGCAGGTTGTGCGTCGCATTGACGTTGTTGTTGACCGTGTAGCGCTTGTGCCACGGGCTCTTCATCGAGTACGGCGCGGCGCGCTGCTCGGCGAAGTGCACGATCGCCTCGGGCTGCCACTCGTTGAGCAGATCCAGCATCACCCGGTAGTTCTCGGCGACGTTGAAGTTGTAGTAGGGGATCTCGCGGCCGGTCAGCTCGCGCCAGGCCTCCAGGCGGGTGCCGATCGGCGTGATCGGGGTGAGCGAGTCCGCCTCGAGCTCCACGTCGGCCTTACGCCGAGCGAGGTTGTCCACGATGGCGACGTCGTGTCCGGAGGCCGAGAGGTGCAGCGAGGTCGGCCAACCACAGAAGCCGTCTCCACCGAGAATCAGTATGCGCAAGGTGTCTCCTTGTGTCCGTTCCGAATGGCACGCGCGCGCACCAGGCGGCGCTGCAAGAAGGGTTAGGCTCTGCTTAAGACGCAGCTAGCCAAGGGTCTGGGAGCCTAGCGCACCTGCAGGCGGCATCAGCGCCATCGGGCCTCACTCGGACGCAGACCTTACACGGGTCAGACCGGGATCCCCCACAGGGGAAACCAGCGGCTCAGCTCGGGCTCGATCGGCAGCTCGTTGCCCGTCTGGGCCTTGAGGACGAGCTCGCGCTCGTTGTCGCGCTGCTGCGAGCCCGCCGGGACGAACGGGTAGAAGAAGCCCCGCTTGAAGTTGTAGATCCAGTAGAGGGCCGTGCCGCGCGCATCCTGGAAGGCGAACACGGTGCACAGCAGCCGGTCGCCGTAGCCGCCGGCCTGCAGGGCCCCCGACACGGCGTTGATGCCGACGACGAGGCTGTCGAAGTCCGAGCCGCGCAGGATGAGCCAGCTGTACCCGTAGCTGTCGGTCGACTTGTCGACGGTGGTGGCGCTGTCTGACGCGGTCGCCGAGACGACCTCCTCCATGTCGCGCACGATCGACGTGAAGTCGGCCGTGGCCAGGGACTGGAAGACGATGGCGGCGCTGCCGCGCGTGGTGATCTCCAGGCCCGTCTCGAACGTGACGTACGCGGTGCTGATCGCGAACAGCCGGTCCCCGGCCGGCTGGGCGAGCTTGCGCCGGCCGGTGAGGATGTCCAGGAAGCCCATCAGGTCCGAGCGAAGGTCTAGCTGGCGGTGCCCTGAAGCTGGGCCTCGTAGCGGCTCAGCGCCTCGAGGCGGGCCTCGAGCGGCGGGTGGGTCGAGAACAGCGTGGCCACGGTCGACTTGACCTTCGGCGGGAAGATGTAGAAGGCGGCGAGCTCGCCCGAGGCGGCGCGCAGGTCGCGCTGGGGGATCTGGTCCATCTGATTGGAGATCTTCAGCAGCGCGGAGGAGAGCGCGCTGGGGCGCCCGGTGATGAGCGCCGAGCCGCGGTCGGCGGCGAACTCGCGGTAGCGCGAGAGCGCCTGCAGCAGCAGGTAGGAGACGACGTAGACGATGCCGGACACGATGACGACGATGAAGAACCCGCCGTTGTTGTTGTTGTCGCGGTTGTTGCCTCCGCCGAAGCCGCCGCCGAACAGAAACCCGAACTGGACGATGAAGGCGGCGATGGAGGCGAAGAAGCTGGCGATCGTCATGTACATCACGTCGCGGTTGGCGATGTGAGTGAGCTCGTGGCCCAGGACCCCCTCCAGCTCCGCCGGGTTGAGCAGCGACAACAGGCCGGTCGTGGCGCAGACGGTCGCGGTGCTGGGCGAGCGCCCGACGGCGAACGCGTTGGGCATCGGCGTGTCGGCGATCGCCACCTTCGGCATGGGCAGGTTGGCCTGGATGCAGAGCCGCTCGATCGCGCCGTGAAGCTCAGGGGCCTCCTCGGCGGTGACCTCGTGCGCGCCCATTGAGGCCAGGGCCAGCTTGTCGGCGCTGAAGTACTGCACCAAGAACAGCGCGCCGGCGATGATGGCCACCGTGACGGCGCCGGCGCCGGCGGCGATCAGCACCGCGATCAGGACGACGTAGACGAGGCCCAGGAGAAAGGCCGTCGCCAGCATCCGGGTCTGGAGACCCCGGTCGCGGCCGAATGACTTGGGAGCGGGCATGACGTTCCCGAATGTTGGCAGATGGGGTAAGCGGCGCCTGAACCCACCCGATGAATTGCCCACGGGTGCGGCCCTCCCGGGATGGACCGCTAACCGGGGCATCAGACGATCTCCCACCGCGCCCAGACAACCGATTCAAGGTTCAAGGTCAGCGGCCGATGAACCCTGTGTGCGAGCCACTCGTGCTTACCTCGCCGGCCTGGGAACTGCGGGAACTCTGGTTCTCGCTGCCTCGATCCTGTTCGTGCTCGGCAGCGCCGTCGTCACCTACAACGGCTGGCCCAAGCTGGGCGGTATCGGCTCCCCGGCCACGCAGACGCTCACCGCGCACCCGAAGGCCGGCGCTCGCACCTCTCATGGGGTCGCGTCCGTGACGGTCATCAAGCCGCACGCCGGGAGCTCCGCCGGGAATTCCGCCGCGGCCGCCAGCAAGCGCAGCACCCTCCTCGCGCTCGCGGGTCGGGGCACGGCGACCAACTCCCCGACGCACCACTCCAGCTCCAGCTCCGCGACGATCTCCCGGCCCGTGGCCGGCCGGCAGCCCACGCACAGCTCCGGAACGTCGAAGACCGGCTCGGGCAGCACCACCACTCCTTCGGGCACCACGACCGTCACCACCCCGGTCACCACCACGACCGCCCCGGTCGTGGCCACCCCCACCCCCGTCGTGAGCACGCCCACGCCCGCCACCCCCGTGTCCACGGGCTCGGGCGGCTCCGGTTCGGGCAGCGGCTCGGGCTCCGGCAACCCGGGCACCGTCACCACCGTCATCCACTCCGGGGGCGGCACCGTGACCTCGCCGATCACCGTCGGAACCCATCCGACCGGAACTCCGGTCATCTCGTCGACCGGCGTGTCCGGCTCGAGCGGCGCGACGTCACGCGTCATCAGCTCACCGGGTTCGATCGGCTCCAGCTCGACCTCCACCTCCACCTCCAGCTCCAGCTCCAGCACGAGCACCACCTCGAGCTCGACGAGCACCACCGGCACCCGCGTCTCGGTCAGCGGCTCGCCTGTCATCTCCCACCCCGGCGGCTCCGTCGGCGGCTCCTCGTCGGCACACGTGGCCAGCAGCGTCGGCGACTCGCACTCCTACGGGAACCCGTACCGCGACAACTTGCAGCACGGGAGCCCGTACGGCGCCGGCCAGCCCGGCCGCGGCTGCTCCCACGGCCACTGAGCGCCGTCAGCGCCCGCCGGCCCGGCGCCCTCCGTCACGCGCTCAGCGCGCCGGGCGCGCCAGCCCCAGCGACCGCTGGATGAAGCGCAGGCTCACCGCCTGCAGCTCCTCGTCGTGCTGGATCGAGCGGTGATGGCCGCCCGGCACCGCGATCAGCCGGCTGCCCGGGACCGTCAGCACCTCCGCCAGCTCGCGCGAGTGCGCGATCGGCACCCGCTCGTCGCCCTCGGCGTGCAGCAGCAGCAGCGGCTGGGTGAGCCCGGCGGCCGCCTCGCGCAGATCATGCGCGGACAGGAACGCCTCGAGTGCCGGTGCGTCGACGGCAAAGCCGAAGCGGCCCTCGTGCAGCCCGCGGATGAGCAGCTCGCCACTCGCCGGGCAGATCGCGACCACGGCGTGCGTACGGACGTCCCGGACCGCTCCCTCGGCGGCGGCGAGGATGGCCAGATAACCGCCCATGCTCGAGCCGCGCAGCGCGATCGGCGCCATGCGGTCGCCGATCGTGCACGCGAGGTGCACGACGAACATCAGCACGTCGTCGATGGCGCCACCGTCGAGCCGGCCGCCGGTCTCGCCGTGGCCGCGCTGGTCGAAGCAGACGACTGCCAGCCCGAGCGCAACCGCCGCGCGGGCGAAGTCGTGGTGGCTCTCCTTGCATGAGTCAGCCCCGTGGATGACCACCACGCCACCACGCGCCGGGGGAGCGGGCGGACGCGGCAGCCACAGGGTGTACGCCGCGCCGCGGAGCTTGCCGGATTCGGACGGGAGCAGCGGGGTGACGGTGCGCAGGCGCGAGACCATATCTTTCAGAGTACGTGCACCCTCCGGCAACCACAGCACATCTATCGCGGCCCCGAATGACCGCGACCACAGTGTCCCGATGACCACGACAACGCCGTCGCTGTCGCACGTCTACCCGCTCGGAAGCCGGGTCAACGAGCGCGGCCACCTGGAGCTGGGCGGCTGCGACGCCCTGGAGATCGCCCGCGAACATGGGACGCCCGCCTACGTGGTCGTCGAGCACGACCTGCGCGCCCGAGCGCGCGCCTTCGCCGACGCCCTGGCGGCACGCCACCGCGACTTCGACGTCCTGTTCGCCTCCAAGGCCTTCCCGTGCACCGCGGTGTACCGCGTGCTCGCCGACGAGGGCCTGGCCTGCGACGTCGCCTCCGGCGGCGAGCTGGCCCTGGCGCTGAGCGCGGGCTTTGACGCACAGCGCACCTACATGCACGGCAACGCCAAGTCCGAGGACGAGCTCCGCGAGGCGCTGGCCGCCGGGGTCGGCCACATCGTCCTCGACTCGCGCCATGAGATCGACCGCCTCGCGGCGATTGCCGCGGACGCGGCGGTCCGCCAGGACGTCCTCATCCGCGTCACCCCGGGCGTGTCGGGCGATACCCACCACGCGATCTCCACCGGACAGGCCGACTCCAAGTTCGGCTTCTCACTCGAGCAGGCTCGCGAGGCGATCGCCGCCCTGCGCGGGCACCGCTGGCTGAACCTCCAGGGGCTGCACTTCCACATCGGGTCACAGCTCTTCGAGCTCGAGCCGTTCCGGGCCGGGGTGCGGGCCATCGCGGAGCTCGGGGACTTTCCGGTCTACAACCTCGGCGGGGGACTCGCCGCCGCCTACACCCCCGACCAGCAGCCACCCAGCCCCGAGCGGTGGGTCGAGGCGATCGTCGATGCGGTCCACGCCGAGCTGGGGCCCGACAAGCGCCTGCTGCTCGAGCCCGGCCGCGCCCTGGTCGCCAACTCCACGGTCACCCTCTACACGGTCCAGACGATCAAGCGCAACGTCTCCACCTGGGTCGCCGTGGACGGGGGGATGTCGGACAACCTGCGCCCGATGATGTACGGCGCCCGGTATGACGCGGTCATCGCCGACCGGCCGCTGGCCCCCGGCGACACGGTCTGCCACGTGGCCGGCAAGCACTGCGAGTCCGGGGACGTCATCGTCCGCGACGCCAACCTGCCGGATCCCGCCCCCGGCGATGTGGTCGTCACTCCGGCGACCGGGGCCTACGGCTACGCCATGGCCAACAACTACAACGGGGTGCCGCGCCCGCCGGTGGTGTTCGTCCGTGACGGCGAGTCCCGTGTGGTGGTCCGCCGGGAGACCTACGCCGACCTCATGAGCCGGGACGTGGGCGACCGCTAGCCATGACCGCCTCGGACGACAGCACCTTCCGCGTCGGCCTGCTGGGGCACGGGACCGTCGGCGCTGCCTTCGCCGACGCGCTGCCGCGTCACGCCGACCGCATCGCCCGCATGACCGGGCTGCGCCCCGAGCTGTCGGGGGTCCTGACCCGCAGTCGCGGGAGCTTTGACGAGATCCTGGAGGGGTCCGATCTCATCGTGGAGCTGATCGGCGGCCTGGAGCCGGCGCGCGAGTATCTGCTGGCGGCGATGCGGGCGGGCAAGCACGTGGTCACCGCCAACAAGCAGCTGCTGTCGCACCACGGCGAGGAGCTGTGGGAGGAGGCGCGCGTCCAGGGGGTGCAGCTGCGCTTCGAGGGCGCGGTGGCCGGCGTGGTCCCCGTCATCAGGGTGCTCCAGGAGTCGCTGGCCGGAGCCACGATCGACCGGGTCCACGGGATCGTCAACGGCACCACCAACTTCATCCTCACCGAGATGGCCCGGACCGGAGAGACCTTCGCCGACGCGCTGGCCGACGCCCAGCGACTGGGCTACGCCGAGGCCGACCCCACCGAGGACGTCAACGGCAAGGACGCCGCGGCCAAGATGGCGATCATCGCGCGGCTGGCGTTCGAGACCCCGGTCCACATCGACCAGGTCCGCTACGAGGGCATCGAGCACATCCAGCCCGACGACCTGGAGTACGCCCGCGACCTCGGCCTGGGGCTCAAGCTCATCGGGACCGCGGAGCGCGTCGGCGCCGGCGGTCTCTCGGTCACGGTGTATCCGGCGTTCCTGTACCCGGGCCACCCGCTCGCCTCGGTCAACGGTCCGTTCAACGCGGTGACCGTGGAGTCCGAGGCGATCACCGAGATCACGATGTCGGGCCCGGGCGCCGGCGGACCGCAGACCGCCTCCGCGGTGCTCGGCGACGTCATCAGCGCGATGATCCCGCCCGCCTCGACGCCGCCGGCGACCGAGTCGCTTCAGATCGTCACCGACGTCATGTCGTCCTTCTACCTCTACCTCGAGGTGGCCGATGAGCCCGGCGTGCTCGCCCGCGTCGCCCACGTCCTGGCCGAGCAGCAGGTGTCGGTGAAGTCGGTGGTCCAGAAGGGCCTGGAGGACCAGGCGCGGCTGGTCATGGTGGTCCACCCGGTCCTGGAGTCGAAGTTCTTCGCGGCGATGGCGGAGATCGCGGCGCTGTCGGCGATGCGGGCCCCGCCCCGGGCCATCCGCGTCATCGAGGAAGAGTTCGTCTGACGAAGTAGGATCAGCCGCGCCATGCGTGCCGTCCAGATCACGGAGCTCAGCGGTCCCGCCACCGCCCTGCAGATCAACGACGTCCCCGAGCCGCCCGCCGAGCACCCGATGACCCCCGGCAGCGGCGTCGTCGTCGACGTCAGGTCCGCCGGTGTCTCCTTCCCCGAGCTGCTCCAGACCCGCGGCGAGTACCAGATGAAGCCCGACCTCCCCTTTGTTCCGGGGTCTGAGGTCGGCGGCATCGTCCGCGAGGTCCACGGCGAGGCCCGCGTCAAGCCGGGCGATCGCGTGGCCGCCTTCTGCATGCTGGGCGCGTGGGCGCAACAGGCCGTGGCGCCGACGTACTTCACGTTCAAGATCCCCGACGAGTGGGACTTCGCCCAGGGCGCGGCGCTCGTCCTCAACTACCACACGGCCTACTTCGCCCTGATCGCCCGCGGCCGGCTGGCGGAGGGCGAGACGGTGGTCGTCCACGGCGCCGCCGGCGGCGTGGGCACGGCCACGCTCCAGGTGGCCAGGGCTTGGGGTGCGAAGACCATCGGCGTCGTCTCCTCAGACGCCAAGGAGCAGGTGGCCCGCGACGCCGGCGCCGACGAGGTCGTGCGCTCCGACGGGCCCTGGAAGGACGAGGTCAAGGCACTCACCGGCGGCGGCGCCCACGTGGTGCTCGATCCGGTCGGCGGCGATCGCTTCACCGACAGCCTGCGCTGCCTGAGGGAGGGCGGCCGCGTCGTGGTGGTGGGCTTCACCGGCGGGTCGATCCCCGAGGTCCGCGTCAACCGGCTGCTCCTCAACAACACCGAGGTCATCGGCGCCGGCTGGGGCGCCTCCGTGCTCAACCACCCCGCGCGCACCGAGCGGATCGGCCGCGCCATCGAGGGCATGATCGAGTCCGGCCAGGTCCGGCCGGTCATCGGCGCGCGCTTCGCCCTGGACCACGCCGCCGACGCGCTCACCCTGCTGGATGAGCGCGGCGCGACCGGCAAGGTCGTCCTCGACCTCGAGTGAGACGCGGCCTGCCGCGATGCACGGACTGATCGAGCGCTACCGCGAGCGCCTGCCCTTCGCGACCGGCGATCCCGTCGTCTCGCTGGGCGAGGGCGGCACGCCGCTGATCCTGGCCCCCAACCTCTCCGAGCGTGTCGGCGCCGAGGTGTGGTGCAAGCTCGAGGGGCTGAACCCCACCGGCTCCTTCAAGGACCGCGGGATGACCTGTGCGGTGTCGGCGGCGGTCCGCGAGGGCGCCGAGGCCATCGTGTGTGCGTCCACCGGGAACACCGCGGCCAGCGCCGCCGCCTACGCGGCCCGTGCCGGCCTGCGCTGCGCGGTGATCGTGCCCGACGGCAAGATCGCCACCGGCAAGCTGGCCCAGGCGCTCATGCACGGGGCGCGGGTGATCGCGCTGAACGGCAACTTCGACGTGGCGCTGAAGCTGGTGCGCGAGCTGTCGGCGACCCACCCGATCTCGCTGGTCAACTCGGTCAACGAGTTCCGCATGGAGGGCCAGAAGACCGCGGCCTACGAGATCGCCGAGGAGCTCGACGCAGAGCTCGACGCGCTCTGCATCCCCGTCGGCAACGCCGGCAACATCACCGCCTACTGGCGCGGCTTCTCGGAGATTCTCCCGCCCACCCGCCGGCCGCGCATGCTGGGGTTCCAGGCCGCAGGGGCGGCTCCGCTCGTCGACGGCGCCCCCGTCGAGCATCCCGAGACGGTGGCCTCGGCGATTCGCATCGGCAACCCGGCCCGCTGGGAGGACGCCATGAACGCCATGACCGCGTCCGGCGGTGCCGTCAGGGCCGTCACCGACGAGCAGATCCTGTCGGCATATCGGATGCTCGCCTCCGAGGAGGGGATCTTCTGCGAGCCGGCGTCGGCGGCCAGCGTCGCCGGCCTGCTCGCCTACGGCGCCGGCGACGCGCGACGGGTGGCCTGCGTGCTCACCGGCAACGGGCTCAAGGATCCGCAGAGCGCGATGTCGCAGGTCGGCGCCGTCGTTCCCTGCCCCCCTGAGTTCCCGGCGCTCGAACGTGCCGTGCTCGGCACCGCCCGCGAGCGCCGCGGTCGGCGATGACGCTCGGCCGGCGCCGGGTGGTGCGCGTGCCCGCGTCCACCGCCAACCTCGGCCCCGGCTTCGACGTGATGGCCGCGGCGCTCGCGCTGCACCTGGAGCTCGAGGTCCGCGAGACCGGCAGCTTTGCGGTGCACACCGACCTCGACGTCCCCCGCGATCGCTCCAACCTCATCGTCCGCGCCTTCGAGCGCCTGCACCCGGCCGACGCCTTCGAGTTCCACATCGCCTCCCAGATCCCGCTGACGGGCGGGCTGGGCTCCAGCGCCGCGGCCATCGTCGCCGGGCTGACCGCGGCCGACCACCTCTTCGAGCTCGACGCTGACGTCCGTGCGCTGGCCACCGGGATCGAAGGCCACCCCGACAACGTCTCGGCCGCCATCGACGGCGGCTTCGTGATCTGCGACGAGCACGGCGCCCACCGGTTCGAACCGCCGATGGGGCTCGAGGCGGTCCTCGTCATCCCCGACACGGCGGTCCGGACCGCGCAGGCGCGGGCCGCTCTCCCGCAGACCGTCCCGATCGCCGACGCCGTCTTCAACGTCGCCGCCGCGTCGACGCTCACGCTCGGCCTGGCGACCGGAAGCTGGGACCTGATCTCGGCCGGCCTCACCGACCGGCTGCATCAGCCCCACCGCGCCCACCTCTACCCGCGCTCCGCCGAGCTCCTCCGGCACGCCGTCTCATATGGGGCGCTGGGCGCCACGATCTCCGGCGCCGGCCCCACGGTCCTGGTGTGGTGCACCTACGAGCAGACCGGCGCCGTGACCGAGCAGCTCAGGCGCGTGGCCGACGGCTGGGCGGAGGTCCGGCGCGCGCCGTTCGAGTCCCAGGGCGCCGACGTCCGCGAGCTCTGACCGCTAACCCCCGCCGCTCCCGCCGCCGCCGCCGAACAGGCTGCCGACGCCACCGCCGCCGGCAGGTCCGCCGCCAAAGCCGCCGCCGCTGTGGATCCGGCCCTGCGGGCGAGCACCGCCACGAAGGTCACCCATACGCCATGCCGCGTCCACCACGACGGGCGAGCCGCCAGCGCCAGCGCCGCCAGCCCCGCCACCGGGATGAGGATGACCGGCACGTGCAGGAACAGCGGGTGGGCGGGCAGCCCGCTGTAGATCGTGTTGATCCTGATCGGGACCAGCGCGAAGGTGAGCACGCCCAGGATTCCGAGCACGAGCACGGGGGAGGGGCGCGAGCGCGGCGGCGACACCGCGCCGGACTCAGTCGTCACGGCGCCAGTCTCCCCGCCCTGCGTGACATGAACGTCAAGACGCGGCTAGGTCTACGCGCGGGCTTGCGCTGCCGGCTCGGGTGCGAGCTCCCGCCGCAGCTTGCGCAGCGGCTTGCGCGCGTCGCTCATGCCGAGGCGCTTGAGCAGCTCGTCGGCCACGTCGAGATAGTCGACGCCCAGGTCAGGGCGATAGTCGAGGATCGACGCCGCGCGCTCGGCGGACTCGGCGTAGGCGATCGAGGAGCGGATCGTCGTCTCGATGAGCTTGTCGCCGAAGTGCTCGCGCAGCGAGTCGAAGGCCTCACGCGAATGCCGGGTGCGCATGTCGGCGATGTTGAGCATGACGCCCAGCCATTCGAGGTCGGGGTTGAGGCTGTCGCGCGCCAGCTCGATCACCTCGAGCGCCTGCTCGACCCCCTGCAGCGCGAAGTACTGCGCCTCGGCCGACAGCAGCGCGTAGGTGGAGGCGACCAGCGCGTTGACGGTGAGCAGGCCCAGCGCCGGCGGGCAGTCGATCAGCACGATGTCGTAGTCGCCGGCGACCTCCCGCAGCGCCTTCTTGAGCGTGAGCTCGCGGCCCATCTTGCCGCCAAGCGCCAGCTCGGACTCGGCCAGGCCCAGATTGGCGGGGATGATCCCGTCGTGGATGGCCTCGCGCGCCTTGGCCCGGCCCGAGAGCACGTCTCCGATCGTCGGCGAGGCGTCGGGGTCGACGTCCAGGTAATCCGACAGGTTGCCCTGGGGGTCGAGGTCGACGGCGAGGACCTGGAGACCCACGCGGCGGAACGCGTCGGTCAGCGTTCTGACCGTGGTTGTCTTGCCCGTCCCCCCCTTCTGGGAGAGGACGGCGATGGTGACGGGCGGCATCCGCCGCGACTATACGGAAGTGCCGATCAGCCGGTCTGCGCGCCGGTTCCGCTCTCGGAGGTGCGCCCGAAACGCATCCCCGATACGACCGGAACGTCGATGAAATGGAGGTGATGGCGGCCGATGACGACCTCGTCACCGTCGGCCAAGGTGCTCCATTCCACCCGCTCGCCGTTGACGAACACGCCGTTGAGGCTGCGGTCGTCGAGCACCCGGAGCCCGTCGGGCTGACGCACGATCAGCGCATGCCGGCGGCTGACGGTGGGGTCGTCGAAACGGATGTCGGCGGCGAGGCTGCGGCCGATGCGCGTCCACTCCCGGGTGAGCGCGTAGGCGACGACGTCGTCGCCGCCCCGATAGGCGATGTACTGGCCGGGCTCCTCGAGGCCGGTGCGGATCTCCTCCAGCCACGCCTGGTCCTCGACCTCGGGACCGAGGTCGATGACCGCCTGCTGGGAGGTGGTGAACAGCGAGGCGCGGACGAACTCGGTGCCGCCGCAATTGGGGCACGGAGGCAGTTCGTCGGCGGCGTCGAGCGATACGGCGAAGTCGCAATCGGTGCACCGGAACGTCCCCGTCCCCGCCACACTGCCAGTCATCCAAGCTTTCATGGCCGTCTCCTCGCGTACGGGCTCCGGCAGCACCGCAATTTGGGGGTCTCAGGGCTGCGTGAAGCTCTAGGGAGCTTGTAAGCCATTCTAGCCTGCCCGCCTAAGTACTCCTGAAACTGGGAATCGGCTTTTCGTCCACCAGATCGCCGGTATTTCGGGAAAAGCGGCGCGTTGAGTGGAGGCGAGCGCTCACATCTTTTCACCGGCAGGAACGGCGCGGTGCGGGCCGAACACCACGCCATGCCCACGCTGCGCGACATGCTCGATCTGGAGCTCGCGCTGTTGCGTCGCGGGCTCGATGAGCGCCTCGCCGGATCCGAACGGTGCACGTGCTGTCACCGCACCCCGTTGGTGGGGGAGCGCGTCTACGTCTACGGGTCGGGCACGATCGCCTGCGAGCTGTGCCGCGCGCGCCAGCGCGAGGACCCGCTGGAGAGCCGCGTCGTCCACGGGCCGGAGTTCGGCCACACGATGCGGATCACCGATCAGCGCGCCGCCGCCTGATCGGCGACGGCCCGCCGCCTGGCCGGATCTGAGCCCTAAAATCGGGCGCCGTGGAGCCCTTCACCGTCACGACGACGATCGCCAAGCCGCGTGAGCAGGTCTACGAGTACCTCGCGGACATCGCCAACCACGCCGAGTTCACCGATCACTACCTCGTCGACTGGCACCTGCTCCGCGTCGATTCCTACGGGCCCGGCGCCGGCGCGCGCTTCCGGAGCAAGGCGCCGCTTCAGCGGTTCTCCTGGGCCGACGTGACCTTCGCCGAGATGCAGCCGCCGTTCCGGATCGTGGAGCGCGGCCGCGGCGGCAAGTACAACCGCATCCGGATGCTCGGCACCTACACGCTGTCGCCGGGTCCGGGCGGCACCACCAAGGTCCAGTACACGTTCGAGACCGAGCCCTCGCAGATCTCCGACAAGCTGATGGAGAACTTCGGCGGCCGCTCGTGGACGCGCCGCAAGGCGGCCAAGTCGATGCGCCGGCTGCGGGCGATCCTCGAAGACGGGCGCGATCGGGGTCAGCGGGCCTCCGTGGAGAGCCGCTGATCGCCATGGGCTCGTTAGACTCCCGGCCCGCCGTGACGCTGACGCTGCGCCGCTCCCTCATCGCCCTCTGCGGGCTCCTGCTCGTCGTCGGGCTCGCCGCCTGCGGCCATGCGTCGCCGCACGAGAGCTTCGCCGACGCCAACAACGACGGCGACTACGTGTCGGCCGGCTACATCACCTACCAGCTCCAGATCTCCCGTGAGCTCAACCAGTACAGCGCCGAGGACTCGTCCTACATCAAGGGCCTGCCCTCCGGCGTCTCGTCGAGCCTCGGGCCCAACCAGCTGTGGTACGGCGTGTTCCTGTGGGCCAAGAACCAGAGCGGCCACCCGGCGACGACCTCTGACAACTTCGAGATCGAGGACACGCAGGGGGACATCTACCGGCCGGTCAAGCTCAACACGCAGCTCAACCCGTTCGCGTGGACCTCGATGCCGCTGGCCAACCTGGCCACCGAGCCCGGGCCCAATACGGTGGCGAGCCTCAGCGCCACCCAGGGCGGGCTGCTGCTGTTCAAGGTCAACACCTCCGTGTACTCCAATCGGCCGCTGACCCTCTACATCCTCGGGCCGGGCAACCGCCGGCTCGGCGGTATCTCGCTGAACCTTTGATCGGCGCCGTCCGGCCGGCGCGACGACGATTGGCCGGGGTTCTCGCCGTGGCGGCACTGGCGCTGCTGCCATCGGCCGGAATGCCGGCGGCGGCACAGGCGAAGTGGGGGCCGCCCTTCGAGTTCGCCAAGCCGGGCACCCTCGACGTCGTGGCCCCGGTGCTGGCCGTCTCGGGTTCCGGTGCCGCGGCCGCCGCCTTCGGGATCCAGGATGTCGACACGCCCGGGGTGTCGCAGGGGTATGTCGCCCTGCGGCCTGCGCACGGCGCCGCGGGCGGGGTGGGCGGGGTTCCGATCCAGATCTCCGGGAGCCAGCGGATCCTCGCCGCCACCTATGACGGCGGCTCGCTGGAGCTGCTCACCGGCGCGGCGCCCGGCAAGCAGACCTGCTGTAGCAGTGCCCAGGCAGTCCAGGTGAGCGCCGGCGGCGGCGTGGCGCGGCCGCGGACGCTCGTCTCCGGGCTGGCCGGCGCGACCCAGGGGCAGCTGCTCACGCTCAAGAACGGGGCCATGGTCGGCGCCGTGGCCACCGAGCGCGGCGTCTGGGTGGTCCAGTCCTCGAAGGCCAATCGCTTCGGCGGTCCGCACCTGCTCACCCACGGCGGCCAGATGCCCGAGACGCTCGATGCCGCGTGGCTGGGGGGCGAGAGCACGATCGTCGCCTGGACCTCCTCGCGCGGAGTGGCGGGGGAGGCCGCCCCGCGCAGCATCTCCTACGCGCTGGGGGCCAGGACGCACGCGCCCCGGGGGGTCAAGACCGCGGTCACCGTGCCCGCCGGCCATCGGATCGACGAGCTCGGAGTCGCGGCGCGCCAGGGCGGTGCCACCGCTGCCTGGGTCGAGAGCTGGTATGACAAATCCGGCGCCTATCACTCCCTGGTGCGGGCCATGGACATCGCCCCCCACGCCACGGTGCGCAACCTGTCTCCGGCCAAGCGGCTGGCCTCGGGGCTGAGCTTCGCCGGCGACGTCGGCGGCGACCAGGCCGTCGCGTGGGAGTCGTGCACCGGTCAGGCCGCCTGCCAGACCCAGGTCTCCGGCCGCGGGGCGAAGGGCTCGTTCGGCCCGGTCCGCACCCTGGGCGCGATCGACGCCTCCCAGGAGCCGGCGCTGGCCGTCGGGGCGCACGGCAAGGTGCTCGTCGGCTGGGTGCGCGGCGGCACACCGGTGGCCGCCACCGCCACGTCCGCCGGCGGCCGCTTCGGCGCAGCGGTCACCCTCTCGCACACCACCTTCGCGCTTGACCTCACCGTCGGGTTCGGGTCGGGCGGCGCGGGGGCGGCGGCGTGGACGCAGGGCACGCTCAACCCGAGCGTCGTCGGCGCCGCCGACAGCGGCTGAGCGCGCCCGCCGACAACGGCTGCGGCCGCACCCGGCGCCCTCAGTGGCTCGCGAGGGCCGTCTCGAGCACCTGGCGCACCGGCGGCGCGGCGGTCCCGCCACCCGCTCCCTGGTTGGGGAACAGCGCGCCGGCCACGAACCGCGGGTGGCCCACGGGCGCGTAGCCGACGAACCACGCGTCGGTGTTCTTGGGGTTGGAGGCCTGGGTCTGGGTGGTACCGGTCCCGGTCTGGCCGGGCGGAGGCGTGGTGTTCTTGAGCTCGGCGGTGCCGGTCTTGCCGGCCACCTGGACGCCCGGGATCTGAGCCGAGGTACCGGTTCCGTACTCCACCACGGCCACCATCATCTGCTGGACCTCGCGGGCGATCTTGGCGCTGACGACGCGGACGAAGCGGGGGCGCTGATGGGCCAGCAGGGTGGGGATGGGACGCCGGCCGCCCATCGCGATCGTCGCCGCGACGTCGGTCATCTCCAGGGGCGTGGTCTGCACCAGCCCCTGCCCGATCGCCGACGAGCCGACCGCGAGGTCGTCGCCGATGCTGCCGGCCGACGGGATCGTGCTCTCGGCGGCGCCGGGGATGGAGCTGGGCTGGTTGAAGCCGAAGCGCTCGGCCATCGCCACCAGCCGCTTGGCGCCGAGCTTGGCCCCCAGCGGCGCGAACACGGAGTTGCACGACACCGCGAACGAGTTGATCAGCGTGCCGCCGCAGTCCTCCCCGTTGGCGTTCTGCAACGTGTAGCCCTCGATCGTCGCCCCGGTCGCGTAGGCGAAGGTGGTGCCCAACGTGGCGATGTGCGCCTGCAGCGCGCCGGTGGCGGTGATGATCTTCATCGTCGAGCCGGGCGGCTGCAGCGCCGAGTAGGCGATCCCGGCCAGGGCCAGCAGCGCCCCCGTGCGTGGGTTCATGACCACGATCCCGCCGTACTGGCCGCCCAGGGCGGCCACCGCGGCTCGCTCCATCCCGGGGGAGATCGTGGTCGTCACCGGCTCGGCCGGCACCGGCGCCGCGCTGGCCAGGATGCGGTCGCCGCCGAGCAACCGGCCGCCGGCGTGGCCGGCCAGCCGGTCCTGGAACACGAGCTCGAGGCCGTCGAGGCCGACGTGAGCATGCTTCGGGTAGCCGCGCGCCGCGTAGGCGGCCGCCAGGTCAGACGGGATCGGCCCCACCGTCCCGACGATCTGGCCGGCGACGTCGGGGATGGGGGACGTGCGCTGCGGTCCCTCGGCCAGCGGGGTGCCGTCGCTGGCGAGGAGCGTCGCCCGCGGCGGCAGCGAGACGACGCGATGCAGCTTCTCGCCCGTGCGCAGCCCGGGGAACAGCAGCGTGTCGGAGAAATGGACGTGAGCACCGGACCCCGATCCGGTGAGCGGCACCTCGAGCGTCTCGTGCAGCGTGCCCCACAGCTTGGTGGCGACCACCATCGACACCGCGATGTCATCGCCGTTGCGGCCCGCGACGTGCACCGCCCGCAGCGACTCCTCGGTCGCGGTGTCGCCGGCGGTCTCGACCGCGCGGGCGAACTGGCTCTCGCTCATCTGTCCCTTGGAGACGCGATCGAGCAGCGCGTACATCTGGGCGAAGTCGTCGTGGTGCCAGGCGGTCACGTACCGCGTCACCATCTGGCGCTCCTCGTGGCCGGGGCGCATCGCCAGCAGGACGCCGGCGGCGAACGCGGCGACCGCGATCACGACCACGGGCAGGGTCCGCGTGAGCAGGCGCTGACGACGGCGCCGCCGTCCCCTCGGCCGCGGTCTGCGCGCCACGATAACCCCGCTCTCTGCCACCTTCGGACTAACGGTAGACAATGCGGGGCGAGAATTGACCGGTCCGGTCGCCGCTTTGCACGAGTTCACCCGCGATTGACGGTGTTGTCGCCCATTACCCTGATCCCGTGAGCGCGCTCGACTGGGTCATCGTCGGCTTCACCATCCTGCTGGCCTTCTACGGCTACGTGCAGGGATTCGTCGTCGGTGCATTGTCGCTGGTGGGGTTCGCGGTGGGCGCGTTCCTGGGCACCCGCCTGGCTCCGCTGCTGCTCAGCCAGGGCGATCGCTCGCCCTACGCCCCGCTGTTCGGCCTCCTCGGGGCGCTGCTGGCCGGCGGCGTGTTCGCCAGCGGTCTGGAGGGGCTGGGTGCGCGCGTGAGATCGGCGATGCGGATCCCGGGGCTGCGCACCGTGGACGGGCTGCTCGGGGCCGCGCTGACGGCATGCGTCGGCCTTGGGATCGCCTGGATCATCGGCGCGGTGGCCCGCGATGCCTCGGCGTCGCGGTCGCTGCAGACCGACATCCAGAACTCGACCATCCTGCGCGCGCTGGACAAGATCCTGCCCCCGTCGGGCCCGATCCTCAACGCGCTGGCGCGCATCGACCCGCTTCCCGCGGTCCGCGGGCCCGCCGCCGACGTGCCGGCGCCCAACCGGCGCATCCTGGCCAACTCGGGCGTGCGGGTCGCGCACCACAGCGTGGTACGCGTCTTCGGCACCGCCTGCGGGCTGGGCGTGGAGGGCAGCGGGTGGGTGGTCGCGCCCGGCCTGGTGGTCACCAACGCCCACGTCGTGGCGGGCGAGACCGACACCCAGATCCAGATCGACGGCGTCGGGCAGGCCGAGGCGGCCCATGCCCTCGTCTTCGACCCCCGCAACGACATCTCCGTCCTGCGGGTGCCGGGACTGGCCCTGCCCCCGCTCGGTCTCGTCGCCAACCCGGCATCGGGGACCGCCACGGCGATCCTCGGCTACCCCCTGGACGGGGCCTTCACCGCCCGGCCGGGACGCCTGGGGCAGACCGAGACCGTCGAGACCCAGAACGCCTACGGCCAGGGCCACGTGCAGCGCACCATCACCGCGCTGCGCGGCAGGGTCCAGCCCGGCAACTCGGGCGGCCCGATGGTCAACGGGCGCGGCCAGGTCGTCGCCACCGTGTTCGCCGCGCTCACCGGCACGACGCGCGCGGGCGGCTTCGCCGTCCCCGACGGCGTGGTGCGCACCGAGGTCAGGCGCGCCGAGGCGCGGGCCGAGCCGGTGTCGACGGGCCCCTGCGCGAACTAGCTACCGGCGTTCTCAACAGCAGGCTTTCGTGGGAGGGGGGTGAGAATCCTTCTGCTGGAGGCTCTCAATAGTTATGGGAGCAAATGGTTCTCACAGAACCAGAATCGCCCAGAACCCTGTGGATAGGCCATGCGGAAGCTGGCCGCGCGGCAGTCCGGGAGCTTCACGACGGCCCAACTGTTGGGGCTCGGCCTGAGCGCTGAGGCAATCAAGGCGCGCCTGCGCAACGGGTCGTTTGCGGTCCGGTACCACGGGGTCTACGCCCTGGCCCCAGCGCGCCACGACCCCAGGCCCTCATCGCCGCGGCCGTGCTCGCGGGCGGCCCCGACGCGGTGGCCAGCCAGGCGTCGGCCGCCTGGTTGTGGGGATTTCTCCACCACTACGAATCGCCCCCCGAGATCACCCTGACCCAAGGCGACCGCCGTCCACGCCACATCCTCACCCATCGTTGCCCGTCGTTACAGCCACGCGACCTCACCCGCCTGGTCAACGACGCCCGCCTCGACGGCTACCTACGCGTAGCCGCCCTCCAGGACGTGTTGGACCGCAACCGCTACCACCCCCCACCAAGCTCCTGCGCCCCTTCGCCGAGACCACCACCAACCCCACCAGGTCCGGTTTCGAGGACGACTTCCTGGCCTTCGTCGCCACGTACGACCTCCCGACCCCACAGATCAACGTCTACGTCGGCGGCCGCGAGGTCGACGCCTACTTCCCGGATCACGACGTCATCGTCGAATGCGACGGCCGGGAGTACCACCAGAACCAGGACGCGTTCGAGGATGACCGCGACCGCGACACCGAGATCCTCAAGCACGACCTGATCACCGTGCGCATCACCACGAAGCGCCTCGCACACGCGCCCGACTACGAGGAGGCGGAGCGGCTGAGAGAGATCCCCAGCCGGCGTGCCAGCTGGAGCGCCCCTGGCGGGCGGCGGTCTGCGTCGCCGCCCGCCTCAGGCGTTGATTGCCCCCGGACGTTCCTCGGCCATCTGTGCCACAACATCGAGCCCGACTGCCCCCAAGAGCTCTGGATGGTGATGGGCGAGGTGAGCCTGCGCCGCGTCAAAGAGCTCCTGCTCGGACTCGCCCTGCAGTTGCGCCCCACACTCGCAGTAGGCGATCCGGTTGTGCTCTCTGTTGATAGGGGTCATCCCTCGGTCCGCGGCCGGGCTCTCGGCGTGCCTGATTGGCGGCGCCGCTCGGTACTGGTGGCCGTGGCCCCCGGTGGCCACGGTGACGGAAACGTTCCCAGTAGTCCGTTGGCGATACGTTTCCACAACGTTGCCGGAACTTGTTCCCGTGGGTGAGAGGACCAGGATCCAGCTGTGTGGGCGCCTGTCGGTCGAGCTGGACGGCGTCGAGCTGGTCCAGTCGCTGCGTGGCAAACAGGTTCCGATGCTCCTCGCCTACCTGGTCCTCAACCGTGACCGGCCGGTCGGGCGCGATGAGCTGATCGGCGCGCTGTGGTCCGAGACCGCCCCCCGCTCGCAGGATGCGGCGATGCGCACGCTGCTCTCGCGGCTGCGCTCGGCGCTGGGACGCGACATCGTCTCCGGGCGCGACGAGCTGGGCCTGTCGCTGCCCGAGCCCGCGTGGGTGGACGTGGAGGCGGCCGCCAGCGAGGTGTGGCGGGCGCAGCGGGCGCTGGATTCCGGCGACGCCCGGGCCGCCTGGGCGCTGGCGCAGGTCCCCCTCAACATCGCCAGCCGCGGGCTGCTCCCGGGCGCCCAGGCGGCGTGGCTGGAGCCGCGGCGCCAGGAGCTCGGCGACATCCGCCTCCAGGCCCTCGAGGTCATCGGCAGGGCCGGCCTCAGTCTCGGCGGGACGCAATTGGGGTCCGTCGAGCGGGCCGCGCGCACCCTCATCGACTCAGAGCCCTACCGCGAGTCGGGCTACGTACTGCTCATGGCCGCGCTCGAGGCCCAGGGCAACGTCGCCGAGGGGCTGCGGGTGTTCGAGCAGCTGCGCTCCCTGCTGCGCGACGAGCTCGGCGTCGTCCCCTCGCCCGAGGCCATCCAGGCCCACGAGCGGCTGCTCAACCCTCCGGCGGCTCGCCAGAGCCTCACCACCGCCGCCACCGCCGCCGAGATCGAGGTGCCCGCCGAGCTGGCGGCCGCCGCCGCCGGCCCGCTGGTGGGCCGCCAGGCCGAGATGGAGCAGCTGGAGACGTGGTGGCACGGCGGGCAGGCGGCCACGCTCGAGCGCGTCATGTTGCTCGCGGGCGACCCGGGGGTCGGCAAGACCCGCCTGCTGGCCGAGACGGCGGTGCGGGCGTTCGCCTCGGGCGCGATCGTGCTCGCCGGCCGCTCGCCGGAGGAGACGCTGGTGCCCTACCAGCCGTTCCTGGAGGCCCTGGGCCACTACGTGTTCCGGGCGCCGCTGGACGAGCTGCGCCTGGTGGCCCGCGAGTACGGCGCCGAGCTCGGCCGGCTGATCCCGGAGCTGCGCCGGCGCGTGCCGGAGCTGCCCCCGCCGGACCCCGGCGATCCCGAGACCGACCGCTACCGCCTGTTCGAGGCGGTGGCGGGGCTCCTGGCCGAGATCTCGGCCGCCGTCCCGGTGCTCATCGTGCTCGACGACCTCCAGTGGGCCGATCGCCCGACCCTGCTGCTGCTGCGCCACCTCGCCCGCTCTCCTCACAACACGCGCGTGTCGATCATGGGCGCCTACCGCGACGTCGACCAGTGGAGCGAGGGCTTTGACGCCGCGCTGGCCGGGCTGCGCCGCGAACGGTTGATGGTCCAGCTCGACGTCGGCGGCCTGCCCGAGCAGGAGGCGATCGAGCTCGTGCGCCTGCGCGTCGGCGGCACCCCGTCGCTGGCCTTCGTCCAGGCGCTGTACCGCGAGACCGAGGGCAATCCGTTCTTCATCGAGGAGATCGTTCGCCACCTCACCGACGCCGGGGTGCGCTCGCAGGACGCGGGCGCGCGCGATCTCGAGCGGGTGGGGCTGCCCGAGGACGTCCGGGGCGTGATCAGCCGCCGGCTGGACCGCCTGGCCCCGGCCTCGATCGAATGGCTGCGGGTGGCGGCGGTGATCGGCCGCGACTTCGACGCCGCCCTGCTCGAGCGCGTGCTGGGCTTTGACGAGGATCGTTTCCTGGCCGCGCTGGAGGATGCGCTCGACGCCGGGCTGGTCGCCGAGGCGCCGGGGGATCCGGGGCGCTACTCGTTCGCGCACGCCCTCATCCGCGAGACGTTGTACGAGGGCATGTCGTCGGCGCGGCGGGCTCGGGTGCACCGCCGCGTGGGCGTGGCGCTCGAGGATTCCGACCTGCCCGAGAGCCAGATCGGCGCGCTCGCCCTGCACTTCACGCGCGCCGCCGACCCCGAGGACGCCGAGCGCGCGATCCGCTACGGCCTGCAGGCCGGAGAGCAGGCGACCGCGATGCTGGCCAACGAGGAGGCCGCCGCCCACTACTCCCGCGCGCTGGAGGTCCTGGATCGATCGGATCCGGAGGCGCTGCGGCGGCGCTGCGACCTGTTGCTGGAGCTGGGGGAGGCCCAGGTGCGCAGCGGCGAGCGCCCGCTGGCGTGGGCCACGTTCCGCGAGGCGGCGGCGCTGGCGGCCGAGCTGGGGGACAAGGGCTCGCTGGTCCGGGCGGCCATCGGCGCCTCCCGGCGCTATGTCCAGCCGCCGGGGGTGGTCGACGAGGAGCTCATCGCCCTGCTCGAGCAGGCGGCCGAGATGACCGCCGACGAGCGCACCGTCACCCGCGTGCGGCTGCTGGCGCGCCTGTGCGGCGCCCTGTACTTCTCAGACCAGCGCGACCGCATGGCCACGCTCAGCGCGGAGGCGACGGCGATCGCGGACGAGATCGAGGATCCCCAGGCGATCGCCCTGGCCGCCGCCGCCCGCCGGCGGGCCTACTGGGGCCCCGGCGCACTCGAGCGCCGTCTCGCCGACTCCACGCTGCTGCTCCGAGCCGCGCGCGAGGCCTCGGACATCGAGCTCACCCTCCAGGGCCACGCCTGGCTGGTCGTCGACCTCCTGGAACGGGGTGACCGCACCGGAGTCGAGGTGCAGATCGACGCCTTCACCGCCGGCGCCGAGCAGCTGCGCCAACCCCTGTATCTGTGGAATGCCGCCGTCTGGCAGGCGATGAAGGCGCTGCTCGACGGCCGTCTCGAGGAGGTCGAGGCGCTCGCCGCCGCCGCGGTGTCGTCGGGGATTCGCTCAGAGGGAGTGACCGCGCCCCAGTACTACGCCGTTCAGGTGCTCTATCTGCGCCGGGAGCAGTCCCGCATGGGCGAGCTGGAGGATCCCGTGCGCGAGGCGCTTGCGACCAACCCCGACCGTGCCGCGTGGCGCGCGGGCCTGGCGCTGCTGCTCAACGAGACCGGGCGCACGGAGGAGGCCCGCGCCGAGTTCGACCTGCTCGCCCGCGACGGTTTCGGCTGGATACCGCGCGACGGGGACTGGATGGTGGTGAGCGCGTTGGCCGCCGACCTGGCCCACTCCTTCGACGACTCAGAGCGCGCCGCGGTCCTCTACGACCTGCTCGCGCCCTACGCCGATACCAACGTCGTCATCGGTCTGGGGGCGGTGTGCCTGGGCGCCACCAGCCGCTACCTGGGCCGTCTGGCCCTCACCCTGGGACGGCGCGAGGAGGCGGTGGCGCACCTGCGCCGCGCCGTGGCGTCCAACGCCTCGCTGCAGGCCACGATCGAGCTGGCGCACTCCCGCGTGGACCTGGCGTGGGCGCTGGGCCCGGGGGCCGAGGCGATGGCGCTGCTCCAGCAGGCGGAGGGGGTCGCCGCCGAACGGCGGCTGCCGGCGGTGGCCCGCCGCGCCGCCCTGCTGCGCGAGCGTTTCTCCTAGCCCCGTGGGCCTCCCGGGAACCCACCGGCTCCCTGCGCAGTTGCGCGTGCAGGGTTCAGACCCGCTTGCCGGGGGCGCTACCCTCCGCGACCTATGCCCAAGACACTCGTCATCGCGGAGAAGCCGTCGGTCGGTCGCGACCTCGTGCGCGTGCTCCCGGGCGCCTTTGACAAGAAGGGCGGCAAGGGCGAGGAGTTCCTGGAGGGACCCGACCACGTCGTCACCTGGGCCGTCGGCCACCTCGTCCAGCTCGCCGATCCCGACGAGTACGACGACAAGTACAAGAAGTGGCGCATGGCGGACCTGCCGATCGTCCCGGACCGGTTCAAGCTGGTGGTCCGCGACGAGCGCTCCAAGAAGCAGATGAACGTCGTCAAGCGCCTGCTGGGGCGCGATGACGTCGAGGAGGTCGTCAACGCCTGCGATGCCGGGCGCGAGGGCGAGCTCATCTTCGCCTACCTCTACGAGAAGGCCGGCTCGCGCAAGCCGGTGCGCCGGCTGTGGCTGAACTCGATGACCAAGTCGGCGATCGAGTCGGCGTTCGCCGAGCTGCGCCCCAGCGACGAGTACGCGACGCTGGAGGCGGCGGCGCGCTCGCGCTCGGAGGCGGACTGGATCGTGGGCATGAACTCCACGCGCGCGGCCACCATCCGGCTGCGCTCCTCCTTTGACGGCGCGGTCTCCCTCGGCCGCGTCCAGACGCCGACGCTGGCGATCCTGGCCAGGCGCGAGGAGGAGATCCGCGCTTTCGTGCCCGAGCCCTACTGGGTCGTCGACGCGTCGTTCCGCGCCGTGGCCGCGCCCGCCGACCGTACCTATGAGGGCCGTTACCACGCCGCCGCGGGTGCCGCGGGCGGAGCCGGTCCGCGGCTGAAGAGCGCCGAGGAGGCCCGGGCCATCGTCGCGGCCTGCCGCGACCAGGTGGGGACCATCACCAAGCTCGAGAAGTCAGAGCGCAAGGAGCGCGCGCCGCTCCTCTATGACCTGACCCAGCTCCAGCGTGACGCCAACGGCCGCTATGGCTTCACCGCCCGGCGCACCCTGGCCGCTGCACAGAGGCTGTATGAGGAGCACAAGGCGCTCACCTACCCGCGCACCAACTCGCGCTACATCACCGGCGACATGGTCGGCGAGATCAAGCCGATCGCCAGGCTGGTCGGCGGGATGCCCGAGTACGCGGCCGCGGCGCAGTACGTGGCGGGCCTCGACGTGCTCCCCCTGGGCCGGGTGGTCAACGACGCCAAGGTCACCGACCACCACGCCATCATCCCCACCAACGCCGAGCGCCACCCCGTCGACAAGATGAACGACGACGATCGCCGCGTCTATGACCTGGTGGTGCGCCGCTTCCTGGCCGTCTTCCATCCCGAGGCGGTGTCGGAGAACACGCGCGTGGAGACCACGGTGGCCTCTCATGTGTTCCGCACCCGCGGCAAGCTCCTGCTCGTCCCCGGCTGGCGCGGCGTCTACGGCGAGACCGCCGATCTCGACGACGCTCCCCCCGAGAGCGAGGACGAGGGCCGCGAGCAGCGGCTGCCTCGCCTCAACAAGGGGGAGGACGCCGCCGTCACCAAGGTCGCCGACGAGGCCAAGGAGACCAAGCCCCCCCGGCGGCACACCGAGCGCTCGCTGCTGGACATGATGGAGACGGCCGGCAAGCTGGTGGAGGAGGAGGAGCTGCGCGAGGCCATGAAGGACTCGGGCATCGGCACCCCCGCCACCCGGGCGGCGATCATCGAGCGCCTGCTCCAGGTCGGCTACATCGAGCGTGAGGGGCGCGCCCTGGTGGTCACCGAGAAGGGGCTGAACGTCATCCGCCTGCTCGGCGAGCACCCGCTGACCAGCCCCGGCCTCACCGGCGATTGGGAGCACCGGCTGGCCAACATCGAGATCGGCCGCGACTCCCGGGAGAAGTTCATGGGCGACATCGTCAAGTTCACCGAGGACACCGTCGGTGAGCTGGACGCCAAGCTCAAGGATGTCCGCATCCCGCGGGCCAACCTCGGCCCGTGCCCGGTCTGCGGCCGCGACATCAACGAGAACCGCAAGGGCTACTCGTGCTGGAGCCGCGACGACCCGGGCTGCGGCTTTGTCATCTGGAAGGCCAAGGCGAGCAAGCAGCTGCCCGTGGCCGTGGCCAAGGAGTTGATCAAGACCGGTCGCACCGAGAAGGCCGTCACCGGCTTCAAGGGCCGCTCGGGCAAGAGCTTCCGCGCCCGGCTGGCGCTGCTGCAGAACGAAGAGGGCAAGTGGCGGGTCGAGTTCGACGAGCCCTGGGCCAAGGAGGGCGCCAAGCCCCCCGAGGCCGAGGAGGGCGCCGCCGACGATGTCGCCGAGGTCGCCGAGGTCCCGGCCGAGGACGCCGCCGCCGCCTGACGGCGGCTCGCCGCTTAGCCGTCGGGACCGCGCGCCAGTATTGGGCGCGTGGCTCTCACCCTCGTTCTCGGTCCGGCCAACTCCGCCAAGGCGGGCGTCGTGCTGGGTGCTTACGCCGACGCCGCTCGGCGCGGGGCGGTGCTGGTGGTGCCCACCGCGGTCGACGCGCGTCACTACGCACGCGAGCTGGCCGGCGACGGGGTGGTGGTCGGCTCGGTGCTCACCTTCAGCGGCCTGGCCTACGAGATCGCTCGCCGGGCGCAGTACGCCGGCCGCCGCGTCTCCGAGCTCCAGCGCGAGCGGATTCTCGAGCGGGTCGTCGCCGGCTCCCACCTCGACGTGTTGCGGGCCTCCGCGTCGGCCGCCGGATTCGCCGCCGCCGCGGGCGAGCTGATCGCCGAGCTGCAGCGCTCGCTGGTGGATCCGGGCCGGTTGATCACCGGCCTGCGCGCCTGGGCGGCGCAGGACGTGCGCCGGGCGCCCTACGCCCGTGAGGTCGGCCGCCTCTACGGCGACTACGTGCGCGAGCTCGACCGGCTGGGCCGCGTCGACCGCGAGCTGTACGCGTGGCGCGCGCTGGACGCCCTGCGGGCCGCTCCGCATCGCTGGGGCTCAGAGCCGGTCTTCTTCTACGGCTTTGACGACCTCACCGCGCTCGAGCGCGATGCCGTGGAGACCCTCGCCCGCGTGGTCGGCACGCAGGTCACCGTCTCGCTGACCTATGAGCCGGGCCGCGAGGCGCTCGTCGCGCGCGCCGAGTCGATGGAGGAGCTGCGGCCGCTGGCCGAGCGGGTGGTCGAGCTGCCCGCCCAGGACGAGCACTACGCGCCCTCCTCCCGGGCGGTGCTGCACCACCTCGAGCGCTCGCTGTTCTCCGCCGAGCCGATCCAACGGCTGGATCCGGGCGACGCGGTCACCCTGCTGGAGGCCGGCGGCGAGCGCGCCGAGGCCGAGCTCGTCGCCGAGCAGGTGCTGGAGCTGCTGCGCGCCGGGGTGCCCGCCGCGGAGATCGTGATCATCTACCGCTCGCGCGCCCAGGCGGCGCCGCTGCTCGGCCACGTGTTCGCCCAGTACGGGATCCCGCTGGCCACGGGCCACGCGCCGCTGCTGGCCCACACCGCGCTCGGGCGCGGACTCCTCGGCGCCGCGCGGTGCGCGCTGCTGGACGAACGCGAGGCGCGCCCCGCGGATCTGCTCGCCTACCTGCGCACCCCGGGGCGCCTGCAGGCGCCCGAGATCGCCGACGGCTTGGACGCCGAGGTGCGGCGGGAGGGGCTGCGCACGGCGGCGCAGGCGCGCGAGCGGCTGGGCTGGGAGCTGCCCGAGCTCGACGAGCTGGCCCAGGCCGCCGATCCCGCGCGGGCGCTGTGCCGGCTGGCGCGATGGCTGTTCGCCGCGCCCCACCGCGGAGCCGCGCCGGCCCTGTCAGACGCCGAGGCGCTGGACGCCGCCGCCCTGCGAGCCCTCGTCGTCGCGGTCGAGGAGCTCGCCCAGCTCGCGCCCGCCCACGCGGCGCCGACCGGCGCGGAGTGGGTGCGGCTGCTTCAGCGGCTGACGGTCCAAGGCTGGCCGGGGTCCGTCGCCGGTGACGGTGCCGACGCGGTCCTGCTCGCCGAGCCGCTCGAGGTCCGCGCCCGGCGCTTTCGCGCCGTGTTCGTGTGCGGCCTGCAGGAGGGCGAGTTTCCGCGCCCGGCCAGTCCCGAGCCGTTCCTGTCCGACGAGCGTCGCTTCGAGCTGGCCTCCGCGAGCGGGGTCCGGCTCCGTCCCCGCGAGGACGCTCTCGCCGCCGAGCGCTACCTGTTCTACGCCGCGCTGTCGCGCGCCACCGAGCGCGTGTTCCTGGCCTACCGAAGCTCTGACGAGGAGGGCAACCTCGCTCTGCCCTCGCCCTTCATCGCCGATGTGGCCGAGCTGCTGGCGCTCGGCTGGCCGGCCCGGCGCCGGCGGCGGCTGCTCGCCGACGTCGTCTGGGAGCCCGAGCGGGCCCCCACCGAGCGCGAGCGCGCCCGGGCGGCGGCCGACTGCGGGGCGGCGGCGGGGGGCGAGCCGCCCGCGCGCCGGCGCGTGCTGGGTGCCGAGGCGCTGAGCCGGATGCGCCACACGGAGATCCTCTCGGCCGGCGCGCTCGAGGCCTACTCCGACTGTCCCGTCCGGTGGCTCATCGAGCGCGAGCTCCAGCCGCAGCCGCTGGTTCCCCAGCCGGAGGCGATGACGCGCGGCAGCCTCATGCACGACGTGCTCGAGCGCCTGCTCGGCGAGCTCGACGGCCCGGTGACCCCCGACAGCCTCGTGGGCGCGCAGGCGATCCTCGATCGGCTGCTGGCCGAGCTGGCGGCCGACGGTGGCGCAGCGCTGGGGGTCGGCAGTCCGGAGGTGGTGCGGGCGGGCGCGCTGCGCGCCATCGAGGCCGACCTGCGGCGCTACCTGGAGCACGAGGCGCGCACCGCGGGGGAGTGGCGGCCGCTGGGGCTCGAGCTGCGGTTCGGCTTCGAGGGCGTGGAGGGATCGCTGCCGGCGCTCGAGCTCGGGGAGGGACCCGATCGTGTGCGCCTGCGCGGCCTGGTCGACCGCGTCGACGTCGACGGAGCCGGACACGCCGTGGTGCGCGACTACAAGTCCGGGGCCCGCCGCCCCGCCTGGTCGGCGGCGCGCTGGAGCGAGGACCGCCAGCTCCAGGTCGCCCTCTACATGCTGGTGGTCCGCGAGCTCACCGACGCCGAGCCGGTCGCGGGCTTCTACCAGCCGCTGCGCGGCGAGGACCTGCGCGCCCGCGGCGTCTTCGTCGCCGGGACGCCTGTCGGCCGTGGTGTGGTGACCACCGACGCCCGGGCCGGCGAGGAGCTCGACGCGATGCTCGCCGATGCCGCCGAGCGCGCGGTGGCCCTCGCCGGCTCGCTGCGCGCCGGTGAGCTCGAGCCGTGCCCGCAGAACTGCTCGCGCGACGGCTGCAGATACCCGGCCATCTGCCGCAGCCAGTGAGCGTGTCCCCGCCAATGGATCCACCCTTCGCGGCCCCCGGGGACGAGCCGCGCCCCCACGCCGAGGCGGCGGCTCGGCCGGGCGCCCAGCCCCCGGCGCAGGGCGAGCCGACGTGGACGCCCGAGCAGCAGCGCGCGATCGAGCGCCGTGGCGGGGACCTGCTGCTCGACGCCGGCGCCGGCAGCGGCAAGACATCGGTGCTGGTCGAGCGCTTCGTCCAGTCGGTGCTCAGCGACGGTGTCGACGTCTCGGCCATGCTCACCATCACCTTCACCGAGAAGGCGGCCGCGGAGCTGCGCGACCGGATCCGGGCGCGGTTGCGCGCGCTGGGGGCGCCCGAGGCGGCGCGGCAGACCGAGAGCGCCTTCATCTCCACCATCCACGGGTTCTGCGCCCGCGTGCTGCGCGTCAACGCGCTGGCCGCCGGGCTCGACCCCCAGTTCGCGGTGCTCGACCGCCCTCAGTCAGAGCCGCTGTCGGCGGCGGCGTTCGAGGCCGCGCTCGAGGAGCTGGCGGGCGAGGCGGGCGGGGGGCCCGCCGTGGACCTCATCGCCGACTACACGCCGTGGTCCCTGCGCGCCGCCGTGCTCTCCGTCTACGCGCAGCTGCGCTCGGCGGGCCAGCTGCACCCCCGGCTGCCGGAGATCCCGGCCGCGGCGCCGGAGGAAGTCGGGGACGCCGCCGCCGAGCTTGTCGCCGCCGCCGCGGGCCCTGGCGGGCGAGCTGGGGGCGATCGTGGACCCGAGCCCGCGGGTCCGGGAGGCCATCGAGCGGGTCGGCGCGTGCCTGGAGCTGGTGGGAAGCGGCGACGTGTGGCCCGTCGATCTGCAGCGGGGCCGGCTGCCGCGCAACGGCGCGGCGCTGAGCACCGACGCGTGCGCGCGCTACACCGAGGCGCTGGGGCGCTTTCGCGTGCACTGCGCCACGGTGGCGGCCCGGCCGGTGCGCGACCTGCTCGACACGCTGCTCGACGCCTACGGCCGCCACTACGAGGAGGGCAAGCGCGCGGTCTCGGGCCTGGACTTCGAGGACCTGGAGCTGGTGACGCGACGGCTCCTGCTCGAGGACGGTGAGCTGCGCCAGCGCTACGCCGCCCGCTTCGAGCGCATCATGGTCGACGAGCTCCAGGACACCAACCGGGTGCAGCTGGAGCTCATCGAGTCGATCGCTCGCGAGAACCTGTTCACGGTCGGCGACGCCCAGCAGTCGATCTACGGCTTTCGCCATGCGGAGGTGGAGCTCTTCGAGCGTCGTGGCGCGCGGCTGGAGTCCCAGGGCGCGCGCGAGACGTTGCAGACCAACTTCCGCAGCCGGCCGGAGATCCTCGACGCGGTCAACCTGGCCTTCGGCGAGGCGCTGGGTGAGGGGTTCCGCCCGCTGCTGCCCGGGCGGCCTGCAGCGGCGCCTGCGGACCCCCTCGTCGAGCTCGTCCTCGTCGACAAGGGCGCCGACTGGGAGCAGGAGGGCGTCGCGTCGCCGTGGCGCGTGGCCGAGGCGCGAACCCTGGCTGACCGGGTGGCCGAGCTGGTGGCCGCCGGCCACGTCCCCGGGGAGATCGTGGTGCTCATGCGCGCGACCACCGACATGCGCGCCTACGAGCGGGCGCTGGAGCGTCGCGGGCTGCCCACCTACGTCATCGGGGGCCGCGGCTACTGGTCACACCCGCAGGTCGTGGACATGGTCGCCTACCTGAGGGCGCTGGCCAACCCGCGTGACGAGGAGTCGCTGTACGGGGTGCTGGCCTCGCCGCTGGTGGGAGTGTCGCTCGACGCGCTCGTCGTGCTGGCGGCGGCGAGCCGGGAGTCCGAGCGGGACCCGTGGTGGCTGCTGCGCGAGCCCCGCGGCGAGCTCGCCGGCCTCGACGACGGCGACCGGGCTCGAATCCAGACCTTCAGCACGTGGTTTGCCGGCGAGCGCGAGCGGGCCCGGCGGTGCGGGATGGAGGAGCTGATCGACTCCGCGCTCGTCGCCAGCGGCTATGACCTGACGATGCTGGCGATGCCCGGTGGCCGCCGGCGCCTGGCCAACGTGCGCAAGCTCATGCGCCTGGCACGAGCGCACGAGGACGCGCACGGTCCTGACCTGCACGGCTTCCTGGATCTCGTCGCCGAACGGGAGGCCGGGCGCTCGTCTGAGTCCCGCGAGAGCGAGGCGCCGATGGAGGGCGAGGGCCTGGACGCCATCCGCCTGATGACGATCCACCGGGCCAAGGGCCTCGAGTTCCCGGTCGTGGTCGTCGCCGACCTCGGCCGCGCGGTCCGCCCGGCGGCGGAGATCGTGCGCGTCACGCCCGACGGGCGCCTCGGCCTGCGCCTGTCGCGGGCCGGCGCGGCCGGGCGCGAGAACGCGCTGGACTACCAGGCGATCGGCGAGGAGCAGCGCACGGCGCAGGAGGCCGAGGAGCGACGCCTGTTCTACGTCGCGGTCACTCGCGCCCAGGAGCGCCTGGTGCTGAGCGGCGCGTTGAAGTTCGACGGCTTCACCGGCGACGGTGGCGCCACCGGCGGCGGCCCGGCGGCCTGGCTGGCGCCGGCCTTCGTCCCCGAGCTGGGCGAGGTGATGGAGCGTGGGGGAGGCGAGGTGCGCCGCGACGGTGTCCGCGTCGCGGTGCGGATCGGGCGACCCGAGGATCTGCGACGCGAGCCCGACGCGCCCCCGGCGGGTGGTGCGCCCGCCCCGGCGGGTGGTGCGCCCGCCCCGGCGGGTGGTGTGCCCGCCCCGGCCACGCTGCCCGCGCCGGGGCCCACCCCCGCTCCGGCCACGCTGCCCGCGCCGGGGCCCGCCGCGCCGACCCCGGCCGGGTCCCCGGTCGGCGCCCTCAGCTACTCGTCGCTGGGCGAGTATGCCCGCTGCGGCTACCGGTTCTACGCCCAGCGAGTGCTGGGGCTGCCGCCGGTCCCCGAGCCCCGCGGCGCCATCGAGCCCAGCGACGGTCCGCGCAGCGCCGCTGACCGCGGGGTGCTCCTGCACGCCCTGCTCGAGGGCCTGGACTTCCGGCGCCCGGTCGTCCCCGGCGCGACGGTGGTGTCGCTTGCCGCGGCTCAGGCCGGGCTTCACCCGCCGCCGGGCCCGGCCGAGGCCGACGAGCTCGCGGCCCTCGTGCGCCGCTTCGCCGACAGCGAGCTGTGCGCGCGGCTGGGCCGCGCCACGCACACGCGGCGCGAGGAGCGCTTTGCCTTCGCGCTGTCCGCCGACCCCACCCACCCACTCATCGTCGGCGCCATCGACGTCCTCGCGCGTGAGCCCGAGGGACGGATGCTCGTCGTGGATTACAAGAGCGATCGCCTCGACGGCGCCGATCCGGCCGCCGTCGTCACGCGCGAGTACGGCACGCAGCGGCTCGTGTACGCGCTGGCGGCGCTGCACGCCGGAGCGGAGGCGGTGGAGATCGCGCACTGCTTCCTGGAGCGGCCCGACGAGCCGGTCAGCGCGACGTTCGAGCGCTCCCAGCTGGCCGAGCTGCAGGCGCGTCTGGCCAGGCTGGGCCAGGGCGTGCTGGAACGGCGCTTCGAGGTCGCCCCGGCGCCCTATCGCGGCCTGTGCGCCGGCTGCCCGGCGCAGGGCGGGCTGTGCTCATGGCCGCTGGCGATGACCCGGCGCGAGTCGCCGGACACACTGTTCTAGGCGCAGAACTTGCGGATGCGTGTACTAGGAGGCCTGGGGCGGCGTCTCGGGGCCGCCCGAGGGCGGCGTGGTCTCGAACTCGACGTCGATGTGCTGCTGATCTGAGCGCTCCTCGACCTTGGCCAGGGCGCGCAAGGTGCGCTTGTCGGCCGGCGCCTCGGGTGGCCCGAACAGGCTGCGGGGCCACAGCCGCCGGGTCACCACGACGTTGATCTCGGCGGAGTAGAGCATCACCTGCGCGCCGAGGTGCAGCCACACCAGCAGCGCGATGACGAGCCCGAAGGTCTTGCCGGCGTCGCTCTGCTTGTTGAGCACGTGGCCGATGAAGTAGCCGCCCAGTGCCTGCAGGATCGTCCACAGCACTCCGCCCACGATCACCCCCACGCGCAGGTCCCGGCTCGGGATGACCGAGACGGTCATCAGGCGGAAGGCGGCGAAGAAGAGCGCGAAGTTGACGACCAGGGCGATGACGTAGCCCACGATGAGGTCGCCGATGCCGCCAAAGCCGCCGCTGACGATGCCCGAGGCGCCGGTGGAGATGATGAACAGCAGGCCGAGCAACGCGAGCAGGCCCAGGCCGCGCAGGCGTGACTGCAGGAAGTTGGGGCGCTCCTTGAAGGGCACCGCCCACACGCGGTCCATGGCGTTCTGCGCCGCGCCGGTGACGCCCAGTCCGGCCAGCAGCGAGGTGATGAGCCCGATGATCAGCGCCACCACCGACCCTTTGAGCGAGTGCAGCTGGATCTGGTTGCCGATGATCGGCAGCTGATGGAGCACCGAGCTCTCCACCGACTTCTGCGCACTGGCGTTGTCGCGCAGCACGAAGCCGAGGATGGTGGTGAACACCAGCAGCAGCGGGAACAGCGAGAAGAAGGCGAAGTAGGCGACGAGCGCGGCTAGGTTGCCTCCCTGGTCGTCGCCGAACTTCTTGACCACAGCCACCGGCAGCGCCGACCAGCGGTGGTGCTGCTGGTAGGCGTCAAAGCGCCGGACGGGTCCCATGAAGTCCATGTCAGGACGCTACCCCCGCCCCGGGAGTCCGCAACTTCTTCAGATTTTCCGGTGCATTGGGGCGTGCCCGTCGGACGGGCGGCCGTCGCGCGTCCGGTCAGGCCGCCCCCGCCACCGCGGCCGCCGCCGCTTCGGGGACCGCCATGGGCACGCGCCGGCGCAGCACCACGGTCGTCCCGCCCGCGGGGCTGAAGGTGATGCTCCGCCGCCGGGTGGTCTCCGGGCGGTCCGACGCCGCCCTCATCTCATAGCGGCTCAGCACCGCGCGCAGGACCACCTTCATCTCCTGCACCGCGAAGCTCGCGCCCAGGCAGCGCCGGCGCCCGCCCCCGAACGGGATCCACGTGTAGGTCCCGGGCGACGTGCCGAGAAATCGCTCCGGCCGGAACGCCCGCGGCTCGGGATAGATCTCCGGATCGTGGTGGATGAGATACGCGCTGGCCAGGAGCACGACGCCCGGCGGATAGCGATAGCCGCCGATCTGCACCTCGCGCTTGGTGAGCCGGGGCTCGGCGTTCGGGAGCACCGGGCGCAGGCGCAGGATCTCCGTGATGGCGGCGCTGAGATACTCCTCGGACTCGCCGGCGTCGATCTCCTGCGTGAGCCGCGCACGGGGGTCGGGCTCGCGGGCCAGGCGCTCGAGCGCCCACGCCAGCTGCGACGCGGTCGTCTCGTGGCCGGCCACCAGCGCCGTCATGAGCTCGTCGCGCAGCTCCTGCTCGGACATGGGCGAACCATCCTCGTGACGCGCCGCCAGCAGCATCGACAGGATGTCGTCCCGATCGGCTCCGCCGCCGGCCGCGATCTCGGCGCGCCGCTGCGCGATGAGGGAGAAGATGATCTCGTCGGTGTCGCGCAGCTGGCGGTGGAAGCGCCGCAGCCTCGGCATCCAGCCCAGCAGGCGCTGCAGCGGCGGCAGCACCGAGAGCGGGCTCTCGGTGAAGAGCAGCACCTCGGTGAGCAGGTCGCGCAGGCGGTCGAGCGTCGGACCCTCCTCCAGGCCGAACACGACTCGCAGGATGATCTCCAGCGTCACGCGCTGAAGGCGTGGGTGCAGGGCCACGGGCTCACCGGTGGGCCACGAGGAGACCTCGCGCTCGGCCAGCTCCGTCATCAGCCCGGTGAGCCGCTGCATCCGCTCGCCGTGGAAGGCCGGCAGCAGCAGCCGCCGCTGCTCCAGGTGCTCGTCCTCGTCGAGGAGGATCACGGAGTTGCGGCCGATCAGGGGCTCGAGGATGCTCGCGCCCTCTCCCGGATGCAGCGCGTCGGGCGGGGCCGTGAACACCTCCTTGATGTCGGCGGGGTCCCACAGCATCACGAACGGCGGCTGGAAGGGCAGCTGCACGGTGATCCGCTTGCCGTAGGGGCGCAGCCGCTCCAGCGACGCCGCCGGCCGCGTCCACGTGGCCAGCATCTGCAGCGCCCGCGGCACCGACGGGCCGGGGGGCAGTTGCGCTCTCTCGCTGCGTCTCATGCCGTCTCCTCGCTCGGACTGGGCACAGCCTCACAGATGCGATGGGCGCCTGTGTGAGATCCGTCACTCAGCCGGACTCGGTCAGACGGCCCTCGATGCCCAGCAGGACGCGCTTGCGCTCCAGCCCGCCGGTATAGCCGCCCAGCCCGCCGCCGCTGTGCAGCACGCGGTGGCAGGGGAGCACGATCGGCAGCGGGTTTGAGCCCAAGGCGTTGCCCGCCGCGCGGGACCCGCGAGGGCTGCCCGCGGCGGCGGCCACCTCCTTGTAGGTGGCGACCTCGCCGTAGGGGATCTCCGCGGTGGCGTGCAGCACCCGGCGGGTGAAGTCAGAGAGCAGCCGCAGGTCCAGCGTGAGCTCGAACGCCCGCCGGCGTCCGGCGAAGTACTCGTCGAGCTCGCGGCGCGGCTCGTCGAGCCGGCCCGGGGCCGACAGCATCCGCGGCGACAGCCGGGCGGCGATGTCCTCCATCACCGCCTCCTCCTGGCCGTCGTCGACGTAGGCCAGCCGCGCCAGCCCCTGCGGCGTGGACGCGAGCACGAGCGTCCCCACCGGGGAGTCCACGCGGGCGTAGGCCACGTCGAGCAGGCCGGCGGCGTGTGCGGCGTCGACGATCGACGGGGGCGCGAGCGCGTCTGACCCGCCGTGGAGGGCCGCGCGCAGCGCGCGCTCCATCTCCTCGTCGCCGCCCTCGGTGTGGTGATTGACGTTGATCTGACTCATCTGGTGCGTTCCTCTCTGAGGCGCTTGAGTCCCTCGTGGACGTTGCGCCGTGCGGCGGGTTCTGAGATCTCCATCGCGGTCGCGATCTCCGCGTACGCCGAGTCGGCGATGAAGCGCAGAGCGAGCGCGGTGCGTTGCTTGTCCGGCAGCGCCGCCACCGCGGCCCAGAGATCCTCGTCGGCCACCCCCGCGACCCCATCGGCGGCGGGAGCCTCCGGCAGGTCGGCGGGCTCGGCCACCGGTGTCGCTCGCCGCGCGCGGGCGCGGACGTGATCGATCGCCTTGCGGTGAGCGACGGTGAACAGCCAGCCCTTGAGGTTGGAGGTGTCGGTGAGGCTCGGGTACGCGCGCAGGGCCGCCAGCCACGTCTCCTGGTAGACGTCGTCGGCCTCGACCGGGCCGAGCGTGGCGATCAGGAAGCGGTGCACGTCGCGGGCATGCGCGTCGAGCAGGTTCTGGAACGGTGGAAGGCGCACTGTGGGATCTAACGCCGCGGCGACGAGGGGTGTGAGATCGAGCAGAGGCTAAGCTGCCAGGCGCCATGGATCAGCGCACGCTCGGCAGCCAGGGCCTCACCGTCTCCGCCCAGGGCTTGGGGTGCATGGGGATGTCGGAGTTCTACGGGGCTGCCGACGCCGGCGAGGCGATCGCGACCATTCACCACGCGATCGGCCTTGGCGTCACGCTGCTGGACACGGCCGACATCTACGGCCCGCACACCAACGAGCGGCTCGTCGGCGAGGCCATCGCCGACCGTCGCGATGAGGTCGTGCTGGCCACCAAGTTCGGGATCGTCCGCGACCCCGAGAATCCCGCCGCGCGCGGCGTCAACGGCCGCCCGGAGTACGTCATGCGCTCCTGCGATGCGTCGCTGCGCCGGCTCGCCGTCGATCACATCGACCTCTACTACCAGCACCGCGTGGACCCGGACGTCCCCATCGAGGAGACCGTCGGCGCGATGGCCGAGCTGGTCGGCGCGGGCAAGGTGCGCTTCCTCGGGCTCTCGGAGGCGGCGCCCGAGACCATCCGCCGCGCCCACGCCGTGTATCCCATCAGCGCGGTGCAGACCGAGTACTCGCTGTGGAGCCGCGACGTGGAGGACGAGGTCCTGCCGACGCTGCGCGAGCTGGGGATCGGGCTGGTGGCCTACAGCCCGCTGGGCCGTGGCTTCCTCACCGGCCAGATCACGTCACCCGATGACCTGGCCCCCGACGACTTTCGCCGCACCAGCCCGCGCTTCATGGGTGAGAACTTCGCCCGCAACCTCGAGCTGGTCGATCGGATCAAGGAGATCGCCCGCGAGCAGAGCGCCACGCCCGGCCAGCTCGCGCTGGCCTGGGTCATGAGCCAGTCCCGCCCCCGGCGACGTCGTGCCGATCCCGGGGACCAAGCGCCGGCGCTACCTGGAGGAGAACGTCGAGGCGACGGAGCTGACCCTCAGTGCGGAGGATCTGGCGCGGATCGATGAGGTCGCGCCGGCGGGGGCGGCGGCCGGTGACCGCTACCGCGACATGTCGTCCATCGGGCGCTGAGCGGCGTCGCCGCGCACGGCCCGCCACTCCGCGGACACGGCAAGTCCGCAATCACGCCTTGCCCATCTCCGCCCTGCGCTATACAAAGCTCATATGCCACGAGCAATCTGGAGCGGCGCCATCAGCTTCGGCCTGGTCAATGTCCCGGTCAAGCTGTACAGCGCCACCTCGCCCAAGACCGTGAGGTTTCATCAGCTGTCGCGTGAGACGGGTTCCCGGATCCGCCAGAAGCGCGTCGACCCCTCGACCGGCGACGAGGTCGCCTTCGAGGACATCGTCAAGGGCTATGAGCTGACTCCGGACCGCTACGTGATCATCGAGCCCGAGGAGCTCGACGCGCTCGATCCCAAGGCGACGAAGACCATCGACATCGAGGAGTTCGTCGACCTCGCCGAGATCGATCCCATCTACTACGACCACTCGTACTACCTGGCGCCGGCCACCGGTGGGGCCAAGGCCTACCGGCTGCTGCTCGAGGCCATGCGCGAGGCGGGCAAGGTGGCGATCGGCAAGATCGTGATCCGCTCCAAGCAGCAGCTCTGCGCGCTGCGCCCCACCGGCGAGGCGATGGCGCTCTCCACGATGCTGTTCGGTGACGAGGTCCTGCCTGCGGACCGCATCGACGAGCTCGACGCGCTGGAGGAGGCCGAGGCCACCAAGCGTGAGCTGACGATGGCCCAGCAGCTCATCGACTCGCTGTCGGCGGAGTTCGACCCCGAGAAGTTCAAGGACGAGTATCGCGAGCGGGTGCTCGACCTCATCGAGCGCAAGGCCGCCGGCGAGGAGATCGCCGTCGCGCCCGAGGCGGAGGAGACCGGGCCGGCGCCGGACCTGATGGCAGCGCTGGAGGCCAGCCTGGCCGAGGTCCGCAGCGGAAGCTCTGACGATGTCGACAAGGCCGCCAAGTCCGGCAAGTCGGCCAAGCGGTCGAGCTCCTCCAAATCATCGAGCTCCTCCAAATCGTCGAGCTCCTCCAAGTCGTCGAGCTCGTCGAAATCATCGGGCTCCAACGGCTCCAAGGCCTCCGGCGCCAAGGGCTCCAGCCGGGCCAAGGCGAAGTCCTAGCGGACTCTCAGGCTCCGGCGCCGACTCTGAACTTCGGTCCGGTACGATTTGCAGGCTGGCCGCTGTGCCTTCCTGCCCACCCTCTCGACCAGGCACCGCTCTATGTACCCACTCGCTCCGCCCGGGGCCATCGGCCTCTACGACCCCACAAATGAGCATGATGCATGCGGTATCGCCCTCGTCGCGAAGCTGTGGGGCGAGGCCAGCCACGCCGTGGTCGAGAAGGCCCTGGAAGCGCTGGAGAACATGGAGCACCGCGGCGCCGAGGGCGCCGATCCCAACACCGGCGACGGCGCCGGGATCCTGCTCCAGATCCCCGACGCGTTCATCCGCGGCGCCGTCTCGGGCGTCGACCTTCCGCCCCCGGGCCGTTACGGCATCGGCGTGTGCTATCTGCCGGGGGATCCCGAGCGCCGGCGGGCGTTCGAGCAGCTGATCGACCAGACGGTCGCCGACGAGGGCCAGAAGGTCCTGTGGTGGCGCGACGTGCCCGTCGACGACCGCTACGTCGGCGAGACCGCGCGGCTGTCGGCCCCGGTCATCCGCCAGGTCATCATCCAGGCCGACGACGAGGTCGAGGATCAGGGCGCGTTCGAGCGCAAGCTCTACGTGATCCGCCGCGTGATCGAGCGGGCCGCCGGCACCGAGATCGCGTTGCCGAGCTTCTCCAGCCGCACGATCGTCTACAAGGGGATGCTCACCGCGCCCCAGCTTCCCCGGTACTTCCCGGATCTGCGCGACCCGCGCGTCGCCTCGCGCCTGGCGCTGGTGCACTCGCGCTTCTCGACGAACACCTTCCCCAGCTGGGAGCTGGCCCATCCGTACCGCATGGTCGCCCACAACGGCGAGGTCAACACCCTGCGCGGCAACGTGAACTGGATGCGCGCGCGGGAGTCCCAGCTCGCCTCCGAGCTCTTCGGGGAGGACCTCCAGAAGGTGCTCCCGGTGGTGCGCAGCGGAGGCTCTGACTCGGCGACGCTGGACAACGTCCTGGAGCTGCTCGTCCTCAGCGGGCGCTCGATCCCCCACGCGATGATGATGATGATCCCCGAGGCCTACCGGACGCGGAGTGACATCGACCCCGACGTCAAGGGCTTCTACGACTTCCACTCCTGTCTGATGGAGCCGTGGGACGGTCCCGCCGCGGTGGCCTTCACCGACGGCCGCATGGCCGGCGCGGTGCTCGATCGCAACGGACTGCGGCCCGGCCGCTGGGTCCAGGACACCGAGGGCTACGTGGTGCTGGCCTCGGAGACCGGGGTCATCACGGTGGCGCCCGAGCACGTGCAGCGCAAGGGCCGGCTGGCCCCCGGCAAGCTGTTCCTGCTCGACCTGGAGGACGGCCGGATCGTCGAGGACGAAGAGGTCAAGCGTCGCGTCGCCCGCCGCAAGCCCTACGGGGAGTGGTATGAGCGCTCGGTGGTGCAGATCGACGACCTGCCCGAGCGTGAGCCGCGGGTACCCCGCGTCGAGCCGCTGCGCTCCAAGCAGCTGGCCTTCGGCTACTCGCAGGAGGATCTGCGAATGGTCATCGCGCCGATGGCCTCCATGGGCGAGGAGCCCGTGGCCAGCATGGGCAACGATGCCGCCCTGGCGGTGATGTCAGACCGCCAGCCCCCGCTGTTCTCCTACTTCAAGCAGCTGTTCGCCCAGGTGACCAACCCGCCGGTGGACCCGCTGCGGGAGAACGTGGTCATGAGCCTGCAGACGGGGGTCGGCGCCGAGGTCAACCTTCTGGCCGAGACCCCCGACCAGGCCCACCAGCTCGTCATCTCCCAGCCCATCCTGCGCAACGCGCAGCTGGAGAAGCTGCGTCAGGTCTCCCACGAGATCTTCGACGCCGCCACCCTGGACATCACCTGGCCCATCGAGGACGGCCCCGACGGAATGGAGCGCCGGCTGGACGCGCTGTGCGAGGAGGCCTCCCAGCAGGTCGACCACGGCGCCAACATCCTCATCCTCTCAGACCGCAACCTCGGACCGGAGCGAGTGGCGATGCCGTCGCTGCTCGCCGTGGCCGCCGTCCACCACCACCTCGTCCGGGCCGGCACGCGGCTGCGCACCGGCCTGGTCATCGAGTCAGGTGAGCCGCGCGACATCCACCACATGGCGACGCTCATCGGCTACGGCGCGGCCGGGATCAATCCGTACCTGATGTTCGAGTCCCTGGACGAGCTGGCCGACCGCTCGCTGCTGCCCGAGGACCTCGGTCGCGAGGAGGCCGAGGAGCGGATCGTCAAGGCGATCGGCAAGGGCCTGCTCAAGACGATCTCCAAGATGGGCATCTCCACCATCCAGTCCTACTGCGGCGCGCAGATCTTCGAGGCCGTCGGGCTCGAGCATGAGCTCATCGACAAGTACTTCACCGGGACGGCCAGCCGGATCGGCGGGGTCGGGCTGGAGGTCCTCGCCGCCGAGGCCCTGGGCCGTCACTTCCGCGCCTACCCCCGCACCGAGCGCGAGGTGCTGCCCGTCGGGGGCGTCCTGCAGTACCGGCGCGACGGCGAGCGCCACATCTGGAACCCGGACACCATCGCCAACCTCCAGCACGCCGTGCGCGCCAAGGCCGCTAACGGCAACGGCGGAGTGGGCGCCATCGCGCGCGACCCCCAGGAGGCCTACGACCTGTTCGCCCAGCAGGCCAACGACGAGTCCACGCGAGCCGCCGCGCTCCGCGGCCTGATGAAGTTCCGCTTCGCCCAGGAGCCGATCGCACTGGAGGAGGTCGAGCCCGCGAGCGAGATCGTCAAGCGCTTTTCCACCGGCGCGATGAGCCTCGGCTCGCTGTCACGTGAGGCCCACGAGACGCTGGCCATCGCCATGAACCGCATGGGCGCCAAGTCCAACACCGGGGAGGGGGGAGAGGACCCGTCGCGCTTCACCCGCGACGAGAACGGCGACCTGCGCCGCTCGGCGATCAAGCAGGTCGCCTCGGGCCGCTTCGGGGTCACCATCGACTATCTCGTCAACGCCGATCAGCTCCAGATCAAGATGGCGCAGGGCGCCAAGCCCGGCGAGGGCGGCCAGCTGCCCGGCCACAAGGTCGACGAGTACATCGCCAAGATCCGCTACTCGACCCCCGGTGTGGGCCTGATCTCGCCGCCCCCGCACCACGACATCTACTCCATCGAGGACCTCAAGCAGCTCATCTATGACCTGCGCTGCGCCAACCCGTCGAGCTCGGTGTCGGTCAAGCTCGTCTCCGAGGTGGGTGTGGGCACCGTGGCCGCCGGCGTGGCCAAGGCCAACGCCGATCACGTCACGATCTCCGGCCACGACGGGGGCACCGGGGCCTCGCCCCAGTCCTCGATCCAGTCCGCGGGCGTGCCCTGGGAGATCGGCCTGGCCGAGACCCAGCAGACCCTGCTGCTCAACGACCTGCGCAGCCGGATCACGGTCGAGGTCGACGGTCAGATGAAGACGGGCCGCGACGTGATCATCGGCGCGCTGCTCGGCGCCGACGAGTTCGGCTTCTCGACGGCCCCGCTGATCGCCATGGGCTGCATCATGATGCGCGTCTGCCACCTCAACACGTGCCCGGTCGGCATCGCCACCCAGAACCCGGAGCTGCGGGCGCGCTTCGAGGGCACTCCCGAGCACGTCGTGGCGTATCTGATGTTCGTGGCCGAGGAGGTCCGGGGGCTGATGGCCCGCCTCGGCGTACGGCGCTTCTCGGACCTCATCGGCCGCGCCGAGCTGCTGGAGACCGACGACGCGATCGACCACTGGAAGTCGCGCGGCGTCGATCTGACGATGATCCTGGGCACGATCGACCTTCCCCCCGAGGTGCCGCGCTCGCGCACCCGCAAGCAGGTGCCGGTCCTCGACGACGCGCTTGACTGGGAGCTCGTGCAGCTGTGCGCGCCGGCCATCGAGCGCGGCGAGAAGCTGCGCCAGGGGCCGATCCCGGTGCGCAACGTCAACCGCACGGTCGGCGGCATCCTCTCGGGGGAGATCGCCCGCCACCGCGGGGCGGCCGGCCTGCCCGAGGGCACCATCGACATCTCCTTCTCCGGCTCGGCGGGGCAGAGCTTCGCCGCGTGGCTGGCCCCCGGCGTGACCTTCTCCCTGCGTGGTGAGACCAACGACTACACCGGCAAGGGCCTGTCGGGCGGCATCGTCTCGGTGCGCCCGCCGGAGTCCGCGCTGTTCCGCGCCGAGGAGAACATGATCGTCGGCAACACCGTGCTCTACGGCGCCACCGCCGGTCGCGCCTTCATCCGCGGCCTCGCCGGAGAGCGCTTCGCCGTCCGCAATTCGGGGGCCTATGCGGTGGTCGAGGGCGTCGGCGATCACGGCTGTGAGTACATGACCGGCGGGCGTGTCGTGGTGCTGGGGACGACGGGCCGGAACTTCGCCGCGGGGATGAGCGGCGGCATCGCGTACGTCTATGACCGTGACAACCGCTTCAAGGGCCGCTGCAACCTCGAGCTCGTCGACCTCGAGGAGCTCGACGAGGCCGGCGCCGGCGAGGTCAAGACGCTCATCTCCGAGCACGCCCAGCGCACCGGGTCGCTGCGCGCGCGCAACATCCTGGCCTCGTGGGAGCGCGAGTGCCAGCGCTTCGTCAAGGTCATGCCCCGCGACTACAAGCGGGTGCTGCAGGAGCGCGCCCAGGATGAGTCAGAGGAGGGGGAGCGAGTCGGGGCCTGAGTAGGCCTCGGCTACCCTCCAGCGCTTCATGGGCGAGCTCGGCGCATTCCTGAAGATCCATCGGGTCGGCTTTGACAAGCGCGACCCGCGCAGCCGCGTGGGCGACTACAAGCAGTACTTCGCGCTCCAGCCCGACGCCGAGCTGCGGCGCCAGGGCGCGCGGTGCATGGACTGCGGCGTGCCGTTCTGCCACGAGGGGTGTCCCTTGGGCAACCTCATCCCCGACTGGAACGACCTCGTCTACCGCGACAAGTGGCGCGACGCCATCGAGCAGCTGCACGCCACCAACAACTTCCCGGAGTTCACCGGGCTGATCTGCCCGGCGCCGTGCGAGTCGGCCTGCGTGCTGGCGATCAACGACGACCCGGTGAGCATCGAGCAGATCGAGCTGGCCATCATCGAGCGCGCCTACGCCGAGGGCTGGGTGGTGCCCCACGCTCCCGACCGCCGCTCCGGTCGGACGGTGGCGGTGGTGGGCTCGGGCCCGGCGGGTCTGGCGGTCGCCGCGGAGCTCAACCAGTGCGGCCACTCCGTCACCGTGTTCGAGCGCGACGAGGGCCCCGGCGGCCTTCTGCGCTTCGGCGTGCCCGACGCCAAGCTGGAGAAGTGGATCATCGACCGCCGGGTGAAGGTCCTCCAAGACGAGGGCATCGAGTTCGTCTACGACACGGAGGTCGGCACCGACGTCACCGCCGAGGAGCTCGACGAGCGCTTCGACGCGGTCATCATCACCATCGGCAGTCGCGTCTCGCGCGACCTCGACGTGCCGGGGCGTGAGCTGGCGTCCATCCACCCGGCGATGGATTACCTCTACCAGCGCAACCGCTGGGTCGCCGCGCAGGAGGGCCGTCCATCGCGGCCGCCCGAGGGCGGGTGGGACTCCGAGGCCACGATCACGGCCGCGGGCAAGAAGGTGATCGTGATCGGCGGCGGCGACACGGGGATGGACTGCATCTCGAACTCCCACCGGGAGGGTGCCCGCAGCGTCGTCGTGCTCGACGTCTACGCGCAGCTCGGTGACGGCACGCGCGACCCACGCGCCCCGTGGCCGCTGCCCCCCAAGCGCACCCCCACCACCTACGCGCTCGACGAGGGCGGCAAGCGGCGGTGGGGGACCGAGGTGACCGGCTTCGGCGGCAAGGACGGGCAGGTCAGCCACGTCTACGCGCGGCAGGTGACCGGGAGCTCCTCGCGTGACCTCACGCCCGTGCCGGGCAGCGAGTTCGTGCTCGAGGCCGACCTCGTGCTGATCGCCATCGGCTTCGAGCACCCCGAGCATGACGGTCTGCTCGAGCAGGCCGGGATCGCGCTCGATCACCGCGGCAACATCGAGACGAGCATGACCTATCGCACCAACGTGGGCCGCGTCTACGCCTGCGGCGACGCCCGCATCGGACAGTCGCTGGTGGTGACCGCGATCGCCGAGGGGCGCAAGTGTGCGCGGGTCGTCAACGCCGATCTGGGGGGCAGCCCGATGGACGCCGATCGTGAGCGGCTGGCCGTCGGCGCGTGGAGCGGAGACCCCGATCAGACCCTGCGTCACCAGGCTGAGGCCGCCGGAACCGTCCGCCCGGGTGAGGAGTTCTTCACCGGACCGGCGACGCGTGATCGCTGATCGGATTCTTATCCACGGACGCGCGCGAAGCTGATACGTTAAGCCCCGGTGGTGCGGCCCTTCAGCTGTGCCTAGCCAAAATTGTTCGGGGCATTGAGGTTTACTCAAGGCTTGGGACGGGGAAACTCGCCCCTGTCGGTCAGGGAACTGCGCCCCCACTTCCCTGACTCTCCGGGGGGCCCAGATGGATCTGGGCCCCCCGGTCCTTTTAATCGGTCGACTGCCGCGTGTGCGACCGTGTGTGCATGGGATCTCCCGTGCTTGCACCGGTGCTCGCGGCGGCGGTCGGCGGCGCGCGGGTGACCCACCACCACGGCAGCTCGATCGGCGACACGATCAACAGCCTGCTGTCGTCGGCCGGGACGTTCTTCTCCCAGCTGGCGAGCCTGAGCTGGCTGTCGCTGCTGCTCGGCCTCGCGCTCTACAGCGTCTACCTGCTGCTGCGCTCGCGCGCGCTGTTCAACGCGATTCGCGCCGCCTATCCGGACGAGCCCGTCCGCTGGCGCGACGTCTGGGGTGGCTACATGGTCGGCTACGCGGTCAACAACGTCTTCCCGCTGGGCGGCGGCAACGTGGCCCAGCTGTTCCTGACGCGGATCTCGATCCCGCCCTCCAGCTATCCCACGCTGGCCAGCGCGCTGTCGACGGGCGTGCTCTTCGACTGGTTCATGGGCCTGCTGATCATGTGCTTCGCCTTCACGCAGGGCGTGTTCCCCAAGCCGCCGGACTTCTCCAAGCTGCCGGCCTTCGACATCAGCTTCTTCGCGTCGCACATGCGCTTCACCCTGTTCTTCCTGACGGTGCTGGGGGTGGCGTTCGTGACCGGCTTCGCGCTGCTGTCGGCGAAGGTGCGCGCGTTCTGGCAGCGCATCCGCCAGGGCCTGGCGATCCTGTCGGACCGCCGCCGCTACCAGCGCGAGATGTGCCGGTGGCAGTTCGTGAGCTGGATCGCGCGCTTTGCCGCCTACTGGGCGCTGCTCGACGCCTTCCACATCGGCGGGTCGGTGCGCAATGCCCTCCTCGTCCTCGCCGTCCAGGTGGTGGCGTCGGTGTTTCCCTTCACCCCGGGCGGCGCCGGGGTCCAGCAGGCGCTGCTGCTGCAGATCTTCGCCCACAACCCCTACGTGGCGGCGTTCTCCGTCGGCCAGCAGATCGCCACCGCGGCGCTGAGCTCCGGCCTGGGGTTCGGGGCCCTGGTGTTCATCTTCCGCCTCAGGAGCTTCAAGGAGGTGCTGTCGCGGGCCCGCGCGCATCGCCGCGCGGAGGGTGGGGTGGCGCCGGAGGCGCCCGAGCCGGGCCCGCCCGAGCCCGAGCCCGAGCGCCTGAGCCGGACCGCCTGACGCGCCGCGGGACGGCTTGGGCTCCGGTGGTCACCCGCCGCCGGGTCGGCGTCAGCCGCGGCTGTGACTGGCGGTCACCCGCAGCGGACCGCCCTTGCAGCCGCGGGCCGACAGGGTGCCGTTCGCGTTCCCGTTGGCGAAGCGCAGCCGCAGGGTCACGCCTGACTGTGTGATCGCCGATGCGCCCCGGGTCCCGATGAACACGTCGAGCGTGCCCTCCAGCCCGTTGCAGGCGACGATGGCACGGGGCAGGCGGATCGCGGTGGCCAGCCGCCCGCCGGCCTGCACGTGGAAGGTCGAAGGCTCGCCGCCGGCGTAGTGGACCGTCCACGTCCCATTGGCGACGGTGCGCCGCACCGCCGGGTGCAGGTGCCAGGTGAGCATCCCGTGGCAGGAGGGGAGGGCGTAGCGGCCCTGAAGCGTGGCTGAGCGCCGGCCGTCGAACGCGCCGAACAGGCCGAACCGCGAGAGCCCGAGCGATCCGTGGTCACCCAGCACGGAGGGCAGCCGCCCTCCCAGGACCGACTCCCCGTAGTGGGCGGGGTCGGGTGGGCAGGCGAGCGGCCGGAGCATGACGAGGTCCTGGATGCCGTATTGGGGGACCCCCGCCCGCTGCTGGTGAACCGCGTCCAGCACGAGATTGAAGCTGGCGGCGAAGCCGTTGGCGGTGCCCTCCCAGTCGCCCTGGACGGGGATGAACGGCCGGCCGTGCGGGGGCTGGATCGCCGGTGGGGTCGGCTTGGCGGGCGACGCGACGGCGGCGCCGGACGAGGATGGCGCCGCTCGCAGGGCCCGGGCGGATGTCGCGCCGGCCAAGGTCACAGCGAGCGCGGCTGCCACCACGAGCAGCGCGCCGGCCAACGGCATCCGGTGTCTGGTCAGACGAGCAAGCATGGGTCCCCCTTCACGTTGGCGTCCACATTGCGCCAAAACTTGGCCAATCCTACCCATACGTGCGGGGGCACGGCGGCCCGCGGGGCGGACCTATAGTTGATCCCGGCGATCGCGCCCACCCGATGCCGACCTTCTGCCGCCACAACCGCCTCGTCCAGAACTGCCCGATCTGCTCCAAGGAGCAGGACGTGGAGATGCGCCCCGTCGTGTCCCCCGGCGGTCAACCCGCGCGCCAGGCCCGACACGGGCCAGCCGCCGCCGGGACGTCGAGCACGCGCGGCGCGACGACGCGGTCCGGGTCCTCGCGCTCCTCCTCGGGCCTCACCGTGCGCCGGCTCTCCCGCGCCGCCGAGGACGGCTTTCGCTCCGGCCTCGTGCCCGGGCTGCGGTCGGTCGCGGACGCTCAGCGGCTGGCCGAGGAGCTCGCGTTCGCGGCGACCCGGCTCGAACGTCTCCAAGCCGAGCCTCCCGGCCTCTACGCCGAGGTCGCAGACGCGTCGCAGCCGATCGAGGAGCGCACCTGGCTGGCCTTCCTCATCGCCTACCTGAGCCCCACCGACGACGAGGAGCCGTTTGCGGGCATCGCCAGGGCGCGAACGTCGTGGAGCTCGGGCGAGCCACCCCACCTCGACGACGTCGCCGGCGGACCGCGGACCGCGTACGAGCCGGCGCGCGGCCGGCGGACGATCGACGCGTACCGCGCCTGGGCCCAGCGGGCCGGCTCACAGGACGCCGCCTTCACCGGGGACGCCGCGTGGACGCCGGAGCGGCGCTTCGCCCGCGTGTTCGAGCGGCTGGCCCTGCCCGGCCTGCACCGCGGCGCGCGCTTTGACCTGCTCGTCATCCTCGGGCGGCTGGGCGTGTATGACCTGAACGCGAGTGCCCTGGGCCTCGGTGGCAACGACCCGGTGACCCTCGCCGCCAAGCGCGTGCTGGGGATCGGCGACGTGATGCTGCTCGAGCGCCGCTCGGCGGACCTGGCGGCCGCCTGCGAGCTGCCGCTGGAGGCGCTCGACCTCGGCCTCTACAACTGGGAGCAGGGCTCGCGGACCGGCCTCGGTGTCGATGCCTCCATCGAGCCGGACCCGGGGCTGCTCGGCGCCGCGCAGGCCGCGCTCGGACTCTGACGCGCCGGGCCCGCCGGGGGTCTAGCCTTACACATAGATGCTCGCTCTCTTCCTCCTCATCCTGTGGCCCATCGCCGAGCTGTTCGTCGCCATCAAGGTCGGCGAGGCGATCGGCGTGCTGCTCACGGTGATCCTGCTCGTCGCCGGCTGGCCGGTCGGGATGTGGCTGACCAAGACGCAGGGCCGCGCCGCCTGGCGGCGCCTGAGCGCTGCCGTCGAGGCCCGACGCCCCCCGGGCCGTGAGGTGATCGACGGCGCGCTCGTGCTCGTCGGAGGGATCCTGTTGATCGTCCCGGGCTTCATCACCGATGCCCTCGGGCTGCTGCTCCTGGCGCCCACTCGCGCGCTGGCGCGCACGGCGATCACGCGCAACTTCCAGAGCCGCCTCGTCGTCGCCGCCACCCGGTTCTCCCGGGGGCCCCGCTCCGATTACGACGTCGATTCGACCGCCACCGACCTCGACCGCCCGCGGCTGCAGGGATGAGCCTCGCCGCCGCCAACCACCTCCGCACGCTGGCCTTCGGCGACGTCGAGGGCGGGTTCTGGGGCGCGGCGCTGCACGCCGCGCACCCGGCCCTGGTCTTCGGGGACGCCAGCGGCGCCACGTGGTCGGCCTCTCTGCCGGCTGACGGCTGGAGCGCCGAAGGGGTGGGCTGGAGGCTGACCGGCGAGGGCGTGGACCTGCACGTCGCTCCCGGCGGGGAGGCCGAGGAGATGGAATCCGACGACGCCGAGGACTCCGCCGCCGATCTGAGCGGATGCGACGAGCTCTGCCGGGTCCAGGGCACCGTGGCCGTCGGCGGGACCGACCGCGCGATCGACTGCGTCGGCACGCGCTGTGTCATCGACGGGGTCGACGCCGGCTCGCTGGGCTCGGCTCGCATGGTGTCAGGCTGGTTTGACCAGAACGAGGCGTTCATGTTGCTCGCGCTGCGTGCGGCCGAGGCGCTCGGCCATGAATCGGACCTCGTCGCCGCGACGCTCTTTGATCCCGAGGGCTGGGTGCCGGTGGACGACCCGCGCCTGTCGACCACCTACGCCGAGTCGGGGGCGCCGTCGCGCGCCAACCTCGAGCTGTGGATCGGCGAGGGCGATAACGAGTTTCCACGGCGCGTGGCGGGGGAGGCGGCCGGGGACGGCGTCGTCCTCACCACCGAGGAGGCACAGCTGCGCGTGATCCCGTTGCGCTGTCACAGCCGCGGGCGCGAGGGAACCGGCGTGTACGTGCTCGCCACGTTCTAGCTAGGCGTGCGCGCGGTCATCAGCGATTTCGGGGGCGTCCTCACGTCGCCGCTCGAGGGGTCGTTTCAGGCCTTCCAGGACACCTCCGGCGTCCCCCTGGCCGAGCTCGGCAAGGCGATGGCTGCGATCGGCGCCCGCCTCGGCGTCAACCCCCTGTTCGAGCTGGAGACCGGGCGGCTCGCCGAGGCCGATTTCCTGGCGCAGATCGGCGAGCAGCTCTCCGCGCAGCTCGGGCGGACGATCGACATGGACGGCTTCGGCGAGCGCTACTTCGCCCACCTGGAGCCCAACGCGCCCATGATCGCCTACATGCGCGAGCTGCGCCAGCGCGGCTACAAGCTGGCCATCTGCACCAACAACGTGCGCGAGTGGGAGGATCGCTGGCGCGCGATGCTGCCGGTGGACGAGATCTTCGACGTCGTCGTGGACTCGGCGTTCGTCGGCACCCGCAAGCCCGAGCCGCGCATCTATGAGCTGACCCTGGAGGCGCTCGGGGTTGACGCCGGCTCGGCGCTGCTCATCGACGACATCGAGGCCAACTGCACCGGGGCGCGCGACCTGGGCATCCACGCGGTGTGGTTTCAGAGCTCGGAGCAGGCGATCGCCGACACCGAGGCGGCGCTCGCGGAGGGGGCGTAGCTGGTGGGTCTCCCACGGGTGAGCCGGCGCGCGATGTGGCTGGCCGGGGGTTCGCTGGCTCTCGTGGGCGCCGCCGTGCTCGCGGCGGTCGTCCTCAGCTCCTCCTCCGCCTCCCGGGCGCACGACCCGCGCAGCGCGCGAGAAGCCAGCACCGTGGGTCCGATCATCCCCGCCGACCCGCCGCATCCGGGTGACCCGAAGGTCACAGTCCGAGTCTCCGATCGCGCCATCGGTGCGCCGATCGCCTCGGGCTTTGTGGGCCTGTCGTTCGAGTTTCAGGCGGTGCGCGCCTACACCGGCCCAGATCCGGCCCACGTCAACCCGGTGCTCGTCCAGCTCATCCGCAATCTCTCGCCCGGCCAGGCGCCGGTGCTGCGGATCGGCGGCAACAGCACCGATGTCTCCTACGTCGTCGGCCCCGGGGTCAGGCCGCTCCCGTATGAGGGGTATGAGCTCACGCCGAGCTGGATGGCCACCACCGGGGCCCTGGCCAAGGCGCTGGGCGCCCGCATGATCATGGGGCTCAACCTGGCCGCCAACGACCCCGCGCTCGACGCGGCCGAGCTGCGTGACTACGTCACCGCCTTGCCCGAGAACTCGATCGACGCGGTGGAGATCGGCAACGAGCCCAACGTCTACAACAAGATCACCGTCTACCACACGGCGGCGGGCGATCCCTTCCACGCCCGGCCCCGGAGCTTCGGCTATCCCGAGTTCCGCCGGGAGTTCGAGCGGGTCGCCCACCAGACGCTGCCGATGACGCTCGCCGCGCCGGCCCTGGCCGCGGGGCCCGCGCCGGGGAGGGGCTCGTGGGTGAACACCGTCGCGGACCTGCTGCAACGCACGCCGCGCATCTCGACGATGACCGTGCACCGCTACCCGCTGCGCAACTGCTACGTGCCGCCGAAGTCCCCGCAGTATCCGACGGTCTCGCACCTGCTCTCCCGCTATGCGACGGTCGGGCTCGCCGACAGCCTCAAGCCCTGGATCGACATCGCCCATGCCCAGCATCGCCGGCTGCGCGTCGACGAGCTCAACTCCGTCGCCTGCCGCGGCAAGGCCGGCGTCTCGGACACGTTCGCCAGCGCCCTGTGGGCCACCGACGCGTTGTTCAGCCTGGCCCGCGCCGGGGTCGACGGCATCGACATCCACACGCTGCCCGATGCCGCCTATGAGCTGTTCGCCTTCAGCCGGCACGACGGCCGCTGGCAGGCCCAGGTCCGCCCGGTCTACTACGGCCTGCAGCTGTTCGCCCAGGCGGCCCCCGCCGGCGCGCGGCTGCTCGCGGTATCACGCCACGGGGCCGACAGCGGACTCAGCGTGTGGGCCACGCGCGCGGATGCCGCCGGGGATCGGCGCCTGCGCGTCGTGGTCATCAACAAGAGCCAGAGCACGCGCAAGACGGTGTCGCTGCGGCTGCCCGCCGGCTCGGGCACCACGGCCACGGTCGAGCGCCTGCTGGCGCCGGGCGCACACGCCAAGCGGCGCGTGACGCTGGGCGGGCGCAGCTACGGCGCCGCGACCACGACCGGGCAGCTGGCCGCGCCCGAGGTGTCGCGGGCGACCGTCGCCCACGGACGCATCACGCTGTCGGTCCCGCGCGCCAGCGCGGCGCTGATCACGGTCGGCTGATCGCGCGTTGGGCGCTCGGGGCTAGTTCTCGGCGCCGAGCCGGTCCCAGCAGTACAGCTCCAGGCATTCGGCGGCCAGCGAGCGGCAGCGCTCGTCCGACAGCCACGGGAGCACGGTGTCAAACGCCTGCTCCTCGCCGACGCCGGCCTCGAACGCCTCCTCGCCGCGGAAGCCCGCCGCGATCTTCAGCGCCTCGCGCCGGTTCTCGCCCAGCGAGGGGAAGACGTTGACCAGGAAGTCCTTGTTGGGCAGCGGGTGCCCCACCTCCAGGGAGACGTGCCAGGCCGCCAGCATCGACAGGTCGTGCTCGTCGAGGTCAGCCACGGCCTTGGCGTAGTGTGAGTCCAGCTCGCTCTCCGGGATCTCGTCGACCCATGCACGGACCACCTCGCCCAGGATCTGACGGCGCGCCTCGCGGCCAACGGAGTCGGCAATCACGCGGATGGCGTTCTGCGGTTCTATGAAGCAGAGGGTCATTGCAGCTCCGGCTAGGGGATGCGAATGCCGCGAAAGGTAGGGATGGCCCCGGACGGAGCCACGCAGGCGCGATAGCGCGCCGGCCGGACGTCAGCGTGGAGCGGGGCTCGGGACGCGTGGAGCGGGGCTCCGGACGCGTGGAGCCGGGCCCGGGACGAGTGGAGCCGGGCTCAGGACGCCAGCGCGGGCGCCGGGCCCTCGAGCTCCAGCTTGACGCCGGGGAGCTTGTGCAGGCCCACGAGCTCGATCAGCGTCCGGATCTGCGGCTGGGCGCCGCACAGGCGGACTCCGGCCCCGTGGGCGCGGAGCCGCCGCGCCAGCATCACCAGGTCCAGCATGAGTGAAGCGTCGGCGAACACGAGCTCGGACAGGTCCACGCGCACATCCTTCTGAGCGCGGATGGCCCTGATCAGTGCCCGGCGGCGGCAGCCCTGCGTCGTGCGGTCCTCATCGCCGGCGCAGCGCAGTACGGGCGGTGTGTCATCAAAGACGACGATCCCGGAAACCTACTCAAATCCACCCGTACTTGTCCAGCCGATCGATCAAATGTCATGTGAGCGGGCACATTGCGGTGACGAAAGGGTTTCCGGAGTGTGCGCTCCGGCGCTCTACACTGATGCGCATGGCAACAGTGGATGAAGTGACCGACGCCCTGCGCGAGGTGATCGACCCCGAGCTGGGCCTGGATTTCGTCGAGCTCGGCCTCATCTACGAGGTGGCGGTCGACGGCGGCTCGGTCCAGGTGACCTACACGCTGACCAGCCCGGGCTGCCCGATCGGGCCCCAGGTCGCCGAGCAGATCGAGGAGTTCGTGATGGACGTCGACGGCGTCGAGGACGTGCAGTCGACGATGACCTTCACGCCGCCGTGGACGCCCGAGCTCATGAGCGAGGACGCCAAGTTCGCCCTCGGCTTCTGAGCCGACCCGGCGAGGCGGCCCGACCGCGCGGCCGCGCGGCTCAGCCCTGCGCCGTGCCGCTCAACCCTCGGCGCGCAGCTCGCGATTGAGGTCGATGGCACGGATGTCGTGCTCGCCGGGCAGCTTGGCGAGCACCGCGAGCGCGACCGCGCGCACGTCGTGCTCCTCGTGGCCGAGGTCGTCGACCAGCGACTTCAGCGCGGTGTGGACGATCTTGAGCTGAGCGGCCGTCAGCTCGAGATGGAAGGCGATCTCCCCGGGCTTGATCAGAACGTCGTCTTCCAACGGGACTCCTTTGTCTCTCGTCAGTCCTGGGTTCGCTTGCGAGCCGGACGGGAGCCTCGCTCGCGCTTGGCGCGCATGTCCGCCGCCGGTCCGTGCTTGGTGCGCCGGCCGTGATCGGCCGGGACGATCGGAGCAGGCCCGCCGTGCTCGACCGCGGGCACGTCGGCCACCGGTGTTCCGTTGCCGTTGGCCGTCGCGGCGGCCCGGCCCCGCCCACCCTGGCGACCGCGGGCGGCGGCGAGCAGCTCGGCCAGCGACGCCTCGATTCCGTCGGCGACGATCTCGATGTCGGGCATGGCGTCGTAGTCGCCGAGCAGGCCGTAGTCCAGTCCGCCGTTGTAGGACATGATCGCCACCGCGAGCGCGTGGTCCTCGGGCAGGAACGCGACCGGGAACAGGTCCTGGAGCTGGCGGCCCAGCAGGTACAGGGGCAGCTGGGGGCCGGGGATGTTGGTGACCAGGAGGTTGAACAGTCGGGTGGAGAAGTTCAGCCGGCTCGCCTGGGCCAGGATCGTCGGCGGCGCCAGGTTGTTGACCGCCGCCAGGGTGGCCGCGCCGACCGCCTGCTTTGACTCCTTCAGGCCGTCCATGGCCGCGCGGATGAAGCGCAGCCGTGAGACCGGATCGTCGATGTACACGGGCAGCGGGCCGCGCATCACCGTGAGCTGGTTGCCCATGCTCCCGCGCTGCGCCTTGGTGCGCACCGAGACCGGCACCAGTGCGCGCATCTCTATTCCTTCGGTGCGCACCCCGCGCGAGCGCAGCCACTGGCCCAGCGCGCCGGAGACGACCGTGAGCACCACGTCGTTGACGGTGCCGCCGAGCGCGTCCTTGATCTCCTTGTAGTCGGCGAGCTGCTGGCGCACGACCGAGAAGCGGCGGTGAGGGCCGATCGGGACGTTGAGCGGCGTCTCGGGCGCCGGGTTCAGGCCGGCCCACACGAGCTCGCCCAGGCCCTCCAGGACGTCGCGGGCCAGCTGCAGGGACGTCGCCGGCCGGGTGGCGGCCATCAGCGTCCGCGTGAGCAGCGAGGCGGCGGTGGTGACCGCTCCCTGCGCGCCGGCCAGGACCAGCTCGGCGGCGGAGGGCTCGGGCTCGGGCCGCCAGGGCTCGAGCTCGGTCGAGTCCGACGCCTCGGGCTCGCGCTCGGCGTCGAACAGCACCGACGCGAGATCCACGCCGGAGATGCCGTCCACCAGCGCGTGGTGGGTCTTGGAGATCAACGCGAAGCGATCGCCGTCCAGCCCCTCGACCAGCCAGTTCTCCCACAGCGGCTTGGAGCGGTCCAGCTGCTGGGAGGCGACCCGCGACGCCAGGAGGAACAGCTGCTCCTCGGAGCCCGGCGGCGGCAGCGCCGTGTGGCGCACGTGGTACTCGAGGTTGAAGTCCGGGTCATCGACCCACAGCGGCCGCCCGGTCTCGAGCGGCGGCGTGGCCAACTTCTGGCGATAGCGCGGCACGAGGTGCAGGCGTCCCCGGACGTGGTCGAGGAAGTCCTCGAACGCCGGCGCGGGCCCCTCGAAGATGAGCACGCCGCCGATGTGCATGTGCGAGGACTGTCCCTCCTGGTGCAGGAACGACGCGTCGATCGAGGTGAGGCGGTCGAGGTGTTGCTGCGGCAAGCTCCCGCTCCCGGATGGATGGCCGAACGTCAAGCCTACTCGAAGGTAGCGGCTTGCAGTAGCGTGTGACAGACCCTCCGATGCCCTGGGATTTCTCGACAGAGCCAGAGTTCGAAGCCAAGCTCGAGTGGATGCGCGGCTTCGTGCGCGAGCAGGTGTGGCCGCTCGAGACGCTCCTCGACGATCTGGGCTGGGAAGGGCTGCGCCGGGCCGCCAAGCCGCTGCAGGCCCAGGTGTCAGAGCAGGGGCTGTGGGCTGCCCATCTGGACCCCGAGCTGGGGGGCCAGGGCTACGGCCAGGTGAAGCTGGGCCTGATGCATGAGATCCTCGGCTCCAGCCCGATCGCGCCCCTGATGTTCGGCAACGCCGCGCCGGACTCGGGCAACTCCGAGGTCCTCGCCATGGCCGGCACGCCCGAGCAGAAGGATCGCTACCTGCACCCGCTGCTGGCGGGGGATCTCAAGTCCGGCTTCTCCATGACCGAGCCCGACAGCGCCGGCTCTGACCCGACGCTGCTCAAGACCCGGGCGGTGCGCGACGGCGACGACTGGGTGATCAACGGCCACAAGTGGTTCACCTCCAACGGCTCGATCGCCGACTTCCTCATCGTCATGGCGGTCACCGATCCCGAGGCTCGCCCGCACAACCGCGCCTCGATGTTCGTCGTGGACGCCGACACGCCGGGGGTGAACATCATCCGCGACGTCGCCACGATGGAGCACCCCTACGAGAGCTTCGGCCGCTACGGCAACCACGCCGAGATCCGCTACGAGGACGTCCGCGTCCCCGGCTCGGCCCTGCTCGGCGCCGAGGGCGCCGGCTTCCTCATCGCCCAGCAGCGCCTGTATCCCGGCCGCATCCACCACTGCATGCGCTGGCTCGGCGTGGCCCGGCGCGCGTTCGACATGCTGTGCGAGCGCTCGCTGTATCGCTACGCGCACGGCTCGACGCTCTCCAAGCACGGCACCATCCAGAACTGGATCGCCGACTCGGAGGCCGAGATGACCGCGGCCCGGCTCATGACGCTGCATGCCGCCTGGAAGATGGACACCCAGGGGGTGATGGCGGCCCGCAAGGACATCGCGCTGATCAAGTTCTACGGCGCCAAGGTCCTGCACGACGTCGTCGACCGCGCGCTCCAGGCCCACGGGGGCCTGGGCTACTCGACCGACCTGCCGCTGGAGGCGATGTATCGCTTCGCCCGGGCGGCACGCATCTACGACGGCCCCGACGAGGTCCATCGCGCGTCGGTGGCCCGTCAGGTGCTGCGCGGCTACGAGGCCCCGGCCGACGAGATCCCGTCGGAGTTCATCCCGGCTCGCCGCGAGGCGGCCCGCCGCCAGTTCGCCGACGTGCTCGACGCGGTCACCGCGAACGACTGATCGGCTGGTCCGCCGCCTCCCTGGAGGCCGGATGTGCACCTTCTAGACTCCGGTCCATGGGACACGTCCCACACACCCTGCTGCTCGCGGCGCCGCGCGGATACTGCGCCGGCGTCGATCGCGCCGTGCAGACGGTGGAGAGGGCCCTCGAGCTCTACGGGGCGCCCGTCTACGTCCGCAAGGAGATCGTCCACAACAAGCACGTGGTCGAGCAGCTGCGCGATCGCGGGGCGGTGTTCGTCGACGCCGAGACCGAGGTGCCCGAGGGCGCGACGGTCGTGTTCTCGGCCCATGGCGTGGCGCCGAGCGTCCATGCCAACGCCCAGGCGCGCCGGCTGCACACCATCGACGCCACGTGCCCGCTGGTCACCAAGGTCCACCGCGAGGCCCTGAAATTCGCCGCCGAGGGGTACACGATCGTGCTCATCGGCCACGCCGGGCACGAAGAGGTCGAGGGCACGATGGGCGAGGCGCCCGAGCACATCGTCCTCATCGAGGACGAGGCCGGGGTCGATGCGCTGGAGGTCCGCGATCCCGAGAAGGTCGCCTACATCTCCCAGACCACCCTGTCGGTCGACGAGACCCGCGCCATCATCGACCGCCTGCGCGAGCGGTTCCCGGCCATCGTCGGCCCGCGCACCGACGACATCTGTTACGCCACCACCAACCGCCAGGCGGCGGTCAAGCAGCTGGCCCAGCAGTCAGACCTGGTGCTCGTGATCGGCTCGGGCAACTCATCGAACTCCAACCGCCTGGTCGAGGTGGCCCGTGAGCTCGGCGCTGACAGCTACCTCATCGACAACGAGGGCCAGGTCCGCGAGGAGTGGCTGGAGGGCAAGCGGGTCGTCGGGATCACTTCGGGCGCCTCGGCGCCCGAGGAGCTGGTGCAGCGCCTGATCCAGTTCTTCCGCGACCGGGGCACCGCTGACGTGCGCGAGCTCGAGGTGGTCCGCGAGGACGTGCGCTTCATGCTCCCCAAGAAGATCCGCCAGGCGCGACCGGCCGCCGCGGCGTAGACGCCACGTGGTCGCCAGGCGCCACCGGCCGCCGCGGCGTAGACGCCACGTGGTCGCCAGGCGCCACCGGCCGCCGCGGCCCGAGCACCGAGTCCTCTAGGCCGGGGGCGGGCCGTTGCGCACGCTGGTCATCTCCGATCTGCATTTCGGCACGCACTCCGGCACCGACGTGCTGCGCGACCGCCGCCGGCGCGCTCCGCTGCTCGCGGCGCTGGCCCGCTGTGATCGCCTGGTCCTGCTCGGCGACGTGCTGGAGCTGCGCCACGGACCGCTGCATGAGGCGCTGGCCGCGGCCGTCGAGCCGCTCGCCGAGATCGGCGCGGCGCTCGGCCCCGGCGCCGAGGTCGTCCTGCTGGCGGGCAACCACGACCACTACCTGGTGCACCCGTGGAGCCAGCGGCGCGCCGGCGGCGGACCCCCGCCCCCGCTGAGCTCCGAGACGCCGGTCGACTGGGCAGACGGCGACCCGCTCGACGCGCTGGCGGCGATGCTGGCCCCGACGCGGGTGCGCGCCGCCTACCCCGGGGTGTGGCTGCGGCCCGACGTGTGGGCCATGCACGGGCACTACCTCGACGTGCACATGACCGTGCCGAGCATCGAGCGCCTCGGCGCAGGCGTCATGCGGCGCATCGTCACCGCGCCCGGTCACGGATCGCGGCCACCCGCGACCGCGGAGGACTACGAGGCGATCCTCACGCCCATCTACGCCTGGCTTCACGCGGTGGCGCAGGGCGCGGTGGCCGGCCGGGGGAGAGGGCTCCAGGGCGGTTCGGTGCGCGGCTGGCGCGCGCTGACCGAGCGCCGGGGACGCCGCGGCCTCCGCGACCGCGCCCTCGCGGCGGCGTGGCCGGTGGCGATCGCGGCGCTCAACCGCGCCGGGCTCGGCCCCCTGCGGGCCGAGGTCTCGGGTCCCGCGCTGCGACGCTCCGGGCTGCGGTCGATGGCCCAGGTCTGCGCCGGCCTGGGCGTCAGCGCCGACTACGTCATCTTCGGTCACACCCACCGAGCCGGCCCGGTGGACGGCGACGATCCGTCGGAGTGGGTCACCGCGGGCGGCGGCCGGCTCATCAACAGCGGCTGCTGGGTCCATGAGCCGGCGTTCATGGGCGCCGACCCCTCGCAGAGCCCCTACCGGACCGGCTTCTGCGTCATCGTCGAGGATACGGACCCGCCCACCCCGCCGCGGCTCGTCAATCTTCTCGATCCGCCAAGCCCGGCGTGAAGCACACGGCGTGGCAGGTCACGCCGTGTGAGAGCTCCAGAGTCAGCTCCCCCGCCGTGCTCACCGGATGGGCGATGAGCTCGTAGGCGCCCGGATGGTCCACGGTCCTCGACTCGCCGTTGGCCGTGACGGTGCCGTCGCCCTCGAGGACCGCCCACACCCCGCCGGCCTCGTACGGTCCGTTGTAGGGCCCCTCGACATCCTCGCTCTGGGGCGCCAGCATCGCGCCGGGGGCGTCCTCGGGCCGTAGCGGCTCCAGGAGCGGGCGTTCCAGGCCGAGCAGCTCCTGGATGGCGATCTCGGTCTCGCCGTAGCCGCCCTCGCCGTAGTGAAAGTCGAACAGGCGCCCCTCCTGGTTGAACAGGTAGCGCGCCGGCCATCCGAGGTTGCCGTACTCCTGCCATATCTCCAGGCCGGTGTCGACCACGACCGGGTAGGGGATGGCGAGCCGGGCCACGGCGGCCTTGACCGCCTCCGGGTCGGCCGACGGCGGGAACCCCGACGAGTGGATGCCGATGACGCGCAGGCCCTCGGGCTCATAGCGCTCGTGCCACGAGGTCACGTAGGGCAGCGTCCGCATCGAGTTGGGCCGGCAGAAGTCCCAGAACTCGACCAGTACCGGCCGGCCGCGCTGCTGGTCCATGCGCAGCGGCGCGACGTTGATCCACGGCAGGCGCGCGGGGAACATCGGGGCCTCGATGTGGTCGACCGGGGGGCGCATGGTGCGCGGGCGATGCTAGTCGCGCCGCGCGCGAGCAGGCGGTGTGCAATCTGAGCGCGCATACGACGCTTGAGATGACACACGTCACGCGCTGGACATTACATGCTGGATTGGTTATATTACCCGTATGGCATCTATGTGGAGCGTGCTGGCCGACCCGCGCCGCCGCGACGTTCTCGAGCTCCTGCGCGAGCGCCCCCGCACCGTCTCCGAGCTCACCACCGAGCTCGGCCTCACGCAGCCCGGGACCTCCAAGCATCTGAAGACGCTGCGGCAGGCCGGCCTGGTGCGCGTCCGCGCCGACGCCCAGCGGCGCTACTACCAGCTCGAGCCCGGCCCGCTGGCCGAGCTCGACGCGTGGCTGGAGCCCTATCGGCGCTTCTGGGACCGCCACCTCGACGCTCTCGGCCGCCATCTCGACGACCCCGATCCCCTCGATCGACCCCCCCCACCATCCAAGGAGGACTGACACCACATGCCCACCGCCACCGGCAGCTACCAGCAGGTCGACGGCAGCCCCGTCGTTCGCTTCGAGCGGACCTTCCCGCATTCCCCGACCCAGGTCTGGGACGCGATCACCGACCCGGCGCGCCTGGCCAGCTGGTTTCCCACCACGGTCGAGTACGACGAGCTGCGCGCCGGCGCGCCGATCACCTTCCGCTTCACCGACCACCCCATCGGGCCGATGAGCGGGTCCTTTTGTGAGGTGAGCCCGCCCCGGCGGCTCAGCTTCACGTGGGGCGACGACGTGCTCACCTTCGAGCTCGAGGAGCGCGACGCGGGTGCGGCGTGCCGGCTCGCCTTCAGCGTCGTGCTCGACAGCGCCGACAAGGCCGCCCGGGACTCCGCCGGGTGGGACGATTGCCTGGACATGCTGGGCCGGGTGGTGGCGGGGGAGACCCCGGAGCGGCCGTGGAAGCCGGAGAGCTGGCGCGCTCGTTACGATGAGTACAAGCGCCAGGGATTCCCTGCTACTGCACCGATTCCCGAGTAATCCGAAACGCCCGGACGGGCGGCTCCCACGGCGCTATACTCGGTGAAGTATTGGAATCCATACCGCCTTTGAGGAGTTTCCCACGATGAGTCCGTCCGGAGCCGAAGTTCTCCGCCAGATCAAGAGCAGGATCGACGAGGTCGATCCGGCGGCCGTGCGTGAGCAGTCCTCCAACGGCGCGCTTCTCATCGATGTGCGCGAGCCCGAGGAGTGGGGCACCGGCCACATCCCGGGCGCCAAGCACGTGCCCAAGTCCTACCTGGAGTCACGGATCGAGGGCGCCGCGCCGGACCGCTCGCAGCACGTCATCCTCTACTGCCAGTCGGGCAACCGTTCGGCGTGGGCGGCGCGGACGCTGCTGGACGACCTCGGCTATGAGCACGTCGAGTCGATGACCGGCGGCTTCACCCTGTGGAAGGACCGCGGCTACGACGTCGAGACCCCGCGCACGCTCACCGCCGAGCAGCGCGATCGCTACAGCCGCCACCTGCTGCTTCCCGAGGTCGGCGCCGAGGGCCAGCAGAAGCTGCTGGATGCCAAGGTGCTCCTGCTGGGCGCGGGCGGCCTGGGCTCGCCAGCCGGGCTGTACCTGGCCGCCGCCGGCGTGGGCACGCTGGGCATCGTCGACGACGACACCGTCGACCTCTCCAACCTGCAGCGCCAGGTCATCCACAACTCCAACCGCGTCGGCGTCCCCAAGGTCGACTCGGCCGAGGAGACGATCACCGCGCTCAACCCCGACGTGACCGTCACCAAGTACCCGGTCCGGCTGGGCCCCGACAACATCATGGACATCCTGCCCGGATACGACGTCATCGTCGACGGGCTGGACAACTTCCCCACCCGGTACCTGCTCAACGACGCGACGGTGCGTCTCCAGATCCCGGTCGTCTCGGCCGCCATCCTCGGCTTCGAGGGTCAGCTCTCCGTGTTCAAGCCCTACGACGGGCCTTGCTACCGCTGCCTGTTCCCGACCCCGCCGCCCGCCGACATGGCCCCCTCGTGTGGCGCCAACGGCGTGCTGGGCGTGCTGCCGGGGACGATGGGCCTGCTCCAGGCGACCGAGGTCATCAAGCTGATCCTCGGCGAGGGCGACCCGGCCATCGGGCGGCTGCTGCTCTACGACGCGCTGGCGGCGACGCTCAACGAGGTCAAGATCCGCCGCGACCCGCAGTGCCCGATCTGCTCACGTCATCCCGAGGCGATCTCCGACGAGGAGATGGGCGTCTTCCCCGACTACGAGGCGTTCTGCGCCGGTGCTCATTAGATAGGATCCCCGCCCTCACCATGGCCATCATTCGCATCCCACCCGTGCTCCGCCCCGCCGTCGGCGGGGAGAAGGAGCTGAGCGCGGAGGGCTCCTCGGTCGGGGAGATCCTCCGCTCCGTCGCCGACGAGCATCCCGAGACCCAGACTCAGCTGTTCGCCTCAGACGGCGGGCTCAACCGCTACGTCAACGTCTACCTCAATGACGAGGACGTCCGCGTGCTCGATGGCCTGGAGACGGCCGTGGGGGACAGCGACACGCTGGTCATCCTGCCGGCGATGGCCGGCGGCTGAGCGCGGGAAGGTCTCCTCGCCAACGGGGTCCTCGAGGGGTATGACCCCAACCGAGGAGAACCCTCAAATGAGAATCCGATGGAGCAGGATGGCGCTCATGGCCGTGGCCGGACTGCTGGCCGCGGCCGCGGTCGCCCTCGCCAGCTCGCCCACGATCGGCGTCGGCCGAGCGAGCGTCAAGGGCCACGAGGAATCCGTCGCCGTCAACTCGCGTGGCGTGACCATCTACCAGCTGGGGCCCGAGACGGCCCGCCACCTGGTCTGCAGGTCTCAGGCGTGCTTCGCGGCCTGGCCGCCACTCAAGGCCAAGGGCGCCGTGACCAAGATGGCCGGCGTCTCGGGCAAGCTCGGCACGATCAAGCGTGATGGCTTCACCCAGGTGACGCTCAACGGCAAGCCGGTGTACACGTTCATCGAGGACAACGGGCGGCGGGGCGAGGCCGAGGGTGACGGCATCAACAACTTCGGCGGCGTCTGGCACGTCGTCAGGGAGGGTTAGGCGATCGGCGCCGCCCATCCCGGCGATGCGCTGCCGGGGTGGGCGACGGCGATGTCCCATCGCTATACTTCGTGAAGCAATGGCCGCCGAGAGCTTGCAGAACAAGCCTTGCGGGGGACGCTACGGCGACATCGTCCAGTCGATCGGGCACACGCCGCTGATCGAGCTCAAGCGCCTCAGCCCCAAGCCGGGCGTGAGGATCTGGGCCAAGCTGGAGAGCCGTAACCCCACGGGCTCGGTCAAGGACCGCGTCGCGCGGGCGCTGATCGAGGACGCCGAGGACAAGGGCCTCATCCGGCCCGGTCAGACCATCCTCGAGCCGACCTCGGGCAACACCGGCATCTCGCTGGCGATGATCTGCGGGCGCAAGGGCTACAACCTCAAGGTCGTGATGCCGGAGAACGTCACTCCGGAGCGCACCCAGCTGCTGCAGATGTACGGCGCCGAGATCGTCTACTCGGAGGGGTCCAAGGGCTCCAACGGTGCGGTCGAGAAGGCGCTGGACATGGCCCAGTCAGACGCCTCGTACTACATGCCCTACCAGTACGGCAACCAGGCCAACCCCGACGCGCACTACAACGGCACCGCACTGGAGATCCTCGAGGAGCTCGACGAGGTGGCCGCCTTCGTCGCGGGCCTCGGCACCGGCGGGACCCTGATGGGCAACGGCCGCCGCCTCAAGGAGGAGCTCGGCGACAGCGTGAAGATCGTGGCCGCCGAGCCCATGCAGGGCGAACCGGTCCAGGGCCTGCGCTCGCTCGACGACGGCTTCATCCCGCCGATCATCGACCTGTCGCTCCTGGATCGCAAGATCTTCGTCACCAACCATGACGCGATCGTCTGGACACGCAGGCTGCTCGACGAGGAGCGGCTCTTCGCCGGAGTCTCGTCGGGCGCCATCGCGCGCGTCGCGGTCCGGATCGCCGGCGAGCTGGACGAAGGCAACGTCGTGTTCATCGTGTGCGACGACGGCTGGAAGTACCTGTCGTCGGGGATCTACACGCGCCCGGTGGAGGAGATCGAGAACCTGGACTCCACCGTCTGGTGGTGAGTCCAGACGGCCGCGCGTCCCGGCGCGCGCTCCTGACGGGCACCGGCACGGCGCTCGCCGGTGGGGCCCTTGCTTTGGCCGGATGCGGATCGGCGGCCAGCACCGCGACGACGTCCAACGCGGCTCCCCAGCCGCGCGACATCGAGATCCTGGGGCGGGCACTGGAGCTCGAGCGGCGGACCGTCGCCGCGTACGTCGCCGGCATCCCGCTGATGGCCCGACCCCAGCGCAAGGCCTTCCGGCAGTTCCTCAACGAGGAGCTCCAGCACACCGGCCAGCTCATCTCGATGATCAAGACCGCCGGAGGCAAGGCGGCGCCCCGCGCCGACACCTACGCCCTGGGGCACCCGACCGACGCGGCCGGGGTGCTGGCCCTGCTGTACTCGCTCGAGACGCTCCAGATCGAGAGCTACCGCCGGTGGATCCCGCAGCTCTCGACCGGGCCCGTGCGCGCCGCGGCGGCCTCGATCCTCACCGTGGACTCCCAGCACGTCGCCATGGTCCGGCTGCTCCAGGACAAGGTCGCGGTGCCCGGGCCGTTCGTCACCGAGGCGCCGTGAGCAGACCCGTGGCCCGGACAACGACGCGACGCGAGCTTCTCGGTGCCGGCGCGGCCGGTGTGGCCGGCGCCACCGGCATGGGCGGGCTGCTCGCCGCCCCGGCGACGGCCGCCACCACCACGTCGAGCACCAGCGCGGCTCCGATCTCCGAGGCCGACCAGCTCGAGCGGCTCATCCGCATCGAGCTCCTCCTGCTCTACGCCTACCGCAACGTGCTCGACACCTCGCTGCTGGGCCGGCGCACGCGCGCCCGTCTGACTCCCTTCGTCGCGCACGAGCAGGCCCACATCGACGCCCTGGGCGCGCGGCTGAAGGCGCACGGCGGCACCATGCCGGCCGGCCCCGACAGCGTCGCCACCGCCAACCGCTATCTCAAGCACCGCAAGATCGGGGGACGGCTCGGCCAGCTCAAGGGCGGCCCGGACGCGCTGCGCCTCCTGCTGACCCTCGAGCAGACCGCGATCGGAGCCTACTTCGTCGCCCTGATCCATCTCACCGACGCCAAGCTCATCGGCCTGGTGTGCGAGATCATGGGCAACGAGGCCCAGCACGATGCGATGATCGCGCTGTCGCTGCCCAAGGCCACGATGGGGTCGGCCGTCCCGTATCCACTGGTTCAGGGACTACAGTGAGCACCGCCATGAGGATTGCCCAGGCGCTCATCGATGACATGGTGGCCCACGCCCGGGCCGACGACCCCAAGGAGTGCTGCGGGCTGGTGTCCAGCCGCGACGGAGACGCGGTCAACGTCTACCGGACCACGAACACCGAGGCCAGCCAGTTTCGCTTCGTCATCGAGCCTCGGGAGCAGCTGCGCATCTACAACGAGATCGAGGACGCGGGGCTGGACCTCGGCGCGATCTACCACTCCCACACCCGTAGCGCGCCGTATCCGTCGCAGACCGACATCAACTTCGCCAAGGACTGGCCGGGCGTCCTGTGGATCATCATCGGGCTGGCCAACGGGGAGCCGGAGGTCAAGACCTACGAGATCCACGACGGCGAGGTCGCCGACGCGGACTTGGAGATCGGCTGACCGTGACCGAGCGGGGCCGGAGCCGGCAGTAACTGTCGTGGAAGCCCGAGGCGAGTCCACGCTCGTCTGCCCCCAATGCGCCAAGCAGTTCGCCGGAGATCTGCGTTTCTGCCCGGAGTGCAAGCTGCCGCTGGTCCTGCAGGCCACCGGCGAGGAGCCCGACTATGAGTCAGACCGCCACCAGCGCCTGCGCAAGGTCAAGCCCCAGCTGTCCGAGGGCGAGCTGGTCAAGGTGGCGTGGGCGCACAACGAGACCGAGGGCCAGTTCATCCAGGCCCTCCTGTTGGAGGAGGGGGTCCCGAGCATGCTGCGCCGCAGCGCCGGATTCGACGTCCCTGACTTCCTGTCCGCCGGCCCGCGCGACGTGATGGTCCCGATCTCGGGGGCGCAGACCGCCCGCGAGGTTCTGCTCCAGTCAGAGGTCGCCGGCTCGGAGGCACCGAGCCGGCCGGTCGACCCGCGGCGGCTGCTCCTGGGCCTGCTGGCGGCGCTGGCCATCGGCGCCCTGCTGGTGTGGCTGCTGTCGCTGGCGATTCACTGAGCTCGTGGTCCCGTCCCGCCGGTGCCGCGACACCTACGGGACGCGACCACCGGCCAGCCGCGCCAGGTGTGAGCGCCACGCCCCCTCGGTGTGGGCCAGTGACCGGCCGCCGAACGCCTGTGACAGCGCCGCGCGCGGACCCTGGGGGTGCAGGCGGCAGGCAAACCGCGCGGCGGCCTGGGCGCCCTGCTCCCGGGCCAGCAGATCGACCACGGTGCCGCCCAGCAGCGCCGCGTCCCGGGGCCCGGGCGGGAAGCTCGGCGGGCCGCCCTCGCGCAGGCGCCGCGCGATGGCCGGCCGGGCGTGAGCGGTCTGGCCGCCGAACCAGCGCGCCGCGCCCTCGAGCAGCCACGCCCAGCGCAGCTCCCGGCGCATGCGCAGCGCCGGCATCACCCGCGCGAGATCCTTGTTGGAGGCGATGATCACGCGTCGCGCGTACAGGCAGGACGCGCCGTACTCGAGCATCTGGGATGACCCGGGCACTGTCGACGCACGCCCGCGCAGCAGCTCGGGCTCCAGCATGTGCATCACGCTGCGTCCGGCCCAGCCCACGACGTAGCGCCGCGCCGCCGGTGCGGTGGCCAGCCACACGAACGGCATCATCGGGTTTGAGGCGATCAGGCCGGCGGGGCCACCGTGCAGGACGAGCGTGACCTCGCTCGGGGTGCGGGGGAAGTATCCCGCCAGGTACTCGCGCGTGCGCTCCAGGGACTGGAGCACGTGGCGGGCGTCATCGGTCGCCGAGGCGTCGTGGCGCGCGGTGAACGACGGCGAGGCCGACTCGACCCACGTCATCGCTCGGACCGCGCCGGGCCCGTGCGGTGCGCGGGCCCGGCGACTCCGGAAGGGAAACGACGTCAGACGAGAACCGGCTGGCGGTCGGAGGCGATCGACGCGATCTCCTCGGACGCGCGGTCGAACTCCTCGTCGGAGAGCACGGGGGTGCCCTCGAACGGGAGGTCGCGAGTCAGTTCGAGCCAGGAGCGGCAGCCGCCGTACTCCTCGCGCACCTTGACGGTCACCGGACGAGGGATCCGGTAGGTCCGCAGCAGGATCACGTGGAGCGGGTGCCGGCGCTTCCAGGCCAGCCGCTTCTCGGCGTAGTCGGGCGTCCACACGTAGAACGGCGAGAGGGCATCGACGGCACGACGATCGGTGATCGTGAAGTGCGCCGCGACCTCCGCCCAGGCGCGGATACGCACCCGGTCGGGCTGGTTGAGCGGCTCTCCGCGGTGCAGCGCCTGCGGATGCGGCTCGCCATCGGACCACACGCCCTCCTCGAGCGCACGTGACAGCTCGGGACGGTGGGACTCGCGCACCAGATCGGAGCGCTGATGATCGAACGTCGGGTAGAGAAAGAACCGCTCGTAGTCCAGCTTGAAATGTTTTTCTGGCTCACGGATGCCGCCTTTGCGGAGCGTCAGAAGCTGCTCGCCCTCGGCGAGTGCCCGCACGGTGACGGCCCATTCTTTGAAAGCAATCGGCATAGGAAAATAAAGGGGGGAGACGGTTTTGGATTGGCAGAGTCCTGCGCGTGCACCTTTACGTTGCAACGGCAGCGTCAGGACGCAGAAGATAATAGGCGACATGCCCGAGATCGCCAAACCTGCCTGCAAAATCGCGTATTTCAACCCCCCGCCGACGGGCTGAACCTACGCGCCTGTATTTCTCCCTCGGGGTCGGCGGCAGTTGTGGCCGCCCCCAGCTGCGGTGGCTCCAGCTGGGCCTGGAAGGATGGTACGCCACGGGGGGCGACTTCCTTCCCCGCCCGACGGGCGCACGCTCAGTCCGGACGGCCGAAGCCCCCGCCCCCCGGAGTCTCGATGCGCAGCCGCTGGCCGGCGCTCAGCTCCCCGATCGACTTGGGCTCGAGCTCCTCGCCGTCGAGCAGGTTGCGCCCGCGCGCGCCGGGCTCGCCGCCCTGCGGCGCCGGGCGGAGCGTGGCGCCGGCGCTCCGTGATCAGCGAGTAGTGCAGCGGCGCCAGGGCCTCGATCTCCCGCACGACGCCGTCGCCGCCGCGGAATCGCCCGGCCCCGCCCGAACCGCGGCGCAGCGAGTACTCGACCATCCGCATCGGGAACTCGAGCTCCAGCGCCTCGATCGGGGTGTTGAGCGTGTTGCTCATGGCGACATGGACGCCGCTCGGGCCGTCGGCGTCGGCGCAGGCGCCCTGACCGCCGCCGATCGTCTCGTAGTAGGTGACCTCGTCATCGCCGAGGGTCACGTTGTTCATCGTCCCCTGGCCCAGCGCCCGGCCGAACGCGCCCAGCACGACGTCGGCGACGCGCGACGAGGTCTCGACGTTGCCCCCCACCACGGCCGCGGGCGACCGGGCGTTGAGCAGGCAGCCCTCGGGCGCGATGACCGTGATCGGGCGGTAGGCGCCGGCGTTGGCCGGGATGTCGGGGTCTGAGAGGACCCGGACGGCGAAGTAGCACGCCGAGCGCGTCACGGCCTCGGGGCAGTTGAGGTTGCCCTCGTGCTGGTCGTCGGTGCCGGTGAAGTCGAGCGTGAGCTCATCGCCGGAGACGGTGGCGCGCAGCATGATGCGCAGATCGCCTTCGCGGGCCTCCAGCACGTCCTCGTTGCGCGCGCTCGCCGTCCTCCAGGTCGGCCAGGCAGGCCCGGGTGCGCCGCTCGGCGTAGTCGAGCACCTCGGCGTAGGCCTCGCGCAGGGCGTCGACCCCGACCCGCTCGGCCAGCTCGCCGAGCCGCAGCGCTCCGACCCGGCCCGCGGCGAGCTGGGCGCGCAGGTCGGCGCGGCGCTGGTCGGGCCGGCGCATCTGCCCGGCCAGCTCCGCGATGGCGTCCTCGTCGAGCACGCGCGGCTCGATCACCACGCCCTCGTCCGACAGCGTGGTGCTGTCGGCGGGCATCGAGCCCGGCGTGGGGCCCCCGACGTCGGCGTGGTGGGCGCGGCTGGCGGCGAACGCGATGAGCCGATCGCTCCGCGAACACGGGGGTGATGACGGTGATGTCCGGCAGGTGCGTGCCGCCCCGGTAGGGGTCGTTGAGGATCCATGAGCGCTCGGGGGCGTGGTCCTCGTCCAGAATCGAGGCCACCGCGGCCGGCATCGCGCCGAGGTGCACCGGGATGTGCTCGGCCTGCATGACCATCGCCCCCTCCGGATCGAACAGCGCGGTCGACGCGTCGCGGCGCTCCTTGATGTTGGCCGAGTGGGCCGAGCGGATGAGCACGGCGCCCATCTCCTCACAGATCGAGTGCAGCGCGCCGGTGAGGACCTGGAGCTCGACGGGGTCCATCACGCCGCCTCGGTCCGGATGTGGATCGTGCCGGTGTCGTCGACCTCGCCGCTCCAGCCCGGCGGGACGAGCAGCGTCGACTCCGGCAGCTCCACCACGGCGGGCCCCTCGATCCCCGTGCCGGGGGGCGGCGAGCCGCGCAGCACGCTGAGCGTGACGGGCTCGCCGTCCAGCGTGGCGTCCCGGTCGCCGTGCTCGAGCTCGTCGTCCTCGCCGCCTGCGGCCTCGTCCAGCGAGACGTCGGCGCCGGGAACGGTCGCCGACACCCGCAGGGTCACGAGCTCGAGCTCCTGGTCGTCGTCCCGATAGCCGTAGCGCTCCTCGTGCAGCGACTCGAACGCCTCGCGCAGCTCCTCGGGGGTGGGCTCGAGACCCGCCTCGACCGCCAGCTCGAACGCCTGGCCGCGGTAGCGCAGCTCATAGACGGCGCGCAGCTCTGCCTCGGGCTCGTGCAGCTGCTCGCGCGCCGCGGCGCCGAGCTCGGCGGCGACCTCGGCCACCGCCTCGGCGGTGAGGTCGTCGCCGCCCAGGAACACGCTGCGCTGGACATCGCGACGTCGCGGGGAGACGACGAGGCCCAGCGCGGCCAGCACGCCCGACGCGCGCGGGCACACGATCTCGGTGATGCCGAGCTCCGACGCGATGGCGGCGGCGTGCAGCGGGCCGGCCCCGCCGAAGGCCAGCAGCGCGTAGCGGCGCGGGTCGATGCCGCGCTGCACCGTCACCACCCGCAGCGCGCGGATCATCTCGGCGTTGGCGACGCGGATGATCCCCTCGGCGCAGGCCAGCGGCTCGAGCCCCAGCTCCCCGGCCAGCTCGCCGACGGCGCGCTCGGCGGCCTCGCGGTCAAGCGCGACCCCGCCGGCCAGCGGGGCGTCGCCGGCCAGATAGCCGAGCACGAGGTTGGCGTCGGTCACCGTCGGCTCGGTGCCGCCACGGCCGTAGCACGCGGGACCCGGGATCCGCTCCCGCCGAGCGCGGCCCGACGCGCAGCGCGCCGCCCGCGTCGCGCCAGGCGATCGAGCCGCCGCCGGCGCCGACGGTGTGCACCGCGACCATCGGCAGCGCCAGCGGCCGCTGGGCGATCGTCCCCGAGCTCTCCTCCTGGACCGCGCCGTCGTCGACGACGCAGACATCGCACGAGGTGCCGCCCATGTCGAAGCACACGGCGTCGGGCGTGCCGCTGGCCCGGGCGATGTAGGCCGCGCCGGCGGCGCCGCCCGCGGGACCCGAGAGCACCGTCCAGGCGGCGTGGCTGGCGGCCGCCGCCAGATCGATGAGGCCGCCGCTTGACTGCATGATCGCGGGCTCGGGGAGCCCGGCCTCGTCGCAGCGCGCCACCAGGCGGCGCAGGTAGCCGCCGAGCAGGGGGGAGAGGGCGGCGTCGACCTCGGTGGTGCTGGCGCGCTCGTACTCGCGGAAGGTTCCGACCACCTCGTGTGACAGCGAGACGTGGACGCCGGGCAGCTCCTCGGCCAGTGCCTCGCGCGATCGCCAGCTCGTGCTCGGGGTGGCGGTAGGCGTGCAGCAGGGTCACCGCGACCGCCTCGAAGCCGTCCGCCCCGGCGTCGGCCACTCGGCGCGCCAGCTCGGTGGCCGCGTCGGCGCTCAGCTCGCGCAGCGGGCCGTCGGGCGTCATCCGCTCGGGCGCGCCGAAGCGGGCCTCGGGGGCCGTGAGCGGCTCCGGGCGCGCCGCGCACAGCCGGTAGAGCTCCGGCCGGTCCTGGCGGCCGAGGGCGATGATGTCGGTGAACCCCTCGGTGGCGATGAACGCGGTGCGCGCCCCGCGGCCCTCCAGCAGGGCGTTGGTGGCGACGGTCATCCCGTGGGAGAACTCCTCCACGGCACCGGCGTCCGCGCCCGCGCGCTCCAGGACGGCACGGACGGCGGCCAGGACCCCCTCGGACTGGTCCTCGGGCGTGGTCGGGGCCTTGGCGGTGATCAGCCGGCCCTCGACGGCGAGCACCGCATCGGTGAACGTTCCGCCGACGTCGACCCCCAGGAGCATCACCGCACCCTACCGAGCGTCGGCTACGCAAACCGAGGGCCCGCGCAAGCGGGCCCAACTGATGCCGTGCTACGCGGCGAGCGCCGGGATCTCCTCGGTCTCGGCCAGGTGCTGGTGCGACGGGCAGTAGCCGTTGTGGGGCAGCGGCATCCGCTGGCACGGGGTGCCCTTGCGTGTGCTGGCACGGCACTGCAGCGGGTTGCCGTACAGGTCGAATCCGTTGTGCGGCTGTGCGCGCAGGAACTCGTCGGCGAACGCCGAGGTACTGCTCGATCACCCGCAGGATGCGTGGTTGCGCGCTCATCGGGAAGTAGGCGCGAATGTCGGTGAACAGCGTCCGCGCCGGGCGCGCGAAGTAGTGCCGATCGGTCGCCATCCGCTCCACGGTCGGCCTCACACGCCCGCAGTACGCGCTCGTGGTTGGCGTGCGGACACCCGGCGTGCGGATCCTCGATGATCTCGTTCGCGATCTCCCGGTAGATCGCGCGACTGAACCGATACATACGGGTCTCTCCACTCCTTTCGGCTTCCTGCCGGCCAGCTGAAGCCACGGCTTGCCTACTGGCGAGTATCCCGTCGGCGTGTGAAGCTCGCCCCGCCGCATTTATTAATTCCGATGTTAAGTCGGAAGTCTTGGAGCGCGCGGACCTATCAACCAGGTTTCGAGCCTGGGTTCTGACGCCTGCGGTGATCGTCACATGCCGGCCGTCGAGAAGCGCCGATCGCTCCGGGAAGTCGCGGCGCTGGTGAGCCCCGCGGCTCTCCTGGCGGGCCAGCGCTCCGGCGGCGATCAGCCGCACCAGCGGGTGGGGGTCATCGCGCGAGCGATGCGCAGCCCGTCGCCGTCGCGCTCCAGGCCGGCATGGCGCCACAGGGCCGCGCGGGACTCGTCGCTGATCGCGAAGGCGGGCGTCGCGCCCGGCGTCGGCACGGCGCTCGCAGCGGTGCGGCGTCGCGCAGCCGGGCTCTGCCGAGCGCCGCCCGAGCCGCGCGGGCGCCGAAGACGAAGCATTCGCTCAGCGAGTTGGAGGCCAGGCGGTTGGCGCCGTGCAGTCCGGTGCAGGAGCACTCGCCGACGGCGTAGAGCCCCGGCAGCGACGCTCGCCCGTGAAGGTCGGTGGCCACCCCGCCCATCATGTAGTGAGCGGCCGGGGAGACCGGCACGAGCTCGCGCTCGGGGTCGATCCCCGCGCTTGCGCAGCGCGCTGACGACGTTGGGGAACAGCGCCGGGTCGACCTCGCGCATGTCGAGGCCGCACCGGGACGCCGCTGGAGTCGATCTGGCGCTGGACGGCGCGCGCGACCTCGTCGCGCGGGGCCAGCTCGTCGACGAATCGCTCGCCGGCGGCGTCCAGCAGCCGGGCGCCCTCGCCGCGGACCGCCTCGGTCACCAGGAACCCGTCGAGCGCCGGTGAGATCCGTTTCCCGCACTGACCGCCGTGGGGTGAAACTGCATCAGCTCCAGGTCGGCGAGCTGCGCTCCGGCCGCATGGGCGAGCAGCAGCCCCGCCGCCGATCGCGCCCGGCGGGTTGGTGGTGCGCGCCCACAGCGCCGCGGCGCCGCCGGTGGCCAGGACGATCGCGCGGCGCGGTGATCGTCGTGCCGTCGTCGAGCGCGACGGCGACGGCGCGGCCGCCGGCGGTGAGGATCTGGGTGACGCGCCGGCCCTCCAGGACCGCGATCCGCTCGTCCTCGGCGGCCAGCGCCGACAGCTGGCGGATGATCCGCCGGCCGGTGGCGGCGCCGCCGGCGTGGACGATCCGCCGCGCGGAATGGCCGCCCTCCAGGCCCAGGGCCAGCCGGCCGGTGTCGATCGGCGTCGAAGGTCACGCCGAGCTCGGTGAGGTCCTCGCACGGCGGCCGGGGCCTCGTCGCACAGCACTCGGGCGGCCGACTGCGCGGACCGAGCCGCGGCCGGCGGCGAGGGTGTCGGCGAGGTGGCGGTCGGGGCTGTCGTCGTCGGCCAGTGCGGCGGCCAGCCCGCCCTGGGCCCAGTAGCTGGAGGCGCCCGCCAGCGGCCCGGCCGAGATGAGCGTGACCGCGGCGTCCGGCGCGCGCCGCACACAGCGCCGTGTAGAGCCCGGCAGCGCCCGCGCCGACGACGGCGACCTGACTCTGGTGCGGGCTCACGTGCAGGTACGGTACTCGGCGATGTCCGGCGCCCCGCCCGTGCTCCTGCACCACCCCTCGTCCCTGGATCACGACACCGGCCCGCACCCCGAGCAGCCGGCGCGGATGGTGGCGATCGAGCGCGAGCTGCTGGCTCGCGGCTACCTGGGCTTACGAGCGTGTCAGCTCACCGGCGGTGCGCCGGGCGGTGCTCGAGGCGGTGCACCCGGCGCGCCACATCGAGCTGATCGAGCGGCTGGCCGCCGCGCGGCGGGGCGCGCATCGACGCCGACACCGTCGTGTCGGCGGGCTCGTTCGACGGCCGCGCTGCATGCCGCCGGGGGCGCGGTGTCGCTGGTCGACCGCCTGCTCGACGGCGACGCGCCGACGGGCTTCAGCGATCCACCGGCCGCCCGGCCACCACGCCGAGCCCCTCCGGGCGATGGGCTTCTGCCTGTTCAACAACGTCGCCGTGGCCGCACAGCACGCTCTGGACGCCCACGGCCTGGAGCGGGTGATGATCGTCGACTGGGACGTGCATCACGGCAACGGGACCAACGACATCTTCCACGGCGAGCCGCGGGTGCTGTTCTGCTCGATCCATCAGTCCCCGCTGTACCCGGGCACGGGTCCGGCCTCTGACGTGGGCAGCGGCGACGGCCGGGGGTTCACGGTCAACCTGCCCGTCGCGCCGGGCTCGGGTGACCACGAGTTCCGGTCGCTGATCGACCACGTGGTGGTGCCGCTCGCGCGGTCCTACACGCCGCAGCTGCTGCTGATCTCGGCGGGCTACGACGCCCACGCCGAGGACCCGCTCGCCGAGTGCCGGGTCACCGACGGCGGCTTCGCGGAGATGGCGCGCTCGCTGCGGGCGGTGGCGGCGCAGCTCGGCGTCCCGGTGGGGGCGGTGCTCGAGGGCGGCTACGCGCTCGACGCGCTGGCGCGGTCGGTGGCGGCGACGATGGAGGTCCTGGGCGGGGTGTCGTCGACCGCCGGCGCGTTGGGTGTGGCCGACGTCTCCGGGCAGGCCCTGGAGCGCTTGGCGCAGTTCTGGCCCGGGTTGGTGTAGCTCCAGCTGCGGGCGTTCCCGGCGGCGCGAGAGGAAGGTCAACGGCGGCTGGGGAGGGGGCGGCTGGGGCGAAGACGCGCTGTTTACAGGGGGTTCTGGTAGATAAACCCGCTCAGAGAGGGTGAATCTCCCACAACTCCGGTCCGGAGCCCCCGTGAGGTCCCGAGCTCGCCACCTCTGCGCGCGAGCCCCCTTCGATGGCTGCTGTTCGCACCGCCACACACGCCCATACCCAGGCGTTGCTCACCCAGCACCCCCGCCACGCCTCCAGCACCCGCGCCGCCATGGCGTCCGTGGACCACGGCTCGGCCCGCGCCCGCCCCTCCACCCGCGGGTCGCCGGTCGCCAGATGGGGCGCCAGCGCGGCCCGCCATACATCGAGCGTCGAAGGGCGCGCACAACGTCCCGGCCACCCCGGCCAGCGCCTCCGGGTGCGACCCCGACCGGCGTGGCCAGGACCGGCACGTCGCAGGCCAGCGCCTCGAGGGCCGCCAGCCCGAACCCCTCGCGCTCGGACGGCACCAGCACCGCGTTGGCGGCGTTGATCCACAGCGGGACCTGCTCGGGGGCCACGTTGCCCAGGGCCAGCAGCGGGACCTCGCCGGCCACCGCCAGCGCCCGGTCATAGCGCTTCTCCGGTCGCGCGGGATCGGCGGCGAACAGCAGGTAGGGCTCGTCGGGCCCCAGGCCCAGCGCGGCGCCGGGCCTCGGTCGCGGTCGATCGGGCGCAAAGCGCTCCAGGTCGACGCCGCAGGGCAGGATCGCGGGCCGTCTCCGGGTGGCCCAGCGGGGGACCGCCGCGGCCAGCGGCTCGGACACCACCGCCGACGAGGTCGTTGAGGCGCAGGCCGGCCAGGGTGACCGGCCGCGAGCGGGGATGGGCGAGATCGGTGCCGTGCAGGGTCACGACCCGTCGCCCGTGCCCGGGCGGCCAGCGCCGGGCCACTGGCTCAGCCCGAAGTGGGCATGGACGATGTCGAAGCGGTCGCCGGCGGTGGCCGTGCGCCGCAGCGTACGCGCGGCGGCGCAGGTAGCCGCCGGGCGCGAATGCGAACACCTCGACCTCGGCCTCGCCGGTGCGCCGCAGCGCCGCGACCTGGTCGGCGACGAAGCTGCCCAGCGCCGGGCGGGCGGGCGACGGGTACATGTTGGTGACGATCAGCGCGCGCACCGTGGCGGCGAATCTAGTCCTCCGCGCCGCGGCCTTTGGCACCATGGTCACCGTGTCCGGACCCGCCGAGCTCCCAGTGGCCGTGTTCGACTCGGGCGTCGGCGGCCTCACCGTGCTGCACGAGCTGCTCGTGTCGCTGCCGGGCGAGGACTACCTCTATCTCGGTGACACCGCGCGCTTTCCCTATGGCGAGCGCAGCCAGGCCGAGCTGCGGGCGTTTCGCCGTGGAGATCGCCGATCACCTGCTGGAGCTGGGGGCCAAGCTGCTGGTGGTGGCCTGCAACGCGGCCAGCTCGGCCGCGCTGGAGACGCTCGAGCGCCACCTGGAGTCTGGCCCGCACGCCCGCGACATCGACGTCATCGGCGTGGTGGCGCCCGCCACCCAGCTCGCCGTCGCCGCCAGCCACAACGGGCGCATCGGCCTGCTGGCCACACCGGCCACCGTCGCCAGCGGGGCCTACGAGCGCGCCGTACGGGCGGCCGATCGCCACGTCCACGTCGAGGCGGTGGCCTGCCCCGACCTCGCGCCGATCATCCAGGACGGCCTGCTCTTCGACGAGGAGATCGTCGAGACCGTGCGCGGCTACTGCGCCCCCCTGCGCGCGGCCGAGGTCGACACGGTGATCCTGGGCTGCACGCACTATCCGCTGGTGGCGCCGATGCTCCAGCGCATCCTGGGACGCGAGGTGAGGCTCGTCACCTCCGGCGCCGGCGTGGCGCGCAGCGTCGAGCGCGCGCTGGCGGCGCGCGAGCTGCTCAACCCGCGCGAGGACGAGGGCAGCTATCGCTTCCGCTGCACCGGCGACGTCGCCGCCTTCCAGGCCCTGGGCACCCGCTTTCTCCAGATGCCGCTCGGCGAGGTCGCCGGGGTGCGGCTGGGCGCGGGGGTGGCGGCATGACTGCGGCAGCGAAGCTACGGCCGCACCCCCTCCGAGCTGCGGCCCGTCACGATCGAGCCGGGCTTCGTGCGCACCGCCACCGGCTCGGCGCTCATCTCGATGGGGGAGACCCGCGTGATCTGCACCGCCTCGGTCCAGGAGAGCGTGCCGCGCTGGATGACGGGGTCCGGGCCGCGGCTGGGTCACCGCCGAGTACGGGATGCTCCCCGCCTCGACCGGGGACCGCAAGCAGCGCGACGTGACCAAGGGGCGCCCCGACGGTCGTACGGTGGAGATCCAGCGGCTGATCGGCCGCTCGCTGCGCGGCGTGGTCGACTTCGAGGCGCTGGGCGAGCGCACGATCTACATCGACTGCGACGTGCTCCAGGCCGACGGCGGCACCCGCTGCGCGTCGATCACCGGGGGCATGGTGGCGCTGCGTCTGGCCTGCGAGCGGCTGATGGAGCGGCGTGCGCTGAGCAAGCTCGCCGCTGACCGGGTCGGTGGCGGCGGTCTCGTGCGGGATCGTCGGCGGCAGGGCGCTGCTCGACCTGGACTACTCCGAGGACTCGACGGCCGAGGTCGACGCCAACGTGGTGATGACCGGCGATGGCGGCCTGGTCGAGGTGCAGGCGACGGCCGAGCGGACCCCGCTCTCGCGAGCGCACCTGGACGACCTGCTGGCGCTGGCGGCCGGCGGCATCGACGAGCTGCGCGCTCTCCAGAGCGCCGCGTAGCGGTTGCGCCCGTGGCCAGGCCGAGCTCACTGCTCCTCTCGACCCGTAACGCCCACAAGGTGCGGGAGTTCGAGCGCCTGCTGGCGCCGGCCGAGATCACCGTCGAGCCGCTGCCCGACGAGGTGACGCTTCCCCCCGAGGACGGCGACACCTTCACCGACAACGCGCTGCCCAAGGCGCGCGCCGCGGCCCGGGCCACCGGCCGGATCGCCATCGCCGACGACTCCGGAATCGAGGCTGCCGCGCTCGACGGCCGCCCCGGCGTGCACTCGGCCCGGTACGCCGGTCCCGAGGCCACCGACGAGGAGAACCTGGCCAAGCTGATGGCGCAGGCGCCCGCGGGCAGCGCCCTGCGGTACGTGTGCGCCCTGGCCTACGTCGACCCGGCTGACGGCACCGAGCGCGTGTTCTTCGGCTACTGCTCCGGACGGCTGGCCGAGCAGGCGCGCGGGTCGCGCGGCTTTGGCTATGACCCGGCGTTCCTACCCGACGGCGGTGATGGCGGGCGCACGATGGCCGAGCTCACCGACGCGGAGAAGGACGCCATCAGCCACCGCGCCGGGGCGGTCGCCGAGCTGCTGGCCTGGCTGGAGGGGCCCGCGGGCCCCTAGAGCAGGTTGATCCCCGCCGAGATGGCGACGGCCAGCGTCACGCCGGCGTAGCCGTAGTAGCCGTTGAGGACGAGGATGAGCACGGCCACCAGGCAGGCGAATACGGTGACGAGCCAGGCGGCCCGGCCCAGGTTGACGGTGCTTTCCTCAACATCCATGCGGGTATTGTCGCCTGCGGCGAGGACGGCTGCGGCGCCACCACAGGCGATGGATTCTCGCAAATTGCGGAAAAACAGCCGTGGGACGTGGTTTTCCGCCGGAATGGCGGCAAGAATGAGGCCGCGCACGCTTCAGGGAGGGCATTCGTTGTCCGCAGACCGTGTTAGCGTCGCTGTTTCCTACCCAAGTAGAAGGAGGAGCAAGTGACCAAATCTGAATTCGTAGACCAGGTCGCCGACCGAGCCGGACTCAGCAAGAAGGACGCTGGCGACGCCGTCGACGCGATGCTCGAGACGATCGAGGGCGCGCTGAAGCGCGGGAGCGACGTCGTCTTCTCCGGATTCGGCAAGTTCAGCGTCTCCAACCGCAGCGCACGCGAAGGCCGCAACCCGGCCACCGGCGAGAAGATCCAGATCGCCGCCTCGCGGGTCCCGAAGTTCACCGCGGGCGCGTCGCTGAAGAAGGCCGTCAACTAAGCGCGAAGGGGCGTGGCCGACGGACCGCAGGCCGCCGGGGTGGCGGCACCGTCGCAGACGGACAAGCTGTCCTCCGGCCACAGTCACCCACCGGGTTTCGGCGACCAGCTCGCCGTCTCCGTCCAGCGCAGGCGATCCCAGATCGTCCTGGGGCTGGACCCCGATCCCGCTCGTCTCTGGCCCGAGGCCCTGGAGCTGACGGCCAGGACCGGGTCTGACCCCGGCGATGCCGCCGAGCGGGCCGCGCGTGCTGTCGCGGCGCACTGCCGGCTGGTGCTCGAAGCCGCCGCCGAGCAGTGCGTGGCGGTCAAGCCCCAGGTGGCGTGCTTCGAGCGCCTGGGCGCGCCGGGGTGGGCGGCGCTGCGCGAGGTCATGCACGATGCCGCGCAGCGCGGCCTGGTGGTCATCGCCGACGCCAAGCGCGGCGACATCGACATCTCGGCACGTGCCTACGCCCAGGCGTTCTTCGGTGCCACGACGACGCCGTTCGGCGACGTGCCGGGCCTGGGCGCCGACGCGCTCACCGTGAGCCCGCTGCTCGGCCGTGACTCGCTGGCGCCGCTGATCGAGGCGGCCCGCGAGCGCGGCGCGGGCCTGTTCGCCCTGGTGCGCACCTCCAACCCCGGCGCGGCCGACATCCAGGACCGCGAGCTGGCCGCCGGCGGCACCGTCAGCGAGGCGCTGGCCCGCATGATCGACGAGCTCGGAGCGCCCGGAGTGGGGGAGTCGGGCCTGTCCGACGTCGGCGCCGTCACCGGAGCCACCGCGCCGGAGCGGCTCGAGGCGCTGCGTGCGCTGATGCCCCATGCCGTCTGGCTGCTGCCCGGGATCGGAGCCCAGGGCGCCAGCGGCCGTGACCTGGCGCCGGCCTTCGCGCCGGGGCCCGCGGGCGGGCTGGTCTCGGCCTCGCGCGCCATCGTCTACGCCTTCCAGCGCGGCGCGGCCGGTGGCGACGGCGGCGCTCCGGCGGCGTGTGCGCGCGACGAGGCGGCGCGGCTGCGCGAGCTCATCTGGGGCCTCTACGCGTAACACCTCGGCCCCACGACGCCCGCGGAAGGCGTCGGGACCACCAGTATGATCGCCCTGGGATGGTGGCAAAAGTTGCGCGCTTCTTGGCGCCGATCGCACTGGCTGCGGTGGGAGTCGGGGTCTACCTGATCGTGCACTCAACGCTCGTGCACCACACCACGACCCTCTCGAGCACCGGCAGCTCCACGAGCACCAACGGCGCCACGCACAAGCCGCGCAAGCACCGCCGTGCGCCGAAGTTCTACATCGTCAGGTCCGGTGACACGCTGGGCAGCATCTCGTCGCGGACGCACGTCCCGGTCTCCGTGCTGACCAACCTCAACGCAGCCCTGTCCGCGAACCCGAACAGCCTGCAGACAGGCCAGCGGCTGAGGCTGAGGCGTTGAGCCGTCGCATCGCTGCGCGAGTGATCGCGACGGCGGCGTGCGGCGTGGGCCTCCTGGGCGTGGCGCCGGCCGTGGCCGTGGCCCAGTCCCCACCCGGGAAGACGTCGCCACCCGCCCTGTCGGTGAGCGCGGCGGCGCTCTATGCGCCGGCGACCCACCAGCTGCTGTACGGGGTCAACGCCTCCAAGCGCGTCGCCATCGCCTCCACCACCAAGCTGATGACCGCGCTCGTCGTGCTCCAGCACGTCCACAAGCTGTCGACCATGTTCGCGCAGAACGACTACACGTCCGCGGCGGTGGACTCCCAGATCGGCCTGGAGCCCGGGGAGCGCATGAGCGTGCACGACCTCCTGCTGGCGCTGATGCTGCCCTCGGCCGACGACGCCGCCGAGGACCTGGCCGTCAACGTCGGCCACGGCTCGGTGGGTCGGTTCGTGTCGATGATGAATGCCGAGGCCCAGGCGCTCGGCCTGCGCCACACCCACTACACGACGCCGATCGGGCTCGACACCCCGGGCAACTACTCCACGGCGGCGGACCTCGTCAAGCTCGCCGACTACGACATGACCCACAGCGCCTACTTCGCGCGCATCGTCGCGCTGCCCCGGGCGACCTTGTACTCGGGCAACCACGTGCGCACGGTGGTCAACCGCAACGACCTCGTCGGCCGCTATCCGTGGATCGACGGGGTCAAGACCGGCCACACGCTGGATGCCGGTTACGTCCTGGTCGCGGCCGGGCACAGAGGGGGAATGGCGCTGATCAGTGCCGTCCTCGGGACCGTCTCAGAGACATCGCGAGACGCCAACACGCTGGCGCTGCTCGACTACGGGGCCAGCTTCCGCGTGTGGACGCCCGTGCGCAAGGGGCAGGTCCTGGCCCGGCCCACCGTGAAGGAGCAGCCGAGCGTGCACCCGTCCGTGGCGGCGGCGGCCGGCTACAGCCGCATCCTGCCGCGCTCGGCGCGCGTGCGGGTGAGCACCAGCGTTCCCCACCAGCTCGTCGGGCCGCTGCCGGCGCAAGCGGTCGTGGGCACCGCCACCGTCACCGACGGCCGGCGCGTGCTGGCGCGCATCCCGCTCGTGCTGACCCAGCGGCTGTCGGCGGTGAGCGGGCTGACGCGCGCCACCAGGTTCGTCACTCGGCCGCTGACGCTGGCGCTCATCTTCGGCGGGGCCGGAGGCGCGGCGCTGCTCCTGCGTAACGTACGTCGGCGTCGGCGCACCGGTCGACGGGGTAGGGAACTGGAGGCGACATGATCATCACCGTCACGCTCAACGCCGCGATGGACAAGACGCTCGAGGTCCCCAGCTTCACCCCCGGGCGCCGTCATCGCACGGTGGATCAGACGACGATGCCCGGCGGCAAGGGCGTCAACATCGCGCGCGCCATCAAGCGTCTGGGCCAGCCGGTGATCGCCACGGGGTTCGCCGGCGGGCCGACCGGGAGCCGCATCGTCGAGGCGCTCAACGACGAGTCGATCCTCAACGACTTCGTCCGCATCAGCGACGAGTCGCGGACCAACACGGCGGTGCTCGATCCCACCACGGGCCTGCAGACCGAGATCAACGAGCGCGGCCCGGCGGTCTCGGGCCAGGAGCTCGAGCTGTTCCGCGAGAAGCTCCTCTACCTGGCTCAGGGAGCGAGCATCTGCGTGTTCGCCGGCAGCCTGCCCCGAGGGCTCGAGACCGACATCTACTTCTCGCTCATCCGCGAGGTGCGGCGCCTGGGCGTCACCACCATGATCGACACCGACGGCGAGCCGCTGCGCTTGTCGATGCGGGCCGAGCCCGACATCGTCTCCCCCAATGAGCTGGAGGCCGAGGAGCTCGTCGGCCATGAGTTCAACGACGCCGACGACCGGGCTCAGGCCGTGGTGGAGATGACCCGGCTCGGCGCCCGCGAGGCGATCATGACCGTCTCGGACGGCTGCTACGCGCGCATCTTCGAGGCCGGGTCGCCGGCGCTGTACCGGGTGCGGATCGCCGAGCAGGAGGCGCGGTCCGGAGTGGGGTCCGGCGACGCGTTCCTGGCCGGTTACGTCTGCGCGCGCTACTGCGAGCGCGATCCGGCCGAGTGCCTGCGCTTCGGGGTGGCCTGCGGGGCCGAGTCGACGCTGCACTTCGGGGCGGGCATCCTGGACGCGGCGCGGGTCGATCGGCTGCTGGGCGAGGTCGAGTCCGAGCGGGTCGAGATCGGCGCCGAGATCGGCTGAGCTGCCGGGCGCGAGCGCCGAGCCGACCTGGGAAACCGACTCCGCAACCTCCGCCTTTAATCGCTCCCCGGCCCCGTCTGGAGGGCGATTTCCCACTGCTAGGATCGACCATCCGAGGCAGCCGTCACCGCCTCGCTGAATCGTCCGCCGCGAGGTCTAGGATGCGTGAATGGAAGTAGAGATTGGTCGCGGAAAGAAGGCTCGCCGCGCATACGGATTCGACGACATTGCCATCGTCCCTTCACGACGAACGCGTGACCCCGACGATGTCGACATCACGTGGACCTTGGGTCCCTATCGCTTCGAGTTGCCGCTCCTGGCCGCGGCGCTCGACGGCGTCGTCTCGCCGGACACCGCCGGCCTGATCGGCAAGCTCGGCGGGCTCGCCGTGCTGAACCTCGAGGGCATCTACTGCCGCTACGAGGACGCCGAGGCCCAGCTGGAGCGGATCGCCAGCTTCTCGCCGGACATCGCCACGCGCGAGATGCAGGACATCTACCGCGAGCCGGTCAAGCCGGAGCTCATCGCCAGGCGCATCGAGGAGATCAAGGCCCACGGCGTGGTGGCGGCGGCGTCGCTGACGCCCCAGAAGGTGCGCACGTACTACGAGACGGCGCTCGAGGCCGGGCTGGACATCCTGGTCATCCAGGGCACGGTGGTCTCCGCCGAGCATGTCTCCCGCGACGAGTCGCGCCCGCCGCTGAACCTCAAGGAGTTCATCCGCGAGCTGGCACCGACGCCGGTGGTCGTGGGTGGCTGCGCCTCCTACCACACCGGCCTTCACCTCATGCGCACCGGCGCAGCCGGCGTGCTCGTCGGCGTCGGCCCGGGCGCGATCTGCACCACCCGCGGGGTGCTGGGCATCGGCGTCCCGCAGGCCACCGCGATCGCCGACGTGGCCGCCGCCCGCTCGCAGCACATGCTGGAGACCGGCGACTACGTGAAGGTCATCGCCGACGGCGGCATGCGCAACGGCGGGGACATCGCCAAGGCGATCGCCTGCGGCGCCGACGCCGTCATGCTCGGCTCGGCCCTGGCCCGCGCCTACGAGGCGCCGGGGCACGGTTACAACTGGGGCATGGCCACGTTCCACCCGACGCTGCCGCGCGGGACGCGCCTCGCCACCAAGCAGAACGGCACGCTGGAGGAGATCATCAAGGGCCCGGCGCGTGAGAACGACGGCACCTTCAACCTGATGGGCGGCCTGTGCACGTCGATGGCCACGTGCGGGTATCGGGACATCGCCGAGTTCAACCGGGCCGAGCTGATGGTCGCTCCCGCGTTGCAGACGGAGGGCAAGCAGCTCCAGCGCGAGCAGGGTGTCGGCATGGGCGCCGGCAGCCGGGGCGCCGCCGTGGGAGTGGCTGATTAGGCTTGCCGCGTCATCAGCGGCCGAACAAGCCGCCGATCATGACGGGGCAAGTCGTTAACCCGTCGCCGTCCGCCGCCGCGGCGCTCGACACCCTGGAGGAGTCGGGTTCGGTCCGTGGTGCGCCGGCCGATGACGGGCTGGAGGACGTCCGGGCCGCCACCGACGAGGTGGTGGTGCTCGACTACGGCGGTCAGTACTCGCAGCTGATCGCGCGGCGCGTCCGCGAATGCGGGGTCTTCTCCGAGCTGCTGCCCTACCACGTCGGCGCAGCCGAGGTGGCCCGGCGGCGGCCCAAGGGCGTGATCCTGTCGGGCGGTCCCGCGTCGGTGTATGCCGACGGGGCACCGCCGCTCGAGCCCGCGCTGCTGGAGCTCGGCGTGCCCGTGCTCGGCATCTGTTACGGCATGCAGCTCATCGCCCTGGAGCTGGGCGGGCGGGTCCAGGGGGCCGAGGTGGGGGAGTTCGGCCGCTCCCAGCTCACGGTGTCAGAGCCGGGGCGGCTGCTGGCCGGCACGCCCGCCGAGCAGACCTGCTGGATGTCTCACCGCGACACCGTGTTCGCACCGCCTCCGGGGTTTGCGCCGCTGGCCGCCTCCACGGCCTCGCCGGTGGCGGCGTTCGAGTCCACGGACCGGGGCGTCTACGGGATCCAGTTCCATCCCGAGGTCGTCCACACGCCGTACGGCCAGCAGGTCCTCACCAACTTCCTCACTGACATCTGCGGCTGCGATCAGGGCTGGAGCGCCGCCTCGGTGATTGAGGACCAGATCGCGCGCATCAGGGCACAGGTGGGCGACGGCCGGGCCATCTGCGGGCTGTCGGGCGGCGTTGACTCCTCGGTGGCCGCGCTGCTCGTGCACAAGGCGATCGGGGACCGGTTGACCTGCGTGTTCGTCGATCACGGCCTCATGCGAAAGAACGAGGGCGCTCAGGTGGTGGCCGCGTTCCGTGACCACTTCAAGGTCCCGCTGGTGGCCGTCGATGCCGAGGACCGCTTCCTGGACAAGCTCAAGGGCGTCAGCGACCCCGAGCGCAAGCGCAAGATCATCGGCGCCGAGTTCATCCGCGTCTTCGAGGAGGAGGCCGCCCGGCTCGACGATGTGGGCTTCCTGGTTCAGGGCACGCTGTACTCCGACGTGATCGAGTCCGGAGGGGGCACGGGCACGGCCACCATCAAGTCCCACCACAACGTCGGCGGCCTGCCCGAGGACCTGGAGTTCGCGCTGGTGGAGCCGCTGCGGGCCCTGTTCAAGGACGAGGTACGCGCTGTCGGAGCTCAGCTGGGACTCCCCGAGCGCCTCGTGTGGCGCCAGCCGTTCCCCGGCCCCGGCCTGGCCATCCGCGTCGTCGGCGGCGAGGCCACCAAGGAGCGCCTGGACATCCTGCGCGACGCCGACGCCATCCTCCAGGAGGAGATCCGCCGGGCCGGCCTGTACCGGGACCTGTGGCAGTCCTTCTGCGTGCTGCCCGATATCCGCACGGTCGGTGTTCAGGGCGACGAGCGGACCTACGGCCACGTCATCGCCATCCGGGCCGTCACCAGCGACGACGCGATGACCGCCGACTGGGCGCGGCTGCCCTACGACCTGCTCGAGCAGATCGCCAGCCGCATGATCAACGAGATCCGCCCGGTGGGGCGGGTCGTGCTGGACATCACCTCCAAGCCCCCGGGCACCATCGAGTGGGAGTAGCGCCCGTCTGAGCCGCCCGTGCGGCGTGCGCGGCCGGTCCGCTCAGGGCCCCATCTCCGGGGCGCGCGCGATCACCGAGCCGACGTAGGGGGCGAGGTCGTCGGGCAGCGCCTCGCGTGCGAACCAGTCCGCGGCGGCCAGTTCGCCGCGGTCGATCGTCAACGCCGGCTCACAGATCTCGGCGCGGAAGCAGTGGATCGTGTCGCGCCGGTGGTTGACGTTGCCGCGGATCTCACCGATGGCGACCCACTCGACGTCGCCGAGCCCCAGCTCCTCGCCCATCTCCCGGCCGGCGGCGGCCAGGGGCGCCTCGTTGCGCTTGATGGCCCCTCCGGGAATGTCCCACGAGCGGCGGCCGTAGGTGTGGCGCACCAGGAGGACCCGGTCGCGACAGGTGACCACGCACTTGACGCCCTCCTTGGGCGGCCGCGCGACGAACCAGAACACCTGCAGGACTCGATAGGCGATGCGATAGCCGAGCCGGCGAAGCGTCAGCGTGACGGGCACGTGTTACAGGGTAGGCACGCGCCGGGACGGCGGAGGCGGCTGGGTGGTGCGGGGGCCGCCGGGACGGCGGAGGCGGCCAGACGGGCTGTGGCGTCGGCGACACGTGGTGGTGGCAGCTGGAATGTCTGGCGCAGCAGCTCCGGCGCCGGGTAGCCGGGCGCAGATCTGTGAGCTTTCCCACCCGTTTTCGCGATGATCCGCGCGGGCCTCTCGTGGTCAGTCCGCTCACGAGGCCGAGGTCTGGCTATCATCGTCGACCTGTTGCGCGTGTGACCGCGCGACCGATGCGTGCCATGAAGACCTACGTAGCCAAACCCACCGACCGCGAGCGCAACTGGCTGATCGTCGACGCCGAGGGCAAGACCCTGGGACGGCTGGCGACCCAGATCGCCGACGCACTGCGCGGCAAGCGCAAGCCGACGTACACGCCCCACATCGATACCGGCGACTTCGTGATCGTGGTCAACGCCGAGAAGATCTCGGTGACGGGCAACAAGCGCGCCGCCAAGATGTACTACCGCCATTCCGGCTATCCCGGCGGCCTGAAGTCCCGCACGCTCAATGACATGCTGGAGCGCCGGCCCGAAGAGGTCATCCGACTGGCCGTCAAGGGCATGCTCCCGCGCAACCGGCTGGCGCGCAGGCAGATCACCAAGCTGAAGGTCTACGCCGGTCCGGAACATCCGCACGCCGCCCAGCAGCCGCAACCGATGGAGATTTCGCAGTGAGCGACGCAGAGCATCCCGAGGACGAGCAGCGCCCCGCCGACCAGGAGGCTGCCGCCGAGGAGGTTCCCGCCGACAGCGCCGAGGAGCCCGCCGCGCAGGCCCCGGAGCCCGCCGACGAGCCCGCGCCCGCCGCGGAGCCCGAGGCAGCCGAGGAGCCCGCACCCGCCGCCGAGCCCGAGCCCGCGCCCGCCGCGGAGCCGACGGCGGCCGAGGAGCCCGCACCCGCCGCCGAGCCCGAGCCCGCCGCGGAGCCGACGGCGGCCGACGAGCCCGCACCCGCCGCGGAGCCCGCGCCCGCCGCGGCGCCCGAGCCGGCCGCTGAGCCCGTCGCCGAGGCCGAGGCGCCCGCGTCCGAGCCCGCCGTGGCGCCGGCTGCCGCCGAGCAGCCACAGGCCGGGGCCGAGACGGAGGACGACGACGAGGAGGAGATTGCTCCGCGTCAGCGCCCCGAGATCCCCGGCGCGGACCTGATCCCCGACCTCATCTCCGAGAGCGACGAGTTCCTCGACGCCGAGGCGCGTGCCGCAGCCGAGGCCGAGGCCGAGGCAGCCGAAGCGCGCGAGCAGGAGCAGGACTCCGACCAGGAGACCCAGCCGATCGCCGACGCGGCGATCGACCTCGCCGCCGGGGCTCGCTACACCGCTACCGGCAAGCGCAAGAGCGCGGTCGGGCGCGTCATCCTCAAGCCGGGCACCGGGACCTACGCCATCAACGGCAAGGAGCTCGACGTCTACTTCCCGCGCGAGACGCTTCAGCGCATCATCCGCCAGCCCCTGGAGGCGGTGGGCTACGAGTCCCGGATGGACGTCGTGGCGCGGATGCACGGCGGCGGCGTCGCCGCACAGGCCGGCGCCCTGCGCCACGGGATCTCCCGCGCGCTGCTGGAGGCCGACCCCAACCTGCGCGGCGAGCTCAAGCGGCGCGGGTTCCTCACGCGCGACCCGCGGGTCAAGGAGCGCAAGAAGGCCGGCCTCAAGAAGGCGCGCAAGCGGCCGCAGTTCTCCAAGCGCTAGTGGCCAGTTGTGAGCTAGTGGCCCGTTCCCGCCACTGATCGTCGTCACATGGCGCGCCAGCTCTTTGGCACCGACGGTGTTCGGGGCCGTGCCGGTGATTTCCTGACCGCTGAGCTGGCGCTCAAGCTGGCGCGGGCTGCCGTGGCCCGCTGCGAGCCATCGCCAGGCTCCGGACGAGCCCAGGTGGTCATCGTCCGTGACACGCGCGAGTCGGGCGAGATGCTGGAGTCCGCGATCGCGGCCGGGGTGACCGCCGCGGGCGGCGATGCCCTGCTGGCGGGGGTGCTGCCCACTCCGGCGGCGCCGCTGCTGGTGCGCCGCCACGGGTTGGCGCTCGCCGCCGTCATCTCGGCCTCGCACAACCCCTACGAGGACAACGGCATCAAGCTGTTCGCCGCCGACGGCTTCAAGCTCGACGATGACACCGAGCATGAGATCGAGGCCGCCCTGGACCAGCCACCGGCGGTCCCGGCCCAGATCGGCCGCGTGCGCCGCCTGCACGGGGCCCTGGAGGACTACCTGAGGGCCCTGCACATGCGGTTTGCCGGCCTCGACCTCAGCGGCCGGCGCATCCTCCTGGACTGCGCCAACGGAGCGACGTTCCACGCCGCCCCCGAGATCTTCCGCCGCCTCGGCGCGGAGGTGGTGACGATGGCCGATGAGCCCGACGGCCGCAACATCAACGATGGCTGCGGCTCCACGCACCTGGACGCCGTCATCGAGCGCGCGCGCGCCGGCGGCTTCGAGGTGGCGTTCGCCTTCGACGGCGACGGCGACCGCGTGCTGGCGGTCGACGGGGCGGGAGAGGTCGTCGACGGCGATGAGCTGGTGGCGCTGGCCGCCCTGCACCTGCACCGCGGCGATCGCCTGCCCGGTGCCGGCGTCGCGGTCACCGTGATGACCAACTACGGCTTCCACACCGCGATGCGCGCGGCCGGGGTGGAGGTGGCGGTCACCGCGGTCGGCGACCGCTACGTCCTGGATGAGCTGCGCCGCCGGGGATGGGCGCTGGGCGGGGAGCAGTCGGGCCACATCATCGAGCTGGGTTTCGGCCCCTCCGGCGACGGCATCGCCAGCGCGCTGCTCACGCTCGAGGCCCTGGGCGGCCGCGATCTGCGGGACCGTGGCGCCATGGAGAAGCTGCCTCAGCGGCTGGTCAACATCCGCGCCGCCGACCGCCAATCGCTGACCTCGGCGATGGAGACGCCCGCGCTGGGCGACGCGATCGATCGCGAGCAGTCGGCGCTCTCGGGCCGCGGGCGCGTGCTGGTCCGCGCCTCGGGCACCGAACCCCTCATCCGCGTGATGGTGGAGGCCCCCTCGGCGCGCGAGACCGACGATGTCTGCGGGCGGCTCAGCGCCGTGGTCAAGGCGGCGCTGGAGGGCGCGTAGCCGAGACGGTCTCCGCGGGCCGTTAACATCGGGGGTCCTTCTCTGCCACAGAGACCGACCGGACGGGCAGGCGACCGGCCGAGGTCGCGGCAGCGCAACCCCTGGAGGAATCGCAAGATGTGCGGAATCGTCGGCTACGTCGGTCCCAGAAAGGTCCGGCCCCTGCTGATGGAGGGGCTCGAGAAGCTCGAATATCGCGGGTATGACAGTGCCGGCGTCAGCGTGCTGGACGGGGACCGAGTGGACGCCGTGCGTGCGGTGGGCAACCTGTCCGCGCTGCGCAGCGCGATCGCCCGGCGCGAGGAGGCCCTCGGCGCCGCGGAGGGCCCCCCGGTGGCCGTCGCCGAGCGGCCGGTGCCGGAGACCGGCATCGCGCACACCCGCTGGGCCACGCACGGCCGCGTGACCGAGGAGAACGCCCACCCGCACTACGACACCACCGACAGCGTCCACATCGTCGTCAACGGGATCGTCGAGAACTACATCGCGCTCAAGGTGCGGCTCGTGGAGGAAGGCGCCGTCTTCACCTCGGAGACGGACGCCGAGGTCATCGCCCACCTCGTCGCCCACCACTACGACGGGGACCTCTTCGAGGCCGTCCGCGCCGCCTACGCCGAGCTCCGCGGCCACTACGCCTTCGTCGCCCTCACCGCCCGCGAGCCCGGCGTGCTCGTCGGCGCGCGCAAGGAATGCCCGCTGATCGTCGGGCGCGGCGACGGGGAGACCTTCATCGCCTCCGCGATCCCGGCGTTCCTGCGCGAGACCCGCCGGGTGCAGTACATCGGCGACGACGAGCTGGTGGTTCTGCGCCCCGAGGGCACCGAGTTCTTCACCCCCGCCGGCGAGCCGGTCCAGCACGACGTCGTCGAGATCGATTGGGATGCGGACACGGCCGAGAAGCAGGGCTTTGAGACGTTCATGCTCAAGGAGATCCATGAGCAGGCCGACGCCGTGGCCGAGACGATCGGCGAGCGGGCCGCCCGCGGCTGGGGAGTGGATCTGGGGGATCTGACCCCGCCCGGCCACACCGAGCCCAGCCCGATCGACGACGCCCTGCTGCGGCGGATCAGCCGCGTGGTCATCGTCGCCTGCGGCACGGCGTACCACGCCGGGCTCATCGGCCGCTACGCGATCGAGCAGTGGGCCCGCGTCCCGGTCGAGGTCGACATCGCCTCCGAGTACCGCTATCGCGATCCGGTGGTCGGCCCCGACGATCTGGTCATCGGCATCTCCCAGTCGGGGGAGACCGCCGACACGCTGGCCGCGATGCGGACCGCGCGCGCCAAGGGCGCGAAGGTGCTGGCGGTCACCAACGTGATGGGGGCCCAGGCCACCCGCGAGGCCGACGGGGTCCTCTACACGCGCGCCGGCCTGGAGATGGGCGTGGCCGCGACCAAGACGTTCGTCAGCCAGATCACCGTCATGTACCTGCTGGCACTCCGGCTCGCCGAGGTCCGGGGGGTCATGGACCGGGCCGCGCTCAAGCCGCCGATCTCAGACCTCAAGCGGCTGCCGCACATGATCGCCGAGCTCCTGGACCGCGACGTCGACGGCATCGAGGCCATCGCCAAGGCCCACTATCAGTCCAAGTTCTTCCTCTACCTCGGGCGCCACATCGGGCTCCCGGTGGCGCTGGAGGGGGCGCTGAAGCTCAAGGAGATCTCCTACATCGCCACCGACGCCTACGCGGCGGGTGAGATGAAGCACGGGCCGATCGCGCTGCTGGACGAGAACACGCCGGTGGTCGTCGTGGCCACCCAGTCTCCGGTGCTGGAGAAGGTCATCTCCAACATCCAGGAGGTGAGGGCCCGCGGCGCGCGCGTGATCGCCGTCGCCACCGAAGGCGATGAGACGATCACCGCACACGCCGACGAGGTCATCCGGGTGCCCCCGACCGATTGGATGCTGGCGCCCCTGCTCGCGGTGATCCCGCTCCAGCTGCTGGCCTACCACATCGCCAGGCTGCGCGGCCTCAACGTCGATCAGCCGCGCAACCTGGCCAAGACCGTCACGGTCGAGTGACGCGGGTGGGCTCGGCCGGCTTCTCGATCGGCATTGATCTGCTGGAGATCGAGCGCCTGGAGCGGGCGCTGGAGCGACGCCCGCGGCTGGCCGACCGGCTGTTCACCGACGCCGAGCGAGACTACGCGGCGTCACGGGCGCGGCCCGGCCAGCACCTGGCCGCGCGCTTCTGTGCCAAGGAGGCCGTGGCCAAGGCTCTGGGGCTCGAGGTCTGGAGCTTTCGCGATGTCGAGGTCACCTCGGCCGGAGGGCCCCCTCGGGTCACCCTGTACGGCGCCGTGGCCCAGCGGGCCGCGGAGCTGGGGGTCAGCGTGCAGATCTCACTGACACACACGCGCACCGATGCCGGCGCGGTGGCGATCGCGGCCCCCGATGACTGACCACGGACCTCATGACTGACGTCGCCGCACCGGGCACGCTTCCCGCCTGGCTCGAGCCGCTGCCCGACGCCGAGCAGCAGCGCGCCACTGACGCCTGGGCGATCAACGACCGCGGGATCCCGTCGCTGGAGCTGATGGAGCGCGCCGGGGCCGGCCTCGCCGAGGTGGTGCGCCGGCGGGCGCCCGAGGGGCGGGTGGTCGTGGTCGCGGGCAAGGGCAACAACGGCGGTGACGGGCTGGTCGTCGCCCGCATGCTGCGCGAGGCCGGCCGCGAGGTCGACGTCCTGCTGCTCGCCCCCGGAGAGGAGCTGAGCGGCGACGCCCGCGTCAATCTCGATCGCCTGCCGGGACCGGCCCCCGCCCACTGGCAGCCGTTTGAGCCGGGCGCGCTCCGCGGCGCCGCGGCGATCGTCGACGCCATCCTGGGGACCGGGTTCAGCGGCGAGCCGCGCGAGCCCGCGCGGGCGGCCATCGCGGCGATCAACGACGCCGGCGGCGACGCGGTGGTGATCGCCTGCGACGTGCCCAGCGGCGTCGACGCGTCCACGGGCGAGGCGAAGGGCGTCGCGGTGCGCGCCCACGCGACGGTGACGTTCCACGCCGCCAAGCCGGGGCTGTGGATCAACCCGGGCAAGGGGCACGCCGGCGAGGTCACGGTCGTCGACATCGGCATTCCCGAGGGGCCGCCGATCACGCCCTCGGTGGGACTGATCGCGGCGTCGGTGCTCGACGGCGTCCCTCACCGCGCCCACGACTCCACCAAGTTCGCCGCCGGCTCGGTGCTCGTCTGCGGGGGCTCCACCGGGCTCACCGGAGCGCCCTGCATGGCCGCCGAGGCCGCGATGCGCGCCGGGGCCGGGTACGTCACGGCGCTCGTGCCCGCCTCGCTGAACACCGTCTTCGAGCAGCGGCTGCTCGAGGTGATGTCCGTGCCGCTCCCCGACAAGGACGGCACGCTGACCCAGCCGGCGCTCGAGGTCGCCCTGGAACGCACCGAGCGCGCCGATGCGATGGTGCTCGGGCCCGGGCTCGGCCGCAAGCCGGGGACGTTCAAGCTGGCCCGCAAGCTCGCCGCTGCCATCGCCATTCCCCTGGTGCTCGATGCGGACGGCCTCAACGCGCATGAGGGCCGCCTGGAGGCGCTGGCCGAGCGACCCGCGGCCACCGTGCTCACGCCGCACGCCGGCGAGCTGGCCCGACTGCTGGCGACAGACAGCGGCGAGATCGCGGCCCACCGCCTGCGCTGCGTGCGCGACGCCGCCGCGCGCGCCGGCGCGGTGGTCCTGCTCAAGGGCGACGACACGATCGTGGCGGCGCCCGACGGGCGCGCGGCGGTCAATCGCGGGGGCGCCCCGGCCCTGGCCACCGCCGGGACCGGCGACGTGCTCTCCGGGGTGATCGCCGCCTACCTCAGCAAGGGGATGGACGCCTTTCATGCCGCCTGCGCCGGGGTCTTCGTGCACGCTCGCGCCGGCCGGCTGGCCGCGACGACGATCGGGACCGAGGGCGTGATCGCCTCCGACGTGATCGCGCTGCTGCCCCGGGCCCGGGCCGGCGACGACTGAGGCCGCGCGTGACCGGACGGTCCGGCAGGATCTGAGCATGGCACTGCGCGCACTGGCCCGCGTGAACCTGGCCGCGATCGAACGCAACGTGGTCGCCCTCCGGGGCCGCCTCGACGATGGCGCCGAGCTGTGTGCCGTCGTCAAGGCCAACGCGTCTGGCCATGGCGCCGTCCCGGTCGCCCGCGCGGCGCTCGCGGGCGGAGCGAGCACGCTGGCGGTGGCGACCGCCGGCGAGGCCGCCGAGCTGCGCGACGCGGGGCTGACCGCTCCCATCGTGGTGCTGGGAGCGGTGAGCGACGAGGAGCTCTCGATCGTGCTGGGCGCGGGAGCCGAGGCCGTCGCCTGGAACGAGCGGTTCGTGCGGGATCTCGCCGCCGCCGCGGCGGCCGTCGGCGTGCCGGGGCCGGTCCGGGTCCACCTCAAGCTCGACAGCGGCATGGGCCGGCTGGGCACCCGCGACACCGACGAGGCCTTCGCTGTCGCGCAGTCCATACACCACCGGGCGCCCGCACTCAGGCTCGTCGGGGTCATGACGCACCTGGCGACCGCCGACGGAGACCTCGCCTTCGCCGCCGCTCAGCTGCGGGTGTTCGGCCCGTTCGCCGCCGGGCTGCAGCGGCGGTACGGACGGCTGCGGGTCCACGCGGCCAACAGCGCCGCGACCCTGCGGGTGCCCGGCAGTCATTTCGACATGGTGCGCTGCGGGATCGCCCTCTACGGTTGTGATCCCATGAACGAGGACCCCGACTCCACCGGGCTCGAGCAGGCCATGGAGCTGAGCACCTACGTGGCGGCGGTCAAGCGCGCCGATCCCGGCGACAGCGTCGGGTACGGCCGCCGGTTCATCGCGCCCGCGGCGACGTGGATCGCCACGATGCCGATCGGCTACGCCGACGGGGTGCGGCGCGGGCTCACCAACAACTGCGACGTGCTCATCGACGGCCGCCGCTACCCGCTCGTCGGCACCGTGAGCATGGACAACATCACCGCCGACCTCGGTCCCGACGGCCCGCCGGTGGGTGTCGGTGCGCGCGCGATCCTCATCGGGCGCTCGGGCGAGCAGCGTCAGACGGTGGAGGACGTCGCCCGCCGGCTGGACACCATCAACCACGAGGTGCTGTGCGGCATCTCGGCCCGGGTGACGCGTCTCTATCACCGCGACGGGACGCCGCTGCCGTGACCGACCCGGTCACCGCCCTCACCGAGATCGTCCCCGACGGATGGCTGGTCGGCGGCACCGTCCGCGACCGCGTGCTGGGACGTGAGACGGCGGACTTCGACGTCGCCACCACCGGCTCCGCCGGCGACGTCGCCCGGAGCCTGGGCCGCGCCGCGGGCGGCTTTGCCTTCGAGCTCTCCGAGGCCTTCGGCGCCTGGCGGATCGTCGCCCACGACCGCACCTGGCAGGTCGACGTGCTGCCGCTCAACGGCGCGACGATCGAGGAGGATCTCGGCCGCCGCGACCTCACCATCAACGCCATCGCCGCCCCGCTGGGCTCGGTGGGCTACGTCGATCCGTTCGGCGGCCTGGCCGATCTCAGCGCGCGCCGGCTGCGGGCCGTGTCGCCCGGGGCGTTCCAGCGCGATCCGCTGCGCACGCTGCGCCTGGCCCGCCTCGCCTGCGAGCTGGGCTTCCAGGTCGAGGCCGCGACCCTGGGGCTGGCCCGGGCCGCCGCGCCCGCCCTGACCGAGGTCTCGCCCGAGCGGGTGTTCGCCGAGCTGCGGCGCGTGGTGTGCGCCCCCGCCGCCGTGACCGGGCTGCAGCTGATGGACGCGATCGGGGTCACCGATGCGGTCCTGCCCGAGCTGGCGGCGCTGCGCGGGGTGGAGCAGAGCCGCTTTCACCACCTCGACGTGTTCGATCACACCCGCTCGGTGCTGGCGGAGGTGATCGCGCTCGACCGCGACCCGGAGCGGGTGGCGGGCGACGCGACGCCGGCGCTCACGCGGTTTCTCGCCGAGCCGCTGGCCAACGAGCTGACCAGGGGCCAGGCCCTGCGCTTCGGCGCCCTGCTGCACGACATCGCCAAGCCCCAGACGCGCGCGGTGACGCCGCAGGGGCGGGTCACGTTCATGGGGCACGACGAATCCGGAGCCCGGCTCGCCGCCGACATCCTGGGCCGCCTGCGGGCCTCCGAGCGGCTGCGCGAGCACATCGCCGGGCTCACCCGCCATCACCTGCGACTCGGCTTCCTCGTCCACCAGATGCCGCTGAGCCGCCGGGCCGTCTATGACTACCTGCGCGTCACCGCGCCGGTGTCGGTCGACGTCACCGTGCTGAGCGTCGCCGACCGGCTGGCGACGCGCGGCGACAACGCCGAGCGGGCGATCGCCATCCATCTGGAGCTGGCGCGCCAGATGCTGGCCGAGGGGCTGGCGTGGGTCGCTGACCCGCCCCGGCCACCGGTGCGCGGCGACGAGCTGGCGCAGGCGCTCGGCATCAAGGCGGGCCCGATGGTCGGCGATCTGCTGGCCGAGCTGGAGGCGGCCAGCTTCAGCGGCGAGGTGGCCACGCGTGAGGAGGCGATCGCACGCGCCCGCCAGCTGATCGCCTCCAGCCCGGGCGACTGAGCCTGAGGCGCCGGCGGGCGACCCCCGGGGCGGGTGCTCCAGGCTAAGCTGGCGGCCATGAGCGACCGAGATCCCGACTGCCTGTTCTGCAAGATCGTCGCCGGCGAGATCCCGTCCCAGCGCGTGGACGAGGACGAGCGGACCGTGGCCTTCATGGACATCAACCCCGCCACGCGCGGCCACGCCCTGGTCATCCCGCGCAGGCACGCGACCGACCTGCTGGAGATCGATGCCGAGGACCTCGCGGCCACGGTGGCCGCGGCCCAGCGGCTGGCGCGGACCGCCTCCGAGCGCCTCGGCGCCGACGGCGTCAACCTGCTCAACTCGTGCGGGCCGGCCGCCTGGCAGACGGTGTTCCACTTCCACGTCCACGTGATCCCCCGCTATGAGGGCGATCCGCTGCGGCTGCCGTGGACCCCGTCGCCGGGCGATCCCGACGAGATCGCGGCCGCCGCCCAGCAGCTGCGATGAGCCCCGCGTCAGCAGGGGCCGCCGGGGCGGGCGGGGCCGTGTCCGTCACCCGCGAGGACGGGCTGGCGACCGTCACCTTCGACTCGCCGCCGCTCAACCTGTTCGACGCGGCCATGTCCGACGGCCTGGATGCCGCCGTCGGCGAACTGGAGGCCGACCGCCCGCGGGCGGTGCTGTTCCGTGCCGAGGGCCGCGTGGTCAGCGGTGGCGTCGACGTGTCGCTGTTCGCCGCGCTGTCGGGGCCGCGCGAGGCCGAGGGCGTGTTCGCCGGGCTCGTCGCGGTCGCCCGGCGCGTCGACCGCCTGCCGTGTCCCACCGTGTTTGCCGCGCATGCCCTGTGCCTCACCTGGGCGTTCGAGCTGGCCCTGGCCTGCGACATCATCCTCGCCGCCGAGTCGGCGAGCTTCGGCCTGGTGGAGCGGGTGATCGGGCTGACCCCTGCGATGGGGGGCACGCAGCGGCTCGCCGAGCGGGCGGGGACCGGACGGGCGCGGGAGTTCGTGATGGCGGGGCGTCCATTCGGCGCGTCGGAGCTGGAGCGCTGGAACGTCGTGAACCGCGTGCTGGCGGACGAGGGCTTCGATGACGGCGCCCGCGAGTATGCCCGCGGCCTGGCGCAGGGGCCGACCCTGGCGCACGCCGCGACCAAGCAGGTGCTCCGCGACTACCTGGAGGGCGGCGTCGAGCTGGCCAACGACAGGGTGCCGGAGGTGGCCGGAGCGCTGTTTGCCTCCGAGGATCTCCAGGCCGCGGTGCGCTCATTTCTGGACCAAGGCCCGGGGCGCGCGACGTTCCGGGGACGATAAGCACAGAAAATACCTACCGCTGCTTGACGGACCCTGGTACGTTTCCCGCGAATTGGTCGGGCTTTCCGCTGCACTACGGGGAAAACGAAGGGAACATCACATGGCATCGGGTACCGTCAAATGGTTCAGCGACGACAAGGGCTTCGGGTTCATCACGCCCGATGACGGGGGTCGGGACCTGTTCGTGCATTTCACCGGCATCAACGGCGACGGGTACCGCTCGCTGCCCGAAGGATCGAAGGTCTCCTACGAGGAGGAGGCCGGTCCCAAGGGCCCCAAAGCGGTAAACGTCACCAAGATCTAGCGCTTCCGACGCCGTCATACGCGGGCCTTTTCAGGGCCCTTGCTGGAGCCGCTGAGAGCTCTCTGGGTTCTTGCAGGCTTCCGGTCAAGGCGCAACTGATGCCCGCCGGTGGTGTTCACTGAGGGACATGAAACGCATCTCGCTCGCAATCGCAGCCGGCCTGGGTGCCCTTGGCCTCGTGGGGCCCGGCGTCGCGTCCGCTCAGATCGTGGAGCTCGGCCAGACGTCCAGCTCGCCGGTCGCGGCGCCGCAATGCCCTCCTGGGGTGTCGCTGTCGAACTGCGTCATCGTCCTCACGCGGACCACCGCCCTCCAGACGGAGACCAACGGCCTGCTCAATCCGACCAAGGTCACCAAGGACGGCTGGATCGTCGCCTTCACCGTCGGCCTGTCCAAGCTCACCTCGGATGCCAAGACGGAGCTGGCCCTCCTCAAGAACCTCGACGCCCATTGGGGCGGCCCGCCGCAGATCGTGCTCACCGTGCTCAAGCCCGGGCCCAAGAACCGCTACACCGTGGCCGCCCAGAGCGCCACCTTCCACGTGCTGCCGTTCCTGGGGTCGGTGCTCCAGGAGCCCCTGTCGTCGCCGCCCACCTTCACCACCATGACGGCCCTGCCGGTCAGGAAGGGCGAGGTCATCGGGCTGACGGTGCTCACGTGGGCGCCGGTGCTGACCTACAACCTCACCGCGAACAAGTACTCCTACCGCCAGAGCCGCCGGGCCAACTGCACCCACGCGGCCGCCGCGCAGACGGCCCAGACGGCCGTGGGCGCCAGCCAGCAGTACCTGTGCAACTACACCGGAACGCGAGTCCAGTACTCGGCGACCGAGGTCGTCAACCAGCCCTATCCCAAGACGTACGTCGGCGGGCCCACGTCGCCCACGAAGTAGTGGCCGGGCCTGGGCGCCGCCGCTAACAGGTGGCGGGGTTCTGGAGGCAGAACGATGAATCGAGACCGGCGCCGCCTGAGGTGCCGGTCCCACCGCCACCGCCGCCGCCCCCGCCTCCGGCGCCGGTCCCGCCGCCCCCGCTGGTCTGGGTGGTGGGGGAGCTCCCGCCTGACGGAGTGGTGCTCGCGGGCGTCGTCGCGCCGCTCGACGGCGTCGTCGCGCCGCTCGAGGGTGAGGTCGAACCGCTCGCTGACGTGCCCGTGCCGCTGGTGGAGGAGCTGCTCGAGCTCGAGCTGGTGGTGGCCGTGTTGGCCGCGACCGCAGGCGGCGTGTTGGGCACGCTGAACTGCGGCGCCCCGGAGGTGTCCGCGGTCCCGGTGCCCCCGCCGCCGCAGGCGGCGAGCCCGAACCCCGCCACGATCGCGAGCGCGATCGCCACGGCGGACCTGGATCGGCGTGCGCCGGGCCGGCTCACGGCCTCAGAACCCGTGCCGCGCTTGCTTGCGGCTGACGTCACCAAACCCTCAGGGGGCGAGAGGCTCCATGCGCCTGCCGCACACCGGGCAATCGTTGAGATCCTTCTGGGCCAACTGGTCACACCAGTTGCAGAACCGCAGGTTGTCCACGGTCCAGGGCAGCTCGGAGGGGGTGGGGGCCAGCGGCAGGAGCTGCGCGACCACCTCCAGTTCCTCGCCCGTGTCACGGTCCAGGTAGATCTGGTCCGGCTCGGCCTGAATGATCACTTCGCGGCCCGTTGACGGCGTCCGCATCCGATATCTCTGGTGCAACCTCATCTCGGCTGATGCTACCAGCGGGTCGGGCGGCATCGGCCGTTCGTGAGAGCGCCAGCGCGCCGCTTGAATGGATAGAGTGCCGCCTGGGAGATGCTGCGTGGCCCATCACAGCTCCGTCGCACCGCGATCCGGCTCATCGCCGCGGTCGGCCTGATGCTTGCTGTCGGCGGCTGCGCCGTCAAGCATCCCACCGCCAACCTCGTCAGCGGCAAGGTGATGTTCCAGAAGGCATGCGGCAGTTGCCACACGCTGGCACACGCCAACAGCAGCGGCACCACCGGCCCCAACCTCGACGACGCGTTCCGTCAGGACAAGACCGACGGCGTCAAGGACACGTCGATCCAGGGCCTCGTGGACTACTGGATCCGGTATCCGGACACCCAGGGCGTCATGCCCCAGGGCATCCTCAAGGGCCAGGACGCCCAGGACGTCGCCGCCTACGTCGCCGCCGTCGCGGCCCGGCCGGGGCAGGACACCGGCGCGCTGGCGGCCGCCGGAGGCGTCCAGGGAACGACGCCCGCGGCCGGCAAGCAGGTCTTCACCGGCGTCGGTGGCTGCGGGAGCTGCCACACGCTGGCCGCCGCCGGGACCACCGGCACCGTGGGGCCCAACCTCGATCAGGATCTCAAGACCAACTGCGCCACCGCGCAGTCCAAGCAGATCCGGGGCGCGACGCTGGCTCAGTGCATCCGCACCGCGATCATCAAGCCCTACGCCTACCTCCCGTCGGGCTACAAGGCGGGCGTGATGCCCTCGAACTTCGGGCAGACTCTCAAGCCCAACGAGATCACGGCGCTCGTCAACTTCCTGGCGACGGCGGCAAAGTAGGCGCTCCGGCGGCGGCTGCCCGTTCGCGCAGCCGGTGCCACAGCTCCTCGCCGCGGCCCGCCGCCACCGCCCGCGCGGCACGGCTCCCATCGAGCTCCAGCCCGTGCTCTGACGCGAAGTCCATCAATGCCTGACGCTCCTCGTTCTCGCGCGCCACGCGCAGGAACAACCAGCAGAACAGGCCGATGGTCAAGAAGCTCTCCTCCACCATCATCAGCCCGCCGGCCGCCACCTGGTCCGCGTTGGAGCTGATGTGCCACAGGGCGTCTCCCGAGCGGTAGATGGGGTAGAAGACGGTCCCCCCGAAGACCAGGATGTTGGCCAGCACCGTGCCCGCCAGGCGCACGGCGACGATGAACACCAAGCGCGCGGCGTTGCCGAACCAGGCCGGCTTGGGCAGCGGCCCCAGCAGCGCCATCCACACCGCCATCCCGAAGGTGAGGAAGGTGGCGTGCTCGAGTGCGTGCAGCGCATCGTGGCGCAGCGCCGCCTGGTAGAGGTAGGGCGCGTGCCAGACGTAGAAGTTGACGGCCCAGACGACGATCGCCACCACCGGATGGGCCAGCACGCGCAGGCGGGCGATGACCGGGTTGCGCAGCAGCGGCGCGATCATCGGTCCCGTCATGCCGAGCACCAGCAGCAGCGCCGCGATGTCGCCGATGAGCAGGTGCTCGGCCATGTGGGCCACCAGGAGCTGGTCTGAGAGCGTGTCGACCGGCGGGCTGACGGCGATCTCGAGCACCAGCAGGCCGGCGACGTAGCAGCCGTAACGCCAGCGGGGCACGGGCCGTCCATGCTGGGCCAGGGTCCGCGAACGCAGGTGGTAGGGGACCCAGGCCAGCACGATCAGCACGGGGAAGCCGATCGTCTGGACCGGAGCGTCGGCGAGGGGGAGGGGCGGGACGAGCACCGCCACCCATCCTGTCACGGCCGGGCGCGCGTCAGAGCGCCTGGGCGATGAGCACGATCACCACGATCAGGGCGACCAGGCAGACGAACCACACCAGGAAGCCGAACGCGTCGGCCTCGGAGCGCAGCGGGTTGGGTGGCACGAGCCGGGGCTTCATCTCAGACGCGGCGGGGGTCACGCGGGGCGCCCCGGCCGCGCGCGGACGACCGCTAGATCACGTAGACCGTCGTGTAGACGATGACCCACATGATGTCGACGAAGTGCCAGTAGATCCCGGGCACCTCCATGCCCTGGTGGTGCTCGGCCGAGTAGTGGCCGCGGAACGAGCGCACCGTGACCATCAGCAGCAGGCACAGACCGATGAAGACGTGGGCGCCGTGCAGGCCGGTCAGCGCGTAGAAGATCGTGCCCTGGGCGGCGTCGTGGGGGGCGAAGCCGATGTGGACGTACTCGTTGATCTGGACGCAGAGGAAGGTGAGGCCGAGCAGGAAGGTCGTGACCATCCCCGCCTTCAGCCCGAACCGGTTCCCGCGCTTGATCGCGGTGAGGGCCCAGTGGATCGTCAGCGAGGAGGACAGCAGGATCGCCGTGTTGATGCCGGCGACCGCCTCGGGGAGCGTGGTTCCGTGGGCCGGCCAGGGGTCGTGGCTCACGACGCGGATGAAGAAGTAGGCGGTGAAGAACGCCCCGAAGATCATCACCTCGGAGATGATGAACAGCAGCATGCCCAGCGTCGGCGCGTGCACACGCGAGGACTGGTGTGCTGCGGGCGGGCCGTGGTGGTGGTCGGCGTGGGCGATCGAGGCGGCTTCCATCAGATCCTCCTAGAACTGGTGAGAGCCACCACGTGCATCAGGCGGCGCGGGCGGGGTCGTCGGCGACGACGTGCTGGACGTCCTTGCCGGTGGCGCTGCGTACGCGCTCGATGAGATCGGCGCGCAGCCAGCCGGACTTCGTCTCGGGCAGCGTCGAGATGACGATGTCGTCGACGCGGAAGTACTGCAATGCGTTGGTGATCGCCGTGAACGGGTCGGGGTCGCCGACCATCCCGGCCGCGGTCAGCCCCGCGTCGCGCATGCGGCTGAGCACGAGCGCGAGCCGCGTCCGGGCACGGCGCGCGGACGCGCCGCCGCCGCCCTCCTGGGGGACCAGCACGATGAACAGGCGCTCATGCTTGTCGGTCTCCGTCTCGGCCTTTGCCTTGAGCGCCTCGAGCAGGTCGTCGCCCGATGCCGAGCGGTTGGCGACCGCCAGCGTGACCTGGAACTCCAGGCCCTCGGAGTCGATGTCCGCCACGATGTGCTCGACCGGCAGGCCCGTGGCCTGGCGCATGCGCTCGGGCAGATCGCGCCGCAGCCATCCGGAGCGAGACTCGGGATAGGTGGAGATGATGATCGCGTCCGGGTTGTACTCCCGCACCGCGTCCATCGTGGCCGCGTACGGGTCCGGATCGCCGACCTCGCCGACGGCGTCGATGCCCTCGGAGCGGACGAAGCCCACGGCCAGGTCCACACGCGTCTGGGCGGCGTCGAAGACCGAGTCGTCGTAGACGACGTAGCCCGCGCGGGGCTGGGTCTGCGGCACGCAGAGCACGAAGCGCGACTCCTCCTCGGCGGCGTGGCGGCGCACCGCGTCGATCAGCGGCTTGCCGCCGAGCGTCTCGTTGGCGATGACCAGGATGGTCCGCATCAGTGATGTTCTCCGCCCCGGCCGCCGGAGCTCCCGCCGCCCGTACCGCCGGAGGTCGCTACGGCGCCGGCCGTCACCGGCCGCGCCTCGGCGGGCGGTTTGAAGATGCCGTGCACGGCGCCGGGCACGCCGTACTCGTAGGGACCGCCGACCACGGTGGGGACGGCATCGAAGTTGAAGACCGGCGGCGGCGAGGACACCTGCCACTCCAGCGTCATGGCCCGCCACGGATTGGCGGTGGCGCGCGGGCCCCAGCGCCAGCTGGCGACGATGTTGTAGAGGAAGATCAGCGTGCTGGCGCCGAGAACGAACGACGACAGCGAGATGAACAGGTTCCAGGCGGCGAACTTCGCGGCGTACTCGGCGACCCGACGCGGCATCCCCTGGAGGCCGATGAGGTGCATGGGGCCGAAGGTGAGGTTGAAGAAGATGAACGTCAGCCAGAAATGCCATTTGCCCAGGCGCTCGTCGAACATCCGCCCGGTCATCTTCGGGAACCAGTAGTAGACGCCGGCGAAGATCGTGAACAGCGAGCCGCCGAACAGGACGTAGTGGATGTGGGCGACGATGAAGTACGTCTGGCTGACGTGGATGTCGAACGGGATCATGGCCAGCATCACGCCGCTGATCCCGCCCAGCGTGAACATGGTCAAGAAGCCCAGCGCGAACAGCATCGGCGTGTCGAGGTGCAGGACGCCGCGCCACAGGGTGGCCAGCCAGGAGAAGATCTTGATCCCGGTCGGCACCGCGATGATGGCCGTGGTGATCATCATCGGGATGCGGATCCACGGGGCCATGCCGCTGACGAACATGTGGTGGGCCCACACGGTGAAGCCGAGCACCACGATCGCCAGCAGGGAGAACGCCATCATCCGGTAGCCGAAGATCGGCTTGCGCGCTTTGACGGCGATGACCTCCGAGATGATCCCGAAGCCCGGCAGCATCATGATGTAGACCGCCGGGTGCGAGTAGAACCAGAAGACGTGCTGGTACATGATCACGTTGCCGTTCCTGCCGGCCCCGACGAACGCGTCGAAGAAGTGGAAGTGCAGCGAGACGTCGAGCAGGACGAAGAACTGGGAGGCGGCGATGAACGGCGTGGCGATGACCACCAGCAGCGAGGTGGAGAAGTTGGCCCACACCAGCAGCGGCATCCGGAAGAAGCTCATGCCGGGCGCGCGCATGGTGATGATCGTCACCAGGAAGTTCAGTGCCGTCGCGATCGACGACGCCCCCGCGAACTGGACGGCGATGGTGAAGAACAGCTGGCCCAGCGGCATCGTCGTCGACAGCGGCGCGTAGGCCGTCCAGCCGGCCGCGAACGAGCCACCCGGGGCGAGGAAGCTCATCAGCATCAGGACCCCCGCGATCGGCAGCATCCAGAACGACAGCGCGTTCAGGCGCGGGAACGCCATGTCCGGGGCGCCGATCATCAGCGGCAGCACGAAGTTCGCCAGGCCGGCGAAGACCGGGATCACGAACAGGAAGATGAGCACGGTGGCGTGGACGGAGAAGACGCCGTTGTACTGCTCGGGGGTGAGGAACTGCATGCCCGGCTTGGCCAGCTGGGCCCGGATGAGCATGGCCAGCAGGCCGCCCACGAGCAGGAAGAAGAACGAGGTCACCGTGTACTGGATCCCGATGACCTTGTGGTCGGTGTTGACGCGGAAGTAGTCGCGCCAGGTGTAGGCGCCGTGGGAGGAGTGGTCCTCGGGACGCGTCGGGCGCCCGGAGATCCAGTAGAACCAGTAATCGGCTGTGCCCAGGCCGACCAGGAAGAACAGCGGCACGGCGATCAGCGAGACGATCGTGATCGCGTTGCCGTCGATGATCGGATGCTCGTGCATCAGCCACCGTATGAGCACGGTCAGGCCGAAGGCGAAAGCGAATCCCAAGACGTCATAAAGTGCCGCTCGGTACCAGCCGGGCGCGCGGAGCTTTGCCGGAATGGCCATCAGCTCTCCTTCCTGAAGGTGCTCTCGGTCCTGCTCATCCTGATCCCCCGCTCGATCCGCTGGTTCCGGTTGCGTACCCGGGCTCTCCCGAGTTCAGCGCCGCCGGCGGGGTGGCCCCGACGGGCGGCGGGCCATTGGGCTTCTGCTTGCCCAGCCACGTCTTGAACGCCGCCTGGCTCACCACATGCACGGGGGCGCGCATGAGCGAGTGCCCCGCGCCGCACAGCTCGGTGCATTCGGCCGGATAGTTGCCCAGTCGCGTCGGCGTCACCCGCAGCGTGGTGGTGATGCCGGGCACGGCGTCGAGCTTGACGGAGAACTCGGGCACGAAGAAGCTGTGAATGACGTCGAGCGAGCGCAGATGGAAGACGACCGGCTGTCCCTTGGGCAGGTACAGATCGGAGGTCAGGATCTGCTTGCCGCTGGCGCCCGCGTAGCCGAACTGGAAGGCGAACTGGCGCTCGGTGACGTTGACCACCATGGCCCCGGGGTGGGTCTTCTCGTTGGAGCGCAGCACGGAGTAGGCATACCCGCACAGGCTGACGAGCAAGATGGCCGGGATCGCGGTCCAGACGACCTCCAGCCGCGTGTTGCCGTGGATGGGCGGGCCGTCCTTCTCCTCCTCGCCCGGCTTCATCCGGAACTTCCAGACCGAGTACAGGACGACGGTCTCGACGAGGACGAAGATCGGCACCGACACGATCAGCAGCACGTCGTAGAGCGTGTGGATGTTGTGGGCCTGCGTGGACCCATCGGCGGGGAACCACGGAATCGACAGCGCCACCGGAATCCCGATGATGAGCGCGATGCCCGCGATCAGCCCCATTTGAAGCAGAGGCTTGTTACGCACGTCTCCCGCCTTGTGTCCTCATCTCCGCCCTGCATCCTATGGCTTCTGAGCGACAGACGGCACCGTCATGCACGGCCGCAAGCGCGGGTGCCTATGATTGAGGCAATCGTTGCAAACGCCGAGCGGAGGCGCACAATGCTCGTTTCAGAGGGAATGTCCGAAGTTGTGCTCACGATCGGTCCCGGCCACTCCCTGCGCGAGGCCGCGGCGGCGATGTGGGCTCGCCAGGTGGGAGCGGCGGTCGTCCACGATCCGGAGGCCCCGGCCCCGGGTGTGATCACCGAGCGCGACATCCTGCAGGCGGTGGCCCAGGGCATGGATCCCGATACCGAACCCGTCGCCGGCCACCTCACCGCGAACCTGACCTTCGCGCGCCGCGACTGGTCGCTCGAGCACGCCGCGGCCACCATGGTCTCGGGCGGCTTCCGTCACCTCGTCGTCGTCGAGGGATCGGACGTCGTCGGGGTCCTGTCGATGCGCGACATCGTCAGGGTGTGGTGCGGCGCGGGGGCCGACTGCGACGTGCCGGCCGCGGCCGGGTAGGCGGCTCGGCTACGGCCCGACCGGCGTGGAGTGCTGACCCGTGCCGCCGCCGTGCGACGGGGCGCCCAGATGGGGCCCGTGCTCCTCCGGGAGCTCTGAGATGTCGTGGCGGGTGTCGCGGATCCACATGGCGACGGTGACCACGAACACGATCAGGCCGACGATCGAGATGAACCAGTTGATGGTCGTCCCGATCACCATCAGCGTGATCGCCGCCGCGACGGCCACGGGCAGGAACGTCGGGCCGGGGAGGTGGATCTCCTCCCCGACGGCGGGGGTGTCGTGCTCAGCCTCGTTCACGAGTGAACGTAGATGGCGGCGGCGACGAAGGTGATGCCGAACATGAACAGGCACGCCGCGGCCGCCAGCAGGCCGGAGCGCAGGTTCTTTCGGGCGAGCTTTCGGTCCATTGCGGTCCTAGATCGTAGTCGTTGTCGGGGTCCTGATGATCTGTCCCGTGTGCGCGGGGTCGACCATCACAGCTTGACGTCGAGCACCATGGCCGCGAACAGCAGCGCCAGGTACACCATCGAGAACAGATACAGCCGCAGCGCCGTGCGCCGGTCGGCTCGCCGATAGAGCCACGCCGCGCCACCGATGAAGGCGAAGCCGAGCGTCATCGAGGCGGCCAGGTACACCCCGCCGAACACCCCGACGCAGAACGGGAGCTGGGTGACGGCGTACAGCAGGGCCGAGTACAGGACGATGTGCAGGCGGGTGGTGTCCTCACCGCGCACCACCGGGAGCATCGGCACCCCCACGTCCGCGTACTCGTCCTTCATGAGCAGGCTGAGCGCCCAGAAATGGGGCGGGGTCCAGTAGAAGACGATCGCGAACAGGTACATCGCCGTCCACGACAGGGAGCCGCGGGTGGCCGCCCAGGCCACGAGCGGCGGCATCGCGCCGGCGGCGCCGCCGATGACGATGTTCTGGGGTGTGCGGCGCTTGAGCCACATCGTGTAGACGCCGACGTAGCCGACGAAGCCGCCGAGCGCGAGCGCGGCGGAGAGCACGTTGACCGTCAGCGCGAGCAGCAGGAACGAGGCCACCTGGAGCGCGATGCCGAAGCGGACCGCCGCCATGGGGCTGACGCGTCCCGACGGGACGGGCCGGTTGGCGGTCCGGTGCATCCGCGCGTCGATGTCGCGGTCCCAGTAGTGGTTGATCGCGCCCGCCCCGCCCGCCGAGAGGTAGCCGCCCGCGCAGGTCAGCGCCACGCGTGAGACCGAGGGGTCGCCCGCGACCTCCATCGTCATCACGGTGGTGAACAGCAGCAGCGACTGGACCTTGGGCTTGGTCAGATCGACGTAGTCGGCGAAGAGCCGGCGGGTGCGCAGCGCGCCCGAGGCAGCCGTGGCCGGAAGGGCGGTCACGCACGCGCTCCCGCGCCGGGCCCGCCCCGTCGGGCGCCGGCGACCGTCACGAGGCTCATCCGCCGGCGCGGGCGAACTGCTCGCTGCCGCCGGTCTTCTGCGTCACGCCGGTGGCGCGCTCCACCTGGCGGCGGATGTCGCGCATCGGCTCCACCGAGCGCACGCGCGGGATCTCGTCGAAGTTGTTGACCGGCGGTGGCGAGGATGTGAACCACTCCAGCGTGTTGCCCTTCCAGGGATCGGGGCCCGCGATGCGTCCCGCGTGCAGGCTCCGCGCGACGTTGATGATGGTCACGAGGACCCCGAGACCGAGAATGAACGATCCGATGGTCGAGATCAAGTTGTAGGTCGACCAGCCCACACCGGCCGGGTAGGTGAAGATGCGGCGCGGCATCCCCGACAGGCCGAGGGCGTGCTGGACGAAGAAGGTCATGTTGAAGCCGATGAACATCAGCCAGAACGAGAGCTTGCCGACGCGCTCGTCGAGCATCCGGCCCGTCATCTTGGGGAACCAGTAGTAGAGGCCGCAGAAGACCGTGAACACGGCTCCGCCCATCAGCACGTAGTGGAAGTGGGCGACGACGAAGTAGGTGTCGGTGAGCTGCCAGTCGACCGGGAACACGGCCAGGAAGATCCCGGTGATCCCGCCGATGATGAAGATGGCGATGAATCCGACGGCGAAGTACAGCGCCGTCGTCATGACGATCGAGCCGCGCCACAGCGTCGCGATCCAGTTGAAGATCTTCACCCCCGTGGGAACCCCGATGAGGAACGAGCTGAGCATGAAGAAGCCGAGCACGACGATCGGGATCGGCGAGGCGAACATGTGGTGGGCCCACACCAGCGTGGCCAGGAAGGCGATGACGACCGTCGAGGCGGCGATGGCCTTGTAGCCGAACACCGGCTTGCGGGAGAAGACGGGGATGACCTCGGAGATGATCCCGAACCCGGGCAGGATCATGATGTAGACCTCGGGGTGGCCGAAGAACCAGAACAGGTGCTGCCACAGCACCGGGGAGCCGTGGGCCGTGGGATCGAAGAAGTGGGTGCCGAAGTGGCGATCGGTGAGCAGCATCGTCACCGCCGCGGCGACCACCGGCAGGGCGATGATCAGCAGGATCGCGTAGACCAGCACCGTCCACACGAACAGGGGCAGGCGATTCCAGGTCATCCCCGGGGCCCGCATGTTGACGATCGTCGCGTAGAAGTTGATGGCGCCGACCAGCGATGAGATGCCGGTGATGTGGATCAAGAAGATCCACGCGTCCTGGCCGCCGCTGGGCGAGTACAGCGACTCCGACAGCGGCGGGTAGCTCCACCAGCCGGCGCTTGGCGGATGGAAGAAGAGGGTGGCGTAGAAGACGATCCCGCCGAACAGCAGCAGCCAGAACGAGAGCGCGTTCAACCGCGGGAAGGCCATGTCCCGGGCCCCGATCATGAGCGGCAGGAAGTAGTTGGCAAAGCCCGCCATCACCGGCACGACGAACAGGAAGATCATCGTCGTCCCGTGCATCGTCATGAGCTCGTTGTAGTGCTCCGAGGTCAGCAGCGTGTTGTTGGGCACGCTGAGCTGGAGCCGCATCATCAGCGCCTCGACCCCGCCCAGGCAGAAGAAGACGAAGGTGAGGACGAGGTACATGATCCCGATCTTCTTGTGGTCGGTGGTCGTGACCCAGTCGACCCATCGCTTGGTCTCGCGTGGGCGGATCACCTCATGGGCGATGACCTGGGGGACCGGCTTCAGGACAGGTTCGCTGGTGATGGTTGCCATGTCGTTGTCAGTTTCCTAGCTGATTTGAGGCGGTGAGGACCGACCGCAGCTGGCCCACCTGGGCGTTCTGGGCTGCGATGAGCTGCTTCTGGCGCGTGAGCCAGGCGGTGTACTGCGACGGCGTGACCACCTTGACGTAGGCGTCCATCGCCGCGTGATTGGTTCCGCACAGCTGGGCGCACTGCCCGCGGAAGGTCCCGGTGTGCAGCGCCTTGAACCACGTGTAGGTCGTGAAACCGGGAACGGCATCGACCTTGCCGCCCAGCGAGGGCACCCACCAGGAGTGGATGACGTCGGTGGACTGGATGTCGAGCACGATCGTGGTGTGCTCGGGCACCACCATCGTGGTGTAGGAGTAGGCGGCGAGCTTCGGGTTGAAGGGGTCCTTGAGGCAGGTGTTGCTGTAGACGTAGCGCCAGATGAACTGCCGCCCCTGGATGCAGATCGTGAGCTTCTTCCCGCTCGGCGGCGACGGCGCGTCCACCGAGGCCGACAGCACCGCGGTGGCGTCGGAGTTGGGCGGGTTGACGATGCTCGGCAGCTTGACGAACGTCACGACGGTGAGCACCACCAGGATCAGCGCCGCGGCGACGGTCCAGCCGATCTCCAGGCGCGTGTTGCCGTGGATCTGGGCCGCGACGGGGCTCTTCTTGGCCCGGAAGCGCCAGACCGAGTAGACGAGCGCCCCCTCGACGAGCACGGCCACGATGGCGGCGATGTAGAGGACGACGTCGTAGAGGGAGTGGATCTCGTTGGCGTTGGGCGAGCCACCGGACTTGGGGGTGATGAAGTTGGCCAACGCGTCGGGCGCGATGACGAGGGAGCCCACCAGGACCAGGGCGAGCATCGGGATCGCGCTGCGGAGGCGGGGCCGCCGGCCTGGATCTGGATGCTCGCGGCGCCGGCGGCGGGACTGAGCGTCGTGGACGTCGGGTCGCAAGGCGCGCGGGATTCTATAAGTCTGGGCCGCCGTCTCGCGCCCCGGCATGCGCGCCGCCGCGGCGGCGGAGGTCACCCGGCGGGTTGTCGCGGCGATCTCGAAGTGACCGCAACGCGGCGTTTTTGCGGCGTTGTTTCGCGGCTCTTTCTTATACTGGCGCGACTTGCGAGCGTCACGGGCCATCCGAGCGGGAGCCTGGGCCCTGGTCGCGGCGGGAGTGGCGGCGCCCGTCCTGCGCCGCCGGGTCAAGCTGCCTCCGGCGGCGGTGATGGGGGCCGCGGGCCTCGCCCTTCCGGCCCTGACGGTGGCGATCCCGCGCAGCCGTCTGCGCGACGCCGGCCTCGTCGGTCTGAACATGTGGGCCTATCTGGCCGCCTACGAGCTGCCCAACGATGACCCCGACGCACTCGCCGCGCGCGTGAAGATCGACTATCCGATCGCGATCGACCGGATCCTCGGTCTCGGCGTGCCGCCCACCGTTCGCCTCCAGACCGATTTCTCGGATCCGGCGCGCATCAACCGCTTCGAGCGTGTGCTGGTGTGGTGTCACTGGGTGTGGTTCGCGGTGCCGCACGGGAGCGTGGGCTACGTGCTGTGGCGCGCCCCGGAGCGCTTCCCCGCATCCGCGGCACGGATGTACGCGGTCTTCGACCTGGGCGCCGTCTTCTACTGGGCGATCCCGACCGCGCCACCGTGGTACGCGGCCCGCCACGGCCGCCTTCAGGACGCCCGCATGCACGCGGTACGCAGGATGATGATCGAGTACGGGGAGCAGTTCTGGGGTGACCGCTGGACGGGCCTTTACGATGTCCTTGGAGGCAATCCGCTCGCTGCCATGCCGTCGCTGCATTTCGCCACATCGCTGATGGCCGCTCATCTCCTCGGAGAGATGGGCCCGGTGGCCGGTGCCGTGGGCTGGTCGTACGCTCTCCTGCTGGGCTTGGCGCTCGTCTATCTCGGCGAGCACTATGCCGCCGACCTCGCCGCCGGCGCGCTGCTGGCCGAGACCGTGCGCACTCAGTCTCATCGCGCTCTTCCGGGCGTCCAGGCGCTCTCTCGGCGCCTCCAGGCGCTGCAACGGCGGGCAGCGCCCGGACATTAGGCGCGTGACCGCGCGAGGGGGAGCTCCAATCGAGCACGGGCCTCCCGGCGCGTCCGGAGTCGATGAGGGCCGGGATACCCTGGACGACGGGGACGCGACGGCCGCGGACGCCAACGGGACGGCGCAGCATCGCACGGGCCACACCGAGGAGATGCCGCGGATCCGCCTGACGAGGCGGAGCCTGGTGGCCTCGATCGTCTTCGTCGTCTCGGTCGTCGCCTTTCTCTATTTCGTGCTCCCCAAGCTCCTGGGCCTGCGCGACACCTGGAACCGCATCCAGCACGGCAATGCGTGGTGGCTGGCCCTCGGCGCGCTCCTCGAGGGCCTCTCGTTCCTGGGCTACGTCGTGCTCTTCCGCGGAGTGTTCATCCGGGGCAAGAGCCGCATCGGCTGGCGCGCGAGCTATGAGATCACGATGGCCGGGCTGGCGGCCACGCGCCTGTTCGCCTCGGCGGGCGCCGGCGGCATCGCGCTGACCGCGTGGGCGCTGCGGCGCTCGGGCATGGAGCCGCGCCTCGTCGCCTGCCGGATGATCGCGTTCATGGGGGTGCTCTACGCGATCTTCATGGGATCGCTGGTGATCGTCGGGCTGGGCCTCTACTTCGGCGTGTTTCCCGGGCAGAACCCGTTCGCCATCACGATCGTGCCGGCGATCTTCGGCGGCGGGGTGATCGTGCTGTTCCTCGCCGTCTCCCTGCTGCCGGGCGATTTCGACCGGCTGGTCAAGCGCTGGACGCACGGAGGGCGCGTCGGACACCTGCTCGCGCGCGCGGCCACCCTGCCGGCCGCCGCCGCCAGCGGAATACGCACCGCCATCCACCTCGTGCGGGAGCGGGACTACTCGCTGCTGGGCGGCGTCGCCTGGTGGGGCTTTGACATCGCCGTGCTCTGGTCCTGCTTCCACGCCTTCGGGGGCGGGCCGCCCACCGCGGTCGTCGTGATGTCCTACTTCGTGGGGCAGTTGGGCAACGTCCTGCCTCTGCCAGGCGGGATCGGCGGGGTCGACGGCGCCATGATCGGCGCCTTCTCGGCCTTCGGCGTCTCGCCGGCGCTGGCCGTGGTGTCGGTGCTGGCCTACCGCGCCTTCGCCTTCTGGCTGCCCACGCTGCCCGGCGCGGTGGCCTATCTTCAGCTGCGGCGTACGGTCCAGCACTGGCGCAGCGATCGCGAGAGCCCTAGCTATACTTAATGAAGTGACCGACACAGACCAGAAGATCGAGAACGCCATCGTCGTCGGCAGCGGTCCGGCCGGCTATACGGCCGCCCTGTACATGGCGCGCGCCGAGCTGGACCCGCTGGTGGTCGAGGGTTTCGCCTGGGGCGGCCTGCTCCAGCAGACCACCGACGTGGAGAACTATCCGGGCTTCCCTCCGGGGATCATGGGCCCGGACCTCATGCAGCACTTCCGGGACCAGGCCGAGCGCTTCGGCGCGCGCCTGGAGACCGACGACGTGACCGCGCTCGAGCTCTCGCGGGACGGCTCAGAGCCCCACAAGGTCTGGGTCGGCGACGATCTGCACCTGACCCGGGCGGTCGTGCTGGCCATGGGTGCTCAGCACCGCAAGCTCGGCGTGCCCGGCGAGCAGGAGCTCTCCGGCCGCGGGGTGAGCTACTGCGCCACCTGCGACGCCGCCTTCTTCAAGCAGGCCCCGACGCTCATCGTGGGCGGCGGCGACTCGGCGATGGAGGAGGCCATGTTCCTGGCCAAGTTCGCCTCCAGCGTGGCCATCGTCCACCGCCGCGACGAGTTCCGCGCCTCCAAGATCATGCTGGAGCGCGCTCGCGCGGTGCCCAACATCGAATGGCTCACCCCCTACACGGTGGAGGAGTTCAGCGCCGGCGAGGGCAAGTCCCTGTCGCTTGCGCGACTGCGCAACACCGTCGATGGCTCCGAGAAGACGATCGAGATCACCGGCGCCTTCATCGCCGTCGGCCACGATCCCCAGTCCCAGCTCGTCCAGGGTCAGGTCGACATCGACGATGCCGGCTACGTCATCACCCAGGACAAGTCGACGCTGACCAACGTCCCGGGCGTGTTCGCCGCCGGCGATCTCGTGGACCACACCTATCGCCAGGCGATCACCGCCGCCGGGTCCGGGTGCCAGGCGGCGCTTGACGCCGAGTGGTACCTACGCGACACCGCGCCTTTTGACAGTGCCGCGCGGGTCGCGGCCAGCTAAGCGCTCCTCGGCCTCGCGTCAGGCGTTTGTGGGCTGCTGTCGACGCTGCAGTGGGGTATCGGCGCACGTCAACAGCGGGCAACGAGGGGGCGCGCGGATGGCCCTGGGCGGACGCGGAATCCCGCGCCAGAGGGGTGGATCGCTCCGCGAGGGTGAATCGCCTCACTATGAGGCCATTTACCCTCGTCGAATCGCAGCCGGCACGCTTGCGGCGATCGCCCACTTCCAACGGCAGCCGGAAGGCCGGTGCCGCCTTCGAAAGCCCGCCGTTGACGTGCGCCGATACCCTGCCGAGCGCTCCACGGCAGCCGGGGCGGAGTTCCCCCCGGCAGGCTCAGACCGGCAGGCGACCCTAGTTGTAGGGGCAGCCCTCGGCCGGGCCCCAATTGCCCGACGCGGCATGCTGGCCCATGAGGAGGCCGAAGTCCTGCGTCCAGGTCCCGGCCAGAGTGCTGTAGCCGGAGATGGAGTTGTCCGAGACCCCGGTGCCGACGTAGCGGTAGACCGGGTTGAGGATGTTCTGGCAGTGGCCCTTGCTGGCCATCCAGGCCTTGACGACCGAGCTCGGGGTCGTGTAGCCGGTGGCGATGTTCTCGCCGACGTTTGACCAGTTGAAGCCGACCGCGCTGATGCGCCGGGCGAAGTCGGCGCCGTGGCTGAAGTCGCGGTGGGTGACCATCACGTTGGTCCAGCCCTGGGCGGAGCGGTTCAGACGCCCGCTCTCACGCAGGCCTGGCAGGCCGCGGCGGCGGCGCTGCTTGTTGATGAGGCAGACCACAGCGCGCTGAAGCTGGGCGCGGGACGTCCGCCTGATCGAGGTGTGCGCCTTGGCGCAGCCACGAGTGTGGGCGGCGGCCACGGAGGCGAAGGACAGCGACGCGACGAGCATCGCAACCACGGTCGCGATGCGCCGAGCGGCAGTCCAGGCACGTGCCTCTACGAGGCACAGCGCAGCTGTGTCTGAGTCACTCATGTGGACATCCCTGTGATCGGCAGCACTCTGGCGGCTTTGAGTGATAACCGAGGCCGATCGAACAAATGTCCAGATCGGCAGACTCGGCACCCTACACGAACCTGCCGTCGGCTGTTTTCTTGATCCGGGCCTACCACCCGGCTCGGGCGGTTCCTACCCTTGCGTCAGGCGAATCACACCCTGCTCAGAAAAAAACTGCGCAGCAGGGTTCACAAGCGCACCACATCTTGGAGAGAACTTGTGCGCCTTTGCAGTCCTGCACGATCTCTCCCGGAATGTTCAGAACGTGATACCCCGGAATCCAGGCCCGTAACACCGGGATTTAGGACAGCCTCAGGGCCGCAAGACGATTTTCAGCGCCTCGCGGCGGTCATAGATGGCATAGCCCTCGGCCGCGTCGTCCAGGGACATGTGGTGGGTGACCAGCGGCGTGGGGTCGAGCGTCCCGGCCGCCAGCATCCCCAGCACCCGGTCGACATGGCCGATGACGTTGGCCTGGCCGGAGCGCAGCGTCAGGCCCTTGATCCAGACGACGCCCATGTGCACCTGGCAGGGCTCGGCGTAGACGCCGATGGCGACCACGGTGCCCGCGTTGCGCGCCAGTCGGATGGCGAGGTCCAGCGCATCGGGATGGCCGACGGCATCAATCGCTGCGGCCACGCCGCGGCCCTCGGTCATTTTCCTGACCTCGTCGCGCGGGTTGGCCTCGGTGAGATGGAGGGGCACCGCCCCGAAGCCGCGAGCGACCTCCAGACGCGCCTCGACGCTGTCGATGGCCAGCACCGGACCCGCCCCCGCAGCGACGGCGATCTGGACCGCACACAGCCCCACCGGCCCCAGGCCCAGGACGGCCACGCTGTCTCCGGGTGCCACGCCGGCGCTCTGCACCGCGTGGTAGGCGGTGCCCATGACGTCACCGGCGAACAGGGCCACATCATCGGTGACACTCTCAGGCACCGGACGCAGGGTGAGGTTGGCCATCGGCACGAGTGCCTGGTCAGCCTGCGTGCCCGGCAGCGCGCCCAGGGCCTCACCGTGACCGAACACCCGGACCCGCTCGCACTTCTGATAGACGCCGCGCATGCAGTAGAAGCACGTGCCGCATGCGGTGTGAAAGCACCCGCAGACGCGGTCACCCACGGTCACGCGCGTCACCGCGTCCCCGGCCGCCACCACCCGGCCGACGAACTCGTGGCCGATGGTGAAGCCGGGCTCCATCCTCACCCGGCCGTGGTAGATGTGCAGGTCCGAGCCACAGATCCCGCTGGCCTCGATGGCGACGATGGCGTCGTCGCGGCTCTCCAGTTGCGGGTCGGGGCGCTCGTCCACCCGGACCTCCATCGGTGCCTGGAACGTGACCGCCCTCATGCCGCCTCGCTGTCGTAGGTGAAGAAGCCCTCCCCGGTGAGCCGTCCCAGCCGCCCCGACCAGCCGAGCCGTCGCAGCACCGGTGCCATGCGGTAGCGCTCCTCGCCGCGCTCGAGATTGAGCGCGTCGAGCACGGCGAGCACATGGTCCAGGCCGATCTCGTCGGCCCAGGCCAGGATCCCGCGCGGGTAGTTCAGCCCGTGGACCATGCCCGCGTCGATGTCCTCGGCGCTGCCGACGCCCTCGCCCAGGGCGAACGCGGCCTCGTTGATGACCTGGCAGACGATGCGGCCCAGCACCAGGCCCGGAGCGTCGCCCACCCACTCGGTGTGCATGCCCAGGGTGGCGAAGAACCGCTCCGCGGCGGCGGCGGCCGATGCGGCGGTGTCTGGGCCGCGGGTGAGCTCGACCAGCGCGCAGGCGTCCAGAGGTGGCAGCGCGTGAAAACCGACGCCCGAGCCGCCCGGGTCCAGTGCCGCCAGCGAGCCGGCCGCGCAGCAGACCGCGCGCGGGCCGCCCTGCAGCGGCGCCTCGGGCTCCTCACCGTCGAGGCTCAGCTCCAGGATGAGAGACGGGACGGGCCCATCGACGGCCTCGGCCGGCGAGGCGACCTCCCAGCCTGCCTCGACCGCGGCCTCCTCGAGTGCCAGCGCCAGCGCGGAGTCGCCGGAGATCACCACCAGGCCGTCCCCACCGCCGCGCGCCGGGCGCTCCGGGTCAGGGTCGCGGTGCGAGCCGGACTCCGGGTAGTCGTAGAAGCCGCGACCGGACTTGCGGCCGGTGCGCCCGGCGGCGACCGTCCTCACCGTGATCTGCGACGGCTGCCAGCGCGGCTCGCCGAAGCTCTGCTCATAGAAGGAGCGGGCGATGTCGAGGCCGACGTCGACGCCGACGAGGTCCATCAGCTCAAACGGCCCCATCCGAAAGCCGCCGCCGAGCCGGCAGATCCGGTCGATCTGCTCGACCGTGGCGATCCGCTCGGAGAGGAGCTTGAGCGACTCGAGGCCCCATGGCCGGTTGCAGCGATTGACCAGGAAGCCCGGTCCGTCGGCCGCGATGATCACCCGCTTGCCCATGGCCTCGCCACAGGCGCGGGCCACCGCGATGGCCCGGTCCGAGGACTCGGCGCCGGCCACCACCTCGAGCAACGCCATCAGCGGGGGCGGATTGAAGAAGTGCATGCCCACCACCCGCTCGGGATGGTCGGCGGCCGGCGCCAGCGCGGTCACCAGCAGCGACGAGGTGTTGCTGGCCAGCACGCACTCGGCGGACACGATCTCCGACAGTCGCGAGAACAGCTGGTGCTTGAGCTCCACGCGCTCAGGGGCGGCCTCGATGACGATCTCGCACTCGCCGAACTCCTCCAGGCCCGGCGCCGGGCGCAGCCGCGCCTTGGCCGCCTCGGCGGCGTCGGACTCCATCCGTCCCTTGCTCACCTCCCGATCGAGCTGGCGCACGATCCGCGTCATGCCGCGCTCCAGGGCCTCTGGGTCGGGGTCGTGCAGCAGCGTCCGCAGGCCCGCCACGCACCCGAGCTGCGCGATCCCGGAGCCCATCGTCCCGGCCCCGGCGACACCGAGGACCGAGGGCACGCCGCTACCGGGGCTCACGACGGGATCAGGGCGTTGATGCCGGTGAGCGCGCGCCCGATGATGAGCTTCTGGATCTGCGAGGTGCCCTCGTACAGAGTGGTGACCCGCACGTCGCGAAAGTAGCGCTCCACCGGGTGATCGTCGACGTAGCCCGAGCCGCCGAGCACCTGGATGGCCGTGGTGGCGCACTGGTTGGCCGCCTCGGTGGCATACAGCTTGGCGATCGACGTCTCGGTCGAGTTGGGCTGCCCGGTGTCCTTGAGGTACGCCGCGCGGTAGACGAGCATGCGGGCCGCGTCGGTCTGGACCCTCATGTCGGCGAGCATGGCCTGGACGAGCTGGAAGCTGGCGATCGGGCGGCCGAACTGCTGGCGCTCCTTGGCGTAGTCGACGCTGTAGTCCACGCAGCCCTGGCAGATGCCCACGCACCCGGAGGCCACGCTGTAGCGCCCGGACTCCAGCGACGTCATCGCGATCTTGAAGCCGTCGCCGATCTCGCCCAGCATCGCGTCGTCGGGCACCTCGCAGTCGCTCAACGAGATGGCGGCGGTGTCCGATCCGTGCAGGCCGAGCTTGCCGTGGATCTCCTGGGGCTGGTAGCCGTCGTTGCCGTCGGTCTCGACCAGGAAGCAGGCGAGTCCCTTGTGGGCCTTCTCGGGATCGGTCTGGGCGAAGACGAGCGCCAGCTTGGCGACGTTGCCCATCGAGATCCACATCTTGGCGCCGTTGATGACCCAGCCGGAGCCGGTCTTGCGCGCTCGGGTGCGCTGGTTGGCGGCGTCCGAGCCCGTGTCGGGCTCGGTGAGGCCGAAGCAGCCCAGCCATTCGCCGGAGCACAGCTTGGGCAGGTAGCGCTGCTTCTGCTCCTCGGTGCCCCAGCGGACGATCGCAGAGCACACCAGGGAGGTCTGCACCGAGACGACCGTCCGCATCGACGAGTCGCCCCGTCCGATCTCCTCGACGATGAGGCCGTAGCTGAGGTAGTCCAGCCCGGCGCCGCCATACTCCTGCGGCACGATCGCGCCGAGATAGCCCTGCTCGGCCATCTGGGCCACCAGCTCGGCGTCGAAGTGGGCATTGCGATCGTTGTCGCGCGCCCGCGGGACGATCTCCTTGTCGGTGAAGGCCCGGGCCGTTTCCTTGATCAGTCGCTGCTCGTCGGTCAGTGCGAAGTCCATGCGCCGGGAAGCTACACGAGTGAGGCGCACGGCTGCTCGTGTCTCAAAGGGGCGCCGTCCTTAACGCAGACCGGCCCCCGCCGCGTCGTGCGGCGGGGGCCGAAAGCCAGCCCTCCCGGGTTGGCGGTGAGCGCGTTCAGCCGGTCGGCAGTGTCGACAGCGGCGGCTGCGACACGACGATCGTGACCGGCGCCGAGGCGCCACCCACGTTGGCGGGGCCGCCGGTGATCCGGGCACGGAACTCCTTGGTGCCCGCGGTACCGAACGTCCAGCCGAACTGGAACGTGGAGGCGCTGTTGACGAAGCGGACCTCGACGGTGTGCCAGTCCCCGTCCTTGCCGAGCTTCTGCAGGTAGATCGAGTGACCAGCCTTGTCAGGTGACACGCTGCCGGTGAACACGATGTGACCGTCGACCGTCGACGTCGAGGAGCTCGACGACATGGTCACCACGTCCTGCACGCCCTGGAACAGCACCGCCGTGTGACGGCGCGGAGCGAACGTGGTGCGCACCAGGTACAGCTCGTTGGTGCTCGAGGCCACGTTGGGGAAGCTGTAGCTCCCGTCACTGCCCGTCGTCGTGGTCGTCAGCTCACGGTACGGGCCGCCGCTGCCGGGCACCCTGGCGAGCAGGCTCACCATGGTGTTCGGCTCACCGGTCGTCGAGCCCGGCGAGTCCAGCACGCCGGAGATCGTGACGGCCTGGCCGTTCTGCACGATCGGGTCAGAGGTGTTGATGGTGAATCCCGGCACCTCGGTCTGCTCGATCACCACCGAGGTGATGTCGGACACCCCCGGCGTATTGCGGGCGTCGCCGCGGAACTTCACCCGGACGTCGTAGGCGCCGGGAACCCGCCAGGCCTGCGAGATCGTGTAGTTGGAGCCAGGCCCGATGCGGGCGGTCTTGATCGTCGTCCAGTTGTCGCTGGAGCCCTTCTGCTCCTGCAGGGCGACGACGCTGCCGCTGTGGTTGGGAGTGACATGACCACTGAACACGATGGGATGACGCGTCAGCCCACTGCTGGAGCTGGCGGCCAGGCTCACCAGCGCGTCCACGCGCTCGTGCACCGTGCGGCTGTGAGTTGTACCCGGACCGCGCACGAACCACTCACGGTTGGTGTCGACGATGCCCTCCTGGCGGGTGAACTCGTACTGGCCGTTCGCGTTCGTCCTGGTGACGCCGATCACGGTGAACCCGGGGTTCGGGTTGATCCGGTGATACAGGGTGATCACCTGGTTGGCGTGGTCAGGTCCTTTGAGTTGGCCGAAGATGAGTACGGCCTCGCCGGCGATGATGTGCTGCGGTACCGCGTGGATCGTCAGCCCCCGGTTGTGCACCGGTGCCGCGCCGGCAAAGCTCGGAGCAGCTGCGCCCGCGAACGCGGCCAGCGCGCAAGCGAGCACGGTGATGCGAAGACGCATGAAGCCTCCTTGACCCTGCATGTGTAGAGATAGGCCTCCGCCGATTGCCGGCCCGCCCGTTCGGAGGCGATGACGTCCTGCATAAACACGACGTCAAGTGCGAAGTTGCGCACCGACTGGGCGGTGCACGGCACGCTGCGGGTTAGACTCGCCGGCGGTGGATCCGTTCGCACTCGTGCTGCTCGCCGGCCTGGCCATCCTGGTGCTGTGGGTGTGGATCCTGGGCCGGGCCAACCAGGGGCGCGGCATGGAACAGTTCGGGTTGCGGTCGGCTCGCCGGATCACCGAGGACCGCGAGGAGCTGGAGGCCGAGGACCTGGCCCAGATGCTCGAGGCCCACAACGTGCGCCGCCGTCGCCGCGGCGAGGCCGACGTGACCGTCGCCGATCTGGAGCGCCGCGTGATGGAGGATTTCAACGAGCAGCGGCGCCGCAGCGAGGCCTACCTCGCCGACAATGAGCTCGACCAGCTGCTCGAGGCGACCAATGCGCGGCGCCGCGCCCGGGGCCTGCCCGAGCGCACCCGCGAGGACGTCGAGCGCGAGTTCGGATCCGGCGCCGCGGGCGGCAGCTGAGCGCACGTGGCGCGCTGCCTGATCGTGGGGTGCGGTTGCCGGGGCCGTGAGCTCACGGCGGCGTTGCGCATCGCCGGCCACGCCGTGCGAGGCACGACCCGGGATCCGGCGCGTGCTGCGGAGATCGAAGCGGCCGGGGCGGAGCCGTTCGTCGGGGATCCGAACGTCGTCGGGACGCTGGCCCCGGCGCTGGCGCACGTCGGGGTCGCCTGCATCCTGCTCGGGTCGGCGACCGGGACCGAGGAGCAGCTGGCAGCCCTGCACGGCACCAGGCTGGACATGCTGCTGGAGCGCATGCTGGACACGACGGTGCGCGGGGTGGTCTACCAGGCCGCCGGCAGCGTCGACCCGGCGGCACTCAGCCACGGAGCCGGCCGTGTGCGCTACGCCTGCGAGCGGTCGCTCATCCCGTATGAGCTGCTCGGCGCCGACCCGGCCACCGACCCGGGGTGGGTGTCACAGGCCGTCGAGGCGGTCGAGCGCGCGCTGGTGGGCCGAGATCAATACGCCCGCTAGACCGAGGCGCCGAGGGTGCCCTCCAGCGGGCCGATCCGGTCGAACAGGTCGCCCAGGATCCGTGCCGTGGCGCCCCAGATGAGATCGTCGCCGACGACGTAGGTGTCGGTGCGGATCGGGAGACCTCGGCGCAGGAGCCGGCGGCGCCCGTAGCCGGCGCGCAGGTCGCCGAGCGTGAGCTCCAGTACCTCGGCCACCTCGCGCGCCGACAGGGTCCACGCCATGCCCGGCTCGATCAGGCCCACGAAGGGATAGATCGCGTACCCGGTGGCGATCGTCGGCGTGGGCTGGAGCGCGCCGAGCACCCGCACCGCCGACGGCGCCAACCCGATCTCCTCCTCGGCCTCGCGCAGAGCGGTCGCCAGGAGGTCTGCGTCGGAGTCGTCGTGCCGGCCCCCGGGGAACGAGATCTCGCCGGGGTGACGGCGCATGTCGTCCCGGCGCCGGGTGAACACGGCATGCAGGCGGCCATCGTCGACGTAGAGGGCCACGAGCACTGCGGCGTCCGTCCGTCCTCGGACGTCCAGCTCGCCGGCCGCCGCCGGCTCCAGGAGAACCGCCGAGAGCTGCTCCGCCAGCGCCGTGGACATGGCGCGCGCTCAGGCCAGGGGGTTGAACAGCAGGCCGGTCGGGACCTTGGGGAAGAAATAGGTCGACTTGGGCGGCATGCTCTCACCCGCCGCAGCCACCTCGTGCACGCGCTCCACCGGCGTCGGCGCCATGAAGAAGGCGGCGTCGTACTCGGCGCTCTGCACCAGCTCGAGGGCCTGGGCGAAATCGCGGGCATAGCCGAGCCCATCGAGGTGATCGATGTCCTCGTCGGTCATCTCCAGGGCGCCCTTGAGGATGAGCGCCTCCAGCACCGCCGTGTCGAGCCGCCGGTAGGGCTCCGCCCGGCCCGGAAGCGCGGCGTCGGCCACGGCAGGGTCGCGCAGGGTGAGCATGTAGGGCCGCTTGAAGTGCGCGTCGATGTAGCCGATTCGCACCGCGCCCGAGGACTCCGGCGCCAGCGCGGCAGTGTCGGCGAGCTCTTCGATGTCGAAGTCGCGCCGCAGCGCATTGGCCAGCGTCTCGTGCTGATCGGGGCGCAGACCGCGGACGAGTCGGTGGGTGGGAAATACCGTGAGGCCGGGGTCCTGCAGCGCGACCAGACACATGAGCACGTAGCGGTGGGGCCCCTCGCCGCCGATCTCCTCGGCGTAGACGCGAGCCGTCTCGTAGCGGTGGTGACCGTCGGCGATGAGCAGCTCGGTCCCGTTGAGGACCTCCTGCACCGCGGCGATCGCGCCCGCGTCGTCCACACGGCCGAGGCGGTTGACGGTGCCGTCGTCGTCGGTCGTCTGCGCCCACACCTCATCGCCGCCGGCCCCGCGCAACGCCTCGGCGACGGCGCCCGAGGGATCCGAGAACAGCGAGAAGATGGGGGAGAGGTTGGCCTTGGTGGCGCGGGTCAGACGGAGCCGATCCTCGCGCGGACCGGGATGGGTGCGCTCGTGGGGGCGGATCCTGCCCGGGCCGTACTCCTCCACCCGCACCCGCGCGAAGTGGCCGTGGCGTGTGCGCTGCCGGCCGTCGGGTCCCACGTAATCCTGAGACAGGGTCCACAGCGCAGGGGCCTCGTCGAGCACGACCGCGCCGTCGGCACGCCAGTCCGCGAGCAGTGCCGCCGCACGGTCATAGCGATCCTCCCCGCCCTGGGGCAGATCGATGCGGACGACGTTGTAGGGCGACCGGGCCTCCAGGGCGGCGCGCTGGGCGTCGTCGATGACGTCGTAGGGCGGGGCGACGACGTCCTGCAGGCCCCCGGTGCGGTCGAGTTCGTAGCGCAGCGCTCGGATCGGCTGGATCTCTGCCATCGGCGGCGCCGAGGCTAACACGAAGGTCACCGGCCCCACGCCGGAGGTTCATTACACTCGGCCGACCCACGGGGCGTGGCGCAGCCTGGTAGCGCGCCTGCTTTGGGAGCAGGAGGTCCCCGGTTCAAATCCGGGCGCCCCGATTACACACTTACGGCGGTACGCCGGGCGGAACAGGACCCGCTACCGGCTCTTGAAGCCCTTCTTGGGACGCTCCGGCCGCGGCGGGTACTTGTCGCGCTCCTCATCGGTCATCTGCCGGATGACCAGCGACCCGTCGTCAACCTGCTCCTGAACCTGAGCAAGCTTGGCCTGGCGCTTTTCTTCGGCCTTCTCGCGGCCGGTCTTCATTCGGTCACCCCGCTGTGATCGTTATCCGGTTGCGGCGCACCATGTTAGGGCCTACCCGCGGCGGGCCGCTTGTACTCGTCGGCCCGCCTGCTGAGACGGTGAGCCCGTGCGTCACCCACGTATCGTCTCAGGCCCCGCGGCGGTTTGAAGTCCGCCGATCCCCGGTAGGACCCGGCCATGCCGGTACGGCCACGGATGACGTCAGCCCGGACCTTGCGAGCGGGGTTGCTCGCGGCCCTCGCGCTCACGCTCCTGCCGGCCGTCGCGGCGGCGTACGCACCGCCCAACCGCCCGGGGCCAACGCTGTCAGTGCCGGTGGCCAAGCTCGCCGCCGCCCTCCAGTGCACCGGGACGCTGAGCGGGGCGTCGCACCCGCCCGTCCTGCTCGTGCCGGGAACCTCGCTGAACCCGTCGACGGACTACGGATACGGATGGGAGCCGGCGCTGCGGAACCTCGGGTGGCCCTACTGCGCGGTGACCCTCCCCGGCAACGCGATGGGCGACATCCAGGTCGCCGGGGAGTACGTCGTCTATGCCATCCGCACCATGCACGCCGCCTACGGCGGCCGGATCGACGTCGTCGGGCACTCGCAGGGCGGCATGGTCCCACGCTGGGCGCTGCGCTTCTGGCCTGACACGCGCGCCATGGTCGACGACCTGGTGGGCCTGTCACCCAGCAACCACGGGACTCTCGACGCGATCCCGGCGTGTGCGCAGAGCTGCGCCCCGGCCTTCTGGCAGCAGCGATCGGACGCCGCATTCATCGCCGCCCTCAACTCCGCCCAGGAGACCTTCCCCGGGATCTCCTACACCGACATCTACACCGACACCGACGAGGTCGTCGTCCCCAACCTCGGACCCGCGGCGTCCTCCTCGCTGGCCGGCGGAGGCGGGGCGATCACCAACGTGGCCACCCAGTCGGTCTGCCCGGCGGACCTCACCGAGCACCTCGGGATCGGCATCTATGACAACACCGCCTATCAACTCGCCCTCGACGCGCTGACCCACCCCGGCCCGGCCGACCCGGCCCGGGTCGCGGCGACGACCTGCCTCGACCCGCTCATGCCCGGGATCGACCCGAGCACGTTCCCCGCCGACTACGCCCAGACCGTGGCATCGGTGGCCGGCACCGTGGCATCGTCCCCCCGCACGACGTCCGAGCCCCCGCTGGCCTGCTATGTGACCGCGACATGCCCGACCGGACCGGCCGCGCGTCAGCAGCGCTCCAGCCTGGCGCTGGGCAGGGGGCCGGCCACCTCGCGCACGACGCGGCCGGCGGCCACGCGGCGGCATCGCACCCGGACGCGCAGCCGCCATCGGGTGCACCTGTCGCCGACGGCCTACGCCGCAGGCGCTCGCTGACCCCAGCGGTTCGCGCCCGCCGGCCCCAGCGGGTCGCGCTCGCTGACCCAATGGGTTGCGCTGCCGACCCCCGCAGGGCCACCGCGCCGTTACCCTGATCGCCGAGCCCCCGTAGCTCAGTGGACAGAGCGACGGACTTCTAATCCGTTGGCCGCAGGTTCGAATCCTGCCGGGGGCGTGGGGGAAACTACCTGCAAATGCCGATTTCTGTTGCTGGCGCCGGAATGGCCTAGGAGCCGTGTCCGAACTTCGTCCGAACTTGCTCGTCGCGGCGCGCGGCCATGATCGCGTCCTCGGCCGCGATTCGAGGGGCGTCCTCGAGCTCGTCGATCACGTGGCCGTAGGTCGACATCGTGAGCTGGGCGCCGTGCCCGAGCTGGCGCGCGACGTAGATGACTGAGCGCCCCTCGTGCAGCAGCAGCGAGGCGAAGCTGTGGCGGAGGTCATACGGCCGCTGATAGGGGACGCCCGCGGCCTTGAGCGCGGCCGTCCAGGCCCGGCTGCGCCACATCTCGAACGCGTTCTCGCTCATCGCCGAGCCGTCCAGCGCAGGGATGACGGGCTGGCCGTCCCCCGGTCGCCCCGAAGCGAGCCGCCACTCGCGGAGGTCCTGGGCGAGTGGGGTGAGCAGCCGCACCGTCCGCGGCTGGCTACGGTGGCGCAGCGTCTTCGGAGCGTGAACGACCAGCGTGCGCTCCTGCACGTGGCCCCAGCACAGCGCACGCATCTCCTGCGGGCGCAGTCCGGCGTAGGCGAGCAAGGAGACCATGACGGCGTCGCGATCGCGCAACGCGAGCACGTCGTGTCTCGTTGACTTACCGTCGCGGCCCGCCCCGGCGAGGAGCGCTTGGCGGATCCGCTCGACGGTGATCGGCGCGAGCGGACGCACTTCGTCGCGTGGTGCCGCGGGCGCCTTGCGGACGAGCCGCTGCGGATTGGCCGGGATCCGCTGCGCCTCGACCGCGCGCTGAAGGATCCCGCCCAGCAGTGTGAGCGCCTTGCGAGTGCGTTCCCGTGCGGCGCCGGCGGCGAGCCGGTCGGCCTGCCAGCGGCCGATGATCTCCGGGGTGAGGTCGCGCAGCGGATAGGCGCCCAGCGTGGGGCTGATGTGCGTGTCGTAGAGGCCGGTGTAATCGATGCGCGTCTTCGGGGCGAGCGCCGCGGCGTGGATCGGCGCCCAGGTGTTCTCGACGTACTCGTCGAGCGTCTCCGCACCACTGTGGATCCGGGAGAGCATCCCGGTCTGCTTGGCGTCCTTGATCTGGAGGTCCAGGCGGTCAGCGTCGCGCTTGAGGCGGAACGTCTTCGAGCGGGACTTTCCGCCCTCCCGCCAGCGCACATCCCAACCGCCGACGCGGTTGCGGTGAACGCTCATCGGGTCACCGACCGGTCAGCGTCGTGAGAACTCATGGAGCATCCTTCCTGAGGGCCCGGCCGATGGCGTGCCCGCGCCGCTCGGCTACTTGCGTCATGCCGTTGCGATTTTAGGCCTCGCACCGGCCGCCAGCGCGCGGCGCATCGGGCCGGCGGCGGCTTGCGTCTTGGTCGCGCGCGGGCGTCGGGACTGTCGGGGCGCTGCCTCCGGCGGCGCGCTCGCCCACAGGCTCACGGCCTCCGCGCTGATGACATACCCGCGCCCGCGTTTGACAGCTTCCAGCTCGCCGCGCTCGATGGCGCCCCGGATCGATCGTGGCGTGCGGCCGAGCTCTTCCGCCAGCGACTGGACCGTGTAGGCCGGCGCCGAGGCCGTGGGCTCCCGGTCAACTTGGGCGCCGAGTAGCGATCGCAGCCGCTCGATCGCGTCCGGATCGGCCTCGAGCTCGGCAAAAAGTGCCCGCAGTAGCTCGCTCACCAGGGTGGCGGATGTCGTGCTCATACGCCCCTAGGACGAGGTGAAGGAGCCCGTTGGGAGAGAAACGGTCGAAGAACTTGAGGCAGGGTGTGCCTGGCCGCGGCGACGATCAACGACGGGCCCCGTGCGCCGATATCAGCGGGGTGTGTTTTTGAGGTGTGTTTTCGGATGTAAAGCCGGTAGTATCCGCCATTCCGCTGGACACCCTGCGACGCTGCGATTCCTGCCCTGACTGCTCAAGCAGCGCGGCGCCTTGATGACGAGGCCTCAACGCGCTCGATCCGCGAGATCGCCACATACCTCCAAGAGGCTGTCGGCCAGCGCGTGGCCGCCGCGATTGCCGGACTCACCGACGCCAAGCAGATCGGCCGGTACGCCCGTGAGGATGGCCCCGAGCCCCACCGCGTCGCCGAGCGACGACTACGCGAGGGCTACAAGGTCGTGCGGATGCTGGTGCACGCCTACGACGGCAAGACCGCGCGCGCGTGGCTGTACGGGACCAACACGCGCCTCGACGATCGCGCTCCGATCGAGGTGCTGGGCGCAGCCACGAAAACTGCCGAGTTCGCGGCCGTTGTACGCGCTGCTCGGCAGGTTGTCAGCTTCCAACCGTGAGCCCGGCATGACACCATCGAAGCGAACAGCCACGACACCTAAGGAGTGCGCGCGGCGAGGCGTTAGGCTCAACAGGTGCTCGGCGGTTAAGGCCCCGACTGGGCTTGGGCGCTGCGCGCGACGGCCGCCACGACGAGGTTGCTCATCGTCTTGATGAGACGGAGTCCGTGACGCCCGTGATAGCTGGACGCCTGTTCCTCGAAGATCGCGCAGTCCTGCTGGAAGCGCGACGGACACGCTGCCCAGGTGCTGCTCTCTGACACCTGCTGAGCGATGAGCGCCATGACGACCGCGTTGACCCATGCGTCACCACTGACGTCGACCGGGGTGACGATGAGCGTGGTCTTGACGATCGTGGCGATCACGATCCCGGCGACGGGCAGGAGCTTGCCGCCCATGATCGCCAGCCCGCGCGGGATCAGCGCGACGCGCGCGTCGCTGAGGGTGATCGGCAGCTCGCGCCGGTCGATCTGTTCGGCGACCACGTCGACCTCAGGCTTGGTGAGCCACCTCATCCCAGGGATCGCCCTGGTGTCGCCCCGGTACAGCGCGGCGATGAGATCGGCGCCGCCGAGCGATTTCGCGGTGTCGATCAGAGCAAGGCAGCTGATCTCCGGGCCAGGATGACTGACGCTGTCGCCGGCCCGGAAGACGGGGACGTACCCGGCGTCACGGGCGGTCCAGATCAGCGCAGAGTCAAGCCCCGGTTCGTGGATAAGGCCCGCGGTGGCGATGCTCTTGCTCGTGCGCGGCCCGTACTGGATGCGACCACACAGCAGCCAGCGCGGGAAGCCCGCGTTGAGCATTCGGGTCGGGCTCAGCCCATAGTTCTCGAAGACGGGGGAGCGACGCTTCACCGCGCGCTCGACGATCCTGCGGGCGTCGTCGATGAGTCGCAGTTGATGTGATGCGTGGTCGGCGATGCTCGAGGGCGGCGCAAAGCCCCAGCGTTCCATCGCGTCGGCCGCGATGCGCTGGCGGTCGGCGGCAGAGTGCGCGGGGTCGTCTCGGGTCGCGGTCACGAGCGCATGTCCGGTGACCGGGAGCAGCGTGTCGGGGCCAACAGCGGCGAGCCCGAGCCGGCGTTCCACCGGCCCCCAGCCCGGCTGCTTGTGGATTCCGTAGGTCTGGCTGTCTTTGCCGGGCCTGCCGGAGAGCTCGTGCAAGAGGTAGGCCTGCGGGAAGCCGAGGTAGCCGTCGCTGGCGAGCATCGCGCAGAGCAGTGCTGGGATCAGCTGGGCGTCGGGGGTGATCTGGTGCAGAAGGTGGCCGCGGCTGTGACCGATGATGCGCGAGATGGCGGATTGCGTCGTCAGGCGAGCCGGGGTGAAGTCCGGCTCAAACCGAAACCGGGCTAACGCGGCTACATCCCCTGGAATCGCCTCAAGCTCGGTGTCGGCTTCGCCGTTTTCTGATGAGCGCTGACGGTCCTCACTCAGAAGCGACACTGCAGCCTGGACTCGGCTCTGAGCCACCAGCTCGGCGGTGTCGGCGAGATCTGCGCGAGGCATCACGTCCAGTCGGCCGGACCGGTAGGGGCGCTGCTGGGCCTGAACCTTGCGCGTGGACGTCGGTAATCACCTCGAATGGAGAAGTTTAAGAGGTTGTGCGGACGGCCGACAGCGGTCCGGGCCTATCCGCAGGCCACGGATTAACTTTGCGGATTTGTTCCCGGAGAGGTTCCAGGCGGGGTCCCGACCGAGTTAATAGAACATGTCTTCGTCGAACACGAATGACGAGATTCCGATCGTGTGTCAGCGACCGACCATCGCAGCGCTTCTCCCACTCCCAGTCGATGCCATCGTGCCCTCCTCCCGGCGGCGGGCACGGCATTGGACGCCAGGCACGTGCCCTGCGCGCCTCATCGACCAGCGCGCGACCTCTCGTCGGGCCGGTGCGGAGCACTGTGCCTCGCGACCCGTCCCGTCGCGTCGTCTGTGATGAACGATCGGGCAGGTAGCCCCGCAATCGTGTGGGAGCGCGTCCCATCTCCGCTGTGCGCCGGAGACTGGATGCTCGGATCGACTGCCTCCACCGTCATCGCCGTCGTGCCTCCCGGTAGCCCGGCAAGCGTCGACGAGCCGCTGCGCGAGCAGATCGTCTGGCGCAAACTGGTCTGGGCCGCCGATGACCGGGGCCGGCCATGGGAGGCTGCCAGCCGACAGTTCATCACCGTGACGGCGGTTGTCAGGCTGCTGCCCGACGAGGAGCGGTCCTGGGTGCGGGCATCATGCGCGCGGCAGCTGCAGCAGCTCGAGTTGTGGAGCGCGCCCGCGACCGGGCACGGCCACGACCAGCGCGCCCATGACGTCGCTGACCTGCGTGACCGGCTGCGACGTGAATGCCGCGAGGCGTTCGTCGGGGAGGCGTGGCACGCCTCCGATGAGCCAGAGGTCCCGCCGATCCCGACGACGGTGGACGCGCTGCTGCAGCGCATCGACTTTCCGGATCCGGCGCGCGCCGAGGAGATCTGGAATCAGGTCGAGAGCCAGCTCGAACGCTGTTACTACGCGGGGGTCGATGTGTATCGCTGGCTGCGCGTCCGCAGACGCCAGCTCATGCGCACCTACGATGCGTGTCGTCAGGCGCTCCACCGCCAGGCACCCCCTGACCGGTGCGCCGACAACGCCGAGCAGCGCCCTGACACGAGCGAGCACGAGCTCCTCGCACACTAGATCCCTCCGACAGATCCGCCTCGTCACCGGCAGGCAGGCGGATCTGTCCTCCATCGCTGGTCGCACGCGGCATGTCCGGCGATCTTTGCTGCAGAACGGCGCGCGCCCTGCCAGCGCATCAGCCGAAATCCCTGCGGCAAGAAGAGAGGACGGATCGAGTGAGCATTGAGTCTTTACAGGCCCGGCACAACACGATCACGGTGACCGTGTTCGTTCCCGGCGAAACCGAGAGCGGGACCTTCGAGTTCGACAAGCACAGCCAGGTCGGGGAGGCCGCCAGAGTGGCGGCCACCGCGTTCGGCTTCTCCGGCGGCGATCCCACGTTCGCGAAGGGCAAGGACGTGCTCGATCGCCACAAGCAACTGGTCGCCGAAGGCGTCCACGACGGTGACACCCTCGAGCTGATCGACACGGGCGGGGGCGTGTGATGATCGCCGTACCCCGGCGCGCATCGATCCAGGCGGTGGCGGCCGAGATCCCGGCGGCGATCGCCTGGTCAGCGCGCCACGGCCTAACGCTCGAACACGACGAGGACGAGCTCACGCTCTGGCTGGCGTTGACCGGCCCTAGCGCCGAGCCCGGTACCGTCGAGGAGTACCTCCTACGCGGCCGCTTTGACGACTATCGCGCCGTGGCCCCCGAATGGCTGTTCGTCGACCCCAGGACCCGCGAGGAGATCGGTGCGGACGCGTTCCCCGCCCCACCGGGAGTGGGCGCATTCGGCGCGTCGCTGTTTATCCAGAACAACTCCAGGGTCCTGATCTGCGCGCACTTCAACCGCCTGGCCTACGCGAGCCACGGTGGCGTCCACGGCGACTGGGGCGAGACGACGAGCTGGTTGACCCGCCGCCCCGGCCAGACCTACGCCACCAACATCGGCTCGATGCTGGACCGGATCTACCGCGACATGGCCTACACCCGGGGACGAAGGGCCCCCGTGGCGACGTGAGCCGCTCGGCACCGAAGCGTACGGGCCGCGGCTGGCCGCAGGAGAGACTTCTGCCCACGGGCTCGTTGCGAGGCCAGCTCCTGATCACTATGCCGGCATGGAGCCAGGCGGCGGATCTGCTCCGCACCTACCGTGGCCGGCGCGGTGACCACGAGGGCATCGTGTTCCTACTCGGCGTCCGACCCTCGCCCGAGACGCAGGTCATCACCACAGCGGTCGCCCCCGAGGCCGACCACGGCCCCGAGCACGTGATATGCAACGAGGAGCAAATGCTCGCGGTCACACTCGCTGGCCGCGCGCACCACATTGCGCTGCTCGGCCAGCTGCACTCACATCCCACCGGCTGGACCGAGCACTCCCCAGGCGACGACCACCTCGTGTTCATGCCACGCGAGTCGATGTCAGCATCGTCGCGCCCCACTACGGCCACACCGGGCTGACCCCGATCGCCACCCTCGGCGTCCACCAGTTCCAGGACGGCCGATGGGTGCTCATCGATCCCGACAGCGTCTCGGAGGGCGTGACGATGCTCCCGGCCGGCATCGACCTGCGATGACCCGCGACGAGTTCGAGCGGCAGTTCGACTCCCGCACCGTTCTTTACGCCGACACCTACCGGCCCGACCCACGGCCGGTTGTCGTCGGGTTTGGGCCAGACATCCACACGCCCGCCGGGCACCTGCTGCTGACTGCGCTGTGCAACCTGCTCGCCCGCGCCCACCGGAGGATCGCTCTCGTCGGGGACCTCACGGGAGGTCTGCTCTGCGGGGACGCCTTCTCGAGCCGGAGGCTGGAGGCGGCGACCGCGGGCCTGATCACCGCGATCCATCCGTTCCGCGACGTGGTGGTCACCGCTCGCGTACCCGACTGCGACCCCCTCCTGCGCATCGGCCTTGGATGCGTCGCGGGCTCGTGGGATGTTCGCGTCGGAGCGCGCGGCTGGATGGCGGACTTCGGCACCGCGGCCGAGACCATCGAGCCCGATGCCCTGTGGGGCGCGGCACTGGCCGCCTGCCTCGCCGCCAACTGCGCATTCCAGCGGCAACTGGACAGGCCGGTGGCGATCGACGGCACCTTCAACCTCTGGGAGCGTGGCGCACCCGGTGGTGCGCAGGGCCCGGCCCCGGCCCCAGTCGACGTCGGGCGCGTGCTTCAAGCCGGCGTCGGCGGCGTCGGCTCTGCAGTCGACTACTGGCTGGCGCTCGTCGGTGTGGCGGGCAGCTGGCTCCTGGTTGACGGCGACAGCGTGTCGATCGACAACCTCAATCGGCAGGTCTACTTCCTGGCCAGCGACACCGTGTACGCCGGCAGCGCGCGCAACAAGGCGCAGACCGTCGCGGCCCGGATGGGACCGGTCGTCGAGGCCGATCCGCACTGGTACGGCACCACCGACGCCACCGTCGAAGGGTCGTATGACCTGGTACTCGCGCTCGCCAACGAATACGGGGTCCGGGCCGCGCTGCAGGCTCGCGGCGACGCGCTGCTCTTGCACGCGACGACCAGCCGGTCCTGGCAGGCCCAGCTGCACCGGCATATCCTCGGTGTTGACGACTGCATCCTGTGCCGGATCCCGGAGCCGCTCGCTCGCATGACCTGCAGCACGGGCGCGCTCGCACCGCGTCAGCCTGACGCCGCGCTGCCGTTTCTCTCGGCGACTGCCGGTCTCCTGCTCGCTGGAGAGGTCAGCCGTCTCGCGCTATCCGACCGCCGCCAGACCGAGGCCAACTTTCACTCCGTGATCCTCAGGCGCGCGACCCCAGCGGTCCAGGGGGTGCGTCATCGCTGCCAGGCGGGCTGCCCATACGGCGCCTGATCCCGTCGACTCGGCGCGGGCGGTGGCCGCCGACGTTGAGCTGGGAACCGTGGCAGCAGCAGTGAGATCGAGGTCGGGGAGGACTTCGCACATAGGAGCGTCGCTAACGCCGCACCGCGTCCGCGTCGCTGACGTCTTTTCACTGGTCGGGCCAACCAGAGATCGACGCAGCGATGAAGGCTGCTCGAGCCAAGAGTTGCCGGAGCGCACGATGTCAATCTCGTCCTCGGAACCCGCCCCGAGGCCGGCTCTTCGTCGTGCCGTAGGCCACTGACGACCGTCGGCTCGAGAACGTGCCCGGATACGTCGTCGATCTCGATTTTCCGCTCCATGTGCCCGACAGGGGCGAGGTGCGGGTTGACGTCGCCTGGGGCGGCGCAGCGAGGCAAGGTGGCGACCGCCGCTCGGTGAGTCTATGGCTGAGTCACGACAAGCGCGCGCTCCCAAACGCCTCTTGGCCGCTTGCCTGCCATAACTCGCGGAACGCGTGGCCCGAGGTGAGCTTGAACACGTCGATGAGCAACGTGAATATTTGACCATAGGTCCAGTGCGCGGCGTAGAGCGCTTGGGATATGAACTGATTTGACGCGCTCGCTGTCATCACCAGCTGAGCTTCGCTCCTATTGACGAACGCCGCCGAAACCGAGGTCGCCGTGCTGTGGAGCATCTGGTTACTGAGGCGATAGACGATGTCGTGATGTAGCCACAAGTCTGCTCGGCCTTGGGCGTCCCATTGGTCCTCGATCTGAGCGAGGAGCGCGGGCACGCTCATGCGCCACCATGCTTTTGTCCCGTACTTGGTGAATAGGTCCACGAGTTCTTTCCGGCGCTTCGGACCGATCGAGGGCCTCAGCTGTGCATCGGCCTCGTCCAGCCAGCCCGCAGCCTCGAGGGTCTCGTACCACAGGAGTCTTGTGAGCCTCTCGTGCCGTGCGAAGAGTCCCACGGCTTCGCGGCGGTGAGTAGCAACCCAGTGAGCCACGGCCATTCCCTCGAACAGGGAACGGTCGAGCATCATGGCCTGCTCGCCGAAGCCGGCGTCGCACAACGCGACGATTGCACCCAGCGTCTTGGTTGCGCGGACTGCCTCGGCCAAAATCACGCGGTCCGCACCGCGCTTGATTGGGCGGCCCGACCAATCGCCGAGTTGTGCGAGGGAGAAGTCAAGCAGTGATCGGCACGCGGCAAGTTCCTTCGCGTGTTCTGAGGCGATTACTGCGTGGACCTGGTGGTCATCGATCGGTGCGGTCATCGTCCCTGTCTGCTGGAAGACCAAAGAGCCCGACGACCGGCCAATCGCTGGGTCTCACCACGTCGAGTTGATCGGAGGGTATGCCTGTGTGACGAGCGATATCGCGGACCTGAGAGGTGATCTCCGCCTCGCTACAAACGAGGATCTTGACCCCGAGTCGCTGTCCCTTCCTGTCGGCAACCTCTAGCCATCGGTGCGCTGGCGTGCCGCCACCAATTGTGGTGCCGCTACCGACCACTGTCGCCGCGATGCCGGCGGACGCCAGAGCGGCACCAGCCACGTCGCCAATCGCTGGCTCGCGCCCGCACTCGAGAATCGATACGCCTCCAAAACGCTCTCGTCGGGCAGATGCTCCCAGCCCGAGGCTTCACGCACTCTGAGACCCACACGGGTCAAGGCCGCTCGCGCCTCAACTGCAAGATCCGACTCCAGCCGGTAGGTCACATGCACGGTCCCGCACGGACTCCATTGCGCCAACTCCTCGTGCGTCAACACCTCCGCGCGGATGCCACGCGCATCGCGCGCCCTCTGCTTGGCGGCAGCGCTACGTCCGCTAGTCGCAACCAACAGTCCCAAGTCAGCACCGACATCGTCCAAGAAGGCCAGGAAGGCCTCGACGTCAGTGACATCGAGCCTCGTGTTCCACTGCTTGCAATCTACGACCAGCGCAGCCTCTCCAAAGCCGCCGAATTCACCGGTGACTAGGACATCGATCTGCCGCAGGGTCCCGCTGCGCGAGCCCGACAGTTGGACGTCGAGCGCGACGGTCGCGCTATCGCCCATGATGTAGCGAAGGACATCCGCGACTCCGTTCTCATACTCGCGGTATCCGCTCACCCTTGGGACGCCTCAGTCTCCGATGTGGTGCGAACCGTTCGTGCTGCCAGTTCTACGGCCGGCAGGCCGCTGCCCCCCAAAGGTGAGGGCCCCCGGCTATTGCTCAACGTGACCGGGAGACAGGCATCAGGCCTGTGAGCCGACTCGCTCCGCGCTCGCGCCGGGTCATCGCGGCCCAAGGTCGCCCCTCCGGCACCGGCCATACGCCAACGCCAGTTGACCACTACTCGGCCGCTGCGTGGGCTGACCGTGGGGAACTCGTGCATCCGCGCGCCTACAGGGGAGCGGCCTTGGGATCGCGCCACCATGTTTCGAACGCGGCACTCCATTCCTCGACCTCGGGCGGGTCTATCTCCGCGACGCGATAGGCCCGACGGCCTTGTAGGCCGTTAAACGAGGCGCCGATGCTCAGGCCGCTCTGTCCGTCGAGAGTGACGATACGGTCATGATATGGGGGCGGGTTTGAGATCCATTTGCGCGCTGCAACCGGCGGGGCAGCACCCACCGGCCGGATGGCGGCTGATCCCGTCAAGATGCGGACATCGACGCCGAGGTCGTCAACCATGGTCCAGTCACTCGGATTGGTCCCAAAGTACGGATCGATCACCAAGATCCGGGATCTTGCACGCCGCAGGCGTCGACGAACGTGCGCGCGCATTGCGCGCTGGTCGCGTACGACGCGGTACCTCAACCCACTCTCGCGCCACCATTCCCATTGCGCCTCGACAGTCGACCGAGCCTCGAGTCGCTCCGGAAGTCTCGGGCGGGCTCCGTCGTCCCCAGTCACAATCGGATGCGGGGGCCCGCCGTCGACAATCAGGTTGACTTCAACGCGCTCGATGAAGCTGAATGGATCCCGGAAGTCCAGTAGCTCGCCACTCCGGTCGTACAGACGCAGGGATCTTTCGATTCGGCGGCCGAGGGTTGGGAGACGGACCCAGAGCCGGGTCTTGGCGCGCGATGGGAGCCGGACGTCCGACAGGGCGAGCCGACGCGAATCAAACAGCTCACCGTCGCTTCCCTCCGTTAGCTCCAGAACCAGGCCGTGAAGGTCGGGGTGGGCGTCTGGCTCGCGCCGTATCTCAACTTGGAGGCCCTCCTCCGGCCGGAATCGGACGCGACCGATCCATGCCCGTCGGGAGAGTCGGCCGACGACAACTACTGGACGGGGATATCGGGCGAACCGGGCGGGTGGCACAGGATCCGATGGCGCGTCGATCCCGAGCAACGTGAGCAGCCAATGTGGTTTGGTCCCTACGGCCCACTCCAACGGCGCTGGCACTTGCTCCGCTGAGAGCGCCGCGTAGACACCGCTTACAGGCCGCGCGGCCATCTCGACGAGGTGCGATGCGGTCGAACGATTGTGCTGACGAGCTAGGAGAAGCGGTTCGAATTCCCCGACCGCTGCTCTAAGGGTGAGATCCTTGCCAACTCTGACAGATGACTGAGTGACCATTGCCGAGAGCCACCGTTCCGCGGCCCTTTGGGTCAGCGAGGCGCGTCCGGCGGTCCAAGTGTTCTGACTCACTGTGAAGGTGGCGGGGACACCACCATGATCCAAGCGGATGTCGAGATCATGGTGCCTCTGCCAGTCAGGCCAGCTCATGGAGGCCATGCGAGGGGGTCCAAGGATGAGGGCCGCGTAGTGCAGTTCGTCCTCGAGGGCTAGGTAGGAGAGCACGAACCGCTCAGAGGGACGAGGCTCCAGTTGCGCGAGGATCGCTTTGACCAGTCCTGAACTCTCCACCGGCGCTCTTCTACCAGACGGACCCGAGCATTGCGGAGGAGACCCGGGGCACTTGCCGTTTCGCAGTGCCGCCACGGCTCGGCCCCCAACACGTCACCGTTCCAGCACACACCGTGTGCCGGCAGTCGCGGATGGTCCTGCTGTACCTACAGCCGCGCCAGCAATTCGGCCTTCTTGGCTGCGAACTCTTCCTCAGTCAGAATCCCAGCATCGCGAAGCTCTCCGAGCTTTCGGATCTCGTCAGGGATACCAGCCGCTGCAGCTCGTGTCGGTGCTGCAGCCGTTGCGACGGGTGCGTGAGCCATCGTCGCTCGCTCACGGACCTTGCTCGCGAACGCATCAAAGGTCTTTGCGTTCGCCTTTCGCGAACACCACGCCATTCGGCGCTTCCCGCGATCTTCACCCCGTCTTTGTTGCGAGGAGGTGCTCGCGGTGCGCCCAGAGATGGAGCGCGTCGTCGCGACCCTGTGATCGTCGGGCAGGGCAGAGAGCGAAGCGTCATGCGTGGGCGGCTATGGAAGCCCGAGCGCCTGCCGCACGGCTGCCGCAAGCACCTCTCGCGCCGTTGACGAGATCGCTGAGACGCCCGCGTCCCGCATTCGCTGGATGGCTCCGCGGGCCTCAGTCTTGGCGGCTGGTGGGGCGTTAACGTGCTCGAGCGCGCTCTCCGCCGCGTCCAGGATGACGAAGATGTCGATGTTCTGAATGTCGCGCAGAGCGAGTTGCCCCACGGTCGAGTTGATGATGTTGACTTGGGTTGATGTCACCTTTGCCGCTCGTGCGGCAAGCGCCTGATGGCCGGGGCCGGTGACGATGATGCTGCGGGTGCGCTGAAGAAGCTGTTGGTCGATGAGTTCAGGCCGGGGCTCCTGGGTCTCGTTTGGCCAGAGCGTGTATTCCCAATCGACGAGGCCGAGCTTCCGCAAGCGCGCCGCTGCTCGAGCGACGGCATCCCAAGGAAGTCCGTCGCTGCCGGCCAGGCCACTGGCCTGCTGCATCAGTGCCATCCCGTCCAGCGAGCTGCCGGGGAATGCGTCCTCGTGTTCAGCGATCCAGACAAGTAGCTCCATGTGGTCCGCAGGCATGAGAGAGGCGATCTAATGCTCGATCGTGCTTCTCATGGGGAGCGCGCCGTCTTGATCGGCAGCCACGAAGCTGCACGTCTCTTCGTGCCGGTGCAGGGTTGAGCCAAAGGATGGACCGAAGGAGAAATCGATCGTCGCGCCTGCCTGCATGACGGGTTGAGAGATCGATCTAGCCGCGCGCATTTGGATCTGGATCGTGGATTTGAAAGCCGTCCTCCGTCGGCCAAACCTGACCGGAGCGGGCCAGCATGTCGAGCGCCATCGCCACCTCTTGCACCGTGCCGGTTGGCCATCCCGCAGGGATCGCGGCGTGCGCCTCAGATCCAGTCCACGCGTGGGACGGCCGCTCGCCGATGGTCCTCAGCACCGCCTCCTCCACTGACAGCGGCGGCGGGTCGTTCAGGCCGAGATGAACAGCAGGGATCGGAACCATGCGCTCCCGCATCCACGCGTGAAGGGTTTGCTTCGAGTAGCCGGTCATGCGCGCGATGTCGGTGACGGTGATGCCGGCTTCACGCGCATACACCAGCCAGGACTTCACTGCGGTGCGGTTCAGATCGGCGATGCCCTCGGTCTCCGCGTGAGCCTGGCCTAGCTTGAGAAGCGCATCTTCGACGGCACGTCGTGCTATGAGCTGATTGGTGAACACGGGGTCATTCATAGATCTTGAGAGTAAAGTGCTTGACACTTGATGTCAACTGATAGACCGTATGCGATCGTGCCGACAGAACTCGAGCACTAACCGGCTCGCACGGTCCACCTGTCTCGCACGCAGATGGTCCACGGACCCGGCGACCGACGAGAACTAACGCGAACGCTGGCCCGACGTCGGCGGCTTCGGTTTCGAGCCACCATGACCCTCGAGGATGCCGATCGTCGATCGGGGGTCTTGATCTGGTCGGACGGTACGGGGCGCGGCACCATCGTGGCGTCGATGCGACGCGCGAGTGGGGCGAACCAACGGAGGGTTTGCCGGACCGGGAGGACACCTCCGCTCTCGGCGGTGCCCCTCAGCCGGGCCCGTGTGCGGCTTTGCGCGCTGCGGGAGGAAAGGCGCTTGCAGCAACAGCCGAGGGACCCCCCGCCAGCCGAAGTCTTCGCGGATCGAAGCTGGCGGGGGCCCTTGTCAAAATCATAGGCCCACCGCAGGACTGATGCCACCCAAGCCAGGGCGGGCCGCAGTCTGTTCCTGTTCGACGGATCTCTCCTTCCTGACCGCACCTTTGGCCAGTGATTTGTTTCTGCCTCGCTGCATATTCGCGCACCTCCTCCGGGGGGCAACCAGGATGCGCATCCAGCCCGCCTCTGCGCTCGCGCAAGCGCTCGCTCCGTCACCGCCCCGCCGGTCTTGCCAACCCTTCGGGCAAGGCGCTTCGCGCTTAGCAAAACCGGCGCGCCGGCGACCGGCGAACTCAAACGCGAATCCAAGTTGTCCCCCCTCCTCCGGTCGCGCGTTCATGCGCGTGTCATCAACAACCACTGACCCACAGGAGGGTTCAGAAAATGATCAGCCAGAACAGCATCACCCTGCAGGGCAACCTCGCCCGCGACCCGCAGGCCCTCACCAGCTCCGGCAAGGCCCGCACCCGTCTCGTGGTGGCCGTCAACTACGGCTTCGGCGAGAACCAGAAGGTCGACTACGTCGACGTCACGGTCTTCGGCACCACCGCCGAGAACACGGTGAAGTTCCTCTCCAAGGGCGCCGAGGTCCTCGTCGAGGGCCACCTCTCCCAGAACGTCTACGACCCAGGCGACGGCGAGGCCAAGGTCTACAACCTGGAGGTCATCGGCGACGGCGTCCAGTTCGGCCGCAAGCCGAGCGCGCGGGCCAAGGCCCCCGCGCAGGAGGTCGCCGCCTAGCAGCGGCAAGGGGCGGCGCCACCGGCGCCGCCCCACTGCCGTAGCCACCCCACCTGAGGGCCTCCGCCGGGGTGGCTACGGGCGCACCGGACGGCGCGGCTACCGCGCAGCAGTCGCACTTTGAGCGTCACGCTCGTCCTGACCGCTGAGAGCACCCAGGGCGAGCTGGCCTGCCGGCTCGCCGCCTTCGTCGAGGCCCGCTTTCTCCTCCCTCGCCCGCGCTGGCTTGGCTCTCGTGCGAGCTACCGGCTGACGCTCGGTGTCGATGCATGAATGCCAGGATCTTCAGCACGGCCTTGCCGCCGCGCTGGGTCTCGACGCTCTCGAAGTCGACGCCGAGCTTGCGCGCCGCCGTCTTCGCGCGTGCACGGAAACTCGATGCCTGCCCGGTGAAGTCGTCACCTTCGATGAACTCCCACACCCGCCCGGACCGGGCGATCCTTTCCCAGTCGATCGGCGGCTGGGGCGGCTTGGGCAGGGCTGTGTCTTTGGTCTGTCGGGGCACTTCCTCGTACCTCTTTCTTGTTTGGTTGTGTGCGGCGTCAGCCGGCCCACACCGGGCCGTCCCCGCCGTCGCGCTGGTAGACGTCTTCCATGCGCACCGCGCGGCGGTGCTGGATCTGTTCGCGCTTGCGCGCGGCGAGCACGTAGCTGTCCAGTCCCAGGTCGTCGAGCCCGACCTGGTAGGCCTCGCCGAGGACCGTCAGGTCAAGCGTCCACGCGCGCTGCGAGCGTGCGGGCCACTGCTGGAACACGGCGGCGACGTATCGCTCGGTCATCGCCTGGTCCCACTCGTTGATGTGGGCGAGCCACGCGCACGCCTGCTCGCCGTAGCCGAGGCTGGCGGTGCGGCCGAGGTGCTTGACGCGATGGCAGCGCGGGCACAGCGCCTGCAGGCGCATCAGCAGCTGCACGCGCCGCGCGTCGTCGTAGAACCAGACCTCGTGGCACTCGACCGCGTGCTGGCGCCCGCGCCCGCCGCACACCTCGCAGCGCCAGCCGTAGTCCTCTGCGACCTCGCGCCGCCAGGCGCTTCCAGGCGCGCTCGCGCATCAGCGACCGGACGTTGCTCAGCCAGCACGTGCTGGGCACGAGCTCGACACGCAGCCTGTGCAGCCCGCTCGCCGGATGGTTGCTCGCCGCGGACATCACCTCGCGTCTCCTGTCCCGCTCGCGCGCCGAGCGTGCTGGACGCGCGAGGGCACCCCGTTCGTGCGGGGCAGCGGTGGCTCGCAAGTCAGGTCGCCGCGGGCGCGCCGCGATGTCGCGCTGCTCCCGATCGCGTCAGCGCGCTCGTCGTTTGGCCGATTCGTTTGGTTGGACATTCCTCCTCTAGGACGAGGCGAGACCCGAGTTTGGGAGAGAAGCGCGGAAACGCACTCTCAGCTCTCGCGTCCCACCTGCAGCCTTGACCCCTGAGGGCGCCTCTCCGGCCGGCCCCGGCTGCTGCGCCTCGCTCCTCAGCTCGCCCACCGCCGGCCCGGCCGCTGCGCCCGCTCCTAGCGCGCGCCGCCCGGACCCTAGCGCCACGCACGCCTCCCGCCTGCCACCACGCATCCACCGACCCCCAACGGCCCCTGCGCGGCCCTCGGGCCGCTCACCCCGAATCCGGGCCCCTCCCGCCGCTTCGCGCCTCCGTCCCGGATTGCACAGTTGGATCAAGATCCTGACGTGCTAAAATTCTGGACCGTGCACGGACGCACATTGTTGCGACAGGGCCAGGAACGGCCGATCAGCACAGCGGACAGGGCTGTCCGGCGGTGCGCGTGTCGGGGTGCCTACGCCTGCGTGTTTGGGCTGCCCGCTGAGACCTGGTGGGCACGGCGTGCTGACCATCGGCAAGATCGGTAAGGCCAAGGCCCAGCAGCAGTACTACGAGGAGTCGGTCGCCAAGAGCCGCGAGGACTACTACGCGGGCTCGGGCGAGGCGCCGGGCGAGTTCTTCGGCGAGCGGCTCGCGGGCGCTGGGCCTGTCGGGCCAGTCGAGCATGGAGAACCTGACGCGGCTGTTCGCCGGCCAGAACCCGGCGACGGGCGAGCAGCTTCGCTCGATGAAGGGCAACGTGCAGGTGCACGGCCTGGACCTGACGTTCTCGGCGCCGAAATCGGTGAGCATCCTCTACGCCCTGGGCGACGCGGACCTTCAGCGCCACCTGGTGGAGGCACACGAGTGGGCGGTTGACCAGGCCATCACTTACATGGAGCGCGAGAGCGCCCGGGTGGTGCGCGGCCACAAGGCCAGCAAGGCCGACCTGGCGGCGGGGATCGAGGACACGCTGCGCACGCATCGCGCGACCGGGTTTGTGGGGATCCGCTACCGCCACCGGGTCAACCGGCTGCAGGACCCGCACCTGCACACCCACATGGTGGTCGGCAACTGGGCGCAGGGCCCCGACGGGCGCTTCACTGCGCTGGCGGGCGAGCACATCTATGAGCAGGCGAAGGCCGGCGGTGCGGTCTACCAGCTGGCGCTGCGGTCACGGGCGCGCGAGCTCGAGCCGTGGATTGAGTGGGGCGAGGTCGAGAACGGACTCGCGGACGTCTCGGAGGAGCTGGTCCCGGCCGAGCTGCGGGCGGAGCTGTCCAAGCGCCGAGCCGAGATCCTCGAAGTCGAGGCCGAGCTCGTGGCCCAGGGGATGCACGCCGGCCGCGCGCTGCGCGACGCGACGTGGCGCCAGACCCGCAACCCCAAGGACATGAACGCCGATCTCGGGCAGGGGTGGAGCGATGAGATCGTCACCCGCTCCAGCGAGTGGCTGACCCCCGCCGACGTCGCGGCCTACCGGGAGATGCCCGCGTTTGAGAACGTCGCGAGCTTCCCCGTCGCCAGCGTGCAGGCCCGCGCGTTTGGGCCCAACGGCGTGACGGCCAACCAGAACACCTTTGAGCGCAAGGACGTCGTGATCGAGGTCGCCAACGCGGCGCCCCAGGGCATCGGGCCGTGGCTGGCCGACATCGACGCGGTGGTCGACGCCGTGATGGATTCAGACCAGGTGGTTGACGTGCGCACCGAGAAGCTGCGCGAGAAGAAGACGACCGTGGAGCTGCTCGAGCATGAGCAGCGGATCATCGAGGTCGCGGTCGAGGGCCTGGCCGACGGCCGCGCGATCCTGGACGCCGACACGATCGAGCGGGGCCTTGAGAACTTCTACGCCGGCGGGGCGGGCGTCGAGAGCCTCAACGAGGACCAGCTGGGCGTGCTGCACGCGGTCGCCGCGGACGGCAACGCGATCTCGAGCATCGAGGCGCTGGCCGGGTCCGGGAAGACCACGACCGCGGGCGCGATGCGCGAGGTGTTTGAGGCGGGCGGGTATCGCGCGTTTGCCGCCGGGCCGACCGGCCGCGCGGTGCGCGAGCTCGCCGGCGCCGGGTTTGAGCGCCCGCGCACCCTGTCTGCTTGGGAGGTCAAGTTCGAGCTGATGGGCCCGCGCGAGGCGATCCGTCGCACGTTCGGCGACCCGTCGCGCGCGGTGCTGTTCGTCGATGAGACCGGCATGGCCGACACGCGGCTGCTGTCGAAGATCACGACCGAGATGGCGGACGCGGGCGTGAAGGTGGTGCTGATCGGCGACAGCTACCAGCTGACGTCGGTGCGCGCCGGTGGCATGCACGCCGCGCTGTCGGGCCAGTTGGGCGCCTACAAGCTCTCGCACGTGCGTCGCCAGCTCAACCGGCTGGAGATCGACGCGCTGGAGAAGCTGCGCCGCGGCCAGGCGAGCGCGTACCTGGCGTTCAAGCAGCACACCCTTGAGACCTACCTGGAGGAGCGGTTCGGCGGCCAGGAGGTCCTCGACGCGGCGGCGCGCGCGGACGCGATCGCGGAGTTCACCCAGGGCCGGTTTGCGGCGTGGGCGGACCGTCCCGACCTGGAGGTGTTCACCGGCGAGCAGGCCCACGAGACGGCGATGGCGCAGGCGGTCGGCGACTTCATGGCGATGCGCGAGCACATGCTTGACCGTGCGCAGCAGGCGGCGCTCGAGGGCCGTGCCGTGCCGCTGGCGCATGCGCGCGGGATGAACAGTCTCGCGCTGGTGACCAAGGACAACGCGCGGCGCGCGGCGTTGAACTCCATGATCCGCGAGCAGCTGACCGAGCAGGGCGTCCTGACCGGGCACACGACGATGGGTCGCTTTGACGATCGAGGACCTTGAGTGGGCCGTCGGCGACCGTGTGATCGCGCGGCGCAACCACAAGGGCTATGACCTGGACAACGGGACGCTCGGCACGATCATCGAGGTGGATGAGAGCGGGATGACGCTCGCCGACGACAACGGCAACACGCGCCGGTTCGATGCGGATGACCCCGAGCATGTGGCCTACGTGAGCGAGCATCTCGAGCACGCCTACGCGCTGACGGCGCACGGCACGCAGGGCGCGACGCTGCAGTGGGCCGGTGTGGTCGGCCTGCCGGGCGAGTTCTCGCGCGAGTGGGCGTACACGTCGCTGTCGCGCGCCAAGCAGACGACGCGCGTCTATGTGGTCTCCGGGCACACGCAGGCCGAGGAGGAGCGCAAGGAGTACGCCACCGTCATGGAGCCCGAGGTCGACCGCGAGAAGGTGATCGCGCGGATGGCGGCGCGGATGGACAAGCGCGACATCGAGGAGGCGGCGCTGCTGCAGCGCGCGCGCGACGGGCGTCTTGACCTGGGCGTCGAGGACGAGCTCGACGCCGCGGCCGAGACCGAGCTGCAGGTCGACATCGAGCGCTACCGCGCCGGGCGCTACCAGCTCGCCGGCGAGGCGTTCCACCGCATGCAGCGCAGCGAGCCCGTCGGTGGCCCGAAGCTGGATGCCTACGCCGATCTGCTCGCCCACCGCCAGACCGTCGAGCGGACCTTCGACAGCGAGCAGATGCAGGACGCGCTGGAGGCGGCGCGGGACTGGCAGCGCGCGGTCGAGATGATCGACGAGCTTCACCGCCAAGCCGGTGGCAGCGATCTGGACTTCGCCCAGCGCCAGAGCCTTGAGACTCTGGTCACTGCGCGCGATGACGTGACCGCGCGCTACCCCGACCCGCAGGGGATCCTGAACATGAAGGCCAAGCACGACCAGTCCCTCAGGACCCTGCAACGCGAGACGGTGCGCGCTCGGGCGGCAGCGGTCGCCGAGCACATCGCCGCGCAGCCCGGGTGGGTGACCGTGGTCGGCACCCAGCCGACGGGCCGCAAGCTGCGCGAGACGTGGAACGAGGTCGTCGAGGACCTCGCCGGCCGCTACGTCGACGCGCGCGCCCAGAGCAGGAGCTGCAGCGCGTGCGCGACGTCGCGATCGACCGGACGGCCGAGACCACGCGCGCCGCGCGCGACGCCGCGGACGATCTCCTGGCGCAGGCGCGCGCGGAGGCCAAGGCCAGGTTCGACGCGCTGCTGGCCGATCCCGACAACGGCGCGCTGCTGCAGGCCTCGTTCGACGCGCAGCGCGCGGCCGAGCAGATCGAGCTGGACTCGCGGCCGCAGTGGCTGACCGCCACTCTCGGCGACCGGCCCGTCGATCCCAGGCTCGCGGAGCGGTGGGACCGCCTCGGGCGCTCGATGATCGGACTGCGCGACAGCAACGGCATCACCGACGAGATCGACAACGGCTACAGCCGCGCGGACATGTCGCTGCGGCGCGCGATCGGCCAGTTCCGGATCGACGCCGGCCTGGACCAGCCGCAGCCGGGCGCGGACATCGACCGCGGCCACGGAATCGGCTACTGAGCGGCGCGGACGCGGATGCCGCGGATACCGCGAATACTTGCCCGCGAGCGACTCCGGCGCCAGGGTTCGGATGGTCTCGATCACCAACGACCGGCGAACAGCAGGGGACCGCGGCGTATGGCTGGATCTGTTCGGAACTGGCAGCGTCGACGTCGGATTCGAGTGGTAGCGAGCGTGCCGGTTCAGCGTGAAGCAGTGGTGATTTACCTGGCGCTCTGCGGCGCATGGCGCCCGAAAATGCGCGTCATGGGTGAAATGGTCGTTCGTTGACGGTCTTGATGATGGTGCCGGTTGCTGAGCGCCAGATTGCGGTGCTGGGCCAGCCGCCGCGCTGGAACAGAGTTGGGATCGGGATGATGAATACGTTGTTGATGACCTTGCCGGTCGCGTTCAGCGCGGGGAGCTGTCGGCTTCCGTGATGGATGGCGGGAAACTTGAGGGTGACGTCGCCAACGCCCGAGGGGACAATCCCGTCCATCACGATTGGGGTGGGGGGGTGCCGCCACCACCGCCGCCAAGCGGTCCGCCCTGCTGGATGGATTCCAGGCTCTGGGCGCCGGCTCCGGCGCCACCGCCGTTGACATTTTCGGCGAGCAGGCCCACTCCTTCGTGGACGGTCGAGGTTTCGAGGTTGTAGCGGCCGAGCGCGAATTCGGCGTCACCGTATCGGCGCGTGCGTGCGCGTTTCGCGCGCGCGACGCTCGACAGCTTGGCTTGGAGCGCGGCGACCTCGAGGCGATAGCAGCGATTGGCGGCCGCGGCTGACAGGGGGGTCGCCCGAGGTTGGCGACCGGAATCAGGTAGTAGATGCGCCCCTCCGCGACGCGCACCCGACGGACATAGCGGACGTACACGTCGCCGCCCGGGCCGCCGACCAAGAGCGTGAGCCGACCGCCGAAACGTTTGTAGAGGTTGGCGGGCAGGCGGTCAGCGCTGGTCGCTGGGCGGCGCAGCTCCGGCAAGGCTGACAGCATCGCCGAGCTCGGCGTTGCATTAGTCACCCCGGAGCCTGGGCCTTGTCCGCCGGCAGGACGACACGCGGGATCCTGACGCCACGCGGTGTTCCAGGATGCCGCGACCACCGCGTCATCGACGTTATCTGGAATGGGTCCCGGGTCCGGGGGCGGCGGCCCGAAACGGGAGCCATGGTGCGTCGTCGCCGGCGGTGTGGGTGTCGGGGAGGGCGAGCGACCGTGATGCAACACGACCAGCGCGATCACCGCCACCGCCACCACCGTCGCGCTACTGAGCGCCATGATCAGCCCTGAGAGTCTGCGAGACCATGACCACGGACGCCGCCGGGCTGCCCTCGTTCCAGCGGCGGCGCTCCTGACGCTGGCCCGCAGTTGGTGTTCGAGCTTGTCGTGTGCGCTCATGACGTCTCCCTCAATCGTTCGCGCAGGCGGCTCAGCCCACGGTGCACGCGTTGGCGCACGACCGCTTCAGAGCACTCCATCTCGCCCGCAATCTCTGCATACGAGCGCTCGTCCAGGACCCGCGCGCGGACCGCGTCGCGCTGCGACGCTGGCAGTCGGGCCAACAGGCCATCCAACCGATCGCGGTCGCCCAGCGACGCGAGCTCCTCGACGCGCCGCAGGTCGTGGTCCTCAAGGACCAGCGGCTCATGGCCCAGCCGCGCGCGCGCGGCACTCTCCACCCGCGCCCGGCGCCTGCTGTCAAGCAGCTTGTGCTCGGCAATCTCAAACAACCAGGCGGCCGCCGACCCCCGGGCGGGATCAAAACGCCGAACGTCAGTCACAAGCGCCGCGAACGTCTCCGCCGTCAGATCAAACGCGAGTTCGCGCGAACGGGTCCGCCGCAGGTGATAGCCGGTCACCAAGGGCAACCACCGGCGATAAAACTCCGCAAAGGCACGATCATCACCGTTGGCCGCCGCCAGCAACAACCCCGCATCATCGGAATCTGCGCGCCGCACACCACCTTCTTCGCACGAACACCGTCCCTGTGACAAGAAAATTAGGCCCGAGCATCGGCCTCACAGACTCCGGCTGGCCCGGAGGGTAGCCGCCACCAGGATGACCGCTGCAGTCTGCACCACGGCCGGCGGCGTCTCAGAAGCCAACGGTCAACGAACACGAGGGCAACGATCAATCTGTGGGGATTGCGGCCTGTCTAGCAGGCGGTTGGGGTCTCCCGAGCGCAGAACGTCGCGGGTGATGGGGTTGTGCCGCGGAGTGCTGCCTTGAGTTTGGGGCTCACGGTGGTGTCGAGCTGGTCGAGGAGTAGCTGCTGTTGCGCGGGGTTGGCGCCGCCTTGGACGACGAGCCACCACTTGTCGATCTGCTTTACGGTTTCGGCGGGGTGAAAGAACGCCGTGGGGGCGACGGTGAACTCATCGGGGTGGCCAGGGACTGGTCGGATGGCTCTGGTGAGCGTGGCCCCTTGCGCTGCGGCCCGTTTGCTGCAGGGTACGGGCACGCGCGCGCCTGGGCAGTCTTTGGTGGCGAGGATCATGGTGGCGGTCATCGGCCAGTGCTGGCGGTAGTAGAAGGTCGTCTGGGCGCATTCGGGGGCGAACAGCCCGCTGTCTTGCTGGATCGCGTCGAAGTTGGCCTGCTGCAGCAGGCTGACGGCGGCTTGGTCTGACCCGATGGCGGCTTGATCACGCGGGTGGGCCGCCTGGTCGTGTCGCAGCTTCGCCAGCGCCGCGGTGAGTTTGTGCTGCTCGCGTGCCTGACCGGCAGCGACTCTTGGGGCGATCCGCCGGGTCGAGGTGATCGCCGCCCGTGTCGTCTCCTGCAGGCCGCTGACGGCGCGGTAGGTCACCTGGCACAGCGCCCCAGGGGTCGAGGCAGACGCCGACGGAGAAGCGAGCCGGACTGCGGGATCAAGTCGTTGAGCGCGGCGGTGCGCTGCGCGGTGCTGCCGCCTCCGGCCACGACGACCCACGCGTTGGCAGTGCGTTTTGCCGTCATGCCGTTGCTGGCGAGGCCGGCGAACACGTCAGCGTCGGGCATGTCATAGATCCCGCCCGCGCCGGGGACTGGGTGCATGCCTGGCAGCGGCCCGGGCGAGCGGCCCGGTTGGGCGGCGTCGAGCAGGATCGCGCCCACCAGGAACGTGCCCGTCCCCGTCGACGCATCGGGCCCACCGACCCGCCGGGGTAGGTACAGGTCCTCGTCAACGCACGGCAAGAACGCGGCGCCAGCAACGGTCGGAGCCGCAACCGAGGCGCTGAGCACCGACCCCGAGCCGGCCCGTAGCGCGCCGGTCGGTTTGGTCGCCAGCGAACAGACCCCCGCGCGGGGAGCATCGGGGTACAGCCAGGAGCGTGTCGGCTCCACAGGCGGGCCCGACGCGTCTTGGGTGATCTGCTGACCGGAGGACGACAGCGCGGTGACCAGGTTGGCTGCCCCGCCGGGGATGCGGGTCAAGCCGAGCGCGCCCTGTGGCGGGTGATACTGAAAGACCGCCGCCCGATACCCGTCGGGCAGCCGGCTGCCGGGGCGGGTCAGTACGGTCGGCCCGCCGGCGATCTTAACCGCGCTGACCGCGCTGCTGGTGAAGACATAGGACAGGCCGCCGCCGTTGTCGATGGTCTGCGTGCCGAGGATCGGCTGGCCAGCGGTGGCCGCGGGAGTGTTGCAACCCCCCGTCCCGCGGTCCTGCGGACGGCCAGAAGGGCTAAACGTGCGCGTCGAAACACACCAACCGATCTGACCCGCCTCGATCGACGGCGCGAACCCAATCGAGTAGCTTTGACCAGCAACCAGGGCCGTATGGGGTTGCTGTCCGGCCGGCACCACCCCCGACAGCGGCTTTGATTGCTCGCCGGACAGTACCGTCGCGGCCGCCGCGGCGCCGCCCGCCACCAGCAGGGCAGCCATCGCGACCGCGAGGCCCGGCCGGCCGCGCAACCACCTCGGTCTCCGGAGCCCGTAGCCGGGGCTGGCGACGGCCGTGCGCTCGGCGGCACGCACGAGCTCGTCTCGCAACAGCTCAAACGGATCGGTCATCCGGACTCCTCCAATCTCTGGCGCAGCTTGGCGCGACCTCGCGACACGCGCTGGCGGATCACCTGCTCAGAGCACCGCAGCGCTGCAGCAATCTCGGGATAGGACTGATCCAGCACGAACCTGCGCACCACTGCCTCGCGCTGCTCCACCGACAAATTGGCCAACATCGATCGCAGATCACCTCTCGCCTGCTCGGCCACCCGCTGGACCTGCTCGTCATCAAGCGCGATCGGGGCCATCGCCAGCCGCACCCGGGCATCAGCCGCGACGACACGCCGGCGCGCGGCATCGGCCATCAGATTGCGCGCAATCCCCAACAGCCACCCAATCGCTACTCCGCGCTCCGGATCGAACTGCGACCGCCGCTGCAGCGCGCGGGCAAACGTCTCTGCCACCAAATCGAACACCACCTCCGGGTCGCTGACCCGCCTGCCCACAAAAGCCGTCACCGCTTGGACGTGACGCTCATAAAAACGCCCGAAATCACCCGCGTCGCGGCTCCCCAACAGCTGATCATCAGAACGCTCTGCCACCGTCACCACTCCCTACGATCCAAGCACCAATCTTGTGACGAACCCGATCGAGGCAGACACCGCAGCCGCCCAGCACAGTCAAGGATCGCTCACCTCACCCGATGGAGGGTCCAGTTGGCGTCTCAGCGCCCAACCCTCTCCGAACGTGACGCGGGCCGGTGGCGCGCTGGCGGCCTGCTCGCCATCGAGCTGTCCGCTCCCGGCGCGAGACGCCTCGAGACTTGGCTAGTCGCAAACGGGTACACATCGAATGTGGCCGTGGTTCTCATTGCAGGTTGGGTGCTTGTCGTGTTTTGGTGTCTGCTCTTCATTGCGGTGCGCCGACGCACGCCGCCCGCGTCCGTCCGGCATCGGCGTCACCGGGCGCACCCGGCCGCACTGACCGCGCTCTTGTGGGTCCTCCTCGGCGTCGTCGCCAGCATTGAGCGCACTGGTTCTGGACCGTCTTGTTCGGCGGGTCGGTGGTGAGCCCCATGATCCTGCTCCACAACACATTTCTTGACCGGCGTGCCGGATCCGCTGACCAGCGCCGGGGCCCTTCTTGAGAGGCGCCGCCAGAAAGAGAATGACCTCGGAACGCCGCGCCGCGCTCGAGGCACGCCCTGAAGTACGCCGCCCAAGAGTCCGCGGTCATGTCTGACGCGCCGTCGACGGATGACCTCATTTGCGCCGGCTGGCGCGTCTCACAGAGCAACGGCTATCGAACGCATCGCGGGCGGGGAGTGTCGTCTCGTGGTTCGGTGCGGCACTCTTCTCTGGTCGAGGGCCGCGGCGTGGTTGTGTCGTGATGGGCTACTAGTGGATCTCGAAGTAGGTAGCTGCGAACGAGCGCGGGACGCTGCTGTGTCCGGGCACCGTGCTGGTGGGGTTGATCATGAGCTGGTAGCGCCCGGGGCACCAGGTGTGACGGCCGATGACGTTCGGGGTGATCTGGTAGGCAGCAACAGCGCCCGCGGCAGATCGGGTGACCGTGCCAGGCGGGATCCTTGCGATTGGGGGTCGGGAGGCCCAGAAGGTGCAGTTTGGGCCAGTCGGGCCGAACATTTCGGCGGTCAGGGCGGGGGCTGTGCTCGTGGTCGTGATGTGGTTGAGCCGGGTGCGGAGGATGAACGTCGTTGTGGGGGTGCCGGTGCGTGGGGTGATCGCGATGGTCGGCGGTCGCGCGACACGGCTCGGGACGGGCGCGACCCCCTTGGGGATCGCGTCGAGGCTGGAGACCATGCCCTGGGCCATGATCGTGCCGGCGCTGCCTTGGTCAAAGAAGATGCCGGTCGACCCTGACTTGGAGCATCCCGGTGTGATCGTCGAACGTCATCGAGTATCCGTCGGCCGTGATGCGCACCTCGCGGCGCTGTGGTCCTGGTCCAGCGACGGTCACGTGCGCGCCTGGCAGCTCGCGAGCGACCCGATACAGCGCGTAGGTCAGCGAGTCAGGCAACGGGGTCATGTCGAGGCTTGCGATGGCCAGCAGCGTCTGGCTCAGGCGCCGGCCGAGGAACACGTGCCTGAGGCGGCGAAGCTGGGTGGCGGTGTGCGGGCCGGGTCCGAGGTAGGCGTTGAGGTTGCGCAGATCCTCTGCAGCGACCGCCTGCTGCAGCCGGGTGGCGAGCGCGCTGGGATCAGTCGGGAGCGACGCGAGTTGCCCGGCGGTAAACAGCCCGTCCCCCGGATCATGCGGATTGAATGGGACGCCGTCAAACGCGCCGTGCGCGTTGGTCTGGGGCGGCAGCAGTCCGTCTCCGGTGATCACGACATCCAGGGAGCCCGGGCCGCCACCCAGCACCGTTTCACGCAGACGCCAGCTGCCGTCCGTTCCGACCCAGTTCTCGACTGTCACCGATCTGCGCGGCAGCCCAGAGCCTGCGGCAGCCAAGATCGCCGCGCGGGTGTAGCGGTATTGCGGCAGACCGCGACCGCCAGCAGCACTCCCGGCGCGTCGAGGCGGACCCGTGGCGAGTCGCGCCGCCATCTGACACCGCCGCCCACACCAACACGACCAGCGCGGCCAATCCCACGCCAGCCAGGACCGCGACGCGCCGGCGGCGCTGACGGCGACGGGCGTGCTGCCACGCCTCCTCGATCAGCGCCTCGACATCCTCGCGCGGAGGACTCTGCGGGGGAGCGGTGGTGCTCAACCTGGACCTTGCTCAATCACCATAATGAGACTAAGATAACTAGCATCATGCTTGCCGTCAAGATCGACCAGACCGACCCCACCGACCTGCACGAACAGGTCGCAGCAGAGATCCGGCGCGCGATCACCGACGGCGAAGCCAAACCCGGCGAACGGCTCCCTCCCGCCAAAGACCTCGCCGCCGTTATCGGCGTCAACACCAACACCGTCCTGCGAGCCCTCCGCAAGCTGCGCGACGAGGGCCTGCTGGAGTTCCGCCGTGGCCGTGGCATCACCGTCAGCGGTACACCCGATCGCACCGCAGTCCTCACCCAGGCCAAGGCGCTCATCGCTGTCGCTCGCAAGCACGGCTACGCGAGAGACGAACTGATCGACCTCCTCCAGTCACTGAGCTAAGCACGGCGGTCTCAGAAGCCGATCGCCCGCCGGGCGATTCGGAGCGGTTGCCGAGGCGGTCGGAGGCGCCTCGGGTCGTCTCACGCACCAACGCTCAGCGAACACCACGACCGTGCCGGGCGGTCGGCCAATTCGTCGAGGTGCTCGCTGACTGTGGTGGGATCGAAGAGACTGATCCGGATGGACCCGCTCACGGATCCGCGCTCACTCGCCACCGAGGAGCTCAAGCTCCTTATCCAGGAGCTCATCAGTCGGGAGCAAGAGGTCTCCGATACTCGCCAGGCGCTCCACGCGCAGATCGATGCCCTGCGCGGGGAACTCGTTGACCGGCTTCGCAAGGAAGGCACGGACGTCATCTTCGGCCCCGACACCCTCGGCCCCGAGACGTCCGGCGTTCGTGAGCCAAGAACTCCCCGTCCGCACCAAGGCGCTGACGGGATCGCGCTACCGGAGCCGCGGGACGCGGATGTCGAGCTCGGCAGACGATCGCCTTTTGGATTCACCATCCGGTAGGTTCGCTGAGCAGCCCCGAGCGTCAGAGGGGAACGCTCAACGAACACGCCAGCGAGGCCCAGCGGAGACCCGTCTCAACGGGGGCCTCGTGTGAGCGGACGCAGTGCGGCGCCGGGCTACTTGGGTTGGAGCGGGGATCCGAGGGTTGGTGATATCGATCGGTCACACGCGAGCGGGTTCGTGCGTTTATCTGGTTACCGATGACGCTGACGAGGGTCTCAGATGCGGAGCTGCTGTCGAGGGCGCGGACGAGCCGCCACGCATTCGCTGCCTTCTATGACCGCTACGAGCGGGCCATCGCCGGCTACTTCATGCGCCGCACGAGGGATCCGGAGTTGGCGGCCGATCTCACGGCCGAGGTGTTCGCCGCCGCGTTCGTCGCCGCCGATCGGTATCGCCCCGACGCCAAGACCGCCGCGCCATGGCTGTTCACGATCGCTCAGAACACGCTCGCTTCAAGCATCCGACGCGGCCGTGTCGAGGAGGCGGCGAGGCGAGAGATCGGCGTCCGCGCCGCGGTCGAGCTCAACGAACGCAGCGCTGCTCGGCTTGAACACGCCGTCATCGGTGACGCGTGGGTGTCAGACATGCTGCGGCGTTTGCCGGCCGACCAGCGGGAGGCCGTCCGCGCTCGCGTCCTGGAAGACAAGTCATATGACCAGATCGCCGCGGACCTTGAGACCTCGTCGCTGGTCGTGCGCAAACGGGTCAGTCGCGGGTTAGCGCGCCTGCGCCAGGAGGTGAAGAAGACATCATGACGTTGCTACCGGAGATCCGCGAGCAGCTACTGGACGGGGCGTTCGGTGCGGCGCAGCCGCGGGCGGGCGCGCCTCATAGGCGGGGGTTAGGGCACCTGGGACTGGGGCTTGCCGTCGCGGTCCCGGCGCTTGTCGCCGTGCTGGCGGTCGTCCTACTCGGACACCGACAGCCCGCATCCCCGACACGACCGGCTCACCCCAAGCCCGCTCACGCGTCCCATACCGGTGCGGCATCTCCAATCGAGGCTGCGTTGGCGCGCGGGGTTCGCCCGCCCGTGCCCGAAGCGACGGTGGCGTTGCCCGTCCTCGGGTCGTCAGCCACCCGGAGCCTTGAGAGCTTTCGTGGGAAGGTGGTCGTGCTCACCGTGTTCGCGTCGTGGTGTGAGCCATGCAAGGCCCAAACCGCGGTGCTGGAGCAGGCGCAGGCCGTCATCGCTGGTCAGGCAGCGACCGTGCTGGGTGTGACGTATGAAGACAGACCGGCCGCCACTGAAGCGTTCCTACGCGCCATGCACGTCACCTATCCGGTGCTGCGCGACGCCACCGGCCGGTTCGGACGCTCGTTGCGTCTCACCGGTGTCCCCGAGACGTTCATCATCGATCGTCGCGGTCGGATCGCCGCCGCAAAGGCCGGGGCGGTCGACGATCGCTGGCTGACCCAGACCCTCGGCCATCTCTTTCCCTCCGAGCATCTCATCCCGGCCGGCTTGCCGCTCAAATCGCCTCCGACCCGCTCGCAGCTAGCCGCGATGGCCAAGGCCTACCCGGTGCTGGGCCGCCGCCAGCAGCCCACCGACATCCCACCCGGCGGCGCGAATGATCCCTACGTGGTCAGCCAAGGTGGCCTGATCGTCAACGCCCGACGAGCCTTCGTCACTCCACGCGGGGAATCGCTGTATATCGTGCCGGCACACCAGTCGCTCTGTGTCATGAGCTCAGACAACGTCGCGGGCGGATGTGAACCTTTCCCCTACACGGCCACCACCCCGGCAGATATCGGCGCGACGATTTGCGCTCCCAACCTCCCATCAACCGAGCTTGAAGTCGCTGGGCTGATGCCGCCGCACGCCTCAGACATCACGGCCCACTACTCCAACGGGTCCACTCAAGCTGTGACGGCAACCAACGGCATGATCGCGATCTACGCCCGGCGCGTCGGACCGCTGCCCACGTCGATCACGTGGATGAGCCCCACAGGCCCACAGCACACCGGCACGGCCGTTCCTCCGGACGCAGGATCGTCAACGTGCGCCTCATGAGGCGCCCGACCCGCTACCGCCCATCGGTCAGCGGACACTCTGCCGGTGTCCGCAAGGGAACGCTCAATGCGACGGAGCGCACCGGTTGCGTCGAAGCGACTGTGCTGCTCTCGTGTGAAAGCGGGCCCGAGCGCGATCAGCCCTCGGCGCGAACGATGGAAACTGACTGTCGCTGCTACTAGACCGGTGCAGGTGGCGTCCAGATACACGGACGGTCTACGAATAATCGGGAGGTTTTGGGGTAGACAGGCTTCGGGACCGACGAGCTTCAGACGAAGGGATTTGGTCAGATGGCTCCTCTGCCTTTTGCGTTGTGGTCCAGGGCGTTGCCGCTGTGGTGATCGTCTTGGAGGTGCTCGCGGTATTGGTGCTTGGGGCGATCAGCCTCTTCCGGTTGACGGCGCAGGGAGCGAAGAAGATCGGAGAGAAGGTGTGGTCGGTTGTGGGACCCAGACGCGCGATCTGGGTGATCGGCGAGACGGCCAAGCTCGTTCTCATCCTCGCCGTTGGCTGTCGCCGAGAAGCCGACGAGGCGTCGGAGGTCCGGGGGGTTCTCGATGCCGCTTCCTGACAAGCCTCAGATCATCTTCGGCTGGATCTTGTGCGCGTTCTGCATCGGCTTGGCGGTCTTGGGGTTCGCTGACGGCCACGTCGTCGGTGGCATCGTGGTGCTTGTCGCAGCCGCCATTGCCGCGCTGGAGGCCGAACGGATCCGCAGACGTCCGCCTCGCCCGTGGCCCCGTCGACGCGAAGCACCAGGAGGGCAATCCGGCCACAGGCGGCGATGACCGCGCCCGTCCTAGGGTTTCTCAAGCTACTCGCCATGCTCCTCGTGCCGGCCTTGATCGTTGGCGGTCTGGTCTACATCCAGCACGGACTGTGGTGGGCGATCCTCGGCGGCGTCGCCGGACTGCGCGCGGGCCTATGGTGCGTCCGGGACACCTGGCAAGTGATCAAGCTCTGACGGCGCTCCGGGCGCTATCCGTGCTTAGACCCGCCGAGGCCTGCGGCCCGTACAGACCGCTGCTCCTTACCCGCAGGACCTGCCATCTAGGAATTCGCTCGGTTGCCGGCGCTGTTGCGTTACTGGCGCGATGGGCGTAGATCCAGGGTGTGGAGGCGATCGTTGGGATAGCTGTTATCGCGGTCATCCTTCTCGTCCTGACCGGATACCTGGTCACGGCGGTGAGGCTCCTTTGGCGCCACCCCTCCTCGAGTTGACCGCTACCCGATGGATGACCGGACGCCTCTGGCGACCACCGGCCGGCTGTCTCACGAGGGAACGGCTGTCGAAACGCATCCGCGGACTCCGGTTGGCTACGGCTGAGCGACCAAAACCGGGGCGTCCGGTGGAAGATTGCCCGCCGTGTCGGCGCCTCCTCCACCGATGCAGCCGTCCCGGGTGGGCAGTTGCGGGACCTTGATGGCACCAGGTCGACGCGTGTCCAGGCTCCAGCTAGATTGCCCCAACGATGTCCTTCCGCTCGGCCCTCTCCTTCGTCAGAGAAAACCTCCGGTCCGCGAAACGAGGAGCTCGTCGCCCGCCTCGGAAAAATGACGACTTCCTCAAAATGCTCGGGCGCGCGATGGGCCTTCCGCCCGCCCGGAAGTCCAAGGATAAAGACCGCCCAACCTAGGGCGGTGACCACAGGCGTTGACGCCGACTCGGCATCGGGCTGCAGGGGCAGCCGACCGTCGAGCCTCGTCTCCGATGCCGAAGGACCACCGAACAGCGGGACCACGGCGGTCTGATGGCTGGATGTGTCCGGAAAGGAGCGCCGCGGGCGGCCTGTGAGCGCTGCCCAGCGCAGGCGTCCCGGTGGCGGATCCCGCATCAGGTCGCTATCAGCAACACCATCGATGTCACAGAATTACCGGATCGGTGAAGTAGGGAGGATGCGGCGTTCACGAGCTCGAGGTGACGCGGAGCTTCTGGCGGCGACGCCGTCGGATCCCGACGCGTTTGCGGAGCTTCTATCGGCGGCATGAGCGGGCGGTGCTCGCGTTCTTCATGCACTGGTGCCGCTCGCCGGAGGTCGCAGCGGATCTGATGGCTGAGACGTTCGCAGCCGCCTTTGAGTCGCTGCCGCGCTACGACCAGGAGCTTGGTGAGCCGAGGCCATGGCTGTTTGGGATCGCGCGCAACGTGCTGTTGAGGAGCGTGCAGCGGGGACGGGTTGAGGATCAGACTCGTCGGCGACTCGGGATCGCGGTGCTGAGGTTCGAGGATGACGCGCTTGCACGGGTGGTGGAACTCGCGTCGCACGATCATGCGGCGGTTGATGCGCTCGCCGGGCTTTCAGACGTATTGCGCGAGGCGGTGTCCGGGCGCGTGATCGATGAGCGCGAGTACCGGGAGTTGGCAGAGGCGCTGAGTTGCTCGGAGAGCGTTGTGCGACAGCGAGTCAAGCGGGGGCTCGCGCGGATCCGTGAGCGATTGGAGGTCGAGCCGTGACGATTTTTCCCGAGTTCGAGCAAGAGCTGCGACGGGTCTCCCGCCGGGCGGCGGACGCGACAGACACTGATCCCCGCGTCCGTCGGATGGCGCGCTTGCGGCGGGTTCGGACGGCGACTGCGATGCTTCCGATCGCGGCATCGATCGCGGTCGCAGTCGCGATCGCCGCGATCGCGATCGTCGCGCTTGGACACCACCACGCCGGCGACCTGCAGCACAGCGTGGCAGCAGGTCCGAGCCAACGTCACGAGCTGCGCTACATCCAGAATGCCAATCGACGCGCATCCCGAACGGCAGCGTGTCGCGACAGCGGTAGGCCGCTACCGAGCGTGACCAACGACTCACCCAGCAAGTCGCTCCTTCGGGTCCTTGGAGTTCTTCGACGTCCGGCGCGGACCGCGGACACGTTGCCAGGGTCGCTGCGCAGCGGGCACAGCGTGGGCGACATGTACCCGAACTACGTGCGCCTCGCGCTGGTGAAGGATGGGGTGTCGTACTACATCGTGCCGGTCGCCTCGCTCGCTCCAAGCCGCGGGGCCAGCCCTGCCTGCTATCAGGCGCATCGAGCCGCGCTCAAAGCCGAGTTGCCACGGATACCACCGAGCGAGCGAGCAGCCACTCTTGCGTTCCAGAACCGCCAGATCGCCGGCGCGCAACGCCTCCAGGCAAAACAGAACCGTGGCGGTGTCTGCGTACTGACCGAGAGCCGGTACGAGGAGAACGGGGCATGCGACGCGAGCGCGAGCATCGCGCAGCAGGGCCTGCTCACCGACTATGGGCTGCTCAGCGGCATCGTCCCCGACGGTGTCGCCACCGTCACCGCCCGCTACGCGCCAACCAGGACAAGCCGGGCGCATGTCGTCACCACCCGCGTCGTGGGCAACGTGTTTGCCACGTCGCTCAAAATCCCCCACAACACCGTCGATCTCCAGCCCACCCTGATCTGGCGAGCTGCGGACGGCACGATCCTCAAGACGATCCCGGCCTCCGACCGCAAGCCCGACGCCGGAGGCGGATTCTGCGGCGGGCGAGCAGCGCTACGCCAACGACCCACCATGCACATCTGTGGCAGCTGACACTACGTTGCGGGCCAAATCCCAGAGCTACCGGTCAACGGCGGGCCGTGCCCAATTGAAGAACGGCTATCGAGACGGCGGATGCGAGACGGTTCCCGCTTCGATCTCAGCACGGCGGCGGCCGACCGCAACGTTTTCGCCCCATTTTCCGTAGCGACTATCGGATGCCGGCCGATGCGTGCTTACCATAAGTGCGTGGCATCGGGCACAAATACGACCTCCTCTAGCAGTCGGTGGCTAGAGATGGAGCTACTGGTCCTTGTCAAGGCGTATCCGTCCGTCTCGACGAAATACGGTGAGGCCGTATGTGTGGCTGGCGTTCGTTTGGATACTCCCCGACCCGAGTGGGCGCGGCTTTTCCCGGTTGGCTTTCGCGACCTACCCGAGGAGCATCAGTTCAAGAAGTACGACGTCATCAGCCTCCGTGCGCAGAAGCATTCCACGGACCGGCGTGCCGAGAGCTATAGGCCTGACCTCGATTCCATCCGCGTCGGCCAGCATTTGAAGGCGAGTGGCGCTTGGTCGGCTCGGCGGCGCTGGGTCGAACCGTTGCTGGGGCCGACGATGTGTGAGCTCTTTCGCGGACGCCGCGGCGGCGGTTCGGGCGCGTCGCTCGGAGTAGTCCGTCCTCGACGCGTGCTCGACGTTGTGGTCCGCGAGCGCGAGCCCTGGTCGCCGACGCAGCTCAGCACGCTTCAGCAGGCCAATCTCCTAAGCACCAAGAGCGTGCTGGAACGTCCGGCGCATGCCTTCGCCTACAGCTGGGAATGCGAGTCTCCGGAATGTCGTGGCCATGAGCAGAGCATCGCTGACTGGGAAGTGGGGCAGGCCTGCCGCTCGTGGGAGCGGGGCGGTTACGACGTCGTCGACGCTGTCCGCGAGAAGTGGCTGTCGTTTATGTGTCATGAACGCCGCGAGACGATGTTCTTCGTCGGAGATCAACATCTTCACCCAGGGGCGTTTATGGTCCTCGGAACGTTCTATCCCGAGTACCGTCCCGACGCTGGTCAGCTCAGCTTGGACCTGGCGGCCTAGGGATCGCCATGCTTCTCCTGCGATGTGTTGACTATCTGAAGTCCGGCGCTGACCACCAGGCATTCGTGAGGTCTCAGAACCGAACGGCCATCGCACGTCTTCTCGCGAGGTTTGCGCTGACTCCTCGGCGCTGAGGTTTCGACCACCCAGCGTGAGTCCAATCCACGCCGAACTCGTCAAGCCCGACAAGGCTCAGGAGCACGCGCACGCTCTACGAACACATTGGATCTGGTTCTGCCGGACTCGCTGCCGCGGACTCCGGTGTCGATCGCGATCAGGCGTTTGCGCCGAGCAGTCGCTGCAACTCGTCGCGGATCGCCGTCGGCTCGACGCCGAGTTGCCCGACCACCTGGGCCGCGACCCGATCTGGGCTCATGACCAACCCCAATAACAGGTGATGGCTCCCGATGTCCCCGCCGCCGCTGTACTTGTCCGCCGCATGCAGCGCGTCCTCGCCTCATCAGACAAAGGCGGTGGGGGCAACGACGGCGATCGAGCAGGGCCGTGTCCCACTAGACGGCTCCTTACCTCCTCGGCAGACAACTCGAATCTCGTCAGCACCTTCGCGCCCAGCCCGACCTCCTCGTACATCAGGCCGAGTAGATAGTGACCGGTGTTGATCTGGGCCGCGCCCAGCGCTCGCCCCTCAGCGTGTCCGCGTTGTATCGCTGAGCGGGCTTCGACAGTCAGACGCTCGAACACCGTAGGCATGATCGCAGCAGCCAGGCTCCATCAACAGACCAGAGCAACTGCCGGAGTTGCCGCCGATCGTCTCATAAGCCGAACGACTACCGTGGGTCTCGATGATCGTCTGGATCAACGGCGCGTACGGGAGTGGGAAGACAACATTGGTCTCGGAGATCACTCGCCAGCGGTCAGACGCGGTGGTCTTCGACCCTGAGCTCATTGGCCACGTGCTGCGCGAGTCGGTTCCGGTCCCGACCGACAACGTCCAAGACCTGCCGAGCTGGCGGGAGATCGTGGTCGCCGCCGTGCTGTCGTTTCAGCGCCACCACGCCAACTTGCTGCTGGTGCCGATGACGCTGATCAGCCCGGGCTACCGGCGCGAGGTGCTTGGTGCGCTGCGCGCCGCCGATGTTGAGCTGCTCGAAGTGTTTCTCGACGTACCAGCCGACGAGCTGCGCCGCCGCATTGAGCGCCGGGTGCTTTTCGATGACCCAGTGCGCGACGCCGACGCGCGCGAGTTCTGCCTGAGCAAGCTCGAGGAGGGAGTCGCTGCGGCCGCGGGACTTGACCGAGACACGCTCGTGCTCCAAGCGGGCAGCATGTCGCCCGAACGGCTCGCCCAAGCGGTATTGGACCAGACCGCAGCAACAGACTGATAGCCCTCAGCGCAACGTGCTTTGTCAGCAGCGCTCCTTGGGCGCCCGTCCGGCAATGGCCGCGCCAGGGCAGACATCCTGGCGGACGCACAGCCAGGCGGAGGGGGTCACGCCCCCACGATGTGACTCACAACGCGTGAAAAGCAAGTGCAGGCGCTCGAGCCAAGCGTCTCGCACAGCCACCCTTGACCGGACGCGCTTGCGTCACGACGACGGCGGCAAGAGCTCGAGCGTCTGGCGCCACTCATCCCCCAGAGCATCAAGATCCGCCTCCAAGCGAATTCGCGCCTCACCGGGCGTCGACTCTTGGTCGCGGACAGTCACGCGGCCGTCTTTGTCTGGGCCGACCACTCGTGCGTGGCGAGCCCCCCGAAGCAAACCTAAGAAGCGCTCCGCCTGCGGGTTGGTGTTGTGGATCGGCCCGCTCGGTGGCTGCCGGACCCGCAGCACGAGGGTGACTGCCCGCTGGGAGCCCGCAAGCCCCCCAGGCGCAAATCGCTCCCTTGCTGTTTCCTGCAGCTCGCGATAGCCGTGCTGAACCGCACCGTTGGCCGCGCTGATTTTCCGGTCGGCCTCATCGGAGAGCGGGAGGTCTTCAGCTTCTTGAACCACGGCGTTCCACGCCTCGTCCGTCGCAATCACAGCCCTGCCCACTGGCGCGTGCAGCGTGTCGTTCCAGTCAATTCGGGTCAGAAGCCGATCATGTGCATCGCGAAGACGCTCATACGCATCCTGAAATTCCGCCACGCTGGGTTGTCGCTCTCGGCCCATGTGCAAGTCGGGTCGGTTGTGCTTGAGGCGCGAGTGGGCGATCAAAATTGTTCCGAGGACCCCCCAGAGGTCACTCATCGCATGTGCCGCGTCGTCGATGATCGGCCTGAGCTCACTTAGCCGTTCTCGCTGAAGGTCGGCTTCACGTTGCTCTCGAGCCAACGTCGCAGCAGCCGCTTGACTCTGACGTTCTCGTTTCTCCGCGGCCGCATTTGCAAAGCGCACGCCCAAGAGGGCGCCGAGGAGAGAGAGTGCGCCACCGACAGCTGCCGTCGCAAGAGTCCCGGCAAGCGACGAGCTCGACATGACCACATGATGCGCACCATGGCGGAAGACATGATGCACAGCGACTGAAGCGCCCCCGAAAAGCGCGCGGGGCGGCAGGATCCCGGCCGACATGGACAGACCTTCTCATGTTGAGCCCGCATGTGACCGACGAGCGGTGCCCGAGCGGACGCTCTGGGACCCCCAATCGCGCTCTCGAGTCTGGCGATCTGCGCTGCTCACGGGGCGCAGCTCGCCGCTGGTCGCCGCGCGCGGGTCAGGCGCTGGCCGAGAGGCGCACGACCACGACCAGGAGCCGACCATGGGGGTGGCGCCGGCGCTTGGGGATGGTGATGGTCGTCGCTGTCTGACTGCGCGGCTTGAGAGTCACGCGACGTGAGGCGAGGATCTTTCCGCGAACACTGAGCACGACCGTCCCTCGACAGGTCTGGCTCCCGGGGCATTCCAGCACGAGTTTCGTCGTTGGCCCGTGGCGCTGGGTCACGCGCAACGTTGGTGGTGGCGGGTACCAGCCGCCGCTCGCGGCTCGTCGGCTTGGGTTCACCTCAGCCCAGCTTTCCACGTCACGCCAGTACTGGAAGGCGACCGTGAGGCCGTGCCGGGTTGAGCTAGTGGGGGCGACCTTATCCATGACCAGCCAGGCTGCGGCGCAGACGGCGATGATCGCCGCGATCAACCACCAGGGAACCAAGCTTCGGTTGAGGGGCTTGGTCTGGTGGCGCTCAAACCAGTTGTCGGTACCGGAGAGCAGCGGGCCAGTGAGCTGGGCGGTCATGACCGCACCGGCGCCGGGATCCAGGCCGCGCCTGCGTCGGTTGGCAGTGACCGCGTACTCGGGCAGGAGCACGAGGCCAACAACCATGTTGACCGCTCGTGCCGTTGTTCGGCAGAGAGCGTGATACAGCGCCGGCACACGCGGTCGCACCGCGATCAGCCAGATCACCAGGAACGCGATCGCGAGCGCGACGCCCGGACGCAGAACCGCGGGGAGGAGGGCAACCGTCCGTATGAACCCCTTGACCGGCGCGAGCAGCACGTCTTCTAGGCCTCGCGAAGCCTCGTTGGCGGATCGCGATCTGCGGAGTCCTCGTCCTCTTGGGTGCCGCGCTCAAGTCCTGGGCGCGGCGTAGTCTCGACCATCGGGATGTGGGCCTGGTCCTGCAGGGAGTGGAGTAGCGACACGGCTGCGTCATACAGCGGGTCGCCTCGTTCCACGTAGTCCTTATCGATCATCTGGTTGAGCAGAGACACGAAGCTGTCGCGGTTGGCTGCTTCCAGCGCGGCTGATTGCTGGATGACCTGCGCGATTGTCTGCGGGCTTGGATCTGCCGCGACCAGCTCGATGACGCGCCGCTGGGGGTCGGTCAGCAGATCTCCCAGCGCGTCGCGCCACGCTTTGCGGGTTTGGATGTCGTGTTCGGTGTTCTTCTGGGCGATCGCATGCTCGGCGTCCACGAGGTCACCTTGGCGCACGAGCTTTGTCAGGCCGGCGAGATGAGTGCTCGTCGACTCATCGAAGGTCACCGTCACCGATGCCACCCGTGCACCAATCCCGGCGGGTAGGCCCGTCAGCGGTTGCTCGGCCAGCCCCGCGCTGATGCGTCGAGTGGTGTCAGCGCGCAGCTGGGCCATGCTCATCCCAGCGCGCTGGGAATCGCCGCCCAGCTCGATCGTCCCGAGCTTCATCCCCAACACCGGTTCAACGAACTCGCGAACGCTCTTGAGCCCAGCGTGGGCCGCTTCGGCGGGGTCGATAACGCTCGCGATGACGGTGATCTGGGCGATGAAATCGCCTCGGCCGCTGGGGTCGGCCACGGGCAACTTGAACTTCAAGGTGTGGGGACTGATATCCACCTTGACCCAGCCCTGCAGGCGGCCCCAGTAGCGCTCGCCAGCCGACAGACTGCCCTCTGAGATGAATTGTCCGTCGCTGTTGATGAAGACACGGCTGATGCCGCTTTCGCTGGCTACGGGGGCGTCGCCCCGACGGCCAAAGCGCGACCGCAGGCCGCTCGCTGCAGCGACTTCGCCGCGGTCGACGATTGGTGAGAAGTCATCTTCGGTTGACATATGCCCCTCTTTTACCTATTCGTAGAACGTGTCCAGCATCGCTTGCGCAACATCGCGGAGCGGGTTATCGCGATGACGCTCCCGCAGCAGCGTCCGTCTGAACGCGGCGGCAAACGCGTCAATGCGTTCGTGCGCTCGGGCGGCAGCGATGACGGCACGGACTATTTGATGGGAATCCTTTGGCTCCACCACGCCGTTGTTCATTGCCTGCAGCAACGCCACCGTCGCCTGTTGGGAGCTTTTGAACCCTGAGGCGGAGTCAAACGCCCAGGCGAGAAGTTCGGCGAACGACCTCAGGCTGACGGTTTCGTGCTCTGAGAGCAGGGCCTGAAGTGAATCGCGAGAGAGCTGATGGCTGGCGGTGAGATGGCTGACCATGAACGGCAGGATGGAGTAGACCCGCGGCCGCTCTTTGCGGAACGCGCTTTGGGTGAGCAGCAGTTCGATTGCGGATGCGCGGGCTCGACTAGCGTCGGCGCCCGCGGACACGAGGCCGGCCAGTGACCAGTCGGCGGCGGTTTGTAGCTGCGGAGTCTCGTCTCCGATTCGCCACAGGTGAACCGTCGCCGCCGATGTGGGGTCCCAGGCGCCGAGTAGTCCGCCGTAGGCAATCACCGCCGCGTGACGCAGGCGCTGATCGTCTCCAGTGCCCCAAGCGTTGGCGAGCATACGGGCAGGCGCGGCGTTGCCACCCAGGACTACAGGAACGCCGAGAGCTGACCCAGCGCATCGTCGCACGCTGAGCTTCTCTGACAGCGCCCAGGGGCGCAGCAACTCACGCTCGGTGGTCAGTGAATCGCCCGTGAAGAGCACCCCGGCGGTGATCGCGGCCGCGGATCGCAGCCGCGCGCTTGGTGAGGAGGCGAGCTCGGACAGCCATGTGAGGTATGGGCGCCGGAAGTCAGATCCAAGCTGTCCCCAGAGATAGGTGACGATCCGCTCGCGCGTGTGCGGGGGACAGATCACCACCACATCGACCTCCTGGCGGCCAAAATGGGATCCGAACGTGCGGGGCTGAACGTCGACCACGCCGACCGGCCATGCGTCGTCGCGAGCCCGAAAGCGTTTCGTGTCGTCACCTTTCTCCACGTCCGCTTCGAGCAGCTCGCTCAGGCGGCCGGTCTCGATCTCTGCCTCGTCGGCGGGCACGCCTTCCAGCGAGGCCGCCGCGGCCATCGACGCGACAGCGGCCGCGGTCGGGTGCTCGGCAAGCCATGCGTCAAGGTGTTCTGGATTCCAGACCACCACCGAGGCGACGTCCGCCGGGGTCCGGGATGGGTCGCGGGCGGCTTCGATCGCCGACAGGACGGTTGCCGGTGAGGGGTCGCGCAACAGGGCCACCGCCTCCTGAGCTCGTCGCGTGGTCTCCGCGTCAAGGCTGCGGGCGCGCGCGGCGGCCTCGGCGACGGCTGCCGGGTCTGGCGCAACACACTAAAACACGACGAGCCCGGGCACGGCGGTCGCGCGTGCCTGGGTCGTCATGATCAACCCGCCCGCGGTTCCCAGCGTCGAGCGCAACCTGGTCAGCTCGAAGCCCCCGAGTCTGCCCAGCGTGTCGATATCAACGGCATCGATCAGGATTCCGGTCGCGGGCTCTTTGGAACAGATCTGCTCGATGCCTTCCAGGAGGTTGGAGACGGGAATGTCGCCCGGCAACTGCAGGATCTGCGTCGCGCCGCTGTGCAGCATCGCGTTGCTAGCTGCGGTGCTCTTGCCGACGCCGTGGCCGACGAGCACGACGATGCGATGACGGTGGAAGGCTGCGACCAGCTCAGCGAACCGGGGCGGCCGAACGAACGCGTGAGGCGGTGCGTCGACCGAGCCGGTCAGATCGACGAAAGGAACTATCTTTCTCCGGCCCCCGGATCCGACGATCACGTCGCCGCTGACGATGAACGTGTTCTCGCGCCAACTGTTGCCGGCGATCGCTTCATAGGAGATCGGGACCTCAGCCGCCAAGCTCTCGTGGTCGGCCAACGAGGCATCGCGGCGCCCCGATACGATGTCGGCGTCTAACTCGGCAGGGGGAGATGGAGGCAACACCGTCGCCCATCAGGCGTTCAGGTCGCCGCCGATGTTGTAGACATTGCCGATGTTGGCGGTGGCTCCTCCAGCAACGACGCCGACGTTTGTCGTCTGAGTGGTGACGTTCGATGTCACCTGAGTGTGTGGGACTGGCTCAGCTGAACAAGGCCGTTGAGTTCGGCCCGGCTGGTGCAACGCCGGCGACGCCAACTCCTGGCCGCGCAGCACCGGCCTCGATCTCCGCGGCGTCGGGACGGTCGCTGCGAAGACGACCGCTGAGCTTCCTGATGATGCGCCCGGCCGCGGTGACCAAGCCCCCGCCGGCACCTTCGGCGAGTTTGGCGCATTCCTCCGGCGCCTGCTGACATCAACGGTGCCAGTGCAGCGCCCGCCTGCCCGACTAGATCAACCATCCGACCACCCCAAGTCCGAAAGTTCGACGGCGCCAGAGTACACAATCTCTGTTGATCGCTCCAGGGTCGTCGTCAAAAAATTCGGGTGTCCTCGGCTGGCCCGGCCACTGCCGGGCGACACGCAGGTCCGCCGCCTCCACTGAGCATGGACAAGCGCCTGGCGCCGAATCGGAACACTAGGCCGAAGGTCGCCGTAGTGTCGGCCGAGCAAACTGAGAGAGCACCGAAGCGACGCATGGGCGGAGCCGTCTCGCAGCCCATCGTCCAGCGGACGCATGCTCCCGCCGCCCGGATGTCACCTCAGAGTCAAGTCGGCTGAGGGACCCGCGGTCCGCGGCCGTACTCCGAATTGAGGGCGCCAGAGGGAGGCCTAGGAACGGGGCCCCCTGGTAAGTGGCTAATCGCGAGCTCGTTGCGGAGGTCTAAACCGTCGAACGAGACCGCCGAGAAGCATGGACACCACGATCACGACGGCTGGCCACCACCACGATTGGAAAACGAGAGCCGCGAGTGCGTATATGACTACGAACATCGCGAGCAGCAGCGCAAGGTGCAGAATCAGTCGTCGGCGTGCCGGCGACTCTAGAGCCTTCCAGCGCGCCAACGTTTCGGCGAGAGTCAAATCCGTCATCCCCAACGGAACTACCCCGAACTCGCCTAGCCCTATCGGTTCAACCGACGCAGCCTCACTTCGGATCGCTCAACGGACGTTCGGCGTCGTCGTCAGGGTCTGATGAGGGAACGTTGACTGCGACATGCGGCAGCGAGACGGATCCCACTACCGCTTGGCGGGCGCGGCGCGTCGACTGGGAGGTCTCGGACCTGCCCGGCCTCGGGCGGCGGGCTAGCGCCAGCCCCCGCTCCAACCGTTGTCCATCTTGTTCCCATGCCGATAGAGGGGTTCCAGCTCGTCTTCGAGGGCCGTGTCATCGACGTTGATCGCGTCGAGATCGGCGCGCATTCTTCTCACCAGCGCCGCGGGGGTGACCGACCTCCAGTGAAACTTCGGCCGGAGCGGCGGCGACACGATTCCCTTCTCAATCTCTCGAAGCAGTTTGCGATCCCGGCGCTCAAGCGCGCCGACTACCAGACCGAACCCGACGGTATCGACCAGGACAGCCAGGCCGGCGGCCCACCCGATCCCCAGGTTCAGGAACACGTTGCTCGCGACTCCAACGGGCACGAGGATTAGGACCACCCAGAGTCCCCCGAAGAACGTGTCTCTGAAGTCGACTGGCGCGGTGGATCGCAGCTGGTGCAACGCAACGATGCGCGCTCGATTGGCCGCCTCTAACGAACCCGCTTCACCGGTCATCAGGTCTGCCGAAGCGGGCACCCCAGTCAGCACCTCTCGGGCCTCTGAACCGGAACGAGCCAGTCCAGCATCGTGCTCGGGTACGGGCGCGTGCTCGAGATGATCACCCTGCAGCACCAATTTCAGCTCGCCGTCGCTATCGCGCCGCAGTGGATCTTTTCGACGCTGGTTACGGATCGGTTCTCGGCGTACCATCGCCGCCACGATACTCCTGTTTTCGGAGCCATTCCACGGATTGAACGCCGAACCCCATCGCAAGGCACGCGCTCCTCGGCGTCGCCTGAGCCCGCCGGTCGACGACTGCGGGCAGCGGGCCCGCGTGCCGGCGTCGGCGTCGGCGGAACGAGCGGAGCTGCCCGCTAAGGAACCTTCAGCGAACGCTGCCCGGCGCTGGGCGGCCGCCGACGGAGATAGCGGAATTTCTGGGGCGGGAACTTCTGGCGGGTGCGTGGACAATAGCGGTGGGTGGCGAGGAAATCGGTCTTCGGTCGGGAGCGTTCGGATGCGGCGGTCATCGGCGATTCGGTGGGTCGCCCGGAGGCGTTTGAGGCGGTCTTTGACCGGCATTTCGACGCGGTGTGGCGCTATTTGGCGCGTCGTGCCGGGAGTGGTCGTGCTGACGATCTGGCCTCAGCGACGTTTGTGGTGGCGTTTGAGCGTCGGCATGGGTTTCGCGAGGCGGCCAGTAGCGCGCGTCCGTGGCTGTTTGGTATCGCGACGAACCTGCTGCGCAATGAGCTGCGGTCTGAGCAGCGCGCGCTGAGCGCGATCGCCCGGGTCGCGTCTGACGCCGGACGGGGTGACCCGGACGACCCGTCCGGGGAAGCGATGGACCTGCCGGCGCTGTTGGCCGGGTTGGAGCCCAGACAGCGGGATGTCCTGGTGCTGTTTGCGTGGGAGGGGCTGTCCTACCGCGAGATCGCGGTGGCACTGGAGGTGCCGGTCGGGACGGTTCGGTCGCGGCTGGCGCGGGCGAGGGCTCGTCTGCGAGCGCAGCGAGATCAACCCGGCGGGCTCGCCCGAGGAGACCGACAGGAGGTGACGGAATGAGTACTGAGCTCGATCAGGTCACAGGGGCACGCCCCGAGGTCGGCCTGCCGGCGGCTGACGCTCGGGATGCGGCGCGTGAGGCGCTTCGGATGGCGGTGGCCAGAGAGGTGGGCGCGGCCGTGCGGGCGTCGGCGCCCAGTGCGCCGGGTCGGGCGTCGCGGCGACGGCTTGGTCGGTTGGGGCGCGGCGTTGGCGGTGATGATGTCGGTGGCAGTGGCGCTCGCGCGTTGGCGCGATCGTCTTGCTCGCTCGCCCCGGCGGTCACCGCAGCTCGCCCGCCGGCCAGTCGGGTGCCGCGGTTCGGGGGGCGATCTTGGATCAGAGCGGCGGCGATCTGGCCGTCAGCCATCAGTCGATCACGGTTGTGATCAATCCAGCGCGGCTACCTGCTTTCGCGCCGTCGCGCGCGCAGGTCTACCGGCGCCTTGCCCTGATTCTGGGACGGTCGACACGACCGATGCTCTGCGCGCTCCCGGGTCACCGGACTCGACGGCTCGCGCCTGTGGCATGCACCGTGGCCCAGAGCCAGGCACGCCACGGGACCGCTGCGGTCCCTGTCATGACCGGGGTGTCGTTGACCGTCGCAGGTCAGATCATGCGCTCAGGTAGGCTCGCCGGCGTGACCACGCGCCGCGAGGCTAACCGCGCCTATCCACAGCGGAGGTTGGCGGCTCAGGTCATCGGGGCGGTGGGCCCGACCGCTCCCACCGCCAATTCGAGCGCATCCGCTGTGGTCGGCCGGTCAGGACTGGAGTATGAGTACAACCGATTCCTGGAGGCCGGCGAGAGCCTGCGCACCTCACTGGACCGACCCCTCCAGGCGGCCGGCGAACGTGCGTTGCAGCAGTCGATGAGCGCCAATGGCGCCACCGGCGGCGCGTTCGTGGCCATGGACCCCGAGAATGGCGAGGTCTACGCGATGGGGTCACTGCCGAGCTATGACCCGTCACGACTCACCGGCAACGCAGGCCGGTCCACCTACGAGCAGCTGACCGGTCCCCGCAGCGGTGATTCGCTGCTTAACCGAGCCATCCGGAGCGCCGCGCCAGTCGGCTCAACGTTCAAGCCGATCACCACCACGGCAGCGTTGGCCAGCGGAGTGTGGCCAGTCGACGGGATCTTCGACGACACTGGCCAGTTCTGTGTCGGCAGCGGCCAGGCGCAGCAGTGCCGACATAACTCCGGCCACGCCGTTGACGGCTCGCTGAACCTCGTGCAGGCCATGCGCGTCTCGTCAGATGACTTCTTCTACAACCTCGGCGCGCGGACCAACGTCGACCCGGTCAGCCATCCCAACGGCGGCCCGCTCGATACCTGGGCCGCCCAGTACGGCATCGGTCACCGCACCGGGATTGACCTGCCCGGCGAGGCTCGTGGGACGCTGCCGACCCCAGCCTGGCGCGCCGACCGCAACCGGCTCGAGAGCCAGTGCGACTCCGCGACCGGCCCGTTTCAGGGCAAGCCCACACACCCCCCTGGAGGATGCGGGATCGCCGACGGCAGCGACCGCCCATGGTCGATCGGCGACAACGAGAGCCTCGCCGTCGGCCAGGGCGATATCCAGGTCACCCCGCTGCAACTGGCCGTTGCCTATGCCGCGCTGGCCAACGGCGGCACGATCGTGCGCCCCCATCTCGGCCTGGCCATCCAAGCCCCGGACGGGACGGTGCTGCACGCGATCCACCCGCCGCCGTCGCGGCACCTGACCATCGACCCGGCCTACCGGCAGACCATCCTCAACGGTCTTCATCAGGCCGCGCAGTCCCCAGGCGGCACCTCTGACGACGTGATGGGCAACTTCCCCAAGCCGGTCTACGGCAAGACCGGAAGCGCGCAGCTCACCAACCAGCCCGACGACGCCTGGTACGCCTGCTTCGTCCCAGCCAGCGCCACCACCAAGCCCATCGTCGTCATCGTCGACGTCGAACACGGCGGGTTCGGCGACGTCGCGGCCGCGCCCGTAGCACGAGCGATCCTCTCCCAGTGGTTCTTCGGCAACCCCGGCAGGTATCGAGCGGGAACCTCGGCGACGCTCTAAAACCAGCTCACCGACGCAGCTTCGGCCACCACGCCAGGCAACAGCGCTCCGACGAGCGCCCCCGACGACGCGCCGCATCGACACGGAGGAGTGCCCCAGTGACGATCGACCCCCGAGACTTCAGACCGGTTGCCGAGGCCTCGGGGAAGCGGCGATCGGGTCCGTCTCACGCGCCAAGGCTCATCGCACGACCCGATGGATGAACGATCAGTCGCGGCTCATTCGGCTCATCCGAGCGGCCTCGCGTCCAGCAGCGGCGAGGTCCACGCCGGCGGCGAGGCGCTCCGCTTCGCGGATCGCGGGCGAGACTCGATTGGTACTCGTCCGCCGCGTCCGCCCTCTGGTCCCGTGTGTCGTCGGAGGCGGCTTTTTCGGTCCAACTGGCACTGCGCCAGCCGGTGCCGCATTGGGTACCCGTGTGGCAGCTCGTGGGGAGTTGGGCCTTGGTCGATCGCGCGCCAGCGGCGGCGGCCACGCCGCGGGTCATCCAGCTCGCGGACGAGCTGAGCGCCGACCTCAGCGATGGATAACCAACGCTCATCGCCTCAGCGCTCGACGCCTGGTTGCCACAGGCATCCGTGAGCCCGCAGCGCTAGCACAGCTCTTGGGTATGACGACGACCGACGTGCTCGCCCTGCGCTATGTGGTGACCGCGCCAGGCACCGCGCTGGGTCATCTTGTACGCGTGCTGCTGGTGTCGCCGAGTGGGGCGACGGCAGCGATCGACCGTCTCAGACGCGGTGGGCTGATCACCCGGATCCCAGGCACGGGAAGCCACCGCATCGGGCTCGAGGCGACCGACGTCGGGCGCGAGGCCCGTCCCTAGGCGCTCGCTCCGCTAGCGACAGCGTCGAACGCGTCATCGAGGACCTGCCACGGATCGACCGGGTGGTGCCCGTGCAGTTCGCTGACGCGTGTCTGCGACCTCGGCGATCGAGATGCCGAGCAGCTCATCGCAGCAGCGCAGGCAGAGGCGGGAGCGGGATTTGCGAGAACACCCCTGGCTTCTGAGGGGTAGCCAGTGGCCCGAGGCTTTTGGGCTGGCGTGGTGGAGACGCCCTCCGTCACGCGACACGAGGTTGGCCGCCGCAGACGAGCGGAGACTGACGTCTAAGCCGCCTCAGGAGGCGTGGGCGAGATGGCATGGGGGTTGCCCGGCTGGGGTGGCGAAGGTTCGTTCTTGAAGATGAGCACCAGCAGCGGCGCAATCAGGGCGGCGATGAGAGCTTCGATCTTCTGGACGGTGGAGGTCGGCACGGTCGCATACAGATTGATGACGCCGACGACAGAGGTCAGGAGGGACGTCAGGCTCTTGTTGAACGAGTCAGTGTCGGGATTCTTGGCGGTGAAAACACCGATCACGCCAAACACGGCGACCACGAGTGCTTGCCAGGCGGCCTGGGTGCCGGGATTGAGGGTCGTGAAGAAGCCCACCAGCAGGACGATCGTGGCGACGAGCTGAACGAGTGCGACCTTCAGCTGGGCAAGGGTGTAGGAGAAGGGATTGAGACGTCGCAGGTCGTCCACCGGATCTCCTGTCGGTCAGATGGTCTTCGAGGGTCGTCGCCCTCGTCTGGGCAGCACAGAGGTGGGCACCGTCGCGGTGGACGACCACCGCAGGTGTCCTGTCCTGTGCTGTCGCTGACGCGGCGCAAACCTTTCTCCGGAGGTCACGAGGACTGTCATAGGCTCTAGTTACTGCTGGGGCTGGCTGGCGGGGGGTGGTGCGGCGAGGTGGTCGAGGCCGCTGAGCGACGGCGAGAAGAAGTACTCGCCTCCGGTTGTGGTGACCCACTTCTGCATGAGGTCGATGTGGCCCTGCGGGGTACCGGGAAGCAGGAACGGGCTGTCGCTGCCGTCGTTGGCGATGATCGGGTCCTGGCCGTCGGGGCGGCTTGGGTCGGGAAAGTCGGCGGCGTTGACCCAGGAGCGCTGGACGAACTCGAATTGTTCGGCGATCGACTGCTGATAGCAGAGGAACAGCAGACCGCGGTCAAACGGGTACTCGACTTCGCCGGCTCGCCGGCTGGGTGGCCGTGCGCTGGCGACGAACGAGGCGCCGAAGGCGATGCCGCGACGCAATAGCCGGTGTGTCTGTGTGTCGATCTCGCCCCCGCCGATGGTCGCCTCATCTCGCGGGTAGGCCTTGCGGATGTGCGCGGCGCGGGGGACGATGTCACCGTCTGGGTCGGCGCCGTACTCGAAGTTGTTGATCTTGTCGTCACCGAGCAGGGACGAATCGGCGATCGAGGGGTCGGCGAGCTGGGTGTCCAGAGCGGCGGGTTCGTCGGCGGTCCGCTCAAGCGGCGCGCCGCTGGCGTAGCGGCCGACGAGCTTGGCGCCCATGAGGTCGCTTGTCATCCCGGAGGTGGCGGCGTTGTCATTGACGAAAGCACGGAAGGCGGGGACGTCTTGGCGGAGCCGCCGGAAGACTAGATACGAGCCGTATTGCGTCCACGCGGGGATTGCGGGGGATGGGTCGCCTGGGTTCTCGAAGTCTGCGGGGGTGGCAGTGGCGCCCTGTGGCGAGGGAGGCCCGTAACCGCCGGGCGGCGTGGGCTGCGGTGGTCGTTTCATCATCGGTAGGCCGAGGACGAACTCGCCGGGGAACAAGAGGTCCTGGCCCGGGTCGCCCTGGTCGGGATTACCCGGCGCTGATGGCGTGACGCCGCGGATCCCGGGTTGGGAGACGCCGTCTTTGAACCCGAAATGCTCATGGCCGGGCTGGTCGCGGCGCGCTTCGCCTTGCTGAATGAAGACGATGTCGATCGCGTGATCGCTGGCACGCCGCAGCTGTCGGGCCAGCTCGGCGTCAAGGTCGCTCTCTGAGTCGGCCGCGATCAAGAGCAAAGCATGCATGACCGCCTCGTGAAGTGGGGGAACCCAGTTCTCTGGAGCGTTGACGCCGACGTCCCCGATCTCGCCAGCCCTGGCCCGCATCCCCTGCTGGAAGTCTTGGGGGAACTGCTGTAAGTCACCGTCGGGAACTCCGAGCGCCTGCAGACCGGGGTAAGTGAATGCGACGTTCACCCAGGTCGCTTGGACGGCGCCCTCGCGGCGCTGGCGCGCGCGGATCAGCTTGAACAACTGGTTGAACGCCAACACCTGCTCTGAGTCCGCGACCTCGGGGCGGAGCGCCCGCAACCACGCACATGCCTGTGCCACTTCGGTGAACCGCAGGAAAACGAACACCTGGTGGTCCTTGTTGAAGCCGCCGAGGATGTTGCCCTGAACGTCTTGGAGCACCTCGACCGGAAGGTCACTCATCTCCACCCCTCTCAGCAGCGGTCCCGCCACCCCTGAGGCGTGGCACGTAACCGACCTAATCTTTCTGCGTACCAATACACGATTTTGCTCGTGCGCGCAAGGTCCCTTGAGCGCTGAACAGATCAGTTCGAATCGGTCGCAGCAAACCCAGGTGGAGCACGCCCAGGCGACCAAGCCCGCGCCGAGCGTCGTGAGCGCTGCTTCCCTGGGAACGCTTGCCCCCACGATCCAGGGCGTCGACAAACACGTGCGTAACAACGCTCTCAACCTGGGTAGGCGGTCTCACGATGCCATCGTTTCTACACCGGATCGCCGTCTTCTTCGGCCTCGCGGAAGAGACGGCAGAGGATCGTCAGGGCCGCCCGGGCCCGCCCGCACCTCCGCTGGCTCATCAGTTGGGTGCCAGCGCCTTCATTGCGGTTGTCGCAGGCGTGGTCGCTGGCGCGCTCGACAGCGACGTGTGGTCCGGCGTCGCTTTCGCCGCTGTGCTAGCTGCGGTCCTGGTTGGCCAGATCTTCTGGCGCCGGCGCGAGAAGGGCTAGAGCGGCCCGCCGGCGACGAGACACCGCGAGGCACGAAGTGCCGGCGGGCGAATCAGACACGACCTGCTTTAGCGGAACCACAAACCAGACTGCGCCAGCCGTCTACAAGCCAGTAGCAGCTGCGGCGGCCCAGAAGTCCGCGATCGGACAGCTCACCGGACGCTCGGCGCCGTCGCCGGCGTCTCACGAGGGAACGCTCGGCGCACGATCTGCCGCGGGAGCGACCGGGTTGTGTTGTCGCGATGCGCGCCACTGAAATCGGGGATGATCGCCTCGTGCCCGACGATGGCGCCCCTATCGACGTCCACGCGTACGTCGAGGTCTCCGACCTCGACCGGGCGTTGGCCTTCTACGTCGGCGGGCTGGGACTCCGCGAGCGGCGACGGTTCACGCCGCACTGGGTCGAGCTCGCGGGAGCGCGCGTCCCTATCCATCTGCTCGCGCGGCCCGAACCGGAGTTCACGGCCGGCGCGGCGACGCTCCGGCGAGACTACGTCCGCCACTGGACGCCCGTACACCTTGACTTCGTCGTCGACAGCCTCCAGACGGCCGTTGCCCGCGCTGTGGCTGCAGGTGGTTTTCTGGACCGCGACATCGTCGATCACCGCTACTGGCGGATGGCCAACCTTGCCGACCCGTTCGGCAACGGCGTCGATCTGATCGAGTTCGCCGAAGGCGGGTACGAGGCGTTCATATCGCGCGCCGACTGACCAACCGACTGGCGTCCGTGAACCA
>CAVYUJ010000003.1:0-126845 GCA_963771675.1 uncultured Actinomycetota bacterium | reverse complement strand
CCTCTGATCGAGCGTGAGCTCGATGCCGTGCCTTTGGCGTTGGATCGGACAGACGTGATGGTGGGGCCACGCACGAGCTCGCGGAGGCCGACGAGGTCACGCTGGATGACGTCCTGCCGTTCAAGATGACCCCGGCGGTGACGCCCGACTACTTTCTCAGGTTCTGGCACCTTGACGACCTGCGCGGTGGCAACAACGTCGACCGGTCCCTGCACCCAGCCCGTACCGTTGCCGAAGTCCAGTTGGCCGTGGCGACCGGCCGGGTCATCTCGGCGGCCGTATCGACGATGACCCAGGCCCTACCGAACGCACTCATCCGCACGGTGCCCCTGCGCGACGGGCCGATGAGCACGATCGCAGTGGCGCGGGAGCGGGCCGACCACCGGCAGGTGGTCCGAGACTCGTCGAGTCTGCCGTGGCCGGCGCGCGACGGCAATCGAGCGGCTCCCCGGCGCGACCTTGCCGTCCTGACGTCTGCGATCGCGTCAGCGCTCGTCGCGTAGCTGCGGTCTGCGGCGGCAGGCGATAGCCGCGGGCTATCGCCTGCTCACCGACCTCGCACTAGGCAGCTGATGTCACAGGGGGAATCCTTGGCTAACTCCTGAGCTGAGTTCAGTTCGACTCATGCAAAGGAGGTCCGTCCCTCACGGCTTCCGTCCCCACGGCGGCCGACCAGCCTTGGCACTAAGGAGCGCAACCGTGACCTATAGCCCCGCCCAGCTCGCCGACCTTGAGGACATCAAGGCGGCCAGTCATCGCTACGCGATCGCCCTCGACAGATCGACATCGACGGGGTCCTGTCGCAGGTCGAGTCCGACGCCCTGTTCGACGCCACCGCCTTCGGGCTCAGCCGCATGGAGGGGCACGACGACATGCGGGAGTTCTTCGAACACAACGCGTCGGCGATGTCGGCCCAGATGCACCTGTTTGCCAACCACGTGATCGAGTTCGACGGTCCCGACAGTGCCGCGGGACCGACTATCTGTACGAGGACGGGGTCGCCAAGAACGGCGCGCGGATCACGTGCTTGGGGCAACGAGGTCACTACGTGCGGACGCCCGATGGATGGCGGATCGCCACGCGGGTGATCACGCCCCTCGTACCTCCGCAGATCGAGGGCTATTCGAGGACGAGCCCGCAGCGGTCTCGTGATCCGCCCTGTGCCGTGGTGCTCACCCGGCCTCAGCGCTCCCATTGATTGCCACCACAGATGACGGAGAGGACCTGACATGACGAAACCGGGCACGCCTGCTCGCGGCCGTGGCCGCAAGCTCACTTCTGGCCGCGTGCGGATCAAGCAGCACCAGCGGCACCGCGCCAGCCGGAAGCACCGGTGGCGAGGCGCGGGCCTCGACCAACGTGCCGACTCCACCGACATCGCCGCCGACGCAGCTCGGCGTCACGATCAAGCTGCCCAAGGCTCCGCCCAAGGGTATGACCGTCGCCTGGGCGGAGTGTGCGCTGCCGAGCTGTAGCACCTTCACCCCCGCGTTCCAGTCTGCCGCCAAGGCCCTCGGCTGGAACTTGAAGGTCTACACGTACAAGTCCGGCGCGCCCGGACCGGCGATTCAGGCAGCGGTCACCAACAAGGTGAACGCCATCGTGATCACCGGTGAGCCGACCGCGCTGTTCAAGCCCCAGCTCGCCGCTGCGGACGCTAAGCACATCCCGGTGATCTCCGCGGATGACTCACGCCGCCGGATCCCGCCGCGGGTCTCATGACCCAGTTCGGTGACGCCTCCATGTTCGGCAACGAGGGGGTCCAATTGGCCGAGTGGACGCTTCACGACTCCGGGAACAAGGCGCACATCGCCTACGTGAACATCCCGGACTATCCGATCCTCAACGCCGGCTACTCGGCCGTCAAAGCCACCGTCGCCAAGTATTACCCCACGGCTTGCTCGGTCGATCAGATCGCTCTGAACGTCAGTGATCTGGCTGCCGGCAAGGCCCCGTCGACGATCGTCGCCTATCTCCAGAGTCATCCGGACACCAACTATCTCGACTTCTCCTTCGCCGACCTCCTCGCCGGGGTCCAGCCCGCGCTGAAGGCGGCGGGATTCACGGGGAAAGTCAAGGTGACCGGCCAGGCCCTGGGGAACGCTCCCCTTGTGATCGCCGGTCTCAAGGACGGCTCGATCGCAGCGTGGGTCGCTCAGCCGAACTACTACCAGGCATGGCTGCAGATGGACGCGGCGGCCCGCCTGGCCGTGGGCGCCAAGCTGACACAGGAACGCTCCGCGGCGCTACTGCCGACATGGGTCGTCGACAGAGCCGTCTCCGCGGCTCCGCTCGCCAAGCTCGGCGGCTGGGACGGGCCGGCGAACTACGAGGCCAAGTTCAAGGCCCTCTGGGGCGTCGCCTAAAGGGCGGGGGCCGATGCGCCGGGCCAACGGCCGCGCGTCGCCCGCCGGGCGAGGGCCAGAGAGCAGATGGGTGCCTTCGCCGCACCCTCGTCGGCGCGGCGCACACGTGACCTACGGGCTGTGGAGAGAGTAATGACACAACAGCAGACTGAAAAAACGGCCGTGGACACCGGCCTAGTCTCCCCGGCGGCATCACCGGCGCGCGGGCCGCAGCGGGGGAGCGGCCACTCATCCCCGTCGCGGCGGTGGTTGAAGGCTCTGGGGGTCAGGCGCATGAGCGCGATCTACCTCTGGGTGCTCTTCATCGTCCTCTTCTCGATCCTCACCCCGAGCACCTTCCTGACCGCCACGACCTTCCGGCTTGTGTTTAGCCAGGGCGTCGTGACGTGCCTGCTCGCGCTCGCATTCCTGGTCCCGCTCGCGGCAGGGGCGTACGACCTCTCGATTGGCGCGCTGATGTCTCTGTCGCTCGCCATCTCCGTGTACCTGCAGATCAACACGGGCCTGCCACCGGCGATTGGCGCGGTCGCCGCCCTGGTGGCCTGCGCGGCAGTGGGGTTCATCAACGGCCTGATCGTCGTCCGTCTCCGGGTCAACTCGTTCATCGCCACACTCGGGACAAGTCAGGTGCTGCTGGCGGCCGTGATCCTGATCTCCAGCAATCGGCAGCTCATCGGACCCTTCCCCAATTCGTGGTCGGACATCGGCAACAACGACCTCGCGGGGGTGCCTATCGTCGACTGGGTTCTGCTCGCGGCCGCGTTGGTGCTCTGGTACGTGTTCGAGTTCACGCGGGCAGGCCGCTACCTGTTTGCCACCGGCGGCAACGCCGACGCGGCACGCCTGTCCGGCGTGAAGACCGAGCGAACGATCTGGTGGGCATTCGTGGCTTCCGGGGTGATCGCGGGGCTGGGCGGGATCATCGCCTCGATGCAGACCGGGTTGTTCTCGTCGGACACCGGCCCGGGGTACCTGTTCCCGGCCGTGGCCGCGGTTTTCCTCGGCGCCTCGCAGCTGTCACAGCGACCGAACGTCTGGGGGACGCTGATCGCATATTTCGCGCTCGCCTTCGGCATCCAGGGGCTGGTGCTCTCCGCGAGCTCGGCCTCGGTCTGGAGCCAGCCGCTCTTTCAGGGCGTGTCGCTGATCATCGCCGTTGCGCTCGCGAGCCGTCCCGTCGTGCGCAAGCTGCGTCAGGCGCGCGCTGCCAACCCCCACGACGCATGAGCAGCACAACCGATCAGCCACGCCTCGCGCCGAGCGGCGGGTCGGTGCTCCGCATCCGCCAGCTCAGCAAGACGTTTCCGGGAACGAGAGCGCTGATTCGCGTGGACTTCGATCTCGCCCGTGGAGAGGTTCATGCGCTCGTGGGGCAGAACGGATCCGGTAAGTCGACGTTGATCAAGGTCCTCGCGGGCTACCACCGTCCGGATCCCGGGGCGGAGATCGAGCTCGAGGACGAACCTTTGGAACTGCATGACACGGCCGCGTCCCGCCGGGCCGGTTTCCGCTTCGTCCACCAGGACCTCGGCCTGGTGGCGACGCTCGACACCGTGGAGAACCTCGCTTTGGGGCGAGGCCTCAGCAGCCGGTTCGCCGGCCGAATCGACTGGAAGGCGGAGCGCCGGGACGCGCAGCTGCGTATGCGCGCGCTCGGATACGAGTTCGACGTCCGCCGGCCCGTGGGTGAACTCGCCGCCTCCGAGCGCACCGGCATCGCCATCGCTCGCGCCTTAGAGCACTGGGAGGAAGCGCGAGTTCTGGTCGTAGACGAGCCGACGGCGTCGCTGCCGCGTCACGAGGTACGGATCCTGTTCGAGGCACTGGACCGCGTCCGCACCCAGGGGCTCGGCGTGATCTACGTCTCCCATCGTCTCGACGAGGTTTTCTCGATCGCCGACCGCGTCACGGTGTTGAGAGACGGGTGCCGGGTGGGGACGTTCCCGACCTCCGCGCTGGACCCGGATCGTCTCGTGACCTTGATGGTCGGCGAGGAGACGTTGCGGCCGCCGCGTAGTTCGCGACCGACCAACGACAGCGGCATCGTCCTGCAAGTCACGGGGCTCCGCGGATGCGTCGTCGACAATGTGCATCTCGAGGCCCGAGGGGGCGAGGTAGTCGGGATCGCCGGTCTGACGGGCTCGGGCCGGGAGGAGCTGCTGCCATTGATCTTCGGGGCGATTTCGCGCGGCGGGGAGGTCGTCGTCGCCGGAGTGCCTGTCGCAGCCACGGTGACGGCGGCGATCAACGCCGGAATGGCGCTCGTACCGGCGAAAAGGCACGCGGAGGGATCGATCACGTCGCTCACCGTGCGCGAGAACTGCACGCTGACCGACCTCAAGCGACTGTCGGGCCGAGGAGGCCTCCTGCGGCGATCGGCTGAGCGCGGTGAGGTGGACGACTGGATCAAGACGCTCGAGGTGCGCCCGCCGACGCCGGATGCCCTGTTCGCGACCCTCTCCGGAGGAAACCAGCAGAAGATCGTGCTTGCCAAATGGCTGCGTCGCCACCCGCGGGTTCTGCTGCTCGACGAGCCGACCCAGGGCGTCGACGTTCACGCGAAGGCGATCATCCACGCACTCGCCCGCGATGTCGCGGCGCGCGGATGGACGGTCGTGATCGCCTCGTCAGACGACGTTGAGCTCTGCGACGCCTGTGACCGGGTCATCGTGTTGCGCGACGGACGAATCGTCGGCGAGACGACAGGGGCAGCCGTGACCCCGGAGCAGATCGCACGGCTGGAGCTTGCGGCCGTGTGAACGATGCCCCGCGCCCTGACTCATCCCTGCCCATCGCGCCGGCCCGCTCTTGCGCGCCGTAGCTCATCAACGCCAATCCGACTCAACATCCGATAGAGACAACCCCGAATGGAGGTCACCGTGGATACTCAGCAAGCCGCTGACTGGATTGAGATCTTTCAGCTGAAGTCGAAGTACTCGTGGTACTACGACACGCCGGAACTTGAGAAGCTGATCGCGCTCTTCACCGAGGACGCCGTTCTCGACATGGGCCCCTACGGCCTCCACGTCGGCCGCGGCCAGGTCCGCGAGCTCTTCGTGGAGAACATCTCCTCGCCGGAGAACGGCTTCCCGACGCTCCACGCGACGACCAACCCGCTGATCGAGATCGAAGGCGATGAGGCCACGGGCCAGTTCTATCTGCTGGACACCGTACTGACCGATAGCCCCGACCGGCCGACGCTCGGCTGGGGAGCGCTTTACTACGAGCGCTACCGCCGCGAGGAGGGCCGCTGGCTGATCAGCCACGTGGAGATGCGGTTCCTCTGGAGCCGTGACCTCGGCCGCGTCGGCGCACGTCCTCCAAAGCTCGCGTTTCACGCGGACAGCGGCGGCGCCTAGGTGATCCTATGAGGGCCGCCGTCAACACCACCCATGAGCTCGTCTCGTTCGACGTCTCGCGGAGCCTTCCGTTCGCGGTTGAGACGAACACGATGGTCGGGTCCGTGCACCGGCCGGCCGGGGAGCCGCGCGCCATCCTGGTGTGCTGGCCGGGTGGCTCCTATGCCCGGAGCTATTGGGAGTTCGCCGATGCTCCCGGCTATGACTTCGCCGCGCACATGGCGATTCGCGGATTCACGGTCGTGGCGGCGGACCCGCTGGGGGTCGGAGACAGCTCGCGCCCCGCCGACGTCGACGCGGTGACGCTCGAGGTGATGGCCGCGGGATGTGCCGAGTTCACCCAGCAGCTGCGCCGATACCTAGCGCTGGGGGACGAGGTCCCGGTCATCGGGGTGGGCCACTCGCTTGGTGGGTGCATCACGGTCATCGCCCAGGCGCTCCACGGTTGCTATGACCGGGTGGTCAGCCTGGGGTACACCCACGGGGCCAAGGACGCCGTCACCAGTGCGGCGGGGGAGTACACCGAATCCCGCGCGACGGCGACGGAGCAGGCTCGCTCCTTCTTTGAGGACTGGGAGGCAGGTTATGCGATCTCGCCGCGTGCTCCCAATCATGCGTGGCTGTACACGCCGAGCACCCCTCCGGCTGTTGTCGCCGCCGATGACCGGACCGTCGCCGCCTGGCCCCGGCAGGCCTACGTTGAGGCGCTGCTCGCCGGCAACACCGTCCGCTACGCCGCAGAGGTCGGGTGCCCGGTCTTCCTCGGGTTCGGTGACCACGACATACCCGATCGCGCGCGGGACGACGCGTCGTTCTATACCGGAAGCTCGGATCTCACCATCGTGGTGCTCGACGACGCCGCGCACTGCCACAACTTCTCCCCCAATCGCCGCTCGTTGTGGGACCGGATCGGCGAGTGGACGGCAGTGGGAACGCTCGCTGTCCGCGAGGTCGACTCCGCCGAGCCCGACGGGCAGAGCTGAATCGCGGCACAGCCTCGGAGGAACGCCGTCGGCCGGACTGCGTCGCCAGCGTCCGCGTTGTCACGGTTGATCGGCCAAGGTCGGCCGCTGCGGGCGCTCCATCGCTCGTGCCGCTGCCGCAGCTCACGGTCGGGCCACCAGTTGTCGGTCAAGTTCTTCTCCCGCGGGCTTTCGGCGAAAGGAGCGCACGGTCCGTGCGATCCCTTTCGTGTCTCAGTTGACGCCGCTTGTCACTCCTTTGGCGACAAAGGATCGGCCCCGCCGCGCCGACCTTGGGCGAGCGCTCGGCCACGCAGGAACTCGTCAGCTCGTCCGCCCGGTCGGCGACGGCGGGCACCGTCGAGCTCTCATGACGATGGGGATGACCCTAACCGGCGCGCTCGGGGCCTCATCCAGCCAGTGGGGCCGGCTCCTTGAAAGCGCCGCGAGACGGACTCGGTGAGTGGCGATCCGCTGGTCACGTTCGCGGTACTTGCGGAGGGAGGACGGGCATCCAAGCCCGTCGCCCCACCGCAAGTGGATGAGCTACGGGATGAAGAGCACCCGCTCACTTCAGAACAAGATCCCCCCTGAGGCTTGCGGTCTCAGAAACGGCGCTGGTGTCGGCGAGCACGACGACGAGGTCACCGGACGGAGCGCTTCCAAAATGCTTCCACTGCCCCATGTCGCCGCGATCGGCGGACGCTAATCGCCAGCAACTGCAGATACCCCCAGCGGGACTCGAACCCGCGATCTCCTGCGTGAAAGGCAGGCGTCCTAACCGCTAGACCATGGGGGCGCAGGGTCGATTGTAGGTGCCGCGGCCCGGCGCCCCGCCCTCCCGGCGCAGAGGTCAGTCCGCGCGAGTCGAGGCTGCGTGCTCGGCCAGCCGCCCGACGGCGGCCGCGATCTGGTCGCGGGTCTCGGCGTCGGTCACGAGTCCGTCGGAGCCGACGAGGGCACGGTCGACCGGGATGCGGACGCAGGCGTCCTCCACGATGTCCGCGCCGGCGTATCCCAGGACCTTGCGCAGGGACTCGTGGGCGTCGGCGGCGCCGGTGGGAGCAGCGGCGCCCGCCGCGTTGATCCAGGCGACGGGCTTCTGGTAGGTGCCGGCGTCGCCGATGGTCCACTCGAGCAGGTTCTTGAGGGCGGCGGGCATGGCCCCCGCGTACTCCGGGGTGCAGAAGAGCACGGCGTCGGCGGCCTCGACCTCGCGGCGCATGTCGGCGACGCGCGGGTCCACGACCACGCCCTCGCGGTCATCATCGGGGTTGAACAGCGGCAGGGCCCCGATCCCACCGTAGAGGACCGTCTCCACGTCGCCGGCGGCGACCTCAGCGGCCGTGCGCAGCACCGCGGCGTTGGTCGAGCCATCGCGGCTGGAGCCGGAGACGAGCAGGATCCTCACGGGTGGCTGCGTGGACACGACCCGGCACCATAACCGCGCGCGGGTGTGGGAGCATGGGCGCATGGGTGAGATCAGCCTCACCGGAGAGCTCGTAGCCCGCGGCCCCGCCGCCGCCTTCATCCTTAACGACGACCAGGTCGCGACCGTGGGCGAGGGCGCCAAGCGCTTCCCGGTCGTCGCCGTCGTCAACGGTTACACGTGGCGCACGAGCGTGGCGCGGATGGGCGGCGAGTTCATGGTCGGCCTCAACAAGGAGGTGCGCACGGGCGCGGGCGTCGCGGCCGGTGACACGGTCACCCTCGAGCTCACACTTGACACTGAGCCGCGCACCGTCGAGGTCCCGCCCGCACTGGCCGAGGCGCTGCACGCCGACCCCGAGGCCAAGGCGATCTACGACGGCCTGGCCTTCACGCACCGCAAGGAGTACGCGCGCTGGATCGCCGAGGCCAAGCGCGAGGAGACACGGACCCGGCGGGTCACCCAGGCGCTCGAGATGCTCCACGCGGGCAAGACCATCAGCTGACAGCGACGCCGCACGCGCGACACACCACAGGCGCCGCGCGCCACACGCCACGCGAACAAGGTTCCGGTTTGGGCGCAACGCCGCCGGGTACGCCTTGGAAGCAGTCGAGGTTTAGGAGAGGTCATGGAGCCCGTTACTGCTGACAGGCCGGCTGCCCGTACCCGGCGACGCCCAGGTCCCCTGGCGCGTCTGGACCGTATCCCGGTCTGGCCATACGAGAAGCGCCTGCTCTGGGTCGTCGGCGCCGGTTACTTCTTCGCGTTCTTCGACATCGTCACGATCTCGTTCGCGCTGCCCGTCATCGCAACGCAGTTCCACGCCTCCAAGGGCGCGGTCTCCCTGTCGGTGACCAGCAGCCTCATCGGCTACATCCTCGGCGCGCTCGGCGACAGCCAGGTTGCCGACAAGTGGGGCCGCAAGCTCAGCCTCGTCGTCTCGGTGATCCTGTTCTCCGTCGGCACGGCGCTGGCCGCCGCGAGTTGGAACGTCACCAGCCTCGTCGTCTTCCGCTTCATCTCCGGCCTGGGCATCGGCGCCGAGATCGCCGCCGTCACCACCTACCTGAGTGAGATCTCGCCGGCGCCGCTGCGCGGCCGCTACACCAGCTGGGCCACCACCGCCGCCTACGCGGGCTTCGCCGTGGTCCCGTTCGTGGCGCGCGTGCTCGTGCCCAACTACGCCGCCGGCTGGCGGATCCTGTTCGGCATCGGCGCCCTGGGCGGCCTCACCATCCTGTTCATGCGCCGGGGCCTGCCCGCCTCGCCGCGCTGGCTGGTCTCGCAAGGCCGCACCGAGGAGGCAGCCGAGATCGTCACCGAGGCGGAGGAGACCGCCCTGGACAACCTCGACGCGCACGAGGAGCTGCCGGCGCCCGAGCCGGTCCCCGACGAGGCTCCGGCCGAGGACTTCCCGGTCAAGGCGCTGCTGCGGCCGCCGATGGCGCGCCGGCTGGTGCTGTTCATCGGTATCTGGTTCGTGTACTACGTCGGCAACTACGGGTGGCTGACCCTGGCCCCGACGCTGCTCACCGACAAGGGCTACAGCCTCGCCGACAGCACCACCTATCTGATCGTCTCCGGGATCGGCTTCCTCGCCGGCGCGTTTGCCACCACGCGCTTCAGCGATCGGTTCGAGCGCAAGTACTCGGCGGCGGTGTTCGCCCTCGCCTGGGCGATCTCGCTGCTGGTCATCGGCCTCGCCGTGTCGCCCACGGTGATCATCGTGTTCGGCTTCGTTGCCTCCTGCACCGTCGGGCTGCTCGTGCCGCTGCTCTACACCTACACCGCCGAGCACTTCGCCACCAGCGCCCGCGCCACCGGTGTCGCGCTCACCGACGGGCTCGGCCACATCGGCGGCGCGCTGGCCCCGCTCATCGTGCTCGGCGCCAACTCGGCGTGGGGTTTCTCGGGGGCCTTCATCGTCATGGCCATCACCGGCGTGGTCACCGCCGCGCTCATCCTGCTGGGCATCCGGGCGACCGGCCGCTCGCTGGAGACGGCCACCGCCACCTGAGGTACGTCGCCCGCCTGCCGCGGCAACCGATTCATCTACGATGGCGCCGATGACCGCGGCCCTCTCCATCGGCTGGATCGGCACCGGCGTGATGGGCGGGCCGATGGCGGGCCATCTCCTTGACCGCGGGCATGACGTCGCGGTGTACAACCGCACCCGCCGTCGCGCGGAGTCGCTGCTGGAGGCCGGAGCGCAGTGGCGCGACTCGCCGGCGGAGCTCGCCCAGGGCGTCGACGTGGTCGTCACCATGCTCGGCACCCCGGACGACGTGCGCGACGTGATCCTCGGCGAGGGTCGGGTGCTCGAGTCCATGGCGGAGGGCTCGCTGCTCATCGACATGACCACCAGCGAACCGTCACTGGCGGCCGAGATCCACGAGGCGGCGAAGGCCAAGGACGTCGGCGCCCTCGATGCGCCCGTGTCGGGCGGCGACGTGGGGGCCCGCAACGGCACGCTGGTGATCATGGTCGGCGGCGACAAGGCGACCTTCGCCCGGGCACGGCCCGTCTTCGAGCCGCTGGGCAAGACGATCGAGCTCCAGGGCGAGGCGGGAGCCGGCCAGCACACCAAGATGGTCAACCAGCTCGCCATCGCCGCGGGGATGATCGGCGTCTGCGAGGCCCTGGTGTACGGGTACCGCGCCGGGCTGAACCTGGACAAGACGCTCGAGACCATCTCCGGCGGCGCCGCGGGGTCATGGTCGCTCTCCAACTACGGCCAGCGCCTGCTCAAAGGGGACCTCGAACCCGGGTTCAAGGTCGACCACTTCATCAAGGACCTGGGGATCGCCCTGGCCGAGGCGCGGCGGATGAACGTCGTGCTGCCCGGCGCGGCCCTGGCCGAGCAGCTCTACGTCGCGGTCCGCAGCCAGGGCCTGGGGCAGAAGGGCACCCAGTCCCTCGCCGTGGTCCTCGCGCAGCTCGCCCAGGCCGACTGGCCCCAGCGCTGACACCGCGCGACCAGCGACGTTCGTCCGCCAAACGCGAAACCGCACAAGTCCCGGCGCACGACGTCCGATAGGTGGACCTATGCGCGTTGCCGCCCTGCACCAGCTCTCAAAGACCGCCGCCGCCCACTACAGCGAGCCGGCTCCCGTCATCGACGCGGAGTCAGAGCTCATGATCGCGCGCCTCGTGCGCTGCGAATGCCACAGCTGCGGCGCTCACACCAACGCGATCGCCACCACCGGCGCCCACGCCGGCTGCCCCAACTGCGGCGCCGCGGGCCTGGTGCCCGTCGAGGGCGCCGGGCTCATCCGGACGCTGTAGGCCCGGACGGCGCCAGCACCCCGGCGTCCTCGAGCTCCCGGCGCAGCGCCTCGGGCGACTCGAACAGGACGGTGGGCATGCCGAGGGCCCGGGCGGCGTCGATGTTGCGCTGGGCGTCGTCGATCATCAGCGTCGAGGCCGGGGAGAGCCCATAGCGCTCGAGCAGGACCCGGAAGATCCGCGCGTCGGGTTTGATCACGCCCTCTGCCGACGACACCACCGTGCCCTCGAACCACCCCAGGAAGTCGTAGCGCTCTCGCCGCAGCGGGTAGGTGTGGGCCTCCATGTTGGTCAGCGCGAACAGGCGCACCGTGCCCTCGCCCCTGAGCTGGCGCAGGATCTCTACGGTCCCGTCGATCGGGCCACCGACCATCTCCTCGGTGCGCGTGCCCCACGCCCAGATCTGCTCGGCGTGCTCGGGATGCTCGGCGGCCAGCCGCCCGCAGGTGACCTCGAAGGGCACGCCGCGATCGTTGGCCTCGTGCCACTGCATGGTGCAGACCTCGCCCAGGAACCGCTCCATCGCCGCCTCGTCATCGAACAGCTTGCGGTACAGGTAACGCGGGTTCCAGTCCAGCAGAACGCCGCCGAGGTCGAAGATGACGGCGTCGATCGATCCGTTGCGCGCGGGGGCCACAGCGTTAAGGGTCGCCGATCTCAGGCACACTTGGCCCGGTGCCCGGCCCCACCCCACCCCAGCGCCGCATTCGCGCAGCCGTGATCGAGCCTGCGCTGGAGGCTGTCCGCGCCCGCGCGCCGGAGGGTGTCGAGGTCCTGCTCGCCGACGACGGCGTCGATCTGGAGACGGTCGACTTCCTGGTGCCCGGATCGGTCCATCCCGACATGCTCCAAAAGATGGCCGCGCTCACCCGCGTGGCCGTCGTGCAGGTGCTGTCGGCCGGAACCGACTGGGTCGAGCCCCACCTCCCGCCGCAGGCGACCCTGTGCAGCGCGCGCGGCGCGCGCGACGCCCCGGTGGCCGAATGGGTGCTGGCGGCGCTGCTCGGCGTGACCTCGCGGCTGCTGGAATGCGCGCGGATCCAGACCTGGACCAAGCGCAGCGTCATCGACCTCGGCGGCTGGCGGGTGCTGGTCGTCGGGATGGGGTCGATCGGGCGCCGCGTCCAGGACTACCTGGCCCCGTTCGGGACCGAGGTGATCGGCGTCGCCTCGCGCGCGCGTGACGATCTCCACGGCATCGACGAGCTGCCTGAGCTGCTGCCCGGCGCCGATGCCGTGGTGGTGCTGGCCCCCCTGACCGACGCGACCCGGGGCCTCATCGGCGCGGGCGAGCTGGCCGCGATGCACGATGGCGCCGTGCTCATCAACGCCGCCCGCGGTCCGGTCGTGGACACCGAGGCGCTCGTCGCCGAGGTGACCAGCGGCCGCCTGCGCGCCGTGCTCGATGTCACCGATCCCGAGCCACTGCCCGACGACCATCCGCTGTGGAGCGCTCCCGGGGTCATATCGATCACGCCCCATATCGCCGGTGACTCACCGGCCGGCAATGCCCGAGCCGCCGAGCTGGCCGGCGAGCAGCTCGCGCGCTGGTGCGCGGGCGAGGAGCTGCACAACATCGTCCGTCGCGGCACCGGCTGAGCACCGCCCTCGCCGGGGTGGGCCGCCGGCAGCCGGCACTAGTGTCAAACGAGATGTCCACCGCCTCTGAGCCGCACGCCAAGCGTCCGCTGCGCACCCCGGTGGCGGTGACCCGGGCGGTCCGCGAGGCGGCGCGGTTTGACCGCAAGCTCGTGTCCTTTGACGCCGGGCTGCTGGCCGCGGTGCCGGTGGTGGCGGTGCTCACCATCGGTATCGCCATCGGCAAGCCGGTGTGGGGCGTCACCATGGGTGCGGGCGCGATGCTCGTCGGCATCGCGTGGCGTGTCACCGGCGGCCGCCCGCCGCTGGCACTCATGGCCACCGACGCGGTCGCGATGGCCCTCTCCACCTTCGTGGGCTCGGTCACCGGATCGGTGACCTGGGTGCACGTCGTCGTGCTGTGCCTGTGGGGGCTGATGGCGGGACTGCTGGTGGCGGTCGGCAACCGCGGCGGTGTCGTGGGGACCCAGTCGATCATCGCCCTCGTCGTCTTCGGGCGCTTCAGCCAGCCCGCCGACCAGGCGCTCGGCCTGGCCACGCTCGTGCTCACCGGAGGCCTGGCCCAGGTGGTGTTCCTCAGCGTCGCCCGCTGGCCGCTGCCGCTGCGCAACCAGCGAGCGGCCACGGCGACGGCCTACCGCACGCTGGCCGCCCTGGCGGCCGCCTCAGACGAGGCCTCGACGCTCCCCGCGGCCGAGGCGATCGACGAGGCCGAGGCCAGCCTGGCCTCCCCGACGCTGTTCGGCGACGCCGCCGTGACGACGCTGCGCAGCCTCGTCAACGAGGCCTACCGGCTGCGCGTGCAGATCATGGCCATCCACGTGCTGCTGCGCCAGCTGCGGGCCGGCGGCCATGACGCCTCCGTCGACAGTGCCGAGCGCCGCGCCCTGGCACTGACCGCCACCGCGCTGGACACGGCCGCGCTGGCCATCCAGGGCGACGGAGATGCGTTCTATCGCATGCTGCGCCGCAGCGCCGAGCTCGACGCCGCCGTCCAGGACTACGGCGGGGGAGATCCGACGGCGCCCGCGTTGCACATGGACCGCCGGCTGGCCGCGCTGGCCGGCCAGGTCCGTGCCGTCGCGGCGCTGTCACCGGCGGCCGGCAGGGGCGGCGGTCTGCGCACGCGACGCCCGTATGGGCGCACCAACCAGCCGCTGCGGCGGCTGCGGACCGACCTCGAGCAGATCCGGGCCAACATGTCGATCCATTCGCCGGCGGGCCGCCACGCGTTGCGGCTGGCCGTGATCGTGCCGCTGGCGGCGCTGATCGCACGAGAGCTGCCGTTGGAGCGCAGCTACTGGATGGTGGTGGCGGCGGCCACGATCCTGCGGCCCGAGTTCGGAGCCACCTTCACCCGTGGCGCGGAGCGGGCGCTGGGCACCTGCCTGGGCGTCGCGCTGGCCGGCGCGATCGCGATCACAGTGCACCCGGCCGGCGGCGTCACGATCGTCCTCGTCGGGGCGCTGGCGTGGGCGGGCTACTCGCTGTTCCCGGCGAGCTTCGCCGTGGGGTTCGCCTTCATCACCGCACTCGTGGTGTTCCTGCTCAATGCGATCAGCCCGGACACGCTGGCCACCGCCTCGGCCCGGCTGCTCGACACGCTCGTCGGCGGCGCCATCGGCCTCACCGCGTACGCCCTGTGGCCCACGTGGGCCCACACCTCGGCATGGCAGTCGCTGGCCGACCTCGTCGGCGCCGAGCGCGCCTACCTGGACGGCGTGCTCACGGCCGAGGCCGAGGGCCGACGTCCCGACGACCGGCGGATGCGCGCCCTCGCGCGCCGCGCGCGATTGGACCGGACCACCGCCGAGTCCACCGTGGCCCGTTCCCTGTCAGAGCCGAGCACGCGGCGGATCGACGCCTCCCAGAGCCAGCGGGCCCTGGCGGCGATGCGCCGACTCGTCCAGGCCGCCCACGTCCTGCGCCTCGACACCCAGGACGAACGCGAGCACCGACCCCAGCCCCGGCTGCGCCCGCTGCAAGACGGGATCGACGAGGTGCTCGAGGTGGTGGAGATCAGCCTGCGCGGCCGGCCGCAGCAGGAGCCGATCCCCCGCGAGCTGCCCGACATCCGCGCCCGCTTCGAGGCCCTCCAGCGCGAGGCCGGCGACGACGACGACACGCTGGCGCTGCTGGCTGAGCTCGACGAGATCGTCGACGCCGCCAACGGGCTGGCGGCCGCGGCGGGCCTGGAGAGCGCCGAGGACGACGAGACCGAACCGGCCCCCGCCGACCGCCCGGCGTGAGGCACGGTCACATCAGATGGTGGAGTCCGCAACAATTCGCGCATGACCACTTTTCCGGATTCCCACAGCGACCTGCTCGACGCGCAGTTCGCCACGCTGGCCACGGTCGGGAAGGACGGCGTCCCGCAGCAGACCGAGGTCTGGTTTCTGCATGACGGCGGCGAGCTCAAGCTCTCGCTCAACGACGCGCGGCTGAAGACCCGCAACCTCCAGAAGCGCCCGCAGTGCAGCCTGATGGTGCTCGACGTGGCCAATCCGTACCGCTACCTCGAGGTGCGCGGCACGGCCGAGCTGACGCCCGACGAGGACTACGCGTTCGCCACCAAGGTCGGTGCCAAGTACGGCGGCGCGGACCTCAGCGAGCACGACAACCCGGGTGACAGCCGCGTGGTGGTGACGATCGTCCCGTCCAACGTCTACGCCGTCAACATGGGCGGTTAGGGCGCCTCGCTCAGCGCGGGCTCCCACCCGATCGCCGGCGCGATGTGCCGCGCGATGGTCTCGAGCATCTGCGCGTTGTACTCGACGCCAAGCTGATTGGGGACCGTGAGCAGGAGCGTGTCGGCCTCGCGCACCGCGGCGTCGCCACTCAGCTCCTGCGCAATCACGTCGGGCTCGCCCGTGTAGCTGCGGCCGAACCGCGCCAGCACGCCCTCCAGGACACCCACCTGGTCCTCGCCGGGCAGGCTCGCGCGGCCGCCGAAGTAGCGCCGGTCCTCATCGGTGACGATCGGCAGGACGCTGCGGCTGACCGAGACACGCGGCGCGCGCTCCCAGCCGGCCTCGGCCCAGGCCTGGCGAAACCACTGGATCTGCTCGGCCTGGAGCTCGTCAAACGACACCCCGGTGTCCTCGACGAGCAGGGTCGAGCTCATCAGGTTCATCCCCTGCTCGGCGGTCCACACGGCGGTCTGGCGGGTGCCCGACCCCCACCAGATCCGCTCGGACAGGCCGGGCGACTGCGGCTGGACCGGCAGCATCCCCATCGAGCCGGTCATCTGCACGTCGGCCGGCACGACGCCCGCCCCGGCGATGGCCGCGCGGAACAGGCGGGTGTGGTTGCGGGCCATGTCGGCGTCGGTGACGCCCTCGGCCGGCACATAGCCGAACGCCTCCGAGCCGCGCAGCGCCGGCTCCGGTGAGCCTCGGCTGATCCCGAGCTGCATCCGCCCGCCGCTGATGAGGTCGGCCGCGGCCGCCTCCTCTGCCATGTAGAGCGGGTTCTCGTAGCGCATGTCGATCACGGCGGTGCCGATCTCGATACGGCGGGTCCGGGCGGCGATCGCGCTCAGCAGCGGAAACGGGGAGGCGAGCTGGCGCGCGAAGTGATGGACGCGCACGTACGCGCCGTCGAGCCCGAGCTCCTCGGCGGCGACGGCCAGCTCGATCGTCTGGCGCAACGCGTCCTGCGCGGTCTGCGTCCGCGAGCCGGGCACGGGCTGCCAGTGGCCGAAGGAGAGAAAGCCGATGCGCTTCACCCTGCTGATGCTAGGAGCGAAGTGTGCAAGGCTCTGGCGGTGAGCGTGACGGATCACGATCGCCGGTTCGCCTCACTCGGGCGGCGACTGGGCGCCGGGTGCATCGACCTGACGTGCATCCTGGCTGTCATCGCCGGCGCGACGGGCGCGAAGCTGCTCTGGCGCAAGGGCCGACGCGACGATCTGTGGAAGGACCTCGAGGACCTGCTCGAACGCGGGAAGGCGTTCATGGAGCGGCCCCGGTGGCGACGTGTCGGGCCGGTCCTGTCGGTGGCCAGCGCCGTCGGCCTGCGCAACTGGCGCAGCCCGGGCATGCGCCTGATGCGCATCCATCGCGAGGACATGCGGACCGGCGGGCCCGTGACCATCCGCAGCGTGCTGACCCGTCACCTGGTCGAGAGGGCGCGCGGGCGCGTCATGCGTCGGCTCACGGGGGCGAGGTTCGAGCGCCACCAGGCCCAGGTGCAGGCGCTCCAGGAGGACGTCGACGCGGCGCGGCGCGCGCATCCCGATGACCCGGCAGCCCAACAGCGAGCGATCATGCAGGTGTATCGCGATGCCGGGGTGAACCCAGCCGGTTGCTGCTGGTGGCTGCTGGCCGGGCTCGGCGTAGAGGCGCTGGCGGTGCTCGCCACCCCTCGGCACCAGTCGGTGGCGGACTGGATCGCTGGGATCGCGGTCGTCAGGAACTGAAAGGCGCTACTCGGACTGGCGGCCGAGCGTGGCCACGAAGCGCTCGATGCGGCGGCGCTCCTCGTCGTCCAGCGGCCCCGTCGCCTCCACCAGCAGGGTCATCGGACCGCGGTCGCGCGCCCACGCCGTCGCGCCGTCGCCAAAGCCGGCGCCGACCCACACCAGGGGAAGGTTCTCCGCGTAGGCCATCACGGTCTGCTCCTGGCGCTCAGCGGAGCCCTCCCCGCGCACGACGGGGACGCTGACCAGCCCGAGATCGTGGGCGACGCCGTCGATCGCCTCCAGGCCGCCGTCGCCGGCCAGCAGCGCGATCTCCCCGTCCTGGAGCATCTCCCGCGCCCAGCCCGACGGCGCCCCGGCGAGGGCGTCGGGAACGCAGACGAAGCGAAAGCTGGGCTCGGTCATCGGACCGCACGCTACCGGCTTTGCAGCAGCCGCGGGAGCTGGCGCATGTCGTCGAACACCGTCGTGCCGGGGCCCTCGAGCATCCGCGCCGGGGTGACGCTGCCCGCGTAGCCGAAGGCCGCCATCCCCGCCGCGCGCGCCGCCTGGACGCCGTACTGGCTGTCCTCCACCACGGCGCAGGCGCCCGGATCGACGCCCAGCTGACGCGCCGCATGCAGGAACAGGTCCGGCGCGGGCTTGCCGTGGGGCACCTCCTCGGCACTGAAGATCCGCCCGGCGAAGCGGTCGTAGAGCCCGGTGAGCCGCAGCTTGTGGTCCAGGCGGTCAGGTTCGCTGCTGGAGGCCACGCAGGTGCGCGCGGTGATCTGGTCAAGGGCCTCCTCGATCCCGTCGATGGGCTCCAGCTCGCGCGCGTAGACGTCGTCGAACATGGCCCGCGACCGCGCCGCGAACTCCGCGGGCAGCGGATGGCCGAGGTGCGCCTCGATCGCGTCGTGGGTGACCGACGGCGAGCGACCGACGAACCGGTCGATGATCTCTTCCTCGGACATCGGCATGCCGAACTCGGCGAAGAGGATCGCGTCGATCCGGACGGCGAGGGGCTCGCTGTCCACCAGGACGCCGTCGCAGTCGAAGATGACCAGCTCGGGGTGGCCGTTGGGTGCGCTCACGTGCCCGAAAATACACACGCCCGCGTGCACGGCGTCGTGACCGGAGGGCGTGACCAGAGTGCGCCGGCGGCGCTCAGCCGGGGGTGCCGACCACCAGACGCAGGCCGACGTCGAGCTCGTCGAGCTCGCGCAGATGACCGTGGCGCCGGTCCCACTCCCCGCTGCTGAGATCTCGCTCCAGCGCCTGGACCACGCGGTCCACCGTCGCGGGCGGCGTGCGCGCGAAGCCCGAGGTGGCGTTGCGCGCCTCACGATCGAGGACGCGCTCGGGATGGGCCCAGAAGGAACCGAACATCCAATCCGGCGAGTCGCGATGGACCGGAAGGATCTCCACCCGTGCGCTGCCGCCCAGCCATGCCGCCAGCCGCTCCGGAGCGGGGAAGATCTGGGCGTCGAGCTCACCCACCTCGGGCAGGTAGTCCCTGACCAGCCACATCTCGCTGCTGACCTCGGGCAGGTAGGTGAGGATCGCCACGGGACCCGTGGCCACCCGGCGCAGCTCGCGGACACCGGCCTCCTGCTCGGCGTCCCAGTGGTGGACGGTGAGGATCGCCATGGCGGCGTCGACGCTGTCGTCGTGCAGCGGCAGCCGGCCCGCGGTCGCCTGGATGGCGGGTGGCAGCTCGCGCGGGCGCTGGGCCGCCATCACGGCGCTGGGCTCGACGGCAATCACGTGGCGGTCGCGCGGCTCGTAGGAGCCGGCGCCCGCCCCCACGTTGACAACCGTGCGCGCGTCGCCGAGCGCGGCGTTGATCCGCTCGGCGATCCGGGGATCCTCGCGCCGCAGGCGGGCGTAGCCGTGGCCGATGCGTTCATAGCGGGTTCCCAGCTCGGGCATGGGGCCATCTTCTCACACCGAGGATTCCTCTGTATGACAAGATGAATGCTCTGATGCCCGCCGCCGTCACCGACCCGCGCCGGGCGACCGGCGCCCGCGAGCGTCTGCTGGCCGCGGCGCTGCGCCGCATCGGCGAGGAGGGAGCGGTCGCGGTCAACCTCGAGGACATCCGCCGGGAGGCAGGGGTCAGCGTCGGCGCCCTCTATCACCACTTCGCCGACAAGGCCGCGCTTGTCGACGCGCTCTATGCCGAGGTCACCGGGCGGTTTCAGACCGGCTTTGTGGAGGTGCTCCAGGCCAGCCCCAGCGCCGAGGACGGCGTGCGGCGTGCGGTCCGCTACTTCCTGCGCTGGGTTCAGCACCATCGCCACGAGACCATGATCCTGCTGGGCAGCCGCGCCGAGAGCCCGGCGCTGACCGCGCTCAACCGCCGGTTCTTTGGCGAGGTGATGTCCTGGTGGCGGACCCACGCGCACTACGGCGCGGTCAAGCCGCTGCCGCTCGAGCTCATCCACGCCCTGTGGCTGGGACCGGCCCAGGAGTACACCCGCCACTGGTACGCCGGACACGCCAAACGAGCGCCCGCCGCCGTCGGCGCCACCCTGGAGCAGGCCGCCTGGAACGCCCTCAAGGAGGACGCGTGACCGCTGACGACGAGCTGAGCGCGCAGATGGCATCGTCCGCGCTCGATGCACATCACCTCGCTGACACCGGCGGACTTCGATGCCGCCATCACGCTGTGGCAGGACGCGGGCCTCACCCGCCCGTGGAACGATCCGCTGCAGGATCTGCACCGGGCGATGGCCGGGCCCTCCTCGACCATCCTGGCCGGGCACGAGGACGACGAGCTCATCGCCACCGCCATGGTCGGGCACGACGGACACCGCGGCTGGGTCTACTACGTGGCCGTACGGCCTGACCGGCGCGGCCATGGTCACGGGCGCGCTCTGATGCGCGCCTGCGAGACGTGGCTCAGCGCGCGCGGCGTGCCCAAGCTGGACCTGATGGTGCGCAGCGAGAACGACGGGGTGCTGGCCTTCTACGCCAACCTCGGCTACGGCCGTGACGACGTGGTCGTCATGTCCAAGCGGCTGGGCTGAGCCGCGCTGCCACCAGGGCAGCGCGGCCCCGCGCACTGCGCCCCCAAGGCGGCGCGGCACGTCCGGCCGCGCCGCCTCTCGCCGGCCTTCCTACGGGGAGGGAGGTCAGCCGGCGAAGGAGTGAAACTCGCCGAACGGGCGAGCGTGCGGTGGTCTGACTCGATGCCCATGATCCGCGCCGACAGAACCCGCAGATCCGGGGTGCTGAAGTTGCGCACGCCGACGAGGTAGGCCGCGATGAACGCGTCCTCCAGGGTGACGAGGACGTCGAGGGTCGTCTGGGCGTCGCTGACCATCTTGGCCGGGTAGTAGAAGGTGCTGAACGGCGATGGCTTGCCGGTCACGCTCTTCTCCAGCGCGTAGTGCGACATCTCCTCCTGGCGAGCGGCGATGAGGTAGTCCTGATCGTCGTCGGGCAGGTGCCTGAAGAACGGCGACCGGTTGATGATGTTGGTGTAGGTGGTGACCGCCAGCGCCTCGGCGATCTGCGCGGCCCCGACGATGGCCAGATCGCCCGAGGTCACGCCTCCGCTCTTGGCGGCGGCAAACGACGGCGCGAGCATGCCCAGCCCCGACGCGCCGGCCACCATCCCGGCCCCCGTGGCGGCACCCCGTCCAAGGAACTGTCTGCGGTTGGTTCCCGACCCTTCCTGTACTGCGGACATGAGTGAGTCTCCCTTCCCCAAAACTCAGAGATGATGTTGGTCACCGCCTCACACGGCGGCCATCGGGGCCCGGATCACCGCGAGGTCAAAAGCTCTCGCAGGGGCCCTGTATCGCAGGGGTTTTGTGGGGTGCGGGTGGGTTGGCAACGTTCTGGAAACGGTTTGCCAACGCGCCAATGACAGCTTTCCGGTGCGTGGCCAACCGGGGGCCGCGGACCACGAGCAAGCAGCGGCGCTCCACCAGGTTCGCCGTCGAAGCCAAAGGCCGTCGCAAAGGATTCATGACGAACCCGAATGGAGAGCACAGCAGGATCGCTTTTTGCGAGTGCGGGGCGCAACTCGCTGGCGAAAGTAGGGGGCAGCTCTTTGAGGCGGCACAGGCTCACCTCGCCCATCACCATCCCGAGCTCCTGGGGGCGCTAGGACAAGAGGTGGTGCAGCAGATGGTCGAGGAACGTCCGGGGGCAGTCAACGCCTGACGCGGGCGGCGGAGATCGCCGCCCGCCAGGCGCTGACGACGCAGGACGCTGGACCCCGCAAGCCGGTGGCGGCTATCGTCGCGGCCATGACGCGGACGCACCACGTGATCGCAGGCATCGCGTGACGATCACGCCGCGCCTGCAGACCAGCGTCGTCGGCAGCTACCCGCAGCCGACCTGGCTCATCGACCGCGATGCGCTGGGCTCGCACTCGGTCCCGCGCGTTCGCGTCGCCGGCGCCTGGCGGGTCCCGGAGGCCTTCCTCCAGGAGGCCCAGGACGACGCGACGCGGCTGGCCATCGGCGACATGGAACGGGCCGGGATCGACACCATCACCGACGGCGAGATGCGGCGCGAGAGCTACTCCAACCGCTTCGCCACCGCGCTGGACGGCATCGACGCCGAGCACCCCGCCACCATCACCACTCGGTCCGGGGACCGGGTGGTGCCACGCGTCGTCGGTCCCGTGCGCTGGCGCGGCCCGGTCGAGGTCCGCGACGTCGAGTTCCTGCGCGCCCACACCGATCGCAAGATCAAGATCACCCTGCCGGGCCCGTTCACCATGGCCCAGCAGGCCTCCAACGAGGCCTACGACGATGTCGACGAGCTCGTCCTGGACTTCGCCGCCGCCGTCAACCAGGAGGCGCGCGCGCTGCAGGCGGCCGGCGCCGACGTCATCCAGCTCGACGAGCCGTGGCTGCGCAATGACCCTGAGGGGGCCCGCCGGATCGCCGTCCGCGCGATCGATGTCGCCTTCGACGGCGTCTCGGCGACGACCGCCGTGCACATGTGCTTCGGCTACGCGGCGGTCGTCGGGGCCAAGGACCGCAATCGCTACGAGTTCCTCGGGGAGCTCGCCGACTGCCGCGCCGACCAGATCTCCCTGGAGGCCGCGCAGCCCAAGCTCGACCTCGGCCAGCTCTCAGACCTGTCGGGCAAGACGATCCTGCTCGGCGTGCTCGACCTCGGCGATCCGGAGGCGGAGAGTCCCGAGGTGGTGGCCGGGCGGATCCGTGCCGCGCTGGCGCACGTGCCCGTCGAGCGGCTGATGCCGGCGCCCGACTGCGGCATGAAGTACCTCCCGCGGTCGCTGGCCTTCGCCAAGCTGCGCGCGCTGAGCGAGGGTGCCGCGCTCGTCCATGCCGAGCTCTGATCCCACTTTTTTGCAGGGGTTTTGTGGGGTGCGGGTGGGTTGGCAACGTTCTGGAAACGGTTTGCCAACGCGCCAATGACAGCTTTCCGGTGCGTGGCCAACCGGGGGCCGCGGACCACGAGCAAGCAGCGGCGCTCCACCAGGTTCGCCGTCGAAGCCAAAGGCCGTCGCAAAGGATTCATGACGAACCCGAATGGAGAGCACAGCAGGATCGCTTTTTGCGAGTGCGGGGCGCAACTCGCTGGCGAAAGTAGGGGGCAGCTCTTTGAGGCGGCACAGGCTCACCTCGCCCATCACCATCCCGAGCTCCTGGGGGCGCTAGGACAAGAGGTGGTGCAGCAGATGGTCGAGGAACGTCCGGGGGCAGTCAACGCCTGACGCGGGCGGCGGAGATCGCCGCCCGCCAGGCGCTGACGACGACCGGTCCGACAAAAACCACCACAGGTGGTCCGGTTCATGCTGAACTGTGGTGCAGGTTGAGACCGCCCACTTCAAGCGAGCCCGGATGAAGTCCGCCGACCAGAACAACGTGTTCGCGATCGTGCTGGCGGGAGGCGAGGGCAAACGGCTGTCGCCGCTCACCCTCGACCGGGCCAAGCCGGCGGTCCCCTTCGGCGGCAACTACCGGCTGGTCGACTTCGCGCTGTCGAACCTGGTCAACGCCGGCTACCGGCGGATCGTGGTCCTCACGCAGTACAAGAGCCACTCGCTGGACCGCCACATCTCCACGACGTGGCGCCTGTCGCCGCTGCTGGGCAACTACGTGGCCCCGGTGCCGGCGCAGATGCGGCGCGGCCCGTACTGGTTTCAGGGCTCGGCGGACGCCATCCACCAGAACCTCAACCTGCTGCGCGACGAGCGGCCCGACGTGGTCATCGTGTTCGGGGCCGACCACATCTACCGCATGGACCCCGAGCAGATGGTCCGCCAGCACATCGAGTCCGGCGCCTCGGTGACGGTGGCGGCGATCCGGGTGCCGATCGAGCAGGCCGACCAGTTCGGGGTCATCGAGACCGCGGCCGACGGTCAGACGATCACCGCCTTCCGTGAGAAGCCCAAGGACGCCGTCGGCCTTCCCGACGCGCCCGACCAGGTCTTCGCCTCGATGGGCAACTACGTGTTCTCCACCGACACGCTGGTCGACGTCGTCAACCTCGACGCCGAGTCCCGCGACTCCTCGCATGACATGGGCGGCAACATCATCCCGATGCTGGTGGAGTCCGGGGGGGCCCACGTCTATGACTTCGCCGCCAACGAGATTCCGGGCGCGACCGAGCGCGACCAGGGCTACTGGCGCGATGTGGGGACACTCGACGCGTTCTACGACGCGCACATGGATCTCATCTCGGTGCACCCGGTGTTCAACCTCTACAACATGGAATGGCCGATCCTCACCTTCCCTGACCCGCTGCCACCGGCCAAGTTCGTCTTCGCCGACAACGGCCGGACGGGTCATGCCCTGGACTCGATGGTGTGCTCGGGCGTGATCGTCTCCGGGGCCACCGTCGAGACGTCCGTCCTCTCCCCCAAGGTCCACCTGCACTCCTACGCCAAGGTCACGGGGTCCGTGCTCTTCTCCGGAGTGGAGGTGGGACGCGGCGCCGTCGTCCGCAACGCCATCCTGGACAAGGACGTCTACGTCGAGCCGGGAGCCGAGGTCGGGGTCGACCTCGACGCCGATCGCGATGCGGGCTTCACCGTGTCCGACGGCGGGGTCGTCGTCGTCCCCAAGGGCGCTCGGGTCCGGGCACGCGTGCAGACCTGACGGTGCGCGTCGCGCTCCTGACCCGGGAGTACCCGCCGGAGGTCTACGGCGGCGCGGGCGTGCACGTCGAGTATCTGGCGCGCGAGCTCGCGTCCCGCGTGGAGCTCTCCGTGCACTGCTGGGGCGCGGACCGCGACGACCCCGCGGTGCACGCCCACCGGCCCTGGGACGCCTTGGCCGGCAGCGCGCCGCACCTCGCTGCCCTGCAGGCGATGTCGATCGACCTGGTCATGGCCGCCGCCATCGAGGGCGCCGAGGTCGCCCACAGCCACACCTGGTACGCCCAGTTCGCCGGCCATCTGGCCAAGCTCACCTACTCGATCCCGCACGTGGTGACGGTCCACTCGCTCGAGCCGCTGCGCCCGTGGAAGGCCGAGCAGCTGGGCGGCGGCTACGCGCTGTCGAGCTTCTGCGAGCGGGTGGCGCTGGAGGGCGCCGACGCGGTGATCGCGGTCTCGCAGGGCTCCAAGCGCGACATCCTCGCCGCCTACCCCGCGATCGACCCCGCCCGGGTGCAGGTCGTCTACAACGGGATCGACCCCGACGAGTACACGCCTGACCTGGGCACCGATGTGCTGAAGCGCTTCGGCGTCGACCCCGATCGCCCCTCGGTGGTCTTCGTCGGCCGGATCACCCGCCAGAAGGGCGTCCCCCACCTGCTGCGCGCCGCGGTCGACTTCGACCCCGCCGCGCAGCTCGTGCTGTGCGCGGGCGCGCCCGACACCCCGGAGATCGGCGCCGAGGTGGCGGCGGGCGTCGCGCGCCTGCAGGAGAGCCGCGACGGGATCTTCTGGATCGACCAGATGCTGCCCAAGACCGACGTCATCCAGCTCCTCAGCCACGCGACCGTGTTCGCCTGCCCGTCGATCTACGAGCCACTGGGGATCGTCAACCTCGAGGCGATGGCGTGTGAGGCGGCGGTCGTCGCCTCGGCGACCGGCGGCATCGTCGAGGTCGTCGACGACGCCGAGACCGGGTTCCTCGTGCCCCTGGAGCAGGCGCCCGGCGAGATCGACCCCATCGACCCCGAGGGGTTCGCGCGGGCCTTCGCCGAACGGGTCAACCGGCTGATCGCCGATCCGGAGCTCGCGCAGATGATGGGCCAGGCGGGCCGGCGACGCGCGATCGAGCACTTCGCCTGGCCCGCCATCGCCGATCAGACGCTGGGGGTGTACCGCAGCGCGGCGGGTGTCTACGCGCCGCCGAAGCTCGCGTAGTACTGCGAGAAGGTGTCCATCCGCAGCGCGAACACTCCGCCTCCGGGGAGGGTGAGCCCCTGGAAGCTGCCCGGGAGGGTGTTGAGCACGCCTTCGTGCCAGCTCCACGGGTTGCGCAGGACCACGTAGTCGTTCCCGCCCGACGTCATCGTGCCCAGGAGGGAGTACGCGTGGTTGGCCACGATCCCGCTGCCGTCATAGCTGATCGTCGCCGAGCCCGTGCCGTAGGTCCACGCCGTCATCGGCGTCGTCGCCCGGCCGCCGGAGCAGTTGGCGTTGATGGTCGCCCAGGCGTCGGAGGCGTTGGCGGCGTGATACCACGGCGGACGTCCCACCAGAGACGCCACCGCCCAGGCCGGGTCACCGTAGTTGAGCTCGGCATAGTTGGTGCTCGACGGCTCGATGAAGCCGGTCGCGCCGCGCATGCCGATGAACGCCTTCTCGATGTTGGCCGGCCATGTCTCTCCGGCCACCGTCGAGCAGGCGTAGATGAAGTCTCCGGACGCCGTCTCCGGCACGTCGTCCCTGACCGACAGCGTGCGGCCCACGCTCCAGTCCGGCCCGGCGTAGAAGGTGAACTCGTAGTCGGCGCCCGCGGCCCCGACCACGCCGGTCCCGTCCTTGAGCGTGCGCTCGGTGATGGCGTCCGAGTGACACCACGCCACCGAGGCCATCGCGGAGATCAGCCAGCAGTCGGCGAGCGCCCCCTGCCACGGGGCGGTCGCGGACGGCACATCGACGATGAACTCGCCGAGGACGCCGTACTTGAGGTCGGTGAGGGGAAACGGCGGCCACCACACCGGGACCGGGACCTTGATCTGCCGCAGCACCGGCAGCGGCCCGATGATCGGCGCCGCCGCGCCCGCCTCCGCGGCCCCTGCGCCCGTCTCCGCGGCCCCGACGCTCGCCACGGGCTCCACCGGCTTGACCGTCGGCGCGACCGGGCGTACGGGCAGCTTCGGTGGCGGCACCTTCTCCACCGCCGGTGGCGCATGGACGCTCGTGATGCCGATGTAGACCGGCGACCCGAACTGCGGATCGAACAACCGCTCGAAGGGCAGCCCCAGCGCCTGCGCGATCGTGTCCTGCAACCCCGGGTCGGCCGGGTCGAGCTTCCGGCCGAGCCGCAGCTCGGCGATCCTCAGCGGATTGGCGGCCCCGATGCTGACCGCAGGCGCCTGCGCCGCCGGCGCAGGCGTGGTGATGCCACTCGTAGCCATGGTGATGGCCCCCCTTATGGTGTCCCGTGGCTCAACGGCAACAAGCCGTTGAGCGATGTATTACCCCTGGGTATGGCATACCAGACAGTGACACTCGCGTCAAGACCACAGTGACACACCCGAATAGGGAGTCACTGTCACACCGAGGGTCGGCCCTCGGCGTCCCTACATCAGCGGTTCTGACTCGCGGAAGAGCGGCTGGACGCCGGCCGTGGCCAGGGTCTCGCAGTAGGAAATGACGTCGGCCAGCGGGCGCTCGGCCGCCGCAGCATTGCAGGGCGCGATGCAGTAGCTGCGCTCGAGCAGATGCGGCCCCTGCCAACCGTTGAGGATCTTGGCCGCGGTGGCGCCGCGCAGCATCGCGCGAATGTGCCGGTCGGTCATCCGCGGCCAGAGTTTCGGGGTGACATGCGCACGTGCTTCCCGGCTCGGCCCTCGTTCATGCACGACAAGGGCCGGACCGCGCAGCAACGCGGCCCGGCCCTGTGGTGAGTCGGTGGCGCCTGACGGCCCGCTCGGGCGGTCAGACGGTGGCGCCGATGGCGCTAGTTGCCGGCCTTGGCGAGCAGGCCGTCCGTGTTGCCGGCGGAGTCGGTGTAGAAGCCGACGAGGGTCCCCCGGTCGTTGATGCCGTTGAGCGTCGTGGCGCCCACGCCGTTGGGATCGTCGATGTTCTGGAAGCCGAAGCCGGGCGCCCAGATGAACCCGTGGGTGGTGGCGTTGTCGCCCGTGCCGTCGGTGTAGGCGCCGACGACCTCGTCGCCGTCGTTGACCCCGAACGCCATCGTGGCGCTGGCCCCCGGGACGTTGAGGCGATACAGCTTGTGGTCTGAGCGCAGCAGGTAGCCCTCGGTCGCTCCCGCCCCGTTGGTGGCAAAGCCGGCGACGTCACGCTCGTTGTTGATGCCGGCGGTGGTGACGTTGCTGTCGCCGGGCACGTTGACGGCCTTGAACTGGTGACGGGCGATGTCGAGCGAGAAGCCGTGGTTGTTGCCCTTGGCGTCGGTGTAGAACCCGACCGCCACGGCATGATCGTTGACGGCCAGCAGCTGATCGACCATCGGGCTGGCGTTGTCGCCGGTGGGGAAGTCGGCCGTCTTGAGGCCGTGGCCCTTCAGCGCGTAGAAGCCGTGATTGGCGCCCTTGCCGTCGACCCAGAAGCCCACCGTGTCGCCGTTGTTGTTGATGCCCACCACCTGGGTCTGCGCGGCGCCGGGGAAGTTCTCATTGGTGAAGTTGCCCTGGCCGTACGGCGGGTGCACGACGTAGCCCCGGTTGGGGTGGCCCTTCTCGCCTGAGCCGAAGTAGCCCGCGATGGTCCCGGAGTTGTTGATCCCCAGGAGCTGGTTGAAGGTGTTGTCGCGATTGTTGTTGACGGTGTGAAAGGCGAAGTTGCCGCTGGCGTCCGGCGGCTGGGTCGATGCCGCGGAGGCGCCGGCCACCCCGGCCACGCCGGTCACCGCCAGCGCGGACGCCGCGAGCGCGCCCAGAAAGCGACCGCGCCGGCCGCGTGAACGAGGCCCACCGGACCGCTGGTCCGTCGTCATGTTGATGCTCATCTCTACCCCCTTGAAGGAACGTGTGCCAGGAAACGCCGGCCTCGACGACCGACGAGCAGGATCCTGGCGGTAAAGCCCTCGGCGCACATCGGGCAAGCGCACAGATCTCTCGCGGCGCCTTTACGAGAGGGCCGCGGGTCTTTAGTCGCGCCCGCCGCGGTCTTTACGTCAGATGAGCCCGCCTGGCGTCACTCGGGCGGGGGGAGGAACTCGACGTCGTGCTGCGCGGAGAGCGCGACGACGTCCTCGGGATTCTGGTCCGCCATCGCGTCGATCCCGACGAACAGGTCATAGAGCTTGGCCTTGGGGGTCACCCAGAACCACAGCAGCAGCGTCGTGCCGCTGCGGTTGAACAGGCCGTGTGGCTTGCCCCGGGGCAGACGCACGAGATCTCCGGTCCGGGCCACCTGGTCGGCCTCCCCGTCGAACAGGGTCAGCTCGCCGTCGATGACGTAGACGTACTCGTCCTGGGTGGGATGGATGTGGGGCGGCACGAAGGTGTCCGGCGGCAGCTCGGCGTGCCAGGCGAACGAGTCATCGGTGACCTGCTTGGGCCTGTAGATCTGGCCGAGGATGTTCCACGCGATGCCGTCGACCGACGCGTCGGCGGTCATCACGTCTGGTGTGCTCGGTGGGGTCATTTCGGTTCTCCTTGTCGTGGTTGCCTGCGGGGTTGCGGTCACTGCGAAACCCGCCTTCTGGGCGTAGCCGCGGACGATCGCCTCGCGATCGGCGTAGGGCAGCACCGCGTCGACATCGTCAAAGCCATCCGGCGCGAGCCCCTCCACCGCGTCGATGACGCCCTCGGGGCCACCCTTGCGGTTGGAGTGCACGATCTCAGCGGTCGGCCCGCGGCGCGCGTCCTCGTAGCGGCGCAGAGCGGCGGCGACGTCGTCGTTGGTCCCGTCCGCCAGCTCATCCGCGAGCCGCATGGCATCGAGGACGGCCTGACTGGCGCCGTTGGAGCCGACCGGGTACATCGCGTGGGCGGCATCGCCCAGCAGGGTGACGCGGCCGTCGCACCAGCGGTCGATCGGGTCGCGGTCACAGACGGGGTACTCCCAGAACACCGGAGTCGACTGGATGAGCGCGGGCACGTCGACCTCGTCGACGGTGAACCGCGCGACGTGGGGCATCACCTCCTCCAGGCGCCCGGGCCGCGACCAGTCCGCGCGCCGCGGCGGCGGCGTGCCCTCCTCCGCGATCTTCACCATGACCGCCCAGTTGGTGAGGCGATGGCCCTCGTCGCTGCCGGCGCCGATCGGGTACAGGACGACCTTGGCGGCCATGCCGCCGGCGATGATCATCGAGCGCCCGGTGAGGAAGACGGGCCAATCGGTGGCGCCGCGCCACAGCATCGTCCCGTTCCAGCGCGGCGGCGGCTCGCCGGACACGAGCGCCTCGCGGACGGTCGAGTGGATGCCGTCGGCGCCGATGAGCGCCGCTCCGCGCACCGGCTCGATGGCAGCGCCGTCATGGTCGACGAACGTCGCCGTCACCGCGTCGTCGTCCTGTGCGAACCCTGTCAGCCGGCAGTTGGTGCAGATGACCTCGGCGCCCAGTCGCTCGACGACCGCGTCGCGGAGCACGCCCTGGAGGACACCGCGGTGGATCGAGAACTGCGGTACCGGGTGGCCGGCGTCGAGGCCTCGCAGCTCGCGCCACACCTCCTGGCCGAAGCGGTTCATGTAGATGAGCTCATACGTGCGCACCGCCACCGCGTCCAGCCGCTCCAGCAGATCCAGGGTCTGGAGCTCGCCGATCGCGTGCGGGAGGGTGTTGATGCCCACCCCGAGCTCGCGGATGGCGGGCGACTGCTCGAACACCCGGCACTCCAGTCCCCGGCGGTGCAGCGCCAGCGCCGTGGTGAGGCCGCCGATCCCGCCGCCGACGACGATGATGGGATCTCGCACGGGCCCAGCCTATGCCCTCGGCGCGGTGCGCGTCACCGCATGGTCTGAAGGCGCGCGGCGACCGTCGCCCAGACCGGCGTCCGCGGGTCGATGAGGTCGAAGTGATCGACGCCGGCGAGCTCGATGAGCTCACAGCGATCATCGCCGGCCGCCGCGGCAACCTGCGCATACCGACGGCTCTGCGCCACGGGCACGCGTTGATCGGCGTCACCGTGGACGAGCAGGACCCGTGCCGCGGCCGGGATCCGCCGCAGCGGATCGGCGAGACCGTAGGCCTCGGGCCGCTCATCGGGTCCACCGTCCATGAACGCGGCGGTGGCGGACTCACCGATGCCGTCGGCATAGGCCGTGGCGAGATCGCACACACCGGCGAGCGACACGACGGCGGCCACCGCGGGCTCGTCGGCGACACACAGGCCGAGCTGACCGCCGGCCGAGTGCCCGACGATCACCACCCGGCGGGCGTCCAGCGGCTCGGTCAGCTGGGTCAGCCCGGCGATCGCGGCGCGCACGTCGTCAACCGTCTCGGGCACGCCGCCGCCATTGCCCACCCGGCGATACTCGACGTTCCAGGTCGCCCAGCCGCGGTCGGCGAGATCCACGGCCAGCGCGGCCATCGTCGAGCGGTCAAAGCGAGCCCGCCAGAAGCCGCCGTGCAGGAGGACCACCACGGGATGCGGGCCATCGGTGGCGGGAAGCACCAGGTCGGCGACCTGCTCGGGGTCTGAGCCGTAGGCGTGCGTGCGGGGCGTGACGCCCGCCGCCGCGACGAGGCCGGCCAGCTCGCCGAGGAGGGCCTGGAGGTCCCGGGGAGCCACGGGCGCAGCCTATCGGTCGGGGCTTGAGGCATCGGCGGGGCGGTGGAATACTCGTTTGGGACCGGACGCAGCCTCACTGGAGGTGAAGACATGTCTGACCCGGTCAGTGTCCTTGTCGTAGCGCATCAGACCGCGGCGAACAGCGCGTTGCTGGAGGCAGTGCGCGAGCGCGCTCAGCAGGGCCCCGCACGATTTCACATGGTCGTGCCCTGCCAGCCCCACGGGATGCACAAGGTGGTCGACCCCACCGAAGGTGGGGAGGATGAGGCCCACACGGTGCTCGACGCCGCGCTGCCCAAGCTCTCGGAGGCAGCGGGCCAGGAGGTGACCGGCAGTGTGGGGGATCCCGAACCGCTCATGGCGATCCATGACGCGGTCAACCTCGGCAACTACGACGAGATCATCATCTCGACGCTGCCGCTGGGGATCTCGCGCTGGCTGAAGCTGGATCTCATCAGCAAGGCCAAGGCGATCGGGCTTCCCGTCACCCATGTGACCGCCAAGGAGCGCGAGCCCAGCGGCGTCAGCTGAGCCTCAGACACGCAGCGCCCGCGCTCAGGGCACCACGCGCACGTTCAACGGGAGCGGCCCGTAGCGCAGCTCGGTGGCCATGTCCTTGGCTGACTGGGCGGTGAGGGCGCCGGTGATGTCGGCCCCGCCGCCGCCGATGATGCCGTCGGGGTACACGCGGAAGTCGATCTCCGGGACGGTGATGAGCTGGTCGTCCAGCGCCACCGCGAAGTGCTGATTGAACGTGGCGCTGCCGCGGCTGACGTCGCGGCCGCGACGAGTGACCGTGGCGGTCACTCGCTGGAAGGCGGACCGGCCCTTGGCGGTGAAGCTGAAGGTGATGTCGTGCGAGCCGCTCTGGTCGATGCTCGCCTGCGGGTTGGTGATATCTGCGCCTGTGAGCGCTGCGTCGTCGCGCAGGACGAAGAACCGGGCCGCCGGGCTGACGCCCGACACCGGCGCGCCCGGGTGAAGCTGCTCGGCCTGGACGACGACGGTCCCCTCCGGGACGCCGATCACCTGGCCCTCGGACGCGGTGACGCCGGGGGGCAGCTGCGCCGCGAGCGCGTCGGTCGCCCGCCGACGGTCGCCGGGACCCAGCTCGAGCGGCCCCGCAAGGAGGCAGTGGACCCCGGGTGTCGGCCTCGTGGCACCCCAATAGCGGAACGCGGCCGCGCAGGCGCTGCTGCCGGGCGCTCCGAACATGAAGTACTGCGGCCCGGTCCGTGGCGTCACGCCCGAGAGTCGCGACGGCTGCCTGGCGGCCAGCGTCACCGCGTCATACAGAGGCATGCTCCCCGGGCCGGGCGCGCCGGCGCCGCCGGGCCCCTGGCTCACGGAGAGCGCCGCGGGAACCTGGGCGGCGAGTTGCGAGGCCGCGGTCTTGCCGTTCGGCGTCAGGACGTTGGCCTCCCAGTCATAGAAGCGCAGCTGCGCACGCTGGGTGACGAGGCCGATGATCCGGTTTTGGTCGCGGCTCATGGCCGCCTTGGGACCGGTCACGATGATGCCGTCGGCCCCTGCCCGGCTCACCGTGTAGCCGTGCCCCAGGGAGGCCAGCCGGCGACGCAGCAGCGCGACCTCTCGGGACATCGCCGCCGTCGTGATCCGCGGAGTCTGCGGGGTCCCGAGGACGCTCAGCGTGATGTGGGGGCCGCCGCTCGGCGACGCCCCGGTCGTCGCGGTCCCGCCGGTCCTGAGGACCACCGCCGCGACGAGGACCACCACCGCCACCGACACCACCGGCGCGAGCAATCCCAGGGCTCGCCGGCGGCCCGAGCCGATGCCCGGTCGCGGCCGTGATCGATGCGGCGCGGGGGAATCGGCGAGGACGCGCCGCAGAATCCGCTCCGCCTCGGCGCGCTGTTGCGCGGTCGGCGACGCCGAGTCAGGCACGGGATTGGCGTCGGCGAGTTCGGCGATGGCGCGTTCTTCTGTGGTCATGACGGCTCTCCCGCGATCGAGGAGGGGTTGGCAACGGCAGGGTCGGCGAGAGCGGCGGCGACGTGGCGGCGGGCGCGGTGAAGGCGCGCCCGGAAGGCAACCGGTGTGCACCCGGCGGCCCGGGCGGCGCGTCCGGAGTCAAGGCCCTCCCAGGCGACGAGCAGCAGGGCCTCGCGTTCCGACGCCGACAGGCTCGCCATCGCCACGGCGAGCTCGTCGCTCATCGCAGCGGGTGGCTCCCAGTCCGGGGGCCGGCCGGGGAGCAGACCCTGGAGCCGATCGGTGAGCGCCCCGCGGCGGCGCTCGGCGCGGTGCTGGTTGGCCATCACGCGCCGGGCCACGCCGAGCAGCCACGGCAGCGGATCCGCGCCGATGCCGTCGAGGCGGCGCCAGGCGATCAGGAACGTCTCGGCGAGCACATCCTCCGCGGATGCGGATGGAGCGCGTCTGAGCACGTACGCACGCACGGCCCAGTAGTGGGCTGCGAACAACTCCTCGAAGGTCCCGCGCCGATCGAGCTCTCGTCCCATCGTGCACCGCAATTGTCCGGCTTGCGGGGATGTGTGACGCGGGAGCGGTCAAGTCGCGCGCCCCGACGCTCGCATGTGGTCACGGGCGGAGGGCCCGCCGCCCGCCGGTCACTGAAACTCAGGCGCGGCCCACCCGGGCATGATGTCGGGCAGGCCGTCACTGACCCGGTCCGGAAACTCCGCCGGGCGCTTCTCCAGGAACGAGGTGACGCCCTCGGCGGCGTCAGCCGACTGGCCGCGGTAGAACATCCCGCGCGAGTCGGCACGGTGGGCGAGCATCGGATGCTCGGCGCCGAGCATCCGCCACATCATCCGGCGCGCCAGCGCCACGGACACCGGCGCGGTGTTCTGCGCGATCTCGGCGGCGAGGAAGCGGGCGGTGTCCAAGAGCTCATCCTTGGGGTGCAGGCTGCGGACCAGCCCGCCGGCGAGCGCCTCCTGGGCGGAGAACACCCGGCCGGTCGCCACCCACTCCATGGCCTGGCTGATCCCGACCGCCCGGGGCAGGAACCAGCTCGAGCAGGCCTCGGGCACGATGCCGCGCCGCGCGAACACGAAGCCGATCTTCGCGTCGTCGGCGGCGAGGCGGATGTCCATCGGCAGGGTCATGGTGGCGCCCACGCCGACGGCGGGGCCGTTGATGGCGGCGATCACCGGCTTGGTGCAGTCGAACACGCGCAGCGTGAACTGGCCGCCCCCGTCACGCGGGATCCCATCCCCGGCCTGGCGCTCGCGCCAGTCGAAGGTCGCCCCGCCGCCCTGGAGGTCGGCACCGGCGCAGAAGCCGCGGCCGGCGCCGGTGACGATGATCGCCCGCACGCCGTCGTCGGCGTCGGCTGCGTCAAAGGCCGCGATGAGCTCCGCGCCCATCGTCGGGGTCCAGGCGTTGAGACGGTCGGGCCGGTTCAGCGTGATCGTCAGGATGCCGTCGGTGGTCTCCGCCGTGATCTGCTCATAGCTCATTCGCGCTCCTCTCCGGGGGTGGCCGCCGATCCTATGCCCGCCCGGCCGCTCGGGGGTCGCGCGTCGGCGGGCGCCGAGTCGGGCGTGCGGGCCCGCTGGGCATCGCCGGCGCGGGCACACGCGCGGCGGTGAGAATCGAGCCAGCAACCCCCGATTCCGCCGACGTGGCTCGAAAACACCCGTGAGACGGGCAAAAACGAGCCAGCTGACCGGCTGAGCCCGTTGCTGGCTCGATTTTCACCACCCCATCCGCCCCACCCGTCCCTGAGCCACCCCACCCCGCCCGGCCGAGCCCACCCCACCCGTCCCCGGGCCCCATGATTGTAAGTCTGGACTTATTAGTCTAGACTGAGGATATGCCCTCCGTCACCAGCGCCTCCCCCGCCACCACCCCCGATCAGGTCGCCGCCGCCCTACGGGTGGGCATCGGCCTGATCGTGCGCCGGCTGCGCCAGGTCCCGGTCACGGGCGGGCTGACGCTGTCTGAGACCTCCGCGCTGGCCCGGCTGGACCGGGGCGGCCCGACGACGCCCGGCGAGCTGGCCAAGCAGGAGCAGATCAGCCCCCAGTCGATGGGCAGCACGCTGGCCGCCCTGGAGCGACGCGGGCTCATCGAGCGCCGCCCCGACCCCGACGACGGCCGCCGCGCGGTCATGTCGGTCACCGGCGCCGGGCGCGAGCTGCTCACCAGCCGGCGCAACGCCAAGGTGCAGCAGCTGGCCAGAGCGCTGGCGACGGAGTTCACCGGCGCCGAGCTCGCGCAGCTTGCCGCCGCGGCGCCGCTGCTGGAGCGTCTGGCCCAGAACATCTGATGCAGGCCCCCGACGACGGCTACAAGTGGGTCGCGCTCTCCAACACGACGATGGCCGTGTTCATGTCGGCCCTCGACGGCTCGATCGTGATCATCTCGCTGCCGGCGATCTTCCGTGGCATCCACCTCGATCCGCTGGCCCCGGGCAACATCAGCTACCTCCTGTGGATGATCATGGGCTACCGCCTCGTCCAGGCGGTGCTGGTGGTGACGCTGGGCCGGCTGGGCGACATGTACGGCCGCGTCCGCATCTACAACGCCGGCTTCGCGGTCTTCACCTTCGCCTCGATCCTGCTCTCGTTCGACCCGTTCAGCGGCGGCGGGGGCGCGCTGTGGCTGATCGGCTGGCGGGTGCTGCAGGCGCTCGGCGGCTCGATGCTCACCGCCAACTCCGCCGCCATCCTCACCGACGCCTTCCCGTCCGATCAGCGCGGCTTTGCCCTGGGCACCAACCAGATCGCCGCCATCGCCGGCCAGTTCGTCGGGCTCATCGCCGGCGGTCTGCTCGCTGCCATCGACTGGCGCGCGGTGTTCTGGGTCAACGTGCCGGTCGGCGTCTTCGGCACCGTCTGGGCCTACCACAAGCTGCGCGAGACGGCCGAACGCCATCCCGCCCGGATCGACTGGTGGGGCAACGTCACCTTCGCGGTCGGATTGAGCGCGGTGCTGATCGCCATCACCTACGGCATCCAGCCCCACGGCGGGCACACGATGGGCTGGACCAACCCGTGGGTGCTCGGTGGCCTGATCGGCGGGGTCCTGCTGCTCGGGGTCTTCGTGGCCATCGAGCGCCGCGTGGCCGAGCCCATGTTCCAGCTCGGCCTGTTCCGCATCCGCGCCTTCGCCGCAGGGAGCGCGGCCGGGCTCATCGCCGCCACCGCGCGCGGCGGGCTGCAGTTCATGCTCATCATCTGGCTGCAGGGCATCTGGCTGCCGCTGCACGGCTACAACTACGCCGAGACGCCGCTGTGGGCGGGCATCTACCTCCTCCCGCTCACGATCGCGTTCCTGGCCTCGGGCCCCATCTCCGGCTACCTGTCTGACCGGTTCGGCTCACGCGGGTTCGCCACCGTGGGGATGCTCGTGTTCGGGGCGAGCTTCGTCGGCCTCCTGCTGCTGCCTGTCAACTTCTCCTACTGGACCTTCGCGCTGCTCATCCTGGTCAACGGCATCGGCGTCGGCATGTTCGCCGCTCCGAACTCGTCCTCCATCATGGGCAGCGTCCCGCGGTCACAGCGCGGCGCCGCCTCGGGGATGCGCTCCACCTTCCAGAACTCCGGCACGGCGCTGTCGATCGGCGTGTTCTTCTCGCTGATGATCGCCGGGCTGGCCACCAACCTGCCCCACACCCTCACGAGCGGCCTCGAGCACCAGGGGGTCACCGCCGGCGTCGCGCACCAGATCGGGTCGCTGCCGCCGGTCTCCTCGCTCTTCGCCTCCGTTCTGGGGGTCAACCCGGTGGCGCATCTGCTCAGCTCGACCCATGTCCTGGCGACCCTGCCGGCGACCAATCGCGATGTCCTCACCGGCCACCAGTTCTTTCCCCACCTCATCTCCGGGCCATTCCACGACGGGCTGGTGATCGTCTTCATCGTCGCCGCCGGCCTGTCGGTGCTCGGCGCGCTCGCCTCGCTGCTGCGCGGTGGCCGCTACGTCCCGTCCCCCGCCTCGATCCCCCGACACAAGGAAGCCACCCTATGACCGACGCCGCACCCGCCCTCGACCCCCGGCGCACCGCGCTGCTCGTGATGGACTACCAGCAGGCCATCGTGGGGATGATCGATGACTCTGACGCGCTGGTGGCCCGGGCCGTCGAGGCCATCGATCTGATCCGGGCCCGCGGCGGCCACGTCGGCTACGTGCGCGTCGCGTTCACCGACGCCGATCTGGCGAACATCCCGCCCACCAGCGGCATGGGCGCCCGGATCGCCGCCGGGCCTCAGGCCTTCCACGACGACTCTCCGACGACGCAGATCGACGAGCGGGTGGCTCCCCGCGACGGCGACATCATCGTGCGCAAGACCCGTGTCGGCGCCTTCTCCACCACCGATCTGGCGCAGCAGCTGGCCGACCGCAGCGTCGACACCCTGATCCTCGCCGGCATCAGCACCAGTGGCGTCGTGCTCTCCACGGTCCGGGATGCATCAGACCGTGACTACCGGCTGTTCGTCCTCGCCGATGCCACCGCGGACCGGGACCCGGCGGTGCACGAGTGCCTGATGGAGAAGGTGTTCCCGCGCCAGGCTGAGGTGCTCACCGTCGCCGAGCTCGAGGCGCTGCTGGCCGGAGCCGACTAGCGCCGGCGCCGCCGGCGACCGCCACCGATGGGCCAGTCCATCAGGCCGTCGATCGAGCCGGGGCCACCGGCCCCACCCCCGCCCTGCGCGGCGATGACCGCGATCGCGGCGATGACCACTGCGATGAGACCGAGCACCGCCACGCCGGCCACGGCCGCCAGCGGCACCGCGACGAACAGGGTGAGACGCCGCCTCACGAACGGCCGCGCCAGCACGACGCTGCCGGCGACGAACACGAGGACCCCCAAGACGACCAGCGCGATGTCGGCACGGCGGCGGAGCATCTCGTGCAGGACGAGTCGGAAGGTGTAGTGGGTGACGGCGCCGATCGCGTTGTCGTGATTGACGCGGTTCAGCGCGGCGAGCGCCGGGATGGCCACGCCGACGATCTGCAGCGCCAGCCCCCACGCGACCCATACGCCGCGACGAGGCACCGGCGCCAGCTCGCCCCTTCCCACTGCCCCGCTGACCTCCTCCGAGGACATGGCGTCGAGCCTACCCCCCAGCGGTGCCGCTGTCACGCAGCGCGGAGGCTCAAACGGCGCCGCGGGAGCGCCACTCCTCGCGCAGGAGCCCGAACCAGATGATGTCCACACGCCGCCCCCGCTCGATGTTGCGCGCGCGCAGCACCCCCTCACGGGTGAAGCCCAGGCGGCGGGCGAGCGCCGGCACGGCCGGGTTCTCGGGCGTTGTCGTCATCTCGATGCGCAGCAACCGAGGTCCGGGTCGTCTCGAAACGCCTGCGCGAACGGGGCGGCGTCCTCCGCGCGCAACCAGCGCAGCGTCACGCGGCCGTCGGAGAGCGGCTCCGCGAGCTCGAGCTTCATCGTCCCTCGACCCGGCGCGGCTCAGCTGCTCACGAGGTAGCTGACGACCATGTCGGCCAGCATCCTGCGATAGCGGTCGCGGAGATCGGGGCTGGTGAGGTCACGGTCGAAGATGACACCGAACGTGTGCTGGTTGGAGACCCGGAACACGCAGAAGGCGCTGATCATCATGTGCAGGTCGATGGCGTCGACGCGCCGCACGAACGTCCCCGAGGCGTAGCCGCGCTTGAGGATGCGAGCGATCAGATCGATCGCCGGAACGTTGAGGTTGGCGATCTCGGGCGAGCGGCGCAGGTGCTCGGCGCGATGGATGTTCTCGATGCTGACCAGCCGCAGAAAGTTGGGGTTGGCCTCGTGATGGTCAAAGGTGAGCTCGGCCAGGCGGCGGATCGCGGCGATCGGGTCCAGATGGTCGACGTCGATCGCCTGCTCGGCGCGCCGGATGGCGGCGTAGGCGCGCTCCAGGACGGCGAGATAGAGGTCGTCCTTGGAGCCGTAGTAGTAGTAGATCATGCGCTTGGTCGTGCGCATCTGAGCCGCGATCCGGTCGACCCGGGCGCCGGCGAAGCCGTGCTCGGCGAACTCGTCGGCCGCGACCTGCAGGATCTCCGCGCGCGTCTGCTCGGGGTCGCGCTGGCGCCGGGGGCTGGGTGCCTTCTGGAGCTTCGGCGCTGCCATGACGTCCTTTCGGTGTGACCCTGGGCTCGGGGCCGATTCTAGGAGCGCGGTGGTTTGGCGTTTGCGCAAGACGGATATATAACTAACTAGTTCGTACATTGTGTAGGCGCTGGTGCTAACGCCGCCGGCGATTGCGTAAGCGCCGCTGGTGACGCCGACGGCGACTGGCCACTGTCGCTGCTGACGTCGCCCGACACCCCCGGTTCGTGACCCTTCCGATCGACAACCCCCGTCACCGTGTCGGGCTCATCGGCGCCGAGATCGGCCCCTCGCTCAGCCCGGCGTTGCACGAGCGCGAAGCCCAGCATCTCGGGATCAGCTACGTCTACGAGCGGCTGGACATCACCACGCTGGGGCTGGCTCCCGAAGCCGTCGGCGGCCTCCTGCGCGTGACGCAGCGGCTCGGCTTCAGCGGTGTGAACATCACCCACCCCTGCAAGCAGGAGGTGGTGGGCGAGCTCACCCGGCTCTCCACCGACGCCGCCGCCCTGGGCGCGGTCAACACGGTCGTGTTCGACCACAGCGGCGCCGTCGGGCACAACACGGATTGCCAGGGCTTCCAGGAGAGCTTCGTCCGCGGCCTCCCCGACGTCGCCACAGGACGAGTGGTCCTGCTGGGCGCCGGCGGCGCGGGCTCCGCGGTGGGCCACGGTCTGCTCTCCCTCGGCGCGGGGGAGCTGACCGTCTGCGACAGCGAGCCCGGTCGCGCGCAGGCGCTCGCGGCGTCCCTGTGCGAACGCTTCGGGTCCACGCGCGCCGTGGCGATCGACCGCGACCGCCTGGGCGAGCACCTGCGCCGCGCCGACGGGCTGATCAACGCCACCCCGGCGGGGATGCGCGCGCACCCGGCCCCGCCACTGGATCCGGACCTGCTCCACGACGAGCTGTGGGTCGCCGAGGTGGTCTACCGGCCGCTGGAGACCGAACTGCTGGCCCATGCCCGCCGGCTCGGGTGCCGCACGCTGGACGGCGGCGGCATGGCCGTCTTTCAGGCGGCGCTCTCCTTCGAGCTCTTCACCGGCGTCCGACCCGACCGCGCGCGCATGCTGCGCCATTTCGCCACCCTGGCCGAGGACGACAGCACCGCCCTGGCCGCCGACCCGGAGCGACGCTGACATGCGCCACGCCATCGCCACCGTCTGCCTGAGCGGCACGCTCGAGCGCAAGCTCGAAGCCGCGGCGACCGCCGGCTTCGACGGCGTCGAGCTGTTCGAGCCCGACCTCACCGAATCGGGGCTGGCGCCGGCGAACGTCCGCCGCACCGCCGACAGGTTGGGGCTGAGGGTCGACCTCTTCCAGCCGTTTCGCGATTTCGAGGGCGTGACGCCGACACAGCTCGCTGACAACCTCGAGCGCGCCCACGCCACCTTCGACGTGATGGAGCAGCTCGGCGCCGACACGCTCCTGGTCTGCTCCAGCGTCGCGCCCGAGGCCATCGACGACGACGCCCTGGCGGCGGAGCAGCTCCATGCTCTCGCCGAGCGCGCGCACGCGCGCGGCCTGCGCGTCGCCTACGAGGCGCTGGCCTGGGGCCGGCACGTGTCCGAGTACGACCACGCCTGGCGGATCGTGCAGGCGGCCGACCACCCCGCGCTGGGGACGTGCCTGGACAGCTTCCACATCCTGGCCCGCGGCACCGCGCTGGACACGATCGCCGAGATCCCGGCCGACAAGCTCTTCTTCTGCCAGCTCGCCGACGCGACGGATCTCGCCGTCGACGTGCTGCGCTGGAGCCGGCACCACCGCTGCCTGCCGGGACAGGGCGCGTTTGACCTGGTGGACTTCACCACTCGCGTCCTGCGCACCGGCTACGAGGGACCGCTGTCGCTGGAGGTGTTCAGCGACGCGCTGCGCGCCGCCGACCCGGACCGTGTCGCCCACGACGCGCGCACGTCTCTGGTGGCGCTGGAGGCCCAGCTGCGCACGCCGGCCGTTGCCGGCCGGCACGACATCATCGAAAGGAGAGGGAGATGGTGAGCAACGCGATGGACAACCCCGACGCCCGCGGAGCCCAGGAGGCCGGCAAGACGCCGCGCAAGGCGGTGATCGCGGGCTGGATCGGCAGCTTCCTGGAGTACTACGACTTCTTCATCTACGGCACCGCCGCCGCGCTGGTCTTCGGCAAGGTGTTCTTCCCCACGGCCGACCCGGCCACGGGCACGCTGCTGTCCTTCGCGACCTACGGGGTCGCCTACGTCATGCGCCCCGTCGGCTCGATCTTCATGGGTCACCTGGGCGATCGCTACGGCCGCAAGCGCGTGCTCGTGCTCACGATCACCCTCATGGGCGTGGCCACGTTCCTCGTCGGCTGCCTGCCCTCCTACAACGCCATCGGGCTCCTGGCCCCGATCCTCCTGGTCGCGCTGCGGCTGCTCCAGGGCCTGGCGGCATCGGGGGAGCAGGCCGGCGCCAACTCGCTGAGCCTCGAGCACTCGCCCGACGGGCGGCGCGCCTTCCACACCAGCTTCACCCTCGCCGGCACCCAGGCCGGACTCGTCGTCGCCACCGCCCTGTGGCTGCCGATCGGGGGGCTGCCCACCAACCAGCTCGACTCGTGGGGCTGGCGGATCCCGTTCTGGCTGAGCGCGATCGTCACCGTCGCCGGCCTCATCATCCGCCGCCGGCTCACCGAGGCGCCCGCGTTCCAGCAGGTCGAGGCCGAGGACAAGCAGTCCCGGGTCCCGCTGGCACCGCTGCTGGCCAACCACTGGCCCAACGTGGTCCGCGTCGCCTTCGGCGGACTCGCCTCCACCGTGTCGACGATCGTCGCCGTGTACGCGCTGTCGTTCGCGGTCAAGACGGTCGGACTCGACGACACGACGATGCTGTGGGTGCTCATCGCGGCCAACGTCGTCGCCCTGGCGGCGATCCCGCTGTGGGCCAAGCTCGCCGACCGGATCGGGCGAAAGCCGGTGTTCATCTTCGGCGCGCTGGGCTCGGGTGCGCTGATGTTCGCCTACCTCGCGGCGATCGCCGGCGGCAGCTACGTCCTCATCTTCGTCATCGGCATCGCCATGTCGGGCCTGGTCTACAGCGCCCAGAACGGCATCTGGCCGTCGCTGTACGGCGAGATGTTCCCGACGCGCGTCCGGCTGTCGGGCATGGCCATCGGCACCCAGATCGGGTTCGCGCTGGGCGGCCTGGCCCCCACGGTGGCCGACTGGATCGCCGGCAAGGGAACGAGCGGCTGGGTCCCCGTGGCGGCGATGACGTTCGGCGCCAGCGTGCTCGCCGCGATCGCCATCGCCACCGCGCGCGAGACCGCGCATGTGTCGCTGGCCGAGATCGACGGCCTGGAGCCCGCGGGCGCCCACGTCTCGTCCGATGGCGGAGCGGTCGCGACCCCCGCCGAGGAGATCAGCTCATCTCTACGAGCACCTTCAGCGCGTTCCCGCTTGGGTCGATCAGCACCTCAAACCCTTCAGGGACAACGCGGTCAAGAGCGATCCGGGCCGTGATCACCTTCTCCACGGGGAAGCCGCCGCTGGCGATGAGCGCCGCGATCCGCTGCCAGTCGTAGACCCGGTAGCACCAGGTGCCCACGATCGTCAGGTCGTTCTGGGCCCACACCATCGGATGAACCTCGGCGGGACCGACGTGCAGGCCGGTCTGCACCACGGTCCCCGCCCGCCGGGTCGCCATGATGCAGTCATCCAGCGCGCCGGGCGTTGCCGGCGCACTCGATGGCCACGTCGACGCCGATGCCGTGGGTGCGCTCGCGCAGCTCGTCGGGCACCGAGGTCTGCGCCGGGTTGAGGATCGCGGTGGCGCCCAGGTGCTCGGCGGCGCGGGCGCGCTCGGGGTTGGGCTCGGACAGATACACCGCGCCGGCACCGGCGGCCTGGGCCGCCAGGACCGCGAGGGCGCCGATCGGGCCCGCCCCGGCGATGAGCACGCTGTCACCGGGACCGACCTGGCCGCGGCGCACCCCGTACTCGGCCACCGCGGCGGGCTCGATGAGGGCGCCCTGCTCGTCGGTGAGCGCGTCGGGCAGCACGGCCACCTGGTACTCGCTCACCACCGCCAGCTCGCCCAGGCCGCCCCACTCCCAGCTCAGGCCGACGCAGGCCATCCGCGTGCACAGGTGGTTGAGCCCGCGCAGGCAGAAGTAGCAGCGCCCGCAGAAGATGAGCGGCATGATCGCCACGCGGTCGCCCGGCCCGCGCCGCGACCACCTCGGAGCCGGCCTCGACGCACCTCGGCCGAGAACTCGTGGCCGAGGATCTGCGGGTTGACGGCGCCGGTGAGCGGGTGGGGCTCTGACGGGGTGACGATCGGGCCCGGCGATGTACTCGTGCAGGTCGGTCCCGCAGATCCCGCACAGGCGCGGGCGCACGAGCAGCTCGGTCGGGCCCAGGCCGCCGGGCTCGGGGACGTCCTCGATCCGGATGTCCTTGGCCTGGTGATAGCGCGCGGCACGCATGACGATCCCTCGACCTCCTCACCGCCTAGCTTCGGCGGTCTGACTCCTCGGTGATGTAGGTCGCCTCCTCGAGACTGGCGGCCCCCGCGTAATACCAGACCATCACCGCGGTCTCGGTCTCGGACGTGTTGCGGAAGCCGTGGTACTCGTTGCGCGCCACGAACACCGTGTCGCCGACGCCCATCGCCACGTCGTCGTCGCCCGACCCGGGCGACGCCCTCGCCGGCGACGAGGTACTCGACCTCCTCGGCGTTCTCGTGACGGTGGATCTCTGGCGCGACCCCGGCGGGAAGTACGTGAGCCCGAACACGGAGTCCTCGGAGCCGACCGTGTCCCGGGTGACGATCCAGCGCACGTCCATGTCGATCCAACCGGGCCGGCCGGCCTCGGGGCGATCCTCCAGCGGCACCTTGACGTCATCGAGCCCCACCTTGCGGGCATGCTCGGTCAGCACGGGACGATCGATCTCAACGCTCATTCGGGTTCCTTTCGTGGGTGTCAGTCAGTCATGCGCGCGCGAGGTGCTCGCGCACGCTGGTGACGATGTGCTCGGCCGACGGCAGGAACGCGTCCTCCAGCGTCGGGCTGTAGGGATCGGCGCGTCGGGCGTCGTCAGCCGCCAGGCGTCGTCGAGGTGCTCCAGCGCATCCTGGGCCAGGTCGCCGAGCACCTCGCCCGACCAGCCGCCGGTGCGCGGGCCCTCCTCCACCACCAGCAGGCGGTTGGTGCGCTTCACCGACGTCGCAGCACCGTGTCGCGGTCCAGCGGGCGCAGCGTGCGCAGGTCGATGACCTCCAGCTCGAGGCCGTCGCCGGCCAGCGTCTCGGCGGCGGCGAGGGCGTCGTGGACGGACTTGGACGCGGTGGCGACGGTGAGGTCGCCGCCCTCGCGCACGACGCGCGCGCGGCCCAGCGGCTCGATCTCGGACCGTCCTCGGCGACCGTCCTCCTTGATCGAGTACAGGCGCTTGTGCTCGAGGAAGATCACCGGGTTCTCGATCGCGGATCGCGGCCTTGAGCAGCCGCTTGGCGTCAGCCGGGCGTCGACGGGCGCCACGACCTTCAGGCCCGGGATGCCCTGAAACCACGGCGCCGGCATCTGGGAGTGGATCGCCCCGAACCGGCCGCCGGCGCCGACCGCGGAGCGCACCACGAGCGGCACGCTGGCCTGCTCGGCGGAGATGTACCAGTACTTGGCCGCCTGGTTGACGAGGCTGTCCATGGCCAGGAACAGGAAGTCGCCGAACATGATCTCGATCACCGGGCGCATGCCCGCCGACGGCGGCCCCGAAGGCGGCGCCGGCGATGCGCCAGCTCCGAGATCGGGGTGTCGAACACGCGCTCGGCGCCGTGGCGCTCGCTGCAGGCCCGCCGGTGACCGCGAACACCCCGCCGGCGGCGGCGACGTCCTCGCCGAAGAAGATCACGCTGCGGGTCGCGCTCCAGCTCCTCGTCCAGCGCCTCGCAGATGGCGCGGCGGAATTCGAGCGTCGGGCATGGGTGCGTCTCCGGTCGGGTCAGGCCAGCAGGCCGATCGGCGCCTGCAGGCGGTCGCGGACGTCGGTGCAGGAAGCGCGCCGCGTCCGCGCCGTAGAGGATGCGGTGGTCGGCGGCGAGCGTCGCGGTCATCATCACGCGCCGCGGCGACGGCCGCCGTCGCGGACGACGGCGCCGCTCGGCCGCGGCGCCGACGGCCAGGATCGCCGCCTGCGGGGTGTTGATGATCGCGGTGAAGCGGTCCACCCCGAACATCCCGAGGTTGGAGACGGTGAAGGTGGCGCCGGAGAGCTCGGCCGGCGTGATCGTCGCCGTCGCGCGCCTCGGCCGCCAGCCGCCGGGTCGACGGCGGCGATCTCGCTGACCGGGCGGCGGTCGGCGTCGGCGACGACCGGCACCAGCAGCGCTGTCCGGGCGCGGCGACCGCGAAACCGACGTTGACCGCGCTCGTGCAGCTCGAAGCGCCTCGTCGACGTAGCTCGCCGTTGACGCGCGGGTGCTCGCGCAGGGCCAGGGCGCACGCCTTGATCGACCATGTCGTTGACCGACGGCGCGGGCGAGTGCTGCTCGGCGAGCTGCGCGCGCAGGGCCAGGCACGCGCCCATGTCGATGTCCACCGACCAGCTCGATGTCGGGGACCATCGCTCGCGACTCGGCCATGCGCCGCGCGATCGTGCGCTGGGTGCGGGTGAGCTCCTCGCGCGCGGGCGCCGTGACGGCGCACGTGCGGGCGTCGCCGGCGCGGGAAGCCGCCGGTGGCGCGTGGCCGTTGCCGCGCCGGGCCGCGCCGCGAAGGCCTCGACGTCGGCCTTCATGATCTGCCCGCGGCGCCCGCTCGGCGGTCGACCGCGTCGAGGTCGACGCCGAGCTCGGAGGCCATCCGCCGGGCCACCGGGGTGGCGAGCACTCCGCTCCGGGCGTCGGTCGCGGTCCAGCGGCGCGGGCGGCGGCTGCGCTCGGCGCCGGGGCCGCTTCGGCGCGGCGGCTCGTGCGCGGAGCGATCCCTCCGGCAGCAGCCGCGCGATCGGCCTCGCCGAGCGCGACCGTCGCCGCCCTCCGCGCGAGGATCTCGAGCATCCCGGCCGCCTCGGCCTCGTACTCCATCGTCGCCTTGTCGGTCTCGATCTCCACCAGCGCGTCGCCCGCGGCGACGACGTCGCCGTCGGCCTTCAGCCAACGCACGATCGTCCCCTCCTCCATCGAGTCAGACAGGCGCGGCATCCGCATCTCGGTCGACCTGCGGCCACGCTCACGCGCGCGAGCGCTCTCCTTGTACTCGGAGCGCGGGCGCGTCCGGCGCCGGGAACGGCGCGGCCAGCGCCGCCTCCACGACCTCCGCCATGCGCGTCGACCACCCGCGCGTCGGCCGCGTCGAGCTGCGCGTCGTCCACGCCCGGCCTCGCGTCAGCGCGGCCGCGCGCCACGACCAGCGGATCGCGCTTGCGCATCTCGTCGAGCTCCCCGGGCTTGCGGTAGGCGCCCGGGTCGCAGCGCGAGTGGCCGACGAAGCGGTAGGTCAGCGTCTCCAGGAACGCCGGACCGCCGCCCGAGCGCGCGTGCTCGACCGCGCGCTGCGCCGCCTCGCGCACCGCCCACACGTCCATGCCGTCGACCGTCTCGCGTCCACAGGCCCAGCGTCTGCGGCGCGGGCGCGGATCTCGCCGGCGGTGACGTCCTCGATCGGCGTGAACTCCATGTAGCGGTTGTTCTCGCACACGAACACCGCCGGCAGCCCGAGCACCCGCGCGAAGTTCAGGCACTCGGCGAAGTAGGCCTGGTTGGTGGTCCCCTCGCCGAAGAAGGCGACGGCGACGTTGTCGATCGCCACGGCGCTGGAAGGCCAGCGCCGCGCCGGTGGCGGCGGCGATCGAGCCACCGACGATGCCGAAGCAGCCGATCAGCCCGTGCGCCAGGTCGATCACGTTCATCGAGCCCGCGCGCCCACGCGCAGACGCCGGTCTCGCGGCCCGAGCATCTCGTCCATCAGCGCCTGCGGGTCGACGCCCAGCGCCAGCGCGTGACCGTGCCCGCGGTAGGTGCCGGCGACGCGGTCGGCCTCGCCCAGCACGCTGCAGACGCCGACCGCGCCCGCCTCCTGGCCCGAGTACAGGTGGGTCGTGCCGTGGACCTCTCCCTTCTGAAACAGCGACTGCACGGCGTCCTCGAAGCGGCGGATGAGCGCCATCCGCTCGTAGCAGCTCGAGGCCCAGCTCGGCGTCGACGGCGTCCGTGAGCTCGGTCGTGGAGTGAGCCATGTCAGAGCTGCACCTCCGCAGCGGGGGTCGCGACCTCGGCCATGAACCGGGCCTGGGATTCGGCGATCACCGCCGGCTCGAGCGTTGGCATGGCGAACTGCAGCAGCAGGTCGGTGAGCCCCAGCTCGGCGTAGCGCTCCACGGCACGCCCGGCAGTGATCGGCGTCGCCGGCGATGACCAGGTCGTCGAGCAACGCCCAGTCGCTGCAGCATCTTCGTGAAGTCGACGGGCAGCCCCCACGACTGGTAGGTCTCGAGCATCGCCCGGATGCCAGGCAGAGCGCGGCGGCGGCCTCCTCGGTGGTGTCGGCCACCACGGCCAGGCGCGGCAGCACGAGCTCGCGCGGCGCGCGCGGATCGGCGCGCGAGCTCCTCGCGCAGGCGGTCGTAGGACGGCCATCCGCTGGGCCACCACCGCGATCTCGTCGGTGGCCCCGGGGAACACCGGGGCGCCGTGGCGCACGACGCGGCGCAGCGCCACCGTCGGTCGTCCCGCCCAGCCACAACGGGATGCCCGGGACGCTGGATCGGGCACCGGGCGCACGACGAGCTCCGGGAAGTCGAAGATCTCGCCGCTGAAGGTGAACGGCTCGCCCGTCCAGGCCAGCCGCATCAGCTCCAGCGACTCGACGAAGCGCTTGCCGCGCGTGCGGTAGTCCACCTGCATCGCCTCGAACTCGACCTCGCGATAGCCGGCGGCCACGCCCAGGGTCAGCCGCCCACCGCTGATGATGTCGAGCACCGCCGCCTCCTCGGCGATCCGCAGCGGCGAGTGCAGGGTCAGGATGAGCATCCCGGTCGAGAGCCGGATGCGCTCGGTGCGAGCCGCCATCGCCGCCAGCAGCACGAACAGTGCCGGCAGGTAGCCGTCGGCGGCGACGTGGTGCTCGGTGACGTTGATCCAGTCATAGCCCTGCTCCTCGGCGGCGACCGCGCACGCCAGCGCCGACTCGTAGACCGCCGGGTGGCCGATCGGCGAGCCCTCCGGGTCCTGACAGCTGAAGATCACTCCGTACCTCATGGACGGCCTCCCGGGTCGCGCGCTGCTTCAGGTAGGCCGCGATCCCGGCCCGCCGCTCCTCCGGCCGCGTGTAGGCGATCTGCACGAGCTCCAGCGCGTTGCCCTCCGGATCGGAGAAGTACACCCAGCGCCAGCCGGCCAGCACGCCCTCGTCGACGACGTTGACCTCGGAGAAGAACCGCACGCCCTTGGCCTCGAGCTCGGCCTTGGTCGCGGCGACGTCCTCGACGAGGAAGGCGACGTGCTGCGCGCCGAGCGCGTTCTGGGGCAGGGCGCGTCTATCGGCGAGGGCGGTGCGGTGTACTCGAGCAGCTCGAGGATCGTGTCCCCGAGCGCGAGCGACACCTGGCGCAGCGCCGCGCCCGGGACCCCGACGCCGGGCCGAGCGCGGGATCGTCGAACACCGGGCTCGGCTCGTTGACGAAGTCCAGGCCCAGGACGCCGTGGTAGAAGTCGATCGCCGCCTCCAGGTCCGCCACGGTGATGCCCGACGTGGTGCAGTCCCTTCATCAGCGCCGCCTCCCGCAGCGCGGTGCAGACGACCTCAGCCGGGCTTTCCACCACCGCCGCGCCTCCGCCCGCGAGGAGGAGTGCCCGCGGCGCGGGCGTTGCCGACGGTGAGTGGAAAGCCGCCCGCACGAGCCGGCGGGCCATGGGCGAGCCCATGCGTCCAAGCCGACGAGTGCCGACGCTCACGGCGCCACCACGATCTTGCCCGCGCGCCTCCCGGCGGCCAGCGGCTCGATCCCCTGCTCGACGAGGTCGTCGAGCCCGATCACGCGATCGATCACCGCGTCGGCGCAGTCGCTGCGCGCGCAGCAGCGCCAGCGCCTCGGGCAGGTCGACGTCGCACACGTGGGCGAGCGTCGTCGACGATCTCGATCTCGCGCACCGTCAGCGCCGAGCAGGTCGAGCTCGCGCGGGGCCGCCTGCAGGCCGACGATCAGCACGCGCCCGCCGCGCCGGGCCGCCGCGAGCGCCGCGGCGGGCGCGGCCGGCGCGCCCGAGGCCTCGATCACGACGTCGGCGCCCTCGCCGCCGGTCGCCGCGCGGATCGCCGCGTCGAGCTCCCGGCCGCGCGCGTCGATCGACGACGTGCGGCGCCGAGCGCGCGCGCGGTCGCGCAGCCGCTCCTCGTCGATGTCGAGCGCGATCAGCGGCGACGGCGCCGCGCCGCGGCCGCGGCCGCGACGATGAACGCGCCGATCCCGCCGACGCCGATCACCGCGCATGACTGACCCCGCGCGCACGCCGCTGCGCCGCACCGCGTGCAGCGCGACCGCGAGCGGCTGTGCGATCGCGGCCGCCTCGTCGGAGCAGCGTCTCCGGGACCGCGCAGGCAGATCGCCGGCCGGCGAGCTGACGTACTCGGCCAGCCCGCCGTCGCACGTGCAGGCCGATCGTCCGGTAGCTGCGCGCACAGGTTGGTGCGGCCGGCCCGGCACCACTCGCAGCGCCCCGCACGAGATGCCCGCGCCGCAGACCACGCGGTCGCCGACGCTGCAGCGCCGCTCGACCTCGGACCCGGCCGCCACGACGCGCCCGACGAACTCGTGGCCGAGCACCACCGGCGGCCGGGCGAGCAGCGGGCCGTGCGCCCACTCCGAGGAGTCGGTGCCGCAGATCGCGGCGCGCGCGCACCCGGATGACGACCTCGCCGTCGCCCGGGTCGCGCCGGCTCGGCGACCGGACTCGATGCGGAGTCGCGCCGGGCCCTCGGTAGACGGCGGCCTCTCATGCGGCTGCGGTCGGATGTGGACCTTGACGTTGCGGCGGTGTCCCGGGCGGCGTCGAGCGCGGCCAGCGCGTCGGCGAGCGGGAAGCGCGCGGTGACGATCGCCGTCGGATCGACCACGCCGCTGGCCAGGAAGCGGATCGTCTGCGGCCACAGGCCGGCCGAGCCGATGATGCCGCGTGATGCTGCAGCGCCTTTGACTGGATCAGGCCGAGCTTGGTCGGGCGCTCGGCCGATGTCGATGCCGACGAACGACCAGCCTGCGCTGGTGGCCGGCGAGCTCGCAGCGCCGTCGCCATCGCCGCGGGCGCGCCAGCGCCTCGAGCACGACGTCGAAGCCGCGACCCTCGGTGAGCTCGGCCACGGCGTCCGCGAAGTCGTCGGCGGTCGGGATCGAGCGCGTGGCGCGCGCCCAGGTCGAGCGCGGCGGCGCGGCGCGACTGCTGGGCTCGATCAGCGTCACCGTGGCGTTGTGGCGGCCGCGGCGGCGACGCACAGCAGCCCGATCGGACCCGCCGCCGATGACCGCGACCTGATCGGCCGGGTCGAGCCAGCCGCCGGAGTGCGTGGCGCTGTAAGCGACCGAGAACGGCTCCACCAGGCGCCGGCCGTCGTAGGACAGCTCCTCGGGCAGGACGTGCAGCCATTCGCGCGCGCGCGCGGAAGTACTCCGCGTTGGCGCCGCTGATCGAGAAGCCGAAGTGGTCGCGACCCTCGGGCCCGACCACGCACTCGCCCACCACGCGGTCGCCCGCCTTCAAGCCGGCGCACGTCGGCGCCGATCTCGACGATCTCGCCCGCCCACTCGTGGCCGGGGATGATCGGGTAGCGCACCGGGATGATGTAGCGGCCCGCGTACAGCTCGAAGTCCGAGTGGCAGATGCCGACGGCGTGCGATCGGACCAGCACCTCGTCGGGCCCGATCTCCGGGCGGTCCAGCTCGGCGACCACCGCCTTCTCGGGCGCCTCGAACACCAGCGCTTTCATCTCTCTCTCCTCGTGTGCGTTGTCATCAGTGCAGCTGCATCCCGCCGGTGACGTTGATCCCCTGGCCGGTCATGTTGCGGGCGCGGTCCGAGGCCAGGAAGGCCACCGCCTCCCCGATGTCCTCGGGCTCCTGGGGCCGCCCGAGCGGGATGCCGGTCGACGAACTCCTGCCACGCCTCGTCGCGCGTGATCCCCTTGTTCTCCGGCCAGCTGGTCGAGCAGCGGCTCCCACAGCGGTGTGCGCACCACGCCGGGGCACACCGCGTTGACGCGAACGTCGTAGGGCGCCATCTCCTTGGCCAGCCCCTGGGTCATGCCGATCACCGCGAACTTCGACGCGCTGTAGTGCACGAACAGCGGGATGGCCTCCTTGCCCACCATCGACGAGATGCTGATGATCGAGCCCGAGCGCCGCTGCATCATGTGCGGCACGACCGCGCGCGTGGTCAGGAACACGCCCTTGACGTTGACGTCGTGCACGCGGTCCCATTCGGCCTCGTCGAGCTCGTGGAACGGGACGCTCCTCGAGACGCCCGCGTTGTTGACCAGGACGTCGATCGGCCGTGGTCGCGCGCATCGTGTCGTCGACCGCGCGCCGGCTCGACACCCAGCTCGTCACGTCGTGCTGCGAGCGCCGTGGCCGCCGAGCTCGTCGGCGGCCTCGCGCACGCCGCTCGGCGTCGAGGTCGTGACGAGCACGAGCCGCGCCCCGTGGCCCGCGAGCACGCGCGCGATGCCCAGGCCGATGCCGCTCCCGGCGCCGGTGATGAGCGCCACCCGGCCCTCGAGGATCGCCGGTCGGTCACGCTCAGCGCCATCCTCCCGCGCCGGCGCGCCAGCGTGTAGGCGACGGCGGCCACCAGCACGAACACGCCCTGGAACCAGTACTGCCAGGCCTGCGAGAGGCTGAGGAAGGTCGTGGCGTTGATCGTCTCCTGCAACAGCGCCGCGCCGAGCAGGTGCCGATGAACGAGCCGCGGCCGCCGAACAGGCTGGCACCGCCGAGCACCACCGCGGTGATGCTGGCCAGCGTGTAGGTGACGCCCTGGGTCGGGTCGCCGACGCCGATCTGCGCCATCAGCATCAGCCCGCCGAGGAACGTCAGCGCCGAGCATGCGACGTAGGCGCCGATGATCGTGCGGTTCGACGCGCACGCCGAGGCGGTGCGCCGCCTGCTCGCGCGAGCCGGCCGCGCGCAGCGCCAGGCCCCAGCGCGTGAAGCGCAGGCAGTACTCCAGGCCCAGTGCGAGCGCGACCGCGACGAGGAAGGCGACCGGGATCGGGCCGACGGTCTGTCTGGATCTCGTCGGTGATGCGTGGCGGAGATGTAGCCGCCCTGGAACGGGCGCAGCAGCAGCGAGATCCCCTGCAGCCCGATGTAGGTGACCAGCGTCGCCGCCACCGCGGTGAAGCGCCCGAGGCGGACCATCAGCCCGTTGATGAGGCCGGTGGCGAGCGGCGGCGGCGAGCATGATCGGCCAGGCCGAGGATCGACGATCGGCGTCGACTTGCCCTCCACCAGGAAGAACGAGGCGATCACCACCACCAGGCCCGACAGCGGGCCCACCGAGATGTCGATCCCCGCGGTCATGATCACGATGAGCTGACCGAAGCTGATGAAGGCCAGCGCGGCCAGCAGCGTGAGCAGCGAGGTGATGTTGAACGTGGCGGTGAAGCGCGGGTTCTGGCCATAGGTGTAGATGCCCGAGCGCCACGATCACCACGCGCCAGCACCAGGCTGGGCAGGTAGTCGCCGGTGAGGAAGCGGCGCGCGCGCTCGGCGCGTGCCGCGTGCCGGGCGCGGCCGGGCGCGTCGCCCGCCGCGGTGCGTGGTGGCGGTGACGATCGTCCGGGCGATCTTCTCCTCGGAGACGTCGTCGCCGTTCAGCTCGCCGACCACCTCGCCCGCGCGAGAACACCACCACGCGGTCACACAGGCCCTCGAGCTCGAGCCCGTCGGAGGAGACGATCAGCACCGGCACGCCGGACTCGCGCGATCTCGCGCAGGATCCGGTAGATCTCGACGCGCGCCCCGGCGTCGACGCCCTGGGTCGGCTCGTCGGCCAGGATCAGCTTGGGCTCGGACAGCATCGCGCGCGCCAGCACCACCTTCTGCTGGTTGCCGCCCGACAGCGCCTCGACGTCGGTCTCCAGCGACGGGGTGCGGATCTGCAGCGCGTCGACCTCCTCGCCTGACCGCCGCCACCTCGGCCCGCCGGCTCACGACGCCGTTGGCAGGCGTAGCGCGGCAGCGAGGACGAGCGTGGCGTTCTCGCGCACCGACAGGGCCATGAGCAGACCCTTCGCCGTGGCGGTCGGCGGGCATGTAGGCGATCCCGCCGTCGCTGCGCGGCGACCGGGTTGCCGAGGCTCGAGCTTCGCTCCCGCCGAGGCGTCACCTCGCCGCTGGCCGGCTCCAGCCCGGCCAGGGCGCGCAGGAACTCCGACTGCCCGTTGCCCGCGATGCCGGCCAGGCCGACGATCTCTCCGGGCGCCACCTCCAGGCCCACGCCCTTGAAGGCGTGGCTGGAGAGGTTCTCGACGACGCAGCCCGCCGCTGCGCTGACCGCGCCGTCGTGCTTGCCGGGGAAGGTGCGTCTCCACCGCGCGCCCGACGATCAGCCGCAGCATCTCGTCGTCGGACATCTCGTCGATCGGGGCGCTGCCGCGGACCGCGCCGTCGCGCATGACCGTCACCCGATCGGCGATCTGGCGCACCTCGGCCAGCCGGTGGGAGATGTAGATGACCGCCGCGCCGCTCGCGCGGCGCGCGCGCACCAGCTCGAACACCGTCGCCACCCGATCGGCGCCCAGCGGCGCCGTCGGCTCGTCGAGGATGAGCACGCGCGGGTTGGCGGCGATCGCCTTGGTCAGCTCCAGCAGCTGGCGCTGGGCGACGGTCAGGTCCTCCAGCCGCGCCCCCAGCGCGACGTCGTAGATCCGACGCGCTCGCAGCTGCTCGCGCATCCACTCCGCGCGTCGGCTTGGCGCCGGTCGCGGCCAGCGCCAGGTTCTCGGCCACGGTCAGGTCGGGCAGCACCGCGGGGTGCTGGTGCACGATGGCCACGCCGTGGCCCTGGGCCTCGGCGGGCGTCAGGCGGCCATAGCTCTCGCTCGCCGATGAGGATCGACCCCGAGTCCGGCGCGATCGCCCCCGACGCGACCGACATCAGCGTCGACTTCCCGCCCCGTTCTCCCCCAGGACCGCGTGCACCTCGCCGGCGGCAAGTGACAGTGACACTCCCTTCAGCGCGGTGACGCCGGGGAACGACTTCCACACCTCGCGCAGTTCGAGCAGCGTGGGAGGTGGGCGGTTCAGTGGTGTCGGGCAGTGTGTCGGTCATGAGCCGGTGTGACGTTTCGCGCCGGCCGCCGCGGGGCGTGGGCCCGCGGCGACCGATGCGTCGGTGGTGGCAATCTACTCGCCCAGCGCCGCCTTCAGCTGCGCTGTGGGAGAGGTGCGACGAGAGGATCGCGTCGCTGGGCAGCGACGGGGCGCACTCCACCGGGTGGGGCTTGCCGGTGAGCGAGTCCTCGAACGCCTTCTGCGGGACGACCGTCGACGACGGCATCGTGCCGCCGGTCGCCTTGGCGACGGCGAAGTCCACCGCCGTACGCACCATCCAGTTCTGCGAGTCGACCGTGAACAGCGGGAAGTTCGATGCTTCCTTCTGGTCACACGAGAGCTGGTTGGAGTCCTCGGTGGCGATCGCCGGGATCTTGCGGTTGGCCTGCGAGAAGGCGCTGAACGCGCTGGCCAGAGCCGCACCGAAGTCCGTCGTGATCGCGTCGATCTTCGGGTACTTGGCCAGGACCGCGGTGACCACCTTCTGCGTCTGCGCCGGATCCCAGTTGGTGACGTAGTACGGCGTCTGGCCGATGATGTGGATGCCCGGGCAGGAGGCGATCGCCTTCTTGAGGCCCTGGTACTCGGCCAGGCTCTGGGAGTTGGCGGGCGGGCCGCCGAGGTTGACCACGTTGCCCTTGCAGTGCAGCGCGGTGTCGAGCCACTTGCCCCACAGCTCGCCCGCCTGCTGGAACTGCGTGGAGATGTAGTAGTTGTAGTCCGTGCCGGCCTTCCCGCCCGGGAACACCCGGTACGGGCACCGTGACCACACCGGCCTTGAAGGCGTCGCGGATGGCGGGCAGGACGGCCTTGACCGGCGTCGGGGAAGACAACCGCGGCGTTGACGCCCTGGGCCACGAGGCCGTGGATGTCAGAGATGGCCTTCTGGGTGTTGCCCTGGCCGTCGGTGTAGATGAACTTCGTGATGCTCTTGCACTGCGCCGCTTCGTCGCGCGCCTCACCGGTGGTGATCTTGCGCCAGTTGTTGTCGCCGAAGCCGTCGGCCAGGGCGAACGTGATCTTCTTGGAGCCGCACCAGGACGGGCCGTTGCCCGAGGCCGACGCCGCGGCGGTGCTGGTGGCACCGCTCGCGCTCGTGGCGGCCGGCGCGGAGCTCGAGCCGCCGCCGCCACTGCTTGAGTTGCTTGAGGAGCTGGAGCCGCACGCCGCGACTGCGACGACGATCCCCAGGGCCAGCGAGGCTGAACACCAGAGCCTTTGCTTTGACCTGCATCAACGTCTCCACCCTTTCCATTCACTTCACTTGTGTGACCCGGGCGCGAGCTGCGCGCCGGGGGTTGACTCGAGCCCGGACACGCCCGGGCTCGGTGCTCTGCTCCAACCTGCCTGCACCGTCGGGTGACGGCCGACGCACGTTCCGCCTCAATCTCCTCCACGGAACGCTGTAGATGGCGAGGCCGACGGCCAGCGCGCCGGCGTCCACCAGGTTCTGCACACCTTGGTTGGCCCCCATGACCAACACGAACTGATCCAGCTGGCTGATGAAGAGCGCCGCCACCGCGGTGGCGATGACGCTGCCGCGCCCGCCCAGCAGCGAGGTCCCGCCCAGCACGACCGCCGCCACCGAAGGCAGCAGGTACGAGTCGCCCTGGAAGGCGCTCGGACTGTGCACGATGCCGGCGAGCAGGATGCCCGCCGTGCAGTACGAGCGCTGCCGCCACGACGTAGGTGGCGAGCTGGTAGCGGCGGGCGCGCAGGCCCGCGGCCCGCGCGCCGAACAGACCGGAGCCGACCGCCTCGAAGCGGCGGCCGACGATCGTGCGCTTGATGATCAGCGCGGCCAGCGCGGTGAGGATCGACCGCGATGATCACCGCGTTGGGGATCCCGATGAGCCTGGCCGCTGGCGAACCTGGCCAGCGCGTTGGTCGTCGGCGGCGGGTTGCCGGCGGAGACCTGGATGACGACGCCGTAGAGCACCGCGTTCATCCCGAGGGTGGCCACGATCGGCGTGACGCCGATGACGCTGACGATCATCCCCGAGATCGCTCCGGCGGCGAGGGTGGCGGCGAACGCGATCACGATCGCCGAGGCCGAGCTTTCCCGAGTCGCCGTTGGGATAGCTGCGTGAGCAGGACGATGCGTCAGCGAGATCATCCCGGGCACCGACAGGTCGATGCCGCCCTGCTGGACCACGAGCGTCTGGCCCATCGCGGCGATCGCCAGCACCGCCGCGAACGGCAGCATGCCCGAGCAGCGCCGAGTGCCGGACGCTGTCGGGCTCGAAGATCGAGGCTGAGCACGAACAGGGCCGCGCGTGGCCAGCCAGATCGGCGCCGAGGCCGCCGCTGAGCCTCAGCGAGAACGGAGCCGCCGGAGGATGGCCGGGGGCGGCGGCGACGGATGCGATTGGCTCGTCGGCGGTCGTGATCGCTTGCAGGCATGCGACTCCTCGTGGCGGCGGCCGCTGCGTCGGCGACCACGCTCCTCTCGTCAGTTCAAGTCTACTACACACTCTGCTGCTGGTGTCAAATACAGAACGCACACTTCGTGACCGTCTGTGCAGTACACTCGACGCGTGCCCTCCAGCGATGCCGACTCGTCTCCCGAGCGCGCCGCACTGCCCGAGGTCGGCGAGCAGATCCGCGACCGCCGCGCAATCGCTGGGCATGTCAGTCCGCGAGCTGGCACGTCGGCTGACCCTCTCGCCGAGCCTGATCTCCCAGATCGAGCGCGGCAAGGCCACGCCGTCGGTGGCGCACCCTCTACGCGATCACCACCGAGCTGAAGCTGTCGCTCGACGAGCTCTTCTCCGAGCAGCCCGCCCGAGACGATCGCTGCGGCACGCTGGGGCCGTCGTGCACGCGCGGCCAACGCCTCCGGACGGGCTCAAGGTGCTCGACGCCCAGCGGCACAACGGCGCCTCCGGCGATGGCCGTCACCGCGCGGCCGGTGGTCGACCCCCGAGCGAGCGCAAGGTGCATCCAGCTCGACTCCGGTGTGCGCTGGGAACGGCTCACCCAGTCCCCGGACCCCAACGTCGACTTCCTCTTCGTGGTCTATGAGCCCGGCGGCGCCTCGTGCGAGAGCGCCCACCTTATGCGCCACTCCGGCCGCGAGTACGGGCACGTCCTGTCGGGAACCCTCCAGGTGACCGTCGGCTTCGAGGACCATCTGCTCGGCCCGGGCGACTCGATCTCGTTTGACTCGACGACGCCGCACCGCCTGGCCACCGTCGGCGACGAGCCCGTCGAGGCGATCTGGTTCGTGGTCGGCCGCTCGGGCGACTCGCGCTTCGCCTGAACCCGTCGCTGCCCGCCCCGAGAGCGCGGTCGTGCCCGGCCGGGAGTTACTTGGCGACGGCCGGCTCGGGCGTGAGCCCGTTCCCGGAGACCAGGTCCGCCCCGCGGACGTAGGTGCGCCCGGCCACCAGCAGCTCGTCGGCCGGGAAGCGCGTGAGCAGGCGGTTGCCGTCGGCGGTGACCAGCACCTCCTCCTCGATCCGCGCTGCGGAGATCCCGTCGCGCGCGGCGCAGTAGGTCTCGAGCGCGAACACCATCCCCTCCTCGATCGCCACCGGGTTCGTCGAAGCTGTGCAGCCGCGAGATCATCGGCGATTCGTAGAGGCCGACGCCCAGTCCGTGCCCGAATTGCAGGCCAAAGCACGAGGCCTCGTCGGCGAAGCCGAGCTCCTGGGCGGTGGGCCAGACCGCGGCGATCTCATCGGTGGTGACGCCCGGGCTTGACCAGGTCGATCGCGTCGTCGAGCCACTCGCGGCACTGCTTGTAGGCGTCGAGCTGGGCCTGGTTGGTGCCGCCCACGCTGAACGTGCGGTAGTAGCACGTGCGGTAGCCCATGAACGAGTGGATGATGTCGAAGAAGGCCTGATCGCCCGGGCGCAGCAGCCGGTCGGAGAACACGTGCGGGTGCGGGTTGCAGCGGTCGCCGGAGACGGCGTTGATCGCCTCGACCTGCTCGGAGCCGAGCTCGAACAGCAGCCGCTGGCGCCTCGGCCACGATCTGGTGCTCGGTGCACGCCGGGCCGCAGCAGCTCGTAGATGCTGCTCGTAGACCGCGTCGACGATGCGCGGCGGCGTGGTCGAGCAGCGCGATCTCCTCGTCGGTCTTGATCGCCCGGGCGGCCAGCATCACCTGCGAGCCGTCGGCGGTCGAGACGCCCGGCGCGGTGCAGCGCGTCGAGCGTGACCATGTCGGTCATGTCGATGCCGACCGGCTCGCCGGCCGAGGCCGTGCTCGCGACAGCTCGTGCGTAGATCGTGCGCGCGAGCGTGTCGGGCACGCCGGTCTCGTCGGGCATCGCCCCGCGCATCGGCGATACGCCGGCGCGGAAGTTCTCCTCGGGCAGCCACGGGGCGTACAGCTGGTGGTGGCGGGCCGCCGAGCCGAAGTCCCACAGCACCGGATCGCCGTCGCGCGGCAGGAGCACGAACCGCGCGTTCTTGTCCCGCGCCCACTCGCCGATGTGGGTGCTCGTGACGTAGCGGATGTTGTTGGGGTCGAACAGCAGCAGCGCACCGAACTCCGAGACGCTGCAAGCGCGCTCCTGGGCGCGGCGCCAGGCGGTCCGCGCGCAGCTCGCGCGAAGTCGATCCGCTGCTCCCAGTCGACCGCCATCGTCGAGCCGCGGGACGCGATATTTGACATGTGCTTCCTTTCAGCCAGCGGCGAGTTCGGTGTGCGGTAATAGTAAACAGCTGTCAAGGCAGTGGTCAACACCACCGGACACACGCTTCGCCGCGCATGCACGCCGTGCCCAGGGCCTGCCCCGAGGCCGTAGACTCGGCGCCATGACCGACGCCCGCATCGACAGCGCGCTGGCCCGCCGCCGTGAGGCCGCCGTCGCGGAGTGGGGACTGGTCGATGAGATCGTCCTGATCGGCGCCGGGGACCCGATCGGGGTCCCGGGGCGCGGCGACAGGACCTACCCCTTCCACGCCCACTCGGAGTACTTCTACCTCACCGATCGCAACCGCCCCGGCGGTGTGCTCGCGTTTGACCCGCACGACGGATGGTTCGACTTCGTGGTCGAGGTCACCGAGGAGGAGCGGCTGTGGTCAGGCGCAGTCGGCGGCGAGCCCGGCGGCGTGGCGCTCGGCCAGCTGCCCGTGTGGCTCGGCGCCCGCCGCGAGCGGTCGGTGGCATGCCTGGGGGCGCCGCCCGCCGCTGAGCTCGAGGTGCGCTGCGATCCGGCGCTGAGCGCGGACCTGCGGATCGGGCTCGACGTCGTCCGCCGGCCCAAGGACGAGATCGAGATCGAGCGCATGCGGGTGGCCGAGCGCGCCACCCGCGCCGCCTTCGCCGCCGCCGTCCCGCTGATGGTGGAGGGCAGCACCGAGCGCTCGGTCCAGGTGGAGCTCGAGCTCGCCGCCCTGCGCGCGGGCGCCGACGCCATGGCCTACGACACCATCGTCGGCGCGGGCACCAACTCGGCCGTCCTGCACTTCATGCCCACCGACCGGCGCCTGGCCGACGGGGACCTCGTGCTCATCGACGCGGGCGCCGACTATCGCCACTACGCCTCGGACATCACGCGCACCTATCCCGTCGGCGGACGGCTGCGCGCCGAGCAGGCGGAGCTGCACGCCGTGGTCCACGCGGCCGAGCGGGCGGCCATCGAGCGCTGCGTGCCCGGCACCGAGTGGGTGGACGTGCACATGACCGCGGCGCGGGTGATCGCCGAGGGCCTTGTCGCCTTCGGCGTGCTGCGCGGCGAGCCCGAGCGCGCTGGTCGAGTCCGGCGCGGTGTGGCTGTTCTTCCCCCATGGGATCGGCCACCTGGTCGGGCTGGGCGTGCGCGACGCCCACGGACCTCTGCGCGCGCGCCGCGACAAGCCGAGCGGGATCGCCAACCTCCGCATCGACCTGCCGCTGAAGCCGGGATACGCCGTCACCGTCGAGCCGGGCATCTACTTCGTGCCGGCCATGCTCCAGGACCCCGACCGTCGCGCGCGCCACCGCGACGCCGTGGACTGGGACCGCGTCGACGGCCTGCTGGGCTTCGGCGGCATCCGCATCGAGGACAACCTGCTCATCACCGACGGCGGGCACGAGATCCTCACCGCCGACGTCCCCGTCCTGGGCTGACCGGAGCGCGGGCGCGCCGGCGACGACGGCCGTCTTGCAGTGAACGGACCCGTGCAGAGTCGCCGCGTTGCACCCTTGACCGCCGTCCACGGCCCGGTCGATACTTCCTCGCGGGATGGACGCAGAGGACCGGCTGCGTTTGGATTACGACCGCACCACTGAGCTGGTGGGGTCGCTGCTGGAGACCCGCTTCAAGCTTCTCGCGCTCGTTCCGACGATCGCGGGAGCTGCCGTCGGCCTGGTCGGCACGCCACGGCCGGCGGCGGAGCTTCTGGGCATCGGCGTGCTCGGCCTGGTGGCCACCATCGGGATCCTGCTCTACGAGCTGCGCAATTCGGAGATCCTGCAGGCCATGCTCGAGCACGCCAAGGTCCTGGAGCGGGTCCTGGGGCTGCAGACCGGTCCTCGCGTCCATGGCCCTGAGGGTCTGCTCAGCCGGCGCGGCGGCCCGGGCCACCGGTTCCTCGGCGTCGCCACGGCCACGCATGAGCGGGCGCTCGGGCTTGTCTATGGGGTGGCCCTCGGCGGCTGGAGCTACCTCGTCGGCTGGGGGGCGCTGGCGGCGTTCGGCGTCGACGGCGCCCAGGAGGGCGGGGCCGCCATCGGCGCGGTGGCCGGGCTGGCGGTCATGTGGGACGTCGAGCGTGTCGGAGGAGACGTGGTCGAGGCAGACGAGCATCTGCCGAACACGCTTGCCGACCGCGCCTGACCGCCACAGGTCCTAAGGCGCCCCGAGCACGGCGGGCAGCTCCTCCAGCGCGGGCACGGTCTGGACTCCCGCCGCACCGAACGCCCCGCCGCTGCCATCGGGCGCGTAGGCGACCGCGCGCATGCCCGCGGCCAGCGCCGCCTGCACGCCGATCATCGTGTCCTCCACCACCACGCACCGGTCCGGCTCATGCCCCATCGTCGCCGCGGCATGCAGGAACAGGTCCGGCGCGGGCTTGCCCCGCGCGACGCTGTGGGCCGAGAACAGCGCGTCGGGACCGAACAGGTCACGCAAGCCCGGTGAGGCTGAGGGTGAGCTCGGTCTTGGACAGCCGGCCCTGGGAGGCCACGCACACGTCGAGCCCCATCGCCCGCACAGCCCGCACCGCCGCGGCCGCGCCCGGCACCGGCTGAAGCGACGCCCGAAACGCCTCCTCGCGATCGCGCTCGAACCGCTCCATGAAGTCGGCGGGCAACGGCGCGCCGAGGCGACGCTCGGCGTCGGCGGCGATCTCGGTGAGGAACATGCCGCGGTAGGCGTCGTGCGCCTCCTCGCCCGAGATCGCCAGGCCGAGCGCGCTCAGCGCGTCGGCCAGGACGGCGTTGGAGATCCCCTCGCTGTCCACGAGGACCCCGTCGCAGTCGAAGATCACCAAGCGCGGCGCCACGCCCAGATCATGGCGGATCCGCCGCTGTGCCCTTGACGCCTCCGCCGCGGCTGGTGTACCTTGCAGCCCGGAACTGGTCTAGACCAGTTTGAGCAGAGCGCTCCGGATCGCACCAGCGCCGGGCGAGGAGAGACCATAGCCAAGATCAGCTACATCGACGCGACGTGCATCTACGAGGGCGCCAGCGCCCCCTCGGTGGCCGAGCTCAGCCTCGACGTCGACGACGGCGAGTTCATGGTGCTCGTCGGGCCGTCGGGGTCCGGCAAGTCCACCGCGCTGCGGATGCTCGCGGGCCTCGAGGCGGTCAGCTCGGGGGAGATCCACATCGACGGCACGGACGTCTCACGCAAGGAGCCCAAGGATCGCGACATCGCGATGGTGTTCCAGAACTACGCGCTGTACCCGCACATGACAGTGGGGGAGAACATGGCCTACGCGCTCAAGCTCCGCGGCATGGCCAGGTCCGAGCGAGACGTCAAGGTGAGCGAGGCGGCCAAGCTGCTCGACCTTCAGGACTACCTGGACCGCAAGCCCAAGGCGCTCTCCGGTGGCCAGCGCCAGCGCGTGGCAATGGGCCGGGCGATCGTGCGAGAGCCGCGCGTCTTCCTGATGGACGAGCCGCTGTCCAACCTCGACGCCAAGCTCCGCGTCGAGACACGCGCCAACATCGCCAGCCTCCAGGCGCGGCTGGAGACGACGACCATCTACGTCACCCACGATCAGGTCGAGGCGATGACGATGGGCCATCGCGTCGCCGTGCTCAAGGATGCGCGCCTGCAGCAGGTCGACACGCCGCGCAACCTCTACGAGCACCCGGCCAACGTCTTTGTCGCCGAGTTCATCGGCTCGCCCGCCATGAACCTGCGCACGGCAAAGCTCAACGGCGAGGGCGCGCTCCTGGGCGGCGGAGTGCTGCCGCTCTCGCGGGACGCGGTGGCGGCCGCTCGAGCCGACGGCCTCGGCGAAGTCACGATCGGGCTCCGTCCCGAGTCGGCCGCCCTCGCCGCGGCCGGTGCGCCCGGCGCCCTCGCGCTCACTGTCCGGCTGGTCGAGGAGCTCGGAGCCGACGCCTATGTCTACGGCGAGCTGGCGGGCGATGACGGCAACGACAAGCCCTGGGTGGTGCGCTGCGACGGTCGCACGCTGCCCCGCATCGGCGATCGGGTCGGCGTGGTCGTCAATGCCGGAAACCCGCACCTGTTCAACGCCCGCACCGGACTGCGGCTCGACGCGTGACCCGGCCCCCAGCCACGGGAGGCGATCGCCGATGACGACCGCCGCTGATCGGCCCGCGGCCGAGCCCAAGTACTACGCCGTCAAGCGCCACCTCCTGGATTTCATCGCCACGCTGCAGGCGGGCGCCCCGGTACCGACCGAGCGCGAGCTCGCCGAGCGCATGCAGACCTCGCGGACCACCGTGCGCCAGGCGCTCTCAGAGCTGGTCGTGGAGGGCCGACTCGTGCGCCGCCAGGGCTCGGGTACCTACGTGGCCGAGCCGAAGATCACCTGGCCCCTGTACCTCGCCAGCTTCACCGAGCAGGTCAAGGCCAGCGGCTTCACCCCCTCGGCGGAGGTGCTGGGAACCCAGCGGATCGCCGCCAGCGCCGAGCTCGCTCAGCGGCTGCAGCTGGCGCCCCGCGCCTCCGTCTACAAGCTCGACCGCCTGCGCCTGGCCGACAACTGGCCGATTGCCGTCGAGACATCGTGGCTGCCCGCCGAGCGCTTCCCAGGCCTGTCGCGTCTCATCCGGACCCAGGGCTCATTGCACGCCCTCCTCGCCGGCCGGTACGGGATCAGCATGCGCGCGGGTGAGGAGTCGATCGAGACCGCGCCGGCGACGCCGCGCGAGGCGGGACCGCTGCGCGTCGACGTGGGCACGCCGATGCTCGTGGTGAGCCGTCAGAACTTCGATTCTGACCGGGCCCCGGTGGAGTTCGGCCGCACGTGGTTTCGCGGTGATCGCGTGACCTTGGTCACCCGCCTGGGGCCGAGACGGAGGTGACCGTCTCCGCGATCACCGGCACGCCGGCTCGGCTGCTTGCGGGCGGGCGGGTGGTGACGCCCGACGGCGTGCTCACCGACGCGTGGGTGCACTTGGCGGGCGACACCATCGCCTCCGTCGGGGCCGGCCAGCCGGCGGTCGACGCGCCCGTGTTCGACCTGGAGGGCGCCTGGCTGCTGCCGGGCCTCATCGATCTCCACATGCACGGCGGTGGCGGCCACAGCGTCGCGGGCTCCCCCGAGGCGATGGAGGGCGCGGTCGCCTTTCACCGCCGCCACGGCACCACCGCGACGCTCGTCTCCCTGATGACCGCGCCGGTGGACGAGCTCTGCCAGCAGCTCACGTGGGCCGCGGACCTGGTGCAGCGCGGGCCGACACCCGGCGGCAACGTGCTCGGATCCCACCTGGAGGGACCGTTCCTGTCCTCCCGGCGCAGCGGCGCCCAGAACCCGGCGCACATGATCGCTCCGGATCAGGCGGTCCTCGACCGGCTGGTGGCGGCCGCCGCCGGCAGCCTGCGGATGGTCACGCTGGCCCCCGAGCTCGAAGGAGCGGTGGCGCTCATCGCGCCCCTGCGCGAAGAGGGCGTGATCGTGGCCATGGGGCATTCCGACGCCAGCTACGAGGAGGCCGCCCTGGCGATCCGCGCGGGCGCCAACCACGCGACGCACCTGTTCAACGCGATGCCGTCGCTGCACCATCGCGCTCCGGGCCTGGTGGGCGCGGCGCTGGAGGCGGGGATCCCGTGTGAGCTCATCAACGACGGCCGCCATGTCCATCCCGCGGTCGTCGGCCTGGTGACGAGGCTGATCTCCTGCCCCGTGCTCGTCACCGATGCGATCGACGCCAGCGGCGTCGGCGACGGGACGTTCGTGCTCGGCGGACAGGAGGTGCGCGTCCATGAGGGCGAGGCGCGCCTCGCGCGGACCGAGTCCCTTGCCGGCAGCACGCTGACGATGAATGACGCGCTGCGCCGCGCGGTGCGAGACAGCGGCCTCAGCGTCGAGCAGGCGTCGGCGGCCGCCTCCGCCAACCCGGCCCGTGTCCTTGGTCTCGAGGCATCGATCGGATCGATTGCCCCCGGGCGGCGCGCCGACCTGGTGGTCCTGGATGACGATCTGCAGGTCACCGCCGTGATGGCCGGAGGCGGCTGGTGCGATGTGGTTGATCACCGTTGACTCGAATTGGTCTAGACAACTGGTGTCAGAGGTTGTACCGTGCGCAGCAGCACAACGAGTCATCGTGGAGAGGAGACCAGGAGGATGAGCAAACGGTTATTGGCCACCGCGGTGGCCACGGCGGTTGCGGCTGTCACTGTCGCCGCGTGTGGCAGCTCCAGCTCAAGCGGAGGCTCCGGCTCGGGCGGCTCGGGCGGCAAGGTGACACTCAAGCTGGTCGCCGCCGATTACGGCACGGGCCCGAGCAACACCAGCACCAAGTACTGGCAGGGAATCGTTGACGCGTTCCACAAGGCCAACCCCTCGATCAGCGTGAAGATCACTGTCATCCCCTGGACCAACTTCGACTCAGAGATCCAGACGATGGTCCAGAACCACAATTACCCAGACGTCACCGAGGGGGACTACTTCTCCTCGTACGCCCAGCAGGGGCTGCTGTATCCGGCGAGCCAGGTCCTCTCCAAGCCCGGCAACCTGCTCCCGGTCTTCGCCAAGCAGGGGACCTACAACGGGACCCAGTACGGAATGCCGTTCACGACCAGCTCGCGCACGCTGTTCTACAACAAGAAGCTGTTTGCCAAGGCCGGCATCACCGCCGCGCCCACCACGTGGGCGGACATCCAGACCGATGCCGCCAAGATCAAGGCGCTGGGCGACATCGGCTTCGGCCTCCCGCTCGGCCCTGAGGAGGCGCAGGCGGAGTCCCTGCTGTGGTTCCTCGGCGACGGCGGCAACTACATGAGCTCCCAGGGCAAGTGGGCGATCAACGGCGCCCCCAACGTCACCGCGTTTGACTTCCTCAAGAACCTGGTGGCGGCCGGCGACACCGAGCCCAACCCTGGCAGCAAGGACCGCACCCCGCTGTGGGAGCAGTTCGCTCAGGGCAAGATCGGCATGATCAATGGCTCACCGGCGCTGATCCCGATCATCCAGACACCGGGCGTGCTCAAGCCGTCCAACTGGGCGTCGGTGCCGATCGCCGGCAAGAACGGCGCGCTCTCGGACACGCTGGGCGTCTGCGACAACGTGGCCGCGTTCAAGCCCAACGGCCACCAGGCCCAGATCAAGAAGTTCCTGGACTTCGTCTACCAGGACCATTACCAGCTGCAGTTCGACCGCGAGTACGACCTGCTCCCGGCCACGGTGTCGGCGGCCAACGCCCTGGCCAAGGACCCGATCTTCGGGTCATTCATCAAGGCGCTGCCGCACTCGGTGCAGTACCCCTCCAACACCGCCTGGGCCCAGGTCAAGACCCAGGTCCAGAACACCATCGGGACGGCGGTGACTGGCAGTCCCACCTCGGTGCTCGGCACGCTGCAGACCACCGCGGAGAAGCTGGGCAGCTGATGGAGCCGTGAGCGCCGCCTCCCAGATCTCGATCAGGCGGAATCGGCCGGGGCGCCTCACGCAGGCGCTCCGGCCGGTGCTCTGGGTCGGCCCCGCGGTGGCGCTGATCGCGGTGGTGGTGCTGTGGCCGGTGGTGGTGCTCATCCACAGCTCGTTGCAGAACATCGCCGCCGACGGCTTCGTCGTGGGCGGTGCCGGAACGAAGAACTACAGCAACCTGTGGCACGAGGCCGCGCTGCGCGGCGTGGTCTTGCGCACCGTGCTCTGGGTCGTGGCGGTGGTCGGCGTCACCGTGTTGCTGTCGCTGGCGCTGGCCCAGCTGTTCCACCAGCGCTTCCCGTTCCGGCGGGCCGCCCGCACGGCGCTGATCGCGCCCTGGGCGGCGTCGGTGATGATGACCGCGCTCATCTTCCGCTGGGCGCTGGATCCCGAACGTCGGCGCGATCAACATCGTCCTGCACGCGCTCGGCATCGTGCACCGCATGGGCTCCAGCCAGGCGGACTGGCTCGGCCGGCCGGGCTGGGCGCTGGTCTGGATGATGATCGTGGCGATCTTCGTCTCACTGCCGTTCACCACCTTCGCGCTGCTGTCGGGGCTGCAGACGATCCCGGAGGAGATCTATGAGTCCGCGCGCGTCGACGGCGCCGGCCGCTGGTACGCCTACCGGACGATGACCCTGCCGCTGCTGCGGCCGGCCATCCTCGTCGCCACCATGATCAACGTCATCAACGTCTTCAACTCGTTCCCGATCATCTGGGAGATGACCCGGGGCGGCCCCGGCTATGAGACGAGCACGACGACGACCTTCATGTTCATCCTCAAGCAGGCCTTCATCGGCGAGGCCGCGGCGATGTCGGTGGTCAACTTCCTGCTGGTGATCGTGGTCGTCCTCATCTTCCTCAAGCTCACCCGCTGGAAGGAACGCGTGACCTGACCGTGAGCGCCGTCGCCACCCCCTCCGTCCCCGCCGAGACCCCGGTCACCGCCGCCGCCGGACGCCCCGCTCGCAAGCCGCTCACCCCGCGCCGGCTCGTGCTCTCCGTCCTGGCCTACGGGATCGCCGTCATCTTCATGCTGCCCTACCTGGAGATGGTGATCGCCGCGCTGCGGCCCAACAGCCAGGTGCTCGCGGCCAACCTGCTGCCGACGCACTTCACCCTGCACAACTTCACCTCCATCTGGGCGACCGGCTTCGGCGGCAACCTCGTCGCCAGCCTGCTCATCGCCGGCGGCGCGACCGTGCTCGTCCTGCTCGTCTCGGTGCCCGCGGCCTACTACTCGGCCCGCCACCGCTTCCGCGGCCGCTCGGCGTTCCTGTTGCTGGTGCTGGCCACCCAGATGCTGCAGCCGGCGGCGATGCTCGTCGGCATCCAGCGCGAGTTCACCACGTTCAACCTGCCGCCGACCCTTTCGCTCATCCTGGTCAACGCCGGCTTCAATCTGGCCTTCGCGGTGTGGATCCTCAACGCGTACTTCGCGGCGATCCCGGCCGAGCTCGAGGAGGCGTCGATGATCGACGGCTCGAGCCGCGGTCGGGGCACTGCTGCGGATCACCCTGCCGCTGGCGGCACCGGGGATCGTCACCGCGCTCATCTTCACCTTCATCGCCGCCTGGAACGAGTTCATCGTCGCGCTGACGCTGTCACTCGGCGAGTCGGGCAACCGGCAGCCACTGACGGTGGCGATCAACAACTACATCGGCGAGTACTCGATCGACTGGGGACACCTGTTCGCCGGTGCCGTCATCGCGACGATCCCGGTGATCATCCTGTTCGCGGTGATCGAGGGCCGCGTCGTCAGCGGCCTCACCGCCGGCTCGATCAAGTAGTGCCGTGAGGGTCACTACCGCGCGGCGACGGTCATCGCCGTCGACGTCGGCGGGACGACGATCAAGGGAGCGGTGGTCGGCGCCGACGGCGCCTTGCACCGCGAGCTGACCCGGCCCACCCCGGTGTGCCGAAGGTCCCGAGGCGGTGGTCGCCGAGCTGCAGGCGATCGTCGCCGAGCTCGCCGGCGGCCGCGCCCGCGCAGGCGGTGGGGGTGGTCGTCCCCGGCGTCGTCGACGCGGCCGCAGGACGGGCGGTGTTCTCGGCCAACGTCGGCCTTCGCGACGTCCCGTTCCGCGACCTGGTCCAGTCGGCGGCCGCGCTGCCGACGCTGATCGAGCACGACGTGTACGCCGCCGGCGTGGCGGAACGCGCGGTGGGCGCCGCAGCCGGCGCAGATGACCACGTGCTGGCCGTGATCGGCACGGGCATTGCCGGCGTCGTGCATGTCGGCGGCCGGCCGGTGCGTGGCGCGCTCGGGATCGCGGGCGAGCTCGGCCACGTCCCCGTCTGGCCGGGTGGCGAGCGTTGCCCCTGCGGCCAGCGCGGCTGCCTGGAGCGCTACGGCTCTGCGTCGGCGATCGAGCGGCGGTACGCGGCGCTCGGCGGGGAGCCCGGGACCCGCGCCGAGGCGATCGCGGTCCGGCGGGCCACCGATCCCGCGGCGCAACGAGTCTGGCAGGAGGCCGCCGAGGCGCTGGCCATCGCGTTCGTCACCTGCACGATGCTGCTCGACCCGGCCATGATCGTGCTGGCGGGCGGGCTGAGTGGCGCCGGCGACGCGCTGCGTCGAGCCGGTCCAGGCAGAGCTCGCGGCCCGTCTCACCTGGCGGGAGCCTCCGCCGCTCCGGCTCTCGCCGCTCGGCGGCCGAGCAGGCCTGCTCGGTGCCGCGATCCTGGCCCGACCATTGGTATAGTCCAATTCGCCCATGAGCGCCGCCACGGACACCGCCCCCGGAACGCTGATGGCCGCCGAGATCGCCGAGCAACCGACCGTGCTGGCGTCGCTCCTCGCCGACCCCGGAGCGCTGGTGGAGGCAGGCGCCCGGATCGCCGCCGCCGCCCCCCGTTTCGTGCTGATCGCGGCCCGCGGCACCAGTGATCACGCCGCGCTGTACGCCAAGTACCTGGCCGAGGTGCGGATGCAGCTCCCGGTCGGGCTCGCCTCGCCCTCCACCCTCACCGTCTACGGCGCGGCGCCGGACATGCGCGACGTGCTGTTCGTCGCCGTCAGCCAGTCGGGCCGCTCGCCGGACCTGATCGATTCGCTGACGGTCGCCCGCGGCCGGGGGGCGATGACGGTGGCGGTCACCAACGATCTCGACTCCCCGCTCGCGCTCGCCGCCGAGCTCGCGGTCGGCATCCACGCCGGCGCCGAGCGCGCCGTCGCCGCCACCAAGACCTACACCGCCGAACTGCTCGCGCTTCATCTGCTGTTGGGCGGCCCGGCTGCCGCCGCTGAGGCCGCCGCCATCCCCGAGGCCGCCGCCGCCACGCTGGCGTCACGTCCGAAGTGCAGCTCGCCGGACACGCGGCGCGGCTGCGCGGGACCGAGCGGATCGTCGTCACCGCGCGCGGCTACTCCTACGCGACCGCCCGGGAGGCCGCGCTGAAGCTGATGGAGACGAGCTACGTCAGCGCCCAGGCCTTCTCGGGCGCCGACCTGCTGCACGGCCCGCTGGCGATGATCGACGAGTCGGTACCGGTCATCGCCGTCAGCTCACCGGGCCGCGGCGGCGACGCGATGCGGCCCGTGCTGGAGCGCCTCGCCGCGCTCAGCGCCCGGTCCTGCTCGTCGGCGCCGACGGGGACCTGCCGATCGCCGCCAGGGAGATTCCGGAGCACCTGCTCCCCATCCTGGAGATCCTGCCCCTTCAGCGCCTGGCGTGGCGGCTGGCGCTCGCCCGGGGGGTGATCCCGACCGCCCCCGCGGGCTCTCCAAGGTCACCCAGACCCAGTGATCCGCTCCCACACCACCTCGCCGTCCACCCGGTCGTCGGTGGGCGCCAGGCCGAGCGCCCGCGCGACCCCCATCGACGCGGCGTGCTCGGGGTGGATGTAGGCCACGAGCCTGGGCACGCCGACGCGGTCAAGCCAGGCGGCCACCGCCCCGGCCGCCTCGCGCGCGTAGCCGCGGTGCTGAAAGCGGGCGCCCACCACCCAGGCCAGCACGGCGGTCGCGGGGGGCGGTTCGTCGGCGATCGTCGCCTGCACGAAGCCTGCGGCCTGACCGTCCTCGCGCCGGCGGACGATCCAGTTCAGCCAGCGCTCGGCGCCGTCGGGCGAACGCCCGGCCACCTGACGGGCGTAGCGGGTGCGGAGTTCCTCGAGCGTCGGCGGGTCGGCCCCCGTGAACGCGTACAGCTCCGCATCGGCCAGCAGCGGCGCCATCTCATCGGCGTGCTCGACGCGCAGCGGCTCGAGCGTCAGCCGGAAGGTTTCCAGCGCCACCGCGTCTAACTCGTAGACGCACATCCGGTTCGCTAGCTTGCCAGCCACATCCCTCGACTCAGATCCGGAGCAGGAATGTCCAACAGGTTCTCATCGCTCGCCACGATCGTCGCGGTCTGCGCCACGGTCGCCCTCACCAGCGCGGCGCAGGCGCTGGCCTCCGACGGCCATGCCGCCAAGCTCACCCCGCCCGTCATCCGCGAGTCCTTCACCCCGCTGCCGTGCTCGGGATCGCCGGGCAAGCGCTCGACGCTTCAGGAGGAGGGCTGCGCCGAGCAGCAGATCCTGCATAGCGACAAGCAGATCAACACGCTCAACCAGAAGATCTTCACCGCCCTGTCCACCAACTCGGCGCGGCGTGACCTGGTCGCAGGCCACAAGGCGTGGCTGGCCTACCGCAAGAGCTACTGCCTCAGCGTGTCCGACGTGTTCCAGGGCGGAACGCTCGCGGGAGTCGTCGACGCCGACTGCACGGCCACCGTCGACGGCCAGCACGTGTCGAACCTCAAGACGTTCCTCAAGGATCTGACGTCCAACGGCTAGCCCGGACGCCTGAGCTCAGGCGTCGATCGTCTCGCCGAGCGTGCGGCCGCTGACCACTGACTCCGGGCGCTCGGCGACGACGTCCGAGCCCGGCGCGGGCGTGCTCGTCGCGGCGCTTGATGAGCAGCCACTGCGGCGGGTCGCCGCGGCCGGTGCGCTGCAGGGCGAAGCCGCCGCTGCAGCTTCTCGCCGTGCAGGACGAACACCGCGTGCCCGCGGTCGAGCGCCTCGGGCCAGGGCACGCGGCCGCCCTGCTCATAGCCTCCCGCGGTCCCAGACGATCACGCCGCCGCCGTCCGCGGCCCCTCGAAGGTGTTGTGCCCCATGCGCGTGGTCGCCCACCTGGACGGCCAGGCGCTTGACCGCCGGGTCCAGCGACGGCCCCTTGGGCACCGCCCACGAGCGCATCACCCCGTCGACCTCGAGGCGCAGGTCGTAGTGGTGGGCGGTCGCCTGGTGCTCCTGGACGACGAACACGCCGGCGCTCACGCCGCGGACCGCGAACTGCTCGTGGCCCTCGACCTTGACCTTCTCGCGTCTCGACGCTCGCCGCCGCCGTCGTCGTCGCCGCCGCCGCCGCGGAGCGACGCACCAGCTGCGCCGGCGCCGCCGCGCGGCGCCCTCCGCGTGGATGCGCACGCGCCCGTCGGGATCGTCGCGCACCCAGCCGAGCAAGCCGAGCTCCCGGGCGCGGCACGCGCTCGACGTGCGACGCGCCCTGGCCGTCGGCGGGGAGGCTCGCCCGGATCGCCTCCGCCGCCTTGCTCTTCACGGGCTTGGCCATGGAGCGAAGGTATCGCCCTGACGTCGCGCGTGTCGACCTGGCCCAACGGGTAGCGCATCCTGCAGATGCAGGCACAGATCGGTCAACGGCTGCGCGACCCGATCACCTGGGCGGAGGCCTCACAGCTGGCCAAGACCGTGGGAGCCGCTGTCGTCGCGTGGGTGCTCGCCGTTCATGCGTTCCACCTCTCCCGGCGTTCATGGCGCCCTGGGCAGCGCTCCTCACCGTCCACGTCACCGTATTCGGGACCCTGCGCGCGCGGCCGAGCAGGCGGGCGCCAGCCTGCTGGGAGTCCTGATCGCCGCGGGCGCGCAGCAGGTATTCGGGGCTAACGCGCTCGCCCTCGGCGCGACGGTGCTGGTGGGGATGCTGGCCGGCGCGGCACCCGGACTACGCGCGCCGATGACGACGGCCACCACCGCCGTCGTGGTGCTCACCACCGGCTACATCGGCAGGAGCGGAATGCTGACCGACCGGCTGATCGACACCGGGATCGGGATCGCCGTGGGCCTGCTGATGAACCTCCTGGTGTGGCCGCCCCTGCGCGACCGAGCCGCCGCGCGCCATGTGGACGTCATCGACGATCGCCTCGGGGAGCTGTTGAGCAAGATCGCCGGCGACCTGCGCGGTGGCTGCGACACAGATGCCGCCGAGCACTGGATCGCCCAGACCGACCGGCTTGACCGCGACGTCGACCGCGCCTGGCACCTGCTCGAGGAGGCGCGCCAGAGTGGGCGGCTCAACCCGCGCCGCGGCGTGCCGGAGCGGATGCGCGCCACGGAGGAGATGACCCAGATCATCAACCGGCTCGCGCAGGCGGTGGCCGAAACCCGCAGCTTCGCGCGGACCATCCGGGTCGCCCGCATCGCGCCGCAGCGAGTGGGATCCGGGATTCCGCGAGCCATGGGTCGGACTGCTGGAGCGCGCGGGCGCGGCCGTCGAGCGCGCCGACGCCGACGGGCTCCGGTCCGCCCGAGCCGAGCTCACCGAGCTGTCTGATCGCCTGACGTCCGAGCAGCTCCACGGTGGCCACTGGCCGATGTTCGGAGCTCTGCTCGTTAACCTGCGCAACGTGCTCGACGCACTCGACGTCGTCGCCGAGGCCCAGCCGGTGCACGTGCCCGCGCCCGCGCTGAGCCGCGGAGCGAGTGGCGGCGGCTCAGACACGCGGCCCCCTATTCAGCTCGGCGCGACGCCCGCGCCCAGCAGCATCCGCACGTGCTCGGCCGCGTGCTGGGCGGCGTCGAGTCGCGCTCCTCGCCGGCGGTCTCGATCTCGGTCAGGAACGCCTCGACCACCGCGGGGTCGAACTGGCTGCCGGCGCGAGCGCGCAGCTCCTGGCAGGCGATCTCGTGCGGGACCGCCGCGCGGTAGGAGCGGTTGGTGGTCATCGCCTCGTAGGCGTCGCAGACGGCGACGATCCGCGCGCCCAGCGGGATCTCCTCGCCGCGCAGGCCGTCCGGGTAGCCGGCGCCGTCCCAGCGCTCGTGGCTGGCGCGCACGAGCCGCGCGACCGGGCGCAGCGCCGGCGCGCCGTGCAGGATGCGCTCGCCGAGGATCGTGTGCTGGTGGATGAACTCCCACTCGCCGTCGGTGAGGCCGCCGGGCTTGTTGAGGATCGCGTCGGGGATGCCGACCTTGCCGATGTCGTGCAGCTCCGCGGCGCGCGCGATCTCGTCCAGCGCCTCGCCGCCCAGCCCCAGCCGGCGGGCGACGCGGGCGGCGAGCTCGGCGACGTTGCAGGAGTGCTCGTCGAGCTCGGGCTGCTTGGCGTGCATGGTGCGCAGCAGGACCTCGCCGGCCTGGCTGCGCGCGGTCGAGCGGCTGCGCTTGTTGGCGTACATGCGCTCGTCGGCGAGCTGGAGCGCGTGATCGGCGCTGTCGGCCTCGTGGGGCAGCAGCACCACGCCCAGGGACGCCTCGATGCTGAGCTCGGCCCCGCTCTCTGACAGCGCGCCGCGGACGCCTGGAGGATGACCGCATCGGAGTCGGCCCGTCCAGGTCGATGTGCGCGCAGAACTCGTCGCCGCCGAGCCGGTAGGCCGCAGCCCAGCCGGCCACGGCCTGATCCAGCTTGGTCCCAGGCGCGCCAGCAGCGCGTCGCCGGCGAGGTGGCCGAAGGTGTCGTTGTAGTCCTTGAAGCCGTCGAGGTCGAACAGCAGCAGCAGCGACGGGCGCGAGTGCGAGGCGGTCGCGCAGAGCGGCGGCGAGGTCGGCGCTCAGCTTGCGGCGGTTGCCCAGCCCGGTGAGCGGGTCGGTGACCGCCTGCTGGCGGATGGCCTCGTGGGCCAGGATCTCGGCGGCGGACAGCTCGGCCTTGGCGATCAGCTCGGCGATCAGCGCGATCTCGTCCTCCTCGAAGGCGCGGCCATCGCGGACGAAGCGCAGCGTGCCGGCCACCGAGCGCGGCGAGGCGGCGATCGCATCGGCACGCTGAGCGTCCAGGCCCCGGCCTCGCCCACCTGGGCCGGGGACGCCGGGACGGCCAGCAGAGCTCGAGCGTGCGGCGCGCGCCGTCGCCGACCCCCGTGGCCAGCGGCGACGGGCCGCCGGCCAGCGTCGAGGCGCCCGGCGTCGGCGTCGAGCGCCTCGAGCGATCCGTTGAGGAGGATCTCGAGCAGGCCGGTGAGCTCGAGCTTGGCCGCGAACGCGTCGCCGAGCCGGCGCACGGCGGTCTGCAGGCGAGCGCGCTCCTGCTCGACGAGCTTGAGGCGATGGTGGGCCTGATCGATGCGCTGGCTGCGGTCGCGCGCCAGCAGCCACAGCAGGAACACCAGCGGGCAGCACGAACAGGATCGCGACGTAGCCCTGGCGGGCGGTCATCGCGGCAGGAAGCCCAGCGGCGCCAGCGACGCGTCCACCGCCCACACCAGGCCGATCACCCGGATCTGAAGCTTGAGATCGGGCACCACGCCGGCGAGCCGCATGCGCACCAGCGAGCCGGCGAGGTCCACGACGCAGCCGGCGGCGAACGCCGCCGCCAGCAGCGGCAGCTGGCCGAAGCCGATGCGCGGCGAGCCCGCCACGCAGCAGGACGACCGCCGGGCCGATGGCGTGCCACGCGTCGGGGACGGCCGACAGGATCCGGCGCGGCGGTACCCGGCCCAGCGCGCACTCGGCGACGTTTCCGCTGACCAGCCCGACGGCCACGGCCACCGGCACGACCGCCGGCGGCAGCAGCAGCAGCATCGGCACGAGGATGAGCTGGGTCGGCACCACGTACCCGGCGCCGACCGGGAACTCGATGCGGCCCACGAGGGCGTAGACGGCCACCAGCAGCACCGCCACTGCGAGGCGCAACGCCGGGGACGCCCAGGCCACGAGCTGCGTGGCCGCGGCACGGCGAACAGCGCCGCCGCGCACCCCTCCACGACCAGCTCGCGCTCGGAGGCCCGGCGTTCACGGCCCTCCCAGCTCGTCTCCAGCAACCGTTCGGTCGCCGACTGCGACTCGTCCTAGCGCTCCAGCGGTGCTCATCCGTCGGGTCCGGCTCGTCGCGCGCGCCGGCGATCAGCCGGCGCGGTAGGGGTCGACGTAGACGTCGTCGATCTGCCAGCTCCCGGCGCCCGGGACGGCGAACGAATCGCGGCCGGGATCGAGGTGCCCTTGGGGATCCGGTTGGTCTCGACGGTGATCTGCACCGGGGTCCACGAGGACAGCGAGCCGTCCGCGAGGTCGGCCACGGTCATCGAGATCGGACCGCGCGGGGTCTGGACGACGCCCTGGATCTTGAGATCGGAGCCCGGCTGGTCTGGCGCACGAAGAACCGGAGGCTCGGCATGGTGCTGTCGACGCAGAAGACCGGCGAGGTGGCGCTGCCGCCGCCGTTGATCAGCAGCGACTGGTCGTCGCTGGCGCTGTTGAGGTGGCACGGCTCGTTGCCGGCCGTCAGGTCGGCCCCGGACAGCGTCCAGCCCACCTGGGCGGGGGTGCCCTCGAACGAGCCACCCGGGACGAGGAAGTAGTTGGAGCTGTCGCCCCACTTGGAGAACTTCTGCTTGACCGACTGGGTCGGGCATTGAGCGGCGAAGGCCGCCCCGGAACTGACGAAAACCGCGGCGCAGGTCAGCGCAGCGATGCGGCCGATCGTCTTGCGAACCTGCGGTGGATAACCAAAGGCACGGAAAACCCTCCATGTGTGGCCGCCATCCATGGCGGCACTAAATGACTTGGTTATCGGCAGCTGGGCGATCTTCGGCAGAAGACCCCTGGCTTTGCGCCCCCGCCTCACGACGAGTATGCCTTTTCGACACACCCCTCTTCGGCATTCCCTTTGCACAGGTTGAGGGACTAAAGCTAATTGGACGTCTGTTCGATCGTGGCCGGCCCAGCGGGAGCGGTTTGCCCCGACGCGGTAGCCGAGCGAGTCCGCCGGCGGCGGCCGCGTTCAGGACGCGCGCTCCGGGCGACCACTTCGGCCAGGCGCTTGGTCAAGAACCGGCGCTCGGCGTCGGTCCCGGCCAGCTCCAGCGCCTGCCGGTAGGCGACCGCGGCATCCGCCGGTCGGCCCAGGCGGCGCAGCAGGTCCGCCCGGGTGGCGGGGAGCAGGTGGTAGCCGGCCAGCGCGCCCGACGCCTCGAGCTCGTCGACGAGCGCCAGGCCCGGCCTCGGGCCCGTCGGCCATGGCGACCGCGACCGCCCGGTTGAGCTCGCACCACCGGCGACGGCCGACTCGCGCAGCAGCGTCGTAGAGCGCGGCGATCTGCGGCCCAGTCGGTGTCGGCGGCGTCGGCGGCGTCGGCGTGGCAGGCCGCGATCGCGGCCTGGAGCTGGTACGGGCCGGCGCGGCGGCGGCGCAGCGCGCCTGCGAGCAGCGCGCTGCGCCTCGGCGATCTCGGCGCCGGTCCCAGAGGCCGGTCCTGCTCCTCGAGCGTGACCAGGTCGCCCGCCGCGTCGACCCGGGCGCGCGCGGCGGGAGTGCTGGAGCAGCATCAGCGCCAGCAGCCCGCGCGCCTCGGGCTCGTCGGGCATCAGCTCGGCCAGCAGCGCGGCCGAGCCGGATCGCCTCGTCGCACAGCTCGGCGCGGATCAGGTCGGTCGCCCGCGGTGGCGGCGTAGCCCTCGTTGAACAGCAGGTAGAGCACGGCCAGCACCGCCGCCGGTGCGCTCGGGCAGCAGGTGCGCCGGCGGCACGCGGTACGGGATGCCGGCGCCGGGATCTTCGCCTTGGCCCGCACCAGCCGCTTGGCCATCGTCGGCTCGGGCACGAGGAACGCCCGCGCGATCTCCGCGGTCGTCAGCCCGGCCAGCGTGCGCAGGGTCAGCGCGACCCGCGCCTCGAGCGGCAGCGCCGGATGGCAGCAGGTGAAGATCAGCCGCAGCCGGTCGTCCTCGATCCCGCTGCTCGTCGTCGTCCGTGTCGCCCGTCGTCGGCTCGGCCTCGCCGATCGGTCGTCGCGAGCCGCACGGCCGCCTCCTCCAGCTTCGGCCCCGCGCCGCTCGCGGCGCAGCCGGTCGATCGCGCGGTTGCGCGGCGACGGTCGTCAGCCAGGCGCCCGGGCCGCGCGGGACGCCGTCGCGCGGCCAGCGCCGCAGCGCCGCGGCGAACGCCTCCTGCGCGCACTCCTCGGCCAGGTCCCAGTCGCCGGTGCGCCGGATCAGCGTGGCGACGATGCGGCCCCACTCGTCGCGGAACGCCGTCGCGACCGCCGCCTGGGCCGCGGTCTCAGTCTCTCCACGAACGGCCGCACCTCGATCGAGCCGATGCCGGCCACCGGATGCTTGCCGGCGACCTCGATCGCCTCGTCCAGATCGGCGCACTCGACGATGTAGAAGCCGGCGATCTGCTCCTTGGTCTCGGCGAACGGCCCGTCGGCGAGCAGCACCTCGCCGTCGCGGACCCGCACGGTCGTCGCGTGCTGATCTCCTGCAGCCGGTTGCCCTGCAGGCGGACGCCGCGACCGTCCATCTCGTCCACCCACGCCATCGCGTCGCGGGCCATGTCCTTGGTCGCTTCCGGCGTCACCAGGTCTTGTCCACGCAGACAAACATGAGGTATTTCATCGTGGGCCTCCGGGGGGTTGGGTACCCGCACCCTGGATCTGCGCGCGGGCATTTTGTTCTTATCACCCCACGACGAACGCGGCGGACCGGAGATGGACACCCCGGCGCGCCGGACGTGACGCGGCTGAGCCCGAGGGCGGGTGAGGCAACGGGAAATGACAGATGGCGGCGGCGCGCCTGAAGGCCGGGGCGTCCGCGTCGGCCACGACCAGGAACAGCCCACCGCGCCCCATCGCCAGAGCGTCGTGCCCGGGCGGCGTGGAGGCGGGCGGGGACGTGGTCGGATCGGAGAAGCTCGGCACGCCGTGGGCGCGGTCCAGCGCGCAGGCGGCGAGCGCCCGCGCGCGCGCGGTCTCCGAAGGTTGCCCCAGCCCGCCGCGGCGGCGCCCTCATCCGCGCTGTACGCAACATTGGAAGGCCGGCGATTCGCCTTCATCCCGTTGCGGATGCCCAGGCCGCCTCCCGAACGGATCCGGGAATTGGGGACGCCGTTGCGCGCGCATGCGTCGCGCCATCTTCAGCGCGGGACCGGCGTGGCCGCCGGCGTGCGCCGCGCTCGAGCCCCCGCACCCCCCGAGCGCCAGGACGGCGAGCGCCGCCATGGCGGCAAGACCGTTTCTGCCGAGGACCGCATGACCCACGAGCGCAGGTCTAGGCCACCGTACGTCACAACGGCGTAACGGTGTTATGCGGCTGTTAGAAGTCGGGCCCCGCCCCGGCGCCGAGGCGGTTCAGCCAAGCCCGCATGCAGCGCCCCGCGGGCGTGATCTGGCCCTCCTCATAGCCGGTCGTGGCCACCGCGAGCGTGAGGCCGCTCAGCGTCGACCAGCCGTACTCGATCGAGGTCCCCGTCTTGGCATAGCGAGCGATCGGCTGGCCTTTCTGAGGATCGTCCCGGGCGGGGCGATGTCGGTGATCTGCTCGGCCACGTATTGGACCCGTCCGGCGTCTGATCCCTCGAGCAGCTCGAAGTAGACCAGCGGCTGGGTCAGGTACCAGCCGGGCTCGATATCCAGCACCTTCACCCGGGACGGGGCGAGGATCGGGGCGCCGACGTTCATCACGGCATCGACCCCCTGATCGGTGCGCTCCCAGCGCGTGACGTCCGGCAGCGGGTCGATGTAGGTGGCGTTGGTCACGGCGCAACGACCTCCAGCGAGCTCGGACCTACCTGCGAGAGCGGGGCGCGTGCGCGTGGATGTCGCCGACGGGATCTTGGTGGTGCCCGCCCCGGCGCCTGATCACCGGCGGCCGGCTGGATGGCGTGGGGCGTGCCGTGCGGGATGGTGTCGTCCTGGTGGTGGTGGTGGTGACGACGTTCGACCGCAACCGGCAAGCCCGAGAGCAACCGCCGCCAGCACGGCATATCTTCTGATCGGCATGCGCACGCGACCACGATTCTGCCGCACTCGACCACCGGACGCCCGAGCAGGGTTCAGCGCCCCAAGCTTGCCGCAGCAACCGGCGATCCCATAGCGTTGCCCCGAACCCGACCTGGAGGTACCCGATGGCCCGCACGCATTACCTGCCAGACGAACAGGTCCACTTCACGTGGGATACGGGCAACGAGCCGCGGGTCGTGGTCGATTCCGGCGATACGGCGGTCGTGTGGACCCGTGACGTGTCGACAACCAAATCACGCCGGAGTCCGACACAGCGTCATCCCGGGCTGGACCGCAACCGCCTTACCCGCTCAATGGGCCGATCGGCGTCGCCGGCGCGGAGCCGGGCGACACGCTGGAGGTCGAGATCCTGGACATCCACACCCAGGGCTGGGGTTGGACGGCGGTGCTGCCCGGGCTCGGGCTGCTCAGCGACGACTTCACCGACCCCTACCTGCGCATCTTTGACATCACCAACGCCGAGTTCGCCTACATGCGCGATGACGTCGCGATCCCGCTGGCGCCGTTCTTCGGGACCATGGGCGTGTGCCCGGAGGGCGCGAGCGAGCAGCCGGTGATGCCGCCCGGGACTTCGGGGGCAACATGGACATCCGCCAGCTCGTCGCGGATCGACCCTCTACCTTCCGGTGCAGGTCGAGCAGGCGCTGTTCTCCTGCGGTGACGCCCACGGCTGCCAGGGCGACGGCGAGGTGTGCGTCACCGGCCTGGAGGCGCCGATGTTCGCCTCGCTGCGCCTCACCCTGCACAAGGGCTGGTCGATCCCCAGCCCCCAGTACCGCACGCCGGCCCCGCTCACCCCGCGCGTGGACTCCGCGCCGTTCTATGCCACCACCGGCGTGAACGGACCTGTTCGCCGCCTCCCAGGACGCCATCCGGGCCATGATCGACCACATCCACCGAACCTACGACCTCACCCCGGTCGACGCCTACCTGCTGTGCAGCCTGGCGGTCGACCTCAAGATCTCCGAGATCGTCGACGCGGGTCAGTACATCGTGAGCGCGCTGCTACCCGAGGCCGTGTTCACCGGCTGACGGCTCCTGCTTGGCCAGGTTCTTGAACTTGTCGCCAGTCCCATCTCGTCTCCCGTGATCGTCGACAACTCAGTCGCCGTCGAGCGGCGCGACCCCGCAGCCGCGCAGCATCGCCACCAGCACCGGGGGCCACAGCCGCAGCCGGCGCAGCTGGGACGTGGCCGGCGTGATCATGAACCGCGAGAGCCGCCCCTCGGGCTCCGACGAGCTCGGGGTCGGGCGTGAGCTGGGCGCCGTAGCGGTTGACCAGCTCCGCGCCGCGGCCGCGCTTGCCCCACTGGGGCAGCGGGCCGACGAGATAGCGCACCGTCCCGTCGGGCTCGTGGAGCTCCACCTGGGTCGGGCTGACGACGCCGGCGCGCAGCGTGTCACCCTCGGCCTCCAGCAGTACGTCGCCTCCGGCGTCGATGAGGCTCACGCGTGAGCCCGTCAGGATGAGCGCGGCGAACTGCCGCGTCGGCGAGCGGCGCTTGACCGACCACGCCACGAGCACGGCCTGGCCCTCGAGCGCTGCCGGCGCGTCACCACTCGGGTCCTCTCCCACGCAGCGGATCATATTCCCGGGCCCGCGGGCCCGGCCTGACCGGAGCTCTACACTGGACCCATGCGGACTCCCGCTCAACGAGTACAGCGCGCCACCGGTCGCTGAGAACCCGCGGGACACGCCCTCGGGTGAGCCGGTGGTGAACCGTCCTGTTCCGCCGACCGTGTTGTTCTAGGAGTCCGTATGTCTCATCCATCTCCAGCTCATGACGGCGCCGGCCGGCTGCGCGGCGCCACCAGCTCACCGGTCCGCGACATCCTCGCGCTCACCGAGCGCCCCGGAGTCATCTCGTTCGCGGGCGGCCTGCCGGCTCCGGACCTGTTCGACCGCGCCGGCCTGCAGGCGGCGTTCACGGCGGTCCTGGCCGAGGACGGCGGCGCGCGGGCGCTGCAGTACTCCACCACCGAGGGCGATCCGCTCCTGCGACGGCTCATCGCCCAGCGGCTGACCGGGCGGGGGCTCGAGACCGCCGCCGACGACCTGCTCATCACCAGCGGCTCCCAGCAGGCACTGACGCTGGTGGCGGCGATCCTGCTGGAGCCGGGCGACCGCGTGCTCGTCGAGGAGCCGTCGTACCTCGCCGCGCTGCAGTGCTTCGCCCTGGCCGGAGCGGAGGCGATCCCGGTCCCGTGCGATGACCGGGGCCTTGACCCCGACGCGCTCGACGCGCTCATCACCCGGCACCGGCCGACGCTGCTCTACACGGTGCCCACGTTCCACAACCCCACCGGGCGGACGCTCTCGCGTGAGCGCCGCCTCGCCCTGGCGCAGGTGGCGGAGCGCACCGGGCTGTGGATCGTGGAGGACGACCCCTACGGCGAGTTGCGCTACAGCGGCGAGGCGCTGCCGGCGGTGGCGTCGCTGACGGCGGGGTATGAGCGGACGCTCGCCATCTCCACGCTGTCGAAGATCGCCGCTCCCGGCCTGCGCATCGGCTGGGTCCGGGCGCCGCGGATGCTGTTGCGATCGCTGACGATCGCCAAGCAGGCCGCCGACCTGCACTCCTCGACCGTCGACCAGGCGGCGGCCGCGCACTGGCTGGCCACCACCGACCTGGCGGCCCACATCGAGCGCCTGCGTGCCGAGTACGGCGCCCGCCGCGACGCGCTGCTCTCAGGGCTGGGCGCGGCGCTGCCGGCCGGCTCCACCCACAACCACCCCGATGGCGGCATGTTCGTGTGGGCGCGCCTTCCCGACGGCTGGGATGCCGGAGCGCTGCTGCAGCGCGCGCTGGACCGCGACGTCGCCTACGTCCCCGGCGCGCCGTTCTTCTCCGGCCCGCCCGATGCCGCCACGCTGCGCCTGTCCTTCACCGCGCACCGGCCCGACGAGATCGCGCTGGGACTCGAGCGGCTGGCGGAGGCGCTGGCCACCTCGCCGGCCACCGCCGCGGTCTGAGCCCTCGGCGCACGCCAACTGCGGGCTTGGGAGGGGTGGGCCTAGAGCGTCATGCCCGCTTTGCAGGGGGTTCTGGGAGATAAGGGTCCTCACAGAGCCCTAATCTCCTCACGAGCCCGGGTTGTCCGCGGGCTGTGGCCGATAGTGGAGGAAATAGCTCAAAAATCCGCCTCAACCCCTCGCGGCGGGCCGCCCACACCACGTCGCGTCCCTTTCCATGGCCCGCCGTTGACGTGCGCCGAGACCAAGCCAAGACGCCGGCCCGGCGCCGCCCGACACACCCAGGCGCCTACGGCACCACACCGCCCATCTCGTCCTCGACGTAGACCCGGACGATCTCGTCGAAGCTGCGCTCGGCGGTGAACCCCAGGTCCAGCGCGCGCCGGGTGTCGAAGGCGCGCGGCCAGCCGTCGACGATGCGCGCGATCGTGTCGTCGGGCTCGGAGTGGATGAGGGCCACCGCGGCATCGCCGGCCACGCGGCGCAGCGCCTCGATCTCGTCGCCCACGGTGGCCGAGAGCCCCGGCATCGTCAGCGACCGCCTCAGCCCCAGAGCACCTGAATCCATGGTCGCGGCGTGGAGGAGAAACGCGACGGCCGCGCGCGGCGAGGCAAACCAATGGCGCACGTCGGGAGAGACGGGCAGGACCGCGGGCCGGCCGTGCAGGGGCTCGCGGATGATGCCGGAGAAGAAGCCCGACGCGGCCAGGTTCGGCGCGCCCGGCCGCACGCAGATCGTGGGCAGGCGGATCGCGATGCCGTCGATGAACCCGCGCCGCGTGTAGTCGGCCAGCAACAGCTCGACGATGGCCTTCTGGGTCCCGTAGCTCGTCGCCGGCGTGCTGGGTTGGTCATCGGTGATGACGTCGGGCATGGGCGGCCCGAACACCGCGATCGACGAGCTGAAGACCAGCCTGGGCCGGTAGTCCGGACCGGCGAGGCGGATCGCCTCGAGCAGGGAGCGGGTGGCGTCGAGGTTCACGCGGTACCCCTTCTCGAAGTCACTCTCGGCCTCGCCGGAGACGACGGCCGCCAGGTCGACGATCACGTCGGGTCGCGAGGCGACCAGGTCGGCGGCCACGCCCGGCTCCGTGAGATCGGCCGCGACGGTCTCGACGCCGCCGCCCGCCACCCCAGCCACGCCGGCCACCTCAGCCACGCCGGCCACGTCGGCGAGCGCCATGGCCGCGATCGCCCGGCCCCCCACCGCCCCGTCCCGGACCAGGCGCTCTGAGAGCTTTCGCCCCACCATGCCCGCCGCGCCGATGATCAGGATCCGCATCGTCGACAATGACAGCAGGCCCGGCCCACATCCGCTCCCAAGGAGTCTGCGCATGGCTATGGATTGCACCTATCGCTTGCGGATCCCGCACCAGGCCGGGCAGCTGGCGAAGGTGGCGACCCGCATCTCGGAGTACGGCGGACTCATCGGGGACGTGACGACGATCGCCGTGGCGCGCAACGAGGCCCTGCGCGAGATCACGGTCGAGCTGCGCGACAAGGAGCATGCGGAGGCGCTGGCCGCCGGCCTGGGCGCGCTCCCGGGCGTGAGCGTGGTGTGGTTTCACGACCGAGCCTTCATCGCGCACGACGGCGGCAAGCTGCAGGTCACCGGCCGCCGGGAGATCCGCACCAATCAGGACGTGCGCGACGTGTATACCCCCGGCGTCGCCCGGGTGTGCGAGGCGATCGCGGAGTTCCCGCAGCTCGCGGGACGCTTCACGATGATCGGTCGCAGCGTCGCCATCTGCACCAACGGGACCCGCGTGCTGGGCCTCGGCGACATCGGCCCGGTGCCCAGCATGCCGGTGATGGAGGGCAAGGCGCTGTTCTATGCGCAGCTGGTCGGCGTCAGCGCCGTGCCGATCCTGATCGACACCAAGGACGTCGATGAGTTCGTCGACACCGTGATCCGCGTCGCCCCCGGCTTCGGCGGGATCCATCTCGAGGACATCTCCGCGCCCGAGTGCTTCGAGATCGAGCGCCGGCTCATCGAGGCCCTGCCCCAGCCGGTGATGCACGACGACGTCCACGGCACCGCGGTCGTCACCATGGCGGCCGCCATCGCGGCGTGCCGACAGGTGGGCATGCGCCTCGACGAGGCCGTCGTCGGCCAGATCGGGCTCGGAGCCGCGGGCTATGGGATCGCCTCCCTCATCCACGATGCCGGCGTCAAGCGGGTCATCGCCACCGACCCCAACGCCTGGGCCCAGGACCAGGCCCGGGCCCGTGGGATCGAGATCGCCGACCTGAAGACGGTCATGGGCGAGGCCGATGTCGTCGTGGCCACCACTGGGCGGGCCGGTCTGATCACCCCGGACCTCGTCCGCCCGGGCCAGGTCATCCTGGCTCTGACCAATCCGGCGCCCGAGATCGAGCCGGAGCTTGCGATCGAGGCCGGGGCGGCCTTCGCCGCCGACGGGACGAGCGTCAACAACGTGCTCGGCTATCCGGGCATCTTCCGGGGCGCGCTGCTGGCGGGTGCGAGCGAGATCAACATCAGCATGAAGCGCGCCGCGGCGTGGGCGCTGGCCGGCCTGACGGTTGAGTCCGAGCTGGTCCCCGACGTGCTTGACCGCAACGTCCACGAGACGGTGGCCCAGGCGGTCCGCCAGGCCGCCGTCGACAGCGGCGTGTCAGACCCGGGACGCATCGTCCCCGAGCTGTGACCGTCCCCGGGCGTGGCCTTCACAGCCCCGGCGCACCCCGCCCCAAAGCGCAGTGGCGACCATGTAGCACAGGATGTTCCCGGTATTTGGGACAATTCGTGATCAGTTGGGGATTGACTTGTGACCACCCCGACACATAGGGTTCTTTTTGGGCGTAGGTGCCTGACAAAGCGCAGAGCGGGCCAGGAGATGTAAGGTCCGCCACACGGCAGAGTTACTCTCCGGAGTGACTTTATCCCACGTGTGCTCCAGGTCACACCTACGCCCATTTTTTATGCACTGAGACAGGTGAGTGAGTAGGTGTCACCTTTCCTCGGCGACTCCTCGGGTGGCCGTCCCCGTCTCGCCGAACTGATGGACGGTGACATGGTGCTGGCGCCCGGGTGCTATGACCCGCTGGGCGCGCGACTGATCGAGGAGGCCGGCTTCCCCGCGGTGTACATGACGGGGTTCGGGACCGCCGCGGGTCGCCTCGGGCGGCCTGACGTCGGGCTCCTCACCCTCTCAGAGATGGTTGACAACGCGCGGCGGATCGCGCAGGCGGTGAGCGTGCCGGTGATCGCGGACGCCGACACCGGCTACGGCAACGCGCTCAACGTGATCCGTACCGTCCACGAGTACGAGGCGGCCGGAGTGTCCGCCATCCACATCGAGGATCAGGTCATGCCCAAGAAGTGCGGGCACATGGAGGACAAGGCGCTCATCGGAGCGGGCGAGATGGCGGCCAAGGTTGCCGCCGCGGTGGCCGCGCGGGAGAGCACCGACTTCCTCATCATCGCCCGTACCGATGCGCGGGCGGTCGAGGGACTGGACCGAGCGCTGGAGCGCGCGCGCCGGTATCGGGACGCCGGCGCCGATGTCCTGTTCGTCGAGGCGCCGCAGACCACGGATGAGATCAAGGCGATCGCCGACCACCTTGCCGACGTGCCCCTGCTGTTCAACTACGCCGAGGGCGGCAAGACCCCGGCGGTCACCCACGAGTTCCTGCGCGAATGCGGCTTTCGCCTGGTCATCTTCCCGCTCAGCGCGCTGCTGGCGGCGACTGCGGCGATGCGATCGGTCCTGGCCGAGATCAGGACGAGCGGGACGCCGATCGAGATCCTGCCTTCGATGCTGGGCTTCGACGCGTTCCTGGACTTCATCGGGGTCGGCGAGATCCGGCAGCTCGAGCGACGGTTCGCCGACCAGGACAACCCCAACGAGGAAAGGGAGAAGCGATGAGTGACGTATTCGAGAAGGCCAGCGTGAGCAGCGATCTCGCTCACCGGATCATCGCCGCGGCCGAAGCCAAGGCGGCGGACATGGGCGTGCCCATGAACATCGCGGTCTGCGACGAGTCTGGTGTGCTCAAGGCCTTCAGCCGGATGGACGGCGCCGCGCTGCTCAGCGTTCAGATCGCCCAGGACAAGGCCTACACCGCAGCCGGGTTCGGCATGCCCACCGACGGGTGGCACGAATTCATCAAGGACGATCCGCCGCTGGCGGCCGGCGCCGTCGGCGGCATCGATCGCCTCGTCATCTTCGGCGGCGGCTTCCCCATCACCGTCGGTGACAAGGTGGTGGGCGCCATCGGTGTCAGCGGGGGCCACTACACCCAGGACATGGAGGTCGCCCAGGCGGGCCTCGGCGTCCTCGGCTGAATCCCGCCCCATCGGCCCAGCCTCGGGGCGAGTCCGTCGGCTAACCCTCGGGGCGGAAGCCCGAGCAGAGCAGACGCATCCAGCCGATGCGGCCGTCGCGCTCGGTGTAGTACGCGTGCTGCTCGATGACGAACCGCTCGCCGGCGCGCTCGCCCGCGAAGCGGTAGGTGACGCAGTGGCGGTCGCCGACCACGTCGGTGCGGACCGCCAGCACGTCGTCGACGATCGTCGTCGCGTGAAACCAGGTGTTCAGGACGCGCACGACCTCCTCGGAGGTCGGCGCGTCCCACGCGCGTCGGGGGGTCAGGGCCCGGAACTCGACGTCGGGGCACAGGAGCTCGGTCACCTGCGCGAAGTCCCGGCGTGACACCGCGTGGGCGAAGGCCGGTCCCAGCAGCTCGGTGCGGGGGCTAGTAGCTGAAGATGTCGGTGTCATCGTCACCCATCCAGTCGAGCATCGGAGTCGCGCCCGCGAGGGTCGCGTTGGGCACCAGGCCGGCCTCGTCGAGGCGGCGGGCGTTGAAGCAGATCGGGCACACCAGCAGCTCGCCGCCGCCCTCGACGTACTGCTCGAACAGCCGTGCCAGCGGCGGGCAGCCGTCGCATGCCACCGCCTCGGCGTGGCCGGGCAGGGCCAGCCGCACCGCCTCCTTGGTGAGGAACATCGCCACCTTCCTGCCCTTCTGCAGGCCGGCCCCGCCGACGAGAAAGGCCACGGTCACGCGCTCGGCGTCCTCGAGCCCGGTGGCCAGGTTGACAAGCATCTTTGTCGCCACAACATCCTCCATAGGTTCGTTTCGTGCACCATAAGCGGGCAGGGCGCGCGTCACATGGGGTATTCGCCCGATCTTTTCGGGTCGGGGACTTGCGGGTCGGGGAGGGGCTACTCGCCGGCCATGAGCCCGTGCTTCATGGCAAACAGGCTGGCCCGGGCCCGATTGGACACGCCGAGCTTGGTGTAGATGTGCTCGACGTGCGCGCCGGCGGTCTTGCGTGAGATGACGAGCTCCTGCGCGATCTCCTTGTAGGACAGGCCGCGCACGAGCAGGCGAAGCACCTCCACCTCGCGGGCGGTCAGACCGGCGGGCAGAGTGCGCCGTCGCTTCACCGCGTGACCGGCGGCGCGCAGGACGGCATCGACCGTGTCGCCGTCGAACAGTGACCTGCCGACGCCTGCATGCAACTCGTTGGCCGCCTGCTGGCCCGCGAGCGCAGGACGGTGCGGGCGCGCCTCGGTCATCGCGTGGTAGGCGTCGGAGACGGCGAGCACCTTGCCCAGGAGCGTCATCGCGCCGGCGCGCAGGCCGCGCGGGTAGCCCGACCCGTCCAGCCGCTCGTGATGCTGGACGGCGATCGCCCCCAGCGGGGCCAGGCCCGCCGAGGAGGCCAGCATCCGCTCGGTGAGATACGGGTGCAGGCGCACGCGCTCGAGCTCCGCCGCGCTGAGCGGTCCGCGCTTGTCCCAGATCGAGTTCGGCACCCCCAGGCGCCCGAGGTCGTGCACCAGTCCGGCCCGTCGCACGAGGACGACGTCCTCGTCTGACAGCCCCAGACCCCGTGCCGCCTCGGCGGCCAGCTCGGCGACGCCACGCGAGTGGCCGATCGTCCACGGCGACTTGACGTCGACGAAGTCGGCGATCGCCGACAGGGCGGCATCGAGTTGCTCGTCGGACAGAACCAGCGCCAGCGCGGGCTCGGCGGCGATCACCGCGTCCCAGCTCGTCACCGAGTCGAGCTCGGCGAACAGCGCCGGCGCCTCGGCGCAGAACAGATCCACCAGGTCCGGGTCGAATTGGCTGCCGCTGCGCTCGCGGGCCACCGCCATCGCGGCCTCGGTCCCGCCCGCCCGGTGAAAGACCTCGACCACGTCGGCGAGGTTGACCAGGCGTGCGGCCACGCGGATCTGGGCACCTCGTGCCTCCGCCGGGGCGCCCTTGCCGTCCCAGCGCTCGAAGGTCTGGTAGAGGCTGTCACGCACCTCGTCGCCGAGCTCGAGCCCGGCGGCGAGCTCGTTGGTGGCGGCCCAGTGGTTCTCCACCATGTCCTGCACCGCGCGCCGGCCGTCGCCCAGGAAAGCGATCCCCGTCCGTGCGCGCTGGATCAGCGGTCGGCTCGATCCAAGCTGCCCCAGGACGAAGGCCCCGGCCGCCAGCGGCCGGCCCATGTCGACCTGCCGCGAAGCGCCCTTGAACACCGTGTCATCGCCGAACCACTTGGCCTGCTCGTAGGCGTCCACGTGACAGCCGACCCAGGCCAGCAGGCCGACGTAGTAGACGACCACGCGATCCGCCTCGTCGAGGCCGAGGCGCTCGGCAAGGCGCAGCGCGATCAGCGACTGGCGCAGCACGTGCTCCATGGGCTGGGCCATGCCCAGATCGGTGCCGAGCGACAGCGTCGCCACCAGCTCCGCGAGCCGAACCTTCGTCCGCGCGGCCGTGCTCACGCGCGCAGTCTAATCAGGGCCGCCCCGGGTCACCGGCGGTGCGAGACGGGGTCACCGGCGGTGCGAGGCGGGGTCACCGGCGGTGCGAGGCGGGGTCACCCGCGGTGCGAGGCGGGGTCACCGGCGGTGCGAGGCGGGGTCACCGGCGATGTGAGGCGAGCGTCGCGCCGGCGGTGCGCAGGAGCGCCCGCTCGGCGGCGGGGGGGTCCATCGCGCCGCCGGTCACCTGACGGCTGGCGGCGTGGATGAGGTCGATGACGGTGCCGAGCAGCCACTCGGCCGGAAGCTCGGGATCAAACGTCCCGTCGTGTTGGCCGCGCGCGATCACGCCGCGCACCGGCGCCAGCGCGGGAGCGAGCCGGGCACGGAGCTCCGCGCGCTCGAGGCGCTGGTTGACGATGACCAGCCCGCGGTAGCGCCCGATGACCTGCCACGCCGCCAGCAGGACGCGCTCCATCGCCTCGGCGGGGGTCCCCTCCGCCGGGCGCGCCGCCTCCAGCGCGGCCGTCACCTCGCCGATCGACTGGTCAGTCAGCGCGTCCATCAGCGCGTCGCGGCTGGAGAAGTGGTGATACAGCGTCGCCCGCGACACGCCGGCGGCCGCGGCCACGCGTTCCATGCTCGCCCCCGGATCGGTGGCGATGAGCTCGGTCGTGGCCTCCAGGATCCGTCGCACGTTGCGACGTGCGTCGGCCCGTACCGGCCGCTCACCTAAGTTTGACATCGCTGTCAAGATTAGTCGTAGCGTGTTCGCCCACGGTCAACTCGTCTATCTCCAGATTCCCGCGACCGATCTCACCGCGTCCGCGCGCTTCTACGCGCGCGTCCTCGGCTGGCGGATTGATCCTTCCGAGTCCGGCTTCGAGGCGCCCGGGCTCATCGGGCAGTGGATCACCGACCGCCCCGCCGCTCCCGACGCCGGGCCGGTGATGTGGATCCACGTCGACGACGTCGCGCGGACGCTCACCGAGGCCGAGAGCGCCGGCGCCATCCTGCGCATGGAGCCCACGCCCGACGGCCCTCGCCTGCTGGCGTCGTTCAGTGACCCGGCGGGAAACCTGGTCGGCATCGTCGCCCACGATCCGGACCCACCCGGCCCGGAGCCCACCGCGGCGCAGGCGCCACCACCCGCGGCGCGCCGCACCACCCCCGCGGCGCAGGCCGCCACCACCCCCGCGGCCGGCGTCGAGAACCGCACGATGCCCCCGGCAGCGATCATCCCCGAGCTCGTCTATGACGACGTCACCGAGGCGATCCGCTGGCTCTGTGACGTCTTCGGGTTCGCGGAGCGCTGGCACGCCGGCGATCATCGCGCCCAGCTCTCGTTCGGCAACGGCACGATCGCCATCACCGAGCCGCGCACCTCCAGGGCGCTGGCCGGAAACGTGTCGCTGGTGGTCCGCGTCGATGACGCCGACGCCCACTGCCGGCGGGCGCGCGAGCGCGGGGCGACGATCGTCGCGGAGCCCCGTGACCATGCCTACGGGGAGCGCCAGTACACCGCGGAGGACCTCGGCGGGCACCGCTGGTGCTTCTCGCAGTCCATCGCCGACCTCTTGCCGGAGGAGTGGGGCGGGACGTCAGGACCGGCGCTGGGCCCTGCGACACAGAGCGGCGACGCAGCTCCCGGCGCCGTCACCATCTCGGTGATGCTCATCGTTCCCGACGGGGCCGCCGCGGTGGCGTGGTACCGCGAGGCGCTGGGGGCGGAGGTCCTGTGGGACCTGGGTGGCGTCGCCGGTCTGGTGGTGGGCGGCGCGCCGGTCTTCCTGCACGAGGCCAACCCGGGCAACCCGGCCGAGGACAGCCCCGACCGCGTCGGCCAGACCAGCGTGCGCATCGAGGTCTTCGTCGACGATCCGGACGGGTTCATCGCCCGCGCCGTGGCAGCGGGCGCGCAGCCGGGGTCGCCGGTCACCGCGCATGAGCTGCCGTGGGGCACGCATCGCCAGGGCGGCTTTCAGGACCCCTTCGGCCACAGATGGTCAGTCGGGGACACGTCCCCGCTGCACGCCGCCACGCGCTGAGCCGCCGCCGCGGCGACGCGGCCACACCCGGTCGCTGTCACGATGTGGCGCCTGACGAGTAAAGCTGCATGTGATGAGTGAGATCGGAGACCGCACCGGCTCGGCACTCGGCGACCTCTTCGGCCCGCCGACTGAAGAGCACCGCCTGATCTCGGAGATCACCTACGACGAGCACCTGTATCCGGCGCGGCCACGGCGCCTGCGTCCATCGGCGCGACGGGTGCTGCGCGACATCATCCGGTCCGGCCTCTCGGGCGCCACCGAGGGCACGAACGAGTCCTACGTGTCCTGGCTGGTGGAGCAGTCGATGCTGCACGACGCCCAGGCGCTGGCCACGCAGCTCTCCGGGCAGGGGAGCATGTGGCAGAACCCATTCGCCGACCCGGATCCGCGGGCCGCGGTCGAGCGCGCCGCGGTGTGGTTCACCGCGTACCCGCTGTCGTTCATCACGCGCAGCGGCGACCCGTTTCTGTCGGGGCTGGCCGACCCGGAGCTGTGGCGCGCCTTTCAGGAGATCGGTATCGACGCCGTCCACACGGGGCCGGTGAAGCTGGCGGGCGGCATCAACGGCTGGAGCCCCACCGGTTCGGTCGACGGCCACTTCGACCGCATCAGCATGCAGGTCGACCCCATGTTCGGGACCGAGGATCACTTCCGCGCGCTGTGCATCGTCGCCGGCGAGCACGACGGCACCGTGATCGACGACATCGTCCCCGGCCACACCGGCAAGGGGGCCGACTTCCGCCTCGCGGAGATGGGCTACCAGGACTACCCCGGGATCTACCACATGGTGTCGATCGACCCCCGGGACTGGCACCTGCTCCCCGAGGTCCCCGACGGGCGCGACTGCGTCAACCTCAACGTCGAGTCCGAGGCCAAGCTCCAGGCGGCCGGCTACATCATCGGCAAGCTCCAGCGGGTCATCTTCTACGAGCCGGGCGTCAAGGAGACCAACTGGTCGGCGACCCGGGTGGTCACCGGCGTCGACGGCGTGCAGCGACGCTGGGTGTACCTGCACTACTTCAAGGCGGGCCAGCCCTCGATCAACTGGCTTGACCCGTCGTTCGCCGGCATGCGCCTGGTCATCGGTGACGCGCTGCACTCGCTCGCGGATCTGGGGTCCGGCGCCCTGCGGCTCGATGCCAACGGCTTCTTGGGCATCGAGAAGACCGCCGAGGATCGGCCGGCGTGGTCCGAGGGCCATCCGCTCTCGGAGGCGGCCAACCAGCTCATCTCCAGCATGATCCGCAAGATGGGGGGGTTCTCCTTCCAGGAGCTCAACCTCACGATGGACGACATCAAGACGATGGGAGAGTCCGGGGCCGACCTGTCCTACGACTTCGTCAACCGCCCGGCCTACCACCACGCCCTGGCCATGGGCGACACGGAGTTCCTGCGACTGACCATGAACGAGGCCCTCCGGCTGGGGATCGACTCCGCCTCGCTCGTGCACGCGTTGCAGAACCACGACGAGCTCACCCACGAGCTGGTCCACTTCGCCACCCGCCATCGCGATGATCTGTTCACCTACGCCGGGCGGGAGGTCACCGGCGGGGAGCTGGCCATCCACGTGCGCGGCGAGCTCACCGCGGCGCTCACCGGACCCGGCATCTCCTACAACCGGCCGTTCACCACCAACGGCATCGCCTGTACGACCGCGTCGGCGATCAGCGCCATCCTCGAGATACCCGACCCGAATGTGATGTCCGACGAGGACGTGGAACGGGTCAAGCGCATCCACCTGCTGCTGGCGATGTACAACGCGTTCCAGCCCGGCGTCTTCGCCCTGTCGGGCTGGGATCTGACGGGGATGCTGACGACCGACCCGGCCGAGGTGGCCGACCTGATCGCCGACGGCGACACGCGCTGGATCAACCGCGGCGCGCACGACCTCATGGGCGTCAACCCCAAGGCCGAGCGCTCCGAGGGCGGCCTGCCGCGCGCACGCAGCCTGTACGGCACGCTGCCCGACCAGCTCAACGACCGCTCGTCGTTCGCGCGCCGGTTGCGTCGCATCATCCGGATCCGTCGCCGCTACCGCATCCCCACGGCGGAGCAGATCGACGTCCCGGGGGTCTCGCACCGCTCACTGCTGGTGATGGTCCACCGCCTGGAGAACGCCAACCTCCAGGTGACGGTGCTCAACTTCGGCCCCGAATCGGTCGTCGGCACCATCCGCTCCGAGCATCTGATCCCGACATCCAAGGTGATCGACCTCTTCCGCGCCCAGCAGATCGCCGTCGTCGATGACCTGTGCAGCTTCAGTCTCGAGCTCGACGCCTATCAGGGCGTCCCGCTCCTGCTGCCACTCCCCGCCGAGGCGCCCGCAGTCGCCGCGCCGCCGTCGCTGCGCACCTGAACCCGCGGCCTGGAATCAGCGGCTCCGGAGGTATAGGCTCGCGGCTGCGACCGCTGCCAGGAGGCGATCGAAAGAAGGGAGGAGAGTCGGGATTCTCGGCCGCGCCATGCCGGACGGCGCACGAGCGCGAGCGTGCGAGGCCTCGCCGGTGATCAGCCACTGAGGAGCTCCGCGTTCGGCGCCGGATCAGACCGAACCGCAAGGAGTCACATGCCGTCGATACGTCGTGTTGCCCTACCGCTGGCGCTTGCCGGCGTCGTCGGGGCCGTATGCGTGTTGCTGCTGGCCCAGTCGCCCGCCAACGCGCGCAGACCGCTGAGCTACGGACGCCTCAACAAGATCCAGAGACGGATCATCTCCGAGACCCTCGCCACCGCGCTCAACCCGGCCTCCGCCGGTCAGGGGCGCCAGCCGCGGATCGCCGGTCCCGGTGGCGGGGATCCCGATCAGGGCGCCGGGCCCGATGGCGCTCCGTTCACCCCGCCGGCGTCGTTCCGGTCGGCCCAGGGCGGCGCAGCCGGCATCGCCACCTACTTCCCCTCCGGGCAGGGCCAGTGCTCGACCCGCCTGGGCTCCGACGTGAAGGTCAACCAGAACTGCCTCAACGTCACCGACGCGAGCCTGCAGGGTCGCGGCCAGGCCAACAACGAGCCGTCGATCAGCCAGGATCCGATGGACCCCGGCAACATCGTCGCCAGCGACAACAACTACATCCGCGGTGACGGTACCTGTGGCGCTCACTTCTCCACCGACGAGGGGCGCACGTGGGCCGACTCGACGGTCCCCAACAGCTTCACCACCGGGCCGACGGGCCCGCCCGCGTTTGCCCGCGAGTACTGGCAGGCCGGCGGCGACACGTCGGTGGCCTGGGACACCCGCGGCAACGCGTACATGAGCTGCCAGCTGTTCAACCGGGGCACCGCCGCGTCACCCAACCCGGACCAGTCGAGCGCGTTCACCATCTTCCGCTCCACCGGGAACGATGGTGCGTCCTGGAACTTCCCGGGTCGCTACACGACCGTGCTGTTTGACCCCAACGGCACCAGCGGCGTGCTGGAGGACAAGGCGCTGATGACGGTTGACGACAACCTGCACAGCGCCTTCCGCGATCGGATCTACGTCACGTGGACGGAGTTCGCTGCCGATGGGACCGCGTACATCTACGAGGTGCACTCAAACGACTACGGTGAGACGTTCTCCAACCGGGTCCTGGTGAGCAAGGACAGCCCCGTCTGCACGAACACGTTCGGCGCCGCGACGACCCAGGGCAAGTGCAACGAGAACCAGTTCTCCGACCCGTTCGTCGGACCGGACGGCGCGCTGTATGTCGCCTACGACAACTTCAACAACCAGCCGACCAGCGGGTCCAACAACAATTACCAGGTGCTGCTGTCGAAGTCGACGGACGGCGGCCAGACGTTCTCGTCACCGGTGAAGGTCTCCGATTACTACGACCTTCCCGACTGTGACACCTACCAGGGCGACGGCGCGGATCCGGGCCGCTCGTGCGTCCCCGAGAAGGGGTCGTCCACGCTCTCGGACTTCCGGGCCACGAACTACCCGTCGGGACAGGTGAACCCGCGCAACGCCAATCAGGTCACCGTCGCGTTCGGGTCCTACATCAATCCGGACTCCAACGAGAGCAACGGCTGCACGCCGACGGGCTTCTCGCCTGACTCGGGCGCCCCGACCTATTCCGGCGTCAAGACGCCGGGCGCCTGCGCGAACAAGATCCTCCTCGGGGTCTCCAAGGACGGTGGTCAGACGATGAGCACGTCCACCGATCCGCGCCGGGGTCTGGTGGTCACCCAGGCACCGGGGCAGACCCACACCGACCAGTTCTGGCAGTGGAGCGCGTTCACGCGCGACGGCCGGCTCGCCGTGGACTACTACGACCGTCAGTACGGTCACGATGAGACCAACGGCTCCTCGGACTTCAGTCTGTCCGGGAGCTCGGATCTGGTCCACTTCGGACAGGTGCGGGTCACCAGCAGCTCGATGCCGGCCCCGACCGAGTTCGAGGGTCCCGCCGGCGGCCAGTTCTATGGCGACTACGTCGGCCTCGCCGCCATCGACAAGGCCCATCCCATCTGGTCTGACACGCGCTCGCAGGACGTGTTCGTGTGTCCGGGCACCGCGGTGCCGGGCACGCCGCCGTCGCTGTGCGGCGCCACGGAGGCCAATGGCGAGACCGCCAACGACGAGGACACGTTCTCCGCAACGGTGGACGTGCCCTCCGGCAACGGTCACTGACGTCGCGGAAGGTGGGCCCGGGCGGATGTCCGGGCCCACCGCCGTCCGGTATCGTGGCGAGCTGAAGAGGTGATGTCCATGCAGATTCCGTCGGCCCTATCCCCCCGCCGGGCCGCGCTGCTCATAGCAACGCTGGCACTTCTCGTCTCCGGATCCCTGGTCCTCGGCAACGCGTCGGGCGCCGGCGCCAGACCGGTCGGCCATCTGGCGCTGGTCAAGGGCAACCCCGTGACGATCTCAGGCCGCGGCTTCCGCGCGCGGGTCCGGGTGCACCTGATCCTGGTCGACCGGGGGACGCTGGCGCGCCGCCCGCTGGCCAACCGCAACGGCGCCTTCACGGTCACCTTCCCGACGGCGCTTGACCGTTGCAGTGGATGGTCGGTGACGGCAACCCAGCCCGGACGGGCAATGGTGGTCCTGCGCAGCCCGGCCAAGCCGGAGTGTGCGCCCCTGCGCGCGCCGTAGACGTTCGGCGCCGGCGCACGCCGGCGGGTGGCGCCCTCGAGCGGGGTGCGCGGCACGCGACCGACGCTATCGCGCCGTCGCGGTCAGGGGCAGCGCTGGTGGCGCCGGCGCTTCTGACCGACGACGCACCCCTCCGGGACCCGCTTGGGCACGAGCCGCAGGCCCAGCTCACGCAGCGCGTTCACGCTCAGCGGCGCGGCGAGCTTGCCCCCGGGAGCGATGGAGGCCGCGGGCAGGACGCGCGTGTGCCCGGCGAAGGGAACTGTGCTCTCGACCAGAAGGCCCTGCGCGGCGACGGCGTGGCTTCCCCCGTCCGAGGAGGTGAGAAGCGAGCGCATGGTCATCCCGGCGACTGACGCGCTCGACGTCTGATTCTCGACCGGCGTGCTGCGCGGCACCGCCGCGAAGATGAAGTGGTTGCCCCCGCCGGTCCCGGACGCACGTCCGAGCGCCCACGTGACGCTGCCCTGGAGCGGGCTGTCCATGAACACCAGCATGCAGGTCGGCGTCGAGGAGCCGGCCAGCGACTGGTCCCACAGGCCCGGATAGCCCGGCCACTGGATCGACAGGGCATGGGCGAAGGGCGTGCCGTCCTGGAGCTCGGCGAGCTGGTGTCCGGCGCCGGGACTGCCGTGCCAGGTGCAGTTGATGGGCGAGGCCGGCAGCGGGTCGCTCAGCCTGGCCGTGAACGCGCCCAGCGTGGCGGTGGGCGTGAGCTGGAGGGTCCCGTCGCCGGAGGACAGCGCCTGGCTCGTCGTCCGGTAGTAGGCCGACACGGTTGCCGTCGACTGCCAGTGCTCGCCCGTGGCCTGGCTGGCGTAGTACGCCTGGCTGAGCTCGGCGTTGATGTAGATCCGCCGCGCCTGCGCCGAGGCGGGTACGAGGAGCAGCAGGCAGGACACGAGCAGCGTCGCTCGCCCCCCCGCCCTCGTGTGGCTGACGCCCGACACGATGCGAATCTAGCCCAGGTGGTGTCGGTGGGCAAACGGCGGATGTTCGCCTGCGCACCACTCGTGGTCAGGCGGAGCTAGACGGCGACCACCGAGAACACCGGCGGCAGCCGCGTCGCGGCCGTCGACCACGTGGCCCCGGCGTCGTCGGAGCCGAACACGTCTCCGGAGGTCGCGCCGAAGTACAGGTTCAGACCCTCGCCCTCCCCCGCGCGGCTGAATGCCTGGCGCAGAACGGTCAGATAGGCATGCTCTGCGGGAAGGCCGTCCCCGCGGGCGGCCCACGTCGAGCCGCCGTCGCGCGTCTCGTAGACGCGCACGCGACCGTCGGGAGTGACGCGGTCCATGTCCGCCACGAGCGGGATCACGTAGGCGCTGTCAGGATCGGCGGGGTCGACCATCAGCGGGAAGCCGAAGTCGGACGGCAGACCACCCCCGGCGATGTTCGCCCAGCTCTCCCCGCCATCGTCGGAGCGATAGACCCCGCCGTGGAACTGCATGAACATCCGGTCCGGGCGCCTCGGCGCGCGCTCGACGTGATGAACGCAGCGCCCGGCGTTCTCGTCCTTGAGCGCCTCCTCGGGCAGGTAGCGCGGGTTCAGGCCGGCGTTCCCGCGACGCCATGTCCGCCCGGCGTCCTCCGTCAGCCACATGCCCGCGGCAGACACCGCGACGGCGAGCCGGTCGGGATCCCCCGGCCAGGTGCAGATCGAGTGCAGGCACAGACCGCCGCCTCCGGGTTGCCACCGCGGTCGGGACGGCTGTTCCCACAGCCCGGCGTTGATCTGCCAGCTGGCTCCGCCATCGTGGCTCTCGAAGAGCACCCCCGGATCGCCCCCCGCGTAGAGCGTTCCGTCCGTCGCCCCGGGGACGAGCACCCAGATGCGCTCCAGGGCCTCGTCCCCGCCCTCGGGCAGTGCCACGCCCTCGGCCTGGGCCCACGCCTCGCTGGGATCGCCGTCGGTGTAGAAGATCTTCGGTCCGTAGAAGGGGGACGTCACGGTCGCGAGCAACCGTCCGGTACGGGGATCGCGGGTCGCGTAGTCGACCGGCTCCCCGGCGAACGCCCGCGTCGTGACCTCGAAGCCGGATGCGGGATCTCCCTCGAGCAGGAACAGCCCCTTCTTGGTGCCCACCACGAGCTCGGTCAAGTCTCAGCCTCCTGTGATCGCCGGTAGCACTTCAACCCGATCCCCGGACCGCACCGCGGAGGTCGCGTCACCGCGCTCGCCGTTGACGAACACGTTGATGTGGCGGCGGACGGCGCCACGCTCATCGAGGATCCAGCCCTGCACGTGGGGATGCCGTCGCTCCAGGGCCCGGAGGAGCTCGACCACGGTCGTGCCCTCCAGCTCATGCTCCCCGCAACCGCCTGCGAGCCCGCGCAGCGGCCCCCGAACGCATACAACGGCCATCGAGGGAATCCTAAGCCCGCTCATGTGGCTATAGACCAGCTCGCCGCCCGATTCTCATCGGCGGGCTCAGTAACAGGGTGTTGCGCCGGACGCGCGCAGTGTGGAGAATGGGCCGATCATGGGCCCCTGGGACCGGGACTCAGCCCCACGCGACGCGTGGGCGCAGAACGAGAGCGTCATGAGGCGAATGTCGCGATGGGCGGCTGGTCTCAGCTGCGTCGGCCTGGCGACCGCCGGGCTCGGCGCCGCGCCGGCGCTGGCGGCAAAGCCGAAACCCAAGCCGAAGCCCGACCTCGTCATCACGGCCGCCGAGCTCAAGGGCAACTCGTACGCGTTCTGGCGCGAGAAGGACCTGATCACGATCGAGGACATCACCAAGAACGCCGGCAATCGCCGCGCCGGTCCCACCCTGACGAAGGTCTATCTGGCCCACGGGACCAAGCAGTGGCTGCTCGCCCAGCGGGCGGTTCCGGCTCTGGGTCCGGGCAAGGAGCACCGCGACGAGAGCTCGAGCGACCCCTTCGCCGTCCACAACTTCCCGATCGGCGCCTACACCCTGAGGATCTGCGCCGACGCCAAGCACCAGGTCGACGAGTCCAACGAGACCAATTGCAAGCGGCTGAGCCCCCGCAACTACTTCGTGATTCCTCGAGCGTGGGTGGGCACGATGAGCGGGATCGAGTCGGGAGGCATCACCGACCGCTGGCAGTCGCCCAACGCCCAGCTGATCTTCGATCAGTTCGAGGGCGGCGGAGTCGTCTCCTACCTGTTCACCGGCTCGGTCACCTGGACGGACTCCGGCCAGACCGCTGACGGCTGTGCGGTGAGCGGCTCGGGCACGCGCAGCTACACCGACGACGACTCGATCGGGGCGCTCTCGGTCGACTACCTGCATGAGACCTACTCCGGATCGCTCCAGGACACGAGCGGTCCGCCCTACCAGGTGACGTTCAGCGGTTGTCAGGACCCCCCGCCGTCGCAGCCCGGCGCGTACGAGCCCACGTTCTGGCTGCCCAGCGTCGCCGGGTCCAACCCGCTCCCCTTCGGCTCCACCTCCTTGCCGGGAAGCCCAAATCAGGGCCCTCTCGGCGGCACCTGGACCTGGAACCTGCAGGCGGCCCACGCCCAATAGACACCGCCGGCCCGATGAGTTCCGGCGGGCACGTCAGTCTGTAGGGCATGACCCACACCACGGCACACTTCTCAGTCTCGTTGGACGGCTTCATGGCCGGACCGGACCAGGACCGCACCAACCCGCTCGGCGTCGGTGGCCTCGCCTTGCACCGCTGGCACATGGGCGATGACATCACCGAGGCCGACGCCACCCTGATCGACGAACTGCTGCGCCCACGCGGCGCGTTTGTGATGGGCCGCAACATGTTCGGCCCGATCCGCGGCGAATGGGATGAGGACTGGCGCGGGTGGTGGGGCGACGATCCGCCCTACCACGCGCCGGTGTTCGTCCTCACCCACCACCCCCACGAGCCGATCGAGATGGAGGGCGGGACCACCTTCCACTTCGTCACCGACGGCTTCGACGCGGCCTTCGCGCAGGCGCAGGCGGTCGCCGGCGACCTCGACATCTCGATCGCCGGCGGCGCCTCGACGATCCGCCAGGCGCTGACGGCAGGCGTCGTCGATCAGCTCGTCGTGGACATCGCGCCCGTCGTGCTGGGCGGCGGCGAGTCCCCGTGGCAGGGGCGGCGGGATCTGCGCCTCGAGCCGATCGAGGTGATCCACTCTCCGTACGCGACCCACGTGCGCTATCGCGTGGGCGTCACTCCGGCGGGGTGAACTGGCTGGCGGTGAACACGGCGCCCTGCGGGTCGCGGATCAGCGCGGTGCGCGTCCACTGCGCTGGGGACACCCTGGGATAGGTGCGTTGAAGAGTGGTGGTCATGCCGGCCACGCTGGCATCGATTGCGGTCAGGAACGGGCCGCGGCCGCGCCGGACCTCGCCCACCCCGCGCCCGCCCCGCGCCGCCCCACGCCCACGACCTCGCCCACCCCGCCCGGCCGCGGATATCGTCAGGGCGATGACCGCCCTGCACGTGTTCGACATGGACGGAACCCTGCTGCGCGGGACGACGGCGGCGATCGAGATCTCGCGGCGCGTGGGCCGGCTCGAGCCGCTGGCGGAGCTCGAGCGCCGCTTCGCCACCGAGGAGATCTCAGCGGCTGACTTCGCGGTGCAGACCCACGCCCTGTGGGAGGGCCTGACCGCGGAGGTGGTGGCCGAGATCGTCGCCGACGCGCCATGGATCGGCGGGATCGAGGACGTGTGCGCGGACATCGCGCACCGCGGGGAGCGCTCGATGCTCATCACCATGTCCCCCAACTTCTTCGCCGAGCGCCTCGGCGATCGCGGGATCGACGTGGTCCGCGCGTCGCAGTGGCCCGCGTTGCCGTTCGCCGCCCCCATCGACCCGGCGGGGATCCTCAGCCCTGCCGACAAGGTCCGGCTGACGGAGGCCGAGCGGTCCGCGCACGGCCTGCCCCGGCACGCCTGCGTCGCCTACGGCGACTCGATGTCCGACCTCCCCCTGTTCGCCGTCCTCGAGAACACGGTTGCCGTCAACGCCGACCCCGCGCTGGAGCGCGCGGCACGGGTGGCCTACCGCGGGGAGGACCTGCGCGAGGCCTACGCCCACGGCCGGGCACTGCTCGAATCCGCCCCGCCCGACGAGGGCGGTGACCGGTGAGCCCCGGCACGCCGGTCAGCGGTCCGTTTGTCGGGGTCAGCGCAATCGTGGTCCGCGACGGGGCGGTGCTCGTCGGCCGCCGGCGCGGCGCGCACGGCGCGGGGACCTGGGCCTTTCCCGGCGGCAAGCTCGATCCGGGCGAGGATCCGTCACACGCCGTACGCCGCGAGCTGCGCGAGGAGACGGGGCTGACCGCACGCGCCGTCGCCCCGGTCGCGTGGACCAGCGACGTCTTCTCCGACAGCAACCAGCACTTCGTCACGCTGCATCATCTCGTCGACGCCGGGGGCGAGCCCGAGGTGCGCGAGCCCGACAAGGTCGAGGGGTGGCACTGGTACGCCTGGGACGAGCTGCCCGAGCCCCGCTTCGCGCCGGCGGCATCGCTGATCGCCAGCGGGTGGCGGCCCGCCTGAAAAAGGCCCGCCGCGGTGATCTGTCGCAGTATGGTGGCGGTGGGAGCAGATGGGCCACCTTCCGGAGAATCACTCGCAGAACCCCGACGAGTCGAGGGTGGCGCAGCTGGCCGGCGCGTACGCCGATGCCCTGATCGCGGGCGATGAGATCGCGGCCGAGATCGCGATCCGGGAGGCGATGGACGCCGACCTGGACACCGCGGACATCGACGAGAGGGTGATCGCCCCGGCGCTGTGGCTGATCGGTGAGCTGTGGGAGCGGGGCAGGCTGTCCATCGCCGAGGAGCACATCGCCACCGAGATCACGGTCCGGGTCCTCGCCCTGCAGCGTGAGGCCCAGCGCGTGGCCGACGCCCGGGGACGCCACCGCGTCATGCTGGCCACGGTGCCCGGCGAGTTACACGTCGTGGCCCTGCGCATGGTCGAGAACCTGGTGCGGGGCGCCGGCTATGACGTGGTGATGCTCGGAAGCGACGTGCCCGCACCCGCGCTCGCGGCCGCGGCCGCGCATCACAGGGCGGATGTGCTCTGTCTCAGCTCGACGATGCCGGGACGGAGGGACGACCTCCTCGCCGTGATCGACGAGGTCCGCCTGGCCCGGCCGTCGGCGGCCTTCGTCATCGGCGGCCGCGGGGTCACCGTCGAGGACCAGATGCGCGCTCAGGTGCACTTCTGCGACGGCGTCTCGGATGCGCGGGACGCGGTCGACGCCTCGATCAAGCACGCGGGGCTGAATTAGTGCGCACCCCGCCCGGCGCGCGATGAGGAACTGGCTGAGCTGACGAGCAGCGATGACTTTCGCCCGGGGCCGGTGTCCTCATCAGTAAACGAGGAGGAACCAGCATGTCCACGCTTGACGGTAGGAAAGCCATCGTCGTCGGCGCCAGCCGTGGCCTCGGCCGCGGGGTCGCACTCAGCCTGAGCGCCGCCGGCGCCACGGTGCTGGCGATCGCGCGCGGGCAGGAGGAGCTCGACGAGCTGCGCGCCGAGGACGCGTCGATCGAGGTCCTCGCGGGCGACGCGACCGATCCAGACCTCCCCGCCCGTGCCATCGCCGCCCATGATCCCGACGTCCTGGCCGTGGTCGCGGGCGCCAGTCCGCCGCTGCACACGCTCCAGTACCAGACCTGGGAGACCTTTTCACAGAACTGGCGGGTCGACGTGCACCTCACGTTCAACTGGCTCCAGGAGGCGCTGCGCACCCCGCTGCGCCCGGGCAGCCGCGTGCTGCTGATGAGCAGCGGGGCGGCGGTCGCCGGCTCGCCGTTGAGCGGGGGCTATGCCGGGGCCAAGGCCACGATCCGCTTCATGGCCGCCTACGCCGACGACGAGTCACGGCGCAACGAGCTCGGCATCCGGGTGGTCACGGTGATGCCCAAGCTCACCCCGGCGACCGAGCTCGGGCTCGCCGCCGTGCGAGGCTACGCCGAGCGCGCCGGGCTCAGCGAGGAGCAATACGTGTCCAATCTCGGTGCGCCCGTGACCCCGGAGCTGGCGGGTGGCGCGTTCCTGGAGCTCGCGGCGGGGGAGCTCACCGACGACGTCGCCTACCTGCTGAGCGGGGACGCGGGGCTCAATCCGCTGCCCGCGCGCTAGGCGGCGTGCCGAGCGCGTGCGAGATCTCGTCGAGCGCCTGGTTCTCCGCGTCGCTGATCCGCGACCCGCCGATGCCGAGAAGCCCGCCCTCCTTGTGCGCGCCCGCCACGGCCTGGGCGACGGTCATCACGAACGTCTTGTAGGCGTCGGCCTCCTCGGCCGTCGCGCTGGACTCCAGGATCGACATCGCCTTGCGCAGATGGCCGGTGGTGACCGCCGACAGGTCGCCGCCGGCCTGCTTGAGGGCCTCGGGATCGATCGCGGGCGGTGACTTGATCAGCTCGTCGAGCAGCGCGCTCGTGCCGTGCTGGGCCCGGGCCTCCTGGTACACGCGGCCCATCGCCATGCTCTCGCGCAGCGTGCCGCCGCGGTCGGCGGCGATCACCCGCAGGCCGGCGTACAGCGGACCGTCGACCACCGTCGACCAGTCCTCGGCGTTGAAGTCAGCCTTGCTCGTCACGTGGGCCTCCCTTGTCGTGTGGTGCGCGCAGCGGCGCGGAGAATCGCGTCGATCGACCTGTCGACGTCGTCGCCGGTGGTGGCGTGGCTGGACACCGAGATGCGCATCGCGCGCATGCCCTGCCACGTCGTCCCGCTCAGCCAGCAGGTTCCGTCGCTCTGGACGGCCTCGACCACCGCGTCGGTGCGGGCGTCGTGGTGGCCGCCGTCGTCGAGGAAGCGGACGAGCACCTGGTTGAGCACGACGTCGTTGAGCACCTCGATCCCCGGGGGCGCGTGCAGCGCGTCGGCGAAGCGCCGCGCGTGCGCGCAGCAGCGATCGATCATCTCGGCGATGCCGGACCGCCCGAGCGAGCGAATGGCGGCGTAGATCGGGAACCCGCGTGCGCGGCGCGAGAACTCCGGATTCCACTCCAGCGCGTCGCGCGGGCCGCCGGGGTCGGCGTGCATGAGGTAGCTGGCGCGCACGCCCATCGCCGCCTGCTGCGCCTCGGGATGGGCACAGAACGCGATGCCGCTGTCGTAGGGGACGTTGAGCCACTTGTGGGCGTCCACTGCCCACGAGTCGGCGCGCTCGGCGCCGGCGACGAGGTGGCGGTGGGCCGGGCTGGCCGCCGCCCACAGGCCGAATGCGCCGTCGATGTGCAGCCACGCTCCCGCCTCACCGGCGATGTCGGCGACCTCGTCGAGCGGATCGAACGCCCCCGTGTTGACGTTGCCCGCCTGGGCGCACACGATCGCCGGCCCGTCGCCCGCGGCCAGCGCCTCGCGCAGCGCGCCGGGCAGCATGCGGCCCTGGTCGTCGGCGGCGATCGCCGTGACGCTCCCGGTGCCGAACCCGAGGAGGCGCAGTGCGCGATCCACGGTGATGTGGCGCTCGGCGCCGGCGAGCACCCGGACCGCCGGTGCCCCGATGAGACCCCGTTCGCCGACGTCCCAGCCCGCGCCGGCGAAGACGCTGTGGCGAGCCGCGGCCAGCGCGGTGACGTGCGCCATCTGGCATCCGGTGACCAGGCCGAAACCGACTCCGGCGGGAAGCCCGAGCAGCTCGGTCAGCCACGCTCCGGCCACCTCCTCGACGACGGCGGATGACGGACAGCAGACGAACAGCCCCGCGTTCTGATCCCAGACCGACGTCAGCCAGTCGGCGCCGATCGCGGCCGGCGCCGTCCCGCCGATGACGAAGCCGAAGTACCGTCCCCCCGGGCTGGCGACCAGGCCTGGCTCCACGCCGGCGGCCAGATCCGCGATGACCTCCTGCGGATCGGTCGGTGCCTCGGGAAGCGGCCCGCCCAGCCGCGAGCGCAGCTCCTCGACGTCGACCAGCCACCCCGCCGGCCGCTCGGGCAGCTGTTCGAGGTAGTCCGCGGCCAGTCCTGCGGTGTGGTCGAGCAGCGCGCGGATCGTCGGCACCATCGCAGCCTATCTATGCGTGCATCACCGCACCGTGAGCGTCAGCACAGCTGCGCTGGCCGCGGGCACGGTCACGCGGTAGGCGCCGCCGCGGGCCGCCACGGGATCGCCGATGGGCGGGCGGAGCAGACCCGTCGTGGTGACGGCCCCGAAGCTGCGGCCTCCCAGGGAGATGCCGCCGGTGGCCGAGACGCTGCGGGCGGTGAGTTGCGCGAGCTGGGCCGTGCCTGTCCCCAGGACGCCGCGCGGGGCGCGCACGGTCACGCCGGCGCTGTCGGTGAGGCTGTCGTTGAGCAGCACCACGTGACGGACCGAGCCCGGGCCGGTGGTCGCCCACCCGTGCAGCGTCGGCGGCCCGCTCAGCGCCACGCGCAGCAGACGCGACCCGGCGGGCGCCGCCCGGGCGAACAGCAGGGCGCCGTAGTAGAGCGGATGCACGGCGCCGGTCCACCCCGTCGCGGAGTCCGTGAAGTCGAAGAGCCCGTTCGAGAGGCCGGCGAAGCTGTGGAGGTTGACGCCGTCGACGCCGTCCTGGGCGACGCTGAACAGCGCGCCCGCACCCCACAGCGCGGACGCCATCGTGTTGCTCACGCCCACGTGGCCGTTGCACGTGACCGACCCCATCTCATCGATCCGGAACGTCGCCCCGTCGAGATGGGCGGCGTTGACGTACGGGATGACTCCGTTGAGCAGATCGTGCAGTGCGTAGCCGCTCACCAGGTGGGGGATCGACGGATACGCGATCGACGCCGGGTTGGTGACGCAGTTGTTGAGCCCGTACCCGTGGGAGACGAGCATGCGCACGCGCGAGTGCGGCGACAGGAAGCGCTGATAGGCGCCGAACCACGACGCCCGCTGCGTGTCCGGACCCGCGATCGGAACGAGCGGGAGCCCGTTGAGCACCTTCGCGTACTCCGAGACGAACGGCGCAGGACCCCAGTTCTGGCCACGCGCGAAGACGGCCGTGCCAATGTCGGAGTACCACGGGAAGAGCTTCCCGCCGCGCCTGCGATACCAGGGCAGACTCGAGTACAGCGGCGGCTCGTTGCCGATGTCGAGGGCGCCGATGTAGCGCCGCCCGATCCACCTCATGAACGCGGCCGCCTCCGTCTGCGCCAGCCGCGCGCTGCCGGCCTCCAGGTTGACCCCGAGTACCAGTTGCGCGTTCACCGCCCGGGCGAGCGCCAGCACAGACTGCGCCCAGGCGGGCGTGAGCGTGTAGGTGATACCGAGCGGCTCCGTCATGCCCCGGGCCGGCCACCACGAGTGGTCGGTGCTCAGGCCGCCGATCCGGATCACCGGCCGGCCGACCGGATTCAGGTTGCGGATCAGCGAGACGAGGACGGGGTTGGGCGGCGCGGTCCCGGACCCGACCCAGCCGGGGACCCCGCTGTACTCGAAGGCCAGCCCGAGGAACCCAGGGGGGATCGGCCGGGTGATCGCGCGTGGCGTGACCGACATGCTCACGGAGCCCTCCCGGGCGGAGGCCATGCCCGGGGTGAGGAGGACGGCGCATGCGGCGATCACCCACCAGCGCCCGAGACCATTGCGCACGGGCGGCATTGTTGCCGATCGCCGGGCGTCAGGCGATCACGCGCAGGCCACGGGGCGGTGGGCTCCCGGCACCAGGCAGCGGCCCGCGCGCGCCGTCCGGTCGCGCTGCACGGCGACAGCTCAGACGCGATCGCCGAGCTGCTTTTCGTAGATCACCCAGCCGAGCGCAGGCGCCATGCCGGCACGTTCATAGAGACGAAACGCGCCGGTGTCACTCTCGGCGTCGGCGCCGAGCCCGATGCTGCGCTCGCCGCGCTCCCACAGGCGTGCGAACGCATCGCGCACGAGCGCTGCGCCGACGCCACGCCGGCGCCAGGGGCGGCGGGTGAACAGCGTCTGAACCCAGCCGCCGTCGTAGGTGGCGCAGGTGCTGACCGACCCGGCGGCGATCTCGTCCCCGGCGCGGACCACGCACCACAGGGCCGGATCGAAGCGCCCGCTCTCGAGATACGCCCGCGACCAGGACGCAAAGTCGCGCCGCGGATACTCCCAGTGATCGGCGAACGCCTCCTGGTGGGCGGCGTGAAACGCCCGCGCATCATGTTCTGCGTCAAACGCCGTCGTACGCAGCCCGTCGGGCCACTCGGGCCCGGGCGGCGGCGCGCTCAGTGCGATGCGCATCTCGCGAAACACGCGCACCGGGCCATACCCGAGGGACTCGAGGAGTCTGCGCCCGGGGTGGTCTGCTTCCAGCACGCTGTTCTGGATTCTGTGGATGCCGCCGTCCGCCGCCTCGCGCTCGATCCCGGCGGCGATGAGCGTGCCGATCCCGCGCCCGAACGCGTCGGGGTGGACGTGCCCCTGGACGCGCCAGAACTCGCCTCGCCTGACCACCATCGCGTACCCGACGAGGCGGTCGCCGTCGTGCACGACGCGCGCGTCGTGCGCGAGGTCAAACGCGGACCACTCGTCCTCCAGGTCGGCCTGCGAGAACGTGGTCTGGCCGTAGAGCGAGACCTCGAGCGCCGCGACGAGTTCAGCCACCGCCGCGGCGTCACCGGCGCGGGCCGGAGTGAGGGTGGCCGGGTCGATGGCGACACGTTAGGCCATCGCGGAAGGACGCTCCGCGGTCGGTATGGTCCGGGAGGTGAAGCTCTCCCTCGTCGAATTCCCCGCCGACGACCCCGAGCGTGCGCTGCGGTTCTGGTCCGGCGTGCTCGACACGGATCTCGAAGATCGCTCTGCGGCCGAGGGGAGCGGATGGCAGACCCGTGCGGACACGCCCACGATCGGGGTCCATCGCCGCGGCACCGGTCCGGGGGACACGGTGTCGCTGCCCTACTTCGCGGTGGCCGACCTCGACGCGGCGCTCACGCGCGTCCGCGAGCTCGGCGGTGCGGTGATCCACCCCGGTGCGCGGTGGGCTATCTGCCGTGACTCGGAGGGGAGCCCGTTCGGGCTCGCCCTAACGACAGACGGCCCGCACGATGGCGGGCCGTCGGCAGTTTCAGCGGATTCGGGCTAGATCGCCTGAACGTTCGCGGCAGCGGGGCCCTTGGGGCCCTGCTCGGCGTCGTAGGACACCTTCGCGCCCTCGGTGAGCGACTTGAAGCCGCTCCCGGCGATCGCTGAGTGATGGACGAAAAGGTCCTTGCCGGCTTCATCGGGCGTGATGAAACCAAAGCCCTTCTCGTCGCTGAACCACTTGACGGTTCCAGTTGCCATGTCTATTCCCTCCCGGGAGATCGTGTGCTGCGAAACGCGGGAGGTGCTGAGGGCAACTACTACGAACGCGCACTTCTTCTTCGCCGGCACGATTGCCGACCTTGGGGCAGGATTGTAGCCTCCCCCGCCTGTGACGTGGAGTTCGGGTGCGAACGCGCTCATCGCCAGGCGTCCTCGGGCGTCCGGCACAGGACCTCGTAGCCGGGCACCGGAACGCCTCGCCGGTGCCGTCTGGGTACTCGCTGCCGTCGGTTAGACGATCGCCTATGGCTTGACGCCCGATTGTGATTGCTCGCCGGCAGAGCGCCTGCCAGGGTGCTCGTGGCAATCGTTACAAGGAGGCGAATTTCCATGACACGCGTGCTGCTGGTCGCGAACCAGACGGCTCTTGACGGAGCCCTGCTCGAAGCGGTGCGGGATCGCGCGCAACGGCCGGCGGTGAGCTTTCACCTCGTGGTGCCCGCAACGCCGCGAGGCCTTCATCGTGTGGTCGACCCCGAGGTGGCCGGGCTGGAGATCGCCCACGCGCGGCTTGCCGTCGCCCTGCCGCACCTGAGCCAGGCGGCCGGTCAGATCGTGACGGGCCATGTCGGCGATGCCAACGCACTCTCCGCCGTCGAGGATGCCGTCAACCTGCGGGGCTTTGACGAGATCATCATCTCGACATTGCCGGCCACCGTCTCGCGCTGGCTGCGCCTGGACGTGCCCAGCAAGATCCGGGCCCTTGGCCTGCCGGTCCGCCACGTGACCAGCGTCGCCAGGACAGGTCGTCCTAAGCTCGACGACTGGTCGGTCGCGCGCTCTACGTCGTTGTTGCCACCACAACAAACCGGCGTGTGACCGTGTTCTAGTCCTCGTTCCCTGTTCGCAACCCTGTGAGGCTCATGAAACGCTGTCTGCCACTTCTCCTGTCCCTGTTCGTTTTGGCCGTCCCCGCAACCGCGGGCGCCACCACATTCGGCGCGGAGGTCGGTACCGACTTCTCCGGTCAGGCGCGTGGCCAGCTGACGCAGACCAAGGTGATGAGCAACCTCACCGCGCTCTACAAGGCCGGGGGACGGGTGGGACGCGCTGATTCCGGGTGGGGAGTCACCGAGCCCAAGGCTCCGGCCCACGGCCGCCATACCTATCGATGGAGCTATGACGACATGATCGTCACCGATATGGCTTCCGCCCGTCTGCGCTGGGAGCCGACGCTCGCGTTCGCGCCGCGCTGGGCCGAGGTGCACCGCTCCAACGTGCTGCATCTCAAGTCAGGCCGGGCAATCGCCTATCTGCCGCCGGCCAGCAACGCGACGTTCGCCGCCTACGCGACCGCGTTCATGAAGCGCTATGGCCCGCACGGTGCCTTCTGGAAGGCCAACCCCAAGCTCCCGTACGTGCCCGTCACCAGCGTCGAGGTCTGGAACGAGCCCGACAACATCCACGACTGGGGCACCGACATCAACCTCTCGGACTACGCGCGGATGTATGAGGCGGTCCGCACCGCCGTCCACCGTGTGTATCGCGGCGCCCGGGTCATGACCGGCGGGCTGGCCTGGACCGAGTCGTCGCTCCCGCGCCTGCTCAAGGCGTTCCGGGGCCGCGCGATGGACGCCCTGGCCATCCACCCCTACGGCACGACGCCGAGCGTGTCGATCCGCACGGCCACTGACGCGCTCGCCGACATGCGCGCGTACGGTCGCGGCCGGACGCCGGTCGCCGCCAACGAGTACGGCTGGACGTCGATCCGCCACACCTGGGGCTCGACGAACCCGAAGAAAGTCAAGGGCTATGCGTACAACGCGCTGATCGGGCTGGCCAAGCTGCGGCTGTCCGAGATCACGCCGTTCTCATGGGCCGATCCCTCGTGGGGCCTGAGCACCGGGTCCTTTGCCAAAGCCGTCGCGAAGATCACCCACCACCGATGATCGGGACCGTCCGGTAGACTGATTACTTCGCGCCGGGCTCCTGCCCGGCGCGGCAATGGGCGACTGAGGGCCGCGACAAGCGGCCCGACGCCCCCCGTCGGAGCCGCCCGAGCTCCAGGGTCTCACCGCCCTCCGTGTCGTTGCTCGCTGGCAAAACCCACGATCGCAGCATGGAGAAACATGGCGTCAAGCGGAAAAAAGAAGACCACGTACGCGAAGCTGGCCCGTGAGAGCAGGCTCCGGGAGCGCCGGTTCGAGAAGCAGGCCAAGAAGAACGCGCGCAAGCAGGCGGCGGAGAATCCGCCGATTCAGCTGGAGGAGACCGCTGCGGACGAGACGCAGTCCTCGGCTATGAGCGAGACGCTTTAAGCCTGACCACGTGGTCAGGGTTGATGCCGAGCTCCTCGCCGGTGTCGGCCTCGCGGACCCATGCGAGCTGCATGATCGAGCCGCGAGCTGCGCTGAGAATCACCTGTTCGACGTCCTTGACGTCTCCCTCGACGAGGTAGCGCTCCCCGGTGACGACGGTGATCTCGGCGGTGTTGGTCGTGGGCTGCGGCGGCCCCTCGGTTGAGCTCATGTGCTCTCCAGTGTGGCGGAAGGTGCCGATGTCGTGCGCCCCGCGTCGCAGAGGCCGTCGACCGCGTCACGTGAGAGAACCGTCCTGGCGGCCATGCCGGGTGCTACGGTCGGAGTGTGGGTGCGTCACTGACCGACTGCTTTAAAGGCCGATGAGCGCCCGCCAGCCCGACGGGCTGATCGGGCGGATCCAGCGGATGCGCCGCATTGCCACGGCGGCCAGCGACGCCGCCGCGAGCCGCTCCCCGGCACGTCCCGGTCAGGATGAGACGAGCGCGCTCGAGGCCCGGGTCGCGCACTTGGAGCAACTCGTTCAGGGGCTTCAGGATTCCGTGCACCGCGAATCGACGCGATTGAGCGAGCGGATCGGCGAGCTCGAGACGCAGATCCAGCCCGCCGCGCTCTCCAAGGCCCTCAGCGAAGACGCGCGCGAGCGCAAGCTGTAGAGCGCTCCTGTAACCACGTGACCAGGTCGGCGCCTGGAAGCGGACGGCTGAGGTAATAGCCCTGAGCGGCGGTGCACCCGAGGGAGGCGAGAAGCCTCCAGGTCTCGGGGGTCTCGACGCCTTCCGCGACGACGTCGAGGCCGAGGTTGCGGCCAAGATCGATGGTGGACCGGACGATGGTGGCGTCATCGTCATCGCTGTCCATGTTCATCACGAAGGAGCGATCGATCTTGATCTCACTCACCGGCAGGCGCTTGAGGTAGGCCAGCGAGGAATAGCCGGTGCCGAAGTCATCGATGGAGAGGCGGATCTTCATCTCCGCCAGCTGCTCCAGGATCTGCCGCGTGCGCGCCGGGTCGGCCAGCATCGAGGACTCGGTGATCTCGAGCTCCAGCAGGGTCGGCTCGACCTTCCAGCGCTCGAGGAGGCCCGCGACCTGCGCCGGGAAATCAGGATCGACCAGAGACCGGGCCGAGAGGTTCACGGCAATGGCCAGGCGCACGCCCTCGTCCAGCCATGAGCGGCACTGGCGCAGCGCCTCGTCGATGACATAGAGGGTGAGCGGCTTGATGAGACCGGTCTGCTGAGCGACCGGGATGAACTCATCTGGCCCGACGAGCCCGCGATCGGGGTGGCTCCAGCGGATGAGGGCCTCGACGGACCGGACCTCGCCGTCGGACAGGAGCGCCTTGGGCTGGTAGTGGAGGATGAGCTCACGCTGGTCGAGCGCGCGGCGCAGTTCTCCGACGATGGTGAGCCGGTTGGTGCCCTGGGGGATGCAGTTGGTGTCATAGAACGCCCATCCCAGCTTCTCCCGCTTGGCGTGGTACATCGCTCCATCCGCGCATCGGACGAGCGTCTCGACGTCATCGCCGTCGTCGGGATACAGGGCGATGCCGATTGACGCCTCCAGCGAGAGTGGCAGCCCCTGCACGGTGACGGGGAGCTCGATGGCGCCGCGTATGCGCTCCACCGCCGCCAGGACATCCTCGGGGACGATCGCCTCAGGGAGAAGGACCCCGAACTCGTCGCCGCCGAGCCGCGCCACCGTGTCGGAGCCGCGCAGCGTGTCCGTCAGGCGGCGGCCGAGCTCCACCAGCAGCTCGTCCCCCGCGGCGTGACCCAGCGAATCGTTGATCTCCTTGAACCCGTCGAGGTCCATGACGAGCACCGCGGCCCGGGTGCACGTCCGGCGGTTCACCCGCAGCGCCTGGTCGATGCGATCGCGGAACAGGGTGCGGTTGGCCAGCCCGGTGAGGGCATCGTGGAGAGCCTGGTGCTCGTTGAGCTCAGCCTGGGAGAGAAGCGCTGCCTCGGCCGCCTTCTGCTGAGTGATGTCCTGGACCATGACGATGGCAAACCCCGGTCCCCCCGCCGAATCGGCCACGACCGAAGCCGAGACGTCGACCCATAGATCGTCGTCGTCGCTGCGCACGAAGCGATGCTGCATCCGCAGCGAGTCCTGCCCCTTCTCGATCATCCGCAGGAAGGCGGCGCGTGCCTTGCGCCGATCCTCCGGATGCACGAACTCCGAGGTCCGCCGGCCGGCAAGGTCGTCATGGCTGCGACCCAGCATCGACTGGATCGCGGGGTTGGAGTCGATGATGCGGCCGTCCAGGTCCATCAGGAGCATGCCGGTGAGCGCGCCCGCGAACGTCGCCTCGAATCGCGCCAGCGCCTCGACCTGGTCACGCTTGGCCTCGAATTCGGCGGCGTGCGCCATCGCGCCTGACAGCACGACGGACAGCAACTCCATGGTCGTGACGTCGCGCTCGCTGAAGGCAGCGGCCTTGTCGCCATAGAGCAGCAGGAGCCCGACGGCCTCGCCACCGTGCAGCAGTGGGACGGCGATGATCGAGCGCACGCCGCGCTTGCGCGACAGCGCGGCGTCGACCCGGTCGTCGTTCTCGGTGTCCAGGCACAGGAGCGAGCGGCGGCTGCGCATCGCATGACCTGACAGGTTGTTGCCCAGCGGCAGGCGGTGCGGATTCTGGATCTCCGGCGCGCCGCTGACCGCTCCGCACACCAGGGCGTCACCATCGAGCAGCCGGACCGCCGCCGAGGTGCCGCCGGTCAGCTCACGCGTGCGATCGGCGATGCGCTGCATGACCGCCTTGAGGTCGAGACCGACCTCGGCCAGCTCGCGCTGCATCGCGATGACATCGCGCAGCACCGAGACGTCCAGGGTCGCGCCATCGTCCACGATGCCCGGATCGGCCAGGGTCTCGACCACTGGGTCCATGTCCCGGAGATATCGGCCCGCCCGGCCTCACCCTTAAGCCGCGCGCGTGAACACAGCCGATGTGAGTGCACCGGAGCCGACGGCTAAACCGGGTAGCGTCCCCGGTGTGGAGTTCAGCCGCGAGCTGCGCGACGACGTCCTGGCCGGTGACATCACCCTCTCGGTCCGGCTGTGGCAGCGGCCACGGGTCAAGCAGGGCGGCCGCTACCGCGTCGGGCCCGGTGAGATCGAGATCGACGCCATCGACCTCGTCCCGTTCGCGGCGATCACCGCGCAGGACGTCCGGCAAGCTGGCGAGACCGACCGCGAGACCTTGCGCCGGCGCGCTGCGCACGCGGGCCCGGTCGACGAGGACACGCTCGTCTACCGCATCGAGTTCCACGCGGTGTAACCGCAACGAGAATCTGACCGGATCGCCCACCTCGCCAACGCGTACCGCAAGCTCGGCATCCGCGTGCGCGGCGAGCTCGCCCACGTTCTCGCCGCGTAGGCCTGCGAGGGCGACCACCGGCCCGACCTGCCGGGCCGCTGCTAGGGGACCAGCACGACCTTGCCGATGTTGCGACGCTCGGCGATGAAGCGATGCGCTTCGGGCGCGCGATCAAACGGGAAGGTCGCGGCGACAACAGGCTTGACCTCGCCGTTCTGGAGCGCCGGTATCAACGGCTCGATCACCCGGTCCAGGCTTCCCTCGGCATCCCACCACGACAGCATGTTGAGACCGAAGACGCCCTTGTTCTCGTTCATCACCCCGAGCCCCTTCCACCAGGGCATCGCCGAGAACGGGCTCTTGGCCAGCGTGCGCAACGCCGCCGGAAGGTTCCGCTTGTCCCCGGTCTGCACCTCGGAGGCCCCGTACATGATCAGCCGGCCTCCCGGGCGCAGCAGCCGGTAGTCCTTGCGGAAGCTCGAGGGGCCGAGCGCGTCGAAGGCCACGTCGATCCCCTCCCCGCCGGTGAGCCGGCGCACCTCCTCGGCAAAGTCCTGGCTGCGGTAGTCGATCGCGTGGTCGACGCCCTGCTGCCGGATCGCCGTGTGCTTGGAGGCCGACGCGGTGCCGAACACCTCGGCGCCGATGCGCTTGGCGATCTGCGTCGCCGAGATCCCCACGCCGCCGGCCGCAGCGTGGATCAGCACCCGCTCGCCCGCCTTCAGCCCTCCCATCACGACCAGACCCGCCTGGGCGGTCGCATAGTTGACCGGGAAGGCCGCGCCCTCCTCGAAGGAGAGCTGCGCGGGCAACGCGTAGACCATGTCCTCGCGCACGGTGACCAGCTCGGCCTGGCCGTTGAAGCGCGTGCCGGCGAGCACCCGGTCGCCCGGGCTGACCGACGCGACCCCGTCTCCGACGGACTCCACCTCGCCCGCCACCTCATAGCCGACGACGCACGGCACCTTCGGGGAGTCCGGGTACAGACCGGTCCGCGCCAGCGTGTCGGCGAAGTTGATCCCGGCCGCCTTGACCGCAATACGCACCTCCCCCGGGCCCACCGGCGGGTCGGGCCGCTCCTGGACCTTGAGGACCTCGGGCCCTCCGTGCTCGGTGATCACCACGGCCCGCATCGAGAAGGACTCTATGGCAATCCGAGGCCGCAAGCCCCGATCACCGTCCGCCTCTCCGGTGGTACACTCGGAAACCGTTATAACGAAGTCCGAGTCATCTACGCGCCTTGTGCGGTCGCTGGTGGAGATGGTGATCACCGTCGCGGTGGCGATCGGTCTCGCGCTGCTGATCGAGGCCTTCGTGGTCAAGCCGTACCGGGTCCCGACCGGATCGATGCTGCCGACGCTGGGCATCAACCAGCGGATCCTGGCCAACCGCATGGATACGCACCCGGGGATCGGCGACGTCACCGTGTTCCATCCACCGCACGGCGCGGACCTCGCGGCCGGACAGTGTGCCGACGGCGGGGAGGGGTTCACGCAGGTGGGGGGTGCGCTCGCGCAGCCGTGTGACCGGCCGCTGGCCAGTGAGTCACAGCAGACCTTCGTCAAGCGCGTGGTGGGGCTGCCGGGCGATGTGCTGCGGATCGTGGGCGGCAACGTGATCCGCGACGGCAAGCGGGAGCCGGACGCGTATGTCACCGCCTGCGCCGGGTCGCCCGAATGCACGTTCTCCCGGTCGATCCGGGTCCCGGCCGGCGATTACTACATGATGGGTGACAATCGCGGTGACTCCGATGACAGCCGTTTCTGGGGTCCGGTTCCACAGCGCTACATCATCGGCGTGGCGTTCTTCACCTACTGGCCGTTGGACAGGATCGGCGTACTCTGAGCCGCATGCGGTTGCCCGAACGCAGCGTCCTGGTCTTGACCAGCCTTGCCGGCGGCGACCGCCACGGGTACGCGCTGATCAAGGACATCGAGAGCTTCTCCGGGGTGGCGCTGTCACCGGGCACCCTGTACGGGGCACTGGCCACCCTCGAGGCCGACGGCTTCGTGCGGCGCCTGCCCGCCGAGGACCGGCGCTACCCCTACACGCTGACCCCGGCAGGGCGGGCTGCCCTCGCTGAGCGGCTGGCCGAGTCGGCCCGGATCGCGAACCTGGGGCTCGAGCGGATCGCGCTGGGTGGCACATGAGGCGCCGGATCACCGGCGCGGTCCTGCTGCTCTACCCGCGCCATGTCCGTGAGCGCCACGGTTCGGAGATCGTCACGCTGATCGATGACCTCATCGCGCATGAGGGACGCTCGCGCGCCGGGCTGGTGGCACGCCTGGCCGTGGATGGCCTCATCCAGCGCATGGCCTCGGTTGCCACCGTCTGGAGCGTGGTCGCCATTCTGGCGGCCAGCAGCCTGGGCAGCCTGGCCGTCTCGGATTTCGCCGCCGCCAGCGCGGACCAGGATGCGCCGCGGCCGGCGCACACATCGGCGGCGCGCGTCACGGCGCGCAGATCACCGCCGGCAACGATCAGGCCGACGGTCTGTTCGCCCGTGAGGTCGCGGCGGCCAAGGACGCAGCGACGACCAGTCACCTACGGCGTCACGCGAGTCTCGACCACTGAGCTGACGCACGGCGGCTGACCGCTCCCGTCGGCGCCCTGGACCCGGGGGCGCCGGCCGCTATAGGGTCTGGCGGGACGAGCGTGCGAGCTGCCGATGCGCGATCGGCCGGCTCGATCGACAACGGAGGGACCACTGTGATCGGCGTGAGCGTCACCTTTCAATACGACGAGGACTTCGACCGCGGCCGTGTGGTCGCTGTCGCGGAGAAGGCGCGCGGCACCTTCGAGGGCATGCCCGGGCTGCGCTCGAAGGTGTTCACCGTCGACGACGAGCACCACCGCGCGATGAACTTCTACGTCTGGGACTCGGAGGACGCGGCGAAGACCTTCTTCTCAGACGAGATGCGCGAGCGAGTGACCGGCCTCTACGGCGTCGCGCCCACGATCGACTTCGTCGAGATCGCCGAGATCGTCGACAACTCCGTGTAGGTCACGGCCGTCGGCGACGCTCACTCGGCGTCCACGATGTCGTCCGACCGGAGACCGTCGAGCGCCGCGTCCAGGCTCGGCTCCAGGTAGGCGGGGTCTCCCGGGATCTTGGCGATCGCGTGGGGGACGACATCGCCACCTCCAATCGCTACCAGCCGCGGGTGCCGGGCGGCCCCTTGAACGGGCCGACCAGGTCGCGGGTGATCCACCCTCCGTAGAAGTCGCTCGGCTGGGCGTGCACACGTTCGTCATCGAGCCATGCGGCGTCCACGCGACCGGGATAGAACGCGATGTGGTCGCGCAGCGCCTCGTAGCCCGCGCTCGGTGCGGCGTAGCTCCAGGCGACCGCCTGCGCCCGTTGTCCCGCGACGATGGCATCGAGATACCGCGCATGGCCCTTGAACTCACACCACGTCGGCCCGGCATCGCTCGCGGTCAGGAGGCTGAGGCGCACGTCTCCGGGCGGGATGTAGATCGTCGGCGGGTGGCTGGTCTCGAGCACCCGCAGCGCATGGCTGGAGTCAGCCAGCGTCTCGCCCGCCCACTCGACCCGGACGCGCCGGTCACACGGTCTGAGGGCGGGTGGCCGCGGATAGTCCCACACGCGCTCCACCCCACCACCGTATACGGCCGAGCCGCGCGGACGCCGACGCGCATGATGTGATCTGCCACGATCGGCGGGATGCCCGCGCCGGGCCGCCCAGTGATCTCAACCGCGCTCGGAGTCCAGGGACTTCCGCTCTCCGCCGGGACGCACCACCTGCACGCCGAGACCGCTCGTCGTCAGCTGGACCGCAGATCCGTGACGTGCACGATCCGCTAGTCAGCCCACCAGTCGCGCTCGCCGGTCACGTCGTCGCGCGGATTCGCGCCGAGGCTGGGCGCACCGATGACGAGGAGCTCGAGGCCCTCCGGCCCGGCCTCGTAGCCGCGCCACGCGCCCGTAGCGACGCGCACCGCGTCCCACTCCCTGAGCACGACGACCTCGTCGTCGACCTTCATCCGTCCGCCCCCGCGCACGACCACGTAGATCTCCTCCTGCGTCTCGTGCGTATGGCCATACGGAAAGCGATAGCCGGGCGGGACGCGCTGGTAGGTCAGGCCGGAGTGCTGGAGCTCGAGCGCCTTGCTCGCCGCGCGGAACTCCAGGTCGGGGGAGCCGTCGAAGTTGGAACCGAGGTCGTCCAGATCCTCCTTGAGGTTCCTGAGCGTGAACGACACGGTGCAATCCTATGGCACCTGTGGCTACCCCGGAGAGGACTCAATGCCGTACATCCAGTTCGACCTGCCGCGCGACCCCAGCGCCGACGACTACGACGCCGTGGTGGAGAAGGTTGCCGGCCTGTACGCGGAGGTGATGCAGACCACGCCCAGCGGAGTGACCGTCGCGGTGCGCGAGCTCGGCGCGCGCCGTGTGCGTCGCGACGGGCACCCCGTCGTCGCGATCCGCTGCGATATCCGTAGCGGCCGGCCGCCCGCGCAACGCGAGGCCTTCGCGGCGGCGTTGACCGATCTGGTCGCCGAGCGCGCCGAGCAGCTGGGCGCGGGGCAATCGGTCATCTACTTCACCGAAGGCCCAGGGCAGTTGATCTTCGAGGACGGCAAGCCGAACCCCGACTGGTCACCGGCTGAGGCGACGAGCTGACCCCGAGCGGTATCAGGGACCTCCCCCGTGCTCGCGGGATCCCGATGCTCGATCCGGACGCCAACGGCGCCCTGAGCCTCGGAAACGCGCCCGGGACCGCCCCGACCGCCAACCCCCGCCGCCCTTCCTCAGGACACGGCGGGCGACGCGTTTCCCCGCGACGCACACGGCGGGCGTAGAGTCCGCATCACGCATCCCTCGACGGCCGGTGGAGGTCGGCGTGCGCACCCGTGGGACCGGACTGATGATCGGCGTGCTCGTCGCCTGGCTGCTGGCCGTGGCTCCCGCCGGGGCGACGGTCTGGACGATGCAGGCGGTCCCGTCGTTGTCCGTGCCGGCCGGGCAGCTCCTGTCCGTCTCCTGTCCGTCGGCGACCGACTGCATCGGGGTTGGTTCGGGCTTCGTGCCCGGAATCGACTCGTCGCCGGCGGGGGCGCTCGCCGAGCGCTGGAACGGTCACCACTGGGTGATCCAGCCGGGGACGGCTGCCGCCCAGGGGGTGCTGGAGAGCGTCTCGTGCGTGAGCGCCCGCGACTGTGTCGCGGTGGGCCTGGACGGCGGTGCCGGGCCGGGCCGCGCGCTGATCGAGCGCTGGAACGGCCGGCGATGGTCAGTCGACCGCCCGGCGCTGCGCTTCAGGCTGCCACTCACCGGGGTGTCGTGTGTCGCACGCGCGGCCTGTGTCGCCGTCGGGTCCTCCCAGGGTGCGCTCGTCGCACTGCGCTGGAACGGCCGCCGCTTGGCGATGCGATCGCTCCCTGCCCCACGGGGCGCGACCTCGCAACTGTCGGCGGTCAGCTGCGCCGGCCCGCGGGATTGCGAGGCGGTCGGCTCGAGCAGCTACGACACGGGGAGGTTCTCCGGCACGACGGGCCAGACGGTGATGCTCGCCGAGCGCTGGAACGGCCGTCGCTGGGCGATCCAGCGCAGCGAGTTCACCTCTGAACCGGGCGGACCGGACAGCGCGCTGGCCGCGGTGTCATGCGCCGCGCCGACCGGCGGGTGCACGGCCGTCGGGACGGCGTCCGACGAGCAGTTGGCCGTCCATCTCGTCGGACGACGGTGGGTGACCGACGCCGGAGCCACCCCGTTGTCGGGCGCTTTGAACGGCGTCTCGTGCACCTCGGCGAGGGCCTGCACCGCGGTCGGCGCCACCAACTTCGGGCCGGATGCGGCGGCCTTCGCCGAGACCTGGAACGGTCGCAGCTGGTCGACCGAGCCGGCGCCGGGAGCACGGACGATCGGCGGCTCGTCGCTCTCGGGAGTCTCATGCCCGTCCCAGGGGATCTGCAGCGCCGTGGGCACGATCGACCGCGGCACGGGCACGCTCACGCTGGCGGCGCGCTGGCAGGACTCGCGCCTGCGCACCGAGGCGACTCCGAACCCGCTCCTGGCGGCGCCCGTCACCCTCGCCGCCGTGTCGTGCCCGACGCCGAGCGTCTGCACGGCGGTCGGCTACCTGCAGAACGCGGCCAGTCACCGGCAGCCCGTGGCCATCCGCGAGGTGGGAGCGGGATGGTCGGCCGAGTCGCCGCCGTCCCCACCCGGGGCCATCAACAGCGAGCTCGACGCAGTGTCCTGTCCCACCCCCGCGGCCTGCACGGCCGTCGGGACGGCACAGATCGCAAAGTCGAGCGTGTCGCTGGCCGAAGTGTGGAACGGGACGGCGTGGACGGTGACGTCGCTGCCGTCGGTGCCTGCGGGCAGCCCGGCCCTCGCCGCGGTGTCGTGCACGGCGGCGAGCGCCTGCACCGCGGTCGGTCAGCGAGGGGACATCGGTGGCGATCCGACCGCCGGACGGACACTGGCCGAGCGCTGGAATGGGCGTGGCTGGGCGGTTCAGGCCACTCCATCGCCGGGGTCCTACGGCAGCGCACTGCATGGGGTGGCGTGCACGTCGGCGAGCGCCTGCGTCGCCGTGGGCTGGTACGAGGGCTCGACCGGCCAGACCATGCTCGTCGGGCTGCTGTGGAACGGCGCGACCTGGAGCCAGTCGACCACCTCCGGCCTCGGTTACCAGGATGCGGTCTCGTGCCCGGCCGCGGCCGCATGCCTCGAGCTCGGCCCGGACCTCGCGACCGGCAACGTCTGGGACGGCGCCACCTGGTCGCCGGTGACCCTGCCGTCCACCGGGCTCCGCGCTGTCTCCTGCGCCAGCGCCACCGCCTGCACTGCCGTCGGCATCGGCGCGGCAACCTGGGACGGAACGGCGTGGACCGCCGAGACGATCCCCGGCCCGCCGAGCATCTTCACGGGCATCTCCTGTCCCGCCACCGCGGTCTGCACTGCCGTCGGGTTCCGCAGCGACTCCGAGGCGCCCGTCATCGAACGGGGATGACGGCGCCCAGGAGCTCCCGGCGCCAATCGCCCGAACGGGGCCGCGCCGATTTCAACTGACGACGCCCCCGTCAGCGTTTCGTCAGCGGACCGGGTTACGGTCATACGACACCGTCAGTCCCCGGCTCTCCTTGGATCGTCTCACGCCCCCGGCCCAGCGAACAGAATCGCGTGCGCTCATCTTCCGGCTCGCAGTGCGCGCGATCCGCTGGCGGGCCGCCGCGTCGGCCACCGTGTTCGTGGTCGCGGTCCTCGCGATCCTGGCCGCGACGGTGGGGCCGATCTATCTGCATGCGGTCGACGAGACGGTGCTCGCCAGGCATCTGAAGGACGCAAGCCTGTTTCAGCGCAACCTCCTCGTCTCGGTCGATGCCGAGCCCGGCTTTCGCGGCATCGACTTCAATGCGCAGGTCCGGGGCCTGGCCGGGGAGGTCGCGCGCGATGACCTGTTCGCGCGACCGGTGTCCGAGGAGCAGGCCGATGTCGTCTACGGCGGCGCGCAGACGTTCAAGAGCGAGATCGCGTCCGTCGACGCTCTGTGCGTCCACTTGCGCATCGTCCGCGGTCGTTGCCCGGCGGGCGACTCCACCGACGCGACGGCGGTCAGCGCGGACATCGCCGCGGCCGAACACCTCACGGTCGGAGGCACGCTCGCGACCACGACGCCAACCGGGGTCGCGATCCGGCTGCGCGTCGTCGGCGTGTACCGCCCGATCGCGCCCGGCGGGTCGTTCTGGGAGCGGTGGGACCTGTTCCAGTTCGGCCAGCCGGGGCCAGACAACGCGCCGCCGCCGGGCGACGCGTCGTTCGTGACGTCGGCCGCGCTCTCGTCGCTGCGGCAACGGGTGCCCGAGACGCTGTCGTCGGATGTGGCGCTGCTGCCCGGACGTGTGCGCTACGACGGCATCGGCGCACTGCGGGCAACGATCGCGCACGTCAATGCCACCGTCGCGCGCCTCACCTACCGGGCGGCGACGACCGGCGCGCCCGTCGCCGGCGTGACCACCAGCCTGCCGACCATCCTCGACCAGACCGCCGAGGAGACGTCGCTCGCCGGCACGCTGGTGACCGTCGCCACGGCCCAGCTCGCCCTGCTGGCGATGTTCGTGCTCTACGCGGTGGTCGCGAACTCGACGGCGGCCCAAGGACCCGAGGCAGCGTTGGCGAAGCTGCGCGGACGTCACGCCGCGAGCATCCTGCTGCAGAGCATCGCCCAGCCGGTCGCGCTGGTGCTGGTGGCCGCCCCGGTGGCGGCGCTGCTCGCCTGGATCGTCGTCCGGCTGCTCGCGGCGCGGCTGCTCGGCCATCCGGTGGACGTGACATTCCCGCCGGCGGCATACGGCGTCGCGGCCCTCGGCGTGGCCGGCGGTGTCCTGGCCGCGGTCGTGGCCGCCCGCCGGATCGTCATCACGCCGGTCGGTGCCCTCATGCGTCTCGGCGCTCCGGCGGCCGGCTCGTCCATCGGGCTGGTCCTCGCCGACGCCGCGGCGGTGACGATCGCGGTGGCCGGGCTGATCGAGCTCGAGGCCGGGGGTGTCCTGGACTCCGGTAAGCCCAACCCTCTATCGGTGTTGGCCCCAACGCTCCTCGCCGTCGCCGCGGCTGTCATGGCCGTGCGCTTGCTGCCGTTCGTCGCCCGGCGGCTGGCGCGCTGGACGCACGAATCGCCACGGCTCGCGACGTTCCTCGCCGTCCGTCAGCTGCTGCGCCGGCCGGCCGAGGCCCGTGCGCTGCTGCCCGTCGCGGTGGCCGTTTCGATCGCCGTGTTCGCAATGGCCACCTGGGACGACGCGCGCCACAACCGCTCGCTGCGCGCTCTGAACTCGGCCGGTGCCCATGCGGTGCTGCTCGTCCGCCCAGGCGCCGGTGTGAACGATCTGCGCACCGCGGTCGATCAGGCCGACCCGGGCGGCCACTCGATGGCGGTGGCGTACACGGAGATCAATCAGCAACCGCCGCTGATTGCCGTCGATACCGCGCGCTTCGCGTCAGTGGGGGCATGGGTGCCGGGCAACTCATCGGCCCCGCTGCCAGCGGTGCTGCACCGCCTCGCCGGCGGGCGCGCACCGCCGGTCACCGTGACCGGGACGCGGCTGCGCCTGCGCGTCGACCTGATCAGACATCCACGTCAGCCGGTGCACCTCGCGGTGAGTCTCACCGAGCCCAACCACGACCAGGCCGTGCGCACGGTGGCACCGGTCGCACCCGGCATCGGGTCGTATGAGATCTCGCTGCCCTCCGCGTGCGCGAGGGGCTGCCGCGTCGCTGCTCTCGCCCCGACGGCGAACACGCCGGACAACCTCGGCGCCTCCGGCACGCAGGCGAGCGACATCCAGGCGGTCATCGGCGCGTCGGTCCGCTCGCACGGCGAATGGCGACCGCTGATGTCGTTCGCAGAGGACAGCCGGTGGCGCGGAGACGGCAAGGGACCGGTGGCGATCGCCACCGCCGGCGCAGCGTTGTCCCTCGACGTCCGCCAGACGTCGGGCGACCAGCCGTGGCCGTCCATGGTCTCGGCTGCGATCCCCACGGCCCTCCCCGCGGTGGTCGCATCGGCGGCAGCGGCGCTCTACGCGGGCAACAACATCCACAGCGTTCCGGCCATCGGGCTGGATGGCCAGGTGGTGTTCGCCGACGGCATTGTCCGATCGGTCACGCTGCCCCAGGTCGACCGCAACGGGATCATGGTCGACTTCGGGGCCGCCCTGGCGGCGATGGACAACCCGGCCGCGACGACCACGCGGTACCAGGTGTGGCTGTCGTCGTCGGCGCCGCCGGACATGGCGGCACGGCTGGGCCGCCGGCACGTGGACGTGACGCGTACGATCAACTCGTCCGCGTACCGCCCCGCCCTGGACGACAGCGGACCGGCGTTCGCCGACTCGCTCTTCCTCATCTCCGCGCTCGCCGCAACGTTGCTCGCCATCGGTGCGACGGCTGTCGGGCGGGTGGTGTCCATCCGCCGTCGCAGCTATGAGCTGGCCGCGCTCGAGGCGGTCGGAATCTCGCCCCGCACGCTGCGCAGGGCGACGGCCGCCGAGCAGGGCAGCGTCTTCGGGATAGGGTTACTCGTCGGGCTGGCCGCGGGGCTGGCCGGTTCACACCTTGCTCTGCCCAGCACCCCGGTGTTCGTCGACACGTCGGTCGGGCCGCCGCTGGTGCTGGGGTTGCCGTGGACGCTGCTGGCCGCGCTCGCCATCGGGCTGGTCGTCGTCTTCGTCGTCGTCAGCGTCGCCATCGCGAGGCTGGTCGAGCGGTCCGCCACACCGAGCCAGCTGAGAGGGGCCCAGCAGTGAGCGAGCCCACAGGCGTCGGAGTGCGATGCGATGGGGTGGTGCACATCTACCCGGCGTCGGGCGAGGACCTCGACGACGTGGTCGCGTTGCGCGGTGTCGACCTCGATGTCGATCCGGGCGAGTTCGTGTCGTTGCTGGGGCCGTCGGGGTCGGGGAAGTCCACCGTGCTCGGCCTGCTCGCGGGAGTGCTGCGCCCATCGGCCGGACGGGTGCTGATCGGCCCGCACGACATCGGCCGGATGGCGCCGCGCGCCCTCGCTCGCCTGCGGGGGTCGGTGGTGGCGCTCGTCCTGCAGAGCCCGTCGCGCAACCTTCTGCCCTACGCGACCGTCCGGCAGAACGTCGCCTACGCCGCCGGGGCGTCGGAAACGCCAACGGACGGGCTCATCGAGCGACTCGGGCTGGCCGCCCTCGCCGACCGGGTGACCGGACGGCTGTCGGGTGGCGAGCAGCAGTCCGTCGCGATCGCCGCCGCGGTGTCCTCAGGTGCGCAACTGGTGCTCGCCGACGAGCCGACCAGCCAGCTTGACGCCGCCGGTCGCGAGCGCGTCATGGACCTGCTCGCGCAGGTGCACGCCGAGTTCGGCCGCACGGTCGTGCTCGTCACGCACGACTCGTCGGTGGCCGCCCGCTCGGCGCGGACGGTGACGATCCGCGACGGACGCGTCGGGAGCGAGGGCGTGCATGGGCGCGAGTACGCAGTCGTGGGCCGGGACGGGTCGCTGCAGCTGCCGCCGGAGCTGTATGAGGAGTTTCCGCCGGGCACGTTGCTCGAGGTCCGCCGCGACGGACGCGGCATCACGCTCGTCCCGCGCTCCGAGGAGTCCCCGTGACCGTCCTTCTCACGGGGACCGATCTCCGCTATGGCGTCGGTGACCGGAGCATCCTCGACGGCATCACGGTCCAGGCGTCGTCCGGTCGGGTCCTCGCGGTGCGCGGCCCGTCCGGGTCGGGGAAGACATCGCTGCTGGCGATGCTCGGGGGCCTCGTCGCGCCGTCCGGCGGCACGGTCACGCTCGACGGCGCGCCGGTGACTCCCGGGAGCGTCACCCTGCGCCGCCGGTTCGGGTTCGTGCTGCAGGGCAACGGCCTGGTGGCCGCGCTGACGGCGCGCGAGAACGTCGCGGTCGTGCTCCAGGCAGCCCGGGTCCCGCGCGCTCTGGTGCGCTCGCGCGTTGCGGCCGAGCTCGAGCGCGTGGGGCTGGCCTCGGTCGCCGACCACCTGGTCGAGGATCTCTCGGGCGGGCAGCAGCAGCGGGTGGCCGTGGCCCGCGCCCTCGTCACCGCCGCCGACGTCGTCCTCGCCGACGAGCCGACGGCCGAGCTCGACGCCGACAATCGCGGGCTGATCGTCTCGCTGCTCACCGAGCGCGCTCGTGCCGGAGCCGCCGTGGTCATCGCCTCGCACGATCCCGACGTCGTCGACGCCTGCGACGACGTCCTGGACCTGTAGACCCAACCGTGTGTTGATCGTCACCCTGCGCCGGTCGCGTGAGCGCCTTTCCGTGGGGGCCGGCTGGTTGAATCCCGCTCCATGGCCTCTCCTGCGTATCGGCGGTCTCGGTCACTGCCCGGGCACCTTCCCCGAGCCGCCCCCGGTGAGGTTCTCGTCTGGACCGACGGCGCGTGCCGGCGCAATCCGGGCCCGGGCGGGTGGGCTGCGCTGCTCTGCTGGGAGGATGGGATCGTCGAGGAGCACAGCGGCGGCCTGGCGATGACGACGAACAACGCGATGGAGATGACCGCTGCCCTGGAGGGGCTGCGGGCGCTGCCGTCGGGGTCGCTGGTCTGCGTGGTCACCGACTCGCGCTACCTGCATGACGGGATGACCTCCTGGATGATCGGCTGGAAGCGCAAGGGCTGGAAGACGGCCTCGGGCGACGCGGTCAAGAACAAGGACATCTGGGTCCAGCTCGACGCCGCAGCCTCAGAGCACGAGCAGGTGCGCTGGCACTGGGTCAAGGGGCACATCGGCCACCCGCTCAACGAGCGCGCCGACCTGCTGGCCGTGGCTGCGACGCAGGCCGCCGTCGGCTCCGTGGGCTGATCGCAGGGCTGCAAGGCGATCGCCGCCCGCCGGGCGGTTATGCCGGTGGCCGGTTGGCTCTCCCGCGGGACGCGCCCGTACGAGCTTGAACTTGCCCGTCGTACTGTCGGGCCGCGCGATCGACTCAACGATCCGGACGCGGAGCGGGGTGTGATCGACGTGCTACCGCGTGAGTTCGGCCGGCGCGTCGAGCCGGGTGAGCTTCCCCGGGTTGGCCATCGCGTAGATCCGGGTCAGCCGACCGTCTTCGATCACCAGGCTGACCACCGCCATATGGCCGCCGATCTCAACGCGGACCGCCGGGGAGCCGTTCAGCCAGACTCCGCTCGTGACCGGCCTCTGCGCCCGGCCGGCGCGGGCCAGGAGCCGGACGACCCGCTCGGCGCCAT
>CAVYUJ010000002.1:0-435437 GCA_963771675.1 uncultured Actinomycetota bacterium | reverse complement strand
TGGTGTCGTTGGCGGGCTCGAGGGAGTTGCGGTACACGTACACGTTGGAGATCGCGCCGATCTCGGCCACGTTCGTGACCGGTCCGATGCGTGAGGCCATGCCTTCGGCGGTGGTGGGCAGCTCGCTCTGCTGGCCGAACGCGTTGGTGCCGGGTTGGACGGTGATGAGGTTGCCCAGGCGTCCGAGCTCGTTGAGCAGGCCGGATTTGGATGATTGGGAGATGCCGAGCACGCCGACAATCGAGGCGATGCCGATGCTGATCCCGAGCACGGACAGCAGCGCCCGGGTTCTTCGGGTGCGTAGGCCGAGACTGCCTACCCGGAGCAAGTCGCGGCGCGTGAGCCGGGAGCCGCCGCCGCTGGTCTCAGGACGGGGTTGGGGTGTCACCGATGATCCTTCCGTCCCGGATCTCGATCTGTCGGTGCGTCGCGGAGGCGACGTCGGCGTCGTGGGTGATGACAACGATCGTCGTGCCTTCCTCGTGGAGCTCTCGCAGCAGTCCCAGGATCGCGGCGCCGGTGGCCGAGTCGAGGTTCCCGGTGGGTTCGTCGGCCATCACCAGTGCGGGCCGGCCGGCGAGCGCCCGGGCGATCGCGGTGCGCTGCTGCTCGCCGCCTGAGAGCTGGTTTGGACGGTGCGCGGTGCGGTGGCCCAGCCCGACCCGCCCGATCCGCGGGCTCGGCCATCTGGCGGCGGTCGGCGATCCGTCCGCCGCGGTAGATCAGGCCGTCGGCGACGTTGTCAAGGACGTTGAGTCCGTCGAGCAGGAAGAACTGCTGGAAGACGAACCCGAGGCGTCGTGCCCGCAGCCCCGACAGCTGTTTGTCTGACATCGTCGAGGTGTCCTCGCCGGCGATGCGGACTACGCCGCGAGTGGGTCGCTCGAGGGTTCCCATCACGTGCAGCAGGGTGCTCTTGCCCGACCCGGACGGCCCGACGATCGCGACCAGCTCCCCTGGATTGATCCGCAGGCTGACATCGTCGAGGGCCTTGACGGGGGGGTCGCCGGGGTATTCCTTGACGACGCCAACCAGTTCCAGCACAGGGGTGGAGGACGGAACCTGCGGGCCTTGCTCATGGTGGCCAGGGTCACGACGAGGGGACCTCGACCCGGGCGCCGGCGGTGATCCCGGTCCCGCTGACTGGACGAGCGTGTTGCTGTACAGGCCAGTGCCGACTCCGACGAGCTTGCTGCCGTGGGCAGTGACGACGTCGACGCCGAAGCCGCCGCCCTGAAGCGCGAGGAGGGCGTTCACCGGCACTGCCAGCACGTTCCTCACCCGTTGCGTGGTGATGTTTACGTTCACCGGCGCCTCGTCGAGCCTGGCCCCTGGAGGGGTGCGGTCCAGCCTGATCGTGACCGGCACGGTCGGTGTCGAGTCGGTGTTGCCGCCGGCGGGCTGGCGACGGAGGAGCACGGGGACTGACCGCCGGTCCCGCCACTTGCTCCGCCACCGGCGCCGATGCCACCGCCACTCGGGCACGTGGCGACGGTGCCGACCATTTCCACGTGTCCGCCGAGCGTCGAGGTGCCGTCGGGAAGCACGATCGAGACCGCGTTGCCGGGCTTGACCAGGTACTCCTGTGTCACGTCCAGATCGACGGTGACGATCGGCGTGGTACCGGTCGCGGTGAGCACCGTCCCACCACCCCCGCCGCTGGCGCCGCTCGCGCCTGCGCCCCCGCCGGCGATCGATGAGCCAACAGAGGCCGTCACGGACGTCACGCGGATTGGGCCGGGCTCGAACACGACCTGGCCGAGCAGGATCTCGCCGGTCGCGGGCACGCCACGCGCCCGCTGCCAGCGTTTCACCGCGGCGGCTGTGGCGTCGGAGTAGTGGTTGCTGTAGGACAGCCCGGCACCGTTGCCGAGCGCGATCAGATCGCGGGTCAACTCGCCCACGTCGGCGCCGTTGGACATACCGAGGTAGAACGCGCGGTAGGCGGCGATCGAGCCGTACAGCAGCGGCACGGACTCGTTGCTGACCGAGTAGACGCGCTGGTCCCGGCGGATGACCTGCCCCACCGCCGGCAGCCAGGTGTACGCCGTGCCGGGGCTCGCCGCGGTCGACTGCAGCAAGGCCAAGCTGGTCTCATCGCTCTGCAGTTTGGTCGTGTCGGATCCGACCTTGCCCTGGTTCTGGGCGTGGTCGAGCGTCGCGGACGTCTGGGCGGTGGTCAGCTGCTGCTGGGACTGGGTCAACTGCGTCTGGTCCTGGGAGACCTTCTGGACGTCCTGCCGGCACGCCGCCGCCGCCTTGTGGCCAGAGCAGGCTTTGCTCTTCTTGGCTCGGTCCGAATTGAAGGCCGCGGTGGCGGTGTTCACGTTCGCCTGGGCGGCACTCGTCGTCTGGCCATCGGCGGACGCTGCAGCGGACGCTGTCTGCTCGTCGGCAGACAGCGCCTGCTGGTCCTGAGCGACGGCCTGTTCTGCCTGGTCGAGCTGCTCCGCGCTCGCACCCGACGGGGCAGCGACCGTGTACGAGCGGCTGTACCCGATCGAACCGCCGACCGGCACCGCGTTCGTGAGCGTGGTCCGCACCACCGCGGCCGTCGCGACCGAACCTCCCGTTGAGGAGGAGGGTGGGCTGCCGGGGCTGGCGCCGGCCGAGAGCGCCGCGACCCCGCCCGCGACCGCGCCGCTGACCACTGCGCCGACGATCGCGGCCAGGGCCGCGACCCGTCGGGGCGACGCCTCAGCCACCGGGCTGCACCGCGGCCGCGCTGCCGGGCCCGCTGCCCCCCTGCACGGGTCGGGAGCGGTTTTGCAAAACGCCCGGCGTCGGCCCGTTCGGTCCGATACCGAAGCTGCTGACCACGACATCGCCGGGCGGACCAGTGCCGTTAGTCCACCAGGACGGCGCGCCGATCTGCCTGCCGCACGTCTGATTGGTCTTCCCCTTCAGGAAGGCCGGGCTGGTCGGGTCGATGCCGGTGCTGTTGAAATTGGTGGTGTTTCCTTGCGGGTAGGGGAACGTGGGGTAGCCGTTGGCGCGCAGGCAATTGACCCACTTGATCTGCTCAGTCTGGTCCGGAGGGGAGCCGACCGGGTTGGCGGCGCGCAGTGCGGTCTGGGCAGCGGCCATGTAGTGGTTGCAGGGATCGGCCCCGGCGTGGACCTCGCCTGACAGCGCGTCCGATGCTCCGCTCGGGATCGTGACGTTGATCACCCCGTGGGCGTCGACGGTCGGGGCGGCCTGGTTGGGATCGCCGTGGCTCTGCATGCAGGTAGCCCACTCGTCCAGCAGCACAGTTGGGTTGCCCTTCGCGGACCTGGTTGCGGTGGAGCTCTTCCCCGTCGTCGCCTGAGTCGAAGATGCGCCCGCCCCGATGTTGCCCGCCCCGGTGTTGCTGGCGGGCAGACTCGCGACGCGCAGCCCGCTGGAGCCGCCGCATGCCACCAGCGCGAGCGCGGCCGCGGCGAGGAGCGCCGCCAGCCCAAGGCCCCTGATCGCAGGCGCGCGCCGGGGGCTGATCGGTCGTGGGAGATGGGGCCTGTGTCGCATTGCGGTCTCCTTCTGCCGTTCTCTGGCGGTGTCCACGTCGGTTCTACGCGAGCGGTGGTTTCCGCCCGGTTTCCTCCTCTGGGCCGCAAGAGCCCGTGTGGCGCGATCGGTGAAACCGCGGTGAAACACTCGGGCGGCTACCGTCATCCGGGAAGGAGTGGCCGATGCGAGTGCTTGTGATCGAGGACGACGAGGAACTGGCCGAGACCATCGCCGCCGGCCTACGCGACGCGCGCATAGCGGTCGATGTCGCGCTGGACGGCGAGGCCGGCCTGGAGCGCGCGCTGGTTCACGAATACGAGGTGGTGATCCTCGACCGCGACCTGCCGGCCGTCCACGGAGACGAGGTATGCAGAAGGCTCGTCGCTGCGGGTGCGCGCAGCCGGGTGCTGATGCTTACCGGCGCAGCCCAGGATCAGGATCTGATCGATGGGCTCGGAGCTCGGCGCCGATGACTACCTAGCCAAGCCGTTCGCGTTCGCGGTCCTAGTCGCCCGGATCACGGCACTGGCGCGGCGAGCGCAACCGAGCATCCCGCCGGTGCTCGAGCACGACGACATCGTGCTGAACACCGCCAAGCGCTGCGCGCAGCGAGCCGGCAGACCGCTCGCGCTGCGGCCGAAGGAATTCGGCGTGCTCGAACTGCTGCTCGGCGCCGAGGGCCGCGTCGTGTCCGCCGAGGAACTGCTCGAACGCGTCTGGGACGAGGCTGCGGACCCGTTCACGGGCGCGGTCAAGATCACGATCAGCCGCCTGCGGACCAGGCTCGGCGACCCCCCCGTGATCGAGACCGTCGCCAAGGCGGGCTATCGCATATGAACATGACGCTGCGCCTGAACCGCCGCTTCACCCGGTTGGCGGTGGGGCGACACCTGTCCTACCGCACCGTCCGCCTGCGGCTCACGCTCCTCTACGGTGGCCTGTTCCTGCTCTCCGGCGCGGCGCTGATGGCGATTTCCTACGCGCTGCTGGTCAACGCCGGATTCGTGTTCACCGTCCAAAACGGCACAGGCGCCGCGCCGGTCGGCGCACTGCCCTCAAACCGGGCGCGCGCGGCGCCGCGGTCTGCCCCGTTCCCCCTGACGACCCATCCCTCCGCGCAGGCGCTGGCGCACTGGCGCGAGGTTGCGCAATGCATGCGCAACCACGGCGTCTCCCAATTTCCCGATCCAACGACGACGGCCCCCTCCCACCCCGTTGGCGGCACCAGCGTCACGCTGACAGATCACGACGGAGCGCTGTTCGCGATCACAGGTGCCACCCAGCAGTCGCCGCAGTTCAGGTCCGCGGCGGTCGGCTGCGGGTTCGTGGACCGCTATCAGGGCGAGCTGTGGGCCCAAGAGAACCGCCAGCGCACAGACGTACGGCAACAGCTGCTGATCGATTCCGGGATCGCGCTCGCCGGGATGTCGCTGCTCTCGCTCGGCCTCGGATGGCTGATGGCCGGGCGCGTCCTGCAACCGCTCGAGGACTCCTACCAAGCGCAGCGCCAGTTCGTGGCCAATGCCTCCCATGAGCTCCGCGCGCCGCTGACCCGCCTGCGAGCGCTCAGCGAGGTCGCGCTCGCCAGGCCCGAAGCGAACGTCGCCTCACTTCGTAGAGCGCACGAGCGCGTGCTTGCCTCCGAATCGGATCTGGAGCGGTTGATCGACGGGCTACTGGCGCTCACACGCGGCCAAGCCGGGCTCGAGCGCCGCGAGCGCCTCGACCTCGCGTCCCTGGCCTCCGAGGCCATCCTCGCCCAGGAGACACAGCTGCAAGACCTCAACCTCGACGTGAGCCAGGCGCTCGACTCAGCGCCGGCCACGGGCGATCCGCGACTGCTCGAGCGCCTGATCGCCAATCTGATCGACAACGCCATCCGCCACAACACCCCCGGTGGACACCTCGAGATCGCCACCGGAACCCGCGATCGCCACCCCTTCGTGTCGATCGCGAACAGCGGCCCGACGATCCCACCCAACGAGATCGGACGCCTGTTCCAACCCTTCGAGAGACTCGGCGCTGCACGCACCGGCCACAACACCGGCCATGGACTGGGCCTCTCGATCGTCCAAGCGGTCGCCGATGCTCACGATGCCGAACTCTCAGCCAATGCCCGACAGGACGGCGGACTCACCATCGACATCTCATTCCCACCGGCGACGGGCGCAAGATCGAGGCTTACGTTTGGCAACGACCGCGCAACACGCGGCGCACCGTCCCCCATCTCTGAGACCGACGCGCCCGCCCGCGGCTGAGCGCCGCTGCGTCTTGCCCATGGGCGACAATCGGGGTGTGGCAGGTGCATGCATTTGACACATTTTGCGACGGGCGGTGTCACCATGCTGATCGCCGCTGCGTGACACAGTAACTACTGATCGAAGACCACGGAATCATCGGGTTGGCCGTATTACCTGCTGAGTTCGCCCCTTGACATCCTCGGCAGCCGCGAAGAGAATCGCGCCTCGGCGGTCTGAGCCGACCGGTCCCAGGCGTGCGCCCTGTGGCCACAGCACGATTCGAGGAGTCACGTGAACAGCTACACAAACAGCACTCCGGCCCCGCCGTTTCCGCTCGACGGGTCGTCGTACACGCTCGCCTCGGGCGACGTCGACGGGGACGGCCGGCAGGAGATCATCATCCTCAACCCCCGCCTTCCGACCCTGGGGGTGTTGTCGTATCTGCGCTACTCGGACTTCGACGCGGCGTGGCCGGACGCGTCGGCCGGCCAGATCGTCGACGCGTGGGCTGCGCCGGGATGGGTGCCAGGAGGCTGGCAGATCTACCCCAACGACCAGTATTTCGTCGGGGACCTCGATGGTGACGGATGCGACGAGATCCTGGTCTATCAATCGCTGAGCGGGTACCTCGGCGTTCTGAAGTGGGATGGCACCGAGCTGGCGGCCAAGTGGGTGAATCAATTCATCCCGACCCTGAACATCGAGCCCGGCCAATGCGGGTTCACGATGGCAGACGTCGATGGGGACGGATGTGCGGAGGCGGTGCTGTTCGATCCCGCTTCCCTCACGCTCGCCGTCCTGAAGTGGTCGGATGGAGCGATCACGGTCAAGTGGTCGGTCAAGACCGCCGTTCCGGGGGGCTTGGACCTCAGTGCCGGCGACCGGTTGGTCGCCGCCAGACTCAACGTGGTTCCCGGCGATAAGCAGGAGACGATCGTCGTCTTCAGCTCCGTCGACCTGTACCTGGTCGCGCTACGTTGGGATCTCGATCAGCAGCAACTCGCCGTGTACGGGACGCCGTCTCACAACAAGATCGCGCCTCGCTCCGGGCAAGCCTGGGGGATGGCATCGGTCGATGCCTACCTACCCGGCGACTTCGATGGCGACGGGAGTGCCGAGCTCATGGTCTACTGCGTCGGCGCCAATACCTACGGGCTGGTGGAGTGGCAGGAGGGGCAGTTCACTGTCGAGTGGTGGGTTCCGCGGTACGACGTATTTCTGACCGAGCTCTTTCAGGAGGCTTGGGCGGGCGACATCGACGGCGACGGCGTTTCAGAGCTGGTCGTGACCACACTGGCGGCGGGGCCGCAGCCAACGACGTGGATCGTGTTCAAGTGGGACGGGTCCGCCGTCGCCGTCTCCGGGATCGACGAGGTGGAAGCGCTCAGCGGTGCGCTCCAGCTCGTCGCCGACGTGGACGGAGATCGTCACGCCGAGATCGTGACGGTGTCGCCACCGTCGCAGGTCGCGTCCGTCTATCGGCTCGGCGTCACCTCTTCCAGCGCATCGGTCACGCCCTTCTGGACGGCCCAACAGACGGTGGCCGGGGTCAATCCGAGCTTTCTCGCCGCTGCGCCGGCCAACCCCTTCACTCCCTTCACCGATGATCAGGCCGTCATCTATGCGCTCATCGGGCCGAGTCTCAACCCGCCAACGACGGCGGATCTGCGCGCCCAGTACCTGAATTCGGATAACGCCACCAACTTCCAAGGCTGGGGGACCCAGATCGGCGACGCCAAGAACGCCACCCCCTGGCCGTGGTCGTGGATGACCGGCCACGCCAAGAGTGACATCGATGCGGTGTTCTCGACGCTTGCGTCCGAGCTCGGTGATGTCAACACCATCTACGAGCACTACAGCAACATGTTCAACAGCGTCCTTGACGTCAACAGTCGCCAGACCGACGATCTTGATCACTGCATCAGCCTCATCAATGCGACCGTCCCGCAGCAGCAGAGCTCCACGCTCACGTACTGGATCGGTGGCCTGCTTGACGCGGTTGTCTGGGGTGCGGCCACTCTCGTCCCAGCCGAAGAGGGCTTCGCCGTCGTGTTCGGCCTTCTCGCCTCTCTCGTGGGCACCGTGTTCGATGCGCCCGGAGGAGGCGGATCGCCCACCACGGTCAACATGTGGGGCTTGCAGGGCGACATCAACGACAAGTACACCGCCTCCAAGACGGCGCTATACGCGCAGGCAGCCGCGATCGTCAGTGATCCCTTGAAGATCGCGACTCTCGAGCCTCTGCTGCAGAGGGGGTGGCAGATGAACCTCGACAACGCCGCCGGCTTCCTCGTCAACGGAGAGGCGGCGAACCGGGTCTACTTCTATCGACTTCTGATCCCGCTCGTCTATAACGTCGCAGCCTATGTGGGCTCTGACTACAACTACCCGACATACACCCAGGAAGGCTTCCCGACAAGCGAGACAGAGGCGCTCAACGCGCCGTCATACAGCTACGACAGCGAGCCCGCGAACAGCGGGCATAACGTCTACCTGCTGTGCGAGGGACGGTCCGCTTCAAGCCTCGAATACCCCAGTCAAGCTCTCATGACCGATCTCTTCGCCACGCTCTTGGTCAGCCGCCCCGACTTCTATCACGGCAGCTGGGATCTGCCGACCTTCAATGGCTTCACCCTTTACGAAGGGATATGACCGGGCGCCTCTCGCCGACCCGACCACTCCCGAGCGGTGCGCGGGCGTTATGGCGGAGAAACTTGCATCGCTCCGGGTGTCGCAGGCGCTAGCTCGTGACCGTCACGTGGTCGGCGCCCAATACCGCGCCCGCGCGGGCGGCGAGTCCGCGGTCTCCGGTCAGCAGCATTGGGTCGTCGAGGCTGAGCGCGACGGCGAGGTAGATCGCGTCATATGCCGTCAACTCGTGGCGCATGCTCCACACGCTCTCTGCGAGCGGCGCGTGCGGATAGCAGACGAGGCGAACCTCTGAGAGTTCGAGGGCGGCCTGCGTTGCCCGGTCGTCGCTGATATCGCTGCGGAGTGCCATGCGCCGCAGCGCGCTCAGTGTCTCCGGCCACACCAGCTCGGGAGCGTGCAGCGGCTGCTCGGTGTCCGCGCCGAGCGCCTCGGTCATGGCGACCAAGGCGGGTTCGCGGCCGACCAGATAGTCGGTCAGCGTCGATGCGTCAACGACAATCACCGCGCGTCGCGGTCTGAGCGAATGACCTCCGCGCTGGACGGGCCCCGGTAGGCGCCGCGTCGGCGGATGCGCTCGGCGAGCTCCGTCACTAACGCAAGCAGCCCCGCGTTGCGGCCAAGCATCCCGCCGGCTGGTACATCAGACCGCTATGCGACAGTCGGCTGAGCCGCCGCGGGGTTGACACTCCCAGGGCATCGTCTCGGGCGACCCGATTCAGCCACGTGAGATGCTGTGAGCCTCGTGCGCTCGCTGATCGTTGTTGTCGTCGCGATATCGCTCGCGCTCGCTGCGTGCGGAGGTGGCGGCAGCCACCCGCCCGCCGCGGCGGGAGCTAATGAAATGATCGGTGGCGGGTGCTCGTCCAGCGCGTCCGGTTCGGCGAACGGGCAGACGCACACGGCACCGACAACCTGCGTGATCATCTTTGAGACCGGCGAGCAGTTCAGCTGCCCGGAGGGTGTCAAGGCGAGGACGCCAGCCGGTGTGGCGGCGACGAGTGGCTGCCGGCAAATCGCGCCGGTTCGATTTCCCGCAGCATGGAAGGTCGTGCTGCGCCAGATCGCGGCGGTCCGTGATTGCCTGCGCCACCGCAGCGATCACGTGATCGAGAACGTCGTCACGTCCGGCCTGCCGGGTGCAAGCCCGAGCGGCACTCAGTCGGACAACCCACGGCTGGTCGGTGAACTTGTCGTCGGTGGTCGAGCGCCGGCGTTCATCGGATTCACGCTCCATCCGCCGTTCAGCGGCTCGCACACACCGGCCGGCTGGCAGGTCCGGCATCATGGGAATGTCGCCGTGATCAGCCAGAACCCCGCGCTGGTTAGCAGCTGCGCGTTCACGGGCTGAGCCGCGCCGCGGCTAGTGGTACGTCGACGGTTACCCGACGGCCATTGGCCGGGCAGACCGGCGACCCGCGAGCTACCGCGTGAGCTCGGCCGGCGCGTCCAGCCGGGTGAGCTTCCCCGGGTTGGCCATCGCGTAGATCCGGGTCAACCGACCGTCTTCGATCACCAGGCTGACCACCGCCATCTGGCCGCCGATCTCAACCCGGGCCGCCGGGGAGCCGTTCAGCCACACGCCGCTCGTGACCGGCGTCTGCGCCCGGCTGGCGCGGGCCAGGAGCCGGGCGACCCGCTCGGCGCCGTGGATCGGAGCGCGCGCGGCCGGCACGACCCCGCCGCCGTCGGCGATCAGCACGACGTCTGGCGCCATGACCTCCATCAGCTCCTGCACGTGGCCGGTGCGCACCGCGACCAGAAACCGCTCCACCACCGCCTGCTGCTCGGCCTGGCTCACCGGCATCCGCGGCCGCCGGTCGGCCACGTGGTCACGGGCCCGCCGCGCGATCTGCCGCACCGCGTCGGGCGACTTTCCGATCGCCTCCGCGATCTCTTCGTAGGGCGTGTCGAACACCTCCCGCAGCACGAACACCGCCCGCTCGGTCGGCCCGAGCGTCTCCAGCACGGTGAGCATCGCGATCGACACGCTCTCGGCCAGCTCGACGTCGTCGGCGATGTCGGGGCTGGTCAGCAGCGGCTCGGGCAGCCACTCACCGACGTAGTCCTCGCGCCGGCGCGACACGGTGCGCAGCCGGTTGAGCGCCTGGCGGGTGACGATGCGGACGAGGTAGGCCCGCGGGTCGAGCACCTGCGCCTGGTCGACCCCGGCCCACCGCAGCCACGACTCCTGGAGCACGTCGTCCGCGTCGGCGGCGGAGCCGAGCATCTCGTAGGCGACTGTGAACAGCAGGCTGCGGTGGGCGACGAATGGGTCGTCGGTCATACCGCCGCCATCATGCGAGGGTCCCCCGGTCGCCGGGGTGGCCAGCGGGACCGCGCAGGCGGCCGAGAACCCCTGTGACTCGATCCCCTGCGCCACGTTGCCCCGCGTCGCCATGTTCGCGAAGGCGATGAAGCTGGTCAGCTCCACCATCGCGGCCGGGCCGAGCTGAGCGAGCAGGTGCGCGAACATCTCGTCGGTGACGGTCGGCGGCGTGTTCGTCATGGCCTCGGAGTACTCCAGCACGTCGCGCTCCAGCGAGGTGAACACGTCGGCCTCCCGCCAGCGTGGCACCTGGCTGGCCTTGGCCATGTCGAGGTTGTGGTTCTGCGCCTGGAAGTAGTTGATGTCCAGGCACCAGCTGCAGCCGACCTGGGCGGCAACGGCCATGTGGGAGAACGTCTTGAGATCCTCGGCGACGGTGTCCCATCCACCGATCAGCACCGAGAACTGCAGGGCGCTCTCGGCGACCTTCTGATTGTGCGACACCACCTCGAGCGGCTCGGGCACGGCGCCGAACTGCGCGGTCATGGGCTCGGCGATCTCGGGGGCGAGCTCCGCCTTGGGAATGCGTAGGGCCATGGCTGGTCTCCTTGTCTCGTTGTGGCCGTGCATGAGACACCGCCGGCCGCGCGCCTGTGACACTCCGGGCCGACCGGTCGGACCCAACGCGGCGGGCGGCGAAGGTCTTGACGTGACGCCGGCCGTGCCAGGGCGTATAGATAGGGACTCTGTCGCCCATCGAAGGGGGTCTGTTGTGCATGTCCGAACTGCGGCTGCGGTCGCTCTCATCTCGCTGAGCGTCGCGCCCGCGGCGCTCGCCGCCACGTCGACGCCAGGGACGCTGACCGTGGATGGCCAGGGGTCGGTGATGGTCACCCCGGATGTGGCGTCGCTGTCGCTGTCGGTGACACGCTTTGCCGCGACCTCGGCAGTCGCGCTGTCAGCCGCGAACCAGCGCGTCGACGCGATCGTCCACGCCGTGCGCGGGGTGGGTGTGCCCGCGTCCGGGATCCAGACCGAATCGATCGACACGACCTGCGGCAGGATCCGCGTGGGGCCGAAGGGACATAAGCGCCAGATCAGGCGCTGCACCGCCAGCGAGTCGTTGTCGATCACCTCGACCGCGGCGATCGTCGGTCGTGTGATCGACGCGGCCACCCAGGCCGGCGCGAGCACGATCAACGGCCCGGACTTCTCCTTCGCCAACCCATCCGCCGGCGAGATCGCCGCCGAGAAAGCGGCCATCACGGACGCCCGAAGCCAGGCGAACGCCGCCGCCGCGCAGCTCGGCGACACGGTCACCGGGGTGCAGTCGATCAGCCTCAACCCGCAGTCCGGCGTCGTCTCACCCGTCGCAGGCTCGGCCCCGGGCACCGGCGGCACGCCGTCGACACCGACGCCCGTCCACCCGGGCGCGCAGGAGGTCGACGCGACGGTCTCGATCGTGTTCACGATCGCCCCGGCGCAATGATCTCGGACACGTTGTGGCCTGCGGTCAGCGGAGGCGCACCGATCAGAGCGCGCCTGCGGCCTCCTGAGTCATCTCGCGCGTCGTTCCGTCTGACTCCGCGACCGTCGGACACCGGAGAGCCGGCCGAGGGGGGCCCTCGACCGGCTCGGTCGATGTGATCGGTCAGGCCTTGATCTCGTTGTGAACGCGAGCCACCATCGGCTCGTTCAACTCGATCCCGGCTGCGCCGAGGATCGGAAGGAGGGTGGCCCCGAACGCCTCGAACGACTCCTGCGACTCCCAGACGTCAAAGACCTGTATCTCGCCGTCCGTCTCCAGGGCGACGTGGGAGATACGCCCTGCGGGCGCTCCGGCGCCCGCTTCTTCGAGCTGGGCCAGCGTCGTGTCATACCGCTCCTGCGTGAATCCCTTGCCCGTGATGTAGAAGCCCAATGCCATCTGAATCCCGATCCCTCTGCGTGTAAGCGCGGTGGCTTGACCTGCGATTGGGACGCACTCTATGCCACGGACGTACTGCCCCCGTCTCCGGGCGGCAGATTCAGCGCCGATTCGACCCGATCGGACCGCGGCGGCGTCGCGCAGTGTCTGCCGAGATGTCACATTTGGGGCGGCCGCGGTGCTTAGGTGGATGTGATGGGGTTGCCGATGCGAAAGAACGAGCGGTCTGAGCGCCTCGATGCCGGCGACGGCATGAGGGCTTTCGAGTCGTTCTTTCGCACCCACTACCGTGCCGTGGTCCGCCTGGCCCAGGGCGTGGTCGGTGACTCACAACGCGCCCAGGACGTCGCCCAGGAGGTGTTCCTCGCCGCGTACCGGCGGTTCCCGGGCGGGTACGACGAGGCGGCCGGATGGGTCCGGGTGGCGGCGGTGCACACGGCGCTGAACCTGCTGCGGGGGGAGCGCCGGCGAGATCGGCGCCACCTTGTCGCGCATGCCGTGACGCCCCTGCCGAGCCCCGAGGACACGGTGATCGAGCGCGAGATGCGGGCCGACGTGCGCCGCGTCCTGGGCCGGCTGCCGCGGCGCACGGCGGCGGTTCTGGTGATGCGCCACGGGGGCATGAGCTACGTGGAGATCGCCGAGGCGCTCGGAGTGAAGGTGGGGCACGTGGGGACCCTGCTCAGACGGGCCGAGACCGCGCTTCGAAAGGAGATGGACAGTGAGACACATTGAAGAGGGGGTCCTGCGGCGGCTCGATGACGAGCCCCTGGCCGTTCCCGACCGGGTCACCGACCATGTGACCCACTGCGAGCACTGTCGCGCCCGGCGCGCAGAGATCGCGCGCGACACCGAGCGGACGGCCCAGCTGTTCTCGGCCCCGCAGCTCGTTCCCGACGTCGATCATGCGTGGGCCCGGCTGCAACGTGAGCTGGCGTCCCCCGAGGCGGACGGGGCCGACCGGCACCGCCCGCCGGTTCGGCTCGCGCCGCGACGAGCCCCGCTTCCACGGGTGTCGCTGCGCGCGGGCCTGGCCATCGGCGCCGTCGGGGCGGTCGTCGTCGGGACGGCCGCGGCGGCCACCTTCAGCAACGTCTTCGCGCCGACCCATGTCGCGCCGGTATCAGTGAGCCGCAGCGACCTGCGAGCGATCGCGACCCTCACCGGACTCGGTGACGGCGCGCAGCTCGGCGGCTTCACCACTCCGAATGGGTCGAGCACGCTCCGGTTCGGAACGCTGACGTGGTCCTCGAGCGCCGCGCAGCGGGCGTCGTCGCGGGCCCAGGCCGCCGCTGAGGCCGGGTTCCCCGTGCCGTTGCCCGCCCGCCTCCCGGCCGGAGTGGGAGCCGTTCAGCAGTTCGGCGTGCAGCCGCGCGTCACCGCGTCGGTGACCTTCAACTCCGCAGCCGCGGGTCTCGCCGGCAGCTCGGTGACGCTTCAGGCCGGACCGGTCGTCATCGCGGAGTACGGGGGGACGAACGGCGTCAACGCGCCCACGCTGGGCGTCGCGACCATGCGCAGCCCGACCGCGCGCTCCACCGGGTCGACGATCACCGAGATCGAAGCCTTTCTGCTGCGTCAGCCCGGCCTGCCGCCTCAGCTGGCGGAGGAGATCCGCCTCCTCGGCGACCTGAGGACGACCCTGCCGATACCCGTCCCGGCCGGCGCCTCGAAGCGCTCGGTGCGCATCGCGGGCCGGCCGGGCGTGCTCCTCACCGACTCCTCCCACGCCGTCTCGGCGGTGGTGTGGGACGACGGCGCGGGCATGCTGCACGCCGTCGTCGGGCTCCTCGATGCGAACGACGTGCTGAATGTCGCGGGCCAACTCGGCTGAGGACAGCGCCCTCGGCGCCCACGCTCGCAGCCGCCTGCCGGAGGCGCCCCCCTCCCACGCGGGGGAGGGGGCGGTGCAGGCTGCGACCTCACCCGCGATCCATACGGAGGGTCTGCGCAAGACTTTCGGCGGCACGGTCGCCGTCGACGCGCTGTCGATGACGGTCCCGCGCGGCGAGGTGTTCGGGTTCCTCGGTCCCAACGGCGCGGGGAAGACGACGGTGGTCAAGCTCCTGCTCGGGCTCACGCGACCGAGCGGGGGCGAGGCGCTCGTGCTGGGCGCCCCGCTGGGCGACCGCGAGGCCCGGCGGCAGATCGGGTACCTCCCAGAGCTGTTTCGCTACCAGCCACTGCTCAGTGCCAGAGAGGTGCTTCGCCTGCACTGCCGGCTCCTGGCCCTCCCCAAGGCGACCTGGGCCGAGGAGGAACGCCGCGCCCTGGACACCGTCGGCCTGCTCGCTCGAGGTGACGACCGCGTCGGCAACTTCTCCAAGGGGATGCAGCAGCGGCTCGGGCTCGGCGTTGCGCTCCTGGGCACCCCGGCGCTCATCCTCCTCGATGAGCCCACAAGCGCGCTTGACCCTGTCGGCCGTCACGATGTGCGCGAGATCATCCGCGGGCTGCGTCAGCGCGGCTCCACCGTCTTTCTCAACACGCACCTGCTCCAGGAGGCCCAGCACGTGTGTGATCGGGTCGCGGTCATCGACAAGGGGCGAGCTGTGGCCACGGGAAGCCTCGACGAGCTGCTGGGACACCACAGCCGGGTGCGGCTGAAGGTCGGCGGGCTGGGTGAGAACTGGTGGAGCGCCCTGGGCCGGTTCGGCCAGTGGCGCCGAGACGCCGACTGGGCCGTGGTCGAGGGCGTTGACCCTTCACGCGTCGCGGAGCTCGTCGGGGAGCTGGTCTCACGCGGGGGGCAGGTGGAGGCCGTGATCCCCGAGCAGCAGAGTCTGGAGTCGCGCTTTCTCGAGTTGCTGGAGGAACGATGACCGCCGCGCTCGCCATCGCCGCGCTCACGATCAAAGAGGCGGTCCGGCGGCGCCTGCTGGCCGCGTTCGTCGCCATCACCGTCGTCATCGTCGGGCTGAGCGCGTGGGGCTTTGACCGCTTGAGCCACACCCACAACCTCACCTCCGGCGAGTCGAACCTCGCGGTGCCGGACGCGCTCATCCTGTTCATGTTCATGTTCAGCTTCATCCTCGCGCTCAGCGCCTCGGCCATCGCCTCACCGTCGATCTCCTCGGAGGTCGAATCCGGGGTGTTGATGACAGTCGTCACCCGGCCGGTCCGGCGGACCGAGGTCCTTCTCGGCAAGTGGCTTGGGCTGGCCACGCTGCTCGCCGGGTATGCCGCCGGCGTCTGCGCCCTCGAGTTCGGGGTGATCCGGTTGGTGAGCGGCTTCACCCCGCCGAGCCCGGTCCTCGTCGGCGTCTACCTGTTCGCCGAGGGCGCGCTGCTGCTGACGCTGACGATCGGCCTGAGCACCCGGGTGCCCATGATCGCCTCGGGTGTCATCGGCATCGCCGTCTTCGGCGCGGGATGGCTGGCCGGGGTCGTGGGGGCGCTGGGCGCGAACTTCAACATCGCGACTCTGCGAAACATCGGCGAGGTCGGGCGCTTCCTGGTCCCCACCGACGGGTTGTGGCACGCCGCCATCTACTACTTGCAACCGCAGGCCCTTATCACCCAGCAGCTGGCACAGGGCGGGCGGGGCGGCCCCTTCTTCGCCCAGGGCGCACCGTCGTTCGCCTACCTGCTGTGGGTCGCGTGCTGGTTTGCGATCGTCCTGGGCGCGGGCGTGATCAGCTTCGAGCGCCGGGAGCTCTGACCCGAACCGCAGCGAGCGTCGACACGGCCCCATGCAGGGGCGGTGGCTCCGTCATATGAGAATGACCACAGACATGTCCACCAGCGTGTAGCTGCCTGTGGGCGGCGTCGATCAGTGAGGAGACGAGCCCTCTACAAGGAAGTGGACAATGAACATCAGCAGCGTTTCTCACACCCCCGCGGTCGCGGCATCTGCCCGGCTGACGGCTGCCAACGTCTCAGCCGCGGCTCTGAACGCCGCGACAGGCGACGGCGACGGGCGGACCGGCGCCGCGGCGCTCAACGATGGTGACGCCGCGGCTCAGAGCGCCCGGCGCGGAGCCGTCGACATCAAGGCCTGACCCGGTCCGGGGGCGTGCAGGAGGGCAGGCAAACCTCCGAATCTCCTCATCTCGCAGCCAAGCAGACGGTTGGGTGTGGGCCCGGCCCCGAGGTGCCGCTACGTCGTGTGGCGCTCGGCGCGAATCTGCCGTTGTACGACGTCCCAGGTTCCGGCCAGATGCTCGCGCAGGATCGCCTCGGCGCGCTGGGCATCGCCGAGCCGAACCCGTCGCAGGATCTCACGGTGCTGCTGCTGAGCCGACCGTAGGCTGTCAACCGCGGTCACGTAGATCCGGAGGTAGGGCTCACTCGCCACCCACAGCGAGCCGACGAGAGACTCGAGGCGCGGCATGTCCGCGGCGGCGTAGATCAGTGAGTGGAAATCGCGGTTGGTGTTTCGCCATGCGCCCGAGTCGGCTTCCTGGGTGTCCATGAGTGCGATCAGATCATCCAACTCGGCGAGCTTGGCTCGGTCATGAGAGAGGTGGGGGACGGCGGTCTTGAGCGCCAGCGACTCCAGGTCGGCTCGGATCAGGAACAGCTCGTCGAGCTCCTTCTCATTGAGCGCGTTGATCAGGATCCGTCGCTTTCCGTCGAACGAGACGAGCCCTTCGGCCTCGAGGCGCCGGAGCGCCTCACGCACCGGGATGATGCTGACGTTGAAGCGCTCCGACAGCGGCTTGAGATGGATCAGGCCGGGCTGATAGACGCCTTGCGAGATGTCGTGACGCAACTGCTTGTAGATCACGTCGGTCACCGACGGCAGCGAGATGTGGGCCGGCTTTGGGTCGGTCATGCGCTGCGGACCGGCGTGCCGGCAATCGACTCATAACGGTGCACATCGCGCCCGGTCACGTGCTCGCCGAGCGTTCCGCGGGCGTAGCGGGCGAAGTGTTCAGTCTCCTGATGGCGGCGATAGGCCGCCTCGTCGACGTACATCTCGTGCAGGTACAGCCGTGTCGGATCGTCCGGGTCGCGATGTGGCTCGTAGGCCAGACAGCCTGGCTCGGCGAGGGTGTGTCCGCGAAGGAGACACAGCACCTCTTCGGCGCCAACCGCATGACCGGGACGGACTTCGTAGACGACGCGTGCGATGTATGCCATGTCAACCCGTGGTCGCCATTTGACGCGAAAACGTACTCGCATCCCAGTAGTCCGAGGACGAGACGATCTGGTCGTCGCGAATCTCGAACAAGTGCATGCCCTCCAGATCCAGCCGGGCGCCGACCTCACGGAACGGGCCCATCGGAGCCGCGAGCGTTCCCGTCAGCCGGTAGGCGACCGCCGCCGCGTCGGGTCCGACGACCCGCCGTTGCTCGAGCCAATGCGCGTCGGGGAAAGACGTCAGGAACGCACTCAATCCCGCGCCGATGGTGTCGCGTCCGCGAACACGGCGACCCTGCGCCACCTCGTGGTGCTCGGCCCGGATCGCATACAGCGCGATCGCGTCGGCGACCCGATGACGGTTGTAGGCGTCGTAGAAGGAGTCAATGAGCGCGGCTGGGGTCATGCTGACGTCCCGTCGCCGATTGCCCGGCGTCGAGCTTCGACGGCCAGCTGGCCCACCAGCTCATCGAGCCAGCCGGCGAAATCATCGCGGTCCATTCCCAGCAGGGCGCTTCGTCGCTCCGCGATCCGCTCACCGAGCAGCCGCAGCGCCGGATCGTCGCTACCGGCGTCGGCGACGCGAGCAGCGGCCTCGATCATTCTCCGAGGTCCGAACAGGGGCGGCTCATCGAGGCAGTCGCGGGCACAGGCGATCAGGTACGTCGCGATGTCGAACATGGCTACGCAATCTCCTTCCACGGCTGGCCGTAGGCGTCGCGGTAGATATCAGGGCGCCGGCTGACCGCGGCCGGCCCCGGACGCGATGAGGGATGTCCGACGGCGATCAGAATGTCGGGGCGCACCTGAACAGGGAGCTCCAGCACCGGTCGGAGCGCAGCCTCGTTCGCCGAACGGATGAAACTGACGCCCAGCTGCAATGTGGCGGCGGCCAGCGCCACGTTCTCGGCGGCAGCGCCGGCATCGATCAACGAGATCAGATCGCGCCCGAGTGTTCCCATCCGTTCCTCGGCCACGATGAGATCGGTGCAGAGCACGATCACGGCCGCCGCGCCCCTGGCTCCAAAGCTCGGTGTCACCAACTGCAGCAGCTCGATCAGCCGCTCGTCGGTGACGATCAGGATGCGCCGCATCAACTGGTTGCCACCCATCGGCGCCCGGGACGCAGCCCAGGCCAACTGCTCGAGTTGAGCCTCGGCAACGGACGCCCCGCTGAACATGCGGTGCATGCGCCGCCGGCGCAGGAGGCCGAACAGCTCGCCGTCGGGGAATGATTCGTCCAACGCGGTCATTCCGTGACCGTCGGGATCACGCGGTCGGCGAACAGGCGCAGCGAGCGGCACGTGAGCTCGTGGGGCATCCCGCCGAAACTGGAGAACACGATCAGGTCATCGACGCCCCAGCTCGCCAGTGTTCGCACCTTTGCGGCCACGGTCTCCGGCGAGCCGATCAGCGCCCGGTTCTCCCTGAGGTCGTCCCAGTCCAGGGTGGCGGTGCGCTGAGCCAACCCGCGCCAGTGGTCGTATTCATCCGGGAGTCCGGCGCTCGCGTCGTCATGCCCCTTCCAGGTCTCTCCGGCGGAGCGGCTGTATGACAAGCCACTCGCCCGCGCATCCCGCTCGGCCTGCTCGTCGGTCTCGGCAACGTAGACAAGCTCGTTGTGAGCCAGCTGCTGCCGGGCGGGCTCACCATTCGGCGACGGACGATGCGCCCGCCAGCGCTCCAGATCGTCGTGCACCTCGTCCAGCGTGTTCATGTAGGTGCCGATCAGGCCGTTGTGGCCACTTGCGGCCGCCCGCTCAATCGAACCGGGACTGATCCCCACCTGCCAGATGGGCGGGTGCGGGTCCTGCCGGGGGCGCGGCAGAACTGTCAGCTCAGGGACGGTCCAGAATCGGCCCTGGTGCGAGAAACGTTCCTGTGTCCATGCCTTCTGGAGAATCTCCAGCGCCTCCCAGTGACGCGCGGTGGCGTCCTGCATCGGAACATCGAACCCCTGGAATGCCTCGGGCTGGATCCCGCGCCCGACGCCGAGGTCGACGCGGCCGCCGCTCAGGTGATCGAGCACCGCCGCGTCCTCGGCCACCCGGACGGGATGTTCCAGCGGGAGGACGACAACGCCAAGCCCGAGCCGGATACGCGTCGTCTTCGCGGCCAGGTAGGACAGCATGAGCATGCTCGACGGACGACTGAACGAGGTGAAGTGATGGCAGGTCAACCAGACGCGGTGATATCCGAGAGACTCGGCGAGGAGCACCTGCTCGACGATCTCGTCGTAGCGCTCGGGACCGCCGTCGGGGGTCGTCTGGACGATCATGGTGCTGAAGCGCATCGCTAGCCTGCCGGGACCGCGGCGATGGCGTTGATCTCCACCTTCAGACCCGGCACGACCAGCTCGCCGACCGCGATGAGGCTCATCGCCGGCGGCCGCGAGCCGCCGAAGGCGGCGCCGAGCTGCCGCGCCACCCGGTCCTGAAAGCTCATGTCGGTGATGAACGCGTCGAGACGGACCACGTCACTCAGCGTCGCCCCGGCCCCATCGAGGACCTCGCTCATCGCCTCCAGCACGACCCGCGTCTGCTCCCCGGGATCCTCGGGAAACTCGAGGTCCTCCAGCCGATGTGGATGATCGTGATAGAGCGGCAAGGCGTTCAGCCCGGCGACGAACACCAGGTCATGCCCGGCCGGGACCCGCACGCCCACCGAATAGGGCATCCGGTAGCCGTGCTCGCGGGTGACGATGGCCTCGATCACGCCACCACCTTCCCCGCGATGCTCTCAACGGTGGCGAGAACCTCGTCCAGCTTGACCACGTCCGCGTACTTGGAATCGATGTCGAAGAGATTCCATTCGTGAGGACCCGAGGCACGATCGGCCACGCACTCGAACGGAACGATCGTGCGATACCCCCACGACACCGCATCGATGGTGGTGGCGCGCACGCAACCGCTGGTGACGCACCCGGCGACGATGACGGTGTCAACGCGCGCCGCGGTCAGGAACGGGATCAGCGGTGTCCCGAAGAACGCCGACGAGGCCCGCTTGATCCAGACCGGCTCCCCCGGATCGGGGGCGACCCGTTCGTCGATCTCGCACCACGAGGTCCCCTGCACCAGCACCCCGAGGCCCGGCATCTTGCGCAGCCAGGTGGCGCCATCATTCAATCCGGGAGCGAAGCCGACCGCCGTATAGGCGACCGGAAGATGGGCCGCCCGGGCGGCTTGCAGCAGCCGGGCGGTCGCCGCCACTGCATCCGACACGTCACCGCCGACGGGCGACTCGGGGTCGGTGAACCCGTTCTGGAAGTCGACGACGACGACCGCGGGCGACGCGCCAAACCCGACGCGCATACCGATCCCACTGCGCTCGTATACGTCCTGAGCGCCGGCGATGAGGTCAGGGGTGGTCATCGGAGGTCCTCCGGGATGATCTGCCCGCTGTCGGCGATGAGTTCGTCATCGAGATAGAACCGGTGGTGGCGGAGTGCGAAATCCTGATGGCAGCCGGTTGTCTGCTTGCCGCCGAAGGTGGCGTTCTCCCCGAGCGCGAACAGCGTGGTGCCGTACGCGGTGCGGCCGTCCTGGCCGATGATGTCCAGCGGCTCCTGAAAGGCCACCGCATTCCAGAGCGCCCGCGGATGCGATCCCCACCCGGTGTGCGAGATGGCAAAGCCCTCCGGATCGCGCCAGCCTTCGATGTAGTCACGGATCATGAACGCGTCATATCCGCCCTCGATCGCGACGACGACGCCCCGCTCGAAGCGCAGCGTCACCGGCGTGGTGATGTGGCGCTTGGTCGGATACCAGATATCGCCCGGATCCAGGACGACCGTGCCCTCCCCGGCTCCGTCGCTGGGAATCGTGTACTGAAAGGCCGAGGGCCAGTGATCCCAGCGCCCGGGCTCATCGGTGTAGCCGTATTGGCCGAACACCGGACGGTCGGCCTTGTCGAACCACACGTCGGTGCCGTTGTCTGATTGGAGGCGGATGCGCGAGGCGCTCTTCAATCGCTCGATGCCCCGCTCGACGCGCCGGCGGTCTTCGTCGGTGGGGAACATGCGCTCGAGCGCCTCGACCGGATCGTGAACCATCAGCATCCGCGTGCCGGCGTCCAGGATCTCCTTCTGCTGGGTCGAGTGCAGCAGGCCGCCCATTGACAGGTCGATCACCATGTCGGCGCGCTTGAGCGTGTCAACCGCCAGCCGCGAGCCGTTGAGGATCGCCGAGGACACGTTTCCGGTGCGGATCACCGGGACCTGCTCCGGTGGCGCCGACGGGACCATCAGGGTCACCGACTCGGCGCCGATCCCTCGCACGGCTCCGTACATTGCGGCCGCGTACTCCTGATTGGACTCCGGTTCCATGAGGATCACCAGCGATTCGCCGGCCTGCAGCTTGCACAGCTCGAGCATGCGCGCGAACAGCGGCACGAGCTCGGCCGTCTTGTAGGCCGTCGCGGTAGCTACGGTCATCCGTTCTCTCCGTTCCTCGAGGCCAGCGCCTCGCCTGCTTGCACAAATAGATCCGCTGGTAGTCGGACGACGCCGGCGCCGACCATGCCGACACCGGGATCCCGGTGAGCGAAGCCGCCGTTGACCAGCGGAGTGACGCCGGTCTCCAGGACGCGGGCGACATCGATCCCTACCGGCGATCCGCGGTAGTTCTCGAAGGGGACCAGGAACCGGGTGCTGGTGCCGGCGCAGATGGTGCGCATCTCGGCCACCTTGGCCGCTCCGTCGCTGGGCTCCTCCCCCAGGAAGGAGGCAAGAGCCGGAGCCGCCGATGACGCCAGCGCGCCGAGTCCGATGACCTCCGTGACAAACGAATCCCCCATCAGGGCGCAGGCATCGGCGAGCGTATACCCGTCGAACACGCGAGGCCTACCGAGTGGGGCCTCCGTGGTGAACCACCGGTCACCACAGCCCGAGATCCGGATACCAACCCGTCGCCCATTGGCGGCGATGGTGGTCACGATGCCCGGCTCCGCGCGCTCATGCACCGTGTCGGCGACGACCTTGGCGGCGATCATCGAGAAGCTGAGGAACAGCTGGTTGTTCTGTGCCATGTCGGCCAGGAGCTCGGCGGCGAGCGCCGGCCGTTGGCGCACCAACCCCGGGGCCAGGGCGAGCGCCAGGGCCGCGGATGTCGCCGCGTTGCGGTTGTGGCACTCATCGCCGCGGCGCAACCCCTCGGCCTGCATCGCGCTCAGATCGATCGGCGGGCCGTCGCTGATGGCGGCGTCGAGAGCCGGAGCGACGACGCGTCCGAGCCAACGCAGGCGCTCGATGGTCTCAGGGCCGTAGGCGCCATAGCGCAGAGTCGCGCCGTTTCCCTCGTGCAGCGGCGCGAATGCCTCCCGGCCCTCCGAGGAACGCGCGACGACCACCGGGATGCTCGGGGACACGATTCCGGTCGCCAGTCCGGTTGCCCGGGCCTCGTTGCACGGGCGCAGCTCCACCTCTCCGGCATCGATGATCTCGGCGGCGGCCTCGAGGTCGGCGGCTTCGTCCTCGAGAACGAGCGCTCCCATCACGGCCGCTCGCATCGGACCGGTCAGCTCGTCCAGCGCGATCGGCGGTCCCGCGTGCAGGAACCGCCGCGGGCCCACGGCGTCTGTGACCTCGCCGGCCAGCCGCGCGCCGATCAGCTCGGCACGAGTGTCGTTGAGCGCCGTCAGCGCCCGATCGGGTGGATGGGTATGCATCACCTCAGGCATCTAGTGCACCAGTGTGGAGTCGATCTGGGTCCCGGTGACCGGCGGACTCGCCTCTGCGTCGGCACCGAGCGGTGCCGGGACGCCGATCAGGAGATAGAGCGCTCCGCCGATGACCGCCGCGCTGATGAAGCTGAGGTCGACGCCGTTGGCGCTGGTGGCGAGCGGCCCGACCAGCAGACTGGTGTTGGTGAACATCAGCCCCACGGCGACACCGGCGACCCACGCGATCACCGCGCGCAGGTTGAAGCCGTTCGTGTACCAATAGACGCCGCGCTGTGTGGGATCGGCGAACGCCTGCAGATGATGAGGAAGGAAGCGTCCGTGACAGCGGAGATAGCCGATGATGTTGATCGCCATCCAGGGCGTCACCAGGACGGTGACGATTGAGACCAACGCGTTGATGGAATTGATCGCGTTGAAGACGATCACCCCGAGATAGGCGACGGCGAGGCCGGCAACGCCGAAGATGAGGCCGACCGACAGGCGCCGCAGCCGCCACAGGATGGCCTGCAGATCCAGCGTCCCGTTGTAAACGCACATCGCCCCATTGGTGGCGTTTCCGATGAATCCGAGGGCGACGACGGGGATGAGCAGAATTACGCCCGGGATCGAGACGATGCCCGAGACGGGATCGCTCGGATTCGTGATCGAGAGGCCGATGAACGCCCCCGCCAGCAGGGCGACGATGTTGCCGGTGAACATCCCGGACATGGCGCCGCGGAGCACGTCGCGCGGCGGGGTGGCGGCCGGAATGTACCGGGAGTAGTCGCTCGCAAATGGGCCAAACGAAGTGGCATTCGCGATCGCCACAGTCACCGCGAGAAACCAGGTGGCGCTGAAGCTGCCGAGCGCGTATTGGGCGTGCGCCTGATGTGCGGTGAAGTGCTTGGTGGCGAGCGCGACGACCAGGACCATGATGAGCAGGTTGCTGACCGAGATGAACTTCTCGTAGGCGACCAGCGTCGCGTGCCCGAGGATGCCGATGAACAGCGTCACCGCCGCCACGAGTGCCATCGCGATCGCGAGGGCACCGTTGCCGGTGCCGATGCCGAACCACCGATGGCCCGCGGACAACAACGCTTCGGCGCCGGCCCACGTCGTGAGAGCGAAGAAGCCGAGGTCGATGATCTGGGCGATGAATGAGCCGACGTAGCGGCCGCGGATGCCGAAGAACGCCGCGCTGGACACGGTTCCGTTGGTCCCCGTCTTCGGACCCATCACCGCCATGCCGGCAAAGGCGCCGGCGCCCACGACCGAACCGACGAGGATCGCCGTGAAGGCCGACCACCAGTTGAGCCCGAAGACGATCGGGAGCGCGCCGAGAATGAACGCGGCGTACGTGAACTGCGCGCCGAAGAAGACCCATGCCAGATCGCGCGGGCTCGAGTGGCGCTCTTCCTGGGGGATGAAATCGATTCCCCTGGTCTCCAAGTGGCCGACCCGATCCACACCGTGTTTCGGCCCCGCAACGACATCGGTGACGTCTGTCGCCTGCATGCAACCCTCTCCTTTAGAAACAGCACGAACAGTCCTACGGCGAATCACTCGCTCACTCACCACGGCGGGTAGAGCAGCCCCTCCATTCCCTGAGCCGACTCGTCATGGAGCCGGTGAAAGTCGCGGGCATAGAACACAAGGGGCCGGGCCTCGCCGGGGCGCAGCACCACGCGCTCGACCTCCCCGACGAAGAGCACATGGTCGGCAACGTCGACGCGCCGGCTCACCGTGCAGTCGAGGTGGGCGAGCGCTCCGGCCACCGCCGGCGATTGACACTCGGCGCCCGAGTCGCAGTACTCCGCGACGAACTTCGGTGCGCCCGCGCGCGAGCCGACCCGAGCCACGTGCTGCTGGGCCTCGCCAAGCACGCTGACTCCGAACCGCTCCGCTGCGGTGATCGCACACGCGCTGGCGGTGTGGGCGCCGAGTGAGACGAGCAGGGACGGCGGTGACATGGATACCGAACAGCACGCGCTGACGGTCAACCCCCACGGACGCTCATCGAGGTGGGTCGTGACCATCACCACCGAGCTCGCCAGGCGGCGCATCGCCTCGCGGAAGTCATCCACCAGGCCGGTGGGGAGCGACGCTGCCGCCTGCATCGCCTACAGCCCCGCGGCGTCCCGGGCGATCCCGACGACTCGGTCGCGCGGGTATTCGCGATAGAGCCGGTCGCGCAGGAAGTTTGCCGGAGTGGCGTTGACGTTCTCGAAGAGCTCGGTGCGCCCAGCGTGCGAGTCGGTCGTCAGGTCCCAGATGAAGTTCATCAGCCGGTTCTTGTCCTGTGACGTGAGGCCCTTGCCGGGCAGCAGCTCGTCTAGCAGGGGGCCGATCTCGGCGTTGGCAAAGTCGGCGCGACCGAAGCGCATGACCAGTCCCTGCCCGCAGAGTTCCTGAATCGTGTGGATGATCCGCGGGTACTCGTCGATCGAGTGCAGCCGTCCCGCTGTGAGCATGTTCACGTCCGGGGCAAGGACGCCGCCCTCCGACATCGTCGCGAGGTTCTCAGCCGCCAGGACGAAGGCCTTGAGGGTCTGGGCGTACCTGATCAGGTCCGCCATGTACGCGCGCACCTGGGGAAATCCACCCGTCCCGAGGGTGTCGACGACGGCCTGTCCAACCCCGACGAACAGCTCCGCCTTGTACCACAGCCGGGTCAACACATGCCAGTGCGCCCAGACGGTGACCGGGCCGTACAGCTTCAGCAGTTCGGGATCACCGACGTTGAAGAGGCGGTCGGTGGGCACGAAGACGTCATCGAAGATGAGTAGCTGGTCTGACTCCTCACCCCGGCTCGCGATCGGATGATCGAATGCGTCCGCGCCGGGCCGGGAGATCGGCTCCCGACACACGAGCTTGAGCCCTTCGGTCGCGACCGGAATCGCGCCCCAGATGCACGCCTCCGGCGGAAAGTCGGGACGCAGCAGGTTGGTGAAGATGATCTCGTCGGCCTGCGCGGCCAGCGAGCCGACCGACTTGGCCCCCCTCAGCCTGACGCCGTCCGCTTCCTCGGCGACGACCCGAAGCAGCCCAGCCGATGCCGCCGAACCGGCGGAGCGATCGGCCTGGGGATCCGCCAGCACCTCGCCGGCGATCAGATTGTGAGAGCGGCCGAACTCGAAGTACCGATCGATGTTCTCGGCGAAGTCCACGTTGCGACCGGAGGCGGTGCCGCACGTGAAGCGCGGCTTGCGGGCCAGGAGCCCAAGCACGATGAGCGGGCCGAAATCAGGCGGGCGGCCGTAGGTGCCGGCGGTGAGCAGAGTCGTGTACTCGATCAGCCGCCGACGGGCCTCGAGGTCCTCGACGGTCGTCGGAATCTGCCACGACCGGCTGATCCGCCGGCCCTCCGCGTCGACGAAGGTCGTGACATCCCGCAGCTCGTCGTCGAACTGCGCGTCAAAGGTCTCGGCGACCAGGTCGATGCCCGCGCCCAGCGCCGGGTCTTCGGTGACGTCATCGATCCGCTCGCCCTGGCTCCAGACCGCCCTCCCGTCACGCAGGGATGCGCGGTACGCGTCGCCGTCACGCAGGCAAACATCCTCGCGCGCCGCTGTCGATGACTCCATCGGACCCTCCTCGTCTCAGCCGCTGCTAGGTAGTTGAAATAACATATATCTATCGGCGACTCCTGTCAAGATCTGGCCTGTTGCGCGTGTTGGCGAGCGACGGCATCTTCCAAGAGACCGAGCCGGGCGTGTTGGTGGGGCACCCGCGGATTGCGGCTGCCGGTGGGGTGCGTCAGCCGGCGGCGGGTGCGGGAGCCGGGTCGGCGGTGCGGGCGGCTCTCGAGTGCTCGTGGCTGTCCCGAGACGAGATCAGCACGAACGCCAGTATCGCCCCGGCGACGGCGAAACCGGCACCGACCAGGAACGCGCGGTCGAACCCGTTGGTCAGGGCGACGGAGGCACTGTGGACTCCGGAGTGAGACAGGCTCTGGGTGCGGCTGTTAGCGACCGTCGCGAGGATCGCCAGTCCAAGCGCTCCGCCGATCTGCTGGGATGTGTTGATCAGACCCGATGCCAGCCCCGCCTCGTGTGGCCTGGTCCCGGTGACCGCGGCGATCGTCACGGACACGAACGCGAATCCGAACCCCAGGGCCGCCAGCAGCGACGGACCGAGCACGTCAGCGGCGAACGAGCCGCCGCCGCCGGGCACCTGGGAGAACCAGAGCAGGCCGGCGGCGACCAGCAACAGCCCCGAGATCAGCGTCGGCCTGAACCCGATCCGGGTGACCAGCTGGGACGCGAGCCCGGCCGAGATGATGATCCCGACCGCCAGCGGCAGGTACGAGATTCCCGTCTTGATCGGCGAGTAGTGCAGGACGTCCTGGAGGTACAGGGAGATGAAGAAGAACATCGAGAACAGCGACATGCCGAGCAGCAGGCCGACGATGTCCGCGCCGCGAAGCGTCCGCAGGCGGAAGATGGAAAACGGCATCAGCGGCTGGCGCTGCCGGGACTCGATCACCAGGAAGGCGATCAGCAGCACGACCGCACCGGCGATCAGCAGCAGCGTCTCCGATGATTCCCAGCCGACGGTGACGGCGTTGACGATCGCGTAAACGAGCAGCGACAAGCCCGCGGTGACGGTGACCGCGCCCGGCAGGTCAAACGTGCTGGTGGCGTCCTCGGCGCGGCTCTCGATGAGCGTCCGGGGGGCCAGCGCCGCCGCTGCGAGGCCGATCGGGACGTTGACGAACAGGACCCAGCGCCAGTTCAGGCCGCTGGTGAGGATGCCGCCGAGCAGCACGCCGGCCGCACCCCCGGCGCCAGCAACCGCGCCCCAGATGCCGAGCGCTCGGTTGCGCTCGGCGCCTTCGGCGAAGGTGGTGGTGACGATCGACAGCGCGGCCGGGGAGACGATGGCGGCTCCGAGGCCCTGCACGGCGCGGGTGGCGATCAGCCATCCCTCCGATTGGGCAAGCCCGCCCGCCAGCGAGGCGAGGGAGAACACAATGAGCCCGACCATGAACATCCGCCGGCGTCCGAGCAGATCGGCCATTCGGCCGCCGAGCAGCAGGAAGCCTCCGAAGGCAAGCGCGTAGGCGTTGACGACCCACGAGAGGTCCGTGCGCGCGAAGTGCAGCGCCTGCCCGATGGACGGCAGCGCGACGTTGACGATCGAGGCGTCGATCACGATCACGAACTGCGTCATCGCCAGGAGCACGAGCGCGAGATTCTTCGCGCGAGGCGTGTGCGAGATCATCGGCTCATCCCCAGCATCCGGCCCAAGCCCGACAGCGACGCGAAGGCAAAGCGTTGGACCCGCGAGGTTCGGATGGCGGTCGGGTGGGCTGTGAACAGCATCGCCGCGTAGATCGCTTGACGCGGACTCCGAGGTGCTCCGGCGCCCATCCTCCCGGTCGAGGTCAGCGACGCCATATCGCGAAAGAAACCCTCGAAGTCGGCGGCGGGGCGATGGCGATTGATGAACCTCACCGGCTCATCGTGAGTGTTTCGCAGGGTGTGCCGGACACCGGGAGCCGCGGCGGCGCGCTCTCCCGGACCGTACGTACGCCACGTACCGTCGAGCTTGACGTCAAGTCGGCCCTCGACGACCTCAAAACTGTCTTCAGCAATGTCGTGCACGTGCACCGGGGGGCTGGGTTGGTGGGGACCGAGCCAGCCATCTACCTCGAGAACTTCACCATCGGTGTCCTCGCCGTTGCGCACGATCTCCCACCACATGTCCATGCCGGGGCGAAAGTCGATGCGCCGAACCACGGTAAGGCGATCTGCGGGGTCAAGGGAAGCAGTATTCACAGGGGGCTCCTATAGGTCATTTTTGGTCCCTCATTGGCTGCGCCGCTCGCAACGCTCGCCGCGAGATCGACGTGATCCAGCGCTGGCGACGCGTGGCATCGCCGTCCATGCTGCTGCTGGTAGTTCACCTTGGTTAACAAGTTGGGAGAACCTTCGCACGGTGTGGGGTGTTTGTCAAGCGAGGTGAACTACAATGGGGAGCGCATGCCGAAGAGCCTCCAGCTCCTGTTCCGCGACGCTCGCAGCGCGATCGAGGCCGCCGTCCGCGCCGATCTCGCACAGAACGGCTTTGGCGATGTCGCGCCCTCGCACTCCGCGCTCTTGCGCAACATCGGCGAGGACGGTGCTCGCCCCAGCGAGCTCGCCGCACACGCCGGCGTCACGCGCCAAGCCATCACCAAGCTTGTCGACGAGCTCGAGCGGCTCGATCTCGTGCGCCGCGACCCAGACCCAGAGGACGGGCGCGGCGTGATCGTCAGATACACCGACCGCGGACGCGCCGGCGTTGCTATCGCTCGCCAGCGGATGCTCGCGCTCGAGCGCGACTACGCCGCGCAGGTCGGCGCCGACCGCTGGGCCGATGTGCGCTCAACCCTTGAAACCCTGTTCGGTGACGACTGAGCTGACCTGCTTGACCGATACCTCGATCTGGTCCGCGGGATGGATGCGGGCGCGTGGGTCAGGGCATCGCGGAAGATGAGTAGGTCGGGGCTAGCCGTGCAAGGGCCGCATCGGTCGTTGAGTCTGCTTCGGCAGTTGCGAGCAGCAGGGTCAGGTCGGGGTCTGCCCGCAGCGCTGCTTCGAGCAGACGCTGAAGGGCCTCGGCCACCACCATGCGGATCCGTTACCTGGTTGTCCTCGGCGTTCTCGCCGTCAGCGCGCTGTTGAGCGCGCCGGCGCTTGCTTCTGCGCAAGCGATCAGTCCGACCCTTCAGCAGGTCTCGCTGCCGGGGTCGCCCTTCGCCGTCACGCCGGCTCCCGACGGTCGCTATGTCTTTGCGTCACTCAGCGGAGCGACGGGTGGGATCGCGAGCGTCGCCGTCGACACGGGAGCCGGGCACGATGGGTCAAGCACGCGACCCGACCGTGTGGGAGAGTTAGGCGATGGCCGGTCAGCGTGACGAGATCGCCCGCCCCACGCGAGGGGGCGAAGAGCGATCCACCGAGCGCCCACCGTCGCGGGCAACCCCCGCGATCGACGCTCGCGCGACGCGCGTGCTGGGACTCCAGCGGGCGGTGGGCAACCGCGCGACGGCGCGGCTGCTCGCTCGCGATGACACGCCGACTCTGCTCGGCCCGACGCCGCGCCTGCACCTCGACCCGCAGTTCATGCCGCCGCCGACGCTGTCCCTGCCGAGCTTGGGCTCGAGCCTCCCGCGGCCGGGCCAGCTCCCGCCGCTCCCGGATCTCCACGACCGGCAACCGAGCATCTCCGACTATCGGTCGCCTGCCGGCGCGGGCGCGATGGCGCCGGATGTCGCGGCGAGGCTGTTCGACTTCCGGGCGATCCTGCAGTCGCTCCCGCAGCCACCTGACACGATCACCGTCCCCGCCGACCCGGCGCCCGACACGCCCGACCCGTTCCAGTTCCAGGCAGGCATGCAGTGGAGCTGGTCGGCTGGCAAGGCCGCTCCTGACCGGACGGTCCAGCTCCAGCTCCAGCGCGGCGTCTACATCCTGCAGGCGTCGGTCAACATCGACAACGGCCAGGTCCAGTGGCTGGGTGGAATCAACCCGCAGATCAGCACTCGGGAGGTCCACTTTCTCGGCGCCGTGATCAGCGCCCAGGCGTTCCTCCAACTGCTCGCCGGCGTCACCTCCGACCGCGGCGGGACGATGCAGGGCCAATTCACCTTCCAAGCCGCCGCCGGCGTGCAGCTGACGATCAAGATGGGTCCGATCACCGCTCAGCTCCAGGTCGGCCCGCAGGCGTCGTGGTCCCCGGGCGGTGGCTGGGGTTTCGCGTTCAACGCCGCCCCCGGCGCGGGGCCGACCAGCGGCGTCCCGGCGCCGATGGACCCCCCGAGCGCCTCAGGACTGCCACCGGTGCACAATGCGATCACGTTTGGCTTCAACTTCTAGCTCGACACCACCCCGCACGTCGCCCGCCGCGGCCCAATCCGACGACGGCGCCGGGCCCGACCGACGGCACCGTGTCGATTGGTCTGCGTGCGTTCTGGCACGACAACGCGCCGAAGGTCACCCTCCAGACCACGCGCCAGCCACCATGCCTGGTCGACGTACTCGAGCGCAGCAGACGTCGAGACAACCCGAGGCGGCACGCCCGGCATGATGCGTCAGCCTAGGTCCGCCCGTCTGTGGTGGCTCAGGGTGAAGCGAGTCGGGTGAGGGCACTGAGCAGCCGGTCGACCGAGTCTTCTGCGCGGTGGTGTGCGGCGAGCGCCCGGAGGGCCGGTCCGTCTGCCGGGTAGGCGTCACGTCGGCCGGGCGGCAGCCTCACGGGGAGATCGTCAACCGGCTGAACGACAGTGATCGCGGCCTGGAGGTACTCGCGGTCCGGCTCGCGCAGCGCGCGGTCGCGCAATACGCCCGCGATGTCGCCATGGCGGCGGATCATCGCCGCCGCCGTCACCGCGCCGACGCCCTTGAGCCCGGGCAGTCCATCCGAGGGGTCGCCGCGGAGGATCGCGAAGTCGGCGTATCGGCGGCCCGGGATCGCGTAGCGGCGCGTGATCTCGGTTTCATCGATCACCGCCAGCCCTGAGCGCTCCGGATACAAGACGCGCACACGCGGATCCTCCACCAAGGCGAACAGATCCCGGTCACCGCTGGCGATCTCGACGGTTCCGGGGGCGAGCCTGGTCAGGGTGGCGATCACGTCCTCGGCCTCATAGTCGGCGACCCCCACGACGTCGAGCCCGACGTGCTCGAGCAGCTGCGAGATCACCGGTAGCTGCGCCTCCAGCCCGGGTGGAACGGGCTCGGCGACCCGGTGGGCCTTGTAGTCCGCGATCAGGTCCACTCGCCACTGCGGCCGCCAGGCCCAGTCTTCGGCGATCACCAGCCGGCGCGGCCGGCGGTCGACGACCAGCCGCGCCAGCCGGCCCAAGAAACCGCCGATCGCGTTCCCGCCCGTCCCCGAAGCGCGCGCGCTGGCCAACGCGCCGTAGTAGGCGCGAAAGACCAGGCTCGAGCCATCGATCAGCAACCACTCGCAGGCCATCCCCGCGCCATTCTGCCGCCCCGTCACGCGGCCGGGCTCTGGCGTTGCGCGCACTACGCCGGAGTAGGGCTGGCAGCGTGGGGCCCGACAACTCGCAGGGCGAGCTCGAGCAGGCGGGAGATCAAGCGGCTCTACCGTCGATCCCCGCGATCGCGGCGACGGGCACGGTCAGGACCACCGCCAGGACGACGAACCGGACCGTCACGCCGTCATTCTCGCGCTGCCGGCCTCTTCGTTCGCGCGCCATCGCCTCGAGCTCGACGGGTCGCTCCCGTGCCGTCCTGCTCCGGCCCCGACGCCGGGTCCGTCGCCCCGGTGTCCACCAGCACTCCCAGCAGCTCACCGATGGTGGGCTCCCTGCCGACCCGCACCCGCAGCGGCAGGTGCTCCTGGATCCGGTAGCGGTTACGCCGTCCGTCCCGTTCCTTGACCACGTACCCATCCTCGGTGAGGTCGCTGACGATGCCGAAGGCGCGGCGCTCGGTCACGCCCAGAACGTCGGCGATCTCGCGCAGACGGACGCCGGGGTCACGCGCGATACAGACGAGCGCGCGAGCGTGTTGGGTCACGAAGCTCCACTCCGCCATCACATGATTATAGAACTAATTATTCTAGAAATGGCTTGCTAATCAAGCGTCACCGGAGTAGCGTCGCCATAGGCGCGGTCCTCGGGGCGCCGTTTGTGTCTCGTCGGTGTGACTCCGGCCCTCGGCGCCGTGCAGAGTTCATGCGGAAGGAGCTGGTATGCCGTGTCCCCACCGCCGCGGAAGGTTGCATTCAGCGCGGGCGTGTCCCGGATCGTCACCTTGCACACCAGGTCCACCCTGAGGAGTTCCACATGACCGCAATATCCACTCCCAGCAGCACAACGGGCGGCGGCGACGACTATCCACTGAGCTTCACCGTCGACTATCCCGACCGCAGTCTCAATCGGCTCAGCACGGCGTTTCGCATCGTCACGATCATCCCGATCGTGATCCTCGCCGGATTTCTGGAAGGCGGCGGCTTCGCGACCAACGCCGGAGCCTCGGGCGCCCGCTACGCCGCCGGCGGGATCGGAATCCTCGTCATCCCGGTCGTGCTGATGCTCCTGTTCCGCCAGAAGTACCCGCGCTGGTGGTACGACTGGAACCTCCAGCTCAGCCGCTTCAGCAACCGAATCGCCGTCTACTTCGCGCTCATGAATGACCGCTACCCCTCGACCGACGACGAGCAGTCCGTCCATCTCGAGTTCCCCTACCCCGACGCCGAGCATGACCTGAACCGCGGCCTGCCACTGGTCAAGTGGCTACTGGCAATCCCCCACTACTTCGTGCTCTTCTTCCTCACGATCGCGGCCTTCTTCGCCGCCATCATGGCCTGGTTCGCGGTCCTCTTCACCGGCCGCTACCCGCGCCCGCTGTTTGAGTTCATCGAAGGCGTCCTCCGCTGGCACAACCGCGTCGGGGCCTACGCCTTGCTGCTCATCACCGATCGCTACCCGCCATTCAGCCTTCACGCCTGACGGTCATCGAGCGTCGCCGGTAAGCCTCACCTCCCGATAGTGCCCGCGTCTATCCGATGCGCTGTAGGGTGCCGCAATGCAGACCGGACCACGCCAGGCCGTACGGCGCGTGCTGTTCGTCGGGGCGGTGCTCGCCGGGGTCAGCCCGGGAGGCGCCCTGGCCGCCACCTCCCACACGATCTCCGGCCGGCTCATCGGCGTTCCCCGTGGCGCATCGACGACGATCGAGGCGGTCGCGGTGCGACGCGACGCGGTCGTAGCGGCCAATGGGCTCAGCCGGGCGAGCTACTCCGTGCGTGTGCCGGCCGGTCCGACGTTCGTGCTCGTACGGGTCGTCGACATCCGCCGCCACCAACAGCTCGACGCGTTCACCGCGCGGAACGTCACCCGGTCGTTGCGCGGTGTCAGCCTGCGCCTTCGCGTCGCCAGTGGGAATGATCGAGTCGCGGCCGCAGCCGCGTCACTCGCCACAGCCGCCGCGGCGGGGAGCGCGGCGAGCTCCGTCGTCACCGTCAACACGATCCCGATCAACGGCCCCGACGGGCCGCTCCCCGGCGGCGCCGAAGCCGGGTTCATCGCCGGGGCGCTGCCCGTCTGCCAGGCCCACGGAGGGAAGCTGCTCGACGGCTCAGCCGTCTTCAAGAAGGCTCGGCAGACCGAGATGGATCTCGCCCAACACGGTCAGCTCGACTTCAACCTCCTCCCGTGGGAGCAGCCCGTCTCGGCCTTCGGCGTCAATGGCCAGGTCCGGGTCGGACCAAACGGCGGACCGCTCGCCGATCTCGACTTCATCGCCAGTGACGGCAGCATCGTCCACTTCGTCGTCAGTGGCGATCCGTCGGACTGGGACAACATCGGAGCGTTCATGTCGCGGCTGGGTGATCACATCATCACCAACGCCGTCGACCACCAGATGGCCTGCGACAAGACCGCTGAGCCGCCGCCACCTCCGCCGCCGCCGGCCAAGCTGCACTGCAACGCGCCGAAGGGCAAGGTGTGTGTGACGTTCTCCGGCACCGCCGAGGACGCCCAGACGACGCCCCACAACTTCGCCGTCGCCCAGCAGGCCACCGTCAGCTGGGACATCGAGTGGTCGCCGTCGATCGCCGGCAACGGCGAATGGCCTGAGATCACGGCGGCCTCGACGACATCGGGGGACGGCTCGATCGACTATGGCGCCGGCCACGAGCCGCCGACCTGCACGACCGACTTCAAGCTGACACCGACCTTCCCGCCCGCGCTGGCCGAGCACTCGACCCGCAGCGAGATCACGATCGGCGTCCCCGACCCGGTCATAGACTCCCTCGGCACGGGCGCGGGCTACCCGTCGATCGAGTCGACGGACCCCGGATGTCCCCCGGTGTTCGCGGCCCTGCCGCAGGACTTCTCGGTGACCGTGCCGCTCCGCCACGACACCGTCACCCGGGAGGTGTCGGGTGGCGGCCCGTACACGCCGTCGGATCCGAGCGGCAAGGGGTCCTCGACGATGAAGGGCACGATCACCGTCCAGGTGGGTTGAGGGCCGTCAGCCGTCAGCCACTTCTGATGCCGCCGCGGGGCTCGAACCCAGGACCTTCGGATTGAAAGATGGATTTCCACCTCGAGGTCTGGTGGCGTAACAGCACGCGGTTTACGTCCCTGCCGGCCGGGCGCCTTGTCGCCAGCTCCGCGCAGTTTCGCTAGCAGTCTTTGCTCGCCGGTGCTCGCGGAGCGAGCCGCGCCATCCAGGAGCTCGCGCTCGACCTCTGTCATCCGTTCGACTCGTCATGCCGCTCTGCCACCCCGTTGACGGACGTCACGAGGCGGTACGCGGCGTGCAGCTCCTGTGGCGCCGACTGTCACCTCTCGCTGCGGTAGACGACCCGTCCGTCGACGACGGTGAGGCGAATCGGCAGCTCGATCAGCTCATCGGGGTCGCAGGTGACCGGATCGGCGGCGAACGCGCTCACGTCGGCCCGGAATCCCGGCTTGATCCGGCCCGCGACGTTGTCCTCGCCGACGACGGTGGCATTGGCGACGGTATATCCGTTGAGCACCTCGAGGCCGGTCAGCCTCTGGTCGGGCTCGAACACCGGTGCGTCGGGGCGGCCCGGAGTGCGGCGCAGCCGGGCCCAGGCCATCCCGATGCGCGGGTCATACGAGGCGACGGCCCAGTCGGAGCCGAGCGGCAGTAGGGCGCCGCTGTCGAGGAGGTCTCGCGTTCGCCAGGCGCGGGCGGCTCGCTGGGGCCCAAGACGTTTGGCCCAGGAGTCCTCGTGATCGCCGCGGCGCCACTGCATGTGTAGGGGCTGCATCGACGCGGCCACGCCCTCGGCACGGAAACGCGGGAGGTCATGGTTCGGGAGAGTCTCGATGTGCTCGATGCGGTGGCGCACCCCGGGCGCGGCCCCGGCGGCCTTGTAGGCATCCAGCGCGGCTCGCACGCCGCGGTCGCCGGTCGCGTGGGTGGCGCACTGAAAGCCGGCGCCGGCGAACATCGCCACCGCGCGGGCGTAGCGATCCGGGTCGGGCCAGAACGGCTCCGTCCCTCCGCCCAAGGTGTCGGGCTCGTAGAGCCAGCCGGTGCCGGTGTCGATCACTCCGTCGATGAAGAACTTGGCCACGCCGCCGCGCCACAACCGTCCCCGCTGGCCGCGCAGCGACAGCTGTTCCTCCATCTCCTCGAACGTCGTCTCGGGCCGCTGCCAGAGCGGGAGGATCGCGCGCAGTTTGAGGTCGCCCGAGGCCTCCAGCTCGCGCATCAGGTCGAACGTCTCCGGGCCGCCGTTCATCGCGTGAACCCCGGTGACGCCAAGCGAGTTGAGCGCGGCCTGGGTGCGAAGGACGATCGCGCGCAGCTCGGCGTCGGTCAGCGCGGGGATGATCCCGCCGACGAGCCCGATCGCCGCCCCCTCGCGCAGCTCGCCGGTCGGCCGGTCGTCGCGAACGACGACCTCGGAGCCCTCGGCGAACGTCACCGGACCGCTGATCCCGGCCAGCTCCAGCGCCCGGGGGGTCGCCAGCCCGGTGTGCCCGTCCATGAACTTGACAAGCGCCGGCGCGCCCCCGACGGCCGGCTCGAGCAACTCTCCCTCGATGCCCGTCTCGCGGAAGATGCCGTAGTCGATTCCCCAGCCGCGCACCCAGCCCCCCGGACCCACGCGCTCGCGCTCTGCGGCAAGCTCCCGGTGCAGCTCGGCGAGAGAGGCGCACCGGGTGAGGTCGGCGCCGACCACCATCTCGGGCCAGAACGGGTGGATGTGGCCGTCGACAATGCCGGGGACGATCGACATCCCGCTCCCGTCGACGAAGTCGGTGGCGCCGTCACAGACCTCCCGGACCTCGGCGTCGGACCCGACCGCGACGATGGTCCCGTCTCGGAAGGCAACGGCGCTCGCCTCAGGACGCTCAGGATCGAGGGTACGGACCGAGGCGGAGATGATCGCCAGATCGGCGGCGGTGCGGGTGCTCATGTTGATCCTCCTGAGGCGAGGTGTTCGGCGATCGCGCGACGGCGGGTGGTGGGCGGAGGGCCGCTCGTGCGCCGGGCTGCGCTCATCGGCTCGAAGCCCGGTGCACGATCTCTCCGTCGACGATCGTCATCAGAACCGGGTTGTCGGGCAGGTCGTCGGCCGGGCATTCGACGGGGTCCTCGGCGAAGACGGTGAGATCGCCCCAAAATCCGGGCGTTACGCGCCCCTGGCGGTCTGCGTGGCCGACGGTGCGCGCCGGCCAGGTCGTGTACCCCTCGAGCGCCGCCAGCGCATCGATGGCCTGATCATCGTAGGCGGGACGGCTGCGCATGCGCGGCGGCCGGCGCAGCCGGGCGGCGGCGATCCCCTCGCGGGGATCGAATCGCGCCACCGGCCAGTCAGAGCCGAGTGTGAGCATGGCTCCGGATTCGAGCAGCGAGCGGATCGGAAACGCGCGGCGACAGCGCTCCGGTCCCAGGCGTCGCGACCAGTTGTCGCTGCGGTCGGGCGCCAGCCACATCATGTGCTGGGCCTGCATTGATGCAACCACACCCTGAGCGGCGAACCTCGGGAGATCCTGCGGTTGAAGGGTTTCGATGTGCTCGATGCGATGGTGCACGCCCCCCACCGCCGGCGCGTCGCGATAGGCGTCGAGGGCCTCACGCACGGCGCGATCTCCGCAGGCGTGCGTGACACACTGAAATCCGCGGCCTGAGAACAGCGTCACGGCTTGGCGGTAGCGCGCCGGATCGGGCCAGAACGGGAGGGTGCCCTCCCCCTCGGTGTCGGGCTCACACAGCCAGCCCGTACCCGAGTCGATTACGCCGTCGATGAAGAACTTCGCGACACCCGCCCGCCAGCGCCGTCCGCACGCGTCGCGGTGGCCGAGATACTCGTCCCACATCTCGCGCGGGGTATCCGGGTGGATCCAGAACGGAGCGACGAAACGCAGCGCCAGGTCCCCGTTGGCTTCCAGTTCGCGCAGCGTCTCGTGGGTGTCCAGCGTGCCGTCCATCAGGTGTGTGGCGGTCAGCCCTGCGGCGGCCATGCGCCGAAGGTTGTCGACCGTCAGGTCATAGCGCTGCTTGTCGGTCATCTCGGGGGCAACCGCCTGGACGAGACGGATCGCCGCCGACTCTCGCAGTTCCCCGGTTGGGTGACCGTCGACGCAGACGATCTCGGCGTTCGATTCGAATTGCACCGGACCGTCGACGCCCGCGAGCTCCAGCGCGCGCGGCGTGGCCAGGGCGGTGTGAAAGTCCATGAACCGCAACAGCGTCGGCGCGCCCCCGGCCGCCTCGTCGATCAGCATGCCGTCGATTCCGGTGTCCGCGAACGCGTTGTAGTCCAGGCCCCAGCCGAAGATCCACGCGCCCGGTTCGCAGCGTGCGCGCTCGGCGGCGACCTCGGCGCGGATCTCGTCGAGGCTTCGCACGTCCAGGAGGTCGATGCCGCGGGCGTTGTTGGAGTTCGGTAGCGCGTGGGTGTGGCTGTCGGTCAGGCCGGGCACGACCGCTGCCCCGGCGAGGTCGACCCGCTCGGTGCGCGCGCCGGCGTGCGCGAGGACATCGCGGTCGCTGCCAACGGCGACGATCACGCCGTCGGCGATCGCCACCGAAGAGGCGCTCGGACGCGCCCCGTCCAGAGTCCGGATGCGCCCTCCGGTCAGGACGAGTTCAGGAACCCTCATCGTGATTCTCCTTCACCCTCGTAGGAGATCTCTGCCGCGGAGGGAGGTCCAGCACCAAGCTCGACCGCCACCGCTCCGTCGGTCTTGCTCGCCACCGATCGGCCCACACGGGTCCTTTTGGCCGAGACCTGGTGGGGGTCCCACCCCGGTTCGGGGATCGAGGCCAGCAGGCGGCGGGTGTACTCGTGCTGCGGCCGGTCGAGCACATCGTCGGTCGGCCCCCGCTCGACGACGCAGCCCCGTTGCAGCACGAGAGCCTCGTCGGTCACCTGGCGCACGACGGCGAGGTTGTGACTGATGAAGATGTAGGCGACGCCGGTGTCGGCGCGTAGCCGGTTGAGCAGGTTCAGCACCTGAGCCTGAATCGAGACGTCGAGCGCGGACACCGCCTCGTCGAGCACGATCGCGATCGGCTCGGCGGCGAGCGCGCGGGCGATCGCCGCCCGCTGGCGCTGGCCGCCGGACAGCTCGCGCGGCCGCGAGCGCGCGTGTCGCTCATCCAGTCCAACGTGATCGAGCAGTTCGGCGATCCGCGCCCGCCGCGCATCACCGGTCAGTGCGGTGTGAAGACGCAGTACCTCATCGAGGCACCGCCCGATCTGCTGGCGGGGGTCAAGCGAGGTGTACGGGTCCTGGAAGACGATCTGCAGTTCGCGGCCGCGTCGTCGGCGCTCGCGCGCGTTGCGGACCGGGACCGATCGATCGCGTCCGGAGACCACGATCGTTCCGCTCGTCGCTCGCTCGAGGCCGCTGAGCATCCGGGCGATCGTCGTCTTGCCCGATCCTGATTCGCCGACGATGCCCAGCGAGCGCCCACGGCCCAGCGAGAAGCTCACGTCATCGACGGCGGTGAACTGGTGGTAGCCGCGACCTTGCGCGCTGCGGACACGGAACGTCTTTGTCAACGACTCGGCGACGAGCGCTTCGGGACCCCTCGCCGCCTCGAGCGCACCGCTGAGCGGTCCTCGCTTCACGACCCTGGCCCCTTGGCGGCAAGGGCGGCCCGGTCCAGCTGGGCGCGACGCTCGTCCGCTCGCAGGCACATGACTGACTCGGAGTTGGGGTGTACGGGCGTCGGGAGGTGCACGGCGCATCGTTCCTGCGCATAGCTGCACCGTGGATGGAACGGACAGCCGGCTGGGGCTTCGTAGGCCGCCAGTGGTCGCCCGGGGATCTGGGGGATCGCCGGCATCCGCTCTCGCAGCAGCGGGCGCGACTGCAGCAGGGCTTCGGTGTAGGGGTGCACGGGCCGCTCGAGGGCCTCGCCCGACGAGAGCGTCTCGACGAGGTAGCCCGCGTACATGACCGCGACCCGATCACTGATCGTTGCCGCCAACTCGAGGTCGTGCGTGATGAACACCATCGCCATCTCCCGCGCCGCGCGCAGATCGTCGAGCAGGGCGATGACCTCCGCCTGGGTCGTCACGTCGAGCGCCGTCGTCGGCTCATCCGCCAGAATCAGGTCCGGCTCCGCGAGCAGCACCGACGCGATCATCACACGCTGCAGCATGCCCCCGGACAGTTCGTGCGGATGCTGCCGCAGCCGCCGCTCTGGCTCGTCGATGCCGACCTCATCCAGCATCGCCACCGCCTTGGCGCGCGCCTCTCGCTCGCCGACGCCACGCTCGCGCACAAGCACCTCGGTCAGGAAGTCCCCGATCCGGTGGATCGGATTGATCGCCGCACGCGGGTCCTGGAACATCATCCCGATCCGACGAGCGCGAACCTGGCGCAGCTGCTTGCGGCTGGCCCTGCTCAGGTCCACACCGTCGAACACGACCCGGCCCGAGCTGGTCGCGCCCGGCGGGAGCAGCCCGACGATCGCACGAGCCGTCATCGATTTGCCTGACCCGCTCTCGCCCACGACCGCGAGGACCTCGCCTCGCGCCAGAGTGAACGACACGTCGTGCAGCACGGGACGCTGGACGCGATCGATCGGCAGCTGCACGGCGAGACGGTCGAGTTCGAGCAGCGCACTCACTAGGCCCGTCGCTGCTCCTCGCTTGCCAGGCGGTTGCCGAGATAGGTGATCGCGGTGACGCATACGACGATCAGCAGGCACGGGTACAGGACCTCGAGGGGGTGCCCGTTGAGCAGCGCGTTCTCGTTGTTGACCATCACGCCCCAGTCTGATGTCGGCGGCTGGATGTTCAGCCCCAGGAAGGACAGCGCGGTGAGGTCGATCAGCGCATAGCCAAAGGAGATCGTGACCTGCGACCAGATGATCGACGAGATGTTCGGGATCAGATGCCGAACGCAGATCGCGAGCCCGGAGACGCCCTGGACCTCGAGCGCGGCGATGTAGGGCTTGCTGCGTTCGCGGATGATTCCGGATCGGGCGACCCGGGCGATCCAGGGCATGTACGCAATCGCCAGCGCGATCGCGCACGGCACCAGCCCGGGGCCATAGAGCGCGACCACCAGGATCGCGAGCAGCAGTCCGGGGAAGGCGAACAGCAGGTCAAGCACCCGGCTGATGACGAGATCGACGATGCCGCCCCGCCAGGCTGCCACGGCGGCGAGCGGAACCGCCACGACGGTCGCGGAAGCGATCACGATCGCCGGGCCGAGGAGGCTCGTGCGGGCGCCCCAGATCAGCCGCGAGAGGAGGTCGCGCCCGAGCTCGTCGGTGCCCAGCGGGTGCGCTGCGGATGACCCGGCGTAGAGATTGAGCAGGTCCTCGCTGTTGGGGTGATAGGGGGCGACCACCGGCGCGAGGATGGCCACGGCCACGAGGATCAACAGCACACCTGCGGCCGCCACGCCAGCAGTGCCGACCCGGTCGTGAAAGCGTGCGAGCGAGCCGCGGAACGGCGCGCGTCGGGCGATCGCGACGGTCGTCATGCGTCGCGCCCACCCAGGCGGATGCGCGGATCAAGCGTCGTGTAGGCGATGTCGACGATCGTGTTGACGACGACGAACGCCGCCACGAGGATCAGAGAAACGGCCTGAACAGTCGCGAAGTCCTTCTGCTCGACCGCGGTCAGCAGCAGCTGACCGAGGCCGTTGAGGCCGAAGGCCTGCTCGACGATAACGGTGCCGGCGATGAGTCCCGCCACCTGAAGGCCGGTCACGGTCACGATCGGCAGCAGCGCGTTGCGGAACACGTGACGGCGGATGACGACCGCGTCGCTCAGCCCACGCGCCCTGGCGGTGGCGACGTGCTCGCCGCGCAGCTCGTCGCGCATGCTCGTGCGCGTGACCCGCGTCAGATAGGCGACTGCCCAGATGGCGAGCGCCACCGCGGGCAGCGTCAGGTGCTGAAGCCGGCCGAAGAAGCCCGAGCCGGCCCCGAGCACCGGGAACCAGCCGAGATCGAGCGCGAACACTTCGAGCAGAATGATCGAAGCGACGAACGTCGGAATGCTGGTCCCGACGTTCGTGATGGCCATGATCGCGCCGTCGAGCTTGCGACCACCGAGCGCCGAGATGACGCCGAGTCCAACACCGACGACCGTGATCAGGATCGAGGCATAGACAACGAGGAAGATCGTCGTCGGCGCGGCCGCCGTCAAACGCTGCGAAACCGGCGTCCGCAGCGCCAGCGAGAGCCCGAAGTTGCCATGGATGGCGCCGGTGAGCCAGTCCCAGTACTGAATGAGGAACGGCTGGTTGAGGTGGTATTGAGCGTCGACCGCGCGCCGGACGGCCGGAAGCACGGTGTGGTTGCCGAAGAGAACCGCATCCGCGCTCCCGGGGGCCAGGAACATGCTCCCGTAGATGACCGCGCTGCTCAACAGCAGCAACACCACCACCGACACGAGCTGCCGTGACAGATAACGGAGCATTCGCGGCTCAGCAGCCCCCCAACGAGGTCGCCCAGGGACTGGCCATCATCGAGAAGTCCAGCGGGACTCCGCAGATCCCACTTCTCACGAAGCTCGCGTTGGGGCGGAAGTCCAGCGGGATCCATGGCAGGTCCTGCATGACAATGCTCTGTGCCTGGATCACAAGCGAAGCCCTTTTGGCCAGGTCGGTCGTCATCCTGGCCTGGTCGAGCAGTTGCGCCACCTTCGGGTTGTCGTAGCGGTTGAAGTTCGAGATCCCGGTCGGCTGCGCGATGTCGTCGTAAATCGAAAGCGGATCGGGGTCCTGGTCATAGTTGATCGTGAAGATCAGATCGTCGCCCTTGCGAGTCGAGGGATCGCTGAACAGCGCGCCGAACTGGGCCAGCGGAACGGTCTTGAGCCGAACGTTCAGCCCGACCGCCGCCGCGCTCTGCTCGACCACCTGACCCACGTCGGCAACCTCCTGGGTGCCGGCCGGGATCGCGAGGACGATCGGTTGCTTGGCGACGGCCCCCGCCTGCGCGACGAGCTTCTTGGCCATCGCGGGGTCATTGCCGGCCTTGGCCAGCGCCTGGTACGCGGCCGCGTACTGGCTCTGCGCGTAGCTGAAGTACCCGGGCGACGCATCGGCGTAGCCAGGCGTCCCCGCGCCCGCCTCGGCGGCGTTAATGAGACCGGTGCGGTTGATCGACATGTACAGCGCGCGTCGCACGACGGGGTTGGCGATCGCTCCCTTGGTCCCCACCACGATCAGCGCCATCACTTCCATCGACTGCGAAGCCGGCCCGATGTACAGCTTGCCCGCGGTGCTGTTCTTGAGTGACGGCAGAACCGAGGTGGTCAGGAAGAAGCCTCCCGCGCCGGCGCCGCTCTGGTACCCGCTCGTGATCTGGCCCGCATCAGTCGGCCATTGGAAGGTGATCGTCTTGACCTTGGGCTCGAGCCGCGAGTCCCAATAGTGCGGGTTCGCGGCCATGACGGCGCTGGACGTCCCGTTCCAGGAGACGAGCTTGTAGGGGCCGGTACACATCAGGCCGCCCGCCGGCGTGCCGAACTTGTTGCCCTCGCGCTGCACGTAGGCGGGCTCCACCACGGCGCTGGCCAGTGTTGCCATCTCCGGCAGAAAGGTCACATCCGGCTTGCTGAACTTGATCGTGACCGTGTCCGGGCCCGTCGCGGTCATGGATTTCACGTACTGGAAGACCGCGCCGTAGATCGACTGTGCCGACGGCTGGAGGTTGCGCTTGAGGCTGAACACCACATCGGCGGACGTCATCGGTGTGCCGTCCCAGAAGTGCACGCCCATCTGCAGGTGGAACACCAGCGTCGTCGGGTTGGGTTGCGACCAGGACCGCGCGAGCCATGGCACGGTCTTCATCCCCGGCACCTGGCGGACGAGCGACTCGCACATGTTGGGGATGATGTTGTCCTCGGGGTAGTCGTTGTACTTCACAGGATCGAACGAGGACGGGGGATACGGGCTGATGAACCACGTCAGCGACGAGAGGGACTTCGTGGCCGGCGGGGTCTGCGTCTGTGCCGGGGCCTGGGCGCCGGCAGCCTGTGAGTTGGCGCTCGTCTGCGCACTGGATTGTCCTGCGCCGGAGGACGTCCCCCCGCATGCGGCGACCGCGATCGCGGCGAGGACACAGGCCGCGGCGGCCTGACCCTGATAAAGCTTGGCTCTCATCGCTCTCCCCTTCGTGGTCGCGATAGGTGCTGGGGACACCGGCGTTCTGGATTCGGAGTCCACGGTGAGCGAGGATCGCGATCGGCGGATCGACCAATCGCGGCAGCACGTGCGGCCGTGAATCGCGAAAGCACCGTAGAGGCCTCGTCTCAACTGCTTCTCTCCTCGATTGCTCGAGACGAAGCACGCGTCCGTCGCCGGGCGTGTCCCGAAGGACTCGGAGCGACGGTGGAAATCGGACGCTAGCTCGGTCGGTGAGCGAGGTCGATTAAATCGCTCGCCAAAGCCGTTGTCAATGCCATTGGCTCACTCAGCGCGTTCGGCCCTCGCGCGGCGGTGGTCAGGCGTTGCGAATCCGCGGGTCAGATGCCGGCGACGCTATGGGATCCAGGAGCGCACGGGCATGGAGTGGGAGCGGCCGCCCGCAGGCCGCCCAGAAAGAAGGCCAGGGCCTGCTCGTAGATGTCGTCCTCGGTCACGCGCGGCAGCGTATCGCGGAGTGATGAGATGTTCGGGTACTCCTGGGGGTCGACCGCCCGGTAGGCCCTCGCCCAGGCGCCCGCGTCGGCCTCGCGCTCGGCTGGCTCGAGGCTGAGGAACTTGGCTTCGCCACCGGCGAGGTAGAGCGAGAAGTCCGCGATCGTGCGGTAGGAGAGGGCCGCCTGATCACCCTCGAACCCTGCGGCGAGCATGGCGCCGATCAGCCACTCGACCGCCTGCATCTCAGAGGGCCGGCGCGTCGTGCGAAACGCTGAGAGCGATGCGGCCGCGGGGTGCTGCCGGTATACCGCTCGGATTCTGCGGGCCAGCTCGGCCACGGTCTCGATCCAGCACTCCGCCGGCTCGAATCCCTCGATCGCCTGCTCGATGAGCCGGTCGGCGATCGCGAGCACCAGATCGTCCTTACTCTGGAAGTAGCGGTACACCGCGGTGGGGTCAGCGCCCAACGCACGGCCGAGTTTGGGCAAGCTGAATCCTGCGACCCCGCTGGTGTCGAGCAGCTGCAAGCTCATCTCGACGATCAGCTCCGCCGTCAGGATCCCTCTCTGCATGCGCGCGCGCCCCTTGGCTGTCTCTGATCTTGTCGTTGCCGTCGTCATCCCTCCTGGGCAGACATGCTCTCGCCTGCGTGGTGCGTGGTGGTCCCCGAGGATTTAGCACGAACGCCACGCCAACGCCATTGACAATGGCTTTGTTGGCTGGTTTAGTGCGCCCGCGGCCATCGTGGGACCGCATCGCGTGAGCGGGCCAGGCGGCGCGCCGGGGCCCAGGAACACACGACGAAGAGGAGATGGTTCCGTGGACGAGCTTTGCTACCTGTCGGCCTCCGAGGCGCTGCGCCGATTCAAGTCCAGGTCATTGTCTCCGGTCGAGCTGCTCGACGCCTTGTGCGCGCGCCTCGAAGCGGTCAACCCGTCTGTCAACGCGGTCGCCGAGGAGCTGTTCGACACGGCTCGCAAGCTCGCGCAGACGGCAGCCGATCGGTACGTGTCACGTCCCGACGAGGTCCGCCCGCTCGAAGGTCTGCCGGTCGCGGCCAAGGCAGAGCACCCGATCAAGGGCCATACGTGGCCGGATGGATCGCTCGCCTACGCCGATCGGGTCGCCGATGTCACCCACCCGATCATCGACCGAATCCTCGATGCCGGCGGGATCATCCACATACGGACGACCACCCCGGAGTTCTCCTGTGCGGCGTTCACTCACTCCAAGCTCTGGGGGGTGACCCGGAACCCGTGGAACCTGCAATACAGTCCCGGTGGCTCCTCCGGCGGCTCCGGTGCCGCACTCGCTGCCGGGATGACGCCCCTGGCGACCGGATCGGACATCGGCGGATCGATTCGGATCCCCGCATCCTTCTCCGGGGTGGTGGGGTTCAAGCCGCCGCATGGGCGGGTCCCCGACCTACCGCCGTTCAACCTCGACGCCTACTGCCACGTCGGCCCGCTGGCCCGCACCGTCCGCGACTGCGCACTGCTGCAGAACACGATCGTCGGCCCCCACCCGATCGACGCCGACTCCCTGCGACCCGCCGTCACGATTGACACTGAGCCAGATGGCGTTGAGGGACTCCGGATCGCCCTTGCCGTCAACCTCGGGGACTGGCACGTGGAACCAGAGGTCGAGGCCAACACCCGTGCCGTCGCCGCCGCGCTGCGGGAGGCGGGCGCCGTCATCGAGGAGGTCAACCTCGGGTTGCGCCGAGCGCAGGTGACCCACGCCGCCCACATCCACTTCAGCGCGATCATGGGCCGCTTGGTCGCTGACGAGGTAGAGCGCCACGGGGACCAGCTGACGCCGTACGCCAAGCAGTTCGCGGAGCGCTTTACGCCGGCGGATCCGCCGGAGGCGTTCCTCGCCGGCTTCGAGCTCGAAGCTGCGATCCACGCGCGGGTCGCACCGATCTTGGAGCGCTGCGACGCCCTCGTCTGCCCAACGGCCGGCTATCCCGCGCTCGTAGCCGGCGAGGACTACGTCGACAGGGGACTTGAGGTCGCGGGGAAGGAGGTTGACCCAATGTTCGACGCGACGCTGACGCTGCCGTTCAACATCCTCAGCCAGTGCCCCGTTCTGGCGGTGCCCTCAGGCTGGGCGCAGAACGGTGTCCCGACCGGGGTCCAGATCGTGGGACGAACCTACGACGACCAGACCGTCTTCCGCGTCGGAGCCGCGCTCGAGCAGGTCAGGCCATGGGGATATGGTGACCCTGAGCACCTCCCCGATCTCACGGCACAAGTACCAGCCTGAGCGGGAGCCGCGACATGAACCGATCGGCGCGCTGCGTGCGTTCATCGGCCTAACCCCAGGACATCTCGCTCACGCCGACATGCCCACGCCGATCTGCCGCTACTCCCAAGCGAGCCTCGGCGCGCAGATGAACAGGCCGGCCACGGGCCCACCGGCGAGGCGATGTGGGCGTTCGAGCGGTTAGGCGTCGTTCCGGACTTCGTCACTCTCGGCAAGCCAACGGGCAACGGCCACCCAGTGGCGGCCCTCACCACGCGTGAGGAGATCGTCCGCGCGCTCGCGGGCCACACCACCCTGTTCAGCACCTTCGGCGGCAGGCCGGTGAGCGCCGCCGCGGCGCTGCCGGTGCTCGACGTGATCGAGGACGAGCGAGGGGCCCGGGTCCATCTCGGCCGGCGCCGGGCTCATAGCGAAGCTCTGAGCCCACCGAGTCTGCTGCAAATCGAGCCGGCAAACAGGTGGCTCTCAACCATGCGGCCCATGGCGGCCAGGCCTTGGCCATGAGGGTCACCTAATGAGCGTGGCCAATCTTTCCGGGCGCCTTGTGGCTGCAAATGCCCCCAGATGCGGGCTACTAACACTGGGTCGCGTGAAAGTAATTTCACGTGCTGTGTCCCTGAACTCGGGTAGCGCGCCTGTGGGCCCGAGACCGGACGGAAGCTCTCGACACTCACTAGGAGGTAACCATGCGCATTGCGCCACGAAAGGTGATCGCGACCGCCAGTGCGATCGTTACGACAGGATTAATGACCGCGACCGCTGTCGCTGCTGGGCCTCACGTGAGCGCCACCGTCCGCGGAAAGCTCCGGCACAGCCATGCTCAGGCAGCGGATCCACTGCCCCAGAAGACAATGGACCGTGCGATGCAGCTCAGCGGGTCCTACGCCGATGGCGTGTTCGGTTACAGCTTCGATCGCAGCGACCTCACCAACATCACGCTGGGGGGTGTGCCGATCAAGCCATCGTTCCAACTTGATGGATCCATGGAATTCCAGCCGCTCGGCGGGAACCAGGCGTTCCTCAACGGGGATCTCCCGGTTCCCACAGCGGACATGGACAAGACCATCCACGCGATCACCAGCACCGGTCTCACGTTCCAGGCCGAACACCAGCATTTCTACGATTTCTCGCCGATGGTGTGGTTCATTCACCTCCGTGGGCGTGGCAACGCGGTAACGCTTACGCGTGCGGTCCACAAGGTGCTGGAGGCGGCCCGTACACCGCTGCCCCAAAGCTCACCTCAGAACCCAACCACCCCGTTCAACGTCGGTCGCCTCAAGAACATCCTGCACGCCTATGACTCACAGACAAGCTCTGACGGTGTCGTGACGCTCTTCGTATCTCGGCGGAGTCCGATCTACATTGACGGCGTCAAGGTGAAGCCGGCAGCGAACATCGCCACCAACGTCTCCTTCGAACCGCTCAACAGCTCAGGGAGCCAAGCTGCAGCTGTGCCGGATTTCGGGATGACGGCGAGCGAGGTGGATCCCGTGGTCTTGACGATGCAGTCCCAAGGCTGGGACATCGGCTGTCTCTATAACCAGGAGACGGCCGAGGCGCCCCAGCTGTACTTCTCTCACGAATTCAAGACCGGCAACCCCTACGCCCTCGCAAAGGAGATCCGCAAGGGCCTGGATCGCACGAACTCCCACTAGCAAACTGGTTGTGCTGGGAGCCTCTGGCTCCCAGCACACCGAGCGAGAGGCGGGGTAGGTCTCGAACCCGACGAGACCGCAGTGCAGGACGATGACGCGTAGGGCTGATGGACGGTGGCCGCCAACTGCTGCCGGCATCGCACTGGTGCCTTGCTTGGACCGTCGAACGTGGACTCGGCGCGGCGTGCCACGTTATGAGCCGGTAGCCGCACCCTGCGTACCGGACCACTCACTCGACGTGGCACGGCAGGCGCGTCCTTTCCCGCGAAGGGACTCACGACAGGGAGATGGCGCGAGAGACAACCCTGCGTATGCGCACGCGTAGGCAACTCCGGAGCGCGGAGACCCTGTGGTCCCGCCACCTGGCGCAGGGCCGTCGTGATGACCGTAACCGTCCCGCTTCGGATTAGTCCCGAGTAGCACCGTGGGCGTCGAGATGCGGGCCCGAAGCTGCCGGGGCTGCTGAGACTCCGTTCAGCAGTCCCCGCAGTGTCGTGGCGTAGATCTCGAGGGCACGGCGCCCGTCGTGGGTCAGCGCGACCGAAGTCCGCGAGGCCGGTCCGCTGCCCGTTTTGCTGGTCGCAAGGTAGCCGGCCTCTTCGAGCTTGCGTAGATGCGTGATCAGGTTGCCCGGCGTTAGCTCGATCATGTCCTGGAGGCGTCTGAATGACAGCTGGTCGCCGTCGGGCAGGGTGGCCAGCGCCGCCATGATCTGGAGCCGCGCTGGGACGTGAATCAGCGGGTCGAGCGCCTCGGCGGTCATGCGCCCGTCGGCACCGTGTGTGTCTGAGTCCCGCGCCGCTGCCACGTGCCGACGGCCCCGTCCGCCAGCAGCAACACGCACAGCCCCACACCGTCGACGAGCCACATCCCTCGGGGGCCGGCAATTGCGGCGACGGCGGCGATCAGCGCGACCACAGCGGCGAGCGCGACTTGTTGCCAGTTCCTGTGGATCGCGGAGCGCGCCGCCCAGATGGCGGCGAGCGCGATCAGGGTTCCATTGAGGAAGAGCGACCAGTAGAAGCCTGGGCTGCGGTGGGCGCTGATCGTGATCGCGACCGCCAGCACAGACCAGACCAACAGGGCCGCGCCCATCGCCGCGGCTTCCTGGCGCTGCACCGTCACCGAGTGGCCACTGACGCCGGTCCGCGCTCGCGCGTAGGCGAAGATGACGGTGGCGATCCGGAGTGCGATCAGCGCGTAGAAGAACACCAGCGACGCGGGGCTGGGGCCGGTGAAGGGGTGCTGCGTGCGGACGTCTAGCCATACGATCCCGAAGCTGGCCAGCGCCACCACCGCCGCGACCAGTGACACCCACGGCGCCCGGAAGTCCAGCGAGCGCCGTGCGTCGGCCTGGGTCTGCGCCAGCAGGCGCGCCGCCGCGCGGGCTTCCATCCTGCTCTCCTCGGGGGTTCCGGATGACGGTCCGAGGTGTGTAGTCATAGTCCACGCTCCCACCTAGAGTTTGTGAAGCAAACCCTAGCGGACTTTGTGGAGCAAAGTCAAGGGCCTATCTCACCTGCTTGGAGGAGCGGCGCCGCGGCGCTGGAGCAGGCGAGCTTGACGGCGACCAGGCGCACATGCTAAACGTTCATTTAATGGCGATGCGCACGAGCGACGGCCCCACGCACGAGGGTCGGGAGATCCACGAGGACGTGATGCGGCGACGCATCATGGACGTTGCGAGCACGCTCTTCCTAGAGCATGGCTACAAGGGGACGAGCGTCAAGGCGATCGCGAAGCTCGTCGGATGCACCCCAGGGGCTCTGTACTGGCACTTCAAGTCCAAGGCCGAGATCTTCGGCGCGGTGTTGGAAGAGAACTTCGCCGATTTCTTCTCCCGGATCCAGGCGAACGTCACCGCGGATGAACCCGACGTGCGGCTCTACCAGCTGATCCGCAGTCATGTGTTGTCGCAACTGGAGGTCCACCATCCACAGGGACCGGCGGCGACGACCTTCACCATCGCGCAGCTCGTGACCGCCCTCCCGGCAGCCAAGCAACGCAAGATCCGACGGATGGAACGCGACTACCTGGAGATGATCGAGGAGATCCTGCAGGAGGGCGTCAGCGCGGGCCGGTTCGAGGTCGACCACATGCGCACAACCGCGTTCTCGCTCATCAACCTTGCGGAGTACGTCATCGTCTGGTTCCGGCAGAACGGCGAGCTCACCGTGGCCGAGACCGCGCATCTGCACGCCATCCTCGCCCTTCGCCTGGCCGGAGCTGACGTCGCCCGTGTCTTGCCCCGCCTGGCACATTCCGGGGTCGTCGAGGGGGTTGTGGCGCTATGAGCCACACCGCAGACAGGCCGGATACGCGGACTCTGCTTGAGCAGGCGGAGCGCGAGGTGCGCGGGGCGCTTCCGGCCAGTGCGGCGCACTTCGCCCGCTCTGAGCAGAGCATCCCCGGGGGCACCGCGCGCTCGCGCTTCTGGTGGCCGGTGCCGATCTACATGGCAGAGGGGCAGGGCGCGTACGTGACCGACATCGACGGCGTCCGTTACATCGACTGCAACATCGGCTTCGGGACGATGATCCTGGGGCACGCCCATCCCGCGGTCGAGCAAGCCTTGCGGGAGCAGCTTCCGCGTGGCGTCTTCTTCGGCGCCGCCACGGAAGGCGAGGAGGCCCTGGCGAGCCGGCTGCGTGAACACGTACCCGGCGCGGACTCGGTCCTGTTCGTCAACAGCGGGACTGAGGCGACTCTCGCCGCGCTGCGGATCGCGCGGGCCGCCACCGGGCGCGACAAGGTCGCGAAGTTCGAGGGCGGATGGCACGGCGTCCAGGAGTATCTGATCCACAGCTACGCGCGGTTCGGCGGCGACGTCTCGAGACCGCAGAGCCTCCCGGAGATGCCAGGGATCCCCCGCGTCGTCACCGAGACGGTGGTGACGCTGCCGTTCAACGACCGGCGCGCGTTCGATCTCATCCGCGAGCAGAAGGACGAGCTGGCGTGCGTCGCGATCGAGCCAGTCCAGGGTGGTGCGGGTGCGATGCCGGTGGACACCGACTTCATGCACGAGCTGCGCTCGGTGTGCGACGAGACCGGGGTCCTGCTTCTGATCGATGAGGTGATCACAGGGTTCAGGTTCGATGCCGGCTCGGCGAGCGCGTATTACGGCGTCAGCGGTGATCTCGTCACGCTGGGCAAGGCGATTGGGGGCGGCCTGCCGACGGGAGCGGTGTGCGGCCGAAAGGACCTCCTGTCGGTGACGGTGCCGGTCTCCCCGGGCGACGGATCCACCCGAAGGCCGGTCAGCGTCACGGGCACCTTCGCCGCCAACCCGATGAGCATGGCCGCGGGCTGTGCGCAGATCGACACCCTCCTGGGCGATCCCACGACCTACCCGCACCTCGCGGCGCTGGGCGCCCGGATGCGCGACGGGATTGCGAAGGTGGTCCGAGAGCTCGGCATCCAGGCCCATGTCACCGGAGTGGGGTCCATGTGGGGAACACACTTCTCGGCGGTGTCGCCGAGCACCGTCCGTGACAAGGCCTCAGACAATCATGTCGCAAGCCGTCTGCTTGCGGCATACCTCCTGCTCGAGGGAGTTCTCATGTCAGCCCCCGTGCACCTGTCGTTCCTGAGCACGCAGCACACGGAGGCCGACGTTGACGCGGTGATCGAGGCCCACCGCGTCAGCCTGGCGCGAATGCAGAAAGAGGGTTGCGTCTAGCCGTATGGCGCAGCTCGCCCAAGGTCCTACCGGGGAGGAACGCGATGAGTAGTGTGGACACGAATGTCGAGATGCGGCGCAACGCGCTGCCGTTCATCGGTGTGCTGGCGCAGTCGGTGGCGCACATGGGGCCAAGCGCGGCGATCGCGTTGTTCGTCGGACTCGTGGTGGGCGACGCCGGAGCGTCGACGTGGCTGACCTTCGCCCTGTCGACGGTCATCATGCTGCTCGTCGCGTATTGCATCAGCCATTTCACCCGACGAGTGGCGAGCACGGGTGACCTGTACGGGTTCGCGGCGAAGGGAGGCGGGTCCGGGCCGGGCATCCTCACGGCGTGGGCGCAGCTGCTGTTCGGCGTGGTCACGGCGGCGGCCGGGGTGATCATCTTCGGGCTCTACTTCGGAGCGCTGATGAACGATGACTTCGGGATCAGCCAGGGGCGCGGGATGCTGTTGCTGTGGTTTGCCGTCTGCACGTTCGGAGCGGCATACCTGACCTATCGCGACGTGCGGCTCTCAGCGCGCTTCATGTTCTATGTGGAAGCCGTCTCACTTGCCCTGATCGCCATCCTGCTGGTCATCACCGTGGGGAAGAACCTCGGGTCGATTTTCGACGGTGATCAGCTGGGACTGAAGGGCTTCTCGCTGCATCACGTACTGATCGGTGCCGTGCTGGTGATCTTCGCGTTCTCTGGCTTCGAGTCGGCAAGCATCTTCGGCCAGGAGGCCAGAGACCCGACGCGAGCCATCACCAGGGCGGTCCTCTGGAGCGTCGGGCTGTGCGGAATCCTGTTCGTGATCTCCGCTTACGTCATGGTGGTCGGCTTCAAGGGCACCAAGTACGACCTGGCGACCAGTGCGAGCCCTCTCGTCGACCTGTCGAAGATCGACGGCGTGAGCTTCCTGCATTACCCGATCCTCATCGGGGTCTCGATCAGCATCTTCTCAGTCGTCGTTGCGGTGACGAATTCGACGAGCAGGCTGCTCTTCACGCTGGGCCGCGAAGGACTGCTTCCGCCCGTCGCCAGTCGGTTGAGCAAGCGCCATCTCACGCCCGTCGGCGGTATCGCCCTGATGACCGTGATCAACGCGGTCGTCGCCATCTATCTGGTGGCCAGCAACAACGCCAACGAGACCGTGTACGGATACCTGTCGAGTTTCTCGGGTTATGGGGCGATCCTCGCCTACCTGGTCGTTTCCCTGGCCACCATCGGCTGGCTGCGCAAGCTCGGTGTGCTCACGCCCACACACCTCGTGGCCTGCCTGGTTGCCGCCGGTGCCCTCGTGTACGTCTTCTACGAGAACCTCGTGCCGCAGCAGCCGTCACCGTTCGACTGGCTCCTGTACAGCTTCTTTGCCACCGTGGTCATCGTGATCGCCGTCTGGAGCGTGCTCGCGGCCAATCGGTCGTCGGCACTGACGCGGGTGGGGTCATCTGTCGACGAGGACACGCGGCACCTGGACACGCGCCCCGTCGTCGACACGCCGGTTGAGATGGTGGATCGTGTGCCCGCCTAAGGCGCCGGCGTGGGCGCGATGAGGACTCCGGTCTTGTGCTACGGACTGGGTCCCATCGGGCTGCGCATCGCGGAACGACTGTCGACGCGCGCTGGCGTCAACGTCATCGGCGGGGTGGATCTCCGCGCCGAGGAGATCGGCCCCACTCTCGGTCCCCTTGCCGGGGAGGCGCTGACCGACGTCCCGATTCGCTCGACGATCAGGGGCGTCCCCTTTCACCCCGGCGGGGTCGTCGTCCATGCTACGGTCTCGCGCCTGGACGCTGCGGTGCCCCAGATTCGCGAGGCGGTTCAGGCCGGGTGGAACGTGCTCTCCACCTGTGAGCAGCTCGCGTTCCCGCGGGCTCAGGATGCGGACGTGTCCGCGCTCGACGCGGCCGCTCGTGCCGCCGGCGTCAGCGTCCTCGGCGCGGGAATCAATCCGGGGTTCCTGATGGATTCGCTGGTGCTCGTCCTCACTGCTGCCTGCGTTGACGTCGACCGGATCTCGGTCACGCGGGTAGTCGACACTAATCGTCGTCGGGTACCGCTCCAGCTCAAGGCAGGGGTGGGACTGTCCGTCGCCGAGTTCGAGCGAAGAGCGACAATGGATGAGGTCGGCCACGTGGGCCTACGCGAGTCGGCGGAGATGGTGTGTCATTCGCTCAGCTGGTCCATCGACAGCTACGACGAAACGATCGAGCCGGTGATCGCGCGTGATGACACCCACACCGGCGTCGGTGTGGTGCGGGCCGGGGAGGTGATCGGCCAACGGCAAACTGTCGAAGTGCGCAGGCAGGGAGAGGTGGTGCTGAGCTACGAGCTGCAGATGCGTGCTGACGCCGAGGATCTCGACGCGATCGACATCCAGGGCCGGCCCGAGATCCACCAGCGAATCGTCGGTGGCGTCAACGGCGATCTCGGGACCGAGGCGATGATCGCGAATCTCGTCCCGGTGGTAGCGGCCGCCCGCCCAGGGGTGCTCACGATGGCCGACGTGGTGCCCATCCGAACGGCGCCGCCGTTAATCGTGGCTGCATGACCGGCGCAGCAGAGCAGCTCGCGGTGCTGCGCCGTCTGTGGGACCAACAGCGACGCGGCCCTGGCGCAGACCGTCCTCCGTATCACTTCGGCGAGCGATCGCTGGTGCACTACCTGCGCGCCTGGGCGGCGCGGCGACCGGATCGCGTCGCCGTCATCCACGAGTCGACGTCGCTGACCTTTCGCGAACTCGATGACACCAGCGACCGCGTGGCGGGATGGCTGGTCGAACGCCTGCCAGGACCGGGAGCGCGTGTAGCGATCGTCCTACCCAACAGTGCCGAGTTCATGGTCGCGTTCTACGCGATTCTCAAGGCCCGCGCGATCGTCGTGCCGGTCAACCCCGGCTTCCGCAGCCAGGAGCTCCAGCACCAGCTCGGAGACAGCCAGCCCGAGGTCGCCATCGTCGCGGCGACGTCGATGCCGAGCCTGGATGACGTCCCGGCAGCCGGAGATGTCCACACGATCCTCGTCGTCGGCGAGTACGGGGAGCCGCTCCGACCCGAGGATCGAGTCTCTCGATGGTCAGAGGCGGTGGCGCACATCCCGCTTGACGACCCCTCCGAGATCTCCCCTGACTCAGTGGCGGTGCTCAACTACAGCGGCGGGACGACCGGGCTGCCGAAGGGCTGCGCCCACACGCACCGCAACATGACCTACACGGCGGCGTCCGCTGCCCACTCTCAGGGCATCGACGGCGTAGACGAGGTGTCCCTCGTCTACGTCCCCGTCTTCTGGATCGCCGGGGAGACCTACGGACTGCTGTTGCCCATCTTCACTGGAACCACGGTCATCCTCATGACGCGATGGAGCGCAGAGGCCGCGATGCGGACGATCGACGCCCACCGGGTCACGGCGATGCTCGGGACGGTCGACAACTATCTCGAGATCCTCGACCATGCAGATGGCGATCGCTGCCAGCTCAGCTCCCTGCGCGTGCCGCTCGCCATGTCGTTCGTCACGAAGCTCGACGGCCAGATCCGTCGGCGATGGGCGGCGCGAGCCGGGGCGGACAGCGTGCTGCGCGAGGCCGGCTTCGGCATGACGGAGACCCACGCGGTCGACACCTTCACCCTCGGCTTCCAAGACGATGACGCGGACATCAACTCCCGTCCGGTGTTCTGTGGGCTTCCCGTGCCGGGAACGGAACTGCGCATCGTCTCCTTCGAGACTGGGGACGTCCTTCCGCTCGGCCGAGAGGGCGAGTTGGCGATACGAAGCCCCTCCCTCATGGCCGGCTACTGGAACCGGCCTGCGGAGACGGCAGCGGCGGTCCGGGATGGCTGGCTCCTCACCGGAGACATCGCGCAGCTCGACGAGCACGGCCGGATGCACCTGTTGGGCCGGCGCAAGGAGCTGATCAAGGTCAACGGCATGAGCGTGTATCCCTCGGAGCTCGAGCTTGTCCTCAGCCGACATCCGGCCGTGGCCGCTTCGGGCGTCATCGGAGTTCCTTCGCGCGAGCAGGGCGAGCGGCCGGTCGCCTTTGTGCTGCTCCGCGACCCCGCGGATACAGACATGAATTCGGAGGCACTGAGGGCTTGGTGCGCCGAGCGGATCACGCGATACAAGGTGCCCGATATCCGGATTGTCGATCACCTGCCGATGACCGCCTCCGGCAAGGTGCAGCGTGGCGAGCTGTTGCGGACCTTCCATCCAGACGCGTCGGCTGCAGGCAAATGACCGAGCACTCGTCGGCGTTTCACGATCAACGCTCGAAGATCCGCACGACGATGGGCGGTGAGGAACGCGTCGCGGCGGTTCATGCTCGGGGAGGGAGGACCATCCGTGAGCACATCGAGGCTCTGGTCGATCCCGGCAGCTTCGAGGAAGTCGGAACCTTTGCCGTCTCTGAGTCGCCCGCGCAGCGTGAGTCCACGCCGGGCGACGGCAAGATCGGGGGTCACGCCGCGCTGGACGGGCGCCCCATCAGCGTCGTCGGCGACGACGTCACCGTGAAGCGGGGCAGCAGCTCCGTGGTCGGAGGGCGGCGGGTCTCGCGGATCTACGAGCAGGCGCTTCGGCAGGGCAATCCCATCATCTATCTGGGGGAGACGGGCGGCGCTCGGGTTCCGGACAGTCTCGGCTCGGTGGGGCTGGCGACGATCCCGCCACCGGTCGATGTCGCGCGGCGACGGCGCCGGATCCCGATGGCCAGCATCGTCGTCGGCGAGTCCTATGGCGGTTCATCCTTCGTGTCGGCGATGAGCGACCTCACCGTCCAGGTGCGAGGCTCCACCATGGCCGTGACCTCTCCGCGAGTGATCGAGTCGGCGACGGGCGAGCGCATGGACGCACAGGCGCTCGGCGGGGCTGACGTGCACGCCACCGTCACAGGTCAGATCGATCTGGTCGCAGACAGCTACGACGAGGCTTACGACCTGGTCCGCCGGTTCCTGGGCTACCTGCCGGCTAACTCCTGGTCTGAGCCGCCGCGCGGCCCCGACGCGGAGGTTGGTCCGGACCCCGGCCTGGCTCAGCTGGTCCCGACATCGCGGCGCCAGGCTTACGACATGCGCAGGGTGATCGCCCGATTGGCCGACCACGGCCGCTGGCTGGAGCTGCGACCGAGGTTCGGCCGCAGCCTGCTCACCGGCCTGGCTCACATCGGGGGCACGGGCGTGGGGCTCATCGCCAGCCAGCCGATGCAACAGGCAGGTGTCCTCACGCCCGATGCCTGTGACAAGGCGGTGCGTCTCATCTGTCTCTGCGACGCGTTCGATATACCCATCGTGTTCCTTCAGGACTGCCCCGGCTTCCTCGTCGGTCAAAAGCCTGAGCACGCACGGCTGCTCTACAAGGCAATCCTTCTGTTGCAGGCGGTGAGTCTTGCGCGCACGCCGAAGCTCAGCGTTGTGTTGCGCAAAGGCTTCGGCCTCGCCTACTTCGCCCTCGGGGGCAACGACATGGGCACCGACATGCTCTGGTGCTGGCCATCGGCAGAGATCAGCCTGATGGATCCCGATGTCGGAGCCAGCGTCGTCAACGGCTCGGCGGACGCCGATGTGGCGGCGATGCTCGCGGACGTCGGACCATGGGGCGCGGCCGGAATCATGAAGGTGGATGAGATCATCGACCCGGAGGAGACACGGTCGGCGCTCGCACGCAGCCTTGCTCGTCTCCAGTCACGGGATCGCGGCGGCGAGCGGCCGCTGGCCTCGTGGCCAACGTGCTGGTGACGGGCCGCTCCGATCCGGCGATTCTGGACGAAGTGCGCGAGGCACTGGTCCACTTCGTGCGACGGCTCATCCCAGACGGGCTCTCGACCGGGACCTCCGGCAACCTGAGCGTCCGTACGGGAACCGAGGTCGCGATCACCCCGTCCGGGATGACCTATGACGCGATGGGTCCTCAGGACATCTCGATCGTGTCTCCCGACGGGGTCCCCCGTGCCGGCTCGCGCAGGCCGTCCAGTGAGCTTCCGATGCACCTCGCCATCTACGGAGCCACACGCGCGCGCGCGATCGTGCATACCCACTCGCCGTACGCGACGGCCGTTGCGTGCGTCAGCAACGAGCTGCCCGCCGTGCACTACATGATCCTCGCCCTCGGCGGACCCATCCGGGTCGCTCCGTACACCACGTTTGGCACCGACGACCTCGCCCGGGCGACCCTGGCAGCCCTTGCCGACAGACGAGCTGCGCTGCTCGAGAACCACGGCGCGGTCACCTACGGCCGCTCGCTGGAGCAGGCCTACGAGCGAGCACAGCTTCTCGAATGGCTGGCCCACGTCTACGCAACAGCGCGGGCGATAGGTGCGCCGCGGATCCTGACCAGCGCGGAACTGGCCCAGGTGGGCGAACGAAGCCGTCGCGCGTACCCGGCCGTTGGCTGACTCACCCGACAACATGCTCTTGGGCCGTGCTGTGACCCTCGGGGCGCACGTGCTCGACGTCCTCGTGCTTCCGGTGCGAAGTCTGCCTGATGATGATTCGGCGGTTGTCGTCGATCAGGTCCGCATGACCGTGGCCGGCGCCGCCGGCGCCGTGGCCGTCGATCTCGCTCGCCTCGGGGCAGAGGTCACCACAATCGGGGCGGTCGGTCTCGACGGCCCCGGCACCCTCCTGCTGTCGCTGCTGGAGCACGAGCGCGTCGGGTCATCGGTGGTCCAGCGGCGGGGACTGTCCACGGCGGTGAGCGTGATCCCGGTCAGCGCCAGCGGCGCGCACGCGACGTGGCATGCGCGTGGGGCGATCAACACCCTCGCCATCGATGACATCGACCTCGATCTAATCGAGTCGGCGGATGTGCTCCACGTCGGCGGACCCGACGCTTTGGGGCGATTTGCCGGCGACCCTCTGCTCGGCGTCCTGCGCCGGGCCCGCGCCGCGGGAACGATCACGACCATGGACCTGCTGGGCCCAGCGCGCGACGTGACGCTGGAGCGGCTTCGTCCCATCTTGAACCTGATCGACCACGCGATGCCCAATCGTGCTCAGGTCGCCGGTCTGACGGGCCACTCGGCTCCGGCTGCAGGGGCGGCTGCTCTACGAGAGCTGGGGATCGGCACCGTCCACGTCACGCTAGGCGGTGACGGCAGCCTGGTGTGCGACGAGTCCGGCGCGACCCACGTCCCTGCAGTTGCCGTGGACGTCGTTGACACAACCGGCAGCGGCGACGGTTACAGCGCGGGCGTGATCGCGGGGACGCTGCTGGGGTGGACGCCGGTGCAAAGTGCCTGCCTGGGTGTGGCGGTCGGAGGACTCGTCGCCTCCGGTCTCGGGTCCGACGCGGGGCTGAGGGATCCCGCTCAGGCCGTCGCCCTCGCCCGCACACATGCCCGGCGCGCTGGGATCGAGTTGCCGGAATAGCCGAAACCACGAGACGCTCTTCTGAGCTAATCGGGACCGAAAAACCAGCAGTCACGGCTTGTCGGGTCGCCACGCGTCGGGATGCCCACCGACGTAGATCTCCGGACATATCGGGGGCACGGTCGCCGCCACCGGACAACGTCGAGATAACAGTGGCCGTCAGCCGTCAGCCGTCAGCCGTCAGCCGTCAGCCGTCAGCCGTCGGCCGTCGGCCGTCAGCCACTTCTGATGATGCCGCCGCTGGGGCTCGAACCCAGGACCTTCGGATTAAAAGTCCGCTGCTCTACCAACTGAGCTACGGCGGCCAGACCCGCATGATCGCGCACCTGACCCGTCCGGGACCGTGGGCGACCGGGGTTGAGGCTAGCCCGTGTAGGCCACGGTCTCGACCTCGACGAGCATGCGCGGGTCGATGAGACCGCTGACCTCGACCATGGTGGCCAGGGGGCGATGCTCGGCGAAGAAGTCGCCGTGGGCGCGGCCGACCTCGTCGGCGCGGGAGATGTCGGTGACGTAGATGCGGTTCTGGATGACGTCGGCAGCACCGAGGCCGACCCGTGAGAGCTCGTGGAGGATCTTGGTGAAGATCTCGACGGCCTGCTCGTAGGGGGTCTCGCCGCAGATCGCGCCGCTGGGCTGGACCGACGTGGTCCCGCCGACGATGACGAACGGGCCGGCCCGCAGCAGGCGGCTGTAGCCGAAGCGCTCCTCGAACGGCGAAGGCGGATCGCCGGGGAGGCGCTCGGTCAATGGAGGAAGTGGCGGCGGCTGGTGAACACCATCGCCCCGCCGACCTTGTCCACGGCGTCCACCGTCTCATGGTCCCGCACCGATCCGCCGGGCTGGATGATGGCGGTGACGCCGGCTTCCAGTGCCAGCTCGGGCCCGTCGGAGAAGGGGAAGTAGGCGTCGGAGGCGAGCACCGCGCCCTCGACGCCGTCGCGCGCCTTGGCCAGCGCCAGGCGCACGGAGTCGACGCGGCTCATCTGGCCCGCCCCCACCCCGATCGTATGGAGATCGCGGGAGATGATGATGCCGTTGGACTTGGTGTGCTTGCAGACGCGCCAGGCGAACGAGAGCTGCTGCCACTCGGCCTCGGTGGGCCGTCGCTCGGTGACCACCTGCATCTCGGAGCGCTCCTCCAGGTCGAAGTCGCGGTCCTGGACGAGCATGCCGCCGATCACCTGGCGCAGGTGGGGCTCGATCATGTTGGGGATCCGCCGCTCCTGGTCGTCGAGGATCCGCGTGTTGGGCTTCTCGGCCAGCACCGACAGCGCCTCGTCGTCGTAGCCACGCGCGAACAGGACCTCGACGAACTGGTCAGACAGCGCCCGGGCCAGGTCGCCGTTGACCCCGCGGTTCATGCACACCACCCCGCCGAAGGCCGACTGGGGATCGCACGCGTAGGCCTTGGTGTAGGCCTCGATCGCGGTCGAGCCGCAGGCCACGCCGCACGGGTTGTTGTGCTTGATGATCACGCACGCCGGGATCTGGAACTCGCTCAGCAGCAGCCGGCCCGCGTCGAGGTCGAGCAGGTTGTTGAAGGAGATCGGCTTGCCGCCCAGCTGGGACACCATCGACAACACGTGCGTCCGCGCGCCGACCTGCTCGTAGTACGCGGCGCGCTGGTGGGGGTTCTCTCCGTAGGGCAGCTCGAGCACCTTCTCAAAGGCGCGCACGAACAGCGGCGGGAAATCCTCGCGCTTCTCCTGAAACCAGCGGGCGATCGCGGTGTCGTAGCGCGCGGTGTAGGCGAACGCCTCGGCGGCCAGGCTCTCGCGCGTGTTGGGCGACAGCCGGCAGTCGGACTCGCGCAGCTCGGCCAGCACCGCGTCATAGGCGACCGGATCGACCACCGGCACCGCGTAGGCGTGGTTCTTGGCGGCGGCGCGGATCATCGTGGGTCCGCCGATGTCGATGTTCTCGATGATCTCCTCGTCGACGGCGCCGCGCTGGGCGGCGGTGCGCTCGAACGGATACAGGTTCACGCAGACCAGATCGACGAACTCGACGGCGTGCTCCTCGGCGGCGGCGAGGTGCTCGTCGTTGTCACGCACCGCGAGCAGGCCGGCGTAGAGCTTGGGGTGCAGCGTCTTGACGCGCCCGTCCATGATCTCCGGGAAGCCGGTGAGCTCTGAGATCGACCGGACCCGGATGCCGTTCTCGGTGAGCGCGCGGGCCGTGCCGCCGGTGGAGATGACCTCGATCCCCAGCTCGGTCAGGCCGCGGGCGAACTCCACGATGCCCGTCTTGTCTGACACGGACAGCAGCGCTCGCTTGACCTCGACCTCTTCGGACGCCGTCGCCGGCACGCTCATCGGCTGTGCGCTTGCGTCCATGTGCCCCAATCTACCGTGAGATGACGATTCGACGCGAGTTGGCGGGGTCCACCCGCACCGCGCCGTGCGCGATCAGCAGCACCGCGTCGACGAGCAGCTCGTGCTCGATGGGGTGCAGTCGCTCCAACACGGTCTCGGCGTCGGTGGCGTCGGGCAGCTCGAGCGCGCGCTGCAGGATGAGCGGCCCCGTGTCGACGCCGCCGTCGACGAAGAACACGCTGACCCCGAATACCTTGGCCCCGTAGTCGATCGCCTGCTGCACCGCGCCCAGCCCCGGGAAGGCGGGCAGCAGCGAGGGGTGCACGTTGATCACGCCCTTCGCGAACGCCGCCAGGAACGCGTCTGAGACCAGCTGCATGTACCCGGCCAGCACCACCAGCTCCACGTCGCGCTCGCGCAGCCAGGCCACCATCGCCGCGTCGCGCGCCTCGCGCCCGCCGGAGGCATCGCCGGGAAAGACCTCGGCGTCGATCCCGGCCTCACGGGCACGCTGCAGCGCGCGCGCCCCCGGCTTGTCGGAGGCCACGCCCCGCACCACGACCCCCTCGCGCCCGTGGGCCCGGTCGATCAGCGCCTGGAGGTTCGTGCCGGTGCCGGACGCCAGGACGCCGACGTTCATGCCGCGGCCAGCTTGGGGAAGCGCCCACCGGTGGAGCGCAGCGTCCCGGCCCGCAGCAGCTCGTCGACCCGGCCGAGCACGTCCTCAGCCCGCAGGTGCGCGAACGCGCCGTAGGCCGCCAGCCCGTCATAGGCGTTCTGCACCACCACCTTGGAGCGCCCGCCCCGGAGGATCTCGACGGCGCGCGTGCGCCCGACCGGCGGCTGCGCGGAACCGACGACGCCGAGGATCGCATCGTCGAGCTCGAGCGAGCCGCCGCCCGCGCCCGTGATCCCGGCAGCCATGCGGACCGCGCCCGCGGTCCCGGCAGCCATGCGGACCGCGCCCGGAGCCGGCACCAGCGAGGGCGCACACACGTCACAGCACGGGACCCCGGCCAGCGGCGCCCCCGCCGACGGATCCCCGAAGTGCTCGAGCAGCGCCCGCCGCCGGCAGCCGTCCCCCTCGACGTAGCCCCACACCGACCGGTACTGATTCCAGCGCACCCGCTCGCCCTCGCGCGACGAGGACACGCACCGGGCGGCGGCGCGCGGATCCCAGCCGCCGGTGATCCGGCCCACGGCCCGGTCGTGCGGGCCCGAGGCGGGGGTGAGCACGCCGGCGCGCGCCATGTGACCGAGTACCGCGCGCACGGCGTCGTCGTCGCCCGGGCCGCGATCGGAGACGAGCCCGGCCAGCTCGGCGACCGGCAGGTCATAGCGCCCGTCGCATCCGGCCCAGGTCAAGCGCTCGCCGACACGGGCAAATGCCTCAGGGGCCAGCCGCGAGCGCTGGATGAAGAAGACGTGCAGGCCCTTGTCGCGCGACTCGGCGAAGAGCAGGCACCGCGCCGGATCACCGTCACGCCCGGCGCGACCGGCCTCCTGGTAGTAGCCCTCCAGCGAACTTGGCACGGCGGCGTGACAGACGGTGCGCACGTCGGCCTTGTCGATCCCCATCCCGAAGGCGTTGGTGGCCACGATCACCGAGGCGCGCCCGCTCATGAACTGCTCCTGGGCGTTGCCGCGCTGCTCGGGGCGCATGCCCGCGTGGTAGGCGACGACCCCACCGTCGAGCGCGCTCGACAGCATGCCGGCGAGCTTCTCGGTCGCCCCGCGCGTCCCCGCGTAGACGATGGCGGGACGCGCGCCGGGCTCAGAGAGGGTGGCCACCAGCCGCTGCTCCTTGTCGCGGGCGCCGCCGCAGCGCACGACGGCGAAGCTCAGGTTGGGACGATCAAAGCCGGTGGTCACGCGCAGCGGATCGCGCAGGCGCAGCCGGTCGGCGATGTCATTGGCCACCCGCGGGGTCGCGGTGGCGGTGAGGGCCATCACCGAGTGGGCGCCCACCTCTGATGCGATGGCGGCGAGGCGGAAGTAGTCGGGGCGAAAATCATGACCCCACTCAGACACGCAATGAGCCTCGTCGACGACGAAGAGCCCGACATCGACCCCCGCCAGAGTCCGCGCAAACGCCGGCGAGGCGAACCGCTCCGGCGCGACGTAGAGCAGGCGGACCTCGCCGCGGCGCACGCGGGCCATCGCCTCGGCGTTGGCGTTGTGGCTGCGTTGGGAGTTGACCATCGTCACCGAGCCGGGAGCGATGCGATGCACCGCCCACGCCTGGTCGCGCATCAGCGCCACCAGGGGCGAGACGACGATCGTGAGCTCGGAACGCATGAGCGCGGGCAGCTGGTAGCACAGCGACTTCCCCGAGCCGGTGGGCATCACCACCAGCGCGTCGCGATCGTTCAGCGCGGCGTCGACCGCCTCGGCCTGGCCGGGCCGGAAGTCATCGAAGCCGAAGACCTCGCTCAGCGTCGCGCGTGGATTCATGAGGGCGGTCGACGATACCGCCGCCCCCGGGCGGACCCTGGCGACCAGACCGCGGACGGGGGCGGATTACACGCGGACGAGCGGGAGCTCGTGCTCCAGCGCGTACTTGCCGTGATGGTCCTCGGTTCCGGCCAGCGGGTACTCGCCGCTGAAGCACGCGTCGCAGTGCTCGGCGCGCGAGCCGCCGATGGCCTCATAGACGCCCTCCAGCGACAGGTAGTGCAGCGAGTCGGCGCCCAGCTCCGCGGCGACCTCATCCACGGTGCGGCCGTGGGCGATCATCTCCTCCCGCGTGGACATGTCGATCCCGTAGTGGCAGGGGTGCTTGATCGGCGGCGCTGAGATGCGCAGGTGGACCTCGGCGGCGCCGGCGTCACGCAGCATCCGCACGATCTGGCGGTCGGTGGTGCCACGCACGATGGAGTCGTCGACGACGATGAGGCGCTTGCCGGCCACGACCTCGGGGACGGGGTTGAATTTCATCCGCACGCCCTGGCGGCGCATCTCCTGGCCCGGCTGGATGAACGTCCGCGCGACGTAGCGGTTCTTGATGAACCCGTCGTCGGTCGGCAGCCCGGAGGCCCGCGCCAGGCCGCGGGCCGCGGCGTTGCCGGAGTCGGGCACCGGGATCACGACGTCGGCGTCGACCGGCGCCTCGCGCCACAGGTTCTCGCCCATGCGGGCGCGCGCGACCTGGAGCACGGTCCCGCCCATGCGCGAGTCGGGGCGGGCGAAGTAGATGTACTCGAAGACGCAGAAGGCGCGCCGCTCGCTGTGCACCACCTGGCGCGCGCGCAGCCCGGAGGCGCTGAGGGTGACCGCCTCGCCGGGGAGGACCTCGCGGATGAGGGTGGCCCCGATGAGGTCAAGCGCGCACGACTCGCTGGCCACGCACCACGCCGGCGCCTCGTCTGATCCGGGCGGCGGATCGATCCGCCCGATGGCCAGGGGCCGCAGGCCGTGGGGGTCGCGGAAGGCGATGACGGCGTCCTCGGTCATGACGACGGTCGAGAAGGCCCCGCTGAGCCGGGGCAGGACGTCGGCGATCGCGTCCTCGATGTGCTCTGCCGGGTGGGTGGCGAGCAGCGCGGCGATGATCTCCGAGTCCGAGGTGGACTGAAAGGGCACGTCGCGGCCGCGCAGCTCGGCGTGCAGCTCGACGGCGTTGATCAGGTTGCCGTTGTGGGCGAGCGCCAGGGTGCGGCGATCGTCGCGGACGATCGGCTGGGCGTTCTCCCACTCCGAGGAGCCGGTGGTGGAGTAGCGCACATGGCCGATCGCCATGTCGCCGACCAGGGAGCGCAGCGTGTTCTCGTCAAAGACCTGAGAGACCAGCCCCTGATCGCGAATGCCCATGATGTTGCCGTGCGATGTGGCCGTGGCGATGCCGGCCGACTCCTGGCCGCGGTGCTGAAGCGCGAACAGGGCAAAGTAGGCAAGGCGGGCGACGTCATGGCCGGGCGCATAGATCCCGAAGACGCCGCACTCATCCCGGGGTCCGTCGCGGTGATCGAGCACGAGAGAGGTCACGACCCAAGCATGGCGGAAGGCTCGGCCGGACACCGGGAAGGCTAGCAGCGCCCCGATCGTGGCCCGCGGGCGTCATCCCGGAAGATGGTGGATTTCCGGCGCGCTACATGAACCGGGCCAGGCCACCGCTGCGGGCCTCGGCCAGCCGCGACACCTCGACCTCGAGGACGCCCTCCAGCCGCACGGCGGGGCCACCCACGCGACCGATCACCGTCTGCCCCCGCAACGCGTCCTCAGAACCGGAGACGATGAAGGCCCGCCCCGGGGCCTCGGCGAAGGGGTCCATCCCGTCGGGCAGGCTCACCGTCGCCCCGACGCCACCGGCGATGCAGCACTCGGCGATCGCCACCGCGATCCCGCCCTCGGCGATGTCATGGGCGCTGCGCACGGCGCCGGCGCTGACCATCGCCCGGACGGTCGCGTGGGCGGCGCGGGCGGCTTGAAGATCGAGCTCGGGCAACGGGCCCGCGGGCGGCTCGCCGCGGAGCTTGGCCAGCTCTGAGCCGGCGACATCGGCACCGGAGAAGTCCCCCACCAGCGCGATCACGTCGCCCTCGCGCGTGAAGGCGAGGCGACCGGCGCGCGACGGATCAGGCAACCGGCCCACCATGCCGATCACGGGGGTGGGGAAGATCGGTCCGTTCGGCGCCTCGTTGTAGAGCGAGACGTTGCCGCCGACCACCGGCACCTCGAGAGCCAGGCAGGCGACGCGGATCCCCTCGACCGCCTCGACCAGCTGCCAGGCGACGTGGGGCTTCTCCGGGTTGCCGAAGTTCAGGCAGTTGGTGAGACCGAGCGGCGTGGCGCCGACACAGGCCAGGTTGGCGGCGCACTCATAGACGGCCTCGATCGCGCCCGTTCGCGGATCGCAGGCGACGCGCCGCCCGTTGCCGTCGATGGAGACGGCGATCGCCTCCCCGGTGGGGAGCACCAGCACGGCGGCGTCGGCGTCATCGGGGCGGCGCACCGTGCGCGACTGCACGACCGGGTCGTACTGCTCGAACACCGGCCGGCGCGAGGCGATGTTGGCGCAGGACAGCAGCTCCAGCAGCGTCGCCTCCGCCCCCGACTCACCGCTCAGGCTCGCGGTCGGCGCGGGGTAGAGCGGCGCCGACGGCGCCGCCGGCTGGAGGTCGTACAGGGGGCAGTCGTCGACCAGGATCCCGACGGGCAGGTCGGCGACGATCTCATCGCCCGCGCTCACGCGCAGCCGGCCGGAGTCCGTGACCATGCCGATCGGGGTGGCCAGGGTCTCCCAGCGCTCGCACACCGCGATGACGGCGTCGATCTGGTCGGGCTCGACGACGCACAGCATCCGCTCCTGGGACTCGGAGACCATGATCTCGAACGGCTCCATGCCGGGCTCGCGCAGGGGCACGCGCGCGCAGTCGATGTCGAGCCCGACCTCGCCCTTGGCCGCCATCTCCGACGAGGACGAGGTCAGCCCGGCCGCCCCGAGGTCCTGCAACGACACCAGCAGCTCGGAGTCCAGGAGCTCCAGGCAGCACTCCAGCAGCTTCTTCTCCGCGAACGGGTCGCCGATCTGGACCGACGGGCGCTTGGCCTCGTCGCCCTCTCCCAGCTCGGCCGAGGCCAGCACCGACGCGCCTCCGATCCCGTCGCGGCCCGTCAGCGCGCCGAGCAGGACGAGGACGTTGCCGGGCCCGGCCGCGGCCGAGCGGATGAGCCGCTCGTGGGGCGCGAGCCCCAGGCACATCGCGTTGATCAGGCAGTTCTGCTCATACGCGGACTCGAAGTAGATCTCGCCGCCCACCGTGGGCACCCCGATGGAGTTGCCGTAGTGGCCGATCCCTCCGACGGCGCGGTCGAGCAGATAGCGCGAGCGCTCGGACGCGCCCACCTCGCCGAAGCGCAGCGAGTCCAGGACCGCGATCGGCCGCGCGCCCACCGCGAACACGTCGCGCAGGATCCCGCCGACTCCGGTGGCGGCCCCCTGGAAGGGCTCCACGGCGCTGGGGTGATTGTGAGACTCGACCTTGAAGGCGACCCCGAGGCCCCCGCCGACGTCGACCACACCGGCGTTCTCCCCGGGACCCATGAGCACGGCGGCGCCCTCGGTGGGCAGCCGGCGCAGCAGCTTCTTGGAGTGCTTGTAGGCGCAGTGCTCAGACCACATCAGCGACAGCATCGCCAGCTCGGTGACCGCGGGCTCGCGGCCCAGGCCCGACAGGATCAGCTCGTACTCGGAGTCGGTGAGCCCGAGCTCGCGGTAGGTGGCGGGAGCAGCGGGAGAGGTCACCGGCGCGAGGCTGACCGTGAGCTAGACGAGGGCGCCATCGGCCACGTGGGCGCGGATGGACTCGAAGATCGCCAGCCCGCCCGTGGGCCCGGTGAGCGGGTCCACGGCGTGCTCGGGATGGGGCATGAGGCCGAACACGTTGCGCTGCTCGTTGCAGACGCCGGCGATGTCGTTGAGTGACCCGTTGGGGTTCTGCCCCGGCGCATAGCGCAGCAGCACCTGGTCGGCCGCCTCGATGCGGGCGAGCTGGTCCTCGGGCGCGTAGTAGCGGCCCGTGGTGTGCTTGATCGGGATCGAGAGCCGGGCGGCGGGCGGGCCGGGGTCACACCGGCCCGTGAACGGCGAGTCGGTGGTGACCACCTCGAGCTCGACCTGGCGGAAGATGAAGCGCAGCGACGTGTTGGGCAACAGCGCGCCCGGCAGCAGCCCGGCCTCGCACAGGACCTGGAAGCCGTTGCAGATGCCCAGCACCAGTCCGCCGGCGGCGGCGAACTCGGCCACCTCCTCCATCACCGGCGCAAAGCGCGCGATCGCACCCACCCGCAGGTAGTCGCCGTAGGAGAAGCCGCCGGGGACGACGACGGCATCGACGCCCTGCAGATCACGGTCGCCGTGCCAGAGGATGACCGCCTCCCCCACCCTGCGGCAGGCCAGCAGCGCGTCCACCTCGTCACAGGAGCCGGGAAAGCGGATGACGCCGAATTTCACGGCGCGGTGGCGCCCGCCCCGCCGTTGGACGCCGCGGCGGCACCGTCGCCGTCTGCCTCGACGATCTCGTAATCCTCGATGAGCGGGTTGGTGAGCAGCCGCTGACACATCTCCGGCAGCCGCGCCGGATCCTCGACGTCGAGCTCGATGAGCCGGCCGACGTGCACGTTGCGCACCCCGGTGAAGCCGAGCGCGGGGAGCGCGCGCTCCACCGCCTGGCCCTGGGGATCGAGAATGCCGGCTTTGGGCTTGACCAGGACCCGGGCGCGCATCAGTGGGTCTCCGGGAGGACCGCTACCACTAGGCCCTCGTGCGGTCGACCCAGGCGCTGAACGGTTCGCCGGTGATCCGCTCGTAGGCCTCGACGTACTTCTCGCGCGTGCGCGCGACGACGTCATCGGGAATCGGCGGCGCGGGCGGATTGCGGTCCCAGCCGGTCCCCGAGGCCCAGTCGCGGACGTACTGCTTGTCAAAGCTCGGCTGGCCGCGGCCCGGCTCGTACTGGTCGGCCGGCCAGAAGCGCGAGGAGTCCGGTGTGCAGATCTCATCGCCGATGGTCAGCTCGCCGGCGCCGTCGAGTCCCAGCTCGAACTTGGTGTCGGCGAGGATGATGCCGTTGGCGCGGGCGTGCTCGGCGCCGTACTCGTAGAGCGCGATCGACACATCGCGCACGCGCTCGGCCAGCGCGCGGTCACCGATGAGCGACACCGCGCCCTCGAAGTCGATGGCCTCGTCGTGGCCCACCTCGGCCTTGGTGGACGGGGTGAACAGCGGCTCGGGCAGGCGATCGGACTCCTTGAGCCCGTCGGGCAGCGTGTGGCCCGAGACCTTGCCGGTGGCCTGGTAGTCCTTCCACCCCGACCCGGTGATGTAGCCGCGCACGACGCACTCCACCGGGAGCATCTTGAGCTTGCGCACCACCATCCCCCGGCCGCGCGCCTCATCGGGCACGCCTTCGGTGACGGAGATCACGTGGTTTCCGACGATGTCGGCCGTGCGCTCGAACCAGAAGGTCGAGAGGCCGGTGAGCACGCTGCCCTTGTCGGGGATCGGCGTGGGATGGACGACGTCATAGGTGGAGATCCGATCTGAGGCGACGATCAGCAGCTCGTCGCCCAGGTCATAGATCTCCCGGACCTTGCCCGAGGCAAGGAGGGGGAGGTCGGCGAGGGCAGTCACGCGGCCGATCCTAGCGCGGCGTTATGACGTCCTGGCGCCTGCCCTCGCACACCCCTCGAGCCGCCGTCGGAGCGGCCCGGGGTCAGCTCCCGTCGGTCACCTCGTAGTGGACCATCACCGGCGGCTGGTCCGCATAGTTGGCCACGTCGGCGGCGACGGTCGCGCCGTGCTCGGACTGCATCGAGGCTCCCATCGCGGCCGCATCGTCGAAGTCGGCCTCGAAGATGCACCAGTACGGACTGTCGCCGGCGGGGGACCCGACGTCGAAGGCGTAGCGGTAGGCGCGCAGGCCCGGGAGCTTGGCGGCCAGCGGCAGGTGCGTGCTCTCGTAGTAGGAGCGGAACTTCTCCTTGTCGGCGGGCGGTGGGTAGAGGACGACGAGCTTGTGCATCGTTGGGGGACCTCCGGATCGGGATCTGGGTCTGGGCGCTCTAGGCGAGGACCGCGGGCTGCTCGGCGGTGTGGCGAGCGATGAACGCGGCGGTGCGCTCAGGTGTCGCGACCGTATCCCATTGGCGGTCGGGATGGTTGAAGTTCTGGGTGTAGGCGTCGCAGACCGACTTGTTCTGGGCCATGGCCATGAGCAGGCCGACGACGTGGGGCTCAGGGTTGAGGATCATGTTGGTCCAGTCCGAGACGCCGTGGACGAAGGCCTGGCGCTCCCGGGCGACGCGGCGGCAGAACTGTTCGTCGAAGGCGAGGTCGTCGAGGATGGCGTGGCCGATCACCCAGGCCGAGTACGAGGCCGAGTTGGCGCCCTGGCCGTTGACCGGGTCCACCACGCAGTGGGCGTCGCCCATGGCCAGCGCGAACTTCCCGCTGTCCAGCCGGACGTAGTCCTCGCGCACCACCGGAGTCAGCGCGCCCTGGAGCAGGTCGGTCGGCCCCTGGAGCCGGAACTCGGCGGGGTCCACGCGCTCGAAGCACATCGGGTAGTGCGCCTCGAGCTTGCGCAGCACGGTCTCGTCGTGGCCGCAGGGATCCTCCGCGCGGTCGATGTCGGCGAGCACCTCCAGGTCGCCCCCCGGGATGTTCTCGAACAGCAGGGCGGTGGCGAAGCCGTCCCGGGAGGTGATGGGCAGCTCCAGCAGCTCGCCGTGGCCGAGTGACATGTGCACGCCGACGCCCTTGGGCTCTGAGTAGCGCACCCCGTGATAGATGCCGGCCGAGAGGCGGCGCTGGGGCTTGTCGTAGGGGCACTTGTCGGGCAGTGGCGCGAACATCGCGCCCATGCCGCGACCCGCCGCCACCACCACCAGGTCATGGGCGGCGCCGAGGCGCTCGATCTGCTCGGGGTCGATCGGCCCCACCACCAGGTCGCCGCCGCGCTCCTGATAGTCCTGGAGCAGCCGCGGCAGGTACAGGCGGTAGTCGATGATCGAGGACGGGTGACGGAAGTCACCCCGCCAGCGCATCGGCTCGGGCGTGCCCAGGACGGCGTGCTGGTGGCAGACGTAGCCGTACTCGCTCGCGTCCCAATGGTGGACGCCGAGCTCGCGTTCGCGCTCGAGCGTGTGGTGATGGTGAGCGACGGTGTTGAGCAGGCGGCCGGCGGCGATCTGCTCAGCGCTCTTGTCGCTGTAGATCGTCACGGGGACGTCGTGCTGCTGCAGGAACAATCCGAGGTGCAGACCCGAGACCCCGGATCCCACGATGGCGATGCTGGTCATGCCTCTTCCTCCTTGAGAACTCACATCAGTCGTAGCTAATCCGGATCGTCGCCTCCGATCAAGCCGCCGTCACGGAAGCTTGCGTTGCGTCTCACGCAATGATGTACGGTCCGGCCGGTGATCGAGCTCCGCGAGCTGCGCTCGGTCGGCGTCCTCGTCGACGAGCTGCACTTCGGCCGCGCCGCAGCGCGCCTCGGCGTGACGCCGTCGACGCTCAGCCGCCGGATCGTGGCGCTGGAGCGCGAGCTCGGCGTCAGCCTGTTCGAGCGCACGAGCCGCCGCGTCACCCTCACCGACGCCGGTCGTCAGCTCGCCACGCGGCTCCCCGCCGCGCTGCGCCAGCTCGATGCCGCGCTCGCCGCCGCCCAGACCGCCGACGACGGCGGCTGGGAGATCTGAGCCTGATCCGGGCCAAATCGCACGCCCCGTCTGGGTCAAAGGACCTAGGTGGCCCACGGCGCGTCACGTACCGTTCCCCTCGCTGAGATGCACACCCCGCGGTTCTCCTCCCGGCGGCGCAGGAAGAGGAGGGATCCGCGTTGGGGGGCGCCGGACAGGGGCGTGTCCGGCACAGATCGCGTGGAGGCGCTGCGGGGGCGGCGCCTCACCCGATCCCGCCCAGACGTCCGCGGCCGGGGCGGCCCCGCGCGTCAGGCGATCTCGTCCAGGCGCGCCACGATCTCGCCTGCGTGAACGACGAACGGGGCGTAGTCGAAGATCGCGTCCAGATCGAGCCCGGCGCCCGCATCGTCGGCGGCGAGCAGCTCACGCATGGGCGTGCGCGTGTCGAGCGCCCGCTGGCCCAGTCGCTGGACCACGTGGTAGGCATCGTCACGGGTCGAGCCCGCGGCCACCAGCGCCAGCAGGACCCGCTGGGAGAACAGCGCGCCGCAGGTCAGCTCCAGGTTCTCGCGCATGCGCGTGGCGTCGACGACCATCCCCTCGACCAGGGCCAGGGCGCGCCGCTGCATGTGGTCGAGCAGGATCGTCGAGTCGGGCAGGATGATCCGCTCCACCGAGGAGTGCGAGATGTCGCGCTCGTGCCACAGCGCGACGTCCTCCAGCGCGGCGTTGGCGTTGCCCCGCAGCACCCGCGCCAGCCCGACGACCTGCTCTGATTTGATCGGGTTGCGCTTGTGGGGCATGGAGCTCGACCCCTTCTGGCCACGGGCGAACGGCTCGCGGACCTCGCCGACCTCGGTGCGCGCCAGGTGGCGCAGCTCGGTGGCAAAGCGCTCGAGTCCCGTTCCGGCCAGCGCGATCGCCTGCAGCAGCTCGGCGTGGCGGTCACGGGCGACGACCTGGGTCGAGACCGGCTCGCGTTCGAGCCCCAGTCGCCCCAGCACGCGCGCCTCGAAGTCCGGCGAGGTGGCCGAGTAGGTGCCGACCGCGCCCGAGACCGCGCCGACCGCCGCCTGGGCGAACGCGCGCTCGAGCCGCTGCGCGTTGCGCGCCGCCTCGAAGGCGAAGCCGGCCAGCTTGATCCCGAAGGTGGTCGGCTCGGCGTGGATGCCGTGGGTGCGCCCGGCGCACAGGGTGTCGACGTGAGCGCGCGCCTGGGCCGCCAGCGCCTGCGTGAGCTGGTGGGCGCCGGGCAGGACCAGGTCGGCCACCTGCGTGATCTGCAGCGCCAGCCCGGTGTCCAGCACGTCTGACGAGGTCAGCCCGTAGTGGATCCAGCGGCCGGCGGGGCCGGCGGACTCAGATAGGACGTCGACGAAGGCGGCGGTGTCGTGGTCGGTGACCTTCTCCCGCTCGTCGATGGCCTCGACGGTGAAGGTGGCGGCGCGGATCGCGTCGAGCTCCTCGGCCGTCGGGCCCTCCATCTCCTCACAGGCGGCGACCTCGACCCGCCGCATGGCCTCGAACCGCGCGTGGTCAGACCAGGCTTCGGCCAGCTCCCGGCGTGTGTAGCGCGCGATCAAGGGCGCCGAAGGCTACGCGACGACGGGTCTCTCGGGCGCGTCCGCCGCGTCCGGTGCGGCGACGACGCTGTCCACGGCGGCCCGGCCGGCGGTGTCGAGCACCTCGGCGTGCTCGGCGGCCTTCAGGACGCAGTCCAGCAGGCCGGGGAAACGGGCCTCGAGGTCCGCGCGGCGCAGGCGGTTGAGCCGCGTCGTCCCCTGGGGACGCTGCTGGATCACGCCCGCCTCGCGCAGCACCTTGAAGTGGTGCGTGCACGTGGACTTGGTGACCGGCAGGGCGAAGCTGCCACAGGTGTGATCGCCTTCACCGTGGGCCAGCTTGGCCACGATCCGCAGTCGCACCGGGTCGCTGAGCGCGTGCAGAACGGCGCCGAGCTCGAGCTCCTCCACGGCGGGGTGAGCGATCGATTCAGTCGTGTGCATTGACATTGCCCCTTGCACTATAGGAACCTGAACGGCCCTTGTACGAAGACCATCGTACAAGCTGCTATCGTACGACGTGCATCGTACAACCAAAGCCGAGGTCCGACCGCAATCGTCGGATGAAGGCAGCTCTGCGAGGAAGCCACATGAGAGCACAGAGCCCAACCCCACCGGTCGAGGAGACCACCCGGGTCCCCCGATCTCGCCGCAGCGAAGCGGCCGTGATCGCGCAGTACATCCGGGACCTGCACCAGGCGTCGTAAGCGCGCCTCGCACCGGCCGTCCGCCAGTTGGCGGGCGGTCCCGCCGCAGGGGGCACGCCGAGGCGCGCAAACGTGCGGATGCGTGCGCTAGATCGAGAGGATGCGCGCCGCCAGCACGGCGGCGTTGCGGGCGTTGTCGACGCCGACGCAGCCCACCGGAACGCCGGGGGGCATCTGCGAGATCGACAGCAGCGCATCGAGGCCGCCGGCCACCGACGTGCGGCTGGTCAGCGGAACCCCGAGCACCGGCAGATCGGTGTGGGCGGCGACGACGCCGGGCAGAGCGGCCGACAGGCCGGCGCCCGCGATGATCACCTTGATGCCGCGCATCCGGGCGTTCTTGGCGTATTCGGCGACGGTGTCCGGCTCGCGATGGGCCGACATGACGCGCGTCTCTGAGCGGATGCCCCGCTGGGTCAGCTCGGTCTCGGCCTTCTCCATCGCGGGGAGGTCGCTCTTGGAGCCCATCAGGATCGCCACCTGCGGCTCCTCGGCGTCGATCTGGGTGATCTCGACCGCGGTCTCGGCCAGCGCCTGGTCCCCGGACTCGGGCACCAGCTCGGGCCCACCCGTGCTGGGCTCGGGGACGAGCTCGCCCCCCGCCTCCGCGTCTGTGTGCGAGTCGGTCGTCATCGCACCAGCTTCAGCGCGATGTCGTGCCGCATCTGCTTGCCGTCGAAGTGGATCATGTTGGCCGCAGCATATGCGGCCGCGCGGCATCGCGTCGGCGTGGCCCCCAGGGCGGTGACGCTCAGCACCCGGCCGCCCTTGGTGACGAGGTGCCCCTGGCGCGAGCGTCCGGTGCCCGCGTGCGTGACCGAGATGCCGGGGGGCACGCGGTCCAGGCCACGGATGACATCCCCCGCGTGGAAGGACTCGGGGTACCCGGCGCTGGCCAGCACGACGGTGACGGCCATCTCCTCGGTCCACTCCAGCGGGGCGAGGCCGGCCAGACCCCCGGGCTCGGTCGCCGCCTCCAGCAGCGCCAGCAGGTCACTGCGCAGCCGGGGCAGGATCGCCTGCGTCTCGGGGTCGCCGAAGCGGACGTTGAACTCGAGTACCTTCGGCCCCGCGCTGGTCATCATGATGCCGGCGTAGAGGACGCCGTGGAACGGCGACCCCCGCCGGGCCAGGACGTCGAGCACCGGCTGATGCACCCTCGCGCAGATCTCGCGGGCCCGTGCCTCGTCGATGGACGGAACCGGCGAGTAGGAGCCCATCCCGCCGGTATTGGGGCCGAGGTCCCCGTTGAAGATGCGCTTGTAGTCCTGGGCTGAGGCCAGCGGCAGCGCGGTCACCCCGTCGCAGATCGCCAGCAGCGACAGCTCCTCCCCCACCAGGTGCTCCTCCACGACGACGCGCGTCGTGTCAAAGCGCTTGGCCACCAGCAGGCCCTCCAGCGCCGCCCACGCCTCGCCCTTGTCGGCGGCGACGATCACGCCCTTGCCGGCGGCCAGGCCGTCGGCCTTGATGACCACGGGGTAGCTCGTGATGGCCGCCATGCCCTCGTCGGGCGTCGTGACCACCGAGTAGGCGGCCGTGGGCACGCCCGCCGCGACCATGATCTCCTTGCAGAACGCCTTGGAGCCCTCGAGCCGGGCCGCGTCGCTGGTGGGCCCGAAGCAGCGGATCTTCGCGTCGGTGAGCGCGTCGACGACACCCGCCACCAGCGGCGCCTCCGGTCCCACGACCACCAGGTCCGGGCCGATGTCGCGCGCCGCCCCGAGGACCGCGCCGGGGTCGGCGAGATCCAGCGGGCGCGTCTGGGCGTCACCGGCGATGCCGACGTTCCCGGGCGCACACACGATCTTGGGCTTACGCGGCGAGCGCGCCAGGGCATGGACGATCGCGTGCTCGCGGGCGCCGGAGCCGAGCACCAGGACGGTGTCGGTCACCCCGGTGGCCTCGCCGTCGTCGTCGTGGCCGCCGGGGGCCCCGCGAGCGGCCCTTCACCTTCAGGAACGGGGGCGACCACTCAGATCAGGCCGATGAAGTCGTCGATGGGGATGGCGGTCAGCGTCTCATAGCGGCCGGTTCCGCGCGACCCCAGCTCGAGCGAGACCCGGGTGATCGTCTGCTCGTCGGGCGCCTCGATGACGTTGACGAAGTCGAACTGGCCGAGGGTCGCCCACTGTGCCTTGACGGTGGCCCCGAGCTGCTCGACCTCGCGGTTGACCTCTTTGATGCGGCCCGGGTTGTTCTTGATGGTCTGCACGCCATCGGGCGTGAGGGTGGTGAGCATGACGTAGGTGGGCATCTGACGCTCCCTTGGTGCGTTGGCGGTGCTCTCACCGCACTTGTACCGGATACCTCGCCGGGGCGTTCCCCGATGGCGCGGACGCCGTCGCGCCGCGCCGCAGAGCGATCCCGGTGAGGAGCTCGTGGACGATCCGCGACCCCACCAGCGCCGTGATGTCGGCGGCGCCGATGGCCGTCGGGCACACCTCCACCACGTCGGCCCCGACGACGTCCAGCGCCGCCGCCAGCGCGCGCGCCGCCCACAGCAGATCGCCCGAGGTCATCCCCCCGGGCTCCGGCGTGCCCGTCCCCGGCGCGAACGCGGGGTCGAGCACGTCGACGTCGATCGTCACGAACACCGGCCCGGGGCCGGCAACGGCGATCGCCTCCGCGACCACGTCGCGGATGCCGCGCTGCGCGACGTCGTGCATGAACAGCGAGGTGATGCCCTGCTCGCGCTGCCAGGCGAACACCTCCTCTCCGGGCCAGTAGCCGCGCAGGCCGACCTGGACGTAGCGGCCGGGGTCGACGTGGCCGGAGCTGACGAGGTTGTACATCGGTGTCCCGTGCGACAGCGAGACGCCGAAGCACTCGGCCGCCGTGTCGGTGTGGGCGTCGAAGTGGACGAGGCCGACCGGCCCGTGGACGGCGGCGCAGGCACGGATGTCGGGCTCGGCGATCGAGTGATCTCCTCCGAGCACGATGGGGATGGCCCCGGCGTTCACGACGTCAGCCACGGTCGCCTCGATGGCGGCGTGCGAGCGGGCGGGATCGGCGGGCAGGACGGCGGCGTCGCCGTAGTCCACCACCCGCAGGGCGCCGAACGGATCGATGCGCGCCTCCAGGTGCGGCCCGGGAATGGCGCTCGCGGCGCGGATCGCGCGGGGGCCCAGGCGCGTCCCGGGACGTTCCGAGACGAGCTCGTCGAGCGGCGCGCCCACAATCGCCACATCCACCCCATCAAGCTCAGCTTGAGCCTCGGTGTATGGGAGTCCGCAGAAGGAGAGAAAACCTGCGTAGTCGGGCTTTTCGCCGACGTGTGCCCACCGGCGCTGAGGGTCAAGCATCGAGGTCCTCCAGATCAGTCGTCGTGGCCGCGAGCACCTCGCGCCCGCGGCCGAAGTAGTCAGGGAAGGTGCGGCGCAGCGCCAGCGCCAGGACGGCGCCGAGAGCCAGCGCGCCGAGCCCGATGACGATCGGGACCTCGATCCCGGCCACCGGAGCGGCATAGTTGACCGGGACGTCCCCGATCTCATGCTGGGAGTAGTGCGTGAAGGCCTTGACGAAGATGCCCGCCAGCAGGAGCGCTCCCACCAGCGGGATGACCCCCAGCGTGACGAGCTGCCGCACGCCCCGGCGCAGGCGCCTGCGGTAGTAGACGACACAGGCCACGCCGGTGAGGCCGTAGTAGAAGGCGATGAGGAAGCCCAGCGCGGTGATCGAGTCACCCAGCACGCTCTGCGCCGGGTTGGCCACCAGCAGGACGACCGTCCACAGCGCTGAGATCGCCCCCATCAGCAGCGTCGACACCGAGGGCGTGGCGAACCGCGGATGGATCCGCGCCAGGGCGTCGGGGAGCGCGCCCCACCGCCCCATCGACAGCATCGTGCGCGCCGTCGGCATGATCGTGGTCTGGGTCGAGGCCGCGGTCGAGGTGAGGACGACGAGCACCAGGAGCTTGTCCCACGGGGCGCCGAACACGCGCGCCCCGAGAGCGCTGAGGACATCCCCGGAGTGAGCGCTGAGGAAGGCGGGGCCGGCGGTCGCCTGGCCGGCGCTGGAGACGAGGACGAAGGTGATCAGCAGGATCAGGGTCGAGATCACGGCCGCACGTCCCGGACCGCGGCGGGCGTCCTGGGACTCCTCGTTGACCGTGACGCAGGCGTCCCACCCCCAGTAGACGAACACGCCGAGCAGGACGCCGTCCACCAGCGAGCCCAGCGACAGCGAGAACGGGTTGAGCCAATCCAGAGACGGATGGACCGAGCCCGTGGGTGCGCCGGTGTAGACCCTGACCAGCGCGAGGATCGCGAACAGCCCGAGGATGCCCAGCTCGAGCCCCAACAGAGCCTGCTGGACCCGGGCGCTGAGCTCGACGCCGCGATAGGCCACCCAGGTCATGAGCGCGATGAAGCCCGTGGCCGCGACCACCAGCCCGACGGTCGAGTTGGCCGCGCTCTGCCAGCCGACGAGGATGAAAAGGTACTTTCCGGCGATCTCCGACAGGGTCGCCATGACGATCACGTCGGCGGCGAAGATGGCGAAGCCGGTGACCCAGCCCAGGCCGGGCCCGAGGGCGCGGGTGACCCAGGCGAAGCTGGTGCCGCAGTCGGGATCGACCCGATTGAGCGCGCGATAGGCGATCGAGATGCAGAACATCGGCACGAACGAGACCAACAGCACCGCGGGAGCATGGGTGCCCACGCCTCCGACGGCCACCAGCAGCCCGAGCGTCGCCGCCAGCGAGTATGCGGGCGCCGTCGAGGCCACCCCGATCGCCACGTTGGAGGCGAAGCCGATCGCTCCGGCACGCAGGCCGCCCGGCGGGCTCGCCACGGATTCCGTCGCCGGTGTGCTCGCCGGCGCTATTGTCGTCGCCATACCCTGCTCCTCTCACCTAATCCGTCGTCGTGGCCGCTAATATAGTCGCACATCGTCATTCATGCAACTAGATAAGTGGAGGAGACACTGAATGCCGTCGCCACGGCCCAAGCTCGACGAGACCGACGCCGCGATCATCGCCCTGCTCCAGGAGGACGGCCGGCGCCCCTACGGCGAGATCGGCGAGGCCGTCGGGCTCTCGGAGGCCGCGACGCGCCAGCGCGTCAACCGCCTGCGCGAGTCCGGGCTGATGCGGATCGTCGCCGTCACCGACCCGGTGGCCCTGGGCCGCGGCGTCGTGGCCACGATCGGCCTGCGGGTGAGCGGCGACACCCGGGCGGCGGCCGCGCGGCTGGCCCAGATCGCGGAGATCGAGTACGTCGTCGTGACCGCGGGCTCCTTCGACGTGATCGTGGAGCTCGTGTGCCCGACGGAGGACGACCTCCTGGGCGTCCTCAACGACGACATCCGCTCGATCCCCCAGGTGCGCGAGCTGGAGACGTTCATGCACCTGCGCACCGAGAAGAACGTCTTCGCCTGGGGGCAGCGCCTCGCCGAGGGGTGAGGCGCCCGGGGGGCGCCGGCCTGGACGCGAGTGGGTCATCCACCCACGCGAGGCGCCGCCCAGCGGCGAAACGGTCTACACGGTGGCGGCGGGAGCGTCGACCTCGGCGCGCTCCAGCACCAGGTCGCCGTCCGCGGCATCGACCGTGACGGTGTCCCCGGGACCGAACCGGCCCTCGAGGATCGCCAGCGCCAGCGGGTCGACGAGGCGCTTCTGGATGACCCGCTTGAGCGGTCGCGCCCCGTAGGTGGGGTCATAGCCGAGATTGCCGATCAGCGTGCGCGCCGCATCGGAGAGCTCGACCTCGACCTCACGTTCACGGACGCGCTTGATGAGCACCGCGACCTGGAGGTCGACGATCTCCCCGATCTGCTCCCGGCTGAGCTGCGCGAACTCGACGATGTCGTCGAGACGGTTGACGAACTCCGGCTTGAACTGCGCCTCCACGCCGGCCCGGCCACCCGGGATGTTGGAGGTCATGATGAGGACGACGTTCTTGAAGCTGACCGTGCGGCCCTGGCCGTCGGTCAGGCGCCCGTCGTCCATCACCTGCAACAGCGTGTGGAAGACGTCGGGGTGGGCCTTCTCGATCTCGTCGAGCAGCACCACCGAGTAGGGCCGGCGGCGGACCGCCTCGGTCAGCTGGCCGCCCTCCTCGTAGCCGACATAGCCGGGGGGCGCGCCCACCAGCCGGCTCACGGCGTGCTTCTCCATGTACTCGGACATGTCGATCCGGACCATCGCGTCCTGCGTGTCGAACATGAACTCGGCCAGCGCCCGGGCCAGCTCGGTCTTGCCGACGCCGGTCGGGCCCAGGAACAGGAAGGTCCCGATCGGGCGGTTGGGATCAGACAGGCCGGCTCGTGACCGGCGCAGGGCCATCGACACCGCGCTGACGGCCTCGTCCTGGCCGATGACGCGCTGGTGCAGGCGCTCCTCCATGTGCACGAGCTTCTCGATCTCGCCCTCCATGAGCCGCGAGACGGGAACGCCGGTCCACTTGGCCACGATCTCGGCGACGTCGTTGGCGTCGACGACGTCCTTGAGGAAGCGCGGGCCGGCGGCGGCGTCGGTGCTGGCCGCGGCCTCGGCCTCGGCGGTCTCGGCCTCCTCCAGCTTCTTGGTCAGCTCCGGGATCGTGCCGTACTGCAGCTCCGCGGCGCGACCGAGGTCGGCCTCGCGCTGCGCGCGCTCGAGCTCCACGCGCGCCTGCTCGAGGCGCTCCTGGATGTCGGCGACGGCGCCGAGCGTGTCCTTCTCGCGCTGCCACTCGGCGTGCATGGCGTCCGAGCGCTCGCGCTCCTCGGCCAGCGTGCGCTCGAGCTGGCCGCGCCGGGTCAGCGTGCCCGCGTCGTCGTCCTCGCCCAGCGACTGCAGCTCGATCTCCAGCTGCATGATGTGGCGGTCCACCTCGTCGATCTCGGTGGGCTTGGAGTCGATCTCCATCCGGATCTGCGAGGCGGCCTCGTCGACGAGGTCGATCGCCTTGTCGGGCAGGAAGCGGTCGGCGATGTAGCGCTGGCCGAGCGTGGCCGCGGCCACCAGCGCCGAATCCTGGATGCGGACCTTGTGGTGCACCTGGTAGCGCTCCTTGAGGCCGCGGAGGATCGCGATGGTGTCCTCGACGCTCGGCTCGCCCACGTAGACGGGCTGGAAGCGGCGCTCCAGCGCGGCGTCCTTCTCGATGTGCTTGCGGTACTCGTCCAGCGTGGTGGCGCCCACCGCGCGCAGCTCGCCGCGGGCCAGCATCGGCTTGAGCAGGTTGGCGGCGTCGACCGCGCCCTCGGCGGCGCCGGCGCCGACGATCGTGTGCAGCTCGTCGATGAAGAGGATGACGCTGCCCCGCGCGTCGGCGATCTCCTTGAGCACCGCCTTGAGGCGGTCCTCGAACTCACCGCGGTACTTGGAGCCGGCGATCAGCGAGCCGATGTCCAGCGACACCACCCGTCGGTCGCGCAGACCCTCGGGCACGTCGCCGGAGACGATGCGCTGAGCCAGGCCCTCGGCGATGGCGGTCTTGCCGACGCCGGGCTCGCCGATGAGCACCGGGTTGTTCTTGGTGCGGCGCGACAGCACCTGGATGACGCGGCGGATCTCGTCGTCGCGGCCGATGACCGGGTCGAGCTTGCCCTGCGACGCCGCGTCGGTGAGGTCGCGGCCGTACTTCTCCAGGGCGCGGAACTTGTCCTCGGGGCTGTCGTCGGTGACGCGGTGCGAGCCGCGCACCTCGCTCAGCGCCCTGAGCAGCGCCTCGCGCGGGGCACCGCTGGAGCGCAGCGCGTCGCCGGCGCCGCCGGGATGAGCCGCCAGGGCGAGGAGCAGGTGCTCGGTGGAGACGTACTCGTCGCCCAGCTCGCGCATCTCGGTCTCGGCCGTGCGCAGGATCTGGACGAGCTCGGTCGAGCCGCCGGCCGGCTCGGAGCCCGGTCCGGCCCCTCCGGTCAGGGTGGGCAGAGCTTCGAGGCGCGGACCGAGCGTCTGGCGCACCGCGGCGGGCTCGGCGCCGAGCTTGCGCAGGACCGGCGCCACCACTCCCCCCTCCTGCTCGAGCAGGACGGCGAGCAGGTGCTCGGGGGTGGTCTGCGGGTTGCGGCGCTCGTCGGCCAGCCGCTGAGCGGCCTGTAGCGCCTCCTGGGACTTGATGGTGAAGCGGTCTGGTTGCATGAGCGATTCCGTGTTCAGAGAGGCAAATCTAAGTCTGTGTGACTAAGATTATCGCACGAAACGTCCTCGCCCACAAGGGCGTCCGGCGACCCCGCTCTGAACGCGTGGATCGCACGGCCCGCTGCGGACCGCCGTGCGATCGGAGAGCCGTGCCCCGCTGAACGCTCAGATCGCACGGGGCCCACCGGGTCACCGTGCGATCCACAGGTTCGACTATCCGCGGACCCGCAGGTCCTTTCCGCGCGTGCGGGCCTCGACGTTGCCGCTCGGATCCAGGATCGCCCCGAAGACCGTGGCGGTGATCCTCTGGCCGTGGGCCAGGCCACTGCGCAGCTTGCCCAGGGTCGTCTTGTCGAACCCGATCTTGATCGTCCTGCGCCCGCCCTTGTTGAGCAGGAAGACGCTGGAGTACTTGGTGATGACCTTGCGCGAGCGCCCGATCTTGATCCGGGCGTAGGCGCCCATCAGGCAGTGCCCGGAGCACGTCACCTTGGCCAGCAGGTGCTTGCTGGCCACCGGGCGGCGCTGTGAGGGGACCGAGAGCCCGACGTTGACGATCGGCGGCACCACGCTGCCGGCCACGAAGGCCAGGCTGGCGAGGTTGACGCTGCCCAGGCCCGACGCCTCGTCGTAGCCGGCGCCCGCGGTGCAGCAGCCGAACGCCCGGCCGATCAGGCTCGAGCCCAGGTCGTTGTTGTTGGCGACGATGTCGGAGATGACGCTCGCCGCCGAGGCCGACTGGTCGATCGCGTACAGCAGCGGGTTGGCCAGCCCGACGTCCTGGCGATGGGCCTTGCGCAGGGCCTGGTCCACCAGGGCCAGGCCGCCGGCGAGCAGTGGCGCCGCCGCGCTCGTGCCGCCCACCTGGGTCCAGGGGCTGGTGTGGCCCTGCCCGATGCAGTCGCCCTTGGCCGTGCAGTAGATCTCATAGCCGGGGGCGACGTCGGCCAGCATCGAGACGTCGGGCACTCCGCGGTGGCCCGCGACCACGAAGCCGTTCTGGTACGACGGCCGCTTGAACAGCTCGCTGAAGCCGCCGCCGCCGGAGGCGAGCACGAGCGGGGAGTCGTTCCACACCTCTTCGGAGACGATGTTGTTGTTGGCGTCGAGGGCGAAGTTCGTGCCACCGACACCGGTGACGAACGGCGAGGACGCGGGGTAGCTCACCGCCAGGCCGGGCAGCGGCCGGCCGTCGGGGGTCAGGCACGCCGACGAGCCGTCGTCGCCGCTGGAGGCCAGCACGGAGATGCCGCTGGCAGCGGCGAGCGCCAGGGCGCCCTCGACGTGGCTCAGGCCCGAGTTGCCGATGGTGAGGTGCGTCGCCTCCTCACAGGAACCCAGCGAGGCCGAGATGATGTCGGGCTTGCTCCCGGGGTTGGACAGGGGCGCGGTGAGCGAGTGCAGGACGTCCACCGCGCTCGGGCGCGACTCGTAGACGTCAACCGCCTTGAGCTTGGGCGCGGCGGCGTCCAGGACCTCCAGGTCCAGGGTCGACTCGCCACCGGGGGCCAGCGGCTTCTTGAGGCCGACGCCGAACCCGTTGATGGCCGGCGTGGCCAGGCCGAAGCAGGTCGAGAAGTTGCGCAGGTCCGAGTAGCGGAAGCCGTCGATCTCGATCAGCGCCACGCGCTCCCCCTGCCCCTCCAACCCGGCGCTCTGCAGCGGGAGGTAGTTGTAGGCGGTCAGATACTGGTTGGGGGTGAAGCCCGACTGGGAGACGGCGGTGGTGCACCCCGCCGGCGTGCCGGTCCGCTGCAGATAGCCCGACTCGTCGTCGGTGCGCTCGTTCCCCGAGGCGGCCGCCCTGTGCGGGAACGCGGCGCTGCCCGAGACCGTCGGGGTGGAGGATCCGAACAGCGGCTCGGTGTTCAGGCCGACCACGCCGGTCACGTCGTCGCGCAGTGCCGCGGGAATCCGCACCGCGGAGACAGGCGCCATGAAGGTGGCACCGCGCGCAGCCACGCCGGCTGAGCGGAAGCTGCCCAGCGTGGTGCCGAACAGCCGCCCGGCCTCTGACGCCTTGAGCGTCGCGTCGGCGAACAGGCCCGTGACGTCGATCTTGACCCCGGACGCGCCGGCGCGCTTGAGGTAGCCGACGACCCGAGCGCGTTCGGCCGCCGGAGCGCCGAAGCGCTTGGCCAGGTTGGCGATCGAGTCGTACTGCCCGTATTGGGGCGACTTGGGATTGGACACGGCGCCCGCGAATCGCTCCAGCCCGCCGAGGTCGGCCTTGAGTGGGAGGGCCAGTGACACGCGGCCGTTGGCCGGTGCCGCCCCGAGCCAGGTCCAGTGGGTGCTCGAGCCGGCGGCCACGGCGGGTGGCGCCGACAGCGCTCCCGCGGCCAGCAGGCACGCCACGGTTGCGAGCGCCGTGCGGATCCGGCCCGCCCGGCCCATCGCGCGACTCAATCCCCAGCTCGAAGTACCCATGAAAAGCATTCACTCCCTGTTGGTCTGACCGGCATGCGATCCGGACGGCGGGGCGGGCGGATCCGTGTCCCCCCGCGGGGAGATCGTTGCACACCCCAACACCCCGACCCGTCGTTCGGTGCGGTCCGTGTTACCCGCGGGATCCCGCCCCCACCCACCCACCGCGCACCTCTATGCACCTTCGCGAGGTTCTACGAGCGGTCGCGGGCCGGTACGCCGAACTTCAGGGCCCGAAGATCGGCGTGGCGCACCAGTTCGCCGCCGCGCACGTAGGGCACGATCTCCGCGCGCAGGTCGCGGCGGATCGCCTCCAGCCGCGCCACCTCCGCGCTCAGCTCCTCGGCCCGCTTCTGCAGCGCGGCCACCTTGCGGGCCATCGCGTCCAGCTGCTGCTCGAGCTCGAAGACCCGCTCGACGCCGGCCAGGTTCATGCCCAGCTCCGCGGTCATCTCCTGGATGCGGCGCAGGCGATCGACGTCCTTCTGGGAGTAGAGACGCGTGCCCTTGGGGGAGCGCTGGGGCTCGATGAGCCCGCGCGACTCGTACATCCGCAACGTCTGGGGATGCATCTCGGCCAGCTCGGCCGCGACCGAGATCATGAACACGCCGCGGTCTGAGGAGACCTCGACGCGAGTCGTGGTGCGGAGGCGGCGCGAGGCCATCACTTGGCCTCGCCGGCGGCCGCCGCGAACAGCCGCTCGCGCGGGTTGCCGTTCATGACCTTCGAAAGCCTGTCAACGGCTTCGGACTGCTCAGGGGAGAGCGAGGCGGGCACGTCGAGGACGAACCGGTAGTGAATGTCGCCGTTGCCCTTGCCGCTCAGACGAGCCGGTCCTTCGCCGCGCAGCCGCTGCACGGTCCCGTGCTTGGTCCCGGGGGGCACCCGCAGCCGCTTTGAGCCGTTGAGCGTCGGCACCTCGATGACGGCGCCCTGGAGCGCCTCGGGGATGGTGAGCGGCACCTCGACCTCGAGGTTGTCGCCGTTGCGCTTGAACACCGAGGACTCGCCCACGCGCGTGATCACGTACAGGTCTCCGGGAGGGCCTGCCTCGCCGCCTTGGCCGGGGTGGGTGGGGGCGGATTCCCCCTTGCCGGCCAGCCGGATCCGGCTGCCGTCCTTGACCCCGGCGGGGATGTTGACGCGCATCCGCTTGACCGACCGCTGGGCGCCCGAGCCCTGGCAGGTGGCGCACGGCTCGTCGATCACGGTTCCCGAGCCGTGGCAGTTCGAGCACGGCTGGGACATCGAGAAGATGCCCTGGCTCTGTGACTCCAGGCCGCGGCCGTTGCAGACCGGGCACACCCGCGGGGACGTGCCCGGCTTGGCACCCGACCCCTTGCAGGTGGGGCACGGCGAGGACGTCGGGATCGCGAGCGGCACCTGCGCGCCGTTGACCGCCTGGTCGAAGCTCAGCGACACCTCGGTCTCCAGGTCCCGGCCGCGCTGGGGACGCGGCCGCGTGCCACGCGCGGAGCCCCGGCCGCCGGTCGCCGTCCCCGGGCCGCCCGCCGCGCCGGCGCCACCCCCGAAGAGGTTGGAGAGGATGTCGGAGAAGCCGCCGGTGAATGCGCCCGGGTCAAAGCCGCCGCCCGGCTGCCCGAAGCCGCCGAGCAGGCCGCCGCGGTCATAGGCCTTGCGCTTGTCCGGATCCGAGAGGACGTCGTGCGCCTGCGAGATCTCCTTGAAGCGCTCCTCGGCCTTCTTGTCACCCTGATTGGTGTCAGGGTGGTACTTGCGGGCGAGCTTGCGGTAGGCCTTCTTGATCTCCTCGTCGGAGGCGTTCTTGCCCACGCCGAGGGTCTTGTAGTAGTCGGGGCGCTCAGGCACGGCTCACACCACCCTCTAGCCGGCGACGACGACGCGCGCGGGGCGCACGACGTTCTCGCCCATGCGGTAGCCGCGCTGGAACACCTCGACGACGACCCCGGGCTCGGCGCCCTCCACCGGCTGCTGTGCGACCGCCTCGTGGTACTGGGGGTCGAACCGCTCGCCCTCGGGCGAGTAGCGCTCGATCCCCACGTTGCCCAGAGCGGCGATCAGGTCGGCGTGGACGTGCTTGAGGCCGGCCACCAGCGACTCGGCGCCGTTTGCGCCCTCGCCGGCGACGACCTCGTCGGCGTGGGCCAGCGCGCGGTCGAGGTTGTCGATCGCAGGCAGCAGCGCGACCGCCAGCTTTGCGGCCCCGCGCTCCTGCGCCGCGGCCGCCTCCCGGGTGGCGCGCTTGCGGTAGTTCTCGAAGTCGGCCTTGGTCCGCCGGGCCAGCGCCAGATACTCGTCGGCCTTCTCGGCCCTGGCCGCGAGCTCGTCCAGTTCGCAGGGGGAGCCGGGCCGATCCGTGGCCGGGGCACCCGGCTGGGGCGTCCCCGGCTGAGCCTGAAGCTCGGCGTCGGCCTGCGGGCGCTCGGCCTGCGCCCGGGAGGCGTCGTGGCCCTCGGGCGCGCCGGGCGGCGCCTGAGGCAGCTCGGCCTCAGGCGCCTGCGCGTCCGTCGCGCTGTCGGGCGCGTGATTGTGATCGCTGGACATCGGGGGTTACTTCCCTTCGTCCACAACCTCGGCGTCGACCACGTCCTCCTCGGCGCTCGCGCCGTTGGCGGACGACGCACCGTTCTCCCCGGTGCCGTCGGCGGCCGGCTCGGCCGCCTGCTGCTCCTGGGCACGCTGGTACATCGCCTCGGAGACCTTGTGGAACGCCGACTGCAGCGCTTCGGTCCTGGAGTTGATCTCAGCGGCGTCGGTCGAGGTCAGCGCCTCGCGGACGCCCTTGATCGCGGCCTCGATCTCCTCCTTGGAGGAGGCGTCGATCTGCTCGTCGAGCTCCTTGAGCTGGCGCTCGGCCTGGTAGGCCGCGTTCTCGCCGTTGTTGCGAGCCTCGGCCAGCTCGCGCTGGCGCTTGTCGTCCTCGGCGTGGGACTCCGCGTCGGTCACCATCCGCTTGATCTCGTCCTCGGACAGACCGGAGCCCGACCGGATCTCGATCTTCTGCTCCTTGCCGGTCCCCAGGTCCTTGGCGGACACGTTGAGGATGCCGTTGGCGTCGATGTCGAACGCCACCTCGATCTGCGGGATGCCGCGCGGCGCCGGCGGGATGCCGGTGAGCTGGAACTTGCCCAGCGACTTGTTGTACGTCGCCATCTCACGCTCGCCCTGCAGCACGTGGATCTCCACGCTGGGCTGGTTGTCCTCCGCGGTGGAGAACACCTCGGACTTGCGGGTGGGGATGGTGGTGTTGCGCTCGATCAGCTTGGTCATCACGCCGCCCTTGGTCTCGATGCCCAGGGTCAGCGGGGTGACGTCGAGCAGCAGGACGTCCTTGACGTCGCCGGCCAGCACGCCCGCCTGGATGGCGGCGCCCACGGCCACGACCTCGTCGGGGTTGACGCCGCGGTGCGGCTCCTTGCCCGTGAGCTCCTTGACCTTCTCCTGCACGGCGGGCATGCGGGTCATGCCGCCGACCAGGACGACGTGGTCGATGGTGCCGGCGCCCTTCTCCTTGGCGTCGTCGAGCGCCTGGCGCACCGGCGCGACCGTGCGATCGAGCAGCGCGCTGGTGAGCTCGTTCATCTTGGCCCGCGTCAGGCGCGTGTCCAGATGCTTGGGCCCGGAGGAGTCGGCCGTGATGAACGGCAGGTTGATCTGGGTCTCCTGGGTGGTGGAGAGCTCGATCTTGGCCTTCTCGGCGGCCTCGTACAGGCGCTGGAGAGCCATCGGGTCGGCGGCCAGGTCGATGCCCTGCGACGCCTTGAACTCCTTGACCAGCCAGTCCACCAGCGCCTTGTCGAAGTTGTCGCCGCCGAGGTGGTTGTCACCCGCGGTGGCCTTGACCTCGAAGACGCCGTCGCCGATCTCCAGCACCGACACGTCGAACGTGCCGCCGCCGAGGTCGAAGATGAGGATCGTCTGGTCGGTCTCCTTGTCCAGCCCGTAGGCCAGCGAGGCCGCGGTCGGCTCGTTGATGATGCGCTTGACGTCCAGCCCGGCGACCTTGCCGGCGTCCTTGGTCGCCTGGCGCTGGTCGTCGTTGAAGTACGCCGGGACGGTGATGACCGCCGAATCGACGCTCTCACCCAGGTAGGCCTCGGCGTCGGCCTTGAGCTTGCCCAGGATCATCGCCGAGATCTCCGGCGGTGAGTACTGCTTGTCGGCCGCCTCGACGCGGGCGTCGCCGCCCGGGCCCGACACGACCTTGTACGGCACGATCGCCTCCTCCTCGCGCACCTCGGCCTCCTTGCGGCCCATGAAGCGCTTGATGGAGAAGATCGTGTTCTGCGGATTGGTGACCGCCTGGCGCTTGGCGACGGTGCCTACGAGTCGCTCACCACCGCTGGTGAATGCGACCACCGACGGCGTCGTCCGACCACCTTCGGCGTTCTCGATGACCGTCGGCTCGCCACCCTCCAGCACCGCCATACAGGAGTTGGTCGTGCCGAGGTCGATTCCGATTGTCTTTCCCATGTTCTTGTCTGCTCCCTTGCGGTTACAAAAATCTCAGTGGGAGCGTAGCAGATCTGTGGGCCTCAGCCGAAGCTGAACGCGCTCGGGCACATCCGGTTCAGCGCGCACGCCGCGCACTCGGGCTTGCGCGCGTGGCAGGTGCGCCGCCCGTGGCGGAGCAGGTTGATGTGGAACTCCAGCTCCTGGCCCGCCGGGGTGATGGCCAGCATCTCGTCATGCATCTCCTCAAACGGCGCCTTGGGCCGGAAGAGCCCCAGGCGCGTGCCCACGCGCGAGACGTGGGTGTCGACCGGGACGTCGCGCATCCCCAGCGCGAACAGCAGGACGCAGGCGGCGGTCTTGCGCCCGACGCCGGGCAGCGAGGTGAGGTAGGCCTGGGCGTCGGGGACCGAGCGGTCGGCCAACCAGTCGAGCCACAGCGCGTCGCCGCCGTCGCCGGGGTCCGGGGCGGTGTCGGTGATCGCCCGCAGGATGTCCTTGATCCGGGCGGACTTGACCTTGGAGATGCCGCCGGGCCGGATCGCCGCCTCGATCTCGTCGACCGGCGCGTCGCGGATCTCGCGCCAGGTGTCGCCGTCGAAGCGCTCGCGCAGGCGCAGGTAGGCGACGTCGCGGTTGCGGTCGTTGGTGGACTGCGAGAGCACGGTGAGGACCAGCTCGGCGATGGGATGGCCGTGCGCCTGCCACCCGGGGATCCCGTAGACGAGGCGCAGCCGGTCGCGCACCGCCCGGATCCGGCGGGCCGTCGGTCGTTTCCAGGCCGGGTCGGTCACGCGCGGGACGTTATCCTCGGCTGGGCGTGGGCGACGACGAGCACACGATCGACGTCGCCGGAGCCTCCGTCTTCTACCGCCGCGCTCCGGCGCGCGACACCGAGGTCCTCTACCTGCACAGCGTCCCGACCAGCTCGGACGACTGGGCCCCCTTTCTCGCGCTGACCGGCGGGGTGGCCCCGGACCTGCCCGGCTTCGGACGCACCAGCAAGGCCGGGAACCTCGACTACTCGCTGCCGGCCTACGGGCTGTTCGTCGAGCGGTTCCTCGAGGCGCTCGACGTCCCCGAGGTGGCGCTCGTCGGCCACGGCTGGGGAGCGGCCATCGGCCTCCTCTTCGCCCAGCGCCACCCCGAGCGGGTGACGCGGCTGACGATCATCGACGCCGTGCCCCTGCTCGAGGGCTTCCAGTGGCCCGCGATCGCGCGGTGGTGCCGGCGCCCCGCCATCGGGGAGCTGCTGATGGGGTCGGTCAACCGCCGGCTGCTGGGGCGGATCCTGCGCCGGGGCGCCGCCACGCCCGAGGCGTGGCCCGAGGCCCGAGTGGACGCGGTGTGGGACCAGTTCGACCAGGGCACCCAGCGCGCGATCCTCAGGCTGCACCGTTCCGTCGATGCGCCCGCGCTGGCCGCGGCCGGCGAGGGCCTGGCGACCCTGGAGCAGCCCGCGCTCGTGGTCTGGGGGGAGCAGGACCCGTGGCTCCCCCCGTCGCTCGCCGACGCCTACGCGCTGCGCCTTCCGCACGCCACCGTCGAGCGCGTCCCGGGCGCCGGGCACTGGCCGTGGCTCGACGACCCGGCGCTGACCGCGCGCGTGGCCGGCTTCGCCGCGGACGCGCGTGCCTCATGAGCGCCACGGCCACACCCCCGCACGCCCCTGCGCCGTGAGCGCCACGGCCACACCCCCGCACGCCCCCGCGCAGACACCCGCGCGCGGGCACGCCACCTCTGCGCGCGCGCAGAGGTGGCGAGAGCTGGCGCCCGTCGCCATCGCGGCGATTCTGGCCGCTGCCTATGTGATCGCCTCCCCGCCCACGCGGGACCTGGCGGCGCACCTGTTCCGCGCGCGCCTGTTCGACCAGGAGGGCTTCGGGCTCTGGAACAACGACTGGTACGGCGGCCACCACATCCTGGGCTACAGCGTGCTGTTCCCGGCCGTCTCGGCTCTGCTCACGCCGCAGCTCGCCGCCGCTCTCGCGGCCACGGCCACGGCCGCGCTGTTCACGGGGCTCGCCCACCGCCACTTCGGCCCACGGGCCTGGCTGGGCGCCGCCGCCTTCGGCGCCGCGACCGCGATCAACCTCTACACCGGGCGGCTGGCCCTGGCCTTCGGCGCGCTGCCCGCGCTGGGCGCGGTGGTCGCGCTGGACCGCGGCCTGTCGATCACCGGCGCGGGACTCGCGCTCCTCGCCGCCCTGTGCAGCCCGGTGGCGGCACTGTTCGCCGCCCTGGCCGCCGCCGGCCACGCGCTCGGCTCGCTGCTGACCCACCGCCGCCTGAGACCCGCCGTGCCGGGCATCGCCATGGCCGTCGCGGCGCTGGCGCCGATCGCGGCGCTGGCCGTCGCCTTCCCGGAGGGCGGCACGGAGCCGTTCGAGCTGGGCACGCTGCTGCCGGTCCTGGCCATCTGCGCCGTGGCGCTGTACGCGATCCCGCGCGACGCCGCGACGCTGCGGGCCGGGGTGGCGCTCTACGCGCTGGCCACCCTCGCCGTCTACGTGATCCCGTCACCCATCGGCAGCAACGTCGCGCGCCTGGGCACGCTGCTGGCCGCGCCGTTGGCCGCGCTGCTGTGGTGGCGGCGGCGCGGTGTGCTGCTGGCGCTGTGCGCGGTGCCGCTGCTGTACGTGGGCTGGCAGGCGCCGGTCTCAGACGTCGCCGCGCTCGCCGGTGACCCGTCCACCAGCGCCGCCTACTACCAGCCGCTCATGCGCTTCCTGCGCGCGCAACCCGGCGGCGCCTTCCGTATCGAGATCCCGTTCACCGACTCCCACTGGGAGGCCTATCGCGTGGCCCCGGCGTTCCCGATCGCCCGCGGCTGGGAGCGCCAGCTCGATCGGGCCGACAACCCGCTGTTCTACGACGGGAGGCTCACCGCGGCGATGTATGACCGGTGGCTGCACGACAAGGCGATTCGCTTCGTCGCTCTCCCCGACGCCGCGCTGGACTCATCGGCGGTGCGCGAGGCGGCGCTGATCCGGGCCGGGCAACCGTATCTGCGGCTGATCATGCGCTCTGCCCACTGGCGGGTCTATGCCGTCGTGGGCGCCACCCCCCTCGCCCAGGGCGCCGCGACGGTGCGCTCGGTGGGGCCGGACTGGATCACGCTGGAGGCGCAGCGGCCCGGGACGGTGGTGCTGCACGTGCGCTTCACCCCCTACTGGGCGCTGACGAGCGGCGCGGGATGCGTCGCCCCCGACGGCGACGCCACCCGGCTCACGCTGCGCCGCGCCGGGCCGGTGCGGCTGGCGGTCCGCTTCACGCCGGCGCGGATCGGCGCCACCTCGCCGCGCTGCTCCTGAACAACGAGACGTTCAATACCTAACGGGACGCAGACAATCGTCCTTATAGGATTTGCGGCGGTCCATGCGGCGGAGACTCAGACACATTGAGGCCCGCGTGCTTCCGCGCGGCTGGGCGGACGTGCTTCGGCAGCTGTCCCTGTTCCTCGGTGCCTACCTGCTCTACCAGCTGGTCCGGGGCCTGGTGGACGGCAACGACGTCGCCAAGGCCACGTGGAACGCGTACAAGGTCATCACCCTGGAGCAGACGCTGCATGTGTTCGTGGAGCCGGGCATTCAGGCGTGGGCGGTCCACAAGCGCTGGCTGATGGACATCGCCGACTCGAGCTACCTCAACGCGCATTACCTCGTCACGATCGGGGCGCTGGTCTGGATCTACCTGCGGCGCAACGACTCGTTCTACTTCGTGCGCAACATGTTCATGGTGGCGATGGCGTTCGCCCTCGTCGGCTACGCCCTGTACCCGACGGCGCCGCCGCGGCTGATGCCGGAATGGGGCTTCACGGATTCGATCCAGCAGTTCACGGGCATCACCGTGGAGCACGGCCCGTCCAGCGAGCTGCTCAACCTCTACGCCGCGATCCCCTCCATGCACGTCTGCTTCGCACTCATGATCGGCTGGCCCACGGCCCGCCTGGTCAAGAACCCGATCGCGACGGTCGCCTGGGCGGTCTATCCCGTGTTCATCACGTTCGTCGTGATCGCCACCGGAAACCACTACCTCACCGACGTCGTGCTGGGGGCGATCACCGCTCTGGCGTCGGCTCTGCTCTCCAAGCAGCTGCTCGCCCGCGCGCGGCCCGACGTGTGGGCGTTCGGGCAGGCGCCCGCGTAACCGCCTACGCTGTCGAAGCGGATGGCCTCGCCAAGCTCGCCTCCCGTCCCGCGCCAGCCGCGGCAGCGCCGGTCGCGCCGTGAAGGCCCGACCACACAGGAGGTCGTGCGCGAGCGCCTCATCGAGAGCCGGCTGACGCCCAACGCGATCTCCCTCACCGGGTTCGCGCTCAACCTCGCCGCCGCCGGGCTGCTCGTCGAGCGCCTGTTCTTCCTCGGCGGCGTCGCCTTCATCGTCGGCTCGATCATGGACACCCTCGACGGTCGCTACAGCCGCATGTCGGGCAAGGGGACGCCGTTCGGCGCGTTCCTGGACTCGACGCTGGACCGGCTGGAGGAGGGCATCGTCCTCACCGCCGTGGCGGCGTACTTCGCCAGCCGGCATGACCAGGCCGCCGTGGCCGCGGTGGTGGTGGCCGTGCTGGCGTCGCTGATGGTCTCCTACACGCGCGCCCGCGCGGAGGCGCTCGGCGTCGCCTGCAAGGTGGGGCTGGCCACCCGGCCGGTCAGGGTCGTGATCCTCTCGATCGGGTTGGTCTTCGCCAAGGGCGCGTCATTGGGCCACTTCGAGCTGCTGGCGCCCGCCGTCTACGTCCTGGCCGCGCTCAGCGCGTTCACTGTGGTCCAGCGGATCCTCTACGTCCGCAAGCAGCTCAACGCTCTTGCCGTGAGCGACCTGGCCGACTGACGACCGGGCGTCCGCGCGCCGACGCCCGCCACTGAGCGGCCGTCCGCCGGGCGGAAACCGACCGGTATCCTCGGCGCCGTGCCTGCGCCGGCTCACCCAGCGATCGCCCCCGGGGGCCGGGGCGCCCGCGCGCGCCTGCTGGCGACGGCGCGTGAGCTCTATCACCGCCAGGGCATCAACATCACCGGGGTCGCCGAGCTGTGCGCCGCCGCTCGCGTGTCCAAGCGGACCCTCTACCAGCACTTCGCCACCAAGGACGAGCTGATCACGGCCTACCTGGCCGACCTCGCCGCCGATCCCGCGTATCCGCCCCACGCGGTCCTGCACCGCGCGGACCTCACCCCCCGGGCGCGCCTGCTCGAGCTCTACGCCACACTCGCCGCGGACCGCCGCCCGCTGCGCGGCTGCCCCTTCGTCAACGCCGGCGTCGAGCTCGCCGACCCCGCTCATCCGGGACGGCACGCCATCGCCGCCTACAAGCGCGAGTTCACCGACCGGCTCGCCGCGCTCGCCCGGGAGGCCGGCGCGCGCGGCTCGGAGCGCGTCGGCCGGCGCCTGGCGCTCCTGTATGACGGGGCGGCGGCGCAGGTGATGCTCTACGACAGCCCGGACCCCGCCTCCGAGGCCCAGGCCCTCGCCGCCGCGCTCCTGCAGGCCGCCGCCGACTGAACCGCGCCGCGCGGCGCGCCCAGGGGGGTTGTGGGCGGAAATGGTCCTGAGAGGACCACTATCTCCCACGGGTCCCAGCCCGCCCCCAGCCCATGCCAGAAGTAAACTCATGAGTTTACTTGTGGCACGCGCCGGGTCGGGTGCGGTCGCCGATGGAAACCGATCGGTGTACAAGAACGTGTAACCGAATCGCCCCTCGGGGATATGTGTGGGCGATGCCCGCCATCCGTGAGCGGGCCTGTGACTTCGAGGAAGGGACACCCCTCACGTGACCACCACCAACGGTTCGGCCAACGGCACCGCGCGTCACCAGCATGAGAAGGTCCGCGTCGCCATCATCGGCGTGGGCAACTGCGCCAGCTCGTTCGTGCAGGGCGTCCAGTACTACAAGGACGCCGATCCCGCCGAGCGGGTGCCGGGGCTCATGCACGTCGACCTCGGCGGCTACCACGTGCGTGACATCGAGTTCTCCGCCGCCTTCGACATCGACGCCGACAAGGTGGGCAAGGACCTCTCCGAGGCCATCTTCGCCGGCCAGAACAACACGCTGAAGCTCGGCGACGACATCCCCAAGCTGGGGGTCGAGGTCATGCGCGGCATGACCCACGACGGCCTCGGCCGCTATCTCAAGGAGAAGATCACCAAGGCCGACGGCCCCACGGCCGACATCGTCGAGGTGCTCAAGGACACGCGCACCGATGTCGTCGTCTCCTACCTGCCGGTCGGCTCCGAGCAGGCCACCAAGTGGTACGTGGAGCAGATCCTCGAGGCCGGCTGCGGCTTCGTGAACTGCATCCCGGTGTTCATCGCCCGCGAGGACTACTGGAACAAGCGCTTCACCAAGGCGGGCCTGCCCATCATCGGCGATGACATCAAGTCCCAGGTCGGCGCCACCATCGTCCATCGCGCGCTGGCGCGGCTGTTCCACGACCGCGGGGTCAAGCTGCTGCGCACCTCGCAGCTCAACGTCGGCGGCAACATGGACTTCTACAACATGCTCGAGCGCGACCGGCTGGAGTCCAAGAAGATCTCCAAGACCAATGCGGTGACGTCGATCATGGGCCATGAGCTGCCCAAGGACGACGTCCACGTCGGCCCGTCGGACTACGTGCCGTGGCTGACCGACCGCAAGTGGGCCCACATCCGCCTCGAGGGCCAGGCGTTCGGCGACGTGCCGCTGACCGCCGAGCTCAAGCTCGAGGTGTGGGACTCGCCCAACTCGGCCGGCATCGTCACCGACGCCGTGCGCTGCTGCAAGCTGGCGCTCAACAACGGCCTGGCCGGCCAGCTCGACGGCCCCAGCTCCTACCTGATGAAGTCGCCGATGCACCAGCGCCCCGACGACGACGCGCGGGAGCTGACCGAGGCGTTCATCGCCAAGTACTCGCGCAAGCCGGTCGCCGCCGCGACCAAGGCCAAGGCGCCCGCCAAGGCCAAGGCCAAGGCGAAGGCGACCGCCGCACCGGCGTAACGCCCGCGGCGGCGCGGTTCACCTCGGCGCGGCTCACCTCGGCGCGGCTCACCTCGGCGCGGCTAGGACCGGATCGCCCGCTGCAACGCGGGCGCCAGGTCCCCGCGCCGGCGCACGACCACGTCGTCGAGCCCGAGCCACGCCGCGGTGAGGCGCAGCTCGGCCGCCAGCTCGGTGGCGACGTGATCGACGTCGACGTCGGGCTCGGCGAACGCCCCCTGCACCAGCAGCGATCCGTTCTGGCGGTCTGACTTGAGGTCCACACGCCCGACCAGCGAGTCGCCGAGCAGGAACGGCAGCACGTAGTAGCCGTGGACGCGCTTGGGCGCCGGCACGTAGATCTCGATGCGATAGCGAAAGCCGAACAGCCGCTCGGCGCGCGCGCGGAACCACACCAGCGAGTCAAACGGCGACAGGATGGCCCGCGCCTCGATCCGCCGCGGGCGCCGCGCCGCCGGCCACAGGTACGCCGGGGCGCCCCACCCCGCCACCTCCACCTCGGTGAGCTCGCCGGCGGCGACCAGCTCGGCCACCCGCGCCTTGGAGTCGGCGCGGGGGAGGCGGAAGTAGTCGCCCAGGTCGGGCTCGGTGGCCACGCCCAGCGCGGCCGCCGCGATCCGCACGAGCTGGCGCTGGGCCGCCGCCGGGTCCGGCGTCGGCGCCGCGAGGACCTCGGCGGGCAGGACCCGCTCGGGCAGGTCGTAGAGGCGCTCGAAGTTGACCCGCCCGGCCGACACCACCTGGCCGGTGAAGAACAGGTACTCGAGCGCGACCTTGCCGTCGTGCCAGTTCCACATGTGGCCGGGGCGGGGCTCGGGCCGCGGGATCCCGGTGGCGCTGGCGCGGATCGGGCCCTGCGAGGCGACGAGCTCCAGCGTGTCGGCCACCAGAGTGGGGCGCTCGTGGATGACCCGGCGGATCGATCCCCACGCCTCGGCGTCGACGCCGGCCATCCGCCACCGGAACAGCGGGTGGCTCTCGACGGGGATCAGCGACGCCTCGTGAGCCCAGTACTCGACCAGGCGCCGCGTCGGCCGGGGCGTGTCGTGGCCGGCGATGCGGTCCAGCAGCGACCGGTCATAGGGCCCGAGGCGCGAGAACACCGGCATGTAGTGGGCGCGGCTGAACACGTTGACCGAGTCGAGCTGGAGCACCCCGAGCCGGGTGACCAGCTCGCGGATCTGCCGCGTGCCCGGTGGCCGGCCCGACGGCCGCGGGCGCCCGAAGCCCTGGGCGGCCAGCGCGATCCGCCGCGCGGCGGCGGCGGAGAGACGAGACGGTGCGGCGGTGGTCACCCGCGCACTGTGCCGGATGCCGCGGCCAGATGCGGTCCGCGATCCCGAGGCCCCGCCACGCCGTCGCCGGTCCCCGCGGTGAGGGCTACAGCGACCGCAGCGCCGGCAGCAGCTCGCGCTCGGCCCAGGCGATGAACGCGTCCTGGTGATCGGAGCCGATCTGCACCAGCGCGACCTCGTCAAAGCCGGCGTCGATGAACGGCTTGATCTTCTCGACGTGCTCGTCGACGTCGGGGCCGCAGCCCAGCGCGCCGGCCACGTCGTCGGGCGTGACGAACTGAGTGGCAGCCTCGAATGACTCCGGGTTGGGCAGGTCGGCGTTGACCTTCCAACCCAGGCCGAACCAGCGAAACTGCTCGTGGGCGCGCTGGACCGCGGCATCGCGATCGGTGTCGTAGGCCAGGGCGATCTGTCCCACCTTGGCCTTGCCGCGCCCGCCGGCGCCCTCGAACATCTCCACCAGCTCCGGCTTGGGCTCGACGGCGATCATGACGTCCGCCTTGTGGCCGGCCAGCTCACACGAGCTCTCCCCGGAGACGGCCACGCCGATCGGCACCCGTTCGGAGGGCAGATCCCACAGCTGGGCCTGCTCGACGTCGAAGTGGCGCCCGCGGTAGTTGACGCGCCCATCACCGGGGTCAAACAGCGCGCCGATGAGGTCGACGGCCTCCGACAGCATCTCGTGGCGCACGCCCACGGCGGGCCACCCGCGCCCGACCACGTGCTCGTTGAGGTTCTCGCCGGCGCCGAGGCCCAGGCGAAAGCGGTTGCCCGACAGGATCTGCACCGTCGCCGCCTTCTGGGCGACGACGGCCGGGTGATAGCGCAGGATGGGACAGGTGACGTAGGTCATCAGGCCGATCGTGCTCGTGGCCTGTGCGGCGGCGCCGAGGATCGACCACGCGTAGCCGGAGTGCCCCTGCTCCGCCAGCCAGGGCTGGTAGTGATCGGAGATCACCGAGAAGTCGAAGCCGGCGGCTTCGGCGCTCTGCAGGTCACGGACGAGCTGGTCGGGGGGCGCCTGCTCGCACATCATCGTGTAGCCGAATCTGGTCATCCCCCGCGGATACCCGGCGAGGCTCGAGCTACACAGGGAAGCCGGTCGCGCCCGCCTCACATAACATGTGCTCCGTGCCTGCGCCCCAGCGCCTGGCCATCGCGCAGGTGACTCCATTTGCGTGGGAGGCGGCCAACGAGGTCAACGAGTACGTCGCGCGGGTGTCCGACGAGCTGGCGGCCCGCGGCCACCGCGTTCTCATCGTCGCGCCGTCCGAGTCCGCGTCGCTGGTGCGCGACAGCCGCCGCGCGCTGCGCTCCCATCCCGAGCGGCTTCTCGACGATGCCGACGGCACGCCGAAGGTGCTCGGCGTGGGCGAGGTGCTGCCGTTCGCCCCCGCGCGCCGGCGCGCGGCCTCGCTGCCCGTCGACGTGGCGCGCACGATCGAGGAGGCGCTGACCGCGCTCGCCCTGGACATCGTCAACGTCCACGAGCCGTTCGCCCCCAGCGCGTCGAGCGCGGCGCTGCGCCACTCCCGCGCGCTCAACGTCGGCAGCTTCCACGCCCCCACCGAGCGCGTGCTCTCCACCCAGCTCACCGGCCCGCTGTCGCGCCTGCTCTTCTCCCGCCTGGACGCCCGGGTCGCCAGCTACGCGGCCACGCGCAACCTGCTCCAGCACTACTTCCCGGGCGACTACACCGTGATCGCGCCCGGCGCCGACGTCGCCCCGCCGCGCACCCCGGGCGCGGTGCCCGAGATCGTCATGATCGCCACCGAGGAGCGCGCCGCCCTGCGGACGTTCCTGCGCGCGCTGCGCGCATTGCCGCCCGAGCCCCAGTGGCACGCGACGGTGTGGTACCCACGCCCCACGGCGCCCCCGGCGACGCTCAACCGGCTGCTGCGTGAGCGGATCACGTTCATGGAGGCCTCCGAAGGCGATGAGGCCGGGCTGCTGCAGAGCGCCGACATCGCCGTCTTCGCCTCCGAGGGCGACCGCGCGACCCCGGGGACGCTCGTGCGCGCGCTGGGCGCGGGAGCGGTGCCCGTCGCCTCGCGGCTGCCCGCCTACGAGGAGTCACTGGGCGAGGGGGAGTGCGGCTTCATGTTCGAGCCCGGGGAGACGGCGACGCTGGCCGCCCATCTCACGCGGCTGGTGGCCGAGCCGCAGCTGCGCGAGCGGGCCGGCGGCGAGTGCGAGCGCCTGCGCCAGTCGCTGGGCTGGGGGCGCGTGGCCGGTCAGCTGGAGTCGATCTACCTCGATCTCGCCGCGCGGCGGCGCAACGGCTCGGGGGACGGCGCGGCGAGCGGCGCGGTCCGGGCCCGGCTCGCCTCGCGGCCGCTGATCGACGTCGACCTCCACATGCACACCGACCACTCCTATGACTGCGCCACCCCGGTGGAGGTCCTGCTCGCCGAAGCGCGGGCGCGCGGGCTCGGCGCCGTCGCCGTCACCGACCACAACGAGATCTCCGGGGCCCTCGAGGCGCGGGCCAAGGCCAACGGCGTCAAGGTGATCGTGGGTGAGGAGGTCAAGACCAAGGAACAGGGTGAGGTCATCGGCCTGTTCATCGAGGAGAAGATCCCGCGGGGGATGACGCTCCAGGAGACGATCGCCGAGATCAAGCGCCAGGGCGGGATCGTCTATGTGCCGCATCCCTTTGACCGGATGCACTCCGTGCCCGACTACGAGCATCTGCTCGCGGTCATCGACGACGTGGACGCCATCGAGGTCTTCAATCCGCGGATCGCCATCTCCGAGTTCAACGAGGAGGCGGTGCGATTCGCCGCCAAGTACCGCATCCCGGCGGGCGCCGGCTCAGACGCCCACGTGCCGCAGGGACTGGGCTCGGTGCGGATCCGCATGCGGGATTTCAACGGCCCCGATGAGTTCCTGGAGTCGCTGCGCGACGCCGACATCATCCGCAACCCGGCCAGCCTCCTCTACGTACAGGCGCTGAAGTTTCTGCAGACCAAGGCCATGCCCGGAGCGGCCCGGAGGGCGAGCCGAGAGCGGCGCGTTCGCCGCGTCACCGGGCGCAAGTCCTGATGCAGCCGCAAGGACAAGCACGGCCCCCGTCCAATCCGACTGGGGTGCCGGCAACCGACGACGAAATTCGAGAGAAGTACCTCGAGCGCGCGATCCGCGAGCTCAACACGTTCGCGCGCCGCCTCGGCGACTGCGCGCACTGCCCCCGGGGCCAGCTGATGCCGGTCCTGGGCTCCGGCCACCCGCAGGCCGACATCTTCCTCATCAAGTACTCCGCGCGGCCCTCGGAGGTCGAGGAGGGCGTCGCCTTCTACGGGCGGACCGGCAACGCGCTGATGAAGTCGCTCAAGCGGCTGAGCATCGATCCCCTCGCCGTCTACGGCACGCTGTGCGTCAAGTGCCCGGTCGCGGACCCGGCGATGGCCGACCCGGGATGCGTCAGCCGCCTCATCGAGGAGCTTGCCATCGTCCAGCCCAAGATGGTCGTCGTGATGGGCGAGGACGCGCTGAACGTCGTCAACGACCTCGGCGTGCCGCTCTCGCGCGAGCTCGCGGCCAGCCCAGGTGAGCTGCAGCACTTCACTCCGTCGATCGAGGCGCTGTTCGTCCCCAACATCGACGAGTCGCTCGACGAGGACCACGCCAAGCGGGCGTTCTGGTCAGCGTTTCGCGTCCTGGGGCAATGGTGGGAGGATCTCCCTCCGTATTAGTGCAGTAGTTGTCCACCCCTTTTCAGGTATGCCATTACAGCGGGTTACTGCATGCTGACAGTGACTTGACGGCGCTTGGGGGATCTGTTAGAGGTGTCACTTGACCGGGGGTCACCCGTCTCCGCCGTGCGGAGGATGGGCTCCTCCAGAGGGACCGGGAGTGATGGACGTTCGCAGGCGGTTTTGGATAGAGAGCCTGCTCGCTTCAGGCTGCGCGCTGCTCGCCGCTGTCACGGCGGTGTGGCACGACTGGATCGAGCTCGTGTTCAACGTGGATCCAGACCACGGCAATGGTGCGCTCGAGTGGCTGATCGTCACCCTGGCACTCGCGTTCGCCGTGGCGTTCGGCCTGCTGGCGCGCGCCGAGTGGCGGTCATATGGCAGCTGATGACCATGTCAACCAGCTGCTGCGCGATGCGCCACTGAGTTTCATCGGCACCGTGGAGCATCTGGGCGCCTCGACGATGGCCGAGCTGCCCATCGACGAGCGCACCGCCGTGCTCAACGTCGTGCAGGTGCTGCACGCACCGGAGGCCTTCGCCCATCTCGCCGGCCATCGGGTGACGATCCAGCTCGCCGCCGACTCCGACCCGCCGCAGGTGGGCGAGACGTCGGTGTACTTCGCCGAGGGACTGGCCTTTGGGGAGACACTGGCGGTGTCCGAGCTCGGCCGTGCGCCCGTGGAGGAAATCGAGCCGCACATGACCGCCGCCGCCCAGGCCGGTGAGCCCGGCGCGTTCGCGCCCCAGCTGCGTGCTCTGGAGAGCGAGCGCCTGCAGCAGCACGCCCAGGACGCGGACGCGATCGTCGTCGGCCACGTGATCGGGCTCCAGGACGTGCTCGGAGCGCCGGGCGGCGAGCACTCCCCCAACTGGTGGAAGGCCACCATCGAGGTCGCGCACGTGGAACGCGGCGACGTCAAGCCGGGCCCGGTCGATGTGCTCTACCCCAACAGCCTCGACGTGCGCTGGGCGAATGCCCCCAAGCCGAAGGCCTCGCAATCCGGGATGTGGATTCTGCACGCCACCGAGGGGGATCTCCACGCGACCGCCCCCTTCCAGATCCTCCATCCGGAGGACTTCCAGCCGACGCAGCAGCTCGATGTGATCCGGCAGGCGGGGGGCTGAACGAGACCATGGGTCAGGTCAAGGTCGTCAACCTCGTTCCCAACTCGCTCAGCGGCGAGACCAACCAGGACAGCGAGCCGAACATCGCCGTCAACCCCGCGGACACCACTCAGATGGTGGCCACGGCGTTCACCCCGGCGCCGCTGGGAGGGTCATTCGCCCCCATCTACGTGTCCACCGACGGCGGGAACACCTGGGCGCTGCGCACGGTCGTCCCCGGCAACGGGTCGTTCGGGACCGATGACATCACGGTCGCGTTCGCCACCAGTGGAGGGATGCTCTACGCGGGGACGCTCAACGGCTCAAACGTCCACCTCAACATCCTGCGCACCTCGAGCTTCAGCTCCACGACGCCGATGACGGTGCTCGTCGACCGCGCCAGCGAGGACCAGCCATGGGTCGTGGCCGGCAGCGTCGTGGTCGGCGGGGCCTCCAAGGACCGCGTGTTCATCGGCAACAACGACTTCGGTCAGCCGGCGGGGGGCACCGCCACCATCGACGTCTCCCAGGACGCCGCCACGGCGCCCGCTCCGGCGGGGTTCGCCCCCGTGCAGCTCGAGCACGCCGCGACGATAGGGCAGGACTCTCCCGCGGTACGCACCGCGCTGCACAGCGACGGCACGGTCTACTCGGCGTTCGAGCGCTGGAATCCGGGCCACACCACCTCGGCGCTCGACGTCGACATCGTCGTGGTGCGCGATGACAGCTGGGGCGCCTCCGCGTCGCCGTTCCAGGCGCTCGGCGCCAACGGCGTCAGCGTCGCGTCGCATCGGTTCATGGTGTTCAACGCGATCATGGGCCAGGAGAGGCTCGGGGCCGATCTCACCATCGCGGTGGACCCCGGTAACTCCTCCAACGTGTGGGTGGCGTGGTGTGACCGGGTGGGAGGCGCCAGCGGCACCGACTGGACCGTGCACGTCTCACACTCGACGAACAAGGGCGCGAACTGGTCAGCCGACATACGCACGATCACCAATGTCAAGAACCCCAGTCTGTCGGTGAACTCCAACGGTCAGGTGGGGTTCGTCTACCAGGCGTTCACCGGGACGCAATGGGTGACGACGCTGGAGATCACCTCCGACAACTGGGCGACGGCCGCGGAGACCCACGTGCTCCACCAGGCATCGTCGACCACGCCCGCGCGGACGTTCCTGCCCTACCTCGGCGACTACATCCGCCTCATTGCCGTCGGCGCCGACTTCTATGGGGTGTTCTGCGGCAACAACACGCCCGACATGGCGAACTTCCCCAGCGGCGTGACCTATCAGCGCAACGCCAACTTCTCCACCCACCAGCTGCTCGCCTCCGACGGGGTGACCAATGTGGCGGTGTCGATCGACCCGTTCTTCTTCCATTGGACGCAGCTCACCGTCCCGATCATCACGCGCAAGCCCGGCCCGATCGTCTCGCCGTCGCCGATCACCCGAACGCCGATCGTCTCTCCGTCTCCGGTCTCGCGCAGCCCGATCACGCCGGGGCCGATCTCACGCGAACCGCCGGCGCCGATCGACCCGTTGCCCGGCCCGGCCCGCCAGTCCGAGGGCCCGCCGACCGATCTGCAGCTATGACGGCCACGGCGCGCCCGGCGCCCCTCGCCGAGCGCGGCGAGCGGGTCCTGCTGGTGAGCATGCCGTTCGGCGCCCTGGAGCGGCCCGCGCTCTCGCTCGGGCTGCTCACGGCGCACTGCGCGCGGCTCGGCATCCCGTGTGACACGCGCTACCTCACGTTCCGCTACGCCGACCGGGTCGGGCTGGGCAACTACCTGTGGCTGTGCTCGGACGAGGTTCCCTACACCGCCTTTGCCGGCGACTGGCTGTTCAGCGAAGCGCTGTACGGCCGGAGGCCGTACGCCGATGCCGCTTACACCGACGAGGTGCTGCGCCGGGAGTGGCGCCTGAGCGAGCCCGACATCGAGCGGCTCAGGCTGATGCGCGGACACGTCGGGCCGTTCCTGGAGGAGTGCCTGCGCTCGGTGCCCTGGGAGGAGTACACGCTGGTGGGCTTCACCTCGGTGTTCCAGCAGAACATCGCCTCGCTCGCCCTGGCCGAGCGCGTCAAGCGGGGTCACCCCCACGTGACGATCGCCTTCGGCGGCGCCAACTGGGAGGAGGCGATGGGGGTGGCGCTCCAGCGGGAGTTCCCGTTCGTGGACCTCGCGTTCTCGGGCGAAGCCGACGAGTCGTTCCCGGCCGTGATCGCGGCACGACGCAACGGCGCAGCCGCCCACGGCATTCCCGGCGTGACCACCAGCGGCGGCAACGGCCTGGCCGAGGTCGGCCCGGCCCGGCGGGTCCGCGACCTCGACAGCGTGCCCATCCCCGACTTCTCGGACTTCTTTGCCCAGATGGCCACCAGCTGCGCCGCCGGGATCACCCCGACGCTGCTCATGGAGACGGCGCGCGGCTGCTGGTGGGGCGAGCGGTCGCACTGCACCTTCTGCGGCCTCAACGGAGCCACCATGGCGTTTCGCAGCAAGTCCCCCGAGCGCGTGCTGCACGAGATCGCCCTGCTGCACGAGCGCCATCACGTCCAGACGGTGAGCGTCGTCGACGACATCCTCGACATGCGCTACTTCAAGACCGTCCTCCCGCAGCTCGCCGAGGCCGGGCTGGGCGTCGAGTTCTTCTGGGAGATCAAGGCCAACCTGACCCACCACCAGGTGCGGGCGCTGCGCGACGCGGGGATCACGCTGGTCCAGCCCGGCATCGAGAGCTTCTCAGACCACGTGCTCAAGCTCATGCACAAGGGCACCACGGGCTTTCGCAACATCGAGCTGATGAAGTGGTGCCAGGAGTACGGCGTCAAGCCGTACTGGAACTTCCTCTACGGCTTTCCCGGGGAGACGACCGCGGACTACACCCATGCCATCGACGTGATGGAGGCCATCTGGCACCTGGATCCGCCGACCGGCACCGGCCCCGTGCGCCTTGACCGCTTCAGCCCCTACCACGCCGATCCGGCCGGCCTGGGCATGGTCAACGTGCGCCCGATGGCCCCGTTCACCTACCTGTACCCGTTCGAGCGCGAGTCACAGATGAACATCGCCTACTACTTCGACTTCGACTACGCGAGCGGGCTGAGCGCCGACGCCTGCGCGTGCGAGGCGGTCGAACTCGTGCGGACGTGGATGGCCGACGGCGCGCGCGGGCGCCTGGAGCTGCACAGCCTCGACGACGGCGCGCTCGAGCTGCTCGACACCCGCCCGCGGGTCGCCTCCGGACCGCGGCGCGCCCAGCTCGACGGCTGGAAGGCTGCCGTCTACCTCGCCTGTGACCGCGCGCAGACCCTGCACGGCCTCCGCGAGCTCCCGTCGGTCCGCGACGCGGCGATCGCCGGCGACGAGCTGGAGGCGTTCCTGGGCGGCTGCGTGGAGAACCGGCTGATGGTGCACAACGGGCGCAGTTGGCTGGGCGTGGCCGTGCATGTACCCGAGCGCCCGGCGAGTGTGGAGCCCGTGGCCGACGAGCCGCTGGGCGTCCTCGCCCTCAGTCCATCGTGAGGACGATCTTGCCGAGCTTGCCGCCGCCCTTGAAGTGCTCGTAGGCGGCGGGCGCCTCGGCGAGCGGATAGGTCTCGGCGATGGGCACCCTCACGGCGCCGGCGGCGAGCAGCGGCAGCACGGAGCGCTCCATGGCGCGGGCGGTGAGCGCCTTGAGCTCGAGCGGGCGCGCGCGGAGCGTGGAGCCGTGGATGCGACCCCGCTTGGCCAGCAGGAGACCGAGGTTGATCTCACCGGAGGCTCCGCCGCCCATGCCGATGACCGTGATGCGGCCCCCGCTCTCGAGCGCCTTGAGGTTGTCCATCATGTTCACGGCGCCGACGAGCTCGAGGATGACGTCGAACGGGCCGTGCTCACGAAACGCGTCGGGTGCCAGGACCGTCGCCCCGTACTCGGCGACGCGGTCGCGGAGTGCCTCGTTGCGGACCGTCGCGGTGACGGTGGCTCCGGCGGCACGACCGAGCTGGATCGCCGCGGTGCCGACGCCGCCGGCGGCCCCATGCACCAACAGCCGCTCGCCCATGACGAGACCGGCCTGGGTGAAGACCGCATCGTGAGCGGTGGTGAAGACCTCGGGCACCCCGCCGGCCTCGGCCCAGGACAGGTTCTCGGGCACCGGCATGAGGATGCGTTCGTGGACGGTCGCCAGCTCGGCCTGCCCGCCGCCGCCGACGATCGACATGACCCGGTCACCGACCTCGAAGCGCTCCGCTCCGGGTCCACGGTCGACCACCTCGCCGGCCAGCTCGAGCCCGGGGATGTCCTGAGGTGAGCCTGCCGGCGCGGGGTAGTGCCCGGCGAGCTGGTGCATGTCCGCGCCGTTGAGCCCGGCGGCGTGGACCTTGACCAGCACCTCGCCCGCTCCGGGCACGGGGTCCGGATGCTCCTGCACGCTCAGCTGCGTGTCTGCGATGGTGGCGGCGCGCATGTGTCGCTCACCCTACCCGCGGCGCACCAGCTCGGCCACGCACTCGATGTGCGGCGTCTGGGGGAACATGTCGACGGGGCGCACGCGCACCAGCTCGTAGCCGGCCTCGACGAGCTGCGCCGCGTTGGGCGCGAGCGTGGTGGGGTTGCACGACACGTAGACGATGCGCGACGGCGAGGCCTCGATGATGCGACGCACGACCTTCTGTGACAGCCCGGCCCGGGGTGGGTCGACCATGAGCACGTCGGGGCGCCCGGCGCGCTCCACCAGCTCGCGCATCGCCAGTCGCACGTCCCCGGCGAAGAAGTGCGCGTTGTCCACCTCGTTGGCGCGCGCATTGGCGATCGCGTCGGAGATCGCCGCGGGCACGAGCTCCAGCCCCCACACCTCGGCGACGCGGGGTGACATCAGCAGTCCGATCGTCCCGATGCCGCAGTACAGGTCATAGACGCGCTCGAACCCGACCGGCGCCGCGTACTCGATCGCCAGCTGGTACAGGCGCTCGGCCATCTCGGTGTTGGTCTGAAAGAACGCCTCCGCGGAGATCTCGAAACGCATGCCACCGAGCACCTCCTCGAAGCGGTCAGACCCGGCCAGGAGCTCGGTCTTACCGCCGGAGGTGGTCTCGGCGACGCTGTCCACACGTGTCCACAGCAGGCCGTCGAGCCCCTCCCCGGCGCGGATGAGCCCGTCGCGGTCAAGCTGCCCCGCGCTGGTGACCAACCGGACCTGGATGGCATCCGTCTGGCCGCCCTCACGCACCACGAGGTTGCGCAGGAACCCGGTGCCGCTGCGCCGGTCATACGCGCTCAGGCCCTCCGCGCGACACCAGGCGACGATCTGCTCACGGGCGGCGTTGGCGGCCTCCGAGGCCAGCATGCAGTCCTCCATGGGCATGATCTCGTCCCAGCGCCCGGGAGCGTGAAAGCCGCACACCAGCGCACCTGACGCGTCGGTGCCGAAGGAGTACTCCAGCTTGTTGCGATACCGCCATTGCTTGACGGCGGGGACGATCGGCTCCAGCGCAAACCCGTCGAGCTTGCCGATGCGCCGCAGCGCTTCGTCGACCTGCCCCTGCTTGACCTCGAGCTGGCGCTCGTAGGACAGCACCTGCCACGGCGCGCCCGGGTGATCGGCCACCGGGGCGATCCGGTCGGGACCGGGGGTGAGGATCTCGACCGCCCGCGCCTCCGCATAGGCCCGCTTGCGCTTGCCGATGACCGCGCGTACCCGGTCGCCGGGAACGGCGCCGGTGACGAACACCACGTAGCCGTCGGTCCGCGCCACGCCGGCGCCGCCGAAGGCGAGGGCGTCGATCGTCAACTCGAGCTCGTCGCCGCGCTGGGGCCGGGTCTGGGTGGGGGGTGCGGTGGACATGGGACTACACACAACTAGCAGGCGGGCGCTCATGCGACGGCGACCCGGGCACGTGAGCGCGCCCGGGTGTCACCGGTCCGTCGTCGCAGAGGTCGCCGTGCGCTCTACGCCAAGGACTTCTCGAGCGCACCCACCACCGACTTGCGGTTGGCGTTCTTGCGCTCGTACGTCAGCACCTTGCGCTGCTCGGGCTTCTTGAGCTCCTTGATGCGGGCCTGCACCTGCGCGGCGGTGAGGTCGTCATAGCCCAGGATGGGGAACGACGGGCCCACACCCGCGGCGCGACGGGCGCGGTCGGCGCCGCGCACGATGCGATCGACGGACTCCGATCCACGGGCACGCTTGCCGACGGCGCCGGCCTTGCTCAACAGCGACTCGACCTCTTTGACCAGGTCGCTGCTCTGGCCACGACCGCGCCGCACGAGTTCGGTCACCAGATCGTTGGCGTCCTTGCGCGTGACGCGTCCGCGCGAGGCGGCGTCGTCCATGGCCTCCTGGATGTGAGTGCGGGTGAGCATGACGATGTCACGCGGCTTGATGGCGCCCTGGGCCAGCTGCTCGGCGACGGACACCACGCCGCCGCCGCTGGCGCGCGTGGTCTTGGTGGCCGCGCCCTTCGCGCTGGTCCTGGTGGTCTTGGCTCCGGCGGCCGCTGCGGTGGCGGTCCCCTTCGCGCCGGCGCGCGCCGAGCGCGCGGTACCGGCCGCGGCGCTCCGTGCCGTCTTGGCGGTGGTGGCCGCGGACTTGGCCGTCGACTTCGCGGCGCTCGCGGTCTTCGCGGCGCCGGACTTGGCGGTGCTGCGCGTCTTGCCGGCGCCGGACCTGGCCTGCGTCGCGGTCTTGGCCGCGCCCTTGCGCGCGCTGGTGGCAGTGGACTTGGCGCCGCTGCGAGCGGCGGTCTTCGTGGCCCGCGCGCCGGTGCTGCGCGAACTGCTCGTGCGCTTCCCGCCGGACTGCGACGAGGACGATGAGCTTGAACGGCCGGACGACGAGCGTTTGGCGGGGGGCATACGGAAGCTCCTGCTCCTTAATTGACTTGGCCGCCGAGCGCGAGTGATGACGTAGAAGGGCGCTCGGCGAGAGTGATGACGTGAGACGCTTGCGGCGAATCTACCCAATGTGCGCACGATGTGCGCGTCACGGGTGCAACGTTTCAGCCCACCAGCAACTCCAGAAGTGCCTTTTGCGCATGGCGACGGTTCTCCGCCTGATCCCAAATGCGCTGACGCTCGCCGTAGAGCACCTCGGCGGTGATCTCGTCTCCAGGGTGCGCGGGCAGGCAGTGGAGCGCGATCGCGTGCGGCGCGGCGAGGTCGAGCAGCGCGTCGTCGATGCGGTAGGGCGACAGCGCGCGCCGGCGCTCCTGCGCGGACGCGGGGTCATCACTCATGCTCACCCACACATCGGTGTAGACGGCATCGGCGCCCTCGGCCGCGACGCGCGGATCGTCGGTGAGCTGCACCCCGGCGATGGGCTCGAGCTGGTACCCGTCGGGTGCCGCCACGCGCACCTGTACACCGGCGAGTCCACCGACGATCGCCAGTGAGCGTGCGACGTTGTTGCCGTCACCCACATAGGCGAGTGTCAGTCCGTCCAGTGAGCCGAAGGCCTCGCGCAGTGTCAGCAGGTCAGCCAGCGCCTGGCACGGATGGTGCTTGGCGGTGAGCATGTTGATCACCGGAACGGTGGCGTGGCGCGCGAGCTCCTCCACCTCTTCGTCGGGACCGGTGCGGATGCCGATCGCGGCGGCGTTGCGCGAGAGGATGTACGCGGTGTCCCGGATCGACTCGCCGCGGCTGAGCTGAAGCTCGCCGCTGCGCAGCACCATCGGGTGACCGCCCATCTCGGCGATGCCGGTCTCAAAGGACGTGCGCGTCCGCGTCGACGCCGCCTGGAAGATGAGCGCGACCGAGCGGCGCACCAGCGCATCAGAGCTCAGCGGCGCCGCCTTCAGCGCGGCGGCGCGATCGAGCAGAGCTGCGAGCTCACCGGCGCTCAGCTCGGTCCCGGTGAGAAAGTGGCGTGGCACGGGCCGCAGTGTACGTTGGCCCGTGTGGAGTTGCGGGTCCTCACCTGGAACCTCTTCCATGGACGATCGGTGCCGCCGTCCGGGGGCGAGCTCCTCGACGAGTTCGAGGCCGCGCTGGCGCGATGGGAATGGGACGTCGCACTGCTCCAGGAGGTCCCGCCGTGGTGGCCGGAGCCCCTGGCCGCGCGCCTGCGTGCCGAGCACCGCGAGGCGCTGACCTCGCGCAACGCCGTGCCGCGACTGCGCCGTGCCCTCGCGCGCCGCTGGCCCGAGGCGATGAAGTCACAGGGCGGCGGCGCCAATGCGATTCTCGCCCGGCGCGACCGCATCGTCGCCCACGAGGTGGCGGTGCTCACCCGCAGCCCGGAGCGGCGCGTGGTCCACGGTGTCTCCCTGGGCTGCGGCGTGTGGGTGGTCAACCTCCATGCCACCGCTCACGACACGGCGGCCGCGCAGCGCGACGGTGCAACCGCCGCGGCCGCCGCATCGGCGTGGGCGCGCGGAGGTCCGCTCGTGCTGGGCGGCGACTTCAACCTGCGGTCGCCGCACTGGCCGGGGTTGGCGGCGGCGGGCGGGCACGACGTCGATCACGTGTTCACCGCCGGCGCGATCGAGCCCCGCCGCGCGCCGGAGGTGCTCGACCGGGGCACCCTGTCTGACCACGCGCCGGTGGCGGTCGACCTGCGCCTCACGATCGGCGAAGCCGAGGCCGGCCCAGACGTATGATGAATCCTCCACCCGCACCGCAGGAGGGCCGCATGTCACGACTCATCCGCATGGACCAGACCGGACACACAGTGCTGGCGCAGTGGAGTCCGCAGGACCTGACCGCTTCTCAGGCGGCCCGGGCCGCGCTGCAGACCGAGCTTGACCGGGGGTACCTGGCGGTGGCCTCAGAACCCGACGGCAGCGCCACCGCCGTGCGCGAGCTGCCGCTCGACGCCGAGCTCGTCATCCTGCGCCGTCCCATCGCCGGGGGCTGAGTTGACCGCGGGCGCGGTGGGTGGCGCTCCCGCGACCGGCACGTCGCCGGCGTCGGGCCGCCTCCCGGTCTCGGGCGCGCTGCCCGAGTTGGAGAACGTCCACTGGCGCGAGCGCGCCGACGCCCGCTCGCTGGCGCACGCAGACCGGCTGTGGACGGCGACGACCGTCGCGCACGTGACGCCGTTCCTGGTCACCGCGGCGGTGCTGCCGGCGCTGGCGCCGGTGCTGGGGATCGTCTCCCCCTTCGCGCTCGCCTTCGCCTGGACGATCCCCGCGCTCTACGCCGCGCGTGGGGCCGGCGTGCTGCGCCCGTCGCGTCGCGTCGCGCGTTCGAACGGCGGCGCCGAGCAACGCGCGCTGGGGCTGCTCGGCGATCTCGTCGGCCACGACGCACGCGCGCTCGTCGCGCGGACGGGGCTCGTCGTGGAGCGCGGCGCGTTCGGCGTGTGGGTGGTCGGACCCGCGGGTGCGTTGCTCGTGCGGCCGGGCGGACGCCGCGTGCAGTGCTACTGCGTGCGGGTGAACGACGTCGACCTGCCGTCGGCGGACCGCGTCGCGCACCTGCTGCTCGCGCTGCGCGCCGACGAGTCAGGCTTTGCCACCGTGGCCAACCTCACCTTCAGCGGCACGTGGCGGCGACTACGCCCGCGGTTGTCGGCGGAGGCCCGCGAGGGACTTGGCGTCGCGGTCTTGGCGGCCCGCGCGCGGTAGGGGCGCGCGGTAGGGACGCTGCGTCGCGGGGGCGCGAGCGTGGCTCAACGACGACTGTCGAGGAGGAGGACTGAGCGGCTCGGAGCGTTCGCGGCGGGCCTCTGGGCGGACCCCTGGGAGATAAACCCGCTCGCAGAGGGACTATCTACCAAGACCCGGTCCGGGGCCGGCCACGGCCGCCCGTGCCGCCTTCGATAGCCGCGGTTGACGTTCGCCGATGGCCCGCTCACATGCCGAACGCACGCCCCGCAGACCGCCGCCGAGCTAGTTGCGCGCGTTGCGCAGCCCGAAGCCGCGCAGCATGAGCAGCGCCTTCTCCCCCATCGTCCCGCGCGCGGGCAGCACGCCGAGCTGCGTCGCCGCGTCATAGACGTCGAAGAACCCGCGCACGCGGAACAGGAGCTGGTTCTGCAGCTCGCAGTAGAAGACGCAGTGCACGACGACGAACCGGTTGCTCGCCGGCAGGCCGGCCAGCGCGGCGCGGTGGGTGCCCAGCACCTTGCAGGGTGCGGCGACGAAGTGCTCGTTGGCCAGCCGCTCGCCGGTGCGCTCCAGGCGCGCGTCGGGAAAGCCCTCCCACAGGCGCGCGGCGTGCGCGGTCAACCCGTCCAGCCCGTCCAGGGGCTCACCGGTGAGCGGATCCTCGTACTGGATCCCCGTGGCGCAGACCTCCGCGAAGGCGGCCGGATCCTTGCCTGACCAGGCCGCCTCCCAGCCGTCGATCAGCTCGTCGACGGTCACTGCGGCACGCCTTGGACGTCGAACGCCGGGGTGCCCTGCGGCGGCGTCGAGGCCTGGGCGTAGCGGCGGCGCGGGATCCGGCCGGCGCCGCGCGCCAGACGGCCCGCCTGCACGCCGAGGCGCACCGCGTGCGCCATCGCCACCGGATCGTGCGCGCGCGAGATGGCGGACGCACACAACACCGCGTCACAGCCGAGCTCCATGGCCAGAGCGGCATCCGAGGCGGTCCCGACGCCGGCATCGAGGATCACCGGCACGCCCGCGCGCTCGATGATGATCGACAGGTTGTAGGGGTTGCAGATGCCCATGCCGCTGCCGATCGGCGAGCCCAGCGGCATCACCGCGGCGCAGCCCACATCCTCCAGGCGGCGCGCCAGCACGGGATCGTCGGTGGTGTAGGGCAGGACGGTGAAGCCGTCATCGACGAGCTCCTCGGCGGCGGCGACGAGCTCCACGGCGTCGGGCAGCAGCGTACGGTCGTCGCCGATCACCTCGAGCTTGATCCAGTCGGTGGCAAACGCCTCGCGGGCGAGCTGGGCCGTGGTGACCGCATCACGCGCCGTGTAACAGCCGGCGGTGTTGGGGAGCACCGCGACGCCGACCTCGTCGAGCACGTCCAGGATCGATCCTCGCGCGGCAGGATCCAACCGTCGCAGCGCCACCGTGCACAGGTCGGCCTCGGCGGCGCGACAGGCGTGGGCCAGGATCTCGTGGTTGGCGAAGCCGCCGGTGCCGAGGACCAGCCGCGAGCTGAGCGTGCGGTCGGCGATGCGCAGGAGATCGTCGGGCATGGCGCTCATCCTCCTCCGATGGCGGCGACGACCTCCACCCGGGAGCCGTCGCACAGTGGGGTGTCCGCCCATTGGCCGCGCGAGACGACCTCGCCGTCCACGGCGACGGCGACGCCGCGGGCGCCCGGGGTGACGTCGAGCATCTCCACCACGCTGGCGACAGTAGCGCCGGCGCCGACCTCGCGGGGCTCGCCATTGACGGTGACGTTCACCGCTGCGAGCTCCCCACGGCCGTGGCGGCGAAGCGTCCGGGCGCAAAGGCGGCCGCATGGTCGGGCAGTCCCTCACCCGCGAGGGCGCCCACCACGAGCTCGGCGGTGACCGGCGCGAGCAGGATCCCGCCCCGGCGATGGCCGGTGGCCCAGTGCAGCCCCTCCACGGATCCGGGCCCGATCGCCGGCAGGTTGTCGGGGGTGCCCGGTCGCAGCCCGGCCGCGAACTCGTCGATCACCAGCTCGGAGACCCCCGGCACCAGCTCGGCGGCGTCGCGCAGCAACTCGAAGGCGGCGCCCGCCGTCACCGTGGTGTCAAAGCCCCGCTCCTCCGACGTGGCGCCCAGCACGTAGCGGCCGTCCCCCCGCGGCGTGATGTACGACGGGCCCATGCGGATGACGCGCTGGAGCAGGCCCGGCCCCGCCGGGTCGTGCAGGCGCATGATCTGGCCCTTGACCGGGCGCACCGGGATGCGATCGGCCTCGGGTAGCCCCGAGAGCTGCGGTGACCACACGCCGGCGGCGATCACCACCTGCTCGGCGCGCACCGTCGAGCCGTCCGTCAGCACGACGCCCTGCACCCGGCCCGCCGTCATCGCCACGCCGGCCGCAGCCGTGCCCTCGCGCACGTCGCCGCCGGCCGCGATCACGGCCTGTGCCAGCGCCGGGAGCAGCATCCGTGGATCGACCGCGTGGTCTGAGGGCACGTCGAGGGCCAGCCGCAGCGCCGGGGCCAGGCCGGGCTCGCGGCGCCGCGCCTCCGAGGGGCGCAGGCGCTCCACGGGCAGGTCGAAGCGGTGACGAAGCGTCAGCTCGCGCTCCAGCGCCTCGGCCTCATCGGCGTCGCGAGCCACCAGCAGCGTCCCGCACGTCGTGTAGCCCACGCTTGCGACCCCCGCCGCCTCGAGCAGCTCGGCGACGAACCGCGGGTACAGGCGCGCGCTGCGCAGCCCCAGCTCGAGCAGCGGCTCCTCGCCGGGCGTGACCTCGGCGACGGGCGCCAGCATCCCGGCGGCGTAGCGCGAGGTGCCGTGGCCCACCGGCCCGCGGTCGAGCACGACGGCGTGCAGGCCGCGCTGCCCCGCGCGCCACGCGATGGACAGGCCGATCGAGCCGCCGCCGATGACGACGACATCTGCTGTCAGTGGATGCTCGGACAATGAACCTCCCTGCGCCGGCATTACCCGGTCAGGTCGTGACGGTCGGCGGATCGGCGTCCGCCCTCTCAGCCCAACGGTGGGGCTCCCGTACCCAATGATCCTAGCCGCTCTGGTTCGGCGGGCTGAAGGGGTGGCGACCGCGGCCGTCCTGCCAGACTGCACGGGTGCCCGACGTCCGCGATGCCCTCCGCGCCGCGCGCCTCTACCTCGTCTGCGGCGAGCAGACCGACGCGTTCCTCGAACGGGCGCTGCGCGGAGGCGTCGACATCGTCCAGCTGCGCCTCAAGGACGCCGGCGATGAGGCCATCGTCGCCACCGCCCGCCGGTACGCGGCCGTGTGCGGCGCCCACGGCGTGCCCCTGATCCTCAACGACCGTCCCGACCTGGTGGCCGCGGCCGGGGCCGACGGGGTCCACGTCGGCCAGGACGACACGCCGGTGGCGCAGGCGCGGGAGCTCGTCGGCCCCGGCCGCGTCGTCGGGCTGTCCACCCACTCACCCGCGCAGATCGACGCCGCGGCGACCGAGCCTGCGATCGACTACATCGGGGTGGGCCCGGTGCACGCCACCCCCACCAAGCCGGGCCGTCGGGCGGTGGGAGCGGATCTGGTGCGCTACGCGGCGGCTCACGCCGCCACGCCGTTCTTCGCGATCGGCGGCATCGACGCCGGCAACGTCGGGGCCGTGCGCGCGGCGGGAGCGACGCGGATCGCCGTCGTGCGCGCCGTCACCGATGCCGCCGACCCCGAGGCGGCGGCGCGGGCGCTGCGCTCAGCCAGCGAGGCGGGCGTTGGCGCAACGTAGCCGCAAGCGCGGGCGCCGTGGCCCGGCCAAGGCCAATCCCGCCACGCTCAAGTCCGCCCAGGCTGCCTCCCCGGGCGCGGGCGCCGAGACCAAGGCGGCCGCCCCGGCTCCGGCGGGGCGCGCCAAGCGCCCCCGCGGGTGGGAGGTGCCCACCGGCGAGGAGCTCACCCGCAGCCAGCGCCGCGACGCCGAGGCGCGCGCGAACCTCAAGCCGCTTGCCCCCGGCGAACGGCCGACGGTGATCTGGGTCTCCGCGCTGCTCGCCGCCGGCCTGGGACTGGCCAACCTCATCGCGTGGCTGGCCGGCGACAAGATCAACGGAAAGCACCCGGCCGCCGGCGGCATCGTCATCTTCACGGCGCTGATGTGCGCCTGCGCCGTCGGCCTGTGGCGCATGTGGTACGGCGCGGTGCTCGGCTTCATGGCGCTGCTGGCCATCATCGGCACGCTCTTCTCCCTGTACCTGGTGGAGGCCAGCAACGCGCTCGGGTTCATCGTCGCGCCGGTCATCATCGTGGTCGCGGGCTACCTGTTCTTCAAGCTCGTGCGCGTGCTCAGCCGCATCCAGATGCCGCAGCGACCCGGGCGCTGATCGCCGCCGCGGGAAGCCGATCTCCCCCGTGAGCAGGTCATCTCCGCCGCGCTTGGATAGGCTCGTATCAAATGCCTGAATCCACTTATGACTGCGTGATCATCGGTTCCGGGCCCGGTGGGTACGTCACTGCCATTCGCGCCGCCCAGCTCGGGATGAAGACGGCCTGCATCGAGAAGGACCGGGTCGGAGGCCGCTGCCTCAACTACGCCTGCATCCCCGCCAAGGCCGTGCTGCGCGTCGCCGACATCCTGTCGGAGATCCGCGAGGCCGGCGAGTTCGGCATCAAGGTGTCTGACCCGGAGATCGACTACGCCGGCGTCTCCGAACGGCGCAAGAAGGTGGTCTCGACGCTCACCGGCGGCGTCGCTGGACTGCTGAAGAAGAACAAGGTCGACCTGATCGAGGGAGAGGCGACGCTCACCGGCAAGGGCACGCTGACGGTCGGCGGCCAGGAGATCTCGGCCAAGACGATCGTGCTGGCCACCGGGTCGGTCAAGCGGCCGATCCCCGGGGCCCAGTTCGGCGGACGCGTGATCGGCACCGAGGAGGCGTGGGCGCTCGACGAGCTGCCCACGTCGATGGTCGTCGTCGGCGCGGGCGCGTCGGGCACCGAGATCGCCTCGGGCTACGCGCGCCTGGGCGTCGAGGTGACCCTGTTCGAGGCGCTGGACCGCGTCCTGCCCACCGAGGACGCCGACATCTCCAAGCTGGCCGAGCGCGGTTTCAAGCGCCAGGGGATCACCGTGCACACCAACACGCTGGTCACCGACATCGAGACCGGCTCGAGCAGCGTCACCTTCAAGCACGGCGGAGAGTCGGGCGAGGCGGACTGGCTGGTCATCGCCGCCGGCCGCGGACCCGACATCGAGGGCCTGGGCCTCGACGCGGCTGGGGTCAAGCTGGGCGAGAACGGCCTCATCGAGGTCGACGGTGCGATGCGCACGAGCGTGGAGGGCATCTACGCCATCGGCGATCTCGTCCCCGGCCCGGCGCTGGCCCACAAGGCCTCCGACGAGGGCGTGATCGCCGTCGAGGACGCCGCGGGCATGACCACCCACGCGATCGAGTACATCGACATCCCGCGCGCCACGTTCTGCACGCCCAACGTCGCCAGCTTCGGGCTCACCGAGGCCCAGGCCCGCGACCAGGGCTACGACGTGGTCGTCGGCAAGGTTCCCTACGGCGCCGTCGGCGCGGGCACCGTCTACGGCGATCGCACCGGTCTGGTGAAGGTGATCGGCGAGACCAGGTACGGCGAGCTGCTCGGCGGCCACATCATCGGCGCCAAGGCGACCGAGCTGATCCAGGAGCTGGTCAACGCCCGGGCGCTCGAGGGCGGCTATCCCGAGGTGGCACGGCTGATCCACGGGCATCCGACGATGTCCGAGGCGGTCATGGAAGCCGCTCGCGCCGCCGACGGCTGGCTGATCCACGGCTAGCGGGATCGGCCCCATGGCCGGCACGCAGGCACAGCCGGTGTTCTATTACGACCTGGGCGACCCGGGTTGCTACGTCACCGCCGAGCGGATCATGGCCGAGCTGGGCCGGGTCGGTCCGATTCCCGAGTGGGAGCCCGTGCACGGCCCCGGCCTCGGATGGTCGCCGCCGGAGCCCGACGCCGACGCGCTGGGAGCGCTCATCGCCGGCTACGGCCTGCAGCCGCTGCGCCTGCCGGCCACGTGGCCGCCCGACTCAGAGCTGGCGATGCGCGTCGCCACCTACGCCAAGGGCGGCGGGCGCGCGGTGGCGTTCTCGCTGGCGGCGTTTCGCCAGGTGTTCGCCGGCGGTCGCGACCTGGGCGACGAGGGCACCGTCCTGCTCGCCGCCGCCGCGTGTGAGATGCACCCAACCGCGGTGCTCAAGGGCGTGGGTCTGCGCTCGGTCGGCGCCTCGCTGGAGCGTGCGGGCGAGCGGGCGCGACAGGCCGGAGTGTCGGCGCTGCCCGCGATCCAGATCGGCTCACAGGTGTTCTGCGGCGAGGACGCGCTCCAGCGGACGACCGAGGCGCTTGGCGCGGCGCCGGGGCCGGTCCTCTCGGTCATCCGCGACCACGACGCCCGCTGAGCACCCGAGGCCCGGCGGCGATGAAGGCCAACCGCGTCTTTCACCTCATCGTCACCCGCGGGGGGCGCGAGCCGGCGTTCCTGGCCGATCGCCGGCGTCTGGACCGGATCGAGGTGGTGTCGATCGACGACGGGGAGCTGCTGCTCTACTGGGAGCTGCCCGCCAAGGACGCCACCAAGCTGCTGCGCCAGCTCCGGGCCGACCTCGCCGGGCTGGAGGCGGAGGAGTTCCTGGCCCTGTGGGAGGGCAGCGACGCGTAGTCTCGCGCGCCGGCGGCGATATGTTGGATCGCACCGTGGACGCTTCCAGCACACCACCGCCGGCCGGCGTCAGCGCCGACGCGCTCAAGGGTGAGACGACCGTCGAGGAGCCCGACCGGGCCGGTCGGGCGATCGCGCGGCGCAGCGCCGAGATCCGCGCCACCGTCCCGGACCTCGAGCTGTCCGTGGACGCCGACGCCGACGCGCTGCTGGCGCGCGCCGAGACCGAGCAGGTGACCATCACCGCGCTGCTCATCGTGGCCTGTGCGGGGGCCCTGCGCGCCTTTCCGCGCGTCAACGGCGCGTACCGCGACGGACGCTACGAGCTGCACTCCCGGGTCAACGTCGGCGTGGTCATCCAGACCCCGCAGGGGCCGGTGACCGCGACGGTGCTCGACGCCGACACGAAGTCCGCCTCCGAGCTCGACGCAGAGCTGGTCCGCCTGACGGCGCGAGCGCGCTCCGGCGAGCTGACACCGCCCGAGCAGGCCGGGGCGACGTTCACGATCGAGGACCTCGGCGGGTACGGGATCCACCGCGCCGCCGGACTGGTGAGGCCGTCGCAGGCGGCGATCCTCACCGCCGGGGCGATCCGGGCCCTCCCGGTCCTGCGCGACGGAGCCGTCATCCCCGGGCACCAGCTCACCCTGACGCTGACCGGCGACCACCGGATCGTGTTCGGCGACCTGGCGGCGGGCTTCCTGCGCCGCCTCACGGAGCTCGTGCAGGGGTGAGCGCGGAGTCCGAGCAGGCCGCCGCGGCACGAATCGTCCGGCACGGGCGCCAGGAGCTCCAGGCGCGGCTGCGCGCCGCCATCCTGCGCCAGGCGAGCGACGCCGCAGAGCCGATGACGCTCGAGGCGTCGCAGCTGGACGAGCTCGTCGACGCGGCCGCCGCCCGCGCGGGCGGGGTCCTGTGGCGCCGTTGTCTGGCCGCCGCGGCGACCACCGAGCTCGGCGTCGAGCTCGCCGACGCCATCACCCACCCCACGGTGAAGCGCGCCCACGCGCTCGCCGGCGCGCCGCCCTACGAGCATGTCGAGCCCACTCATCCCGTCGCCGCCGTGGCCCCCGTCGAGGGTCAGGCGCAGCCCTCGCTCGGCGCGCTGCGCCTGTCGGCGGTGCACGTGAGGGGGATCGAAAGCCTGCGCGACGGCGAGACCGACCTCGAGCTGCGCTTCTCCGACGCCGGACTGGACCTGCTCAAGGCCTCCAGCGGCGCCACCATCGGCCGCCTGCCGTGGTCGGAGATCCACGAGGTCGAGGTGGCGAGCTCACGCCCACGCCGGGGCCTGCGATCGGGGGCGCGCGTGCCCGAGCTTCATGTCCGGGCCCAGAGCGGCCGGGCAACCTTTCGGCTGCCCGGCACGACCTCAGAGCAGGTCAACGAGCATCTTCAGCCGGTGCTCACGCGGGCTCGCGATGGCTATATGCGCCGCTGAGCCGCGGGCTGGGGCGGTGTGGCTGCGGGACCGGCCGGCGCAGCGGCCGGGTGCGGGGCGGCTGATCGTTGCGAGAGGTGCGAATCGCCAGCGCCAGCATCCCCGGAATGACGATGAGGACGAACGCGGCGAAGACGATGTTGAGGATCAGAGGAAGGGTCATCGCGTCCTTGGGTGGATTACCTGGATACACAATGCCTTCCCGTCCTACCGAGATTTAGTCCTGAGAGTGCCCTTAGGCCGCCCATTCCTACGTTGGTCTTACGTATCGCCGCGGCGAGCCTCCCGGCGTGGCGCCGGGCACGAGCGCACGTCGACGGCGGGCTTCCGAAGGGGTGGGTTTGAGCGTGAATGGGCGGCTTTGCAGGGAGGTTTGGTAGATAATGGTTGTCACAGAACCAATATCTCCCACACCCACGCCGAGGGGACGCCGGGAGCGCCGACACCGGCCCAGCTCCACTCTCGACAGCCCGCCGTTGACGTCGCCGACACCCCGCTGAACGCCCCAGCCGCTAACGGATGACCGCGTCGACCGCGACGGCCAGGAACAGCAGCGAGAGGTAGAGCAGCGAGTAGTGGAAGAGCACCGCCGCGCGGGCGGGAGTCTGCTCACGCCACAGGCGCCACGCCAGCACGCAGAAGACAGCGCCCAGCACCGCCGCCGCCGCCACATAGCCCATGCCGAACGTCCCCAGGACCCCGGGAACCAGCGAGACGGCGACCAGCGCCACGGTGTAGAGCAGGACCTGCACCGAGGTGGCCGACGCCCCCCGCACCACCGGCATCATCGGCACATCGGCGGCCTCGTAGTGGCGTGAGAGCAGCAGTGCCAGCGCCCAGAAGTGCGGCGGCGTCCACAGCAGCACGATGGCGAAGAGCAACCCTGCGCCGAGACCGAGGCTGCCGTGAGCGGCCGCCCAGCCGGCCAGCGGCGGGATCGCCCCGGCCGCGCCGCCGATGACGATGTTCTGGGCGGTGCTCCGCTTGAGCCAGAGGGTGTAGACGACGACGTAGTAGGCGCCGCCGCTGAGGCTGAGCACCGCCGCCAGGAGGTTGGCGAAGACCGTGAGCACCGTGAACGCCAACGCGGAGAGAGCCAGTCCGAACAGGACCGCCCGCCGCGGTGAGATCCGGCCCGCCGCGACCGGGCGCGATGCCGTGCGCGGGCCCATGAGGCGGTCGATGTCACGATCGAGGACGTGGTTCAGCGCGCTCGCGCCCCCACACGCGAGCGCGCCTCCGATGACCAGGGCAGCCAGCGGCATCGTGGCCGGGGACCCTCCCGCGGCGGCGACCATCGCGCACACCGCGGTGAGGACCAGCAGCGACATGATCCGCGGCTTGGTCAACGTCACGTAATCGGCGAGCACGACGCGCCACGCCGGCCGGGCGCGCAGCGCCACGCCGTCAGCGGCTCCGCGCAGCGCGCCACCATCAGCGGCCAGGCCCTCGGCCGGCACGGTTCCGATCAGCTCAGACACCCTCGCCGCCTCCCCGCGCCGCGAGGACGCGCATGTCATGGCTCACCGACGCCGGCAGGTACGGGAACAGGTATCCCGAGCGCTCGTCACCGCGGCGATCGAGCAGATACAGCGCCTCGGTGTGAGTGATGTCGCCGCGCGTCGGCGCGACGAAGATGTGATACGCGGCCCATACCGGCGCCAGCTGTGCGTGCGTGCCCATCAGCCAGTGCCACGGCGCCAGGCCGGCCAGCCCCCACGACCGGATCGCCTTGCGCACGCTGGCCCGCGTGTCGCGCGGATTGACGCTCACCACCACCAGCACGGGGCGCTGCGCGACGGGCAGCGCGCGCTCGGACGCCGCGAACGCGCGGCCGTCGAGCGGGCACGCCGATGTGCAGTGCGAGTCGAAGAACTGGATCGCCACGGTGTGGCCGCGCAGCGAACCGAGCGTGAACCGCGCGCCGGTCTGGTCGCGCAGCGTGGTGATGGCGGGAGCCGGGCGGGCGCCCGCGGCCCACGTCGCCATGCCCCGCAGCGACCCGTGGCGAGCCACGGTGCCCGCGGACGCGGATGCGGTCTGCGCGGCGCCGCCGGTGAGCAGCAGGTGCGCCCCGGCCCCCGCCGCGACGCCCCCCGCGACCGCGATGGCCAGCACGACGGCCAGCTGCCGGGCGCCGCGCCGGCTGACGCGATGCCGGAGGGCGGCGCCGGCGGCGATCATCTGATGTCGCCGGGCGGTGGACCGGCCGGCTGCACCTGCTCGGCGTCGGCGGCGGCGGCGACCACGTCGGCCGGGGGCAGCGTGGGTGAGGACGGATGCGCCTCCGGCGCGCGCCTGGCGTAGAGCACGTACCACGCGGCGATCGCGATCAGCAGGCACACCGGCAGCAGCAGCGACAGCAGCGAGCCGGCCAGGAAGTCATCCGCGAACAGGGGCATGTCGGTCAGTCCTCCTTGTGTCCTGAGTGACTCATGACACTGTCGTGGTCAGCGCCCGCTCGGCGGGCGCGGGCGTGCCGTCGGTGGGCGCGGGTGGCCGCTCGGCGAGCGCGGGCGTGCGGTCGGCGAGCGCGGGCGTGCGGTCGGGTTCCAGCCACCGGTAGAAGCCGATCATGAACGTGATCGTGTAGGACAGCGATCCGGGGACCCACATCATCCCGGCGGCGAGCTGCTGATCGGTGAGCGCCGAGATCCCGCCCGGACGATGCGCCAGCGCCGCGTAGAAGGGATAGAGGGGGTGGGGCACCAGCACCAGCGTGATCGCCAGGACCCAACCGACCACCATCGCGCCCACCGTGAAGGCGATGCGCGACGGCCAGACGAGCCGGGGGCGCAGCGGCCCGGGATCGATGACACGCGCCCAGAAGAGCAGCCCGGTGAAGAAGAACATCGCGTGCTCGAGGTCGTGCACCGCCCAGGAGCGCAGCGTCGCGTCGTAGGCCCCCGGGATGTGCCAGCCGATCACCGTCGCGTTGAAGAGGACGAACGCCGGGACCGGTCGCGCCAGCGCGCGCACCGGGGCCGTCCAGCGCGCCCGGGCCAGCGTCCGCCCGACCCGCGTCCGCGTCTCGAGCGGGAGCGCACGCCACATCCGCGGCCAGGGGCGCCCCAGGAGGATCAGGGGCGGCGCCACGGTGAGCAGGAGCACGTGCTGGAGCATGTGCACCCAGAACAGCTGATCGGCGTAGCCGTCGATCGGCGACTCGAGCGCCAGCACGATCGTGACCAGGCCGGCCGCGAACGCGGCCGCCTGCAGCGAGCTGCGCCCCGAGCGGCGGTAGCCCACGCCGCCGGACCAGTAGAGCATCCCCGCCACCGCCACGTAGAGCAGCGGAGGCTGGATCGACCATCCGTGCCAGCTCATCGTCGGCGCCGGCCCACTAGATCACGTAGAGGAGCACGAACAGCACCACGCCGGTCGCGACATAGAACGACCAGTAGAACGAGCAGGCCTCGAGGCCCGCCTCCACGATCGGCAGGTCGGACATCACCTCCGCTGGAGTCGCCACCACCCCATGGCGCCGCCGCCGCCAGGCGGTGGCCACCTGGGTCTCGATCCAGAACGCGCCGAGCATGCTGAGGACCGAGTACATCGCGGTCCAACCGATGAAGACGCTCGCATACCCGCCGCTGGCCGGGCCGAAGCCCAGCGTCGTCCAGTCGATCACCTGGAGCACCACCGACAGCAGCGCGAGCCCCAGTGCCGCCGCCCCGGCGCTGATCGTCAGCTCCGGGCGCGCGGCCGCTGCGCGCATCGCCACCGCGCTGGCCACCAGCGCGAGGACGATGATGACCCCGAGGGCCACAGACGGCTTGACGTGGCCGATCTTCCAGCTCTTGTTCGGATCCTGCGCTCGCAGGTAGAAGTAGGCGAAGACGAACGAGACCATGAAGAAGGCCACCGCGCCGCAGAGGCCGCGGGCGCCGGCCCGCATCGCACGCGGCTGCCACTCCGGCGGCTCGAGCTCGATGTGCGGATGGGTGGGTGCGGAGGCTGAGCCTTCCATGTCACGCGCCCTGCGTGGCCGGTGTCATGACCGGTACCGTCTCCACCCCGTACGGGTAGGGATCGGCGTCGAAGACCGGGATCTGGTCGAAGTCGTGCAGTGGCACCGGGGTCGGCAGCTGGAACTCGGCCGACAGGGAGTTCCACGGATTGGGCTCCGAGGGCTCGCGCTTGATCACCATCGACCAGATGAGGTTGTAGAGGAACACCAACATCGAGATCCCGATGCAGAACGCCGACACGCTCACCCAGTCGTTGAGCGCCTGCAGGTGGGTGGGATAGGTGACGACGCGCCGCGGCTGGCCCATCAGCCCCAGGGCGAACAGGGGGCCGAAGGTGGCGTTGAAGGCGATGAACAGCGTCCAGAAGTGAATCCTGGCCAGCTTCTCGTTGAAGTTGAAGCCGGTCATCTTGGGGCCCCAGTAGTAGACGGCTGCGAACACCGTGAACACCAGCCCGCCCATGATCGTGTAATGGAAGTGGGCCATGGAGAAGAACGTTCCGTGCGTGGTGACGTCGGATGGGACGTCGGACAGGAACACGCCCGAGATCCCGCCGAAGAGGAAGTTGAAGGCCCAGCCCATGCAGAACAACATGGGCACGGAATAACGTATTCGGCCCCGCCACATCGTGCCCATGGCACAGAGGAAGATGAACCCCGTGGGCAGTGAGATGAGCTCGGTGGAGAGCATGTAGAACGGGCGCAGGTCGGCGTTGATGCCACTGACGAACAGGTGGTGCTGCCACACGAAGAAGCTCAGCAGTGCCACTCCGAGCATGCCGGCGACGGCGAGGCGGTAACCCCACAGTGGCTTGCGGCAGAACACCGGCAGCAGTTCCAGCACGATCCCGAATCCCGGCAACGCCACGATGTACACCTCGGGGTGGCCGAAGACCCAGAACAGGTTCTGGAACAGATAGGAGCTCCCCCCGTTGCCGGCGACGTAGAAGGCGGTCTGCACGGTGCGATCAAGGGCCCCCATGAGCAGCGCCGCGATGAGCATCGGTGCCGCCAGCATCATCAGCAGCGCGGTGGCCAGGACGCTCCACACGAAGATGGGCAGGCGGTTCCAGGTCATCCCCGGGGCGCGCATGGTGATGATGGTCACGATCAGGTTGAACCCCAGCAGGCACATCGACAGTCCCACGAGGGCGAAGAAGCCGATGTAGGCGTCATAGCCGGCGGTGCCCTGGTCGCCGAGCGGCTGGTAGCCGGTCCAGCCGGTCTGGAAGCCGCCCATGAAGATCGTCGTGATGAGCACCACCCCGGCGGCCATCAGCAGCCAGAAGGTGAACGACTCGATCCGCGGGTAGGCCATGCGCCGCGACCCGATCATCAGAGGCACCAGCCAATTGGCGAAGGGCCCCAGCACCCCGCTGGTCATCATCCCCATCATCATCGCCCCGTGCATGCCGACGAGCGTCACGTACTGGTTGGCGCCGAACACGTGAACGTTGGGCTGGAGCAGCTCGGTGCGGATCAGCATCGCGTTGATCCCGCCGACCAGGAAGAACACGCCGATCCCGACGATGTACTGGATCGAGACCACCTTGTGGTCGGTGCACAGGCGGAAGTAGCGCATGGCTCCCTCGCCCTCGGACTCGTGCTCGGTGAGCGAGGCGGGATGGCCCATCAGGCGCCGGATCGGGTAGTTGGCAAAACCCAGGCCGATGAGGAACCCGATCACCCCGAACAGATAGCCGAGCATGATCCCGATGTCGTTCTCACCGGACTCGGTGCCGAAGTAGTCCAGGCTGGGAGCGTGGATCCTGCCGCCCAGCCAATCGCCGATCAGCCACCCGATCACCGCCAGGACGATGCCGGTCAGCACGTTGAAGCCGATCAGCTTGCGCCATGCCGGCTGCGGTCTGGCTGCGATCGCGACTGTGGTCATCCGCCTCTCCTCTGCGGGTCCGGGAAGTACTGCTTGGAATACGGCCCCAGGGCCTTGGTCGACGGCGCGTACTGCTGGCGCTGCTGCGCGATCCAGGTGTTGAAGGCGCTCGGCCGCACCACGTGGCCGGTCTCGAACATGTAGCCGTGCCACACGCCACACAGCTCGGCGCAGTGGATGTCGAAGCTCAGCGGGCCCTTGGTGGTGACGTAGGCGATGTTGTCGAAGCCGGGGTTGGCATCGGCCTTGACCCCCAGCTGGTAGGCCCAGAACGAGTGGATGACGTCGAGCGAGGTGACGTGGAACTCGATCATCCGGTTGCTCGGCAGCTCCAGCTGGGCTGTCTCCACCCCGCCGTATGACGGCCAGCGGTAGGTGAACTTCCACTGCTGGGCGATCACCTGGACCTGGAGCGCGTCCTTGGCGCCTGCCGGCGCGGCGATCGGGTTCGGGCCCTGGCCGCCGCCGGCTCCGTCGGCGAGCAGCCGGACCGTGCCGTAGCCGGCCAGGAAGAGGACGGTGGCGGTGGTGATCACCAGCCACCACGTCTGGACCCTGGCGTCGCCGCGGATCGGCGGACCGTCGACCACCGCCGTCACGTCGCGCTCGCGGAAGACGATCAGCGCGTAGATGAAGTAGACGAGGACCGCCATCGCGACCGGCGTGGAGATCCCCAGCAGGACCGTGTCGTCCACCACCTGCCCGGAGGCCTCCACCGAACCGTTGCCGGGCGGGATGATCGGCGCGAGGACCAGGACCACGAGCAGCGTGGCCACGATGCTCGTGCCCAGCCACCACAGGACGACGCGGCGCCAGTGGTTGACCTCGTTCATCGCCGGTGGCCTCTCATACGACTTTGATGAACCCGTCCATGTAGCCGACCGTCTGCATCGGCCCGCCCCAGCCCTCGATGTAGCCGGCGGCGCAGGGGACGAAGCACTGCCAGCGATACAGGCCCGCCTTGCCCGTCTTGAACGTGAACGAGGTCGTGGTGTGCGTGAAGCTCAGCGGGCACGGGGCGTTGCTGCACGGGTTCTTGGCGGTGTCGGCGATGCCCTCGATGGGGACCAGGAGCCCGAGCTGCGGGATGGCGAAGACATGCGATGCACCGTCGGGGTCGATCGTCTTGGTGACCTTGCCGTCGAGGGTGAAATCGCCGCCCCCAGTCCCCTCCGACTGGGCGATGAAGGGGTTGCGCAGCCCGGTCTGGGAGTCGAAGTTGTAGATCGTGACGTGCACCACGGTGTTGGCGGGCAACACGTAGGTGGTCACGTGGCGCCAATGGCTGCCGTTCGGATCCACCGCGTAGTAGGAGACCCAGGTCGGGTGAGGGTCATTCAGCGCGGCCGCGGGGACGGTGCCGAGGTAGAGCTGCGTGCCGGCCGACGTCTGCGCAGCGGTTGCTGAGCCGGGCTGGCTCGTCAGATAGACCCCGATGTACAGCCCTAACAGGACGCAAACGATTGCAATCCCGGCGACGATCCCTGTCAGGCGCTTCGCATAACTGCTCATAAATGACCTCTCCTCGGCGGCGAGTATCTATCTCGCGTGCCGCGCAAAGCAAGCAGATGACAGCGATGTCATCTGCGCGTCATTTACAAGTCGCGGACCGGGGGATATGTTGCGACCGGCCCAAAGGGCCCCGAGCGAGGAACGGACATGCGGATTCTGGTAGTGGAGGACGAGGCGCGGATACGCGCCTTTCTGGGGCGCGCCTTCGAGGCCGAGGGCTTCATCGTCGACGTCGCGTCCGACGGCGAGCAGGGACTCGAGCGCGCGCTGTCGGGCGCCTACGACGGCGTGGTCCTCGACCTGCTGCTGCCGGGGCAGGGCGGGCTCGAGGTCCTGCGCCAGCTGCGCCTGCGCCACCACGACCTCCCGGTGCTGATCCTGTCGGCGCGCAGCGACATCGCCACCAAGCTGCGCGGGTTCGAGCTCGGCGCCGTGGACTACATCGTCAAGCCGTTCTCACTGGAGGAGCTGCTCGCGCGGCTCCGGCTGCACCTGCGGCGTGCGCCCGGCGCGGGCGGGGCGGGCGGGCCTGGTGACGGAGCGGTCCTGCGTGTCGGCGTCCTGGCCCTGGACCTGGCGCGGCGTCAGGCGCGCCTGGGGGACACGGTCGCCGACCTGGCGGATCGCGAGTTCCGCCTGCTGCACTTCCTCATGCTGCACCCCGGCGAGGTGGTCAGCCGCCAGCGACTGCTCTCCGAGGTGTGGGGATTTGACTTCGACCCGCGCTCCAACGTGGTGGATGTGTGCGTCCGCCGGCTGCGCCGCCAGCTCGGCCCCGACGCGCCGATCGAGACGGTGCGCAACGCCGGGTACCGCGCCGCGGCATGACGGCGTTCCTCCATCAGCTGCCCGCGCGGGCACGCCGGCTGCAGGTGGAGCTGCTGTGGGCGGCGTTCGCGGCCGTCAACTACGCCGCCATGATCGCGTGGCCGAGCTGGGAGACGATCCCGTTTCACTTCGTCTGGATCAGCCTGACGCTGCTCTACGGCTTCCGCGTCTGGGACATCCGCCCCACCCTGATCGTGCTGGGGTGCGTGATGACCCTGACCGGGGCGTCGATCGGCCTCGACGCCTTCCACGGCATCCAGCTGTGGGGGGAGCTGTTCGAGGTGCCGCTGATGTCGGCCATGTTCCTGGCCATGGTGTGGCACGCCCGGCGGCGCGTGGAGGCCCAGCGCATCGCGGAAGGGCGCGCCGAGGAGCACCGCGCGCTGCTGGCCAGCCAGGAGCGGTTCATCCATGACGCCTCCCACGAGCTCCGCACCCCGGTGACGATCGCCCGCGGCCATCTCGAGCTGCTGCGCTCGGAGTCCGGCGCGCCGCCCGAGGTGGATGTGGCGTTGGACGAGCTGGGTCGCATGGAGGCGATCGTCGCCCGTCTGCTCGTGCTCGCCGTCGCCAACGAGCCCGATTTCGTGCAGCTGGCCGACATCGAGCTCGAGCCCCTGCTCGAAGACGTCTTCATGCGCTGGTCAGACCTGGCGCCGCGGCTGTGGCACCTGGGCCCGCTGGCCTGCGGCCGCCTGTGCGTGGACGCCGACCGTCTGCGCGCCGCACTCGACGCACTGCTGGAGAACGCCGTCAAGTACTCGTTCCCGGGAGCGGCCATCGAGCTGCGCGCTCGCGCCTGCGAGCGGGGCGAGGTGCTGATCGAGGTGCAGGACGACGGGTGCGGGGTGCCGCCCGAGGCCCTGTCGCGGATCTTCGAGCGCTTCGCGCGCGCCGACTCGGCACGCAGCCGCGCGGCCGGCGGAGTGGGCCTCGGGCTCGCCATCACCGACGCCATCGCCAAGGCCCACGGGGGGACCTGCAGCGTGAGCAGCACCGGAGCGGGGTCGACCTTCTCCCTGCGCCTGCCCGGCTTCACCCCGGCCGCGCAACGCGTACCGGCTACCAGTGTCCTGAAGCAGTAATTCGATGCCTGTGTGGGCGCATCAGCACACTACGACTGGCGCTCCAGCACCCTGATGTCGTGGGCCAGGCCCTCGGGCGTGAGCTGGTCGGCGGGAAAGCCGACGCGCTCATAGCCGTGCTTGTCGATCAGGAGCACGAACGTGGAGTGGTCGACCTTGGGCGTGACCGGCTGGATGGCGTAGGCGTGCCACACCTGGCGCAGCTCCCGCAGCGGGCCGCTGACGAACTGGATGCGCCCGGTCATCTCGTGCTTGGCCAGGAACGCCTTGCGGTTGTGCACGGTGTCCTCGGCCGGGGCCACGCTGACGCCGATGGTGGGGATGTTGCGCCCGTTCTCGGGCAGGTCGTTCAGCGCACCCTTGATCTGCTCGACCATGAACGGACAGGTGTCGCGGCACAGCGAGTGGATGAACGTCAGCACCACCACCTTGCCGCGATCCGCCGAGAGGCTCACGCGCCGGCCGTCCTGGTCGGTGAGCGTGAAGTCGCGGGCCATCAGGTGTGCCGGCATCGTCCCGCCGTCGAACTCCGACCCCGCCGCCTGTCCGCTCTCGCCGGGGGAGCGATTGGTGACGAGGATGAAGATGATGGCGCCCACGAGCGCCACCAGGATCAGCATGAGGGCGCGCTGCAGCTTGGCACTGGCCAGCATGCCGCCGATTCAAGCACGCCGGCCCCGTCGGGACGACGGTCATGGCTGGGACAATGACGGGGGTGGACCCGGCACAGGGACTCGCGCGCCACCTGGCGCGGTCGGTGCACGACGAGCGGGTGCTCCAGGCCGTCGCCGCGGTGCCGCGTCACCGGTTCGTGCCCCACGCCGAGCGCGCGCGGGCCTATGAGAACACGGCCCTGCCCATCGACTGCGAGCAGACGATCTCCCAGCCGGTGGTGGTCGCGCGGATGCTCGAGCTGCTGGAGCTCTCCCCATCGGACCGGGTACTCGACGTCGGCACCGGGTCCGGCTACCACGCCGCGCTGCTCAGCCTGCTGGCCGCCGAGGTGTGGACGATCGAGCGCCACCCGCAGCTGAGCGCCCGGGCCCGCGTCACCCTCTCGGCCCTGGGCTACGCCAATGTGATCTGCATCGTCGGCGACGGCTGGGAGGGGCTGCCCGAGCAGGCGCCGTTTGACGCCATCAACGTCGCCGCGGCCACCGGTGAGCACGTCCCACCGGTCCTGAAGGCACAGCTGGCGCCCGGAGGCCGCCTGGTCGCGCCGGTGGGCGACGAGCACCAGTTCCTCACCCGGGTGCGCCGCACGCCGGACGGCCTGCGCGAGGAGCGCTTTGACCCGGTCAGGTTCGTGCCGCTGGTGCGCGGTCGCGGACGCTGAGCGCGGGCGGGGCGGGCGCAACGGGCGGGGCGGGCGCAACGGGCGGGGCGGGCGCAACGGGCGGGGCGGACACAGCCGGCGGAGGGGGCGCAACGGGCGGGGCGGACACAGCCGGCGGAGGGGGGTCCCCCAGCCGGGCGCGCATGACCTCGATCGCCGCGGGGCTGGAATCGATCAGGACGCACCGCCGTCCGAGCTCCCGGCACACCGCGCCGAGCGTGCCCGAGCCCGCGAACGGATCCAGGCACCAGGCGCCGGGCCGCGAGGACGCCGCCACCAACCGGCGCAGCACGCCCACGGGCTTCTGGGTCGGGTAGCCGGTCTTCTCGGCGCCGTTGGTGGGCACGATCGTGTGAAACCACACATCGGTGGGCCGCTTGCCGCGCGCCGCCTTCTCGGCGCCGACCAGACCGGGGGCCATGTAGGGCTCGCGCTCCACCGCGTCGGCGTCGAAGTGGTGCGCACCCGGCGTCCTGACGTAGACGAGGATCGTGTCGTGCTTGGCCGGCCAGCGGCGGCGCGGCTTGGCCCCGTAGTCGTAGGCCCAGATGATCTCGTTGAGGAACGCCTCGCGCCCGAACACCTCGTCGAGCAGCAGCTTGCAGTAGTGGGCCTCGCGATAGTCGATGTGGAAGTACAAGGTCCCCTGCGGCGCCAGCAGCTCCCGCGCCCGGGTCAGCCGCGGCTCCAGGAAGCCCAGGTAGTCGCTGAACGCATCGTCGTAGCTGAGGCTCTGCAGCAGGCTGGTGCGGTAGCGGCGACCGCCGAAGCCGACTCGGGAAGCGCCGGCGTCGGCTGTGGCCGTCACCGAGCGCCGCGTCTGCGCCCGCCCGGTGTTGAATGGGGGGTCGACATAGATCAGGTCGAACGTCGCCTCGGGCAGGCGCTCGAGCACCGGCAGGTTGTCGCCGGCGATGACCAGGTCATCGTCGAGTTCCACGGGGTCGTCGCCGGCCTGGATGCGCATCTGAGTGAACCTAGTACAGCACTACCGGTCGCCGCGGCAGCCGCAGAACCGCGTCAAACCGCCCGTTCTGACACGGATCTTATGCGGGCAGCCGCTAGGATCCGCGCTGGTGTCTTCGTCCGACCTGTATGCACGCGCGCGCTCTCTGCCGCTCGCGCAGCGTTTCTCGCGCTCCGCGTTCGCCTCCAAGCTGACCAAGTACGCGATCGGCTCGCTCGTCGCGCTGACGACGAGCGTCATCGTGTTCGCCGTCATGGACTGGATGGGGATCCGCACCGGGATCGACTCGGCGGCGGCCTTCGTCGCCGGCGCCATCCCCAACTGGGTCCTCAACCGCAAGTGGGCGTGGAGGATGGAGGGCCGCGCGGAGTTCCTGCGAGAGATCTTCGCCTACACGGTCATCTCGGTCCTCGTGTGGGCGGCATCGACGTGGGCGACGGGCAACACCCAGAACTGGGCGCACAACCACGTCCCGGCGGGGAGCGGCCTGCGGGTGATCATCACCACGTCCGCCTACGTCTTCGTGCAGGCGATGTTCTTCGTGCTGAAGTTCGTGATCTACGACAAGTGGGTCTTCTCGGGCAAGTCGCGGCTGCGTGCCGCCGTCCGATCGCGCCACCAGGTGTGGAGCGCGGCGCGGGCGAACCGCACCCCGTAGCCGAAGTTCCCGCCCTTCTTGGTGCCGGTGGCGTGCTTGCCGCGATCGCGCATCGTGGTCGGCACCTCGGCCAGGCGATAGCCGTGCAGAGCGGCGGAGATCATCAGCTCTGACGCCTGGTACTGGGGCTGCTCGAGCACGACGTCCGCGGTCAGCTCGGAGCTCATCGCGCGCAGCCCGCAGGCCGGGTCGGTGATGCGCTGGCGCACCAGCACCGAGATCAGGGCCCCGAACACGATGACGCCGGCGTGGCGCGTCGCGTCCGTGGTCAGCTCCTTGCCCAGACGGCGGCTGCCCGAGACGAAGTCGGCGCTCCCGTCGAGGATGGGCTGGACGACGGCTCCGATCTCGTCGGCCTCGTACTGGCCGTCGGCGTCGATGGTGACGATGACCTGGGCGCCGCGGGCGCGGGCCAGCCAGTAGCCCAGCCGCAGGGCCGCGCCCTGTCCGCGGTTGACCGGGACATCGCACACGAGCGCGCCGGCCTGCGCGGCGACGGTGGCGGTCGCATCCTTGGCGCCGTCGACGACGACGATGACCTCGGTCTGAAGGCCGGCCGCTTCGGCGGGGATCGCCGCGATCACCTCGGCGACGGTCGGCTCCTCGTTGTAGGCGGGGATGACGACCGCGAGCGGCGCACCGGCGCCGGCGGGGTGCTGGTCCAGGAACGCCTCGGCCGCGCCGCGCTCGGCAGGCTCCAGCCGGTCGTACTCGTCGCGGCTGACGTCGATCGCGGTCACGAGGTCGCCGGTGCCTTCACGTCGGCCTTGGACCATTCGTCCCAGACGCCCACGAGGCCGTCGTCGAGGTCGGGGTACTGCGGCGACCAGCCGGCGGCGTGGGCACGCGCGGGGTCGACGATCACCGCGGGCATCTCGCCGGGCTTGGCCGGGCCGTGCGTGAACTCGATGTCGGCGCCGGACACGCGCTTGACGGCGTCGATCACCTCGAGCACGGAGAGCGAGCTCCCAGAGCCGATCACCGTCGATCCGGCCCACTCGTCCGAGGTCAGCCCGAGTCGCATGGCGGCGACGACGTCATGGGCGTGGACGTAGTCGCGCACCTGTGAGCCATCGCCGTAGACCTCGAAGGTGGTGCCCAGGCGGATGCAGCGCATCAGCCGCGCGATGATGCTGTCCTTGGCCTGCATGCCCGGACCGTAGACGTTGGTGAGGCGGATGCAGGCGCAGCGCAGCCCGTAGGAGGCGGTGTAGGCCGACATGAGCATCTCGCCCGCGGCCTTGGTCGACCCATACGGGGTGAGGGGGCGCAGCTTGGCGTCCTCGGTGATAAGACCCCGCGCACCCCCCTCCATCGGCCCGGTGACCGCATTGGTGGAGGCGAAGGCCAGCGAGGTCACGCCCGCGGCGCGCCCGGCCTCGAGCAGCGCGTAGGTACCGGCGACGTTCGTGCGAAAGGTCTTGTCGGGCTCCTCGAGCGATTTCAGCACCGAGGTCACCGCGGCGAGGTGCACGATGGACTCAAAGCCGCCGTCAAAGGCCTTGTCCAGGACGTCCCGGTCCGCGATGTCCCCCTGCACGAGGTCCACCGAGGGGTCCGGGTGGGGCTGGAGATCCACCACCCGCACGTGCGCGCCGTCAGCGGTGAGCTGGGAGACGACGTGGCGGCCGATGAAGCCGGATCCGCCGGTGACAAGGACGCGGCGGCCGGTGAGGTCAGAGGTACTCATATCCAGTGCAGGTCTTCGAGATGTGGTGCCGGAGCGGGTGAGCCGTGACGGTGCATCACTGCCGGCCTCGGGCGGCGCGGAGGTGCCCAGCGAGCGCAGGAGGATAGCCGACGCTGATACTTTCGGCCCGGCGTGTCCCACGGACCTGGTCCCTCGAGGCCGCCCGGCCCGCTCCCGGAGCCCCCGGCCGCCCCGCGCCGTCGCCGCCGCCGACCGCGCCCCATGATGATCGCCCGCCGCCGGGCGCGATTGGCGGTCGCCCTCGCCGGCCTCATCCTCGTGGTGGCGGTCGTGATCTCGATTACCACCCACCCGCCCGGCGGACTGCCGCGGCCGCCGGCGCCCGCCGTGGCCGACAGCGCCGGACCCGGTGACCCCTTCGCCTACCGCTCCAGCCAGGAGGCGAACTTCGTGGCCCGAGCCGCCGCCGGCAACGCCCGCCCGCTGTTCGTGCTCAGCCCGGGCGGCGCGACGGCCACCGCCCAGCGCGTCGCCGGCTTTCGCCGGGCGATCGACCGTGCCACAGCCGGCGCCGGGATCGATCCGAACCTGGTCGAGGGGCTGGTGTTCCTCGAGAGCGCCGGCCGGCCCCAGGCGATCGCCGGCTCCGATCCCGCCGACGCGGCCGGCCTCACGCAGATCCTCGCCGCCACCGGTCAGTCGCTGCTGGGGATGCACATCGACCTGGCCAAGAGCCGGCGCCTGACCCGCCAGATCGACGCGGTCGCCGGTGGCACGCGCGCCGGTCGCCTCGGCCCGCTGCTGGCCCGCCGCGCCGCCATCGACGACCGCTTCAACGTCAGCAAGGAGCTCGCCGGCACCGTGCGCTACCTGAAGATCGCCGAGCAGCAGTTCGGGCGCCCGGACCTGGCGGTCGAGTCCTACCACATGGGCATCGGCAACCTGCACCAGGTGCTCCAGGCCTACGACGGCGGTCGCGCGGTCCCCTACGCGCAGCTGTACTTCGACAGCGCGCCGACGCGCCACGCCGCCGCGTACCGGCTGCTGGCCGGCTTCGGCGATGACTCCTGGACCTACTACTGGCGCGTGCAGGCCGCCATCGCGATCATGCACCTGTATCGCACCGACCGGGCCGAGCTGTCGCGCCTCAGCGCCCTGCAGCTCGCCGACGACGCCGGTGGCGCGGCGCTGCACCCCACGATGAAGCCGTTCGCCGATCCGACCGCGCTGTCCGCCGCCTACCAGAGACACGCGATCGTGCCGCTGCCGTCCAACGCCGCGGCGCTGGGGCTGGTGATCGACCCTGGGATGGGCACCGGGGCCAAGGCGGTCGGGGCGCCGCGTTCGCTCTATCGCGGCCTGCGCCCGGAGGCGCTGCGCTTCATGATCGAGCTCGCCGCCCAGGTGCGCCGGGTGTCGGGGCTGTCCAGAGCCCCGTTGCGGATCCAGAGCACCGTCGTCGATGAGCGCCTGCAGAGCCACGTGGGCATCTCGGATCCCCCGGCGGCCACGGGGTGGGCCTTCTCGGTGCAACGCCGGTACGCCGCGCCGGCGCAGGCGGCGGCGTTCCAGGCGATCCTGGACCGCCTGCAATCGCTGAACCTCATCGCGTGGGCGCGGGAGCCGGACGCGATCCGCATCACCGTCGCCTCCGACGCGGTGGCATGGCTGCGCGGGGGGTGACCCGCGCCCACGGGGTGGCTGCGCGCAGCGCGAGCGCCGTCCGATAGGTTGCGCCTGCGCGATGACCGACGTCGTCCAGACACCCCCCGAGGCCCTCGAAGGGCTCCCCGACTTTCCGTTCGCCTCGTCGTTCACCGACTTCGGCGGGATCCGGATGGCTCACCTCGACGAGGGCGACGGGCCGCCGGTGGTGTTCGTCCACGGGGAGCCGACGTGGTCATTTCTGTGGCGCAAGGTGCTCGTCGGAGTCCGCGACGCGGGCTACCGCTGCATCGCGCCCGACCTCCCGGGCTTCGGGCGCTCGGACAAGCCGACCGACATCGGCTGGTACTCCTATGACCGCCACACCGCGGCGCTGACCGCCCTGCTCGACGAGCTGGACGTCACCGGCGCGACGATCGTCGTCCATGACTGGGGCGGCCCGATCGGCCTGCGCGCGGCCGTGGAGTCCTCGGAGCGGATCGACCGGCTGGTCATCCTGGACACCGGCCTCTTCACCGGCCACCAGCCGATGACCGAGGCCTGGAACGCCTTTCGCGATTTCGTGGAGCGCACCGATGATCTGCCCGTGGGCTTCCTGGTGCGCGGCGCCTGCAAGCACGATCCCGGCGATGAGGTGATCGCCGGCTACGAGCGGCCGTTCCCCGACGCGGCGTCCAAGGCGGGCGCGCGGGCCTTCCCGCTCATCCTCCCCACCACGCCGGAGATGCCGGGGGCGCAGGCGGGCCAGCGCACGCTCGACGCCCTGCGCGCCGACGCCCGGCCCAAGCTCATGCTGTGGGCCGATTCAGACCCCGTGCTGCCGCTGGAGACGGGCCGGCGCTTCGCGGCCGCCCTGGGCGGCGAGCTGGCGCACGTGATCGCCGACGCCGGCCATTTCCTGCAGGAGGACGCCGGACCTCAGATCGGCGATCTCATCGCCGACTGGCTGGGCTCCCAGACCTAGACGGTCTCCTTCTCGGGCTCGGGGACCGCTGTCTCCGCGGACGTCGATGCCGCGGCGGCCGGCACGGGCGGGGGCGCCGCGGTGAGCTCGGCCTTGTCGCCGGTGCGCCTCTCGTAGGCCTCGCGGAGCAGGTGGTCGGGGTTGACGAGGACCTGGTCGCCCTTGAGCACCTTGGTGACGAAGTCGGCCACCCCGCGCGGGACGATGTTCATGAGCCGGAACAGGACGCGCATCTGCTTGGGGACGTACACGTCGACGCGGCCGGTCTGGAGCGCCTCGACGATCGCGTTGGCCACGTCGTCGGGCTCGACGACCTTGACGCCGCGGCTGCGCTGCAGGCCGGAGCCCAGCTCGGTGTTGACCACGACGGGCATCACGATGCTGACGTCGATGTCGGTCCTGCGCATCTCGGCCCGGATGGCCTCGCTCAGCCCGACGACGGCGTGCTTGGTGGCGCAGTAGGTGGCCCCGCCCGGGAAGCCGCCCTTGCCCGCCACCGACGCGATGTTGACCAGGTGGCCCCGGCCGCGGGGCACGAAGCGCTCCAGGGCCAGCTTCGAGCCGTGGATGACGCCGTGCAGGTTGATGTCGACCAGCCGCTTGGCGGTCGAGTCGGTCTCGTCGACGAACGGCCCGATGGGCATGATCCCGGCGTTGTTGACGAGCACGTCGAGCGGGCCGACGCGGTTCTCGACCTCCGTGAGGAAGGCGTCGAAGCTCGCGCGGTCGGTGACGTCGAGCGCCAGGCCCACCGTGCCGCTGCCCAGCTCTGCGGCGGTCTGCTCGGCGAGCGGCGCGTCGATGTCGCCGATGGCGACCCGGGCCCCCTGGGCGATCAGCGCGGCCGCGGTGGCCTTACCGATTCCGCGGGCGCCGCCCGTGATGGCGACGACCTTGCCGGCAAGCGATCGTGGAGCCTTGGCCATGAGACGAGTCCCTCCTGAAAGTCTTGTGAAAGCGGTGACTGGCGCCAGTGCAGCGGTGGCTGGTACCAGACTGTACCGCTCGACGCCGCCCCGGGCCGTCAAAACTGGCTGACTGGCCAGTCAACGCCCCCGGCCCCACTATGCTGCCGGATTGACGATGGCCGAGTTTCACCTCGACGGGCAGCGACTTGCCTACACCGTCTACGGGGAGGGCCCGCGAACGACCGTCCTGCTCCCGGGCCTGCTCCTGTCCCAGACGATGCAGGCGCCGCTGGCCCGCCGGTTGGCGGCCCGCGGCAACCGGGTCGTGACGCTCGACCCCCTTGGTCACGGAGCGTCCTCGCGGCCGCGCGAGCAGTGGCGCTACTCGATGAGCGCGTTCGCCCAGCAGACGGTGGGGCTCCTGGACCACCTCGAAGTCGAGCGCGCCGTCGTGGGGGGAACCTCGCTGGGCGCCAATATCAGCCTCGAGGTGGCGTTGCAGGCGCCCGAGCGCCTGGCCGGCATGGTCATCGAGATGCCCGTCCTCGACAACGCCATCGCCGCCTGCGCAGCCGCGTTCACGCCGTTGCTGCTGGCCCTGAGGTTCGGTGAGCCGGGGATGCGCGCGCTGGCCCGCGGCGCCCGCGCCGTGCCCCGTCGCCCCTTGCCGCTCCTGGCGCAGGTCGGGCTTGACTGGATCTCCCAGGATCCGGGGCCGAGCGCCGCCGTGCTGAGCGGCATCCTCTACGGCCGCGCCGCGCCCGGCCACCACGAGCGCTGCCGCTTCGAGACTCCCGCGCTGGTCATCGGCCATCCCCGGGACCCGGTGCACCCGTTCTCCGACGCCGGCATGCTCGCCTCAGAGCTGCCCAACGCCCGGCTGGTCAACGCCCACTCCATCCTCGAGCTGCGCGTGAAGCCTGCGCGGCTGACCGGCAAGATCTCGGCGTTCGTGGCCCAGTGCTGGGACGCCGAGGACGCGGCGTCGGCGTCATCCGCCGCCGTGGCCTGAGGCGGTTCGCGCCGGGGGCCGGACCCCGCGACACCCGCGTTCTAGGCTCGGACGAGAGCACGCCACCACCTCGTCGAAAGGACGCCAATGGATTACCGGCCGCTGGGCACATCCGGACTGCAGATCTCGTCTCTGACACTCGGCACGATGACGTTCGGCGGACAGGGCAACTTCGCCAAGGTGGGCGACACGGACCTGGACGGGGCACGGCGCCAGATCGACATGTGCCTCGACGCGGGGATCAACCTCATCGACACCGCCGACGTCTACTCCACCGGACGCTCGGAGGAGATCGTGGGCGAGGCCATCGAAGCCAAGCGCGACGACGTCCTCATCTCGACCAAGGTCCGCATGACCATGGGCGACGGCCCGAACATGTCGGGCCTGTCGCGCCACCACGTGATCAGCGGCTGCGAGGCGAGCCTGCGCCGGCTGCGGACCGATCACATCGACATCTACCACGTGCACGAGTGGGACGGACTGACCCCGCTGGAGGAGACGCTCGAGGCCCTGCGCCACCTGGTGGACTCGGGCAAGGTCCGCTACGTCGGCGTCTCCAACTACACCGGCTGGCAGCTCATGAAGGCGCTGGGCATCGCCGAGCGCGATCACCGGGGCGGGGGGGTCCGTTTCGTCTGCCAGCAGATCTACTACTCGCTCCAGGAGCGCTCGGCCGAGTACGAGCTCATCCCGCTGGCGAGCGACCAGGGGCTCGGCACGCTCGTGTGGAGCCCGCTGGCGGGGGGCCTGCTGTCGGGCAAGTACCGGCGCGGCGAGGACGCCCCGGGCGGCTCGCGGCACCTCACGGACTGGAACGAGCCTCCGGTCTACGACGAGGACAGGCTCTACGACACCGTCGACGTCCTGGTACAGATCGCCGACGGCCGCGGCGTCTCCGCGGCGCAGGTGGCCCTGGCGTGGCTGCTCGGCCGCCCCACCGTCAGCTCGGTGGTGATCGGCGCCCGCACCGACGAGCAGCTCGCCGACAACCTCGCTGCCGCCGAGCTCTCCCTCTCAGAGGATGAGGTCGGGCGGCTGGAGGAGGTCAGCCGCCCGCCGCTCATCTACCCGTATTGGCATCAGCGCAAGACGGCCTCGGACCGGCTCGGTCCGGCCGACCTGGCCCTGCTCGCTCCGTACCTGGCGTAGGCCCATGGGGATGGAGCACGCCCGGGAGATCGAGACCGCGTTCACGACCCAGGCCGAGGCCTTCGAGGATCCGTCGCGCAACCGGGTCTTCACCTCCGACGCGCGCTGGGTGTTCGAGCGCCTCCCGCTGAGCGCCGGCGACGTCGTCCTCGACGTGGCCGCCGGAACCGGGCACGCCGCCCGGCAGCTCGCCGCCTCGACCCGGGCCGTGGTGGCGCTGGACGCCACCACGGCGATGCTGGCCCGCGGGCAGGCCCAGGCGGCCGCCGACGGCTGCGACAACGTGGTGTTCATGCGCGGCGACGCCGCGGCGCTGCCGTTCCTGGACGACTCCTTCGACGTGGTGGTGTCGCGGTTTGCCGCCCACCACTTCGAGCGCCCGGACACCGTCGTGGCCGAGATGGTCCGCTGCACGCGCCCCGGCGGCCACGTGGCGCTCGTCGATCTCGTCGCCGACGCGGACCCCGCGGTGGCCCAGGAGCAGAACCGGCTCGAGCGCCTGCGCGACCCCTCGCACACCCGGATGCTGGCCGCGATCGAGATCCAGGCGCTGCTCGCCGAGGCCGGCCTGGAGTCCATCGACGTCGCCACGCGGCCCCTGGAGCGCCCGCTGACCCCGTGGCTGGAGCAGGCCCAGACCGGGGACGAGGCGCGCGAGGCGATCCACGCCGCGCTGCGGGCCGACCTGGACGGTGAGGCGGATCGGGCGGCGACCACCGGCTTTCGGCCGCGCGCCGACGACGCCGGCGAGCTGTGGTTCGTCCAGACCTTCGGCTCGGCGATCGCGAGCAAGCCGTCGTGACCGACCTGCACCGCAACGCCGCCACGATCCAGGAGCGCCTGCACGACCTCGGGCTCGACATCGAGCCCCGCCAGCTGGACTCCTCGGCGCGCACCGCGGCCGAGGCCGCGGCCTCACTGGGCACCACCGTGGGCCAGATCGTGAAGTCGCTCGTGTTCTTCCGGGACCAGGAGCCGGTGATCGTCCTGTGCGCGGGGGACCGGCGCGTCGACGCCGACCGGCTGGGGCTGCGCGTCGCCAACGCCAGGGAAGCCAAGGCGGCGACCGGCTTTGCCATCGGCGGGATCCCGCCCCTGGGTCACGACCGCCCGCTGACGACGATCATCGACGAGTCGCTGCGCCGCTTCGACACCGTGTGGTGCGCCGCGGGGACGACCCATTCGGTGTTCCCGGTCAGACCCGAGGCGCTGATCGCCGCCCTCCCGGACGCGACGATGGTGGAGATGTAGCGCCCGGCAGGGGGCCCGTCGGGCGCCCGGTAAGGGTGGTCGCACCACGATATCGCGGCGCGATATCGTGGTGCGAGGCGGCGGGCGGCCCCTAATAGCGCGGGAACGGGAACGGCGTGAGCGAGCGCACGATCACGCTCACCGCCCTGACGCCCCGGTCGGCGCTCAGCGTCAGCAGCGCCGCACCCGTCCGCGAGGTCACGCGCGCCCCGGTGACGGTGGCGGTGTAGCCCAGCGGATAGGTGTAGGGCGGGATCTCGATCTCCGTCGGCGCATGGACCTTGGGATCCACGGTGTAGCGGTAGCGGTAGGTCTGGGCCGGGCGGTAGAACGACTGGGCGCCGGGTCTGCCCGCGGTGGCCCATGCGTACGGGACGGACATCGCCCGGGCCTGGTTGGGGTAGGGCTGACGCGTGGTCTGGTCGAGCAGGCCCTCGTAGGCCTGCCCGCCCGTGGGATCGTTGAGCTGCATCGCGGCCCAGAACGCCCAGGACAGGTTGTCGGCCTCGGCCTGGCCGACCGTGGCGGCGCTGAGCGGGTCGTCGTTGGAGGCGCCGAACTCGTCCAGGATCCACGCCGGCCCGCCCGGCTGGTTGGTGTGGGTCTGGGCGCGCTCGGTGCCGAGCAGCGCCAGCTGCTTGGGGATCTGGCCGTAGGTGTGGAAGGCCAGGGCCAGGCGCCCGAAGCGCAGCGGCTCTGACAGGCCGACGGTCTCCGGGGCGCCGAAGTCCGTGTTCCCGCTGGGCTCGTAGAACACGACGTGCCTCGGATCGGCGGACTGGATCGCGCCGATGAGACCGTGCGGGAGCGCCTGCGGGTGATTGACGGCGCAGGACTTCGGCTCGTTGACCGGGCCGCCGTAGTCGCACTCCAGTTCGGGATCGAACTGCTTGACCAGGTAGTCGTTGGGCTCGTTGTACATCTCGTAGCCCAGCACGTCGGGGTTGCCGCGATAGTGCCTGGCCACCGCCTCCCACACGCGGGCGTACTGCCCCAGGAGGTCGCCGCGCACGTCGTTGGCGAAGAAGTGGTGCATCGCGACCTGGACCGGGTGCAGCAGGTAGAAGCTGCCCCAGCCCGGCGTCGGCCGGAAGCGCTCGCCGCCGGTGCACGTCGCCCACAGGGGCGCCCCCTCGCCGTTCCACGGCGTCGTCCCCCTGGTGTTGAAGAACGCCGACCCGTACGCGTCGGAGTGCATGTCCACGATCACGCGCAGCCCGGCGTGGGCCAACAGGTCGACGATCCGATCGGTCTTGGCCAGGTAGGCCCGCACCGTGCCGGCGTTGTAGGGGTCGGTGCCACGGGCCAGGCGTGGAAAGGGCGTGCCCGGTCTGTGCGGACCGCAGTAGTGCGGATCGTTGATCCGCGCGTCGGCCGGCCCGGGCTCGAGTCCCTCCCAGATGATCCCCAGCCGGACCTCGTTGAAGCCCAGCTGCGCCAGCGTGTGGGCATCGTCGGCCGTGAACCGGCGACCGGGGTCATCGGCGTCGGGCGAGAGCACATAGGCCAGGCGCGGGCCCGCGGCGGGACCGACGCACGGAGTGCCGGCCTCCGGCATGTCCACCGAACCGCCGCCGCACTTGGCCACCAGGTTGGCGCCGTGCAGCTGCAGGCGCCGGCCCTGCGCGTCGGTGAGATACGGCCCCCCGGGCGCCCTGACGGTGCCCGCCCCGGCCCACCCGTCGGCGCGTGCGGCCACGGGGACGACGGCGCCCGCGAGCGCCGCGCTCAGGACGATGACGAGGCTGGCGAGGCGGCGGCCCAAGGCGGCGCGACTCTATCCCAGCCGCCAGACCTCCGGCTAAGCGCGGCGGGCCAGCTCCAGCTCGTCGCGCCCCACGTCGTGCCCGTGCTCGCACCGCAGCTCGGCGTGCACCGCGGACCCGCACTCCTGGTGGCGGATCTCCACCCGCGCGCCACCGGGCAGGACCCACTTGTCGCCCCACTGCATGAGCGCGACGAGCGCCGGCAGCAGATCGGCGCCCTTCTCGGTGAGCCGGTAGAGCCGGCGCGTGCGCTGTCCGGGCTCCTGGTAGGGCTCGCGCTCCAGCAGGCCCGCGTCGGTGAGCTCGCGCAGCCGCGCGGCCGTCACCGGTTCCGACAGGCCCGTCCGCGCCGCGAACTCCTCGAAGCGCGTGGCGCCGTAGAAGGCCTCTCGGAGCACCAGGAAGGCGGAGCGTGTGCGCACGACGTCCAGCGCGTGCGCCATCGGGCAGCGGTCGGCCTGCCAGCCGTCGCGCGGCTCGAGCGCCCCCGTCATCTGAATCGTGGTCTCGGTGATCATCGCGGAGCAGTATAGCTGACTTATAAAGTCCTAAGCCAGTGTGATACGGTGCCTGGCTATGAGCTACCTAAGTCAGACTCCCACCCGGCGCGGGGACGCGTCACCCATGCTGGTGCTGGTGATCGTGTGCGCCGGGGTCGTGCTGGCCAGCCTCGATCTCTTCATCGTCAACGTGGCCCTGCCCGACATCGCCCGCGACCTGCATCAGCGCAGCCTGGGGGATCTCTCCTGGGTGCTCAACGGCTACGCCATCGTCTACGCCGCGCTGCTCGTCCTCTTCGGCCGGCTGTCGGAGAGCCGGCGGCGGGAGAACGGCTTCCTGCTCGGCGTCCTCATCTTCACCGCCGCCTCGGCCGCCTGTGGCGCCGCGTCGAGCCTCACCGAGCTCGTCGTCTTCCGCGTCATCCAGGCCGCCGGAGCGGCGCTGCTCACCCCGACGTCCCTGAGCCTGGTCCTGGCCACCACCGCCCCCGAGCGCCGTCAGAGCGCGGTCCGCGCGTGGACGGCCATCGGCGGTCTCGCGGCCGCGCTCGGACCGGTGGTGGGCGGTCTGCTCGTCGCCGCGAGCTGGCGCTGGGTCTTCTACGTCAACCTTCCCATCGGCCTGGCCGCGATCGCAATCGGCTGGCGGCGGCTGCCGCAGGTGCCCGGTCATCCCGTCCTGCGACCCGACGCGCTCGGCGCGCTGCTCGTCACCGCAGGCGTCGGGCTGCTCACGCTGGGGCTGGTCAAGGGCAACGACTGGGGCTGGGGCTCGCCGCAGACGATCGTCTCCCTGGCCGCCGCCGTCACGGCGCTGGCGCTGTTCGCGCTGCACTGCGCCCGGGCGAGCAACCCGCTCATCGACGGCGCGCTGTTCCGGATCCGCGCGTTCACCGGCTCCAGCGTGGTGGCGATCGTCTTCTCGATCGCGTTCGGCGCGATGCTGCTGTCGCTGGTGCTCTGGTGCCAGGACGTCTGGGGCTGGTCGGCGCTGCAGACCGGCCTGGGCATCGCGCCCGGACCGCTGATGGTCCCGCTGTTCTCCTTCCTGGTGGCCGGCCGGCTCATCGCCCGCTACGGGCCCGGGCGGGTCATCGCGGCGGGCGCGACCATCTACGCCGCCGGGGCCACGTGGTGGGCGGTGCGCGCCGGCCTCGAGCCCAACTACGCGGGCCAGATGCTGCCCGGCATGCTCATGACGGGGATCGGCGTCGGGCTGACGCTGCCGACGTTCATGTCCACCGGCGCCTCGGCGCTCCCGCCGCACGCGTTCGCCACCGGCTCGGCCGTGGTCAACATGCTGCGCCAGGTGGGGCTGGCCGTCGGCGTGGCGGTGCTGATCGCCGTGATCGGCACGCCCCGCACGGGCGCCGCGCAGGTCAGCGCGTTCCAGCACGGCTGGATCGTCATCGCCTCCACCTCGCTGCTGGCGGCGGTCGCCGGAGCGGTGTTGCTCGCGCGGGGCGCTACGCCTCGGCGCGATCGCGCCCGTGAATCGGCCCGCTGGTCTGGCGCAGCGGCGACCCCGCCCGTTCTGCCCGAGCGGCGATGATCTCGGCGAGCACGGACACCGCGGTCTCCTCGGCGGTGCGACTGCCGATGTCCAGCCCACAGGGCGCGTGGATGCGGGCCAGATCAGCCTCGCTGACACCGGCGCGGCGCAGCCGCTCCTCGCGGTCCGCCGTCGTCTGACGCGAGCCGAGCGCACCGATGTAGCCGGCGTTGGTCTTGAGCGCCGCGATGAGCGCGGGCTCGTCGAACTTGGGGTCATGGGTGAAGACGAGCACCGCGTCGCGCGTCCCCAGCTCGACGTCGGCCATGACCTCCTGGGGCCAGCCGATCTTCACGTTGGCCGCCGAGGAGAAGCGACGTGAGCGGGCGAAGCGGTCGCGGGCGTCGCAGATCGTGACCTCGTAGCCGATCTGGGAGGCGAACGGGGCCAGCGCCGCGGAGAAGTCGATGGCGCCGATGATCCACATCTGGGGCGGCGGCGCGTAGGAGCGGATGTGCACGCGGACGTCATCGCCCAGCGTGGCGCCATCGGCGCCGAAGCGGCGCAGCGTCGTCTTGCCCTCCTCGAGCAGGCCCTGGGCCTCGCGGGCGACGTTGCGGTCCAGCAGGTCGGTGTCACGCAGGGAGCCGATCAGCGTGTCGTCGATCACGGCCAGCCGCGCGCCGGCGGTCTCGCCGTCCAGGAGCGTGGCCACGGCGGCGGGGCGCCCCTCGGCGTGAGCCTCGAGCACTGCCCGCTCGACCTCGGCCGCCTCTCCGGTCAGCTCGTAGACCAGGATGTGCACGATGCCGCCGCACATGAGCCCGACCGTGCCGGCCAGCTCATCGGAGATCCCGTAGCGCAGGAGCTTGGCGGTCGCCGGCGCAGACCGATGTGCGGTCATCAGCTCCTCGGCCTCGGTGACCACCGCACCTTCGACGCAGCCTCCGGTGATCGAGCCCTCGATGTTGCCCTGGTCGTCGATGACCATCATCGCGCCGACCGGGAGCGGTGCGGAGCCCTCCACCTCCACGAGCAGGGCCTGGACGACACGCCGGTCCTCACTCAGCCAGGCGACCGCCGTGTCCTGAGTGGCGAGTACGACACCGGAATCGATCACACCGAAAGCCTAGCCACCGCCGACCGCCGGCCCAACAGCAGTCAAGTGAAGACTCAGCCCACGGCGACGGCGCCCGCGCGAGCCCGCTCGCCCCCGAGCGCGACCGTGGCCCGTGCGGTGACCAGGTGATAGAGGATGATCAGCTGCACCAGGGCCAGCGCCTCGGAGCGGCGCAGGTCGGTGGCGACCGTGAACTCACCGAGCCGCCGCGCGCGCAGGTGGGTGGCGAAGTGCATCCGGGCCCAGATCGCCTCCTCGATCGCGCCCGCCTGGGCGGCCTCGATCCGCCCCGGGATCCGCAGCACCCGCTCGCCGTCGCGCTCGGTCAGGGTCAGTCCGTCCGGCCGCCCGTCGATGAACGGCGCCAGGTCGGGATGCGGCAGGCCATCGCGCAGGGTCAGCTCGGCGTCGAGGTGGTCGTCGTCCGCGTCGCCCGGGGGCAGGAAGGAGACCAGCATGTCCGCGTGGTGGCGCTGGGGCCGGATGAAGGCCTCGGAGTCGGGCTCGCGGCGGTCGAGCTCGGCCAGCACCTGATCGGTGGTGTAGCCGCGGCGCGAGCAGTCGCGCGCGACCTTCCAGCGACGGCGCAGCTGCTCGGGCGGCGCAAGGAAGACGCGCACGTCGTAGACCTCGCGCATGACCGGCCGGTAGTAGCCCAGCAGTCCCTCGATGATCGTGAAGCGCTCGGGGCGCACGTGCACGGCGGGCCCGAAGGTGCCGTCCTGATGGCGGTAGACCGGCTTCAGCACCGGCTCGCCCCGGCGCAGGTGCGTCAGATGCTGGGCGATGATGTCCATGTGGTTGCAGTCGGGGTGCAGGGGCGTGATGCCCAGCTCGGCCCGCTGCGCGCGGTCGTAGCGGTGGTAGTCGTCGGTGCAGATGTGAGCGACGTTGTCCTCGCCCAGCACGCGCACGAGGCCGCGGCTGATCGTCGTCTTCCCGCTCGCCGAGTCGCCGACGACGCCGAGGATGACCGGGCGCGGCATCACGTGATGTCCTGGGCCTCGATGCGCATCAGCTCCCGCGGCGTCGCGGTCACCCCCTCACGCAGGGCCTCGTAGATCCGGTTGGCGTGGCGCAACCGGGCCCGCTCCACCGCGTTGCGCACGCTGCGCGCGTGGGCGAACTGCGGGCGGGCGGCGCCACGGGCGAGCTCCACGCGCAGCGCGGACTCGGCGGCGGGCGAGAGCTCGTAGGACGCCTCTGAGAGCATCAGCCGGCCGATCGCCATCAGCTCGTCGGGGCCGTAGTCCGGGAAATCGATGTGGTGCGCGACCCGCGAGGCCATCCCCGGGTTCAGGGCGAAGAAGTCCTCCATCCGATCACGGTATCCGGCCAGGACCACCACGAGGCGCTCGCGTTCATTCTCCATCACCTGAAGCAGGATCTCGATGGCCTCGACGCCGTAGTCGCGCTCGTTCTCGGGGCGGTGCAGGTAGTAGGCCTCGTCGATGAACAGGACCCCGCCGTAGGCGCGCTTGAGGACCTCCTTGGTCTTGGGCGCCGTGTGGCCGACGTACTGGCCCACGAGATCGTCGCGGGTGACGGCGACCACGTGGTTGCGCTTGATGTACCCCAGCCGGTGAAGGATCTCGGCCAGGCGCATCGCCACCGTCGTCTTGCCGGTGCCCGGGTTGCCGGTGAAGCACATGTGCAGGGTCGGGCGGCTCGCCGTCAGGCCGGCGCGGCGGCGCAGGCCGTCGACCACGAGCAGGGCGGCGATCTCGCGCAGCCGGCGCTTGACGGGAACGAGCGCGACGAGCTCGGAATCGAGCTGGGCCAGCACCGGCTCGATGTCGATGTCGATCTCCGCCGGCCCGTCATCGGCCGCCGGAACCGCGGCGAGCGCGCTCATCGGGTCGGAGCCACCCGGTAGCGGAGCACCCGGTCGTGGATGTCGGCCCGCTCGGTGCGGAACGACTGCTCCACGGCCGGCCGGCTGACGATGAAGCTCAGCGCGGTGGTCTGTCGCCCCCGCCGGGCGTCGTAGGCGATCAGCTTGACGTAGTGGTCCGGGTGGGCCTCCCGGCACGCCCGGACCTCGCGCAGGACGACCTCGTAGTCCTCGGGCAGCAGCTCGAAGTACGGCTGCCCCCACATCTCCCAGTAGGAGTTGCGCGGGTGGGCGTCGTCGGTGTACTCGACGCTCATCGACCACCCCTTGTCCAGCGCGTAGCGGATCTGGGAGGCGATCTGGTCGTCGGTGAAGTCGGGGAGGAAGGAGAAGGCTCCCTGGGTGACGCGCATGGCTTGACCTTTCAGCCGAGGGTGGGCGTGACGACGTAGTCGGGCGTGTCGGTCGACGCGAAGTCGAAGGTGACGTCCTTCCACACCTGGAGGGCGGCATCGAGCTCGGGGCAGCCGCGGGCGGCCCGCTCGAGGATGTCGGGTCCCTCCTGGAAGTAGTCGCGGCCCTCGTTGCGCGCCTGGATGATGGCCTCGACGGCGACGCGGTTGGCCGTGGCGCCGGCGGCGATGCCCATGGGGTGGCCGATGGTCCCGCCGCCGAACTGGAGCACCACGTCCTCCCCCAGGTAGCGCAGGAGCTGGTGCATCTGCCCGGCGTGGATGCCGCCGGAGGCGACCGGCATCACCGCCGGCAGCGACGCCCAGTCCTGGTCGAAGTAGATGCCGTGCTCGGGGTTCTCCGGCACGTGGTCCAGCCGCAGGGTGTCGTAGTAGCCGGCGATCATCGCCGGGTCGCCCTCGAGCTTGCCCACCACCGTGCCGGCGTGCATGTGGTCCACGCCGAGCAGGCGGCACCACTTGGCGATCACGCGAAACGAGACGCCATGGCTCTTCTGGCGCGTGTAGGTCCCGTGGCCGGCGCGATGCAGATGCAGGATCATCCCGTTGCGCCGGGCCCACTTCGACATCGACTGCATCGCCGTGTAGCCGACGGTGAGGTCCATCATGATGATCACGCTGCCGAGCTCCTTGGCGAACTCGGCGCGCTCGTACATCTCCTCCATCGTGGCCGCGGTGACGTTCATGTAGTGGCCCTTGACCTCGGCGCTGGCCGCCGAGGCGCGGTTGACGCCCTCGATGCAGTACAGGTAGCGATCGCGCCAGCGCATGAACGGCTGGGAGTTGATGTTCTCGTCGTCCTTGGTGAAGTCCAGCCCGCCGCGCAGCGCCTCGTAGACGACGCGTCCGTAGTTCTTGGCGCTGAGCCCGAGCTTCGGCTTGACCGTGGCCCCCAGCAGCGGGCGGCCGAACTTGTCCAGGTATTCCCGCTCCATCACTATCCCGTGCGGCGGCCCCTGGAAGGTCTTGACGTAGTGCGCCGGGATGCGCAGGTCCTCCAGGCGCAGCGCCTGCAGGGCCTTGAAGCCGAACACGTTGCCGATGATCGACGAGGTCATGTTGGCGATCGACCCCTCCTCGAAGAGGTCGAGGTCGTAGGCGATCCTGGCGATGTACTCGCCCTCGCGCCCCGGGACCGCGGTGACGTCGTAGGCCTTGGCCTGGTAGTGGCGGTGGTCGGTGAGGCGGTCGGTCCACACCACCGTCCAGGTGGCGGTGGAGGATTCACCGGCCACCGCCGCGGCCGCCTCGACGGCGTCGACGCCGGGCTGCGGCGTGATGCGGAAGGCGGCCAGCACGTCCGTGGGCTTGGGCTCATAGTCGGGGTCGAAGTAGCCCATCTCGGCGTACGGGGTCACGCCCGAGGCCCAGCGGTCCTTGTGGGTGTCAGCGGTGGAGAGCATGGGCGGCAGCGTAGGCGTGGCGGTGCATAGACGTCAAAGACTGATTTGCCTGCTAGCCATAGAGGCTGCGCTATACGTAGCCGCCGCATTTGCAGTTGTCGCGCGGCCCCGCGCTCCCTACGCTGCGCAGCGAGCATGCCCCGGCCGATCCTCCTTGGAATCTGTGGCGACTCCGCCACCGGCAAGACGACGCTGACACGCGGGCTGGTGCGGATCCTCGGCGAGACGCAGGTCACCCACATCGACGGCGACCACTACCACCGCTTCACGCGGACCCAGCGCGCCGAGCTCGGGGTGACGCCGCTGCATCCCGACGCCAACCACCTGGACATCCTGGAGCAGCATCTCGTCCACCTGCGCGCCGGGGAGCCGATCCTCAAGCCCGTCTACCGCCACCGTGACGGTGCGCTGGCGCCGGCCGAGCACGTCACCCCGGCGCAGTTCACGATCGTCGAGGGGATGCTGGGCTTTCATTCCCCGGCGATGCGCGACACCTACGACGTGCGGATCTTCCTGGACCCCCCCGAGGACCTGCGCCGCCGCTGGAAGGTCCAGCGCGACTGCAGCCGCCGCGGCTACACCACCGATGAGGTGCTGGCCGAGCTCGACCGGCGCGAGGCCGACGCCGAGACGTTCATCCGCCCCCAGCGCCGCTATGCGGACATCGTCATCTCGTTCATGCCCGGCGACCGCGGGGACCCCGAGCACCTGGACGCCAAGCTCGCCATGCGCCCGGGGCTGGCCCACCCCGATCTGCCCGCGCTGACCCAGGGAGACAGCCCCATCCGGATGGCCCAGCGCGGTTCGGAGACGCACCTCTGGATCCCGGGGACGATCGACCCCGCGCGCAGCGCCGCGTTCGAGGAGGCGATCTGGGACCGCCTGCACTTCGCCAGCCACCTGCGCACCGACCGGCTGGGGGAGTTCACCGTCGGGACCGACCTGCACCGCTCAGAGCCGCTGGCGGTCACGCAGCTCCTCGTCCTCTACCAGCTGGTGACCGCGAGGGCGGCGGTGGCGCTGGGAGCCGACGGCGCCCGCGCCGATCAGGCGCCGTCGCCGGTGCCCGCGACCTAGCGGGCCTCCCCGGAACGCGCTAGCGAGCGCGCAGGTGGGCCACGAGCTCGGCCACCACCGGCCGGGCGGGCCCCACCGAGGAGCGCAGGACGTACCACGGCCGGGTGCGCGGAGCGTCGCGCAGGGAGATCTCGCCCAGCTGCCCGCTGGCCAGCTCAGCCTCGACCGCGGCCCGCGAGAGCAGCGACACGCCCAGCCCGGCGCGCGCGGCCTGCTTGATCGCGCCGTTCGAGCCCAGCTCCAGGACCCGCGGCGTCAGCCCCCGATCGGCGAGGAACTGCTCGTTGAGCGCTCGCGTGCCCGACCCGGGCTCTCGCAGCAGCCAGGCGCGCCCGGCGAGCTCCGCCCCCGCGTGGGGCTTGCCCCCGGTGGCCGGATCCTCGGGCGAGGTGATGCAGGCGATGCGGTTCTCGCTCAGCGGCTCGGCGATCAGGCGCTCGTCCCCGGGCGGGGTACCCGAGATGGCGACGTCGGCGGTGTGGCGCAGCACGGACTCGAGCACGTGGGCGCGGTTGCCCACGTCGAGGGTGAGCTCGACGTCGGGATGGTCGCGCGCGAAGTCACGCATCATCTGGGGCACGAAGGACTCGGCCGCCGTGGTCACGGCGGCGATGCGCAGCCGGCGGCCGCTGGCCGAGGCCGCCTCGCGAGCCGCACGGCGGCCGCGCTCGAGCAGGCCGATCACGTCGGCGGCGTAGGGGGCGAAGGCGCTGCCGGCGTCGGTGAGGCGGATGCCCCGTCCGGCGCGCTCGAACAGCTCGCAGCCCACCTCGCGTCCCAGTGCGGAGATCGCCGAGGACACCGACGGCTGGGTGACCACGAGCTCGTCGGCCGCGGCCGTCACCGAGCCGCCGCGCACGACCGCCAGGAACGCCGTCAGCTGGGTGACTGTGATAGCCACGGCTCTAAGCGTACTGGTAATCGTTAGAGCAATAACTAAGAGTCGGCGTGTGCTGCCGGTGCGGTCGGCGCGGGGGGAGCGGGTGGTCCCCTCACCAGGTCGCGTCCGGTGGGCTGGAGCTGGCCGTCGAGCTCGAGCTGCCAGTAGTAGCGGGTGAAGGTGACGCCGTCGCGGAACTCCCCGACGTGCGGTTCGATCCGCTCGCCGCGGGCCATGCGCACGATCAGCTCCGGGTAGGTGCGGCCGGGCAGCGCGGCGTACAGATGGGCGGGGCAGGCGCCGCCGAAGCGGGTGTTGACGTCGGTGATGCCCAGGCCGATCTCCGGGTCGCGGAAGGCCTGCACGGTGCACGGCCCCCGACACCCGAGCGCCTCGACGACGCGGCGCCCGAGGTCGATGAGCTCCTCGTCGGCGATCACCGTGCCCTTGATCGACTCCCCGCCGCGCGACTCGATCATCGTGCGCGGGATGACGTTGAGGCAGCGCCCGTCCAGGTCAGACAGGCAGTCCATCGAGAACTCCGCGCCCTGCATGGCGCGCTGGACCATCGCCGGCTCGCGGATGTAGGCGGCGAGGAATTCGGCCTCGCGGGCGTCCTGGGCGAGGTGGATCGACCGCGCCCCCGAGCCCCAGCGCGGCTTGATCATCACCGGGTAGCGGTCGACGGGCTCGCCCGGGAGCACCGTCGGGGGCGAGGGCAGCCCGAGCCGCTGCAGCAGCAGATGGGTCTCGTACTTGTCGAAGGTGGCCCGGGCCACATCGCCGTCGGGCACGAACGCCGGCAACAGGCCGTCCTGGCGAGCGTGGCCGAGGATCTCGAGGTCCAGGTCGGTGAGCGGCACCACCGCCCCCACCCCGAACTCGGCGCACAGCTCCTGGAGCGCGGGGACGTAGCCCGGGTCGTCGAAGCGCGGCACCGAGCGACGGTGATGGGCGGCGTACTGGGCCGGGGCCAGGGGGTTGGGGTCCGCCGCGATCGTCACCGCGTGCTGGGCGAAGACCGACACCAGCGCGTAGCGCTTGCCCACGCCGGTGACCAGGACGGCTACGTCTGCGGGGGTGGCTGCCATCCGCCGCCGGCTCCCTTGTAGATGCCGCTCCCGCGCAGGACCAGGCCGAGCGTCCGCGACAGGATCTGCAGGTCCAGCGCCAGCGAGCGGTGCTCGACGTACCAGAGGTCGAGCTCGATGCGCTCGGGCCAGGGCAGGGAGGCCCGCCCGTTGATCTGAGCCCAGCCGGTGATCCCCGGCTTGACCGCCAGGCGGCCGCGCTGGCGCTCGGTGTACTGGTCCACCTGGCCCTTGAGCGTCGGGCGGGGCCCCACGATCGACATGTCGCCACGCACCACGTTCCACAGGTTCGGGAGCTCGTCGAGGGAGTAACGGCGCAGCAGCGTGCCCAGCCGCGTGATGCGCGCGTCGCCCGCGGCGATGGCCAGGCCGGCCCCGGTGAATTCCGCGCCGTCCACCATCGTGCGCAGCTTGTAGATCTCGAACAGCCGGCCGTCCTGTCCCACGCGGGTCTGGCGGTAGATGGGGTCGCCGGGGGACTCCAGGCGCACCGCGAGGGCCAGCAGCGCCACCAGGGGCGCGCTGAGGACGGCGAGCGGGAGCGCGATGGCGATGTCGACGGCGCGCTTGAGGGTCATGGCGTCATCGCGTGCCCTCGGCGGCCTCCCAGCCGGCGTGCGTGCCGTGGGCCAGCCAGTCCCACAGCCCCGCGGCCAGCGAGGCGGTCGTCAGCACGTAGTAGCGCGCGACGAGCAGCGGGCGCAGCGGCACGACCCCGGCCGCCAGCGCGGCCAGCAGGAGTCCGGCCTGGAGCACCGTGGCCACCACGTAGATCGGCCCCTGGCCGATGAGTGCCACCGCGGCGGCGAGCGCGGCCGCGTGCAGGAAGGGCGAGCCGTAGCGCAGGACCCGGTGGGAGACGATCATCGCCGCGTACCCCGGGTCGTAGTTGCGCGGGGAGAGCATCCCGCCGCGGACGAGGATCGGCCACCCGTGGCTCATCATCCGCCGCTTGCGCCGGAACTCGCCCTCGATCGAGGGGACCATCTTCTCGCTGGCGCGGGCTCCGGGCGCGTACACCGCCCGCCAGCCCCGCTTGACCATGTTGAACGGGAACGAGAGGTCATGGCCCATGATCGGGTCGACCACGATGTAGGAGTGGCGGCGCGTGGCGTAGATGGCGCCGTTGCCGCCGGTGACCGAGGCCAGGCGGGACTCCAGCGCGCGCACCGCCATCTCATAGCGCCAGTACAGGCCCTCCTGATTGGTCCCGCGCTCGTTGACGAAGCGCACCTGGCCGCACACGTAGCCGACCTGCGGATCGGCGAACGACGCGACCAGCCGGCGCAGCGCGTCGCGCTCCCAGGTGACGTTGGCGTCGGAGAACGCCGTGATCTCGTGGCGGGCGTGGCGTACACCGGCGTCCTGGGCGCGCACCTTGCCCCCGCGCGGGAGCTCCAGCACCACGTCGGCGCCGGCGTCGCGGGCGCGCTGCGCGGTCGCGTCGGGTGAGCCGTCGCACGCGACGATGATCTCCAGCTTGCCCGCGGGGTAGTCCAGCGCGCGCAGGTTGGCCACCCGCTCCGCGATCACCGCCTCCTCAGCGTAGGCGGCGACGATGACCGAGACTCCGGGCAGCTCGCCGGCGACCGGCGGGCTCCCTCCGCGCGCGCCACGGTCGCCGCGACCGTCCGCGCCGCCGTCGCGGCGGCCGGCTCGCACGCGATCAAGCGCCACCAGCGCCGCCGGGTAGCCGGCGTGCGTGTAGACGAGCAGGCCCGCGGAGGCCCAGAACGCGGTCTTGGTCAGCGTCACGGCGGGGGATTGTGCCGCAATCGGGCGCGGCGACCGTTTGACGGGCGGCGGATTGGGCAACACATCTTCAGTGCCTGCTCTGAACCGAAGCGGGTACCGGGGAACGTCGCCCGAGGGCGAAGCACGGCCAGCACGCTCTGCGGAGTTGCTGGAGATCGTCCCGTGCGCGCTCATGGAGGTGCAGATCGACGACGAAGGCCACCGTTCGATCACCTACTTCTCGGGGCGGGCCACCGAGATGTATGGCTACGGCCCCACCGACGCGGTGGGGCGCGACCCGGTGTTCCTCAGCGCAGCCTCGCCCGGCGAGGTCAGTCGCTGGCGGGCGACGTTCAACGAGACCGGGCGCTGGCGACAGGCGGCCAAGCACATGACCAAGGATGGGCGCGTCATCGACGTCGAGCTCGACGGGCTGGCGTGGCGCTACGAGGACGGACGGCTGGCCGGCTACCTGATGGCGATCCGCGACACCACCGCGGAGACCGAGCAGGCCCGCCGCCTCGAGCAGCAGTCGGCGCTGTTGCAGCTGGCGCCCAACGCGATCTTCGCCCGCGACCCACACCGGCGGATCACGTTCTGGAACCGGGCGGCGGAGACGATGTACGGGTACACCCGCGCCGAGGTGATCGGCCGCCGTCCCAAGGACGTGCTGCACACGAGGTATCCGATCCCCCTGGAGGAGATCGAGCGGATCGTGGAGGACACCGGACGGTGGGACGGCGACCTCGTCCAGACGTCGAAGGACGGGCGGCGGATCACCGTGGCGAGCACCTGGGGCGCGTTCTATGACAGCGACGGGGGGATGCTCGGTCTGCTGGAAATCAACCGCGACATCACCGACCGCCTCGCCCTCCAGGCTGAGCGCGAGCGTACGCTGGCCGCGGCCGAGCGCGTCCGGCTCTCAGAACGGCTGGTCCGGGCGCAGCGGCTGGAGAGCCTGGGGCAGCTCGCCGGCGGGATCGCCCACGACTTCAACAACCTCCTGGCCGTCATCGCCGGATACACCACCGCGCTCACCGACAGCGTCGAGGATCTCGCGCCCTCGCTCTCGTCAGACGCGCGCACGCGGCTGATCGCCGACCTCGGCGAGGTGGCGCGCGCCACCAGGCAGGCCTCGGACCTCACCCATCAGCTGCTGGCCTTCGCGCGGCAGGAGACCGTGCGCTCGGGGCCGGTGTCACTCAACGGGGTCATCGCCGACCTCGGGGAGCTCATCGCACGGACGATCGGCGAGCACGTCCAGCTGGAGACCGAGCTCGCCCCCGACCTGCTGCGCACGAACGCCGACCAGGGCCAGATCGGCCAGGTGCTCGTCAACCTGGCGGTCAACGCGCGCGACGCCATGCCCGACGGGGGCCGCCTCATCATCCAGACCCGCAACACGTGGCTCGACGCCGATGACGCGCGCGACCGCGGCAAGCTGCAGCCGGGGTGGCACGTCGAGCTGGTCGTGACCGACACCGGCTCCGGCATGGCGCCGGAGGTCATGGAGCACGCCTTCGACCCCTTCTACACCACCAAGGGTCCGGGAGAGGGCACCGGCCTGGGGCTGGCCACCGTGTACGGGATCATCACCGGGGCCGGCGGCGCCGTGTCCCTGTACTCCGAGCCCGAACGGGGCACCACGCTGCGCGCGCTGCTGCCGGCGCTCGACTCAGACCAGCTGCCGGCTGGGCCGGCGGTCGACGAGGAGCCCCCGAAGGCACAGGGCGAGCAGACGATCCTCGTCGTGGAGGATCAGGCGCCCCTGCGGGCGATCACCGCGCGGATCCTCACCCGCGCCGGGTACCGGGTGCTCACGGCGGGCACCGGGCCTGAGGCCCTCGCGGTCGCCGCGCAGCAGGCGCAGCCGATCGACGTCCTGCTCACCGACGTCGTGATGCCCGAGATGCAGGGCCCGATGCTGGCGCACACCATGATCGAGACCCATCCGGAGCTGAAGGTCGTCTTCACCTCGGGTTTCGCGCGCCCGGCGCTCGAGCATGCCGGCCGCCCCCTGGAGGGCCCGCTGCTGCAGAAGCCGGTGGCCGCCGCCGAGCTGCTGCGCCAGATCGCCGCGGTGCTCGCGCGCTGAGCGCGGTTCACCAGCCGGCGGGGCGCCCCGAGCTCCAGGACCCGTCCCATTAGTTGTCCCCACAACTATCTTGCTATGCTCACCGGTGCCATGGAGCTCGGACTCGCCACCTTCGCCGACCTCAGCTCGGGCGTGACCCCGCAGCAGCGCATGCGCGACCTCCTGGAGGAGGCCGAGCTCGCCGAGCAGGTGGGCCTGGACGTGTTCGCCATCGGGGAGCACCACCGACCCGATTTCCTCATCTCCGCCCCCGTGGTGGCCCTGGCGGCGATCGCGGCGAGGACCGAGCGGATCCGTCTCTCCAGCGCGGTCACGGTCCTCAGCTCCGACGACCCCGTGCGCGTGTTCCAGCAGTTCGCCGAGCTCGACCTCCTGTCAGGCGGACGCGCCGAGATCATGGCCGGGCGGGGCTCCTTCATCGAGTCCTTCCCGCTGTTCGGCTACGACCTGGACGACTACGACGAGCTCTACGCGGAGAAGCTGGACCTGCTCCTGGCGATTCGTGCCCAGGAGCGCGTGACCTGGTCAGGTCGTCTGCGCGCGCCGCTGCGCGACGCGGGCGTGTATCCGCGGCCGCTGCAGGATCCGTTGCCCGTGTGGGTGGCGGTGGGCGGCTCGCCGCAGTCCGTGGTGCGGGCCGGCGTCCTGGGCCTGCCCCTGACGCTGGCGATCATCGGCGGCCAGCCGGAGCGCTTCGCTCCGCTCGTGGCCCTGTACCGGCAGGCGGCGACGGAGGCCGGGCATGACCCCGCGGCCCTGCCGCTGGCCATCAACACGCACGCGTTCGTGGGGGAGACCTCGCGGGACGCCGACAGCGCCTTCGCCGCCTCCTACCTGGCGATGATGAACCGGATCGGCCGCGAGCGTGGCTGGCCGCCGTCGGGGCGCGAGGAATACGAGGCGCTCCGCTCGCCGCGCGGCGCCGTCGCCGCGGGCTCGGCTGAGCAGGTGGCCGAGAAGATCCTCTTCGAGCACGAGCTGTTTCACAACAGCCGCTACGTCGGGCAGATGAGCGTCGGCGCCGTCGCCCACGCCGATGTCATGCGCTCGATCGAGCTCTTCGGGACCAAGGTCGCGCCGGTGGTGCGCGAGGAGGTCGCACGGCGCCAGCCCGTCAGCGTGTGACGCTCTCGTAGAGCGCGAGCGTCGCCCTGGCGGCCGCGTCCCACGAAAACGGCCCCCGGGCCGCAGCCAGCGCCGCCGCACCCAACCGCTCCCGCTCGGCCCGATCGGCCACCAGGTCCGACAGCGCAGTGCCCAGCGCCTCGGGATCGCCCGGCGACACGAGCCGCGCCGCCCCCGCGGCCGCGATCTCGGAGAAGCCGCCGATGTCCGAGACCACCACGGCCTTGCCGAAGGCCAACGCCGTGGCCAGCACGCCCGACTGATCGAAGCGCTGCGTGCGCGCATAGGGGAGCACGACGACATCGGCGCGCTCCAGCAGCGCGGCCAGCTCACCGTCTGAGACAAAGCGCGGCACCCAGCGCACGCTCTCACCGCCCAGCGCCCGCAGCGGCGCCAGGTCCATCATCGGACGGCCGGCGATCCACAGCTCGGCTCCCGCCACGCCCGCCCAGGCCGTCAACAGCGTGTCGAGGCCCTTGTACGGGCGCAGCAGCCCCGCGAACAGCACCACGGGCCGACCGTCCGACCCGCTCGCCGGCAGCTCCGGCGGCAACGGGGCGCGCGGCGCATCGACGGCGTGCGCGAAGGCGCCGTGATGGATGACGTGGACCCGCGCGCCATCGAGCCCGAGGCCGCCCACGAGCTGGCCGCGGCCGTACTCCGAATGCACCACCACGGCGTCGACGCGCTCGAGCAGCCGCCGCTGGGCGGCCAGCTGGCCCGGGCGCGGCTCGCGGGGGAGCAGGTCATGCGCGGTGAGCACGAGCGGCCGGCGCGGCAGCAGGTGCAGGTCGAGCACCGGGGTGGTCAGCCACTGGAAGTGCACGACGTCCGCCGCCGCGGCGACGGCGCGGTAGCGCAGCATGTCGGGGACGTGCGCGGCGAGCTTGCTCAGCCGCCGGGTGCGCGACCCCGCCGCGCCCATGGCTCTGCGGTAGAAGAGCTCGCGCCGCCCGTAGCCGTCGGGCGCGGGCACGTCGCCGTAGGCGAAGCGGCTGGTGATGAGCTCCACACCGGCCCCCGCGCGTGCCAGCGCGGCGGCGAGCGCGTGGTCATAGGGCGGCGTGAACGCCGGCGGGTCGACGAGGTGGACGCGCATCATGTCTCCAGCCGTCGCCCCGCGAGGCGCGCCAGGCGCGCGGCGACGGCGCGGGCGTCCTCCCCGCCCAGCGGGTGGACCCGGGCGTCGCCGTCGCGCACCAGCCGGACCACCGCGGGGGCGAGGGCCGACAACGTGGGCGCGCCCGAGCGGCGCCCGATCAGATCGCGGGCACAGCGCAGGGGGTGGCGAAAGACCAGCCGTGCCAGCGCCAGCGCCCGGGCGCCGGCGCCATCGTCCTCCCGGTAGTCGATCGTCAGGCCCTGCGCGGCGCGCCGGCCCAGCGCCTCGGGGCGCGCGGCGGCCTCGACGCGGGCGCCGGCCAGCGTGAGAGCGAAGTCGGCCAGCGGATCATCGCGGGCCGGGAAGCGATCTGCCACGAGGACCACACGCGACGGCCCCCGGGCCTCGCGGCGCGGTCGATTCGAGAGCGCGAAGCCCGCCAGCTCCTCCACGCCGAGCAGCGCATCGAGGGCGAGGAAGCGGCCGCGCTCCAGATGGGACGCCGTCCGCGTCCCGCCCGGCCCGGGTCCGGTCGCGGTCAGAACCGTCCCCGCCCGCCCGGCCGCACCGGTCGTGGGGGCAGGCGCACGCCGACGGAGAACCCGGCCCGCGGCCCGCCTGAGCGCGGGCTCGGGGGCAAAGCCGTCATAGCGGCGGCCCAGCCACGCCCGCCCCGCGGCGTAGCCGCGCCACTGTCGGCGCAGCGCGCGCACGGTGGTGCGGTAGCGATGCTCGACCGCGGCCTGCGGCCGACCCTCCAGGCGCCACCCGGCGCGCTGCAGCCGCCAGGAGAAGTCGGTGTCCTCGGCGGCGCGCACGCCCTCGTAGAAGCCGCCCACGGCCTCGAACGCCTCCCGGCGGACGAGCAGGTTGGCGGCGACCGCGCGCGGCATGAACGGGTGGGCCAGGTGCGCGTCCTGGTCCAGGAAGCTCTTGGCGGCGCCGTAGCGGACCGCCAGGGGCGGGCGGGATCCCAGTCCCGCGGACGGGACCACCGCGCCGGCCACCGCCCCCACATCATCGGCCACCGGGATGCGGAAGAACCGATCCAGCAGATCGGCGGGCGCCCGGCAGTCGGCGTCGAGGAAGAGGATCCAGTCGCGCGAGGCGCGCGCGGCGCCGGCGTTGCGAGCGTGCGACGGCGACTGCTCGCCCGTGGCCGGGACCACGGTCACGCGCTCGTCGGCCGCAGTCACCCCGGAGTTGTCGGCGAGGATGAGCTCGTCGCCGGGGCCGGTGTTCAGCGCGCGTAGAGCGGCGAGCGCCCCCTCGGCCTCCGCGCGGCTGCCGGCGAACGGCATCACGACGCTGACGGCCGGGCGGGTCACGACTCGCTCCCCGCGGGGCCGGGCCCGGGGCCAGGACGCGGACCCCGCCCCGCCCCGCCGCGCACACGCGCGAGCAGCGCGCGGGCCTGGTCGCGCTCGGCGCCGTGGGCAAAGCCCGTGGCCAGCAGCGCCGGCGGGATGACCGCCCACACTGCGGCGCGGCTGATGAAGCCCACCGCGCCCGAGGTCGGCAGGGCGAGTTCCCCGGCGGCCGCCAGGCCGCCCACGATCACCGTCAGCTGGACCAGCCGCCGCCATTCGAAGGCCACCGGAAATGCCCGCCGGGTGAGCAGGTGCATGACGCCCAGCATCACCACATAGGCGCCGCACAGGGCCAGGCCGGCGCCCGCCAGGCCGAGCGGCGGCACGAGCACCAGCAGCAGCACCACGTTGGCGGCCAGGCCGGCGATCGCCGCCGGGAAGTTGCGCTCGGTCACCCTGGCGCGCCCGGCCACCGCCAGGAAGACCACCCACAGCCCGTACATCGCCCACCCCAGGGCCACCCACGGCAGCGCCTTGTAGGCGTCATAGAACGCCGGCGCGGCGAGCAGCCGCAGCACCCAGCGGCCCTCCAGCGCCAGCCCGGCCACGACCCAGCCCGAGATGAACAGGTAGTAGGTGGTGACCAGCCCGTAGAGCCGCCCCGCCTCGCGGTCGTCGGTGACCGAGTAGGCCAGCGGCGGCCACGCGTACTGGAAGGCGCGCACGATGAAGGCCACCGCCCCGGCCAGCTTGACCGCGATCGAGTACAGGCCGGCCAGGGCCTGGCTACGGTCGTGGAAGATGTAGTAGCGGTCCACGATGCTCAGCGCGTAGACCGAGGCCTCCGCGGGGACGGTGGGCAGCCCGAAGCGCAACAGCACGCCCATCTCCTCCGCCTGGGCCGCGCGCGGCCGGAACCGGTGGCGCAGCTTGAACCACAGCGCGAACAGCACCACCGTCGAGGCGGCGTAGTTGCCCAGCAGCAGACCGCGCGCGCCGTCGCCGGCGATCACCACCAGCACCACCGAGGCGGCCACGGTCATGAGCACGTTGCTCACCGAGGCGGTCGCGTACAGGCGCAGGCGCTCGTCGACGCGCAGCAGCCCGTAGGCGAGCTCCAGGTTGGTGAACGTCCACAGCCCCAGCACCGCGATCCGCAGCGTGGTGGCGTCGTGATAGCCCAGCACGACCCTGCTCACCGGATCGGCGAACACGGCGAGGATCACCGACACGACCGTGGTGGCCACGAGCAGGAAGACGGCGGTGCGCCGGGCCAGCGCATCACGGCGCTCCTGGTCTGAATCGGTGAAGTAGAAGCGCAGGAACGCCTCGATCATCCCGAAGCGCGCGAGGATGCTGATCAGGATCACCCCGTTGGCCAGGAGCTCCACCACCCCGTAGCCCCGTGGCGTGACATACCGGGTGTAGACCGGCAGCAGGATCACGGCGATGAACTTGGAGACGACGTCGGCGAGCTGGTAGGCGGCCAGCGACGAGACCAGGCGCTTGAGATACGCGGTCACGGCGGGTAACGGTAGGGATCGCCGCGGGTGGCGTTGACTCGGGGTGACAGGCGGAGTACCTTTGCGCCAGGTAGGGGGCTGAGAGTGATCGGGTGGGGACCCTTCTTGTTGACGGGCATGGCGGCGGCGCTGTTGGCCCTCGTCGTCATTGACGCGAGCTCTGCGCCCGTCGCGGGCCACATCTCGAGCCATACGGCGTGGCTGTGGCTCCATGATGCGCTGAACGCGGTGGTGCACTGGTTGTCGCATTTCGGCGTGCAGGACTGGGTCCTGGTGGGAGCGACGGCGTACCTGCTGGCCTGGGGCCTTGTGCGCCCATTCTCGTTTGTGCGGCTGGGCACCATCCAGATCACCGACGTGACCTGCGACGACGAGACGCTCGGCCCAGCCGCGGCCAAGGCGGCCCTGCAGCAGGCCTTCGCTGGCTTCGGGCTGCTTCCGGCGAGCTCGGTACCCACCGGCTCGCCGAGCGTCGCGAGCATCGTCGACGTCATCTCCAAGACGCCGATCCCGCAGGCCAACTGGCTGGGACCGCTGCTCGGCCTGATCCCGTGGCCGAGTTCCGCGACCACGTTTCAGATCAGCGGCAACCTGCGACGCACAGGAGCCGGCGAGCAGGCCCCGGTGTGCTTCGCCTATGAGGTCCTGTGCACAGGGCCACGGCGCAGCCGCCATCTCGCCGAATCAGGCGGCGCTGACACCACCGAGGCCATCGCCAACGCCAGCCTGGAGATCTACCGCAAGATCGGGGAGACGGCACCGCGCCTCTACCCGACGTGGGCGCGATGGCATTCCACCGAGGCGTTGGTCACCTACCTCGACGGCGTCGACATCGAGCGTCGCAGGCAATACGAGGAGGCCCACGAGCGCTACATGGCCGCCTGCGACACCGATCCGGACAACATGATCGCGCGGCTGCGAGCAGCCAACTGCCTGGAGCGCATGGCCACGGGCGCGCGAGATCCGGAGCTTCGCTTCCAGCGGCAGGTGGAGACGCTCGCCGCCTACACCTCCATCCGGATCCGACGAGACAGCATCTTCGAGGCGGGCTTTCGCGCGAGCGTCCTGCTCAGCGTCCTCGCCAGCGAGCCGGCCGGGAAGCTCAACGGCTGCCCGTTGCTGGAGGCGACGATCGCCCGCCTCGAGCGCGCGATGTCGGACACCGCGGACCCCGGCGCCTCACCCTGGGAAATCCTCATGCGATGGAAGAGGTCACGATGGAGGCGCCTGCGATTGGGGTCGGAGCCCACGCCGAACGCACGCCTGGAGGCCGCCGCGCTGGAAGAGGCACGGCGCGCCCGCCACCAGTTGCGGCCGTTGCGCACGCTGTGGCATGAGTACCGGCTGCGCCATCGCTTTGAGCCCACCGGCCGGGACCGGCGCCAGCTGCGCAAGGCGCTGGGCATCAGCAAGATGGCGCAGAAGGCACGCAGCGAACATCGGCGCATCGCGCGGTCTCACGCGTCGCCCTGGGCCGGAGGCGCCGCCTCTCTCGTACGGCAATGGTGGTGGCAGATGCTGGTGAAATGGCACTACCTCGCCTGTCGCTGGCACGTCGCGGGCTGGGCCGCCCACTACAACGCCGCCTGCTTCTACGCGCTGCTGCCACGAGCCAACCCGCAGGCCGTCCATCAGCGGGGGGCACTCCTGCGCCGGCGAGCGCTCAAGCATCTCGGATTCGCACTGGATCAGGCTGACGGCGCGCTCGACTGCGCGTACGTGCGCGACGAGGATCCCGACCTGCAGGCGCTTCGCCGGCACGAGACGCAGCGCTTCGCCGACGTCCTCAGCCGGGTGTGCCAGGACGAGCTCGTCGTGCACTACAAGGCCCGGGAGGCGGACCCAACATGGCAGCTGCGCGCCTGGGGTCCCGCGACCAGAACCGAGCCCGACCGCGACGACACGAGGATCGCCGCGGTGAGGGCGACCGAAGGGAGGGTGACGTTCCGCGTGCCGATCTTCGACGAGAACCGCGCGCTCTGCTTCTGCGTCGACCCGCACTCCGTCACCGGGTGGCAGCTCATTCCGGCGACGGTGGTCACCGCGGAGATCTGGGTGCGTGCCGGTGCCAAGCACGAGGTCGTCGATGTCGACCAACGTCCGGTGCCGGGGGTCTCACTGGTGGTGATCACGCCGCCCGCGCCGAGCAGCTCGCCCGCCCCCGTGCCTACGAGCTCACGGTGACCACGGCGCGGGGCGCAGCCTCCGGCGTGGACGGTGAGCGCGACGTGGTGCAGGCCTTGTCGGTCACGCGCACGCTGACCACGTAGGTCCCGGGCGGGGCGGGCCTGCCGCCCGCGACGGTCCCGTCCCAGGTGCTGGTGCCCGACTTGGTGGTCGCGGCGTAGCTCTTGACCAGCCGCTCGCCGCCGGCGGTGACGCGTTCGATGAGGATTCGCGGCCTCACCGTGCCCGTGCCCGTGTAATGGATCGTCACCGGCGTCTGGCCCGCGGTTGTGATCGTCGCCGGGGTCACGCTGGTGACGCGCACCTGGGGCCGGGTCGTCTCCACCGTGATCGGCAGGGCCGCGGTGTGGCTGGAGATGATGAGCGAGCGCGCCTGGTGGACCAGGTAGACCTGGACGTAGTACACGCCTGCCGGGGCGACGGCGCCGTCGGCCAGACGACCGTTCCATGAGAACGGATGGCGCTTGGGGGGACGGGCGCGCATGAACACGTCGCGGCCGATCTGGCGGACCCTCTGGCTGTTGCGATCGACGATCCACACGTCGACGTCGTCGGAGCTGTTCTGCAGGTAGAAGGAGATGTTCATCCGCTTGAAGCTCACCAGGCGCTCCACGCCCTTGCCGTTGCGCAGCGAGCAGAAGCCGCCGTAGACCGGGTTGATCGTGTTGGGCACCGGCGCCGGGCTGCCCTGGATGAACGGCGTGGTCACCTTGAGGTGCTGGGTGACGAAGAACGCCGCCACGGTGGCGATGACCAGCGCGACAAAGGCCGCCACCGGCGCCCGGCTCACAGGGGGACCACCGCCACGTTGGGCACGTCGAAGGCGTGGAAGGCGTCGAGCCCGCGCGGGTCGGCGGCACAGAGCATCACCCGGATGCTCCCGCCGTGGCAGACGACGAGCGCCGGTAGCGGGCCGGTGGCGTGTATCTCGTACACGGCCTCGGTGACCCGCTGCTGGTGCTCGAGCAGGGACTCGCCCTCCGGGAAGCGGAAGTCCGCGCCGCCGCGCCGCCAGGCGGCGTAGCGCTCGGGCTCGGCGCGCTCGATGTCCGCCATGAGAAACCCCTCCCAGCGCCCCCGCGCGCCCTCGCGCAGGCGGGCATCGAGCATCGGCGCCATCCCGATCCGCTCGCCGACGATCTCGGCCGTCTCGCGGGCCCGGCTCAGATCCGAGGCCCACAGCGACGCGATCCCGTCGCCGGCGATGGTGGCGGCCAGCTCGTGGGCCTGGCGGCGTCCGGTCTCGTTGAGGGGCGTGTCGGTCCAGCCCTGGAAGCGCTGCGGCGGAAGGTTGTCGTCAGTCTCGCCGTGGCGAGCGAGCCGAATCCCGCCGAGGCCCAGGTCCATGGTCAGGGCCGCGCGGCGCGGCCCGCGTCAGTCATTGAGCTCGGCGACCGCGGTGTCCGAGCGCAGCCCGACCCGGATCGTCTCGAGCGAGAGGACGTCCTCGGGGGTGATGTTGCCGAGGTTGACGTCCGGTCCGAGCCGGCGCACGAACCACACCTGCTGCTCCTTGCGCGGCGCATCGAACATGATCTTGTCGCCGGGGACGGCATGCAGGATCTCGTCGACGAGCCCCTGGCGGACCTCGCCGTCATGACGGAAGATGCCCACGGCGCCGCTCTCGCGGCCCTCGGCGATCACCTTCCAGGCGCCCGCCTCCAGCTCCGCCTTCATCTGCTCGACCCACCGGTAGGGGGCCATGATGCGGGTGTCGTCCTTGGAGCCGACCTCCGAGAGGACGGTGAACTCCTCGGCCAGGCGCGAGATGAGCTCGAGCTTGCGGTCGAACTCGATGTTCAGGGTGCCGTCGGAGAGCTCGATGTGATCGAGCCCCAGCTCCTTGAGCCAGGACACGAGGCGATCGAGGCGGTTCTGGGCGATCGCCAGCTCCGTGAGCGTGCCGCCGAACATCACCGTGACCCCGTGCTCCTTGTAGCGGGCCAGCTTCGCCTCGAGGTTCCCCGTGGCCACCGCGGTGCCCCAGCCGAGCTTGACGATGTCGATGTAGTCGCCCGCGATCTCGATCAGCCCGTCGATGTCGGCCACCGACAACCCGCGGTCCAGCACGTGGGTCAACCCCTCCTGACGGGGCTTCTCGGTGCGGGCGGGGAGGTCGAGGAGATCCTTCATGGCGGACATCGGACGCAAGAGAGTAGCGGCGACGCGGCCGGCAGCGATCCGAGGGACGTTCCGCGGCGCGCTGGGCAGGGCGCGGCGGGCGTGAGCGAGCGCACCCGCCCGGGGCGTCAGCCGCTCTGCGCGAGGTCGGCGCCGGCGGTGACGACGACCTGCGTCGTACACGCGGTCGTGCTGGCGCACACCTTGAGCCGATCGCCCTGACTGATCCCCTGGACCGACGCCGTGCCCAGGTTGAGCGACTTGGCCACGGCGAGCGCGTCGGAGCGGTCGGTGGGCGACGTGTAGCCGACGATGGTGGACGTCACCCCGGTCTCGGCGGCGTTCTGGGTGGTGCCGCCCTTGTAGCCGGCGGCGGTCAGCTTGCCCAGGACATCGGCGGCCAGGTGCGAGGTCGTGGTCCCGTTGAGCACGGCGACCGTGACGTTGGAGGGGGTGACCGGAGTCGGGGCGGCCGTGCGCGGCTTGCCCTTCTTGCCCTTCTTGGCGGCGCCCGGGCTGGAGCCCGACGCCGCCGACGAGGAGGAGGACGAGCTCGAGGCGGTCTTGTTGCTCGACCCGGTCACGAACACCAGCACCACCGCGACCACGGCGGCGACGAGGATGGCGGCCAGGATCAGGAACACCGGGCTGACGCGGCGCCCGCGCGGAGCCGATCCGCGTCCGCCGCGGCGTGGAGGCGAGGGCGACACGGGTGGGCGGGCCGGCGGGCGCTGCTGCTGGCGCGGGAGGGCCATGCGCGGAGGCGGTGCCGGCTCCGCCGCGGCGATGGTGGGCATCGGGACGGGGACGGGGGCACGGGCGATCCCGTTGCCGCCACCGGCGGCCGTCGACGGCGGCGGCGCGGGAGGCGGGGTGGCCACCGTGGCGTCGGACACGTGACCGTCGCCGTTGGTGGAGGGGTGCAGGGCCCGGATCGAGATCTCCTCGGGCTCCGCCAGCGGGATGAGCCGCGTGGCGGAGCTGAGCGCGGGCGCGCCGACGCCCGCGGGCGCCGCCGGGATGAGCGTGGCCACGCCCCCACCGCCGGCGGGGACCGACTCCCCCGGGATCGTGCGCGACGCCGCAGCCGCACGGGCGGCCATGGCGGCCGCGGGAGGAGCGGCGACGGGTGCGCCGGTCGTCTGCGCCGCGGCAGGAGCCGCGTGCTGGGCGCGCTGGCGCGACAGGTGGTCGACGTAGAGCTGGAGCTGGTAGAGCTGCTGCTCGGCCTCGTCGGCGCGACGGCGGAGGTTGGCGGTCTCGCGCGACTGCGTGAAGAAGAGGAGGACCAGGAGCGCGAGGCCGATGATCGAGGCGAACCCGGCCTTGGCTCCCACCGAGTTGATGAAGTGCTGGATCGAGAGGGCGTACGCGATCGAGGCCATGGTTTACGGGCGCAGTTTAAGGGTGGAGGGCGGCGCGTTGGAGGAGGGCAGCGTCCCGCGCGCGCCGGACAGCTCAGACACGGTTTTCGCCAACGCGGCGGCGTCACCTTCGAGAACGAGCAGGTTTATGTCCGCGAAGGTGCGGTCCACCCACTCGGGGTCCAGCCGCTCGTGGCTGGCGCGCTGGATGCGCTGCACGGGCGTGGGCTGGGGATGCTCGTGGGTGTCGAAGAGCTCCTCGTGGAACTTCTCGCCCGGCCGCGCGCCGACGATGTCGATGGCGATGTCGCGCTCGGGCTCCAGGCCCGACAGCCGGATCATGGTGGTGGCCAGATCGACGATACGGACCGGCTCGCCCATCTCCAGGACGAAGATCTCGCCGCTGCGCTCGTCCTGGAGCGAGCCCGCCCGGATGATGAGCTGGACGGCCTCCGGGATGGTCATGAAGTAGCGGGTCATGCGCTCGTCGGTGACCGTGACGGGGCCGCCGGCGGCGATCTGGCGGCGGAAGATCGGCACCACCGAGCCCGAGGACCCCAGTACGTTGCCGAAGCGGACCGTCGCGTAGCGGGTGCCGGGGTGCTTGGTCGCCTCGGCCTCCACGGCCCACTCGGCGAGCGCCTTGGAGGCGCCCATGACCGTGGCCGGCTTGACCGCCTTGTCGGTGGAGACGAGCACGAACGTGCCGACGCCGAGCTCCCCGGCGATGCGGGCCACCAGGCGCGTGGCCAGGGCGTTGTTGCGGATCGCCTCGACCGGATTGCTCTCCATCATCGCGACGTGCTTGTAGGCGGCGGCATGAAAGACGACCGTGGGACGGTGCTCGGCGAGCACCTCGCGCATCCGCTCCTCCTCCTTGCAGTCGGCCAGGACCGGCACCGCGGTGTTGACGTGGCGCTCGTCCTGGAGCTCGCGGCGGATCTCGAACAGGTTGTCCTCGGCGTGGTCGACGAGGACCAGGCGCCGGGGTCCGACCCGCGCGATCTGGCGACACAGCTCGGAGCCGATGGAGCCTCCGGCTCCGGTCACCATCACCACCTCGCCGGCCAGGTAGGCGCCGACGCGCTGCAGCTCCTCGCGGACGGGCTCGCGCCCGAGCATGTCCTCGACGCGGACCTCGCGCAGCTGGCGGGTGACGCGGAGCTGCCCTGACCCGTCGCGCAGCAGCTCGAACACCGTCGGCATCGTGCGCACCGGGATGCCGCGGTCGCGGCACGCGGCGACCACGCGCCCGCGCAGCGTGCCCGGAGCGGAGGGAATGGCGATGACGACCTCGTCGGGCTCCACCTCGTCGAGCACGCGCGCCAGGTCTGAGTCGGTGTTGCCCAGCACCTTGAGGCCGTGCTCGTCCTTGATCCCGCGCTTGCGGGGATCGTCGTCCAGGAAGCCGACCGGAGTGAGCCCCAGCGCGGGGTTGCGGGCCAGCTCGCGCACGACGAGGCGGCCGCCCTCGCCGCCGCCGACGATCAGCACCTCGCGGGCGCCCTTGCCCGCGCGCAGGGTGCGGATGCGGCCCTCGACGATGAGCTGGACGGCGAAGCGCGCGCCGATGAGCAGCGCCAGGGTGAGCAGGAAGAACATGACGATGACGCTGGCCGGCAGCGCCACCGGCGCGTCGGGGCCGGGGAAGTACTGGGCCTTGCGGACGTGGGGGATGCCCGGGATCTTCTGGGTCGTGGGCCACTGCACCGGGTGCAGCAGGGCGATCAGCCCCACGACGACGACGGTGCCCACGAACACGCTCTTGAGGACCGCCTCGTAGTCGCGCTGGCCGATGAACCGCCACAGCCGCTGGTACTGGCCGAAGGCCCCCAGCGCGATCAGCGTGAGCGCCACGACCCACGCGATCGTGTCGGTCAGGAGGTGGCCGTAGCGCACGTTGGAGCCGTTGAGGTCTCCCTCGAAGCGCAACCAGAAGGCGAGCGAGTATGCGAGCGCGACCAGTAGACCATCGACCACCAGTTGGGGCAGCGCGTGACGATGGACGGGAAAGGCCGCGGATCTGATCCGTCGGCGCATGCGGCGCCGATTCTAGTGGCGCTTGTGTGAAGAACGGCTAAGCCGGGCCGCCGGTGGGGCTGCGCTTGCGTGAGGGGCCCGCAGCGTTTACGGCGGCGCACGAAGGGGGTTGGAGCGTTTCTGCGCCCGCTGGGCGCGGGCGTGAGCCCCGGCGAATTTCTTGAACGCTCGGATCGCACGCGCCGGGTCGCGGCAGGGTGCGATTGGTGCGTTCAGCCCGCTGAACTCTGGGATCGCACAGGGCGCGGTACGCGCACCGTGCGATCTGAGATGTCCACAACAACGCTCCGACCGCTTTCGAAAGCCGCCGTTGACGTTCGCTGGTGCCCAGAGGCACCAGCGACGGACAAACGACCGCAAGACGCCCGCCTACTTGGGGACCAGCACGCCCTGCGGGTGGCGCGCCGTGGGCACGTACAGCGACTTCAGGCTGTTGCAGGAGCTGCCGGCGGGCTGATGATTGGGCGTGACCCCCCACCCGTTGGGGAAGGTGCTGAACAGCACGTCCGGCCGCTTCTTGGCCAGCTCGATCTTCGGCCGGTAGCCGATCACGCCGGTATTGCGGTGCAGGTACCAGCCCATGATGCTCACGTACTCCACGTTGAGCACCGGCCACCCGCACGCCTGGACGCGCGCGGGGCCGCCCAGCGCGGTGATCAGCGCACCGAGCTTGTTGATCTCCTTGGTGCGCGCGCGCTCGTGGTTGATGTCCTTGTGCTCGGCCCGGGCGAGGCTGATCCCGTGGGGGATCGTGACCGCGATCAGGACCACCGCGACCGGGATCCCCGCCCACGCGGGCAGCGCGCGCCAGTAGCGCTTGGCGTCCAGCAGCAGCCACCCGGCCGAGATGCCGGCGAGCACGCCGACCAGGCCGGCGGGCTCGAACAGGTACCGGGGCACGCCGGGGAAGCCGTGCAGCACGAAGGCGATCTCGATGATGACCCAGCCCGCGGCCATCCCGGCCAGGGTCACCACGATCCAATTGCGGCGCAGCAGCGCCAGCCCCAGCACGAGCAGGGCCGCGAGCTGGACGGCGATGAAGTCCAGCGCGGTGAAGCGGCTGACGGTGCAGGTGATCTTGCCGGTGGTGCACTCACGCGGTGAGCGCAGCGCCAGCTGACCGGCGATGTTGGGGCGCCCGTTGGTGATCGTCGGGACGCCGAACCAGAGGAACAGGGTGATGACGGCTCCGCCGATGACGTCCTTGCGCATGTTGGGGTGCTTGCGCAGCAGCCAGATCCCGTAGACGGCGAGGAAGGGCCATACCTCGGGGCGGCCCAGACCGCCGAGCACGCCCAGCCAGAAGGCCCAGCGCAGGCGACCGCACAGGTACAGGTCGATCGCAGCCAGGCACACGCTGACGAGCATCGGGTCCGACTGGGCGCTCATCAGGTAGTGGAAGTAGTCCTGGAGCCCCAGCACGCAGGCGCCGCCGAAGACGCCGGCGACCCAGGGGGCGAGGGTGGGACGGTTTCCCCCGCCCTCGGCGGCGGTCAGCCGGTAGGCGATGCGCCCGCCGAACACGGCCCCCGACAGCGAGATCGAGACGGCGGTGAGCATCCACAGGTACAGCGCCCAGTGGCCGAACAGGGCGTAGACGACGTTGAAGATGAAGGTGAACGGCTTCCACGAGGGGGCGCCGCCGAGGTTCAGCGTGCCGTGCAGCGTGTGATAGCCCCAGTCCAGCCAGCCGTACGGGTCATAGCCCGGGCGGGTGTTGGCCCACCGCAGGACGATGGCCGAGACCAGGACGACCGCCAGCGCGACCAGCCACCAGGTGGCGCGGTCCAGCAGCGAGCGGCCGCCCGAGCCGGAGCGGCTCGGCGGCGATGAGTCCTGGCCCTCGGGACCGAAGGAGTGCGGCGTCTCTAGCGTGGTGTCAGACACGAGGAGCCTCGCAACGGTACCAGCGCGCCATGTGAGAACGCGCTCATCGCCGGTTGGCCGGGCGTGAGAGCAACTCGACGAGCAGCTCCGGGTCGCGCCGGACGCGGTCGGATCGGGCGGCCTCGGATTGCGTGTCGCGCTTGGCCAGCTGCACCTGCTCGGGGCGCTCGAGGCGGGCGAGCCGGCCCTCGGCGATGAGCTGCTCGTCGACGGCGCCGAGGCGGCCCTCGAACACCGTGAACACGGGCGTGCCCAGCGCCACGGCCTCCCGGTTCATCGTCCCCCCGGCCGAGACCACGAGGTCGGCGTAGGCGATCAGCGACTGCGCGTCGATCGCGGTCTCGGGGACGATGAACCCGCCCGCCCGGTCCAGCTCGGCGCGCTGCTCGGGCGTGCGGGGCAGCACCACGGTCTGCGCGCCGCGCAGGCGCTCCAGGACCTGGCCGAAGAGGTCGTTCTCGAAGCGGTGATACAGCGACACCGCCGGCGGGGTGCGCACGACGGCGATCGGCTCGGCGCGGTCGAGGCCGAGCTCGCCCAGGATCTGCGGGTCGGGCTCGAAATCCGCCAGGTAGTACTCCTCCTTGAGCCCCGGGTAGCGGCCGAGCTTGCCGCGCGCGCCGTAGCGGTCCATGCGCTCGGGCGGGATCGCCTCGGGGATGACCACGGCCTGGGCCAGCCGGCAGTTGACGTTGTGCTGCACGGTGGCCCACTCGTAGTCGAACGTCGTCGAGCACGGAATGCGCAGCAGCGCGGCGGCCACCGTGATGTCGTTGGAGCCGTGGCCGATGGCCAGCCCGAACGGCCCGTTGCGCCGCGCCCAGCGGGTCAGCTGGGCCGAGCGGACGGCCAGGCCCCGCGCCTTGTCGAGCAGGCCGGCGCCGCGGTGCTGGCCGATCGCCGTGTGCTCGATGCCGAAGCGATCGCACAGCGCCAGGGTCTGCGCGAAGTCCCGGGCGGTGACGTGGACCTCGTGGCCCTGCGCCCGCAGACGCTCGATGACGGGCCGCAGGACCAGGACGTGAGGGGAGTTGGTGAAGTCGACCCAGACGCGCACGTGAGCAGCTCCCGCGGTGCGGCGGTGCGGCGTCAGGCCGCCTCGGCCAGGGCGGCCACGACCTCGCCCGCCTGCGCCTCGGTGAGCACCGGGCTGATCGGCAGCGCGATGTTGGTGGCGGCCAGCGCCTCGGTCACCGGGAGTGGGACGAGCTCACCCACGTAGGGCGCCATGGCCGGCTGGCGGTGCAGCGGCACGCGGTAGTAGGCGCGGGCCTGAACGCCGGCGGCGTTGAGCGCGGCCATTACCTCATCGGCCCGCGGGTGGGTGACCACGTACAGGTGCCAGGCCGGATCGCTGCCCTCGGGCACCACGGGGACGCCGACATGCCTGCCGACGCCCGCCGCCTCATACGCGGCCGCGGCGGCCCGACGGCCGTGGCACCAGGCGTCCAGATGCGGGAGCAGGACGCGCAGGATCGCAGCCTGGATCTCGTCCAGGCGCGAGTTGTAGCCGACGTGCTCGAACGTCTGCTTGTCCCGCGAGCCGTGGAAGCGCAGCGATCGCGCCAGAGCCGCGACGTCGTCGTCGTCGGTGACCACCGCGCCGCCGTCGCCGAAGGCGCCGAGGTTCTTGGAGGGGTAGAAGGAGAACGTGGCGGCGTCGCCCAGTGTGCCCGCCATGGCGCCGTTGTGGCGCGCGCCCGCGGCCTGGGCCGCGTCCTCGAGCACGGGGACCCCGAGCTCGCGCAGGTCGGGCGCGGGCAGGCCGAACAGGTCGACCGAGACGATCGCGGTGGTCCGCGGGGTGAGTGCCGCCCGCACCGTCTCGGCGGTGACGTTGCGCGTGTCGTGGTCGACGTCGCAGAACACCGGCCGCGCGCCGGCGTTGACGACCGCCTCGGCGCTGGCGTAGAAGGTGAGCGCCGGGACGACCACGTCGTCGCCGGGCTTGACGCCGAGCGCACGCAGTCCCACGGTGATCGCGTCGGTGCCGTTGGCGACCCCGATGACGTGGCCGACGCCGAGATAGTCGGCGAACTCCTGCTCGAAGGCCTGCACGTTGGGGCCGAGGACGAAGCGGCTCTCGGCCACCACGTCGGCGATGCGCTCCAGGATCGTCTGGCGCAGGGGGGCGAGCGGGGTCGCGGTGTCAAACAGGGGCACGGCCATCGCGCTCACAGTAGTGACCGAGCAAGATGAGAGCCCGCTCACAGTGCCCGCTCAGGGCCACCGGAGAGGGTGGGCGTCGCTAGGCTAGGGGCCAAGTGCCGCTCCTCCTGGCCTCCCTGACCGCCCCCCTGGTCAACCTCGCCACGCATCTCATCGACAGCATCGGGCTGGCGGGCGTCGCCCTGCTCACGATGAGCTCCGGCGTCATCGGAATCCCCGGGACCGAGCCGACCATGCTGTTTGCCGGCTTCGACGTCTTCCAGGGCAATCTCACCCTGCCCGGGATCATCATCGCCGGCGTCGTCGGCGACGTCGCAGGGGCGTCGATCGCCTATTCCATCGGCTACTTCGGCCGGCGTGAGCTCCTGGAGTCCCACGGCTCCAAGCTGCACGTGAGCGCCGGGGGCCTCGAACGCGCCCATCGCTGGTTCGACCACTACGGCACGCCGGTCATCTTCGTCTCGCGCTTCCTGCCGTTCATCCGCGCCGCCTTCCCGTACGCCGCCGGCGTGGCCCGGATGCCGTACCTGCGCTTCGCCGCCATGGCCACGCTGGGCTCCATCGGGTGGATCGGCGGCCTGGGAGTGCTGGGCCGCGAGGTCGGCAAGCAGTGGCAGACCTGGCGCCATCACCTGGAGTACGTCGACTACGTCGGAGCGGTGATCCTGGTGGCGGCCGTCGTCTACCTGATCATCCGGTGGCGTCGCTCGCGCGGTGGACCCGGCGCTCCCAAGCCGGAGCCGGCGGCCGATGTCGTCGCCGATTGAGCCTGATCGCGCAGGGGGCGGGCACGAGATAGCGGTCGGCGAGGCGCTCGTGCTGGGCACCCTGCACGGTCCGGCGGAGCTTCTGCCGATCTCATCCTCCGGTCACATCGCGCTCATCCCGTGGCTGATGGGGTGGGACTACTGCGACGCCGACCCCGAGCTGCGCAAGGCCTTCGAGGTCGCGCTCCACGCCGGCACGGCCGCGGCCCTGCTGATCACCCTGCGCACCGAGGTCTCTGACGCGGTGCACGACATGAGCCTGCGCATCGCCGAGCTGATCATCCTCTCCTTCGTGCCGCCGGCGATCGTCGGCTACACCCTGGAGCGCCCGATCGAGCGCCGTCTCGGCACCCCGGGCACGATCGCGCTGGGGCTGGTGGTGGGATCGGTGGCGATGGCCCGTGCCGACCGCACCCCGCAGCGGCGCACCTCGCGCGACGCCGGTCTCGTCGACGCCCTGTGCCTGGGGATCGCCCAGGCCTGCGCCCTGCTCCCCGGGGTGTCGCGTAACGGCGCCACCCTGGCCGCGGCCCGGCGCCGCGGGTTCACGCGCGAGGACGCCAACAAGCTCTCGCGCCACGTGGCGCTGCCGGTCATCGCCGGCGCGACGCTGCTCAAGACGGTCCGCCTGGCCCGCCGCGGCCTGCCGCCACGCAGTGCCCTCCCGATCGCCCTCGGCGCGGGGGCGTCGTTTGCCTCCACCCTGGGCTCGACGTGGCTGATCCGCCAGGTGGAGCGCGATCGGTCGCTGCTCCCGTATGCCGCGTATCGCCTCGGCTTGGCCGCGGTCGTGGTGGGCCGCCTGGCCCGGCGAGCGCAATCCGATCCATGTACGACAATGGCGACGTGACCGACGCCTACGCAGCCGCCGGAGTGGACACACGGCAGGCCGACCGGGGCGTCGCCGCTCTGGTCTCCGTGCTGAGCTCGATCGACACCGGGCGCGAGCGCCTGTCGGTGCCGCTCCCGGGGCACTACGCCAGCGTCATCCGCATCGCCCCCAACCTCGGCGTGGCCCTGGCCACCGACAGCGTCGGCTCCAAGGTCATCATCGCCGAGCAGGCGCAGCGCTTCTCCACCATCGGGATCGACTGCGTGGCCATGAACGTCAACGACCTCATCTGCGTCGGCGCCGAGCCGCTGGCGTTGCTGGACTACCTCGCGGTCGAGTCGGCCGACCCCGCGCTGCTCGCCGAGCTGGCCGAGGGGTTGCGCGCCGGCGCCGAGGACGCCGGGGTGGAGATCCCCGGTGGCGAGGTCTGCCAACTGCCCGAGGTGATCCGCGGGCACCCGTCGCCGTATGGCTTTGACCTGGTGGGCTCGGCCTTCGGCACGGTCGCCCTCGATGCCATCGTCGACGGCCGCGCCTGCGCCCCCGGCGATGCGCTCATCGGGCTGCCGGCCTCGGGGGTGCACTCCAACGGCCTCACGCTCGCCCGGCGCGTCCTGCTCGACGACGGGGGGCTGGCGCTCGACGCCCGGCCCGGGGAGCTGGGCGGGGCGAGCGTCGCCGACGTCCTGCTCGAGCCCACCGTCATCTACGTCCGCGCCGTGCTGGAGCTCCTGCGCTCCGACATCCCGGTGCACGGGCTGGCCCACATCACCGGCGGCGGCCTGCTCAACCTGCTGCGGCTGGGCGACGACGTCGGCTTCGAGGTCTCCGAGCCCCTCCCGGTGCTCGGGGTGTTCTCGCTCATCGCCGAGCTCGGTGACGTGCCGCCGGCCGAGATGTGGGAGGTCTTCAACATGGGCTGCGGCTTCTGCGCCGTGGTACCGGCCGCGGACGCCGAGCGCGCGGTGGCGCTGCTGTCCGGCCGCCACCCCGGGACCGCGGTCATCGGCCGCGTCACCGACGCCGGCGGCCGTGTGAGCATGCCCGGCGTCGGCATCGAGGGCGAGGGCGGGCGGATCCGGGCGGTCTGAAGTCCCGTGGCGCCCGCTCCCAGCGGCCGTCTCATCCTGAGACGCGCTCCCCAGAGGTCATCTCAGAACTCCGCGTGTGTGGCCGGCGAGCGCCGGACCGAGCGTCTTGAGACGACCTCTAAGCAGAATCTCACCGGCTTTGGCCTGCATGTGCGCCGTCAACCCGCCCGCGGAGTCGGCTCGTGCCGCACAATACGGACGGACGCATGAGCACCCTGGTGGGCACCAGTCTCAACGGCCGCTACCGCCTGGAGGCGAGGATCGCCGCCGGAGGCATGTCGACGGTCTATCGCGCCCTGGACGAGACGCTCGAGCGCCAGGTGGCGGTCAAGCTCATGAACCGCGAGGTCGCCTCGGACTCCGACCAGCTCGAGCGTTTCCGTCGCGAGGCCCGCGCGGTGGCGCAGCTCTCGCACCCTCACATCGTCGGGGTGATCGACGCCGGGGAGGATGACAGCCGGCCCTATATCGTCTTCGAGTACGTCGAGGGCGAGACGCTGAAGGGCCGCATCCGCCGAATGGGCCGCCTGCCCATCACCGAGGCGGTCGCCTACGCCATCGAGATCGCCCGCGCTCTGGGTGCGGCGCACGCGCGCCACATCGTCCATCGCGACGTCAAGCCCCAGAACGTGCTCATCGACCACGAGGGCTCAGCCAAGGTCACGGACTTCGGGATCGCGCGCACGCTCGAGGAGGAGGGGCTCACCGCCGACGGCCGGGTGCTGGGCACGACGGACTACGTCTCGCCCGAGCAGGCCCTGGGCCAGGACGTGACCGGGCAGTCAGACCTGTACTCGCTCGGCGTCGTGCTCTACGAGATGCTCACCGGGGAGGTGCCGTTCACCGGGGAGAGCCAGGTCGCGGTGGCGATGAAGCACGTGCGTGAGACGATCCCCGACGTTCAGCTCAAGCGCCCCGAGATCTCGGCCGCGCTGGCGTCGGTGGTGGACACCGCCACCGCCAAGCGCCTCGACGAGCGCTACGCCGACGACGCCGAGCTCATCGCCGACCTCGAGGACGTCCTGGCCATCGAGACCGCGCGGTCGGGCAACGTCACCGGCGAGGCCACCAGTGTGCTGCGCACGCTTCCCTCCCGCAAGCGGCGGCGGCTGCCGCTGCGCCGGCGCCAGCCCGTGGTGGTCGTCGCCCTGGGCCTGATCGTGGCCGCGATCGTGGTGGCCGTCCTCATCTTCCTCGCCGGGCGCACTCACCACGGCAGCCCACCGCTCCCCCAGACGCCGCCGACCCCCAAATCCCACCAGGTGCTCCTGTGCGACAGCTGCGCGCACGACTACAACCCCGACGCGCTCAGCGGTCCCAAGAACCAGCACCCCGAGCAGGCCGGCTTCGCCATCGACGGCAGCCGCAACACGGCCTGGTCGACGGAGAGCTACGTCGGCGACAACCTGGGCAAGCCGGGGGTGGGGATCTACGTCGACGCCCGGCCCGGCGTCGTCGCCGGTTCGATGATCCTGGACACGGACACCCCGGGGTACGCGGTCACCGTCTACGCCACCAACACGCGCCCTGACCCCGCCACGTTCAACTCCGGGCCCGGAGGCTGGGTCAAGGTCGGCACCGCGCCGAGCGTCAAGAAGACCCAGACGATCAAGCTGAGCACCGGGACGACGAAGTACCGCTACTACCTCGTGTGGATCACCAGCCTGGGCAACCACAGCCACGTGGACGTCAACGAGATCGCCCTCTACACCGTGTAGCGCGCCACCAGGTCCGGTCCGGGAGCGCCGGACCCGTCCCGGCGAGGAGCGCCGCGGCAGCCGCGAGCATCGGTCGGGCGTGATCGGGAAAGGCCGGCCACCGGCGCGCCCGGCCCCGCGGCCATCAGTGGCTGAGTGCGGCCTCGGCGCTGTGGCGCTCGAGCGCCAGCGCGACGAGCCGGTCCAGCAGCTCCGGGTACTCGATCCCGCCGGCGGCGAACAGCGCCGCGTACACGCTGGTGGGGGTGAACCCCGGCATCGTGTTGAGCTCGTTGACCAGGACCTGCTCGCCGATGACGAAGAAATCGACCCGCGCCAGTCCCTGGCAACCGGATGCCGCGAACGCCTGCACCGCGAGCTCGCGGATCCGATCGCGGACCTCGGGCGCCACCCGGGCGGGCACCATCAGCTCCATCCCGCCCTCGGTGTACTTGGCCTGGTAGTCGTACCACCCGTCCTCCCCCGCGGCGAGCAGGATCTCGCCGGGCTCCGAGGCGATCGGATCGCCGTTGCCCAGCACCGAGCACTCGACCTCGCGCCCGGCGGCGAACGCCTCCACGATCGCCAGCGAGTCGTGCTCGAACGCGGTGGCCAGCGCGGGGGCCAGCGCGCCGGCATCGGCGACCTTGGCGATGCCCACCGACGACCCCAGCCGGGCCGGCTTGACGAACACCGGATAGCCGAGCTCGGCCACCGCCGCGGCGGTGGCCTCTGGATCGGCCGCGTGGGCGAGGCGATCGACGGCGCGGTACTCCACCTGCGGGATGCCGAGCTCGGACATGAGCTGCTTGAACACCACCTTGTTCATGCACAGCGCCGAGGCCAGGACGCCGGCGCCCACGTAGGGGACGTCGAGGCACTCGAGCAGCCCCTGCACGGTCCCGTCCTCACCGAAGGGGCCGTGCAGGACGGGGAAGACGACGTCGACATCGGGCAGCGCCGCGCCCAGCGCCACCGTCACCGGCTCGCCGTCGCGTCGCCAGACGCCGTCGCGGCCGATGTGGATCTCGGTCACCGCGTGCCCGGCGGTGCGCAGGCCGTCGGCGACCGAGGCGCCCGAGGCCAGCGAGACCTCGTGCTCAGAGGAGCGCCCTCCGGCGAGCACCGCCACCCGCTGGACGCTCATTGGCCGTGCGAGGTCGTGGTCGACGTGGTCGATGTCGTCGGGGACGTCGTCGTCTTGGTCGTCGACGTCGTGGTCGACGTGGTCGAGCTCGTGGAGCTCAGTACGCCGACCACGATCGTCACCGTGCTGCCCTTCTTGGCGGTCGAGTTGCCGGCTGGAGTCTGATCCACCACGACGCCATTGTTACCGGGCCTGGTGACGGTGCGGGTCGTCTGGTTCACCTTCAGGCCCGCCGCGCTGAGCGCGCTCAGCGCGCCCTGCACCGGATCGCCGATCACCTTGGGGACGGTGACCGTCGGCGGGGCGGTGGCCACCGTGATGGTGACCGTGGAGCCGTTGGCGGCCTTGACGTTGGGGCCGGGACTCTGGCTGATCACGTTGCCGACGGTCGCGCTGGTCGACGCCTGTTGCTTTGTGTGAACGTTGAACCCAGCTCGCGTCAGGTCGGCGGTGGCCTGGGTCTGGCTCTCGCCGACGACGGGGGGCACCGGCTTCTGCGGCGCGCCCGAGGAGATGAAGAGCGTGACCGTGAAGCCGCGCGGGACCGAGCGCGCCACTCCGGGGTTGGTGGCCGTGGCCTGGCCGGCCGGGAACTGGTTGGAGGGGCGCGCCACCACGTTTCCGACCTTCAGCCCGGCGCGGCGGAGCACCCGGGTGGCGCCGGCCTGGCTCAGGCCCGACACCGGCGGGACGGAGATGTCCCCGGGACCGCTGGAGACGCTCAACGTCACCGTCGAGCCCCTGTCGGCCTTGGTGCCGGCCGCCGGCGACTCGGAGACCACGATGCCCGACGGCTTGCGGTTGGGCACCGACACCGCGGCCACCTGGAACTTCGCCTGCGCGACGGTGGCACGCGCCGTGCTGATCTGCTCGCCGATGACCTTGGGCACCAGCACCTGCTTGGGCCGGGTCAGGAAGTACGCCGCGGCGGCCGCGCCGGCGACCAGCAGGATGACGAGGAGCAGCCATCCCCACAGGGCCCAGCCGCCACCGTCGTGCTCCTCGGGCGGGCGCACCGCGGACATCTCGCCCGAGCCGTTGGTGGCCTGGGCCTGGGCGTGCTGGTAGGCGGCCAGCCCGGCCCCGCCGATCGCGGCCCCCGCTCCCGCCGCCGCGCCGGCGGCGGCGACCGCGGCCATGCTGGCCGTGTGCTGGCCTGCGCCCGCCGACGTGATCGCCTCGCGGCAGTGCTCGAGCACGGTGATGAGCTGATCGGCGTCGGCCGGCCGATCCGAGGCGTTCTTGTTGAGCACCCAGAGCACGGTCTGCTCGAGCTCGGGCGGGATGTTGGGGTTGAACTGACTGGGCGGGATCGGCGCCTCCGAGACGTGCTTGAGCGCGATGGAGACCGCGGAATCGGCGTCGAACGGGACCCGCGCGGTGAGCATCTCGTAGAGCACGACGCCGATCGAGTAGAGGTCGGAGCCGGCGTTGACCGCGTGACCCTGTGCCTGCTCGGGCGAGAGGTACTGCGCCGTGCCCATGATCGAGCCCGTCTCGGTCATGTCCGACGCGCCGGCGCGGGCGATGCCGAAGTCGGTGACCTTGGCGTGGCCCGAGTCGTCGACGATGACGTTGTGGGGCTTGAGGTCGCGGTGGATCACGCCGCGGCGGTGAGCGAAGCGCGCCGCCTTGAGGATCTGGAGGGTGATGTCGATCGCACGCAGCGCGTCCAGTGGTGCCTCCTGGCGGATGAGCTGCTTGAGCGAGCGCCCCGGGAGGTACTCCATCGCGATGTAGTAGGTGTCGTCGAAGGTGCCGCGGTCATACACGCTGACGACGTTGGGGTGCTGGAGGCCGGCCGCCGCATGGGCCTCGCGGCGGAAGCGCTCGACGAAGTCCGGGTCCTGGGCGAAGCGGTGGTGCAGGAGCTTGAGCGCGACCTTGCGCCCGAGCTGCTCGTCCTCGGCCAGGAACACGTCGGCCATCCCACCCGAGCCCAGGCGCGACATCACCCGGTAGCGCCCATCCACCATCGTGTTCGGGACCGGATCAGCCATCAGCGCGCACTCTGAGCGGGGGCTCGATCCGTGATGGTCATGACTACTTGCCGTCCGCCAGCAGAGTCTGGACGATGTCGCGGGCGATCGGGGCGGCCACCTGGCCCCCGAACTGGCCCTGGGTCTTCTCGATCGTCACCGCCACCGCGACCTTGGGATCGTTGGCGGGCGCGAAGCCGATGAACCACGGCTGGGTCAGGCCCGACCCGGTGGTCCCGATGGACGCGGTGCCGGTCTTGCCGGCGAAGGGGATGCCCGAGCCCAGCTTGGCCGGAGTTCCGGTGCCCTCGTCGACCACGGTGCGCATCATCTGGTTGACCTCGGAGGCCGTCTTGGCGCTCATGACCTGGTCGAGCTCGGTCGGCTGGATGGTCTGGACGGTGCGCCCGTCGGGGTCGACCACCTTGTTGGTCAGGCGGGGCTCCATGAGCTTGCCCCCGTTGGCGACCGCCGAGGCCACCATCGCCATCTGCAGCGGCGTGACCAGGAGCCCGCCCTGCCCGATGCCGATGCGGCCGATGTCCTCGTTGGGGCTGCCCGCGCGGAACGGCCGGCCCTTGAAGTCGAACGGGCGACTGCTTCCCAGCTCGCCACTGGGCAGGTCGATGGGCGGCAGCGCATAGAAGCCGAAGCGCTTCATGTAGCGGGTCATCGTCGGGCGTCCGACGTTCTGGGCCACCTGGGCGAAGACGGTGTTGACCGAGTCGGTGAGCGCCTTGGTCAACGTGATCGGTCCGAAGCTCTGGTTGTTGTCGTTGGCCAGCGGCACCCCGGAGATCGTCTTGGGCGAGTCGCCGTTGATCGTCGAGGTGGGGGTGTACCTGCCGCTGTCGATGCCCGCCGTCGCCGTCACCACCTTGAACGTCGATCCGGGCGGGTAGCGACCCTGGGTCGCCCGGTTGACCTGGCAGGAGATGGCGATGCACGCCTTGTCGGGGGTGAAGTTGTTGTCGTCGTAGCTGGGGTTGGAGTACATGGTCAGCACCGCGCCCGTCCGTGGATCCAACGCGACGACCGACCCTGCGCGTCCGGCCAGCTCCTGGCGAGCCTGCGTCTGGGCCTTGGGGTCCAGGAAGGTGTAGACGTCGTCGCCCACGCTCTGATTGCCGCCGAGCGGCCCGAAGACCGAGTCCAGGGTCGTCGATGGTCCCTTGAGATCATCGAGGCGATAGCGCTCCAGCCCCGCCGACTGGCCCTGCTGCAGGTTGGAGTAGCCGACCGCCTGGGCGAACAGGGAGGCCTGGGGATAGGTGCGCGTGTAGAAGCCGGTCTGCTTCTGCTTGACCGATCGCGCCAGCGTCTCGCCGTTGGCGGCCAGGATCCGGCCGCGCTTGACCCGCAAAGCCGTGATGAGCGTGCGGCTGTTGAGCGAATTGTTGTTGAGCGCGGTGGCGTCGATCACCGTCCACCGCGTCGTCCACACCACCAGCAGGGCGAACAGGACGACGATCACCGCGAACAGCTTCATGATCTGCGAGCTCACTGGTGGTCGCTCCCGTGAGCACGTTCGCACCGAGAGGCGCGACTGGTGGATGCCAGGCGAGGACGCAGGAGCGTGTTTGCGGGAGCGGCCACTAGGCCGGCCTCCGTGAGCGGTCGGACACCAGCAGCAGCAGCGCCAGCAGCACGAAGTTGGCCACGATCGAGGCGCCGCCGTAGGAGACGAACGGGAGCGTGACGCCGGTGAGCGGGATCACGCGCGTGACCCCGCCGACGATGACGAACACCTGCAGCGCGAACACCGTCGACAGCCCGACGGCGAGCAGCGTGGAGAACGAGTCGCGGGCCAGGACGGCCGTCTTGAAGCCGCGGTAGATGAACAGCAGGTAGGCGACCAGGATCGCCGTGGCCCCGAACAGCCCCAGCTCGTTGGTGATGACCGCGTAGATCATGTCGGTCTGGGGAAACGGGATGAGGGGCGCATGCGGGCCCGCGTTGAGGATCGACTCGCCGAACCCCTGTCCGAACAGGCCGCCGGCGGCCTGGGCGAAGATCCCGTTGGCGACCTGGAAGCTGCCGCCCACGGCCTTGTAGAGGTGCTCGTTGAACGGATGCTGCCAGTCCTCGAAGCGCGCGTGGACGTGCGGGATGTGGGTCCCCAGATACCAGGCGCCGAGGGCGAAGGCGAGCAGCCCGATGACCACGAACGACAACCGGCCGGTGGCGACGTAGAGCATCGCCAGCAGTGCGCCGTAGAACATCAGCGACGAGCCGATGTCCGACAGCAGCACGAGGGCGAGCATGGCCACGCCCCAGATGATCAGCACCGGACCGAAGTGCTTGAGCGGCGGCAGCGTCACGCCCAGGATCCTGCGCGCGCCCAGCACCATCACCTGGCGAGTGTCACGCAGGTAGCTGGCCAGGAAGATGACGAGGCCGATCTTGGAGAACTCCGTCGGCTGAAAGCTCAGGCCGCCGGGCACCTTGATCTCCAGGTAGGCGCCGTTGACCTGTTCGCCGATTCCCGGCAGGCGCGGCAGCACGAGCAGCAGCAGCGACACCGCCACGATCACATAGCGGTACTGCTCGAGCTTGCGGTAGTCGCGGAAGACGATGATCGTCACCGCGAACAGGACGAGCCCCAGCACGAACCACTGCGCCTGCTGGCGCGCGTCGGTGGCGCTGATGCGGTAGACCATCACGATCCCGAAGCTCGCCAGCAGCGCGACCAGGGGGAACATGTACGGATCTGCGTTGGGGAGCGTGACCCGGATCAGGATGTGCCCGGCCAGGCACAGGGCCAGGAAGATGGCACCGTAGGTCAGCGACACGTTGGAGAGAGCGTTCTCGCGCTGGATGAAGACCGCGGCGAACCCCGCGGTCACGAGCAGGGCGGCCGGGATCAGGCCGAACAACTCACGGTTGCGCGCGCTCATCGGCTCAGCTGGCCGAGCTCGGCGGCATGCACGAGGCTGATCGCATTCCCCTGCGAGCGCAGCTGGTGGTTGAGCAGCCGGGCGCGACGGTCCGCCGGCACCGCGCTCAGCGGTACGCCGGAGACGTAGAACTGCTCGTACATGTTGACCCCCAGCGGCAGGCTGTAGGGGAAGCCGCGGAAGATCGTGACGATGCCGTCGGAGTTGGTCCCGATGAAGAAGTACTCGCGGCTGGCCAGATAGGCGCCGCCGCCGACGATGAACACGACGATGACGATCGCGATGAGCGCCGCCACCGGCTTCATGAAGCGTGAGGGACGGCGCCCGCGGCGGGTGTCCGGGCGCGCCGGCGAGCGGGTCGGCGGGCCCTGGGTCCTCGCGAGCCTCGCGGTGGGGCGCTCGCCCTGGAGCTGGGGCGGGGGCGCGGTCAGGACGGCCCCGCCGTCACTGCGACCGGAGCCCGCGGGTTCCCCGTCGGTGCGCCCGGAGGGCGCGGGCTCCCCATCGAGGGCCGAGACGGGCTCCATGCCCACCACGGTCGGTGCCTCGCGCTCCTGCCCCGACGCGTCGGCGGCGTGGGTGGCCCGGCTGGGATCCGCCTCCTCGAGCCGGAAGAGGACGACGGTGATGTTGTCGCGTCCGCCCGCGTCGTTGGCGGCCCCGATGAGCTGGTCGGCGGCGCGGTCGAGGCTCGTCTCGCTCCGCAGGATTCCGACGATCTGCTGCTCGCCGATCATCGACGTCAGCCCGTCTGAGCACAGCAGCACCACGTCGCCCGCGCGCATCGAATAGGACCACGTGTCGACCTCGACGTCGCCCTCGATGCCCAGGGCGCGGGTGATGATCGAGCGCTGGGGGTGCTCGGCGGCCTGCTCCTCGGTGAGCTTGCCCTGACGCACGAGCTCGGCGACGAGGGAGTGGTCCTGGGTCAGGCCCGACAGCTCTCCGTCGCGGAAGATGTAGGCGCGGCTGTCGCCGACGTGGGCGACAGCGAGGCGATCGTCGTCGTCCAGGTAGACGGCGGTGAGCGTGGTGCCCATGCCCGCGTGCTCGTGCTCGGTGCGTGAGAGGTCGTAGATCCGCCGGTTGGCGGCGCGGATGCGGTCGATCAGCCGCTCCTCGGCGCTCCCCTCGTCCGGGAGCGGCTCCTGGAACTCCTCCACCGCGAGCTGCGAGGCGACCTCACCGGCCTGCGCACCGCCCATGCCGTCGGCGACGACGAAGAGCGGCGCGCGCACGAACGCGTTGTCCTCGTTGTCACGGCGCTGGCGTCCGGTGTCGGTCTTCCAGATCGTGTCGGCGGCGCGGAGCATGCTCGACGGTTTCTACCGCCCTCGGCGGTGGGCCGGGGCCGGGGCGTCACGGTCGGCGCTGAGATGAGCCGTGTCGGTCATTGCAGATAGGAGAACTCGCTGTCGCCGATCCGGATGCGATCGCCGTCATAGAGGGGCTGGGGCCCTGACAACGGCTCCTCGTTGAGGTAGGTGCCGTTGGTGGAGCCCAGATCCTCTATCACCAGCATGTGACCTTCACGGGAGATCCTCGCGTGGCGCGATGACGCGAAGGGGTCCTCGAGCTTGATCTCGACGTCGCCGCGGCCAAGGACCGCGCCCTCCATGAGGTCGTAGGCGACGCCGCTCTCATGGCCGGCGGCGCGTTCGACGAGCAGCCGCGGCTCGAAGTCGTTGGCCTCGCCGAGCCCGGCCGTCGCGTCGTACATCCCCGTCTCCTCGGGCGACGGGCCGCGCTGCGGCATGGCCGGGGCGCCGCGCCCCCGCCTCAGGTCGCGGATCGCGCTCCACGCCACCCAGACGAGGAACAGATAGAGGACCGCCAGGAAGCCGAACTTCAGGCCCACCGAGACGGGCTGCAGCACCGTTGAGACCATCCCTACTCCAGCTCGAAGCGCAGGACGGTGGTGCCGAGCTCGATCTCGTCGCCCGGCTTGAGGACCTCCGAGCCCTCGACACGGTGCCCGTTGAGCCGCGATCCGTTGGTCGAGCCCAGGTCGCTCACCACCCAGGAGCCGCCGCGGGGGCGAACCTCGGCGTGGTTGCGGGACACGTTGGGGTCATCGACGGTCACGTCGCATTGGCGGCTGCGTCCCATCGTGGCCCCCCCGGGACCGACGACCAGGCGCTTGCCGCCCATGATCAGCAGCGCGGTCTGCTGGCGCGCGCGGGCGCGCTCCTCCAGCGGCTCGGAGACGCGACCAGCGGTGCTGTAGATCATCGTGCGCCCCGACGCCTCCTCCTCGGGGGGCGGCGTGGGCGGGGCCCCGATATCGTCGGCCTCGGGGTTGACGACGCGCGTCTGGATCCCGAACTCCCCCAGGCCGAGGCGGTCATCGGTGTCGAACTCCACCACAGGGCGCGACATCAGCACGAGCCGCTCGCGGCGGGCGTGCTCGAGCAGGTAGCCGGTGAGCTCTGACGTGAGAGCGTCCTCATACTCGGCGAACCGCTCCCGGTCTCGGGGCGACAGGTAGACGCGGTACTCGTTGGGCACGTACGTGCGCGAGAGCGAGAAGGTGCGGTGCTCCTCCATCTCTCGTGCCAGTTTCCGGGCAATCTCCACCGGTCGCACCTCCGATCTGAAGGCACGGCTGAACGTGCCTTCGACGAGGCCGGCGATCTTGCTCTCGATGCTTCTGAGCACACTCATCAGGTCGCCCCTTCGGGCGGTTCCATGCTACGGAACTCTCGGCTGAGAGCCAGTTGAACGCAATGCGCCGCGCCACGTCCCGGGAAACCATGGCCCACCCGCCAGGGCGATGACGGCACAGGCCGCCGCCCCCAGGAGCACGCGTGGGGCGGAGACCCAGTCGCCGGGCGGGCCTGCGTGATGGACCGCGGTGATCGCGGCTCCGGTGCCGGACACCGTGGCCGCCGCCCACACGACGACGCGGACCACGTCGAGGACCAGCGAGCGGCCCCGGACCAGCCACGGCAGGGTGAGCGCGGCGAGCGCCCACACCAGCGCGGGCGCGAGCACGCCGGCGGCGAGATCCGGGCGCAGCAGATGGTCGATCGTGGTGGTCAGAGAGCTCATCCAGACGTGTGGGGGTGCCACACCGGGCACCAGCGGCAGGTAGAGAGCCTTCCCGACAATGGCGGACGCCAAAAGCAGCCAGATCCACCCGATTGCGCCCAGCGTCGCTCGGCGCCACGGAGTGGCCGCGCGCGCCGCGACCGCCGGCCATGCGCCCGCCGCACCGACGAGGCCAAGGCCCGGCGCGGCCGCGCCGAGCGGCCACGTCGTGGGCGCCGCGGGATTGAGGAGGAGCGCGAGCAGCATCGCGACCGTGATCACCGCCGCCGCTCCGGGGTGCTGCTGGGAGGCGGCGATCACCGCCAGCGCGATCGTCAGCGCGCCCCAGCCCAGGCGCGGCAGCAACAGGACGGCGGCGGCGGCGAGCAGGCCCGCGGCCGCTGGGGGCGCCGGGAAGGGCGCGAGGGCGGTCAGCGCCAGCCACACGGTCAGGGCGGCCGCCCCGAGGGCGCCGAGGGCGCGTGGTGGCCAGGCATGGTCGGTGGCGGCCCTCTCCTCGTGCTCGTGCTCCGGGCCCGGATCGCCGCCGGGGCGGCCGGGCTCCGGATCGCGCCACAGCCGTTCGCGCTGCTCCCGGCCGGCCGCATCCCCGTCGTCGCCCGCGGGCCGCAGCGTCGTCCACGCCCCGGTGACGACGCCCGGCTCGTCGCCCACCTGCTCCCGGGCCGCGGCGAGCGCCCGGCGCAACTCGGCCATCGTCCCCCGCTCCCGCGGCCGGGGGCGCAGGGCCAGGTCGATGCTCGCCGCCAGGCTGCGGGGGAGATCGCGGCGCTGGCGGCGCAGCGGCGGCACGTGCATGGCCAGGCGCCGAGCGGCGCCGCCGGAGCGGGTGTAGGCGACCGGGTTGACCCCGCTCAGCGCCTCGTAGATGACCAGCGCGACGGAGTAGAGATCCGCCGGCTCGGCGGCCTCCAGGCCGTCGGCCTGCTCGGGGGCCATGTAGGCCAGCGTGCCCAGGACGTCGCCGGTGTGGGTGAGGGCATCGCCGCCGACGACCCGCGCGACGCCGAAGTCCGTGAGCTTGGCCACCTGAGCCGCGCTCGGCGGCGCCTCGGGCACGAGCACGTTGGAGGGCTTGACGTCGCGATGGACGACGCCGTGATCATGGGCGTGCTGGAGGGCGTCGCACAGCGCGACGCCGATGGCGATGATGTCCCGGTCAGACAGCTGGCCATGCTCGAGCAGGGTGTCCAGCGTCGCGCCGCGGACGAGCTCTGAGACCAGGTAGGCCCCCTCGTCGTCGACCGCGGCCTCGTAGAGCGTGACGATCGCCGGGTGCGAGAGCCGGGCCGCCGCTCGGGCCTCGCGCTCGAAGCGGCCGCCGATGACCCGCTCGCGGGGCAGGATCTTGACCGCGACGTCGCGCTCGAGCCGCTCGTCACGGGCCAGCCAGACGGTTCCGAACGCGCCCGCGCCCAGCCGTCGCTGCAGGCGATAGCGGTCGAGCACCACCGGGGCCGGGGGCGACCGTGAGCTGAGATGCCGGGTGGCGAGCGTGCGGGTACGGGCCGTGGACGGCTCGTGGGAGCGCATGGAGCGCTTTTCCACGTCGACGGGGCGGTCCCTGCGCACGTACGCGAGGCGGCCGTTTCCGCATGATTTGCGCCGCGCGGCGCGGCGCGCAAACCTCGCGCATTGGCCGGTGCACGGGGTCCCGCGCGCGTGGTTGGGATTTTGTGAATCCAGCCGCGCTGGGGGTCATACTGCGGACTTCCACCGGCACAGCAAGGAGCGGTAGCGCTTGTCGTTCTTCGACGAGGTCGACGAACCACCTCGGGCAGAGCCTCGTACACCCCGCACGCCGTCCCGCGCCCGTCGTCCGTCCGGGCCGCGTGGGCCGCGCGGTCCGGGGGGACCCGGAGGCCGTCGTCCGTCCGGCGACCAGCAGGCGATCCAGATCAGGCGCATAGGCGCCATCGTCGTCATCATCGTCCTGATCGTGCTGATTGCGCTGGGTGTGCACAGCTGCCAGGTGAGCGCCACCAACTCGGCGCTGCAGGACTACACGAACAGCGTCTCCTCGCTCAACCAGCAGTCCGTCGCCAACGGGCGCCAGCTCTTCACCCAGTTGGCCGAGGCCTCCTCGTCGGGGAACATCGGCGCCCAGAGCGCGATCAACCAGGTCCTGCGCAGTGAGCAGAAGGTGTACGCGAAGGCCGCGGCGGCGAGCGTCCCCGATCAGGTGAGGACCGGCAACGCCTTCTTCCTGAACGCCCTGAAGATGCGCGTCGACGGACTGAGCGGGATCTCGAAGCACATCCAGCCCGCCCTCTCGAGCTCGGCCACGCCGGCCTCCGTCAACACCCTGGCCGCGGACATCGCCCGCTTCTACGCCTCCGACGTCGTCTACGTCGACTACGCGCTCCCGCAGATCTACGGGGCGCTCCATGCCGCCGGCACCCGCTTCAGCCCCATCAACGCCGGTCAGTTCCTGCCCAATGTCGCGTGGACCCAGCCGAAATTCGTCGCCCAGGAGCTCAACGTGTCCGTGCCGGGAGCCCAGCCGACCAAGGCCACCCCGGGCCTGCACGGCCATTCGCTCACATCGGTGAGCGTCAGCGGCACCACGCTTCAGACGGGAACGACGAACAACGTCGCGGCCAGCCCGATCCCGACGTTCGTCCTGAGCTTCAACAACGGTGGCGACAACAACGAGCACAACGTCAAGTGCAAGGTCTCGGTCAACGGAACGAGCGTGAGCGGGACAGCGACGGTGGCCGAGACCTTCGCCCACAAGAACGCGATCTGCTCGGTGAAGCTCAACGGCGCCCCGCCGGCGGGCACCCAGAACGTCGTGGCCACGGTCGAGCCCGTCCTGGGCGAGAAGAACACCAAGAACAACACGCTCACCTACACGATCAACTTCCAGTAGGACCCCGGCGCGCCGTCCCTCCCCGCCCTCCGGGCCGAGGCCTATTCTTCTCGTGGTGCACGACCTGACGAGCACTGTCGGCATCGTGGCGATCGCGGCGGGCGCGGTCGCCGTGGTCGCCTTCCTCACCAGCGTGGTGCTGGCCTTCCGGCTCTCCCGACTGCGCTCCGAGCAGCGCGCCGTACTGGGTGACCGCCGCGAGGACCTGGTGGCCCACGCGGCCTCGCTGCGTGACCAGTTCGCGGCCCTGCATCAGTACGTCGAGGACATATCCGGGCGCCTGGACCAGCGCATGACCACCGCCGAGCAGCGACTCGACGGGGCCATCGCCTACACGTCGCTGGTCCGCTACGACGCCTACGGCGAGATGTCGGGTCATCAGTCCATGTCGATCGCGCTGCTGGACTCCAGCCGCTCAGGGGTGGTGCTGTCCGCGATCGCGCACCGCGACCAGGCCCGGCTCTACGCCAAGCAGGTCCATGCGGGCCGGGGCGAGCTGGAGCTCTCGCCTGAGGAGGACGAGGCGATCAAGCTCGCGCTCCAGCGCGGCGCCGCGGCCGGGGCTCAGAAGCAGCCCGGTGGCGTCGCCTCCAGCGGCGCTCGCTGACCGCCGATGCGGGCCGGCTACTTCGGTCCCGAGGGGACCAACACCCAGGAGGCCCTGCTGGCCGACACCGTGAACGTCGAGCTGGACACGGTGCCGCTGCCGACGATCTATGACACGGTGATGGCCGTCCACGACGGCGCCGTCGACACCGCGCTGGTGCCGATCGAGAACTCGCTCGAGGGGTCGGTCAACGCCACGCTCGACGCGCTGGCGATGGAGACCGACGATGTGATGATCGTCGGCGAGGTCGTGCAGCCGATCCGCCATTGCCTGATCGCGCGGACGTCGCTCGAGCTCTCGGAGATCGAGACGGTGGTGTCCCACCCCCAGGCCAACGCCCAGTGTGCGCGCTTCATCCGCACGCGGCTGCCGCAGGCCCGGGTTCTGGCGGGGAGCTCGACGGCGGACGCGGTGCGGGTCGTGGCGGGGCACGACGGCCCCTGGGCGGCGCTCGGCAACCGCCTGGCCGCCGAGCGCTACGGCTGCCTGGTGCTCCGCGCCGGCGTCGAGGATGTCGCGGAGAACGAGACCCGCTTCGTGTGGCTGGCCCGGGCGGGCACGGCCCCCGGTGGTCCGCGCGTCCTGGCCTCGGGGGAGACGCCGCTCGGTCCGTGGAAGACCGCGGTCGTGTTCTGGGGGGTGGGCTCGGAGGCGCCCGGCTGGCTGGTGGCGTGCCTGTCGGAGTTCGCCCAGCGCGGGGTCAACCTCACCCGGATCGAGTCCCGTCCGCGCAAGCAGGGCCTGGGCCGGTACATGTTCTTCGTGGACATGGAGGGGCACGAGGATGATCCCGCGGTCGCCGCCGGGCTCGATGGGCTGCGCGGTCACGTGGAGCGGCTGAAGGTGCTGGGCTCCTACCCGGCCGCCTGAGCCCGCGCCGGCCCGGCCGCCTGAGCCCGCGCCGGAGGTCAGAGCCCACGCGGTACCGCCAACCGCATCGGTAGACTGCCCGGCAACAGGCAGCCTATGGCCACATCCGTAACACCAGAGCCATTAGGGTCCGCGCCGCATTCTGAGCACCAGCGGCGCGGGCGGGCGGTGGGCAGGGTGCTCGTATTGAACGCGACGTACGAACCGATCAACGTCTGCACGGTCCGGCGCGCGGTCGTGCTGCTGCTCAAGGACAAGGCCGAGATGATCGAGCGCGCCGAGTGGGAGCTTCATTCGGCCAGCTCCACGATGGCCCGCCCGGTCGTCATCCGCCTGGTCAGCTACGTGCGCATCCCGCGCGACACGCACCGGCGCAAGATCACCCGCCGCGCCGTCTTCGCCCGTGACGATTGGACGTGCCAGTACTGCGGCAGCCGCTCCAACCTCACCGTCGACCATGTGGTGCCGCGATCCAAGGGGGGCCCGTCGAGCTGGGAGAACATCGTCGCCTCCTGTGCGCCGTGCAACCGCCGCAAGGGCAACTCACTGCCCAGGCAGGTGGGCATGCACCTCAGCCGCACGCCGGGGACGCCCAGCCCCAACGTGTTCATCCAGGTCGCCAGCCCCACGATCCCCGCCGCCTGGCGCGCCTACCTCGCGGCCTGAGCCCGCCTGCCGTCATCTTCCACATCACCACTCGGGCTGAGTGGGAGCGGGCCCTGCCCGCCGGGAGCTACGTGCCGGCGGCGTACGGCGCCGACGGGTTCATCCACCTCTCGACCGCGCCGCAGGTGGTCCGTGTCGCCAACGCGCGCTTCGCGGGCGCGCGCGATCTCGTGCTGCTGTGCGTAGCGGCCGACCGCCTGCGTGCGCCGCTGCGCTACGAGCGCGGCGACCCGGGGTCAGACGAGCTGTTCCCGCACCTGTACGGATCGCTGAAGGCGGATGCCGTGATCCGAGTGCTGTCCTTCGACGAGGGGCCGGACGGGTTCGTGCTCCCGGCCGACGCTCGCGCATCGCCGCCGGCGCCCGGGTAACTCCCGGCCGCCCAGCGGCCGCGTAGCGCCCCGTCAGGCGGCGTAGCGCCCCGTCAGGCCGCCGAGCCGCCCCGTCAAGCCGCGTAGCGCTCTGCGGCGCGCGCCCGCGCCTTTGCCGCCTCGACCTCGCGGTTCTTGGGCGGAGCGTTGGTGGTCAACTCGGCGAGCAGGCGCGCCGAGACCTCGGCGACCTCATGGACGGCGGCGTGAAACGCCTCCTCGTTGGCCTTGGAGGGCTTGGTGCATCCGCTGATCTTGCGGACGTATTGGAGCGCAGCCGCCTCGATCTCCTCGTGGCTGGCCGGGGGCTCGAAGTTGTGGAGGGTTCTGATGTTTCGGCACATACGCCGATCGTAACGCCCGCCCGTCCGGTCCGGCTGCGCGCGCACCCCCGCGTCGCCAGACGCCCCTTAACGGGCGAAGGGCGCCGCTCGACAACGGCGCCCTTCACCAATCTGGCTGCTGTCCACCGCGAGCCGTTACTGCCGGAGGGACGAATCCCGGGCGCTCACGATGGCGGTGTCGCGGGTTGGACTCCGCTAAGCGGGGTCAGCCTCCGACCTAGCGGCCGGACACCTCCAGGGTCCCGCAAAAACTGTCAGACAAGCTCGGACCACCTCCTTTCTCTGGTAGCTGGGAGATTAGCGAATCCGTCCGGCGGAATCCGCCGGTTTTCAGAAAACGCGACCCCGCTGCCCCACCGTGGGCGGTGGCGCGCCGGCCGCGGCGCGCGGGGAGGTCAGCTACTCGCTGTCGTCGGGCGTGTCGTCGGCGGCGTCGTCGCCGGCGTCGGCGGCGTCGTCGCCGCCCACCGAGGCGTCGCCGGACGGTGCGTCAGCGCCCGGCTCAGCGGCCACGTCGGCGGCGGCGGCGGCGTCAGCCACCACGTCGTCGTCGGCCACCGAGACCGGCCCGTCGTCAGCGACCTTCGCGGCGGTCTCCGCCTCGGACTCCACCACCAGCGCGACGGCGCTCACCTGATCGTCGTCACGGATGTTCATCACACGGACGCCCTGGGAGGCGCGGCCGTAGCGGCTGATGCCGCGCACGGAGGTGCGCTGGACCATGCCCCCCTGGGAGATGAACACCAGCTCCTGGTGCTCGCGCACGACGAGCGCGCCGGCCAACTGGCCCTTGTTCTCGGTGAGGGTGATCGTCTTGACGCCCATCGTGCCGCGACCCTTGACGGGGTAGTCCGAGATCGGGGTGCGCTTGCCGTAGCCGTTCTCAGTCACGACGAGGAGCTCCTGGTCGTCACGGGCGACGTCCATCGCCAGCACGGCGTTGTTCTTCTGCGAGACGTTCATGCCGCGCACGCCGCTGGTGTCACGACCCATGGAGCGGACCGCGTCCTCGGAGAACCGCGCCGCCTGACCCGAGCGCGACACCATGATGATGTCGTCGTCGCCGCTCGTGCGCCGCACGGCGATCAGCTCGTCGTCATCGCGGATGTTGATGGCGATGATGCCGTCGGCCTTGATGGGGGTGTTGTAGGCGATGAACTCGGTCTTCTTGATCTGGCCGTCGCGCGTGGCGAACACCAGATACCTGCCCTCGGTGAAGTCGCGCGTGGACAGCACGGACTGGACCCGCTCGCCCTCGCGGAGCGGCAGCAGGTTGACCAGCGCCCGCCCCTTGGCCGTGCGCGATGCCTCGGGCAGCTCGTAGACCTTGAGCCTGTAGACCTTCCCGCGGTTGGTGAAGAACAGCAGGTAGTCGTGCGTGGACGTGACGAAGAGATGCTCGATGTAGTCGTCGTCCTTCATGTCCATGCCGGTGACACCGACCCCACCGCGGCGCTGCTGGCGATAGGTGGACAGCGGGAGCGACTTGATGTACCCCGACCGCGTGATCGAGATGACCATCTGCTGGTCGGCGATCAGGTCCTCGATATCGATCTCGCCCTCGGCGTGGGTGATCTCGGTGCGGCGCTCGTCGCCGTAGGCATTGGCGATCTCGGCCAGCTCGTCCTTGATCAGGGTGAGCACGCGCTGCTCGTCACCCAGGATCTCGCGCAGCTCCTTGATCCGCTCGGTGAGGTCGGCGTGCTCCTGCTGGATCTTGTCGGCCTCCAGCGCCGTGAGCCGGCTCAGCGTCAGCTGGAGGATCGCCTGGGCCTGGATCACCGAGAGCTCGAAGCGCTCGACCAGTCCCGCGCGGGCGGTCTCTGAGTCACGCGAGCCGCGGATCAGGGCGATCACCTCGTCGAGGTTGGCCAGCGCGATGAGCTGACCCTCGAGTACGTGGGCGCGCTCCTCGGAGCGGCGCAGCTCATACTTGGTCCGGCGCACGACGACTTCGCGCTGGTGATCGACGTAGTGGCCGATGACCTCGCGAAGCGAGAGCGTGCGCGGCACGTTGTCGACGAGCGCCACCATGTTGACGCCGAACGTCGTCTGCATCGGGGTGTGCTTGTGCAGCTTGTTGAGGACGACCTTCGGCATCGCATCGCGCTTGAGCTCGATGACCAGGCGCATGCCGCGGCGGTCGGACTCGTCACGGACGTCGGTGATCTCCGGGATCTTCTTCTCATGGACGAGATCGGCGATCTTCTCGATCAGCCCTCCGTCTCCGCCCTTGCGCACCTGGAAGGGCAGCTCGGTGACGATGATCGCCTCCTTGCCCTGACCGATCGGCTCGATGTGCGCCTTGGCCTGCACGCGCACGCGGCCGCGGCCGGTGGCATACGCGTCACGAATGCCCTCACGACCGAGGATCGTCCCCGCCGTCGGGAAGTCGGGGCCCTTGATGTGACGCATCAGGCCCTCGACGTCGATCTGCGGATCATCGATGTAGGCGATCGTCGCGCCGACGACCTCGCGCAGGTTGTGGGGTGGGATGTTGGTGGCCATCCCGACGGCGATCCCGGAGCCGCCGTTGACCAGGAGGTTGGGGAACCGCGCCGGCAGGACGACCGGCTCCTGCCGCGTCCCGTCGTAGGTGGGCGCGAAGTCGACGGTCTCGGCGTCGATGTCGCGCAGCATCTCGGTGGCCAGGCGCTCGAGACGAGCCTCGGTGTAGCGCATGGCCGCCGCGCCCCAGCCGTCGATGTTGCCGAAGTTGCCGTGGCCGTCGACGAGCGGATAGCGCATGGAGAAGTCCTGCGCCATCCGGGCCAGCGTGTCGTAGATCGCGGTGTCGCCGTGGGGATGGAACTTGCCCATGACCTCGCCGACGATCTGGGCGCACTTCACGTGCTTGCGATTGGGCTGCAGGCCCAGCTCGTTCATCACGTGCAGGACGCGGCGGTGGACGGGCTTCAGGCCGTCACGGACGTCGGGCAGCGCGCGCCCGACGATGACCGACATGGCGTAATCGAGATACGCCGAGCGCATCTCCTCCTCGAGCCCGCGAGGCTCGATGTTTCCGCCGCCGATGGTGTCGATCGCAGACATGCCTTACCTACCGTTGGGGGATGAGAGTTGGGGTGGTGGGGTGGGTGGTGAGCCCACTACGGATCGGGCGGTGGGGGTGGGAGGCTGAGCCCAATCTCTCTGTCCTGTGGGTGGGTGAGCCCATCGTTAGATGTCCAGGTTCGTGACGAGGCGGGCGTTCTCTTCGATGAACGCGCGCCGGGGCTCCACCTGGTCGCCCATCAACATCGAGAACACCAGGTCGGCCGACGCGGCGTCCTCCATCGTGACCTGCACCAGCGTGCGGGTCTCCGGGTCCATGGTGGTCTCACGCAGCTCCTCGGCGTCCATCTCGCCCAGGCCCTTGAACCGGTAGTAGTCGATCCCCTTCTGGGCGATGGCCAGCACCTGGTCGTGGAGATCCTCGAAGCTGCCGGCGTCCGTGGTGTTGTCGCCGAGCGTGATCGTGAACGGAGGGGTGCCCGTCAGCGCGTCCAGGTCACGGTGCACATCGGCGAGTCGCCGGTACTCGTTGGCCTCCAGCGCGGCCCGGCGGACGTGATGAGTGGTGGCGAGGCCGGTCTTCGCCTCCAGCGTCCGGATCACCAGCACCTCGGGACCCTCCTCGATCAGCTGGAGGCGGTAGGCGTGGCCGTCACCATTACCGTCGCCGCCGCCGACGTGGCTCAGCAGCCCGGCGACGTCGGTGATGTGCTCCTCGAGCATGCGCGCCTGCTGCATGAAGGACACGACGCCGTGACCGTGGGCGGCCCGCAGCGCCGATGCCCACCCCTCGTACTGCTTGAGCAGGCGGGTGAACCGCTTCCACCGCGTCTCGGTGAGCTTGAACGCCTTGCCCTGGCTGTCGGAGATCTCCAGCCGCTCGAACTTGTCGCCCAGCAGGATGTCCTCGAGCTCTGACTCGCGCTCGATGTAGCGGTGCTTCTGCCCGCGCGTCAACCGGTACAGCGGTGGCTTGGCGATGTAGACATAGCCGGCCTCGATGAGCGGCTGCATCTCACGGAACAGGAGGGTGAGCGCCAGGGTGCGGATGTGGGCGCCGTCGACGTCGGCATCGGTCAGCAGCACGATCTTGTGGTAGCGCGCCTTCTCAAGGTCGAACTCGTCGCGCACGCCGGTCCCGATCGCGGTGATGAGCGCCTGGATCTCCGTATTGGCCAGCACCTTGTCGATCCGGCTCTTCTCGACGTTGAGGATCTTGCCGCGCAACGGCAGGATCGCCTGGGTGCTGCGATCGCGGGCGCTCACGGCGGAGCCGCCGGCGGAGTCACCCTCGACGATGAAGATCTCGGCCAGCGATGGATCCTTGATCGAGCAGTCGGCGAGCTTGCCGGGCAACGTCGAGTTCTCCAGCGCGGACTTGCGCCGGGTCAGGTCGCGCGCCTTGCGCGCGGCGGCGCGCGCCTGCGCGGCGGACACCGCCTTCTTGATCACCTGCGACGCGTCCTGGGGGTTCTCCTCCAGGAACTCCGACAGCCGGGCGTTGACCACCGACTGCACGAAGCCGGCCATCCCGGGGTTGCCGAGCTTGGTCTTGGTCTGGCCTTCGAACTGAGGGTCGGTCAGCTTGGCCGAGATGACCGCGGTGAGACCCTCGCGGACGTCCTCGCCGGCGAGGTTGTCGTCCTTCTCCTTGAGGAAGCCCTTCTCGCGCGCGTAGCGGTTCAGCACGCCGGTGAGCGCCGAGCGGAAGCCGGAGAGGTGAGAGCCGCCCTCGATCGTGTTGATGTTGTTGGCGAAGGAGAACACCGACTCCTGGTAGGAGGAGTTCCACTGCATCGCCACTTCGAGCGCCCCCTCTGAGCTGTCGCCCTCGAAGTAGATGATGTTCTTCTGGATCGGGTCCTTGTTCTGATTGAGGTAGGCGACGAAGTCCTTGATCCCGCCCTCGTACTGGAACTCCGCGCGCTTGCCCTCGTCACGCTCGTCGATGATGGTGATCTTGAGGCCGCGGGTGAGGAACGCGGTGTCGCGCATCCGCTCCTCGATCACGGTGAAGTCGATCTCCAGGGACTCGAAGATCTCGTCGTCGGGCAGGAAGGTGATGGTGGTACCGGTCTCCGAGGAGGCCTCGCCCTTGACGAGATCGCCCTGTGGCTTGCCGCGCGCGTAGGTCTGGCGGAAGACGTGGCCGTCACGGCGAACCTCGACGTCGAGGCGCTCGGACAGCGCGTTGACCACCGAGACGCCGACGCCGTGCAGGCCGCCGGAGACCTTGTAGCCACCGCCGTCGCCGAACTTGCCGCCGGCATGAAGCACCGTCAGCACGACCTCGACCGCGGGACGCTGCTCCTTGGCCATGATGGCCACGGGGATGCCGGCGCCGTCGTCGACGACGGTGACGGAGTTGTCAGGGTGGATCGTGACCGTTACCTGCGAGCAGCGGCCGGCCAACGCCTCGTCGACCGAGTTGTCGACCACCTCGTAGATGAGGTGATGCAGACCGCGCACACCGGTCGAGCCGATGTACATGCCCGGACGCTTGCGGACTGCCTCGAGTCCCTCGAGAACGGTGATGTCCTGTGCGTCGTAACTGGAATTGCCAGCGCCCGTGGGGGCGCTCTCGTCGTTCGCCACGATCCTCCGATGACGTTGACACGCCCCGGTCCCGCGCCAAGCCAGGCGCGCCGGGGCGTGAGGAATGGTCTACAGAAGAATAGCACAAGGGCCGGGCGAAACGGCCCGGCTTCCGGTGACCTTTTACCTGCAAAACGCGGAAAAAGACGGTGCCCTGAGCGCGCCGTCAACGACCCCCGGCGACGCACCTCAGCCGCGATACCGCTCCGGAAGGGAGTGACTCGTTCAGGCGCTCGAGTATCGCGACGGACATCAGGTCCAGCTCCTGCGCCCAGACCGACGCCGAGCAGGCGACGGTGACCACGCCGCCGCGCTCCGCGGTCGGCTGGGCCTGAGCCGCGATCGCCGGTCCGACCGCCCCGGGCCAGGCTCGCTGCACCTCGGCCAGGAGCGTCTGCGGGGCCAGCTCGTCGGCCAGCACCGTGAGCGCGGACGCCATCGAGCGCGGGGACCGGCGGTGATGCGTCATCCGGCTGCCGCCATGGCCTCGGCCCGCACCTCGCCGTCAGCGACCTCCAGGCGCGTGACGCCCGCCGCCTCGGCGCCCGGCACCTGCTCGAGATCGGTGGCGGTGATCACCGACTGCCCCTCGCCGGCGCGCAACAGGTCCACCAGCGCGCGGCGGCGCTGGCGATCGAGCTCGCTCATCACGTCGTCGAGCAGGAGCAGGGGCGGGCTCTGGCGATGGGTGGCGAGAGCGTCGCGCTCGGCCAGCAGCAGCGCCAGCAGCGCGAGCCGCTGCTGGCCCTGGGAGCCGTAGGCACGCAGCTCGCGCCCCTCCCGGGTGGCCACGAGGTCATCGCGATGCGGGCCGTGTCCGGTGAACCCGCGTTCGATGTCCCCGTCGATGCGCTCGCGCAGCTCCGCGGCAAGCTCCTCCGCGGTGGACGCTTTGGAGCGCGGGCGATAGCGCAGCGCCGGCTCCCCGCTCAGCCCCAGATCGGCGCACCATCGCGCGAACGCCTCGGTGATCGCGTCGACGGCGGTCTGTCGGTCGCCCATGAGGGCGAGGCCATGGCGCGCGAGCTGGAGGTCCCAGCTGTACAGCGAGTTGCGGCTGCCCGCGCCGGACCGGATCCGGGCGATGAGCGCGTTGCGCTGGGCCAGGGACTGGTGGTAGGCCCGGCGGGTGGCCACCCGCGCCGGCCACAGTCCCGCCACGAGCTGATCCAGATGAGCGCGGCGCAGCGAGGGCGCACCCTTGATGAGCTCCAGGCGGTCGGGGAGGAACACGCTGACCAGGGGGCGCTCGGAGACCTCGAGCAGGCGCTCGACGTTGGCGCCGTCGACCCGCATGCGCTTGGGCTCACCGGGGGAGAAGCCGACCGAGAGCTCGTGGGCCCCGTCCTCGGCCTCGGCGGCGACGACCACACGGGTGGCGCGCTCGCCGAAGCGGACCACCTCGCGCTCGTTGGTGGTACGGCAGGAGCGCCCGGTGCAGCCGAAGTACAGCGCCTCGAGCAGATTGGTCTTGCCGGCGCCGTTGGGACCGGTGATGACGGTCAGCCCGTCACCCAGGTGCGCACTGGCGTCGTGGTAGCCGCGGAAGTCGCGAACGCTGAGGCACACCACCCGCATGCGGCCGCCGCCCTGACTCGGCTAGACGTTGAGCCTGATCGGCATGATCAGGTAGCGGAAGCGGCTCTCGTCGGCGGCCTCGATGAGTCCGGGGCGCAGCGGGCTGATCAGCTTGAGGAGAACGTCGCCCTCGTCGATCGCCTCCAGGCCGGCGCGGAGGAACTCGGGGTTGAACCCGATCTCCAGCGGCTCACCCTGAAAGGCGACGGGCAGCGATTCCGAGGCCTCGCCGACGTCGGGCGTCTGTGCCGACACGGTCAGCTCCCCGGGCGCGAAGGCCAGCCGCAGCGGGGCGTTCTTCTGCGCCAACAGGCTGACGCGACGCACGACGTCGGTGAACTCCCCGCCGGCCAGCCGCAGCTCGTGCTCGAAGCTCTCGGGCAGCAGCTGGCGGTAGTTGGGGAACTGGCCGTCGATGAGACGGCTGGAGAGGATCACCCGGCCGAGGGTGAAGAGGACCTGGTTCTGGCGAACGCTGATGCTCAGCGAATCGTCCTCGCCGTGGCCGACGAGCCGCCCCAGCTCCTGGAGGGCCCGAGCCGGCACATTGACCTCGAAGCCGGAGGACAGGGGCGTCTCTAGCGTCGTCTCCTTGACACTGAGGCGGTAGGAGTCGGTGGCGACCATCCGGAGCTCTCGCTCTGACGCTGAGACCAGGATGCCGGTGAGCACGGGGCGCGTCTCATCGCGCGAGGCCGAGCCGGCCACCTTCTGCGCGGTGGAGACGAACGCGTCGGCCGGGACCTCGACGGCCGTCTCGGGGTCGGGCTCCGGGAAGGGAGGGAAGTCCTCGCCACGCAGCGTGCGGATGTGGAACTGCGCGTTGCCGGACACCACTTCCACGTCCTGCTCGGCGGAACGCACCTCGAGGCTGACGGCCGCGGCGGGCAGGGCGCGGACGACGTCGAGCATGAGGCGAGCGGGGAGCACGACGGTGCCCTCACGCGTGACCTCGGCCTCGAGCGGAACGCGGAGGCCGACGTCCATATCGGTGGCGCGGAGCTCGCAACCGTCCTGCTTGGCGGTGAGCTGAACGCCGGACAGCGCCTGGATCGCACTGCGGGTTGAGGCCACTCTGCTGACGGTCTGCAGCTGTGCGAGCAGAACATCGCGCTCGAGCGAGATCTTCACGATGAATACCTCTGAAAGGAGTTAGAAGTCATAGAGGGAACAGGAGCTGTGGAGAAGTGCGCGATCTCCGCCAAATAGCGAGGGAATGGCTGTTGAAGGCGGACAGGCAAGTCTGTCAATAGTGGCGGTCGGCTTGACCGGCGGAGACGAGAGCCGCCAGCGCAGCGATTTCATCAACAACTTGTTGATCGGTTTTGAGGCGCTCGGAGACACGCTTGCAGGCGTGGACGACGGTGGCGTGGTTGCGTCCCCCGAAGGCTCGGCCGATCGCCGGCAGGGAGGCGTCGGTGAGATCGCGGGCCAGGTGGATGGCCACATGGCGGGGCCATGCCACCGCGCTCGCACGACTGGGCGAGTTGAGCTGCTCGACGGACAGCTTGAAGTGCGCGGCGACGATCGACTGGACCTCGGCGATCGAGGGCGGCCCGGAGCCACGCCGAGACGGGTACATGGAGTCCAGGACCTCCTTGGTGAGGGCCCGGTCGATGGGTCGCTGTGTGAGCGAGTGGAACGCGACGACGCGGATGAGCGCGCCCTCCAGGGCGCGGATGTTGTCGGGGACGCGATCGGCGATGAGGTCGAGGACGCTCTCATCGGCCAGCGGCACGTTGTCGACGGCTGCGCGCTTGCGCAGGATGGTTACGCGCGTGGCGTGGTCGGGAGGCTTGATGTCGGCGACCAGTCCGGCCTCGAAGCGCTCCCTGAGCCGCTGCTCGATGGCGACGAGCGCCCGAGGGAGGCGGTCGCAGGTGAGCACGAGCTGGCGGCCGGTCTCGTACACCGCGTTGAAGGTGTGGAAGAACTCCTCCTCGGTGCGGGCCTTGCTGGCCAGGAACTGGATGTCATCGATGAGCAGCACGTCGGCGTCGCGGTAGGCGTGCTTGAAACCGTCGAGCGTCTTGGTGCTCAGCGCGGTGATGAAGTGGTTGGTGAAGGCCTCGGCCGTCGTGTAGCGGACCGTGGAGCCACCGCCATAGTCCAGGACGTAATTGCCGATGGCGTGCAGGAGGTGCGTCTTGCCCAGCCCGGGCGGGGCGTAGAGGAAGAGCGGGTTGTAGGCCTGGCCGGGGAGCTCGGCCACGGCGAGGGCGGCGGCGTGGGCCAGGCGGTTGCTCTCACCGATGACGAACTGCTCGAAGCGATAGCGCGGGTTGAGCTCGGTCGGCCCACCATCGGGCCCGGAGCGGCGCTGAGGCGGCTGGTGGTGGGCCGCCGGCGCGGACCCGGCGAAGACGACGCGCGCGTGGGCTCCGAGGACGTGGCGCACGCAGCGCTCGAGTACGGGCCCGAAGCGGCCGGCGAGCCACTTCTCCGTGGCGGGCGGGGCGCGCAGGATGACAACGTCGCCATCGAAGGACTCGAGCTCGACGGGTGCCAGCCAGATCTCATAGGCGGAATTGCCGACGAGTCGCTGGAGCTCCGCTCGGATGGTGCGCCATGCCGACACGGCGTCAGGTTGAGCGGGCAGCGACAAGCAGCTCCTCCCAGGAGCGTTCGAAGACGATGGGTGAGGGCCCTGGCGAAATCGCCCGGGGGTCGGCGAATATACCAACGGGGTTCGGGCCGCCTGCGGGGTGCGCGGGGGCGTTGGCGCAAAGCGCGGGAAAAAGCTCTGCAACCCTCTGCGGAGCCCTTGGCGGCGCGCAATCGGAGTCTCCAAGGAGAAGCTCGGCGCCTGCGTATACTCCGACGTCCGTCCCCGGCGGACCCTCTGAGATGAAACGTACCTACCAGCCCAAGAAGCGCAAGCGCGCTCGTACCCACGGCTTCCGCGCCCGGATGCAGACGCGCGCGGGGCGCCTGACGCTGAAGCGACGGCGCGCAAAGGGACGCAAGCGCCTGACGGTGTGATGCCCCGCGGGTGGGCGGGATCCGTGTCCGCGCATCGGCCAGGGCGAGGAAGGCTCTCGCGCAGCGCAGAGTTCGACCGTGTCTTCCGGCACGGCCGGTCCCACGCCGGCCGTGACCTTGTCCTGTACGTGTTCCCGCGCGGCGACGAGGACGCGGCGCCCCGCCTGGGCCTGTCCGTGTCGCGCAAGGTGGGCGGCGCGGTGGATCGAAATCGGGTCAAGCGGCTGCTGCGTGAGGCGTTCGCCGCGGAGAGCGGCCGGCTGCCCGCCGGGACCGACGCCGTCGTCATCGCGCGGCAGGGTGCCAAGGAGCTCGCGGAGCGTGACGGGCTGGCCGGTATCCGGAGCGCCCTGGGTGAGCTGATGGACAAGGTTCCGGGCGCGGTCGCCGCCGCCGAGACCGAGACCGAGGACCCCCCCGCCGCCGGGACCGAGGCGCCCGCCGCCGCGGAGGTTGCGCCCGAGACGCTCGAGGCCGCTGCCGCGGCGGAGGAGGCGGCGTCCGGATGACGATGCTGCGACGCGCCGCGGTTCTGCCGATCCGCGCCTACCAACTGCTGCTGTCGCCGCTGGTCGGACAGCGCTGCAAGTACTACCCGTCGTGCTCTGAGTACGCGGCACAGGCCATTGAGCGATACGGCATACTGCGCGGACTCGTGCTGGCCGGCTGGAGGCTCCTGCGGTGCAACCCGTGGAGCCGAGGGGGCTTTGACCCCGTCGAGGAGCAACGGCTGTTCAAGGCCCGCGCCGCCGCCCCGATCGCCTGACCATGCTGCTCGTCACCGCCAACATCTTCCAGCCGCTCATCGATGTGTTCGAGGCGGTGCTGAAGTTCTTCCACAACAGCATCGGGATCCCGTGGGGCTGGTCGATCGTGCTGTTGACCGTCTGCGTGCGCGCGATCCTGATCCCGCTCACGGTCAAGCAGATCCGCTCGATGGCGCGGATGCAGCAGCTCGCGCCGGAGATGAAGGCCATTCAGGCCCGGTACAAGGAGGACAAGCAGCGCCAGCAGCAGGAGATGATGAAGTTCTACAAGGAGAACAACGTCAACCCGTTGAGCTCCTGCCTCCCGCTGGCCGCGCAGCTTCCGGTCTTCATCTCCCTGTACTACATGCTGCGCCAGAGCCTGCGCGTGGACATCTGCCGCGCGTGGCAGGCGGCGCACAACCATGGCGTGGTGAGCACCGCCCACACGGTGGCGTGTGGCAGCCATGGGCAATCCAGCTTCCTCTTCATCGGGGATATCACCGCCCAGGCCACCGGCGCCACGCTGATCATCCTGATCCTGCTCTACGTCGGGACCCAGCTCGGATCCAGCCTGATGATGTCGGGCGCGATGACCGACCGCACGCAGCGGCAGATCATGCTCTTCATGCCGCTGCTGTTCGTGATCTTCGTGATTCGGTTCCCGGCCGGCGTGCTCGTGTACTGGATCACCACCAACCTGTGGACGATCTGCCAGCAGTACGTGGTCAAGCGCCGCATCGGCCCGCTGCGTCCAGCCACGGCGGATGGGTCCCCGCCCGCGGCGGGCGGCTCGGGCGGCGGCCCGCGATCCGACGGCGGCGGTCCGCCGAAGTCGGGTCCCAACGGCTCGGGCGGCTCGGGCGGTGGGCTCGCCTCCCTGATCCGAAAGCCCAAGGAGACCGAGGCGGAGAAGCAGCCGGTGGCATCCGGCGCGCGCGGCGCGCCACCGAAGCCCCCGCGTAAGAAGAAGAAACGCTCAGGCCGGCGGAGGTAACGCATGTCCACCAGCTCAGAGGCCGCCGCTGATCGCGTGCGCGAAATGATGGAGCGGATCGTCGACGCCGCCGGCCTGGAGGCCACGGTCGAGGTCCGCGATGGAGACGACGGCCTGCACGCAGAGTTCGTCGGCGAGGAGCTGGGTCTGCTCATCGGCCATCACGGCCAGACGATCGATGCCATCCAGCATCTCGCCTACCGGATCGCCGGCGCCAACCGTGACCCCGGCCACCGCGTGTCCGTGCTGGTCGACGCCGCCGGCTACCGCGAGCGCCGTGCCGAGACGCTGCGGGCCACCGCCGACCAGGCGGCCCAGCAGGCGCTCAGCGGCCGCCGCGCCGTGTCGCTGGACGCGATGAGCGCCCTGGAGCGCAAGGTGATCCACGAGCACCTCAAGGATCGCCACGACGTCGAGACCTACAGCGAGGGCCAGGAGCCGTCGCGGTATCTCGTCGTCGCTCCCCTGGTCGACTGACCGGCGTCCCGCGCTCCTCCCGGGGCGATCGTGACGCGTCGCCTGGACCAGGACGCGTTTCACGTTTTTCTTGACGGTGAAACACGCTGAGCGATAGAACTCCGCTGGTGACGGAGCTCTCGGATTTCGATCGTGGCTTCCTGCTCGGCCTGCTCGTGGGCGAGGGCTCGTTCGGGGGCGACGGGCGCCAGCCCCAGGTGGTGCTGCGGATGCACACCCGCCACGAGGCCATCTTCCGCTGGCTGGAGGAGCGCTTCCCCAACTGCCGTCTGTACGGGCCCTACCACCACGGTGGCCGGTCCTACTACCAGTGGATGGCCCGCGGCCGCGCGCTGGTCGAGGACCTCCTCCCCCTGCTGGACTCCGCGGATCTCTCGGTACTCGACGGCCACGCGGCGGAACGGTTCGAAACGATGTGCCAGAACTATGCCTCCTTCATCGAGCGGGAGCGCGGGCGGTGACCACGCACACCCCTCTCGCCGAGCGGTATTCGCTCTCCGACCGCCAGCTTCGCCGGCTCGACGCGCTGCTGGAATGCGTCGCCGGCGACCCGGAGGCGCCGACGACGGTCACCGACCGCGCCGGCATCCTCCGCGACCATCTCGCCGACTCGCTGGTGGCGCTCGAGCTGGCGGAGGTCCGCGGCGCCACGGCGATCGCCGACCTGGGTGCGGGCGCCGGGTTCCCGGGGCTGCCGCTGGCGATCGCGTTGCCGGGCGCACAGGTGAGGCTCGTGGAGAGCAACGGCCGCAAGTGCGCCTTCATCGCGGGCGCGATCGAGGCCTGCGAGCTGCCCAACGCGACGCCGGTGCACGCACGCGCGGAGTCCTGGCCGGAGGGGTTGGGCGCGTGCGACCTCGTGACCGCGCGGGCGTTGGCCCCGCTGGCCGTCGTCGCCGAGTACGCCGCGCCGCTGCTCATGGAGGGCGGATGGCTCGTGGCCTGGCGGGGACGGCGCGACCCCGATGACGAGGCGGCCGCGGCGCAGGCGGCCGCTGAGCTTGGCCTGGAGCCCCGCGTCGTCACGCGCGTGGAGCCGTACCCGGGCGCGCTGCATCGCCACCTGCACCTGATGCGCAAGGCCGGCCCGACGCCCGACCGGTTTCCGCGCCGGCCCGGGATGGCCCGTAAACGCCCGCTGGGTGGGCCGTCTGACCGCGGACGGCGCTAGCTTCATCTCACATGGGGACCGTCTACGCGATCGCTAATCAGAAGGGCGGGGTCGGCAAGACCACCACGGCGGTCAACCTGGCCGCCTGCATCGCCGAAGCGGGCTACGCCTCTCTGCTCATCGACATGGACCCGCAGTCCAACGCGACCCTCGGCCTGGGGATCGACAAGCACACCACGCCCACCGTCTACGACGCGCTCCTGGACGGCGTGCCGCTCGCCGATGCGGTGGTGGCCTCGCAGATCCCCAACCTGGGCGTCGTGCCGGCGGGCCCCGACCTCGCGGGCGCCAATGTGGAGCTTCCGCGCCTCGCGGGATCGGAGACCCGCCTGCGCGAGGTGCTGGCGCCGATCCGGGATCGGTACGCGTTCGTCCTGCTCGACTGCCCGCCGTCGCTGGGTCCCCTGACCGTCAACGCTCTCGTGGCCGCCGACCGGGTGATCGTCCCGGTGCAGTCGGAGTACTTCGCGCTGGAGGGGCTGGCCGGCCTGCTCGACACCTTGTCGCTGGTGCAGCGCGAGCTCAACCCGAGGCTGACGGTGGCCGGGATGCTGCTCACCATGCACGATGGCCGCACGCGGCTGGCCCAGGACGTGGAGTCCGAGATCCGCCAGCACTTCCCCGAGCTCGTGTTCCAGACGGTCATCCCGCGCAACGTCCGCGTGGGCGAGGCTCCGAGCTTCGGCCAGCCGGTGATCCACTATGACCCCCATTGCGCCGGCGCGGACGCCTATTTCGAGCTGGCCAAGGAGGTAGCGGCCCGTGGCTGATCGTGCGCGACAGAGGTGCGACCGTGGCTGAGCGTCAGCGGGGCATGGGCCGCGGGCTGGCGGCGATCCTCTCGGTCGCCCCGCGCGAGGAGGCCGAGGAGCTGCGCCAGCTCCCGCTGGAGCTCATCTCCGCCAACCCCCATCAGCCCCGGGACAACTTCGACGAGGCCGCGCTCATGGCGCTGGCGGAGTCGATCAAGGTCCGCGGCGTGCTCCAGCCCGTGCTGGTGCGCCCGCTGGCCGGCGGCACCTACGAGCTGATCGCCGGCGAGCGCCGCTGGCGCGCCGCCAGGCTGGCCGAGCTCGAGGCCGTCCCGGCGATCGTGCGCCACCACGACGACGCCGCGTCGCTCGAGGTCGCGCTCATCGAGAACATGGCCCGTGAGGACCTCAATCCCGTCGAGGAGGCCCGGGCCTGCGCCGCCCTCACCGAGGAGCTCGGCCTCTCACGTGAGGAGGTGGGCCGGCGCGTCGGGCGCAGCCGCGTGGCGGTCTCCAACCTCATCCGCCTGCTCGACCTGCCCGACGAGGCGCTCGAGTCCATCCAGGCAGGCGATCTCAGCGAGGGCCACGGCCGGGCCCTCCTGCTCGCTCCCGATCACGGCGACCGCCGCCGCCTGGCGCGCGCCGCCGCGCAGAACGGATGGTCGGTGCGGGAGACCGAGCAGCGGGCCCGCAGCACCCGGACCGACGCCGACGGCGACACCACCGTCCGCGCGCACCGCCGCCGTCCCCGCGGCCTGCACCCCGACCAGGAGGCCGCCATCGCCGAGATCGGCGACACCCTCGAGACCGCGCTGGGGCGCGAGGTGAAGGTCTCAGCCTCAGGCGCAGGGTTCCGCGCGCAGGTCGACTTCGCGAGCGCTGAGGAGGCTTTGGAGCTGGCGCGGAGCCTGAAGCGCCGTGCATCCGCCTCGACCCGGGGTTGAGTCCGGGCCCCGGGCGGCCAGATTTGATCAGATCACCCGGGAGGACCGATCGGTTCTGCAGGGTCGCGGACCGGACCGCTCCGACGGTTCGCCGCGACGACGCCCGCAGCGGCACCGCACGCCGTTAGAATCGCCTGCGAACGGGCGATTAGCTCAGTCGGTTAGAGCGCTTCTCTGATAAGGAAGAGGTCCCAGGTTCGAGTCCTGGATCGCCCACTCAGCCGGGGCCGCGCAGCACGTCACGGATGACCCGAGCCGCGACCGGCGCAGCCGCGGTCCCGCCGAAGGCGCCGCGGGGGGCCGCCAGCACGACGGCGATGGCGACGGTCGGATGATCGGCCGGGGCAAAGCCGATGAACGACGCGACGGTCCCCCGCCCACCCGCGCCACCGGACGGAGCCGTCCCGGTCTTGCCGGCGATGCCGAGCCCCGGGAGGTTCGCCGCCGTCCCGGTGCCCTGCGTGACGGCGCGGCGCAGCATCTGGGTGAGCAGCCGTGCCGCCTGCGCCGACATCACCGGGCGCTGTGGCGCGGGACCGGCGAGCTCTGAGGAGTGGGGCTGCGCCAGCCATCCGCGGTTGGCGATCGCCGCGGCCAGCGTGGCGAGCTGGACCGGGGTCGCCCTCACGGACCCCTGGCCGGCCGCGACCGCACCGACGCCGGCGCGCCCACCGGCGCCCGGCTGCGGCGACAGCTGGAAGAGCCGCATCTCATGGGCGAGGGCGGTCGCGCCCACGCCGGCGCCGACTCGCGCGAACACGGTGTTGACGGAGAACGTGAGCGCGTCGCTGAGGGTAAGGCGCCCGAAGCTCTGGCCCTCGTCGTTGCGCACCTGGGAGCCCGCCGGGCCGAGTGGGGAGGCGCCGGAGATGAGCGATTGCGGCCCGTAGCGCCCGCTGGTGAGCGCGGTCGCGACCGTGACCACGTCAAACGTCGCGCCCGGGGGGACCGCCGCGCCGGTGCCACCGTGCAGGCTCCCGGTCGCCGCCAGCGCCTCGATCGCGCCGGTCGACGGGTTCATGACGACGATCGAGCCGGTGCGCCCGCCGAGCGCTTGACGCGCACTGCGCTGGATCGCGGGGTCGATGGTCGAACGACCATGGTGCGCGCGGCGATCGTGGACGCCACCGGAAGCCGGGTGGCGAGGGCTGTGCGCGCCACGCCGGGCTGACACCGCGATGAGGATCACCGCCAGCACGGGGACGGCGACCGCGGCGATCAGCAACGCGCGCCCGCCGGCCCGACGCCACGGAGCGCGGACGGGCGTGGCGTCAGCGGCGACCTTGCGCCATACATCGTCGATCGCCGCTGGGGCGTCGGCGAGGCGCGACGCGCCGTCCTCGCGGGCGGGGTCGGCCGCCGCGAGCCTGTCGAGCAGATCAGTCATGGCATCGCCTCCATGGGGTCCAGGCACGGGTGGTCGAGTCGGGCCATCGCCGCGGCGAGGCGCTCACGGGCGCGATGCACGCGCATCGAGAAGGCGCGGGGGGAGCAGCCCATCGCCACCGCGGCCCGGCGGTGGTCGAGCCCCTCCCAGGCCACGAGCATCAACGCCTCACGGTCCGACGCGCTGAGAGCCGCCAATCCCTCAGCCAGCGCCGAGTCCGCCAGCGGCGGGCCGGCCACGCCCGGCCGCTCGCGACCGAGCCGCCGGCGCAGGGCCACCTGCCGGCGGGTGGCGCGCACCCGGTTGGCCACGATGCGCCTGGCACACGCCAGCAGCCACGGCAGCGCCTCGGCGGGCACGTCGTCCAGCCGGCGCCAGGCGACGACGAACACGTCGCTGGTGACGTCGTCGACCTCCCCCGGCGGCACGCGCCGCCTGGCATAGGCGCGTACCGCGGGCGCGTGCGTCGCGAACAGCGCCTCCAGCCGCTGCCGCCGCTCGATCTCGCTCATACCCCGTCTGTGTCCGGCACCCCACTGAGGATCACACGCATGAGCCAGATCGCGAGTCCCGCCAGGCGGGGATCCCGGCCGGGGCCGCCTGTCATGATCCGCACATGGCGCGCGCCCCATTCAGCGCACCGCTGGTGCTGGTGGCCGCGGCGCTCGTCGTCGCCGGCTGTGGGTCAGGCAGTCACGCCGCCGTCCACACCTCGAGCATGCGATCGCGGACCACCGCGCGGCGGCAGGCCACCCCAGCCATCCCCTCCGCGCCGGCGAACCCGGTGCCGCGGCACGCCCCCAGGCCCGCCGATGCCCGCACGGTGGCGGTGATCAGGCACTGGGCCGACGCGCTGCGCCGCGGCGACGTGAACGGCGCCGCCCGGTACTTCGGGATCCCGAGCGTCTTTGCTCCCGGCCCTGACCAGGAGGTCACCATCCACAGCCGCGCCCAGGCCAAGGCGGTCAACGCGGCGCTGCCCTGTGGGGCGAAGGTGATCTCCGTCGTGCGCACGGGCGGAGCGTTCGTGCAGGCACTGTTTCGCCTCACCGGCCGTCCCGGTCCGGGGGGGAGCGCATGCAACCCCGGCGCCGGAGAGACGGCGCGCACCAATTTCGTGATCCGGTCCGGTCACATCCGCGTGTGGATCCGGGCCCCCGACCAGCCGGGTGAGAACCAGCCGCCGCCGTCGCCGGATGGGTCGGGCGGCGGCGGGTCCTCGGTGTGACTATGCCGCGGCGGTGATGCCCGCCCAGATGTCGCTTTTGCCGTCCACGTTGGGCGAGTGTCGAGGTGCTGTCCTGAGACGACGACGGGTCGACCAGCGCCGACAGGAGCGAGCTGGTGGAGGTGGCCGCGCTGAGCTGATCGGCGAAGGAGGCGCTGCTGTCGTCGGTGGCCGGCGTGGCCGCCGAGGAGCCCCGTTGTCCCCCGCGGAGACCCGCCGGCCCCCGCGGATCGCTCGGTTCACCACACGCGAGCGCGCGGTACGGTCGTCGCATACGCGCGACCGCTCGCCTCCTGCCCGTGGCCGTTCTCAGCGCGATCACCGTCGTGGTCGTCCTCGTCTTCGCGCTCGGGGACGGCGACGCCAGTCGGCACCGCGCCCCGGCGAGCGCCTTGCGCACCCGCGCCGGCTCAGCCGCGGCAATCCCTCGCCAGGCAATCCGTGTCCAGATCGGCGCCGCGCCCGACAGCCGGCCCGTCGCGCCCGGTTTCGTGGGGCTGTCGATCGAGTACCACTCGGCGCCCGGTTACTTCGGCGCGCCCACCGATCCCGACCGCGTCTTCCTGCAGCTGGTGCGCAACCTCGCTCCCGGTCAGTCGCCGGTCATCCGCTTCGGCGGTGACACCACCGACTGGACGTGGGCGCCGACCCCGGGGGTGGCCAGGCCCCCCGGCATCCGCTACACCGTCGGTCCGCAGTGGCTGCAGTCCACCCGCGCCGCGGCGCAGGCGCTCGACGCGCGCCTCATCCTCGGCGTGAACTTCGAGTCAGACAGCCGCGCGATCGCCGCCGCCGAGTCAGCGGCGTTCCTGGGCGCCTTCGGCCCGGCCCACATCGCCGGCCTCGAGCTCGGCAATGAGCCCGAGGTCTACGGCACCCTCGGCTGGTATCAGACCCCGGCCGGCGTCCCGGTGCCCGGCCGCCGCGCGAGCTACGACTTCAACGACTATCTGCGCGACTACGCCACGGTCAGCAGCGCGTTGCCGCACGCGGTGCCTCTCATCGGCCCCGCGTCCGGGGCACAGCAGTGGTTCTCGAGCCTCGGGCGCTACCTGTCGGCCAACCCGCGGGTCAGGCTGGTGACCTATCACCGCTACCCCCTGCACCGCTGCTACACCGCACCGGGCTCACCGGATTTCCCGACGATCTCCAACCTGCTGGCGCCCGCGGCGTCCAGTGGTCCCGCCACCAGCGTCGCCGGCATGGTCGGCACCGCGCACGCGCGCGGGATCCCGTTTCGCGTCGACGAGCTCAACAGCGTGTCGTGCGGCGGGGCGCGTGGGGTCAGCGACACCTTCGCGTCGGCCCTGTGGGTCCTCGACACCCTGTTCAACATGGCCCGGGTCGGGGTCGACGGCGTCAACATCCACACCTTCCACAGGGCGATCTACGAGCCGTTTGCGGTCTCCGAACGCGACGGTCGCTGGACCGCCGAGGTCAAACCGCTCTACTACGGGCTGCTGATGTTCGCCCAGGCCGCGCCGCCCGGAGCGCGTCTGCTGCCGGCCGAGTACCGCGGGCCCGCGACGCTGCGCATCTGGGCCGCACGCGCCCGGGACGGGCGAACCCGCGTCGTGCTCCTCAACGATTCGCGCCGGCGGTCCGTCACGGTGGCGGTCCGCCCTCCCGGCGCAGCCGGCGCCACCGGCGTCCGGCTGAGGGCGTCCCATGCGGACGCGAGCGCGGGTGTGACCCTCGGGGGCCGGTCGTTTGGCGCGCGCACGGACACCGGCACCCTCCCCGGCGCGACGCGATCGTTCGCCCTGCGCCCGGTACACGGGAGCTTCGTCGTGCGCCTGCCCCCGGCGAGCGCGACGCTCGTGACTGCCGGCGGCCCTTCATAAGCGTTTTCTCATCAGGTCCTGATTGACACCGCCCAACCCCGCCGCTACGTTGACGTTGCAAACGATTGCAGTACCCCGGTAGTTCCGTCCCTGAACAGGGACGGCACACGAGAGCGGAGGGTGAGGGAGATGAGGATCCTTCGTAGGTGCCTGACATCCGGGCTGGCGCTCGGCGCGGTCATGGTCGTCGCGGCCTGTGGCGGCTCCTCGAGCGGGAGCAGCTCGAGCAGCAGCAGCAGCAGCGGTGGCGGTGCTGCCACGAGCTCGGCCAGCTCCAGCGCGGGCGCGGCGTCCAGCACGGGCTCGGCGACGGGCAGCCCGATCACGATCGGGACCTCGCTCTCGCTGTCGGGGGACTTCTCCGCCGACGGCCAGGCGTTCGAGAAGGGCTACAAGCTCTGGGTCGCCGATCAGAACAAGGCCGGCGGCCTGCTCGGTCATCAGATCAAGCTCGACGTCCTGTCTGACTCCTCCAGCCCGGCACAGGTGGTCTCCAACTACCAGAAGCTGATCGGCTCCAACAAGGACCAGCTCGTCTTCGGCCCCTTCTCCTCGCTGCTGACCGTGCCCGCGGCGCGCATCGCGGCCCGCTACGGATACGCCTTCGTCGAGGGCGCCGGTGGCGCCCCATCGGTGTTCGGCGCGGGCCTGCACAACGTCTTCGACGTCTCGATCCCGGTCAAGAACAACCTCGTCACCTTCGCCGAGTGGGTGGCGTCGCTGCCCGCGGCCAAGCGGCCCAAGACGGCCGCGTACGTGACGGTCAACGATCCCTTCACGCAGCCCCAGCTCCCGGTGGCGCAGAAGATCCTCCAGGCCGCCGGGATCAAGACCGTCCTCAACAAGGTCTTCCCCGAGGAGGTCACCGACTACACGGCGATCGCCGGGCAGGTGGCCTCGGCCAAGCCCGACGTCGTGCTCCTGGGCTCGGTCGACGTCCCGACGGTGTCGGCGTTCACGCACGTCTTCATCCAGCAGCACTACCAGCCCAAGGCGTTCATCGCGACCGCCGGGCCCGACCAGGGCGCCCAGTTCATCAAGGCGGTCGGCACCGGCAACGAGGACGGGATCTTCGTCCCCAACGGCTGGTACGGCGGCTTCAAGAAGGCCGACAGCGAGCAGATGGTGAAGGAGTACATCGCCCAGTACGGCGGCGACGCGTCCGGCGTCAACGCCGACGTGGCGGAGGCCTACGCGGTCGGGCAGGTCCTGGCCCAGGCCGTCCAGGCCACCCACGGCTTCGACCAGCAGAAGATCATCAGCTACCTCAAGAGCGGAGCGACGTTCAACAGCGTCCAGGGACCGGTGAAGTTCGACTCCCTGGGCGAGAACACCGCGCAGAAGACGCTCACCTTCCAGTGGCAGAACGGCAACCTGGTGCAGTCGATCCCGACGGCGACCGCCGGCTCGACACCGCCCATCTACCCGAAGCCCGCCTGGAAGTAGTGGCGGCACTCACGCCCACACAAGGACACTGACCCCGTGTCCTTCACCGAGCTGCTGCAAGCGATTGTCGACGGGATCCTGACCGGCGGCGTCTACGCCCTCATGGCCGCCGGTCTGACGCTGATCTTCGGCGTCATGGACCTCATCAACATCGCCCAGGGAGTGATGGTGATCCTCGGCGCGTACCTCAGCTATGAGCTGTCGGTGCACGTCGGGATCGGTCTGCTGCCGGGACTCCTCATCACCGTGCCGGTGATGTTCGCCCTTGGTGTGGCGATCGAGTTCTGCTTCATGCGCCGGCTGCGTGACCAGGACCGCACGCAGATGTCGATCCTCGTCACCTACGCGGTGGCGATCGTCATCGAGGGCGTGCTGACCGCCATCTTCGGCGTCGACTTCCGCCAGCTGCAGGCCTCGTACGTCAACAGCTCGGTGCACATGCTGGGCTTCTACCTGCCCGACATCTACCTGATCGGGTTCGGGCTGGCGGTGGCGCTGCTCGTGATCCTGTACTACGGCCTGTACCGCACGAAGTTCGGCCGGGCCGTGCGCGCGTCGCTGCAGAACCGGACCGCGGCCGACCTGATCGGGATCGACGTCAACCGCGTGCGGACGATCTCGGTGGGCATCGGCGTCGCCGTCACCGCAGTGGGAGGCATGGTCTTCGGGGCCACCAACTCGTTCAACCCCAACACGGGTTACGACCTCATCTCCCGGCTCCTGGCGATCGTGATCCTCGGCGGGATGGGCAGCATCGGCGGGGCCATGGGCGCCGCGGTGCTCCTGCTGGTCATCAACGACGTCGTCGCCGTGGCCTGGTCGCCGACGTGGGCGCCGCTGGTGTACTTCGCGGCCCTCGTGGTGGTGCTCTCCATCCGGCCGCAGGGCCTGTTCGGGCGCACGGCGGCCCGCGCCCAATGAGGGGACGCGCTCCCGCGCTGGCCGCCGTCGCCGTGGCGATGGCGCTGATCGCCCTCTTCCCGATCGCGGTCACCGACCCGACGGCCACCTCGATCGCCGTGTTCACGCTCGTGTTCATGGTCTCCGCGACGGCGTGGAACGTCTTCAGCGGCTACTCCGGCTACCTGGCCCTCGGCCACGCGGTCTTCTTCGGCAGCGGTGGCTATGCGGTGGCGCTGGCGGCGCGCGACTGGCACGTGGCGGGCGGCTGGCCGGTGTTCGCCCTGCTCCCGTTCGGGGGGCTCGTGGCCGGGCTGATCGCGATCCCGGTCGGGCTGGTCGCTCTGCGCACCCGCCGCCACACCTTCGTGGTGGTGACGATCGCCATCTTCTTCATCTTCCAGCTGGCGGCGACCAACCTCGGGTTCACCGGGGGCACCTCCGGGATCCTGCTGCCGATCGCGCCGTTCTCCGCCGCCAACTTCAATCAGCCCTTCTTCTACGTCGCGTTCGTGATCCTGATCGCGACGGTGCTCGTCTCGTGGGCCCTCCGGCGCTCCCGTCTCGGCCTCCAGCTCCTGGCGATCCGCGACGACGAGGACCGCGCGCTCGGGCTGGGCGTCAAGACGCGGCGGCTCAAGCTCATCGCCTTCGTCATCTCGGCGGTGCCGATCGGCATGGTGGGTGGCCTGTACTTCTATTTCGTGGGCCAGATCTTTCCCCAGTTCGCGTTTGACCCGCTGTTCGATCTCTCGATCGCGCTGATGGCCTTCCTCGGCGGCCTGGGCACCATCACCGGGCCGCTGCTCGGCGCCGCGGTGCTGGAGTCCCTCCAGCAGTACCTCACCCAGACGTTCTCCTCCAGCGCGACCTACCTGATCGCCTACGGCGTGCTCTTCCTCGGCGTCATCCTCATCCTGCCCCGCGGCGTGATCCCGGGCATCGCCGAGTGGCGCGAGCGCCGCCGCGCGCGCACGGCGCCCGACCGCGTGGGCGGGGGCTCGGTCTCCGGCGGGCGCGAGGGCTCGGTGACCGGCGGGGTGGCGGGGGCGGCGCGATGACGCATCTGCTCAAGGTCGAGGGCGTCTGCAAGAACTACGGCGGGGTCGCGGCCCTCTCGCACTGCGACCTGGAGGTCCACGAGGGCCAGATCAACGGCCTCATCGGCCCCAACGGATCGGGCAAGACGACCCTGTTCAACGTCATCACGGGCTACGAGCGCATCCAGCAGGGGGCGGTGCACTACCGCGGCAGCGAGATCACCAACGCCCCGCCCGACCGCGTCTTCAATCTCGGCATCGGGCGCACCTTCCAGCTCACGCGCCTGTTCATGCGCCTCACCGTCCTGGAGAACCTGCTCGTCGCCACCCAACGCGATGAGGGGTGGCTGCGCGCGGTCCTGCGCCGTGCGGGCTCGGCGGGGGAGAAGCGGCGCGCGATGGAGCTGCTGGACTTCGTCGGGATCGCGCGGCTGGCCGACGAACCCGCCGGCAACCTCTCCTACGGGCAGCGCAAGCTGCTGGAGCTCGCCTCGCTGCTCGTCGCCGACCCGGCGGTCCTGCTGCTCGACGAGCCCGCCGGCGGCGTCAACCCGACGCTCATCGGCCACCTCGCCGACCGGATCGCGGAGCTCAATCGCGGCGGGAAGACGATCGTCGTCGTCGAGCACAACATGGAGTTCGTGATGAGCCTGTGCTCGCGGGTGACGGTGCTCAGCCAGGGCACGACGCTGGTGTCGGGCACGCCCGCGGAGGTCCGCAGCAACCCGGCCGTCCTCGACGCGTACCTCGGTGGTGAGGACGACGCGGCGACCCAGCAGGAGCTCGCCGCCGGGTCCGCCGAGCCGGCCCGCCACCCTCGCACGTCCACGGCGGCTCTGACGCCCACCCGAACCACGGCACCCGAACCGGTCGACGGGCCGCCCCCACTGTTGCGCATCCGGGGGGTGACCGCCGGCTACGGCGGCGGCGACATCCTCAAGCAGGTCTCCCTCGACGTCCCCCGCGGCAGCGTCACGTGCGTGGTCGGTCCCAATGGCGCCGGCAAGTCGACCCTGCTGGCCACGATCAGCGGGCTGCTGCGCCCGCGCGCGGGGGCGATCGAGTTCGACGGCGCGCCCATCTCGGGGCTGACGCCGAAGGAGATCCTCGGCCGCGGGTTGGCGCAGATCCCGCAGGCCCACAGCCTGTTCACGGAGATGACCGTGCGTGAGAACGTCGAGATGGGAGCGTTCACCGTCAACGATGACGCGCTGGTGGCGCAGCGGCTGCGCGCGGTCGAGGAGCTGTACCCCATCGTCCGTGAGCGCGCCGGCGAGAAGGCCGGCAGCCTGTCCGGCGGCCAGCAGCGCCTCGTGGAGTTCGCCCGGTGCCTGATGCTGGATCCCGAGCTGATCATGCTCGACGAGCCCTCCATGGGTCTCGATCCCCAGACCCGGGAGATGGTGTTCGCGATGGTGCAGGAGATGAACCGGCGCGGCAAGACGATCCTGCTCGTCGAGCAGAACGCGCGCGCCGGGCTGCGGCTGAGCACACATGGCGTCGTCTTGGAGAACGGCACCGTGCGGCTGACCGGCTCGGGCCAGGACGTCCTCGAGCACCCTGAGATCGGCGCTTTGTACCTGGGTGGCGCGGTGACGCAAGCAGGCTCCGCGACGTGAGCGGGCGCGACGACACGGCCGCCGTTGCGGACGTCGTCGTTGCCGGCGCGGGCCACAACAGCCTGATCACCGCCGCCTACCTGACGCGCGCCGGATACCGCTGCCGGGTGCTCGACGCGCGCTCGACGCCCGGCGGCGGTGTCGCCTCCGAGGAGCTCCTGCTCCCGGGTTTCAAGCTCGACTCCTGCTCGACCGGGCACACGCTGATCCAGACCAACCCGGTCCTCAGTGCCGATGAGCTCGGCCTCATCGCCGAGCATGGGCTGACCTACATCGAGCCCGATCCGGTGGCCCACGTCGTCTTCCCCGACGGCGACTCGCTCACCATGTGGCTCGATCTGGAGCGCACCTGCGAGGAGATCTCCTACTACTCCCGTGCCGATGCCGCGGCCTATCGGCGCCTGCTGTCCGAGTACGACGCCGTCAAGGACGTGTTCAACCGCCAGCGGTTCACGCCGGTCGGCCTGGGCCCGACCCTCGATGAGATGCTCGAGGGGCGGCCCGGTGGCGCGCGCTGGCGCCGGCGCGCCGCCATGAGCGCGTGGGACGTCGTGCGCCGGGAGTTCGAGAGCCCCCACGTGCAGTCGTTCATGCTGTGGATGGCGTTCCAGACCGGGCAGCCGATCGACTCGGCCGGCTCGGGCCCGTTGGCCTACTCGATCGTGTTCGGGCGCCAGCGCCGCAGCTGGACCCTCCCGCGCGGCGGCTCCGGCGAGCTGGTCCGGGCGCTGGTGGAGGTGATCGAGCAGGGCGGCGGCGAGGTCGTCTGCGACCAGCGTGTCGTCGACCTGATCCTCTCCGAGGGGCGCTGCGTCGGCGTCGTCACGCAGGACGGAACCCGGCACGTCGCGGGCCGCGCGGTGCTGTCGACGATCCACGTCAAGGATCTGGTGCGCATGGCCTCCCCGGCCGACTGGGGCGAGGACTTCCGCTACGCGATCGACACCTACGACGAGGGCGTCTCGGCCTTTGCCGCCCATTACGCGACGACGGAGGCGCCGCGCTACCCGACGCGCGACGGCGGCGAGCTCGAGGTCGTCTCGGCCGGAGTGGCGGGCTGGGGAGCCGACATCCGGCGCATGGGACGCGACGTGCGCGAGGGCCGCTTGGTGCGCGACGGCGCCTGGCTTCTGTTCCCGGCGCCGACGGTGGCCGATCCGACGCGAGCCCCCGCCGGGCATCACACGGTCAAGATCCTCGGCATGCAGCCCTACGCGCCCGAAGGCGCCGGCCGCCCGGACGCGGGGCAATCCTGGGACGAGCTCCGCGAGCAGATCGCGGCGGTCCATCTGGGCCATCTCCGTCGCGCTGCTCCGAACATGGTGCAGGAGACGATCCTGGCCGAGCTGATCGTGTCGCCGGTCGACCTGGAGCGCTCGAACGCCCACATGTGGCGGGGGACCTTCCACGGCGGCGACCGCTCGATCGCCAACAGCGGCGCGCAACGGCCGGCCCCGGGCTGGGCGCAGCACAGAATGCCGATCCCCGGTCTGTACCAGACGGGCGGCACCACGCATCCTGGAGGTTCGGTCACCGGCGGGCCGGGGCGCAACGCCGCCATCGTGATGTTGGCTGACCTGGGCGGCGATCTTGCTGCGGTGGTGCAACACGGTGGCGGGCGCCGGCCCGCGACGGTCTGAGTCGCGCAAGGGGGTGTGACACGAGCGGAACGAGTCATCAGCCGGGGCATAATCGACCCGTGCGCGCCACGGTGACGATTCGCGATGTCGCACGCCTGGCCGAGGTTCACCCCGGGACCGTCTCGCGCGCGCTCAACGAGCAGACGCGGGCGCTGGTCAACGAGGAGACGGCGGAGCGTGTGCTGCGGGTGGCCGAGGAGCTCGGCTACCGGCCCAACCGGATCGCCCGTGGCCTGAAGACCAATCGCTCCTACACCGTCGGAGTGCTCATCCCGGACCTGACCAACCCCCTCTTCCCGCCCATCATGCGCGGGATCGAGGACCGCCTCGGCGACGCCGGGTATACCGCGCTGATCGTCAACACCGACAACGACGCCGGGCGCGAGCGCAGTCAGATGGACGCGATGCGGGCGCGGCAGGTGGACGGGTTCATCGCCGCGACGGCGCGGCTGGACACGGAGCTGCTCGCCGACGTCGCGGCGGGCGGCGCCCCGATGGTGCTGGTCAACCGCAGCCTGGAGGACGGCTCCCTGGCCGCGGTCACCGTCGATGACCGGCAGGGCATCCGCCTGGCCGTCAGCCACGTCGCCGAGCTCGGCCACCGGCTCATCGGCCACGTCGGCGGCCCGCAGAACCTGTCGACGGGCCACCTGCGCCATCTCGGGTTCCGCGAGGCGATGGCCGAGCTCGGACTGGCGGCGCCGTCCGAGCAGGTCGTGTTCGCCGATGCCTTCACCGAGGCCCACGGGCAGCAGGCGTGCGCGGAGCTCCTGGACCGGGCGCCGGGCGTCACCGCCGTGGTCGCCGCCAACGATCGGCTGGCCATCGGCTGCTACGACACGCTCGAGGCTCGCGGCCTGGCCTGTCCCGGCGACGTCTCGGTGACCGGATTCAACGACATGCCGTTCGTCGACCGGCTCCGCCCCCCGCTGACCTCGGTGCGTGTGCCCCAGCGGGAGATCGGCACCACCGCCGCAGACCTGCTGCTCGCCCAGCTCAGCGACGGCTCACGCGACCCGCGGCAGATCCTCCTGGAGCCGACGCTGACGGTGCGAGGCTCGACCGCGTCCCCCGCATCCGCGGCGCAGAGCGTGCTCCGCTGAGGGCGATGAGATGAGCGACGAACGCGTTGACGCGGCGATCCGGCACTGGGCCGGACGGTTCATCGCCAACGGCATCGACTACAACGACTTCGTCCGCACGACGGCGTCGATCGCCCGCTGGGAGGACTGGCTCGACGCCTGGACGGAGACCGCCCAGACGCACGCCGAGCTCGCTCGGGAGGCCCTGGAGCGCGGCCACCGCCAGAGCGCCGGCGAGGCCTTTGCCCGGGCCGCGGTCAGCTACCACTTCTCCAAGTTCGTGTGGGTGCTCGATCCGGAGCGCAACCGCCGCAACACCGAGGCGGCGGTCCGCGCCCTCTACGACGCCCACGCGATCCTGGATCCCGGGGCTGAGCGCATCGAGGCCCCGCTCGACGACGCCGTCGTCGTGGCCAACCTGCGCAGGCCACCCGGGCCCGAGGGTGGGCGGGGGCGGTTTCCCCTGGTCGTGCTGATCCCCGGGCTGGACTCCACCAAGGAGGAGTTCTTCCTATGGGAGTCGGTCTTCCTCACCCGCGGCATGGCCACGCTGTCGCTCGACGGCCCCGGTCAGGGGGAGACCGGATTTCACCTGGACATCCGCCCCGACTATGAGGTCGCGGTCGCCGCCGCGCTCGACGCGGTGGCCGGCCGGCCGGACCTGGACGGCGATCGCATCGGAGCGGTCGGGGTGAGCCTGGGCGGGCACTACGTCGTGCGCGCGGCCGCCTTCGAGCCGCGCATCAGCGCGGTGGCCGGGATCAGCGGGCCCTACGACTTCGCCGCCAACTGGGAGTCCATGCCCGAGCTGACCCGGGAGACGATTCGCCATCACACCGGCGCGGCCAGTGCCGCCGCCGCCCGTCGCCGCGCCGGCGAGCTGAACCTGGACGGCGTCGCCGAGCGCGTCGCGCAGCCGTGTCTGGTCGTCACCGGCAGGCGCGACCGGGTGATCGCGTGGGAGGAGACCAAGCGCATCGCCGACGCGGCCCCCAACTCCGAATGGGTGCTCTACGAGGAGGGAACCCACGTGTGCAACAACATGCCGTTCCGCTATCGCCCGCTGGTCTCGGACTGGATGTGGGAGCGGTTGGCATGACCGGCGTGCAGAGCATCGGGCTCGAGCAGTGGGGTGCGTTCGTCGGCGGCTCGTGGGTCGACATCGGCGATCGCGCCACCTTCGCCGTGACCGAGCCCGCCACCGGGCGGGAGTTCGCTCGCGTGGTCGATGGCGACGCCGAGCTCGTCGCCGAGGCCGTCGCGGACTCGCGCCGCGCGTTTGCGCAGTGGCGGTCGCTCGCCCCCCGGGAGCGCGGGCGCCTGCTGCGGCTGGTCGCCGCCACGATCCGGGCGCACCTCGACGAGCTGGCCGAGCTGGAGGCGCGGGAGGTCGGCAAGCCGCGACGCGACGCCCTGCGCTTCGATCTCTCCTTCTGCCACGCCGGCTATGACTACTACGCCGGACTGGCCGACACGCTGCATGGCGAGATCCTGGACCAGGGCCCGATCGAGGCCCGCGTCATCTACGAGCCCTACGGCGTGGTCGCGGCGATCCTCCCGTTCAACTGGCCCCCGATCCACTTCACCAAGAAGTGCGCGCCCGCGCTCGCCGCCGGCAACACCGTGATCGTCAAGCCGGGCGAGCAGGCGCCGCTGACGGTGCTGCGGCTCGTCGAGCTGGCCAACGAGGTGCTGCCGCCCGGCGTGATCAACGCGGTGCCCGGCCTGAGCGCCGGACCCGCGCTCTCCAGCCACCCGCGCGTCGAGCGGATCACCTTCACCGGGGCGACCGAGACCGGCCGGCGGGTCCTGCGCGGCGCCGCGGAGAACCTCACCTTCGCGACGATGGAGCTCGGCGGCAAGAACGCGGTGATGGTCCTCGCCGACGCCGATCTGGACCGGGCGGTCGACGTCGTCGTGGAGGGGATGTTCTACAACCAGGGCGAGGCGTGCACGTCGACCGCGCGGATCCTGGTCCACGACTCGATCCACGACGCCTTTCTCGAGCGCTTCAGCGCGGCCGTGACGCGGCTCGTGGTGGGCGACGGGCTGGATCCGGCCACCGACATCGGAGCGATGGTGACCGCCGAGCAGCGCGACAAGGTGCTCGCCCACCTCCAGCGGGGGTTGGACGAGGGAGCTCGGCTCGTCGTCCAGGGCCGGCTGCCCACCGACGAGCGGCTCCAGGGCGGGTACTGGGTCGCCCCCACCGTGCTGGCCGACGTGACCCCATCCATGTCGATCGCGCAGGAGGAGATCTTCGGGCCGATCGCCTGCGTGATGCGCTTCACCGACGAGGACGACGCGGTGGAGATCTGCAACGGCACCCGCTATGGACTCACCGCCGCCATCTGCACCGCCGACGAGGCGCGGGCCTACCGGATCGCCCAGCGTCTCGAGGTGGGGATGGTGTTCGTCAACAACTACATGCGCCGCTCGTTCCTGGGCTCGCCGTTCGGCGGCCAGAAGGGGAGCGGGTTCGGGCGCGAGAACGCGGTCGAGACCCTCCACGAGTTCGTGCGCTCAAAGAACATACGGTTCCCCTCCGGGCGCGGCGAGATTCCCACCTGGCCCCCGCGGGACTGACTGGCGTCCCGGCGTCGCGCCCGCCGCGCAGATCGGCGGGCGGCGCCGGGCTCAGTCCGGCGAGCGCGGCGTCGCCTCCTGGGTGTCCGCGTTGAGGACAGTGTTGCGGTTGGACTGAGGGTCGCGCTCCAGCGCGAGGCTCCCGCCCGCGGTGAAGTACGGCTTGCCGGCGATGACCAGGTCCTCGGCGGGGAAGCGCGTGATGATCTCGGCGCCGTCGGCGGTGACCACCATCTGCTCCTCGATACGCGCGGCCGACCAGCCGTCCGACGCGGGCCAGAACGTCTCCAGCGCAAACACCATCCCCTCCTGGATCTCCTCCGGATGGTCGAGTGACACCAGGCGGCTGAAGATCGGCTTCTCCCAGATCGTCAGCCCGACGCCGTGGCCGAACTGCAGCGCGAAGGCCGCCTCCTCGTCGGGGAAGCCGAACTCCTGGGCCTTGGGAAACACCTTGACCACCTCGGCGGTGCTCACCCCGGGGCGGATCAGGTCGATGGCGGCGTCGAGGTAGTAGCGGCAGCGCTTGTAGGCGTCGACGAGCGGACGGGAGGCGCTGGCCACCGCGAACGTGCGGTAGTAGCACGTGCGGTAACCCATGTAGCTGTGCAGGATGTCGAAGTAGGCCGGGTCGCCCGGGCGCAGCGCGCGGTCGGTGAACACGTGCGGATGCGGGCTGCAGCGCTCGCCCGAGATGGCGTTGACCCCCTCCACGAACTCGGACCCCATCTCATAGAGCACGCGGTTGACCAGCGCCACGCAGTCGTTCTCCCGTATGCCGGCGCGCATCGTGCGGTAGAGCTCCTCATAGGCGGCGTCCACCATCGCGCAGGCCATGTTGAGCAGCGTGATCTCGTCCTGGGTCTTGATCATCCGCGCCTGCTGCATGAGCTGCTGGCCGTCGACCACCTCGATCCCCTCGCGCTGGAGTGCGAACAGCACCGGCGGCTCGATGGCATCGATCCCCACCGGCTCTGAGAGCAGTCCCCGCTGCTCGAGCTCGGTGCGGATCTTGGCCGCCACGTCCTCGGCTCGACCGGACTCCGGTGACATGGCGCCGCGCATCGTCGAGATGCCCGCGCGGCTGCGGCCGTCGCCCAGCCACGGGTTGTAGAGCTGGTGGTGGCGCGCGGCGGAGCCGAAATCCCACATGATCGGCTCGTCGCCCTGCGGCAGCAGGCAGAACCGGTTGAGCTTGTCCTGCGCCCAGGTCCCGATGTGGGTCGCGGTGATGTAGCGGATGTTCGACATGTCGAAGCAGAGCAGCGCGCCCAGCTCTGACGCGGCCAGCAGCCCCTTGATGCGGGCCAGGCGCTCCTCTCGGAGGCGGTCGTGGCGGACCCGCTCCTCCCAGTCCACGCCCATGACGCCGTAGCTGTGCAGACCCACTGGCTTCACCACCCTCGTGTCGGCTCATCTTGCACGGCACCCGGACGGGCTTGTGCAAACGATTGCAGAGAAGCATACCCCTGAGCTTGACGGGCCTCAACCGCTCGGCTACAGTGCCTGCAAACGATTGCAGAGAGTGAGGAGCAAACGCGTATGGGCGCCGATCAAGGGACGACCCTCGGCTGGGTGGGCGTGGGGCGGATGGGCCGCGCGCTGGTCATCAGGCTGCTGCAGGCGGGTCACGAGGTCAGCGTCTACAACCGCACCCGGGAGAAGGCCGCCGACCTCGAGCAGCTCGGCGCGACGATCGTCGACTCGCCCTCCGACCTCGCCGACCGCGACATCGTCTTCACGATGGTCGCGGGGTCGGCCGACGTCGAACAGGTGTGCGAAGGGCTGCTGTCGCGTTCCGACGCCACGCCCGGCCTGATCGTCGACTCGACCACCATCTCGCCCGCCGCCGCCGAGCGCATCCGGGCCACCGCCGAGGAGCGCGGCACCGCGATGCTGGCCGCGCCGGTGAGCGGCAACCCCAAGGTCGCCGAGAGCGGGCGCCTGACGATCGTCGCCTCGGGGCCGGCCGATGCCTTCGCCCGGGCCCGGCCGTACCTGGAGCTGCTGTGCCGCCGTGTCACCTACGTCGGGGAGGGAGAGCGCGCGCGACTGGTCAAGATCTGTCACAACCTGATGCTCGGGGTGGTCGCCCAGTGCCTGGCCGAGATCACGGTGCTGGCGGAGAAGGGTGGCGTCGCGCGCGCCGACTTCCTGGAGTTCCTCAACGACAGCGTGATGGGCTCCACCTTCACGCGCTACAAGAGCCCGGCCTACGTGAACCTCGACTTCACGCCCACCTTCACCCCCGAGCTGCTGCTCAAGGACTTCCACCTCGGGTTCGAGGCGGCCCGGGCCCACGACGTGACCATGCCCCTCGCCGCCGCCACCGAGCAGATCGTGCAGGGGCTCGCCGGGCTCAAGGGCAACGAGGTCGACTTCGCCGCCCTCATCGAGCTGTGCGCCGAGGCGTCGGGACTGCAGCTGGAACCCGAGAACGTCGAGGTCGACGACGGTCTTCAACCGCTCGCCGCGGGCGCCAACGGCGATGGCGCCCAGCCGGCGCCCGCATCTGCCTCCTGACGATGGCGGGGCTTCAGTCCGCCGAGCAGGTCGACACCGCCGGCGCCTACCTGGAGGCGTACGGGCGCATGCGCCTCATCCGCGAGTTCGAGGCGGCCATGCACCGGCTGTTCCTGCGCGGCGAGGTCCACGGCACAACCCATCTCTACGCCGGCCAGGAGGCCGTCGCCGTCGGGGTCTGCATGGCGCTCGACCCCGGCGACTACGCCGCCGGCACCTATCGCGGCCACGGCCACGCGCTGGCCAAGGGCACCCACCCCGAGCCGCTCATCGCCGAGATGCTGGGACGGGCCACCGGCGTGTGCGGCGGCCGGGCCGGGTCCATGAACGTGATCGACCTCGCCCACGGCCTGGTGGGCTGCTACGGGATCGTCGGGGGCTCGATCGCCGCCGCGCTCGGCGCCGGGTTCTCGGCCCAGCGCCAGGGCCGGGTGTCGGTGGGATTCTTCGGAGACGGCGCGTCGAACCAGGCCTACTTCCACGAGTGCCTGAACATGGCGTCGGTCAAGCGTCTCCCGGTCGTCTTCGTGTGTGAGAACAACCTCTACGCCGAGTTCACGCCGATGGCCGAAGGCACCGCCGGGGCGAACATCGCCGCCCGCGCCGCCGCCTACGCCATGCCGTCGGCGGTCGTCGACGGCAACGACCTGTGGGCGGTGCACGCCGCCGCCGCGGAGGCCGTGGCCCGCGCCCGCGCGGGGGAGGGCCCGACGCTGCTCGAGTGCCACACCTACCGCCACTACGGCCACTCCAAGTCAGATCCGGCGCCCTACCGGACCAAGGAGGAGCTCGAACGCTGGCGCGAGCGCGATCCCCTCACCCTCGCACGCGATCGCCTGCTCGGCGAGGGCGTGCCCGAGGACGAGATCGCCTCCGTCGAGCAGGCCACGACAGCCGAGATCGACCGCGCGGTCGAGAACGCACTGGCCGCTCCCTATCCCGATCCGGCCACCGACGCCGCGACGGAGTACGGACCATGACCCAGCTCGAGTTCCGCGTCGCCATCCGCGACGCGCTCGCCGAGGAGCTGGAACGTGACCCGTCGGTGGTGTTCTTCGGCGAGGATGTCGCCGTCGCCGGCGGGGTCTTCAAGGCCACGCCCGATCTGTTCGAGCGCTTCGGTCCCGACCGCGTCTTCGACACGCCCATTTCCGAGCTCGCCCTCGCCGGCGCCGCCTATGGCGCCGCCGTGACCGGCCTGCGCCCGGTGTTCGAGGTGATGTTCGGCGACTTCATGGCCCTGGCCATGGACAGCCTCGTCAACCAGGCGGCCAAGTTCTGGTACATCAGCCGCGAGCAGGGCACGGTGCCGCTCGTCGTGCGCTCGGCCGTCGGCGCGGGCGGCCGCTTCGGCGCCATCCACTCCCAGACGCACGGGACGTGGTTTCAGGGCATCCCGGGCCTGAAGATCGCCTTCCCGTCCTCGCCCGCAGAGGCCAAGGGGCTGCTCAAGGGCGCGATCCGCGACGACAACCCGGTCGTCTTCCTGGAGCACAAGCGCCTGTACTCCGTGACCGGTCCGGCGCCGGCGCCGGGCCAGGAGGTCATCGCACTCGGCGAGGCGTCGGTGGCACGGGCCGGCGAGGACCTGACCATCGTCTCGGTGGGCAAGGGCGTGTCCGACGCCCTCGCCGCCGCCGAGGCGCTCACCGGCGAGGGCATCTCGGCCGAGGTGGTGGACCTGCGCACGCTGCGCCCGCTCGATGTGGCCACGGTGCTCGCGTCGGTCGCCCACACCAACCGCCTGCTCGCCGTCGAGGAGGGCCCCCGCACCGGTGGCTGGGCCACCGGGCTGCTCGGCGCGGTCGCCGAGCAGGGCCTGCACGATCTCGACGACGCGTGGATCCTCGCCACCGACGAGACGCCGATCCCCTACAGCCCCACGCTCGAGGACGCCTTCCTCCCCGACGCGGCGGCGATCGCGGCGTCGGTGCGCTCGCGCCTGGGCGTGGCCGCCTGAGCGGGCCCGCCCGGCCCTCGGCTCGGTCCGGGCGCCAAAGGGCCCGGGCGCCAAAGGGCCCGGGCGCAAAGAGCAGACCACGAGTGCCGGCGGCCCCCGCACGTCGCGCGCGGACCGCCGGCAGGAGCAGCAGGCCCCTTGTGGGTCTTGAAAAGCGGTCTCTCCGAAGTGGCCACCGACCCGCGGCCAACGCTCGTTCCCCCGAGCGGACGCGCATCGTGGCGGTCTGCGTGATCAACGTGGGCGCGTCGCCCCGATTTGTAGGGGTCCGCGTCGAGAAGCTTCAGCAATGCTCCCGCAGGGCAGGAGCGGGAGGTCAGCCGACCGGCGCGATGGCGGACTTGACCAGCGTCGTCTCGGGCGAGATGTAGGTGCCGCGGTTCTCGCCCTGGCAGATCGCCGCGATGGCGCCCTCGCTGTCGAAGTCGAACACGTGCAGCGGTAGCGCGTAGTCGCGTGCGAGCACGATCGCCTGCTGGTCCATGACCCGCAGGTCGCGCTCCAGCACGTCGCTGTAGCCCAGCGAGTCATAGCGGTGGGCGCCCGGCTCCTTGCGCGGGTCCCGGTCATAGATCCCGTCGGTGCCGTGCTTGGCCAAAAGGATCGCGTCGGCGCGCAGCTCGATGGCGCGCTGCACCGCCGGGTAGTCGGTGGTGACGTAGGGCTGGCCGATGCCGCAGGAGAGCAGGACCAGGCGCTCGCGCTCCAGGTGCGAGAGCGCACGCAGGCGGATGAACGGCTCGGCCATCGAATGCATGGGCAGCGCCGTCATGAGCCGGACGTCGTCCAGGCCGCGGTGCTTGAGCACGCCGCGCAGCAGGATGCCGTTCATGACGGTCCCGAGCATGCCGATGTTGTCGGCCTCGGCGCGCTCGATGCCCCAGTCCTCGGCAACGTTGCCGCGGAAGAAGTTTCCGCCGCCCACCACGACGGCCTCCTCGACGCCGAGCGCACGCGCCGCGATCAGCTGATCGGCGACGTACTCGATCGCCTGGGAGTCGAGCCCGAAGGCCGCAGCTCCCGCAAACGCACGCCCGCTGAGCTTGACGACCACGCGCCGGTAGCGGAGCGAAGACACGCGGCAAGCCTAGCGTACGGCCCGATCCCCACCGGGTGGCCGCGAGCGACCGCCAAACGTGTCAGGCTTGCGATCAGATGTCGCAAGAGGGTGCCGGCAAGACGTCGCCTCCACCCGCTCCGGCCGCAGGCCGGCCCCGGGCCCGGAACTGGTTCTCGTATCAGGGCAACGTCACCGGGCGCGGCATCCTCGCCAGCTACAGCCTGCGCTTCTGGGGCATCGTCGTCGTGCTCGGCGTCATCACCGGCATCGGCGCCTCGGCCCTCGTCGGCCTGTTGCACCTCGTCGAGCACCTCGCGTTCGGCTATCGCCGCGGCCCGTTCCTCGACGGCGTCGCCGCCGCCGCCTCGTGGCGGCGGATCGCTGCGCTCGTCGTGGCCGCCGGCGTCGTCGCGGCCGGCGTGTACGTCCTGGGGCGGCTGCCGGTGTCGGGCGGGACCGAGGTCTCGGAGGCGGTGTGGCTGCGCGGCGCACGCCTGGCGGTGGTGCCGAGCGCTGCTCGCGCCGTCCTGTCGATCGTCACGGTCGGGCTCGGCGTCTCGCTGGGTCGGGAGGGCGCTCCGCAGCTCGTCGGCGCGGCCGGGGCGAGCTGGCTCTCGGACTGGGGCGGGCTGCCGACCTGGCAGCGCCGGCTGCTGGTGGCCTCGGGTGCCGGCGCCGGCTTTGCCGCGGTCTACAACGTTCCGCTGGGCGGGACCCTGTTCGCGCTCGAGGTGCTGCTGGGCACGCTGGCGCTGCCTCTGGTGCTGCCCGCCCTGGCGACATCGGTGATCGCCACCTGCGTCGCCTGGATCGCGCTGGGGACGGGCCCCACCTACCGACTGCCCGCCTATGCGGTGCACCCTCAGCAGCTCGCCTGGGCAGCGCTGGCAGGGCCGATCATCGGCGCCGTGGCGATCATCTGGGTACGCCTCATCGCGTGGGCCGGGTCCCATCGCCCTCAGGGCCGAGGACGCTACATCGCCCCGCTGGTGGTGTTCGTCCTCCTCGGCCTCGTCTCCGCCCAGTACCCGGAGCTGCTGGGCAACGGCAAGGGCGTCGTCCAGCTCGCCGCGGTGGGCAGCGTCTCCTTCGGGCTGCTGTGGGTCCTGTTTGCGCTCAAGCCGCTGGCCACCGCGGCGTGCCTGTGGACGGGCTCGCCCGGCGGCCTCTTCACGCCCACCCTCACCGTCGGCGCATTGCTCGCCGGGATCCTCGGGTACGGGTGGCTGCACCTGTTCCCGGGCGCCAAGATCGGCAGCTACGCGATCATCGGGGGCGGCGCCTTTCTCGCGGCATCGATGCAGGGGCCGCTGTCCGGCGTGGTGCTGGTCCTCGAGCTCACCCGCAACTTCGATTCGCTGATGGCGCCCACGCTGCTCGCGGTGGTGGAGGCGACGGTGATCGCCCGCCGTCTCGGCGCGCCCTCGATCTACTCGGCGCGGCTGCGCCCCGATCCGGACGAGCTCACCGCGCGCTCGCCGGGTGCCGCCGCCATCAACACGCTGGACCGGGCGGGAGCGTTGCCGGGCGAGGACCCGCACCCGCCCGACGCTTAACGACGAGAGCCCCGGTCACCTCTCGGCAACCGGGGCTCAGGTCAGTCAGTCTGTGACGCGCTCAGGCGGCTCGCCGCAGCTCGTCGAGCGCCGTGCTCATGGCCAGACGGCTGAGGCCCTGGGCCTCCAGCTCGCGGGCCTTGCTCAGCGGAATGCCGAGCTCGATCCCGGTCTGGCGCAGGTTGAGCGCCTCGGCGCCGGCCAGGCCGAATCGCAGCTGAATGACGTTGCGCTCGGCCTCGGGCAGCTGGGCCACCGCGCCTGAGATCAGCTCCTGGCGCTCGGCCGACTCCACCTCTTCGGTGGGCTCGGGCCGATCGGAGGCGAGCAGATCGCCAAAGGCGGTCTCGCCATCCTCGCCGACGGGCTGGTCCAGGCTGGTCAGGCCCCGCGTGAGCTCGCGCAGCTCGGCGACCTCTTCGACGTCGAGCTTGGCCTCGGCCGCGATCTCCTCGTCGGTGGGCTCGCGCCCCAGCTTGGTGCTGAGGTCGGACTCCACCTTGCGCACCTTGGTCTGGCGCTGCGCGACGTGCACAGGCAGGCGGATGGTGCGCCCGTGGTTCTGCAGGCCGCGCTGAAGCGCCTGGCGGATCCAGAGGGTGCCGTAGGTCGAGAACTTGAATCCGCGTCGCCAGTCGAACTTCTCGACGGCGCGAATCAGGCCGAGCATGCCCTCCTGCACCAGGTCCTCCATCGGCAGGCCGTGGCCCTGGTACCGGCGAGCCTGGGAGACGACGAGCCGCAGGTTGGAGTTGATCATCTTCTCCTTCGCGGCCAGGTCTCCGCGCTCGATGCGCTTGGCCAGCTCGATCTCCTCGTCGGCCGTGAGCAGCGGGTGCTGCCGCGCGGAGCGCAGGAAGAGGTCGAGCGAGTTCTCGGTCATGGCGCCGGTGCCTACACCGGCGGCAAGACGTGCTTCAGCTGGTGTCTGACGGCGCTCCGCGGGCCGGGCCGCGCGACGCCGGGGCTGGCGTCGAGGCGACGGCGCAGCTACGGCAGAGCCGTGCTCGCCGCGACCGCGGGCGCGCGTGCGCTGGTTGGTTTCGTGATGTTCGCTCCGACCCTTCGCGGGGGTCTCGCGAGCATCGCTATCAAGGCTTTTCAGAACGATCTCCGTGTCTCGCATGGGTTTTCTCCACCGGTAATGATACCAACTTGTTCGACGATTGTCGAACTAACGATCACCCGGTTGACAGAAAGAAGGGCCTGGGGCTTATTCGCCCACAGACCCATCTTTCCCGCCTGCGCTGGTATTACGCAGGCAAAGCTTCAATTGGACGTATTGACAGGCTAAGAATGGCGCTAACTTGTGCGCTGACGCACAAATCAGTACCCCAGATGGGGGGTCGGTTACGCGCCGTTCACCAGCTTGGCGATGTCAGGCGTCCCCAGACCGGTCACCAAATCGTACCCGGGTCCGGCCGTATATGCACCGTTCGACCCGAGGGTGATGTCGTTGAACGCGCTCGACGGCTCGGTCGAGTACAGGATCGGACCGGCGAAGCCGAGCCCCGAGTTCGCGCCGTTGACGCGGGCCCAGATGCCCTGCCAGGACGGCGCGCTGGCGCTGGTGCCGCCGATCCCCTCGACGGTGCCCGAGACGACCACGTCGTAGCCGCTCTCAGGATCGGCGTCGAGGCTGACGTCCGGCACGCCCCGCGTCGGCGGGGCGGCGACGCCCAGGACCTTGGCGCCGGCCTGGAAGGTCGCGGCCGGCTCGATCGGGCTCAGTCCGCCGCCGCCGGCGTACCAGCCGATCTCCGACAGCGGATTGTTGTTGAGCACGCTCGTGCCGCCCACGCCGATGCCGTACGGACTGGAGGCCGGGTAGTTGGTGTCCGGGATCCCCGCGGGGACGCCGTTGACGCCGGTGATGGCCGGGCACTGGGAGCCGGTGTCGCCCGAGGAGAAGAACATCGTCTGGCCCTGGGCGTCGGCCTGCTCCAGGACGGCGTCCAGCCCGGTGGTGAAGCCGGCGGCGTCGGCGAGCAGATCGCACTCGCCGGCGGAGAAGCTGCCCTGCTTGGCGATGTCGTCCGAGACCCACTTGTTGATCGTGGTCAGGATGTCGGAGTCGCTGAGCGACGGCCCGACGTAGACGTTGAGCGTGGTCACGCCCGGGGCGAACGCGGTCGAGTACTGGCTGTCCAGATCCCACTCGTCGTCGCCGGAGGTGTCGGTGGACGGCGTGCCGACGTTGATCTGGTTCCACGTCACCGTGGGCAGGCCGTAGGTCTTCTCGAAGGTCGCCAGGTCCGCCTTGGGCTGGCTGACGTCACCCTCGGTGATGATGGCCAGCTGCTGCCCGGCCCCGGTCTGGCTCGACGGCGCGTCGTACATCGCGTTGAGCTGCTGCGGGGTGTAGGTGGCGGGGTAGTTCAGCGAGGTGGGCAGGCCCGCGGCCGGGAAGGCGGCCCTGCCTGCGCTGAGCGCCGCGGCCGAGCGCACCGACGGCCGGGGCAGCGCGACCTTGGACAGGCTCGACAGCCCGAGCACGGCGCTTACGCTGGAGGCGAAGGCCGCGGGCAGGTGAGCGGCCTTGGAGGCCGCGAAGAAGTTGCCGTCAGCGGAGGAGTGGAAGCGCTCAAAACTCGTCTGCAGCGCGCTCGAAAGCTGGCTGGAGGATCCGCTCAGGGTCACCAGGAGCCGGTTGGCCGACACCGAGGAGACCGTGAGGTGGTTCGCTGCCGCCCAGCTGCGGATGGCGTCGATCGTCGCGGTCGAGGGAGAGAACTGCGCGGCGAACTGAGCCGGCGTGAGGGCGGCGTGAGGCTTGGCGACCAGCGCGTGGAGCGCGCTCTGGTTGCGCTCGGCGAGCGCCAGCGTGACCGACATGCGCGACGCGCTGTAGGCGCCGGAGTCGGTGGCGTCGCTGACCCGCCACGCGGACGTGCCCGCGGTCTGCGCCAGAGCCGACGGCGCAAAGGCCATGGCGGCGGTCACTGCTGTGGCGGCGACGGCCAGCCACACACGGCTACTCAAGCCGTTCCTCATCGGTGTGTCCCTCCTCGATAGCGCTCGGCTCGGCGCCCCCTGGATCGGGCACCGAATGGCGCCTGTGGTCTACCGCGCGCGAGCGATTCCCAAACCCTTAAAGCGGTTCATCGTCAGAGCTACGACCTCAGAAGTACAGGCGTTCGATGGCGCTGTCGTCCTCCGTCTCAGGGTCGGCGAAGGTCTCCCGGGCCAGGTCCAGGAACGCGGCGGCCGCCGGAGCGAGGCGGCGGCCCTCCCGCCACGCCAGCGTGATGTCACGCCGCAGCGACGGGCGCACCAGCCGCGCCACCGCCACTTCGGCGCCCGGGCGCTCGGCGTCGGAACGGGGCAGGATCGCCACGCCCAGGCCGCGAGCGACCAGCCGGCGGATCCGCTGGCTCTCATTTGACTCGAGGGTGACCCGCGGCTCGAAACCGGCCTCGCGGCCGGCGGCGAACAGCAGCTCGCGCAGCCGGGCTCCGGCCCGGAAGCTGATGAACTGCGCATCGGCCAGCTGGGCCATGCGCACCTCCTGGCGGCCGCTGAGCGCGTGGTCGAGCGGCAGCAGGACCACCAGTTCCTCGGACACGAGCTGATGCAGCCCCAGCCCGTGGGCCTCGACGCGCTCGGTGACCGACAGGAAGGCCAGATCCAGCTCGTCGATGCGCAGCATCTCGGCCATCTCCTCGCTGGACTGCTCGCGCACGGTGAGGCCGACCCCGGGGTGCAGGTCATGGAACAGGGCGAGGGGAAGGGAGAGGTCGATCGGCCCCATCGTGTGCATCGCGCCGATGGTGACGTGGCCGACGTCCATCCCGCGCAGCGCCTGAAGCTCCGTCCGGGCGGCCTCCAGCTCGGCCAGGACCCGGCGGGCGCGGATGACGAGGACCTCGCCGGCCTCGGTCAGCGACACGTGGCGGGTGGTCCGCTCCACCAACGGCAGGCCCACCTCGTCCTCCAGCCGGCGGATCTGCTGCGAGAGCGCGGGCTGGGCCACATGCTCACGCTCCGCGGCGCGCGTGAAGTTCAGCTCCTCGGCCAGGGCCACCAGGTACCGGAGCTGGCGCAGTTCCATAACGCCAGATTATAAATCACCGCGACTACGCGTCTTGGACTTCTAGAGCTCGATCCCGCATCATGGTTGGCGCAGTACCTCTCCTCCCTCGAGCGCGCCCCGAGTCCGGCCTCATATCCCGCCGGTTCCGGGGCGCTCTCACTTTAAGCCTCGGTTGCGGCCGCCCTCCGGTTGCTGACGCCGTGGCGCGCCGGTTGTCCAGCGTGGTCATGGCTGGGTCGCGCCGGGCACCGGCGTTTGCGGCGGGCTCTCAACGACCATTCGACGCCAAATCGCGGCATCGGGATCTAATTTGCGCGTAGGCGTACGCCCCGCGACCATTGCGCCCCAAATCGGAGGCGTCGCGGCGGATTTGTCATCAAATGGTCGTTGCCAGCCGGCCGATCACGCCCGCCCAACCTCTCCCAAGCCCGCCGTTGACGTGCGCCGATACCAAGCCCAGGCGCGCCGGGCACTCAACCAACCAGCGATCAGCCGAGCCCGAACAGCCGCACGGCGTTCTCCTTCAGCACCAACGGCCGGACCTCGTCGCGAATCGGGAGCTTCTCGAAGTCAGACAGCCACCGGTCCGGCGTGATCAGCGGGAAGTCGGACCCGAAGAGCATCTTGTCGCGCAGCCGGGTGTTGATGTACTGCACCAGGATGTCCGGGAAGTACTTGGGCGACCACCCCGACAGATCGATGTAGACGTTGGGCTTGTGCACGGAGATGGCCAGGGCCTCCTCCTGCCACGGGAACGACGGGTGGGCGAGGATGATGTCCAGCCCCGGGAACTCCGCCGCCACATCGTCGACGGCCATCGGGTTGGAATACTTCAGCCGCACCCCGCCGCCTCCGGGCATGCCCGCCCCGATCCCCGTCGTCCCGGAGTGAAACAGGGCGATCAGACCCGCCGACGCGATCACGTCATAGAGCGGGAACCACGCGGGATCGTTGGGCCAGAACGCCTGGGTGTTGGGGTGGAACTTGAACCCGCGCACCCCGGCCTCGATGAGCTCGGTGGCCTCGCGCACCGCCAGCTTGCCCTTGTGGGGATCGACGGACCCGAACGGGATCAGGACATCGGGATTGGCGCGCGCCGCCTCCAGCACTTCGGAGTTCCCCAGCCTCCGCCGGCCCATCCCCGCCTCGTCGTCGACGTTGAAGATGACCGCCATCAGGTTGCGCTCGCGGTAGTAGTCGGCGACCTCCTGGGCTGAGGGCTGCGGGGGGTGCCCGCCGAAGTACTTGCCCGCCGCGTCCAGGATCTCCAGCGTCACGGGATCCTGCGGCTCGTCGTGGTTGCGCTCGGCGTGCACGTGCACGTCGATCGCGGCGACCTTCGTCAGGTCGATCTCGGCCGTGGTCATGATGGTCAGCCGTAGAGGCGGACCAGGGACTCCGCCACCATCGCCGGCTTCTCGGAGCCCTTGACCTCGACGGTGACCTTGAGCTTCATCTGCTTGCCGCCGGCGACGTCGGTGACCTCGAGCACCTCGGCACCGCCCCGCCACTGCGCCCCCACCGGCAGCGGGGCCGGGAAGCGGACGCGGTCCAGGCCGTAGTTGACACCGGTGGTGGCGTCGCTGACGGTGACGAGCTCGCCTGAGATCGGGGCCACCAGGGACAGGGTGAGAAAGCCGTGGGCCACGGTCCCGCCGAAGGGAGACTCCTTGGCGCGTTCGGGATCCACGTGGATGTACTGATGATCGTCGGTGGCGTCGGCGAACTGGTTGACGCGGTCCTGGTCCATCTCTCGCCATTCGGTGTACCCGGCGTGCTTGCCGACGAGATCCGGGAGGCCGGCCAGATCAGTGACGAGGCCGGAAGTCTCTGAAGTGCTCACGATCGTCCTTTGCGCAGTGGTGACGCGTCCAGAATTCCTGGACGCGGGCTCGGCGGCCCGTAGGGATTGGTGAACGCTACCGATAAGGCAGATATGTCTGTTGGCGCCCATCCCGAGCTTCAGTCCCTGAGTGCTCAGGGCAAGCATTTCTCGTGCTCCATGAGCGCGGTCCTCATCGCGCGCGTCCGCGCCTACGGGGGCGATGCCGCCATCGCCGAGCTGCTGCGCGTCGCCGGTTCGGAGCGCACAGTGCAGTACCTGACCGACATCGCCAACTGGATCTCCTTCGACGAGGCCGTGGCCCTGTGGCGCGCCGGGGGCCAGGTCACCCACCACCCCGAGTTCGCCCGCGCGGTGGGCGAGGACGCGGTGCGCTACCTCAACGCCTCTCCGGTGGCCACGGTGCTGCGCCAGCTCGGGTCACTGGAGGCGGTCTACGGGCACGTCGCCACGACCGCGAGCAAGTACAGCACCGTGACCGTCATGGAAGCGGTCGACTGCGGACCCGGCTTCGCCGAGATCCACGCCACGGCGGTCCCCGGCCTCCGCCGCGACGCCGACCATTGTGCGTGGACGCACGGGATGCTGACCCAGCCGCCGATTCTGTTCGGCCTCCCGCCGGCGGTCGTGCACCACGAGCGCTGCGCCGCGTTCGGCGCGTCCCGGTGCGAGTACCGCGTCATCTGGCCGGTGGGCGACGAGGTGGTCGAGAGCGACGCCGCCCAGCAGATCGCGGGCCTGAACATCCAGCTCGACGCGATGAGGGTCCGGCTGAACAGCATGTTCCAGACGGCGTCTGACCTGATCTCCACGGGCGACGTCGACGAGGTGCTGGCTCGCATCGCGGAGCGCGCCGCGCTCGAGGTTCGTGCCCCCCGCCACCTCCTGGCCGTGCGGATGACCCCCGACGGGCCGCTGCACTGCCACCACAAGGGCTTTGACGACGGCGAGGTGGCCGAGCACGCCGAGCGCCTGCTGGGCCACGCCGGCGAGGACCTGCCCGCTTCATGGCTCGTCGTCCCGGTGCGCTCCAACCGCCGCGAGTACGGCCGGCTGATGGCCACGTGCGGCGAGGGCGGCCGCTTCTTCGAGCTCGAGCATGAGCTGCTCGAGGTCTATGCCCGCTACGCCGCCAGCGCGCTGGACAGCGGCGCCTCGCGGGTGGAGGCCGAGCGCCGCGACGAGCAGTCGAGCGCTCTGCTGGAGCTGGCCCGGGCGCTGGCCCAGGCGGGGACGAGCGCGGAGGTCGCCCGCCGCCTGGCCGACGCCGTGCCCGACGTCGTGGACTGCGATCGGGTCGCCGTCTATCTGTGGGACGAGGAGCGCAACGAGCTGGTGCGCTCCGCGCACTTCCCGCTGGAGGCGAGCGCCGGTCCGGTCGTGTCAGACCGTTCGAGCTGGGCCCCCGAGCCGGGAGGGCTCCTGGAGCGGTTCCTGCGCGACCCCAACCGCGCCCCGCAGTTCGTCGGTCCCGGCGACGGCGTCGTCGGCGGGATCATGTCCGCGCTCGGGATGCTCGGGACGATCATGGTCCCGCTGGCCGTCCCCGGCGAGCTGCTCGGTCTGCTCTCGGTGTCCGTGCGCGAGCGGCCCGAGCGCCTGCGTCTGTCAGAGGACTTGACCGACCGGCTGTCAGGCGTCGCCGCCCAGGCCACGACCGCGCTGCAGAACGGGCGCCTGGTCGACCTCATCACCCATCAGGCGACCCACGACCAGCTCACCGGGCTGGCGAACCGCGTCCGCCTGACCACCGAGCTGCGCGCCGCGGTCACCCGGGCCCAGGTGAGCGCCGAGAGCGGCGCCCTGCTCTACGTCGACCTCGATCGGTTCAAGCCGGTCAACGACGAATTCGGCCACGAGACCGGCGACGCCCTGCTGGTGGCTGTGGCCGCGCGGCTGCAGAGCTTCACGCGCGCCTCCGACGTCGTCGCGCGGCTGGGCGGCGACGAGTTCGCGGTGCTGCTCGTCGCGGCCGGCCCGGAGGAGATCGAGAGGGTGTCCGAGCGGATCGTGGCCGGCTTCGCCGAGCCGTTCGTGGTCGGCGACCTGTGCCTGCGCCTGGGCGTCAGCATCGGCCGCTCCGTCTATCCGGTGGACGCCGCGGACCCTGACGGGCTGCTGCGCCGCGCCGACACCGCGATGTTCGCCCAGAAGCGCGCTCATCACGCCGAGCGCCTGGCGCTGCGTCCATCCGAGGCCGCCGCCTGACCACGACACGACCCGGGCCCTCGGGTCCGATCGGATACTGGCGCGCCGGCTCCTGGACGGGGATCCGTTGTGACCTCCGCTGGGCGGTCGGCGGCAGGGGAGCGTGCCCTGCGCGGCGAAGGGGTAGCTACAGGAGGCGATTGGGTGGACGCCTATACTGAGCCGACCCGACGAGGAGCGACGCTTTGCAGGAGATGGTGATCTACGGCGTGAGCTTCGACATGGTCGGCAAGCAACCGATCGTGCTGCTCAAGACCGTTGAGAGCAACAAGTTCCTGCCGATCTGGATCGGTCATCCAGAGGCGGCGGCGATCCTGATGAAGCTCCAGGGCGCCTCGACCCCGCGGCCCATGACGCATGACCTCCTGTCCGACATGCTCGGCGAGCTGGAGGTCGAATGCACGCGCGTCGCCGTCACCGAGCTGCGCGAGAACACCTTCTACGCCTCGATCTCCCTCCGCGCCAACGGCCGCGACCTCGAGATCGACTCGCGCCCCTCCGACGCGCTGGCTCTGGCCGTACGCTCGGGCGCTCCCATCTTCGCCGCCGACGAGGTCATCACCGAGTCCGCGATCGAGTTCGAGCACGAGGTCGAGGACACCGAGGAGGTCGTCGAGAAGTTCAAGGACTTCCTCGACAAGGTGACGCCGGAGGACTTCGCGTCCGACGAGTAGGGCCCGCCGGCTCCGCCCGGCTCCGCCCGGCTCGCCGTCCGCCGCCGCCTCAGGCGGGCACGACGACCGCGGCCAGCACCCGTTCGACCAGCTCGTCGAACGAGATCCCCGCGGCCTCGGCGGCCAGCGGCAGCAGGCTCGTCTCGGTGAGACCGGGGATCGGGTTGACCTCGAGCACGTACAGCTCGCTCGTGGCGGCCTCGAGCATGAGGTCGACGCGGGCAAAGCCCGCGCAGCCGAGCAGCTCATAGCTCTCCAGCGCGATCTCGCCGGCGCGCGCGGCGACGGCCTCGTCGAGCTCGGCGGGACAGACGAAGCGGGTGCGGCCGATCTCGTAGCGGGCCTCGAAGTCGTAGAAGTCCTCCTGCTCGGGCACCGCCTCGACGATCGGCAGCACCACCGGCGCGCGGTCGGCTCCGGCCTCCTCGAGGATCGAGACCGCCAGCTCTCGGCCCCGGACATAGCGCTCGAGCAGGACCTTGCGGTCATAGGAGAAGGCGGCCACGAGAGCGGTGGGGACGTCGGCGGGGCTCCGCGCGAACTTGATCCCGAGGGCCGAGCCCTGGCGCGCGGGCTTGACGACGATCGGGAACTCGAGGCGGTCCTCGATCGCCGGCAGCGCCTGGGCGGCGCCGAGCGCGCCCAGCGCGGTCTCGTTGAAGGCATAGAAGTCAGGTGTGGGGATCCCGTGGTCGCGCATGGCGTGCTTGGCCAGCACCTTGTCGGAGGCGCGGATGCAGGCCGAGATCCCCGAGCCGGTGTGCGGAACGCCGACCACCTCCAGCAGCTCCTGCACCGTCCCGTCCTCCCCGTCGGAGCCGTGGAGCGCGACGAAGGCGACATCGGGCCGGTGGGTGGTGAGCTGCGCGACGAGGTCGGCGCCGACGTCGATCGGGATCGGCTCATGCCCGAGGCGCTGAAGCGCGTCCTGCACGCGGGCCCCGGAGCGGAGCGACACCTGGCGCTCCAGCGAGCGCCCGCCCTTGAGGACGGCGACGCGCACGGCTACCCCGCGCGCTTGTGCGTGACGGGCATGTGGAGCACCGTGGCCAGCTCGTCGTCTGAAGAACGGGTGGGCGGGGATGGATTTCCGGCGGCCCGGTCCTCAGCGATCTGGGCGGCGGCGGCGGTGACGTCCGCCCGGGGCCCTGACTGCTCGCGCGCGGGCTCCGCGGCCTGCGCGCCCGTGAGCGTGCCGTACATGGCCACCTGCTCGCGCACGACCTCGCCGATCCGGCGGATGCCCTCACGGATGGAGTCCTCGTCGACGCCGGAGAAGTTCAGGCGCATCGCCGAGCCGCCGCGGCCGTCGACGAACGCGGCCCGGCCCGGAACGAAGGCCACGTGCTCGCGCAGAGCGCGGGCGAGCAGGTCGGTCGTGTCGATGTAGTCGGGCATCGTGGCCCAGATGAACAGGCCGCCCTGGGGGTGCGTCCACTCGGCCTCGCGCGGGAAGTGCTCGGCCATGGCGTCGAGCATCACGTCGCGCCGCCGCCGGTAGATCTCCAGCAGCGAGCGCACGTAGTCGTCCCACAGGTTGGCGTCGAAGTAGGCGCTGACGAAGTACTGCGAGATCGACGACGAGCACAGGTCAGAGCCCTGCTTGCCGATCTGCATCTTGGCCAGGATCGGAGCGGGCGCCGCGGCCCAGCCGAGCCGGACCCCGGGCGACAGGATCTTGGAGAACGTGCTCGCGTAGATCACGAACTCATCGTCCAGCGAGTGCAACGGCGGCAGTGACTCGCCCTCGTAGCGCAGCAGCCCGTACGGGTTGTCCTCCAGGACGATCAGCTCACGCTCGCTCGCGATCCGCACGAGCTCGCGCCGGCGCTCCAGCGACATGGTCACGCCGGCCGGGTTGTGGAAGTTGGGAACGGTGTAGATGAACTTCGGCCGGCGGCCGCTGCGCTCGAGCTCGTCGAGCGTCTGCTCGAGCTCGTCCACGCGCATGCCGTCGCGATCCATCCGCACCTGCACGACGTCTGCCTGGTAGGAGGAGAAGGTCGGGATCGCTCCCGGGTAGGTGGGGGCCTCGGCGACGACGACGTCGCCGGGATCGAGCAGCGTCTTGCAGACCAGGTCGATCACCTGCTGGCCGCCGCTGGTCACCAGCAGCTCGTCGGTGTCGACCTCCATGCCCTCGGCCGCCATGACCTGGGCGATGCAGTCCTTGACGCGGGCAAAGCCCTCCGTCGGCCCGTACTGCAGCGCTCGCGCGCACGAGTCGGTGGCGATCGTGTTCATCAGCGCCGCATAGGAGTCGGCGGGGAACGTCGAGGTGTCCGGCAGGCCGCCGGCCAGCGAGATCACGTCGTCGCGCTCGGTCAGCGCCATCAGGTCGCGCATCGCCGATGACCGCATCACCTTGGTCCGCTGGGCGAACAGCGCCGCGTAGCGCTGGATGTCGCGAGCGGACGACCTGCGGCGCGGTGTGATGGAGTCTCGATCCCGGGCTCCCGGGCCGCGGAGGACGGGGTCCGGGTCGCGATCAAGCCCGCCGGGGCTCACGCTGCCGTCTCGTCTATCGTCACCACGGTCACGGTACAGCACGGTGCACCTCGTCTTCGACATCTTCCAGGGGATCGGCGTCGCCGCGGCGGTGGGAATGAGGCCGTTCTTGCCGGCGCTCGCCGTGGGCGCGCTGGGTGCGGCCGATGCTCAGATCGACTTCTCCCACACCTCGTATTCTTTCCTGGAACAGGCGCCATTCCTGCTGGTCATGGTCATCGGCGTGGCGCTCCTGGGGGTCACCGAGCGCCAGGCCACCCGTGAGATGCTCGAGGGACGGCTGGTCACGCTGACCCTGGCCGCGGCGAGCCTCATCATCGGTGCGCTGCTCTTCGCCGGCGCGCTGGCCCAGGATCACTACGCGGTGTGGCCCGGGCTGATCGGCGGCGTCGTCTGCGCCGGGCTCGGGCTGACGGCCACTCGTCCGCTGCTGGAGCGCGTGCGGGCGCGGTTGGACCAGCAGACGGCCGGGATGCTGCCGCTGTTCTCCGAGTCGGGCGCGCTCCTGGCCGCCGTGCTGACCGTGCTGCTGCCGCCGGTGGGCGTGGTCGTGCTGGCGCTGCTGGCCTGGCTGCTCTATGCCGGCCGGGGCCGCAGCGAGCAGAAGTACGCGGGCCTGCGAATCCTCAGATAGCGCGACGTGGCCCCGGCGCCCAAGAAGCTCGTGCTCGTCGTCGTGGACGCGATGAAGCCCGCGATGCTCGAGCGGGTCATCGCCGCCGGCCGCGCGCCGGCCATGGCCCGCATCTCAGAGGAGGGGGTCTACGTCGGCGACTGCGTGGCCGCCTTCCCGTCGGTCACCCCGGTGTGCGCGGCCACGATCACCACCGGCGTCGGGCCCGACCGCCACATGATCCCGAGCATGAACTGGTATCACCGCGAGGAGAGCCGGTATGTCGAGTACGGCTCGAGCTTCTCGGCGTCGCGGCAGTTCGGTGTCCTGCGTTCGCTCACCGACACCGTCTACCGGATGAACGCCGAGCACCTGTCCCACGACGTGGAGACCGTGTTCGAGTCCCTCGACGATGCGGAGGTGCGCACCGCCGGGACCACGTACCTCATCTACCGCGGCCGTCACGAGCACGAGGTCTCCAACGAGTCGGCGCTGGCCCGGATCGCCACCTCCACGTTCTTCCGGCGCACCATCGAGGGCCCCCTGGAGCTCTTCTACGCCGACCTGTACGCGTCGCGCCGGACCGGCTGCCGCGGCCAGCTCGGGCTCCCGGGCGCGCGCGACCAGCACACCGGATGCGTCGGGTCCTACCTGGTGGAGCACGACCTCTTCGACTTCATGCTCTATTCGCTGCCCGACAACGACGCGTTCTCGCATCGCAACGGTCCACACGCCCAGGTGACCTCGCTGGCGGCGGCCGACCGGCAGATCGAGCGCTTGATGCACGCGGCGGGCGGCCCGGACGAGTTCCTGGACCAGTACGCCGTGATCGTCTGCTCCGATCACTCCCAGGCGCCGGTGGAGGAGCGGATCCGTCTCGACCTCGCCTTCGAGGACTTCGAGGTGGCACGGCCCAGCGCTCGGACGGCGGGTGGCGAGTTGGCGCTCAGCCCGGCGCAGCGCTCGGCCATGATCTACGCCCTGGACCCCGACCGGGCGCCGGACATGTGCGCCCGCGCGCGCGACGTGGCCGCCGGGCTCGAGGGCGTGGACCTGGTGATGTGGCGCCACGACGGCGAGGCGATCATCCGCAGCCGCCGCGGCGAGCTGCGCTTCACCTCCGGCGGCGAGCTGTCCGACGCCCGCGGTGAGACGTGGAGCGTCGAGGGTGAGCTCGGCGTCCTGCGCGCCGAGATCCAGGACGGCCGCTTCCTGTCCACCGAGTACCCGGACGCTCTGAGCCGTGCGTGGTCGGCCCTGCACTGTCCCACCGCGGGGGACATCCTGCTGTCGGCCGCCCCGGGCTATGAGTTCGTTGATTGGGGGGGATCGGATCACGTGGGCGGCGGGTCGCATGGTTCCCTCCATCGGACGGACTCGCTCGGGGTGCTGTTGTGGTGTGGGACCGGCGCCGACTCCCGCGCCGCGCACGACCAGTGGTCCCTGCGCGACATCGCACCGATGATCCGGGCACACTTCGGGGTGCAATCCGGCGACCTGGCCGATTAGCTGCGCGTTAGTGCGACCGGACTCTTACTGCGACTCAACAATTCATGGCTACATTCACCCGATGCCCGAAGAGCTGACCACCGCAGTCGAGCTGCCGTTTCGCCACCGCGTACGGCATGGCGTGCGCAAGCCTCACAACTGGCTCCAGCTGACCCGGTTCGCCGCCGTCGGCGCCAGCGGCTACGTCGTCAACCTGGCGGTGTTCGCCGTGTGCGTCCACCTGATCGCGATCAACTACAAGCTCGCCGCCGTCGCGGCGTTCGCGGTCTCGGTCCTGAACAACTTCTGGTGGAACCGGCACTGGACCTTCCGCAGCCAGCGCGAGGCCCATCCCGTCGAGCAGGCGATCAAGTTCTTCGCCATCTCGCTGGTGGTGTTCGGCTTCAGCTATGTCGTGCTGGTCTCGCTGGTCGACGGCGCCGGATTCGCCAAGGTCGTCGCCCAGGCGATCTCGATCGTCGCCGCGACGCCGCTGTCCTTCGTGGGGCAGAAGCTGTGGAGCTTCAAGGCGTAGACCCCCGGTAGGCCGGAGCCGGTCCCACTCGCTCTCCATGCTCCGTCACCAGCCCACCGGTCCGCGGGGTCGGCTGGTCGTCCTACCGGCCCTGCTGACGCTCCTGGCGCTGGCCGCGCCCACCGCGGCGGGTGCCGCCGGCACCAGCGGCACCGGCGTCACCGGCCTCCCCGGGCCGGGCGCGAGCGGGGCGACCACCAAGGTCGCCATCACCAAGACGGTGACCAAGACCGTCACCAAGACCGTGGCCGCGTCGGGGACCCCGGTGCTGGTCACCGATCCCAACACGCCTCCCAACGGCTACCGCCTCACCGCCACCAAGGTGCTGCGCCGGGCCGCCGCCGACCCCCGGGTGAAGGCCGAGCTCAGCCGGCACCCCGAGGCGATCCCGTACGAGTACACCAAGGGCTTCCCGACCTGGCAGGTGAGCTGGTTCTCCAACTCCCACGGCAAGGCCCAGCGGGAGCTGCTCCAGGTCTACGTCGACGACAACACCGGCGCGGTGACCCAGGCCTGGACGGGCTTTCAGGTCGCGTGGACGATGGCCCGCGGCTACCCGGGGGCGTTCGGCCGCCGCGTCAACGCGTGGTACATCTGGATCCCGCTCTGCATCCTGTTCGTCGCCCCGTTCGTTCCCTGGCGGCGCAGGCCGTCGCTGTGGCATGTGGACCTGCTGGTGCTGTCCAGCTTCTCGATCTCGCTGGCGTTCTTCAATCACGCCACGATCGGGCTCTCGGTGCCCCTGGTCTATCCGCCGCTCATCTACCTGATGCTGCGATTGTTCTTCCTGGCCAACGGGCGGGGGATCCCTCGTCGGCCGCTGAGCACGGTGGTGCCGACCTCGTGGCTGGCCATCGGCACGGTGTTCCTCATGGCGTTCCGGATCGGCCTGAACATCCTGAACTCCAACGTCATCGACGTCGGCTACTCGGGCGTGATCGGCGCCGACAAGCTCATCCACAACTTCGCGCTCTACGGCAACTGGCCCCACGACAACATGTACGGGGACACCTATGGGCCGGTGAGCTACTTCCTCTATGTCCCGTTCCGCCTCATCTTCGGCTGGAGCGGCACCTGGGACTCCCTGCCCGCCGCCCACGGCGCCGCCATCTTCTTCGACCTGCTCTGCGTGGGCGGGCTCTACCTGCTCGGGCGCAGGCTCAAGGGCAACCGGACCGGCATCGTGCTCGCCTACTGCTGGGCGGCCTTCCCCTTCACCCTCTACGCGCTGAACTCCAACACCAATGACGCCCTGGTGGGGGCGGCGCTCGTCATCGCGCTGCTGACGATCGGGACCTCCCCGGGGCGCGGGCTGATGGCCGGCCTGGCCGGGATGACGAAGTTCGCCCCGTTCGCGCTGGCCCCGCTCCTGCTGCGCGGCACCGAGGAGCGGCTGCGGGTGCGCCACCTGGTGGGCTTCGGCTTCGCCTTCGTGATCGCGTGCGTCTCGGTGATGCTCCCGGTGCTGGTCAAGCACGACCTCTCGGCGTTCTGGCACGACTCGATCCTGTACCAGTCAGATCGCACCACGCCGTTCTCCGTGTGGGGACTCTGGGGCGGGCTGGGCGCGGTCCAGAGCCTGCTCCAGGGCGCGGTCATCGCGCTGGCCCTGGGGGCCGCGTTCCTGCCCTCGCGCCGGACCGTCGTCGACGTGGCCGCGCTGGGCGCCGGCATCCTCATCGCGCTCCAGCTCACCCTCAACTACTGGCTGTATCCCTACATCGTGTGGTTTCTGCCGCTGGCCCTCGTGGCGCTCGTGGCCAGCCACCCGGACCGGGACCCGGCCGCCGAGGAGGCGCTTGGCGCCGGGGCCGAGCCCGAGCGGGAGCCGGTCCGGATCCAGATCGCCTCCTCCTAGCTCGCCAGTCAGCTGATCCCCACCGCCGGCTCCAGCACCTGCCGGATGGCCACGGCGCGCCGCGGCTCCTCCCCGGTGGTGATCAGGACCGCATTGAGCCACGGGTCCTCGGTCGAGGTCTGGAAGCGCACGGGCATCTTGGTGGCCATCGCCTCGATCGCCTGCTCTCGCTTGACCCCGATCACCCCGCCCCGGGGCCCCGTCATCCCGACATCGGTCACGTAGGCGGTCCCGCCGGGCAGGACCCGTGCGTCGGCGGTGGGCACGTGGGTGTGGGTGCCGACGACGGCGGTGACGCGCCCGTCCAGGTACCACCCCATCCCGATCTTCTCGCTGGTCGCCTCGGCGTGCATGTCGACGAGGATGTGGTCGGCCTTGTCGCGCAGCGCGTGCACGGCGGCGTCGGCCTCGGCGAACGCCGGCCGCCCCGCGTCCATGAACAGGTTGCCCGACAGGGAGACCACCCCCAGCGACACGCCGCCGCGCTCCACCACGCACCAGCCGTGGCCGGGCTGGCTGCGCAGGAAGTTGGCGGGACGCAGGATCTCCTTGCGGGCGTCCAGATACTCGTAGATCTCGCGCTGGCGGTAGGTGTGGTTGCCGAGCGTGATCACGTCGACGCCGGCGCTGAACAGCTGGTCGGCGATCCTGGGCGTGATGCCGAGCCCCCCCGCGGCGTTCTCGCCGTTGACGACGACGAAGTCGGGCGCCAGGCGCTCGCGCAGGGCCGGAAGCATGCCGAGCAGGGTGCGCTTGCCGAGCCCTCCGACGAGGTCACCCGCGAACAGGATGTTGACGGCCTGTGGCATTGCGCTTCAGGGGTTGACCCCGCACACCCTCATAATCACAAGTATGCGGCGATGGGCCCGACTGCGCACAGCGGACCCGCCAGAGCCCGAGGGCGAGCCCGATCCCGAGGCGGTCCAGGCCGGCGGTCCGGTCGACGGCGAGGCCCCCGAGGAGGTCGCCCCCGACGAGCTCGAGCCCACGCGAGCGGTCGCGCAGGCGCAGGCCCCACGGACCATCGCGCCGGTCATCGTCCCGCGCTGGATCCAGCTCGTCGTGCTCCCGCTGGCCCTGCTGGGGCTGTGGGCCCTGGCCCGCGCCGCCGGCTCGGTCCTGATCGTCCTCATCGTCGCCGCCGTGGTGGCGCTGATCCTGGCGACGCCCGTGCGCTTGATGGAGCGCTGGATCCCCCGCTGGCTTGCCATCCTGGTCGTCTACCTCGGCGGGTTCGCCCTGATCGCCGGCATCGGCGTGCTGCTGGCCAGCCCGGTCGCCACCCAGATCACGCGCTTCGAGCACAACGTGCCCGACATCGTCCGCCACGCCAACCACCAGCTCGACAACCTCCAGACGTTCCTCAACAAGCACGGGATCAACCTCCACATCAAGAAGCAGGGCTCGAGCGCCCTGGACACGCTGCAGAAGGACGTGCTCAAGCGCTCGGGCGACATCGTGTCCTTCTCCCGGGACCTGCTGTCGGAGATCGTGACGATCGGCTTCGACCTCATCCTCATCCTCGTCCTGTCGATCTACCTGCTCGTCTACGGCCACCAGATCGGCGCGCTGGTGCGCCGGATCATGCCGCCCGGCGACGGCACGCCGGAGGACGACTACCCGCTGCTCGTCCAGCACGCGGTCTCGGGCTACGTGCGCGGTCAGCTGTTGTTCAGCCTGGTGATGGGGGGCAGCGCCGCGATCTGCCTGGAGATCCTCGGGCTCATCGGGGTCTTCCCGGCGGGTAAGGACTATGCGGTCTTCTTCGGCGCGTTCTACGGGCTGATGGAGTTCATCCCCTACATCGGTCCCATCGTCGGCCCGATCCCGGCGATCCTCGTCGCCCTGTTCCAGGACCCGATCACCGCCGTGTGGCTGATCCTCCTGTTCGTGGCCCTCCAGCAGCTCGAGGGTCACGTGGTGGCGCCCCAGGTCTTCCGCATCTCCCTGCGGATCAACCCGATCATCATCATCCTGGCGCTGCTCATCGGCTTCAAGCTCTACGGCGTCGTCGGCTCCCTCGTCGCGCTCCCGGTGATCGCGGTGCTCCGCCAGACCGTGCTGTACCTCCAGCGCCATCTGGTGCTCGAGCCGTGGGGGACGCAGGGGGTGGGCCTCGGGTTCCTCCCGGGACCGGACCCGGACCGATGTCCGGACTGCGGCGCGCCCTCGGCGGGCGGGGACGCCTACTGCCGCTCCTGCGGCGCCTCGCTCGAGCCGCACGTGACCACGCCTCGATGACCGTCGGAACGCCCGCCAGTCCGGTCGCGGCCCGCGGCGTGACCAAGCGCTTCGGGGCCCGGGCGGCGCTGCAGTCGGTGAGCTTCGAGCTCTCGCCCGGGGAGCTGGTCGGGGTGGTCGGGCCCAACGGCGCCGGGAAGACCACGCTGCTGTCGATCCTCGCCGGCGTGCTGGCTCCCGACGAGGGCGAGCTCACGATCTCGGGCCGCGACGCCGGCTGGGTGCCGCAGCAGCCGGCCCTGTACTCAAAGCTCTCGGTGGCGGAGAACCTGCGTCTGTTCGCGCGGCTGGAGCGATTGGCCGACCCCGCCGCGGCCGTGGTCCGCATGCTGGCCCAGACGGGCCTCGAAGACCGCGCCGACGAGGAGGTCGGCAAGCTCTCGGGCGGCAACCAACAGCGGGTCAACATCGCGATCGGCCTGCTCTCAGAGCCCCCGCTGCTGCTCCTCGACGAGCCCTCCGCGTCGCTTGACCCGCGCCAGCGCGAGCGGCTGTGGGAGTTCATCTCGGCGCTGGGCACGACCGTCGTCTTCTCGACCCACGACGTCGGCGAGGTCGAGCGCTACGCCACCCGGGTGCTGCTGCTGGCCGATGGGGAGCTGCTGTTCACCGGGACGCCGGCCGAGCTGGAGCAGGCGGTGGGCGGCGACCCGCGCGACCTCGAGGCGGCGCTGGTCAGCTTCCTGCACCAGCGAGGGCACTGAACCCGCGCCGTGCGCTGGCTGCTCATCAAGGACCTGCAGATCCTGCGGCGCTCCCCGCTGCTCGTCGGGCTCCTGGTCGTCTATCCGATCGCGATCGCGCTGATGATCGGCTTCGCCCTCTCCAGCCCGCCGAGCAAGCCGACCGTCGCCTTCTACAACCAGGTGCCCAAGAACAAGGGGACGATCAGCCTCGGCAGCCAGAAGCTCAACGTCGCCGGCTACGCCTCGACCCTGCTCAGCTCGGTGCAGCCGATCAAGGTCCACTCCGAGGCCGCGGCGGTCGCCGCCGTGCGTGACGGGCGGGCGCTCGCCGCAGTCGTCATCCCGGCCCAGCTCCCCCAGGAGATCCAGAACCTCATCACCCAGGGCGTCGGGAACCCGACGGTCCATCTCTACCTCAACAGCAAGGACCCCATCGAGCGACAGTTCGTGGACCAGGCGATCTCGTCGCGGATCAACCAGGTCGAGCAGGACGTCTCCAAGCAGGTGCTGAAGGTGGCGATCACCGACCTCCAGGAGGTCCTCAACGGCGGCAGCGTGCAGATCCTCGGCCAGACCGTCCGGCTCTTGGGGCTGCGCAACGCGCGCACGATCGTCCAGGGGACGCTGGCCTCCCTGCCGGGCAGCTCGCCGCTGCGCCCGGCGCTGGGCCAGGTGATCAGCTTCGCCGACCTCGCCATCCAGGGACTCGCCTTCGCCAAGCCGGTCCTGGGCACGATCGGGACGCCGCTGACGGTCGACCAGACCCAGCTCGACGGCCGCACCACCCCGACTGACGCCTACGCCGCGGCGATCGCGGTGATCGTGTCGCTGATGTTCGTGACGATGCTGCTGGCGGCCGGGATGCTGGCGCTGGAGCGCACCGAGAACGCGTATCCGCGGCTGATCCGCGGGCTCGTCACCCCGGTCCGGCTCCTCTCTGAGAAGGTGGTCCTCTCCGCGGGCTGCGCGACGCTGGTGACGCTGGTGATGGCCGTGTTCGTGGCGCTGTTCGTGCATCTGGACTGGGCTCGGTTCGAGCTGTGGGTGGTGGCGCTGGCCGTGGGGAGCGTGGCCTTCGGCGCGCTGGGCGTGGCCATCGGCGCCATCGCCCGAGAGGTGAGCGCGGCGTCGCTGATGGCCTTCCTCGTCTCGCTGCCCATCGCCTTCGTCGCCCTGGTCCCCGCCAGCGCCGTCTCGGGGGCTCTGAAGTCCATCCTCGACGTCATCGCCTTCCTGTTCCCGTTCAAGGCGGCGCTGCAGGCGGTGTCCAACGCGTTCAGCGGCACCTCGCCCGCGATCGGGTTGCCGCTGCTGCACCTGGCGGTGCTGGCGGGGGTGTTCGGGGGCGTGGCGGCAATCGGGATGCGGCGCTTCGCGGCGCGTTGATCTGAAAACGGGGTTGACGCCGGGGATAGGCTGTTTGCCGCGTACGGCTGTCCACCGGGGGTGACCGGCGACGACTGGGGAGCGGGGACCGATGAGAAGCGTCTGGGGTCGTGTGGTGTGGGGCGTCCTGGTCGCGTGTCTGGCCGCGGCGACGACCGCCGCGGGGGCCGCTGCCAAGGGCCGGCCCTACTCGACGCCGGGCTATCACTGGAACCACAAGCTGCCCAAGGTCGCCCCGGTGATCCCGGGCAAGCTCATCCACCTCGGCGACGGCCTCGAGCCCCGCGTGCTCGTCGACGCCGCCGGCACCGGGCAGATCGCCTACAACGTCACCCCGACCGACATCAGCGCGCCGTCGGTGCTGCATGACTGCGTGCTCATGCGCGGCCAGACGGGCTGCGCGTCCAACGCCGGCCTGATCCCGCCCGAGACCGGGAGCCCGGAGTACAACATCGACGAGCACGGCCCCGTGCCGCTGTCGATCGGCAACGAGCTGCTCATGGTCGACAGCCGCTTCCCCAACCCCGAGCCCCTGCCCGACGGGACCACGGGCTACCCGACGTTCCTGTGGACCTCTGAGGACGCCGGCAGGACGTTCACCGGTCCCGGCACGATCGGCAACCTCGAGATCACCGGCAACGCGATCGTCTTCGGCGGCGCCAACCCGCAGATCGGCGTCATCACCGACACCACGACCGGTGGCACGATCTTCCAGTCCACCCCGCCGGGCGCCTTCTCGGGCCAGACGCTGAACCTGGGTGACAGCGGTCCGGACCAGGCCTATGACGGCCGGCTGGCGCTCGACGGTACCCGGCCGGTGGCCGAGTTCCAGGACCTCTCCAACCACATCTACGTCCGGGAGTACAACGGCACCGGCGACATCTACAGCTCTGCGAACTGGTCACGGGCCGAGATCAACGGCCAGGGCTACTCGCGGATCGTCGGCGGCCCGAGCGGGGTCTGGCTCATGTACCAGAAGACCTTCTCGGGTCCGCTGTTCCTCCAGCGCATCGTCAACGGCCAGCCCTCGGGCGCGCCCAACCGGATCACGCCCAACAGCAACTTCAGCCACGCCAACTACGACATCATCGAGGATGCGTCAGGCCGCCTCACGGTCGGGGTCTTCTCCTCCGTCGGGAACGCCTCCGGGCTGTTCGTGACCAGCTCGACCGACGGTCGTCACTGGTCCGCGCCCCAGATCATCGCGCGCAACCTCCAGTCGCCCTCAGACATCCAGCTCGGCGCCGCTCAGGACGGCGGCGGCTTCGCCGCCTTCCAGGAGCCCGAGCCCGGCGGGTTCAGCGGCTCCCAGATCGCCGTCGCGGCATTCGGCTCGTTCGCCGCCACCCACGTCAAGGGCCTGGGCAACCTCGACGGTGACGGCCTCGGCGGCCTGGGCGGCGACCCGCTGGCCTCCGTGTCCTGCACCGACGTGCACTTCGGGGACATCGACGCGATCGCGGAGGCGGGGTGCTTCCTGCGTGACCCCTCCAACCCGACGAGCGGGGCGGCCGTCATCTCCGGCGAGATCCGTCTCAACGGCCTGGAGATCATCCCCGACGCCGGCGTGCAGATCGTCATCGACCCGCGCCAGCACACCATCAACACCACCGGCGCCGTGCGCGTCGTGCTGCGCGCCCCCGGGATCGGCGACATCACCCTGTATCACCAGGCGCTCCATGTCACCCTCAGCGGCTCGCTGGACACCGCCGGGCACACGCTGTTCGACTTCGACACCGCGACCGCGTCGACCCTGAAGGGCTTCCCCTTCGACGCCAGCATCGACGTGCAGATCCAGCACGACGCCGTCGTCATCCCGGTGTCGCTCAAGCTCCCGGCCTACATGGGCGGCGTCACCGGCTCGGCCACTCTCCAGGCCGACAACGCCAACGGGCTCAAGCTCTCCTCTCTGCACATCGGCGTCCCCGACCTCGTGCTCGGCGCGCTCGAGGTCAAGGACCTCAACATCGACTACGCCGCCACCGGCAACGTGTGGACCGGGTCCGCGACGGTGAACATCCCGTCGGGCACGCCGTACTTCGGGATCGCCGTGGCGGTCCGCTTCGACGACGGCGACTTCACCATGGGCTCGTTCGACGTGAGCGTGCCGTTCCCGGGGGTGCCGATCTTCACCGACACCTACCTCGACGGCTTCGGGGGTGGCTTCGACATCCACCCGGACCGCCGCAGCTTCCACGGCTCGGTGTCCGTCGGAGCCGTTCCGCTCGATCCGCCCAACTACACCATCGGGGTCACCGGCACGGTGACCATCACCTTCGTCAACGGTGGGCCGGTGGTGCTCGAGGTCGACGGCTCGGGATCGGTGCACGGCTTCAACATCGCCAACGCCAAGCTGCTGTTCCAGACCAACGGCTACTTCGAGGTCAACGGCAACGTCGACCTCGACCTCGACGTCGCCGAGCTCACGGCGGGCCTGGACGCCTTCGTCGATCTCCCGGCCAAGGAGTTCTCGGCCAGCGTCAACGGCCAGCTGCAGATCGCCGGGTACTCGGCGATCTCGGTGCAGGCTGTGATCTCATCGCTGGGCGTGGCGGCCTGCGGCTCTGACTTCGGGCTGCACGCCGGCCTGTCCTATCCGTGGGGCGGCACTCCCGACGCGTCGGTGGGCACGGGCAGCTGCGACCTGTCGGCGTTCGTCGTCAAGCCCGTCTCGGTGGCCACCGTTGCCGGGCGGTCCGGCCGCACTCGTGTCGCCGAGGTGGCGACCGCCGCCGCCGCTCCGTTCGAGGACATCGCGGTCACCGGTGCCGGCGCGCCCCCGTCGGTGATCCTCACCAGCCCGCGGGGCCAGACCGTCGTCCCGGTGGCGTTTGGCCCGGGCGTGGCAGGCGCTCCGGCGGTCGCCCTGACGGTGCCGAAGACCAGGACCACCTACGTGATGGTGCGCAACCCCGGCGCCGGGGTGTGGAAGGTGTCGCCAGCCCCGGGCTCGAGCACCATCACGCAGGTCCGCCAGGCCCGCGGCTACACGGCGCCCAAGCTGCACGCCCGGGTGTCGGGCGCAGGCGCGACCCGGCGCCTGACCTACTCGGTCACCACCCGCCCCGGCCTGTCGATCGCCTTCGCCGAGCGCGCGCACCGCGTCTACCGGATCCTGGGCAAGGCCAAGGGCGCCCACGGGAGGCTGCGGTTCGCTCCAGCCGCCGGTCCTGCCGGCAAGCGCACCGTCTACGCGATCGTCTCGGAGGGCGGAGTGGCCCGGGAGAGCGTCCCGGTCACCAGCTACCGCGCGCCGGGCCCCGCGACTCCGGCGCGCGTTCGCGGGCTGCGGGTCCGCCGTCACGGCCGGACCTTCGCGATCTCCTTCGGCAGCGCTCGAGGAGCCGCCTACTACCTGCTCACCGTGCGCGGCAGCGACGGGCGTCACCTGCTGCGGCTCATCCGCGGCCGGCACCATTCGCTCACGCTGCCGTTCCTCGGCTACACGGACCGTCTCACCGTCACCGTGACCGGCGTCTCCGCGCTCGGCCGTCACGGGCGTTCCGTGAGCGCCCGTGCCTGACGGCGGATGGACCTCAGCGCTGGCCGGTGTTGCGCAGGAAGCCGAAGACGCAGAGCGCGGCGACGATGAAGGCGATGATCGGCCAGGCCCCTGAGACCACACCGGCGATCGCCAGCACCAGCGTGACCACGCCGATGCCACCCGCGGCGCCGCCGGCGACGACCATCCGGTATGCGCGTTGCTCGCGCACTCGCCGGGGGGTGTAGCCGCTGCGTCGGTCCAGGTTGCTCACGGTCTGACGAAGCGTAGCGCCCCGGCCCGTCATCCGGGGCGGCTGCGCGCTAGGTTGTGCGCCACATGGCCACCGAGGACACCTACCTGCTCCTCTACACCTACGTGGACGACATGGCCGACCGCCGTGGTCCCTACCGCGAGGCGCACCTGGAGCGCATTCGCGCCGAGCGTGAGGCGGGCCACATCACCCAGGCCGGCGCGCTGGGCACCCCGCCCACCGGTGGGGCGATCGTGTGGACCGGCGTGACTCCCGAGGACATCGAGCGCTTCACCGCGGCCGACCCCTATGTCGTCAACGGGTTGGTCACCGACCAGCGCATCGAGCGCTGGAACCTGGTCTAGAGGTCGAGGAGCACCCGGCGGATCACGTTGTCGGCGTTGCGTTGCGCACGCCACTCCTCGATGGATGGCTCGGGCGCCGGCGAGGCGCCCAGCTCCGCGAAGCGAGGCAGCCCCGTACGCTCACGCTCCCGGAAGGCGCGCATGAGCGCGCGCTGTGGCACTCCGTAGCCGAGCTCGTCGAGGAGATCGGGGGAGAACGCGGCCACGAGCTCACACAGGGTTCGCCAGTCGGCGAACCGCTGCATCTCGGGCAGATCGTCGAGCGCCGGCAGCGTCGTCGGAAGGAGATCTGCCCAGGTCACGCCGAGGAACCTCGGCCAGGGCGGTGGCTTCAGGGCCCCGGCGACGGCGAGCCACGCGTCGATGCAGGGCAGGGTGACGATCGCATGCGCGGCCTCCCACAGCTCGCCGAGCCGGGCGAGGGCCATCCGCGCCAGCGCCGCGCCCTCGCCGGCCTGCAGCGGGTCGTCTCGCACCTCCTGCAATACGCCGTCCAGCGCCCTGAGCACGGTGGCCGCGTCCCGCGACTCGAGCTCGGGCGCCAGCGCATAGATCCGGTCACCCACGGCGTCCCAATCCTCGTCCTCGCAGATCAGCGGGAACCGCCGCTCGCCCTCGACGCCGCCCGACACCGACAGCGCCAGGACGATTCCATGGGGTCCGCAGCGCGCCAGGAACCGACGGCGCAGCTCGGCGTCGCCGGCCAGGCGCTCGATGACCAGGTCGCGCCACGTCGGGTGCACCCAGGCGACCCTCATGCCGACACCCGGAGGAAGTGATCGGCCAGACGATCGACGAGGTGCAGCGGCGGCCGCGACAGTGACCCGTGGTGGTGGCGGCGCAGCGCGGACACCAGCTCGCGCTCGGGAACGGGCCCGGGCGGGGTGTCGAGCAGCGCGACGAGCAGGTCACGGTGCTCGTCGCCCAGCGCGCCGAAGGACGTCGCCATCGCCTCGGTGGGCGTCGTCAGCTCGATGTCGGCGGCGTGCGACACGTTCCGATCTCCGCGGCTGAGGCGGTGCACGAGCCGGCGGATGCGTTCCGGGGTGAACGTCGGGGAGGCCACGATCTCCGGTCCGGATGTCCGCAGACCGGCGCACACGGAATCCGGCAGGTCGGCCTGCTTGGCGTGGCGGAAGAGGATGAGCACCTTCTCCTCGGCGTCGAGGATGCCGGCGTCCACCAGCACCCGCGCCGGAGCCGGGAAGCGCTCGGCGCCACGCTCGGAGTGCAGCCGGTGCAGCGCGGCGTGCAGCGGCGCCGGCCGCGAGGTCCAGATGAGCCAGTGGCGGTCGTCGAGCGCGCCGAGCAACCGCTCCATCGCCCGGGCCCAGCGCTCGGCGGAGTCGGCGCGGTACTCGGTGGAGCCGAACGCGTCGTCGGCGATGAACACCTGGCGTGCGTGCGGATCGAGCGCGGTCTGCACATCCTCGTGGCTGGTGCACTCATGAGCCTCCCACCCGTCGGTCATCTTGGCCAGCGCGACCATGCGGGCGATGGCGGTCTTGCCCATCTCCGGGGGCCCGGTGAGCACGGCGAAGCGATGCTCGCGCAGCGTCCTCACCGCGCGGTGGTAGGCGCGGGTGCCGACGAACACCGCGGCCAGGCGCTCGGCCTCGCCGCGGTCCATCGTGGAGCGCTCGGCCACCGCCGCCGGGATGAGGGGGTCGAGCTCGCGCACGCCCAGCAGGGATGGCATGGCCAGACGCAGCTCGGGGCGCGCGTCGATGCGCGCGCTGAGCGTGGGGGTGTCGAGGACCTCGACCGTCAGCAGGTCATGCACGCCGGGGCGATGGTCGACTGCCTCGCCGTTGGCCATCAGTACGTAGGAACGCAGGCCATGGAGCTCGTCGGCGTGCTCGATGGCCAGCTGCTCGAGCGCCATCACCACCGGGGGGACCGATCCCGGACGCAGCCACGCGCACTGCACGAGCACCCGATCGGACATCGTGGACCGAAGGAGCGGCGGCCCCAGCCCCGACTCCACGTTGATGAACCGGCAGCGGTCCGCGTCCCCCTGCCATCCCCTCGGCGCCACGCCGGCGTCCAACTCCAGCACAAACGCGCAGAGCTGCTGGAACTGCAGCCAGCCGAGCCGATCGAGGTCGTAGGACACGGAACCTGGAGTGTGTCGCGGACGGTCGCTCAGCGCCAGTATTCTCGAATGACCGTTATGTCGTTCCCGCAGACCCGTTTGCGCAGGCTCAGAGCCAATCGCGCGCTGCGCGGCCTGGTGCGCGAGACGCGCCTGGAAGCCGCGGACTTCGTCTACCCGATGTTCGTGGCCCACGGCATCGACCGCCGCGAGCCGATCAGGGAGATGCCCGGAGTGGACCATCTCTCGATCGCCCATGCCGTGGAGGAGGCCGGCGAGGCCGCGGCGCTCGGCATCCCCGCGGTGCTGCTGTTCGGGCTGCCGGCGTCCAAGGACGAGGACGGTTCGGGCGCCTGGGACGAGGAGGGGATCATCCAGCTGGCCACGCGGGCGATCAAGGACGCCCACCCCGAGCTGCTGGTCATCTGCGATCTCTGCCTCTGCGAGTACACCAGCCACGGCCACTGCGGCGTGCTGCGCGAGAGCGCCGGCGGCATCGTCGTGGACAACGACGCCACGCTCGAGCTCCTGTCGCGCACGGCGGTGTCCCAGGCCCGCGCGGGGGCGGACATCATCGCCCCGTCGGACATGATGGACGGCCGCGTGGGCACGATCCGGTCAGCCCTCGACGATGACGGTTTCACCGACACGCCGATCATGTCCTACTCGGCGAAGTTCGCCTCGGCCTTCTACGGCCCGTTTCGCATCGCCGCGGACTCCGCCCCCGCGTTCGGGGACCGGCGCGGCTACCAGATGGACCCCGCCAACGGCGACGAGGCCGTGCGCGAGGCGCGCCTCGACGTCGAGGAGGGAGCGGACATCCTCATCGTCAAGCCGGCACTGCCATACCTGGACCTGATCCGCCGCATCAAGGACGACACGTCCCTGCCCGTTGCCGCCTACAACGTCAGCGGCGAGTACTCGATGCTCAAGGCCGCGGCCGCAGCCGGGTACCTTGATGAACGCAGCGCGGTGCTCGAGGCGCTCACCTCGATCCGCCGCGCCGGGGCCGACATCATCATCACCTACCACGCCAAGGACGCTGCCCAATGGCTCCAATAGACGCTTCCCGGCCCACCGAGACAGAGGACGGAATCCAGCCGGCCAGCGGCTCGCGGCAGCCGGACGACACGGGCGCGGCCCAAAAAGGCCAGGCCGCACGCCGAGCGGGCCGCGTGCCCGTGCCCAAGCTGCGCAGCCGCAAGGAGGGCGCGGCGATCGCGCTCACCGATCTGGACAAGCGCCTGCTCAACCTGATGCAGGGCCAGTTCCCGATCGCGCCCCGCCCCTACCAGCACGTCGCCGCGGAGGCCGGGATCACCGAGGAGGAGACGATGGCCGCGGTCACGCGTCTGCTCGACGAGCGCATCATCCGCCAGGTCACGCCGATCTTCGACACCCGCGCGCTCGGCTACTCCTCGATGCTCGTGGCCGCCAAGGTCGATCCTGACAATCCCTGGCGAGCGGCGACGATCATCAACTCCCATCCCGGGGTCTCCCACAACTACCTGCGCAACCACGAGTTCAACATCTGGTTCACGATCGCCACCGAGCCCGAGTCCGAGCTGGGGCTTCAGGGGACGCTCGAGGTCCTGGCCCGCGAGGCCGGAGCGGAGTCCGTCCGGCAGCTCCCGACATTGAAGCTGTTCAAGATCCGCATGGATCTGGAGATGGAGGGCGGAACCGACGCCCTCTCCAAGGTCGCGGAGGCCGCCGCGCCCGCCGAGACCGAGGCCCAGCCCTACGACGAGTTCGACCGCGCGGTGATCCGGGCGCTCCAGGGCGACATGCCGGTGATCTCCGAGCCCTACGGGCCCGCCGCCGCCGAGCTCGGCATCAGCCAGGACGAGCTCCTCGCCCACCTGCGCGAGATGCAGGAGCGCCGGCTGCTGCGCCGGGTCGCCGCGATCCTCTTTCACCGCCGGGCCGGGTTCAGCGCCAACGGCATGGGCGTGTGGAAGGTCCCCGACGAGCGGATCATGGAGCTGGGCATGCGGATGGCGTCGTTCAGGGGCATCTCGCACTGCTACCAGCGCCCCACGTATGCGGACTGGCCCTATTCGGTGTTCACCATGGCCCACGGCCGCTCCAAGGAGGAGTGCGACGCGATCCTCGACTCGATCTCCGCCGACACCGGCATCTCTGACCGCGCCACGCTCTACTCCTCCACCGAGTTCAAGAAGATCCGCCTGCTCTACTTCACCGGGGATCACCGCGACTGGGAACGTCAGCACGCGGGCGTGTGAGCGGCACCGCGGTTGACAGCTCGCGCTCGGCGCACCTCTATCGCCGCGCCGCGCTGCTCATGCCCGGCGGGGTCAACTCGCCGGTGCGGGCGATGCGCTCCATCGGGCGCGACCCGATCTTCATCGCCTCCGGCGCCGGCCCGATCATCCGCGATGTCGACGGCAACGAGTACATCGACTGGGTGAGCTCGTGGGGCCCGCTCATCCTGGGCCACGCGCACCCCGACGTCGTCGCGGCGGTGACCGAGGCGGCCGCCCGCGGCACCAGCTTCGGGGCCCCCACCCCCGGAGAGGTCGAGCTGGCCGAACGCATCGCGGAGCGCATCCCGTCGGTCCAGATGCTGCGCATGACCTCCTCGGGCACCGAGGCGACGATGAGCGCGCTGCGCCTGGCGCGCGCCGCCACCGGCCGCGACACCATCCTCAAGTTCTCCGGCGCCTACCACGGTCACGTCGACGGCCTGCTCGCCGAGGCCGGCTCCGGCCTGGCCACCCAGGGGATCCCGGCGAGCCCGGGCGTCCCGCAGGCGGCCGCGGCCGCCACGGTGATCGTGCCCTGGAATGACCCCGAGGCCCTGCGCGAGGCGGTGGCGCGCCACTCGCCCGCGGCGATCATCGCCGAGCCCGTCCCGGCCAACATGGGGGTTGTCCCGCCCCAACCGGGCTTCCTCGAGCAGCTGCGCCAGGCCGCCGACGAATCCGGCGCGCTGCTCATCTTCGACGAGGTGATCACCGGCATGCGCGTCGCCCGCGGGGGGGCGCAGGAGCGCTTCTCGGTGATGCCGGACCTGACGATCATGGGCAAGATCATCGGCGGCGGGCTTCCAGCGGCTGCCTACGGCGGGCGGCGGGACCTGATGGAGCGCATCGCCCCGGCCGGGGACGTGTACCAGGCCGGGACGCTGTCGGGCAACCCGCTCGCGGTGGCGGCGGCCCTGGCCACGCTCGAGCACCTCGACACGGTGGCCTACGAGCGCCTGGCCGAGACGACGGAGGCGCTCGCCGAGGGCATGCGCGACGCGGCCCGCGGGACCGGCGTGCCCGTCCAGGTCCACGCGCTCCCCGGCCTGCTCACCATCTTCTTCTCCGAGCGCCCCGTGACCAACTACGCCGGCGCGGCCGCCTGCGACACCGAGGCCTTCGCCCGCTGGTGCCGTGGGCTCCTGGCCCGCGGCATCTACCCACCGCCATCCCAGTTCGAGGCCTGGTTCCCGTCGCTGGTCCACGGGAGCGACCACGTCATCCGCACCGTGACGGCGGCCGCCGAGGCGTTCGCGGAGCTCAGGCAATGAGTTTGTCGGCGCTGCGAGAAGCACTGCTGGACCAGGGCGGAACGCTCGCCGACGCACTTGGGCCACCCCCCGGCACCGGCACCGGCACCGTCGCCGATCAGCCGCGCGATCACGGCGCCGACACGGGTGCCGGAGCGCCGCAGCTCGCCGCGCGCGGCCCGCGCGCGGCCGGCCGTGAGCGCGACTACGAGCTGCTGCTGGAGATGATCCTGGAGGGCTCGCTCCTGCACTACGGCGTCGCGCGCCTCGTGCGATGCGCCGATCCCGACCTGGCGCTGCTGCTGGGCGACCAGCTCTATGCCCTGGGCCTGGCGCGGCTGGCCGAGCTCGGTGACCTCGACGCCGTCGCTGAGCTGGCCGATCTCATCTCCCTGCTGGCCCAGGCGCAGGCGGCGATCGATCCTCGGCTGGCCGACGCCATCTGGCAGGGCGGCGCGGCGGCGATCGGGTGGGGCACCACCCCTGAGCACGCCGCCGCCAAGACGCTGGCGCGGGCGGGCGACGCCGGTGCGGCCGCCGCGCTCACCGCCGCGCGCGACGCCGTGCTGGCCGCGGGGCGGGGCGCACCCTCGTGACGCCCGCCTCTTTGTTGACTGTACGCTTACCGACGCGTTCAATTTGGTGTAAGCGCGGTTGAGCGAAGGCGCAAGTGGCAGATCGACACAAAGAAGGATCGAAATCCAAATACACCGAGGATCGGCAGCTGCCGGGCGCCTTCGAAGGCGAGACCGTCAACCGCCGCCGGTTCATGGGGATGGTCACGCACAGCGCCGGCGGCGTCGCCGCCGCGGCGTTCACCCTCCCCGCGCTCGGCTTCGCCCTGGGCCCGCTCTTCAGCCGCGTGCCGTTCAACTGGCAGCCCATCGGTCCGCCCGCGGATTTCAGCGAGTCGACGTACACCACCAAGGTCCTCACGATCGTCCAGGGCATCGGCGAGGCCGGGTACTCGATCGCCTACGTGCGCAAGCGCGATCCGCACATCGATACCGAGCCGGCGGACAAGTACAACCAGTACGTGGCGCTGTCCTCGCGCTGCATGCACCTCGGCTGCCCCGTCCGCTTCGTCGCCGCCGCCCAGCGGTTCATCTGTCCGTGCCACGGCGGGGTCTATGACTTCCGCGGGATGGTGGCCGGCGGACCCCCGGTGCGCCCGCTGGACCGCTTCTACACGCGGATGAACCAGTCGACGGGCCTCGTCGAGATCGGGCCGCGCTACTCGGTCAACTCCGAGCTGCAGCGCTTCTCCCCGCGTGACCCGGGCCAGCCGCTGGACGGCGTCGGGCAATATCTGTATCCCGCACGCTTTGACACCTCGTCCGGCCCCGCAGGCCACCCGTAACCATGCCCAAGCTTCCCGCCCCTCCGCTTCCCAAGCTCCTCAAGCCGGTTCCCAGGCGTCCCGGCGAGAACGGAGACACGATGACGCCCGTGGAGACCGCCGCCGAGGCGGGGATCCACGTTGTCGACTGGCTCGACGAGCGCACGTCGCTGTCGGGCGGCATCCGCTGGCTGCTCTTCCGCAAGGTCCCCAAGGGGATCAACTGGTTCTACACGCTGGGGTCGGCGACGATGTTCGCCTTCCTCAACCAGGCGGTGACCGGGGTCTTCCTGGCCATGTTCTACCGCCCGGACGTCAACGGCGGGGCCTACGAGTCGATCCGCTACATCACCGACGACGCCTTCCTGGGCCAGCTGGTCCGGGCCATGCACAAGTGGGGCGCCTCGGTGATGATCATCCTCATCTTCCTGCACATGGCGCGCGTGTTCTTCTTCGGCGCCTACAAGTACCCGCGGGAGCTGACGTGGATCATCGGCGTCGTGCTGCTCATCCTCACGCTGGCCATGGGCTTCACCGGCTACCTGCTGCCGTTCGACCAGCGGTCCTACTGGGCGACGATCGTCGGCGTGAACATCAACGGCACCGGCCCCTTCCTGGGCCCGTATCTCTCGGACTTCCTGCGGGCCGGCCCCGAGTTCGGGGCGACCACGCTGTCGCGGTTCTACGCGATCCACATGATGCTCATCCCCGGGCTCATCGCTGCGCTGATCGGCGCGCACCTGTACCTCATCACCAAGCTCGGGATCTCCGCGCCGCCGTGGCTGAAGGCCGACGAGGAGCCCGAGATGCGCCAGGCGGAGATCTGAGGATGACGCGATGAACCAGGCCGAGAAGGAGGCCTACCTCCGCGAATACGCGATCCTGAAGAACCAGGGCAAGCCGTTCTTCCCCTACGCGGTGGCCAAGGACTCGCTGATGGCGGTCGTGGTCATGATCGTGATCATCTTCCTCGCGGCCATGTTCGGCGCCGAGATGGGCCCCAAGGCGGATCCGACGACCACCACCTACGTCCCGCGCCCGGACTGGTACTTCTTCTTCCTCTTCGAGGTCCTCAGGGTGATGAAGAACATCCCCAAGTTCACGGACCTTGCCACCATCGGCGTGCCGACGATCTGCATGATCCTGCTGTTCCTGCTGCCGTTCTATGACCGCAGCCCGGAGCGCCGGATCGAGCGCCGCCCGATCGCGGTGGCCGCCGGTCTGACCACGATCTTCGCCATGGCCTTCCTCACGTACTCCGGCGCGAGCACCGGATCGCCGAACTCGGTGGACCTGAACCCGCCGGCGTCGCTGACCAAGGCCGAGGCGACCTCGTTCAAGGCCGGGGAGGAGGTGGTCGGTCAATCGGGCTGCCTGGCCTGCCACGTGATCGGTGACAACGGCAACAACGGCCCCGGCCCGCCGCTGACCAACATCGGCGCGATTCGCCGCCCGCAGGCGATCGCATCGACGCTGCGCAACCCGACGGCGCCGATGCCCTCGTTCGCGGACCTGGCGAAATCCAATCCGACGAAGTTCCAGAACCTGGTCAACTTCCTATCGATGCTCCAGTAGGTCGGTCGAGGTCCCAGGGACCATGACGGCGAGCCGCTCTTCGCCGCCGGGCCACTCCGATACGGGCGGTGCCGAGCCGGTCGTGGAGTCCACCCCCGGCACGCTGCCCGAGCCGCAGGTGCGGGCCATGTTCGACCGCATCGCGGGCGTCTATGACCGGATGAACTCGGTCATGACCGCGGGTCTGCACCACCACTGGCGCCGCCGGGCCGCTGACCTGGCCGGCCTGGCGCCGGGGGAGCGGGCCCTGGATGTGGCCACCGGCACCGGTGACCTGGCGCTCGAGCTGGCCCGCCGCGTCGCCCCCGGCGGCACGGTCGTGGGCGCCGACTTCTCCGAGCGGATGCTCGAGCTGGCCCGTGACAAGGCGGTCTCCGAACGGGGCGCCGGCCGGGTGCCGGCCGAGGCATCGGTCCGCTTTGACACCGCCAATGCGCTCCAGCTCCCGTACGGCGACGATGAGTTCGACGCGGCGACGGTGGGGTTCGGCGCGCGCAACTTCTCCGATCTGGCGCGCGGCCTGAGCGAGATGGCCCGCGTGGTCCGCCCGGGAGGGCGCGTCGTGGTCCTCGAGATCACCACGCCGACGGGACCGCCGCTCTCGACGTTCCTGGACCTGTGGTTCGATCGCCTCGTCCCGGTGCTCGGCAAGCTCGCCGGCGACGCCGATGCCTACAGCTACCTGCCCAACTCGGTCCGGCGCTTCCCGCCGCCCGAGACGTTGGCCGCGGTCATGTGGGACGCCGGGCTGCGCCCCGTGCGCTACGTGATCACCGCCGGCGGGATCATCGCCCTGCACGTCGGAGAGGTGGCGTCGTGAATGTCGCCCTGCACGTTCGCGAGGTTGCGTCATGAACGCCGTCCAGGGAGCCGTGCAGGCGGTCATCGCGGCCGGCGGTGAGTCGGCGGCGCGGATGATGACGCGCCTGGAGAGCCAGTTGCTCGAGGCCGCCGATGGCCACGGCGAGCTCCTGGCCCGGCACGCGGGGGACACGATCGCCGCGGGCGGCAAGCGCCTGCGGCCGCTGCTGCTGTTCCTGGCCGCCGGGGCGCCCCCGCCCGAGTCAGAGACGCTGCTGCGCTCCGCGGTGGCCGTCGAGCTGGTGCACTCGGCCACCCTGGTCCACGACGACGTGCTCGACGGATCGCCGCTGCGCCGCGGCCGGCCCACCGTGATGGCGGCCGGCGGGCGCCTGGCGGCGACGGCGACGGGGGACCTGCTGTTCTCCCGCGCGTTCGCGGAGCTCGCGCACACCCGGTCGGTCGCCGCCGTGCAGGTGCTGTCACGCGCCAGCTCGGAGCTGGCCGCCGGTGAGCTCATGCAACGCGCCGACGCGTGGCGAGCGGTGGCCGTCGAGCGTTACATGGAGCGCTGCCGGCTGAAGACCGGGGTCCTGTTCCGCGCCGCGTGCGAGCTGGGCGGTCTGGAGGGCGATGACGAGGAGCGGCTGCCGGGGCTGGCCCTGTTCGGCGAGCGCATCGGGCTGGCCTTCCAGCTGCTCGACGACGTCCTCGACGTCTCGGGTCCTCCTGAGCGCACCGGCAAGCCCCGCGGCGCCGATCTGCTCGACGGCACCGTCACCCTTCCCTTCATCCTGGCGCGCGAGCGCGACCCGGAGCTGGATGCGCTTGACCTGCGCGGTGTGCGTACGCCCGAGGACGCCGCCAAGGTGTGCACGCGGATCGCCGAGACCGGCTCGCTGGAGGACACGCGGGCGCGGGCGCTGGAGCTGGTGGCCAGCGCCAAGGCGGAGCTGCCCGACATGCCGGCGCGCCAGCGCGGTGCGCTGGAGTTGATCGCCGACGGGGTGGTCGAGCGCTATTCGTAGGGCCGACGGACCGGGGAAAACCTCCCCTCCCGTCCCGCCCGCCCTACGGGCGTGACGTTTTAGAAGTCCTCGGGGAGGATGAGGTCAGCGTTGAGCGCTGAGGCGAACCGCTCGATCTCCTCGGTCATGTTCGCCTGGGTGAGGCGACGCAGATCCGAAAGCATGTCGGTCAGTCCGTCGTCGAGGTGCTCTTCGAGCGCGTCGACCTGATCCTGGTCAAAGACGCCCTCGTCCGTCCAGAAGCAGTTCGGGCACTGGAGGATGAGCTCCCAGAACCCCTGGGGCGCCTCTGACCAGTCGATCGGCTGGACGAGCTGAGACTCGCACTCGGGACAGACATGCAGTCCCGGGTGGGTCGTCTCCTCGGCGTAGAACCGGACGACTTCGATCGTCCGACCACTGGGGAGGACGATGCGACGAATGGAGTGGCGTTCAGGGTGGTTGCTCATGGCTGCTCGCCCGGTTTATCGGCCTGGTGGTCTCCGAGCTTGAGCGCGTTCGGCGGATCTATCGGCGTTAACACGGCCGCGACGCTCCCCGACCGCTACGCTTGGCATCCCCCCCAATTTGGAGAGGCCCAGAAGCAATGTTCCGTAACCCAGGTATTGACGCGATCGTCGTCCTCATCATCGTTCTACTGATTCTCGGTCCAAAGCGCCTTCCGGGGATCGGGCGGGGCCTGGGGTCGGGGATGCGCGAGTTCAAGGAAGGCATCACCGGCGAATCCAAGGACGACGACGACAAGCCCGCGCTGTCGGAGTCGAGGGCCATGCCGGAGACCAAGCCGAGCTCGAGCGAGCCGGCCGCCACCCCCGGGTCCGGCCCCGCCGGGTCCGAGCGCTCCTAGCAGCGCACCGGGGCGCCCACCATGCCGAAGGTTCTCCGGCCCATCGGCCACGAGGATCGCCTCAGCATCGTCGACCACCTCGATGAGCTCCGCAGCCGGCTGTTCGTCTGCCTGGCGGTGCTCGCGGTCGCCTTCGGCCTGTGCTACTGGCAGAACAACGTCCTGCTCAACCTCCTCAACAAGCCGCTGCCGCCCCCCAGCCAGTCGGGGTCCAACAAGATCGGCGGGCTGACCCGGGACAGCGTCGGCGCCTCGCGGGGGATCTCGCACGCCGCCAAGCAGTTCAGCGCGCTGTCGCAGTCATCCGACCTCTCGGCCTCCGACCGCGCCCTGTTCGCCGGCGCGGCGACCGACCTCGCGCAGGCCGCCAAGGCCCTTCCGCAGAAGTCCCCCAAGAACCTCCCCATCACCATCGGCCCCGGCGAGGCCTTCACCACCACGCTGACCGTGACCTTCTATGCGGCGATCCTCCTGACGCTCCCGGTCCTGCTCTACGAGATCTTCGCCTTCTGCGTGCCCGCCCTCAGCCCATCGGAGCGCAAGGTGGCGACGCCCGTGGTCGTCGCCGCTCCGGCGCTGTTCGTGATCGGCGTGGTCTTCACCTACATCATCGTCATGCCGGCGGCGATGAAGTTCCTCCAGAGCTACAACTCCAATCAGTTCGACAACCTGGTCCAGGCCAAGCCCCTGTACTCGTTCGAGGTTGTGACCATGGGTGCCATCGGCCTGGCCTTCCAGCTCCCGCTGATGCTGCTCGGACTCCGCGCGATGGGGGTCATCAATGGCAGCACCCTGACCCGCCACTGGCGCTACGCTACGGTCATCATCGCCGTCATCGCGGCGGCCATGCCAGGGGCCGATCCGGTCACAACCGGACTGGAGACCGCCCCGCTCGTCATCCTTCTCCTTGCCAGCATCGTGTTGCTCAAGCTCGCCGACCGACGTGACGCCAAGCGCGCTGCCGCTGAGCTGATCACGGTCGGCCCTCCCGACGCCGGCGAATCCGAGTAGTGGCCTGATGCTCTTCGATCTGCGCAGCCGCGGCCGCAGGCGCACCGTCCAGGCGGTGTACCTCGGGCTCGCCGTGCTCATGGGCGGTGGCCTGGTGCTGTTCGGCGTCGGGACCGGCAGCGGCATCGGCGGCCTGCTCAACGCCTTCACCGGCAACGGCTCGAGCAATCAGACCCAGATCATCAGCTCGGCGGAGAAGACCGCCCTCAAGCAGACCCAGAAGAACCCGTCGGACCCGGCGGCCTGGGGAGCCCTGGAGACGGCCCGCTACCAGAACGCCTCCAGCAGCGGCTTCAACACCGCCACCAACACCTACACCACCGCGGGCAGGAAGGAGCTGGCCAAGGCCACCGACGCCTGGCAGAAGTACGTCTCCCTGGTCAAGAGCCCCGCCAACGACCTCGCCATCTTCGCCGGCAACGCCTACGCCACCCTGGGCCAGTACTCCAACGCGGCCTCCGCCTGGGAGGCCGCCACCGAGGCCGATCCGACCGCCGTCAAGAGCTTCGAGTGTCTCGCCATGACCGCCTACGCGGCCCAGCAGACCCGCAAGGGCGACCTTGCCGCCGCCAAGGCGACCAGCATGGTGCCCAAGGCGAGCCGCCAGGCGATCACCACCCAGATCAACCTGGCCAAGACCCAGCCCTCTGCGGCACAGGTCTGCTGACCGCCACTCCCAGGGGCGGGGTAACATCGGCGACCGCCACCCCGGGGGCCGGGGTAACATCGGCGACACCCCGGGCCGTTAGCTCAGCTGGTAGAGCAGGGGACTCTTAATCCCAAGGTCGGAGGTTCGATCCCTCCACGGCCCACTCGAGAAGCCCCGCTCCGGCGGGGTTTCCCTGTTCTGCAGGCGTCGGTGACCTCGGCGCGAGGAGTAAGCTCGTGCCATGCGGACCGTGGGACCGGATCGCAGGGGCCAGACGGCGGGCCCGGCCGGCGACAAGCGCCCGGGCGGGCTCTCGCGCATGGGCGCGCCGGCCGCGCTGCGCTCGCTGCAGCGCTCCGCCGGGAACGCGGCGGTGACGCAGATCATCGCCGGCGCCCGCCGGCTGCAGCGCTCGCCCACGGCGCTCGCCGACGTCTCGCTCCCGAAGCGCAAGACCCTGATCGACGACACGCGCCAGATCAAGTGGGGCGGCATCGCCGGCGGCCTCAAGACCCTGTTCACCAACAAGGATGCTGCCGTCCACCCGCGCGGTGGACTGACCGTCAACACCACCTTCGGCGGCACGATGGCCAAGCCCGGCAGCACCGACGTCGACGAGGGGAAGGTGCGGACCGGGCTCGAGCGCATCGGGATGCTGACGTTCAGCCTGGATGACCAGAGCGCCGCGAGCGACCAGGTCGTCAACGCGGTCCACTTTCTCGACCTCGAGCTCGACCCGTTCGGCGGGGTCGACGGGCACTACCGCTTCAGCGTCGTCGTGACGGCGAAGGTGTCGGGCAAGCCGACCGAGGTCGACCTCATCATCGAGAACGTCAAGCCGCGCATCGCGCTGGCCGCCAAGCTCGACCCCACTCAGCGTACGCGGCTCCAGAAGCGCTTCGACGCGGCGGGACACAAGCGCGGGGGCGACGACGAGACTGTGGGCGCAGATCCCGCCCCCAAATGGCAGGACCCCGAGTGGGACCGCGTGTTGCAGGCGACGGCCTTCATCCCCGACGCCATGTTCAGCCGCGTGCCCGGCGTTGTGTGGACGCGAGGCAGCGGCCCCTCTCACACCAGGGAGGCAGGCCTGTTCGAAGAGACCCCGGTCGGGGGCGGCAAGCCACCGAAACGGACGCTGACGCTGTATTCCAATGCGTTCAGCTCCGACGGCGAGCTCATCTGGACCGTCGTCCACGAGTTCGGGCACGGGCGAGATTTCGCCGACACGACGAGGCTCTCCGGGACCACGGCCTGGCACACCGCCGCGCTCGGCGGCCTCAGCGGCGCCGTCACCGAGTACGGGCGCACGGCCTGGCAGGAGGACTATGCCGACTCCTACGCCATGTTCATCACCGAGCCCGAGACGATGAAGTTGCTGCGCCCGGAGCTCTTCGCCTGGTTCCAGAAGCAGCAGAAGGACGAGGAGGACGCCGCGGCCAAGCGGGCGGCGGCGGGATCAGCGAAGTGAGTGCCCGCGCCGGCGACCGCGGTCGCCCCTCACCCGCGCTCGCCGGCGAGCGGGTCCATGAGCACGGCGTACACGTTGATCGGCACCGTCTTGCCCTTCACCAGCACCTCGCCCTGTGATTCGACGGCGATGCCGCCGTCGAGGCCACGCCGCGTGTGCTCGTCGATGAGGATCGGCCGTTTGACGACCTTGGTGTGCGACTCCAGCCGCGCGGCCACGTTGACGGTGTCGCCGACGCACGTGTAGGTGGCGCGCTGGTGCGTCCCGGCGTAGCCCGCGATAACCCTTCCTGACCCGATTCCGACCCCGATCTGGATCTGCACCTTGTCCCGCGCCGCCTGCTCCTCGTTGAACAGGCGAATCAGGTCGATCATCTGCCGTGCCGCGAGCACCGCCGCCCGGCGATGGTCCTCGCGCGGCAACGGCGCGCCGAAGATCGCCATCAGCCCATCGCCGATCATCTGGCTCACGATCCCGCCCTCGCCGTGAATCGCCTCCATCATCAGCGTGTAGTAGTCGTTGAGCAGCGCGATCGTCTCCGCGGGCTCTCGGGCTTCGGCGATCGTCGTGAACGAGCGGATGTCGCAGAACATCGCCGAGGCGTCGACGTACTTGCCGCCGAGCGAGAACCCCGATGTGAGCAGGTCGTCGGCGACCTCCTTGGTCGCGAACTTGGAGACGAACTCACGTTGCTGGTCACGAAGACGCTTCTTCTCGAGGCTCGCATTGATCCGCGCATTGAGCAGCACGGCGTTGACGGGCTTCGTCAGGTAGTCCTCGGCTCCCATCTCGAGGCAGCGTACGACGCTGTCGAGCTCGTCGAGCGATGAGGTCACGATCACCGGGGTGTCGCGCAGGCGTACGTCGCGCTGCAGCTCCTCCAGGACCAGGTAGCCGTCGAGCTCGGGCATGAGCACGTCGAGCAGCATCAGGTCGAAGTTGTGCTGTCGCAGCATGTCGAGCGCCTCCCGCCCATGTTCCGCGAAGCCGACCGTGTGCCCCTTGTGCTCGAGGCCGCGGCCGAGCAGCAATCGGTTCACGCGGTTGTCGTCCGCGATCAGGATCTTGCCGGCCAGCGCAGCCGAGCGGCTCACGAAACCCGTTCTGACCCGAGGCGGGCGAGGGCCGCCTGGAGCGTCCGGTACTCCTGCTCGATCCGATCGATGAGCTGCGGGACGCCGTCGAGGCGGCCGTCCTTGGCGTCCTGCTCGATGGTGCGGCAGAGCGCCGCGAATGCCGATGCGCCCAGCGTCAAGCCGTTTGACTTGAGCGTGTGCGCCGTTCGGCGCAGCTCCTCGGTGTCCTCGCGCTCGAGCGAGCTCCGGAGGCCAGTGATCAGAGCCGGCGCATCCGCAAGGAAGACGTCCACCACCTCGGCGATGAACTCCGCCCCGCCGAGGTCGCGCAGACTCTGCAGCGCGGCGGCCTCGAGGCTCATCTCACTCTCGCTCGAACCGCCGTCACGGTGTCGGCGCGGCTGTGCGCGCTTGAGTGCCGCTGTCAGCTCGTCCGAGCGGATCGGCTTGGCGAGGTAGTCGTCCATGCCGGCCGCGAAGCAGGCCTCGCGATCCTCCGGTAGCGCGTTCGCGGTCATCGCAATGATCCGGGGGCGGCTGTCCCCGGGCCACCGTTCGCAGATCCGGCGCGAAGCGTCGAGACCGTCGAGCTCTGGCATCTGCACGTCCATCAGGACGACGTCGTAGAGCTCCCCCTCGAGCGCGGCCACCGCCTCAAGACCGTTCCACACGACATCTGCCCGGTAGCCGAGCCGCTCGAGGAGGCGGAGGGCGACCTTCTGGTTCATCGCGTTGTCCTCCGCGAGCAGGATCCGCAGGGACGACGTCGCCGGCTTCCCGTCCACCACCGGCTCGGCGGTCTCCTCCTCTCGTGCCTCGGCGGTCAGCAGCTGCAAGAGCGTGTTGTAGAGCTGCGAGGCCCGGAACGGCTTCGGGACCTGGGCCGAGAAGATCCCCGTCGACTGGGCGTGCTGGAGGGGGCCGAGCGAGCTGAGAAGCAGAAGCGGGAGGTCCTGCTCGCTCCGTCGGCTGCGGATCTCACCTGCCAGGACGAGCCCGTCCATCTCGGGCATCACCATGTCCAGCACGGCCACGTCGAAGCGCTCCCCGGCATCGATCAGCGCGAGCGCCGCGGAGGGCAGTTCGGCCACGATCGGCTCCATACCCCACGACCGCGCGTGCCGGGTCACGATCTCCCGATTCATCGCGTTGTCGTCCACCACGAGGATCCGCTTGCCGGCGAGCTGCGCGAGGTCCCCCTCCAGGGGGAACGGCCTCCCGGGCTCGACCGCCTCGACGGGGAGCGAGATGCGAAACACCGAACCGCTGTCCTGCTCGCTGTGCACCGAGATCGTCCCGCCCATCAGCTCGACGAGGCGTTTGGAGATGGCCAGGCCGAGGCCGGTGCCGCCGAACCGCCGCGTCGTCGATGCGTCCACCTGGCTGAACGACGCAAACAGCCTGTCCATCCGCTCTGGAGCGATCCCGATCCCGGTGTCACGTACCGAGAGCTCGAGCCGGTAGGAGACCGACCCGCCCGTCCCGCTCGGCTCGGCCTCGACGAGCACGACGACTTCTCCCGCCTCGGTGAACTTGACGGCGTTGGAGAGCAGGTTCAGCAGCACCTGACGCAGGCGCGCCTCGTCGCCCAGGATCCCGGCGGGCGCGCTCTCCTCGATGAGACAGGCGAGCTCGATCCCCTTCTCCCACGCGCGCGGCGCGACGATGTCCAGCGCTCCCTCCACACATTCGCGCACGCTGAACGGCGAGCGTTCGAGGTCGAGCTTGCCGGCCTCGATCTTCGAGTAGTCGAGGATGTCGTCGATCACGTGCAGCAGCGCGTCTCCGCTCGAGTGCACCACCTCTGCGAACTCGCGCTGCTCGCCGGTCAGCTGGGTGCCGAGCAGGAGATCGGTCATGCCGATGACGGCGTTCATCGGCGTCCTGATCTCGTGGCTCATCGTCGCCAGGAACGCGCTCTTTGCCTGCGTCGCCGCCTCGGCCTCCTGCCGCGCACGCTGCAGCTCGGTGACGTCGTGGTAGATGCCCAGGGAGCCGATGTGGGAGCCGTCCACCATGAGCGGGACCAGCATCAGCTCCACGTCGACCGGCGTCCCGTCCTTACGCAGGCGCTGCGTGATCCGGTTCGCGCGACCGAGGGTCATGGCCTCCCTGGTGATCTCGCGTCCTTCGTCGGGGTCCGTCGCGCCGAAGACGAGGTCGTCGATCGGCCGGCCCAATGCCTCTTCGGCCGAGTACCCGAATAGCTCGGCGGCGGCCGGGTTCCAATCGGTCACCCGCTCGTGTGCGTCCATCACGACCACCGCCGCAGGGCTGATGGCGACCAGCGACTCGAGGTACTGGCGCTGGCGCTCCACTTCGGAGAACAATCGCGCGTTCTGGATCGCCACGCCGACATTGGCGGCGATCGTCGCCAGCAACCGAGAGTCCGCTTCTGCGAAACGACCTTCCTCCTCGATGCTCTGGACGCTGATGACCCCGATCGCGGCGTCTCGAAGCACGATGGGAACGCCCAGGAAGGACCGTACCGGGGTGCCCACTCGCGTCGCCTCGTGCTCTTCGAATTGCGGCGACCGGTTGAGCAGCAGCGGTTCACGCGACTCGAGGATCCGGGAGGTCAGCCCCTCGCCGTATGCAATCGAGGCTTCGTCTCGGCGCTGTCCCCGCTCGTAGTAATAGGGGAAGTCGATCCGACCGGACTGCCGGTCGTGGAGCGCGACGTACGCGATGTCGGCTTCGAAGGTCTCGCGCACCTTCTTGCCGACGAGTCCGATCAGCGCGTCGAGGTCGAGCTGCGATGACAGCGCCTGGCCGACGCTGTTGACCGTTGCGAGCTCGGCCACGCGCTGACGCGACTCGTCGAGCAGGCGAGCGTTGTCGAGCGCGACGCTCAGGCTGCCGGCCAGGGTGGTCAGAAGCCGCTGGTCGTCCTCGCTGAACGCGTGTGTGCGGTCGACGTTCTGGAGCGAGACGACCCCGGTCACTCGGCCGCCGCCGACGAGCGGGACGAACAGCGCCGACTTGATCGGCTCCCCGCTGAGCACGAGTGGGTTGCCGTAGCGTTCGGCCACCTCGGGCGTGACGTCCGCGATCATGAGCGGCTCGCGTGTCTCCATCACGTGTCTGCGGAAGCCGATCAGCGGGATCGGGTGCTGCTCGAGGCGCTCGCCGCGCTCGATCACGTAGGGGAAGGTCAACAGTCCCGTGGCCTCGTCATGGACCGAGATGCTCACGACCTGGGCGTCGAAGACCGCCTGGAGCTTGTCGCCGACGTGATCGTAGATCGCGTGCGGGTCGAGCTCGCCGGCGATGGCCGCCTGCACGCTGTTGATGAGCGCGAGCTCGGTGTTGCGCTGTCGTGTCTCGTGGACGAGGCGCGCGTTCTCGAGCGCGACGCTGAGGCTGGCGGCGAGCGTTTCCATGAGCTGTTGGTCGGACTCCGTGAACGCGTGATAGCGATCGAGGTTCTGGAGCGAGACGACCCCGGTCACGCGGCCGCCGACGACGAGCGGGACGAACAGCGCCGACTTGACCGGCTCCCCGCTCAGCACGAACGGGTTGCCGTAGCGCTCCGCCAGCTCGCGCGTGCTCTCCGCGATCATCAGCGGTTCGCGCGTGTCCATGACATGCCTGCGGTAGCCGATCAGCTCGATCGGCTCGTCCGGGAAGCGCACGCCGCGTTCGATCGTGTAGGGGAAGCGGAGCAGGCCGGACGTCTCATCGAGCATGGCGATGTCAACGACCTGCGCGTCGAAGACATCTCGGATCCTGTCGCCGACGGCGTCATAGATCGCTTGGAGATCGAGCTCGCCAGCCAGCGCTTCCTGGACGCTGTTGATGAGCGCGAGCTCTGCGTTGCGCTGGCGCGTCTCCTCGATGGCCCGCGCTCGCGAGAGAGCGGCGCCGACATGCTGCCCGACGAATGTGAGCAGCTCCTGGTCCTCATCCGTGTAGAGGATGTCCGCCACGTACGACTGCACCACGAGGACGCCGACCGTGGCGCCGCCTTCGGACTTGAGCGGGACCCCCAGCCAGTCCACGGAGAGATCGCCGATCAGGTCCATCTCTCCGAGCTCGGTGAGCTGCTCGATCCGCTCCCCTGAGAGGTGTTGTGGCTGACCTGTCCGTAGGACGTAGGCGGTTGTGCCGCGCGCGTTCCCGCTGCCGAATTGCTCCCACCGGTTCGGGTCCGGGAGATCGGTTTCGATGTCGTTGACGTAGTACGGCCAGTTGATCAGCCGCCGCTCCTCGTCGTAGAGCGCGAGATAGAAGTTGCGGGCGTAGATGAGCTCGCCGACGACAGCGTGGATCGCCCGGTAGAACTCCTGCATGTCCTGGGCTGTGCTGGCCAGCGCGGCGATCCGGTACAGGGCCTCCTGTACCTTGGCGGCACGCGCGCGCTCGACTTGGACGGCCTCGAGTTCTGTCGGCCGGCCGGACACTAGAGCCGGTCGAGCAGCTTCTGCTTCTGCGCCAGGAACTGCCCGGTCTCCTCCAGCCGACGCTCAGTCCGCTTCTTGCCCCCGAACATGGGCCGCAAGTATGCGGGACGCACGGTCTGCGCACAACCCCGTCGTGACGCGGCGATCAGGCCGGCGTGAGCGATTCGCGACGCACTGTTGGTGGCGGTCAGGTTCCTGACCGCCCCGCGCGCTGTTGCCGGCGTTCCTCGTCCTCGAGCTCCTCGGGCATCTTCGGGCAGTCGGCGGGGGATTGCCACGGCGGCCGATGCAGATCGCGCAGCGCGGTGAGGATCCCGCCGGTGCGGGTGGCGCCGGCTCCGACGCCGCGCATCAGCTCCTCGTGCTCGCCGCCGGAATAGGTGAGCATGAAGTTCGCGCGCAGGCACCGCGCGAACGCCCCCAGCTCAGCGCCGTGGCGCTTGAACCACTCCCGGATCGTCTGCTCCAGGGCGAGGTAGTTGGACTTGTAGCCGTCGGTGTAGAAGCCGCGGAGCTTCGGCGCCGCCGCGAGGTAGGACAGCTTGGCGGCGTCATCCGGTTTGCTCTTGAGCATTCTCAGATCGAGATCGAGCCGCGCGGTCACCCACGCCTGGTAGCCGCTGAGCTCATTGGGCCCGTTGATGGCATCGAAGATCACCAGGTCCGCGCCGGGCGGCAGTGAACGGGGGTTGTCAGCCTCCTTGGTGCCGGGGTGCGTGATCCGGACCGCGGCGTTGGCGGCCATCTCGCCGAGCGTCGCGCCGGCTCCGCTGTGGCCGGCCATCGTGACGCGCCCGGTCTGCGGCGCGCTCGTCACCGGGGTCCGGGCCGCGTCAAGCCACAGCTTGTCGGCGAGCAGCTCGTCCGCCACCGTCTTCACGTACTCGGCAGCGTTGGCGGCGTCGCCGAACTGGGACCGGAGCCCGCCCTGCGGGAGGACGATGACCAGCTGCGTCAGACCGCTGTCCTGGAGTTGCTGCTCGGCCTGATCGAGCGCCACATCGCGGACCGGAGCGACATCCTGGTCATCGATTCCGTGGCGCCACTTCTCGAGGTTGCGCTCTGTCCTGGACGGCTCGTGGGGCTTCTTGGACGGAGACTCCGGGGGCTTGGGCGGCGGCTTGTACGCCCGCCAGCCGCCGTAGGGGCGGGTGGACGCGTCCTCCGTGTAGCCGTGCAGGAAGACGACGTAGTCCACGATCTGGGTCGCGTCCAGCGCGTCGGGCACCAGCGCGATCGCCCGATGATCGGCCCGCTCGGGTGTGAGCCCGGCGATCGGGGCGTCCTTGCTCAGACCGTGGCCCGCAAGCTCGATCGGGATCCGCCGGATCCTCCCCACCGCGCGCTCGCCCGCGTTCCAGCCGTAGCCGTCGCTCACCGCGTCGCTCCAACCGAGCTTGCGCGCCAGCAACGCGGAGGTCGCTCGTCGCACGAGCCGGGCGACCGCCCGGTTTCCGACGCTGCGCTGCAGGCGCAGCACCGAAGCGGCCGGGTCGCGGGCAGGCTTCGTCGCTGCGGCGAGTGGGCGCTCACCGACGTTCGGGGCTTGGTCCCGGCCGGCCCGCATCGACCGAGCCTACATGTGGGATCGCCCCCGTTGGGAACCGCCGGCCTGACAGTCCACCGATGATTCTGCAACAATATACTCGTGATATCAGGAGGTGGGATGAGATGAGCACGCCGGCCGATCCAGGTTCCCCGGGCACATTGGAGCCGCGCGAGCCCCACACCGAACAGCGCGCCCGCGCCGCCGTCGGCGTGCCGGCGCTGATCGCGGCCGTCGCCACGGTCGTCGTGGGCATCGTCCTGATCGTCGCCGGAGCGGGTAGTTCAACGCCGGCCGTCATCGTCGGCGTCGCGCTCATCGTGGCTGTCCTGCTGCTCGCGCCTGGATTCGTCGTGGTCGCGCCCAACGAGTCCTGCGTCCTGATCCTCTTCGGCCGCTACATCGGGACGCTGCGCGAGCCGGGCCTGTGGTGGGTGAACCCGTTCACCACGTTCTCACGTGAGACGATCTCCCTGCGCGTACGCAACTTCCAGAGCGAGCGAATCAAGGTCAACGACCTCAGCGGCAACCCGATCGAGATTGCGGCGGTCGTCGTGTGGCGGGTCACCGACACGGCCACGGCGGTGTTCGACGTTGAGGATTTCCAGCAGTTCGTGGTGGTGCAGTCAGAGACCGCCCTGCGTCATCTCGCCAACCAGTACCCCTACGACGACTACGAGCAGGACGCGACGTCGCTGCGCGGAAACACCGACGAGTCCGCGCCAGCCTCCAGGCCGAACTGCACGCCCGCCTGGAGCGCGCCGGCATCGAGATCCTGGAGACTCGCCTCACCCACCTCGCCTACGCGCCCGAGATCGCCGAGGTGATGCTCCGGCGCCAGCAGGCCGAGGCGATCCTCGCCGCACGCCGGACGATGGTTCAGGGCGCGGTGAGCCTGGTCCAGATGGCGCTCGCGCAGCTCGCCGACTCAGATCTCGTGGAGATGGACCCCGAGCGCAAGGCGGCGATGGTCTCCAACCTGATGATCGTCCTCTCCGGCGATCATTCACCCACGCCCGTGATCAACACCGGCACCCTGTACGCCTGATCGATGGCCGAAGCAAACGCTTCCTCCTGCGGCTCGATCCGCGCCTCTTCGAGGCTCTGCGCCGCTGGGCCCAGGAGGACCTGCGGAGCATCAACGGGCAGATCGAATACCTCCTCACCGAGCAGGTGCGCCGGGCCGGCCGCCTCCCCCATCGGCCCAGCCGGCGTCCCGACCAGACGAGCGCCGCGTCTGACGACGAGGACGATTCGATCGACTCAGAGGAACCAGCGGCGGTACCCTGATGTGAGCCGTGCTCCCCGCCCCACATCCGCCCGCGGACGGTGGGCGGGCCACGTCACTCATCGTGTGGCTCGCCGCCTTCGCCCTCCTGTTCGGAGCCTTCGTCGTCTTCGCCGGGGCTCGCGGTGAGCGCAAGCCGCACTTCTGGCTTCGCGTCGCGATGCTCCCACTCGTCCCGGCGCTGATCGCGGCGATCCTGATCGCGGCCCGCGAGCTGCGCATGCTGCCCGACACCGTCGCCGTGAGCCTGCTGCTGATGGTGCTATTCCTCACCGTCCCGGGTCTGATCCTCGTCCCGGCGTTGCTCTATCGCCAGCCAGGCTCGTCCGCGGACCCCTCCGACGACGAGGGAGGAGGGGGTCGGGTCCGGATTCCGCCCGTCCCACCCGCCCCGCCCGCGTCTCCGCGGGGCGGTGTCCCGCTTTCGGACGCCGAGCCGGCGCGCACGCGCTTCGCGAGCATGGGCGCCGGAGTGTCGGTCCCGCGACGGCCCCGCCGGCCGGCGCGTGAGCCCGAGCGCGCTCCCGTCAGGACAGACGGAGCCGCAGCCTCGCCGAGCTCGCATTGTGTGCCGAGTCGCCGATCTTCAGCGTCAGGGCCTGCCTGCCCAACGCCGGCGCCTGACGTTTCTCGCCAGCGAGGCGCTCGCTGACACGGCGGGCCCGCCGATCCTCACCGCGATGCGTTGCGCGGGTCGCGTCAGCGTGATCGTCAGAGCTCCATGCCTGATCCTGGCCGATCCTCGCGGTGTGCGACCGCCGACCAGCACGTGTCCGGCCAGCCGTCGCGCATCGAAGCGCAGCCCGCGCGGCAGCACGAGGGTGACCGACACGAGCTTGGGTGAGTGTTTGCCGGCGGTCACCGTGAACGCGATGCGCGGGGCGCGCCGGCCCACCCCCCGGATGGACGCCCGCGACGTCCTGGGGGGCGCGAACGGCGTGACCGCGCGCGACCGCGGCGATGAGGTCGCGCCACCGGCGTTGGTGGCGAACACCCGGAAGCGGTAGCGCTTGCCGTTGCGCAGTCCTCGTACGGTGATCGGGCTCCGCGTCCCGGTGGTTGCCTCCGCCCGGCAGCGCGATCACCCGGTAGGTCACCGGGCCGGTGGCGGTCCGCGGCTTGAACCTCACCTTGACGCGGCGGTTGGCGGCGATGGCGGTGATCTTCGTCGGGGCGCCGGGAGCGGCGACGTAGTGGAACTGGTCGGCGGGGGTGATCGGCGACGTTCCGGCCGGTGCGGTCACGATCACGTCGGCGACCCCCGCGCCGTGTGGGGGCGCGACGGCATCGATCTCGCCGGCGGATACCACGGGAACGACGTCGCCGGCACGCCGGCAAAGGTCACGGCGCCGACCGCGTCGATCCCGGCGCCGGCGAAGCCGCCGCCGTGGATCGCCACCGTCGCGCCGCCTCGCGTGGCCCGAGCGCCGGCGCGATGCTCGAGACAGCCGGCGGTGCTGTGGCCGTGTAGGACCATACGGCGCCCGCCAGGTTGTTGTCTGACTGCCCGCTGACGAGCAGCGTGCTCGCGTCATGGGAGAGAGCGAGCTGCGCGCCGAACACCGCCGAGCCGAATTCGGCGTCGGTTCCGGCCGGGGCGGTCAGTTGGCCGTGCGGCGTCCACGTGTTGCCGGAGTGCGCGAAGGCGTATGCGGCTCCGATCCCGGAGTTGTCGATGGGCGCGCCCACCACTGCGGTGGTCGCGTCGGACGAGAGGACGGCCGACGCCCGAAGAACCCCTGGCCGACCTCGGCACCGGCGCCGCTCGACGGCGCTACGAGCTTCTGGCGCTCGCTCCACGCCGTGGCGGTCGTCCGCGTGAATACCCACGCGGCACCGCGCTGGTTGTCGGATTGTCCGCCGATGAGCGCGGTGCCGGCATCGTCAGACAGCGACACCGCGCTCCCGAAGGTGGGGGTGCCGACCCCGGCGTCCGGCCCGGTGGTGGGGGACGAGCTTGGTCTGCTCAGCCCAGGTCCCGGCCGAGTCGCCGTAGACCCAGGCCGCTCCGACGCTGGCGTTGTCGCCGTCGCCGCCGATGACCGCGTTGAGCCCGTCCGGGAGAGCCAGACCGCGCTCCCGTAGTCGCCGGCCCCGATCTCCCGATCAGTGCCGGTGGTGGGCGCGGTGACTTGTGCTGCTCGGTCCAGGTGGTCGCCGTGCTCGACGGGCGCGTGTAGGTCCAGGCGGCTCCGGTGAACGTGTGGTCCTCGACCCCGGCGATCAGCGCGGTGGTCCCGGCGGCGTTGAGCGAGACGCGGCTGCCGAACTCGCCGGGGGCCAGCTCGCGGTCCGTGCCGCTGTGGGCGCGACCAGCTTCTGCTGCACGCTCCACCCCGACGGCCCGCGCGTGTAGACCCAGGCGGCGCCGGCACCGCTGTTGTCGCCGATGCCGCCGACCAGTGCCGTGTTGCCATCGGCCGAGAGCGCGACCTGGCCGCCGAACTCCGTGTTGGTGCCGATCGCCCGGTTGGCGCCTGACGTCGGTGGTGTGAGCTTGGCCTGCAATGTCCACGCCGCGCCCGAGCGCGTGAAGACGTAGACCGCTCCGGTGCCGCTGGCCTCGTCGAACGCGCCGACGACGGCCGTCGTTGCGTCCGCGGAGATCGCCGACGAGCCTCCGAGCTCGCCACCGCCGACCTCGGCGTTGGCTCCGGTGGCGGGCGCGGTGAGCTTGGCGAACTCCAGGAAGGTGTCTCCGGCGGCCGCGCGCGCGCCGGTTGCCCACAGCCGACACCGCGAGCAACGCGGTGACGATCACGGCCAGTTGGCGGCCCCCCGGAACCGAGCTCAAGGCCTTCAGGCTACCCACCGGCCGTGCCGGTCATGCGAGACTTCAGTCATGGGACTGCACCTGCTCGTGTTCATCGGCGTCGCGGCGATCGTGATCATCGTTCCGGGGCCGGACACCGCGGTGGTGACGAAGAACGTCCTCATCCACGGTCGCCGCGCCGGCCTCGGCACGTCGCTGGGAGTCAGCGCCGGGCTCTCGCTCTGGACGATCGCCGCCGCGGTCGGCATCGCCTCACTGGTGCGGACGTCCGAGGTGGCCTTCACCGTGCTCAAGCTCGTCGGCGCGCTCTATCTGATCTGGCTCGGGGTCCAGGCGCTGCGCGCGGCGGGCCGCCCACCCGGCGACGCTCACCCGTCCGCCGGGCGGGCGGGCACGGGATGGGACGCGGGATGGGGGCGCGGGTGGATTCCGGCAGGGGTTCTCTCCGACCTGGCCAACCCCAAGATCGGGATCTTCTTCACCAGCCTGCTTCCCCAGTTCGTCACTGCCGGGCACGCTGTGCTGCTCCCGTTCCTCATCCTGGGGGCGATCTTCGTCGCGATGACGGTGATCTGGCTGCTGGCCTACACGCTGGTGGCCGCGCGCGCCGCGCAGACGCTCATGCGCCCGCGCGTGAGGGCGGCGCTGGATCGCTTCACCGGGGTCGTGCTCATCGGCCTGGGGTTGCGGCTCGCGGTCGAGCGGCGTTAGCTGATCGTCATCGGGGCGGGGCTGGTGTCGGGCAACCGGATCGGCCTCCTCACCCTTCACCGTTAGCGCGGCCGGCGAGCCTGGCTGTCGCGGGCTCCGGGGCGCGACGGGCTCAAGTTACGGGTGCCACGAGCCGATGAGGCTTCACACCCGGACGGTTCCTGCCCCAGGTCACCATGACGATCGCCGAAGCCCGCCGCCAATACCAGGAGTTCATGTCGCGTATGGACGTGGCCTTTGCCTTCGGGCACGGCTGCTCCATGGACGGCTCGCATCCGCGCCTGCGGGCGCTGCGCGAGGAGGCCGATCGCCTGCTGGTCCAGCTGCGAACCCTGCAGGCGTTGGCGGGGAGCGCCCGCTCAATGCGCCGGGACGCATCGTCACCGGCGAGTTCTGCGGCAACTGACCCGCGCGTCACCGCGACCGCCGGGCTCTCAGCCCCGCCGCCCCGGGCTGGCCCCGCGACCGCCGGGCTCCAGCCACCGCGGCCGCCGGGCTGAGCCACTGCGGCCGCCGGGCTGAGCCCAGTCCCGTCTGTGCTCGCTGGTTCAATGAACCTGTGATCGACATCCTGAAGGCGGAGTTGGCCGAGGCCGACGCCGCGCTGAAGGCGCACCTGGCCTCGTGGGAGTACGCGTTCGCCATGGGCTCGAGCCGTGACGGCGCGAGCGAGCACCCCGAGCACGCAGCCACACGCGCGCGCACTGCTGAGCTCACCGTCCGCGTGAAGGACCTGCGGGCGCGGCTGGCCGAGCACGAGTTGTAGCGCCCGCTCCCCCGATTCGGGTCACGGCGGGCGGGTAGGATTTCCTTCCGGAGCGACCCAGGGAGGGAGCAGTGCAGGACGTCAGCCCGACCCAGGCGACGGCGCCGCAGCCGGTGCCCTCACACCCCTCGGGCGCGCGGGCACGTCAGCAAGTTCGTCATCCCGGAGGTCATCTTCGGGATCGGCACGCTGGCGGAGGTCGGCGGCGCGGTCCGCCGTGTCGGCGGTCATCGGCCGATGCTCCTCTCAGACCCCGGCGTGCTCGCCGCCGGTTGGGTGGACCGGGCGCTTCCCCATCTCGCCGACGTCCGCGTGCGGTCGCGGCTGTGGCACGACCTCACGCCCAACCCCAAGGACTTCGAGGTCGAGGCGGCGTCGACAGCTACCGGGAAAACGGGTGTGACGCGCTGCTGGCGATCGGCGGCGGGAGCTGCATCGACGTCGCCAAGGCGGTCGCGGTCCTGAGCGGCAACGGCGGGCGGATCCTCGACTACGAGGGCATCGACCGCGCCACCAACCCCATCCCGCCGATGGTGATGGTGCCCACGACCGGCGGCTCGGGAGCCGACGTTCGCAGTTCTGCGTCGTGACCGATACCGGGCGGCGGCTCAAGGCGACGATCGGCGGCCGCGCCCTGGTGCCCGAGATCTCACTCACCGATCCGGAGCTGCTCACGACGATGCCGGCGAGCTGACCGCGCATACTGGGCTCGACGCGCTCAGCCACGCGATCGAGTCCTGCGTGTCCGAGGCCTGCGACTTCCTCAGCAAGGGCCACGCGGTCGCCGCGATCGACGAGCTCGTCGAGCATCTCCCAGGGCGGTCCAGGATCCGCACGACCTCGACGCGCGTGAGGCGATGGCACGGGCCAGCCTCCAGGCCGGCCTGGCCTTCACCAACGCGCTGCTCGGCGCCACCCACGCGATCGCGCATCAGATCGGTGGCGCGCTGGACCTCCCGCACGGCCTCCTCAACGCGATCCTGATGCCCCACGTGATGCGCTTCAACGCCGAGACGCACGCGTCGCGCTACGTCGACGTCGCGCGGGCGCTGGGCGTCCCGATGGCCGCGCTCACCCCCGCCGCCGCCGCCGAGGCGGCGATCGACCGCGTCGAGGCGCTCACCCGGGCGCTCGACATCCCCGGCGGCCTGCGCGTGATGGGCGTCGACCCGGCCGATTTCGGCCGCTTCGCCGTCAACGCGCTGGGCGACGCCTATATCACCACCAATCCCGGCCCGTCACCGAGGCCGATGTCCGCGACATCTGCGTCGCCGCCTACTGAGCGCGATCAAGCGCTCGAGCGGCTGATCGGGGTCCGCTGTCCAAGCCGAGCTTCTACGCCGCCTGGCGCGACAACTCTGAGCGCCTCGACCACTCATCGAGACGCTCGAGCGGATCTCCACCGCGCTGTGCGCGGCGTCCGAGGGTCCGAGCGCCCTGTGCGACGCGGTCGTCGAGGCCGCCGCCTACCACTTCGACGCGCGGTGGGCGGCGATCATGTTCGCCGGACGAGCCCGGGTCAGGATGCCCGCGCATCGTCCGCGCGGGCACGGGGCGGTGGTGACGCGCCCCGGCGGCCCCAGCCGGTGCTGGACCTGGCGGCCGACCGGGCCCTCACCGCCGAGCGGCCGGTGATGGTCGAGGAGGACGAGCTCGGCGAGGCGTACGAGCTACGTGCGCGGCGGCGGCGGCTCCGATGCCGTGCACGGCAGTTGGCGGGGATGCTCGTGGTCGGTCTTGGAGACGATGCCGAGGTCGCGCCAAGCGATATCTCGATCTGGTCACGCTCGCAAACCACGCGGGCGTCGCCCTGCACAACGCCTCGCTGTTCCAGCAGAACGAGTCGCCGGCGCCTGGAGCAGGCCGGCCGGCGGCAGCTCTGAGCGAGGAGCGCAACCGGATCGCGCGGGAGCTCCACGACAGCGTCTCCCAGCAGCTGCTGACGATCGGCATGAATCTCGAGTGGTGCCGGCGCCACCCGTCCACCTCCGCCGCGGCGTCGAGCGCGTGCTCGCCGCCCAGGAGCTGGCGCGCTCCGCGATGGACGAGATCCGCGAGGTGATCTTCGAACTGTCGAGCGACGGCAAGATCGAGCTGCCCCGGGCGCTGCGCGACGTGATCGAGGACGTCGAGGCCGGCACTCGCCTCGAGGTCGGGCTGCGCGTCTACGGCAAACCCAGCCGCTGCCCGCCACCACCCAGCACTCGCTCGTGCAGATCGCACGCGAGGGGCTGTTCAACGTGGTCCGCCATGCCGAGGCCGAGCACGCCTGGGTCACGTTGCGGTGGCAGCGAGGGGGTCTCGCTGGCCGTCGGCGACGACGGCGGGGACCTGACCGCCTGCGACCAGCTCCACCTGTTCATCTCGCCGGCGATCACCTCGGGCTGACCGGAATCGCCGGGCGGGTGCGCGACCTCGGCGGCGCCCCGTGGTTCGGCGCCGGCGCGGGGGCGGCGTGAAGCTGCGGGTCGAGGTCCCGCTCGGGGGTCGCTTGTCCCCGCCTGACGCGACGGCCCCGGCCCGCGTGCTGCTTTCGACGACCACGCGATCGTTCGCCGCGGGCTGCGCTCGATCCTCGAGCTCGAGCCCGACATCTCCGTGGTCGCCGAGGCGGGCGGCTGGAGCGATGCGCTCCGGCGCTCGATCGCTCAAGCCCGACGTGATCGTGCTCGATCTGAAGCTGAGCTCGGAGCACGACACCGAAGGGCTCGACCTGTGCAGCGAGATCGTCCGGCGCACGGCCCCAGTCGAACGTCGTGATCCTCTCGACGTTCCTCAACGAGCGCCTACTCGACCAGTCGCTGCGGCGCGGGGCCAAGGCCTACGTGCTCAAGGAGGTCGACGTCGTCGAGCTGGTCAAGATCATCCGGCCCGTTTCCCGCGGGGAGTCCGGCTTCGACGGGCGCAGCGCCGCGATGGTCAGAGCGCTCGTGGCCGACAGCGGGGACTCCTCCGTCAGCCTCACCGACCGCGAGCGCGAGGTCACCGAACTGGTCGCGAGCGGCCTGACAACGCCGAATCGGACCCGCATCTTCGTCAGCGAGAGCACCGCGAAGTTCCACGTGCGCAACGTGATGCGCAAGCTCGGCGTCCACAGCCGCGCCGAGGTCGCGTACGCCGCCGGCAAGCGCGGCCTCCGACCTCTGAGCAGAACTCACGGACTGGCAGAGGTAGAAGCGCCTGTCCGGGCAGGCCGACCGGAGCAAACTGCACCGTGAGCGTCGCAAGCCAGTCCAGGGCAAGCTCAGAAGAGAGGAGACAGGACGGTGACAACAGAAGGGTTGCCTACATGGACACGGGGAAGGTCGAGGTGCAGACCATCGACTACCGGAGGTTCGAGCCCACAGGACGGTCCGGGCGTCAACCCGGCTAACGTGGGTCGAAAGCCCGAGCACGCGGCGATCCTCAAGCCGTCTCGACCAACATCCGCGGCTCTGACCAGCATATGGTCCGTGGCCGCACTACCGCACCGGAGGGACTCGTCCTGGGTCACGAGATCACCGGAGAGGTGATCGACACCGGGCCGTGGCGCGAGTTGATCAAGAAGGGCGACCTCTGCTCCGTCCCGTTCAACATCGCCTGCGGGCGCTGCCGCATGTGCAAGACGGCAATACCGGCGTGTGCCTGACGTCAACCCGGACCGGCCGGGCTCGGCGTATGGCTACGTCGACATGGGCGGCTGGGTCGGTGGCCAGGCCGAGTACGTGGCCGTGCCCTACGCCGATTGGAACCTGCTGAAGTTCCCGACAAGGACAGGGCGATGGAGAAGATCCTCGATCTGACGATGCCGTCGGACATCTTCCCCACCGGCTACCACGGCGCCTACACGGCCGGGGTGACCTTCGGCTCGACGGTCTACGTCGCCGGCGCGGGCCCGGTCGGCCTGGCCGCGGCGCACTCCGCCCAGCTCCTGGGCGCCGCCGTCGTGATCGTCGGCGACTTCATCCCGGAGCGGCTCGCCCAGGCCCGCAGCTTCGGCTGCGAGACGATCGACATCTCCAAGGGTGAGCCCAAGGATCAGATCGAGCAGATCCTGGGCGTGCCCGAGGTCGATGTGCCGGTCGACGCCGTGGGCTTCGAGGCCCGCGGCCATGGAGACGACTCCGACCACGAGGCGCCGGCGACGGTGCTCAACTCGATCATGGACATCACCCGGGCGGCCGGAAGCTCGGTATCCCGGGGCTCGACGTGACCGGCGACCCCGGCGGCGTCGACGACGCCGCCAAGTTCGGCTCCCTGTCGCTGCGCATCGGACTCGGATCGGCCAAGTCCCAGGCTTCACCACCGGCCAATGCCCGGTGATGAGCTACCACCCGGGCTGATGCAGACGATCCTGAACGACAGGCCCACATCGCCAAGGCGGTCAACGCCACGGTCATCTCCCTCGATGACGCGCCGGAGGGGTACAACGACTTCGACTGGGGCGTCGCCAAGAAGTTCGGGCTCAACCCGCACGGATTGATCAAGACCTGACCGAAGTCCCAGGGGGGACTCGACCGCTGCGTGCCCCGGCGGCGCGCAGCGGTCCCTCTACGTCAGCGCGGCCTTGAGCGCGTCGAGGTCGGCCGCACCGAACACGACGCGGTTGCGCGTGGCGATGTAGATGAGGTCGAGATCGACCCCCGCCTTGGCGACCTTGCGGGTGAGATCGGCCAGGACGCCCGGCCGGTCCTCGACGTCGATCACCACCACCTCGCGCTCGCGGGTCACCGCGAGGTGGGAGATGGCCAGCGAGTGCCGGGCCGCCTCGGCGTGCTTGACCAGGATGTGCAGCTCGGCCCGATCGCCCGCTCCGATGCACGTGGCGGCGGCGATGTTGACCCCCGCGTCGCTGATCGCGCCGGCGACCTGCGCCAATGCTCCTGGCGTGTTCTCAACGTCGATGACCAAGTCGACTGCCATATGTCCTCCCCGCAAAGGTGGCCGCTCGCCGGTGCGCCGACATTCTGCCCCATCCGCGCGCGGCGGGAGCGGATCGACCGCGCTACCCCGGCTCGTCGTCCTGGAGCGGGACGGTCCCGGAGAGCCGCTGAGCGAGGGCCGCCGGCGGGGTGAGGCGCGCCGGCGAGGGATCGGCGGCCGCCCGCGTGGCGATCCGGTGCAGATCGAGCGGCGCGACGCCGCCCGCGACGACCGTGTTGCCGACGCGTCCTCCCAGCGACCACACGCGGGGGTAGGCCCCGGCGAGCCCGGCGGCGACGACTCGCACGTCGCGAGCCGCGCGGTTGTCCACGACGTTGACGAGCGCCAGCGGGGCCACGCGTGCCACGTCGGCGAGCGCCTGAGCGGTGATCAGCCGGCGCGGGACGGCGGCGCCGACGAAGGCATCGATGACCACGGCGTCCCAGCCGCCCGTGGGCTGCGCGGCGACGAACGCCCGCCCCTCGGCGTGGCGCACGTGGAGTCCCGGCGCGCGCCGCAGGCCCAGATGCTCGCGGGCCAGGGCCAGCACGTCGGCGTCGACCTCGCACACCTCCTGTCGCCCGTTCGGATCCTCGGCCGCCAGCGCGCGCGGCAGCGCGCACGCGCCTCCGCCGACGTGCAGTACCCGGCGTGCGCCGGCGGCGCGCAACACGATCCGGATCCAGCGCAGATAGTCGAACTCCAGGTGCAGCGGGTCGGCGAGGTCGACGTAGGAGGCGTCCATGTCGCGCTGGCGCAGCAGCCGGCCCGAGGGGCGCCGCGGGTCGCGCTCGGCGACGAGATCACCGCGTCGCGCGACCGTGGTGGGTGCGCCGCGGGACGAGGGCACAGCACACAGTGTCGCTCATTTCCGGCCGGTGCTCAGGTCAGGTCACGCAAGCGAACCGCGACTCAGCGCGCCGGCGGCGGCGACGAGGTTGACCACGACGAACATCACGATCAGCGTCGTCGGATCGTGAATGGCGCCGCCGAGCGCCGCCCCGGCCGACAGCGCCAGCTGGGAGACGCCCGTCACCGTGGTCATCACCTGCGCCCGCGCCGCGGACGGAGCGTGACGCTGACGCAGCGCGATGGTGCCCGAGTAGGCGGGCCCCTCGAGAAAGCCGGTGAGGCCGATCAGGGCGATCCCCACCGCGAGCGTCCCGGCCAGCGGCCACAGCACCGCCGACAGGCCCAGGATCCCGTAGGAGAAGCCGACCCGCCGCATCCCGGGCGGCCCGTGCAGGACGAACGTGCCCAGGATCGAGCCCGCGGCGACGGCCGCCCACAGGTAGCCGCTGGCGTGGGGCGCGCTGTGCAGCATCTGCGCCGCGTACAGCGGGAAGCCGATCAGCATCAGGCCCCAGCTGAACGCCGCCAGGCTGCTGCTGAACGACGTCGCCAGCAGCACCCGCTGGCGACGGAGCGCCGTGCAGCCCGGTGCGCAGCGCATGCGAGACGCTCGTCCGGGCGCTCGGCCGGCCTGGCCTCGAACGCGGGGTTGACCCCCACCAGCACGGCGACCACCACCGTCAGCACGGCCTGAAGCTCGACCGTCTCGGCCGCCCCGATGATCCCGGCGAGCGCGCCGGCCATCGCCGGGCCCACGACGATGGCGAGGTTGAGGCTGGTGGCCTCGATCGCGCTCGCCTGATCCAGCAGCTCCGCGCCGGCGATGTCCGCCAGCGCGCTGAAGAAGCTCCCCTGGCTGAACGGGCGCGTGAAGCTGTAGAGCACGGTCACGGCCGGGATCGTCCAGTCCGGCGCATGCCCGGCCAGCTCGACCACAGCCAGCAGCCCGGCGACGCTGAGCACCTGGTCGAGCACGATGAGCACGCGCCGCTGGCGGACGACGTCGAGCCATGCGCCCGAGCACGGGACCGCTCAGCGCGGCGGGCACGACCGCAGCCGCCGCGGTGATGCCGGCGACCGGCGCGCTGTGGGTTCGGGCCAGCACGAGCAACACGCCCGCGGTGTTGAACATCGAGCTGCTGATCCGCGCCAGCAAGACGGTGAGCAGGAAGCCCGGGTAGCGCGGCCGTCGCCAGAGCTGGCGGAAGGCGTTCTCGGTGGTCGGCGCGATCAGGGCCACGCACTCCATCTTGGCGCAGCGTGTTCGGAGTTCGCGGTCCCCGAGCGATGATGTGGTACCGGACCGGACGAGACACCGGGCTACCACGAGCGACCCTCCACCCACACGATCGAGGAGTGACCATGAGCACCGTCAGCGTCCGCTACATCGTCGACAGCGTCGAGGAGGCGGTCGCCTTCTACCGCGACCGGCTCGGCTTCGAGGTGCTGATGTTCCCCGACCCGGCGTTCGCGATGTTCACGCGCGGCGACCTGCGCCTCGTGCTGGCCTCACCGGTGCCCGCCGGCCATCACGGCGGCGGCTCGCGCCCGATGCCCGACGGGACGACCCAGGGACCGGGCGGGTGGAACCGGATCATGCTCGAGGTGACCGACCTGGCCGCGGTCGTCGACGAGCTCCGCGGGCACGGCCTGCGCTTCCGCAATGACATCGTCACCGGCGTCGGCTCGTCGCAGATCCTGCTCGAGGATCCGTCGGGCAATCCGATCGAGCTGTTCGAGCCCCTTCGGCGCGAGCGGTCCTGCCGGCCCCTAGGCCGCATCCTCGGTCCGCGGCGGGCGGTGGAGCGCCCACGCCGGCGACGACCAGCGCCAGGCCCGCGACCTCGACCGCGCTCGGGATCTGCGCGAGCACGACGATCCCGATCACCGTCGCGATCGCGGGGAGCAGCGCGACCATCGTGGCGTAGGTCGCGCGCGGCAGCCGGGCCATCGCCAGCTGATCGGTGACGTACGGGATCACCGACGACGAGACGCCCGACGCCGATCCCGCCAGCAGCGCGATCGGGTCGCTGAACGCGGCGCCGCCTGCCAGCCGCCGATCGGCGTGACCACGACGCGCGGCGATCGAGCATCGCCGCGGCGAGCCCGTCGATGCCGCTCAGCTGCGGCGCGCTTGGCCGACGCGGTCGGCGAGCACGATGTAGAGCGCGAACAGCACGGCGTTGGCGAACGCGAACGCGAACCCCAGCGCGGCGCCGGCCAGCCGGACGTCGGTCAGCAGGTACACGCCGGCCGACCGCCAGCGCGAGCGCGAGCAGGTTGCGCGGCGATGCGCGCGCCGATCGCCGCCAGCGCGATCACCGGCAGGAACTCGATCGCGGCCACGGTCCCGAGCGGCAGCCGGCTGATCGCCGCGTAGAAGCACGCGTTCATGACCGCCAGCACGGCCCCCCAGGCGAGCAGCAGCCGGCGCCCGTCGCGGTCGAGGCGCGGCGAACGCCCGCCACGGCCGGCGCCAGACGCGCGAAGATCACCGCCGCCGACGCGATCCGCAGCCAGGCGACGCCGAGGACCTGCACGCGCGCGAACAGCAGCACCGCGAACGACGGCCCGAGGTAGTGAAAGACGGCGCTGATCAGGAAGTACAGATGCGGCGGCGCGTCCGCGGTGCGCCGACGCCCGGCGGCATGGCCGCGGCGTGCCGGTCACCGTGGTGGCGTCTGCGGGCAGCCACTTCGTCGCGTCGCAGCACGGCTGGTGTCCATGGCGATCCCAGGTAAGATCGAGAATATGCCTGAGAATCGAAGGCGAAATGGCCGAAATGCCGAAGGTACCCTGCTGGATGCCGATCAATCTCCGACTGCTGGCCGAGCTCCAGGCCGACGCCCGCCTGAGCCTCGCCGAGCTCGGCCGTCGGGTCGGGCTCTCCTCGCCGGCCGTGGCCGAGCGCCTCGCCCGCCTCGAGCGGGAGGACGTCATCCTCGGCTACCACGCCGACCTCGAACCCGCGCGCGCTCGGCTTCAGCCTGACCGCGGTGATCCGGATCCGCCCCGCGCCCCGTCAGCTGCACCAGGTGGCCGAGCTGGCCCAGCGCACCCCCGAGATCGTCGACTGCCGCCGGATCACCGGCGAGGACTGCTTCATCATGACCGCGCACGTCCGCTCGGTCGAGCACCTGGAGGAGGTCATCGATCGCTTCGCCGTCTACGGCCAGACGACCACGTCGATCGTGCAGTCCGCGCCGGTGGCGTCACGCGGCGTCGCGCTTGTTTTTTTTTTTTTTTTTTTTTTTTTTTTTTTTTTTTTTTTTTTTTTTTTTTTTTTTTTTTTTTTTTTTTTTTTTTTTTTTTTTTTTTTTTTTTTACGTCGCGCTTGACACGGACGCGCCCGGCTATCGGTATATTTTTTTTTTTTTTTTTTTTTTTTTTTTTTTTTTTTTTTTTTTTTTTTTTTTTTTTTTTTTTTTTTTTTTTTTTTTTTTTAAAAAAAAAAAAAAAAAAAAAAAAAAAAAAAAAAAAAAAAAAAAAAAAAAAAAAAAAAAAAAAAAAAAAAAAAAAAAAAAAAAAAAAAAAAAAAAAAAAAAAAAAAAAAAAAAAAAAAAAAAAAAAAAAAAAAAAAAAAAAAAAAAAAAAAAAAAAAAAAAAAAAAAAAAAAAAAAAAAAAAAAAAAAAAAAAAAAAAAAAAAAAAAAAAAAAAAAAAAAAAAAAAATTTTTTTTTTTACGGACGCGCCCGGCTCGCCCGGCCCCCCCCAAAAAAAAAAAAAAAAAAAAAAAAAAAAAAAAAAAAAAAAAAAAAAAAAAAAAAAAAAAAAAAAAAAAAAAAAAAAAAAAAAAAAAAAAAAAAAAAAAAAAAAAAAAAAAAAAAAAAAAAAAAAAAAAAAAAAAAAAAAAAAAAAAAAAAAAAAAAAAAAAAAAAAAAAAAAAAAAAAAAAAAAAAAAAAAAAAAAAAAAAAAAAAAAAAAAAAAAAAAAAAAAAAAAAAAAAAAAAAAAAAAAAAAAAAAAAAAAAAAAAAAAAAAAAAAAAAAAATGGAAGCGTCAGGTACCCTTGACGCCTGGCCGTCAAGACAGAGTTGACGCCAGCCGGCGTGCAGGCTCGCGCATCGACACGTCGTCGATCGCCTCCTGGGCGCAGCGCGCGAACAGCCAGCGCGTCACCCGCTCGGGGTCCAGGTCCAGCAGGGCGGCCATCCGCCGCGCCAGTCCGACCGGGTCGCCCGCCAGGCGCTCGTCGCAGTTGAGCATGTGCTGCGCCGTGTCGTAGGCGGGGTCGCCCACGAACGGCTTGGGGTCGATCACCAGCCACGGTTCGCGCTCCGCTGACAGCACGTTGCCGGCGTGGAGGTCCGTGCACAGCAGGACGGCACGATCGGCGCTCCCGGGCAGCTCGCGCAGGGCGGCGATGGCGGCGCGGGCCACGCCGGGATCGAGGCCACGCGCGCCGGCCGCGAACCGGCGCTCAAACGACGTGGCCCATCTGTCGCACATGAACCTCAGCGGACGAAACGGAGCGCCCGCGGCCACCGGTACCTGCCACAGCCGGCGCAGCAAGCCCGCGATGACGATGTCCTGCTCGGGCTCGGGCAGGACGCGGCCGAGTTGCCGCCCGGGGCGGCAGCGCTCGAGCAACAGGACGGTGGTGTCGTGGTGCGCGGCGGTGCGCAGACAGCGCGCCGCCCCGTTGCCGCCCCATGCCACCAGGCCGTCGGCCTCCTGGTCGGCCTCCCAGTGGTTCCACCCCAGCTTGAGCACGACATCGCCCCCGGCAGCGGTGCGCGCCGGTGCGACCCAGGCGCAGCATCCGCCCGGCTCGAAGGGCTCGTCCACGGTGAGGTCCCATCCTGCGGCGACCTGCGAGATGAGTGCGGGGAGGCCGGCCAGCCACGCGCGGCGCTCGGGCAGGTCGTCGTCCCGGACCCCGGCGGCGAGCAGCCGGGGAATGCGCACGGAGCTCACCCGCCGATTGTCTCCAAAGCGCAGGTCCAGCCGCCGCTGCGGCGAAGCTGTGGCGTGTGACCGACGCCTGGGTCTACCTGCTGCGCTGCCGCGACGGCTCGCTCTACACGGGCTGGACGGTGGATCTCGACCGGCGGTTGGCCCGCCATCAGGCGGGCGTCGCCAGCCGCTACACGGCCAGCCGGCTTCCGGTGGACCTGGAGCTCGCCATCCCGATGCCCGATCGCACCGCCGCCCGGCGTGAGGAGGCCCGGATCAAGCGGCTCAGTCGCGCGGACAAGCTGGCGCTGCTCGCGGCCCGCGCTGATCGGGAGCGTCGCCGGCCGCCATTGCGAGCCCGTAGACTGGTGGCCCCGCATGCAGCAGAGCCCCCGTGTCTGCGTGATCGGCGCCGGAGTGAGCGGCCTGACCACCATCAAGGCGCTCGGCGACTGGGGCGTCGACCACACGTGCTTCGAGGCCAGCGACGACGTCGGCGGCAACTGGTACTTCCGCAACCCCAACGGGCGCTCCTCGGCCTACCGCTCGTTGCACATCGACACGTCCAAGACGGCCATCAGCTTCAAGGACTTCCCGATGGACGAGCGCTATCCGGACTTCCCGCATCACACGCAGATCCACGGCTTCCTGCGCGAGTACGCCGACCGGTTCGGCCTGCGCGAGCGGATCCGCTTCAACACCGCCGTGGAGCGCGCGGAGCGTCTGACCGGCGGAGGGTGGGACATCGACGGGGAGCGCTTCGACGTGCTCGTCGTGTGCAACGGCCACCACTGGGACCCCTCCTACCCCGACTTTCCCGGCAGCTTCGACGGGCCGACCATCCACTCGCACCATTACATCGATCCCACCGAGCCCCTGGCGCTCGAGGGCAAGCGGGTGCTGGTGGTGGGGATCGGCAACAGCGCCGTGGACATCGTCTCGGAGCTGTCACGCAAGGGCGTGGCCGAGCGCGTCTTCATCTCGACGCGCAGCGGCGCCTGGGTGATCCCCAAGTACGTGCTCGGGCGGCCGGTGGACACGATCGTCAAGACCAACCCGCGGATCCCGCTCGGCCTCCAGCGCCGCGTCGCGCGCCTGCTCCCGCGCCTCGTGTCCGGGCGCATGGAGGACTTCGGGCTGCCGCGGCCCAACCACAACTTCCTCGAGGCGCACCCCACCGTCTCCAGCGAGCTGCTGCTCCGCCTCGGTTCCGGCGACGCGACCGCCAAGCCCGACGTCGCCGAGCTGCTCTCCGATCGGGTCCGCTTCGCCGACGGCAGCGTCGAGCCGGTCGACGCCATCGTCTATGCCACCGGCTACAAGATCACGTTCCCGTTCCTTGACCCGGCCTTGATCTCAGCGCCGGGGAACGTGCTGCGCCTCTACAAGCGCATGTTCAAGCCCGGCCTGCCGGATCTCTGCTTCGTCGGCCTGGGCCAGGCCATCCCCACGATCTTCCCCTTCGCCGAATGCCAGGCCAAGCTCGTCGGACGCTGGCTGGGCGGCGACTGGGCGCTGCCGACGGCGCCGGACATGGAGGCTGAGATCCGCCGCGACGAGCGACGCTACGTGCGCCATTACTCCTCGCGTCCGCGCCACACCATGCAGCTCGACTACTACGTCTACGAGCACGATCTGCGCACGCGGGTCCTCCCCGAGGGTCAGGCGCGCGCTGCTGCCGCCGCCGGCGCCGCCGCGCGCCCGGAGCCGGTCCCCGCCTGAGGCGGGCCTGCTAAACGTCACAGCATGCCGACACCCGGAACCAGCCGACCCGCCAGGAGTGCGGCACGGGCCGCCACCACGGTCCGTGCCTCCAACCTCGGTCGCAGCCTCCAGCATCCGGCCGACCGGATCGAGAACCGGCGGGGGCGCTTTGACCAGTTCGCCGAGCGGGCCTCGTTCCTGGCCAGCTCGCCGCTGTTCTTCGTCGTCTGCGCCATGCTCGTCCTCGCCTGGGGGATCGGCCTCGCGGTGGGTGCCAGCGACCGCTTCGAGGCCGCGACCGCCGGCGGGATGTCAGCGCTCACGCTCATCCTCGTCGCGGTGCTCAAGAACTCAGAGCTCCGCACCGAACGCGCGCTGCACACCAAGCTCGATGCCATCGCCAGCTCGTTGCTGGAGGAGCGCCGCGGTCACGAGGGCGACGCCGAGGAGCAGCTCGAGCGCTCCATCGGCGTCCACGACGAGATCTAGGATCGGCGCTCCCGCCGGGGCGGCCGGCCTGGCCCCCAGCCGCGGGGCTCAGCCCAGCGTCAGCGTCTCGCCCCGCTCCGGGACCACGAGCAGGTGCGCCACCTGGTTGCCGGCATAGGCCGCGCGCAACGCGTCGGCGCCCTGGGTGAAGTGCTTCCAGCCCTCGAAGTGCACGGGCACCACGAGGCGGACGCCGAGGATCTTCGCCGCCTCGGCGGCGCGGTCACTGGACAGCGTCAGGTAGGCGCCGTCGAAGCGCTGGGCGATCTGCACCGCGCCGGCGAACAGGATCGCCACGTCGATCGGCCCGACCCGCTCGGCGACCTCTCGCACCACCTCGAGCGACGCGTTGTCACCGGACACGTAGACCGTGTCGGTCCCGGGCGCCGACAGCACGAATCCGATCACCGGCCCCGTGATGTGATCGGTGCCGTCCGGGCCGTGCTGGGCGGGAACGGCGGTGACGGTCACCGCGGCCCCGCCGCCGGACGGCTGCACCTCGACGGCGGACCAGGGCTCGAGCCCGATGGCGTTGCCGCCCAGCCGCTCGGCCCCCGCTGCGGTGGTGAGCACGCGGGCGGCGCGAGGCAGGAACTCACGCCCGGCCGGGTCGAGGTTGTCGGCGTGATGGTCATGGGAGAGCAGCACCACATCGATCGCGCCCACGGCGTCGGGCTCCAGCGCCGGACCGGTGAGCTTGGTCAGGTGGTCGTAGTCACCGGGAGGCGAGAACGCCGGGTCGGTCATCCAGCGCAGCGAGGCGTGCTCGAACACGGCGGTCGGTCCGCCGACGAGGGTGAAGTCGTTCATGGTGAGACGCGCTCCCGGATCGTGCGGTACAGGACGTGGGGGTAGCCGGCATGCTCGAAGTCGCGCTCGTGGGTCAGGCCGAGCTTGTCCATGACGCGCCGCGACGCGATGTTGTCAACCCGGGTGAAGGCGACGACGTCGGTGATGCCACGCTCGGCAGCCACGGGGCCACCTCTGGATCGGACATCAGGGCATGCAGCGCCTGGGTGTCATCGGGCTGCACCGGACGCAGGTCGAGCATCGCGGAGAACCTACCAATGCCCGCGCTCGGGACGCGGGCCTAGATCGACTCCAGGGCCGCGGTCACCGCGCGAGTGGTGCGCGCGACGTCCCCGGTGGCGAGCAGGTCGAGGAGGGCGCCGCGCAGGGTCGCGAGCACCAAAGTGCGCCGTGCCTCGCCGGCGGCGGTCGCGCGCTCGGCGGGTGGCTGGGTGTCGGCGAGCAGCGCCAGCCAGTCGTCCACGGTGCCGGCGGCAAACCCGGCCCACGGCCCGTCGGGCTCGATCAGCGATCGGGCGTAGCTCTCGGTCCACAACGTGAGCAGGCCGCGATGCTCATCGGCGGTGAGCCAGCGCCACACCTCCAGTCCCACCCCCGTCAGGTCCACCCCGTCCTTGAGCCGCACTCGCTGCACGTGGGCCATCTCGTCGGCGCGCGCTCGCGCCAGCAGGGCGCGCACCAGGCCGTCCTTTGAGCCGAACAGGAACAGGAGCACGCGTGGACTGGAGCCGATCTCGGTGGCGAGCGGCCGCAGCGACATCGCCGACAGTCCGCGCTCGGTGACGTACCGGTAGGCGCGGTCGAGCAGCTCGTCGCGGCGCGCCGATGAGACTGGAGCCGTCTCGGGCATGGTGCGATAGTCTACTGACACGACTGTTTCCGTAGCGAGCGCGAGGTCCGAGGCAATGGCACAACAGGAGGGCACGGTGGCGATCCGGGAGCTCGGCCGTCCCGGTGACCTCGGGTGGGTGGTGATGGCCCACGGTGAGCTCTACGTCCGGGAATTCGGATGGGACACGACCTTCGAGGCGCTGTGCGCGCGGATCGTGGCCGACTATGCCGAGGGGTCCGATGCGCCGGGAACGGCGGCGTGGATCGCCGAGCTCGACGGGGAGCGCGTCGGCTGCGTCTTCGTCGTGTGCGGCGACGAGCCCGGGGTGGCCAAGCTGCGGATCCTGCTCGTCGATCCGCGTGCCCGCGGGCGCCGGCTGGGGTACCGCCTCGTCGCCACCGCGCTCGACTTCGCCACCGCCGCCGGATACGAGCGGATGCAGCTGTGGACCAACCATCCGCTGGCCGCGGCGCGCCACGTCTACCTGGCGCACGGCTTCTCGCTCGTTCGCTCAGAGCCTCATCACAGCTTCGGCGTCGACCTGGTGGGACAGACCTACGAGCTCGACCTCGCCGCCCGGGCCGCGGGCGCAGGCGAGGCGGCCGTACAGGCTCAGCCGACCGACAAGAGGTGATAGGTGGCGCCGGCGTCGCTCGAGTAGTAGAGGCGCTCGTTGGCGGGGGTGGGGCTCGAGCCGACGTAGCCGATGGCCACGCCGTGCGTCGCGTCGGTGAAGCCCAGGTACTGCCACGCCGTGACCGCGCCGGCGCTGCTCACCGTGGCGTAGTGGCCACCCCCGTCGGTGGTCCGGTACAGCTTGTCGGCGCCGAGGACCGCCGTGCTGGACGTCGCCGCGGCGAAGAGGGCGGAGTTGGGCTGCGAGGGCCCGTGGAGGGGCTGGAAGCTGGCGCCGGAGTCGGTCGAGCGCCACGTGGCGCTCTCGGTCCCGGTGGCGCAGTGCGCCCACACGACGCCGCCGGCCGGCTCCTCGAAGTCACAGGGCAGTCCCTTGGACGGCGAGGCCTGCGGGGTGAAGCTCACGCCGGAGTTGTGCGAGATCCGGACCGTGCCACCGGCGTCTGAGCCCACCAGCACGTCGGAGCCGTGGACCCACAGACCGGCGTAGGCGCTGCCCGCGCCGGTCAGCGTCGTCCAGGTGTCTGAGCCGAGCGGCGCGCGCTCCAGGCGTCCGGCGCCCTTGTGGCCGTAGCGGACGAGCGCGTAGGCGAAGCCGCCGGCGGTGGCCAGTTCGGTCACGGCGCCGCCGAGGCGAACCTGGTGCCAGGTCGCGCCCGCGTCGTGGGTCACCCACAACTGGGTGTCGTAGGCGAACCCGTCTGCGGCATTGGCGAAGCGCAGCTGCGACACCTGGGTCGTGCGGGGCGCGGGTGTGCCGACGAAGCTGTGGCCGCCGTTCTCGGTGCGGACGATCGAGGTACACGGCGGGGTCGAGCACGGCGCGCTCCCCAGCAGCCACCACGTGCCGGTGCCGATGGCGGTGAACGACTCGGCCCCGAAGCCCGGCGGAACCGGTCCGGCGGGAGCGTGGACGTGGCGCGGGGCCGTCGCGCTGGGCGGGGCGTGGCTGCTCAGCGTGGTGGCCGCGGTCGAGGTCTGCGCCGTGCCGTGGGGGCTGCGCCGGGTCCGATGGTGCGGGGTGGTGGTGGCGGGGTGGTGGGTGGCCGCGGTGTGGTTGGCGCCCAGCCCCAGGGCCAGGAGGCCGACCACGACGATGATGGCCACCAGCAGCGCTGGGACGACGACCAGCGCCTCGCGGTGGCCGCGCCCGCCCGCGCCCCCGCGCCCCCGGCCCCCGCCGCGCCAGCCGGGCCGGCGGCGGGCGGGGAGGTCGTCGTCGCCATGACCGCTGTGGCGCTGGGGCTCGCGGACCAGGGTGGGGCCGGCGTCGCGGTCCACGCCCTGCGCGGTGAGCCGCGCCAGTTGCGTCTCGACGTTGTCCAGGTAATCGCCCATCGTCAGCTCCCTCCCAACCGGTCGCGCAGCCGCGAGAGTCCGCGGCTGACGCGCTTGCGCACCACCATCTCCGAGCAGCTGAGCTCGGAGGCGATGTCGCTGTAGCTGCGCTCGTGCACCACGCGTGACAGCACCGCGCGGCGCTCGTCATCGGGCAGCTCGTCGACGAGGACCCGCAACGGGCCCTGCCCGTCGTCGGCCACGGCGGCGACCCGCTCGAGGTCGCTGTCCTCCAGGGCCACGGGATCGAACCCCAAACGCTTGCGCGCCTTGGCCTCGACGCGGCCGCGACGCAGGCTCATGAGCAGCTTGTTGCGGGCGATCCCGATCACCCACGGTGTCGCGGTGATGCCGTGGTCGAGGTAGCGGTGCGCGGTGAGGAGCACGGCCGCGAACACCTCGGCGGCGAGGTCGGCGGCGAGCTCGGGATCGCGCGTCTCACGCATGAGGTAGGCCAGCGTCACGGGCAGGTGGCGGCGATAGAAGACCGTGAACGCCTCGCCGTCGCGCAGGGCGATCGCGCCGAGCAGCTCGTCGTCAGTCGCGTGGGTCAGATCCATGTGATGTACCGCCACGTCTGTCTATTGCCCACCCCAGGCTCGGTGTGACCGGACGGCGACCGCCCGGCGACGCGCTGTAAGGGGCGTGGTTCACGCCGCGTAGGAGATGAACTCCATGAGGCTGCCGTCCGGGTCCCGGAAGTAGACGCTCTGACCCGCCCCCCTGGCGCCGTTGCGCGTGACGGGGCCTTCCTCGATCTCGATGCCCGATGCGCGCAGGTGCGCGATGGCCTCGTCGACGGGCCCATCCCACTCGAAGCACAGATCGCTGTTGCCGGGCGCCACCGGCACCCGCGCCAGCGGCCCGGCATCGACGCCCGGGCCGTGGACGTTGAGCTGCTCGGTACCGAACCGATAGGCCCACGCGCCGTTGGCGCGATCGACGAGTTCTGCGCCGAGCACGTCTCGGTAGAAGGCGTTGGAGCGGTTCCAGTCCGTGACATGGATCACGCAGTGGTCGAGCTTGCTGCGGGGGGCGGTCATCGCCATACGCTATCTCCCATGCTTCCCACCCACGACCGCCGCGAGCTGGCTGCGATCTTCTGCGGCGGAATCGTCGGAGCGCTGGCGCGCACGGGCCTCTCCCAGGCGTTTCCCGACAGCGCGCATACGTGGCCGTGGGCGATCTTCGCCGTCAACGTCGTCGGTGCCTTCCTGCTCGGCTACTTCGTCACGCGCCTGGCCGAGCGGCTGCCCACCTCCGCCTACAAGCGCCCGTTCCTGGGCACGGGGGTGTGCGGCGCGCTCACCACGTTCTCCACCGTGCAGCTCGAGCTCTTCAAGATGACGCGCGCGCACGAGTGGGCGCTGGCGGTGAGCTACGCGGCGGCGACGGTCATCGCCGCCTTTGCCGCGGTCATGCTGGCCACCGCGCTCGTGCGTCGCGTGCGGACCGTCCTGTGACGCTGGGCACGTGGGTGCTGGTGGCGCTGCTCGGCGGCATCGGCTCGATCACCCGTTTCGTCGTCGACGGATTCGTGGGCGAGCGCGCGGAGGGCAAGTGGATGGGTGGAGGTGGCTTTCCCTGGGGGACGTTCGTGGTCAACATCTCGGGGGCCGCGCTGCTGGGCGGCGTGGCGGGCGCGGCCTTGACCGGTAATGCCCTCATCGTCGCCGGGACGGCGACGCTGGGCTCCTACACCACACTGTCGACCTGGATGCTCGAGAGCCACCGCCTGGCGCAGGATGATCAGCTCGGCGTCGCCCTGGCCAACCTGCTCGGCTCCCTGATGATCGGCTTTGGCGCGGCTGCGCTGGGGCATGCCGTGGGGGCGGCCCTGTGAACGAGGACTGTCTCAAGCTCACCGCGTACTTCGCCGAGCGTGATCGGTCCGAGCGAGGGTTCCTCGGCGACGCCCTCCTGTCGATCTGCGAGCGACACGGCCTGGCGACGAGCATCCTGCTGCGCGGGGCCGAGGGCTTCGGGCGCCACCAGGTGCTGCAGACAGATCGGCTGCTGAGCCTGTCCGACGACCTGCCCATGGTGCTCGCCGCCGTCGACGCGCGGCCACGGATCGAGGCGGCGCTGCCGGAGATCGGCGCCGCGGCGCGGCACGGGCTGCTGACGCTCGAGCGCGCGCGCCTGCTGAGCGGGCGCGTGGATCCGGTCGCCATCCCCGAGGAGCTGCACGAGGCATCCAAGCTCACGGTCTACTGCGGACGACACGAACGGGTCGGGCGCCGTCCCGCCTTCGTGGCGGTCGTCGAGCAGCTGCGCCGTCACGGTCTGCTCAGCGCCAACGTCCTGCTGGGCGTCGACGGCACGGCCCATGGCGTCCGCGAGCGAGCCCGCTTCTTCGCGGCCAACGCCCAGGTGCCGCTGATGATCATCGCCGTCGGCCCGGGGGCGCAGCTCAGCCCGCTGCTGCCAGAGGTGGCCGGGCTGCTGGAGCGGCCGCTGCTCACGCTGGAGCGCGTGCGCATCTGCAAGGTCGACGGGGAGCGCCTGGCCGAGCCCCACGGTGTTCCGGGCACCGACGACGCCGGCCTGAAGACCTGGGTCAAGCTCATGGTCCACGCCGACCACGACACGCTTCACGCCGGGCGTCCGCTCTTCTTTGAGATCGTGCGCCGTCTGCGCGCGGCCGGGGCGGGGGGCGCGACCGTCCTGCACGGGATCTGGGGCTACCACGGAGACCGTGCGCCGCAGGGCGATCGGCTGCTCTCGCTGCGCCGCCACGTCCCCGCGACGACGATCGTCGTCGACACCCCGGAGCGCATCGGCGGGTGGTTCTCCATCATCGACGAGCTCACCGACCAGGGCGGCGTGGTCACGTCAGAGCTCGTGCCGGCGTTTCACGCGCGCGGCGCGTGGGGCGAGGCCGGGGGCCTGGCTCTGGCCAACCGCGCGCGCCCCGGCTGAGCGTGGCTATTGTTCCCGCGGCCGTGGTGTCCGAGGGAAGAGGTGCCCATATGAGCCGTCGTGTGATCCTGTCGATCGTCTGCGCCGCGTTGGCGCTACCGGCCGCCGCGGCGCTTGCCTTGCCGGCCGCCGCCGCGGCGCTTGCCTTGCCGGCCGCCGCCGCGGCGCGCAGCCTGACCGTGCGTTCCTTCGACGGCACGAAGCTGCACGTGAACTTCTTCATCGCGGCCGGTCTGCGCCGCGGGCATCGCGCTCCGACCGTGCTCATGGGGCCGGGCTGGGGCTCGCCCGGGGACACCAACGCCAACGATTCGACCGTCCCCAGCCTGGGCGCGGTCGGCGTCGGCACCCTGCGGCGGGCCGGCTTCAACGTGGTCACCTGGGACCCGCGCGGCTTCGGCAGGTCTGGCGGGACCGTCGAGGTCGACAGTCCCAGGTTCGAGGGCCGCGATGTGTCGGCGCTCATCTCCTGGGTGGCCCGCCAGCCCCAGTCGCTCCTCGACCGCCGCGGTGATCCGCGGGTCGGGATGGCCGGTGGCTCCTACGGCGGCGGCATCCAACTCGTGGCCGCCGCGAGCGATCACCGCATCGACGCGATCGTGCCCGACATCGCCTGGAACTCACTGATCACCAGCCTGTACAAGAACAACACCGGCAAGCTGGGCTGGGCCGGGCTGCTCTACCTCGCCGGGCGCGCCGCCGGGCGCCTGGACCCGCTGATCGGCGAGTCCTACCAGGCGGAGGCCGCCGGAATGCCCCTGACCGCCGCCGAGCTCGGCTTCTACCGCAGCCGCGGGCCCGCGAGCCTGGTGGCCAAGATCAAGGCGCCGACGCTGCTCATCCAGGGCACCGCCGACAATCTGTTCACCCTCCAGGAGGCCGTCACCAACTACGACATGCTCCGGGCCGCCGACGTCCCCGTGAAGATGCTCTGGTTCTGTGGGGGCCACGGCATCTGCCTCACCAACCCGGGCAGGACGTCGCTGATCACCACCGACACGATCGGCTGGCTGGACCGCTATCTCAAAGACCAGGTCAGGCGCAACACCGGTCCGGCCTTCGAGTGGGTCGACCAGGACGGCGTCGAGCACACCGGCTCCGGCTACCCGCTGGCCGCCTCGACGCCCTTGACCGCCACCGGGTCGGGGACGCTGACGCTGAGCACCACCGGCGGCTCGGGACCCGTGACCTCGTTCCCCGGTTCCGCCGGGCCGCTGGCCGCCGCCGTGGGGCCGATCACGCCGGCCAAGGCGGCCAACGCCGTCAACGTGACGGTGGGCTCACCGCAGCGGTCCGTGCTGGTGGTCGGCGCGCCGAAGCTGACCCTCACCTATCGAGGCCTGGCGGCGACCGGTCGCGCACCCGTGCATACGAGCGTGTACGCCCAGGTGGTGGACGACGCCACCGGCAAGGTTCTGGGCAACCAGGTGACCCCCATCCCGGTGACGCTCGACGGTTCCACCCACACGCTGGCGCTGCCGCTGGAGATCCTGTCGGCCACCGACCACCCGGGCGAGCACTTCACCGTCCAGGTCGCCGCCTCGACCGTCGCCTACCAGGCCCAGCGCGCCACCGGAGCGATCGACTTCACGCGCGTCCACGTGGTCCTGCCCACGGTCAAGCCGGGCTAACGCTGGCGAAACGCGCGGCGGTACGCGGTGGGCGTCGTCGCCAGCCGGCGGCCGAAGTGCGTGCGCAGCGAGGTCGCTGAGCCAAAGCCGGTGCGCGCGGCGACGTGCTCGACGGGCAGGTCGGTCGTCTCCAGCAGGCCCTGGGCCACGCGCGTGCGCTGATCCAGCACCCACTGGGCGGGCGTGGTGCCCGTCTCCTGGCGAAACCGCCGGGCGAAGCTGCGCGGCGACATGCAGGCCTCGCGCGCCAGCGTGGCGACGTCCAGGGGCTGGTCGAGGCGGTCGAGCGCCCAGGCCCGCGTCGACTCCAGCGAGGCGCCCGCGCCGGCATCGTCTGCGATCGGACGGGCCACGAACTGCGCCTGCCCCCCATCCCGGTGCGGGGCCACCACCGTGCGCCGAGCGATCTGGGCAGCCACGGCGGCGCCGTGGTCACGGCCGATGACGTGCAGGCACAGATCGAGGCCGGCGGCGACGCCCGCGCTGGTGAGCACGTTGCCCTCGTCGACGTACAGCACCGACGGATCGACCGACACGCGTGGATAGCGTCGCGCCAGCCGCTCGGTGGAGTCCCAGTGGGTGGTGGCCCGCCGTCCGTCGAGCACGCCCGCCTCGGCGAGCACGAAGGCCCCGGTGCAGATCGACATCACTCGCGCTCCGGTGGCGTGCGCGCGGGCGATGGCCTCCCCCGCCATGACGAACCCCTCGGGATCGGTGTCGGCCTCGATGCCGGGCACGACGACGGTGTCCGCGTCCCAGAGCGCCTCGATCCCGGCGGGGGCCAGGACGGCGATGCCCGTTGAGCTCCGCACCGGGCCCGGACGCACGCCCGCCAGGGAGAACGTGTAGTGGGGCGCCCCGCAGTGGCCGAAGAGGTGGGTGGGCGCGGCCAGGTCGAGCAGGATCACGCCGTCGAGGGCCAGCGCGACCACCCGGTGAGCGCGGGTTGGCATAAATCTTACGATACATGGCATTTCTGCCACTTGCCAGCCGAGCGCGCCGCCCTCACGATGCCGCCATGACTGAGCCCAACGCCCTTCCCCTCACCGAGGTCGTCGTCTTCGACGGTTTTGACGACCTCGACGCCGTCGCACCGCTGGAGATCCTCACCGCCGCGGGCTTTCCCACCCGCGTCGTGCGCCCGCCCGGGCACGCCACCACCGTGCGCTCCGCCCACGGCCTGGTGATGGAGGTGGACGCCGAGCTGGGCGCCGCGCCCGCGCTCGTCGTGGTCCCCGGGGGCGGCTGGCTGGACGCCGCGCCCGGCGTGCGCGACCAATGCGAGGGCCCGCTGCCGGCGCGGCTCGCCGACCTGCATGACGGCGGGACGGTGATGGCGTCGGTGTGCACCGGGGCGATGCTCCTGGCCCGCGCCGGGCTGCTGTCCGGGCGGCCGGCGGTCACCAATCGCAACGCCCTGGACGACCTGGCGGCGGCCGGCGCGGACGTGCGTCGTGAGGCACGCGTGGTCGACGACGGCAGCGTCGTCACCGGGGGCGGCCCGGCCGCGGGGCTCGACGTGGCCATTCGGCTCGTCGCCCGGTTCGCCGGCGAGGATGCGGGCCGGGAGGCCGCGGCACGGCTGGAGCATGAGCCGGTCGGGCAGGTGTTGGTGAGCCGGTCGGGCAGGTGTTGGTGAGCGTGGCGAGGGCGTAGTGTCCCCTCCGGGCCACCTTCTTCGTCTCTGAGGCGACACCGGCCACTTTCCCCACGGAGGTCCCCATGAATTACGCCCTGCTCATCTACACCACGCCCGGCATGGTCGACGGCTTCAGCAACGGCGAGCTCGAGGCCATGAGCGCCGAGTACTACGCGTTGCGCGACGAGCCGAGCTGCCGCTCCGGCGGTCAGCTGGAAGACGTCGCCACCGCCACCACGGTGCGGGTGGACGATGGCCAGACGCTCACCACCGACGGCCCGTTCGCGGAGACCAAGGAGGTGTTCGCCGGCTACTACGTGTTCGAGCTGGACAACCTCGACGCGGCGATCGAGATGGCGGCCCGGGTCCCGGCGGCCCGGCTCGGCGGCTCGGTCGAGGTGCGCCCGCTGGTGCACTGACCCGCAGGCCGAGTGAGAGGCTGACCCCCGACCTCAAAGTGCAACGCTGACCCCGATCGTGCTCGACAGCGTCTTTCGGCAGCACTGGGGCCGCGTGGTGGCCTCCCTGGTCGGCTACCTCGGCGACTTCGAGCGCGCCGAGGACGCCGCCCAGGAGGCGTTCGCCATCGCCGCCGAGCGCTGGCCCCGCCAGGGCGCGCCGGAGAACCCGGTCGCCTGGCTGATCACCACCGCGCGCAACCGCGCGATCGATCGGATCCGCCGCGAGCGCGCCCTGGCGGCCAAGACGCGCCTGCTGGAACGCGAAGAGGCCGTGGAGGATGACGTGAACGATCTCGGCTCCGATCACATCGGCGACGAGCGCCTGGAGCTGCTCTTCACCTGCTGTCACCCGGCCCTCTCGACCGAGGCTCAGGTGGCGCTGACCCTGCGCACGCTCGGGGGCCTGACCAACGACGAGATCGCGCGCGCCTTCCTCGTCTCCCCGGAGACGATGAAGCGCCGCCTCTCCCGTGCGCGGACCAAGATCAAGCTCGCGGGCATCCCGTTCAGCGTGCCGCCCGCCCGCGTGCTCCCCGAGCGCCTCGGCGCCGTCCTGGCGGTGATCTATCTCATCTTCAATGAGGGCTACGGCGGCCGCGTCGATCTGGCGGCGGAGGCGATCGTCCTGGGCGTCGTGCTCTCAGAGCTCATGCCCGACGAGGCCGAGGCCCACGCCCTGCTCGCGCTGATGCGCCTGCACCACGCCCGGCGCCGGGCCCGGTTCGTCGAGGGCGAGCTCATCCGCCTCGCCGACCAGGACCGGAGCCTGTGGGACTCTGACCAGATCGCCTCTGGCCGCGCCGACCTCGATCGCGCCCTGGCCCTGCGCGGTCGCGGCGCCTACGTGCTGCAGGCGGCGATCGCCTCGCTCCAGGTCGACGATCCGATCGATTGGCTTCAGATTGGCGCCCTGTACGGGCAGCTCTCGCGTGTCACGGGCTCTCCGGTGGTCGAGCTCAACCGCGCCGTCGCCGTCGCCGAGGCCGGCTCACCCGGCGAGGCCCTGACCATCGTGGACGGCCTCAGCCTCGACGGCTACCGCTATCTGCACTCGACCCGCGCCGAGCTGCTGCGCCGCCTGCACCGGCCGGAGGAGGCCGCGGCCGCCTACCGCCGCGCACTGGAGCTGACCGACGCCGACGCCGAGGTCCGCTTCCTGCACGAGCGCCTCGCCAGCCTCTGAGGCGGCGAAGCCCGGTCACCGCACGCGACGCCGGCCTCAGTCCGGGAGCAGCGGCACCCATATCTCAGCCTCCTGTCCCACCAGCGTGCCGCGGGAGATCGCGCCCGCGCCGAAGCGATCGCGCAGCTCATCCAGCGTGCGGTCGAGCCCCGCGGTGCGGTCGAACGGCAGCGCCAGCTGAATCGCCTTGGCGTCGCACAGGTTGGTCAGGGCGACTCCGATGAGCGTCAGGCCGCGCGCGGCGATCACCGCGCCCGCGGCGGCCAGCAGCCCGCGGGCGACCCGCAACAGCGTGGCGGTGCGCGTCGTCGCCTCGGCCAGCGTGTGTGAACGCGTCGCGCGCGAGTAGTCGTCGAACCGCAGCCGCAGCACGACCGTCCGGCAGGCACGCCCCGCGGTGCGCATCCGCCGCGTGACGCGATCCACCAGAGTCATCAGCGCGGCGTCGAGCTCCGCGGCGGAGCGCCGCCGGCGGCCCAGCGCGCGCTGCGCGCCGATCGAGCGCCGTCGGCGCCGGGCGGTCACGCGGCGCGGGTCCCGATTGTGCGAGAGCGCGTAGAGCTGGCGCCCGGCGGCTCGTCCGAGCATCGACACCAGCGTCTCCTCCCCGAGTCGGGCCACCTGTCCCACGGAGGTCAGCCCGTGGGCGTGCAGCTTCTCCGCCGTGACGCGGCCGACCCCCCACAGCCGCTCGACCGGCAGCGGGTGCAGGAACGCCAGCTCGCCGCCGGCCGGGATCACGAGCAGACCATCGGGCTTGGCCACCCCGCTCGCCACCTTGGCCAGGAACTTCGTGCAGGCCAGGCCGACCGTGATCGCCAATCCCACCTCCTCCCGGACCTCCTGACGTAATCGCTGCGCGATCTCCGTCGGCGTGCCGAGGATGTGGCGCAGTCCGCGCACGTCGAGGAACGCCTCGTCGATCGAGAGGGCCTCGACGAGCGGGGAGGTCCGCTCGAACACCGCGAACACCGCCTTGCTCGCCTCGGTGTACGCCGGGAACCGCGGCGATACGACGACCGCCCCAGGGCACAGCGCCCGTGCCCGCGCCCCTCCCATGGCCGTGCGCACGCCGCAGGCCTTGGCCTCATAGCTGGCCGCCAGCACCACCCCGCCGCCGACGATCACCGGCCGTCCCCGCAGCGACGGATCGTCGCGCTGCTCCACCGACGCGTAGAACGCGTCCAGGTCCGCGTGCAGTATCGTGGGCTCATCTCGCACGAACGTATGTTCGCATCAGGCGCGGACGTCACACTACGGCTCAAGAGCCGGCGACCAACAGGAGGAGACGGGCATGGCTGTGACAGACGGGATGGTGAAGGGGGTCGACTTCGTCGCCTTCCAGACCAAGGACTTCGAGCGCGCGATGGCGTTCTACGGCGAGACGCTCGGACTGCCGCGCTCGGTCCACATCCCGGATCGCGGCTTCGCCGAGTTCGAGACCGGGAACCTGACCCTCAGCATCATCGACTCGGCGAAGATGGGGATGGAGCACCAGGCGTCGGCCGGCCCGGTGGCGCTGCACGTGGACGATGTCGCCCGGTCGCGCACCCAGCTCCAGGAGGCCGGGGTCGAGTTCCGCGGCGACGTGCTCGACACCGGGGTGTGCCACATGGCGTTCTTCCACGACCCGGACGGCAACGCGCTGATGCTCCACCATCGCTACGCGCCGCGCCAGACCGACCTGTGAGCGGTGGCGGCGCTCCCCGCCGGTCGGCGAGCGCCCGCGGCGGACACGGGCCGGCCCGGACGGTCAGGGCGCGCCGACGCGGGTGAGCATCTCCGCTCCCCAGCGGGCGCCCACCTGCGCGGCCTCGGCCACGGACTGCCCCATGCCCAGGCCGTAGGTGAAGGCGGCGGCGAAGGCGTCGCCGCAGCCGTAGCTGTCGCGCACCGGGCCCGGCGGCGGCACCGACGCCCAGCGGCCCTCGGACGCTCCCCACCAGCGGCCTCCGGCGGCGCCGTCGGTGGCGACCATGAGGCGGGTGTCGGGCGCCAGGCGCTCGGCCCACTCCAGCTCGGCCTCGTCGGACCCGCTGAATACGAGCGCGTCGATGTAGACCTCGGGGCGCTCCAGGCGCTCGCGCACGCGCGGCGTGGCCACCAGCACGCGGGCGGCGCGGGCGTGCTGAAGGGCGCCCGCATCGCCCGCCGTGACATAGACGCCGTCAGCCTGCGCCAGCCGCTCCCAGTCCAGCGCGTCCTCGCCCTCGGGCTGTAGGCGCTCGCCGATGGGCAGGATCGTGCGCTCGCCCTCGCCGTCCAGCAGCGTGATCACCTCGCGCGTGGGCCCGGGGCGTCGCGCCAGGTGGACGGTGATGCCGCGCTGCGTGAGCTCGGCGGCGGCGGCGTCACCAAGGGCGTCAGAACCCACCGCGCCGTAGAACTCGACCTCGGCGCCCAGCTCGGCCAGCGTCGCCGCGGCCACGACGGCGCCCCCGCCGGCGTGGGTGGACTCACGCCGCGCGCGCTGGATCTCTCCGGGCATGGGGAGGTGCCCCACACGGAGGAACTGCACCCACTCGACGTGGCCCACGACGGCGATCCTGGTCATCGCCTCGGGACGCTACTCGGCGGTCAGGCAGCCTGGCGCGCGGCCGGCACCTGGCGGATGTGAGCCGGCAGCACCGGCAGCACCCCGTGGCGCACGTAGGCCGCCCCCGCGCCGACCAGCGCCTTGCGCACCGCCGCCGGCGGCAGGGGGGAGAAGCCATATTGAGAGCGGATCGCGTCGGGCAGCAGCGCGATGGTGATGAAGTTGACGGTCTCCACCAGCGGGCGGGCCAGCGTCCTCACCGGGGGTTCGAGCACGATCTCGCGCGCGCGGCGCCGCGCCCAGTCTCCGACGAACAGCGCGTCGCCGGTCAGCATCGCGCGGCCGTACTCCTCCAGATCGGCCAGCGTCGCCGGCATCTGGGTCCGGCGCAGCCCGAACAGGCGGCCGACCACCTTGTAGTCCTCCCACAGCGCGGCCCGCTCCTCTCGCTGCAGCCGACCGACGTAGGTCGTGTAGACGACGATCGCGGAGTCGACCAGCGAGTACAGGATCCACATGAGCAACAGCGGGTCATCCGCGCGATACGGCGCGCCCGCGGGGTAGGGACCCACCGCCTCCGGCAGGCGCCCGCGCACCGCGCGATGCATCGCGCGCACTCGCCGCGTCGCGCTGTCGGCCTCGGCCCGGGAGCCGAACGTGATCGTGTTCATGATCTTGGCGGTCCGCGCGAGCCGGACGTAGGGGTCCTCCAGTGAGTCTGAATGCGCGAGCAGTCCGGCCACCGCCAATGGGTGCGCCGCCTGCATCAACAGCGCCCGCGGGCCCGACAGCGCCAGCGCCCGTTCACGCAGGACGCGTCGGATCGCCGAGTCATCGTCGAAGTAGCCCGGGGGCATGCTCATACCGCAACTCACGTTAGCCAGTGGCCGGCGCGGGCAACTTCGGTGCGCCCTCGGCCACTACACCGGGTCGACCGCCTCGAGCGTCTCGCCGATCCGATCCGCCGTGTCGCCCATGGGCGCCGACGTCCAATCCTGAGTGTCGTAGTGACGCAGGGCGGGAAAGGCCAGCGCGATCGCGACCACGCCCACCATGCACGCCAGCCCCCCGGAGACGACGGAGAAGCGCACCCCGGCGGCGCCCGCCACGCTGCCGGACTCGATGTCGCCCAGCCGGGGCCCACCGGAGACCACGAGCGAGAACGCCGCCGACATCCGGCCGCGCATGTGATCGGGCGTGACCGTCTGGTTGATCGTGGAACGGCAGACGGCGGAGGTGGAGTCCGCGGCGCCGGCGACCGCCAGCAGCGCCACCGCCGGCCACAGCGAGCGCATGAGCCCGGCCAGCGATACGGCGGCGCCCCACACCGCGACCGACCAGATGACCACGATGCCCAGTCGTCGCGCGTGGTTGATCCAACCGGTGAGGAGCGCGGCGACGGTGGCGCCGGCGGGGACGGCGGCATAGAGAGCGCCCGTGCCGGCGGCGCCCGCGTGAAACACGCTGACCGCCAGGACCGCGAAGAGCGCGCGGGGCATCCCGAACGTCATCGCCACCAGGTCGATGGCAAACGAGCCGACCAGGGCGCGATTGCCGCGCACGTAGCGCAGCCCCTCGGCGATCGACGCGAGCACCTTGGGATGCTCGCCCACCACGGTCGGGGGCTGGGGGGCGATGAGGAGCACCGTGCCCACGACCGCCAGGCAGCTCACGGCGTCGACGCTGTAGGCGGACTGCACGCCGAAGGCGGCGATGAGCAGGCCCCCCAGCCCCGGTCCCATCACCATCGACAGCGCCGACAGCCCGTAGGTGACCGCCAGCGCCCGCGGCAGCCGTGGGCGGTCGATGAGATTGGGGAGCAGTGCGGACATCGCCACGTTCTGCAGGGCGTTGCAGCCCGCGAGCAGGCCGCCCAGCGCGTAGAGCGCGTACACCGGCGGGCGTCCCAGCGCCGGCACGAGGGCGAGCGCGCCGGAGGTGGCCACGAGCCCGATCTGCGTCAGCAGCAACAGCCGGCGGCGGTCCATGCGGTCGGCGATGGCGCCGCCCAGCAGCGACATCGAAACGAGCGGGACCACCTCCACCGCACCGAGCAGCCCGACCAGCAGCGGGGACCTGGTGAGCAGGTAGAGCTGGAACGGCAGCGCGACGAGCGCCGCCTGCGAGCCGAGGTTGGAGACGAGGTCGCCGCCGACGACCAGCCGCAGATCGCGGCTGTCGCGGAAGGGCGAGAGGTCGGGGCGCAGGCGGGGGAGACGCAACCCGGCTGAGGCTAACCGGCGCGTCTCCCCTGCCTACCGGCCGCGACCGTCACCGGCCGCGGCGCGCAGCGATCTGCGTTTGCCGCCGTCAGTCGCTGCTCGACCCGCCCCCGGAGCTGCTGCCACTCGCGCCACTGCCTCCGCCGCCACTCTGGGTCGGCTCGCCCGGCGGGCGAAGATCAGACGCGCACGCTCGCGCCGCGGTCTGGAACTTCTTGTTGCGTGCGACCGCCGCGGGGAAGATCGCGCCCTTGCCCGAGAAGTTCGGCGTGGGCAGGTTGTAGCCGTGCTGCTTGACGCAGGCCACGAACTTGGTCACCGCGGCCTTGGTGGGCACAAAGCGGCGCTGCGGGAACCGATTGCCCCCGCAGGCCTGAATCGCGGCCCGGAACTTCGGGTTGTTGAAGCGACTCGCGCCCGCGCGGCCCGCGCCACCGCCGCCGCCTCCGAAGAAGAACCCACCGCCGCCGCCGAAGCCGCCGCCCTCGCCTCCGTTGGGGCGTTGCCTGGCTCCCGCGGGCCGGGCGGGGAGGGTGACGCCGTGGGCCTTCAGGCACGCGACGAGCTTGGAGCGGTTGGCGGCGGCACCTGCCGCGCCCGCGCTGGCCGATGAGCTGCCCGAGCTCGACGCGCTGGATGTGTTCGAGCTCGAGCCGCAGGCGGCGAGGACGAGCGCCGTGGCCACGATGGTCGTGGCCGAGATCACCAATCGAAGGGTGCGCAAGTGATTCATGGTGGTGCTGCTTCCTTTCGTGATGCTCATCCGCCGGACGAGAACAGGGACCCGACGGCGGAGTTCCCGCCAGAGCCAGAGCCAGAGCCGGAGCCGCCACTGCCGGACCCCGAACCGGAGCCGGAGCCGCCGCTGCGGTTACCGGAGTCCGTGATCGTGGCCGCGGTCGTGGTCCCGCCCGACCCGCCGACGCCCGTGACGACGATGGTGTCTCCGGGCCGGATCGCATGGCGCGAGACGGACTGGTTCTTGGTGATCTTGGTTGACGAGGAGAGCTTGACCTTGACCGTGTTGCCCGAGATGTCGGTGACGAGGATCGTCTTGCCGTTCACGCTGGCCACCGTGCCGAAGGCCGCGCCGGCGCCGCCGGCTCCGGCCCCGCCCGTGCCGGCAAAGGCACCTGCGCCGGCGAAGCCCCCCGCGCCGGCACCGCTCGCCCCGCGAGCACCGGTCGCCCCGCCGGCCGCACCCGAGCCGGTCGCGCCGGCGGTCCTCGCTGCCCCGCCGCGGCCGAGCAGCGCGGCCAGGCCCGCCGCCCGGCCGCCGCCACCGGACGCGACCGACGAGCTGGCATCCGAGAGCTGGCTCTTCTCCACGCGGATCCCCGCGTAGAAGCCGATGGCGCAGGTGATCAACGCCCCGAGCGCCGCCGTGCGGCGGTTGAAGAACTGGCGTCGCGCGCGGCGCGGGAGGGCGGTCTCGGTCTTGGGCTCATCCTCGTAGGCGTCCCAGTCCTCCTCGCGCTGGTCCGGTGTGTAGGTCTCCATGGTCGTCTTCCTGGGTCTGATGGGCAGGGGCCTGCGGCGTGACGGCATGCGGCTCATTCGAACCTCAATGCCTCGATCGGGCGCATCGCGGCGGCGCGTCCGGCGGGATAGGTCCCGAAGAACAGTCCGATCAGCACCGACGCGCCGAACGCCAGGCCGATCGAATAGGGAGCGATCACCGGGTGCACGCCGGCGATCTTGAACTGGCTTCCGACAACTCCGAAGATCACGCCCGCGATCCCCCCGAAGAACGAGACCAGCACCGCCTCGACGAGGAACTGGACGAGGATGTCCGAGCGCCGTGCGCCGACCGCCTTGCGGATCCCGATCTCGCGGGTGCGCTCGGTGACGGACACGAGCATGATGTTCATCACCCCGATGCCGCCGACCAGCAGCGAGATCGCGGCCACCTCGCCCAGCAGCGTGGTGAAGACGCTGCTGGTGGAGGTCGACGCCTGCAGGATCGAGCCCTGGTTGATGACGTTGAAGCTCGACGTCGTCGATCCCGGCGCCGGGGGCAGGAGTGGGGTGAGGATGTTGGTGACCTCGGTCTGGGCGGCGGAGAGCTGATCGCGGGACTTGGCCTGGACGACGATCGAGTTGACGTCGCCGTAGCCGGTGAGCGTGTCCTGGACCGCGGTGAGCGGCGCCATGGCGACGTCGTCCTCGTTGGTGGCGCCGTTGGATCCCTTGGATTTGGTGACGCCGATCACCTGGAAGTTCGTGCCGTTGACCCCGATCGTGGCTCCGATCGGGTTGGCGCCGCCGAAGAGCTCCTGCACGACCGTCGGTCCCACCACGACCACGCGGGCGTGCTGGTTGTCCTCGGCCGTGGTCCACCACGACCCGCTGGCCACGGTGTAGTCACGCGCGGTCTCATAGGTCGGGGTGGAGCCGACGAAGGACGACGGCGAGTAGGTGGTGCCGTTGTAGGTGAGCGTGACCCCGTTGGCGTCGACGACCGGGGATGCGCTCTGCACGTCGGGGGCGGTGAAGCGGTTCACCAGCGCGTCGGCGTCCGAGACGGTCAGAGGGTCTGAGGTGACGCCTCCGCCACGGCCCAGCCCCCCCAACGTCGGCGTGGACTGGACGAGCAGGACGTTGGAGCCGAGCGCTTCGATCTGGGACTGCACCGCCGCCGAGGAGCCGGTGCCCACGGCGACGAGGATGATCACCGAGCCCACGCCGATCATCAGCCCCAGGATCGTCAGCCCCGAGCGCAGCTTGTTGGCCGACAGCCCGGTGAGGGCGACACGCACGATCTCGGTCACGACGCGGCCTCCACGGCGCTGGAGGCGTCGGAGACGATGTGCCCGTCGGAGAGCTCGATGACCCGCTCGGCGTGGGCGGCGACTTCGTGCTCATGGGTGATGAGGATGATCGTCCGGCCCTCGTCGGAGAGGCGCTCGAAGATCTCGAGGATCTCGTGCGTCGAGGCGTTGTCCAGGTTGCCGGTGGGCTCGTCGGCCAGGAGCATCGCCGGGTTGCTGACCAGCGCCCGCGCGATGGCGACGCGCTGCTGCTGCCCGCCCGAGAGCTCTGAGGGCAGGTGATGGACGCGTGACGCGAGGCCGACGTCGGCCAGCGCGCGCATGGCGCGCCGGTGGCGGTCACCGCGACCGAGCCCCGCGTAGGCCAGGGGGAGCTCGACGTTGGCCAGCGCGCGCGTGCGCGGGATGAGGTTGAAGCTCTGAAAGACGAAGCCGATCTCGCGGTTGCGCAGGTCGGCGAGCTGGTCCTCGTCGGCGAAGCGCACGTCGAGGCCGTTGAGGCGGTAGACACCGCTGGTGGGCACGTCGAGGCAGCCCAGGATGTTCATCAGCGTGCTCTTGCCGCTGCCCGAGCTGCCCATGATGGCGACGTACTCGCCGGACTGGATCGTTGCGGTGATCCCGTTGAGGGCGTGCACCGCGATCTCGCCCACCGCGTAGGTCTTGGTGACCTCGTCGAGGTCGATGACGGGCGGGCGCGCAGCCATCAACCCCCGCCGCGGGCCGCGCCGCCACGGAACGCGCCGGCGCCGGCAAAGCCGCCGCCGCCCAGGAAACGCGCGGCGCCGCCGCCCAGGCCGCCGGTTCCGCCGAGGGTCCCGGTGGAGCCCGACGTCGACAGCGATGTGCCGGAGCCCAGGGAGGGCAGCGTGGTCGTGACCTGAACCTCGTCGCCGGCCTTCAGTCCGCTCACGATCTGGGTGCGGCTGTCGCCGACGAGGCCGACGATCACGGTCGTCGGGACGACCTTGCCGTTCTGCAGGAGGTTCACCCGCCCCTCCGAGCCCGTGGTCGTGACCGCGCTGTTGGGCAGGTTGACCCCCGACTTCTGCCCCGTGATGACCGCCGCCGAGGCGCTCATGCCGGGCTTGACGCGGGAATCGCGCTGATCGAGCGCGAGCGTCGCGTCATAGCTGACCACGCCGCTGCTGCTCGTGCCCAGCGTGGAGATGGCGCTCACGTGGGCGGCGAGCTCCACTCCGGCGAGGGCCTCGAGCGTGATGTTGGCCGGTTGGCCCACCTTGATCTTGGAGATGTCGGACTCGCTGAAGGCGACGGTCATCGTCATCGAGCCCGTGTTGACGATCTCGACGAGGCCCGAGCTGCTCGCCGTCGAGGACGAGCTGCTGCTCGAGCCGCCGAGGCTGCCCGCGGTGGCGCCCGTCCCCGAGCTTGACCCCGACCCCGAGCCGGCCCCGGAGCCGGCGCTTGAGCTCGACGACCCGGAGCCGGAGCCGCCGGAGATCGTGTCGCCCGGCGAGACGCTCTCGACGTTGACGACGGTGCCGGCGGCGGGCGCGAACAGGCGGGTCTCGTTCAGGGCGTTCTCCGCGTTGCGGACAGTGGCCTCGGCGCCGTCGACCGCGGCCTGGGCCGAGGCGATGTTGGCGGCGATCGTCTCCGCGCTGGTGGTGCTCGTCTGCCCGGAGCCCGATCCGCTGCTCGCGGATCCGCTCCGGGAGCCCGACCCGCTCGAGGAAACGCGCGACCCCGAGCCGCTGGAGCCCGACCCGCTCGAGCCGCTCCCAGAGGATGTGCGGGTCGGCGTCGTGGTCGTCCGGGTCGGCGTGGTGGTCGTCCGGGTTCGCGTCGGCGACGTCGTCGTGCGCGTGGTCGTCTGGGTGGTGGGCGTGGTGGTCGTCTGCGTGGTCGTCGTCACCGCCGGATGGAAGGTGACGAACCGCGTCGACTCCGGCACGTTCTCGAGGCTCGTGCTCGCGGATGATCCCGACGAGGCCGAGGTGGACGACGTGGCCGTCTGGTTCTCGGCGTTGGTGAGGTTGTCCTCGGCCGAGGTGAGGCTCGACTCCGCCTGCTCGACGGTCAGCTCGGCCGCCGTCGGATCGAGCGTGGCGAGGAGCTCGCCCCTGCTCACGTGGTCGCCGTCCTTGACGTAGAGGTGCTGCAGCGTGCCGCTGGTCTGGAAGTTGGCCTCCACGTCGGTCCCCGGCTCCACGTTGCCCGTGCCCGTGACCGTCGACTGCACGATGCCCTTGGCGGCGGTGACGATCTCCGTGGAGGTGCGCGTCGTCGAGGTCGGGGGGCCCAGCTCGAGCACCGCGGCGACGACGGCGGCGGCGAACACGGCCGCCATCCCGAGGATGTGCCAGGGGATCCTGATGCTCACGCAGCCGCCAACGCTGCTCGCCGAGAGGTCACCGGCTCAATCTGCGTGATCCAGATAAGAGTCCGACGTGAGGAGGCTGAGATTTTCCTGAGAGGGTGCGGCGGGCGCTCGCGCGGGCAGCGAGACGGTGAACACGGCGCCGCCGCCGCCGTCCTGGTCCCGGTGGCCCTCGCCGGCGTTCTCGGCCCGGACCGAGCCGCCGTGGGCGACCGCGATCGCCTTGACGATCGCCAGCCCCAGGCCGGCTCCGCCCTTGCCCCGGCTGCGGCCGCCCTCGGTGCGCCAGAAACGTTCGAAGAGCTGGTCGCCCGCGCCATCGGGCAGGCCCGGACCATGGTCGCGCACCTCGAGCAGCGCCTGGCTCCCCTCGCGGCGTACTGCGACCTCGATCGTCGTTCCCACCGGCGTGTGGATGACCGCGTTGCGCATGAGGTTGGCCACGAGCTGGCGGAGCTGGTCGGGATCGCCCGTCACCGTGGTGGCCGGCTCGTCGACCTTGAGCGAGACATGGTGATCGGGTGCGGTCACGCGCGTGTCCTCGGCGGCATGCGCGGCCAGCTCGCCGAGGTCGACGGGGACGCGCGGCCGCTCGGGGGCCTGATCCAGCGCCGCCAGCGAGAGCAGGTCCTCCACCAGCACGCCCATGCGGGTGGCCTCGGCCTCGATCCGTGCCATCGCTCGCTCCAGCGTGGCCGGGTCATCGGCCGCACCGAGTCGGAAGAGCTCCGCGTAGCCGCGGATCGAGGCCAGCGGCGTGCGCAGCTCATGCGAGGCGTCGGCGAGGAAGCGGCGCAGCTGGTCCTCGCTCTGGCGCCGGGCGCGGAACGCCTGCTCGATCTGACCGAGCATGTCGTTGAGCGCGTGACCCAGGCGCCCCACCTCGGTGCGCTGGTCAGACGGGGTCACCCGTCGTGACAGGTCACCGGCGGCGATCTCAGCGGCGACCCGGCCGATGCGCTCGAGCGGCCTCAGCCCGATGCGGATGACGACCCAGCCGAGCACCACCAGCGCCAGGATCACGCCACCCCCGACGAGCCCCTCGACCATCACCAGGCGGTGCAGGGTGTCGTCGGTCTCGCGCAGGGAGACCGCCACCACGACGGTGTCGCCCCCCGGCAGCGCGAACGCGGCGGCGCGGTAGCGGATGTCGGGGCCACGGCCGGCGTGGACGGTGAACAGATTCAGCCGTCTGCCCGGACGGCTGGTCGGGATGTGGCCGGGCAGCTTGGGCGGGGCCGGGGCCGGTTCCCCGTAGGTGAACGCCCGCCGGCGCAGGACCGCGCCACCCGGGCCGATCAGCTCGCCGAAGGTGCCCGGGGGCAGGCTGGCCGGACCGATCCCCGGGGGTCGGCGTCCCAGCAGGCCCGCAAACGGGAAGCGGCGGGCGCCGGTGGTGCGCGCCGGGCGCGTGCCGGGGAGCCTCAGCGCGAAGGCGACCGGGACCAGCCCGGACTGCACCTGCTGGTCCACGCGATCCATCAGGAACGAGCGCTGCTCCTCATAGGTCGTGACCGCTGCCACCGCCAGGCCCGCGGCGACCAGGACCACCATCCCCAGCAGCAGGCGCGTGCGAAGCGACATCAGTCCCGGGGGAGCCGCAGGGCGTAGCCGACGCCGCGCACCGTGTGCACCAGGGGCGGCCCGTGGACGTCGAGCTTCTTGCGCAGGTAGCTGATGTAGGTCTCCAGCACGCGGGCGTCGCCGCCGAAGTCGTAGCTCCACACGTGGTCGAGCAGCTGGGCGCGGGTCAGGACGCGTCGCGGGTTGAGCAGCAGGTAGCGCAGGAGCCGGTACTCGGTGGCGGTGAGCTCGATCGCCTGCGTGCCACGGCGGACCTCACGGGTGTCCTCGTCGAGCTCGAGGTCGGCGAAGCGCAGCCGGCCCGGGGTCTGGTGCGATGCGCCGCTGCGGCGCAGGAGGTTCCGCAGCCGGGCGACGAGCTCCTCCAGGCTGAACGGCTTGGTCACGTAGTCGTCGCCTCCGGTGGTCAACCCGCGAACCTTGTCCGACGTGTTGTCCCGGGCCGAGAGGAAGAGGATCGGCACCTCGGCGTGCTGCTGGGCCAGCCGCTGGGCGACCTCGAAGCCCTCCATGTCGGGGAGCATGATGTCGAGGACCATGGCGTGGGGCCGCCAGTCGCGCACCTGGGTCAGTGCCTCGGCTCCGGTGCGCGCCGCCGCCACGTCGAAGCCGTGATGACGCAGGGCCATCGACACCACATCGACGATCCCCGGCTCGTCGTCGACCACGAGCACGCGCAACCGTTCGGGATCGTCGGTCACGGACGCATGATCTAGGGCAAAGCTGGCAATACCGTCAAGCGTAAGACAGAAAACGGTGAGAAACCCGCGCGCGTGATTGAGTTGAGGAGGAATCGGGTAATGGCACTGCACCATGAGCACAGCCACCAGTTCTCCTCCACAGCAACTGCGTCGGCCCAAACGCGCCGGCGCTCTCGGTCACGTCGGTAACGAGACACTTTTCGTCCGCTGGCAGCAGGGCGGAGACCGCCAGGCCCGCGACGAGCTCGTCCAGCGCTTCCTCCCCCTCGCCCGCAAGCTGGCCCGCCGCTACAGCGGTGCCCGCGAGCCGTTCGACGATCTCCTGCAGGTGGCGAGCCTCGGCCTGGTCAAGGCGATCGACCGCTATGACCTGAGCCGCGGCACGGCCTTCTCGTCCTTCGCTGTGCCGACGATCCTCGGCGAGCTCAAGCGCTACTTCCGCGATCTCGGCTGGGCCGTTCACGTGCCGCGCGGTGCGCAGGAGCGCGCCGTCAAGGTCGAAGAGGCCCAGCAGCAGCTCAGCAGCCGCCTCAACCGCGCTCCGACCGTGCCTGAGTTGGCCCAGTACCTGGAGTTCGATATCGAGGATGTCCTCGACGCTCTGGAGACCTCCCGGGCCCATCACGCCTCCTCGCTCGACGCCCCGTACGACGATGGAGAGGGCGAAAGTGGGACTATGGTCGAATCGTTCGGAGACCTGGATCCCAGTCTGCAGTCGGCGGACGACCGCGTGACGATCACGACGGCGGCCGGTCAACTCCCCCAGCGGGAGCGCGAGGTGCTGACCTTGCGCTTCGTGCACGATCTCACGCAGACGCAGATCGCCGAGCACATCGGCGTGTCTCAGATGCAGGTCAGCCGCATCTTGCGCCGCGCGATCGCGCATTTGACCGAGATCACCGAGAGCTGAAATCACGAGCGGCCGGGCCTTCGAGGACGCCTACGTCTGTTTGTCGGCGTAGGTGCCTGGGAATCTGCTCTGTGCTGAGGTGATGGCTGAAGGCTCAACCGTTCGCCTGCGCCTTGAGAGCAGGCCACAGACCCTGACGATCGTTCGCGGGATGCTCGGTGGCGTCGCGGAGCTCCTGTCGATCGATCCTGAGCTCCTCGACGACCTCAAGACGTCGGTGAGCGAGGCCTGCAACAACGTCGTGCTGCATGCCTACGGCGGCGAGCCGGGTCCGATGGAGGTGGGGCTGTTCGTCACCGACGAGCGCTTCAGCGTTCGCGTGGTCGACGAGGGCGTCGGTATGCCGGCGCCCCCACCGGCAGGCGACGTCAGCCAGGGGATCGGCCTGTCGGTCATCCGGGCGCTGACCGAGGATGTCCAGTTCAGCTCGGCGCCGGGCGGTGGCACCGAGGTGCGCATGGACTTCTCGGTCCGACGCGACGGCCGCAAGCTCTTCGAGGCGCCGCCGCCGGCCACCAACGACGCTGACATGACGCCGTCGGCGGACGCCGAGGGCGAGGTCATCGTCTCGCTGTCGCCGGTGACGTTGCTGCCGGGCGTCCTGGGCCGGCTCGCACGGACGCTGGCGGCCACCGCCCACTTCTCGCTCGACCGCTTCTCCGACGTCTACCTGGTCACGGACACGCTCGCGGCCCACGCCTCGACCGCCGCGGAGGGGCAGCGGGTCGAAGCCCGCCTGACCGCCCAGGATCGCCGGCTGGAGCTCATCGTCGGCCCGTTTCGTAAGGGGACGGGGTCACGGCTCGATGCGCAGGCCGCCGATCACGCCGCATCGCCTCTGGTCCTGCTGTCCGATCAGGTCTCGGTGCAGGAGGCCGGCGACGCCGAGCTTCTGCGCGTGGTCGTGATCGATCACCGGCGCTGAGCCGCCGGTGGGAGTCAGCGCGGCTCGAGCAGCTCTTCGGGCGCGTCGACCAGGCGTAGCCGCTCGGCCACACCCGTGAGATCGAGCAGGCGCTGGACCTGCTGAGAGCCCTTGACCAGGCCCATCTCGCAGCCTTCGCCGGCGAGTCGCTGGTGGGCACGGACGAGAATGCTGAGTCCGGTCGAGTCCATGAAATCCAGGCCGCGGAGGTCGATCACGACGAGCTGGACGTCGGGCCCGGTGAGCTGATCGAGCTCAGCCTCGAGCTCCGGCCCCGAGGCCAGATCGAGCTCGCCACTGACCGCCACGACGGCCGCCGCACCATTCCTGCGGACTTCTACCTGGAACTGGTTCTGCACGCTGGGCACGAGCCTACTGATCTCGGGCGCACCATGTTGTGGTCGGTTCGCGCCAAGGTCAGGTTTGGAAGTAGCGGGACCCGGAAACGGTAGCCATAGCGGGAGATTCGTGGCTGACGCGCGCACATCCTCTCACAGTCCGAGGCCCGGACTTGTGCATGAAGCTCTCATCTATCGCGATGAGGCTGAATTCGACACGGCGGTGCACGCCTTCATGCAAGAGGCGGCGGACGCGGGCGAGCCGGTGCTCGTCGCCCTCCCCGGTTCCCACCTCCGGCGCGTCCGCGAAGCCCTCGGCGAGCTCATGGGCGATGCCCGCGTCGAGGACCTCGAGCAGGTCGGGCGCAACCCCGGCTGTCTGCTGTCGATGATCGAGGAGTGGGTGGCAGCCCACCAGGGCCGTGCCCGGGTCGTCTCCGAGGTGGTCTGGCCCGGTCGCAGCCACGCCGAGGCCGTCGAGGCGCTGCGCCACGAGGCCCTGCTCAACCACGCGCTGGCCGAGTCCGGCGCCACGATCATGTCGCCGTTTGACGCACGGCATCTCGACGAGGACATCCTGGCCGGCGTCGAGATGACCCATCCCACCGTGGTCGACCGCGGCCGGCGCCGCGCCGGCAACGCGTACACGGACCCTCTCAGCAAGGCGTTCGGCGAGCTGTGGCCGCTCGACGACCCCGCGGGTCCCGTCACCGAGCACCCGCTGCACGGGAGCCTGCTGGAGCTGCGGCGAGCGATCGCGGATGACCCGGCGCTCGGATCGCTGAGCGCCGAGCGCCGTTCCGACCTGGTCTTTGTCATCAACGAGGCCGCCAGCAACGCGGTCAAGCACGGCAACGTGACCTGCATGACCCGGATCTGGCACGACGGGGACGAGATCGTCAGCGAGGTCAGCTCGCCGTCCGGGGTCGACGACGTGATGGCGGGCCGCCGGCGCCCGGCCACGGACGCCCTCGAGGGCCGCGGCCTGTGGCTCATCAACCAGCTCTGTGATCTGGTCGAGATGCGCAGCGACACCTCCGGGATGACGCTGCGCATGCACATCAAGGAGCACTGAGGCACCGGTTTCCCGGGGCCAACGCCGGGTATCGCGTTAGCCATGCCGGAATCCGACTACGAGCGCGAGCAGGAAGACGCGGCCGCCGCTGAAGCAGCACGCATCGGGGGAGAGGTGAGCTCCGAGCCCCCGCCGGTCGACGCGGACGAACGGGACCCGGCCGAGCAGCCCGTCAGGGAGGCGGGCGGAGGCGAGGCAGAGGGCTTCGAGGAGGCCGAGCGCGAGCTCATCGAGCACGCCTCCCACGGCGATGAGCATGCGGCCGGCCGGGTGCTGCAGGACGCCCCGGACGAGGTCGATGACCCGCGCGGCGCCGACGCAGGCGAGGCGGACGCCGAGGAGAACCCCGACGCCTAGCCGTTGCCGGCGTGCCTGTGAGAGGGACTGCCTATCGCGCAGCGCGTCGATTCGGCCCGGATCGGCCCGCTGAGCCGCCCGGACCGGAGGTCCTGGGAGATCGCCACTCTCCAGCGATGGAAATCTCCCACAGTCCCCGCTCGCCTCGCATCATCCTGAGAGGCGTTGCCTCTCACAGCCCCCAGATCTCGCCAGGCGCGCCTCTTCACACCTTTGCCCTCAGCCCCACGGACCCGGCTCAGGCGGGCTGCGGGCGTTCCTCGCCGAGCGCGGGCTGCGGGCGCTCCTGGGTGAGATCGCGCAGCCGCTGCACGGACTTGCGCAGGAGACGGGAGACCTGCATCTGCGACACGCCGATCCGGCGCGCGATCTCCGCCTGCGTCAGGTCCTCGCCGAAACGCAGGTAGAGGATCCGCCGCTCGCGCTCGGGCAGGTGCTGGGCGGCCGCGAACACCGTCGCCTGATCATCGACGAGGTCGAGCCGGTCATCCTGGCCCCCCAGACCCTCCAGACGGTTCTCGGCCTCCTCGTCGCCGCTGCGCGGTGCGTCCAGCGACACGGTGTCGTAGGCCTCGTTGGTCTGCAGGCCGTCGAGCACCTGCTCCTCTGAGATCTCGAGATACTCGGCCAGCTCGGGCACCGTCGGCGAGCGCCCCTGACGCAGGCTGACCTCGCGGCGGGCGTCGGCGATCTTGCGCGCCAGTTCCTGGGCGCTGCGATCGACGTGCAGAGCCCAGGCGCTGTCGCGGAAATATCGCTTGAGCTCGCCGACGATGGTCGGCACGGCAAACGAGGTGAAGGCAAAGCCACGGGTGGGATCGAAGCGCTCCACCGCCTTGACCAAACCGAGGCTGGCCACCTGGACCAGGTCGTCGTAGGGCTCGTTGGAGCCGGCGTAACGGCGCGCCAGCTTGCGGGCCAGAGGCAGGAAGCGCTCGATCAGCGCGTCGCGCGCACGGACATCATGGTCCTCATACCAACGATCGAACAGCTCTCCCGAGCCGACGGTCAAGATAGACGGAGACGTGACCGCCATCGCTGACCTCCCAAAGTCGCAGACTTCACCTGTTCTATCACAGCCGGTACGACTTCCCTGGTAGATCGTGTGTTTTTTCCGGACGGATGGCGGGTGTCTTTATGCAGCTTTAGCTTTGGCTGCCCCCGCGAAGCGCTCGACGGCTGCAGAGGAGTGGTCATCGTCGAGCAGATCGAGCACCGCGCCCTCCAGGCGCGCGCGACGGCGGTCGTCGGGTCCCCGTAGCGCACCGATCCGATCGACCTCACCCCCGATCGTCCACCCCGAGAGGTAGCGGTCGATCACGCGGGGGTCGATGTAGGAGCGCCGCGCCACCGCGGGGGTGTTGCCCAGCACCTCGGCCACGCCGCGCACCGCGCCGTTGATCGCGCGCTTGCGGGCCGCCGCGGATGTGGCCCGACGCCCGTCTGCGGCGAGTGAGACGGCGGCGAGCACGGTCGCGTTCCAGGTCCGGAAGTCCTTGGCGGAGTACTCCTCGCCGATCAGGCCCTTGAGGTGCTCGTTGATCTGCTCCGAGCGCACATCGTGCCAGCGGCCTCCGTCCTTGTAGGCGAGCAGCTGATCGCCGCCGCCGCGCCGGCGCTTGAGCGCGCTGACCACGTCGATCACCGCGGCGTCCTGCACCGCCTGCACCCGGCGCACGCCGGACTTGCCCAGGTAGTCGAAGACCAGCTCTCCTTTGCTCACGGTGACGCTGGCCTTGAGGACCGTGGCCAGCCCGACGCCACCCTCGTCGTCGGCGTACTGCTCCGAGCCGACGCGGAACAGCCCCACGTCGAGCAGCCGGATCGCGCAGGCCAGAACCCGGGTCTGGTCGATCTCCTCTCCGGCGCGCAGGGTGCGCAGGACGCGACGTCGCAACGCCGGCAGCGCGTGGGCGAAGTCCACCATGTGGTCGAACTTCTGTCGATCGCGCATCTCGCGCCAGCGCTGGTGGTAGAGGTACTGCTTGCGGCCCGCGGCGTCGACGCCCGTGGCCTGAAGATGGCCGAGCGGGTCGGTGCAGATCCAGACGTCCTCCCAGGCGGGCGGGATCGCCAGCTCCTTGATGCGCAGCAGCGCCTCCGGGTCGCGCAGACGCTTCCCCTGAGCGTCGACGTAGCCGAAGCCGCGACCGCGGCGGACGCGCGTCAGGCCCTTCCCAGAGCAGTCCGAGCGTCGCAAGCGGCCCCGCGGGCTCGCGGGCACGATGCGCGATGTGGCCGCCATCACGCGGTGCCGGAATCGCGGAAACGCGAGGTCATGCGGGCGTCGGCGTCATCCTCGTCCGCGCCGGCATCGCCGCCCTCGTCCGCCCCGTCATCGGGGTCGTCGTCCACGTCGACGTGGGTGGCGTTGGCCTGCTGGACGACGCCGTCGAGGAAGAAGCGGAGCTCCTCCTCACTGCCCTCGGGGACGTCGGCGACCTTGACCTTCGCCCCCTTGATCGACACCTCGCCCCAGTTGCCGCCGCCCAGCAGCCTCACGGTGTGCTGAAAGGTCGACTTCCAGCCGCGAGGCCGGTCGCCGGCGACCTGCACCGTGAGGGTGCCGCGACGGACCTCTGCTGCGCTCCACTCGAGGCTCGGGGCATCCATATCGGCGGATTACCCGCAGTCGTGGAGCGCAAGCAGACGCGGTATCCGTCTAGATCCGGGCCCCGCGGCGCCCGGTGAAGAACATCACCAGCGCGACGAGCGCCAGGACGAAGATGATGGGGTGAATGATCACACCGCCGGCGATGGCGATGATGAACAGGACGATGGCAAGAGCCAGCAGCATTTGCATCCCTTCCCTTTTTTGATTGTCCGGCGGGGGATGGCTACCCGAGGTGACTCCGCGCCAACCAACTTGCCCTCTGCCGGCTGGTTTACTGCACGTGGATGAGCGCGTCCTACACCTCCGAGCTGGCCGAGACGCTGGCCCCGGACCTGCTGCGCCGCTTCGAGCGCTACGTCCGGATCGATACCCAGTCCACGACGGACCGCGAGCAGTCCCCGAGTACGCCAGGCCAGCTCGACCTCGGCCGCGTTCTGGTGCAGGAGCTGACCGCGGCCGGCCTCGCCGACGCCATGCTCGACGAGAACGGATACGTCACCGCCACCCTGCCGGGCACCAGCGGCAACGGCCCGGTCATCGGCCTGATCGCCCACATGGATACCAGTCCCGATGCCCCCGGCGCGGGCGTGGAGCCGATCGTGCACCGCGACTACGGAGGTGGGGTCATCGAGCTGCCGCGCAACGGCACGCGCCTGGACCCGGAGTCGATCCCCGAGCTCGCCGCCAAGGTGGGGCACGACATCGTCACCTCGAGCGGCGACACGCTGCTCGGCGCCGACGACAAGGCGGGGGTCGCCGAGATCATGGCGGCCGTGGCCCATCTCGCCGCTCACCCTGAGCTGCCGCGACCGACCCTGCGTATCTGCTTCACGCCCGACGAGGAGATCGGCGAGGGCGCGACGCTGTTCGACATAGACCGCTTCGGGGCGCTGTGCGCCTACACCATGGACGGCTCGGAGATCGGCGAGTTCACCGACGAGACCTTCTCCGCGCAGGAGGTGGTGGTCACCGTCCACGGCGTCGACGTCCATCCCGGTCACGCCACCGGCAAGCTCGTCAGCGCGCTGCGCCTGGCGGCGGACATCGTCGCGGCGTTGCCGTCAGACCGTCTCACGCCTGATACGACGTCCGGGCGCGAGGGCTTCATCCACGTCACTCGGCTCACCGGTACCGCGGCGGTCGCCGAGATGAGGGCGATCGTGCGCGACTTCGACGAGGAGCGCCTGGCGGAGCACGTCGCGCTGTTCGAGCGCACCGCGCGCGAGGTGATGGCGCGCGCCCCGCGCGCCACGCTGGACTTCAACGTGCGCCGGCAGTACCGCAACATGCGCGAGTACATCGATCCGGTCCCGTTCGTCGTCGACGCGGCCGAGGCCGCGATCACGGCGGAGGGCGTCGAGCCGGTGCGGGTCCCCGTGCGCGGCGGGACCGACGGCTCCCGGCTCTCCGAGATGGGCCTGCCGACGCCCAACATCTTCACCGGCGGTCACGAGTACCACTCCGTGCGCGAGTGGGCCTCGCTCCAGGACATGGCCGCGGCGGCGGCGACCGTGGTGCGCCTGGCCGAGGTCTGGACCCGTCCCGACCGGGTTGAGCGCGGCGCCGCCAACCACGAGACTGTGCGCCGATGAGCCCGACAGGCCCCACCTCGCTGGCCTCGCTGGACGGTGAGATCATGCCGGCCGCCGAGGCCACCATCCCGGTCACCGACGAGGGACTGATCCGCGGCGACGGAGTGTTCGAGGTCATCCGGGTCTACGACGGCACCCCGTATGCCTTCGACGCCCATCTGGCTCGGATGGAGCGATCCGCCGAGAACCTCCGGCTCCCGGTCGACCTGGAGGCGGTGCGGGCCGACTCGTTCCGGCTGCTGGCGCAGGCCGGGACCGGTCCTGACCACCAGTGCCTGCGGATCATGATCACGCGCGGCGGGCGCCGGATCCTGCTCACCGAGCCGATGGTGGCCATGCCCGACACCGCGCGCGTGATGTCGATCACCTACTCGCCCACCCGCATCCTCGACGGGATCAAGTCGCTCTCCTACGGCGCCAACATGCTCGCCACCCGCCTGGCACGCGAGCAGGGCTACGACGAGGCCCTCCTCGTCACGCCGCACGGCAGGGTGCTGGAGGCGCCCACGAGCTCGCTGTTCTACGTCAAGGAGGGCCGTCTGCTGACCCCGCCGCTGGACGAGCACATCCTCGCCTCGATCACGCGGGCGCTGGTCATCGAGGTGACCGGGGCCGAGGAGGAGCCGATCACCCTGGAGGAGCTCTACGGCGCCGAGGAGGCGTTCCTCGCCTCCACGGCGCGCGAGGTCCAGCCGGTGGCATCCATCGACGACCACGCGTACGCCGGCCCCTCTCCGGTGACCGACCGCACCCGGGACGCGGTCGCCGCCCGCATGGCCGAGCAGCTGCGCGCCTGAGCTCGCCGCCCCGGCCGCGCGCCTCGCCACGATGAAGGTCCTCACCGTGATCGGAAACCGGCCGCAGTTCATCAAGGCGGCCGCGGTCTCGCCGCCCCTGCGCCGCGAGCACGAGGAGATCCTGATCCATACCGGCCAGCACTTCGACGACAGCCTGTCCGCGGTGTTCTTCGCCGAGCTGGGCCTGCCGGCGCCCGACCGCCAGCTCGGCATCGCGCTGGGCTCGGCCACCTCGCAGACCTCGCGCATGCTGGCCGCTCTGGAGCCGGTGCTGGCCGAGGAGTCGCCCGATGCCGTCCTGGTCTACGGAGACACCAACTCGACCCTGGCCGGCGCGCTCGCCGGCGCCCAGGCCCGGGTCCCGGTGGCCCACGTCGAGGCCGGGATGCGTTCGTTTGACCGCTCGATGCCCGAGGAGCTCAACCGCGTCCTCACCGACCACGCCGGCGCGCTGCTGCTGTGCTCGACCGAGGTGGCGATGACCAATCTGCGCCATGAGGCCGTGGCCGGCCGCACCGAGCTGGTCGGCGACGTCATGGTCGACGTCGCCATGGCCATCCAGCCCCAGGCGCGTGAGCGCTCCGACCTGGTCCGGGCGCGGGGCCTGGAGCCCGGGGGGTACCTGCTGGCGACTGCGCATCGCGCCGGCAACGTCGACGACCCGGACCGGCTGGGCCGGCTCGTCGACGTGCTCACGGGACTCCCGCTGCCGGTGGTGCTGCCGCTGCACCCGCGCACCGACGCGCGGCTGCGCAGCGCGGGGCTGCGCGAGCGCCTGGCGCAGGCGCCGGGGGTCACCCTCACCGAGCCCCTGGGGTACTTCGAGCTCACGGCCCTGCTCTGCCACGCGCGCGCGGCGGTCACCGACTCGGGCGGGCTGCAGAAGGAGGCCTATCTGGCCCGGGTGCCGTGCATCACGCTGCGCGCCAACACCGAGTGGACCGAGACCGTCGAGCTGGGCTGGAACGTGCTCGCCGACCTCGACCTCCCGCGCGTCCTGGCCGCGCTGGAGCGCGAGCCGGCCACGGCCGCCCCGCCGGTGTACGGCGACGGCCACGCCGGCGAGCGGGTCGTCGCGGCGCTGGCGAGCCTGGCGGCGTGAACCCGGTCCCGTCACGCTCCACGCCTAGACTCCTGCGCCGATGAGCCCGTGTACGGAGTCGCGAGGGCGCCGGTGACCCGGCCCGTGTCGGTCGGCATCGTCGGGCTGGGCTACTGGGGTCCCAACCTGGCGCGCAACTTCGCCGCGATCCCCGGATGTGAGGTGCGGTATCTCTGCGACGCCGACGAGACGGCGCGCGACCGCGTGGCGCGGGCGCTGCCCGCGGCGCGCCCCACCGCCGATCTCGACGAGCTGCTCGCCGACCCGGACCTGGACGCGGTCGTGCTGGCCACCCCGGTGCCCACCCATGCGGAGCTGGCGGTGCGGGTGCTGGAGGCCGGCAAGCACTGCTTCGTCGAGAAGCCGCTGGCGGTGTCCTCCGCTGACGCCGAGCGGGCCGTGGCCGCCGCCGAGCGCGCCGGCCGGCTGCTCATGGTGGGGCACCTGCTCGAGTACCACCCGGGCGTGCGCAGGCTCAAGGAGCTGACCGCCTCCGGCGAGCTGGGCGAGGAGATCTACTACATCTACGGCAACCGGCTGAACCTCGGCAAGCTGCGCGCGGACGAGAACGCTCTGTGGAGCCTGGGCGCCCACGACGTGTCGGTGGTGCTCTACCTCGCCGACGAGGAGCCGATCGAGGTCGAGGCCCACGGGGAGTCCTATGTGCGGCCGGGCGTCGAGGACGTCGTCTTCTGCTTCATGCGCTTTCCGTCGGGTCTGACGGCGCACCTGCACCTCTCGTGGCTCGATCCGCACAAGGAACGGCGCTTCACCGTGGTCGGCTCCCAGAAGATGGCCACCTTCGACGACATGGAGCTCGAGCGCAAGCTCACCGTCTATGACAAGGGCTTCGACGAGGACTCGCGGACCTACGGCGAGTACATCACCCGCAGCGGGGACGTGTTCTCGCCGCGCATCCCCAACGTCGAGCCCCTGCGGGTCGAGTGTGAGCACTTCATCGACGCCATCCGCTCCGGACAGCCGCCGCGCTCCGACGGCGCCAGCGGGCTGCGGGTGGTGCGCGTGCTCGAGCAGCTCCAGCGTTCGCTGGACTCCCGCGCGGGCGCGCGGTGAGCCCTCCCCGGCCGCCGGTCGCGCGCCCCGACGGCTCGTTCGTCTCCGCCGACGCGCAGCTGGCCGGCGATGTGGCCCTCGCCCCGGGGGCGGTCGTCCACGCCGGGGCGGTCATCGGCGCCGGCTGCACGCTGGGCAGCGGCGCCGTCGTCCACGCCGGCAGCCGGCTGGGCGAGCGGGTCCTCGTCGAGGACGGGGCCGTGCTGGGCAAGCGGCCGCGCCTGCGGCCGGGCTCCAGCGCCGAGGGGACGTTCGGAGAGCTCGTGATCGCCGACGACGCGACCGTCTGCTGCGGCGCTGTCGTCTACGCGGGGGCGAGCATCGGGCATCGCGCGATCGTGGGCGACCAGTCCCAGGTCCGCGAGCGCGGCGTGCTCGGCGGCCGCTCGGTGCTCGGCCGGGGCTCGACGCTGGACTTCGACACCGTGGTCGGGGCGCGCGTCTCGGTGCAGACGCTCGTCTACATCACCGCCGGGACGATCGTGGAGGACGACGTCTTCATCGGCCCCGGGGTGGTCATGACCAACGACGACACCATGTCCCGCCACGGTCCCGAGACGCCCCTGCGCGGCGCGACGCTGAAGCGCGGCTGCCGTGTCGGCGGAGGCGTCGTGCTCACGCCGGGCGTGGTCATCGGCGAGGAGGCGTTCATCGCCGCAGGGGCGGTGGTCGTGCGCGACGTCCCGGACCGGGCGGTGGTCATGGGCGTCCCCGGTCGCGTGGTGCGCCAGGTCGGCGAGGAGGACCTGCTCGAGCGCTGGCGCTAGGCCGCCGACGCGGATCCGCTCGCGCGCCAGGCGCTAGGCCGCCGACGCGGATCCGCTCGAGCGCCGGCGCCGGCTGGGGCCCCAGCTGGGCTAGGTGGCCCCGGCGCTCGCTCGCTCGTCCGGGGCGCGCTCAGGGGGGCCCGGGGTCATCCCCTCGGCGGCGTCCATCCAGATGACCTGCTCGCGCCCCGGGCCCACGCCCAGGAGCACGATCGGGACCCCGACGAAATCGGAGACGAAGCGCAGGTAGTCACGCGCGGCCTCCGGCAGGTCGGCCTCGGTGCGGCACTCGCTGAGGTCCTCGGTGAACCCGGGCATCTCGATGTACTCGCCCGCCGCGTGGTGCAGCACCGTCTGGTGGTAGGGGAAGTAGTCGAACTCCGCCCCCTCGTCGTTGCGGTAGCGCACGCAGACCCGGATCGGGTCGAACCCGGACAGCACGTCGAGCTTGGTGATCGCCAGCGCCGTCATCGAGTTCAGGCGCGCCGCGTAGCGCAGCGCCACCAGGTCCATCCAGCCCACCCGCCGCGGGCGCCCGGTGGTGGTGCCGTACTCGCCGCCGCGTTCGCGCATCTCGTCGGCCAGCGGCCCGTCGATCTCGGTGGGGAACGGCCCCGCCCCGACCCGCGTGACGTAGGCCTTGGCCACGCCCCACACCTCGTCGATGTCCTTGGGCCCGACGCCGGCGCCGATGCACGCCGCGCCGGCGACCGGGTTGGATGAGGTGACGAACGGATAGGTGCCGTGGTCGATGTCCAGCATCGCTCCCTGGGCGCCCTCGAACACCACCATCTCGCCCTCGTCCAGCCGCTGGAGGACCAGCCGGGAGGTGTCGGCGATGTAGGGCTCGAGCACGTGGCCGTAGGTGAGGTACTCGTCGGTCATCGACTGCAGATCCAGGCGCGGATCCTTGGCGTAGGGGCGCAGGGACAGCCGTTTGGGGTCAAGCGCGGCGACGATCTTCTTCTTGAGGATCTTCTCGTCGAGCAGGTCCTGGACCCGGATCCCCAGCCGCGCGGCCTTGTCGGCGTAGCACGGCCCGATGCCCCGGCGGGTGGTGCCGATCTCGAGCTTGCCGAGCTTGGCCTCGCCCGCGTGGTCGAGCAGCATGTGGTAGGGCATGATCAGGTGCGCGTTGGCCGAGATCCGCAGCGCGCTGGTCTCCACGCCGCGCCGGCGCAGCTCATCGAGCTCATCGGTGAGGACCTTGGGATCGATGACCACCCCGTTGCCGATCACGCACAGCTTGCCGGGATGCAGGATCCCCGACGGCATGAGGTGCAGCTTCCAGGTCTTGCCCTCGCGCACGATGGTGTGGCCGGCATTGTTGCCGCCCTGAAAGCGCACGATCGCATCGGCCTGCTCGGCGAGCATGTCCGTGACCTTGCCTTTGCCTTCGTCGCCCCACTGGGCGCCCACAACCACGATTCCTGGCATCGCGGCTCTGAGTGTAGGGCGCTCCGAGGCGGTGCTGGATTCCGCGTCCCCCCGGCCCCCGCCGTCCTCTTGCATCCTGGGACGGGCCCGGCCTTGACACCTAGCGTCACTAGGCCTAGTCTGGCGAGGTATGAGAGCGGAATCACTCAAGGGCCACCTCGACGGCCTCATCCTCGCCGTCCTCGCCGACGGCCCGCTGCACGGCTACGCGATCATCGAGAAGCTCAAGCGCCGCAGTGACGGAGCCTTCGAATTGCCCGAGGGCACCGTCTATCCCGCGCTGCACCGGCTGGAGGCGGGGGGCCTGCTCTCCAGCGAATGGTCAGACGGGGAGGGCCGGCGCCGGCGCATCTACGAGCTGACGCGCCGGGGCCGCCGCGAGCTCGGCACTCGGCACAGCGAATGGCGCGAGTTTGCGCGGGCGGTCGAGGCGGTGATGGTGAGCGGGATGGCTCATGCCGCCTCCTTACAGGCGAACCTGGATGGCGAGCGGAGGCGATCAGCATGAGCACTGACTTTCAGACCCGGCTCGGGGCGGAGCTGAGCGCGGTCGGTATCCGCGGGCGGCTGCGCGGCCGCATCCTCGCCGAGTACGCCGACCATCTCGCGTGTGACCCGGAGGCCCAGCTCGGCGAGCCGGACGCGCTGGCGCGTCAGTTCGCCGATGAGGTGGGCAGCACCCGCGCGCGACGGGCGGCCGTGATCGGCTTCGGCGCCCTGGTCCTGGCCGGGATCCTCTTCGGCATCGCGGTCATCACCTCTGACTCGGCGTTCGGGGCGGCGCCGAAGGGCGGCCCGGTCATCGGACGCATCGCCACCGGGGCGGCCCTGCTGTTCGCCCAGGTCGCGTTCGTCGCCGGCATGCTGGCCGCCCTGCGGTGGGTCCAGCGCCGGGACTCAGGGGTGCTCCCCGCCGCCGAGGCGACGGTGATCGTGCGCCGCGCCGCGGTGGGGGTGCTCAGCGGCATCCTCACGATGGTGAGCCTCGCCACGATCGCGATCGCCGATCACCGCTTCCAATCAGGCACCTGGGTGACGTTCACGATCGTGGTGGCCGCGGTCGGCACCGCCGGCCTGCTCGCGTCGCTGCCGTCGATCTGGGAGGCGGCGCGGCTGCGTCCGGTGGCCACGGGGGACGCCGGGGACCTCTTCGAGGACCTCGGTGACCTCGTGATGATCGTGCCCCCGCCCCTGCGGGGCCGGCCCTGGCGCCTGGCCGCCGTCGTCTCCGTGGGGGTCGCGGTGGCCATCACGCTGGTCGCGGTCCCGACGCAGGATGCCTTCGACGGCGCCCTGCGCGGCATTCTCGACGCGACGGCGTGCATGGCGGGCTTCGCCACCCTGGGGCGTTACCTGGGGCTGTGGAGCCCCGGTCAGGCGGTCCGCAGGTCCATCCGGTGATCATCGCCGAGCAGCGGCAGCTCGTCGCACATCTCGGTGAGCCGCGACACGGTGCGGGCGTTGATCTGCTCGCACAGCTCGTCGCGGTCCAGGCAGTTGGTGGTGAGCAGCATTGAGCGCTCGTCCTCGTACCGGGCGTTGACGATCGAGTAGAGCTCCTCCAGGACCCAGTCGCTCGTGCGCTCGGCCCCCACATCGTCGATGTGGAGCAGGTCCACGGCGGCCAGGCGGTCCAGGAGCTGGTTGTGGCCGCCGGTGTTGTACGTGTGCCGGATCTCGTTGAGCAGCCGCGGCAGCGAGTAGATCGCCGCGGTGCGGCCGGCCTCCAGCACGGCCTTGGAGACGAGCATGGCCAGCGTCGTCTTCCCGGTCCCGGGCGGTCCCATGAACCACAGGCCGCGCCCGGCGTCGAGCTGGTCGTCGATGCTGGCCGCGAAGCGGCGGGTGGCGGCGACGATGGCCGGCTCGATATCGGTCACCGGCGGCCGGTCGAACGACACGTCGCGGTAGCGGCGCGGGATGACCGCCGACAGGTTGCTGGCCCGGCGCCGGGCGATGAGCTGCTGGCGGCAGCGGCAGGGGTACGCCGTGTTGGTGACGGCGTCGTAGAGCAGCCCGTCGCCATCGCAGAGCTCGAACGCGCAGCGGTCGCTCATGCCTCGAACCGCTCCCCGGCGAAGTTCATGAACTTCGGATACTCCTTCTGGAAGGTCAGGATCACGTCGCCCACGGGACCGTTGCGGTGCTTGGCGATGATGATGTCGGCCTCGCCGGGGCGCTCGGAGTCCCGCTCGTAGTACTCCTCGCGATAGATGAACATGACCAGGTCCGCGTCCTGCTCGATCTGACCCGATTCGCGGAGGTCGGACAGGATCGGCCGCTTCTCACCGCCGCGCTGCTCGACGCCACGGCTGAGCTGGGACAGGGCGATGACCGGGACGTCGAGCTCGCGCGCCAGACCCTTGAGCCCACGGCTGATCTGGCCCACCTGCTCGACGCGGCTCTCGACCCGTCCCTCATGGCGCATGAGCTGGAGGTAGTCGATGATGATCAGGCCCAGGCCGCCCTTGACCTGCGCGTGCAGGCGCCGGGACTTCGAGCGGACCTCGAGCACGCCGGTGTCCGACGAGTCGTCGACGAACAGGGGCGCCTCGGCCAGCCGCTGACAGGCCTCCAGGATCTTCGGCCACCGCTGCTCGGCGACCTTGCCGCGGCGCAGGTCCTCGCCCTTGATCCGAGCCTGGGAGGCGACGAAGCGCTGGGCGAGCTCGGACTCGGACATCTCCAGGGAGAACAGGGCGACGGCGTGCCCGGCCAGCACCGCGTTCTCGGCGATGTTGGCGACGAGCGCCGACTTCCCCATCGACGGGCGCGCGGCGAGGATGACCAGGTTGCCGGGCTGAAAGCCGCCGGTCTTCTCGTCGAGGTCCTTGAACCCGGACGGCGTGCCGGTGAGGGCGGTCTTGGACACCGACAGGCGGTGCAGCTTGTCGGTCTCCTCGTGCAGGATGTCCGCGATCGAGCGGATCTTCTTCTGGCGCTCGTCGGTGGCGACCTCCAGGACCGCCCGCTCGGCCTGCTCCACCAGCTCACGCGCCGGGGCCTCCCGGGAGAGGACGCTGGCCTGGATCTCGTAGGAGGCGGTGAGCAGCGAGCGCAGCTTGAAGTTGTCGTGGACGATCCGGCCGTACTCCCGCGCGTGGCCGGCCGCCGGCACCCACCCGGCCAGCTCGTCGATCACCGCCGGGCCACCGACCTCGTCGAGCTTGCCGTGCTGACGCAGCTTCTCGGAGACCGTGAGATGGTCGATCTTGTTGTCGCCCTCGTAGAGCTCCAGCATCGCCGCGAACACCGCACCGTGCTGCTCCCGGTAGAAGTGCTCGGGCCGCAGCTGCTCCTCCACCAGCAGGGAATGCAGGTGGCGCTCGTCCAGGAGCACCGCGCCCAGCACCGACTTCTCGGCTTCCAGATTGTGGGGCGGGACGGCGATGTTCTTCACGGTGCTCATCAGGGGGTCCGAGGGTAGCCTCCGGGCCGGTCGCCGGGACAGACTCTTCCCGCTCTGTCGAGACGATTTGTCTGCCCGGCCGGGCAGCGCATCGACGACCGTTCGGTCGCCTCACGGCCTCTCTCTATTAAGAGCCCCGAGCGGCCCCTCTTTCACCCCCCTTGCCGCCACCGTCGACCGCCACATGTGTCTCAGCCTGTCGTCCGTGGACCGCTCCAGGCAGGTTATGGGGGCGCGGTGCGCGGTCAACGGCAGGGCTGGGAGGGGGTTGGGTCGGGGCGGTTCTCGGAGCTTTGCAGTGGGTCCTGGTAGATAAAGGTCGTCACAGGACCCAGATCTCCCACGACCCCCGCCCAGGGACGCCGCGAGCGCCCGGCCACCCGCACGCCCTCTCAGGGCGTGCGACGCTCATCGGGGTGCGTGGGCGCGTTGGGTGCCCGAGCCGCGAGCACGCCCGAGGGGCCACCGGGAGCCGCCCGGGTCACCGCGGCCCCTGCGCCCTCAACGACGCCGGGAGATGACGGCGCCGACCTGAACGCTCACGAGCGGCGCTCGCCGGCCTTCGACGTCGAGCGGGTCGGGGTCCACGCTCAGCGAGCACCTCGGAGCAACGCCTCATCCCATCGCCCACGCCGCACAAGTGACGGGTGCGAGCGAGCGGGTGGCCCCGACCCGCACGCACGAGCAGAAGGAAGCTAGGCCGCGACAACCATGGTCTTGACCGCCGCCGTCACTTCATCGGCGATCTCCACCACCACCATGTAGGTGCCGATGTTCCGAATCGGCTCCTCCAGGTGGATCTTGCGGCGATCGATCTTGATCCCGCGTGCGTCCCTGATGGCGTCGGCGATGTCCTGGGTCGTGACCGACCCGAACAGCCGCCCGTCGTCTCCGGCCTGCTGCGGGATCGTGAGGACGGTGCGCCCGAGGACCGCCGCGCCCTCCCGGGCACGTTCCTCGGCCTCGCGCACGGCGCGCTCGGCATCCTCCTGCCGGCGCTGCGCCACCTTGATCGACGTGGCCGTGGCCGGCTCGGCCAGCTTGCGCGGCTGCAGGTAGTTGCGCAGGTACCCGGCCGATACGTCGACCACGTTCCCGCGCTCACCGAGTTGCTCTACGTCCTGGAGCAGGATCGCCTGCGGCATCGACGCCTCCGGCCTCTAGCGGTCGCGGTCGCGGTCTCGGTCGCGATCGCCGCGACCGCCACGATGATCTCCGCCGCCTTCGGCGACGTAGGGCAGCAACGCAAGCTCCCGGGCGCGCTTGACCGCGCGGGCCACCTGGCTCTGGTGCCGGCGGCACGCTCCGGTGATCCGCCGTGAGCGGATCTTGCCGCGGTCAGAGATGAATCGGCGCAGCGTGGCCACGTCCTTGTAGTCCACCTGCTCGACCTTGTCCCGGCAGTACGGGCACGACTTACGACGGGTCGAAGTCGGCCCGCCCTTCCGATCGCGCCGGCGAACCGGTCGTCTGCGTTGCTTTGCCACTGAGATCAGCCTAGCGTGATTGTTTGCGAACTGCCTTTAGAACGGGATGTCCTCGTCGGCTCCGGCGCTCACCGGGGTGCGCTCGAAATCACCGGTATCGATCGGGACGTCGCTCTCCTGCGAGTGTGAGCTCGAGGAGAACCCGTTCCCATTGCCGTTACCGCCGTCGTCGCGACCGCCGAGGAACTGCACGGAGTCAGCGACTATATCCACTGACTGGCGCTTGTTGCCGTCCTTGTCGGTCCACTCGCGCCACTGCAGGCGGCCGTCCACCGCGACCGGGCGTCCCTTGGAGAGGTAGCGCTGGCAGTTCTCGCCCTGCGCACCCCACACGGAGACGTCGAAGTAGTTGGGCGCATCCTCCCAGTCGTTGGTCTGAGGGTTCCTGCGCCGGCCGTTGCAGGCCACGCGCAGCGAGCACACCGTGTTGCCCGATCCGGTCGCGCGACTCTCAGGGTCCCGCGTGAGGTTTCCGGTGATGATCACCCGGTTGATGTTGGCGCCAGCCATGTTGTGGCTCCTTTCCCAAGGCCGTTTTGAAAGCTGAGGTCGAGTCTATGGCCGCGCCAGACGGCAACCCGGCGCAGTCAGCGGAATTTGGCGGAAACGTTGCCCAGTCGGCACACGCCGTGTGTTTCGTGACGCTTTCGTCACAGGTCGACCGCCGATCGGGCGCGCCCGCCGCACAGCGGCAGGCCGACGAGGCCGGCGAGGTGCCCGGAGGCGGTCGCTACTCGGCTTCGGGGGAGGCTGCCGCAGCCGGGGCGGACCCCGCATGCGTGCCCGCCATCACCGGCGGAGGCGAGTCGGGCGCCGGAGGCGTGCCCGGCACCACCCGGATGATCCGGAAGCGCAGCACCGCATCGTCGATGCGCAGGGTGTGCGACAGGCCCTCCAGCAGCGCCGTGGGCCCGGTGAACTGGAACAGGTGGTACTCGCCCTCGGCCTGGTGGTTGATCTCGAAGGCCAGCGGGCGGTTGTGCCAGTCGTCGTTGCGCTCGACGGTCCCGCCGCCGCTCGTGATCTGCGACTCGACGTCGGCGAGGATCTTGGCGCGTCGCTCGTCCTCTGCGTTCATCGAGAGGACCAGGATCAGGTCGTAGAGGCGTGCTTGCTCGGGCATGAAAAACCGCCCACGGAGAGGGCGGGCGCCGACTATAGCGCGTGACTGGCGCTGATTGCCTGTCACCATCACCCGATGGCGACCAGGCCCACCGCCATTCCCGTCGCGGAGCTCAACGTCGTCGAATGCCCCGACGACGCCCACTGGGAGCGCTGGCTGCACGAGCACCACGCCAGCGCCGCCGACGCCTGGGTGAAGATCGCCAAGAAGGGCTCGGGCGTCACCACCGTCCACTACCCCGAGGTGCTGGACACGGCGATCTGCTTCGGCTGGATCGACGCCGTGCGCCGCCCGCTGGACGACACCTACTTCCTCCAGCGCTTCACGCCGCGCGGACCGCGCAGCAGGTGGTCACAGGTCAATCGAGAGAAGGCGCTGGCCCTGACCGCCTCGGGGCGGATGCGGCCCGCCGGCCACGCCCAGGTCGCGGCGGCGAAGGACGACGGCCGCTGGGAGGCGGCCTACGAGCCCCAGAGCCGGGCCTCCATCCCCGGCGACTTCCAGAAGGCGCTGGACGCGGAGCCGGAGGCCAAGGAGTTCTTCGCCACGCTCAAGGGCCAGAGGCGCTACGCGTTCCTCTATCGCCTGCACAACGTCAAGACCCAGGCGGCGCGTGAGCGCCGGATCGCCAACTACATCGAGCTGCTGCGCGAGGGCAAGACCCTCAACTGACCGGGGCGCGCCCCTCCGCGGGGCGCGCGGAGGCTCACCCCTCGCCCCTCCGCGGGGCGAGGCTCACACCGCGCTCTCGCGGCTGGCCTCCCTGGCCCGGATGTCGGCGAGCTGATCGTCGATCCAGTCGCCCGGGTTGCGCGCGGTGACGATCGAGATGAGCCCCTCGTGCCGTCGCTTGCGCTCCTCGATGGGCATCGTCAGCGCGGCGTGGATGGAGTCGGCCAGCTCCTGGATGTCGAACGGGTTGACCGACAGCGCGTACCGGCCGAGCTCCTCGTGGGCGCCGGTGTTCTCCGACAGCACCGACACGCCGGCGCGCTCGTTGACCATCGGGCCCTCCTTGGCGACGAGGTTCATGCCGTCGAACATCGCGTTGACCATCAGCACGTCGTAGTGCTTGTAGGCGGCCACGGCCTCCTCGAGGTCGTCGCGGAGCTTGAGCTGGATCGGCATCCAGTCCGGCGAGCCGTGGCGATGGTTGACCACCGCCACCACCGCCTCGATGCGCTCGAGGTACTCGGCGTACTCCGGGACGTCGGTTCTGGACGGCATGAGCTGGGCGATGAACGTCACCTTCTCGCGGAACTCGGGGTGCTGCTCCAGGAAGGTGTCGAAGGCGCTGAAGCCGCGCAGGATGTTCTTGCTCAGATCGGCGCGGTCGACGCGGAGGATGAGATGGTCGCGGCGACGGCGCAGCAGCTCTGACTCGAACTCCTCAACCCGGGGGCGGTCCGCGACGGCCTGGATGGCGCTCGAGTCGATCGGCAGCGGGTAGGCGCGGACCCACACCTCACGGTCGCCCACCTTCACCACGCCGGCCTCGTGGTCGACGTCGAGCCCCATCAGGTCCTCGCAGCACTGGAGGAAGTTGCGCCGGTAGGAGCGCGTGTGGAACCCGATGATGTCGTTGGAGAGGATCCCGTTGTAGATGTCGTGGCGGATCGGCGTCGGGAGCACGCGCCAGGAATCCGACTGGCTCCACGGGATGTGGACGAAGTGATGCAGGAACACGTCAGGGCGCTCACGGCGGATGAGCGCCGGCAGGACGTAGAGGTGGTAGTCGTGGACCATGACGACCGGCTTCTCGATGTCCTCGATCTCCTCGAGCACCGCATGCGCCAGGTCCTCGTTGACCGCGTTGTAGCCGAACTCGTAGGCCTCGGTCTCGTTGCGGCGGATGTCCGGGGCGTTGGACAGGTCCCACAGGTAGTGCTGGATGAACCACAGCAGCGGGTTGGCGATGATGTTGTAGAAGCCGTCGTAGGCGTCGGCATCGGAGGCCACCAGCTTGACCCGGTACTCGCCGCCCTCGGGGGCGGTGACCGGGAACGGACGCCCGTCGTTGCGCTGGGCCTCGGCCACGTCCTCGTCGGTCATCGCCGATGCCACCCATGTCACCGGGCGATGGGAGGCCAGGCCGATGAGCGCCGTGACCAGACCGCCGGTGCCTCGCTTGATCTCGCCCCCTTCCTGAAAGGTGACGGGACCTCGATTGGAGACGAGGACGAGTGGTGTGTCGGATGACATGCGTTGAGCTAGACGATAACCGGAGCCCGGCCTCAACATATCCCACCAGATCGGTGGAGTTGTTAGCGTTTCATCCCCGCCGCCCTCGCAAAGGAGAACGATCGTGAGCACCACCGACGACCTGCTGGCCCACAACGAGAGCTACGTCGCATCCTTCGACAAGGCCGATCTGCCGCTGCCGCCGGCCCGCAAGGTGGCTGTCGTCGCCTGCATGGATGCCCGTCTGAACGTCTACGGCATGCTCGGGCTCACGGAGGGCGATGCCCACGTCATCCGCAACGCCGGCGGGGTCGTCACCGACGACGCGATCCGCTCGCTCGCCATCTCCCAGCGGTTGCTGGGCACCGAGGAGATCATCCTCATCCACCACACCGGCTGCGGGATGCTCACCTTCACCGACGACGACTTCAAGGCGGCGATCGAGAAGGACACCGGGCTCAGGCCCACCTGGGCCGCCGAGGCCTTCCCCGATCTCGACGCCGACGTGCGCCAATCGATCGCGCGGGTCAAGGCATCGCCGTTCATCCCGAAGACCGATGCGGTGCGCGGCTTCGTGTACGAGGTCGAGACGGGCCGGCTGCGCGAGGTGTCGTAACGGCCCCACGCCGGCGGGCCCGCGTCGCCGCCCGCCCGCAACGGTCACGCCGCCCGCCCGCAACGGTCACGCCGCCCGCCCGCAACGGTCACGCCGCCCGCCCGCAACGGTCACGCCGCCCGCCCGCGGCGTTACCGTTGGCCCGGCATGGCTGAGCACGACGTCATCGTGATCGGCGCCGGGCCGGCGGGAGAGGTGTGCGCCGGGCGCGCCGCGGGGGAGGGACTCGACGTCGCCCTCGTCGAGCGCGAGCTCGTCGGCGGGGAGTGCGCGTACTGGGCGTGCATGCCCTCAAAGGCCCTCCTGCGCCCGGCCGAGCTGCTGGCCGAGGTCGCTCGCGTCCCGGGAGCCAAGGAGGCGGTGACCGGCCGCCTCGACGCCACCGCGGTCCTCGAGCGCCGGGACGAGGTGATCCATGACCTCGACGACGCCGCCCAGCTGCCGTGGGTCCAAGACCGCGACATCACCCTCTACCGTGGCCAGGCCCGGCTGGCGGGCGAGCGAAAGGTCAGCGTCGGCGACCACGTCCTGGAGGCCCGCCGGGCGGTGGTGATCGCCGTGGGCAGCGCCGCCGCCATGCCGCCGGTCTCCGGCCTGGACGAGATCGCCCCCTGGACCAACCGCCAGGGGACGACGGCGAAGCAGGCGCCCGCGCGGCTCACCGTGCTGGGGGGTGGGGCGGTCGGCTGCGAGCTCGCGCAGGCCTGGGCGTCACTCGGCTCCCGCGTCACCCTCGTGGAGGCCGAACCGGGGCTGCTGCCGGGTGAGGAGCCGTTTGCCGGCGAGGCGCTCGCCGCCGCCCTGCGCGACCATGGCATCGACCTCAGACTCGGCGCGAAGGCGACGCAGGCCACGCGCAGCGACGGGGGCGAATTCACGCTCACCATCGGTGAGGGTGACGCCCTCGTCTCGGATGAGCTGCTGGTGGCCGTCGGGCGCAGGCCCCACACCGACGACCTCGGCCTGGAGACCGTGGACCTCGAGCCCGGCGCCACGATCACGGTCGACGACCACATGCGGGTCACCGCCCCCGGCCTCGGCGGCTGGCTCTACGCGATCGGCGACGTCACCGGCCGCGCGCTGCTCACCCAGGCGGGCAAGTACCACGCGATGGTCGCCGTGGCCACCATCATGAATCGCGACGCCACCGCCGACTGGGACGGCCCGCTGACGCCGCGGGTCGTATTCACCGAGCCACAGATCGCGGCCGTCGGCCGGACCCTGCGCGAGGCGCTTGACGCCGGCATCCAGGCCCGCGCGGTCGACGCGGACATGGGCGGCACGCCGGGGGCCAGCTTCATCGGCAAGGGCGCGCCATCGGCGTGCCGGATCGTGGTCGACGAGCAGCGCGAGGTGATGATCGGCGCGACGTTCACCGGTCCCGCGGTGGCCGAGTCCCTGCACGCCGCGACCATCGCCGTCGTCGGCGAGGTCCCGCTCCGCCGCCTCATCCATGCGATGCCGCCGTTCCCCACCCGCAGCGAGGTCTGGCTGCGGTTGCTGGACCCCTGGATGCCCTGAGGGCCTCAGGCCGGGATATCGAGCGTGAACGTCGTCGCGCCCGAGGCCGACTGGACCGACAGCCGGCCGCGCATCCGATCGGCCAGCTCCGACGCGATGGCCAGGCCCAGCCCTGAGCCCTGGGCGTCGTCAGCGGTGTAGAACGGTTCGAAGATCCGCTGCAGGGCGACCCGCTCGATGCCCTCGCCGTCGTCGCGGACCGCGAGGCGCACATGGCCGTTCTCGCGCGCCGCGGTGACGACGATCTGAGTGCCCGGGGGGGTGTGGGTGAGCGCGTTGTCGATGAGGATGCGCATGATCTGGGCCACCCGGACCGGGTCGCACTGCGCCTCGATCGACGTCGGCAGCCGCAGCTCCAGCCGGCTGTCGTGCTGGGCCAGCGTGGGCTCGAACTCCCCGGAGACCGAGCGCGTGAGCTCGCCCAGGTCGACCTCCTCCGGGCGCAGCTCCAGTGAGCCGGCCTCGAGCCGGGAGAGGTCGAGCAGGTCCACGGAGAGCTTGCCCAGCCGCTGGACCTGGTCACGGACCTGGTCGAGGAAGCGCCGCCGGGTCTCGGCGTCGAGCTCCTCGTCCTCCAGCAGCTCGACGAATCCGCCCAGCGAGAACACGGGCGTGCGCAGCTCGTGGGATGCGGTCGCGATGAACTTCTTGCGCGCCTGCTCGAGCTGCTGGAGCTGCTGCTGCATCTCGTTGAAGGCCACCGCCAGCTGTCCGAGCTCGTCGGTGGAGTCGACCGGGATCGAGCGGCTGAAGTCGCCGGCCGCCACTTGCTTGGCCGCCAGCTCCAGACGCTTGACCCGGCGGGCCAGCGCGCGGGCCACCAGATAGCCGGCGATCAGGGCCAGCAGCAGCGAGATCGCCCCCGCGACGAGGATCTCGTGGCGGACCGTCGAGACCGTGCGCATGACGTCGGCCAGCGGCGCCGAGTAGACGATCACCCAGCCGACGACGCCGCGGAAGTAGGAGACCGGTCGCGCCGCCTCGGCCACGGCGCCCGAGCCCGAGCGCTCCACGTCGGTGACCAGCCGTCCCTGCGCCACCGCCTTGTTGGCGATCCGGAACCGCAGCGCCGGCCCTGAGCCCATGCCCGAGTCGGCCAGCTTGGAGACCTGGACCGCGCCCTGGACGACGTTGACCGACAGGAGGGTCACGCGGTCTCCCGAGATGCCCGCGGTCTGGTTGACCAACCGCCGGACGTCGGGCAGTGGCGTGGAGCTGCCCACCGCCCGGCCCAGCTTGCCCGAATGTGACTGCGCGGTGGCGGCGAGCGCACTGAGCTTCTCGCCCATCAGGCGGCTCTGGAGGCCCGGGGCGACGTACAGATACAGCGCGCCGATGGCCAGCGCCGTGATGGCGAAGAACACCACCGCCAGGCGGTTGCTCAGCGACAGTCTCATCTGCGCCCCACGGTGTCGCTCTCGGTCAGGTCTCAGGGATCGGTGTCGCGGAAGCGGTAGCCGACGCCGCGCACCGTGAACAGATATTCCGGGTCCTTGGGGTCACGCTCCACCTTCTCGCGCAGATGCCGGATGTGCACGTCGATCGTGCGCGGATCACGGTACGCCGAGTCACCCCAGATGCGCGCGAGCAGCATGTCACGCGTGAACACGCGTCCCGGCGCGCGCGCCAGCGCCGACACGATCTCGAACTCCACATACGTGAGCTGCGCGTCGTCGCCGCGGATCCGCACGCTGCGCTTGGCGAAGTCGATCCGCAGCTCGCGGATGACCAGCGGCGCCTCGCCCGGCAGCGCCTGGTCGGGCCGGCTCATCTCGGCGCGCCGGAGCGCGGCCTTGATGCGGCTGGAGAACTCGCGCAGTGAGAAGGGCTTGGTGATGTAGTCGTCGGCCCCGAGCTCCAGGCCCACCACCTTGTCGATCTCCTCGGACTTGGCGGTGAGCATGATGATCGGCACCGAGCTGCGGCTGCGCAGGCGCCGGCAGACCTCCAGCCCGTCGATCCGCGGCAGCATCAGGTCGAGCACGACGAGGTCGAAGGACTGCTCGTCGAAGCGCTCCAGCGCCTGGCGGCCGTCGGTGGCCTGCACGACGTCGTAGCCCTCCTTGCGCAGCGGGTAGGAGAGCAGCGTCTGGATCGACTGCTCATCGTCGACGAGCAGAATGCGGGCGCTGCGTTCAGGCACCGTCGTCTCGGCCAACCTCACAAGAGTAATGAGCGCAGCCCATCGGTCGCTCGCGGGAGCGTGGCCCGCGGGTCGCTCGCGGCGCACCCGGGGACCGGCAATTGCCGGTCGGCACGGCGGATAACCTTGGGCTCGATGCTGGATCCGCGTATCTACCGGACCGGGCTGATCGTCGCGGCGCTGGCTCTGGTCGTCCTCGCGTTCTCGCTGAAGGATCAGCAGACGGCGCTGAGCCCGACGCTGGCCCCGTCGGCCTTCAACGGCCAGAACGTCGCGGCCAGCATGGCCGACATCGCCACGAGCGACCCGTCGCGCCGCCCCGGATCCGAGGGGGACCAGTCGCTCGCGGTGACGGTCCGCAACACGCTGTTGCGCTACGGCTTTGCGCCCACCGTCGACACGTTCACGGGCCGGACCGTCGATGGGGCCGTTCCGCTGGAGAACGTGGTGGGCATCCGGCCCGGGACCGAGAGCGGCAGCATCGTGATCGTGGCTCCGCGCGATGCCCTCGGCGCGCAGGCCATGGCGGCGGCGTCCGGCACCGCGACCCTGCATGGAGCTGGCCCGCAACCTCGCGGGGGAGACGCTTCATCGCAGCATCGTGCTCGCCTCCACCAGCGGCAGCCAGGGGACCGCAGGGGCGATTCGGCTGGCCGCCAACCTGGGCGGCCCCGTCGACGCCGTGGTCGTCCTCGGCGATCTGGCCAGCGCCCACGTCCAGCAGCCGGTGATCCTCCCGTGGTCGACGCGTCAGGCGGTCGCGCCCCCGGTGCTGCGCAACACGGTGGCCGCCGCTCTGGCCTCGCAGACATCGCTGTCTGACGGGTTCACGGGCCTCGGCGGCCAGTTCGCGCACCTGGCGTTCCCGTTCACCCTGGGCCAGCAGGCCCCGTTCGGGGCCCAGGGCATTCCGGCGGTGGAGCTCTCCCTGTCGGGCGAGCAGGGCCCAGCGGCGGATGCCGCGGTGATGAACGCGACGCAGCTCACCGACGTCGGCCGCGCGGTTCTCACCACGATCTCCGCGCTGGACGGCGGCAGGACGCTCGCGCCGCCCTCGGCCTATGTCCTGCTCGGGGGCAAGGTCGTGCCCGGCTGGGCGATCTCGCTCTTCGTGCTGTCGCTGCTGGCTCCGGTGCTCATGACCACCGTCGACGGCGTCGCCCGCGCGCGCCGGCGCGGGCACATCATCTGGCGCTCGCTCACCGTGGTCCTGGCGGCGGCGGTGCCGTTCGTCCTCCTGGTCGGGATCGTGCTGCTGGCTCGCCTGATCGGGGTCATCAAGGTGGCGCCCCCCGGTCCGGTCGCGGCGGGCGCCATCCCGCTGGGCAGTGGCGGCGCGGCCCTGCTGGTGGTGATGGCGCTCGTCCTGCTCACCGGGACGGGCGGCGTGGGGCTGCTGGTGCGGCGGCTGCCGACGCGGACGCGCACGTCGCGGCGGCCCCTCGAGGGGCTGGGCAGCGACGGCGCGCTGGCGGGCCTGCTCGTGGTCATGTGTCTGGTCACCTTCGGCATCTGGCTCACCAACCCATTCGCCGCGTTCCTGCTGGTGCCGGCGCTGCATCTGTGGCTGTGGGCGATCAGCCCGGACATGCGGATCCCGCTCCCCGCGCGCCTTGTGCTCATCGCGATCGGGATCGCGCCGGCGGTGCTCGTCGTCGTCTACTACGCCAACGAACTGGGCTATGGCCCCATCAACGTCGTCTGGGAGATGGTGCTGCTCCTCGCCGGGCATGGCGTGAGCATCGTCGCCGCCATCGAGTGGAGCGTCGTCCTGGGCTGTCTGCTCACCGCGGTGACGCTGTCGCTGCTGGCCACTCGCGGCTCGCGAACCGTGCCCACCCCGGTCACCGTGCGCGGTCCGGTCACCTATGCCGGGCCGGGCTCGCTCGGCGGCACGAAATCCGCGCTGCGCCGATAGAACAACTGATGGTCGCCCGCCGTTCCTTCCCGATGCGTCGCCTCATCCGTGACCTCTCGTCGGTGCTCATCCTGTCCGGGTTGCTGCTCGTGCTCGACGCCGGCGCGACCCTGATCTGGCAGGAGCCGGTGACCGCGGCGATCGGCGTGATCATGCGCAGCGAGGTCAACCAGCGCTACCTCAGCTACCGGACCGCGCCGCTCACCGGCCCGGACGTCCAGGCGCTGCACAGCATCAAGCCGCTGGGCCAGCGGATCGCCTACCTGGCCCGGCGGGAGCGCGCGCAGGTCACGACCGGCGACGCGATCGGGAAGATCGAGATCCCGCGGATCGGCAACACGTACAACATCGTCCAGGGCACCGACACGCAGAGCCTGGAGGAGGGCCCGGGCCACTACCCGCAGACCGCGCTGCCGGGCATGGGGCAGACCGTGGCGATCGCCGGGCACCGCACCACGTATCTGGCGCCCTTCCGCTTCCTCAACGAGCTCAAGGGCGGGGACCGGATCTTCGTCGAGATGCCCTACGGGAAGTTCACCTACGTGGTGCAGTACCAGCGGATCGTCAAGCCGACGGAGGTGTCGGTGATCGACGACGTCGGCTATGACCGGCTCGTCCTCTCGGCCTGCAATCCTCTCTACAGCGCCGCTCAGCGGATCATCATCTTTGCCCGCCTGGAGGGCGTCCAGCCCCTCGGTCCGGCACGCGCAGCCCAAGCCTGATGGCCCTCCCCGCTCTCACCGAAACCAAACGACGTCCAAATGTCCAGGCCTTGCGCTTCGGCATGGAGGTCGAAAGCTTGAACGCCGACACATAGGACAGGAATTGATCGGTCACACTCAGCCGATAGGCGAAGGGAATCGCGACATGCGGATCAGTGAGATACAGGACCAGGTGGGGCGCGGGGAATACCGCGTGGACACTCACGCCGTGGCCGACGCGATCCTGCGACGACTGCTGCTCAGACCGGACATGGGCGGATCCGAGAAGCGTCCTCAGGGGGAGTGCTCGTAGCCGGATAGCTCGCCGGTGGCGCCGGCGAGCGCGAGGCTCCCGGGGTCGCCGCCGCGGCCGCGGTGGTCTTCCACCCGCCCGATCCAGGTGAGCGGCGCGCCCGCCGCCGCCGGCCATTCGGACTCGACGGCGGCACGCGCCCGCTCCGGGATGCAGGCGCACAGCTCGAAGTCCTCCCCCGCGGTGGCCGCGAACGACGGCGGGTCGGCGCCGAGCTGGGCCGCCACCTCCGCCACCCCGGCGGCCAGCGGCAGCGCCGCCAGGTCCAGCACGATGCGCACCCCGCTGCGGCGCGCGAGGTGCAGGGCATCGGTGGCCAGGCCGTCGGACAGGTCGATCATCGCGGTCGCCCCGAGGGCGCTGAGGGCTCGGCCGGCCACCAGCCGCGGACGGGGACGCGCGTAGCGGTCGTGCAGCGCCGCAGCGGCGGGACCCTCCAGGGTGGCGCGGCCCTCGAGCAGGGCCAGCCCGGCGCCGGCGGCTCCCAGCGAGCCGGTGACCGCGACCAGGTCGCCGGGGCGGGCGCCGTCGCGCCCGACGAGCTCGGCGGGGTCGGTGGCCCACCCCACGACCGTGACGGTCACGCTCAGCACCGCAGAGGCGCTGACGTCGCCGCCGGCCACGGTCACGCCGCACTCTCCGGCCAGCGCGCGCACCCCCTCCATGAGCGCGACCGCGTCCTTGAGCTCGGTGCCACGGGGCAGGCACAGGCCCAGGTAGGCCTCGCCGGGCCGTGCCCCCATGGCCGCCAGGTCAGAGAGCGCGCTGCCGAGGGCCCGGTGGCCGATCTCGGCCGGCGTCAGCTCACCGGAGCGGAAGTGAATCCCATCGACGACGGTGTCGACCGACGTGACGGCATAGCCGCGGCCGCGCACGACCGAGGCGTCATCGCCCAGCCACCGGACCACCGCTGCCCCGGTGTCGCCATCCGGCGCCAGCACCTGCTCCAGCCGCTCGATCAGCTCCAGCTCGCGCATTGCCCGGCCGCAGGCCGCGAGTGGCGCCCGCCGCTAACGGTGCCGGTAGACGATGCGCGCGCGGTCGAGGTCGTACGGCGACAGCTCGACCCGGACGCGGTCGCCGGGGAGGATGCGGATGCGGAAGCGACGCATCTTGCCCGCCACGTGGCCGAGCACGACGCGATCCATGTTGTCGAGCTTGACGCGGAACATCGCGTTGGGGAGGGCCTCGACGACCTCTCCCTCCAGTTCGACCTTTTCTTCCTTGGGCATGCTGAGTGACGACCTTGTGAGAGCACGGTGACATTGCGCCCCGTGCAGGAGACGAGGCTACCAGCCGCGCGAGGGCCGGGCGGTCCCTACTGCCCTGACCGCTTCAGGACCCTAGTGCTTCGTGCCCCCGGTACCGGGGGTTCCGCCCGGCTGCGTGTGAGCCGGTGGCGGGGTGGTGGTGTTGGTGCCGGCGCCGGGCTGCGGGGGGTGCGAGTACAGCGTGGGGTTGTGGTACGGCGACGTCGAGGTTCCGGTACCCACCCCGGCGCCGCCGCTGGGCGTGGTGCCGGTCGTGTTGCTCGGTGGGGCTGCGGTCGAGGAGGAGGCGGGCGCGACCGGCTGACCTGTGGTGGCGAACGGCCCGAAGAACGGCTTGCCCTCGAAGGGCACCGTCGGCGCGCGCCAGTCGCCGCAGTAGCCGCTGGAGGCGTCCTTCATGTACTCGTTCCAGATCGGGGCCGCCAGCGCACCGCCGAAGCCGTCGCTCATCGGGATGTTGCCCTGGGGGTACCCGACCCACACCGCGGTCGACATCCGCGGCGAGTAGCCGACGAACCACGCGTTCTCGAGGTTGTTGGCCGTACCGGTCTTCCCGGCCACCGGACAGCCGTAGTTGGCCGACGTTCCGGTGCCGCTGGTGACGACCTGCTTGAGGACGCTCGTGCCCTCGTAGGCCTCGTCGTAGGGGAAGACCGGGGTGGGCTTGGCGTTGCCGAAGTTGCGAGAGCTCCCGTCGGGGAACTTGATGGTGTTGATGATCGTCGCCGGGACGTGGTTGCCGCCGTTGGACAGCGTCGCGTAGGCGTCGGCCATCTCCAGTGGCGTGACGCCGACGCGCAGGCCGCCGATCACCTCGGCCGGGTTGCCGTCCAGCGGCGAGGTGATGCCCATCGCGCGGGCGGTGTCGTCGAGCTTGTCCCAGCCGAGGTCGGCCGCGAGCTGCACGTAGACGGTGTTGTCGGACAGGATCGTCGCCTTGGTGATGTTGATCGTGCCCTGGTAGGAGTCCTCGGCGGTGTGCACGGACCAGGTCGGGGCGGCGCTCAGCCAGCCCGCCGACAGCGGCTTGGAGACGTAGTAGGTGCTGTTGGGGTTGCCCTGGTCGTCGTGGATCAGCGTCATCAGCGCAAAGGTCTTGAACGACGATCCCGGCTGGCGATGGGCGGAGGTCGCATAGTCGACCTGCGTCTGGGCGTAGCTGCCCGAGGTCGCGATGGCCAGGATGTGGCCGGTTGCCGAGTCGACCGAGGCGACGGCGGCACCGGCCGTGCCGTCCCCCTGCGCGGCCAGCAGCGACTCGTGATCGACGATCGCCTGGTGGGCCAGTGCCTGCTTGCGCAGATCGATCGTCGAGTAGATCTTCAGGCCGCCGTTCTCGAGGGTCTTGCAGTTGGTGGGCGACTTGGGGCACAGGTCGCGGGCCGCCTGCTGCTCGATGAAATCGAAGACGTAGGGGTCCCTGTGCACCCGGAGGGTGTTGTCGGCCTTGATCTCCAGGTGCTTGGTCGACGCCTGGTCGGCCTCCTCCTGGGTGATGTAGCCGGCGGTCACCATCGACTGCAGCACCTCGGAGCGGCGACGCAGCGCGTCGGTGCGGTGCAGGAAGGGGTTGTAGTCAGAGGGCGCCTGAGGCAGCCCGGCGAGCAGCGCGAACTGGGCCAGGCTCAGCTTCTGGACCGGCTGGTCGAAGAACATCTGCGACGCGGCGGCGACGCCGTAGGCGGTCTGCCCGCCGACGGTCCCGTAGGGCACGTCGTTGAGGTAGTTGTTGAGGATCCAGTCCTTGGAGTGCTGGGCCTCGAGCTGCTCGGCGAGCTTGGCCTGGATGATCTTGTACTTCAGATCGTGGTTGGTCCGGTAGCGGTGCGGCAGGTAGGTGTTGTCGACGAGCTGCATGGTCAACGTCGACGCGCCCTGCAGGCCGTTGCCGCCCTTGACCGCGTCCTTGATCGCGGCGCGGACGATGCCCTGGTAGTCCAGAGCGCCGTGCTGGTAGAAGCGCCGGTCCTCGATGGCGATGGTCGCGTCCTTGAGCATCTGGGGGATGCGGTCGCCGGCGATCGGGGTGTGGACCGACTGGGACCAGATGTAGCCCAGCGAGGTCCCGTCGGCCGCGAAGATCTGCGACGGTGAGCCCGGGATGTAGGGCTTGAGCGTGCTGAGGTTCGGCGCCGACTGCGCCACGTTGACCACCCAGCCGGCGATGGCGAGCGCGCCGACGGTCACGGCGCAGACGACGAGCACGCCGGTCATCGCGACCACACTCTTGAGCGGGGATCCCCGGTTGCGCCGGCGTCGGCGCTGTCTGTCACGTCGGCTCATGGAAATCGGGTCGAGTCAGAAACGGGCGCCAGGGCGTGAGTGGTTCCGGGCAGGCGCCGCACTCGTCGCTCGCCAGTGTAGCTGTGTGGGGTGTTCGGCTCGCCGGTGCGGGGTCCTGCAACGGCTGGCAAGATCGCACCGTCCCATGCACAGACACGCCCTGCTCATCGACGGTCTGGGCACCCTCGTGTCGCTCGCGCCGCCGGCGCCCGCGCTCGCCCAGGAGCTGGCGGTCCGCTTCGGCATCGAGGTGTCAGAGCTCCAGGCCGGACGGGCGCTCGGCGCCGAGATCACGTTCTACCGCGCCCACATGGGCCGGGGACGCGACGGCGCGAGCCTGACCGCCCTGCGCCGGCGCTGCGCCGAGGTCCTGCGTGAGGCGCTCCCGCCCTCCGAGCGGCTCGCCGCGGTGAGCGTCGAGGCACTCACGGACACGCTGCTCAGCGCGCTGCGCTTTGACGCCTACCCCGACGCGCGACCCGCCCTGACCCGCGTCCGCCGGGCCGGGGCGGGTGGGGTTCGGATCATCGTCGTCTCCAACTGGGACGTGTCGCTGGCCGATGTGCTGGAGCGCGTCGGGCTGGCGCCGCTGGTGGACGGCGTCGTCACCTCGGCGGCGGTCGGGGCGGCCAAGCCCGCGCCCGCCATCTTCGACCATGCCCTGGCCCTGGCCGGCGTCGGCGCCGAGCATGCCCTGCACGTCGGCGACAGCCTGGACGAGGACGTCCGGGGAGCCCTGGCCTGCGGCATCCGCGCCGTGCTGGTGAGCCGCGGTACCGATGCGGTCACAGCGGTCGCCGGCGAGGTGACGACCATCGCCGGCTTGGCCGAGCTTGACTGGCCGTAATCTGCGGGGCGATGTCCGACGAGCGTCCGCCATGGCCGATCTGGACGGCGCCGGCTGCCGTCGCGCTCGGGCTGGTCCTCGGCTCGGTGGGGACGATCATCGTCGACATCGTGGGCAGCGCCGGGGGCTCGAGCGTGAACCACCCCACCCCGGCAGCGACGATCATCGCCGACATCGTCTTCGACCTCTGCTTCGTGGCCGCGGCGCTGTGGCTGGCGTGGTGGCGAGGTCGTGCGCGCCCCGCCGACTTCGGATTCCGCGCGATCCGCCCGGCGACGGGGGTCGCGGCGGTCGCCGCCGCCGCCGTGGGCTACTACGGGCTGACCGCGCTTTACAGCGCGCTCGTCCACCTGCATGGCAAGGACAAGCTGCCGAGCGAGTTGGGCGCGACCCACAGCACGGCGGCGCTGGTGTCCGCCGCGGTGTTCGTCTGCGCGATCGCGCCGATGTGCGAGGAGTTCTTCTTCCGCGGGTTCGTCTTCAGCGCGCTGCGCAACATCCCGCTGCGCATCGGCCGGGTCGACGGCGGCCCATGGATCGCGGCGGTGCTCACCGGGATCCTCTTCGGCCTGGCGCACACCGGATCGGCGTCCTCTCAGTACCTGCTCCCACTGGGCTTTCTGGGCTTCGTGCTGTGCCTGGTGCGCTGGCGGACAGGCTCGCTGTACCCGTGCATGGCCCTGCACAGCGCGAACAACGCGCTGGCTCTCGGGGTCAACCAGCTGAGCTGGAGCGCCCCCGCGATCCTCGGGCTGGTGGTCGCCTCCTGGCTGGTCATCGCAGCCGTGGTCGGCCCTCTCGCACGGCGCTCGCCGCGCCTCGCCTGACGCACGCGACCGACCGACCGTCCGTATTCCGAATCGTTGACTGGTTTACTTTCCCGCCTATGCGTCGCCATTTCGCCTGCTACCCCGCGGCTCTCGCCGCCACGATCGTGTCGCTCGGGATGTTCGCCGGCGTCGCTGTCGCTCACGGTTCCCGCTCCGCCGGATCCCTGACCACCGCGGTCTCGACCGCCCGCGCGGTCTCCGCGTCGACTCCGACGAGCAGCACCACACCGACCACGACGACCCCGACCACCACGACCCCGACCACCACCACCCCGACCACTCCGACGACCCCGACCCCGCCGGCGACGCCCCCCGCAGCCAAGGCGAAGGCCAAGCTCTACCTCGCCGACACGTTCACCGTGGGCAAGGACGAGGTGACGGTCCCCGGCCGGGTCGTCGAGGTGCAGGGGTTCGTCCGGCCCTACGTCGCCGGGCAGAAGGTCAAGGTCCAGTCCTACCTGGGCCGCAAGCTGATCAAGACCGACATCCTCCGCGTCAAGCCCGCCAAGGGCGGCGTGGGCGCGTTCACTGAGAAGGTCACGGCCTCGTCAGCGGGCGTCGTGCGGGTCAAGGTGACGCACACGCGCACGCCGCAGATGCTCGGCTTCCTCTCCGAGCGGGCGTTCACGGTCCTCGATCCGCAGGCCGGCTTCGGCGCGCGCGGTCCGTTTGTGACGCTCATCCAGCAGCGGCTCAACGCCCTGCACGTCTTCGTGCCGCAGAGCGGCGTGTACGACACCTACACCGGACTGGCGCTGGACGCCTACCACCGGCTGCTCGGTCACGGCGTGTCGCAGTCGCTTGACGCGGGGACGGTCTCCGAGCTGCTCAACGGCGTCGGCGCCTTCCACGTCCGCTACCCGAAGGACGGGACGCACGTCGAGGGCGACCTCAGCCGCCAGCTGCTGGCCGAGATCAACGGCTCCAAGGTCGTGTGGATCTACCCGATCAGCTCGGGCAAGCCGTCGACGCCGACGGTCCTGGGGCGCTTCCAGGTGTACTACCGGGTGCCGGGCTACCTGCCCGACGGCATGTACTTCTCGAGCTTCTTCTTCCGCGGCTACGCCATCCACGGCTACAACCCGGCACCGGACTACCCGGCCAGCCACGGCTGCATGCGGCTGCCGATCATCGATGCGATCTCGGTCTACAACTGGGTCAACTACGGCGACTGGGTCGACGTCTACTACGAGTAGCGGGCGTCCGCCGAGCACGAGCAGTGGGCGTCCGCTCGGAGGGAGCGACCGTGTCCGCGCGTGAGCGGCTCCTCGCGGAGCTGCGCACCCACGCCCTCGTCATCGGCGAGGTGGTGCTCACCAGCGGCGCCACCGCCCAGTACCTGATCGACGCCAAGCGGGCGATCCTGTTGCCGGCCGGCTTCTCGGCGCTCTCAGAGCTCGTCGCCGCCCAGGCGCGGGAATGGGACGCATCGGCGGTCGGCGGCATGACGATGGGCGCTGACCCGATCGCCTGCGCGGCGCTGGCCGGCGGCGCCGACGTCAAGGCCTTCTTCGTGCGCAAGGAGGCCAAGAGCCACGGCCTCGCGCGCCGGATCGAGGGGCCGCTCCTGGACGGTTCTGACCGTTGCATGCTCGTCGAGGACGTCGTCACCACGGGGGGCTCGACCCTCCGCGCGCTCGAGGCGATCCGCGACGAGGGCCACGAGGTCTGCGGCGTGCTGGCCATCTGTGACCGTCTGGCCGGGGGCGCCGAGGCGATCCGGGACGCGGCCGGCGTGCCCTACGTGGCGTTGACGACGATCGACGACGTCTATCCGGAGCGCCCCGACCGCGCTGGGTAGCGGCGGGTCGCTCAACCGCGCGCGGCGTGCGTGGCGAACGACAACAGCAGCTATCGAGGAGAGGGCGAGTTCGTTCGGACGCTCGCGGCCGCCTTTCGACGGGGTCGAGGTGGATAGTGAAGGAAATAGCTCAACTATCCGCCACAACCCCTCGCAGGCCTCGGCAACCCCCCAGGCCCCACCTTCCCAAGCGATGCCTTTGACCCGCATCCGGGTCACCCACGCGGCGACCCCCTCCCAGCAGCGTCAGCGCGGCAGCGACTTGCAGGAGGCCGAGACCTGGTGGTCGGCCACCACCTGCCAGCCGCCGGAGGTCGGCGTGAACATCACGATCGGGTTGCCGTGGGCGATCGCCTTCCCGTACTTGAAGCCGATCTTGGAGACGTTGACCCCCAGCGTGTAGGCCAGCGCGGTCTGGTACTCCAGGCGCGTCAGCGGCTCGCCGCAGCCGCGCAGCCGCGCCGCGCCGCCGAGCTGGCCGATCACGGAGTTGAGCTTGTCGAGCTCCACGGTCCGGGCTCGCTGGGTGTGGATGTCCTTGTGCTCGGCGCGGGCGGCCGAGATCGCCGGCGGGATCAGTCCGATCACCAGCAGCCCGACGGCCACCGCGCCCACCGCGGTCGCGGCCGGCCCGGCCACCCCGAGCCGGGGCGGGTCGGCGAGCACCCGTCCGACGAACACGCCGGCGAGCACGATCATCACGCCCGCGGCCTCGAACATGTAGCGGGCCAGGCCGGGCCAGCCGTGCAGCGCGAAGGCGATCTCCACGATCACCCAGCCGACCACGCCGCCGGCCATCACCAGCGTCACGCGGTCCGCCCAGCTCCGTCGCCAGGCGGCCAGCGCCACGCTGAGCAGGGCGGCGATCTCCAGCGGCCAGTAGTGCAGCTCCAGGAAGCGCCGGATCGTGCCGCCCACCTGATCGGAGGTGAGCCGGCGTCCGGAGTCCATCGCGTTGGCGGCGGCCACGAACGGCGTGCGCGAGGTGAGCGCCGGGATGCCGAACCACAGCAGCGCCATCACCACGACGCCGCCGATCAGCACCGGGCGCGTGGCGGGACGGCGCACCCAGGCCCACAGCAGGTAGAGGCCGAGGAACGGCCACACCTCCGGGCGCCCGAGGCCGGCGAGTGCTCCCGCCGCGAAGGCCAGGCGCGTGCGCCCGTCGAGGTGCAGGTCGATCGCCGCCAGGCACAGCGCCACGATCATCGGGTCTGACTGAGAGCTGAGGATGTAGTGGAAGTAGTCCTGGATGCCCAGCAGCGCGAGACCGGCGAAGATCCCCGCCGCCCACCCGGCCCAGCGCCGCTCGGGCGGTGCGTCGGTGAGCTTGTAGGCGATCCGTCCGGCGAAGATCACGCCGCTGAGCGAGACCGCGGCCGACGTGATCATCCACAGCCGCAGCTCGTGCGAGCCCAGCAGCGCGTAGACGACCGTGAAGACGTAGGGGAGCGGCTTCCACGACGGCGCGGCGTTGGTGTCCAGGCCGCCATGCAGCGTCATATGGCCCCAGGTGAGCCAGCCGTAGGGGTCAAAGCCGGGGCGGGTCTTGGCCCAGACGACCACGATCGCCGAGAACACGACGAGCGCGGCCGCGGCGAGCCAGGCCGGCCAGGTCGCGCCGAAGCGGCGCAGGACCGGGGAGGAGGCGGCAGAGCCGGGCGGTTCGCTGCCGTCCGGGCGGGACGGCGGGGCTTCTAGGGTGCTCTCGGACACGCGACCGCGCGGACCGTAGCATGGGCGCCGACCGCCCTCGCCGCGCTGTGGGCGCCCACCGCCACACAAACGCTCCGTCCGCCGTACAATCCGCACGTCACCGGGAGGAGTACTTGCCCCCGGCAGGAATCGAACCTGCATCCCGCGCTTAGGAGGCGCGTGCTCTATCCATTGAGCTACGAGGGCCTGAGCGGTGAGACTAACCGTCCTCGCTGCCCGTCCATTCGTTGAGCACGCGTTAATCGTGAATGACAGCGAACCGCCGATCTGCTTCGATCCCGCCCATGGAGGTTGTAGGTACGCCGTGAGGTCGGCGGCTAGACGCCGATGAGCATCGGCGCATCAACAGAGCTCCTCGTCGAGGAGCAGGGTGAGGCCGGTGTCGTCGAGCTCGCCGGCAGGGAGGTCACGGCCCGCTCGCCGCGCCAGCTCTTCTGGCGGCGGTTCCGCTCTGACCGGGTGGCGATGGCGTCGGCGCTGTTCATCATCTTCCTGATCATCCTGGCGATCGCGGCGCCGCTGGTGGTCAAGCTCGTCGGCGTCGCCGGGCCCAACGTGCAGGATCCGAACGCCACGGACGCGTTCGGCAGCCCGCTGGGGCCCACCGGCGCCCATCCGTTCGGCGTCGACCAGCTCGGCCGCGACGTCCTGTCACGCGTGATCTACGGATCACGCGTCTCTCTGGAGGTCGGGATCATCGGCACCGCGGTGGCCGCGTTCGTCGGCACGGTGGTCGGTCTGCTGGCCGGCTACTACCGCGGCTGGGTGGACACCCTCGTCTCGCGCGTGGTCGAGGTGTTCCTCGCCTTCCCGGTGCTCGTGCTGGGCCTCGGCATCGGCGCGGCATGCGGCGTGCGGGGCTGCGCCGGCGGCCTGATCCAGCCGGGCCTCGGCACCGTCATCTTCATCATCGCCATCTCCAGCTTCACGTACATCGCCCGTATCGCTCGCGGCCAGGTGCTGTCGCTGCGGGAGAAGGAGTTCATCGAAGCCGCGCGCTCGTTGGGCGCTTCAAACCGCAGGATCCTGTTCCGGGAGATCCTGCCCAATCTGATGGCGCCGCTCATCGTGTACTCCAGCCTGCTCATCCCCACCAACATCCTGTTGGAGGCCGCACTGTCCTTCCTGGGTGTGGGGATCCGTCCACCGACGGCCAGCTGGGGGCAGATGATCTCGGACGCCTCGCCGATCTTCAATACGGCGTGGTGGTACATGGTCTTTCCGGGAGTCGCGTTGCTGCTCACGGTGCTCGCGTTCAACCTGCTCGGTGACGGGCTGTTGGACGCACTCAATCCACGCGGGGAGTCACGTTGAGGTACGCGTTCCCCGGTGTCAACTACAGGAGGCAACCCAATGTGGGGTAGTCGCAACCTGATCGCCTTGGCGGTCACTGGGGTGTTGGCTGTCGGGCTTTCGGCCTGCGGCGGCAGCAGCTCATCGAGCTCGTCCGGGGGAGGAACGAGCGCGAAATCATCCTCATCATCCTCAAGCGGCGTCCAGGCGATTCCGCTCAAGCCGGGAGAGAATCCCGCCGGACAGGTGCTGACCGGTCCGACGAAGAAGAAGGGCGGGGTCCTGACGGCATACACCAGCGAGGACTTCGCGCACCTGGACCCGGGTGAGTCCTACTTCACCAATGACTACATCGTCGACTATGCGACTCAGCGCCCGCTGTTCTCGTATATGCCGAACACCCAGAACGTCCTCAGCCCGGACCTCGCCACCGAGATCCCGACGACGGCCAACGGCGGCATCACCGACGGCGGCAAGACCGTCACCGTCCACATCCGCAAGGGCGTGTTCTTCAGCCCGCCGGTCAACCGCGAGGTGACCTCGGCCGACGTCGCGTTCGCGATCGAGCGCGGGGCGAACCCCAACGTCGGCAACGGCTACTTCGGTGCCTACATGGGCGCTCAGTCGTTCGCTCCGCTGGTGGGCTCGCAGAGCGCCAGCTACAAGGGTGGCCCGATCCCGGGGATCCAGACCCCCAACAAGTACACGATCGTCTTCCACACGACCAAGCCCAGCGGGGCGTTCCTGGTCTCGGCGCTCAGCCTGCCGCTGTCGGCTCCGCTTCCGGCGAGCTTCGTCGGTCCGATGGACAAGCACTCGCCGACCACGTTCGGGACCAAGTACATGGTCGGAACCGGCCCGTACATGATCCAGTCAGACCCCAAGACGGGCGTGTTCCAGGGCATCGGCTACCAGACCGGCAAGTCGCTGACGCTGGTGCGCAACCCCAACTGGAACCCCAAGACTGACTACCGCCCGGCGTATCTGAACCGCATCAACATCAACATCGGCGGCGACGCGACCGTGATCGGCCAGCAGGTGCTCAAGGGCTCGGACGCGGTCCAGCTCGACACGCCGGCCCAGTCGATCGACAAGCTCGCCTACCAGAACTATCCCTCGCAGATCACGTTCACCCCGGGAGCCGGCGACCACTACGTGACACTGAACAACTCCCACGGGCTGTTCACGAACGTCAATCTCCGGCGTGCGGTGTGGGCCAACCTCGATCGCGCCGAGATCCTGAAGCTGAAGGGTGGATCGCTCACGGGCTCCGTGGGCACGCACTTCATCTATCCCGGGGTCGACGGCTACGCGCAGGCCGGCGGCGCGGCGGGCCCGCAGGTGCCGTGGAACAAGTCGCTCACCGGAAGCCTGTCCGTAGCCAAGACGTACATGAAGGCGGCCGGCTACCCGAGCGGCAAGTACACCGGCAGCAAGTCGGTTCTGATCGTCGGCTCGTCCAACGGAAACGACCCGGCCGTCAATCAGGTGGTCAGCACCGACCTCACCCAGCTGGGCTTCAAGGTGCATCTGACCCAGGTGGACCAGTCGGTCATGTACGCGAAGTACTGCGAGGTTCCCAAGCAGGAAGTTGACGTCTGCCCGAGCGGTGGTTGGGTGCGTGACTTCGCCGATCCGTTGACGGTGCTGTTCATCCCGTTCTACGGGCCGAACATCGTTCCCACCAACAACTCCAACTTCGGTCAGGTCAACAACCCGCAGATCAACGCCGCGATGAAGGCGGCGGGCCTCGTGTCCGATCCGACGGCGCGCGCCCAGGCGTGGGCCAACGTCGACAAGATGATGGTCGAGCAGGCCGTCGCGGTCCCCGAGGACTTCGACAACCAGCCGAACATCTTCAGCAAGAACGTCGCGATCGTCAACGCACTCTGGAACGTCGGGAGCGCTGACCTGAGCTTCACCTCGCTGAAGTAGGCACATCCCAATCGGCTGAGAGCGGGCCCCGTCTCACCGCGGGGCCCGCTTAGAGGTCACATTCGTCGCTATGGCCACCTACATCATCCGCCGCATCCTCTGGGGAATCGTTCTGATCATCCTGGTCAGCGCGATCACGTTCGTGCTGTTCAACGTGTTCCCGTCCGCTGACCCGGCGCAGCTGCGGGCCGGGCGCAACGGCAGCCCGGCGACCATCGCCTTCATTCGCCACGAGCTCGGCCTGGACAAGCCGATCTACACCCAGTTCTTCGTCTACATGAAGAACATCCTTCTGCACTTCAACTTCGGCACCAGCTTCTACACCGGGGCGTCGGTGCTCAGCCTCATCGTCAACCGGCTGCCGGCGACACTGTCTCTCACCGTCGGCGCGGCCGTGGTGTGGCTGTTGATGGGCATCCCGGTCGGCATCCTCTCCGCGATCAAGCGCGGGTCGCTGCTGGACCGCGCCGCCATGGGCGTCGCGCTGGTCTTCATCTCGATGCCGGTGTTCTGGCTCGGGCTCGTCGTGCTGTTCCTGTTCGCCAATGACATCGGCCGCTTTCACGTGTTCCCGGGCGCCAACACCTATGTCGGGCTCACCTCGGACCCGGTGCACTGGTTCACCTCGCTCATCCTGCCGTGGTTCGTGCTCGCGGCCACGTCGGCCGCGGTCTACTCCCGCGTCCTGCGCGGGAGCCTGATCGAGGCCATGGGCGAGGACTACATCCGGACCGCGCGGGCGAAGGGCCTGCGGGAGCGGCGCGTGATCTTCCGCCACGGCGTGCGGTCGGCGATCACACCCGTGGTGACGATCTTCGGTCTCGATGTGGGCACTCTGCTGGGAGGCGCGGTGATCACCGAGACGGTGTTCGACATTCCCGGCATCGGGCGACTGAACTTCGACGCCATCATCCACTCCGACTTCCCCATCGTCCAGGGGACGGTGATCCTGGCCGCGCTGTTCATCGTGGTGGCCAACATCTTCGTCGACATCGCCTACGCGTATCTCGACCCCCGGGTGCGCTACGCGTGAGCGTCGTCACGCCTGACGCCTCGTCCAACGGGGCGCTGCTCAGCGTCGAGGACCTGCGGGTCTCGTTCCGGACCGACGACGGAATCGTCCACGCGGTGGACGGGATCACCTACACGGTCCAGCCGGGCAAGACGCTCGGGATCGTGGGCGAGTCCGGCTCGGGCAAGACGGTGTCATCGCTCACCACCCTCGGGCTGACGCGCAGTCGCGGCTCCAAGATCGAGGGCCGGATCATGTTCGGAGGCGAGGACATGGTGACGATGCACGATGACCAGCTCCGCCGTATCCGCGGCAACGAGATGGCGATGATCTTCCAGGACCCGTTGTCGGCGCTGCACCCGTTCTACAAGGTGGGGACGCAGCTCACCGAGGCCATGCTGGCCCATCGCCGGATGAGCCGTTCGGCGAGCCGGACGCGCGCCGCCGAGCTGCTGGAGCTGGTCGGGATCCCGGATCCCAAGCGACGCGTCGACCAGTATCCGCACGAGTTCTCCGGCGGGATGCGCCAACGGGCGATGATCGCCATGGCGCTGGCCAACGAGCCCAAGCTGCTCATCGCCGACGAGCCCACGACGGCGCTGGACGTCACCGTCCAGGCCCAGATCCTCTCGCTGCTGCAGGATCTGCAGCAGCGCCTGGGCATGGCGATCATCATCATCACCCATGACCTCGGCGTCGTCGCCGAGATCGCCGACGACATCTGCGTCATGTACGCCGGACGGATCGTCGAGCGGGGGACGGCCGAGCAGATCTTCCATGCGCCCCAGCATCCCTACACGTGGGGCCTGCTCCGCTCGATCCCGCGGCTGGACAGCCCTCGCGATGAGGAGCTCGTGCCGATCTCGGGCCGGCCCCCGAGCCTCATCAACCGTCCCAGCGGCTGCCATTTCCATCCCCGGTGCCCCTATGTGCGCGACGCCCACAAGCGCGTGGATCCCAAGCTCACCCCGGTGGACGGAAGCTCGGAGCATTCCGTGGCCTGCCTGCTCGAGGCCGGCGTGCGCGCGCGGATCTGGAGTGGCATCCAGACGGGACGTGATGCCGAGTCGTTGCGCCGGATCGCCACCTCATCGCCGGAACCGCCGGTGCCCGAGTCGGCGATGGACGCGCCGGAGACCGAGGGCACCGACATCGAGCCATCGGAGCCGGGCGTGATCGAGTCAGAGCCGCCGAGCGGCGAGCGCCCGACCCAGCCGCCCGTCGAGACCGAGCTGCAGCGCACGCGCCGTCCTGACATCACCGGACCTGGGGGAGTGTGACGCGATGGCCACGAACCTGATCGAGGTCAGAGACCTCGTCAAGCACTTTCCCATCAAGCGCGGCATCATCTTCCAGCGCCAGATCGGTGCCGTGAAGGCGGTGGACGGCGTCTCCTTCGACGTCAGGCAGGGTGAGACGCTCGGCATCGTCGGCGAGACCGGGTGTGGCAAGAGCACCACCGCGCGTCTGCTCTGCCGGCTGATGGACCCGACCTCGGGGACCATCACGTTCGATGGGCGCGACGTCGGCGCTCAGAGCGGTGACGACCTCAAGGCGCTGCATCGCGACATGCAGATGGTCTTCCAGGACCCGTACTCGTCGCTGAACCCGCGCAAGTCCGTCGGCTCGATCATCTCAGACCCGTACGTGATCCACGGCCTCTACTCCGGCCATGGTGAGCGCAAGCGCCGCGTGCAGGACCTGATGGACCGGGTCGGCCTCAACCCCGAGCATTACAACCGCTACCCGCACGAGTTCTCCGGCGGGCAGCGCCAGCGCATCGGCGTGGCCCGGGCGATCGCCCTGGAGCCGAAGCTGCTCATCGCCGACGAGCCGGTCTCGGCGCTGGACGTCTCCATCCAGGCCCAGGTCCTCAACCTGTTGCGTGAGCTCCAGCGTGACATGGGCCTCACGCTGGTGTTCATCGCCCACGACCTGTCGGTGGTGCGCCACATGTGCGACCGCGTGGCCGTGATGTACCTGGGCAGGATCGTCGAGATCGCCGAGAGCGACATCCTCTACAGCTCGCCGCGCCACCCCTACACGGGGGCGCTGCTCTCGGCGGTTCCGGTGCCCGATCCCGGCGGCGGTACCCAGAAGCGTCAGCTGCTCACCGGCGACGTCCCCAGCCCGGCCAACCCGCCGTCGGCGTGCCGGTTCCACACCCGCTGTCCCAAGGCCCAGCCCAAGTGCTCAGAGGACGATCCGCCGCTGGAGCGCAAGGCCGGCGGGACGGTCGCGGCGTGCCACTACCCGCTGACCGACGAGGAGGTCACCGCGCGCCTGCCGGTGGCCCTGTCACGCCGGCGCAGCGAGGCCGACGCGGAGCCCGAGCCCGCGACGTAGCCGCCCGGCGGCCGGCTCACCGGCCCGGCTCAGGCCTCCTCGGCCTCACTTTCCTCTTCCTCGTCGTCCTCGTCGTCCTCGTCGTCGTCATCGACGTAGAGCGACTCGGCGGCCAGCTCGCCGCCGCGCTTGTCCCACAGCTTGATCTCGAGCAGGTCGGACCGGTAGTTGTCGGGCGCCAGCAGCGTGAAGCGCTCCTCGACGAGCGCGCACTGGTCGACGGCCAGATCGGCGAGCTCGGCGGTCACTACCGCCCCGCCCGGGATCATCGGCACCCCCCACACCAGCGTCATGTCGGCCGCGTTGCCCTGCTCGCCGCGCCACCGGCCGACGACCTCGTCGTTGATGTCGAGCTTCCAGTCCGGGTTGGTCTCGGCCGTCTCTGACGTGTAGTCGGCGCGGGCCAGGAAGTCCACGGGACCCCGGCCGCCCTGCTCGCCGCCCTCACGGAACGAGACGAATCCGAACAGCTCGTAGCCGGTGGTGGTCCGGGCGACGCCCGGCACGTAGGTGCGGCCCGCGTAGGAGCGATCGGGAAACCACGCGATCTCTCCCGGCCTCGCCGAGATCCTCACCCTCGCTGTCGATCTCGTGGCAGGCGGCCAGGAAGTAATCGCGCAGCGTGTCGGCCCAGCGGCCGTAGGGCAGCGCCTCCTGCGGAGGCTCGGCGGCGAAGCTGATGACGAATCGGTCGGTCGGGGGCATGTCGCGGCCGGAGCCTAGCGGGACTTGACGGTTCCTGTGGGGGTCCCGTGTTGCGCGGGCACGTGGCGAACGTCAACGGCGGCAACGAGGGGAGGGTGCGGATGGCCGGGCGCTTCTGGCCGCCTCCCAGCGGGCTTTTGGGAGATTTTGGGCCTCTGAGGACCATAATCTCCCAAAACCCCCTGCAAACAGCTAGGTTCGGCCCGGACCGCCCCTTCCCAAGCCTCGCCGTTGACCACGCCGGTGCCCCCGCCACACGGGACCGCCACAGCAGACAACGTCGGGCGAGCGCTCAGTACGCGCCGCGCCGCGTCAACACGGCCGGGATGGTCTTCAGCAGGATCGAGAGATCCAGCAGGATCGACCAGCGCTCCAGGTACAGGAAGTCCAGCCGCACCAGGTCGTCGAAGTCCAGCTCCGCCCGCCCCGAGACCTGCCACAGGCCGGTGATGCCGGGCATGACCAGGTAGCGCTTCTTGTGCCAGTCCTCCAGGCGCTCGAAATCGCGCATCGGCAGCGGCCGCGGTCCCACCAGCGACATCTCGCCGCGGATCACGTTGGCCAGCTGGGGCAGCTCGTCCAGGGAGAAGCGGCGCAGGAACCGGCCGACGGAGGTCAGTCGCGGGTCGTCGCGGATCTTGAACAGGGCGCCCGAGAGCTCGTTGAGCGGCTCGAGGTCATCCTGGATCTGATCCGCGTGCTCGCGCATGGTGCGGAACTTGAAGCAGCGAAACGGCTTGCCGCCCATTCCGGGGCGCACCGAGCGGTAGATGATGGGCCCGGGCGAGCTGAGCTTGACCGCGAGGGCGATCGCCGCCAGGACGGGGGACATGAGCATCAGCCCCACCGTGGACAGGGTGAGGTCGAAGGTCCGCTTGGCGGCGAACTGGACGCCCTCGAACACCGGCGGGCGCAGCGTGAACAGCGGCACCGACTCGCCGGGCATGAACACCGCGCGATCGATGAGGATCTCCATCGTCGACGGCGCGACGTGCACGGTGACGCCGCGCTGGTGGCAGCGATCGACGAGATCCACCGCGCGCTCCTGGGGGAAGTCCGGGTCGGCGATGATCACCTCGTCGATGCGCTCTCCGGTGAGCACGTCGGAGAGCTGGTCGAGCTTGCCCAGTGAGCGCAGGCCGTTCTGGGGCCGCGGCGTGAGCGAGATGTAGCCCACGAGGTCCACCTGGGTCCGCGACCGGCCGCCGAGCGCGTGCGCGACCTCCTCGATGTGCCGGCCCGAGCCGACCAGCAGCGCCCGCCGGCGGTAGCCGGCCTGCTCCAGCATCCAGCCGGTGAAGCGCGTGTAGAGATCGCGCAGGACCGAGATGTAGGCGGTGCCGAGGAGCAGGGCGCCGTAGAAGATGTAGTAGCTCTTGAAGTGGTTGCCGGTGGCCAGGGCGAAGATCAGCGCGATCACCGTCGCCTGGAACAGCGCCGAGAAGATCTTGGGCAGGCCCGGGCGCCGCGGGCGGTCGGCGTAGAGGTCGACTCGCGCGAACATCAGCACCGTGAGCAGGTAGGCGAACGCCAGCGGCGCGCGGGTGTTGCTCCAGGCCGCATCGAAGCTGAAGTCGCCGCGGAGGGTGAGCTTGATCGCGATCGCGGTGAAGATCGACGCCGTGACGCCCACGAAGTCGACCGTGAGCAGCGTCAGCACCCGCGTGAGGCGCCGCAGCGTCTCCTTGCGCAGCAGGAACATGAGCAGGGGCGGTCGTTTGCGCCGAACATCGCGCTCGGGCAGCACGACCGGCACGGCGGCGCCGTGCCTGGCTGTGCGGCTTGGGATGGCCTCTTTGTGATCGATTGTCACGCTAAGCAGGGCCGTTTCCTGGACCCCCGCACGTCGTAACGGTATCTCGTCTCTGAAGTTACGTGGAAGGTGGCCGTGCAGAGTCCGCCCGGCGATCCCGCTTTATGCGGGCCCGACGTTCACGAAATCTCGCCGATGAGGCCGTCGTGTCCCGCCCGGTCGATCGTCCGCTTGAGCCCTTCCATGAGCTGGATCTCCGGGCTCCAGCCCAGGATCTCCTGGGCGAGCGAGATATCGGGCTGGCGCACCTGGGGATCGTCGGTGGGCAGGGCCTCGTAGACGATCTGCGACGCCGATCCCGTGACCTCGATCACCGCCTCGGCCAGCTCGAGCAGGGTGAACTCGTTGGGGTTGCCGACGTTGACCGGGTTGTGGTAGCCCGACTCGGCCAGGGCGATCATCCCCCGGATGAGATCGTCGACGTAGCAGAACGACCGCGTCTGGGACCCGTCCCCGAACACCGTGATCGGCCGGTCCTGGAGCGCTTGGCGCAGGAAGGTCGGGATGGCCCGTCCATCGTGGGGGCGCATGCGGGGCCCGTAGGTGTTGAAGATCCGGATGATCGCCGTGTCCACGCCCTGGTGGCGGTGGTAGGCCATGGTGAGCGCCTCGGCGTAGCGCTTGGCCTCGTCATAGACGCCGCGCGGGCCGATCGGGTTGACGTGGCCCCAGTAGCTCTCGGGCTGGGGGTGGACCTGCGGGTCGCCGTAGACCTCGCTGGTGGACGCGGTGAGAAACCGCGCGCGGTGCTTCTTGGCCAGGCCGAGGGTGTGATGGGTCCCGTAGGAGCCGACCTTCAGCGTGTGCAGCGGCAGTCGCAGGTAGTCGATCGGGGAGGCGGGTGACGCGAGGTGGTAGACGAAGTCGATCGGCTCGTCGACGAAATAGGGCTCGATGATGTCCAGGCTCTCATGCCGGAAGTCGTCGGAGCGGATGTGCTGGATGTTGGCCAGCGAGCCGGTTTCGAGGTTGTCGACGCAGAGGACGCGGTGGCCGCGCCGAAGCAGCTCCTCGCAGAGGTGGGATCCGAGGAAGCCCGCGCCCCCGGTGACTAGGCAGGTTGACATGGGCGGCAAATCTACAAGCCGCGTGCGTCAGCCACTCTGCGCCGGTGGTCCGGGTGGCTCGGTGGGTGGACGGGAGCCGCTCACCCAATCGCCCTCCTCGCGCTTCCAGATCGGCGCCCGGGCCTTGATCTCGTCGATGATCTCCCGCGCCCCGGCGAACGCCTCGGCCCGGTGTGGCGCCGACACCGCGATCGCCACCGACGCCTCCGACAGCGGCACGGTCCCGACGCGATGCTCGGCCGCCGCGGCGCAGAGCCCGTGGCGCTCGATCGCCTCGGCGACGATCCGCTCCATCTGGCGCTCCGCCATCTCCGCGTAGGCCTCGTAATCCAGCTCGGCCACCTGGCGGGTGACCCCCGTGAACGTCACCACGGCGCCGGCGCGCGGGTCCGAGACCCGCGCCACCAGGGGGTCGAGCGCCAGCCGCTCGTCGGTGACCCGCACGTGGGCCACGCGCACCGAGCCTCCGGAGACCGGCGGGATCAGCGCCAGCTCGTCGCCGGCGGACAGGCTGTGGCCGTCGTCGGCGTACTCCTGGTTGACCGCCATGACCACGGGCACGCCATCGATCAGGTCGCTCATGCGGGCCAGCGCGTCGGCCACCCGGGCTCCATCGGGGAGCTCGAGCGCCACCTCGTCGCGGCCGGCGCGTTCTCGCAGCCCGGCGAACAGTCGGACGGTGACGTTCATGGCGAGAAGGCTACGCCTCTGTTGCGCGGCGATTAGGACGGATCCCCGGGAAGCCCGATCTTGCTTATGCTCCCGCCTGACTTTCTGGGACTCAAAGAGGAGGAGCGCTATGCGTTCAATCAGGACATGGCTGTCCGCCGCGGTACCGCTGGTCTGCGCGGCAGCCGTCGTGGGCTGCGGAAGCAGCAACACAACATCGTCAACATCGTCGGCCGCCGCGGCGCCGACCTCGTCGTCGACGTCGTCGGCGAGCACCGGCACCGGGACGAGCGCGAGCACGGGTACCGGCACCACATCGTCGAGCGCGGGGGGAACGGTGTCCGTGCCGGCCTCGATCAAGTCCAAGGGGACGATCACCGTCGCCGCGGATGCCAGCTACCCGCCCAACGAGTTCGTCGGCCCCGACGGGCACACGGTGGTCGGGATGGACGCCGACCTGATGAACGCGCTGGGCGCCGTGATGGGCCTGAAGGTGAAGATCGTCAACCAGACGTTCGACAGCATCATCCCCGGACTCGCGTCGGGCAAGTACGACGTCGGCGCGTCATCGTTCACGGACACCAAGGTGCGCGAGAAGACGGTCGACTTCGTCGACTACTTCATCGCCGGCGAGTCGTTCTTCACCAAGGCATCGGGCGGCGCCAACATCACCGGCATCGCCGACATCTGCGGCAAGACCGTCGCCGTCGAGAAGGGCACGACCGAGCAGGACGACGCCACGACCCAGGGCGGGAAATGCAAGAAGCAGGGCAAGCCGGGCGTCAACGTGCTCGCCTTCCCTGACCAGAACGGCGCGAACCTGGCGCTGGCCAGCGGCCGCGCCCAGCTCGGCTTCGCCGACTCGCCGGTGGCCGCATACCAGGTCAAGAAGTCCAACGGCCAGTTCAAGCTGATCGGACCGTCGATCGCGAACGCCCCCTACGGTCTGGCCGTGCCCAAGAACAGCGGCCTCGCGCAGCCGATGCTGGCCGCGCTCAAGGTGCTGATCGGCAACGGGAAGTACAAGGCCATCCTCACTCACTGGGGGATCCAGGCCGGCGCGATTCCCGCGGCGCAGGTCAAGCTCAACGGCGCGACAAGCTAGCGCCGACCTAGTAGAACTCGCTCCGAGGTGAGCGCCTCCGAGCTCTCAGACCAGCGGACGGAACGGCCCGACGACATCGAGGCCGTTCCCGTCCGCCATCCGTGGCGCTGGGTCGCCGCGATCGTCATCGTCATCATCGCGGCCTCGCTGATCCGGTCGGCGATCAACGACTCCGCCTTCGCCTGGGGTGTGTTCCGCCAGTACTTGTTCGACCCGCGGATCCTGCGCGGCGTGGTGAAGACGATCTGGCTCACCGCGCTGTCGATGGTCCTCGGGATCGCGCTGGGCACCATCCTCGCGGTCATGCGGCTGTCCCCCAACCGGCTCGTCTCGGGGTTCAGCTGGCTCTACATCTGGTTCTTCCGCGGCACGCCGCTGCTCGTCCAGATCCTGTTCTGGGGCTCCATCGGGGCGCTGTACAAGCGGATCGAGCTCGGAGTCCCCTTCGGCGGGCCGGCGATCATCAGCGCCGACTCCAACAGCCTGATCTCTCCGACGGTGGCCGTCATCCTCGCCCTGAGCCTCAACGAGGGGGCCTACATGGCGGAGATCGTCCGCGCGGGCTTCATCTCGGTGAGCGAGGGCCAGACCGAGGCCGCCCAGTCCCTCGGGCTGTCGCGGCTGCAGACGATGCGCCGGGTCGTGCTGCCCCAGGCGGTCCGGGTGATCGTGCCTCCGACGGGCAACGAGGTCATCTCGATGCTCAAGAACACGTCGCTGGCCAGCGTCGTCGCGTTCGCCGAGCTGCTCTATTCGGTGCAGCTCATCTACGCGGTGAACTACAAGGAGATCCCGCTGCTGATGGTCTCGGTGGTCTGGTACCTCATGATGACCAGCGTCCTCTACGTCGGCCAGTACTTCGTCGAGCGCCGCTATGGCCGGGGCTTCACGCGGGCCCAGCAGGCGTCGATGCGCGCGCGCTGGTTCAGCATCGGTAACCGGGGGATAGCGTGACGGGCGAGCCCATGCTCAAGGCCGAGGGCGTCCACAAGCGCTTCGGGCGCCTGGAGGTCCTCAAGGGCATCAACCTCGAGGTCAAGCGCGGTGAGGTGATGTGTCTTCTGGGGCCGTCGGGGTCGGGCAAGTCGACGTTTCTGCGTTGCATCAACCACCTGGAGAAGATCAACTCCGGCCGCCTGTCGGTCGACGGCGAGCTCGTCGGCTATCGCGAGTCCGGAGGCAAGCTGTACGAGCTCCCCGAGGACGAGATCAGCCGCAAGCGCGCGGAGATCGGCATGGTCTTTCAGCAGTTCAACCTGTTCCCCCATATGACGGCGGCGCAGAACGTCATGCTGGCGCCGGTGCAGGTCAAGGGAGTCAGCCGGGCCCAGGCGCGCGACAAGGCCGTCGAGCTGCTCACGCAGGTGGGCCTGTCAGACAAGCTCGACACCTACCCGGTGGCGCTCTCCGGAGGCCAGCAGCAGCGCGTGGCCATCGCCCGGGCGCTGGCGATGGAGCCCAAGTTGATGCTCTTCGACGAGCCGACGTCGGCGCTGGACCCCGAGCTGGTCGGCGACGTGCTCGACGCCATGCGCCTGCTCGCCCATCAGGGCATGACGATGATCGTGGTCACCCACGAGGTCGGCTTCGCCCGCGAGGTCGGCGACACGGTCGTGTTCATGGATGCGGGCGTGGTCGTCGAGTCCGGCGCGCCCAGCGCGGTGCTCGACAATCCCCGGCACGACCGCACCAGGACGTTTCTCCACAAGGTGCTCTAGCGCGGTCGCCGGCGCCGCGGGTCGGCGTCAGCGCTGGGCCGCGGCGGGCCGCGCGGCGCCGGACTCGATCAGCCACTCGCCCAGCTCGCCGGGCGGGATCGGCCTGCGCAGGAAGTATCCCTGGGCGTAGTCGCAGCCCAGGTCGCGCAGCCGGTTCCAGATCGCCTCGGTCTCGACGCCCTCGGCCACCACCCGCAGCCCCAGGTTGTGGGCGAGCTCGATGGTCGACTGCACGATGAGCGCGTCACCGCGCTCGCAGTCCATGTGCGCGACGAACGAGCGATCGATCTTGATCTCATCCACCGGCAGGCGTCGCAGCCGCGACAGGGAGGAGTACCCCGTCCCGAAGTCGTCGATCGAGAGGCGCACTCCGAGCTCTGAGAGCTGCGAGAGCACGCCCACGGAGTGGGTCTCGTCGGACATGATCGCGCTCTCGGTGATCTCCAGGATGAGCCGGTCGGCCGGGACGCCGTGATCGGCCAGCAGCCCGGCGACCAGGGCCGGCAGGTCGGTCTCGAGCAGATTGCGCGCCGAGAGGTTCACGGCCACGCTGACGTCGAGCCCGCCGTCGGTCCAGGCGCGCTGCTGGCCCAGTGCGGCGTCCAGCACGCACCCGCTGAGCTGCTTGATCAGGCCGGTGCGCTCGGCGAGCGGGATGAACTCCGACGGCGGCACGAGGCCGTGGCCGGGTCGCTCCCAGCGCACCAGGGCCTCGACATGGCTCACCTGGCCGGTGGCCAGCGAGGCCTTGGGCTGGTAATGGAGGGTGAGCTCGTGGTGCTCCAGCGCGCGGCGCAGGTCCCCGAGCAGTGACATCTGTCCCGGCTGTTCGCTGTCGAGCTCGGAGGTGTAGACGTTGAAGCCGTCGTGCCGCTCCTTCGCCCGGTACATCGCCAGGTCGGCCCGCTGCAGCAGTGCGTCCACATCGGAGCCGTGCTGCGGAGCCAGGGCGATGCCGATGCTGGCCTCGATGTCCATGGTCGCGCCACCCACGTTGAATCGCCGCTCCAGGGCGGCGGCGATGCGACGCGCCACCTCGCGGGCGGTCTCATCTGGCGCGTTGCGCAACAGGACGGCGAACTCGTCACCGCCGAGTCTCGACACGACGTCGCGGTCGCGCACCGCCTCTCGGATTCGCAGGGCCACCGCGTGCAGAAGCAGGTCGCCGCGGTGGTGTCCGAGGGTGTCGTTGACCTCCTTGAAGCGGTCAAGGTCGATGATCATCACCGCGCAGGGCTCGCTCGACGTCTGTGCCGCCAGCGCGTCACCCGCCTGCTCGAAGAAGGCTCTGCGGTTGGGAAGCTCGGTCAGCGGATCGTGCCGGGCATGACGGTGGTTCTCGCTGGCCTGGCGGCGCAACTGCCGTGACGCGCCCTGCACGATCCTGAACAGCCCGGCGTAGAAGAGCAGCAGCCCGACCGCCAGCGCGACATAGAGAGAGTGGGTGTCATGGGCGATGCTCGCGGCGACGGGCGCGTAGAGCGTGTAGACCTCGAACGCCCCGTCCGGTGCCCCGATCGCGGAGAATCTCAGCGGCACGAAGCTCTCGATCAGCTCCCGGCTCTTGCCGCGACCGCCTCCGTCGCGCACCACGTCAGCCGTGGTATGCCCCCTCAGCGCCGCCGTCAGCCCGCTCGCCCGTCCGGCCGTTTTTCCGATCAGCGAGTGGTCGTTGGAGTAGATGATCCGCTGCTTCATGTTGATCACCTCCACCTTGGCCAGCGTCCCGGCCTGGTAGCCGGACAGGAACAGCAGGTCGAGCGCGGGGATGACCTCCGGGTCGAGCCCCTGCTGGGTGTCGGTGTAGGAGAGCTGGGTCTGCAGGCCGAAGCTCGCCACCAGCTGTGCCGCCTGCGCGGCGTTGTGGAGCGCCCGCGTCCTGATCTCGTGCTCCACGAGGTCGCCGAGCGCCACCCCGAGCACGATCGTCGCCGCGAGGCTGAGCATCGTAAAGCGCGTGAGGAGGCCAATTCTCGTAATTGCGGTGTAAAGGCGGCGCACAGGCATGCTCGCGTATCGACCGCCGGCAGGGTCGGCTTGAGATCTCAGCCCTCGTCGTCGGCACAGTCACATGGGGCCGGTGGCGTGCTCACCGGTAACCTCACGTCCATGGCCACCGCCGACGAGCACCGCACGATCGCCCCGATCGTCGGTCCAGAGGACCCGCGCCACTTCACGGACTCGGGGATCGAGATCAACGCGCTCTACGACGAGCGCGACCTGCCCGAGGACCTCGACAAGCGCCTCGGACAGCCCGGCGAGTATCCCTACACGCGCGGCGTGCACCGCGAGATGTACCGCACGCAGCTGTGGACGATGCGCCAGTACGCGGGCTACGCCTCGGCCAAGGAGTCAAACGAGCGCTACCGCTACCTGCTCCAGCACGGCTCCACCGGGCTCAGCATGGCCTTCGACCTGCCCACTCAGCTCGGCCTGGACTCCGATGACCCCCGCTGCCTGGGCGAGGTGGGCCGCACCGGCGTGGCCATCGACACGATCGATGACATGCGCACCGCCTTTGACCAGATCCCCCTGGATCAGGTCTCGACCTCGATGACGATCAACGCCCCGGCCGGCGTGCTGCTGCTCCTCTACGAGCTGGTGGGAGAGGAGCAGGGCGTGCCATCCGAGCAGCTGCGCGGAACCACGCAGAACGACATCCTCAAGGAGTACATCGCCCGCGGGAACTTCATCTACCCGCCGGAGGGCGCGATCCGTCTGACCACGGACCTGTTCGCCTACTGCAACGAACGGGTGCCGAAGTGGAACACGGTCTCGATCAGTGGCTACCACTTCCGTGAGAAGGGCTGCTCGGCGGTCCAGGAGGTGGCGTTCACGCTGGCCAACGGCATCGCCTACGTACAGGCGGCGCTCGACGCGGGGCTGGAGATCGACCGCTTCGCGCCCCGGCTGGCCTTCTTCTTCAACGGCCACAACAACGTGTTCCAGGAGGTGGCCAAGTTCCGCGCCGCTCGGCGCATGTGGGCCGCGATCATGCGCGAGCGCTTCGGCGCGCAGGACGAGCGCTCCTGGCGGCTGCGCTTCCACACCCAGACCGGCGGCGTGACCCTGACCGCCCAGCAGCCGGAGAACAACATCGTGCGCGTCGCCCTGCAGGGCTTCGCCGCGGTCTGCGGCGGGACGCAGTCCCTGCACACCAACGGCTTTGACGAGGCGCTGGCGCTGCCCACCGAGCGAGCGGCCAAGATCGCGCTGCGCACCCAGCAGATCATCGGCTACGAGTCCGGCGCCGCCGACACCGTCGACCCGTTTGCGGGCTCCTACTTCGTCGAGGCGCTCACCGACGAGATCGAGCTTCGCGCTCAGGAGCTCATCGACAAGGTCGACGAGCTGGGCGGCTCGGTCCAGGCGATCGACTTCATCAAGTCAGAGATCGAGGAGTCCGCCTTCGGATACCACGAGCGCTACCGCATCGAGCAGGACATCGTCGTCGGCGTCAACAAGTTCGTCGAGGACACGCCTGAGGTGCCCGACATCCTGCGCGTGGACCCGGAGTCAGAGCGTGAGCAGGTGGGTCGCCTGAAGGCGTTCAAGTCCGATCGGGACGCCGCGGTGATCGAGAGGCGCCTGGAGGAGATCCGCGAGTGTGCCCGCGGGACGGGCAACATGCTGCCCGTGCTCCGCCAGGCGCTGAAGGACCGCTGCTCGATCGGCGAGGTGTGCGGGGCGATGCGCGACGTGTTCGGCGACTACAAGCCCAACTACTGAGATGCTCGTCGCGGCGGCCGCCTTCCCGGACTTCATCCTGGCCATCCACATCCTGGGCGCGATCGTCGGGTTCGGCTCGGTGTTCGCGTTTCCGGTGCTGTTGGCCGGCGCTGCACGGACCGATCCCGCCATGCTCCCGTGGCTGTTGCGCGCGCGCCAGCGCGTCGGGCGCTATCTCGTCAACCCCGGCCTGCTGGTCGTTCTGCTGGCGGGGATCTACCTGGCCTCCGACGAGCACCAGTGGAGCAACTTCTACGTCGGCTGGGGCATCATCGCCGTGATCGTCCTGGGCGCGCTGGAGGGCTCGTTCATCATCCGGCCGGCGGGCCGTCTGGCCACGCTCGCCGAGCGCGACCTCGCCGCGACCGCGGTGCCGGCCGGCGGCCGGCGCACGAGCGCCACCTGGAGCGCCGAGTACACGGCCGCGCTGCGGCGGTTCTCGTTGGCCGGCAACGCGATGGCGCTCATCGTGGTGGTCACGGTCTTCCTCATGGCCACCCACGCCGGCGCCTGACCCCGGTCAGTGGCCCGCCTGCTCGCGGGCGTGCATCGGCAGCTTGAAGGCCAGCGCGAAGGTGAGCGCCAGCGGGATCAATGTCACCCACGCCGTGATCTCCAGCGCGTTGGTCGGCAGGTGGCCGCCCGTGAGCCGTGAGAAGAACACCGTGCCCAGGACCGCCACGCCGAGCGATGAGGCGAGCTGCTGGATCGCGTTGAGCAGGCCGGAGGCCGAGCCGACCTCCTCCATGGCCACGCCCGCCAGGATGATGTCGAAGAGCTGACCGAACACGAACCCGGCGCCCAGCCCCATGAGCAGGAGGGCCGGGGTCAGCGCCCACGTGCTCGCGCCCGTCGCGCCTGACACCGTCAGTGCCAGGACCACGGCGCCGGCGCCCGACAGCGCGATGCCGAGGTGCAGGAGGTGGCGGCCCAGCTTGGCCACCAGCGCGAACGAGATCACCATCGAGACGACCATCCCCGCGGTCATCGGGAGCAGGGTCAGTCCGGCGTGCACCGGTGAGAAGCCCTCGCCGACCTGGCAGAACAGTGACACGATCAGGATCAGGCCGGCGAACACGGCGAAGAAGCCGAGCGCCACGGCGATGCCGTCGACGTAGGTCCGGTTGCGCAGGAGGCTGAGCTCGATCAGCGGGGCCTGCGTGTGACGGCGCTCGTAGGTCACGAAGGCGACCAGGAGCACGGCGCCGGCGCCGAGCATGGCGAAGATCCATGCCGGCCACCCCTCGGCGCGGCCCTCGATCAGCGGATAGATGATCGCGACGGAGGCCAGGCCGACCAGGGTCATGCCGACGAGGTCCAGCCGCGTGCCGGGCTTCGCCGCGCCATGGGGCAGGTAGCGCAGCGCGCCGGCGAAGGCGAGGACGCCGACCGGGACGTTGATGAGGAACACCATGCGCCAGCCGGTGCTGAGGATGTCGGCGTCGATGAGCACCCCGGCCAGGATCGGCGCCGCGATCGCCGACAGCCCCATGACGGGTCCGAAGCTGGCGAACACCTTGCCCTCCTCCTCCGCGGGGAAGACCTCCTTGAGCAGACCGAAGCCCTGGGGGATGAGCAGCGCGCCAAAGCCGCCCTGGAGCGCCCGGGTCACGATCAGCAGCTCGGCCGAGGGCGCCACCGCGCAGACCGCCGACATCAGCGTGAAGCCGAAGGATCCGATGAGGAACAGCCGCCGGCGACCGAAGATGTCGCCCAGCCGCGCGCCGGTGACCAGCAGCACCGCGAAGCTCAGCGTGTAGGCCGCGCCCAGCCACTGCAGCGTCGTCGCACCGCCGCCGAGGTCGCGGCGGATCGACGGGCCGGCGACGTTGACGATCGTCGCGTCGATGAGGTCCATGACCTCCGCGCACAGGACGATGGCCAGAACGAGCCACCGGGCGGCGTACAGGCCGTCGCCGGTGGGCCCGTCGCCGGTGACCGGGTGGGGGTGCTCGATGAGATCGGATGCGGTGGAGGTGGTGGACATTGCGTGCCTCTCGCTGGAGGTTCGGGTCGGCGAAGAACGATGTTCTGGCCGAACGTCGTTCGTGACGAACAATGTACGACACGAACAATGATCGGTCAAGCGAGTAGAATCCTTGAGGTGGAATCGCCGCCCCGTCCACGCAGCACCCGGGACCGTCCCGCCAAGGCGCCGCTGGGCGAGGACGTCATCCTCGACGCGGCGATGCGGGTCCTGCGCGAGGAGGGGCTCGACGCCGTGACCATGCGCCGGCTGGCCAGCGAGCTCGACACCGGCCCGGCGTCGCTCTACGTCTACATCCGCAATCGCGACGAGCTGCTCAACGCGCTGTTTGATCGCGTCGGGGGGATGGTGGAGCTCGAGGAGCCCGATCCCGCGCGCTGGCGCGACCAGGTCCACCGTCTCGTCGACGGCCTGCTCGCGGTCATGGAGGCTCACCGTGGGATCGCCCGGGTTGCCGTGGCCAACGTCCCCACCGGCGAGAACGCGCTCCGCGTGGCCGACAACCTCATGGGCCTGCTCCTGGCCGGCGGGGTGACGCCGCGCGACGCCGCCTGGGCCTGCGACATCCTGCCGCTCATCGCCACGGCCGCCGCGGTCGAGACCGCCACCTACCAGGAGCGCGGCGACGAGCAGGACGCGATCGCCGGTGAGCTGGAGGCGGTGTTCACCACGCTCTCGGCGGAACGCTTCCCCAACCTCGCGCGGTATGGGGAGGAGCTCGTGGCCGGCAGCGGCGATGAGCGCTTCCACTTCGCCATCGACACGTTCCTCGACGGGCTCATGGCCCGCGCGGCACGCTCCTAGACGGCCGCGCCGGCGACGGCGCTGCAAGCCGCGCGACGACGGGAGGAGTCGCGTGCGCCCGGGCGAACCCTGATGTCATGACTGAGCACCAGAGCAGCCGAACGCTCGTCAAGTCGGCGCCCGAGCTGTGGGCGGAATGCAGCGACGCGGCGTCGCTGGCCCGGCATCTGGGGGCGTTCGGTGAGATTCGCATCACCAAGCTCGAGCCTGAGACCACCGTCGCCTGGGAGGGCACCGCAGCGAGCGGCACGGTGAAGCTCGAGACCTCGGGATGGGGGACCCGCGTGACCCTGACGGTCAAGGAGGACCCAGCGCCGGTGGAGCCTGAGTCCGTGGCCGCCGAGCCGGAGCCGGAGCCGGTCGCCCTGGAGCCCGAGCCCGAGCCCGAGCCCGAGCCCGAACCGGAACCGGTCGCCCTGGAGCCCGAGCCCGAGCCCGAGCCGGAAGCCCGGTCGCCCCCGAGCCCGAGCCGGAACCGGTCGCCCTGGAGCCCGAGCCCGAGGCGATCGAGCCCGAGCCCGAGCCCGAGGCGACCGCTCCTGACCTCGCGCCCCGGCCCGGGGTGTTCGCGCGGTTCCGGCTCGCCTTCCGCCGAAGGGCCGACGCCAAGCAGAGCGAGCCCGTGATCGAGATGGAGCCGGAGGCCGAGCTCCTCCACGACCCGGAGCCCATCGCCGACCCCGAGCCCATCGCCGACCCCGAGAACATCGCCGACCCCGAGAACATCGCCGACCCCGAGCCCGCCAGCCGCGGTCCCAGCCCCGCGCGAACCGGCGGCGACCCCACCTCCGCCTGAACCGGCGGCACAGCCCGAGCCGCCCGCCCCGTCCGCCGAGGATGCCCTCACGGCCGCTCTCGACAGCCTGGGCATGGCCCACCACCGCCCCTACTCGCGGGCGTAGCCCGCCGGCGGCCGAACCCTAGATCCGGTGGGGTGTGGACCGCCCCCGGGGAGGGCGGCGAGGACGCTGAGCGTCACCGGGAGCAGGGATGGAGAGCGAGTGGTCATCGCCGCCCACCGTAAGTACGGAAATCCGGAGCGACCAGACCGCGATCCCTGGATTCAGCCCTGAGATTTGGCCCGCCTCCGAGGCGCCCCCTCGCGAGCCGCCCGCGTAGACTCGCCCGCCATGATGCGAGACAAGGCTCCTGAGACCTATGAGGAAAAGCTGGCCCAGCTCGAGGGGCTGCGCGAGCACGCGGTCCACAACGCCGGCCAGGCCGCGGTGGACAAGCAGCACGACAAGGGCAAGCTCACCGCCCGCGAGCGGATCGCCAAGCTGCTGGACCCCGGCTCCTTCCAGGAGCTCGACGTGTTCGTGCGCCACCGCACGCTGGACTTCGACATGCAGCGCAACCGGCCCTACGGCGACGCGGTGGTCACCGGCCATGGCACGATCGACGGCCGCCGCGTCTGCGTGTTCAGTCAGGACTTCACCGTGTTCGGCGGCTCGCTGGGCGAGGTGATGGCCGAGAAGATGTGCAAGATCATGGATCTGGCGGCCAAGATCGGTTGCCCCGTGATCGGCATCAACGACTCCGGCGGGGCGCGCATCCAGGAGGGCGTGGTGTCGCTCGGCGCCTACGGCGATGTCTTCCTGCGCAACGTCCGCTGCAGCGGCGTCATCCCCCAGATCTCGCTGGTGATGGGCCCGTGCGCGGGCGGGGCGGTCTACTCCCCGGCGATCACGGACTTCGTCTTCATGGTCAAGGAGACCTCGCACATGTTCATCACCGGCCCCGAGGTGATCAAGACGGTCACCGGCGAGGAGGTCGGCTTCGAGGAGCTGGGCGGGGCGATGTCGCACAACAGCAAGTCCGGGGTCGCCCATTTCGCCTCCGACGACGAGGACGCCTGTCTGGAGGACGCGCGCTACCTGCTCAGCTTCCTGCCCCAGAACAACCTCGAGACCCCGCCGCGGGTGATGCCCACCGACGACCCGCTGCGTGAGGACCCCGAGCTTGACTCGATCGTGCCCGACAGCCCCAACAAGCCGTACGACATGCGCGACGTGATCCACCTCGTCGTCGACGACGGCGAGTTCTTCGAGGTGCACGAGCACTATGCGCGCAACCTGGTGTGCGGCTTTGCCCGGCTCGACGGCCACTCGATCGGCGTCGTGGGCAACCAGCCCTCGCAGCTCGCGGGGGTCCTGGACATCGAGTCCTCGGAGAAGGGCGCGCGCTTCATCCGCACCTGCGACGCCTTCAACATCCCCATCCTCACCTTCTGCGACGTCCCCGGCTTCCTGCCCGGCACCACGCAGGAGTGGGGCGGGATCATCCGCCACGGCGCCAAGCTGCTCTACGCGTATGCCGAGGCGACGGTCCCCAAGATCACGATCATCACGCGCAAGGCCTACGGCGGCGCCTACGACGTCATGGGCTCCAAGCACCTGGCCGCGGACTTCAACTTCGCCTGGCCGACGGCCGAGGTGGCGGTGATGGGTCCGGAGGGCGCGGTCAACATCATCTACCGCCGCGACATCTCCTCCTCGCCGACGCCGGACACGCGGCGCCAGAAGCTCATCGAGGACTACAAGGCCCACTTCGCCAACCCGTACGTGGCGGCGGAGCGGGGCTACATCGACGACGTGATCGTCCCCCACGAGACGCGCCCCAAGGTGATCACCGCGCTGCAGACGCTGCAGACCAAGCGCGAGCCCGGCCCCCGGCGCAAGCACGGCAACATCCCGCTCTAAGCCCGCCCCGCCCCGCGGCATGGCCCTAGAGGGTGATCTCCTGGGCGGTGACACCGCCGGACTGCCAGGCGTCATAGGCGGCGCGCGCGACGGCCAGGTCCTGGATGGCCAGCCCGGTCGAATCGAACAGCGTCATCGAGTTCACCCCGACGCGACCGCTCGCCTCGCCGGCGAGCACGGCGCCCAGCTCGGTCACCTGCTCGCGCGTGACCAGGCCCCCTGCGATGGCCCCGGTCAGCTCCCCGCCGTGGGACGCCTGGTGCCATTCATCGCAGAACAGATGGCAGGCGGCCACGGCGCCGACGGTCGCCTCGGCCTTGCCCGGGCCGTCGGCACCGAGCATGTTGAGGTGCATCCCCTCGCGCAGGTCGCTCTCGCCGATGACCGCCTGGGAGCCGGGCGTGACGCAGCAGACGACGTCGCAGGCCACCGCATCGTCCCGGGAGCCCACCGACCACCCCAGCTCGCCGGCAAGCTCGGCGGCCGCCTCCTCGCGAGGATCTGAGCACACGCCCTCGGTGTAGCCGGCGGCAGCGAGGCAGCGCGCGGTCCAGGCGCCGTGCAGCCCGCAGCCGATGATGCCCACGGTCCTCGCTCGCTCCGCCGCGAGCGCCTGCGTCGCCACTGCCGCCACCGCGCCGGTGCGCAGCGCCGTCACCGCGCGGGCGTCGAGCAGCATCAGCGGCGCGCCGGTCTCGGCGTCGGACAGGCAGATGACTCCCATCACTGTCGGCAGGCCACGGGCCGGATTGCCCGGGAACGAGGTGATCCACTTCAGCAGGGCGACCCCGTCGCCGCGTGCCGGCATGGCGCGAAAATCACCAAACGGAGGGCTCTGCAGGTAGATCTTGGCCGGCATCGACCAATCCCCCGCATGAAAGTGCAGAAAGGCCTCGCGAACCCGCGCAATCGCGTCCGACGGCGGGACGGCAGTCAGAATTGTGGGGTAGTCAAGAACCGGTAAAGGTGACACGCCAACCTGACGATACCTTTGGTGACGAGATGAACCGACGCCCGAAGCTTTCGATCGTCGCCCCCGGTGCCTCCGACGAGGAGGCCGCCGCTCTCGTGGCTGCTCTCGAGCGTTTCATGCGTGAGACCGCACCGCGGTCGGCGCCGTCGGGCGAACAGCGCAACCCCTGGCAGCTCGCTGCCTTGCGCGAGGGAGTGGCTCGCCAGCCGGAGCTACTCCCGCCGTGGGCGTGAGCCTCCCCACACCTCTGATCCACCGTGTCGCCGCCGGCCTCGTCGCGACGATGCTGGTGGTCTGGGGTCTTGCGGCCGTCGCCACGGCCTCCCCACTGGGCAGCGGGTCGGTCGGCGCGATCATGCGTATCGGCCGCGCCCCCGTGGTCCCGGCGGGCGCCACCGCGCGTGGCGGCGTTCCGCGATCGTCGGTGATCGACGCCACCGTGGCTCTGCGGCCCCGCGACCCGGCGGCCCTGGCCGCTTACGCGCAGGCCGTCTCGACGCCGGGCTCGGCCGTGTATCACCACTATCTGAGCGTCGCGCAGTTCGCCCAGCGCTTCGCCCCCAGCGGCGCCGAGGTGGCCAGCGTCCGGGCCGCGCTCGAGGCGCAGGGCCTTCACCCGGGCGCGCTCGGCGCCAACGGCCTATCGCTCGACCTCAAGGCGTCGGCCGGCACCATGTCGACGGCATTTGCCACCTCGTTTGAGCGCTATCAGGTCCCCGGCGGGCGCACCGCGTTCGCCAATACCGCGGCGCCCGCGCTGAGTACGTCGGTCTCCGGGCTGGTCGAGGGCATCGTCGGCCTCGACACGCTGCAGGTGCCGCGGCCCGCCGGGCTCGTCAAGGCGCCGCGTGCCCGGGCGCGCGCCGCCGCCGTCGCCGGACGCGACACGACCGCCCCCGGCGAAGGCCAGCCGTGCACCGCGGGGGCGACCAGCGGCGGCTACACCGCCGGACAGATCGCGTCCGCGTACGGACTCTCCGACCTGTACGCCGCGGGCGACGGCGGGAGCGGGACCACCGTGGCGGTGTTTGAGCTCGAGCCGTACTCCGCGTCTGACATCGCGACCTACCAGGCCTGCTACGGCACGAGCACGCCGATCACCAACATCACGGTGGACGGGGGCCCGGGGACCGGCGCGGGCCAGGGCGAGGCGGCGCTGGACATCGAGGACCTGATCGGCCTGGTGCCCAACGCGTCGATCCTCGTCTACGAGGGCAGGAACACCGGCGGCAGCGCGTACGACACCTACCAGGCGATCATCACCCAGAACCGGGCCAAGGTCGTCTCCACCTCCTGGGGGCTGTGCGAGCCGCAGGAGGGCTCCTCGGCTGCCGGGGCCGAGAACGACCTCTTCCTGGAGGCGGCCACGCAGGGTCAGACCATCCTCGCCGCCTCCGGTGACCACGGGGTCAAGGACTGCGTGAGTGGCTCCCACTCCAGCAGCGTCGCGGTCGATGACCCCGCCAGCCAGCCCTACGTCACCGGCGTCGGCGGGACCTCGCTCACCGCTGTCGGGCCTCCGCCCTCCGAGACCGTCTGGAACAGCAGCTGGAACACCGGGAGCGGCAACGCGTCAGGCGCGGGCGGCGGCGGCGTCTCCTCCTTCTGGGGGCTGCCCAGCTACCAGTCCGGGTTTGCGATCGCGCAGTCGGCGGTGACGTGCATCGTTCCCCGCGGCACCTCGTGCCGGGAGGTCCCCGACGTGTCGGCCGACGCCGACATCAACACCGGCTACAGCATCTTCTTCAACCGCCACTGGTCGATCTTCGCCGGCACCAGCGCCGCCGCGCCCACATGGGCCGCGCTGGCGGCTCTCGCCGACGCCTCGGTGGCGTGCAGCGGCAAGACCGTGGGCTTCGCCAACCCCGCCCTCTATCAGGCGGCCCGCACCAGCTACGGCACGTACTTCAACGACGTCACGAGCGGCAACAACACCTACGGCGGCCTGAGCGGCTTCAGCTCCGGCCCCGGCTTCGACATGGCCTCGGGCCTGGGTTCGCCCAAGGGCGGACCGGTGGCCGCCGCCATGTGCGGCTCCACGTGGACGCCGCCCGCCCCGCCCCCGGCGCCCGCGCCCACCCCCGCCGCCCCTCCGGTCGTCACCGTGACCCGCCCGGCGGCGCAGAGCCCCCGCGTCGGCCAGACCGTCCGACTTCAGCTCCACGCCACCGACAGCGCCGGCCAGGCCCTGACCTATCGCGCCGGCGGGCTCCCCGCCGGGCTGTCGCTCGCCGCCGGCACCGGGCTGATCACAGGCAGCCCCACCCGCGCCGGCAAGGTCAGCACCACGATCACCGTCTCCGACGCGGCGGGCTCGCTCGCAAAGGCGGCGATCGCCTGGAACATCGCCGGCCGGCCGACGATCACCGGCGGGCTCACCGTCAACGCCAAGGGCCGCCCGTCGCTGTCGCTGAAGGTGGGCGCGGGGACCAACGCGCCGGCGATCCAGTCGATCGTGGTCGTCCCCTCCAAGCAGGTCCGCTTCGCCAAGCGAACGCGCGACCTCGCGCGGGGGATCACGGTCCGCAACGGCTCGGGCCATCGTCTCAAGAGCGTCGCCCGGCTGCGCGGTGGCGACCTCGTGGTCACGTTGCGCAGCCCCGCGGTGCGGACCGCCTCGCTGCGCGTCACCGTGCCCGCCATCACGCTGATCAAGGTCAAGAAGGCCGCCCCGGGCAAGCGTCACCGCGCCGCGGCACTGCAGAGCCTGACCGTCACCGTCACCGACGCGCTGGCGGTCCGGACGGCTTTCGTCGTGCGCTGATCGCCGTCGCTGTCGTCTGTACCGGACGGCGTCCTCAGTGTGCTGATCGACGCCCCGTTCCTCCGCACCGAACCGCGTCCTCAGTGCGCTGATCGCCGTCGCGGTCGTCTGTACCGGACGGCGTCCTCAGTGCGCTGATCGCGGCCCCTTTCCTCTGCATCGGAGGAAAATAGGTGGATCCAGATCGGGTTTTGGTAGTTTGTGTGCGAGCCCTTTCGCGGCACGAGACCGTTCCCAACCCGGAAGGACCCCCATGGAGCCCGCATCGATCCACACCAAGGCACCTCGCACCGGCTCGCTGGAGAACCCAGAGGTACTGGAGAACGTCCCCGGCCACGTGATCCCGATCCTGGAGCGGGAGTTCGACGACTTCGACACCGAGTCGACCCGCTTCCTCAAGGGTGAGCTCGAGCAGGACGACTTCATCAAGTTCCGCCTCAAGCAGGGGGTCTACGGGCAGCGTCAGGCCGACGTTCAGATGGTGCGGGTCAAGCTGCCCATGGGCGGGGTGACGCCTGACCAGCTCGACGCGTTCGCCGACGTGATCGAGAAGTACGTCCCGCTGCGCAAGGGCCACATCACCACCCGTCAGAACATCCAGATGCACCACGTGCCGCTCCCCGACGCCGCGGAGCTCATCCGTGAGCTCGGCGACGCCGGCCTCTCCTCGCGGGAGGGCTGCGGCAACACGATGCGCAACGTGACCGGCGATCCCCGCGCGGGCACGCTGGAGGACGAGCTGTTCGACATCACGCCCTACGCCGGGGCCTACGTCCGCTACTTCGTCCGCCATCCCACCACGCAGGCGATGCCGCGCAAGGTCAAGACGGCCTTCACCGCCACCGACGAGGACAACGCGATCACCCAGATCCACGACATGGCCTTCACGCCGCGTGAGCGCGACGGGGTCCGCGGCGTCGAGGTGCGGGTCGGCGGCGGCACCTCGATCATGCCCCGCCTGGCGCCGGTGCTCTACGAGTTCGTCGAGCTCGACAACGGCGACTACCTCAAGATCACCGAGGCCTGCATGCGGATCTTCGATCGCCAGGACTTCCTGCGCGTCAACCGTGCCCGCGCTCGCATCAAGGTGCTCATCGACAAGATCGGCATCGACGCGTTCCGAGACCTCGTGGAGGAGGAGCTGCAGAGCGAGTGGGTCGCCGAGCGCGACTTCTCGATCGAGGACATCTTCTATGACGTCGACGAGGAGGCCAACGCCCCCGGGCCGGCCGCGCAGTACGCGTCGCCCAACGGCGACCGCCGCGAGTTCGACCGCTTCATGGAGTCAAACGTCCAGGCCCAGCGCCAGGGCGGGTTCTCCACGGTCGAGGTCAAGGTCGTGCGCGGCGACCTCACGCCGGAGCAGCTGCGCGGGCTGGGCGAGATCATGCGCGGCTACGCCGGCGGCTCGGCTCGCACCACGGTGCACCAGAACCTGGTGCTGCGGTGGGTCCGCGACGAATCCGTATACGAGGTCTGGCAGGAGCTGGGGAAGCTGGGCCTCGGAGAGGCCGGCGCCGACGAGATCTCCGACGGCGTGAGCTGCCCCGGGACCGATTCCTGCAAGCTCGGCATCACCAGCTCGATGGGCCTCAACGGCGCCATCCAGGAGCGGATCGCCGAGATGGCGATCGACGACCCGCTGACCCGCCGGATCCACATCAAGAACAGCGGTTGCCCCAACGGCTGCGGCCAGCATCACATCGCCGACATCGGGTTCTACGGGGCCTCGATCAAGGTCGGCGACAAGACCGTTCCGGCCTATATCCCGCACATCGGGGGTAAGTACGAGGGCGGCGAGGTGCGCTACGGGCAGCGCCTCAAGGCCCGGCTTCCCGCCAAGCGTGTGCCCGAGGCCGTCGAGCGCTGGGTACGCTTCTACGAGTCCGATCGCCAGGACGGGGAGCTGTTCCCCGCTTTTGTCGACCGCGTCGGCGTCTCGGAGTTCGAGGGCCGCGTGAAGGATCTGACGATGCCGATCGAATTCAACCTCGAGAACATGAACTACTTCATCGACTTCAACCGCGAAGCACCGTTCCAGGTCATCCGCGGCGAGGGGGAGTGCGCGGTTTGAGCAGCCGGATGACGCACGCCGCGCCCGATCAGGGCGAGCCCGGATGGCGAGCGGGCGCGATCAGCGGGCGCGTCCCCGATCTGGAGGGCGCCACCGCGCAGGAGGTGCTGGCCTACGGGATCCAGCAGTTCCACCCGCGGCTGACGCTGGCCTGCTCCTTCCAGAAGGAGGAGTCGGTCCTGTTCCACATGCTCTCGGAGCTCGGGGGCGGCCAGGAGCGGCTGCAGGCGTTCACGATCGACACCGGCGTCCTCTTTCCCGAGACGCTGGCGACCTGGAAGCAGTTCGAGGATCGGTTCCCGCTGGTCCACATCAGGGTCATGGACGCGCACAGCCCCGGCGAGCCATGGACGGCCCAGAACTGCTGCAGCGCCGCCAAGGTGGCGGGGCTCCAGGAAGCGCTGCAGGACGTCGACGCCTGGGTCACCGGCATCCGGCGCGAGCAGGCCGTCACCCGCGCGGCGTCGCCCAAGCTCGAGCGAGACGAGCGGCGGGGCATCTGGAAGCTCAACCCCCTTGCCGACTGGTCAGAGAAGGACGTCTGGACCTACATCTTCAAGCACGACCTCCCCTATAACCCGCTGCACGACCAGGGCTACGCCTCGATCGGCTGCGCTCCGTGCACCCAGCCCGGCGAGGGCCGCGACGGCCGCTGGGCCGGTACCGACAAGACCGAGTGCGGGATCCACGTGGTGTAGAGCCCATGTCAGCTCCCCGCCCACCCCACCGCTCCCGATACGTGGGAGCTCACCTCCCACCCCACCACCCCAACTCGATCCCTCCCCCGTAACTCGTCCCCCTACCAGCCTGCCCGCTGATGAACCCAGTCCACTATGAGCTTTCCCACCTCGAGACCCTCGAGGCCGAGTCCATCCACATCTTCCGTGAGGTGGCCGCCGAGTTCGAACGTCCCGTGCTGCTGTTCAGCGGCGGCAAGGACTCGATCGTGCTGTTGCGGCTGGCCGAGAAGGCCTTCCGCCCCGGCAAGTTCCCGTTTCCGATCATGCACGTCGACACCGGGCACAACTTCCCGGAGGTCATCGCGTTCCGTGACCGCATCATCTCCGACATCGGCGAGCGGCTGATCGTCGCGTCGGTCCAGGACTCGATCGACAAGGGTCGCGTCACCGAGGAGACCGGCCCGCGCGCCTCGCGCAACCGCCTGCAGACGACCACGCTGCTCGACGCCATCGAGGAGCACGGCTTTGACGCCGCCTTCGGCGGCGCCCGCCGCGACGAGGAGCGCGCCCGGGCCAAGGAGCGGGTGTTCTCGTTCCGCGACGACTTCGGTCAGTGGGATCCCAAGCGCCAGCGGCCCGAGCTGTGGTCGCTGTACAACGGCAGCATCCGCAAGGGCGAGCACGTCCGCGTGTTCCCGATCTCCAACTGGACCGAGCTCGACGTGTGGCAGTACATCGGGACCGAGGGCCTGGAGATCCCGTCGATCTACTTCTCCCACGAGCGCGAGGTGTTCGCGCGCGACGGGATGCTCTACGCCCAGAACGAGTACATCGAGCTGATGGACGGCGAGGAGCCGTTCTCGGAGTCGGTGCGCTATCGGACCGTTGGCGACATGACCTGCACGGGCGCCGTGCGCTCGACGGCGACGACGCTCGAGGACGTGGTGGCGGAGATCGCCGCCACGCGCATCACCGAGCGCGGCGAGACCCGGGCCGATGACCGTGTGACCGAGGCGGCGATGGAGGATCGGAAGCGTGAAGGCTATTTCTGAGATGAACGAGAACGGCTCGGCCCCGGTGCCCACGTCGAACGAGTACGCGGTACGCCGGCGCAACTCCGAGCTGCTGCGGATCGCCACCGCCGGCTCGGTCGACGACGGCAAGTCCACGCTGATCGGGCGGCTCCTGCATGACTCCAAGTCGATCTTCGAGGATCAGATGGAGCATGTGGTGCAGACGTCCGAGCGGCGCGGCGACGGGTACCTGAACCTCGCGCTGCTCACCGACGGCCTGCGCGCCGAGCGCGAGCAGGGCATCACCATCGACGTCGCCTACCGCTACTTCGCCACCCCCCGGCGGAAGTTCATCATCGCCGACACCCCGGGCCACGAGCAGTACACCCGCAACATGGTCACGGGCGCCTCCACCGCCGATGTCTCGATCGTGCTCGTCGACGCCCGCAAGGGTGTCTCGGAGCAGACCCGGCGCCACATCTACATCGCTTCGCTGCTGCGCATCCCGCACCTCGTCGTGTGCGTCAACAAGATGGATCTCGTCAACTACGACGAGGATGTCTTCTACAACATCCTGGAGGAGGTCACCGACTGGTCGGCTCGCCTCCAGATCCCCGACATCACGTTCGTGCCGATCTCCGCACTGCACGGCGACAACGTGGTCGACCGCTCGCACGCCATGCAGTGGTTCGGCGCCGCCCCGCTGCTCTACCACCTGGAGCACGTCGTCATCGCCCAGGACCGCAACCTCAACGACGTCCGCTTCCCGGTCCAGTGGGTCATCCGCCCGATGAACGACTCCCATCACGACTACCGCGGCTATGCCGGTCAGATGGCCGGCGGGGTCATCTGCCCCGGCACGGAGATCGTCGCCCTGCCCGGCGGCCAGCGCACCACGATCGCGGCCATCGACACCTTCGACGGTGAGATCGAGGCGGCGTTCCCGACGATGAGCGTGGCGCTGCGGTTCACCAAGGAGATCGACGTCTCCCGCGGCGACATGCTCGTCGAGGTCGACGATCAGCCCACCGCGGCCCGCGAGCTCGACGCGCACATCTGCTGGATGAGCGAGCAGCCGCTGACTCCGCGGGGCAAGTACGCGATCAAGCACACGACGCGCTCGGCCCGGGCCATCGTGGAGGACATCGATCACCGCATCGACATCAACACGCTCGAGCACGTCAAGGCCGACAAGCTCGGCCTCAACGAGATCGGCCGGGTGCGCCTGCGCTGCAGCTCTCCGCTCGTCGTGGACCCCTACTGGCGCAACCGGACCACCGGCAGCTTCATCCTCATCGACGAGTCGACCAACGACACCGTCGGCGCGGGGATGATCATCAACGCCACGTCGTAGCGCGGCCTAGAGCCGGGCGGCCACCGCGCCGATCGCCAGGATCACCAGGGCGAGCCACAACGCGCGCAGCGCGCCCTCCAACGGCGCGGCGATGGTCTCGGCGTCGATCGCCCGCGTCTCGCCGCTGGTGAGGCGCTGTGCGCCCTGCACCGCGGCGGTTCGGCGTCGCAGCTCGCGCACGGGCGTGCTCAGCCGCCGCTGGGCGACGCTGAGCAGCGTGCACGCTCCCGCCACCAGCAGGCCGCCGGGGCGCACCTGGAGGGCGTTGACGAAGTAGCCGGTGAAGGCGGGGAAGCCGCCCCAGGCCAGCGCGAACCACAGATCGTCGTGGACGCGGCCGCCGAACAGCTCGAGGTTGTAGGCGACGACGAGGAACGCCCCGGCGGCCACCAGCGGCGCCAGCCACGGCGAGACCGTGATCGTGCCCACGACCCCGATCGCCACCGCGGCGGTCAGGCTCACCACGGCCAGCGCGATGAGCGCGTGCCGGCTCAGCCGCGTCTGCAGCGGGCGCCCGTGCAGCTCGTCGAGCGCGTGGGCGGCGATGCCCACGGCCAGGAAGAACGCCGCGAGGGCGGCGCCGAGGCGGTCGCCGTGGATGACGGGCGCGGCGGCGGCGCCGAGGGCCACGTAGCTGAGGTGCCACGCGGTGTAGGGCGGGTGCAGCAGCGTCACCAGGTCGCGCCAGCCGCCCGGGCTCAGGGCGTAGAAGGCCGGCCGCTGCAGCCGCGCGCGTTCAGGCGCCGTGGCCGTTGCGCACTCCCCACATGACCAGGCCCGCCCCGAAGCTCATCCGGCGTTGGCTGACGCCCTCGATCCCGGCCTCGGTCCAGAGCCGCGGGAGGTCGGGATGGGCGGCGTGGAACTGCTCGATGTTCGGGCCCAGGAAGCGGCCTACCTCGTACCAGGCGGGGGAGACCGCGCGCCCCATGAGCGGCAGCCCGACGCGGGTGTGGGCGCGCCACAGCGCCTTGAGGACCGGATTGCCCGGAACCCCGAACTCCACCATTCCGATCCCGCCCCCGGGCCTCACGACGCGGGCGAGCTCTCGCATGGTGGCGGCGGGGTCATCGACGTAGCGCAGCAGGTAGGTGAAGGTGAGGGCATCGAAGGTGGCGTCGCCGAACGGGAGGCGCTCGGCCTCGCCGTGCACGAACGTGACGCTCCCGCCGGGGGTGACGCTCCCGCCGGGGGCGGCGGTGCTGCCGGCCGGGGCGGTGCTGCCGGCCGGGGCGGTGCTGCCGGCCGGGGCGGTGCGTCGCCGGGCCACCGCGAGCATCGCCTCTGACTGGTCAAGCGCCGTCACCTCGGCCCCCGCGCGTGCGAGCGCCCTCGCCACCATGCCGGTCCCGGTGGCCACGTCGAGGATCCGCTGGCCCGGCTGCGGATGGACGGCCGTGACCATCGCCGCGCGCCACCGCGGGTCCTGGCCGAAGCTCATCACCGCCCCGGTGCGGTCATAGCTCCGCGGCAGCCCCTCGAAGAGCTGGAGGGCGTGGCGCTTGCGGGAAGAGGCGGCGGCGGAGTCCACGACTGCTGCCAAGACTACGTCGTGGGGGGTGAAACAGGGCCACCTCGAGGCTCTCATAGATATGACCCCTTCACATCCCACCCCGCGCCGGGCCGTCGTGCACCCGGTGGGCAAGAACGAGCCAGCACCCCCCGATTCCGGCCACCCGGCTCGAAAATGCCCGTCTGGCGGGCAAAACCGAGCCAGGACGGTCCAGATCCTCGGTGCTGGCTCGGAAATGCTCATTACGGGCACCAGAGACGAGCGGATCCTGGCGATCGCGGAGGCCCAGCGCGGTCTGGTGTCTCGCCGCCAGCTCGCAGCCGCCGGCATCGCGCAGAGCACCATCACTCGCCTCGCTCGCGGCACGCTGCTGCGCCGCGTGCACTGCGGTGTGTTCGCCGTCGGCCCCGACGTGCCGATTCCGCTGGCCGACGAGACCGCGGCGCTGCTCGCGGTGCGGCCCGGCGCCGCGCTCAGCCACCACACCGCCGCCATCCTGTGGCGCATGCGCGCCCCGGGGACGGGCGACGGCCTGATCCACGTCACCGTCCCGGGCGCCTCGGTCGAGGACCCGGACGGGGTGCGGGTGCATCGCAGCACGGTGCTGCGCGCCCGCGACGTCCGGCTGAGGGAGGGGCTGCCCGTCGCCTCGCCCGCTCGAGCGCTCCTCGACCTCGCCCCGGTCATGCCAACGCGCGAAGTCGAACGCGCCCTGGATCAGATGCTCCTCCAGCACCTCGGCACGCTCGGCCACGTCAACGAGCTTCTGCGACGAGCGGGCCGCCATGTCGGCCGCCCCATCCTCCAGGACATCATCGCCGCTCACACCACGTCCACCTTCACCCGCTCAGAGGCCGAGGAGCGGTTCCTGGCACTGATGCGCCGAAGCGGCCTGACCCAGCCACGCGTCAACGCCAGGCGCCTCGGCTTTGAGATCGATTTCCTGTGGCCCGACCACCGCGTGGCGGTCGAGATCGACGGGTTCGCCTTCCACAGCACGCGTGACCGCTTCGAGGCCGATCACAAGCGCGACGGAGAGCTCAGGAAGGCCGGGCTCTCCGTCATCCGGATCTCGTGGCGCCAGCTCGAACGCGAGCCGGAGGCCGTCATCGCCGACGTGGCGCAGGCCCTTGCGCGTAGCGCCCGGTAAAGTGGCCGCCGCATGTTCTCGAAGGTGCTGATCGCCAACCGCGGCGAGATCGCGGTGAGAATCGCACGCGCGTGCGAGGAGCTGGGAATCGCGACGGTCGCGGTCTACTCCGAGCCCGATCGCGATGCGCTTCACGTCACGCGCGCCGACGAGGCCTATCTGCTCGGCCCCGGACCGGCCTCGGAGAGCTATCTCAACATCGAGAAGATCATCGAGGTGATCAACCAGTCGGGCGCCGAGGCGGTTCACCCCGGCTACGGCTTCCTGGCCGAGAACGCCGCCTTCGCCAAGGCGCTGGAGGAGAACGGCACGGTGTTCATCGGCCCGCCGGCCTCGGCCATCGAGGCGATGGGGTCAAAGACCCGGGCCCGCGAGCTCATGCAGGATGCGGGAGTTCCGATCGTCCCCGGCACGACCGAGCCCGTCGAGACGATCGAGGACGCCCAGAAGATCATCGACGAGACCATCGGCTATCCGGTGGCGGTCAAGGCCGCCGGCGGCGGTGGCGGCAAGGGCTTCCGCGTCGCGCTGTCCGAGGACAAGCTCAAGGACGCGTTCGAGGGTGCCGCTCGTGAGGGTGAGAAGTTCTTCGGCGACGCCACCGTCTACCTCGAGCGCTACCTGCCCGACCCTCGCCACGTCGAGGTCCAGGTGATGGCCGACTCTCACGGCAACGTGATCCACCTCGGTGAGCGCGACTGCTCGCTGCAGCGCCGCCACCAGAAGCTGGTCGAGGAGGCGCCGGCGCCCGCCGTCGACGAAGAGCTCCGCGCCAAGATCGGCAAGATCGCCACCGACGCCGCCGCGGCGGTCAACTACACCGGCGCGGGCACGATCGAGGGCCTGCTCCAGGACGGCGAGTACTTCTTCTTGGAGATGAACACGCGCGTCCAGGTCGAGCACTGCGTCACCGAGATGGTGACCGGCATCGACATCGTCAAGGAGGGCATCAGGGTCGCGGCCGGGGAGAAGCTGTCGATCGCCCAGGACGACCTCGTCTTGCGCGGGCACGCCATCGAGTGCCGCATCAACGCCGAGGACGCCTCCAAGAACTTCGCCCCCGCGCCGGGGACGATCGGCCAGTACCGCGAGCCCACGGGCCCAGGTGTGCGGGTGGACTCGGGCGTCGGCCCGGGCTCTGAGATCACGCCGATGTATGACCCGATGGTGGCCAAGCTCATCGTGTGGGACGTCGACCGCGAGCAGGCCACCGCGCGCATGCTGAGAGCCCTCGGCGAATACGAGATCACCGAGCTCAAGACGCTCATCCCCTTCCACCAGGCGATCCTGGCCACCCGGCAGTGGGCCGACGCGGAGACCTGCCGTGACCTCATCGAGGACCGCGCCTGGCTCAAGGAGCTCGCCTTCCCGGCGCCCGCCGCCCCCAAGGAGGACGACGAGGAGCCGGAGAGCGTCGAGCAGAGCTACACCGTCGAGGTCTCCGGCAAGCGCTTTGACGTCAAGGTCATCGGTCCCCCGGCCAGCGGGATCGCGGCTGCCAACGGCTCAGCGCCCGCCGGAGCCATGGCAGGCGCACGGCGGCCACCACGCCGCGGCGAGCGCGCGGGCGGCGGTGGCGGCGGCGGTGGCGACACGCTCGCCTCGCCCATCCAGGGGACGGTGCTCAAGGTCGTCGTCGAGGCCGGCGCCGAGGTCGACGAGGGGGCGCTCATCTGCGTCGTCGAGGCGATGAAGATGGAGAACGAGATCACCGCCCACAAGGCGGGCAAGGTCACCGAGCTGCCCATCTCCGTCGGCGCCTCGGTCACCACCGGTGACACGCTCGCGGTCATCACCGCGGCGTCCGAGTAGCTCGCCGCTCAGCGGCAGGCGCGCCACGCGGCAGCCGCAGGCACGTCACGCGGCCGTTCGGCCGAGGCACGTCACGCGGCCGTTCAGCCGCCGCCCACGCGCGCCACGTTGTCGACGTGGATCCGCTGCTGCACCGGCGTCGCACGGCCGGCGGGGAGGCTCGCGGAGGCGGAGTCGGCTTCCAGCTGGGCCAGGTAGGCGTCGTCCTCGGCCAGGATCTCGAGCGCTCGCCCCCCGGCATACGGCGCGCCGTGGCCGGGCACGACCCACTCGGCCTGAGCCGCCAACGGCCTGAGCCGCTCCAGGGTGGCGCGGTACACCGCGGCCGAGCCGCCGCCGGAGAGCATGGGGATCTCGACCGGGGACAGGTAATCGCCGCAGACCAGCACCTTGGCCCAGGGCATCCAGAAGGCCACGCCGTCGGCGGTGTGGCCACCGGTCGGGTGCAGCTCGAGCTCGTGGGCCGCCGCGTCCGCGCCGATCTCCAGATGGCCGGGAAGGGGCAGCGACTGCAGTGAACCCAGCGCCAGGGGAGCGCGGTCGTCGACGTAGTGCTCCTGGTCGAACGCCCGCAGCTTGCGCTGGGCGTCGCCGAGCTCCGCCGACAGGCGCGACACCGTCGATTCACCGCACCCCAGGGCGGCGCCGGGAAAGGCGAGGCGTCCCAGCAGGTGGTCCCAGTCGCCATGGGTGGCGAGCAGCCCGGAGACCGGGAACCCGGCCTGCCCGAGCACGCCGGGGAGCGCCCGGAGCTCCTCCGGGTACAGCACCGAGTCGATCACGAACCCTTCGTCGCCGCCGCGCACGGCCGTGCACGTCGTCTGCCACATGTCCGAGACGAACACGATCACATCGGTGTGGAGGGCGACGGCGCGCATGCCGCGGGCCGCTCCGGTCAGCCGATGCCGAGCAGCTTCGCCGCTTCTTTGAGGCTCGCGACCTCGGCGTCGGGCTTCTTCTGCCCGGCCTCGAGCTGCTGCTTGGTGCGGTTGACCCAGATCACCGGGATCTTCTTCTTCAGGCAGGGCTCGACGTCGTGGTAGTAGCTGGCGGCGACGTGCACCCACCCCTTCTTGGCGCCGATCCGCCGCTCGCACTCGGTGAAGTGCGCCGGATCGGGCTTGTAGGAGCGGACCTGCTGCGCCGTGACCACCAGGTCGAAGTCCAGCGGGATGTGGCGCCGGGTCTGGCCCAGCAGCTTGTCGTCGATGTTGGAGATGAGACCGATCTTGAGCTGCTTGGCGACCTTGGTGAGCGTCGGGTTGGTCTCCTTGAACGGCTTCCAGCGGTGCACCGAGTCTGGGAGGAAGCCGGAGCGTGAGGGCTCGAGCGGCCAGCCGAGCTGCTTGGCGATCTGCACCGCGGTGCGGCGCAGGACCTCGGCATAGAGCTCGTAGGACCCGGCTTCGATCTGCTGCTGGATCTCATGGAACAGCGGCAGGAGCTCGTCGCGCTCGACGGTGAAGCCGTCGCGCTCGCCCTCTGCGCTGAACGCCTCGAAGGCGCCCGTGTCCCAGTCGATCAGCGTCCCATAGACATCGAAGGTGACGAATGAGACGTTTTTCGGTATGGCCATTGAGGGCTGATGATGCCATGGCACCGCCGTGCGGCGCTTCGTCGTCGCGCCCGGGCAATCTGCGCCCGGCCTCCGGACCCCGACGGCGCCCCGCGCCGTGACGCCACCTGCGCACGCGAGTCATTAGAGTGAGTCGCCGCCATGGATCTACTCGAGTATCAGGGCAAGCAGCTGTTTGCCCGCCACGGAGTGCCCGTCCCCGACGGCCAGCCCGCCCGCACCGTCGAGGACGCCGTCTCGGCCGCAGAGGCCATCGGCTACCCCTGCGCGATCAAGGCGCAGGTGCAGATCGGGGGCCGCGGCAAGCTGGGGGGCATCAAGATCGCCAACACCCGGGCCGAGGCCGAGGAGTACGCCCGCGCCATCCTGGGCATGGACATCCGCGGGCTCACGGTGCACGAGCTGTGGATCGAGGGCGCGTCGCAGATCGCCTCGGAGTACTACGCCTCGGTCGTCTTCGACCGCTCGGCCAAGGCGCCGCTGGTCATGCTCTCGACCAAGGGCGGGATGGACATCGAGCAGGTGGCCGACGAGAGCCCCGAGGCCATCGCGAGCCTGCACGTCGACCCGCTGCTGGGCTTCCAGGACTTCCACGGCCGCCGGCTCGCCTACGAGGCCGGGGTCGACGCCGATGTCGTCCGCCCGGTGGGCGCGATGCTGGCCAAGCTCTACGAGGTCTTCACCGCTGAGGAAGCGACGCTGGTCGAGGTCAACCCGCTGATCATCACCCCCGAGCGCGAGGTCAAGGCGCTCGACGCCAAGGTGACCCTCGACGGCAACGCGCTCTTCCGCCACGGCGAGAACGCCGCCCTGCGCGACCTGTCGGCCGAGGATCCGCAGGAGGTGATGGCCAAGGAGCGCGGCCTCACCTACGTCAAGCTCGACGGCGACATCGGCATCCTCGCCAACGGCGCCGGCCTGTCGATGTCGACGCTGGATGTCGTCGCCGAGGCCGGGGGCAGGCCCGCCAACTTCCTCGATGCCGGAGGCGGCTCGCGCGCCGACGCCATCACCGCCGCCGTCGAGGTGATCCTCTCCGACGACAAGGTCAAGGCGGTGCTGTTCAACATCTTCGGGGGCATCACCCGCTGCGACGAGGTCGCCAAGGGCCTGATCGAGGCCTTCGAGCAGATCAATCCCGGGGTGCCGTTCGTCGTCCGGCTCGACGGCACCAACGGCGAGGAGGGCCGCAAGCTGCTGGCCGACGCCAACCTGCCCAACGTCCACGCCGAGGCGACGATGGACGGCGCCGCGGCCAAGGTCGTGGAGCTCGCGGCGGCCGCGGGAGCGCGGGCAGCCGGATGACTCACGCCGCCGACATACAGATGAGGCCGGATGCCGAATGGAGGCGATCGGCGTGAGCATCCTGGTCGACGAGAACACCCGCCTGTGCACGTCGGGCATCACGGGCCGCGAGGGCACCTTCCACACATTGCGCAACCGTGAGTACGGCACCCAGGTCGTGGCCGGCGTGACCCCGGGCAAGGGCGGCCAGGACGTCGAGGGCGTTCCCGTCTTCAACACCTTCCACGAGGCGGTGGCCAAGGAGGGCGCCAACACGGCGATGATCTTCGTCCCGCCCCGCTTCGCCGCCGACTCCATCCTCGAGGCCGAGGACGCCGGCGTCGAGCTGATCATCTGCATCACCGAGGGCATCCCCGCCCACGACGAGCTGCGCGTCTACAACACGCTCAAGAAGAACGGCCGCAGCCGCCTGATCGGCCCCAACTGCCCGGGCATCCTGTCTCCGGGCAAGGCCAGCGTCGGCATCATCCCCGCCTCCTTCTTCAGCCAGGGCAACGTCGGGGTCGTGTCGCGCTCGGGCACGCTCACCTACCAGATCGGCAACGTCCTGGCCCAGAGCGGCTTTGGCAACTCGTCGATCGTGGGCATCGGCGGCGACCCGGTGCCGGGCACGGACTTCATCGACGTCATCGGGATGTTCCAGGAGGACGACGAGACCGAGCTCATCGTCATGTGCGGTGAGATCGGGGGCGACGCCGAGGAGCAGGCGGCCGAGTTCATCGCCGACCACGTCACCAAGCCCGTCATCGGCTACATCGCCGGGTTCACGGCCCCTGAGGGCAAGACCATGGGCCACGCCGGGGCGATCGTGTCGGGCTCGAAGGGAACCGCCGCCGCCAAGGCCGAGGCGCTCGAGGCCAAGGGCGTGAAGGTCGGGCGCACGCCCACGCAGGTCGCCGAGACCGCTGTCGCGCTGCTGGGCAAGTAACCGCCGCGCCGGCCGGTAGGCTCGCCCATCGATGTCGGAGAAGTCGATCCTCGACGCCCGGCTGGCCGAGATCGACCGCCGCCTGCGGACGATCCAGGCCGACCTGGAGCCGGCCGCCCAGGCTGCCCACAGCGCGCAGGCCGGCCACCCGGCCCAGCCTGCGCACGTGGTGGAGGCTGTGCGCGCGGCCGAGGCGGTGGTTCCGCCCGAGGCCGCGCCCGTGCCCAAGCGGCTCTCGGCCGAAGACCGCCAGCTCGGCGACGTGGTCGCGCGTCTCACGGCGTTGGTGGAAGCCCACGAGCGCCTGCTGGCCGGCGCCAGGGAGCTCACCGACCGGCGCGAGCCGGCCGCCTTCGGGCCCTCGGTGAGCGTCTCGGCGGGCCCCTTCGCCGGCACCGACGCGCTGCGGCGCTTCGAACGCGCGCTGCAGGCGCTGCCCGAGGTCCACAGCGCCGTGGTGCGCGAGTATGAGGGCGCCGACCGCGCCATCGTCGACGTGCAGCTCAGCGGGCCAACCCCGTAGTCTTAGGGCCATGCCAGGTTCGATCTCCTTCGCCCGTGGGGCGCCGTCGCTTGACATCGTCGACATCGACGGCCTGCGGGCCGCCGCCGAGCAGGCCTTCACCAAGGATCCCGGCGGAATGACCGCCTACGGCACGGCCGTGGGCTACGTGCCGCTGCGAGAATGGATCGCGGAGTACCACGGGGTCGGCCCTGAGCAGGTGCTGGTCACCAACGGCTCGATGCAGGCCGACGCCTTCCTCTTCGACGCGCTGGTCGCCGAGGGCGACACGGTCATCGTGGAGCTGCCCACCTACGACCGGACGCTGCTCTCCCTGCGCAACCGTGGCGCGGACGTGCGAATGGTGGAGCTCGAGCCTGACGGCATCGACACCGCCGCGCTCGAGCGGGTGCTGCACGCCGGGGCGCAGCCCAAGCTCGCCCACATCATCCCCAACTTCCAGAACCCCGCCGGCTACACGCTCTCGGCGGCCAAGCGCGAGCGCCTGGTCGAGCTCGCGCGCACGCACGGCTTCACGATCTTCGAGGATGATCCGTACGTGACGCTGCGCTTCGCCGGGGAGTCGCTGCCGACGATGTTCTCGGCGGCGGGCGGGCGGGACGGGGTCGTGGTCTACGCGTCGTCGTTCTCCAAGACGGTGTGCCCCGGGATCCGCGTCGGCTACCTCGTCGGGCCGGCGGACCTCATCGCGCGGATCGCCAAGATCGCCACCAGCACCTACATCTCGCCCAACATGGTGGCCCAGGGGATCGTCAACCAGTTCTGCCGTTCGGGCGCGATCGACCGCTCCATCGCCACCGTCCGCGACGCGCTGCGCGAGCGCGCCGGCACGCTGTGCGAGGAGCTGTCCGAGCAGCTTCCCGACGCCCGTTTCGTGGCTCCGGAGGGCGGCTACTTCCTGTGGGTGGACCTGCCCGACGGGACCGATGTCGCTGCGCTGTTCGACGCCGCCGCCGCGCGCGGCGTGCAGTTCGTCAAGGGCACCGACTTCGTGCTGGAGGGCGGCGAGTCGTCGTTGCGTCTGGCCTACTCCGGTGTGACCCCGGCCGAGATCCGAGAGGGCGTCAAGCGCCTGGCCGAGGCCTACGCGGAGGTCGGCCGACAGGTCAATGCGGCGTGACGAGCTGAGAGCCCTCGGCGCCCTCGCCGGCGACGCCGCCGCCGGCATCGCCGGTCAGGCGCGCGAGGTGCACGAGGGGGTCGCCGCGCGCGTGTTCGCCGCCGTGGGCCCCCCGGCGGCCCCGGTCCGTGCCATTCATGACCGCGTCTCGACGCGCGCCTACGCCGCGGCCTCCGCGCTCACCGGCGCGATCGTCAAGGGTGGCGCGGCCGCGGCCAGCCTGGCTCGCCCCGACGACGCGCCCTCGCTCGCCAATGCGCCGGGCGGCGGCCTGGCCGTCGGCGCGCTCAACGGCATGTGGGGCGATCGGCTGCACCGCGACCGCAGCCCGCTGGAAACGCCCATGGCGGTCCGCGTCCGCGGCCGCGACGTGGCGCTGGACGCCGGCTCGCTGCGCCGCGCCTTCCCGCAGGCCACCCCGCGCCTGGCGGTCTTCCTCCATGGCCTGTGCGAGACCGAGGACGCCTGGCGGCTGCGCTCCGCGCGGAGCGTCCCCTACCCGCAGCGCCTGCGCACCGAGCTGGGCTACACGCCGATCCTCATCCGCTACAACAGCGGGCGGCACATCTCCCACAACGGGCGCGCGCTGGCGGCGCTGCTGGAGGAGCTGACCGCTCACTGGCCGGTGGCGGTGGCCGAGGTCGCGCTCATCGGCCACTCCATGGGCGGCCTGGTCGCCCGCGGCGCCTGCCACTACGCCGGGGAGGGTGGGGACGGGGTCTGGCGCGAGCGGGTGCGCCACGTGTTCATGCTGGGCACGCCGCACAAGGGCGCGCCGCTCGAGCTCGGCGCCAACGCCGTCTGCCATGCCGCCGGCCGGGTGCCCGAGCTCGCGCCGTTCGCCGCGCCGATCCGGCTGCGCAGCCTCGGTGTCAAGGACCTCGCCTACGGTTATGTGGTCGACGCCGACTGGGAGGGTCACGACCCCGATGCCTTCTGGACCAACACGGGCACCGTCGTCCCGTTTCTGGAGACCGCGACGCACTACTTCGTCAGCGCCAGCCTCACCCGGGAGCCCGACGCGCCGGTCGGCCGGATGCTCGGCGACCTGCTCGTGCTCCGTCCCAGCGCGTGGTCACAGGGCCACCGCCGCGAGCGCCTCCAGTTCCCCGTCGAGCAGTACGCGCACGTCGGCGGCGCCACCCACTTCGACCTGCTCAACCACCCGGCGGTCTACGCGCAGATCAGCCGCTGGCTGTCGGCGGGCGCGCCGCAGCTGGAATCCGCGTCGCGCGCATCCAGGTCGGATGGCGGCGGGGCCCGCGGCGCGGTCGGCGTCGCTCAGCGACCGTAGCGGCCGCCGAGCACGAGCTGCTCGGGCAGCGCGATGCGCGGCGGGGGTGAGGGGTCGGCGAGGACCGACACCGTCTCGGCGACGCTGAAGGTGAGCGCCGCGGTGCTGCCGTCGCTGTGCACCTGGACCTCCTCGCCGTCGTTGGAGGCGACGGTTCCCTTCAGGCCGGGCGAGATCCCGGCGCCCTTGAGGTAGTGCAGAAGGTCCTCGGCCTCGTTCTCCAGGCGCAGGATGGTGACGCTGGCCCCGACCTCGCAGTCGGCCAGGGGCACGCCGACGATCCGCTCGCCCACCTTGATCGGATGGCCGTGGGGGCAGGTGGCGGCATCGCCCACGGCGGTGCGGATGTAGGCCTCAAAGCGCGGGGTCATGGCGTACTCGAGCTTCTCGGCCTCCTCGTGGACGTCGTCCCACGGGACTCCGACCACGTCGGTGAGGAAGCGCTCGATCATCCGGTGGCGGCCCACGATGACCTCGGCCTGCTCGCGGCCGGATTCGGTGAAGGCGATCTTTCGCCCGTCGGTGCGCTCGATGAACCCGTCGCGCTCCAGGCGGCCGAGCATCTCGTGCACGGTCGGCGCCGAGAGCTGCATCGCCCGCGCGAGGTTGGCTCCGCTCATCGGCAACCCCGCCTCGTACAGCCAGAACAGCGACTCCAGGTATTCCTGTTCTGCGGCGGTGACCTGATGCTCAGCCATGGGTTGATCCTAGCTAGTGCCCCTGCTCGGGCCCCGGCGCACCAGCCGCGCGGCTACCATCGAGGACCACCGTGACCCTCCCGCTCAAGCCCCCGATCGAGCCGCAGCTCGCCCGCTCGGGCAAGGAGCTGCCGCTGGGCGATCAGTGGGCGTACGAGCCCAAGTTCGACGGCTTTCGCGCCATCGCGTTCGTCGACGGCGAGGGGTTCACGATCCAGTCGCGCGGGGGCAAGCCGCTGGAGCGCTACTTCCCGGAGCTGCGCTTCCCGCCCGGCCGCTACGTCATCGACGGCGAGATCGTCATCGACTCAGACGACGGCCACGAGGACTTCGGCGCGCTGCAGCAGCGCATCCACCCGGCCGAGAGCCGCATCAACATGCTGGCCGAGCAGACGCCGGCGCGCTACGTCGCCTTCGACCTGCTCGCGCGCGACGACGAGGAGCTGCTGGCGCTCGGCTTCGGCGAGCGCCGCGCGGCACTGGAGGAGCTCACCCGGGCGGGCATCGATCTCACCCCGCTCACCCGCGACCCCGACGGCACCGCGGAGTGGCTGCGCGCCGGCGAGGGCGTCGTGGCCAAGGAGCTCGGCGCGCCCTACCGGCCCGGCCAGCGCAAGGGCATGGTCAAGGTCAAGCGGGTGCGCACGATCGACGCCGTCGTCGTCGGCTACCGGCCGGGCAAGGAGGAGGGGACGGTCGGCTCGCTCATCCTCGGCCTCTACGACGACGGTGGCAAGCTGCACGTGGTCGGGCACTCCTCCGGGCTCAAGGCCGCCGAGAAGCGTGCCCTCGTGAACAGCCTCGAGCCCTATGAGACGGGGGAGCGCGGGTCCGGCGACCCCAGCCGCTGGCAGTCAGAGCGCGAGCTGGAGTGGATCTCGCTGCGCCCGGAGCTGGTGGTCGAGGTCACCTTTGACCATGCCAGCGGCGGGCGCATCCGCCACGGCACGAGGATCCTGCGCTGGCGCGATGACAAGCCCCCGGTGGAGTGCCGCCTGGAGCAGATGCAGTCATAAACGACGACGACGACTGGAGACACCATGCCGTTGGAAGGTGAATACGCGCCGAGCTCGGCCGAGTGGGTACGCAACCAGGTGGAGGAGATCGAGAGCTCGGGCGGGACGCGCGGGACCGAGATGCGCGGGATGGCGGTGATCGTGGTCACGTCGCTGGGGCACGACTCCGGGAAGCTGCGCAAGAACCCGGTGATGCGCGTCGAGCACGATGGCAAGTACGCCGCGGTGGCCTCCAAGGGCGGCGCCCCCGAGCATCCCGCCTGGTATCGCAACCTCGTCGAGCACCCCCTGGTCGAGGTGCAGGACGGACCGGCCAAGGGCGACTTCACCGCTCGTGAGGTCAGCGGCGACGAGCGTGCCGAGTGGTGGGAGCGGGCCGTGGCCGCGTTCCCGGACTATGCCGACTATCAGGAGAAGACCGACCGCGAGATCCCGGTCTTCGTGCTCGAGCCGGTGAGCTGACCGCGCCGGTGAGCCGGATCGCCGGCGTCCCCGAGACGGTGCTGGTGGCGCCGGACTCCTTCAAGGGGACGTTCACCGCCACCGAGGTGGCGGCCGCGATCGGCCGCGGCCTGGTGGCTGCCGGTCGCCCGGCGGACCTCTGCCCCGTCGCCGACGGCGGCGAGGGCACGCTGGATGCGCTCGCCGCCGGGCTGGGCGCCGAGCGCCGGCAGGCCGCCGTCACCGATCCGCTGGGCCGCCCGATCGAGGCCGAGTTCGGCCTGGCGGGCGAGGTCGCGCTCGTGGACACCGCCGCCGCCAGCGGCCTGGGGCTCGTCGCCGAGGCCGAGCGTGACGCGTTCGCCGCCGGCACCGCCGGCACCGGGCAGCTCATCGCGGCGGCTCTTGCCGAGGGCGCCAGGACCGTCTATCTCGGCGTCGGCGGCAGCGCGACCACCGACGGGGGCGCGGGGGCGATCAAGGCCATCGAGCGCGCCGGCGGCCTTCAGGGCGCCCGCCTGGTCGTGCTCTGTGACGTGCGCACCCCCTTCGAGGACGCCGCGCGCGTGTTCGGGCCTCAGAAGGGCGCCGACCGCGATGCCGTCAAGCGGCTCACGGCGCGGCTGCACGCGATGGCGAAGCGGTTGCCGCGCGATCCCCGCGGGGTGCCGATGACCGGGGCCGCGGGCGGGCTGTCGGGGGGCCTGTGGGCGACCTACGGCGCCGAGCTCGTGCCCGGGGCGGCCTTCGTGCTCGACGAGGTGGGGTTCGACGCCCGCATGCGCGCCGCCCGAGCGGTGGTCACCGGCGAGGGCAGGCTCGACATGCAGAGCCTCGTCGGCAAGGTGGTCTCCGAGGTGGCCACGCGCGCCCGGCAGTCCGGCGTCCCGTGTCACGCGGTCGTGGGGACGCGCGAGCTCGACTCGATGGGCGCGCGGATCCTCGACCTTGACCGGGTGATCGAGGCCTCGACCCTCGAGGAGCTCGAGGCCGCCGGGCGCTCGCTGGCCGAGGTGCTGTGAGCGACGCCGGCGCGGGCGCCGCGGGGGCCACGGACGCCTCGCGCCTGGCGTCTCAGTGGGCGAACGCCGCGGTCGTGCTCGCCACCTCGGGCGGGAGCGGCGCTCTCAGGGACTGCAGCTTCTTGGTCTTCGCGGCCAGCGCGTCGAGCAGCTCGTCGGCCATCTCCTTGTGCATGCCGGCACGCACCACGACCCGGAGCACGCTGAGATCCTGGCGGTTCTCCGGGAAGCTGTAGGCGGGCACGAGCCAGCCGCGCTCGCGCAGGCGGTCGGACACATCGAACACGGTGTAGTTGGTGACGTCGGGGTTGACCGCGAACGCGAACACCGGCAGCTCCGAGCCGTCGGAGATGAGCCGGTAGGGGCCCATGCCGGCCACGGTGGAGGAGATGTGCAGGGCGATCTTCTGGAGGATCTGCATCATCGCCGTGTAGCCCTCGCGGCCCAGGCTCATGAACATGAAGTACTGGGCGACGACCTCGCTGCCCGGCCGTGAGAAGTTCAGCGCGAACGTCGGCATGTTGCCGCCCAGGTAGTTGACGTTGAACACGAGGTCGCGTGGCAGCGCGGCGGTGTCGCGCCAGATCGCCCAGCCGACCCCGGGGTAGACCAGCCCGTACTTGTGGCCCGAGGCGTTGATCGACTGCACGCGCTCGATCCGGAAGTCCCACTCCAGGTCGGGAGCCAGGAACGGGGCGACGAAGCCGCCCGAGGCGGCGTCGACGTGGATGGGGATGTGGATGCCCTTCTCTGACTCGAGCTGCTCCAGGGCGTCGGCGATCTCCTTGACCGGCTCGTAGCTGCCGTCAAAGGTGGAGCCGAGGATCGCCACCACGCCGATGGTGTTCTCATCGCAGTGGGCCAGCGCGCGCTCGGCGGTGAGGTGGAAGGTCTCGCCCTCCATCGGGACCAGCCGCGGCTCGACCTCCCAGTAGCGGCAGAACTTCTCCCAGCACACCTGGACGTTGGCGCCCATGACGAGGTTGGGCTTGCCGGTGGGCTTGCCGGCGGCCTCCATCCGGGCGCGCCAGCGCCACTTCAGCGCCATCCCGCACAGCATCGCCGCCTCGCTGGAGCCCGTGGTGGAGCAGCCGGTGGGGGTGGCGCCCTCGGGCGCGTTCCACAGGTCGGCCAGGATGTTGACGCAGCGCGCCTCGATCTCCGCGGTCTGCGGATACTCGTCCTTGTCGATCATGTTCTTGTCGGCGGTCTCGGCCATGAGCTTGGCGCCGAGCGCCGGCATCCAGGTGGTCACGAACGTGGCCAGGTTGAGCCGCGCCTGGCCGTCGAGCAGCAGCTCGGAGGAGATGACCTCGTAGGCCGCCTCGGTCCCGACCCCGACGTCGCCGAGACGATCGATCGGCATCTCCGCGTCACCGCCTTGGATGGCCGGCAGCGACAGCGGCCGGTTGTGTCGGCGGGTCTCGTTGCGGGAGGTGAGAGCCATGAGGACTACTCGGTGGCGAGGATGACGTCGGATGCCTTGACGATCACGGTGACCGCGCTGCCCTCGGACAGGCCGAGCTCGTCGACGGCCTCGACGGTGATCGAGGACACGATCCGCTGGCCGCCCACGTCGACGGCGACGTTGGCGATCGCGGCTCCCTTGTTGACCTGCGTGACCGTCCCGGCGAGTTGGTTGCGGGCGCTGAGCTTCACGTTGGATCCTTTCGTGGGGGAGGGCAAGGGTATGTTTCCAGAGGTGAGCACAAACCTGACCCTGGGGGAGGCGGCCGCGGCGATCGGCGTCAGCGCCGACACGCTGCGCCGCTGGGACCGTGCGGGCAAGCTCCAGACCATCCGCGACGAGCGCAACCGGCGCATGGTCAGCGCCGAGGAGGTCGGCCGTCTCACCCGCCGGCCCCAGCGCCATGAGACCGGCCGCAAGCTGTCGGCGCGCAATCGCATGACCGGCGTGGTGCGTTCGGTCGAGGTCGACGGCGTCATGGCGCTGGTGGAGATCGAGGCAGGGCCGTTTCTCATCACCGCCGCCGTCACCCGGGATTCCGTCGAGGAGCTGGCGCTCGCGCCCGGGGTGGAGGCCACGGCCACGGTCAAGGCGACGTCGGTGATGGTCGAGCGCGCCTAGCGCGCCCGGCGCGCCCGCCGCGCCCAGCGCGGCGCTCCCGCCGCGGCCGAACGGCGGCCACTCAGCCGGCGTCCCAGACCGCGTCCAGCCGCTGGGGCTTGCGGAACACGAGCCCACGCACGGCGGCCGGGCGCTCCGCGTCCAGGGCCAGCCCCGGCAGGCGCGCGAGCAGCGCGCCCAGCGCCGCCCGTGCCTCCAGCCGAGCCAGGTGCACGCCCACGCAGACGTGGGGCCCCTGGGCGAAGGCGACGTGCCGGCGCAGGTTCGGCCGGCCGGGGTGAAACGCGTCGGGATCGGCGAATACCGCCGGGTCGCGGTTGGCCGCGGTGATCGACAGGCGCACCAGGTCGCCTCGGGCGATCTCGGCGCCGCCGAAGACCACGTCCGCGGTGGCGTAGCGGTCCACGACGGCGGCGGCCGGCTCCAGCCGCAGCGATTCGTCGATGGCCGCGCCCAGCGCCGCCGGCTCCGCGCCCGCGGCCCTCGCGCGCTCGGGATCCGCCAGCAGGTACAGCGCCGCGTTGGCGATCATCCCCTCGGTCGTCTCGATGCCGCCGAACAGCATCACGGCGGCGTTGGAGATGACCTGCTCGGTCGAGAGGACCCCGGCGCCCGCGGCGGCGGCCAGCAGCGAGGAGTGATCGCCGCCGTCGATCACCGCCCGCAGCCGAGCGCTGAGGTGGCGAAACGCCTCCTCGCCGGCCGTGGTGGCACCGTTGCCCGCGGTGATCTCGGTCACGGAGGCGACGATCGCCTCATACCAGCCCAGCACCTCGTCCACCTCGTCGCGTCCCAGGCCCAGCGCCACGGTGACGATCGCGGCCGCCATCGGCCCGGCGAACGCGCGTCGCAGCTCCGCGGCGCCGGCGGGCGCCAGGGCGTCGAGCAGCCGGTTGGCCTCCTCGTCGGTGGTCTGCGCGAACCGTCCCGCCACCTCGCCGGCGCGGAACGGCCCCACGAACGGCGCGCGGTGGCGATCGTGCTCGCTCCCGTCCAGGCTGAGCATGCTCGGTCCCACCACCTGTGCGGTGGAGAAGCGCGGGTCGTCGACGGTGAACGTCTGCGCGTCGCGCATCGCCGCCAGGACCAGGTCGTGCCGGGTGACCAGCCAGCCCTGCAGGCTGGGCAGCCACGACACCGGCTCGGCCGCGCGCAGGCGCGCGAGCGTGGGGTGCGGGTCCTGGTCGAGCTCTGACAGCGTCACTGCGGCGCCCAGGGGACACGCCGCCTGTCGTCGAGGTTCTACGGGCTCCACGGGGCACTGATTGTGCCCACATCGTCATTCCACCGGCCGCCTGCTCGGCGGCGGATGACATCCGAGGTCGATGAGATGGCGCACGAACGCGGTGCGATCGCGGTCGGGATGGAAGGGATCGACCCCATCGCGCAGCAGCGCCGCCACCCGCTCGATGTCAAACAGCAGCGCCAGCTTGCCCGGCGGGTCATCCCATTCGCCCGAGTCGTAGCGCGCTGTCCAGGCCGCCAGGGCGGCGAGCGCCTCCACCTGGATGTCGTCCTCCCACCACTGCGAGCGGACCGCCAGCCGGTAGCGCACGCGCAGATCGCACACGTCGGCCCACAGCCGTTCGAACCACAACCACCGCTCCCGGGGGAGCAGGCCCCGCCAGGTCAGCGGCCAGCGGATCGCGTCCTCGTCGGACCACCCGTCGTCCTGGGGGAAGTCGTCCGGCCATTCGTCGGGCCCGTGCCAGTTCATGCGGCCAACCTCCTGAGTCGACGATCGGCGAACCACATCCGCAGGCGCACCTGCGCCGGCGCGATCCGCCCGTAGAGCAGCAGTGCGTGGCCCGAGGGCAGCTGGCGCAGCGCCTCGGGCGCCACCAGCGGGCGGCGGCGCACGCCGATCGTCCGCGACCCACCGCCCGCCGCCACCGTGCGTGTGGTCTCACGCGTCTCCTCCTCTCCGGCCAGCTCCGAGAAGTAGCGCAGCGTCTCCAGGTCGGCGACGCCCGGCAGCAGCATTCGCGCGCGGTGGCTGTTGACCACGGTCTCCGCCTGGCGCCCGTAGCGGCTGCGGGCCTGGGCGAGATCGTGGAAGATCGAGACGAGCTGGATGTTGTGGCTGGGCGCCGTCGAGGCGATCTCGGCGAGGTTGGGCAGCGGGGCGACGTTGCCGGCCTCGTCGAGGCACAGCAGCAGCGGCAGCTCCAGCCGTCCGCCGGCCAGGGTGGCCCGCTCGTAGGCGCGGTCGACGATCTCGGACAGCAGCGCGAGGAAGATCGGCCGCAGCAGCTTGGACGCCTTGGCGTCGCCGATCAGGTACAGCGTCGCGCGCGCGTCGAGCAACCCATCCGGCGTGATCTGCGACGACCGCGCCGAGCGCACCACTCGGGCGAAGCGGTAGGCGCGCAGCAGCCCCTGGGCGGTCGCCTCGATCGAGGAGCGCGTCCGATCGGCCTGGGCCTCGAACGCGCGCACCGCGTCGTATGCCGCGTGGGCGCCCTCGAGCTCGGCCTCGTCCCGCGCGGATCCGGTCAGCTGGGAGATCGCCTCATAGAGCTCTCGCGACCCCTGTCCGTAGGCCCAGCGCACCACCGCCCCCATGCCGGCCCCCGTGCGCGCGGCCGTGAACAGCAGCGGCGCCAACCGCTGCTCGGCGGCGATGGCCCAGAAGTCACCGCCCTCCACGCCGCGCTGGTCGAGCTCGCCGGCGGCCGCCAGCCGCCACGCGACCTCGAGCGCTCCGTCCCAGCTCGATGCGCCGCGCAGCGGCGACCAGGTCTGCCCGTCCGATCCGGAGAGCTCGAACGGATCGAAGACGAATACAGGTCCCAGCGCCCGGCGACGCGCCAGCGTGCACGCCAAGAGGTCGGTCTTGATCGAGGAGGCGACGGCTGGGCCCTCCCACTCGAGCAGGGCGGGGACCGCGAGCCCCGCCGACTTCCCCGACTGCGGTGGCCCGAAGGCCACCAGCGCGTGGCGCTGCTCGGCATAGAGCAGCCGCCCGTGACAGCGGCCCAGCGCGAGCCGGCCGGCCCGCGCCCGGCCATGCAGCGCCCGCAGCTCGCCCGGCCCCGCCCACCGCCCGCCCGCCGAGCGGCCCCCCAGCCTCGAGAGCAGGCCCGCGCGTGACGCGATGGCCACGAGCGTCGCCGTCAGCCCCGCCAGCACGGTGAGCGCGGCGTAGAAGCCGGGGGCGCCGGGCAGGAGCGCCTGCGCGTCATGGGGCCACGCGGTGGCCGGGTGCGTGACCCGCGCCGGAAGGCGCACCATCACGGCGAACAGCTGTCCCGCGGCAACATGTGGCCAGCCGTGGCCGAACAGCAGACCCGCGAGGCCGCCCCACAGCCACACGGCGAGGGCCAGCGCGCCCGCGCCGCCGACGATGGCCAGCATCGCCACGTCGGAGACCTCGCCGCCGGGCGCGCGTCTCATCGACGGCTCCGTCCTGTGACGGTGGCGCTCATCCCGGTGTCGGTGTTGGTGAGCCGCGTCTCGAGCTGGGAGCGGATGTGCGCGACGACGAACGATCGCGCGCCGACCCGCCAGAGCGCCTGGCCCGGGGACAGCATCGAGATGAGCCGCGCCTCGCTCCCTGACAGCCCCAGAAGTGACCGCGTCAGCGGGACCTGGCTCTCGTCCTGGTGATAGACGATGCGGGTCGAGGCATCGGCGACGAGGCCCTCGGCGATACGCGCGGCACGGGAGCCGGCGTCGCCCGCCGCCTGGAGGTCGGCGAGCTTGTGCAGCACCACCAGGTTCATCACCCCGAACTGACGTGCCAGCTTGAAGTTGGCCTGAAACCACTCGCCCAGCCCGGTGTGCTGAACGATCTTCCACGACTCGTCGGCGACGTTGATGAGCCGCTCCCGGCCCGGGCGCTGGGCGGTGCGGGCGAGCAGCGCGCTGATCCAGGCGCTCGCGCAGGCCATGAGGATGCCGACCGCCGGCGAGTCACGCACCGCGTGGAGGTCCAGCACCAGCAGCCTGGCGTCAAGGTCGAGTCCCGGCGTGGTCGGGCCATCGAACATCCCGCGCAGCGGTCCTTCGCACAGGTCCTGCAGGGCCAGTGCGGCGCGACGCGCGTCCGCGGCCAGCGCGGCGACCGTCGTCTCCAGCCGTTGCGCCATCGCGTCGACGGGTGAGAACAGGACGGCCGCGATCTGTGGCAGCGTCGGCTCTCCGTCGCCGCGGGCGCGGACCACGCGCAGCGCCTCGCGCAGTGCGGCGGCCTCGACCTGAGTGAGGGCGTCGCCCATGGCCGCCACCGTGACCGCGCGCAGCAGCTCGAGCTGGGCGTGCTCCTCGGGGCGGGACGCCAGCGGGTTGACGCGCACGCCCGAGCCGGGGACGAGCGAGATCGGCTGCACTCCCACGGCCTCGCACAGCGGCCCGTACTCGCGCTTGATGTCGAGCACGAATGCCCGGCGGCCGAAGAGCAGCATGCGCCACAGCAGCGCCTTGACCAGCGCGCTCTTGCCCTGCCCGAGCTTGCCGAGCACGATCGCGTTGGGGTCATCCAGCACGCCGTCGCCGTAGAGGACCCACGGGTCGTAACAGAACGCTCCGCCACCGGAGTCGCGGCCGATGTAGACGCCGCGGCCGCCCAACCCGCCGGGGTTGACGAAGGGGTAGATCGCCTGGGCGTGGCGGGTGGTGGAGCGGTGCCCGGGCCGCTCGACGGAGCGCAGGCTCATCGCAGGCCCCGGCAGAGCGGCAGGGTGAAGGTGAACGCATCGGCCTGCTGCCCGTACAGACGGTGCAGCTCCAGCCGCGCCCGGGCGGCCTGCTCTGAGACCTCGGTGCAGGCGCGGCGCAGATCGTCGGGGTCGCGACCGGTGACGGTCACGAACCCGCTCAGGCGGACCTCGCTGTGCCCGGCGGCCAGCTCGGTCTCGCGCCGCCGGGTCGCCTCGGCCGCCTGGCGCTGGCGTGCCGTCTCGGATTGCCCGAAGCGGGCGCGCAGCTCGCGGTCGGCGCGATCCCGGGTGATCGCCGCCTCCACCTCGCGCGTGGACCGGTCACCGGCGAGCGGCTCGAACGTCACCGCGACGCTCCGCACGACCCCGGAGTGGCCCAGGAGCGAGTCCATGAACATCGGCGAGACCTCCACCCGTGGCCATGCGCCGATCCAGTAGGTCGCGTGCAGTGCCCCGTCTGCCTGGTAGTGCTCCCAGCCCTCGCGGGCGCCCAGCGGCCACGCGTTGACCTCGTCCAGGCCGTCGCGGTCGGGGTCGCAGGCATCCAGCGCGGTCAGCTCCGATCGGGCGTAGGGGTCAAACGCCGTGCGCAGCGCGCGGGCGAGCTGGCCCGGGCTGAGCGCGCCGAGCACCGTGACCTCCGCGGCCTCCAGGCCCTGGGCGACGCGCTCGGTCTGCTCCAGCAGCGCGCGAGTCACGCTGTCGGCGCCGCGATCGCGAACCCGCCCGGCATCGACCTGGATCGCCAGCAGGATCTCATGCTCCTGCGTCACGCGGGCGGTCGAGGAGATCAGCTCCAGGTAGGAGTCGATCATCGGCGTCCCCCGCAGCGGAACCGCCGGGTCACGCTCGGAGTGCACCCAGCGCACCAGCTCGTCGCCCTGGGCGGGAGCGGTGCGCTCGATCCACTGCATGCGGCGGATGGCCGAGCCGCCGGCCCCGGACAGCACCAGCCCCCACCGCGCGAGGCGACGCTCCTGGGCCTCCTGATCGAGCAGCGAGAACGCGACGACACGACAGGCGAGCACGGAGGTCAGGCGCCGGCCGGAACGCTCGGACACTGCCCCCAGGGGCAGGCCGTGATAGTCCGTGGCGACGAGGCGGACGTCGCGACACTGAGGCGGCGCCACGGGAGCCGGAGGGCGTCCGAGCAGCCCGCGACGGCCCGTCCGGGTCCCGGCCGTCGTCACCCCGGAGGCAAACCGCCGCCGCCGGATCCGTCGCCACGAGAAGGCCAGCGTCAGCGGCAACCACTCCTCGGCCGTGCGGCCGCCGACCGGGACGCATGAGGCCGCCAGCGCGACGGCCACCAGCGCGCCTGCGACGAGCACCCCCACCGCCGAGGGCGACGCATCGAGGGCGGCGATCCCGGCAACGCCGCCCGTGGCGATCACGGCGGCCTGGCCCGCTCGCACCGGGCCCAGCAGTCCGCGCCGCTCCAGCGGGCCGAACGAGTAGGTGAGGCGGCTCTCGCTCACGCCGGGTCCTCCTCGGCCTGAGCGGGCGCGGACCCGTCTGCGGGCGGCACTGAACGCGGGGCTGGATCAGGCAGTGCGGGCGGGGCGGGCGGGGTCAGGTCGGCCAGCGCGTCGCCCCCCTCGAACGATGGCTCGTCGAGCGGGAGGACTCCGGAGTCCATGCCCATCGTCGCGAACGGCTCGGGCAATGCGCCGTGGCGCACGGTGGAGCCGAACGCGTCGGTCTCGGGCGCCGGTATCGGGGCGGCGGGGTCCTCGGACGCCACATGCCCGTTGGGCCCCGACGTCACCGGCGCTCCCGTCTGCTCCTGTGCCGCCGCGCTCCCCGTGCCATCCGGAGCGTTGCCCGCACCGGGGATGGCGTTGTCCACGCCGCCTGTCGCGTTGCCCTCGCCGGCCGTACCGTTGCCCGCCTGCGGCGCATCGTCCGGCCCGCCCGGGTCCGCCCCCCCGCCCGCGTCTGTCCTCCCGCCCGCGTCTGCCCTCCCGGCGGGGGGCGTGAACGCGAGCAGTCGCGCCGGCAGGCCAGCCGCGACATCCGCGCTCGTCGCGTCCTGACCGGCCGCCTGCCGGCCCGCCATGTCCTCGGTGGCGTCGGTGGCTTCCTGCGCCCGGTTGTCGGCCGCCTGTGACGGGTGCATCGCGTGGGGTCGAAGGCCGCCGACGGCGGCTCCCGCCAGCTCGTGCAGCGGCAGGAGCCGCAGCAGGGCCCAGGGGGAGAAGGCCGCGAGGAGGACCAGCGTTGTCCCCGCCAGGAAGGAGCCGATCCCGGGGATGAACGCGTGACCGAGAGCCGCCCCACCCAACCCCAGCACGGCGACGATGGCGAACTTCGACAGGATCAGCGCCACCAGCAGCTCGACGGCGCGAGCGGCCCAGATCCGGCGCGCCGGCCACACCATCGCGGCGAAGAACAACGGCAGCATGAGCACGATGACGTACACGGCGGCCTGGCGGATGAGGAGCTCGAGCCACAGCGTGATCGCGGCCGCGATGGTGAACAGGGCGATGAAGAACGACACGAACACCGTGCCGCTGGCCGCGGAGATCCCGCCGCCGAGGACGCCCACGCGGTCCAGGAAGCCCGCGCCGGCGTGGCCCGATGCCGAGGACACGATCGAGGACATCTCGTCAGACCCCGCCAGGAGCAGCGCGGTCAACGGCGCGGCCACGCCCACCGCCAGCAGGCCGAGCGGCAGGTAGCCGAACGCGGCACGGAGCAGCAGCGTGAGGTCTGAGCGCAGCATCGCCTGGATCGCGGCGGCGAACAGGAACGGCACGGTCAGCAGCGCCGCGACAGCCGCCATCCGCCAGTACGAGGAGGAGAACCACAGCGCGCCGAGCTGGGGATTGGTCGACCCCCCGATCGCCGTGACCGTCACCCTGAGCGCGAACTGAGCGCCGCCGACGACGCCGGCGATGATGGCGGCGGTGCCCGCGACGCGCGCGACGGTCTTCGAGGCGCTCCCGGTGAGGGCGCCGATCGCGCCGCCGACGTGGCCGCCGGCCAGCTTCTTGCCCGCGTCGAGCACGCGTCCCGGGCTCGAGGCGATGGTGCAGACCCTGCCGGCCAGGGTCCCGAGCCACCCGGCGAGGGTGCAGACGGTCCCCCCGATGCTGGCCGATGCGGTCGCCGGCGCGGTGGAGAGCACGAGTGTCGCGAGGACAGCGATGAGCGCGAGGGTGCAGCCCGGGCGCGTCATCTGGCCGTCGCGCCGAGGTGGGCGAAGAAGTTGATGAGGCCGGGAGCGGCGCCGACGATCAGCGCCGATGCCCCCGAGATGAGTGCCGCCATACGTCCGCGCGCGGCGTAGTGGTGGTTGTGTGAGTGCGACGCCACCGCCCACAGCCCGGCGCCGATGAACGCACCGAGCAGGGCGATCACCAGCGACCAGGCTTCGGCGCCGTTGACGAGCTGCTGCAGCACGTTGCTGCCGGGCAGCCCCCGGAGATCCGGATGGGCCGTGACCGCTGCCAGGCCCGAGACCGCTGCGATCGAGCTCGCCTGCATGGAAGACCTCCTTGAGTCTAATTGAGCCAATTGAAGTTGTTCTAGCCTAGTAAATGGACTTGGCATTTGCTAGGTTCAAATCGTAAATAATTTGTCTCACTTAGACTCAAAGGTGGTCATCATGTCTGCGGCGGCGTGCACAATTGACGAATGCGCACTCGGTCAGATCGGAGAGGTGGCGGAGCTCTACGCGCGCAGCGCGGACCTGGTGTGGGGCCAGGTGTGCAGCGAGGTGACCGCCCCGGCAGCCGTCATCGACGACGCGTGTCAGTTCGCGTGGATCCGGCTGCTGCACCACCGCCATCGGGTCGCGCGGGATCGCGCCGTCGGCTGGCTCATCACCACGGCGCTGCACGAGGTGTTCAAGCTCGTGCGGCGCGACAGCCACGATCTGTCGCTGGAACAGCTGTTGGAGGAGACCGGCGACCTGCGCATCAACCGGACCGCGCCGGCGCCGGAGGAAGCCGCCGAGGCGCACATCAGGCTCGAGCTCCTCCAGGGGCTGCCCGAGCGCCAGGAGCGCCTCATCTGGCTCCAGGGGCTCGGCTTCGACTATCCAGAGATAGCCACACAGGCGGGCATGACCCGGCGCACCGTCGACCGCCAGCTCGTCAAGGCGCGGCGCAACCTACGGCTGTTCGACGCTGTCGGCTGACCGAGGCGGGCCGCTGCTTGGGCGGGGGGACTCGGCAGGGCGGCTGAACCGCCCCGGTCGCAGTCCTCAGCGGCCCTTGGCGGGCGTCAGCGCGCCTTGCCGCGCTTGCGCCGCTTACGCTCGGCGGCGCTGAGCTTGCGCGGCTTGGGCGCGGGCTTGGAGCCGGCCCGGCGCCCCGTGCCGCCCACGCCGGCCTCGGCCGCGCGCACGGGCGCGCGCCGGCGCGCGTCGCGCCAGATGAAGAACGCGATCCCGCCCAGGACGACGACGGCGCCGACGACGATGACCACCGCGCTCGAGCCCGACAGGGTGCTGCCCCCGGCGGTCAGGCCGGTGGCGTTGGTGACGACCGGCGTCGAGCTGGTCGCCGTGGGCGTCGGGGTCGGTGCGACCGGCGAGACCCCGCCGGACAGCGGGTTGGTCGACCCGTTGGGCGTGATGGGGACCGCCGGCGCGGTGGTCGCGGTGGCCGTCGAGCTCGCGGTCTCCGGGGACACGCCACCCGAGCCACTCGAGCCACTCGAGCCACCCGAGCCACCCGAACCCGACGAGCTCGAGGAACCAGACTGCGCGGACGCGCCGCCCGAGCTCGACCCGCCTGACTTCCCGCTCTTCTTCGACGCACCCGCCGCCGCCAGCGCCGCGCCCGGCGCTGCCAGCAGCAACACCAGCGCCATCAGCAGGGCGACTGTGCGGCGTCTCATCGTTCAGAGGCGAGCGGCTGCTCCATGGCCGGAGTGGTCGGTGGGCGCCGGTAGGGGTCCTCGTTCTCCTGGTGCTCCTCGTGGTAGACGCTCTCGGCGTTGACCGCCCAGATGTCGTGGTGGGTGCCCTCCAGGATGTTGTCCACCGCGCGCATGGCGGTGAGCATCGAATGGTCGGAGTTGTTGTAGCGGTGCAGGCCGTTGCGGCCGACCTGGGTGAGGTTGCCCATCGTCTCCAGCCAGCCGCGGATCGTCTGCACCCGCTCGCCGTAGAGCTCGTCGTAGATCGGATAGGCCTTGTGCACGCGCTCGACGAAGCCGAAGCGCACCTTGCTGGCCTTGGCCAGGTGCAGCTTCTCGATCTCCTGGCCGGCCATCGCCACCAGGTCGTCGTCGGACATGTTCCACAGCTCGTCGCCCTCGAAGCAGAAGTACTCCATCCCGATCGACGAGGCGGTCTCGCCCTCGGGCACCATCCATGGGCTCCAGGACTTGAAGTTCTGGATGCGCAGGACGCGCACGCCCGGCTGGTGGATGTAGATCCAGTTGTCGTCGAACGGGTCGTCGACGTCGATGACCAGCAGGACGGTGAGGAACTCGCGGTAGCGCAGTCCCCGGGCGGCGTCACGGACCTCCAGCGGGGCCTCGGGCTCGGTGATGCCCACCGTGGTGCGCAGCGGCAGTGACGAGATCACGTGGGACGGGTACAGCGTCTCCCCGCCGGCCACCACCTCGGTCACACGGCCATCGGACGCGCGCAGCCGGGTCACCGGAGCGTTCAACCGCACCTCCCCGCCCTGGGCGCGGATGTCGGAGGTCATCTGCTCCCACATCTGACCCGGACCGAAGCGCGGGTAGTTGAACTGGGAGATCAGCGACTTGATCTTGTCGCCCTCGTTGCCGAAGAAGGCCGCCTTGGCGGCGGAGAAGAAGGACAGGCCCTTGATGCGCTGGGCGGCCCACTCGGCGCGGATCTCGGTCGCCGAGACGCCCCACAGCTTCTCCGTGTAGGTCTTGAAGAAGTGCTGGTAGAGGCGCTTGCCGAAACGGTTGGAGACCCACTCCTCAAACGTGTCCTCGCGGCCCTTGGGCTTGACCGCCGCCCACGCGTAGGACATGAGGCAGCGGGTCAGTTCGACGGGACCCAGCTTCTTGACCACGTCCATGCCCTGCAGCGGGTACTCCAGGAACTTGTCGTTCCAGTAGATCCGGCTCTTGCGCGGGCGCTTGAGGAACTCCTCCTTCATGATCTCGTGCCAGAGGTCGTCGACCTCCTTGACCTTGGTGAAGAAGCGGTGGCCGCCGAGGTCGAACCGGTAGCCGTCGCGGATCTGGGTCCGGGCGATCCCGCCCACGAACTCCGTGGACTCCAGCACGATCACGGGCTTGCCCTGCTTGACCAGCTGATAGGCGGCGGTGAGCCCGGCGGGCCCGGCGCCGAGGACGACGACGGGATGCTCGGGAGTGATGTCAGCGCCGGGGGCGGCGGAGGGATTGGTCTCAGTCATGTTGGGCGGGCGTTAGGGGGCCTTCTCGTAGAGCGTTGCGGCGCTGGCCACGCAGCAGGCGCTTCGGTAGTTGTGCGGCGCCGTGGCCACCGGCTTGAGCGTTCCGTTGGCCTCATCGTCCTGCAGCACCTGCCCCCACTGGGCGGATCGCCGGCGCACCAGCGCCGGCCACGCCGCGTTCCAGTTCTTGGCGCCCTCGGTCAGTGGACGCAGATAGAGCAGCTGCTGGCCGGGCTTGAGACTAGCAACCAGGCGGCTCACGGTTGCCCGGGGATTGTCGTCTTGCAGGTGTCCCATCGCTCCCATCCAGTCCACCACCGACGGGTTCTTGACCGGACCCAGCGTGGTCGCGTACTGCAGCCCGGCGGGCAGGTAGTACCAGGCGAGCGGCGCCTGCTCGGGCTGGCTGGCGACGACGAGGTCGCCGTGGTGCAGCAACGGGGTCATCTCGGCCGCCACGTCCTTCATGTCGCTCTTGAAGGAGGGGGCGAAGGACCCGGCGTTGGCCAGGAAGGCGACGCAGAAGATGATTGCCGCCACGCCCACGATCCGGGCTCGCGCGGTGGCCAGCCCACCCAGCAGCAGCAGCGGCGCCACGACCGGCGCGAAGTAGCGCCAGGCCCAGATGGGGACGAAGAAGCCGACGATCCGTCCCACCGCCAGCGCCACCGCCGGAATGGCGATGACGGCCCAGAACATGGCGGCCTCCGGTGTGCCGCGCCGTGCCCGCACCGCCAGCGGCGCGACGGCGATGACCACGCAGACGAGCAGCGTCACGTCGACGCGCTCGGATCCCAGCAGCTGGCTGGGCACGGTGGCCCCCATCAGCGGCGTGTAGTGCCACGGGTTGGTGGAGTGGGCAATCTGGTCGATGGTGGCCGGCAGCCAGGGCAGGAAGGCGATCGCGGCGCCGCCGAAGCACAGGGCGGCGTCGCGCACGAAGCCGGCGCGCCCATCGGGTACAGAGCGCCACACGAACACCAGCGCCACCCCTGCCCCGAGCCAGTACAACACCGCCGAACCCTGGGTGTAGAGCATCAGTCCCAGGCACACGCCGAACAGCCACAGGTAGCCGCGCCGGCGGTAGACGAAGCCGTGGACCAGCGCCGCCGTGGCCAGCAGGCCCAGCAGGACCATCAGCTCATAGGGCTGGGTCTCCTCGGCGTAGCGCGTCAAAAACGAGCTGAAGGCGAACAGGACGGCGGCGAAGATTCCCGCCCGCTGGCCGGCCACGCTCCATCCGGTCCACATCGCCACGGGGATCGACGCCAGCCCGATGAGCAGCGAGAACGTGTGGGTGACCGTCTCCCCGGACCCGAACAGGCTGATCCAGATGTGCAGCAGCAGGTAGTACAGCGGGGCGGCGCCGGCGCGATGGACGGCGCCCAGCAGCGAGCCGAGCGGCTGCGTCGCCAAGCCCACGGCGCCGGCCTCGTTGAACCACAGCTCTCCGCTGAGCGTGCGGCTGCGGATGAATGCCGACACCGCCAGCAGGAACACCAGCACGGCGCCCGTGGTCAGCCATCGGGGCAGCCGCGCCAGCCAGTGGGGTGCCCGCACGTCGATGATCTCGGGGACCTCGAGCAGGGAGGCGAAGGGTCGTTGGGGGGTGGCTGTCGTCATCGCGGTGCGGACGCCGGTGGCGCCGGATCAGGACGCCTTCTCGTAGAGGACGGCGCTGTTGCCCACACAGCACGCGCCGCGGTAGTTGTGCGGGGCCACAGCAACCGGGCGCAGCGTCCCGCGGTCCACGTCGGCCTGCAGCAGTCCGGTCCACTGGGCCGAGCGGCGGCGCACCATGATCGTCCACGGCGCCTCCCAGTTCTGCGCGCCCTCGGTCAGCGGCCGGATGAAGAGCAGGTGCTGGCCGGGCTTCATCGCGTTGACGATCGGCGTGAGCGTCGCCTGCGGGTTGGTGTTGGTGAGGCGATGCAGCGCCTTGACCCAGTCCATGTAGCGTGGGTCCTTGATCACGCCGGCGGCGGCGGTGTTGCTGAACTTCAGGCCGCCGGGCAGGTAGTACCAGGCCAGCGGCGTCTCCTCGGGCTGTCCCACCACGACGTAGTCGCCGACGTGGAGATACGGCGTCATCTCGGCGCCGATATCGCGCATGTCCGACTTGTACTGCGGCGTGTAGGAGCTGGGGTTGGCCAGGAAGGCGACGGCGAGCACCATGGCCACGAGGCCCAGCAGGCGCGCCCGCGAGCAGCCCCACGCGATGAGGAGCAGGATCGAGCCGATGACCGGCGCGAAGTAGCGGGCGACGAACGCCGGGTTGACCTGGGACTCAACCCAGGCGATCCCGAGGGTCGCCACAGGGATCGCCAGCAGCGTCCACGCCGTCACCCACTCGCGCGAGCGCGAGTGCGCGCGAGTGAGCAGCGGGGCGATGCCCACCGCCGCCGGGATGATGAGCAGCATCGTGATCCGGTCGCCGCCGATGACGTCGCGTGAGAGCAGGATCGGTGCCCCGAACCGCGGCACGTTGTCCCACGGCGCCGCGGTGTTGGCGGCCTGGTAGAGCAGGGTGGGGACCCACGGCAGGTAGAGGATGCCGGCGCCGATGAAGGCAAAGGCGGCGTCGCGGATGAGGCCGCGGCGGTCGTCGGAGGCGATGAGCGCCGGGATCAGGGCGATCGCCGAGCCCGCGAAGAAGAACGTCCCCCACGTGTGCGTGTAGAGCATCACCGTGAGCGCCCCGGCGAACAGGAGCAGGTAGCGGCGCCGCCGGTGGACGAAGCCGAGCAGGAAGCCCGCGGTGGCGAGCACCCCGAGCAGCCCCATGAACTCGTACATCCGGGTCTCCTGGGCGTACGCCGTCAGCCAGGCGTTGAACGCGAACAGGACCGCGGCGTACACCCCCGTGCGTGAGCCGAACAGCTTCCAGCCGGCCCAGCCGCCGGCGGGGATGGTGAGCAGGCCGCACACCAGCGACAGCGCGTGGGTGGCGGTCTCCGAGGTCCCGAAGGCCGACATCCAGAGGTGCAGCATCATGTAGTACAGCGGCGGGTTGCCGTCGTAGCGCAGGATCCCGGGGATCTGGCTGATCGGGTGCAGCGAGATGCCGGTCGTGATCCCCTCGTCCATCCAGAACTCGCCGCCGATGTAGCGGGTGCGCAGGAAGGCCGAGATGGCCATCAGCAGGGTCAGGCCGCCACCGACCCACGCCCAGGCGGGGATGCCCGCGAGGCGGTCGGGCAGGCGCGGCTCGGTATCGGCGAGTCCCGAGCCGGCCGTGTGGGCGCCGGGGGACGGCGCGGTAACGGTGGCCATCAACGGGTGGGGTGGGTCAGACGGGACTTCACGCCGATCCCCCGGGGCAACCCTGGGTGAACATACGGACCGACCTTGCGGTGCCCACATAGTGGTAGTGGACGGTCGGCCACGTGCTCAGGAGCGGCAGCAGATGCGCCGAGCGGGTGTCGCGCGTCTGAAGGATGAGGTTGGGGGCCGCAGAGGCGGGTTCCGGGTGCTCGGCGCCGCCGTCGGTCGGGGGCGCCTGCACCCGCGTGGTGGGCACGTCGAGCACGAAGGCCACCATCGGCACCTGGAAGCCCTCGGTCATCACCCTGCCGCAGGCCAGGACCTTGGCCCTGCCCCCGAAGCGGGTGACCAGGTCGTTCATGCCCTCGCGCAGGTGCGCCTGGTAGACGAGCGACCCGTGGGTGCGGGGGATCGAGATCATGTTGTTGCCGACCCAGTTGGGCAACAGGACGAAGACGAGCGCGACGACGGCGGTCGCCGCCCACTGGAGGCCCGCGCCGGCCCGGCCCCGCGCGCCACGCCGGCGCCGCGTCCCCAGCACGGCGAGCTCGTGCGCCGCCCAGCCGAAGCCGACCGCGCCGCAGATGTCGACCATCGAGGACCCCAGGACCAGGTAGCGGTTGTTGCCCGAGAAGCCGACCTGGGTCATGACCGCGATGACGACGAACCACGCCAGGCCGCCGAGACCCAGCAGCGCGGCGGTCAACCGCGCCTGGCTGCGCTCGGTGCGCAGCCCGGCGAGGCCGGCGCGCCGGTACGTGGTCCCCAGGATCGCGGCCACCGCGGCGAAGAGCAGGATGGCGACGACCTTGATGCGCAGCAGCATCGTCGGCCAGGCCGCGCGCTCGAGCTCGGCCGTGAACGGGTTGGAGGCGAAGGCCAGGCTGTTGGAGCGCGGGTGCGTGGCGCGGCTGACGCTGCAGCTGAACGAGCCGCAGCCGAGGTAGACGGGCAGGAACCAGACGATCGGCGTGATCACGGCGAGCGTCGCGACGAGCACCCGAGCGCCGGGATCCTTCCAGAACAGCCACAGCCCGTACGGGCCCCAGAAGAGCCAGATCTCGGGACGGTCGAGCGCGACGAAGAAGCCCACCACGAAGGCCTGGCGCGGCTTGCCGTCGATGTGGCGGTCGATGCTGATGAGCAGGAGCGCGGCCGCGAACCCCTCCGAGTAGCCCAGCGCGTTGGAGGAGACGAAGCCGCCCGAGGCCGACAGGGCCAGGGCGACGGCCCCGATGAGCCCCGCCAGCAGCGCCGGGGCGACGGTGGTCAGCCGGTCCAGCCCCGCCTCGGCATCGCCGAACAGGCCACCGACCCGGCGGGTGAGCCGGAAGGCCAGGCGGAACACCATCACCACGGCGGCGAGGGCGCCGGCTCGGGCCACCACCAGCCACAGGTCCGGCGCCGCCTTGCCGAACAGCGCGAACGGGATCGTGAAGATCATCGGCAGCGGCTTCCAGGAGGTGCCGCCGCTGGTGATGGTGAGGTGGCCGTGGACGATCTGCCGGCTCCACACCAGCCAGGACCACGGGTCATAGCTCGGCGTCGAGGGGATCAGCAGCGACAGCGCCCCGACGGTGAGCGTGACGATGACCAGACCGAGGTAGAAGTTGCGGCTGGGCAACAGCGACGAGATCGCCCACGGGGCCGCGTGCGCGTGCTCCGTCCCCGCCTGCGCCGCGCCGGGCGGGAAGTCGGTCGTCGAGGCGGAGGCCGCGCTCGCCACCGGGCGGCCCGCCATCAGCCCGAGACTCCCTTGGCCACGCAGGCCTCGACGATGTTCATCAGGCTGTCGGAGGCCTGGTTGGGATACACCACCGCGCTGCCGATGATCTCGGCGCCCTGGGCCTCACCCTGGATCTGCAGGCCCTGGGCGTCACCCGGGGTCGCCTCGAAGCTCACCGTCGGGCCCGTCGGCGCCGTGCCCACCTGGAAGCTCGGCAGGGACTTGCCGGCGACGGTGTGCTGCTCGTCATGGAAGGGGATGTGGGCCTGCCGCAGGCAGGCGGTGTGCTTGGCGCGTCCATCGTCGAGACCCTTGTGACCGTTGGCGATCGCCTTGGGCGTGCCAGCCTCCGGCTTGGAGGAGATTCCGCACGCTGACAGCGAAAGCGCGAACAGCACGAGGGCCGCCGCCAGCTTCGCAGAGGGCATGGGCCAAGAGGGTAGTGGATGATTCGGCTCTCGTGATCGCGTTCGCGGCTCTAACCGGACCCTTACCGAAGGCCGGCGTCGTCGTCGTGGCGGCGCTGGCGGCGGTGGCGTTGCTCGGACGGCGAGGCCTGGGTCCGCGTGCCCGCGCCCTGGCGATGCTGGGCGCACTGGTGCTCGCGCCGGTGCTGCTGCTCTCCGACATCTGGAGCTCGCCGCAGCTGCACATCGTCCATCGCCACCCGCTGGCGGCGGTCGTCGGGGCGGCTGTCGTGGTCGCGGCGCTCGTCGTCGCCGCGGCGGTCATCGCGCGCCGTCAGTGGCTGGTGGCGCCACTGGCCGTGCTCGCGCTGCCCTTCCGCGTCCCGATCTCCACCGGCGCCACCACGGCCAGCGGGACCACGACGGCCAACCTGCTCGTGCCGCTGTACTTTGTCATCGCCGCGGGCGCGCTGGCCTGGGTCTACACCGCGCTGCGCCCACCGCCGACGCCCTCACCCTCGCCCTCGCCCGAGACCGCCGAGACCACCGAGACCACCGAGCCCCCCGCGCCGCGCGCCCCGGAGCTGTCCGATTGGGTCCTGCGGCTGCTGGCTCTGTTCGTCGTCCTCTACGGCATCCAGGCCTCGTACTCGCCGAAGTTCGAGACCGCGCTGCAGAACATGGTCTTCTTCTACGTCCCCTTCGCGCTGCTCACCAGCCTGCTGTGCGGCCTGGACTGGGATCGGCTCCTCATCCGCCGTTGCCTGCGGGTGACGGTGGCGCTCGCGCTGGCGTTCTCGCTCATCGGCTTCGTCGAGTACGCCACCAAGACGGTGATCCTCAGCTCCAAGCTGGCGGTCGCCAACGAGCAGCACACCTACTTCACGGTCAACTCGGTGTTCCTGGACCCCGACATCTTCGGGCGCTACCTGGCGCTGACGCTGATCCTGCTGGCCGTGGCGCTGATCTACGACTTCCCCCAGCGCGAGCAGGCGGCGGTGAGCGTCGTGCTGGCGATCCTGTGGTCCTGCCTGGTGCTGACGCTGAGCCGGTCGAGCCTCGGGGCGCTGCTCGTCGGCCTGGCGGTCCTGGCGGCGCTGCGCTGGAAGCCGGGCCGGGCGCTCGTGGTCGCGGTGGTGGTGATCGCGCTCGGCGCCCTCGCGGTGGCGGTGTCGCCCAAGACGTTCGGGCTCAACCAGGGGATCAACGGCGCGTCCAGCGGCCGCGGCGGCCTGGTCAGCGGCGGGCTGTCGCTGTTCGGCGACCGCCCGGTGTGGGGCTACGGATCGGGCTCGTTTGTCACCGAGTACCAGCGCCACAACCGGCTCACGGCGACGTCGCTGTCGGCCTCGCACACCATCCCGATCACGGTCGCCGCCGAGCAGGGGCTGATCGGCGAGCTGGCCTATCTCGCCTTCGTCATCTGCGCGGTGCTCTGCCTGGTGCGGCGCACGCGTGGCGACCCGGTGCGCTCGGCGATCGCCGCCACCTTCATCGCGCTGGTCTTCCACACCCTGCTCTACGCCGACTTCCTGGAGGACCCGACGACGTGGGTCCTCGTCGGTGTCGGCGTGGCCCTTGCGGCCCAGCCGGCGCTGCGGCGTGCTCCGGACCCCGGGGCGGCGGGGGTCAGTCCTCGCTCGCCGGCGGCGGTGACGGGTCCCTGAAGCCCATCGCGTCCCCGACCTCGTCGGTCGCCGCGACGAGGCGCATCAGCAGGTCGTGCAGCTGCGCGCGCTCGGCCTCGTCCAGTGGCGCCAGCAGTTCGCTCTGAGCGCCGCCGGCGAGCCGGCGGGCGTGGGTGAGCGTCTCGCGGCCGGCGTCGGTGATGTGCAGCGCGTAGGCGCGGCGGTCGGTCGGGTGTCGGCGGCGCTGCACCCAGCCCTTGGCCTCGAGCTCGTCGACCGTCGACACCATTGAGCTGGGGTCGATGCCGGCCGCTCGCCCGAGGTGCTGCTGGCTCACGTCGCCCTCGTGATCGAGCATGTTCATCGCTCCCCACATCCGTGGGGTGAGCCCCACCGTCGCCAGGCGCTCGGCGAACCGCCTGGAGGCGTAGAAGCCCAGCCGGCTGATGAGGTAGCCCGTGTTACGCACCAGTGCCGGGTGCAGCATGGGAGCGCCAGGCTTCGTCTCGGCCATGGCCCATGAGTTTATTTATCGAGCGCACGTTGCGTCCATCATATTGTTTGTGATACGAATGATGCGCTTCACAAACGAAATGGCGAACGAGAGCGGGGCGATGATGACGACGATCACGCGATGGGTGCTGGCGCACAAGCGATGGGTGGCGGCGTTCTGGATCGTCGTGACGATCGTCGGCATCGCCACCGTCGGCCAGGCCACGAAGTCGTTCAGCAGCGAGTTCAGCGTCCCCGGACGCCAGGGCTTTGAGACCAACTCCCAGATCCAGCGACTGTTCCACCAGGGCGGCCGGACCTCTCCGCTGATCGGAGTGGTCACGCTGCCGGCTGGGGCGTCGGTGAGCTCGCCGGCGGTGCGCGCCGGGCTTGCGAACGTGCAGCAGCGCCTCCAGCGCGCCATCTCGGCGCTGCGGACCGCGTCCTTTGCCTCCACCGGCAACCGCGCCTTCGTCTCCGCCGATGGGCGGACCACCTTCGTGCTCGCCTACCCGCCGCCCGACAACGAATCCTTCGGCAACAACACCCGCGCCGCCAAGCGGGCCCAGGCGGTGCTGGCCGGCCAGACGATCGCCGGGGCGCCCGTCCGCGTCACCGGGGTCTATGCCCTGCAGAACCAGACCGGCGGCTCCAGCGGCCCGGGGGTGCTCCTGGAATCCGTCCTGGGCGGCCTGGGGGCGCTGGTCGTGCTGGCCTTCGTCTTCGCCTCACTGCTGGCCTTCGTCCCGCTGCTGATGGCCATCGTCTCGATCATGGCCACCTTCCTCGTCCTCTGGGGCGTCACCGCGCTGACCAGCGTGTCGATGATCGTCGAGTTCCTCGTCGCCCTCATCGGCCTGGGCGTGGCCATCGACTACTCGCTGCTGGTGGTCGTGCGCTGGCGCGAGGAGCGGGCCCACGGCCGCACCGGAGAGGAGGCCGTGGTCCGTGCCATGCAGACCGCGGGGCGGGCGGTGGTGTTGAGCGGCACCACGGTCGCCATCGGCCTGTTGGCGATGATCGTGCTGCCGCTGCCGTTCCTGCGCTCGATCGGCTATGCCGGGATGCTCATTCCGCTGGTGAGCGTGATCGTCGCCACCACCCTCCTGCCGATCGTGCTCGTCACGGCCGGCAACCGGCTGGACTGGCCCCACGTGCGCTCCGATGATCAGGCCAGCCGCTCATGGACGCGGTGGGCGCGGCTCGTCGTCAGGCGCCGCTGGTACGCCGCCGCGGGGGCCGCGGTCGTGCTGGCCGCGCTGGTGCTCGCCGCCACCGGCCTGCGGCCCGGGCAGGCCAACGTCGACACGCTCAGCCAGCACGGGGCCGCCCGGGTGGGGCTCGCGCAGCTCGAGCGCGCGGGGATCGGATCGGGAGCGCTTGCGCCGATGGAGATCCTCGCTCCGGCGGCGCAGGCTCGGCGGGTGGCGGGCACGCTGGCGGGGGTGCCCGGCGTGCACGGCGCCGTGGCGCCCGGCGGCGCCCAGTGGCAGCGTGATGGCACCGCGGTCGTCGACGTGCTCGGCGTCGCGGACCCCTCGACCCCGGCCGGGGGCGACACGCTCACCCGGGTGCAGACGGCGGCCCGGTCGCTGGGCCCCGGCGTCCGCGTGGGCGGCACCGGTGCCGAGAACAAGGACTTCGTCGACGCCATCTACGGGAGCTTCCCGCTGATGATCGCCCTTATCGCCATCCTCAGCTTCCTGCTGCTGGCGCGCGCCTTCCGCTCGCTCCTGCTCCCCCTCAAGGCGGTGCTGCTCAACGTGATCAGCGTCGGCGCCGCGTGGGGCGTGATCACCCTGGTGTGGCAGCAGGGCCACGGCTCCGACGCGCTGTGGGGGATCTCGGCCACCCACTCGGTCGACGCCTGGATCCCGCTGATGGTGTTCGCCTTCCTGTTCGGGCTCTCGATGGACTACGAGGTGTTCATCCTGGCCCGCATGCGCGAGGAGTTCGATGCCACCGGCTCCACCGACACCGCGGTGGTGCGCGGGATCGGCCGTACCGGCCGGCTGGTGACCAGCGCGGCGCTCATCCTGTTCCTGGCCTTCGCCTCGATGGCCTCGGCGCCCGACACGACCGTCAAGGTGTTCGCCACCGGGCTGGCCGCGGGGATCATCCTCGACGCCACCGTCATCCGGGCGCTGCTGGTGCCGGCGGTGGTGTCCCTGTTCGGGCGATGGAACTGGTGGCTGCCCGAGCGCCCGGCGCGGCTGCTGCGGGTCGAGCCCTCGCTGCCGCCGCGCGCCGCCGCCGAGGCCGCCCGCACGTAGCTGATGTGCGCGATACGGGCAGTCTGGTCGCCCTCATCGCGCACGGGCCTCTACAACGGCGTCGTGTAGGCCCCGCTGATCCCGCCGTCGACGAGGAACTGGGTGGCGTTGACGTACGAGGACTCGTCGGAGGCGAGGAACAGCACGGCGTTGGCGATCTCGTCGGCATTGGCGAAGCGGCCCATCGGCACGTGCACGAGCCGGCGCTGCGCGGCCACCGGATCGGCCGCGTAGAGCTCGCGCAGCAGTGGGGTGTCGACCGGGCCGGGGCACAGTGCGTTGACCCGCACGCCGCGCTTGGCGAACTCGACACCCAGCTCACGCGACAGCGCCAGCACGCCACCCTTGGACGCGGTGTAGGAGATCTGCGAGGTGGCCGAGCCCATCACGGCCACGAACGACGCGGTGTTGATGACCGATCCCCGGGTGGGCGGGCTGTTTTCCAACAGATGCGGGATGCCGTGCTTGCAGCAGAGAAAGACGCTGCGCAGGTTCGTCGCCTGCACGCGCTCCCAGGCCTCCAGGCCGGTCTCGAGGACCGACGCGTCGTCGGTGGGCGAGATCCCGGCGTTGTTGAAGAGCACGTCGATCCGGCCCAGCTCGCGCCGCACGCGCGCGTACAGCTCGGAGACCGCGGTCTCGTCGGTCACGTCGGCCGTCAGCGAGAGCTCGCCCACCGAGTGCTCGAGCAGGTCGACCCCGACCACCTGCGCGCCCTCGCGCTCGAACACGGATGCCGTCGCGCTTCCGATGCCGCCGGCGGCGCCGGTGATGACGCAGACCTTCCCGGAGAGGCGGCTCATCCGGCTGCGCCGGTCGCGTAGTAGATCGACTTGACCTCGGTGTAGGCGTCGAGCGCGTGGGGGCCGAGCTCGCGCCCGTAGCCCGACTGCTTGAAACCGCCGAACGGCGTCGCCACGCGCACCGAGGTGTTGGAGTTGATCGACAGCACCCCGGCGTCCAGCGCCCGTGCGACCCGCAGCGCCCGCGCGCCGTCGCCGCTCCAGATCGAGCCCGACAGCCCGTAGATCGTGTCGTTGGCCAAGCGGATCGCCTCCTCCTCGGTGTCAAACGGCGTCACGGCGGCGATCGGGCCGAAGATCTCCTCGCGCCACACGCGGGACCCCGCCCCGTCGGCCTCGACGGGACACAGGACCGTGGGGGCAAACCAGAACCCGGGCCCGTCGGGCGCCGAGCCCCGGAACGCCACGGGCGCTCCGTCGTCGAGAAACGATCCGACCGTCTCGCGCTGCCCGGCCGAGATGAGCGGTCCCATCTCCGTGCTCTCGTCCAGCGGATCGCCGACGCGGATCGCCCTGACCACCCGCTCGAGTTCGCCCATGAACTCGTCCATGGCCGCGCGCTGCACGAGGATCCGCGAGCGCGCGCAGCAGTCCTGACCGGCGTTGCCGAACACGGCCCCGGGCGCGGCGGCGGCCGCGGCGCCCAGGTCGGCGTCGGCGAAGACGATGTTGGGCGACTTGCCGCCGAGCTCCAGGGTGACGCGCTTGATCGTCTGGGCGGCGCCGGCGGCGATCGAGCGGCCCACCTCGGTGGAGCCGGTGAAGGCGATCTTGGCTACGCCGGGGTGCTCGACCAGCCGCGCGCCGCACACCGACCCCGGGCCGACCACGACGTTGACCACGCCCTCGGGCAGGCCCGCCTCGAGCACCAGCTCGGCGAAGCGCAGCGCGGTCAGCGGCGTGAGCTCCGCGGGCTTGAGGACGACGGTGTTGCCGGCGGCCAGCGCCGGTCCCAGCTTCCACGCGGCGATCGTCAGCGGGAAGTTCCAGGGCACGATCAGCCCCACGACGCCCAGCGGCTCGCGCACCGTCCAGGCCTGCCCGCCGGAGACCGGGATGGTGTCGCCCAGCAGCCGTTCGGGCGCCCCGGAGTAGTAGGCGAAGACGTCGGCCACCATCCCCATCTCCCCGCGCGCGTCACCGATGGGCTTGCCGGCGTTGCGGGCCTCGAGCTGGGCCAGCTCCTCCTGGTGCTCGCGCACGACGTCGGAGAGCGTCCGCAGCCGAGCCGCACGATCGGACGGCGCCACCGCCCGCCACGCCGGGAAGGCCGCGGCCGCCCGCGCGACCGCCGCGTCGACCTCCTGCACCCCTGCGCGTGGAACCTCCTGGAGCACCGCCTCGGTGGCGGGCTCCAGGACCTCCACCACTCCGCTAGGCAAGCTCGGCCGCCTCGGGGTCGACCACGGTCACGCCGTCCTCGGCGAACTCGATGGTGTGGATCGGCCCCTTGAACGTCCGGCGGGCCGAGGTGTAGTACCAGATCGTCACCGCGAGCATGACGATCACGGTGACCAGCGGGGCGTAGTTGAACGACGACCAGCTGAAGCTGCTGTTCCAGGGGACCGCGGCCGGGGTGAACGGCAGGCAGAAGATGATCACGCACAGTGCCACCCAGACGATGGCGATGATGTTCACCCAGCGGTATTTGGCGCCCAGGGTCCACGGTCCGCTCTGGAACGCGTCTCCCATTCGCCAGCGCAGGAACACCGGGATGGTGTAGGCGATATACAGGCCGATGACCGAGATCGAGGTCACCGCCAGGAACGCCACCGGTAGGCCGGCGTGGTTGCCCTTGTAGGCGGGGATGGTGATGATGAAGGCCCACACCGCCACGAACACCACGGCCCATGTCGGAGTTTGATGGCTGTTGAGCCGGCGCCACAGGTTGTGTCCCGGCACCGCGCCGTCGCGCGAGAAGGCGAAGGTCATCCGGCTGGCGCTGGTGACGCAGGCCATTCCGCAGAAGAGCTGGCCGATGGTGGAGATGACGAGCACGGCCTTGGCCGCCGACGACGTCAGGGCAGACTCGATGATGGACTGCGAGGTCCCGCCCGCCGCGTCGATCGCCTTCGTGTGCGTGGCGGCGAAGGTGAGTGCCAGCAGCACCGCCCAGCCGAACACGGCGGAGTAGAACACCGACCGCCACACGCCCTTGGGTGCGGCCATCGCGGCGTCGTGCGTCTCCTCGGAGATGTGCGCCGAGGCGTCATAGCCCGTGATCGTGTACATCGTCAGCAGGAAGCCGAGCGGCAGCACGTAGAACCAGTACATACCATGACTGAATCCCGACAGGTTCTGACGGTGGCCGAACACGAAGCCGAAGCTCTGGTGATGGCTCGGCACCGCCACCAGCAGCACGATGATCACCAGCACGCCGATCACGTGCCACCACACGGAGATCTGAGTGAACAGGGCCACCAGCGGCGAGGAGAAGATGTTGATCAGAGCGTGCACGGCCAGGATGACCGCGAACAGGACGAACACGTGGTGCAGCGATGACTGAACGCTGGCGGTGGCGAAGTTGACACCGAAGAGGTGCAGGCCGTAGAAGGACAGTGTGGAGTTCAGGAACGTCGCAGCCGCGTAGTCCACCGAGGCGGTGACGGCGACCAGGCCCACCAGGTTGAACCATCCGGTGAACCATCCCCACGCGGGCCCGCCGAGCTTGGAGGACCAGTAGTAGATCCCACCCGCGGTCGGCATCGCCGAGGCGAGCTCGGACATGGAGAAGGCCACGAGCAGGATGAACACGCTGATGACCGGCCAGCCGATGGAGATAGCCACCGGGCCCCCGTTGATCCACGCCTGTCCATAGGTGGTGAAGCATCCCGCCAGGATCGAGATGATCGAGAACGAGATGGCGAAGTTGGAGAATCCGCTCCACCCTCGCTTGAGCTCCTGCTTGTAGCCCAGCTCCGCGAGACGTCGTTCGTCGGCTGAGAGAGTCTCAGTGCCTGCGGTCATCCGGCCCTCCTCGGGAAAAGGTCTGCTGATCGGCCCTTCAAGGCGCGAGAACCATATGACCGCGTTGCCGGTGAAGTCAAGGGCCGGATGGAGAACGCACGCCGGCGCGCATTCACGGGGCGCGCATCAGCCGCGCGGGAGCAGCCCTGCCAGCACATGCTCGGTGCCGCGCAGGTGCTCGGTCATCACCCTGGCGGCCAGCGCCTCGTCGTGGTGCCGCAGTGCGCTCACCAGTCGCCGGTGCTGGTCGTTGGCGGAGTCCAGGACCTCGGGCGGGTGCGCGATGTGGGAGATGAGCGCGCTCATCGCGCCCTGGATCTCCGTCATGTGCTTGACCAGTCGCGGGCTGCCGGTGAGCTCGGCGAGGCCCACGTGGAAGCGCACGTCGAGCGGCCGGTAGGCGGGGAAGTCGTCGAGCAGGTCGTCGATCGCCACGACCAGCTCCTCCAGGGCGTCGACGGCCGCCGGCCGAGCCCGCTCGGCGGCCAGGACGGCGATCCCGACCTCGACCGTCATGCGCCCGTCGCATACGTCGCGCCATCCCGCCAGCACCTCGCGCGACGGCGGTTGGGCCGGCGGCTGGGGATCGGCCACGAACGTGCCGCCGCCCCGGCCGCGGGTCGCGTGCAGGTGCCCGCTCTGGCCCAGCGCCACCAGCGCCTGGCGCAGCGTGGAGCGGGCGATTCCCAGCCGGGCGCACAGCTCGCGCTCGGCCGGCAGGCGTGTCCCCGGCGGCAGCAGCCCCAGCTTGATGGCCGTGCCGAGCCGGTCCACGGTCTCCTCGAACGCCGTCTGGGAATGGACGGGGGCGAACACCGCCTCCAGCGAGGTCGAGGAGTCGTGGTTGCCCAGGACCGTCACAAGCGCTCGAAGCCGCGGAAGCGCTCCCAGTCGGTGACCGCAGCCTCGAACGCCTTGAGCTCCACGTCGGCAGCGTTGACGTAGTGGGCCACCACCTCGGGCCCGAACGCTGCGCGGGTCACGTCGCCGGTGGCGAACAGGTCCCGGGCGTCGCGCAGCGTCGAGGGCAGGCGAGGCTTGTCGGTGGCGTGGTAGGCGTTGCCCTCGAAGACGGGCTCGAGCTCCAGCTTGCTCTCCACGCCGTGCAGGCCGGCGGCGATGATCGCGCTGATGGCCAGGTACGGGTTCAGATCGGACCCGCCGGCACGCACCTCGAAGCGCAGCCCCGGCCCGTGGCCGACGACGCGCAGCGCGCACGTGCGGTTGTCCTGGCCCCAGGCCACGGTGGTGGGGGCGAACGACCCCTCCACGAAGCGCTTGTAGGAGTTGACGTTGGGCGCCAGCATCAGCGTCATCTCGCGCAGGCAGGCCAGCTGCCCGGCCAGGAAGGACTCGAACAGCGGGCGGTCTGAGGCGAACACATTGCGGCCGTCGGCGTCGGCCAGTGAGAAGTGGATGTGGCACGAGCTGCCCTCGCGCTCATCGAACTTGGCCATGTAGCTGATCGCCATTCCCTCCTGGGCGGCGATCTCCTTGGCGGCGTTCTTGTAGATGACGTGGTCGTCGGCGGTGCGCAGGGCCTCGGCGTAGTGGAAGTTGATCTCGTGCTGGCCGAAGTTGCACTCACCCTTGGAGTTCTCGACCGCCAGGCCGGCACCCTGCATCGAGTTGCGGATGCGCCGGATGAGCGGCTCGATCCGCGCGGTGCCGAGCATCGAGTAGTCGACGTTGTAGAGGTTGGCGGGGTCGAGGTTGCGGTAGGCCTTGTGCCATGCGGACTCGTAGGTCTCGCGGAAGACCATGAACTCCAGCTCGGTGGCGGCGTTGGCGCTCCACCCGCGCTCGGCCAGCCGCCCGAGCTGGCGGCGCAGGATCTGCCGCGGCGACGCCACCACGTCAGAGCCGTCCTCCCAGCCGAGGTCGCACAGGACCATCGCCGTGGCCTCCTGCCAGGGGACGGAGCGCAGGGTGGCGAGGTCGGGCCTGAGCACGAAGTCCCCGTAGCCCCGCTCCCACGAAGACATCTCGTAGCCGTCGACGGTGTTCATGTCCACGTCGACCGCGAGCAGGTAGTTGCATCCCTCGGCGCCGTGGTCCACGACCTCCTCCAGGAAGTGGCGTGCCGTCAATCGCTTGCCCTGGAGACGGCCCTGCATGTCGCACAGGACGATCAGCACGGTGTCGATCTCGCCGGCCTCGACCCGGCTACGGAGCTCCTCGAGCTTCATCCCACCACCCTCCGGAATCTGTTGTGGAGGTCGTCGCGCGAATCCTCCGGCGGCCTCTTCGTGGCGCGAAGGTATAGGAAGCAGGCCTTAAACGCTAGGTTTCCGCGTGGTGGCTGATCTGATCAAAATCGTCGAGCGCCTCGCCGCCCGTCTCGGTCCCGTCGCGGGCGAGCCCGAGCCCCTCGACGGCGGCATCACCAACCGCAATTTCCGCGTGCGCTTCGGCGAGCGCGACTGCGTTCTGCGCGTGCCGGGCCGGGACACGGGCCTGCTCGGGATCGACCGCGGCGCCGAGCGCATGGCCACCGAGCGCGCCGCGCAGCTGGGCATCGCTCCGCCGCTCATCGCCGCCGACGAGGAGTGCATGGTCACCGAGTGGCTGCCGGGCGCGCCGATCGACGGTGACCGGCTCCGCGCCGACCCCTCGAGCGCGGCCCACGCCCTGCGCGCCTTCCACGTCTGCGGGCTGCAGCTGCCCGTCCGCTTCTGGATCCCCGACCTGCTGAGCGACTACGCGAGGATCATCGGTGAGCGCGGGGGCGAGCTCACCGACCAGTACCGGCGCACGCAGCGGCTCATCGACCGCATCGCCGAGGTCCTCCCGCTCGCCCATCCGGTCCCCTGTCACAACGACCTGCTGCCCGGCAACATCCTGGCCGCCGACGCCGATCCCGGCCACGCCCTGCTGGTGGACTGGGAGTACGCGGGCATGGGCCACGCGTATTTCGACCTCGCCAATCTCGCGGTCAACAATGAGCTCGACGAGGGCGCCCAATCGCGCCTGCTCACCGCCTATTTCGATGGCGAGACGCCCGGGCCACAACGACGGGCCGCGCTGCGCCTGATGATGCTGGTCTCCGACGCGCGAGAGGCCGCCTGGGGTGTGGTCCAGGGCTCCATCTCCGAGCTGGACTTCGACTTCGCCGACTACGCGCACCAGCACTTCTCGCGCCTGGAGCGCAATGCCTCAGACCCCCGACTGGAGGAGTGGATGCGTGCCGCGGCCCCGTGAGCTGCCCGATCGTGCCCGCGTCGTGATCATCGGCGGCGGGGTCGGAGGGGCCGCGATCGCCTACCACCTCGCCCAGCTGGGCGAGCGCGACGTCGTGCTGGTGGATCGCAACGAGCTCACCAGCGGCTCGACCTTTCACTCCGCCGGGCTGGTGGGGCAGCTGCGCGGGAGCGTCTCGCTCACGCGCATGATGATGGACTCCGTGGCGCTGTACCGGACGCTTGACTGCGGCTGGGTCGAGTGCGGCGGGATCCGCCTGGCCTGCAGCGAGGAGCGCGAGCAGGAGGTCATGCGCCAGGTGGCGTGGTCCAAGACGTTCGGACTGCCGCTGGAGCTGCTCTCCGCCGAGGAGGCCCAGTCGCTGTTCCCGCTCATGGTCACCGACGGGGTGCGGTGCGCGTCCTACCTGCCCACCGACGGCTACCTGGACCCGTCGCTGCTCACCTACGCGCTCATCGACGGCGCCCGCCGCGGCGGCTGCCAGGTGTTCACGCACACACGCGTGCACGAGGTGGTGGTGACCGAGGGGCGCGTGCGCGGCATCAAGACCGAGTGGGGTGACATCGAGGCCGAGGTGGTGGTCAACGCCGCGGGCATGTACGCCGCGGAGATCGGGCGGCTCGCCGGGGTGCGGGTGCCGGTCATCCCTTTCGCCCACGAGTACCTCGTCACCCAGCCGTTCCGTGAGCGCGGCACGGCCGGAGAGATCGAGCACCTGCCCACGCTGCGCGACCCCGACCTGCTCGTCTACTTCCGCGAGGAGGGCGCGGGACTGATCATGGGCGGCTACGAGCGCGACAGCGCGCCGTGGTTCCTCGACGAGCACGAGGTCGACCGCATCCCACCGGACTTCAACGGCCGGCTCTTGGAGGAGGACTGGCCCCGCTTCGAGGAGATCGCCCAGAACTCGTCCAAGCGGGTGCCCGCCATGGAGGACGTCAAGGTCACGCGGCTGATCAACGGCCCCGAGGCGTTCACCCCCGACAACGAGTTCTGCCTGGGCGAGACCGACGTGCGCGGCCTGTTCGTGGCCGCCGGCTTCTGCGCCCATGGGCTGGCCGGGGCCGGCGGGATCGGCAAGGTGGTGGCGGAGTGGATCGTCGCCGGGGAGCCCTCGCTCGACGTCTGGGAGATGGACGTCCGGCGCTTCGGGGCGGGCGGGGGCCATTTCCGGTCGCCCCGGTACTCGCTCGCGCGCGCCCGGGAGGTGTACGAGACCTACTACGACATCCGCTACCCCGGACACGAGCGCCTGGCCGGCCGCCCGCTGCGGACGTCGAGCGCCTACGCGTGGCACCGCGATCACGGCGCCGCGTTCGGCGAGAAGGCCGGTTGGGAGCGCGTGAACTGGTATGAGTCGAACGCCCCGGCGGGCGACGCCGGCCTGCGCCCGCGCGGCTGGGCGGGGCGCCACTGGTCCCCGGCCATCGGCGCCGAGGCGATCGCCACCCGCACCACCGCGGCCCTCTACGACGAATCGTCCTTCGCCAAGCTCGAGGTGGCCGGCCCCGGCGCGGCGCAGCTGCTCACGCGGCTGTGTGACAACCGGATCCCCGACGAGGTGGGACGGATCGTCTACACCCAGATGCTCAACCGGCGCGGCGGGATCGAGTGTGACTTCACCGTGACGCGTGTCGCGGATGAGACCTTCCAGATCGTCACCGGGACGGCGTTCGGCAACCACGACGCCGCCTGGATCCGCCGCCACCTGCCCCACGACGGGTCGGTGACGTTGTCGGACGTCACCTCGCGATGGGCCTGCTTTGCCCTGTGGGGGCCCAGGGCGGCGGAGATCCTGCGCCCGCTCACCCCCGACCCGCTGGACTTCGGCTACATGCGGATGCGCGAGCTCGCCGTCGGCGACGTCCCGGTGCGAGCGCTTCGGGTCACCTTCGTCGGCGAGGCCGGGTGGGAGCTGTATTGCCCCACCGAGTACGGCGCGGGCCTGTGGCGCGCGCTCTGGGAGGCCGGGCGTCCTCACGGCCTGATGGCCGGCGGCTACCGCGCCATCGACTCGCTGCGCCTGGAGAAGGGCTACCGGGTGTGGGCCGCCGACATCACCCCCGATGAGACGCCGCTGGAGGCCGGGCTGGATTTCTGCGTGCGGGAGGACCGGTCGTTCATCGGCGCGGACGCCCTGGGCGAGCCGGACCGGCGACTGCGCTGCGTGGTCCTCGAGAACCCGCGCTCGGTGGCGCTGGGCAACGAGCCGGTGCGTGTCGGCGAGGAGATCTGCGGTCGCGTCACCACCGGGGGATACGGCTACACCGTGCAGCGTTCGATCGCGTACGCGTATCTGCCGGCCGAGCACGGGGTCGGCACCGAGGTCCACATCGACATCTTCGGTCAGTGGGTGGCCGGGGAGGTCACGGCCGAGCCGCTGCTGGACCCCGATGGCGCGCGCCTGCGCGCCATCTCCTGAGGCCGCCGGCTCGGGGTTGCATCTAACGGCCAAAGGGATAGGATCGGGTGTCTCGTGACGTGGGGATTTCTGTGGCTGATGCTCGCGCTCAAGCTGCCGATTGCGGCGCTGATCTACCTTGTCTGGTGGGCGATCAAGCAGGAGCCCGAGGACGAGACGTCGTCTGACGACGACGGCGGCATCAAGCGCCATCGGCCGCACCCGCGCCAGCCGTTCCCGCGCCGTCCGCGGCGTGGCCCGCACGGCGATCCCGCCCCGCAGCCTCCCGCGCGGGTGCGGACGGTGCGTGCCCGTGCGCGCACCGTCGGCCACTGACCCCCGACGCGACCTCCATCGCTGTCAGACTTGCCGCCCATGAACGGTGACAGCGGACAGACGGCGACCGGTCGCGAGGCGGCGGTCTCGGTCCTCTCCGACGGCACGATCACGCGCATGGTCCAGGAGGGCCGGATCCGCATCGACCCCTGGGATCCGGGCCTGGTCCAGCCGGCCAGCGTCGATCTGCGGCTGGGGGACTCCTTCCGCGTCTTCCACAACCACCGCGCCACCGCCATCGACCTGCGTCAGCCGCCGGAGAACCTCACCGAGGAGGTCGTCGTCCCCGAGGGCGAGTCGTTCGTCATCCATCCCGGGGAGTTCTGCCTCGGGCGCACGCTGGAATGGGTGGAGCTGCCCGACGACATCGTGGCCAGGATCGAGGGCAAGTCCAGCCTCGGGCGCCTGGGGCTCATCGTCCATGCCACCGCGGGCTTCTGCGACCCGGGCTGGAAGGGCACGCTGACCCTGGAGCTCAACAACCTGACCCGGGTCCCCATCATCCTGCACCCCGGCCTGGAGATCGCCCAGCTCTCGTTCATGATGCTCGACCGCCCCGCCCGCCGGCCCTACGGCAGCGCCGAGCTGGGCAGCCACTATCAGGGCCAGCGCGCCGCCACGGCCAGCCGGTACCGGTCGGGCCGGGTGGGGGCGGGCGAGGGGCGGGCCGGGGGCGGGCCGGGGGCGGACGGGGCCTAGTTCATATTTTTGGGTAGGCTCCGGGCCCTGCGATGTCTGCCCTGCTGCTGATCACCGCCGCCGATGAGCCCTCCAAGGTGCCGTTCTTCATCATCGGCGGGGCGCTCGCCGTCTACGCGGTGATCCTGGCCACGATCGGGATCCAGCGCCCCGACTTCCCCTCCAACATGGGGGGCCAGCGCGGCGTCATCGGGCTGACGGCGGTGATCGTCGTCGCGGCGGTCGCGACCGCCATCCTCACCTCGTAACCGCGCGGACTGCGTCGTGACCGGCTCGTGTCCGTGTGCTCGGCGGCCGGCCGCGGGTAAGTAAAGTCTGGAGAGCAAGGTCGTCGACGCCCGTTTTCTGAGAGGCGGCCTCTCCGGTAACCGCGTCAAGGAGCACTATGACCACCGAGGCTGAGCAAGGGACGAACGGGGGCGGCGTAGCGACGTCGGCCGACACCCTCACCGTCACCGACAACCGGACCGGCAAGCAGTACGAGATCCCGATCGAGGACAACACGATCCGGGCCACCGAGCTGCGCAAGATCAAGACCCAGGACGACGACTTCGGGTTGATGACCTACGACCCCGCCTACATGGCGACGGCGTCGTGTCGCTCGGCGATCACCTACATCGACGGCGACAAGGGCATCCTGGAGTACCGCGGGTACCCGATCGAGCAACTGGCCGAGAAGTCCAGCTATCTCGAGGTGGCCTACCTGCTCATCCACGGTGAGCTCCCCACCCAGAAGCAGCTCGACGAGTGGGATCACCTGATCACGATCCACACCTTCGTCCACGAGAACGTCAAGGAGTTCATGCAGGGGTTCCGCTACGACGCGCACCCCATGGGCATGCTGCTCGCCTCCGTCGGCGCGCTGTCGACCTTCTATCCCGAGGCGTCGGCCATCAAGGAGTCGGACATCCGCTACCTCCAGGTCATCCGGCTGCTGGCCAAGATGCCCACGCTGGCGGCGTTCTCCTACCGCCACAACCGCGGCATGCCGTACGTCTATCCGGACAACGACCTCAGCTATCCGGGCAACTTCCTGTCGATGATCTACAAGATCGCCGAGCTCAAGTACGAGCCCGACCCCCGCCTGGAGCACGCCCTGGACGTGCTGTTCATCCTGCACGCCGACCATGAGCAGAACTGCTCGACGAGCGCGGTGCGCAGCGTCGGCTCCTCTCAGGTGGACCCGTACTCCGCGGTGGCCGCGGGCGTGGCGGCCCTGTACGGGCCGCTGCACGGCGGCGCCAACGAGGCGGTGCTGCGGATGCTGCGCCGCATCGAGACCAAGGAGAACATCCCGGACTTCATCAAGGGGGTCAAGGACGGCGACGAGAAGCTGATGGGCTTCGGCCACCGGGTCTACAAGAACTTCGACCCGCGGGCCAAGATCATCAAGAAGGCCGTCGAGGAGGTCTTCGAGGTGACGGGTAAGAACCCGCTGCTGCACATCGCCACCGAGCTGGAGAAGATCGCGCTGGAGGACGAGTACTTCGTCAAGCGCAAGCTCTACCCCAACGTCGACTTCTACTCCGGCCTCATCTACGAGGCGCTGGGAATGCCGGTGGAGATGTTCCCGGTCCTGTTCGCCATCGGGCGCACCAGCGGCTGGATCGCCCAGTGGCTGGAGATGATCGACGATCCCGAGCAGAAGATCGCGCGCCCGCGCCAGATCTACACCGGCGGC
>CAVYUJ010000001.1:0-437214 GCA_963771675.1 uncultured Actinomycetota bacterium | reverse complement strand
GGGCGTGACCGAGGAGACGACCACCGGCGTGCACCGGCTCTACCAGTTCGCCAAGGAGGGCCGGCTGCTGTTCCCGGCCATCAACGTCAACGACTCGGTGACGAAGTCCAAGTTCGACAACAAGTACGGCTGCCGTCACTCGCTGATCGATGGCATCAACCGCGCCACCGACGTGCTCATCGGCGGCAAGGTCGCGCTGGTGTGCGGCTACGGCGACGTCGGCAAGGGCTGCGCGGAGTCGCTGCGCGGCCAGGGCGCGCGGGTGATCGTCACCGAGATCGACCCGATCTGCGCGCTGCAGGCCGCGATGGACGGTTACCAGGTCGCCCGCATCGAGGACGTCATCGGCGAGGTCGACATCTTCGTCACCTCCACCGGCAACAAGGACGTCATCACCGCCAAGCACATGGCGCAGATGAAGCACCAGGCGATCGTCGGCAACATCGGCCACTTCGACAACGAGATCGACATGGCGGGCCTGGAGAAGACCGAGGGCATCACGCGGATCAACATCAAGCCCCAGGTCGACGAGTGGGTCTTCCCCGGCGGCAACGCGATCATCGTGCTGTCCGAGGGTCGTCTGCTCAACCTCGGCAACGCCACCGGGCACCCGAGCTTCGTGATGTCCAACTCGTTCACCAACCAGGTGATGGCCCAGATCGAGCTGTTCGGCAACACCGGCGAGTACGAGACCCAGGTCTACACCCTCTCCAAGCAGCTCGACGAGAAGGTGGCGCGGCTGCATCTCGGCGCGCTGGGCGTCAAGCTCACCGAGCTCACCCCCGAGCAGGCCTCCTACCTCGGGGTCCCGGCCGAGGGCCCGTACAAGTCCGACCACTACCGCTACTAACCGGCGCTGGGCAGCGAGCCCAGAGGTAGGCGATGGCGCGGACCGCGGTCCCGCCGCACGATGTCGCTGACCTGACGCTGGCGCCCGACGGCGAGCTTCGGATCGACTGGGCGGCCGGGCAGATGCCCGTGCTCGCCCAGATCCGGGCCCGCTTCGCCGCCGAGCGCCCGTTGCAGGGCATCCGGGTGGCGGCGTGCCTGCACGTCACCGCGGAGACCGCCAACCTCGTCCGGACGCTCAGCGCCGGCGGGGCGACGGTGGCCCTGTGCTCGGCCAACCCGCTCTCCACCCAGGACGATGTCGCCGCGGCGCTCGTGCTGGAGGACGGGGTGCAGGTGCGAGCGCGGCGCGGGGAGGACGTGGACACCTACGTGCAGCACGTCCTGGCGCTGCTGGACACGACCGGCACAGCCGGGGCGGGCGGGCCTCACATCACCCTCGACGACGGCGCCGACCTGCTCGTCACCGCCCACGCCCGCGGCGGCGCGGTCCTGGACGGGCTCATCGGCGGCACCGAGGAGACCACGACGGGCCTGGTGCGGCTGCGACGCCTTCAGGACGAGGGAACGCTGCGCTGTCCGGTGCTCGCCGTCAACGAGGCCCGGACCGAGCGGGCGCTCAACGACCGCCACGGCACGGGCCAGTCCGCGCTGGACGGCATCGTGCGGGCGTCCAACGTGCTGCTGGCCGGCAACACCGTGGTCGTCATCGGCTACGGCTGGGCCGGCCTGGGCGTGGCCGAGCGCGCTCGCGGCGCCGGCGCCGCCGTGATCATCTGCGAGGTCGACCCGCTGCGCGCCCTGGAGGCGCGAATGGCGGGCTACCAGGTGATGCCGGCGCTCGAGGCCGCCGAGCGCGGCGACATCTTCATCACGGTCACCGGCTCGCGCCGCGTCCTGCACGGCGAGCACTTTGCCCGCATGAAGGACGGGGCGCTGCTCGCCAACGCCGGCCACTTCGACGTCGAGCTCGACCTCTCAGAGCTCGACGCACTCGCCACCGGCGGCCATCGCGCCGTCCGCCCCCTGGTGGAGGAGTACCGGCTGGCCGACGGGCGGCGGCTGAACCTGCTGGCCCACGGCCGCGTGGTCAACCTGGCCGCCGCGGAGGGTCATCCGGCGGCCGTGATGGACGTCTCGTTCGCGCTGCAGGCGCTGAGCGTCGAGCAACTCGTCGTCCATCGCGGCGCTCTGGCGCCGGGTGTCCATTCGGTCCCCACCGGCGTGGACTACGAGGTGGGACGGCTCAAGCTGGCCGCGCTGGGCGTGCGGATCGACGAGCCGACCGCCGAGCAGCAGGACTATCGCCAGTCCTGGGCGTGACGCCGCGCGCAGCGGCGCTAGCGCGCCCCCTACGGGCTGGTGCGCCCCTTACGGGCTGGTGCGCCCCCTACGGGCTGGTGCGCCCCCTACGGGCTGAGTGCGCCCCCTACGGGCTAGTGCGCCCCCCACGGGGGTAGGCTGGTCCACAGATGAGTGACAACGGCAAGCTGCGCGGCGGGATCGACCTCGGCGGCACCAAGATCGAGGCCATCGTCGTCGACGCCGACAACCAGGTGCTCGGCCAGAGCCGGCAGCCGACGCCGACCGATGGCGGCCCGGCCGATGTGGCCAAGCAGATGGCCGAGGCGATGACCGGCGCGGCGAAGGCCGCCGGCGTCGAGACCTCCGCGCTGCACGGCGTCGGCGTCGGCTCGCCCGGGGACGTCGACGACGACGCCGGCACGGTGGCCAACGCCCGCAACCTCCCCAACTGGATCGCGCCGTTCGAGCTCAGCGCCGCCCTCTCGGAGCGGCTCGGCGCCACCGTGCACCTGGGCAACGACGTCCAGGTCGCCACCCGGGCCGAGTTCCGGCTGGGCGCGGGCAAGCCGTATGACTCCGTGCTCGGGGTCTTCTGGGGCACCGGCGTCGGCGGCGGGATCATCCTCAACGGCGAGCCGTGGCGCGGACGCGGCGCCGCCGGTGAGATCGGCCACACGGTCGTCCGCCGTGGCGGCGCGCACTGCCCGTGCGGGCGGCGTGGATGCCTGGAGGCCTACGCCGGCCGGGGCGCCATGGAGGCCCGGGCCCGCCGGGAGGCCGACAAGGGCGCCAAGACCGACCTGTTCAAGCTGATGAAGGCCCGGGGCCGCACCCGCCTGACCAGCTCGATCTGGGGCCACGCCCTCCAGGCGCAGGACCCGCTGGCCACCGAGCTCATCGACCGGGCCGTCCGCGCGCTGGGCGCCGGCATCGCCTCCGCGGTCAACCTCCTCGACATCGAGGCGGTGATCATCGGCGGCGGCCTCGGCGTCCGTTTCGGGCAGCCGATGGCCGAGCGGATCGCCACCGAGATGCATCCGCACCTGTTCAACGACTCGCGTCCGCCCGCCGTACGGGTGGCCGGGCTGGGGGACCAGGGCGGCGCGATCGGTGCAGCTTTGCTGGCGGCTTAGCCGCCCGAATCCCGCTCTCAGCCTCCTCAAGCTCCTCAACCGGCCCGCGAGACGGGCAAAGGGCAGTATTTTTCGCTCCCACTAGGAGGCCCGGTGGCGATGGATGGCCGCCGGCTTTGGCAGGATGCCAACGCGCAGTGTCGATGACTCTGGCGCTATGAGGAGGAGGAGAGCCAGATCGGCCCGCACGAGAGCACGCAAGGAGGTCCCGAAGGGCGGCCCGCGTCAGTCACCGAGGAGCTCGGGGGCGGAGGTGCATCGCGGTCGAGCGTCGCCGCCCGCGTCGGCGCCCTCGGCGCCCTGGGGCTGGCGCTCGTGGTGGTCGCGGTGCTCATCCTCGGAGGCGGCTCGAGCTACTCGCTGAACGCCGACTTCCAGAACGCCAGCGGGCTGGTCACCGGCGACAACGTCCTCATCGGGCCGGCGGCGGTCGGCACGATCAACTCGATCAGCCTCACGCGCAACGGCGAAGCGCGCGTGAGCCTGGGGCTGCGCGGCGGCGTGGGGCCGATGCACCAGGGGACGGTCGCGCGCATCGTCGAGGACTCGCTGTCGGGGATCGCCAGCCGCTATGTGGAGCTGGAGCCGGGGCCCAGCCAGGCGCCGCCGATCGACGACGGCGGGGTGATCACCGACACCCACACCTACTCCGAGGTCAACATCGACCAGCTGTTCGACACCTTCGACCCACTCACCCGAGCAGGGCTGAGGGGGTTCGTGCGCGGGGAGGCGGCGTCACTGAAGGGGCGCGGCCGGCAGGCCAACCAGGCACTGAAGTACCTGGCGCCCGGGCTGCAGACGACCAGCCAGCTCACCGCCGAGCTCGCCCGGGACCAGCCCACCTTCGATCAGCTCGTCGTGCAGGGCGCCAACGCGCTCGGCGCGCTGGCCTCGCGCTCAGAGCAGCTCTCGCAGCTCATCGCCAACACGAGCACCGCGACCGGCGCGATCGCCAGCCAGAGCCAGGCGCTCCAGCAGGCCCTCGGCCTGCTGCCCGGGACCCTGCGCCAGGCGACGACCACGTTCGCCGGCCTGCAGACGACTCTCAACTCGCTCGACCCGCTGGTCGCCGCCTCCAAGCCGGCGGTCCGGCGCCTGCCGCAGTTCCTCGCCGCGCTGCGCCAGGTGATCGAGGCCGGGATTCCGACGATCGGCGCGCTGGACGACCTCATCCGCAATCCCTCGGGAGGCGGCGACCTCACCTCGCTGGCCCAGTCCACCCCCGCGCTGGCGCGGATCGCCGCCACCGCGTTCCCGGAGATGATCCAGCAGCTCAACGACTCTCAGAACCAGATCGTCGCGCTGCGCCAATACGCGCCCGACGTCGTCGCCGCGCTCACCAACCTCGGCCAGGCCAGCGCCTACTACGACGCCAACGGCCACTACGTCCGCACCCAGCCCGCCCTGTTCCCGTTCGCGCTGGACTCCTCCAACGAGCTGACCACACAGTTCCCCTCCCAGCGCTACGACGGTCTCAAGGCCGTCCGCAACCGGTGCCCGGGCTCGGCGTCGCAGGCCACCCCCGACGGGTCGGCGCCGCAGTCGGTGCCCGGCTGCAGCACGAGCGACGTGCCTCCCGGACCGTGAGAACGTGAGACGGATCGCCCTCATCGCCCTGGGACTCGTCGTGGTGGCCATCGCCGCGGCGGTAATCCGCGGGCCGTCGGGCTCCGCGAGGCACGGGACCTACCTGGTCCGCGCCATCTTCGACGACGCCTCGTTCGCGGCCCAGGGCGAGGACGTCCGCATCGCGGGCGCCAACGTCGGCAGCATCCAGTCTCTCGGGGTCACCTCGGGCAAGAAGGCGGCGGTGACCATCTCGATCACCGACAACCGTTTCGCGCCGTTCCATGACGACGCGACCTGCGCGATCCGCCCGCAGTCGCTCATCGGCGAGGAGTACGTCGACTGCACCCCGGGCACGTCCTCCGCTCGCGCGCTGCCGCGGATCGGCTCGGGCCCGGGGACGGGCAGCTACTACCTGCCGGTCACACGGACGAGCTCGCCGATCGACTCAGACATCGTCCAGGACATCTCCACCGAGCCGGTGCGCGAGTCGCTGGCGGTGATCATCAACGAGTTCGGGACCGGGCTGGCGGCGCGCGGCTCGGACCTCAACGCGGTCATCCACCGCGCCAACCCCGCCCTGGGCAACACCGACAAGGTGCTCAAGATCCTGGCCGGCCAGAACCACACCCTGGCCCAGCTGGCCACCGACTCCGACACGGTGCTGGCCCCGCTGGCCCGCGAGCGCAAGCAGATCTCGGGCTTCATCACGTCGGCCAACACCACGGCGGTGGCCAGCGCCGCCCGCGCGCAGGCGATCTCCCAGACCTTCCAGAAGTTCCCGGCGTATCTGGCGCAGCTGCGTCCGCTGATGACCGACCTGGGCAAGCTGGCCGACCAGGGCACTCCGCTGATGACCAGCCTGGGCCAGAGCGCCGCGGCGCTGGGCCAGCAGTTCGCCAACCTCACCCCGTTCGCGGCCCAGGCCCGTACGGCGCTGATCAATCTGGGCGCCGCCGCGCACACGTCCCAGCCCTCGCTGCTGGCCACCCAGCCGCTCGCCAACCGCCTCAAGGCCCTGGGCGCCGCCGGCGCGCCGACCGCGGGCAACCTGGAGAAGCTCACCACCAGCCTCGACAACACCGGTGGCATCGAGGAGCTCATGAAGCTGCTGTTCAACGGGGCGATCGCCGGCAACGGCTTCAACCAGCTCGGCCACTACACGCGTGACGAGGCGCTGACGTCCAGCTGCACCAACTACGCCACGAGCGCGGTGCCGGGCTGCTCCTCGACGTTCGACGCGGCCAACGCAGCCAGCGCCTCCGCGGACGCCGCCTCGGCCGCCGGCGCCGGCGGCCAGGGCAAGGCGGCGGGGTCCTCGGGCCACACCGATCGGGTGGTCGCCCAGGCCGTCCAGTCGGCGTCGCAGCAGTCCTCGACGCGGGCGTCGATGCAGGGGCTGCTCTCGTTCCTGATGGGGAGTGGGCAGTGAGGTCGCGCCGCCGCGACCCCGGCCTGGCCGGCAACCCGGTGCTCATCGGCGCCCTCACCGTGCTGGTGACGGTCGTCGCCGTCTACCTGGCCTACAACGCGACCAATGGGCTGCCGTTCGTGCCCACCTACTCCCTGCACGTCCAGGCCGCCAACGCCTCAGAGCTCACCCACGGCGACAACGTCAACCTGGGCGGCGCGCTGGTGGGCATCGTGTCGACGGTCACGCCCGAGCGGCTCCCCGATGGCCGGCCGATCGCGCAGATCAACGTCCAGCTGCAGAACAGCATCAAGCCGCTGCCGGTGGACACGAGGTTCACGGTGCGCCTCAAGGGGGCCATCGGCCTGAAATACCTCGAGATCACGCTCGGTCACTCCCGCCAGGGCTTCGGCAACAACGCCGTGGTGCCGATGCGCCAGGAGAGCAACGAGGTGGACTTCGACCAGGTGCTGTCGATGTTCACCCCGCCGACGCGCACGGGCGTCCAGCAGTCGACGCTCGGCTTTGGGCAGGCGCTCGCCGGGCGGGGCCTCGATCTCAACAACGCGATCGGCGCGTTCGGGCCGCTGCTGCGCGACCTGGAGCCGGTGGCCGCCAACCTGGCGTCGCCCTCCACCGACCTCGGCGGCTTCTTCCGCAGCCTGGAGCGCTACACGGGCGCGCTGACGCCGGTGGCCGGGGTCCAGGGGCAGCTCTTCGCCAATCTGGACACGACCTTCCGCGCGCTGGCCGGGGTCGCCGTGCCCTCGCTGCAGGAGACGATCTCCGACACCCCGCCGATGTTCGACGCGACGATCGCCAACACGCCGGTGATCCGCCCGTTCCTCACCGATACGGCGGCGCTGTTCTCAGAGCTGCGCCCGGGTGTGGCCACCCTGCCCCAGAGCGCTCCGGTGCTGTCCAACGCCTTCGCCACAGGCACGCGCAACCTCCCCGGGACCGCCGCGCTTGACCAGCGCACGGTGACGTTGTCCAAGAACACCGCCGGCTATGCCCAGAACCCGTCGGTCCAGCAGGGGCTGGATCGCCTGACGCTCACGCTGTCGGCCCTGGGCCCGCCGCTGGCCTTCCTCACCCCGGCCCAGACCACGTGCAACTACGTCACCTTGTTCCTGCGCAACTCCGAGAGCGTGCTCTCCGAGCACGTCAGCAACGGCGCGCTGCTGCGCTTCGTCCAGATCGCGGTCGACGACGTGCCCGGGTATGAGTCGGAGCCATCGAGCACGCCGTTCACCGGGACATCGACCGGCCAGGCCTCGGGGCCGCTGCACGTCGACCCCTATCCCAACACCGCATCCCCGGGCCAGACGCGCGAGTGCTCGGCGGGCAACGAGCCCTATCCGCAGCACGCCGTGCTCGGCAACCCCTCGGGCAACGTGGGGATCAAGACCGAGAAGACGACGAAGGGCGCGTCATGAGGCGCCACCAGTCCCGCGTGAGCAACTTCGTCGCCGGCGCCGTCGCCGCCGTCGTGATCCTGGCCGTCTGCTACCTGGTCTTCGGCGGCGGGATCCCGTTCCGCAGCGCCCCGTTCACGCTGAAGGCGACGTTCACCGTCGAGACCCAGCTGCACCTGGGATCACCGGTGCGCATCGCCGGGGTCAACGTCGGCACGGTCACGGCCGTGCAGCGTGTGGGGGGCAGCTCCAACGCGGCGGTGGCGACGATGACCATCCAGTCAAACGGCCTGCCGATCCACGCCGACGCGACCGCGGACATCCGCCCTCGGCTGTTCCTGGAGGGCAACTTCTACGTCGACCTGCACCCGGGGACGCCGAGTGTCCGCACCGTCTCCTCGGGCGCCACGCTGCCGGCCTCACAGACGACGGGCCCGGTGCAGCTCGACCGCGTGCTCTCGGCGTTGCGCTCCAACACCCGGGCTGACCTGCAGACCCTGCTCCAGGGTCTCGGCCAGTCGTTCAACGGGCAGCCGACCGCGGCCCAGGACGCCACGCAGGATCCGAGCGTGCAGGGGCTGACCGCCGGACAGGCGCTCAACCGCTCGCTCAAGTACGCCGCCGGGGCGTTCAAGGCCTCGACGATCGTCAATGCGGCGCTGCTGGGCAGCCAGCCCCACGATCTCTCGGGCGTCGTGGCCGGCAGCGCGCACACGTTCGCGGCGCTGGCCGCGGCGCAGAACCATCTCGAGGACCTGGTGACCGCGTTCAACGCCACCATGGGCGCCCTGGCCGCGCGCCAGGGCGACCTCTCCCGCACGATCGCCCTGCTGCCCCCGTTCCTGCGCGCGGCCGAGAGCGCGCTCGGGCCGCTGCAGGCCTCGTTCGGCCCCACCCAGCACTTCGCCAAGGCCCTGACCCCGAGCGTCAAGCAGACCGCGCCGACGATCACCGCGGGCCTGCCGTGGCTGGCCCAGTCCAGGGCGCTGCTGTCCCCCCAGGAGCTCGGCGGCCTGCTCAACTCACTGACCCCCGCAATCGAAGGCACGTCGAGCACGCTGATCTCCTCCAAGGCGCTGCTCAACGGGTCCGACGAGCTGGCCAAGTGCTTGGTGCACACGGTCATCCCCACCGGCAACGAGCGGATCTCCGACCCGCCGCTGACCACCGGCCTGCAGGTCTACCAGGAGCTGTTCCAGTCCGGCGTCGGTCTGGCCAGCTTCAGCCAGAACTTCGACGGCAACGGGCGCTACGTCCGCTCGGCGGCCGGGGGCGGCTCCGATCAGGTGGCCACCGGCTCGTTGCCCGGCGGCGGTCCCCTCTACGGCAACGCCGTGTTCCCGTCGCTGGGCACCCGTCCCGCCTATCCGGGCAAGCAGCCGCCGCTCGATCGCAGCGTCCCCTGCTTCCGCGCGGCGCCGCCCGACCTCAACGCGGCCAAGACGGGGGCGGGACCATGAGACGCGCCATTTCGGCGCACCGGACCGACTTCGCCGCCATCGGCGTGCTCATCGTGGCCGCCATCGCGGTGAGCACCTACATCCTGGAGCACCAGCCGTCGTTCGTGTTCGGCCAGAGCTACTACACGGTGCGCGCGCCGTTCGCCACCGCCGCCGCGGTCACCTCGGGCCAGGGGCAGGCGGTGACCATCGCCGGCGTCCAGGTGGGGCAGGTCGGGGGCGTCTCGCTGCACAACGGCCAGGCCATCGTCACGATGAACATCTACAAGCAGTACGCGCCGATCTACCGCAATGCCACCGTGCTGCTGCGGCCGCGGACACCGCTGAAGGACATGTACCTGGAGCTGGATCCGGGCACCCGCAGCGCCGGCCGGGTGCCCGCCGGGGGGATGCTCTCGGCCGCCAACACCCAGCCTGACGTCGACCTCTCGGAGATCCTCTCCTCGCTGGACTCCGACACTCGCAACTACCTCATCCTGCTGCTGTCGGCGGGCGCCCAGGCGTTCCACAACCCCGGGGCGCGGGGGACGGCCCCGAGCGCCTCCGCGGTGGCCGACCTGCGCGGCACGCTGAAGCGCTTTGAGCCTCTGGACCGCGACACCAAGCGGTTCGCCGCCCTGCTGGCCACTCGCCAGGCCAACATCCGCCGAGCGATCCACAACCTCAATCTCGTCACCAACGCCTTCGGGGGCGTCGAGGGCGAGCTGACATCGCTCATCGACGCCTCGGACACCAACTTCTCGGCCATCGCCGCCAACGACGTCCAGCTGCAGCAGACGCTCACCGAGTTCCCGCCGACGCTGCAGCAGAGCATCGACACGCTCAACAAGGTCCGCGGCTTTGCCGCCGCGAGCACCACCACGCTCACCCAGCTGCAGCCGTTCGCACGCAACCTGGGGCCGGCGCTGAAGGCGTCGCGCCCGCTGTTCCGCGACACGACGCCGGTGATCGCCAACCAGCTGCGTCCGTTCAGCGTGGCCGTCCAGCCGCTGGCACGCACCCTGGCGGCGGGCGCGCCCAAGCTCAAGACGACGATCCCAGCGCTGACGAGCTCGATCTCGGTCCTCAACGCGCTGTTCAACGAGCTGGCCCACCAACCGGGATCGGACCCCGCCCACCCCCAGCAGAGCTACCTGTTCTGGGGTTCGTGGCTGGCCCACATCGCCGGCAGCCTGGTCAGCGCCCAGGACGCCAACGGCGCCGTGCTGCAGGGCATCTTCATGAACACCTGTGCCGGGCTGAACTTCTATGAGAACGAGCTCGAGCCCAGCAGCGAGCCGCTCGGCGTGATCCTCGACCTGCTCAACGCCCCCGACGTCTCAAAGCTCCCCGGCGTGACCCCGAGCCCCATCGCGGGCCAGGTCACCTGCCCCACGTCACCATGAACAAGCAGCGGCCCTCCACCTTCGCGATGCTGACGATGGTCGCCTTCACGGCCTCATGCATCGGGCTGCTCATCTTCCTGTGGATCTCGTTCGGTGGCTCGCTGCCGCTGGCCTCGCAGGGCTATCGCTTCAGCGTCGAATTCGACCAGGCCGTCGAGCTGGCCTCCGAGGCCCAGGTGCAGATCTCCGGCGTCCCCGTGGGCCACGTGGTGAGCGTCAGCCTCGACCACAGGACCGGCCTCTCGCGCGCGGTGATCGAGATCAACAAGCAGTACGCCCCCCGGCCCGCCGACAGCCGGGCGATCCTGCGCTCCAAGACGCTGCTCGGCGAGACCTACGTCGAGCTCTCGCCGGGCACGCCGAGGAGCCGCGAGATGCCGGACGGCGGCAGCATCCCTCAGGCCCAGGTGGCGCCGACGGTTCAGCTCGATCAGATCTTCTCGGCGTTCGATCCCAAGACCCGCCAGGCGTTCGAGACCTGGATGCAGCAGGGTGGGATCGCGCTGACCAACCGGGGCGAGCAGTTCAACCAGGCGTTCGCCGAGCTCTATCCCTTTGCCACCAACGTCGACTCGGTGCTGGAGGTGCTCAACCGGCAGAGCGCCGCCACCACCACGCTGCTGCGCGATGGCGCCGAGGTGTTCGCCGCGCTGAGCAAGTCACCGGCGGCGCTGCAGGGATTCGTGCGCAACTCCAACGGCCTGTTCGCCGCCACGGCCGCGCGTGACCAGGACCTGGCCAACACCATCCGCGCCTTCCCGGCGTTCCTCACCGAGGCCCGCTCGACGATCAACCGCCTGGGCACGTTCTCCCAGACGACCAAGCCGCTCATCGACGAGCTGCGCCCCGCGGCAGTCCAGCTCAGCCCGGCGCTCCAGCGCCTCGTCGTCCTGGCGCCCGAGCTGCGCGACCTCATGGTCGACGTCGCCCCGCTGACCAGGGCCTCCAAGGCCGGCTTCCCGGCGCTGACGACGTTCCTCAACGACACCGTCCCGTTCCTGGTGCGGCTGAAGCCCTACCTGGGCGAGCTGGTCCCGGTGATCGACTACATCCAGTCCTACCGGCGCGAGATCGCCGCCTTCTTCGGCAACAGCGCGGCGACCGAGCAGGGCCAGTTCTCGTCGGCCAACGGCGGCCGGGCGCACTACGTCCGGATCTCGAACCCCATCAACCCCGAGCTGCTCACCGGCTATCCGGTGCGCCCGCTCAGCAACCGCTCCAACGCTTACATGGCCCCCGGCGGCTACGGCCAGCTGCTGCACGGCCTCAGCGTGTTCGGGAGCTACCTGTGCACCTCTCACCCGCTCCCGACGATAGGCTCATCGCTCTCGCAGACCACAACTTCCGTCACCGGGACCGTGTTAACCCTCGCGCAACTTGTCGCGAAGTATTACTACACGGCGAACCCCGGCGGACCCCTGTGCAAGGCCCAGCCGCCGCTGGGCAGCACGACCACCGGTCAGAACCAGACCTTCCCCCATCTTCAACCGCTTCCGTGAGCTTGACGCAGACCCGGCGGGGCTCGCTGAGGACCCAATGAACCACCACAGGAGGAGTCACTTGCGACGAATCGTTCTCATTGCCACGGCACTTGGTGTGCTTGTGGCAGCTGGGGCGGCCTACGCCGCCATCAACACCTACACGGCGACGCTGTCGTTCTCGAGCAAGAAGGCCGGTACCCCGGCCAAGCCCGTGCCCGTCAGCTACACCCAGAACATCGTGGCCAAGGGCACGAGCGGCAACCGCACCGCGGTGCTCACCGACATCGTCACCAAGATCTACGGCCTCAAGGCCGACGGGAAGGACTTCCCGACCTGCAGCGCCAAGAAGATCGCCGCCGCGGGCGCCGACACGAGCTGTCCCAAGGGGGCAATGGTCGCCACCGGCGCCATCACTGCCGCCGTTGGCTCCTCGACCAACTTCACCGCAGCGGCCTCCGCGTGCGACCCCCTGCTGCACGTCTGGAACGGCGGCCAGGGCAGCCTGGCGTTCTTCTTCGTCGACCAGGCCCCGAATCACCTGTGTCTGGGCGGCAGCCTGAAGACCGGCCAGGTCGGTCCGTACCCGGCCACCTACAAGACCCAGGGCAAGTACCTGGTCGTCGACGTCCCGGTCCCCAAGTACGTGAGCTTCCCCGCTCCCGGCGTGGCCGGCTCGCTGGAGACCGAGCACCTGACCTGGCTCAAGCTGACCAAGAAGGTCAAGGGCAAGACGGTTGCCGCGACCGCCTCGGTGGCGTGCCTGAAGGGCAAGCGCCCCTACAGCACGACGTTCACGGCGAACCTGCCGACGTCGACCGGCGCGCCCGGCCCGAACGAGACCGACACGGTCAAGGGCTCGGCACCCTGCAGCAAGTAGTGAGCTGACAGCCGTTGCACCGCGCGGAGGGCGATCGCAGCCCTCCGCGCGGGCACCGCTTCACACCACCTCGTAGCGCTCGTCCTCGTAGCGCTCGTCGCGCTGGGCCTTGCGCTCTGACTCGCCCAGCATCTGGACGAAGACCCACACCAGCGCGATCCCCATCACGATCGACTGCTCGAGCGCCATCGTCAGCCCCGCCAGCGACTGATCCTCGGAGGGCGACAGACCCCAGTAGTGGGGGTGGTGCGCATAGAAGGGGTAGAAGGACGCGGGCGCGAACGCCAGCACGATCCCCAACAGCCCGACCAGCAGCTTGGTCGAGATCATGTAGCCCACCGGGCCCATGCCGCCCAGCCGCTGCCGGTTGCGGATGGGCGAGAGCAGGTGCCACCAGTACAGGGTGCCGGCGGCCGAGAAGCACAGGTGCTCGACGGCGTGGATCGTCGTGTGGTGCAGCGCGGCGTCGTACATGGCCGGGATGTGCCAGAGCCACATGAAGCCCGCGTAGGCGATGACGGCGAACGCCGGATGGGCGAAGAAGCCGGCGCGGCGCTCGATGGCATGGACGCGGCGTGTGACCGGGCGCAGGAGCACCTTGTTGAGGCCGAGGATGAGCAGGATGGGGGCGAGGTCCAGCAGCAGGATGTGCTGGACCATGTGCATGAGCAGCAGCTGGTCGCCGAGGGCGTCGATGGGCGAGACCAGCGCGGCGAGGATGACCACCAGGCCGAGGGCGAACAGCGCCAGGCGCCCGTAGCCCGGCTTGTGGGCGGACCCGGTGGCCCGGCCGCGTCTCCACCCGAGCAGGTACAGCGCTCCGAGCGCCGCCACCCCGATCAGAACCGACGGCTCGAAGGTCCATGCGATGGTTGGAGCAACATTGGTCAGCAACGACCGACATTGTGACGCTCGACAAACGCCGGTTGCAGGAATAACGTTTCGTTTACATAGATCAACGCTTCAGTCGGGAGGTCGACGAATGCGGATCCAGGTCAAGGGCCGAAACCTGCACGTCTCGGATGAGCTGCGAGAGCACGTCACCAAGCGCTTCGGCAAGATCTCCAAGCAGGTCTCGGAGCTGGCGGAACTGGAGGTGGAGCTCATCCAGGAGCGAAACCCGGCGAACCCCGACAGCAAGGTCGCCGAGGCCACGCTCCATCTCAAGGGGGTCACCCTCCGGGCCCGGGACGCCTCGGGCGATCTGATGCACTCCATCAACCTGTGCGCGGATGAGCTGGCCGTCCAGGTCAAGCGCCACCGCGACAAGCGGCGCAAACGGCGCGAGTCGCGCGCAGTGGCGAGCCAAGTCCTGCCTGGGGACGTATCGCCGGCTGCCTGATGTCGCGCGCCGCAGGGCGGCGCGGCCGGTCGGCACCCGTCTCGGCGCCGCGCTGGTCGCCGCCGCCCACGCCGCTCGCCGGGCGGCAATTCAGGGCGATCTCTTACAAGCGCTGACCTCGCCCGCGCTACCCTAGCCTCATGTCCTTCCTGGACCGCGCGCTTCGCATGGGCGAGGCCAAGAAGTTCAAGAGCTACGAGCAGCGCGTCTCCCGCATCAACGCCTTCGAAGCGGAGCTGGAGCACGACAGCGACGAGGAGTTGAGGGAGGCCGCCGACGGTCTGCGCGAGCGGGCCCGCAACGGCGAGCCGCTCGACGATCTGCTCTACGAGTGCTTCGCGCTGGTCCGCGAGGCGGGCCGGCGCTCGATGGGCATGCGCCACTTCGATGTGCAGCTCATCGGCGGCATGGTCCTCCACGACGGCTGCATCGCCGAGATGAAGACCGGCGAGGGCAAGACGCTCACCGCCACGCTCGCCGTCGTCCTCAACTCCCTGCCCGGCCTGGGCGTGCACGTCGTCACCGTCAACGACTACCTCGCCCGCCGCGACGCGCTGTGGATGACGCCGATCTACGACATGCTCGGCGTGAGCGTCGGCGTGCTGCAGAACATGCAGCCCTTCGAGGAGAAGCACGCCGCCTACGCCTCGGACGTCACCTACGGCACGAACTCCGAGTTCGGTTTCGACTACCTGCGCGACAACATGGCCAAGAGCCTGGAGGAGAAGTTCCAGCACGGCGGTCGCGAGAAGGCCGAGGACGGCAGGTCGCGCTATCACCGCTTCGCCATCGTCGACGAGGTCGACAACATCCTCATCGACGAGGCGCGGACACCGCTGATCATCTCCGGCGCCCCCGAGCAGGCGGCCGACCTCTACGCCAAGTTCGCGCGGCTGGCGCCCAAGCTGAAGGCCGGCAAGACGCCCGAGGGCATGGACCCGCGGACCAAGAAGGGCTTCGTCGCCGACTTCGACTACGAGTTCGACGAGAAGCACAAGACCGTCTCGATCACTGAGCAGGGCGTGGCCAAGGCCGAGCGCTTCATGGGCATCGACCACTTCTACCGGGCCGAGAACGGCCACCTGGTCAACCACCTCATGCAGTCGCTGCGCGCCGAGTCGCTCTACAAGCGCGGCTACGACTACGAGGTGATCGACGGCGAGGTCAAGATCATCGACGAGTTCACCGGGCGCATCCTGGAGGGCCGGCGCTGGTCAGAGGGCCTGCATCAGGCGGTGGAGGCCAAGGAGGGCGTGCGGGTCCAGGAGGAGAACCAGACCCTGGCCACGATCACGCTGCAGAACTACTTCCGGATGTACGACAAGCTGGCGGGCATGACCGGGACGGCGCTCACCGAGGCCACCGAGTTCATGAAGATCTACGAGCTCCCCGTCGTCCAGATCCCCACCAACCGGCCGATGGTGCGCCAGGATCGCAACGATCAGGTCTACAAGACCAAGGACGGCAAGTGGAGCGCCGTGGCCCGGGAGATCGAGGCGCGCCATAAGGCGGGCCAGCCGATCCTGGTGGGCACGATCGCCGTCGAGGTCTCCGAGCTGCTCTCCGCCCAGCTGACCAAGCGCGGCATCACCCACGCCGTGCTCAACGCCAAGCCCGAGTACGCCGCGCGCGAGGCCGAGATCGTGGCCGAGGCGGGCGCGCCCGGCGCGGTCACCATCGCCACCAACATGGCGGGGCGGGGCGTGGACATCAAGCTCGGCGGCAATGCCGAGCACCTGGCCACGCTCGAGGTGGCCAAGCTGGGCCTCAAGCCCGACGACCCCGACTACGAGGAGCACATCGCCAAGGTGCTGCCCTCCATCGAGGAGCGCGTCGAGGCCCAGCGCGAGCAGGTGATGGAGGCGGGGGGCCTGTTCATCATCGGCACCGAGCGCCACGAGTCGCGGCGGATCGACAACCAGCTGCGCGGGCGCTCCGGGCGCCAGGGTGATCCCGGCGAGTCGCGGTTCTTCCTCTCGGCCCAGGACGACCTGGTGCGCCTGTTCGCCGGCGAGCGGATCTACAAGATCCTCGACCGGCTGGGGTCCGTCGACGACGAGGGCAACGAGGAGCCGATCGAGGCCGGGATGCTCTCCAAGCAGATCGAGAAGGCCCAGCGCAAGGTCGAGGAGCAGCATTTCCTCCAGCGCAAGCACACCCTGGAGTACGACGACGTGCTCAACCAGCAGCGCGAGGTCGTCTACACCTACCGCGACGAGGTGCTCGAGGGCCGCGACATGAGCGCCGCCGCCCGCGAGGAGATCGTCAATCTCATCGAGCGGCTGGTCCTGGAGTACACGAGCGGTGACTTCGTCGAGGACTGGGACATCGACGGGCTGATGCGGCGGATCGAGGAGATCTACATCCCCTCCGACGACTTCGAGGTTCCCGAGCCCGGCCGCGTGGACCGGGAGGACCTCACGATTCGCCTCCAGGAGGAGGCGCTGGCCGAGTACGACCACCGCGAGGAGGAGCTCGGCGAGGAGCTCATGCGCCACGTCGAGCGCTACCTGCTGCTGGAGATCATCGACCAGCGCTGGCAGGAGCACCTCTATGACATGGACTACCTCCAGCACGGCATCGGCCTGCGCGGGCTGGCCCAGATGGACCCGCTGGTGGCGTACAAGAACGAGGCCTACGAGCTGTTCCAGGACCTGATGAACAGCGTGTGGTCAGACTTCGCCCGGCTCATCTACCACGTGCAGGTCACCATCCACGACGCCAACGGCCAGCCGATGGCTCCGGAGCCGCCGCGCCGCAGCGCGAGCTCGTCCTCGAGCTCGTCGACCGGCGGTGGCCGGGTCAGCTACTCCGGTGGCCACAGCGCCGCCGGCGCCATGGCGATGGCCGCGGCCGCGGGGGCCGAGCAGGGCGACGCGTACGCGGATGACGGTCCGCCGCCTGAGCCGGTACAGCAGCGGGTCGTCGACGAGACCCAGCAGCTCGGGCGCAACGACCCGTGCTGGTGCGGCTCGGGCAAGAAGTACAAGAAGTGCCACGGCGCCTGAGCGGCGCCGGCCTGTCTGGTGCGTTCCCGGGAGGCCCACCAGCCCTTGGCGTAACGCCCGGGAGGCCCACTAGCCCTTGGCGTAACGCCCGGGAGGCCCACTAGCCCTTGGCGTAACGCACTCGCGTCGGCGCGATCAGGAACTTGATGCGCGCCACACCAGGCACATGCCCCTCGAACGTATCCAAGCCCGTGTACTTCTTGGACAGGCGATCGGCATGGGCGACACCGTCCTCGCGGGTTCCCGTGGCGGTTCCCTCGATCTCCACGTACTCGTACGGGTTGCCGTCCGGATACACGAGCGCCGTGATCCGCGGGTTGCGCTCCAGGTTGGTGGACCAGCGCCGGCCCTCGGCCCCGTTGACCGCCAGCTCGCCGTCCTCCAGGCTGATCCACACCACGGTCGAGAGAATCGAGCCGTCGGCGTTGTGCGTGGAGATCACCGCGCAGTTGGGGGCGGCCAGCAGAGCCTTGACCCCGTCATCCTTCAAGGAAGCCATGAGGGCAACATACCGTTTGCCCGCCCCGCCGCTTGGAAAGGATTAGATGGAGATGGCCGCGCGACTTCAACTGCAGGGTCGGACCGAGCCTGCCTTCGACGAGATCCTCAGCCCCGACGCGCTGGAGTTCATCTCAGAGCTCCACGCCGAGTTCGAGGAGCGACGCCAGGAGCTGCTCGTCGCCCGTGTCGAGCGCCGGACGCGCCTGAGCGAGGGCGAGATGCTCGACTTCCTGCCCGAGACCCGGGAGATCCGCGACGGCGACTGGACGGTGGCACCGGTGCCCGAGGCGCTCCAGCAGCGCTGGGTGGAGATCACGGGCCCCACCGACCGCAAGATGGTCATCAACGCCCTGAACTCCGGTGCCGACGGGTTCATGGCCGACTTCGAGGATGCCAACGCCCCCACCTGGCGCAACATGGTGGAGGGGCAGATCAACCTGCGCGAGGCGATCCTGGGCACGATCAGCTACGACGGCTCGGACGGCCGCCACTACGAGCTCGAGGATGACCCGGCGACGCTGCTCGTCCGTCCCCGCGGCTGGCACCTGGACGAGCGCCACGTGCAGATCGACGGCGAGCCGATCGCGGGGGCGCTGTTCGACTTCGGGATGTACTTCTTCAACTCCGGTCCGCCGCTGATCGCGTCCGGCCTGGCCCCTTTCTTCTACCTGCCCAAGATGGAGTCTCATCGCGAGGCGCGGCTGTGGAACGACGTCTTTGACTACGCCGAGGACCGCGTGGGCATGACGCGGGGGACGATCAAGGCCACCGTCCTGATCGAGACGCTGCCGGCCGCCTTTGAGATGGACGAGATCCTCTACGAGCTCCGCGACCACTCGGCCGGCCTGAACGCCGGCCGCTGGGACTACATCTTCTCCGCGATCAAGTGCTTCCCCGACCGGCGCGAGATGGTCCTCCCCGATCGCGGCGACGTGACGATGACCGTGCCGTTCATGCGCGCCTACGCCGAGCTGCTGGCCGCCACGTGTCATCGGCGCGGGGCGCACGCGATGGGCGGAATGGCGGCGCTGATCCCCTCGCGCCGCGACGAGGAGGCCAACGAGAAGGCGCTGGCCGGTGTGCGCGCCGACAAGGAGCGCGAGGTCGGGCAGGGCTACGACGGGACCTGGGTGGCCCATCCGGATCTGGTTCCGGTGGCGCGCGAGGTGTTCGAGACCGGCCTGGGCGGGGCGGCCAACCAGCTCTCCAAGCGTCCCGAGGTGTCGGTGTCCGCCGCTGACCTGCTGGCGTTGGGGGACACGCCGGGCGCGATCACCGAAGCCGGCCTGCGCACCGATGTCAGCGTCGGCTTTCAGTACGTCTCCTTCTGGCTCGGTGGGCACGGCGCGGCGGCGATCAACTCGCTGATGGAGGACGCTGCCACCGCGGAGATCTCGCGCTCCCAGATCTGGCAGTGGGTCCACCACGGCTGCCAGCTCGAGGACGGACGCACCGTCACCGCCGAGCTGGTCCGCCAGGTGCTCGACGAGGAGACCGCCAAGATCCGCGCCGAGGTGGGGGAGGAGACCTGGCAGGCCGGGCACCCCGACGAGACCCGCGAGATCTTCGAGCGAGTCGCGCTCACCGAGCCGCTCGTGCAGTTCCTCACGCTCGAGGCCTACGACTACCTGGACTGATCGGGCTGCCGGCGGGTCCTTCGGTTCCGACGCTCTCGACAGAACTGCGCCGCTCTGAGCAGAGGTTTGTCGACCAGGTCGCGGACGTGGATGGCAGATCCGCCCTGAGAGGGGGGATTCACCATCCACGTCATGCGCAGAGCGAGCGTTGAGGCCCTACGAGGGGACCATGAAGCTCAGCGGCCCGGACTGCAGCAGCACCAGCAGCGCCATCACCAGCACCAGGACCACCGACCATCCGACGACCTTGCGGAAGATGTCGCCCTCGCGCCCGGCCAGGCCGACGGCAGCGGCGCCGATGGCCAGGTTCTGAGGTGACACCATCTTGGCCAGCACGCCGCCCGAGCTGTTGGCGGCCGCGAGCAGGGTCGGTGACAGCCCCGACTGCTTGGCGGCGGCCACCTGCAGGGCGCCGAACAGCGAGTTGGTCGAGGTGTCAGACCCGGTGACCGCGGTCCCGAACCAGCCGATCAGGGGCGACAGGAAGGCGAAGAAGCCGCCGGCGCCGGCCGCCCACGTGCCCAGCGTGATCGTCTGGCCCGACAGGTTCATCACGTAGGCGATGGCGAGCACGCTCATGACGGTGACCAGCGCCCATTTGATCTGGACGAGCGTCTGCCAGTAGATGCGCAGGGCGCGCAGGGGGTTGACCCGCAGGACGATCGCGCTGATGAGGCCCGAGATCAGGAGCCCGGTCCCGGCCGCCGTGAGCCAGTTGAGCTTGAACAGCTCGCTGGTGGGCGCCTTGCCCTTGCCGTTGATCACGTGCAGGCCCGGCCATGAGAACTTCGTGGTGGCTCCGTCCAGCCAGTTGAGGACGGAGTGGAGGCTCATCACCCCCAGGACGACCACGATGATGATGTACGGCGCGAAGGCCAGGATCATGTCCTTGCGGCTGGGCGGTGGATCGTCACCGCCGGCCGAGCGAGCGCGGACGTCGCGCTCGAAGGCGGCGTCGCCGGCACTGCCTCCTGCGATCGCCGGGCGGGCCCGGGTGCGCGAGGCGGTCGCGGGCGCCATGGGCGCGCTGGGATGCCAGACGCGGAGGAACAGCACGAGCACGCCGGCCGAGCCCAGCGAGGCGACGATGTCGGTCAGCTCCATCGAGATGTAGTTGGACATGACGAACTGGAGCACGGCGAAGACCAGGCCTGCCGTGAGCGCTGCGGGCCACACGGCGCGCAGGCCGCGCAGGCCGTCGACCATGAACACCAGGATGAAGGGCAGGATGAGGGCCAGGAACGGGGTCTGGCGACCGACCATGCTGCTCAGATGTTGAACCGGCAGCCCGGTGACCTGCCCCAGGGTGGTGATCGGGATGGCGATTGCGCCGAAGGCCACCGGCGCGGTGTCCGCCACCAGGGCCACCGCCACCGCCCGCAGCGGGCTCAAGCCCAGGCCGACGAGCATCACGCTGCAGATCGCCGGCGGGGTGCCGAACCCGGCGAGAGCCTCGAGCAGGGCGCCGAAGCAGAATGCGATGACGACCACCTGGACGCGTACGTCGTTGGAGATCATGGCGAAGGCGCGCCGCAGGACCGCGAAGTGCCCGGTGGACTCGGTCATGTTGTAGATCCACAGGGCGTTGAGGACGATCCACATGATCGGCCAGAAGCCGAAGGCCGCGCCCTCCAGCGCCGAGTCGCCGGCCTGCCCGACCGGCATCGAGTAGACGAGGATCGCCACCAGGAGCGCCACCGCGAGTGCGCACAGAGACGCCCATTGCGCCTTGAGCCGCACGATCCCCAGCAGGACGAACAGCGTCAGCAGCGGCAGAATCGCGAAGATCGACGTGAGCCCCAGTGAATGGGATACGGGATCGAGAACCTGCTTATACACGGCGGGAGCCTCCCTCCCTCGCTCTCAAGTCACAACCGTTACCCGTCATCGGTACCCAATGGACGAGATTCGAAGCGGCTGCGGCCGCGGTTGCTAACGTGAGCGCCCGTATGGCGACCGCCCCCTCAGAGCCGCTCCCCCAGCGTCTCGCGGCAATCCGTGGGCAGCTCAAGCTGCTTTCGGACTATCTTTGACCCCGCTGAGCTAGCCCAGCGCACCAGCGCGCTGGAAGACGAGATGGGGGCTGCCGGCTTCTGGGATGACCAGGAGCGGGCCGCAAAGGTATCGGCCGAGCACGCTCGGGCCAGCCGCAAGCTGGGCGTGTTCCGCCAGCTCGAGACAGATGTCGAGGACCTCGAGCCGCTCGCCGAGCTGGCCGAGGAGGACCCGGGCATCGCCGCCGAGCTGGAGGAGCAGATCGCCGGAGTGCAGGCCCGCCTGGACGAGCTCGAGGAGGAGCGCCTGTTCTCCGGCCGCTACGACGCCGGCGACGCGCTGGTCACCGTCAACGCCGGCGCCGGCGGCACCGACGCCCAGGACTGGGCCGAGATGGTGCTGCGCATGGAGATGCGCTGGGCCGAGAAGCGCGGCTTCGGCGTCGAGCTGCTGGAGGCGTCACCGGGGGAGGAGGCGGGCATCAAGTCGGCCACCTTCCGGGTCAGGGGCGAGAACGCCTACGGTCTCTACGGATCTGAGAAGGGCGTGCACCGGCTGGTGCGCCTGTCTCCGTTCGACTCGGCCAACCGGCGCCAGACCAGCTTTGCCGGGGTCGAGGTGTCGCCGGTGGTCGAGGAGGCCGCCGAGGTGGAGATCGACGACGACGACCTGCAGATCGACACCTACCGGGCCAGCGGCGCCGGCGGTCAGCACGTCAACAAGACCGATTCGGCGGTCCGCATCACCCACAAGCCCACGGGGATCGTGGTGCAGTGCCAGAACGAGCGGTCGCAGTCATCCAACAAGGCCGAGGCCATGACGATGTTGCGCTCCAAGCTGCTGGAGGCCGAGGAGCGCAGGCGCCGCGAGGAGATCGCACGCGAGAAAGGAGAAGCGCAGGACGTCAACTTCGGGTCTCAGATCCGCTCCTATGTCCTGCACCCCTACACCATGGTCAAAGACCACCGGACCGACTACGAGATGGGCGACGCCAACCGCGTCCTCGACGGCGACCTGGACGGCTTCGTTCGCAGCTACCTGCTCAAGGCGGCCAAATGAGCACGTCCTCTCCCGTGCCCGCCCACGACCCTCGCGACGACACCCAGCCCGGCGAGCTGCGCGACGGCGCCCTGGTGTCCGAGCCCCGCGACCCCGCGGACACCCGCCGACCGCGCCGCGAGCACCCCACCGCGCCCTACCTGGAGGCGATCGTCTCCTACGGCTTCCGCGGGTCCGTGCGCTTCCACGTCCCCGGGCACAAGGGCGGCCCGGGCGCTGACCCCGGACTGCGCTCCGCGATCGGGGAGCGTGCGCTGGCGCTCGACATCTGCCAGGACATCGAGGGCATCGACACCGGGCCCACGCCCACCCCGTACCAGCGCGCCGAGGAGCTGGCCGCGGCCGCCTACGGCGCCGGTCAGACGTGGTTTCTCACCAACGGGGCCACGCAGGGCAACCACGCGCTGTGCCTGGCCCTGGCCAAGCCCGGGCGCCATGTGCTCGTCCAGCGCAACTCGCACGCCAGCATCGTCGACGGGCTGGTGCTCAGCGGCGGCATGGCAAGCTTCGTCGCGCCCGAGTACGACAACGAGCTCGGCATGGCCCATGGGGTCACGCCCGAGGCGCTGGCGGAGGCGCTCGAGCGCTCCCCCGACATCAGCGCGGCCTTCATCGTCTCCCCGACCTACTACGGGATGGCCGCCGACATTCGCGGCTGCGCCGAGGTGGCCCATGCCCACGGCGCGGCGCTGATCGTCGACTGCGCCTGGGGCTCGCACTTCGGCTTTCACCCCATGTTGCCCGAGTCGCCGCTGCGCCAGGGCGCCGACGCGGTCTTGGCCTCCACCCACAAGATCGTCGGCAGCCTCACCCAATCGGCGATGCTCCACGTCGCCGCCGACGGCCTGGTCGACGCCGACGAGGTCGCCCGCTGCGTGCGCCTGGTGCGCTCCACCAGCCCCAACTCGCTGCTGCTGGCCTCGCTGGACAGCTCCCGGCGCCAGCTGGCCGCGCACGGCGAGGCCCTGCTGGACCGCACCATCGCCGCGTCGGCGCGGGCGCGTGAGGCGATCGAGGCCATTCCGGGCATCGCCATCGTCGGCGAGGGCATGGTCGGCCGTCCCGGGATCGCGGGCTGGGATCCGCTGCGGATCGTCATCGACGTGCGCGGCACGGGCGTGACCGGCTACGAGCTGGCCGCCGAACTGCGCGCCGCCTACGACATCTACATCGAGCTGGCGACCCATGCCACGCTCGTGCTCGTGCTCGGCCTGGGCCAGCCGCCGGAGCCGCTGGAGCGCTTCGCCCACGATTTCGCCGAGACGGTGCGGACGGTGTCGCGCCCCGGGCAGGGCCCGCAGATCGCGGCGCCGGCGACGTCTCTGGAGCACCAGAGCGTCGTCCCCATCCGCGAGGCGTTCCTGGGCGAGGGCGAGACGGTCTCGGTGGACGATGCCGTCGGGCGCATCTCATGTGAGTCGATCGCCGGCTACCCGCCGGGCGTCCCGACGCTGCTGCCGGGCGAACGGGTCACCGCGGAGGTCGTCCGGTACCTGCGCGAGCTGACCGCCGCCGGGGCCCGCCTGCACGGCGCCGCCGATCCGACCTTCGCCACGGTGCGCGTGCTCGCCGATTAACGGCCGAGTCCGGGCGCTGTGGCCCGGACCCATGTGCCTGTCCGGCTTACCGCCCGTCCGCCCGCGGACCTCGAGGCCCGCGGGTGGGCGGGCTTACCTCATTTGACGGTGATCGTCCCCTGCATGTTGGGGTGGATCAAGCAGATGAAGTGATAGACGCCTGCTTGGGTGAAGTCGATCTTGCCCGAGGACGGGATCTGCTTCGTGGCCGGGTCGTTGTCCAGAGCCCCGACGTTGGCAAAGCCATCGCCGTGGTTGGTCAGCGACTCCGTGATCGGCTGGGTCGGGTCACTCGGGTAGACGCCCTGGGCCGGGAAGTTCGCGCCCGTGAAGCCCTTGGCCAGCGCCGTGAGCGTCGTCTTGTTCCCGAACGTCGCCGTGTGGGTCTCGAACGTGTGCTTGGACATGTGGAAGGTCACGACCGTCCCCGCATTGACCGTGAGCGACCTCGGGAACATGGCGTACAGCTCCACGCCGCCCGGAGTCGACTCACCGAGGCTGACCGTGTCAGCCGGCTGCTTGGTGGCCGCGACCTTCTTGGCCGCCTTGATGTCGGCGGTCAGCTGGGCGACCGTGGCCGCCGCGTCCTGCTTGGCCGACGGGATCGCCTTGCCGGCAGGCTTGACCACGATGGTCCCGATCATGCCGGGATGGATATCGCAGAAGAACTTGTACGTGCCCGGCTTGGTGAACTTCAGGTTGAACGGCTTGGGCGGCCCGTTCCCGGCGGGGAGACCGCTGTCCCAACGTGCGCTGCCGTTGTACGTCTTGGCCTTGGGCGGCGCGAACAGCGCCGTGTTGAGGCCGACGTTGGGCACCCGGCCGTCAAACCAGAAGGGATTGCCGGCCGCGTCGTTGACGCCGGTGGCCAGCTTTCCCGGGACGATCAGCGGCAAGGCGGCACCGCCCGCGGCCGGGAAATCGACGGTGTGGAACCCGCGAAGCTGGAACGACACGCTGTCCCCGACGTTGATCGTCGTCTTCTTGTTGAAGAACGCGTTGATGTCCGGCGAGTAGAGCTTGCCGAAGTTCTTGGGCAGCAGCGTGGCTGCGACCTTGTTGATGCCGGGCGCCGGCCCGGCGTAGACGATCTTGGTGAGCGACTTCGCGATCGCCCCCGACGCGGAGATCAGTGCGACCAGCATCACCGCGGCCACGATCCCCGTCCGATTCCCAATCCGACGCAAAACAAATTCCCCCTTAGGTCGAAATCGGCCCCCACGATAACCAAAAGGCAACAATTCGTGTGAAAACTTCTCGCTCTATCCTCGGGCGGGATGGAGGCGCTGACCGACGATTCCGCCGAACTGGTCGCCCGCGCGCTCGCCGAGGATCTCGGTGACGGCGATGTCACGACGGTGGCCACGGTCCCCGCCGATGCCCGGGCCCGCGCGGTCATCCGCCAGAAGGCGCCGGGCGTCGTCTACGGCCTCGATGTGGCCGAGCAGGTGTTCCGCTCGCTGGATCCCGACGTCGTGGTGACCCGCGAGGTGGCCGAGGGGGTGTGGCGCGAGAGCGGTGAGGTGCTGCGGCTCGACGGGCGCGCCCGGGCGCTGCTGTCCGGTGAGCGCACCGCGCTGAACTTCCTGCAGCGGCTGTCGGGCGTGGCCACCATGTCCGCCCGCGCCGTGCGGGCCATCGAGGGAAGCGGCGCCCGGATCCTCGACACGCGCAAGACGACCCCGGGTCTGCGGATGCTGGAGAAGGCCGCCGTCGCCGCCGGGGGGGCCACCAACCACCGCGCCGGCCTCTATGACGCGATCCTCATCAAGGAGAACCACGCCGCATCGGCCGGAGGCATCGGCGCCGCTGTGCGCCGGGCCCACGAGCACGCGCCGGGCCTGCTGCTGGAGGTGGAATGCCGCAACCTGGCCGAGGTCGACGAGGCGCTCGCGGCGGCGGAGGTGGGTCAGGTGGGCCAGATCCGCATCCTGCTCGACAACATGAGCCCCGCCGCACTGCGCGAGGCGGTGGCGCATGTTGCCGGCCGCGCCGAGCTCGAGGCCAGCGGTGGCGTGACGCTACAGACGCTCCGGGAGGTCGCGAGCACCGGCGTAGACTTCGTCTCGCTCGGCGCGCTGACCCACAGCGCCCCGGCCCTCGACCTCTCCCTCCTCCTCACCCCATTGCCATGAACCTGCCCATGCTCAGCGCCTCCGAGGCGCCGCTCATGCTCGAGAACATCCCCGCCCTCCAGGACGAGGTGCGCGAGCTGGCGGCGGCCCGCGGGGCCGTGATCCTCGCCCACAACTACCAATTGCCCGAGATCCAGGACATCGCCGACTATGTCGGGGACTCGCTCGGGCTCTCACAGCAGGCGGCGGCCTCCAAGGCCGACACGATCGCCTTCTGCGGCGTGCACTTCATGGCCGAGACCGCCTCGATCCTGTGCCCTGACAAGCAGGTCCTGATCCCCGACCCCGACGCGGGCTGCTCGCTGGCGGACTCGATCACCGCCGAGCAGGTGCGCGAGTGGAAGGCCCAGCATCCGACCGCAATCGTGGTCATGTACGTCAACACCACCGCCGAGGTCAAGGCGGAGACCGACTACTGCTGCACCTCGGCCAATGCCGTGCAGGTGGTGCAGCACATCTACCGCACCCACGGCGAGGACACCGAGATCCTCTTCGGCCCCGACATGTTCCTCGGCGCCTACGTGGAGAAGACGCTGGGCCGGGTGGGCGGGAACCGATTCCACGTCTGGGACGGGGAGTGCCACGTGCACGCGGGAATCAAGCCGGCGGACATCACCAGCATTCGCGAGGCGCACCCCAACGCCGACTTCCTCATCCACCCCGAGTGCGGCTGCTCGACGAGCGTCATGGAGTACGTCGCCTCCGGGGACATCCGCTCAGAGGGCGTGCACATGCTCTCCACCGGCGGGATGCTCGGCTACGCCAGAGCGGGCCGGGCGGGCACCACCGCGATCGTGGCCACCGAGACGGGGATGCTGCATCCGCTGCGTCAGGCCGCCCCCCACGCGGAGTTCATCGCCGCCAACGAGGCCGCGTCGTGCCGCTTCATGAAGATGATCACGCTGCCCAAGCTCCGCGACGCCCTGCGCGACGGCGTGCACGAGGTCAAGGTGCCGGCGGACATCGCCGATCGCGCCCGTGTGCCGATCGAGCGGATGGTCGCGATCAGCTGAGCCCTAGATGAACTGCACCTAGAGCTCGCCGCCGCCGTTCTCCTGCTGCACGTCGGGCGGGAGCGGATACAGCGGGTCTGAGTCCTCGAAGAGCAGGATGCCGCGCTCGGCGACCGCCTTGACGCGCGGGGTGTGCAGCCGCTTGCGCTGATACTCCTCCAGCGTGTAGCAGTGCACGTCGGCGCCGTCGCCCATCTCCATCCCGTCCCACAGCGAGGTCGCCTGGTAGACGCGCTCGAGCCATGGCATCCCCTCGAACGCGCGTGAGACCAGCACCACCACGTACTCGGGGCCGCGCTCACGCTGGGGCGGCGCCCCCCGCGCGTCGTCGACGCGCGCGCCACCGAGCATCACCACCTGAAGTGGCCAGCGATCGCCGACTCGATTCAGGTAGCGCTGCATCTCACCGAGGTTGAGAGCGGCGGCCAGCTCCACGTACGCCCACGATTGTGCAGGGTGGGGCCGACGCTCGTCAATGATGCCGCGAATCGAGCGGAGCCCGACGGCCGTCAATAACGCGCGATCGCGCCGATCATCCGGCTCTCCAACAGGACGGAGGCGCCGTTGTCCGGTCCGTCGACGAACAGCGCGAAGGCGAGGGTGTGGCCGCTGCGGCTGTGGCAGTAGCCCGCGAGATTGGTGACATAGTTCAGCGTCCCGGTCTTCGCCGCGCAGTTTCCGACCGCGGCGGTCTTCAGGCCGATCCCCCGCACCGTGCCCTCCTTGCCGACCGTCGGCAGGGAGGCGACCAGCTCGCGGCCCACCGACGTGCCCCACACCTCGCGCAGCAGATCGACGACCTCCAGCGGCGAGGAGCGGTCATTGCGCGACAGCCCTGAGCCGTCGAGGATCTTGGGGTGCAGGCCGTAGGAGTCGGCGATGGTCCGGCCGATGACCTGGGCGCCATCGGGGATCGACCCCCCGCGGCCGAACAGCACGCCGAGCTGCTTGGCGAACAGCTCGGCGAACAGGTCGTCGGAGGGGACGTCCATCAGGCGCGTCATCACCGACAGCGGGGGCGAGCTCACCGTGGCCAGGACCCGAGCGTCGTCGGGGGTCTTCCTCTCCGTGCGCGACGCCCTGACCGCGATGTGCGACCCCCGCATCACCAGCGCCAGCTCGCGCGCGGCGAAGGCGGCGGGCGAGTAGTGGGGCACGGTGCTGCCGTGGTCGTAGGTGAGCGCGCTGAGCTGGCCGCCGAAGTCCGGCACGTCGGGCAGGTAGTTGGTCATCAGACCGCCCCGCTTGCGGTCGAACATCGTCTCGTCGGCGAAGATCTGGCCGGTGACGCGCGTGATCCCGTGCCGGCCGAGCTGCTCGGTGAGCTGGTTGGCGGTGGGGCCATAGCCGAACTCCCACACGTGATTGAACGTCGGGTCGCCGAATGTCGGGTCGCCACCGCCGCGCAGGTACAGATTCCCGTGCCAGACGCCATGGCGCAGCGATCCGGTCCCGAGGACGGTGGTGTGCAGGCGGGCGTCGGGCCCCAGCTTGAGCATCAGCGCCGCGGTCGTCCACAGCTTCTCCACCGACGCCGGCGGACGCTTGACGTTGGGGCGCAGGCCGTAGAGCTCGTCGTCGGCGTCCAGGTCGTAGACGAGCGCGCCGCTCTGTGGTCCGGCCTGGCTCATCGCCTTGCTCAGCGCCGCCTGGAGGTGGACTTCGTCCGGCGACAGCGGAGGGCGCTGGCCGCGCGTGGTGAGCAGCGCCGGATCGTGGGAGCGGCGGCGGGTGGGGTGGGACTTCTTGGGCGGGGCGACGACCGCGGAGCCGGCGTCGAACTGCGCGTCGTGATTGCTGGTGTGGCTCAGCGAGCCCAGCAGCCCCAGCGTGATCGCCCCCGCCAGGAGGATCAGCACCAACCCTGGGGCGAGCCGCCGTCTCAGGCCGTCTCCAGCTCCTCCACGGTGTGGGGTCCCACGACGGCGATCGACAGCTCGTCGGCGATGCCCGCGGCCACTTCGCGCACCTCATCGAAGGTGACGTTGTCCAGCAGATCGATCGTGACCTCGGGGTCTGCGTCCTCGTCGTAGACGATCGTCTGCTGGGCCGCGTAGCGGGCCACCGCTCCGGTGTTCTCGAAGGCCAGCGTGCGTGCCCCGGCGGCGTAGGCCTGCGCGCGCTTGACCTCGGCCTCGGTGGGGCCGTCGGTGCGCAGCTCGGACACGATGTCGCGCATGCGCCGGTAGGCCTCCATGCACTTGCCGGACTCAAGCCCGGCCGACAGCTGGAGCACCGGAACGTCGGCGTAGGCGTGGGGGAAGGCCGACACCGAGTAGGCCAGCCCCCGCTGCTCACGGATCTCGTCGAACAGACGCGAGCCCATCGAGCCGCCCAGCAGCGTCCCGTACACCATCAGGGCGGCCCGCTGCCTGGGATTGGCGACATCGACCATCGGCCGGTAGGACATACGCAGGTGCGACTGGTTGGAGTCCCGCTCACGCACGAGCACGCGCGGCTCCTGGGGCGGGGCGGGGTCAAAGGGGTCAGGCTCCGGGGCGGGCGCGAAGCGCTCGAACAGCTCGTCGAGCGCCCCGTTGTCCCCGAGGGCCTCGAGGTTGCCGACCGCGAACGCCGCCCCCTTGGCCGCGGACCAACGGCGGCCGCGGAAGGCCAGGATGCCGTCGCGGGTGAAGGTGTCACGCAGGTGCTCGGCGGGGCCCAGCACGGAGCGGCCCAGCGGATGGTCGCCGAACACCGCCTCGTCGATGAGGTGCTCGGCTACGGTCGCCGGCTGATCCTCGGAGCGGGCGATCTCCTGGACGACCACGCCCCGCTCCCGGTTGAGCTCGTCGGGGTCGATCTTGGGGCGGGCGACGAAATCGGTGAGCAGATCGGCGGCATCGAGGCCGCTCTGCGCGCGGGCGGTGATGTGAAAGGCGACGAGATCGTGGCTGGTGTAGGCGTTCAGCACCGCGCCGATGCCCTCGGCGGCCTCGTTGACGTCGCGGTAGGTGGGGTACTTCTCCCCGCCCTTGAACACGAGATGCTCCAGAAAATGGGCCATCCCGTTCTCCTCGGGGCGCTCGGTACGGGCGCCGGCGTCGAAGGCGGCCAGGATCGTCACCGCCCGCGTGCCCGGCACGGCGATGCGATGCAGCCGCAATCCGTTCTTCAGCGTCTTGACAGAGATCTTCGCCACAGCTCCGACAACGGTAGCGCTCGCGGCGGGAGATCGGGACGGGTCGTCGAGGCGTGGTTCAATAGACCTGCAAATCGCGTTGCAAGCCCGCTGCATACAGGACAACCACCGTGGGCTGCCGCTACGCTGCGCCGCACCCTATGGCTACACGAAACAAACTGTCGCGCCGCACCCGGGACCGGGCTCAGGCGGCCTCAAACCAGCATCCTCGGACCGATACGCGCCAGCAGCGGACCGCCCGGCCGGTCATCGAGTTCCGCGGCGTCTCCAAGCTCTACGCCGGCGATGTCGGCCTCGACCAGGCGACCTTTGCGATCGAGCGCGGCGAGTTCGTCTTCCTCGTGGGCTCGACCGGATCGGGCAAGTCCACCGTGATGCGGCTGCTCATCAAGGAGCTCGAGGCGACCAGCGGCATGATCCGCGTCGCCGGCAAGGTCCTCGATGAGATCCCGCGCAAGCGCGTGCCCTACTACCGCCGCAACGTCGGTGTCGTCTTCCAGGACTTCAAGCTGCTCCCCAACCGCACCGTGTACGACAACGTCGCCTACGCGCTGCAGGTGACGGGCGGCACGCGCAAGGACATCCGCGCCAAGGTGCCGGACATCCTGCGTCTCACCGGGCTCTCGACCAAGCTGCACAACTACCCGCACCAGCTTTCCGGCGGGGAGCAGCAGCGTGTCTCGGTGGCGCGGGCGTTCGTCAACCACCCGCCGCTGCTGCTGGCCGACGAGCCGACCGGAAACCTCGATCCTGAGACGAGCATCGACATCATGCGCCTGCTCTACCGGATCAACCGCACCGGGACCACCGTGTTGGTGGCGACCCACGATCAGTCGATGGTGGACAAGATGCGCCGTCGCGTGCTCGAGCTCTCCCGTGGGCGCATCGTGCGCGACGAGGCCGCCGGCATGTACACCCGCGACGAGACCACGCGGGACCTGGCCCGGCGCCTGCGCGCTCCCGCGACGCCCCCGCCCGGGGTGGAGTAGGCCATGCGCATCGGCTTCTTCCTGCGCGAGGCGATCCGGGCGACCCGGCGCAGCGCGGCGCCCAGCTTCGCCGCCCTGGCCACGGTGCTGGTCACGCTGCTCGTCCTGGGCGTGTTCATCCCCATCGTCCAGGCCACCAACGGCGCCGCCGACAGCGTGCGCAGCCGCGTCGAGGTCGACGTGTACATGAAGACCGGCGCGACCGCGGCCGACGACGCCCGGGTGCGTCAGGAGCTGCTCAACGTCCCGCACGTCAAGCACGTCCAGTTCATCCCCAAGGCGCAGGCCTACGCGCAGCAGTCGAAGATCGACCCCGCGGCGTACAAGCTGCTGGGCACCAACCCGCTGCCCGACACCTTCCACGTGATCCCCGACAACCCGAGCAACGTGCTCGCGGTGCACAACTCGCTCTCCCCGCCCACGGCGGGCGGCGGCAGCGGGACCATCGACCAGTCCATCCAGAGCGTCTCGAACAAGCGCAACGACACCAAGAAGATCCTCGAGGTCACCAACCTGGTGACGATCACCGCCGCCGCTCTCACGGTGCTCCTGACGATCGCCTCGATCCTGCTCATCGCCAACACGATCCGGCTCTCGCTCTACGCGCGCCGTCGCGAGGTCGAGGTGATGAAGCTCGTCGGCGCCACCGACTGGTTCATCCGCTGGCCCTTCGTCATCGAGGGCATCGTCGTGGGCGCGGCGGGAGCGCTGCTGGCCATCGCGGTGCTGGCCGTGACCAAGATCGCGCTGCTCGATCCGCTGGCCAACAACTGGACGCTGATCGCGGCGCCGCGGACGATCTCGTTCACCGCCCTGCTCATCATCCTGATGGCGGCTGGGGTCGGCGTCTCGGCGCTGGGCTCGGGCCTGTCGCTACGGCGTTTCCTGCGCGTCTAGCCGAAGCTCTCGCCGGGCGCCCGCCGGCCCGGCGGGAGCGGGCGCCCAGCTACCCTGGATAGCCGCAGATGTACACGCGGCGCCAACGTTCTTCTCGTCTGCCCAGGGTGCTGCTGGGTGTCGTCGTGCTGCTCGTCGGCGTGTGGTTCGGCGGCCATCCGAGCTGGCTGCCCGGACCCGTGCGCAGCGTGTTCGTCTCGGGCAACGGCAACGACAAGCTCGTCAACCAGGTCCTGGGTCTCATCGAGCACGACTACTACCGCAAGGTCGACCGCAGCCAGCTCATCGACAAGGGCCTCCAGGCCGCGGTCGCCAGCCTCGACGATCCGTACTCGCACTACTACGACCCCGCTGATTACCGGAGCTTTCAGAACAACGACACCAACCCGCAGGTCACCGGCATCGGCATCCAGATCAACCCGGCGGTGGGGCCGGTCCGTGTGGTCGCCGTCTTCGCCGGCTCGCCCGCGGCCCACGCGGGCCTCACGCGCGGCGACATCATCACCGCCGTCGGCAGCACGTCGCTCGCCAACCGCTCGTACAAGTTCGCGGCGTCCCTGATCACGGGCAAGCCCGGGACCACGGTCACGCTCACCGTCAAGCACGGCAGCTCTCAGCGGGTCCTGACGCTCAAGCGCGCCAGCGTCACCATTCCGGTGGCCGCCGGGCGCCTCCTGCACTACCACGGGACCCCGGTCGGCTACGTGGATCTCACCAGCTTCACCGAGGGCTCCGGCAACCAGGTCCGCACGCAGGTGGCGCAGGTGCTGCACCAGGGCGCGCGTGCCCTCATCCTGGACCTGCGCGAGAACGGTGGCGGCCTGCTCGACGAGGCCGTCAACGTCGCCAGCATCTTCATCCCCGACGGCACGATCGTCTCCACGGACGGCCGCGCCCAGCCCCGCCAGGTCTATCTGGCCAAGGGGAACGCGATCGCGCCGAAGATCCCGATGGTGGTGCTCGTGGACTCGGGCACGGCGTCGGCGGCGGAGATCGTCACCGGGGCCCTCCAGGACCGCGGGCGGGCCAAGGTGGTGGGCACCCACACCTACGGCAAGGGCGTCTTTCAGGAGATCGAGCCTCTCTCCAACGGTGGTGCCCTGGACTTCACGGTGGGCGAGTACTTCACGCCCAGCGGCCGCAACCTGGGCGGCGGCGGCGTGCGCCAGGGCCGTGGCATCCAGCCCAATGTCTACGCCTTCACCAAGTCGGCGGCCAAGACCGACACCGCGCTGACGGTGGCGGAGAAGACCGTCGCCGGCGAGCTGTCGCAGTGACGCCTCCGGCCGCCCGGGCCGCCGACCCGCGCTCTGAGTCGCGGGTCGCCCTGCTGGTCCGCCAGGGGAAGTTCCTCGTCGCCGAGCCGTTCTTCGGGCCCGGTCCGCGCGTGGTGGTCAGCCGCGACAAGCGCGCCGGGGTCGGCGACCTGGTCGTGCTGTCGGGCGGCGGGCAGGGCAATGGCCGCCGCGGCGGTTCGCGCCGGCAGACGGTCGCGCAGCGGCTGGGGCGGCCGGAGATCGCCCGTGATGTCATCCGGGCGCTGATGCTCGACCGTGGCCTGCAGGGCCGGTTTGACCCGGCGGTGGAGCGCGAGGCGCGGCTGGCGGCCGACGACGGCGCGACGGGCGCATCGGGCGCGCCGCCTGAGGACGGGGAGCGGCGTGACCTCCGTGACCTGCCGACGTTCACGATCGATCCGGCGAGCGCCCGCGACTTCGATGACGCGGTGTCGGCGCAGGCGCTGAGCGACGGCTCGTGGCGGGTGTGGGTCCACATCGCCGACGTCTCGGCCTACGTGACGTCGCGCTCGCTGGTGGACCGCGAGGCGTACCGGCGCGCGACCAGCGTCTACGTCCCCGGCATGGTGGAGCCGATGCTGCCGGGGGCGCTGTCGAACGACGCGTGCTCGCTGGTGCCCGGCGTGCCGCGCGCCACGGTCAGCGTGGAGATGGTGGTGGGTGAGCGCGGGGTGTCGCGAGCGTCGATGTACCGCTCGCTCATCCGCTCCGACGAGCGCCTCGACTATGACCGCGTCGACCGGATCTTCGCCGGGGCGCAGGCGGCGGCTGAGCCGTGGGGCGAGCCGCTGGCGGCGGCGCGGGCGGCGTCGGCCGCTCTGGGGGCGCTGAGACGCTCCGCGAGCGAGCGGGGCGGCCGCGGTGCCCTCGAGGTGGACTCGGCGGAGCCGCAGTTCAGCTTTGATCGCGACGGCAACGTGGCGGGCGCCGAGCTCTCCGAGCAGACGGAGTCTCACCGCCTGATCGAGCATCTGATGATCGCCGCCAACGAGCAGGTGGCGCGATTCTTGTCCGATCACAAGATCCCGACCCTGTATCGCGTGCACGAGCGGCCCGAGGCGCCCGCGGTGGAGCGGTTGATCGACCAGCTCGAGTCACTGGGCGTGCCCACGCCGCCCGTCCCCAAGGGCCACCTCACCCCCCAGCAGGCGGCCGACGTGGTGGGGGAGGCGTCGGTGATGGTGGCCGATTGGGTGCGGCGGACGGGCCGGGGCGGTCGCGCGCTGACCAGCCTGGTGCTGCGCTCGCTCAAGCAGGCCTACTACGACCCGCGCAACCGCGGCCACGCCGGTCTGGCGTTGACGCACTACTGCCACTTCACCTCGCCCATCCGCCGCTATCCGGATCTCATCTGCCACCGCGCGCTGCTCAGCGCGATCGCGGGCGAGCCGGTGCCGGAGGCCTCGTGGGTGGCCGGCGCCGGCCCGTGGACCTCCAAGCGTGAGCGCGAGGCGATGACGATCGAGCGCGACGCCGACGACGTCGCCCGGTGCTTCCTGCTCGAGCGCGAGCTGTTCGAGTCCGGCGATCGCGACGGCGCCTTTGACGGGGAGATCGTGGGGCTGATCGGCGCCGGGGCGTTCGTGGCCTTCGGGGAGCGGCTGGAGTACGAGGGGCTCCTCCCGGTACGGAGGCTGCACGACGACTGGTGGGAGCTCAACGAGCAGGCGACGATCCTGGTGGGGACCCGCAACGGCGGCGCCATGCGCCTCGGCGACCCGGTGACCGTCCGCGTCGGCCGTATCGATGCCCCACGGGGTAGGGTGGATCTCCTTCCGGTCGACGAGCCGGAGGACTGAGTCGATCATGGCCAAGGGAAAGAAACGCAAGGCTGCACCCGGCGACGTCGCCTCCAACCGCCAGGCGTCGTATCGCTACAACCTGCTCGAGCGCTTCGAGGCGGGCCTGGTGCTGACGGGCACCGAGGTCAAGTCCCTGCGCGAGGGCAAGGCCCAGCTCAAGGACTCCTACGCCGCGGTGCGCGACGGCGAGGTGTGGCTGATGGGCGTCTACATCCCGCCCTACGGCGCGGCGGCCCGCGACAACCATGACCCCGAGCGGCCGCGCAAGCTGCTGCTGCACCGGTCAGAGATCGAGCGGATGGAGGGGAGCACCAAGGAGCGGGGGCTCACCCTGGTGCCGACGCGCATGTACTTCGCCGGCCCGCGGTCCCGAGCCAAGGTCGAGATCGCCCTGGCCAAGGGCAAGGACCTCTATGACAAGCGCCAGTCGATCCGCACGCGGGAGACGGCGCGGGAGATCCAGCGCGAGCTGCGCGAAGTCGGGCGCTGACGGCGCTCTTGCAACCGGTGCGTGGCGCCGGTGCAAGCGGGGTAGCACGGAGACATGACCATAGGCTCATCAATCGTGCTCATGGCGGTCGGAGCGATCCTCAAGTGGGCGGTCACCGCCCACGTCAGCGGGATCAACCTCCAGACCGCAGGGACGGTCCTGTTCGTGCTCGGCATCGTCGGGCTGATCCTCTCCGTCCTGTACACGTTCGTCTGGTCGCGGCAGAGGCGGGCCACGACGACACGCACGTACGTCCCGCGGGACGAGCAGACCACTCGGTACCAGTAGCCCACCCTTTCGGGTAGGAGTACCCGCCCTATCGGGTAGAGCTGCCGCTGCGTCTCGTCCGTGCTCGCTCTTGGTTAGAGCGTGCGCGGCAGATGCGCGGTGTGCATGCCGATCACCAGCAACGCCACCAAGCCGAGATAGACCACGCCGACGAGCAGCCGGTTGCGCGGGCTGACGCGGTAGAACGCCTCGGCCTCCGGGCCGCCCTTGCGCCGGTGCTCCCAGCGCCGATACGTCTCATAGGCCGCGAACAGCGCGATCAGGATGATGATCGGGTTGGGGAACACGAAGGCCAGGACGACGATGCCGAAGAACCCCAGGAACCACAGCCACGGGGACATCGCGGCCATCGCGCGCCCGCCGTCCAGCGGCACCACCGGGAGCAGGTTGAACAGGTTGATGAAGAAGCCGGTGTAGCCGAGGGCCCGCCAGTAGTCGTGGCCGGTGACCTGCCAGATGACGAGGCAGGCGGCGGAGCCGATGGTGCCCAGGACCGGGCCGGCGAGGCCCACGCGCGCCTCGGCCAGCGCATTGTCGCCGAGTGATTTCGAGGCGACGACCGCGCCCAGGAAGGGGATGAACATGGGAGCCGACGCCGGGATGCCCTCGCGCCGCAGCTGGATGACGTGGCCCATCTCGTGCACCAGGAGCAGGACGACGAAGCCGATCGCGAACCAGAAGCCCCAGATCGTGGTGTAGGCCGCGATCGAGACGGCCATCGACCCCGCCGTGACGAGGACCTTGCCGAGCACGAAGATCGACTTGATCTTGGCCAGCAAGGCAACGACCGCCACGCCGATGGGGGCGATCCGGCGCTTGAAGAAGGACTCGCGGCTCGGCGGCCGGCCGAGCGCGGCGCCGGGGTCGTGGTCTGGTGCTTCGAGCCCGGTGGGCGGATAGCCCGGGGGCTCGGGGAGCGTGGGCGTCGGCGCGCCGGCGCTGCCGTACGGGGTGGGGGAGTCGTCGTAGACCATTCGTGTATGGATCATTCTCGCAGGCCCTTCGGGCTTCTTACGCAGGTCTTCAGCGGCGCGGGACGCCTCGTTCGGCCCCCGGGCGCGGTCCTATACTGGTGTCAAGACATAACCCCCGGGGACGACAGGCTTCGACGTGGTCGGTTCGTGGGGGTGGTTGCGAGTCGAGGTCCCGGGAGGCCTCGTTAAACACCCGGGAAAACAATAAGTGCGGACTCTCACGAGTACGCGCTCGCCGCTTAGTCACTAGCACTAAGCCGTGAGCTCTCGGCCCCCCGCCAGCCTGCCGCGGGGTGGCTGGGATCAACTAGCAGGCTTGCCCGGGGAGGTCCGCTTCAGCCAAACCGGGGACTTTTCATGAAGCTGGTGCCCCACAACCCCGCCGGCGAGGCGAGTGGGGGACGAGATCCAGAGCGCCGGCTACGCTCGTAGACGCCACCTTTTACGCGACCGCGGACGCGGGTTCAATTCCCGCCGTCTCCACTGGTCACAGCGGGTGCGAAGGTCCCAGACCTTCGCCCCCCGCTGCAGGCCTTTTGCCGGGCGAAGCTTCGCGGCGTTCGCGCGAACGAATTCCGAAATGCGGGTCGGTGGTGACCGGGTCGGCGGCAGGACGGCCGCAAGGGCGGCAAGCCTCGGGACTTGCCACGTGGCGTTTCCCGGCGCTGTGTGCGGGCAGAGCAACCCGGGGGCGCGCGGCGCATCGGCTGCCGCCGCCGGGCCCCTCACCCATACGAGAACGAATTCAGGGAGTGATGCACGTGGCCAAGGTCAAGGAACTCAACGAGAGCGCCGGCAAGCTGGTCCAATGGCTCAACGAGGCCCATGCCAAGGAGGCCGAGCTGGAGGCCGACCTCACCGCGCACATCGGCCTCACGCAGAAGGCCTCGTACAAGAAGCGACTGCAGGAGCATCTCAAGCAGACCAAGGAGCACAAACGCGCCGTTGCTCGCCGGATCAAGCAGATCGGCGGGGAGCCGTCGACGAGCTCGCTGCCCGGCGTCGTGGGCGAGGCCACGGGAAAGACCGTGGCCGCCGTCAAGGGTCAGATCGGCGCGGCCCGGGCGCTGCTCACCGAACAGGCGGAGACACATCTGCGCCAAGCCCAGGAGGAGCTGCGCGAGGAGCACGTCGAGATCGCGCTGTACTCCCGGATCGAGACGTTCGCCGAGCAGGTCGGCGATCGCGACAGCGCGCAGCTGGCCAGGCGCATCCGCCGCGAGGAGGAGCGGATGGCGAACTTCCTCAGCGCCGAGCTGACGCGCTTGGTCAAGGACGTCGTCAGAGCCGAGATTCCGCGAGATCAGCGGGCCGCCACCGCGACGCGCCGGCGCACGAGCTCGCGCTCGGCATCGTCGCGCGGGTCCTCGAGCGGCTCGCGCTCGGCCGCGACGGGGAGCTCACGCTCCCGCAGGACCGCCGCTCGATAGCGCGCGTCTCGCGGCGGAGCTGCGCTCGGCCTCCAGCGTCTCGCGCTGTTGACGGGCGCGCTGAAGCAAATGTTCGAGGTTGGTCGACTGCAGCTCTGGATGCTGGTCACGCACGTGGAGGAGCGCGGTCCAGAGCGCAGCCTTGCCCTCAACGCCCAGAGAGAGCGCCTCGAGGCTGAGAAACGTCCCGACATGGTCGTGGCCGGCGCTCAGCCCGGTGAGCTTGACGCGACTGGCCTTCTCGGCGACCCACGCCACCGCCCGCTTGCCCGGGTTGCGGGGCACGTCCAATCTCTGCATCAGGTCTTTGAGCGTGTCGAGGTCGGCCTCGATGTCGGTCGCCAGACGACTCATCTCCGCGTGGAACGCGCTCCCCTCCATCTGCCCTTCGAGTTGGCGCGCCAAGTCGGCGCCGAAGGTCGCGCCGGCGAGGTGGTCGTTGAGGTAGACGTTCAGCGCCCGGTCATCGATCGATCGGTCCGGCGTGACGTTGCTCACGCCGGCTCCGAGGGATCTTCGGCCGCCGCGAGGCGCAGGGAGTACTCGCGCACGGCATCGACGTGGCCGTGCTGAAGGGGGACGGCGAGCTTGACGATCCTGCCGATCTCGGCGTTGTTCGCCGTCTGGTTGAGCGTGTCGAGGATCTCCCAGTGAGCCAGCTCGCCGGCCTCGGCCATGCTGAGAAATTCCAGCCCGTCGAGCGCTTCGGCGTCCTCGAGATAGGTCCTCATGAACTCGGTCAGCTCCGCCTTGGTCTCCCGCGCCTTCTTGCCGATTGCGGTCTTCACGCCATCGCGGGTGCCGGCAGCGACGTCACAGCGCTGCTCCAGCTGTGCTGCCTCATCGCCCATCCGGGTCATCAGCTCCACCAGTTCGGACTGGTTCTCCCTGCGCGCGAGCGTAGCGACCTTCTTGGTGGCGAGCTGAGCGGCCTGCGCCAGGCCCAGGACCTCAGCCAGCTTCTCGTCAAGAGTGGTGAGCTCTGCCATGCCTCTTCCTTCCGGTTGTGACTAGACCTTCGAGTGGGCGGTGGTGGCGCCCGCGACAGCAGCGCCACCACCGGCGGATTTCGCTCAGCTGACCGCGTCCTTGACCTTGTCGACGACCCCGTTGCCGCTGCCGTCATTGGCGACCACCCCGGTCGGCTTGGCGGGCAGACCCGCCGCCTGGCGCAGCTTGGCCGAGACCTCAGCCAGCATCTCGGGGTCCGGGCCCGGGGCGAACACCGCCTCCTGGGGCGGCAGATCAAATGCGGGGACGCCCTCGGGCGACGCTTCCTCGGCGACCACCAGATCCTCGCCGGTCTCGGGATGGGGGCCGTTGAACACCGCCTTGATCTCCTGAAAGTCCTCGGGGGAGAAGCGGTAGAGCTTGAGGTGCTCGCCGCGCTTGATATGCGGCTGACACTCAGGGATCAGGTCGGTCGGGATCCGCGGGGACGGGAACAGCTTCATCAGGTCGGCTCCGGTGAGGCGCTCGAGGGCGCGCGCGTAGGCGACCTGGTGTACGCCCCCGCGCACCAGGAGATACCCGGTGAGCGCGCGAGCGGCCGGATGGTCGACCATCTCATAGACCTTGAGCTTGTTGTTGCGCGCACCCGTCTCCAAGAAGAAGTTGTGGGTGAGGTCCTCGACGAGGTCTCCGGACGCAAACACGTAGTCGCCGTTCCACGGCTTCGCATTGGAATCCTGGACCAGGGCTCCGGCGCCGCCCGCGATGAAATGCTGCGTGTTACGCACGCCCTTGACGCCGGTGAGGTCGCCCAACTCGCCAGGCTCCCCTTCCGCGGAGCCGGTCAGCATGGTGTTGATCGCCGCCGACACCAGCTCAATGTGCCCGAACTCCTCGGCGGCGATGCTGGCCACCAGGTCATAGAACGGGCGAGCGCCCTGGCGATTGCGGAAATTGAACGACTGGTAGGTGTAGTTCATGAACGTTGACATCTCGCCGTACTTGCCACCCAGCAACTCCTGCACGGCAGAGGCGCCGACGGGGTCCGGATCAGACGGAGGCGGAAGCTCGGTCTGCAACGCGTCGATACGCAAAATCATGGGCACGCTCCTCAATCGGGGAAATCAGAATGAGTGCTTGTTAAGACACTGTCTGATCTGGGTGCCCGAGCTGTGAGGCGGCAAACATCGCGTGGCGCGTCAGAATGAAGTGATGGGCTCGCCAATGGATCCCGTCGGTGACCACCTCCGGGCTCGGGGGCTGCGCAACACGCCCCAGCGGCGCGCCATCCTCGGCGCCTTCCGCGGCGATGCCAGCGAGCATCTCGCGGCCGACGAGGTCTACGCCCGAGCGGCGGAGTCGGTCCCTGGACTGAGCCGGGGCACGGTATACGCCACCTTGGCGGAGTTCAGCGAGCTCGGGCTCCTGGCGGCCCTCGGCGCGCCGGAGCCGGTGCGCTATGAGACCAACACCTCGCACCATTCGCACTTCCGCTGCCGCCTCTGCCTGCGCCTGTTCGACCTCGTCACTGGGCTGCAGGACCCGACGGAGATCACCGATCCCGGCTTCCAGGTCGAGCGAGTCGACACCCGAGCCGAGGGGGTGTGCGCCGAGTGCACCTCCTACGACGAGGGTCTTCGGTCGGGGGCACGGGCCATCGCCAGGTCCGGGCCCGCCACCGATCCCCTCGCCGCGCCCGACGTGGCGGCGACCAGCCTGGACGGGCCGCTGGGGACCATGCTGCTCGCGGCCACCACCTCGGGCCTGACGCGGGTCGCCTTCGAAGGCCACGGAGATTTCGATGCGCTTCGCTCGCACGCGGTCTCCCGCCGCGGCCCCCGAGCGGCCAAGGCACACCTCAGCGACGCCGTGGACAAGCTCCGGAGGTACCTCGGCGGCGAGCCCGAACGCATGGAATGGGCTGTGGACTGGCCCTTCCTGGAGAGGGCCGGCGGTGCGGCGCTGAGCTCGACCGCGCTCATCCCCTACGCAGGTCACGCGTCCTACCACGGCCTTCCCAGCCGTGCCTCGGCACGCGATCTCGGGCGCATCATGGGTGCCAACCCCATTCCCATCGTCGCGCCCTGCCACCGCGTCAGCCGCGGGATCGAGGTCCCCTCGACCTTCGTCGGGGGAGTCGATCGACGCCGTTGGCTCGAGAATCTGGAAATCTCGGTGAAGCAGGCACGATCCCCATAGAAGCCGTGCCGAGGTCGAGGGTGAACTCGGTGTCCTCGCCGAGGTCCTGCCGTGCGCTTCGAGCCAGGTGTCTGAGGGTCGCGGCCGTGGGTCGGCTACCCTCGTGAGGTCGGTGCCCGTGCGCTTCTCGCCAAAGATCTCGCGCGAGCACCGGTTTTGCGGCCGCCCCAGTCACTCGGGGCGGCCGTTTGTATGTGGTGGTCCGTCTCGCCGCGATCGGCGAGGCCGGGTTGCTTGAACGCTCAGAGCGCACATGCCCGCTTGAGGCGATGCGCGATCTGCGGGTTCAGCCCGCTGGACGCTGGGATCGCGCGGTGGTCGCGGAGGTCACCGCGCGACCTGAGGGTTCAACCACTGGCGAAACTGAAACACACGGCGGCGCCGGGAGCGTGGTGCGCATACCTGTGCCCGCCATGTTGGCGCCAAAGCCCCACGCCCGGCCCGCCCGCGGCGTGTGTGCACTTTCGAGAGAGTCAGGGACGCCCCCGCCGGCTACGCGCTGAGCGAGCGATCGAGCGCGCGAGCGACCTGCTCACGTGAGCGGGCGCCGACCGCCGATGTCAGCGCGATGCGCCAGCGTTCGGGGGTCCCCGCGGAGCATTTCAGCCGCAGATCCGCCAAGAGGGTGGCTTGATCGACGTGGACGGCGATCTGCTCGGCACGGCGCTGGGCGGCGATATGTTGGGCGCGCGCCAACGGCGTGCGGCCTGGGTCAGCGGCAAGCCGGACGAGATCGTCTGACACCAGCGGTACCGCGCGTCGCGCGCACTTCTCCCACGGCGCGTCGGCCGGCGAATCAACGACGACCTGGCGTACCACGCGCCAACCGGCATGGTGCGAATCGCAACGCGCCACGAGGAACCGGGCCAGGGCGTCCGCGACCCCCACAGCTTCAGGCTCAGACCCATGAGCGTCGAGGTGCCTCAGTGCGGCGCCGATGTCTCGGCCGCCTTGCACTGCATTGGCGAGCTGCCGCGCTGACCGCCGCGGCTGGCGTCGTTGATCATCGATCACTCCACCGTACTCGCCCTGAAGGCCTCGACCGCTATAACGCGATCGAGCTCAGCGCCTCGACGGCCCGCGCGTAGTGCAGCGGCTCGAGGCGGATGTGGGACTGCTGGGACATCGACCGCGCCGCCACGCCGATCGCCTCGACGGGAGGAGCGAGATCGAGATCCGGCACGACGAGCAGCGGCTCGACGGCTATCCGCCACGGCCAACGGGGGTGATCCACGCGGTAGGGCTCTCCGATGGCCACCACCACGCCGAACACGCGTCGCCACACGCTCGCGTAGAGCACCAGACGGTCATCGACGTCCACCCGGGGGCGCCGTGGAAAGCCACCCTCGCGCAGGACGCTCGTGCGCCCCTCCTCGATCCAGCGCGCGGGAAGCGGGCCGCGCGCGTGACCAACCGCCTTCAGCCAGTGAGCCGGCATCGGCGAATCGTCGCAGCCTATTCTCGATGGGGATGGCCGACGAGACGGCGCTAGGCGAGTTGACGTTGCGCGACGAGCATCGTCTCCGGCGCCAGGGCCAGCGGCTGCGACGGGGCAGCGGGGAGGACCGGGCGCGCTTCGAGCGACAGCTTGCCGAGGCGCAGGCGCGGGTGCAGCGACGGCGCGCGTCGGTCCCTGCGGTCTCCTACCCGCCGCAGCTGCCGGTCTCCGCGCGGCGCGACGATCTGCTCGCCGCGATCCGCGATCACCAGGTCGTCGTCGTGGCCGGGGAGACGGGCTCGGGCAAGACCACCCAGCTGCCCAAGCTCTGCCTCGAGCTCGGGCGTGGCGTGCGCGGGGCCATCGCTCACACCCAGCCGCGCCGGATCGCCGCGCGGACCGTGGCCCAGCGGATCGCGGATGAGCTCGATGTTCCGCTGGGCGGCGCCGTCGGGTACGCGGTCCGCTTCGACGACCGCGGCTCGCAGGACACCCTGGTCCGTCTGGTCACCGACGGCCTGCTGCTGGCCGAGATCCGTCGTGACCCGCTGCTGCGCCGCTATGACACGGTGATCGTCGACGAGGCGCACGAACGCTCGCTCAACATCGACTTCCTGCTCGGCTGCCTGCACCGCATCCTGCCGCGGCGACCCGACCTCAAGCTGGTCATCACCAGCGCGACCATCGACCCCGAGCGCTTCAGCGCGCACTTCGGCGGCGCGCCGATCGTCGAGGTCTCGGGCCGCACGTATCCGGTCGAGGTCCGCTACCGGCCGCCGCGGGAGGACGAGGAGGTGCTCGACACCCTCGCGGACACCATCGAGGAGCTGCTGGCAGAGCGGGATGGCGACGTGCTCGCATTCTTCTCAGGGGAACGGGAGATCCGCGACGCGGCCGAGCTGCTGACCGGGCGACTGGGGCCCGGGGTGGAGGTGTTGCCGCTCTACTCGCGCCTTGCGGCGGCCGAACAGCAGAAGGTCTTCGGCTCCCGCAGGGGCCGCCACTCTCGGCGTGTCGTGCTCGCGACCAACGTCGCCGAGACGTCGGTGACGGTGCCCGGCATCCGCTTCGTCGTCGACACCGGCCTCGGCGCGGATCTCGCGCTACAGCACGCGGCTGAAGGTGCAGCGGCTGCCGATCGAGCCGATCTCGCGCGCGTCGGCTGACCAGCGCAAGGGCCGCTGCGGCCGCGTGTCCGACGGGATCTGCGTGCGGCTCTATGCGGAGGAGGACTTCGACGCGCGGCCGGAGTTCACCGATCCCGAGGTCCTGCGCACCAACCTCGCCAGCGTGATCCTGCAGATGGCCTCGCTCGGGCTGGGGGACATCGAGGCGTTCCCCTTCCTCGAGCCGCCCGACCGCCGCCAGGTGCGCGACGGCATCGCGCTGCTGCACGAGCTGCGCGCCCTGGATCCGTCGGCGGCACAGCCGCTCACGCCGCTCGGGCGCAAGCTCGCGTGGCTCCCGATCGACCCGCGATTCGGTCGCATGGTGCTGGAGGCCGACAGGCTCGGCTGCGTCCGGGAGGTGATCGTGATCGCCGCGGCGCTGTCGATCCAGGATCCACGCGAGCGTCCCACCGAGCAGCGTGCTCACGCCGACCAGCTCCATGCCCGCTTCACCGACAGGGCGTCGGACTTCCTCACCTACGTGAACCTCTGGGGCTACGTGCGGTCGCTGGGCGAGGAGCTCTCGCGCTCGCAGCTGCGCAGGCGCTGCAAGGCCGAGTTCCTGCACTACCTCCGCATCCGCGAGTGGCAGGACCTCGTCGCCCAACTCGAGGACGCGGCGCGCGAGGTCGGGCTCACGCTCAACGACGCGCCGGCCGAAGGGGTCCAGATCCACGCCGCGCTGCTCTCCGGGCTGCTCTCGCACCTCGGCGTCAAGGACGCCCGGACGCGCGAGTACACCGGCGCGCGCGGGGCGAGGTTCGCGATCTTCCCGGGTTCCGCGCTGGCGCGACGCGGGCCGTCGTGGGTGATGGTCGCCGAGCTGGTCGAGACCACGCGGCTGTGGGGCCGGACGGCGGCCACGGTCGACGTCAGGCAGGTCGAGTCCCTCGCCGAGCACCTGGTGAAGCGCTCCTACGGCGAGCCGCGGTGGGATCGCCGACGCGCCGCCGTCGTCGCGCCCGAGCAGGTGACGTTGTACGGCCTGCCGATCGTCGCATCGAGGACGGTCCAGTACGGGCGGATCGACCCGGCGACCGCGCGCGAGCTGTTCATCCGCCGCGCGCTCGTCGAGGGCGACTGGGATCAGCGGTACGCGTTCATGAGCGAGAACGAACGCCGGGTGGAGGAGGTCGAGGCCCTGGAGGCGCGAGCGCGACGGCGTGACCTGCTCGCCAGCGAGGCCAGACGGGCGGTGTTCTTCGAGGAGCGTGTCCCGCAGGACGTCGTGAGCGGTCGCCACTTCGACCGATGGTTCAAGCAGGCGCGCCAGACCCAGCCGACGCTGCTCGAGTACCCGATGGACCTGTTGATCGAGGGCGAGGTGGCGCCCAACGACCGTGACCGGCCGGCGAGCTGGAGGCAGGATTCGCTGGACCTCGCGCTCTCCTACCGCTTCGACCCCGGCTCGGCGGCCGACGGCGTCACGGTCCACATCCCGCTCGCGTCGCTGGGGGCGGTCCGGGACACGAACTTCGAGTGGCTCGTGCCCGCCTTTCGCTCAGAGCTCGTCGTCGCGCTGTTGCGCATGTTGCCGAAGCGGCTGCGCACGCCGCTGGTCCCGATCCCCGACACCGCGACCGCGCTGCTCGCCAACATCACACCGCGCTCCGGGCCCCTGCTCGAGGTGCTCGCCGACGCCATCGAGCGGACGCGCGGCGTGCGCATCGGCCCCGAGGACTGGACCCTCGACGAGCTGCCCGCGCACCTGCGAATGACCTTCAGCGTCGAGGACGAGGACGGGACGGTGCTCGCGTCGGGCCAGTCTCTCGAGGCGCTGCGCGAGGAGCTGCGGCCCCGCCTGGCGGCGCGCCTGGAGCGTGCTGCCCCGGCCCTTGCGCGCCATGGCATGCACGGCTTCGACATCCCGTCCCTGCCGCGGACGGTCACTCTCCCCGGCGGCCTGCGCGGCTTCCCGGCGCTGGTCGACGAGGGCAGCGCGGTCGGGGTGCGCGTCTGTACGTCCGCCGGCGAGCAGGAGCTGACGATGGCGCGCGGGACCCGGCGGCTGTTGCGGCTCGCGGTGGCCTCCCCGCGTCAATGGGTCATCGCCCAGCTTGGAACCCAGCTCACCCTCACGCTCGCGGGCGCGCCCCACGGCGGGTTGGATGCGGTGATCGAGGACGCGACCGACGCGGCGCTCAACGCGCTCATCGCCAGTGGTGGTGGACCGGCGTGGGACGCCGACGCCTTTGCGGCCCTTCGCGAGCACGTCCGCGGGAATGTCCGGCCGAGCACGCTCGAGGCGCTCGTCGCCCTTGGGGCGATCCTCGAGGCGGCAGCGGCCGTGCGCGAGCGCCTCGACGCCCTTCCGGCGACCGCCGTCCTGGGCCCTGCGCGGGAGGACGTCGCGCGCCAGCTCGGCCGGCTCGTCTACCCCGGGATGCTCACGGCGACGGGGCTCGCGCGCCTGGGCGACGTCGAGCGCTACCTGCGCGCGGCCGCGCTGCGCCTGGAGCGACTGCCCACTCGCGTCGCCGCCGACCGGGAGCGGATGGCCACCATCCATGCGCTCGAGGCTGAGGCCGCCGGACGCAGTGACGCGAAGTGGCTCCTCGAGGAGCTGCGCGTCGCCCAGCTCGCCCCCGGCACGCACGTCCGGCCGGGCGCGACGGTCAAGCGTGTCCGCGAGGCGCTCGCCGTGGGCTCATGAGGCCGCGGTCGCGTCGGCTTCGGCAAGCGCGAGCCATTCGCGCTTCTCGGCCCGCCACTCCTCGTCGGTACGGCGCAGCTTCCAGTAGCCGCTGGCCGAGAGATGGTCGGCGGGGAGGCCGCGCTCGACGAGCAGATGGCGACGCAGGAGGCGGACCGCGGTGGCCTCCCCGTGCACGAAGGCGTGGCCACGGCCGGCCGGCAACTCCAGCGCCTTGACCGCGTCGAGCTGGAGGGTTGGGTCGTCGCCCGGACCGCCCGAACGATCGAGCCAGACGACGGTCAGCTCGCCGGGCGACTCGAGCGGCTGGCGGTGGTCTGGCCCTGCGACCTCGATGACGGCGAACACGGGCACACCGGGGGGGATCCTGGCCAGCGAGACCGCGATCGCCGGCAGGACGGCATCGTCTCCGGCCAGCAGGTGCCAGTCGGCGTCGGGGGAGGGCGCGTAGGCGCCACCGGGTCCGGCCAGCTGGAGGGTGTCGCCGGGCTTGGCCTGAGCCGCCCACGGCCCGGCGATGCCGTGGTCGCCGTGGACCACGAAGTCCAGAGTGAGCAGGCGGCGGTCCGGATCCCACGCGCGCACCGTGTAGGAACGGGTCTTGTCCCCAAACCGGCATTTGACGTAGTGGTCGGTGAACGCCCCGGCGGGAAAGCCGCCGAGATCGGAGCCGGTCACGACGATGCGGACCATGCTCGGGGTCAGCCAGGCGGCTTCGGCAACGGTGGTGGTCAGGATGCGGCGTTCTGCCATGCAACTCCTCGGCGGGCACTCGGTGGGATGTCCGCAAGGATGTTAGGGCACCCTAACGCCTGGTCGGCGGCTCCGGTGGCCGCGCTGATGACACGCGGGTCGGCGAGAGGGAGAATGGTGCCCCCAACATCGAGGAGGAAGCGGTGAGTGAGACCACCCTGATCGCGAACGGGACGATCGTGACCGCCGAGGGCGAGTTCGCCGGAGACGTGCTGATCGAGGGCGAGACGATCGCGGCCGTCGGCAGAGTCGACGCGCCGGCCGGGGCGACGGTGGTCGATGCCACGGACTGCTTCGTCCTACCGGGGTTGATCGACAACCACACGCATCTGTCGATGCCGTTCATGGGGATGAGGTCGTCGGACGACTACAACACCGGCACGCAGGCCGCGGCGGCCGGCGGGGTCACCTGTCTGGTCGACTTCGCCATCCAGCGCGAGCCCGACACGCTGCAGTCGGCGCTCGAGGAGTGGTCGGGCCGCGCCGACGGCGCTGCGCACGTCGACTACGGGTTCCACATGGCGATCACCAACGCCAGCGACCCGGTGCTCGACGACATGACCGCGATGGTCGAGGCCGGACTCTGCTCGTTCAAGCTGTTCATGGCCTACAAGGGCGAGCTGATGGCCCGCGACGACGCACTCATGGCGTGCATGGAGCGGGCCCGCGACCTCAAGGCGCTCACGATGGTGCACGCCGAGAACGGGGACGTCGTCGACCTCCTGGTGACCCGCGCGCTGGGCCGGGGCGACACCTCGGCGATCAACCATGCCCTCACGCGCCCCGAGTGGGTCGAGGCGGAGGCCACCGGCCGGGCGGCGCGGATCGCCGAGCGCGTCGGCGCACCGCTGTTCGTGGTGCACGTCACCTGCGCTGCGGCCGCGGAGGAGATCGAGGCCGCCCAGCAGCGCGGCGCCGACGTCACCGGCGAGACCTGCTTCCAGTACCTCATCAACAACATCGAGGACCTGCGCCGGCCGGGGGTTGAGGGCTGCCGCTACATCTGCTCGCCGCCCCTGCGCGACTCCGCCAACCACGCGCCGTTGTGGGCGTTCGTCAAACGCGGGGTCCTCGAGAGCGTCTCCACCGACCACTGCCCGTTCACCGACGAGCAGAAGGCCCGCGGCCTGGACAACTTCAGCCTGGTCCCCAACGGCCTGGCGCTGATCCAGCACCGGCTGGCCAAGCTGTGGGACGCGGGCGTCAACGCCGGGCGGATCTCCCGTTCGGAGCTCGTCGCCCGCACGTCGACCACGATCGCGGAGCGATTCGGGCTGTCGCGCAAGGGCGCGCTGCTGCCCGGCAAGGACGCCGACGTCGTCGTCTTCGACCCCAGCGCGCCGCGTGACTACGGCGTGGCCAACTCGTTCATGAACGTCGACTACGACCTCTACGAGGGTGAGACCGCGACCGCCAGCGTGCGCCACACGTTCTGCCGCGGAACGCTCGTCTATGACCGAGGCGAGATCCTGACCCAGCCCGGGCACGGCCGGTTCGTCCGCCGCTCGCTGTCACCGGCCGCGGCGGCCATTCGATGAGCGCGCTGGAACTGGACCCGGCTGCGGTCATCGCCGATCTCGACGAGCTCGCCGAGCAGAGTGGAGGCCGGTTCGCCGGGGCGGATCGGCTCGCTTGGACTCCGGCGTGGCTCGGGGCCCGCCAGTGGCTGCGTTCCAAGCTCGAAGCGATCGACCTCGAGCCCCACACGGACGCGGCGGGCAACCTGTGGGCCGAGATCGCCGGCGAGTCCGACCAGTTCCTGATCGTCGGCTCGCACATCGATGCCGTCCCTGACGGCGGCTGGCTGGATGGCGCCCTCGGCGTGCTCACCGCAGTCGAGGTCATGCGGCAGTTGCGGCGTCGCGGCGGAGCGCTGCCCATCGGCGTGCGCTTCGTCGATTGGGCCGACGAGGAGGGGGCCAGATTCAGCCGCAGCCTGATGGGATCCTCGGCGGCCGCCGGAACCCTGGTCGCCGCCGACGTCCGCACGCTGACCGACGCCGACGGGATCACGCTGGCCGACGCGCTGGCCTCGTGCGAGGTCGACGTCGACGCGGCCACCGACGCAGGCGCCTCGTTGACCGGGGCGCTCGGCTACCTCGAGCTGCACATCGAGCAGGGACCCGTCCTGCTCGAGCGAGGCAGCCTGGCGTCGGCGGTGTCGGGCACCTTCGGCGTCGAGCGCCATCTGGTGACGTTCACCGGACAGGCCGCCCACGCGGGATCGACCCCGATGGCGATGCGACAGGACTCGCTGGCCGCGGCGGCGCGGTCGGCGCTGGCGATCCGCGAGTCTGCGATCACGCACGGCGGCGTCGCGACGGTGGGCCGGATGGATGCGGTCCCCGGTGTGATCACCGCCGTCGCGGGGCGCACCGAGATGCAGCTCGACCAGCGTCACCTGGATGCCCGTGCGCTGGCCGCGATGCTCGAGGACGCGGTCGGGATATGCCGGGCCGCAGCCGATGAGTTCGGCTGCACGATGGAGGTGCGCAAGGTCTTCGGCGCCGCGCCCACCGTGTTTCATCCCGCGCTGGTCGAGATCGCCCACGCGGCGGTCCAGGAGGCCGGAGGCGGTGACGGCGAGCCGATCCCCAGCGGGCCATTGCACGACGCGACGGAGATCGGCCGCATCATCCCCACGGCCATGATCTTCGCCCAATCGGACCCGCCGATCTCCCACGCCTCGATCGAGAACTCAACCCAAGCGGCGCTCGATGTGGCGATAGTGGCGTACGGGCGCACCGTCGAGCGGGCGCTCGCGGCCGTCGTCGACCTCACTCTGACAAGGAGCCAGCCATGAAGTTCGGTGTCGTGCTGCAGACCAACCCCCCGGCATCTCGCGTGATCGAGCTCGCCCGCCGCGCTGAGGCCTACGGCTTCACCACCGCCTGGACGTTCGACTCGCATCTGCTGTGGGAGGAGCCCTACGTCGTGCTGAGCCGGATCCTCGACTCGACGCACCGGCTCAACGTGGGGACGATGGTCACCAACCCGGCAACGCGCGACTGGACGGTGACCGCGTCGACGTTCGCGACGCTCAACGAGATGTACGGCAACCGCACGGTGTGTGGCATCGGACGCGGCGACTCCGCGGTGCGGACGATCAACGGCAAGCCCGTCAAGCTGGCCGACCTCCGCGCCTGCATCGAGGTCGTCCGTGCGCTCGCCAACGGCGAGAGCATCGAGTACAAGGGCACGCCGATGCGGTTTCCGTGGAATCCCGACAGCCGCCTGCCGATCTGGGTCGCCGGCTACGGGCCCAACGCGCTCAAGCTTGCCGGCGAGGTGGGGGACGGCTACATCCTGCAGTGCGCCGACGTCGACATCGCCGAGTGGTGCATCGCGGCGGTGCGCCGGGCCGCCGCCGACGCCGGCCGGGATCCGGATGCGCTCACGATGTGCGTCGCCGGCCCCGCGTACGTCACCGACGGTTCCGACGAGCAGCGCCGTCACGCACTGGACCAATGCCGCTGGTTCGGCGGCATGGTCGGCAACCACGTCGTGGACATCGTCAACCGGTACGGCGCCGACGGTGGGGCGATCCCGGAGAGCCTCAGCGACTACATCAAGGACTGGCGCGGCTATGACTACAACACGCACGGACGCGCCGGGAACGAGCACACCGAGTTCATCTCCGACGAGATCGTCGAGCGGTTCTGCCTCATCGGCCCGCCGCAGGACCACATCGACAAGCTCAAGAAGCTCGAGAGCGTCGGGACGGGCCACTTCGGCCTCTACCTCCAGCACGACGCGCAGGACGCGACCTTGGCAGCCTACGGCGAACGGGTGCTTCCGGCCGTCAACGCGCCGGTTCTGGCGCGAGGCTGAGCTCTAAAGGCGCACCGGTGTCCCGCGTTTGTTAGGTTGCCCGCCGAGCGGGCGGGCGGCCTGCGCCAACGACAGACGGAGGTGGACGGGTGAGGCGTCTCGTTTCCATGAGCAGCGCGGTGGCCGTGATCGTGGCCGCGGCGTGCTTGACGGTGGTGCCGGGGGCCGGCGCCAAGATGCGCGCCGCAGTGCTGAGCCCGGCTGCGGTGTCCAGCATCAATTGGGGGCCGTGCACCGAGTCGGACCTGATCGCGGCCGGCGCGCAGTGCGGCATGCTGTCGGTGCCGCTGGATTACAACCATCCGAGCGGTGCGCAGATCCAGATCGCGGTCTCCAAGCTGGAGCACACATCCTCGGCGGCCGACTATCAGGGAGCGATCCTCACCAATCCGGGCGGTCCGGGCGGTTCGGGCCTTGACCTGAGCGCGATCCTGGCCGAGGTGCTCGGCGAGGAGGGGTACACCGCCGCCGCGGCGGACTATGACTGGATCGGCTTTGACCCACGCGGCGTGGGCGCGAGCCAACCATCGCTGAGCTGCAATCCGAACTACTTCGCAGGGCCTCGTCCCAACTACATCCCCATCACCCGGTCGCTGCTGAACTACTGGGAGTCCGCATCGGACGGCTACGCGCACGACTGCGCCGCGGCCGGTCCCGCCCAGGACGCCCTGCTGCAGAACGACACGACGATCGACACGGCGAAGGACATGGACAGCATTCGCCGGGCGCTGGGACAGTCGCAGATCACCTACTACGGCTTCTCCTACGGGACCTACCTGGGTCAGGTGTACTCGACCCTGTTCCCGTCGCACGTGCGCCGGGAGATCCTGGACTCGAACGTCGATCCGCGAGGTGTCTGGTACCAGGACAACTTCGACCAGGACGTCGCCTTCCAGCGCAACATCGAGATCTGGTTCGCGTGGCTGGCGAAGTACAACAGCGTGTATCACCTCGGATCCACCGAGGCGCGCGTGGCCAACACGTTCAACACCGCCGAGCGTCAGCTGGCATCGGCGCCGGCGGGAGGAGTGGTCGGCCCCGACGAGTGGACCGACATCTTCCTGGAGGCCGGCTACTACGAGCAGACCTGGCTGGACCTGGGCAGCCTGTTCTCGGAGTGGGTCAACAACCACGACGCCAACGCGGCCTCTGACCTCGTCAACGCGTTCGAGTCGACCGACGGAGTGGGCGACGACAACTCGTTCGCCGGGTACCTGGCGGTGCAGTGCACCGATACCCAGTGGCCGAGCTCGTGGCCGAGGATCATCGCCGACAACTGGGCGGTGTACTTCCGGGCGCCGTTTGAGACCTGGGGCAACGCGTGGTTCAACGGGCCGTGCACGAGGTGGCCGGGACACGCGTCGAGGCCGGTGCAGATCGATGGCCGCGGCGTCAGCAGCGCCCTGCTCATCGACGAGACCCTCGATGCGGCGACGCCGTTCCCCGGCAGCCTCGAGGTCCGCCGGCTGTTCCCGCACGCGTCTCTCATCGCCGAGCCGGGTGGCACCAGCCACGCCGACTCGCTGTTCGGAGACACGTGCGTCGACGGCTCGATCGCCGACTATCTGACCACCGGGGCGTTGCCCCCGCGGCGGCCGTTCGCGCCGTGGGACAAGACATGCGCTCCGTTGCCCAAGCCCGACCCGACGGCGCCCGCGCCCGAGGCGAAGGCGGCGATCACGCCCGGGTCCTCCCAGGCGCTGCAGTTCTCCAGCGCGGTCAACGGCCGGCTCGGTTTGGCCGCCGTGCTGTCGCGCTGACGCGGTGAGGTCGCCGGCTGCCGGGCTGAACCCGGCAGCCGGCCCCGCCCCGGCCGCCCGGTCGCCCGGCCGCCCGGTCGCCCGGCCGCCCGGTCGCCCGGTCGCCCGGCCGCCCGGTCGTACCCCGGCGGCCGGCCCCACCGGGCCGGTCACTCGGCGAGCGAGCGCTCCATGTCCTCGGCCAGATCCGGATGGTGGTAGGGACCGGGCTCGCGTAGCTTGGCGATCACGCGGTGCTGGTTCTCCAGGCTCTTGTCGTGGCTGAGCTTGATCTTGCACACGAAGCGCGTGATGGGGATGCGCAGCCCGACCGTCCCCTTGGCGAGCTGCGCTCCCCGCTCGGGGTCCAGGTACAGCGGCTGTTCGACGTGGCGCTCGAAATGCTCCACGAGCCGCGTGAGCACACGCATGTTCTCCTCGGCATCGAGGATCTCCGGGACCCCGTAGCAGTGCGCCGTGCTGAAGTTCCACGTCGGCGCGGGCGTTGTCCCGGGGGTGTACCAGCTCGGGCTGATGTAGCCATGGCGTCCCTGGACGATGACCAGGATCTCCTGCCGGCCGAGCCCATGGACCTTCTCATCAGGACGCCCGACATGGGTCAGCATCGTCAGGTCGGGCGATTCCTCATCCAGGAGCACCGGATAGTGCGAGGCGACGAGGGCGCCGTCGTTGCTGCTCACGAGCGTGCACCACGGGTTCTCCCGGAGCAGTTGCCGCACCACCTCGGGGTCGTCGCTGGCATGGATTGGATTGGGTCGCATGCGAACAGTCTCGCGGATCACGATGCACCGCCGCCGGTGACCGGCTCGAGGTGCGCCAGCTTGTCGGGGTTGGCGATCGAGTTGATGCTCTTGATCTGACCGTCGACGATGTCGAGCCCCACGACGGCGACCAGATGCCCCTGCGCATCGAGGTAGAGCGCACCCGGTCCGCCGTTGACCTCGGCGGGGCGTACCGACATGCCGGGGACGAGGCCGCGGAAGCGGGAGTTGAGCAGGGCGTGCGCGACGCGGCTGCGCCCGCGCACCGGCTGCGCGGCGGCCGGGACCTTGCCGCCGCCGTCGCCGGTGAGCACCACGTCGTGGGCCAGCAGCGCCTCGAGCCCGGCCAGGTCGCCGCGCCGGGCGGCCTGAAAGAACCGCCCTGCCAGCTCGTCGCGCTGCGCCCGCGTGGTCTGGAAGCGGACCCGGCCGCGCCGGCGCTCCTCGACATGACGTCTGGCCCGGGTCGCGAGCTGGCGCACGTTGTCCTGGCTCTTGCCGAGGATCGTCGCGATCTCCGGATAGCCGTAGTCGAAGACGTCGTGGAGCAGCAGCACGGCGCGCTGCTCGGGTGAGAGGCTCTCGAGGAGCATGAGCATCGCCAGCGACAGCGAGTCGGCCATCTCCGCCTGCTGTGCGGGGTCGTCGTGACCGTCGGTGAGGATCGGCTCCGGCAGCCACTCCCCGACGTAGCGCTCGCGACGGGCGCGAGCGGAGCGCAGCTCGTTGATCGCCAGGCGAGTGGTCACGGTCGCCACGAACGCATGCGGCGATGCCAGCCGTTCGCCGGCATCGAGCGCCTGGTGCACCCGCAGCAGCGCCTCCTGCACCACGTCCTCGGCCTCGGACACGCTCCCGAGCATCCGGTAGGCGATCGCGAAGGCGACCGGCCCGAGTTCATCGAGGAGTTGCTCGCGACCGGTCATTGCGCTCAGAACAGGCGATAGGAACCGATCACGGTCAACGGTTGCACCTGGGCCGCCTCGACGATCGAGCCCGCGATCTGCTCCTGGAGCTCCTTGAACTCGGGGAGAGCGGGGATGGGGTTCTCCACGCCATCGTCGACCTGGACGAGGGCGGCGAACGTCTCACGGTCCGGATACAGGATCCACGCGTAGCGGACCCCTTCGGGCTGCGCGGTCTCGATCGCCGCGAACAGCGTCTGCGCCGCCGTCCGAACCTCCGCGATGCTGTCTGTCTTGAGCTTGGCCTGCGCCATCAGCACTGTCATCGATGGCCTTCCTTTCGGGTTGAGGTCTCCGCCTCTTAAGACAAGACAGCAGCGCCGGCCGTGACAGCGTCGAGTGGTCGGGCGAAAACCAGCCGGCGCCCGAGGCGGCGCCGATGCTGGGCGCCACCGGACTCCCGGCATAGGCCGGCGCCTCAGGGGAGGGATTCCTCGGCCGCGTACTCGTCGCGGCGCGGGGTGAAGATGCTGAGGTCCACGGCGGGCTCGTCGCCGAGGGTCTCGGCGAAGTGCTCGATGTTCGGCGGGACCAGGAGAACGTCGCCGGGTCCCATCTCGGCCGACTCGTCGCCAACGGTGAAGCGCACCCGGCCGGAGACGATGTAGACGATCTGCTCGTAGTCGTGTGAGTGCGGGCGGGGGGTGTGGCCGGGCTCGAGGGTGGTCCAGGCGAGGGTCGCGCCGTCTCCGGTGAAGACGCGGCGGCTCACGCCGTGACGCACCTCCTTCGATCCCAGCTTGTCGGCATGGGCCAGTTTCATCAGGGCTCCTTTGTGGATGTGCGCCGGCGCTTGGTGGGGACCTCACCGCCGACATCGCGCATCGCGTCTCGGAGGTCGGAGGGGACGTAGCCGGGCTCGAGGATCTCGATGACCTCGAACCCGGTGCGGGCGAAGTGGCCGGCCAGCAGGCCGGCGCTGCGCTCTCGGTCCCCGGACTTGCAGGCGTCGAGGATCTCGCGGTGTCCGGCGGTCGCCCACGCGGTGGGGCCATAGCCGATGTGCAGTCGCCGGTAGCGCTCGGCGTGATCGAAGAGCTGTCCGAGGAGATCGTTGACCCGGGCTCCCGCGGGCGCCGTCAGGGCGCGGTGGAAGGCCCGGTGAGGGACGACCCAGCGACGGTAGTCCCTGGCTTGGGCGAAGTGGGCCATGGCCGCCATCTGCCCCTCGAGGCCGGCGAGGTCCTCCGGTGTCAATCGCGCCACCGCGAGCCGCATCGCCTCAGCCTCGAGCGTGACCCGCAGCACGCAGAGCTGCTCGAGATCCGACGCGGTCATCGGCGCGACACGCACCCGGCGATTGGGCTCGGCGTCGATCAGCCGCTCGGCCTGGAGCATGCGCAGCGCCTCACGCAGCGGGGTCCGGCTGATCCCCAGCTCCTCCGCCAACGCCACCTGCGACATCACCGCGCCCGCCGCAAGCTCCCCGTCGAGGATCGCGCCGCGGATGCGTTCGTAGATGTCCTCGGTGTTCTGGCCGCTGGCGCCCATCGACCGGCTAGGCCCCCGGCATGCTGTAACCGCCGTCGGCGATCATGTATGGGCCCGTCCGCTGGCCGAATTCGTGGACCATGTACCTCACACGATCGTTCGACCGCCGTCGATGTACACAACCTGCCCCGTGATGAATCCGGCGTGACGGGACGCGAGGAACAGGACGGGACCCACCACCTCCTCCAGGCGCCCGAACCGACCGGCCGGGATCAACGCCATGAGGGCGTTGCGCCTGTCGGGGTTGGCGGCCAGGTAGTCCGCGGTCAGCGCGGTGTCCATGTAGCCGGGGGCCACCGCATTCGAGGTGACCCCGTGCGCCGCGTACTCGTGAGCCATGACCCGCATCAGCTGATCGAGGCCACCCTTGCTGGCCGCGTAGGGACCGTGCAGCTTGTGGCCGCTGCGCCCGGCCACCGATGAGAAGAAGATGAGCCGGCCGAACCCGGCCCGCTTCATCTCCACGGCGGCCTCGCTCGCGGTGTGGAAGGCGCTGGTCAGGTTGACCGCGATGATCCGGTCCCAGTCCGTGGCGTCGTAATCCTCGATGGGGCGCCGGTCGTTGATGCCCACGCAGTGAACGAACACGTCGAGGCCGCCGAGCTCCGCGCGGGCGCTCTCCACCGCGCCGCGTGCCGCGGCGGGATCGGTCAGGTCGGCCGGATAGCGCCTGGTCACCTCGGCCGGCAGCGAGTCGAGCACCGCCTCATCGCGGTCGGTGACCGCGACTCGGGCACCGGCGACGAGGAACCCATGGACCAGAGCTCGGCCGATCGTGCCGGCGCCGCCGGCGATGAGGACGCGCCGGCCACCGAGCCCCAGCCAGTCAGGCACGAGGAGGCGCGTCGCGGCGCGTGAGGATGTTGATGGTCACGGTGGCCACCTCCACGGCGGCGGAGTGCCGCGTGCCGCCGGGCAGCGTCGCGGTCTGCCCCTCGGTGAGATGCACGGACCGGCCATCGACCATGAAATCGATGCCTCCCTCCAGGACCGTCGTGATCTGGTCCTGTGGATGCTCGTGCTCCTCCCAGCTCGAGCCCGGCGCGTACCGGTAGAGAATCGCGGTCAGCTGCGGCGTGTGGACGGTCGCGCCGAAGATCCCGGGGCGCGCCTCGGTGAACTCCTGGGCGCTCCAGTCGATCGTCTGTGGGGTATCTGAGGCGGACACTAATGCATACAGTTCATAAAAACGTCTACAGAAACGCGCACCTTACCAGAGGGACCAAGGCGAAACGTACCGGCGACCCGACCTCCGCGCCGGCTCTCTGTCAGCACCCTGTGAAGACATGGAGAGACGAGGCGGGATGCCGCGGCGTGCCGATCATCTCGCCGCCCCCGAGCCACCGACGGGCACCGAGCCACCGACGGGCACGGGCCGCGGCGCCTGAGCCGCCGCCGCGGTGTGGGCACGACCGAAGGCCGCCCGGCGAACGTCGCGGTAGGGCGTGCCCCGCGCCGCGGCGTTGCCACGGCCCAGGCGAGTGCCGATCACGCCGCAGAGCACGGCGGCCGGAACCGAGACCAGCGCCGGGATCGACAGCCCGAACAGGTGGGAGTCGCCCAGGACGTTGGGTCCGACGATGACCAGGCCGCAACTGACGATGAGGCCGCCGATCATGGTCGCGCTGGCGCCGACGCGGTTGAAGGCGGGCCAGTACAGGGTCATCAACAGCGCCGGGGTGGTCGAGCTGGCCGCGATGGCGAACGCGACATTGCTGAGGAAGGCGACGTTCTTGTCCTTGGCACCCAGGGCGATGACGACGGCGATCCCGGCGACGATGGCCCCGGCGACTCGGCTGATGTAGAGCTGGGCTCGGGGTGTCACCTCGCCGCGGCGCAGGACCTGCGTATAGAGGTCGTGCGCGACCGCGCCTGAGCTGGCGATCGCCAGGCTGGCCAGAACCGCGAGGACGGTGGCGATGACCAGTCCGGCGACGAGGGCGAACAACAGCTCGCCGCCGACGGTGCGCGCGAGTTGGGGCGCCGCCAGGTTGCCGGCCTTGTTGGCGTGAAGGATCGCCGCGTGGCCGACCTCGTTGAGCGCGGCGTAGCCGAGGATCACCAGGACCAGGAAGAACACGGCGAAGATCCACATGGCCATCCGGGTGGAGTCGCGGGCGGCGCGGCCGTCACGCACGGTCTTGAAGCGCAGGATGACGTGGGGGAGGCCCATGAAGCCCAGCACGAGCCCGAGGCTGAGCGAGACGTTCTCCAGCGCCGCGGTGGTCCCGCCCTTGCGCTGAGGGATGATGACCTTGTCGCCGAAGTGGTCGCGCGCGTGAAGCAGCGGGCCGATCGGGTCCCAGCCGGTGCGGGAGATCGAGACGAGCACGAGCGCCGCGACGACGACGAGGAGGAGTCCGGCCTTGAACATCTGGATGTAGGTGGTGGCGATCATCCCGCCCAGCACGGTGTAGAGCGTGGTGATCAGCCCGAGGAAGACGACGACGATCCAGTAGTCGATGCCGAACAGCAGCTGGGCCACGAGTCCGGCGCCGACGAACTGGATGACCATGTAGACGATGCTGATGATGAGCGTCGCCACGGCCACCGATCCGCGCAGGAGGCGGCCCTCGAAGCGGGTGGCGATCGCGTCGGCGAGCGTGAAGCGGCCCAGATTGCGCAGCGGCTCGGCGACGAGGAGCAGGATGAGCAGGTAGGCGGCGGGGAGGCCCGCGGCGAGGTAGAAGCCGGTGAAGCCGGTCAGGGCCACCGCGCCGGTGATCCCGAGGAACGAGCCGGCCGAGATCTGGTCACCGGCCAGGGCAAGCGCGTTCTGCCACGCCTTGAGGCGGCCACCGGCGACGTAGTGATCCGACGTCGAGCCCAGCTGACGTGCCGCGTAGACCGCGATGATGATGGTGATGGCCACGAGTACGGTGGCCACCGTGATGGCGAGGGCGCGGCCGCTCATGCCGCCGGCTCCCGGCCTCGTCGAGCCTCCGCTGACTCGAAGCGATCGATCCAGCGGCAGTATGCGACGGCTCCGACGAGCGCGAGCACGAACTCCGCGAAGCCGACGATGTAGGCGACACCGACGCCGGCGACCACGCCGTCCAGGGCACTGGTGAACGAGGCCAGCACGGGCAGCGCCATGACGGCGATGACCAGGGCGCCGCCGGCGGTGAGCACGACATGGACGCGGTGCCGGGCACGGTCGTCTTCCGGGTCGCTGAGCGGCGAGGGCGGGCCGCCCTCGGCGCCGATCGCTGAGTCAGACATCGCGGCTCCTCTCAGGCGCAATAGCAGATGTGTGTACAGCGTCCCCTTCGTATACAGATCTAAAACCACAACACATTTCGTCGGCTGGCGTCGATGAACTGGGTGACGCCGTCGGTGAGCGTGCGCGAACGCCACGTCGCATTGGCGCGCGTGACGGCTGCGCCGGTAGTGTGAGAGCGATGCCGCGCGATCCCCGGATCGTCTACTCCACCACCGACGGCGACCTGCGCAGGCCCCGTGATCCCGGCCTCAAGGAGCGCCGTGCCGACGGCAACCGCGTCAAGGTGCGCCGCGAGGTCGCCGGCCGGCGCGGCAAGGCCGTGACCACGGTCTCCGGGGTGCCGGTGGACGACTCGGGGCTCAAGGCGCTGGCGGGCAAGCTCAAGAAGCGCTGTGGGGTCGGCGGATCGGTCAAGGACGGCGTGATCGAGATCCAGGGTGACCACCGCGACGCCGTGGTCGAGCTCCTGAAGGCTGAGGGCTACTCGCCCGTCCTCGCCGGCGGCTGATGCGCATCGACAGGTGGCTCTGGACGGCGCGGCTGTTCAAGACGCGCGGGCTGGCGGCGGAGGCGGTCAGGGGCGGACGCGTGCACGTCAACGGGGTGGCGGCCAAGCCCAGCCGCGAGATCGGGCCCGGTGACCGGCTCGAGGTCACCATCGGCTCCCTGCGCCGGACGGTGATCGTGCGCGGCGGCGCCGAGCGACGCGTGTCGGCTGCCGAGGCGGCCGCGCTCTACGAGGAGACCGCGGAGAGCATCGCAGAGCGCGAGCGCCAGTCAGAGGTCCGCCGGCTCGCCGGCCCGCTCGACCTCGGGAGACGCCCGACCAAGCGCGACCGACGACGGTACGACTCGGGTCGCCGCTCGTGACCGGATACCTGCGGCGTGGCGGCGGGCCGTCACACCCGCGTCAGTCATGCATCGAGGGGATGTAGCTGACCCCGACGATCGAGCCCTCGAGCGACTGCAGGCGGACCAGGGTCTGACCCCAGGGCTCCTCACGCACGGGATGCAGGATCTCGTAGCCGGCCGCGACCAGTTCGTCGGCCGCCGCATGAACCGCGTCGGCGTCGGCGACGTCGAACTCCAGGCTGATCTGGGGCACCGGCCGGTCAGCGGGCCAGGTCGGCGTCCCGAAGCACGCCTGCGCGGCCTGGTGCAGCGGCCAGACGCCGAAGTGCTTGACGCCCGCGAGCTGGTCGCTGTGGAAGTACTCACCGTCGATGCCGCTGCCCAAAGGCAGTCCCAGCGTGTCCACGTACAGCCGGCGGCTCGACGGAGGATCGGCCGCGATCACGGCGATCGTCGAGAGAAATTCGATGTTCATGGATGGCCTCCCAGTCGTGATGCGACGATCGAAACAGCGTCCGCGTCGCTCGTCTTGGACGAAACGGACGCGGTTTGTATAGGGTGTCGCGCGATGAGGGGCAGCCGTCGGGCCGGGCTGGTGGTGATCGTCGCGATGCTGACGGTGCCGGCGATCGCGCTCGGGGCTCTTGCGCGGCCCGCGGCCGGGGGCTGGAAGGCGAGCGGGGGAGGCTTCACCGTGAACCACGCCCGCACCGCGGTGTCGGGCTTTCACATCGTCGGCTCCGACTGCGGCTTGGGAAAGCTGCGCGTTCTGGGCCAGCAGAAGCTCCGGCTCGTCACCGCCGCCGGCGTGTCGAACTGGATCGTCGGCTACGGCGATCCCAAGCGCACCAACCCGAACGACATCAGCGGCGTCGTCCCGCAGCGCGTCAAAGTCAAGGACGGCAGCAAGACGCTCAACGCTCGGCTCGACATCATCTTCGCCGTGCTCGGCGGCCGTGAGAACGAGGGCAACCTCGTCGTCAACGGCTGCGATCAATCGTTCACCGCCAAGAAATAGCGTGTGACGCGGCGCCGGCTATCCGCCGGCCCATTCCCGCAGCCCGCTGTGCTCCTGGGGAATGAGCGGGTTGGCGGCTCGCGCCTGGATCTCCTGGACCGCCCACGAGTTCCCGTCAGGATCCTGGAAGCCGAAGAACGTGCCGCCGTCGGCCGGTGCGAGCACCATCAGCTCGCTCACCCCGATCCCGCGGTCAAGCAGCTCCTGCCGGGCGGCGGCGGCGTCTGAGACCACGAGCTGGAGCCCCTTGATCGATCCGGGCGCCATCTCATTCTGGGACGGAAGGTCCCCGAACACGATCGAGCACCCCGAGCCCGGCGGGGTGAGCTGGACGACGTGCATGTGCTCGTTGTGGGTGTCGTGGTCCAGATGGAAGCCGACCTGGTCGCGGTAGAAGGCGATCGCGCGGTCGATGTCTGAGACGGGGAGGACGACAACTTCAAGGCTCCACTGCACCGGGAGCTCCTTTCGTGGGGGGTAGGTGCGCCCATAAGACGTCCGCGCGCGGCGGAATCATCGGTCGTCGGCGCGCCGGGCCGCATCTCGTCATGATGCGCCCGTGAGCGACGCGGCGGCCATGCCCCAGAGAGTTCTCGTCACCGGCGGTGCCGGCGGGATCGGCCTGGCGATCACGCGGGCCTTCGTCGCTGCGGGCGCGCGCGTCCATATCGCCGACCCCGACGGCGACGCGCTCGCGGCGGTGACCGCCTCCGCCGCGACGATCACCGGGAGTGTCTGCGACATCACCGACACGGCCGCCGTGGCCGCGATGTTCGAGGACCTCGCCGGGGCGCTCGGCGGTCTCGACGTGCTCGTCAACAACGCCGGCATCGCCGGGCCGACCGCCCCGGTCGACGAGTACGCGCGCGAGGAGTGGGACGCCGTCGTCGCGGTCAACCTCAGCGGCACGTTTGACGTGACCCGCCGGGCGATCCCGCTGTTGAAGGACTCGCCGGCCGGGTCGGTCATCGTCATGAGCTCCTTGGCCGGCCGTTTCGGCTATCCCAACCGCGTCGCCTATGCGACCACGAAGTGGGGGCTCGTCGGCTTCACCAAGACCCTGGCGCTGGAGCTGGGACCGTGGGGGATCACCGCCAACTCGATCCACCCCGGCGGCGTCGAGGGCGAGCGCGTGCGCGAGGTCCTGCGCCGGCGCGCCGCGCTGTCGGGGCGCAGCGTCGAGGAGGAGAACCAACGAGCGCTCGAGAACCAGTCGATCCGCCAGTTCACCGAGGCCAGCGACATCGCCGCGCTGGCCGTGTTCCTGGCCGGGCCGCACGGGCGGTCGATCTCAGGGCAGGTGCTCCCGATCGACGGGGACTCGAAGGCCGCTCAATAGGCGCTCAGTGGCGGCGCCCCCGGTGTGAGCCACGGCGCCCGCGCTCGCCCCGCAGCGCGAGCGCGCTCCCGCCGCCCAGGCGGACCGGCTCGGCGATCGCCTCCGCCTGACCGTGCCCGAGCATCTGCAAGGCCGTCGCGTCGCCCGGATAGTTGTCGAGCGGGAGGATCGGGCCGGTGGCCAGGGAGAACTTCTCGCCGTACTGGCTGGTGAGCTGCTGAGCGAGCCGGCTGTTGTAGAAGTCGGGCTCGGCCTCTGAGGTGTTCGACGACGAGTTGGTCTGGGCCACTCGCGGCGCGGCCAGCGCGGCGGGCAGGCTCATGCCGAAGTCGACGTGGTTGATGAGCGTCTGGACCACCGTCTCGATGATGGTCGAGCCGCCCGCGGCGCCGATCGCGAACTGGGGCTGACCGTGCTGGACTGCGATGACCGGGCCCATGCTCGACCGCGGCTCCTTGCCGGGCGCGGGCAGGTTCGGGTCCGTTGCGCCCGGCGAGGACGGGGCGAAGTCGAAGTCGGTCAGCTCGTTGTTGAGCAGGAAGCCGTAGCCGGGGACGACCTGGCCGCTGCCGCCGAAGAAGTTGATCGTGTTGGTATAGGCGACCACGTCGCCCCACTTGTCCTCGGTGACGAGGTTGTTGGTGTGATGGGCCTCGGGGGAGGCCGACGATGCCCGGCTTGCCGACGACGATGCCGGGCAGGACCCGAACGGCGCGAACGGCGAGCCCGGGGCGACCGGTGAGGTGGCGGCGGTGTTGCCGATCAGGCAACGGCGCGTCGTGGCGAACGCCGGGTCGAGCAGGCCCGACAGCGGGACGTTGACGAAATCGGGGTCGCCGACGTAGGCGTTGCGGTCCGCGTAGGCCAGCCGCGATGCCTCGATGTACTGGAACAGCGCCTTCGCGCGCGACTCCGAGCTCAGCGGGAAGCCGTCGAGGATGTTGAGGATCTCGCCCTCGGTCGAGCCGCCGCTGGACGGCGGCGCCATTCCGTAGATGTGCAGGCCTCGATAGTTGACCTGGGTCGGCGCCAGGATCCGCGTCCGATAGGCGCGCAGGTCGTTCATCGACATGATGCCCGGTTCGGTGACCACGGTCTGGCCCGGCGTGAGGACCGGGTGATCGTCGGCCTGCACGATCGCCTGGCCGATCGGTCCGTCATAGAGCGCCGACGGACCGCGGCGCGCGATCAGCTCATAGGTGTGCGCCAGGTCCGGGTTGCGCAGCCAGGTGCCCACGGGCAGGGGATCGCCGGATGGGGTGAGCAGGAGCGACCGGCTCGCCGGGTAGGCCTGCAGCGTCGAGAGGCTGGACTGCTCGAGCTGGTTGAAGTCGAAGTTGACCGCGAAGCCCTGCCTGGCGACGTGGATCGCGGGCTGCAGGTCGTCGCCGAGCGAGAGCCGGCCATAGCGGCGTACGGCCGTCGCCCAAGTGGCGAGGTTGGAGGGCACGCCGGTGGACAGCGGCTGGTCTGACGCGGCGGTGTAGTCCATCGGCTTGCCCGTCGCGGGGTCGACGAACATGGTGGTGGTGCACGCGGCGGGGCAGGTCTCGCGCCCGTCGACCGTCGTCACGGTGTGGTTGCGCGCGTTGTAGATGACCATGAAGCCACCACCACCGGGACCGGCGACCCACGGCACGGTCACGCCGAGCGCGCTGGCGGTGGCGACGGCTGCGTCGACGGCGTTGCCGCCGCGCTTGAGCACGTCGATCCCGGCCCGGCTGGCGCCGACGTCCATCGAGGCCACGGCGCCCCCATTACCGACGGCGGTGGGGGTTACCGCCCCACCCGCCCTTCCCGCCCCACCCGTGCCGCCTGCCCCGCCGCCGTGGCGGTGGGCAGATGCGGCGGCGGGCGCCGCGGCGCAGACGGCCGCGCACAGCATCGTCACGAGCGTTGCCAGTCCTCGTCGGCCCATCAGTCCACCCACCTCTCTGTCAGCCTCTGGATAGAGCTGAACGTTCCCCTGGGGAACTGGTCAGAAACCCTAAGGTTCATGGGTGTGGACGATGCCCCTATGGGCGACCAACCCCGCGAGGCCCGTGAGGCGGACCGCCGCGAGCCCGGCGTAGCCGTTTACGCGGGTGACGGGTAGGAACGGGCGCCGGCGGGCGTGGCGGGCCCGGCGCCCTCGATCCGCAGGCCTCCGGCCGCGACCATCAGCGCCAGCACGACGACGCCGGCGCTGAACAGCTCGAAGGTCGCAGACAGACCCACGGCGCCGGCGGTGACGCCGGCGGCGACCGCCGGCAGGGCCAGCGACAGGTACCCGACGACGTAGAACGCGGACATGACCTCTGCGCGGCGGTCGGCCGGGATCGAGCCGGTCAGGTGCCGCAGGGCGCCCATGAACGCCAGCCCGAAGCCGACGCCGGCCAGCGCGCTGGACACGAGGAAGAACGCCGCCGAGTCCACGGCCACTGCGGTCGCCGTCAGGGCCATGCCGCCGGCGACGAGCACGGAGCCGGCGACGGTGAGCGTGCGGTTGTCCAGGTTGCGCCCCCCGAGCTGGGCGAGCGCGCCCGAGCCCATCAGGGCGGCCGCCGCCACGCCACCGGCGAGCTCGCCGTGGGTGTTCAGCAGATGACCGGCCAGGGCCGGGCCCAGGGCGAGATAGACCCCCGCGATCGACCACGAGCCGACCACGCCGAGCGCCGCCAGCGCGAACGGCCCGCGCGTCTGGGGCGGGATGCCCGGACGCTGGGGGCGCAGGACGGTCCGGCCGCGCGCCGCCACCGGCTCGGGCAGGATCCCGACGAGCCCCAGCAGCAGCGCGATCATCGCGGCCACGACCAGGAAGGGCACCACCCGCGGCGCCGGCAGGAACTCGACGAGCACGGAGGACAGCAGCGCCCCCACCCCGAGGCCGGCCAGCGCGACGACGCCGTTGACCAGGGCGGCGGTCCGGGTGTCCGTCGTGGGATGCAGGTCGATCAGGGCCGCGCCGGCGGCACCGAGGGCGGCTCCCGTGGCCAGGCCCTGCAGCGCCCGCGCCACGAAGAGCCAGAGCACGGAGCTCGCGGTGGCGAACACCACCGCGGAGACGAGCAGGCCCGCCAGCGACCAGGCGAGCATGGGTCGCCGCCCCACCTGGTCAGACAGGCTGCCGACGAGCAGGAGCGAGACGAGTACCCCGATCGCGTAGGTGGCGTAGACGAGTGAGAGCACCGGTGTGGAGAAGTGCCACTGCGCCTGGTAGACGCCGTACAGCGGCGACGGCGTGGCCGACGCGTAGAAGGCGACGCCGATCACCGCCGCCACGGCGGTGAACGCCGGGAGGCCGGAGAGCCGCCGCGTCCGGGCCCCCCGGGCGATCGAGGTGTCGGCCGGAGTGGGGGAGGTCATCGTTGCTCCTTGACTGGGTTCATTGATCGAACTCATGATGGAGACGGCAGCGTAGCACACGGGTTCGATCATTGAACCGCGGTCAACCGATCGGTTGATCACAAGATCACCCGCGACCGTGCCAGATTGCAGCCGGCCAGCCGATGTGCGACGGGCGCTGCGGTGGGACTCTGCTGGCATGACCCCCACACTCGAAAAGACCAGGACACAGACCACCACCGATGTGGTCGTGTCCGTCGACCATCTCCGCGTGCGCTACGGCGACACGCTCGCCGTCGACGACGTCTCGCTCTCGATCAACCGCGGCGAGATCTTCGGCATCCTCGGACCCAACGGCGCCGGCAAGACGACCACGGTGGAGGCCATCGGTGGCCTGCGCCGGCCCGATGGCGGATCGATCAGCGTGCTCGGCTTCGACGCGCTCCAGCGCCGCAAGGAGCTGCGCCAGCGGGTCGGGATCCAGCTGCAGGCATCGGAGCTGCCCGACAAGCTCCGCGTGGGGGAGGCGCTCGAGCTGTTCGCCTCCTTCTACAGCGACCCCGCCGACCCTGAGTGGCTGCTGAAGCTGCTCGGCCTCGAGGCCAAGCGCGACGACCGCTTCGCCAACCTGTCGGGCGGCCAGCGCCAGCGGCTGTCGATCGCGCTGGCGCTCATCGGCCGGCCCGAGCTGGCCATCCTCGACGAGCTCACCACCGGCCTCGATCCGCAATCGCGGCGCGAGACGTGGAAGCTGATCGAGGGGATCCGCGACGAGGGGGTGACCGTCATCCTCGTCACCCATTTCATGGAGGAGGCGGAACGACTCTGCGACCGCCTCGCCCTCCTGCACCACGGTCGCGTGATCGCGATCGACACCCCGGCGGCGCTGGCCGCGGGCTCCGCCGGTCGCCAGCGCATCAGCTTCCGGCCGTCGGGCGCGGTCGATGTCGCGCGCATGCGGGAGCTGCCCGACGTGCGCGATGTGGTCCGCCACGCCGATCGCTTCACGGTCGAAGGGACCGGCGATCTCGTCGCCGCCGTGATGGAGGCGCTCGTCCGCGACGGCGTGGTCCCGCTGCAGACCCGTATCGAGCAGTCGACGCTGGATGACGCGTTCGTCGCCCTCACCGCCGATGCCGACGCCGTCGCCTCCGAATTTGCCGAGCCGACCCGAGAGGAGTCCCGATGACCGCCACCGCCGCCACTGCCGCCCCCGTTCGCACACGGACGAACGGCTTCCAGCGCCTGCTGTCCACCGAGCTCAGGCTGTTCGCGCGGGAGCCGATGCTGCTGTTCTGGGGGCTGGTGTTCCCCGTCGGCCTGCTCGTGGTGCTCGGAGTCGCCGGAGGGGACAAGCCTCAGCACTCGTTGGGCAACGTCAAGCTCATCGTCGCCTACACGCCGGTGGTGATGATGTTCACGGTCACCATCCTCGCGCTCAGCGCGCTACCCACCGCGCTCGCGTCCTACCGGGACAAGGGGTACCTGCGCCGCCTGTCGACGACTCCGATCGGAGCGGTCCGGCTGCTGGCCGCGCAGGTCGTCCTCAACTTCGCCCTGGCTGCCGCGGCCGTGGTCCTCGTCGCGCTCGTGAGCCACTTCGCCTTTTCGGTGGCGCTGCCCCAGCAGCTCGGCGGCTTCGTGCTGGCCATGGTGCTCACGCTGGCCGCGATGCTCTCGCTGGGGACGCTCGTCGCCGCGGTGGCGCCGACCCAGCGGATCGCGGCGGCGGCCGGCTCGCTGCTGTTCTTCCCGCTGATGTTCTTCGCCGGGCTGTGGGTGCCCCAGGCGGCCATGGGGACCGGGCTGCGCGACGTCAGCCACTACTCGCCGCTCGGGGCCGCCGTTCCGGCGGTGCAGAACGCGATCGCCGGCCACTGGCCCGGGACGGTCCACCTGCTGGTGCTCGCGGGCTACGCGGTGGTGCTGTGCGTGGCCGCGGCTAGATTGTTTCGCTGGGAGCGATGAGCACAGGCAAGCCGATGTCACGCCGCGAGGAGTGGCTTGAGTTCTGGGAGCGGCGAGAGGCGCCGTTTCTGAGGCTTATGCCCTACGTCCTGCTGCTCCTCTGCGTCGGATTCGACATCGCCGCGCGGCACGGGGTCGACGGCGCGATGGGCGTCGACCTCGCGCTGGCCGCCGCCGCCGCCCTCGTCATGACGGCGGTGGACCGCGTCGACCACCGCACCACCTGGACCGAGCCCCGGATGCCGGTCGGCCCGGTGCTCGCCGTCGTCGTGTTTGCGGCGATCTGGGGGCTGTCGGCGGCGCTGGTCATCAGCCAGCCCCTCTACGGCTTCTACACCTGGACCGGCTACTTCTGGGCGTGGCGGCTGTTCACCGGCCGTGGCCGCCTGATCGGCGTCGTGCTGGTGGCCGGCATCACCGCCCTCTCACAGACCGGCGATGGGCCCTACACCGGCGTCTATGCCATCGCCGGCCTGGTCGTGGTCTACCTGATCAACGCCGGCGTGGCCAGCGCACTGACCTGGTTCGGCTGGATCGGCAACGAGCAGCAGCAGCGGCGCGCACGCGAGGTCTCCGCGCTGACCGAGGCCAACGCCAAGCTCGAGGAGAGCCTGCGCCACAACGCGGACCTCCAGGAGCAGCTGCTCACCCAGGCGCGGGACGCAGGCATCTCGGGGGAACGGCGGCGCATGGCCCGCGAGATCCATGACACGCTCGCGCAGGGCCTGATGGGCATCATCACCCAGCTCCAGGCCGCCCAGGGCGCGCGCGCCGGGGCCGGGGGGATCGTCGGCGACGCCGGGGCGCGCCACATCGAGCTCGCCATCGACCTCGCGCGGGAGAGCCTGACCGAGGCTCGGCGCTCGGTGGCGGCGCTGTCGCCCGAGCCGCTCGCCGGGGCCCGTCTGCCCGATGCCATCCAGGACGTCGCCGGGCGATGGTGCGAGCTGCACGGGCTGGAGGTGTCGGTCACCACCACCGGCAGGCCGCGCGTGATGCGTCCGGAGATCGAGGTGGCGCTGCTGCGCACCGCGCAGGAGGCCCTGGCCAACGTGGCCAAGCATGCGCACGCCACCCGGGTGGGTCTGACCCTGTCCTACATGGAGGATCTCGTCACGCTCGACGTCCGCGACGACGGCGTCGGCTTTGTCACCGTCAACGGCAGCGGCCCCCACCGCCCGCGCGACCAGGGCGGCTTCGGGCTGTCGGGCATGCGCCAGCGCGTGGAGGGGGTCGCCGGCACGCTCGAGATCGAATCTGAGCCCGACGGTGGGACGGCCATCTGCGCCGCCATTCCGGCGGTGACTCCGGGAGACGAGCCATGAGCCCGCCGATCCGGGTGATGATCGTCGACGACCACCCAGTCGTGCGCAACGGGCTGAGCGGCATGTTCGCGGGCGACCCCGACTTCGAGGTGGTGGGGGAGGCCAGCGACGGATCCGAGGCCGTGCGCCGCGCCCGCGCGCTCGCGCCCGACGTGATCCTCATGGACCTCCGCATGCCCGAGATGGACGGGGTCAGTGCCATCGCCGCCCTCACGGCCGCCCGCCTTCCCGCGCGGGTGCTGGTGCTCACCACCTATGACACCGACGGCGACGTGCTCGCCGCCATCGAGGCCGGGGCCACCGGCTACCTGCTCAAGGACGCCCCGCCCGCGGAGCTGTTTCGCGCGGTGCGCGCCGCGGCCGAGGGAGACGCGGTGCTCTCGCCGTCGGTGGCCACCCGCGTGGTCGGCCAGATGCGCGCGCCCAGCCAGGAGCCGATCAGCCAGCGCGAGCTGGAGGTCCTCGAGCTCGTCGCCCAGGGCGCGAGCAACCGTGACACCGCCGCGCGGCTGTTCATCAGCGAGGCCACGGTGAAGACCCACCTCATGCACATCTACGCCAAGCTCGGCGTCAACGACCGCGCGGCCGCGGTGGCCGAGGGGTTCAACCGGGGGCTGCTCATCCCGCGCAACACCCGCTGATGACCGAGATCCGCGACGTCGCCCCCGGACTGTGGGTGTGGACCCGGCGCCACCCCGCCTGGACGCCTGACAGCGACTTCGACGGGCCGGTGACCTCGACCTGCGTCGCGGCCGGCGGCGAGGTCGTGGTGCTCGACGGGCTGGCGCCCGAGCCCGGCGCGGTGGAGGCGTGGGCCCGTCTCGACGCCGCCCCGCCCACGGTGGCGGTGGTGCTCAAGCCCGATCACGTCCGCGATGTCGACCTGTTCGTGCGCCGCTACGGCGCGCGGCCGTTCGGGCCCTGGCTCTTCTACCCCGGCGAGGCGCCCCGGTCGGAGCTCAGCGCCATCGAGCCGGGCTCGCCGATCCCGGGTGGGCTGCTTGCGCTCTACGACGGGCGCGGCCGGGCCGAGACGCCGATCTGGATCGCCGAGCACCGGACGCTGGTGTTCGCCGACGCGCTCGCCGCCCCGCGCGGCGAGCTTCAGATATGGGACTGCCCGGCGCTCGAGGAGCGCGCGCTGCCGGCGCTGCGCGCTCTGCTGGCGCTGCCCTTCGAGCGCGTCATCGTCTCCCATGGGGACCCGATCCACGATCGCGCGGCCTACGAGCGGGCGCTCACGACAGAGCCGTGGCGCGGGTGACACCCTGGATTGCAGCGATGACCAACCCGCACCTGCACGTGCTCACCGAGCGCCTCGACCTGCGCAGGACCGACCCGGTGGCAGATCTCGACGACCTGTATCCCATCCTCAGTGACCCCGACGGCTGGTGGTATGACCCCGAGAGCCGCCACACCGACCGCGCGCGGACCCAGGATTGGCTCACGCGCGCCGCGGCCCGGTTTGACGAGGACGGCCTCAGCTACTGGACGGCGCGGCGGCGCGACAGCGGCGCCATCATCGGCGTGGGAGGCGCGCAGCGCCAGAGCACGCGCGCGTGGAACCTCAACTATCGGCTCGGCACCGCCCATCAGGGCCGGGGCTACGCCACCGAGCTCGGGCGGGCCGCGCAGGCCGCCGCCGCGGCGGTCGACGACGAGGTGCCGTTCATCGCCTGGGTCGCGCCGCACAACACGCCCTCGGTGAGGGTGGCCGAGCGGTTGGGGCTCACCAACTACGGTCTGCGCGCCGATCCCTCAGATGATCAGCAGCGACTCGCCTGGGCCGATCGCCCGCTCGACTGACCCAGGCGCCGTCGCTGAAGGGCCGCGTCCGTCGCGGCTACGCGGCCGGCTCGAGGAACCCGGTGATGGAGCGCATGCGGCCGTCGTCGGCGAGGCTGACGAAGTCCACGCCGATGGCCACCGGAGCGCCGCCGTCGGCCGCCAGCGACCAGGTGAAGCGCACGCGGTCATGGTGAGCCTCGGGCCCGGCGATCAGGGTGAAGCGATGGCCGGGGAACTGCGTTTGCGCGGCCCCGATCATCGTGGTGATCCCGTCCACGCCGGATCCCTCCATGACGGGATCGACGTAGTCGGCGTCGCCGGAGACGGTCCTGGCGACGAGCTCGCGCCGGCGCTCGGGGTCCGTCTCGTTCCACATCGAGATGTAGTTGTGCACCAGCGTGTCGGTGTCCGTCATGAGGCCCTCCTGTGTCGTCGTTGGAGGGCACAGACTCCCAGCGAGGGTGCGGCTGGTCGATTACCCGCCACGTAGTATCCGCGCGGTGAAGCCGATCATCATCGACTGCGATCCGGGCCACGACGACGCGGCCGCGCTGCTGCTCGCGCTGGCCAGCGACGAGGTGCAGCTGCTGGGCGTGACGACGGTCGCCGGCAACCAGACGCTGGAGAAGACCACGGCGAACGCGATCAGGGTCCTCGACTGTGCCGGGCGTGCCGACGTGCCGGTGGCCTCCGGCGCCGACCGCCCGCTGGTCCGCGAGCTCCACGTCGCCGCCGACATCCACGGCGAGACCGGCCTGGAGGGCGCCGAGCTGCCTGGGCCGAGCCGGGCGCCGGAGCCGACCCACGCCATCGACTGGCTGGCCGCCGCTCTGCAGTCGGCCGCGGAGCCGGTCACGCTGGTCCCCACCGGGCCGCTCACCAACATCGCGCTCCTGTTCGCGCGCTACCCCGGGATCGAGGCCCGGATCGAGCGGATCGTGCTCATGGGCGGCTCGATCGGAGAGGGCAACGTCACGCCCGCCGCGGAGTTCAACATCTGGGCCGACCCCGAAGCGGCGCACCGGGTGTTCTGCGCCGACGTCGACTTGACCATGGTCGGCCTCGATGTCACCCACCGGGCGCTGCTCACGCCTGACCACCTCGAGGTGCTCGAGGTCGCCGGGGAGCCCGGAAAGCTCGTCGCCGACCTCTACCGCTTCTTCCTGTCCATCCACGGCGATCGCTACGGCTGGGTCGGCGCGCCGGTCCATGACGCGGTGGCCGTCGCCCACGTCATCGACGGGTCACTGCTTCAGACCACCCGATGCGGAGTGGTGATCGACACCGGTCGAGAGCTCTCGCGCGGGCGGACCAACGTCGACCTGCGCCGTCAGACCGACTGGTTGCCGTTGCACCACGTGGCGGTCGACATCGACGCCGACCGGTTCCTCGCGCTGCTCGTGCAGCGGATCTGCGCGCTCGGTCAGGCGGCTGACCGTCTCGGCTGACGACCACCGCCGGGTGCTGGCCGTCATCACCTACCTCGACGCGCAGTAGCGCGGCTAACGAGCGGATAACGGCGTTATGCCGTCGTTATCCGGGTGGGGCTACAACCGTCTGTGGGCTCATTCGCCGGGCCCCTTGACCGATGCGCACCGCTCTTGCCCTCATCACCTCGCTCTGCGTCGCCGCGTGCGTCGCTGCCTGCGGCGGTTCGGGGCAGTCCGGCGGCACCGCCACCAACGCCAAGGCGGCGTCTGACCAGGGCCTGAAGTTCGCCAACTGCATGCGCGCCCACGGGGTGCCCAACTTCCCGGATCCCAACTCGGGCGGCGGCATCCAGATCCCGCTCGGGTCCGGGCTCAAGCCGCAGTCGCCGGCCTTCCAGGCCGCCCAGAAGCGCTGCGGCAAGCTCCTGCCCGGCGGCGGCCCCGGTCCACGCAAGGCCACCAAGGCCCAGTTCGCGGCGGCGCTGGCCTTCGCCCGATGCATGCGCAGCCACGGCCTGCCGCACTTCCCCGACCCGCTCGCGTCCTTCTCCGCCGGATCCGGGCCGATCATCTCCCTGCACGGCATGATGTTCAAGCCGGGCGCGGGGCTCAACCCGGCATCGCCCGCGTTCCAGCAGGCCGCGGCCCACTGTGGGATCAAGCTGCCTCCCGGTCTCCCCTAATCGGCGTCAGTCGCCGGCGATGACCCGCCGGCAATGGCCCATCAGGCCGTCGTACTCCTCTGACCGGGTGATCTCCAGGTACTCGGCGTCGGTGATGGCCTCCAGGTTGTGGCCCGGCGCCCAGTAGTACGACTCTCCGGCGGTGTAGTCCCGCGCGCCGTCCGCGCCGTGGACCCGCATCGTGCCCGACTTGACGTGGCCCCAGTGCGCGCATTGGCAGTGATCCTCGGGCAAGCCGGCGAACAGGGCGTCGGTGCGCACGCCGGCCTCCAGCCTGACCAGACAGACGGCGAGGCCGTCGTAGTCCCGGCGCCGGATCTCTGTCCCGGGCCCGGACAGCTCGGTCGGCAGGTCGTCCCACGTGATGCCGTCAGCCATCTGTCCTCCGTCCTGGGTTGCCGTTGACCGACTCTAAGCTCTCGCCATGGCCACGCGCGAGGCGGCGTGCAGCTGCGGACAGCTCCGAGTCGAGGTGGAGGGCGATCCCGTCCGGGTGTCGGTCTGCCACTGCCTGGCCTGCCAGCGACGCACCGGGAGCGCCTTTGGCTACCAGGCGCGGTGGCCGGCGGGGTCGGCGCGCATCACCGGGACGTCGCGCGAGTACGTGCGGGCGTCGGACGAGGGGGAGGAGCATTGGTTTCACTTCTGCCCGGAGTGCGGCGCAACGGTCTACTACTTCACGGACCCGGAGTTCATCGCGATCCCCGTCGGGGCGCTGGCCGATCCGGGCTTCCCCGAGCCGCAGGTCTCCGTGTGGGAGTCGCGCAAGCACGCCTGGGTGACGCTGCCGGCGGCCGCGCAGCGCGACTAGAGCCCGCCAGCCTCCCCGTCGCGGTGAGCTGGGACCGTTCTAGCCGGGGCGATGGCACACGGCCTCGATGTTGTGGCCGTCTGGATCGAGGACGTAGCCGCCGTAGTAGTCGGCGTGATACCACCGCAGGCCAGGCGCGCCGTTGTCGGTTCCGCCTGCGTCGATGGCCGCAGCGTGAAACGCGTCCACCTGCATGCGGCTCTCCGCTGTCAGCGCGATGTGAAGCCGACCCCGGGCGGGCTCCCCGTCCGCCTCGATGAAGAACGACGGTCTGCCTCCATCATCCCTGCCGAACCCTGCTGCCGCTTCGGAGAACTCCATGAGGAGCGTGAAGCCGAGCGGCGCCAGCGCCTTCTCGTAGAACGCCTTGCTCCGCTGGTAGTCGGCGACGGCGAAGCCAACGTGATCGAGCATCATCTCATCCCCTCCCTTGGTAGCTGTTCCATCCGGTCGTGGTGTGTCGGGAAGTCATGAGGCGAAACACTAGAGGCCGTCGATCACCGGGAAGTCAGGGACCGCGTCCAGGCACGCGCGCAGGTACAGGGCCACGCCGATGTCACCGGTGAAGAGGCTGTAACGGCCGCGGCCGACCGTCTCGCGCTCGCGCCGCACCTGCGCCACCGCATGGATGGCAAAGCGCCGCGCCCGGTCGAGCCACATCGCGTCTCCGGTGAGCGCGTGCAGGCGCAGGAAGGCGAACCCGTTGCCGGCGGTCCCGTGGCAGAGCCCAGGGCCCTTGCCCAGGGGCCCCGCCCGCCAGGTCAGCTCGCCGCCGGCCAGCGCGAGCTCCCACGGGAGCAGGTCGCCGATCGTGGTGATGATCCCGGGCGCGCCGTGGCACCACTGGACGCGGAGCTTCAGCGGCTGGTCCCCGGGTGCCGGCGGCCAGTTGACCAGACCGGCATCGTCGCGGAGCGCCGTCTGCGTCATGACCCGCTCGACCCGCTGGCCGAGCGCCTCGTCGGGGACGAAGCCGCGGAGCGCGTTGACGTTGGAGGCGAACCCGTGACCGGGGCCCAGCGACTGCACATCGTGGCCATAGAGGTGCTGGGTCCACAGGTCGGTGTCCCCGTCCCACTGCGCCCACAGCAGCTCCGCGCTCTCGCGCCACTCCTCCTCCAGGCCAAAGGCGCGCGCCGCCAGCATCGTCCCTGGCGACCCCCACATCCAGTCCCAGGTGTGGTGCGCGCGATTGGCGCGGATCAGCTCGCGCAGCCGCTGGCGATCGGCCGCGGGCGAGCCGACGCGCTCGGCCGCCGCCAGGATCCCGGCCTCGCCGCAGAGGAGGCTCGGAGGGTGCGGGTCCTGCGCGAAGTCCGGGGTCACCCGGTAGCGCTCCAGCGCCTGTGTCACCGCGCTCGCCCCGTCAAACGGCGAGCCGAGCTTCCACAGAGCCCAGGCCATCCCGGCGGAGCCCAGGTAGAGCCCGCTCCACACTTCGCCGGGCTCGATCTCGTCGCGCGGGTGAAACGGCCACTCGCCGCCCGGCGACGCCGCCGCCTCGGCATCGGCCACGATCTCCTGCAGGGCCTCCTGGGCCCACCCGGCCGTCCACATCCCGTCGCAGAGCGGCTCGTGCTCTGATTCGCGCCACAGCATCGGCCCTTATCTTCACATGGCCTTGCCTCAGCCGCGGCCGTGCCGGAGAGCGGATCGCGGGCGCCCGCTGCGCGGCCGGTGAGATGGGGCCGCTCAGCCACTGGCAGCGATGAGCAAGGCGCTACGGTGGGCGCTGATGCGGATCGCGACGTGGAACGTCAACTCCGTCAAGCAGCGCCTGCCGCGCCTGCTGCCATGGCTGGACGAGCGCCGGCCCGACGTGGTGTGCCTGCAGGAGACCAAGCTCGCCGACGCCGCGTTCTCCGAGCTTCTGGGTGACGAGCTCGAGCAGCGCGGCTACGCCGCCGCGCTGCACGGCGAGGCGGCCTGGAACGGCGTGGCCATCCTCTCCCGCGTGGGCCTGGACGACGTGGTCACCGGGATCCCCGGCGGCCCCGGGTTCCCGCACCCCGAGGCGCGGGCGGTGTCGGCGACGTGCGGCGGGATCCGCGTGACGTCGGTGTACGTGCCCAACGGCCGCGAGCCCGACTCCGACCACTACCACTACAAGCTCAAGTGGCTGAGCGCGCTGCGTGACATGGTGGCCGCCGGCCCCGACGCGGCCGTCGTCGCCGGCGACATGAACATCGCGCCCGCCGACGCGGACGTCTTCGACCCCGAGGCCTACGTCGGCGAGACCCACGTCACGCCGCCTGAGCGCCAGGCCCTGGCGGAGCTGCAGTCCCTCGGCCTGCACGACGTCGTCCGTGACCGCTGGCCCGACGAGCGCGTCTTCACCTACTGGGACTACCGGGCCGGGATGTTTCACCAGGACCTGGGGATGCGCATCGATCTCGTGCTGGCCGGCGCCCCGGTGGCCGACCGCGTCAAGGCCGCCTGGGTGGACCGCCAGGCGCGCAAGGGCTCGGGGCCCAGCGACCACGCGCCGGTGATCGTCGATCTCGACGAGGCGCCCGACGGTGACATCGGGCCGGTGGTGCCGCCGCCGTCGAACCCGGCCAAGCGCGGCACCAAGAAGAAGCTGCCGCAGCAGTCGCCGTCAGATTGAGCGCGGGGTCGTTCGCTCAGTCGCGCGGGTCGTTCGTTCAGTCGCGCGGGTCGTTCGCTCAGTCGCGCGGCCGGTCGCGATCGCGCGAGGGCTGCACCCGCTTGGGCTCGCCCGGCATCTTGGGGTAATCGGGCGGATAGGGCATGTCGGTCAGCCCATCGGCCAGGTCTGACTGGTAGAGATCGAGCAGCGGCTGGAGCGAGTGGGCGGCGTCGTCGATGGCGGCATGGACGTCGCCCCGGGCGCCGAAGCGGGCGGGCATGGTGGCGACGGTGAAGTCCTCGGGCGCCACGTGGGGCAGCTCGTCCCAGTCCAGCGGGGCCGACACCGGCGCGCCGGGCTTGGGGCGGATGCTGTAGGCGGAGGCGATCGTGCGGTCGCGCGCGTTCTGGTTGAAGTCGATGAAGATCCGCGCGCCGCGCTCCTCCTTCCACCAGCTCGTCGTCACCCGGTCGGGCTGGCGGCGCTCCAGGGCGCGGGCGAACGCGATCGCGGCGTGACGGACGTCGATGAACGTCCACCGCGGTTCGAGCCGGATGTAGATGTGGATCCCGCGGCCGCCCGACGTCTTGGGAAAGCCCGTGTAGCCGAGCTCTGACAGCAGGACGCGCGCCTCGGCGGCGACGCGCGCGGCGTCGGCGAAGTCGGTGCCGGGCTGCGGATCGAAGTCCAGGCGCAGCTCGTCCGGGTGGTCGACGTCGCCGCGCCGCACCGGCCACGGGTGAAAGGTGATCGTGCCCATCTGGCCCGCCCAGGCGACCACCGCCAGCTCGGTGGGGCACACCTCGTCGGCGTCGCGGCCCGACGGGAACTGGATGCGCGCGGTCTGGACGAACTCCGGGGCCCCCTTGGGGACGCGCTTCTGGTAGAAGGCGTCGCCGCCTCCGCGATCTCGGGTGGAGAGCACGATGCCCGGGTGCACCCCCTTGGGCCAGCGCTCGAGCGTCGTCGGGCGCTCCCGCAGGGCGCGCATGATCCCGTCGCCGACGCTGACGTAGTAGCGGACGATGTCCCCCTTGGTCACCTCGGCGGTCCGCTCCGTCGCGGGGAAGATGACGCGGCTGGGGTTCGAGACGCGGACCTCGCGCCCGCCGGCGTCGACCATGATCTCCTCGGGTGCCATCGTCACCGGAGTTCTACGCCACCACCGGGACGTGGCGCGCCCCGAGGGCGTTGGCCAGCGTCCGGTGGGCGGGCCCGCTGCCGACCACCACAGACCGGGTGAGGTCAACATTCCGGGCGGCCGCGAAGGCCAGTGCCAGCCCGGGGAGCGGCGGGCGACACCAGCAGCGCGGCGGGCCGCCGCCGTGGGGACACAGCGCGCCCGAGACCTCACCGGACACGACGCCGCGTAGGCGGTCCACCGCCCCGTCGAGGGCGTCCGGCGTGCCCTCCGGGCGCCAGTCAAAGACGAGGTGGGGCGCGGCGGGGTCCGCGGCGGCCACCGCCGTCTCCCAGCCGGGGCGCTCGAGCGCGGGGGCCGCGACCAGTACGCCGATCGCGCCGGGGACCCGGGCCGCCGCACGGGTGAACGTGACCTCCTCCACGCCGGCGAAGCCCTCGTCGAGCCCCGGCGGCTCGAGCTCGCGGAGCGTGCGCATCTGGGAGGTCGGCGCCATGACTCCCTCGGTGCTCCGCGCCAGGACCCGCAGCTCCTCGGGGGTCGGCAGCGTTCCGTGCAGCGCGATCAGCCGCGTGACGAGGTTGACCTGTGCCTGGGCCAGCGGGGTGCTCAACCACACGCAGCGGATGGCCGTGGCGTGGCGGGCGGCGGTCTCGATCACATCGCTGCGGACCGCGCGGGTGAGATAGGTGTTGTCCAGGACGATGCGCCGGGCGCCGTCGCTCAGCCGCGCGTCGAGCGCCTGCGCAACCTCGCGCAGCGACCCGCCCCGCTCGTCGCGGTTCAGCCGGTCATAGCCACGGGCAACGAAGTTCTGGGCCAGGCGCGTCTTGCCGGCCCCGGGGATGCCCATCAACATCACCACGTCCCCGTTCCCGTTCCCGTTCCCGTTCCCGTTCCCGTCCCCGTCCCCGTCCCCGTTCCCGTCCCCGTCGCCCTGGTCAGGCGTCGCCCGCACCGGGGCGGCTCGCGGCGGGCGACGCAGCGCCGCCCGGGCTGCATCGGTCAGCGTGAGCGCCGCCGCCCGCGCCGCGCTGCGGACGGTCTCCGGGTGGCGGGCGCCGGGAATCGCGACCACGGTGGGGGAGAGCGACAGCAGCCACGCCAACGCGACCTCGGCGGGGGTGGCGCCGATGGCGCTCGCCGACCGCGCGAGCGCCTCGCGCCGCGCCAGCGAGGAGGCCCGGCGCGGGCCGCCGAGAGGAGAGTGCGCGACGACGGTGATCCCCAGCTCGGCGCAGCGCTCGACCAGGCCCCCGCGCAGCGCGCCGTCCTCGATGACGCTGAGGCCGACCTGTACGGCGCTGATCGGCGCGAGCGCCAGTGCTTCCTCGAGCTGGGGCCGGTTGACGTTGGAGAGCCCGACTCGGGCGACGAGACCCTCGGCATGCAGCCGCGCGAGCGCCCGCACCGACGTCGCCCACGGCGTCCGCGGGTCAGGGGCGTGCAGCAGATAGGTGTCGATCGGCAGGCCGTCGAGGTCGGTGAGGCTCGCCTCGCAGTCTGAGCGGATGGCCTTGGCGCGGCCGTCGGGCACCCAGGCGCCGGCCTGGCGGGTCATGCCGCCCTTGGTGACGATGCGAGCGGCGCGCTCGGCGCGGGCGGATCGCAGCGCGCGGGCCAGCAGCCGTTCGTTGTGGCCGAGGTCGGCCTCGCCGAGGCCGTAGGCACGGGCGGTGTCGAACACGGTGATCCCGGCCGCGACGGCCGCCGCGATCGTCGCCTGTGCACGCTCGGGGTCGCGCCCGGCATCCGTGGACAGGCGCATGCAGCCCAGGCCGACGCGAAGCTCGGAGGGCGCCAACCAGTCCGCGGGCACGGCCGAAGCCTACGGGCTCGTACGAGGCCTCGGCGCACTCGGGCTCCGGCCCAGGCGGTCATTTCGCTGACCCGGGCGTGTGAGCGCTCACAATCGGGTGTTTCAGCCTCGGGCGCAGGGGTATCCGAGGGGCCGCCAAGGTTGATCGGGAGAGGGAGACGGAAATGGCTTTGAAGCTGACGGTGCGCGTCACGGCGGTGCTGGTGACCGGTGCCTTCGCGCTGATGGGAAGCGCCGCCGCGTCCGCGGCCACGCCGCAGGGCAGCGATCTGGGGCCGGTGGGATGGAGCTCGGGCTCCGGGGACCCGAACCTCGGCGTGCTCAACGACGGCACGCGCACGCTGAACTTCGACGGCGGCTGGCGCTTCAAGCTGGTCAACACCGCGAGCGCGAGCGATCCCACGGGCACGTACGGGACCTCGGCGGATCCCCACGCCGACGCTCCCGGCTTCGACGACGCCTCCTGGCAGCAGCTCACCCTTCCGCACGACTGGAGCATCACCCAGGCGCCCGACGCCAGCCAGAGCAACGCCACCGGCTTCTTCCCGGGCGGTCTGGGCTGGTATCGCAAGACGTTCACGCTCCCGTCCTCGATGACCGGCAAGCGGATCTCCCTGGACTTCGACGGCGTCTTCGAGAACTCGTACGTCTACCTCAACGGCCGGCTCCTCGGCAATCACCCCTACGGCTACACCGGATACAGCTATGACCTGTCGGGCCTGGTCCACACCGACGGCCACACGCCCAACGTGCTGGCGGTGGTGGTGCAGAACCAGGAGCCGAGCAGCCGGTGGTACTCGGGCAGCGGGATCACCCGGCACGTCCATCTCACCGTTGCCGACCCGCTCCACATCGCGCGCTGGGGGACCACGGTCACCACCCCTGACCTGGCGACGACGATCACCTCGCACTACGCCACGGTGCACGTGGCGACCCAGCTGGCCAACGACAGCGGCCAGGCGAGCACCGTCGACATCCACTACGTCGTCCGCGACGCCGCCGGGCATCCGGTGGCCGATGGCAGCACCAACGGCGTCGCCGTGCCCACCGGCGGCACGACCAGCGCCGCCGACCTCCGCCTCGGCGATCCGCACCTGTGGTCCACCACCGACCCCTACCTCTACACCGTGCAGACCACGGTCACAGGCGCCGGCGGCGCCGCGCAACTGGACAGCGCCACCGCCACCTTCGGCGTGCGCTGGCTGGTCTTCAGCCCCACCCAGGGCGTCATGCTCAACGGCCAGCCGCTCAAGCTCCGCGGCGTCGACCTGCACAACGACGAGGGGGCCCTGGGCTCAGTGGACAACTACGACGCCATGTACCGCCAGATGAGCAATCTCAAGGCGATGGGCGTCAATGCGTTCCGCACCTCGCACAACCCGCCGTCGCCCGAGCTCATCGACATCTGCCAGCGGCTGGGCATCGTGATGATGGTGGAGGCGTTCGACGCCTGGGACGTGGGCAAGCTGTCGGCGGACTACCACCTCTTCTTCAACCAGTGGAGTGACTACGACATCGATGAGATGGTCAACGAGGCCAAGAACTCGCCTGCCGTGATCATGTGGTCGATCGGCAACGAGATCCCCGACTGGACCTCGGCCCAGGCGCTCCCCATCGAGCAGAGGCTCATCGCCGACATCCGCTCGATCGACACCACCCGACCGATCGTGGCCGGCTCAGACCGGTACCGCAGCGTGCCCAAGCCGGGCTCGGTGGCCGACCAGATGGTGCAGAACCTCGACGGCCTCGGCCTCAACTACGACACCGCCAAGACGATCGACGGCCTCCACGCCCAGTACCCCACGAAGTTCTTCTTCGAGTCGGAGTCCTCGTCTGAGACATCGACCCGGGGCTACTACCAGGATCCGGGGCTGCTGAACACCGGACAGAACTTCACCCCGGGGCGCATGGAGCTCTCCTCCTATGACAACAACCTGGAGTCGTGGACGCTGAGCAACGAATATGACCTCCAGAAGGTCCGCGACCGCCAGTTCTTCGCCGGCCAGTTCGTCTGGTCGGGATGGGACTACATCGGCGAGCCGACCCCGTACACCACGTTCCCGGTCAAGACCTCGTTCTTCGGACTGGTCGACACCGCCGGGTTCCCCAAGGATGGGTATTACCTGTTCCAGTCACAGTGGACGACGTCGCCGATGGTGCACATCGTTCCGATGAACTGGACTGATCACAAGCCGGGGCAGATGGTGCAGGTGTGGACATATGCCAACGAGCCCACGGTGCAGCTGTATCTGAACGGGAGGTCGCTCGGCGCCAAGTCGTTCACCCAGAAGACCACCACCTTCGGGCAGCACTACCTGGAGACCACCGAGTGCCCCGGCGATGACAAGACGTTCACCGGTGGAGCGTGTCCGGGCAGCTATCAGAGTCCCAACGGGAGCTCGGGCAAGCTCGAGCTCGTCTGGAACGTGCCGTTCACACCGGGTCGCCTCGTGGCCGTGGCCAAGGACGCCGCCGGCCACGTCGTCGCCCGCGACGAGGAGGACACGGCCGGGCGGCCCTATGCCCTCAGCGTCACGCCGGACAAGACGGTGCTGCGTCCCGACGGGAAGTCCCTGTCGTATCTGACGGTGCGCGTCGTCGACCGGCACGGCGTCGAGGTCCCCGATGCCGACAACTCGATCGTCACCTCGGTGGCCGGGGCGGGGACGTTCGCCGGAGCCGACAACGGCAAGGAGGACGACGCCGAGGGCTACACCTCGCCGCGCCATGACGCGTTCAACGGTCAGGAGCTCTCGATCGCGGAGTCGACGACCCACCCCGGTCCGATCACCGTCAGGGTCGCGTCCGACGGACTGCTTCCCGCGACCACCACGCTGTGGTCCCAGAATCCCAGCCATGCCGGCGCGACGGCGGTCCTGCCCACGTACATTCGCACCCTCCAGGGCACGGCCCCATCGCTGCCCGGCAGGGTCGAGGTGGTCAACGGCGACGGGAGCACGTCCATGGCCTCGGTCACGTGGTCAGGGCGCGGCCCCGGTGCCAGGGCGCGTCCCGGGACCTACACGGTGACCGGCACGGTGCACGGGACGCGGATCCCGGCCCGCGCGATCGTCACCGTGGCCGGGGCCGCCTGGGTCCAGAGCGTGCATGCGCTGGTCCCGGTGGGCATGACCCCGACACCGCCGGCAGCGGCCAAGGTGGTCTACTCCGATGGTGTCACCCAGTACGTGCGCGCCGACTGGCCGCAGATCCCCGCGCGCCGCGTCGCGCACCCGGGCCGGTTCTCAGTCCGCGGCCGGCTCCGCGGCCTCCCGGCCGCCGCCCGGCTGCTGGTCACGGTGACGCGCCATGTCAGCACCGGCCAGAACCTGGCGCTCGCCGCCGGGCCCGAGCACCCCACCGCCGACGCCAGCTTCTCCGGCGGGGTCTTCAGCGGCGACAACTCGGACTTCGGGACGAGCACGGCGGTCCCGGCTGCGCTGCTCGACGGCAACACGACGTCGGGCGGATGGTCCAACCGCTATGAGAAGGGCCCGACCCAGACGCTCAACGGCTCCACCAACGCCCGGCCCGGGGACTGGGTGAGCGTGAGCTGGCCCAAGCCGCAGACCTTCGGCGAGCTGCGGCCGTACTTCACGGTCGACGCCAACGACCAGCTCCCCGCGACGGTGCGGGTCTCGTACTGGAACGGGCTGGGCTGGGTGCCGGTGCGCCACCAGCACGTCCAGTTCGCCGGCGGCTCTGACCAGCCGTCCTCGATCACGTTCGATCCCGTGAGCACGCGCCAGGTGAGGCTGGACATGACGAGCAGCTCGCCGGGAAGCCCGACCACGGGCAACCTGACGATCAGCGAGCTCCAGGTGATCGGTGACGTGCTGACACCGTGAGCGCTGCGCCGTGGCGCCGCCTCGGCGCGGCGCCACGGCCCCGTTTGACATGCAAGTAGACGCTTGCATATTATCGGCGGCGTGGACGACATCTTCAAAGCGATCGCAGACCCCACGCGCCGGACGATCCTCGACGAGCTCACCGAGCGTGACGACCAGACGCTGTTCGAGATCTGCTCGCGCTTGGCCACCAAGCACGGGCTGGGCTCGACCCGCCAGGCGATCTCGCAGCACCTCGCCGTGCTGGAGGCGGCCGGGCTGATCCGGACGCGGCGCGACGGGCGCTACAAGCTGCATTCCATCGACCCGCGGCCGCTGGAGCAGGTCGCTCAGCGGTGGCTTCGCCGTGCCGACCAGGAGGAACCATGAAGATCAGACTCACCGCCATCTTCGTCGACGATCAGGAGAAGGCGCTGCGCTTCTACACCGAGGTTCTGGGCTTCGAGAAGGCCCATGACGTTCCGGTGGGCGAGCACCGGTGGCTGACGGTCGTCGCCGCCGATGAGCCCAACGGCACCCAGTTGGTGCTCGAGCCCGACGCGCACCCGGCGGTCAAGCCCTTCAAGGACGCCCTGCTGTCCGACGGGATCCCGTTCAACCTGTTCACGGTCGATGATGTCCACGCCGAGCACGAGCGCCTCAGCGCGCTCGGCGTCCGCTTCACCCAGGCGCCGGTGGATCTGGGAACCACCACGACCGCGGTGTTCGAGGACACGTGCGGCAATCTGATCGCAATAGCGCAGCAGAACCAGCCATGAGACGATGGCGCCGTGGCGGTCCAGGAAGATCAGATGCGCGAGGCGGCCGAGGCCGCCGCGCAGCTCATCGAGCCCGGGATGCGCGTCGGCCTGGGCACGGGCCGGACGGTGGCGCGGCTGCTGCCGGCGCTCGCCGCCCGCGGGCTCGACGGCCTGCGCTGCGTGGCCACATCCCCCGAGACCGAGGCGGTCGCCACCGGCCTCGGGCTCACCGTCGAGCCGTTTGACGCGCTCGACCGTCTGGACATCGCCATCGACGGCGCCGATCAGGTCGCCGCCGACTGGTGGACGGTGAAGGGCGGCCACGGCGCCCACCTGCGGGAGAAGATCGTCGCCGCGGCGGCCGAGCGCTTCGTCGTCATCGTCTCCGAGGACAAGCTCGTCGAGGCCGTGCATGCGCCGGTCCCGCTCGAGCTTGATGGCTTCGGCCTGCCGGCGACGCTTCATGCGGTCGGCGCCGTGACCCTGCGCGCCGGCGCCGTCACAACGCCCGAGGGCGGCGTCATCGCCGATTACACCGGGGAGATCGCGGACCCGGCGGCGGTGGCGGCGTGGCTGGACGGGATCCCGGGCGTCGCGGGCCACGGGCTGTTCGGCCCCGCGATGATCCACGACGTGTTCGTGGGCGGGCGCCCGGCGCCGCTGAAGCGGCCGCCGGCGGCTCGCGCGGACCACGCCGCGGCCCCGGGGGCGGGCCCCGGCCTGACCACCAAGCTCACGTCGCTCTCGGTCCCGGACGCCGTCGCACGCCTGCGCGGGCTGCTGGAGGCCAAGGGGGTCAAGCTGTTCGACGTCATCGATCACAGCGGCGAGGCCGAGGCCGCCGGGCTTGCGCTGCGCGACACCAAGGTGGCGATCTTCGGCGCTCCCAAGGCCGGGACCCCTGTGATGGAGGCCGTGCCCCAGGCGGCGCTGGACCTGCCGCTCAAGGTGCTCATCTGGCGCGACGGCGACCAGACCAAGCTCACCTACGCGCCGCCGAGCGAGCTCGCCGCGCGCTACGGCCTCAGCGACGAGCTGGCGGGCCGCCTGGCCGCCATCGACGTCATCACCGACGCGCTCGCGGCCGGCTGACCTAAGCCGGAGCGGCGCTGCCGGTCTGGACGACGCCGTCGACGATGTGCAGCGCGGCTTCGACGAACGCGCCGCCCTCGCGATAGCGGATCACCGGGTAGTCGGGCTCCTGGGGCTCGACGCCCACCACTGCGCCCGAGCTCCCGTCGGGCAGGGTGATGGTGTAGCCGACCGGGTAGGGCATGGCGATGCGCAGGAAGTGCTCGACGATCTGGGGATCGAACTGGGTGCCGGCGCCCTCGCGGACCGCCTTGACGGCGACGTGGGGCGGGTTGGCGGGCTGGTACGGGCGGTCGGCCGTGATCGCGTCGTAGACGTCGGCCACCGCGGCGATCCGCGCGAACTGGTGGATGTCGGTGCCCTCGCGGCCCGACGCATAGCCCTGGCCGTCCCAGCGCTCGTGGTGGTCGCGCACGACGGCGCGGGTGAGCGGCGAGATCCGGTCTGACTCCAGCAGCGACGCGCCGGCGGCCGGGTGGGTCTTGACGAGCTCCCACTCCTCCGGGCTGAGCTTGCCGGGCTTGTTGAGGATCTGCTCGGGGATCGCCAGCTTGCCGATGTCATGGACGAGCAGGCCCATGGTGAGCTGGGTCATGCGCTCGACCATCCGGTCATAGCGCACCTCCCCGCGGTAGTCGACCCAGCCGTCGGTCCGGTCGATGCGCTGGCCGAGCAGGAGGCCGAGCGTGGCGACGCGCATCGAATGGCTGTAGGTGTAGCTGTCGGCACTGGCGAGGTCGTCGAAGGCGAGGGCGGCCTCGGGGGCGTCGGCGAGCGCGTCGATGAGGCTGTCGGCGGCGTGCTCGATCTGCTTGAGCGTGCTGAAGGGAAGCTCGGAGAGGTCGGCGGCGACGGCCCGCGCGGCCGCGAAGCAGGCGCTCACGGCCTCCTCGGTGGCGGCGCGGATGTGATCGGGCAGCGGCATCGCGGGGATGATGCCCTCGCCCATGTCGTCCTCGATCCACAGCGCGCGGATCCCCAGCGACGACAGGCGTGCGCTCAGCGACGTGGACAGACGAACTCCGCGGCGCAGCAGCGGCGCGGCGCCGACCGCGGCGGAGGGGATGTCCCGGGCGAGCTCCATGCCGTCCTGGATCCAGTCGATGCGTACCAGTCTCATGCGCCCGTTAATCGGCAGCTGACGCCAGAACTTGTGGGTGTGATGCGATCTTGCACTGAAAGGCCGCCCGTACGAGGGGTCATTGGCCTGTATTCCCGCTCCGAGCAGGGGATAACGCGCCATCGGCGATCCGTCCACGGCGCGCGCGGCGCTCTAACCTGTTCTTCACAGACTCGCTAGGGCACGTCTATGAACCCCGGCTAGCTTTGCCATCACGCATGCGGCTGGGCCGCCCGGCGCACCTGGGCGACGGCTCGAGGCCGCTGTCCCGCGGTCGCTGACGCCGGCGACGGCCCGTCACGCACATGGTTGTCGACACGCTCCGTCCGGACACGCTCCCGTCTCCCGCTGCGCCGCCACCGGGCGGCGGACGCCGGCGCGCGGCGCTGATCGACTACGCGCGCCGCGTCCCGGTCAACCGGTGGACGGTGGCCCTGCTCGTGCTGGCGCTGACGCTGGCCTCGGTGGCGCTGCGCGTCGGGCAGCTGCGGTTTCACTACTGGATCGACGAGGCCATCTCGGTGGGCATCTCGTCGCATCCCCTCGGCGCGCTGCACGGGCTCTTGCGCCAGGACGGATCGCCGCCGCTGTACTACCTGCTCCTGCACGTCTGGATGGCGGCGTGGGGTCGCGGCGAGGTGGCCACGCACCTGCTGTCGCTGCTCTTCGCGGTGGTGACGGTGCCCGTCGCCTACTGGGGAGGAGCGGGCCTGTTCGGCCGGCGGGTCGGCCTCTACGCCGCGGCGCTCGCCGCGGGCCTGCCGTTCCTCACCGAGTACGCGCAGGAGACGCGGATGTACTCGCTCATGGTGCTGCTCTCGCTGCTCGTGGCGGTGGGGTTCGTGCACGGCTTCGTGCTGCGGCGGCGACGCTATCTGCCGCTCCTGGTGGTGTCTCTCGCCGCCGCGCTCTACACCCACAACTGGGCGCTGTTCGAGGGGCTTGCCGCCTTCCTGGCCTTCCTCGTGGCGGTGCGGTTGACGCCCTACGCGGCGGACCGGCGAGCGCTGTGGCGAGACGGGGCCCTCGTCTTCGGGGCGGTCGCGCTGCTGTACCTGCCCTGGCTGCCCACGCTGCTGTACCAAGCCCAGCACACCGGAGCGCCGTGGGCGCTGGCGCCGGTGGTGTGGTCGCTGTCGCAGGGCGCCTACTTCCTGGTGGGAGGGCGGGGCGCGGGGGTGGCGATCCTGCTCGCGGCCGGCTCGGGGTTGATCGGGTTGAGGAAGGGGGGGAGATCGGAGCGGTCGACCGCGGCTGCTGCCATCGCACTGGGCGTGCTGGGCATCGGGACACTGCTCATCGCGTGGCTCTACGCCAAGGTGACGCCGGCGTGGTCGGGCCGCTACCTGGCCGTGATCGTGGGGCCGTTGCTGCTGCTCGCAGCGCTCGGCCTGGCGCGGGCCCGGCACCTGGGAGTGGTGGCGCTGGTGCTCATCTGCTGCTTCTGGGTTCTGGACCCAAGGCCCCATTCCGTGGACGCCAAGAGCAACGTGGCGGCGGTGGCGGCGGTCATGCGCCCCCATGTCGGGCCCGGCACGCTCGTGCTCTCCACCCAGCCCGAGCAGGTCCCGACCATCGCGTATTACCTCCCGCGGGTCACGCGGTACGTCACGCCGCTGGGTGCCGTCGCGGATCCGCGCGTCATGGACTGGCGCAACGCGCTGACGCGGTTTGAGGACTCCACCGTGACGAGCGTGCTGGCCCCGATGGTCCAGGCGCTGCCGCCGGGACGGCGGGTGCTGCTGGTGGTGCCCGCCGCGTTTCAGAAGACCCCGCGGTGGATGGCCCTCATCCATCACAGCTCCCGGCGATGGCTCTCCTACCTGCGCCACGATCCGCGGCTGAGACTGGTCAAGGTCTCCGCCTTCAAAGCGCACGCCAGCAACCTGCCCGTGCGGGGCTGGCTGTTCATGGTGCGCTGAGCGCGCCTGCCGCGTCAGCCGGCGACGGCGACCCCGACCGCGCCTGCCGCGTCAGCCGGCGACGGCGACCCCGACCGGCTCGCCGCTCACCGCGATGCGCTCGATCAGGTCGGCGGCCGCCTCGGTCCCGGGCCGCTCGCGCAGGCGCTCGCCCGCGGCGCGGACCCGCTCGCGCAGCGCCCCGTCGGTGAGGAGCCGGTCCACGGCGCCGGCCAGCTCCTCCCGCGTGAGCTCGTAGGTGGGCAGGCGGATGCCGTAGCCGGTCTCGTGCACGCGCTGGGCGTTGTCATGCTGGTCCCAGAAGATCGGCAGCACGAGCATCGGCTTGCCGAACCACATGCACTCGGTGACGGTGTTGTTGCCGCCGTGGGTGATGACGGCGTCGACGTGGGGGAGGACCGAGGTCTGCGGCAGGAACTCCTCGCCGATCATGTTGTCGGCGAGCTCGTATTCGTCGTGGCGCGGACCGCGGCTGACGATGTAGCGGTGGGGGGTGTCGGCCAGCAGCTCGACGAGGCGCTGCATCAGCTCAACGTCGGCCGAGCCCAGCGAGCCGAGGCTGAGGTAGACGAGCCGGCGGCCATCCACATCCTCGGGCGGGGCCCACGGCGCGTCGGTGGCGCGCACGCACGTCTCGAGGTTGTGCCACGTGCGTCCCAGCGCGACGCCGCGGGGATAGTCCAGCTCCTGTGGGTACAGGTAGAGGTTCAGCCACGGCGACTCGTGGATCATCTCGATCCCGGGCAGGGGCGGCGCGCCGCGCTCCACGCAGAACTGCGAGAAGGAGGCCTGGAGATCTGAGACCTGCGCGGCGTACTCGGCGCGGAAGGCCTCCCAGTTCGTGCGGTCCTCGAGGGCCAGGCCCGAGAAGGTGGAGGGAGGTCGGGGTCCTTGACCTCAACCGGGTTGCAGGACACGATCCGCACCCACGGCCGACCGCTGGCCGGGATGGCGGGAAAGGAGCAGACGTTGTCCTCGACGATGGCGTCGGGCTCGAGCTCGTTGAAGATCTCGACGAGGCGCTCGTCCACGTAGCGGGCGCCGTCGACCAGGGCCTGCCACGTGGGCAGGATGAAGCCGGCGAGCTGCTCCTGGGTGCTGGAGCGAAACACCGGGGCGGTGTCGCGGATGAAGTCCTTCCAGAACTGCCCCGGCGCCTCGGGGAGTCCCGGCGCGTCGGAGAGGCGCATGAGGCGCTCCTCGAAGCCCTTGGCCTCCAGCGTCCCGGCGAAGGACTCCTCGGCCACGAACACGACGCGGTGGCCGCGCCGGCGCAGGACGTCTCCGATGCCCACGCAGTTGTTGGTGGGCCCGAACGCACCCTCGGGGAAGAAGACGATCGTGCGGCTGCCTGGGTCGATGCCTGCCAGCCTAACGAGCCGCGCGTCTGGTAGAGCTTTCGTCATGACCAAGATCGCAGTCACCGGAGGCAGCGGCAAGGCCGGCCGCATCGTCGTCCGCCACCTCTTCGCGCGCGGCCACCAGGTCCTCAACATCGATCAGGTGGGCTCGCCCGAGTCCAACCATCCCGAGAATCCGATCCCGTTCCTGCGCGCCGACCTCACGGACTACGGCCAGGCGCTGGAGGCGCTCAGCGGCGGCGAGACGCTGCCGGGAATCGAGGCTGTCGTGCACCTGGCGGCGATCCCGTCGCCCGCGCACGCGCCCGCCGGCGAGGTCTGGCGCGTGAACGCGCTCAGCACCCACTCGGTGTTCGCCGCCGCCCAGCGGCTGGAGCTGGCGCGGATCGTGTGGGCGTCGAGCGAGACGACGCTGGGCCTGCCGTTCGACACGCGGCCCGATTACGCGCCCGTCGACGAGAAGCACATGCGCCCCGAGAGCTCCTATGCGCTGTCCAAGGTGGTGGGGGAGGAGATGGCGCGGGCATTTCACCGCTGGAGTCAGATTCCCATCATCGGCCTGCGCTTCTCCAACGTGATGGTGCGCTCCGACTACGGCCGCTTCGCCGGCTGGCAGGACGATCCCCACGCCCGCAAGTGGAACCTGTGGGGCTACGTGGACGAGAGCCACGTCGCCGAGAGCGTCGAGCGAGCACTGGAGGCCGACATCGCGGGCACGGACAACTTCATCATCGCCGCCGCCGACACCGTCATGCGCACGCCCAGCCGCGACCTGATGGCCGAGGTCTATCCGGACGTACCGGTGGCCGAGACGGTGTCGGGCAACGACACGCTGCTGGACATCAGCCACGCGCGCGAGGTGCTGGGCTATGACCCGCAGTTCAGCTGGCGCGACCTCGATGACGGCGTGCTGGGACCTCCCGAGTGATCATGCCTTAATCGGGACCGCCGCCTCCGGCGTGGCCACGTGGAAGCTGAAGCTCTCCTCCAGGTAGAAGCGGACCTCGTCGGCGTCATGATCCAGGTAGCCGATCGACAGGTCCTGCCCTGACTGGAAGAGGAAGTCCTCGCCGCGCATGCTGACGACGATCGCGCCCTCCAGGCCGGGGGCCCAGACGAGCTCGCCGTCCACGATCTTGCGCAGGTGCTCGAGCAGCGGGTAGCCGCCGTTCTCGGCCGTCTCGACCACCTGCTTGTACTCCTCGTTGCCCAGGGCCAGGGCGTAGGGGCCGGCGATGCCGTCGCGCAGCAGCTGCTCGACCGCGCTGGCGACCGGCCGCGGGTAGGTGGTGGGATCGTTGCCGAGCTGGAGGCCCTGATGGGGCGAGACCTCGGCGATGCCGGCGATCGCGGCCTCGGACCAGCCATGGAAGACCGCGCGGTTCTCGGCCACGGCGATCTGGTGCGCGGCGCGATCGAGCGCCTCGAGGTCGGCATCGGCGGCGCCGCGGTCGTCATCGCGCAGCTCGGCACGGCTGATGGCGAACTCGGCGCGGACCTCCACCAGGGGAAGCACGCGGCGCTGGAGCGCGTTGACGCCGTCGCAGGGCGCTTTGGCCACCCCGGTGACGCGCCCGAGGTTGGTGGCCGAGTACTCCCAGCCGTGGGGCCCGGAGAAGTCCACGAGCTTGCGCGCGGCGAGCAGCACGCTGAGGCGCTCGCGGGCCTCGTCGTCGAGCAGCTTCCAGTTGGAGTCGCTGATCGGCGCGTGCTCGCGCAGGAGATGGTTGGTCATCGCAGTGCTCCTCTCAGGCTGCCCAGTCCCAGTGATCCGGAGCCGTCGCCGCCCCCGCTCGGGTCCTCGCCGCCGGCCTCGGCCTCGGCGGCCTCGCCGTGCTCGACGATGTCGCCCGGCTTGAACAGGATCCCCTGCGCGATCTCACGCCAGATGGGGGAGCGGCGCAGCAGTGCCTCGAGGTCCATGCTGAAGTGCTTGAACTCCTCGCCCACGGCGTCGCGCATCACGGCGGCGGCCTCCGGGTCCTGCTCCACCGCGAGCCGCTGCTCGTACCAGCCGATCGCCTCGGCCTCCTCGGTCAGCGACGCGCACAGCCGGGCGAACGTCCGCGTCGCGGCCGGCAGCTCCTCCGGTGGCTCGTGGTACTGGTCAAAACCCATGTGCTCTCCTGTGGACGATCTCGGTGAGGACAGACGCTACCCGCCGGGCGGCGGCGCACGCTCTGGCGCCGCCGGCAGTGGGGTCGCGCACGCTCGGACGAGCCGGCTCTGGGATCATCGCGCAATGGCCACCGATGAGCTCAGCGCCCCGGGACTCGCCGATCGGCTCGACCGCGTGCCCACAGCCCCGATCGCGGCCGCCGGCCTCATCGCCGGCTTCGGGGTGGCGGTGGGCACGGGTTCGCGTCCGCTCGGCGGGGTCGTCCTCGCCGCCTGCGGGCTGGCGTGCATGGCCGTGTGGGCGCGCCGCGACGGAGCCCGCGTGACCGCGGCGCTCACCGCGACGGGGCTGGTCGCGTTCGCGGTCTCCCACCTGCTGGGACACGTGATCGGGGCGTGGCCGTCGGTCATCGTGGTCTCGGCGGTGACCGCGGCGCTGTGCTGGCGGCTGTCCGACGCGCGCGCCCTCAGCGGACCGCCTCGCCGCTGAGCTGGAGCTGGCTGACGGAGAACCCCGCGCCGTCGGGAGCGGCGAGGATCGCCCGGCGGAAGCTCGCATCGTCGAACGGCTCGGCGATGACGCTGCCGCCGAGCCGCGGCGCCGCGGCTGCCGCGGCGTCGGCGTCGGCGATCCAGAAGTCCACGCTCCATGACGGAGGCATCGCCCCGGCCGGGTCCGCGGTGGTCATCGCCGCCACCACGTCGCGGGGGACCGGCTGGGCGGGCTCGCCGCCGACATACCCGGGCAGCCGGAAGAGCCAGATCGAGGGTCCGAACGCCTCGGCCTGCCAGCCGAAGAGCTCGCCGTAGAAGGCCCTCGCGCCCTCCGGGTCGGGCGTGGTGAGCAGGCTCATCGCCCACGCCGAGGGCTCGTTGACCCGCGCGGCGCCGGCCCGGTCGCCGGCCTCCCAGACGTAGTGCACCGCTCCGGCCGGATCGGCGATGACCGCCATGCGGCCGGCCGGAGGCGCGTCGAAGGGCTCCACCAGCACGGCACCGCCCGCGGCCTTCGCGCGAGCGGCGGCCTCGTCAGCGCTGTCCACCGACACGTGGGTGTTCCACGCCGCCGGAATGCTGTCGCCGCTCCCGGCCGGCACGGTGCCCACCCCGGCCACGTCATCGCCCTGCACCCGAGCGACGAAGTACTCACCGGGCGGGTCTCCCGGCATCGGCCCCGGCCCGGCGAACTCCCACCCGAAGATGCCGCCGTAGAAGGCCTTCGCCGCTGTGATGTCGGCGGTGAGCGTGTCCACGAAGCAGGGCACGCCCGCGGGGTAGGCGTCACGTCGGCTCATCAGCTCAGCTCCTCATACTCGTCGTGGCGGCGCCACCACATGTAGGGGTCGCCCTGGGACCGGTCTGCGGGAGAGTCCTCCCAGTGCTCCTGGCGTCCGAGCGGTGTGCGGTCCAGGAACGACCACACGCTGCCCAGCGCCTCGACGCCCCGGGCGTTGGTGAAGTAGGTGCGCAGCACTCGATCGCCCTCGGCGATGAACACGCTCAAGCCGAAGTCCTCGCGGTCATCACGGCTGAGCCCGAGGTCGCGGTTGAAGTCGCTGCCCGCCGAGGAGTACCACGGGATCGTCCACCCCATGCGCCGGCGGTAGGCCTCGATCTGCGCGATGGGCGCCAGCGACACCAGCGCGAGCGAGGTGTCACGGGCGTGCAGGTGCGCCTGATGGCCGATCTGGTCCACGAACATCGAGCAACCGTCGCAGCCCGCCTCGGGCCAGCCGTGAACTCCGGGGGCGAACATGAAGTGGTAGAGGATGAGCTGGCGCCGGCCTTCGAACATGTCGCGCAGCCCCACCTCCCCGTCGGGTCCCTGGAAGCGGTACGGCTTCTCGAAGGCCACCGCCGGCAGGCGGCGCCGCTTGGCGGCCAGCGCATCGCCGGCCCGTGTGGCCTGCTTCTCCTCGGCACGGATCTCCTCCAGCGCCTGTGCCCATTCCCGCTCGGAGACGACGTCCATCGTGTCCTCCCTCATCGTTGGTGTCCTTTGGTTGGAGTACAATACCATCTAGTTGGAAAAACCAACCTCATGGCTGATGCAAGACGCACATACGGAGATTCATGCGGGATCGCCCGAGCCCTCGACCTCGTCGGGGAGCGGTGGGCGCTGCTGGTCGTGCGCGAGCTGGTGCTCGGGCCCAAGCGCTTCACCGATCTGCGCGCCGGCCTGCCGCGGGTCGGGCCCGACATGCTCGCCGCGCGCCTGCGCGAGCTCGAGGAGGCGGGCGTCGTGCGCCGCGGCACGCTCCCGCCGCCGGCGGCATCGAAGATCTATGAGCTGACGGAGTGGGGGGCCGAGCTCGCGCCGGTGCTCGTGGCCCTCGGTCGCTGGGGCAGCCGGGCGCCGCTGCCCGATCCGCCCCCACCGCTGGGGGTCGACGCGGCGGTCGTGGCGCTGCAGACGACGTTCGACGCCGAGGCGGCGGGCTGGGTGCAGGCGGTGTACGGCCTGACGCTGCGCGACCAGTCGTTCACGGTCGAGGTCGCGGCCGGCCGGCTCGAGGTCACCCGCGGGCGCCCGCCGGCCGGGGTCACGCCGGCCGCGGTGATCGAGACCGACACCGCCACGCTGGCCGCGGTGCTGTGGCACGGCCACCCGATCGACCGGGCGGTGGGCGACGGCGCGCTGCGGATCCAGGGTGACCCCGAGGCCGCCGCGGACTTCGTGGGGCTGTTCGCGCCGCCGCTGCCGGTGGGTTGAGGCGCCGGCGGCGCTCCGAGGCCGGCGGCCCGCCGGCCGAGCCGCCGGCGCTCAGAGGCCGGCAGCCCCGCCGGCTGAGCCGGCGGCGCTCAGAGGTCGGCGGCCCGCCGCCTGAGCAGCCGGCGCTCTGACTCGTTCTGGGTCAGCTCGAGGGCGCGGTCCAGCTCGGCGCGCGCCTCATCCACCCGGCCCACGCGCGCCAGCAGGTCGGCGCGCACGCTGGGCAGCAGGTGGTAGTCGGCGAGGGCGCCGTCGTCGATGAGCGCGTCGACGAGCTCGAGCGCGGCGTCGGGCCCGTAGGCCATCGACACCGCCACCGCCCGGTTGAGCTCCACCACCGGCGACGGGCTGAGCTGCGCCAGCGCGTCATAGAGCGCCACGATCCGGCCCCAGTCGGTCTGCTCGGGCGTGGTGGCCCGGGCATGGCAGGCGGCGATCGCGGCCTGCAGCGCATAGGGGCCGAATACGCCGCCGAGTGCCTCGGCCCGGGCCAGCGCCCTCAGCCCTCGCCCGATCAGGACCCGGTCCCAGCGCGAGCGGTCCTGGTCAAGCAGGAGCACCGGCTCCCCGTCGCGCCCCACACGCGCCCGGGCGCGTGATGCCTGGATCTCCATCAGCGCCACGAGGCCGTGGATCTCGGCCTCGCTCGGCAGCAGCTCGGCGAGGATGCGCCCCACCCGCAACGCGTCCTCGCACAGCGCCGGGCGCATCCAGTCCTCGCCGCCGGTGGCCGAGTAGCCCTCGTTGAAGATGAGGTAGATGACCTCCAGCACGGAGGTCAGCCGGGGTCCCAGCTCGGCGCCGGTCGGCACCTCCAGCGGGACGCGCGCCTCGGCCAGCGTGCGCTTGGCCCGCACCACGCGCTGGGCGACGGTGGCCTCAGAGACGAGAAAGGCGCGGGCGATCTCCGGGGTCGCCAGGCCGCCGAACAGGCGGAGCGTCAGCGCGGCCCGGGCCTGGGCCGAGAGCATCGGGTGGCAGGTTGCGAACAGCAGGCTGAGCATGTCGTCGCCGATGTCGTCGTCGGCGGCCACCGCCAGGTCGACCTCGCTGGTGGAGTGCTCGCGCTCCTGCCGGCGCCCCAGCTCGTCGTGGCGGCGCTCGGCCATCTGCCGGCGGCGCAGCTGATCGATCGCCCGGTGCTTGGCGGTGGCCATCAGCCAGGCTCCCGGGTTGTCGGGAATGCCCGACTGCGGCCACTGCTCGAGCGCCGCCACCAGCGCGTCCTGGGCGAGGTCCTCGGCCCAGCCGACATCGTGGACGATGCGGGCCAGGCCGCCGATCACCCGCGCCGACTCGATCCGCCACACGGCGTCGATGGCGCGGCGGATGTCAGCGCGGGCGGCGGCTCGGGACGGCATCGGTGCTCACGCGGCCTCGTGCATGGGTGCTGGGGCGGCCTCGTGCATGGGTGCTGGGGCGGCCTCGTGCCCCGGTGGTCAGGCGGCCTCGTCGAAGTCGGACATCTCATAGACCTGCCGGACCTCGATGACGTCACCGTCGTTGGCCGGACAGCGGCTGGCCCACTCCACCGCCTCCTCCTTGGACCGCGCCTGGATGAGCCAGTAGCCGCCGATCAGCTCCTTGGACTCCGTGAACGGGCCGTCGGTGACCGATGGCTTGCCGCCGGAGAACGACACGCGCGCGCCCTTGGAGGGGGGCGCCAGCCCGTCGAGGGCGAGCAGGACGCCGGCCTTGTTCAGCTCCTCGTTGAACTTGGACATCGTCGCGATGTCCTCCGCGTTCGGTGTCCAGTTCTCCTCGGCGACGTTGGGGATCATGATCATCATGAAGCGCATCGATGGGCTCCTCGTGGAACGGGTGGTTGTCGTCTGACCACGGCGCCCACCGTAATGGACCTCCGCCAATGGTCTGTTAACGCGACGACGATCGAGCGTTCTCAAACTCGACACGAGAGCGAACTAATCTCTTGGACAGATGGCATACACGACCGCCGAAGGCCGAGAGCAGGTTCTGAGCGACCTCGCGGCTGCCATCGAGCAGATCGCTGACGCGATGGCCTGCCTGGGCGAGGCCTACGAGCAGCTCGATGACCAGCACGCCGACGTCCTTGAGGAGCAGCTCTTCCGTCCGGTCCAATCGGCCTACGGCCGCGCCCAGCGTACGTACGCCGAGTTCGCCTCGCGGTCGCAGCTGCGGGCTCGGACGTTCAGCGCCCATTCACCGGGCATGCAGTCCCAGGGTGTGCGTGACCTGATCGAGCGCGCCGGGGACGCCGCCTACGACGCCGACCAGTCGATCGCCGAGCTCCAGGACTCGATGCTGCCGGTGGAGGTGGGCGATCCCGAGCTGCGCGCGGGACTGTCCCAGGTGCGCGAGACGCTGGCGGCGGTGCCGGCGCGCGCGCGGGGGCTCGTGCGCACCGTCGGCCGCTGACGCCCGCCGGCCCCCACCGGCGCGGCCCCCCTGACGCCCCGCCGGTCCCACCGGCGCGGCCCCCCTGACGCCCCGCCGGTCCCACCGGCGCGGCCCCCCTGACGCCCCGCCGGCCCCACCGGCGCGGCCCCCCTGACGCCCCGCCGGCCCCACCGGCGCGGCCCCCCTGACGCCCCGCCGGCCCCACCGGCGCGGCCCCCCTGACGCCCCGCCGGCCCCACCGGCGCGGCCCCCCACCCGAAGTAGTAGGTTGCCCGCCCATGAGGAGGAGGACCTGGCTGCTGGCCGTCGCCGTCGCGCTCGTCGCGGGCCTCGTGTCCGCCGCGGCCGCACAGGCCAAGCGCGGTGCCCCGGTCGCCCACGGCAGCGTGCAGCAGATCTACGCCACGGGACTCACGCCTCGGGCCATCGTGTCGCTGCTCGGCAAGCGCGGGCACAGGCTGGCCACCCAGAGGGCCGACTCGCTCGGGGGCATCGTGTTTCGCAACCTGGCGCCCGGCACCGGCTATCGCCTGCTCACGCACGGCAGGCGCTCGGCCGCCGTGACCGTGATGCCCGACCGCTCGGCCCCGCCGAGCACCAGGTCCTACAAGCAGAAGCTCCCCGACGGCGGCTACGGCTATCTGCGCACGCGCGACGGAACGAGCCTGGCCATCGACGTCCACCTGCCCGGGTCGGCGTCCGGCGGCCCGTACCCGACGCTCGTCGAGTACGCCGGCTACGGCTACGCCGATCCCGCCGGCGCGGAGAGTGGCATCAGCGCCGTCGCCAACCTCCTCGGGTTCGCCGTCGTCGACGTCAACATGCGCGGGACGGGGTGCTCGGGCGGCTCCTTCAACTACTTCGAGCCCCTCCAGGGCCTCGACGGCTACGACATCGTCGAGACGGTGGCGCGCCAGCCGTGGGTGCTCGGGCACCGGGTCGGGATGCTGGGCATCTCCTACGGCGGCATCAGCCAGCTGTTCGTGGGCGCCACCGATCCGCCGCACCTGGCCGCGATCACGCCCCTGTCGGTGATCGACAACACCGCCACCACCCTGTACCCGGGCGGGCTGCTCAACGCCGGCTTCGCCCTCAACTGGACCAGGGAGCGCGTGCACGACGCGCTGCCGGCGTCCAAGACGGGCGGCCAGCCGTGGGCGCTGAAGCGCATCCAGCACGGCGACCGGACCTGCAGGGCCAATCAGGTGCTGCACGGCGAGTCGCCCAACCAGATCGCGATGGTGCGCGCCAACAACTACTTCGTGCCGTCGGTGGCCAACCCGCTGGCGCCGGTCACCTTCGTCCACAAGATCCACGTCCCGGTCTACCTGGCCTGCCAGTTCACCGATGAGCAGACCGGTGGGCACTGTGCCGACCTGGCTCAGCACTTCAGCGGGACCTCGCGCAAGTGGTTCACGTTCACCAACGGGACCCACATCGACTCGCTGGACCCGCAGACGTTCAACCGATGGTTTGACTTCCTGGAGCTGTACGTAGCCCACCGCCGGCCCGCGCTCTCTGACTCCGTCAAGGCCGTGGCCCCCAGCGTGTTCTCCGCCGCGATGGGGATCAGCGACGTCACGCTGCCGCCCGACCCGATTCAGTCGCAGCCCAGCTACGCCGCCGCTCTGGCCGCCTTCCAGGCGCTGAAGCCCATCCGCGTGATGTTCGACAACGGCGCGGGCAGCCCGACGGCGGGCGCGCCCTATCCGGGGTTCGAGCAGTCATTCTCGAGCTTCCCGCTGCCCGGCACCCACGCGCAGTCGTGGTATCTGGGTGCGGGCGGCACGCTCGGCGCCGCCCCGGCGGGCTCTGCCTCCGGCGACGAGTTCACCTGGACGCCCAAGGCCCGCCCGGCCACCAGCTTCAGCGGCGACGACGGTGGCGGCCCGGGCGGCCTGTGGACGGCCACGCCGCCCTACCACTGGCAGACCAACCCCGCCGGGACGGCCGCGTCGTACGTGAGCGCGCCGCTGAGCGCGGACACCGTGGTGGTCGGCGGCGGGGCGGTTCAGCTGTGGATCAAGGCATCGGCCCCGAGCGTGGACCTCCAGGCCACCATCTCCGAGGTGCGCCCCGACGGCACCGAGACGTTCGTCCAGGACGGCTGGCTGCGCGCCTCCGAACGCAAGCTCGACGTCGCCCAGAGCACCCTGCTCGAGCCGGTGTTGAGCCTGCGCAGGGCCGACGTGGCGCCGCTGCCGGCCGGGCGCTTCACCGAGGTCACCGTGCCCCTCTACTACGAGGGCCACGCCTACCGCAAGGGGTCACGGATCCGCGTCACGATCGCGGCGCCCGGCGGTGACCAGGCGGTCTGGTCGTTCTCCGGCCTGCTCCCGCACGGAACGGCCAGGGTGTTCATTGCGCACTCGACCAAGTTCCCGTCACGGCTCGTGCTGCCCGTGGTTCCCGGGGTCGACGTGCCGACCGGCCTGCCGCCCTGCCCGGGCCTGCGCGGCGAGCCCTGCCGGGCCTACGTGCCCTACGCCAACCGCGCCGCCGGGCTGTAGAGCGACCCTGGCCCGTTAGGGCAACCTAAAGTCATTCTTACTTGACGTCCGCCCGAAACGGGTAGCATCGCGGCAGTACCTATGGGCCCCGACACCCCGACAGCGGTTGCCGCGCCCTCGACCCCTGATGCCACGCGCATCTCCGCTCGAGCTCTCGATGGAACCTCCGGTGACCCGGGGGCGGAAGTACGCGCGGTCAAGATGCCGCTGGCCGATCGGCTGGCCAGCGCGGTCGTCACCGGCGCGCCCCCGATCCTGGTGCTGCTGGGCATGTGGCTGGGCTGGAACCACGGCCTGCTCGTCTGGCAGGACCTGCTCGTGCTGGCGATCTTCTACATGGTCATCGGGTCGGGCATCACGGTCGGCTTCCATCGCCTGCTGACCCATCGCAGCTTCAAGACCAGCCGCTTCGTGCGTGCCTGCTTCGCCGCGCTGGGCTCAGCCGCGGCGGAGGGCCCGGTGATCGACTGGGTCGCCACCCACCGCAAGCACCACCAGTACTCCGACGAGCAGGGCGATCCGCACAGCCCGCACCTTGACCATCGCGACGGCTGGCGGGGCCAGCTGTGGGGCTTCGTCCACGCCCACATCGGCTGGGTGTTCTCCGACATGGAGGTCGCCGACGAGACGCGCTACGCCAAGGATCTGCTCGCCGACCCGTGGATCCGCTTCGTGGACAAGACGTTCGTCCTGTGGGTGGTGGCCGGACTGGCCGCCGCCTTCGGGCTGGGCGTGGCCCTCACCGGCACCGTGACCGGCGGGCTCACCGCGCTGCTGTGGGGCGGCGCCGCGCGCATCTTCTTCATGCACCACGCCACGTTCAGCATCAACTCGGTCTGCCACTACTTCGGCAAGGCCGACTACGACACCGGCGACGAGTCGCGCAACGTCTTCTGGCTGGCCATCCCCACCTGGGGCGAGGCGTGGCACAACAACCACCATGCCTTCCCCACGTCCTATCGCCACGGGCTGCAGCGCTGGCAGCTCGACCCGTCCGCCGGAGTCATCCGCCTGCTGGAGATGACGGGTCTGGCCTGGGACGTCATCCGGGTCGATCCCACCCGGCGCGAGCGCAAGCTCGCCGCGCAGCAGGGCTGACGCGCCGCCCTGCGGGGCTGACTGGGCCGCGCTGCGGGGCTGACGCGCCGCCCTGCGGGGCTGACTGGGCGCGCTGCGGGGCTGACTGGGCGCGCTGCGGCTAAGCTCCCGCGGCCTTGCCTTTCGCCAACACCGCATCCCTGCGCCGCGAGCTCGCGGCCGCGCTCCCGCAGCGGCCCTTCGCCCTGCGCTTCTGGGACGGCACCGAGGTGCCCGCCACCGACCCCGACGCGCCGACCTTCAGCTTCCGCTCGCCCGAGGCACTGGCGCACGTCATCCGCGCCCCCGGCGAGCTGGGGCTGGGCCGCGCGTACGTCCTCGGGCTGATCGAGACCGACGACATCGAGAAGTCCCTGCGCGTGGTGGACACCTTCGAGCCGCCACGGATCTCGCCGGGGCAGATGGCGCGGCTGGGCCTCGCGCTGGTCCGGGCCTGCGGCCTGGTCAAGCCGCCGCGGCCGCCGGCCTCGGAGCTGCGGCTGACCGGGGAGCGCCACACGCTGGGACGTGACCGCCGTGCGATCGCGTACCACTACGACGCGGGCAACGCCTTCTTCGCGCTGTTCCTGGACCCGTCGATGACCTACAGCTGCGCCTACTTCAAGGGCGGCGCCGAGACGCTCGAGGAGGCCCAGCAGGCCAAGCTGGGGCTCGTCTGCACCAAGCTGGCCCTCCAGGAGGGCGAGCGCGTGCTCGACGTCGGCTGTGGGTGGGGGAGCTTCGCCATCCACGCGGCGACGCATTACGGCGTGTCCGTGCTCGGGGTCACGCTGTCCGAGGAGCAGGTCCGGCTCGGCCGCCAGAAGGTGGAGGAGGCCGGCCTGTCAGATCGTGTGACGCTGCGGCTGGCCGACTACCGAGAGCTCGACGGCGAGCAGTTCGACGCCATCTCCTCGATCGGGATGGTGGAGCACGTGGGGGAGGAGCGGATCGATCTCTACATGCACACCCTGCACGAGCTGCTGCGCCCCGGCGGGCGCCTGCTCAACCACGGCATCGCCAAGCTCATGGACTTCGACACCAAGGACGAGGGCGCGTTCTCCGAGCGCTTCGTCTTCCCCGACGGCGTGCCGCTCCCGCTCAGCCGCATCGCGCAGGCGATGGAGCGCACCGGGCTGGTCGTCCGCCACGTCGAGGGGCTGCCCGAGGACTACGCGCGGACGCTCGGCTACTGGATCGAGAGCTACGAGTCCCGCTACGACGAGGCGGTGCGGCTGGCCGGGGAGGAGCGCGCCCGCGTGTGGAAGCTCTACCTGCGCGCCGCTCGGGCGGGCTTCACCACCGGCTGGGCGTCCGTCTATCAGGTGCTCGCGTCCAAGGCAGCTTGATGCGATGGCGGCAACGCTATGCACCCCCGGGGCGAGAGCCTAAGATCCACCCATGACCACGATCGTCTGCCAGCAGGTCGCCCCCCGCATCGCCGATCTGCAGGCCAACCGGCGGCTGACATTGAGCGCGATCGCCGACGCCGTCGCGGCCGGCGCCGACATCGTCGTGCTCCCCGAGCTCGTCACCTCGGGCTACGTCTTCGAGTCCGCCGAGGAGGCGGCCTCGGTGGCGATCACGCCCGAGGACCCGCTGTTCGAGGAGTGGGCGGCCGAGGCCGGGTCCGCGGTGGTCATCGGCGGCTTTGCCGAGCGTGGCGACGACGGGCGGGTCTACAACAGCGCCGCGGTCGTCGACGGCTCAGGCGTGATCGGCGTCTATCGCAAGGGCCACCTGTGGGACCGCGAGAAGCTGTGGTTCACGCCCGGCGGCGACCCGCCGCAGGTGTTCGACACCCCGGCCGGGCGGATCGGCGTGCTCGTCTGCTACGACCTTGAGTTCCCCGAGATGCCGCGCACGCTGGCGCTGGCCGGCGCCGAGCTGATCTGCGTGCCCACGAACTGGCCCCTCGTGGAGCGCCCCGACGGCGAGCGCTGCCCCGAGGTCACCATCGCCATGGGCGCCGCCCGGGTCAACCGGGTGTTCATCGCCTGCTGTGACCGCACGGGCACCGAGCGCGGCCAGCATTGGAACGCCGGCACGAGCATCATCGACGAGCAGGGCTGGGTCCTGGACTCGCAGACCGGCGCGGGGCCGGCGAGCGCGACCGTCGACCTCACGCGATCGCACGACAAGTCCTACACCGACATGGCCGACGCGCTGGCCGACCGGCGGCCCGAGCTCTACGGAGCCGTGGGCCAGCCGGTGGCTCGGCCTGTCGCGTAGGTAACTAGCTGGTCGCGGCCTCGGCCTGCGGCTCGCCGACGGCGGCCTCGGGCTCGGCGGCGGCGGGGGCGGGCTCGGGCGCCGGAGCGCTCTCGGCGACGATGTGGGCGCCGATCGCGCCGGCGATGCCGAGCACGAGCGCGCGGAACGCCCACTTGGGCCCGTGCCACGTCGCGCCGACGGCGTCGTCGATGGAGGGGCTGCCGGGGCCGGTCTCGGCCAGGGCGAGGGCGACGGCGATGAGCACGAGGTTGTACTCATAGCCCTGGTCGGACACCCACGGGCCATTCTTGAGGTGGACGCGGTGGATGGCGGTGAGCATCGTGGCGGTGAGGACCGAGGCGGCGACGGGCGTGGCGGCGCCGGCGACCAGCAGCGCTCCACCCCCCGCTTCGGCGGCGCCGGCGGCGAGCGCATGGCGCTTGCCGGGTCGCAGCCCGAGGCTCTCGAAGAACTGACCTGTCCCTTCGGGGCCGTAGCCGCCGAACCAACCGAAGAGCTTTTGCGTCCCGTGGCCGAAGAAGTAGCCACCGACGATGAGGCGGAGGATGAGGCGTCCAAGTTTCATGCGCCGACCTTAGCAAACGGTTGCGTACGCAACGACTGGACCCGCAAGCCCGGCTAGGAGTAAGGTGCCGCCTGACGCCCAGGTTCGACCGAGGAGGAGCCCAATGAGCAGCAGTGTGAACGTGCGCCTGACCGTGAACGGGACCGAGCACGAGCTCGACGTCGAGCCCCGCCTGCTGCTCGTCCATGCCCTGCGCGACAAGCTCGGGCTGACCGGAACGCACGTCGGCTGCGACACCTCCAACTGCGGAGCGTGCACCGTGCATCTCGACGGCGAGGCGGTGAAGTCCTGCACGGTCCTCGCCGTCCAGGCCGAGGGCGCCGAGATCACCACCATCGAGGGCATCGGCACGGAGGACAACCTGCACCCGATGCAGGAGGCCTTCTGGAACAACCATGGCCTGCAGTGCGGCTACTGCACGCCGGGGATGATCATGTCGGCGTCGGCCCTGCTGGCCCGCAATCCGAACCCCACCGAGGAGGAGGTCCGCTACGGGCTGGAGGGCAACCTCTGTCGCTGCACCGGTTACCACAACATCGTCAAGTCCGTCCTGGATGCGGCGTCGAAGTCGGGGGCCCAGGCATGAGCGTCACCGATGCAGCGCCCGCCGGCCACGTCGGCCGCGAGCTGCGCCGCAAGGAGGACCCCAAGCTGATCACCGGCCGCGCCCGCTACGTGGACGACATCTCGCTGCCGGGCCAGCTGTGGGCGGCGTTCGTGCGCTCGCCCGAGGCGCACGCGAAGGTCGTGTCGATTGATGTTTCTGAAGCGGCTGCGCGCGCCGGAGTCCACGCCGTGTTCACCGGCGAGGACATGTCCGACCTCGGTGGCCCGCTGCCGATGGCCTGGGTGCCGCCCGGCGTCGAGGTCAACAATCCCGACCACTGGCCGCTGGCGCGGGGTGTCGTCAAGCACGTCGGCGACCCGGTGGCGGTCGTCGTGGGCGAGGACCGCTACGCGGTCTCAGACGCCGTCGAGGAGGTCATCGTCGACTACGACCCGCTCCCGGCCGTCATCGACCCCGAGGCTGCGGTGGCCGGAGCGCCGCACGTCCATGAGCAGTTCGGCACCAACAAGGTCCACGAGTGGTCACTGGCCGGCGGTGACGTCGAGGCGGGCTTCGCCGAGGCCGACGTGATCGTGGAGCGGCGGGTGGTCAACCACCGCATCGCCGGGGCCCCGATCGAGTGTCGCGGCGTCCTGGCCGACTACCGGGCCGGCAGTCTGACGCTCTACACCTCGACGCAGGTGCCGCACTTCGTACGCCTGTTCATGGCACTGCTGCTGGGGCTCGGCGAGGACCACGTCCGCGTCATCGCGCCCGAGGTCGGCGGCGGGTTCGGCCAGAAGCTCCAGGTCTACGGCGAGGAGCTGTTCGCCTGCTGGGCCTCGCGCAAGCTGGGGCGCCCGGTCAAGTGGATCGAGACGCGCTCGGAGAACATGTCGGTCGCCCACCAGGGCCGCGACCAGATCTCCCACGTGAAGATGGGGGCCAAGCGCGACGGCACGATCACGGCCTTCCACGTCAAGATCCTCGCCGACTTCGGCGCCTACAACATGATCCTCACGCCGCTGATCCCGTCGCTCGGCGCCTTCGTGATGGGCGGCTGTTACAAGATCCCCAACGTCCAGACCGACATCACCGGGGTCTTCACCAACAAGTGCCCCACCGACGCCATCCGCGGCGCCGGCCGGCCCGAGGCGACGCAGATGATCGAGGTCACGCTCGACCAGCTCGCCCACGAGCTGGGGATGGATCCGCTGGAGATCCGGCGCAAGAACTTCATCCCCAAGGAGGACTTCCCGGCCGAGGTCGCCACCGGCGTCGTCTACGACTCGGGCGATTACCACAAGACGCTCGACAAGCTCATGGAGCATGTCGATGTCGCCGCCTTCCGCGCCGAGCAGGAGGAGCTGCGGTCCAAGGGCGTCTACCGCGGCATCGGCTTCTGCACCTGGACCGAGATCTGCGGCCTGGCGCCGAGCCGGATCACCGGGCCCGGCGGGGTCGGGGTCCAGGCGGGGCTGTGGGAGTCGGCGATGATCCGCGTCCACAACACGGGCGCGGTCACCGTCTACACCGGGACGTCACCGCACGGTCAGGGCCTGGAGACGGCGATGGCCCAGATCGTCGCCGACAAGCTGGGCGTCGATCCGTCGGTCATCGAGGTCATCCACGGCGACACGTCGATGGGTCCCGAGGGACGCAACACCTACGGGTCGCGCTCTCTGGCCACCGGCGGCGAGGCGGTCGCCCGGGCCACCGACAAGGTGGTGGCCAAGGTCAAGGCGATCGTCGCCGCCGAGCTCGAGGCCGCGCCCGAGGACATCGAGGTGTCCGGCGGGAAGTTCGCGGTGCGGGGCTCCCCGGACAAGGGGATGGCGCTGGCCGACGTGGCCGGCGTGGCCTACATCGGCGCGGTGCCCGAGGGGATGGAGCCCGGGCTGGAGGAGACCACCTTCTATGACCCGGAGAACTTCGTGTTCCCGTTCGGCGCGCACGCCTGCGTCGTCGACGTCGACCCGGACACCGGCAAGGTCAAGGTGGTGCGCTACGTGGCGGTCGACGACTGCGGCCGGGCCATCAACCCCATGCTCATCGATGGCCAGATCCACGGCGGCGTGGTCTTTGGCATCGGTCAGGCACTGTACGAGCGCGTGCACTACGAGGACAGCGGCCAGCTGACCACCGGCAGCTTCGTCAACTACGCCATCCCCACGGCGGCGGAGATGCCGACGTTCGAGACCGACCGCACGGAGACCGTGTCGCCGGTCAACTCGCTGGGCGCCAAGGGCGTCGGCGAGGCCGGCACGATCGCCGCCTCGGCCGCGGTCACCAACGCCGTCATCGACGCCATGCGACCGCTGGGCGTCGACTACATGAACATGCCCCTCAGCCCGCTGCGGGTGTGGGAGGCAATCCACCAAGGACAGGGCGCGAGCCCGGAGGGAGGCCCGCAATCATGATCCCCGCCGAGTTCGATTACACGGCACCGGAGTCGCTCCAGGACGCCATCGGAGCTTTGGTGGATGGGGGGGAGGACGCCAAGCTGCTGGCCGGCGGCCACTCCCTGATCCCGCTGATGAAGCTCCGGCTGGCGGCGCCGACGCTGCTGGTGGACCTGCGCAAGGTCCCCGGGCTGCACGGCGTCGAGCGCCAGAACGGCCATTGGCGCGTGGGCGCGCTGACGACCCACACCACGCTGGAGACGTCGGAGTTGGGCATCGTCTCGGCGGTGGCGGGAACCATCGCCGACATGCAGGTGCGCAACCGCGGCACCATCGGCGGGTCCCTGGCCCACGGCGACGCGGCGTCTGACCTGCCCGCGGCCATGCTCATCACCGAGGCCGAGGTCACCCTCCAGGGCCCCGACGGCCAGCGGACGGTCGCCGCCGGCGACCTGTTCAAGGGCTACATGACCACCGAGGTGGGCCCGCAGGAGGTGTTGACGGAGATCCGGATCCCGGCGCTCGAGGGCTGGAGCTACGGCCACCAGAAGTTCAACCGGCGCTCCGAGGACTGGGCCATGGTGGGCGTCTGCGCCGTCGTCAAGGCATCGGGCGGCACGTGCGAGGACGTCCGGATCGGTCTGACCCACATGGGCTCGGTGCCCCTGCGGGCGACCGCGACCGAGGAGGCGCTGCGCGGCCAGGAGCTCTCGGCGGAGAACATCGCCAAGGCGGCCGAGCAGGCGGCCGAGGGGACCAACCCGCCGTCTGACCTCAACGCCAGCCAGGAGTACAAGCGGCATCTGGCGCGCGTGCTGACGCGCCGCGCCCTCGCGGACGCCGTTGGCGGATAAAGTTCAGTCACGATGACGCTCGCGGCGCTGCAGTCGGTCAGAGCCGCGAGCGAAGTCCTCGCGGGCCAGGGATATCTCGCGGATCGCCCGCTGGCGATGGCGGTCCACCTTGCCGTGGTGCTCGAGCAGCCTCTGCTGCTGGAGGGCGAGGCGGGCGTGGGCAAGACCGAGGTGGCCCGCGCCCTGTCGGCGGCCATCGGGGCCAAGCTCATCCGCCTGCAGTGCCACGAGGGCATCGACCTGCATCACGCGGTCTATGACTGGGACTACTCGCGCCAGCTGCTGGCCCTGCGCGCCACCGAGCAGGGCGTGGACGAGGGCCAGCTCTTCTCCCGGCGCTTCCTGCTGCGCCGGCCGCTGCTGGAGGCTCTGGAGTCCGATCCGTCGGCGCCGGTGGTGCTGTTGATCGATGAGATCGATCGCGCCGACGACGAGTTCGAGGCCTTCCTCTTGGAGTTCCTGTCGGACTTCGCGGTGACGATCCCGGAGCTGGGCACGATCAGCGCCGCGCGTCGCCCGATCGTGCTGCTCACCTCCAACCGCACGCGCGAGCTGCACGACGCCCTGAAGCGACGCTGCCTCTATCACTGGATCGACTATCCGAGCCCGGAGCGCGAGCGCGCGATCGTGGAGGCGCGGCTGCCCGGCGTCCCGGAGGAGATCGCGGTGCGGGTCGTGGACGCGGTGTCGCGTCTGCGTGACCAGGGCGACCTCTACAAGCTGCCGGGCGTGGGGGAGACCATCGTCTGGGCTCAGGCGCTGCTGGCGCTCGGGGAGGAGGCCTCGCTCGACGACACGCTGGGAGTCGCCCTGAAGGTCCACGAAGACGTCCTGCGCGTGCGTGAGCGCGGGGTGCTCGAGGGTGTCTGACCCGGCGCCCGGCCCGGACTCCGGCGCGGACTCGGGCCCGGACGCGGGCGGGCCGCTGGCGCCGCTGGTCGAGGGGATGGTGGGCAGGCTGGGTGACCTCACCGCCGTGCTGCGCGCCCAGGGCACGCGGGTGGGGGTGGGGGAGCTGCTCAACGCGACGCGCTCACTGGAGGCCGTGGACTGCGCTTCGCGCGAGGACGTCCGCCTGGCGCTGCGCACCGTGCTGTGCTCGCAGCACGTCGACCTGGAGCGCTTCGATCTCGCGTTCGTCGCGGTGTTCGGCGACGGCCGGGTCCCGCTGGATCCGGAGGACCCGCTGGGCGCGCTGGGCCACATCGAGCGGCCCGCGCCGGTGATGGGGCTGGCCGATCCCGGCGGTCGTCTGGCCGAGGAGGACTCCGAGATCGTCCCGGCGGCGTGGAGCGACATCGAGCTGCTGCACGACAAGGACTTCGCGCGCTACACCGAGGCCGAGATGGCGCTGGCCCGCGAGCTCATCCAGCGCCTGGCACGCCGGCACCCGACGCGGCTGTCGCGGCGGACGCGGCCCTCGCGCCGGCGTGAGCACGTGCCTGACCTGCGGGCGACCGTCCACGAGTCGCTGCGGACGGCCGGCGAGCCGCTGCACCGCCGTTGGCGCGCGCCCACCCAGCGCCCGCGCCAGGTGGTGCTCGTCTGTGACGTCTCGGGCTCGATGGCTCCCTACGCCCGCATGCTGCTCCAGTACATGCACGCCTGCGTGGCCGCGCAACGGCGGGTGGAGGCCTTCGCCTTCGGCACCCGGCTGACCCGGATCACCCAGGAGCTGGCCGGTCGCGACCACGATCTGGCGCTGGACCGCGCGGCGGCGGCGGTCACCGACTTCTCGGGCGGGACGCGCATCGGGGCGGCGATCGCCGAGCTCAACCGCGTGCACGGCCGGCGGATCGGCCGGGGCGCCGTGGTCATCGTGTTGTCAGACGGCTGGGATCGCGGCGAGCCCGAGCAGCTCGACGTGGAGATGGCGCGGCTGCGCCGGGCCGCCTACCGGCTCGTCTGGCTCAATCCGCTGGCCGCCCATCCCGACTACCAGCCGCTGGCGCGCGGGATGCAGGCCGCGGTCCCGCACACCGACCGGCTGCTGGCGGGCAACTCGCTGGCGTCGCTGGAGGAGCTGGCGACGATCCTGGAGGAGATGTAGTCGAGGTGGATCATGAGTGGGTCGAGAGCTCGGAGCTGCATGGGCCGCCCTTTGAGCCGGTGGGCGATCCGCCGCCGCGGCTGATCCTGTTCGGGGCGGTGGAGCTGTCGGCGGCGCTGTCGCGGCTGGCACGAGCGCTGGGCTGGCGCTCGGTCGTGGTGGATCCGCGGGCGCAGCATCTGACGGCCGAGCGCTTTCCCGATGCCGACGAGCTGATCGCCGCCTGGCCCGACGAGGCGTTCTCGCGTGTCGGCGGGATCGACGCGTCCACGGCGGTGGCGGTCCTCACCCACGACCCGGTCCTCGATGACCCGGCGCTGGCGATCGCCCTGCGCTCGCCGGCCATGTTCGTCGGCGGGATGGGGTCGCGGCGCAACCAGGAGCGCCGGCGCGCGCGCCTCAGGGAGGAGCACGGGCTGAGCGAGGAGGAGGTGGGGCGGTTGTCGGGGCCGATCGGCCTCGATCTCGGGGCTCGGACGGCGCACGAGACGGCGCTGTCGATCCTGGGCGAGATCGTGGCGGTGGCGCGCGGTCGCGAGGGCGGCCGGTTGCGCGCGGCGGAGGGGTCGATCCGGGAGGCGCGGGCCTAGGTGGCGGTCGCCGGCCTGGTTCTGGCCGCCGGGGGCGGGACGCGGTTCGGCGCCTCGCCCAAGCAGCTGGTCGACTTCCATGGGCGTCCGCTGCTGGAGTGGGCGGTGCGGGCGCAGTGCGAGGTGGCCGAGCTGGATCGGGTGGTCGTGGTGCTGGGGTCTGCGTTCTCGTTGGTCCGGGCGGGGGTGGATTTCGGGCGGGCGGAGACGGTGCTCTGCGAGGAGTGGGAGTCCGGACAGGCGTGGTCGCTGCGGCGTGGCGTTGAGTTCCTGAGCGAAGGCCCGGGGGTCTCCAAGGTGATCGTGACCCTCGGGGATGCCCCGCTGGTGACGCCCGAGGTGATCCGCCTGTTCGTCGAGCAGCCGCCGCGCGCGCGAGCGGTGTACGGTGGCCGACCCGGGCACCCGGTGGTGCTCGGTCCTGAGGAGATCACGGCGCTGACGTCGCTGGCCGGCGACGAGGGCGCGCGAGGCCTTCTCCGGGGCGGGCCCGAGGTGGAGGTCGGACACCTATGCTCCGGGCGCGACGTCGATACCCCTGAAGACCTGGAGGAGGTCCGCGATGAAGCTAGAGCAGTCATTTGAGGTCGCCGCACCGCTGGACCGGGTCTGGGCCGCGCTGATCGACGTCGAGCGGGTGGTGCCCTGCCTGCCGGGCGCGGAGGTCTCCGGGCGCAACGACGACGGCAGCTACAACGGCAGCTTCCGGGTCAAGATCGGGCCGACCGCCGCCAACTACACGGGCAAGCTGGAGATGGAGAACGTCGACGAGGGCGCCCACACGGCGACCATGCAGGCTGCCGGCACCGACCGGCGCGGGCAGGGCGGGGCCAAGGCCACCATCGTCTCATCGGTCAAGGAGGCCGGGTCGGGGGCGACCGTCGTCGAGGTCTCGACCGACTACTCGATCACCGGCCGGCTGGCCCGGTTCGGGCGCGGCGGGATGATCGATGAGATCGGCAGCCGGCTGCTCAAGGAGTTCGCCTCGTCGTTGCAGGCGATGCTGGCCGGGCCCGGGGACTACGAGACGTTCATCGGGATGCCGGCGGTGGGGGCGGACGCGGCGGATGCCGGTGCGTCCGAGAAGCCCGAGAAGCCCGCGCGCAAGCCTCGCAAGGACCTCGCGGCTGCCGCGGATGCGGTGGCCGCGGCGTCGCAGCCGGTGCCGGTTGCCGCGGAGCCGGAGCCCGTTGCTGCGGAGCCGGAGCCCGTTGCTGCGGAGCCGGAGCCTGTTGCCGCGGAGCCGGAGCCCGTGCCCGCTGCGGCGGAGCCGGAGCCCACCGCCGAGGATCTGCCCGACCTTGCAGTCGAGGCCGCGGCCGAGGAGGAGCTGGCCACCGTGATGCCCGAGGCGTCCGCGGAGTCCGAGCCCCCCGCGGCCGAGGTGCCCCAGCCGCCGTCCGAGCCCGAGGTCGCGCCGCCGGCGGCCGAGCCGGTGCCGCAGCCCGCTCCCGAGCCGGAGGTCGTTCCGCCCGCGCCCGAGCCGGTGCCGGAGCCCGCCCGCGAGCCGGAACCCGTCCCGCCCGAGCCCGAGCCGGCGCCCGAGCCCGAACCGGCTCCGCCGCACACCCCGGAGCCGGCACCCGAGCCGCCGCCGGCACCCGAGCCGCCGCCGGCACCCGAGCCGGCTCCGGCGCCCGAGCCGCCGCCGGCACCCGAGCCGCCGCCGGCACCGGAGCCTCCGCCACCGCCGCCACCGCCGCCCGTCGCGGAGGGCGAGCCCCTCGACGGCGTGGCCCTCCTGCGCACGGTCGTCGTCGACCGCGTCAAGAGCAACCCCATCCCGGTGGTCGCGCTGCTGGTCGGGTTCCTGCTCCTTCGCCGCCGCCGGCGCCGGGGAAGCTAGAGCCCGCGGCGCGCGAGCTGCTGGGCGACCCCGGATACCACGGCGTACGGCTCGTTCACGATCGCGCGCCAGGTGACGCGCATCACCTCGATGTGGAGGCGCCGCAGATCGTTGTCCTTGCTGTGATCGCGTTCGAACGCTCCGTGCGAGGAGTGGAACTGGAACCCGTCCACCTCGACGGCAAAGTGGGCATCGGGCCAGAAGAAGTCAAGCTCGTATCCGGCCAGCCGGGCGTTGACGCGCGGGTTCGGGAGCTTGGCGCTCCGGATCAGCGCCAGCAGCCGCTCTTCCGCTTCAGACCGGGTCATCGTCGATCCACCGAGCTCTCGCTGCAGCAGGGCCGCGAGCCGTTTGCGTCCGCGGTGGCCTCCGGCTCGCTTCAGGACGTCCGCAACGTCCGCGGACCGCATGATGCGGTCGACGATCGCGCGGTCAAAGGCCAGCTCCAGCTGGCGGGCCGTGGCCGTTGGCGCGATGTCCAGGAGAACGCGGGCGGGTGAGACCACCGGGAGGCCGTGTCGGATCCGTACGTCTCGGCTTTCGAGGATGCGGCTGCGGTGGACCTTGACGCCCGGGTTGACGGCGGCCGGCGCGTCGTTCACGGTGACCTCGACCATCTCCGGCATCGGCGTCCACAGACCCCACAACGCCGCCGCTGACCAATGGCTCAATGCCGCGCCTTCGCGGACCGAGAGCAACGCCTCGGTCTCGGCGCCCAGCTCGATGGGCGCCGTATGGCCCAAGACAAAGACGCATCGAAGGGAGGGGAACAGGCGACCCCGCTGCACGAGCCAGGCGACGCTGGTGCGTGCCACTCCGATCGCACGGAGCTGGCGTGATGCGATCCGTCCACGCTGGTGGCGGGCGACGGCTGCGATTCGCTCGTCTCGAGAGCCCGAGATTGAACGCTCAGATCGCGCACCGAGCAACTTGACGGGGTGCGATCCGAAATCCGAGTCCGGCTGAACGGAGAGATCACGCCCCGCACGGGCGGTGGATGTGCGATCCGCGCGTTCACGATCCGAGGGCACGCGACCCAGTGTGCAGCCCGCGACCGCACTCAGCCCCTCCCGAGCCCCTAGTCTTCACACTGCTGGCACGCCTGTGCGAAACACGTCACAGGTCGGGTGCGCCAGGCGAGCGCGTCAGCGCTTGGGCGGCTCGTCCCAGTCGTCCGCGGGCATGACAGCCACCAGCCCCGACGGGTTGATCATCGGGTGGGTGCGGTAGTAGTGAGCGCGGATCTCGTCGAAGGAGACGGTGTCGGCGACACCCGGCCACTGGTAGAGGTCGCGAGCGTAGGGCCACAGATGCGGGTACTCCACGAGCTTGCGCAGCGAGCACTTGAAGTGGATCTGGTAGACGGCGTCGAAGCGCACCAGGGTCGTGAACAGGCGCCAGTCGGTCTCCAGCGGGACATCGCCGAAGAGGAAGCGGCTCGAGGCCAGCCGGGCGTCCAGCTCGTCCAGTGTCGCGAAGAGCCCGCGCACCTCTGACTCGTAGACGGCCTGCCGCCGCGCGAAGCCGGCCTTGTAGACGGCGTTGTTGACCGTGTCATAGATGTGCTGGTTCAAGGCGTCGATCTCGGAGCGCAGCTCCTCGGGCACCAGCTCGACCGGGTGTGAGGCCAGCGGCGCGAACACCGTGGACAGCATCCGCAGGATGTCCTCGGACTCGTTGTTGACGATCACGCCGGTCTCGCGATCCCAGAGCACCGGCACGCTGACCCGCGCCTCGTACGCCGGATCCGTGGCGTCATACGCCTCCGACAGGAACCGGTAGCCGTTGACCGGGTCGTCGTAGCCGTCGCCGGTGAACTCCCACCCGCGCTCGTCACGCAGCGGGTTGACGAACGACACCGAGATGGCGTCCTCGAGGCCCATGAGCATCCGCCCGATCAGCGTCCGGTGCGCCCACGGGCACGCCCGGGCGACGTACAGGTGATAGCGCCCGGCCACGACCGGGAACTCCGTGGCGCCGTCATCCGACACCCAGCGGCGGAACGTCGAGTCCTGGCGCTTGAACGAGCCGTCGTCGCCGCCTTCGTCGCCCAGGGACAATGCATGTGCTTGAGTACTCATCCATCCAGCGTACGTCACCGGGCGCGGCGCCCCCTCATCTCGGTCAACGACATCGGTGAGGGAGATCCCCTCGTCCTGTTGCACGGCCTGGGCACGACCCAGCAGATCTGGAGCCTCGTCACGCAGCCTCTGGCCCAAGCCCGCCGCGTGGTCACGCTCGATCTGCCCGGGTTCGGTGAGTCGGCCCCCGTCGGCGAGGGCTTTGACCTCGAGGAGGTGACCGAGCGCATCGCCCGCGCGCTCGCCGCCCACCACGTGACGGCGCCCGTCGATCTCGTCGGGCACTCCCTCGGCGGTGCGGTGGCCCTCACCCTGGCGGTGCAGCGGCCCAACCTCGTCCGGCGGCTCGTCCTGGTCGCGCCGGCCGGCCTCCAGCGCCGCCGGCCGCCGATCCCGGGCGCGCTGCTGGGCCAGAGCGCCACCGGGCTGTTCGCGGCCCGGCGCCGGCTCGCCGCGCTCAGCGACCGGCCGTGGGGACGCCGGCTCCTGCTGGCCTTCGCCGCCGCCGACGGGGCCACGCTCTCACCCGGCCAGGCGCGGATGATGGTCGACGCGTCGGCGCCGGCCCAGCGGATCGCGGCTGCCACCGCGGTCATCGCGCGGGCCGATCTACTGCCGCTGCTCACCGGTACGCGGGCGCCGCTCGGACTGCTCTGGGGCCGCCGGGACCGCGCGGTCCCGTTCAAGCTGGCCGCGGAGATCCTGGCCCAACGGCCCGATGCCGAGCTCGAGGTGATCGAGTGGACCGGGCACGTCCCGATGGTCGAGCGCCCCGACTCCTTCGCCGTCGCCCTGACCAGCATCCTCGGCCGCCTTGACAAACACGCAACAAGATCCGAGACGCCGCGGCGTACAACACGCTGAGCAGGCGTTTCGACGTCTGCCCAGCGGATGCTCCCGGTCCAGACCAACCGCCCCGGCGTGCTGCGCCTCCCCGATGGACGTCGCCTGACGTTCGTGGAGACGGGACCTCCCGATGGCCGAGCGGTCATCTACTGCCACGGCGCGATCGGCAGCCCGCTCAGGGACACCGTCAGCCTCGGGTGCATCACCGCCCGCCTCGATACTCGCCACATCGCAGTCAACCGCCCGGGCTTCGGCGGGTCTGACCCCGTGTGTGATCGCACGGTGACCGCCTTCGCGGACGACGTCAGAGCACTCGCCGACGCGCTCCGCCTGGACCGGTTCCTCCTCGTCGGCGTGTCGGCCGGCGGTCCCTATGCGCTGGCTGCCGCCCACGCCCTGCCCGACCGGGTCATCCGCGCCGCGGTGTGCAGCTCGCTCTCGCCACTGTGCGCGCCGCACCGCACGCCGGGGATGCCGGGGCGGATCCGGCTGGGCCTGAGCGCGCTGGCGGCCATGCCCCGCACCGCCCGGTGCCTCGGCGACGCGCTGCTGCCGCTCCTGCACCGCCATCCCGGGCTCGTGCACCGGGTGATCGCTGCCCACGCCGCGCCCACCGAGCGCGCACGCCTGGCCGAGGCCGGCGAGCGCCGCGCCGCCGGAGCGAGCTTTCTCAGCGCGACCGCTTATGGTGTCGGCGGGATGATCGAGGACTACCTGACCTACTCGCGCGGATGGGGGTTCCGGCCCCAGGACGTGGCCACGGAGGTCCAGGTCTGGCATGGCGGTCAGGACCCGCTCGTCCCGATCGAGCACGCCCTGCAGCTGGCCGTGTCCCTGCCGGCGTGCCGTGTCTTCGTCGACCCCGACGAGGGCCATCACTTCTTTCGACGGCGCCTGGAGGAGATCATGACCGTGCTGCTACATCCTGACCAGGGACCCCAGAGCCTCTCGGCCGCGGGTGCTCGCGCCCTGCTCGCCGCCCGGGTGACGGCGTGAGCGGCGACGCGGCCCTCGCCGCGCGGTTTCTCGAGCTTCACCGTCCCGGCCAGCCGCTGGTCATGCCCAACCCGTGGGACATCGGGTCGGCCAAGCTCATGGCCTCGCTGGGCTTCGAGGCCCTGGCCACCACCAGCAGCGGCTTTGCCGCCACCCTCGGGCGCCTCGACGGCGCAGTCAGCCGGGACGAGGCGCTGGCCCACGCGGCCGCCATCGCCGGGGCCGTCGACGTGCCCGTGTCAGCCGACCTGGAGAACTGCTTCGCCGGCGACCCCGACGGTGTCGCCGAGACCGCTCGCGGCGCCGTGGCCGCCGGACTGGCCGGGTTCTCGGTCGAGGACTACGACCCCGACGCCAAGACGATCTACGAGCGCGGCGTCGCCGTCGAGCGGGTGCGTGCCGCGGTCGAGGCGGCGCATGCCGCCCCCGGCGGCCCGCTGGTCGTGACGGCCCGCGCGGAGGGCTACCTGCGCGAGCAGCAGCCCGACCGTGACGAGATCATCGGCCGCCTGCAGGCCTACCAGGAGGCGGGCGCCGATGTGCTGTTCGCCCCCGGGCCCGTCGATGCCGAGACGATCACCGCCATCGTGTCCTCGGTGGATCGGCCCGTCAACGTCCTCGCCCGCAACGGGGCGCCGCCCGTCGCCGACATGGGCAAGCTCGGGGTGGCGCGGATCTCGGTGGGCGGCGCGCTCGCCTTCACGGCGATCGGCGGTTGGATCAACGCGGCCCGGGAGCTGCGCGAGCAAGGGACCTATGCGTACTTCGACCAGATGGCCGAGGGAGTGAGGGCAGTCCGCACAGCGTTTGATAGTTGATCAACGTGGTCTCGGGGAGCCGGCCCGGGGGGCGCTCAGGCGGCGGCGCGCAGCTTGGCGACCGGCGGGCGCTCGACGGGCTCGGGCCCCAGGGCCGGCAGCTCCTCGCCCGGGGCGAAGAAGGTGGCGGGCAGGGGCCCGGCGAGGCGTCCGTCGCGCTCCAGGCGCGAGGCGAGCGCGTGCAGCACCGCAAACGCCATGGGGGCGAGGTCGCGGAGCGGCTGGTGGGCGTTCTGGCGGACGTCGAGGTCCACCTGAGCGAGGCCGTCCAGGCCGACGGCCTGGTAGGCGTCGACGAGCAGGGCGATGTCCACCCCGTAACCGGTGACGAACGGCAGTGATTCCAGGAGCTCGCGACGGGCCGCGACCTCCCCGGCCAGGGGCTGGGCCACGCCCGCGAGATCTGGGTAGAAGAGGTTCAGCAGCGGCCGGGCGGTGAGCTCGGTGACCCGTCCGCCGCCGTCGGGCAGCGTCGTGTCGCCGACCCTGAACGGCCGCCGGTACAGGCCCTTGACGAACGAGATCCGGCTGTCGCAGAGGAGAGGACCAAGGAGTCCGCAGGCGAAATGAGCCCCGAAATGCTCAGAGTCAGCGTCCAGGAAACAGATCACATCGCCGGTGAGGACCGCCAGCGATCGCCACATCGCGTCGCCCTTGCCCAGCACGGGCCCCAGCTCGGGCAGCAGGTCGTTCTGGTTGTGAACCTCGGCACCGAGCTCGCGGGCGATCCGGCCCGTGTCGTCGCTGGAGGCGTCGACGACGACGATCTGGTCGATGGCGCCGGCCTCGCGCAGCGGCGTCAGCGAACTGACGATGGCTCCGATCGTGCGTTCCTCATCGCGCGCCGGGAGGCATACCGAGACGGTGTGTCGACGTTCGGCGGCCAGTCGATCAGGCGGGAACTCGGAGTGATGGAACGTGTGGCTCCGGTGCCAGGAGCGGGCGCGCATCGACATGATCCGCCCAGGAGCATGACAGCCGGGCAGGCTGGGCGCGCGGATGATCTCAGCGGGGGCGGCATATCATTCAGCGGTGGCCCTCGCGGGATCGGCCACCACGGTCACGACGCCATCGGCGTCACTGAGAAATGAGAAGTGGTGCACCATCGCGTGATTTGCAGGGGTATGTGGCGTGATTAGGTGTCTGCGCATCGTTGCGTACCGTCGTCTGCTGGCGTCGTACGTGCTGAATGAGCTCGCCTGGTCGGTGGGCACGCTGGCGCTGTCGCTGCTCGTCTACAGGCGGACAGGGAGCGCGATCGGGTCCGCGGGCTTCTTCCTCTGCTCCCAGTTCCTGCCGGCGCTGCTGTCGCCCCCGCTTGTCGCCCGGCTGGATCGGGTGTCGGCCCGCACCGTGCTGCCCATCCTCTACGTGGTCGAGGCGCTGCTGTTCGCGGTGCTGGCCTACCTCGTGCACCACTTCCTGCTGGTGCCGGTGCTGCTGCTGGCCCTCGCCGATGGGGCGATCGCGGCCGCCGCCCGCTCGCTCAGCACGGCCGCGCGCATCGAGATCCTGCGTCCCGTGGACCTGCTCCGTGAGGGCAACGCGATCGGCAGCTTCGCCTTCTCCGGTGCGTTCATGGCCGGGCCGGTGATCGGAGGCGCGGTCGTCGCCGCCGGCGGCACCCTCGCCGCCCTGCTGGTCAACTGCGGGCTGTTCGCGACCGTCGCCGTGTTCCTGGCCGTGACCGTGCTGCCGGGGGCCAAGACGGAACCCGGCTCGATGTGGAGCCGCCTGGCCAGCGGCCTCGCCCACGTCCGCTCCGACTCCGTGCTGTCGCGCCTGCTGATCATGCAGGTCGCCGGCCTGTGCATCTTCACCATCACCATCCCGGTCGAGGTCGTGTACGCCCAGCACACCCTGCACGCCGGCGCCGGCGGTTACGGTCTGCTTCTCGGCCTATGGGGGGGCGGTGCGGTGGCGGGCAGCGCCGTCTATGCCCGGTTCCGGCGGCAACCCGCGCCGGTTCTCATCGGCGGTTCCGCCCTGTCGCTGGCCGCGGGCTTCGCCATCATGACGGTCGCCCCGAACCTGATCGTGGCGGTGTGCGGGTCGGCGATCGCCGGTGCGGGCAACGCCGTCGAGTGGGTGGCGTGGCGGACCGCCATTCAGGAGCGAACCCCCGACCGCTGGATCGCGCTGCTGATGAGCCTGGCCGATTCGATGGCGATGCTGGCCCCGGGCCTCGGCATCGTGGCCGGTGGTCTGATCGCCCAGTTCACGTCGTCGCGGGTGGCCTTCGGCGTGGCGTCGGCGGGCTCCCTGGTGTTCGCCGTCGTCGTGCCGCTTGCGTTCCACAGAACGCGCGAGCGCCGGCCGGACCGCCGGCCATCCGTCGAGGTCCCCGCCGAAGAGGCGGCCATTTCGCGCGGCAAGTCGCTCGTGTAGTGCACAGTCCCGTGGGCGTGCGCGCCGCCTGCATCGACATCGGCTCCAACACCACCCGTCTGCTCGTCGCCGACTACCGCGACGGGGCTCTGGTCGAGATCTATCAGGAGCGCGCATTCACGCGGATAGGCAAGGGGCTCGCCGCGTCCGGGGCGATCGGCTCCGACAAGATCGAGGAGGTCGTGGCCGTCGTGCTGGGCCAGATCGCCGTCGCCAGAGCCCAGGGCGCCGGGGAGATCCGCGGGGTGGCCACCGCCGCGATCCGCACGGCCTCCAACGGCGCCGCGCTGGTCGAGGCGATCGCCGCCGGCACCGGCTTGCAGGTGGAGATCGTCTCGGGGGAGGACGAGGCGCGGCTCGCCTTCCGTGGGGCGGCGGCGATGCTCGAGCCCGAGACGGCGGCGAGCTGCCACCGGCTCGGGGTCATCGATGTGGGCGGCGGGTCCTCCGAGGTGGTCGTCGGCTCGGCCCCGGATCGCGTGGGCTGGTGGGCCTCGGTGCCGATCGGCTCTGGCGCCCTGACCGATCACTGCCTGCACTCTGACCCGCCCAGCTCGGGCGAGCTGGAATCCGGCCGCCACGAGGTGGCCGCCGCGCTCGCCGGCCTGGCGCCCCCGTGCCCCGAGATGGCGGTGGCGGTGGGGGGCAGCGCCACCTCCCTGGGCCGCGTCGCCGGATCGGTGCTCGATCGCCGGCGCATTGGAGCGGGCGCTGACCGTGCTGACAGCCGAGTCCGCGACCGCGGTGGCCCGACGCTTTGTCATCGACCCCCAACGAGCGCGGCTGCTGCCCGCCGGCCTGCTCATCCTGCAGGGCACCTCCCGGTTGCTGGAGGCGACGATCCAGGTCGGTCGGGGTGGCATCCGCGAGGGCGTGCTGCTAGAAGCACTGGGAGCGTGACCACCGAGCCCACCATCCCACCCCGCGAGGCCATCGCCGACGTGCGCGTCCGCGCGCCGACGCGCGGCAATCGCCGGCTCGAGCGCCTGTTGGCCGCGGTCAACGCCGATGAACAGCTCAAGGCCTGGTGGCACGTCTCGGCGGTCAACGCCACTCGGCGGCTGGGGATGTCCGATCACAGCTGGGTGCACATCCAGATCGTGCTCAACATCGGCTTGCGGCTGTCACGGCTGCTGTTCCGTCGCGGGGTGACGCCCAGCGTCGTCGCCGACTTCGGGATGACCGAGCGCGACGCCGAGGTGGTGGTGGCGGCAGGCTGCCTCATGCATTGCGTCGGGATGTCGATCCATCGCCGTGACCACGAGCGCTACAGCCTCTTCCTCACCGCCGACAAGCTGGGCGGCCTGCTCAAGGACGTCTACGAGGAGCCCGAGCGCTCGGTCATCGTCGCCGAGACGTTGCACGCCATCATCGGCCACCGCTCCGATGGCGCCCCGTTCACCGTCGAAGCCGGGATCGTGCGAGTCGCCGATGCTCTGGACATGGCCCGGGGCCGCTCGCGCATCCCCTTCGAGGCCGGCCAGCAGAACATCCACTCGATCTCGGCCTATGCCATCGACGAGGTCAAGATCAGCCCCGGGCGCGACCGCGCCGTCCGGGTGGAGATCGCGATGTCCAACAGCGCCGGGATCTTCCAGGTGGACGAGCTGCTGGCCGAGAAGCTGCGCGGCTCGGGCCTGGAGGAGCACATCGAGGTCATCGCGCGGATCGATGCCGAGCACGAGCAGCGGCTGCTGCAGGTGTTCAAGCTGTAGTGGGGGGTCACTGAGTGGGGGAGCCCTCGCGCCCCGACGTCCGCGGCCGCGCCACCGCTGGGATCGGGGCGCTCGTCGCGCTCCTCGTTGTCGTCCTCGTCGTCGTGGGCGGCTACGGCGAGCACTGGCGCTGGGTCGGCGTCAGCGGCGCCACCGCGACGCTGTGGGACTGGCTGCACCTGGTCCTGCTGCCGATCGCCGCGCTGGTCATCTCGCTGTGGCTACGCCACCGTCCGCCCCTGACCGGGAAGCGGACCGCCGCGATCGGTGTGGTGGCGGCGGTGTTCGTGGTGCTCGTGGTGGCGGGCTATCTCGTGCCGTGGCCCTGGACCGGCTTTGTCGGCAACACGCTGTGGGACTGGCTCAACCTGGTCGCGTTGCCGGTGGCCGTCGCGCTCATCCCGGTGTTCGTCGAGCTGCGCTCGGATTGGGGCCGTCGCCACGCCGCAGCGCTCGCGGTGGGAACGACCGTGTTCATGGCACTCGTCCTGGCGGGGTACCTCGTGCCCTGGCGGTGGACCGGGTTCACCGGGAACACCGCATGGAACTGGCTGCATCTGCTCCTGCTGCCGCTGCTGGTGCCCGGCGTGATCGTCCCGCTGCTGCGCTCCGTGGTGGCACAACGGTTCCGTGACGCCGGGGACGTGTAGAGCGCGGCTGACCGCACGTGCCGGCATCGTCGGGCTGCGCAGCCGGGGGTAGCGCCGGTCACAACCGAGCGGGGGCGGGCAATGACACGGTGATGAGGGGTGCCCAGATCGCACTGGCCGCCTTGGTCACGCTCGCGGTGGCGTGCACGGTGCGCGCGCCAGGCGCCGGGGACGCCGCGGTGGTGCGCGTGCGCCCCGAGTGTCCGCCCGTCGGCCTGCTCCTCTCCCAGACGTCCGACGGCCGCGTCGACGGCTGCCTGCGCGTCGGCGACCTCAGCCCCGGTCCGCGCACGGTCTCGCTTCAGGACCTGCTCTCGTTCGGGCCGCCTCCGCGGAGGTTCCTGCCACCGGGCATCAAGCGTGGGCTGAGGCCGACGCCGCCGCCATCCGAGCCCGCGGTCTCCCTGTCGCTCTCACCGGCCTCCGGTGGCCCCGGGACCGTGGTGACGGTCACCGGGCGTGTGGGCAGGCCGTTTCACCCCCGTGACTCTCACCCCGACCTGTGCTGGGACGGATGCGCGGACGGCCTGCCCTACAACCCGACGGTGCGGTGGACGTCGTCGCGGAGCTTCCGCACGCGGATCATCGTCCCCGCTGCCCCGTGGATCGAGGGCGGTCCCGCCCACGTGGCGCCGCTGGTCTCCGGCGACTACGGCGTCGCCATCCAGTGTGTCCGGGAGGCACGGGCATGCTCGTTGATCACCGAGGGCACGGCCACGTTCCATCTCCACGTTACGCGCCCGGTGGCCTGGTGCCGCACACAGGCGACCTGCGCCCGGCTGGGAGTGACACCGTCGTGGGCATTTCCCGGCCAGGTGGTGAGGGTGACCGGGTTCGTGCCACTGGCGGCCGGCGCGACGCCGGGCGCGCCGCCGACCCTCTATGAGATGTCGGTGACGCGGCGGCGCCCTCGCGAGCCCGAGGTGCGGTTCACCGGTCGCGACGGAGTGCGCTTGGTCAACGTGGGGCTCGGCGCCCTCCACGTGAAGGCCCCGCCACGGTACTTCGGACTGGCCCCGCAGGGGCAGGTGAGCGATGGCGTGCCTCAGATCGCCGCTGACCCAGCCGACCCGGGCACGGTGGCGTGGTGCGCCGGCCCGACGATCGCGGTATCGGGGCCGGGCGGTACCGCGCGCATTCCGGCGGACACCGCACGACCGGTGCTGCAGGCGATGGGATTCAGCTTCCGCGATGACCCCCAGCCCGAGTGCGCCGGGGTCGCTCCCCTCGCGACCTCCACCGGGGCGCCCGCCGGCCTCGCGGCGGCGTTCTCCGTGACCCAGGCGGAGGGACCGCCCTTCTACCTGGCGGCGCTCGTGACCCATGACGACGGCCAGACGTGGACGCCGATCCCCGTGCCAACGGGCAGCGGCCCCGCCGGGTTCGGGGGGTTCCGCTACGCCGGCGCCTCGCTCCAGGCGGTATTCGCGCAACGTGGCCGGGGCGGGAGCACGGTGTATCCGGCGTTCGACGCCACGCGCCCGGTGGCCGAAGTGCGCGGCCCCGACGGGCAGTCGTGGAATCAGGCCCCGCTGGGCTGCCCGGTTGCGGGGCCGTGCGTCACCTTCGGACCCTTCGCGCCCGGCAACTGCGCGATGAACGGCACGATGCAGACGCTGCTGCGCTCGACGTCCGGTGGGCGGCGCTGGTCATCGCTGGAGTTCCCGTACGCGGTCCAGGCCTGCGGGGAGTCCGAGCTCGTCGTGACCTCGCCGAGATCCGAGCTGCTCGTCGACTCGATGGGGACCTACCCGGTGCTGCGGACGAACGACGCCGGTGCGACGTGGCAGGACCTCGCGATTCCGCGACCGGCGCGGGGCAACATCACCGTGCTCCCCGACGGCTCGTTGCTGGTGGCCCACGGGATTCAGTATCAGGGTCGGTGGAAGCTGCTGCGCCGCGCCGCGCGTCGGTGGTGCACCGTGCGGACCCCCGGCCCAGCGCTCCAGCGCCGTTATGAGATCACGCCGGTCACCGTGATCGCAGACAAGCTCTGGTGGCTGACCGGGCCGCCCGCCGACCCCGAGGGCGCACCGACGCTCGATCAGGTCCCGCTCGCGGCGCTCAGCTGCTGACCCAGCGGCCAGCCGGGCGCCCTACCAGTGCACGCCCTTCATGAGATGCGCCAGGGCCACCTGCTCGGTGGAGGCGTGCTCGTCGGGGTCGCGCTGGCCCTTGGCCGCAGCCGAGTCCGGGAAGACCTTGTAGGCGGTGGAGAGGATCTGGTCCACGGCCTTGGGGAACAGCGCGTAGGCGACCTCCCCGAAGGTGCCCAGCCGTGTACCGAGGTGCTTGGGCTTTGAGCGAATCGCCTCGCAGATGAGGTCGGCGGCCTCGTCGGGGGAGATCGTGGGGAAGCTGTCGTAGATCTTGGTCGGCGCGATCATCGGGGTGCGCACCAGCGGCATGTGGATCGTCGTGAAGTGGACGTTGTCGCCGATCGACTCCGATCCCACCACGCGGGTCCATGCGTCGAGCGCGGCCTTGGAGGCGACGTAGGCCGAGAACCGGGGCGGGTTGGTCTGCACGCCGATCGAGGAGACGTTGACGACGTGGCCGGAGCGGCGCTCGCGCATGTGGGGCAACAGTCCCATGATGAGCTTGATCGTGCCCAGGTAGTTGAGCTTGATCGTGCGCTCGAAGTCGTGGAAGCGGTCATAGGAGAGCGCCACCGAGCGGCGGATCGAGCGACCGGCGTTGTTGACCAGCACGTCGACCGCGGGATGGTCGGCGAGCACCTGCTCGACGAGCTTGTCCACGGACTCGGGATCAGAGACGTCAGCTGAGTAGCTGAAGGCGTGCCCGCCCGCGTCCTCGATCTCCTGGCGGGTCTCCTCCAACTTGTCGGCTGAGCGCGCCACCAGCAGCGGGATCCCTCCGGCGGCGGCGACCTTGAGCGCCGCGGCCCGGCCGATCCCGCTCGAGGCGCCCGTGATGAGCACGGTCTTGCCGCTGACGGCCCCCTCGAAGCTGCGGTCCTTGAACAGGTCCGGATCGAGATTGCGCTCCCAGTAGTCCCACAGCTTGGCGGCGTAGGACTCGAGCGGCGGCACCTCGATGCCGGAGCCCTTCAGCGCGCGCTCCGTGTCACGTGTGTCGAACTGGGGCACGAGCCGGATGTGGCCGAGGATCTCCTCGGGGATGCCGAAGTCAGCCAGCAGGGTGCGGCGCACCCCCTTGGCCGCCGGGATCTGCATCAGCATGCCGAGCGTCCCCTTGGGCAGCGCCTGGAGCAGTCGCATGTCGATGCGCATCGAGAGCTGCGGGGCATGAGCGGCGGCGGCGAAGGCGTTGAGCACCTCGCCCGACCGCTGGCGGCGGGGATTGGTGAGATGGAACGCCTGACCGTCGAGCCCCGGCTGGTGGGCGATGTGGTCCATGGCGTCGGCGACGAAGTCGACCGGGACGAGATTGGTGTAGCCGAGCTCGGGCCCGATGAGCGGAAACCATCCCGGCAGGTAGTGCCGGAGCAGCTTGATGGCGGTGAAGAAGTAGTAGGGCCCGTCGATCTTGTCCATCTCGCCGGTCTTGGAGTTGCCGACGACGATCGCGGGGCGGTAGACCCGCCACGGCATCCGGGTCTGGGAGCGCGCGATCTTCTCGGACTCGAACTTCGTCCGGTAGTAGGCGTGCTCGAGCTTCTGGCCCTCGTCGAACATGTCCTCACGGAAGAGGCCCTTGTAGGTCCCGGCGACGGCGATCGAGGAGGCGTGATGGAACGTGCCCGCTCCGAGCGCGTTGGCCAGCTCGACGGCGTGCCGCGTGCCCTCGACGTTGGCGACGCGATTGCGGTCGTCGTCGACGGTCATGTCGTAGATCGCCGCCAGGTGGAAGAAATGGCCGACGCCGAGGTCGGTGAGGCGGGCGACGTCCTCATCGGATACGCCCAGGCGCGGGCGGGTGAGGTCGCCGATGACCGGGTGCACGCGGTCCTCGGATCCCGCGGGCCACTTCTCGTGCAGCGCGGCCAGCTTGTCCACGGAGCTCTGGCGGACGAGGACGTGGACGTCGTCGTCGCGGTCGAGCAGCCGCGTCACCAGGTGGCGGCCGATGAAACCGGTCGCCCCCGTGACGAGATAGGTCATGTGGCTACCAGCCGCCGCGCCAGTCCGCGCTGGCCTCACGGGCCTTCACGGCGTCCTCGCGCGCGTGGCGGCGCTTGTCCAGCCGCCATTGGATGAGCGAGAACACCACGATGATCGTCGGGAAGAAGGCGATCACGCCGAACATGACGTCGGTGATCTGCAGGTCGTTGGTCTCTCCGAACCAGCCCTGACCGCCGTTCGCGTGGGCGAGGGCCGCCGGCGCGAACGTCAGCAGGCCGCCCAGGAACACCGTCAGCGCGATCATGAATCGGGCTCGCCGCATCGCCGGAAGCGTACCGCTTTGTCAGGCGACGGGGACGCTCTGGGGCGCTGTCACCGCCGCCATCGCCGAGATGAGGGCGGGGTTGTACTCGTCCGCCCGGTCGGTGACCTCGAGGTGATCGATGGCCACCTCGAACACGGTGGCGCCGCTCGCCTCGGCCAGCTCGCGCTGCTTGACCGGCGCCACCATCGCGTCACGGCCCGTGAGCACCATCGCGGTCGGGATGCCCGTCACCGAGGTCAGCCACGGGCGTGAATCGAAGCGACCCAGCTCGCGCCCGGCCTCCGCGACGTCGCGGGCCTCGTGGCGCATGAGCTCAGACAGCCACCACGCGGTGCGCTCGTTGAGGCGGATCTTGGCGTTGCGAAACGACGCCCGGTAGAACTGGCGCGGGGCGAGGCCCAGCATGACGCCGACGACGCCCATCCACTTCCAGATCCGGCGCGTCTCGGGGTCCTGGAAGTGCTGGCAGGTGCCGCTGAGCACGAGTCCGCGCATGACGTCGCGGTGGTCGCGGGCGATGAGCTGGGCGATGGTCCCGCCCATCGAGTAGCCGACGATGACGGCTGGGGCCAGGCCGAGCTCGCGCAGGATCGCGGCGGCGTCGGCCGCGCAGTCCTCCAGGCGGAACGGCGCCATCGCGCGCAGGCCGCGGCCGTGACCGCGATGGTCGACCGCCAGCACCCGGTAGCCCGCGTCGACGAGGGCGTCATAGGCCCCGTGCCAGTTGAGATCGGCCGTGACCATCCAGCCGTGCAGGAGCATCACGGTGGGGCGGGGCGACTCGGTCTCGCCGCTGTCACGCAGGAAGAACTCGCCACGGCCCGGGACGATGACCGTCCGCGCGGGCAGCATCTCGTGCGGCGGCACGGGGGCGTAGGTCTGACGGCGGGAGCGGCGCATCGGGGCCATGCTATCCGGCCCCGCCCGCGCGCCTGCCGCCTCCTACCATCAGCCGCATGGCTGTGGTGATCGCATCGGATCTGGGCAAGGACATCGCGGGAGAGCCGCTGCTGCGGGGGATCTCGTTCAAGCTGGAGCGCCGCGACCGCATGACGCTGTCGGGGCGCAACGGGGCGGGGAAGACCACGCTGCTGCGGATGCTCTCCGGCGAGGCGTCGGTCGACTCCGGAGAGCTGGTGTTCAGCAAGGGTGCCAAGGTCAAGCTCCACGACCAGCGCCCGCCCCGGGACCGCGGGCTGAGCCTGCGTGAGTACATCCTCTCCGGCGCGCCCGAGCTGGTGGCGATCGAGCAGGAGCTGGCCTCATTGGAGGAGGCGATGGCGGGAGGCGCGCACGACGAGGCGACGCTGGGCCGGTACTCCGCGGCCCAGGCGGCGCTGGAGCACGCCGGCGGCTATGGCTGGCGCGACCGTGCCCTGGCCACCCTGCACGGGCTGGGCTTTCGCGACGACACCGACCTGGATCGCTCCCTGGAGACCTTCTCCGGCGGCGAGCTCACCCGCGCCTCCCTGGGCCGTGCCCTGGCCGGGACGCCCGATCTGCTGCTCCTGGATGAGCCGACCAACCATCTCGACATCGGATCGCTGGAGTGGCTGGAGGCCCACCTGGTCTCCCTCGACGCCGCCATCGTCCTCGTCGCCCACGACCGCTGGTTCCTGGAGTCGGTGGGCACGTCCGTGCTGGAGCTGGAGGCGGGCCGGGGCAAGTTCTTCGCCGGCACGTGGCACGAGTGGCGCCGCGAGAAGGCCGCGCGCGAGTTGGCCCTCGGCCGAGCCATCGAGCGCCAGGAGGCCGAGATCGAGCGCCTCGAGCGGTTCGTCACCCGGTTCCGGGCGGGGACGCGCGCCCGTCAGGCCCAGTCGCGGGTCAAGAAGCTGTCAAAGATCCAGCGCCTGTCGGCTGATCCGGCCGACGGCGCCGCCCTGCAGTTCGCCTTCAAGCCGCCCGAGCGCAGCGGCCGGGTGGTGTTCGAGCTCGAGCACGCCGACCTGTCGGCGGGCGACAAGGAGCTCCTGCATGACGCCGAGCTGTGGCTGGAGCGCGGCGAGCACGTGTCGCTGGTGGGCGCCAACGGGACCGGCAAGACGACGCTGATCGAGACGCTCGCGGGCCGGCGGGAGCTGCGCACGGGCAAGCTCCTCACCGGCCACAACGTCAAGGTCGGCTACCTCTCTCAGCACGCCGAGGAGCTCAACGCCGGCACCGCGCGGACCGTGCTGGAGGCCACGCAGCGCGCCGCGGGGCTCACGCCCGCCAAGGCCCGCGCGCTGCTGGGACGCTTCCTGTTCTCCGGCGAGGACGCCGAGAAGCCCCTCGACGGCCTCTCCGGCGGCGAGCGCCGGCGGCTCTCATTGGCTGTGCTCGTCCACTCCGGGGCCAACGTCCTCATCCTCGATGAGCCGACCAACCACCTGGACCTCGAGAGTCGCGAGGCGCTCGAGTCGGCGCTGCGGGAGTTCGCGGGCTCGCTCCTGCTCGTCTCCCATGACCGCGCGCTGCTCGACGCCATCGGGACGCGCACGATCGCGCTGGAGGACCAGACGCTGCACAGCTACGTCGGCGGGTGGCCCGAGTACCTGCGGGTCCGCGAGGAGCGCGCCAAGGCGCCGCCACCGCCCAAGGCGCCGGCCGGGGCGCCGAAGGGCAACGGGAAGGCCGCGGGCGGGCCGGGCGGCGCGCGGGCGGCCAAGAAGCACAATCCGCCCAAGGCCAAGCCCGGGCGCGGCGCGGCCGGGCTGGAGGCCGAGATCGAGGCCGCCGAGGCGGCACTGCATGCCATCGAGGACGAGCTGTCCGATCCCGCGGCGTGGGCCACACCCGAGGCCACCGCGCGGTCCACGGCGCGCCACGAGGAGGCCAAGCTCAGGGTGGCCGAGCTCTATGAGCGCTGGGAGGCCGTGGCGGGCTGAGGCCTGGGGCGCCGTCGGCGGCCCCCACTAGACTGAAAACCAATGCCCCAGCCCCTTCCGGCTTCGGCTCGACGCATCGCGCTGATCGACGACGACAGCGGGATGATCACGGTATTGGACCGCCGCTTTGCCGCCAACCGGTGGGAGAGCCAGGTGATCGGCTACGCCGCGGACCCCGAGCAGCTCACCGCTCTGAAGCTCCACGCCCTGGTCGTCAACCCCGCGATCACCGGGCTGGGCTACATCGAGTGGGTCGCCGATCGGCTGCCCGGGCTGGCCCTGCTGGTGTGCAGCCGCCCCGCGCCCGTCGCCGACCGGGTCCGCGCCCTGCGCACGGGCGCCGACGACTGGATCACCAAGCCCTGCCACCCCGAGGAGCTGGTCGCGCGCATCGAGGCGGTGCTGCGCCGCCGCCGCGCCGGTGAGCTGCCGGACGGCGACGACATCGTCACCGCGGGCGAGCTGGCCATCCGCAACGACCGCTTCGACGCCTACGCCAACGGCTTCCCGGCGACGCTCTCACGCAAGGAGTTCGAGCTGCTGGCCCAGCTGTCCGGCGCGGGCGGGCGCGTGCTGGAGCGCGAGGACATCTACCAGCGCGTCTGGGGCTACACGATGGCGCGAGGCGACCGTTCCGTGGACGTGTTCGTGCGCAAGCTGCGCCAGAAGCTCGAGGCGATCTCGCCGGAGTGGCGCTACGTCCACACGCACTTCGGCGTGGGGTACCGCTTTGCCGCCGAGCGCGCGGACCGAACCGCCGTGCCGTCGCCCGAGCCCGCCGCCGAGGCCCCCGAGGTCGCCGAGGTCGCCGAGGCCCCCGAGGTCGCCGAGGTCGCCGAGACCCCCGAGGTCGCCGAGGTCGCCGAGGCCCCCGGGCCCGCCGAGCCCGAGCCCGAGACGGCGCAGGCGACGCCGAGCGTTGCGCGGCGGCGTACGCTGTCGGTATGAACCTGAACCCGACGGCGCGCAACATCATCATCATCGCCGTCATCGCCGCGATGGTGGCGATCCTGCCGGGCGGCGGGACCGGCGCCAACGTGGTGCTGACGGGCCTGTACCTCATCTTCCTCGGCGCGACGATATGGGTGGCGACGATCATGTACCGCGAGCACCGCGGCTCGCTGTACCTGCTGGCGGAGAGCCGGAGGGCGCTGCTCTACGTCGCCGTCGCCGTGCTGGCGGTGACGCTGACGGCCACGCACAGGCTGTGGGCCACCCCCGCCGGGTCGGTGGCCTGGCTGGTCCTCGTGGGCGCCTCGGTGTACGCGGGCTTCGCGGTCATCTGGGCCGCCCGGCGCTACTGATTCAGGCCACGACCGCGGCCGGCACGGGCGCGAGCGTGACCGGGATCCCGTTGAGCACCGCGTTGCCCGAGAGGGCGTCGATGAGCAGCTCATCCGAGAGCCGGTTGCTGTTGATGCCCGCGTGGGCGGAGGCGACGCTCAGCTGCGTCGCGGGAGCGTCGTGGCCCCAGCCGTGGGGGAGGCTGACCACGCCGGGCATGACCGCGTCGGTGACCTCGACCGCGGCCTCGACGGTGCCGGTGCGCGAGCGCACCACCGCCGGCTCGCCGTCGACCAGGCCGTAGCGTGCGGCGTCATCGGGGTGGACGTGCAGCGTGCACCGTGCGGGCCCGCGGACGAGCATCGGCAGGTTGTGCATCCAGGAGTTGTTGGAGCGCAGGTGGCGGCGGCCGACGAGCACCGGGCTGTCGTCACGGGCCTGGCCCAATGCGTCGCGCAGGCGGGCCACGTCGGCCACCAGCGGCGCGGGCGCCAGCTCGATCATGCCGCCACGGGTGCGCAGCGCGTCCGGGAGGCGGGGCGTGAGCGGGCCGAGGTCGATGCCGTGGGGGGCGGCCTCGAGGGCCGTCAGGCTCAGGCCGCCCTCCGGCCGGGTGCCGAACCCGTCGCCGTAGGGGCCGGCGCGGAGCATGAGGTCGAGCAGGCGCTCGGGACCCGTGCGGGGCGCGAGCGCCGCCAGCACCTCGTCCTGCGTCCGGCCCGCCACCGGGGAGCCGGGGGTGTCGAGCTCCCGGGCGATCGCCAGCCGCGCGACCCCTTCGTCGATCGCCGCCACGTCGGCGTCAGGGCCCATCCCGGCGGCGACGCCGGCCAGGCGCAGCAGCGTGACCCACTCGTCGGGCAGGCTGGGGTCAGCCTCGAGCACCGGCGGGGAGTAGTGGGCGACGTTGCGCACGGCGAACATGTAGAGGGCCAGGTCGTAGTGGCCGCGGCGCAGAGGTGAGGGCGCGGGGAGGATGACGTCGGCGTGCCGGGTCGTCTCGTTGAGGTAGACGTCGACCGAGACCATGAAGTCCAGCGTGTCGAGCGCGGCGTCGAGGCGGCCGCTGTTGGGCGTGGAGATGACCGGGTTGCCGGCCAGCGTGATGAGGGCACGGACCCGCCCCTCGCCGGGGCTGTCGATCTCCTCGGCCAGGCAGACCGCCGGCAGCTCGCCGAAGACCTCGCCCAGGCCGCGGATGCGGCTCGCGAACCGTCCCAGGCGTGTGCCCCGGCCACGGCCGGGCGTCCCCGCCGCGTTGGAGTGGCCGGCCGCGGCGAGGGGGAACATGGCGCCGCCCTCGCGGTCGAGGTTGCCGGTGAGCACGTTGAGCACATCGACCAGCCAGCTCGCCACCGTCCCGAACTCCTGGGTGCACGTGCCGATCCGGCCGTACACCGCGGCCGCGGGCGCGGCGGCCAGCTCGCGGGCCATGCGCCGGATCTCGTCGGCGTCGATGCCGCAGGCGGGGGCGACCTGCTCCGGGGCGAAGGACTGCGCGAGCTCCCGGACCTCATCGATGCCGTCGGCGAGGGCGGCGAGCCTGTCGCCCGGGTCGGCCAGGTCCTCGTCGAACAGCACGTGCACGAGCGCGAACAGCAGCAGCGCATCGGTGCCCGGGCGGATGAAGTGGTGCTCGTCGGCCTCCTCGGCGGTCCGCGTGCGCCGCGGGTCGATCACCACCAGCTTGCCCCCGCGGGCGCGCAGCGCGCGCAGCCGGCCGCGCATGTCCGGCGCGGTCATGAGGCTGCCGTTGGAGGCCAGCGGGTTGGCGCCCAGCATCAACAGGTGCCGGGTCCGGTCCACGTCGGGGACCGGCACCGTGGTGCCGGTGCCGAACATGAGTGAGCTGGCCAGCTGCTTGGGGATCTGGTCCACGCTCGAGGCCGAGTAGACGTTGCGGGTCGACAGCGCCTTGAGCAGCACCCGGCCGTAGAGGAGGCTGTCCAGATTGTGGGCATTGGGGTTGCCCAGGTAGATGGCGACGGCGTTGCGGTCCACGGCCAGGATCGGGGCCAGGCGGGCGTCGATGAGCGCGAACGCCTCGTCCCAGCTGGCCGGGCGGTGCGAGTCGCCGTCCTTGATCATCGGCGTGCGGAGCCGGTCGGGGTCCTCGTGCAGCTGCTTGAGCGCGGCGCCCTTGGGACAGATGAAGCCGTGGCTGAAGACATCCCGCGCGTCGCCGCGGATCGAGACCAGGTCGTCGCCGTCCAGCGTCAGCTCGAGGCCGCAGGTGGCCTCGCACAGCGGGCAGGTCCGATACGCCGTCCGGGGGCCGTTTCTCTCCATCCCCGGCAGAGGTTACGGGCCGCGGGCCCGAACCGCGACTACCGGTCAGGTCATCGCGGCGGCGTACACTGCCGCCGCCGTGAGCAAGGGTCTGCGTGAGACGATCTCCGACTGGCTGATGGCGATCTCCGGGCCGCTGCTGCTCGGCTCGCTGTTCCTGACCTGGAGCCATCAGCTCTCCCCGGGGCTCAGGACGCAATACGGCGCGACGGCGGCGCTGGCCGGGGTCCCGGCTCACCCCACCGCCTGGCAGGTCTACTCGGGCGCCGACGTGCTGCTGGCGCTCGTCGCCGGCGGCCTGATGGCGGTGGCGCTCTGGGGGGGGCGGGCACGGCGCATCGCCCTGGCGCTGGCGCTGGTCGTGGCGGTGGCCTTCGTCGTCCACGCGCTGAGCGTCCCCCCGACCAACGGGGCGCTGGTGTTCGATCCGACCTTGACGCCGCCCGGATACAGCGCCAACCCGGTGAGCTCCGGGGGCGGGGAGGTTCTGGCGCTGGTGGCGCTGGGGCTGGGCAGCCTCGGGGTGGCGTTGGCGTTCACGGTGGACTGAGCCCCGGCGCGGGCCCACCCGCGCCCCCGCCTCCCACCCACGTCGTCGACGTTCGCCGCCAGGGCAAACGCGGTCAGAATCTGGTCCGGCCGAGTCCTAAGATCGATGGGCGATGGCTCTCTTCCCCGCCGACCGGCGTCGCGAGCTGCCCGACCAGCCCGGCGTGTACCTGTTCCGCGACGAACGCGGAAAGGTGATCTACGTCGGCAAGGCGATCTCGATCCGCAAGCGCGTCGCCTCGCACTTCTCCAACCCCAGCACCCGCGCCGGGCACGACCTGCTGCCGATGATCACCCAGATCGAGGCACTGGTGGTCCACACCGAGTCCGAGGCGCTGCTGGTGGAGCAGAACTTCATCAAGCAGTACAAGCCTCGCTTCAACATCCGGCTGCGCGACGACAAGTCCTATCCGTACATCGCGATCTCGCTCGATGAGGACTTCCCCCGGGTCTACTTCACCCGCGAGCGCCACCGCCGCGACCGCGCCTACTTCGGGCCCTACTCCAACGCCAAGCGGGTCCGCTCGACGCTCGAGGTGCTGGGCAAGGTCTTCATGTTCCGCTCCTGCGACGGCCCCGAGCCGGGACGGCGCAGCGGCTCCCCGTGCCTGGACTACTACATCAAGCGCTGCGAGGCCCCGTGCGTGGGCTACGTGGACAAGGAGGGCTACCGCAAGGCCATCGACGGCGTCATCGCGTTCCTGTCCGGGCGCTACAAGGAGATCGAGTGGGCGCTCAACGAGGAGATGAAGCTCGCCGCCTCCGAGCAGCGCTTCGAGGACGCCGCCCGGGAGCGCAACCGGCTGCGCGCCGTGCGCTCGCTGCTGGAGCGCCAGCGCGTCGCCCACGAGGACGGGTCGATGGACGCGATCGCGGTGGCGGTGGCCGAGGGAGAGGCCAACGCGCAGGTCTTCCAGATCCGCGACGGGGTCCTGTCCGATCGCCAGAGCTTCTATCTCGACAACGCCTCCGGCGCCGAGCTGCCCGAGGTGGTCGAGGCGTTCATCCTGCAGTACTACGCCAGCGCCATGTCGGTGCCGCCGCTCGTCGTCGTGCAGCGCGAGGTGGGGAGCGGGGGCGACCTCGCGCCCCTGGCCGAGGCGCTCAGCGCGCGCCGCGGCGGCAACGTCGAGATCCGCCCCGCCGAGCGCGGCGACAAGCGGCGCATCCTGGAGCTGGCCGAGCGCAACGCGATCCTCGCCATCGACCAGGAGAAGCTGCGTTCCGAGCGTCGCCGCCAGCAGCGCGTCGAGGCGCTGGACGGCCTCCAGCAGGCGCTCGGGCTCGACGTCGTCCCGTTGCGGATCGAGTGCTTTGACATCTCGACGCTGATGGGCACCAACACGGTGGCCTCGATGGTGGTGTTCGAGGGCGCGGCCCCCAAGAAGTCCGACTACCGCCGCTTCAGGGTCTTCACCGTCGGCGACGCCTCGGCCCGGGACGACGACGGGGACTACGGCCCTGACGACTTCGCGGCGATGGAGGAGGTGCTGGGGCGGCGCTTCGCGCGGTGGGAGCAGCAGCGCGACGTCTCACCCCATGACAAGGACTATGACCCCAGCTTCGCCGCCCTGCCCAACGTCGTGGTCATCGACGGCGGCAAGGGCCAGCTCGCCGCCGGCCTGCGGGCGCTGCAGGGCTTCCGCGACCGTGGCGTCACCGTGATCTCGCTGGCCAAGCGGATCGAGGAGGTCTTCATCCCGGGTCGCGCCGCCCCGCTCGTCCTCGCCCACGACACCCCCGAGCTCCAGCTGCTCCAGCGGGTGCGCGACGAGGCCCATCGCTTCGCCATCACCCACCACCGGATTCGCCGCGACCGCGCGATGACGGCCTCGGTGCTCGACGACCTGCCGGGCGTCGGCCCGGCGCGCAAGCGGGCCCTGCTGGCGCACTTCGGCTCGCCCGACGCGATCCTGGCGGCGAGCCGGGAGGAGCTCGAGTCGGTGCCGGGGCTGCCCGGCAAGCTGGCCCGCGAGATGTACCGCGAGCTGCACAGGACGGGCGTCTGAGCCGTCGCGCAGTAGACCTATAAGTTTACTTCTGGTGGGCGTGGGGCGCGGGGCGGCGCGAGAGGCCGATCCCACCGCCGCCGCCACCCCCGATGGTGAGCAGCGCGGCGCGACCGGCGGGCAGCGGCACGGTGTAGGTCCCCGCGATCGGCGCCACCGTGGTCGATGTCGGCGGCGGCAGCGTGCCCGTCGTCGTCTCGTCGCCGAAGCTCTGGCCGCCCAGGGTGACCCCGCTGGTGGCACTCACGGCAGGCGCCTGCAGGGTCTCGAGCGAGCCGGGCACCGTCGCCCCGGACACCGAGAGCGAGACGTCGTGCTCGGCGTTGGGGTCCTTGTTGATGAGGGTGACGCGCACCGCTCCGTCGCCGCCCCGGGTGGCCCACACCTTCACGGGTGAGCCCGTCCCACCCGCCCCGGTGCTCTGCAGCAGCCGCGCCCCCGGCGGGAACGCCTGCGCGAACATGAGCAGGCCGTAGTACTCGGGATGGACGAACGCCTGCCAGGCCCCGGTGCTGTTGTGCGAGACCGTGAACAGCTCATAGTTGGAGCCCGGGAGCATGTGGAAGTTGACGCCGTCGACGCCGACCGCGGCGAACTGGAACATCGTGTCCAGCGCCCACAGGGCCGAGGCAAACGTGTCCGAGACGCCCTTCGCGCCCTGGCAGGAGGCCGAGTTCATCTCCGCGACGCGGAAGGGCAGGTTGTGGCGATGGGTGACGCTGATGAACGGCGACATCGGGGTGGCCAGGCCGGCGGAGGCGCTGTCGGCGAGGAGGTTGGGGATCGACGGGAAGCCGGGGCTGGCCGGATCGGTGATGCAGGCCCGCAGCGGATAGCGGTGGTAGGTGACCAGGCCCAGCCGCGGCGCCGCCCCGATGAACGAGCCCAGCTTGCCCAGCCACCCGGGCCCGGAGACCGCGGGGCCGGCCAGGGGCACGTTGGGCAGGGCCCGGGCCCACTGGGTGAACTGCTTGGTGTAGGCGCTGAGGTTGTAGCCACGCCCGCGGGCCCGGTAGATGTGGCCCCGGCGGTCCTTGTACCACGGGAACACCGTGTAGAGGTCGGGCTCGTTGCCGATCTCGAAGGCGTCGATGTACTTGCGGCCGATCCCCTCGGTGAAGGCTCGGCCCTCGGCAGCGGCGATCGCCGGCCGCCCGGCGGCGAGGTTGATGCCGAGGATCAGCTTGGCGTTGAGATCGGCGGCGAGCGCCTGCGTCGTGCGCAGCCAGCCCTTGGTGAGCGAGTAGTACACCCCGCCCTGGGGGATCTGGCCGCGGATCGGCCACCAGGTCCCGTCGGTGCTGTCGCCCCCGATGCGGATGATCGGCGACTGGCCGGGAGCCAGGCCCCCGAGCAGGCCGAGCAGCACCGGATCGACCGCCCGCGGATCGCGGCCGGTGTACTGATGCAGCGCCCGGTACTCGAAGGAGGCCCCCAGAAAGCCGGGCGCCATCTCCTGACCGGTGGGTGTCGCCGAGACGCTGGCGCTGAGAACGTCGGCGCGCGCAGCGACCGCCCCGGGCAAGACGAATCCGAGCGCCGCCACGATGACGATGCAGGCGCGGCGGCGAAGCACAGCGGGCCATACTGCCACACCTCGGACACATCCACGTCACCCCGTGTCCGCTTGACCCGTCAAGCTTCATGGAGATGACGAGCGGCTTTGGCAGCGACGGACCAGCCTCTGCCGAGGGCTCCGCACTGATCGACCTGGTGGTGATCACGGGGTTCTCGGGCGCCGGCAAGTCGACCGCGATGGCGGCCTTCGAGGACGAGGGCTACTTCTGCGTGGACAACCTGCCGCCGGAGATGATCCGCTCGCTGGTGGATCTGTTCATGCACGAGGGCTCCAAGGTGGCGCGGGCCGCGGTCGTCTCGGATGCCCGCGGGGGCAGCTACTTCGAGGGCCTCTCGGCGATGCTGGAGGATCTGCGGACCTCCGGTGTCCGTCACCGGGTGCTGTTCCTGGAGGCCGATGAGGAGACGCTGCTCACCCGGTACAAGGAGACCCGGCGCCGCCATCCCCTGGCTCCTGCGGGCAGCGTCGTCGACGGGATCAGGCGCGAGCGCGAGCTGCTGGCGCCCGTGCGCGAGCGCGCCGACGTCGTCGTCGATACGGGGCAGCTCACCGCCGCCATGCTGCGGCGCAAGCTGACCGACGAGGTCCTGCCATCGTCGACTCCGGGACGCCTGGCGATCACCTTCCAGAGCTTCGGCTTCAAGTACGGGACCAGTCGCGACGCCGACCTCCTGTTCGATGTGCGCTTCCTGCCCAACCCCCACTACGAGCCTGACCTGCGTCCGCTCACCGGGGCCGACGCCCGCGTCGTGCGGTACATCAACCGTGGCGGCGCGCTCGACGTCTTCTACGAGCACCTGCACCCGATGATCGACTATCTGCTGCCCCAGTACCTGGCCGAGGGCAAGGCGCATCTCGTCGTCGCGATCGGCTGCACCGGGGGCCGGCACCGGTCGGTGGCGATCGCGCTGCACCTGGCCGAGCGCTATGCCGGCCAGCCCGGTTATGTCGTCGAGGTGCTGCACCGCGACGTCGGCGAGCCCGCATGATCGAGCACATCGGCTTCGAGGTCTCAGACCTGGAGCGGACGCGACGGTTCTACGACGCGGTGTTCTTCGCGCTCGGGGCCCGGCGGCTGCGCGAGTCCGAGCAGATGGTCGCCTACGGGGTCAACGCGCCGCTCTTCTACTTCGTGTCGCGCGGTCGCCCGCCCGCGCCCGGCTACGGCCATCTTGCCCTGCAGGCGAGCGGCAAGGCGGCCGTCGACGGCGCCTACGCCGGCGGGCTGGCCAACGGGGGCGCCGATGACGGGCCGCCCGGTCAGCGACCCCAGTACGGGCGGCGGTATTACGCCGGATATCTGCTTGACCCGGACCGCCTCCGGGTCGAGGTTGTGTCCCGGCGGTAGGGTCGCTGGGAGGAGGATCTCGGATTCGTTTAGGTAGCCTGTCGCTCGCTGGGACGCCGATGGTGCCCCCGTGGTTGAAAACGATCGAGGCACGAGACGGAGGCAAGAACGTATGGCGGTACGGGTCGCAATCAACGGCTTCGGCAGGATCGGCCGAAACGTCTTCCGGGCCTCGTACGAGAGCGGCGCGGACATCGAATGGCTGGCCGTCAACGACCTCGTCGACCCCAAGACGATCGCCCACCTGCTCAAGTACGACTCGAACTATGGGCCGTTCCCGGGCGAGGTCGAGGCGACCGATGCCGGCTTCGCGGTCGACGGCCGGGAGATCCGGGTCCTGGCCGAGCGCGATCCGGCCGACCTGCCGTGGAGCTCGCTCGGCGCCGACGTGGTCATCGAGTCCACCGGCCTGTTCACCGACCGGGAGAACGCCGCCAAGCATCTGGACGCCGGCGCCAAGAAGGTGGTCATCTCGGCGCCCGCGACCAATCCCGACACCACGGTGGTCCTCGGCGTCAACTTCGACGAGGTGTATGACCGCGAGAACCATCAGATCATCTCCAACGCCTCCTGCACCACCAACTGCCTGGCCCCGGTGGCCAAGGTGGTCCACGACGCGATCGGCATCAAGCACGGGCTGATGACGACGATCCACGCCTACACGGCCGATCAGCGCCTCCAGGACATGCCCCACCGCGACCTGCGCCGTGCCCGCGCGGCGGCGATCAACCTCATCCCGGCGTCGACCGGCGCGGCCAAGGCGATCGGCCTGGTCATCCCCGAGCTCAACGGCAAGCTCCACGGCTTCGCCGTCCGGGCCCCCGTGCCCACCGGCAGCGTCGTCGACCTCACCGTCGAGGTCAACCGCGAGACGACCGTCGAGGAGATCAACGCCGCGATGAAGGCGGCCGCCGAGTCAGGACCGCTCAAGGACCTGCTCATCTACAACACGGACCCGATCGTCTCCTCCGACATCGTCAAGAACCCCGCATCCTCGATCCTCGACTCAGAGCTCACCGCGGTCATGGACGGGACGATGGTCAAGGTCGTCTCCTGGTACGACAACGAGTGGGGCTACTCCAACCGCGTCTCCGATCTCGTGCAGCGGTTGCTGTGAGACAGCTGTCTGACCTGGGCGAGCTACGGGGCAGGCGGGTTCTCGTCAGGGTCGACTTCAACGTCCCGCTCGACGGCGGTGCGGTTGCGGACGACACGAGGATCCGCGCCGCTCTGCCCACGCTGGAGGAGCTCCGCGCCAAGGGCGCCAAGCTGGTGCTCGTCTCGCACCTCGGGCGCCCCAAGGACCGTGAGCCCGAGCTCTCCCTGCGCCCGGTGGCCGATCGCCTGGGCGAGCTGCTGCACACCTCGGTGAAGCTCGCGCCGGGCACGCACGGGCCTGAGGTCGCCTCCCTGGTCGATCAGATGTCAGACGGCGACGTCGTGCTGCTGGAGAACATCCGCTACGAGCCGGGAGAGACCAAGAACGACCCGGAGCTGGCCGGCCAGCTGGCCGAGCTCGCCGACGTCTACGTCAACGACGCGTTCGGGGCGGCGCATCGCGCCCACGCGTCCACCGAGGGCGTTGCCCACAAGCTCCCCGAGCACGCCGCGGGACTCCTGCTGGAGCGCGAGGTGACCACGCTCACCGCTCTGCTCGAGAACCCGTCGCGCCCACTGGTGGCGGTACTGGGCGGCGCCAAGGTGTCCGACAAGCTCGGCGTCATCGAGGCCTTCCGGACGGTGGCCGACCAGATCCTCATCGGCGGGGCGATGTGCTTCCCGTTCTTCAAGGCGCAGGGCCACTCGGTCGGCAACTCGCTGTGCGCCGACGAGGACGTGGAGCTGGCCCGCCAGGTCATCGCCGCCGCCGGCGGCGCCGACGGCGACACGGCGACGATCCAGCTGCCCTCAGACCTCGTCCTCGGCGACCGCTTCGATGCCGCGGCCGAGCCGGTGCCGCTCGACGGCGTCGACGTCCCCGACGGGATGATGGGGCTGGACATCGGGCCCCGCAGTGCCGACGCCTACGCCACGCTCGTCATGACCGCGGGGACCGTGTTCTGGAACGGCCCGATGGGCGCCTTCGAGCTGGCGCCCTTCGCCGCCGGGACGCGCACCGTCGCCGAGGCCGTCGCCAAGAGCGCCGCCGTCACCGTCGTCGGTGGCGGTGACTCCGCGGCCGCGCTGCAGCGCTTCGGCCTCGCCGACAAGGTCACGCACCTGTCGACCGGGGGCGGAGCCTCCCTGGAGCTGATCGAGGGCAAGCGCCTGCCCGGCGTGGAGGCGCTGCGATGACCGCACCCAACGATCTCGGGGCCCAGGCCCGCCGGACGCCGCTCATCGCCGGCAACTGGAAGATGCACAAGACGGTGGCCGAGGCCGAGGAGTTCATCGCGTCGCTGCTGCCGCGGGTGTCCTCGGTCGACGGCGTCGACGTGGCGATCTGCCCCACCTTCACGGCGCTGGGGGCGATGGTGGACTCCACCCGGGGCTCGCGGGTCGCGGTGTACGCCCAGAACATGCACCAGGCCGATCACGGCGCCTTCACCGGCGAGGTCTCGGCGGCGATGCTCACCGAGCTCGACGTCCAGGGCGTCATCCTCGGCCACTCCGAGCGCCGCCAGTACTTCGGCGAGACCGACAAGGCGCTGGCGCACAAGGTGCCGGCGGCGCTGGCTGCCGGGCTGCTCCCCGTGCTGTGCGTCGGCGAGACCGAGGACGAGCGTGAGAACGGCGACACCGAGCGCAAGCTCCGCCACCAGGTCCAGGAGGGCCTGGTCCGGGTGGAGACCGAGCGCCTGGGCGACGTCGTCATCGCCTATGAGCCGATCTGGGCGATCGGGACCGGCCAGGTGGCCACCGCGGAGCAGGCCCAGGACGCGATCGCCTTCGTGCGCGCGCTGGTGGGCGACCGCTCCAAGGAGCAGGCCGCCCGCGTGCGGGTCCTCTACGGCGGCAGCGTCAAGGCCGACAACGCGGCCGAGCTCATGGCCCTGCCCGACGTCGATGGCGCGTTGGTCGGTGGCGCCAGCCTCGACGCCGAATCGTTTGCGGCGATCGTCGACGCGGCGCGCGGGTAGCCGGGTGGGCGCGGTCGGCCGGTTGCGCGCGAATAGCCGGGTGGGCGCGGTGGGCCGGTTGCGCGCGGGTAGCCGGTCCGCATGACCGACGGGCCGCAGGAGCTGCCGGTCGCGCGCGCGGCGCTGATCGTGCTCGACGGCTGGGGCCTGGCCGACCCCGGTCCCGGCAACGCGGTCGACCTGGCCGAGACGCCGGTATTCGACGAGCTGTGGTCGCGCTTTCCCACGACGACGCTCACCGCCTGCGGCACCGCCGTCGGCCTCCCCGAGGGGCAGATGGGCAACTCGGAGGTCGGCCACCTCAATCTCGGCGCCGGCAGCGTCGTCATGCAGGACCTCACCCGCATCGACGCCGCCGCCGCCGCCGGGGAGTTCGCGGCCAATGACGCGCTGCGTGACGCGTTCACCGCCGCGGAGCGGGTCCACGTGATCGGGCTGGTGTCCGCGGGCGGCGTGCACGCGAGCATGGACCACCTCAAGGCGCTGATCGAGCTGGGAGCGTCGCTCGGCGTCAAGGATCTCGTCGTCCACGCCTTCACCGACGGCCGCGACACCACCCCCAAGTCCGGCGCCGGCTATCTGGAGACGGTCACGGGCTGGATGCAGGAGAGTGGCGCCGGACGGATCGGCTCAGTGGTGGGGCGCTACTTCGCCATGGACCGTGACAAGCGCTGGGACCGCGTCAAGCGCGCCTACGACATGCTCGTCCACGGCCGCGCCGAGCACCACTTCGACACCGCGGCCGGGGCCGCGCACGCCGCCTACGAGCGCGATGAGACCGACGAGTTCATCACCCCGTCGCTGGTGGGGGAGGAGGCGTGCATCCGTCCCGGTGACTCCGTCCTGGGGCTCAACTTCCGCCCCGACCGGATGCGGGAGATCACTCTCGCGCTGGCCGAGCCCGAGTTCGACGAGTTCGACCGCGAGGGCGGCGGGGGTGGGTGGGGACCGATTCACTACACGACGATGACCGAGTACGAGGAGGGGTGGCCCTATCCCGTCGCCTTTCCGCCCGAACGGCCCAAGACCACGATCTCGGCGGTGATCGCCGGCCGCCGCGAGCGCCAGCTCCACGTCGCGGAGACCGAGAAGTACCCGCACGTCACGTACTTCTTCAACGGCGGTGAGGAGTCGGCCTACGAGGGCGAGGAGCGCGAGCTCGTGCCATCGCCGCGTGACGTGCCCACCTATGACCACAAGCCGCAGATGAGCGCCCGGGAGGCGGCCGAGGCGTTCGTCACCACGTGGCGCAAGGACCCGCCGACGTTCGGGATCATCAACTTCGCCAACGCCGACATGGTCGGGCACACTGGGGTCATCGAGGCCGCGGTCACGGCGGTCGAGACGGTGGACGCGTGCCTGCGGGACGTCGTGCAGGCGGTGCTGGAGACCGGCGGGGCGTGCCTCATCACCGCCGATCACGGCAACGCGGACCACATGCTCGAGCCCGACGGCTCGCCCAACACGGCCCACTCGCTCAACCCCGTGCCGGTGATCGTGACCGTGCCGAATCTGGACCTGCGATCGGGTGGCGTGCTGGCCGATGTCGCGCCCACGCTGCTGGAAATGATGGGGATCGACCAGCCCGCTGAGATGACCGGACGGTCGCTCATCGAGGCTGACTGAGCGGCTACTTGCTCGGGCCGTCTATGGTGAGGGGACAATGGGCACTCCTGATGATCTGATTGAGGTCGAGCGCGCGGGCCGCCGGTGCGCGACATGCCAGACCGGCCGACGGTGGCGTCAGTTCGAGGTCGTCCGTCCGGATGGTCAGCAGCCGGTCGTGCTGTGCCCCGCATGCTTCGCTCGCTACGGTGCCGCGCCGCCGGTCCCGGGGACCGGTCAGGCGGCCCCGGCGGCGGCGCAGCCGGCGCGGCCGGCCCAGCAGACGGCGACGCCGGCCGAGCAGACGGCGCCCGCGGCCAAGCGGCCGGCGCCCGCGGCCGAGCAGCCGGCGCCACCGGCCGAGCAGGCCGCTCCCGCTCCCGCTGCTGCGCGCCCCGCGCGGCCGGCGACGTCTTCGAAGGAGCGGTCCGGCCCTCAGGAGGATCGACTGCGCAAGGCGCTTCGTGAGCTTCCGCACGGGGAGCATTCGGTCGGGCGGATCGCCAAGGCCGCCGGGCTCAACCATGACAAGACGATCCGGCGGCTGCACTCCCTGAGTGCTGCCGGTGAGGTTCAGCAGATCGGCAAGCGCTGGTCCAACGAGCCGCCGTCGACGGACATCGAGGCTGCGATGGACCGGCTCCAGGCCCGGACGTCCAACCTGCGGATCGTCCGAAACCGCGAGTCCGTCGGCTGACGCAGCCGCGATGCGTCGTCAGGGCCTCCGGCCCACGACGCGGACGTGCCCGCGCGCTAGGCGGTCGTGTGCACGTCGGACGTGATCTCGCCGGTCATGTGCACGTAGGACGTGATCTCGCCGTCGAGCAGGGCGTGACGGGCGAACCCGGGGGGTCCGTCACCGAGCTGGATCTCCGCTGAGGTGAAGTCCAGCTTCGCCTGCACGTAGGTGCTGGGGATGGTGAGGACCGGGCGCTGGGCCAGGCTCCCGGTGATGACCTGGTGGACGTGCCCGGCGACCAGGCGGCGTACCTGCGGATGGCGCTCGAGGAGGGCGGCCAGCGCGGCGCGATCGCCGGCAGCGAGGCCGATGGCGTCCCAGGGCACGACGCCGGTGGCGATCGGGGGATGGTGCATGGCCAGCAGCGTCGGCTGGTCGGGCGCGCGGGCCAGCTCGGCATCCAGCCAATCCAGGCGCGCGGCGTCGAGCGCGCCGGGCGCCTGGCCGGGGATCGTGGTGTCGATGCAGACAAGGCGCAGCGGGCCGAGATCGACGGCGTACTGCACCGGGTCCGCGCCCGTCCCGGGCAGGCCGAAGGCGGCGCGCAGGGCGGAGCGATCGTCGTGATTGCCGGGGATCACGTACACCGGGACGCCCACGGGGTCCAGCAGCTCACGGACCGTCGCATACTCGGCCGCGGCGCCATGGTCGGTGAGGTCGCCCGTGACGAGCAGCACGTCGGGCGGGTCGGGCTGCCGGCGGACATCCGCGACGACGGCGCGGAGCCCGGCCACCGGGTCCTCACTGCCCCAGTCACCGCCGATGTGCGGGTCGCTGAGCTGGGTCACCAGGAACGGGGCGGACACGCGGCGGAGGGTACAGGGGTCGCGTCGTACGAGGCCTGCAGTAAATCGTGGCGATAGAAAACTTGACATTGCTAGACTTAGATTTCATAATGCGAGAGCAGGCAGTTCCAAAGGCGTTCTCAAATCTTCCAAGAGAGGTTTCACATGGCACTTGTCCGTTGGGAGCCGGTCCGCGAGCTGGGCACGATCCAGAGCGAGATGAACCGGCTGTTCAATTCCTTCTTTGACACCCCCACCCACAGCAGCGCCGCCCCGCTGCGCCGCTACATCCCGGCGATGGATCTCGTCGACACCGGCGAGGCCTTCGTGCTGAAGGCCGATCTGCCGGGCCTGTCGGAGTCCGACGTCAACATCGAGGTCGAGGACAACGTCCTCACCATCTCCGGCGAGCGCAAGTCCGAGCACGAGGACCGCAAGGGCGGCTACTACCGCGTCGAGCGCAGCTACGGCTCCTTCCGCCGCTCGCTGACCCTCCCCGAGGGCATCGACCCCGAGGCCGTGAAGGCCACGTTCGACAAGGGCGTGCTCGCGGTCACCGTTCCCAAGCCCGAGCAGCAGGCTCCGCGCAAGGTGCAGATCACCGTGGGCGGCGCGTCCACGGGCGAGCCGGAGGCGATCGAGGGCTCCGAGAGCCCTGCTGAGGCGCCGGCCGCCGCGTAGTCAGCTGATGTGAGCGCCGAGCCCCGGCAGGTCCGGATCGCAGCACGGGTCCGGACCTGGCGGGCGCTCAGCGCATGATTCCCGTGTGGCCGAGGGAGTGGCCCCCGGGCTGCGGCCACACGCACAGGCCGTGGGGGCCAGAGCCGACCGGGATCGTCGCCCGCAGATGCCCGGTCCGCGTGTCGATGGCGTAGACGACCCCGTTGTAGCGGCCGCTCAGCCACAGCGTGCGTCCGTCCGCCGAGACGCCGCCCATGTCAGGGCTGGCGGGCAGCGGAAGCTGCCAGGTCTTCACCACTCGCCGGGTGCGGAAGCTGACGACCGAGACCGACCCCGCCTGGCGGTTGGAGACGTACATGAAGCGGGCGTCACGACTGGGATAGAGCCCATGGGCGCCCGCGCCCGTGCGCAGGAAGCCGATCACGCGGAAGGTGCGGGGCTCGATCTCCCACAGCCCGCCGTTGACCTGATCGGCGGTGTAGAGCGTCCGCCCATCCGGAGAGAGCTTGACGTCCTGGGGGCTCGCGTCGCCGTCGTGCAGCACCAGGGTGCGGATCAGGCGCTGCGTGCGCAGGTCCACCTCGATCATGCGCCCGGCGAACTCGCAGCTGGCGTAGGCGTAGCGACCGCCGGCGGAGAAGTCCATGTGGTCGACCCCGCGGCAGGCCGGGACCGACAGCGTGTGGACGAGCGCCATCGAGCCCGGACGCCGGAAATCCAGCCGGGCCAGACGTTCGGCGACGACGATGGCAAATCGACCGTCGGGCGTGAAGTAGAGGTTGTAGGGGTCCTCGACGGGAATCGGGCGGCCGGGACGGCCGGTCCTCGGGTCGATGGGGGTGAGGGTGTTGCCGAGGTCGTTGTCGACGTACAGGGTCTTGAGGTTCCAGGCGGGCGTGACGTGCTGGGGCAGCGCGCCCGTGGGGAACTGCGCCACGATCTTCATCGTCCGCTGGCTGATCACGTCGACCGTGTTGCTCATGCTGTTGGGGACGTAGACGAGCGCGGGATCGGCCTGGACCTGCGGGCTGAACATGCCGGCTCCGTCGGCGCGGTAGACGTTGACGGTCTCGTGGGCATCGGCCGCGGCGTCCGCGGTGGCCGGCCCGACGGCCGGCGTGCCCCGGGTGGGGTGGGAGCGGTCGTGGCGCGCGGGGCCGTGCGCGGCGTGGCCGCTGCCCCCGCAGCCCGAGACCGCGAGCGCCATCGCCGTCGCGAGGATCAGGACGCGTCTGGGCACGAGCGCAGTGTGTCCGGCATGGGCCAAACCCACGCTTTGCAGGCGGTGAGAATGTTCATAGAGCCCAGAACCGCTAGGAATGGCGGGCCTCCACGGCCCTCACGAAGCGGACCACCGCCTGGAGCTGACCGCGGCTGAGCGGCCGGCGGACGGGCATCTCGGAGGCCAGCTGGACGAACTGGACGCGGCTGGCGCGAAAGGCCAGCAGGTCCCCGCCCTGGTGGCGGGCGTCGTTGTGACCGCTCAGGGTATGGCAGGCGCCGCAGGCCTGGGCGAACAGCGCCCGCCCGGAGGACGCGGCGGCGGGTGCGGAGGACGCGGTGGTGGGTGCGGAGGACGCGGTGGTGGGTGCGGAGGACGCGGTGGCGGGCGAGACGCTGGCGGTGCGGAGGACGCGGTGGCGGGTGCGGAGGACGCGGTGGTGAGTGCGGAGGACGCGGTGGTGGGACCGGAGGATGTGGCGGGGCCGGAGCGGCTGTTGCCGCAGCCGCTGAGCGCCGTGGTGAGCGCCGCGAGCCACGCGAGGAAGAGTGGACGCGCCATCCGCAGCAGCGTACGCGGACGGCTAGGGTCCCGGGCGTGTTCACGATCGCCGCCCGCGACGGCAACTCCCGCGCCCGCCGCGGCACGCTGCACCTGGCCCACGGCGACGTCCGGACCCCGGCGTTCGTCCCCCTGGCCACCCGCGGGGCCGTCAAGACGCTCGAGCCCCGCGATGTCGCCGCGCTCGGCTATGAGATGGTGCTGGGCAACACCTTCCATCTGTTTCTGGCCCCGGGCCATGAACTGGTGGCCGACATGGGTGGCCTGCACGAGTTCATGCGCTGGGACGGCCCGATCATCACGGACTCCGGCGGCTTTCAAATCTTCTCGATGGGCCACGGCGGGGTGGCCGACGAGATCAAGGGTCGGCGCGCCCAGCCCGCGGGCGGCGCGGGCCGCCGGGACTCCAACGGGACGATCCTGGCCATCGAGGAGGAGGGCGTGCGGTTTCGCTCCTACGTGGACGGCGGTGAGCGGTTCATGGGCCCGGAGACGTCGATGACCGTGCAGGCGGCGCTGGGCTCGGACATTGCGCTGGTGCTCGACGAGTGCACGCCCTTCCATGTCAGCCGCGAGTACACCGCGCGCTCGATGGAGCGCACCCACCGCTGGCTGGCGCGCTGCCTGGACTGGCATGAGCGCCACGGGCCCGAGGGCCAGGTGGTCTACGGGATCGTGCAGGGCGGGGTCGACCACGACCTGCGGATGCTCTCGACCGGGGCGGTCGCGGCCAGCCGGTGTGACGGGATCGCCGTCGGCGGCTCGCTGGGCCAGGACAAGGCCCAGATGCACGAGGTGGTGGACTGGACGACCGCGGAGCTCGACCGCCTCGCGCCCGACCGTCCCCGCCATCTGCTCGGCATCGGCGAGATCGATGACCTCGTCGTCGGCGTGCGCCAGGGGATCGACACCTTTGACTGCGCCATGCCGACGCGGCTCGGCCGCCACGGGGTGGCCCTCGTGCCCGACCCGGCCGGCCGGTGGCGGGTGGACCTGGTCAAGTCGCGCTGGCAGCGCTCGCGCGAGCCGATCCTCGAGGGCTGCCCGTGCCCGGCGTGCTCGGCGGGCTTCTCGCGCGGGTACCTGCACTACCTGCTGCGGGCCCACGAGCTCACGGGGCTGCGGCTGGTGACGATGCACAACCTCAGCTTCATGGCACGGGTGATGGCCGATCTGCGCGAGGCGATCGAGGCCGATCGGCTGGATGAGGTCGGCGAGGCGCTGCTGACGGGCGCCGCGCCGGGTACCACCGGCGTCCCGAGCTGACCACCACCGGCGTCCCGAGCTGACCACCACCGGCGTCCCGAGCTGACCACCACCGGCGTCCCGAGCTGACCACCACCGGCGTCGCCGGCTGGGGCGCGCCTACTTGGTGTACTTGTTGATGATGTTCGTGAGCTGGTTGATCGCCGACTGAGCGTCGCGGGCGACGACCTTGCGGTACTGCACCACGGTGTTCGACGTGCTGTTGGAGATCGTCACCGCGGCGATCACGATCAAGGCCAGCACCGCGAGCAGCGCCAGCACCGCCATCAGCCGGCGGAACCCGCGGCCGCTCCGCTGCGGCGGCGCCTGGCGCTCGGCGGCGGTCTGCTGGGTGTAGGCGGCGGCCGCCTCCTGGCGGGTGGCGCGCCGCGCCGGCACCTGGCGGGGCGCCCGCACGGCCGGGGTCGGCGGATCGGGCCGCGCCACGTGCGTCGCCGCCGTCGGCTGGCCGGGCACGACGCGGGTGGCGCCGGTGGCAAAGCCCCGGGTCCGGGGGTTCGGGCCGATGCCGCGGACGCCGTTGGCCAGCGCCTCGGCGAGCTCCATCGCGTCGGCGGGGCGGTCGCGCTGGTCGATGGCCAGCGACAGCGCCACCGCCTGGGCCAGCGCCGGCGACACGTCAGGGTTGAGCTCGTCGAGCGGGATCGGCGACTCGCGCTGCTGCTTGAGCGCGAGCTCGGAGAGCGACGCCGCCTCGTAGGGCAGGCGGCCGGAGATGAGCTGGTAGGTGACGACCCCCAGCGAGTACAGGTCGGCCTGGGGTCCGGCCTCGTCGCCGCGGGCCTGCTCGGGCGACAGGTAGGCGGCGGTGCCCAGCACCGACCCGACCTGGGTGATGCTCGATTGATCCGCCGCACGCGCAATCCCGAAGTCGGCGAGCTTGACGACGTCGGTGTCGGACACCAGCAGGTTGCCGGGCTTGACGTCGCGGTGCACGACGCCGTTACGGTGGGCGTAATCGAGGCCGCGGCAGGCCTGGCTGACGATGTCGATCGCCTGGGGCACGTCGAGGTGGCCGTGGTCACGCAGGAGCTCGGCGCAGGAGTTGCCCGACACGTGCTCCATCACGATGAAGTGCTGGTGGTGGCCGGAGTCAAACCCGAAGTCGAACACCTGCACGATGTTGGGGTGCACCAGCCGGGCGGCGGACAGGGCCTCGCGGCGAAAGCGTGAGACGAAGGTCGGGTCGTCGGCGAGGTGCTCGGCCAGCAGCTTGATCGCCACGTAGCGCTCGAGCCGATTGTCGAAGGCGAGGTGGACCGTCGACATCCCACCGACGCCGAGCCGGCCTTCGATGCGGTATCTGCCTGCGATGACGGTCGTGCCTGTCATTGTCCGTTGCCGCCCTGACCGTTGCCGTTGGTGACGGTGGCGCCGGGACTGACGCCGCCGTTGGGCGTAGAAGAAGTACCCGTGGTGCCCGGATTCGTTGCGGGCGGGGTGGTGGTGCTGCTGCTGGTGGACGTGCTGCTCGTCGGCGTCGTGGAGCTGCTCGTCGACGTGCTGCTCGACGTCGACGACGACGTGCTGGTGGAGGAGGTCGACTTGGTGGTGGAGGATTTGGTGGCGCTGCAGTTCCTGGCGGCCAGTTGAGCCACCGTGTTGGCCCCCTGGCTGAGGTTCTGCGACAGCGTGGTGTTCACCGTTGAGGGCAGGTTGGTGACCGCGTTGGTGAGCGCCGCCGACGCGCTGTTGGCCGGCCCGCACTGGTGGGCCGCCACCGCCGAGGAGATCGAGTTCAGCTGGCTGGTCAGGCTGCTGCTCTGATCGGCTGAGAGCAGCCCGTTGGTGCTGCCGCAGGCGACAGCGAAAGCAGCCGCGAAGCCGAGGCCGCCGGCCAGGAATGCTCGAGAGCCAAAGCCCATCCGGGGCCTGAGCTTAGAGGCTGGCCCGGTGTGCTTGACGTGAGGTGCGTTACTGCCCGTAGAGCAGACGCTCGGCCAGGGAGTCCGGCAGCCGCGCGGCCCGGATCGCCGCGGCGGCGCCGTCGATGTCGTAGTCGGTGCGGCGGTAGACCGCCTGCCACTTGTCCAGATCGAGCTCCATCCACGCCGCCCGCGGGTCCCCGTCACGGGGTTGGCCGACGCTGCCGGGGTTGACCAGCCACTCGCCCTGTGACAGGTCGAGCTCCTCCCCGTCGGCTCGGGTCTGGCCGGTGGCCGGGGATCCCGGGACGCGTGAGAACGACAGGGCCACGTGCGAGTGGCCGATGAGCGAGATCCGCCGCGCCTGGACGTCGAGGCACAGCTCGGCCTGCAGGGGGGAGAGCACGTACTCCCACACCGGGTCGCGGGGGCTGGCGTGATACAGCGCCGCCGCCTCCTCGACGTTCTGGGGCTCCAGGGCGTCCAGGAACTCCCGGGTCTCGGGGCTGATCGTCTGCTGGGTCCACGTGGCCGCGAGGGCGGCCCCGCGTGAGAACTGCTCGAGCGGGATCGTGCCCCGCACGCCCAGATCGTGGTTGCCGGCCAGGCAGATCGCGGCGTGTTCACGGGCCAGGTCCACGCAGGCATCGGGGTCCGCGCCGTAGCCGACGAGGTCGCCCAGGCACCACAGCTCCCGGCAATCGGTCTCGCTGACGGCGTCCAGGACCGCCTCGAAGGCGTGGCGGTTGCCGTGGATGTCGGACACGATGGCGACGCGCATCACTACAGTCTCGCTGGTGAGCAGGCATTCACGCGTTCGGGCGCTGTGGCCGGCACTTCTGGCGGCCACGACGGCCGAGGTTGCGCGGCGGGTGCTGGCACCGCGCTCGCCCGCGCTTCAGCCCGTCCGTGTCGATGTGCAGACCTACTTCTCGGCCGAGGAGATCGACCGGGGCCGGCGGTACGCGCGACCGCAGCTGGGCCTGATGCTGTCGCGGAGCCTGATCGACGCGGTCGCGCTGGCACAGCTCGTCCGCCGGCCGCCCGCGGCGCTCCGGCGTGACTGGCCGGGCGGGCGTGGGGGCCGGTGGGGGCGTGGGGGGGGACCGATTGCCGGTGGCGCCGTGACCGCCGCCGGGCTGTCGCTGGCGCTCACCGTGCCGGCGCTGCCCCTGCGCGCGCTCTCTCGCCGCCGGGCGATGGCCGTGGGCCTGGACACCCAGTCCTGGGGCGCATGGGCCGCGGACGCGGGCAAGGCCGGCGTCATCCAGACGGCGTTCGCCGCCGCCGGCGGCGCCGCGGTCATCGCCGGCACACGGCGCTTTCCGCGGTGGTGGTGGGCCCCGATGGGCGCCGGCACCGTGGTCTTCGGCGCCGGGCTGGCGGCCCTGGCCCCCGTGGTGCTGGACCCGATCTTCAACGACTTCACGCCGCTGCCCGAGGGCGAGCTGCGCGCCGACGTCCTGGCGCTGGCCCGCGAAGCGGGGGTCACCGTGGGGGAGGTCTACTCGGTGGACGCGAGCCGGCGCACGACCGCGGCCAACGCGTATGTCACCGGGCTGGGACCGACCAAGCGCGTGGTCCTCTTCGACACCCTGCTGGATCGTTACAACCGTGACGAGATCCGCCTGGTCGTGGCCCATGAGCTGGGCCACGTCCGCCACCGGGACGTCCGGCGCGGCCTCGCCTACGCGGCGATCGTGGCTCCGGCCGTGGCGCTGGCGGTCCAGCGGCTCAGCTGGGAGCTCTCGCCCGAGCGCGGGACGCCCGCCAGCCTGCCGGCGGTGCTGCTGGCCGCGATGCTCATCACCGGGCCGATCGGCGTGATCGGCAACCGCCTGTCACGGGCGATGGAGCGCCGCGCCGATCACTTTGCCCTCGAGCTGGCCGGCGCCCCCGACGCCTTCGTCTCCTTCGAGCGGACGATCGCGCTCCAGAACGTGGCCGACGTCGACCCGCCGCGCTGGGTCGCGCGGCTGCTGGCCTCGCATCCGCCGACGGCCGAGCGCATCGGCGCGGCCGTGGCCTTCGCGCAGGCGGAGTAGAAGGGGCGCGCTACCGGGTGTCGGGCGCGCGCATCACGATGACGCAGTTCTGGCCCCCGAAGCCGAACGCGTTGGCGGCGGTGGTGTGCACCTCGGCGCGCCGGGCCGTGAGCGGCACGTAGTCCAGGTCGCAGTCGGGGTCGGCGGTGTGGAGGTTGGTGGTGGGGGGGAGGATCCCGTCGCGGATCGCCAGCAGGCAGACCATCGCCGACAGCGCCCCCGCGGCCCCGATGAGATGGCCCACCATCGACTTGGGCGAGCTGGCCGGCACGTTGTCGGCGTGAGCGCCCAGCGCCATCCGGATGGCGCGCGTCTCCGACGCGTCGTTGGCCTTGGTCGCGGTGCCGTGGGCGCAGATGTAGTCGAGCTCCTCCGGGGCGACGCCGGCGTGGCGCAGCGCCAGCTCGATGGCCCGGGCGGCGTGGACGCCCGAGGGCTCGGGGGCGGAGATGTGAAAGGCATCGGAGGTGAGCGCGCCTCCGGCGACCGTGCCGTAGGCGGTGGCGCCGCGCGCGGCGGCGTGCTCGGCGGACTCCACCACCAGCACCACCGCGCCCTCGCCGAAGACGAACCCGTCACGATCGGCATCAAAGGGGCGGCTCGCCTCCTCCGGCGCGTCATTGCGCTCAGAGAGCGGGCCCATCAGCGCCAGGCCGGCGAACATCGACCGGGAGATCCCGGCATCGGTCCCGCCGGCGATGACGACGTCGGCCTCGCCGCCGGCGATCAGCCGCCGCGCCTCCAGCAGCGCCGCGGTGCCGCTGGCGCAGGCCAGCGCGCTGGCGTTGACCGGGCCGTGGACGCCGAGGTCGATGGCCACCTCGCACGCGGCCATGTTGAGGATGGTCGAGGGCACGAAGTAGGGGCTGAGGTCGCGCGGCCCGCGTTCGATCAGCGCGCGGATGTTGCGCTCGATCTCGGGGCCCCCGGCCACCGCGGCGTTGATCACGACCCCGATCTGGTCGGCCTCGGCGGCGGTGTCCAGCCCGGCATCGGCGACCGCCTCGCGCGCGGCGGCGATCGCCAGCTGGCTGAAGCGGGCGGAGCGGCGAAAGCGCTTGGGCCCGAGCAGGGCCTCGCCGTCGAAGTCGTGGATCTCCCCGGCGATCTGGACCGGGAGATCGGACGCGTCGAAGCTCTCGATCGCGCTGACCCCGGAGCGGCCCTCCAGCAGCGCCTGCCAGGTCTCGGGCGCCGTCCTGCCCACCGGCGTGATGGCGCCGATCCCGGTCACCACCGGGTCGCGGCGCTGGCGGTCGGCACTCACGGGCGCTGGAAGAGGCCGTTCGCGGCGTCGTGCGCGGCCTGCTCGCGCAGCTGGTAGTGCAGCTTCTTGCCGGTGGCGGTCATCGGCAGCTCCGACACGAACCGGTAGGCGCGTGGTCGCTTGAAGGCGGCCAGCATCGGGTGGCCGTTGCAGTGGGCCTCACAGGCAGAGACGTCCAGGCCCTCGTCGGCGGGCACGACGTAGGCGACCACCTCCTCACCCCAGCGCTCGTCGGCCAGCCCGACCACGGCGGCGTCGGCGATCCCCGGATGCTCGGCGAGCACCGCCTCCACCTGCGTCGGGTGCACGTTCTCACCGCCGGAGATGATCATGTCGTCCTTGCGGCCCATGATCGTCACGTACTCGTCCTCGTCCCACGTGGCCAGGTCGCCGATGTACAGCCAGCCGTCGCGGAAGCGCGCCGCCTGCTCGTCGGGCTGGTTGACGTAGGCGTAGCCGGCCTTGACCGAGCGCACGATCACCTCGCCCACCTCGGCCCCGTCCTTGGCGGCATGGTCGTCAGGGTCGGCGTGGCGGTCCTCGTAGATCTTCACCACGGCGACGTCGTCATCGGTGCAGGCCCGGCCCGCCGAGCCCGCGTGCGCGGGGAGGTCCGACGGGCGCAGGAACGTGTTCCAGAACGCCTCGGTCGTCCCGTACCCGTTGAAGATCCGCGGCGTCAGGACCTGCTGGTAGCGCAGGCAGGCCTCGCGGTCCAGGGGCGCTCCCATGGTCACGATGCCGTTGAGCGTCTCCAGATCGCGCGGGCGGGCGGTCTGCTCTGCGGTGAGCATGGCCAGGCTCGTGGGCGCGCCGATGAGGAAGGTGAGCCCGTGCTCCTGGACCCAGTCGAGCACCCTGGCCGGGTCGAACTGGCGCAGCGCGACGGCCTCGGCGCCGCAGTAGAGCACCGGATTGGGGCCGCCGGAATACAGGCCGCCGCGATGAAACCACGGGGTCATGTTGAGCGTGCGGTCCTCGGGGGACAGGGGAAAGTGCATGATCACGTCATGGGCCGAGAGGACGTCGACGATCGCGCTGAGGGATACGCCCTTGGGCATTCCGGTGGTGCCCGAGGTGTACAGGCGGGTCGTCTCGTCATAGGTGGTGACGCCCTCGGGCAGGTCCGGGACGCTCTCGGAGGACATGAGCTCAGAGAATGGGGTTGCGCTGCTGGTGTGCGCGGTGTCGCCGCCATCGGACGAGACGACGGCGGTGAGCCGGGGTGAGTGGGTGGCGCGGGCCAGGGCGTCGGCCGCGGTCCGGGCGAGCGCGCCGTCATAGACGAACACGGCCGGGCGGCTGTCGTCGAGGACATGGGCCACCTCTCCGGGGGAGAGGCGGAAGTTGATCGGCGCCGCGACGGCGCCCAGGCGCTGGGCGGCGAGCCACACGAGCACGAACTCGGCGCAGTTGAACAGGTCAAAGACGACCACGTCGCCGGCGCCGAGGCCCTGCGCCTTGAGCCCGGCGGCGAGCCGCCCGCTGTCGTCCCACAGCTCGGCGTAGGTCCAGCGGCGGTCCGTGGCCGGGTCGTGCAGCGCGTGACGGCGGGCGTAGCGGTGGCTGTTGCGGTGCACGCCGGCGAGATAGGTGAAGCGGCCCTCGAACACCTCGCGGAACGCCGAGGCGTCGTAGCGATACGCGGCGTCGCCGCTCAACCGCGGCCCTTTGTCGACGCCCCCGAGGTCGCGAACGCCGATTCGAAGCGCTGCCGGACCTCGGCCAGGCGCTCGTATTGGGTCAGGGGCTCACGGCCGAGTGCCATGAACAGGAACTCCTCGACCCCCGCCTCGCTGTAGGCCTCGAGTTGCTCGACAGCCCCGTCGACGCTGTCGAGCAGGGTCCAGCGCTCGATCTTGTCCAGCCCCATGCGGTACTGGCCTCGGATGTGCAGCTCGGCCGCGGCGCGCGCCCGGGCGCGGTCGTCGTCGATGTGGACGCCGATGAGCAACGCGGTCCCCGGGGCGGGACGGCTCTCCTGCTCGGCCAAGTCGGCCAGCTGCTGCGAGCGCTCGGCGATCCGGTCCGGCGTGAGCCACATCGGCAGCCACATGTCGCCGTGCTTGGCGGCCCGCTTGAGCGCCGCCTCGCCGCGGCCGCCGACGTAGATGGGCGGCGGGGTCGCCATGGCCGGTTGAAGCGACGGGGCGGTGACCGTGATCGCCCGTCCCTCGTAGGTCACCGGCTGGCCCGTGAGCAGGTCGCGGATCACATGCAGCGCGTCGTCCAGTCGCGCGCCGCGCTGGCGCACGGGGACGCCCGCGGCCTCGAACTCGGCCGGGAACTCGCCGCCGACGCCGACGCCGAGCACCAGGCGGCCCGAGGACAGATGGTCGATGGTGGCCAGGATCTTGGCCGCCCACGCCGGCGCGCGCAGGCCCAGCAGCATCACGGACAGGCCGAGGCGGATCTGGTCGGTGACCGCGGCTGCGGCGGCCAGGCACGACGGTGCGTCGAGCCCGGGGGCGGGGCAGGCGAGGTGGTCGCCGACCCAGGCGGCGCCGAAGCCGAGCTCCTCGGCGAGCCGCGCGGCGGCGACGATCGGCAGCGGCTCCCCGCTGCCCACGGCATCGAAGTTGGGCAGCAGCACGCCCATGCGGGGGCGCATCATCAACCGCGGTCGCTGCGTGGTGTCCGTCATCGGTCAGGCGAGCTCGGGGGAAAAGGGAACCATCATGGGATGAGGGTGATCGCTGCCGGGGACGGACAGCGGATCAGGCCTCGTCGTCAGGACCGTACTCTGACCCGCCCTGGCCGCCTTCGACCTCGGGCAGGCTCTTGACGTTCTCCCTGTACTCCCACTTGGAGTAGTTGTCCTGCATCGCTTCGATGAGCTCCTTCATGAAGCGAGCCGAGAGGTTGATCCTGGAGACGACCACACCGGGGATCTCCTCGTCCTCGACCTCGTGGTCGACGCGGGCGAAGGTGATCGTGAACTCGTAGTCGGAGTGGCTGACGTTGGCGAAGTTGGAGTAGACGCCGGCCATGATGTCCGGCGAGAAGTGGATGTTGATGTGACGCTCGGGCGTGTTGGGATCGTCCATATCCACTTAGTATCTCATCGTGCGGATCGTCGTCGTTGCCGTGGGAAAGCTGCGTCCTCCGTTTGCCGACGATGTGCAGCACTACCAGAAGCTGCTCGCCGGACACACACGGTTGGAGCTCGTCGAGGTCCGCGAGGACGACCACGTCCGGCGGCGGCTTCCCGATCGCGCGTTTGTGTCGCTGCTGCACCGCGACGGCGAACGGCCCGATTCCCTGGCCTTCGCGCGCTTTCTGGAGGACCGCCGGCAGAGCGGCCGCGACCTGTGCTTCGTCATCGGGGGGCCATTCGGACTCGACCTTGACCACGTCGACCACCGCCTGTCGCTGGGCGAGATCACGCTGCCCCACCAGCTGGCCCGGGTCGTGCTGCTCGAGCAGCTCTACCGGGGCCACAAGATCCTGGCCCGCGAGCCCTACCACTACTGAGGACTGAGGACCAGGCTCCACCCACGCACGATCGCTCATGCCGATCCCCGTCGACCGCCGCCGCATCTCCCATCACCAGGCGCTGGAGCGCCGCCGCCGCGCGCGCCGCGAGCTCGAGGCGTTCACCCGGCGCCTGAGCATGCTGCTGGCGGCCCTGGTGGGCGTGGTGGTGCTCGGCACGATCGCCTTCTCCATCACCGAGGGCGTGTCGGTGGCCTACGCCTTCGTGTGGACGCTCGACACGGTGACCACGCTGGGGGCGTTGAAGGATCCGCAGGACGCGGGCGGACGAATCGTCGTGGTCCTGCTCGAGCTGTTTGGCATAGGTACGCTCTTTTATGGACTGGTCACGGTGGCGGAGTTCTTCGTCTCCGGCCAGCTCAGCGGCCTGCGTGACGAGCGCCGCAACCAGCGCATGATCGACTCCTACTCTGACCACTTCATCATCTGCGGCTTCGGTCGCGTCGGCCGCCAGGTGGCCCGCGATCTGGGCCTGGCCGGGGTCCAGCACGTCGCCATCGACGCCGATCCGTCACACCGTGAGCAGGCCGCGTCACTGGGCGTGCGCTACATCGAGAGCTACGCCGCCGACGACGAGGTGCTGGTCAGCGCCGGGATCATGCGGGCGCGGGCGGTGATCGCCTGCGTGGACTCCGACGCGGACAACATCTTCATCGCCCTCACCGCGCGCGGCCTGCGGCCCGACATCCTCATCATCGCCCGCGCCTCCGCCGAGGAGGCCGAGCGCAAGCTTCAGCGCGCCGGTGCCGATCGCGTGATCTCGCCCTACAAGACATCGGGCACGGAGATGGCCCGCGTGGCGCTGCACCCCCAGGTGGCCGGCGCCGTCCAGGTGGCGGACTACCGCATGGAGGAGATCGAGGTCTCACCGTCGTGCGAGGGCGTCGGCCAGACGATCGAGCAGGTCCGCGGCGACGCGCTGGTCCTGGCCGTGCGCCACACCGACGGGCGCCTCGAGCCCCAGCCGGCGCCGGCGACGGTGATCGAGGCCGGCCAGCTGCTGATGGCCATCGGGACCCCCGACGCCCTCGAGCGCCTGGAGACGGTGTTTCAGCCGGTGGCGGCGCACAGCGTATGAGCGGGTCGCTCCAGGAGCTGCGGGCGGCGGTGACCCAGGCCGCAGCCAGCCTGGGCAGCAACGGCGGGGCGGGCGGGGCCGGGTCCTCGGCGTCGGCGGTCAAGGTGGAGCGGCCCAAGCGCGAGGGCCAGGGCGACTACTCGACCAACATGGCGATGCTGCTGGCCCCGGCGCTGCGCAAGCCCCCGCGGGAGATCGCCGAGCAGCTGGGCGCGGCGCTGCACGGTCTGCTGGCCGCCGATCTCGAGCGCTTCGAGGTGGCGGGCCCGGGCTTCGTCAACCTGTTCCTCTCAGACGACTGGTACCGGCGGGCGCTGCGCACCGTGCTCGATGCGGGGGAGGCCTTCGGGGCGGGTGGCGCTGCGGTGTCGCGCCGGGTGCTGGTGGAGTTCGTCTCGGCCAATCCCACCGGCCCGCTGGTGGCCGCCAGCGGCCGGCACGCCGCCTACGGCGACGCGCTGTCGCGGGTGCTGGCTCACCACGGCCACCAGGTGTCGCGCGAGTACTACTTCAACGACGCCGGCTCCCAGGTCCGCCGGCTGGGCGAGTCGGTGGTGGCGCGCGCCCGTCACGAGCCGGTGCCCGAGGACGGCTACAAGGGCGAGTACGTGGGCGACATCGCCGACCGGATTCCGGGCGCGGCATCGATGCCGGTGGACGAGGCGGCGGCCCACGCGGTGGAGATGCTGCTCTCGCAGATCAAGGCCACCCTCGAGCGCTACGGGGTGCACTACGACCAGTACTTCTCCGAGCGCACGCTGCACGAGGGGTCGCCGAGCTACATGGACCGCGCCCTGGAGCTCGTCGCGCAGGGCGGGCACTCGTATGAGTCAGAGGGCGCGCTGTGGCTGCGCTCCACCACGTTCGGCGATGACAAGGACCGCGTGCTGCGCCGCTCTGACGGCGAGCCGACCTACCTCGCGGCCGATGTCGCCTACCTGCTGCAGAAGCGCGAGCGTGGCCTGGAGCTCCAGCTGCTGCCGGTGGGCGCCGACCACCACGGCTACGTCGCGCGCATGAAGGCCGGCTGGGCCGCGCTGGGCGGCGATCCCGACACGCTGGAGATGCCGATCATCCAGTTCGTGCACCTGGTGGAGGGCACCGAGCGGGCCGCGATGTCCAAGCGCCGGGGCGAGTTCATCACCCTCGACGACCTGCTCGACGAGGTCGGCGTCGACGCCACGCGCTTCTGGATGCTGCAGCGCTCGCACGACCGCACCGTCGATCTCGACCTGGCGCTGGCCAAGGAGGAGTCGCCGGAGAACCCCGTCTACTACGTGCAGTACGCCCACGCCCGCATCGTGTCGATGGTGGGGCGGCTCTCCGAGGACCGGGTGGCCGCCGCCCTCCAGGAGGCCGCTGACTGGGATGGTGGGGCGCTGCACCCCGCGGAGCGCAAGCTGATCACGACGCTGGCGGCGTTTCCCGACGAGATCGCCGAGGCCGCCGAGCGCCGCGCGCCGCATCGGATCGCCGTCTACGCGCTCGAGCTGGCCCAGGACTTCACGGCCTTCTACCGCGACTGCAAGGTGGTGGGCGTCGAGCCCGCGGCGACGGAGTCCTTCCGGATCGCGCTCTCGCAGGCCGCGCGCCAGACGATCCGGCTCGCGCTCTGGCTGCTGGGAGTCGGGGCGCCCGACTCGATGTAGCCGGCGGCCGGTCGTGGCCTCGGCCGGTCCCGCGCTCTAGGCGAAGCGCCCGAGATCCTCGTTGAGGCGCTTGGCGTCCGCCGGGTCCAGCGCAGCCGTGGCCGAGGTCGTGTCCGAGCGGTTCTGACGGGCGCTCCGGCGCCAGCGCGGGACGAAGATCGCGACGACGATGATCCCGACGATGACGACGAGCGGGGGCACGATGTAGACGAGCACGTTGATGCCATCGGCGGGCGGGCGTGACAGTACGGCCGGCCCGTACTGGTCGACGAGGTCGTTCTCGATCTCCTTGCGCGTCTTGCCCTGCGCGATGAGCTGGCGGATGTACTGACGCTCCTGGAAGGCTTCGGGCGATTGCGCCACTCCGAGGGGCTCGTGGCAGACGACGCACATCACGTCGTCGACGACCTGCAGGTAGGAGGTCCTCGGCGTCGGCGCGGCCTGTGCCGTGGCGCCGAAGGCCATCGTCGCCACGAGGCTGAGTGCGAGCATGGCGATCCCGCGGCGGGTCACGACTTCTCCGCCAGGATGCGCGGCAGCGTCTGGTTGAGCCACTGCGCGGTGAGCTGCGAGCGGTTCAGCGCCTGGATCTGGCCCTTGCGGTTGATCACGAACGTCTCCGGCACGCCGGTGGCGCCGAACGCGTTCGCGAAGTTGCCCGAGACGTCGCGCAGCAGCGGATAGGTGATGTGGTACCGGCGGGCGAACTGCTCGGATGCGGACGACAGGTCCTTGTAGGTGACGCCGACCAGCGTCGCGTTGTGGTGCGCGAGCATCGTCTGCTCCTTGGCCAGCATTGGGGCCTCGGCCTGGCAGGGGGGGCACCAGGAGGCGAACAGGTTGAGGACGACCACCTTGCCCCGGAAGTCGGCGAGGCTCGCCTTCTCACCCGTGCCCAGGACGGGCAGCGCCTGACGGGAGTCGGGCGCGGCGGGAAACTGGCCGCGGGCCACCTGTGAGTCGATCGAGGACGTGTCGTTCTGGTTGGACACGCCGAAGGTCAGCAGCGCCAGCAGCGCGACCGCCGCGGCGGTGACCAGCCCGGGGAGGATGAAGCGGCGCATACCGAGGTGATGGTAATGACGCCGGCCGCCGACGGTCCCCGCTCCAGCAGACCCGGACGTTCGTCCACTGGGGTCCAGCGGGCCTGCACGCGGGCGCGCGCCTGCCGATAACCGGGGATATCGGTGCCGGACCTCAGCCGGCGCCGAGTCAAGGAGAGCCCCAGGTCAAGGAGACCACCCATGATCCCCCGAGACGTTTACGACGACATGCCGGACGGCGCTACCCAGCGCAAGAACAACAAGCAGCGACTGGCTGAGCTCGAGCGTGACGGCGCTGCCCGCCGCGCCCGCATCGCCCAGGTCATCGCGCTTGAGGAGCTGTGGCACGAGGTCGTCCAGGCCCACACCAAGCACGTCCTGTAGCCCCCGCCGCCACCCGCGCGTCAGGCGCGGGAATAGGCGGTGACGATCCGCTCCTGCGGGTCCCAATCGACGGTGAGCTCACGGCCGGGGAAGGTCGTGTCGAGCACGTCGCGCCATGCCCGGGTGATGTGACGGCACGCCTGCCCGACGGCCTCGGGCCGGACATCAGGCCCGGCGAGCTCCAGCACGTGCACGTGGTTGATGAGGTCCTCGACGGCCGGGCGGCTGTCGGGCCGCCGCTCGCGATACTCGGCGAACGTGTCGGGCTCGAAGTGGTCGGCCACCAGGACGTGGCCGTCGACCTCGATGAACCGCGGCCAGAACAGGCCGGCGAGATCCTGTGCCGCCCAGTGGTTCCCGGGCTCGATCAGGTCAAGCACGGCCGCCAGGAGCTGGGCGAAGCGCGCTGCGTCGTCGACTGCGCGGGAGGCCTCATAGACGGTCTCGGCCACCGCGGTCCGCGCGTCGGCATGCAGCGCCATCTTCATCGCGCCGGCGGCGCGGGCCCTGCGGACGGCCTGCTCATATTCGCCTCGCTTGGCGCCCCCTGACTCGATCTGCTCCCGCAGCGTCCACGCCCGCTCGTCCAGAGCTTGCTCCAGACGCTGCACCTCGTCTCGCCGGGGCCCCTCGTAGCGGCGGTTGACGAGGTCGTCCACCGTCTCCTCCAGCAGCGGCTTGGAGAGCCGGGCGGCGCGGACCGCCGCCACGGCGGCGGCGACGGCCACGTCGCGCTGCCGTGGCTCTGCCGCGCTCAGCAGACGGCTGGCGAGTGGCGCTGCAACGGCGATCTCGAGTGGTCGCACGGCCTCCGGGCCTACACAGAAGGGCTTGGTGGTGGTGCCATGATGGCGCGTATGGCCGCGGAGCGGGTCCAGACCGGCGGTTCGGTAGGGCGGTTGGCGGCGCTGGTGCGCTCCTACGCCCGGCGGGTCTCGCCGGCCGTGCTCGAGCAGCACACCGGGGGGTCACTGTCCTCGGCACTGGGGGTGTGGCTCCTGCTGGCGGCGTGCGCTCCGGCGGCCCGGGGGCGTGATCGCGAGGCGCTCGAGCAGGCCCTGGGGTGCTCCGCGGACGAGGCCGCCCGGCTGCTGGCCGCGGTGCTGGCCGCGCCGCCGCCCGCGTTGAAGGTGGCTCTGGCGGTCTGGGCGCGGATCACCGATGCGGGCGGCGAGGTGGGCGCGTGGGTGCGGGACCTGCCCGACGGCGTGGAGTCGGGGTTCATGCCCACCCAGCAGGAGGCCGACGCCTGGGCGCAGCGCGAGACGCTCGGGCTGATCGGCGCCTTCCCGCTGAAGATCGACGAGCGGACACGAATCGTGCTGGCCTCGGCGCTGGCGACCAAGGTGTCGTGGGCCGTGCCGTTCACGGTGGTGCCGGCCGCCGAGCACCTGGGAGCTTCGCGTGCCTGGAGGTCGGCGGTCTCCCGGCTGCTGTGGGACGGCCGTCCGGACGGGCACGCGATGATCGCGCGCACCGAGGCCGCGGGCGTCGTGGCGGTCCATTGCGCGGTGGCCCGCGAGGATCTGACCGTCGTCTCGGTGTCGGCCGCTCCCGAGGTGGATCGCGCGTCGGTGCTGGCCGGCGCTTATGAGGTCGCGGCGACGATGTGCGGTGCGTGGGGGAGAGATGCGTGCTCGCTCTATGACCTGCCGCTCGGGCCCGGCCACTCCTGGCAGATCTCCGAGCAGGAGGTGCCCAGCTACGTGCCGGAGCCGCGGTCTGAGCGCGTCGCCGGCGTGGCGCTGCCCGCCTGGCGGATGACGGGAGATCTCGATCTCACGGCGTCGCCGGCGTTCGCCACGGCGCCGGCGCTCGAGACCCTGCGGGCGTTGATCGGTCCCCGGCCCGGCGACCAGTGCGAAGCCGCCCAGACCGCGGTCGCCTCGTTCACCCGCTACGGCTTCGAGGCCGCGGCGGTCACCGCGCTGGGGATCCGGGCGAGCGCTGCCCGCCTGCCGGTGGCCCGGTCACTGCAGCGCACCGCCATCCTGCGCTTCGACCACCCCTATGCCGCCGTCGCGATCGCGGGCCGGCCCTCGGCAGCGCGCCCGGGCGGGTCCGACGAGCCGCCCCCGTCTGACGCCTCGTTCCCCGGGCTCCCGCTGTTCAGCGCCTGGGTCGACGAGCCCATCGAGCCCGAGGACGCCCCGCCCGCGCCCTAGCGCTGCACCCGCCACCGGTCCCCACCGGCCCGCGCGGACGCTTAGAATCGCCCGACACGCGGACGTAGCTCAGTTGGTAGAGCGTCGGCTTCCCAAGCCGAAGGTCGCGGGTTCGACCCCCGTCGTCCGCTTCAAGGTTTTACCTGCTAATGAGCAGGTTTGAGTTTGTCACTAAGTGTTACGAACTCTGCGGGCAACCTTCGCGGGCAACGGTCCGCTCGAATCTTGTGCCGAGTTTCCCGGCACTAAGCCGAAGGTTCCGACCCAGAGTCCGGCTCGGATTGGGGGAGGGTCGCCCGGTCCAGCAGGGACTTCCTGAAGATCCATCGACGGCCGATCTGGCGGGCCGGCAGCTGCTTGCGGCGGGCCAGCTCGTAGAGCGTGCTCCGCGGAATCCCGAGCAGAGCGCTCGCTTCGCTCGCCGTCAGCACGTCAGCTCGGGTGAGTGGATCTCCGCTCATCGCTGCGGTCCTCCGAGGCTGCTGGCGGCGGTGATCACGGTGGGTCAAGGATACCGCGCGGTCAAGAGGAATCTCCTGTAAATACGCGGTTTCTGGCCACAAGTCGCCGTTCCGGGTCACGGAAGGTCATCCGAGGTCAATGACGGTCCCGAGCGCGAACGAAACGGCATTGGCGACCACGATCGAGCGCGGCCTTTGCCTCCGTGAAGGGGCGATTTTGGTCAGGCGTCGGACAGTGACTCGCGCTGCCCGTCGCCGAGTTGCTCAGAAGGGGTCAGGGCCCGACCGCAGCTGAGCGCGCCGGACTTCGATCACTGCCTGAAGCGCGAGCGCTTCGCGGCTTCGCGGGTCGCGGTTGCTCGCCTCGGCGATCCGGAGGAGGTCGAGCAGGCCGGCCACTCGAAGTCCTCCAGTTGCAGCGCATATTGGCTCGGCGCTCCGGCCGAGGTCGCGCACGCCGCTCGTACCAGGTGGTTGCTCCACGATTGAAACGAGCCCGCTGGGCGCCAGTTCGTACCGGCGTCGAGCCCGTCGCGCGCCAGCGGCGCGGAGCGCCTGATCGAGAGTCTCGACATCACCGCAGACCTCGATGACGCCGGCGCTGTTGAGCACGAGCGGCCAGCCATGTAGCGCGCCAGCAACCTCTCCGATCACGATGGCGGAGGGCTGGATGCCGCCGAGGACGGCGAGCATCGGTACAAGGTCCGGGGCGCCCGGCGGGTTGAGGGACCGCAACCGCTCGAGGGGCGCTCGCTCAAGTTGGACCGCGATCTGAGGCCACCACGACCGGTCGTGGACGGCAAGGTTCATCGCGAGGTCCAGGCCACAGGCGTGGGCGGCTGCTCCGACCTCGTCGAGCGAGGGGTGGCGATCGTCTCGCTCCCAGCGAGCGATCGTCGCCTGCCGGCAGCCCAGCCGGTCCGCGAGCTCACGCTGGGTGAGGCCCGCACGCCGACGTGCCATCAGGATGTAATCGCCGCCGCGCATACCAATACGGTATCGCGAGATGCAGGCTCTCGGGCCGGAGCTACAGAGTGAACTACAGAGCAAACTACAGAACGCGATTCTGTAGCTGGACCCGCCTCCGCCCCCGCCAGCATTGGGGATCTGCGGCCGCAGGGTGCCCGACTACCCGCCCCCCACGTGGTTGATGAGAGGGGGATTTGGGTCGGGTAGTCGGGCACCCTGCAGCAGTGGTGTCTGGGCGGGGGCGGAGCCGGGCGTGTCCAGAACAACAAGTCACAGGATCACCAGGAAGACGTCATCAGCGAGAAGACCAGTCCCGGGTTGGAGGTGCGCTGGAAGGAGACAGACAAGGATCGTCGGCCGAGGAGTGTGGGAAACGGGCGATGTCTCCGATGACCTCTCAGGTCTCGCGAACGACAGCAACGAAGGGGCGACATTGGTGTGGGCTCAGTAGCGGCACGCACGGGGGTAACCGCTTCGCTCTCGCCTGGGATCTCGCTGCGCTCGATGAAGGACACGCGACCGTCGGCCGCGACCTCATTCGTGGGTCCCCGATGATTGCTCGCCAGAACTCTCGACGAGACGGGTGTCGCCGACGCACTAGCCCGGCGCCGCGCTCGGGCCGGCGATCCTTAAAGTGAATTGGGACCCTCCGTTCGAGTGTCGACACCGCACACGAATGCGATCGCGCCAGCCGTCCGGTTGGTTGGGCGCCGGTGGCGAGCCGTCTCGTCGCCAGCTCCGGGACGAAGGTCGTTGACCAGCTGCTGTCCGGAGCCAGGTCTGAGGAGAGGAGACGCACGTCCTCAACGAGCTGCGCCACCGCGGCGTGAGAGACATCCCTCATCGCGTCCGAAGACGGGCTCAAAGGGTTCCCCGAGGCGACGAGGCGGTGTTCCCGCAGACGATGGTGCAGGACCTGCATCGTGCATCTCATCCGCGCCTCTGCGCTACGTCCCGCGCCGCCACTACGACAAGGTCGTCAAAGGTCTCCGCCCGATCTATACCGCGATCGACGCCGACCACGCCCTCGCGGGGCTCGATGCGTTTTGACCACAGATGGGGTGAGCAGCCTCCGCCTGTCGTCCAAGCATGGCGAGGCTGATGGGAGCACGTCTCACCCCCGTTCTTGGTCTTCCCGCCCGGGGTCAGTCGGGTGATCTACGCCACCAACGCCATCGAGGCGCTCAACCGCCAGCTGCGCAAGGCCGTCGGGACCACGGGCAGCTTCCCCACCGAGGACCTCGGTCGCAAGTGGTGAGACGCGACCTGCCGGCAAACGATGTCAGGACGACTGGCAAGAAGATTGACTCTTGGCGGGCGATGCGCACCATGTTCCACGCTGTTCGAGATAAGATCGAACAGCCCGCTGCCTCGAGGCGGCGTTGCTAGCGCGAGAGCAGCGCGACATGGAGTTCTTCATTGCCCTGGTCGTTTCCGGCGCCGCCATTTTGGTGGGAGCGGCATGCGCCAGCCTCGCGAATCCGTGCGAGACGTACTTGGGATTCTACGTCGCCGGTGCTGCCTTGACTCTCAGCGCGCCCGCTGGCATCCTCACGGTCGGCGTCATCAGGTACATACAGACCTACGGTGGCATGAGCACGACCGACAGTAATGTCAACCCGCGTCGTAGCCTCGAGACCAAGGATGGGGCGGCGCTCGCCTTTGTGGGCTTTCTAGTAGCGATCGCATACCAGAACGCCTCGATCCCGGCGGGGTCGATACTCGAGGGCCAACGGGTGAGCTTTGCCGACGCTGCGATGTTCGTCGGATTCACACTCTCGGCGCTCGGCGTATTTCTATTCGGGGCGTTCAACCTCGCCTTCTCTCCGGCCAAGGGCGCCGAGTGGATCGTCAGCTTCCTTCTACTGACGATCGACGGCATCATTCTCACTTTCGTCGGGCAGGTGGTAACAACCGGTACCACGCGCCAAGCGAAGATCGGCTTTCCCGAGCTAGTTGTCACCCTGGTAGCTGTCGACGGATTGTGGAACCTCGCTAGCTTCTGGCGGTACAAGAGCGCGAGACAGGGTATGCGGCCATACACAGGGACTGCAGTTGCGACTGCAATTCTGGTTGTCGTCTTTGCCCTCGCGTGGAAGAACGATTCAAGTGCGCAACTGGTGCTGCTCTCAGCGGTCCTAGTCCTCTCGTTCCTGGTCCAGGCGGTGCTCGTGATCAGAGATGAGCTTGTCTAGCCTGCGTGGTGACCGAAGCCGAGTCGCGCCTGCATCGCTAAGTCGACCGCCGGACGCCTTGCGGGCGGCACGAGTAGGGTCGCGGCCGCCGTAACGCTAGCCGCGCACAGCGTGCTCAGGGTGTACGCGTCAACTCTGGCATCAAAGGCGGGGTGGCAGGAAGCGGTGTAGACGATGACCTCGTGTTGTGCTCCATAGTGGGGGCTCAAGACCTCAGCCAGAACGTCGAGAGGCGGGTTCGAGCTGTTGGGGTTGTATGTCGCATCGCCGAGAACCCCGACCTGCCAAAGCACGAGCAGAGCGGACGTGTCGAAGTTCCTGGGGCGGAGCAGAAAGTCAGTCGCCTCGTAGCTCTGAACGCCGCTCTCTCCCGGATCGATCCCCAAATCCGCGAACAGACAGTCCTCCGCTGAGACCCCAGGTATCGCGCGAGCTCGGTATCCCAAGGATCGTGCCTGGTGGAGCGCTTCTGTCGCTGGCCCTACGAATGCGGTGGGGTGGCCATAAAACGCAACGCACACGCTCTTGCTCGCTAAACATTCGAGGATGCGCTCGACGATGCGGCGGTAGGCGTGGCGCCTAGACTCACCAGCCTGGTAGAGAGTCAAGAGGGACTCAGCCGTCGGGTTGAGGCGCTCGACATATGTAGCAGTGAAAGGCTCGCCGAGCAGATATAGAACCTTCTCGGCCCGCGTGATCGCCTCGCGGGCTTCTGGCGTGACCTGGACGATCGACTTGATGCCAGTTCCGACGATGAGCAACTCGCGAGGCACTGCCAACCTGTCGGGATACGTATCGGCTACCCGCCCGGAACGATGATAATTGGGGGAAGAGGAATACCGACGTGCTCCGTGAGCCGGGTCGTGTCACCGGAGCGCAGTACTTCCTGCTGCTCTTGAGTGAGCCGGGCCTCCAGCATCACCGACTCGGGGTCGGCGCGGTAACGCGCCAAGAGGGCAGAGTCGTCGGCTAGGCGGTAGAGGAACGATCGAAACTCGGGATCCATCAGCCGGGACACATCGCGAAGTGAGCGTGAGCCTACCACGGGACGGAACCTCCATCGCTGCCATTCTGACGCCCAGCGTCACGAGCGACGATTGCTGCCCGCTAAACGCGGAGACCTCCGTGCCGAGCGCGAACTAGCCCCGACCACGAAGCAACCCGCGTCTTGCGGAAAGCGCACGTCTCCCGGCGACCGCTTTCATTGTTAGGCCCTCGCAGTCCCGGGCGCCTCCTTGAGCGACATCTGGATCACCGCGCCGGCCGCCCTACTCGCCGGATGCGGGGCGCCGGCTGATACCTCAGGAGCGGGCGGTTTGCTTATGCAGATCGCCGCCGAGGCCCCGCGGTGCGTGCGGGGCCGGGCGTCCTCGGAAGCCCTCAGCCGACCATCGGTGTGTCGCCAAAGGCGGTCACTAGCCCCTAGGCGACTGCTGCCGCGAAGCGATCGCCAGCGCCGTAGATTCCGGCATGCCAGGAGCCGCCGCGCCGGCTCCCGGGACCCTCGGCAATCCCGACGATCCACTGCCCGGAGGCGCAGGCGTCACCGCGCTGCGGTCAATTTGTTCGGATATGTCGGAACGCCCTGCGGCCACCCGGATCGCAGATCCGCCCTCTTTCTCTGACCGAAGCGCGCTCTAACGTCCGTGAGATGGCGGATATCGTTGACGCTGAGACCTTCCGGGCATGGATGGCTCCGAAGGTGGCAGCGATCCGCGCATTGACGTCGGCTGTCGATGCGGTAGCTGATCGCCACAATGATCAGCCAGCGTCTGACTCGGGCGCGCGGACCGAGCGGAATGCAGAGGAGCAGTACAGCGCTCAGAGCACGTGGGAACTGCCGATCACGGATACGCATGTCTTCGGCGCGATGACCCTACGTGCGGCGACTGACAACCTCCGTGGGTTCGCGGCGCTGTTCGCCAGTGGGCCGCCGCCGCTCTACCCGCACCTCGTCCTTGGCCGCTCAGCTTTTGAGGGTGCCGTGGTGTGCGAGTGGCTCAGTGAGCGCCAGGTGGAACCATTGGAACGAATCAAGCGAGGTCTGTGCGAGCAGCTGTACAGCGCCAAGGAGGTCGAGGATCTCGGCCTGCAACCCGGGTCTCCGTCTCGCGTTGATGAATGGACGGAGGTCGCGCGGAGCTTCGGCTGGACGCCGAATCTCAGCCGCAGCCGGCCCATCATCGACGGCACCAAGCGCCCGCGTCTCTCGGATGGCATCGTCAAGCTCGTCGGCAGCGGCGAGGGCTCCCGGATCGGTGACCTGTTGTTCTCGCGGCTGTCTGCGGTTGATCACGTCACGTGGTTCGGGCTTCAGTGGGCGATGGACCTTGAGAGTGCAAGCACAGAGCAGTTGTCACGCGTCGCCACCGTCGCGATCGGCACGGACGGCGCTCAGGTCAGTGCGATCGGGTTCTATCTGGTGAGGGCTCTCCGCGCCGCTGCGACTGCCCGGTTTGACCTCATGGGCTGGCATGACGCACAGTGGGATGCCGACACACAACAAGCGATAGCCCTTGAGAAGATCTTCGCCGAGACCTACCTACGGGCCCACGGCGTCCTTCCGTAAAGCGCGGCCCCGGTTAGTTGGGTGGGTCGAGGGCCAGTTCGCTATAGATCTCGTCGGCAATGCCCAGCGGCAGGCGGTACGTGGTGCGCTGGGCGTGGTTCTCGTCTACTTCGAGGTACTCAATCTCCTCGAGTCGTATCGGTTCTGCCGTCCCAGTGTCCTCTCGCCATTTACGAGCCGATCGGCCACTCGTGCGATGCATGCTCTTGGCGCTCTCGTATGTGATGCTCAGGGCCTCTGCAATGTCCTCGAATGTGTAGCCGGGCCCCTTCGTCGGCAACGTCTCAATGTTCGCGGCGGCCCGGTAGATCTTTCGGCCGTTCGAGCTGAGGTATTCCTGCCAGTACTTCTTCGTAGCGCTGGTGTCAGCCGCAAGAGCGCCCGCGGACGAGCCGGCCTGCGCGACCTCGACGACGGCGCCGTCAGGGACGTCGATTGTGATCGTGATCTTCGGCATTGCGTCTCCCGGATTTGTAGGTGGTATAGATGCTTTAGGTAGCCTATCTCACCTACGCAGCCTGTCAAGCTCCGCCGCGGCCCAATCCTGACCCAACGCCACGTCTGCACGCGAGGAGCTCGAGGAAGGCCGAATCGGATCGTGTGCCGCACTGATCACCACCCAAACTCGACGATCCAAGATGTCGCCGATTCGGTCGTCGCTCCCTAGGCGAGTCGCTGACGAAAGCGATCACGCAACCCGGGAGTGAGCCGCTTGACTCTGACGCTGTTCTGCTTGGCATCGCCGGATTCAAGGCAATAAGAGCGCTTGGGCTCTCAGCCCCGGCAGCGACCATCCGCTCGGACGGAGCAGTCGGTCCTAGCGAACGCAGACGGGAATGACGCTCTCGAAGAAGTCCCGGCCGAGGTCGCCCTCGAAGTAGTGAGGGTGCGTCTGCCTGATCGTGTCCAACGAATCGGCGCCAATAAGCACGATCTCCACGCCGTTCTGCCCCCGGTAGCGCGCCTCGCAGGCGGCATACGCCTCCATGGCGACAGTCGTGTCAGACCCAAGATCATTCGCTTCCAGGAGCCTGTGCTCCAGAAGGCTGTAGATCAGAAGAAACTGGTGCGTGGCCATGCTGTGATCCTAGATCCTTTCGAAATACGGCCGAACCCGCGCGCGAATTTTGCTGAATTGGGCGTCCAGATCAACATCGACCGGTTCGTCTCTTGACCCAGCGTAGAGAACGTTCGATGCCAGACGAAAGTACTCGACCAGCTCGGGCGGACCTTGAGCGTCCTGGAGCGAGTGCCCGAGGCGGTTGCCCGTGTGCATGACCGTCTCAGCCCAACGATGCTCTGTTTCCGTGCGGAGCTGGATCTCGACAAGGCGCAGCTCATCGCTGCCGGTCTCGCGACGCTTACTGACGATGATGTGCAGCCCGCGGTAGCCGGTGGGGCGAGGCGTATCCCGGTAGTCAGAGACCCGAACTGGCTCCCAATGACGCTCGATCTCCGCGCGCAACAGCTCCACCTCGCCGGCGTCCGCCAGGATCGCTCGGGCGCCAGCGATATCTTGCATGCGCGAGAGCTTCATGCCGGCATGGCGACGGAGCTTGATGACGATCTGCGGAGCCCGCTTGAGTCGCTGTGCCGGAGTGATTCCGGCGGTCGAGTACTTCGCCGTCCAAGTGCGGAGGCTCGGGATCGTCAGGCGGAGCGGGTAGACGTGTTGTGTGCGCCACTCGATGAGAGTTCTGATCTCCTCAAAGAGTTGCTCGTCGGTCAGACGCGCAGCATCGTCCTCGATATAGGCCACCAGTCGCTTTCCGCAGGTATCGACGCGGGTTCTCGTCAGAGGAGCCACAGATCACCGAGATTGTGACGCGCGCGTAGGTCGGGAGCAGCGCCAGGCTCATCACATCAGATGGCGCGCCGCGCGATGGGCATGATCGCGAGGACGACTCACGTCGTTGACGGACGTCAACCAGGTCTCGTGCGATGCCTCCGGGCACGATTGCGCCAACACCCGACTCCGGTTCGGTCCAATCGCGGGGCCGCAGGCTGATCGGAGGATCGTAACGTCGCCAAGGCCCGCGCTCAATCTAATGCTGCCGTCGAGACGAAAGCGATGTCGCAACTCTGGGTGGTGGTGGCCTATGCGTCCGTAAGCCTGGTTTTGGCTGACACACTCTTCGCGATGGCTTCCTCGAAGCGTCGTCGGAATAAGAAGCTCCACCAGCGCCGACGTCAACGAGCGCGTTCGGGTGCTGAGCCGCGCACGGCAACAGGGGCGTCTGGCTCCACGCCGGCGGATCAGACCATGCCCAGCGAGATGGATCAAATGGGCGTTTTCATTGCCGAACCGGAGTTGGGTCGTTCTGAGACGGACATGTCAACGCTGCGCTCGATCGTGCGGCGACTCCCGTTCGAGTCAGCGATGTTGTACGTCGCGCTCGTGCTGTGCCGCCTCGGCTCGCGTCTGAACGACCCGCGCCGGCAGTGGGAACTCGCCAAGCAGTTCTACGGTTCGCAGCCGGAGTTGCTCGCGGACTACGAGCGGATTCTGGCGGTTAATCCCGACCGTGTGATCTTCTCACCTCAGCCGCTAACGCTCCTTCTGCGTCTCGTGATGGAACACGCGCGCCACGAGCCACTGCGAGACCTTGACGAGAACGAAATCCGCCTCGTTCAGGATGCAGTCCTGGGCGCTCATTCCGCGATCGAGATGTCGCTGGACGCCATGGGGCTGCCGTCGCGTGACGCGCTCATGGGCTACGAGCTTCAGGCGGCGACCTTCTTCCGTCAAGCGCAGCCGTTGGAGGAGATGGCCCGCCAGCGTGAGTTTCTGCGGCTCGCGACAGAAGACGCTCGGCTGAAGCACTCAAGCAATCGCGTTCCTGTCGCGGACTGGCTCACAGAGTACGGGGTCACCGCCGAACAGCAGTGGACGTTGGGCTTTGGTCTGTCGGCGATCACACACGCGTTCGGTGACGAGGTGACCCCTCGCATCGTCGCCCCCCACGTCGGCGATCTGCTCAATCAAATCGGATTGGCGGACGTCCCACGTGAGGTTCCGGTAATCGCGTCGTCCAGGTCAGAGTTCAACGCGCAGTTCGGCAGGTTTGGTGGAGGCGACACGGCCCTGTCGTGGGAGGTCCGTCCGTTCCAGACGACGCCGTTCTTGAGGCTGACTGACGGGGGTCTCCTGCTGCTCTCTCCGGCGTGGCTGCTCAGCTGGCTCGGCGAGGGATTCCACTATCGGGCGCTGCGGCACGCCCAGGACCTCGGGGGCAAGACGAGCGGCAAGTACCAGCGCTTCGCTGGAGAAATCGTAGAGCTGTACGCGCTCGATCTCGCGAACGCCGGCCTCGCGCAACGCAACGCGGTGTTCGGCGAACAGCGATACGGCCCAAATAGCGGTGAACGAACCAGTGATGTCGCGGTCGTCTCGGGCAACGATCTCGTCCTGTTTGAGATTCACGCTCGGCGCGTGTCGGCCGCCGCGGCCGTGAGCGGCACTGCGGGTGAGGCGACGCTCGAAGTCTCGCGGCTGCTGGTGGAGAAAGCTGACCAGCTCGGCCCCTGCATCGGTGCCCTGTTGAGGGGGGAGGCGACGCTCCCAGGTGTCGAGATCTCGCAAATCGAGCGCATCTGGCCGATTGTCGTCTCGGTCGGGCATGTGATGCAGACCCGGAACCTCTGGGACTATCTAGACGCAGAGATGGACGAGACTAAGGCCGCCCCGCTTGCGGACGCTCGCGTTCAGCCCTTACAGGTGATGGATATCTCTGATTACGAGAAACTGCTCGGGCTGGCAGAAACTGGCGAGAGCTTGCCCGAGATGCTCGCCCATAAAACGAATGGTCATTACCGTGAGCGCGACTTCGCCGCCTGGCTGCACTCGCCGGGGACTCCTTCAGACAAGCCCAGGCTCTCTGTCCTAAAAGCACGCTGGGAGGCAATGACAGACTGGCTCGTGCACGAGGGAGCCGACGGTCCGGCGATGGAAGATGCGGACGGAGCGACAGACGTTGACGCGGCCACCGAGACTGACGCGTAGCACTCCCGGCAACCCAAGGCGAGATCACCATTTCCCGCCAGCGCGCACCATGGGACGCAAAGTCCCTCCGGATTAGGTAGCGCGCTCACACTACGTCCCGCAGCCCGCGGTAGCGTTCGAGCCGTGGGGACGCTATGAACAAAGCGCCGCTGTTTGACGACATAAAGCGAAGCGACGATCTCCCCGGGAGTTACGTCGAGGACTCGTTCTCGTTCCTTAACCGATGTGCTGGGTCATATTGGGCGAAGATTCGGGGAGAGCTCGACGCGTGGTACCGAGAGTGTCCCGACCCCACTGGGGACTTGAGGGCGCGATTCCGCAACCCCTCGCCGCGACAACACTACGGCGCTTGGTGGGAGGTGTATTTGCATCATCTGTTTACGCGTCTTGGCTTCGACGTGACGCCGAACACCGCGCTGCCGGACGGCCGCAGCCGGCCCGACTTCCTCGTCAGCGGAGACGAGGGATTCTTCTACATCGAAGCGACGACCGTGTTCTCGGGCATCGTGCCGAGCCAGACACGTACGGCGCTGGAGCCGAAGATCCTCGACATCATCAACACCCTCGATGCGTCCAACTTCTTCTTGAGCGTCCACTTCCTCCGCAGTAGCACCGCTCTGCCAAAGCGGAACGCGATCACGAGGCCGATCGAGCGGTGGATGGAACAGTTCGACCCCGACGATTTGCTAGAGCCGCGGCGAGCGCATCCGGAGACCAGAATCACAGTAGGCGAGTGGGAGATTGAGCTAAGGCTCCTGCCGCGCTCGCGACAATTCCGCGACCGATCTGATAATCGGCTCGTGGGGGCGCACGGGGCTGGCGCTGGGGTGATCGACGATGTGAAGAAGATCCACGATGCGCTTGAGCGGAAGAAGAGACAACATAAGGCGCCGGACGGCCCGATGGTCATCGCGGTGATGGCGCTGAATGGCTTCGTTGACGACAACGACTTTGTCGGCGCGTTGTTTGGTAGTGAGGCCGTCCGCTTGGATTTGGATTCCGGCGGGTCGACGCTGGTTCGGAATCCGGATGGCTTCTGGGTTGGCGGACGCGGGGTCGCGAGTCGCAAGGTTTCCGCGGTGCTGGCCGGCATCAGTGTGCTGCCTAGCAATTGCGCGAGGAAAGACCTGCGCATCTGGCATCACTTCGCGCCGGACCAAGAGCTGACGGGCCACTTGCCGTTCGCCGCAGCCAGGGTCATCGATGATCAATTGGTGTTCGAAGATGCCTTGGCGGCGCCAAATGAGATGCTCGATCTGCCGCAAGACTGGCCGGGACGCGATCCTCGGTTCAAGCAATAGCCCCAGAGTTCAGCGGGCTTACACGCGCGGCGAACCTGCGTGTGAGAGGCAGGTCCATCACTTGTCTGGCGCCGCGTCAGCGAGTGGTCAGAAAGACACAGGCCGACGCAGCTAACGGGAGCCTTCGCGTGACGCCAGCTATCGACAAGGCGACTCCTGTGGCGACGAATGTCTCGTCGACTCAGGTCCGTGACGGCTGTCCTGTTGGCTGCCATCGCCCCAACAGAACATCGCCACGGCGCTCCTGACGTCGGGCTCAAGGCCTCGCCACGTGGATCAAGACCCCGCCACGTGTCACATCACGGGCGCGTATTGATCGAAGGCGCGAGCGAACCCGTTTAGATCCGGATAGATCGTCTCGGTGGTGTAGCCGAACCGCTTGGCGAGTTGCACGCGCAACGCACGACGGACCGTTCCCCGTATGCGAAAAGCGATGACGGGCGGACGCTCCCCTCGCGCTGGCGGACGTCCACGAGCAGGGTTCAAGAGTCGGTCTATTCGTTGGGTCTCCTGCTCTGGTGGCAGTAGTCTGAGGTCCAGACTCGACCACGCCTCTGTGCCCGGATCAGCTGGTGTTCGGCCGGCGACAAATGCCCCTCGCTGGGCCTTCATCCGCTCGTTCAGGAACGCCGTTTCGATGAGATACGTCGCTGATGGCGCGCCGCCTTCGGCTGCGCGCTGCGCATCGAGCTGATCGACGCTGCTGCCGTGAATGGACGGATTAAGATAGGGGCGAATCGGCCACGCATCTTGCACGAGAAGCGCAATCATCCCAGCAGAATCGTCGCTCCCCACCGCGTGCTCGCACGCGAAGAAGAGGGCTCTGTACGGGTCCGGCGTTACGTCGAGATAGCGGGTAGCGGCACCCTCGTGTTGGAGGAGTCCGACAAGTTCCACATCGGACAGGCGACGGCCGACTGCTCGGTCATAACCTGTTGCCCGTGCTCGTGCGAGCAACATCGACTCCTGGACAGCGAGCTCAGTCTCGGTTTCAGCTCTCGAGGCCCGATCCAGACGACGGTGCAGGGAATGGTGGAGTGTGTAGTGAATGTTGCCGTGCCCGCGCCACACGTAACGGACGTGGGGGTTAGTGAATCGTGCTGGGTTTGATGGAGACCCTGGCGTTTTGTGAACAGGCCGACGGCTGGTCGGTCCTGGGGACAGCGTAGAGGTGTCGTGGGGTGGGTTGTTGATGTCGATGTTGATGTTCTTGATTGAGCCATCCCTCATCTCTGTCGAGCGTCCTTCGAGCTTGCGGGCGCCGCATGAAGGGCAGCGAGGAGAGGCTGCGGTGCGGCTTGATGCAGATCCGGGCCGATTCCGCCGTCGACGGGTTCGGGTTGACGCGCTGGGAGGCGTTCTGCGGCCCTGCGAGCAGCACCGTTGACGGATCGGTCGCCCGGATCGGCGCCCTGGAGCTCGCCGCGGGCGGCGTGGAGGGCTTCGAACTCGGCGGGCGGCAGGTCACCGAGGTAGCCGTGCAGCCGCTGGGTGTTGTGCCAGTGCACCCAGCTCAAGGTGGCCAGCTCGACCTCCTCGACGGTCTTCCACGGGCCGGTGCGGGCTGGGCCGCGGATCAGCTCGGCCTTGTAGTAGCCGTTGACGGTCTCGGCCAGCGCGTTGTCATAGCTGTCGCCGACGGTGCCGATTGACGGGGTCGCGCCGATCTCCGCGAGCCGTTCGCCGTAGCGAATGGACGTGAACTGCGATCCGGCGTCTGAGTGGCAGCGCAGCCCGGGATGATGCAGACCCCGGTTCCAGCGGGCCATCTCGATCGCGTCCAGGACCATCGGGGTGCGCATGTGAGCAGCGACGCGCCAGCCGACGATCATCCGGCTGAACGCGTCGACGATGAAGCACACGTAGGCCACCCCGGCCCACGTCGCCACGAACGTCAGATCGGTCACCCACAATTCGTTGGGGTTGCTGGCAGTGAACTGGCGCCCCACGAGATCCGGGTGCCGGCCCGCGCTGGCGTCGCGGCGGGTCGTGCGGACCCGCTTGGAACGCAGCACGCCCTGGATCCCGGCTGCGCGCATCAGCCGCGCGGTCTGATCGCGGCCGATCTCGATCCCCGCGCGCCGCGCGGTCTTCCACAGCTTCCGCGACCCATAGACCTGATAGTTGTCCTTCCAGATCTCAGTCAGCCGCGGCGTCAACTCGGCATCGCGCCGCGCGCGCTGCGAGGGCGGCCGGCCCCGGGCCGCGTAGTAGCTGCTCAGAGCCACCTGCAACACCTCGCAGATGGGCTCGACCCCGAGCCGCCGACCGTCCACCACATCGTCTTTGTTCTGATCGATGAACGCCACTATCTGCGCTGCTGGCGGTCGAGCTCCGCCCCGAAGAAAGTCGCCGCGCGCCGCAGGATCTCGTTCGCGCGCCGCAACTCGCGGACCTCCTGCTCGAGATCCCGAACCCGCTCTGACTCTGCGGTCGTTACCCCCGGCCGCACCCCGTCGTCGACCTCGGCCCGCTTGACCCAGGACCGCACCGACTCAACCCCATACCCCAGCTGCTCAGCGACCCTCCGCACCGCCCCGTGCGTCATCCCCGTCTCGGCCTGCAACGAGCGGACCATCCTCACCGCCGCCTGCTTCTCCTCCGGCGAGTACCGCCGCGTCGTCGGCTTCCCAGCTGTGCGATCTGTAGGCATGAACTCCGTCCTTGATATTCCAAGGCCAAGAGTCTCCAACCAACCCAGGACGGTTCATAGAGACGACTGCCGCTGCATCTCGGAGAAGGTCCGCGGCGGCCGTATTCGGAACGCCGCCGTATGTCCGTTCGACTCCAAGTCTGCTCCAGACACTCGGCGCATTTCGGGCTGGGACGGGCATTGCCGGAAGCGTTTCACAACTCGACGTTGCGTGGTGCTCCGCGGCATGAACTCGACCGGCGGGGGTTCCTAGGCGCTCTGCTAGTTGTGGGGCCAATCGTCTGCGGGCTATCGCGTCGACCGTCTCGACGTAGTGCCGACAGGTGACTTCGGTGATGGGAAATAGCGGCTGCGGCGCTGAACGGGGCGAACGTCGTGGTTGCGCTCGGGATTCGTGGGATGGCGACGACCGGGGTGTCGTCACCGGGGGTGTGCCGCGATGCGCGGGCCCTCGCTTCCGCGCCTCGCTCCGCCCAGTCCCGGCGCTCGCATCGCCGACATCTGGATCGCAGCGCGCGCTTCCCGAGCTGCCCGGCGAGGCCTCGACCGACGACGGCTTCTGCATAAGCAAACCGGGAGACGTCTGGGACGGACGCGTCCGCCCTGCAATCGGCGAAGGGGATGTCGCCAATACCCTCGTCAGCTGTCCGCCGACCAAGAGCACGGGAGCGATCGCGGCATCCGCCGGACCGGGGTCTACGGCAGCAGCCAGCCTTGACGCAGCTCCCCAGACGTCACGAGCCGGATGATCTCATGCGGGAGCGGAGCTCTTCCCGGCTAGTCCGGACTGCCGAGCAGTCGCGCTTTGGCTTGCGCAAACTCGTCGGTTGTCAGCTGGCCTTTGTCGAGCATCTCGCCGAGCCTCAGCAGACGATCGGTTACATCAAGATGCTCTGGCGACGCCGAGGCTGGCGGAGGGGTCGCGGTGAGAGCGGAGTCTCGTATCCGTCCGCGCGCCTGCGCAAGACGCATGGTTAGTTGCTGCGGAGTAGCGATGTCGGTAAAGAGGAACACCTCCGCTGCCTTGCTCTCGACGCGGATCGTTGTCTGAATCTTGGTCGAGGCTGTGAGCGTGTTCAGCAAGCCAGCGATGGCCATGCCCTCGGCTGCGCCCAACACGCCGAAACCGCCGCCCACGTAGCCTCCACCCTTTCGCACTGCGCCACCTTCGAGTTGCAGTGCATCTACGGTCTCGTACGAGCAACGTAGTAGGGGAGATACCTCGCCCGCGTACGTCATCCAGATGCCCCAATTGGTGAAATGCAGATCCACGTGAGCCCCTGGCGTCGCGCCGTCCGTGTAGCCGTACCCACCAAGCAGCACACAACTGGGAAGACGATCAAGTACCCCTTCTTGTGCGAGCGCCGCCTCAAGTTGGGCCCGATGCGCGGCGTACTCTCGCGTGGCTGTCTCCTTCACCCAGACGGTACGTACGGCATCTGCGAGCTCCGGCTGATGCTCCGTGAGGAACGCCCAGGCCTCCCGCCACCCCTCGTCCGACAGCGGCCAGCGCTCTACTGGCTTGATACCGCCGGTGAACGTCATTTTGGCCAGCTGAAATTGTCCTGGCGACGTCTCAGTCGTCTCGGTCCAGCCGAAGTACGTACTCTTATACATCGCGAACCGCTCCCGAGCTGATAACCCAACGGGCAAGATCGCGGGAGCGTTCTGGGTGGGCTCTTGGTCCGTCATCGCGTCGGGGGTCGGTGCCGTAAGCCACCGAGTCTAACCGCGGCATCTGCTCCCGTTTCGGCTTCGGTCGCCCGCCGCCTGTGCGCTGCCGTCGCTACGGGCGATCCAGATGTCGCGAGGTTGTCGCACAAACCGGGCGCACCGGATTTTGTTTGTCTCCCGCACATAGTCGTCCCATTGGCGGCTCGGACAAATCCCGTGACGTCGGTGCGCGTGAGCTGCTCAGAGCGGAGCCTGTGAGGCCGATTCCGCCGACGGCGTGCACGTGTTGGTCGATGACCACAACGCGGTTCGTTTGTGCGACATTCTCTCGCCGATGCGATCGCGCCGAAGCCGCTGCGGCGACAGTGACTTCGTGTTAGGCTCGCGCGCATGTTCAGGGGATGGCGGTGCATGTTGATCGCTTTCGCGTTACTGATGATCGGCGTCGGCGCAGCGTCCGCACTGACGACGGTCAGGGTCAAGCGCTGCGGCTACGCGGCCAAAGCCTTCTACGGCAAGGACGCGATCTATCCGTGGCACATGTCATGCGCGCGGGCCCGGACAATTCTTGCCGGCGCTATCAACCCACACGCCAAGCACATCAACCTGACCGCGGACGGGGCCGCCACCGGCGACGCCGGGCCGGTACTCATTGACGGCCGCTGGTGGGTGTGCGGCGGTCGTATGGGGTCCTACTTCTGCGGCTATCCCTACCGTCCGGCCTACGTCTCAGGGACCGGCGGCGGCACCACTTGGAAGGGTCCCTTCACAGAAGAGTCCGCCTACAACGCGTGCTCGGCCGGGGGCACCTGCGGTCCCCGAGATGTTGTGTATCTGCCGCACTGAGCGGCATGCGCTGGTGACAGGTCGCCGAACACAGGACGGTCCACGAACCTGACCGGGGGAACCCGGTGGCTGGGCGCCGCCCGGGGTCGTCCACAGCGGGAGAGCTCGCGCCGGAGCATCGGCACGCCTGCTACTGACTAAAGTCAACGTCGTCCGCAGCTCTAGACCGACATCGCTCGCGTAGCGGCGTGGGGCGAGGCCCTCTCAGCGATCGGTTCCTCCCAGCTCGGGCAGACCCCTCCCCAGTGCTTCGGCGCCATCTCAATCGCCCGGGGTCGGGTGCCGGGGACGATCGGCGGAGGATGACGCCGCAGCATGTGGGCAAACTCTGCGTATGCAACACGAGTCAGCGCGCCTCAGCGCGGGCCCTCCTTCCTTGTGCCAGCCCGGGTTGTCAAGGCGTTGATGCTCGTCGGTGTGTCGGCTCCGGTGTGGGGGTGCGTGGGCGCGTTGAGGGATGGGTGCGTGTCCGCGGACGCCCAGCCTTACTTCGGTCCTCGACACGGGGTGGCTCCCGGTCGGGTACATGATGTGATGGGTGTTCCGGCAGATGATGGTGCGGCCGCTCAGTCTTGCTAGGCCGTTCCCTGACAGGGGTCGGCAGGAGGGCGGCGGGAGCTGGCCGCGGTTCATCGGATGATTTCGGGCTCGCCGCGCGACAAGGTCGGTGCTCAGACGGCGACAGGCTCAAGCGCCTGGTCGCCGAGTTCTCGCAGGAGGTGGTAGCTGCGCTTCAGGAGCTTGCGCGCGACCGCGATGCACGCGCGGTTGCCGCCGATCCGCTGGGCGGCTTGCAGGTAGTACTGGCGGTCAGGGCTGCTCGGGCGACGCGCGGCTTGCGCGGCCTCGTAGAGCGCCCAGCGCAACGCGGGCGGTCCTTGCCGACTGAGATGCCCTGGGGAGCGGTGCTGATCGGATTGGTGCACGGTGATGTCCAGGCCTGAGTAACGGACCGCGTCGCGCGAGTTCTGAAAGCGGCGGGGGTCGCCGAGTTCGGCGAGGATCGTGACCGAGGTCAGCTCGCCGATCCCATAGATCTTCTCGATCAGCGTCCGACATCCAGGCTGCTGACGTGCGTAGGTACGCAAGGCGAGATCAACCGGCCCGAGTTGGATCTCGATCGCGTCGATCATCTCCAGTGCGATCGCGAGTTGCTCGCGTGCCGCGGCGGGGAGCGTGAGACCGGCGATTTATTGGCGGTTGGCGAGGGTGAGCAGCTTCCGCGTGTTCGGGCAGCCGTGGTGATAGAGCACGGCGTGCATCCGTCGCTGCCACTCGGTCCGCTGCTCCACCAGCGTGTGACGGCATCGCACCCGGGCGCGGAGGTCCAGCAGATGAGCGGGCGCGATCCAGGACTCCGGGAGGCGGCCGATCAGCAGCAGCTCGCGCAGATGCCGCGCGTCAGCCCAGTCAGTCTTGGCTCGCTGCTTGCGGCCTTTCAGGCCGCGAGTCTCCGCCGACTCGGCCAGGTGCACGTCCGCGCCGATCCGCTCAAGCTCCTCGACCACGAACCGCCAGCCGGTCGTCGCCTCCAACGCAACCTCGAGATCGGCGCCCTCAAACCGCGTCAGGAACCGGCGGACCCCGGCACGGTCAGCCGGCGTGACCCGCGCGCGCGACACCTCGCCGGTGATTGTGTCGATCCACTCCGCAGAGATCTGCGCGCGATGCTGATCCATCCCCATCACGAGCGTCATCGCCACACCACCCCCTCGGCAGCCCAGACGTCATCCACACCCCGGTCAGCAGCCAGGCGCGCAGGGCATCGCATACCGTGAACCACGGCCGGTACCTCCTGATCGATTGGCCGGCCGCGCGGCCGCTATCCGCGCGCGCCTATAGCGCCGTTCGACGTGGGGGACCGGCCACCTTCACCGCCCGATCACGCCAACCGGCACATGACATCTTTCGGCGCTTGCAGGGTGGCCCTCGCACGTCACGTGGCGGCCGCGGGACCATGACCGAGCGCGAGCGAGGTCGCCAGCGAGAGCCGGCGCAGCCGGCGGTCACTGTCGCGCGGACCGCCGAGGCGCTGGTGCCCACGCCGCTCTTCGTGGCTGTCGTCCGGGATGGCTGGCGGTCGGGGTCCGCGCCTGCGTCGGCCACCTACGAGCGGGCGCCCCGGCCTGCAGCGGTCTCGGCGGTTGCGGCGCTGACGATCGCAGTGGTGTCCGACGAGACCGACACTGGCATGCCGTCGGCGAGCCGATGCGATCGTCCGCCGCCTCGACGCCGCGCCATCGCTTGGCCACGAAGGCGATGTCGGCTCCCAAGCGCTGGCAGACGAGTCCTTTCGGCGACGACGCGCGCCTGCGCCCGCTCGCTGCTCGGCGGGTCGGCTTGCGCTCCGATCGGCCGACGGGGGACGTCAAACGACAAGCGCCGCCAGCCGGCTGCTGTGGTAACTCCTCATTGCCCTTGGGCGAGCGCGAGGCAGAACCGGATCGCGGCGCAGCTCCCGCGCGGTGGGCGGGTAAGCAGACCTCCAGCCGTGCCGATCTACAGGATGTGTTGGGGGGCTCGGCTGGGCGTCGCTCGCGCCTGGGCGACAGCATGGGTGACCGATCTGCTGTTCTGCAGAGCGTCGCGGAGGCCGATCATCTGGTCGCGGTCGTACTCATCGCGTCCGTCGGGGGTACGCTCCGGCGCTGGAAAGCCATACCGCTCCTCCCACAAGCGCAGCGTGTCCGCGCTGACGTTGAGCACCGTGGCTGCTTCGTTGATCGTGAGCGTGGCTCAACCCTCCTTCACCGGGTGTATCGGCAGCCGGGTCAATTCCTTTAGCTCTTTCGGGAATCGCGGACGACTGTCGTATCGGCCCAGCGCGCCAATACGACAGACGTCAGGTAGCCAACGCTCCGAAAACGGCCTGCGCGAAGACCAGACGCGGACCCGCGGGTTGACGAACGGACAAGCAACGCGGCTCGCCGCGTTGCTTGCCGAGCTAAGGCCAAACCCCGCGGTTGCCTGGGCAGGGAAAGAACCTGGCGCGGTTTGCGCGTGCCCTGCATCCGGCGAGTTGCAGGGCGGCCTGGCTTGTCACAGTTGTGGCCGCGTCAACCTGACCGAGCGCCAGCGAGGTCGGTGGCGGGAGTCGGCGGAGCCGACGTCTCTGTCGCGCGGGCCCAGGGGCGCTGGGACCGGGTCGCCCCTCGTGGCTGTCGTTAGGGAACGAAGCGGCGGTCGGGGTTGTCGCCAGGGGACGCAGGGATGAGCGGGTAAGGTGGGCCATCATTGCATCATGACGGTATGATGCGGTTATGACGAAGGTCAGGACAACGCTCACGATCGATGAAGACGTCTTGAAGTGGGTCAAGATTCGTGCGGCTCGTACCGGGGTGTCCGACAGCGCGGTGATCGAGGAGTCGCTGCGTCGGGATCTCAAGCTCGATGTTCTCGACGAGTTGTGGGGGTCGGCGACGCTCTCCGAGACGAAAGCCAGTGAGCTAGCCGTCGAGGCGCAACACGCAACCAGGCCTCGGAAACGGGGATCTGGTGCGCGCAGTCGTTGACGCGAACGTTCTGATCTCCGCCGTTCTGTCGTCTCGGGGCGCCTCGGCGGAAGTACTGCGTGCGACCAGGGATGGGGCGTTTGAGCTGATCGTCTCAGAGCTCCTCCTGACCGAACTCACACGCGCGTTCGGCTACCCCAAGCTCCGCAAGCGAATCCCCGCCGAGAAGGCCGCTGCCTACATCGGCTGGTTGCGCAGCCACGGGACGCTTGCCGAAGACCCGGCCGGTCCGCCCCCGGTGAGCTCACCCGATCCTGACGATGACTACCTGCTCGCCCTCGCCATCGATCGACGAGCCTTTCTCGTGACCGGCGATCAGCACCTGCTCGGGCTGCGCGACGAACTGCCGATCTATCCGCCGGCTGAGTTTCTCCGGATGCTCATTCAGGACGCCTGACGGACGCACGTCTATGGCTGTGCAGTACTACGGCGCGGCGGGATAGGCGGTCTTGGTGCGGCAGGGTTAGCGCCACCGAGCGCAACCGTGAACCGCTCCGCGAGTTCGGTCGCGGGCCGCGCGTGCAGGTACCGCTCGGTGGTGCTCATGTTGGCGTGGCCCATCGCGCTCTTGACGGAGACGAGGTCGATGCCGCCGGCGACCAGGAGTGAGCCGTAGGTGTGGCGGAGGTCGTGGAAGCGCAGGGGCGGGAGCTCTGCGGCATCGCGGGCACGCTCGTAGCGGCGACGGAGCGCGGACGGATCCAGGCGGCGCCCGAAGCGGTTGCAGAACACGTACTCGTCGGGCCCGATGTAGTCGGGCCGGCGGCTGAGGCGATCGAGAGCCGCGGCGGCCTGGTCGGGGAGGGGGACCTCGCGGAAGCGGCCGCCCTTCGGCGAGTCGGCCTCGACGTCAGCGGACAGGGCTCGGGACACGATCAGCTTGTGGTCGAGGAAGCGGACGTCGCGCCAGCGCAGCGTCATCAGCTCGCCGCGGCGTAGGCCTGAGTAGGCGGCGACGCGGATGAGCTCGGCGTCCTGGGTGTCCTCGGCGGCCCGCGCCGCGAGCTCGGCCTCTCCGACGCTCTGCGCCGTCGGGTCTCGGTGGCCGCCGCTCTCCATCACGCGCGCAAGTGCCTCGACCTGCTCGACGCTGAAGTAGGGGAGAGGGAGAGGCGCTGGCTCCCGCCGCCGATCGGCCCAAGTGGCTGGGTTGACAGGCAGGTCCCAAGTACCGGGACGCCTGCCGTAATTGAAGATCGCGCAGATGAGCGCCCGCGCTTTGTTGACGGTCCGGGGCCCGACTCCCGCCGCCGAGATCGCGCGCAGCAGAGTGTTGATCTCACGCGTCGTGATCTCGCGGGCCGGCCGATCGCCCAGCGCCTTCATGATCCGCCCGTGCTTGACGCCGGTGCCCCGGCGGTAGGCGACGCCGGGTTCGGCCAGGTCCGAGCGCACTGCGCGCAGTGTCGAGGGCTTGGCGCCTTTCACGTCACTGAGCCATTGGAGGTAGTCCAGCGCCACCTCACGGAAGGTGACGCCTCGGCGCTCGCGCTCGTCGGCGTCTTCCTCCAGCATCGTCTGCTCGACGTCATGCGCATGGAAGAGATCGAGCATCCGAACGTGCGCCTGGGACTCGGTGACGCAGTCGTCAGGCGCTCGTGCCCGTCGCTTGCGCCACCCACCCGAGCCATCCGACTCCATCCATGCCGGCCCGAGTGACCGGACCACCGGGACTCCCCGCCGCGACCACTTCGCGTACCAATAGACGCCGCTGGAGCGCTGTCGAAGGTACGGCCGAGAGTTCGGATTCGGATTCGGGGTTGTCATCGATGGGGTCGCGAAGGACTCTACGCACAGCTCCCGGAGCGGGCAACGGTCGGGCAACGGTCCCTTCGGGCAACGGTCGCGGGCAACCTTTTGAACAGAAATGCTTATGAAAACTGGCTTTTCAGCCTCTCAATCGCCCGGAACGAGCGCAGAAAGACGCGTTGATTTCAATTCCCAAGCCGAAGGTCGCGGGTTCGACCCCCGTCGTCCGCTCTCAGGTGTGCCGGCGTCAAGCCGAAGGTTCCGACCCAGGAGTCCGGCTCTGGTTGGGGAGAGTCGCCCGTTCAGCCGGGGAGCTTGGCGACCTTGTGTTCCGCATGCTCGACGTTCTCACGACCAGCGTGCTGGGAATGCTGACGCTCTCGAGACGGCGGTTGGGCTGCTCGATCTGCGCGATGAGGAGCTGAATCGCGCGTCTTCCGATTCCGGGGGCGTCGAGGTTGACGGCGGTCACGGCCGGATTGGAGGCGGCGAGCACGGGGCTATCGGTTGCGGCGGCGACCAGTAGGTCTTCGGGCACGGAAATGTCGAGCTGCCGGGCGGCCTGGATGATTCCGATTGCCATTCGGTCGAGCGTGGTGTAGATGGCGTCTGGTCGTTCCGTTGTCGTCAGCAGTCTTAGAGCGGCCGGCAGGGCGGCGGTCTCGGTGGCTGGGGGGGAGACGCGCTCGATGAGCGGCTCGCGCCGCTGTTCGTGACACCACTGGATGAAGGTGTCGACCACGTCGTCGACGTACGACTGTCCCGGGGGTGTCGTGATCAGGGCTGGGCGGGAGCTGCCCTGGTCGGCGAAGTGCGCCAGGACCTGGCGCGCTGCCTGCGCGTGGTCGTTGTCGACCCAGAGTCGTTGATCCGGGTCGCCAGGTACGCGGCTCGTCGTCACTACTGCGATGTTCTCGAGATCGAGCAGGGTCTCGCGTCCCGTCGGGTCGACCACGATCGCGCCGTCGATCGGCAATGATCGGACCGTCGCCTCCGGCAGTTGCGGGGGCACGACGACCAGCCCGTAGCCGGCTTCGATCGACGCCTCTGAGGCGGCGTTGAGCAGTTCGACGAAGTAGCTGAAGTCAGGAACCACGGTCTGGCCGTTTCCCCCGGCGATCTGGATGGCGAGCGTGAACGAGCGTCCGGTCGCGAGCGCCCGCGCTTGGGCGAGAGCCTTGTAGCCGAGGCGGTCGGCGACGGCCTTGACCCGGTCGCGCGTCTCCTCTGGGATCCGGCCCTTGCCGTTGAGGGCGTGCGAGACCGTGGTTGGCGATACGCCGGCCGCCTCGGCGATATCAGCGATTCCGATTCGTTTAGCCACGGAGGCGATGTTCGCACAGATCCCGACCCTTGACAAAGCGCTTTTGCAATGATACTGATAAAGCGCTTTTGCAATCCACTGGAGAGGGAGGATTGATGTCGACAAAGGAGCCGACGGCCGACGAGACCATGTGGTCGACCGTGCTGCACGCCGGCCTGGCCGGCACGTTTCTGAGGGTTCCCCACGTGGCCCCGGTCGCCGCCCAGCTGCGGGAGGCCGGTGCCGCGGCTGCGATCTACGGCGTGCCGTGGGACTCGACCTCGATTAGTCGTACGGGCGCCAATTACGGACCGCGCGCCATTCGCGACGTCTCGGCGCAGTTTTTGACCTACAACGCGACGTGGAACTTCGACCTGACCGAGGCCCTGAAGGTCGTCGACTGCGGCGACTGCCGGGTCATCCCGGCCAACGCGGAGCGCACCTTCGCCATCGCCGAGGCGGCCGTCTCCGAGGTCCTCGACGCCGACGCCCTTCCGGTACTGCTGGGCGGAGACCACTCGGTCACCATCCCGGCCGTCCGGGCGGTCACCACGCGCTACAAGAACCCCGGGCTCGTCCTCATCGACACCCATCTCGACACCGCTCCCGATGTCGGTGGCGAGGAGCTCAACCACTGCTGCCCGATTCCGCGAGCGGTCGAAGCCGGCTTCGATCCCGCGCACATCTGTCTCGTCGCGATCAGCGGCTGGATGAATCCGCGCACCGAGATCGCTTTCTGCCGCGAACGCGGGATCGAGGTGGTGTGGCTCGAGGACATCTGGGAGCGCGGGGTCGAGCACGCGATCGCCCGCGCGACCGAGACGGCGGGCGTGGGGACCGACGGGATCTACCTCACCGTCGACGTGGATTCCCTCGACGCCGCCTACGCGGCGGCAACGTGCTGCCCGACCCCGGGAGGGCTCACCAGCCGTGAGCTCCTCACCATGGTCAGGCGGATCTCCGAGCGCGGCCTGCTCGGCCTGGACGTCGTGGAGACGGCTCCCAGCCTCGAGGTGGGCACGGGCACCGCGGCGATCGCCGGGCGCGTGGTGATGGACGCCTTGGCCGCCCACGCTGGCGCCCGAGTCCGGGAGACCGCCTAGTCACGCGTCGACCCCCAGGCGCATTGCCTCATCTGCAGGTACACCACCTAACACAGGAGCAACCATGGCAACCGACGTCCACCGCCGGATTCAGCTCGCCGATCCGCAACGGCTGCACGAGATCGAGCGCGACGCCCCGGAGAGCGTCAAGAAGCACCTCCAACTCGTCCGTGAGGGCGTGAAGCGGATCCCCGGCTTCCCCGCCGACCAGGTGGAACAGGGCTATGAGACGCACCCCACCCTGCGAGCGCTCGCCCTCAAGCCCCAGATCTTCTACGCCTGGTGGCTGATGGAGTACCACTCCGGCAAGGAGGGCGAGGTGGACTCCGCCACCAAGGAGCTGCTCGGCGTGGCCGTCGCGAGCCACACCGAGGAGGCCGGCGGCGGCGTGTGCACCCCGTACCACGCCGGCGCGGCGCGGTTCGAGGGCGCCTCAGACGACACGGTCGCCATCGCCGAGAACTTCGAGACCCGTAAGCACGAGCTGCCGGCGGACGTGCGGACGACGATCGAGTTCGGCCTTAAGGCGGCGTTTGACCCCCGCGCGATCACCGACGAGGACATCGAGAGCATCAGGGCGCTTGGCTACACCGACGCGGCCCTGATCGAGATTGTGTCGACCGCCCTGATCGTCTACGACCTCGTCGCCCTCAACCAGATCTTCGACCTCAAGATCTGAACTCGCGTCCAGACCCACGTACCGGAGGAGTGGAGCATGGCAACCCAGTCAGCCCGGAGTGGCGAGCTGGACAAGGCGCTGAACGTCGACCAGCACGGCATCGAGCCGATCCCGGGCGCGGACCGGGATTCGACCGCATGGCAGCAGTTCTGGATCTGGTTTGGCGCCAACATCACCCCGATCAGCTGGGCGGTGGGGGCGATCGGGCCGAGCCTTGGCCTGAGCCTGGTGCAGTCGATCGTGATCATGGTGGTCGGGCAGTTGCTCGGAGCTCTCATCTTCGGGCTGTTCTCGATGATGGGTCAGCGCACCGGGGTGGCCCAGCTGGCGCTCGGCCGGATGGCTTTCGGGCGCCGTGGCAACAACGTGCCCGCGATCATCCAAGGGCTGATCACCCTCTCGTGGATCGGCCTCAATACCTACGTCGTGCTCGGGCTGGCCACCTATTGCCTGCGCCGGCTCGGCCTGCCCAGTACTGATGTGACGAAGTACGCGGTCGCCGCCTTCATCATGATCGCGCAGCTGCTCATTGGCACCCTGGGCTTCTACGCGATCCGCACCTTCGAGAAGTGGACGGTGCCGGTCCTCGCCGCGGTGATGGCGGTCATGACAGTCCTGGCCTTCGTCAAGGGCGACGTGGTATGGAACCACTCCACGGTGCACGGTGCGACTCTCATCACGGCCGCCTCAGAGCTTATGACCGCAGTCGGCATCGGGTGGGGCTTCTCCTGGGTGGCATGGGCATCTGACTACTCCCGCTTCACCAGACCCCAAGTGACCGAGCGCAGGCTCTACTGGGCCGCCTCCATCGGCACGTTCATACCGATGATCTGGCTAGGGGTGCTCGGCGCCGCGATGGCCAGCGGCGCCACCGCCGCCGACCCGGGCGAGCTCGTCGCGAGCCTGTTCGGCGTCATGACCGTCCCGGTGCTGCTCGTCATCATCCACGGCGCGATCGCGGTCAACGTCGAGTCGGTCTACTCAGCTCCGCTGTGCATGATCGCCGGTGGGATCAAGTTGAAGCGCTGGGTCGGCAGCCTGGTGTCCGGAGTCATCGCCTCCGCCGTGGTGGTCGCGTTCCTGGCGTCCTCGACGTTCGCGACCTCGTTCACGAACTACATGAACTCATTCGTCATCTGGACTGCCGCCTGGGGCACGATCGTCATCGTTGACTATTTCGTGATCAACCGGCGCACGTCCGATCTCGATGCGCTGTACGCGGAGCCATCGCGCTCGCGCTACGGCGATGTGCGGTGGCGGACGCTACTGGCCCTCGCGGCTGGCGTGCTCGCCGGCTGGTCGTTCGAGTACGGGAGCGCGAGCCTGTTCCAGGGACCCCTGTCCCGCGCGACCAACGGCGTCGACCTGTCATGGCTCGCGGCAGTGGTCTGCGCCGGGTCACTGCACTACCTGCTCAGTCGATCCCGGAGAAGGCGGGAGCCAGTACCGCCGACGAGCCAGAGCACCGGCGTCCACATAACCCCGGAGAGGGTCGCTCAGTGACCAGAGTGGATCCCGGCGAGCAGCACCCGCGCGATCGCCGCGAAACGCGGAGCAGCGCATCGGGCCGCTCGCCCACGCGGGGTCGTTGGCCGCATGAGCGGCAACTGACGCCACCCGGTCCTGCGGAGCAGTCTGGACCCCGCCTGAGCCAACGCACCCCTAATCCAACGCGATCACGAGAGGACGCTCATGCCCACCGCCGAGGACAACAAACAGCTCATGCGGCGCTTCACCGACGAGTTCTGGAATAGCGGCAACATTGCCTTTGCCGACGAAGTCATCGCCGCGGACCTGATCCATGACCAGCTTCCAGCTGAATGGCCTACAGGCCGCGAGGGGTTCAAACGCCTCGTGCAGACCTGGCGCACCGCGTTCCCCGACCTGCACGAACACCTCGAGTTCGTGTTAGCCGAAGGAGACCGTGCTCTCGGTTACTTCCGACTCACCGGCACGCACCAAGGCCCGTTCTACGGAATTGACCCGACGGGCAAGAGCGTAGACATTCACGGGGTCGACGTTGCCCGGATCCTCGACGGACAGATCGTCGAATACTTCTACCACGAAGACACGTTCGGGCTCTTTCGCCAGCTCGGCAGCTTTCCCGCCGACATGAGCGCAGTGGCGGGCACAATCCAAGACCATTCGGTGAACCGCTGACGGGGCCGGTCGGGGCACAAACCGCAACCCCGATCGCGCGAGCCGGGCGCCTCGGGGACGCCTACGTCGCCGAATCCGGGGGCGGACGGGTCGGCGTCCAGAACCGGTGTGGTGCCGACGCAGAACCGGACGACCTCGCCGGCGACGTGGCTCTTGCGCGTGCACTCCGACGGGTGACTCACGACTCGCTGGCCGGGCGTGGCCCCACGTGTTGGGTCGCCGAAGAGCGCTCGTGCGCTGCACGAGGCGTTCGCAAGGCGACGGCGCTCGCCGACGATCTGCAGGATCTCAGGGGGCGTTGCGTGCTGCTTGGCGTGCTGTCGGGCCTGGTGGCCTGAAGCGGCGCCGAACCAGCGATCCTCGGGAACCTCACCAATGGTGGCGCCGAGACGTCTCATCCCAGAAGAGCAACTCGGCCGCCGGTTCGCACCGCGGTCACGTCACGAAACGATCGGAGCCCACGATGAGCTGGACCGTCGCTTGCTTCTGCGGGAATGTGTAGACCGCTCCGCCGAACGGCCGCGAGGTCTGTGGCCGCTCGATCGAGGCTGCGACCTCTGGCAGTACCGAGCCTCAGTCACCGACGTTCGCTGGTGTCGATCTGGTCGCCTGGCCGTGGCCGCGCGCGGGCTCGCGGGCGCTCGGCCGGTGGCGACGACCGCCGAAAGATGGCAGGCGGTGCGTGCGACTCTGAGTTCCGGCTCGCGACGCGGGGTGCCATCTCTTGTAGCCGGTCCGGCTGCAGACCGGTGTACGACCTGCGATGGATGGGGTGAGACCTCAGGCTGAGCTGCCGTCGGGCAAACGTCATCCCGGCGCGGGATTGCGGACGCTGCCCCGGTCTCCGACAATCGGAGCATGATCGAAATCGAACACGTCACCAAGCGCTACGGCGAGAAGGTCGCGGTCGACGACCTCACGTTCAGCGTCAAGCCGGGGATCGTCACCGGCTTCCTGGGCCCCAACGGCGCCGGGAAGTCGACGACGATGCGCGTGATCCTGGGGCTGGACCGGCCGACGGCGGGCACCGCGACCATCAACGGCAAGCCCTATCACGATCTTCCCGCTCCGCTGCACGAGGTTGGGGCGCTGCTCGAGGCACGCGCCATCCACACGGGCCGCTCGGCCTACAACCACCTGGTGGCGATGGCCCAGACCCACGGGATCGGTCGCAAGCGCGTGGACGAGGTGATCGAGGTCGTCGGCCTCTCGGAGGTGGCGCGCAAGCGCGCCGGCGGATTCTCTCTGGGCATGGGCCAGCGGCTGGGGATCGCCGCGGCGCTTCTGGGCGACCCGGCCACGCTGATTCTCGACGAGCCAGCCAACGGCCTGGATCCCGAGGGGATCCGCTGGATCCGAAATCTGCTCAAAGGGCTCGCCGCCGAGGGACGGACTGTGTTTCTCTCCTCGCACCTGATGGCCGAGATGGCCCAGACCGCCGAGCACCTGGTGGTTATCGGCCGCGGGCGGCTGATCGCCGACACCACGGTCGCCGATATCGTCGCCCAGGCGTCGCACAACGCGGCGGTGACAGTGCGCACCCCGCAGGCGTCCGAGCTGCGTGACGCGCTGGCCGGCGACGGCGTGGCCGTCACCAGCGATGAGCGCGAGGTGCTGGAGGTTCATGGACTCACCAGCGCCGAGGTCGGTACTACGGCCGCGCGCCACGGCATCGTGCTCCACGAACTCATCCCGCAGAAGGCATCCCTGGAGCAGGCGTTCATGAGCCTGACCGGAGGCGCCGTCGAATATCAAGCCGAGCTGTTCGCCCAACCGGGCGACGCGCCCATCGAGGAGGCAGCATGAGTGCCGTCGCGTCACCACAGAGAGAGCCCCGGGCAGCGCCGACACGGGCCTACGAGGGCCGGGTGACCCAGCTCAACGTCATCCGTTCTGAGTGGACCAAGCTCTGGTCGCTGCGCTCCACACGCTGGTCGTTGCTGGCGTCGTTCGTCTCGATGGCTGGCCTCGGTGTGCTCGTCGCCGCGGTGCAGATGTCGCGCTGGAGCCAGTTGCAGCCCCACGATCGGCTCACCTACGACGCCATCAACACCGGCGTCGGCGGCTATCACCTGGCCCAGCTGGCTATCGGCGTCCTTGGGGTACTCGTCATCTCGGGCGAGTACACAACGGGAATGATCCGCTCCAGCATGATGGCCGTCCCCAAGCGGCTGCCCGTTCTGTGGGCGAAGACGGGTGTGTACGCGGCCGTGACCTTCGTGCTGATGCTGATCGCGTCACTGATCTCGTTCTTCGTCGTGCAGGCGATCGTGACCCAGCACCACGTCCAGCGTGGGATCGGCGACCCTGGCGCGCTGCGCACGGTGGTCGGCGCTGCCCTGTTCATGACCGTGCTCGCGGTGCTGTGTATCGGGCTCGGTGGGATTCTGCGCAACACAGCCGGCGGGATCGCTACGTTCGTGGCGTTGCTGTTCGTGCTGCCCGGGATCAGCGCGATCCTGCCCGCCAGCGTCAACAACTCGATCTCGCCGTACCTGCCGCTGAACGCCGGCACGACGATCGCGTCGCACAGCTTCGACAACTCGCACCATCTGTCGGTGTGGGGGGGCTTTGCGGTGTTCTGCGGATACGCAGTGCTGGCGATGATCGGCGCCTCGATCAGCCTGATGCGCCGCGACGCCTGACCTCTGGGTGACACCACTGACAGCGGGGCGACCGGCTACGGTGACCGACGTGCCCACGAGGAGCCTCGAGGCGCTCCGCCGCACCGCCCGCGCCCGCGGTCGCGTCGCTCTGTGGCTCGACGGCGGCTTGGCGCTGGTAGTGCTGGCGATCGCCTTGGTGCACACGCCTGCCGACGTGCGCAGCGTGGCGCTGAATGTCTGCCTGGTCGTCCCGCTGTTGTGGCGCCGCCGGGCGCCGGTGACCGTGTTCTCGCTCGTGTGGGCGGTGGCGGCGGTCCAGGGACTGACGGGGAAGCCGACGTTCGGCGACGCCACCCTGCTTATCGCGTTCTACACCATCGCCTCTGCCGCCGACCGGCGCACGACGGTCCTTGCCGGTGTCGCGCTGGAGCTCGGGGTGATCCTCGCGGTGTCGAAAACGGTGCCCGGAGCCGAGGCGTGGCTGAAGGCCTTCGTGGGACTGTCGGGCCTGGCCACCGCGGCTGGCGTTCTGGGCATCAACGTCGGCAACCGGCGGCAGATCCTCGCCGGCCTGCACGAGCGCGCCGAGCGTATGGAGCGCGAGCACGAGCGGGAGGTGGCGCTGGCTCGGGCCACCGAGCGCGGCCGCATCGCCCGGGACATGCACGATGTGATCGCCCACAACGTGTCGGTGATGGTCGCCCTGTGCGACGGCGCCGGTTACCACGTGCACGACGCCCCTGAACGGGTTCAGGCCGCCCTGGAGCAGGCGTCGCGCAGTGGACGCCAGGCGCTGGCAGAGATGCGCCAGCTGCTGGGTGTTCTGCGCGACGCGCCCGATGGGCCCGAGCTGGCGCCGCAGCCCGGGATTCGCCAGATCGAGGAGCTCGTGGAGCAGGTGCGCGGGGCCGGCATTCCGGTCAGCTACACGCTGACCGGCAAGCCGATCGGGAGTCCGCCGGGGATGGAGCTGGCGATCTACCGGATCGTGCAGGAGGCGCTGACCAACACGCTCAAGCACGCCGGAGCGGGAGCCCGCGCCCAGGTCAGCCTCAGCTGCCGCGGGGAGACGATCGACGTGGATATCAGCGACACCGGCCACGCGCACCTCGCGCGCGGCGGCGGCGGCGCCGGCCTGCGCGGGATGAAGGAGCGGGCAGCGGTGTACGGCGGCACACTCCAGGCTGGCCCCAGACCCGACGGTGGATGGCACGTGTCGGCCTCACTCACCAGTCCGACCGCCGGTGCACTGGCGGCACGATGAACACCAGCATCCTGCTGGCCGACGACCAGGAGCTGCTGCGGATGGGCTTCCGGATGGTGCTCGACGCGCAGGACGACCTGGAGGTCGTCGGCGAGGCCGCCGACGGGGAGCAGGCCGTGGAGTTCGTCGTTCGCCAGCCGCCGGACGTCGTCCTCATGGACGTGCGGATGCCCGTGACCGACGGGGTACAGGCCACCAAGCGGATCGTCGCCTCCGGCAGCCCGTCGCGCATCATCATCCTGACGACCTTCGACCTCGACGAGTACGCCTACGCGGCGCTCCGTGCCGGAGCCAGTGGGTTCCTGCTCAAGGACGCGCCTCCGGCCGACCTGATCTCCGCGATCCGCGCCGTTGCCAGCGGAGATGCCGTGGTCGCCCCCAGCACGACGCGCCGGCTGCTGGCGAATCTCGCGCACCGGCTTCCGAGACCTGAGGCCACCGGCGGCGACCACCCGGCGCTTGAACTGCTCACCCCGCGTGAGCGTGAAGTGATGTTGGCGGTCGCCCGCGGGCTCTCCAACTACGAGATCGCCCAGACCCTGATCCTGTCCGAGGCGACGGTCAAGACACACGTTGGCCGGATCCTGGCCAAGCTTCAACTGCGCGATCGTGTGCAGATCGTGGTCTTCGCCTACGACAACGGACTCGTGCTCCCCAACGCCTGACCCAGCGGAGATGCCGTGGTCGCCCCCAGGCCGCGGGCGGCGGCGTGGTCGTTCGGGATCGCGCGGCACACCGATGGGGGGAAGTTGGAGCCATCATTGCATCGTGATGCTATGATGCGGTGATGACGAAGATCAGGACAACGCTCACGATCGATGAGGACGTCCTGAAGTGGGTCAAGATTCGTGCGGCTCGCACCGGTGTGTCGGACAGCGCGGTGATCGAGGAATCGCTGCGTCGGGATCTCAAGCTCGATGTTCTCGACGAGTTGTGGGGGTCGGCGACGCTCTCCGAGGCGAAGGCCAGCGAGCTCGCGGTCGAGGCACAACATGCAACCAGGCCTCGGAAACGGGGATCTGGTGCGCGCAGTCGTTGATGCGAACGTTCTGATCTCCGCCGTCCTGTCGTCTCGCGGGGCCTCGGCGGGAGGACTGCGTGCGACCAGGGATGGGGCGTTTGAGCTGATCGTCTCAGAGCTCCTCCTGAGAGAGCTCACGCGCGCGTTCGGCTATCCCAAGCTCCGCAAGCGCATTCCCGCCGAGAAGGCTGCGGCCTACGTCGGCTGGTTGCGCAGCCACGGGACGCTTGCCCAGGACCCGGCCGGTTCGCCGCCGATGAGTTCACCGGATCCTGACGATGACTACCTGCTCGCGCTGGCCATCGATCGAAGAGCCTTTCTCGTGACCGGCGATCAGCACCTGCTCGCGCTGCCCGACGAACTGCCGGTCTGTCCGCCGGCTGAGTTTCTCCGGATGCTCAATCAGGACGGCTGACGGACTCGCCTCCATGGCCGGGCACTACGGCGCAACGTGTGGCTGCTGTGCCACCGCGGAGCCGCGCGTCCGGCGCGCACGCGTATCCGATGGCCGCGGACAAGGCGGCGGCGCTCATGCACTCGCCGGCGCGTCATCACGATGCCGAGCAGCTCGTCCAGTCGCTTGCCCGCGGCGAGCTGGACGCGACGCAGCCGGCGGCCGTGCTACAGAAGCACCTCGGTCAGGTCAGGCTGCCCGGCCTGAGGTCACGCGAGCGCAAGCCGACCGCGCAGCACGGCGCGCTCAGCGAGTTGCTCGAGGTCATGGTGGGCGGCGTCGGTAAGGATCCGGATGACCTCCGCCCGAGGCACCGGGCGTCCACCCGCGCGACCTCCGAGCCCCCAGATCGCGGCTGGCGTCCCGTCGGACTTCTCGAGCGCGACTGCGACCCACCACATGAGGTTCAGACGCTCTCCGGTCCCGCCAGGCGAGCGCGGAACGGTCGGGTCGTGGACCACGAGGCGCGCGCCACCCTCGCGCAGCGCCGCCCACGTGGCCGTCCCGGGCTTCGCAGGAGGAACCGCTGTGGTCAGCCAGGCGGTCAACGCGGCATCGCCCGCGACTTCTGCGGCAACACGGCGCAACACGCCTTCTTGAACGAGGTCCACGTTGGAGACGTCGGCGACGGTCTCAAGCGCCAGGGAGCACAGCATCTCCAATCCTCGGGGTGTGGCAGGCGCCGGGACGCGACCGAAGGCCATCGTCACCGCGGTGCCGCGCCCGTCGGGGCCGGGGGCAATGCTCAGCGCGTGGGCCACCGCGCCCACCACCGACAGCCCGTGGCCGATACCGGGCGAGTCCTGACGTAGCCAGATCCCGGCCCCGTCGTCGACGACTTCCACGACGAAGCGATCGCCGTCCGCACGGCAGCTGAGGCGGACCTGCCCCGGTTCCTGGCCGTCGTAGGCGTGGACGACCGCGTTGGTGACAGTCTCGGACACCGCCAGAGCGACGGCCTGCCTCACCTCCTCCGAACCTGACGCCATGGAAACGAATTCCGCGGCGTGACGTCTCAGCTCGGGGACCGCCGACGGCGTGGCATCCACCACCCAGATAGCGCTTGGTCTCGGCGGTCCGCCCACCATGGGAACCCTACCCAGCGGCAGACGGTGCCCTGGGTCCGGCGTTGGACCCGCCCACGAGCCGAGGGTCCAAAGAGCCGGCGGCGCGGGGGGCAGTTCGGCCGCCCTGTCCGGGGCCCCCACCCCGCTCGAGTGATCGAACGAGCCGGCGAGGTGGGGAGCGGTGGTGACGCGAGTTACCGGTGCAGCGGCGGGACTTCGGCACCCGCTCTCATCGCGCGTCCCATTGGAACCATCTGATGCCGATGCCGGCGAACACGATGATGTAGCCCAGGCAAGCCAGCACCGAGATGGTGTCGCGGCTGTACCACGCGTGCAGGTTGAGGACCCCGGCGAACAGCGTCATCACCGCTCCGACCGGGGTCCACTGCGCGACCGAACTCCAGAAGGAGCCAAGGGCTCCGCTCTGCCCGAGCAGTCCGAGCAGGATCAGGACCGCGAACAGCACGCGCGCGACCGCCTGGACACTGTCGGCTGACTTCACCAGACCGACCAGCGCCTGGCCGAGGCTGAGGAACACCGCCCCAGCCAGGATCGAGACCAGCACTACCAGTGCGTACTGCCCGACGGTGGGTGAGATGTGGTGGATCAGGCTGCCGATGATCAAGACGACGATCGAGATGATCAGGTTCGCGGCGGCCTGCATCAGCAGACGGCTGGTCATGATCGTCCAGGTGGGCGCCGGCGTGACGCGCAGCCGCTGGAACACGCCCTTCTCCCGGTCGCGGGCGACCGTCAGCGCGTATCCGACCAGCGCCGTCGAGAGCAACGAGTAGGAGATCGCCAACCCGATGACGAACTCCGCCCCGCCGAATTTGTCAGTCGCCTTGTTCCCACTGGTGCTGAGGAGAACGAAGAAGGGCAGCACCATGCCGATGATCAGCGCCCGGCGGTTCTTGAGGAAGACCAGGAAGTCTGCGCGCAGCAGCGAGCTGAAGACGAGGCCAAGCGGTGGCCCGGAGACGGCGCCCTCTGGTGCCGGAGTGGTCCCGGAGCTAGTCACGGATCTCGCTCCCCGTCAGCCCGATGAAGACATCCTCGAGCGTCACCTCGCCGCGGGACACCGCCCGGACGCGTTGATCGTTCTTGTGCTTCTCGATCAGATCGTGCGGGGTCTCGACGGTCAGGAGCGCGCCGTTGTCGATGATCGCGACGCGGTCACAGACCGCCTGGGCCTCCTCCATCGAGTGTGTCGTCAGCAGGATGCTTCCACCGCCCTGCCGGATGTGCTCGATCCGCGTCCACAGCTGACGGCGGGATTGCGGATCGAGACCGGAGGTCGGCTCGTCGAGCAGCAGCAGCGCGGGATCGTGAACGACCGCGATGTACAGCGACAGCCGCTGCTGCTGTCCGCCGGAGAGCTGCTTGAACGGCTTGTGTGCTTCGTCCTCGAGTCCGATCGCGCGTAGGCCGTCGGCGATCTGTTGCTCGGAGAGTGCCACGCCGTAGAGCCCGGCGTAGAGGCGCACGATCTGCGTGATCTTCAGCTCGGATTGGAAGCTGGTCGCCTGAAGCTGCACGCCCATTCGGGCCTTGGCCTGAGTGGGATGGCGCCTGATGTCAATGCTGTCGAGCAGGATGGACCCTGACCGCGGCCGGAGCAGCCCTTCGATCGCGCTCAGCGTGCTCGTCTTGCCCGCACCGTTTGGCCCGAGCAGTCCGAAGATCTCTCCCCGGCGGATCTCGAAACTGATCGAGTCAACCGCCGTCTTCGGCCCGTAGGCGACCGTCAGGTCGCTGACCTGGAGGATCCCGGCTACCCCAGCGACAGCATGAACGCCGGCTCGGCCGTCCTCGGCAGATACCTTGGCTTGGCCGCTGGGGGCCGGCTCGGGCGCGAGCAGCAGCGATCCGTCCTCGTGCTCCTCGGTGACGACATATGCGCGCGCCTGTCCGCCTCTCAGCACCTGCACTCTCTCCGTCACAGCCGCCAGCGTAGCGCTCGACCGTCGTCCCTCCCATCGATCTGGACCCCGGCGCTTACTGTCAATGGCGGCTTCAATGAGAAGATCGACCGAGCAGTGGCGTCCCTATCCAGCGTTCACCCGGAGTGACGGGTGTCCGCTCGTGGCCAGGGCGCGTCGTTGACCATGCTGATCAGCTCCTGGCGCCGGTAGCCGTTGCTGCGGCGAGCTGTACATCGCGACCTCCATCCAAGTGCTGCGCCTCAGTGCCGACGGCACCCTGGAGTCCGTGCAGGTCGCGGAGCCACCGCTGCACGGCGACCTCACCGCAGGGCTGGTGAGCTTGTACTTCAGCGGCAGCTGCGCGCCACATCGCCGTCGACGGCCACGGCGATATCGATGTCTCAGGGGTCAACGGCTGGTCGATCTGGCAGGTCACCCCGTACGGGCGGGCGCACGAGGTCGGGCCAGGGGCGGAGCACGGCAGAGCATCGGCGACACCTCGGTCCTGCAACGCGCGCCGAACGGGACCGCGTACGCCGAGAACGGCCCCCACATCCTGCGTGTCACATCCCACCGCCTCCTGCCAGCGTTCACCATCACCGAGGTCGACCACGAGTACCTCTGGCCGACGTACTTCGCCTTCGGCGCGCAGGGGCGAGACCGACGTCGACGGGCTCCTGGGGGATGGTGGCTTCGAGGCACCGTCCGGAGACATTCGCCGACCGCCGGTAGCCTCAAATGCGAAAGGCACGTGTACAAGGAGAGACGCAGACATGTCGCGATTCGCGGTTGCCCGGCTTGATGACATCGACGAGATCGACGACGGGCGCTGCCCATTTCGGCCGGTCCGTCACCACTTCGGGATCACCTCGTTCGGGATCAACGCGATGACCGGTCATGCCGGCGGCGACAGGCTCATCAACGAGCATCAGGAGGCCGAGCCCGACTCCGGCGAGGAGCTGTACGTCGTTGTGTCCGGGCACGCCAGGTTCGAGCTCGACGGCGAGATTCAGGAGGCACCGGCGGGGACGTTCGTCCACGTCCCTGCGGGCATCAACCGGACGGCGTTCGCGCGAGACGCCGGCACGACGGTGCTTGCCATCGGCGGAGGCGCGGCGGGCAGGCCATATGAGCCCAAGGGCTGGGAGCTGTTCGCGCCGCTGTTTCCGCTCTTTGAGTCCGGCGATTACGAGGAGGGCGCCGACCGTGCCCAGGCGCTCATCGCCGACGACCCGCCCTACGGTGGGGTGTACTACAACACCGCGTGCTTTGAGAGCCGAGCCGGGCGGACCGCCGCGGCGCTCGTCCATCTGCGGCGCGCGGTGGAACTCTCCCCATCGCTGGCTGAGGCCGCCCGCGCAGATGACGATCTGGCAGCGCTTCGCCAGGAGGCGGAGTTCGCCGAAATCGTCGGCGAGTGACGGTCAGACGACGGGGAGCAGCTGGGCCGGTCGGCCGCCCGCGGCGAGCTGGCTGCGGCGCGACTGGCGCCAGGGCTTGAGAGAGCCCTCGGTCAGGGCTTCTGGCCACGGACATGTCGGATCGCGAGCACCGCGCCGGTGCCGATGACGACGATCCGGGCTGCCGTCGAGTCAGCGACGAAGTGCGCGGTCGGGACGATCAGGGCCAAGGCGATCTGGACGGCGCCATCGATCGTGAACGTCGCGGCGATGATCGCGGTGAGGATGCTGACGGCCCGCCGGCGGTCGGGCTGGGCGAGCCTGGCCGCCATCTCCGGGCGGTCCGGGTTGAGCCTGGCGACGTTCTCCGCGACCAGCAGCAGAAGGGGGCGCCCGAAGGCGACCGAGGCCAAGCCGACGATCCCGAGCGTGCCCGTGACCGCGCCGCGGCGCAACTCGATCGCCAAGGGATCCCCGCCGCTCAGCGCGTAGGCGGCGAGGGCGACCATCACCGTCGTCGCAGAGAGGACGGCGATCGGATCCACGCGGCGCCGGGCGATCCCAGCCGTGATCAACCACGCCGACGGGACGGCGTCGGTGATGGCCAGCGCTTCGACCGATGAGCCGGTGAGCGCGCGGATGAGCAGGTAGGCCACCCACGGCAAGGCCACACCGGCGATGAGGCGCAGAGGGGAGAGACGCGGCGGGCGCCCGGTCACGCCGTCGCCTCCACCGGTCGCACGAAGAAGCCGACGACCCGGCGGTCGGCGTCAAGGACGACGCGGCCGACACCGTCAGCGCGGTGCAGCGCGACCGGAATGTCGACCGCGGTGTAGCCATCGCGCACCGAGATGGTCGGGGTACCCAGGGCCTGAACCTCGCCGCCGTACTCTCGGACCTTCTCGCGTACGTCGGTCATGAGCTCGACCGAGCAGGCGTCCAGCATCCGCTCGCCGAAGCTCAGTCGCGCATCCTCAAAGCGCCCATCGAGGAATGCCTGGAGCACGGGGACGGCAGCCTCAACGGCACCGTCGACGGGCCCGGCGACCGCTTCGTCGGCGGTGGGGTTCTGGCCGGCGCCGAAGCGCTGGAACGCAGCCTGTCGGCTGACGTGCAGCAGCTCACCGATCTCGGCCCACGTGTGGCCAGCCGCTCGTGCCTGTCTGACCAGGGCATGCAGCGTGTCCTCGACGATCATGTCGAGACTGCGAGTCGCGGCGATCGCGCGCATCACCTGGCCGGGGGAGTCGTCCTCATCGGCGCGCAACACGGTGGCGACCAGCTGCACGTTGGTCACAAGCAGCGACGCCATCACGTCGCGGTCCCATTGCAGAGGCGAGGTATCCATGGTTGTCAAGGTAATGTTTACATCGGCGCTTGTCAAGCCTGCCTTTACAACATCGCGCCGTGACGGCCCCGAAGGGGATGTCACAGCCGGAGGCAAGGACGGCAACTAGGGACATGAGCACTGACGCAAGACCACTGGTGAGCACGATGCGGGAGCGGCCGGCCGCGCTGAGCGCGCGGTCGCGTGGCGGACCGCCGAGCTCGCCGCTCGAGGAATTCGAGCAGATGTACCTGCGCAACGTCGACGTCCTGATGGGTTACTTCGCGCGCAGATGCGGTGAGCCGCAGACGGTGGCCGATCTCACCTCCGAGACGTTCGTCCGGGCCGTGAACGGCTTTGCCGGGTTTGACCCGCGCCGCGGATCGGATCGGGCGTGGCTGTTCGGTATCGCCAGCCGGGTCTTCGCCCGCCACTGCGAGCAATCGGCGGGCAGCCGGGATGCGGTCACGCGCCTCGGCGGCCATCGGCCGCTCGACGGCGACGAGATCGAGGAGCTGGCCGAGCGGATCGATGCCGAGCGCGAGGGCTCTGCGCTCATTCAGCGATGCGCACAGCTGCCCGCAGTCGAGCGGGCCGCGATCGAGCTCGTCGACCTGGAGGGTCTCACCCCGCAGGAGGCGGCGGTCGCTCTCGGCGTCTCCCGCGTCGCATTTCGAAAGCGCTTGTCCCGGGCGCGGTCCCGGCTGAGAAAGGAGCAGCGAAGCCATGAGTAAGTACACGGAACGGCTGTGGTCTGACCTGGTGCAGGAGCACGGCCCCACCCTCGCGCAGGCCGAACGACCCGAGGCGCGGCACGGGCGTCTGCTCCGGCGTCCGCGCATTCTCGCGGGCGGCACGCTCGGGCTGGCGGGCGTGGGTACCGCGCTTGTCCTGCTGCTGGGCGGGACCGCGGCCACCGCGCCGGCGTTTGCCATCACAAAGAGCGATGATGGCTCGGTGCTGGTGGACATGAACTACGACGCCAATCAGAATCTCCCTCAGGTGAACCACAAGCTCATCGCGATGGGGACCAACGAGCAGATCACGATCTACATGGCACCCGGGCCGGCAACAGCCAAGGGCCCGGTCACGTGTAAGGCGGAGTCGGGTGTGTCGGGGCCGACCGTGAAGGTTCTCGTGGGCAAGGACGGCACGGAGGTCATCGCGCCGGGCGAGTCGGCCGGCAACACGGCCGAGGGAACCTTCCACCTGGACCACTGCACGACGGACAACCCCGCCTCGGAGAACGCCGGGAACACCGGCGCCTGAGCAGCTGCGCCGACGACATGACCGTGAGTCACGACGGCTCGGGCGGTACCGGCAACACGAGTGCCGGTTGACCTCATGACACCCGCCGACGCTCGCCCTGTGCGGGCGTCGGCGAGGACGCGATTCACGGCCCGGCTCCCGCGTGACGGTGGGAGCCGGGCCGCTGCGTGGTGGCCGGGGCTGCTCGTTGCGGCCGCGGTCGTGTGGAACCTCGCGAGCCTGCGGGCGCTCACGCGCGGGGTCGCGTACCTGGACGACAGCTCGCTGCACGCGCAGATGGTGCGCTTCGCGACAGCGCAGCTGCGCGCCGGACACCTGCCGCTGACGAGCTGGTTCCCGTTCCTGGGCGAGGGCTCGCCGCAGTTCCTTCACTATCAGAGCCTGCCGGCGATGCTGACGGGCGCGGTGGGGCTGGTCACCGGGCCTGACGTGGCGTTTCGCTGGTCGCTGTACCTGCTCCTCTCGCTGTGGCCGATCAGCGTGTACGTGTCGGCCCGCCTCTTCGGGGCGGCCAGGCCGGCGGCAGCGGCCTCGGCGGTGATGGCTCCGTTTCTGGTGAGCGCCACCGGGGTTGGCTACGAGCAGCACGCGTACCTCTGGACGGGGTTCGGGGTGTGGACGCAGCTGTGGGCCTCGTGGACCCTGCCGCTGGCGTGGGGATTCAGCTGGCGCGCGCTCCGCGATGGGCGGGGCTATCTCAAGGCGGTGCTGCTGATCGCGCTGACGGTCGCGCTGCACTTCGAGACCGGGTACCTGGCGCTGTCGGTGCTGCTCGTCTGGCCGTTGGTCGCCGGCGGGCCGCCGGCGGCGCGGCTGCGGCGGGCGGCGATCCTGCTCGGCGGTTCACTCCTGGCATCGGCGTGGGTGATCGTCCCGCTGCTCGCCCAGCGGCGATGGGCGGCCGTCAACGAGGCGTTCCACGGCACTTCGCTGGTCAACGGCTACGGCGCGCGTCAGGTGCTCGACTGGCTGGTCTCGGGGCAGCTGCTCGATCACGGCCGGCTGCCCGTCATCACCGTGTTCGCGGCGCTCGGCCTCGGATCGGCGTGGCTGGCGTGGTCCGCGGACATCGACGGCCGCGCGCTGCTCGTCGCGCTCGGGGTGTGCCTGTTGCTCGCGTTCGGTCGCACGACGTTCGGTTCGCTGGCCGACCTGATTCCGGGCAGCGGCGACCTGTTCTTCCGCCGCTTCATGATGGGGGTGCAGTTGGCGGCGCTGCTGCTCGCCGGTCGCGGGGCGGCGTGGCTGGCGGCCGGCGGCGTGCGGCTGCTGCACGCCCGGGTGCCACGGTGGCCGCGTCGCCTGTCCCCGGTCCTGGTGCTGGTGGCCGTGGTCGTGGTCCTCGCCCCCGCATGGCTGCAGCTCGGCGCCTTCGACCGTCGTGACGGCGATGCGATCGAGGCGCAGCGCCACGCCGAGAACACCCAGGGCGCGGCGCTTGACCGCGTGGTCGCGACGATCAAGCGCGACGGCGGCGGCCGGACGTACGCCGGGATGCCGTCCAACTGGGGCCACGTCTTCACCGTCGGGGCGGTGCCCGTGTTCAAGTACCTGGAGAGCCGCGACGTCGACGAGGTCGGCTACACCCTGCGCACAGCGTCGCTGATGACCAACCCGGAGGACCTCTTCGACGACCGCGATCCGTCCGACTACCGGCTGTTCGGGATCCGCTACCTCATCCTCCCCGCCCGCCGCCGGCCGCCGGTGCGCGCGCGGTTGACGCTGCGCTCCGGGCCATACTGGCTGTGGACGCTCGAGGGCGCCGGCTACGTCCAGGCCGGCCAGATCGTCGGTGAGATCTCGGCGAACCGGACCAACCTGGGCGCCCGCAGCGTGGCGCTGCTCCGCTCGGGGCTCGGCGCCGACGGCGCATATCTCGGCGTCCGCTACGGCGTGGGCGGTGGCGGTGACAGCCCCCTGCCGCCGGCGCCGCGTCGGTCCTCGGCCGGCTCGGTCCGCGCGCAACGCGCCGACCTCGGCGACGGCCAGGCCACAGCGACGGTGCAGATGCGCCGCCCCGGCGTTGCCGTGCTCAGCGCCTCCTACGACCCCGGCTGGACGGCAACCGTGAACGGCCGGTCGCGGCCGACCCGGATGGTGGCGCCGGCGCTGGTCGCGGTCGACGTTCCCGTGGGCACAGACCACGTCGTGTTCCGCTACCACGGGTACCCCGCCTACCCCGAGCTGCTCGTGCTGAGCGGCCTCACCCTCGTTCTGGTCGGCGTCGCTCCGGTGTGCCTGCGACGCGTGAGACGGCGCCGCGCCTCACCGGACGCGGAGCTCCGGCGGTGATGGTGGGTGCCGCTCACGGCGGGTGAAGAGCGGCGCCACGTCACGGGTCCCGGGGGACGTCTGGGTGTTTGGGAAGTAAGCGGTGGCCGTCGACGACGGCGGCGGCGAGGTCGATGAGCTTGCGGTTGTCAGCGCGTGACCGGTCGCGCAGCATCGCAAACGCGGCGTCCTCATCGATGGAGTGGCGTTCCATCAGAATGCCCTTGGCCCGCTCGGTCAGCGCGCGCCGGCCGAAGGCGCCCTCGAGATCGTGGTACTCCGCAAACCGGCGCAAGACGATGTCAATCGAGGCCTGCCAGTCTTCGACGTCGTTGTCGGAGATGTGGGCGAACACGCCCCGCTTTGACGCTTCCCTGACAAACGCCGGATCGGGCTCATGCAGCAGCACGATCACCGGGCACGCGGCCTGGCGGACGATCTTGTCGATCAACCCCAATGCGTGCTCCGAGCTTTCTCCGAGCCCGACGAGCGCCACGTCGGGCCGCTCCCGGGCGGTCACCGCTCCGACATCCTCGACGTCGATCTCCCGGGCGATCACCTCGTGGCCCAGGGCCACGACGATCGGCGCCACGAGCGCGAGTCGATCCTTTCGCTCGTTGGCGATCAGCACCCGTAGACGATCGGTCCCATCCATCAGCGGCTCCACCGCCCAAGTCTAAATCCTGTCGAGCACAACCAAACCTTTTACGAATGATCGGAACAGGCGAGTAAGATCCGCAACGGAGTCTCGCCTCAGCCCCTGGCGAGCGTTCTTTCCGGCTCCAGCTCCTCGGCCGACATGGGCGTTCAGGCCCTCAGTGGTCAGCGCCTCGAAACGCCAGGAGTTGAGTCCATGTCATTGCCTGAGGAAGCGCCCGGTCGACGGGCCGCAGGTCGTTCTCGCCGGCGGCCGGACCGGGAGGCAAGACGATGATCGCGATCGATGCGATCGTCGTCATTGTCGTCCTGGCGCTCATCGCTGCCGCGATGTCGGTCCGCGTCATCAAGCAGTACGAGCGCGTTGTGCTGTTCGAGCTCGGGAAGGTCAACGATCAGGCCGCCGATCCGATCCGGTCGGTGATCGCGATCGAGAACGTGCGAGCCGCGATTGACCAGATCGCCCAGACCGCCCTGCGCGCCGTGGTCGGCCGCCACAGCCTGGATGAGACGCTCTCTGAGACCGACGCGATCAATCAGAACATCCGCGAGATCCGCGACGTGCAGACCGAGGCCGAGCGTGAGAAGCGCGCGAAGCTCATCGGCGCCCAAGGCGAGGCGCTGGCCGCAGGCCGGCGCGAGAAGAGGGCCGCCGAGCACGTCCCCAGCCCCGATGCCAGCCCACCTTCGACCAACGGAGAGCTGGTGCCCTCATGACCGTCACACAATCCTCAACGGAGGTCCGCATGCACGACGACACAAACGCCAAGTCGACACCGACCAGGACCAAGCCGGCGGAACCGGCGCAACATCACAGCACGTTCGCCGAGGGCGAGTCGCACCCCGAGGCCCACCCGGAGGAGGAGCACGTCGGCACGTTCGCCGAGGGCGAGTCGCACCCCGAGGCCCACCCGGAGGAGGAGCACGTCGGCACGTTCGCCGAGGGCGAGTCGCACCCCGAGGCCCACCCGGAGGAAGAGCACGTTGGGACCTTCGCTGAGGGCCGGGAGACACGTCCGGCCGCCTCATGAGCTTGGCGAGCAGGGCCGTGACCGAGGTCACCGGCCCGGAACGAATCCCGGCGTTGCTGAACGTGCCGGTCGCGCTGCCTGTGGAGGTTCACCTCCGCAGCCAGCTCGACGTGTCGATCCGGACGGTGACAAACGAGGACGAACCGCTGATTCTCCGGTTCTTGGCGGGCTTGTGCGAGGGGTCTCGGCGGCTGCCGTTCTTCAGTGCCGGCGTGGACCTCCGTGCCCAAGCTCACCGAGGAGCGGCTGGTGATGACGTCGACCACCACGGCGTGTTGGCGACCGCGCCCGAAGGACGAGTGGTCGGCCATGCGATCTATGTGTGCGTGCCTGGATGCGAATGGGCGGAGGTTGCCGTGGAGGTGGCGGACGATCTGCATCGGCTGGGACTGGCAACGGCGTTGTTGATCCGGTTGGCGCAGGTCGCTGAGAGCCGTCAGATCACCTCGTTCTTCGCCGAGGTCCTCCCGGAGAACCGCGACATGCTCTCCGTCTTCGGAGATGGCTTCGGCGCCAGGACCGTGGGCCGCTGCGGTGAGGTCGACGTGTTGTTTGCCACCGCGAGTTGGCGCAAAGCGGCCCAACAGGGGGTCGAGGGATGAGGGGCCTCTCAGAGTCACAAGCAGTCGTCAACGCGCCGCGGACTCCGCCGAGCCCGAACGGGGCCAGTTCGCTGAGCGAGCGTGAGCTGGATCTGATCGACCGCTACTGGCGTGCGGCGAACTACCTGTCGGTGGGCCAGATCTACCTGTTGGACAATCCGCTGCTGAGAGAGCCGCTGAGCCTGGCGCAGATCAAGCCGCGGCTACTGGGTCACTGGGCACCACGCCTGGCCTGAACGTCATCTACGCGCGTCGGCAGCGTCGACGGTGTTGCCAGCGGGACTTCTATATAGGTAGACTTATCGTATGGCCCGGCGGGCTTCTCCTCAGACTGCGGCTGTGCTCGGCGCGCTGGCGCGCGAGCCGCTGGCGTGGCGGTACGGCTACGAGCTCGGCAAGGAGGTCGATCTCGAGGCGGGCACGCTGTACCCGATCCTGATGCGATTGTCTGATCGGGGCCTGCTGGAGGCGACGTGGGAGGCCGATCCTCCGGTGGGTCGCCCGCGGCGGCACATGTATCGGATCACCGGCGCCGGCGAACGCGCAGCCGCCGAGGCACAGGCGGCGGTCGCGCGGCCGCGTGTCACCGCGCGCGCCCGGCGGCGCCAGACCGCGATCGGGGAGGCGGGATGAGCACAAGGGGCAGCGGACGCGACCTGTCTCAACGCGTCCTGGCGGTCGCGGTGCGGCTGTTGCCGAGCGGCCGATCGGAGTGGGGGCGGGCGATGCAGGCCGAGCTGGCATCCCTCGACGACGGTCGCGCGCGCCGGCGCTATGCCCTGGGCTGCGCCCGCGCGGTGCTGAGCGATCGCGCCGCGCTGCGCACGGTGGCGGTTCATGTGGTCGCGTTGACCTTCGGGGCGGTTGCGCTGTGGCTCGCGTTCTCGATGAGGGCGGTGGGGGTGCGGATCGAGACGATCGCGTTCGTCGTGGTGCTGGGAGCCCTCGCGTGGTCGGGACGTCGATGGGGGCCACTGGGCCCGATCGCCGATCATCGGTCGGCGCGAGGCATCCGCACCGCGGGCTACGTGGTGCTGGGCGCCTACATCATGCCGGCGCTCGCGTCGTTCGCCGCGTCGCCACAGCATGATCAGAGCGGCGTGTGGATGTTCTACGTGGCCCTGGCCCTGTATCTCGCGACGCTGCTGTTCGCCACCTCGGATCGCACGGCGGCGCGCCCGCGGACCCTTCAGCTGATGGGTCTGGTCACGGTCGCCGGGCTGGCGGGATGGTGGGGACCCATGCTGCTCGCCGGGAGCGTCCGCGCGCATTCGGTCTGGGCGCTGGTGAGCGTCGCCGCGAGCGTCGTCCTCGGCCTGGTCATCGCCACCGCGCTGCGCTGGCCCTCCCAGCAGGCCGTCCTCGGGGCCTTGGCCGCCGGCGTCGCGACCTGCCTGCTGATCTTTCTCGCGGCTCAGTCCACGTTCCTGCTCGACCCGGCTCTGGCTCCCGACCTCGGTCGTGTGCCGGGGATGACCGCGGTCGGCGAGGTCGACCAGAATCGTGCCGAGGCGATCGATCCGTACGTCGCCGAGCTGCTGCTGGGTGCCGTGCTCGGCGCCGTGCTCATCGCGGCCGCCACCGCCTCACGGGGCTCGCGCGCCGCCGAGGAACAGGTCCCCACCGGCTGACGTCGCCGCGCTCGGGACGAGGACGAGTCTCGTCTAGGGTAGGACGCATGTCTGATCGCACATGGTTCATCACGGGCGCGTCCCGTGGCTTCGGTCGCTCGTTCGCGCAGGCCGCGCTGGCCGCCGGCGACCGCGTGGCTGCCACCGCGCGCGACACCACTTCGCTCAATGACCTCGCCGCAGAGCACGGCGACGCGCTCGTGCCCATCGAGCTCGACGTCACCGATCGCGACGCGGCCTTTGCCGCAGTACGGCTGGCCCACGACCGCCTCGGGCGGCTCGATGTCGTCGTCAACAACGCGGGCTATGGCGTCTCGGGCGCGATCGAGGAGCTCACGGAGGAGCAGGCTCGCCGCCAGATCGAGGTCAATCTCTTCGGTGCGCTGTGGGTCACGCAGGCGGCGCTGCCCATTCTGCGTGAGCAGGGCTCGGGCTGGATCGTGCAGGTCTCCTCGATCGGCGGCCTGGCCGCGTTCCCGCTCACCGGCATCTACCACGCGAGCAAGTGGGCGCTGGAGGGATTCTCCGAGACGCTGCGCCAGGAGGTGGAAGCCTTCGGGGTCAAGGTGCTGATGGTCGAGCCCAGCGGCTTTCGCACCGACTGGGCGGGGTCCTCGATGGACCGCGCCGAGTCCAATCGACGCCTACCAGGGGATCGAGGCGATCGCCGAGCGTCGGGCGTCTCAGCAGGAGGAGAACAACGGCTCCCAGCCGGGCAACCCCGAGCTCGCCGCCCGGGCACTGCTTGACACGCTTGACCGTGACGACCCACCGTTCCGTCTCCTGCTTGGCAACGTCGCCTATGACGTGGCCGTCGATCGCTACCAGACGCGTCTGCAGGAGTTCCGCGCAGGGGAAGCGGTCGCGCGAGGCGCCGACGACCGTTAGGGACGATGCGTCGCTGACGAGACGACGATCGCCGCGGCGAGCGCAGTTCGATGGTCCTTGGTCCACGGGGGCCCCAGTGTCGCCCGAGGTCCGTCCAAGACCTCGTCGGCGCGGCCGCCCAGCATCCTGGTCGCCTGACCCACCACCGCCTTCGCGTCGTACACGTGGACCTCCCAGCCTCGCCCATGGGCGAGCTCGGAGAGCTCCTGGCGGTACATGATCGCGTCGGCCCGCGCCTCGTACGGCGTGCGACGCTGGACGGCGATGTCCTGGGGGAAGTCAGGCGGCCAGGCCCGCAGGGACATCGAGAGGATGGGGAGCGAGACCGCGGTCGCGATCTCGTCAAGCGCAGCCGACGCCGCCCGAGCGATCGATGCTCGCGCCTGCTCGACCAGAGCGGCAGTGGCGGTCACGTCCAGGCGCCCACGGTCATAGTGGATGGGGGCCGCTGACACGCCCGGCTCGATCAGCTCGATGCGTCGACGGTCGACCACCTCATGGCCGGCGGATGCGGTCACCGCAACGGCCCAGCCGAGATGATCCGCGATGCCCAGGTGCACGCGGCTCATTATCCGTGTGACAGGGGTTGCACCGGGCTTCCGCCGGCGGCATAGTCAGGCGGCCGCGGATCCGGAAGTACCACGGTGCTCGGCCGCGCGCTTGGCCTTGTTCGCGGCCTGTTCGATCTCGGCTCCCCGCTTGACCATGAAGGCGCCCATCGCCCCCGCCAGGCTGCCGACGACGGTGATCGCGTAGATCTCCATTCCGACGTCGAGCACGCGAGCGGCGGTTGAGATCGGATTCTGGAGCGAGGACGAGACGGTGAGCAGCTGAGTCGAGGTCCAGAACAGCGCGCTGCCAAAGCTTGTGATCTGGGTCTGCGCGGCGTGATGCTCAAAGACCAGGGCCAGCACCGCGCATAGGAGGTCCACCCCGAGCGTCAGCAGTGCGATCGCCGTGAGCCGGTCTCGCAGCCGGCTGTGCGTCGGCGTCTGGGCCCGGGCGACATCACGAATCTCCGTCACCGTCGTGCGTATCACCCCAGCCGCGTACATACCTCATCGGTATTCGGTGGGCGCCGCGAACAACCTGCGGCACGAGCATGTCAGGCTGCGGGCGTGCCGGGGTTCGCGATCAAGCACCACTGGGCCGCCTGCCGCCGGCGCCTAGCATTCGTCGCCATGCGCCGCGAGATCAGCCACGGCCTCGAGCTCGACGATGATCGATCGAGGATCGACGTCGACGCCGTCCACGACTTCCTGAGCAACGAGTCCTACTGGGCGAAGGGACGGTCACGAGACGATGTGGCACGGACGGTGAGCGAAGCCGCCAGGGTGGTCGGGCTCTACGACGGCCCGCGGCAGGTCGGATTCACGCGGGTGCTGTCAGACGGCGTCACGATCGCCTACCTGTGCGACGTCTACGTGCTCAGCGGGTACCGCGGCCGCGGGCTGGGGGTCGAGCTCGTCCGTGAGACCGTCGACGGAGGCCCCCACCGACACCTGCGCTGGTGGCTGGGCACCGCCGACGCACACGGCCTCTATCGACGTTTCGGGTTCGAAGCCCCCGGAGACACCTATCTGACGCGGCCGGGACGCCGATGAGCCGGCGGCGACCCGCCTGACGCCACGACCGGTTGCCGGGGCCCGGAGAGGCTGCGAGTATGCCGCCACACATGCATGAGCACGAGCGCGAGACCGGCGTCGCTGTGCCTGAACGCTCAGCGTCGGAGGCGGTGCGCGGGGTGGTGCCCGGGTCACCCGCATGGGCGCTGGGTCTGCAGCGGTCCGCCGGCAACCTCGCCACGGTTGATGCGGTCCGCCGGCTCGCCCGCCAAGGGGGCCACGCCACGGTGGCGACGGGCGCGGGAACGTTTCGCCGGGCGTCGACGATCAACGAGTACGTCGACCTCATCCGGGAGGCGGAGCGTCGGCTGATCGCAGCGGGGGTCACCACTGTCGACGAACGGATCCAGATGCTCAGCGGCATCTACTACGGGACCGATTGGAGCCTCGACCACGAGGTCGAGCAGAGCGACGTGCGCGACGTCGCCTTTCAGATCTACACCGCGCGCAGGGGGCAGGGACGCGACCCGCAGCCGATCCTCGGCGCCTCGCTGTTCGAGGCGCTCAAGCGCAGCCAGGACGTTCCGCATCCGACGCTCGGCAAGGTCGACATCGGCCATCTGATCATCGGTCTCAACGCCCGCTCGAGCTGGACGTCGCGGGTCCCGGACATTCCGTCTCAGGGCGCGACCGGCCTGGAGATCGTCACCTGGGTCGGCGACCTCGGCGGGGCGACCGCGCAGCTGGCGCGGAGCCGCCTGACCGCCCCGGCGACGCCGGCCGGCCGCTACTTCACCGGTCGCAGCGGGACCGACTACGGCGCCGACTCCAACCTTGAGGGTGACATCGCCGCCTACGTCGCGGCCGCCCCGGCGGGTGCGACCAGCGCACCCAGCCTCACCGTTCCCTCGAGCGGGAGCATCGCGGACGCGCTGACGACGTACTTCGCCACCGGTGGCGTGAGCACCAACCGCGCGAAGAGCTTTCTGCAGATGCTCGGAGGCGCCTTCGCCGGCTCCGCGCTCACCAACCGCGCCGACATCGAGTTGCTGATGGCCACGAAGTTCCGCGACTTCGGGCGCTGGTATGCCGGCCAGCGATTCGGAGCTGCGGTGCTCGCCTCGATCCGGCCGCTGCTGGCCGATGCCGGGCGTGACGTCGCCCACGAGTTCATGGAGTGGCTGCTGCGGCGAGGCGCGGGCGCGGTCGCGCCGCCGGCAGCGCGTGGCTCGACGCCGGCACCGGCATCGCCCAGCGAGGATTGGATGGACCGGGCCGCCGAAGGCGTCGATTGGCTTCGCCACCAGCTGTGACCGCCGCCGCCACGCCGTCACGGCGCTAGAGCGAAACGCCGCCCTTGACCGAAGTCGGTGCGCCCCTCGCCGGAACAAAGCGGATCGTCAACGTGCACTTCGTGTGCCGGACGCCGTGCAGGCGTGCGGTTGCCGCCCGCGCGAGCGTGAGCGTCACCGTCCGCCTGGCTGCCTTGGCGTAGATCGCGCGGCCCGTGGCCAGCAGATTCGGATGGCGACCGCTGGTGCTGAGGGTCACGGTCAGCCGGCCGGCGGCGGGAGCGCTGAAGGCGACCGAGAACCTACGCTTGTGCAGCAGCCCGTGGATCGCGAGTCGCCTGAGCCCGCGAGCGAGCGTGGTCAGCAGCGCCTGCAGCTGGTGGGCGGCGCTGGTCGTCGGTCCCGGCCCAGGTGCCGGTCCCGGCCCGGGCCCAGGCGCTGGGGGCGGAGTCGGGCCGGGGCACGCCGCCGGGTTGCCCGGGTTACCGCATGCGGGCCGCGCCCCCGGCGCCACCGCAGCCGGACTCAGGCTGGGCTCGGTGGCCCCGGGCACAATCAGCTGCGACGGGGTGATCGTCGTGCAGTTGGTGACGTCCGGGATCAGCGCCGACCAGATCCCGTTGTCCTCCTGCCAGGTCAGTGACTGTCCATTCGATGCCCAGGTCGGGTTCTGGAACTTGCCGTCGGGCCCGGTGAAGGCACACTCCCGCGTGGGCGTGGCCGGCGGCGCCCCGCTGGCCTTGTAGAGCCAGATCGTCTCGCCCGAATCGCCTCGCACCAGAGCGATGCGCTGGCCGTCTCGGCTCACCACCCCGTCCGTCAGCCCGACCGGGTTCACGCAGCCGCAGTTGTCAGTGTCGCCCCACCACTGTGCCCCCTCCGGCATGCCCAGCGTGTAATACCACTGGGTGGCGTTGCCGTTGGAAAGCAGGAGGGTGTTGTTGGACATCCACGACGGATGGGCGCCGGTGTGCGGCGTCCCGACCTCGTCGGGGTTGGTGAAGCGGTCGACGTGGCTGATGAGCGCCTGGCTGGCGACGTCGAAGCAGTAGAGGCAGGTACCGGTGCTCACCTCGGTCACAAACCAGTACGCGACGAGCTGACCGTCGGGGGAGACGCGCGCGTCGATCGCGCCGGTGCCGGGCGCAGGGGTGTTGATCGGAGCGTTGACCAGCCCGCCGTTCTGGTGCATCCGCCAGATCTGTGGCCGTCCGCCCGGCGGCGTGCGCAACGCGACGATCGTCCCGTCGTCAGCCTGCGAGGGCGACGAGTACGGGGAGCTGGGCGTCCCGTCGAGCGTGACCTGATACGGGCCGCTGCCGTCCGCGTTGGCCAGCCACACGTTGTCGGCGCGGATGAAGACCAGGCTGTCGGCGGCGGCCGGGCCGGCGCAGAGGAGCGCGACGACCGCGCCCGCAACCGCGATGAGCGTCTTGGTCATGGTCAGCGCCCTCCCGGCCTAGGGCGCCGCCGGCGCCAGGCTCCAGCTGAACGTCGTGCTCAGCTCCCCGGAGGCGGGGCTCCCGGGCAGGGTTGTCGCTCCGAACGGCAGCGGACGCGGGCCACCGATGCCCGAGGAGAAGATCCCCGGCGACTGGGGAGCGTTGGCCGTCGAGTCAGCACTGTTGGGGCAGGCGATATCGGACTGGTAGACCTGCTGCGCGATCGCGAAGGCACCGTTGAACTCCAGGTGCCTGTAGTCGACGGAGAACGACCCGACGGGCTGGTCTGTGGAGGTGAAGGTGTGCGAGCCCGACCCGCTCCAGGCGCAGCCGTCCTCGTCGGTGCCCGAGTCCGTCCAGGTGACCGTACCGAGAAAGCCATAGCTGAAGATCCCGTCGCCCTCGTAGCGGTCGAAGAGGAACTCCGCGTCGGGGGAGCTCCACTTCTCGACGTCGCCCAGGATCGAGTCGTACTCACCGTTCACCGTCCCCGTCCAGCGTGCCGCCGCCACATAGAACTCGCCCTGGCTATCGGTGCGGCACTGGCCCTTGCGGCCCCCCTCGCGATAGCGATGATCGGCGTCGGCGCAGAACACCACGGTGTAGGCGCCCAGGGGGAAGTCCATCACGTGCACCATCACGTCCGAGCCGGCGTCGTCCTGGTCAGGCCCGAGCGGAGGCACCTCACGCTGGGCCAGCAGCCACCGCTTGCCCGCGTGCTCGAGGTAGACCTTGGTCAGGCTCCGGCCGGCCTTGCCCGTGCCGACGTTGGTCGTCCGGTCCTCGATTGAGATGTTCGGGTCGCGCTCGTTCTGGAACGCATACAGACCGCCCTTGAACCTGATCGTCAAGCGCGTGATGCTCAGGTCGGGCCTCGGTTTCGGTTTCGGCCTCGGCTTGTGGGCGAGGGCCGGCGGCGCAGCTGCCGCGAGGGCGACGACCAGCGTCGCCCATGCGACCACAGCGCCCCAGCGCCGGACGGCCCTCTCCCCGGTGCGTTGCCCCATTGCGGGGCGACGCTACGCCCTCGCGCGGCCCGTCACAACGGGGATTTCCCTAGGTTGACCTCTCCCCGTGCCACGCCCGGGGACGTAGTGTTCGCAGTGTGCTGATCGGCCGCGCGCACGAGGTGTCGCGACTCAACGCGCTGCTCGATGCTGCGCGGACCGGGCGGAGCTCCGCGCTGATCGTCCACGGTGATCCCGGGATCGGGAAGACGAGCCTGCTCGAGGAGGCCGCGCGCGGGGCCGAGGACTTTCGAGTCCTGCGCGCCCGTCCGTTGCAGGCCGAGTCCGAGCTGCCGTTTGCCGGCCTCTCTGAGCTGCTGCATCCGATCCTGGAGCTCCGTGATCGCATCCCCGGCCCCCAGCAGGCGGCGCTGGCGGGCGCGCTGGCGCTGGGCCCGGCCGTCGCCGGCGACCGGTTCGCGGTGGCCGCGGCGACGCTCTCGGTCCTCGCCTCGGCGGCGGAGGATGCGCCGGTGCTGGTCATCGTCGACGATGCGCACTGGCTCGACGATCCCTCACGGGTGTCGCTGATCTTCGCCGGGCGCCGGCTGGAGAGCGAGGGCATCGTGCTGCTGATCGGCATGCGCGATCGGCCATGGCTCCAGGACACGGGGCTCGAGACGATGCATCTCGACGGCCTGCCGGCGGACGCCGCCGCCGTGCTGATCGACCAGGGCAACGTGGCGCTCGACGCTGCGGTGCGTGATCGCGTGGTCACCGAGACACGCGGCAATCCGCTCGCGATCATCGAGGCCGTCTCGACGCTGAGCGAGGACGAGCGCCGGGGGCGTGCGCCCATCGCGCATCCTCTGGCCGTGGGCGCAATGCTGGAGCGAGCCTTCGCCCAGCAGCTTGACGACCTGCCCGATGACACCAGGCGAGCGCTGCTCATCGCGGCCGCGAGCGACACCGGCGATGCGGGTGAGATCCTCACCGCGATGGCCGCCGAGGGTCTGGGCCCGCAGTCGCTGGAGCCGGCTGAGGGCTCGGAGATGGTCACGCTGACGGGAGGGAGGATCGAGTTCCGCCACCCGCTGGTCCGCTCGGCCGCCTACCACGCGCGCGACCCCGCCGGCAGGCGTGAGGCGCATCGCGCGCTCGCGGCCGCCGTGGGCAGCGTCGACCAGGGGGCCTGGCACCTGGCCGCCGCCGCGCCCGGGCCGGATGAGGAGGTGGCGGCGATGCTCGAGGCCAGCGGCACCAGCGCCCTCGGACGCAGCGCATACGGCGCGGCCGCCAGAGCATTGGAGGCGTCGGCGACGCTCAGCCCGGACGATGCCGGCAGGCTGCGCCGGACGACCCTGGCCGGGCGGGCGATCTGGCTCGGCGGGGAGCCGGCGCGCGCGGCACGGGTGCTCGAGACGGCGGCGGAGCTGGCCCCCGACCCGGTGACGCGAGCGCAGGTCCAGCAGTGGCGCGCCCTGGCGATGTACTTCACCTACCCCGTGGCCGAGACGCGCTCGCTGCTCGTGACCGAGGCGGCTGCGGTGGCGGACCGCGATCCGCTGCTGGCCGCGCGCCTGCTCTGCACCGCGTCGAATGTCGGGACGATGGCCGGCGAGGTGGGGCGCGCCGAGGAGCTGGCGCGCGAGGCGATGAGCATGGTCGGTGACGACGGCGGGCCGTCGGGGGTCATCGCCAAGCTGACGATGGGAGGCTCGTCGGCGCTGCGCGGCAGGGTCGCCGAGGGACTGGCGATGATCGAGCAGGTGCTGGCCGGCGAGCAGGAGGCGCTGCTGGATCCGGCGGGCGAGCTGGCCGCAGGCCTGGTCCCCGTCATCCCGGTCCTGACCTGGACCGACCGCCGGCAGAAGGCGCGGGCGATGCTCGAGAGCATCATCGGCGGCGCTCGGGCCGCCGGCGCGGTGACCAGCCTGCCGTTCTGGCTGGCCGGGCTGTCCGAGCTCGAGCTGCGCGAGGGCAGGATCACGCCCGCCTACGCGGCGGCGTCCGAGTCCGTCCAGCTCGCACGCGACACCGGTCAGGCCACTGAGCTGACCTTCTCGCTGGTGACGCTCGCGCGACTGGACGCCATCCTCGGCAACGAGAGCGACTGCCGCAGCCTGGTGTCGACCGCGCTGGACAGCGCGCGGCGGACGGGCGCCGGGTCGATCGAGACCTATGCGGCCAGCGTCCTGGGCCTGCTCGAGCTCTCACTGGGCCGGCCCGACAGGGCGATCGCGCACCTCACGACCTGCGCCCGCCTGCAAACCGTCCACCGGGCGGGGCTGCTGGCGGTGGTGCATTGGGCGGGCGATCTGATCGAGGCTCAGGTCCGCACCGACGACCTCGACGGCGCGCGGTCCACGGTGACGATGGTCCAGGCCAACGCCGAGCGAACCGGGGTGCGGTGGGAGCTCTCCATCGCCGCCCGCGGCCGCGGCATGCTGGCCCCCGAGGGCGAGTATGAGAGGGAGTTCGACCGGGCGCTGACGCTGCACGGCGATGACACGCGCTACGAGCGGGCGCGCACCCTGCTCGCCCTCGGCATGCGCCGCCGGCGGTCGCGCAGACGCGGGGATGCGCGCAGCGCCCTGCGCGAAGCCCTCACGTATTTCGAGTCGGCGGGGGCTCTGCCGTGGGCCGAGCAGGCCCGCGTCGAGCTGCGGGCGGCGGGGGAGACATTGGAGGCGGCACGATCAGGACCGCAGTCGCTGCACACGCTCACCCCGCAGGAGCTCCAGGTCGCGCTCACGGTCGCGGCCGGTGCCACGAACAAGGAAGCCGCGGCGGCCCTGTTCCTCAGCACCAAGACGGTCGAGTTTCATCTCTCGAACGCCTACCGGAAGCTGAGCCTCAGATCCCGGGCCGAGCTGGTCCGCAAGGTCGCCGGACTCTCCTAGGTCCCGGCCTCGACATTGCGGCGCAGCTTCTCGTGGTACTCGCGGAACTGCCGCCAATCGGCTGTGGTCCCGTGACGATGCGGGTGTGAAGGCGGCGACCGCGTTCGAACTGCGCGAACTCGACCAACTGCTCGAACTCCCTGCGCCCTTGACGGGGTTCGTCATGTAGTCGAAGACGGCCTCAGGCAGGCGGGCGACCTCGAAGGTCTGGTCGATCCGCCCACCGCGAGGATCGCAGGTCAGGCGACGGGCGCCCCATCGAAGGCCGCCGCGACCGCCTGGGGGCGGTCGCGAGCCGAATCTCCCCCTCGCGCGCAGTGAGGCCGGCGGCCTAGGAGCGGCCCAGCTGCGGATCGCTGGTGAGCGGGCCCGGTGACTCCAGGCGTCCCGCGAGCTGATAGCTGAAGCTCGGGTCACTCGGCGTCGTCAGGGCGAGGTCATACCAGCCGCCCGAGTGGTGGGTGTCCACCACGACCTCCGCGGTGCCGTGCAGCCTGATGTGCCGGTCCGGGCCGTAGGCGTCGGCGATGTCCACGACGACCGGTTGCTGATGGCGCCGTGAGCCGGCGTCCTGGCCGCCGCCGACGATCGTGACCCGCAGGCGGCCCGTGCCGTGGTCGCCGTGCGCGTCGACGCGGAGCTCGGTGCCGGGAGAGCCCGCGAAGTGGCGGAAGAAGCCATTGGGGCCGTGGAGGCTGAGGTCGTAGGTGCCCGGATCGGGCAACGCCGTCGTGATCTCGTCGCCGGCGCCGATCGTATAGGTGTACGGGGCGCCCGGCACCGTCAGCGAGCGCGCCTGGAGGCCGGCGCCGAGCGTGCCGTGGTTCTCCAGCGTGAGCTGCAGGCTGCCGTGGCGCGCGCGGAAGCCGACGTGGAGCCGGTAGCCGAGACGGCGCGACGGGCGGACGCCGGGCTCCTGGGTGGGCACCGACCCGTGCGCCGGCGGGGTCGGGTGGAAGTCCGGGGGCACCACGCCTGTCGGCTTGTAGGCATTTACGTTGGGCAGCGGCGGGACCCGGTCCCGGGCGTTGACGAAGTCGAACGCTGCGGTCAGGTCGCCGCTGACGGCGCGCCGGTAGGGCGTGATGTTGGGCTCGTCGACGCCGAAGCGCGCCTCCGCGAAGCGGATCAGCGACGTGTGGTCAAACACCTCCGAGCACACCCATCCGCCGGTGCTCCACGGCGAGACGATCAGCAGCGGCACGCGCACGCCCATGCCGTAGGGTCCGGGAACGCCGTTGGTGCCGTGGGGCGTCCCGGCGGTGCCCGCGAAGAACTCGTTGTCGAGCGGCACGGTGGACTCGCCCGACAGGCCGCCGACGTTCGGGTAGGGCCCGACCACGTGGTCGAAGAACCCGTCGTTCTCATCGAAGGTGATGATCAGCGCCGTCTTGGACCACGAGTCCGGGTTGCTCGTCAGCGCGTTGAGGCACTGGGCGGTGTACCACGCGCCGTACCCGGGCGGGAACGCCGGGTGCTCGGTGTAGGCCTGGGGTGCGACGATCCACGACACCTGGGGCAGGTTGCCGCTCTTGACGTCGTCCTGAAGGATCGAGAAGAGCCCTTCGGCGTCTGAGATGTCGTCCACGCCTCCGGGGCTCTTGATGTCGGTCCCGGTGCGCGCCCGCTGAGCCAGGGGGCTGCCCGCCGGGGCGTTCTGGTACTGGTGGAAGTACAGCAGGGAGTTGTCGCCGAAATTGCCGATGAACGGGTCGTCGGTGTATCCCCAGAAGTCGGCGGCGTCGAGGCCGTCCCCGACGTCCTGGTAGATCTTCCAGCTGATCCCAGCCGCCTGGAGGCGCTCGGGATAGGTCTGCCAGTCATAGCCGATCTCGTCGTTGGCGATCACGGGACCGCCACCCTTGCCGTCGTTGCCGTCCCATCCGGTCCACATGTAATAGCGGTTGGGGTCGGTCGGGCCCAGCATCGAGCAGAAGTTGGCATCGCACACCGTGAAGGCGTCGGCCAGCGCGTAGTGGAACGGCAGGTCCGAGCGCTGCATGTGGGCCATGCAGGTGGTCGTCTTGCTCGGCAGCCACTGGTCCCAGTTACCGCCGTTGAACATCTCGTGCGTGCCCGCCCAGGTGTGGTCGAGGTCCTCGATGAAGGTGAGAGCCAGGTTGCCGACGTCGGGCCGGAACGGGGGCACGACGGTGCTTCCGTCGGCCTGGAACCACACCGGCTGGCCGCTGGGCAGCGTCACCGGGTGCGGGTCCCCGAAGCCGCGCACGCCGCGCAGAGCCCCGAAGTAGTGGTCAAAGGACCGGTTCTCCTGCATGAGCACCACGATGTGCTCGACGTCGCGGATCGACCGCGTGGCCCGGTTCGCCGGGATGGCGAGCGCCCGGGCGATGCTGTCGGAGAGCAGCGTGGTTGCGACGCTGCCGCCCGCGAGCTGAAGGAACCTGCGCCGATTGACGTCCCGCATTCGTATCACCAGCCCGTTCTCACGGGTAACGCCCGTGCGCCACCCTGCTCAGTGCGTTCTCGGGCCGCGGGCCCGGGGTCACACGCGGACGGACTCTAGGTTGGGGCGTGGCCGATGTCCACCATCGCTCACAACGCGTCCACATGCGCCTCATCACATATTCACGGGCCTCACGGGTCGGGCGGCATGGCGCCGATCAGCCCGACGCACCGCGCGGCGGCCTCGATCGCGCGCCGCGGCCCGCCCACCAGATACCCGGCGGCCAGGGCATCGCCGGCGCCCGTCGTGTCCACGACCGAGACGGCCGCGGCCGGGTACTCGCCGTCGGGGAACCGCGCGCCCCGCGCGCCGAGCTTGATCACCCAGGCCGTGTCGAACCCTGGCACGGCGTCTCGCTCGGCTTCGGTGGCGAAGGCGAGTTCAGGCGCCAGGGCCCGCAGTCGCGCCGTGAAGGCGGCAGCGCCCACGAGCTCGATGTCGTGCGCGGAGGCGAGGTCGACGGTCACGCGCGGGGCCAGTCGCGCGGCCTCGATGGCCGCCTGCGCCATGGGCTCACGCAGCAGGCAGTAGCCCGAGACGTGGAGCACGTCGCACCCCGCCAGCCAGGAGCGGTCGAGCTCGCTGCGGTCAAGCTGCGAGGCCACGCCCCGGTCGGAGGCCATCGTCCGCTCGCCGTGCGCGTTGCGCACGGACACCACGACGCCGCCACGACCGTCGACGGCCGGGCCGCAGACCTCAACCCCGTAGCGCGCGAGCTCGGCGGCGGCCAGCTCGCTCGCGCCGTCGGTGCCTCGCTTGCAGATCAGGCGGCTCCTGGCCCCCAGCGCGCTCGCCCACGCCGCGACGTTCGCGGCCTGGCCGCCGGCGACGAGGCGGATCTGGGCCGGGGTGTCACCGTCGGGGGCCAGGGGGCGGTCGGGGAGAACGACGACGTCCAGGATCAGGTCCCCGATGGTGCAGATCACCGGCGCTTCGGTCGGCTGCGTCGTCGCGCCGGGCGGCTCCATCCAGACATCATCACGGCCGGCGCGGCGCGCACGCCTGGCGCACGGACACGTTCGCTACGGTGCGCCCGTGACCGCGGCGCCGCCAGGAGTGGTTCTCTCAGAGACCGTCGCCCGCGCGCTGCGCGATGGGGAGCCCCTCGTCGCCCTGGAGTCGACGATCATCACCCACGGCCTGCCCCGGCCCGAGAACGTCGAGGCGGCACGCGAGTTCGAGGGGGCGGTCGGCGACCGCGGGGCGGTGCCGGCGACGATCGCGATGCTCGACGGAGTGCCGCACGTCGGCCTGGAGCCCGAGGAGCTCGAGCGGCTGGCGGGCAGCGACGCGGCGGTGAAGCTGAGCGTCAGAGATCTCCCGGTGGCCATGGCGCAGCGCACGACGGGCGGCACGACCGTCGCGGCGACCGCGCTGCTCGCCTCGCAGGCGGGGATCCGCGTGTTCGCCACCGGCGGTATCGGCGGCGTGCACCGCGGCGCCGGGACCACCTTTGACGAATCCGCCGACCTCGGCGTCCTCGGTCGCTGCCGGATCACGGTGGTCTCGGCCGGGGTCAAGTCGATCCTCGACATCGCGGCCACGCTCGAGCGCCTGGAGACGCTCAGCGTGCCCGTGCTCGTGTTCGGCACCGATCGATTCCCCGCGTTCTGGCTCAGCGACAGCGGCTACACCGTCGATCATCCGGTGGCCACCGCCGGGGAGATCGCCGACGTGATGCGCGCGGCCGATGCACTCCAGCTTCCGGGCGGGATCCTCGTCGCCAACCCGTTGCCGGAGTCCGCGCAGCTCGACCCGGCGCTGCACGACCGCCTGCTCGCCGAGGCGCTGCAGGCGGCCGAGACCGGATCGGTGCGGGGCAAGGACATCACCCCGTTCCTGCTCGAGTACATCCACCTTCACACCGATCGGGCGAGTGTCGCCGTCAACCTGGACATCGTCCGCGGCAACTGCCGGCTCGGCGCCGACATCGCGCGGGCCTGGGCCGGGCCCGGCGCCTAGTCCAGGGCGCCGTCAGGCCGCGCCCGCGATCGCCGCCGGCGCGGTGGTGTCGGCGGGACGGTCCAGGGGACACACACCATGCCGTCAGAGAAGCCTGCCGCGCCGATCCCGAACGCCGCGTTGAAGCGGTCGAGGTTGACCACCACCAGCAGCGCGGTGATCTCCACGAGCTGCTCGAGCGGCTCGATCCCGGTTTCGCGCATGGCGTCACGGCCGGTCATCTTCTTCATGCCCCTGCGCATGAACCGGTAGACGAGCTTGACGACGGGGCCGGCCTGGTTCTGCGGTACTCCCTGAATGCGTGCCACGGCACCACTCCTGTCACACGTTGGGGCGGGTCAACCGTACGACCCGCCCCAGCGTGCGGATGTGACCGCGATCTCCGTGACCGCGATCTCCGATCTGCCCGCTTCGAGCTCCGCTGCCGGTCAGGCGGCCTCGACGATCGTGAGGCCGTTTCCGTCCTGGTCGTCGACGGTGAACATCGGCGGCACGCCGGGCCAGGTCAGCAGCTCGCTGACGTGGGCGCCGCCGGCCTGGAGTGCCTGGTGGACCGCGGCGGCGTCCGGGGTTTTGAGCCGGATGCCCGTCTGAACGCCGGAGGGTGCGTCCGCGCGCGCGGGCACCAGGGCGATGGTGACGGCCGCACCCGGGGGCGCCACCTCGATCCAGCGCCCGAACTGCGGGAGTGACATGTCCCTGCGCGTCTGGAAGCCGAGCGTGTCCGCGTAGAACGCGAGGGCCCGGTCCTGATCGGACACGGGGACGGCGACGGTCAGGACGTCGGTGATGGGGAAGGGGGTGGGGGTCTGATCGGTCATTGCTCGAGGGCCTCCTTGAGCGACGAGAGTTGATTGCGCCAGTAGCGCTTCATCCGGTCCGCCTGATCGCCATCGCCCAGCCGCCGGTGTTCGAGCGCGATCGTGCTCTTCCCGTCGCCCTTGGCCAGGAAGGTGACGTTGACGCGCGTCGGCCCGTCCTGCCAGTCAAAGCGAGCGGACCTGGGGCGGGTGGCCGTCCGGACCGACAGCCTGTCGTCGGAGAGCCAGCGGCGGCGCAGCGGCTCCTGGACGAATGCGTCATAGAGCTCGCCGACGCCGACCGTCACGGTCTTCGAGGCGGTGACGGCGAAGCCGTCATACTTCTCGCCGACGACGCGGACGCCGCGTGTCAGCTCGTAGCCGGAGACGATCGCCTGCACATTCCAGGCCAGTGGGTGCAGGTCCTGCTGCTCGGCCAGCCAGAGCGCGATCTCCCGGTGAGGGCGATCGATGGCGCCCCATTGGTCGAGGATGGCGAACCACTCCTCCCAGCCTCGGCCGGTCCGCTCGCGAATCTTCTCGTCGGACGTGGCCAGCCTCAGCGTCGGTGCCTCCGCGGGCTCCTCGGCGCGCAGCAGCATCGCGCGCGCCGCGGTGTAGCTCTCGCCGGTCTTCTGCATCCGGGCGCGGACCAAGCGCTTGAACGACTTGTGCTCGGTCATGGGGTGTGCTCCTTTCGACAGGCGCGGCCCCGCGACTCACGCTCACGACGCCCCGCCGGAAAGGGCAGGTCACTGACCGGCGTCCCGAGGGCACGAGCCCCCTTTGCCCCCGCCTGTGGCCGGCGGCGTGAACGCCGGAAATCGGGGGTTGGGCGCGGAACGGCGCCTGTGAAACGTACTGCTATCAGGTATGACCGCCCCGCGCCACAAAACTCATCGGCGATCGCATACCCATATCCATGCCCGGGTGGGCCGCCGACGGCGTCGTCAACGCCGGCGCGAACCCGGCCGCCACCCCCACGCCGAGCACCACCAGCACCGCGGCGACCGCGGGGACGGCGGCCCAGTGGCGCGCCAGCAGCCGCTCGCCGGCGATCAGGACGGTGAGCACCACCATCCAGGTGATGCTCATGATCCCGAGCGCGTAGAGCGCGACCATGAGCGCCCAGCAGCAGGCGACGCAGCAGACCCCGTGGCCGGCGCCGGCGCGCAGCGTCCCGAAGACGCCGGGGCGGGGGAGATGGCGGTCCGGCGTGGTGCAGCGCGCCAGCCACCGCCGCTTGATGGGGGTCAGCTGGTACAGCCCGGCCCCGATCACCGCGGCCGCGGCCACGTAGCGACCGGCAGCCGACCAGCCGAGCGCGCTGACGTTCAGGGCGCGCACCGCCTGCACGCAGCCATAGCCGGCCAGCCCGGCCAGGAGCCATACCGCCCCGTAGCCGGCGACGAAGCCGACGGCGGTCCCCGGTGCCGTCGATCCCCGGCCCCGGGCCGCGCGCGCCACCGCCGGCGCGGTGCCGGGGAGCATCATGGCCGCCGTCATCACCAGCCACGTGACGGCGAACCACCCCAGATCGCCGGGGTCACCACCCGGGGCGGTGTCCATCCCGGCCATGCGGTGGACGAGCACGATCCATGCCACGGCCACCACGGCGAGCGCGGCGCCGACCGTCGCCGTGGGGGCCAGCCGCGAGTCCTCGCGCCGGGCGATGGCGTGGGCGGTCATCGGGTCACCGCCTCACGCCGCCGCGAACTCGTCATGGCGGCGCATCCACGTCGGATAGGCCGGCTCGCCCTCAGCGCGGCCCCGCGGCGTCCGGTCGAGGATTCCGTAGTAGGTCATGACCACCTCCAGCCCGCGGGCGGTGCTGGCGTAGGTGAGATAGACCTCGCCGTCGTGCAGCGCGAACACGCTCAGGCCCGGGCGCTGTCTCATGTATCCCGCCGGATCGGTCCCGCAGTCGGCGGCATTCTGCGCCACGATCGGCGGCGCGTCCGGCACCCAGGCGCTCGCCTGCTCACGCGTGAGCGAGTGCTCGAGGTCGGCGTTGAAGTCGCTTTCGTAGCTCGAGGCCCAGGTGAAGCTCCAGCCGAGCCGCTCCCGTTCGGCCTCCAGCTTCTCCACCGGCGCCTGCGAGACGGCGATCATCGTGGTGTCGCGGGCCTTCAGCTGCTCCAGCACCCCGTTGAAGCTGTCGGCGATCGACGAGCACACCGGACACCCATGGTCGTACTCGGGGCCGAACATGAAGTGGTAGACGACCAGTTGGGAGCGCCCGTCGAACAGCTCGTTCAGCGTCTTGGGCCCGTCCGCCGTCTGCAGGGTGTACTCCCTGTCCACCGCCAGCCACGGCAGCTCGCGCCGGGCGCGGGCCAGCTCGTCGGCGAGGTGGGTGTGCTCCTTCTCGCGCACGAGCAGCTGGTCGCGGGCGGCCAGCCACTCCTCACGCGTCACGATCGTCGGGGTACTCACGGTCGGTCTCCTTTGTGTGATTGGGGTCGTTGACTGTCGATCCGGAATGTGTCGCCGGTCTCCAGGAGCGTCTTGAGCCTCGAGAGCACCCTCGGCCAGCCGTTGCTCACCAGCGTTGCCGCGGTGCTGTCGACCGGGAAGCCGTCGTGCACGACGGTCAGCTTCACCGCGCTGCCCGCCGGCTCGAGCTCGAACGTCACCTTGGACCGCGGCTCGCCCGCCGCCGCCGCGAACACGTCCTCGCTCACCTCGGCCGCCCGGGCCAGCTCAGGGGTGAAGGTGTGCCATGTGTAGGAGAGGCGCCGGGGTGGATCGGCCTCGAGCACCACCTGCTCGGGGTTGGCGATGCGCACGCCGAACAGGTTCCAGACCATCTCCGAGCCCGGCGCCCAGTCGGTCTCGAACGCGGCGCTCCAGTAGCGCTGGGTGAAGGCCGAGCTGGTCAGCGCCTCCCACAGGCGCTCGGGGGTGGTCTGGATGTAGGTCGTGTAGACGAACGAGGGTCTCTCCATCGATGGGTTCTCCAGTGCGTGTTTGAGATCGGTCAGCGCGTCGACCCGCGGTTGCTCGTAGCGGGTGATCCACCGCTCGGAGATGTCGGTGATGGGAGCGGCGTTGAGGTAGTGCAACTTCTCGCGGCCCCGCCACACCGTGGTCACCAGGTTGGCCTCCTGAAGCACGGCCAGGTGCTTGGAGACGGACTGGCGCGCCATGTCCATGTCCGCGCACAGCTCGCGCAGGGTCTGGCCGTTGCGGGCGTTCAGGCTGTCCAGCAGCCGCCGCCGGCCCGGGTCGGCAAGGGCCCGGAAGACGTCGTCCAGCGCGGGTCGGTCGAAATAGGCAGCCATTTGGCTGCATGAGTATAGGCAGCCGGCTGGCTGCATGTCAACCGCGACGAGCCGACGCGCCGCCGGGCTCTGGTAGCGTCGCCGGCCGGGCCCCCGACTGGCGAGGGAGGAGCGATGGACAATCCGGCGGCGCCGCTGCACTGGTGGACGGCGCGGGAGCTGGCCGGCGCCATCCGCCGCCGGGAGCTGTCGGCGCGCGAGGTGGTCGCGTGGCACCTGGACCGGATCGCGGACATCAACCCGCGCATCAACGCGATCGTCAGCTTGGCACCGGAGGCCGCGTTGGTCCAGGCCGATGCCGCGGATCGTCGCGCCGGCGCCGGCGAGCCGCTGGGTCCGCTGCACGGCCTGCCCATCGCGATCAAGGACCTGATGGACACGGCCGGCATCCGCACCACCTATGGATCGGTCGCCTTTGCCGACCACGTCCCCACGGCCGACAGCCTGGTGGTGGCGCGCCTGCGCGCCGCCGGTGCGATCGTGGTCGGAAAGACCAACACCCCGGAGTTCGGGGTCGGCTCGCACACGTTCAACGACGTGTTCGGCGCCACCCGCAATCCCTGGGCGCTGGACCGCTCGGCGGGCGGCAGCAGCGGCGGGGCGGGCGCGGCTCTCGCCGCGGGTCTGCTCCCGATTGCCGACGGCTCTGACCACGGCGGCAGCATCCGCAACCCGGCCTCGTTCAACAACGTCGTGGGGCTGCGACCGACGCCGGGACTGGTGCCCGACAGCGGCGCCGGCGACGTGTGGGACACGGCCTCGGTGGTCGGCCCGATGGCACGCACCGTCGGTGACCTGGCGCTGATGCTCACCGCCATCAGCGGCCCGGACCCGCACAGCCCGCTGTCATATGGCGACCCTGCCGAGTTCGCCGGGACGATGGAGGGCGAGCTGTCCGGGCTGCGGATCGCGTGGTGCCCGGACCTCGGCGGGCTCCCGATCGACCCCGAGGTCCTGGCCGTGCTCGACGATGCCCGCGCCCGGTTCACCGCGTTCGGCTGCCGGGTGCAGGACGTCGCGCTTGACCTCACCCGTGCGGACGAGGCGTTCGAGACGCTGCGGGCGCTCGCCTTCGCGCGCGGCTTCGGCCCCGGGCTGCCGGCGCTGCGCAAGGTCGCCAAGGAGACGCTCATCTGGAACGTGGAGCGGGGCCTGGAGCTGGACGGTGCCGCGATCGGCCGGGCGATGGTGGCGCGCTCCGAGGTGTTCACCGAGGTCGCCGATCTGCTGCTGCGCTTCGATGTGCTCGTCGCGCCATCGGCGCAGGTCGCACCGTTTCCCGTCGAGCAGGAGTACCCGGAGAAGGTGGCGGGCGTGAGCATGCCCCACTACCTGGGGTGGATGCGGGTGTGCTCGCGGATCACGGTGTCCGCGCATCCGGTCGCGGCGGTTCCCGCGGGCTTCACCGCGGGCGGGCTGCCCGTCGGGCTCCAGCTGGTGGGTCGCCACCGCGGTGACCGGCGGCTGCTCGCGCACGCCGCGGCGTGGGAGGCGGCCAGCGGGCTCACCGGGCGCCATCCGCCGCTGGATTGACCCTGGGTCTCGATCTCGTCGCCGCCAGGCGGAGGTAGGCTCGCGCGGCCAACGACCCAGAGGAGTAGCGAGCGTGAGTCCTTCCGACTTTTTGACGTGGCCGGGTTCGGCGTGATCGTCACCGGCGGAGCCAGCGGGCTGGGGCTCGCCTACGGCGAGGCGCTCGCGGCGCACGGCGCGCGCGTCACGCTGATCGACATCGATGCCGACGCGGTCGCCGCGCAGGTGTCGCGGCTGCAGGCCGAGGGCCTCGACGTGCGGGGCGCGACGGCCGACGTCACCGACCATGCCGGCTGGATCAGGTGATCGACGAGGCCGCCGAGGCGTACGGCCGGCTTGACGTTGCGTTCGCCAACGCCGGCATCGACCCCGGCGTCGGGTTCGTGGGCGCCTGGGCGGGCGGCGAGCGGCCGCGCATGGACGAGGGAGCGCTGGAGCGCTACGGCGACGAGCGCTGGAACCGCGTGATCGACATCAACCTCAATGGGATCTTCGCCACGGCGCGGGCCGCCGCCCGCCACATGCGTCCGCGGGGGTTCGGACGGATCATCGTCACGACGTCGCTGGCGGCGACGAGAGTGGAGCCCGCGATCGGCGCCGCCTACATGACCGCCAAGGCCGGGCGCGCGCATCTCATGCACACGATCGCGCTGGAGCTCGCCGCCGACGGGATCACCGTCAACGCGATCGCGCCCGGATTCTTTGAGACCAACATCGGCGGCGGCCACGCCCACGACCCCGACCTGCAGGCCGCGCTGGCCAAGGACATCCCGATGCACCGGATCGGCCAGCCCGACGACATCAAGGGACTCGCCCTGTTTCTCTCGTCGCCGGCCTCTGAGTACATCACCGGGCAGGAGATCGTCATCGACGGGGGCTGGGGCCTGGGAGTCGCCGATTAGTGGCCCGCTGCTCGCCCGGCTGGACGCCGGCGCCGCGGTTCGCCGACGCGGACCGCCGAATAGGATGGGCGAGGCATGGAGGGAGTCACTCGCCTCGCTGAGATGCTCGGGGCGCTGTCGCTCACGACAGACCTGGGCGCCGGTGTGCCATTCGAGAAGGGCCTGCGGACATCCGTCGTCGGCCGCGCCTGGCCGACAGCTCGACCTCACCCTTGACGACCGTCGCGCCGTCTACTACTCGGCGCTGCTGCGCTCGCTCGGCTGCACGGCGCACGCTTCGACGTTCGCCGAGGTGTTCGACGACGACGTCGCCCTCCAGCGGGAGCTGAAGACGATCAATTTCAGCGACCCGGAGGCGCGGTCGGCGCAGACGCGCCGCTTCGCCGCCTGGGCCGGTGCCGAGCCGGGCCCGCGAGCTCTCGATCGCTTCCGGAGCCGGTGCCCGGGCCAGGGTGCCACGTTCGCCCGCGGGAGCTGCGAGGTGAGTGCGACGCTCGGGCGCGGCTGGGACTCCCTCGACGGCGCGATCGTCGCGCTGGACGAGGTCTACGAGCGCTACGACGGTCAACGGCTTTCCCGAAGGGCGGCGGGCGAGGAGATGACGATCGCGGCGCGCCTCGTTCACGTCGCCGAGCAGGCCGTGATCGCCCACTACGAGGGCGGCATCGCCGCCGCCGTCCGAGCTCGTCGGCCGCCGCGGCCGGCGGCCAGCTCGACCCGGACGTCTGCGCCAGCTTCGACGGGCACCGCGAGCCCATGCTGACGGCGCTCGACGCGCCGGACATGCTCGTCGCGGCGCTGGGCTCGAGCCGCCGCCCGGGCTCACGTTCGCGGCCGCAGGAGTTCGAGCGGGTCTGCTCCGGCGTTCGCCAGCTTCGCCGATCTCAAGGGCCGGTACCTGCTCGGTCATTCGACGCACGTCGCCGAACTCGTGGACCGGGCCGGCGAGCTGGGCGGCTACGACGATGCGGCGCGTGGCCGGCTGCGCGCGAGCGCGCTGCTGATCGACCTCGGCCGGGTCGGAGTCTCGAGCGCCGTCTGGGATCGGCCCGGTCCCCTCGGCGCAGTCGAGTGGGAGCGCGTCCGCCTGCACTCCTACTGGACCGAACGGATCCTGCGCCGCTGCCCGGCCTTCACCCACCTCGCGCCGCTGGCCGCCGCGCACCACGAGCGGCTCGACGGCAGCGGCTATCACCGCGGCGCCAAGGGCAGCGAGCTGTCGCCCGGGGACCGGCTGCTGGCGGCCGCCGACGTGTTCGCCGCGATCACCGAGGATCGGTCCTACCGGCCGGCGCGCTCAGGCTCGGAGGCGGCGACGGCGCTGCACCAGGAGGTGCGCGCGGGCCGCCTCGATGCTGAGGCTGCCGGCGCGGTGATCGAGGCCGCCGGCCTTCCCCGACGGCGCACCCCCTGGCCGAACGACCTCACCGACCGCGAGGTCGAGGTGCTGCGCGTCCTGGCGCGCGGCCTGAGCAACCGCGAGATCGCCGAAACGCTCGTGCTCTCTCCGCGCACCGTCCAGCACCATCTGGCCAGCGTCTACGACAAGATCGGCCTGCGTACCCGCGCCGGAGCGGCGGTGTTCGCCATCGAGAACGGCCTGGTGCCCGCCGCCGCGGCGCTGTAGCGGTCGATGTCTGAAGGGGCGTTCCGGCGCTGACCCGGGCTCGCCCTCAGGTCAGGCGTGGCACGGCGCGTTGTGGGTGAGCGTCTGTGCGGCGGTGACGGCGTGCGCCGGCGGCGCCGCGGCGCTGAAGCCCTGGAAATGTCCGGTGATCGTCCAATGCGAGGAACTCGGGCAGTGGGCGGGCGTGCGCAGCCACGGAGTGGCGCCGTGGCCGGCGGGGATGCGGGCACTGAACCCCGTCGGCGCGATCATGCCGTTGAGGGTGGGCACGTTGAGCTCCAGACGGGCGCCGTGGGCGACCCCGCGGAAGGACTGCTTGAGCGGCTTGCGTTCTGCTCGGCGGCGAAGACCAGCGCGCCGCGCACGCGTAGATGCCGATGTCGAAATGGACGGGCTTGCCGTTGAGGATGCCGTCGGCCCCGCCGGTGCCCACGCGGCTCGATGCGGGGCAGGCGCCCTCGGCGCCCTGGGCGGCGATCGCGGCGTCGCCGGCGTGACATTGCGGCAGCGCGCCCAGCCGCAGGCGCGTGCCCGCGGGAAAGACGACGGTCTGGCGCACCGCGGGCGGCACGGTGATGCCGGCAGCCGGGGGCTTGCCCGTCGTACGCAGCACCAGTCCCGAGGCGCCGGCGACGCGGTGGGTGCTGAAGGTCGCCGTGAACGACGTGGGCTGCCCCAGGCCGATGGTGGCCGCCGCGGCGATGCCGGTGATGGTCAGTGCCGCCAGCGCGGCCAGCGCCGAGGCGCGTCGCCCGGCGCGGTGAAGCGTGGAGTGAGGTGTGTGCGGGTTCATGAGGCGCACCCTCCCAGCGCTGCCATCCGGGGTGCATCGGCCAAACGGCCCGATTGTCGGCCTCGTGGAGAAATTGGGCCGTTTGGCCGATGCGGGGCGCGCGCCGGCTCGGAGAGCATTACCCGAACACCTGAGGAGAGAGAGCACTCATCATGTCCGTCGACGTCACCGAACCACGGCCGCACGACACCGCCGCGCACCCGAGCCACCGCCGCCGGTCCAGATGGTGCAGCTTCTGGCAGGGTTCCAGATCGCGCAGGCGCTGTACGTCGCGGCCAAGCTCGACGTCGCCATGGCGCTGCTCGATGGTCCGGCGTCCGTCGGGGACCTCGCGGCGCGGACGAAGGCGCACCCGGAGATGCTCGGCCGCCTCATCCGCACCCTGGCGGGGCTGGGGGTGTTTCGCGAGACCGAGCCGGCGTCTACGCGCTCACCGCGCTGGGCGAGACGCTGGCGAGCGGCACCCGGGATCGGTCCGCGATCTGGCCCTGACCTGGATGGAGACCCACTACTCGGTGTTCGGGGATCTGCTTCAGGGCGTGTGCACCGGCGAGCCGGCAGCCGATCTGGACTACGGGCGTCCGTTTCTTCTGACTGCCTGTCGTAACCCAGCCCGAGCAGGCGCAGCGGTTCGACGGCGTGATGGCGAATCTCGACCCACGGGGATCAAGGCCCACTCCCTCGCCGGGCTACACGCCGCCGGCCGCATGACCGTGGGCGACATCGGCGGCGTGGAAGGGCGACCGTCCTCGGCGTGCTGCTGGCCGGGTTCCCGGCCCGGCGCGGCGCGGCATTGTCTTCGACCTGCCGCACGTGGTGAGCGCGGCGTGGCCGCGGATCGCCGAGCTGGGCCTGGAGGGGCGGATCGAGGCCGTCGCCGGCGACTTCTTTCAGAGCGTTCCGGCCGCCGACGTGTACGTCGTCTCGATGATCCTGTACGACTGGGATGACAGCGCGTGCACGACGCTGTTGCAGGGCATCGCGCGGGCCGCCCGGCCCGGCGCTCACCTGGTGGCGATCGAGTTCGTCGTCCCGCCGGGCGACGAGATGCACATGAGCAAGATGATCGATCTCACGATGCTCGGGATGCTCACCGGGCGCGAGCGAACGCTGCAGGAGTTCGACGAGCTCCTGAGCGGCGCCGGATTCCGGCTGGAGCGCGTGGTGGACAATGCGACCCCGCTCTCGATCCTCGAAGCGGTGCTCGCCGACACGTAGCTCGCGACGCCTCGATAATCCGCCCGGTGCCGATCCGGGCGGTGGTCTTCGACATAGGTGGCGTTCTGGAGCTCACGCCTCGAACGGGGTGGCAGGATCGCTGGGCCGCGCGACTCGGGCTGACGCCAGTCGCGTTCGTGCAGCGGGCGGGCGCGATCTTTGAGCCCGGGGCGACCGGCAGGGCCTCCCTCGAGGAGATCGAGCGGCGGACGAAGGAGGAGTTCGGTCTCAGTGAAGCGGAGCTCACTGCGCTCATGGACGACGCGTGGGCGGAGTACGTCGGGACCCTCAACCGCGAGTTGGCGGATTACTTCGCGAGTCTGCGGCCGCGCATGAGGACCGGCATCCTCAGCAACAGCTTCGTCGGCGCCCGCGAGCGCGAGCAGGCGCTCTACGGCTTTGAGGACATGTGCGACATCCTGGTGTACTCGCACGAGGTGGGGTGTCTCAAACCCGATCCGCGGATCTACCGCATCCTGTGTGAGCGGCTCGGCACCGTCCCCCAGGACGCCGTGTTGCTCGACGACATCCAGGCGAACATCGACGGGGCCCGGGTGGTAGGCATGGCCGCGGTCAAATTCGTCGATACCCGCAGGCGATCGCGGAGCTCGAGGCGTCGTTTGCCGCCGGAGCGCCGTGACGTCGACCTGGACGCAGACTTTCGGCGGCAAACCGGGATGAAACCCGCGCATGCGGCTCGACGCTCAGGCGGTGAGGACGAGCGGCGCGCCGGCGGTGATGACGATCGTGTGCTCCTCGTGGGCTGACAGGGCGCCGTCGGCCGTGCGTACGGTCCAGCCGTCCTGCGCCGGGCGCACCTCGCCTGACCCGCTGCTCACGATCGGCTCGATGGTGAGCACCAGGCCATCGGTGAGCCGCTGGGTCAGCCCCGGGTCATAGCGCTCGGGACATCGGGGCCGTGCAGGCGCCGGGCCATTCCGTGTCCGATGAGCTCGGCGCACACGGCGTAGCCGCGCGCTCCGGCCTCGCGCTCGATGGTGGCGCCGATCACGCTCTGCGGGGCTCCGGCCCGGGCGGCCGAGAGCGCCTGGGCGAGCGCATGGCGCGCGGCGACGGCCAGGCGGTTGGTCGCCGGCCGGGCGCGCCCCGACGCCGACCGAGACGCAGGCATCGGCGTAGAAGCCGTCGAGCTCCGCGGCGACATCGAGCTTGACCAGGTCCCCCTCACGCAGCCGCCGGGGTCCGGGGATGCCGTGGACCGCCTCGTCGTTGACGCTGATGCAGTCGCGCCGGGGAAGCCGTAGGTGATCTGGGGCGCCGAGCGCGCGCCGGCGCGGCGGAAGATCCGGGCGGCGATGAGGTCGAGCTCTGAGGTGGTGACGCCGGCCGGACGGCGCGTCGCATCGCCGCCACGCCTCGGCCACGACGCGGCCGCTCGCGCGCAGTCCTTCGAGCTCCTCAGGGGTGTCGATCGACATGTCGACAGCGTAACCCGAAGCCGCCACAGCCGGTAGCGTTTGCGCGACGCATGGTGAGTGAGGTCGCCATTCGAGGCGAGATGATCCGTCTGGGCCAGCTCAAGGTGGCGGGGACGATCGACAGCGGCGCGGAGGTCAAGGCGTTCCTGGCCGACAGGCCGTGCTGGTCAACGGCGAGCGCGAGGATCGCCGTGGCCGCCAGCTCACCCGGGCGATGTCGTGACCGTCGGGGACGATGAGCTCCGGATCACCGGGGGATGACCGCGGGCGTCCGACCCATTCGGCGCTGCCGACGGACGAGCGCGACAGATCCTCCGGATCGTCATCGCCGCCGCGGAGGCGTATCGAGGCGTCATCCCCGCCGACCGCTGGGAGGAGCCCTACATGGCCGCCGACGAGCTGGACGCCGAGATCGCGGCCGGAGTCATCTTCTGGGGGTATGCGAGCGACGGGGCACTCGTCGGCGTGATGGGGATCCAGCCCGTCGACGATGTCGACCTCATCCGCCACGCCTATGTCCTCCCGGCCAGCCAGGGCGCCGGGGTCGGCGGCGCGCTGTCGAGCACCTTCGTCCGCTGAGCCGCGGGCGGATGCTCGTCGGACTCGGGCGGCCGTCGAGTGGCGATCCGCTTGTACGCTCACCACGGTTTCACGCTCGTCCCTGAGCGGGACACCGCGGCGCTGTTGCGCCGGTACTGGAGGATTTCCGACCGGCAGATCGCGACCTCGGTGGTGCTGGCGAGCCCGCCATATACCGCGGTGACGGTGCGCCGGCGCGATGACGTTCATCGAGCTGGCCGTTGCGGGTGGCCGCCTTGCGGATCGGGAGGACTCCCTGTGTCGGGCAACCCGCTCCCTATGTTTTCGGGGGTGCCGGGGGTAGGATCGACGCTCGGCCTCTGGCGGCGCCCTCAACGCCGGCTTTCTCGCCGCCAACGCTCATCTGCGCGCGGCGCTGGCTGCAGGCCGCGCACGACCTCGACGACCTGTGGCAGGTGGGACCGCTGCCCGCGGGATGACGCGGCCGGGCTCGCTCCGGGCACGCACGCCCGAAGCGAGCGACCCGCGACTCCCTATTCGGGGTTGTACTTGAACGAGATTCCCAGACGGACCCGGTAGTTGAGGACGGCTCCGTCCTGGATCGTGAGATCCTGCCGCACAACCTCCGCGACGCGCAGCTCGCGCACGCTCTTGGCGGCGGTCTCGACAGCGATACGAGCCGCGGCCTCCCAGGACTCGCTGCTGACCCCCACCACCTCGGTGACGCGGTAGACGCTTTCCGCCATGACCTACCTCCCTCGGACGATGGACCTGAAGGCGCGAGTCTTTCATGTCTGGCCGCTCCGTGCGGGTGCGCGCGCGCCGCCGGCTTGCCGCTCGGCGGCCCTCACGCTTGGGGCAGCGGGCACGTAACGTCAACAGCTATCTGACACTCTCAGATATGGACTGCGCGCCTCCTGGGTGTGTGAGCAAAAGGGGGCCGGATATGGGTGCCGGGGCTGATGCCGTGAAGCGGGGGCTGCTGGGCGTGCTGGCGGCGACGGTGATGGCGCTGGGTGCACCCGCCGCTGCAATCGCCGCGGTCACGTTCACGCGCCTGGGGGCGATCCCAGGCACCGGTGGGGCGGTCTACGCGTTCGTGCGCACCTCGAATGGGACCCTGCACATCGTCCGGCCGACCTCGGACAATGGAGCGCAGGGACTCACGGCGGATGCGATCGGTCCCAGCGGCGCGATCCAGACTCCGGCCACCGCTCTCTCCACTGACTGGGGGGTGTCCGTTCCGGGCCTGCTCACCCTGCCCAACGGCTCGCTGGAGGCGTTCTTCGGCGCCGGCGCGCCGGCGACGAGCGATACGAGCGCCTGGGGCATCGCGTCGTCTGACGGCGGCGCGACGTGGGCCGCGCCCGTCGACATCCGCAGCGGACCTCTGGAGGACCTGGCCTACAGCGCGCAGTTCAGGGCCGAGATGAACGGGACCACGCCCGTATTGATCCTGACCGTGGCGGGCACCGTCGTCGTCCAGCAGGGCCTTGGGCAGAGACACCCCGACCTACCAGGTCACCAACGCGACCGACGGCTTTGCGAGCGACACCGAGTCGGCCGTCGACGCGGCCACCGGCCAGGTGGTGGCGAGCTGGGACTCGGTGCAGACCGACGGCGGCGACTACATCCAGACGGTGGCGCCGAGCGCCGGCACACCGGAGAAGGTGCCGGGTCGGTCGCACGACTGCGAGGTGCTCGCCGGCCGCGACAAGGGGCCCGGCGTCTTCGGCGCCTACACGACGGACGACAGGCACGTGCGGCTGCTGCGCTCCGGCGGGGGCACCGTGGCCGTCGGGTCGCCGGCATCGGTGACCCCCGCCGCGCTCGGCGTGGCCACCGGCATCGACGGGCGGATCTGGGTCATGTGGGGCAGTGACAACGGCAACATCGCGGTGACGCGGTCCAACAAGGCCGTCACCAGGTTCGAGCCGATCCAGCACCTCTCGGACAAGATCGTCACGCTGCTTCACCTGGCGGGCGATGGGCGGCTCGGCCCCCTGGACCTGCTCGCCGACCAGCTGGCCGACACCAACCCATTGCTGCCGACCGGCGTCTATCACGCGCGGGTGCTGCCCGAGCTGTCGGCGGCGGTGGCGGTCAGGGCGATCACCGCCGGCAAGAAGAAGACGAAGGTGGTCACCGCCCACGCCCTGACCGTGACGGTCACCGACGCCGGCGACAGCGTGTCCGGCGCGACGGTCACGGTCCGGGGGCACGTCAAGAAGACCAACAGCAGGGGCGTGGCCAAGATCACCCTTCCGGGCGCCGGAGCCGGGAAGGTCACGGTGACCGTCGCCGCGCCGACCTACCAGAAGCTGACCACGACGGTGAAGCTCTAGTTGGTCGCCGGACGGCGGTAGGGTGGCCCCGTGGCCGGCGCCAGCGACGCCCAATCGGAATCCACGCGTCAGCTCATCGTGTTCTCGCTGCACGGCGAGCGCTACGGGCTGCCCATCGGCAGTGTGCGCGAGATCATCCGCTATACCCCGCCCGGGGTGACCGCGGCGGCCCGGGGCCTCATCCGGGGCCTGATCAGCCTGCGCGGACGGGTGCTGCCGGTCGTCGATCTCTCGAGCCGTCTCGGCCAGGTGCTGGAGGTCTCCGACGCGACGCGCATACTGGTCATCGAGGTCACCACCGGCGTGCTCGGCCTCATCGTCGACGCCGTCGATGGCGTTCAGGAGGTGGCCGCGAACCGGCCCGAGCCCATTCCGGGTGCGGGCGGGGAGGACCGCCTGGGCGATGAGGTCGTCGCCATCGACGATCAGCTCGTGATGCTCATCGATCCCGAGCGTGCCCTGGGGCGGCTGCTCGCGGGCGTGCCGGCGGACGGTGCGGATCTCGCAGACGGCGCCGATCCCGTAGTCGGCACGGATCCCGCAGACGGCGACGAGGCCGTAGACGGCACGGATCTCGCAGACGGTGCCGATCCCCGGCCCGCGGATTCCACGGCGCCGACCCCGAACCCCGAACCCTCGAGCGCCCCGCGGCCCAGCGCCCCGCGGCCTAGCGCCCCGCGGCCCAGCGGTCCGCCCCCGGCGCGCCGCCGGTCCGCAGCGACCCCGCAGATTCCGCGCTCACGTCGGCGGCCCGGGCACAAGGACAGCGAGGAATGAGCGACGCCGACGCGCTGGTCCGGGCGGCGTGCTCGTCCGATCCGCGCCCGGCGGTGGAGCTCCTTGCCGGAATGATCCCTTGCCGGGGATCTTGAGGAAACCTTGAGGTTTTGGTCCGATCCTGGTTGGGAATTTCAATAGCACCGGTGAGTTGCGTGAGTCGCTCGCCGGAACTCGAGCGCGGTCCTCCCGCGGCGATCGACTGATCGACTCGTGCCTTCTGGTGGCGCACGCCCCTCTGGCGCGGCGGTCCGGCGTGCTCGTTTCACCACTGAGACACAAGATCGGATCGGATCGTGATGGTCAGCTTGAGCTTGCACAGTGCGCTCTCCGGGGTGCCCGCTTCAGTCCTGGAAGGGGTCCTCGTATTGCTTCCTCGCGCCAGACCCTTCCCGGGCCTGGCGCGCCTGCGCGCCCCCGCGTGGGCAGCGCTGCTCCCGGTGTCGATCGTCGTCGGCACGTTCGGGCTGCTCATCGCGCCCGGGCTGGCCTCGCCGACGGTGCTGGCCGCAGCGATCACCACGCCGCTGCTCGCGGTCGTCGCCGTGCTCCTCGTCGTCCGCGCGCGGCTGCTCGTGCTGCCGCTCGCCGCGGTCGCGGGCGGCCTGGCGGCCTGGGCCACCGGCCAGGGCGGCCATGTCGGGACCGGCGTGATCACCGCGCTCGCCTGTCTCACGGTGGGGGCGGCGCTCCAGCGCCTCATCCCGGGCCGGTGGCTGCTGCTGGGCGTCGTCGCGATGTCGGTGGTCGACATCGCGCTGCTGCTGGCGGGGCCCGGCTATCACGAGACCGCTGTCCTCGCCGCGGCCCAGACCAACTTCCACGGGCCGCGCTTCACCGGTGCCCGCATCGGCGGCACGACGATCGGCTATCCCGATCTGTTCCTGGCGGCGCTGCTGGGCGCCTCCCTGGCCGGTCAACGCGCCCAGACCTGGGCCGCCGGGCTGCTGATCGTGTTGGCGGTCGCCTATGACTCCATGCTGGCGCCGGGGATGCTCCTGCCCGCCACCGTGCCGATCGCGCTCACGCTGGCCGTGATCGGATCGGTCCGCAGCCGCCGGCGGCGCGCCGCCCCGGCTGTGTCGGCGGCCGCAACGCCCGGCAACGCACTGTGGGCCGCCCACCGCGCTCAGCGAGACGCGCGCGCCTGGAGCTCGAGCCGCTCGGCGTACGTGCCCCCAGCACGCATCAGCGCGTCGTGCGAGCCTGACTTCGCTGCCCGCCCGGCCTCACGGACCACGCTGAGGTCCGCGGCGGGGAGCCCGCGGGCTAGGATCCGCCCGTGCCAACCCCGCCGCCGACCGACACCTCGATGCTCGAGCGCCTCGTGGCGCCGGCGGGCAAGGACGTCGTCGACATCGGCTGCGGTGGTGGGGCGCTGGTGCGCGACCTGGCGGCCGCGGGAGCGCGGCCGATCGGCGTCGAGATCTCCGAGGAGCAGCTGGCGACGGCGCGTGAGCGCGACAACGGCAGCGGCGCGCGCTACCTCGTCGGTCGGGCCGAGGCCCTCCCGCTCGACGACGGCACCGTGGACGTCGTGGTCTTCATGCGCTCACTGCACCACGTGGCGCCCGAGCACCTCCAGGACGGCCTGCGCGAGGCGCGCCGGGTGCTGCGCCCCGATGGCGCGGTGTACGTCGCCGAGCCCCTGGCCGAGGGGGACTTCTTCGCGCTCACCAGCCTGGTGGAGGACGAGTTGGAGGTGCGGCGCGCCGCCCAGGCGGCCCTGGCGGACGCGGGTCGGGTGGCGCTGGAGCGCGCGGTGACCATCGACTATGACGTGACCATCTGCCTGGACGGCGTGGATGCGTTCCGCGCGCGGACGGTGAGCGTGGACCCCGAGCGCGCTCCCGTGTTCGACGCGCGGCGCGCTGAGATCGCGGCGGCGTTCGAGCGGCTGGGCTCGCCGGGGGAACGGCCCGGCCAGCGATGCTTCACGGCGCCGATGCGCGCCGACGTCCTGCGTCCGGTTACGGCCGCCCTCGCCGGCTGAAGATCCGGCCGCGGCGCGGGGGCAGCGGCCCGCCGACGACCGGGTGGCCGGTCACCTGGCTGGGCGGCGGGGCGCCGCGGTCCCACTCCAGCCCCGCCCTGATCACCGGGAACGACCGCTCCAGCGCGTCTCGGGCCCAGAACGTGTCGAGGTGGCCGAAGCCGGGGAGCACGACGAAGTCCGACTGTCCCGGGCCGGCCGACTCCTCGAGGAACCGCGCCGCCCGGTGCTGGCCCTGCCAGCGGAACATGTTGTTGTGATCGCCGGCGATGAAGGTGATCTGCGCGCGCGTCCGGGGCGGCGAGGCCAGGTACGCCGGTGGCGTTCCGGGCGGCGGAGTGGGGGACGGGACGATGTAGCCGTGGCGGCTTGACTCGGCCACCTGGGCGATGAGGCTCAGCGGCGTGTAGCCGACCTCGCGCCCGGTCCACTCGTGCACCGCCTCCGCCACCCACGGGTTGCCGTCGTCGTCGAGGTGGCGGAACAGGACATCCCAGCCCGATCCGTACATGAAGTTGGCCACCTGGCAGGTGGGGTTGCCGCACGGGCGCTCCATCCGCTTGGCGGCGGCGGCGAACAGGCCCGCGGTGGGCGTGGTGGGACGGATGCCCCACTGCGCGTCGAGCCCGTCAAACGACCTGGCCACCAGGGGCATGGCCAGGCGCTGCTTGAGCCAGGTGCTCTCGGTGACGTCGATGAACAGCGAGACCGCGCTGGAGACGATGTGGGTCACCCGCGGATCGATCCAGCCCGCCACGGCGGCCATCATGAAGCTGATCGACCCCTGGCAGTGGACGACCGCCTTGAGCGCGACCGGGCTGTCGGCGCGCCGCGCTCCGCGTCGCACACGGCGAGGATCTTGCGCACCGCGCCCGGGTGATCGTGCCTCGCGGCGTGGTCCAGGGTGTAGTCGTTGGGCGGCAGGTCGATCGAGGCTCGCCAGGTCTCCACCCAGACGTCGTAGCCGAGGTCCAGGAGGTACTCGGCGCACGACACGCCCACCGGCTGTCCGTAGTACATCTCGGCGCGCACGCCCGAGCCGGGGACCAGGAGGACCGGCCCGAGCGTCGGGGACACCGGGTCGCCCCGGGCGTCCAGGCGGCGCAGCCGGTGCAGGTTCAGCGGGAAGTCCAGGTCGTCGACGGCGAACGGCACGATCGCGCGGGCCAGCCGCGCGCCGGGAAGCGGCGCGAACTCCGGCTCGGGCGGGGGCTGCCACAGCGGCCTCGGGTGATCCTCGGGGAAGCTCGGCCGCGAGCCGCTCACCGGCGGCCCCATATACGTCCGCGCCATGCACGTGGCGAAGTAGCGCTGGTAGCGGGCCACCGCGCGCAGCCGTGCCGACCGGGTCCGCCCCGTCCCCCGGAACGTCGTGAGCTGGCGCATGAACGCCAGCGGGCTGATGTGGAGCACGCCGGTCGCCACGTGCTCGTCGCCGTGGCGGATCCGCACGAACAGCGTCGTGGTGTCCGACCACGAGTCATAGCCCGGGTCGTTCTCCACCAGCTTGAAGGCCTCCATGACGTACTCGCGGCCGCCCGGCCCCCGGAGCCGCAGGTCGTAGCGCATGCGCAGGTGCAGCGCGTCGCGCGGCTCGGACTGCCAGGCGGGCACGAACGCCTGGAACGTGCCCGAGTGGACGGTGAGCTCACCGCCGAAGCCGTCGCAGCGCAGATAGCCCTCGGTCACCGCCGCGGGGAGCGCCTGGGCATCGCGGATGCCGCCATCGGCCTGCGCGGCCAGGAAACGCTCGAGGTCGGCGATGAGCACGGTGAGCCCGGCGCTCGCCGGTTCGCCGCGCTCGGGCAGCATCGCCTGGTTGAAATCCGTGTCACCGAAGGCGAGCCAGCCCGTGAACGTCTCGCTCCAGCTGACGCCCGCGGGTTCTGCGCCCGGGTGGGGGCCGGGTCGACGGCCGCGGCGGGTGCGAGCCCCCATCACGCGCGCTCCCGCGCCGCCTTGCCGATCCGCCCCGCCATGGCGGCGATGGTGAAGCTGGGGTTGGGGCCGACCGGCCCGGGCATGATCGAGCCATCGGCGACGAACAGCCCCGGGTGGCCGAACACCTCCCCGTGCGAGTCGACGACGCCGCTGCGCGCATCGACCCCCATGGGGCAGCCGCCGAGGGGGTGGGCGGTCAGCCCCGGAGCCCAGCGGGCGACGAACGGCGGCCCCAGACGGCCCCCGAGACGGGTGGCGAAACGCTCCGCCAGGCTCACCGCCGAGTCGAAGTAGGAGCGCGAGGCGCCGCGTGGATTCCAGTCCAGCGCCAGGCCGTCGCCCTCCAGCCGCATGCGCCCTCCGCCCACATCCTGGCCCATCGTCAGCATCGGCAGCATCGCCGAGGACGCCTCGGCTGACCCCAGCGCGCGGGCCATGAGCCGGCTGATGCGCGCGCCGCGCCGGCCGAACAGCAGGCTCGGCACCAGCGTCCGGGCAGACCACATGTCGCGCGGCAGCTCGCTGGCCTGCCAGGCCCAGGCCGAGACCCCGGGCCCTCCCGCGTCCTGCATCCACAGCCGGCGCCCGTGGTCGGTGTGCTCGACCGAGGCGGTGATCACGGGACCATAGGTGGGGTCCAGATCGCGCCAGGAGCCGTCGCGCTCGCGGCACTCGCGCGCCACCGTGAGCAGGTCGCCGTTGGTGGAGAAGCGCCGGCCCAGCTGGTCGCTCAGCCGCGGCAGCCGCGGCCGGCTGGCCAGCAGCAGCCGGGTGGAGCCGAAGGTCCCGCCCGCGACCACGACGACGCGCGCCGTCACGCTGCGCGTCCACTCGTCGGAGGCCTCGTCGGTGGCCGGATCAAGGAGCTCCGCGCCCGCGTCATGGAGCTCGCGGCGCCGGCGCACCTGCGCTCGCGCGGCCCGGTGCTCGACGTAGTGGACCCGATAGCCGTCCCCGTTGCGGGACTCGATGCCCGTGGCCTCACAGCAGGTGAAGATGCGGGCGCGCTCTCCGCCGGCGGTGAGGAATCGCGACAGATAGGTGTAGTCCAGGCTGTTCTTGGCGCCCTCGTTGCAGCCGAGGTCGCACTCGCCGACCAGCGTGCACGTGTGGCGCGGGCGGCCATGGAGGTTGTCGGCCCCGAACGGGACGCCGGGTACGGCCGGCGCCGAGTCACTGGCCTGACCGTCCCGGGCCCGGAACGTCACCGCGATCGGGGCCAGCGCCGGCTCCAACCCGTCGGCCCTGGCCGCGGCGAGGAACTGCTGGGTCTTGGCGACACCTCCGCGCTCACGGGGTGGCTCGGCGTATTCAGCGGGGAGCGGGTTGGGCCCGAGGAAGGCCGCCGCGTCGGTGTACTCGGCGTCCAGATCCTCGGGCGCCACCGGCCACGGGACGTAGTCGTTGGACGGGCCGGCGGCGAAGGTGTCCGGCGGCTTGCGCAGCATCACGTTGGCGTAGATGAGCGAGCCGCCGCCCAGCCCGCTGGAGACGAGCGCCCGCACCCGGGAGAACGACCACATCTCGAAGAGCCCGTGCAGGCCCGCGCTGGGATCCCAGAAGTTGCGGCTCATCTCACGCGGGGTCCGCGCGAACGAGCCCGGGGGATAGGGCATGCCCCGCTCGAGCAGCAGGACCTTCAGATCGGTGCCCGCCGCCAGGTGGTAGGCGGCGACCGCGCCCCCGAATCCGGAGCCGATCACGACCGCGTCGTAGTGCCCTCTGTGCGTTTCCGTCACGGTCAGGTGCCCTCCCGGCAACTCTATAAGCTAACGCGACGTGGGCAAGCGACGTGATGTGGCACCTGTCGTGAGCGAGAAGGTGACCTATCGCCGGTGGGGGGCGGTCACTGCTGTGACCAAGCTCAGGCGCGGCCAGCGGCTGAGGCTGCTGGCCATCTTCGCGTTCGGTAACACCACCAACATCCTCATCCGCCCGCTCCTGCGGATGAAGGTGATTGCACTGGCGCGGTGGACGCTGTGGCCGGACACCCGCCGTCCCACCTACCTGCTGTTCGAGACCAACTGGAGCGGCTCTGACCAGACCTACATACCGGATTTCGGGCGGATCATGCCGCTGCAGTGGCGGGGCATCTGGGGCGCGACCACCGAGTTCCCGGGCGCCATACCGACCACGGGCCTGGACGCGTGGGTCGACGTGATCGACGCCGGCGTCGGGCATTTCTGGACCGACTACGAGCCCGGGGCATCCACCCAGGTGATCGCCCAGGCGCTGGAGCTGGAGCCCCACGTCGAGCGCTTCGTGGCCCGGACCCAGGGCGCCTCGGCCACGGAGTTCGATCGCCGCTGGCGCGACCTGGTGGTCAAGGTGCACCGGCTGGTGTAGCCATGGGCCAGGTTGCCATCATCACGCCGGTCACCGGAGGTCGCGCCGGGGCCCTCACGACCTTTCTGAGTGCGCTGCCCCGCGACCGGGCACCCACCGCCGTCGGACGGCCCGCCACGCCACCCTCACCGTTCACCGGAGTGGTACCGCCCACCCATTTCGCGCGGTTCGTGGTGATCGAGCTTGACCGGGGCGAGCCCTACCTGTTGTTCACCAGCGTGTTCGACGGTGGCACCCGCGACTACCTGAAAGACCTGGCCGCGACGCCGACGGCGCGGGAGATCTGGAGTCACTGTCAGATGGCAGACGTCAGCCACCCGCTGACGCCCGCCCAGCTCGAGCGTTACCTGTGTGACGAGCGAAACTGGCGGCCCACGCCGTACGTGGTGAGTGCCGTGCCGCGACAGGTGACCGTGGGTGAGATCAACCGGGCGCTGTCACTGCGCGCGCAGCTGGCCGGCCTGATGACACGCGCGGCGGCCCTGGACCCGACGGCGCTGGCCCACGACTTCCGGCAGCTTCCCGCGATCCAATCCCTGATGAGCCGGCGGTGAGCTCCCGCGGGGACATCCAGGGCAACATCCTGCGCGGATACAAACGCCACCTCCACGCCGCCTACCTGCTCACCCGGTTCGGCGACGCCGCCGAGGCGCGCGCGCTGCTGCTGCGCCTCCTCGACCAGGATCGGATCGCCACCGAGCGTGACTGGGGTGAGCGGCCCGCGACACGCCTGAACGTGGCGTTCACCCGCCCCGGCCTGGAGGCGCTGGCCGTCGATCCGGCCCCCTTCACAGCCTTCCCCGACTTCTGTGAGGGCATGTATGCACGGGCCCGGGCGCACCTCGGCGACCTCGGCGCCAACGATCCCGACCGGTGGATGCTGCCCCCGGAGATCCACGCGCTGTTCACCGTGTATGGGTTCACCGAGGATGCGCGCAATCATGCCGCCGGCGAGCTCACCGGTGAGCTGCGCGACGCCGGGGTGGAGGTCAGCCATGACCAGCGCGCGGACATGCGGGAAGACGGTCGCGAGCACTTCGGCTTTGCCGACGGGTTCTCCCAGCCGGCGCTGGCCGGCGTCGCCGAGGACCGGCGCTCACGGCGCGGCGAGGGGGCCCAGCGCCCCCGCCTGCGCCTCGTCGGCGAGCGGTGGCGCGACGTGAAGCTGGGTGAGGTCGTGCTCGGCCACGAGGACGAGGACGGGGTGGTCCCGGGCGCCGGCGAGCCGCTGCTGGCCAACGGCACCTTCATGGTGTGGCGCAAGCTCGAGCAGCACGTGGACGTGTTCGAGGAGTGGATCCGGACCCACGCCGACGACGGCGAGGGCGCCGCGGAGACACTGAAGGCGAAGATCCTGGGCCGCTGGCCGTCCGGGGACTCGCTCATCCGCCAACCCGGGTACGCCGGAGAGCGAAGCGGCGACGACCAGGGCCCTCGTCACAGCCTGCAGATCAACGACTTCACCTACGGCGGCGACCCCGACGGGGTGCGCTGTCCGCTCGGCGCTCACGTGCGGCGCTCGAACCCCCGCGACGCTCTGGGCTTTCGCACGGAGCGCACGAGGCGCAACCGTCTCGTCCGACGGGGGATGCCCTACGTCGACCGCGACGAGACCCGAGGACTCATCTTTGTCTGTTTCAACGCCAGCATCACCCGGCAGTTCGAGCAGATCCAGGGCAACTGGCTGATGGGCGGCGACACCTTCGGCCTGGGCTCCGAGCGCGACTTCCTCACCGCGGGCCTCGATCCCGGCCAGTCGTCGGTGCGCATGACGCTCCAGGGCGACCGGGCCCGGCCGCCCGTGTTCATCACCCGCGACCGGCAGTTCGTCACCGTGCGCGGCGGGCACTACCTGTTCGTGCCGGGCGTCAGGGCGCTGCGCACGATGGCCGGCGGCTGATCAGGCCTCGACGCCGAAGCCGAGCGCGACCTCCACCTCCACCGCGGCGTCCACGACCCAGCCCATGCCGATCTGCTGTGCGTGCTCGAGGACCTGACGCGCGAGCCGGCGGATCTGATCGTGGTCCTCGGGCCGACCGCGGGCCAGCAGCGCCCGCGCCTCGTCGAGCATGGCCAGCGTCGCCGACGGCAGGGCGCCCGCGCGCTCTGACTGGGCCCGGGCCGAGGCGATGTGGTGCAGGGCGACGTCGAAGGAGCCCGCCGCGGTCGCCAGGCGCCCCAGCGAGCGGTCCACGGGCCACAGGGCCGACGCGCCGGCCGAGACGACCCAGCGGCCGCTGTAGGGCGCAAGCCAGTCATAGATCTGGCGGGCGCGGGAGGCGTCCCCCAGCTCGGCGGCCACGTCGCCGATCAGGGCGAGCATCAGCATGTGCGTGCAGTCCTTGGGGAAGCCGTCCAGCCCCGACGCGGTGAGCCGCTCCAGCTCGGCCTGGGCCTCCGCCGGGCGTCCGGCCTGGCTGAGCAGCGCCGCCAGCGCGCAGGCGTAGCCCACCATCTCCGGGCGCGACGCCGCGAGCGCCCGCAGCGGCTGCTCGAGCTCGGGCAGGCGACCCTGGAGGAGGCGGAGCATCAGCAACTGGGCGCTCCCGGCCAGATCGCTGGTCGAGCCGCGCAGCTCGCGCCCGATCTCCGCCGAGTGCGCATTGAGGCCCTCGGCCTCGTCGAAGCGGCCCATGGTGCCGGCGCGCAGGGCGTAGTGCAGCGGCAGGAAGACCATGGCGCGGGGCTGGCGCAGCTCGCCGGCCATCTGCTCCACGCGCGCGATCTCCTGGTCGACGGCGGCAAAGCGCCCGAGCTCCATCAGGACCGTGATCCGCCAGTTGCGGATCAGGAGCTCCAGCTCGGTGTCGCCGAGGCGCTGGGCCAGCTCCACCACCTCGTCGGAGATCTCGACATCGCGGATCGCGGACTTGGGTCCCCAGCGCGCGAGCAGGTAGCGGCCCAGCACGTAGCCCAGCGTCTGTCCCGACTCGCGGTCGTGGCGGCGCTGGTCCTCGCTGCGGGCCAGCCGCAGCGCGTCCTCGGCGAGCCGCTCGCGCCGCTCCACCTCGTCGGTCCAGTAGATCGCGGCGGCCAGGAAGCCCTCGACGCGCGCCATCAACCCGGGCTCCTCGACGTGCTCCAGCCGGGCGACGGCCTCCTGCGCGAGCCCCACGAGCTGCTCGTCGGTGCCGTTGGTCAGCCCCCAGATGGCGCAGCTCAGCGCGGCGTGGGCGAACGCCACCGGGTCGTCGCGGACGCGGGCGGCGTCGGCGGCGCGCAGCAGCGTCTGCCGGGCCGCATCGGTGTCCCCGACCCGCATCTGGGCCTCCCCGAGGGCCTGGAGCAGCTCGCCCCGCTGGAGCTCAGTGAGCCCGGTGACGCCCAGCGCGCCGCGGTACATGGCGACCGCCTGGTCATAGGCGAAGGTCTCCATGGCACGGTCGCCGGCGCGCCGCGCGTAGTCGATGGCGCGCGCGGGGTCGTGGGCGGGGGCGGCCTCCAGGTAGTGGTGGGCGATCTCGGCCAGTCCCTCGCCGGCCACCACCGCGGGATCCTGCTCGAGCGCGCGGGCCACGGCATCGTGCAGCGCCAGCCGGCGCCCGCGGGGGATCGCGTCATACAGCGTCGCCTGGATGAGGCCGTGGTGGAAGCCGTACCCATCGGCGTAGTGGGTGGTCGGGCGCACGAGCCGCAGTCGCACGGCCTCGTCGAGCAGCTCGAGGAGCTCCACCGCCGGGGTGCCGGCGGCCGCGGCCAGCGTGCCCGCCCGGAACTGCTGGCCGATCACCGACGCCACGCCCAGCACCTCGCGACCGGCGGCCGAGAGCATCGCCAGGCGGGCCGTGATGGCATCGCGCACGCCGGCCGGCAGGGGCATCGCGCCGGCGGCCACGGCGGAGTCGTCGAGCTCGTGCTCGGCCTCGATCAGGCTGAGCAGCTCGGAGACGAACAGAGGGTTGCCGCCGGTGAGCTGGTGGATGCGGTCGACGAGGGCATCCGGCGGGGGCAGGTCGCGGCGGCTCTCGATCATCCGGCGCACGTCGGCGGCGGGCAGGCCCTTGAGCACGATCCCCAGGGTGGGCCGGACGAGCTCTGAGAACGGCGCCGCGTCGCGCCGGGACTCCTCGAGCTCGAGGTCGCGGTGCGTGCAGACGATGAGGATGCGCTTGTCGGCCACCGCGCGGGAGATGTAGGAGAGCGCCAGCAGCGAGGCCTCGTCGGCGAACTGCAGGTCGTCGAGCACCACGAGCAGGCCGGAACGCTCGGCGGCGATCTCCAGCAGTCGCAGCAGCGCGTCGTAGAGATGGAAGCGGCCCTCCTCGGCGCCGACGGCGATCTGAGACCGGTCCCCGCCCGCCAGGCCGAGCTCCAGGTCCGGCACGATCGTGTACAGCCAGGCGCCGACCGCGCCCAGGGCCTTGAACACCTCCGGGCCCTCGCGGCGGGCGGCGATCGCGCGCACCAGCTGGATCCAGTGCCAGTAGGGGCGGGCGGTCTCGGCGCTGGCGCCGATGCCCCAGACAGCGGGGATGCCACGCTGCTCGGCGAGCGTCGAGAGCTGGCGCGCCAGGGTCGTCTTGCCGATGCCCGCCTCTCCCGCCAGCGTGGCCACCCCGCCGACGCCGGCGCTGGCGTCATCGAGGAGGGAGACGAGGTCCTCGGACTCCAGCAGCCGGCCGACGATCGGGCGGCTGGCCCGCGTCCGCCGCGAGGCGGCGCCCAGGGACCGGGCCCTCGCGCGGGGCGTCTCGGGCAAGGCCGGCGCCCCGCTGAGCGCCTGCGCGGCGGCCTGGGCCAGCGCGGTCGCGGTCTGGGGGCGGTCATCGGGGGACTTGGCCAGCGCCCAGGAGATCACCTCGTCCAGCGCCGGCGGCAGCCCCATCCCCAGGTCGGACACCGTGGGGCTGGGCGACTCGAGGTGCGCGTAGAGGACCGAGGGCACCGAGGAGTGGGCGAAGGGCACCGAGCCGGTGAGGCATTCGAAGAGCAGGCAGCCCAGGGAGTAGATGTCGGCCCGGTGGTCGACCGCGTCGCCGCGGATCTGCTCCGGCGCCACGTAGTGGACCGTGCCGAGCGGCCGCTCGGTGGCCTGCTCGGCCGGATCGGCGATGCGCCGCGACAGGCCGAAGTCGCCCAGCCAGGCGTGCAGGGGCTGCTCGGCGCCGTGGCCGCCGGCGATCAGGACGTTGGACGGCTTGACGTCACGGTGGACGAGCCCGGCGGCGTGGGCGGCGTCCAGAGCGCCCGCCACCTGCTCGAGGATCATCACCGAGGCGTGAGGGGAGAGGCGGCCCTCGCGGCGGATCATCCCCTGCAGGTCGCTGCCGGGGACGTAGCGCATCGCCATGTAGAGGACCTGCTCGACCTCACCGGCGTCGTAGACGGGGACGACGTGGGGGTGATCGAGGCTCGCGGCGAGGATCGACTCGTCGAGGAACATCTGGCGGAAGGAGCCATCGGCGCTCTGCTCGGCGGTGAGGAGCTTCAGCGCCACGTCGCGTTGCAGGGTCAACTGGACCGCCCGATAGACGGTGCCCACACCGCCGCGGCCGATGACGGCCTCGATGCGGTACCCGGCGGCCTCGAAGGCCGCCTCGATGTCCAAACGCCCAACCACAGGTAAATCGTCCCACGGATCACCGTCCAGGCGTAACCGTCCGGTAGTTTTGCGTGCAGCGATGGCGAACCGAGACTCGTGGCGATGAGCGAGGCTGATCGGGCTGGGGCTGCGCCCTCGACCCCTTCGTCAGCCCGTGCCCGCACGTTCGAGCGCAGTCCGGCGGAGCTGAAGGATGTGATCGCCGCCGAGCGCATCGGTCACCCGTTCCTGGTCTGGAGGGACGGCGATGGCCACCAGCGGATCCTGCCGCTGGGCCCGGCCACCTGGCGGGTCACGATCGGTCGCGACCCGGAGGCGGACGTATCTCTGGCCGGCGATGCGGAGGTCTCCCGAGCGCACGCGCTGATCGAGCGGGTGGGACAGGAATGGACGTTCGTCGACGACGGCCTGTCACGGAACGGGTCATTCATCAACCAGACCCGGGCGCTGGGCCGGCGGCGTCTCGTCGACCATGACCGGATCAGCTGCGGGAACTCCGAGATCCTCTTCCGGGAGCCGATCGTCAAGACCGGCGATTCGACCGTCTCCAGCCGCGACCTGGCCCCGGTCCTGCCGCTGTCCCCGATGCAGCGCAAGGTGCTCATCGCGCTGTGCCGGCCCGTGCAGGCCTCTGACACGGCGACCCCGGCGACCAACCGGCAGATCTCCGAGGAGGTGTACCTCACCGTCGACGCGGTCAAGGCGCATCTACGGGTGTTGTTCGAGCGCTACGGGCTGGGGCAGCTGCCCCAGAACGAGAAGCGCGCCCGGCTGGTGGCCACCGTGCTGCTGTCGGGCGTGCTCACGGCCAAGGAGTTCTGACCGCCCCGTCTCGGCGGGCAAGAAGTAGCGAGCCGATCGCCTCGCCCCAGGCGATCGGCTCGTTGTGGCCCGGCAGAATCGGCGTTGCCGCAAACGCTTTTGGGATCCTGCCGGCGACGCGCTCGTCAGGCGCGACGATTGCGACGATCCGCGTTCCCCGCCCGGATCGCCGACGATGAAGCACTCGTGGCGCCTCGCGCCACATATGCGGGGAGAGTGTCCTGACCAGGACCCGGCGCCGCACGGTCCGGTAGGCCGGGCGACGCGACGGCCGTCATCTCCGTCGCGCCGTCCCCCGGTCACCGTGACCCCGACCAGGCCGGAGCCACCCCCCTGCGGAACGTGCTGCCGTGGTGCCGCAGCGACCTGCCCCCACGTTCCCATTCGCCCCCAACTCGTGCCCCCGTGCCGGACGCCATCGCCCCATGGCTGTCCGGTCCGACACCCCCGTGAGAAGTTGATGTGTTGGCGGCGGCGTAGCTCATCTGACACGCAGGGGTGACAGTAGGCCTTGCCCGGGGGCCGGTCACCCCACCCCAGGTGTTGGGTTTTCACACCTCCTGGGCCGCCGCCCGCGGCCGCGTGGTCAGCGCATGGCGCGGTAGCGGCGGATGAGCGCGTTGGTCGAGCTGTCGTGCGAGAGCTCGGGCTCGTCCTCGGCGGCCAGCTCGGGGATGATCCGGCTGGCCAGCGCCTTGCCCAGCTCGACCCCCCACTGGTCGAAGGAGTCGATGCTCCACACGACGCCCTGGGTGAACACGCTGTGCTCGTAGAGCGCGATGAGCGCGCCCAGGACCCGGGGCGTGAGCCGCTCGGCGAGGATGGTGTTGGTGGGGCGATTGCCCTCCATCACCCTGTGCGGGACGATCTCGTCCGGCGTGCCGTCGGCCCGGACCTCCTCCTCGGTCTTGCCGAATCCGAGCGCCTCGGCCTGGGCGAAGACGTTGGACATGAGCAGGTCGTGGTGGTCGCGCAGCGGGTTGAGCGTCTGGGCGAACCCGATGAAGTCCACCGGGATGAGCCGCGTGCCCTGGTGGATGAGCTGGTAGAAGCTGTGCTGCCCGTTGGTGCCCGGCTCGCCCCAGTAGATGGCGCCGGTGTCGTAGTCGACGTGAGCGCCGTCGAGGGTGACGTGCTTGCCGTTTGACTCCATCGTCAGCTGCTGCAGGTAGGCCGGGAACCGCTTGAGGTACTGCTCGTAGGGCATCACGCCCATCGTCTGGGCGCCGAAGAAGTCGCCGTACCAGACCGCGAGCATGCCCATCAGCACCGGGAGGTTGTGCTCGAACGGGGTGGTGCGGAAGTGCTCGTCCATGTCGTGGAAGCCGGCCAGCATCTCGGCAAAGCCGTCAGCCCCGACGGCGAGCATCGTCGACAGGCCGATGGCCGAGTCCATCGAGTAGCGCCCGCCCACCCACTCCCAGAAGCCGAACATGTTGTCGGTGTCGATACCGAACTCCGAGACCTTCTCGGCATTGGTGGACACGGCCACGAAGTGCTTGGCGATCGCGCTCTCGTCACCCAGCGCGCTCAGCGCCCAGTCGCGCGCCGAATGTGCGTTGGTCATCGTCTCCAGGGTCGTGAACGTCTTGGAGGAGATGATGAACAGAGTCTCCTCGGCGTCGAGGTCGTGGGTGGCCTCGACGAAGTCGGTGGAGTCCACGTTGGAGACGAAGCGGAACGTCAGGTCGCGCCGCGAGTAGTGTCGCAGCGCCTCGTAGGCCATCACCGGGCCCAGGTCCGAGCCGCCGATCCCGATGTTGACGATGTTGCGGATCGCCTTGCCGGTGTGGCCCTTCCACTCGCCGGAGCGGATGCGCTCGCTGAACGCGCCCATGCGGTCGAGCACGTCGTGGACCTGATCGACGACGTTGACTCCATCGACCATCAACGTGCTGCCCTTCGGCATGCGCAGCGCGACGTGGAGCACGCTGCGGTTCTCCGAGACGTTGATGCGCTCGCCGCTGAACATCGCCTGCGTGCGCTCGGCCAGCCCCGACTGCTCGGCCAGCTCGATGAGGAGCGTGAGCGTCTCGTCGGTGACGCGGTTCTTGGAGTAATCCAGGAACAGGCCGGCGCCCTCGGCGGTCAGCCGCTCGCCCCGGGCGGCGTCATCGGCGAACAGCTCCCGGAGATGGCGCCCGCGGATCTCCTCGTAGTGCTTCTGGAGGGCCGTCCACGCCGGCCGTTCGCGCAGCGCAGGGATGCTCGTCGTCGTGCTCATGAGGGGGCCTCCAGGGGTTCGGAGCGGTCGCCCCCGTGAGGCTAGCTGCGCGCGGTACGGCGCGCCTGCGCGACGTGGATGGTGAATCCGCCCCCTGGGGCCGGATCTGCCATCCACGTTATTTCAATCGAATTAGTTGTGCAGCGGGGCGGCGGGGGCGGAGGATCGGTAGAGTGCCAGTGGCCGCCGCAGACTCGATGACGCCGGAGAGACTCGATGAGAGAGGGAGACATCCGCTGATGAGCGAACACGATCATTCCGCGCACGCCGGACCGGGCTACGCGTCCCCGCAGGTCGCACGGGAGCAGCCGCCGGAGAAGGTCATCTACGTCGCCTCGCTCTACGAGGGCACCGGGATCGACAAGCCCGACTTCGTCGCGGTCGTCGACGTCGACCCCGAGTCAGGTGACTACGGGAAGATCGTGCACCGCACCGACATGCCCAACGTGGGCGACGAGCTGCACCACTTCGGTTGGAATGCCTGCTCCTCGGCCTGCCACTCGCAGCTCTCGCGCGACACGATGATCGTCCCCGGCTTCCGCTCCTCTCGAATCCATCTGCTCGACATCTCCGACCCGCGCAAGCCGACGATCAAGAACGTCATCGAGGGCGACGAGATCAAGGAGAAGCTGGGGCTGAGCGCTCCGCACACCGTCCACTGCATGCCGGGCGACATCGTCACGATCTCCATGCTCGGCGACGCCGACGGCAACTCGCCCGGCGGGTTCGCGGTGCTCGACGCGCGTGACTTCTCCGTGGCCGAGCGCTGGGAGCGCGACGCCGGCGACATGCAGTTCCTCTATGACTTCTGGTACCAGCCGCGCCAGAACACGCTGATCTCCAGCGAGTGGGGCGCGCCCAACACCTTCCAGGACGGCTTCAATCCCGCCGACGTGGCCGCGGGCAAGTACGGGCGCCGGCTGCACTTCTGGGATCTGGAGAAGCGCGAGAAGGTCCAGACGATCGACCTCGGCGACGAGGGCCTCATCCCGCTGGAGATCCGCTGGCAGCACGACCCCGACTCGGCGCAGGGCTTCGTCGGAGCGACGCTGTCGAGCAACATCATCCGCTTCGGTCGCAGCAACGGGAGCTGGGCGACGGACAAGGTGATCGACGTGGGCAACGAGGAGCTGGAGGGCTGGCCGCTGCCCGGCGGCGTGCCCGGCCTCATCACGGACCTCGTGCTCTCACTCGATGACAGAGATCTGTTCTTCTCCAACTGGCTGCACGGCGACCTGCGCCATTACGACGTCTCAGACCCGGCCAACCCGCAGCTGCGCTCGCAGGTGTGGCTGGGCGGTCTGCTGGGCCGCGACGGCGGTCACCCCCAGGCGTCGGAGGCGCTCAACGGCGGCCCCCAGATGCTCCAGAACTCGCTCGACGGCGAGCGGGTCTACGTGTCGAACTCGCTGTACTCGACCTGGGACAACCAGTTCTATCCCGGCCTGAAGGGCTGGCTGACCAAGCTGGACCGCCAGGGCGACGGCACCTACGCGCTCGATCCTGATTTCTTCGTGGACTTCCACGAGCAGGCGGAGGGCGCGCGCCCGCACGAGATCCATCTGCCCGGCGGCGACTGCACGACTGAGATCTTCCAGTAGCCGCCGACGATGAGCCTGCGGGCGCTGGCGCTGGACTGGAGCCTGGACGGCCCCGTCGGGATCGCCTTCCTCGTGGTCTGTATCGCCGCCGGGGGCGTGTACGCGTCCGCGGCGGCGATCGGCAGCCGGCGCGACCGCCGTCACCGGCGCTGGCCGTGGCGGCGGACGGCCTGCTTCTGCGGCGGGCTGGCGGTGCTGGTCATCGACCTCTACTCCGGGATCGGGACCCAGGCCGACGTGCGCCTGTCGACGCACATGATCGAGCACATGGTCATGTGGCTGGCGGTGGCGCCCCTGCTGGCGGCCGGGGGGCCGATCCGGCTGGCCTTCTTCGTCCTGGGCCGGGGCGGACGGCGACGGCTGGCCGGCTGGCTGCACGCGCGTCCGCTGGCGTGGCTGACCGGCCCGGTGGGCTCGGTGACGCTCTTCTCAGCGGTGCTGCTCGGGACCCATGTGCCGGCCGTGTACGGGCTGGCTCTGGGCAACGACACCGCCCACGAGGCCGAGCATGCTCTGTACCTGGCCGCGGCGCTGCTCATGTGGGCGCCGCTGCTGGGCGTCGACCCGCTGCCACGCCGTCAGAGCCCGCGGGGCCAGGCGGCATGCCTGGCGACGTGCATGGTGCCGATGCTGCTCGTGGGGGGCTGGCTGGGGGTCGAGCCCCACGCCGTGTACCGCCACTACGTGGAAACCGGGCCCGGTCACGCGGCCGCGCTGCACGATCAGCGCCTGGCGGCCACGATCATGTGGGCGGGCGGGCTGCCCGCGTTCGCCGTCCCGGCGCTGATCAGACGTATGAGCTCGCGTCGGCGGCGCTCACCGGCGGAGCCTGCGTTGTATCGGCAGTCGGCGCCGACAACGACGTGATCAGGGGGTTGGCGGTCACGCTCGAGCTTCCCGAGACCAGCGCGGCCAGGGCCTGAGGCGTGAGCGCGGTCTGAGCCGTGCTGCCCGCGGGGGTCGTGGTCAGGCCGGTGGCGCCGGCGGCGCCGGTGGCGGTCGCGCCGGAGGGGACCGTCGCGCCGGAGGGGACCGTCGCGCCGGAGGCGCCGGTGACGGACGCGCCCCCCGACGGCGTGGCCAGCGCGCCGGCCGAGGCCGAGGCGCCGGACGACGTCGCCGCACCGAGCTGAGCGGTGAGGGCCGCCGTCGGGCCGGTGGTGGTCGCGGCCTGGTTGGTCAGCGAGGCCAGCGGGTCAGAGGAGGGGTCGGTCGACGAGGACTCGTCGCCCATCGCGGCGCGCATCGCCTCCTCCCAGGCCTGGGCCGCATCGACCGTGGGGGCGGTCTGGGTCGCGGTGGTGGTGGCCGGGGAGGTGGCCGCGGCGATCTGGGCGGCCGTGGGCTGCTGGAGTGAGGTGAGGCTGGTGGTGGCGCCGATGGGGCTGACGGACATGCGGCTCCGAAGGTCGAGGGAGGGGCCTGCGTGTTAACTCGGCCAAAAGGCCGTGGAGGTTGAGCCCGGGCGGTAGGCTCGCGCCCAGACCGAGATCGGAGGAGGTCACATGGCGGACAAGCCCTACCTGTACGTGTGCCACGGCGACGATGGCGGCCCGGGTATCCATCCGTGCCGGCGCGTCCAGGAGGCGCTCAAGGCCAAGGGGATCGCCTACGACAAGGAGGTCGCCGCCCACGGCAGCCCGATTCCGTTCCTGCGCAAGGGCTCACGCGACGAGCTGGAGGCCAAGACGGGTGCCAAGAAGCTTCCGGCCATGCGACTGCCCGACGGGACCATGCTGACGCACTCGCGTGAGATCCTGGCCTGGGTCAAGCAGCAGCCGTGATCCGGAGGCGGCGGCACGGGCGCACGCCGCTCGGAGGCTGCTCGTAGTCGATACGGATCACGCTTGCGCAGTCCCCGCGGATGGCGCCGCGGGCGCCGGGCGGTTGGATGCGTCCAACCTCACCGAGCGAACGCGAGATCCCCGTGACCCTTCATCCCAAGACTCCCGCTGACATGACTCTGGCGCCGGTGGCGGCCGAGATCGACCGCAACCTCCAGCGCATCCGGGACAAGGCCCCGGCCGACATCGACTACGAGCTGGGTCTCGCCCTGGACCGGCCTCCGATGGAGAACACGCCCGAGGAACGCGCGGACTTCGTCCTGCGTGCCGCGCTGCGCAATGTCGATCCCCACGGCTGGCAGGCGACCATCACCGCTGACGGGTGCCGCCTGCACCTGTCGGGCGGCTCGGTGACGCTGGATCTCGGCCTCGGTGGCGCGGTGATGCGCTACATCGAGGCCGGACGCACCGCCACCTGATCGCCTGCTATCAGTGACTGCGAGCCCGAGCGGGGCCCGCAGGCTCATGGCAAACCGCGACCAGGGAGAGCACCGATGGACTACGTCAATCTCGGCCGGACCGGACTGCGGGTGTCCCGGGTGTGCCTGGGCATGATGAGCTACGGCACGCACGAGAGCCGGCCCTGGACCCTCGACGAGCAGGCCGCCGAGCCGATCCTGCGGCGCGCGGCCGAGGGTGGGATCAACTTCTACGACACCGCCGACGTCTACAACGGCGGACAGAGCGAGGTGCTCACCGGGCGCCTGCTGCGCAAGCTGTTCGGGATGCGCGAGGAGTACGTCGTGGCCACCAAGGTCAACGGCAGGACGATGCCCGGCGAGAACGGCCAGGGGCTGTCGCGCAAGCACATCATGGCCTCGATCGACGCCTCATTGGAGCGCCTCGGCATGGACTACGTCGACCTCTACCAGATCCACCGCTTCGATCACCGCACCCCGATCGAGGAGACGATGGAGGCGCTGCACGACGTGGTCAGGGCGGGCAAGGCGCGCTACATCGGCGCCAGCAGCATGTGGGCGTGGGAGTTCGCCAAGGCCCAGGCGGTGGCGGCGACGCGGTTCGTGTCGATGCAGAACCACTACAACCTCGTCTACCGCGAGGAGGAGCGCGAGATGATCCCGCAGTGCGTCGACCAGGGCGTCGGGGTGATCCCGTGGAGCCCGCTGGCCCGGGGCATGCTCACCGGCAACCGCACCCGCTCGGGCGAGAAGCTGACCCCGCGCGCCCAGACCGACGCCTTCGCGGACACGCTCTACAAGCCCGAGCTCGACTTCGACGTGGTGGAGAGCGCCGACGCGGTGGCCTCAGAGCGCGGCGTGTCGACGGCTCAGGTGGCGCTCGCGTGGCTGCTGCACAAGCCCGGCGTCACCGCCCCGATCGTCGGCGCGACCAAGCTCGAGCACCTCGAGGACGCGCTCGCCGCCGAGCAGCTCTCGCTCTCCGACGCTGAGATCGAGCGCCTCGAGGAGCGCTACATACCCCACGCCGTCGTCGGCCATCAGTAGCCGCGAGACGGCCGGCGGCGCCGGGTCCCGGCGACGCCCAGGGCCCCGGGCCTCACCCGGACGGTGACGAGCGCGGCGCTCATGCCGCGCACGTTCACCGAGTAGCCGTCGCCACGCGGGGTGAGCGTCTGATCCTCGGCGCGGCCCTGCCAGCCTCCGTCGGCGGCCAGCGCGCGCCCGCCGAGGCTGACGCCGGACTGCGCGCTCGCCGACGGGGCGAGCAGGCGCTGCACGTGGGCGGCGCCGGTTCCCGGCACACGCAGCGACACGCGCTCGGAACGCCGGCTCTTGTCGATGAGCAGGACGTGCAGCGTGTCGCGACCCACCCGCACCGCCCACGCCGCCAGGTTCGCCGGCCGGGTCAGCTGCGATCTCAGCGTGACGAGCTGGGACTGCGGGCCCAGCGTGCGGGCGAAGAGGATGAGCCCGTAGAGCAACGGCCGGGCCTGGAGGCCGGCGGAGCCGAGGGCGAACGGGGCGTTGATCGCGTCCGCGCGGACGTGGAGGTTGACTCCGTCCACGCCGGCGCGCAGGAGCGCGAACAGCGCGTCGGGAGCCCATAGGGCAGTGGCGAAGGCGTTGCTCACGCCGGGCCGGCCGCCGCAGTTGACCGAGTTGAGCTCCGTCAGGCGCACCGGGAGGCCGGCGTCGTGGGCGGCGTCGATGACCGGCCTCAGGCCGGCCGCCATCCCCTCCGAGCCGGCGGGGCTGAGCACCCGGCCGATCGTCGCGTAGCCGCGGCTGTAGCGCCGCGCCGGGCACCCCGAGAACGGGTAGCGGTGAATCGTGACCATCCCCAGCGACCGGCGGTCGCCGTCGATCAGGGCCGTCACCCAGCGGCCGTGGGTCACCGGGTTGTTGACGGCCGGGCCGGCCACCGTGATCTGGGGCGCGACCTCGTCCACCGCGCCGGCGTAGGCGCGGAAATCGTGGACGTAGACGCCCGGGTTCAGCTTGGCCGGAAGCGCCGCGGCCCCGAGCGCGCGGCCGTTGAGATGACCGTCGAGGCCCCGCGCGTCGGTCACCGCCAGCCAGTCGGCGCGGCTGTAGATGTCAGGCTCGTTGCCGACCTCGAACGCGTCGATGCTGTGCGGCGGCAGGCCGGCCTTCGCCGCGCGCGCCCACTGCGCGGCGGCGCCGGGAGTGTCGGTGATGAGGTTGAGGTCGATGATCAGCCGCACGCCGAGCCGGCGCACCAGCGCGCCCGCCTGGCCCAGCCACTTCGGCGCCACCGAGAACGCCCACGATGGGAGATGGATCCCGCCCGCCCCGGCGTTGGGATCCCAGAACGCGTGGTCGGCGGAGTCCCCACCCACCCGCAGGATCAGCGGTCCGTCGCCGCGCACGCGGACCAGGGACAGGGCGCGCTCGAGCAGCGACATCTGCCTCGACCACGCGGGGAGCGCCCAGTACTCGGTGGACAGCCCCAGGTATGACCGCGGCACCGGCAGTCCGCGCCGCGTCGGGCGCGACCGTGACGCGCGCCGCCACCGGCGCCAGGGTGAGGTGACGGTGGCCGGGATGGGCCGGCGGCGAGCCCGAGAGCGGCGTTCCCCCGTAGGCCGCCAGCACCAGCCCGAGGCATGCCGCGACCAGGCAGGCCAGGCCGAGCGCCAGCAATACCCCCGGCGGCCGGCGCCCGCGGCGGGGCACCGGGAGACGTCCGTGGGGTGCGCCGTTCACTGGACATGAGTATCCCTCCAGAATTCGGGAGCGCGGCCGTCGTTAACCCGCTCTGAACGTCGCGGCCATGCAGCGGCAACCCAAGCCCACGGTCCTGTAGCTTGCTCACCCATGCCCACCGAGTTCAACCGATGACCGCGCTCACTCCCCCGTCCAAGCGCGTGCTCGTGCTGTTCGGCGCCACCGGCGATCTGGCCAAGCGCAAGCTCTTCCCCGGCTTCTTTCACCTGTTCCGGGAGGGGCTGATGCCCGACGACTTCCGGATCATCGGGTCCGGCCGTAACTCGCCGGGAACAGACGACGAGTTTCGCGGGCACATCAACGAGGCGCTCCAGCAGTACGGGCGCGGCGAGCTCGACGAGCACTGGGACGATTTCGCGGCCCGCGTCAGCTTCGTCGCCTCCAGCGCGGAGGACGGCAGCGACCTCGCCCAGGCGGTCACGGACGCCGAGGCGGAGATCGGCGCGGAGGGGAAACGGCTGATCTACCTGTCGGTGCCGCCGGGCGCCATGCAGGACATGGTGCGGATGCTGGGGGCGAGCGGGCTCGCGGAGAACTGCTCGCTGGTGGTGGAGAAGCCCTTCGGCCACGACGAGGCCAGCGCCAAGGAGCTCAACGCGACGCTCCACGAGGTCCTCGACGAGGACTCGATCTACCGGATCGATCACTTCCTGGGCAAGGAGGCGGCCCAGAACATCCTCGCGCTGCGGTTTGCCAACGGGATATTCGAGCCGGTGTGGAACCGCGATCACGTCGCCTACGTTCAGATCGACGTGCCCGAGGCACTGGACATCCAGGGCCGGGCCTCGTTCTATGAGCAGACCGGCGCGTTTCGGGACATGGTGGTCACCCACCTGCTCCAGATCCTGGGGATCGTGGCGCTCGAGCCGCCCAGCCGGATCGACGGCGAGGGGCTCCACCTGGAGCGCACCAAGCTGTTCGACGCCATCCGCCCGCTGGAGCGCGAGCGCGTCGTGTTCGGCCAGTACGACGGCTACCAGGACACCGAGGGGGTCGCCGACGACTCGCGGGTGGAGACGTTCGCCGCGCTCGAGGTGTGGGTCGACACCTGGCGCTGGAGCGGCGTGCCGTTCTATCTGCGGACCGGCAAGTCGCTGGCCGAGGGCCGCCGCACGGTGACGATCGGCTTCAGCAACGCGCCACTGCGGCTGTTCCCCAACCACACGCCTGAGAACTGCGTCCGGCCCAGTGAGCTGGTCTTCGAGCTCTCCGACGACCCGAAGGTGCGCGTCGAGGTCCAGACCAAGGTCCCGGGACCGGTCCTCGACCTGGGCCGCGCCGCGCTCACGCTCGACGTCGAGAAGGCCTTCGACGGCGCCGACGGCCTCGAGGCCTACGAGAAGCTGCTGCACGACGTGATGCTCGGCGAGCGGCTCCTGTTCACGCGCTCGGAGCAGATCGAGCGGCTGTGGGAGGTGTGTGCGCCGGTCATCGAGCACCCCCCCGAGCTGCAGTCCTACGAGCCCGGGTCGTGGGGGCCGGAGGCGGCGCTCGGGCTGCCCGCCTCGCCGGGGTGGCGGCTGCCGGACGGCAACGGCGGCTGACCGCCGGGCGCCCTGCTGCGCCGGCGCGGCGGGCGAGGCCCGTCAGGATTCGCTGATCCAGGCCTCGCTGCGCTGCCACAACTCGGCGGCGAGCGCCGCCGTGGCGTGGCGGCTGGCCGCCTTGCGACGGCAGTTGTCGTAGTAGAGCCCGGTCTCGCCCGCCAGCTCGGGGGCGGTGGCGCAGTACAGCGAGGTCTGCGCGCCCTCGGAGGTCGAGCGCATGCGCAGCATCATCAGGCGGCGGATCGGCCACGGGATCTCGCGCCACACGTCCGACGCGATCGTCCCGGGGTGCAGCGCGTACGTCGTCACGCCCGACCCCTCCAGGCGCCGGCCGAGCTCCTGGGCGTGGAGCACGTTGGCGAGCTTGGAGACGCAGTACTCATGAAACGCCGTGCGCGTGCGCGTGGGCCGGCGCACGGCGTCGTAGTCGATCCCGTCCACGCGGTAATGGCCCTCGGAGGAGACGGTGACGATCCGGGCGGGCGCGCTCGCGCGCAGGCGGTCGAGGAGGAGCGCCGTGAACAGGAACGGCCCGACGTGGTTGGTGCCGAAGGCCAGCTCGAAGCCGCTGGCGGTCACGCCCCGCTTGCCGGCCAGGCCGGCGTTGTTGACCAGCACGTGGAGGGGCGCGCCGGTGTCGAGGAACGCCTGGGCGCACGCCCGGACCGACCCCAGGTCAGCGAGGTCGAGCGACAGCAGGTGCAGGTTGTCGTTGCCGGTGGCCGTGGCGAGCTCCTCGCGGACCGGCCGTGCCTTGGCCTCGTTGCGGCAGGCCATGTACACCGTGGCGCCGCGGCCGGCCAGCCCCTCGGCGGTGGCCCGGCCGATGCCGGTGTTGGCGCCGGTGACCAGGAAGGTCCGTCCATCGAGATCGCCGGTGGCCATCAGGGCTCCGGGAGCCAGCCGTCCTGATAGGGGGTGTCGACGTCGTCGGCGATGTCGGCGTAGGCCTCGGACGGCTCGCGCGTCTCGCGCTTGACCCCCGCCCCGTGGCGCTGGGCCAGCTCGGACTCGGGGTAGATCGTCTGGTCACCGGTGCGGCTGCCCATGGCCAGAACCGCGCAGGGGCCGTCGCCCGCGCCGACGAAGACGTGCTCGGTCCACGGCGGGCAGTGGACGAAGTCCCACGCCGTCAGCCGGCGCTCCTGACCTTCGATCAGCAGCAGGCACTCGCCGCTCAGGACCAGGAAGTCCTCCTGGTCTGATTCGCCGTGGTAGTAGCACGCGGGCTGTCCGGGCTGGAGCACGCCGATGTTGACGCCCAGGTGGCGCCACCGCTCGTCGCCCTCGAAGCGCGTGTAGGCGCCGAAGTCACCGCTCAGCCAGCGCGCCTCGCGGGCGTTGAGCACGAACCAGCCGGCGCCGTCGGGCACCTTGCCTCCGGGGGTCTGCTTCAGTCGCGCTTCCTTGGGCATTCCCGCCATTATCTATGGGTCGCTACCCGCGATACTCAGAGGGCATGCTGTACGCGCCCCGAGCCCGCCATCTGCTGAGAGCCAGGGACCTGGCCGACGCCCGGTACGCCGACCCGCTGGGGGTCGACGACATGGCGGCGGCGGCCGGTCTGTCGCGGGCCCACTTCAGCCGTGAGTTCCGGCGCGCGTTCGGGGTCTCGCCGCACGTGTACCTGCTGACGCGCCGCCTCGAGCGGGCGGCGTCGCTGTTGCGCAACACCGACCGATCGGTGGCCGACATCTGCTTCTCGGTCGGCCTGCAGAGCCTGGGATCGTTCACCTCGAGCTTCACGCGCACGTACGGGGTGTCGCCCACGGCCTACCGCGCGGCCTTCCCGCCGGCCGCCGCGCAGGCCGTCGTGCCCAGCTGCATCGTGCGCGCCTACGGCCGCCCGCAACGCAGCACGTTTCGAGAAGACAGCGAACCAGCCCCCGATTAGCGTGCCGGGTGTCAGTTCATTCCCACCCGATCACCGGAGGAGACAGCATGAGAATCGCCAGCGCACAGCTGTGGGTCCACAATCAGGAGGAGGCCCTCGCCTTCTACACCCAGAAGGTCGGCATGGAGATCAAGTCCGACGTCACCGTCCCCGAGCTCGGCGACTTCCGCTGGCTCACGGTCGGCCCTCCCGGCCAGGACGAGGTCTCGATCGTGCTCATGGCCATCCCGGGCCCGCCCGCGTTCGAGGCCGAGACCGTTGAGCAGATCGAGGCCGTCATGGCCAAGGGCGTCGCCGGCACCGTGTTCCTCACCACCGACGACTGCCGGGCGGACTTCGAGGAGCTCAAGGGCCGCGGCGTCGAGTTCGTGGAGGAGCCCGAGGAGCGCCCGTACGGGATCGACGCGGGCTTCCGCGATCCCTCGGGCAACCACATCCGCCTCACGCAGGTGACGATGGCGGGCGTCTGACCGGCTCGCCGGCGGGCGGATCGATCGCCGGCGGGCGGATCGCCGGCGGGCGGGCGGATCGCCGGCGTCTGACCGGCTACCGCTCGCCGTCGTAGTAGTCGACGTGGCCGTCTGAGCGGCGCAGGAGCACGTGATCCTCGCCCGCCCAGACGCCGATCTTGTCACTGTCGGGATAGACCGACACGGCGGGTTCGCGGGCGCTTGACCACATGAGCGCCAGCACCGGCTCCTCGCCGGGGTTGGCGACCTTGTGGGCGCCCGCGGGCCCGGCCGGGAAGCACATCAGGGCTCCGCGCGGGGCCGCGTGCTCCCCGTCGGGCGTGCGCACCGTGGCAGTGCCCTCGAGCACCAGGAGCCACTCCTCCTCGTACTCGTAGTGGTACGGGCACAGGGTCTCGCCCGGCGGGATCTCGAACTCCTTGATGACGATGTCCCTGCCGCCGGCCGCATGGCCGATGCGGGTCACCCCGGCGCGGTAGCCGGGCGGGTCGGCCTCGTCGTATTCGAACTGCTGGTCATAGACGTCGGGGATATTGGGCATGGGTCCGATGCTCCCACACGCAACCCCGCTGAGCGCGGCGGCCTCAGCCCGCGACGGGCTCAGCCGGCGACGGGCTCAGCCGGCGACGGGCTCAGCCGGCGACGGCGCTCACCGACGGCGCTACCCGGCCGACCAGAGCGGCGGCGACGTCGATCACCAGCTCGCGGTCGAAGGTGAGCACGAACTCGAAGCGGCGGTCACGGTCAGGGCCGGTGTCGCCCAGATCGCGCGCGACGAGCGCTCCCGCATAGTGCGGGCCGAGAACCGCCAGGTTCCACTCGTGACGCAGGATGTCATCCGGTGCCAGATCCGCGCCCCGCACGCCGCTCACGGGCTCGGCGCCCATCCCGACCCCGAGCGCCGCGACGAACGCCGATCGCTCGGCGAGCCGCTCGTAGCGAGCCCGGGTGGCCGGCGTGAAGTGCCGGACGTCCTGGAAGGCCGCGGCCACGACCCCGTGGGGCCCGAGTTGCAGGGCTTTGGCCTCAAGCGCGCGCGACGCGCTGAGCAGCACGTCCTTGCGTCCGGTGCGCAGGCTGCGGCGGCGGTGGACGAGGGCGACGGGCGACGGCACCACGACGCGCGCAGGCACGCGCAGCGAGGTGGCCGGCTCGGCGACGTGCGGGTCGACCGGCAGCGGGGCGGGGCGGCCGAAGTACCAGCCCTGGGCCAGGGTGGCGCCGAGCGACTCGGCCGCCAGCAGGTGACGCTCGTCCTCGATCCCCTCGGCCACGACACCGGCGCCGGTGGCCTCGGCGTACGCGCACACGCCATTGAGCACCTCTCCCGACGTCCGGCTGGGGTGAGTATGGATCAGGGACATGTCGAGCTTGACGATGTCGGGCCGCAGCAGCGGAAGCAGGGCCAGCGAGCGTTCATCGGCCCCGACGTCGTCCAGCGCGATGCCGAACCCCGCGGCGCGCAGGCGGTCCACCGCGTCGAGCAACTCCGCGGGCCGTGCGGTCAGGGCGCGCTCCGTGATCTCGACCACGATCGGCAGGTACGTGCCGGCCGCCAGCGCGGAGAGCGCCATCGCGCTGCGCGACAGCGCCTCGGGTTCGGCGTTGATGAAGAGCGTGGCCGGGGCATGCAGCCCCCCGTCCAACGCGCCGGTGACCGCCGCCTGAGCGCAGGCGAGATCGAGCTCGGCGAGCCGGTGCTCGGTCCGCGCCGCCGCAAACAGGGCCGCTGGGGACTCGAGCGGGGAGCCCTGCGGCCCGCGCGCCAGGGCCTCGTAGCCGACCGCCCGGCCGGTGGCCAGCTCGACGATGGGCTGGTAGACAGGGTGAATGCCCCCGCGCAGCGTGGAGGACAGGGGGGAAACGTGCGAGACGGGTGCGGCGAGGCTCATGCTCCTGTCATCGGCCGGCACCCCCGCCCGACTTAACCGCGGCGGACGGCGATCCAAGTGCGCGGTGCCCGAGCGCCTCCCGAGCGCCCGGACACCGCTTGCCTCTCGCTGCCGGGGTCGCTAACCCGTCTGGATCGGAGCCGTGTTGCCGTGGTCGACGTCCTTCATCAGCGGCGTCAGGTTGGGCGTGCCCCAGCCCGAGACGTAGTCCCAGCCGGGCATCGCCTGGTAGGCGCCGTTGGTGCCGACCGCGTAGTCGTTGAAATCCGCCGCGTCCTGGGTCGCGTTCTTGCCCACCGCGTAGATGAGCGGGTTGGCAAAGCCGGTCCCACCGCGCGCGGCGGCCTGGACGCGAGCCCACATGCCCACCATCAGGGGTGAGGACAGGCTCGTCCCGCCCTCGCCGGAGGCGCCACCCAGCTCATCGGAGTAGATGTCATAGGAGCTGGTGGCGATGTCCCCGGACTCGTCGGCGACGTCGGGGATCCCGCGGCACGTGACCGCGCCGGTGTTGGGATTGCCGTTGACGTCCGACAGGCACGGCCGGTCGATGTTGCTCACGCCGGACTGGTAGCTCGGAGCCGGGATGAAGAAGCTCTGGCCGCCGCCGGTGTACGGCCACGGGTACTCCAGGCCGCGCGTGTTGTCTGAGTCGGGGTACAGGACCGTGCCGCCCACCGCGACGGCGTACGGGCTCGCCGCGGGGTAGTTGACGATCGGGACGCCCTGGTTGGCGACGCCGTTGCCGGCGCCCGCCTCGGGCCCCAGCACCAGCACGGGGCAGGAGGACCCGGTGTCGCCGGTGGCGGCGAACAGGGTCCGGCCCTCGAGCACGGCCTGGCGCAGCGTCTGGTCGGCAACCGGCTCCAGCGCGTTGGGGGCGCCGGTGCCGTAGAGCGCGTTCTGATCCTGGTTGTTGTTGAACTGGGTCGGGATCGTGCTCTCGAGCGTTGCGTTGGCGGGGGTCGTCTCACACTCGCCGAAGGACGCGTTGGCCTGCTTGGGGCCGCTCTTGTCATCGGCCCACTTGACGAAGTCGGCCTCGACGTCGGGGTCGATCAGGTGCTGGGCGAAGTACAGGTGGACCTGCTTGACGCCGGGGGCCATGCCGGTCGAGGCCTGGGTGTCCAGCTCCCACTCGACGTTGCCGCCGGTGTCGGAGAAGTCACCGTCCCTGGGGATGTCGGTGACCTTGACCGGGACCTGCGGCAGCTTCATCTCCTGCTCGAACAGCGCCAGGTCCTTGACCGTGGTGCTCGAGTCGCCCGAGCCCATCACCGCCACCGACTGGCCCTGGCCGACGTTGGCGCCCGGCATGTCGTAGACGCTCCACAGCGTCTGGGGCGTGAGCGCGGCCGGGATGGTGGGCGCGCCGGTGGCGGTCTGGCCGAGGATGCCGGCGACGCCGAGGCTGGAGGAGATCGAGTTGACGAGGCTGCCCTCGCCGGCGATCGACTTCAGCGCGCTGGGGTCGGTGGCCCGACCGAGCAGGCTCGAGCCCGGCGCCCGGTCGCCGGCGCTGGCCCCGGCGAGCGGCGTCGTCGGGTGGATCAGGGTGTTGAGGCCCATGACCGTGAGGACGTGCAGCCCGGCGGGCACGCTCGGCGCGCTCTGGTTGGCCAGGAAGCGGACGCCGTGGGCCTGGTAGCTGCCGATCGCGGTCTGAAACAGCTTGTCGAGCTGTGCGACCGTCGCCGAGATCTCGACGAAGTTGCGCGCTGCCGAGGTGTCGAGGATCGTGGCCCCGCCGGCGCGCAGCCAGCTCAGCGTGTGCTGGAAGGCCGTCTTGGAGACCGCGAACTTCCTGTCGTACTGGGCGGGGGTGAGGAAGTGGTGGTACTGCGGGCTGGCCGGGTTCTGCTGTGCCGCCATCAGCGCCTGCTCGGCGGCGGGGTGGGGGTCCTTCAGGCCGACGCCGACCTCCATCCGCTGCGACGGAGAGGCTGCTCCGAGCCGGGTGGCGTGGGCGAGCGGCAGCCGGTTTGCGGGGAACCAGATGCGCGGGGCTCGAGCGGCGCTGGCGGCGGTCGCGGCGGTCGCGGCGCTCGCGGCGCCGCGGCGGCGAGCAGGGCGAGCAGGGCGAGCAGGGCGCAGACCAGCGACCCTGCAGGACGTCGGAACATCGGACGGAGCTCCTTTGCGGTGAACGGTGATCTCTGGAACGCTCGGACCGGGTGAAACTTGCGCAAACGGGCCCTCCGGCGATGGCGCCCGACATCCGCGGTCGCGCTGTCGTTGAATGCAGCGCCATGGAGACACAGACCATCGTCACCGTCGGCGTGGGCCCGGTCACGCCCGACGAGATCGTCGACGTCGCCCGTGGCGGCGCCGGGGTGCAATTGAGCCCCGAGGCCCTGGCCGCGATCGACGCCGGACGCCGGACGATCGATGCCCTGGCCGAGGACGTGCGCCCGCACTACGGGGTGTCAACGGGCTTCGGGGCCCTGGCGAGCCGCCACATCCCGCCTGAGAAGCGCACCCAACTGCAGCGCTCGCTGATCCGCAGCCACGCGGCCGGATCCGGGGACGAGGTCGAGCGCGAGGTGGTGCGCGCGATGATGCTGCTGCGCCTCTCGACGATGGCCACCGGCCACACCGGCGTGCGACGCCAGACCGCCATGGCCTACGCCGCGCTGCTGAGCGCCGGGGTGACGCCGGTCGTCCACGAGTTCGGGTCGCTGGGCTGCTCGGGGGACCTGGCCCCGCTGGCCCACTGCGCGCTCGCGGTGATGGGTGAGGGGGAGGTGCGCGATGCGGCCGGGGCCATGGTCCCGGCGTCGCAGGCGCTCGGGCGGGCGGGCATCGAGCCGGTGGAGCTGGCCGAGAAGGAGGGCCTGGCCCTCATCAACGGCACCGACGGGATGCTCGGCATGCTCGTCCTCGCGCTGGCGGACCTGCGGGTCCTGCTCACCACCGCTGACATCACGGCCGCTCTGAGCGTGGAGGGTCTGCTCGGCACCGACGCGGTGTTCGCCGAGGACCTCCAGGCGCTCCGGCCCCAGCCGGGCCAGACGGCCTCGGCCGCCAACATGCGGGCGGTGCTGGCCGGCAGCCCGATCGTGGCCAGCCACCGCGGGCCCGAGGATCCCCGAGTCCAGGACGCCTACTCGCTGCGCTGCGCGCCCGCCGTGGTGGGCGGGGCGCGAGACACGGTCGCCCACGCCGCCGCGGTGGCCGAGCGCGAGCTGGCGTCGGCGATCGACAACCCGGTGATCGCGGGCGGGGGGGACGAGGTCCGGGTGGCCTCCAACGGGAACTTCCACGGCGCGCCGCTGGGCTACGTGCTGGACTTCCTGGCGATCGTCGCCGCCGATGTCGCCAGCATCGCCGAGCGACGGACCGATCGCTTCCTCGATCCCGCGCGCAGCCACGGCCTGCCCGCGTTCCTGGCGGATGATCCGGGGGTCGACTCGGGCCTGATGATCGCCCAGTACACGCAGGCGTCGATCGTGTCCGAGCTCAAGCGCCTCGCCGTCCCGGCCTCGGTCGATTCGATCCCCAGCTCGGCCATGCAGGAGGACCACGTGTCGATGGGATGGTCGGCGGCGCGCAAGCTCCGGCGCTCCGTGGACGGGCTGGCCCGGGTGCTGGCGGTGGAGCTGGTCGCCGCGGCGCGGGGGGTGGAGCTGCGCGCGCCGCTGGCGCCGGGGCCGGCGAGCGGGTCGGTGATCGCGGCGTTGCGGGGCGGGGTGGGCGGTGTGCCCGGGGTGGGCAGCGTGCCTGGGGTGGGCAGCGTGCCCGGGGTGGGCAGCGTGCCCGGGGTGGGCGGCGTGCCTGGGGTGGGCGGGCCGGGGCCCGACCGCTACCTGGCCCCCGACATCGAGGCGGCCTACGCGATGGTGCGCTCGGGCGCGGTCGTGGCGGCGGCCGAGGCGGTCACGGGTCCGCTGGCCTGAGCGGCGGCGCGGACGACGGTCGACGGCGGGCTATCGAGGAGCGGTGAGGCGGCCCGGCTGCGCCGACGGCCAAGTGGCTCCAAACCAGAATCGGGTTGGCGTCGACCGGTCGCCGATGGAGGGGGGACAACGTGACAAACCTGCCGCGGGCCGGGCGCTTTGCCGCGTAATGCGCCCTGGAGGGCCATCTGGTGAAAAACCGGGATGCGGCGGCCCGGCTTGTCACGTTATGCCCCCTCGGTGGCCCATCACGGCGACCGGGTTCGGGTGTCCGGCGCCTCTGCCGCGACGTGTGTCATCTGAAGCGTCGTATGCGAGCTTATCTTGCGTCACGTGGTCGCAGCGACCGCTCGGGCAGCCTTCCTCAGCTGCAGTTGACGTGCGCCGCTGCCCCGCTCAAGGCGCTGACGGAGGACGGGCTCAGCCGATGATCCGGAACACGCCCCGCATGAACGGGTGGATCCGGCAGAAGAACGTGTAGGTGCCCGGCTTGAGGTTGGCGGGGGTGCTCCAGCTCAGCCTGCCCGTCGCCGGCGTGCCCAGGCCGAGCTGCCCGGAGTCGTAGTTGCCCGGGCCGTTGGCCAGCGGGTAGGAGATCCCCGTGTTGAGCCCGCACGGGTTCTGGCACGAGGTCACCGTGTGGAAGACGGAGTCCAGGTAGGCGCGGGTCGGGCTCAGCGGGTTGCCGGGCGAGAGGGGGCTGGCGTCGTCGTTGACGAACGTGATCGAGTGGCCCCGGGTGACGGTGGGGATGCACCGGTTCATGCCCGTCGAGGTGAAGTCGCCGGGGTCGTACTGGAACTCGGAGATCTGGACGGTCCTGCGCGAGCAGTCGGGGAAGGCGGTGGCGGTGGTGCTGAGCGGATAGGCGCCGCCGTGGTTGTCGTCCTCGGCCAGATGGCCATGGGTGACGTGGCCGCGCTCGTCGACGGGGTGGGCGAAGGGGTTGGTGCCGCCCTCGCTGTTCCACGCCTCCCACACGACCATGATCCCCATCGACTCATACCAGGAGGCGCGCGTCGTGTTGTAGGTGGAGCTGATGCGCAGCACGTCGCCGGCCTTGACCTGCGGGCGCCAGTCAGACGGCGTCGCGGTCATCGCCATGTCCCAGCTGATCGGGCCGCGTCTGTCGAAGTAGTGCGCGTTGGAGCGAAACAGCCGGACCGAGTCGGGCACCGTGCCGGCGATCGTCCCGGGCGCCGGCCTGGTGGCCGGGCGGATGAGGTCGAGGTCGTCATAGAGCCCGCCGGGATGGAGGTGGCCGGCGGTGGCGACCAGCGTCCCGGGATGGTCGACGGTGAACTCGTCGAGCGGCGGCGTGCCGGCCGCGTAGGGGTGCTTGGCCATGTCGGGAAAGGTGAACCTCCCGTCGACCCCGCTGTGGCGGTAGACGTTGAACACCGGATAGATGTTGTGGTCCTCGACGTCCATCCAGATCGGGTGCACCGGGGTGATCTGCGCCGCCGCCGGCGAGGCGGCGGGCACGAAGTCGATGTCGTAGGTGATGTAGACCTGCGCGGCCTTCGAGGTGAGGTTGTGGATCATGTAGTTGAGGATCCAGGTGTCCGAGGCGCCCACGGGGTAGCCGAAGCCATGCGGGAACTCGTAGACCGTCTTCTCCTCGCCCGAGGCCATGAACGGGTACAGGCCGCCGAGGCTGTTGCCCTCGCCCTCGCCGGCGGTCCCGTTGCTCAGCCACACGCCGTGGTGCAGGTGGATCACGTCGACCCGGGGGATGGCGCCGCAGCACCTGCCGCCGGGGTGCGCGTAGCGGAGGTTGGGGGCCATCCGCACGATGTAGCCGTCCTGGTTGGGCTTGGGCACGTGGTTGGTGTCCAGCAGGATCAGGTTCGCGCCCGGCGTGATCCGGTACGGGCCGGCCGCGAAGTGCAGGTGCTCCATGCCCGGGTAGGCGTCGGCGGCGAGCGCCGGCGCGGCCAGGCAGGCCAGCGCGGCACAGCTCACCAGCATGGTGATGACGGCTCTTCTCACGACGGGCGTACCTCCACCGGCGTCTCCCGCCGGAGATTCAATCAGTTGGGGTGCCCGCCGCGGGGCAGTTGGTCGCGTCTACCAGGCCTGGGCGCCGCCGCAATGGGGGCAGCCGACCGATGTCGACACCGGGGCGTGGAACACGAATCCGCACTCGCACGTGTACACCGCCTCGTCCTGCAGACCGCCGGCCTCGCGCCGACGCCGCCGAACGGGGGTGCTGTCCTCGGTGGGGACGGCCACGGCCTGGCGCACCGCGGCATGTGTCGGTCGCCCCTCGCGGTGGCGCCGAATCCTGTCGACGCCGCTTTTGGTTCTAGCCAGCACTGTCATAGGCGAGGAACGGCATCTCTGGGGAAAGGTTTCGCGCCCGAGCCATAAAGTCCTCGGTCTTAATCTTCTACTAACAATCCGGAGTTTGGAGTGACGGATTTGGGGGAGGGGGTCTCGCCGCGGCCGACGGAGGTCACCGCCATCGCACGGACTGGCGCGGCCGGCCGGGCGTCCTGTCGCTGACGGCCACCGGCGGCTACCGGCGGGCGGTGTGTGAAAATGGGGTGCGGCATGGATCCGAGTCGCAAGCGTGCCGTTCGCCTCACGATCGCCCTGACCGTCGCGCTGCTGCTGGCGACGGCGCTGGTCTACACCAGCTTCACGGCCGGCCGCGACGAGGTGACGGCATCCCAGCTGGTCCACAAGGCCCGTCCGGGCCAGACCTACATCCTGGCCGGGACCGTGCTCAACGGCTCGGTGCAGCGCGAGGGCGCCGTGCTCACGTTCCGGGTGCGCGACCCCAAGCTGAAGATGTCGGTTCCGGTGCGCTACACCGGCGAGATCCCCGACCCGTTCGCGCCGGGCCGTGGCGTCCTGGTCGACGTCCACGAGGCCACGGGGAGCGGCGCCTACGTCGGCGAGACCAATACGCTGACCACGAAGTGCCCCTCCAAGTACCAGGCAGCGTCCGGCTCCTATTGATGGGTAGCCCAACCTGATGGCCGGCGCCGGTCGCGTCCTGCTGATCCTGTGCCTGCTGAGCTCGGTCTACGGGCTGGGCGCGACGCTGTATGGCGCCCGGTCGGGCCGCGGCGAATGGGTCGATTCCGGGCGCCGGGCGATGTACTCCATCCTCGGGATGTCGGCGGTGGCGTTCGTGATCCTCGACGTCGCCTTCATCAGCTCGGACTTCTCCTACAACATCGTCGCCAGCGGCTCGAGCACCACGACGCCGGTCTTCTACCGCGCGGCCGCGATCTGGTCCACGCAGCAGGGCTCGCTGCTGCTGTGGGTGATGCTGCTGTCGTTCTGGACCAGCCTGGCGCTGCTGATCACGCGCCGGCGCGTGCGAGAGATCGTGCCCTACGCGCAGGCGGTCCTGTTCGTGATGGCGATCTTCTTCGTCGGGCTGATCGTGTTCTTCGCCAACCCGTTTGCCACCAGCGCCAACCCGCCCACCGAGGGCGCCGGGCTGGACCCGCTACTGCGCCACACGACGATGATGATCCATCCCCCGATGCTGTACTCGGGGTTCACGCTGCTGGTCGTCCCCTTCGCCTTCTGCATCGGCGCGCTGTTGAGCGGCCGCGTCGGCGCCGAGTGGATCCAGGTGACGCGCCGCTTTGCCCTGGCGGGATGGCTGTGCCTGGGGGTCGGGCTCCTGCTCGGCGCGCGCTGGTCCTACACCGAGCTCGGGTGGGGCGGCTACTGGGCGTGGGATCCGGTGGAGAACGCCGCGCTGATGCCGTGGCTGGTCTGCACGGCGTACATCCACTCGATCATGATCCAGGAGAAGCGGGGGATGCTGAAGGTCTGGAACGCCTCCCTGGTCCTGCTCACCGGGACGCTGGCGATCGTGGGGGACTTCCTGGTGCGCTCGGGGATCCTCAGCTCGATCCACGCCTTCGTCTCGGATCCCACGCTCAACGTCTCGTTCGTGGCGCTGATCTCGGCGATGGTGCTCGGCTCGGTGTGGCTGGTCACCCTGCGGCGCGACCGCCTGAGCAGCGAGCACCGGCTGGACTCGCTGGTCTCACGCGAGGGGGTGTTCCTGCTGCAGAACGTCGTGCTGGTGGCGCTCGCCGCGGTCGTCTTCTGGCTCACCTTCTTCCCGCTCATCTCCGAGGCCATCACCGGCACGCAGACGTCGGTCGGGCCGCCCGTGTTCGCCCGCTTCGTCGTGCCGCTGGCGCTGCTGGTGGTGGCGCTCTCCGGCGATCGGGCCGATCATCGCGTGGCGCAAGGTGACGCCCGCCAAGCTCAAGCGCAGCTTCGCCTTCCCCGTGGGGGTGGGGGTGGGCAGCTTGGTGCTGCTCGCCCTCGTCTCGGGGGTGACCCGGCATGTGTTCGCCTTCCTCATGTTCGGGTTCGGGGCGTTCGTGGTGGCCACCGTCGCCCAGGAGTTCTTCCGCGGGGCCCGCGCGCGCCGCGCCATGACCGGCGAGTCTCCGGGCCGTGCCCTGGTGGCGCTCGTCGCGCGCAACCGCCGGCGCTACGGCGGCTATCTGGTCCATGCGGGCGTCGCGGTGGCCCTGGTCGGAGTGGCGGGCTCGACCTCGTTCCAGCACCAGCGCTACGCGACCCTGTCGCCGGGGCAGAGCGTGCATCTGGACGGCTACACGCTCACCTACCAGCACCCGACGGCGCACGCCACCGCCCAGAAGATCTCCTTCGGCGCCCAGCTTGCCGTCACCAAGGGCGGCCGGCGGGTCACGACGCTCCACACCAGCTACGGCCTGTACCCGTCGCTTGACCCGATGCACCCGATCGGGCGCTTCCTGAACACCTCAGACGGCGCCCAGACCGAGAGCCGCGTCGGCCTGGACTCCGGGCCGCTGCGCGATCTGTGGGTGGTCATCTCGCCCAACCTGGGGCGGCTCCAGAGCGTCGTCAGCCAGGGCGATACGACGATCGCCAAGGCGCTGCTGGGCGCCGAGCAGCTGCCGCCGGCCCAGCGCGCGGCGCAGCTCAACACGATCTTCCAGCTGCGCGACGTCGCGATCAACGAGATCGCCCAGCGGTTCGTCACCCACCCGTGGGCCTCGACGTTCCTCATCGAGGTCTCGCCGCTGGTCATGTGGCTGTGGATCGGCGCCATCATCGCCGCCCTGGGCGGTCTCATCGCCCTGTGGCCGGTGCCGCCCCGGTCTCGCCGCGGGACTCTCTCGGTCAGGCGCCGGGGAGCGGCGGCCACGGCGGTCAGCGTCCCGGCGTCCTCCGAGCCCGAGCCCGAGCGCGAACGCGAGCTCGTCTGACCGTGGCCTACGTGCTCGTCCTCGTCGTGCTGGCCGGTGCGATCTACCTCATCACCGGCCCGCTGCGCGCGGCGCGCCGCCAGGATGAGTCCCGCAGCGCGGCCGCCGACGTGGCGGAGCTGGAGGCGGCGCGGGACGCCAAGTACCGCGAGATCCGCGACGCCGAGCTCGACGTGCGCACGGGCAAGCTCTCAGACGAGGACTACGCGGCCCTCGACGGATCGCTGCGTGCGGACGCGGTCCAGATCCTGCACCGGCTCGATCAGGCGCGCTCAGATGAGCAGATACCATCGAGTCCATGACCGCGATCCTCGACGTCGTTCAGGTGTTCCTGTCCGTGGGGCTGATCTTCCTCATCCTTATGCACTCCGGCAAGGACGCGGGCCTGTCGGGCGCATTCGGCGTCGGCACGGGCGCGGGACCGCTGGGCGGGGGCTCGCTGGTTGAGCGCAACCTCAACCGGTGGACGGTCCTGTTCGGCGTGCTGTTCGTCATCAACACCGTCGTCCTGATCCGCATCGGCTGAGGCCGGCGCCGGGCCGGGCCGGGCCGCGGCGCCGTGTCCTCGGGGCGCGGCGCTGTCCGCGCCCCCGGCGCTGTCCGCCGGGCGCGGCATGTCCGCGCGCCCGCGGGGCGCCGTGCGTCAGAGCTGGCCTTCGACCCGATCGCTCTGGGCGCCGAGGCGATCGACCAGCCGCAGCAGGTCCAGCGGGCTGAACGGCTTGGTCAGGAACAGGTCGGCGCCGGCCGCCTCGGCCTGCGCCTCGATCCGGTCCCCATGCGAGGCGGTGAGCATGACGATGGTGGCCCTGCTCGTCGCCGGGTTGTTGCGCAGCTCGCGGCAGGTGGCGATGCCGTCCATGCGCGGCATGTCGACGTCGAGGAACACGATGGTGGGCCGCTCGCGCTCGGCCACCTCCAGCGCCTGGATGCCGTCGCCGGCCTCGAACAGCTGAAACTCCGAGACGTCCTCGAGCGTCGTGGCCACCAGCTTGCGGATGAAGGGATCGTCGTCGACGACGAGCAGCCCGCGCTTCATCAGTCGGTCACCCATGCGTCACGCCCGATCTGAACGAACGTCGCGTCCTCGATGTGACTGAAGGCCTCGATGACCGTGGGGTCGAAATGGGTGCCGGACTCCTCCATGATCATCGCCCGCGCCTGGCGCAGGGGGAAGCCCGCCCGGTAGGGACGATCGGTGGTGAGCGCGTCGAGCACGTCGGCGACCGCGAACACGCGCGCCGACCGCGGGATCTGATCACCGATCAGGCCATCGGGATAGCCCATGCCGTCCCAGCGCTCGTGGTGGGAGCGCACGATCTCGGTCGCCTCGGACAGGAACTCGATCTGGCCGACGATCTCCGCGCCGATGGCGGGGTGGCGGGCCATCAGCGCCCGCTCCTCGGTGGTCAGCGGGCCGGGCTTGTAGAGGATCGAGTCGGGCACGGCCACCTTGCCGATGTCGTGCAGCAGGAAGCCGAACTCCAGCTCCGGGGCGTCGGGCCGCGGCACGCCGGCCGCTCGGGCGATCTCGACCCCGTAGGCGGCGACGCGCTCGGCGTGCTTGCCGGTGTAGGCGTCGCGGGCCTCCACCGCGTTGGACAGCGCCCGCACGGTTTCCCGGTAGGAGCGCGTGAGCTGCTGGGTGAGGGTCCGCTCCTCCTTGAAGGTCTCGCGCAGGTCGGCGGCGTAGCGCTCGAGCTGAAGCTCCTTGTCGGCAGCCTCGCGCTCACGGCGGGCGAGCTCGGTGCGCAGGCGTGCGATCTCTCGCGTGAGCTCAGCTTCTGTGTGGAGTTCCACCGGCAACTCGACTCACTTGTTCTCGATCTCCGCGCAACGCAGATAGAAGGGCTTGGGCGGCGTCCTGGACCGGTACCACTTCAATACCGAGATTGACGATACCCGAGGGTGTCGGCGACTCTCCATCGGAGAATAGGATCACGGCTCGCCGAAGTCGACGTCCGCGCAGGTCCAAAGCTTGCAAAACCGCCTGAGGGTTACGAATTCCTACGTCGACCAAGGCCACTTCGAACCGCCGCTCCCCGCACACTCGTGCGGCTGCCGCACCCGACGTCTCCCACTGGTGCTCGATTCCCAGCTCGTCCAGGGCGGGCTCGAGAGTCTGCTGAAGCTCCTCGCGGCCGACGATGAGCACCCGGCTACGGCCGGCTCGCACGGCCGCGGCGAGCACGTGGCGCAGCTCCGCGGCGTCGATCGGCTTGGCCACCACCCACTCCCCGGAGAGCTCGCTGCGCGCCGAGAAGACCGAGACGAACACGATCGGCGTGGCCCGCAGGTCGGGGTCGGCCCGGATCTGGCGCAGCACCTCGAAGCCGTCCATCGAGGGCATGAGGATGTCGAGGGTCACCGCGTCGAAGCGCTCGCCGCGGAGCGCCACCAGCGCCTGCTGGCCGCTGAGGGCGATCGTGGTGTCCACGTCGAGCGTCGCGAGCTGTCCGGCGATGAGTTCGGCCACCTCGGGCTCGTCGTCGACGATGAGCACCCGCCGGCCCTGGATGACGTCCAGCGAATCCTCGTCGTCGGCGTCCACCGCGGCGGGGAGCAGGACGTGGAAGGTGGTGCCGCGCCCGGGCTCTGAGTCCACCTCGATGACCCCATGGTGCAGATCGACCAGCGATTTGACGATCGACAGGCCCAGCCCGGTGCCGGGCGCCGACTCGTTGCCGCTGCGGGCGCGGTAGAAGCGCTCGAAGGCGCGCTCGGTCTCCTCGCTGGTCATCCCGATCCCGGTGTCGGCGATCACGATCCGCACCCAGGCGCGATCGGCTTCGACGCCGAGGTGGATGCGTCCCCCCTCGCCCGTGTAGAGGTGGGCGTTGGTGAGCAGGTTGCCGATCACCTGGCGGATCCGCTCGGGGTCGGCCATCGCCAGGGGCAGCGTCGGGGCCACGTAGACGCCGAGCGTCTGGTGCTTGGCGGCGATCCGCGGGCCCATCAGCTCCGCGAGCTCCTGGACGGCCTCGCCGACGTCGATCGGGCGGGCGTTGATCTCGACGTGGTCCGCTTCGAGACGGGCGACGTCGAGAAGGTCATTGACGAGCTCGACGAGCCGATCGGTGGAGCGCTTGATGATGTCCAGGAACTCGAGCTGGCGGGCCGACATGCTGTCGGGGCTGCGCTCGAGCAGCTCGACGAATCCCTTGATGGAGGTGAGCGGGCTGCGCAGCTCATGCGATGCGGTGGCCACGAAGTCAGACTTGGCTCGCTCCAGCCGGGCCCGCTCGGTGACGTCGCGGACGGTCCAGACGAGGCCGCTGGAGGTGTCGTCGCCCAGCGGCGCGGCGGTGACGGCCAGGATCCGCCCGCCGTGGTCGATGACGACCTCGCGCTCCAGCGCCGTGTGCAGCGCCGGCAGCGGGCTGTCAGGAGCATCGACGCTCTTGCCGGGCGCCAGCTCACGCACCAGTTCGGCGGCACGGGGGTTCATCGTGGCGATCGCACTGGACTCGGACTCCGTCACGATCAGCCCGTCGCCCAGGCTCTCGATCGTCACCGCCAGCCTCCGGCGCTCGCTTTCGATGCGCCGCTGTGCCCCGGCGAGGTCGTCGGCCATCGCGTTGAAGGCCAGCCCCAGCTCGCGCAGCTCACGGGGGCCGCCCGGTTGCACCCGGCGCTCGAGCCGGCCCGAGGCGAGCTCGCCGCTGGCGCCGACCAGCTCGTCGAGCGGGCGGCGCATCGATCGCACGAGCCCGGCGATGAGGACGGATGCGGCGATCAGCGCCAGGACCCCGGCGACGATCGCGACCGTGATCGCGTCGCGCGACTGGCTGCGGTCGCGGTCTGAGGCCTCCTGCTGGCGGGCGCGCTGGCGGGTCTGCAGCTGGTCGGCCACCGCGGCGGCGCTGGCCAGCGTCCCACCGCCGGCGCTCGCGGATTTCAGGCGGCCGCTCTGGGCCTGGGCCACGGCGAGGCGCTGCAGCGAGATCTGGTGGGCGAGCAGCTTGGCGCTCAGCGGGTCGGACGCGGCGAGATCGGTGGCAGCCTGGGCCGACCGCTCAAACGCCGCCTTGGCCTGCACGCGGGCGGCGGGGGCCAGCGGTCCGGTGGCGTCGTGGACGATCTCGACCTCGACGACGCCGGCACTGGTGAGGTTGGCGACCGCCGTGCCCAGGTCAGAGCTGCGGGCGAGCACGTTCTCATAACGCTGGCGCGCGCTGTAGAGGCTGGCGATGCCGGCGGCGGCGACCGACGCCAGCGCGATCGCGAGGCCGATCAGCGCAAGGCGCAGCGAACGTGAGATCGAGAAGCGACCCATCAGCCTGGAGGACGGGGCCGATCGTAGCGGCGCGATGCAAGATGTCTGCCTCCGTGCAGGTAATACGGTCTTTTCGTAACAAGAACCTCCAATTGGTCAGGTTTCGATAGGGCTCGTGACTAGCCTCTAGAAAAATGGGTTTAGTCCGCGCGTGGCGACGACAGATCTACGGCGCCTCCCTGGTCGCCATCCTGATCCCGGTCTCGATCATCGTGGTGCTGTTCGCGGCGACCGGGAGCGGGCCGCTCCAGGGGCTGGGCACCCTGGGTCAGGTGTTCAGCGGACCGGCCATCCCCGGTGGCAACCTCTCCGCCCGCGTGTCCCTGAACTCCAAGCCGGCTCTGCCCGGCAAGGGGACCGTCGGCGCCGCGGCGCTGCGCGGCCACAGTCCGGTGATCGGCCAGCCGACCGGTAGCGGCTCCTCGGGGTCGCACCTGTCACCCGTGGCGCCGCTCAAGCTGGCCACGACGACGGCGCCCAGCGCTCCCAGCAGCGGCGGCGGTCGGCTGCACGGCGGGTCAGGCGTGGGCACCTCGGGCAACGGCGGCACTCCGCCGCCGCCGGTCAGCACCCCCACCTCGACGACCACCACGAGCAGCACGACGACGACCGACAGCACCACGGCGGCGTCGCTGCCCCCGATCGTGGCCGTCCCGCCGCCGCCGGTGACCACCCCGACGACGACCACGACGCCGACCACCCCGACGACGACCACGACCCGGACCACGACGACCACCACGACGACCAAGACGACCACGACGACCAAGACGACGACGACGCCGACGACCAAGACGACCACGACCACCAAGACGACGACGACGCCGACGACGAAGACGACCACGACGCCGACGACGAAGACGACCACGACGACGACCACCACGGTCACGCATACGACCACCACCATCCGGCCGCCGACGAGCAAGACGGCGACCAAGCCGCTGGACACCCCCGCGCTGGCCACCACGGTGGCGCAGGCCGCGCACGGCTCGGCTAGGTTCACGGGATGCACTGGCAATTGGGGCGTGGATCTGACCGGGCACGTCGAGCAGATCGCGCACGCGGCATTGCGGCACGCCGTCACCAACGGCGGAGCCTCCACGTCACCGGGCGATCGCCCGCTGTGACGCCTCGCGCCCTCCGGCGCGGCCTGGTCGCAGGGCTCGCTCTCGTCGCGGCTGCCTGCGGCGGACAGGCGGCCGGCGCCTCCAGCGCGTCGCGCACCGGCGCGGCCACCGCCGCGGCGACCAGCACAGCCGCGGCCGCCATCAGCTCGTCTGACTGGCTTCAGTTCGGCGACAACGCCCAGAGCACGGGCGTCGGTCCCGCCGCCAGCGGGATCACGGCCGGCAATGCGGGACGCCTGCGCCTGCGTCAGGTGCGGATCGACGGCATCGCCGACTCGGCGGCGATCGCGCTGAGCGGCGTTGTGGTCCAAGGCGCCCGGCGCGACGTCATCGTCGTCGCCACCAGCTACGGCAAGACGATCGCCCTCGACGCCGGCACGGGCCGGAAGCTGTGGGAGTTTCGCCCGGCGGGCGTCAACCGCTCTCCGGGCAACCCGCAGGTCACCACCGCGTCGCCGGCCGCCGACCCCGACCGCCGGTTCGTCTACAGCGCCAGTCCCAACGGCGTCGTTTACAAGCTCTCGCTGGCCTCCGGCCGGGAGGTGTGGTCGCGGCGGATCACGTTCGATCCGGGGCACGAGAAGATCGCGTCCTCGCTGCACACCTCCGGGAGCTGGGTCGTGGCGGTGACCGGCGGCTACATCGGCGACGCCCCGCCGTATGACGGACACGTCGTCACCATCGACCGGGCCAGCGGGCGGATCGTCCACGTGTGGAACAGCGAGTGCTCCAACCGCCACCTCCTCATCAGGGCCAGCTCATGCGGGGTCACCAACACCCGCGGCGACAACGCCATCTGGGGCCGGGCGGGCGCGATCATCGAGCCCGGCAGTGGGCGGATCCTCGTCAGCACGGGGAACGGTCCGTTCGACGGGCGCACCAGCTGGGGCGACAGCGTGCTCGAGCTGGCGCCCGACGCCGCCGCGCTCTTGCACAACTGGACCCCGACCAACCAGGCGCACCTCGACGCCAACGACCTCGACCTCGGCAGCACGTCCCCCGCGCTGCTGCCCGCCTTCCATGGGATGCGCCTCGCCGTCCAGGGCGGCAAGGCGGGCGTGATGGACCTGCTCAACCTCGACCGTCTCGATGGGACGGCGGGGGGCGCCGGCGGGCGCCTCGGAGGCCAGGTGTCAGAGACCTCGACGCCCGGCGGCAACCAGCTGCTGACCCAGCCCGCGGTGTGGGCGAGCGGCGGCCACATCTACGTGTTCGTCGCCGACGGCTCCGCCACCGCGGCCTATGAGCTGGTCGACGCCGCGCATCCGCGGCTGCGCCAGCTATGGGAGAAGGGAAGCGCCGGCACCAGCCCCGTGGTCGCGGGGGGCCTGCTCTACGTCTTCGATCCCGGCGGGACGATCAACATCCGGCGGCCGCTCAGCGGCGCGCTCGTGCGCGCGCTGCCGGCCGGCAGCGGGCACTGGAACAGCCCGATCGTGACCGGCGGTCGCATCGTCGAACCCACGGGCGCCTACGGCTCGAGCGCCGGCTCGAGCGTCGTCGATATCTACCACCTGCCCGGCCGCTGAGGCCCCCGGCGGGGTGGGCGCCCAGTCCGCCCGATGACTGCAACTTTCACTGCACACGCAGGAGAAAGTGACCTCTCGCCGCCGGTCTTGCTAGCTTCGCGTCGTCCGCAGCAGACGGCTTCCGGATCCCCGGGCGCCGCCTCGCCGCACGCTGTCACGACGACCGCATGTCCCACGCCCGTCGCTTCGCATACCCGTTCCTGTTGGCCGTCGTCGTGCTCGCGCTCGCCGCGGTCCCCGGCTGGGCCGATCTGAGCAGCAAGTACAAGGCCGGCCAGCAGCAGGCGAACCAGCTGCGCTCCGAGATCTCCGCCCAGAGCCAGAAGATCGAGGGCTATCAGGGGACGATCGACAACCTCCAGACGCGCCTGAGCGCGATCGAGAACGCGCTCGGCGTCCAGGAGCGGCTGCTCACCAACGTCACCTTCCAGCTCACCGCGGCACGCACGCGGCTCACCGGCCTGAAGGCCAGCGAGGCACGCGATCAGCAGACGCTGGCCGCTCAGCTGCGCGCCGACTACGAATCGCCGCCGCCGAACCTCGTCAGCGTCGTGGTCGACGCCCAGGGGTTCGATCAGCTCGTCAACGGCGTGCGCAATCTCACCGCGATCCGGCGCAGCAACGTCGAGACGGTGCAGCGCGTGGTCAACGACCGCAAGGCGGTCCAGGCCCAGACGACGGAGCTCGCCACCGCCCAGGCGCGCCGTCGCCGGGACGCCGCGGCGATCCTGGTCGAGCGCGACGACGTCGCGCAGCTCCGGCTCTCCATCGTCGACAAGCAGCTGCACGCCGAGCACATTCGCGGCGCGGTGGCGGCCAGGCTGACCACGCTCAAGAAGACCCTCGAGCACGAAGCCGCCGTGCTCGACGCCCAGGCCGCGCGCGAGCAGGCCCTGAACGGCAGCGGTGGCGGCGCTGTGGCGCCGCCCGGCGGCTGCGTCAACACACCGTTCGTGCCCCACGGCGGCGAGTGGGGCTTCTTCCAGGCGCCGGGCACCAACTACAGCGTCAACGAGACGCCGATCATCGCGGCGCGTCTCGACGCGCTGGGTATCGCGCTGCACCTCCATCTCATCGGGATCTCCGGCTACCGCACCCCCCAGCACTCGGTCGAGGTCGGCGGCTTCGCCAACGATCCCCACACCCAGGGCCTCGCCTCCGACACGCCCGGGGTGGAGGGCGTTCCCGAGGCCACGCTGCTCCAGTTCTGCCTCACGCGCCCGTTCCCCGGCGCGCGCGAGGCCGATCACATCCAGGAGTCCTGACTGGGGTAGGGTGCCGTCTCCCCCCGGTGGCCGCTCACCCACGGGTGACCACCCTCAGCGAGGAGCGGAGAGACAGAGATGAGCGGTGACCTGGACGGGCTCGCGCCCGATGTGATCGTGGTCGGCGCCGGGTCGGCGGGGTGCGCGCTCACGCGCCGACTGGTCGACGCCGGCGTCAGCGTGCTCCTGCTGGAGGCGGGCGGTCCCGACGACAGCCCGGCCATCCATGAGCCGGCGCGCTTTCACGAGCTGTGGCTGGCTGCCGAGGATTGGGCCTACTACACGACCCCGCAGGCTCAGGCGGCCGACCGGTCGCTGCACTGGCCCCGGGGCAAGGTGCTGGGCGGCTCGAGCTGCCTCAACGGGCTCATCCACGTGCGCGGCGCCCGCACCGACTACGACGAATGGGTGCGTCTCGGCGCCGAAGGCTGGGGCTGGGACGACGTGCTGCCCGTGTTCGTGCGCATGGAGGACTTCGACGGCGGCTCCTCGGCGCTGCACGGCACCGGTGGCCCCCTGCGGATCATGAGCCGTTATGAGCTCGCGCCCGTCCACCAGGCGATCATGGCCGCCGCGCAGGAGATCGGGGTGGCCCACAACCCCGACTACAACGCCGGGGTCCTGGACGGGGTCGCTCAGATGCAGCTCACCATCCGCGACGGCCGTCGCGACAGCGCCGCCGCGGCCTACCTGCGTCCGGTGATCGACGCGCCGAACCTCCGCGTCCTGACCGGGGCCCACGCCCACCGCCTGCTCCTGGAGGGCGTGCGCTGCACGGGAGTGCAGTTCGCCCACGACGGCGATCTGCACGAGGCCCACGCCGGCTCCGAGGTCGTCGTGAGCGCGGGCGCGATCGAGTCCCCGGCGCTGCTCCTGCGGTCGGGCATCGGCCCGGCACGCGACCTGCGAGCGCTGGGCATCGACGTGGCCGCCGACCTGTCCGGCGTCGGTCTCAACCTCCACGACCACCTGCTGTCACCGTCGATCTGGTCGGCCGAGAGGGAGATCGTCCCCTTCACCGAGGGACTGTCCCCGATCCAGACCCATCTGTGGTGGCGCAGCCGCTCGGACCTGCCCGGCCCCGACACGCAGCCGATCCACTTCAGCGTGCCGCTGTACGAGCCGTGGATGGAGGGCCCGCCCAACGCGTTCACGCTCCTGGGCGGGATGGTGCGGCCCCAGAGCCGGGGCTCGATTCGCCTCAGCGGCCCGGATGCCGGTGACCCGCTGATCATCGATCCGCAGATCCTCTCCGCCGAGGCGGACCTCGACGCGCTGCACGCCTCGCTGGCGCAGGTCCGTGAGATGGGGACGGCGCCGGCGCTGCAGGCGTGGGGCGCGCGCGAGCTCTATCCCGGTCCCGAGGTGAGCACCAGGACGGAGGTCCGCGACTACGTGCGGCGCACCGCCATCAGCTATCACCATCAGGTGGGGACGTGCAGGATGGGCGGGGACGCCGAGGCGGTCGTCGACCCGCGATTGCGCGTGCACGGGATCGAGGGGCTGAGGGTTGCCGACGCGTCGGTCATGCCGGCGGTCATCTCGGGCAACACCAACGCGCCCAGCCTGATGATCGGGGAGCGCGCCGCGGACTTCCTCACCGCCGACGCCGGGGCTGCCGGCGCCGACGCCGGGGCTGCCGGCGCCGGTGCCGCGAGCACCGCCCCCGGTGCTCAGAGCGCCGAGCGCACCTCGGAGGCGGCGCGCTCGCCCGAGCGCACGGCGCCGTCCATGTAGCCCATGAACATCTCGGAGGTCTCAGTCCCGGCCCAGTGGATCCGGCCGATGGGCGCGCGCAGCGCCGCGCCGTAGTCGGTCCACACTCCGGGCGGCAGGTAGCCCTCGTAGCACCCGCGCGTCCACGGCTCCTCTGACCAGTTGTGCTCGATGAGCATCCGTGGATGCGCGGCCCTGGGGCCGAACAGCCTGGTCAACGCGCCGAGCACGGCCGTGCGGCGCGCGCCGGCGCCCATCGTCGTCAGGCGCCGCGCGTCCTGGCCGGTGGCGAAGCCCAGCAGGACCCCGGGCTTGCCGCTGGGCGGGGAGTTGTCATAGGTGAGGCGGATGGGTGAGCGGTCGCTGTTGGCGTAGCCGCTGAGACCGCCGGCGCGCCAGAACGGCGTGGGGTAGACCGCCTCGTACTTGATCGCCGACCCCTGGGGGACACGCTGGGTGAGCTGGTCGCGCGTGGCGGGGAGCGGCGGGTCATAGTCGATCCGTCCCGCCAGCGCCGGGGCCATGGCCACGACCACCGCCTTGCCGCGCCATGTGCCCGTGTCCGTGGTCACGGTGACGCCGCCGCCGTCGTGGGCGATGCGCCGCGCGGGCGCGTCCAGGACGAGGCGCTTGCCCAGCCGCTCGGCCATCCGGATCGACACCAGCTGGGAGCCGCCGACGAAGCGGGCGTCCTGCGCGCCGCCGGCGGTGCTGGTGAGGTTGATCACGCCGTTGCCCGAGCGGTAGTAGAAGAGCGCGTGCAGCAGCGACAGGTCGCGGGGTTCGGCGGCGAAGACCGACTCGGTGGCCAGATCGAAGAGGAAGCGCGCGCCCGGGGTGCTCGAGTGGGCCAGCTTCCACGTCTCCAGCGTCTGCCCGTCGAGCGCGAGTGCGTCGGGGGCGCTCCAGGGCTTGTCGAGCGGGACCGTCGCCGTGAGCTTGATGAGCTCGGCCAGGAGCGTGGCGAAGTCAGCGGCGTCGGCGGCTGGCAGCGGGGGGATCAGGCCGGTGAAGTGGGTCTGGTGTCCCAGGTAGTCGAACACCTGATTGCCCTTGGTGTAGGTCTTGAACGTCCTCAGGCCCAGCGCCCTGGCCCGGGCCATGACCCGGTTCTGCCCGGGGCCGACCCACTGACCGCCGACCTCCACCACCTCGCCGTCGCCGACCGGGTGGTTGAGGGTGCGCCCGCCGACGCGGTCGCGCGCCTCGAGCACCACCACCGAGTGCCCGGCGTGGACGAGATCCGAGGCCGCCGACAGGCCGGCCAACCCGGCCCCGATGACGATCACCTCGGCGCGGCGTGCGCCGGCGCGGCCCCTGCCTGGTGCGGCGGCGGCCGTGGCCGTGGCCGTCGACGCGGCGTCGGTGGCCAGCGCCGCGGCGGCGGCGCCGATGATCGCCTCGCGGCGCGAGATCTGATTCATCGGCCGGCCATGATGCAGCCGGCGCGGCTGCGATCGGCGGGGAAGGGCAGGTCGGCGACGAGCGCGGTCTCGACGTAACGGTCGCTGCGCAGCAGCGCGTTGCCGGCGGCGCGCAGGGTCCCGCGACCGGAGTCGGGCACCACCCAGGGCGCCAGCGCGAGGAACTGCGTCTTGTTGCCGGCGTAGGCGCGGTTGGCGCCGTCGTCGTCACCGGAGACGAAGCGCGCGTTGCCGACGTAGTGGCAGCCGCGGCCGCGCCGCCCGCGCTGGAGGATGGCGCTCTGGCCGTCGAACGGGGTGTCTGCGAGGTTGCCGACCATGAAGGGGTTGACAGCGTATGCGAAGTGGACGCCGGGATCACTGACCGCGCGGTACGCCGAGCCCATCCAGGACAGCGGCTGCCAGTGCTCGCGTGCATCGCTGCCGTCGGCGCCCGTCCAGGCGCCGTCGTTGGCGTCGGCCTGGATGACGATGTTGGCCCCGAGGTGGTCCAGGCAGCGCATGTAGGTCCTGGTCACGTCGTCACACGCGTGCGCGGGCGTCGCCGTGCCGTACTCGAATGCCGGCAGGCTGGTGGCGATCCCCAGGCGGGCTCCGGTACCGGGGATGGCGACCGGCGCGAGGTTGCGCCGCGCCGCGGCGCCGCCCGAGGGGCCGGGACTGAAGCCCAGGATCTGCTCGAAGCTGGTGAGCGGGACCTTGCGGTTGTCGGCCATGAGGTTGGCCAGCGGCGCCGGGTCGTGGGGATGGATGACGCGTGGTCCCCACACGAAGGTCTGGTCATAGGCGGTGCCGGCGGTCGGGGCGTAGACGCTCCGGACGTGCGGGGTGGCGGGGTCACCCAGCGCGGCGACCGCGGTGGGGTCGCGGGTGAGCGCGAAGGGCGCCTGGGTGTTGGAGGCGATGATGTAGAGGTGGTGGCGGCGGGCCTCGGTGGCCATCGTCGTCATGAACACGCGCGCAAACGTGTCGGTGGCGGCGACGAAGCCGCGGCCGAGCTCGGTGGACAGCTTCGGAAAGCGCTGTTGCAGGTAGGTCAGAGCGCGGCCGTAGCCGGTGTTGATGTCGGCGAGGGTGGCCAGGGTCAGGCACAGGCCCCCGCTGCAGCCGTTGCCGCGGCGCAGCAGGTCGCGGGCGGCGGCGCCCCGGGGGCCGACGGCGATCGTCTCCAGGCCGATGTCCTCGTCGAAGACGACGAGGTTCGGGCGGCCGGTGGCGAGGTGGGGGAGGACCTCGGCGCGCAGCGCGCAGTCGACGGCGCGCCGGTAGCCGGCGGCGGTGGCGATCTGCGCGGGGTGCTGCGCGAACTGGATGGCGAACACGCGCAGCGCGTGGGCGCGGGGGTCGGCGGCGACGGCGGGGCGCCCCCAGTGGGGGCACGCCGCGGCACTGGCGGCGGCGGGCGCGGCACCGGCGGTGGCGGGCGCGGCGGCGGTCAGGGCGAGCACGGCTCCCGCGAGCAGCAGCAATCTCCTCATGGGCGGGGCAGGCTACCGCTTGACCGTGCGCGCTGGACATCTGTTCGCATAGCGCTCGAACGGTCGCTATGCGACCAAGCAAAGCGGTAGATTCCTGACCACAGTGACGTCCGAGCGAACGCAGGTGGCCATCATCGGCGCGGGCCCAGCGGGCCTGCTGCTCGGGCAGCTGATGCACCGCCACGGCATCGACGCGGTCATCCTGGAGGCGCGCAGCCGGGAGTACGTGGAGGCGCGCATCCGCGCCGGGGTGCTCGAGCAGGGCACGATGGAGGTGCTGCGCGAGGCCGGCGTGGGCGAGCGCATGGACCGCGAGGGCGTGCGCCACGGCGGGATCTACCTCTGCTTTGACAACACACTGCACCACATCCCGATGAGCGAGCTGACCCACGGGCGCTCGGTGATGATCTACGGCCAGACCGAGGTCGTCAAAGACCTGATCGCCGCCCGGCTGCAGGCCGGCGCGCCGCTGCTCTTCGAGTGCGAGGACGTGACCGTCGAGGGCCTGGACCACGACGAGCCCGTGGTGCGCTACCGCCACGAGGGCGCCGAGCACGAGCTGCGCTGCGACATCGTCGCCGGGTGCGACGGCTTCCACGGCGTGTGCCGGCCGACCATCCCGGAGGATGCGCTCGAGGTGTGGGGACGCGAGTACCCATACGCCTGGCTGGGGATCCTCGCCGACGTCGCCCCGTCCACCGACGAGCTCATCTACGCCTACAGCGACCGCGGCTTCGCCCTGCACAGCATGCGCTCGCTCACGCGCAGCCGCCTGTACATCCAGGTTGACCCCGAGGAGGAGATCGCCGACTGGTCCGATGACCGGATCTGGTCAGAGCTGCACCAGCGGCTGGCCTCCGACGGCTGGGAGCTCAACGAGGGGCCCGTCCTGGAGAAGGGCATCACCCCGATGCGCAGCTTCGTGGCCGCGCCGATGCGCTACCGGTCGCTGCTGCTGGCGGGCGACGCCGCCCACATCGTCCCGCCCACCGGCGCCAAGGGCCTGAACCTGGCCGTCGCCGACGTCACCGTCCTCGCCGAGGCGCTGGTGGACCATCTCACCTCCGGGTCGGACACGGGCCTGGACGAGTACTCGGACCGCTGCCTGACGCGGGTGTGGCGCGCCCAGCACTTCTCCTGGTTCATGACCACGATGCTGCATCTCGACCGCACCGACGACGGCTACGGCCGCCAGCTGCAGCGCTCCCAGCTGCGCTACGTCACCACCTCCACGGCGGCCGCGACCTCGCTGTCGGAGAACTACGTCGGGCTCACCCTGGAGCAGACCGCTCCCACGGCGGTGATGCAATGACCGAGATCACCTCGCTGGCGGACGCCGTGGCCGGCATCGTGCACGACGGGGACGCCATCGCCATCGAGGGCTTCACGCACCTGATCCCGTTCGCGGCGGGACACGAGATCCTGCGCCAGGGCCGCCGCGACCTCGAGCTGATCCGGATGACGCCGGACATCCTCTATGACCAGATGATCGGGTGGGGAGCGGCGCGCAAGCTCACCTTCTCCTACGGCGGCAACCCGGGCGTGGGCTCGCTGCATCGCTTCCGCGACGCCGTCGAGCACGACTGGCCACACGCCATCGAGCTCGAGGAGCACAGCCATGCCGGCATGGCCAACCGCTACGCCGCGGGCGCGGCCCGGATGCCGTTCGCGGTGATGCGCGGCTACGTCGGCACCGATCTGGCGCCCCGCACCCAGGTCAAGCCGATCACGTGCCCGTTCACCGGCGAGGAGCTCGTCGCCGTGCCCGCGCTGCGTCCCGACGTGGCCATCGTCCACGCGCAGGAGGCCGACCGCGAGGGCAACGTCCAGCTGTGGGGAATCCCCGGCGTGCAGAAGGAGGCGGTGCTGGCCGCCGACCGCTCCCTGGTCACGGTCGAGTACATCGTGGACAGACTCGAGCCCAAGCCGGGCGGCGTGGTCATCCCGAGCTGGGTGATCGATGCCGTCGCCGTGGCCCCGGGCGGCTCCCAGCCCTCCTACAGCCTGGGCATCACCACCCGCGACAACGACTTCTACCGCTTCTGGGACAAGGTGAGCCGCGACCGCGACGAGTTCGGGGCGTGGATGCGCGAGCACGTGCTGGAGCCCTCGAAGGACGTCGCCTCGCGATGACGGCGACGAACGGACAGCCGACCTCTGGAGAGGTCCAGACCGTCGTGGCGGCTCGGCGCCTGGAGCGCGCCAGGTCGGTGTTCATCGGCGTCGGCCGCCCCAGCATGGCGGCGATCCTCGCGCGGATGGTCCACAACCCGCACCTGGTGCTGGTCTATGAGTCGGGCACGATCGGCGCCAAGCCCTACCACATTCCCCTGTCGATCGGCGACGGGGAGCTGGCCGAGACCGCCGACGCCGTCGTGTCGGTGCCCGAGATGTTCAACTACTGGATCGGCCCCGGCCGGGTGGAGGTGGCCTTCCTGGGCGCCGCCCAGGTCGACCGGTTCGGAAACCTCAACTCGACGGTCATCGGCGACTACGACCACCCCAAGACCCGTCTCCCGGGCGCCGGCGGCGCGCCCGAGATCGCCGCCTGCTGCCAGGAGGTGGTGGTGATCGCTCCGCACTCGCCGCGGACCTTCGTGGACCGGCTGGACTTTCGCACCACCGTCGGCTACGGCGACGGCCCGGGCGACCGCCAGCGCCTGGGTTTCCGCGGCCGCGGCCCCACCGCCGTGGTCACCGATCTCGGGGTGCTCGAGCCGGACCCCGACACCAGCGAGCTGAGCCTCACCCACATCCACGACGGCGTCGAGGCCGACCAGGTGCGCGAGGCCACCGGGTGGGACCTCCACGTCTCGGACGATCTGGTCCGCACCCCGCCCCCCACCGACGAGGAGCTCTCGGCCCTGCGCGAGCTCCTGAGCCGTTAGCCCCGTTCCCATGCACCTTCAGAGATCCAGAGGGATTGACACCCAGAGATGAGCACCGAGGAGACCACCGAGGAGACCACCGAGTCGCTCTACGCACCGGTCGGCGACACTCCCACCAACTACCTGCGCGAGCCGTCTGACGCGCACCCTCCGCTCGACTATCCGCCCTACAAGTCGACGGCGCTGCGACATCCCACGCAGCCGCTCATCTATCTGCCTCAGACGGTGACGGAGGTCACCGGCCCGGCGCTCGGCGACGCACGGGTGATCACGCCCGGCGACGCCGATCTCACCCGCCAGCACGACGGCGAGCCGATCGGGGAGCGGATCACGGTCTCCGGCCGCGTGTTCGACACCGAGGGCAAGCCGCTGCGCAACACGCTCGTGGAGGTGTGGCAGGCCAACGCATGTGGGCGCTACCGCCACCGCTGGGACAACTGGCCGTCGCCGCTGGATCCCAACTTCTCCGGCGCGGGTCGCTGCCTCACCGACGACGAGGGCCGCTACCGCTTCACCACCATCAAGCCCGGCCCCTACCCGTGGGGCAACCACTACAACGCGTGGCGCCCCGCCCACATCCACTTCTCGTTGATGGGGCGCGCGTTCACGCAGCGTCTGGTCACCCAGATGTACTTCCCGGGCGACCCGTTCTTCCCCTATGACCCCATCTTCAACTCCGTCCGCGACGAGGCCGCGCGCGAGCGCATGGTCTCCCGGTTCTCGATCCACGGCACGCAGCCCGACTGGGCGGCGGCCTACGAGTTCGACATCTATCTCCGTGGCCCCGCGTCGACTCCGTTCGAGGAGGCACATTGATCTTCAAGACCACCCCGTCGCAGACGGTGGGCCCCTACTTCGCCATCGGGCTGCCGTGGGCGGAGGGGCCGCACGCCGTCGACTCCGGGACGCCCGGGGCGTTCACGATCACCGGCACCATCTACGACGGGGCCGGCCAGCCCGTCCCTGACCACCTGCTCGAGACCTGGCAGGCCGACCCCGACGGGCGCTACGCCGACGCGCACGGCTACGGCGGCGCGTCGAAGATGGAGGGCTTTCGCGGCTTCGCGCGCTACGGCGTCGAGGTGGGGGATGGTGCCTATGAGATCGTCACGGTCAAGCCCGGCCGCGTGCCGGGGGTGGGTGGGACGGGTCCGCTCCAGGCTCCTCACATCGCCGTGACGCTGATGGCGCGTGGCATGCTCAACCGCGTGGTGACGCGGATCTACTTCGCCGACGAGGAGCAGGCCAACGCCGAGGACCCGGTCCTGGCGCTCGTCCCCGCCGACCGCCGCCACACCCTGATCGCGACGCCCGAGGACGGTGGCTACCGCTTCGACATCAGACTCCAGGGACCGGGCGAGACGGTCTTCTTTGACGTCTGAGGCTGAGCCGGGGCTGTTCGGCGGCATCTACGGGCGCGGCGCGGCCGCCGCGGAACTGACCGACCGCGCGTGGCTGCAGGCGATGCTCGACGTCGAGGCGGCGCTGGCGCGGGCCTGCGCCGCCGAGGGGCTGATCCCGGGGCTGGCGGCCGACGAGATCGCCGGCGTCTGCCAGGCCGACCGGTTTGACATCGCGCAGCTGGGCCGCGATGCCGCCGACAGCGCGACGCCCGTCGTGGCGCTGGTCAAGGCACTGCGGGCGGCCGTCCCCGAGCCGGCGCGCGCGCACGTGCACGTCGGCGCCACCAGCCAGGACATCTCGGACACGGCGATGATGCTGGTCGCGCGGCGCGCCCTCGCTCCACTGCTGGCCGATGCGCGCGCGGCCGCCGACGCCACCGCCGAGCTCGCGCGGCTGCACCGGGACACGCCGATGATCGGGCGCACCCTGCTGCAGGAGGCGGTGCCGACCACCTTCGGGGTGCGCGCCGCCGGCTGGCTCACCGGGGTGGACGAGGGCAGACGGCGGCTGAGACAGGTCCGGGACTCCGACCTGGCGGTGCAGATGGGCGGGCCGGTAGGGGCGCGGGCCCCCGCCGTCGCGGCGCACGTCGCCGCCGAGCTGGGGCTGGCCGAGCCGGTCATGCCGTGGCATGCGATCCGGCTGCGACCCGTCACGCTCGCCTGCACTCTGGGAGCATTCTGCGGCGTGCTGGCCAAGATCGCCCGTGACGTGACGCTGCTGGCCCAGCAGGAGGAGGGCGAGGTCGAGGAGGGCGGCGGTCCAGAGCGGGGAGGGTCGAGCGCCATGGCCCACAAGCGCAACCCGGTGGGCGCGGTCTCCGTGCTGGCCTGCGCCAAGCGCACGCCCGGTCTCGTGGCCACCGCGCTGGCGGCGATGGAGCAGGAGCACGAGCGGGCCGCGGGGGCGTGGCAGGCCGAGTGGGGGACATACACCGAGCTCCTGGGCCTGACCGGCTCGGCGACGGCGTGGGCGCGTGAGCTGCTCGAGAACCTCATCGTCCACCCCGACCTCATGCAGGCCAATCTGGCCGGGGCGCCCACCGGGGACCAGGCGATCCCCGAGGGGGCCGGCGAGCTGGTGGATCGCGCGCTGGAGGCCCACCGCGCGTGATCCCCGTCGACCTCAACTGCTCCTCCAGCGGTCCCTCTGACGCGCCCGTCCTGCTGCTGGGCGGCTCGCTCGGCACGACGCTGGACATGTGGGATCCCCAGATGCCAGAGCTCTCGACCTCGCACCGGGTCATCCGCTTCGAGCACCGCGGCCACGGCGGGTCGCCGGTCCCCACGGGTCCGTACACGATCGACGCGCTGGGCGACGACGTGCTCACGATGCTCGACCGCCTCGACCTGCCCCGGGTGTCCTACTGCGGGCTCTCGATCGGCGGCATGGTCGGCCAGTGGCTGGCCATCAACGCGCCCGAGCGCATCGACAGGCTGATCCTGCTCTGCACCGCGCCGTACCTGCCTCCGGCCGCGGCCTGGCACGAGCGCGCGGCCGCGGTGCGCGAGGCGGGCACGCCCGAGGTCGTCGCCGATGCCGTGATCGGCCGGTGGTTCACGCCCGACTACGCCGCATCGCACCCCGATATCGTGGCGCGATATCGGGCGATGATCGCCGGGATCGACCCCGAGGGCTACGCGGGATGCTGTGAGGCGATCGCCACCATGGACCTGCGCGGTGGCCTGGCGGGCATCGGCGCGCCGACGCTCGTGGTCGCCGGGCGCCAGGACCCGTCGATCCCGCCCGAGCACGGCGAGGCGATCGCCGCCGCCATCCCGGGAGCTCGCCTGGAGATCCTCGACCCGGCCGCGCACCTGGCCAGCGTGGAGCGTGCCGATGCCGTCACGACGCTGATCGCCGGGCACCTGGCCGGGCGGCCCGAGGGGGTGGGGACGTGAGCGACGAGAGTCACGACGCCGGGATGGAGGTCCGCCGGGCGGTCCTGGGTGATGCGCACGTGGACCGCGCCGTCGAGCGGACCAGCGAGTTCACCGCCCCGTTCCAGGAGTTCATCACCCGGTATGCGTGGGGCGGCGTGTGGACCCGCGAGGGCCTCGACCGCCGGACCCGCAGCGTGGTCACCCTGTCCGTGCTCACCGCCCTGGGTCGTGAGAACGAGATCGCGATGCACGTCCGCGCGGCACTGCGCAACGGGCTGACGCCGGCCGAGATCGGCGAGGTGTTCATCCACACCGCCATCTACGCCGGCGTGCCGGCGGCCAACTCGGCGTTCGCGATCGCCCAGGAGGTGATCGCCGCCGAATCGGCACCGGGCGGTCTTGCGGACCCGGCCGGCACCGACTCGGACTGATCGACCGCGGCGGGGACTCACCCGCCGCCGGCGCGGACTAGGCCTTGATGAAGCCCGTGCCCTTGACTGCCTTGAGCACCTGAGCGGCGGTGTAGCCGTTGTCGAACGGGCCGTTCGGGGCGATCGACTTGCCAAGGTAAGCGCCGATGGCGCCTGAGTGGCGAGCCTCGATCGTGACGATCGACAGCGCGACGAGCAGGTACGCGGAGTTCGAGATGTTGCCGGCCTGACCGATGTAGGCGTGCACGCCGGTGTTCTCCAGCACGTACGCCGTGGCGGCGAACGTGTGCTTGTCGGTGACTGCGTTGCCGAAGTCGAACTTCGGCTTCTTGGCGGCCTTGCTGCCCAGCGCCTTCTTCAGCGCCTTGACGTGGGCGGCCTCGTCCGCCTTGATGGTCGTCAGGAGTTGGTTGAGCTGACGATCACCATTGGCGACATGGTTCTTGGACGCGGCGTCATAGAACGCCGACTCCAAGTACTCAAGGGTCAGCGCGTAGTTCAGGATGCCGATGTCGCCCTTGCCGAAGCTGGAGGGCGGAGCGCCCTTGGCCAGCGCGGCGCCCGGAACGAGCGCGCTGAGGATGGCACCGCCGCTGAGCGCAGCCGCGCCACCCATGGCGCCCTTGCGCAGGAACGACATGCGCGTGTCCCCCGCGACCGCGTCGGCGGCCTCGCGGATTGCGCCGTCGGTGTCGACAGCTTCGAGATTGAGATGAGCCATGCAGACTGCTCCTTGTTTGGGAGTAACGCCGGTCCCGCACCCAGTGCTGCGGGGGCGGAGCAGTCCTGGATCATCAAATGTCAGATAACTGACATGCCCGCTCAAGTCTGCGGCGGTGCTGCCGATACACAGGATTAGCCCGCTGCGGCGATCGCGGTGCTTCGCACCGCAGCCCCGGCCTTCACGGCCCACAGCGGCTTGGCCAGCAGCAGTTGGACGTCGCAGATCCGCCGCTCGGCGAACCCGCCCTCGCAATAGGCCAGGTACAGCGTCCAGATCCGCTGGAAGCGCTCGTCGTAGCCCAGTCGCGCCAGCTCGTCGCCGTGGGCGGTGAAGTTGTCGCGCCAGCGGCGGAGCGTCTCGACGTAGCTGGCCGTGATGTCCTCCAGGCCCACCGCCTGCAGATCGGTGCGGCGGGCCACGTTGTGCATGATCACCTCCATCGAGGGCAGGCAGCCCCCGGGGAAGATGTACTCGCGGATGAAGGACTTGGAGGCCTTCTCGACCTCGTAGGCGCGATCGTCGATCGTGATCGCCTGGAGCAGCATCACGCCGTGCGGGGTCAGCAGGTCCGAGCAGCGCGCGAAGAAGCGCCCGATCTGCTGCCAGCCGACCGCCTCGATCATCTCGATCGAGACCAGCTTGTCGAAGGTGCCGTGCAGGTCTCGGTAGTCACGCATGAGGACCGTCACCCGGTCCTCGAGCCCGGCCTGGCGGACGCGGGCGACCGCGTAGTCGTGCTGCTCGCGGGAGATCGTGGTGGTGATGACGCGACAGCCGCGGGTGGCGGCGGCATGGACGGCGAAGCCGCCCCAGCCGGTCCCGATCTCCAGGACCCGATCCTCGGGACCGAGGTCGAGGCGCTCGCAGACGCGTTCCAGCTTGGCCACCGACGCCTGCTCGAGGGTCATCCCGGGGCGGTCGAACAGCGCGCACGAGTACATCATGGTCGGGTCGAGCATCCGGGCGAACAGCTCGTTGCCCAGGTCGTAGTGGGCGGCGATGTCACGCCGGCTGCGTTGCCGGGTACGGCGCTTGAGGGCCTCGCGCAGGCGCTGGCGCGGCTTCCACACCGGCGCGGTGAGCGCGCGCACGCGGTCGATCAGGACCGCGTTGCGCGCGGCGAGCCGAATGACGGCCACCAGGTCGGGGCTGTCCCACATGCCCTGGGCATAGGACTCGGCCAGCCCGCGGCTGCCCCGCATGAGCATCCGCCAGAAGCCGGGATGGTGGACATGGATCGTGGCCGCGGGAGGCCCGGAGCCGAACATGCGTCGCGTCTCGCCCTCGACGATGGTGAGGCTCCCGACGCGGATCGCGTTGAGCAGCAGCGACGCGACCGTGCGCGAGGGAACGTTCTCGTGCTCGATCACCGCGTCGCCGCCTTGGGATGGGGATGGACGCGCGCGCCGCGCAGCTTGAGCCCGACAGCGTGGCCGTAGATGAGCGCCAGCACGCGGGCCGTGGCGAAGGGGTGGCGCGCCGTCATCCGTGCCACCGCGCCGCGCGTCAGGGGCTCGCGCCGCATGGCCAGAGTGGCGTCGAAGGTGAGCCGGCCCTCGCGGTGGCTCTCGATGTGGACCGACAGCGTGGCTCCCGGCCGGGTGGCCCGGGCCTGGTAGGCGTGATCCATCCCCATGAACGGGGAGACGTGCAGCTCCTTGGCAAAGCGTCCTCTATGCACGGCGGATCCCGGCGTGTGGTCAGCGAGCAGGTAGGAGTGGCGCTCGCCCCACGGCGTGTTGGTGACCTCGGCCAGCACACTGTGCAGCTCCCCGGCTCCACCCTCCTCGAAGCAGTAGTAGAAGCTGACCGGGTTGAAGCACAGCCCGAACGAGCGCAGCTGGGTGAGCAGCCGGATCGGTCCGCCGGGGCGATCGCCCGACAGCACGGCGACGCGGTCGCGGACGGCGACGTCGAGCGGCAGCGATGCCGGGCCCAGGTAGTCGCGGCGGCGGAAGCGCAGCGCTCCCGGGCCGTGGGCCAGCAACCGCCCGCCCAGGAGCGCCGGCAGCTCCTCCAGGTCGACGTAGGCCAGCGCCAGCCGGTGCGTGAACTCGGTCCGCGGCTCGGCCCGTCGGTGCCGGATGGTCCCCGTGTAGATGCAGCTGGCCGTCACAGCTGCGCCCCGAAGTGCTCGGCCACCCGCAGCGCGCTGACCACGCCGTCCTCGTGAAAGCCCCAGCCCCAGTAGGCGCCGCAGAAGTGGGTGCGGTTGCGGGCGCTGATCTCATCACAGCGCCGCTGGGCCGCCATGCCCTCGCGCGTGTAGACGGGGTGGGCGTAGGCGATCGTGCGGATCACGTGGTCGGGGGCGATCTCGCTGGTGCGGTTGAGCGTCACGCAGAACTCCCGCTCGGCGCGCAGGGCCTGGAGCCGGTTCATGTGGTAGGTCACCGTGGTCCGCCCCGTCGGAGGGTCGGACAGGTGGTAGTTCCAGCTCGCCCAGGCGCGCCGGCGGCGCGGCAGGATCGACGTGTCGGTGTGGAGCACCGCCTCGTTGGACTGATAGGGGATCGCCCCCAGCAGCCGGCGCTCGGCATCACTGGCATCACCGAGGAGGGCGAGCGCCTGGTCTGAGTGGGTGGCCAGCACGACCTCGTCAAAGAGCTCGGGCTCGCCGCCGCGCGGGGTGACGAGGACGCCCTGCTCGCCGCGGCGCACCGCGCTGACCGGGGTGCTCAGGCGCAGGCGGCCGGTGAAGCGCGCCAGCAGCGCATCGACGTAGCGGGCGGAACCGCCGCTGACGGTCTGCCAGCGCGGCCGGCCCCGGAACGACAGCATCCCGTGATTGTCGAAGAACTCGACCAGGAACCGGGCCGGGAAGGTCCACATCTGCCGCGGATCGGCCGACCACACCGCCGACGCCTGGGGCACGATCAGCCGTTCGATGAACGGCCGGCTGAAGCCCTGCTGCTCCAGCCAGGGGCCGAGGGCGGGCCCATCGCCGGCACCCGGCCGCACCAGCTCCCGGGCGGCGCGGTTGAAGCGAGCCATGTCGGCCACCATGCGGTGAAACCACGGCGTGACCATGTGCGCCCGCTTGGCGAACAGGCCGTTGGGCGAGGAGCCGGTGTACTCGAAGTCGCCGCGGCCGTCGCTGACGCCGAACGTCATCGTCGACGCCTGGCTCGCCACCCCGAGGCGTTCGAGCAGCCGCTGGAAGTTGGGGTAGTTGCGGTCGTTGAAGACGATGAAGCCGGTGTCGACGTGGTGCGTCTCGTTGGGCGTGTCCACGCGCACGGTGTTGGTGTGGCCGCCCGCGTAGCCGGCAGCCTCGAACACGGTGACCTCGTGACCGGAATCCAGCAGGTGGGCGGTCACCAGGCCGGACACACCGGCCCCAACGATCGCGATCCGCATCTCGTCGCCTTTTACCCGATTTCGTCCGAGCCGGTCGCCGCGGCGCGGTCCTCGGCGGCGGCCCGCCTCTGGGCGCGACGCTCGCCGACGGCGGCGATCATGACGCTGAGCTCGAAGAGCCCATAGAGGGGGAGTGTCTCGAGCAGCATGGTGATCGCGTCTCCGGGGAGGATGGCGGCCACCAGACAGCATGCCAGCACCGCCCAGCGACGATTGCGGCGAAGCTGTCGAGGGGTGACGAGCCCGGCGCGCGTGGCTGCGATGATCGCCACGGGCACCTGGAACAGAAGACCCATCGCGAGCAGCACCGTCGCGGCGAACTTGTAGTACTGGTTCGCCTGGACGAGCACGTTGAACTCGCCGCTGTTGAAGTTCTGGAAGAAGTGCAGCGAGGCCGGCAGCACGACGGCGTAGCCGAAGGCGACGCCGGCGGCGAACAGCGCCGGGATGGCGAAGGTGACCGGCAGCATGCGACGGCGCAGCTGCGGGTCGAACGCCGGCATGAAGAAGCCGTAGGCCTGGAGCAGCACGACCGGCAACGCCAGGATGAGCGCGAAGATCAGCGTCACCGTCAGCGTGGCGGTGAACGGCTCGCCGATCCCGAGCGTGACCGGGCGGTCGCCCTGGGGCGCCGCCGACAGGCTCCTGACGTCCTTGCCCAGCGCCGTCTGCACCTGCGCCAGCGACGACTGCGTCGCCGCGGACTGGGGCTGCGCCCGCAGTGCGCCGACGACGACGCCGAGCTGCTTGGCGACGTCCCGAGCGCTGATCTGCACGTGGTACGTCGCGCCCAGCGGTCCGTGCCCGGCGCGGACCTGCTGCTGAGTGTTGTGGGCCAGTGGCTGGTTGACCAGCCGCAGGATCTGGTGGTTCTGCCAGAAGCAGAGCCCGAACGCGACCGCGATCGCCAGCAGCGAGACGATCAGCCGCGAGCGCAGCTCATCGAGGTGGTCCACGACGCTCAACTGAGCGTCGTGACTCACCGGGCGAAGGCCTACGGGTGCGATGGCGCCTGGGATCTGCATCGGCAGGTTCCTCGTCGATCAGGTTGTGACGCGCGCTCAGGCGGCCGGGGTCAGAGGGGCGTGGCGGACCGGGCGCTCGTCGGTGTGCTCGGGCGCCGAGGCGGGTGCGGCGACCGGGGCGGGCATGGCGACCGGGGCGGGCATGGCGACCGGGGCGGGCATGGCGACCGGGGCGGGTGCTGTCAGCTCATCGGTGTGAGCGGGGCTCTGGTCGGCGGTCATGTGGGCGAGATGGCCATGCGGCGCGTCGCCGGTGACCGAGTCCTTGAAGCCGCGCAGGCCCTCTCCGAGGGACTTGCCCATCTCGGGCAGGCGCTTGGCTCCGAACACGAGCAGCACGATGACGAGGACGAACAGAATGTGAATGGGGTTGTCGAGTCCGAGCATCTGAGATCTCCGATCAGTCGGTTTGGCTGGACACTGGTTCCTACGGACAGTCCGGCGGTTTGGATCACCGAGCCGCGACGATTGCGCCGGCGCGGGTCAGCGGGGCCCGCCTAGGTCAGCGAGGCGCTGATGACCGGCGGGTGCGTCGGGACCTTCGAGCCGCCGGCCGGTTCGGGCGTCACCATCACCAGCGACACGCCATGCAGGCTGCCGGGCACGTCGACCTGGGCGTCACCGGCGGCGGTCACGCTGAACAGCAGTTTCGTCGGCGACGGCGCGCCCTTGCCCCGCTGGAGCCAGACCTCGTAGATCTGGCCGGCCGGCGGCGGCGAGAAATGATGGACGACGAGCTCACCCTGCCCCCCGGCGATCCTCAGCTGGGCGGCGCCCGGGCCGGTGACCTTGGCCTGGATGACACGCGTGGAGGACGAGGAGGTGAGGCTGACGACGACGAACGCGAGGAGCGCCACGGCGAGTGCGGTCCCAAACGCCAGGGCCGGCCGCGGCAGGACCCAGCGCGAGCGCCACGGGCGGGTGCGGGTGGCGCGCCGGGGAGCACCCGCGGGTGCCGGCTCATCGTCGATGGCGCGCAGCACGCGGCGTCGCAGCTCAGGAGACGCGCGATGTGCGGGCGCGGTCATCGGCAGGGCGTTGACGACCTGCTGGAAGGAGGCGAGCTCGTCGCGGCACACCGCGCACGCGTCGAGGTGGCGCAGGAAGGTCTCGGTCTCGGCGGCGTCGAGCGCGCCGAGGGCGTAGGCGGCGACGTCGCCGCCGCACTCGCGGCTCTGGGGGGTTCTGTCGCGGTCGGTCATGTGCCTGGTTGGGGTCTCATAGGACCGCTCCGGAGGGGTCGCCAAGCGCCATGCGCAGCTTGGTCAAGCCGAGCCGCATTCTGCCCTTCACGGTACCAGCGGGAAGTTGGAGCATCGAGGCGATCTGGGTGTGGGTGAAGCCGCCGAAGTACGCGAGCTCGATCACCTGGCGCTGATCCTCGGGCAGGTCCTCGAGCGCGGCGCGCACCTCGGCCGCGTCCTCGCTGCTCTGGACCTCGCCGGCGGTATCGGCGGGCGCGGTCATGCGCTCGACGATCCCTTCGGCGTTGACGTCGCGCCCGGCCCGGACCGATTCCCTGCGGAAGAGGTCGATCGCGCGGTTGTGCACGACGCCGAGGACCCACGATCGGACGCTCCCGCGCCGGCGGTCGTAGCGTGCGCCGCTGCGCCACAGCGACAGGAAGGCATCCTGGACGACGTCCTCCGCGGTGCTCCGCCGTCCGCACATGCGGTAGGCGAGCGAGAACGCCGCGTCGCCATGGCGGTCGAAGACGACCTCGAACGCGCGCGCGTCGCCGTCGTGCATCAGCGCCATCAGATCCTCGTCCGCGAGCGTGCGGAGATCCGGGCCGGAGTGACGAAAGCTGATGGATGGGCGGAACACGGTTGGGTGGTGGTAGTGCAGCAGGTCTGCGCACGTGACGGTGCCCCCGGGCGCCTGGTCAAGCCGGCGGCCCGGGGGCGGTCACGCCGCTGATCCAGCGTTACTTGATCAGCGGGCCCGCCTTGGCCAGCACCTGGCTCTTGCTCAGGGGCTTGTCAAATGCGCCGTTGGGCGTGATCGACATGCCGGTGAGCACGGCGATCGAGGCGGCGTGGCGGGCCTCGATCTGGACGATCGAGCCGGCGGCGGCCAGCACCGAGCTGTTGCTCAATGACGGGGCCGCGCCGTTGTAGGCGCCGACGCCGGTGTTCTCCAGGACGTAGGCGAGCTTCAGGAAGCTCGCCTGGTTGGTGACGGGGAAGGCGAACGTCGGCTTCTTGACCGGCTTGCCGCCGAGCGATGCGATCGCCTTGGTGAGGGCGTCGACGTGCTCGGCCTCCTCGGCACCGAATGTGGCGGCCAGTGCCTTGGCCTGGCCGCTGAGGTGGACCGACTTGCCCTTGGACTGGTAGAAGTCGGCCTCCAGATACTCGAGCGTGAGCGCGAAGTTCAGGATGTCGACATCGGAGGTGGCGGCGAGGGCGTCGCTGACGTAGGGGGTCACCGCGCCGGCGCCGTAGATGGCGCCGACGCCGAGGGCGCCGCGCAGGATGAAGCTCGAGCGGCTGATGCCGTTGACCTCGACGGCGGCCAGCTCGGGGCTGGGGATTTCAGGGGTGTTCATGGAAAGAGTTCCTCTCTGTGTGGCTCGGGCGGGCGGCTAGGCGATGAACGGCTTCACGACGGCCAGAACCTGGGCCATGCTCATCGGCTTCGCGAACGCGCCGTCGGGGGTCGGCGACTTCTTGAGCAGCAGGTTCAGCGTCGCCGCGTGCCGGGCTTCGATGCTGTGAATCGACAGCGCCGCGGCGAGGATCTCCTTGCTCTTGATGTGGGGCGCCTGCCCCAGATAGGCGGAGGCGCCGAGGTTCTCGACGGATGCCGCCAGGGCGGTGACCTGGGCCGCGCTGTGGATGGGGAACTTGCCCGTCGGCGCCGCGGCGGCGGTGCCGAGCTGGCCGGCGACCGTCTTCAGCGCGTTGACGTGGTCGGCCTCCTCGGCGCCGAACGTCTTGAGCACCGACAGGTCCTTCCCGTGGAAGAGCCCGCTCTTGATCACCTTGTCGTAGAACTGAGACTCCAGGTACTCGAGGGTGAGGGCGTAGTTGACGATCGCCAGGTCACCGGAGCTGGAGGTGGCGGCGGTGCTCATGCTGCTGGTGGTGGCGCTTGACGCAGCGGCCGCGCCGCTCGAGGCCGTGCCGGAGGTGGTCGCCGAGGTCGACGAGCTCCCGCACGCGGCGATGAACGCCGCCAGCGACGTCGCCGCCGCGCCGGCGCCGACGCGCTTGCCCGCCATCGTGAGGAAGCGCTTGCGCTCGACGTCATCTCGAGCAAGACGCTCGACGATGCCGGGCGTCGGCTCGCCTGTCTCGGTGTTGGTGGATTCCGTCATCCGAACTCCTTGTCTCGTCGGTGCCACAGTCCGGTCCCACACCCATCTACGGCGTCGGCCGGCGGGCGGATCACTGCGATCCGGTGCGCCGCGCCCCCTCCGCGCACGATCTCTGCCCGAGATTTGGCGTCAATCCCGCTCGTTTGCGCACCGATCCGTGGGACGGATCGCGTCGACGGCAGACTCACCCGGACATTCAGTCGTGCAGCGGCGCCCGGGAGTCAAGGGGGCCGGCGGTGCTGCCGATGCGCCGCGTATCCGGTCGGGCCTGGCCGTTCGGACCCCCATATGCCCTCACTCCCCAGCTCCCCCACCGCGATCCTGCGCGGTCGCTTCACCGCCACGCACGCCACCCGGCTGCTGTGGCGCGCGGGCTTCGGCCCCAAGCCGGGGCAGGCCGAGCACCTGGCCGCACTGGGCCTGGACGGCGCCGTGGCATCGCTGACGCGCCCGCACGGGCCCGCCCAGCTGATCGGCCGGTCCCCCCACGGCGAGGGCGGGCTGCCGCTGGATCCGATCGACGTCTGGGGCGATGACCACTGCTGGTGGCTGGACCGGATGGTGCGCTCAGACCAGCAGCTCGTCGAGCGCATGACCCTCATCTGGCACAGCTGGTTCGCCACCTCGATCGACGGCGCCACGGCGGCGCTGATGCTGCGTCAGAACCGGATGATGCGAGCGCGGGCGCTCGGGAACTTCCACGACCTGCTGGTGGAGGTGACGCGCGACCCGGCCATGCTGCTGTGGCTCTCGGGCACGGAGAACAACAAGTACAGCCCCAATGAGAACTACGGCCGTGAGGTGATGGAGCTGTTCACGCTGGGCGCCGACCGCGGCTACACCCAGCACGACGTCCACCAGCAGGCGCGGGCTCTGACCGGCTTCACCAACACCTGGAGCGATGGACGCGGACCCTATGACTTCCGGTTCGATCCCAAGCTCCACGACGCCGGGTTCAAGCGGATCTTCGGCCAGCGGGGGCGGTTCAACTACCTCGACACCTGCCGGCTGTGCGTGACCCACCGCACCCACCCCTCGTTCATGGTCGCCAAGCTGTGGGGCTACTTCGTGGCCGATCCGATTCCCGCGCCGGTGCTGCGGGCCCTGGAGCGCACCTACGTCCGCAGCGGGTTCGAGGTCCGCCCGCTGGTGGAGGCGATCCTGCGCCATCCGCTCTTCTACGAGGGCGAGCGCATGGTGATCCCACCCGCCGTCTACTGCGCGGGGCTGTTGCGGGCCACCGGCAACACCGTGCAGACCAACGCCTGGTCGTGGATCGGTGAGCAGACCGGGCAGCGGCTGTTCGAGCCGCCCAACGTGGCCGGCTGGGACTACACGCACTGGCTGGACACCTCCCGCTGGACCGCCCGCTTCCAAGCCGTCAACTACGCGCTGGAGAGCAACGCGATCGACCCTGAATCCAAGTCCTATCCCCTCGAGGAGAACGCGTCGCAGGCGCTCGCCCGCGCGCTGGCCTTCTGGGGGAACCCCGCGCTCTCGGATGCCACCACTCGTGAGCTGCGCGCCTTCAGCCGCCGAGCCCAGAAACGGATCAAGGCCGACTGGGAAGAGCGCCCCTACCGGGTCATGCGCCAGAACGCCCTGCGCGTCCTCATCCCGACCACGCCCGATTGGCAGACGTGCTGATGGCCCGTCCGCCTGCCGCGAACTGCTGCGCCGGCTTCACCCGCACCGAGGCGATGCGTGCGGCGATCGCCGGCGACCGCAGCGGTGGGCAGGGGTGGTCCCCCCGAGAGTGGGATCCGCGGATGCCGATCCCCGCCGGGGCGGGGATGGACCGCCGTCGTTTCCTGCTCGGCGCGGCCGGCGGGCTGGTGTCGGTCTACGGTGCCGGGCGCCTGGGGCTGGGCGGGCGCGCCCTGTCTGAGGGGATCGCGGAGGCGGCGGCCGTGCAGAGCCCGTCGAGCCCGATTCTCGTCTCGATCTTCCTCGCGGGCGGGATCGACGCCCTGTCGGTGCTCGCCCCCACCCAGGACGCGACCTATCGCAAGCTGCGCCCGACGCTGGCCGTGTCGCCCTCTGACGGGATCCCGTTCGCCGAGGACCCGCGGCTGAGCTGGGGCCCGGCCGCCGCCGGGTTCGCCTCGCTGCACAGCGCCGGCAAGCTGACCGTGTTCCCGGGCATCGGCTATCGCGACCCGGACATGTCGCACTTCACCAGCCGCCACTACTGGGAGGTGGGCGCGGCCGACACGCGAGTGGTGACCGGCTGGCTGGGCCGCTATCTGGACCAGGTCGGTACGGCCACCAATCCGCTGCAGGGTCTGTCGATGGACAGCGAGATGAACCCGACGCTGGCCACCGCGGCCAACCCGGTGGCGGCCATCGACCTGCCCGAGAGCTTCTCACTGTGGCTGCGCGACGTGTGGGGCGACGTGTTCTCCGACACGCTGGACTCGGCCGCGGCACTCGGTGACGCGCACCGCCGCGCCGCCGACCCCGCGATGGCCCAGGTGGCGGGCGCCGCCTCCGAGGTGGGGGTGGTGCGCCGCGCCCTGGCGCCGTTCCGCAACGCCGACGGCAAGGCGACCTACACCGCTCCGGTCACCTACCCGACCGACAGCAAGTCCGATTTCCCCCAGCGGCTGGCGGGGCTGGCGGCCATGATCGCCGCCGGTCTGCCGCTGCGCTGCGTGGCGCTGACCCCGGAGACCCAGTTCGACACGCACGCCACCCAGGCCGAGACGTTCAACCCCGGCCTGACCACGGTCGCGCAGGCGATCGCCGCCTTCCAGGCCGATCTCGAGGCCCGCGGGATCGCGGACCGCGTCCTCGTCCACGTGTGGTCCGAGTTCGGCCGCAGGGCCCTTGAGAACGGCGGTGGGGGTACCGACCACGGCGCCGCCGGCGTCGGGATGCTCATCGGCACGCGCGCCACCGGCACGATGGTGGGGGAGTGGCCGTCACTGGCCAACCTGGACGCCAACGGCAACCAGAGGGAGAACGTCGACTTCCGCGGGGTGTACGCGTCCCTGCTGGAGCAGTGGTTTGACCACGACGCGGCATCGGTGATCCCCGACGCGGGGACGTTCGCCCGCCACCAGCTGATCCGATGATCCTGCGACGGGCCCTGCGGATCGGCATCGGCACCGCTGCGGCGGGCGCCGTGGCCGCGGGAGCGGCGGGGGCCGGCGCCGGCGTCAGCGCGGCCAAGCTGCCGCCCGGCGGCGGCTCGGCCAAGGCCCCGGCCCGGCTGCTGGTCTACGCCCAGGAGTGGTCGCTGTGGCCCTCGCGTCCCTCGATCGCGTCGGGCCAATTGATCGTCCAGCTGTGGAATCGCGGGCAGGACGCCCATGACCTGAGGATCCGCCGCCTTACCCGCGGAGCGATGGTGGGGCGCGCCCAGAGCGACGCGATCACCCAGTCGGGCAAGGTCAGCCAGGCCACGTGGCACCTGTCGCCGGGGACCTACGAGCTGTACTGCTCGATGCCCAACCATCTCAAGCGGGGCATGCACACGCGGATCACGGTCCGCTGACCCGCCCCGTCGCTGACGGCGGTCCCCGTCTGGGGGGGCTAGTCGGCGCCGGCGCCCACCCGGACGCGCTCGAACTCCAGCAGCTCGCCCGGCGGCTCGCCCCGCAGCAGCCACCCGCGCGTCTGAGGGACGGCGAGCTCCTGCCGGGCGAGCTCTGACAGCGCGCTCGTGACCGTCGGGCGCCGCGCCGCCACCAGATCGGCGAGCACGGCGTGGGTGAGGTGCAGCGGCAGGACGACGCCCTCAGAACGCACGCGGCCCCAGCGATCGGCGAGGTGCCAGAGCAGCATGAGCAGCCGGATGTTGACCCGGGCCTGGTGGATGATGGCCATGTTCATGGCCAGGTTGCGGCTGCGCTCCAGGGCACGGGCCACCAGCGCCCCGGTGAGGTGCGGATAGCCGGCCATCAGGCGCGCCGCCGTCTCGTTGAGCACGGCCAGCCGCGCCGGCTCCAGCACCCTCCAGCCGGTGGTCGGGGTCAGGGTGCCCGACGTCTGCTCACCTTGCCACGGGCGAAGCAGATCGCCCTCGCCCAGGAGCTCGGCGCCGAAGCGGTCATCCACCCCGACGCGACGGATCAGCAGCCCCTCCAGGACCAGCAGCCCGACGCCGTGCGGCCCCACCCAGCCTTCGGCGCCGGAGCCCGGGCGCCACCGTCCGCGCGCGACGCTGCGGACCGACACGATGCACTCCTCGATGGCCTGGGCACGCAGCGGGACGGGGATCGCCTCGGCCAGCTCCGAGTCCTCACTCAGAACGCGGCAGGTGCTCACGGCAGCAGCGGGGTCAGGGGCACGTCGCAGGTGAGTATGCACTCATGCTGGCCGAGCCGCGCGGCCGTAGAATCGACGGACGGGCCCGTCAGCCAACATCACACGAGGACGATGACCGATTCCCACGCCCGCGGCGACACGTCAGCGGCGCTGCTGGACGAGACGATCGGCGCCAACCTGGAGCGGACGGTCGCGCGCTTCGGCGACCGCGACGCGCTGATCTCCTGCGCCCAGGGCCGGCGCTACACCTACGCCGAGCTGGGATCCGCCGTCGACGAGCTGGCCCGGGGGCTGATGGCGGCCGGACTGGCCAGGGACGACCGGATCGGGATCTGGAGCCCCAACTGCGCGGAGTGGACGCTGGTCCAGTACGCCACCGCCAAGCTCGGGGCGATCCTGGTCAACGTCAACCCCGCCTACCGGACCTCAGAGCTGGAGTACGCGCTCAGGCAGTCGGGCTGCCGCATGCTCGTCGCCGCGTCCGCGTTCAAGACCTCGGACTACCGCGCGATGATCGACGAGGTCCGTCCGGGACTGACGGAGCTCGAGCGGGTGGTGTTCCTGGACTCGCCCGAATGGGACGAGCTGGTGGCGGGGGCCGGCGAGGTGTCCGAGGAGCAGCTGCGCGCCCGCTCGGAGGCGCTGGCTCCCGATGACCCCATCAACATCCAGTACACGAGCGGCACGACCGGCTTTCCCAAGGGCGCCACGCTCACGCACCGCAACATCCTCAACAACGGCTACTTCGTGGGGGAGGGGTGTCGCTACACCGAGGAGGACCGGATCTGCATCCCGGTGCCCTTCTACCACTGCTTCGGGATGGTGATGGGCAACCTGGGCGCCACCACGCACGGCGCGGCCATGGTCATCCCGGGGCCGGCGTTCGATCCGGAGGCGACGCTGAAGGCGTGCGCCGAGGAGCGCTGCACCTCGCTGTACGGGGTGCCGACGATGTTCATCGCCCAGCTCGATCACCCGAGTTTCGCCGACTATGACCTCAGCTCGCTGCGCACCGGGATCATGGCCGGCTCACCGTGCCCGGTCGAGGTGATGAAGCGCGTCATGGACGTGATGCACATGAGCGAGGTCGGCATCTGTTACGGGATGACGGAGACCTCGCCGGTCTCCACGCAGACGGCCTTCGACGACCCGGTCGACAAGCGGGTCGGCTCCGTGGGCCGCGTCCATCCCCACGTCGAGGTCAAGGTCGTCGACCCCGACGGCGGCCAGACCGTGCCACGCGGCGAGCCGGGCGAGCTGTGCACGCGCGGGTACAGCGTCATGGCCGGGTACTGGAACGACCCGGAGCGCACCGCCGAGGCGATCGACGCCGACGGCTGGATGCACACCGGCGACCTGGCCACGATGGACGACGAGGGCTACGTCAACATCGTCGGGCGCAGCAAGGACATGGTCATCCGCGGCGGCGAGAACGTCTATCCCCGCGAGGTGGAGGAGTTCCTCTACGGCCATCCCTCGATCGCCGACGTCCAGGTCATCGGGGTGCCCGACACCCGGTACGGCGAGGAGCTGATGGCCTGGATCATCCCCCGTGGCGGCGCTGCGATCGACCTGGAGGCGGTGCGGGAGTACTGCCAGGGCCGGATTGCGCACTTCAAGATCCCGCGCTACGTGAAGACCGTCGACGCCTTCCCGATGACCGTCACCGGCAAGGTGCAGAAGTTCAAGATGCGCGAGCAGGCCATCGACGAGTTGGGGCTGGGCGACTCCGCGGCGGTCCGCACGGCAGCTGGATGACTCACGGCGCCGACTTACTGGCGGGGCGGGCGGGGTCCGGTTCCGAGCGGAGGCGATCGGCGTGAGCGGACCCGAGGTCGGGGCGGCGTGAGCGGACAGGAGGTCGGGCTGGCCCTGTCGGTCCTGGCCGCGTGCGCGGTCGAGGCCGTCGAGGCGCTCACGATCGTCCTGGCCGTCGGCACCACCCGTTCGTGGCGCTCGGCGCTCACCGGGGTGGGCGCGGCGCTGCTGGCGCTGGCGGTGATCACGGCGGCGCTCGGCCCGGCGGTCACCGCGCTGCCGCTCGGGGTGCTGCGGGTGGTGGTGGGCGGCCTGCTCCTCGTCTTCGGACTGCAGTGGCTGCGCAAGGCGATCCTGCGCGCCAGCGGGCTGAAGGCCCTGCACGACGAGCTGGCGACGTTCGAGGCCGAACGGATTGCCGCCCAGAACGCCGGCGTGGTGGACGGCGGCGGGCTGGGGGGGCTGGCCCGCGGCCTGGACGCCTACTCGTTCACCGTTGCCTTCAAGGGTGTGCTGCTCGAGGGGCTCGAGGTGATCTTCATCGTGCTGACCTTCGGCGCCAACCAGCACGACGTTCCGCTGGCCGCTGCGGCTGCGGCCGTCGCCGTGGTGGCGGTGGCGCTGGCCGGCGTGGTCGCCCACGCGCCCCTGTCCCGCGTGCCCGAGAACACGCTGAAGTTCAGCGTCGGCGTGATGCTGACCTCGTTCGGCACCTTCTGGGGCGCCGAGGGGGCGGGGGCGCACTGGCCCGGCGGCGACGCCGCGCTGCTGGCCATCGTGCCGGCGACGCTCCTGTGCGCGCTGGGGATGGTCAGCGCCCTGCGGCGCGGCGGTGTGCGTCGCAGCGCGGTGCGCGCATGAGCCGGGTGCGGGCGTTCGGGGCGTTCCTGTGGGACTTCGTCGTGGGAGACGACTGGTGGACGGCCGCGGGGGTGGTGGTGGCGCTGGGCGTCACCGCGATCGTCGCGGGGTCGGGGGGCACGGCGTGGTGGATCGTGCCCCTGGCCGCGGTGGGGCTGTTGGCGGCCTCGCTGTGGCGCGCCGCCGGCTGACCTCCGCTGTGTGGCGTTGCTGCGGGGTCTCGGCGCATGTCAACGGCGGGCTCGGGAGAGGCTGGGCGGTTGCGTCTTCTGGTGCCCGCACCGCGGTCGTGGAGGATTTTTGAGCTATTTCCTCAACTATCCGCCACAACCCCGCCCGAGGGATCCCTGCGAGCGTCCCGAGCCGACCGCCCCCTCTTCGATAGCCCGTCGTTGACGTTCGCCCGTGCCCCGGGGAACGCCAAGGGACACTAGGTACCGGCGGCGGCGAGCTGGTTGCGCCCGGAGTGCTTGGCCACGTAGAGCGCGGCGTCGGCGCGCCCGAAGAGGTCGGTGGCGGACTCGGCGCCGTCCCACATCGCCACGCCCGCCGAGCACGTGCAGCCCGCGGGAGCGGCGCGCCGCAGGCGCTCGACCACCACCATCGCGGTGTCCAGGGCGCGGCCGGGGATGAGCGCGGCGAACTCGTCGCCGCCGTAGCGGGCCAGGACGTCGCCGCCGCGCAGCTCGGTCCGCCAGGCGTCGGCCGCCTGGGCGAGAAGCCTGTCACCGGCGAGGTGGCCGAGGTCGTCGTTGTAGCGCTTGAAGCCGTCGAGGTCGAGGACCGCGATGCAGACGGGCAGCCCGTCGCGGGCGGCGCGGGCCAGCTCACGGGCCAGGGTCTCCTCCCACGCGCGGCGGTTGGGCAGGCCGGTGAGCTGGTCGGTGAGCGCGAGTGTCTCCAAACGGCGCAGGAGGGCATGGCGCTCCTCCAGCACACCGAGCAGCTCGCCGATGTGGCCGCCGACGGTGCCCAGCGCCTCCACGACGGCGCGGTCGCGCAGCCGCAGCTCGGTGCAGAAGAACTCGATGATTCCCACGACCTCGCCCTCACGCGTCGCCGGCACGCAGATCGCGGAATGCAGTCCCGCCGTGCGGGCGGCGCGGGCCCGGAGCATCCCCGGGTCAGCGGGGTAGTCCTGCATCCAGATCGGCTCGCGGCGTTCCAGCGCCTGGCCGGGCAGGCCGGCCCCGGGCTCGAGGCGCAGCTGCCGGCTCAGACGCTCGAAATCAGTGGCATCCACGCGGCCTCCGGCCCAGCCCGCCGCCAGGTCAAGCGCGCCGTCCTCGGCCACCGCCCAGTAGGCGCCGAGGTCCCACCCCATGTCCTGGCCCAGGCGCGCCAGCAGTGCCTCGAGGGCCTCCTCAGGGGTGTCGGCCCGAGCCATTGCCGTCGTCACCGACTGCATGGCCCGGACGACCTGCTCGCTCAGGCGGCGCTCGGAGATGTCGTGCAGGAAGGCGTGGAAGGTGGGCGTGTCCGCCGGCCGAGCGGCGCCGTCGGCGTGCGTGCAGGCGATCGTGATCTCGATCGGGAACTCGTAGCCCTCGCGGTGGATCGCGCTCTGCTCGACGCGCTCGTCGAGGATCCGGCGCTCGCCGGTGCTCAGGTAGCGCTGCAGGCCGTCACGGTGGGCCTGGCGAAGGCGCTCGGGCACGATCACCTCGGCCAGCTCACGTCCCAGCACCTCGTCGCGGCTGTGGCCGAAGGTCCGCTCCGCCGCCTGATTCCAGTCGAGGATCCGGCCGGAGGCGTCCATCGAGACGAACGCCTCATGGGCCGTGTCCAGGATCGACCGGGTCAACGTCGCGCCGGAGGCGCCGGCGCCTGCGCTCTCAGCCCCCGGTGACCCCACTCCGGGGAGCCGGTCAGTCACGCGAGCAACGATATAGCGGGGCCCGGCGTCCCGACAAGGGGGGGCATCCCTACGATGGCGTCCACGTGTTGGTGGTCGCCGACCTACACCACTGCTTCGGTGAGCGCATCGCGCTGGACGGCGTGTCGATCTCCGCCGCTCCCGGCGAGATCGTCGGGTTGGTCGGGCGTAACGGGGCCGGCAAGACGACGACGATGCGCTCGATCATGGGCATCGTCGTACCCGACAGCGGCACCGTGACCTGGGATGCGCGGCCCGTGACACGCGAGGAGCGGCGGCGCTTCGGCTACATGCCCGAGGAGCGCGGCCTGTACCCCCAGATGCGCCTGCGTGACCAGGTGGCGTACTTCGGCCGGCTGCACGGGATGGACGAGTCCGCGGCGCGGGACGCAGCCGCTGCGTGGCTGGCGCGGCTGGGACTGGCCGAGCGCTCGGCGGACAAGCTCATCGCGCTCTCGCACGGCAACCAGCAGCGGGTGCAGCTCGCCGTCGCGCTGGTGCACGCGCCCGAGCTGCTCGTCCTCGACGAGCCGTTCGCCGGACTTGACCCCGAGGCCATCGACTCCCTCACCGAGGTCCTGCGCGAGCTGGCCGAGGCCGGCGCGGCGATCCTGTTCTCCAGCCATCAGCTGGAGCTCGTCGAGCGCATCTGCCGCCGGGTGGAGATCCTCGACAGCGGACGAGTGCTGGCCTCCGGCACGCTGCGCGACCTGCGCCGGCGCTTCCCCGCCCAGGTGCGGGTGAAGGTCGACGCCCGGCCGGACTGGGCCGACGGTCTGGCCGGCGCCGAGGTCGTGGGCGCCGACGAGGAGGGCGTGATCCTGGTGGTGGACCCCGGCACCGACCCCCAGTCGATCCTGCGCGCCGCGCAGGCGGCGGGACCCGTGGAGCACTTCGGCTTTGAGTCCAGCGGCCTCATCGATCTGTACCGGAGGCTGATCCACAGATGAGTGCGTCGGCCACCGTCCGGCTCATCGCCGGGCGCGAGATCCGCGAGCGGCTCGAGGGCCGCCTGCTTCGCGCGATGACGGCCGTCACCGCGTTGTTCGTGGTGGCCGCGGTCGTCATCCCGGCCCTCGTGCACTCCCACCACGTGACCAAGGTGGGCCTGGTGGGGGCGCAGGCTCAGACGGCGGCCGCCCCGCTGCAGCGCGCCGCGCGCGCCGCCAGGCTGCCGGTGCGTCTGGCCAACGTGCCCGACGAGGCCACCGCCCGCGCCATGTTGCGCTCAGGTCGGCTCGCCGCCGCGGTGAGCGTGACTCCCCGCGGGGCGCTGGTGCAGGCCGACAAGGCGGTGCCCTCGGGGGTCACCGGCGTTGTCAGCACCACGCTGGAGGAGCTGCACGTACGCGGCGCGCTGGCTCGCGCCGGTGTCTCGCCTCCGACCGTCGCGAGTGTCCTCACCCCGGTCCGCGTGACCACTGCGGTGCTGCAGCCACCGCGCTCGCACGCCCAGGCCCGCAGCGTCGCTGCGCTTGCCGTGGCGCTGATCATGTACCTGAGCCTCGTCATCTACGGCGGCGCGGTCGCCCAGGGCGTGGCCCAGGAGAAGACGACGCGCACCGCGGAGATCCTGCTCGCCGCCGTCCGTCCGGGCGACCTGCTGGCCGGCAAGGTGATCGGGATCGGCGTCGTGGGGCTGGGCCAGCTCGCCGTGGCGGGGGCGGCGGGGCTGATCGCCAACGCGGCGGTCCACAGCGCGGCGGTGCCTGGGGTGATCTGGGTCCTCATCCCGGCGTTTCTCGCCTACTTCCTGGCCGGCTTCGCCCTGTACGCCTTCCTGTTCGCCGTCGCCGGCTCGCTCGTCGCCCGCCAGGAGGAGGTGCAGTTCGTGACCATGCCGTTCTCGATTCTCCTCGTCGTCGGCTACCTGCTCGTCTACTCGGTCATCGCCACGCCAGACGCCACGTGGCTGAGGGTGCTCTCGTTCGTGCCGTTGATGACGCCCACGCTGGCGCCGGCGCGGATCGCCGTCGGCCACGTCGCCGCGTGGGAGGTCGCCGGTCAGGCGGTCGTGCTGGTCGTCTCGATCTACACCGTCATCCGGCTGGCGGGGCGGGTGTACGCGAGCGCGCTGGTGCGCGGTGGCGCCCGGGTGAGCTGGAGGACGGCGCTGCGCCTCGGGCCCTCCAGCCGGGCGCCGCGCGGCTCTTAGCTGAGGCTTACGCCAATCCCACGTTGGTCTTCGGGCGCGGGCCGATCCTCTAGGCACATCCCCAGAAACGCCAAGGAGTCAGACATGGTCCTCGTCCTCATCGCCAACATCGTGCTGTGCGCCCTCGTCATCCTCGCCGTCGTCACCCCGCTCGCGCGGGCCATACGTGCGTCGCGGCCGGAAGCCACGGCAGCGCTGCGCCGCCGTCAGACGGCGTGGACCTCGACGCCGGCCGTCTCCAGGATGCGCACGCCCGCGCTCGGTGGGTCTGAGAGGTAGGCCAGGTCGACAACGGCGGCGGGGACGATCACATTCAGTCCCCGCTCGTCGAACTTCTGAGCCTGGGCCACCAGCAGCACCGAGCGGGCCCGGTCGATCATCGCGCGCTTGACGTCGGCCTCCAGCGGGTCGGGATCGGTGAGGAATCCCTCCATCTCGATCCCCTTGACGCTGAAGACGATCCGGTCGACGAAGAAGCGCTCGATCATCCGGACCGTCTCGGCGCCGACAAAGGATCGCGTGAGCTTGCGAAAGCTCCCGCCGATCCCGATCAGGTCGACGCCCGGCGCGTCGCTGGACCCCACCAGCGTCATCACCGGCAGTGAGTTGGTGAGCAGCGTCACCGGCAGCCCGGACTCCAGGATCTCACGGACGACGAAGTAGGCGCTGCTGGAGGAGTCGATGAACACCGTCTCGTTGGGCTTCAGCGTGGCCGCCACCGCCTGCGCCAGTCGCGTCTTGACGTCGATGTCCTGCTCGACTCGGCTCTGGAAGGAGTCCTCGTGGGCGGCGAGCTCGGGCAGCATGGCGCCGCCGTGGGTGCGCCGGGCATAGCCCGACTCGGCCAGGAGCGCCAGATCGCGCCGGGCGGTCATGGGGGAGACGCCGAAGCGCTCCTCGACGGCGGCCACGCTGACCGAGCCCTGCTCGCGCAGGAGCTCCAGGATCATCCGCCGCCGCTCGGCGGGCACCACTGGTTGTTTCTGATCAGATAGGCCGCTCACGCGCACAGGGTCGCACATGCGGCATCGGGGGTCGACGCACTGCCGGGAGTGAGCACTCAGCGCGGGAACGCCGCGGCGACGCCGCCGTCGACGTTGAGGATGTTGCCGGTGCTCTTGGCCGAACGGGCGTCGGAGGCGAAGTGCAGGACCGCGTCGGCGATGTCGTCGGGCACCACGTTGACGCCCAGGGCGGTGCGGCGCCGGTAGTGCTCCTCGAGCTCGTCGGGCGCGATGCCATAGGCGTCGGCGCGCTCATTGCGCCAGCTCGAGGCCCAGATCCTCGAGCCCTGGAGCACGGCGTCGGGGTTGACCGTGTTGACGCGGATCCCGTCCGGCCCGCCCTCCTCGGCCAGGCAGCGGGCCAGATGCAGCTCGGCCGCCTTGGCGCTGGAATACGCCGAGGCGTTGGGGCCGGCCACCAGCGCGTTCTTGGAGGCGACGAACACGATCGAGCCGCCGCGTCCCTGCGCCTGCATGACGCGGAAGGCCTCCCGGGCGACCAGGAAGTAACCGGTGCCGAGCACGGACTGGTTGCGCTCCCACTCGGCCAGGGTGGTCTCGGCGATGGCCGCGCTGGACGCGATCCCGGCGTTGGAGACCACGATGTCCACGCCGCCGAAGGAGGCCACGGCGGCCGCGAACGCGCCGGCGACCGACTCCTCTGAGGTCACGTCGCCGCCGACCGCGGCGCCGCCATCGCCGAACTCCGCAACGGCGTCGGTCGCGCCGTCGCCGTCCAGATCGAAGGCCACCACCGACGCCCCGGCGGCGCTCAGCGCGCGCATGACGGCACGTCCGATGCCACCGGCGGCCCCGGTGACGAGCGCGACCTTGCCCTGGAGCTCTCCCGGGGGCGGGGCCAGCGACAGCTTGTAGAGCTCCAGCGGCCAGTACTCGACGGCGAAGCTCTCTGACTCGGTGAGCGAGACGAACTCAGACACCGCCCCGGCGCCGGCCATCACCTCGATCGCGCGGTGATACAGGTCGCGCGAGATCCGCGCTGCCTTGGGCGTGGTGCCCGCGGTCACCATGCCCAGGTTCTCGATGAGCACGACGCGCGGATCGGGGTCTGACATGACGTCGTCGCCGGAGGCGTTGCGCGCGAAGTAGGCCTCGTACTCGTGGCGGTACTCGGCGGCGCTGTCGGCCAGCCGCGAGCGCAGGGCGTCGAGATCGTCGCCGGCGGGGTCGTAGGGCACCCACATCGGCACGCGCTTGGTGTGCACGAGGTGATCGGGGCAGGCGGCCCCGACGGTGGCGATCTGGTGGCCGTGGCCCGAGTCGACCAGCTCGCAGACCGCGGCCGAGACGTCGGTGAGCAGCACCTTGGCGCGCGCACTGGACACCGCGCCGCGCAGCGCCGGCAGCACCTGCGCGAGCGTCGCCGCCCGTGCCTGTGCGCTCGGGCCGCCGTCCGTCGCCGGGCCGCCGAAGCGCTGGACCCGGGTGCTGCGGCGGTTGACCAGCTCGGCGGCCTGGTTGCACACCGCCACGGTCTGCTCGTAGGCCTCGCGCGCGGTGTCGCCCCACACGACGAGGCCGTGCTTGGCCAGCACGACCAGCCGCAGGTCGGGATTGCCGCGGACGGCCTCGCCGACCTGCTTGGCCAGCGTGAAACCCGGCCGGATGTACGGGATCCAGGCGGCGCTGTCGCCGAAGCACTCGGCGATCAGCTCCTGGCCGTCGGCGGCGCAGGCCAGCGCGTTGATGGCGTCGGGATGGGTGTGGTGCACGTGCGCGGCGGGGATGAAGGCGTGCAGGAGCGTCTCGATCGAGGAGCGCGGGGCCGCGGGGTCGAGCTGGCAGCGGGCCAGGTGGGCGACCATGTCCTCGTCGGACATCTCCGACCGCTGCAGCAGCGGCTCGATCTCGTCCAGGCGCAGCGGGGTGAAGTCCGTGGCCGACATCGTCGCCAGGTCGCTGCCCGAGCCCTTGACCCAGATCGCCCGCACCTCGCGCCCGACGTGGTCAGTGGCGGTCCCCTTGGCCGACGTGTTGCCGCCGCCGAAGTTGGCCAGGGCGCGGTTGGCCCCGAGCAGGTGGGAGGCCAGGAGCACCTCGTCGAGCGCGGTGGTCGCGCGCGACGCCTCCTCCGTGGACCACTGGTCGGCGACGCTGGCGACGATGGGGGACGCGACGCTCATTCGCTGACCCCCAAGCCCGCCGGGGCGGTGACTCGTCGCTCGCCGGTCGCGGCGCGCTCGGCGGCCACGCGCTCGGCATAGCCCGAGGCGCGCAGCTCTCCGATGGGGTCCGCGGCGGCGCCCAGCTCCTCGCGGACCTTGGCGCACAGGGGCCGCACGTCGGTGTTGTAGGCGTCGAGCAGGAGCTCGTGGCCGCGCAGCACGTCTCCGTCGCCCTGGGCCTGGGTCAGCCCGGCACGGTCGATGAGCAGCGACTTGGCGTAGGACTCCTGGAGGTTGACCACGCTGAGCACCATCGCCTCGACCTTGGCCTCGATGTTGTGGGACTGGTCGATGGTCAGGCGCGGCAGGCCCCCGGAGCCGGAGCCCGCGCCGAGCTCGGCGAAGATGAGGAACAGCTCCATCGGGTTCACCGAGCCGACGATGAGGTCGTCGTCGGCGTACTTGCGGTTGTTGAAGTGAAAGCCGCCGAGCCGGTCCTCACGCGTGAGGATGGCGACGATCTGCTCGACGTTGACCCCCTGGGCGTGATGGCCGAGGTCGACGAGCACCCGCGCCCGCTCACCGAGCGCCTGGCAGAGCAGCAGGGCCGAGCCCCAGTCGCCGATGTCGGTGGCATAGAACGCGGGCTCGAAGAACTTGTATTCGATGAGCAGCTCCTGTGTCTCAGGCAGCGCCGCGTAGTACTCGGCCAGGCCCGCCTCGAGCCGGTCGCGCCGCCCGCGCAGGTCGTCCTGGCCCGCGTAGTTGGTGCCGTCGGCGAGCCACAGCGACTGGGCCGTCGACCCCAGGTCGCTGGCGATCTGCACGCACTCGAGCAGGTGCTCGACCGCCTTGCGCCGGATCCCGGCGTCGGGGTTGGTGAGCGAGCCCAGCTTGTAGTCGGGGTCCTGGAAGAGGTTGGCGTTGACCGCGCCCGCGCGCAGGCCCGCCTCGGCCAGGTGCTCGGTCAGCTCGCTCGGCCTGCCCACGGCGTCCCACGGGAAGTGCAGGGCCACGGCCGGCGCGGTCCCGGTCAGGCGATGGACCTCGGCGGCGTCGTCGATCTTCTCGAACACGTCCCGGGGGCGCCCCGGCTGCGCGAACACGCCAAAGCGCGTGCCCGAGTCGCCATAGCCCCACGACGGCGTCTCGACCGCGAAGGCGGCCAGCGCACGCTCGATGGCGGCCACGTCGTGCCCGCCGTCGGCGAGCCGGCGGGCCAGCGGTTGGTATGCGGACTGGGTGTCGGTCAAGCGAATCGTCCTCTCTGTACGTGGAGGGCCAGCATCTAGACGGGTGCGCGGGCGGCGCGCGTCGCGCTCAGCCCGGTCGCCTCCAAGAACCGCTGGTAGGTCTCGGCGCCGCGCGACGACGGCTGCGGCTCATAGCGTTCCGGCGACACCGAGCGTGCCACCACCTGGCGCAGGTCAGCCAGGTCGGCCAGCTCGCCGAGCGCGAGGGCCCCGACCAGGACGTTGCCCAGGGCAGTGGCCTCGACCGGGCCGGCCACGACCTCGCGGCCACAGACATCGGCGGTGAGCTGGCACAACAGCGTGTTGCGGGCGCCGCCGCCGACGACGTGGATGGTCTCGATGGCGTCGTCGGTGACGTGCTCGAGCTGCTCGCAGACGAGCCGGTACTTGCACGCCAGCGACACCAGGATCGACCGCAACAGCTCCCCGTCATCGGCCGGAGCGGGCTGGCCGGCGCCGGTGCACAGGGCGGTGATCCGAGCCGGCATGTCGCCACCGTGCAGCAGCGAGTCGTCGTCGGGGTCGAACACGGGCACGTCGGCGCGCGAGGCGGCGGCCAGCGCCTGCAGCTCGTCGTAGCCCCGTGCCGAGCCGGTGGCGCGCCAGACGCGCCGGCACTCCTGCACCAGCCACAGGCCCATCACGTTGCGCAGCAGCCGGACGGTGTCGCACACGCCGCGCTCGTTGGTGAGGTTGAAGGCGGCAGCCTCGGCGCCGAGCTCGGGCTCGGCCGGCTCGACGCCCAGCAGCGACCACGTCCCTGAGGACAGGATCGCGGTACGCGGCCCGGTGAGCGGGGCGGCGGCAAAGGCCGAGGCGGTGTCGTGACCGCCGACCGCGCGCACCGGCGCGCCCACCGCGGCGCCGGCCTCGCCCTCGTGGTGGCCGAGGACCGGGCCGAGCTCATACCCGGGCGCCACGACCTCGCCGCCGAACGGGCCCGGCGGCAGGCCGAGCCGCTGCGCCACGTCGACGGCCCAGCCCCGGCCGTGAGCCTCGAGCAGGCCGGTGGTGGAGGCGATGGTCAGCTCGTTGGCCAGCGTGCCGGTCAGCCACAACCCCAGCAGGTCGGGGATCAGCGCGATGGATTCGGCGACCTGGGCGGCGGCGCCGCCGGCCTCGGTGGCGAGCTGGTAGATGGTGTTGATGGGCATGGTCTGGATGCCCGTGCGGGCGTAGAGCTCGTCGCGGCTCACGCGTGCGTGCGCGCGCTCCATGTTCTGGGCCGAGGTGCGCTCATCGCGGTAGCTGAAGGGCAGCCCGAGCATCTTGTGCTCGCCGTCGAGCAGCGCGTAGTCACAGCCCCAGGCGTCGATGCCGATCCCGTCCAGGGGACCGTCGCCGGCGGCGGCACCGAGGCCGGCGAGCGTCTGCGCGAACAGGTCGGGCAGATTCCAGTGCAGCCCGTCGGGCAGCCACAGCGGCCGATTGGCGAAGCGGTGGCACACGTCGAGCGCGACGGTCCGGCCGTCGAAGCGCCCGAGCACGACGCGACCGCTCTCGGCGCCGAGGTCGACCGCGGCCAGGCGCAGCGCGTCAGCCACCGCTCACCGACCCTGACGACGCCGAGGCGGCGGCGGCCGCGCCGCGACCGCGCCGGCGGGCCATCAGCTCGCGCCCGCGCCGGGTGAACGTGGCCACGTTGGGCACGAGCACGCTGAGGATGAGCAGCCCGCCCGACACCACCTGGAAATCGTTCTCGTTGAAGGAGCTGGTCAGCAGCAGCGCCGCGCGCAGGAGCGCGTAGACCGCCGCGGCCAGGGCCACGCCGAGGATGGAGCCCCGACCGCCGAAGATCGACACCCCGCCGAGCAGCACGATCGTGACCACCTGGAGCTCGAAGCCGATGCCGATGTTCTCCGCCGCCGAGGCGAGCTCGAAGGCGTAGAGGATCCCGACGGCGGCGCAGACGAAGCCCGACAGCACGAACAGCGACATCTTGATGCGCTTGACCCGGATGCCGGCGTGGAAGGCGGCCTCCTGGTTGAGCCCGATGGCGTACAGGGACCGTCCCAGCGAGGTCATGCGCAACATCACCCCGGTGGCGATGGCCAGGATCACGAACACCGCCACCGACCATGAGATCGACGAGATCCCCAGAAAGCCGTTGACGCCCACACCGGTGTAGCTCGTCGGGAAGGTCGAGACGCTGATCGGGCCCAGCACGACGTTGGCCAGCCCGCGATACAGCGTCAGGGTCCCGATCGTCACCGCCAGGGAGGGCAGGCCGACGCGGGTGACGAGGAAGCCGTTGACCGCGCCCGCGACCGCGCCCATGAGCAGGCACACCACGATGATCAGCGGCATCGCCCAGTGGTGGATCCACAGGTCGCCCATCAGCTCCGCCGACAGCGCGAGCGTCGATGCCACCGACAGGTCGATCTCGCCGGTGATGATGATCAGCGTCATCGGGAGCGCGAGGATGGCCAGGTCACCGATGTTGGTGCAGGTGGTGAAGAGGTTGTAGCTGGAGGTGAACTGCGGCGAGATCGAGGTCCCGAGGAGGATCACGGCGACGAGCGCCACCACCAGCGCGGACTCCCAGCGCAGGATGGGCTCCAGGAGACCGCCCCGCCTGCGGGACGCCCCGCGCTCGGGCGTGTCCGGTCCGGGCATCTGCTCAAGCGCCAAGGTGACTCCTTCGCTTGCGCAGAGCCGCGGCCAGGCGCAGCTGGATGCCGCGGTCCATCGTGATGGCGACGATCAGCAGGAAGCCCGCGATCGCCTCGGTCCACAGCGACGGAACCCCGAGCACGTTGAGGGCGACGGTGATCGTCTCGAGCAGCAGCGCGCCCAGCGCGGCGCCGACGACGCTGCCGCTGCCTCCGAAGATCGCCACTCCGCCGACGACGACCGCGGCGATGATCTGGAGCTCGAGGCCGTTGGCGGCCGTCGAGTCGATCGTGTTGTACTGAGTGGCCCAGAACACGCCGCCGAGCCCCGCGATGGCGCCCGAGAGCACGAAGGCGAAGAACACGCGCTTGGCGATGGGGATCCCGGCCAGGCGCGCCGCGTCGGGGTCTGAGCCGATGGCGTACAGGTCACGGCCCGAGCGGTAGGAGCGCAGGTAGTAGGCGGCCACGGCCACCAGGACGGCCGTCACCCAGGCGAGGTCGGGGATGCCGATCACCGTCGCGTGGAAGATGTTGATGAACGCGTCGGGCAGCGAGTTGGCCACCACCTGACCCGAGCCCACGACGATCGTGTCGACGCCGCGGATGATGTAGAGCATCGCGAGCGTCACCACCAGGCTCGGCACGCGGCCGATCGCCGTGATCAGCCCGGTGACCACGCCGCAGCCCGCCCCGATCCCGATGCCGACGCAGAACACCACGGGGATGGCGATGCCGTGGTGGGCCTGGAACATGTCGGCCGACACGTAGGCCGACAGCCCCACCACCGAACCCACGGACAGGTCGACGTTGCGGGTGAGCACGACGAACGTCTCGCCGATCGCCACCAGTGCGTAGAGCGCCGAGCCACTCAGGATGAAGCGGATGTTGGAGCCGTTGAGAAAGCGCGACTGGATGAGCGCGGTGACGACGACGAACAGGGCCAGGATCCCGACGATCCCGAACGTGCGGGCGCGCAGGACGAAGTCGACGAGGCTCCGGGGGTTGGCCAACGTCCCCTCGCCGGCCGTCTCGGCCGCGGGCGGCGGCGTGGCCTGGGCGGCCGTGCTCATACGGGCGCTCCCGCGGGCTGCGGCGGCGGGGGCTGCGGCCGGCCGGACTGCCCGGTGCCGGCGGCGACGATCGCCTCCTCGCTGGCCTCCTCGCGCGACAGCGTGGCGACGATCCGGCCCTCGCGCACGACGAGCACGCGGTCGGCCAGGGTGAGCACCTCGGGCAGTTCGGAGGAGATGACCAGGACGGCGACGCCATCGCCGGCCAGCCCGGACAGCAGGCGGTGCACCTCGGCCTTGGTCCCGACGTCGATCCCGCGCGTGGGCTCGTCGACGATGAGCAGCGACGGCTCGCGGGCCAGCCATTTCGCCAGGACGACCTTCTGCTGGTTGCCGCCCGAGAGCAGCGTGACCGGGCTGGTGATGCGGCCGTACTTGACCTGGAGGCGCTTGGCCCAATCCGCGGCGAAGCTCCGCTCGGTGCGCCCGAAGATGAGCCCGCCCGTCTGCAGCCGGTGCAGCGACGCCAGCGCGATGTTGTGCGCGGTGGACATCTCCATGACCAGGCCGTTCTGACGGCGGTCCTCGGGCACGAAGCCGATCCCGGCGTCCATGGCGGCGGTGGGGGAGCCCCGGCGCAGCGCACGCCCCTTGACGGTCACGGTGCCGGCGTCGTAGCGGTCGATGCCGAACACGGCGCGCGCGATCTCCGAGCGCCCCGAGCCCGACGAGCCCGGCCAGCGCCACCACCTCGCCGGCGGCGACCTGGAAGGAGACGTCGACGAAGACGCCTTCGCGGGTGAGGTGCGCCACATCCAGGACGACATCGCCGGGCCGGTGGGCCTCGTGCGTGCCGCTCTCCAGGTCGCGCCCCACCATCGCGCGGACCAGGTCATCGGGCGTGAGGCCCTCGAGCGGCTTGGAGAAGATGAGCTTGCCGTCGCGCAGCACGGTGACGCGCTGGCAGATGGCGAAGACCTCCTCGAGTCGGTGGGAGATGAACACGACGGCGGCGCCCTCGGCACGCAGCGTCTCCACCACGTCGAACAGGCGCTTGGCCTCGACGGGGGAGAGGGCCGCCGTGGGCTCGTCCATGATCAGCACCCGCGCCCTGCGGGTGAGCGCCTTGGCGATCTCGACGAGCTGCTGCTCGGCGATGGAGAGACCGCGGGCGATCCGGTCGGGGTCGATGGGGACGCCCAGCCGCTTGAAGATCTCCTCCACCTCGCGGTCCATGGCCCGGGCATCGATGCGGCGGCCGCTGCGCAGCGGCTGGCGGCCGATGAACACGTTCTCGGCCACGGAGAGGTCCGGGAACAGCGTGGGCTCCTGGTAGATGACGGCGATCCCCTGGTCCGCGGCGTCGGCCGGACCGGTGAGGAACACCGGATCGCCGTCGACGGTGAGCAGTCCCGCGTCGGGCTGGTGCACGCCGGCCATGATCTTGACCAGCGTCGACTTGCCGGCGCCGTTCTCGCCCACCAGGGCGTGGGCCTCGCCGGCGTACAGCTCCAGGGATACGTCCTGGAGCGCGTGCACCCCGGCAAACGCCTTGCTGGCGTGGGCCAGTGACAGCACTGGCGCGCGCGCGTCGGCGGTTGCGGTCATCGGGGCATCGGGGTGATTGTGAGTGCTGGTGGGGTTGAGCGCACCAGTGGCCCGGGCGGTGGGCGATGTGCGCAGCGCCCGGGCCTTTTGGTCATGGTTCTAGAAGTTGAACTGGTCGATGTTGGCCTTGTTGAACACCTGCGGAGGTCCGAGCAGGACGGACTTGTCAGATGCGATCTTGAAGCTGCCGAGCTTGCCGGCGGTGAACGTCTGGCCCGGGGTCGCCGTCAGCTTCTTGGACGCCAGCTCGATCCCGGCGTAGGCGGCGAGGTAGCCGAGCTTGGCCGGGTCCCACAGCTCGAAGGCCTGCACCGTGCCGTCCTTGACGAACTTCTTCATGGACAGCGGGGTGCCCAGGCCGGTCAGCTGGACCTTGCCGCGGTACTGAGCGGTGTCCAGGACGCCCGCCGCGGCGGCGATGCCCACCGTGGTCGGCGAGATGATGCCGGCCAGCTTCGGGAAGTGCTGGAGCAGACCGCTGGTCACCTGGGTGGCCGTGGTGGGATCGTCGTTGCCGTAGACGATCGAGGCGAGCGACATCTTCGGGTACTTCTTCAGCTCGGACTTCATGTAACCGATCCAGGCGTTCTGGTTGGTCGCCGAGGCGGCCGCCGAGACGATCCCGATCTGGCCCGTGTCGTGCAGCTCCTTGGCCAGGAGGTCGACCTCGCTGGTGCCGATTCCCGCCGTGGAGGCCTGGTTGATGAACAGGTCGCGGCACGTCGGCGCGTCGGAGTCATAGGTCACGACCGTGATCCCGCGGGCCATGGCCTGCTTGAGGGTCGGGCACAGGGCCGTGGGGTCAGTGGCCGAGACGATGAGGACGTTGGCGCCCTTGGCGATGGCCGCCTGGATGGCTGGGAGCTGGGAGGCCGACGTCGCCGCCGAGCCACTGGTCTCCGTGCCATCGTCACCGAGGGCCTTGATCACCGACAGCGCGCCGCCGGTCTTGACGCTGTCGGCGACGGTGAAGTAGCTGTTGCCGAGGTTCTTGGGGATGACGAACACCTTGAGCCCGGACTTGAGCCCGCTCGTCCCACCGGAGGCCGACGACGTGCCGGCCGCGGTGGACGTGCCGGCCGCGGCGGAGGTCGAGCCCGCGGATGAGGATGCGCCCGCGGCGCTGCTCGACGACGAGCTGCCCGACGAGCCGCAGGCGGCAAGGCTCACGGCGGCGGTGGTGGCCGCAAGGGCCAGGCCAGACCAACGGAAACGACGCGTCCGCGAGGGATGCGCCTCTAGGTGATGCATACGACGACTCCTCTGCTGGGCTTGACTGGAAGCGGTCGAATGCCCGTCGGGGTCCAGGGGTCCATCCATTTTCTTCGCCTCTCTCCCTCAGAGCAAAACGAACAGACTCGATCAAATCAGATCACGTTTGGTCGTGTCAAGTCGCGCCCGCGACAGACCTCATGGGTGACTTCGTCGCTCAGGCTGCGCGTTTAAGTGCGAATCCTTGACAGCCGTGACTGGCGCCGGTTAGCTTGGGCGGCGTGTCTTCCGCGCCCGCCGGCCACCGGATCTGCTTTCTCCTCCGGGTCCGGCCCGAGCGGGCGCAGGAATACCGTGAGCGCCACGCCGCGGTGTGGCCGGAGATGCTCGACGCCCTGCGCGAGACCGGCTGGCGCAACTACTCGATCTTCCTGCGCGACGACGGCACCCTGGTCGGCTACCTGGAGTGCGATGACTTCGCGGCCGCCCAGGCGGCCATGCAGCACACCGAGGTCAATGCCCGCTGGCAGGCCGAGATGGCGCCGTTCTTCGAGCTCGGGGAGGGGGTGGCGCCCGACGCGGCCATGACGCCGCTGGCCGAGATCTTCCACCTGGACTGACCCCGTCCGCGTGTGGAGCTTCGCCGGCGCCCGAAGCCCGGACGGTTGCCTGCCGTCCACGGTGGGTAGTCTCCGCGCACGGTACCGTGTGAGCGCTCACACAGGGAGCGCCCGGAGCAGGAGGAAGAGTTATGTCTGACCGCATTATGCGTCTCGCCATAACGTTGGTCGTCGGCTGCGCGCTGGGGGTGTGCGCCGGCCCCGTTGCCATCGCGAGCGCCAGGACCTGGCACCGGGCGGCCCACCGGCGCGCCCACCGCACCGCCCACCATGACGGCCACTCCGCGCCGTTCGAGACCGCGCTCAACGTCGCGCTTGGCGGCACGGCGACGGCCTCCACGGAGGCCGGCGGGGCCCCGGCGTCCAACGCCATCGACGGCGACGCCTCGACGCAGTGGTGCTCGACGCAGTGGACGGGCAACGTCACCGTCGACCTGGGCAGCGTGCGCCTGCTCAACGGCTTCGGCCTCACGCTGGGCTCGGGCGCAACGACGGCGCTCGTCAACATCAGCGCGGGCACCGACCCCAACGCGCTCACGCCGGTCCCCGACCTCCAGCAGCAGACGCCGGAGGCCAACACGCCCGAGTACTGGCCGCTGCACGGCACGCTGCGGGCGCGCTACGTGAAGATCGATGTCACCGACAACGACGGCACCCCGCCCTGCATCGGGGAGTTCCGCGCGTTCTCGGCGATGCCGTCGAGCGTCGTCCCCGACCGCGGCGCCGACCTGTCGTTCGAGCCCCAGGAGGAGGCCGCCGGCGCCCGCTTCACCGACGGCGGCGTCCCGGGCTCGGCGCTCTCGATCCTCAACCACCATGGCCTCAACTACGTGCGGCTGCGCCTGTGGGTTAACCCGCCGCCCGGCTACAGCGACCTGGCCTCAGACCTGAAGATGGCCCAGCGGATCAGGGCGGCCGGCGACAAGCTCTACCTGGACATCCACTACTCGGACTTCTGGGCTGACCCCCAGCATCAGGACATCCCCGCCGCGTGGCAGGGTCAGGACCTCGGCCAGCTCGCGGACACCGTGCAGAGCTACACCCGCTCGGTCATCCACGCCTTCGCGGCGCAGGGGACACCGGTGGACATGGTCTCCATCGGCAACGAGATCCGCAATGGGATCCTGTGGCCGGTGGGCCAGGTGGACTGGACCAACGACACCGGCTGGAGCAACCTGGTGACGCTGCTCAAGGCCGGCGTGGCCGGTGCGCGCGAGGCGAATCCGTCCGGGCACCGGATGCAGGTCATGCTCCACTTCGACGAGGGCGGCAACAACGCCGACAGCACCCGCTTCTTCGACCACATGGTCTCCGGCGGCGTGCCGTTCGACGTGATCGGGCTGTCGTACTACCCGTTCTTCCACGGGCATCTCAGCCAGATGCGCGCCAATGTGGACGCGCTGGCGACCAGGTACGGCAAGCCGATCGTCCTCGCCGAGTCCCAGTACGCGTGGACGCTGGCCGCCGGTGACAGCACCGGCAACTTCGTGTGGCAGACCAGCCAGCTGGAGACCGGCTACCCGGCCAACCCGGGCGGGCAGGAGAGCTTCTACAACGACGCCCTCTCGATCCTGGCCCAGGTTCCGCACCACCTGGCGCAGGGCCTGTTCTACTGGGAGCCCGAGTGGATCCCGGGAGTGGGCTGGGAGCCGGGGGCGGGCACGCCCAACGACAACCTCACGCTGTTCTCATTCACCGGGAAGGCGCTGCCGTCGGTGGGGCTGTTCCAGAGCCCGCTGACCGTCTGCGAGCACTTCGACCCGTGGTTCACCGGAGCGTGCGCGATTTAGGGATGAGCAGTCACAACGCCCGCATCCGGTTGTTGCGGGCGTTGTGCTCCACCTCGGCCAGTCCGAGCGCCTCGAGCACCGGCGGCACGTAGTTGCCAAACCGGCCGCGCAGGCCCTTCTTGAGCCCGTACCAGCCGCCCACCGGGTTCTCGGGCGAGCGTGCCCACGCCTCGACGCTGCCCTCGGGGGCGGGCTTCTGCTCGTCGGCGTTGCCCAGTGCCATCCAGTCGCCGTGGCGCGTGAGCATCTCGTGCAGGTCCTCGATGCACCGCAGCTGGTAGCCCAGCGTCGTCGTGCCCACCACGCACACGAGCGCGGGCGGATCGGCCGCCTCGTCGCGGTACATCCGATAGGTGGACTTCCCCGGCGGCGTCGTCAGGGTCCAGGGGTCCTCGGGCGTGCCCGAGCCGGTCACTGCGGGGGCGTCGCTGGCCATCTCTCGCGTCCTCTCGGCGGCGGTCATTCGGTAACTTACATGTTACGGTAGCTTGTAAGTTACGGAGAGGTCAAGGTGCAACCGTCATGAACAGTCAGCAGAAGCAGGCCGCCCCGGCGCTCGCGGCATCAGAAGCGCTCGACGCTCTCGGGGACGCCAACCGGCGAGCGATCGTGCAGATCCTCAGCGCCGGGGGGCGTAGCGTCCAGGAGATCGCCGACCAGCTGCCGATCAGCCGCCCCGCGGTGTCGCGCCATCTGCGCCTGCTCAAGGGCGCCGGCCTGGTGGATGACCGGCCTGACGGGACGCGCCACATCTATGAGCTTCGCGGCGAGGGCGTCGACGCCATCCGGGCCTACTTCGCCGAGGTGTGGGAGAACGCCGCCGCCCGGTTTCGCCTCGTCGCTGAGAACACCGGGGCCCCCGATGGCTGACGCGCCGCTGGTGGTGGAGTTCGAGGTCGGCGTGCCACCCGCGCAGGCGTTCGACGCGTGGACCCGGCGCTGCTCCACCTGGTGGCCGCCGGGTCACACGGTCAGCGGCGATCCCGCGGCGATCACCTTCGAGTCACATGCGGGCGGGCGGATCGTGGAACGCGGGCACGACGGCGCCGAGCACGACTGGGGCCGCGTGCTGGACTGGGAGCCGCCCACGCGCCTGCGCTACCTGTGGCACCTGTTCTTCGATGCCAGCGAGGCCACCGAGGTCGAGCTCACCTTCACCGCCGCGCCGACGGGGACCACGGTGCGCCTCGAGCAGCGAGGCTGGGACAAGCTGGGCGACGCCGCCGCGCCCAGGCGCGAGCGCACCGGCCAGGTGTGGGACCGGCTCACCGCCGCCTACGCGCGGGCGTGCCGCTGACCGGCGATGGGCGGCCGCCGCGCCCGGCGGCCGCCATCGGCGTGGCCCCGCTCAGTTGGGCGGCGGGGTCTTCCCGATGTGCTTGATCGTGACCGTGCCGGTGCTCTCAGGATGGAGGCTGCCCGGCGCGTAGTCGTAGATGGCGTGCGTCTTGAAGTTCATCACGAACACGTCGAGCAGGGCATGCGTCTTGGTGTCGAGCCACGCGACGTAGAGCTCGTGGTTGCCGATCTGCATGGCCACGTAGTCCTCCACGGGGAACGTGGCGCCGACGTTCGGGCCCGCGATGGGGACGCCGTGCACCGTGCTCGCCTTGTAGGTCTGCTCGAACGTGTTGCCGCTGTTGCGGCCCTTCGTGTACTTCGCGTCGAGCACGTAGCCCTTCATGCTGAAGCGCGGGACGCTGGGGACGGCAGCGGTACGCGCCGGATGCGCCGCGGCGCTGCCCTGAGCGACGGCCACGCACGCCACGCTGGTGAGTAGAGCGACTCCCGCCGCCCGGACTCGGCCTGAGAACTGCATGAACCCCTCCTCTGGTGGTTGGCCGCGCAACGGTACTCGCGGGCGCCGCGCGCGCCAGGGGTGGTGCGCTCCCGCACAAGAACCGGTTCGCTGCCAGGCAAGTCGGATGCGGACGCATATATTCCGCCCGGAGCCCCTGAAACGGAGGAGACATTGAGCACGCAAGCCAAGCCCCGCCTGGCCGGCAAGGCCGCACTGATCACGGGAGGCGCCGGGAGCATCGGGCTGGCGACCGCCCGCGCCTTCGTGGCCGAGGGCGCGCGGGTGCTGATCGCCGATCTCGATCAGGCCGCGCTGGAACGCGCGGCGGGCGAGCTGGGCGACGAGGTGGCGGGGTGGGCGGTGACCGACGTCACCGATCCGGGGCAGGTCGCGGCCGCGGTCACCCAGACCGTGAAGCGTTTCGGCCGGCTGGACTGCGCCTTTGCCAACGCCGGCGTGTTCGGGGTGGTGGCGCCGGTCGCCGACTATCCGGTGGACGTCTTCAACCGCGTGATGGCGGTCAACGTCACCGGCAGCTTCCTGGTGGCCCAGTCTGCGCTGAGGGTGATGGAGCCAGGGGGCAGCCTCATCATCAACTCGAGCGTCGTGGGGCTGACCTCGGACCGGGGCATCGCGGCCTACGCGACGTCCAAGCACGCCGTCGTCGGCCTCATGCGCACCGCGGCCAAGGAGATGGCCCCGAAGGGGATCCGCGTCAACTCGATCCATCCCGGGCCGACCGACAACACCTTCCAGCACAAGATCGAGGTCGAGGCGATCGGCGCCTCCGAGGAGGAATCGGCGCAGGTGTTCGAGCAGATGATCCCGCTGGCGCGCCACGCCGAGCCTTGGGAGATCGCCCAGGCCGTGGTGTTCCTGGCCAGCGACGAGAGCCGCTTCATGACCGGCCACACGCTCACCGTCGACGGCGGCCTGAGCATCTGATGCCGGGCCGCCGGCCGTTCGCTACGGTGTGAGGCGATCATGAGCGGGCCCCAGGGACCCTTCGATCCGCAGGTCGCATCCGATCATCCGATCGACCCGCATCTGCGCGTCGGCCACGTCCACCTGCGGACGGCCGACATCGACCGCGTGCGCGACTTCTACGTCGGGATCATGGGTTTCGACGTCATCTTCGAGGCGCGCGACGTCCCCGGCTGGGGCACCACCGGCGACGTCCTGTTCCTGTCGGCCGGCGGTTATCACCATCACCTGGGGTTCAACACGTGGAAGTCCGCCGGCGGCGCGCCGCAGCCCGACGGCGTGACCGGCCTGCACCACGTCGCGCTGAACTTCTCCACGCGGGCGCGGCTGGCCGAGACGGTGCGCCGCCTCGTGGACGCCGGCGTCGCGCTGCGCCAGCTGACAGACCACGGCACGCACCTCGCGGTGTATCTCTCAGACCCGGACGGCAACGACCTCGAGCTCGCCTGGGACCGGCCCTTCGACGAGTGGCCCCCCTACGGCACCGATGAGGCGCCCGCGATCGACGCGCCGTTCGCGCTCGACGAGCTGCTCGCCGCGGCCCCCGCAGCAGCCTGAAACGCAGCCAGATCGGCTGATCTGATCAGATCCTCGCGGGGGCGAGGGGATCCGTCGTACGTGCGTCCACCTTTGTGTGGCCAGCGGCGTGCAACGTCGCCGCGCGGGTCGAGAACGGAACTTACAGAGAGCCGACAGCGGACGTCCGAGAGGCCGACCCGCGCCGGCGCACCCCACGGAAGGTCAGTGTCGATGTCGCAGGGTCAGCAACTTGCAGTGACGGAGGAGACTCCGCCCACGCCCATCCGGGCGTCGCGGTGGCGTGCCTCCGCGCGCCGGCGCGGCCGGCGGCGAGAGGCGACCTCCACGCGGGCCGGCCAGGCTCGGGTCAGCCGGCGCGACGTTCCCGAAGGCGAGTACGTCGGGGGCTGGCTGTGCCCCACCAAGGTCGATCTGGTCCGCCTCGTCGACATGAGCCCGGCCGTGCGCCGCGCGCGCATCCTGGCCGGAGCATTCTGCGGGATCGGCGTCGCCGCGATGGTGCCGTGGCTCGGCTGGTGGCCGCTGGCGGTCTTCGGCCTGGCGCCCATTCCGCTGCTGGGACTGGACCGGGCCCTGCGCCGCGTGGAGCACCCCGAGCGCCTCATCGCGGGGTCGCTGTGCCTGCACGCCACGCTCATCCTGCTCGGCGCCGCGCTCAGCGGCGGGCTGCACAGCCCGCTGCTGCCGTGGGTGGCCATTCCCGTGATGACCGCCGCGGCGCGCTTTCGCCTGCCGGTGTTCCTGGTCGGAGCGATGCTGGCCACGGCGGGGCTCGCGGTGGTGGCGATCCTCGGCTCCCCGCACGAGCTGGAGCACAATCCGACGCCGCTGCTGGGCTTCATCGTCCTGCTGGGCACCCTGGTCGTGGCCCAGCAGCCGGTGCTCAACGCGGAGCTGCGTTGGCGCCGTGACGCGGTGCTCGATCCGCTCACCGGGCTGCTCAACCGCCAGGGCCTGCAGGGCCGCTTCCGCGAGGTCGCCGAGCAGGCGCGGCTGACCGACGCTCCGGTGTCATTGGTGATGTGCGATCTCGACGGGTTCAAGGGCCTCAACGACGAGCACGGGCACGCCTGCGGGGACGCCGTGCTCAAGGACGTCGCCTACGTGCTGCGCAAGGAGCTGCGGTCGTTCGAGCTGCTGTACCGGGTCGGCGGTGAGGAGCTGCTGCTGGTCCTCCCCGGGGCGGGCCTGCGCCCCGGCTGTGAGGTGGCCGAGCACGTCCGCGCCACCATCGAGGCCAGCAAGCCCGCCGGTCTGTCCGTGACCGCCTCGGTGGGGGTGTCCAGTGCCCTGGGCGACGAGATCGAGTTCGGCCCGATGTTCGAGGCCGCCGATCGCGCGCTCTACGAGGCCAAGCGCAGCGGGCGCAACCGCGTCGGCTACGTGCCGACGCTGGGCAGCGAGCGGGCTCTGCTGGCGGCCGAGGTCGCGCCGCTCGGCGCCTGACCAGGGCTCAGCCGTGGGCTGAGTCAGTGCTCGGGCGGCGACGAGGGATCGTCGCCGCGCCACCACATCGTCGAGCCGTCGGGCGCGTCCCCGCTGTGGGCCAGCCCGGCGGCCGACAGCTTGACCAGCTCCTCGCGGAACGCGTGGTACGGGATCAGCCCCACGCGCGCGAGGGTCAGGTAGCCGACGCGGTCATAGAGATCGGACGTGGTCGTCGGCTCGGCCGTCAGGGCGTCGAGCAACACCGAGGCTCGTGACACAACACCGTCAGGCTAGCCCGCCTAGCCCGCGGGTCGTGACGGCGCGTCAGCGGACCGCGTGATCAGAAGGCGGCGATGTCGGCCGCATCGATCCCGAAGGCGCGGGCGAACTCGTTGCACTGGACCTTGGCGTCACCCTCGGCGCTTCCGTACAGCCAGATGCCCTCGTCAGAGAGCTTCTGCTCGTGCTGCAGGAAGTACCGCGCGCCCGAGCGCAGCTCCACCGCGGCGTAGCTGAGCATCGCGCGCTTGCCGTGCTCACGCTGGGTGAAGGTGATCTTGAAGCGGTCCGCGAACTCGGTCGGCGGCATCCTGATGAACGCGATCTCCTTGAACGCGCCATCGAGCTGTTTCTCATCTTTTTGACGCCAGTCGCGCATTGCCTGCCTCGGGGGCCCGAGTACCCGGGACGTGCCGCGGCGATGCATGCATTGTGCTCGATAACTTCGCCTCAACGCGTCGCGCCTTGACGGCCGGATCTCAATTTGGCACGCTCCGGCGGCCCTGGAGCTCCGCCATGGCGGCCGCGGGCAGGCTGCCTCGACGCCCTGGATCTATGGCCCAATCAGACCGCGTGTTCCGGCTGGAAGAGAGGTTCGAACCCGACGGGAGCCTCCGGCTGATGCTCATCGGGGAGCTCGACGTCGCGGTGATCGACCACCTCTCCTCGCGGCTGCGCCAACTGCGCCAGGAGGGCTATCCGGTCAGCCTCGATCTCTCCGGCCTCCAGTTCATCGACTCGAGTGGGATCCAGGAGCTCATCCGCGAGGTCGCCGACGCCCGGCGGGATGGGTGGGCGCTGGCGATCGACGGTCCGCTGACCGACCAGGTGGCCCGCACCGTCGATCTTGTCGGGGCACGTACCTTTCTGTGGCCAGACGAGGGTTAGCTCGCCGCGCTGGCGGTTATCCGTTGAGGTATGCGTATACGTGCCCTGGGAGAGCTGCGGTCCCTGGTGGAGCGTCACGACGCGGAGCTGCGCCGGCTCGTCGGCAGCGCCGTGCGGGCCGGGGCGCGGACGCAGGACATCGCCGACGCGCTCGGGGTGAGCCGCTCGACGCTGTGGCGGCGATACCGCGCCGAGCTCCTGCGCAGCCACGCCGCGGAGCAGCCCCCCCGCGAGGCTGCCACCAACGCGTGAATCACGGCATTACAGCCCGCCGGCGACCCGGATCACGGCGCCCGTCGTGTCGGCGGCCGCCGGGCTGAGCAGCCCCAGGATCGCAGCACCACGTCGTAGCCGCCGTCGGCCAGCGCCCGCACCGTCGCGGCGCCGATCCTGCGGCTGCCGCCGGTCACCACGATCGCCGGGGGCGCACTCACGACCCGGCCATGCTGCCAGAGTGACACGAGGTGCCGCCGGCCACGCCGGTTCGCCGCAGATCGGGCGTCCCCGGATTGTCAAAAGATGGAACCGGGTATCCGTCGGCGGACGGCGGTGATGAAGGTGGAACGATGAATTACTACCCCGATGACGTTGGCGCCGAGATCGAGGCCTATGCCGCCTACCTCAACGCGCCGCGCGGGATCCTCGACAGCGACGAGCAGGTCCTCTTCGACCAGGATCTCCTCAAGGCACGCGCCGCCATGGAGCGGGCGTGGCTCGAGGCCAAGCCCGTGCGCGAACGCAAGTAGCGGGCCCTCTGGAGCGAGGGCCGGCGGTCAGGCGGCGAGCGCGGGCCGGCGGTAGTCGGAGATGTCGTTGAGGCGCGGACCGGCGTCCTGGAGCTCGGCCGGCGAGCCCAGGTAGAAGCCCTGGCCGTATCCGCAGCCGAGCTGGCGCAGCGCGGCCAGCTGACCGGTGTCCTCGATCCCCTCGGCGACGACGCCGAGATTCAGGTCTGAGGCGAGCTCGAGGATCATCCGCACGAAGGGCCGATCCAGGCCGCCCTCGTCGACGGCGTCGACGAACGGCTTGCCGATCTTCAGCCAGTCGATGGGCAGCGAGCGCAGATGGCTCAGCGACGAGTAGCCGGTGCCGAAGTCGTCCAGGGCGATCTGCACGCCGAGGCGCCGCAGCTCGTGCAGGATGGCGATGCTCTTCTCCGGATCGCGCAGGACGACGCCCTCCGTGATCTCCAGGACCAGCCGCTCCGGGCGTAGACCGCTGTGATCGAGCGCTCCCGCGACGCCGTCGAGGAAGTGGGGGTCGCGCAGCTCCACAGGTGACACGTTGACGTGGATGGCCGGCGCCTCGCCGCCCAGGGCGGGCCAGCGCTGGGCCTCGCGGCAGGCCCGCTCCAGGATCGACCGTCCCATCGGCACGATCACGCCCATCTCCTCGGCCACGGGGATGAACGAGCCGGGGTTCACGCATCCGCGCGGACCGTCCAACCAGCGCACGAGCGCCTCACAGGCGGTGACCCGGCCGGACCCCAGCTCGACGATCGGCTGGTAGTGCACGTCGAAGGAGTCCTCGCGCACCGCCTCGCGCAGGCGCTGCTTGAGCCCGTGGCGCTTCATGACCGGGACCTCCATGCCGGACTCGAACAGCTCCCAGCCGCGTTTGGAGGCCTGCTTGGCGCGGTACATGGCGACGTCGGCGTTGCGGATCAGCTCCTCGTGGGACGCGACCCCACCGGCGCCGGTGGCGATCCCGGCGCTCGCGCGCACCGAGATGTTCTGCCCACAGATCGAGAAGCGCTCGCCCAGACGGCGGTTGATCCGCTCGGTGACCTGGATGGCCTCCTCCTGGGACGCGGTGCGCTCGAGCATGATCGCGAACTCGTCGCCGCCCAGCCGGGCCAGGGTGTCCGACGGCCGGACGCAGTCGCGCAGCCGGCGGCTGATGGCGACGAGCAACTCGTCGCCGGCGGCGTGGCCCAGCGTGTCGTTGATCGTCTTGAAGTCGTTGATGTCGATGAAGATCACCGACACGCTGTCGGGGTCGCGCTCCAGCGCCTCCGACACCCGCTCGGCGAAGAGCAGACGGTTGGCCAGGTCGGTGAGGGGGTCGTGGGAGGCCTGGTGCTGCAGCTCGCGCTGGAGCTCCTTCATCCGCCACACGGTGTGCCCGAGGCGGTCATTGGCGAGCGCGACGCTGGTGTTGTTGGCCAGCGTCTCGAACAGCTTGATGTCCTCCGTGGAGAAGCGGTCGACGCGACCGGACGGGTTGCCGATCATCACCGCGCCCATGCAGTTGCGCTCGCCGGCGAGCACGGCGAACATCCCGCGGCCCAGGTCGCGCTGCTCCAGGTAGTCGGCCAGGGGGCCCTCGGCCACCTCACGGGTGGCGAAGGCGCCGAGCTCCTGATCGCCGATGAGCGTGCGCAGCTCGGAGACGATCGCGGGCTCCAGGCCCTCGAGAACGCTCCCCGCGCCATCGGCGCGGACCGTGGTGCGCAGCGCGTCGTTGCCGTCGGGGGAGAAGAAGATGATCTCGGCCACCTCGGCGCGGAAGGCGTCGAGGGCCTGGGCGAGCAGCCCTTCGAGCGCCGACCCGATCTCCGGGGTGCGCGACAGTGCCCGCGCGGCCTCGTAGAGGAACTCGAGGCGCCCGTGGCGCTGGCGCTCGGCGACCAGGGCCTGGCAGGTGAGGTACATGCCGGTGACCGGAACCGCCATCAGGATCGCGGCGCGCCAGTCGTTGAAGACGACGGTCGCCGCGCAGAGACCGACGCTGGTGTTGACCGCGGCGACGGCCAGATCGGCGCCCAGCGAATCAGTGATCTGGGTGAGGCTGAGCCGGCCGTCGGACAGCGACACGGCGGCGGAGATGAGCAGCACCGCCGCAAGGGAGGTGGCGACGGTCGCCAGGGCGGCGGCGGCCCACACGGTCGGGTCGATCTGAGAGGCCGAGCCGGCGACGGCGTGGAAGACGATCACCGCGATGCAGTTGCCGAGCAGGAACTGACCGAAGTTGAAGGCCAGACGCAGCGGAGGCAGGCGGCGGTGGACGGCGAGGACGAACAGACGCCCGAGCGCACCGGCCAGGACCACGTCGTGGCCGGAGGCGAAGACCAGCGCGAACACGAGGGGAATCTCCCCCAGGGACATCGAGTGGGCGCTGCGGCGGAAGTGGACATGGACGACGAACCGCTCGGCGGCGGCGAAGGCGATGAGCAGGATCCAGAACGAGACCTGCATCGACGGGACGACCGGGCGCGCGCTCGCCGCGCCCGAGCCCAGCAGGACGACCCCGGCCGCCACCAGGCCGGCGCTGAGCAGCCAGACGGTGACCTCACCGCGCGACATCCGTGTCGCGCGAGAGAGGTGAGGGAGTCGAGAACGCATGTGGGAGAGGGCCTTGGGGGTGTTGATCGCGCTCATGCCTAACCCCACATGGTGGTCCAGCCGACGGTGCTCCAGCTCGCGGCGGTCGGGTCGACCCCACCGCCGTTGCCACCATCGCCGCCGTCACCGCCGCTGCCGGTGTCAGAGCCACCGGCCGCGGAGCAGTCCACGCAGCTCCAGCTCGCGGCGCTCCAGCTCGCGGCCAGAGGGTCGGCGGCGGTGCTCCAGCTACCGGCGCTCCAGCTGGCGGCGTTGTAGTCGATGCTGCCGGTGTCGGGGTCGATCAGCGTGTTCGGGGTGAGGTTCTGGTCCGAGGTGAGCTGGTCGCCGTTGGCCCAGTTGGCGGTCCAGGCGTTGACCTCGTCACCTCCGTTCGGCAGCTGGGTGGCCGTGTTGACCAGGGCGCCCTTGACCATGTCCGGCGTCCAGCCGGGGTGAGCCGCGATGAGATCGGCCGCGACGCCCGCGACGATCGGCGCGGCCAGCGAGGTACCGCTCACCTGGAAGTAGGAGCCGTCGATCACGCAGGCGGGGCAGAGGCTGGCGAAGTCCGAGTTGGGCGCCAGCGTCGAGACGATGTGCGCGCCGGGGGCGACCACGTCGGGCTTGGCGACGCCGTCCTGGGTGGTGCCCTGGCTCGACCAGCTGCTTACGACGTCGTCTGAGTTGTCGCCGGTGCCCTGGTCGTCGACGGCGCCGACCGTGATCACGTACGGGTCGTTGCCGGGGGCGTAGGAGACGGCGTCAGAGGCGGTCCCCATGTTGCCGGCGGCGGCCACCACGGTGATGCCGTCAAACCAGGCCTGCTCGGCCGCGGCGTCCAGCGGATCGGTTCGGTATGACTCGGCGTCCGTGGAGCGGAACGACATGTTGATGACGCGGATGTTGTAGTCGTTCTTGTGGTCGACGGCGAACTGCAGGCCGTAGAGCGCATCGAGCGTCGTGGCCTGGCCGGCGTCGTTGGCGACCTTGATGGAGATGAGGTTGGCGTTGGGGGCGCTGCCCGCGTACTGGTCCTGAAGCGGGTCGCCGTTGTCACGGACGTGGCTGTTGCCGGCGATCAGGCCGGCGACCGCGGTGCCGTGGCCGTAGGTGTCGGCGGCGGTCGACGCGCCGGGGTCGATGACCGCCGAGGCGATCACCCGCGAGGTCGAGTTCCAGCGCGAGGTGCGGAAGTCCGGGACGTCACCGGTGATGCCCGTGTCGATCACGGCCACCCCGACGCCGCGGCCCGTGCTGCGGCCCCACAGCCCGGTGGCATGGACGGACTGGTCATACGTGGTCGAGAGCTGCCACGGCCCGGGCACGCCGTGCCAGGTCTGAAGCAGGGTGGAGTTCAGCGAGACCGCGTGGACATGCGGGCTCTGCGCCAGCGTGCGCGCGGCGGACGCGGTGAGGCTCGCCGAGAGTCCGTTGATGATGTGCAGGCCGGGGCCGGGCCGGCCGCCCAGCGAGCGCACCAGGGCGCGGCCGGCGGCGACGTCGACTCCGCGCTTGAGCTGGATGATCACCTGGACCTGCCGGTGCGGGTTGGTCGACGCCAGGTGCGCGAGCGTGGGGGAGAGGGCCGGGGCGTCGGCACCACCGCCGGCACCGGCGGCGGGGGCGAGGCCGCCGGTGCGCAGGGCGGTGCGGTGCAACCGTGGGCTGAGCCCGAAGAAGAGCAGCCACACCAGGCCGACGGTCCCCACCAGGGCGAGGACAGAGACACGGATGTGGGCAGGCAGGCGCAGACGCCCATTGATGATGGAGGCCATCATGGTTTCCCCTCGGTTGCGCTCTCCAGCTGGAGAGAAGGTGGCTGTCATCGCCGGCAACCGAGCTATCTCGACCATGTGCTGGGCGAGACCTCTGGCTTTGCGTCCCCGCCTTACGACAGGTTTGCCATTGGACCGATAGGCGGATCGTCGGCCCACCCCGTGCCAACCTTTAGCCCTTTGTGGCGAATTCCGTAGAAACTACTGAGGAGGTTTGGCTGTCTTGCGCAGGAAAGCACCGCAATGGAGGGGTTTTCGCGGGGTTTTACCGTGTGGACGCCTGGTTGAGGCGAGTAAGGCCTGAGCCGCTCCGAGTAAGGCCCTGGCCGTGTCACCCCGCTGCGAATTGCCGATGTGCGCCGGGCGGGCTTAGCCGATCGTTACAGCAGGCCAGACGGCCGATTGTCACGACGAGAAGGAGTCACCATGGCACGCAGGCTCACCCAGCTGACGCAGCGGATCCGCCGCACGGTCTCGGAGATGGACTACGCGCAGCGACGGATGTTCGAGATCCGGACCGGGCAGCCCCACACCAGCATCGACCGTGTCCGCGACAAGGCGATGATCGCCGAGCTCGAGGCCCACTGGCGGATGTGAGGATGAGAAGCCAGTGGCGTCGGTACGGGGTACCGGCGAACGTCAACGACCGCGATCGAAGGGGGTCGGGACGGCGCCGGCTCCGTCGACGAGGGTAAATGGCCTCATAGTGAGGCGATTCACCCTCGCACAGGGTGACGACCACGCAGCAGCCCACCCTGCGCCCCCTCGTCGCCCGCCGTTGACGTGCGCCGCTACCTCGTTGAACGCTCACGGCAGACTGCGAGTCAGCATCAGCGCACAGCGTCCAAGGCCTGGGCGAGGTCGGTCCACAGGTCCTCGACGTCCTCCAGGCCCACGCTCAACCGCAGCAGCCCGGGCGGGATCCGGTCGCCCTCCCACCGCGCCCGGGCCTCGAGGGTCGAGGCGACCCCGCCGAGACTCGTGGCGTTCTCGATCAGCCGCAGCCCGCGCTCGACCGCCAGCGCCTGCTCGGCGCCGGCGACGTCGAAGGAGAGCAGCGGGCCAAAAGCGGTCACGTAGCGCGCCGCCGTCGGATCGTCCAGCCCGGGGTAGCGGACGGTCTGCACCGCGGCGTGGCCTGAGAGGCGCCGGGCCAGGTCCAGCGCGGTGGCCGATTGGCGCGGCACGCGCACGCCGAGCGTCTTGAGGCCGCGCAGCAGCAGCCACGCCGGGTCCGGCGCGGCGACGATCCCGGTGGCGCCGCGGAACTTGGCCAGGCGCTCGTGGTCCTCGGCGCGGGCGCAGCTGACGACGCCGAGGAGCGCGTCGTGATGGCCGGCGAGGATCTTCGAGGCGCTGTGCATGACGAAGTCCGCGCCGTGCTCGAGCGGACGCAGGAGCAGGGGGCTGAGCACCGTGTTGTCGACGACCACCTTCGCCCCGGCGTCGTGGGCGGCGGCGACGGCGGCGTCGAGGTCCGGGAAGGTCATCACCGGGTTGGCGCACGGTTCCAGCCAGACGAGGTCGGCGGGCGGCGACGGGCCGGTCTGATCGAAGGCGACGACCTCCAGGCCCCAGCGACTGAGCTCACCCGTGAGCATCCCGAACGTCCCGTAGTAGCCGCCGTCGGCGACCGCCACCCGCGCGCCGGGCTCGAGCAAGCCGAGCATGAGCGCGGTCACCGCACCCATGCCCGAGGGGAAGAGCAGCGCCGGCCCGCCCTCCAGCTCGCCGATGAGCCGCTCGGCCTCGAGCCCCACCGGATGGGCGTAGCGCTGGTAGAACACCGGCCCCGGCTCACCGTCCTGGAACGGGTGGATGGTTCCGCGCTCCACCGCCGGCAGGCGTGCGTGGGCCAGCTGCGTCTCGCGCTCCATCGGCCGGAGCTTACCTCGGCCCCGGCGCCCCCAAGGTCTTGACCGTCACGCAACGGTCGTGTACCGTCGCGCACCGCCGGAGCTCACGAGGAGAGGAGTTCACGATGGCCGTCACGACCGGGGACACCACGCTCCCCACCATCCAGGCGCCGCCCGCCAAGGAGATCGAGCGCCGCTCGATCGACTGGATTCCCGAGGAGGAGCGCCACGGCCGGCTGTGGCATCAGATGCCGCTGTGGTTTTTGGGCAACTTCCAGTACTTCTCGATCCCGATCGGCTTCATCGGCCCCGGACTCGGCCTGTCGCTCGGCTGGACGATCCTCGCCGGGGTCCTCGGGATCTTCGTGGGAACGCTGTTCATGGCGTTTCACGCCACGCAGGGACCGCGCCTGGGGCTGCCCCAGATGATCCAGTCGCGCGCGCAGTTCGGCTACCGCGGCGTGCTCGTCCCGCTGTTCGCGACCCTGTTCACCTACGTCGCCTTCAACGTCGCCGACCAGGTCCTGATGTCACAGGGCCTCAACGCCGCGTTCGGCTGGAGCGCGGGGCTGGTCGCGGTGGTGATCGCGGTTCTGGCCGCGGTGATCGCCATCTGGGGGCACGACTGGGTCCACCGCATCTTCCGGCTCATCCTCATCTTCTCGCTCCCGGTGGTGACCATCCTCACCCTGGGCGTCATCTTCGGGGCCGCCGACGGGCATGCCCCCAAGCAGCACCTCGGGTTCGTGTTCGCGGCGTTCATGGCCCAGTTCTCCGCGGCGGCGGCCTACAACATCACCTACGCCCCCTACGTCTCGGACTACTCGCGCTACCTGCCCAAGGGCACGTCGGCGCGCAAGGTCATCGCCTCGGTGTTCGTCGGCGCCGCGGCGTCGCCGATCTGGCTGATCGCGCTCGGCGCCTGGCTCGCCATCCGCCTGGGCGCCACCGATGGACTGCTGGGGACCAAGCTCGCCGGCAACAACATCTTCGATCCGCTCGGCACCGTCGCCGCCTTCCTGCTCGCGGCCGGTCTGGCCGCCACCATGGGCATGAACGCCTACGGGGGCATGCTCAGCCTGCTCACCGGCATCGACTCCTTCAAGCCGATCAGGCCGACCCGCCGGGCCCGGATCATCACCATCGTGGTGCTGACGGTGGTCTGGTACGTGATCGCGGAGAGCATCAACTCCAGTGCCGTCTCCACCGTGCTCAACTCGCTGACCCTCATGCTCTACCTGCTGGTGCCCTGGACGGCCACGAACCTGGTGGACTTCTTCCTCGTGCGCCACGGCCGCTACGCGATCGCGGACCTGTTCACGCCCAACGGCCTGTATGGGGCGTGGGGGTGGCGCGGCCTCACCGCCTACGCCCTGGGCTTCGCCGCCGAGATCCCGTTCATGGTGCTCCCGGGCATCGCCGGCTTTGACTACACCGGCCCCGTCGCCAAGCACATCTCGGGCGTCGACATCTCCTGGATGGTGGGGCTCGCCGTGTCGGGGACCTCGTACTGGCTGCTGTCGCGCTCGCTCAACCTGCGCGCCGAGGCGGGGGCGATCGAGGCCTCGGACGAGGCGCTGGAGAGCACGACGTAACGTATGGCTGTGGACGACACCGAGAGGATCCGGTTTGGGGCCCGCCTGCGTCACGCGCGCGAGGCGAGTCGTATGTCGCTCGGCGAGGTGGCGGCGCGCAGCGGCGTGACCAAGAGCTTCCTCTCCCGCGTCGAGCGCGACATCACCAGTCCCTCGGTGGCCAGCCTGGTGGGGATCTGCCACGCGCTCGGGCTGTCGCCCGCGGAGCTGTTCCAAACGCCGCAGACGACGCTGGTGCGCCGCTCGGACCGCCCGCGCGTGGCCGACCTGCCCAAAGCCGCCGAGGTGGTGGACACGCTCATCACGCCGGCCGGAGAGCGCCACGTCACCGTGCTCGAGACCGCCGCCTCGGCCGGTGGCTCGGGTGGCTCGGCGCTCTACACGCTGCCCAGCGAATGCGAGGTCTGCTTCGTGCTCGCGGGCACCATCGAGGTCCAGGTGGAGGACGAGACGTTCGAGCTGGCGCAGGGTGACGCGCTCACCTTCGGCGCCGCCGTTCCCCACAGCTGGCGCGTCGTCGGCGACGGCGCACGCATCCTGTGGATCCTGGCGCCTGCCCTGCCCGACCCGCAAAGGAGTGTGCGATGACGATCTCCCGCAATCGGCGCGGTCATTTTCAGCCGCCGGACGCGAGCGTGGCCCCCCGGTACACCGGGCCGCGCACGTTCGCCCGCCTGCCGCACATCGAGCTGCCCCACGAGGACGTCGACGCCGCCGTCATCGGCGTCCCGTTCGACACGGCCACCAGCTTTCGCACCGGGGCACGGTTCGGCCCCGAGGCGATCCGGTCGGCCTCGGCGATGCTGCGCCCGTATCACCCGGCGCTCGACGTCGACGTGTTCGCCACCCTCTCGGTCGTCGACGGTGGGGACCTGCAGATCACGCCCGGCAACGCCCAGCGCACGGCCGAGCAGATCGCCGCGGGGCTGGAGCCGGTGCTCCGCGCCGGGATCGTGCCCGTGGTGCTGGGCGGCGACCATTCGATCGTGCTCGGCGAGCTGCGCGCGCACGCGGCGGTGCACGGACCGGTCGGCCTCGTCCTGCTCGATGCGCACGCCGACACGTGGGATCAGTACTACGGCGAGCGCTACTTCCACGGGACGCCGTTTCGCCGCGCGCTGGAGGAGGGCCTGCTCGACCCCTCCCGGTCGCTCCTGGCCGGGATGCGCGGTTCGCTCTACGGCCCCGCCGATGTCGACCAGCCGCGGGACATGGGCTTCGAGGTCATTGACGGCGACGACCTGGTCACGCTCACCCCCGCGCAGTACGGCGAACGGGTCCGGGCCCGGATCGGAGACGGGCCGGTGTACATGTCCTTCGACATCGACGTGCTCGACCCGGCCTTCGCTCCCGGGACCGGGACGCCCGAGGTGGCGGGCCTGTACCCGCGCGAGGCGCTGGCCTTCCTGCGGGCGCTGGCCGGCATCCCGTTCACCGGCTTTGATGTGGTAGAGGTCTCTCCGGCCTATGACGCCCCGGGACAGACCACGGCGCTGCTCGGCGCGAACGTCGCCTTCGAGATGCTCGCGCTGTCCGCCGTCGCGCGCCGCTGAGCCCGGCTCGGTCCGGCGCCTGTGATCGACCCCCGCTTCGCCATCCTCGGGGCGCTCATCGTCCTGACCGGGAACGCCGCCTACGCCCGCGACACGGTGCGCGGCGAGACCCAGCCCAACCGGGTGACCTGGATGCTGTGGGCGCTGGCCCCGATGATCGCCTTCGCCGCGGAGGTGGCGCAGGGAGTCGGCCTCGACGCGGTGCTCACGCTCGCCGTGGGCTTCGGGCCACTGCTCGTGGTCGTCGCCTCGTTCCTGGACGCCAAGGCCTACGCCCGCGTGACGCTCTTCGACGCGCTGTGCGGCGTGCTCTCGCTGATGGCTCTGGGCGCGTGGGCAGCGACGGGACGCGGCAACGTGGCCATCCTGTTGAGTGTTCTCGCCGACTTCCTCGCCGCCGTTCCGACGATCCGCAAGGCGTATCGGTATCCCCACACGGAGCACTCGCTCGCCTTTCTGAGCGGAGTCGCCGGCGGTGCCATCACACTGCTGACGATCAAGGCCAAGGACTGGGGATTCGCCAGCGTCGCGTTCCCGGCGTACATCCTGCTCGACTCGGGCCTGATCGCCTGGCTGATCCTCGTGCCGCGCGCCGGGCAGACCCCGGTCGACGGCGGTTGACGGCGATCTCACGCCGCGCGGCCTGGCAGCGTTGAGCGTGATGATGTCCCAGTCCGTTCGTCTGCCCACGCGCACGCCGTTTGACGGCGACGGTCTCATCGGGTTCCTCAGCGCGCGGGTCGTGCCGGGGATCGAGGAGGTCATCCCCGGCGGCTACCGCCGCAGCCTGGCGCTGCGCCATGGCCCCGGCGTCGTGGACCTGCTCCCGGGCGTCGACCACGTCGAGGCGACGTTCGTCCTGGATGATGCGCGCGACCTGGAGCCCGCCGTCGCGGGCTGCCGGCGGCTGCTGGACCTCGACCGCGATCCGGCGCCGGTCGCCGCGCACCTGGGCGCCGACCCCGTGATCGGGCACCTCGCCGCCGCGGCGCCGGGCCGGCGGGTGCCGGGCCACCCCGACGGATGCGAGCTGGCGGTGCGCGCCGTGCTGGGCCAGCAGGTGTCGGTGAGCGCGGGGACCAAGCTCGTCAGCCGGATCGTCGCCGAGCTGGGCACGCCGCTGCCGCACCCGGTCGGCGCGGTGACCCACCTGTTCCCGTCCGCGGCGTCGATCGCCCAGCTCGATCCCGAGGCGCTGCCGATGCCGCGCAGCCGGGGGCGGACGCTGGTGGGGATCGCCGCCGAGCTGGCCGCCGGCCGGCTGGTCCTCGACGACGCGGTGGACCGCCCGCGGACCGTCGCCGCGCTGCTGGCGCTGCCGGGGATCGGGCCGTGGACCGCGGGCTACATCGCCATGCGGGCGCTGCGCGACGCCGATGCCTTCACCCCCGGCGATGCCGGTGTGCGCCACGGTCTGACGCGGCTGGGATGCGATCCGAGCCCGCGCGAGGCGGAGCGCGTGTCGACGCCGTGGCGGCCCTATCGAGCCTACGCCGTCCAGCACCTGTGGGCTCTGGCGGCCGCGTGACCACGATCGTCACGCGGATGCCGAGCCCCGTCGGCGACCTGCTGCTCGCCGGCGACGGCAGCGCGCTGTCGGCGGTGTGGATCGACGGCCAGCGCTGGGCGCCGGTCATCGGGTCGGGGTGGCGGCGCGACGCGAGGCCGTTTGCCGAGGCGCGCCGGCAGCTCGAGGAGTACTTCGCCGGGGAGCGGACCCGGTTCGAGCTGCCGCTGCGTCTGGCCGGGACCGCATTTCAGATCGAGGTGTGGCGCGCACTGACCGCCATCCCGTTCGGGGGGACGCGTACGTACGCTGCGGTGGCGGCGAGCCTCGGGCGCCCCGCCGCCGCTCGTGCGGTCGGCGCGGCCAACGGCCAGAACCCGATTTGCATCATCGTCCCCTGTCACCGCCTGGTCGGATCAGACGGCGGGCTGGTGGACTACGCGGCGGGCGTCGAGGTCAAGCGCCGGCTGCTGCACCACGAGGCGCGCGTCAGCGCCGCCCAGGGCCTGGCTCCGGGGCCAGCCGCCCTGCCCACCCGGTAGGGTTCGCGCGTGGGCGTGCCCCTGTACGCGGAGCTGAGGTACTGGCCGGAGCTGGCCGGCCTTCTGGCCGGCGGCCGCTTCCGCTCCCCGGAGCGGGCGGCGCACCGCGCGCCGGTGCTGCTCATCCCCGGCTTCATGGCCGGCGATGCCTCGCTCACGTTGCTGGCGAGCTGGCTGCGCCGCCGCGGACACACCGTGCGCCTGAGCGGCATCCGCATCAACGCGGGCTGCGCGGGCCGCGAGCTCACCCGGCTCGAGCAGGTGCTGGCGGGCTTTGACGAGCCCGCGATCGTCATCGGCCAGAGCCGTGGCGGGACCTTGGCGCGGGCGCTGGCTGCGCGCCGGCCCGAGGCGGTGGCCGCCGTGGTCATGCTCGGCTCGCCGGTGCTCGACCCGCTGGCCGTGTCACCCGGGGTGATGCGCACGGTCCGCTCGATGGCGCGGCTGGGCGATCTCGGGGTCCCCGGTGTGTTCAGCTCCGAGTGCCGGGACGGGGAGTGCTGCACGGACTACTACGCGCTCCTGCGCGCGCCCCTGACCGAGGGCATGGTGGCGCTGATGATCTACTCGCGCACCGACGCCATCGTGGACTGGCGTGCCTGCCTCGACCCCAGCGCGACGTGCGTCGAGGTCGACGGCAGCCACTGCGGGATGGCGGTCAACGCGAGGGTCTACGAGGAGCTCGAGCGAGTGCTGCAGGGGGCCGAGCCGCCGCCGCCATGAACCGGATGAGCGCCCAGGACGCGATGTTCCTGCACGTCGAGGATGACGTGACGCCGATGCACATCGGCGGGGTGAGCATCTTCGAGGGTCCGGCGCCCGCGTTCGAGGACGTCACGGCCATGGTGGCCGCCAAGCTTCACCACACGCCGCGCTACCGCCAGAAGGTGAAGTTCGTGCCCTTCGGGGTGTCGGAGCCGGTGTGGGTCGACGACCGCTACTTCGACCTCAGCTACCACCTGCGCCACACCGCGGTCCCGGCGCCGGGAACCGAGGCTCAGCTGCGCGCGATGGCCGCGCGTGTGTTCTCCCAGCACCTGGATCGGGCCCGTCCGCTGTGGGAGATCTGGATGGTCGAGGGCCTCTCTCACGGACGATGGGCGCTGCTGTCCAAGGTCCACCACTGCATGGTCGACGGCGTCGCCGCCACCGACCTGATGTCCGTCATGTTCGACGACGCCGCCGGCACGCCCACGCCGGAGGCCGAGCACTGGGCAGCCGGGCCCGAGCCCAGCGGCGTCGAGCTCCTCGCGCGCGGCGTCGCCCTGCGTGCCATCGACCCCGCGTCCCAGCTGCGCAGCGCACTCAGCGCGTGGCCGCAGGTACTGAGCACCGCCGTCGGCACCGCCCGCGCGCTCGCCGCCGCCGCCCCGGCGCTGCGGCCCGCGACGACGTCGCTGACCGGGCCCATCGGGCCCCACCGCAGCTGGAGCTGGGCCACGGTCTCCCTGTCCGAGGTCAAGCGGATGCGAGGGGCGCTCGGCGGCACCGTCAACGACATCGTGCTCACGGTCATCACCCACGGGTTTCGCGCGCTCCTGGAGGAGCGCGGGGACGCGATGCCGCCCGACCGCGTGGTCCGCACGATGGTCCCCGTATCCGTGCGGCGTCCCGGCGAGCGGGGGATCTACAACAACCGCGTGTCGGCGGTGTTCGCCCGGCTGCCCGTCGGGCTGGAGGACCCCGAGGCCCGGCTGGCCGGGATCCGGGCGCAGATGGACGGGATCAAGGCCAGCAAGCAGGCGGTGGCCGGCGACGTCCTGGCCCAGTTGTCCGGGTTCGCGCCGCCGCTGCTGCTGGCCCTCGGCAGCCGGGTCATGACGCGCTCGGCCCGGCTGAACATGGACACGGCCACCACCAACGTCCCCGGGCCCCAGACGCCGGTGCACGCCCTGGGACGGCGGCTGCTGGAGTCCTACCCCTATGTGCCGATCGTCGGCACCATCCGGATCGTCGTGGCCATCTTCTCCTATGACGGCCAGCTGTACTTCGGCGTCACCGGGGACCGCGACCACGCTCCGGACATCGACGTGCTCACCGCCGGCATCGAGGCCGGGGCCGCCGCGCTGGCCGCGCGGGCGGATCCGCTTCCGCCGCCGCGGCCGATCCGCAGTCGTTCGCGCAACACCCGCTCGGGCAGCGCCGGGGCGGCGGGGCGCCACGGGCCCTGAGAGAACGCATGGCGGGGCGATGGCTGGGGGTGGTCGGCGCGGTGATCGTGGTCGCGCTCGGCGCGGCGGGCTGTGGGGGAGGGGCGGGCAGCGGCGGCGCGCCCTCGTCGTTCGGGCACATGGCGGGGTACGTGTGGAGCGGTCACGTCAGCGCGGTGGCGGCGTCATGGGCGGTGCCGCGGATGTCCGGGAGCGGCCAGGCGCACGCCAGCACCTGGATCGGAGCCCAGGCGCCCGGCCGGGCGCAGCGCTCGCCGTTCATCCAGGTGGGCACGGTGGAGGACCGCGCATCCTCGCGCGCCGCCTACGGGGCGTTCTGGACCGACACCACGCGCGGGTTTCACCCGCAGATCCTCTTCCGCGTTCACCCGGGCGACGCCGTGTCCACGGCGCTGACGCGGGCGGGGGACCGCTGGCGGGTCTACATCGTCGACACCACCTCGGGGCGGAGGACCTCCTTTCAGACCAGCGAGGAGGCCATGGGCGACTTCAACCTCGCGGAGTGGCTCCAGGAGGACCCGACCTCGACGGCGGGCAGGGCGACGCCCTATCCCGCTCTGTCCCCGGTGCGCATGAGCGCCCTGGCGATCAACGGCGCGGCGCCCCGCTACGGCGACGTGTTCGCGCAGTGGATGTCCCTGCCGGGCCGGAATCTGGCGCCGACGCCGCTGCGCGACGGGGCCTTCGCGATCACGCGGGGCGTGCTCACGGTGGCGGCAAGGCGCTATCTGGAGATCGCCCGTCCACAGGACGCCAGCGCCCGCGAGGTCGACCTCGAGGAGATCCGATGGACCACGCACACCCCTGCGGACGAGATCGAGCGGGTGAGTGCGGCGGCGGCCGCCTCTGAGCGGCGCTACGCCGGCGACCTCGCTCGCGCGCGCTGGCCCGCGGCGGCGCAGGCGCCGATCAGCTCGCTGGTCCGCGAGGTCCGCTTCGAGGCCGAGGTCTTCGCGGCCGCGGCGCGACACGCACCCGTGAGCCTGACCGCGTGGCAGCGCCGGCTCGCCGGACTCACGCCCGCCCTGCTGGCACTCGCCCATGAGGTCCGCCGCGCGCTGCACGTCCCCGAGCTCGTCTCCGGCCAGCTGCCGCCCCTCAAGCCACGGCGGATCGGGTAGCGCTCGGCCGCGGCCGCTCTGTCGCGTCAGCGCCGGCTCAGGTACCGGAGGTGGATGCCGTCGATCGACCAGATCTGCGACGGATCGCCATGGTGCGCGGCCAGCAGCGCCGGGAAGTAGTCGCGCAGCGCCTGCTCATAGGTGAGCGATCCGGCCAGCAGCTCGCCCGCGGCCGCGACGATCCGGGGCAGGTCGCGCGCGATCCGCTCGCGGCTCATGCTCGGCGTCCGCGGCCCGTCGTCGTCCACGATGGCCAGGGGCGCGAACTGGGAGAAGCTGGGGTAGCGCTCGGTGTCCGGGAGGATGGAGCGGAACGGCACGTGGTTGAAGAAGTACTCGAACCACCGGCCTCCCGAGAGCGTCAGCCAGGGGGTATCGACCGCGAGCGCGGCAAGGCCGAAGCCGGTGTGCGGGGACAGGAACAGGTCGCAGCTCTCGACGACGGCGAGCTGCTCGGTCAGCGGGAGGTCCAGGCAGTCGACCGGACGCGACGGATGGGCCAGCAGGGCCGCCAGTTCGCGCTCGCCGAACGAGGTCGCGGTGCGCTCATCGCGGGTGCGCTTGCCGATCAGCGCCAATCGTGCGCGGGGGAAGGCCTCGCCGAGCGCTCCGAGGATGTCCAGCCACGACGTGAGCGACGGGTACAGCTCGGAGGATCCCGAGCCGGCCGGCATCAGCGCGATCCGTCCCCCGCCGGGATCGCCCGCCCCGTGGGCGGCCCAGCGCGCCGTGGCCATCGTCCGCGCCCGCGCCGGGAGCTCGAGCCGCAGCTGCTGGTGGGGGACGTAGCCCGGTGGATCGGCCGCCACGGTGGTGCGCCCCCGGGTGGTGCGCAGCCGCTGGTCGCTGGCGCGGTAGTAGTCGCGCAGGCCCGGAAACATCTCGAGCTGGATGTCCTGGTGGCGCCGGAAGTCGTCGAGGACCCAGTCCCAGTCGCGCGGGATGGCGTGCTGGCGGGTGGCGGAGTCCGCGCAGGCATCGAGGAGTGGGTGCGCGATGGCATAGGCGTGGCTGACGAATGGGCAGAGCCCGGCCAGCTCCACGGCGCTCGCCGCGTTGAGCGCCACCGAGATCTCACCTCCCGGGTTGGCGACGTGGTGGCCCAGGCAGTAGTGCAGGGCCTCGATGGCGTGTCCGACGGGGGGCGCGTAGAAGAAGTTGACGAGCACGCGCTCCCTGCCGGACTGTGATGCCATCGCGCTCACCCGCGGCGGTACTTCACCACGGCGAGCGGCAGTGCCACGACGAGGATCCCCGCGGTCCACACCAGGGCGCGGACCACGAAGTAGGACGCCGGGTGGCCGAGCAGCGCCTGGGCGTGCCCGCCCAGGGTCAGCGAGCGGACCGCGTCGACCATGTAGGTGAGCGGCTGGTGCTTGGCGAAGACCTGCAGCCAGCCGGGCATCGAGGCGACGGGCACGTACGCGCTGGAGACGAACGCGAACGGGAACACGATCATGCCCATGCCCTGAGCCGCCTGAGCGGTGCCCGCGAACAGCCCCATGGCGATGAACAGCCACTCGAAGGCGAACCCGAACACCACGACCAGCCCCAGCGCGGCCAGGCCGCCGGCGGCGGAGCCGTGCAGGCCATAGCCGACGGCGAAGGCGATCCCGGTGGTGAACACCGTCGCCCACGTGAAGATGACCGTGTCGGCCAGCGCCCGCGCGGCCAGCACCGACGCCCGCGGGATCGGCAGTGAGCGCAGGCGGTCGATGAAGCCCTGCTCGAGGTCCTCGGCCACCGCGGCGGCCGTCCCGATGCCGCTGAAGAGCACGCCGGTGGCGATGAATCCGGGTACGAGGAAGTCGACGTAGGGCATCCCGGCGATGTGGATGGCGCCGCCGAACATGTAGCGGTAGATGAGGAAGAACAGCGCCATCTGGATCGTGGCCAGCACGATCAGCTGAGGAGTCCGCGCGTAGCGCAGCAGCGTGCGGCGCGTCACGGTCGCGGTGCTGCGGGCCAGCCCGGCCTGGCGGCGCGGCGCGGTGACCGTCGGGAGCGTGGAGGTGGTGGAGGTGGTGAATGACATTCTCGGTGTCCGTTTCGGTGTGTGTTGGGTCAGGCAGCCTGCGCCGCGTCGGCGCCCGCGGATTCGGTGGGCCGCCCGGTGAGGGCGAGGAAGACCTCGTCGAGGTTGGGTTGACGCATGGCGATGTCCTCGACGGCGATACCGGCGGCCTCGATCGAGCGCAGCGCACCCATCAGGCCGTCACTGCCGGAATCGACGCTCACGCTCACGCGCCGGGACGCCTCGTCGGTCGAGACGGCGCCATCGTGCAGCCGACCGAGCATGTCGGCGACGCGAGGGAGGTCGGCGGCGCCGGCCACGTGGATCTCGACGACGTTGCCGCCGATGCGGCGCTTGAGCTCGGCCGGGGTGCCGGTCGCCACGGCCCGCCCGTGGTCGATGATCACGACCTGGGAGGCGAGGTGATCGGCCTCGTCGAGGTACTGGGTGGTGAGCAGGACGTCGGTGCCCGCCGCCACCAGCGCGCGGATCGCCTCCCACAGCTCCATGCGGCTGCGCGGGTCAAGCCCGGTGGTGGGCTCGTCCAGCAGGAGCAGGCGCGGTGTCCCGACCAGGCTCGCGCCGAGGTCGAGGCGCCGGCGCATGCCGCCCGAGTAGGTACGTGCGAGGCGGTCGCCCGCCTCCACCAGTCCCAGCTGCTCCAGCACCGAGGCGGCTGCGGCCTTAGCCGCCCGCCCGCTGTGCCCGAACAGACGCGCCACCATCTCCAGGTTCTCACGCCCGGTCATCGCCGGTTCGATGGCGGCGAACTGGCCGGCCAGGCCGATGATCCGGCGCACCGCCGCGGGATCGCGGCGCACGTCGTGACCGGCCACGTGCAGAGTGCCCTCGTCGGGGCGCAGCAGCGTGGCGATGGCGCGCACGAACGTCGTCTTGCCGGCGCCGTTGGGACCGAGCACGGCCACCACCTGGCCGCTGTGGGCGACGAGGTCGAGGCCATCGAGGGCCCGGGTCTTGCCGTAGTGCTTGGTGAGGCCGCGGGCCTCGATCATCGCGGTCATTGCGACTCCTCTGGTTCATCGTGGGAAAGGAAGCGTGTTGCCACCTCGTGAAGCCACTCCTCGCTCCACGTCAGCCGGCCGGCCCGCAGGTCCTCGATCAGGCCGCTCAGGAACGACACCTCGGCGCTGAGCAGGGCGATCCGGTACTCCTCCTCCAGCAGAAACAGGCGAGGGAGACCGGGCGGGATCGCAGACAGCTCGGCCTGCGTCCCGGCCAGCTCTTGCGACAGCCGCTGCGCCCGGAGCTCGAGCTCAGCGCGCGCCACATCGGGCGGAAGCCCGAACAGGATCGACAGCGCGGCCAGGAACTCGGGGTAGTCGTTGCCGGTCGTGCGCAGCATCTGCCGCAGCCATTCGCGCGCGACCTCTCGGCCGGCGTCGGTGATGGCGTAGACGACGCGGTCGGGGTAGCCCTCGACCCGGACGGTCTCCGCAACCTCCACGAGGCCGTGACGCTGCAGCCGCTCGAGCGTCTGGTACATGCTCGCCCGCGAGCGGACGTTGACCACGCGGTCCTTGCCGGTGGCCTCGAATTGCTTCTGCATCTTGTAGACGTGCATGGGCTGCTCGAAGAGCTGCCAGAGAACCATCAGCCCGAGCGACGACCGGCGGGGGGAGTCCGAGGGGGTGGTCGACATGGGCGGCAACATACTAGTAAGAGCAAGACTAGTCAAGAGCTGACCAGAAGTTTTTCGCGGCGATGAGCGTGCGGGCCCGCCCGATCGCGACGACCGGTAGCGTGCTGGCGATGAGCCTTCGTGGACCACAGACGCGAGCGCGCGCGGACGCGCTGCACCTGGTGAGGGCGCGTTCCCTCCCTCTCGCCGAGCTCGTCCGGGTGTTCAATCTCGGCTTCTCGGACTACCTCGTGCCGATGCAGATGGACGAGGCGGCGCTGGCCGACCACATCGCCAACAACGACATCGACCTCGAGTGCTCCCGGGTCGCGGTCGACGTGGAGCCGGTGGGGTTCGCACTGGCGGCCCGCCGCGGGACCGAGGCGTGGATCGGGGGGATGGGGACCTCGCCGCCGTATCGCCGGATCGGGCTGGGCGCGCGGACGCTGAGGGGCGCGATCGACGCGCTTGGCGCCGCGGGCGTGCACACCGTGTGGCTGGAGGTGCTCGACGGCAACGCGCCCGCGATCGCCCTCTATGAGCGGCTGGGCTTTCAGCGCGTGCGCCACCTGGAGATCTGGTCGCTGGCTCCGGATCCCGAGCGGGACGAGGTGGAGCACCGTGGCCTCGACGTCGACGCCGCCCACGCCTGGATCGCCGCCCATCGCTCCAGCCGAGAGCCGTGGCAGCGCGCCGATGCGTCGATCGTGAGGATGCGCGAGCGCGGCGCGCCGCTCACCGGGCTCGCTGTCCAGCGGTCCGGCGCGATCTCGGGCGCGGCGATCTGTGCGTCAGACGGGGTGACGGTCAGGGTGCTGCAGATCGCGGCCGTGGACCGGGCCGCCGCGCGCGACCTGGTCACCGCGGCGGCGGGGGAGCTCACGCTGCGCCTGGCCAACGTCCCCAGCGACGACCTCTTCGCCGGCGTGCTGCGCCGGCTGGGCGCGGGCCTGACGGTGGCCCAGCACGAGATGCGCCTGCAGGTGGGCGAGCGCGCCGGCGGCGCCTAACCGGCGATCGTCACACGCTCGCTCGGCGGGCTGCGATGAACGCCTCGTGGTCGGCGGCGTTCTGGTCTGCGTAGGCGGAGGCGAACGCCGCGAGGGCGCGGTCAAAGCGCTCGCCGGCGCCCAGGTAGGCCGCGATCGCGGCCGGGTCCCCGGAGCGGGCGTGCCCCAGCGCCAGAGCCTCCCCACAGGCCCGGCCGTACTGTGCCAGCTCCTGCGCCGACAGCTTCTCCACGGGGACCGAGCCCTTCATGTCGCGCAGCTGGCGCACGTAGTAGTCGCGTTCACCCAGACGCGTCCAGCCCAGGAACAGGTCGCTGGCGGACTGGATCAGCCGCTGCCCGGCGACGACCCGCCGGCCGTGGTTGTCATAGGGGCTGGCACCGGCGAACGGCTCCAGCACCGACGCGGTCGCCTCCTTGACCTGGAGGAACAGCGGATCTGAGTCGGAGTCGCCGAGGAGCAGCACGACGGCGTCATCGGTGCCGACGCTGCCGACGCCGACCACCTTGCGCGCCCAGTCGACCAGCCGGTAGCGGCGCAGCACCGTGCGCGTGGCATCGCTCAGCGACGCGGCGTAGCCGCCGATCACCGCGGCGGCGTCGACCCCGTCGCCGGGCTGCGGGAGATGCTCGATCAGCGGTGGCGAGTCGACGATGCGCCGCTCGCCGTCGACGACCGCGGTGAGCTTGTCGAGCACGCCGAGGCTGGTGGCGCGCTGGGCCTTGCGCAGCACGTCGGAGGCCAGCCGCCGGTCTGACGCGCGCTCAGACAGCTTCACCAGTTCGTCGGCGTCCAGCCGCGCGTACCACACGTCGAGGTGGCCCAGCCTCGCGCAGGCGGCCATCCGCGTGCGGTATGCGGCCACCGTCGCCCCCGCGGCGGTCTCGCATTGGGCCGCCGCAAAGCCGCGGTCGCGCCCGGCCACCACCAGGCTCGTGGCCAGCCGCTTGACGTCCCACTCGAACGGGGCCTCGAGCGTCTCGTCGAAGTCGTTGAGGTCGAACACCACCCGGCGCTCCGGGGTGGCGTAGATGCCGAAGTTGGCCAGATGGGCGTCCCCGCATGCCTGGACGCGCAGGCCGCACGCCGGGGTGTGGGCCAGGTCCTCGGCCATGATCGCGGCAGCGCCGCGGAAGAACGTGAACGGCGACAGGGCCATCCGCTCGTGACGGATCGGCAGCAGCGCGGCGATGCGGCCGGCCTCCTGGACGCGGAGGACTTCGACCGGGTCGCGGCGGCGCGGCGATGGCGTCCAGTCGGCGTGGCGCGACCGTGGAACCTGCGTGCGCAGGGCGCGGCCCATCTCGCTGCTCGCAGAGCCCGGCATCGGCCGGGACGTTAGGGCACGCGCGAGCGCGATCTCCCGCTCGTCTCGCTACGCCCAGAAGCGGGCCAGGGCCGCCGAGCTGTGCCGCTCGAGCTCCGGTGGGTCCAGCACGTCGAGCATGTCGCTGACGCGGGTGAGCTTCACGCGGGGGCGGTTGGCGCGCTGCCCCATCTCCTGCTCGTGGCGATCCAGGGTCTCCCAGTCGCCGTAGGTGACGAGCGCGGGCGTGATCTCGCGCAGCCACTCGGGCCCCGACGGCGTGTCGCGCAGCGAAGCGTTGAGGCGACCCGCGACCATGTCCTGGATCAGCATGCGGACGGTGTCGTGGGCGCAGCGCTTGTTGGTCCCGATGACGCCGCTGGGGCCGCGCTTGGCCCAGCCCACCACGTACTCGCGCGTGGGGGCGCCGTCGGTGGCCACCACCCGGCCGTCGACGTTGGCGATGACGCCGCGCCGCTCGTCGAAGGGGACGCCGGGCAGCGGCCGGCCGCGATAGCCGACCGCGCGCAGGACCAGTCCGGCGGAGACGACGGCGCGCTGAGCGGTGGGCCGGGCGCGCAGAGTGCCGTCCGCGTCACGCTCGAGCAGGTTGCGCACCAGCTCGACGCCCTCGACGCGCCGGTCGCCGACGATCCGGGCGGGGGAGAGGAGGAAGCGCAGGGCGATCCGCTTGGCATGGCCGTGACGGGGACGCGTGGCGTACTCGTGCAGCAGCGCGAGGTTGCGCCGGCTGGTCTTCGACGGCTGGGCCTCGCGGAATGCCGCGGGGACCACGACCTCGTTGGCGCTGACCGCGACGTCGGCGCCGGCCAGCCGGCCCAGCTCGCGCAGCTCCGGGTTGGTGAACGCCGCCTGCTCGGGTCCGCGACGCCCGATGACGACGATCTCCTCGATCTGGCTGCGGGCCAGCGCGAACATCGCGTGGTCGGCCATGTCGGTGCGGGCGAGCTCCGCGGGGGTGAGGGTGAGCATCCGCGCCACGTCGAGCGCCACGTTGCCGTTGCCGATCACCAGCGCCCGGCGACAGCCGAGGTCGAACACCTCATCACGGTGATCGGGGTGACCGTTGTACCACCCGACGAACGACGTGGCCGGGGCGCTGCCGGGGAGGTCCTCGCCCGGGATGGCCATCGGCCGGTCGCCCGGGCTGCCCACCGCGTAGATGACCGCGTGGTAGCGCGCCAGCAGGTCCTCGCGCGTCACGTGGCGGCCCAGCTCCGCGTTGCCGTAGTAGGTGAACCGGGGATCGGCGGCGGTCCTCTCGTACACGCGCGTCACCGCTTTGATGTTCGGATGATCGGGCGCCACGCCGGACCGGACGAGGCCCCACGGCGTGGGCAGCCGCTCGAACACGTCCACGCGCACGTCGAGCTCGCCGTTGGCGAGCAGGTGCCCGGCGGCATATGCGCCCGAGGGCCCCAGGCCGACGACGGCGACGCGCAGGCCGGTGAACGGAGCATCGGACATCACCGCTGTTATCGCGCACGCGGGCCCAGACCTTTAAGGCCGTGGTCGTCAGCCGAACGGCCGTCTCGCCCAGGGGGCCTCAAGCAATCGTGACGACGGCCCGATAACCCGAGTCAATGAGGGGCGACAAACTGAGTCTGCGCTTGTCCAAGATCGCCGTGCCGCTCGTCGGCGTCGGTGCCACCACCTACTCGCTGGTCCGCAACCAGCTGCGCGCGGGCAAGCTCGACGCGGCCCATTCCGAGATGGCGCGCGACGCGTCGTTCGTGGAGCTGATCGAGAGTGTCTCGGCCGCGACGTCACAGGCACGGACGGTCCACGAGGCGATGTTCGCCGCGCTGGGGCGCATCTGCCAGTGGACCGGGTGGCCGGTCGGGCACGTGTACGTGGCCGGCAGCCAGATCGAGGCTCCGCTCGAGTCCTCCGGCGTCTGGCACCTGGCGCCGCCCGAGCGCTTTGCCGCCTTCCGCCGCGTCACCGAGGCGACCCCGCTGCCGACCGGCGTCGGCCTGCCCGGCCGCGTGCTGGCCAGCGGGCGCCCCGCCTGGATCGTCGACGTCACCAAGGACGCCAACTTCCCGCGCGGACCGGTCTGCGAGGCGGTCGGGATCCGGGGCGCCTTCTCGTTCCCCGTGGTTGCCGCGGAGCGGTGCTACGCGATCGTCGAATGCTTCTCGCCGGAGGCGGTCAACCCGGACCTCCGCCTGCTCGAGGTCACCGCGCACATCGGCCGCCAGCTCGGCCGCGTCATCCAGAACATGGAGACCGAGCTCGCGCTGCGCGACTCCGAGACCCGCTTCCGCTCCGTGGCCGAGTCCGCGACCGACGCCATCGTCGCCGCCGACCAGGAGGGCGCGATGGTCTCCTGGAACCGCGGCGCCGAGCGCATCTTCGGCTACACCGCGCCGGAGGTCGTCGGCAAGCCGCTGTCGATGCTGATGCCCGAGCGCTTCCGGGCCATGCACGACGCCGGGATCCAGCGTGTCGTCGAGGGCGGCGTCGCCGCCTCGCGCCTGATCGGCAGCACCGTCGAGGTCGTCGGCCTGCGCAAGGACGGACGCGAGTTCCCGCTCGAGCTCTCCCTGGCCACCTGGGGCACGCCCAACGGCCGCTTCTTCTCCGGGATCATCCGCGACATCTCCGAGCGCAAGAAGGCCGAGGACAAGATCAAGGCCCTGCTGGAGACCGCGCCGGACCCGATCGTGGAGATCGACGGCGACGGGCGCATCGTGCTCGCCAACGCGCGCACGGACGAGCTCTTCGGCTACGAGCGCTCGGAGATCATCAAGCGCCCGATCGAGAAGCTGTTCGCCGACCGCTCCCGCGAGCTGGTGGCCGAGCGCTTCCACGCGGTCATCGGCGGCGCCGACTCCGCCGGCTCGCTGAGCCTGGGCCAGGACCTGTACGGCCAGCGCAAGGACGGCACCGAGTTCGCCGTCGACGTCACCGTGAGCACCGTGGCATCCGACGACGGCCCGGTCGTCACCAGCATCATCCGCGACGTCACCGACCGCAAGCGCTTCGAGACCCAGCTCAAGCATCTGGCCGACCACGATGCGCTCACCGACCTGTTCAACCGCCGCCGGTTCGAGGAGGAGCTGGTCGAGTACGCCGACTACGTGCAGCGCTACAAGGAGTCCGGCGCCGTCCTCCTGCTCGACCTGGACCGCTTCAAGTACGTCAACGACACGCATGGTCACAAGGCCGGCGACGAGGTCATCCGCGCCGTCGGGACCGCGCTGCGCGGCACCGTGCGCACCTCGGACGTGGTGGCCCGTCTCGGCGGCGACGAGTTCGCGATCCTGCTCAAGAACCTCGATCGCGCCGAGGCCGAGAAGATCGCCACCGCGCTGCTGGAGACCGTCCGGGTACGCCAGCTCCCGATCGCCGGTCGCGCCACGACCATGACCACCAGCATCGGCATCGCGCTGTTCGACGAGGACGTCATCACCGAGAACCTGTTGGTCAACGCCGACCTGGCGATGTACGCCGCCAAGGACGTGGGCGGCAACCGCTTCGAGGTCTCCGAGGACGACGGCGAGCACCTCTCGGGCATGCAGGCGCGCCTGGGCTGGGTCGACCAGATCCGCCGCGGTCTCGACGAGGATCGCTTCGTCCTGTACTGCCAGCCGATCCTGCACCTGGCCTCCGACCAAGTCACCCAGTGGGAGCTGTTGCTGCGCCTGCTCGGCGACGACGGCGAGATGATCCCGCCGGCCGCCTTCATCCCCACGGCAGAGCGCTTCGGCCTCATCCAGGAGATCGACCGCTGGGTCGTCGGCAAGGCCATCGAGGCCCTGGACACCTACCGCGACCGGCCCGGCGGCGTGCGCTTCGAGGTCAACGTCTCAGGCAAGTCCATGAGCGATCCGGAGCTGCTCGAACTCGTCGAGCGCGAGCTGCGCGAGAAGGCGGTCGACCCGGCCAACCTGGTCTTCGAGATCACCGAGACCGCCGCCATCGCCAACATGGAGGAGGCGCGCGCCTTCGCCGACCGGCTCACCTCGCTCGGTTGCCGCTTCGCCCTGGACGACTTCGGCGCCGGCTTCTCGTCCTTCTACTACCTGAAGTACCTGCCGCTGAACTACCTCAAGATCGACGGCGACTTCATCAAGGGCCTGGTCTCCAGCGCCACCGACCAGCTCGTCGTGCAGTCGATGGTCGACATCGCGCGCGGGATGGGCATGAAGACCATCGCCGAGTTCGTCGAGGGCCCCGAGACGGCCGAGATGCTCCACGAGAAGGGCGTCGACTACTCCCAGGGCTACTACCACGGGCGCCCGCGCCCGGTCACCGAGGAGTTCGCCTCCTGCGGCGACACGCAGCCCGGGACCGCGACGAAGCTCCGCCGTAACGCTGCCTAAGCGCGCTTCAGGGTTTGCTCGGTGTGCGTCCGTCGGGCGTTTCGGCGGGGTATCGGCGCACGTCAACTGCCTGCTTGGGAAGGCGGGACGGAGCGTCATCGGCGGGCTTTGCAGGGGGTTCTGGTAGAAAAGCGTCGCCACAGAGCACTTTTCTCCCACTACCCCGTCGCGAGGTCGCCCAGCCGCTCCGTCCTGCCTTCGACAGCCGCAGTTGACGTTCGCTGGCCTAGCCGAGAACGATGAAGGCGAACCGCAACGCTCAGGCCGCGGTGGCGACGTTCTGCAGCAGCGAGGCGACGGTCTTGCGGCAGGTACCGCACCCGGTTCCGGCCTGCGTCGCCCGCGCCACGGCATCGACGTCTGAGAGCGAGTCCCGCCGCACCGCCTCGACGATGCGCCCGCGGGTGACCGACATGCAGGCGCACACGAGCGCCTCGTCGTCGTCCTCGTCGCCCAGGGCGTCGGCGGAGATCCCGCCCGCGCCCAGCAGCGCCTCGGGGACGGGATCGCCCGTGCGCAGCAGCTCGGCCAGGCGCGGCCCGAGGGTCGTGTCTCCGAGCAGGATCGCCCCGAGGAGACGGTGGCCGCGCAGCACCAGCTTGGTGTAGGTGCCGCTGCGGGTGTCCATGGTGACGACCTCGTCGTCACCGTCGGTCTCGGCGGAGGCGGCGCCCGCGCAGAAGAGCTCGATCTCGGCGACCTTCAGGCGGGTCACGGCGACGGCGCCGTGGAAGGCGGCGGGGAGACCGGCGACGCTCGCGCCGGCCACGCGGGCCTGCTCGAGGATCGGGGCCCACAGCCCCTGGATCTGGCCGCGGTGCTCGACGCACTCGCCGACCGCCCACACCCCCGGTGCGCTGGTGCGCATCGCGTCGTCGACGACGATCGCCCTGGCGACCTCGATGCCCGCGGTCTCGGCGAGCACGACATCGGGACGGATACCGGCCGCGATCACCACCATGTCGGTCTCCAGGTCCTCGCCCCAGGCAAAGCGCAGGCCCTTCGCGCGGCCGGTGCCGATCACCTCGGTGGTCGCGCGCTGCAGCAGGACGTTGACGCCCAGGCGGCGCAGCGCGCGCTGGACGAGCGCCGCCGCCGGACCGTCGAGCTGGCGCTCCATGACACGGTCCACCAGGTGCACGACGGTCACCTCGATCCCCTGGTGGGCCAGGCCGCGCGCCGCCTCGAGCCCCAGCAGGCCGCCCCCGATGACCGCGGCGCGGTGGACCTGGCCGGCCTGCTCGAGGATCGCCCGTGCGTCCTGCTGGGTGCGAAAGGCGAAGACCCCGTGGAGGTCCGTACCTTCGATCGGTGGCATCAGCGGCTTGGAGCCGGTCGCCAGCACGAGCGCGTCGTAGGGCAGGCGCAGCTCCGAGCGGGTGATCACCACGCGGCCGGCCGTGTCCACCGACACGACCTCGTCGCCGCTGTGCAGCGTCACGCCGTGCTCGCGGTACCAGTCGTCGTCGCGCAGCCGCAGCGCCTCCTCGGTCTGGTGGCCGGCGAGGTGATCGCTGAGTGCGACGCGGTTGTAGGGCAGGCCGGGCTCTCGCCCGACGAGCGTGATCTGCCAGGCGCCGGGCGCCGAGTTGGCGATGACGCTCTCCGCGGTGGCGACGCCCGCCGGGCCTGCTCCGACGATGACGAGGCGGCGCGCCGCGGGCGGGCGCTCGGACGCCGACAGGGCATCGCGAGCCTGCACACGCACGGCGTCGGGCGCAGGTCGGCGGCTCGCCGCCGTGCCCGGCCGCGCGGCGTGCACCGGCTCGACGCGGATGGCCGCGGCCTTGAGCCCGGGCTGGCGCGACACGGGATCGGTGGCGCGATGGGTGAGGTTGTTGACCGCGCCGGCGCCGGCGGGCGCGTGCAGCGCGCCCCAGTGAAACGGCGCGAACGCGGTCCCCTGGCGCAGCGTGTCGTCGAGGCGGACGCGCAGGATGGCCCAGCCGCGGCGGGAGCGCACGCGGGCGAAGCTGCCGTCGGTGACGCCGGCCGCCCGCGCGTCGGCCGGGTGCAGCTCCAGAAACGGCTCACGCTCGGCCGCCATCAGCCGCCGGGACTTGCCGGTGCGCGTCATCGTGTGCCACTGACTGGCGACACGCCCGCTGGTGAGGATGAGGGGGAAGGTCTCGTCGGGCTGCTCGGGCAGCGCTCCCGGCACGGCCGGCGTCACCTGGGCGCGCCCGGACTCGGTGGGGAAGCGCCCATCGGCGTACAGGCGAGCGGTCCCGGGATGGTCGCGGGTCGGGCACGGCCATTGGAGGCTGCCCTCGCGCTCGAGGCGGTCGTGGCTGATCCCGGCCTGATCGCAGGGGCGCCCGGAGGTGAGCGCGGCGAACTCGTCGTAGACCTCGGCGGCCGACCGCCACGCAAAGCGCTCGGCGAAGCCCAGCGCGGAGGCCAGCCGGGCGAAGATCCGCCAATCCTCCAGGGCGTCGCCCGGCGGCTCGATCGCCCGGCGCACGAGCGTGACCCGCCGCTCGGAGTTGGTCATCGTCCCCTGCTTCTCGGGCCACTGGGCGGCGGGCAGCACCGCGTGGGCGACGGCCGAGGTCTCCGTGGGGTCATACGCGTCCTGGCAGACCACCAGCTCGGCCCGGGCCAGAGCCGCCCTGGCGCGCTCGGAGTCCGGCATGCTCACCAGCGGATTGGTGGCGACGATCCACACCGCCTTGACCCGCCCGTCCTCCAGCGCGTCGAAGAGATCGGTGGCCGGCAGGCCGGGCACGGGGGAGACGCCGGCTCCGTCCGGGAGGTCCCACAGCCGGTTCATCTCCTCGCGGTCGGCCTCGGAGGCCACCTTGCGATAGCCGGGGAGCAGGTGGGCGAGACCGCCGACCTCGCGGCCGCCCATGGCGTTGGGCTGCCCCGTGAGTGAGAACGGACCCGCGCCCGGGCGCCCGACGTGCCCGGTGGCCAGGCACAGGTTCATGAGCGCGCGGTTGATGGCGGTGCCCTCGGTCGACTGGTTGGCGCCCATCGACCACAGAGCCAGCCCGGCGCCGGCGGACCCGAACAGATGGGCGGCCTGGACGATGTCCTCGGCGGCCACGCCGCAGGCCGCCTGCGCCCGCTCGGGTGTCCACTCGGCGGCGGCGGCGAGCACCTCCTCGTAGCCGTCGACGTGGCCCTCGAGGTAGGCGCGATCGACCATGCCGTCGCGGTCGATCTGGGCGATGACCGCGTTGAGCAGGACGAGGTCGGTCCCGGGGCGGACCTGGAGGTGGAGGTCTGCGGCGGCGGCCGTGTCGGTGCGGCGGGGGTCGACCACGATCACGCGGGCGCCCTGGGCCTGGCGCTCACGGATGCGCCCCCACACGATCGGATGGCATGCCGCCGTGTTGGAGCCCAGCAGCAGGAAGCAGTCGGCCTCCTCGATGTCGGTGTAGGACGGCGGCGGCCCGTCGGCGCCGAAGGTCGCCGTGTAGGCGGCGACCGCCGAGGACATGCACAGCCGCGAGTTCGAGTCGAGGTTGTTGGTGCCCAGGAACCCCTTCACCAGCTTGGCGGCCGCGTAATAGTCCTCGGTGAGGAGCTGGCCGGAGATGTAGAAGGCGATGGAGTCCGGGCCGTGCTCGTCGCCGATCTCGCGCAGACGCTGGGCCAGGCGGGCCATGATCGGGTCCCACCCGGTGGGGGTGAAACGGCCTTCGCGGTCATCGCGCCACAGCGGCGTGACCGCCCGGTCGGGCGTGCGCGACGCCTCGGGCAGCGCCAGCGGCTTCTGGCAGGTGCGGCCCGCGTTGACCGGGTGGTCGGCGTCGCCGCGGACGGCCACCAGACGGCCGTCCGCTACCGAGGCGATCAGCCCGCAGCCGACCCCGCAGTACGGGCAGCCGGTCTTGACCTCGCGCTGGGGGGCGTCGACGTCCACGGCATGTCCCGGAGGGTCAGACCCGCGCCTGCGCGAGCGAGGCCCAGCCCTGGCGCCAGCGGCCGCGGACGAACACGATGACGGGCAGCGCACACAGCGTGGTGATCGCCACCAGGGCCAGCCCGTGCCCGTATCCGCCGGCGTCATGCAGCGCGCCCAGGACCGTCGGCAGCAGGAAGCCGCCCAGCCCTCCGGCGGCGCCGACGATGCCGGTGACGACCCCGATGCGGTCGGAGAAGCGCAGTCCGACGATCTGGAAGGTGGCGCCGTTGCCGACGCCGAACAGGCCCAGCGCCACCGGGAAGGCCACGACGAGCACGCCCAGCGATGGGGTGCCGGCGATGACGACGAGGACGACGCCGGCGAGGCCGAACACCGCCGCCAGCACGCCGGTTCCGCCGAACCGGTCGGCCAGCCAGCCGCCGAGGGGTCGCAGCACGCTGCCGAGCCCGACTCCGACCGCGGTCACGGTGGCGGCCTGCAGCTTGGACAGGCCGTAGGACCCGTGCAGGAGGATCGGCAGAAAGCTGGCGAACCCGACGAAGCAGCCGAAGGTCACGCAGTAGAAGGCGCACAGCTTCCAGACGTCGCGCTCGCGCAGGACCGCGGCCAGGCCGTGGACGGTGAGGCGCTGTGCCGGGGCGGGCGGCTCCTTGGCGAGCAGGGTGAACGCCGCCCAGCCCAGGACGATGGGGGCGGTGGCGATGCCCAGCGCGGCGTGCCAGCCGATGTGCTGGGCGAGCCGCGGCGCCACCAGCGTGCAGACGACCGTGCCCGCGTTCCCGGCGCCGGCGATCCCCATGGCCACGCCCTGGGATCCGGCCGGATACCAGCGGCTGGCCAGCGGGATGGCGACGGCGAAGCTGCCGCCGGCGACCCCCAGCAGCGCCCCGACCCCGAGCAGCTCGGGCACGTTCGATGCCGCCAGCCAACCCCAGATCAGAGGGATCACGGAGACCAACAGGCTCACCGAGCCGACCCGGCGGGGGCCGAAGCGGTCGGCGAGGATGCCCATGACCACGCGAGCGACCGCGGCGGCCACCAGCGGGGTGCCGACGACGACGCCCATGGTCCCGGCGCTCAGATGAAGCGACTGGGAGATGTAGATCCCCAGCGCGCCGAGCACGGTCCACACCATGCAGCTCACGTCGAAATGGATCAGCGCTGCGACAAGGGATGGCGTCCGGCCCGCGGGCGCCGCGTCAGCGGTGTGCATGACCTTGATGTCGGCTGCTCGGAGGGTGCTCAGACCGGTCTGGGCGCTGACCTGGACGAATTTCCGGGTCGGGCGGGGGTTTGTCGCGCCGAGCTTCAGCACCGGTGTCGGTCAGCCGATTAGACGACCACATGGAAGTCAGCAATGGACATCGACCGGGCTCGGTAGGCGAGCACACGCTGCAGGAGCGCTACGGCACCTTCAAGCGGGCCGCTGCCTTCTACGACAAGCAGATGCTCGACCACGTCAACCCGGTGATGCGCGAGTACCTGGCGCGCCAGGAGATGGTGTTCATCTCGACCTCCGACGCCCACGGCGAGTGCGACGCCTCGTTTCGCGCCGGCCCCCCCGGCTTCGTCCGCGTCCTGGACCCGTACACGGTGATCTACCCGGACTACAAGGGCAACGGGGTCATGGCCAGCCTTGGCAACATGGCCGAGAACCCGCACGTCGGCATGCTGTTCGTCGACTTCTTCCACAGCGGAGTCGGCCTGCACATCAACGGGCGGGCGCACATCGTCGAGCACCGCGCCGTGGAGGCGTTCCTGCCGATGTTCCTGCGCTCCTCGGGCGCCGAGACCCTGTGGGACGTCGTCCCCGACAGGAAGAAGACCCCCGAGCGATGGGTCGTCGTCCAGATCGTCGAGGCCTACATCCACTGCTCCAAGCACATCCCGATCCTGGCCCACCTGCCCGGCGACGCCGGCGTCGCGCCCGGGAGCGGCGACTTCTTCAAGGCCAAGGACGACCCGCGCCCGTGGAAGGAGACCGCCACGCCCGAGCCCGTCGCGTGCCCGGCCGAGACGTTCTACGAGACGCCCGCGCAGGTCGACGAGCTCGATACGGTGCTGCCCCCGGCGTGGGGCGCCGACGCCCCGGCGGTCGTGAAGGTCCCGGCCGCGCCGGCCGAGGAGCCCGCCGTCAGCGCCGAGGTGTCCGTGGCCGCCACGGGCGAGACCGCCGTCGTCGCCTGACCCGGTCGCCCAACTCCCGGCGGGGGTGGTGGTGATGATCGTGAACGTCGACACGGTGGCGCGGTCGTCGACGTGGGCGCCGTGGAGGTGGCGCTCGCCGTGGTCGTGACGCCGGTGCCGGTCTGCGATGCGAATGTGCACCCCATTGGCGCCCTCCGGCGACCGTACACTCGCACGAGGTATCCGGAGAGAGGGGAACGACATGTCGACGACCGCCGCCCGTCCTGCAACCACCGAGGTCGAGCAGTGGCTCGAGCGCTTCGACAGCGCTCTGCAGGCGGGCGACGCAGCCGCCGCCGCCGACCTGTTTGCCACCGAGAGCTACTGGCGCGATCTCGTGGCCTTCACCTGGAACATCCGGACCGTGGAGGGACGCGAGGGCATCGTCCACATGCTCGAGAGCGCGCTGCCGCACACCAAGCCCCGCGGATGGCAGACGACCGAGGAGCCGACATCCGCCGATGGCGTGACCGACGCCTGGATCGGCTTTGAGACCGAGGTCGGCCGCGGCAGCGGCCACCTGCGCCTCATCGACGGCAAGGCGTGGACGCTGCTGACCGCGCTGGACGAGCTCACCGGCCATGAGGAGCACCTCGGGTTCCGGCGGCCCAAGGGCGTGCACCACGGCGCCGACCCCGGCCGCGAGACCTGGCTGGAGAACCGCCAGCGCGAGGCCGAGGAGCTGGGGTTCACCGCCCAGCCCTACGTCGTCATCGTGGGCGGTGGTCAGGGCGGGATCGCGCTGGGAGCGCGACTGCGCCAGCTCGGCGTGCCCGCGATCATCGTGGAGCGCAACGCCCGCCCAGGTGACTCGTGGCGCAATCGCTACAAGTCCCTGTGCCTGCACGATCCGGTCTGGTACGACCACATGCCCTACGTGAAGTTCCCGCCCAACTGGCCGGTGTTCTCGCCCAAGGACAAGGTCGCGGACTGGCTGGAGATGTACGCGCGGGTCATGGAGCTCAACTACTGGGGCTCGACGCAGGCCAAGAGCGCGCGCTACGACGAGGCGGCCGGTGAGTGGGAGCTGGTGGTCGAGCGCGACGGATCGGAGCTGACGCTGCGTCCCAGGCAGCTGGTTCTGGCCACCGGGATGTCGGGCCGCCCGTACACGCCGAGCTTCCCCGGCGCCGACGTGTTCGCCGGCGATCAGCACCACTCGTCCAAGCACCCCGGTCCGGACGCCTACCGGGGCAAGCGGGCCGTGGTGATCGGGTCCAACAACTCCGCTCATGACATCTGCGCCGCGCTGTGGGAGCACGACGCCGACGTGACGATGGTGCAGCGCTCCTCGACCCACGTGGTGCGCTCGGACACGCTGATGGACATCGCGCTGGGCGACCTGTACTCCGAGCGCGCGGTCGCCGCGGGCGTCAGCACCGAGAAGGCCGACATGATCTTCGCCTCGCTGCCCTACCGGATCATGGCGGGGCTCCAGATCCCCGTGTATGAGCAGATCCGCGAGCGCGATGCCGACTTCTACGCGCGCCTGGAGGCGGCCGGGTTCCAGCACGACTGGGGTGAGGACGGCTCGGGCCTGTTCATGAAGTACCTGCGCCGCGCCTCGGGCTACTACATCGACGTCGGCGCGTCCGAGCTGGTCGCCAGCGGCGAGATCAAGCTCCAGGCCGGTCAGGTGGATCACCTCACGCGCGATGCCGTGGTGATGGAGGACGGGACCGAGCTGCCGGCGGACCTCGTCGTCTACGCCACCGGCTATGAATCGATGAACGGCGCGGTGGCCGACCTCATCTCACAGGACGTGGCCGACAAGGTCGGCAAGGTGTGGGGGCTGGGCTCCGACACGACCAAGGACCCCGGTCCCTGGGAGGGCGAGCAGCGCAACATGTGGAAGCCCACGCAGCAGCCCGGGCTGTGGTTCCACGGCGGCAACCTGCACCAGTCGCGCCATTACTCTCTCTACCTCGCGCTCCAGCTCAAGGCGCGCGCGGAGGGCATCGACACGCCGGTCTACGGCCTCCAGGAGGTCCACCACACCCACTGATGGTCTGATCGACGAGGGAGCGCAGCCATGGCCACGATCATCGACCCACTGCGGCGCGCCGTCCGGGTGGCGCCCGACGCGGTCGCCGCGCGGTGCGGCGACGTCGAGATCACCTACGCGCAGACGTGGGATCGGGCGCGCCGGCTGGTGGGCGCGCTGCGCGAGCTCGGGATCGGCGAGTCGGAGCGCGTCGCCGTCGTCGGCCGCAACTGCCACCGGTACCTCGAGCTGTATCAGGGCGTGCCCGGCGCGGGCATGGTGCTGGTGCCGCTCAACCAGCGCCACAGCCCGGCCGAGCTCGCCTACGCGCTGAAGGACTCGGGCAGCCGTGTCCTCTTCGCGGGGTCGGGCATCGACTATCCCGGCGGCATCACCGAGCACGTGATCGGTCTCGACGACGACTACGAGGCGCTGCTGGCCTCGGCAGAGCCGATCTCGGAGTTCCCCGACGCGCTCCCCGGCGAGACCATGGCCGGCCTGTTCTACACCGGGGGCACCACCGGCGCGGCCAAGGGCGTGATCCTCACCCACCGCAACCTCGTGGCCAACGCCTTTCACTTCCAGGCCCAGTTCGCCTTCCGGCCCAACACGTGCTGGCTGGTGGCGGCACCGCTGTTTCACGCCGCGGGCTCGATCGCGGTGCTGGCCACGGTGTGGCACGGAGGGCGCCAGGTGATGCTGCCGGTGTTCGACCCCGCCGCCGCGCTGGACCTCATCGAGACCGAGCGCGTGACGGCGACGCTGCTGGTCCCGACGATGCTCGCCGCACTCGCCGAGGAGCAGCTCGCCCGGCCCCGCGACGTCTCCAGCCTGAGCCTGCTCAGCCACGGCGGCTCCCCGGTGGCCACCGAGACGTTGCGCCGGGCGCATGAGGCCTTCCCCGACGCAGAGCTGATGCACCTCTACGGGACCACGGAGACCGCGCCGATCGCGACGCTCATGGCCCACGAGGAGGCCCTGCTGGATGGGCCGCGGGCCCGCTCCTGCGGCCAGCCCGCGATCGGCGTCGAGGTCCGCGTGCTCGACGAGGAGGCCGAGGCCACGGCGGCGCCGGGCGTGGTGGGGGAGGTGCTGATCCGCGGCGAGAACGTGATGGCCGGGTACTGGAACCAGCCGGAGGCCACCGCCGTGGCCATGCTGCGACGGGTGGTATCGCACCGGCGACCTGGGCTACATGGATGAGCGGTCGTTCCTGTACCTGGTCGACCGGGCCAAGGACATGATCATCACCGGCGGTGAGAACGTGTACAGCACCGAGGTCGAGGACGTGCTGTACCGCCACCCCGCCGTGCTCGAGGCGGCGGTGTTCGGGGTCCCGGATGCCCGCTGGGGGGAGGCGGTGCACGCCGTCGTGGTGCCACGCGGCGACGTCGCCGAGGCCGAGCTGATCGCCCACTGCCGCGGCGCGATCGCGCAGTACAAGATCCCCAAGCGCATCGAGCTGACCAGCGAGCCGCTGCCCAAGTCGGGCGCCGGCAAGGTCCTCAAGCGTGAGCTGCGCGCCCCGTACTGGTCCGGGCACGAGTCGGTGGTGGGCGGCGCGTGAGCGTCGCCGCTACCCGCGGCGGCCATGACGTCCTGGCCGTCTATGACGAGCTCACCGACGGCCTGACGCAGCCGGTGCGGTTGGCCGAGCTCGTCTACACGGCCGCCGAGCGCCATCCCGAGCTGGTTCCGACGCGCGCCCAGATCGACGCCGAGCGCACCCACCAGCAGTCTGAGAAGGCGGGGTTGGAGATCGCCCAGGGTGACTTCATCGCCGCCGTGCTCGCCGACGAACGGCGCGGAACGCACCTGATCAGCGCGATGACGCAGCCCCGGGCCGAGGCGCTGGCCGCCCTGGAGGCGTTCCGGCGCGACGGGAGCGCCGACCTCGGGCCGATGCGCGTGGACCGCGACGGCCCGGTGGGGATCGTGACCAACCAGAACCACGGCTGCCTGAACGCCGAGGACGACGACTCGACCCGGGCCATGGAGATCGCCATCGACCTGGTCCTGCTCGACGATGCGATCGAGGTCGGGGTGCTGCGCGGCGGCCCGGCGACGCACCCCAAGCACGCCGGACGCCGCATCTTCGGCGCCGGCATCAACCTCACCCACCTCTACACCGGGCAGATCTCCCTGGTCGAGTTCATGCTCGACCGGGAGCTGGGCGCGATCACCAAGATGTACCGAGGCCTGGAGGTGAGCTCGGATCTGCCGGTCGCGATGGGCCCCGATGCCCGCGAGAAGCCGTGGGTGGCGGTGGTGGAGAGCTTTGCCATCGGCGGCGCGTGCCAGTGGCTGCTGGTCATGGACCGGGTGGTGGCGCAGCAGGGCGCCTACTTCAACCTGCCCGCCCGCAGGGAGGGGATCATCCCCGGGTGCGCGAACCTGCGCCTCCCGCGCCTGGTGGGCGAGCGCGTGGCACGCCAGGCGATCATGTTCGAGCGCGCGTTCGCAGCCGACACGCCCGAGGGACGGCTCATCGCCGACGAGGTCGTCTCCGACGATGAGATCGAGGGCGCGCTGGAGCGGTCGGCCGCACAGCTGCTGAGCGCCGGGACGACGGCTCTGGTGGCCAACCGGCGCGCGCTGCGGGCGGCCCAGGAGCCGCTCGACTCCTTCCGGCGCTACATGAGCGTGTATGCGTCCGAGCAGGCGCGATGCATGTACAGCCCGGCGCTCGTCGAGAACCTGGAGCGCAACTGGCGGGCGGCCCGGCGCACCGCCTGAGGAGGGCCGGCCGCGGTCAGCGGGTGGGGACGATCCGGTAGATCGCGCCCGCGGCGTCGTCTGACACGTACAGGGCGCCATCCGGGCCGGGGACCGCGTCCACGGCGCGTCCCCAGCGCGACCCGTCGGAGTGCTGGAAGCCGCCGACGAGCGTGCGGGCCTGGCCGAGGCTGCGCGTCTTGGCGTCCCAGGGCATCCACAGCACGGCGGGGGCACGCGGCGGCGTGCGATCCCAGGAGCCGTGGACGCCGACGACGGCGCCGCTGCGCCACGGCGCGGGGAGCTTCGACCCCTCAAGGAAATGGAAGCCCAACGGTGCACTGTGCGCCGGAATGCCGCGATTGATGCGCGGCAGCCCCGCGCAGTTGAGCACCTTGCCGCCGGCGTTGGTCTGGACGTCGGCGTCAAAGGGCAGGTTGCCGTACGTCATCGCGGTGCCGGCCACCCCCCGATGCACGTCGGGGTCGGGGTCGCAGTAGGGCCATCCCAGGTTGCGGCCGGGGGTGAGGCGGGCGATCTCATCGGTCGGGTGGTCGGCGACGTAGGGAGCCATGACCTTGCCATAGGCATCGCCGCCGGAGGCCGGGCCATAGGCGCGGTGGAAGGGGTAGGCGATGTCGTCGCGCATGTTGACCGCGGTCCACAGCGTCCCGTCGGGAGCGAAGGACAGGCCGTCGCCGTTGCGGATGCCGGTGGCGAAGACACGGATGCGCCGGCCGCTGGGCCGGTAGGCTAGGACCGAGGCGCGCGGGGTGGCGCCGGGCGTCTCCGGGCCGGCGTTGGACGATGAGCCGATGTCGAAGTAGACGGTGTGGTCACGGGCGACGGCGACGTTCTTGAGCGGGTGGGCGCCCCCGTCGGGCAGGCCGCCGGCGAACACGCTGCGTGACGTCGGCTGCCCGTGAGACCACACGTAGCGGTCCACCTCCGCCGATCCGGCGACGTAGAGGACCTCCTGGCCGCCGACGTGATCGAAGGCCATCCCCTGCGGGTTCTCCAGGCCGGAGATGATCGTGCGCTGCGCCGGGGGCGCGCTGCGGTTGGCGCCGGGGACCAGCTCGACGATCTTGCCCGCCGAGGGGACGCTCACCAGCAGGTCGCCCTCCGGGGTCCAGGTCTCCAGGCGCGCCTTGGGGACGAGCGCCCAGGCCTCGGCCCTCCAGCCGCGTGGCAGCGTCATCGTCTGCGAGCCCTGGAAGGCGCCCTGACGGTTGGCCGCGGGCACGCTGACGGCCACGGGTGCGGTGCCGGCGGACCTGGCGGCGGTCGCGCCGGGGGTGGCCGGCGTGACCTTGGTGCCGGTCAAGCCGGTGCCGCCGCAGCCGGCGACGATTGCGCCCACGATGGCGATGACGGCGGCCGCGGCCGTCCGACGACGAGCGTGCAGGGGCATCGCGCCAGGCACTACCCGGGTGGGCGGTGCGCTACCCGGCGTCAGTTCAGGCTGCCGAGCTCGACGCGGACCGACTCGGCGAGCCCGGAGAGCAGGCGCACCTCGCGCTCCCCGAGACTGGGCCGCGACTCACGGTCCAGGCAGCAGAGCACGTAGAGGTGGACGTCATCGAGGCGGATCGGCACGCCGAGATAGGCGCCGATGCCGAGCGAGCGGACCATGGGGAGGCCGTTGACGCGGTCGTCGCGCTGGGCGTCAGCGACGTAGTTGCCGATCCGCCCCTCGAGCATCCGCTGGCAGATCGTCTCCTCCAGCGGCGACCACGCGCCCTCGAAGGAGTCCATCCCGGGCCATTCGCCGGAGGCGCGCCGGGCGGTCTCGCGACCGTGGCCGATCTCGGTGAGGATCGCCACGTCACTGTCGAGCAGATCCCGCGTGAGGCGCATCAGGGCATCGAGCCGGCGTTCCGAGCCGTCGGGCCCCTCCGCGCCGTCGCCCGCCCGGGCCGCGGGCACCCCGCAATCGGGGCAGGCGCCGGACGTCGCACCCGGTGACGTGTAACTCAGGACTCCACAGCTTGCGCAGCGAACGTATGGCACCAGGAACCCCTCAATCACCCAACCCGCACACACAGTGACCGTATCAAGCCGGGTTGCGGATCTCTGCAGTACCAACGGCCGGCGTGGCGATTTGGTTGCGCGCCCGTCAGACTGCCGACCAGCTCCCTCGGGAGGTCCGCGCATGCAGAGCTTTGACTACATCATCGTCGGCGCCGGGTCGGCGGGCTGCGTGCTCGCCAATCGGCTGTCGGCCGACCCGTCCATCCGCGTGCTCCTGCTGGAGGCCGGCACCAAGGACCGCTCGCCGAACATCAAGATCCCCGCCGCGTTCGCCAAGCAGTTCCACACCAAGCTCGACTGGGACTTCGCCACCGAGCCCGAGCCTCACGTCGACGGGCGCGCCCTGTATGTCCCGCGGGGCAAGGGGCTGGGGGGCTCGAGCTCGATGAACGCGATGCTCTACGTGCGGGGCCGGCCCCTGGACTACGACGCGTGGGAGGCCCAGGGGGCGCCGGGCTGGGGCTACCGGGATGTCCTGCCGTACTTCATCCGCTCCGAGGACAACGCCCGTGGCGCCTCGGAGTGGCACGGCGCCGGCGGCCCGCTGCGCGTCTCAGAGCAGCGTTCGCCCCGTCCGCTGGACCGGCGGCTGATCGCGGCCAGCGAGGCCGCGGGGATCCCGTGGGTCGCCGACTACAACGGCCCCGAGCAGGACGGCGTGTCGATGTTCCAGGTCACGCAGGCGGCGGGCCGGCGGTTCTCGGCCGCAGACGCCTTCCTGCGCCCCGCTCTGGACCGGCCCAACCTGCAGGTGCGCACGCGCGCCACCGTGCTGGGCGTCGAACTGCAGGGCTCGCGCGCCGTGGGTGTGCGGGCCCGAACCGGACGGCGCCGCAGCGAGGTGCTCAGGGCCGAGCGGGAGGTCGTGCTCTGCGCCGGGGCGATCGGGTCCCCTCAGCTGCTCCAGCTGTCGGGGATCGGAGACCCTGCCGAGCTGCGCGCCGCCGGCGTGGAGGTCCGCCATCCGCTGCCCGGCGTCGGGGGCAACCTCCAGGATCATCCGTTCGTCACGGTCATCTGGGAGGTGACCGACACCGACACGCTGCTCGTCGCCGAGCAGCCGCGGTTCCTCGCCGAGTGGCTGCTGCGGCGCTCGGGGCCGCTGACGTCCACCGTGGCCGAGGTGGTGGCCTTCCATCGCACGCGGGGCGGGCTGCCCGCCGCGGACATCCAGTTCCACATGGGCGCCGCCTACTACGAGGATCACGGCGCCGAGACCTACGACGGTCACGCGATGGTGATCGCACCGGTGCTCGTCTCGCCCCAGGCCCGCGGGCGAGTGTGGCTGCGCTCCTCGGATCCCACCGACAAGCCGCGGATCCTCACCAACACCCTGTCCGAGCCCGAGGATCTGGCCTCGCTGGTCGCCGGGGTCAAGCTGGCCCGCGAGATCGCCCGGCAGCCCGAGGCCGCCGAGATCATCACCAAGGAGCTCAAGCCCGGCCCGGACACCATCGACGACGCCGAGCTCGAGGCCGACATCCGCCGGCGGCTGATGCTGATCTACCACCCGGTCGGAACGTGCCGGATGAGCGACACGGCTCCCGAGGCGGTCGTCGACAGCCGCCTGCGCGTGCATGGCGCGGAGGGTCTGCGGGTGGTCGACGCCTCGATCATGCCGGTGATCCCGGGCGGGAACACCAACGCGCCGACGATCATGGTCGCCGAGAAGGGCGCCGACCTGATCCTCGGCCGCACGCCCGCGGGCGCCTGAAGACCGGCGCGGCGCCCTACTCGCGTGCGCCGTCCACGCGCCGCGGAGCGCCGAGCGGGTTGTCGTCGGCGAGCGCCGCCGGCAGCAGCGCGGCGGGAGCGTTCTGGAAGGCGACCGGCCGCAGGAACCGCTCGATCGCGGTCATTCCCACCGACGTCGCCGCCGCGTTGGAGCTCGCCGGGTAGGGGCCGCCGTGCATCATCGCCCAGCACACCGCCACTCCGGTGGAGAAGCCGTCGAAGACGATCCGCCCGGCCTGGGCGACGCACTGGGGCAGCACCGCCTGCACCCAGTCGCTGTCGGTGGGCTCGCTGTGGATGCAGATCGCGAGCTGGCCGCCCAAGGAGCTCAGGGCGTCGATCAGCTCGGCCTGATCTGCGCAGGCCACCAGGATGACCGCGGGCCCGAAGTGCTCCTCGCGCAGGGCCTCGGCGCTCAGCGCGCCGGCGTCGGCGCGGTAGGCGATGGGCGCGGCGGCGGCAAAGCCCTCGTCGCCGGCGGCGTGTGGGCTGCGCTGCCCGAGCGGCGTGACCCCGGGCGCCGCCTTGACCTCGGCGAGGCCCGCGGCAAAGCCGTCGGCGATGGCCTTGGTGAGCAGGACCTGGGGTGCGGCGGCGGCCAGGCGCTCGCCGACCAGCTCGCAGAAGGCCTCGCCTGGCGCACCCGACTGGAACAGCACGATCCCGGGCTTGGTGCAGAGCTGGCCGCCGAAGGTGGCGACCGAGGCCGTCAGGCCGTCGGCGATCTCCGCGGCCCGGGCGCGCAATGCCGCCTCGGTGACGATCACCGGGTTGAGGCTGCCCATCTCGGCGAACACCGGGATCGGGCGCGCCCGCGCGGCCGCATGCGCGCTGATCGCCTGGCCGCCGCGCAGCGAGCCGGTGAAGGCGACGGCCGCGATGCGGTCGTCGCGCACGAGCTGCTCGGCCAGGGCGAAGCCGGACTCGAGCACGTGGGCGAACGTCCCCGCCGGCAGCCCCGCGCCGGCCACCGCCTCGCTCACCAGCGCGGCGACGAGCGCTCCGGTCCGGGGGTGCGCCGGATGGCCCTTGACCACCACCGGGCAGCCCGCCGCCAGCGCCGACGCCGTGTCGCCGCCCGCGGTGCTGAAGGCCAGCGGGAAGTTGGACGCGCCGAACACGGCGACCGGCCCGATGGGGACGAGCATGCGGCGCACGTCGGGCCTGGGAACGGGAGCCGCATCCGTGTCGGCGGGGTCGATGATGATCCCCAGGTGGTCCCCGGAGGCGATGACCCCGCCGAGCATCTCGAGCTGAACCGCGGTGCGCTCGAGCTCGCCGCTCAGCCGGGCCTCGGGCAGGCCGGTCTCGCTCCCGGCCAGCTCGACGATCTCGTCTCGATGGTCGCGCAGTCGGGCGGCGGCGCCGCGCAGCATGGCCTCGCGGCGCGAGGCGTCGGCCAGCCGCGGATCGCGGGCCGCCTGCGCCGCGGCGGCGATGGCGGCGTCGAGCTCGTCCGCGGTGGACGCCGCGAGCTCGGGGCCGGCCTCTCCGGTGCGGGGATCGACCCCGTGCAGCGTCGCGGACATCCGCGTTACGCGGGCTGGGCGATGGCGGCGACGCCCAGCACCTCCATGGCGTGAGCCAAAATCTCTGACTCTGCGCCGGTGAGCGGCAGTCGCGGTTCACGGCAGTGGCCGCCGTGGAAGCCGACCTGGTCCATCGCCCCCTTGAAGTACTGGACCAGCTTGGGGTCGAAGTCCAGGCGCGCCAGCGGCAGCATCCGCTGGTAGATCTCGCGCGCGGTGGCCAGGTCCCCCTCGCGGCAGGCGTCATAGAGCTTGACGCAGTCGGCCGGGATGACGTTGGCGACGCCCGAGATCCAGCCGGTGGCCCCGGCACAGAAGCCCTCCAGGGCGAAGTCGTCGCCGCCGACGACGACCTCGAAGTCATCGCCGGTGGCGCCGATGATGGCCGCGATGTTGCGCGTCTCACCCGAGCATTCCTTGACGGCCACGACCGCATCGACCTCGTTGCCCAGCCGCGCGATCATCTCCACCGACAGCTCCACGCCGCTGGCGCCGGGGTTGTTGTAGGCCATGATCTCCATGCCGGTGGCCTCGCCGACGGTGGAGAAGTAGCCGGCGATCTCACGGAAGTCCCCGTTGTAGTTGAGCGGCGGCAGCATCATCAGCGCGCTCGCGCCCGCCTCCCGGGCGGCGAGGGCGTAGCGCGTGGCCGTGCGCGCGGTGGGCGCGGCGATCCCGGCCAGCACGGGCACCCGTCCGGCGGCCGCTTCGCAGATGGCGGCGGTCACGCTGGTGCGCTCGTCGAGCTCGAGGCTGGCGCTCTCGCCCATGGTCCCGGTGGCCACCAATCCATGGACGCCGCCGCGCACGAGGGCGTCGACGTTGGCCTGGAGCGCCTCGATGTCGATGGAGTCGCCTTCGGTGAACGGCGTGGTGACGGCGGGGATGATTCCGGGGAAGCGCATGGCAGCTCCTGGCATTGGAGGACGGACCCGCCCGCCCCGCAGCGCGTCTGACGCTCAGCGGACGTCCGGTCATTTTAGGGCCCGCGACCTTGTAACTGACGGTTCCGACGGCGTCTGGACGCGCCTGGACGGGCGGCGGCGAACCCGCCGGACCACCATTACGACTTGGTTCGCCGCCCCCCGCCAGCCACGCCCAGCCACTCGCCGGATCCCGCCAGTTACTTCGGCGCGGACCCTTAAGATCACTCTGCCATGGCCACCGCCGCCCGCTACCAAGCCGTCGACTCCCACACCGAGGGGATGCCGACGCGCGTGATCGTCGAGGGCGTCGGTGAGCTGCCCGGGGACACGATGCTCGAGCGCAAGCTGCGGCTGGAGCGTGACCACGACGAGATCCGCCAGATGCTCATGAACGAGCCCCGCGGCCACGGCGCGATGTCCGGCGCGATCCTGCAGCCGCCCTGCCGAGACGACGCCGACTGGGGCGTCGTCTTCGTCGAGGTCAGCGGATACCTGCCGATGTGCGGCCACGGCACGATCGGGGTGGTCACCGTGCTCGTCGAGACCGGCCGCGTCCCGGTCACCGAGCCGGAGACGATCGTGCGCCTCGACGTCCCCGCCGGCCTGGTGGAGGCGCGGGTGCAGGTGGCCGGCGGCAAGGCCACCAGCGTGACCATTCGCAACGTGCCCGCGTTTGTGCACGAGCTCGACGGCGAGGCCAACGGCATCCGCTACGACATGGCCTTCGGCGGCAACTTCTACGCCATCGCCGACGCCGCGCACGTGGGGCTGCGGGTGGCGCCCGAGAACGCTTCCGCCCTCATCACGGCCGGCCTGGAGCTGATGGCGGCAGTGCCCGAGCCGGTTCACCCCGACAACGAGGCCATCCGGGGTTGCCACCACGTGATCTGGACCGACGATCCCAGCCCCGGCGCCGACGGCCGCGCCGCCACCGCCATTCACCCCGGCTGGGTCGATCGCTCCCCGTGCGGAACCGGCACGAGCGCTCGCATGGCCCAGCGCCATGCCCGCGGCTGGCTGGAGCTGGGCGCGCCCTATGTCCACGAGTCCATCATCGGCACGCGCTTCACGGGTCGGCTGGTGGGGGAGACGACGATCGGCGGGCGACCCGCGGTGATCCCCGAGATCACCGGCCGCGCCTGGATCACCGGCACGGCGTCCTACGTGCTGGATCCGACCGACCCCTTCCCCTCGGGCTTTCGCATTGGTTGACGCGGTCGTCGTGGGCGCCGGGATCTGCGGCGCCGCGGCGGCGCACTTCCTGGCCGAGCGGGACCTCGACGTGCTCGTGGTCGATCGCGGCGGCGTCTCCGAGGGGACGACCGGGCGGGGCGAGGGCAACGTGCTGGTCTCCGACAAGCTCCCGGGCGTCGAACGCGACATGACGATCCTGGGGCGCGAGCTGTGGCACGAGCTCGGCAGGCGGTTCCCGGCGGCGCGCGTCATCGTCAAGGGCGCGCTCCTGCTCGACCATCCAGAGGGCGAGGTTGACGACGCCCTCGAGCCCGCGCTCGCGCCGGGGATCCGCTGCCTACACGATCGCGGTGACCTCCAGGTCGACCCCGCGGGGCTGGCGCGGGCCATGCTGGCCGCGCTGCCGGTACGGACCGGGGATGCGGTCGTCGCGGTCGACGCGGGGGCGGTGACGATGGCATCGGGCGAGCGGCTACGGGCGCGTCACGTGGTCGTGGCCACCGGGCCGTGGGCCGCGGAGCTGACCGGCCTGCCGGTCGAGCCGCGCAAGGGCCAGCTGGTGGCGCTGGCCGCGCCGCCCGGCCTCATCCGTCACAAGCTGATCGAGGCGGCCTACATCGCCGCCGCGGCCAGCGGGGAGCCACGGCGGATGATCGCCGCGGTGATCGAGCAGACCCTCGATGACGACGAGGTGCTGGTCGGCTCCAGCCGTGAGCGCGTCGGCTTCGACGAGAGCGTCTCAGAGGAGGTGACCCGCGCCATGATCGCGCGCGCCGCACGATATGTCCCCGCACTGGCCGACCTTCCGGTACGCCGGGCGTGGTGCGGCTTTCGCCCGTGGCTGCCCGACGGGCTCCCCGCGGTCGGGGCGCTGGGGGGCGCGGTGACCGGAGCGCCGGACGCTGGGGTGTGGACCTCGTGCGGTCACGAAGGGTCCGGCGTGGCCCTGGGCCCGATCTCCGGGCTGCTGCTCGCGCAGCTCATCACGGGCGAGGCGCCGGTGTGCGACCCCGCGCCCGTGGATCCTCGCCGGTTTGCCTGACGGCTGGTTCGCCGCCTCCGTGATCGGGTAGCGGAAGTAGGGGAACAAGACCCAGAACAGAGGGAGGTACGGATGTCCACTGTCCTCATCATCGTGATCGTGGTCGTCGTGATCGCGCTCGTCGCCATGTTGGTCGCACTGCCGCGCATGCGCGCAAAGCAGCAGATCAGGGGCCGTGAGCGCGCGCTCGATGAGCGCCGCGACCAGGTCGTCACCGCGCACCGCGAGGAGGCCGCCGACCGCGAGCGCCAGGCGGAGCTGGCCGAGCAGCGCGCCCGCGTCGCCGAACAGGAGGCCCAGCGCGAGCGTGCGGCCGCGCAGGCGCGCAAGGAGGAGGCGAACCTCCACGAGCGCGGGCTCGCCGACCATGAGCTGATCTCCCCGGACGAGCGCGACGAGTTCGCGGGCACGTCAGCGGTCCCGGAGGACCCGGACGCTGCGGGTACGTCGGCGGTGGCCGACGATCGGGACGTCGCGGAGACGCGCGGCTCTGTGGACGCCGGCGCCGTCGAGCGCCCCCGCACCCGGTAGATCTGCGCGCGTGGTGCGCTGCGCCACGCCGTGAACTCCACCCAGGGCGGTTGCGCTCGATCTGCTCGCCGCCCTGGGCTCACGGGGCCTACACGCCCTGGGCTCACGGGGCCTACGCGCCCTGGGCTCACGGGGCCTACATGGGTTCGAGGGGCTCAGGCTCCGTGATCTCCACCGCCCCGAAGCCCGGGAGCGGGCCGTCGACGAAGAAGATCTCGATGGTGATGTCCGGTTCGACGTGGGCCTGGGAGAGGAACGCGACCACGTTGCGGCCGGTCAGTCGCTTGATCGTCTCCTGATAGCGGTGCTTCATCACGCGCTGGAAGTCCTCGCGCATGGCCACGACGCGATCGGGCTCGCCGCTGTCCATGATCGTCTGCTCCAGCGGGGTGAACCCGCTGCCACGCATCACGACGACGATGATGTCGTCGAGCGCGTACGTCTTGGCCTTCATCGGACCCCGGCCGTAGTGGTCGCGCAGGATGCCGACGATGCTGGTGGAGATCGCCGCCAGCAGACTGCCGCCCGTGAGGGGTGCCGAGTGCCCTGCGGTCTCGGATGTGTCCAACGCTTCGCTCCTCTGTCCGGCGAGGCCCGCGAGACCCCTACCGTCCGTTTGAAGTACCGGCCTGGCCCTGAGAGTGCGCGTAGCCCCGTCAGAGTCCGGCCACAGCACACCGTACCGCTCACTCGGACCTGGAACCACCAGGACTCAGGCGTCGGCCTCCAGGAGGAAGACCTCGACCGCGGCCGCCCCGGTCTCGTCGCTGCCGCTGAGAAATCCGCGGACCGCGCGGTGGGTCAGCCGTTCGACCGCGTCGATGAGCTGTGGCCCCATCGCGCGTTGGAGGGCGTCGCGCTGGAGACGGACGAGATCAGCGCGCCCCGCTGAGACGAGGTTGCGCTCGGCATTGGTGGCCCCGTCCTCGAGGATGCACACGACCGCATCCTGGTCGACGAAGGCGCGCGATTTCTGGGCGCCGCGGCCCGTGAACTCGGCGATCAGGCGGCCCAGCTCGTTGGCCAGGGCGGCGTTGAGCGCGCCCCCCGTCAGGTGCTCCTCGGATCCTGGCACCACTGCCTCTCTCCGCCTCGTCCTGTGGAATATCCACGCGGGGCCGCGAGAGCGGAGAGGACCCGTGCGAAGGTTGCGCATGCCAGCGTACTCCCCGTGCTGCGATCGCCACAGCCATCGCCCCGATTCCTGGTCGAGAAGACCCGAATCGGGGTAGACTTGATCCTGCGCGGTCGATGATGCCCTCGGCGCATCGGTGGCGAAGCTGAGGAACGCGGAACGTAGGCGCTGGGCGCGCGGTCGGCCGTCGCCTCCCGGTCCGTCAAGACGACAAACGTTTTGACTGCTCTGACTGGGGGACTGTGCATGCGCGGACACGCGTCCGCCGATTCGAGGGATCCGGACGGCACCAACGGCACCAACGGTGCCGCAGCGTCGGGCGCAGTTGATGGCGCGCTGCCGGTCTCGCTCAGGATCCCGGGTGGCGCCGGGGCTCCGGGATGCGCCCGGAGACTGGCCGGCCCCTACCTGACGCAAATCGACCGGGCCGTCGCCTCCGATGCGGAGCTGATCCTCTCAGAGCTGGTCTCCAACAGCGTCCGGCACGCGGGCGTGGGGTCCGACGAGATGGTCACCGTCGATCTGGTCGTGTTGGACGAGCACCTGCGGATCACCGTGAGCGATCCCGGCGGCGCGCTCGAGCCCCGGCTCCTGACCGAGACTGCCGACGGGCTCGGAGGACACGGGCTGCGCCTCGTCAGGCAGCTCTCGGTGGCATGGGGAGTGGGGCGCGACGCGGTCGGGGCGACCCAGGTCTGGTGTGATCTGGTGCTCGACCCCGGTCGCGGGCGCGTGCACTGAGACCGCCTGTCCGATCCCCGCTTATCTGACCGGTGGGGGCGATCCCTGCGCGCTGGATGCCAGCTGCTGGTCCCATTGGCAGGCCGCGCAGGCATGGCTGAAGGCCGAGCTCGCGAACTGAAGCGCCGCGGTGTGCGGGTCCGGCGCGGTGATCACGTCGGCCCAGTCGAGGACGTATTCGCCCAGATCGGCCGCCCAGCGGGCCCCCGCCGGCGATAGGGTCGCGCCCGCGAACCCCTCGGGCGCGGGGTGGGCGTACGCGTAGAAGGCCGCCTTCGGATAGCGCGGGTCACCCGGCCACCAGCCGATCGCGACCTCCTGGGAGTCCATGGCGTTGCGCATGATGAAATCCGGCGAAGGCGGGTCCGCGGGGCGACCCGAGAACAGGTTGACGGCGAGGTCGAAGGATCCCCACCAGGCGTTGACCGGGGTGGAGCGGCCGCGGTAGGGCGCGCGAAACGCCGACAGCACGAGTCCGACGCGCGTCACCGCCTCGAAGTAGGCCTGCACCTGGGCCGGGTCGTAGCGCGCATGCTCCTCGTCCTCGTCGAGCGGCGCCGTCCACGGCACCTCCTGTGGTGTCGGGTCGATGCGGATCTTGCCGGCCAGCTCCCCGAGGCCGCGCAGCAGCTTACGCGTGACCGCTCCCACCGAGCGGTCCGGGCCCAGGGCCACGCGGCGCACCCCGCCGGCGCTGTGCTCGACGACGGCCTGGTGGGTACGCAGGTCGAGGATGGCGACGACCGAGCCAGAGCCGTCGGGGGCGGGCAGCGGCAGCGTCTCCCAGCCGCGGGCGGTGAGGCGCAGCGCGGCGTGCTGGAGCTGGGGCTCGGGTGGCGCGAGGGCCACGGCGAGCTTGCCGAGCACCTGGGTGTGGGCGTGCAGGGTGTCGCACGTCTCAGACCACGTCTCGTAGTCGACGGCCGGCCACGCCGGGGGCATGGCGACCACGCTACCAGCGCGGGCCAGCTGCGACACTGCCCGGCGACGCAGATGAGCGTGAGCACCTCCGACACACCCGCGCCGGCCTGGACGGTGGCCAGCCCGGAGGTGGCAGCGGTCCTCGACTGGTGGGCGGCGCACGCGCGACCGCTGCCGTGGCGGGCAACGCGCGATGTCTATGCCGTCTGGGTCTCCGAGGTGATGGCGGCGCAGACCACGGTCAATCGTGCCGCGGAGGCGTGGATCCGCTGGATGGAGCGCTGGCCGAGCGTGGACGCGCTCGGCGCCGCGTCGCTGAGCGACGTCCTGACCCAATGGCAGGGGCTGGGCTATCCCCGCCGCGCCCGCGACCTGCACCGCTCGGCGCGGATCGTGGCCCGGTCCGGCTGGCCCGAGGACCTCCGTACGCTCCCCGGGGTGGGGCCCTACATCGCCGCGGCGGTGCGCTGCTTTGCGCGCGAGGAGCCGGTGCTGCCGGTCGACGTGAACGTCCGCCGCGTCCTGCGCCGGCGCTTTGACGATGACATCGACATCTCAGGTGACCCGTGGCGCGCGGGGCAGGCGCTGATGGAGTTCGGTCAGCGTGTCTGCACCGCGCGGCCCAGTTGCGGGGCCTGTCCGGTGCGTGACGGCTGCGGCGGGCCCGAGGCGGGGGACCTCGGCGCAGGTCCGGCGCGCCGCCAGAAGCCGTTCGAGGGCAGCGTGCGCCAGCGCCGCGGCCGGCTGCTGCGCCGGGTGCTGGCCGATGGAGCCGTAAAGGTGGGCGAGGACGAGCTCGCGGTTGCCGCGGGCCTTGCCGCGGATGGTCTGGCGGTGCTGCGGGACGGCTGGCTGGGCCCGCCCCGCTGACCGAGACGTGGGGCTGCGCGAGGTCCCGCGGGCGGAGACGGCACCAGGCGTTCAGCCGACGCGCGTGACGCGCGCGCTGCCGGGCACGGGGCGGGACATCCCGATGAGCAGTTGGTGCAGCGTGTGCCCGGACAGGGCGGGATGGCGCAGATGCTGATCGCAGTTGACGGAGTACTCGCTGCGCCGGCCGACCTTGGTGCGAGTGAGGTAGCCCTCGTCGACGAGCTCGGAGACGAGCTTGTGGGTGGCGCGCTCGGTGATGCCGATCGCGTCGGCGATCTCACGGAGCCGCGCCGTGGGGTGCTCGTCGACGTAGACGATCACGTTGCCGTGATTGGAGAGGAACGTCCAGGTCATATCAACGATCTTTCCCAGGAATGTCATTACTCAAAACCCGTGAGTGCAAATCCATGAGTCCAGATTCCATGAATTTGAACCCATGAAAAAAAATTCAAGTTTGAGAATGTGATTGCCGATGAGGTGGCCGTAGCGACCTTCCCTCGAACGGATTGGATGTCTCGTATGAAGCTGCTTGGAAAGCGGCGGCTGATCTTTGCTGCCGTCACCGTCATCGTTCTCGTCTTCGTCAGCCTGGGCTACGCGGCCTGGACCTCCTCGGGCAACGGCTCCGGTGTGGCCAAGGCCTCAACGGCTCAGGCCCTGACCACCGGCACCGCGACCGCCAGCGCCGGTCTGTACCCCGGCGCGACCGCCGCCCTCACGGTCAACGTGACCAACCCCAACCCGTACCCGGTGACCGTCACCGACGTCACGGGCAACGGGACCATCACCGCGGACGCCTCGCACTCGACGTGCGGCCAGGACGCGGGGCACCCGACCGGCGTCACGTACACCGACCAGCACGGCCTGACCATCTCGGTGCCGGCCAACGGGTCCACCTCCGTGTCGCTGAGCAACAGCGTCCACATGAGCAACGCCTCTGACAACAGCTGCCAGGGCGCGACCTTCACCATCCCGGTGAGCCTGACCGGGGCCAGCGCCGCCACCTCGTAAGACCCCTCCCAACGCTGACGGCGGCAGCTTCTCATGAAGCGGATATCGACGATCCTCGTCGTGGTGGTCGCGCTCGCCCTGGGCGCGACCACCTACGCCGCTGTCCTGCACGGCAACGCGCCCTCGCTGAAGGCCTCCAATCGGCGCGCGGTGGTCGTCACCGCCGAGGTCTCGGGCCTGTTGTACCCCGGGAGCGTCCGGCCGGTGAAGCTCCGCGTCAAGAATCTCCTCGCCCACAAGGTGCGAGTCCTGGGGCTACAGCTCAAGACGGGCCAGCCCAGCGGTCGGTGCCCCTCGTGGGCTGTGGTCGGCGGGCATCTCACGGTGCGGATGACGATCGCGCGCCGCGGCGTGCGCACCGCCTATGGCTCGGTGCGGATGCTGCCCACGGCGCCGAACGCCTGTGAGGGCGTGAGCGTCCCCCTCTCCTTCTCCGTGACCCTGGACGGCCAGCCGTGAGGCGCCTGCCCGGCTGGCTGCTCGCCGTGATCCTCCTCGCGTGCGCGGGCCCCGCCGTCGCCTCCGCCGCCTGGTCGGGCAGCGGCGCTGTCACGGGACAGGCGCAGGCCGCGACCATGCCCAGCGGCGCGGCCCCCACGGTCAGCGCCACCGGCCACAGCGTGACGCTGAGCTGGAACGCCGGCACGCTGCTGGGCCAGAGCCTCAACGGCTACACCGTCAAGCGCTACAGCGCCGGGGGCGTCGCGCAAACCGTCGGCGCGGGATGCTCGGGGACGATCACCGCCGTCTCCTGCACCGAGTCAGCGGTTCCGGCCGGAACGTGGACCTACACCGTGACGCCGCTTCTGGACTCGTGGCTGGGCACCGAGAGCTCCGCCAGCTCCGCCGTCACGATCCAGGCCCCGGCCCTCAGCATCACCTCAGCAACGACGCTGACCAGCCTGCCGGCGACCGTGAGCGCGTCGCTCACCGGATACACCGCCGGCCAGACGGTGTCCTTCAAGCTCGACAGCGCCACCGGGACGACGCTGACGGCGACGCTGGCGCCGAGCTCGGTTCCGGCCAGCGGCGCGGCCACGGCCACCATCACCCTTCCCGCCGGCACCACCGAGGGCTCACACACGATCTACGCCGTGGGCAGCCAGGGCGACACCGCCAGCGCCGACCTCACGGTCAACCGTCCCACGGTCGCCAGCGCCGTGATCGCGAAGTCCGCGGGCGGCCTCGCGGGCTCCATCAAGCGGGGCGGCACCTACTACGTCTACGCCGACGTCACCGGCTCGGGCACGCCGCCGGCCGGGCTGAGCAGCCTGACCACCGATGTGAGCGCCATCACGACCGGCCAGACCGCGGCGGTCCTGAGCTCCGGCAGCTACACCGTCGACGGCCAGAGCTACGACTACCGCAGCACCCTGCTCACCGCCAAGGGCACGCTGGCGGCCGGCACGGACGCGTTCTCGCTCAAGCTCACCGACGCCGCGGCCACAGCGACGACGACGAGCTACTCGGTGACGGTCAACAACACCGCTCCCCACGCCAGCGCGGTGCAGACCGCCAACGTGTCGGGCGGCACCAACGGCAAGCCTGAGGCGGGCGACTCGATGACGCTCACGTACTCCGAGGCGATCGACCCGAACACCGTCCTGTCCGGATGGAGTGGCGGCTCGCAAGCCGTCGTCATCGAGATCGTCGACGGCGGCGCCTCGACCAACGACAAGCTCGACGTGCTCAATGCCTCGACGCTGGCCCAGCTGCCCCTCGGCACCGTCGACCTCGGCCGCAAGGACTACGTGTCCAAGACGACCACCTTCGGCGCCTCGGGCACGGCGTCCACGATGGTCCTCAGCAGCGGCACCATCACCCTCACGCTCGGCACCCCGAGCTCGACGGCGGGCACCGCCGCGGCGACGGGCACGCTGGTCTGGACGCCGTCGGCCACGGTGACCGACGCCGCCGGCAACCCTGCCAGCACCACCGCCGTGACCGAGACCGGCACCCCCGACAAGGACTTCTGAGCGCGCTACGGTGCCCGCATGACCTATCGGGTCATGCGCCCCGACGAGCTGCAGTGGATCACGCGCCCTCACGAGCAGGGCGAGCCGGCACGTCACGTGGCCGAGCTGATCGAGCTCGAGCCCTTTGCCTACGTGCGCGCCAGCCTGTGGCGCTACGAGCCCGGCGCCAAGGGCCGTCGCCACCGCCACCCGCTCCAGGAGGAGACCTTCCTGGTGCTGGAGGGCACGCTCTCCATGTACGTCGGCGAGCCACCGGTGCGCCAGGACGTGCGCCGCGGCGGGGCCATCCGCATCGATCCGGGCACCCCGCTGCAGAGCGTCAACCACCAGGACGAGGACCTGTTGGTCTACGTCTACGGCACGCCGCCGGAGACCGCGCACGCCCAGCTGCTGGACCCGGCGATCTGAGTCACGCGGGTGCCGCACGATCCGCACCCTCCGGACGACGATGATGTCTCCGAGCGGGTCGCGGCCGCAGAGGATGCGACCCGGGCCGGAGACGACGGCGCGCTGGCGCGTGTGCTCGACGGCGAGCCTCGGCTGGGGCAGGGCGATCTGAACCACCTGCTGAACCTCGCCGGGTGCTATGACCGCGTCGAGGAGGTGCAGATGCTGCTGGCGGCCGGCGCCCCGGTGGATGATCGGGGAAGCGACGGGATCACGCCGCTGGAGAGCGCGATCTATCACGGGTCGCGCGCGGCCGCGGATGTCCTCGCCGCGGTCAAGCTCGTTCCTGACGTGCCCTGGGTCGCCGCCGGCGCTGGTCATGTTGAGCGGCTCGCGGGCTTTCTGGACGGGCGCGGCGGCCTAGTCGCCGGCGCCTACCGGTACCGCCCCAACCCGGCCGATGTCGGTTGGCTGCACCGCCTGCCCGCGCGGGACGACCCCCAGGAGGTGCTCGACGAGGCGCTCGTGCACGCGGCTCAGAACGAGCGGCCGGAGGCGGTCGCGTGGCTGCTGGCACATGGCGCGGACCCCGACGCCTGTCCCTACCAGGGCTGCGGCGCGCTGCATCTCGCGGCGGCATTCGGCGCGATCGAATCGGTCCGGTTGCTTGTCGGCGCCGGCGCCGATGTGCACCGCCGCAACGACTTCAACGGCGACAACGCGGTGGGCTGGGCCGGGTACGCCCTGGAGCGGGAGCGTCCCGGTCATGCGGGCGTCATCGCGGTGCGGGACTATCTCCGCGGTCTCGGCTCGCGGCCTGCCGTCTGGGGTGCGTGAGCTTCAGGCGATCCGCGCGTCACCGCGGTGCGGCCTCACGCCGGGCGGTCGATGGTCTTGATCACATGCCCATCGGCCGCGCGCCAGACCATCTTGGTGGGGAACCCGTCGTCGGGCAGGCGGTCGCCGGGGTCGTGCAGGACGAACACGTTGTCGATGACCAGCGCCGTCAGCGGGTGGCCCGGATGCCGGCCGCGGTAGGAGAAGGTGATGCTGCGTACTCCGTCGGGGGCCAGGCCGTCAACGACGGGGACACCCCCCGGCGCTCCGCTCTCGATGACATGCCCCTGCTCGATCGAGGTCACCGTGGCCGCGAGGCCGCAGCCGCCGTCGCCGTTGCCCGTGTCATTGAGTCCAAGCAGGCATACGCCGGGGTGGGGGCTCGTGTCGTATTGCAGCTGAGCCACGAACCGTGGTTCGAGGCCCAGCACGCCGGCGCGCAGGTGAGCGGGAATGCCGGGGAGCGCTGCGTGAAGGGCGGCGCGCTGCTCGGCGTAGCAGCGGGCCGGCACCGGCTCCATCCAGTTCACGTTCTCAGCGGGGACGAGGTAGTAGTTGGCGCCGTCGCGATGGCGCGCGTAGCGGATGTAGCGCACGTAGATGCCCTGGACCGGGGGCAGCGTCCCCGTCGGGTCACGCCGGTACGGGTGGTAAGTGATGCGGGCGGGCAGCTTGTCGGCGGAGGTGGCGGGCCGCCGCAGGACGGAGAGGAGCGAGAGCAGCTGCGGGCTCGGAGAGCCCTGGCTGAGGGTCGGCTTGGCGTCGGACGGCCTGGCGTGTGTGCAGCCGGGGTCCTTGCGCAGGACGACCTCCCACGCGTTGTTGAGGTAGTTCTCCTCCCGGCGCTGCGCGCGAGTGGGATTGACCGGCAGCAGGGCCGCGGGCGTGGCCGGGGGCGGCGTCGGAGCACCGCTGATGCCGGTGCCCGTGCGGTGGTGCAAGAGGGCGATGGCGACGGCGGCGACGAGCGCGGCCACGACGATCCCCGCCACCGGCACCGCCGCGTTCCCGGCGAGACGTGTCGCGCCGGCCCACGGCGACGGTCGCCGGCGCCGTCTCTGACGCCGGCGGCCCGCGTCGACGAGCTGGTGCTCGAGCCAGTGGGCGAAGTCATCCATCAATGCCTCCGATCTGTGCGCGCAGCTGCCGCAAACCGCGGCTCACGCGTTTGCGCACCGCCGCTTCGCTGATGCCCGTAGCCCGGGCGATTGCCTCATACGAGCGTCCCTGCAGGACCCGTGCCTCGATGGCCTCGGCCTGCCCGGGCTCCAGGCCGCCGAGCAGACTCAGCGCGGGAGGGTCGGTCATGTCAGATTCCAGAAGGGCGCCGAACCCATCGCGGTCGGCCGCCGTCAGCTCATGGCGCTCCAGTCCCAGACGGCGGCGAGCACGTCGCTCGGCTCGGCCGCGACGGTCGAGATTGGCCGCCTTGTGCAGCAGGATGCCGAGCAACCACGTGCGCGCCCCGGCTCGATCGCGCCGGTAGCGACCCGCTGACAACAGCGCCGCGGCGAAGACCTCACTGGCGAGGTCCGCCGCGAGGTCGGGGTCTCCCGTCCGACGCGCGCACACCCCGAGCACCCAGCCGACGTTGCGCCGGTAGAACTCGGCGAAGGCGTCAACATCGCCCCTGGCCCGCTCGAGCAGGTCCTCGTCACTGGCCTGGCGCGATTGGTCGTGCAGACGCTCCATGCACCACCACTATTCACCTCTCGCGCGCGGTTGTGACCGAGAACCGGCGGTCCCGGCACCGAAACCGTGCACGGAAGGCGCGCGCGCGCGAGGATGACATCGTGCGCGACCGATTGGCAGCCTGCCGGCTGATGGCCGGCGTCGCCGCGGGTGTGGCCGTGACCTGCCTCATCGGCGCCGGACCCGCGTCAGCGCATCTGCGCTCGGGCACGGTCGCCGTCGACTACCGGGCCAGCGTCTCGGCGCCGCTCACCCGCGCCTACTCGGCCCAGATCTACCAGAGCGATCACGGCCTGAGCCTGACCCTGCGCGCGGGCCATTCCGTCGTCGTGCTCGGCTATCTGGGCGAGCCGGTCATGCGCCTCGATGGGGCGGGGCTGTGGGTCAATGACGCGTCACCCACCGCCCGCGCCATCCACCTGGTGGAGAAGCGCCACGCGGTGGACTCGTCCGCTCCGCGCTGGCGACTGCAGCGGGGCCGCCACGCGGTGGTGTGGCATGACGCGCGCGTGCAGGGGCTCCCGCCGGGCCTGAGTGCGGGTGTGTGGAAGGTGCCGCTGATCGTCGACGGTCATCCGAGCATCCTGGAGGGCCGTCTCCGGCGCTTCCCGGATCCGCCGCTGTGGCTGTGGCTCGCCGCGCTCGCCGGCGGGCTCGCCGCGGGCACGCTCCCGCTGAGCCGGCACCGCCGCGACGCGGTTCGCCCCTGGGCGCTCGTGCTCGCGCTGGTCGCCGCCGGTGCCGGCACCGTGGTGGCGCTGGCCTTCGCGCTGGATGCGTACGCGTCCCCGGGGACCTGGATCGTCGGGGTCGATGTGGTCATCTTCCTGGCGGTCGGCGTCGCGCTCATCTGGCGCGGTCCGCCCCATTTCCACGTGGCCGCCGCCATGTGGGTGGGCCTGGTCAGCGTGGCGCTGGGGCTACTCGACGGCGCGGTCTTCCTGCACGCGATCGTCCTGGCGGTCCTGCCCGGAACGGTGATGCGGTTGCTGGTGCTGACGACGATCGGAGCCGGCGCGAGCGCCGCGATCCTGGGGTCGACGCTGTTCAGTGAGATCACCGCCGCCGCCGTCGCCGCGGCGGATAGTGTCTCCTCGTGACCGGGACCGGGGACCGGGCTGAGCGGTGACGCACCGGCTTGCCGTCCTGCGCCGCGTGCTGGCCAGCCGGCGGCTGCGCCGCGTCGAGCTGGGGTTCCTCGGCTTCGGCATCAGCGAGTACGGGGTGTGGGTGGTGGTGCTGGTGTTCGCCTTCCGGCGCGGCGGCACGTCCGCGGCGGGGGTCATCGCCGCGGTGCAGCTGATCCCGGCGGCGGTGGTCGCGCCGCTGGCCGCCCGGCTGATCGACGCCCGTGGCGCGGCGGCCACGCTGTGCGGTGGCTACGTGGCTCAGGCGGCATCGCTCGGAGCCACCGCGGCGCTGGTCCTCGCCGGAGCACCGGCGGCGGCGGTGTACGCGGGGGCGGTGGTCGCGGCCGCGGCGGTCACGCTGACCAGGCCGGCCCAGAGCGCGCTGCTCCCCGCTCTGGTGCGGACCCCGGCCCAGCTCACGGCGGCAAACGTCGTGTCCGGCTGGGCCGACAACGTGACCCTGCTGGCCGGACCCGCGATGGCCAGCGTGATGCTGGCGATCGCCGGACCGGGATGGGCGCTGGTCGTGTTCGCGGGCGTGGTGGCAGGCTCGGCGGTGGTTGTGGCGCCGCTGCACGGGCTCGGACACGGCGGCGTCGCGGAGGACGCCGAGGAGGCCGACGTCTCCCTGCGCGAGGCGCTCCGCGCTGCCCCCGGCGCGCTCCCCGCGCTTGCGATGCTGGTCGCGCAGTACGCCGTGCTCGGCGCCCTGGACGTGCTCGAGGTGGTGCTGGCGGCGCTGGTCCTGGGACTGGGTGCCGGCGGCGCGGGCTATCTCGGCGCCGTGTTCGGCGCCGGTGGCGTGGTCGGGGCGGTCGCGGCGCTCGCCCTCGTCGGCCGCCATCAGCTGGCACGGCCGCTGCTGCTGGCGGGAGCGGTGTGGGGCGCCGCCTTCATCGCGGTCGGGGCATGGCCGGAGCTGGGCGCCGCCTTGTGCCTGCTGGCCGTCGCGGGAGCCGGGCGGACCGTCCTCGATGTCGGGGGGCGCACCATCCTGCATCGCACCGTTCCGCCGCCACTGCACGGCCGCGTCTTCGGGGTCCTGGAGGGCCTGGAGATGCTCGGACTCGCCGTCGGATCGATCTCCGTGCCCGTGATGGTCACCCTCGCGGGCCCCCGAGGGGCGGTGGTGGTGATCGGCTGCCTGCTCATCGTCGTCCCGCTGGCCACGGCCCCGGCGCTGCGCAGGATCGAGGGTGCCGCGCCGGCGCTCGACGTGGAGGTCGGCGTCCTGCGCCAGGTGCCGTTGTTCGCGATGCTCAACGCGCCGGTGCTCGAGGACCTCGCGCGTGCACTGACCCGTATCGAGGCGCCGGCGGGCAGGGTCATCGCGGCTGAAGGCCAGCCTGGCGACCAGTATTTCGTGGTCGCCGCCGGCGAGCTCGAGGTGTCGATCGGTGGCGAGTACATCCGGACGCTGGGGCCCGGCGATGGGTTCGGCGAGATCGCGCTGCTGCACGAGGGGATGCGCACGGCGACGGTCACGTGCCGGTCTGAGGTGACGCTCTACGCGCTTGCGCGTGCGGCGTTCCTCGAGGCAGTCACGGGCTCGCGGCAGGCGCACCGAGTCGCCCGCGAGCTCGTCGCCGAGCGACTCGCCGCACCGCCCCTGGCGGTGGACGGAGGCGAGCCGTGAGCTGCGGCGTTCCGGCGGCCGGGCCCGGTATGGTGGTCCGCGGAGTCGATGTGCCCCATGCCCAGGGGTCAGGGAATCCGGTCAGAACCCGGAGCTGACGCGCAGCGGTGGGGATGTGGGGCTGGTCATCTGCCACTGGACCCTGGTCTGGGAAGGCGACCCGCCCCGGAGCATCCGAGCCCGAAAACCTGTCGACTTCTCCGCCGGAGCCCTCCGGCGGACCGGTGATGCGGCTCCGCGTCTGAGCCGCCGGCAAAGGAGATGAACATGGGCTCGATGCTGACGCGGCTGGCGCCGTTGACCACGACAGGGGTCGGAAGCCTGCCGTTCACCCGTCCCGGCGAGGCGGCCCGCCACGCCATTGGCGGATATGAGCTGCCGTTCTGCCCTCAGCTTCCGTGTGCCTACGGCGACATGGTGCAGGAGTGGCTCGGGGCCGATCCCGCGCGCTGCGGCTGGGCGCCCGATCGGGACCGGCAGCTCCCTGCGGTCTGGGACCACTTCATCCTGGAACTGGAGCGCCGCCCTCCGGCGCACGGCATGGTCAAGCTGCAGGTGACCGGTCCGCTCACGCTGGCGATGGCGCTGGAACGCGGCGCGGGTGTGCGGCCGGCGGGCCAGGCGGGTCTGGCGGGCCTGGCGGGTCTGGCGGGCCTGTCGGGTCTGGCGGGCCTGGCGGGCGAGATCGCGGGTTGGCTGGCGGCGGCCGTGAGCGACCAGGTGCGCGGCCTGGCCGAGCTCGGCCTCACCGCGCTGGTGATGGTGGACGAGCCCGGGCTGATGGCGGCCCAGCGAGCCGGTGCCGTGCCGGGGGCGTGGGACGCGCTGCGGGTCACCGCCCCCGTGTGGGGCGTGCACGTCTGCGGCGAGGTCCCCTGGCGCCTGCTCGACGCCGCCGAGCCCGATGTCATCTCATATGACCTCTCGCGCCACGGGTGTACCTCGGCCGCCCAGGCCGCCATCCGCCGCCTCATGCGGCGAGGGGGCCGGATCATGTGGGGAGCCGTCGACCCGGCCGCCGCCGAGCCCCCGTCACACACCGTCGCTCGGGTGCGCGCCGCGGCACGGGCGGTGGCCGGCCGCCGCTGGCGGACCATGGACGTGTTGGAGGCGTCCCTGCTGTCCGGGGGGTGTGGGACCGGCGGCCTCTCGAGCGAGGCCGAGCGTCACCTCGCCGGCGCGCTGCTGGTGGCGGCGAGCCTGGAGCGGCGGGGGCCGAGGCCGGCTCAGCCCCCGCTCACCCGCCTCAGCGTCTCGCCTGCCTACCCGGCCTTGCGCACCCGTTCCTAGCTCAGGGTTATCTGCTCGCTCGCGCGCACCCGCCCGCGGCTGCTCGGCCGTCCCGCCCGCTGCGGGGGCGAGCCTTACAGAACCACCGCGTCCGAGGTCCGTCTTCCGGTGGCCTTACCGTTGGCGGCGATGCGTCTTCAAGGAATCCGCGCCGGGGACCTGGTCCTCTGCGACGTCAAGGGCCGGCGGTTCCACGCCGAGGTGACCACCACCCCTGCGGCCGCGGTGCTCGAGGTCCGCCCGCTGCTGCCCGCGGTCACCTACCGGCGCGTCTCCTCGCGCTCGGTCATCGAGCACTGGCGCAAGGCGCGGCGCCCGGCGAGTGCCGGACCTGCGTCCGAGGCTCCCCTGGAGGAGGACGCCGGGGCCGAGGACGACGTCCTCTTCACGCTCGACTAGACGGTATGGGGCGGCGTCGTTGCCGCCGGTGTAGCTGAGAGCGTCGACGCTCCCGCGCTTCGTATGGCGCGGGCTGGTTACCGCATCGAAGGAAAGGGAGCGTCGACGATGGCTGACGGTATCTGCTTTGTCGGGCTGGATGTGCACGCGCGCAAGACCGCCGCGGCAGCGGTGAGGCTGGGGTCTGGGGAGGTGCTGCGGGCGCAGATCGCGGGTCCTCCGACGGCGGCGGTGGAGTGGCTGCAGGGTTTGGGCGGTCCGGTGCGCGCGGTCTATGAGGCGGGTCCGACGGGGTTTGGGTTGGCGCGGGCGGCACGGGCGGCGGGGATCGAGATGATGGTGTGCTCGCCTGGGGCGATTCCGCGCCAGCCGGGTGACCGGATCAAGACTGATGTGCGTGACGCTCTGAAGCTCGCGCGACTGCACGCAGCGGGGCAGCTGCGCGCGGTACTGGTCCCCGATCCCGAGCTCGAGACACTGCGTGATCTGGTCCGCGCGCGAGAGGACCTGCGCGGGGATCTGATGGCCTGTCGGCATCGGATCAGCAAGCTGTTGCTGCGCCGCGGATTGGTCTGGAGCGGCCCCGGCGAGACATGGTCTGAGCGTCATCTGCGGTGGCTGGCCACGGTGAGCTTTGATGACCCGCTGCTCGCGGTGGTCTTCGGAGAGCATCTCGCCGCTCATGAGGTGCTGCTGGCTCGCCGCCAGCGCTTGGAGGGCCTCATGGACGAGCAGGCCCGGATCGGCGCGTGGGCACCGTTGATCGGTCGCCTGCGGTGTCTGCGCGGGATTGACACCCTGACCGCCGTTGGGCTGGTCGCCGAGATCGGCGACTTTCACGCGTTCTCACACCCCAAGCAGCTCGCGAGCTTCCTCGGGCTGGTCCCCTCCGAACGCTCCTCGGGCGAGCGCCGCCGCCAAGGTGCGATCACCAAGGCCGGCAGCAGCCACGCTCGCCGGTTGCTCATCGAGGCCGCCTGGCATTACCGGCGCCGGCCCGCGGTGTCGTTGACCGTCAGACGCCGCCAACACGGCCAGACCCCGGCCGCGATCGAGACCGCCTGGCGCGCGCAGCTGCGCCTGCACCGTCGCTGGTCACACCTCGACGCGCGCCGCGCCAAAAAACGCACCACCGTCGCGGTCGCCGTCGCGCGCGAGCTGGCGTGCTTTGTCTGGGAGATCGCCCACCAACCCGACTAACCCCAGCCACCCCATCCCGTTGCGGGGTGGGGGTGGCGGCCGACGCGTGCCCACCGGGATCCGCGATGGCGCTATGAGCACCAGCCCGACCCGGGTTCGGCGCGCTCGAAACTAGACCGCGGCCCAGGCACGACGCACAGCCCGTCTTGAGGTAGCCAGCCCTCGCATATCAGCCTGACGTGCCCTCGCGCTTCGACCGCCACCCGCACCCCACAACTACAGCCGACCCCCACCGCGACAGCGACAACCACCCCTACCCCCTTGACAAACGCCGCCCCATATCAGCGCCCCTCCCGCACCACTGGCGCCCTTGTCGTTGTCAATGCTCTAAGTTTCGGGTAGACCGTGGGTAGACGGCCGGGGAGCGGAGCCCCGGCCCTTGGCAAGGGAGAAGGCTCATGGATCCGACCGCGCGCGAATGGACGTCTGGAAGGGTCTCGAGACGGCGGTTCATCGGCTATCTCCTGGCCGGACCGACGTTGATCGCGGCGGCACAGATCCCCGTATCACGGGCATCCGCGGCCCTGCCCACCGTTCAGGCGATCGACGCGTATGACCTGTCCGATCTGCTGACCGATGCGGCGGCGCCCACGTTCGGGCTGATCACGGTGACCGTCAACGCGGACGGGACGGCTTCGTTCGCGCTGCCCCGGGCCGAGGTGGGACAGGGGATCACGACCGCGGTGGCGATGACGATCGCCGACGAGCTGGACCTGGCGCTCGATCGCGTCCGGATCACGCTGGCCGACGCCGAGCCGGCGCTGGTGTTCAACCAGTTCACCGGCGGGTCGAACTCGATGCATGCTCTGTACACCCCGGTGCGGATCGCCGCGGCGGCGGCGCGAGGTCAGCTGACGCACGCGGCAGCGCGGTCACTGGGGGTGACCCGATCGAGCCTCACCGTCCGGGACGGCCGGGTGATCGCCGCCGACGGGCGCACCCTGCACTTCGGCGAGCTGGCCAAGGATGCCGCCGTCGCCGAGACGCGCGCGGTCGCGCCCCGGTTGAAGCCCAGGTCCGCCCAAGCGCTCGTCGGGACTCCCCAGCGGCGCATCGACGCCCATGAGATCGTGACCGGCACCAAGGTGTTCGCGATGGACCTCGAGGTCCCGGGCGCCCTGCCCACGATGGTCTGCCGGCCACCGACGATCAACGGCACGGCGCTCGCGGTCTCCAACCGCGCTCAGGTGGAGAAGATGCCGGGGATCACCGACGTGGCGATCATCCCCCACACCCAGTTCGTGGCCGGCGGCGTGGCGGTTCGCGGTGAGACGTTCGGGCAATGCATCGATGCGATCGACGCCCTGCACGTGCAATGGGGGCCGGGCAGCGCGGACGGCAAGTCAGACGCCAGCGTCCTCGCCGACCTCAAGAGTGCGGAGCTGCCGCTGACCCCGGCGCTGGATCCGCTGGCCAAAGCGATCGATCAGACGTTCACGTTCTACTTCCGTCCCGGCGACCCGCTGGAGACCAACTGCGCCGTGGCCGACGTCAGGAACGGGCACGCCGAGATCTGGTCCAGCTTGAAGTCGCCGATCTGGGCCCAGGAGCAGATCGCGCAGACGCTCGGTCTCGCTGTCGAGAACGTCACCGTGCACGTGACCCAGGGCGGCGGGTCATTCGGGCGCCATCTCTTCTGCGACGCCGCCTTCGAGGCGGCGGCGATCTCCCAGGCTCTCGGCAAGCCGGTGAAGCTGATGTGGGCGCGCACCGACAGCTTCCGTCAGGGACGTGTGCACCCGATGTGCACCTCGCGCGTCCGGGCGACGTATTCCGGCGCCAACGTTCTCAGCTTCGACCAACGTCACACCAGCGTCGCCACCGACTTCACCCAGGGACTCGGCGAACTGCTCAGCGCGATGGCCGGAACGCTGCCCGGCGGGAACTTCGTCGGCTACTCGACGTCGATCTTCGAGCTGACCGCGAACGTCCCCTACAACTTCGGCGCGGTGACCCAGCTGCTCAATGAGGTCTATGAGTACAACACGTTCAACACGAGCAGCGTGCGCAACATCTACAGCCCTGAGGTCTGCGTCGCCACCGAGCTGATCACCGATCAGCTGGCGGAGGCGATGGGTGAGGACCCGGTGGCCTTCCGCCGCTCGTTCATCCGGGACCAGCGCATGCTGGCGACGCTCAACCAGGCCGCGCAGGCCGGCGAATGGGGGCGCGCGATGCCCGCCGGGACCGCCCAGGGCATTGGGATCCACAACGAGTACAAGTCGCGCGCGGCGGCCGTGGTGGAGATCGACTGCCGTCCGGCGACCGTCGCGCGCAAGGTGCCCGACGGGGTCACGGGCCCGCGGGTGACCAGGGTGGTGATCGCCGTCGACGTGGGCCTGCCCATCAACCCACTGGGGCTCCAGGCGCAGATGATGGGCGGCGCGATGGACGCGATCGCTCAGGTGCTCACCTACAGCCTGCATCTGCAGGACGGCCATTTCCTGGAGGGCAGCTGGGACAACGCGTACTACACGCGGCAGTGGAACGCTCCGTCAGACGTCGAGGTGATCGTGATGCCGTCGAACTCGAACCCGCCAGGGGGTGCGGGCGAGCTCGCCGTGGCGCCCACGATGGCCGCCGTGGCCAGCGCCTATGCGCGGGCGACCGGCGCCATTCCGACCAGCTTCCCGATCAACCACTTCCAACCGCTCGGCTTCACCCCGTACCCGTTCGTCCCGCCGCTGCCGCAGTCTCCGACCAACGGGCTCAAGCTCGCCGGCCAACCCACCAAAGTCGACTGAGGAACCCGAGATGCCCACACACACCTTCCTCGTCAACGGCAAGCGCGTGCACGTCGACTGCGCCGGCGACGTGCGCCTGCTCTGGGTGCTGCGTGACCTGCTTGGCGTCCACGGCCCGAAGTACGGCTGCGGGCTCGACGTGTGCCGGGCGTGCACGAGCTTCATCAACGGCAAGTCGTTCAACCCCTGCTCCGTTCCGGTCGGCCAGATCAAGCGCAATGACCACATCGTCACGATCGAGGGGCTGGCGGCCACCGTCGACAAGCCGCTGCACCCGATGCAGGAGGCGTGGATCGAGTACGACGTCTCTCAGTGCGGCTACTGTCAGCCGGGTCAGATCATGACCGCGGTCGCGCTCGTGGAGCAGGTGCACGCGGAGGGACGCCAGATCACCGACGCCGATCTCGACCAGATCCGCAACATCTGCCGCTGCGGGACCTACTTCCGCATCCGCGAGGCGATCATGGCCGGCGCCGAGAAGATGGGCGCGCCCCGGCACCAGAAGCCCAAGCGCCACAAGCCCAAGCACCACAAGCCTCCCCGCCGCAAGCCGAAGCATCACGCGACGCGCGGCGCCGCCCCGCCGGGGAGTCGTTAGCGGCTTCACCGTCGCGGCGGTCCCGGCGGGTTGCGCTGCGGCGCCTCGGAGGTGTAGGTTCACAAGATCTTCACACGGGCGCGCCGACCGCCGCGAGGTCCAGCGCCCGCCGCGCTGCCTGATTGGAGGAGTCCGGCATGAACCGACGTTTGCGTGGCCTCATTGCTCTGGCGGTCGTAGCGGTCGCCCTTCCGGTCGTGTCCGCCGACGCGTCGGCACACCGGCACACCGGCGGGCATCAGGCGCGGCCAGGCCACCGCGGTTGGAGGGTCACCGGCGACGGACTGGGCGTCGGCGCGCGCAAGATCAAGCACGTCTGGCTGATCATCCTCGAGAACAAGTCCTATGACGCGAGTTTCACCGGGCTCAACAACAACACCTACCTGTGGCAGACGCTGCCCCGGCAGGGCGTCCTGCTCAAGCAGTACTACGGGACCGGGCACTTCAGCCTTGACAACTACCTGTCGGCGGTGAGCGGGCAGGCCACCCAGCCCGACACCCAGGACGACTGCCCCGACTACGACAGCTTCTCCGGAAGCGTGGACAAGTCGGGCTCCCTGCAGACCAACCCCAACTACGGGCAGATGGTCTCAGCGGCGGGACCCAATGCGGCCCCGGGCCAGAACGGCTGCGTCTACCCCGCCAGCGTCCCCACCCTGTTCAACCAGCTGGACAAGGCCGGCGTCAGCTGGAAGGGCTACGCGCAGGACCTGGGCAACCCCGACACCGGCGGACCGACGCATGACGCGGGCACTCAGTTCTGCGGCGCCCCGTTCGCGCAGCCGGGCCCCACGGGCAGCACCACCGAGCCCAATCCGGGCAGCGCCAACGCGACCGACCAGTACGTGCCCAAGCACTTCCCCTTCGTGTGGTTCGACTCGATCCTGAAGTCGGGCGATTGCAACGCGCAGCACATCGCCAACGTGTTCGATGCCGGCGACGGCCTCTACCACGATCTCCAGCACGCGTCCACGACGCCTGCGTTCAGCTGGATCACGCCCAACAACTGCAGTGACGCCCACGACGCGGTGTGCCACGGCAACAATCTGTCGGGCGGGTTCTCAAATCCGACGACACCGCGGGCCCCGGTCAACTTCACCGGCGGGTTGTACGCCGCCGACCTGTTCCTCGAGCACGTGGTCCCCGAGATCGAGGCCTCGCCGGCGTTCAAGCAGGGCGGCCTGATCGACATCACCTTCGACGAGGCATTCCCGCCCTTCACCTACACGGGCAACAGCTTCGCCAACTCGACGAGGGTCGCTCCCACGTTCCAGACCTCGGTGCAGGACGACACCGCGGGGGAGACCCTGTTCGGGCAGCCGCGCCACTATGAGCCCACCGGCCCCAACACCCCGCTGGCCAAGGACAGCAACGGCAACGAGCTGTACCCGGGCCCGGGGTACAACGCCTTCGTCGACCGTCCCAGCAACTGCGTGGCCCAGACCGTCCCCGTCCAGCCCGCGGGGACCTGCCTGCTCGGCGGCGGTGACAACGTCCCGGGGGCGCGCACCGACGCGGGGGCCACCGCACCAGCGGGCAGCTCCACGATCAATGACAACGCGGCGGTGATCACCGACATCGGCCGCAGCGTGAGCGGCACCGGCATTCCGGCCGGCGCGCAGGTGGGCCAGGTGACCGACACCCCGGTGGCGGCGACCGCTCCCAACCAGAGCGGGGGATTCGTCGATACCGGGTCCTTCGCCCTGATCAACGGCGACGGCAGCCCGCTGACGACCACCGGCGCGGTGAGCGGCGTCACCCTCGGTCCGCGGATTCCCGCGACCGACCCGCTCTACAACGCCACCGATGCCACCAACGGCGGCGGGGATACAGGGAGCGTGCTGATCAGCCCCTACATCGAGCCCGGCAGCGTCAGCACCCGCTTCTACAACCACTACAGCTGGCTGCGCACGATGGAGGACCTGTTCGACGTCCGCCGGGCGTCGCCGGGTCTGGACGGCCAGGGCCACATCGGCTACGCGGCACAGCCCGGGCTCGCCCCGTTCGGCAACGACGTGTTCACGAACCCGGACGGACCCTGGGGTCACAGCCGGCGCACGGTGGGGTAGCACAGGAGGTGAGTGAGGTCACCGGCCTGCCGGGGTCTGCCGCCGGCGGCGCATCGGGCGCGCGGCGGACGACCCCGGGGCACCGACGCCGCCTGATCGGCGCTGCCGCCGGCGTCGTCCTGGCCGTCGCGCTCGCCATGGTGCTGGTGGCCGCGCGCGGTGGCGGCACCCCGCCACGCACGCCCGAGCGGACCGCGAGCCGGGCGGGGCACGGTCCGGCGGCGACGCGACCCGCGGCCACTGCCCGGCCCGCGACCCGTGCCCGGCCCGCGGCCACGGCCGCGCATCCGCCGTCGTCGGCGTCCACCTACGGCGGGCTTCCGAGCTGGCTGCCCAAGGCCAAGGTGCCGGTCGGCCGGATCCAGCACGCGAGCGCCGGGCACACGGTCCTCGCGATCCAAGGCGACACGGTCACGGTCGGGCTCCGTACCGGACGGGCCACAGTGACGACGGTCGGCCCCGCGGTGCCGGAGGACGGGCGCTTTCCCGTGCCCGCCACCTCACCGTGCCGCTTCGCCGTGACCTTCGCCGCCGGGCGGGGCGCGGTGCCTCTGCGCTCGGCGGCATTCACGATCCTGGACGAGCTCGGTCACCTGCACCGTCCCCGCGTCACGCTGCGCGGAGGCGGCCCCATGCCCGCCCTGCTGCCTCCCAACCGGATCGTCACGCTCACGGTGAGCGCCGTGCTGCCCACCGGGGGCGGCCGGCTGCGGTGGGCCCCCGAGGGAGGCCGCCCGTGGGTGGCGTGGGACTTCGACGTGGAGATCGACTGAGGCCCAGGTCCCTGCGACGGCTGCGCCCTCGCCGGTGAGAATGGCGAGCGAACCGCTCCGGCCCACCTTCTCACACGCTCGGCGGTCAGTCGCCGGGCTGATACGGCGGGGCGACTCCCCACCCCCAGTGCGGTACCGGCGCGTGCGCGACGGTGCGTGCTCCGGGTTGGGAGTTGTGAAGAGCCAGGCGCGAGCCCCACTCCGCATAACCCATGATCGCGGCGCGGAACTCCGGGTCGGCCGGCAGGCGCGCATCGTCGGCGGCTCGGCTGAGCAGCGTCACGAAGGCCAGCCGCTGCTCGGGAGTGATCGCGAGGTCGTGATGGCGAGCGAGCATGTGCTCGTAGCCGCCGCGGTTCTCCGTGTACGCCGGCGGCCCGCCCATGACCTCAGCCCACCAGTCGGTGACATGGACGCGGTGCTCTTCGCTGACCTTCCCGCCGAAGAGCGCGGCGATGTCGGGGGCCTCGGCCTCGATCAGGTCATAGAACCGGTTCAGCCACCGGGCCAGCGCGTCGCGGCCCCCGGCCCAGTCGTAGATGCTCGGCGTCGCGTCGGCCACCGAGGAAACGCTAGCGATTCGAGCGGTCACCGCTCTGCGCCGCGTGACGCGGCCGCGGCTCGCTAGCGTTGCCTCGATGAGCACCGGAACTCCGTTGCCGACCCTCCCGATCGCATTCCCTGACGCCCTCAGCGCCGGGGAGCGTGCGCGCCTCGTGCGCAGGGCCCGACGTCTGAGCCAGTTCAGCCTGGGCTGGCATGTGCTGGAAGCGGCAGTGGCGATCGCCGCCGGCGCTGTCGCGGGTTCCATCGCGCTGACCGGCTTCGGTGCCGACAGCCTGATCGAAGCCGGCGCCGGCGTTGTGGTGATCTGGTTGATGAGCGCACCTCGCGCCGACTCTCCTGAGGCCGAGCGTCGCGCCCAGCAGCTGGTCGCGGCCAGCTTCGTGCTGCTCGCGGTCTACATCGGCGCGCAAGCGGTCAGAGATCTCATTGGCTCACATCACCCCGCCACCAGCTGGCCCGGGATCGTGCTGGCGACCATCACGGTCGTCGCGATGCCGCCGCTGGCCAACGCCAAGCGTCGCGTGGGGCAGGCTCTCGGCTCTCATGCCACAGCCAGCGAGGGCCGGCAGAACCTCGTCTGCGCGTACCTCTCGGCAGCGCTGCTCGTCGGCCTGCTCGCCAACGCCCTTGCCGGCTGGTGGTGGGCCGATCCCGCTGCCGCGCTCGCGATCGGCGCTGTCGCCCTTCGGGAGGCGCGCTCCGCCTGGCGCGGGGACACCTGCGACTGCTGCTAGCCCATCGCTACTCGCCGACGCGGGGTTCGACGAGCTCGGCGGCGAGGGCGCGCACGCGTCGGTCGATGTCGTCGCGGATCTCTCGCACCTGGTCCAGCGGCTGTCCGGCGGGGTCGGCGAGGTCCCAGTCGATGTAGCGCTTGCCGGGGATGAAGGGGCACTGGTCGCCGCAGCCCATGGTGACCACGACGTCGGCCTGAGCAGCGAGCTGTGGGGTCAGCAGCTGCGGGGTGCGCCCGGCGAGGTCGATGCCGAGCTCGCGCATGACCTCGATGACCTCGGGATGCACGTGGGCGGCCGGCGTGGTGCCCGCGGACAGCGCCCGGTGCCGGCCGCCGTCGGCGCGCTCGAACAGCGCCTGGCTCATCTGTGAGCGCCCGGCGTTCTGGCGGCAGACGAAGATCACCGTGCTCATCGTCGATGATTATTGCATTGACAGATGTGAGTTGAATCGATATCTGTATATCGATGGCTGTCGATCTGGAGCTGACCCCCAAGACCAAGCGCGCGGTGGGCCAGCCGTGCTGTGCGCCGGTTGTCTACCCAGACGTCGACCGCACTCAGGCGACTCGCATGGCCGACGTCGCCAAGGCGCTGGGCGACCCGGTCCGGCTGCAGCTGATCGACGTGCTGCGCAAGCACGCCGGCCGGGTGTGCGTCTGTGAGCTGGTGCCGCTGTTCGACGTCTCCCAGCCCACGGTCTCCCATCACCTCAAGGTGCTGCGCCAGGCCGGTTTGGTGGGCTCAGAGCGTCAAGGGTTGTGGGCCTACTACTACGTCATCCCCGACGCACTGGGGGAGCTGTCGGCGTGGCTGAGCTGAGCGCCGCGTGATCCACCACAGAGGAGCAGACTGATGAGCATCCCCACCGACCAGAGCGAGTTGCGCGAGGTCATCCGCGCCAAGTACGCCGCGGCCGCGGTCGCGGCGCCCGGCGTGAGCCTGGGGTGCGGGAACCCGATCGCGATCGCCGAGCTGCACGAGGGTGAGACCGTGCTCGATCTCGGCTCCGGCGGGGGACTCGATGTCCTGCTGTCAGCGCGTCGGGTCGGCCCCTCGGGCCTGGCCTACGGCCTGGACATGACCGATGAGATGCTCGACCTTGCGCGGCGCAATCAGGCCGAGGCCCGGGTCACGAACGTGCACTGGCTGCGCGGCCACATCGAACAGATCCCGCTGCCGCGCGACAGCGTGGACGTGGTCATCTCCAACTGCGTCATCAACCTCTCCGGGGACAAGCCGCAGGTCCTGCGCGAGGCCGCTCGGGTGCTCAAGCCCGGAGGCCGGTTCGCCGTCTCAGACGTCATCGCCGACGACGACATGGACGACGGCACCCGCGCCGACATGCGGGCCTACACCGGTTGCATCGCCGGGGCGCTCACGCGCGACGAGTTCACCGAGGCCCTCGAGGCCGCGGGGCTGACCGACATCAGCATCACCGAGACCCACCGGGTCCACCCGGCCGCCGGCTCAGCTGTGATCCGCGCCACCAAGCCCGCCGCCGCGTGCTGCTCGACCGCGGAGCAGAGCGCCTGCTGTGAGCCGACCGACAAGGCCGGCTGCTGCTCACCTGAGGCGACGGCCGGCGGCAGCTGCGGCTGCCAGTGACCGGTGGCATCGAGCGTGGAGGATCCGGGTGGGCGTTGAGGAGAACAAGCAGCTGGTGGTCCGGCTGGTCACGGAGGCGGTGGGTGACCGCAACCCCGAGGTTCTCGATGAGATCGCGGCCGGTCCGTTCGCCGAGGTCGCCAAGAGGTGGGTCGCGCCGTTCCGAGGCGCATTCCCGGACTTCACGATGGAGATCGTCGAGCTCATCGCCGAGGGTGAGAGGGTCGTGGCGCACTGCAGGTGCTCCGGCACGCACCGAGGGCAGTGGCTCGGGGTCGCGCCGACCGGCCGCAGGTTCGAGAGCGTCGACGAGGTGTACATCTTCGCGATCGAGCACGGGAAACTGGTGTCCGCGCTGGGAGTCGAGGACAATCTGTCGCGGCTGAGGCAGCTCGGGATTCTCGCCGCAGGCGGGTAAGCTTGCCCTTGAAGTCAGGTTGAAGTCACACGCGCCTCGGAGAGCGAGCGACATGCCGCGGCAGATGGCGATAGGCGAGGTGGCCGAGCGGGCGAGGATGAGTACGTCGCGGATCCGCTACTACGAGGCCCGTGGGCTCCTGCCGGAGCCAGAGCGCGCCGCCGGGAAACGCCGGTACGGGGAGGACGTGTTTCGCCGGCTCGCGATCATCGATGCGGCACAGCGGGTCGGGTTCAGGCTCGAGGAGATCCGCGACCTGCTCGGCTCCCGGGACGAGCTGGCGCACGAGCGGCTGCGCGAGCTGGCGCTGCTGAAGCTGCCCGAGCTCGACGACCTGATCGCGCGGGCGACCTCGGTCCGGCGTGTGCTGAAGATCTGCAGCAGGTGCAACTGCGAGTCCATCGACGTGTGTCGGATGTTCGACGAGCGAGTGCTGCCGCTCCGCGAGCCCAACGCCGCCAACGCCTCGAGGCGATCCGGGAAGCGCGCGATCGCCGGCGCTTGACTTCAAGTCCGGTTGAAGTGCAACAGTCTCCGGTGCCCGGATGAGCTCGCCCAGAGGATGAGTGGATGACGTACGTGATAGCCGAGCCGTGCATCGGTACCAAGGACCTGTCGTGTGTCGAGGTCTGCCCGGTGGACTGCATCCATCCCACCCAGGACGAAGAGGGGTTCGACGAGGCCCCGCAGCTCTACATCGACCCGGAGGAGTGCATCGACTGCGATGCCTGCGTCGAGGCCTGCCCGGTCGACGCATGCTTCGCCGAGGATCAGCTGCCCGACGAGTGGCAGAAGTACATCCAGATCAACGGCGAGTACTACCAACGCTGACCCACCGCGCGTGGCGCCGACGGTTGCGGCGCGGGTTATCACCGGCGGTGCGCGCCGGTGCGCGCCGGTGCGCGCCGGTGCGCGCCGGTGACGCCGGGGCCGCCGAGTCCGTGCGCGTGCGCCAAGGACTGAGATAACACAAATTTGTGTTATCTGCGTGATGTGTGCTATAACTGGCGCATGCCACGCGATGAGGAAATCACCTTCGCCGACCACATGGGGCGCTTCTACGCCCGTCGCTACGCGTTTCCGCCGATGGCGGGGCGGGTGCTCGGCTACCTGCTGGTCTGCGAGCCCCGAGACCAGACGATCGGAGAGCTGAGCGAAGCGCTGCTGGCCAGCCGCAGCGCCATCACCGGCGCGCTGGAGGTGCTGGAGCGCCTGCATTGCATCCGCCGCTCGCGAGCGGCGGGGGAGCGGATGGACCGCGTCCGCATCGACTTCTCCTCCGCCGAAGCGCGGGGGTTTGACATCACCGAGTACCAGGAGCTGGGTGATCTGGCCCGCGAGGGCCTCGAGGTACTGAGCGATACGCCGGTCGACCGCCGGGTCGAGTTGCTCGAGCTGGCGGCGTTCGCGGATTTCCTGGTCGAGGCCACCCAAGCGCTTCGAGTGCAGTGGGAGGCGCATCGTGATGCGCTCCGCGCCTCGGGCGAGTTGCCCTCCTGAACTTCATCACCCCGCCTCAACCTCAATCACCCGTTCTGATCGGAATGACAGCTATGACAGACCCCTCCTCACCCGCCATCACCGCCGTCGATGTCCGCAAGTCCTTCGGCGACAACGTCGTCCTGGATGGACTCGAGCTGAGCGTCGAGCGAGGCAGCGTCTTCGCGCTCCTCGGACCCAACGGGGCGGGCAAGACGACGATGGTGCGGATCCTCGCCACCCTGCTCGAGGCGGACCACGGCACGATCCACGTCGCCGGACACGACGTCCGGCGCGAGGCCGACGCGGTCCGCGACGCGATCGGTGTGACCGGACAGTTCTCGGCCATCGACGAGCTGCTCACGGGTCGAGAGAACCTGGCGCTGATGGCCGATCTGCACCATCTCTCGCGCGCACCCGCGCGAGAACGCATCGACCAGCTGCTCGAGCGGCTCGAGCTGACCGAGGCCGCTGACCGGATGGCCATGACCTACTCGGGCGGGATGCGTCGCCGTCTCGACCTGGCGATGACATTGATCGGCGCGCCACAGGTCATCTTCCTCGACGAGCCGACCACCGGCCTTGATCCGCGAAGCCGTCGCACGGTGTGGGAGATGGTGGCCAGCCTGGTCGACGACGGCACCACCGTGTTCCTGACCACGCAGTACCTCGACGAGGCCGACAAGCTCGCCGACCGCGTGGCGATCCTGGACCGGGGCAAGCTGGTGGCGCAGGGCAGCGCGCAGGAGCTCAAGCAGCTCATCCCCGGCGGGCGCATCGACCTGCAGTTCGCCGACCCCGCGGCCCATCTGGTGGCGGCCGGCGCCCTGGGAGTACCCGTGTCCGACCAGGACTCGCGCAGCTTGCAGATCCCCACCGACGGCAACGTCGCCACCCTGCGTCGCGTCCTGCGTGACCTCGACGAGGTCGGGGTCGACGTCGTCGATCTCGCGATTCACACGCCCGACCTCGACGACGTGTTCTTCGCGCTCACGGGCCGCGACGCCCACGCGCGCGAATCCAGAGAAGAACAGGAGGTCTCCCGATGACCAGTACCTACGCCCTGCGCGACTCGACCACCATGCTGCGGCGCGACCTGCGCCACCTGCAGCGTTACCCCGGGCTGTCGCTGTTCCCGATCCTCATGCCGGTCATCCTGCTGGTGGTGTTCGTGTACGTCTTCGGAGGAACGCTCGGCAACGGCATCAAGATCGGTGGCGGCCGCGGCGCCTACATCAACTTCCTCACGCCTGGGATGCTGCTGTTCGCCGTCGTGGGCGCGGCTCAGATCACCGCCATCTCCGTGGCCAAGGACATGACCGAGGGGATCATCGCCCGCTTCAAGACCATGCGCATCTGGCGGCCCGCGGTACTCGCCGGTCACGTCTTCAGCAGCCTCGTTCTCACGCTGGTCAGCGTCGCCGTCACCATCGGCGTGGCCCTGGTGATCGGCTATGACTCCGCCGCCGGCCCGCTGCGCTGGCTGGCCGCCCTCGGGGTCCTCACGTTGCTCGCGGTCGCGCTGATCTGGCTATCGGTCGCCCTCGGCCTGCTGGCGAAGAGCGTCGAGACCGCGAGCAACACGCCGATGTTCCTCACCCTCCTGCCGTTCCTCAGCAGCAGCTTCGTGCCGGTGGCCTCGATGCCCGCCGGCCTGCGCTGGTTCGCCGAGAATCAGCCGTTCACCCCGATCACCGACACCGTGCGCAGCCTGCTCGCCAACCACCACGTCGGCAGCGACGGAGTCAAGGCGATCGTCTGGTGCCTGGCGATCAGCGCCGCCGGCTACCTCTGGGCGAGGTACCTGTACGACCGCCGGCCCGCCCGGTAGCCCGGGAGCACTCCTCAGAGCAGCTTGTCCAGGGTGATCGGCAGGTCGCGCACGCGTCGGCCGGTCGCGTTGTAGACCGCGTTGGCGATCGCCGCGGCCACGCCGGTGATTCCGATCTCTCCGATCCCGCGCGCGCCCGCCGGCGCGTACGGATCGGGGATATCGGTCCACATGAGGTCGATCTTGGGCACGTCCATGTGCACGGGCACGTGGTACTCCGCCAGGCTCGGGTTCATGATCCGCCCGGTCCGCTCGTCGAACTCGGTCTCCTCGGTGAGCGCGAGGCCGATCCCCATGATGATCCCGCCGCGGAACTGACTGGCGGCGGTCTTGGGATTGATGATGCGGCCGCAGTCGTAGGAGCCGAGGATGCGGTGGACGCGGGTCTCGCCGGTGACCACGTCGACTCCGACCTCGCAGAAGATCGCGCCGGTGGAGTGCATCGAGAAGGCCTGGGTCTCCTCTGGATCAGAGGCGGAGGCGACGACGCTCAGCTCGTCACGGCCCGCGCGCTGCAGGATCTGCGCGTAGCTCTCCCAGCGACTCGGGTCAGAGAGCTCGCAGAGCCCCTCGTCGCGGCTCCCGACGTCGTCGGCGGTCAGCCCGGCCAGGGGCGAGTCGTCACCGGTGAGCGCGAGCAGCTCTTCGACGAGGGTGCGCTGGGCGGCGATGACAGCGCCACCGATCGAGGCCGTCTGCCCGGAGCCCCCGGCGAGCATGCTGCCGGGAAACGACGAATCGCCGAAGGCGATCGTCACCCGCTCCAGCGGAAGGGCGAGCCGCTCGGCGGTGACGATCGTCTGGGTCGTCGAGGTCCCCATCCCCATGTCGGCGGCGGGAACCTCGACCGTCGCGTGGCCGGTCTTGTCGAGTCTGATCCGCGCGACGCCACCGGGGAAGCGGTGGTAGGGGTAGGTCGCGGTGGCACAGCCCATCCCGACCAGCCAGTCGCCCTCCCGGCGCGTGCCCGGCGCCGCCCGCCGCGCCCAGCCGAAGCGCTCGGCGCCCGCGCGGTACGCCTCCACGAGGTGTCGGGCGGAGAACGGCAGGCCCGAGCTCGGGTCGGTCTCGGGCTCGTTGCGGATCCGTAGCTCGACCGGGTCGAGGTCGAGCTCGACCGCGAGCTCGTCGATCGCCGACTCCAGCGCGAACGTGCCGACGGACTCTCCGGGCGCGCGCATGAACGAGTTGGCGAGCATGTCCATGTCGACGACCTGCTGGTCCGTCTTCAGGGTCTCGGTCGCGTACATGTGCCGCGCGGGGAACGTGAACTGCTCGGCGAGCGCGTTGTACGGGGTCATCGCGGAGATGCCGGTGTGGATCAGTGCCTTGAAGTGACCATCGTCGTCGGCGCCGATCGCAACCCGTTGCTCGGTGTTCGTGCGCCCGCCGACCAGGCGGTAGACACCCTCGCGCGAGAGGGTGACGCGCACGGGACGCCCGGCGAGCTTGGACGCGGCAGCTCCGAGCACGTGGTGTGACCACAGCGTCTTGCCGCCGAACCCGCCACCGACGTACGCCGAGGTGACGTGGACCTGATCCTCATCGATTCCGAAGACCTGAGCCAACGTCCACGCGTGCAGCTTCACCCCCTGGCTGGCGTCGTGAACCACGAGCTCCTCGCCCTTCCAGGCGAGTGTCACCGCGTGGGGCTCGATCGCGTTGTGATTGTGGCGCGGCGTGCGATAGGTGAGGTCGACCGAGTGGGGGGCGTCGGCGAGCGCGGCCTCGGCATCGCCGACCAGAACCTCGACCGGCTGACCGACCAGGCTGTCGGGCGTGCGCGGGTGCGCTCGGGCCTCCTCGAAGGTGCGCGGGGTGGAGGACTCATAGGCGAGCTCGATCAGCGAGGCGGCGTGGTCGGCCTGCTCCTGTGTCTCGGCCAGGACCACCGCGACCGGCTCCCCGTTCCAGTGGATGCTGTCGTCCTGCATGACGGGCAGGGAGCTGCCTCCGGCCGCCTTGGGCGCCGTCAGGAACAGCGGCGGCGGCGACATCCGAGGGGCGTTGCGGTGGGTCATGACGAGCACGACGCCGGCCGCGGCCTCGGCCGCGCTCGTGTCGAGCGCCGTGATGCGCCCGCGAGCGATCGTGCTGTATCGCAGCGCGGCGTAGACCATGCCCTCCATCACGTACTCGGCGGAGAAGCGCGCGTCGCCGCGCACCTTCAGCGGCCCGTCCAGCCGGGAGACCTGGGCCCCGATGAGGCCATGCTTGTCTCGCAGCACCGGATCGGAGCCGGCCTTCGGCGTCCAGCCCTGCGGGGTGGTGGGGACGGCCGGCCGGGATTGTGCGGGACTCATCGGCGCGCCTCCTCGGTCAGCTGCCGCAGGACGGCGACGAGCGTCCGGCGGGTCAGGTCGACCTTGAACGCGTTGCCGGCGAGAGGACGTGCCTCGGCAAGCTCGGCCTCGGCCGCCGCAAGGAAGCTGGCCTGGGTCGCAGGCCGGCCTCGCAGCGTCTCCTCGGCCCGCCACGCGCGCCAGGGCTTGGGGGCGACCCCGCCGAGCGCGACACGCGCATCGGCGATCACGTCGCCGTCGAGCTCCAGCGCCGCGGCGACCGACACGAGCGCGAATGCGTAGCTGGAGCGGTCGCGCACCTTGCGGTAGGTCGAGTGCGCGGCCAGGCCGGAGGCGGGCAGTCCCACGGCGGTGATCAGCTCGCCGGGCTCGAGCACCGTCTCGACATCGGGACGATCGTCGGGGAGCCGGTGCAGGTCGCAGAGCGCGACGGTGCGGTCTCCGGAGCTGCCGTGCAGGTGGACGACGGCGTCCAGTGCCGCGAGGGCGACGCACATGTCCGATGGGTGGGTGGCGACGCACGCCGGGGACGCCCCGAGGATCGCGTGCATGCGGTTGAAGCCCTCGAGCGCGTCGCAGCCCTGACCGGGGGATCGCTTGTTGCAGCGCGAGCCGTCGGTGTCATAGAAGTAGGTGCAGCGGGTTCGCTGCAGCAGGTTGCCGCCGACCGTCGCCATGTTGCGGATCTGCGCCGAGGCGCCGGCGACGATGGCGCGCGTGAGCATCGGGTAGCGCGTGCGGATCGCGGGGTGCGCGGCCACCGCCGTGTTGCGCGCGGCTGCCCCGATCAGCACGCCGCCGTCATCGGTCTCCTCGATCTCGGCCGGGAGGCCGGTCACGTCGATGAGCGCCGCGGGCGTCTCGACGGTCTCGCGCATGAGGTCGACGAGATTGGTGCCCCCGCCGAGGTACTTCGCGTTGTCAGCCTCGGCGCGGCGGATGGCGTCGGCGGGGTCCGAGGCGCGTGCGTAGGCGAGCTCGATCACGCGGCCGACTCCGCGTAGACCTCGGTGATGGCATCGACGATCCCGTTGTGGGCGCCGCAGCGGCACAGGTTGCCGCTCATCCGCTCGCGCAGCTCGTCATCATCGAGTGCGATCTCGGTGGCGGCAAGATCGGAGGTCACCTGGCTGGGCACGCCGCGGGCGACCTCGCTCGCCATCCCCACGGCCGAGCAGATCTGGCCCGGGGTGCAGTAGCCGCACTGGAACCCGTCATGGTCGATGAACGCCTGCTGCAGCGGGTGCAGCCCTCCGTCATGGGCCAGCCCCTCGATGGTGGTGACCTCGCGCCCGTCGTACTGGACGGCGAGAGCCAGGCAGGAGAGGATGCGCTCACCGTCGACGAGGACGGTGCAGGCACCGCACGCGCCCTGGTTGCAGCCCTTCTTGGTGCCGTGGAGCTCCAGATGCTCCCGCACGAAGTCCAGGAGCGAGACACGGGCGTCGGGCGGCAGCGCCGCCTCGCGGCCATTGATGACGATCGGCACGACGGCTTTCCCCCTTCCAGTGACGAGGTCCGGACACGCCAGGCTACTCCGCCCCACACGCCGGCTCGGGCCGCCGGTCGCGAGCCCCGGCGAGGCCGCGCCGACCCTGCGGAGCTCATGGAACGCGGCCGACGCCCGGCTGATCCAGCGCAAACGAGAGCGCGAGGTCCGGCTGAAACTCCGGGTGGGATAGCATGATTTTCTAAGATGCGGGATCGAATGCCCGTCAAGCGGAAAAAGTGAGGCCTCGTGGCACGCATCGACATCGACCACCTCGCCCTCGAGCTCGGCAGGGAACTCGACACACGGCTGGCGGAGGCCGACGCCGCGCTGGTGGCGCAGTTCCCCGGCGATCGAGCGGGCCGCCAGCCTGTTCACACCGTCTACGTCGCCGCCGATCGGTATCACGCTGCGCTCGTTCCGGACTGGGGCGCCGAGGCGCTCGCGGCGCTCGACGCCCGCCGCGGACTGTTCGCCGAGTTGGTGGGCGACGACGAGATCGTGGATCGGGTGCGCCGCAAGCTCGTCGCGGAACCGATCGAGGACCTCAGGATCGACTTCGAAGACGGCTACGGCAACCGGCCGGATCCGGTGGAGGACGGCGACGCCGCAGCGGCCGGCGCCGCGCTCGCGGCCAGCGTGTCCGAGGGCGTTGCGCCGCCGTTCTCCGGCATCCGGATCAAGAGCCTCGAGGCGCCTACCCGGCACCGAGCCGTCCGGACGTTCCTCGCCTTCATCGACGCGCTCGCGGGCGCCGGGGGCGGGCGGGGCCCGTTTCAGTGCTTCGTCACCACGTTGCCCAAGGTCACCAGCGTCGAGCAGGTCGAGGCGATGGTGCACCTGTGCGAGCGTGCCGAGGCCGCGGCGGATACCGGGCGGCTGCGCTTCGAGATCCAGGTCGAGACGCCTCAGTCGATCCTGAGCCCGGACGGGGCCGCGCTCGTCGCCAGGATGGTGCACGCGTCCGCGGGCCGGTGCACCGCCCTGCACTACGGGACCTACGACTACTCGGCGTTCTGCGGGATCGCCGCGCCGTACCAGAGCATGGCCCATCCAGTGGCCGACCACGCCAAGCTTGTCATGCAGGCTGCCGCCGCCGGCACCGGGGTGCGGCTCTCGGACGGTTCGACCAACGTGCTCCCGGTGGGCGATGCCGGCGCAGTGCGGCACGGCTGGGCGCTGCACCTGGAGCTCGTGCGCCGATCGCTCGAGCGCGGGTACTACCAGGGCTGGGATCTGCACCCGGCCCAGCTGCCGAGTCGGTACGCCGCGACGTTCGCGTTCTACCGCGACGGCCTCGCCGAGGCCGAGCGACGCCTGCGCGACTACTTCGATCGGACTGATTCAGCAATCCTCGACGAGCCGGCGACCGTCCGGGCGCTCGCCGACTACACGCTGCGGGCACTCCACTGCGGCGCGGCGACCGTCGACGAGGTGGGGTCGGCCACCGGCCTCGATGCCGGCCGTCTCGCAGAGCTGGCACGCCCGACCCGTTGACACCGGGCTCCATCCGCCGTAGGATTCCAACATACGGGGTCTAGTTTCCGCTAAACGGAAAAGCATCCCACGGATCGAACCGCGACGAAGGAGCCTCCAACATGGGCATCTCGCTCGGAGCAAATCAGTACGGCAAGGCGGAGAACCGCGTCGTGCGTATCTATCGCGACACCGCTCGGCACGAGCTCGTCGACCTCAACGTGTCGACCTCGCTGCGTGGCGACTTCGCCGACGCGCACGTCAGCGGCGACCAGGCCGACGTGCTGCCGACCGACACCCAGAAGAACACCGCGTTCGCCTACGCCAAGCGGCACGGCGTCAGCTCGCCGGAGGACTACGCGATCGCTTTGGGCAGGCGCTTCCTCGAGGCGGCGCCCAAGGCCGACAGCGCCCAGATCCGGGTCGAGCAGTACCCATGGGATCGCATCCCGACCGGTCCCAACGGCCATGACCACGCGTTCGTCCGCCGCGGCGACGGCACGCGGACGACGGTGGTCACGGTGAGCGGCCGCGGCGACGACGAGGCGGTGTCGGTGGTCTCGGGCCTGACCGACCTGACGCTGCTGAAGTCGACCGGCTCGGAGTTCAAGGGCTACCTCAAGGACGAGTACACGACCCTGCAGGAGACCGACGACCGGATCATGGCGACATCGCTCGTCGCCCGCTGGCGCTACGTGAGCGCCGAGGTCGACTGGAACGCCAGCCACGACTCCATCCGCCAGACCCTCCTGGAGACGTTCGCCACCACCTATAGCCGGGCGCTGCAGGAGACGCTGTACCTGATGGGCACCCGCGTGCTCGAGACCCACGATGACGTCGCCGAGCTCAGGTTCTCCGCTCCCAACAAGCACCATTTCCTCGTCGACCTCGAGCCGTTCGGCCTGAGCAACGACGGAGAGGTGTTCATCGCCGCCGATCGGCCGTACGGCCTGATCGAAGCGACCGTCGCACGCGACGACGCCCCCGAGGCAGGCGACGCCTGGCTCGCGGTCCCGGCGTTCGCGTGAGGGGAGGGGCGAGATGAACGATCCCGGACTGGACTACCTGGTGAACTGTTCGATGCTGTTCACCGAGCGGCCGCTGCTGGAGCGTCCCGCCGCCGCCCGCGCCGCCGGCTTTGACGCGATCGAGTTCTGGTGGCCGTGGCCGGAGCAGCCGGTGCCCGCCGACGCAGATGTCGACGCCTTCGTGCGTGCGATTCGCGACGCCGGGGTGCAGCTCGTCGGACTGAACTTCTTCGCGGGCGACCTCGCCGGACCCGACGCCGGCGTGCTCTCGATCCCCCAACGGTCGCCGCAGTTCCGCGACAACCTCGACGTCGCGGTCGCCATCGGCGATCAGCTCGACGTCAGCGCGTTCAACGCGCTCTACGGCAACCGGGTCGACGGAGCCACCGCGCAGGAGCAGGACGAGCTCGCCCGCGACAACCTCGGACGCGCCGCCGAGGCGGCGGCCCGGATCGATGCCACCGTGCTCGTCGAGCCGGTGAGTGGCCCCAAGCCCTACCCGCTGCGCACTGCCGATGACGCCGTCACGGTGGTCGACTCCGTGCGGGCGGCCGGACACGAGAACGTCGGCTTTCTCTGCGACCTGTTTCACCTGGCCAACAACGGCGACGACATCGACGAAGCGATCGCGAGGCATGCCGACGTGACCAGCCATGTGCAGATCGCCGACCATCCCGGCCGGGGCGAGCCCGGCAGCGGCGAGCTGGACCTCGACCGCCATCTCCGCGATCTGGCCGACCGCGGGTACGCGGGCTGGGTGGGCCTGGAGTACAAGCCGACCACCGACACCGAGACGAGCCTTGACTGGCTGCCCGCAGAGCGGCGCGCGGCTCGCGGTCTGAAAGGACGGAAATGAGCACGGTTGGATTCATCGGCCTGGGGATCATGGGCAGCCCGATGGCCGTCCACCTGCAGGAGGCCGGCCACGAGGTGCGCGGCTACAACAAGCGGCGCGACACCGCCGGCCCGCTCGTCGAGGCGGGCGGCCACAAGGCGACGTCGATCGCCGACGCGGTCCAGGGCGCCGACATCGTCGCGATCATGGTGCCCGACTCCCCCGACGTGCAGGAGGTCCTCACGGGCCCCGGCGGCGTGTTCGAGAGCGCCGCTCCCGGCACGCTCATCATCGACTTCTCGAGCATCCGCCCGGACGTGACCGCCGAGCTGGCCGAGACGGCGCGCGAGCGTGGCTTCGGTCTGCTCGATGCGCCCGTCTCCGGCGGCGAGGCGGGGGCCAAGAACGCAGCGCTGTCGATCATGGTCGGCGGCTCGGCCGAGGACTTCGCAGCCGCCAAGCCGATCTTCGAGGCGGTCGGCAAGACCATCGTCCATGTCGGGCCCAACGGGGCGGGCCAGACGGTCAAGGCGGCCAACCAGCTGATCGTCGGCACCAACATCCAGGTCCTCGCCGAGGCGCTGGTGTTCCTCGAGGCCTATGGCGTCGACACCGAAGCGGCCATGGACGTCCTCGGAGGCGGGCTGGCCGGCTCGACGGTGCTCCAGCAGAAGCGCGGCAACATGCTGAAGCGGTCGTTCGCCCCCGGCTTCCGGATCGACCTGCACCACAAGGACATGGGGATCGTCACGTCGGCGGCGCGCGAGGCCGGAGTCGCGCTCCCGGTGGGCGCGATCGTGGCCCAGCTGATGGCCTCCGCGCGCGCCTGCGGCGACGGTGACCTCGACCACTCGGCGCTGCTGCGCGGCGTCGAGCGACTCGCCGGGAGCCCACCGGCCCAGACATGACGTACCCGACTGAAACTGAAACGGAGCGATGACCGATATGGCACGCATGACCGCGGCGCAGGCCGCAGTGAACATCCTGAAGGCCGAAGGCGCCACCCAGCTGTTCGGATTGCCCGGTGCGGCGATCAACCCGTTCTACAAGGCGATGCAGCTCGACGGCGGGCTGCGCCACACGCTCGCCCGCCACGTCGAGGGCGCCTCGCACATGGCCGAGGGCTACACCCGCGCGGCGCCGGGCAACATCGGCGTGTGCATCGGCACCAGCGGGCCGGCGGGTACCGACATGATCACCGGGCTGTACTCGGCCTCCGCGGACTCGATCCCGATCCTCTGCATCACCGGGCAGGCGCCGGTGGCCAAGCTGCACAAGGAGGACTTCCAGGCGGTTGACATCGCGGCCATCGCCAAGCCGCTGACGAAGATGGCGGTGACGGTCCTGGAGCCCGCGCAGGTCCCGGGTGTCTTTCAGCAGGCCTTTCACCTGATGCGCTCCGGGAGGCCGGGGCCCGTGCTCATCGACCTGCCGATCGATGTCCAGCAGGCCGAGATAGAGTTCGACCCGGCCACCTACCAGCCGCTCGAGGCGTTCAAGCCCCGGGCCAGCCGCGCCCAGATCGAGCGGGCGCTCGACATGCTCGACGCGGCGCAGCGCCCGTTGATCGTCGCCGGCGGCGGCGTCATCAACGCCGACGCCGCGGACCTGCTCGTGGAGTTCGCCGAGCTGACCGGGGTGCCGGTGGTCCCGACGCTGATGGGGTGGGGCACCATCCCCGACGACCACCCGCTCAACGCGGGAATGGTCGGCCTGCAGACCTCGCGCCGCTACGGCAACGCCACGATGCTGGCCGCCGACTTCGTGCTCGGGATCGGCAACCGCTGGGCCAACCGGCACACCGGCGGTCTGGCCACCTACACCGCGGGCCGCACCTTCGTCCACGTCGACATCGAGCCGACCCAGATCGGGCGGGTGTTCGCGCCCGACTACGGGATCGTCTCCGACGCCGGGGCGGCGCTCGAGCTGTTCGTGGCCGCCGCCGGCGAACGCGGACTGCCCGACCGCTCGGAGTGGGCGGACGAGTGCGTGGAGCGCAAGCGCACGATGCTGCGCAAGACGAGCTTCGACAACGTGCCGCTGAAGCCACAGCGCGTCTATCAGGAGATGAACCGGGCGTTCGGTGAGGACGTGCGCTACGTGAGCACGATCGGGCTCTCCCAGATCCAGGCCGCCCAGCTGCTGCACGTCTACCGCCCGCGCCACTGGATCAACGCCGGCCAGGCCGGCCCGCTCGGGTGGACCGTGCCCGCGGCGCTCGGCGTCGCCACGGCTCACCCGGACGACACCGTCGTCGCGCTCTCGGGCGACTACGACTTCCAGTTCATGATCGAGGAGCTCGCCGTCGGCGCGCAGTTCAACATCCCCTACATCCATGTCCTGGTCAACAACGCCTACCTCGGGCTGATCCGGCAGTCGCAGCGCGGGTTCGACATGGACTACTGCGTGCAGCTGTCGTTCGAGAACATCAACTCCCCTGCGATCGGTGGCTACGGGGTCGACCACGTCAAGGTGGCCGAGGGGCTGGGATGCAAGGCATTGCGGGTGTTCGAGCCCGACGAGATCCTGCCCGCGCTCGAGCAGGCCAAGGAGCTGATGGCGGAGTTCCGCGTGCCGGTCGTCGTCGAGGCGATCCTGGAACGGGTCACGAACGTCTCGATGGGGACCGAGCTTGACAACGTCACGGAGTTCGAGGAGCTGGCGATGACGGGAGCCGACGCGCCCACCGCGGCGTACGCGAACCTCGACTGATGGCGAAGGTCCTGCTCGCTCCGGACAAGTTCAAGGGGACGCTGACCGGAGCCGAGGTCGCCGCCGCGCTCGCCGACGGCATCCACAGCCGGCGGCCGGCGGCCGACGTCGTGGCGGTGCCGGTCGCCGACGGCGGCGATGGGTCGCTCGCGGCGTTCGAGGCGGTCGGCTTTGAGCGCGTCGCGCTGGCCGCGAGCGGCGCCACCGGGCGCCCCGCGCCGACGTCGTACGTGCGACGCGGCGAGGACGCGGTCGCCGAGCTGGCCGAGGTGGCCGGGCTGGCGAAGATGGGGAGCCCGCCCGCGCCGCTTGCTCCGCTCACCGCGACCAGCCGCGGCCTCGGCGAGGTGATCGCGCATGCGCTCGATGCCGGCTGCACCCGGGTGCTCGTCGGGATCGGCGGCAGCGCGTCGACCGACGGTGGCCTCGGTCTGGTGCAGGCCCTCGGCGGCCGCGCTCACGATGCCTCGGGGGCCGAGGCCGGCCCGGGCGGAGCGGGGGCCGCGACGGTCGCGACGCTCGATCTGTCGGGTCTGCATCCGGGGCTGGCCACGGCAAACATCGAGCTCGCGTGTGACGTCGACAACCCGCTGACCGGGCCGGAGGGCGCGGCCGCCGTCTATGGCCCTCAGAAGGGTGCCGACCCCGGCCAGGTGCGCCGGCTCGACGCTGCGCTCGCTCACTGGGCGGACGTGGTCGCCGCGGCGACCGGCCGCGATCACCGCGACGATCCCGGCGCGGGCGCGGCCGGCGGCGTCGGGTTTGCAGCCGTCGCCATCCTCGGCGCCACCCTGCGTCCCGGCGCCCAGCTGATGCTCGACCAGCTCGGATTCGCCGACGCCCTCGCCGGCGCCGACCTCATCGTCACGGGCGAGGGGTCTTTGGACGAGCAGACGCTGCGGGGCAAGGCGCCGGCGGCCGTCGCCGCCGCCGGTCGCGCCGCCGGAGTGCCGGTCATCGCCGTGGCGGGTCGCTGCCTGCTCGACCGACCGCAGCTGCGTGCCGCCGGTTTCGACGGCGTCTACACGCTGCTCGACGAGGCCGCCACCCCGCAGCAGGCGCTCGACGAGGGCGCCACGCTGCTGCGACAGATCGGCGCACGCCTGGGAGACTGGCTACCCGATGACTGACCCTGTCTTCGACCGTGCCTTCGTCGCCGCGCGTGCCGTGGTCGACGGCGTCGAGCAGCCATGCATCGTCGCCGTACGCGACGGACGCATCGCCGCGGTGACGGAGCTCGACCCGGCCCACGCGGCCGAGCCGGTCGCCGCGCGCGAGATCGTCCGCCTGGCCGACGGCGAGGTGCTGCTGCCCGGCCTCGTTGACACGCACGTGCACATCAACGAGCCGGGACGCACCGAGTGGGAGGGCTTTGACACCGGCACTCGCGCCGCGGCGGCTGGCGGCGTGACGACCGTGATCGACATGCCGCTCAACAGCATCCCCGCGACGACGACCGTCGCCGCCCTGGCGCGCAAGCGCGACTGCGCTGGGGCGCAGGCGCACATCGACGTCGGGTTCTGGGGCGGCGCGGTGCCGGGCAACGCGGCCGAGCTCGAGGGGCTGCACGCGGCGGGGGTCTTCGGCTTCAAATGCTTTCTCGTCGACTCCGGCGTGCCGGAGTTCCCACCGCTCGACGGCGCCGGGCTGATGGAGGCGATGGCCGAGACGGCGCGGCTCGGGGCGCTCCTGATCGTGCACGCCGAGGACGCCGAGCTGATCGCAGCTGCGCCGGGGGCGGGTGGGTCGTCGTCAACCTCGTACGCGACGTACCTGCGCTCACGCCCGGCGGCCGCCGAGGAGCGGGCGATCGAGGGCGTCCTGGCCGCGGCCCGAGCCTCTCAGGGCCGGGTGCACGTGCTGCACCTGTCGAGCGCCGGCGCGCTCGCCCGGCTGCGCGCCGCCCGCGCCGACGGCGTCGACGTGTCGGTGGAGACCTGCCCGCACTACCTCGCGATCGTGTCCGAGGCCATCGACGACGGGGCCACGCAGTTCAAGTGCGCGCCGCCGATCCGCGATAGCGCCAACTGTGACCGGCTGTGGGAGGCACTGCTCGGCGGCGAGATCGACATGATCGTGTCCGATCACTCTCCGTGCACCCCGGACCTCAAGCGCCTTGACACCGGCGACTTCGCCGCGGCGTGGGGAGGCATCGCATCGCTGGAGCTCGGGCTCCCGATCGTGTGGACCGCGGCCCGCGCCCGGGGCGGTGGCCTCGCCGATGTGGTGCGCTGGATGGCGACCGCCCCCGCCGATCGCGTCGGACTGAGCTTCAAGGGCCGGATCGCGGTCGGGGCCGATGCCGACCTCGTGGTGTTCGACCCGGAGGCGGAGCTCGTCGTCGATCCGGCCCACCTGCAGCAGCGCAACCGGGTGTCCGCCTATGCCGGTCGCCGGCTGGCCGGGGTGGTCCGCCAGACCTGGCTGCGCGGCGAGCGAGTCGATCCATCGGGTGCCACCCGCCACGGAAGACTGATCGAGAGAGGACGGCGAGAGTGACGAGCTACTACGTACCCCGCGGCGGGCTGCCCGGGCAGAGCGAACTGGCGACCGACCGCACGCGGTTCACGGCGGCCTATGCGCTGCTGGGCAAGCGCACGATGCGCGACATCGTGACCAGCTACCTGCCGTTCTGGGAGGGCACGCGTCTCTGGGTGCTCGCCCGGCCACTGTCGGGGTTCGCCGAGACGTTCAGTCAGTACATCGTGCAGGTCGCCCCCGGAGGCGGCTCGGATCGCCCGGAATCGGACCCGAACGCCGAGGCGGTGCTGTTCGTCGTCGAGGGGACGGCCGAGCTCACCATCGAGGGTGCCGCGCACGCCCTGGAGCCGGGCGGCTATGCCTACCTGCCTCCGGGCGCCGCCTGGACGCTGCACAACGGCGGTGACCCGCCCGTCTCCTTTCACTGGATCCGGAAGGCCTACCAGCGCGTGGCGGGCCTCGACGCTCCGGAGCCGGTGATCGCCCACGAGCGCGAGATCGAGCCGGAGGCGATGCCCGACACCGACGGCGCGTGGGCGACGACGAGATTCGTCGACCCGGCCGATCTCCGGCATGACATGCACGTCACGATCGTGACCCTGGCGCCCGGGGCATCGATCCCGTTCGCCGAGACGCACGTGATGGAGCACGGCCTCTACGTGCTGCAGGGCAAGGCGGTGTACCTGCTCAACACGGACTGGGTGGAGGTGGAGGCCGGCGACTTCATGTGGCTGCGTGCCTTCTGCCCGCAGGCGTGCTGCGCGGCAGGGCCGGAGCCGTTCCGGTACCTGCTCTACAAGGACGTCAATCGCCACGCACCGCTCACCCGGCAGTTCGAGTAGCGCGTGCGGTTCAGTTCCGCATGACAGAAAAGGATTTCCGAATTTCTTGCCAGAATCGGTGGTGAGGTGTACAATCGCCGTGGGCTCGCAGAGGGCGTTTGCAGGCATTACCGCGCTCCCCGACGATGTCGGCCGAGCCGTGGAGAGTGAATCGAGAGGACGGACTGATGGGCGCTGGCCAGGTCAAGATCAACGGGCGAGACACGCCCCTGGGCGATGTTCCGGTCTGGACCACTGCGCTGGACTTCCTGCGCGAGCAGGGTCTCACCGGGTGCAAGGAGGGCTGCGCCGAGGGTGAGTGCGGAGCCTGCTCGGTGCTGATCGCGCGGCCCGGCGTGGCCGCACCGACCGAGTGGGTGGCGATCAACGCCTGCCTGGTGCCGGTGGCCACGCTCGATGGCCAGGAGGTGATCACCGCTGAGGGGCTGGGGGAGGCCGACGCGCTGCACCCGGTTCAGTACGAGATGGCGGTGCGGGGCGGCTCGCAATGCGGCTACTGCACGCCCGGCTTCATCTGCAGCATGGCGGGCGAGTACTACCGGCCCGACCGTGCACGGGAAACCGACCCCGCCCGCCCCAGCGACGCCGAGCACGGGCCCAACGGGTTTGACCTGCACGCGCTCAGCGGCAACCTGTGCCGCTGCACCGGCTACCGGCCGATCCGGGACGCCGCCTACGCGCTCGGGCAACCAGCGCCATCGGACGCGCTCGCCGCCCGGTCGGCCCAGCCCGCGCCCGTCCCGGTGGCCACCCGGTTACACCAGGACGGCCTCACCTTCACCCGGCCCGCCACGCTCGCCGACGCGGTCGAGGTCCTGCACGAGCGGCCGGCGACGACTGTGATCGCCGGGTGCACCGACCATGGCGTCGAGGTCAACCTGCGCGGCAAGCGTGCCGAGGCGGTGCTGGCGATCGACCGTCTCCAGGAACTGCGAGGCCTGTCGATCGAGCCCGACTGGATCGAGATCGGCGCCGGGCTCTCGCTCACCGAGATCGAGCGTAAGCTCGGAGGTCGCGTGCCGCTGTTGTCGGAGATGTTTCCGCAGTTCGCCTCGCGGCTGATCCGCAATGGCGCGACCCTCGGCGGCAACCTCGGCACGTGCTCGCCCATCGGCGACGCCCCGCCGGTGCTGCTGGCGCTCGGGGCGCGGCTCGTGCTGGCCAGCGTCGAAGGCGAGCGGGAGGTCGAGCTGGCCGACTACTTCACCGGCTACCGGACGAGCGTGCGCGAGGATCGCGAGCTGATCCGGGCGATCCGGATCCCGCTGCCGCTCGCCCCTCTCACGGCGTTTCACAAGATGGCCAAGCGGCGCTTTGACGACATCTCCAGCGTCGCCGTCGCGTTTGCGATCGACCACGACGACGCCGGGATCGTCCAACGCGCCCAGATCGGTCTCGGCGGCGTGGCCGCGACCCCGTTGCGCGCGAGCGCCACCGAGGCGGCCCTCGTCGGCAGGGCCTGGTCACGCGACACGGTGACCGAGGCAGCGGAGATCCTGGGCGCGGAGGGCACCCCGATGAGTGATCACCGCGCCAGCACGCGGTACCGCGCGGCGATGCTCCGGTCGAGCCTGCTGAAGCTGCACGCGGACAACCCCGAGATCGCCCTCGAGCGAGCCCCCGCATGACCGCCATCATCCCCACACACGGGAGAGATCAATGAGTGAGCTTGCCGCGCGCCCCGAGAGTCCGGCGGTCGGGCTCGCCGTCCCACACGAGAGCGCCGTGCTGCACGTGACGGGAGCGGCGCTCTATACCGACGACCTGATCTACCGCACCAAGGACGTGCTGCACGCCTACCCCGTGCAGACCTCGTACGCGCACGCGCGGATCACGACCCTGAACACCGAGCCGGCGCTGGCCGTGCCCGGCGTGGTGCGGGTGCTGACCGCCGGAGACGTGCCGGGCGTCAACGATGCCGGGGTCAAGCACGACGAGCCCCTGTTCCCGACGGAGATCATGTTCTACGGCCATGCCGTCTGCTGGGTGCTGGGCGAGACCCTCGAGGCCGCCCGCCTCGGAGCCGAGGCCGTGCAGGTCGAGGCCGAGCCACTGCCGTCCCATATCACCGTCACCGAGGCGATCGCCGCCCACAGCTTTCAGGGCGCGCAGCCCCAGGTGACGCGCGGCGACGTGGACAGCGCGCTGGCCGGGGCAGACCGGGTGTTCAGCGGCGAGCTCGAGTTCTCCGGGCAGGAGCACTTCTATCTGGAGACCCACGCCGCTCTCGCCCATGTCGACGAGGCGGGTCAGGTCTTCGTCCAGTCGAGCACCCAGCATCCGTCGGAGACACAGGAGATCGTCGCCCACGTCCTCGGCCGGCACAACTCGGAGATCACCGTGCAGTGCGTGCGCATGGGCGGCGCCTTCGGCGGCAAGGAGATGCAGCCCCACGGCTTCGCTGCGATCGCCGCCCTCGGCGCCATCCTCACCGGCCGCCCGGTGCGCCTGCGGCTCAACCGCACCCAGGATCTGACGATGTCGGGCAAGCGCCACGGCTTTCACGCCGACTGGCGTGTCGGCTTCGATGCCGACGGCCACCTGCTCGCGCTGGAGGCGACGCTCACCGCGGACGGCGGCTGGAGCCTGGACCTGTCCGAGCCCGTGCTGGCCCGGGCGCTGTGCCACGTCGACAACGCCTACTGGATCCCCCACGCTCGCATCAACGGGCGGATCGCCAAGACGCACAAGACCTCGAACACCGCGTTCCGCGGCTTCGGCGGCCCTCAGGGAATGATCGTCATCGAGGACATCCTCGGCCGCTGCGCGCCGCTGCTCGGGATCGACCCGATGGAGCTGCGGCAGCGCAACTTCTACCGCGCGGGCCACAGCACCCCCTATGGGCAGCCGGTGCGCCATCCGGAGCGGTTGGAGGCCGTCTGGGGGCAGACGATCGCCGGCGGCGACGTGCTCGAGCGCATCGAGGAGGTGGAGCGGTTCAACGCGACCCACGAGCACGTCAAGCGCGGCCTCGCCATGACACCGGTGAAGTTCGGGATCTCATTCAACCTGACCGCGTTCAACCAGGCCGGCGCCCTCGTGCTCGTCTACAAGGACGGATCGGTGCTGATCAACCACGGCGGCACCGAGATGGGGCAGGGGCTGCACACCAAGATGCTCCAGGTGGCCGCCACCACGCTCGGGATTCCACTGGAACGCGTGCGCCTTGCCCCCACGCGCACCGACAAGGTGCCCAACACCTCGGCCACCGCGGCCAGCTCCGGCGCCGACCTCAACGGCGGCGCGGTCAAGAACGCCTGCGAGCAGATCCGCGACCGGCTGCTGTCGGTCGCGGGCGGGATGCTCGGCGTCAACGCTCGCGACGTGCGGATCGTCGACGGCATCGCGCGACCGCTGTCCGCGTCCGAGGAGGTTCACGTCACATGGGACGAGCTCGTGCGCACCGCGTACTTCCAGCGCGTCCAGCTGTCGGCCTCCGGGTTCTACCGCACCGAGGGCCTGCACTGGGACTCGACGGTGATGCAGGGCAGCCCGTTCAAGTACTTCGCCTACGGGGCAGCCGCCACGGAGGTCGAGGTCGACGGCTTCACGGGCGCGTATCGCACGCTGCGCGTCGACATCGTGCACGACGTCGGCGACAGCCTCTCCCCGCTGATCGACATGGGCCAGATCGAGGGCGGCTTCGTCCAGGGCGCCGGGTGGCTGACGCTCGAGGACCTGCGTTGGGACACCAGCGATGGTCCGGGCCGCGGCCGCTTTCTGACCCAGGCCGCCAGCACCTACAAGCTGCCGAGCTTCTCCGAGATGCCCGAGGCCTTCAATGTCACCCTGCTCCGCGACGCGACCGAGGCGGGCGCCGTGTACGGATCCAAGGCGGTCGGGGAGCCCCCGCTGATGCTGGCGTTCTCCGTCCGCGAGGCGCTGCGCCAGGCGGCCGCCGCCTTCGGGCCCGCCGGCACGAGCGTGAGCCTCGCCAGCCCGGCCACCCCCGAGGCGGTCTTCTGGGCGATCGAGCAGGTGCGCGATCAGGCGGCCGGCGACCGTCGGGGCGACGTGATCGAGGGCTTCCCGGGTCGGGTGCCGCCGGTTCTCGACCCGAACGCCCATCCGATGCGCAAGTCCTCGGAGAGCCTGCAGCACGCGGTCGTGCATGCCTGACGCAGCCTGGCTGGACGCGGTCATCCGACTGCGCGCGGCCCGCCAGCCCGCCGTTCTGGTGACTGTCGCCACGGTCCGTGGTCACGCGCCACGCCGCGCCGGCGCCAAGATGGTGGTGAGCGCGACCGGCTCCTGGGGCTCGATCGGCGGCGGGAACGTCGAGGCGGTGGCGATCGAGCGCGCGCGAGCGCAGCTGGCGAACCCGGGGGCCGCCCCCGAGCTGATGACCTCCGAGCTGTCAGAGCGTGCGCCATCCGAGCACGGCGCGCAGTGCTGCGGCGGCAAGGTGACCGTGCTGCTGGAGCCGCTGCGGACCGTCCCCGCGGTGGCGATCTTCGGCACCGGGCATGTCGGGCTGGAGCTCGCCCGCATCCTCGCCCGCCACGACATCGAGCTGCATCTGATCGACACGCGGCCGGACATCCTGAGCGAGTCTCGCCTCGCCCCGCTCGCCGACGCGGTGGCCACGGTCCATGTCCACCAGGTTCCGATGCTGCCGGAGTCCGTGTTCGGCGAACTGCCGTCCGGGATCCATGTGCTGATCATGACCCACGATCACGCCGAGGACGTGGCGCTGTGCGACGCCGCCCTGCGGCGCGACGATCTCGGGTCGATCGGGCTGATCGGCTCCTCGGGCAAGTGGGCGCGGTTCCGGCGCAGGCTCGCCGCGGAGGGGGGACACGACGAGGAGACGATCGCCCGGATCACCACGCCGATCGGACTGCCGGACATCAGTGGCAAGGAGCCGGCCACGATCGCGGTCAGCGTCGCCGCGGATCTGCTGAGGACGTTCGAGCGCGAGCACGGCCACGAGCGCGAGCCCGAGCGCGAGCATGAGCACGGGCGCGAGCGCGATGTCCACGGCGCGCGATCGTGACGATCTACCGCGCCCACGTTCTCGACACGCCCGAGGACCCCTTCCGGGACGGGGCGCTGCGTGCCGACGCCGACGGCGGTCTGTTCGTCACCGCCGACGGCCTGATCGCCGACCGCGGCCCCTACGCCGAGGTTCGCGCACGGCACGGCTCGGAACCGGTTGTCGAGCTTTCCGACGGCCTCCTGCTGCCGGGCTTCGTGGACGCGCACGTGCACTTTCCCCAGGCGCGCATCATCGGTGGCCTGGGCATGCCGCTGCTCGAGTGGCTCGAGCGCTGCGCGCTGCCGGAAGAGGCGCGCCTGGCCGACCTCGCCTACGCACGCGAGGTCGCCGCGGAGTTCGTGTCCGGACTCGCTGACGCGGGGACCACCACGGCGCTGGTGTTCGGCGCCCACTTCGCGCCTGCGGTGGATGCGCTGTTCACCGCCGCGTCGGCGCGCGGACTGCGGATCACGAGCGGGCTGGTGGTGAGCGACCGGATGCTCAGGCCGGACCTGCACACCACGGCGCAGCGCGCCTACGACGAGGGGCTGGCGCTGGCCAACCGCTGGCACGGACAGGGACACAACCGGTACGCGGTGATCCCGCGGTTCGCGCTGTCGTGCAGTGATGACCTGCTCGCCTCCTGCGCGGCGCTGCACGCGGCGGTTCCGGACAGCTGGTTCACGTCACACGTCAACGAGAACACGGCCGAGATCGACACGGTGCTCGACCTGTTCGGGTGCAGCTACGTCGATAGCTACGACCGGCACGGCCTCATCGGGGCGCGGACCGTGCTGGCGCACAATGTCCACCCCACGGACGCCGAGCTCGAGTGCCTGGCCACCGGTGGCGCGGCGGTCGCGCACTGCCCCACGAGCAACGCCGCGCTCGGCAGCGGGCTGTTCCCGCTTCACCGCCACCTTGCCCATCGTGTCCCGGTGGCGCTCGGCAGTGATGTCGGCGCCGGGACCGGCTACTCGCTGTTCAAAGAGGGGCTGCAGGCGTACTTCATCCAGCAGCTGCGCGGCGATGACGGCGTGGCCCTGACCGCGACGCATCTGCTCTACCTGGCCACCGCGGCCGGGGCGGCGGCGCTCGGCCTCGACGGGCAGATCGGCGATCTCGGCGTCGGCAAGCGGTTCGACGCGCTCTGGCTGCGCCCGCCGCCCGGCAGCCCCCTGGACGTGGGGCTTCGCCACGCGGATTGTGCGGAGGCCGCGCTGGCGCGGGCGATGGCGCTGGCAGTCAGCTCCGACGTGGCCGAGGTATGGGTCGATGGCGTGCGCGTGAAATATCGTGATACGGAACTTTGATATCGTTTGGCGGACAAGTGGACGAGCGTCGCACACCGGCCCGGCAGCGCACGCGCACGGTCGAGGATGGCTCGTCGGAGCCTCGATCGACCGGTGGAGTGCAGTCGCTCAGTAGAGCGTTCGCGATCCTCGAAGCGATGGCCGACGCCGGCGGCGAGATCGGCCTCTCGCAGCTGGCCACCGAGGCGCAGCTGCCGCCGGCCACCATCCACCGCCTCGTCCGCACGCTGGTCGATCTCGGGTACGTGCGCCAGGAGCCGTCACGGCATTACTCACTCGGCCCGCGGCTCATGCGCCTGGTCGATACGAGTACCAAGCGCCTCGCGACGCTCGCTCACCCGTACATGTCCGACGTCGTCGATGCGCTCGGCGAATCGGTCAACCTCGCCGTGCTCGACGGCGAGGAGATCGTCTACGTGGCACAGGTCCAGCCCTCGCAGAACTTCATGCGGATGTTCACCGAGGTCGGTCGGCGGGCCAAGCCGCACACGACGGCGGTCGGCAAGGCGATTCTCGCCACCAAGCCCGAGGCCGAGGTGCGGGAGCTGCTGAAGCGCACCGGCATGGCGCGACGCACCGAGCAGACGCTCACCACGCCGAAGCTGTTGTTCGCCGACCTGGAACGGGTGCGCGAGCGCGGGTACGCGCTCGACGATGGTGAGCAGGAGCTGGGGGTGCGCTGCGTCGCGCTCACCGTGCCGCAGGCCGCCCGCCCCATGGCGCTGTCGATGTCCGGTCCCTTGACGCGGATGTCCGACGACGTGATCGACCAGGCCGTGCCGATCCTCCGGCAGGCGGCGGCCAAGATCGGCGCCGAGCTCGCGGCGCCCGCGCCCGTGCGCGCGGCCGAGATCACCCACGCCGCCTGAGCGGCGCTCGCCCGGTATCAGACCGTGTGCCCGGCGGTGCGAGTTGGCCTCGTGCGCGCTCTGCCGCGCCCTCTCTGGGCCGCGGCTGCTCACCCGACCGCGCAGTACCTCCGAACGGATGCACGGCGGTTATCGGCCAACCGCTTGACAGCGGCCGGTCGTCCCAATACCGTATCTGTCACGCGGAAAAACTATTCCACTAGATGGAAGTCTCACCGGGGCCGCAGTCATGTCTCGGATCACCGACCTCCGCGGACGAAGAGGAGAAGGGAGAACCATGTCCTTACAAGACGCGCCTATACGGCCAGGTAGCGCCACGTCGTCGACCGAGCGGCATCCCGTGGACCGCGTTCCACCGCTGCACAAGCTGCTCGTCTTCGGCCTGCAGCATCTGTGCATCATGTACGCGGGGGCGGTCGCGGTCCCGCTGATCGTCGGCCCGGCGGTCGGGCTGAACTCGGGTCAGATCGCGACCCTGGTCAGCGCCGACCTGCTCATCTCGGGGATCGCGACGATCATTCAGTCGGCGGGCATCGGGAAGATCTTCGGCGTCCGTCTCCCCGTGGTCGCCGGTGCGACCTTCACCGTGCTGAACCCGATGATCATCATCGCCACCCAGTACGGCGGGGTGAAGGGGCTTCCCTACGTCTACGGCGCGATGCTGATCTCAGGCGTGCTGGGGTTGATCCTCGCCAAGCCCTTCTCGATGATCGTCCGGTTCTTCCCCCCGTTGGTCGCGGGCACGGTCATCTGCATCATCGGCCTGTCGCTGGGGGGCGCGGACATCTCCCTGATCGCCCCGACCGTGGTCAACGGCGCGAACGTCGCTCAGGTGTCGCACGTCGTGCTCGCCGGGGTGGTGGCCCTGTCGATCATCCTGATCAGCCGGTTGTTCCGCGGTTTCATCTCGCAGATCGCCGTGCTGCTCAGCATCATCATCGGCACCGTGGTGGCGGCGCTCATCGGCCAGGCCCACTTCGGCAACCTCGGCGACGTCGCCTGGTTCGGCGGGCCGCACATCTTCCGCTTCGGCGGCCCGAAGTTCGCCGCCGCGCCGATCATCACCATGTGCATCGTGATGCTCGTCACCTTCACCGAGTCCACGGCGGACATGCTCGCGGTGGGGGAGATGGTGGACAAGGAGGTCAAGCCCAACGACCTGGCTCGCGGACTGGCCACCGACGCGCTGTCGGCATTCCTCGCGTCGTTCACCAACTCCTTCCCTGACACCGCGTTCGCCGAGAACGTCGGCCTCGTCGGCCTGACGGGGATCCGCAGCCGTTGGGTGGTCACCACCTGCGGCGCGTTCCTCCTGATCCTGGGCCTGATCCCGAAGGTGGGTCAGATCGTCGCCGACCTGCCCGGACCGGTGATCGGCGGGGCTGCCACCATCATGTTCTCGATGGTCACCGCGGTCGGCATCCAGACACTGCACAAGGTCACCTTCCGTGACAACCACAACCTCCTGATCGTCGCGATGTCGCTCGCGGTCGGACTGCTGCCCGCGTTCGATCCGAGCTTCTACAACAAGTTCCCGAAGAACTTCCAGGTGATCTTCGGTTCCAGCATCACCGCCACGGTGATCGTGGTGTTCATCCTCAACCTCGTGTTCAACCACTGGGGTGCTGAGGGCGAGAGCGCGGTGCAGCTCGCCGTCGACGAGGGAGCCGTCGTACACCCGACCTTCGGTGAGGGCAGCCCGTCGTGACCGTGGACACGGGCTCAGCAGGCGATCGGGATCGCGCGCCGGGCGGCGGGGTGGCCGCCTTCGACGTCGCGCCCGACGATGAGCTGCGCGTCCGGCTGCGCAGCTGCTGTACCGCGGAGACCTGGGTGGGGCACATGCTCGAGGGACGCCCGTACCGGTCCGAGGCCGCGCTGTATGCGGCCTCGGACCACGCGACCCTCGCGCTGGACGCCGGCGGGCTCGAGCAGGCACTCGCCGGCCACCCGCGGATCGGCGACCGCGCCCCCGCGCACGGCGGTGACACGCGCAGCGCCGCCTGGTCACGGGGCGAGCAGGCGGGTGTCGCCACCGCCGACGCGACCCTGCTCGGCGATCTCGCCGCCGCCAACGCCGCGTACGAGCACCGCTTCGGCCACGTCTACCTTGTGTGCGCCTCGGGTCGCGGCGCCGCCGAGCTGCTCGCCATCTGCCGGTCCCGGCTCACCAACGATCCGGAGACCGAGCGCGACGTCGTGCTCGGCGAGCTGGCCAAGATCAACCGGCTGCGCTTGGCCAAGCTGCTCGAGGAGAGGCAAGCCGGATGACTCATGCCGCCGACTTGCAGGCGAGGCCGGATGCCGAGCGGAGGCGATCGGCATGAGCCTGTCCACGCACGTGCTCAATGCGATGACCGGGCGTCCCGCGGAGGGCGTCGCGGTGCGCCTGGATGAGCAGGTCGACGGGGAGTGGCGCACCACCGAGCAGGCCTCCACCGACGCTGACGGGCGGATCGGAGCGCTCGGAGAGCCGGGAGCGGGGATCCACCGCCTCCGCTTCGACACCGGCGGATACTTCGGGGCCGCGGGGGTGGCCACGTTCTACCCGGAGGTGACCGTCACCTTTACGGTCGTCGACCCCGCCGCCCATCACCACGTCCCGCTGCTGCTGAGCCCGTACGCGTTCTCGACCTATCGCGGGAGCTAGCGCCATGGCTGCTTCAGCGCCCCGCGCCGATACCGTGGTCCTCGACGGCTGTGCGATCGCGACCGTCGACCCGGCCGGCACCGAGCATCCCACCGGCCATGTGGTGATCACTCAGGGACGGATCGCCGCCGTCGGCGCGGGCCCGGCGCCGGCGACCGACGGGGCCCGGCGCGTGGACGCGCGCGGCTGCCTGGCGACGCCGGGCTTCGTCAACACCCACCATCACCTCTATCAGTGGCTGACGCGTGGCTACGCTCCCGACGGCACGCTGTTTGAGTGGCTGACCGCGCTCTATCCCGTGTGGGCGCACCTCGATGCCGACCTGGAGTACGTCGCCGCCAGCGCCGGGCTCGCCGCGCTGGCCCTGTCCGGTTGCACGACCGCCATGGACCATCACTACGTGTTCCCCGCCTCCGGGGGCGATCTGCTCGCCGCCGAGATCGAGGCCGCGCGGCGCATCGGGCTGCGATTCTGCGCCACCCGCGGCGCGATGAACCTGGGACGCTCGTCCGGTGGCCTTCCGCCCGACGAGGTCGTCGAGGATGCCGATCGCATTCTCTCCGAGTGTCAGTCCGCGGTCGCCGCGTACCACGATCCGAGCTTCGATTCCCTGCTGCAGGTGGCGCTCGCGCCCTGCTCCCCGTTCTCGGTGACGGCCGAGCTGATGCGCGACTGCGCGCAACTGGCGCGGACGCTCGGCGTCCGCCTCCACACGCACCTCGCCGAGACCAGAGACGAGGAGGAGTACTGCCTCGCGCACTTCGGCGCGCGTCCCGTCGACTACGTCGAATCGCTCGGCTGGCTCGGCGACGACGTCTGGCTGGCGCATTGCGTACACCTCTCCGACGGTGATATCGCCAAGTACGCCGCCACCGGCACCGGAGTCGCGCACTGTCCGAGCTCGAATGCCCGGTTGGGCTCCGGCATCGCGCCGATCCCGGAGCTGCTCGCCGCCGGGGCCCCGGTCGGCCTCGGCGTCGACGGCGTCGCGTCCAACGAGCACGGCGGTCTGGCCGAGGAACTGCACCAGGCGCTGCTCTTCGCGCGAGCCCGCCTGGGTCCACAGGCTCTCAGCGCGCGACAGGCCTTGTGGATGGCGACCATCGGCGGCGCCCGCTGCCTGGGGCGATCGGACGCGATCGGGTCGTTGGAGGTCGGCAAGCTCGGTGATGTGGCGCTGTGGCGGCTCGACGGCCTCGGACATGCCGACATCGCCGACCCGGTGTCCGCGCTCGTGTTCGGCCCGCCCGCCCCGCTCGAGCTCCTGCTCGTGGGCGGGCGCGCGGTGGTCGAGGCCGGCGAGCTGCGCACCGCCGACGTGGTGCAGCTCGCTGCCGCCAACCGGGCGGGGGCGCACGAGCTGGCGAGCCGCGCCGGCCTACGCTGAGATCCGTGGAATCGGCCGGTCACATCGAGGAGCTCTACCGCGAGCGCATCCTGGAGCACGTGAGGTCACCGCACAACTGGAGCCCCCCGGCGTCGCCGCTCGATGAGGCGGACCTCGAGTACCACGAGCTCAACCCCCTGTGCGGCGACGACCTCACCATCAAGCTCGCGGTGGGGTCAGACGATCGGGTCGTCGACGTGCGCTTCGAGGGCCACGGTTGCGCGATCTGTCAGGCGGCCGCGTCGATGGCCTCGGATGAGATCCGCGGCATGCGAACCTCGGAGATCCTCGCGCTCGACCGGTCGTTCATCCTGACGCTGCTCGGGATCGAGGTCCCGCCGCTGCGCCTGCGCTGCGCACTGCTCCCGCTGAAGGTGCTCAAGAGCGCCGCTCTCGGCCGGTCGGCTGACTGGGAGACCGGGCCATAGCTTCGCTCGCGGGCGCGGTCGCGCACACCGTCGTGCTCCGTCCGCACCGAGGGCTGACGCCGCAGCGCCGAGGGGGTCAGCCGCGCCTGAGGAGGCGCCCCACGGCCGCCATCATCTCGGCTGTACGCTCATCCTGCTGGGCGGGCTCGGCGCCGATCACGCAGGTGTGCGCGTGGCCGTCGAGCAGGCCGAGCGCGACCTTGTCCAAGGCGGCTTGAGCGGCGCTGATCTGGGTGAGGATGTCGATGCAGTAACGGTCCTCGGCGACCATGCCCTCGATGCCGCGGATCTGTCCTTCGATGCGGCGCAGGCGGGCGGTCAGCTGGTCCTTGGTGGCGGTGTAGCCCCGGACGGGCGCATGGGTCTTCGGCATACCGGCCAGTCTATCATTACCCTTACCCCCTAGGGGTACCTGCTACGATCCGCCGCATGGCTGTTCTCGATGTGATCTGGCACGGCTTGCGGGACTCGTTCCTGATGGCCTGGGAGGTGTGGTGGGCGCTTGTACTGGGGTTCGCCATCTCGGCCATCGTGCAGGCGTGGGTGCCGCGCGAGCGAATCGAGGGACTGATGAGCGGCTCGGATGCGCGCTCGATCGGCTGGGCCACCGGACTCGGAGCCGCCTCCTCCTCGTGCTCCTACGCCGCGATCGCCATCGGCAAGTCGCTGTTTCAGAAGGGTGCTTCGGCGGCCGGCACGCTGGCCTTCCAGTTCGCCTCCACCAATCTTGTGTGGGAGCTTGGGCTGGTCCTGTGGGTGCTGATCGGCTGGCAGTTCACGGTCGCGGAGTACCTCGGCGGCATCGTGATGATCGTGCTGATGACAGTGCTGCTGCGGCTGTTCGTCAGCCGGACGCTCGAGGGGCAGGCTCGCGAGCATGCCCAGGAGGCCGACACCGGCCATCGGCACCACATGGCCGGCGAGCAGCTGTCCTGGCGCCGGCGCCTCATCTCGGCCCGGGCCTGGTCAGACGTGGCGCACAACTTCCGCGGCGACTGGCAGATGCTGTGGAAGGAGATCACCACCGGCTTCCTCCTCGCCGGGTTCATCGCCCAGTTCGGCAACGGCTTCTTCGAGCACCTCTTCATCCGGAACGCTCCGGCGCCCCTGCCGACGATCGAGAACGTGATCGTCGGCCCGATCATCGCGGTGCTCAGCTTCGTGTGCTCGGTCGGCAACGTCCCGCTGGCCGCCGTGCTGTGGTCGGGCGGGATCTCGTTCGCCGGGGTGCTCGCGTTCCTGTTCGCCGACCTGATCGTGATCCCGATCCTCTCGATCTACCGCAAGTACTACGGAGCGACATTCGCCGTCCGGATCACGGGGCTGATGCTCCTGACAATGGTCATCGCCGCCCTCGTCGTCGATGGGATCTTCAGCGCCCTCGGGTTGATCCCCACCGGGCCGCGCCCCACCCGCGCGGACATCTTCAGCTCCATCACCCTCAACTACAAGTTGGCGCTGAACCTCCTGGGTCTTGCCATCTTCATCGCCCTGTTCTGGCTCACCCGTCGCGGTGCCACCGATCCCGTCTGCGGGATGAAGGTCGACCGCGAGAAGTCGGTGACCAAGGAGATCGGTGACCAGACCTACCACTTCTGCTCGACGCACTGCCTGCACGCCTTCGAAGCCGACCCCGGCAAGTGGGCGGCGAGTCTCTAGGTCAGTCGAAGTCCAACGCGCGGCGTGCTGTTCGCGTCCGGGCGCGGCCGGCCGGGACGGGGGCTGATGGGTTCGAGAACGACAGCGGTGCTCACTCGGTGTACGGTGGTGCGCCGGAGGATCGAGGAAACGCGCTGGAGATGAATGCAGGTAGCTCTCAGGCCTCTGGCACCGCCGGCGCGGCGTTGATTCTCGGCGCGCTGGGGGTGGTCTTCGGCGACATCGGGACGAGTCCGATCTACACGATCCAGACGGTGTTCAATCCCGGTGATCCGCACCCGGTGCCGGTGAGCACTGACAGCATCTTCGGGATCGTGTCGATGATCGTGTGGTCGGTGATGATCGTCGTCACGATCACCTATGTGTTGCTGGTGATGCGCGCCGACAACCACGGGGAGGGCGGCATCATGGCGCTGATCACGCTGGTGCGCCGCACGGGCGGGGGCCGTGTGCGCACCAAATGGCTGCTCGCCGGCCTGGGGATCTTCGGTGCTTCGCTGTTTCTCGGCGACAGCATGATCACGCCCGCGATCTCCGTTCTGTCCGCGGTCGAGGGAGTCAAAGTCGCCGCGCCGTCCCTCGGGCAACTGGTCGTGCCGATCACCGTGGCGATCATCGTTGCTCTGTTCCTGTTGCAGCGGATCGGCACGGCGGCGGTCGGCCGGCTGTTCGGCCCTGTGATGTTGGTCTGGTTTCTCGCCATCGCAACGTGTGGGGTGAGGGGCATCGCCGCCCACCCGGAGATCCTCAAGGCGCTCTCGCCGACCTACGCGCTGGACTTCTTCTTCAATCACTTCTCGATCGCGTTCTTCGCCTTGGCCGCAGTGGTTCTTGCGGTCACCGGCGCCGAGGCGCTGTACGCCGACATGGGGCATTTCGGGCGGGCGCCGATCACCCGCGCCTGGCTGGTGCTGGTGTTCCCCGCCTGCCTCTTGAGCTACATGGGCCAGGGGGCGCTGATCCTCGGGAATGAGCGCAACATCAGCAGTCCGTTCTTTCTGTTGGTCCCACATTGGGCGCAGTGGCCCTTGGTCGTCTTGGCGACGGCCGCCACCGTGATCGCGTCCCAGGCGGTGATCACCGGCGCGTTCTCTGTGGCCCACCAGGCCGTCCAGCTGGGGTACCTGCCGCGGTTGCGGATCGCTCACACCTCCGAGGAAACGATCGGCCAGATCTACGTCCCGTGGATCAACTGGCTGCTGATGGTCTCCGTGCTCACACTCGTCGTCACGTTCAAGAGCTCCGCTGCGCTTGCCTTCGCGTTCGGGATGGCCGTGACCGGCACGATCACCATCACCACTCTGTTGTTCTTCTACCTCGTCCGCCAGGACTGGCACGAGCCGCTCTGGGTCGTCGCGCTCGGCGCTGGGTGCCTGCTCTGCGTCGATCTGCTGTTCCTGGCCGCCAACGTGACGAAGATCACCCACGGCGCATGGCTTCCGCTGGTGATCGCCGTGAGCGCCTTCACGGTGCTCACCACCTGGCAACGCGGACGCGCGATCGTCACGGCGCGGCGCGAGGCGGCGGAGGGCCCGCTGCGTGGCTTCGTCGACAATCTCCGTGAACACACGCCGCCGGTGACCCGAGTCGCGGGAACCGCCGTGTTTCTCAACCGCAACACGCTGACCGCACCGCTGGCGATGCGCGCCACCGTCGACCACCTGCACGCACTCAGTGAGCACGTGGTCCTGCTGACCATCGAGACGCTCACGGTCTCCCACGTCTCACGCGCGGACCGGATCGTCATCGACGACCTCGGCTATCGCGACGATGGCATCACCCACGCAACTGCGCGCTTTGGCTACATGGACCAGCCCAACGTGCCCGCCGTCATGCGCCAGCTCCAGGAGACCGACCTCGAGTTCTCGATCGACAGCGACGAGCTCTCCTACTTTCTGTCCAAGATCGACCTCTACCGCGGTGACGCTCCCGGCCTGAGCCGCTGGCGCAAGGCCTTATTCCTGGCGACCGCCCACCTCACCGCGGACGCCGCCGACTATTTCGGCCTTCCTCGAGACCGCACGGTCGTCATGGGCTCACGCATCGAGGTCTAGGCCGAGGCGCGCGCCGCCGCCTTCCCATACTGCTAGTGGCAGCGAGGCTCAGCTGGTGGTATGGGTTGACTGTGCGATCCACGCGTGGTGCATTGCCGAAGCGACTGCCGGTCTCGGTGATCCTGGCGGTGTCGATGACGGCGGCCGGCGTCGTCTACCCGGTCACCGATTCGGCGTTGCACCACACGTCGCCGATCATGATCGCGACGTTGCGCGCGCTGGTGGGCGGCGTAGCGCTCACCGCGATGCTGCCGTTGATGGGCAGCCGGCTGCCGCGGACGCGTCGGCTGTGGCTGTGGGCGTTCGCCATCGGGCTCGGCAACACGACGCTGACGCAGGTCGGTATCAGCGTCGGCACGGACCGGGCGGGGGCGGCGGTGGCCGCGGTCCTGGCCAACTCGGCGCCATTCTTCGTGGCCATCATCGCCCGTTTCGCCCTGGCGGAGAGGATCACCCGTCTGCGGGCGGCGGGGTTGGTCGTCGGGTTCGGCGGTGTGCTGCTCGTGGTGTTCGCCGACCCGGGCAATATCGCGCACGGCTCCCGGTTGGCGATCGGTCTGGGGCTCGCGCTGCTCGGCGCCCTGGGCTGGGCGGGCGGTGGTCTGGGGATGCGGGTACTGACCGAGCGCGAGCCTGACCTCGATATCGCTGGGATCACCGCGGCGCAGTTCCTGGCCGGCGGGATCCCGTTGATCCCGTTGGTGCTGGTCGCCGGAGGTCACACGGGCTGGGGACGCCCCGTGCTGCTGGCGCAGCTCGCGTATCTGATCCTCGGTGGCCAGGTGTTGGTCTATGTCGGCTTCAACGCCGCCCTGAGCCGCTGGCCGTCGACGCGCGTCTACGCCTGGACTTTCCTCGTCCCGGCGGTGGCGGTCCTCATTCAGGCCGTCCGGGGCTCGCTGCCCGGGGTGGCCGCGATGATCGGCGTCGTCCTGGTCATCCTCGGAGTGGCGATCGTCAATCACCCCCGCGCCGAGGGCGCACCTGTCAGCAGGGGGACGCCGTCCGGGGAGGGGCCGGTCGGGCCGGAGGCCGGCGTCGGCTGGGGCTAGACGGCGTGGCGGTAAACGATCTGGGGGTCGCGCTTGCCTTTGATCTGAAGCTCTACGCGTGTCCCGACCGGGACGTCCAACCCGTCCGCGACGCGCTGCGAGAGCACGACCTCGCCGCCCGCGGCCTGGGCCTGTAGACGCGAGGCGGTGTTGACGACATCGCCGACCGCCGTGAAGTCGAACAGTGCGCGCTGGCCGATGTTGCCGACAAACGCCTCGCCGACATCGATCCCGACTCCCATTTCAACGAAGGGTGTCGACCCTGGCGCATACCCGACGCTCCGGAGCAGCTCGCAGGCATGTTCGAGCATGAGGGCGGGGACGTCGGCCTGCGCCATTCCGCGCCTGAGCTCGGGCAGGTAGAGAGCCATCACCTCGTCCCCGATGAGCTTGTCGATCACGGCGTCCGGAAAGAGGACGTCCTCGGCACACCGGTAGAAACGCCGCAGGAGCCGCGAGGCCTCTTCGGGATCACCGCCGTCGAACTGGGCCGTGAACCCGCGTAGGTCGGCGAACAGCACCCCGATGTATTGCGTCATGCCGCCGGGTGGCGAGAACTCCACGCATGTCGCGCACACCGTCGGGTTCTTGCGCGACGGTCGATAGCCCAGCGGTCCGACGATCCAACGCCCCGGCCCAGCGAACGGCGCGCCGCAGATACCGCAGCGCGGGCTGCTCGGGAGCGCTCGAAACAACCCGGCGACCGCGCCTCCCAGCCCATGCTCGTGCAGCCGCCAGGCGACCTCCCAGTCCTCGGGAGCCAGGGGCTCGCCCGCCGCGCGGCCGGCTGCCCTCCGCAGCTTCCTCACGGCCATCCGCTGCCATAGCGTCGGCCTTGAACGCGCCACCGCGCCCTCGCGAGGTCCCGTCATCCCGCGACCCTACACCGGAGACGTCAGGGGAGCCAGGGCCGCGTGCGTGGATCGCCGGCTGTGCGCCCGGCGTGTGATGATGGTTGCGATGGACGTGGGCGCGCGGTATCTCCAGCGGTCCTGCGGTTTCGTCGGGTGGCGCCGTCGTTGGTGGACAGCTACGTGTCTGCAGAGCTCGCCGCGAGTCGACGCCGAGGTGCCGTTGACTGAGCCCGAATTGGCCGGCACATCGCTCGGCTCGGGCTCGATGGGGACCGGGTCGCGTGGCTTGACGGGCAGTTGCGCGGGATCGAGGCCGCGTGTGAGTGGCTGAGTGGAGGGGCGAGAACCGGCCGAGCTTTCAGTGTGGGTCCACCCGACCCCGCAAGGCTCTGATCGCGGAGGGCATCGCGATGCTGGCGCCCGGACCGATTTGGTCGGCTACTCCGCGAGCAGCTGACACCAGCGGCGCTCAGCGCCTAGCGCGGAGGCGGGCCCCCCTCGCGGGCGGCGCGTACCGCAAGCGCTTGGTGGCTGTCCATCCAGATCTCCCAGCGACCGGACTGCGACCGGCGGTCATCCAGAAAACGATATGGCCGGCGGCCGCCGAACTCAGTAGTACGCAGGTGCCACACACCGCCGAGCACGCTGGCGATCCGCCGGCGCGGCCACGCGAGCGCGTCTTCGATCTCGGGGAACGCGCGTGGTTGCTCGGGCGCGGCGGAGAGCGCGACCAGGAGTTCGCGCATGAGGTCGCTGCAGCGGTCGTGGAATCGCTCGATCTCGTCGGGATCTTCCATCGCGTTGTGAGCGGCGTGCTCGACGAGTGCGAACGCGACCGGCTTGCCTGACATCGGCACAAGGTAGCGACCGAGCCAGGGCGGCGGACTTGTCCCGAGCCACGCTGAACTGCCGTTGACCTTCCTGGTCAGCGCAAGATCGAAACGCCGTGTTCACGAGCGGGTTACTTGGGCGCGCGGGGGCAGCCTTTAGGTTCCGGCTGCCGATGTCGAGCGCACAAAAGGGGATTAGCCGATGCTCAGCCGGTCCAGTAGCGGGAACAACCGGGACGAGACGGGTTCGCAGGTCACACGACGACGCCGGGTCTCGAGGTCCCGTCTCGGCGTCCTAGGCGGGGCCGGCCGCCGCCGCCGCATCATCGTGGCCGGCGCGACGGCCATGGTCCTCGCGGGCGCGGGGGTGACCTACGCCGCCACGGCGTCTGATCACAACCAGGTGGGCACGGAGTACCCCAACGGGATTCAGGTCTCCGACAACCAGGTCATCAAGCCGCTGGGCGATCGCCTGCTCACTCAGTTCGGCAAGTTCATGGGCTCGACGGTCAGCCCGGACGGACGCTTTCTCGCCGCCACCAGTACCGACAAGGGCGTCGACCTCCAGATCTTCGATCTGTCGAGCTACAAGCTCATCTGGACGGCCGGCACGACCAGCCAGCTGCCGGGTACGACCACCCCGCCCGACCAGAACCTGAGCGACGGCACGATCGGTCAGGCAGCCCCGACGTACTCGCCGGACGGCAAGTTCCTCTGGGTTGGGCAGCAGGATGCCCTGAGCCGGTTCCCGGTCAACCCCGACGGAACGCTGGGCACGCCGACCCGCTTCGCGCTCCCGACGGTGGGCAACCATCCTTCGGGTAACGGTGCGACTCCAACGCCCAACTCCGCGCTGGTGGGCCAGATCGCGTACTCGCCGGACGGTTCGACCCTGTACGCGGCGCTCAACGGACAGAACAGCGTCCTTGCGCTCGATCCCACGAGCGGTGCGGTCGAGCGGACGTGGAACGTCGGCATCGCTCCGCGTGGGCTCGTCTTCGCCGGCGGCAAGCTCTACGTGAGCAACGAGGGTGGCCGCCAGGCGCAACCGGGCGATACGACCATGGGTTCCTACGGCACCCAGGTCCCGGCCAACGGGTACCTCGGCGCATCGACGACGGGAACCGTCAGCGTGATCGACACCGCCACCCCGTCGGCGCCGGTCCGGTCCATCGCGGTCGGTCTGCACCCG